>CAMDCN010000035.1 GCA_945890485.1 Candidatus Sulfopaludibacter sp. SbA3 | reverse complement strand
AGCCGTTGGGCAGGACCAGCGAGCCGGGGAAATCGGGATCGGCATGGGTGGCGAGGCCGAGGCGGCGGGCGAAGGCCCGGACGCGCTGGATGAGAATGGTCGCATGACGGTGGATGCGGCCGAAGAGGAGATAGTCCGTTTGGGCGTGGCGGAGGCCGAGATAGAAGGCCTTGGCGGCGGCGGTTTCGGACTTGCCGGATTGGCGGGAACCGACGAAGGCGAGGCGTTTATCGGGCGAGTCGAGGAAGCGAGCCTGGCCGGGATCGGGGGTGAAGCCGAGATGGGCGGCGACCCAGACGGATGGGAGCATGGCCGGGTCCGGGACGGGGCACACTTCCGGTATGCCGGACTGAGTGGGACGGTTCGGCGACGCTGCCGTTAGCCTGCGCCGGGGTGAATTCGGCCGTTCGGTCGCCTTAGATTGGCTCCAATCCCACATAGGAACCTCCTGAGGCGCCGGCTGCAAAGGTTTTGGGCTTGGCGACAGGCTGGATGGTGTAGTTCCAGCCGGGAGCGAGTTGGCTTCGGTCGTGGGCGGCCGGGGCGGTTTCCTGAGTGTTTGCAACGGGTTGCGGGGCACTCGAAATTTCGGGTTCGGCCATGGCGCGATCGAGCACGCTCTGTTTTTCGCCGGTGTATTCGAGGCGCGGCCGGACGGGCGGCGCGGGCGACGGGTTCAGCTTGCGGACGGTTTGCAGCTCGCGGTGGCTCGCGTTGATGAGACGCATGAGCGAGGCTTCCTCGCGCTGGAGCTGGCGGATGTACTTGGCGTCGACGCACTTGCGGTTGGCCTCGACGGTCTGCATTTCACAGGCAGCGGCGGGCGGCAGGCCGGGGTGTTCATCCTGGCGGGCCTCGTCGAGAGCGGTTTCCATTTCGAGGCTTTGGAGGCGCGAGTTCCGGAGCAAGCGCCATTGGGCGTCGACGATGCGCTGGATGATGCCGGCTTCGAGACGGTTTTGGGGGGCCAAGGTGCGTTGGTATTCGGCGACCATGTCCTGATACTCGGCGGTGTCCTCACCGGTGAGGAGGGCGATACCGGGCGCATGGCTGAGGTTGATGACGATGGCGCGGGAGCCGTTTTTGAGGCCGTTGAGGCGGGAGATGGCTTTGCCGGCTTCGGACTTGGGGCCGGTACTTTTCTTGGCGTTTTGGCGGTTGACTTCGGCGCGGCGGGCCTTTTTCTCTTCGGGGGATAGCTGGTTGGGCATCGGAATTCTCCTGGGGAAAAAGAAAACGCCCTGACTGGGGAGCCGGTCAGGGCGTTGTTTCTACTTTCTGATTGGAGTGTAGCAGAGGGGGACCAAATTTCGGGGGGTGAGAGGGAGGCGAAAAATGGGTTTAAGAGTAATGGAATGAAGGGGATGCAGTTTATTTCTTTACCCTGTGAACGCGCGCGCGGTGATCGCCGATTTCCCTCTCAGTGTCTGTATGCATTTGATAAACGGGGAGTTGTTCGCCAAACTGACCGGGCGGAGCGCGATACCAGACTGACGAGCGAAGAGCAGAGGAGGGCGATCAGTTCGTTAGTAACTTCTGCAAGGTTGGCGCAATTGCCTCGCCCCAGCGTTCGTAACCGGCCTCAGTGGGATGCAGATAGTCATTCATGATCGCGGGGGCAATGCTCCCATCTGCCTCCAGGAATACCTTGCCGATATCCAGATAGGTGATGTTGCGCGTGCCATTCCGCTTGGCGAGTTCCCGGTTGACCGCCGCGATCTTATCACGCCCCGCGTCCGGTTTGGCGCCGCGTGGAAAAATGCCGAGCAGCAGTATCTTCGATTGCGGCAGCCGCACCTGCAGTTCGTCGCAAATTGCCGCCACTCCCGCCGCGATCTCTTCTGTCGTGTTGATTGTCATGTTGTTGGTGCCGATCATGACCATCACTACCCGCGGACGAATGCCGTCGACTTCCCCATGACGCAAACGCCACAAGACATTCTCGGTGCGATCCCAACCATAGCCGATATTCGTGACCTTGAATGCCCCGAAGTACTTCTGGTAGCTCAGCGGACCACGGGCCCGAGCGTCCGAAGGTTCGCCACCCCAGAAATGGGTGATGGAGTCGCCGAGTAGTAGAATGTCCGGCTTCATTTGCTCATTGCGGGCCACGATCGCCCGGTGGCGGGTGGCCCAGTCGTAGTTTTTCCAATCGCGATTCTGCGTCACCTCTACGAGAGTCGAAGGCTGCGGACGCCCGGCGATCAACAGCACGGGGCTCGTGTCTTCGGGAGAGGCGGAGAAGACGCGTGCCCGGAGAACGCGGCCCACCGGGAGGTCGACGGGGCCAAAGTAGAGCCCGGCCGACTTGTCCGGGTCGCGATCCTCCAAGGTATAGCGGATGACCGTGTTTGGCGTGGCACTCTCTAAGGCCACCCGGGAGTCCGGCAGATAACGGAAGGTGGGAGGCGGGACTTCGGCCAAGAGGGCACCGCAATAGAACAGCCAGATCATGCGCATCCCGTTACGCTACCAAAGTGGGGAACTTCGCGCCGGTGCGGCGCGGCCCGCGCGGGTGGCGCGTGGTAGGGGCGGAGCTTGCGGATCGCCGAGAGGAGCTACTCACCGGTAGGGGGAGCTATGCCGAGGTGCTGGTGGGCCGGGGCGGCGCTACTTGGTTCCCGGACCGTGGACGGCTGGAGGCGGTCCATACAAATCAGCCCCGATTGTGGGCAATCCTCAACTGACGAATCGCGTGTGATCCGGGCAAAACCGTTACTGAGTTCCCAGAACGCCGTTTGGCAGGAACCAAATGCAAAGTGCCTGAATGTTTAGCCTCTTAGAACCTGTTGGCGACCATACAGCCAAGGGGATCAGACCCGCCACCATTTCTCCTATCGGGAAACGTGATAGTCCGATGTAATGCGCCATCACTAACGCTCAGTCGATAGACGGCTCTCCGCCGGCTCCTCGGGCCATCTCCGGTGCGAGTTCCGGCAGGGGGTACGTCGCCAAAAAGGCGGCAACCATAGCGCTATATGGCTTGTTAGGTAGAATGGCATCCTCGATAGATTTACGCCTTTGATCCGCTATCTCGCGAGCCATAGGATGATTAATGGCCATGAGGTCTAGCAATTCCCTTCTGTCGTTTCTGATCTTCGCCAGTACTTCACGACGAAGCGAATGCTTCACGCTGTCCAGGCCGAGTACCTGGATCGTCTTGCGGCCGAGGTCTGTGAGCCCGACTGGCACGTCCTCCGCGAACGTGATATGGTCCCGCAGATCTTGGTCTCCATCAGGTTTGAGGATGCCTGGTTCCTCATCTTCGAGACGCATTCCGTGGTGTCTGGCGCGTGTTGGCGGATTCCGCAGCGGGAACAGATCGCTCTTATTAGTGGTGTTACAGAAGAAGCAGCTTAGCAGAAGATTGTCCCAACTATTCACCAGCCAGTAGTAGCCCGGGCGGGTTCGCGTTTCGCCACGTCCTTGGCGGGAACTGTTTGTCGGCCTCCAGTGCTCGATATGGGAATGGGCGAAAGGCTTGGGGATGACGGTCTCGCAATAGCAGCACTTGCCAAAATGACAGGCTTCGAGCTCGGCCCTGACGATATCGGTCTTACAGATTGAATCGGAAACTTCCATCAGCCTCGTCCCATCCCGGTACGATGCCGGGTCTGCATCATAGGTAGCGCACAAGTTCCTGGCGTGCTCCTCACCTTCGCTAACGAGGCTGCTTGGGGCTATTCCTTTGTAGATATTAATCACACTGGGGCTCCTACCTAGTGGTCTCCTGCAAGGTCCAGCATCAATTCCTCGATGCTCTGGGCGCTCGGGGTACTCGCGGTTGGAAGAGCCGCGACAAATTCCTGAAGGTCCCGAAGCCGGGCTTCTTGTTCAGGCGAACGGTGGGGATTTCGAATGAGCTCGAGGCGCTCGTAGAGCTTGGCCTCGGCCCGGAGACTCAAATCGGAGCCGAAGCCAAAAAGTTCGCTCGTAACTAACTGGTCGTAACTCCACTCGCCCCGCGGCAACGGGTCGTTAAGGATGTGGGCCTCGTCATTCTCCCAGCGCACTGTTTTGCCTCAGTTGAAACCGGAGGAATCGGTTAAAGCCGAAAGGAAAGTGGTCGAAGAGGTCTTTGGAGCGAGACCTTGAAGAAAGAAAGACGGCATTGGAGCGCGGACGACAAGATCAGAGTGTTGCGGCTCCATCTCATCGAGA
>CAMDCN010000034.1 GCA_945890485.1 Candidatus Sulfopaludibacter sp. SbA3 | reverse complement strand
CGGTTGCCCGGATCCCACCATCTCCGCCGAGCTCTATAAACTGCTCATCTACGAAACCGGCGGGTTCTTTCTCGCGCATCGCGACACCGAAAAGGCACCCGGGATGTTTGGCACGCTAGTCCTAACGCTCCCATCCGCCCATCGCGGAGGAGCCCTGCGTATTCGCCATGCTGGCCGCGAAGCCACAGCCGCATCCAACGCCGCAGATCCGTCTGAGCTCGCCTTCGCCGCCTTTTATGCCGACTGTGAACACGAGGTCCTGCCAGTCCTGGAGGGCTATCGGGTTTGCTTAGTCTACAACCTCATCCAAAGGCCGGGCAAAACCAGGGTACAACGGTTACGGGCGCCCGACTACGAGTCCCAAATTGAGAAGGCAGGCGCCATACTCGAAGCGTTCTGGAAAGCACCGGGCAAGGCGCAGAAACTGGCGTGGATCCTCGAACATCAATACAGCCCGGCGAGTCTTAGCTTCTCTGCCTTGAAGGGCGCAGACTCGGCCAAGTCCAACGTTCTGCTGCGAGCTGCGGCAAGAGCTGGATGCGCCGCGCACTTGGCCGTTGTCCACATCGGCGAGAGTGGAGCCGCCGAAGTAGACGACGATGATTACTACCGTTCCCGCCGGGCCCGTTACCGCTACGATCTCGAACCGGACGGTGAGTTGGATGGCTGGGAGCGGAATGTCCGTTTCGAGGCGGTCACGGTTGACGATGGCTGGCAGTATCTGGATGAGTGGTCTGACCGGGATGATCGGCCCGTAGAGTTCGGCCGTGTTCCCCTTGCTGGCGGCGAGTTACTTCCCGCGAATGCGCTCGACAGAGAACCGCCAGATGAGCGGCGCCTCACCGAGGCCACCGGAAATGAAGGCGCAAGCTACGAACGGTCCTATCGCCGTGCGGCCCTTGTTCTCTGGCCCTCGGACCACACAGTAGACGTGTTGTTGGCCGGCGGAGTCACCACGGCGATCCCGTATCTGAAGAGGTTGCTCGCGGAAGGCGATCGCGCGCGGCTACGGACCTTTGCGACCGCGCGCCGAATCGTGGAGGCCTGGCCCGTCGATCCGGCGCAAGACAGCTACACATTCGCGGCCGCAGCGCCGGAGTCAGCCGATCGATTGGCGATGTTCGAGATCCTCACCGAGTTGAATAATCCGGAACTTCTCGAAGCGTTCATCCGCGAAGTTGTCGTAGCGGACTATGACGGCACCGAGAACGCGGACTTGATCAGGTCACTTGGGATTCTCTCGGAGGCCCAAGCCGCCGCCCTTTTTTCGTCTCTCCTCGGAGCCCAGATGCCGAAGTATCCTGACGCCTGTGCGGAACTACTGAGCGTTCTGCCGGCGAATCCGTCGCCATCGTTCCTGGCAGTCGCCGATGCCGCCGTCGAAGGACTCGAAGGTATCGAAACACCCAAACCGGGAAACGCTTGGGAGCCCTTCGGACGCGGGAGGCCAACGGGCCTGGGACCAGAGTTCATCGACAACCTGATCTCAGGTCTACAGCATTTCGAGGACGGAACACGATGTGCCGTCGCGGCGGGCAAGATCGCATCCCGCCCGGACGTGTTTCGTCCGGTCACGGTGGTCGTTCCGGCGATCGAGCGGATCGTCGCCGGGCAGTCGAGTTGGGTGCCCGCGGTTCATGACGCCGTACGGGCCCTATGGACAACCGCTGCGGAATTTCTGCTCATGCATAGCGAATTCCCGCCCCGCCCACCGGCAGATTGGCGTCTGGACGTACAAGTTTCCTGCCATTGCGAGGATTGCACTGAACTGCAAGCCTTTGCCAGCAGCCCAACCGAAGTCGTCCATCGGTTTCGTGTCAGGAAGGAGCGCCGTAGTCACCTTCACCGAGTAATCGACCAGCACGGACTCGATATGACTCACGTGACCGAGCGGGTGGGCTCGCCCCAAACTCTCGTGTGCACAAAAGACCGCCGCACATTCACTGCGCGAGTGCAGGAATATCGGAGCGAGGTGGCCTCCATGCGAGCGCTCCTGCAACTGACGGAGTATTCCGCCTCCAATGCCGCCCTATCCAAGCGTCTGGCGGCAGCTGTCCGGGCGAGTGCGCGATGAATCCTCATTCCCAGAAGGAAACGGCGCGACAGCGCTTCTCTACCTCCACCTTGGCAGGTGAAGAGCTCGTTCCCTGGCTCGCCGCCGAGGGGGAATTGGCGTACTCTCCCAGTTCACCGCCCGAACGCGACTATTTCTTCCAATACTCTTGGGTCATTCCCGGCATCTTCGCCCCTGCTACAAATAGGCGGCGTCACTTCTGGTTCGGCGCTGCCGTTCGTGATAGTGCGGAGGTGAAGCTGCTCTTTCGCTTCTGGAATCGGGCGAGGCGAGGCGACATCGACACCTTGTACGTTGCGAACGGCACCGTAAACCCCAATGCCAACCTGACCGCGCCGCTCGCAGCATATCGCCACCAGGATGACCATTCGTACTTCGGCAGTAATGACCGCCTCATCCTGATGCAGCACGGCAGCTATTACATCGGGGACATCCAATCCCAACCAATAATTGATCGTGGCGAACTCATCCTCTACCGGGGCGTTCAGAACGAGAAAACATTTCGGCTGTACAGGTTGACCGACGACGCCAAACGTGGACGTTTGATGCGCGTTCATGCCCGAAGCCTCGTGGACTCCGTCACCTCATTCAACGCCGCTCACTGCAATCTGCTCCGGTGCGAAACCGGAGCATTTAATGATCGCTCCTTTCTTTTCGACCGCCACTGTCGCCTGGACGGACTCGATGAGGATAACGTCGCTGTGCGATCCGCACTCTACTCTGCATATGCGTTGGAGGAGTGGTGTGCCTCCCGAAAATTTGGACCCCATTACGTGAAGCTCCGGACACCGTTGACGAATGTTCGAATCACGACCTTTGTTGCGAACGAAACCGAGATCAAGGTGATTGATCCAAACAAGCTTCAGATTGTCGAGGCGATCGGCTGCAGAGTGCAGGAAGTGGGCTCGAGTTCTCGCAATTGCCTGTAGATTGTGGATCGCCTAGTTCTAGGGTGCATGCCAGGGTGAACATCCACAATGGGAACCCGCGCGCTTCGCCTATCCCTTTGAAGGTTCGGTCCTACGGTCGGATCCGGGACATCGCGCCCAAGCCGGGCTGAATGTCGAAGTCATAATCTGGCATTCGCGTGCTGAAGCGGCTTATTTTCAACAGGATAGCCCCAAACGATTACTGCGATTACTGCTAATGCAGTAATCGCAGTAAGGAAATTCCGCGCGAAAATCGCCGCAACTTATTGAAAACAATGGAGCGGGAGATGGGATTCGAACCCACGACGTCCAGCTTGGGAATCCGACGATCATTCGCAAATAAAGAACATATGCGACCATGGCGGCAATTCTGACCACCTGGAACCTTAGAGAAAAGCGAAAACCGGGCTTAACGCAGTAATCGCAGTAACGAGTCCGGAGCGGCAAATGTCTTCCTCAATCTGATGGCAGTTTAGCCCCTCACGCAACCGAAATGCGTGAGGTGAGGGCTTGCTGGTAAAGGCCGAAACGATACTCCGGGAGAGCCATGGAGACCTGCTTGTTTCCCGCTACCGGCTCAAACAAGCGGAGGGCATCGCGCTTGTCAGAACCAATCGCGAGGAGGGGCGACAGCCACTGGCGTTCGCTTCCCGCCCCTTCATCCTCTGTGGACTGCCGATCCGACGACCACCTTCGGACCAACTGCTATTCGAGCGGCGCAACGGCAACTTTCTCCTCCAGATCACCGGCCACCCCCAGTTCGGACTTCCGTTCGGTCAGGACCGATTGGTTCTCATCTACCTGGCGACATTGGCGGTCCGCCAGAAAAGCCAAACGGTCCGATTCCGGGCGGCGGCCGAGATGCTCGACACCTTCGGCATGGCGAAGGGCGGCAAAGAGTACCGACGGATTGTGGCGGCCTTTGAGCGAATATTCGGCGCCTCCATGTTCTTTTCAACCGAATCCACTCGCTCGACGGCCACGGTCATCCACCGCAGCCGGTTCAACTTCTTGAAGGAGGCGGAGATCTGGTACAGCCGCTCCGGGTATGCGCCGCCAGGCCAAAACACAATAACCCTCAGCGACGAATTCTATGCCGAGATCTCCAGCCATCCCATTCCTGCCGACCTCGAAGCAATCAAAATCCTCGCCGCCGCGCCGGCGCTCCTGGACTTGTTCATGTGGCTGAGCTACCGGTGCTTCGTTGCCAAAGGTCCCGAGTCGATCCCGCTCTTCGGCCCATCTGGACTCACCCAGCAACTGGGCTGTGTTGAGTATTCGCGCCCGAGCCGCTTTCGGGCCATGCTCGAACAGTGGCTGCGGACGATCCGGGCTCTTTGGCCAGGTTGTCCCGCGGCTATTGGCGCAGATGGTCAGAATCTAAAGATCGACCGCCGTGCTGCGGTACAAGTTCGCTTCAGTGGACAATAGGGAAGGAGAATCAACTCTCCGCCCGCACTTTAGAATGACTCTTGCCCATGTAAAGACACTGATCGCAAACGGTGAGTCGGCGTCCGTCGAGTTCAAGAAATCAACTGGCCAACTTACACGGGCCGCGGAGACGTTGTGCGCCTTCCTGAATGGGACTGGAGGAACCGTTCTTTTCGGGGTCGCGAACGACCGTTCCGTGGTGGGGCAACTCGTCAGTGACGATACTCTTCGCGACGTTGCCGAGACCCTACGGCGAATCGAGCCACCCGTCGCCGTGGGCATCGACCGCATAAAATTACCGGGTAGCCGAAGCGAAATACTCGCGCTGTCCGTGTCACCTGACGACGATAGCCGCGTGTTTGCGTTTGATGGCCGCGCCTATCAGCGCGTTGGCTCGACAACACAGGTCATGCCACAAGAGACCTATCAGCGCTTGCTGATGGATCGAACGCACTCCCACAAACGGTGGGAAAACAGCGCCTCGCCCATCCACGCGGAGGATCTCGATCTTTCGGAGCTTCGCGCGACCGTACGCATGGGAATTGAATTCGGACGAATTCCATCAACCGCATCCGCAGAGGCGGGCGACATTTTAGAACGCTTCGGCCTCCGCCTTGGGCAGACATTAACGAACGCCGCCGCGGTCCTTTTCGCAAAAAACGAATCCGCGCACTATCCCCAGTGCCAATTACGATTGGCCCGCTTTCGGGGAATCGACAAGAATGAATTTCTGGACCAGCGGCAGTTAAACGGCAACGCCTTTCACCTCCTCACCGAGGCTGTCCAATTCATGAACCGTCACCTCCCCGTTTCCGGTCGGATCGAACCTGGGGTGTTCGAGCGGGTAGACGCTCCCCTATTTCCACCGGTAGCCTTGCGGGAAGCCTTGGTCAACGCCTTCGTCCATCGGGACTATTCAATCCCCGGCGGGGCCGTCAGTGTCGCCATCTACGATGATCGGCTGGAGATCTGGAGCGACGGGCGACTGCCCTTTGGCTTAACGGTCGAAGCGCTGGCGAAGGAACACCTGTCACGGCCTCGAAATCCGCTCATCGCTGAGGTATTCTTCCGTCGCGGTCTAGTTGAACGTTGGGGACGTGGAACGCAGAAAATCATCGAACTCTGCGTCCTCGCTGGCCATCCCACACCTCAGTTTCTTGAGCAGGCCGGGGCTGTCGGTGTTCGTTTCTTGCCGAGTGGCTATATTGCCCC
>CAMDCN010000033.1 GCA_945890485.1 Candidatus Sulfopaludibacter sp. SbA3 | reverse complement strand
GGGAGGGAGCGGTCGAGGAACGCGGGGGCGGAGGGGTGAGCGGCGAAGAAGGCGTCGAGTTCGGCTTGGCCGGGGAATGGCTCATCGGCCGGAGCGTCGAGGGAGGCGGACAGGAGCTGGCGGATCCGTTCCAGTTCGGCGGGAGACATTTGGAGTTACTGGTTTACCAGAAGATAGCGCAAACGGGCGATCATCCGGGCGCGGTAACTTGGGAGCGTGTTCGCCGGCGGGTGGTTGATTAACTCCAGGGCTTTGGACGTTTGCCGCTTACATCGGTGGTTAGTTCCGAGATGAATTTGATCACGCGGGGAATTTTGTACTCGGCCATGTGGGCGCGGCAGTGTCCGATGATGTTGGCACGGGAGAGCGTGAGGCCCGGTTCGAGGGCGATGGTAGCGGCGACCACGTCCAGGCCTCGCGGGTTCGTTTCCGCTTCGACGCTGCACTCCCGCACGCCGTCAAGGGAAGCGATTACCCGCTGGACTTCGGCGGGGTCCACCTTCAAACCACCGATGTTGATCCAGGGCACGACCCGGCCCAGGATGTAGAGCCGGCCCTGCTCGTCCAGGCGGCCGAGGTCGCCGGTGCGGAGGAATCCGTTCCAGAGGCGAGGAAACAGCTCGGACTCGCCGACGTACCCGGCGGCTACGCTGGCACCCTTGATGGCGACCTCGCCGGACTCCCCGGCGGGCAGCGCCGCGTCCCTATCGAGAATCACGGCTTCGATGCCGGGCACCAGGCTGCCAACACAGTAGGCCGGGACGGAGTCCTCCCGTTGGATGGCCGCTATCCCGGTCTCGACGCTTCCGTAGATGTTGCGGATCGTGATGCCGTAACGATCCTTCCAGGCCTCGGCAAGCTTGCGGGGAAGGGCTGCGCTGCCGGTGAAGCAACTTCGCAGAGAGGCCAGGGCGGACGCGGGCACCTCGGCATCGGCAAGCAGTCCATAAGCTACCGGGGAGCTCCAGAGGAGATCAACGGCGTGTTGTTCGATCGCCTTGGCCGCCAGGAGCGGTTCGAAGCGAGGGAGCAGGACCAGGGTGGCGCCGACCGAGAGCGGGAGCACCAGGTTGTTGCTGAGGCCGTGCCCGTGGTGAAAGGGAACGGAGGCCAGCACGCGGCGGCCGGGAACCATGCCGGTGACGCTCGCCACGGCGTCCGCCGCTTGGAGGAGACCGCCATTGGTACGGGAAACGATTTTGGGGCGTCCGGTGGAACCTGAGCTCATCAGGTGAACGACGGGGTGGTCATCGGGCCAGGGGTGGCCGGTGAGGGGCGCGGGGGGCGCGTTGTTGAGGAGAGCTTCGAGATCGAGCGGCAGGAGGCGATCGGGGCTTACACCCGAGTTAGTCCAGAGGGCGGCATGGTCCGGCGAGGTGAGGACTACCGCGGGCTGGATCCGGTCGAGGATCCACTTGATTTCCGCCCCGCGCCAGGAGGGGTTGACGGGGAGGAACACGGCGCCAAGATCGGCGCAGGCGAGGAAGGCAGCGATAGCTTCGAGCCCGATAGGGAGCGCGGTGGCGACCACCGAGCCCGGCTGGGCTCCCTGCAGGCGCAACTGGCGTTGGAGATTGCCGGCGATGCTGAGTAGCTGTGGGTAAGAGTATGTCGAATCGCCGGTGATGATCGCGGGGTTGGATGGGCCGCGGCGGGCGATTTCGAGGAGGCGACGGATCATTGCGGCGGGTTCGGTGGCGCGTCCAGAAACTTCGTCAAGCTGGCGAAGTCGTTGAAGAATTCGCGTTTCATCTGTTCGCCGGCGAACTGGATGCCGAATTCGGATTCGAGGGCGATGGCGAATTCGAGAACGGCGATGGAGTCGAGAGGCAGGATGTCGTCGAGGCGGCTGACGCCACGCAGGTCTTCGTCCGTGACGTTGGCTCCGAGGCCGTCGTTGAGGACCCGCAGGATGCGGGAGGTTGTTTGCGTTGACGCCGCCATCGGCTTTAGAGGTCCACCCACATTTCCCACTGAGCGGGGTTGGCTCGGATTTGACGCTCCAACTCTGCCGAGAGCAGCGGAAGGTTGGCGCGGGTGTGGGCCTCGGCGCCGGGGGCGGGGTGCAATTCGAGCGGAGGCAGAAGGCCGATGCGGAGGCGAGGACCATCGTAGGCCGCTGAGAGGGGTAGCAGGGGACACCGGCAGATGCGTGCGATGTCGAGAATGCCGGAGCTGATGCGCCGTTCGGTTCCGAGGAACGGCACGAGGTGCGACGTGGCGGAGACGCGCGAGTCCGGCGCAATGTGGACCAGCCAGCCGGCACGCAGCCGCCGGGCGATTTCGAGGGTGACGTTGGGATCGTCATTGGAGATGCTCTCGACGGCGAGGTTCTGGAGGCACCGCGTGTAGGCTCCGCCAAGCGCCCACTGCCCGAAACGGCCGAAGGAAACGGGGATGGTGCGGGCGCGAACGACGACGACGGGGTAGCCCATCGACCGCAGGGCTCGATGGGCGGAGCGGGTCGCGAAGCTGTGGACGGAGAACGTGACGACGCCTCGTCCGAGCTGGGCGGCCCGCTCCAGATGCTCTAGTCCCGTGATGAGGGGAGGGTGGGAACCAGCATCGGGGCGGCCACATCCGAAGGCCAGGTCATCGAAACCGCGCTGGAGCGCATTCCGGATGTACAGCTTGGCCAGCGCCGCGGCAGCTTCCGGAGACGCCGGAACACCAGCGGCCATCCGCCGGGCGGCTGCGCGGATCGGCTCCCGGTGGATCCAGCGGTAAAGGGGATCGGCCAACCTCTGCAACCCGAACCAAAAGCGGTCCGAGCAGACGCGGGCGAGCCACCGGAGCGGATAGAGATAGGCGAGCCACATGAGGTCCTTCACTGCGAACCAAGGGCGGACCGGCGAGCGAAGAAACAATGGCTCTCCTGTTTGCTGACGGGCGAGAGAGATCTCCCGGCTGGTCATGTTGCGGAGAGGGCCGCAGTGGGGGGATGGCCGTTGTCCCGGAGAAGGGCTTGATCGGACGCAGTGACATGCTGATGGCGATACAGTTCGAAATTCGTGTAGCGCTGCATCGCATCGCCGTCGCCAAACAGGTAGCCGGTGGCTTCTCCAAGCGCATGGAGGCAGAGGCCCGCCAGGGTCCACGGGAGGGCGGGCCAGAAACGGGCCGCTTGGCGGCGGGTGGAGGTTCCCAGCACCAACCAGATGCGGCGGAGGCGGACGATGGGGACTAGCGGAAACGCCAGCGCATAAAGAAAGCGCCGGGCCAAGTTCCAGCCGGCGGCCCGTGCGCCTCCGAAGATACGACCGCCGAGGAAGCTATGGGTCAAGAAAGAAGCCGGCTTCGAGAGGTTGACGTGGTGCGTGATGGCCTGATTTTCGACGTAAATGGAGAGACCCTTGGCAACGAAATCGGCATGCAACATCCGTTCGGAGACGAACCAATGATCGAGGTCATACGGGAGCAGGACGTCACGCTTATAGCTCGTGTTGTGGCCGGCGCATGACGAGACGGGACCACTTTGAAGGGGCTGAAACCACTCCACGAAGGTCAGCAGGTAGTTTGCCCAACTAACGACGGAATCCGGATTGCCATTCGCCATACCGGGCCCCACGGCCACGCAATCTTGCTGGTGCGCCCGGATCAGCGCTTCGGCCCACTCTGGCTCGGGAAATGAATGGTCCTCGCAAAGCGCGACCACCGGTGATGTTGCATGCCTCACTCCGGCCGCATATCCCACGGCGCTGACGGGAAGAGTGGGCAGCGCCACAACCCGCGAGGCGGCGAAATCCGATAGGGCTGAAGGAGGGATCTGCGCCTGCCGGTCTTCGGTGGTGACGATTATCAGTTCGATGCGGCTGCGAACTGTTTGGGCGGCGAGATGGCGGACGGTTCTTCGAATCAGCTCGAAGTTATCCGGCATATTCAACACGGCCGATAGCGACGTTTCAAGAGACATTGGATTGTAACTAAAGACGGGCGCGGGACAGCCGCGAAAGCGGAATACCGGGTAGTTTGACTGGTACACTAGTCCAGTGTCAACTACCTCTTTGCTCCGCTTGGGAGTTATCGGCGCAGGGCAGGCGGCAGAGCAGCTCCATTGTCCCGCGTTGAGTCGAGTTCGGGGAATACGGGTAGTTGCGGTCGCGGACGTGGACGTGCCGCGCGCGGAGAAACTTGCCGCATTCTTTCCGGGCGCGGTGGCGATGGAGGCCGAGCAGTTAATGCGCAATCCAACCGTGGATGCGATTGCCATTCTGACTCCGCCGCAGACGCACGGCCCGCTGCTGGCCGCGGCGTTGGGTTTCGGTAAGCACGTGTTTGTGGAGAAGCCGCTGACGGTGAATGCGCAGGAGGCCACCGAGTTGGTGACCCAGGCGGCCGGCTCGGACCGGGTGGTGGCGGTTGGACACAACCTTCGATTTCACCGACTGGTACAGCGGGCACGGTCACTCGTGCAGAGCGGAAAGTTGGGGAACCTGCTGGCGGTGACGGCGATGTGGACCGCGCGGCGGGTGGAACAACCAGGTTGGCGGAGCCTGCCATCGATGGGAGGCGGCGTGCTGCTCGACCTCGGCGTCCATCACGCGGATTTGCTGGCCTACTTGGCCGGCAGCCCGATGGAGGACATTACGGCGGTACGGACGGGCAATGCCCGGGATGGGGAATCGGCGACTATGGCGGGCCGATTCCGGAACGGGGCGCTGTTCAGTTCGCTGGTCTCGCAGCGCGGCGTGGACGAACACGTGATTCATGTGGCAGGAGACGAGTGCGCCGTTGAGTTTTCTCTCCAGCGGGCTAATAGCTGGCGGACGCTTTCGAAGGGTCAACTGGGATTGCGGGCCCAGGTAGCGGAGGTCCGGCAGTATGTCGGCCAACTTCCCGATGTTTTGTCGACCATCCGGACAGGCGGCGATTGGGCGCAATCCTACGTCGATCAGTGGCGCGCGTTCGCATCCGTTGTGGGTGGTGGAGAGACCGCGATTTGTTCGCTCAAAGAGGCGGCGACAGCGGTCAATCTTTGCTCGATGGCCGCTGAATCCTGTTCGATCGCACTATGAATGCGGAGATGTCTGTGGTGCTAGCCGCGTCCGGAGGATACCCGACCGTACGGCGGACGGTACGCCGGTTGAACAACCAATCGGCCGCCGGCAGGATGGAGCTGATCGTGATCGGGTTTGGCGGGCCGATGGAGATCCCGTCGGAAGATGTCGCTGCTTTTGCCAGCGTCCAGGGGAAGTTGCTGGACGAGGTCGTGGGAGTGGGTACTGCCAATGCGGAAGGCGTCCGGATGGCGCGGACCGCGATTGTGGCATTCGGCGAGGACCATTGCTTCCCCGAACCCGGGTGGGGCCAAGCGCTACTCGACGCGCACCGCTCGACACACGCGGTGGTGGCCCCCGTGTTTCGCAACGCCAACCCGGCGACTATCGTCAGCTGGTGCGACTTCCTGATCGGCTACGGCCCCTGGATGGAGCCCGCCGAAGGGGGCCTGCGGCCGTATCTTCCCGGCCACAACTCGAGCTACAAGCGCGACGAACTGCTGGCCTATGGGGACCGGCTGGAGGAGATGCTGGGGGCAGAGACCGTGCTCCACTACGATTTGGTAAGGCGGGGCCGGACGCTGCACTTGGAACCCAAGGCGCAGGTGTCGCACCTGAACTTTTCCCGGTTTAGACATTGGTTGCAGGTGAGTTTTCACTCCGGCAGAGTTTTTGCGGGGTCGCGTGGCGCGGACTGGACGCTCCCCAAACGGTTGTTCTATGCAGCGGCATCGCCTTTGATTCCGCTGGTCCGGTTGGTCCGGGTGATTCGCGAATTGCGGGCGCCGGGCAGGCCGACCGGCCTGTTGGCGCGTTGTATGCCGTTGTTGGCGATGGGGTTGTTTGCAGATGGAGTCGGACAGTTTGCGGGTTATTTCGCGGGTGCCGGGATGTCGAACTCGGCGCTGACGAAGTACGAGTACAATCGGGATCGCTTCATCACAGAGACTGACCGGCGGGAATTGGAAGCTGCTCATGGATGATTCACTGGATTTCTCTGTTGTTGTGACAACACGAAATCGTCCCGTGCAGTTGCTCTCGCTATTGACGGCACTCAGCCGGCTAGACTATCCGCCTAACCGTTTTGAAGTGGTGGTGGCCGATGATGGGAGCGATACACCGGTTGAGGCCGCGGTGGCGCCTTTCAAAGACAAGTTGAACCTCCGGGTGGTCCGCCGGGAGCAAGGAGGACCGGCCCGCGGCAGAAATACCGCGGCTCGCCTTGCCCGCGGGAAGTATCTTGCGATCACGGATGACGACTGCCTGCCCGAGCCAGAGTGGCTGCGAGAGACGTGGAAGGCGCTGGAAGCGAACCCGGGAGCGATGGTGGGGGGCGGAACGGTGAACGGCTTACCCGAGAATCCTTACTCGTCGGCCAGCCAATTCATTACCGACCTGGTGTACGCGCACTACAATCGGGGCGAGACGGGCGCACAATTTTTTCTGACGAACAACATGGCGGCCCCGAGGTTGCGGTTTGAGCAACTCGGCGGGTTTGACGAGGGCTACCTGTTGTGTGCGTGCGAGGACCGCGATCTTTGCGATCGCTGGCGCCACGCGGGATTTCGCATGGTGTATGCTCCGCTGGCGCGGGTACGGCATATGCACCGGCTGACGCTGGCTTCCTACTGCCGCCAGCATTTCACGTACGGCCGCGGAGCGGTGCGGTTTCACAAGGTGACGGCCTTGCGTGGCAGCGGACGCTTGCGCGACCACTTCAGCTTCCATCGTTCGGTGGGATCGTGGTTCCGGGAGGCTTTCCGCCGGAATCCTGGATTGGGTGGATTCCGGATGTGCGGCCTGCTGATCCTTTGGCAGGTGGTGAACTTAGCCGGGTATTTGTACGAACGAGTGAAGCGGTAGGTCAGCCGCCAGCAGCACGGTTAGAGGAAACGTGTCGTGCGGTACTTGCCGGAACATTCTGTCCATGGAGCTTACCGGAAGCGCTCGACCAGGTAGATGTCGCTATTTGCAGTATCCGTTTGCGAGAAGTAGAGAGCCTTCTCATCCGCTGAGAGGCGGAAGCCCCATGCCAACTGGTGGGCGAAACGATGCAGGAGCCGCGGAGCCGCGGCGCGGAACGGCCGGAAGTAGAGACCGAGAGAGGGACCGGAGACCGGCGCCACATAATAGAGCCCCTCGCGGCCGACCGCGAAGCTGGAACGGAACTGGATGTGGGGGATGTAGAGCTGCGGAGGGTCGCCCGGACGGTCTAACGCATACCGCCAAATCCCATCCGCGCCGCTGCTCAGGCTGTAGTACAGAGCGTTCTCCGAGGGCGATTCCAGGACGTAGTGCGCTCCAGGCAATGGCAAGCGAACCGCGGCAGCTAGCGCAGGATAAGGAACCTGCCAGATCTCCGGCACCGCGTTCTGAAACCGCACCGCATAGAACGATTTGCCGTCGCGCGCGAACCCAATGAGCGCAGAATTATCGAGATACGGCACTAACTCCTCCGGTTGCGCCGAATACGGGCGAGACGACGAAGTCCGATAGATCGTAGGGGATTTTCCCTGATGCACCGAGATGAAGAGTGATTGCGAATCCGGCGACCATTCGACACTGGCCGCATGCTTGCCCTGAAGATTCGTCACTGGCCAAGAATTCTGCCCGTCGCGGTCCGCAACCCAGATCTGTTGGCGGCCGGTGCGCGTGGAGGCAAATGCAATGGATCGGCCATCCGGCGAGAGGCTCGGCTCCTCATCGTTGGCGCTGCTGGTAATCACGGGCTCGAGAGCCGAGGGGCCGGAACGGGTGAGATTGTAGCGCCAGATATTGATCGCCGAAAGATCGACCGTGAAGGCAAGCTTCCAGTGACGGGGGGCGATCGCGAAGGAGTCGACGGGCTGCGAGCTGACAGTTGTCCGCACCGGAGCGCCGCCAGCCAGGGCGACTCTCCAGATAACGCCACTATCCCAGGGACCGCGCAAGTAGAGAAGCTCCCGGCTATCCGGAGTCCATTGGGGGCCGCTGAGGCGGTCGTCGCCTTCCGTCAACTGGCGGGGGTGCCCCGTGAGTTTCCCGTCGGGCGAAATTGGTGCCACGTAGACATTGCCCCCGCGGCCGGCGCGGAGGACGTAGGCCAAGTGCCGCCCATCGGGAGAGAGGGCAGGCGAATGGATACCAGCGCCGGCGGGAGCGGACATGAGATGTTCCCAACGACCGTCGGCGACGTTCAGGCGTCCGAGTACGAACGGCGAGCCGGCTACAAGGCGGTAGGTGAAGTGAAGGAATCGGCCATCAAGTGACCAGGTGTAGTTATCGAGGTAGGGAGCCTCAAAAAGGATGCGGGGCTTCGATCCTGGAGCGAGCGATTGGATCCACAGGCCATTGTGCTGCGGGAGCTTTTCCCGGCGAATGAAGGTGAACGATGCTCCGTCGGGGGTGGGGCGGGGCAGAACATCGTCCGTTGGTTCCTTCACGAGAGGGACCGGGCTGCCGCCAATGGTCGATTGGCGATAGATGTCGCTGTGGTCGACGGGACCGGCGGCGAAATAGAGCCACTGGCCATCGGCGGAAAAGGCGGGATCCTGATCGAAGCCGGCGCGGGTGACCAGGGGAATGGGCGGCGGATAGGCGGCAGCCGGGGGACGAGTGAGGTAGAAAGCGGAAGGGACCGTGATCAGCAGGCCGGCGAGGGCGAGCCACGGCCAGGAGCGGCGGGGCGGAGGCTGGCTTGCGAGAGCGGCGCCGAGTTCCTCGGCGGAGGGATAGCGATCGGCAGGGTCGGACTTAAGCGCGAGAGCGAGAGCGGGGAGAGGAGGGCGGTCTCCGGGGGTGGGGAGGCGGCCGGTGAGCATTTCGCAGGCGACGAGGCCGAGGCTATAGACGTCCGAGCGAACGGTGGGGTTGGCGGCTTGTTCGGGAGCCATATAGCGAATGGAGCCGGCGGCGATCCATTCGGCAGAGGAGGAGCGGAGGCGGGCGATGCCGAAATCGAGGATGGTGGCGCGTTCGCCGCTGGCGCCCGGCTCGGAGATGATGATGTTCTCCGGCTTGATATCGAGATGAGCGATGCCGGCGTGGTGGGCGGCGGCGAGGGCTCGGCAAAGGTCTTTCAAGATGGCCAGGGCGCGGGGGAGAGGGAGCGGGCCCGCGACGAGGAGTTCCCGCAAGGTGGGGCCGGGAATGTAGTCGAGAACGAGAAAGGGGATTCCTTCGGGGGTGAGGCCGGTGTTGGAGATGCCGACGACGCCGGGGTGTTCGATGACGGCGAGGGATTCGAGCTCGGCCTGGAACATGCGGCGGGCGACGGGGTCGGCGCCGAGTTGATCGAGGATTTTGACGATGACGGGCTTGCGAAAGACGGCGAGGTCGTGGGCCAGGTAGACGGTGGCGAAGCCGGAACGGGTGAGGCGTGAGGCGAGAATGTAGCGTTGGCTGAGGGTGACGCCGGTGTAGTCGGGCGGATCCGGGGGGGCGAGGCCGAGCAGGTGAGGGAGGGAGCGGTCGAGGAACGCGGGGGCGGAGGGGTGAGCGGCGAAGAAGGCGTCGAGTTCGGCTTGGCCGGGGAATGGCTCATCGGCCGGAGCGTCGAGGGAGGCGGACAGGAGCTGGCGGATCCGTTCCAGTTCGGCGGGAGACAT
>CAMDCN010000032.1 GCA_945890485.1 Candidatus Sulfopaludibacter sp. SbA3 | reverse complement strand
GGGAGGGAGCGGTCGAGGAACGCGGGGGCGGAGGGGTGAGCGGCGAAGAAGGCGTCGAGTTCGGCTTGGCCGGGGAATGGCTCATCGGCCGGAGCGTCGAGGGAGGCGGACAGGAGCTGGCGGATCCGTTCCAGTTCGGCGGGAGACATGGGGGCTAACTGATTTACCCGAAGATAGCGCGAACAGGGTGGAGCGGTGGGGGCCGAGGCCCCCACTTGATTCCTACTCGGGCGGGGCGGGAGGCGCCTCTTTGGGAGTTAGCGGGGTGAATACGGTATAGCCGGAAGCATTGGTGCGCAGCGCCATGCCGCCGACGTACTTCGTTCCTTCGACGTGGACGACGCGGATGGTGCCGCTGGTAAGGTCCTTGAACGCTTCGTTGAGGACGATCGTCCGGAGGTTGCTGGGTTTGAGGGTGATAGTTCCGTTGCCGGCAGGATTCCCGTCGGGGTCGAAAGCGAAGATGGCCAAGGTGCTGTCTTCCTCGAGCGAGTTGTTAACCAGGACGAGCGCAGTGCGGCCGGCGGCGGCGTCAGTGAACGGCACGGAGAAGACGGGTTCCTCGTCTGGCTGCAAGTTGGTGATGAACTCGCGGGAAGCGCCGCTGGAGGCGGTGTTCTTCACGACGGCGTAGCCGGAAAAGCGGTCCGTCTTGGGATCCGTGGCGCAGTAAGACCAGCCGATGGTGGTGGCGGAGGCTGTGCTTACGGTGTGGAAGGAGCCGGTGGAGAAGGGCGGGATGATGGACTCGGTGTAGGCAGATACGTCTTCGGGGTTGGCGGAGAAGTCGAACTGCAGGGGGAGTTCTTCGCCGTTGGCGTTGACGAATTCGCAATAGACCTTGATTTCGCGGTCTTCGAGGTTGGTGAGGTAGAGAGTGGTGTTCCAGGTGTTGCTGACGAGGAAGTAGGGGAAGACGTGGTCGATGTTGGGGGCCACGAAGAGTTGGCGGTTGGGGCCGGTCTTGTTAATCGCGGCCCGTGTGCGTTTGGAGCGAGTGGTGGCCGACGCGTGGGTTTCGCCGAACAGAGAACATACGGTGGCGATGAGGAGGAGTGGGAGGAAGATTGGTTGTCTCATTGAAGTGTCTCGTTTGGAGCTAAAGATTTGGTAAAGCGGTTGAGCCGTCTTGGCCGACCAGGCTTCCGCCGTCTTGGCCGACCAGGCTTCCGCCGTCTAGACCGATCAGGCTACCGCCGTCCAGACCGATCAGACTGGCGCCGTCGTTGCCGACCAAGGTGGACCCGTCTTGGCCGACCAAGCTGGCGAAGAGGTCGGCTCCGCCGCGGATGGCCTTCAGCGTAAAGGTGGATCCGTCTTGACCGACGAGCCCCAACTTCTGAAGGTATCGGAGCGTTCCGCCGTCCAGGCCGATGAGGTTCGCCGGGTTTCTCGGGTCGATGTTCCTGATTCTTTCGAAGTCGATACCGGCAGTGAGGGAGACGCCATTCGGGGCTTTCAAGATCGGCGGTGCGGTGGCGAGGCCAGCTAACCCGGCGGTGGGCAACGGCACCCCGGTGGGACGGCTGTAGATGCGGTTGCCCGCGGCGTCGCAGGCGAAATCCAGGCCGCAGACGCCGATTGGTGTCTGGTTGGCCAACTCCTGTGCGCGGGCAGCTTTCTGTTTGCGCTCTTCCTCCCACTGCTGTGCATCCAGGAAGTCGACGTATTGCTGCATGGCTGATCTCCTGGCTGCTTCAAAGCTCTCGCCGGTAAAGGCTTCAAGCTCGATGAGGAAATCGTTTGCCCTGCTCAGGCGCTCGGAGGAGGTGATGTCGCTCAGAACTTCTCCGGCAACGACTTGGAGGAAGAGGGGTAAGCGTTCGATTGCCGCTTTGGGGGACAAACCGCGGGGATCCGAATAGTTCACGGGATTGGCCAGCGCGTATTGATAGGGGTTGATGGCCCGCGGAGACGGACTCACTTCCCGATCGCGCGATAAGTAGCGCCCGCTTGCCGCATCGTAGAAGCGGAAGCCCATGAGGAACAGCCCGGCTTGGTCCTGTTGCATGACGCCCCAGGCGCCGAGGAAGGTGAACGGGTTGTCGGAAGTGCCGGTATGCGCCACTGTTTCGCCGTAGGGCGTGACTTCGTAGGAATCGGTGACGGCGCCGTCGTCACCGGTGAGGAAGGTGGTGGTGCCGCGGGCATCGAAATGATAGAAGCGGCGGGCGTTGGAAGACGCGTCGATGCTATACACGAGTTTCCCGTTCGGCAGGTGAATATAGTATCGGAGATCGGCGTCGGCGAGGCGCTCGATGGCGATGGACGGTTGCCCGGTGGCGTAGTTGACGACATACGAGGTATTGCCGCCGGGCGCGCTGCGCGCGATTACGTGGCCGCGCGCGTCGTAGTTGAAGGAGACTGACGAATCGCCGGAAGTGAAGCCGAGGAGCCGGGAGGATACATCCCACGAATAGGCGTGGCGGGCATCCGATTTGACGCGGCCAGCGGCGTCGTAGGTGGCGCTCGCCAACTGCGAGGCGGCATCGTAGGCGAACTCGTCGACGCCGGTTCCGGGGTCTGCGATCGCCGGGGTGTTGCGTTCCTCGCTAACGACGCGATTGGCCTTGTCATAAGTCATGCTGATCCGGCCTATCACTTCATCTTTCATTTCCTCAATGGCGGTGGGGCGGCCGTCTTCGTCGTAGGTGAACGAGGTGGCCACGGCGTTCGGCCGGCGGATGGCGGTGATGGCGCCAGCGAGATCGTAGCTGAACTCGGTTTCCCCGCCGAGCCAGTCGGTGATTTTGGTGACCGCGCCGCGTTGGTTGTACGCGTAGCGGACTACCTTCTCGGGTCCGTAGGCAACCGCCGCGATGCGGCCCAGGGGATCGCGTTCGAGGGTAAGGCCGTTCGAGGCGATGATTCGGCCGCTGGCGTCGTAGGCCAGGGCGATTCCTTTCGATTCGAGCAGGCGGCCTTTGTCGTCCCGGGTGAAGTTGAACTCCGTGCCGTCCGAAAACCGCGTGGAGAGCAGACTGCCGACCGCATCGTAGGTGTGGGCCACGGTGCCGAGCTCTTCGGGCAATTTGACTTCGGCGACGCGGCCGCGCGAATCGTAAACCAGACTGGAGGTGCGGTTGAGCGGATCCTGCACAGAGACGGGGCGGCCGGCTTCGTCGTACTGATTGGCCCAGACGGATCCGGCAGCGTCCGTGAGAGTGGCGATGCGGCCGAGGTCGTTGCGGGTCATCGAAGTTGTGAGGCCGCCGGGAGCGAGGATGGAGGCGATTTGGCCGAGGCGGTCATACGTGAAGACGGACTGTTCGCCCTGGCCGTTGGTGATGCTGGTGACGCGGCCAACGGCGTCGAACTCCTGCGAAACCTCGATGCCGAGCGGACTGGTGGACTTAGTAATCTGGCGGAGCGTGTTGCTCTCTTTCTTCCAGACCCGGCCATTGGCGTCGGTCAGGGTGGTGGGGACTCCTTCCTTGTCGTAGCCAAATTGCGCTCGGGCGCCGATGCCGTCCTTGATGGCGGTCATGCGGTTCAACGAGTCGTAGGCGAACTCGACCTCGTTGCCCAAGGCGTCGGTAAGCTTAGTGAGCAGGTTGTTCCGGTTGTAGGAATAGGCCGTTTTGTTGCCGAGGCGATCTGTCGCTTCGAGGGGGAGAAGGCTGGGGTTGTAGACAACGGACTCGGTGGCGCCGAGTTCATCCGTTTGGGAAGTGATCTGATTGTTCTCGTTCCTCAGGTACTTGACGGACTTTCCGTTTTCGTCGGTCTGTTGGGTGAGTTTGTCGCCGGCGTCATAGGCGAAGAGCCGAACAGTTCCGTCGGGATGGGTGATCTTCGTGACGCGCCCGAGGTTGTCGCGCTCATATGTGGTCGTGTGGCCGGTCGCGGTGGTAAGCGAGGCGATGGTGCCGTTGGCGTTGTAGGTCCATTTGGATACGCCACCGGCCGGAGAGGTCAGCGTGAGCGGCAAGCCTTGGGCGTTGTAGGTGTACTTCCAGGACTTTCCGGCGCGGTCGATGATCGTGAGCGGGTTGCCGCGCGGATCGAATTCGTAGCCGATGGAAGTGCCGTCAGCATGGTCAATCTTGGTGACGTTGAAGAACGTGAAGTTGCCTTGGATCTGGCTCACGTAGGTGGCGGTGAGTTTGTTGCCCTGGGGGTCGGTGACGGTTTGGGGCATGCCGGTGGGGGCATGGTAGGTGATGCCGGTGGAGTTGCCGAGGCGGTCTTTGATAGTGGTGCGGCGATGGGCGGCGTCGTAGGTCATTTCGGTGGCCGCTCCGGTGGGGTCGGTGACGCGGACGAGATCGCCATTCGCGTCGTGGGTGTGGCGGTTGACGGCGTTGGTGGGATCGGTGACCGCGGTGACTCTGGCGGCCTCATAGGCGACTTTGGTGGGGCGGCCCTCGGCGTCGGACTGTTCAGCCACTCGACCGGTGGAGTCGTAGACGTTGGTATAGACAGGGGTGCCGGCGGGGAGAAGTTGCCGGGTGAGACGGCCGGAGGAGGCGTACTCGTAGCGGGTGGCGCGGCCGAGGACGTCGGTGACCGCGCTGAGGTTTTCGCCGCGATACGCGAATTGGATGGAGCGGCCGGAGTGGTCGCGGACTTCTGTGAGGAAGCCGTTGGCGTAGGTGAATTTCAAGGAACGGCCGAGGCCGTCGGCAACTTCGGCGGGGCCGGCGGCGGCGGGGGTGACTTGCAGCGCGTTGCCGTTGCGGTCTTCGAGGCGGGTGAGCTGGCCGCGCTTGTTGAAGGTGAGGATGCGGGATTGGGCGATGTCGCCGAGCTTGTAGTCGTTCGCGGATTCGAGGAGGCGGTATTCGGACTTCTGCTGCGCCTGCATCTGCCAGGCGCCGGAAACGAGCCGGAAGGTGACGCGGGCGCCGCCTTCGAGGGTCACGACTGCGGTGCCGGAGGTATTCGTCAACGAGAGGTCGAAGTTATGCGCCCAATTGAGACCGAGGCCGCCGGCGATCTCGTTGCTGACGAGCGCACTGCTGTAGTAGCGCTTGAACTGCAAAAGGTATGGGCCGCCGAGGGAGAGATCGGTGAACTCGTCGGTGTGTTCGCCGGTGGCGGTGGAGAAGGGGTCGCCGGCGCGGCCGCCGGATTCCGTTTGCTTGTATGGCTGAATGCGCGGTAGGGCCGGCGGCGGCTGGGCGGAGTTGGTACCCGACGTACCCACAGCCATTTCGGCGTGGCCGGTGCTTTCACGTTCAGAGGTGGCCATGCGGATGGGTGCCCCTTTTTCATTGTCAGGAAGCGAGAGCCACTGGGGGGCGCGGCAATCGCCGGTAGCGCGCGCCCAGCCGATGGCGAGGGAGCGGGTGGCGGTATGGCTCAGCGCGACGATGCGGCTGCCTCCGCCCGAGCAAGCGGAGCTGATGGTTTGGATGCCAAGTTCCCGGCTGAGATCTCCGGAGAAGGCGTACATGCGGGCGGGTTCACCGGGGAAGGAGGTTCCATTGACGGCGACGAGGATGGTTCCTTCAACGCGGATGGCAATGGCGTCGGCGCTGTCTTCGCCGTTACCGCCGAGATAGGAGGCGGTGAGGACTTGGCTGGCGTTGGCGGAGAGCTGCAGGAGGAACCCATCGGATGGGCCACCGAGATACTGGCGGTTGAGAACGCTGCCGCCCATGGGGAGATTGCGCGAAGCAGTGACGCCGGAGACGAAGGCGTTGCCGTTGCTCAGAACAGCCAGTCCGAGGATCTGGTCGTCGGCGCTGCCGCCGAGGAAGGTGGAATAGACGAGGGCGGAGCCGGAGGGGTTAATTTTCGAAACGAAGCCATCCGAGCCGCCGCCGGGGGTGGGGGCGAGGACGCCGGTGGTGGTGGGGAAGTTGGTGGAGGAAGTGGTTCCCGCGACGTAGGCGCTGCCGGCGGCGTCGATGGCGACGCGTTGGATGGCATCGGCGGCGGTACCGCCAAGAAGCGTGGAATAAGTGGCAATGGGATCGCCGGGGTTCAGCTTGACGAGGAAGCCGTCGGTGGCTCCGTTATGTTTGTCCTGGACGGCGCCGGGGCGGGTGAGAAAGTTAGGGGAGGCGGTGACGCCGGCGGCGTAGATGACGCCGGTGGAGTCGACGGCGAGGCTGCGGGCGGCATCGTCAGCAGTGCCGCCGAGGTAGGTGGAGTAGAGGAGGCGCTCGCCTTTGGCGTTGAGGCGGGCCACGAAGCCGTCGCCAGCGCCGCCGCCGTAGGTGCGCTGGAGCGCGTCGGGGCTGACGGGGAAGTTCTGGCTGGTAGTGGCCCCGCTGATGGTGACGATGCCTTCGCGGTCGACGGCGATGCCACCGGCGGTGTCCGCGCCGCTGCCGCCGAGGTAGGTGACCCAGACGAGCGTCTTCATGTTGCTGCTGAGCTTCATGACGAAGACGTCGGTGGCGCCGCCGCCGTTGGTGGGCTGGACGGGGCGGACGACGCCAGGGAGATCTGTCGAGTTGGTGGTGCCGACGACGTAGAGGAAGCCGTAGGCATCTTCGACTGCGGCGGTGGGGAACTCATCGCCGGAGCCGCCGGCGAGGGTGTAGTCGCCGAAGACGGGGTCGATGGTGAGGGGAAGGGAGCGGTCGTAGGCGCCGGTGCGGAAGCCGACGGAGCCATCGGCGAGATGATAAGCGCCGGATACGGGCTGTTTGGCGCCGTTTTTCATCTGGTGGAGGACCGGCTTATGGAAGAGCACGGTTTGTCCGCCCGCCTGCATGACGAGGTCTCCGTTGGGGGCGAGGCTGACCTGGCTCGCGCCATCGAGGCGGAAACGGATCTGGGACGGGTCGGCGCCGGGGTGGACGATGAGGTCGTATTCGAGCTGCTGCGGGTTGCCGTAGTAGACGACGTCGACGCCGGGAAAGAGATTGGCGTATTGGATGCGCCCGTAGTGGCGGACGCCGGTGCGCCATTTCGTCGAGTCGGCGCCGGTGAGGTAATTCGTGGTGGCGGCCTGGGGCTGGAGGCCGGCGGGGCGGGCGTTGGGGTTGGCGCCGAGCCATTCGAGGCGAACGGTGGAACCGGGGAGGGAGAAGAGGGCTTCCTGAGCGGAGACGGCGACGCTATAAGTGCCGCGGCGGGCGAGGAACTGGTAGCGGCTATCGATTTGGCCTTGGTTGGCTTCGAAGCTCACGGCCGTGGCGCTGGCGGCGGGGGCGGCTTCGGCGGCACCGGTGCGTTCGCGCTTCAGCAGGTTGCCGGCGGCGTCATAGGTATAAGAGATGGTGCGGCCGTCGCCGTAATCGACTTTGATGAGACGGCCGGCAGCGTCGTAACTGTATTGAGCGTTCGCCGCAAATAGCGAAAGCGCCAAGGCCATCAAGATAAAAGGTAAAGCCAGACTCTTCATATAATCTCCGCAGGTATGAAAGCGGCAGAGCACCGGAAAGGGTGCTCGGCAGTGGAGAGTCGGAAGCCGAAGGCATTTTGTGACCGGGTTTATGAAAAAAAGTTCTCGGTCCTAGAAGCCCGAGGCGACGAAGCCTCCCCAGTAGAACGGATGGGTGCTGCGGGAGGTGGTGCGCCGGGCGCGGAGTTCCGCGACGGAGGCGGCACGGACGGATTGGACGACGCCGGCGCCGCGTTGGAGGCGAGTCTGATAGAAGCGGAGCATCCATTGGCGGGTGGCCGCATCGTCAACAGGCCAGAGGCTGCTGACTAATTGCCGAACGCCAGCGGCTCGAAAGGCGCGGCGGAGACCGAGCAAACCCTCTCCGGCTTGGTCGGCGCCGCGCGCGGTGTCGCAACCGGAGAGGACGACGAGTTCGGTCGAATCCAAGTGGAGAGCGGAGACCTCTTCGGCGGTGAGCAGCCCGTCTTCCTGGGTGGGGCCGCCCGCGGTGAGGACTAAACCAGAGCGAAGGAGTGGGTTGGCGGCGAGCGCAGCCTCGCGGTCCCGCTGACAGGCGGAGGCGAGGAAGAATCCGTGAGTGGCCAGGTGGAGCACCCGCTGGCCAGGGGCCTGGGTTTTGAGGGCTGACTCGGAGGCAGCGGGGCCGCTGAGGACTTTGGCCTGGCCGCCTTGGGCACTCCAGAGTTTACCGACCGCTGCGGCTTCGGCGCCGGAGCCGGGGAGGGGAGGATAGCGGCGGCGGTCGAGGTCGGCACAGGCGTTGGGGGCTAGGAGGGTGGCGAAGGAAGGATTCCCGAGGGCCAGGAGGTTCCCCTGGCGGGCGACGGCGGTTAGCGGCGGGGCTACGAGGTCGCGTTCGGAGGAGAGGAGATGGAGGAGCGGACCGGCTTCAGCAAGGTACTGGGTGGCGCCGAGGGGGAGGGTGTCGAGATTGACGAGTTGGAGAGCGCCATCGGGGGCGGTGAAGACGGTTTTGGCGTTGAGAAGAGCGGGCTGCAGCGGATCCCAGATTGCTTTCCGAAGGGCCACGCCGGCTTGCCGGTAGGCAGCTTCATTACGGCGGGAGTTGCGGCCGGCGGAGTTCCTTTCGCGCTCCATTTCCTGCTGCCAGGCGCGGACGAGGCGGTCGATGTGGGTGGCGGTGCCGAGGGGAAAAACGCGGGGGGTGACCGATCCGGGGCGGCCGACAAAGGCGACGTATTGCGTGTCGCCGCGGGCGTACCCGATGAGGGCGGAGCCGGCGGGGAGCGCGGCCGAAACCTCCGCCCAGCCGGCGCGGGTGCCGAAGGTCTGGCGGGCAAAGCGGATGTTTTGCTGGGCGAGAGACCGCTCGGCGTCATCGAGGCTTTGGCGAAGGCTGGCAACGCGGGAGAGGTAGAGCTTTGGGTCGCCAACGAGGACGGCCTGGGCGAGTTCCTTTTTGAGGCTGGCGATTCGGTTGAGGAGAGTGGTGGAGGCGGGATCCTGCGCCGGGGGACGGCGCCGGGCCATGGCATCGAGAACGGCGGCGCGATCGCGGATGAGGGCGTCCCAGACGCGCGCGGTGGCGGCGGGTTCGAACTTCGCAGAGGCCAACAAGTCGATGGCGAGCAGGAGGCCATCCCGATCGACGCGGGCGAAGAGAAGCGCCTCGCGTTCGGCGGCAGTGATGGCAACAGCGTCGAGGGAGACGCGGCGGACACGGGCGGCTTCGAGGGCCGGGGGCAAGGCATCGGCCGGGCGACCGAGGGCGAGGAGGGAGGCGGCTTGGCCCGCATTGGTTTCGGCGAGGAAGAGGTAGTCCGGGCCGAAGGCCTCGCGCCAGATGCGGCCGGCGTTGCCGAAGCGGAGCAGCGCTTCGGCATGATGCCCGAGGGCTCGTTCTGCGAGGCCGAGATTGTACTCGCCTTGGGCGGTGCGAACGCTGCCGGGGCCGAAGAGCTTGATTTGCCCGGCTAAGGAGGCGGTGAAGTGTTGGAAAGCGGCGGGGTAGTCCTTGGCGAGATAGAGAACCTCGCCGAGGTCGGAACGGGCGAAGGTGGTACGCGGGTGAGCCTCTCCTACCGTGCGGCGGCCGATGGCGACGGCGAGTTCGGCGAGTTCGCGGCCTTTGGTGAGATTGCCGTTCAGGGCGTTGACGCGGCCGAGGAGGGCATAGATGGTGACGGTGCGCGCTGATTCTTTTCCGTCGATTGCTTCCCGAATGGCGAGCGACTGGCCGGCGTGGCGGAGGGAGCTCTCAAAATCTCCCATGACCTGCTCGAGATTCGCCAGGCTGAAGAGTTCGACGCCGACCAGGCTATGGGTGGGGCCATGGAGCTTCGTCTGGACGGCGATGGCGCGATCATAGAGCAGGCGCGCTTCGGCGAGCAGCCCACTTTCGGCCTGCGCGGCGGCCAGGATACCGAGGAGCTCCGCAGTCGGTGAGCTTTGTTCGCCGAAGGAGCGGATGCTGATGGAGAGGGCGCGCTCGCTGGTCTGAATGGCGGCTTGGAGTTGCGCTTGGAACCGATGGCCACGAGCGATGTTCCGTAGGACGGGCAGCAGGCGTCGATTGTACGGGCCTAGGCGTTCTTCGAAGAAGGCGAGGGCTTGACGCAGGCCGTCGGCAGCTTCGTCATAGCGACCGCGCTCCATGGCGAGGCCAGCCGAGAGAAGGAGGGTTTGGGCCTTTTCAATGGGTTGGGTAGCGGCGACGGATTTCGAGCGGACGAGATATTGCTCGGCGAGGGCGAGGTTGGTCTGCAAATAGGCGAGGGTGCTGAGTGCGCGAAGGGCATCGCGGGCGGGGCGACTGTCCGGACCGGATTGCTGTTCGGCGCTGGTGAGAGATTGGTCCAGGGCAGCTTTGGCATCGGCGTAGCGACCGAGATTGGTAGCAGCGCTGCCAATGCCTAGTAGGATTTGAGGACGGAGCATTTCGGCGGGAGGGCCGGAGCGGCCATCGATGATGGCCAATGCTTTCTTGTACTCTTCGAGGGCGACCGGCCATTCGCGCCGCTGGCTTCGTTCCGCGGCGATACGGATGTAGGTGTGGGCGAACGAGAGGTCTCCCGGAGGGAGGAGATTTGTTTTGAGGCGCAGGGCCGCATCCAGGGTGGCGAGGGCGGCGGGGTCGTCAGCAAGCGTGAGGGTTTCCCCGAGGAGGTCGAGGGCTTCAGCTTTGCTTACGGTCGAAGTGGAGCCGAACTTCTCGACGAGCTGCTGCGCGGTGGGGACAGCGCGTTTGAGGTCCCAATCGTCGAGGTACTGGCGAAGTTGGGCCGACGTCTGAGCCATGGCCAGAACTGGAAGGAGGGCGTAAGGGGCGAGGCGGCGAATCAAAACCGATTCAGGAGTGAGCGAGCCGGCGCTTCATAGTCTCCCCTCCCTTGCACGACGCGTTCTAGTTCCAGGCGGGCGTCCGGGAGGCGGCCAGCGAGGAGAAGGGCCTGGGCGCGATAGAACCGGGCCTCTTCTTCAAACGGCGACTTGGGGCCGAGGGCGATGACGCGCTCAAGGGCCGCGAGAGCCGCTTCGGTTTGGCCTGCGAGTAAGTGACTGATGCCGGTGAAATGAAGGGCAGCGGGGTCCACGGGAGACGCTTTGGCGACCGCCGCCAGGAGCGGAGCAGCTTGGGCCCACTGGCGATTCTGGTACAGACGCATGGCTGCCTCGAATGCCGGGCCGGGGCTGCCGTCGCCATCCCGAAAGAGCGTGGGCGAGTACGGAGCGGGTTGGATTTCCGAGAGTTGCAGCAGCGCGACCGAGGCCACCGGAGGGGCGGAGGGGGAATCAGCCACAGCCGCAGGGGAGGAGCCCTGCTTCGGCCAGGTAAAGAGGAGAATGCCTACCGTAGCGGCCGCGGCGACGCCGATCCACGGGAGGTGGGCCCACGGCAGTTTGGCGCGGGAGGGAGGAGGCATAGTGGCCAATACCGGCCTGAGGGCTTGCACCGTCTTCAACTGGGCCAGGCACAATTCGCAGGCAAAGTAGTGGTCTTCGAACTCGTCGAGGAGTGGGGACGCCAACTTTCCTTCGATATACCGTTCAATGAGATTTTCGGAGGCGACTCGTTCGCAGGTCATTGCGTCGTACCCTGGGTACCCCTCGTGGGGAGGGTCGTTACCAGCGATGAATCTGTGACGGCAGATCCGAATAATTTTTGATGGAGTTGGCGAAGCAGCCTGGATTTACGTTGGCGGACGGCGTCTTCAGTCAACCCCACTTGGGGACTGACTTCGGCCGGACGGAAACCTTCAATCAGAATCAGCCAGAGGATGCGCCTGTCGGTCGGGGCGAGGCGCTGCAGTTCATTCTGTACGGTGAGGCGCCATTCTGGTGCGAGTTCCGCAGGTCTTGGTTTGTTTTCGATATCGTCGCCGGTGACTGCGACGAGATCTTTGGCCTTGAAGCGTAGCGTCTCGGCCAGATGGTTTCGAGCGATGCCGGCGACGAAGGAGTCCATTGCGGCAGGTTCCCGGAGTTTTCCGGCGCGGAGGGCGATCAGGGCGGCAACCAGCGTTTCCTGGGTCAACTCCTCTCTTAAGTCGGGATTGGACACTCGAGCGCGAAAGAAGACTTGGAGCCGCGGGAGGAATCTGTCGACGAATTCACGTTCAAGGTCAGGGGATCCCGCCAGGATCCCTTCGGCGACCGAGTTGGACCGAATCCATGCCACGTTGTTTGGGGTCTTTTTGAGGCTAGCATAGCGAACCACGGGGTCAACTTGAACAAGCCGGGTAGCGTAGAAGGGGACGCTTGACCTTACAATGGCTGGATGGCGGAACCGCTTAGTCTTGGAGGTCTCGCGGATGTGTTTCCCATCGTGTATCCGGAGTTGCGAAGAGCTGCCCGGGTGCTGTTACGACGGGAGCGGGTGGACCACACGTTGCAACCCACGGCTTTGGTGAACGAGGCGTTGCTCCGCCTTAGCCAAGGGAGAGTGATCCCGACGGACGATCCCCAGCGGTTCGTATTTCTGGTGGTTCGGGAGATGCGAAGGGAGTTGACCGACCATGCCCGTCGGGCCCGGACATTGAAGCGGAGCTGGCATTTGCGGGTGGATGCGCCGGACGACCTGACAGCGATTGAGACGGATCCGACGACGGTGGTAGCGATCGATGCGGCCCTTGATAAGCTGCAAGCATTGAATCCGCGAGCGGTCGCGCTGATTGAGATGCGGTTTTTTGGGGGCTTGACCGGAGAGGAGATCGCGGCGGTGCTGGACGTCGCTCCGCGGACGGTGGAACGAATTTGGCAGGCGGCGCGCAAATGGTTGTTCCTGGAGATGGCGGCCGGAATGAATGATGAGTCGGTCGCCATCGATCCGACTTAGCGGAAGGAGTCGATCAAGTAGATATCGCTGTTGTCGGAGTCGGTGAGAGTTAACAGGACGCTCTGCTGGTCGGGGGCCAGCTTGAAGCCCCAGCCGGGCATCCGGTCAAATGTGTGTAGTAACTGGGGACGGCTGGCGCCGTAGGACAACAGGAAGAGTGCCGGTTTGCGGTTGGACAGAGGCGCGATGTAAAACAGGCCGCGCTGCCCTGCCTCGAAGAGGGTGCGGCGCGTAAGTTGGTCTACGATGCGCTGCTCAGTGGACGGCGTGGGGAGTTGCTTTTCATGAACGAACAGGCCATCCACCTCCTGACGATGACTGTAGTAGTAAGTCTTGCCATCGTGCGACTCACTAATATAGCGGGCGGCGGGCAATGGCAAGCGGACAGCGGGGGCCAGTTCGGGATAGGGAATTCGCCAGATTTCCCCAACGTTCTTAGGGTAGCGAGCAATAAAGAACGCCCGGCCGTCCGGGCTGAAGCGGAGGAGGTCTGCGTCTTCGAGGAGCACCTGGTTGAATTCGTACGGCCCGTCCGCCGGAGTTCGGTAGACCACGTTGCGGCGGCCGGAACGAACGGTGACTAGCAGATGGCGGGAATCCGGGGTCCACGCGGCGTCGATCCCGTCGGCGCTCGGGAAGTTGGTGACCTGGCGGGTATTGGTCCCATCGGCATGGGCGATCCATACTTGCTGGCGGCCTGTGCGGCTGGAACTGAAGACTATGGAGCGGCCGTCGGGAGAGAGGCTGGCTTCCTCGTCGGCGCCGGAGCCCGAGATGACGGGTTCTAGAGCTTCGGGGCTGGGCCGATTAAAGTGATAGCGCCAGATATTATCATCTGATAGGTCCACAGTGTAGGCCAGTTTCCATACTTTACGCGCGACGGCGACGCCGAGGACCGGCTGGGTGATGGCGCTGATGCGGGTGGGATTTCCGCCCGCGATGGGGACGCGCAGCAGATGGGAGTTTTCGAACGGCCCACTCATGAAAACGACCTCTCGGCTGCCTGGAGTCCACTGTATCCCGAGAATTCTTTGCTTTAGGCCGGTAAGTTGGCGCGGCACTCCGTTGAGCTCATGGCGCTGGCCGAGGGGGACCACATAGACCTCGGCGGAGCGGGCGGTGCGGAGGGCGTAGGCAAGGAAGCGGCCGTCGGGAGAGATGGCAGGGAAATCGTAGCCGGATTCAGCTGCGGGGGCAAAGAGGACGCGCCAAGTGGTGGCTCCGATGTCATAGCGCGCGAGGCCATGGGATTCGCCGCCGGCCAGCCCGTAGGTGAATAGGACTGACTTGCCGTCCGGCGTCCAGGAGTAGTCCGCTATATAGGGTGCGCGGAACAGGATTTGGGGTGAACTCCCGGGCGTGTGGGACTGGATTAGGACCGCATGTTCTCCGGATGGGGTTCGCCGGACAAAAGAAAAGGCATCTGCGTTGGGCAACGGATACGGGCGACCGTCGTCGGTTGGGCCGAGAACTAACGCAATTGGGCTTCCCCCGGTGGTGGATTGGCGGTAGATGTCGCTCTGATTGAGTGGTCCGTGGGCGAAATAGAGCCACCTTCCGTCATCGGAGAGGGTAGGGTCCTGATCGAATCCGGCGTGGGTGGTAAGGGGAACGGGCGGGGAATAGGCAGGACCTGGAGGCCGGCTGAAGTAGACGATGGGCGTCAGACAGAGTAATGCTGCGGCGATAGTAGGCCAAAATTTTAGTTGCCGCCGAGGCGGTCGAGTCTCAAGAGCCGCACCGAACTCAACGGCCGACGGGAAGCGTTGGGCGGGGTCGGGGTTGAGCGCCCGTTCGAGGGCTGGGAGTGGGGCGGTTTCGTCCGGTTCAGGGAGGCGACCGGCGTACATTTCGAAAGCGATGAGCCCTAGACTATATACGTCGGAGCGGACGGTGGGGTTGGCTGCTTGTTCGGGCGCCATATAGCGGATCGACCCCGCTGCGATCCAGGCCGCCGAAGATGAGCGGAGCCGGGCGATGCCAAAGTCGAGGATGGTGGCGCGTTCTCGGCTGGTCTCGGGTTCAGAGATGATTATGTTTTCTGGTTTGAGATCGAGGTGGGCGACGCCGGCGAGGTGGGCGGCAGCCAAGGCCCGGCAAAGATCTTGAAGTATGGCCAAGGCGCGGGGCTTGGGTAGCGGGCCTTTGTTGAGGATTTGGCGCAGGGTGGGGCCGGGGACGTAGGCGAGGACAAGGAAGGGAATATGGTTTGGGGTGAGGCCGGTGTCTGAGATGCCGACGACTCCCGGGTGTTGGATGGTGGCGAGGGATTCCAGTTCGGCGTGGAACATCTGGTGTACGGCGGGGGCAGGCCCGAGTTGATCCAGGACTTTTATGATTACCGGCTTTTGAAAAACCGCGGTGTCGTTGGCGAGGTAGACGGTGGCGAAGCCGGTTTGGGTGATTTGGGCGGTAAGGAGATATCGCAGTTTTAGGGTTTCGCCGGTAAGGTCAGCGGGAGGGGGGGGGAGCTAGGCCGAGGAGGTCGGGTAGGGAACGGGCGAGAAAAGATGGGTTTAGGCTATATTCCGCAAGGATTGCGTCGAGTTCGAGTTGTTGAGGCGGATCTGGATCGTTGTTGGAGTTGAGGGAGCTGGCGAGGAGTTGTCGAAGTCGGTGGAGCTCGGCTGGGGACATGGGGGATGCGTCTAGCAAGAAGATAGCGCAGAACGGGAGGGAGGCGTGTGTTGGGCAATGAAAAACGGCCTGATTGTTGAATCAGGCCGTTTGTAGAATTAATTGGGCGACGTCCTACTCTCCCACACACCTGCGCGTGCAGTACCATCGGGGCTGAGAGGCTTAACTTCCGTGTTCGGGATGGGAACGGGTGGGACCCTCTCG
>CAMDCN010000031.1 GCA_945890485.1 Candidatus Sulfopaludibacter sp. SbA3 | reverse complement strand
CAAGCAAAGTAGAGGACCTCATTCAGATACAGCCGCACCCAACCACTGCCAGCGGCCACCGCACGAACCTCCATGCCGTTCGAGCAGGGCCCCGTGGTGGCGGCCAACAGGGTGAGGGTTCCACCGGTTCCGCGCCAGGCATTCAGCGTTGCCGAACATGTTCCGTTCGAGAACGTGGGATTCTTGACTTCGAGGGCGATGAATGAGCCCACCGGAGTTCCCGTGGGGTTAATGCGGGCATCCAAACTGGCCCGTAAGTAAGTGATATAAGATCCGCCGCTGGCCGCCAGCGTGAGCTGAGTCCGCACCTCGTAGTTACTGGAGCCCCCAGGGACGCCACTCTTGAGGATGGCGCTGCCGTCTGGGGTCGTACTCCGGTGGAAACCGGTGGCGCCGCCCGTGGGCGACCCGTTGACCTCCCAGGTCGTTGTATTCAGGGTGCCGAAGTAGTCGGTGAGCCAATAGGTATAGGCCGCCGAGAGAGTAACCGGGGCCAGAAGAAGGGACAGAATCCAAGCGTGGCGTTTCATGGGGTGGCTCTCCTGGTCGAGTTACGGAGCGACGGCGCGGAGGGAGCGGCGGTCGAAGTCTTTCTTCACACGCCGCAGGGCCTCGTCGACGGTGGCAACGGGCTGTTTCCCGCGTTCGTAGAGCACGGCTTCGGTGACGGCGCCTGCCTCGCGGCGGAACTCCCGCAGCGCGGTCTCATCGCGGACAATGATCTCGACGATGGCTTTCTGGCCGTCATCGGAGGGCACCCAGGCGTAGCCGAGAACGACATCGAGGCTACGCGAGCCTTCGGTCTTGACCTGAGCCGGAGCCAGCGCAGGCCGCTTCGGATCGGCGTATGTCCCTTTGCCGACTAAGGGGCAGACGACGAGGACGCGCTCGTACAGTTGGCCAAGATCTATCGAATCAGGCGCGGGGAGAGGCACCTTTTGGGCGAGAAGGGACGCAGATAACAGCAACAGGCCGCTAACAGTGACGGCGAAAGGAGACATAGGACGCTCGAATGATGTCGCGAGTCTACAGAGGCCGCGCGGATAGAGTCTGCGGACGAAATGCCGACACTACAACGAGCGTCGAATACAAACCAGCGAGTAGCATCGCCGGTTAGCTGCGGTGACAACCACCGTTCAGCAAGATTAATGCAAGTCTTGGCAGATTGGAAAGTACTAATTTGATGAATAGACGACGACATCGATCGTATGAACTGGCACACTCCCGACTAACAACCTGCTCTCTCAACCGGATACGGCATGGAGACCGGTGGCCCTCCACTTGCGACGTAAAGATGTGCGCCGAAAGGCGTTCCTCACGAAAACTCAATCCCCGAGAGGATTCCAAATCGGCTCCAAGTTCAGGACAAACCTTGCCACTTGTCCAACTCCGGTCATGACTTCGATATGCGGGTGCGCGCCATGGGCCGCAACTGTCCGGCTCTCAGGATCGTTCAGCCAACCCAACTGAGCGCCATTGCAGACGTATTCCAACATTTTCTCTTGCGGTGGCTACAGCCCGTCCGGCTCGGACCGAAATTCAATCACGACGCGGTCGCTGCACTTCTCCCCGCTCACGGCGCAAACGGATCGACGATCCATCGAAAGGCGGCGCCATACGGCGGAAGGTCCGCCACCACATAGGACCGCCCGTCCGCCAAATCGAACACGATCGCCGAAGTCGGTGATGTGGAGAGCGGCCACGGCCGCTTGGCGACGGCAAACAGCACCATCTCCGAAGTCGCACTCCATCCGGACAGCGAGACCACTTTGGCGCCCGAATACACCTCCCGATCCGCACCCGAGGACCTCTCCAGAACAATCAAACGCCGTTCCGGCGCAACGTAGGCGACGAAACGCCCATTTCGGGGAAAGGCGCCCCAAACTCCCAGCGAACGGGGACAACACCCGCCCACTCGGCACCTCGACCAGCCATACGTTACCAGCCGACGGATAGCACAACGTCTTTCCGTCAAGCGACCAACTGAATTCCATGCGATGGGCCGATCCGTCGCCGGGAAGCTTCTTCCCCGCCGCATTCGCCGGCCGGTTCTTTCCGCCCGCGACCGGCTTCAGATAGATTCCGGACTCCCCAAATGAGCCATCTGGCCGATAAAGAGTTCCCTGAGAGACAACGAATTCCGGCCAGGGGGAGAAAGAAAACTCGTTTGTTCGCGCAGTCTGGATGCCATGGACGGCTGTCTCAGTGCGAAAAGTGCCCTCAATGACGGCCTCTGTAACTGGTTGGCGTCGTCAGTTGCATTTGCAGTTTGCGGGGATGGCGTGGCACGAGAACGTATCGCATAACGGAGATGTCGGGGGTAGCCGAACGGAGCGGGCGAGACCGGCCGCCTGTCTCCTGGTTAGAGGTGGCTGCCCAGGTTAAGGGGTGACGAAGACAGGCTGCGTGTTTTGGATCCTGATCTTGCGGAGGCGGACCTTGCGCAGGGAGGGGCCTTTGAACTCGGCTTCGGCCACGAAGCCGTCGTTGGTGCCGGCGATAGTTTGGTCGAAGACTAGGTTGCCGAGCGAGTAGCAGATGACTCCGGTGCGGTAGTCCTCGCAGGGCTGCGTCACATGCGGGTGGTGGCCGATGACGAGGGCGGCGCCGGCTTCGATGGCGGCTTGGGCCATCTGGCGCTGCTGGGCGTTCGGTTGCTTCGCGTATTCCGTTCCTGCGTGGAGCGAGACGATGGTGACGTTAGCTTTGGCGCGGATGGCCTGGACGTCCTCGCGGAGACGGACCAGATCCAGGCCGTTGATGCGGGGATCGTCGTCCTTGTGGTTGCCGTTGCGCTGGTCGTAGGTGTAGCCGAGGAAACCGAACTTGACGCCCTGCCGTTCGAGGATGACGCCGGCGCGGGCGGCGGCTTCGTCGCGGCCCACGCCGGTGACGGCGATCTTGTTCTTCTCGAGGAGGTCGAGGGTGTAGAGGAGGCCGTATTCGTGGGAGTCGCGGGTGTGGTTGTTGGCGAACGACACGACGTCGATGCCGGCGAGGGTGAGGCCGGCGATGTTGGCCGGGTCCGTGCGGAAGACCATGCCGGAGAGGGTGGGTTTGCCTTTGTCGGTGAAGGGCGATTCGAGGTTGACGAAGGCGATATCGGCTTTGGCAAATTCGGCGGCGATTTCGCGGAAGGGCCAGGCGGGGTCGCCCTTGGCGGCGATGACCTTGCCGACGTGCCGGGTGAGCATGACGTCTCCGCCGAAGAGGAGCCGATTGATGGGAGGAGGGACCTCCGGCGGGGGCTCCTGCTTCTTGCGGGGCGTCGGCGGAGCGCAGGCGGCCAGAAGGAGAACGCTAAGCGAGAGGGCGTGCAGCCGCTTCATCGAGAAACCAAATGACTTCGCCGCGATGGTGACGGGTCAACTGGGCGGGGAAGTCCTGGATGTTTTCGGGGCCGTGGAAGACCGTTTCCAGCGCCTGCTGCTTATCTTCGCCACAGACGAGCATCAGGGTATGGCGGGCGGCCGCGAGGACGGCAGGGAGGAGAGTGATGCGAGCGGCCTTGAGCTTGTCAACATAGACGGCCGCGGCAACGCCGGTCGAGTCCAGCACGGCGGGTTCGCCGGGGAAGAGCGAGGCGGTGTGGACATCGGCGCCCATGCCCTGCTGGATGATGTCGAAGACCGGGATCTGTCCTTCTTCGAGTTGGAAGAAACCCCGGATGTCGTCGGCGTAGATGGTGCCTGCTTCGCCCACGGGCTTTTCGGCATGGATGCGATGGATGTTGTCCTTGGGGAAGGCGCCGGGGGTGAGCCAGTAGGTGTCGGCGAGAGTGAAGTTCGATTGGGGGTCGCCGGGCGGTACGGCGCGTTCGTCAACCCAAAAGAGATGGACCCGGGACCAATCGAAGGTCTGTTCGGCGAGCCAGGCGAAGAGCAGTTTGGGGGTGGAGCCGCCGGAGATGGCGAGGGTGGCTTCGGGGCGTTCGTCGAGGGCGGTCGAGAGGATCTCGAGGATGGCTCGGCCGCAGGCCTCGGCGGCGGCGGCGGGGTCAGGAGAGATGTCCTTGCGGAAGTTCATTTGGCGATAGGGGCGGGGGCGATAGTGGCGGCCAGGGTAGCCTCATACACGGGATCGTCGCCGAGGATGGACAACTCTTCCTCGACGAGGTCGGCTTCGGCGCGGGCCGGCGCGAGAACCCGAGTGGTTAGGCTGCTGGTGACAATCTCCAGTGTCGCATCGTCGACGGCGCGAAGTTCGAGCTCCTGCGTCGTCGAGTGGAAGCGGAGCGCCTGGAGATTGCCATTGCGGCGCGGCGGGCAGGGAACGAATTCGAAAACTGCCTGGGGCAGGCGGGGGGCGAGCCAGGAGCGAAGATAGAGGCCGCTGACGGAGGGGTTGGCGCCGGCGTAGGCGATCTCGACTTTGGTGATCTCGGGAATCCGCCCCTGCAGGCAGGTGCTTTCAAAGGCCTGGGCGAGGGTTTCGCGCCAGGCGGTACAGCGGGTCCAGGCGAGATCCTTGACGCGCCATCCAGCGCGGCGGCGTTCGTTGAGGGCCGGGAGGATGCTGGGGCCGAGGGGTACCGAATCGACGAGAATGGTCCGCGCCAACTGGAGCATGGGCTGGAAGCTGGATTCCTGCAGGAGGCGGATATCCTTGACCCAGAGGAGTACCGGCAGGTCGGCGACGGTGAGGCCGAGGGAGGCCGAATAGACATCGGCGAGGCGGTCTCGCGTGGTGCGGATTTCGATGCTCTCGCAGCAGAGTTGCTGGCGGCCGCCAAACGCGAGAAGGCACTGGGCGGTGACGTTGGCCGAGAGGACGGGTTCGGGCTCATCGACAATGCGAACGATGATCATGCGGCCGGGATGGGCGCGCATGAGGTCGGCGAGGGTGTTCTTCAGGTCCACCTCGTCCTTCGGGTCCGTTGTGGCGACCAGCATGGTCATGGAGCAGGCGCGGAGCAGGGCATCGGCGGGGTGGCCTTTGCCGAGTTCGGCCCAGACGTGTTCCAGCTCCTTGAGTAGCTTTTCGGGCTGGACGGCGGTGATCATGGGACTCTCCAGACGTGGCCGCGGGCGGCGAGCATTTCGTCGGAGGCGGCGGGTCCCCAGGTGCCAGCGGCGTAGTTGGGGAAGGGATCGGGGCCGGTGCGGTTGCCCCAGGCATCGACGATGGGTTGGACTGCGGCCCAACTGGCTTCGACCATGTCCTGGCGGGTATAGAGAGTGGGGTCGCCGGCCATGGCGTCGACGAGGAGAGTTTCGTAAGCGGTGGGGGTGCGCATGCCGAAACTGGTGCCGTAGTTGAAGTCCATGGAGACGGGGCGGAGATTCATGCCGGACCCGGGTTGTTTTGAAGAGAAGCGGAGGGAGATGCCTTCTTCGGGTTGAATGCGGAGGATGAGGAGGTTGGGGCGGGCGGATTCGTTAGCGAATAGGGAATGGGGGACGGGACGGAAGCGGATGGCGATATCGGTGACGCGCTTGGGCATACGCTTGCCGCTGCGGACGTAGAAGGGGACGCCGGCCCAGCGCCAGTTGTCGACGAGGAAGGTGACGGCGGCGTAGGTGTCGGTCATCGCTTGCGGGTTGACGCCGGGTTCACCGCGGAAGCCGGGCACATCCTTGCCCCCTATGGCGGCGGGGCCGTACTGGCCGGCGACGGCGTGGGCGGCGACATCTTCGGGTTTCAGGGGGCGAATGGAGCGGAGAAGCTTGGCGCGTTCGTCGCGGACGGCGGTGGGTTCGAAGACGGCGGAGGGCTCCATGGCGACCGTGGACAACACCTGGAGCAGATGATTCTGAATCATGTCGCGGAGGGCGCCGGCTTCCTGATAGTACGCGCCGCGGCCCTCGACGCCGATGGATTCGGCGGCGGTGATTTGGACGTGGTCGATGTACTGGCGATTCCAGAGTGGTTCGAAGATGGGGTTACCGAAGCGGAAGGCGAGGATGTTTTGGACGGTTTCTTTACCGAGGTAGTGGTCGATGCGGTAGAGCTGATCTTCGGTGAAGTATTCGTGGAGGGCGACTTCGAGTTCGCGGGCGGATTGGTCGTCGTGGCCGAAGGGTTTTTCGACGACGAGGCGCCGCCAGCCGTTGCCTTTGGCGAGGCCGGCGAGGCCGCGGGCAACCGTGGCGTACTGGCTGGGCTGGGTGGACAGATAAAAAAGGATGTTGCCGCCGGTCTGCCGTTCTTCGGCGACGGTGGCGAGGCGGTTGGTGAGTTCGGTGTAGAGTCCGGCGTCGCCCAGGTCGCCAGCGACGTAGTAGAGGCCGCGGGCGAATTCGAGCCAGACCGCTTCGTCGAAGTGGGAGTTCTCGAGGTGTTCGCGAACCGAGGCCTCCATTTTTTCGCGGAAGGCTTCATCGGTCATGGGCGTCCGGGAGGTGCCGACGATGGCGAAGCCCTGAGGCAAACGCCGTTCAATCGCCAAACGGTAGAGCGAGGGGACCAGCTTACGCTTGGTTAAATCGCCGTTTGCTCCAAAAATAACAACCGCGCAAGGGGGGACCCGGCGCTCAAATCTTTGCGGGTCCTGAAAAGGATTGGCATCAGCCATGACCTTCAAAATAGCATTCTAGCTATCCTGAATTGGTGAGCAGACAGTTACTGGCGATTGTTGAGGACTTATTTTTCGCTGTGAAGATTCAAGCGGCGGCGAAGCAGGCGGGGGTGGAGGTGCGGTTTGTGAAGAGCGCCGAGGCCGCGCGGGCCGGGGCGGCGGGGGCGGATCTGATTGTGCTCGACCTGAATTTGAAAGGCCTGGACGTGTTGGGGTTGATCCGGGAGTTGCCGGGGGAAAAATTGATTGGGTTCGTTTCGCACGTGCAGACGGAGTTGCGGCAGGCTGCCGCGGCGGCGGGGTGCGGGCGGGTGCTGGCGCGGAGTACCTTCAGCGACCGGCTACCCGCGATTCTGCAATCTGCGGAGGACGCCGAGGGCGGCGCCGGAATCAAGGGAAGCCCGGGCGGCGGCGACGGCGTCGCGGGGGGATAGGCCGCGGGCGATCATTAACGCGGCGGCGGCGTTGAGCAGGACGATGTCGCGCTTGGGGCCTTGGTCCTGATTGGTGAGGATGGCGGTGGCGATGGCCGCGTTGTGATCGCGATCCCCGCCGAGGAGATCGGCGAGCGAGGCGCGGGGGAGGCCGAAATCTTCGGGCTGCCAAACCTCTTCGTGAATGGTGTCGGCGATTCGGAAAACGGTGGAGGAGCCGGTGGTGGTGAGTTCGTCGAGGCCGTCCGAGCCGTGGACGACGAGCGCGCTGCGGCTGCCGAGGGCGTAGAGGGCTTCGGCGATGTGGGAGGCGTCGTTCACGGAAGGGGCGCCGATGAGTTGGACGGAGGCGGAGGCCGGGTTGGCGAGGGGGCCGAGGAGATTGAAGAGCGTCCGCATTTTGAGTTCGGCGCGGATGGGGCCGACGTGCTTCATGCCGGGGTGGAGAACGGCGGCGAAGAGGAAGGCGAAGCCGGCGCGTTCGATGTCGGCGGCCATCAGCGTGGGGTCGGTGTGGATGGGCACGCCGAGGGCTTCGAGGATGTCGGCGGAGCCGCAGACGCTCGATACGCTGCGGTTGCCGTGTTTGCCGACTTTCACGCCAGCGCCCGCGACGACGAAGGCCGTGACAGTGGAGATGTTGAATGTGCCGGTGCCGTCGCCGCCGGTGCCGCAGGTATCGAGGAGCACTTCGCCGGGCTTGAGATTGACGTTGACGGGCGTGAGATGGGAACGGAGGCCGCGGGCGAAGCCGGTCATGTCGGGGCCGGAGAGGCCGACGACGCGATAGGCGGCGAGAAAGGCGGCGAGGGGTACGGGGGCGGCGTGGCCTTCGAGGATCAGATTCATCGCCGCTTCCGCTTCCTGCTCACTTAATGGTTTCGCTTCAGTTACTTTGTGCAGGAAGGGTAAAAACGCCATGGTAAACTTTAGAGTTTAGCGTATGAAAATCCACGAGTACCAAGGCAAAGCCATACTCGCCCGCTACGGAGTGCCCGTGCCGAAAGGCAAGGTGGCATTCACCGTAGAAGAGGCTGAGGCAGCAGCAAAAGAGCTGGGAGGGTTCGTCGTCGTCAAGGCGCAGATCCACGCAGGAGGCCGCGGAAAGGGCGGCGGCGTGAAGGTCGTCAAGACGGTGGAGGACGCGGTGACCGCCGCGCGGAACATCCTGGGCATGCAGTTGGTGACACACCAGACTGGTCCATTGGGCCAGAAGGTGGGCCGCCTTCTGGTTGAAGAGGCGCTGCCCATTGAGAAGGAGCTCTACCTTGGAATTACGCTCGACCGCGCCAGCGGGAAGAACGTTTTCATGGCGTCGAGCGAAGGGGGTATGGAGATCGAAGAGGTCGCCCACCACTCGCCCGAGAAGATTTTGAAGGAAGTGATTGAGCCGGGCATCGGCCTTTCGGGCTATCAGGCGCGGAAGTTGGCGTTCGGCATTGGCATTCCGGCGGGCAGCGTGAACGCGGCCGCGAAGGCCATGATCGCGCTCTCGAAGGCTTACGACGAGATCGACTGCTCGCTGGCCGAGATCAACCCGTTCATCCTGCTGAAGGATGGCCGCGTGATGGCGCTCGACGCCAAGATCAACATCGACGACAACGCGATGTTCCGGCATCCGGAGTTTGCGGACTTGCGCGACCTGGCCGAAGAGGATCCGCTGGAAGTGGAAGCGTCGAAGTTCAGCCTGAACTACATCAAGCTCGATGGGAACATCGCTTGCATGGTGAATGGCGCGGGGTTGGCGATGGCGACAATGGACATCGTGAAGTATGCGGGCGGCGAGCCGGCCAACTTCCTGGACGTGGGCGGCGGCGCGAACGAAGAGCAGATCAAGAACGCGTTCCGGATTTTGTTGAGCGATACGGCGGTGAAGGCTGTCTTCATTAACATCTTCGGCGGCATTCTGCGCTGCGACATCCTGGCGACGGGCGTGGTGAACGCGGCGCGCGAACTCGGCATCAGCGTGCCGATCGTGATCCGCATGGAAGGCACGAACGTGGCTGAGGGCAAGAAGATTCTGGCTGAGTCCGGCTTCAACTTCGGCGTGGCCGATGGGATGAAGGACGGGGCCGAGCAGGTCGTGAGGGCGGCACAATGAGCGTACTCGTAAACAAGAATACTCGCCTGCTGGTGCAGGGCTATACCGGTGCGCAGGGCACTTTCCACGCGACGCAGTCGATCAACTACGGCACCACCGTGGTTGGCGGCGTGACGCCGGGCAAGGGCGGCAACACCCATCTGGATCGACCGGTTTTCAACACCGTGGCCGATTGCGTGAAGGAGACGGGCGCCAACGCGAGCGTGATCTTCGTTCCCCCGCCGTTTGCGGCGGACTCGATTATGGAAGCGGCTGACGCGGGCGTCGAACTGATCGTCTGCATTACGGAAGGCATTCCGGTGCGCGACATGATCGCCGTGAAGCAGTTCCTGAAAGAGCGGAACGTGCGCTTGATCGGGCCGAACTGTCCGGGCATCATCACCCCGAACGAGTGCCGGATTGGCATTATGCCGGGGCACATTTTCAAGCCGGGTAACATCGGTGTGGTGAGCCGCTCGGGCACGTTGACCTACGAAGCCGTGGGCCAGTTGTCGGCGCTGGGTATTGGCCAGTCGACCTGCATTGGCATTGGCGGCGACCCGATTATCGGGACGACGCACCTGGACGCGATTCAGCTTCTGAACGCCGACCCGGATACGCACGCCATCATCATGGTGGGCGAGATCGGCGGCAACAACGAAGAGATCGCGGCGGCGTGGATTAAGGAGAACGTGACGAAGCCGGTGATCGGTTTCATCGCTGGACAGACGGCGCCGGAAGGCCGCCGGATGGGCCACGCGGGCGCGATTGTCGCCGGCGGTTCGGGCAAAGCGGAAGACAAAATGGCGGCGATGGAAGCGGCGGGGATTACCGTTTGCGCGTCCCCGGCCGAGATTGGCCAGAAAGTAAAGGAAAGATTAGGACTGTAATGGAACGTACATTTGCCATGATTAAGCCGGACGCTGTTGCGACCGGCAAGACCGGAGCGATTCTGAGCGTAATTGAGCAGAACGGCTTCCGGATTGTTGCGATGAAGAAGCACACGATCACCCAGAAGGAAGCCGAGGGCTTCTACGGTGTGCACAAGGAGCGTCCCTTCTTTGGTTCGCTCGTTTCGTTCATGACCTCCGGGCCGTCGGTGCTGTTGGTGTTGGAGAAGGAAGGGGCGATCAAGGCTTGGCGCGACCTGATGGGCGCGACGAACCCGGCGAACGCCGCCGAGGGCACGATTCGGAAGATGTTTGCCGAATCGATTGAGCGGAATGCTTCGCACGGCTCTGACGCGCCGGAAACGGCCGCGGGAGAGACGGTGTTCTTCTTCTCGTACTCTGAACTGCTGTAAGCATGCGTTGGCTCCTTGTCAGTTGGGCGGCCATTTCGGTGCTGTTTGCCGAAAAGGTCGCCTTTGACAAGGTGGAAGATGCGGTTCTGAATCGCCGATTGGAGGCGGTTCAACGAAAGAACCCGGACCGCAAAGAGGCGGTGGCGGCGATGTTCTTCGAGGCGGGTTGTTCGGGGGAGCAGTTTTCCGAACGGGTGGTGAAGGGTTCGAAGTTGCCAAACCTAGTTTGCGCCTTGCCGGGTTCGAGCGAGGAGCTGATCCTGGTCGGCGCGCACTACGACAAGGTGAAGGACGGGGAAGGGGCGATCGATAACTGGACGGGGGCTTCGCTGTTGGCGAGCCTTTACGAAAGCCACCGGAAGTACGGGCACCGGTACACGATCTGGTTTGTGGCCTTTACCGATGAAGAGGCGGGGCTCATTGGGTCGAAGGCGTTTGTGAAGAATATGCCGCGCGAGGAGTTAGCGCGGCTGAAGGCGTTCGTGAACATCGACAGCGTGGGCACGGGGAACTTGAAGGTGTGGGCGAAGCGGGCGCACCGGCCGTTTTCGAATCTGGCGGCTTCGGTGGGGAAGCAGTTGGAGATTGAGATTTCGGCGATGGATGTGGACGCGGTGGGGGATTCGGATTCGCATCCGTTTGTGGATAAGAAGGTGCCGGTGATCGACTTCCATTCGCTCGATGAGAAGTCGTTCCGGATTCTGCATACGGACAAGGATGTGCTGGCGGCGGTGAACCGGGAGCGGTACCGGGAGACGTACCGGTTTCTGACGGTTTATTTGGGGATTTTGGACCAGTGGATGGGGAAGTTAGCGGGTGGGGGCGGAGCGCCTTAGCGCCACATCTCGGGATCGATGCGGGAGAGTTCGGCCGTGTTGTGTTCGAACTCTTCGGCGTCGGCCAGCGTCCAGCCTCCGGCTAGTTCTGCGATGCCGTTCGAGGTTTTGGGGGGCTCGGATGGTTGGTTGGATTCGGTCAGTTGCGTGTCCCTCATAGTCCCATTTTAGCTGGTTAGGGCTGGAGCAAGCCCTCGGTCCAGTGGGTGAACTCGAAGCCGGCGAAGGTGACGTCGGCGGTCAGGACGCCGAGTTCGGCCGCGCCGCGTTTTTGGAGAGTCAGCTTGGCTTTGCCTTCGGTGCGGGCGGGGACGCGGACCGTTTCGTCGGCCTGTTGAACGGCCCAGCCGGCGGGGACGTGCCACTTCACGCGGAAGGTCTGCTCGACGTTTGTGTGGTTCATCAGACGCAGTTCGACGGGTTCGCCGGAGGAGGCGTAGGGGTAGACGCGCGCCCAGCTTTCGTCCACCGCGTAGTTGGCGTGGGGCAGGGGAGTGAGGTCGGCCAACAGCTTGGCTCGCTGCCGCAGTTCTAAACGCATCCGCTCCACGCGCGCGGCGTCGTAGCGGAACATGGGCAGTACATGCTGATTGATCAGCCACGGGTCGCCGCCGAGCTTCTCGAGCAGGCGAAGGCAGTAGAGATAGCCTTCGTCCTCGCCCACGAAGTTGCGGTTCTGCAGGCAGTAGTCGTCCGTACCGGAAGGGGTGAACGAGTCGCCGACGAAGAAGATCTTCTCGCCGCTTTCGCGTTCGATATGGAGGCCGCCGTGATACAGCGTCTGCCCAGGGAAGAAGTAGCTCGCCATGCGGAATTCGCGCCACTGCCACGAATCGGCCTCGCCTTTCACCTCACCCGTCACCGGGTTCGTCGTCAGGCACGGCATGCGGTAGCGGTCCGGATGCTCGACGATGTCCTGGATCTTAGCGCTATAGAGCACTTTCGCGCCGAAGCGCTTGGCCACCTTACTCGCGAAGTCGGTATGGTCGTCGTGGTAGTGCGTGATCCAGAGGCCCTCCAGATTTTTGAAGCGTCCGGCCGCCTGCAACTCCTCCAGCTTTTCAACGATCTGCGGATAGCCGGCGTCCAGCAGAAACGCGGCGCCGGAAGGCGAGACCAGGAGCCGCGAGTTGCCGATCGGGATGATCCAATCGGGCAGGTCGCGCTGTTCGGACATCGGCATCGGCGCGGACGGGGCCCGGCCCATCGCCAACTTGGCTCGCGTCTGCCAGCTCTCTTCGCCCCAATACCAGCGGAGGGCGTCGGTGGAGAAGTGGCTATTGAGCAGGCGCTGGAGCCGCGAAATCAGCAACGCGATCTCTTTCTGCGGATCTTCGATGGCGGGTCCGCGCGCGGGGATTAACCGGTCCGGCTTCTGCGCCGCCACGGCCTGCAGGCTGCTGATCAACTGTCCGGCCCGCGCGGCGAAGCCGTGATAGCCGCGGGTCTTCGTCTGAGGTACTTCGTTCTGCAGACTGTAGAGATCCAGAATTCGGCCGCCGGAATAGATCAGGTCACCGGTGGCGATGACCCGTTTTCCGTTTTGCTCATACAAGTACGAGACCGCCCCGGGCGAGTAGCCGGGGGTATCGAGCACCGCAATCTTCGTTGGGCCAAACGTCAGCACGTCGCCGCCGCGCACCGTCCGCTCGACGGCCCGGCGGGCCACCGGCACCTTCGTCGTCTTCTGCGCGTAGTCGTGAAACCGCAACTGCGAGAACAGCCGCCAGAATTTGGCGGGATCTTCGAGCGCTGCCGCCTCTCCGGCCGGGACGATCAGCGCGCCGCCCGGCGGCAGAACGTCGCGCCGCGTGGAGGTGACGAGCAGATGCCCGGCCTCCCCCGAATAGATCGCCACCCCGCCCGGGAGCAGGATGCTGTTCAACGCAATGGCAGCCAGCAGAATCATGAGAGTTTCCAGGGTTTTCGATACTTTCGCGTCACCATCTTGTTGGCTTGCGAATCGCCGATGATCTGTTCCTTCGTATCATCCCAGGTGATTCGCCGGCCGGTGCGGAAGGCGATGTTGCCGAGCAAGCCGCCTTTGGTGAGTTTGTGGCCGTACTCGATGTCGCAGGTGGTGAGCTTGCGGGACTTGACGGAATCGAGGAATTCACGAATGTGTCCGGGCGAATCCGGGATCGACGGCGCGGGCCGCTGGAAGTCCGTCACCGGCTTGCCTTTCACAAACAACTGGTGGGAGCCGTAGTCGACGAAAAGGCTCCCGGCGCTGCCCTGGAAGATGCAGCCGATGCCCTTGTCTTCAAAGCCAGCGGGCGCCATGGGGTTGAGTCCCCAGGTGAGATTCATGCCGGGATACTCGTAGACGAGATCCATATAGTTGGGCGTCTCGGCGTTGTCGTCTTCAATCTCGCGCCGCCCGGTGGCGACCACCGACTTCGGCGCCGTGAGATCGAGCGCCCAGTAGGCGACGTCAGTGATGTGGCACCAGAAGTCGATGAACATGCCGCCGGAGTAGTCCCAGAAATAGCGGTAGTTGAAGTGCGCCCGGTTCGGGTTATACGACCGCCGTGGCGCAGGTCCGAGCCAGGTCTCGTAGTCGAAGCCAGCGGGGGGAGGCGCATCGGCCGGGGTGCCGAGCCCCTTTGATTCCGAGGTCTTCCAGACGTGTACCCGCTTCACTTTGCCCACCACACCGCTGCGGATGAGTTCGACGGCGCGCCGGTAGTTCGGCAGGTCGTTGTGGATGTGGTTGCCCATTTGGGTGACGCGTTGATACTTCCGGGCGGCGGTGACCATGGCGCGGCCCTCGCCAATCGAATAGCTCAACGGCTTTTCGACGAATACGTCCTTGCCGGCCTTGCAGGCCTGTACCGTCGGCATGGCATGCCAATGGTCTGGTGTTGCGATGCAGACGGCATCGATGTCTTTCATCTCCAGCAGCTTCCGGAAGTCCTTCAGGACCGGCGGCTCCACGCCCCGGCTGGCTTTGACGATTCCGGTGGCCCGGGCGAGATACTTGTCATCCAGGTCGCACAGAGCGGCGACGTTCACATCCGGGTGTTTCAGGAAGCCGTTCAGCCGGCTGGTCCCCATGTTCCCGACGCCAATGAACCCCACATTGATCCGGTCATTAGGGGCGGCCAGGGCGGCCCCGCTCACTGCTAAGAATGTTCGGCGAGTCACTTCGTTATATTACTGAATCGCCCGGTGCGGTACGCTAAAAACCCAGTGACTCGCGCTTTTTTGCTGTACTTCGTCCCTTTGTTGGCTGCCCAGTCGCCTTACCCTTGGCTTGAAGGTATTGCTCAGCAGCAGTTGGCCCAACGCCGCCAAGTGGTCGACCAGCTAAAGACCCCGGCGGAGATCCGCGCCTACGGGCAGCAGGTCCGCGAGAAACTGCTGCGATGGATTGGCGGCTTGCCGACCGAGAGGACGCCGCTGAACGTCCGGCGCACCGGAAGGATTGAACGGGCGGACTATCGCGTCGAGAAAGTCATCTTTGAGTCGCAGCCGGGTTTCTTTGTCACGGCGAGTCTCTACATCCCTACGAATCGTCCCGGCCCCTTTCCCGCTATCGTTCAGCCTACCGGCCACAGCCTGACCGCCAAGGCTCGCGAGCTTTATCAGAGCCTCTCCATCGGCTTCGCCAAGTATGGCTTCGTAGTCCTCACTTATGATCCTTTGGGGCAGGGGGAACGCCGGATTTTCTTTGACCGCGATCTCGGCGATTCCAAGGTCGGCGGTACGACGGTGGAGCACCAGATGGTAGGGATTCAGTCGCTGCTCGGAGGAGAAAGCTTGGCCCGGCCGATGATCTGGGACGGCATGCGCGCACTCGATCTGTTGGCGTCGCTGCCGGAGGTGGACCCGAAACGGCTGGGGGTCGCTGGTTGTTCGGGCGGTGGCACATTGACGGCATACCTCGCGGCGCTCGACCCGCGCGTACAGGCTGCTGCCCCGGCCTGCTACATCTCTTCCTGGCTGGAGCAACTTGGCGGCACGGGTCCGCAGGACGCGGAGCAGCAGTTTCCCGATCAACTTCGCGATGGCTTCGACCACGGCGACTTTTTGATCGCCGCTGCACCGAAACCGTATCTGATTGCTTCGACTACAGAGGATTTCTTTCCGATCGCCGGGGCCCGGCGGACGTACGAAGAGGCCAAGGCGATCTACAACCGCTTCGGCGCGGAAGATAAGATCGCCTCGTTCACGGCGCCCGGTGGCCATGGCATGCGCGCTGATACGCGGGGGGCGATTTACGCCTGGATGCGGAAATGGCTGCAGAACACGCCGGGCCCTGCGCCGGAGCCTCGGTTTTCGGTGGAACTGGAAGAGGATTTGAACGCTTCGCCTTCTGGCCAAGTGGGCGGCGAGACCGCGAGCACGCTGAACCTGCGCCGCCTGGGCGCCATCCGGGCCACCCCTGGAGACCTGCGGCAGCAGATCCGCGCTGTGACCCGGTACGAACCCTTCTCCGGGCCGTTGCAGCTCCAGAACGGCATCGGCGAGCGCTTCACATATGAGTCTGAGCCCGGCCGCACTGTGCCGGCGACCTTGTACCGGCCTGCCGCCGCCAACGGCTCGGTGGTTCTGCTCGCCGCGGATGCGGCAGCCGCGAAGGAGTTCGTGGCGGCGGGGTACACGGTGCTCGCCATCGAGGTTGCCTTGACTGGTGAGACTGCACATCGGGTGGGGAGCTACTCAAACGACTGGTTTCCGCAAGACAAGGCGATTTGGCTCGCGCTGATGGTGGGTCGCACGGTGACCGGGATGCGGATGGCCGATCTCGTTCGCGGGTTAGATGTGTTGCGGGAGCGTGGCGTCGCGACGCCCAACGGGGTGATCGGCTTTGCGCGGGGCAACCCTGGGGTGGCCATGCTGCATGCCGCCGTTTTGGATCCCCGGTTGACGCATCTCATCCTCGAAGACTTGCCGCCGACCTATCGCACCCTGGCGACTACGCCCATCCATCGGCAGATCTTTGATGTAGTGCTCCCAAACGTGCTCCGGCACTACGACCTTCCGGATCTCGCCGCGGCGGTCAGCCCGCGGACGGTGGTCCTCGGGCGTAGTGCGCCAGCAAGGGTTGAGGCGTATAGCGGCTCCCATGTGAAAATCATCCGCCGCCGCGAGCTTGCCGGTCTGGTGGAAACGTACCTAATACAGGCGGAGAGTCGCCAATAGCGGCCGATGGTCGCTCGCCAGAATTTCAGGCAGCACCCTGGCTTCGCGCAAGGTCCAGGCTGCCGTAGGCCGAGCCAGGATGTAGTCGATCTGGACCTTCGGCTGTTCGACCGGGTAGGTATGCAACTCGCTTCCAGCGCCACTGATCATCCAAGTCCCGCTCAGCAGCTTTACTGCCGCGTTGGTGGGGTTCGCGTTGAAGTCACCCGCCAGAATCGCTGGCAGGTCGGGCGATTGGTTCGCGAGCAGGTTGGCTAACTCGGCCCCGGCCATCCGGTCTGGCTGCGACTGATGATCCCAATGCGTGGCCATCACGAGAATCGGATGGGCGCAGTCCCGCAGGCGCACTTCCGCGCGCAGAATGGAACGCGGCTCGCGGTTCGGGGTTGTAGGAATGGGGTGAACACTGTGGCGGAGGATGTTGCCGCGTACGAGTAGCGCATTGCCGTATTCGCCGCCGTCGTAACTCATCGACTTGCCGAACAGCGGCCTGCGATGCGTGAGTTCACCCAGGGCTGTCAGGGTATCGACGCCGCCGACCCGCTTCGTCCGTTGGTCCACCTCCTGCAGCGCCACGATATCGGCGCGGCTTTGGCGGATCACTTTGGCGATGCGTTCGAGATCGAATTTTCCGTCGATCCCTTCGCCATGGTGGATGTTGTAAGTGAGTACGCGGACCTCTTTGCAGGCGCCCCACCCGAGCAGCGGCAACAGCAGGGCCAGAAAAACTCGCATGCCCGATTGTGTCACTAATGCTGGCAGCGAGTGCAGTGGAACGTGCTGCGGCCCGCCTGCACGAAGCGGGCGATCGGCTCTTGGCAGCGCCGGCAGGGATCCCCGGTCCGGCCATAGACGAAGCAGGCGAGCAGGTCCGCCTCGGGGAACTCCTCGGCCGATGCGGTGACGCGGAACGCATTGTCGATGGCCGCTGCCAGCGTCTTCCGAATCGCTTTGTGCAGCGCCTTCCATTCCGGATCGGATAGCCCGGGGAGTGGCCGGTTCGGCGCGATGCGAGCGGCGAACAGGCTTTCGGCCGCCCAAATGTTACCGAGGCCCACCACCTTTGATTGGTCCAGCAAAAATGGTTTGACGGGCCCCTTCGCGCGGGCTGCGCTCGCCTTCAACTGCTGCCAGGTGAAGCCGTCGTCGAGCGGTTCCGGCCCGTAGGCGGCGAAAACGGTGGGCAGCTCTTCCGTCCGGTGGACGTGCACGTTGCCGAAGGTACGCGAGTCCTCGAACACGAAAGCCGCACCACCGGGCAGCCCGAACCAGACACGGGTGAATCGCGGCAACTGGCGGGCGTCGGGGATCCAGAAGAAGTGGCCCGTCATGCCCAGCTGCACGCGCACGGTCCAACCCTTGTCGAGATGCAGGAGCACGTTCTTCGCCCGCCGGGCATAGCCGACCACTTTGCGCCCTTGCACCGTGGCGGCGAGTTCGTCCGGGGATTGCGGTGCGATCAGGCTCGGCCGCAAGATTGTGACTTCGCGGATTCTGGTTGCCGGGGCGCACTCGGCGAGCCGGCGGACCATATATTCCGCCTCGGGCAGTTCGGGCACTAGTGGTGTGCTTCAAACAGTCTGCCTGTTATTCAATGCGTTCTGTGCCCGCATGACTTTGGCGAGGATATCCTGAGCTCTGGCGGTCCAGATGAAGGGCTTGGGCTCTGCGTTGTGGTGGTCGACATATCCATCGAGAGCCTCGAT
>CAMDCN010000030.1 GCA_945890485.1 Candidatus Sulfopaludibacter sp. SbA3 | reverse complement strand
CCATCTCCCAGGTCGAGTTCTACAACGGAACCACCCTTCTCTCCACCGACACAGCCGCACCCTACGCCGTCACCTGGGCCAACGTCCCCGCCGGATCCTACACCATCACCGCCAAAGCGATTGCCACCAACGGACTCACCGCCACCTCCGCCACGGCAACCGTCACCGTCGGCTCAGCACCCACCATCGCCCTCACCGCACCCACAACTCCTTTGGCCGCCCCCGCCAGCATCACCCTCTCGGCGACCACCACCGGTACCCTCACCCAGGTTGAGTTCTACAACGGAACCACCCTTCTCTCCACCGACACAGCCGCACCCTACGCCTACACCTGGACCAACGTCCCCGCCGGCTCCTACACCGTCACAGCAAAAGCGATCGCCGCCAACGGACTCACGGCTACCTCCACCCCGGCCACTGTCACCGTCGGCTCAGCACCCACCATCGCCCTCACCGCACCCACAACTCCTTTGGCCGCCCCCGCCAGCATCACCCTCTCGGCGACCACCACCGGTGCCCTCACCCAGGTTGAGTTCTACAACGGAACCACCCTTCTCTCCACCGACACAGCCGCACCCTATACCTACATCTGGACCAACGTCCCCGCCGGGTCCTACACCGTCACCGCCAAAGCGATCGCCACCAACGGACTCACCGCCACATCCACCCCGGCCACGGTCACCGTCGGCACAGCTCCCACCGCCCCAACCATCACCCTCACAGCTCCCACGACACCCCTGGCCGCCCCAGCCAGCGTCGCCCTCTCCGCGACCACCACCGGAACCCTCACCCAGGTCGAGTTCTATAACGGAGCCACCCTCCTTTCCACCGACACAACCGCACCCTACACCTACACCTGGACCAACGTCCCCGCCGGTTCCTTCACCGTCACCGCCAAAGCGATCGCGATCAATGGCTTAACGACTACCTCCGCACCACTCACTTTAACTATTAATCCTCCCGCCTCCAGCGGCCCCACCCCCACGGCCCATTGGCCCTTCGACGTTCTCACCGGTGCCACCTCCCCGGATTCCACCACCAATAACAATCCCGTCGCCCTCTCCGGCGGATTCACCCTAGTCCCCGGAACCATCGGCCAAGCCCTCCAGTTCGATCCCAACAACGGCGCCGGCAACTCCCAACGGTCCGCTCTCGATCCAACCAAGAGCTACTCCATCTCACTCTGGGTCAACCTCGCCACCACCGCGGGCACCCAAACCTTCGTCAGCCTTCCCGGCGCCCAAGTCTCCAACTTCTACCTCCAGCTCGCCGGATGGCTCCATGGCGGCTTCGCCCTCGATGTCTACGGCGCAGACTCCACCAGCGCGCCAGAGGCCATCGCCCAATCCTCCACCATCCCTGTACCTGACCGCTGGTACCACCTAGTCGCCGTGCACGACGCCAACACCAAACTCCTCCGCCTCTATGTCGACGGGGTTCGGGAAAGCGAAGTCCCTATCCCCTTCACGACCTTCGCCAACACAAGACCCCTCGCCCTCGGCTACTCCATCTACGGCGGCACCAGACACGACGGCAACAACGCCAAACTCGACGATGTCAAAATCTTCCCGACCGCTCTGTCCGCCGCTGAGGCCCAATCCCTCTTCAACGCCCGGTAACGACCTCGGAAAACAATGCTTCGCCACGCCGTACTGTTCTTGCTGACCGCGTCCTACCTCACAGCCCAGTCTGACCATGGGTTTGGCGCGGTGAAACCTGTACCATTGCCAGACCTCATCGGACTCGACCACCGCGGCCACGAGGTCTCTCTCCGTGAACTCCTCCGCGAGCGACGCACCGCCATCCAATTCATCTTCACCGACTGCCCCACCACCTGCCCCCTCCTCGGCAGCCTCTTCAAACGCGTCGAGAAAGCACTGCCGCCATCGGAACAGCAACCGCAGCTCCTCACCATCACCGTCGATCCCGCTCGCGATACCCCAACCCGCCTCTCCGCCTGGCTCGCGACCTTTCACCACACCCCTCGCTGGACAGCTCTTCGATTCAGTCCAGGCGACCTCAACAAGCTCCTCCGTACTCTGGGCATCCCGCCCGGCCCCGCCGTCGCCCACAGCCTCCAAATCTTCCTGGCTGACTCGGCCGGCCGCTATGTTGCCCGCACCACCGCACTCCCTTCCGCGGCTCAAGTGGTCACCGCACTTCGCGAGCAACCGGTAACACCCACCCATCCCGGCGCCCACATCTACGGTTCCAAATCCGATCTCCATGCCACCATCGACGGCGAACCCCTGGAGCCTTTCGCCGCAAGATGCGCAAACTGCCATGGGCAGGATCGCGCCGGACGCACCGAAGGCGAACTGAAAGTGCCAGGACTTCTCCCGGAACACCTTCTCATCGCCCAACCTCGTCGAGGTGGCCCCTCCTCCGCCTACACCGAAACCACCTTCTGCCAATCTCTCCAATCAGGCCGCGACCCCGCAGGCGTCCAGTTTTCTTCCGTCATGCCCCGCTACCAACTCGACCCTCGCACGTGCCACACCTTGTGGCAGTTCCTCACCACCCAGCCGTAGCGCGCTGTGTGCGATGATCCCCCGTATGCGCCGCCGCGAATTCCTCTCGTCCACGCTCATTCCAGCTGCCACCTTCGGTCTCCAAACCACGCCGCCCCCTAGCCGTCGCGTCACCCTGGGCGTCATCGGTTGCGGCAACCAAGGGCTCAACGACCTCAAGCTCTTCCTCACCGATGAACGGGTGCAGATCGTCGCCGTCTGCGACGTCAATCGGCAATCCCCCGGCTACTGGAATGGCGGCATCGCCGGCCGAGAGCCAGCTCGTGACCTCGTCGAATGGCACTACGGCCGCGCTCGCCAATCCGGCGTCTACAAGGGTTGCGCCATCTATGAAGACTTCCGCGACCTCCTCCGCCGCCCCGATATCGACGCCGTCCTCCTCGCTCTCCCCGACCACTGGCACGCCATCGCTACCATCGCCGCGGCACGCGCCGGCAAAGATATCTATGGCGAAAAACCATTGGCCCTCACCATCGCCGAAGGTCGCGCCATGGTCAACGCCGTCAACGACAACCAGCGAATCTTCCAAACTGGTTCCCAACAGCGCTCCGACCCTCGCTTCCGTCAAGCCTGTGAACTCGTCCGCAACGGCCGCCTCGGGAAACTCCACACGGTCGTCTGCGGCCTCCCCGGCGGCACACCCGACTTCGGCCTCACCGGCCACCGGCAGGATCCCGAACCAGTCCCCGCCGGTTTCAACTACGACATGTGGCTCGGTCCCGCTCCCGATGCTCCGTACGCTCCTGGCCGCTGCCATGTGAACTTTCGCTGGATTCTCGATTACTCCGGCGGCCAGATCACCGACTGGGGCGGCCACCATCCCGACATTGCCCAATGGGGCATGGGCACGGAACTGACTGGCCCCGTCGCCATCCGCAATGGCCAAGCCACCTGGGCCAAAGAGAAGCTCTGGAACACCGCCACCGACTTCCACTTTGAAGCCATTTACGCCTCCGGCGTCAAGCTCATCTGCTCCAGCCGCGTCCGCCAAGGAGTTACCTTCCAGGGCGCTGACGGCTGGGTCTGGGTCAACCGCGGCGCCATCGAGGCCAGTCCTCTCGGCCTCCTCGACTATTCACCGGGCCCCAACGAGGTACGCCTGCCTCGCAGCCCCCACCACGCTCGCAACTTCATCGACTGCGTCCTCTCCCGCCAGCAACCCATCGCCCCCATCGAACAGGCGCACCGCTCCATCGCAATTGCCCACCTCGGCAACATCTGCCTTCGCCTAGGCCGGAACCTCCAATGGGATCCCGCCGCTGAACGCTTTGCGAACGACGAAACCGCCAACAGCATGCTCTCTCGCCCCTACCGGAAGCCCTGGACCCTGTAACCCCGGCGTAATGGGCGAAAGCGATATCGTGGGGAGACATGCTCTCCCGTCGCGCCCTCCTCTCCCTCGCCGCCCTACCGCTGAAAGCCGCCGACCCCATCCACCTCGTAGCACACCGCGGGGGCATCGTGGACGATCAGCACGCCGAAAACAGCCCTGCCTCTCTCAACGACGCCATCGCCGCCGGATACTGGATGGTTGAAGTCGATGTCCGCCGCACCAAAGACGGCGAACCCATCCTCCAGCACGATGCCGATTTCCGCCGTTTTTACAGCCAACCCCACCGCGTCGAAGAGCTCACCTGGGACGAAATCCGCCGCTTCCGCGCCCAACCCGGCAACTCAGCCCCCCTCCACTTCCGTGACCTCGTCCAACTCTGCCAAGGCAAAGTCCGCCTCATGCTCGATATCAAAGGCTACGACTGGCCCCCTGCCTTCTACGAGAACCTGGCCAAAATCTTGTCGGACCACGACCTGCTCCGGACCGCGTTCCTTCTCGGCGGCCGCAACGCAACCACGCTCCCCATCACCCAAAATGCAAAAGCGTCCATCAATAGCGCCGGGCTCTCCAAGGCTCTAGCCGCTGGCGAAGACGTCGCCAGCCGCTACTATCTCTTCGAACTCGCCAGCGACATCACCCCCGCTACCGTCGCCCTTTGCCGCAAATCGGGCATTCCCTGCGTCGCCGCCATCAACACCTTCCGCTACACCATGGCCAAGCGCGACGAATGGGAAGGCCCCAAAGAGGACGCCGCCCGTCTCCTCGCCCTCGGCGTTACCCACTTCCAGATAGACTCCCGCTACGGCTCTCTCTTCCCTCGCTAAGGACCGATACACTCTTCAGATGCTCGCTCGCCGCCAGTTTCTGCAAGCCGCCTTCAGCCAAGCCGTCGCCGCTCAAGTCCCATCCCGCCGAAAGCCCAACATCCTCCTCGTCCTGGCCGACGATCTCGGCTTCTCCGATCTCGGCTGTTACGGCGGCGAAATCGCGACGCCCCTGCTCGATTCCCTGGCCAACGCCGGTCTACGCTTCACGCAGATGTACTCCACCGCGCGCTGCTGGCCCTCCCGCAGTTGCCTGATGACCGGCTACTACCCCCAGCAAATCGGACGGGATCCCGCCAACGGCATATTTCCCAAATGGGCCCGCTTCACGCCGCAATATCTCCGCCTCGCCGAATACCGGACCTATCATTCCGGCAAGTGGCACGTCCCCGGCAAACTCCCCCTCACCGACGCCCAGTTCCACCGCTCCTATCTCCTCGAGGATCAGGACCGCTTCTTCTCGCCGCAGCGCCTGCGCCTCGATGACAAGCCGCTTCCGCCGGTCCCACTCAACTCAGGCTTCTACGCAACCAACGCCATCGCGGACCACGCCATTCAGTTTCTCGACGACCACCAAAGCCAAAAGCGAACCGAACCGTTCTTCCTCTATCTCTGCTTCACGGCCCCCCACTTTCCCCTGCACGCCCGCCCCGAAGATATCGCCGAGCAGAAAGGCCGCTACGACGAAGGTTGGGACGTCATCCGTCGCCGGCGCTGGGAACGCCTTCGCAGAATGGGCATCGTCAACTGCGATCTGCCTCCGCCGATATCCGAAACCATCCCGTCCTGGAACCTCGCCGAAGCCAAACTCAAACAGGAGATCGGTCCAGGCGAAGTCGGCTACGCCAAGCCCTGGGCCGGGTTGACACCCGAAGAACAACGTTTTCAGGCGGCCAAGATGGAGATTCACGCCGCCATGATCACGCGGCTCGACCGGGAGCTGGCCCGGGTAGTCGACCGTCTCCGCGCGATGGGCCAATTCGAAAACACCCTCATCCTGTTCGCCTCCGACAATGGCGCCAGCGCCGAGCAGATCATCCGCGGCGACATGCACAATCGCAACGCGCCCCTCGGTTCCGCCGCCTCCTATCTCGGCCTGGGACCCGGCTGGTCCACAACCGCCAATACGCCCCTGCGACTGCACAAACATTGGACCCACGAAGGCGGTATCAGCTCTCCCTTCATCGTCCATTGGCCCGCTGGCATTCGCGACCGCGGACAGCTCCGCCGCACACCCGCTCACTTCGTTGACATCGTCCCCACACTCCTCGCACTCACCGGTTCGAAACCAGAGCCCAGTTGGAACAACCTCACGCCGCCCCGCTTCCCCGGCAAAAGCCTCGTACCCGCCTTCACTCGCGACACGGCGATCGATCGGGAATTCATTTTCTTCCACCATATGACAAATCGCGGTCTCCGCTCCGGCCCATGGAAGCTGGTTTCCGCCGGGGCCGATGCGCCCTGGGATCTCTACGACATCCGGGAAGACCGCGGCGAAACCAAGAACCTCGCCGCGCAGTTCCCGGAGCGCGTCAAACGACTCGCTTCGCTCTGGGAACGAACCGAGGCCGAGTATCGCCGGGACAACGAACGGGGTAGGTAGGCCGGCCATCAGAACTTCAGAAGCAGCGTCGACCCGCCTTCGCCGGTCGTGACGACGCCCCACAACGAACGGCCATCGAACCGGATCAAATGTGCTTTCTGCGCCTGTGGATGAGCGATCGAAGCCGAGATGGAGAGGCCGGCCTTGCCTGCGATCTGCGAGAACGCCCCCGTCGCCTCGTTTGCCAGCCACACCGAACGCCCATCAAACTCCAAATGCACAGGTCGACCCGCTACCGTGAGAGTTGTGGGAATCATGTCCAGTCGATTGCCATCCAACTGCAGCCGCACCCGCACCACCTTCCCCTCGTCAGGGCAGGCCACCCACACCGCCTCGCCGTCGAAAACCAAGGACGGCATCATGCCGCCCCCCGCGCACACCGCGAGCGCCTGCACATCCGACCCATCGGAAGGATTGATCCAGAGCAGCTCGCCAGTTTCCTCCCGCGATCCCCACAAACGCCCTCCATCCCACACCAGATCACCCAACTCTCCCTTTGACAAACTCAGCAGCAGTGTCCCGCTCCGCGAGAACTTATAGAGTTGGTTTACGGCCACACCCCAGAAAAACTCCCCGTCAAACACTATGCGCCGAAGAGGGTAGGGACTGGCGAAGGCCATCGGCACAATCGATTGGACGATCGGACCCGTGAGGCTCCACAGCTTGTCCCCGTCCGAAACCAGCGTTCTGCCCGCAATCACGTCTTCGGAAATCGTGCCAGGGATCGCTACATTGTCAAGTATGGTCGAGTCCGCGGCACGGACGTTCACGACTCGCGTCGGAAAAGCGACATGAACGGTTTGTCCATCGGTTTCCAGTCCAAGTGGTTCTTCGGAACGGGCGATGTTATACCCAGGGACCGATCCCTCGGAGCCAAACCGGACCTCTCCGACAATGGACCGCCGTCCTCCCCACCGCCTGGTCACGGCATCCGCTACCAGTGCGCCCTCCGCTCCGCTCAAGCCGGGAGGGCCAGGAGGCCCTGGCGCGCCAGCCGGTCCTGAGGGACCCGCGGGGCCCGCAGGACCGGCCGGCCCCATGGGTCCCACCACACCACCAGACCCCGCCGAACTGGAAAATCGCAACTCCAGAACCGCCGGCTGACTCGTCGCCGAATTCTCCTTGCTATCGACTAAGAACGTCGCCCCTCCCGTTGGGCTCGTCAGCGCAAACCCGAAGTTCGCCGCCGGCGTCCGGATCCATTCCCGCGCAACAGCCGTCACATCGACGCTCAGGTACGTCGCGGCGGCATTCACCGCGACCCGCGAAAGCGATACCCCCACCGCCGGAAAATTCGCCTCCGTCACGCTCGCCTCTTCCCATCGGCCGCGCACAGGTAAAACGTCGAAACTGCCCCGCTGCATCACCCGGTTCACATAGACCGTCAACGTCGCCCGTTCCAACTCCGCTCCGAGTACCGCGGCGGGCATTCGAAATTGCAGGAGCGTCCGTGCTCCGTTGCCGACCTGAAGGCTGTCCGCCGCGCCTTGATTCGCCGACGGCAACCCTGCCACGGTATAGGTATCGCCGGCCAACCAGGCGTTAGGCTGAGCCGCCAGCGGCAACCCAGCCACAAAGAGAAGCAGTAGTAAGAGAGGCATACACCAGCCCCGCGCAAACGCACGGGCGGATGGACCACCTCTCCCCCGCTCTACTTCGCAAAAAGCTGCGACCGGTCCGCGAATGCCTTAAATTCGAGCGCGTTCCCCGATGGATCCAAGAAGAACATCGTCGCCTGCTCGCCCACCTGCCCCTGAAACCGAACATAAGGCTCAATAATGAACTTCTGCCCGGCTGCCCGCAGCCGGTCGGCCAGTGCGTGCCATTGGTCCAGTTCCAGAATCACCCCAAAATGCGGCACCGGCACCGCGTGTGAGTCCACCGCGTTATGGTGCAGTTCCGCCGTATGCCCCGGCTTTAGGTGCGCCACCACTTGATGCCCATAGAGGTCGTAGTCGATCCATTCATCCGAAGAACGTCCCTCCGGACAGCCCAGCAGGCCTCCATAGAACGCGCGCGCCGCCGAAAGGTCATGAACAGGAAAAGCGATATGAAAGGGAGTAATTGCCGTCACTCTTCAATTGTAAACAGCTCGCCCTACTTCCTCCGGTACGTGCTGGAAGCACCCTTCTCGTCCGTCACCGTCAGCTCGTTCCCGTTCACCCGCACCTTCCATACCGACTCCACCAGATTCGCCGGCTTCCGCACCGGCTGTCCCCCACAAGTGCGCGAATCAAATGTGCCAGCCGAGGGCTTCACGCGCAGAACATCCCCCTGCAGCTCCCACCGTCCACTCAAATTCATAAAGTACGAATTCGTACAGGTCGCATAAGTGAACTGCATCAACCCGAACTGCTCATACGTTCCATCAGCCTTAAACCGGTACGTCATGTTGTTTCCCGAAGTCGGTGCGGCGGCTCCGGTCACCCGGTCTTGATACTGTATCGACGACACCCTGCCCGTGTACCACTCCCCCACGACGCTCGCCGTCGATGCCGGACTCGGCCCCTGCGCCGCGAAATAGGCCATCGCCTCGGAACGATATTTTCGAAACGCCGGCTCGTCGTTCGTCGCGTACAGGTAGGCCAACATCTGCCCTCCGCGCTCCGTCGCGAACGACGCCCGATGGGTCAACGATCCGTTCGGTTCCCGCACCACATACTCCGAGAACACCCCGCCAGCCATGTCTTGAATAGAGCCGCGCTGGACTAACTCACCACCCAGAAAGCTCTCCCGGGCTTTTTCGTAGGACTCCCGCAAGGCCCCCGCCAGCGGCTTCGGCGGTAGCGTCATCATCATCGCTTCTTCACCGCGAAAATAGGCAACAACGCCGTTCTGTTCCTGGCGACGCCAGCCTTGGCGCTCCAGCTCTATGGCCCCAAGGGACATCGTCAGCAAGAAAAATAGGGGTAACAGTCGCATACCCGCAGATACGCGCAACGCCCACGCAAACTAGCTCAACGCCCGCGCACGACCCGTTCAATTCCCCAGCCCACAAAGTAGAAGATCGCCGTACAACCTCCCACCGCCAACACCACATCCACGCTCCGCCGGAAATCGAGCTTCATGCCCAGCCACTCCGCCAAACCCGCCACGGGAAACGTCACCAGATAGCTCCCCATAAAGCGGAGATTGATCCAACCTCCGCCCGTGCTCACCCGCTCCGTCCACACCACCCAACCGGCCCCAGCCGCGTACAACGCAGCCAGGACCATCCCGGTCTTTGAAACAGTCATCGCCCTAAATGCTCAACACCGCACAAGGCGCCTCACGCACTATGGCATAGCTATTGGTCCGCAGCCGGCCGAGAATTCCGGTCTCCGTCGTCCGGCCCAACACCACCAGATCCGCACCGCACTCTTCCGCCACTTGCCGCACGACCTTGGCTACTTCCCCTGCCACAACCTGCAGAGTCGCCTCCACCCCGGCAGCCGCCATATCCTCGCGCAGCGCCGCGTCCCGCCGTTTGGCGATCTCCACGCGCCACGTCGGATCCACAAACCGGCCCGGCCCGGCGCCATCGTCCGGACTCGCATGGACAATGTGTAGCTTGGCCCCAAACTGCCGCGCCACGCCAGCCGCCGCCTTCATCAGCAACGGAGCCCGCTGGTCGACATCCACCGCGAGCAACACCGACTTTATCTCTTGCTGTCCGCTGCCCTCCTGCAAATGAGCGCTCGTCAAAACTGGCACCGCGGCATCCGACAACACCTTCGCGGCCACGCTTCCCAGAAGGAATCGCCGGAAACCGCCAAAGCCGTGAGTGGCCAACAAGATCAAATCTGCCTTCTCTTCATTCGCCACCGCCACGATCTCAGTAGCCGGATCTCCCTCCCGCACCAAGGTCTTCACCGTCACATCTCCCAATTCAGCGGCCACGAATGGCGCCAACCGTTGGTCCACCGCCGGCCGCTGCAAAGCATACCAATCAATCGGCGCGGCCATTTCAAGCCCCCCGCCGTAGATTGGCATCGGCTCCATCACGTACACCGCGAGCACCTCGGCCCCGAAAACCTTCGCCAGGAAACGTGCCTCCGCCGCGGCCGCCTTCGAGCGATCCGAAAAATCAATCGGCAACACGATCTTGTTAATGGAAAGCATAACTACCTCCCGAGGGAAGCCCTAACATCGCCTCCCTGCGCCTAAATCCTACACCCGTTCCCCCCCGGTCGCCACCCCCATCACCAAGACCTGATTCGCTAATCTCGTAGGATGTCGGCTACCGTTCTCGTCGAACTCCTTCTTCTCCTGTTGCTCGCCGTATCGGCCGTTGCGCTGCTGACTAGCCGCTGGAAAGTCCCATACACCATCGCCCTCGTATTCGCCGGTTTCGCTATTGATCTCTTTCACGTCCCCATCAAAGACGTCGTCGGCAACGCACAACTGCTGACACCCGAAATCATCTTCGTCCTCTTCCTGCCCGCCCTGCTCTTTGAGTCCAGCATCAACATCGAAATCAAGCACCTGCGCGAGAATTTCTGGTCCATTGTCTTATTCGCCATCATTGGCGTCGCCGCCGCTACGGCCATCACCGGATACGCCGTGCATCAGGTCCTCGGCCTTCCCGTGCTCACCGCTCTTCTCTTTGGAGCCCTCATCAGCGCCACGGACCCCATCGCCGTCATCGCTCTGTTCCGCGACCTCAACGTCAGCAAGCGCCTCGGCGTCATCGTCGAAGGCGAGAGCCTGTTCAACGATGGCACCGCCGCCGTAGCCTTTCAGCTCATCCTCGCCGGCATCGTTACCAACCAATTCGACGCCCTCTCCGGCGTCCGCCAGTTTCTCATCGTGGCCCTCGGCGGTGGGCTCATCGGCTTTCTCGTCGGCTACGCCGCCAGCCGGATCACAGCCTATGTCGATGAACCGCGCATTGAAATCACGTTCACCACCATCGTCGCCTACGGCTCCTATCTCCTCGCCGAACAGGTCCACGTCTCCGGGGTTATCGCCACCGTCGTCGCCGGCCTCACTGTCGGCAACCTCGGCGCGCAAATGGGCATGAGTCCCCGCACCCGCGTCGCCGTCTGGGCCTTCTGGGAATACCTGGCCTTCGTGGTCAACTCGCTTGTCTTCCTCCTCATCGGAATCGAAGTCCATGTCGCCCAGATCCTCGAATCCTGGTCCACCATTGCTCTTGCCATCGGAGCCGTCCTGCTCGGCCGCACTCTGGTCGTCTACGCCCTGTCTCCCCTCAGCGGACGCCTCGGCGAACCTATCCCGGCCCGCTGGAATCCCGTCCTCATCTGGGGCGGCCTGCGCGGCAGCGTCTCCATTGCCCTCGTCCTTAGCCTGCCGCAAGACTTCCCCCACCGCGCCACCCTGCTCACACTCTGCTTCGGCGTGGTGGCCTTTTCCATCGTTGTCCAGGGCCTCACCATGAAGCCCCTGCTGAATTGGCTGGGCATTATCGAGGAAACCGACAACGCCTACTCTCTCCAGAAGGCGCGACAGCTCACCCTCAGCGCCTCCCGCGCCGAACTCGACCATCTGCAGGCCCTCCGCGCCGTGTCCCCAGCCGTCTATTCCAGCCTCGCCGCCGAAATCGAAACACGCTCCTTGGACCTCGAAGCCAGTATCCGCACCATCCAGCAATCCAACCCGGATCTCGTCGACGAAGAGATTCGCCAGGCCCGCCTCCGCATCCTCTCCGCCGAACGCGCAGCCCTCCAACGCGGCGTCATCGAAGGCATCGTCCCCCAGGAGATCAGTGAGCATCTCCTCGCCGAATCCGCCGAGCAAGTCGACCGCCTCTCCCATGGGCATCACTGATCGTGAGCCGGATCGGACTCCATTTTCGAGTTCACTGACAACCTAGCATCACCATGAAACTTCTTCTTCCTCTCGCTCTCGCGTCCCTCATCCTGCTCGCCTCCTGCACCGCCCAACAGAGGGCGCGCAGCTACGGCGGCACCATCGAGATTAACCTTCCACCCTCCACCAAGCTCGTTACCGCCACCTGGAAAGAAACCGCCGACCTCTGGTACCTCCATCGCCCCATGCGCACTGGAGAAGTCCCTGAGATCTCGATCTTCCAACAGGAGAGCGGTGGGGCCCTGATCTTCTCCGGCGAGGGCAAAGTGATCTTCCGGGAGTCCAAGTAACCTGTTCGCGATTGGTTGCGGATAGCGCCGCGCAGCGCTATCCTCTCCGCATGATGTCTCTCCGCTGCGGCCTCCTCCTCGCATGCGCCGCGCTCCTGCGGGCCCAGTCACCCCCTCCCCCGGCCACCCCCGGCTTCCTCATGGCCGCCCTCAGCATCACGCCGGAACCCTGGGATAAGCAAGCGAATTTCGAGAAATTCGCCCGCTTCACGCGGCAAGCCGCCGCCCAAGGCGCTCAGGTCATCGTCGCTCCCGAGGGCTACCTCGAAGGCTACGTCGGCAACCAGGGCCGCACCCCCGGCCTTGAACAGGATCGCTATGCCGCCCGCGCCGCCGAAGACCTCAACGGCCCCCTCCTCACCCAGGTTCGCGCCCTCGCTAAGGAGCTGCGCGTCTACCTCATGATCGGTTTCGCCGAAAAGCGCGACGGTAAGGTCTTCAACACCGCCGTCATGTTCTCCCCCGCCGGGGAGATCACCTCACACTACTCGAAAAGCCACACCATGAACGACGAGCCCTTCAATACAAAAGGCGACACGTTCCCCGTAGTTAAAACCGAGTTCGGTCAATGGGGCACCCTCATCTGCTTCGATCGCCAGGTCCCCGAAGCCGCCCGCATCCTCGCCATCAAGGGCGCCGACATGATCTTCGTCCCCGCTTGGGGCGGCTATGGCGAAATGAATGATCAGCTCATGCGCGTCCGCGCCTACGAAAACGGCGTCAATCTCGCGTTCGTCCACCCCAAGCGCGCCCTTCTCATCGACGCCGGCGGCAACATCCTCGCACAAAACAAAGGGGAAGCAGACCAAATCGTCCTCGGCCGATTCACCGTCTCACCCAAACGGAAACACTCCATGCTCAAATACCGCCGCCCCGCGCTCTATCAGGAGCTGTCCCGCCCCTAAACCGCCAGCCTCCGGTCACTCGTCAGCGCCTGCAGGATCTCCTCCTTCACCTGCGCCACCAGCGCCTCATTCCCCCGCGGCAAACTGATCCCTGCCACCGCCGCATGCCCCCCGCCGCCGTAACGCCCCGCCACCTCCGCCAGATTCACCAACTCCTCCGGTCGCCGCCCCGGTCGCCGCCAAGGATTCGTCCCCAACGAAATCCGAACCCAGTCATCACCCGCCGAGATCGTCACCAGATACTCCAGATCTGGAAACACACAGTAGGGAAGAAACCGGTTCGGCCGGGCGCCCTCCAGTCCCCGCACATCCAGATACCCCACCATCTCCCGCCGCTCCAGCCTCCGAACGACAAAGCCCATCTCCCCTTGCCGCTCCTCCACACACCGGTCCGCCACGGCTTTCAATTCCGGCGTCGCCAACACCTCTTCCATCGAACGGAAGCGCAACCGCCGCACCACCTCCACCCGCTGTTCCTCCCGTTCGGCATGCTCGATCACTAACCGCAACCGCGCCGCCGCGGACCGCAACTCCACCGCCGCCGCCGGACTCGCATACTTCGCCCCGTCAATCACCTCCGCCCACGCAATCAGGTCCTCCATCCCTTCCGCCAAATATCCAAACCGATCCCGTAAATAGTCGGCAATCAACCCCGTACAGGAAGCGCGCGTGACATCCAATACCTTTTGCGGCGACCCCTGCCGGCGGAAATGCGCTTCATCCTCCGGACTCAAAAACGCACTCAAGTGATGGTCAAACCACCAATCCAACCGCCGGTCCGCCGCATACCGAAAGTCGACAATCGCGTTCTCATCCCCGTCCAGATCCCCCGCCGACCACCGGAACCCCGGCCGGTGCAACATACCCCGCAGAAGCAATTGTCCTTGCGGATAATAGTATTCCTGCAGGAACCTGCCCAACAAAGCCGCCGATGCAGCCCCGTCAAAACAGCGATCATGATAAACAATCCGGATTCGCATGAGTTCAAAGAATCTGCAGCTCAGCCGCGCAACCCGGAACGGCTGTAATCCCATACTCTACCGCCCTGCCGTTCCAACCGTCAATCGCGGAAAGCTGCCACGCGCCAGCCGTAACGATATCCTAGAGAACGGACGATAACTGAGTAATGACACGAGCGGCGCAAGCAATAGTCCTTTTGTGTGCCCTCCTGCCGTTATCCCATCTCTACGCTCAGCCGCTCAAATTCGCCCCTCACCGAACCGACCAGATCCTGATCAAGCCCCGGATCGGAGCCTCCAGCCTCTTGCTCCAAGCCCTGCACAGCGCCAATGGAGCCACCATCGCCCGCATCTTCGCTCGCGTGGGCAATATCCAGGTTCTCCGCCTGCCAAAAGCACTGAACGTCGAACAGGCCGTCGCTCTCTATCGAGCCAACCCCCTCATTGAATACGCCGAACCCGACTACCGCTTCACCATCAATCAAACGCAAACCCTCCCCAACGACCCTTCTTTCAACCAACTCTGGGGCCTCCATAACACCGGCCAAAACTCCGGCGCCGCCAACGCCGATATCAACGCACCCGAAGCCTGGACCCTCCGCACCAGCGCCAACACCGTAGTCGTCGGCGTCGTCGATAGCGGCATCGACTACAACCATCCCGACCTCGCCGCCAACATGTGGACGAACCCCGGCGAAATCCCCAACAACGGCATCGACGACGACAACAACGGCTACATCGACGACGTCCACGGCATCAACGCCATCAACAACGGCGGCAACCCCATGGACGACAATAACCACGGCACGCACGTCGCCGGCACCATCGGAGCCGTCGGCAACAACGGCATCGGCGTCAGCGGCGTGGCCTGGAACGTCAAGCTCATGGCCCTCAAATTTCTATCCGCCGACGGGTCCGGCTCGTCGGCGGACGCCATCGAATGCATCAATTACTCCCTCACTAAAGGCGTCCATATCCTCAACAACTCCTGGGGCGGCGGTGGCTTCTCCCAGTCGCTGTTCAACGCCATCAGTAGCGCCAAGGATCAGGGAGTCATCTTCGTCGCCGCCGCCAGCAACGAAGGCTCCAACAACGATCAGTCCACCAGCTACCCCTCCGGCTTCATCCTCCCCAACATCGTCGCCGTCGGCGCCACCGACCGCAATGACTTGCTCGCCAGTTACTCCAATTACGGTTACCGCACCGTCCACCTCGGCGCTCCCGGCTCCTCCATTCTTTCCACCACCCCCAACAACAACTACTCCACCTTCAGTGGCACCTCCATGGCCACGCCGCACGTCAGTGGCGCTCTCGCCCTCCTGAAAGCCCACTTCCCCGCCCTCTCCTACGAAGAACTGATCCGCAAACTGCTCCTTGCCACCGACCCACTCCCGGCTCTGGAACCAACCACCTTCACCGGTGGCCGTCTAAACCTCTACCGCGCGCTCACCAGTACCCAGCGCCCCATCCCGCATCTCACCCTCAACACGCGCTCCGGCGCCCCGCCTCTCACCGTCACCTTCACCGATACCTCCATCGGCTCCCTCACCTCCCGTCTCCTCAATGTCGGCGCCGGCGGCTCTGCCGTCGCTCTCAACGGCTCCACCACGCACACCTATACCTCCTCAGGCACGTACACCGCCACCCTCTCAGTCTCCGGACCGGACGGCAGCGCCACCCGCTCCCAAGTTATCCGCGTCCAGCCCCCTTACTCCGTCGGCAACGACACCTACCGGTGGATTGACACGGCCGGGATGACCTCCCTCGCCCTCGGCGACGATGGTGTAAGTACCGCCATCGCGCTTCCTTTCCCCTTTCCTTACTACTGCAACCAACTCAGCACTGTCTACATCAGCGCCAACGGCTTCCTCACCCTCGGCTCCTCGAATGGAGGCACGCAGTTCGAAAACACAACGCTACCCAGCCAAGCCACCCCCAACAATGCACTCTACGCGTATTGGGACGATCTCGACCCTAGCCAGGGCGGTACCATCCGCTACGGCTCCTCGAATGGCAGCTTCGTCGTCAGTTGGGAAAACGTTCCCCACTTCACCGACCCGTCTCGCATTTACGCCTTCCAAGTCGTCTTCAACCGCTGGGGCGGCATACAGTACAACTACAAAGAAGTGCAGCCCAGCGTCGCCATATTCGGCGGCGGCCGCAGCGCCACCGTCGGCATCGAAGACGATTCCGGCGTCATGGCCACGCTCTCCAGCTTCAACTCGAACGCCATCGCCAACTCCACATCCCGCCGCTTCACCCGCGGCTCCGTCACTCTCAACGCCTCCGGAGACACCGCCCCGGCCGCCGGCGGCTCCGGCTCGATCACCGTCACCCCCACCGAACCCGCCTATTCCGCCTGGTCCGTCTCCGGCCAGCCCACCTGGCTGTCCGTTGACCTCTCGACCAATCCCCACGTCTGGACCGCCAGCGCCAATCCCGATGGCAACTCCCGCTCCGCCACCCTCACGATCGCCGACAAGACCTATACCATTACGCAGGCCGGCTCTCTCGGCTCCGTCTCGCTCAATCCCACGTCTGCCTCCTCACCCGCCGCCGGCTCCTCCGGCAGCATCGTAGTCACCCCCACCCCGACCACGTATACCTCCTGGACCGTCACCGGCAATCCCGCTTGGCTCTCTGTCTCCACTTCCGGCGCCACCGTCAACTGGACCGCCCAAGCCAACAACTCCGTTAGCCCCCGCACCGCCATCCTCACTATCGGCGACAAGTCGTTCTCTCTTACCCAATCCGGGGCGACCGGCGCCGTAGTTCTCGGCGCCGCCTCCGCTACCGCACCCGCCGCCGGCGCCTCCGGCAGTGTCACCGTCACCCCCACTCCACCCGACTACACCGCCTGGACCGTCACGGGCCAGACCGCCTGGCTCAGCGCCACCAAGTCCAACAACTCCGTCAGTTGGACAGCTCAAGCCAATAACTCAGTCACCCCTCGCTCGGCCACCCTCACCATCGGCGGCAACGCCTACACCGTCAATCAATCCGGCGCCACCGGCACCGTCACGCTCGGCGCCGCCTCCGCCACCGCGGCCGCCGCCGGCGCCTCCGGCAGTGTCACCGTCACCCCCACTCCCCCCGACTACACCACTTGGACCGTGAGCGCTCCCCCCGCGTGGCTCACCACGAACCGCACCGCGACTTCTGTCTCCTGGACCGCCCAAGCCAATAACTCTGTCAACAGCCGCTCCGCCACCCTCTCCATCGGCGACAAATCCTACACGGTCACCCAGTCTGGCGCCGTCGGCTCCATCGCTCTCAGCGCCACCTCCGTCACGGCCCCCGCCGGCGGAGGCTCCGGCAGTGTCACGGTCACCCCCACTCCCCCCGACTACACCACTTGGACCGTCAGCTCTCCACCCTCCTGGCTCACCATTACCCGCAACGCCAGCTCCGTCTCCTGGACCGCGCAAGCGAACAACTCCGTCGCCCCTCGCGCCGCCACCCTTTCGATCGGCGACAAAACCTACACCGTCAACCAATCCGGAGCCGCCGGCTCCGTTGCCCTCTCTCCAACCTCCGCCTCGGCATCCGCCGCTGCAACCTCCGGCAGCATCACCGTCACCCCCACCCCCGTCGACTACACCACCTGGACCGTCTCCGGCAACCCATCCTGGCTCACCATCACTACCTCCGGCAACACCGTCTCTTGGACCGCGCAAGCCAACAACTCCGTCAACGCCCGCTCAGCCAACGTCACCATCGGCGACAAGACCTTCACCCTCAACCAATCGGGAGTCGTCGGCAGCCTCACCCTCAGCGCCCCCTCCGCCACGGTCCCCGCCGCCGGGGCCGCCGGCAGTGTCACCGTCACCCCCACCCCGGCCGACTATACGTCCTGGACCGTCACAGGGCAGCCCTCGTGGCTCACCGTCACCACCTCCGGCAACGTCGTCTCCTGGACAGCCCCCGCCATCAACTCAGTCAACGCCCGTACCGCCACGCTAACCATCGGCGACAAAACCTACACCGTCACCCAAACCGGCGCCGTTGGCTCCGTCGCCCTCAGCCTCTCCTCCGCCTCTGCACCCCCCTCTGGCGCTTCGGGTAGCCTCACCGTCGCCCCCACCCCCGCTGACTACAACTCCTGGACCATCTCCGGAGCCCCCAACTGGCTCACCGTCACTGCCGTCGGCAACACCGTCTCCTGGTCGGCCCCTGCCATCAACTCAGTCAGCGCCCGCACCGCCACCCTGACCATCGGCGGCAAGAGCTTCACCCTCAACCAGGCCGGCGCCAGCGGCGCCCTTGCGCTCAGCGCCACAACGGCTACCGTCGGCGCCATCGGCGGCTCCGGCAGTATAACGGTCACCCCCACTCCTTCTGACTACTCGGCCTGGACTGTGACCGGCGCTCCCCAGTGGCTCATTGTCACCACGACTGCCAACACCGTCTCCTGGACGGCCGCCGCCAATAGCTCCGTCACCCCGCGCACCGCCACTCTCACGATCGACGACAAGACCTTCACCCTTTCCCAGCTAGGCGCCACCGGTTCCGTCGCGCTCAGCCCCGCCTCCGCGTCCGCCCCCGCCGCCGGAGTCACCAGCACCATCACCGTCACCCCCACCCCGGCCGACTACAAGTCCTGGACCGTCTCCGGTCAACCCGCGTGGATCACCATTGCCATCGCGGAAAACACGATCACCTGGACCGCCGCCCCCAATAGCTCCGTCTCTCCCCGCACCGCCAACCTCACCATCGGCGACAAATCGTTCTCCCTCACTCAATCCGGAGCCACCGGAACGCTCACCCTCAGCCCCAACTCCACCACCGCCCCCGCCACCGGCGCCACCAGCACCATCACCGTCACCCCCACCCCCGCTGACTTCACCACCTGGATCGTCTCCGGCCAACCCGCCTGGCTATCCATCGCCACCGCCGGCAACATCATCACCTGGACCGCCGCCCCCAACAACTCCATCTCCCCCCGCACCGCCAATCTCACCATCGGCGACAAGCCCTTCTCCCTCACTCAATCCGGAGCCACCGGAACGCTCACCCTCAGCCCCAACTCCACCACCGCCCCCGCCACCGGCGCCACCAGCACCATCACCGTTACCCCCACCCCGGCCGACTTCACCACCTGGACCGTCTCTGGCCAACCCGCCTGGCTATCCATCGCCACCGCCGGCAACACCATCACCTGGACCGCCGCCGCCAACAACTCCGTCTCCCCCCGCACCGCCAATCTCACCATCGGCGACAAGTCGTTCTCCGTCCTCCAAGCCGCCGCTGCCCCCACGGCCCCACCCAGCGCCACCGATTCCGGACCCATCGCCGGTTCAGGGGCCAGCCAGACGCTTACCTTTCAATTCTCCCACCCGCAAGGCTACACGCAACTCGGCGTCCTCAACGTACTCATCAACACCGCTCTCAACGGCGGTAGCGCCTGCTACATCGCCTATTCCCAACCCGCCGGCGTTCTCTTCCTCGTCAACGACGCCGGCCCCGATTCCGGCCTCTCCGCCCCGCTCAGCTTGGGTTCAGCCGCTACCGTCCAGAACAGCCAATGCACCGTCCATGGAACTGGATCCGCTGTCCAGGCTTCGGGAAACACCGTAACGCTCACCCTGCGCCTCACCTTCTCCGGGACATTCACCGGCAGCAAAGTCATCTACACCGCCGCCCGCGACACGGGCGCCGGCAACTCGGGTTGGAAAACCCTCGGCTCAGCACAGATCCCCGAAGCCTCCCCCACACTCCCCCGTACGGACCCGCTCAACCCACCGGCCATCGCCACCGCTACCCAAAACGTCAGCGCCACCTACCGCGCCAACAACGGCATCACCACCGCCTGGCTGCTCGTGAACACCGCCCTGAACGCCGGCCAAGCCTGCTACGTCGCCTACTTTGCCCCCGGCAACCTGCTCCTCCTCTACCCGGATGATGGCGACGGAGCCAATGCCATCGCGATGCCTCTCTCCGGCAACAATACCGTCGAAAACTCCCAATGCCGCATCAGCGCGCAAGGATCCGCCGCCGCCACCGTCGGGGGAGTCCTAACGCTCAATCTGAACATCACCATGAAACCGGCCTCGGCCGGGGCAAACGGTATCTGGACCGCCATGCAAACCTCGAGCGGCGAAATTGCGCCATGGCGCATCTCCGGTAACTGGCTTGTTCCTTAAGCCAACTTAGTCGTTGCGATGTCCCAGCAGTACGTCCAACAATCCCAAGTTGTCCTCGTGATTCTTCACCGCCAACACTGGGCGTTGCGCGAACTGCATCACCTTTTCCGCCACCGAACCCAATAACACCGAAGCCGACTTAGTCCGCCCCCGCGTACCCACCACAACCAGCTCCGCTGCTTCCCGGGCCGCCACTTTTTCAATGGTCGACGCCACGTCGGCGCCCTCGATGGAGTGCGCAAAAAACAGCCCGATTTCGCTCACCGCGCCAGACCGGTCGAGCGGCTCCGCCATGTAGCGAATTTCAGGACCCGTCCCAATCGTTGCAGTTACAAAATCCCGCAATTGCCCCAACTTCGCCGCATGTTCCACCGCCTCATCCCGCATGGAATGCCACGGAGCCTCCTCCGTTTCCACCACGAGACACAGCAACTCCCCGCCGCTCCGGCGCGCCAGTGAAGCCGCCACGAGCAACGACTTGGCCGACTGATCCGAAAAATCAACCGGAGCCAGGATGCGTCCCAGCCCGAGTTCCCTCCCTTCCGGTACCATCAGGATCGAACAGCTCCCCACCATGGCCGCGCGTGCCGCCGTCAGATGGGTCCGCCCGCCCACTACCAGAAGATCCGTTGCGTGCCTCCGGGCCTCCCGCAACACATTGTCGAGAGTCTCCCGCCTACGATGTTCCGTATCCCCGGCGTGGAACTCTACAATCGGCGCATCTTTGACGGAAACTAACTCCGCCGCCCGGCGCAGCGCGCAGTCGCCGCCTTTGGTCTGTGCGGCCACCAAAATTTGTCGAAACCCTTGAAACTGTTCCATGGCTTAGGCCGAAGCTTTCCCCTCGTCTTCCGTCGGTTCCGTCAAGAAGAACCGCTTCAAGACAAAATACAACACCAGCGCCGACAATACCCCAGTCAGAAAGTCCGTCAAAGGTACCATCAATGCCGTATAGATCATAAGCGCCGAATCAAACTTCGTCGTCGCCAACACATGGCGAATCTCTTTGAAGTTGATCATATTCGACGCAACCCACAACAGAATCCCTCCGATGCACGCCATCGGAACCATCTCCAACCAATGCGCCAAAAAGTACGCCATCCCTAACTTCAAAACCGCCTTGAAGTAACCCGCCAGCGGCGTCACCGCCCCCGCCTTGATGGACGTCGCCGTTCGCGCCAAAGCTCCCGTACACGGGAACCCATTGATCAGCGGCGTAATGATCTGCACCAGTCCCTGCCCCCAAAACTCCTTGTCCGGGTTGAACGGAGTCCTCCGATTTCCGGCCATTCGATCCGCCATCGACGAACACAACAGCGACTCCACGCCCGACACAAACACAATCGAAAAAATCAGGATCGCCAAATCGGTCGTCGCTTCCGCCGTGAACTCCGGAATCTTCGGCGGGGTGAAAACAAAGAAATTGTTCGGAATCGAACCAAACTTCGTCTTGATTAAGGTCAGCCCTTCGCCCGCCCAGAATGTTGCAGTCGCCATCGTGGCCAAACCAACCGCAATTAAGGGCGCCGGAATGAAAATCGACACCTTCAACAACCCTTTCGTCAGCGCGAACGTACCCAACCCGATCGCCAACGCCACCCAACTCATCTCCCCAATGTTCTCCACCACGCCCTTCAGCTTCATGAACAGATTGCCCGGTGGAGCCGCTGTCTTAATCCCAAACACGTCAAACAGGTTCGTCGCCGCAATCGTCAAACCGATTCCGACCGTGAACCCGACCACAATCGAGTTCGGAACCCGTCGCGCAATCGCCCCACTCCCCGTCAAACCCATCACCATCAGAATCAGCCCGGCAATAATCGACCCCAGAATCAGAAAGCCGTGATCGTACTTCTGCATCACCGCGAATATGATCGGAATGAATGCCGCGGTTGGCCCATACACCTGATACTTCGACCCGCCCCAAGTCCGCCCCACGGCGCATGCCATCGCTCCGGCAATAATCCCCTGCTCCGGACGCATTCCCATGGCAATGGCAAACCCCATCGCCATCGGAATCGCCGTCATCGCGGTAATCAGGCCCGCCGAAAAGTCGCGGTAAACGATCGACTTCCAATGCTTGCCGTCTAAATCTTCAAAGCGGCTGTCATTAATCGTATTGAACAGCCGGAACCGCTGCCAAATCAACGAACCGTTTCCACCAGCAGACACGCGTAGGCCCCCTCTCAATTCCGTCAGATTCAAACCGGCCAGAATCCAAACCTACACGCTTCCGGACAAAGCGGCGCACGAACCTGGGACGTCCGACAGTGCCCAAATGATAACACAGCACTTCTCGATAACCGCCATTCTCCAACCGCCCTTTCCCACAGCAACACCAACGCTGCCCCATCCGCTCCTGCAAATCGTTAGCCTACTGTCTGCATAACGCGCCACCACCACCCGCCGCGTCGAACGATCCTTGGATCTAGCACCAGTCCCCTGAATTTTAAATACATCAAATGCATTTATCGATATCAGACTAGTTTTGTCCCCAAATTGCTTGAGCCGAGCCTCCCCGCCCGGATATAGTCCTTTTTGCAATTCACTCGCATCTGAATAGTTCAGTTGCCGCCGGCCCATCGGCCCATATCCGGATCCCCCCAAAACACCTGCGGCCACAGCCGCATCGGAGACTCGCGTTTGCCCTCTTCCCTGCACCGCTTCCTACCCTCGTGCCTGTTGATCCTCTGCTCCACGATCTCCGCACCTCTGTCCGCCGCACCCCAACGCGAACCAGCCTGCTCCGGACCCATCTCCGGCCAAACCGCCCAGCTCACTGGCCAGGTCCTCGACTCCACCGGAGCAGTCCTCCCCGGCGTGGCCGTCACTCTCCTTTGCGGCTCCACCCAGCACCAGGTCACCACCGGCGCCGAAGGGCGCTTCACCCTCCAGGCCGCTCCCGGCTCCTACCAACTCCGCATTCGCAAGCCGGAGTTCGCCTCGGCATCCCTCCCTATCACCATCGCCCCCGGCGCCCACGCCACCCAAGACGTCACCCTCCAGCCCGCCGGCGTATCCGACGCCATCACCGTCACCGCCGGAGGCTTTGAGCAGATCGTCCGCGAAGCCCCCGCCAGCGTCACCGTCATCCAACGCGCCGACCTCCAAACCCGCCGCGTCGCCGACCTCGCCCAAGCCCTCATCGATGTCGAAGGCGTCGACGTCGGCCAAAACGTCGGCAAAACCGGCGGCCTCACCATCAGCATGCGTGGCATGCCCAGCGACTACACCCTCATGCTCATCGATGGCCGCCGCCAGAACGCCCCCGGTAGCGTCACCCCCAACGGCTTCGGCGAAACCGCCACCAGCTTCATGCCCCCCGTCGGCGCCATCGAGCGTATCGAAGTCGTCCGCGGCCCCATGTCCACCCTCTACGGCTCCGACTCCATGGGCGGCGTCGTCAACGTCATCACCCGCAAAGTCAGCGAACGCTGGACCGGCACCGTCTCCGCCGACGGCACCTTCCAAACCAACCGCGACTTCGGCGACACCCGCCAAGGCAACTTCTACCTTTCCGGCCCCCTCTGGTCCAACCGCCTCGGCCTCGCCGTTCGCGGCAACGCCTTCCGCCGCGATGCCGCCGCGCTCCAGTACGAAACCGTCAACGGCCAACCAGCTTCGGCCTCAGCCCCACCCGCTCCGACATCTACAACATGGGCGGCCGGCTCTCCTACGTCATCAATGAGCGCCACGACATCTACGCCAATTTTGACAACCTCTCCCAGGCCTACGACAACAGCAATCGTCAACTCGGCACCGTCGGCCTCCAGGGCGGCTATGCCGAAGAGATGAAGTTCCGCCGCCAGCAGTTCGCCCTCTCCCACTCGGGCCGCACCTCCTGGGGCCTCTTCGATTCCAGCTTCACCCGCAACCCCCGGCCGCATCGCCGGCGACCCGCGAACCCTCGAAGCCACCAACTCCCTCCTCGATTCGAAACTCGTCTCCACCCTTGGCTCCCGCCACGTCCTATCGGTGGGCGGTCAATGGTGGGGCGCCAAAATGATCGACGCCGTCGCCCCCGCGCCGTTCGACTTCAATCAAAGCGCCCTCTTCGCCGAGGACGAATGGCGCCTCCTCCGCCGCCTCTCCCTCACCGCCGGTCTCCGCTACAACTACCACAGCACCTTCGGCGCCAACACCTCGCCCCGCGCCTATCTCGTCTACTCTCCCACCTCCACCCTAACCATCAAGGGCGGAGTCAGCCGAGGCTTCCGCACCCCCCAACTGAATCAACTCGCCACCGGCATTGTCGGGTTCGGCGGTCAGGGCACCATCCCTCTCATCGGTAGCCCCGGCCTCAAACCCGAAACCAGCACGAGCACCGAAGCCGGAGCCTCTCAACTGTCAAGGGCATCAGTTTCAACACCATGCTCTTCAACAACCGCTTCCAGAACAAGATCGCCAACGGCCCCGGCGCTGAAAACTGTAGCTTCGCCCTCTCGCCTAACCGCCCCGGGTGCGTCGACTACGGCAATTGGCCCAACCTCGACCTCTTCGGCCAAAGCATCAATGTGGACGAGGCGGTCACCCGCGGCATCGAAGGCTCCATGCGCTTCCGGCTCTTCCGCAAGGTGGACGTCCAGAACATCTACACCTACACCCAAAGCAAGCAGTTGAGCGGAGCCCAAACCGGCCAGCCCCTCGTCAATACGCCGAAGCACATGTACAACTCGACCGTCCGCTACGCCGCCACCAAGCGCCTCAACCTTTGGGTGCGCACGGAAGCCCGCAGCAACCGAACCCGCGGAACCGGCGCCGCCGCCGTCGCCGCCACCAATCAAATCGGACCGTTCCAAGGCTACGGCATGGCCCATCTCGGCGCCGGCTACCAACTCACGAAGAAGGTCACCCTGAACGCAACCATCTATAACCTGCTCAATACCAACTTCCTGACGTATCTCCCGGTCACAGTGAACAACGCCACCACCTACGCCAGCGTGTACAACAATCTCCAGGAGCCCCGCCGCGTCTGGGTGTCCCTCAGCTACTCGTTCTAAGTGATATCCTCTCGGGTCAGAGGAAGCATGTCGAACAAAGCGATCATCGAGCAGGCCCTGACCCATTTGGCCAACCCGTCCACGCGGAAGCAATACTTTGAACTGTACGCCGACACCGTCGTTCTCCACGGATACGATGGCGTCGCCCCCGGCCTCGACGGAGTCAAAGCGTTCTACGGCTACATGTGGAACGCCTTCCCCGACCTGTCCGTTACCGCCGAAGACTATGTCGAACAGGGCGATAAGGTATCGGTCCGCTTCGAGCTCACCGGCACCCACCAGGGCCCCTTCCAAGGTATTCCCGCCACGGGCCGCCCCATCCGCGTCCCCGGCATCACCATCCTTCGCTTTGCGCAGGGCAAATGCGTCGAGCGCTGGAGCCAGCTCAACGCACTTCTACTTCTCACCCAAATCGGCGCCCTCCCGCCGCCCGCCTAGCCGCCTCTAATCTAAATCCGATACGACTCCGCCCAACGGCGTTGCGCCTCCGTGGCAGTCGCGTCCGCCTCAATCCGCTGCGCCAACTCTCGGCCCCGCCCCCGGTAGCGAGGGTGCGCAATCTGCAGCATCGCCAGCGCCTCCAGCCCCACGCTCCAATAACCCGGCATCTCTCCCGGGTCGTCCAGCATCGTCTCCAGCGCCCGCGTCGCCCGCTCATCCGTCCGGCAGATCCCGCCCAATCCGAACACCGCCCAAAAACGAACCCGCGGCTCCGGATCCCCCAGCGCCCCAATCAGCGCCTCCACCGTTTCCCGGGTGCCCACATAGCTCAATGACTCCGCCGCTTCTTCCCGCGTCTCCACCAGTTGCGAACCGTCCACCAGGCATTCGGCCAATGCCTTTGCCACCGCCCGTCCCCGCTGCCGCATCCAACCCAACGCCCGCGCTGCCGCCGTCCGCCGATGCGGATTCTCAGCCCGCAAAGTAGCGACGAGCGGCCCCACGGCCCGCCGATCGCCCAACTCCTCCAACGCCGTCGCCGTCATGTACAACTCCCACTGTTCACTCTGCGAGAAGAACTGCCCCAACAGCGCCTCCACCCCCCGCGCTCTCCCGTCGATTCCCAACAACCTCCCCGCCGCCGCCCGATCCTGTTGACTCAGTGCCGGATCCCGCAAGATCCCCAACAGCCCCTCCTCCAAACTCGCCCCCGGCCGCTCCATCCGCGCCCGCAGCGCGGCCCTCCCTTCCCGCCACCGCCGAATCTGTTTCCACGCCCGCCGCTGCCACCGAAGCCTCACCAAATTATAATTACACTCCAAGACGGAACTCCCGCTCACCCATCTACGTATTCCAAGAACACCATGAAAGTCTCGCTCCCCGCCGCCACCCTCCTCACCCTCGCCACCCTCTCCGCCGCCGACCCCGGCTGGCCCCAGTTCCGCGGCCCCGCCGCCAACCCCGTCTCCGCCAATCCCGCCCTCCCCACCCACTGGTCCAAAACCCAGAACATCGAATGGTCCACCCCCATCCCCGGCCGCGGCTGGTCCTCCCCCATCGTCACCGGCGGCAAGGTCTACCTCACCTCCGTCACCACCGACGGTGCCTCCAAAGTCCCCCAGGTCGGCACCGAATACAGCAACGAATACGCCGCCGAACTCGCCAAGAAGGGCCTCAAGTTCCCCGAAATCCTCGCCAAGATCAACGAACGCGACTTCGAAATGCCCAACGAAGTCAACCTCCACTACTACCTCCACTGCCTCGACCTCAAATCCGGCGCCCCCCTCTGGAAGAAGGAGTTCTACTCCGGCCGCCCCCCCGGCGGCCGCCACCGCAAAAACAGCTTCACCTCGGAAACCCCCGTCACTGACGGCAAATCCGTCTACGTGTACGTCGCCAACCTCGGCCTCTACGCCTTCAGCCTCAAGGGCAAGCCCCAATGGTCCACCCCCCTCGAACCCAACCCCATCTATCTTGAATTCGGCACCGGCGGCTCCCCCGCCCTCCACGGCAACCAACTTCTCATCCTCAGCGACAACCAGAAACAGCAGTATCTGGCGTCATTTGATAAGCGCACCGGCAAACAACTCTGGCGTACCAATCGCGACCTCGGTGAAAAGCCCCCCGCCAACGACTCCGGCAACGCGCCCCCCGTTGCCCGCTCCGCCTGGACCACCCCCTTCATCTGGACCACCCAGCTTCGCACCGAAATCGTCACCATTGGCCCCAACCAGGCCATCAGCTACGATCTCGAAGGCAAGGAGATCTGGCGCCTCGGCGGCATGTCCGGCGCCCCCGTCCCCAGCCCCTTCGCCGTCAACGGCCTGCTCTTCCTGAACGGCGGCCGCGGCAAGCCTCTGTTTGCGGTGAAGCCCGGCGGCGCCGGCGACATCACCCCCGCCCGCGGCGAGCAATCCAGCCAGTTCGTGGCCTGGTCCGATCAACGCGGAGGAACCTATCTCCCCACCCCGGTCGTCCTCGATGGCGGTGTCTACTCCCTCAACGAAACCGGCATCCTCACCCGCTTCGACGCCGCCACAGGCAAAGTCAGCTATAAAACCCGGCTCGACCCCTCCGGCGCCGCCGGATACTTCACCACCTCCCCCTGGGCCTACAACGGCAGCGTGTTTTGCCTCAGTGAAGAAGGCAAAACCTACGTCGTCACCGCCGGCGAGAAGTTCGCTCTCCACCACGTCAACTCCCTCGACGAGATGGCCATGGCCACGCCTGCCCTCATCGGCGATCGACTCCTCGTCCGCACTGACACCCGGCTCTACTCCATTCGCCAACCACAACCCCGCTAACCCTCCCCCGGCGAAACCTGAAACACGTTGCCCTCCGGGTCCAGGCAATCAAACGCCCCGTCCGGCGTCTGCCACGGCCTATCCACCAAGCGAACGCCCAGTGCTTCCAACCGCGCCCGCTCGGCGCCAACATCCGTAACCCGAAAGATCAGCTTCACCGGAATGTCCTCCCGCGCCACCGGCGGCGAGGCGATTTCAATCTCCTGCGCGATCGCCTCCGGAATAGCGTGCAGCGCAAATCGAGCCTCTCGAAACCACGCCCAACTCTCCGTCCATTCGGCATTCCCCGGCTCCGCCGCCAACACCTTTCGGTAGAACTCCGCCATCACCGCAAAGTCCCGCACATAGAGCATCGCGCAATCAAGCACCATATCTCATCCTAACTCTGCCACTTAAGGAACTCTCTTCTCGCAAAAGACAGCAGCGATCGTGTAACCGGTCGAAAAGAGGTAAGGATGATTTCTACTCGTTTCCCCTCCGTCTTCGGCACCGCACTCCAGGTCGCCGTCCTCCTTACGTCAACCAGCGCCATTGCGCAGTTCAAGATTGGCGGCAAGGAGATTCAAGTTCACGGCTTCTTGCAACAAGGCTTCGCCGTCTCCAATAACAACAATTTCCTGTCGATGAAGACCTCCTCCGGCAGCTTCTCGATGACCGACGGCGGAATCAATCTGCCGGTGCGGGTAACTCCCAAACTGCGCATTGGCGCCCAAGCCTTCAGCCGCAACATCGGCCAGGCCGAGCTCCAGCCCCTCGAAGCGAACTCCGCTTAGCAGCGGAACTTCAATTTGGGCGTCCTGCTCGCCACTCTCCTCGTCTCGTTCGTCATCATCAACCGGACCATTCAACACTCCGTTGTCGGGCCCATTTACCGGGTCGTCCAAGGCGTCGAGACGGCCGCCTCCGCCGCTGCGCTCGCCAGCGACCAGGTCGCGCGTTCCGGCGGGCAGGTTGCCACGAGCGCCAATGAGCAGGCCTCCTATCTCCAGGAGACCTCCGCCTCCCTCAATGAACTCGCGACCATGACCCGCTCCAACTCCGAGCGCGCCGCCCTCGCCGACCGGACCATGTCGGATGTCCGCCAGCAAGTGGAGGCCACCACCACGACGATGCAGCAACTGACGGTCGCGATGAGTGATATCTCTGACGCCAGCCACCAGGTCGCTGGCATTCTCAAAACGATTGAAGAGATCGCCTCTCTCACCAACATCCTGGCGCTGAATGCCGCTGTCGAAGCCGCCCGGGCCGGGGAAGCCGGGGCTGGTTTCTCGGTGGTAGCGGATGAGGTCCGTTCTCTGGCCCACCGCTCCTCGGAGGCCGCCAAGAATACGGCGGAACTGGTCGAGGGCACGCTCTCAAAGGTTGACGGTGGATCAAAAATGGTTCGCCGTTCGAGCGAAGCGTTTACCGCGATCGCCAGTGGCATCCTCGGCGGCAGCCGGGTGGTCACGGAGATTGCGCGCGCCAGCGAAGAGCAGCGCCGGGGCATCCAGCAAATCAGCGAGGCGGTCTCGAAGATGGATCAGGTCACGCAGGCCAACGCGGCGACGGCGCAGGAGACCGCCTCGGCTGCCGCCAGCATGTCCTCGCAGGTCCGCACCACAAGGGGCTTCATCGACGAGCTCGCGATCGTCGTCGGCGCAACGTCCCGCTAGCCTGCTGTTATTTCGGCCGCTTTCTCCGCTCGGCCAAATGGCGGATATGGACCGAGGGAGACCGCCACCCGTAGCGCCAATCGGACTTCTGGCAGATCTCCAGCGCACCCTCTCTCGCCAACTGATTCGCCAGTCGCGGATTCCCGTTGGCCTCGGCGGGCCACATCTGCCCCCGGTTCTGCTTCCCGCAAGCCGGCCGCTCAACGGCCGCCCTCGCGGGCGCGTTCGACGAACCCGGCTCCGCCCCCAGCCCCAACCCCAATCCCAGCACCAGTCCCGACAAGAGTAGGTTCCCCATACAGGCGCTCAGTCTACCAGCCGAAGCAGCGCGCCGCTAGGGTAAATCCTGGGCATCTAGTACTACTCTGTCCGGCCTAGTACTACCGTGTTATGGGCGAAGCATGCAACATAGCGGGCAACACGGAAGCCGACCTGCCAGCACTCTGGCGACCTGGATTCGAAAGGTCGCAATCGAATGCGGGTGATGACTTTGCGCTCGCCCCGCGCGGCTTCCAGTCGGGTGGAACTTCGGGTAGGGCAAGTTGGAGTTGTCCAGCGCGGGCCGAGGGGGAAAAACGGCTCCGTTCCGCGATCAGAAAGCCGCAAGCGGCAATGCAAAGTGTGGCGTGATGATAGAGCCCGCGCCAACCTCCCCCCTCATAGTGACCCAAGCCCAACTCCTGCTTCAGCTCTTCGTAGTCCCGCTCAATGATCCATCGTTGCTTGGCCGTCGCCACCAAGGCCGTCAGTCTGGTATCCGCCGCAAGGCTTCCTAACCAGTACTTCGTCGGTTGCGCTTCGTCTTCAGGCCATTCGATCAGCAGCCATTGCTCCGGCAACGGTTCACTCCGCTCGTAATCTCGATTCGCCGGCCGGACACGTACTGCCGCAAAGCGGGACTGCAACTTCTTCTTTGTGCCATCGCGCCACGGAACAGTCTGCCAGTCCTTGGGGGCGAGTGCCGCCGCGAGATCCTTGGCCAGAACGGGTTGGTGGTTGGGCGCACGCTGGCGCAGTTTCGGCGGGCGACCCATGGATTTACGGGACTTGGGAGGAAGTGGCTCCTTGCCCGGAGGCCACACGGACAGCGTAGGATGAATACCCACCACGTATTCCAGTCCCATATCCAGCAAGGCTTGGCGGAACTTGGTGTCGTTGCCGTAGGCAGCATCAGCGACCACGGGTGCGCGCGGAACTCCGTCGGCGAGGGCTTGCTGGATCTGTTCGGCGGCGATGAGCGGCTTGGTGCGGAACACGATCTCGTCGGGTACACCGGCCTTGCGGCGCCGTTCGAGGTCCTCGCTCCAGGCTTCCGGCAAGTAGAGTTCGTAGGCGATGGGCAGGCTGGCGGATACCGTGCTGATGGAGAGGCTAACGGCGACTTGGCAGTTGTCCTGTTTGCCGACTTGGCCGCAGTATTGCCGGGCGACCCCCACGGAGTGTTTGCCTTTCTTGGGAAAGCCGGTATCGTCGACGACCCAGGCGGAGATGGGCGCACGGGAGGTCATTTGCGGCAGTACGTAGTGGCGGACGGATTGGAGGAGAAGTTGGTCATTCCAGGGCGCTACGGCGACGACCTGATGGAGGGATTGATGAGCGCGCCGGACATTGTTGGGGTCGAGACGGGCGGCCATGGGTTTCACGCTCTTCCGCTCTCCGGGCAAGAGGAGGCCGAGGCAGTAGCTGGTTAAGGGCTGATGCCGGCCTCGTTGTCCTGCCGCTTGCGCCAGACCCTGAAGGTAAGCGGCAAGACGCTGTTCCCGTGGGCCTGGCGCAGGGGGAGGATGCGGGGCCACGGGGAAAGCGTGTCGTATTGTATGACACAGTAATAATAGGACTTCTTTAGAAACCTAAGCGTAGGCCAAAGCGGAACATCCGTTCGTCGATCCCTTCGCGGCCCACCCCGCGGGTGGAGGTGATCTCCATGAAGCGGCTGTTGGCTACGTCGGCGACGGGGGCGTTGAAATGAGGCGTGTTCGTCAGGTTAAAGGCTTCCGCGCGGAACTGGATGTTAAACCGCTCGGTAATCTGGAAGTTTCGGAAGAGGCTACCATCAAGGTTGATGATGCCAGGACTCTGGAGGATGTTCCAGCCGGCCGTGCCGAAGCGGGGCTCCCGAACCTGGCCAAATGCGGCTCTCTCATACCAGACCTGACCGGGACCGGCCCCACCCACTTTACGTACCTCGGGCAAAAGCAGGTCCGCCCGTTGCGCGTTGCCGGGCGCGTTCAGATCGGTGCCAGGAGCAGTTACCGAGAAGGGTTGGCCGGACATGGCGGAGAGCAGCGAGTTGATCTGCCAGCCGCCCAGGAACCAGGAAGCGGGGCCGGAGGTGGCGAACTTGCGGCCCTTGCCGAAGGGCAGTTCATAGATGCCGGAGAACTGGAAGTTGTGCGGAATATTGAGGTCCGTCACGGCGTAGTTCAGATGGAAGTGGGAAGGTAGGTGAATGCGGGGCCCGCCATCCGAGTTGATGTTTCCCGCGATACCCATGTTCTTTGAGAACGTGTAGGCGAACAGCGCCTGGAAACCGCTGGCGAAGCGGCGCTCCGCCTTGGTCTGGATCGAGTCGTACTTGTAAGTACCGAGGCCGGTAACCTGAATGGTGTTCGCGAAGCGGCCGAACTGGACCGCGAGCGGCCGACCAGCATTGCCGCCGCCTATGGGACCCGCGTTGCGGTTGAGATTGCCGAGTTGGTTCACGGCGCGGGTGGCGACGTAGGCTGCCTCGAGCACCCAGCCACCGGCGACACGTTTCTGCAGGGCGGCATTCCAGCTTTGGATATAGCCGCGGGTCCACTGATTCGCGATCACTGTGTTTGCTTCCGTGAAGGGGCCAATGTCGACGATGCCGTTCCCCAGGTTCGGGGCAACGATGGCGGGTATCCCGTTGTCAAACTGGCTGGCGGGGACCCAGGAGTTGGCTGCGGTTTGGTTGAACGGGATGAGCAGCGGATGGTTGGTGCGGAAAGGCCGGCCCAGATTGTAGGGATCGTTTGTAATGCCGTAGCCGGCACGGAAGACGAAGCTATCAGAGATGCGATACGCAAGCCCAGCGCGGGGAGCAAATTTCGTCTTCGACTCCTTAACGCCACAGTCCTTCGGTACGACGCCGATGCCGCAGACTAGCATCTTATTGGAGCCAAAGTCATACTGCTCCAGGCCCCGGTCGGCACGGGTGGGGAACGGGAAGTACTCCCAACGGACGCCGATGTTGAAAGTGAGTTTGGAATTCACCTGCCACTGGTCGCGAATGTAGGCGGAGTAGAGAGAGGTACGAATAGTGAACGCGTCGGGGACCATCAGGAGGCGGCCGACCGCGTTAGTGCGGCCGAGGAGGAATGAACCCCAGGAGTTGTATTCCGACGTATTGGGAGCAACCGTGCCGGGGCGGGCCCGCAGGCTGGTTTGGCCGGGAGCAAAACCGAAGCCACCCGAGGCACCCCACGGCGCGCCGACGAACTCCGGTTGGGTTTGGTTGAGCTGCTGCTGATAGAAATCGCTGCCGAAGCGAATCTGATGGCGGCCCACGTTCCAGTTGGCATTCGCCACGTATTGGAACTGTGGATCGCTGTTGATGTACGGCATGAAGTTGTTTGGGTGGCCGAAGTTGGTGAAACCGGAAACCTGAAACTGCGGCATGCCTCCTTCAAAGAAACGGGGGCCGTTGGTGCCGGGGAGTCGAAGGACATCCAGACCCACCTTCTCTTCGAGCCGAGGCTGGCGGCTGTCGCCCTGCATGCGGGTCCAGCCGAAGTAGGCGTCAACGATGAAATTCGGACGGAGGACGTAAGTGCCCGCGAAAGTGGTGGAGTATGACTTTCCCGTGGCGAGGCCGACCTGACCGCCTGCGACGGGAGGCCCACCGAGCGATTCGCCGTAGAATCCGGGATTTGCGCTGCGGTAATCGAGGATGGAGATTCGAGCGTAGGTACTCAGTTTGTCGCTGACGTTGTAGTTGATCTTGGTATCGAGCGTGTCCCGGTCAAAGTTATAACCGGCGCCGGCAAAGTAGTTGTTCACCGTGCCCGGTGCGGTCGGTGTGGGAAAAAGAGCGGCGATGCGGGCCGCGGCGGGGCTGATGCGGGCGGCGGGAATAATACCGTTCGGAAACGGGAGGCGGTCGAAGCCCTCTGGTGTGCCGGTGTTCGGGTCGTAAATAGGGCGGTTAGCCAGGGCTCCCGACAGATCGCCTTGGCGCATGGCGGCAGTGGGGATGGAGGTGAGGCTCGAGGCGAATTTTCGATCGCGGGTGCCCTCATAGCTGGCAAAATAGAAGAGCTTGTTTTTGATGATGGGCCCGCCGACGGCGCCCCCAAACTGGTTGTAAACGAGCTTTGGCATGTCGCGACCCTGCGGTAGGAAGAATGGCTTCGCTTTCGTGGCGTTGGAATTGTGATATTCAAACGCCGCGCCGTGTATGGCGTTGGTGCCGGATTTGATTTGAACGTTGATCGCGGCGCCGCCCGCTAGTCCCTGTTCGGCGTCGAAGGAGTTGGTTACGACGTTGACAGTTTGAATCGATTCGAGCGCCGGCACATAGGCAACGATGTGAGGCAGCCACACGTTAGTGGATGAGGCTCCGTCAATGCGGGTGTTGTTGGAACTCGAACTGGTGCCGTTGACGTTGAACTGAAGGGCACGAGACGGGTTGGCCGGGACGGAGTGGGCGTTGCGGGGCGGAGAAAAGCCGGGAATGGTAACGAAGAGGCTTTGGTAGTTGCGTCCTGGAGGCACCGGGACGTTCTGCAGTTCCTTAGTCGTCACCTCGGCGCGTATCTCGGCGCGGTCCGTCTGCAAGGTGGCGGCGGAGGCTTCGACGGTGACCGAGTCGCTAACTTGACCGACCTGAAGGCTGGTGTCCTTGCGAGTTACGTTGTTGACTACGATGACGAGACCCTGTTCGCGCTGCGACTTGAAGCCGTCTTTCGAAAGCGAGAGCTCGTAGTTGCCGGGTAGCAGGGTGTTGAAGGCGTAGGCGCCGTTCTCATCCGTGGATCCTTCGCGGAGTTGCCCCGTGTCAGCGTTCTTCAGAGCAAGCCGGACGCCTGGCATTGCGGCGCCGGTAGCGTCCCGGACGGTTCCGACGAGGGAACCGTGAAGGATCTGTGACCAGGAAGGAAAAGCACTTAGTAGAAGCGCAGCAACAGCAAAAGCAGCAACTTGGAAGCTCATGAAGAATCCCCTTCAGTAGAAGCGCGGGAATGTAAACAAACCCGTTTGGGAGACCGTAACATGACTGCTCTTGATTTTCCATACAAAAAAACCGCAGGGGCTGTCGCCGCGGAGCGTTTCTCGAATCAGCCGCTCCCCGTCTACCCGTAGACCTCCATCAGCATCTCCTTCGGCTCCTTGCCGTTCACCACCGAAACCAAGGAGCGGGCCGTAACGACTACGCAAGCGTTCTCGAGCGGCCGCAGCACCACGTAATCGCCCGCCTTGGCGATGGGTTCCCGCACTTCGATGTTGCCTTCAAGATCGATTACCGGCGAGTTCTGGAATAGGTTGCGCGGATGTACAATCTCCGGATGCGCCGGTACTGGGAAATTGAGAGCCCGTAGCGCCGGCTGCATGTTGTCCGGGCAGTTGGGAATGCTCGCTGGAATGCCGGGCTTCTGGGACCCCGAGCAGGCCGGGTAAAGCAGATCGTTACGGCCGGATGTGTCTTCTTCCAGCACCAGGAGGGGATTGCCGTAGTTGCTCATCAAACCTTTGCCAATCTGCAGGTAGATATTTCGATTGCGGGTCATCGTAAACGCCGGAGCAATGAACTCCTCGGCCGTGTACTGGGCAAACGTGAACAGATCGCCCACTTGCTTGCCTCTCGGATTGATCACTTTCACCCGCTGATTCCGAAGCGCAATCACCCCACAGCCCGACTGCTTCGGAATCGGAATGGAGTGGAGCAGCCTCTGTTCGCGTACCGGCACCGGGGCCGGCGGGATGACGATTGGCACCCGCTTCCCGGCGGCGGGCGGCTGGCTGGTCTGCGCGGCGAGCACTCCACTGCCAGCGACCACGGCGGGGATGCCATGGATCAATCGGCGCCGGGGAAGTCCCGGCTTCTCGGTGGACATGGCAATGGTCTCCCTGCGAAGGGGCCCTGGCCGAAGGAGACAGGAGGAAAGATCTCTTAGCGAGAGTAGCACGGCGTTGGCGTCTGATTTTCAATTCACATTCTCGTTCGGATTGGACTGCTGTGTCTATTGCTGGCGATCTCGTCGATTCGGTTGAGGCCACCGCGCCTAATACGACTGTGTTATGAACTAAGCCTGCCACATAGCGGGCAACACGGAAGCCGACCGGCCAGTACTCTCGCGACCAGGATTCGCAGAGTCGCAATCGATTGCGGGATCTGGCGTTGCGCTCGCCCCGCTTGGCTTCCAGTCGAGTAGAACTTCGGGTAGGGCAAGTTGGAGCTGTCCAGCACGGGCCGAGGGGGAAAAACGGCTTCGTTCCGCGATCAGAAAGCCGTAAGCGGCAATGCAAAGTGTGGCGTAATGGTGGAAACCGCGCCAACCTCGCCCCTCATAGTGCCCCAGGCCAAGCTCTTGCTTCAGCTCTTGGTAATCCCGCTCAATGATCCATCGTTGTTTGGCCGTCGCCACCAATGCCGTCAAGCTGGTATCCAACGCCAGGCTTCCCAGCCAGTACTTCGTCGGTTGTGCTTCGTCTTCAGGCCATTCGATCAGCAGCCATTGTGCGGGCAACGGTTCACTCCGCTCGTAATCCCGATTCGCCGGCCGGACACGAACTGCCGAAAAGCGGGACTGCAACTTCTTCTTTGTGCCATCGCGCCACGGAACAGTCTGCCAGTCCTTGGGGGCGAGTGCAGCCGCGAGATCCTTGGCCAGAACGGGTTGGTGGTTGGGCGCACGCTGGCGCAGTTTGGGCGGGCGGCCAACGGACTTGCGCGGCTTGGGTGGAAGCGGTTCCTTGCCCGGAGGCCACACAGAGAGGGTTGGCTGA
>CAMDCN010000029.1 GCA_945890485.1 Candidatus Sulfopaludibacter sp. SbA3 | reverse complement strand
TCGACTTCGTCGCGCGGGGCGAGTTTGGCGGCGAGGGCTTCGACGGAGCGGACGTATTCGGCCATGGGTTCGCCGGGGAGGAGAACGGTATTGACGGCGCCGGAGTAGTCGGTGAGTTGGGCGCGGCGGCCGTGTTTGATGGAGTTGTGACGGGCGCGGGCTTTGCCTTCGGGGGTGCGCGGACCGGTGCTTTTCTGGGCGTTGGCGCGATTGGTGGCGGCGCGCTTGGCCTTTTTCTCTTCGGGGGTCAGTTGGTTGGGCATGGTTCTCCTCAGCAAAAATGAGGGCGCAAAAAGGCGAACGCCCCGCCGGGAAGACGGGGCGTTCGAGAGAGCGCCAAACTCACTTTGATTTGAACGTAGCAGACGAGGGGGCGAAAACGGATCGGCGGGGTGGGGGGATTGGCTGGAAGTGATTGATGGGATAGGGGATTAGCTTTATTTTCATGGGCCGTGACCGGGTTTGGCGGGGTGGGTGGGTTTGGAGAAAGCAGAAGGCAAGTCGTTGAAAGCAGATTGGTTATGCGTCCGCGATGGGCTCGATGCCCCGAGTGGGCGGGCGGGGGCGGGTGTTTCGGGCGGGGAGGGACTCGTCGCAGACGCGTCGACGACGGGGAATCCGATTTCGCGACAACTGTTGCCGGGCGGTATCATTTAGCCTTTAACGTCTGTCCGAACCGCAACAAAAGGAGCCTTCGCATGACTGAAAATCACCCTTTGAAGAGCCCAGTCCTCACTCGGCGGGACATGCTGGGAGCAACCGGTCTGGCCGCTTTGACGGGCTTGACCGGCAGCGCCGCGGGTGCGGCGCTGCAGACTCCACCAACGCGGCCTCGGGTCGCCTGTTGCGTCAGCTTTTGGGGGGCTCCGGGATCCCATGCGGACTGGATCCTCTGCAAGCTAATGGACGGCTATTGGTGGCAGGGCGCCCACACTCCATCCAGGGTGGAGATTGTATCCGTTTACATTCACCAGTTCGACACCAGCGGACTGGGTCAGAAGGTGTGTCAAGCGAAAAGCATTCCGATTTATAAGACAGTGGGCGAGGCGGTGACGCTGGGTGGAAAGGAACTTGCGGTGGACGGGGTGGTCATCGTCGGCGAGCACGGGAATTATCCAACCGATCTCAAGGGCCACTGGTTGTTGCCTCGTTGGTGGATTTACCAGCAGGTAATCCGGGTTTTCGAGCAGAGTAAGCGCTCGGTGCCGGTGTTTAACGATAAGCACCTCTCCTACAATTGGGACGACGCCAAGTGGATGTTTGACAAATCCCGGGAGTTGAACTTTCCCTTGACCGGCGGCTCCTCCATACCGGTTTACTTCCGCAAGCCCGAGATCGAGATTGCGATCGATACGCCAATCAAGAACTCGATTGTGCTGGGAGGCGCCTCCGATGAGGGAGCTATCTTCCATTGCATCGATGTGCTTCAGGCGTTCGTGGAACGCCGCAAGGGCGGTGAGACAGGCGTCAAGTCGGTGCAGTCCATCCGAGGGCCGGAAACAGGCAAGTGGGTCGAACGGAGTCCGTGGGCCGGCAGGCTCCTCGATTCGGTAGCGGCAAACTTCAACGTGAAGCGGGGAATCTTTCAGGAGAACGCTCAGGCCAATGCTTGCATCGTCGAGTACAACGATGGGACGAAAGCGGCGGTGATTTCGGGCCGCGATGTCGGCTGGACCTATGCGGGGGAAATCGAGGGGCAGAAGGAGCCGACGATCATCTCGATGCTGGGCTGGCCCGGCGCGTATGCTCAGTATCACGCCTCGAATGCCCAACCCCACTGGATTACCGAAATGATGGTGACCAGGAAGGAACCGTTTCCCGCGGAACGGCTGCTGCTGTCGACTGGGATTACGAACCACTACATGGAATCCAACTGGGAGAATGGCCGTTATTCTGCGGTGGGACGCCGCGTGGAGACGGCGGTGCTGAGCATGAGTTACCGCTCGACACGGGGGCCGCAGTTTAGCACCGGGTCGCGGCCACCGGATGCGCCGTACAGACGTGGTTTTGAAAGATAGGCCTCAGTATTTGGGTGTTCGGACCGGAGCGCTGGAATGGGCAGCAGAGGCCACTTTGAGGAAGAGTGCCTGACGTTCGATTGGCCGGTCTGCTGCCGCTGAGCGGATCGCCGGCGATCCAGACAATGGCTACGCCCATCACGCCGACGTGGCTTGGAGTTCACGGCGGATTGTTGGCGATTCGTCAATTGACGAATGGCGTGAGAACCAGCGCCGATGGCAGTGCCGCCGCTTACGCCGCTTTGGTTGGAGAGGCGGGTGCGGCGCTGCTTGGCGAAGGCCTCCGAATTTCGCTGTCAAACGATGCGCGAGGTGGTGCTCGATCTCAGCGCACCGCCGGAAGAGGCTATTGCCATCGCGCCAGCGAAGGTTGGATGGTCGCCGTAGGCGGCTGTAGTGGCAACACTCGCTTTCGTTGTCGCTGCTGGCATCGTCTGGTACGATGCCACCCGCCACGCCCAGTTCCGCCCTCTGCTACGGCTCTCCCTGGACATCGATTCCGGCAAGCCGCTCGCAAGGCCCCAGGTGGGTTTCTCTGACGGCACCGATTTGCTCGCGCGCTCTCCCCGGACGGTACCCGTGTGGCGCTCACGCTGCTCGGTGCTGACGGCAACCTTCGGCTCCACACTCGGCTGCTGCATCCGCGCCAGTTTGTGCCGATCGCCGGGACCGAGAATGCCCATGGGCCATTCTTCTCTTCGGCAGGCGATGGGATCGGCTTCTTCGCCGATGGCAAGCTGAAGAAGATTGCCGTGGAGGGCTGTGCTGCCATCCCGCGAGGCGACGTACCTTCGGGCGGCGGCGGAAGTTGGGGCGACGACGGCAACATCATCGCGTCTCTGAACTCATTCACCGTTCTCTCGCGGGTCCCCGCCGCCGGCGGGACGCCCGTGCCGGTGACGAAATTGGTCGCCGGCGAAGGGACTCAAGGCCGGCCGCAGGTGCTCCCAGGCGGCCAGATGGTCCTTTTTCACTGCTTCCGCCGGGAGGGCTGTTCGTCACGACGACGCGACCATCGAACTCATCTTGCGGCAGACCGGTGAGCGAAAAAGCTGCAACGGGGCGGCTTCTTCGCCCGCTACCTGGCCGATACCAATAGTGCGAGCGGCATCGGACACCTGATTTACCTAGGCCAGTCCACGGCTTTCGCCGTACCCTTCCAGCCCGGTAAGCTAGACTTGGCTGGTGCCCCGGCACCAATTCTGGAGGATGTCAGCAGCACAAGAGCAGGAGGTGGAGACTTTGCATTCGCACAGAACGGAGCGCTGGTCTACCTCGTTGGAAAGGCATCCCGGACGGATTGGCCGATATGCTGAGTCGATAGGAAAAGGGTTGCGGCACAGGTGCTGCACGCGCCGCTTGGCCCGTACTACGGTCCACGCTTCTCACCCGACGGGAAGCGACTTGCGTTTTCGATGGTCAAGGACAATGGACGAGACATCTGGGTGAAGGATTTGGACCGGGACGCGCCGTCGCGGCTCAGCTTCCTGCCGGGGGTGAATCGCCTGCCCCTCTGGACTCCGGACGGGAAGAGCATCGTGTTCCGGTCCGACAATTCGGCTGCTCCCGGGCTGTGCGCGATCCGCTCGGACGGATCGGGCGAGGTGAAGCGCCTGACGGAGGGTAAGGCAACAGCGAATCCGGCTTCGTTTTCTCCCGACGGGAAGCTCCTGGCGATTTCTACGACCGGGAAGAACGGCAGGCCTCGAGACCTATTCAAAGTACCGGTGGAGGCCGATGCAGGGCCGGTTGGTCCAGGACGCCGGCTCGGGAAACCGGAGCCGTTCCTGGGGACGCCTATCAGCGAAAGCCTCCCGGCGTTTTCGCCGGACGGGCACTGGCTGGCGTATCAGTCGGATGAGTCGGGGACCCCGGAGGTCTACGTCCGCCCGTTCCCTGAGCCGGGTAGCCGATGGCAGGTATCTACGGGAGTCGGCGGTTCCCTGCGGTGGTCCCACGACGGCCGGGAACTGCTGTTTAATGCTTCGGATCGGCGCTTGATGGCCGCCCCCTCGATCGGGAAAGGCGAGTCGTTCGTAGCCGGGAAGCCACGGGTTTGGACGGAGATTCCGGCACGGCAAGGTCGCTTCGCTCTCGCATACGACATAACGCCGGACGCGAAGCGGCTGGCGGCGATGGTCGCGGATGATGCCGGGGACGACAAGCTGCCCACGCATCCGACGTTCCTCTCGAGCTTCTTCGATGAACTGCGGCGGAAGGCACCGGTGGGAAATTGAAACAGGTCTGTATGTGCTAATCTGTACATACAGGTGGTTCTCTTCGAATGGGACGAAACGAAGAATCAGCGGAACATCGACAAACACGGAATCGATTTCGAGATCGCCCAATGGATCTTCGAGGATCCACACTGCGTAACGTACATCGAGCGGATAGAATCCGGTGAGGAGCGCTGGCACGGCATAGGGACGATCGAAGGATTGCTCCTGCTTGTCGTCGTCCATACCTTTTGCGAAGTAGAAGCGGACCAAATCATTCGTATCATTTCCGCCCGTCAGGCGACTCGTCACGAAAGGAAGCTATATGAAACAGCTAACCGATAAGCAACGCAGCGAACTGCATCGACTTGCCAAGCGACCGGATGCAGAAATCGATCTCTCCGATATTCCCGAAATTCGTCAGCTACCATCCGACGCAGTGATCGGCAAGTTCTATCGTCCAAGGAAGCAGAGCGTGACTCTGCGATTGGATGCGGACGTACTTGCCTGGCTGAAGGCATCCGGGGATGGCTATCAAACCCGCGTAAACCTCTACTTGCGGGAACTCATGTCGAAAAGACGCGCTTCCTAAATTGCGCATTTTAGTAGAATCATCGGAACATGCCCCTCTCCCCCGGCGACAAACTCGGGCCTTACGAAATTGTCTCCCTCCTCGGCAAAGGCGGCATGGGCGAGGTGTACCGGACCCGTGATCCCAAACTCAAGCGCGAAGTCGCAATCAAAGTCCTCCCGGCAACACTAGCAACGACGCCGACTACCTCGCCCGCTTCCAGCGCGAAGCGCAGACCCTCGCTTCACTGAACCACCCCAACATCGCCGCAATCTGCGGCCTCGAAGCCAACTCGATCGTCATGGAGCTCGTAGAGGGCGACACCCTGCGTGGCCCCCTCCCGATCGCCAAAGCCCTGGCCTTGGCCAAGCAAATCGCCGAAGCGTTGGAGGCGGCGCACGAAAAAGGCATCATCCACCGCGACCTGAAGCCCGGCAATATTAAGGTCACCCCGGAAGGTATCGTCAAGGTCCTCGACTTCGGGCTGGCGAAAGCGGTCGCGGAGCGCTCCATGCCGTCTGGGGCCGACTCGCCGACCTTAACCCTCCGCACTACCGAAGCCGGCCTGATCCTCGGCACCGTCGGCTACATGTCCCCCGAACAAGCCGCCGGCAAACCGGTCGACCGGCGGTCCGACATCTGGTCCTTCGGCGTTGTGCTGTACGAACTGCTGACCGGGAAACGGTTGTTCGACGGCGAGACGGTAACCCATACCTTGGCCGACGTCGTCCGGGCCCCGATTGATCTGGCCGTGATCGAGGACCATCAAGCCAGACACCTCATCGGCCGATGCCTTGACCGGAATATCAAAAACCGGCTCCAACACATCGGCGAAGCCCGCATCGCGATCGAGAGTTATGCGCCCGTGCAAGCTCAGGCGATCGCGACGGTGAAGTCTGGCTGGTGGCCGTGGGCCGCAGGCGCTTTGGCGCTCGCCCTGGCAGCAGTCTCGCTGATCCATTTACGCCAAACACCGCCCGAGCAGCCAGTGCTCACGACGTCGATCCTGCCGCCGGACAAGGCGACTTTCCGGGATACGGCGATCTCGCCGGACGGGAAGCTGCTGGCGTTCACGGTGGCCTCAGCGGGCAGGCAGCAGCTCTGGGTGCGGCCGCTGCAATCCCTTACGGCTCAGCCGCTGGCCGGGGCCGAGCAGGCCGAGTTTCCATTCTGGTCGCCCGATAGCCGGTGGATCGGCTTCTTCGCACAGGGGAAGCTAAAAAAATTGAAGCATCGGGCGGTCCGGTGCAGGCTTTGTGCGACGCAGGCAGCGGATGGGGCGCCACATGGAATCAGGACGGCGTGATTGTGTACGGGACTCAGAATGCCGGATTGTGGCGCGTGCCGGCACACGGCGGAACTCCCGCGCAACTCTCGGCCCCGAACGGAGCCTACACGGAGTTCAACCACAGGTGGCCGGTGTTTCTACCTGGCGGAAGCCACTACGTTTACACGGTCCTCGGCACCGCTGACACGGCGGGGATCTACCTCGGGGCGATGGAATCGAAGGAGCGCACGAAGCTGACGGGAGACCGGTCGAGTTCCGGCTATGCGGAGGGACCGGAGGGCGAAGGCTATCTGATGGTTGTAAGAGGAACCACACTGATGGCGCAGCGGTTCGATGCCGGGAAGCGCTCATTGGCTGGCGAGTCCTTCCCAATCGCGGAGAATGTGGGTGTGGAATTCGGTGGCCAGGCGGTGTTTTCCGTATCCGGCAACGGGATGCTGGTGTATGGGGCGGGCTGGGGCAGGCAGACCCGATTGACATGGATGGACCGCGCGGGCAAGCGGCTGGAGTCGCTCGGCGACCTGGGTGATTTGATGCAGCCGACCCTGTTGCCGGACGCGAAGTAGGTTGCGTTCCGTCTGGCTGCGGCGCAAGGGCAAGGCGCGGATATCTGAGTGAGGGACTTGGCGCGCGGCATCCCGACGCGGTTCACGTTTCATTCGTCGAATCACCTCAGCCCCGTGTGGGCGCCGGATGGGAGCCGAGTCGTGTTCGCTTCTGGTCGGGAGGGTCCTTTTAACCTCTATCTCAAGAGCGCCAACGGGGCGGGGCAGGATGAACGGCTGCTAAAGGAGGGGAAACTTTCAGTTGCCACTGACTGGACGGCCACAGGGGACGTGCTGCTCTACTACGAGCAGGATCCGAAGACGAAGTATGACCTGTGGGTGCTGCCGATGACGGGGGAACGGAAGCCGGCCGTGTTTCTAAAGACGGAGTTCAACGAAAGATATGGAGTGTTTTCGCCGGATGGCAAATGGATCGCCTACAGGTCTGACGAGTCAGGCCGGTATGAGATCTATGTGCAGCCGTATCCAACGACCGGTGCGAAGTGGCAGGTGTCGCGGGAGGGGGGAACGCGTCCGAACTGGCGGCGGGACGGTAGGGAGATCTACTGGCTGGAGGAAGATGGGACGTTGCTGGCGGGGGAGGTGAGCATGGGCCACTCGTTTCAGCCGGGGAAAGCGGCCGCGCTGTTTGAGACGGGACTTACGAGGCCCATCGAGCGATTCGCGGTGACGGCGGACGGGAAGCGGTTCCTGGTCCCGGCGGAAGTGGATGGGTCTGCCCGGCCGCTGACGGTGGTGCAGAACTGGCTGGCGGGGGCGAGGCGGTAGAGAATGGCGACAGGGAAATAAAGCCCAGCCGGCAATAGAGGGCGGGATCCGGTCAAAGTAGGACTAAACGGAATGCAAGAATAGGCCTTGATTCAGGACTTGACGGATCCTTCTTGGATCGACTGAACCGATGCCGTTTTCCGCAGGCGACAAACTCGGCCACTACGAAATCCAGGCTTCTATCGGAGGGGGCGGCATGGGAGAGGTGTACAAAGCGCGCGGTCGCCTCCTTGAATCACCCGAATAGCTGCTCGCTCTTCGATGTCGGGCCGAGCTGCACGGTGATGGAACTCATCGAGGGCGAATCGCTCGCCGCCCGCCTTGAAAAGGGTCCGCTACCGCTCGATGCGGCACTTCGCTTTGCCTTGCAAATCGCCGACGCGTTCGACCGGGCGCGTCGGGCTGGTGTTACCCACCGGGATGTTAAGCCGCAGAACATCATGCTCACGCGAGATGGGGTGAAGGTGTTGGACTTCGGCCTGGCAAAGCCTGTGGCGCCGAAACCCGGCCCGACCGAGGCGACGCTGACCAAGGGGCTGACAACGGAAGGCACCGTGATGGGCACGCCAATACATGGCTCCGGAGTTCTTCGAAGGTAAGGAAGCGGACGCCCACGCCGACAACTGGGCCTTCGGCGCTGTGCTCTATGCATCTGCCGCAGGCGCGTCCCGGTAGGCCTGAGCGGGGGGCATGGCTGGCCCTGACCATGGCGTTCGAGTCCCCTATGTTATTCTCGGGCGATTAGAGTGCGGCGAGCGGTGGGAGGCGGTGCGATGGAGATGCAGATCATGCCTCCGCCGGCGAGGTTACGCGGGCAGGTGAGGGCGCTGTGGGTGCTGCGGGGCTGGCCGGCGGGGCGGTACCAAGGCCTTCCAAAGCCCTATGCCGAGCTCATTGTGAGTCTGGCCGGGAGCCATTGCTGGTACAGCGATCCGGGGGCGGCGGGATTGCGATTCGAGGAGGGATGGTTGACGCCTCTGCAGGCGGCGCCGCGGTATGCGGAGACGGCCGGGGAGCTGCATCTGGTCGGGGCGCGGCTGGAGCCGGCGGCGTGCGCCCAACTGTTTGGCGTGGCGGTGCAGCGGGGGCTGGGGTATCCCATCCCGCTGGCGGCGCTGCTGGGCGGTGAGGGGCGGCGGCTGCGCGAGCAGTTGTACGAGGCCCCGACGGCGCGGCGGAAGATGGAGACGCTGGCGGCTTGGATTGGCGAACATCTCGACCCGGAGGCGGTCCGGTGTCGACTGCCGGAGCGGGCGCGGCTGGCGGATCTGAACTGGCGGGTGGATGCGCTGGCCGGCGAGTTGAGCCTTTCGCCGCGGGGATTGCGGAAGAGGTTTGCGGTGGAACTAGGGCTGTCGCCGAAGTTGTGGTTGCAATTGGGCCGATTCGACGCGGCGCTGCGGGGAGTGGGTGGCGCCGCAGGGCTGGCGGAGTTGGCGGTGCGGCACGGGTATGCCGACCAGGCGCATATGAATAGCGACTTCCGGCGATTTTGTGGTCAGGCGCCGGGAGAGTATCTGCGGCTGCGGAATGAGGGAGAGGCTCCGCCGGCGGCGCCACATTTTGTTCCCAAGGTGAGGTGAGTACCGAAATCTCCAAGCCAGGCGCTGGGAAGGGGTGAGATACCAGAGAGAGAAAAGGAGATTTTGGCGTGAAGCACTCGATTCTGCGTAGGGCGGGGGCGGTGGTGGTAGGCGTTGTGGTGGCGGGACTTGTGATTGGCTTGGCGGAAGCGGGGGCGCATGGCGCATTTAGCGGCGAAGGTGTGTTTGCCGCGGTGTGCGTGGCGCAGGGTTTGGGGGCGGCGGCGGGAGGTGGGTTGGCGACGAAGTTGGGAGGCCGTGGGGTGTTGGGCTGGGTGGTGGCGGCGGTACTGCTGGTGCTGTCGCTGATGAATGTTTTCAGCTTTGCGCATCCGGTTTGGTTTGTGCCGGCGGTGGTGGTGGCTTTGGGCGCAGGGGGGCGGCTGGGCATCGAGTGGGCCTCTCGCGGGGGAAAGTAAGCAGGCGGTTGGCGGATCCGGTAGCGCCGCATCGCTGGCGAGGCACAAACGGATAGAGAAAAAAATCTGATCGGGTGAGGGTATGGGGAGTGTTCCGTCGCATACAAGGCCGGGCGGACTTGCGGACGACCGCGAGCGCCATTGCGAAGGAGTAAACCGATGAAGTTCTTGTCCCGTTTGGCTTGCCTGGGCCTGCTGAGTCTCTCTAGCCTGACTCGCGCCGAGGCGCAGAATTCTTCCGATTGCGGCAATCTCAACCAACGCGCCTGCCAACACTCCGACTGGGCCCGGACGAACCTGGTGGCCGGAGAAGACCGTGCCTGTGAAGTCGATCTCAAAGAAAGCGGCGGCTATTGCGTGAACGATCGCCGGAATCTGCAAGGTGTCCGGCGCTCTCAGTGGGCCGCGTGGGCATTGGAAAATCAACTCACCGGCATCGGCGAGAACGCGCCCCTCAACTTTCTCAGTTGGCCCGCGGCGCACCAGGCTTATGCCAACCCCCCGCAAGGCTTCCCCGCCGCACTGGCGTCGCAAAGCCTCTCCTTGACCGATCAGCTCAACGCCGGCGCACGGCTGGTGGTGTTTGATGTCCGCTCCTACGCAGCCGGCGCCAACGCGGAGGCTTTGCGGCTCTGCCGGACCGAAAATGGCGCGGCGTGCGCTCATCCGGAAGGCCGGTTCCGGCTGCTCGGCTACGCTCTACAAGAGTTGGCGAACTGGCTGGACGCCAATCCGGGTCAGGTAGTGCTGGTGCGGTTGAACAACGACCCGCCGCTCGGCTCGCGCATCGCCGCCTTGTCCGGGGAGATCCAGCGGATGCTGGGAACGCGCGTGTTTCCCGCGCCGACGGGCACGCCATCGCGGTGGCCGACGCCGAGCGAGATGCGGGCAGCGGGCAAGACCGTGCTGGTGGCGCAGTTCCAGGGACCGGCGACGGCGAGCTCGGCGTGGATTTGGAATGCGACTGGATTGGCCCAAATCAGCGACCGGGTGATGGATCAGAACCTCGAAGGCTGCGTGGCGAATGACGGGATGGACCTGGCGCAGCGCGGCAGCATGCGTCCGCTTTCCTGGTGGGACGTGGCGGAGTCCAGCGGCGGGGGGATGCTCGATGGCACGTTGGTGCGGAAGGCCGTGCGGTGCGGGGTGGCATCGGTGGGCTTGACGCAGATGAGTGCCACGGACGCGCGATTACCGGCGATGGTGTGGTCCTGGGCGGAAGGAGACTGGGGCCGGAACGGGGCGGCCATGCTGAACCATGAGGGACGGTGGACTTCCGCGCCGGAGACCCAAGTGCTGCCGGTGGCTTGCGCGTCCCGCCGGCCGCTCGGCCACCCGCTGCAGGACCGGACGTGGCGGATCACCAGTGGCGCCGTGGCCTGGAATGCAAGCGTGGCGAATGACTTATGCATGAAAGAGTTTAGTGCCGATTTTGCGTTTTCGGCGCCGGACAATGCCTATCAGAATCACGCGCTGGCGACGGTGGCGGCGGGCCGGCAGGTGTGGCTGCACTACAAGGTGACGGAGAGTTCCAGCTTATCGCTAAGCAGCCGGAAGATGGTGTTCCAGATGAGACCCGGAGGGGGCGTGCCGGCGACGCAGACGCTGCTGATTGGGGGAACGGCGGGGACGCCGGTGGGGATCAAGGTGATGCCGGGACTGCCGCTAACCGTATCGGCGATGTCGGCGACGCTGCCAACCGGGGGCTTTCCGTTGGTCGTGGGCTTCGGGAGCGGGTTGTTTGGAATGCCGCCGGGGGTGCACCGGGGAGGGGTGCAACTGACGACGGGAGGACAGTCGACGCAGGTGGAGGTGGAGCTGACGGTGCGGGCGGCGCCGGCACTGTCGTTGGGGGCGGACCCGGCGACAGCGGTCGTTGGAGCAGAGGTAACGCTGCGGCTGGATTTGACCGGCGCCTATCAGCCGGTGGGAGAGTACTCGATCCAGCGAATGACAAACGGGGTGATGGAGCCTCTGGCGAAGGGCGTGATGACGTCTTTCTTCGGCTCGACGGCGGTGGCGAAGGTGACGCTGACGAACATCCCCGTAGGAACTCATTCGTTGCTGGCGATGGCGCTGGGTGATGTGCGGAACCTGCCGGCGAGTGCGAAACCGGTGACGGTGACGATTCGGCCCCGCCTGACGGCGACTCCGGCGGCATTGGAGTTGCCGATGTTCCAGGGTGCGGCGTTGCCGCAGCGAGATGTGGCGTTAGCGGGGTTGGGCGGGAGTCCCGTGGCGGCGGTGGGGTGCCCGTGGCTGAAAGCCGAGGTGTTGGGTTCGCTGATGCGGGTGGAGGGTACGGAGGGCGTCCGGCAGCTCGCATTGGGGGCGCACCGGTGCGACGTGACGGTGACGGATACTCTAACGGCTCAGGGCTTAGGGCGGTTGGTGGTGCCGGTGACGCTGTTGGTACAGGCATCGTTGACGGCGCAGACGGGAGGCGACGTCGTGCTGGTGGGGGACGGCACGGCGACGAGATTGCTGACCTTGGCGACCTCGGCAGCGGCCGGCGTGGAGATTTCGGTGTCGGCGAGCGTGCCTTGGCTGCAGGTGACCGCAGGGAGTTCGATGCGAGCGCCGGGCGTGTTTCAGATTACCGCTACCGGAGGCACTCTGTCGTACGGGCGGCATCATGGAGAAGTGATATTCCGCTCGGCGGTGACGCCGGAGCTCCGGGTTCCAGTGGTGTTTGACCGGGTCAGGCCGACCTTAATTGAGACTCATCCGGCGGGTATGCCGTTCACGGTGGACGGTGCGAATTACCGTGGCGTGGGGACCTTTTACTGGAAGATCGGGTCAGAGCACCAACTAGAGATGCTGCCTTATCTTGCGGGAGCGGAGCGGAAAACTCCGGAGGGATGGGAGGTCCAGAACGCCTTGCGATTAGGAGCAAAGACGACTCTGCAGGCGACCGCCCAAGGTGGATTCGTGACGGCGCTTTTCACTAGCTGGTACCGGGTGCAGCTTCTGCCGGACAGCAACGGGACGATTGGCGTGACGGCGAGTTCGGCGCCGGACGGGGAGTACTACCGGCATGGGACGAATGTGGAGTTGAGGGCGCGGCCGAACATTGGGTTCGGGGATGTGACTTGGAACGTGGACTATGTGCTTGGCCAGGTGACGAGTGACCAGGAGCGGATTCTGCTGACGATCTTCTCGCCGAACGTGGTGCGGGCATAGTTTCACCCGCAGGAGGCGCGGCGCGTGGAGATTACCGCAAATGTCCCTGGGGCAACGGCGGCGATAGACGGGGTGGTGACTACTTTGCCTGCCAACTTTCTGTGGTACCCCCGTTCGACGCACACCGTTTTCATGATGGGCACGATGCCGATCAGCGCGCAGTCGCGATACCGGTTTACGCGCTGGGAGGACGGAAATACCAGTCTGGCGCGGCAAATCGTGATGCCGAATGCAACGCTGCGGGTGCTAGCCACCTACCAGACGGAGCATCTGGTATCGGTGTCGGCGATGCCGGCGGCCGGGGGGACGATTCATGGCGACGGCTGGTACGGGGAGGGAACGAGGGCGCAGTTGGAGGCAAGGCCGGCGAGCGGCTATGTGTTTACGAGGTTCACCGGGGATGTGACCTCGTCGCAGGCAGCATTGACGCTGACGGTGACCGGGCCGCTGAACGTGGCCGCTCAATTCTCGCCGGGGTTCACCGTGGGAGGAACGGCGCTGAAAAATGGGTCGGGGAGTGGAGAAGCGGTGGGCTTGCTGTCGCCTTTAGGGCAGGCCGATTGGCGAATGAGCGCGGCCGCCGGTGAAGGAGAAGACCGATGAGTCCCTCATCGCAAAGGGCGGGACTGGGCGTGCTGGCTTTCCCGAGCCTGGCTCCGGCTTTCGCCCAACGGACCTCTGCTCGCGGGAACTTGAATCAACGCGGGCGGAGCACCCGTTACGCACTCTTCTCTTGGAGCACGGTCCCTGGGACCGCGCCATGGAAGAACGTGGCGAACTTCGCCCGGGCGGATGGTTTAGCGCACGATCTCCTGTAGTCCATTCCGGGAGGGGGGAACGGCCCGCGAGAGCGGGAACGTTCCCCTATTTTTTCTGAGTGGAAAGATTAGCGAGATTTCGTTTGGTGCGATCCCAGTCGCTGCGGTCGAGTCCGTTAATGCGTTTATCCCGTTCGAGCTTTTCGTAGGCGGCGAGGGCTTTGCGGTACATGGCTTCGGCTTTGCCGGGTTCGCCCCAGCGGGCGTAGGAATCGCCGAACTGGGTCCAAGCGTGGGCGAGGTGAGATTGGTACACGCCGCGTTCGGGTTCCTGGCGGACGATCTGTTCGCGGAGGGCGATGGCTCTTTCGAGGAGGGTTTCCGGTTCGGCGCGGGCTTCGGTGCGGACGAGGTAATCGGCGAGGTCTTCGAGGGCGGCGGCGTAGTCGGTCCTCGACTGGCCGCTGCCGTTGCTTTGCTGCATGGCGACTTCAAACATGGCGACCATGCGGCGAGCGAGGCGGACAGCTTCGGTTTTGCTACCGGCTTTGTACTCGTTTTGGGCGGCGTTGAGGCAGGCGACGGCGAGGTCGCGGGCGGCGAGGGCGTTCTGGGGATCTCGCGCGGCGATGGCTTCGGCAACGGCAAGCGCTTGGCGTCGGTAGGGTAGGGCTTCGGGGTGGCGTCCGGCGATGGCGTAGGCGAGGCCGATGCGGGCGAGGAGCTGGCCGCGGTTCATCTCCTGCTGGACGCCGGATGGGAGAGCGGGGAGAATCTGCAGGGCGCGTTGGTAAGTAGCGAGCGCTTCGAGAGGCCGGTTAGCGCCGAGGAGGAGAGCGTCGCCGAGCATCTGGATGGCGCCGAGGAGGCGGGGGGCGTCGGCGGGGTCGTGGCTCGAGTCGTAGACCTTTTGCTGGAGTTCGACGGCACGGCGGGCGGCGGCGACGGCGCGGTCCCCATCGCCTTTGGCATTTTCGATAGCGGCGGCGCCGATGGCGACGGCGGATTCGCTGCGCAGTTGGGGAAGAGCGCCGGGCTGAGACTGGGCGCTGGCGGCGAGGAGGCGCTGGGCGGAATCGAGATAGGACTGGGCTTGATCGAGGGAGGCGCCGGTTTCGGCGAGGAGGTTGGCGGCGTCGAGGTTGGCCTTGGCGGCGGCGGCGATGGCGGCGGGATCTTTGGGGGTGGCGGCGAGGAGCTTTTGGCGAAGGTTGAGGGCGCGTTGGGCGCTGGCGACAGCGCCTTCGACATCGTTGAGGTGGCCGTAGTCGAAACCGTACTGGATGTCGCGAATGCGCTCATAGCCGGCCGCGAGATCGGCTTCCAGGCGGCGATCGCCTTCGGATTCGGCGGCGAGGCGGTCGAGGTATTCGATGGCTCGGGCGACGACCATCTGGCGGGACTTGGTGGCGCCGGGGAGGGCGGCGATGCTGTCGTGGAACTCGAACAGGAAGCGGTTGGCGAGTTCGCGGACCTCTTCGAGGCGGCGTTCGGCTTTCTGCTGCTGGACATGGGTGGAGGCGAAGCCGCCAGCGAGGGAGCCAGCGAGGAGCGTGGCGGCGAGGACGGCGCCGGCGCGGCGGCGGAGGAACTTGCGGGTGCGATACTGCCAGTTGCCGCGGCTGGCTTCGACGGGATAGCCGCCGAGCCAGCGTGCGAGATCGGCTTCAAGGGCCCCGACGGAGGGGTAGCGCTGCGCGGGTTCCTTGCGCATGGCGCGGGCGATGATCGCGTCGATATCGGGGTCGAGCTTAACGAGAGTGCTGGGGGGCGGCGGGTCCTGGTCGCAGATGGCCTTTTCGAGGGCGAAGCCGGAGAGGCCGGTGGAATCGAAGGGGGCCTGGTTGGCGAGGAGGGCGTAGAGGAGCGCGCCGAGGGCGTAGACGTCGGTGGCGGTGGTGATGGGTTGGCCGAGGACCTGTTCGGGGGCGGCGTATTGTGGGGTGAGAACGCGTTGACTCGCCTGGGTGAGGGCGCTGTCTTCTTCCTCTTCGAGGGGCTTGGCGATGCCGAAGTCGAGCAGTTTGGGGAGGCCGCCGGCTTGGACGAGGATGTTCTGCGGCTTGAGGTCGCGATGGACGACGAGTTGGCCGTGGGCATAGCTGACGGCCTGGCAGACCTTTTCAAAGAGCAGGAGTCGATCGCGGGTGCTGAGGGAGTGCTGCTGGACGTAGGCATCGGCGGTGACGCCTTCGACGTACTCCATGACGATGTAGGGGCGGCCGTGGAGGCTGCCGCCGTCGAGGAGGCGGGCGATGTAGGGGTGGTTGAGGCGGGCGAGGATTTGGCGTTCACGGAGGAAGCGGCGGGTCCAATCTTCGGCGCGGAGGTGGCTGCGGACGAGCTTGATGGCGACCTGTTGGGAGAACTCCCGATCGATGCGGACGGCGCGATAGACGGCGCCCATGCCGCCGTGGCCGAGGAGTTCTTCGAGGCGGAAGGCGCCGAAGATGGCGCCGGGGGCGATTTCGTCGACCATTTGGCGGGCTTCGGCGGCGATGGCTTGGTCGAGGACGCCGGATTCGGAGTCGGATTGGATGAGGTCTTGGAGGGTGCGGCGGAGATCCGGGTCGCCGGCGCATTCGTGGTCGAGAAAGGCGTTGCGTTCCGGGGTGGGCAGGGCGCTGGCGCGATGGAAGAGGGTTTCGATGCGGCGCCAGCGGTGCGCGGTATCGGGCATTCAGGCGCCCTCGCCGTTGAGTTCGTTTTTGAGCCAGGCGCGGGCGAACTTGAGGTCGCGGTGGACGGTAGCTTCGGAGATGTCAAGGATGGCAGCGGCTTCCGCGTAAGTGGCGCCGGCGAAGGAGATGAGTTCGAGGAGTTGGACCTTGCGAGGATCCAAGGCGGCGAGCTTTTCGAGGGCGGTGTTGATGGCGAGGAGATCGTGAGTGGAGTTGGTGACGGCAGTGAACTCTTCGAGGGTGACCTGCTGGCCGCCGTCTCGTTTGAGACGTTTGCGGCCTCGGGCGTAATCGACGAGGATGCAGCGCATGGCGCGGGAGGCGATGGCGAGGAAGTGGTGGCGGTCGACGAAGTGGGCTTTGGCTTTGGCGTTGGCTTGGAGGCGGAGGTAGGCTTCGTGGACGAGGGCGGTGGCGGCGAGGGTATGGCCGGGGCGTTCGGCGTTGAGTTGCTGGCCGGCGACGGCGCGGAGTTGGGCGTAGAGTTGGTCCACGATTTGATCGAGCGCGGCTCGATTGCCGTCTTGCCAGGACTGGAGCAGTGCGGTGACGGCGGGACCCGTGTCGTTCATACCGGTAGCAGATCTTAGTTTAGCCAACCATGAAGTTGACGGGAGCTTTGCGTCTTATCGGTTACCGGAGCGGCACCCGTTGCTGCCGATTTGGACCTTGGCCGCAAGGTCCAAATCGAAGGCACTTTGCCTAAGGCCCGTTGCTTCTAAACCACTGGTCAGTGGCCTGAAGTCATCGATTGCTAAAAGCCCATACGGCGGTGCTCAGCGGAGAGGCGGCTGGCGATGCCAAGCCAGAGGATTGTTAGCGCTACGTTTAGCCAGGCGAAGGCCGGGAGACTGAAGGAGAGTTCGGCTCCCATCTTTACGATGCCGGCCTGCAGGACGTCGCCGAAGCGCATGAAGAAGGTGTCGATCGCGGCCTTGGCCTTGTACTTCGCCTCTCGGGACGTCGGGAGATACAGAGCTTGCTTCACCGTGTTTTGTAGGGAGTAGTCGGTCGCGTTCTCTAGCGTCTTGGCGATGCGGACCACTCCCAAGATGGGGGCTACCGCCAGCACCGAGTAACTCATCAGAGCGATGGACGGGAGGACGTAGACGGCGTTGCGGACTCCCAAGAAAGCGAAGACGCGGGAGACGGCGAAGGTTTGGAAGAGGAAGCCTAGGAGATTCACGATGCCGAAGAATCGTCCATAAAACTGCCCGATGAACTGCTTCTGCGCGGCGACGTCAGCGCCGGCGATCGCTTTGGCTTGCTCCGTGACGACCTGGCCCAAAAGAAACTCGCCGGTCGAGTTGACTACATTTAGGAGGACGGTGAGCAGCGCGATCCAAGTCAGGTAGCGACTCTTGAAGATCAGTTCGAAGCCGCCGGGGCCTTCGAGTTTGTCCGTCGCGTGGGCGGCCATCTCCGGGGTTGCGCGCTTGGTTTCGATGCGGTTCACGACGACCGTGACCAGGGCGCAGACGACCAGAATGGCGGCGGCGCAGAGTTGGAGTTGATAGGGGGTGAGAGAAAAACTGCCGACGAGTTGGGCGGCGGCTTCGGCGCCTAACCACGCTCCCAATGAGCTGCCCACTCCAATCATCGGGAAGAGGCGTTTGCCTTGGGCTTCCGTGTAGATATCGTTCGCGAAGGCCCAGATCTGGGAGATGACAAACACATTGAAGATGCCAACCCAGATGTAGAACGCCACACCTTCCTGATAGCCCTGCGTTCCGAAGAACGAGAAGAGCAGTAGATGGGAGGCGAAGAAGCCGGTGAGGCCGGTGAGGAGTTTGACGCGGTCGACCTTGGCGCCGATGTAGCCGTAGACGGGGACGAGCAGCATCAACAAAGCCGCTTGGCCGGCGGCGGAGTACGCCTTGATGTACGCGCCGCCTTCGGCGAGGATGAGGGCCTCGCGAGCCGTCTTGAGAAGGTAGTAGGCGAAGAGGAGGAGGAATACGTTGGCCGTTAGGAGTAAAGCGCCGGGGGCTTCTCCGGCACGGACATCGGCGAAAAAAGAAAGGGCCTTTTCGAGGGGCCCTTTCGGTTTCTCACCGACCACCTTGAAGGCGGGAAAGCTGGCTTGCGTGCGGAGTTCGGGGCGGGTCTGATATTCGGGGCGGTCGTCGTTCACCATACGGGGTTTACCATGCCCGCTCCACACCTACGACGGAGGCGGCACCGTTGCGCTGGCGGACGTAGACGCTGATCGTCTGCGTCGGCTTGGCGGGATTAACAAGTTCAGCTAGGTAGTAGCCGTTCTGCGTGCTGGGCAGGACGTTGCCAGTGGCTCCGGCGATGGGGGCTTTCGTGCTGGTCTCGTTGTTGAACGTGAACCATTGCAACTTGACGGTCTCCGGGGCGTGGAGCTTGTGTTTTCGGCCGAGGTCGACCCAGTTCAGGATCCGGTTCTGGACGGAGAAGTTGTCGAGGGGGAGGACCTTGGCGAAGTAGGTCTCGCCAATTTTGTCGCGGCGCTTGATGAGGCACTCGACGACCCAGGATTCCGCCTTTTTGTCGGAGTACCGGCCGGTTTCCACGATGGCTTTGATGTCGTCGTCTGTGAAGGCCATTACCTGCTTGGCGGCCCAGAACTCGTCGTCGGGGAGGCGGTTTTTGAAGGCAGGGTTGGGGTACTCGGGGCGCCAACGTTCCGGGAGGAACGTCTTCCACTCGAGGCGGCCGACGGAGGGGAGGTCGGGGTATTCGGCGCGGGCCCAGTACGGAATGTACGCGCCCAGGCTGAACAAGAGCTTGGCGGATTCGCGCCAGGAGAAGAAATAGACGCCAGAGCGGGGGCTATTGGCTTTCTGGGTGGCGGAGCCGAGAGTAGAGCCGAAATCGAGCTGATAGTGGCGAATGAACTGGACGCCGCCTTCTTTTGCAAGGATATCGACATTGTTGATGGCGCGGGAGTCGTCGTGGCCGAGCCAGGCGTCGATGACGTGGAGGCCGCGGAGGTCGCGGCGGTGTTCGTGGGGGACGATGTCGTTGACGTCGTCGGCGCGGGTGCCGAACCAGCGGGGCGGGCCGATCGTCTTGCCTGGGAGGCTGGCGGAGGCGGTGGCGCGGTAGTTTCCTTTGCCGTCCTTGGGAACCTTGAGCAGAACTTCGTAGAGGTCGCGGCGTGTCATCGCGCGCTTGCGGCCGGTGGAATCGGCGAGGGTGACGCCTTCCCGGATTTCGAGCTGCTCCATGGGGAAGGAGACGAGGAAGTTAGCAGGGACGTGGTAGCCGAGGGCGTGGAAGAAGCGGGAGGAGATGGAGTCGGCGGCGGTGGCCATTTCGGGGTTCGAGAGGGGGTCGAACTTGATGAAGTAGCCGTTGTTACGGGAGTCGACGATGACGAAGCCGGGGGTGACGCCTTCGTTTTTAGCGCCGATGACGGTCCATTTGCCGTCGAGGGAAGGGGGCTGGCCGTAGGCGGGTCCGCGCTGGAGTTCTTCGCGGGACATCGTCTTGAAGTAGTGGCGCTTTTCCCACCAGGCGCCTTCCATGGGGTCGCCTAGGGTATTGATGGCTTTGGCGCGGATGGGTTCGCCCTTTTCGGGCTGGTGTTCGCCGGGGGGGCCGAATTGATGAAGGAAGAGGTCGTAGTAGTCACTGAGCTTGCGGTTTTCCGCTTTCTCAACGTTGCGGGGCTTGGGTTCGCGGAGGAGCGGGTCGTCGTCGTGGAACTTGCGGGCGGAGAGGAGGGTGGCCGCGAGGAGGAGGAGAGAGAGTGTCTTGGTCATCCGGGTGGTCTCCTAGTAGATGGGCTGGCCGACGGTGGTGCCGAACTTGCGTTGGTTGAAGATGTCGTTGAATTGAAACCATACCTGGAAACCTTCGTGGGAGAAGGCGGTATCGATGCGCATGAAGGTGGCGTTACGGGCGTTGAAGCGGAGGCCGAAGCCGACGGAGGCTTCGAGGTCTTTGAAGTTGGTGGCGAGGCCGCGGCGGGAGGAGACTTTACCGGCGTCGGCGAAGATGGCGCCATCGAGGCCGGCGAAAATCTCCCAGCGGTATTCGGCGTTGTAGAGGACCATGTTGCGGTCGGAGAAGCGGAAGTTCCGATAGCCGCGGAGGGTATTGGCTCCGCCGAGGACGGGCTGGAGATAGAAAGGAACGGCTTCGTTGCGGTCCGTATCCGTGAAGGTCCCCTTGGCGCGGAGGGCGATGACGCGGGTGCGGTTGAAGAAGCCGATGAACTGCTGGAGGTCGATATCGAGGCGGCGGAAGTTGTATTGATTCAGGCGCTGGTCGTTGAACCAGGAGTAGTTGATGACGTAGTTGCCGCCGTTCTTGGGACCGAGGGGATTATCGCGGTAGTCGAACTGGCCGTAGACACCGGTGCGGATGAAGTCCGACTGCTGTTGCATGCCGGGAACGTTGTAGATCTTGTCGCTGGAGATGAACTGAGGGTCGCGGGTACCGGGGCCGACGTTGGTTTTGAGATAGGCCAGGGAGGGGCCAAGGCGGACGTGGCGAGTGGGTTTGAAGGTGAGAACGGTTTCGAGGGTTGTATCTTCGAGGCGATAGTTGGAGCGGCCTTCTTCGGAGGAGTCCGGCCCGGGGCCGTAGTAGTCGATGGCGCCGTAGTTGCGGTAGGTAGCGGTGAGATCGAGGTTGATGCGGCTATTGGCGAGGCGGGGGAGGGTGGCTTGGGCGTCGAGTTTTAGATAGCCGCGCGTTGAGACCTGGGCGGAGGAGCGGAAGGTGAGTTCGCCCTTCATGAGGTCTTCGCGGTAGTATTCGGGGCCGAAGGCGAAGCCCGAGCCGACGACCATGTTGCCGACTTTAGCGCGGAGGCCGTTGAAGCCGGCGGCGAAGCGTTCTAGGTACTTCTTATCCTTGAAATTGCGAAGAAAGCCTTCTTCCTTGGTGACCAATTCGGGTTTGAGGAGGGCTGCCTTTTTATCGCGTTCCTGCTCGATTTCCTGGGTGCGCGTGGACGTTTGAGAGTAAGCGGCGGAGAGGGTGAAAATCAGAACGACGAATGGTCTGAGCAAAGAAAGTGTCTCCCGGGCGAATTAGACCTAGCATAGCGATTTTCGGTCGTGCCAGTATCCCTAATTCGGTTTCGTTTTGGTTACCTCGATCGGAGTAGAGACGGGTACTCCGGAAGGGTTGGTGAGGCGGAGCGGTTCGGCGGCGACGGGGGTGACGGTGAGTTTGTCGCGGTTGAGTTCGACGATGAGAAAGGCGCGTTGGGGGGCCCAGGCGGCGATATGGTTGGCAGCCATCTTTTTCGTGACGTTGCCGGGGCGGAGTTGGCCTCCGGAACCGGCGACGGCGAAGAGCATGTTGCCGGTGGCGGGGGACTGTTCGGAGAACTGGAGGTTGTGCTCGTGGCCCGAGAAGACGGCGCGGACACCGTGTTCCTTGAAGAGATTGAACCAGTGGGCGGTCTGGGGGAGGAAGGGGGGATGGTCGGGGCCGGCGGTGAACATGGGGTGGTGCTGGATGGCGAGGCGCCAGGGGAGGGCGGGCTTGGCGAGTTGGGCGGCGAGCCACTGGGACTGTTCGCCTTCGGGGGTATAGACGGCGGCTTTGGGGCCGGTGGGTTGATTCCGGGTTGAATCGAGAGCGAAGAACTCGGCGAGGTTGCCGTAGGTGAAGTGGAACCAACGCTGGCCGGGGCCGTTGGGGGTGAAGGTGTTGTCGAGTTGGGTTTCGAGGTCTTCGGCGGACTCGCTTTCATTGCCGTCGTGATTGCCGGCCACCATGTAGAAAGGGATTTCGCGGAGGGTGGGGGCGTAGGGGAGAAAGAACTTCTTGACCCATTCGCTGTCGGTTTTGCCGCTGTCGCGGAAACCATAGATGTTGTCGCCGACGGACATGACAAAGCGGACCTCGTCGCCGCGTTCGCGGAGGCGGCGCCGTTCGGCCTCCATGCGGTAGGCGAGTTCGTATTGGACCTTCTTGCCGTTGCCCCAATCGCCGATGACGAAGAAGATGAGGCGTTGGGCTTGGCGGGGCCAAGTACGGAGGCGGCCTTCGAGGACGGGTTCGCCGAGGCGGACGATGCGATAGGGGTAAACGGTGTCGGGTTGGAGGTTCTTGATGGTGAGGTAGGAGGCGGCGGTTTTGTGGGATTGGCCGGCGATTTCGACGGTGACGAGGCCGAGGCCGGCGCCTTTTAGGCCGATCGAGTTGCCCGATTTTTCGGGGTCACCCCAGACGAGGGTGGCCGTTGCGTCGGTGAGGGCGCCGATGTAGACGAGGGCGGCTGCGAAGAGGGTGAGAATCACTCGGGTTCTCCGAGGATGCGATAGAGGGTGCTGCGGGTGATGCCGAGCACTTCGGCGGCTTTGCTTTTGTTGCCTTGGAGTTGTTCGAGGACCCAGCGGGAGTGGCGGCGTTCGACTTCGGCGAGGGGTAGCATCTCTTGTTGCATGGGATGTTGGTGTGACGGCTGGGAGGGCGCGGGGTTTCGCTGGAAGAAAGGGGGGAGGTCGCGGGTATCGACCATTTCGTTTTCCGCCATCATGCAGGCGCTGCCGAGGACGTTTTCGAGTTCGCGGATGTTGCCGGGCCAACCATGGCGGGCGAGGACGGCTTGGGCCCGGGGCGTGATGCCGCGGATGGGTTTGCCGTATTCGGCGGCGTAGCGTTCAATGAACGTGCGGACGAGGTAGGGGAAGTCTTCCATGCGCTCGGCAAGGGGCGGCAGGTGGAGTTCGACCATGGAGAGGCGGTAGTAGAGGTCTTCGCGGAATTCGCCGCAGCCCATCATGGTTTCGAGGTCGCGATTGGTGGCGGCGACGACGCGGCAGGAGACTTTCTTCGGTGTATTGGCGCCGACGGGTTTGATCTCCTGCTGTTGGATGGCGCGGAGAAGCTTCGACTGCATGGCAAATGGCATGTCGCCGAGTTCGTCGAGGAAGAGGGTGCCACCGTCGGCGGCTTCGAACATACCCTTCTTGTCGTGGGTGGCGCCGGTGAAGGAGCCCTTGATGTGGCCGAACATCTCGCTTTCAAAGAGCGTTTCGGTGATGGCGGAGCAGTTGCAGACGACAAAGGGGCCGGAGGAGACGGGGGACTGGCGATGGAGGGCGGTGGCGGCGAGTTCCTTACCGGTGCCGGTGGCGCCGCGGATGAGGGCGACGCGGAAGTGGGGGCCGACGCGGCGGATCATGGCGAAGAGTTCGAGCATTTGGGCGCTGTAGCCGACCATGCCTTCAAAGCGGTGGGCGCGGACGAGTTCGGTTTCGAGGCGAGCGGCGTCGATGCGCTTTTGGAGGTCTTCGAGGAGTTGGCCGATGCGGGCGCGAAGGGCGGCGATTTGAATGGGCTTGGTGAGGTAGTCACAGGCGCCGCGGCGGACGGCTTCGACGGCGGATTCGGGGGTGTAGTGGCCGGTGAGGAGGAGGACGTCGGTGGTGGGGGCGTGCTGGAGGATTTCCTCAGTGAGTTCGAGGCCGGAGCGGCCGGGAAGCATGAGATCGAGGATGACGATTTGGGGGCGTTCAGCGTGGACGATCTTCATGGCCGCGTCGGGGTGCTCGGCGGTGAGGACGCGCACGGCGAGGGGGCGGAGAGCGTCGGTAAGGAGTTCGAGGGAGAGGGGGTCGTCGTCGACGGCGAGGATGGAGACTGGTTGGGACAAGCCTCTTTAGGGTAACAAGCCGTAGGATAGAGGAATGCTGCAATGGCGCGGGCGTCCGCTGGATGAAGTGGGCTACGTATTGATCGGGGCGCTGGCGTTGACGCTGGGTACTGGCGCGATCTATTTGAATTGGCAGCAGGCGCAGCGAACGAGCCTGCAGGCTTCGCAGACGCGGCAGGCGGTGGGGACGATACGGCAGTTGCTGGTGGTGCTGTACCGGGGGGAGACAGGGCAGCGGGGCTACCTGTTGACGCAGCAGCAGAACTATCTGGATCCGTACGAGAAGGCCGCGGCGCAGATGCCGGAGATTCTGAACTACCTGCATTTGGTGGGGGAGCAACAGCCGCCGGTGCGGGATGCGGTGTTAGAGATTGATAAGCTGGCGCGGGCGAAGATGGGGGAGTTGCAGACGGCGGTGGAACTGGTGAAGGAGGGGGATCCGGGGGCGGCGGATCTGCTGATGCGGAGCAACTTCGGCAAGCAGACGATGGACCAGTTGGTGGAGAAGCTGGAGGAACTGGAGAAGCGGGTGTTTGTATCCGAGGAGCAGTTCAGCACGGCGCTGACGGAGCAGATGCGGCAGACGGCGGCATTGACAGTGATTTGCTGCGTGGCGCTGTTTGCTTTATTTGCGATTGAGAATCACCGGGTGACGAACCGGCGGCGGGCCGCCGAAAAATCGAGTGAAGTGAAGAGCGCTTTTCTGGCAAGTATGAGCCATGAGTTGCGTACGCCGTTGAACGTGATTATTGGTTATACGCAGATGCAGCAGGAGGAAGCGCTGGAGGCGGGCCGGATGAACGACCTGGTGGACCTGCAGCGCATTGAATCGGCGGGGAAGCATTTGCTGGTGCTGATCAACGGCGTGCTGGAGCTATCGAAGATTGAGGCGGGGCGATTGGAGGTTAGCCCGAGCGAGTTTGGGGTGGAAGAGTTGGTTCGGGACGTGATGGGGCTGGTGGAGCCGCTCGCGCGGAAGCAGGGAAACAGGCTGGTGGTGGACGTGGCGCCGGAGGTGGGGCGGATGTTCAGCGATGTGACGCGGATCAAGCAGGGGCTATTGAACCTGGCGAGTAACGCGGCGAAGTTTACGGAGAATGGGGAGATTCGGCTGAGGGTGAGCCGGGTGCGGCGGCAGAGCCGGGATTGGGTGGAGTTCTCGGTGCGGGATACGGGGCCGGGGATTGGCCGGGATGATCTGGCGCGGCTGTTCGAGCCGTTCTCGCAATTGGAAGTGAAGCAGCCGAAGGAGGGAACCAAGCACGAGGGTACGGGGTTGGGGCTGGCGATTACGCGGCGGTTGTGCCGGCTGCTGGGTGGGGATGTGACGGTGGAATCGGTGTTGGGGAAGGGGTCGACCTTTGCGATGCAACTGCCGGCGGAGGTGACGCCGGGCTACTTTGCGAGTAAGGTGGCGGGGCCACGACGGCGGACGGCGGTGGTGGTGGTGGGTGGTCCGGTGGCGGTGGAGCAGATGCAGGACGAGTTGACTAAGCACGGGTTGGATGCCGCCGTGGCGGTGAATGGCGAGGCGGCGTTGCAAAGGATACGGGAGGAGCGCCCGGCGGTGGTGGCGGTGGATCCGTCGCTTGAAGGGACGGACGTTTGGGACGTGGTGACGCGGATGAAGGCCGACCCTGGGGCGGCGGGAATTCCGGTGGTGCTGTTGTCGGGGCGGGGCGGGGACCAAGGTTTAGCGGCGGAGGAGGTGCTGACGACGCCGGTGGCGGGGGAGGCGTTGGCGGCGGCGATTCTGCGGCACGGGAGCGGAGAGCCGTCCGAGGCGATTCTGCTGGTGGGGGAGGGCGTGGCGGAGTTGGGGGCGGTGATTGAGAAGATGGGTTGGCGGGCGTTGTGGGCGGGGAGCGGGGAGGAGGGTTTGCGGCGATTCAGCGAGGAGCGGCCGGGGATGGTGATGGTGGACCTGCTGATGACGGGCATGGATGGTTTTTCGTTTATGGCGGAGTTGCGGCAGCGGCCCGATGGGCGGGAAACGCCGGTGGTGGCGGTGGTGGATGGGGCGTTGACGGCGGGGGACCGGGAACGGCTGCGCGGGCTGGCGGCGGCCACTTTGAAAACGGGGGCGTTTCGGGTGACGGGTGCATTGGAAAGGGCCGCTATGCTGGCGAGCCGGAGAATGATATGAGTGAACCGTTGAAGGTACTGCTAGTGGAAGACCACGAACTGAATCGGGACATGCTTTCGCGGCGATTGTTGAAGCGCGGCTTCGAGGTGTTGCTAGCGGAGAATGGGCAACAGGCGATTATCCTGGCGGCGCAACAGCAGCCGGATGTGATTTTGATGGACATGAGTTTGCCGGTGTTGGATGGGTGGGAGGCGACGCGATTGTTGCGGCAGAGCGCGCGGACGGCGGGGATTCCAGTGATTGCGTTGACGGCGCACGCGTTGGGAGATGAGCAGGCGCGGGCGATGGAGGCCGGCTGTTCGGCGTTCGAGACCAAGCCAGTGGATTTTGTGCGGCTGTTAGGGGTGATTGGGGAAGTGACCGGGAGGGTAATATGACCCATGCGGAAATGGACGCGTTGATTGGCCAGATGGTGCATGACCTGCGGACGCCGCTGAGCGCGATTGCAGGGTATGCGGAGATGTTGGAAGAAGAATCGGATCCGGCGACGCAGCGGCGGTTTGTGAAAAACATCCGCCGGGCGGCGGGGGAGATGGAGGATCTGCTGAAACGGGTGAGGGCGGAAGCGCAGGAGCGTACGGGAAGTGTACAAAGCCCCGACGGGGATGTGTGAGGATTAGGCAGTTTTTTCTGTGGTAGTCGGCAGTCTGTTGAAAATAGGCTAGTTATTTGTTTGGCCCGTCGGATGCAAGGTAAAGGGCATGGTTACCGCAAACGGGATTGAACAAACAGCCGAAGTTTTGACGGAGCAGCAGTACGAAAAGGCTTATCGTCAGGGTTATCCGCGCACGGTGCGGTTCTTGTTATCCACCGGCGTGCGGAGTGACCTAGCCGAAGAGATTGCCCAGGCGGCTTGGGCGCGGGGATGGGAATGCCGCGCGCAACTGAAGAGCCAAGGCGCCGTGGGCGTTTGGGTGAACACGATCGCCAAGAATTTGGTGCGCGTGGATTACCGGCGCAAGAAGGCGACTGAGGAGCTGAGTGAGAACTCGGCCGTGATTCAGCCGGACTACGATGCGAGCGCTGTGGGCGAGATTCTCTCGTTCTGCTCGCCGGTGGACAGGGAGCTTTTGAAACAGCATTATCTGGAGGGCTGGTCGAGCAACGAGATCGCCCCGCGTTTGGGAATTAGTCCGGTGTCGGTGCGGGTGCGCCTGCTCCGGATCAAGCAGAGCCTGCGGACGGTGATGGGATTGCGTGTGAACGTGATGCCGGAGGCCGCCTGATGGGACTCACGTACGGAGACGTTATGCGATCTAGTTTCGGAATCGGGCTGTTGCTGATGATTGCCGGGATGGGGTTGCTGGCCATGCAGGGATTGGCGTACGCATCGGTATATGGTACGGAGATGTCGGCGGTGAAGCCGTTGGTTGGGGGCATCCTCTGCGCGCTTGGGCTTTCGTTGATGCTGGCCGCGCGGCAGGATGCCGATTAGAGGTATCGGCGGATCTGGTCTTTGAAGCGGGAGTAGGCCCAGGAGGCGCTGATGAGCAGCAAGCCCAGGCCGATGAAGGATAGGATCCGGCTTAGCGTATCGAGCTCGCTGAAGTCGTGGAAGAAGAGTTTGCCGAGACAGAACAGGAAGAGGACCAAAGCGGCCAGCCGGCTGAATCGATCGCGGAGCAGGAAGCCCGCGACGAGGAGGGCGGCGGCCGCCGCGGCGTATGCGAGGGTGAGTGAGCCCTTGGAGACGACGTCGGTGAGATGGTAGTAGAGCAGGAAGATGCCGGTGGCTCCGTGGAGCATGCGGAGGGCGAGTTCGGGGCGGGCGGGTGATTTTGGCGCGGCGTAGAGCATCGCGAAGAAGGGGAGAAGGCTGGGGACGCGAGCCCAGCCGATGGGGGTGACGTCGAGCCAGTTGGCGAAGGCGGCGAAGCCGAGGACGGGGGTGGCGCTGTAGGCTCCCCACGAGTTGGTGCGCAGGCCGTAGAGCCAGAGGGCGAGGGCTGCGAGGCCGGCGGCGAGGGCGCGATGGGGTTCGGGGATTATGCGGGAGAAGAGCGCGCCGAGGAAAATGCTGCCTGTCGCGTAGAGGGCGAAACGGAGCGTTTCGCGTTCGGTGAAACGGATGGCGGCGGCCAGATAGAGGACCGCGGGGAGACCGATGGTGAGGAGCGGGAAATCGGCGGGCTTGTGATCGAAGAGGCTGACGAGGCTGAAGGCGGCTTGGAGAGCAGCCTGGAGGCGGAGGTCCGTGGCATCCGTGCGGCGGGCGGCGAGCCAGAGGAGGGCGGCGGCGAGGGTGTAGATGAGGGGGCGGGTTTCGAACGTCGCCTCGGCGCCAATGAGAACGGCGAGGACGATGGAGCCGGCAAAGGTGTAGGGCCGGCCGCCTAGGAAGACCAGGCGGTTGGCATAGAAAAGGATGACGAGGAGGGCGGCGGCGGGGGCCCAGTCGTTCCATTGCCGGCCGAGATATTCGAATCGCCCGTGATGGTCGAGAGCATGGATGACGAGCCGGGCGAGGGGGAGTAGGAAGAGTGACGCGGCGAGCCATCGGAGATAGGCGCTGCGGTACCACCATCCGGCGACGGCGACGAACTGGGCGAGTAGGGAGAGAGCGTAGATCTGTTGGAGTTCGGGGAAGCGGAGAACGATGGCGCCGACGGCGAAGATGGCCGATAGGGTGATTGCGGCGCGGAAGCCTCCGAGCAGGGAACGATCGGCGTATTCACCGTCGGGGCGGCGTTCGTAGCGGAGCAGGGAAGAGAGGAAGTAGGCTCCGGCGATCGAAAGGAGCAGAAGATCGGGGGGGCCGAAATCGCGGGGTGGCCAAGTGGAGACTGAGGCGAGGAGGAAGCCGATGGCGTTAAAGAGGAAGACAGGGAAATAGGCGACAGCGCGGCGGAGGTTGAGAAGATCGAAGGCTTCGAGGAGGATCCAGTAGGTCCAGAGTATGGGTTCGCCGAAGCGGGTGATATTGGTGTCGCCGTCGCCGGTGGCGAGGTTTAGGGCGTAGGCGAAATAGGCGAAGGCGGCGCCGGCTCCGGCGAGAGGTTGCCAGTTCTTGCGCCAAGCGACCGCCAGGAGAGTGACCAGGAGTGGAATCGAGGAGAGGCGGGCGAACTGGTTTTGGGGGGAGATGGCGATGGAAAGGAAGGCGGCGGCGAAGGCGAGACCGGTGATGGTTTGGGAGTCGTAGCGGAGCGAATGGGCGACCATGCCAGCGGCGACGGCGAGGAGGAAGGTGAAGCCGAGCAAGGGAGAGTCGATGACGCGGGCGGCCGGGAGGGCGTGGCCGGCGTAAGCGGTGAAATATAACGCGGCCCAGCCTCCGCCGATGAGAGCGCCGCCGAGGACTTTGTAGTCGGCTTTCCGCTCGGCGGCGATGCCGACGCCGAGGAGGGCGAGGCCTGTGGCGAGGCCGACGGCGACACGACCGGCGGGGCCCATGGTGGTCAGCGAGAAGCCGAGGAAGAGCGCGAGACCAATGAGGAGGATGAAGACGCCGAGTTTGCTGAGCCAGTTGCTGCCGATGACGGATTCGAGGTCGACGGCAGGGGTGGTGGGATCGATAGGTAGGGGTTGGGGAACGGCTTGGATAATCGGTTGGATGGGCGGCGGTTCGACAGTTTGTGGGACGGGAGGAGGGATGGGTTCTGGCGCGATGGACTGGGGCGGTGTGAGGTAGGACTCGATGGCGTAGAGGCGGGTGGCTTGTTCGCGCAGGCGCTGTTCTAGATAGGCGGTGTGCCGTTCGAGGGCGATGGCACGGGAGCGCATAGCCCACGCGATGGCTAGGGCCAGGATCGCTACCAGAAACGCGAGGGCGTCCATCGCGTCAGAGTACCATGCGGAATGGGGCGTGGTTGTGGTAACCTTTAAGTTCTTGGGCGCGTAGCTCAGCTGGTTAGAGCGCCTGCTTCACACGCAGGAGGTCCGGGGTTCGAGTCCCTGCGCGCCCACCATTAGATTCAATAGTTTACGGCTCCCCCTCCGGAAAACAGCCCACCCAACAGCCCACCCAGTCGCATTTGTCAGATTTCCCGACGGGCCGTATACTTCGGCCATGGTGGTGAAAGGCAAAACTCCGTATCCTGATCGCGAAACTGACTTCGACATTCGGCGTCTTGGCCCACTACTCCCAGAGACTTCCCCGCCCCAAGGCTGGGTAGCAAAGATGGACAGGCCACGGGTCGGAAAGGTGTGGGTTGGCTTCTTTCACATCTCGACTACATCGCGGGATGGCCAGAAACTTCGCAAAAAGAAGGAAAAGACGCTTGGGCCTGCGTCGATGCCAAAACATGAGGCGTTGGTCCGGCTTTCCAATTACATCGAAGAGTGTGTAGGGCGACGGGAACCGCAGACTCGCAAGTTGATTACGTTCGCGGATTTGTGGTCATCGTTTTCCGCCGTTCGCGAAGGGCGCTGGTCTACCAAGACTCGGGAGGACCTGCAGTATCTCTTCAATAAGCATGTCATCCCCACCATCGGGCACCAGCACCTCCATGAGATCACCCTTGTCTCCGTGCAAAGGCTTTTGAATCAAATGGCGGAGGCTGGCTATAGTTCCTCGGCCGTGGGACGGGTTCGCACGTATCTAAAGGCGAGCTTCAATTTCGCCGCCGAAGAGGCATGGATTGAACGAGATCCAGCGCGGAAACTGACTCTGCCAAACCTAACCCACAAATCTTGCGAACGATTTCTTTCAATTGACGAACTAAGGGCAATAATGGCGATTGCCCCGCCAAGAGAACACCTGATCTTGCGTCTACTTTCGGTTTGCGGTTTACGCCCCTCGGAAGTTTTGGCCCTTAGGATCGAGGACTTTGAGGGAGAGCAAATCAGAATCGATGAGGCGCTTAAGGAGCGCCAGCGCGGCGAAGGGCGAATAGGCCATACGAAGACTGCGGAAAGCGACAATTTTGTTCCGATTCCTCCTGATCTGAGGCACGAAGTCGAGACGTGGATCTTGGGGCATAACGATCGCACCGATCCTCGTGCATTCCTCTTTCCCAACGCGGCTGGTTCGGCCTTTGGCGTCGGCAATTTCCTGAAGCGGCACCTCAAGCCATTGGCTGTGCAGGCCGGAGTGGCCGGGGTTACCTTCCAGGCTTTCCGGCGCTCCTCTGCCACACACATGCAGACCCACGCCACGGTCAAAGACATGCAGCGACATCTTCGGCATTCGAATCCATACACTACCCTGAAGCACTATGCAAAAGTGATTCCAGAAAGCCTCCGGTCCGCAGTAGCTGCGTTAGACGCACAGATCGCGGGCGGCCCCGAAAAGGCTGGCGAAACACCTGAATAGGCAAAGTCATTTGGTGTACTTGACGAAGTCGCATACAGTGAGGATCTGATCGCCAGACGATTGACCTCGAGGTAAACATGCAGCGACTCATTGGGGCAGAAGGAAGCCCGCTCCCGTCCAAATCTGAAAGTACTGGCCCAATCCGGCAACTGGTACGCGCAACCGATGTGGCGAAAAAACTGGGTGTCAGCAAGTCGTGGGTTATCCAGCACGCCTCCGGTAAGCGGAAGCCATATCTGCCCGCAGTCAAAATGGGTCCTGGCAAGAGTCCCCTCAGGTTTGATCCACTGGACGTGGAGCGCTTTATTGAGGACTGCCGTCGGATTGCGACGCAGCGGGCTGCATATGCAAACAAATAGACTTGGTCCCCGTGGCGGAATGGACATCGCACAACCATCCCCCTTTCCGCGTCTAGCGAGGAGTGAATTTAATGCGGGTGAGCCCATCGCCGACGACAGTGAAGGGACCCCAGAAGTAAGGCGTGGCATTGGGGCCAAGGCGACGGCGCATTTCAAACTTGGCTAGCCTCAAGGCGTCGCTGACATCGCGTCCGGCGGCCAGGTTCGCGTAGAAGCGCTTCATCAGAGCCGCAGTGAAGATGTCGTCCACTTCCCAGAGGGTCGAGACAATGGACCGCGAGCCAGCGTACAGAAAGGCGCGAACAATGTTGGCAACGCCCTCTTGGCCTTGTATGCGACCGGCACCGGTGTCGCAGGCGGACAACGTCACCAGGTCTGCATTGAGCGGGAGCGATTCAATCTCCCGGACTTGAAGTAATCCGTCTTCATGAGCAGCGGCGTCAGAACCGAACACGAGGGCGGAACGATCTGGAAACTTGGAATCGGCGACTCCGTGGACTGCCAGGTGCAAAACCGAAAATGACCGGAGCGGCTGAGATTTGAGGGCCTTCTCGGTCGCCGCCCGTCCATCCAAGACCACCGACTTGGGGCCGGCGAGAGCAGCAATTGCTGCGATTTCATCTGCGGTCGACGGTAGCGCAGTAATACCGCTACCGGAGGCATCAAACATTCCGCGCGTTTCCCGCGTGGTGTTTGGAGAACGTCCACTGGCGGGGTACGCCACGTTACCAACTGCAAGCAGGCGTGCGGCCTGAGTCGTGATGGGGCGATTGGTACGGATCAAATGGAGGACGGTCGCGGAGGGCACTACTGAAACAACCTTCTGATCTCCCAAATACCCAGTGCGCCCGGATGGGAGGGCGTCAAACGGCGTGAGGTGAAGCATTCCGTCAGGGACAAAGATCACCCGCTTACTGCCCAAGATCTCTGGGATGGGCCGGAGCAGTTCGGATGCCAGCGTCACGCCGGAAGGCGCTGCAACCGACTCTTTGTTCTTCAGTTCGCCGTGGAATCGTTGGGCCAGCCCCTCGATCGTGGCTTTGCTCGCCAACTTTTGAATGCGAATGGCAGCCTTTGAAATGACTACTGCAAAAGATGCTGGATCTGCAAGCACGTATTCGACGATCAGCTCGTCATCGCGCATAGTCTTCCGCAAAGCTTCGAGCGAAACCGGGTCGCCGCGCAGGAATTGAGTAAAGCGATGCTGATCGAAGTGGAGTGGTGACAACGCCTCTTCGGCCAATGCAAGTTGGTAGAGAAGGTCCTTTCGAATCCGGGGCGTTGCCGCTTGCTGGAGGCGAATTTGCAATGCGGCAATTTGGCGCTCCGCGGGGGCCTTCGTTCCTTGAGGAGTGGACTGCTGTGTTGGCAAAGATCGAAGGGCGTCTGCCGCGGCACGACCTCGGGCGCGCTCCAGGATCTCGAACGCACGCTGGTTGTCTTTCAGCCCTTCTACGGCGAGTGCGAAGTGCCCTACGTAGACTTCGCTCATTGCGGCCACCATAGTGCTGCGCAGTCTTGGGCTCGGTACGTTCACCAGCATTGCTTCGATGAGGTCGCCCGCTTCTTCGTAAAGTGAATCCGCCTCGGCTATCTTGCCGCTGTTCACTTTGATCGCCGCCGCCGAGGCGAGGTGCCGTGGCAGGACGTACATGTCCACGAGCTTCCTCGCTGCGACGATTGCTTCCGAAGCAGCCTCGTCCGCCTTCTTCGAATCGCCCATTTCGCGATAGATGGCAGCCAGGCTGAGCAAGGCAGCAGCTCGGGGACGGGGCATCTCGAACCGTTCTGCCGATCGGACGGCCTCCGTGAGCAACTCCACGGCTGTGGGATAGTCTTTGCTTCTCGCCGCGCTTCCAGCGAGTGCCAGCAGAATGTCCGCACGATAGACGTTCATTTCCGTTTCTTCGACGAAGCGGATTGCCCGCTTCAGGAAGTCCTGCGCTTCGCGCGTTCGTCCTAATGCGTTCAGGGCAGAAGCCTTCCCCATGTGTGCCATCAACGGGAAGCGCAGGTCCGGATTCTTTTGCGAGAGGTCCAAGGCTTGGTCGAAGAAGCGGAGCGATCGATCATACTCACCCAGTTCCGACAGGCCCACACCAATGAGCGAGAGAGCGCGAATCTGACCCGCAAGGTCGCCCACGGCCGCCGCAGATTGAATCACTTTGGTCATGATCCCGCGGGCCTCCGTGCTCTTGCCATCCAGAAAAGAGATGATGCCCAGTTCGCCCTGAATTCTCGTGACCCAACGCGTCTCTCCGATAGAGTTGGCCAACTCCAGAGCGGTTCGCCATGTGCCGGCGGAAAGAAGTGGGTCGATACTCAGGTCGATCGTTGCCTTGACGATCAGGCAGCGTAGGCGGACTTGAGGATCGCTGACTACGATAGGGTTCTCGAGTTCTTTTGCGAGTTGCTGACTGACCTCTGGGTAGGAAATCCGATCTGCGTCGGCGCGCAAGCGGCTGATACGGGCAAGGGCGGCATTTCGAAGGTCGCCCTTGGCTTCGAACAGAGGTTCCGCCTTTTCGTACAACGGCCGGGACTTTGCCCAGTTGTCCAGCCAGTAGAGCCGCTCCGCTTCAGCGAGCAGGGCGTTCGGATTATCTGACTGTGCGACGAGTATTGGCGGCCACACAGCGAAAACCAGGATCCCGAGACAACGAAAAGCTGAGGCAGCCTTGCGCCTTGGATTCAGAACGGCCATAAATTTAGTTCCTCCGAGAAAACTCTCTGTTCAGGTCAAAGACTGGCGGCGATCTTGGCCCCCTCCTCCAACTGCAAATCTCGTCCCTCCCGCGCGGCTTCGGGAGAAAAATGCACTTCGACGTCAGGCTCAATGCCGGTGCCTTCGAAGCATTTTCCTTCCCATGTGACGTAGTTGCTCACCGGGATGGTGAGCCGGTAGTCCTGCTGGATCGGGAACGAACTCCACCCGTAGAGCCGCCCGGCAGTGCGCGTGCCCACGATCCGTGCCAACCCGTGGTCCTTTGCGAAACCTACGACGATCTCAGCGCCGCTTACGGTGTGCTCGTTCGCCAGCAGTACGACACGGCCTTGGAACCTCGGCGGCTTCAAACCCTCGGTGACAACGACGATGGATTTGTCCGCAAATTTGAATCGAAGAGCGAGCCCGATGAGGGCGAGCTTGCTGGTCGGAATGCGACGGAACTGTGCCAGTTCCTCCCGGCGATAGCCACGTTCTGCACGCGGCCGTGTCAGGCTGTAGCCGACAGGCTTTTTGTCCGGCGTCAAGTAGCTCATCAGGCGCAAATTCGCGGAACCACCTCCGGGATTTCCACGCAGATCCACCAAGAGCGAGCGGCATTCAGCGAGTGTTTGAACAGCGGCGTCGATGTCTCGTGCCATGTCGACTCCGACCAATCCAGGGAATCGAGTGATCTTCAAATAGCCGACGCCATTTTCGAGCAAGTCCGTGCGAACGGAGTTGCGGCGCGCCTCGTCTGGCGAAAGCGCTTGCGGCACGATGCGTTCCTCGTTACCGTTGCGGCGCCGAACTAGAATCGACGCCGGCGCGCCGGCAGAAAATCGCACTGGCTCGGGTGGCGCTACGGGCGTATCGTTGACGGCGAGCAGCGTGTCACCTGGCTTGATCTGTGCGGCAAAAGCTGGCCCGTCCTCCTGGACATTTTCAAACACCCATGCGCCGTCGTGTGGATAAAGCGTGGCCCGAAGCACATGGTGTACGGGAACCTTGGCACGATTGCGATGAAAGAATCCAACCGGCTGGACTGCGAGTTGTTCGAGCAAGTTTTGGACACGTGATTCGAAATCAACCGGGTTAGTGGCTTGCAAGATGCCTTCTCTGGCCAGTTGGGCAAGAGTTTGCCAATTGCGGCCATTGAACTTCGGGTCGAAAAACCTTGCCTGGACCGTGGTGGCAATCGCTTCGAGCAGTTGTTCTCGAATCGCTCGTGAGAATTCGGGAGCGTCAGTCGTCATGGGGCCTCCTTGGGGACCAAAGCAATCGGATACTCTCTCCAGGAAGATCCAACCCGTCGAATCGCGAGGCTGTAGTTGCCTGGAGCCACAGAGGACAAATCAATTTCCACGCCGAGCACTTCAACATAGTTCTGAAGCGTCGCATTCCCGCTTGATGACACCACGGATTCTCCGGACTTGCGCAGCAGCGCCACATCGTAGCGGCCGTCCTCGCTCCCGACGGGCAGGTGGATGGAAAGAGTGACTCTGGCACATGGCAAAGCGCCCACTTGCGATCGATCCCCCGCTGCCGGAGGATCGCTCCGCGCCAAGCCCAACTTCGTGAGGTCCAGGGCGGCGGCCACTGCGGGAGCTGGCCGCTCGGGCAGCTTGGCGATGATCGGCGCTGGAGGATTGGGCTGAGCCACATGTGGACGCATCGGCTGCAACAGTACAACCGCAATCACCACGCCAGCGGCCAGGGCAAAAGCGGTGTACAGGGCTCGGACGCGCGTCTTATGCTGAGCCCGAAACTCCGAGTAGCTCTTGAAGCACCGCGGACAAACGCCGACGTGATCTACGAGGGAATCAGCGTCGACCAAGCGAATTCGGCGTCTTGCCAGATTCCTCAAATCTGTGCAGGACGGGCATTGAGTTGTGTCGGGTTGCGAGAGGTTTGCTTCAAGCAGCGCGGCGACACTTTGCAGAAGTTGTCGCTCCTCACGCGGAGTAAAGCTTTGATCTGGATCCATCATCTTCATGGCGCGGATGCCTCCTTGCGGGCCCGCTTCTTTTGGGCGGCGGATAGCTCATCCCGTGCCTGCTGAACTCCGTAATAGAACCGTGATTTCGCCTGCTTCTCTGTAACCCCGAGTTGCCCGGCAATTTCTTTCCACGAGAAATCCAGGAGTCGGTAGTTGAGAATGCGGCGAATCGGCTCAGCGGTGAACGGGAGCAGGGCTTGCAGAATCATCCGGTTCTCGAAGAGCTTGAACCAGTCAGCGGCGATCGGCTGGTGGTTAAGTTCGAGGTCGTTGGGGCTGCCTTCGTAGCGGATCCGGCCATTTCGCTCAGCCAATGCCCGTACACGATTCACGTATGCAGTCTTGTAGTAAGCGGCCAAGTTCGTTTGGACGGCTGGTTCGGCACGGAGGCGCTTGGAAACTTCGATTGCCACGAACTCGACGATCTCAAGAGCGCCGGCACCATCATGCAACTCATTTCTGGCAAATCGAAATGCCCAATGCCAGTTCTCGCTGGCAACCTTTACGACCCTTGCATCCAGCAGTTGCTTGCCCTCTTCATCGTCGCGAAGCCAGAAGGGTGGAATCACTTCCAAGTCGAAGCTATCAGGGCGATTATCGTGGTTTGCTGCCATGAGAACCCCTGCCGACCTTTGGCCGACGTACTAGAGGAATGCCGACTGAGTCTGCCCCTCTACTCAATAGAAGATCCGGGCAGCCCAAAAAGTCCCAAAACTTTTTTCCAGTTACTTGCTAGTCATCCGCGGACTGAATTGTCACTCTAACACTGGCCATCCAACACCGGTTGCGCATGAGAATCGGACCTTTCGCCTGAGTCAGGACTTCTAGTGTTGTGGGCAGCTTATTGGCAAAGTTTGCCGGCGTTGAGCACCACACGGCTGAGGTCGCCCTGACCGAGAGGCAGTCGCAGCGCAAGAACGGCAACTGAACAATGTAAAGACTGAACAGGTGGTAGTCATGTCGAAGGGACCTCCCCCCCAGCGCCTTTCTTCCCCCGGGCACTCTGGTTTCCCGACACTCGATGTCCGCGCGCGTCTTCAGGCGCACCCGGAACGAACAGTGACGCTGCGCCAAGTACTCGGAAACGGAGTTTACGTCTCCACAGCCGGTGATCCGGCTAGTCAAGATCTGCTGAAGGGCAATTGGACAGCCGAAGACGATGATCTGTTGCGTTCGCAGTACCCACTGGGGAAGAAGGCCGCTATTGCCGCGATCTCGGCAATTCAAGCGCGGCATCCAGGCTTAACCCGGCGCGAGATCGCCAAGAGAGCGCGGGCACTCGGGCTTCGCTGCACGGATGAAGTGCGGCGGCGCGATTGGGATCGCGGCACCGACCTGGTGCTACTGTCGCTAGTGCATCAGCCCAAGGAGATCATCGCCAGACGCCTCGGACGATCCGTGGAATCCATCGTGGCGCGGTTGCGCCGGCTGGGGAAGTCGGCTGACTTTTTTGGTGGCTTCAAGGCCAAGGACTTGGCTGGCGTACTTGAGGTATCAGAAGCCGATGTCCGTCGCTGGCAGCGAAATGGGTGGTTGCGGCGGCGGCGCGGGCGCATCACAGAAGCGTCCTTTTCCGCATTCTGCAAGGAGCATTCTGAGGAGATTTCCTTCTGTGTGTTGGCGCCGGAAACCCAGTATTGGCTGGTTTCGGTGCATGGCTACCCAAAGGGTTCGCCACAAGCGATGGCGGCCGGAGCTAAGGGGTAACGATGAACTCGTCAGCGTGCTGCAGCCAGACCTGAAAGGGCGGAATCTGAACATGATCCAGGCAGGCGTCGAAGTACGCCGTGATGCGGACAGTGCGGAGATGGTTCATCGCGGCAGCCTTCACGCGCTGCGAATCTTCGTGCCCGGCCAGAAGGTTCTCCACGATTGCAGTACGGAATCTTGCCAAGGCATCCGCGTCGTTGGTCGGTGGAATCGGATGGGTCGTAAGGAAGCCCGGGCAGTGCGTTTCGATCTCGCCTCTCAGGAGGTTTTCTTGCACACCGCCAGCTAAAAGCAGGCCTGCCCAACAAGAGAAAGCGATTGCCTCGATGGCTTTGTCCAGAGTGGCCGGGGGAATCTCAAGGCACGTTGCCTTAGCCGCCTTCCACCATTCGGTGAAGTCGGGGTAATGGGTTGGCCGCTGCTCAGACCACTCACCCGCAGATCGCTCCATGTGCTGCCAGGTTTGCTCCGAACGAGGATCCATGCCGGAGTAGTAATGGGCCGCCTCGATCCATCCCCCGGCTTTAGACTCTATGAACACGAACTGCTCGGACCACGCAAGAAGGTCTGTCCACAGCGAGCCCAGATTGTGATTGCCCCTTTTGCTCAACCCGAACCCGGGGCAACGCTGCTTGATGGCGGCAAGCACTGCGTCAGGAATTGCGCCTTCGGTCTCGATGACTGCTCGCGTCCAAAGTGAAAACGCCCGGGATTCCAGCACGCGATCCACCTCTGCCGCCAAGCGCATCCAAGAGACTCTCAGCGACTGCTGAAGCATTCGATCGGAAAGTTCGGTCTGGGAATCACTGCCTCGGTTGGACCGCGAAGATTCGTTCTTGCCCACTCCCATCGAGTATGCATGGCTTTGGGAAAAGGCGGCAATCCCTCGAAGGAAATCGATTCCGATATTGCCCACGGATAGAACCACGGATCGACATTTTTTGACCGTGGCGGCGAAAGCTGTTCCCGGCGTCAGCAGGCAAATGCCATAGGCATCCAACTCCCGTCATTACAGAGGTTTAGCTCCGAAGACATAATGCCTAACGAAGCGATCACGGGCTGTCGAGCCCTCACGTTTGCCAATTGTTGAAGGAACGAAGCGTCCCTAGGATGCCATTCAAGACCCCCATTAAGGAGCCGGTTGAGAGGCATGCGAAATTGGACGACATCAGAATCCCGTTTGGTCGTTGCATGGGCAAAGGAACCTGAAGACGTGCGACGGCCGATTGAAGCTTTAGCAGCTGAACTGGAGCGGACGCCGGAAGCAATCAAGGAGTTCCTCCGGCGTAGGCTCCCGCGCGACCAGTGGCCGTGGCAAAGGAAGCCACGATGGAACCGGCACGAGCGCGACGCAATTGAGCGCGGACAGAACCCCAATGGCCGCACACATGCAGCGTTTCGAAAGCACAAGCAACGTGTCGAAAAGCGCGCTGAAGAAATGGAGCATCAGCCGCTTACAGTGAGCCAAGTGGCGCACGATATCGGCCGATCCCGCACGACGGTGCAGCGCTTGTTGAAGAGTGGCTATCTTCGGCGCTTCAAAGGCGGAATCGCTGAGTCCTCGTTTGAGGCTTTTCTCCGGGAGCATCCTAACCTCGTCCCTTACAAAGAGTTGCCCCCTGCCCAACGGGAATGGTTGGTGCTGAATGGATTCCCGGACCCATCGACGTCGGTGAAGGTGCCCAGTGTGCGGGGGTTGTTGGAGTGAATCGCCGGTGATAATTCCCGCAAGGGCGACGAGGATTCCGAGTGCGCCTGCATACACAGTGTCTAGACTCGTGTCTCACGCGTTGGGACAAGTCCATTTTCAGCCAGACAGCCAACTGTTTCTAATCTCGTGTCTCACGCAAGGGGACAGGTCCAAATGGCACCCACGGGTTTCGCAGACGGACTGCCAGTCAGTCTACGTCTACGTATGGTTGACGCTGCTGAATCCGTCGGACGCGTCAAAGATGGCACGATAAAGAATGTTGTTTACGATTCCGAACACGCAAGACTCGTCGTGGGTTAAGGCTCTATCCACTCAGTCATTGCCCCGCTCACGACACGGTCGATTTTGTAGTGGGCGTAACAAACCAACTCCTTGCCGGATCAGCGCTAATCAATCGGTACAGTTGCCATCCACGAAGGGATCATTCGATGTCCAAACTCGATAGGCAAAGATTCTTGAAAGAATACGCGCAGGCCCTACGCGATGGAGACGCAGCCGTATTTGCAGGTGCGGGGATCTCAAGGGCAGCCGGTTATGTCGATTGGAAACAGTTGTTGAAGGATATCGCCGCGGACCTCGAACTTGATGTGGACCGGGAATCGGACCTAGTTGCGCTCGCACAATTTCATGTCAATCACCGCAAGGGCCGCGACCGCATCAATCAACTCCTGATCGATGAATTCCTCGAACACGCCGAACTGACGAATGTGCATCACCTGATCGCATCTCTGCCGGTTCACACCGTTTGGACGACCAACTACGACGACCTCCTGGAAAAGGCGTTCGAAGCGGCGACGAAGCGAATCGACGTAAAGCGCCGGAAAGAAGATTTCTCGGTAACGCGGAAGCGTAGCGATGTGACGATCTATAAAATGCACGGCGATAAAACCGACCCCGCCAATGCCGTGCTCACGAAGGAAGACTACGAAAGCTACAACGATGAGCGCGAGGTGTTCACCATCTCGCTCAAAGGCGATCTTGCGAGAAAAACCTTTCTGTTCCTAGGGTTCAGCTTTACCGATCCGAACGTTCTTTATATCCTGAACCGCGTCAAGCAGCTGCTTGAGAAGAACAGCCGCTGTTTTGCCTCAGTTGAAACCGGAGGAATCGGTTAAAGCCGAAAGGAAAGTGGTCGAAGAGGTCTTTGGAGCGAGACCTTGAAGAAAGAAAGACGGCATTGGAGCGCGGACGACAAGATCAGAGTGTTGCGGCTCCATCTCATCGAGA
>CAMDCN010000028.1 GCA_945890485.1 Candidatus Sulfopaludibacter sp. SbA3 | reverse complement strand
GGGCCAATGGGCGGAGGGGGTGGGGCCGCTGGTGGCGGGGGGATTGACGGTTAAGGTGACCGGTGCGGAGGTCGTCGTTAAGCCATTGGTAGCGATGGCTTTGGCGGTGAGCGGGTAGGAACCGGCGGGGACGTTGGTCCAGGTGTAGGCGTAGGGTGCGGTTGTGTCGGTCGAGAGGAGGGCAGCTCCGTTGTAGAACTCGACCTGGGAGAGAGTACCTATCGTTGCTGCAGAGAGTTCGATGGTCGCCGGAGCGGCAAGAGGGCTGGAGGGCACGGTGAGATTGATTGTGGGGGCGGTCGGAGCGGCACTGACGGTGACGGTGGCCGGGGTGGAGGTGGCGGTGAGTCCGTTGGTGGCGATCGCTTTGGCGGTGATGGTGTAGGAGCCGGCGGAGACGTTGGTCCAGGTGTAGGCGTAGGGTGCGGTCGTGTCGGAAGCGAGGAGGGTGGCTCCGTTGTAGAACTCGACCTGGGAGAGCGTGCCGGAGGTCGTTGCGGACAGGCTGATGCTGGCCGGTGCGGCGAGTGGCGTCGTGGGGGCCGTGAGGGCAATGGTGGGCGCTGCGCCGACGGTGACGGTGGCCGGGGCGGAAGTGGCCGCGAGGCCGTTGGTGGCGATCGCTTTCGCGGTTACGATGTAGGAGCCGGCGGGGACGTTGGTCCAGGTGTAGGCGTAGGGTGCGGTCGTGTCGGTGGAGAGGAGGGTGGTTCCACTGTAGAACTCGACCTGGGAGAGCGTGCCGGTGGCGGTAGCCGACAATGCGACTGTTGCGGGTGCCGCGAGCGGCGTCGTGGGAGCCGTGAGGGCGATGGTGGGTGCTGCGCCGACGGTTACGGTGGCAGGAGCCGAGGTGACGGTGAGTCCGTTGGTGGCAATCGCTTTCGCGGTGACGGTGTAGGAACCGGCGGGGACGTTAGTCCAGGTGTAGGCGTACGGGGCGGTCGTGTTCGTGGATAGGAGGGTGGCTCCATTGTAGAACTCGACCTGGGAGATGGTACCGGTGGTGGTCGCCGACAGGCTGACGCTGGCTGGTGCGGCGAGTGGCGTAGTGGGCGCTGTGAGGGCAATGGTGGGCGCTGCGCCGACGGTTACGGTGGCCGGGGCGGAGGTGGCGGTGAGGCCGTTGGTGGCGATAGCTTTGGCGGTGAGGGTGTAGGTACCGGCGGGGACATTGGTCCACGTGAAGTCGTAAGGTGCGGTCGTGTCGGTGGAGAGGAGGGTAGCTCCGTTGTAGAACTCGACCTGGGTGAGAGTACCGGTGGTGGCCGCGGAGAGGGCGACGCTGGCGGGTGCGGCGAGTGGCGTCGTGGGAGCGGAGAGGGTGATGATTGGTGCAGCGCCAACGGTAACGGTGGCGGAGGGGGTGGTCACGGAGAAACCGCTCGAAGTAACCGCTCTGGCGGTGACAGCGTAGGAGCCGGCGGGGACATTGGGCCAAGTGTAGGAGTAGGGCGCCGTCGTATCCGTAAAGAGAAGGGTAGCGCCGTTGTAGAACTCGACTTGGGCAACGGTTCCGGTAGTGGTGGCGGTCAACTCCACGCTGGCGGGAGCGCCAATTGGCCCGGCGGGTACAGAAAGCGAGATGGAGGGCGCGGGGCTGTAGCCTAGATCGCCAGCGAGGAGGATCTCCTCGAAGCTCGGGAGCGGTTGGGCGCGTCCCGGGCTGCCGACCGCGGGCAGGAGCAGGAGTTCCGTCTGTGAGCCGTTCTGCCCATGTACCAAGGGGAGCGACGGATGATCGAACGGCGCTCGTTCGAAGAGGACTCGATCGTCGGTAAGTGCAGATTTGAGAAAGGTAACCAGGGCGGCCTTCTCAAACTCAGCCAAGCCCAGCGGACGGATGTCGGTGTGTAGATTCGAAGCGTTGACGCCGAAGCCCGAGGAGTCGGCGGCCGGCGTACCCGTGGCGTTTCCGCCGCGATTGTAGAATTCCACCACCTCTTCGAGCGTCGCCGCCGAGCCATTGTGGAAATAGGGCCCCGTGAGGGAGATGTTGCGGAGGGAAGGAGTTTTGAAGGCGCCGTCCACCGCATCGCGGCTGCTGGCGGTGAGCGGAATGCAGGGGCTCGCTTCAAACGTGCAGGGATCGGTGGTGAAGGTGTCCTTGCGGATGCCGGATTTGACTTGGCGGCTGAGGGAGATCGGATTGCCGAAGGGGTCGATTCCGCCGAGACCCAGGTCTTCGCTGGTGGGGCGGACACCGATATTGTAATAACCGAGGTCGTAGGCGGCTGGTTCTCCGTTCCGGTTGAACATGTAGGAGACGAGGGCGCCGATGGCCGAGGCTTCGCGTGCGGGCGTGGCGGCGTTGGTCAACTGCGGTCCGTGGTGGCAAGTGACGCAGCGCCCCTTGCCGTTGAACACATTCATTCCTGTAACTGCAGTTGGGTCAAGGGCGTTCGCGTTGGCCACCGCAGTGGAGGGATACGGCGCGAAATAGTTATCGATCGGCGCTTGATCCGAAACGAGAGTGGACTGATAGAGTTGGACGGCAAGGCCGAAGAAGAGAGAGAAATTGGCCTGGAGTTGGGAGTAGGACCGTCCATTCACGGTGATGGACGATGCGGATGCGTGCAGGTCGTTCTGGAACGCGGCCTGGATCATCTGAGCGTAGGTGAGATTGAGGCCGAGGCCGCCCGGCGCGACATAGGCGCCAAGGGAGGAATCGGAGGCAAGCACCGCCTGCCGGGCGAGTGGCGTAGCTGACGAGAGTCGGCGGCCGACTTCCGGCCAGGTTCTGCCATTACAGGACATTTCTCCCGCCAACACGCCAGGCGTCAGGGCTTGAGAGGCGAGGCTAGCGTTGTCGAGCGCAATGGATACGGCGACCGGTGGGGTGCCACGATAAACGACGGCCGCGGCATTTCTGGGGCCGAAGCTATCGACGCCATTGAAGATGGAATTCGCTCTCCCATCCCAAAAATTGCGCACGTTAAAAATGGCGTTGATGGTGGGGGGGGAATTGCGGCCGGTGGCGCGGCGAAACGCCCCGAAGACCGGGTCGCCCGAGCTGACACACGCATCCTCCTCCGGCGGTGTTCCGGCCGAGGAGAACTGGCGGAGGAATACGCCATGGGAGCCGATCACGTCCTTGGACTGGTAGAGGATGGTGGAGTTGGAATCGTTCGGGTTGGAGAGGCTGTGGAGCGGAAAATCGCCGCGTTTCAACGTATAGTTCGGTCCGTGCGGGGAGCCTGTCCGCGACACTTCAAAGGTCATGACCGGCGATCCGGAACGGAAGGTGCCCGGGTTGGCCTGGTTCTTAATCCGAGTGTCCGCGCCGGCGTGGAAGTGGCAGGAGGCGCAGGCGATGGAGCCGTCGCTCGAAACCTGGGTATCCCAGAACAGCGCTTTGCCGAGGGCGATGGCGGCAGAGCGGTTCTTCACAAACGCGGCGAGTTGCGAGGGCTCCGGAACGGGCACGTTCTTGAGCGATTGCAGTTGACGGGTGAGGACCCGGACGGTAAGGTCGGTTTCGACGAACAGGCCGGCGGCATCAATCGCGCGGGCCTTGAAGGTGTAACTGCCGGCACCTAGATTGTCGGCGCTAAAGGTAAACGGAGCGCTGGTTTTTTCGTCGATCTTCGTGGCGCCGTTGTAGAACTCGACGCGGGCGAGATTGTTGTCCGGATCGGCGGCAGCAACGGAGAACGAGACGCCGGCGGGTGCGGCGAAGGTGGCGCCGTTGACAGGTGCGGTGAAGGAGACGGTTGGGGGATTGTTGGTGACTGGCGGGGGGGCAATGGTGATGCTGACCGGGGAGGAGGTCGTCGAAAGACCCGCGGCATCGAAAGCGCGGGCGGTAAGCGTGTGGGAGCCAACAGGGGCATTGTTCCAGGCGAACGAATAGGGCGAGGTCGTGTCTTCGCCGAGTTTGGTCGTTCCCGCGTAGAACTCGACCCGTGCGAGGTTGCCTTCCGGGTCGAAGGCCGAAGCGCTCAGATTCAGTGAGAGAGGGCCGGTGAAGTTGGCGCCGTTGGCGGGAGCCAGGAATGACACTTCGGGGGGGAAATTGGTGATGACGGAGCCGAAGACTTCGACCTCCGCCAATCGCAGATTCGTCGAGCCTTCCAGTTGAACGCGGACATAGCGGCCGGTCCGGTTGACGGGCAGGGTGGTGGTTACCCCGGCGATGCCCGGGGAGGCCAGATCGAGCACGCCGGACTGGGCCTGAGACTGTGCGACCGTGGTACCGGTGAACGGCTGATCCGAAACGAAGACGTGGAAGTTGCCCAATTGGTTGGCGCAGCAGTCGGTACGATTCCACAGCCGGACGGAGGAGAGAAACGCGGAGGCTCCCAGGTCCACCTGCCAGTACGGTTGGGGTTGGACGGCGGTAGCGCTGACGGAGTTCTGCTGGAAGTCTCCATTCGTGTTGTCGTCAACCGCGCGGGAGGCGGCGGCAGAACCTTCGGTGCTCGATTGGGTGGCTGGCTTGCCCTTGGCCAGGTTGGTCTCTCCGGCCACGCCGCCGGGCCAGGTGGTGGGAGTATGAATCTGGACGGGATAGCCGATCGACGGGGTTCCGGAGGTAGTGAGGGCAAATAGCCAATACATTCCGGGCGGTAACACACTTTGGTTGGAGTCGAGGGTCAGGTTGTAGTTGCCGGTGGAGACTTTGTTATGGGGAACGGGGATGTAGCGTTGGTCCGAGTTAATTCCGTGCGTGGTTGCTTGCAGGCGAATGAGACGGAAGCCCGTGATGTTGTCCGAGCCCTTGAGTCCGAAGGTTTGTCCTGGCTTAAGGTCCGCTGCCGCAAGGTCGATGACGGGACGGGTAGCCGGTGTTCCATCTCCATTAAACAGGTAGGGCGGCGAGAAGATCTGCGAATCCTGATGGTCGGCTTGGCAGCCGCATAGCCCACCGCCGCCAAGAAAAACCCGTCCATCCCGCAGGAGGATCGCGACCATATGGTAGCCCCGGGGAACGGCCGTCGTGGCTACGGAGCGCCACTGGCCCGTGGTGGGATTCCAGATCTCGGGGACGGTAACGCCGCCGACGTCACTGAATTTAGTGCCGCTAGTGTTGCCACCAACCGCGAGAACCTCGCCGTTCGGCAACATCACAACATTGTGGAAGGCCCGGGCGTACTGCATGCTCCCTGTGGCTGACGTGACCGGGGAGCCGCTCGTGGCGTCAATCACAACCGCGGTATTCCACACGCGGGGTGAATAGCGGTCGTCGCGGCCACCGGTGAAGAGGATCTTGCCGGGTAGGAATTGCACGGAGGCGCCAAGCTTGCGGTGGCGTTCTGCGTCCGCGGTCCGGTTGCCGATGGCTTGGGCGCTCCCCACTCCCGTGGGGTCCAGCCATTGCATGGTGCGCAACGGCCCGGCCATCAGGATCTTGCCGTTCGGCATCAGGTGCAGATGGGGGAACCATTGGTTGTCGTCGTCGACACCATCATTGGGTTCGGCGGAACTGAGCAGCGAGATGCCCGACAGGGCGCTCCAGGTATTCGTGTTCTGGTTGAACAGTTCCGTGAGCGTACCGGCCGTTCGTCCCCACATAGTCAGTACATTGCCGGTGGGCAAAGTGATGGAGGAGTTGTACCAGCGGCGCGCCAACATATCCCACTGGCGGGACCATGTTTGGGGCTGGCGGGTGGTCATGGGAAACGATGAGGTGGTGCGGACGTCGCTTCCGCCTCCGGAGGCGACAATCCGGCCGTCTCCGGTGCTGGCCAGTCCGGCGCAGAACATGTCATGGGCGGTATTGTTGAGCGCGCTAATCTGTCCGGTGGCCGGATCGTAGATGGCCGCATAGCTGAACGTGTCCCCGGCGGGAAATGTGGTGGGACGAGTGGAGGCCCACGCGACGAGCCGGCCATCGGAAAGATGGGCCACGCTTACCGGGATGAACGGCCAATTCAGCAACCCCGTCCATTGGCCCACCTGACTAGGTTGCGAATAGCCCAGGAAGGCGGAGACGAGCAGCAAGATAGCGAGCCGAATAGACATAGGCGTAGTAGGGGGAGGAGGAGATTGCAGTCCTCCGCCCGCCAGTGTGAAGCTTGGCCGTGTTTGTTGATACAGTCCCACGGGTCCAGGACGGTGTTTGCCGTTCCAGAACCCAGTGGCTGTCCGTAGGGATTGAGGAGCCACTAATCTCGCACAGTTTTTGCGAAATTTCGAGTGGCCGTACTACTCCCTATGGGCTACGGCGGGTAACTCGGACGAACCTAAGGGGGAGAAGTACTCCCGTGAGCGTAATAGGCCTATCGACTTGCCAGCGCTTCCACGACGAGCTGCAGTGTCTTCGGAGACGAGTCGCCGACCAGCTTTGGATCCGGGGCGGTCCAATTGCTGCGTGAGCCATCGTAGGAGTACTTGACCGGAAGCTTGGTGAGGGCCGGGTCGTACTGGCCCTCATTGCCACCCAACTTGAATACCACGAGGTCGAGCGAAGGCACGATGTAGATACCGTGGCCTCCGGCGCCGCCTTTCCAGAAGGCATCTTTGGGCAGACCGGCGATGTGGCTGTCGTCGTTGGTGTTGAAGTTAAAGCTATGGGTGTAGTGGGGATTGTAGGAGACGGACTGGCCACAGAGCGTGGCGAATTCGGCCGGGATAACTTGGCGTTTCCCCCAACGGCCCTGATGGAGCATCAGATAGCCAAACCGGAGCATATCCGTGGCGCGGACGGCGATCGACCCTCCGCCGGGGGTGTGCAGCATGCGTCCGTTGGCGTCGATGCCACCCTTCAGCTTTGGCCGATACATCGCGTAGCCCCAGGTGCCGAACCCGAGAGGGCCGGTGAGGTTCTTGCGCATGTAATCCTCCATCTCCATTCCGGAGACATGGCGGACGATGATGGCCGGGATGTGGCTGGAGGCGGTGGAATAGGAGTAGCAATCGCCGGGATTGCACCAAAGTGTTTGTTTGAGGGCGAAGCCGTCGGTGGTGGAGTAGGGGCCGTTATCTTCGGTGGGATTTGGCCAGGTTTGTCGCTGGCCTTTCACATAGACAGGATTCGTGCCACGCAGCCCCGCTGACATCGAGAGGACCTGCCCGATGGAGATTTGCTCCTTGCGAGGATCGTTGAGGGGGAATGCTTCGGCGGGGAGGAGTTTGGGCGAGAATATTTTCGTCTCGAGGCCCTGCGGAAAGAGTGCGGGGTTCTGTTTCATGACAATTGCGGTAGCGAGGGAGGTAAACGCCTTGCCGGTGGAGGCGAGCTCCGGCAGCGCTTCGCGATGCCCGCGGCCGAAGTAGCGCTCATACACCAGATGCCCCTTGTGGACTACGAGTAGGCCGCCGTGTTGCGTCGTGCTTTGGACGTACTCGAACACCTTGTCTAATTTGGCGTTCAGTGAGGCGTCCGATTGGGTGCGCCAACCGCCCTTGGCGTCGGGGGGAGGGAAGTAGTCGGCTCCAAAGACGGTGAGGGTGGAGAGGGCAAGAAGGGTGGGGAAACGCACGAGGGTCATCATACAGAAAAACTGATCGAGAAAAGGGGGAGGCTGAAAACCCGGGCAGGCTGCCGGGGGCGCCCCGACAGTGATACGTTGGGCGTTATGAATGATGCAGAACTGAATGAGACCTCCGGACTCGATTTCGTAATCCTGGGAAACTATCATGGGCCACAGGCCGAGATGGAGGCGCGAGCCGTGGAAAGTGTGTTGCGCGCGGCCGGTATCGAGTCGGTGGTTGAGGGTGCCGTGGGTTTTTCGAGCGTTCCGTTTGAAGTGAGCGTAGCGCGCAATAAACTGGAGGCGGCGCAGAAGGTGCTTGCCGAAGCGTTGGCGGCTGGTCCGGCGGCGGCCGAACAGGCCGAGGCCGAACTCGAGGTGAGCGGGGACGGCGTGGACGTCGACTAATGATTCGTGCGCGGGCTCGGAACAGATGGGGTTCCGGGTCCGCGTTGTGCCGTTGGTGCCCGCGGGAGCCGAACGGCTGGCGCCATAGGGGTGCGCGACTAAGGGCGGAGCCGTTTCCATTGGTCCGCTTGGAGGAACGCAATGGCCGGGCCAGTTCGGCGGTCGTCCGTCAGGAGTTGCACGGTGTTGATCTGGTCGGGGAATTCAGCCGAGAACGATCGGAAGCGACCTCGCTGCGGAGGCTCAGCCGCAGGCGCCTCAAGATAGAGCGTAACTTGGTGGGTTGTAACCTCCATGCCGAGACAGCGAAGCCGGGCTTGATCGAAGCCCACGGTTTCGAGGGCATACGAGCAGGCTAGTTTCTCGGCCAGAGGGTCGCGGTCGATTTCCAGTGGCCGGCCGTGACGCTGGCGGAGAAGTTGCTCCAGGTCGTCGGCGTGGAGCCGGACAGAGAGTTCGAGGGTCTTGGCGGCAGAGTTCCAATTCGCGTCGATATGCCCGAAGTGGAACTGGTGCGCCATGGCGAGCCCGATGCTAGTTATTGCTGGAAGGAGGAGGCGTCCCATCGGATTTGCCCTCGTTCATGGGATTCCGCTTGCCGTCGCGTTCGTCCTTGAACAACTGAAACTTACTTTTTACGGGCTTGCGCGGCCAATGATTGTTGCTTCGGTCGGCGTCGGCTGTCTCCAGGTGGGGGTCGAGCGTGATGGATCGAATCTCCTTGCGGGTGGGGATGAGCTTGGTGACTGAGTTGCTTTGCCGCCGCCAGATTTCGGCCGGAATGCGCAGCTCTTCCCTGGTCCCGTCGTTGAACTCGACGTCGAGAATTACGGGCATCACTACGCCGCCGATGTTCTTCAAGTCGAGCGCATAGAAGTTCATGGTTGGATCGAGTAACTTGCGCTCGTCTTCCTCAAGTTCCTTGAGATAGGTCTCAAAGGCCTTCTTTTCCGAGGGGAGCGGAGCGAATTCATCCCATTTGTTGTAGAAATCGAGCAATTCCGGGTGATCGTCCGTCCGCTTGCGCAGGGGCTTGTTCCGCTGCGCGGAGAGGGTGACCGGCTCCTCTTCTTTCGCCTTTTTTGAAAGAGGCTTTTCGATCTCGGGGTTGCGGGTATCGATGTTGTACTGCGTCAGCATATCGAGGGAGATGTCGACGTGTTCGTTGGTGTAGAACCAGCCGCGCCAGAACCAATCGAGGTCGGTGCCGGAGGCGTCTTCCATCGAGCGGAAGAAATCGGCGGGCATGGGGCGTTTGAACATCCAGCGCCGGGAGTACTCTTTGAAAGCGAAATCGAACAACTCACGGCCCAGGATGGTCTCCCGTAGGATGTTGAGTGCCGTGGCCGGCTTGCCATAGGCATTCGGTCCAAGGGCGACTACGCTCTCCGAATTGGTCATGATCGGGTCATGCCCAGGACTGAGCATGTATTCGACGATGGTGCTTGGTTCGCCGCGGCGGGAAGGGTAGTTCGGCTCCCATTCCTGTTCGGCGAGAAACTGGAGGAAGGAATTGATGCCTTCGTCGAGCCAGGTCCACTGGCGCTCGTCGGAGTTGACGATCATGGGGAAGTAGTTATGCCCGACCTCATGAATGACTACGCCGATGAGGGCGTACTTGGTGCGCTGCGAGTAGGTCCCATCTTCGAGCGGCCTGGGACCGTTAAAGCAGATCATTGGATATTCCATGCCGCCGACGGGTCCGTTGACGGAGATGGCGATGGGATACGGATACTGGAAGGTGTAGCGGGAGTAGATGTTTAAGGTGTGGATGATGGCCTGGGTAGAGTAGCGCTCCCAAAGTGGATTGCCTTCGTTGGGGTAGAAGCTCATGGCCATGACGGGGTTCCCGCCCACATTGTGCCCTTGCGCGTCCCAAATGAACTTTCGCGAGGAAGCGAAGGCGAAGTCGCGCACATTTTTGGCATGGAAGATCCAGGTTTTCTTCCCGCTTGGTTTGGCCTTCTCAGCGGCCTTGGCTTCCGCGGGTGTGACGATCAGAATCGGCTTCGTTGCCGTGCGGGCCTGTTCGAGACGTTGGTGTTGAGCCGGGGAGAGGACCTCCTGCGGGTTCTGCAGGACTCCGGTCGAGGCGACGATATGATCGTTCGGGACGGTGATCTTCACCTGATAGTCGCCGAATTCAAGGGTGAATTCGCCGGTGCCAAGGAACTGCTTATGTTGCCAGCCTGTGACATCGTTGTAGGCCGCCATACGGGGGAACCACTGGGCAATTTCGTAAATCCAATTGCCGTCCTTCTTGAAGAACTCCGCGCCGGTACGGCCTGAGGTGCGCTTGGAGTTGTTGATCTTATAGTCCCAGCTTAGGGAGAATCGAAAGGATTGCCCGGAAGGGAGCGGGGAGGGGAGATCGACCCGCATCATCGTGCGGTTTATTTGTTTGTGAAGTTCCCGGCCGTTGGCATCGCGGACAGCACCGATCGTGTATCCGCCGTCGAAGGGGTCATCCATGAGGCGGCGCGCGATCGGCAAGGGGAAACGCTTCAGGTCGGGCGCAGTTTCCGTGAGCGGCGTGTCCGAATGTTTTTGCCAAATATTCTGGTCGAGCTGCAGCCAGAGATACTGCAAGGTGTCTGGCGAATTATTGTGATAGTCAATAGTCGCTGAGCCGAGGATCCGCTGATTGACGTCGTCGAGTTCGACGGCTATTTGATAGTCGGCTCGCTGTTGCCAGTACTTGTGGCCAGGGGCACCGGAGGCGGTGCGGTACTCGTTCGGAGTTGGAAGGATCTCTTCGAGTTGACGGAATTTGTCGAGCGGGCTCTTTCGACTCTGTCCGAAGGCAAGTGAAGCGAGTATGGCGAGTGAGGCAAGGAGGACGGCACGACGCATACTCTACGTTAGCCAAGCCGATACCTCTCTGACAACACCGGCAACACGGACAACATTGACCACTCGATTGGCCGCTACAGCACTATCCAGCCAACGGCTTTCTGGGGCGGAAAATGGGCGAGCAAAGTTTCCACATCCTGATAGCGATCGTGGTTGCGGCGGCAGGTCAGGACGGTGCCGTCGGTATTCCGCGCCCAGGCCGCAAGGTCGCTGGCGCCTTCATGGCTTGGGAGGTGGAGGAACACGAAATCAAAGTGGCGGCGAAGTTCAGCGAAAAGAGGACGAATCGACCGGAAGTCGATCGGGTCCAGGCTGGCGTCTTCGAAACTGCCCGGACCCATCAGATAGAGTTGAGTGCCATGAATCCGTTGCAGAGCGCTCGAAAGGGTCGCGGTTCGAGCGGCTACGTCGATGAATCCTGGGTTGGGAGCCAGTTCGGGAGCTTGCAGAGAGGGTGCGTTGATCGGATCGGCGTCGATGAGCAGTACCCGGCAGCCGGTCCATTCCCAGTGTGACGCCCACAGTCCGGACGCCACGGCCCATCTTTCGCTTGAGCTGCTGAGTCCCGCCAATCCAATCAAACTGAACGGTGCGGAGTCGTCTGTATTGTGGTCCTGGGCGTCCCAAAGGCTGTCTCGCAGCCGACGCAGTTCTTGCCAGTCAGCGGAGGGGATGTGGGCGAGCGGCAGGCGGCGGAGGAATTCGACCGGGTGTTCCCGCACAGAGGAGAAGTGAATTGACCAAGCCGCTGAAGAGTCCTTCTGCTCCTGTTCAACGGACGGGTGTGGCGTGAACGGGGGCGGCGACTCCAGGTTCGATTGAAGGCCGCTCAGCGCCCGAAGGGAGTTTATCGTCTCCTGGTCGGAAACTGCCTCCGGGCTTCGCGCAGTCTTAGCTCCGTGGTTCATTAGGACGCTCCTGAATGATGGATGGGGCGAGCGCAGTGGTCTTGTGGACCTCTTTAATCATTGCCTCAATCCGGGGACGCGCTTCGGCGGGGACGTACTTCAACATTTGTCGATAAACGGCCAGTGCATTTCGATCCAGGCCCATCTTGCGATAGGCGGTCGCCAGCGTGTCGTCAATTTCGGCGCTGCCGGGCATCAGTTTCTGCGCCCGTTGTGCCAACGTAATCGCTTCCGGCAGGTCCTGGCCCGATTGAGCCAGAATCCAGGCAAGATTGTTGAGAACCAATGGATTGGTGTCGTCCCTTGCAACAGCGGCGCGGTAGGCGCGGATCGCATCGGAGGACCGTCCCGCTCTTTGCGCCAACGCCGCGTACTGGACCCATACCCTCGGGTCCGCAGGGTGGGACCGCTGCAATTCCTCATAACGAACTAGTGCCTCGGGCGCCTTTCCGTCTAGGGCCAAAGAGTTGGCCAGGCCGAGCTTGTACTCAAAGTTGTCTGGCTGGGAGCTTGCGAGCGCCTGATACTGGCTGAGCGCACGGGCCGCTTGACCGGTATGCAAGAGTAGCGCTGCATAGGCACCGCGCACCGCGATGACGTGGGATTGCTGTTTCAACGTGGCTTCCAAAATGGCCAGGGATCGTGCAGGGTCTCCACGCCGGCCCGCCAGTTGGGCTTCGGCCAGATCTACTTTCCAATCGCCTTTGGGTGAGCTCTTTCGCAGCAGGTTGATCGTGTCGGCAGCTTGCTCCCAATGGCGTTGTGCCATCTGGACTTGGAACAGGTCGTAGAGGGTAACGAGATTTTCTGGCCGGCTGCGGACAGCTTGATTCAGCAGGTCTTCGGCTTCGCCCGGCCGTTGCTGTGCCATACGCGCGCGAGCCGTCAGTTGCAGAGCGATCGGATGGCCCGGCAGGCGTCGAAGCAGGTTCCGGGCGCGCTGCTCGCCCCGCGCCGTATCACCGCTGATCAATTCTGCTTCCGCTAGCGCGAGCCAGCCGGGGGCATAATTGGGGTCCAGCGCCACGGAACGCTCCAAGTGCTCGGCCGCCTTAGGGGCGTTTCCTTCAAAGAGATAGGCGCGGCCCAGATGGTATCGAACGAAGGGCGACGTGGGCATTTGCGAGAGCAAATGTTCCAGGCGCACGCGCGCTTCGCGGCGGTCGTCGGGCTTGGTGGCCGAGAGTCGGACGGCGGCGTGAATTGCCTGGAGGTTCAGATCGTTCGGCGAGTGAGCTTTCTCGGTTTCGATCAACATCTGGGCGTCGCCTGCTTTTCCAGAGGCCAAGAGTAGTTCGACGAGTCTGCCGGTGTATTCGCTGCGAAGCTTCGGCTCGAGCGATTGGCCTCGTTCATAGTGGGAACGCGCGCGGACCAAGTCGCCCCGATGCAACCAGAAATCCCCAACCTTGGCCTGGACTAGCGTAACGTTCGGCATGGCCTCGACCAGAGCGTCCAGGAAAGCCGCGGCCTTCTTCTGGTCCTTCGTTGCCGCATAGTGGGCTGCGACTTGGAGACCCGAGTCGACAGTTTGAAATTGCTGCCACTTGCGGATGAGGATCTCGGCGGCAAGTTCGAGTTTGCCCGATTGCATGGATTGCAGGTAGAAAAGATCGTACGCGTTCGCGAAATCCGATGCATTGTCCAGGAGTTCGCTGAGGATCTCTGCCGCCCGGTCGCGGTCTCCCCGCTGATAGTAAGCGGCCGCCAATTGACTGCTGAGCGTCGGCTCGGCGGGCAGGACCTTTAACGCTCGCTCAAGCGCCTCGATGGCAGCGGGTAGTTGATGGCGTTCCAGCATGGCTTGAGCCTGGATCCGGTGTCCGTCGGCCAGTTTGGGCCAGCGCTGGACCAGCTCCGCGGCCAACACTTCAATTTCGCGCAGAAGGCCGCCAGGGCGGCCCGGATCCGAGAAGTAGAGACGATAGGTGACGTCAGCCAATTTGGCCTTCAAGGCGCCATCGGCCGGGTGCAATTCAACGGCGCGGATATAGGCCTCGCGCGCCGAAATGACTTCGCCTTCGCGAAGTGCGAGGGCCGCCAGGGCTTTATAGGCCGGACCACAACGGCCGTCAATCTTAATAGCCCGCCGATAGAGAATGCTGGCGGCGGTTTTGTTCCCTTTCGCTTCAAGCGCCAGACCGCGCTCGACGAGGGTCACTGGTGATTCGGAAAACGCTCCGCAGCCGGACATCACGAGGATAAATGGGAGAATTGATAGGACGGAACGCTGGATCCACTTCTCGACCAAATGTTGCGATGGCTTGGCCGGACCAACCAGGCCTCCACCGGAGAACACAGCCAGGACTGGGACTTGGGACCACGTCTGGAGCGCCTTGCTCGAACTGACGCGGAGGCGCCGTACGTACAATAGACACGCCAGCAGGAGTCCGAAAACGACTCCCGCAGCACCGTATGCACTGACAAGCCACGGCCGGCGCATTCCTTGCGGCGAGCTTGGGAGGGATGGCGGCTCGATCATCTCAACCGTCTCTCCCTGACCGCGTCTCTCCATCTCCGAGGCGATCTGGGATTCTTGTTGCTTTTTCATTAAGGCCCCGTATTGTTCCTTGAGATCGTCGTATTGCCTGGTTAGAGCCAACAATTCCGTGTTCGTTGCCGGATCCACGACCATTTCGGCGCGGACTCTTTGCGCCTCGGCACGGAACTCATCTTCTTGCCGGCGTAGGTCGATGATCGCTTTCTCGGCGGCCCGGCGCTCCGCATCGAGCGTCTCGATTTCGGCGGAGATTACCACCTTGCGGAGATGCCGATCCTGATCAACTTCGTTTGCCACCGCGTGCGAATACTCCTGTTCGGCCTCCTTGAGTTCGAGTTCGGCCCGGGCCCGGTCCGGATGGGTTTGGAGATACTTCTGTCGCAGCTCCAATACCAGAGCGCGAGCGCTAATCATCCGGCGGCGGGTGAGATCAGTGGCGGAGTCGATGCCAAAACGCAGAATGGAGGACTGGGGATTTTCTTTGTCGATCGCGGCTAGTCTTCGTTGCGCTCCGACAACGAGCTGCGTTGCCCGGTCTCTCTCTTTTTCGCGTTCTCGCAGGTCATGCGTAATGTCCCGGATTCGCGTGTCGATTGCATAGAGGCGCTGCGTTGAGCTTCCCAACTGGTTGGGATTCGACGATGTGTTGGTGTTGGTCTGTAGCTCGCCAATCCGCGCTTCCAACTCGTCTACTTCGGCCTCCATCAGTTTGACCTGTTCGTTCAGGAATTCTGTGGTTCCCAGTGCCTGGTCGGTGCGATATCTCCGGTTTTCTTCAAAAATCACCTCTACGAGCCGCTGTACCACTTTCTGGGCTACCGCCGGATCCGGGTACGAGAACGAGAGTTCCACCGTCGGGATGGCTTGGCCACGATCACCGGATGTCGAACCGACAGTCAGAATCCGAAGGTCTTCGTGAAAGGTTGGCAATAGATCCGCGGTCGTGTAGAAACGGCGACGTTCTGGATACAGGTGGAAGCCGTCTACGATTCTCGTGGCCGTGATGCGGCTGCGTAGTAGCTGTGCCAACGCATAAACACGCTGCTCCACTTGCATCGAGAGGTTGGGAGTGACATAACGTTCGGCAACCTGGGGAGGAATGAATCGGACCTGCGCCCGTGACTGAAAGCGGCTGGGAAACCAATGAGAAATGGCCATCCCGACGACAACGGCCAGAATCCCCCCAAGAAGTGGCGCCCACCAGAAGCGCTTAGCGAGAGCCCGAAGATCGTTGGCGCTAGAGAGGCTGAAGATGTCAGCCAAAGTGGGTTGCCGTGGCGGCCAATAGGTTTCCATCAGGCCATTGACCTCCTGCGTCGCCAATAAGCCATTGCCACGAGCCCACCGGAAACCAGCAGTACCGCCGCAGGTTCGGGACTATCCACGTAGTTTGCCGTCAGTCCGAATTGCAGGCTGGACCGTTGTGCCCCTACACCTCCGCCGCTTCCGGCCAGTCCGCTAAATCGAATGGTCCCGTCCAGGTACCAGTCTCCGCCATTAGCGGCCGCGGAAAACACGATTGGCGTTGTGTTCGCCCTAAGCTGAGTGCCGGTGGGCTGAGAGGCATACAGACTCGTTTGCGTCAGTGGCTGCAACACGTTTACCGCGGAGCTGAACTCGAGATTCTCGACGCGAATAGAACTGGGAGCCGACTGCCCGTTGTTGTTTAGCCGCGGAGTCGCGGAAACGTACATCGCGTTGGTCTGGATTGTCCACTGGCCGTTGGGTGACGCGGTCGAGCCACCATCGGGATTGTACTCCGAGGTGTACTCAATTCCGGTCGCGCCCCAAACTGTCGCATAGACGGTGTTCGTGGCCTGTGTGTAGCCGATTCGAAACTGCTGGTCCAGGTTGTTGGACCACCCAGGCGTGTTCTGGTTATACCGGTATTGAGAGCTGTCCGGAATGGTGTTGCCATTCAGGCCCGTGCCGATCTCCCAGTCACCATTACCCGGTAGGCCAGCCCGCAAAATGCTGAAGAACGAGAATTCGGCCGTAAATGCATTCGGCGCCAGCGATACGGCGGCGAGGATGAGAGTCGAGAAGAGGCGCATAGAATGTTGTAGGTCCTTATAACGGGTCGATCAGGCGGGCGATACCCTGCCTTCATGTTCTAGATCGGAATTATCTGGACTATCGTTGATACAGCAAGGACCTTAACCCCTCCAAGGAATTCAGTTTAGATACCCTTTTTTAGGTACTATCGGCCTCTATCCCTAGTTCCTTTAGGGCATATGAGGCGGCCTTAATGTAGGCCGATTACCCTATCCGAGGCGGGTGATGGTAATCGCGCCGCCGAAGCAGGCAGAGACGTCGGAACCCGCGGCGCAACTACGATCCATATACCGGCCGGCATAGAGAAACTCGTCCCCCTGACGTGCAAATGCGACGTCCAGAGGGCCCGGATCCAACGAGCATTCAGTCAATGGAACTTGCGCTGGATCGGCTATGGGATGCGGTAAGTTGACATTCCAATAGGAGATGGCTGGCGCCGGGTCGAGTAGAATCTTCTCGATAGCCCGGCGGGCGAGCGATACCGAACTATCCCAGTCATCCGGATGCGGGCGCCGATGGAACTGCGAGAGGGCGATGGCCGGCACCCCGAGGAGGGCGGCTTCACGGGCAGCGGCAACGGTTCCGGAGGTATAGACGTCGGCACCTAAATTGCCACCGTGATTGATACCGGAAAACACCCAGTCAAAACTCTCGCCTAGACCGCGCAAGGCAACACGAACGCAATCAGCCGGCGTACCGGCCAACTTGAACTGGTTCGGGCCAAACGTGGTTAAGAGAAGGGGAGTGGCGGTGGAGACTCGATGGCCCACATAGGATTGCTGTGTGGCGGGGGCCAGGGTGAACACCTCCCCCAACCCGCCCGCCACCTCGCGCAAAGCTGCTAAGCCCGGCGCGTCGAAGCCATCGTCGTTCGTCAGCAATATGCGCAATCGGCTAGACCGTGTAGGTGTCCACGTGATCGGCCAGATAACGGTCCAGAGCCACCTTGTTTTTCGACGACAGTGCCTGTGAGAGATCCTGCATCTCGGGTTTGGCCATCGCCTTAAAGGTGCGAGCCATCTTCGAGTTTTCGAGGATGTGCTCGATTTTCGGCATGCCGAGAACGGCTCCGGCGACAGGCAGCGACAAAGAGTAATACAACAATTTTTCGGAGGGAACCTGTCCGACGAGGCCGTCGGCGCCGAATATCTTCATCGCCGTGACGCCCATTTTCTTCTTGAGGGCTACCGGCAGTGCGACTGTCTCAAAACTCGGACGCATATCGGGATTAATGACCATCCCGCCCTGTCCTGGTTTCATCCCGACGAGGGCGGCGTTCAGGGCCATCTGGGTGACGTTGAAATCGTGGCGTTCGAGGGCAAGCTTTAACACCGTCGGATCCGTGTGGCAGGTTATGCCAACAAAGCGGATCATCTTTTGATCGCGAGCCTTATAGAGCGTGTTCAGCACCCCGTCTTTCGCTTCGATGGCCGCCAAGTCCTCTTCTCCCATCAGTTGGTGAATATGGACCGTGTCAATCTGCGACGTCTGCAGACGCTTCAAGCTGCCCTCGAGAATCCGCATCGCCTCGTCACCCTTCCGTTGGCCGATCTTGGTTGCCAGAAAAACCTCTTTCCGGCGCGTCGCCATGATCTTGCCTACGCGGGTTTCGCTCAATCCACTGCCATAGTTGTAGGCGGTGTCAATATAGGTGACGCCAGCGTCGATGGCCTTATTCATCGCGGCCAGAGCGTCGTCTTCCGCCTTGTACGACAGGAAGCGGCTGCCCCCGCCCATCCCGATGATCGGAATGCGCACTCCGGTCGCGCCGAGTACGCGAGTGGGAATCTTACCGGCTTCAGCGGCGTGGCCCGTGGCAGCGGCGAGCGCGGCCATCGCGGAAGTTTCGAGGAAGTGACGACGGGAGATAGTCATAGCAATCAAGCTCCTTGCTCAGCGGGAACGGGTAGAGGATTGGGCCGGCGGGGAGGTACAGGCGCCGACCGGGACAGGACAATATTAGCCACAGCTGCCAATACGAAGAGACTGGCGATCAGGGAGCGGGCAGAGATCGTTTCCGCCGCCAGAGCCCATCCTAACAGAAGTGCGACCACCGGATTGACGTAGGCGTAGGTGGCCACCTTCGTGGGCGGAACGTGCTGCAACAGATAGGTATAGCTCAGGAAGCCGATCAACGCTCCAACGATGGTGAGGTAGGCGAGCGCCCAAACAGTCACCGGCGTGACACGGTCGAGGGACGGTGGCTGAAGCACGGCACTCAAAAGAATCAGCGTTCCCCCGCCGCACAGCATTTGCATGCCAGCACTCGTAAAATTGCTCTGGGGCCGGAGGGAGCGCGACGACAATACCGTCGCAATGGCCCATGTCAGCGCGCCACACAGAACAGCAAGCGAAGCGGTGCGACCCTGCGTGGACCCGGCGAGCGATTCCGGTTTCAACACCAGCACCGCGAGACCGATGAAGCCTCCGGCGAGACTCAGCAGCACCCGCCTCCCCGGCTTCGTGTTCGTTTGGAGAAAACGCTCAACGACTGCGGTCCAAAGTGCAATGGACGCCATAAGAAGCGCGGCGACTCCAGACGGAACGTGTTGCGCTGCCCAACTGACAGCGCCATGGCAAATGAAGAAAAAGAGCAGCCCCAACTTGGCTGCATTGATCCAGTGCGTGCGGGTGAGTGGCTCCCGAGAGCGGCTGCGGCCAATCGCGAACAGCACCAAGCCACCGAGAAAAAAACGGAATCCAGCCACAAAAAACGGAGGCAGAGCCTGAACGGCAAACCGCGTGGCCAGAAACGTAGAGCCCCAAATGAGATAAATGGCGGTGAAGGCTAGGCCAATGCGCCAGAGGGGAGCAGGCATTTTATCGGGTCACTCCTTTTGGGAGCCCCGGCCCTTGGCTGGACGGGAGAAGGCCGGAAGGCGAGGTCAGGGTAGCAGCACGGCTATGATGAAGAGTACCATATGCGCGTTCTTGTCTTATTGGCCGTTGCCGGCAATCTGTGGGGTCAACCCGTGGATTGGCGGCCCATCATGCGGGCCTCGCTCGACCGCATGGTTGCCAGCGATTCGCGCATGGCGGATTATGCTTTCGATCGGCGAGTGATCAAGAAGGAGTTCGAACCAGATGGCCGGTTGAAGCTCCAAACCGTCACCTTGATGCGGCCCGAAAGAGTGGAGGGCGTCTGGATCTCCCGGATCGTCACCGTCGACGGAAAGCCCTTGACCGACTTGGCGAAGCGGCGTCAGGAAGAAGCGATACGCCGCCGGATTGCTGACGGGAAAGCCGAAAGTGCGCGACCGGCCAGCATTTTGGGCCGCGAGAACGACGAATTGATTCAGGAGTTCCCGGAGGCGCTGGAGTACCGGCTGATCGGCGAGGAGATGAAAGATGGCCGGAAGACGTGGGTGCTAGCCTGCCAACCTCGTGCGGGCTACAAGCCGCCGAGCATGCGCGCCAGATTCTTTGAAAAGGTCCGTGGAAAAGTCTGGGTGGACCAAGCCGAAAAGGACCTCGTACGCGTTGACGCTGAGGTGTTCGATACCATCAGTGTCGGATTTGGGCTGCTTGGCCGCGTGGAGAAGGGAACCCGCTTCATCCTGAACCGGGCGCGGGTCAGCGAGGGTCACTACTTCACCGAAAGTTCGCAGGTGAACTTCACGGCCAAGGTGCTCATTTTCAAAACGCTCATCAACGAGATCAGCACGCAATATTTCAACTTTAAACTGAAGACCATGGTTGAAACGAAGCGATAAGCTGGAGAGGATGAAACGCCGTTCATTGTTCCCTGCGCTCGCAAGCGCCGTGTTGCCGCTGCCAGACTTGAAGCTGCTCGATAACGCTCCGGAGGCCTATTGGAAACGGCTGCGTCAGGAGCAGTTTCTGCTTCCCGATTGGCGCGCCTACATGAACAATGGCTCGTTGGGGGTGGCGCCGAAGCCAGTCGTGTCGGCGGTTGAGGAGTACCTCGAACGTGGCGCCGGAATGATCGGCAACGAGTATCCTCGATGGGGCTACGAGCTGATGGAGGAACATCGGCGAGCCGCGGCGACGTTCTTGGGTTGCGCAATGGAGAACCTCGCCATCACCCATAACGCTACTGAGGCCATGAGTTTTGTGGCGCAAGGTCTCGACCTCGCTTCCGGCGACGAAGTCTTGATGACGGATCAGGAGCACACCGGAGGGAAGGGCGCGTGGTTGCTGCGCGAGGCGCGCCATGGGATTCGGATCCGCACGGTACCGATTCCGCTACCGCCGAAGGATAGCGCGCAACTGGTGGATCGAATCATCAGTGCCATTGGCCCTCGGACCCGCGTGTTGAGCTTCAGCGGCATCTTAACGACCACAGGTCTGGTGATGCCAGTGCGGGAGATCTGTCTTGCCGCCCGGGCCAAGGGCGTAATCACCGTTGTGGACGGAGCCCACATGCACGGCCAGATTCCGTTCCGTATCGATCAGTTGGAATGCGACTTCCTGGCGGGCAGCCCGCACAAATGGCTTTTTGCGCCCCCGGGATGCGGGCTGCTCTACATCCGGGAAGAGATGCTCGACCGCCTCTGGCCGACTGTAACAACGGAGGCTTGGACTTCCCGGAATCTAAAGGCCGCCCGTTTCATGCAAGTCGGCACCAACAGCCGGGCTGTGCTTGAGGGCATGGTGGCGGGAATTCGCTTCGCCGAAGCAATCGGTCCGGATCGAATCTTTCGTCGCATACACCAATTGGCCCAGCGCGCCCGCCAGTATGCTGCCGCGATTCCCGAATTGGAGATGATGACGCCCGACGATGACCGCCTCTATGGTGGCCTGGTGGCGTTCCGCATGTCACGACCGCACTTCGAACGATTCGCCAAGAAGGCGTCGGCGGAGAAGATGTGGCTTTACGGGTCCGACCTGATGCGGATTGCTACCCACATCCACACCCGCCCCGAAGATGTGGATCGCTTCTTTACTTTGCTACGCGATAGCCGGAAGGGTTAAGAGCTATTGACCCACCGACATCGTCTTATTGTCGAGTAAGAATCGGAGTCGGACCAGGAGGTCTTTGGCCTCCAGTTCGGCGTTCAGCGTCACGACGCTCGACGGAGCCAACCCGTGGGTCATAACCTCTCCTGTCGAACGGCTGGTGACATAGAGCGAACGGATAGCAGGGCGAGCCACCCGGATTCCGAGAATCAGGTCCGCGCCGGACATTCTCGGCAGCGCGACGTCGGTTATGACCATGTGAATTGTTTCGCTGTGTTTGTGCGAAATCTCCATCGCCTGCAGTCCGCTGCGGGCCTCGAGCACCGTATAGCCGGCTGGTTCCAACATGGATTTCACGCGAGCTCGCTCCTCGTCTTTGTCCATCGCGAGAAGAACGGTTTCGGTGCCATCGGTCGCCACGGGCTTGGGAACCATGTAGAGAGGCGTTGGCCGGTCCGGAGTCACGAACTCCGGCTGGGCGGCCTTGGGCCAGTAAACGCGAACCGTGTTTCCTCCGCCCACTGTTGCTGTCACGAGGATCGCGCCGCCGTTCTGCTTAATGAGTCCGGCGACCATCGCGAGGCCGAGGCCATTCGAACGAGAGGTCTCCTGGGCCGGGAAGAACGGCTCGAACAGGTGCGCCACCGCCTCCGGACTCAGGCCCCGGCTGGTATCCGTCAACGTCAAAACTACATACGGGCCCGCGCCCAACGGCGGCTCGGTGTCTGGATTACCCTGGTCCACCTGTTCCGTCGCCGTGCGGATCGTTAACCGCCCGCCCTGTGGCATCTGTTCCCGCAGGAACGCGGCGAGATGCAGGATCACCTCCTCCACCTGCGCCACGTCGGCTTCAACCGGGGGAAGTTTGGGATCGGAGTGCAATTCCAGATGCACCGGCTCACCGGTAAGCACCCGCAACATCCGTTCAGCGCCTTTCAGGCTTTCGTTCAGATTCACCAAGCGAGGACGCCGCGGATGGCGCCCGCTCATTGCCAGTAGCTGACGCGTAATCGCAGCGCCCCGGTCTCCGGCGCGTTTGATCTCTTCGAGGTCCTTCCGCAGTGGATTTTCGGTCTCCAGGTTCTGCAAGGCCAAGCCGCTGTAGCCAGTAATCGCGGTCAAAAGATTGTTGAAGTCATGCGCCACGCCGCCCGCTAAACGGCTCACGGCAGCCATCCGCTCCGTGCGCAGATGCGTGCGTTCAAATGCCTTCCGGGCACTGATGTCATGGGCGGTGAGAATGATCGACTCGATGGTGCTCAGTTCGTCGAGCGTCGCGGTAAACACGCAGCTCATCGTGTACTCATGGCCGTCGCGCGCCGCAAACACCAGTTCTGCCCGAGCAGGAAAAGGTCCGCGCAGGAACTCGCCTATCTGTTCGCGCAGCTCCTCCATGCGGGCCGGCATCGCGACAATCTCCCAAATGGCCTGCCCCCGGACTTCACCCCCGGAAAAGTCCAGCAGCGCCTCGCACGCCCGGTTCATTCGTTCAATCACGCCATCCGGGGAAAGCACAAATACGAGGGCGCCGGTCTGGTTCACAATCGCTTCGGCGGAGGCCAGCCGCTGCTCCAGGTCCTTTTCGCTCGCATGCCGCGTCGAGATGTCCCTCACGGAAAGTCCCATCAGGTTCCAATTCGCGAAAGACAACTCGTCCAGCTTCACGTCTACCGGAAACCGGGTTCCATCGCGCCGAACACCGAACAGTTCGCGGGCGCCGGGATTCGTCATATAGTTCGAACGCTGCCGACCTCGAGAGGGCGGCGGAATGAGCGCCGAGATGTTCTTGCCGCGAATTTCCTCAATGCCGTAGCCGAACTGTTTGCTTGCCGCGGGGTTCATGCTCTGCACCAGGCCAGCCGCATCAATCGTGAAGATCGCATCCGAACTATCGCGAACAATGGCGGCACTCAGAGCATCCTGCGGCGGGAGCGGCGGTTGCTGCACGGCGAAACGCAGACGGCGGCGGGCGTCCCACAGTAGCCAGCCAAATGCTCCAGCCACGAGGGCGAGCACAAGCAGCGTACCGGTCAGGAACGGGGACGCCGGCGCCGCAGTAATGTGAGCAGGCGGAGCTGCGACGGAGGCTGTCGCGGACGCGGCCACCAGGATCGCTACGTTAACGGCCAAATTGCGTGGGTTTACCATGGAGGGGGATCTGGATTATAGTATCCGTCGCTTCGGGTTCCTCGCAATGGATTCCTAAGGTTTCCGTACCAGGGTCGTATGTCCGAAAGTAATGCGTGAGCATAGTACTCTGGAGGGATCTCTATGGCAGAACTCTTCACTGTACGGCGGGCCACCACTTCGGATATGGACCTCGTGCTCCAGATGATTCGCGAGATGGCGACCGCGGAGCGTCGGGCCGATGCGGTCACGATTACCCCCACGGCGCTCGAGCGTTTTGTGTTTGGCGCGGATGCAATTGCCGAGGTCTTTCTGGGCTTCTGGGAGGGCGAACCCGTCGCCTATCTTATGCTCCAGCATCGGTTTTCGAGCTACAGCGGAACGCCGGTAATCTATGTCGAGGATGTCTTTGTTCGGGCCCGCAGCCGGGGCCAGGGCCTGGGGAAGCTCATGATGGCCTTTGCCGCTGGTTACGCCAAGCAACATCATTACGGCGCTTTGCATTGGAGCGTACTCGACTGGAATTCACCCGCCATCCAGTTCTATGACCGCCTGGGAGCAACGCGCGAATCCGGCCGTCTCTACTTCGATTTGAATGGCGACGCGTTACACCGGCTGGCGATGGGTGCGCCACAACTCACGGACTAAAGTCCCACGGCCGTCGCGCCGCCGTCGACCGCCAGCGTCTGCCCGGTGATGTAGCTGGCGGCGTCCGAGCAAAGAAATATTGCCGCTCCCTTCAGCTCTCCGGTGTGTCCGGCCCGGCCAAGAGGGACATGCCGCTGAATGTCTTCTTGCATCCCCGGCAAGATTCGCTCCGTCATCCGGGAAGGGAAGAAGCCAGGAGCAATGGCGTTCACGCGGATGCCATACATTGCCCATTTCGCCGCCAGCTCCTTCGTCAGCGCAATCAACCCGCCTTTGCTCGCGGTGTACGCCGCCGCATGGATTCCCCGCGGCATTGACCCGCGCATGCCAGCAATGGAGGCAATATTCAGGATCACGCCGCTGCGCCGTGCAATCATCTGCCGTCCCGCGGCCTGGGCAAACAAGAACGCTCCCGTCAAGTTGGTGTCAAGGACCTGACGCCACTTGTCGAGCGCCATCTCCTCCGCCGGTTGGCCCCACGAGACTCCGGCGTTGTTGACCAGAATATCCACGGGGCCAAAGCGTTCGACCGCGGCCTGCACTTGCGCCGGGTCGGCAATATCGCACAGCGCTCCTTCGCAATCGAATCCCCGAGCGCGAAACGATTCGATCGTTGGTGTCAACCACTGCTCTCGCCGGGCCAGCAACCGTACGCTCGCTCCCGCCTCGGCCAGTCCTTCCGCGATCTCAGCCCCCAACCCACGGGACCCACCCGTAATCAGCGCCCGCCGCCCATCCAATCGAAACAGTTCCATCGATACGCTCCCCAGCTATCCTGAACCTATGACCACCGGATCGGCAAGTACCAACGAACATCGCGAAATCGCCCACGCCCAGGGCCCCGTCAAGCTCGCCCTCATCACGGTGAGTGACACCCGCACCGAAGAGACCGACATTAACGCGAAGTGGCTGCGCGAACAGATCGCTGCTGCCGGCCATGAGACGGTAGCCTACCGCCTCATCAAGGATGAGCCGGTTCAAGTTGCCGCTGTCTTGGACGAACTGGCCGCCTCGGAAGCCCGCATTCTCCTCTGGAACGGCGGCACCGGCATCGCCCCACGCGACACCACCTACGATGTCCTCAGCAAGCACCTCGAAAAGACCCTGCCCGGCTTCGGCGAAATCTTCCGCATGTTGAGCTACGAAGTGGTCGGACCGGCCGCCATGCTCTCCCGCGCCACGGCCGGTGTCTATCGCGGCAAACTCGTAATCTCCACGCCCGGATCGCCGAACGCGGTTCAACTGGCGTGGAACAAGCTGATCGCTCCAGAATTGGAGCATCTCGCTTGGGAAGTCATCCGATAGCGATAGAATAAAGGCGACTATGCAGCGAGTACTCCTTGGGATGGGCCTGGCGGCGACCCTCTTCGCCGGTGATTGGCTGGATTGGCGGGGGCCGCTTCGCGACGGTACCAGCCCGGAAAAAAACCTACCAGCAACGTGGACGCCCGCAGGACAGAATCTGGCATGGAAGGCGCCGGTCGGGGGGCGCTCCGGCCCGGTCGTCCATGGCGACCACTTGTATCTGTTGACGACCTTGGGAAAGGGCAAGACCCTGCAGGAACTGCTGGTCTGTCTCAACGCCGATACCGGCAAGCCCGTTTGGCAGCAGCCCATCAAGTTGTATTCGAGCGACGTGCCGCCCCACCGGGCCGCTTGGTCCTCGCCGTCGGTGGACCCCGTCTCTGGCAACGTCTACGTCCTCAGTGTGCACGGCACCCTGGCGGCCTTCTCCCGGATGGGCAAGCTCGTTTGGGAACGGCCGTTAGCCGAGGAGTTCGGTTTCGTCACCACCCACGGCGGTCGCACCGTATCGCCCGCCATTGATGGCGACCTCGTCATCATCTCCGGCGTCTCCACCGGATGGGGCCAATACTCCCGCGCCGGTCACCGTTTTTTTGCCTTCGATCGGAAGAACGGCGACCTCGTCTATATCAGCGCTCCCGGCGGCCGTCCCTACGACACCACCTACTCTCCCACCAACATCGTCGACGTCAAGGGAGTCCGCCTCCTCATCGCCGGCGGCGGAGACGGCAACGCCCACGCCATCCAACCGCAAACCGGCGTTCCCGCCTGGCGCTACGAAGTCTCGAAGCGCGGTATCAACACCGGTGTAGTCGTCAACGGCACCACCGCCTACATCACCCACAGCGAAGAGAACCTCGACACCAGTGAAATGGGCCTCTTCAGCGCGGTCGACGCCACCATGAAAGGCGCCATCAAGAAGGATCAGGCCAAGTTCTACTTCCCCGGCCTCCAACTCGGCTTCTCCTCGCCCATCATCGACGGCGACCGCCTCATCCAAATCGACAACTCCGCCAACATCTTCGCCTTCGACGTCGTCACCGGCCGCCAAATCTGGAAGCACCAGATCGGCACCATCCAGCGTGCTTCGCCCGTCCTCGCTGACGGCAAGCTCTACGTTGGCACGGAAAATGGAAAGTTCTTCATCCTCAAGCCGCACAACGACCGCATGGAGACGCTCAGCGAAGTCACCTTCCCGCAAGCCACCAGCGCCACCGGCGATGACGACGGCGAAAAGATCCTCGGCTCGGTCGCCGTTAGCGAAGGCCGCGTCTTCCTGGTGACGACGAAAGGCACCTATGCCATCGGCAAAAAGCAGCCCGGCGCCAGCATCCCCCTGCCCGGTCCGCGCAACGCCCCCGCCGGCGCCGCCGTGGCATTCGTCCAGGTCGTCCCCGCCGAAGTCACTTTGAAGCCCGGCGAAACCGCCAATTTCCGCGTCCGCAGCTTCGACGCCAGCGGCAATTTCATCCGCGAAGAGAAAGCGGCTTGGGCGCTCGAAGGCTTGAAAGGAATGATCTCCGAAGCCGGGAAATACGTGGCCGCCGCCGACGCGGTGGCGCAAGCCGGTCTTCTCAAAGCAACCGTCGGAGGGGTCACCGGTACCGCCCGTGCCCGCGTCGTCCCGCCGCTCAACTGGGCCTGGGACTTCGAAAAAATCGACGCCGGCAAAGTGCCCATGGAATGGATCAACTGCAATACGAAGTTTGAGGTTCGCCAGGAAGAAGGCAACCGCGCGCTGATCAAGTTCGCGGACAACCCGGCCACCAAGCGCGCTCGCGTCTTCTTTGGCCCGGTCAACATGGCGAACTACACGGTCGAAGGCGACGTTCGTTCGACGCAAAAGCGCCGGCAGATGGGTGACGTCGGCCTGGTCGCTCAGCGCTACAACTTGATCCTCTTCGGAAACGCCGAAAAGATCGAACTCCAAAGCTGGCAACCCGAAACCGAGAGGACCGTTAGCAAGAAGTTCGCTTGGAAGTGGGACACATGGTACAGCATGAAACTCCGTGTGGAGACGCTGCCCGACAAGAGCGTCAAAGTGCAGGGCAAAGCGTGGCCGAAGGGTGAACCCGAACCGGCCGAGTGGACCGTGGAACGCGTCGATCCTCCAGCTCTGGCGAATCACCACGGCGCCGCGGGTCTCTATGCGGATGCGCCCGTCGAAGTGGCGCTCGACAACATCAAGGTAACCAAGAACTAACTATGCGGACAAAAACATTAATTATTCTCGCGGTCGTAGGTGCATTTTCTCTGTTCGCTGATGACAAAGAGTGGGCTATGTGGGGCGGCGCGCCGCACCGCAACATGGTCTCCCCGATGAAAGGCGTTCCCGACACCTGGGACTACGCAAAGAAGGAGAACATTCGCTGGATCGCCTCGCTCGGTTCGCAGAGCTACGGGAATCCGGTGGTGGCCGACGGCATCGTGCTGGTCGGGACCAACAACGAGGCCTTGCGTGACCCGAAACAACCGGGCGACCGCGGCGTCCTGATGGCATTCCGCGAAACGGATGGCGAATTCCTCTGGCAGATCACCCACGAAAAGCTGGCCGCCGGCCGCGTGAATGACTGGCCCTACCAGGGCGTCTGCTCCTCTCCGCTGGTCGAAAACGGCATCGTCTACTACGTCTCCAATCGCAGCGAACTCATCGCCGCCGACATCAAGGGAATGGCCAACGGCAACGACGGCGTGAAGGACGAAAAGTTCACCGGGCCCAAGGACGGCGACATCCTCTGGCGCTACGACATGATGGAGGAACTCGGCAACGGTCCGCACAACATGTCGAACTCCTCGCCGGTTATTGTCGGCGATCTCATCATCATCTCCACTTCCAACGGACAGGACGAGAGCCACGTCAACGTCCCTTCGCCAAAGGCCCCGGCCATCATCGCCGTCAACAAGAAGACGGGCAAACTCGTCTGGGAAGACAACTCCGTTGGCGATCGCATCCTGCACGGCCAATGGTCCAGTGCCGCGGTCGGCGAGATCGGCGGCGTTACCCAGGCCGTAATCGGCCAGGGAGACGGTTGGCTCCGCGGCTACGACGCCACCTCGGGCAAAAAGCTCTGGGAGTTCGACATGAACCCCAAAGACTCCGTATGGCCCAAGACCCGCAACGAAGTCATCTCCACGCCCATTATTGTCAACGGGATCATCTACATCGCCAATGGCCAGGACCCGGAGCATGGCGAAGGCGTCGGCCATCTCTACGCGGTGGATGGCACCAAACGCGGTGACATCACCAAAACCGGCCTCCTCTGGCATTACGACAAGATCCGCCGATCCATCTCGACGGGCGCCTTTCATGATGGATTGATTTACTACTCAGACTTCAGCGGCTTCGTCCACTGTGTCGACGCCAAGACCGGCCAACAGGTCTGGGTGCACGACCTGCTCGCCGCCGTCTGGGGATCACCCATCGTCATCGACGGCAAAGTTTACATCGGCGACGAGGACGGCGACCTGGTTGTTCTCGCGGCCGGCCGGACCAAGAAGGTGCTGTTTGAAACCAACATGGGCAGCTCCATCTACTCGACTCCGACACCGGCCAATGGCTCCATTTACGTCGTCAACCGGAATCAGCTAATCGCGATTGGTAAGAAGTAACTCGGGAGCCTGATCATTGCTCCACGTCTGCCGGGCCTCTTCGAGCGCGCTCAAGCGCGCCCCGGAGGCCTGGACCTCCCCTTCAATAAACCGCAATCCTTCCAACAACCAGCCCGCCAGATGCGGCTGCGCCAGCCGATAGTACACGTGCCGCCCGTCACGCCGCTCAATCACGATCCGATTCGTCCGCAGTACCGCCAGATTCTGTGACGTCCGCGAATGGCTCACTCCCAACACGGCCTGGATCGAGTTCACGTCTTTCTCCCCGGTTCCCAACTCCTCAATGATTCTCACGCGGTCGGGGTGTGCAAACACGGCGAAGAGTTTGGCCAATTCTTTCGAGGCTATGTCACGAAACGGCATGCGTATATTCATATATGCATATATTTGAATCTTTTTGTCAATCCCCCTTGACTCGTAGTTCGTTCCTGATACCCTAGAAATATGCAGACATTCGCATGTTTGCATCTGTTCTCCGTATGCAGGCCAACTTCACTTCTGAACAATCCATGCAACCAGTCCGGCGCGCTCTCCGAGCCGTCCTTCGAGAAGTGGACCCTTCCACCCCGTGGATCGCGCATTGCCACGGCGATCATGAGCCCGTAACCGTTTTCGAGTCCGGCCGCGGCAAGGTGAGAGTCCGTTTTGGCGCTCCCGGGAACCGGGAGAAGTGGATTCCATTGGCTGCCCTGGTGGAAGCCCTAGGTATTCCCAATGCCAGCTCAGAGGTTGACTGGTTGATTCCGGTCCCCGCTGCCCCCCTCGAGTCTCTCCGCTTCAAGGAAACTCCTTACCTCCGCCTCCGGGCCCTACTGGCAGGGGAACGCACGACGCTTTGGGTTGCCATCATCTACTCCATCGTCATCGGGCTGCTGTCTCTCGTCGTTCCCATCGCCGTGCAGTCGCTTGTGAATACCGTCGCTTTCGGCTCGGTACTCCAACCCATCGTCGTTCTCACCATCTTCGTCTTCCTCGCGCTCGGCTTCGCCACGGCGCTCAACGCCCTGCGCTTCTATGTCATTGAACTTCTCCAGCGAAGCGTCTTCGCCCGTGTCTCGCAGGACTTCACCCACCGCCTCCTGCGCGTCGAAGCCAAAGCGTTCGACAAGCATCACGGTCCGGAGTTGGTCAATCGCTTCTTCGACGTGGTGACAGTTCAGAAAGCAGCATCGTCACTGTTGATCGATGGCTTGACGATCTCCATGCAGACGCTCATCGGCATGGTCCTCGTCGCGCTTTACCACCCCTACCTGCTTGTCTTTGACCTGCTCCTCATCGTGGCCATGCTCTTCATCGTCTTCGCCCTGGGCCGCGGCGCCATCCCCACCGCGATTAAGGAATCGAAGGCCAAGTTTGCCATGGAAGCGTGGCTCGAACAGATCGCCGCCCACCTCATCGCCTTCAAATCGCCCGCGGGATCCATGTATGCCGCCGAGCACTCCCGGCATTTGCTCGAACACTATCTGGAGTACCGGGAAAAGCACTTTACCATTCTGCTCCGGCAAATCATCGGGTCCTTCACCTTGCAAGCAATCGCCAGCGCGATCCTCCTGGGCATCGGCGGCTATCTCGTCATCGACCGTCAGTTGACGCTGGGCCAGCTCGTTGCGGCCGAACTGGTCGTAACCCTGATGGTGAGCGGTTTCACCAAATTCGGGAAGCACCTCGAAACCTACTACGATCTCCTCGCTGGTCTCGACAAACTGGGAAATGTGATCGACCTGCCGCTCGAAAGAGAGGGCGGGGAAGCGCATCTGACGGGCGACGGGCCGTTGAAGATTCAGTTCCGGCGGATGCAGTTCAACAAGTTGTCGATCAGCAATTTCCAGCTAGGCCCGGGGCAGCATCTCGGCCTGATGGGACACAACGGCAGTGGAAAGTCTACGTTGGCTGACCTGCTCTATGGGTTGCGTGAGCCCGAGGCGGGAGTGATCACCCTGAACGATGTCGATATCCGCGACCTGCCGCTGGCCGAACTCCGCAATCATGTCTCCCTCGTCCGGGATATCGAAATCTTCCCGGGTACGTTGCTCGACAATCTCCGCATGGGCCAAACCCTCAGCCACGACGAAGCCCGGCAACTGCTCGATCGCGTCGGTTTGCTGGACGAAGTGCAGCTCCTGCCCGACGGGATGAATACCGAACTCCATCCCAGCGGCCGCCCCCTCTCCCGCGTCCAAGCCAGTCGCCTGATGATCGCCCGCGCCATCGCCAACCAGCCCCGCCTGCTCATCCTCGACGACGCGCTCGACCAAATCGACCGCATCCAGGAGCGCGAAGAGATCTGCAGCGTCCTGTTTGACCCCTCCGCCAGTTGGACCCTGATCTGCGTTACCGAACGCCCCGATCTCCTCTCCCGCTGTAACCGCCTCGCTGTCCTGGAAGATGGCGACCTTCGAGATTCCAACCTGCTGGAGGTTCATGCATGAGTTCCCCGTCCCATACCCTGCCCGCGTATGTTGCCCTGCACGCCATTCAAGCGCCCCGGTCGACCCGCGTCCTTTCTCGTGTCCTTGTCGTCCTGATGATTGTGATGGCCTTGGCTCTCACCATTACGCCCTGGCAGCAAAATATCGCCGGCTCCGGCCGGGTGGTAGCATTTTCTCCCGAAGAGCGGCAACAGAATATTGAAGCGCCCATCGACGGCCGGATCGCCCGCTGGTACGTCGTCGAAGGGTCCGATGTCAAGAAAGGAGATCCCATCGTCGACCTCACCGATAACGATCCCTCCCTCATTGACCGCCTGACCCAGGAGCGCGATCAGATGCTGCGCACCGAAGAGGCCGCCGTCCGCCGCGTCAAGACCATTGAAGACCGCATCCGCGCCCTTGAACTCAGCCAGAAAACCGGCGTCTCCGCCGCCAAGGCACGCGTTCAAATGTCCATCGACCGGATCGCCGCCGCCCAGCAATCACTCGAGGCCGCGAAAGCCGGCCTCGTTACCGCCAGGATGCAGCAAGAAAGGCAGGCGGGTCTCGCCAAGAAGGGATTGACCTCCACGCGCAACGTCGAACTCGCCGAACTCGACTACACCCAGAAGGTCGCCGATGTCGAGCGTGCCACCGCCTCCCTCAACGCCGCAAAAAGCGAGAAACTCTCGCTCGACAGCGAACTCCTCCGCACCGACGCTGAAGCCGGCTCCCGCATCGAAGAGGCTTGGGGCGCCCACGCCTCCGCCGAGTCCGACGTCGCCAAAGCCCGCGCCGAAGTCACCAAAGTAGAGGTGCGTCTCGCCCGCCAGAACACCCAACGCGTCATGGCCCCTGTCGATGGAAAAATTTTCCGCGTCGTCGCGCGCCAAAATGGAGAACTGCTCAAGGCCGGCGCCCAAATCGCGATCCTCGTGCCTTCCACCACCAAAGACGTAGTCGAACTATGGATCAACGGTAACGACGTGCCCCTCATCAGCGAGGGCAGTCCCGTGCGCCTGCAGTTTGAAGGTTGGCCCGCCCTGCAGTTCGCCGGCTGGCCGTCCATCGCGGTCGGTACCTTCGGCGGCCATGTGCAGCTTGTTGACTCCACCGACAACGGCGCCGGCCAGTTCCGGGTCCTTGTCCAGCACGACGCCAATGACGAACCCTGGCCGACCAAGAACTATCTCCGCCAAGGCGTCCGCGCCAACGGATGGGTACTCTTGAACCAAGTTCCCCTTGGCTTCGAACTGTGGCGCCAGTTCAATGGCTTCCCTCCGGTCATCGCAACCACCGAACCCGCCAAAGGCAAAGCTGCGTCTAAAGAAAAATAATGATCTTTGCTCTGTTCGCTCTTCTCGCGCTGGATCCTCTGACTCCGGAAGATGTATTGCGTTCGGTCAATCAGCATTTTCCCTTGCTCGCCGCCGCACTCGAAGAACGGCGCATCGCCGAGGGCGGCCAGATCGCCGCCCGTGGCGAGTTCGATACCAAGCTTAAAGCCAAGGGGGATGTCGAACAGTTCGGATACTACCGGAATGAGACCTTCGACGCCTTCGTGGAGCAGCCGCTCCAGGCCTGGGGTACCGATGTGTATAGCGGTTACAAGGTTGGCCGCGGCCGCTTCAATCCGGCCCAAGACAAGTCGCTCACCTTGTCCGCCGGCGAATACCGCGCCGGCTTCCGCACCAACCTGTTGCGGAATCGCGCCATCGATTCTCGCCGCGCCGGCCTCCAAACGAACGCTCTGCAGCGCGACGTGGCCGAAACCACCGTCGACAAATCCCGGCTGACTTTCTTTAAGGAGGCCCTGAAACAGTACTGGGAATGGGTTGCCGCCGGTCAACAGCTCCGCGTCGCCCAAGCCCTCCTCCGGCTTGCCGAAGAGAGAAACATTCAAATCGACGAATCGGTCAAACTCGGCAGCATCGCCCCGATCGAGCTCACCGACAACCGCCAGACCATTCTCCGCCGCCGAGGCGCCGTGGTTGGTGCGGAGCGGAACCTGCAGAATCGCGCCATCGAACTCTCTCTCTTCCTCCGTGCCGCCGATGGTTCCCCTGTACAACCTGGTCCCGATCGCCTGCCGCCGATCCCCGAGCCACCCGGTGACCTCGACGAAGCCCGCGTCCGCGAGGATCTCGCCTTTGCCATTCAACAACGGCCCGAAGTACGGGCTCTTCTCGTCAAGCGCGACCAGCAGCAGGTCGAAGTCCGCCTCGCCGAAAATCAAATCGCCCCGCAGCTCGATTTCTTCCTCCAATACTCCCGCGACACCGGAACCGGCTCTATCACGAAGGTCGGTAACAACGTTGAATCGGGCTTCATTTTCGAACTGCCTGCTCAGCGCCGCAAAGCGATCGGCAAAAACCTTCAGCAGACCGCCAAGCTGTCGCAATTGGAGGCCGAACTCCGCTTCTCCCGGGACCGCGTGGTCGCCGACGTCCAGGATGCCGTCAGTGCCGTGAAGGCCGCCTTTGAATCGTTGGCTGTCGTCCGCAACGAAGTGCTGACGGCTAGGCAGCTCGAAGAGGCCGAGCGCGCCAAGTTCGATCTCGGCGACTCGACGCAATTCTTGGTCAACCTCCGCGAGTTAGCGACCGCCGACGCCCAGTTCCGCGAAATCAAAGCGCAAAGCGACTACTTCAAAGCCCTCGCCGAATATGACGGGTCGACGACGCGCATCTTCTCGCGATATGCTTTGACCAGACCATGATTACCCGCCGCTCCCTCCTCTCGACCGTCGCCGCCGCGCCATTCACCTTGTCCGCCGCCATGAAGCCGCGACTGCGACCCGCTTTGTGCGCCTACTCCTTCCGCGAAGACCTCCAGAAGGGGACTTTGAAGTACGAAGACCTCATCCGCATCTCCGCCGAGAACGACCTCGACGGCGTCGATATGACGGTCTACTGGTTCCCGAACACCGAGAACAGCTTCCTGATCCCGCTGAAGCGCGCCGCCTACAAGGCTGGCATCGAGATCTATTCCATCTCCATCCGCAGCGAGTTGACCAAGCCCGCCGGTCCCGCCCGTGCTGAACAGACGGCCAATCTGAAGAAGTGGATCGACGTCGCCGCCAAGCTCGGTGCCGGTCACATCCGCGTCTTCGGCGGCGCCGTGCCGAAGGGTGCCACCGAAGCTGACGCCGCCAAGTGGGTGGCGGAAATCCTCTCGCCCGCGGCCGAGTACGCCGGCCAGCACGGCGTCATTCTGGGCCTCGAAAACCATGGTGGTATCACGGACAAGGCCGAGAACATCATCCAGATCGTGAAGCAGGTGAACAGCCCCTGGGTTGGCATCAACCTCGATACGGCGAACTTCAAGACCCGCGTCTACGAGCAGATCGAAATGATCGCCCCGCACGCCGTCAACGTGCAGGTGAAGGCGATGGTCCGCGACGAAAATGGCCCCGCCCCTTCCGATTGGGACCGTGTCGCCGGCATGTTGGTCGCCAACAACTACCGTGGATACCTTGCCCTGGAGTACGAAGAGAAGGCCCCGGCCATCACCGCCACCCCGGCCCTCTTTAAGAAGCTCCGGTCGGTCTGCGCGACCCACTCCTAAGCTACAACCTTCCCCGTCACCACCACGAAGTACGGAGTGCCAGATGTATCGAGACTGGAGTTGCCAGTCACGACCTTCTGGCACCCCTGCACGTCCGTGTCCGTGTTGAATCCGCCTTCGAAAAATCGCGCCCCGGTTTTGTTCAGCGTGCCAAAGGCCCGCGAGCTAGTGAATGTGGATCGCCCCGGCCAGCCGTATCGCACGTGCGCTTAGTACCTACCGGTACCTTCCGTCCTGATGAGCTCTCTCAATCCGCCGTGTGGCGGATTTGAATCACGCCAACCAGCAAGCGCGCCATCTCGCCAAGAGTTCTCGCAAGTGGCGAATTACCACGGTTTGAAATCCGTCTCCAAACGCTTTCAGCCTGGTAATCGCGTCAGCGTCCAGACGAAGGGTCACGCTTTGCCTCTTCGGCCGGTCGAACCCGCTAATCAGTGCCCCGGATGGGATCTCCCGAATTGCTGGTATCTCGGAGAACGCCGTAGCCGCTAGGCGAGACGCCGCGGCCCGCTATGCTGCCTATCGGTGAGCTGCTTCATTCTTGACACGGCTTAATTGCTCCGGCTTCAGTTGAGGCAAAACAGTCGTCCGTTTGGGTCCGCGTATGATCTGCAAACAGCAATCCCGCGAACGGCCGCCCCGATCTGGCCGGGACGCAGATGGCAACCGGAGGCGGGACCTGTCCTTTTCCGAAATCTGTTCTTGCAATCAGGACTAATTTGGACGTATATTGGCAAAGTGCTCATATCTGCAAATGATTTGCAGATGGAAGGCGCCACTAAAAAAGGCTGACGGGGTTCTTTGCGAGAGTGCTCCCGTCAGCCTTGGTGATTGCCCGGAGTCCGGAGCAACCCCTCTATCTTAGCGGGTTGCCCGGGCTTCTCCCAAGGAGACCCTATGCCCCAATATCCCGATGGCGCGGCTTGGCCGCTCGCCCATAACCCTAGAATTGGCTGCATCTTTCGCTGCCCGGACTGTGACTTGATCCATATGGTCCTCGGCTCAACCAACCTGCAGGTTTCCCCCCAAACGTTTCTTGAAGTCGTCGACCTCGTCTCCCGCGCCGCGGCGAACTTCGAATTGATGCTGGAAGCCCACCGGGAGGATCGATGCGCCTAGTATCTCTTGCGCTGCTCGCGACCGCCCTGTGGAGCCAGTCGCCGGTCCAATTCCGAACCATCGATCCCGCTGGTCTTCCCGTGGCCGGCGCGGTCGTCCGCCTTCGCCACGCCGCCACCGGCGAAGAGCAATCTTGCAAGGCAGATGCAAGTGGACGCTGCGCTCTGACGCCCCGCAAAAGTGGGGACTATCGGATATTTGCCGCCGGACCCGATCTCGCCGCTACCTTGCCGCTCCCCCCGGACGCGAACGTCACCGTCCAACTGGAACCTGTGCTGATCCGCACGGCCGTCACCGTCATCAGCGGCTCTCGGATTGAGGAGTTGCAGGATGAATCCCCCACCAAAGTAGAAGCCATCACTCGCGGCCAGATCGAGTCTACCGGATACGAACGGGTGTCCGATGTGCTGCAAGAGCTCCCCGGGGTGCTCGTTCGCCGTGGAAACACCTCCACGGTCGGCGGCGAACAGATTCAGGGCATCGATTCGCGTCAGGTGTTGGTGCTGCAAGACGGCTTGCCCGTGCTTGGCGCGCGTGGCATCAAGTCGGGAGCGGTCAACCTGAACCGGCAGTCATCGGGACGGCTCGGACGGATCGAGGTGGCGAAGGGCACCGCGTCGTCCCTCTATGGCAGTGATGCGATCGGCGGCGTGATCAACCTGATCACGCAGGAGCCGCAGTCGCCCTGGGAAGGCGGACTGCTGCTTTCCGGCGGCAGCCTCGGCACACTCGATGGCCGCGTGGATTTCGGCGCGCAGCGCGAGCGCGTCTCCTTCTATCTAAACGGAGGCGCCAACCGAATGGACTCCTACTCCCTCCTGCCCAACGCACCCACCACGGTCGGTCCACAGGTCCGCCGTAACGACATTCTCTTCAAAACTCGTGTCCAACTGCTACCCTCATTGGCGCTCGGCTTCACTGCGAACGCCTATCGCAATCGTGAGGAGGGCCGCAATGCCAGCGAAACCGGGCTCGTCGCCGGCACTGCCACGGACTCCACGCAATCGTACGCCGTCGTTGCCGATTGGGCTCTCAATCCTTCCACCGTGCTCCAAGCCCGTGCCTACGCCGCGCGCTACGACGAGAACAGCCTCAGCACGCCCATCGGCCGCCCCGGCGACCCCGCGCCGGCCAACCTGAATGAGCGGCTGAACCGTCTCGACGCGACGCTTTCCCGCCAGCTCGGCGCTGGCCACATGCTCCAAGGCGGCGCCGAATGGTCCCAAACACTCTATCGTGGAGCCAATCGGCTAGTCGGCGACAACGTCGGCCAACAGGTGACGGCACGCGACTTCTGGGTGCAGGACAAATGGCTGGTCCTCCCGCGCTTGACGCTGACCATCGGCGGCCGCGTCACGAACCACAGCTTGTTCGGCGGCGCGGCTGTTCCCCGGGCGGGTATCGTCTATCGCCTCTCCGATTCCGTACTCCTCCGCGCCTCCTTCGGCATGGGGTTCCGCGCGCCGGACCTTGGCCAGCTCTACTTCCGCTTCGCCAACCCGGCAAGTTTTTACCAAGTCATCGGCAACCCTACGCTGAACCCGGAGCACAGCCAGAGCTGGCAGGCCGGAATGGCCCTGCGCCGTGCCCGCTACCGGCTGGGCGTAACGCTCTTTCGCAATAATATCCGGGACCTGATCGATAGCCGCCTCATCGGCACCCCCCGCACGAGCGCCGAGCTCAACCAGTTACTGGTCACTTATGGCATCCCGCCGTTCTTTGATCCTCTTCTCGGGCGGCAGACCTTCATCTACGCCAATCAGTCCCGGATCTTCACCCAAGGCGTCGAGCTCGATGGCGAATACGCCTTCACCCGGTCGCTCCGCGTCTCCGGCGCGTACACCTACCTACAGGCAAAGGACACCGTCACCAACCTCGCCTTGGCGCAGAGGCACCGCCACACCGGAATCCTCCGCGCCGACTACACAATTCCCAAGCTCGGCCTACACGCAAATGTTCGCGGTGCGTTCTACAGCCATTGGCTGCTCAATGCCGCAACAGGCACACGCGGTCTTCCGTTCCAAATCTGGGACGCGTATGTCTCCAAGGCCTGGCCCCGGCGCGTGGAAACCTTCTTCGCCGTCGACAACCTCAACAATAGCCGCGATGCCAAACTACAGCTCCCCAGCCCGAGCTTCGACCGCCCCGACTATGGCCGGACTGTCCGCGCCGGCCTCCGTTACCGCTTCGGCAAAACTGAATAACTCAAGGAACTTCTGACTATGAAATCACTTTTACTGTATTTCACGGCCGTTGTGGCGGCCCACGCTCACTTCCTCTTCGTCGTGCCCGCGGCCGATGGCGCCCGCGCCTCACTCTTTCTCAGCGAAGACCTCAAGCCGGAGAAGGGGGTCCCCGCTGCGATGGTCGCTCCGGCTCGGCTCCAGCTTCGCAATCAGGGCCGGGACCAGGCACTGCTCGTGGAAAAGATTGGAGAAGGTTACGAAGTCGCTCTGGCCGGCCAAGGCCAGCGCCTGATCCATGGGCTGCTCGACCTTGGCTTTACCCGTGGCGGCAACTATCTGCTCTACTATCACCCCAAGTCCATCCTGGGCCGCCCGTTTGAGGTCACTGTCGGCGCCACGCCCGTCGAAATCGTTCCGCGGGGCAAGCCCGGCGCCGTCACTCTCCAGGTGCTCGCCCACGGCAAGCCGCTACCGAATGCGGAGATCAACCTGGTGCTGCCTGACGGTACCGCCAAAAAGGTGAAGACCGACGGGACCGGTACGTCGGACCCGCTCGCCACGCCCGGCCGCTATGGCGCATGGGCCCGCTACTGGGAGCCCTCGGAAGGCGTCCGCGACGGCAAACCGTACGAGCAGTTGCGGCACTACGCCACGCTGGTATTTGATGCGCCGTATCCGCCCATGCCGGAGGCGACCTCCAGCTTCGGTGCTGTGGTCAGCGACGGCTGGCTCTACGTCTACGGCGGTCACATTGCCCGGACACATTCCTATTCGAAGGAAGCGGTCTCGGGGCAGTTCCATCGGCTCCGGCTCGCCGGTATTCCCGTTTGGGAGAAGCTGCCCTCCGGCCCGCCCCTGCAAGGAATGAATCTTGCTGCCCACGCGGGCAAGATCTATCGAATCGGGGGGATGGCGCCGCGAAACGAACCCACCGCGCCCGCCGATACGCATTCGGTAGCCGACTGCGCGCGCTTCGATCCGGCCACCGGCCGTTGGGAGGCGCTGCCCGCCCTACCCCAACCGCGCTCGTCGCACGATGTTGTCGTTATCGGCAATCAGCTCATCGTCACGGGTGGCTGGAACCTTCGCGGCAAGGCGCCTTCGGAGTGGGCCGACACCATCCTCACGCTCGATCTCAACGCCGCTCAGCCCGCTTGGGTCTCTGCGCCGCAACCGTTCCTTCGGCGGGCGCTGATGGCGGTCGCCCACCATGGCAAGATGTATGTCATTGGCGGCTTCGACGACAAGAACGCGATTCTCCGCAGCGTGAGCGTGTACGATCCGGCGGCGCGTGCTTGGACTGAAGCGGCGAAGCTCCCGGCTGGGAAGGGACTCGGATTCGCGCCCGCGGCCACGGCTTATCGCGACCAGCTCTTCGTGAGTGTCTCCGATGGAACGTTGTTGCGTCTTGACGAATCGACGGGGGAATGGTCCAAGGCCGGGGTCTCCATTCCGCGCCTGGCACATCGCCTGGCTGGATCCGATCGCCACCTGCTGGTCCTGGGCGGTGCTGACAAGGGGACGAATTTCGACGTGATCGAGGCGATTGAAGTAAGGTAGAGGCAACAGAAGCTTGGTAGGTCGTTGCGGCGGCCGCTTCCTCTTCGCTAGAGTTCCTGTCCCCCAATGCTACTGAATTGATGGAGCGTTCATCACGCGGTGAAGCTGTGAACCTCGTCTGTTTTTAGCTGGAAGAGCGAATCGGTCGCCACGGCGAAGTACTCGCAGAAATCCCCTCGCCAGTCGGGCTTCTGCATTGCGCACTGGCGCAATTTCACCATCAACGGAAAGGGCTTCGCGTCAGGCTGTTCCGCCCAGTCGAGGAGAATGTCCTGCAAGAGCGAGGACTTACCTGACCCCGGGCCGCCAGTCATGACGGCGCGCCGCGCCTCCCACAACAACTCTTTCACCCCACGCGTCGGCGACTCCTGATACCTCCGCCAGTATTCCTCGTGGTCGCGCAGCTTGCAACTCCCGGGCATCCATCTCGCCCACTTCGGCCATGCGCAACAGCTCTTCCTTGGCATCGGGCGCCGCAAACACTTGCCGCAGCGCGATCCGCCGCACGTCGGCGCCGGTGACTTGGAAGGAATCGAACTTCGAGTAGCCGTAGCGCTCGCGGATGCGCGTGCGGTAGAGATCGTTCTGGAAACCATCGTCCGGCGGGGCGGAACGATCAATCGCCTCCAGCACCTGCTGCAGCGTCACTGCGTTTTGCCGTTCCCGTAGCTCGGGGCCTTCTTCTACCGCCCGCCGTACTTGTTTGAAATAGCGCTTGCCCGCCATCGCCCAGCCAAACCCGGCGGGCAGCGGCATGAGCTTCATCTGTTCCTAAGCGCGCCCAGGTAACTGCTCTTCACCGCGGTGACGTCGGGAAAAAGCGGCTTCGTAAGCAGGTTTAGCACGCCGGGATTGTTAGGGAACGTGGCCAGCGACTGTTCAAGCTCGTCTTCCGCCGTTCCAACCAGCGATCCGTTATCCCGGTACTCGTCCTCTAACAGGTCGGCCAAAGATGCCAGCAGCCGCTTCACGACGATACCTTTGGGGAGCTGCTCGCCCAATCACGTCCGCACCAGTTGGGCTACGATCGCCGGGTTTTGCGCTAACGGCTAGATAGCGATGGCTGGTTTCTATGCGGCACGGGTGGTTTCGGCGCGTTTGATCCACTTTGCGATGTCCGCGGAGCGGGCTCCGATGGCCAAGAGGGACTTGATGAGGAGATCCAGAGAGACGGAGGGGGCGCCGGCTTCCATCTTGGCTACTCGTGATTGACTCGATCCGAGGCGGACGGCTAGCGCGGTCTGGGTCAGTCCTTGCTTCTCCCTGAGTTCCTTCACGGCGGCGGCGAGAGCTAGCTTTAGTTCGATAAATGCCGCTTCCTCGGGAGTCAGTTGCAGGAATTCGGCGGCACCGCCGACCGTCCATCCGAGTCGTTCTAAGCGTTTCTGTTTTTCGGTATTCATAAGGGCTCTTGGTCGGCGGCGGCTCTCCGATAGGCCGCTAACCGCTTTTTGCACAGTTCGATGGCTGACGATGGAGTTGACGAGGTCTTTTTACTGAAGACCGCCAAGATTACGATGGCATCTTCTGCAACGTGGTACACGATTCGCCACGAGTTCTCCCGATCTGGAACCCGCAACTCATGGCAGTTCCGGCCGATTGCAGGCATTGGCCTCGACTGCGGCAGCCCCAAAACCTCTCCGTGCTGAAGGCGGCGGAGAAGCGAGCCCGCTTCCAAACGAGCGGATTGGCTAAAGGGCGGGGTCTTCACCTCGCTCTTCAACCAAACGATCGGTTTATCCGGTTCTTGCCGCACGATTCCTTATGTCCAATATGACATGTTCCGCATCGGGCCTGAGCGATGGAACACAACGGTGTACCCCACTCACGCCCCGGGCGGGGCGGACACCCTGTGCCGATTTTCCATCATCCAAACGGAAGAAGCTGCTAATTCGACTTGCCAGAACGCCGTTTGGGGCCAACTTCAGAACTGCCGCCGAATCGCTCTGAATATTGCATACGATCGGCAAGCAGCGCACCTGCTTGCGATGTAGGAGTCGAGAATGGCTCAATCGAGTAAACGTCTGCCTGTCCCTGCGCTGTTGGGGTCCCGCGCCAACAACCCGCCTGTTGTTGTAAACTGCCCCGATATCTATGGGTTGGGATAAGAGGATTTTCGAGTACACCAAAAAGCTCCACATGTACTCCGGACTGCTGACGTTTTCCGCGTTCCTGGTATGGGGCATTACCGGTGTTGAAGCGATGTTCCTCCCAGCCGCCGGCGAATTCCGGCCGCCGCCGGTAACCGCCACCCAGGAGGTCGCCTACCAGGCGCCGGGCAATCTCGATGACGACAAACTCTCCCGAGCCATCTACGCCGCCGTAAAGATCCCGCTCGCGGCCGGCCGTTACAATGTCCACCGCGACGAGCAATCGCATCTGGCATTCAACGTCTTCACCATCAACGGCGGCCGCGAAGTGACGTTATTGGAAGAAAAAGGCGTCGTCCGTATCGATCACCGCCGCAACTCTACCCTCAGCTACCTGTCCTCTATGCACACGGCCCATTCCGGCCGCCACCAGTTGACGGTGATGTCGTCCCTCTGGGGCTACTTCAACGAGTTCTCCACGTGGGCATTTCTCTTCATGACCTTTTCCGGCCTGTACCTGTGGATCGCCACACGTCCCGGCCTGCGCTGGGCTCAACTGACGCTGGCAGCCACCGTCGTCGTCACAGCGGCCCTCTGGTTCGCAATCCGGTGAAACTATGTTCCGTTTGATGCGCAATATCCACCTTGGCCTCGGGCTGGCGTTTTTCCTGATGGCCCTGATCTTCGCGGTCAGTTCGCTGACGGTAATCTTCCGGGGGCGTCTCGGCCAGCCGAAACCGGAGGTCACGGAAACGGTCGTCCAACTCCCCTCCGCCGCCCTGGCTACGCCGCGAGCCGCCGCGATGGAACTCATGACTTCGCACGGCCTCCGTGGCGATCTCCGCGAGATCAAGGAAAAGGGCGGCACCGTCATGTTCCGCATCGTGAGGCCCGGCGAAGTTGCTGATGTCACCTATCCGGCGGCCACCGGCGAGGCGAAGATCGCCATCCGCCGCCAGACTGCGCTAAACACTCTAATGGCGCTCCACACCAACCACGGTGTCTGGCACGAATACATGCCGGCCAACCTCTGGTCCGTGCTGGCCTTCTGCACTTCCGCAGGCCTGATTCTTTTGGGCGCATCCGGCGTCTACCTATGGTTCAAGCACTATAACGAGCGCCGGATCGGCACAGTCCTGCTCACCTGCAGTCTCGCCTTCGGGCTCGTCGCGCTCTATCTGACGCGGCTGGAGCAGTAGCCTCGTCAAACCGCTTCTCCGCGCCGAATAAGGAACCTGCCGCCAATCGCCCATTATCAAGCGAATCGTTCCTTTGGCTCTGAATGGCGAGTCGTCGAGCGGCGTGCATTGGTAGGAACATTCGTCCGTTGAGGCATAGAGAGACGGAGAGTCACGGACCGACGTGTTCGAACCGTTCGAGCTCGTAAGGCACTCGAACCGCGCTAACAGCAATAAAGTCAATAGATTGCGATTACGAAATGCCAGCTTCAAAGCCGGTTTCCCATCATGGATTCGAACTGGGCAGCAGTGCCTGATTTGGCGGATCTCCTGGTGTCTGGATCGTCGGCGATTCGTCAATTGACGAGTGGCGCGTGATCCAGGACTGGATCAACCCCGAGTCGGATAGACTGTGCAGATGCCGCATTCCGCTGGCGAAAAGCCAGGACCGTCTGACGTGATCGCCGCGATTGGTGCTGGCGGCATGGGCGAAGTCCACACGGATCGCGACGCGCGGCTGGACCGTACGTTCGCCATTAAGGTTCTGCCGGAGCATATTGCCCAACGCAAGAAGCCGGGAGCCCGCTTCGAGCCCGAAGCCCCGCTGAATCATCCGAACATCCGTACGCTGCAAGACACTGGACCAGGCCACATGGTGATGGAACTGATCGAGGGCGAGACGCTGGCCGCCTGCATCGAGCAGGACCCCTTCCCGCTCGACCAAGCCCTGCGATTCGCTAGCCAAATCGCCGATGCGCTGGACCGGGCGCAGTGCGCCGGTGCCACGCATCGCGATGTGAAGCCGCAGAACAGCATAGAAACTCGGGCTGGCGTCAAAGTGCTGGATTTCGGATTGGCGAAGTCTGCGTCGAGGCCAGCACCTACGGAAGCAACGCTCACCAATGTCCTCACCACTGAAGGCACAGTGATGGGCACGCCGCATTACTTGGCGCCGGAGCAGTTCGAAGGCAAGGACGCTGACGCCCGCAGTGACATTTGGGCGTTCGGGGCGGTGCTTCATGAGAGAAAGGCGTTCGAAGGCAAGTGCCCTGCGAGCCTGGTCGGGGCGATCCTCGGCGCCGATCCGGCTCCTGGGGCAGTGCAGCCGTTTACGCCCGCGTGGCTGGAGAGGCTGGTGCGGAGGCAAAAGGACCGTGTGGAGCGCTGGCCGCCTACACGGATCCTGTTACAGTCTCCTGGGTGGCGAAATCATGAGGGACTTAAATGAGAGGGGGACGCGGTCATGAAAGTACTCCTGGTAACCACTTGTACTCCCGATGATCGCAAGCCGGTTTGCTTCTCCCGGGAACTTGCGCGCGCCGGCGCCACAGTCGGAATCGCCGGCGATCGTCACCTGGGCGAAGCCTTCTATTCGCGCTACTTGAGCGGGCGCCATCACTGCGCCCACCCTGCGGTCAGTCTAGACGGTTTCATCTCTGATTTGAATCGGCACATTGAGCGTTATCACTACGACGTCGTCCTACCTTTGAACGACTACGCAACGGTGGGCTTGTGCCTCCGGCGCGATGCGCTTGCCGGAGGTGTTGCTACCGTGCTGCCCGATTACGACGCGCTCGATATCACCCGCGACAAGCAGCGGACCCTGACCGCCGCGCGCGAGCTTGGGCTGGATGTTCCAAAGAGCATCGCGCCGGCCGATGAGGACGAACTAGTGGACGCGGGCGATTCCGTCGGCTACCCATGTGTTCTAAAACTGCGCCGCGGCGCGGGAGGCGTTGGTTGCCGCGTCGTTAAAAACCGGGAAGAACTGGTCGCCGCGTGGCGGCGGCGCAGGCGGCAATCCGATCTGGTATTCGATCACGATCATCTGTTGGTTCAGGAATTCGTTGCTGGTCTTACACACGATGCCTGCGTTCTGTTCCGCCGTGGTGAACCGCGGGCGGTTCTCACTCAGAAGCGGCTGTGGACGTATCCGATGGAAGGGGGTGTCGGCACATTCGTCGAGTCCACGAGGGATCCGCATCTGGCGGAGCTGGCGTGCCGATTCTTCAGCGCTCTTCGCTGGCACGGGCCGGCCCAAGCTGAGTTCAAGGTGGACAGGGATTCCGGGCGCGTCTGCCTGATCGAGGTCAACGGCCGTTTCTGGGGTACGGTTGGAGCCGCCGTTCAGGCCGGTGTGAACTTCCCGCTGCTTGCCAGCCGGATGGCTCTAGAGGGGGACGTCGACCCGGTTTCTGACTATTTCCTCGGGCAGCGATACCGCTATCCGATCCCATTCGGGGTGCTGTCTATCCTGCGCGGTACGGCAAAGTGGCAAGCCGCCAAGGCGTTCTTCGGACCTTCCGGGAGTACCGTCAGCGATCTTGACTGGCGGGACCCGATGCCCGTGATTGCTGAGTTGATTTTCATCGCGAAGCGGCTATGGAACCCGAATTGACTGGGGCCGGCGCCGCGCCAGAACTCTGATGAATGCCGCCGTCGCATCGTTGGTGGCGTTTGGTCTCGTGGTTGGAGTCAGTTGCCTCTCCCGCCTTAACGTCGGCGTGCTGTCGTTCTTGATGGCCTTTGCTCTTGGCCATCTCTTCTGCGGGTTGCCCACAGCGGAAGTTGCGGCCCGCTTCCCAGGGCGGCTGTTTCTTCATCTGACGGGCATCACTCTACTGTTCTCCTTGGCCGCGGTGAATGGGACCCTGAATCAGGTAGCTTGGCGGGCTGTGCGCCTCGTCCGAGCCGATCCCCGGCTCGTCACCCCAATTGTCTTTGGACTCGCTGTTGCTCTCGCCAGCAGCGGCGCGGGCAATTTCGCCGCAGTTGCCATGCTCGCGCCCGTCGCCATGGGTGTGGCGGCCCGGTCGCGCGTTAGTCCATTTTTAATGGCGTTCATGCTCGTAAATGGAGCGAACGCGGGGGCATTCTCCCCGCTCGCGCCAACCGGTATTGTGGCCAGCGAGTTGATGGGCCGCATCGGCCTCGAGGGAAACGACTGGGCCGTATACCTCAACTCACTCGCCGCGCATACGATGGTGGCTCTGACTGGCTACCTGCTGCTGGGAGGCCCAAGACTCTTCCGGCTGAAAGCCGTTGCTGTCGATCATGCATTCGAGGAACTGTCCGGTGCGAAGGCCGCCTTGAGCCGCTCTCAACTGTTCACCATCGCCGCGGTCCTGGCGTTTTGGGTGGCGACCGTAGGATTTCGCCTTGACGCTGGCGTCGTCGCGCTTGCCGGAGCAGCCTTGCTTATCTTGGCTGGGGCGGCTGAGGCATTGGCCGCGATAAGAGGCTTGCCATGGGGTGTCATCCTGATGGTTTGCGGTGTCGCGACGCTGGTCTCGGTGATCGAGACTGCTGGGGGGATGGACCTGTTCGCTCAGTTTCTGGCCGGGTTTGCCGGCCCGGCCTACTTGCCAGGGCTAGCGGCTCTGGTCGCGGGGCTCATGTCGGTTCCCGCGAGTTCCATCGGTGTGGTCTTACCGGCTCTGTTGCCCTCCGTTCCCTCGCTCTTGGCTTCCCTCGGGGGAGGTAATCCGCTCATGGTTGCCTTCTCGATCAACGTAGGGGCACACCTGGTGGACATCTCGCCTCTCTCTCCGCTGGGAGCAATGTGCCTGGCCTACGCTCCACCGGGAGAGGATCGAGCCGCACTTTTCCGCAGGCTGATGGCGGCAGGGTGGGCTATGGCCCTGGCGGGATCTCTCCTCTGCCAGTTCATCTTCGGTTTTCGATGAACAAGTGCTCCGCTAACTCTTGTCCGGACTGCCACGATCGCCTCGCGGAGCAGTCATGCTGCGGGCACACTGCGGCGATCCAGGTTCATTTCACTCGCCGGAATCACGGGGCGGAACCAGATTAACGTGCGTGTACCCGTCGGCGTCACGGCGGGATCTGACGTTGGCTGAATAGGGAACAAGTTGTCGGCTTAACCGGCAGTTGTCGCCATAGGTAAGGCGACCTCTCTTGGCCCGTCACTCCGGCTACGAAATAGTTCCCTCCGCCGCCCACTCGGGGCATTGAGCCCTTCGTGGGCCCAGAACTCACCTGCTTTCAACGACGTGCCTCACGCTCCCGCCAAAACTGCCCACCCCGCCCAAGTCGTTGACGGCCCAAGAAAATAAAGCTAATCCCCTATCCCATCAATCACTTCCGGCCATTTCGCCTCCCCCCGCCGATCCGTTTTCGCCTCCTCGTCTGCTACGTTCAAATCAAAGTGAGTTTGGCGCTCTCTCGAACGCTCCGTCTTCCCGGCGGGGCGTTCGTCTTTTTACGCCCTCATTTTTGCCGAGGAGAACCATGCCCAACCAACTGACCCCCGAAGAGAAAAAGGCCAAACGCGCCGCCACCAATCGCGCTAACGCCCAGAAAAGCACCGGCCCGCGCACCCCCGAAGGCAAAGCCCGCGCCCGTCACAACTCCATCAGACACGGCCGCCGCGCCCAGCTCACTGACTATTCCGGAGCCGTCAATACCGTTCTCCTCCCCGGCGAACCCATGGCCGAATACGTCCGCTCCGTCGAAGCCCTCGCCGCCAAACTCGCCCCCCGCGACGAAGTCGAACTTGAAATCGTCCATCGCGTCGCCGCCGGCCAATGGGAGATCCGCCGCCTCCGCTGCATCCGCCTTGTCCTGCTCGAAGATCAGTTCCAAACCGTCGA
>CAMDCN010000027.1 GCA_945890485.1 Candidatus Sulfopaludibacter sp. SbA3 | reverse complement strand
TCGACGGTTTGGAACTGATCTTCGAGCAGGACAAGGCGGATGCAGCGGAGGCGGCGGATCTCCCATTGGCCGGCGGCGACGCGATGGACGATTTCAAGTTCGACTTCGTCGCGGGGGGCGAGTTTGGCGGCGAGGGCTTCGACGGAGCGAACGTATTCGGCCATGGGTTCGCCGGGGAGGAGAACGGTATTGACGGCTCCGGAGTAGTCGGTGAGTTGAGCGCGGCGGCCGTGTTTGATGGAGTTGTGACGGGCGCGGGCTTTGCCTTCGGGGGTGCGCGGACCGGTGCTTTTCTGGGCGTTGGCACGATTGGTGGCGGCGCGTTTGGCCTTTTTCTCTTCGGGAGTTAACTGGTTGGGCATGACGATCTCCTTGGCAAAATGAGGGCGCAAAAAGACGAACGCCCCGCCGGGAAGACGGGGCGTTCGGGAGAGCGCCAAACTCACTTTGATTTGAACGTAGCAGACGAGGAGGCGAAAACGGATCGGCGGGGTGGGGGGGGATTGGCTGGAAGTGATTGATGGGATAGGGGATTAGCTTTATTTTCATGGTCCGTGACTGGGTTTGGCGGGGTCGGTGGGTTTGGAAAAAGCAGAAGGCAAGTCGTTGAAGGCAGGTTGGTTGTTCGTCCGCGAGGGGCTCGATGCCCCGAGTGGGCGGGCGGGGGCGGGTGTTTCGTAGCGTCGATAAACCGTTGAAGACCTGAGCACATGAATCGGGCATGGCCCACCCGATCGCGAGAACGGGCCATGCCTGTCGAGACCGATCGGCACAACTTCCGGATCGCGCGATGCGATAGAAGGAGCAGCGGTTGCTGACTCCGTTTTGGTCTAACTTTAGACGCCCGAGATTTCGGCGTTGGCGGCGGTTGCTCGCTTCGAGCCGTTTTGCAATAGGGAGACAGTGAAGTTCTCCCTAAGCTCCACTATGGCGTTGGATGACTGCGGTCGCGAAGGGCAATCTGAACAAAAGTATTGTGCGGGACCGAGTTGGTCTCGGAGGGATGGCTACGTGGCGTCAGCCCGGTACGCCGCAGTCCGGAGATCGGAATGCATGGTGATGGCGGTGGCATCCAACGATTACTGAATCGTCAGGATTCCGATCAAGTCTTCGGCAGGGTCCGCGTACCAGAAAGTGCCAAAGCCGCCATTCCAGCCGTGTGTGCCCGTAGTGGAGGCTACTTGGTTACGCTTTGTGAAGACCGACAATCCGAGATGCCAGCATCGGTGACGCCAATAACCGGGGATACTGCCCGAACCCACCTTATGCTCGCTGATCAAGTGATCCATGGTGATCAAGTCGATTGACCCGATCGAAAGTATGGAGGAGTAATTCGAACTTGCTCCCTTGTGCCACATCATTCTGCCAAACACCAGACTGTCGTCACTTTTCGATCCCAATCCACCGCCACCCGATTCGAAGTCTACCTGGGCAGTCCGACGGTCGTGCGGTTCGACGGAGAAGAGTTTGACGCTCGGCGAGTCGATAGCGTCGCAACCAGCCAGGTGGTGCCGCGAGAACCCTACTTACACCCACGAACTGCTATGGTGGCATCGCGGATGTTGACTTCCCATTCTTGGTCTACTCGGCCAGCCGCTTTCGTCAACTCGCGATACCGATCGAGACTCTGGCGCAGAAGGCTGCAGCCAGCGGGTTTGTCGACAGCGAACAAGCTCCGTCCCTGCTGGTAGTGAGCGTCCGCCTCAACGGCTTTCGCCCGGGCGCTTCCGGTTTTGGCCAAGTAGATTGCGGCGGCCGCCGATGCCCTCGCGAACTCGGTCCTGGCCGCCTCCGAACGGCCCTGTCGCTCATGCAGGATTCCCAGATCCCGGTGTACATCGGTCTGCCGCAGGATCCATGCGACATTCTCATTCGGAGGATCGGCGAGAATCTCAGCCTGGCGCTCAAAGTATCCCTGCGCCTCAACGAACCGGTTCAAATCGAACAGGATACGGCCCACTTCGCCGCAAGCAATGGCCTCTTGCAGCCTGTCTTGTGCCGGCCCAGGATCCTGCCCGGATACCGTTGAGATTTCCAGCATTCGGCGGCGTACCCGCAGGCACTCCTCCAGGCGTCCCGCTCGTTGGAGGCCCCAGCCAAGATAGAACAGCCCAAGGCGCAGGCTGTTACGAGCACTGTCGTTGCCGGGATCCTCGTCGAGGATCGCCTCCGCTAGATCCACGCCATCGCGCAGCGAGAGCGCTTCCCGAACCAGTCCGTGGTGGATCAGGATGGAAGGAGCTCGCGCCAAGACGGCGGCCCTAACTTCCCGGCACGACATCTCCGGGCATGCGGGAGCTTCCCGAATCGACCTGACAGCTAGACGCGTTTGTTTTAACGCCTCATCAAAAAGCTCGCGTTGCCCCGGCCCGTAGGCCATAGCGGCGTCGGCTAGCTGGATTCGGGCGATCGCGATGCCACGCCGGTCGAACGGTTTCGCCGGAAGCTTTTCCAACTCCGCCACAGCCTTTCGCGCATACTCCACCCCGCGCTGCATATCACCCGACCATACGCCCAGACGCGACATCTCAAAGTGCAGTGTGATCCGTTCCTGCTTGCCCGCTTCCTCGCTTGGGGTCCCGGCAAGAGAGTCCACCAGCCGCATCCCTTCGTCCAGAGAACCTCTGGCTTCTTTGAGTTTCCCCATATTGATCTGGCTCCAGCCGACACGCCGCAAGGCGCTGGCCAGTTGCAACCGATCCGAGCTTGAAGCCTCTCCCTGTAGAACCTCCCGCCACTGCGACATGGACTTGAGCAGGCTATCCTCGGCCGCGAACTTGTCCGATACCAGGTAGCCCGCCAGGGATCCGTAGGCGGACGCAACGAGCCGGCGGAGATCTGGGTCTTTACCGGCATCGGCGAGGATGCGGTCCAGGTACTTCTTCTCGTCTGACGCGATCCGGTCGAGAAGCGCCGTATTCCCGCTCAGCTTGGCTAACTGGCTCTGATAGTCACCAATTACCCGGTGGGCCGTCTTCCGTAATTGTTCTAGCCTTTGGCTCTCTGAGCGCCGACCAAGGACTGCACTTGTCCCCGCTCCCAGAGCCAACAGCAGGCAGAGCGAAGCGGCAAACGAGGCGCGGCGATGCCGCCGAACAAAACGCCTTGCGCGATTCAGGAGCGTCGTTTGCCGGGCTTTGACAGGGACTCCTTCGAGATACCGCTGTAGATCCGCGGCGAATTCTGTCGCCGATCTATAGCGGCGTGACGGACTGCGCTCCATCGCCATCATCACGATGGCGTCGAGTTCGGAATCCACCGCTTCGCTATGGACGCTCGGCGGCGGTGGATCGGATTCCGTCACCAGCCGGACCGACTGCAGAATATTGAGGCCTGTTAAGTCACGGGGCGGGCGGCCTGCGAGCATCTTGTACAGGACGGCGCCCAAAGAGTAGATGTCGCTTAAGAGCGAAGTGGGCTCCCGCAGCAGTTGCTCGGGGCTCGCGTACGTGGGCGTCAGCGCAGCCTGTGCCGCATTGGTCTGGTCGGGAGATTGCGGACCTTCCAGAAATAGCTTGGCGATGCCGAAGTCGAGTACCTTCGGCCGCCCAGATGATGTCACCAGGATGTTCGCCGGCTTCAGATCGCGGTGGGCGGCCTGATGCTTGTGCGCCGCCTCTACCGCCTCCACAACCTGGAGAAACAAGCGGACTCTTTCTTTGATTGGGCTGTGTTTGCAGAATTCGTCAATCGGCTGGCCACCCTCGACGTACTCCATCACCAGATAGGGAGCGCCCGCGGAGGTCGCACCGCCATCGATGGCGCGGGCGATCGACGGATGTTCCAGCATGGCCAGAATGCGGCGTTCTTCATGGAAGCGCTGGATCGATGCCGGATCGGAATGTTCGCGGATCACTTTGAGCGCCGCCAGTTGCGTGAACACGCCATCGGCCCGTTCCACCAGGTAGACCCGGCCCATGCCGCCCTCGCCCAGAATACTCAGGACCTTCCAGGCCCCGATCCGTTGTCCGACCAGAGAGTCTTCGAAGATCAGCGGCGAAACCACCGCCGCGCCAAAGATCTCATCGGTTTCCGAGTAGTTGCTGCAAACCGCAAGCACCTGAGCGCGTAGCTCGCCGTCGGCGCCGCACTCGCGGTCCAGAAGGGTGTCCCAATTCTGCCTCGAGGAATCGAGCAGAAGTGAAGACAAGTCACAAACGAGCTTCCAACGGGCCCGAGCGTCCTGGCTTGGAGTCACTTCGCCCTGTCTCTGTCCTCAAGACCTATCTCTGCGCGCAAAGTCACTCTTGCCGAGCTTACCAGCATTTTCTGTGGGGGCGTTTGCACAAGTGGTTATCCCGTCCCGGTCCAGGGGCGTTTTAAAAGAAAAGCACACTCTCAAAAAACAAAGGCGGCGCACACCATGGGAAGGGCGGCGCCGCACTGAAGTACGCTTGCCTGCGATTCAGGCTTGGGCTACTTTTTGTTGCCCGTGATGATCGTACCGATTTGGTTCTTTCCAGTCAGCTTTTTGCCGTCGTTGCTCAAGGTCAGGTTGTCGAAGAATTTGCCGTTCTCCCAGTCGATGGTCACCCGGCAATCGCTGGTGATCTGCCACACGCCCTTCCTTCCATCGCGCAAGGGCATACCGAATTGGCTGACGGCCCCTTGGTCAGCATTCAGCTTGACCATTCCGCCCACTTCGAGCTTTCCGTTGCCCTGCTTGGTCTGCCGATTGTCCGTGGTCCACTCATAGGCGCCCACTGCGTTGGTGACACAAGGCGGAGGCACAACGGACGAATCGAGCCGGATACCGGTCAGGAAGTTGCCGATCGTGTCATCTTTGCTGCCCGTCGCTTTGGATTCGAAAGCCAGCAGAACCGGACCTCCGCCATTCTTCACTCCCACCTGCACCGTGTATTGCTTCCACGCTGCCCGTGTCGTGCTGAAGCTTCGCTTCCACACTTGCTTACCACCATCCGTCACCGTCACTTCAATCGTGTCCGCTTCCGTGTCGCTGTGCCGACCACGATGCCAGAACGAGAATCCGTATTGGTTCCCGGCCTTGATTCCTGTTACCTCCTGGGATAGTTTCCCGTGGCTATTGGCGTTCACTTCGGCGAACTGCTTGATGCCGGGAGGGGCCTTGAAAGTGTAGCCGCCAGTCGCAAACCCATCCGACCAGATTTCGATCTCACCCTTCGCGTCAGTCGTCTTCCAGCCTTTGACTTGAGCCTGCGGGAGCATCTGCATTTGCTTGATGGCGGGCGCCGAGAAATCACCATTGATGACCTGAGCGTGGCCAGCCGCCGCGCCAATAGCCGCAGCCGCTAGCATCGCAATCATCCGGGATCCGTGTGGCGCTTGGGCGGCCAACTGTCTCAAATTCTTAACCATGAATTGGAATCTCCACATTGTTCGGGTCCTTTCTACGAAAGTTTGCAGAAAGACCGGAGCGGCCCGTCAGCGTCGCTGGCATCCGGCTCCACCTAGATACTGGTAGAAAGTTCTGGAAGGGTGCCACGGAAGAGGAAATTTCTTTGTCACGGCGGATGCTCAAAAATTCTTGATTCAGATTGTCAGTTTCTTTAAGCTTTTTACCAGTACTCTGTGTGGGCGCCCGCCGCACGGCCTTCCCGCGGAATACCTCCGGTACCAATCAGACAACCATGAGTGTCAAGCCCGCTCTTTCTTCCATCAAACGAGCGACTGCGGTTGCTGCCGCTATCGCCGCAGCAACCGCAATCGCACAAGAGCCGAGCACGTTCCAGAAGACCTGCAACCACCTGCGCTATGGAGTCGACTCGGCCGGTACTCCGGTTGCGGTCGCATCCTGCCCGAAGAGCGACAATAAGACCCGCGTCGAATCCTACGTGGCGTTGAGAGGCTTTCACAACAAGAATGGCCGCCTTAGTGCGGGCGCCGGCCCCGCCACCTTTCATAAGACCTGTACAGACATAAAGGTGGGGGTCCGCAAAGACGATGGAGCCGTGGTCATATCGGCCATGTGTCCGAAATCCTCCGGCGAACGGGTGGAAACGTCGAGTATCCTTTGGGATGTCCACGTCGATAGCACCGGTCAACTGCATCATTTGGTCCCAGGAACAGACAAGGTCGTGCCCCCCGTGAAGTAGCACGGAAATCCGCTCGCGGGGTACTGTATCCTCGATACCACGACCATTTTGGTATCCTACGGACCCATAGTGGATGCCGATATCACAACCCTGTTGCGCGCCTGGGGAGCTGGCGACGAATCGGTCGCGGATGAGCTTTTTCAGTCAATCTACGGCCAGTTGCGGACTCTTGCCCAGCATCACCTGCGCTCCAATTCGGCAGCAACCCTCACGCCGACCGTTCTGATCAATGAGGCTTTTCTGGCACTCGCCGCCGACCCCAAGAGCGACTGGCGGGACCGGGTACAGTTCTTCGCTTTCACTGCCACGGTGATGCGCCGGTTGATGAGTGCTTATGCGCGCCGCCGGGCCGCCGGCAAGCGAGGGGCAGGAGTGGGCGCCGTACTTTTTGATGAGTCCGCCTTTCCGGTTTTCGATCGCGGGTTGGATGTCGCGAAGCTGGACGACGCCTTAACGGCGCTGGCGCAGCTCGATCCGAATCAGGCTCGCATCGTGGAGCTCCGGTTCTTTGGCGGATTGAGCGTGGCCGAAGTCTCGGTGTATTTAGGAGTTTCTGAACGGACCGTCATCCGTCAATGGGGGCTCGCCAAGGCCTGGCTCGCGATGGAATTGGGCGTGGCATTGGCGGCCGAACCCTCGATGCCGCTCTAGTGCTGCGGAAGGACTGACTACGAAGATCGCGCGCCGGCCGCGGTCCGGATCGTCGACTGCGAGAAACCGGTTGTAGCAGGACTTGCGCTGGATGCCGTCTGCCAAGCATAGTTGGCGCACCAGCGGCGGAGTTCTCATTGGCCGTCAGACGAACCCGAGAGAGCGCATCAGGGCATCAGTATTGGGTTCGCGGCCGCGGAAGGCTTGGTATAGCTCCATGGGGTCGGCGGTTCCGCCGGATGCATAAACGTAACGAAGAAGATCGGCGGCGACTTCGGGATCAAACGCGTCTCCCTTCTCTTCGAACGCGGCGAAGGCATCGGTGTCCAGGACGGCGGACCAGCGGTAGCTGTAGTAGCCCGCCGCGTAGCCCGTTGGGCTGCCGAAAATGTGGGCGAAATGGGGCGATCGGTGCCTCATGATGATCTCGCGGGGCATGCCGATCTGTTCGAGCCACCCGGCTTCGCTTTGGCGCACGTCCCGGAGCATATCGTCTTCGAGCAGGTGCCATTCGAAGTCGACGTAGGAGGAGGCGAGATACTCAATCATGGCGAAGCCTTGGTTGAAGTTCTGAGCGGCTTTGCGCTTGGCTAGGAGCTCAGGGGGTAGGGGCTCGTTGGTTTCGAAGTGGCGGGCGAAGCGTTCGAGGACCGCCGGTTCCGAGAGCCAATGCTCGTAGATCTGCGATGGCATCTCAACCCAGTCGCGGACGACGTTCGTGCCGGAGAGCGAGGGGTAGGTGACGTTGGAGAGGAGGCCATGGAGGGCGTGGCCGAACTCGTGGAAGAGGGTGGTCGCGTCGTCGTAGGAGAGCAGCGTGGGGAGACCGGCCGGGGGCTTATTGAAGTTGAGGTTGTTGGTGACGATGGGGGTGATGTCGCCGGCGAGGCGCTGTTGATCGCGGAAGGAGTTCATCCAGGCGCCGCTGCGTTTTGACGGGCGGGCATAGTAGTCGCCATAGAAGATGCCCACGTGAGCGCCGGCGCGATCGACGGCCTCCCAGGCGCGAACGTCGGGGTGGTAGACGGGGAGATCGGGGCGTACGGTGAAGGAGAGGCCGAAGAGTTGATTCGCGACCCAGAAGGCCGCATCGATCATGTTGTCGAGGGGGAAGTAGGGTTTGAGCTGTTCTTCGTCGAGGTCGTACTTGGCGAGGCGGACTTTTTCGGCGTAGTAGCGCCAGTCCCAAGCTTCGAGCGGAGGGGTGTCGATGCCTTCGGCTTCGAGGGCGTCGGTAAGTTCGGCGGTTTCGCGCTGGGCGGCGGCTAGGGCGGGCTGCCAGAGTTGGTCGAGGAGGGCGCGGGCGGCGGCGGGGGTCTTCGCCATGCTGTCGGCGAGGGAGTAGGCAGCGTAGTGGGGGTAGCCGAGGAGCTGGGCGCGTTCACGGCGAAGCTGGACGATTTCGGCGATCAGGGCTTTGTTGTCGTACTGGTTGCCGTTGTCACCGCGGGCGGCCCAGGCTTCGAAGGCGGTTCGGCGGAGGTCGCGGCGGGGGCTGAGTTGGAGGAAGGGTTCGATGCTGCTGCGTTGGAGGGTGATGACCCAGTGGCCGTCGCGCTGGGCGGTAGCGCGGAGGGACGGGGGGACGTCGGCTTCGTCGGGGAGGATGAGTTCGTAGGCGGCGGTATCGGCGAGGAGGTTTTGTTCGAACTGGTTGGTGAGGGAGGCGAGGGATTGGTCGATGGCGGCGAGGCGGGACTTGGCGTCGGGGGCGAGTTGGGCGCCGGCGCGGACGAAGTGTTTGTGGGTTTGGGTGAGGAGGCGGCTGGCTTCGGCGGGGAGGGTAGGGGATTGGGCGTGGACGGCGTCGACGCGGGCGAAGAGGGCGGCGTTGAGCATGATGGCGCTGCGATGGTTGGCCATGAGAGGGGCGACTTCGCGGGCGATGGCTTGGAGTTCGGGGTTGGTGTGGGAGGCGTTGAGGTTGCCGAAGACGTCGGCGACGCGGGAGAGGAAGGCGCCGGCGCGTTCGAGGGCTTCGATCGAGTTGGGGAAGGTGGGTGGTTCGGGGTTGGTGGTGATGGCCTCGATTTCGGAGAGGTGAAGGCGGATGCCTTCGTGGAAGGCGGGGAGGAAGTGGGCCGGTTCGATTTGATCGAACGGGGGGACTGCGTGCGGAGTGGTCCAGGGAGAGAAGAAGGGGTTAGTCATGGCAAACGAGCAGATCCTAGTATCCGCCAGGGGCTGGCTTGTGGGTTGCTGAGGGATTTCGCGGCACCCCATACACCCTTCTCTGGGTTGAAAGAGTACGGAAAATAGAACGGAATGGTGAGGCGCAAGAGTCTGCCGGACTTTTCTACGCTTGCCCAATCCGCCAGGATCGAGCATTGGGAGTTGGATATGTTGCGATTGCCGAGCAACAGAATACTTCGGGCGGAGGCGCCGTTACCGTCGTCGGGATAGAGGAACAGGAGGTTGCCTGGCACATAGTAGGCGAAATAGCAGGCGCCACGGGCGTCGACGCCGGTGTTGATCAGGCCCCAGACGGTCTCGAGGTTGTTAGCGTCCACCGCGTCCTCGTATGTAAAAGCGATCTGAGTCGCGCCCGCGCCGACTTGCCGCACCTGCAATGCGCCCAAGGTTCTCGGAAGGACTTCGGCTTCGGGGAGATGCAGAGCTTCCTGGACACTCCAGCCGCTGGATGCCTGATCCACGGTCCGCGCCGCAGAATAGATCACCTTCGATCCCGTGAAGGCCGGAGTAAATGAAATGTCGAGGGTGAGCTGCAGACCTGCGCTGATTCGAACGGCAGATGAGGTAGCGCCATGGATTCGGCACTGGCTGTTGGCCACTTCGCCCGGCGCGCCGAGAACCAGGGGGGCGGACAGGCCGGACTCGGGTCCTTGATCGTTGACAAGATAAAGCACCCCAGCCGGATACGAGTACGCAAGATAGCAGGCACGCCCCCCGTCGAGTGCGGAATTGATGAGGACATTGACGATACCGAGCGCAAATGGGTGGGACTGGTCATAGGCTGTGATGCGAAAGGTTCGCCGGTTCGGAGCCGAAGGAAGATCGGTGGTGAGGACGGGGGCGGCGACAGGACGGACAGTTAGCTTGACGGAGATAGGGACGTCATTAATGTGAACGGTGGCGCGATAAACTCCGGGGGCCAAGCCCGTGGTATCGGTAGTCACCGAAAGCTGGGTTGGTACTTGACCAATCGGGGCTACGATTTTTAGCCATGGCGCATCCGATGTCGCCATGTACCGCAAGGTTGCTCCGTTTGTCTGAACATCAATGGAGCGAAACTGGACCGCTGGCTCGTCCGTACGTTGTTCGAAGCGAACTTCACCGTTGTTGTACCCGTAGAAGATGCAGTCGAGGTTGGTGCAGGATCGGCGCTGCAACAGATCGACATTCGTAAATATTGGCGCTTGGCTGCCAATTGAGGGCGAAAGCTGACCTACCACGAATACCGGGCTGACCGGCGCAGGTGGCGACAAGACAACACCGAAACGCAACTCCTCAAGTTGACCGGGATCGGCTCCCAGGACTTCCCAATCTGCTTCTATGCTTCCGTCCGAAAGGTTCATGGGAACTTCGGCCACGGCATAAGGAACTCCATCAAAGACAAACGTTTCGCCGCTGGATTGGATTGGGGAAAACGGGCCGGAGCCAAGTTGCCGCAATCGTGCCCGCACGGTGGACGTGGAGGACGAAAGATTCTGCAGGGTAGCCAGCACGCGAGCCCGTGGGAGGCTCGCACTGAAATTGGCGCTGACCCGAGTCCCGTAAAGAGCGAGCCCTTGTTCCCCGCGGGCGGCGGAATAAAACATGGTCTCGGTGGCAGGATCGTTCTCCGCTGCTAGTTGGTCGGCGAGCGCGCCCGGGTTGTCTAGGGTAGTCGCAATATTCCGGCGGCGGAATGCCGCGGGCGATCCTTCGCGGAAGCGGAGCTGATACTGCCCCTGGTTGACAATTCGGGACAATGGCTGGCCATCGAACCCATGAATGGCGAATTCGAGGCCGCGTTGAACGGTTCCGACAGTCAAAACGGTGTGCCCCATTGCGAATCCGCCTGAAGTATTGAGCTGCAGCCTTACAGCGGGAGGCGAAGGGCTATTCACGTCGCGGGCCAAGTCCTCTCCGGACGCTCGGAGATTGCGCAGTCGCAAACGCATCCTGCGATCCGGAGGAACCCGGTACCCAAAGGATACGCTGAATCCAGAGGTGGTGTTCCTTGTGAGGTTGAATTGATTGACGTTAGGAACAGGATTGGACGGATCACCCACCAAAAGCAACGCCTCAGTTGCGTTGAGTGCGTCGAGATGTGTACTCGTAAACGAGGAATTGAGTTTTCCCGTGAGATAACCACTAACATCGGAACCAGGGACGCCGCCGTTGCATTCTACCTCGATAGCAGGCAGGGGTTCCCTGGCTCCCTCGGCCCGGAGCACTGCGGGGACTGGCGGGATTGGCGTACAGACGGGGGGCGTCTCCTCGCCGGGCAAAGGCGGTGTCACGGTGAGGATGATCCACATTTTGGCCCCACCCGGAGTGATCTCCGCGTACGCGGAGTACCGGCCGGGCGGGAGACTCTCCACGGAAAACCTCAACACGAGACCGTTGATGGAAACACCAGAGAGCCACGGGACATCGTTCTCAGTGAACACGCGTATACCGATAATTAAGCCACCTCTACCGATGTTCGACCAATAGGGGAGCTCGTATGCCGCAGGGGCAGGCTGGCCGAAGCGGTGAGTGAAGTAGAGCGCGTTCGGAGGGACGACGCAGTAGATTGTGCAGGGATTCGGGTGGAGAGAAGCGTTTCCTTTGAACCGGGGTATGGACGTCTCGTCTACGGGGCCAAGGCGGCCGGTTACCGAGGCCGACGTAGAGGGGCCAGAGGCGATAATGCCGATGTCGAAAATGTCTTGGCGGGTAGGGTCCTCGGCGATGACTTCCCAAACGGCCATCGCGCTTCCATTGACCACCGGCAGCGTCTCGTATCCGGCAAACGGGAGTGGACTGTAGGGGCCGGACTCGGTTGCCGTAAGGCGGGCGCCGGAACCATTCGAAAAAGGTGCGACGGCGATGGATGCTCCGGGCGGCAGATTAGTGAAGTGAGCGACAAGGCGCGTGCCCTGGGAGGTCTGGGCGTCGCGGGCGCGGGTGCGAAACGCGGAAACGAACCCTTCCAGGAAGACAATTTCGTGGGTTCGTTCGGCCGCGGACGCGGCCAGATTCAAGACGGTGGTTGGCCTCCCGTCGATCGTCCGTAAGGCGATCGAGTAGCTTGGTGTGGGATAGCCAACGGCAACCTGTGAGGCCGCAAGGATGTTTCCCGGAGAGGTCACGGTGGCCAATACGGCCGGAGGCGTAGCGGCGAGCGTGTAGGCCAGTCCAGAGACGTTGGCTCGGAGGCCGGTGATGCGGACGCTGGTGGCGCCGGGCGGCAAAACAACGCCGATGAAACGGACGCGATTGGGGCCGTCGAGAATTGGGGTGTAGGCGGCTGGCGGAGAACTGACTTGGAGTGTCGCCCCGGCAAACGGGGTCGCTACTGGAACAGAGAGGGTAACGGTGACGTCAAGCGGCGCGTTCGTGTTTGCGTCGCAGTCGAACTGGAGATCCCCCAGTTGTTCAACTTGGCTCTCGATCCGGAGCAACAGAGCATCGGTTACAACAGAGCGACAAACGGCCACTAGCCCTTGTGGCGCGAGGAGTAAGTAACAGGTTAGAACAAGGCGGCGCAATTCTGTAGGTTAGCAGATGCCGATACGACGGCAAGAGCCGCGACGGTGAGAGTTGCTAGACTGGTTGGTTGCGAAGGGTGTGGCCAGAGTGGATGCCGAAAGCGTTGACCGATTGGTTCGCCTCGCGGTATGCCGCCCCGACCAATGTGCAGGAGATCGCCTGGCGGCGGACGCTTCGCGGAGACAATACCCTCATCCTGGCTCCAACCGGCAGTGGGAAGACGTTGGCGGCGTTCTTCTCGGTCCTGGCGCGATTGGGGGCGGAGGCGGGGCGAGGGGCACTGCCTAATGCCACAGTGGCCGTTTATGTGACGCCTCTGCGCGCTCTGGGGCGGGATATCCAGCGGAATCTCGAAGAGCCGCTGGCTGCGTTGAACGCCGGGTTGCCGCCGAAGCAGAGGGTCCGGATGGAGATCCGGACGGGCGATACGGCGATGAAAGACCGGTCGCGGATGGCGAGGCAACGGCCGCATCTGCTGCTGACGACGCCGGAGAGCTTGAGTTCTCTGCTATCGCAGAAGTCTTGGATGGATGGGTTCGTTCCGCAGGTGGTGATCGTGGACGAGATCCATGCGTTCGCCGAGAATAAGCGAGGGGCTCTGCTGGCGCTGAGCCTGGAGCGGTTGGCGGCGCGAGGGCATGGGGCGCTGCAGCGGATCGGCCTGTCGGCTACGGCGGCGCCGGCGTCGGCGATTGCGGAGCTCCTATGTGGGCATCGGCAGTGCGCGATTGTGCAGGACTCGGTGCGGCGGACGCATCGGATCGACCTGCATACGCCGGAGACATTGCCAGCGGCGGGATACGACCCAGGGCGCATCGCGATGGCAGCCGTGGAGGCATTGGGCGAGGCGCAGTCGACGATTGCGTTCTGTTCGACGCGGTCGGCCTCCGAGCGCTTAGGGGTGGCGCTAGGGTATCTGCTGCCGGAGGAGGAAGATCGGATTGGAGTACACCATTCGTCGATTGAGCGTGGGCAGCGGGAGTTATTGGAAGAGCGGTTGGCACGGGGGGAAATGAAGTGTGTCGTCTGCTCTACGTCGCTCGAGTTGGGCGTGGACTATGCTGGGGTGGATCAGGTATTGCTGGTGGGGACGCCGCGTGGTGTTTCGCGGGCGTTGCAGCGATTGGGTCGGAGCGGGCACCGGACGGGCCAGATGGCCTATGGCCGTCTGCTGCCGTTGAGTTTGCCTGATTTGCTCGAAGGCATCGCGATGCGGGAGGCGGTACGGGCGGGGGCGCTGGAGGAGTTACGGGTGCCGCAGGCGCCGCTCGACGTGTTGGCGCAGGTGCTGCTGGGGATGGCCGTGGAACGGCGGTGGGAGATTGGCGAGGCGTTGGCGTTGGTGCGGCGGGCGGGCCCATATTTGGAGTTGCCGGAGCATGAGTTCCGGGAGGTGTTGACGTATCTGGCCGGGGGCGGGCAGGTGTTGGCGCGGTACGGGAAGATCGTCGTGGAGGACGGGCATTTTCAAGTGGCGAGCCCGAAGATTGCGCGGGACTACTTTCATGGGATCGGGACGATTTCCGAGGATTTTCGCGTGAAGGTGGTGACGAAGAACAATCGGCGGCTGGGGGATGTGGAGGAAGGGTTTGTGGCTTCGCTGCGGCCGGGCGAGGCGTTTCTGATGGCGGGAAAGGTGGTGGAGATTGAACGGCTGGAGCCGGGGATCGCGGTGGTGAAGCCTTCGGCCAGTGAACGGGTGCAGACGCCGCGATGGATGGGCGGGAAGATGCCATTGAGCGCGCGAATGGCGGAGGAGGAGTTGCGGCTACGGCGGACGCTACGGGAGACGTTTGCGGCTGGCGGCCGGGCGGCCTGTGAGATCTTGTTGCGGGAGGTGTTCAAGGTGCCGGAGCGGGTGGCGGCGTTGGCGGCGGGGTTCGTGGAACGGCAAGGGGAGGCGGCGCCGGTGCCGGTGGATTCACCGGTGCAGGTGGAACGGGTGAGGCGCGGGCGGCAGCAAGTGATTATGGTTCACAGCGTTTCGGGGCGGGCGGTGAACCAGAGTTTGGCGTGGGTGGCGGCGTGGCGGCTGGCGAAGGGGGAAAGCGTCGTTTCGAACTCGAATGACCACGGGTTCCTTTTGTCGATGGGTGCGAACGTGGCGGTGGACGAGGAGAAATTGCGAGCGGCTTTGGCGCCGGGCGGATTTATGAACGATTTGGAGACGGTGCTGCGGGGGACGGATACATTGGGGCGGAAGTTCCGGAACGTGGCGGAGACGGGGCAGTTGATTCCGAAGCGGAGTTATAAGGGCCCGGCGAATAAGAAGTATTCGAGTTGGAACGGGAGTTTGTTGTATCAGACGTTACTTACCTACGAGCCGGATCACGTGTTAGTCCGGGAGACGGTGCGGGAGATCTTTGAGGACTTACTCGACGCGCCGCGGGCGTTGGTGGAAGCGCGGCGGCTGCACGAGACGCCGTGGGAGTGGTTTGAGCATCCGCGGCCGTCGCCGTTTGCGCTGCCGTTGTTCGCGGCGTTCAACCGGGATGTGTTGTTGGCGGGGGATATGCACCGGGCGTTCGACGAGATGGCGGCGGCGGTGTATGCCGAGTGGGAGCCGACGGATGCGATTTGACCCGGCGGGGGGGCTGTGGGTGGATGAGGGGCGGACGCTGCTGGTGGCGGACCTGCACTTGGGGTACGGGTGGGCGCAACGGCGGCGAGGGGAGTTGGGTCCGGTGGTGGAAGGCGGGACGCGGGAGCGGTTGATGCGATTGGTGGAGGCCGGGCGGCCGGAACGGGTGGTGTTGGTGGGGGACATCGTCCATGCGCCCCGTCCGGCTGAGGAGGAGCGGCGAATGATTGAAGAAACGCTGCGAGAGGTGCGAGGGCAGGCGGAGTTGATTTGCGTATTGGGGAACCATGACCGGGCGTTTGCGGCGGAGTTTACGGAGTTCCCGGCGGTGGGAGAGTGGCGGACGGAGGGGGTACGGGTGGTGCATGGGGATGTTTTGCCTGCGGGGCCGGAGACGCATGTTGTGACGGTGGTGGGGCATTTTCACCCGGTGGTTCGCGTGAAGACGGCGTCGGGGGCGAGCCAGAAGATGGCGGCATTTTTGGTAGGGAGGGGGTTGGTGGTGTTGCCGGCATTTTCGGGGTTTTCGGCGGGCTGCGATATGCGGCGGGAGATGCCTGGGGAACTGCGGCGGTGGTTTGGGGCGGAAGAGGTGCGGACGGTGGTGACGGATGGGGATCGGTTGCTGGAGATGAAGATTGGGAAGCCGAAGGGGAGGCGAGGGCCGGAAGTACCGCCGTGGGTACGGTCGCGGCGAGGGTGATATCGCCGGTGATATCATTTGGACAGGTGCGACTGGAGTTGGATACGGATGTCGTAGTGGCGGCGATGCGGAGCCCGAGCGGGGCTTCGGCGGCGTTGATCACGTTGCTGTCGCTGGGACACGGGACTTTGCTGGTGAGCAGTGCGATGGCGATGGAATACGAGGCGGTGTGCTGCCGGGAGAAACACTTGGACGCGGTGCCCGGTGGGATACGGCAAGTTAAGGAGTTTTTGGATGACTTACTGTTGCTTGCCGAAGAAGTCAGGATCTATTTCAATTGGCGGCCGCTTCTACCAGACCCGGGGGACGAGTTGGTGCTGGCGGCGGCGATCAATGGACGGGCCGATGGCTTGGTTTCTTTCAACATAAAGCATTTCGAAGGCGCTCCCGAGCGGTTTGGCGTTGCACTGTTGACTCCAGGGGAGGCACTTCGCCGGCTCCGAAGGAATGTAAAACTATGAAGACGAAGAGTCCTACTTATCCATTGCGTATTCCTGCTTCGATGCGATCGAGACTTGAGAAGGTTTGCGCAGAAGACGGCTCGAGTATGAACCAGTTCATCCTGTTAGCGGTAGCTGAGAAGTTGGCATTGGTTGAAGCCGAGAACGTTTTCGCGGAACGGCGGAAGCGAGGCGACTTGGATCGTCTGCGTAAGTTCCTGAACCGAGAGGGCGGGGAACCGCCGCGGCCGGGGGACGAGATTCTACCCGACGATGGGGAAGCCTAGGGCTCCGGCTACCGCCTCAACTGCGGCGGCATCTGGCAGCGAGCCTTGGGCAAGGTTTGCGCTGCCTCCTCCGCGACCTCCGTGAGCAGCCAGGAGCGGCTTCAATTCGTTGCCGGCGTGGCGTTGGTTCGAGGCGAGGAGTACTGCCGTGGCACTCGTGAACAGGATGGTTCCAGGCCCGCAGGCCAAGAACACATTGGCGAGCGCCCGGGTGCTGTCGTCGATGGGCCCATGGACGCGTTGCTGGGGCGATTGGGCGTAGAGTTCGCGGCCTTGGTACGCGGCTAGATCGAGCGCCAGTTTCGCGGCGCGCTTGTCGGCATCCTTGGCGGATTCAGTAAGTTGGGCGACCGTGGCGGTGAGTTGGGCCTGGTCGGCGCGAATGGCTTTGAGCGCCCGATGGCCGCAGACGAAATGGATGCGGAGGTTACCGCGCATCTTCTCGGTTTTGCGCAGCAGAATCGGGCCGATTTCGCCGGTCGCGCGGACGTGGGTTCCGCCGCAGGCGGACCGGTCAAGGCCTTCGATGGTGACAATCCGAATGGTCCCCGTACGTCCGGTAGCCTTGCGGAGACCTTCGGCTGTGGCAGCGCTCTCATAGGTTACGGAAAAGGGGTGATTGGCGAGGACGGCCGCGTTAGCACGATCCTCAATGGCAGCGAGGTCGAGCTTTTCGGCTTCGACGTCGATGGTCGAAACTTCGAGACCCAGATGGACGCTGAGGGTTGGTTGCGGGATCACGGCGGAGAGCAGATGTTGGCCGGAGTGCTGCTGCATGAAGTCGAAGCGCCGGGTCCAATCAATCTGACCAATTACTGTGTTGCCGTTAAGAGGAGCAGCCACGAGGTGAGCAATACGCCCATCATCTTCGTCGATGACGTCAAGGACGGGCGTACCGTTGAGGGTGCCGAGATCGTGGAGTTGGCCTCCGGATGTGGGGTAGAAGGCCGTCTGGTCAAGGTAGACGCGACGGCCCTCATCCGCAGTGGCGATAACCCGCGCCTCAAACGACGTGGCGTAGGCGTTGTCGTAGTAGAGGCGCATGTTGGTTATTGGATGGCGAGGTTCACGCGGTTGCTGACCTGAGCCCCGAAGTTGATGTAAAGCGGAACAGAGTTGCCGCGCTCTACTTCGGCGGGCACCCGGACGTTGATCTGGTAAAGACCGACGAAGTTGGGGGTGAGGCCGACGAAATCCGGGGTGATGGAATCGACTTGGGCGATGGAGTTTGCGCCGATGACCACGCCGGGAGCGGGGCTGACCACGGCGAGGGGGCTGGTGGGCGCACCGGCTCCGCTGGCTACGTTGGGAACCGTGGGTCCGAGGCCGAGAGCGTAGATGACCAACGTATCGCCCGAACGGGCCGGGCGAGCGGCCCCGCCGAGACCAGAGCTGGCGGGCAGCGGATACGTACCGTCCTGGTTGACGATGATGCCGTAGCCGGGGAAGTTGCCGAAGGTCAGCAGGCGCGGCGACCGATTGGCAATGCGCACCGCGGTAAGGTTAGAACGGGTGCCATCGCGTTCGACGGCCACGGTGGTGAGTCCTTCCGGGGCGTCGAAGGGGATCTGGAAGTTGATCTGCCCGTAGGAGACGAAATAGACGGGCGCGGGCTGGTTATTGACGAGCACACGGACGCCGTTGAGGGTGGTCTGCAGCGGCAGGCTGGTTGCGGCGGCGGGTGCCGTCATCAAAAACTGTTCACCGAAGACGGCAGCGATGGTTCCGCGGCCGAGTTCATCGTTACCGGCGAAGGTGGCGTTATCGACTACACCACCGGCGGAAACCTGGGGAGCTCCGGAAGCGACAACCTGCAGCTCGACGGGAACCGTTTGGGCTCCGTTGGCGGCATTGCTGTTGATGGTCACGGTGGCGGAGTAGTTGCCGGGCGCCAACGAAGAGGGGTTCGCGTCAATCTGAATGAAGTTAGTTCCAGAGAGGCGGCTAGCCGTAAGCCAAGCGGCGCCGGAGGATACGGAGGCCGGATTCTCGGCGAAGGTCAACGTGCCGAGGCCGGAGTTGGTGCAGTTGATGTAGGAAGTTTGGGTCACGGCCGTTTGCGCAATGCGCAGGCGGAGAGCGCGTTGGGAGAGGGTAATGATGGGTTGGGACGTCACGTTCAGGGTAACGGGAACCGTCTTATTATCAGGCGCGAAGGAGGAACCAGTGATCGCGAGGGAGCCGTTGTAGGTTCCTTCAGCGAGGCCGGAGTTGGTGGCGCGAATGGCGTAGGGGAGCGTGAAGGCGAAGCTGCTGGCGCCATCGAAGGCGAGCGAGAGCCAGTTGCCGCCGGACGTAGTAGAAGGGGTGCCCTGGATGGTGCTATTGGTGAAGAACGGGGCGGTAGTGGATGCCCCGGTGCGAGTGGGGAGATAGAGGGTAGTCGCGTCGGGGACGCTGCCGCCCACCTGGACCGTGACGGTGATGGTTTGGGGGGCGTCGATGGCGTTGGGGTCGGAGACGGTGACGATGCCGGTGTAGACGCCACGCGTGAGGGAGGTGGTATTCAGGGCGATCTGCACGGGAATACAGGTGGTGCCGCCGATGATAGAACAGGTGCGAGGGGTGCCGATGGTGGGGGCGATCCAAGCGACGGAGGAGGCGGCTGAGAGGTTCAGGCTGCCGCTGCCGGCGTTGGTGGCGTCGATGGTGCGCGCCGGGCCATTGGAGCCGACTGCGACGGAGACAGGCCCGACCGTGGTTTCCGAAAGGCGGAGCCGGGGCTGGGCTATGGCGGCTCCTAAGCTACAGAGGCCGAGGAGGGCCAGAGGCAGGCTCCGGCGGACGATTTCCGAAAGAAAGGCGTTCATAGGAATCCTCACAATTCTACTTGATTTTGTTTTGGACGCGGGGGATGGGCGGATCCGGGGAGGGGAAAGTGGACTAGACCCATTCGAGGGCGCCCTTCTTGTAGGCCCAGACGTAGCCGACCACTAGGATGCCGAGGAACACGAGAGCCTCGGCTACTCCGAACCACCCGAGCTGCTTATAGCGGACAGCCCAAGGGAACAGAAATACGGTTTCGACGTCGAAGATGACGAACAAGATGGCGACCAAATAGAAACGCACGCTGTAGCGACCACGGGCGCCACCGACGGCTTCAATGCCGCACTCGTAGGATTCGAGCTTGGCCGGCGCGAAGACGGATGGACGCAGTGCTTTACCCACCAGCAAAGCGGCTAGCGGGAAGGCGATACACAACACGAGAAACACGAATAGGGGAAGGTAGCCTTCCAACATAGACCCACTATACCGTATAGAGATGAAAAACTCGCCATGGGGCCTTTGGGCGGGCTGTGCCATCACGTTGTCGCTGACAGCCGTAGGCTTGTGGTTCGGGGTGTCCAACTTCTGGGCCTACCTGCGCATGCGCGCCATTCCTGTTGAAGTTCTGCAGAGCTCGTTGCGAGTGGACTCTCCCGATGGAAAGCACCTTCTTGAGAACTTTCTGCGGCTGGACCTGCAAACGACGGACGGGAGCCGGCGGCGCATTCGGGCGGAGGACTCTCTAGGCCGGGCAACCTATCCCGAAGAGGCATTGGACGAGTTGGCGGCGTGGGCGCCCGGCAGCCGCCATTTGGTATATCAACTCCGCGGCGACGCGCGGGAGATCCGCTTGCCTGGCGCGGGGCAGTCACCAGAGCTGGATGCGGCGATGTTGTCATTCGGGCTGAGCTGCTTCCCCGGGTTTCTCCTGCTAATGATCTCGGCGGCGATGGTGGACGAGGAGGCGTGGTTGCGGCAATGGGGTGTGCACCGGCTACTTGGTCCCTGGACGATTTTCTCGGCGGTAGGACTGATCATGACTTTCGTGCTGGGAATTTTTCTCTGGGCCGAGACCCCGAAACGATGGAGTTGGCCGCAGGTGGAGGCGACTCCGGAAGGCCCAGCGGAGTTGGATGCCGAGGCCCCGCGGCGCGACTTGCCCAAAGGCGTGACCGTGACGCCGGCGGGTGAAGCGGTGTTGAAGCGGGCGGCCTACCGGATCCTGCGGTTTACTGCCCCGGATGGCCGGATACTGCACGCCGGCATCGGGAATTTGGATGGGCCCTACGAGGAACTGGCGTCGAATTGTCCGGTGAGTGCGGCGTCGTGCAATTTTTTCATCAATCCGAAGAACCGCTGGCATATCGAGTTGAACCCCCGTTGGGACGAGAAGTATTTCCTGCCGGCCGGGATGTTTTTACTGTTCTCGGTGGTCTTTAGCGCCATTGGGTGGTCGCTCCGGCGAGAGAAGTGAGATCGGCGCATCCGGAGGCGGTGGCTAGGCATCATAATGGTGCTACCGATGTTTCGAACGATCCGTGAACAGATCGATACCGTTTTCCGGGAAGACCCGGCGGCCAAGAGTACGCTCGAGATTCTCCTGTGCTACCCAGGGCTGCATGCGATCCTGCTGCATCGGCTCTCGCACCGGCTATACCAGTCTGGCGTGCCGCTGCTACCGAGAGTCATCTCCCAGTTCGGGCGTTGGATCACGGGAATTGAGATTCATCCGGGAGCCAAGATTGGCCGGCGATTCTTCATCGACCACGGGATGGGTGTGGTAATCGGTGAGACGGCTGAGATTGGCGACGATGTGCTGCTGTATCAGGGTGTGACGCTGGGCGGGACTGGGAAGGAGTGCGGCAAGCGGCACCCGACCATTGGAAACCATGTGGTGGTGGGAACTGGAGCGAAGGTATTGGGGAATATCTTGGTTGGCGACGGTTCCCGGATTGGGGCAGGCAGTGTGGTGGTGCGCCCAGTGCCGCCAGGTTCGACCGTGGTGGGCATTCCCGGCAAGGTGGTTCGCCGGCGGGCGGAGACCGATGATGACCTGGAACACGGCAAGTTGCCGGATCCGGAAGGGCAGGCAATTTCCGAATTGCGGGAGCGGGTTGCGAAGTTGGAGCAGCTAGTCAAGACGCTGACGGAATCGTCAACCCTTACCCAGTAGGTCGCGGACGAGATAGAGGGCGGCGACAGCCTGCATGTCGTTAATCTCGCCTTGGCGGACCTTTTCGATCACGGTTTCCCAGTCGAGTAGAAGCACGGCGTCGACTTCGCCATCGGTGGCTCGGTCGACGGGGCGGTTGCTGGCCTCGACGTAAACTACGTAGCCATAGCTGCGCAGATAGGCAGGTTGGGGGTCGAGGACGGCGAGGAGGCGGGCGTTGGTTCCTGCAAATCCCGTTTCTTCGCGAAACTCTCGCAGGGCGGCGGCGACAGGCTCCTCTCCGGCATCGATGTGGCCGGAAGGGAGGCTGAGGTATTGGCGGGCGGTGCCAGGGCGGTACTCCTGAATCATGACGAGCTTGCCGCGGCTCTCCGCGACGACAATGACAAAATTGGAGCGCTCGACCAGATAATAGCCATCGATCTGGCGGCCATCACGGGTAAGATAGTCGTTGCTGCGGACGGTGATCCACTTGTCGTCAATTACGGTGCGGCTGTTGAGGAGTTTCCAGGACACTTGCTTATGATACTGGCTAGCCTGTTGATGGTGACGCGAATTTGGGATGCGGCGCCGCATAACGCGTTTACGGACCTGATCCGTTTTGAAGGGCAGTGGTTCTGTGCGTTTCGCGAGGGCACTAAACATGTGTCGCCCGACGGGGCGATCCGCGTGATTTCGAGCCGGGACGGCAAGACGTGGACCTCGGCGGCGCGGATCACTCTGCCGGAATTGGACCTGCGGGATCCGAAGCTGACCCTGACGCCGCAGGGCGAAATGATGCTGACCACGGCCGCGGCGGATCGGCCGAAGGAGCCGGTGTCGCATCAGTCGATGGTGTGGTTCTCGAAGGACGGCCGGAAGTGGAGCGACGCGGTGAAGGTCGGCGACTTGAACTTCTGGCTCTGGCGGGTGCAGTGGTACAAGGGGTTGGCCTATAGCGTAGGCTACGGAACCACGAATCGGGATTCGGACTTCACCCGGCTCTATCGCAGCGCCGATGGACGAAAGTTTGAGAGTTGGGTGCCCAAGCTGTTCACGGAGGGGTATCCGAACGAAACGTCGATGATCTTTGAGAAAGACGGCACGGCGCGATTGTTGCTGCGGCGGGACCGAGCGACGATGTCCGGGCAGTGGGGCACGAGCCGGCCGCCCTATAAAGACTGGACGTGGCAGGATATGGGAGTCCGAATCGGCGGCCCGCACATGTTGCAGATTCCGGGCGGGCGAGTGATCGGCGTCGTGCGGCTTTATGACGGCCAGCAGCGGACGTCGATCGTCGAGATCAATCCGGCGACAGGCAAGCTGACCGAATTAAAGAAGTTGCCTTCGAGCGGCGATTCGAGTTACGCCGGCCTCGTGTGGGAGAAAGGCGAGCTGTGGATTAGTTACTACAGCTCGCACGAGGGAAAAACGGCGATTTACTTGGCGCGCTGGAAGCCGTAGCGGAGGCTGTTTTCCGCTAACTGTTCGAGCTCGGCGCGGGAGAAGCCGAGCTCAGCGGCCAGCAGATACTCGTCTACCAGGCTGGTGCCGAAAATGGCGGGGTCGTCGGTGCCGAGGAAGATGGGCACCCCGGCATCGAAGAGTTGGCGGATGGGGTGCACCTGAAGGGAGGGAACCGCGCCGGTGCGGACGTTGCTCGTGAGCGAGATCTCCAGGGGGATGTCGTGCTCCTTGAGATAAGCGCAGAGGGCGGGATCGTTCACTGCGCGGATGCCGTGGCCGATGCGGCGCGCGCCGAGCCGGACCATCTCCCAAATGTTTTCCGCGTTCGACGTTTCCCCGGCATGCGGGACGAAAGGGACGCCGGCGGCGGCGACGGCGCCGCGAAACTCTTCGGCGGGAGTGCTGGTTTCATCGCCCCCGATGCCGAAGCCGACGATGCCGTTCGCCGCGTGCCGGGCCGCGAATTTTGCTACGGGCATCGCGCCGCCTCCGCCGTGTTGGCGAATGCAATCGACAATCCAGTAGACCGGGAAGTTGGCGCGCTGGGCCTCGTGGTTGACCGCGGCGTAGACTTCTTCGAGATCAAGTTTCTTCCATCGGACGACTCCGGCAGAGAGCGTAATCTCGGCATAGGTGACGCCCTGGCGGCGGAGCGAAGAGATTAACTGCTTGGCCGCGCGGCCATAATCCTCAGGCTTTTTGAGGAAACTGACCGTCCACTTGAAGGACTCAAGGAAGCTGGCAAAGTCGCAGCAGTCCCACTTCGCGGCCAGTTCGGCGTCGGGAACGTCAGGGGTAAAAGAGCCCTCCAGATGGACATGGAGTTCGGCTTTCGGAATCGTCTTCAGGAAATCAAGCACTGTTGCCATAATAGACGCATGCTCCGCGAAGAGATTGACGCCATCCTTGGCGGTTACCACGGCGACCCGTTTCGAGTTCTGGGTCCACACAGCGGAGAGGTCCGCGCCTTCCTGCCTCAAGCCGAGGCGGTGACTCTGGTGCGCGGCGATTTGCGCGTGCCGATGCGGCAGGCGCACGAGGGCGGGTTTTGGATCGGCGAGTGGGCCGGGAGCTATCGGTTCGAGTTGACACTGCCGGACGGGCAGACGGTGGAGGCGGACGATCCCTACCGCTTCTGGCCGGTCCTGAGCGAGTTCGATCTGCACCTGCACGGAGAGGGGACCCTCTACCGTGCGTGGGAGACGCTGGGGGCGCACCGGATGGAGCTGGACGGGGTGGACGGCGTACTGTTCGCCGTCTGGGCGCCGAACGCGCAATCGGTGAGCGTGACGGGGGACTGCAACGAGTGGGATACGCGCCGGCATCCGATGCGGATGCGCGACGGCGGAGTATGGGAATTATTCATCCCCGGAGTTACTTATGGCATGCACTATAAGTATTTCGTTAAGAGTAAGTACAACGGCTACGAGCAACTCAAGTGCGACCCGTACGGGTTTCAAACCGAGATTCCGCCGAAGACGGCTTCGGTAGTGGCCGACCTCAGCACGTACTCGTGGAGCGATCAGGCCTGGCTTGAAGAACGAGCGAAGCGGAATGCGCTGGACGAGCCGATGGCGGTTTACGAGGTCCACCTCGAAAGCTGGATGCGTCATCCGGATGGGCGTTCGTTGTCGTATCGCGAATTGGCGGTGACGCTGGTCGAGTACGTCAAGCGGCTGAACTACACCCACATCGAGTTGCTGCCGATCATGGAGTATCCGTATTCCGGATCATGGGGCTATCAGGTGACGGGGTTTTACGCGCCCACGTCGCGGTTCGGCTCGCCGGATGATTTCAAGTACTTCGTGGATCGCTGCCACGCGGCAGGGATCGGCGTAATTGTCGATTGGGTGCCGGGGCACTATCCGAGGGATGCCCATGGGCTGGCGTTCTTTGATGGCACGGCGCTGTATGAGCACGCCGACCCGCGAAAGGGCGAACACAAGGGCTGGGGCACGCTCGTCTTCAACTACGGGCGCAGCGAGGTGGTCAGCTTCCTGATCTCGAATGCGCTCTTTTGGCTCGAGCAGTACCACATCGACGGCCTACGGGTGGACGCGGTGGCATCGATGTTGTACCTCGACTACTGCCGGGAGCCGGGCGAGTGGATTACGAATGAGTTTGGCGGCCGCGAGAATCTGGAGGCAATTTCATTCCTGCGGCAGTGCAACACCGAGGTCCACAAGATTCCCGGGGCCGTGACCATCGCCGAGGAGTCCACTTCGTTTGTGGGGGTGTCGCGGCCGGTTTACACCGGAGGCCTCGGCTTCACGATGAAGTGGAACATGGGCTGGATGCACGACATGTTTGCTTTCTTCAAGCATGATCCAGTGTTCCGCAAGTTCAACCAGAATCACATCACATTCTCGCTGCTGTACGCATTCACCGAAAACTTCCTGCTGCCGATCTCGCATGACGAGGTGGTGCACGGCAAGAGCGCGCTAATCGGGAAAATGCCCGGCGACGAGTGGCAGCGGTTTGCCAACGTGCGTGCGTTTCTCGGCTACATGTACACGCATCCAGGCAAGAAATTGCTGTTCATGGGCCAGGAGATCGGGCAGTACGAGGAGTGGGACGAGAAGGCGAGCTGCAATTGGGCGATGCTGGATTATCCATTGCACCGGCAGTTGCAGCACTTCGTGGCGGAGCTCAATGCGTTGTACCGCCGGCAGCCGGCTCTCTATGAACGGGATAACGATGTCGACGGGTTTGATTGGGTCGACTTCCGGGATGTGGAATCTTCAGTGATTTCCTTCAATCGTAAGGCCAAGGACCCGCGGGACTGGCTACTGGTGGTCTGCAACTTCACGCCGATGGTGCGGCACGGCTATCGGGTCGGGGTACATGAGTTAGGAACATACATCGAGGTGCTGAATTCAGATTCGCATCTGTTTGGCGGCTCGAATGTCGGCAACCATGGTTGGGTATTGGCTGAAGAGGTTCCGAACCATGGGCGTCCATACAGTGTGTCGTTGACGTTGCCTCCGCTCGGTATTCTGGTGTTTAAACGGACGTGACGCCGGCCGGATGGAACGTGCTGCTGCTCGTGCTGTTTGCGCTGCAGCACAGCGGGATGGCGCGAATGCGCGTGCGGCGGCGGACGTATGCGTTGGCCTCATATGTGGCAGTAGGGTTGGGCTGGGCGCTTTGGCGGCCAATGCCGGATTTTCTGTGGCGAACGCCGGGGTGGCTGTGGCCGCTCTGGGTGGCTTGCTTCGTGCTTTTGGTCTGGGCCGGGGCTTCGCTCGGGGCGGGAGAGCTGTTGGGATGGAGGGAGCCGGGGCCGCCGGAGTTTCGGGAGCCTCTTCTCTATCGCTACTCGCGGCATCCGATCTATGTAGCGGTCCTCGGAATTTTGTGGTTCCGTCCGACAATGACTGAGGGCGGATTGCTACTCGCGGCGACGTTGACGGTATACATCTTTGTGGGGATGTACTTCGAAGAGCGGAAGCTCGAGCGCGAGTTAGGGCCGGTGTATCAGGAATATCAGCGGCGCGTGCGGCCGTTGCTTTAGACTCAACGGTAATGAAACGCCGATCTTTCCTGGGAACCGTAGCCGCGGCGAGCACCGCGCAAGCCGCCACGCCGAAATTGATTAAGCCCAAGCGACTGCAACCGGGCATGACGGTGGGCTTAGTGACGCCGTCAACCTATGTCTCCGACCCGGATGAACTGAGAACCGCCGTGCGGACAATGGATCACTTTGGCTGCAAAGTGAAGATGGGCCAATTCGTGAAGAAGAAGCTTGGTTATCTGGGCGGGACGATTGAGGAGCGGGCGGCGGACGTGAATGCGATGTTCGCGGACAAGAGCGTCGACGCCGTGTTCGCGATCCGCGGCGGCTATGGCAGCGCCCAGATTCTTCCGGCGCTGGACTATGACTTGATCGCGAAGAACCCGAAGATCTTCATCGGCTACAGCGACATCACGGCGATGCATCTGGCCATTCATCAGAAGACCGGCCTCGTGACGTTTCATGGGCCGGTGCCCCTTTCAGCGTTCACGGAATTCACACAGAAGCACTACCGCAAGGCGCTCTTTGAGAAGGGGCCGATAGGGGCCGTGACCAATCCCGTGGAGGCGAATCCGCTGCGTCCGAGCCATACGCTGCGGACGGTGGTGGGCGGAAAGGCTACCGGGGCCTTAACGGGCGGATGCCTCACACTGCTGGCTACCACGATGGGTACGCCGTACGAAGTGGATACGCGCGGAAAGATATTCTTCATCGAAGACGTGGGCGAGGAGCCGTATTCGATGGACCGGATGTTGACGCAGATGCGCCTCGCGGGCAAGTTGGAGCAGGCGGCGGCGATCGTATTCGGCGAATGTTCTCGGTGTACGCCCAAAGAGTACAAGCCAGGCTTTGATAACAATCTTTCGCTCGGGGAAGTGGTGGACGAGATCCTCGGCAAATTGAAGATACCCGTTCTGGCGGGGTTAACTATAGGGCATACGGCAGACCAGTTGACCTTGCCAATGGGAGTGTCTGCGACGCTGGACGCGGATTTGGGAACCCTGACAATTTCAGAGTCGGCGACCACCTAGCGGGTCGGATCTCAGGTGGCTCCCCGCCTATGGGATGTTCGAGGTATCTCCTGCAGTGGCTTCGGCCCCGATTTTCATCTCACTTACGGTGTCAAAAGGACCTTCAGGCAACCTCGCTCCGCCGCTCGTTGAAAGGCCCTCTCGGCCTCTCTGAGCGGAAACGTGTCCGCGATCATCGGTCGAACCGCGATTTTTCGGCCAGCCAACAACCGCAGCGCCGGCGCAAACCGCCCGCAGCGCGAACCCACCAAACTGATCTCCTTCACGATCACTGGCGCCATATCGATACAGACTGGTTCTGCCACCGTTGACTTCATCACCACCCGTCCCCGGGCCCGGGTCATTCGCACCGCGGTTGCCAACCCTGCCGCTGATCCCGTGGCGTCCACGGTCACGTCGAATTCGCCAGATCCTCCCACTCGTACGCCTACCGCCTCGGCAATTGCCATTTTCTTCTCATGGCGTCCAAACAAATGGACCTGCGCTCCGCCCACCTGTAACACCTGGGCGATCAACAATCCCAACTTCCCATCTCCCAGCACCGCCACTCGCTCTCCCCGCAGCTTGCCCAGTTGCTCTTGAATTTCACACGCAGCCGCCACCGGCTCGCAAAAAACGGCCTCTTCGTCGGTTAACGTCCCTGGGACCTCCAATAAGTTTCCCTCTGGCAACGTGAGCCGCTCTGCAAACGCCCCAGGGTGCTTCACGATGCCCAACACCCGCCGAGAAGGGCAGTGTCGACCCATCCCTTGGACGCACCAATCGCACTTCCCACATCCCAGATTGATCTCTCCCACCACTCGCTTTCCCACCCAATATGCCGAATCTGCCTCCTCCACTACGCCGACAAACTCGTGTCCAGGTCGCCCGGCGAAGCCATAATAGCCTCGAAGCAGCTCCAGATCCGTGTTGCAGATCCCAGCGATCGTCACTCGGATTAGCGCGAACCCAGGCTCCCGACGCGGTCGTCTCGACCGCCCGACCGAAATTCGCTTGTCACTGATCCTAACCGTTAGCATCTTCCCATTATCTGCAGGGAAAAATTAATGAAAAGCGGATCCGCTTATCTTGTATTTATTGTCGGATTCTCTTATCCTGTTTCAAGGAGGGTTCATGTTCCTGATATCGATGATCATCTGGGCAACCGCTTTGCTTGGTGCCGTGATGACCGTTTGGGCGCTCACGTGGGCTATCAAACGCGGAGAATTTCGCAATCTACGCCAAGGCGCCGCGTCCATCTTCGACGCCGGTGAGCCAATCGGTCGCCAGACCGACTTCTTCCCCACGAGCGGAAAAGGAGTCCGTCCATGAGTAACGTTCCGGAGGGCCCCGCCGAGTCTCGCCTCGAACAGGTGTCCCGTATTCTGATCGACGACTCCTCGCGCGTACCCGTGCTTATTTGGTTCACCAGTTCTGTCATCTGGTTACTGCTCGGCTCTCTCGCCGCCATGATTAGTTCGATTAAGCTTCACCATCCGGATTTCCTCGGTGGTATCGAGTGGTTGACCTTCGGCCGCATTCGCCCGGTCCATCTGGACATCGTCTTCTTCGGCTGGAGTTCAATGGCCGCTGTTGGCGCCCTCCTCTGGCTTCAGGCCCGCCTCTGCCATGTCAGGCTGCCCTGGCCGTTGCTGCTCAGTGGGTTGGCGATGGTGTGGAATGTCGGTGTTGTGGTGGGGTCCGTCGCTGTGCTCGCCGGTCACGGTTCCAGCATCGAGTACCTCGAGTTTCCGGCCTACTGTGCGCCTTTCTTTGCCGTTCCTGCGCTCGGCGTCCTCGCCGCCAACGTCAAGATGTATCTCGGGAAGAACAGTCAGCATACTTACGTATCGCAGTGGTATCTTCTCGCTGCGACGGTCTGGCTCCCGATACTCTATGTTACGGCGATGTTATGTACTTACTTCGGCCTAGTGCAGGGAGTGTCTCAGGCAATTACGAATTGGTGGTTTGGGCATAACGCTCTCGGCCTTTGGGTTACACCCATCGCCGTCGCGACCGCTTACTACTTGATTCCGAAGGTGACCGGCCGCCCGGTTCATAGTTATCACCTGTCGCTACTGGGCTTCTGGAGCTTGGCCATTTTTTATAACTGGGCAGGGACGCACCATCTCACTGGCGGGCCACTGCCTGCTTGGACCATCACGGTGGGAGTGGTCGGCTCAATGATGATGTTCATCCCCGTCATAACCGTCGCGATTAACCACCACATGACCATGCGCGGCGTCTTCCACATGCTCAAAACGAGTCCGACCCTCCGCTTCACCGTCTTCGGCTCGTTTATGTATACCGTCGCTAGCTTTCAGGGCTCGCTCGAAGCACTCCGCAGCCATCAGGAGATCACCCACTTCACGCAGTACACCATCGGACACGCTCATCTTGGGTTGTATGGCTTTTTCTCGATGATTATGTTCGGGGCGATGTACTACATCTTTCCACGCATCACCAATAATGAGTGGTCTTCGGCACGGTTGATCAAAGTTCACTTCTGGGGCTCCTCGATCGGCGTCCTCGCCTACGGAATCGGTTTATGTTGGGCGGGGTGGTGGCAAGGGCTGATGATGAATGATCCTTCGATTCCGTTTTTGCAAACTGTCGAATACGTGAAACCGTATCTGATTCTTCGAAGTGTATCCGGCGCGGGCATGACGATTGCGCACATCGCGTTTGCGATTTCGGTGTGGCGGATTCTTTCCCGGCACCACTTCGTCATGAGCGGACCGACCTTGTTCACCACGGAACGGCCAGCTTGGCGCGAGTTTGTCAACGAACAGAATAAGCGAGAGGAGATGGCCCAATGAATAGAACATTTCTCGTGATCCTTGGGGCGTTCCTTACGATCGCGTTCTCTTTGAGTGGCTTGGTATTGATCCCGAACTGGCAGTTCCAGGAACATAAGCCGGTTGTCAATCCGCGCGATGGGAGCCAGTATCCGGCCCCGTACTACGGATTGGCGTTACAGGGTCGTGATGTTTACGTCGACCAGGGCTGCGCCTACTGTCATACCCAGCAGGTTCGCCCCAAAGGCTATGGCGGTGACATTCGCCGGAACTGGGGCAACCGCCGGACCGTGGCGCGCGACTACATGTACGAGTATCCGATCCTGCTCGGCACGATGCGGACGGGTCCGGACCTGGCCAACATCGGAGCCCGGCAACCGGCCCGCGACTGGCACTACCTGCACCTCTATAACCCGCAAATCACGTCGGCTGGTTCGGTGATGCCGCGCTACCAATACCTGTTCCGCACCGTGAAGGCCGGAGAGTTGGTCCCGGCTGGGGCCATCCCCTTACCTGCGGCGTTTCAAGCGGAAGGTACCCATATTGTGCCGACGGCACGGGGTGAACAACTTGTTGAATACTTGCGCGCACAAAATAGAACTTTTCCGCTTCCGGAGGCAAAACAATAATGAGCGCTCCACATTCTGACAACTTACCCGATCGCATCATTCAGATGCACGAACAAGCGGTCCGAGAGATGGTGGAACCGCGGGACGGAATTTCTCCTACTCCGGTCACATTTTTATTGATGTGCTTCTTTTTCACGGCTTGGGGCGGATACTATATCGCTGACAACCCCGGAAACTGGTCCGGAATGGAGTACAACGAGAAGCCGGCGACAGTCGCAGCGGGGCCGTCGGCTCCTATTGATCCGATGGTGATGGGCAAAGAGGTCTTCGGTGCCTGCACGCAATGCCATCAGGGCGATGGAAAAGGTGTCGCGGGAACGTACCCGCCGCTCGTGGCGAGTGATTATGTCACCGGCGACGAGCGCCGGCTGGCTGCGATTCTAGTGAACGGCATCAACGGGCCGTTTGTGGTGAATGGCGCGACGTACTCGAGTGAGATGCCGAAGTGGCGGGACTACTTCAATGACGAAGAGATTGCGGCGGTAATGACGTACATCCGCAACTCTTGGGGCAATAAAGCTCCGGCGGTTGGCAAGGACACCGTAGCCAAAGTCCGTGCCGAACTCGCCGACAAGCCGAATGCTTGGACGGCCAGCAGTCTGGCGGAGTTTTCCGCCGTAGTCGCAAAAGGAGAGACCAAATGAGTTTACCGATTCTTCCCGAGGCGCCCAAGGCGCCGTGTAAGAACTGCTGCGGCGGCGAGTGCAAGAAGCCGAAGGAGAAGACGAAGTAGTCCATGAACCCGACGACCCCGGTTTGCGCTTGTTTCGAACCCCGCAGCGGATCGGGCGCTTGGTGGCGTTTGGGTTCGGCGGCGTTTCTTGCCGTCAACGCGATGGTGTTGGGGCTGGCGGTGAATGGATCGGAGGTCACCGCCAGCGAACGCTTCGCGCTGGAGAGCGCGACGGGGCTGATCTCGCTCGGGATCGCCGTTCTGCTGGGTGGCGAACTGCTTTCCGCCGCTTGGCGAGCGCGGGGGCTGAGCTTGGAGTTGCTGTTTCTGTCCGGTATCGCAGCGAGCTTCACGGCCAGCCTCCTTTCTCTGCTTCAGGGCATTGGCGGGACCTATTTCGACGTGGCCGGTTTGCTGCTCCTTGTCTATTCATTGGGGCGCGAAGTCGGACGGTATGGGCAGGAGCGGGTCCTTTCGGAATTGACGATTTCGCTGGCGAACTCAGGCGTAAAGAAGGGCGATGAGGTACAGGTGTTGCCGGGACAGCCGATCCCTGCGGATGGGTTGATTCTGCGCGGCACGGCGTTGGTGCAGGACGCGAATCTGACGGGCGAGTCGTTTGCGCGTCCGATGCAGCCTGGAGACGAGGTGCGAGCGGGGTCGTTTCCGTTAGACGCTTCCCTTTGGATTGAGGCGACGGCGACGGCAGCGGAAAGCGAGATCGAACGGGTTCGGGCGCTGATGGTGGAACGATTGGCGCGGCCGGGCCGCACGCTCGAATTGGCGCAGCGGGCGTTACGCTGGTTTGTCCCCACGGTGACGGCCGCTACGTTAGGAACGTTCTTCTGGCATTGGCAGGTGAATCCTTGGCCCGTGGCGTTGTCCCATGCGATGTCGGTGTTGGTGATCGCTTGCCCTTGCGCGCTGGGGTTTGCGGCGCCATTGACGGTGTGGAGTGCGATGGCGCGACTGCGGCAGACGGGCATCTTGTGCCGGTCCGGTGAAGCGCTCGAGCGGCTGGCGGACGTTGACACGGTGGTGTTTGATAAGACCGGGACGCTGTCTGCGCCAGAGGCTTATGCCGTGACGATGGACGTCGACGCCAGTTGGACGGGCGGACGGGAGAAGTTGCTGCGGCTGCTTTCGACGGCGGAGCGGGCGAGTGCGCATCCGATTGCGCGGGCGATGGCCCCGTTGTGGGAAGGGGTGGCGCCGGCAGAGTTGGAGTCGATCCGTTTGCTGCCGGGGCGGGGGTTATCGGCGGCGGTGATCGACGGTGGGGCGCCGTATCTGGTGGAGGTGACGCTTGACGCGGATCCGGGGCGGCATGCCGTGGAAGTGCGGGTGAATGCGCGGCGAGCGGCGACGGTCTACTTGGACGAGAGCTTGCGACCGGCGCTGGACGAAACGCTGGACGGGTTGACGGCGGACCGGTTGCGGCTGGTGTTAGCTACGGGTGATGGGGCGGCGCGGGCGGCATTGATCCCGATTGCGGATCAGCATGCGCGGCAGACTCCGCGGGAGAAGTTGGCGCTGGTGGATGGGCTCAATGCGGCGGGTCATCATGTGTTGTTTTTGGGGGACGGCCTGAACGATGGGCCGGCGATGGCGGCGAGCCATGTCGGCATGACGGTGGCGACCGCGTCTCCGGCGATTCAGGAGGTGGCGAGCCTGTTGAACCTGAACGGGGATTGGCGGGCGCTGCCGGTGACGTTGCGGATTGCGCGGCAGGCGGTGGGGGCATTGCGGCGGAACATTGCGGTAGCCTTGGGGTACAACCTGGTGGGAATGGCGATCGCGGCGGCGGGCTGGTTGAGCCCGGTGACGGCGGCGCTGCTGATGACGGTATCGAGCATCACGGTGATCCTGATGGCTCTGAATGTCCTGAATATCGAGGTGACGGGTGAAGAGCGCGTTCTGGTTGACTAGCTTGGGGCAGGTGGGTTTATTGGCGCTGCAGTATCCGGCGGGGCCGCAGGTGCTGGTGGGGGCGGTGTTGTGTGCGGTGGTGGTGTCGCTGCTTTGGCAGGTGCGGCGGGTGATGCCGGCGCATGTCGACATGGTGCTGATCATGACGGCGTTTGGCGGGTTTGGGATGGTGGTGGGCGGGTACGGGCAGCCGACGTGTCATCACTCCTGGGGCGGGACGGTGGGCATGCTGGTGGCGTCGTTGCCGCCGAGCTGGTGGTTTGCGCGGTGCCTGCAGGTACCGGGCCGGTTTGCGCTGGTGGTGGTGGATACGGTGGGGATGCTGGTGGGCATGGAGTTGGGTCACCGGCTGGCGATGGGGGCCGATCCGTGGCTGATGCACGGGGCGATGCTGCTGGGGATGAACCTGGGGATGACGTTGCGGTTCGTGGTTCCGGTGGAGCTGCTGCGCGGTGGCGAACTTGGGGCAGGGAAGTTGGACGAGAGCCGGCAGTAGGGTTTGTGTGTGGCGGCTTGGCAGGGCTCGATGCCCTGCCCAAGCCGCTGCGGGTTTGGGTTGTGCGGCAGGGGCTGTTGGCTGCGCCCCACTGGGTGCCTGTTGGATAGCGTGGGTGCGATGAGCGGCTGACCTTGGCCTGCACGGTGGGGAAGCTGGTGGGCATGGAGTTGGGTCACCGGCTGGCGATGGGGGCCGATCCGTGGCTGATGCACGGGGCGATGCTGCTGGGGATGAACCTGGGGATGACGTTGCGGTTCGTGGTTCCGGTGGAGCTGCTGGGTGTCGGCGAGATTGGGGCAGGGAAGTTGGGGGAGAGCCGGCGGTAGGGCGTGTGTGTGGCGGCTTGGCAGGGCTCGACGCCCTGCCGGGCCGCTGCGGAGTGCGTGTTGGCTCTTGCGAGGGCAGCCCGCTGGCGACGGGGGTTAATCCGAGGGTGGATTGGTTTCGGACTGCGCCGGTGATCGACTGAAATGGGGCGGGGAGCGTTGGGGGAGCGCCGGCAGTAGGGTTTCGTGTCAGCGCCTTGCAGGGCTCGATGCCCTGCCGGGCCGCTGCCACTTCGGTAGGTGTCGTTGTTCGCGGCGGGCTAAGCGCGAGGGGCAACGGCCCTTTCTTCGCCTGGAGTTAGCGATGGCGGGCAAGCGGACATTTATGCTGGCATCCCGGCCGTCCACCCGTGATATGGTCAAGGGATGAAGACCGTCGCGGTAGAGTTACCGGAGGAGCTGGTGGAAGCAGCGGAGATCAGCCGTTCGCAGCCCTCGGTCGGCGCCGCGCAGCTACTGGCGTTGGAACTGTTCCTCGAGGATAAAGTCTCACTTGGGCGGGCTGCGGAGCTTTGCCAGACCCCCGTTGAGGCCTTCATGGAGTTCGCCAGCAGCCGGGATGTGGCCCTCCACTACGGGATCGCGGAGTTAGAGAAAGACCGGCTGACTTTGCAACGCCTCGGCTTGTGAAGGTCGTGTCCAATGCCTCGCCGCTGATTACGCTGGCAAGGTTGGATTTGCTGCTGGGCGCTCAGCAGCAAATCACATCCCCGAGGCTGTCTACCAAAAGGTTGTGGTGGCAGGAAAAGGGATGCCGGGGTCAACGGCAGCCGGAGAGGCATCCTGGATTCAGGTGTCGCCGATCGAGAGGTTTGGGCGATGGGGAGACCGGTGCGGTTGTGCGTTCTGGCCGATCTGCGGGAGGTCTACTGGAAACTGCTGGCAGTATGGATTTCCGCCCCTTTGAGGCCAAGTTAGATTAAGCGGCGGTGGGGATATGCTGTTTGGTTTTCGGGGAGACCCAGGAGACTTGGGTGATCTGTTGTCGCTTGCCAGGTGGCTAGGGCCAGGGCCATTACCAGGTCGTCGTGCTCCTGCTGGTGGCCGGCGGTTTCGAAGCTGATTAGTTCTCTTTGTAATACTTCGAAGCCGGGGGCGCTCCTCTCTATTCCGATTAGCTTTCTTTCGAATAACAGTTTTAGTCTGGTCAGCAAGTCGGTTCTGGGGATGCTTAAGTAGCTGTCCTTCAAGTGCTTGGCCGTTCTTCCGGACGAGATGCAGACGGGGCTTAGTCTTAGGCCGTGATTCGCGCGGCGGAGTAGCTCGACTACTGTGTGGCCGTTTCCGGTCGCGTCGATTAGCAGGGTCCCGCTCGTCTTTGGGCCTCCGTACACAGGGGTATACTGCTGGACCGCAGCGCGGACGAAGCCGGGTATGCTCACGGTCTCGGTGTCCAACGGCAGCCTGGGCGCCTGGCGCACCGTTAGTTTTGGGTGCAATGCCAGTGCTTGTGTCGCCGGGTTTCTTGCTCCGTACTCCCAGGTTAGTTCGACGACGACCAAGGCGGTGTGGTCCTGCCGCTTTCCTAAGTCGAGGCCGTAATAGTGTTCGGTCTTTTCCTGGAGGCCGAATGGCGGAATCGGAGCTTGGTCGACCAGCGCCGCGGTGACCTGTTCTCGGGTTAACATTTGCAGGCCGTGGCTGACGAATTGACAGTCGTACTCCTGAGCGTAGGAAAGGTCTCCGTGCAAGCGGAGCTCGGCGGCCAAAAACTCCGGGGTCAGGCGCGGACATTCGGACGCCCGGATCTGGAAGCGGGCCCAGCCGTTGTCGGGGTCGTGCCAGATTTGGGCGAACATGTTGTTGTGTCCGTACGGCGTCGATAGCGCCCAAAGATGCCCCTGGGAGACGGCCAAGATCGGCGACAGGGCTCGATAGGCCGCCGTCGAGACGAACGCCGCTTCGTCCACGATGATGAGCGACGCCTTCGAAAAGCCGCGAACGGACCTCGCGATGGAGGAACGGGCCACTACGCGGGAGCCATTCGGCAGCAGCAGCGAACGCGGATTGTTGCCGTCGCCCCGGAGCGGAAACCCGAGCTGTTCGGCGAACTCCTTTAGCTTTTGGAGGATCTCGCCGGCTTGCGTTTCGATGGGCGCCACCATGAAGATGAGCGTTTTCGGCTGATGGACGGCGATATAGAGCGCCCGCAGCGCCGCGATGGTGCTTTTGCCGACCTGGCGCGACGTGAGCAGGATGACCCGCGGGTCCGGACAATCGAGAATGGTGGCTTGTTTTTCGTCGGCGACGAAGCCGAAGAGTTGGAAGGCCCATTCGGAAGGCCTCAGCAGCGCGGTTTTTGCCAGGGCGGCCGGCGAAAAGATACCAACAGCGTCTGTCGCCGCATGGCGCAACGCCCACGGCAGGGTTGGAAAGTAGACCTGACGTTTCATGCGGTCAGGCCGCCTTGGGCCGTTTGGGCAAGACCAGGCGGCCCTGGCTGATTTTGAGATTATCGCGGGCGGCGACCATTTCGAGTAACTCCTGATCGTTCAGCAGTTTATCGACCCAGTACGGCACTTTATGGCTGGGTTCGCTTTTTGCTTTTTCGGCGTGCTCCAAGGCTTCGGTGACGATGTGCGGCGGCGGCAGCGGATCCTCTTCATAGAGCATGTCGACGGCGACACTGACGGGTTCGGCGGGCACCATGGGCGTATCCTGGCGCAGTTGCCGGAACATCCGCCGGTAGCTGATGACGGAGGCCTCGTGCGATTTCCGATCTCGCTGCAGGGCGCTCCACATTTTGTCGTCGGTCATGCCGGCCCGGTAGGACATTGCCTCACTTTCGTGGCCTCTGAGATCCGGATGCGACCCGAGTAGCTTTTCCTGGTCGGCCCGGCGCAAGGTTCGTTCGATGCGCTGAATCCGATGGATGTGAAAGCAGTGCACGGCGATTTGCCGGATGAGGTCGATTTCGCATTCCGAGGCCGGTTGCATCTGCCGGGCGTTGATCTGGAGGTAGCGGCGATATTCTTTCCAGTCGGCTTCCGAGCCACCAACGAGGCTGGGCGGAATTTCCGCTTCGAGCCGGCCGAGATATTCGCCGGTGATGATGGAATTCAGGGAGCTGATGTATTTGCCGGTGGGTGTTTTGGGTCCGCGGCTTTTGGCGCCGTTGGCGCGAGCGGTTTCGGCGCGGCGCGCCTTTTGCTCCGCGGTGAGAGGCTTTTGGGCCATGAGGAGACTCCTGAAAATAGTGCTGGAAATGGAAAAAGCGCTGGTTGCCGGAATCCGCATACTGGATCTGGCAACGAGCGCTTTTTCACTGATTACGGTAGCAGGGACGGGAAGGGCAGACGAGGCACCACCGAGCGGCCAGCGGCAGTAAGTGTTTGAGAATGAGCCAGTTATGAGAATAACAATTTTCTGAATGCACTGTGACCGCACTTTTCAAGTGGGCGAATTTCTGGGTTTTTATGGCCAGACAGGGGTGGGCTGCGACCGCGAGAGGCCCAAAATGAGTCTTCCGGCGTCGTTCTCTGAGTGCGATGATGGCAAGGATGAGGCCCCTGAGTGACGGTGAGCTCTTGGCGATGCGGAACGATCTGGAGTCCGACCGTGTGGAGCGCAAGGAGAGCTTTCGCGGTGAGGCACCGCGAACCGTTCGGGAAGCGGTTTGCGCTTTCGCGAACAATCTGGCGGGACACGCAGGGCCCGGAGTCGTGCTTATCGGCGTTCGCGATGACGGTTCGCCAGTCGAAACTTTCGCGGTAACCGATGAACTGCTGCGCCAACTGGCCGATATCAAGACCGATGGCAATATCGCGCCGCCCCCGAGTCTGCAGGTGGAGAAGCGAACTCTTGACGGTGCAGAGAGTGCGGTGTTGACGGTTTGGCCGTGCGACACGCCGCCGGTGCGATACAAGGGACGAATCCATGTCCGCTGGGGCCCAAGGCGCGGACTGGCGGCGGCGCAGGACGAGCGCGTCCTGAACGAGCGGCGACGATTCGCGGATCGCCCTTACGATGTTCAGCCGGTTCGCGAAGCGCAGATCGACGATCTCGACCTATTGCGATTTCAGCAGGAGTATCTGCCGGCGCTGGTGGCACCGGATGTGCTGGCGGCAAACGAACGCAGCCTGGAACAGAAGCTGGCGGCGACGAAGATGGTGGTGAGCGAAGCAGAGCCGGTACCGACGGTGTTGGGGATGCTGGTGATTGGAAGATCGCCAGCGGACTGGTTGGCCGGATGTTATGCGCAGTTTCTACGGGTGGCGGGTACGGATTTGAGCGCGCCGGTAACTGACGAAGAGGTGATCCACGGGACGATTGCGGATCAGATCCGTCGATTGGAGGAGAAGATCGACGCGCACAACACGCGGGGAGTTCGCTTTTCCGATGTGGCGAGAGAAGAGAGGTCGGAAGCGTACCCCAAAGACGCGCTGCGCCAGTTGATCCGCAATGCGTTTATGCATCGCAGTTTTGAGGCGACGAACGCACCCGTGCGGGTCTATTGGTTTGATGACCGAATTGAGATTCATAACCCCGGTGGGCCGTTTGGGGCGGTGACACGGGAAAACTTTGGGCGGCCGGGGGTGACGGACTACCGGAACCCGAACCTGGCCGAGGCGTTGCGAGCGTTGGGTTATGTGCAGCGGTTTGGCGCCGGCATTGCGATTGCGCGGAAGGCACTGGGAGATCGATTGCGGTTTGAAGTGGAGTTGGCGTTTGTGGCCGCCATTGTGCAGGGGGAGACGGCGTGATCAGCATCGCTTTCTTCAATAACAAGGGAGGCGTAGGGAAGACGTCGTTGGTATATCACTGCGCTTGGATGCTGACGGGGATGGGGAAGCGGGTGCTGGCGGTGGACCTGGACCCTCAGTCGAACCTGTCGATTATGGCGCTGGACGTCGATCGGCTGGAAGCGTTGTGGCCCGATGAGGAACATCCGCAAACCTTGTACGGCGCGGTGGCACCGCTATTTGGTGGCACGGGCGACGTGAGCGAGGCCCACATCGAGCCTTTAACGGAGGGGTTAGGGTTGCTGGTGGGCGACTTGGCGTTGTCGAGAATCGAAGACGATCTTTCTACGGAATGGCCGCGCTGCCTAGAGGGCCGGGAGAGGGCGTTTCGGGTAACGACAGCGTTTTGGCGTGTACTTCGGAATGCTGCGAAGAGACACCGGGCCGATCTTGTCTTGATCGACGTTGGACCGAACCTGGGGGCGATCAATCGGGCGGCGTTAGTGGCAGCGAGCCACGTCGTGGTGCCAGTAGCGCCGGACCTGTTTTCTCTGCAGGGCCTGCGGAATCTTGGCCCGATGGTGGGTCAGTGGCGGAAGACTTGGCAGGCGGCTCTGCCGCAGGCGAGCCCAGCGGTAGGGGAGATGCCGCAGGGGGATATGCGCCCCTGCGGCTATGTGCTGATGCAAAATGCCGAGCGGTTGGGGCGGCCGACGAAAGCGTCTGCTCGCTGGCAGGAGCGCTTGGCGCAGGGTTACCGCGAGAGTGTGCTGGGCCAGTGGTGCCTATCCGAGCAGCCTGATCCCAATCAGATTCAACGGATCAAGCACTACCGGAGCCTGATGCCGATTGCGATGGAGGCCCGCAAACCAATGTTTGCCTTGACGAGTGCGGACGGTGCGATTGGCGCCCACCAGGCTAGCGTTCATCAATGCCGCGCGGACTTTGAGAGGTTGTGTGGCGAAATTGGACGAAGGGTGGGATGCCCTTGATCAGCGAGTCTTTAATGGCGGTGCAGTTCCGACGGGAGCTTAGGATGAGCAAGACTTTAGAGCAGAAATTGAGTGAACTGCCAGAGGAGCGCCAGCGGCGCGTGGTGGCGCGTTCGGCCACGTTGATTGCAGAAGAGAGAGCGCTGCAAGAGCTGCGAAAGGCGCATCGCATGACGCAGAGCGCCATGGCCAAGAAGCTGGGAATCGGACAGGAGGGGGTATCGCGTTTGGAGCAACGCAGTGATCTGCTGATTTCCACGCTATGCGGCTACGTGGAGGCGATGGGGGGAAAGTTGTCGCTGGTCGCCGAGTTTCCTGGCCGGGCGCCGGTGATGCTGACCGGGCTTGCTGATGTGGGAACTGCACCCGACGAGGACCGCTGATTCGGGGTTCCTCGGAGTTCTGCCGTAACAGGAACCTGAAAGAGATAGTTTCCCAGTCTGGAGAAGGAAGAGTACGGCAGCGATAGGCTGTTAGCGCCGGTAGACTTGGCCCCGGGTGTCAACAGTGATAACGAAGAGCAGCTTGGCTTCGCGGTCTACCGTGTACAAAATTCGCCAGCTTCCGACACGAGATTTTCGAACTCCAGGCCTATCGGTGAGGGCGCCAGAGATTCGAGGATCGAAGGGGTCGATGGCAAGCTGACGGAAGCGGTGGCGAATTCTTTCTTCGGTCGGCCGATCTATCCGATCGAGGACCTTTTCAGCTTCGTGGGTAAGGCAGATGCCGAAGGTCACCGTCCGCGTTCGCGTTCGTAGTCGGCGAGATGGGTTACCCGTCGTGCGGCGAGATCGGCGAGACCACGATCCAATGAAGAAAGCGCCTCCGAATCCAGGGGTGGTCCATCCTCGTCGTTGGCATCTCGGAGGTCGTGCAGCCACTCACGTACGAGCTCAGCTTTCCCGTCCGACAACTCATCCACCAGTTGGTGTATCTCCTCTCGCATGGTCATGGCGTGGCTCCTTTCTTGTCAGGATATCGTGACGGCGGCAAAGTCGAGGGCCTGCGATTGCTATCTGGTTCGGCTGCAGCAAAGTTCCGCATAGGCATCGGCCGCTTACGAGGTTCCGTGGTGCGAGACCTTGGCGGCGCCGCTAGCGGAGGAATTCTTCGAGGGTGGAGCCGGCGGGGTCGGTTTGTAGCCAGCGTTCCTGGGTTTCGAAGGGGGCTTCGGTGATTTTGGTGAGCGCCCACGGGGGGAGGGGGCCGAAGTGCGCTTTGAGTATCGCCTGGAGCGCATAGCCAATGACTTGTTGCCGACCTTCTTGCCGGCCTTCTTGGCGGCCCTGTTCGAGGCCTTTCCGGATGGCGGGGCCGAGAACTTGGTTTTCCATGACGTCGATGCTCATTTCGTCTCTCATCCTCCTCTCGATTTCCTTCTCTATCCCTAGTATGCCTCCGATGAGCATGAAGGAGTTGGCTGCTTCCTGCTGCTCCGATCCGCTGAGGTTGTGGAGCTTTTGGAAGACTACTCGCATAACCGCTTCGGGGTCGGTGCGGGTGAGGAGCGCCCACTCGTTGTCAGTCCAGTCGTCGCTTTCGAGGAGGGGCGTGCCGTCCATTTCGCGGAGGTTCAGGATTGTATATTCGTGGCGGGTTCGGGGGCCTTGGTAGCTCGCGGGCATGGTGAGAGGGCCGCGGCCGACATAGAGAACGGTTTGTTCGACGGGTTGGCCGAGGGAACGCTGCAGAGCGACAGCGTATTCCAACATGCGGAACGGCATTTGGTTGTCGTTGTTGACCTGCAATTCCAGTTGGCGGAACGTGCCGTCGGCACAGTGGGCGAGGAGGTCGACGCGGAGATTGCGGACCTCTGGCAGTTCGACGTTGGGCCAATCGACGACTTCCCCGAAGAGGAGACGAGACAGGACCCCGTGGGAGCGGCGGAAGAGCGATTTGAAGGTGGTGTCGTATTGCTGCGCCATTCCTCTGGAGTGAGAGTGCGCTGGCGGGAGGGGAAATCTCTCGGCAAACTCGCGCAACGTCTCTTCGAGCGTGAGATTTTGTTGATCCCGTTGGAGCCAACGGTACAGGGCTTCCGGGGTGGCATGGGCGATCTTGGCGAGCACCCATGGCCGTAGCAAGCCGAAGCGGGCAGTGAGAATTGCTTGCAGGGTTGCGGCGATGACTTCCTCTTGGCCCTCTCGATGGCCGTCGGCCCAACCTTCTCTTGCGCCTTCGAGTCGGCCGAGCGCTTTCCCCATGGCGAGCGTGGGGTTGACGACTTGCGTGATGAGGAGTTCGGCGATTTCGTGGCCAATCGCCCTTTTCGATTCCATGTTGTCCGGATCTTAGTCCAGGGTTGTGAGACGAATCTATAGGCCCGCAGTTTCCGGCGGGATATCTGGATTGCCGCGACGGCTTGGAGTTTGCAAACGCAACAGGCGATCGTTGCCTCTCTGTGGCTTGGCTCGCCCGCAGTCCGATGGCGTTACCGAAGCTCGATGATGCGATCTCCGGCCATTAACGCGGCTTCGATTTTTGGCCACGCGCTTTCGAAAGCGGTCAGCAATGCTTTGGTGCGGCAGTTTCCGGATAAGCCTAGACGTGGGGGCCGGCTTGTGAGCGAGGTACAAGAAGTCCTCATCCTTGCTGATGACGACTGCGTTATTCGCGATGGCGTAGACCCAGATTTCGGAAACGGCGGCATCCCCCAGATCCAAGTCGAGGACGTGAGCGCTTTCTACTCCGCGCGCGCTGAGGAAACGGGCGAGTGCCGCGGGTAGCTGGTTATCCACCTACCAACGTCACGACATTTGCAGGACGGTGTGATCGACCTGGTGGGCTGCGTATTCCATCGCCACGTAGATGTCCTCGCGCTCCAGGAATTCATAGTCTGTCAGGATTTCATCCACACCGGCGCCGTTAGCCAGGAGTTCGAGCAGGTCGGAGACGCGGAGCCGATGACCCCGGATACAGGGCCGACCGCCACACTTCCCTTGTTCCACCGTGATTCTCTTTAGGCTGTCTGCTCTCATCCAGCTCCGAACCATATTCAAAGATACGCGTTCCCTTCAAGATACGCGCTCCTGCGAAGGCTGGCAAGCGTTCGCAGGAGCGCGGTGCAGGAGCTGGGGAAGGCTCATCGCGTGTCGCGAAGCAGCTTGGCGAGTAAACCGGGGGGTGCCCCTGTGGTGGCCTCCGTAGGTGCAGCGGGGCGTTGGGCGGTTCCCGACGCTGGGGGCTGTGGCGGGACGCTGGCCGCAGGGGCCATGATCCCGGTGCGGGCGGTGTACGACACTAGCGGGACGACGGATACAGGAGCGCAGGCCGAGGTACGTTGGATGGAGATGCTCCAACAGATTTCGCTATCCACGTCAGCATAGCTTCGGCAGCGTAGAACCGGGAGCTACGCAGAGTACACTGGCCTGTATGGAGCTGGCAGAGAGGATCGTTAGGGATCCTGGCATTCTTGGGGGGAAACCGGTGATTCAGGGGACGCGGCTGGCCGTCGAGTTCCTGTTGGAGTTGCTGGAGTCCGGAGTGTCCGGGGAGGAGCTTCTGGTGAACTATCCGGGCTTAACGCGGGAGGATCTGGAGGCGTGCCGACTGACGCACCTTGGCTGACGGCCACGGTTCGATACCAGAGTCAGGAGACGGCCGGATCCCCCAATACAACATAAACATGGTGTTGATACAATGATTCCTGAATGGTTGAGCAACGGCGACCTGCCACCCGGAGTCCATTTCGCCAGCTGGCCGGAGATCGAAATCCGATTGGCGTTCAATCCGCGCAGGCGGCAATTGCTGGCCGGATTTCGGAGAGCGTGCGCTCTATTGGGGCGGGCCGGATGCCGGTTGGTCTACTTGGACGGGAGCTTCGTCACCACCAAGAGTTACCCCGGGGACTTTGATGCGTGCTGGGACATACAGAATGTGGACGATACCCAGGTGGAACCGGTCTTCTGGGATTTCGCCGATGGCCGGGCAGCGCAGAAACGGCAGTTCCTGGGGGAGTTCTTTCCGGCGCAGTTGCCGGAAGGGGCGACAGGAAGGCTCTTTGTCGAGTTTTTCCAGGTAAATAAGTTGACGGGCGAACCGAAGGGGATCGTAGCGATTCGTTTGCGAAGGAGGAAGACAGGATGATCAAGAATGAGAAGCAATACCGGATCACCAAAGCGCAGGCTCGCCGATTTCAGGAAGCTCTCGCCGAACTGGCCAGCCAGGAACGCCCGGCCAATATCACCCCACGCTTGTGGCAAGCGCAGCGCGAGGCAGCCGAAAGCCAATGGCGTGAGCTCGAGCAGCAGATTCACGCCTACGAAAACTTGCAGGCAGGAAAGAGCAAGGGGCTACTCCTGGAAGCCGTCGAGGATCTGCCGAAGACCCTGATTCGCGCCCGCATCGCGGCAGGCATGACGCAGGAGGGGCTGGCCCAGCGGCTCGGGGTAAAGACCCAGCAGATCCAACGCTACGAGTCGACGGAGTACGAGAGCGCGAGCTTTGCGCGGATTCGCAAGGTTGTGGAGGCGCTCGGGCTCACGATGGACCGGCCGGCACGGTTAGTGCGCAATGGATAGCGGTGATTTCGATGTGTACGCAATTTAGCAGGCGTATTGCGGCCGAAGGCGAACGAGCTCATTTCGCGCAGGAGGTAGCGAAGGGGGTAGGGTAAACAGCGATGTGGAGCGTTCCAGATCCTGGAAGACAGCGGCGATACTGCCACGTTCGCGAAAGACGGCGTTTGACGTCGCCAAGTCCCCTCGCAAGATACCGTCGGAAACAGGAGCATTTGATAAGTGTCGCCCCCTATGTTGACTCTCTAACTGGACGGCATGGTGAGCGCGCCGAGACCGACATAGAGGACGGTTTGCTCAACGGGTTGTCCCAGGGAACGCTAGAGAGCTACGGCGTACTCCAACATGCGGAACGGCATTTGGTTGTCGTTGTTGACTGCAATTCCAGTTGGCGGAACGTGCGGTCGGCACAGTGGGCGAGGAGGTCGACGCGGATAGCCGGATATGCCCGACCGCATCGTCGCCGCCACGGCTGTTCATCTTGGCGTTCCTGTCATCAGCCGGGATGGAAAAATACGAGCATCTTCGGTGCAAACGAATTGGTAAGTCTGGTTGGTTCCGCCCTCCGGTGACGCCGGTGCCTGATAATGGGGAGATGACGGACACGGAAGCGCAGGCGGAGGAGCGTTGGATGGAGATGCTGCGGCAGATGACTCCGGCGCAACGGTTGGCGCGGACGTGGGAGCTTTCGGAGGCGGTGCGGCAGATGTTTCTGGCCAACGTGCAGCATCTGGACGAGGCGGCGCAACGGCGGCGGCTGGCGGAGGCGTGCTATGGGCCGGAGGCGGCCGAACGGATGTTCGGGAAGTGACTCCGCTCCAGGAAGCGTTCCAAGATCTGGTGGCCGTACTGGATGAGTTGGAACTGGCCTACGCCGTGGGCGGCAGCTTTGCGAGTTCTACTTTCGGGGTGCCTCGTTCAACTTTGGATGTGGATCTGGTGGTGGAACTGAGCCCGGAAGAGGCGTTTCATCTGGCTCGCCTCGCATCGGCCCGGTTTGCGACAGATCCCCAGGAGGCGCGGGAAGCCGTGGCGGCAAACCGTTCCTTTAATCTTCTCCATATGAAGGCGGTTTACAAGTTCGACATTTTTCCGGCGACCTTCTTTGCGCATGGCGAGGACGAGGTCCGGCGGAGAGTTTTCGTGCGCGGCACGCCGCTCTCGGACTTGATCGCGGTACCCATGGTCAGCCCGGAGGACATCCTGCTCGCCAAAATGGCCTGGTATCGGAGTGGCGGTGAGAGATCGGAGCGGCAGTGGGAAGATCTGGCTGGAATCTGGCGAATGCAAAATGCGACCCTTGACCGGGCTTATCTAGAGTCTTGGGCACGGGTCATGGCGATTGATGACCTGCTCAAGAAGCTGGCTGGCTAACCAGGCACAGTCCCGTTTTCTGCTGCGCCGACGCTCTATCCGAGATCTTTATCGCTCTTCAGCACGAAGCGACCTCGAATCTTCATCAGCAAAGTATCGTCCATGCCCGGGATACTACTGAGGCTTTCTGGATCATGCTCGTAACTAAGCGCGCCGTAAAGTTTCAGCGCCATTTCGCGATCAACGCCCAAAACCTCGCTGAACACGCCCGGGGCTTGACCTTGTGGGTCGATGGGCTCGGGATCAAGACCATCCTTCAGGCGATTGATGTTCCTGATGGTGGGGGCCGAAAGGTCCAGCCCAGTGGCACCCGCAATCGTCCCGAGGGGTTCCAACGTTCTACGAAGCTTTTCTACTGTCTCCGTCAGCTTCTTCAACCCTTCGATTGCGTCTTTCACCTCAGCCTGCATCTCTGAGCGTTGGTGCATTGAGTCCTGGTAGGCTCTAAAATTGATGGGCCACTCCTCGGCGATTCGAGCATTGAGCTCCGTGTGGAAGTAACTTATTCGCACGCTGAACTCCAGTGGGCCATTATTTCCACCCAAGAGTTCGTGAGTGGCGAAGTATCTGAACCGTAGCCGCTGTCTTGGAGCAAGGCGGCTAATTCCTTTGGACAAGGATTCCGGCATGGGTTTGTTGTTTGGCCACGGGAGTTGCTCCGAAAACTCAAAGGTCACGTTCTCGGCTACTACCTCACCAATGTTGGCAATGTCGAAAAACGTTATGAAGTCACGGTAGAAGCCTGTCTCAAAGCTGACCAGCGGTTTGTGTCGCTGCCTTCGATTTCGAACGTCCGCTATTTCGTAGTCCTCCATTGGGACCGATTTGAAGTTGTGCCGCTTATAATACCGTTTGTCCGAGGCTTGATGGGGGCCTCGAAAGCTCTTGGCAACTTCGATCACGTACAGTGATCTTCCAGGAGCGAGCACAATTGGGAGAATCCGCACGTCGTCTATCCGTGGCGTGATCCCAGTCAAGATCGCCGCCTCGATCCACTCCCGGGATATCTCGTTGTCATCAACTCCCTGATCTAATGCGATTGGCAGATGATCTATTTCTTGGACCCCATAGACGATCACGCCACCGTCAGAATTTGCGAAGGCTGAAATATCTTTGGCGAAGGCGTCGCGCGCATCCTTCCGAACTGCTCGAGAATCTTTGTAGTCTAGATGGATGTTCTCTTGAACCTGATTCCGAACCATTTGTTCGATGTCGGAAAGGGTCTTGGGCGAGTGCATAGATGGTTAATTCCTTTGACTTTGGCTCCCAGCGTAAACACTCTCTCCCGGCCCCCGATACCCCTCATAGAAGTGCTGGTACACCACGTCGCACTTCGTTTGATAGAGTTGCGGCGTATACGCTCTCGGCAGTTCATCCAGAACCTCCTGTATTGTCACCAGGACGCCGGCTCTGGTCGTTTGTTGCTTGCGCCAGTCGAGCACCAGCTTTTCCTTCTTCAGCTTTTCCAAGAGAGCTTTGGCGACTTTCTTTACTTCCGCGGCTTCCTTCGGGGCAAGGGCGATTTCCGGCTTGGTGAGTAGGTCGAAGATCACCAGTTCTTCCTCGGTTAGCTGCTCGGCGAGGCCCCGCTTTTCCTCTGCGTCCAGGCGCTTGGCGAACACCAGCAGCTTGTCGAAGAACACCTGCACGTTCATCGCTCCGCTGTTGTACTCGTCAATCATCTTCTGGAACTCTTCCAGGAAGTCGATCCTCGTCCGGTTCAGCTTGACCATCCGGGCCAGCTTGAACGTCAGCTTCGCCCGGAGTTTCTGGACTTCCACCGTCTTGTGGCTTCCGCCGAACTTCTCCCGTAGCGCCTCGAAATCAATCTGGCTCAGGTCGATGTAGCGCTTCTCGTCGGCTACGGGCGGCATGACGTAGCCCTCGGCTCCAATGGATTGATCGAGAAGCGCCTCAATATCGGCCATCACTTCGGTGATGTCCACCGGGGGCACTTCCGAGCGAATCTTGTCGGCGATCACCCGAAACACTTTACAGACCGGGCCAAACTCGGTTGCCGATGGATCGGGTAGCAGAGACTTGAACAAGCTGTTCACGTAGCTGGCACGGCTCAGGTAGTTTCGGCGGGTGTCGTCGTTGGCGACGAAGGCGGCCACCGCATCTTCGACAAGCTTTACTCGCTCATAGCCTCTCGCGTCTCGAATCTTCGCCGGATCGACACCCCGCTCGTCGCAAAACACGGTCGTTTCAACGATGGTCTTTCGCAGCTGATCGACCAATTCTTCCTTCTGGTGAACGGGCGTGGTCTCGGCTGGATCTCCGGCTTGCGCTGTTCCGTAGATCGCCAGCGCTTTTTGCAGGTTGCGGAAGACGCCCACGTAATCTACGATCAGGCCGTTCTTCTTCTCGCCCCACACCCGATTCGCCCTGGCGATGGTCTGCATCAGGGTGTGGTTCTTCATGGGTTTGTCGAGGTAGATCGTCGAACAGGACGGTACATCGAAACCCGTGATCCACATGGCGCAGACGAAGACGACCCGCAGCGGATTTTCCGGCTTCTTGAACTTCGTCTCCAGGTCTTCCTTCACCATGCGCTTGCGGTGCGTGGCGATGTCCAGGCCCTTGGCTTTGAACTCCTCAATCTCGTTCTGCGCCGTCGAAACAACCACGGCCATGTCCGTTTCCTCGAACCACTTCAGCCGACCTTCGAGCTCCGGCTGGTCCATCGGGTCGGCGGCAGCAACCTCCTTGCGCAACTTCACCAGCGCTGCCTTCCAGTGCTTTTGCACTTTGTCGAAGGTGCGAACCGCAGTGGCCTTATCAATCGAGATCACCATCGCCTTGGAGAGCACGCCCCGGCCCATGAAGTGGGCCACGATGTCTTCGCCGATGCGGTCGAGGCGATCCTCCCGGGTGAGCAGGTGATACTCGCGGGCGATCTCTTTTTCGAGTTTCCGCTCCTGGTCCTCGTCCAGGTCGGCCCGGTCGTAGATGTCGGCGATGTCGTCCGTCAGGTTGTCGTTGGTGAGTTGGAGTTCCGGGATCCGGTTCTCGTAGTACAGCGGCACCGTGTTCGCATCGTCCACGGACTCCTTGAAGTTATAGACCGAAATGTAGTCGCCAAAGACTTCCTTGGTACGTTCCTCGCCAGCCATCAACGGCGTGCCCGTGAACCCAATGAACGCAGCGTTGGGCAGGGCGCTGCGCATGTTGCTGGCGAAGATGTCGTACTGGCTGCGGTGTGCTTCATCCGTGACGACGATGATGTCCGAGCGCTCGGATAGCACCGGATACTTTTCGCCGTGCTCGGTGTGGAACTTTTGGATCAACGTAAAGACGTAGCGGTGGTCTTCCTGGTTCAGCATTCGCTTCAGGCTCTCGCCGCTGTCGGCCCGGACGCGGCCTTCGTCTTCAAGCACCGCTCCGGTGTTGGCGAAGTTGCGGTAGATCTGACCGTCCAGGTCTTCGCGATCCGTGATGATGACGAACGTCCAGTTGCCGGGAATCTTTCGCAGCACCTTCTGGCAGAAGAACACCATGGAATAGCTCTTGCCCGACCCCTGCGTGTGCCAGAACACGCCGAGTTTGCCTTTGTTCCGGGTCACCTGCTTTACGGCGGCGATGGCATTGTTTACGCCGAGGAACTGATGGTTCTTGGCCACCAGTTTCGTCAAGTCGCCACTGCGTTCATCGAAGAGGGTGAAGTTCTCGACGAAATCGAGCAGTTTCCGCTTCTCGCAGGTGCCCCGGATCATGGTGTCCAGGCTGATGATGCCGGATTCCTTCTCGTTATCGATCTTCTTCCATTCGGCGAAGTGCTCGATCCCGGCCGTCGGGCTGCCGATCCGGGCCTTGGAGCCGTTCGAGAGGATCACGAAGGCGTTAAACCAGAAGACCTGCGGGATCGTGTCTTTGTAATCAGAAAGGTTCTTTTCAAAGGCCAGCTCCAGCTTCTTGTGCGATGCTTTGAGCTCGATGAAGACCAGCGGGATGCCATTGACGAAGCCCACCAGATCGGCGCGCTTCTTGCCATAGTCGCCAGAAATCCAGAGTTGCGAAGCCAGCAGAAAATCGTTGTTTGTCTCGTCATTCCAATCGATCAGCTTGACGATCTCGACGGACTCTTCCTCCTCATCGACTTTCTTGAACGTGACCTTTACGCCGTCCTTTAGCATGCGATACACGGCCTGATTCGCCCTGGCCGCACTCATGGCGCTGCGGTCGTTGGTCACTTCGGTGAAGGCTGCCTCAACGGCGTGCGGGGATATGCCGGGGTTCAGCCGTTCCAGGGCAGGCCGTAAGCTGTTTGGCAGTACCACGTCGGCCATCGTGGCCCGCCCAAGCAGGGAGAGCGGTCCGAAGTTCTCTTTGAAACAGTTCAGCGTGTCCCAACCCAATTCGGCGAAGAGGTTGATGGTTGGCTGCTCAACGGCAGCGTCCTCCGAATCTGGGTTGAAGTATGTCATGCCTGGAGTGCAATCTCCTCCATACGTTCGGCGCCAGTTTCGCCAGCCGCTTCGATTGGAATCTCGCCCGAGATCAGCTTGGGCAGAAGCAGGTCTCTAGTGGTGCGGAGGTTGCGATTGCGAGAAATGAGATTCTGGAGCAGTTCAAGGATCGGTCGGATCGTCCCGTTGAAGCGTTCAAGCAGGGTAGGTTCTGGTAGTGGCAATGGATACTTCGTCAACACGTCCCAATTCGCCCTTGGCATTTTCGTTCCCTGAGATGTCTGCGTGGCGTGTGCCACGAAATCCTCGCTGGAGACGCAACAGAGGACCAGAGCGAAGTACGCAGCTTCTGATGGCACGATCACTATCGCATCCGAAGATGCAACTCCATCAACGGGAGCGACTGCGACTTTGTGGAAATATGGACGAATCTTCCCGAACAAGATGTCGCCACGACTGAAGCGCAGCTTCGTGCTCGCTACATCGGCTGCCTTTCCCCATTCAGCCAAGGCAATCGACTTTCTAGGAATATGCTCCAGACCAACATACGGCGTTTCGGAATCGATTTCATTCGGATGCACGCTTCGTCGTGCGTCGGAGCACAAGTCGCCCAATCTCGTCGGTCGCCAGCCGCTCGGGATCGGCCCCCACTCCGACTCGACCATCCGCACCTTTTCGTGGCCGGGGAAGCAGAAGTGGACGAACCACTCCCGGTAGAGCATCTGCGCCATCTCCTCGAGAATCTTGATGCGCCGGGTGTTGTTCTCGATCAGATTGTCGTAGGCGGATAGAATGGACGCGATGCACTTCTGTGTTGCCATGTCGGGCAGTGCAAGCGACTCCCGCTCTGCGAATGTGGTGAACTGAAACCTCGCAACCCCGGTATGTTGCGTGTGGTATTGCCGGATTGCGCCCCCGTTGTAGAGACATTGCAGAAACCAGAATACATACTCGGGATCGGCCTTGGAGCTGTCGATACGGATAAACCTTGCAAAACTGGCACAGGTAAGTGGTAAAGCAGATTTTGCGACCAGCGACGGCTTGATGAAGAGCGTGCGGCCCGTTGGCTGGTCTTTCGTTCCGCCAGCTGTTTCGATTAGGATGTCGAATGGCTGTAATCGCTTCCTGATTGCGATGTGCTCAGGAATATGCCGGATAGGAAAATCGTCGAGCACGCCGACTCTAGCGTCTGCGAAGTCGGTCCCGCGGATAACAGCCATCTCCATGGATGAGTCGAACGGTTCAGCTTTTCCCCACTCCCCGTCTTTGGTTATGTCGGTGATGGATCGCAAATTGCTGGTGGCCACTAACGAACCTCCAGAATTTGCGCCATGTTGGCTGAGATTCGAGCTTCCAATTTCCTAGCCTCAGCATTCAACGTTTCCAGTTCCTCGTTCAGTTCCTCCAACCGCTCGGCGAACTCAAACCCATCCGCCTCCCGTTCCGCTACGCCCACATATCGCCCCGGATTCAGGCTCCAGCCCTGCGCCTCGATGTCGGCCACCGTGGCGACCTTGCACAACCCGGCGACATCGGCATACTTGCCGTTGGGGAAGGTGTCCAGCACCAGCTTGCGGCTGTCGGCGGCGTTCTCCAGGCCCTCGCTCCGATAGAGTCTCACGATGTTCGCTAGGAACTCTACTTGTTCTGGCGTCCAGTCCCTGTGAGCCCGGTCGATTTGCCGAAACAGATGCCGAGCGTCGATGAAAAGAACCTGACCCTGGCGTGGCGACTTCTTCTTGCCCCGGTCCAGGAACCAAAGGGTACAGGGCAGCGTGACGGTGTAAAAGAAGTTCGGGCCAACCGAAACCATCACGTCCACGGCCCGGTCCTCGATCAGCTTCCTGCGGATTTCGAGTTCGGTGCCTCGGGCATCGCCCGCTGAGTTCGCCATGACGAACCCGGCTCGACCTTTCGCAGCCAGCCGGGAATAGAAGACCTGAATCCAGAGATAGTTTGCGTTGTCGGTGGTGGGAAAGCCGAACGGATAGCGAGGATCGCCCTTCAGCTTCTCCTTGTCCACTTCCTTCACGTTGAACGGTGGATTCGCCATGATGAAGTCGAAACCGTCCACTTCCTTATGCCGATCCACGTAGTAGGTGATGCCTTGGCGGATGTCACCGGAAAGCCCATGCACGGCCAGATTCATCTTGCACAGGTTGATGGTCTCTCCGGTCTTCTCCTGGCCGTAGATCGAGATGTTGTGGGTGTCCTTGCGGTGCGCCTCGACGAATGCCGCCGACTGGACGAACATGCCGCCCGACCCGCACGCCGGATCGAGGATGCGTCCACTGTAGGGTTCAATGATCTCGACGATCAGTTTGACGATGCTGGTGGGCGTGAAGAACTCACCGCCTTTCTGCCCTTCGGTCATGGCGAACTTGCCAAGGAAGTATTCGTAAATCTTGCCAAACGCATCGCCTTCGATGTCCATCGGGATGGCGGCGAAGTTCTTGAGCAAGGAAACCAGAAGCCCCTTGTCGAACTTTGAGTACGTTTTGGGCAGGACGCCCTTCAGGTCGTCGTTGTCCGCTTCGATGGCCCTCATGGCATCGTTGATGGCCCGGGCAATGTCGGCACCCTCGGGCAGGTCGAGCAGGGTGGAGAATCGGGCATTGTCGGGCAGGTAGAGCACGCGCTGCGCCTGATAGTCAGCTTTGCCAATGGTGCGCCGACCGCTGCCCTTGCTGGCGAATTTCTCCTTGGCCAAGGAGAACTTGTGATCCGCATAGCGGAGGAAGATGAGGCCGAGCACGGGAACGGAGTACTCGTGGGACTTCAAATCCGAATTTGCGCGCAGCTGATCCGCAGCTTCCCAGAGGCGCTTTTCCAGTTCAGTAACGTTTGCGGCCATGCGTTAGTGGCTTGCGGAAGCCAACTCCTTAATAAAATCCCTTTCATTCGGGTGCCGTACGACTTGTGGAAGCGGGAGGCAGAAACCCGATGTCTGGCCATCGGAACACTTTGAGCGCTCAAACGTCATTCGGCATGGTATGTTCATCGTTGAGGGGCCTCTATTTATTTTTACTGCGCGATCCTTGCTCGCCTGAGGCTGCTGCGCCCGAATTCGAGGTTGCGACATGAGAAACCATAAGTCTATCGGAATTGGGAAGGCTCATCGCCTGACGCGAAGCAGCTAGGCGAGAGAACGGGATCGCACAAGTGGGGGGATCGGTAGGAATTGCAGGCGTTGGGCGGATCCCGATGGTAAGGGCTATTGCCCGGCGCTGATCGTGAGGGCCATGATGATGGTGTAGGCAACTAAAGAGCCCCAAGATCTCCAATTTCAGCCCTTCCAGGTGCGACGGTCGGAACGACTCATGAGCCAACACGCCAACGGAACAAGGCCATAACGACTAGAACAATGAAGTCCAATGTAGGCTTGCAACGTGACGGTGCCCGAAGAAGCAGGGAGACAAGGACTTGCCAGCTAAATGATCTGAGTTTTTTTGATACTCTCCAGCACAAACGCCCTTTCTGCCGCTGCTCTCCGTCTTTCCTCTAGGGCAATCCCAAGTCGCTGCTCCTCCTGGCGTGCCCGCTTCGTCAGTGTATCGCGATAACTGATATTGGCCAATCGGACCCACTCCTTTACGTTGTTGACGACTGAGGGCGCAATGTCTTTATGGCTCTCCGCAGGAATCTGTAAAGGCGTTGATTTGACGGGCTTTTCCGAGATCCGGCATTTTGGCTAGACTGTCGAGGTGACAGACAACGATTTCACGAAAATCCTGCAGTGGCCGGGGTACCGGGTTTACCGGCATGAGATCAATGA
>CAMDCN010000026.1 GCA_945890485.1 Candidatus Sulfopaludibacter sp. SbA3 | reverse complement strand
CGGCTCGCCCATGGCCTCTGCTCGAACCGCCTCCTGGTCTTCGGCGAATCGCAAGCCGAATACGACGCTCTCCAAGCCGAAGTGCGCGCCAGCTTCAGCCCCGTCACGGCGGAGGAAGACCTCCTCACGAACCAACTGGCCGAAGCCCTCTGGCGCTACAATCGCGCCCGGCGTGTCGAAGCCAAAACCTTCGACATCCTCATGATGTCCACCGATCGGTTCAACAGCCGGAAAGGCGCCCTCGAAACCGACCAGTCCACGGAAGCCCAGTTCGGCGCCTGCTTCACGGATGAGGCTCACAGCCAAACGTTCGCCCGGCTGCATCGCTACGTCACCGCTGCGGAACGGTCGTACCGCCAAGCGCTCAAGGCCACCCAGGAAGCGGTCAAGCGACGCCAGCCCCAAGTCCAACTGCAGCCGCAGCCGGTCGCCGCCGCCGAACCCGTAGTCGAGAAACCGAAGGCAGCCGCCGCGGGGCAATCCGTCCTCCCGGAGATTGGCTTCGAATCGCAATTCGTCCCCAACCGTTCGGAAAACGCCCCGGCCTATACCGACCGCTGCTGACCTGGCTTCGAATCGTAGAACCCCGCCGCCTCCGAGCCGCAGTTTGCTCTTTGACAACCAGCCCAAACGACCCGGTTCGCCAGAAGTGTGCCCGGCCGCCAGGAACTCTATGCAAGTGGGGCTTCGAACCGCAGAACCCTGCCACCCGCAAACCGCACGTTGCTCCTTGACAACCCACCCAAAATCTCCCAGTTCCCTCGAAGTGTGCCCGAATGCTCCCAATGCGAGCGGCCGTTCCAATCGAATAACTGTGGAACACATTGCGCTGTCACGCCCAGTCTGTCTCCGTATTCACCTCAGAACCGCTGCGGAAGCTGGAATCCGGAAATACAACGCCGGATCGCCGAACGTGTCGCAGTCGACGGAGTGCCGTAAACGGCCAACCCCCGGGCCAAGGGCCCGAGTTGCCTTGCTGCATATCGCGCTCCGCCAGACTGGCTTCGAATCGTAGAACACCAACAGCTAGCTGATATGCGCCCCCGCCGTATTCACATACACCGCATACAACGACTGGCTCGCCGCCATAAACAACCGGTTCCGCCGCGCTCCGCCAAAACACACATTCGCGCAGCTCTCCGGCAGCTTGATCAACCCGATCCGCTCCCCTTCCGGAGTCACCACCTGCACCCCCGGTCGCGCCCCGCCCCAAATATTCCCATCCACATCGCATCGGATCCCGTCCGCCGCCGAAGGCGTCTTCGTCACCGGATTGTCCAACACAATCAATCGCTTCCCACCAGTCAAGCCAGTTCCGTTCACCGCCCACACCTTGATGTCGCGCCCACCCGCCCCCGTATCCGCCACATACAGCTTCTTATAGTCCGGCGAAAAGCAGATCCCGTTCGGCCCGCTCACCTCATCGGTCACCTTGGTAATCTGGCCCGTCTTCCCGTCCACCCGGTAAACCGCTTCCTTCAACTCCTTCGGCGCCTTGAACCCCTCATAGTCTCCGTTGATCCCATACGGCGGATCCGTGAACCAGATGCTCCCGTCCGGATGCACCACCAGATCATTCGGCGAGTTCAGCCGCTTGCCCTCAAACCGCTCGGCGATCACGCTCACCGACCCGTTGTATTCATACCGCACCACCCGCCGGCCCCCGTGTTCGGCCGACAACTGCCGCCCCTCATAGTCAAACGTGTTCCCATTGCTGAACCCCGCCGGATTCCGGAACACCGTCACCCGCCGGTCGTCCTCAATCCACCGCAACTGCACATTAGCCGGAATGTCGCTCCACACCAGATACTTCCCCACACCATTCCAGGCCGGCCCCTCGGCCCACGACGTGCCGATATGCAGCCGCCGGATGCTAGTATTCCCAATGATGTACCGGCGGAACTTCGGGTCCAGCGCCTCGATGTCCGGGTCCGGATACTGAATCGGCTGCTGCCCCGTCCAGTCCCGCGGCGTCTGGGCCGCCAGCGCCCCCGCTCCCAACAACCCCATCAGCCCTCTTCGCGTATACTCTCGTTCCATAAGCCCTTATCTATATCGCATATGACCCTCCTCGCTCTAGCCCTCCAAATCCTGACCCTCTCCGCCGCGCCAGATCGCGTCACCGGCGGCGACGTCCTCGTTCGCATCGAGCCCGCCGATTCCCAACCCCTCACCGTCCAGCTCAACGGCCGCGACATCACCGGCTCCTTCCGGCCCGTCGGCCGCACCCTAGTCGGACTCGTCACCGGCCTCCGCCTGGGCCAGAACATCCTCACCGCCGGTCGCGAGCAGCTCTCCCTCACCAACTTCCCCGCCGCGGGACCCGTCTTCTCCGGCCCCCACGAGCAGCCCTTCGTCTGCGAATCCGCCAACTTCGCCCTGCCCGATGGCGGCCTCCTCGGCCCGCCCCTTGATGACGACTGCACCACCCGCACTGACGTCACTTACATGTACCGGCCCACGCCCCACGGCCCGCTCAAGACCCTCCCGTCGCTCACCGCGCTGCCCGCCGACGTCGCCCGAACCACCACCACGCTCGGCCGCACCGTCCCTTACATCGTCCGTATTGAAACCGGCACCCGCAACCGCGCCATCTATCAAACCGCCGTCCTCCACGACCCCACCAGCGAAGCCTCGCCCTCGCCCTTCGCCCCGCCCGCCGCCTGGAACCAGCGCCTGCTCTACTCCTTCGGCGGCGGCTGCACCGGCGGCTGGTATCGCCAGGGCGGCTCGCTCAACCTCCCCGTCAGCGACGAGATCGTCGGCCGCGGCTACGCCGAAGCCGCCGCCACCCTCAACGTCTTCGGCAACAATTGCCAGGACGTCACCGCCGCCGAAACCATGATGATGGTCAAGGAGCGCTTCATCGAGACCTACGGCCCGCCCCGTTTCACTTTCGGCCGCGGCGGCTCCGGCGGCGCCTATCAGCAGATCCAAATCGCGGACAACTACCCCGGCCTCCTCGACGGCATCATCCCCAGCGCCACCTTCCCGGAAGTCCTGGAAACCACCCAGTTTCTCACCGACGCCCAGCTCCTCGATGCCTACTTCTCCCGCGCCGCCCTCACCGACGCCCAGAAACGCGCGATCAACGGCCACGCCAATATCAAGAACATCTCCGGCCCCGCTGGCGGCGCCGGCCGCATCAACCCCGAGAAGTTCTGCCCGCCGCAGCTACCCGCCGAACTTCGTTACCATCCCATCCTCCACCGCGCCGGGGCCCGCTGCGACATCTTCGACCACAACGTCAACGTCTACGGCCGCGACCCCCTCACCGGCTTTGCCCGCCGCGCCGTCGACAATACCGGCGTCCAGTATGGCCTCGCCGCGCTCAACTCCGGCGCCATCACCCCCGCCCAGTTCCTCGATCTCAATGAGCGCATCGGCGGCTACGACAACGACGGCAACCTCGTCCCCACCCGCGCCGTCGCCGACCTCGCTGCGGTTAAGGCCGCGTACCAAACCGGCCGCATCACCAACGGCGGAATGGGCCTCGCCAAAGTCCCCATCATCGACGTCCGCGTCTATCAGGACGGCAGCCCCAACGGCGACGTCCATCTCAAGTACCACTCCTACGCCTTCCGCGAGCGCCTCCGCCGCGCCAACGGAACCCTGGCTAACTACGTGATGCTCCTCAGCGACAACAAGCACAGCCAGGGCGGCTACGCCATCACCAAGATGGACGAATGGCTCACCTCCGGCGCCAAACCCGCCGATCTCGTCGACACGTGCCACTCGCCCTCCGGCGAACGAATCGTCGAGACCCAAACCTTCACCGGCGGCCGTTGCAACGAGTTCTACCCCACCTATCCCTCGCCCCGCATGGTCGCCGGCGGACCCGTCACCAACGACGTCCTCAAATGCCAACTCAAGGCCGTAGACCTGGCGGACTACAAAAGCCCCTTCTCTCCCGAAGAACGCCAACGCCTGGGCCGCATCTTCCCGGCCGGCGTCTGCGACTGGTCCAAGCCCGGAGTCGAGCAGCAGAAGCCCCTCGGCACCTGGCTGCGCTATTAGTCGCGGCCCTGGAACCGGATAATCTGCCGCCGGTCTTTCTTCGTCGGCTTGCCGTCGGGGTAGAACGGCATCGCCTTCTTCACCTCGATCGCCAGTCGCCGCCTCTCCTTGCTCTCCGGCGGCTCGTTGTAGAGGGTCTGCGCCACCGCGGCCGGACCACGCATCTCGCTTAAGCCGAGTACCTCGACGTCGTACTCCCCGGCCTCGCTCTTGATGTGCAGCTTGTCCCCCACGCGCACCTCGCGCGCAGGCTTCGCCGTCTGGCCGTTCCACAGAATCCGGCCGAGATCACACGCCTTAATAGCAAGGGCCCGGGTCTTGAAGAACCGGGCCGCCCACAACCACTTATCGATGCGCATTACCGGGGGAACTGCGAAGCGTCGATGCCGGGGATGATCCGGAGCGCGTTCTTGTAGTACAGCTTCTTCAGCACTTCGTCCGGCAGGTCCATGCCGTACATCTTCCAGAACGCATGGCGTTTCCGGTAGTAGTCGAAGTACTCGTCGGAGGTCTCAAACACCCGGAAGTAGGTGAAGTACTCTTCCGGCGCCCAAGTGTCTTTGCCGAATAGAACCCGGTCCTGATACTTTGTGAACCACGCCCGCGCCGTCTTCGGCTGCCGGCCGAGTTCGGCGAGCACCGCGCCCACTTCGGTCAACATGTTCGGGTACTTGTCCATCAGCTTGCCGAGTTCGCCGAGGTCGCCGCCGAGCCAGCCCAAATGGGCGTTGATGAAGGTGGTCTTCTTGTGGCGGCCGATGCGGGTGTAGAGCTCGCCCATCAGCGTCTCCCAAGTCGGGTACTTGTCCGCCGGCCGGTAGCGGCTCGGGAACTGCTTCAGTTCGAGCCACCGCTCGTTGTCCGCCGTCCACGGCTGGAAGAACTGCCGCGGCTCGGCGGTATGGATGAGCACCGGAACCTTATACTTCGCGCAGATCTCGAAGGCCTTGTCGAAGCGCGGATCGTCGATCTTGATGCGCTCGCCGCTCTTGATCCGCAGGTCCATGCCGAAGTTCTTGAAGAACTTCAAGCCCTGCGCTCCGTTCTTGATGTCCTGCTCCAACTGCTTGGCGACGGTGTCCGGGTAGTCCGGGGCTTCCATGTCTTCGAAGTTCAGGTTCGCGAAGACGACGAAGCGCTTCGGGTAGTTGCCCTTCATGTTGTCGACGGTCCGCTTGAGCCGGTCGCCGTAGCTACCCGACAGGTTCACCATCACCTGCAGGTTCAGCGCATCCATGTCCTTGACGAGCTTGTCGAGAGCGGCCTTGTTCATCTCGCCGCGTTGATGGTTGTGGACGTCGATGAACGGGTACTTGGCCCGTTTCACGATATGTTGGTCAACCACCAACCCCGACTTCGGGTTGTAGTCCTCGAAGGGAATCGTGGCGTTTTTGTCAGGACGCGGAAATTCCGGCTGCGCTAGCAGCGCGACCGGCATCACCAGCAGCAGAGCCTTTTTCATTCCTTGCAGTATAGGCCTAGGGCGCGACGCCGAGCAATGCCGCCACTTGATTCCGGATCTGTTCGGTCAGAGCGCCCTTGTCGCGATTGCCCAATCCTTCAGTGGAAATCGGCTTGCCAATGCGAACCACAACCGTACCGCCGCGTACGGCGACGCCGTGCATCGGCAGCACTTCGCGGGTGCCGATCAGGCCAAAAGGAACAATCGGCGCTCCGCTCTTGATGCCCAGGATCGCGGCGCCTTCCTTGAACGGTTCGAGTGCGCCGTCTGTCCGTCCGCCTTCCGGGAAGATCAGAATCGAGAGCCGCTTCTCCCGGATCGTGGTCCCCGCCAGCGTCAGGCTTCTCACGGCTTCCCGGGGGTTGTCCAGCGAGACCGAGATATGGCCGGCCGTTCGAAGGTGCGTTCCCATGAAGGGAATCGAGAACAAGCCGCTTTTGGCCATGAACCGGAAGTTGTAAGGCAAAGCATGCAGCAGTGCCGGGGTATCGGAGTAGCTGCGATGGTTGCCGGCGAAGATGTAGTGAGCCTTTGGGTCCAGGTTTTCGAGACCTTCGACGACCATGTGCATGCCCATGATTTTGGTGAGCATCCGGCCCCAAAGCTTGGCGCAGGCGATCTGCTTGGTTCCGTCCTTGTCGAACGGAATTAGGCAATAGCTGATGATCCCCATCACTACCGTCGCAACGACGATCATCGGATCGGTAAACAGAATAGTTCGGAGCAGGGCGAAAGACATGTTAAGAGACAAGAAGAGCGCGGGCCTCTCCCACTAAGTAGAGCGAGCCGGTGATAAAGAGCACGTCGCAGTGGCGAGGCAGAGCAAGCGCTTCGCCAAGATTCGCCGCGACGCGGGCATTCAAATGAGGTGCGAGTTCGAGCATCGCTTCGGGGCGTAAAGCGCGAGCCTGAGCCGGAGCAGTGCAGATCAATTCATCAACCAGCGGAAACAGGATCGAAGAAACTTCTTCAAACGCTTTATCCCGCATCGCCCCAAAAATCATCCCAACGCGCTTACCCGCGAAGTGCTGCTCAATGTACCGGGCGAGCGCCTTCGCCCCGGCCGGATTGTGCGCGCCGTCGAGGATAATGAGCGGGTCGCGGCTGACTGTTTCGAGGCGGCCGGGCCATACCGCGTTCGCCATGCCGTCGAGAGGGACGCCCAAAAGCTGCAGTGCGCGCGCGGCGGTCTTGGCGTTCTCAATCTGGTGATCACCAGGCAACGGGCACGGCACCGGACCGGTCACTTCGGACGAGTGATAAAGCGGCGCGTTGATCTCCCGCGCCCGCGCCTCAATCACGGTCAATGCCGCCGGCCGTTGCGCGGCGATGACGGCCGGCACGCCCGGCTTCAGGATTCCAGCCTTCTCAAACGCAATGGACTCGATGCTCTTGCCCAGCCAGTCTTCATGATCGAAGTCGATCGGCGTGATGACGCAGAGTTCGGGCTTGACCAGGTTGGTCGCATCGAGGCGGCCGCCGAGGCCAACTTCGATCACCGCACGGTCGACATTCTGATCGACGAAGACCTCAAAAGCCATTAGCGTCACGGTTTCGAAGTACGACGGATGATGGGCAATGCTGCCGTCGGCGATCAACCGGAGCGCAGTGCGATGGACGATATCGAAAGCGTGGGCGAACTGCCCCGGCGTGATCGGCCGGCCATTGATCTGAATGCGTTCGGTGGGACTGACGAGGTGCGGCGAGGTGTAGAGGCCGGTCCGTATGCCAGCGGCGCGGAGCGCGGCCTCGATCATGGCGCAAGTCGACCCTTTGCCGTTGGTCCCGGCGACGTGCACGACGGGAGACTGGGTGCCATGAAAACCCATGGCTTGCCAGAGCAGGCCAACGAGTTCGAGGCCCAGCTTGGCGGACTTCAGTTCATTGCCGAGCGTGTACAAGTACTCGACGCTTTCCGGGTAGTTCCGCACGAGGGATTAAGCGTGGGAGGTGTGCTTGCAGCCCATGTTCTGCGGAGAGGGCACACGACCGCCCTTGTTCAGTTCGCTCATCCCGATGTTCGTCTGGTAGTAGATCCGCGAGGTCCAGCTCTTGGCCAGGCGGAAGAAACGTTGGCCAGGCCCGTCGCCGGCCGCGTCGAGAGTCTTCAGCACGGCGATTTGCTGCGGTTCGGTGAGTTTCACAAACGGGGCGGAGTGAATCTTGATGGAGTGGCCGTCGAGCCAATGGAGGCCGTCGAGGAAGGCATCGCGCTGCGCGGCGGGGCCGGCGGCAAGCAGACGGTCAAGCCAGCGGTTGACGAAGGCGGCCTTGGCGCCGGGCGTATCCGTCGCGGGGATGATCAACTCCGTGAGCGCCACGACGGTGTCATTGGTGTGCGCGTCGAAGAGCTCCGGCTTCCATTCCGGCGCGGTGGAGATTTGCGCCAATGCTCCCGTGCCAGCCAAAGGCAGCACGCTGCTAACCTGCATCAACTCGCGGCGATTCATGACCCCAGTATATATGGTGAAACGCCCGCTATTGCACCAGGGTCGGGGTGTAGGTCCACGACCAGCCATTGCTGCCCACCATGGTGAAGGATTTGCGGTCTGGGGCGATGAGGATGCTCTTGCTGCCGGTCTGGATGGGCATGCCGAGCATTCGCGCGTTTGTCACGGTAATCGCCACGTTACTTTGGACGGTTTCGCCGGGGATGGGTTTCATGGAGCAACTGGCAGGGTATTGCGAGACCGAGGCGGCAGGGAAGGTGCGGGTGCCCGTGATCATGAGCGTGGTCCCCGAGATCAAGTGCTTGACCGATTGGAAGTGCTCATAAGCGCCTTTTAGCTGCGGCGGGGGACAGTTTGTGCCGTCGGATTTCAGGTTGGTAACGGTAGTAGGAAAATCGGTGATCTTGGGCTCGCCGATGATCTTGGTGGATTTATTGTCGAGGGTGTATTCAATGGTGATCTTGTCAGAAACGTCCCCTTTCCCCTCATGGTCGCCGGAGACGACGAGCGTACGGGCGTTGTGGGTGCCGACGACGGAGAAGCGGATAACTTTGGCGTTGCTCCATTTCTACATTACGGCCATGCCCATGCCAGGGATTTGGGCAGAAAGAGGGATATAGATAGCGACGAGGAGAAGCAGCGGGCGAAGAATCATGTTCGATAGTGTAAAAGATCTCCTGACAGGATGGTGTCAGGAGTGGGCGGGCATACTGATCGCATGAAACTCAAACACCGCGATTTCGGGATCATCACGAGCCAACTGGCCGCCTCCCGGGACTTCTATGTGACTCACTTCGGCTTCACGGCCGTCTATGAAGCGGAATGGTACATCCACTTGAAGAATGGCGATGTCGAACTCGGGCTGATGGCTCCAGGGCTCGAGAAGCAGCCGCCCTGCATGCAAGCCGCTTACTCGGGCGATGGCATTTGGCTTAGCTTCGAGGTAGAGGATGTCGACGCTGAGTACGATCGCTTGCAGTCGGACGGCGTGAAGGCAGAAGAGCCGCCGCAAGATCGCCCGTGGGGCGAACGGCAGTTCGTCGTCCGCGATCCGAATGGATTCGTCGTGAACATCGCGAAGTCGATTCCGGTGGATCCTGCGTTCTACGCTTGAGCCATGCGCCGCGCCGACCGCCTTTTTCAAATCGTTCTCTGCCTCCGCCGCCGGCGCGCCGTCACCGCGGAGCAGATGGCCGAAGAGTTGGAGGTCTCGGCGCGGACCATTTACCGGGACATCCGCGACCTGATGGCCTCCGGCGTCCCCGTCGAGGGCGAGGCCGGCGTGGGTTACCGCCTGCGGCCGGGATTCGATCTGCCACCGCTCATGTTTAAGGCAGACGAGTTGCAGGCCCTACGCCTGGGCGCCGAAATCGTGCAAGGTTGGGCGGACGCAACCTTGGCGCGGGCGGCGCGGACGGCGCTCGAACGCATCGAGGCCGTCCTGCCCGAAAAGTTGCGGCGGACGGGGCCGGAGCCATTCTATGTTCCTGACTTTTTCATTCCCGCAGGGACGAAAAATTATCTGACGGAACTGCGGCTGGCCATACAAGCGAAACATCAGATTCGGATCGGGTACGTACGGGCCGATGGCACGCCTTCGGAGCGACAGGTGGAGCCGGTGGGCTTGTTCTTTTGGGGGAACCGATGGACGCTCGGCGCATGGTGTGGGCTGCGCGGCGCGTTCCGGACGTTTCGCTTGGATCGCATCTCCTCGGTAGAGCTGTTGCCGGACCTATCCGTGACTCACGACGCGGACCAATACATTGAGGCGGCGAATCAGGAAGAATAGTCGGCATGGATCGCCGACTGTTTCTTGCTCTGCCCGGTGTGGCCTTCGCCCAGCGCCGGACCGTCTTCATCCCGAGTCCGGGCAAAGGGACGGCCATCATGGCCTTCGCGTTCTACACGGAAAAGTCGGGTGGCCGGATGGACTCGATTGAGCAGCGATGGAGCCGGTCGGACACAATCGACGTCGCCTACCGGCGCCACTCGACGGACTACGGGGTGACTTGGTCGAAGCCGGAGCCGATCATCACCGGGGAAAAGCGCCCGGAGGGTATGTACCGGAAGCATTTGCGCTGCGGATACGTCGACCCGGTGTCGGGGCGGTACCTGGAGTTCTTTCTGCAAGGCGTGCTGCCTTCGGACGATCCGCTCGAAGGGATGCGGCGATGGGAGCTTTTCTACACCTACGCCGGGAAGAGCCACAAAATCGACCTGCCGGGATTGGTGAAGCCGGGCAAGAACTCCGTGATGCTGGGGGACAACTCGTGCACGCCATTGACGCTGCCGGATGGGACCATCTGCCTGCCGGTGCAGGTTGCACCATTGGGCCCGAACGGCGAGTATCACAACCCAGGCAAGGGCTATACGTGGCATGAGACAGTGGTGCTGCGGGGGCGATGGGAGGGCGATCGGCTGCAGTGGGAGACCTCGAACATTTTGCGCCTGAAGCCGGAGCAGTCAACGCGCGGTGCGCTGGAGGCGACCATCGCCCGGCTGGCCGAGGGGCGGCTGATGTTGGTCTGCCGGGCGTCGAATGACCGCACGCCGGAAACGCCGAGCTACCGGTGGGTGAGCTATTCCCATGACGACGGCCGCACTTGGTCCGAGTTAACGCCGTGGACCTACGATGGGGGCAAGCGGTTCTTCTCGCCGAGTTCGTGCTCGCAGTTGCTAACGCATTCGAACGGCAAGATCTACTGGTTGGGCAACATCACGCCGGAGAACCCGAAGGGCAACCGGCCGCGGTACCCGTTTGTCGTAGGCGAGGTGGACCGGCACAGCGGACTGCTCCGTGAGGCGACGGTGCGAGTGGTGGATACGCGGCAACCGGGGGAGAATGAGATTTTGACGTTGTCGAATTTCTACGCCTACGAGCATCGACGGACACACGAGATTATCGTCCACATGACGCGGCTGCTTGCCTTGCCCGATGGATGGGAAGGGGACGCAATGCGGTACGCCATTCCGGCATGAAGTTGCGTGGCCCGGCTCTGGTTTTTTTGTCCGATGCGTTGGTGCTGCCGGTCGGCTTACTCACGGTTGTGCTGCTGAGCCGGCTGTGGGGGCCGGCGGACTACGGACTCTACGGGCTGGTGCTTTCGATCACGCTGTGGTTGGAGTGGGTGGTGGTGGCTCTGTTTGGCGGGGTGGGCTTGCAGATGATGGCAAGGGACCCGCAGGCAGAGGACGTCGCGAACTTCCTGCTGCAAGCGAACACGACGGCAGGGACGGTCGCAGCGTTGCTGCTGGTGATGGCGGCGCCGATGCTGGCCGTGGAGCCGTTGCGATCTCTGCTTTGGTTGGCGGCGCTGATGCTGCCGCTGGCGGGCGCGGCGCAGGCCCATCGGGCTCGGCTGATCGTGCTGGGGCAGTTTTCGGTACGGGCGGGCGGCGTTGCCTTGCGAATGCTGGTGCGGGTGCTTGGGATGTTGGGAGTGATGCATTGGGAGGGCGGGGTATTTGCAGGGGTGGCGGTGTTCCCGGTCGCCGGGCTGGTCGAGCTGGTTTTCTACCGGTTTTGGGTGCGGACGAAGTGGTGGGGGGGGAGAGGCAGGGTTCGGCTGCCATTGCGGTCGGCGGCGGCTTATTTGGTATTCATGGGTTCGCAACGGCTGGTGGAACGGTTGGACCTGCTGTTGTTGCGGGCATTGGGCTTTCCGCTCGCTGAGGTAGGGATGTACGCGGCCGCGCAGAGCGTGGCTCTACCAGCGGCGCTGCTGGGGAATTCATACGCCTCAACGGTGCAGACGCGGGTACACATGGCGGAGAGCAGGACCGCCGGCCGCCAAACCGGATGGCGCGCGATGGCGGTGGGGATGAGCACGCTGCCGGGAGCGCTGCTGGCGTTATACGTGGCGGAGCCGCTGGTCGCCCTGGCGTACGGACCGAAGTTTAGTGGAACGGCGCCATTGGTGGCTCCTTTATTGCTGGCGGGGACGCTGCACGGGACGAGCACGCTAGCGAGCGCGACGCTACAAGGGTTGGGGCACGTGCGGTGGACGAGCGTATTGAGCGTGGCGCAGGTGGTCGTGACGGCGTCGGCGCTGCTGGTGGTGGTGCCTCGGTACGGGGCCGCGGGGGCGGCGTGGACGTGGTGCGCATCGGCGGGCCTGGCCGCGGGAGTGGGGGCGTTGCTGTTGCGGCGGTCCAAGTACACTGTGGGTGTATGACCCGTCGAGAACTCGTTGCCGTCAGTTTACAGGCGCCGTTGGCGGCGCCCCCGAAGAAAGCCAAGATCACCAGTTCGGTGATGCTTTGGTGCCTGAAGGGGACGCCGGAGGAGCGGCTGGAGATTGCCGCGCGGGCCGGGATTCAGAGCGTCGAACTCGTGGGTGAACATCTGACGATGGACTTGGCGACGTTTCAGAAGCGGGCGCGGAGCCTGCGGCTGGGGATCGATACGATCTCGTCGACGCCGAACTGGGGCAAACAGAAGCTGAACATGGTGGACCCGGGGTTGCGGCAGGCCTTGTTGTCCGAGGTGGAGTCGAATCTCAAAATTGCGCAACGGATGGAAGTGCCGTTGGCGCTGCTGATGTCGGGGAACGCGATTGCGGGGAAGAGTTTTGAAGAGCAGTTTGCCTCAATGGTGGAGGGGGCGAAGCGGTGCGGGGATTTGGCGGCGAAGTACGGGGTGACGTTGATTGTGGAGCCGCTGAATACGAAGGTGAACCATGCGGGGTATTTTTTATCGAACTGCGTGGATGGGTTGCGCCTGATGAAGGAGGTGGACCACGACCATGTGCGATTGCTGTTTGACCTCTATCACGAGCAGGTGGAGCGGGGGAACGTGATCCGGACGGCATTGGCGGCGATGCCGTATGTGAAGGTGTTTCACGTGGCGGATAATCCGGGCCGGAATGAGCCGGGAACCGGCGAGATGGCCTACGCGAATATCTACAAGGCGATCAGCAAGGCCGGGTATGAGGGGTACATGACGATGGAGTACCTGCCGACGAAGGAGCCGGTGGCGAGCTTGCAGCAGGCGGTGACGGAGATGCGGGCGGCATTGTAGTAAACGGCGTTCCACGCCGCCGATCCGAATGGTGCCCCAAATGCAACCGTTCTTCTCAATGCGTACCCGCGAACTCTTCCTCCCTTGTCCGCTCCGCCAGGCTGTCGAAACTATCCATGCCGCCCTGTCCGACGCAAAGCTGGAAATCGCCTCCGAATGGGACATTGCCTACGACGTCCGTTCGGCAATGGGAGCCGTTGTCCCGCCCAGTCGTGCCATCTTAGTCTTTGAGCCCGTGCAACTTACGCAACAAGTCCTGCGCTCTCCGGGAGCCGCTTTTCTCGCCTCTGTGCCCCTCCAGTTGAATGAGGTAAATGGCCAGACCTTTGTCCGTCTCCTCCGCCCCGGTCTTGGCCGCCGGCTCGTTACCGCCCTCAAATCGAAAGGCTGGAAACTGCCCCAATTCCGGCACCGCGCCCCAAAACCGCCAACCAATGCCTCTTGAACGGAAAACCCGCCGTCTGCAGGCCCTCGCCGTCGGCATCGTCCTGGCCTCCATCGTCGCCGCCTACGTCTTCACCCTCGGCAGCCTCCCATTCGTCGGCAAGATCCTCCGGTACCTATTCTTCCTGCCAATTGTTATGGCGGCCCTCTGGTTCGGATGGCGCGGCGGAGTCGTCACGGCCCTGGCCGCCACGGCGCTCTACCTCCCCGCCGACCATAGTGAAGAAGCGATGGTCGAAGCCGTCGACCTCTTTCTCATCGGCTCCATCATGGGCATCCTCGCCGATCGCGAGCGCCGTAAACGCATCCTGCTGCAGCACACTACCCGCGAACTTAGCCTCGCCTACCAGCAACTCCAGGACAGTACGGAAAGCCTCCGCCGCGCCGAGCGCCTCTCCGCCACCGGCCAACTCGCCGCCGGCCTCGCCCACGAAATCCGCACTCCTCTCGCCTCCATCGAAGGCGCCGCCGAAATGCTCGATGGTGACCTTGCCCCAGGGCTCCGCTCCGAGATGACTGGCATCCTCCGGAAGGAATCCCGACGCCTCAGCCGCCTCCTCACCGGGCTCCTCAACTTCGCCCGGCCCCGGCCCCCCGAGTTCCGTAGCTCCGATGTCCGTGAACTCCTCAGCGGTATGATCGCACTCGCCGCTCCCAGCGCGCGTCAGAGCCAAGTCGACCTCCGCTTCGAGCCACCGCGGACGGCCATCCCTCTCTACTGTGACGGCGAGCAACTCACACAGGTCTTCCTCAATCTCACCATGAATGCCATCCAAGCCATGCCTACCGGCGGCGCCGTCGAGTACTCCATAGAGACCACCCCCGACGCCGTCCGCATCCGCATTGCCGATACCGGCCCCGGTATTCCCATCGAGCAGCGCGACCGCATCTTCGATCCCTTCGTCACCACCAAGCCCGACGGCACCGGCCTCGGCCTCGCTGTCACTGCCCAGATCGTCGCGGCGCACCAAGGCCAAATCATCGTTCATTCGATAGATCCCCACGGCACGGAGTTCGTCGTTGAACTCCCCGTTCGCCAGGAAGCAACCCAATGATCCCGTCCTTACTCCTCGTCGAAGACGACGTCTCCCTCCGTCGCATCATGCAGCTTCGTCTCGAAGCCGGCCCTTACCGCGTCACCTGCGCCGCCAGCGCCGAAGAGGCTATCGCCCACCTCGAGCGCCAACCCTTCCACCTTGTTGTCTCGGACCTGATGATGCCTGGCCTCTCCGGCCTCGATCTCCTCAAGCGCATCAAGGCCGACGCCCCCGATACCCCCGTCATCCTCCTCACCGCCTATGGCTCCGTCGAGTCGGCCGTCGACGCCATGAAGTCCGGAGCCTTCGACTATCTCACCAAGCCCGTCGAATCGACTGACCTCCTCATGACCGTCGCCCGGGCCCTCGAAACCCAGCGCCTCCGCGAAGAGGTCAAGACGCTCCGCTCCTCCGTCTCCGCCAAGTACGGCTTTGAAAACATCATCGGCCGCTCTCCCAACCTGCTGTACGTTCTCGATGTAGCCGGCCGCGCCGCCCAGACAGACTCCACCGTCCTCATCAACGGTGAAACCGGCACGGGCAAGGAGCTCCTCGCTAAAGCCATCCACTTCAACTCGCTCCGCCGAGAACAACCCTTTGTCGCCATCAACTGCGGCGCCATCCCGCGCGACCTTCTCGAAAGCGAGCTATTCGGCCACATCAAAGGCTCCTTCACCGGGGCCATCGCTCACAAGAAGGGCCGCATCGAAATGGCCCACGGCGGCACCCTCTTCCTCGACGAAATCGGCGAGATGCCCGCCGAACTCCAGGTCAAGCTCCTCCGCGTCATCCAGGAGCGCGAGATCGAAAAGCTCGGCGCCACCGAGCCCACCCGCGTCGACGTCCGGCTTGTGGCCGCTACCCATCGCAACCTCGCCGCTATGATCGAGGATGGTACGTTCCGAGAGGATCTTTACTACCGCCTCGCCGTCATCCCCCTCGAACTTCCGCCCCTCCGTGAACGCCCGGACGATATTCCCGACTTAGTCAATTTCTTCTTTGACCGTGCCAAGCAGCGCGTCAACCGCCCCAACCTCGTCTTCCCTCCCGCGCTACTGCCCTACTTTCAGGGGTACCGTTGGCCGGGCAACATCCGCGAACTCGAAAACATCCTCGAACGCATCGCGGTCCTCGCCCGCTCAAACGAGGTCACCCTTGCCGACCTCCCGCCCAAGGTGGCCGCGGTCGGCTCCACGCCCAGCGCTCTCCAGCTCGACCTCCCCACCACCGGCATCTCCCTTGAGAACGTTGAAAAGGAGCTGATTCTGAAGGCTCTCGAAAAGTGCGACTGGAACCAGACCCACGCAGCCAAATACCTCGACATCAGCCGCAAGACGCTCATCTATCGTATGGAGAAGCACGGACTGGCCCGTACAATAGAGTCGTGAGTAGTCCCGTAATTGTGATTGGCGCCGGCCTTGCCGGTTCAGAAGCCGCGTGGCAGGTCGCCGAGTCCGGCCGCGACGTCGTGCTCTATGAGATGCGTCCGCACAAGTCCACCACGGCGCACCAAACGGACCAGCCTGCTGAGCTGGTCTGCTCAAACTCCCTCAAGTCCGAGGCTGAAAATTCCGCGCCGCGCCAACTGAAGCAGGAGCTCCGCCGCCTCGGCAGCATGCTGCTCGCCGCGGCCGATGCTGCCCGCGTCCCCGGCGGCCAAGCCCTCACCGTCGACCGGGAAGTCTTCTCGAAGTTCATCGTCGACCGCCTTACCAGCCACCCGCGCATCACCATCCGCCGCGAAGAGATCACCCATGTTCCGGACTCCGGCACGGTCATCATCGCCTCCGGCCCCCTCACCTCCGATCCCCTCGCCCAGGATATCGCCCGCCTCACCGGCGCTGATCGTCTCTACTTCTACGACGCCATCTCCCCCATCGTCGACGCCGAGTCCATCGACTACTCCATCGCCTTCCGCGCTTCCCGATACGGCAAGTCCATGGACGGCTCCGCCGACTACGTGAACTGCCCTCTCAACAAGGCCGAGTACGAAGCTTTCATCGCGGCGCTCCTCGAAGCCCAAAGCTACGAACCCCATATCCCCGAAGACAACACGCCCTACTTTGAGAGCTGCCTGCCGATTGATCAGATCGTTCGCCGCGGCCCCCACACCCTTCGCTTCGGCCCCATGAAACCCACGGGGCTCGATGACCCCCGCACAGGCCGCTGGCCGTATGCCGCCGTGCAGCTTCGGCAGGAGAATCTCCGCGCCGATAGCTACAACCTCGTCGGCTTCCAGACCTCCCTCAAGTTCGGCGAACAGGCCCGGATCTTCCGGATGATCCCTGGGCTCCAGAACGCGGTCTTCCTCCGCTACGGCCAGATTCACCGCAACACCTACATCAACGCCCCCGCGCTGCTGAACCAGTTCCTCCAGCTTCGGGCCGAACCGCGCATCTACTTTGCCGGCCAGATCTCCGGCGTCGAAGGCTACGTCGAGTCGATCGCTACCGGCCTCCTCGCCGGCCAGTTCGCCGTCAATCCTGCCCCGCGTCCGCTCCCGCGCGAAACGGCGCTCGGCTCCCTGCTTCACTACATCACCGGCGCCGACCCCAAGCATTATCAGCCGGCCAACATCACCTTCGATCTACTGCCTGCCCTCGACGAAGAGACGCGCAAGGCGCTCCGAAAAGACAAGAAGGCGCGCCACGCCGAAGTCTGCCGCCGCGCCTCCGCCGCGCTCGATGAGTATCTTGCCCCGGTGCCGGCATGATCAGCCTCGACGAAGCGGCCGCGCAATATCTCGTTTCTCTCGCCCGCGCTAACGCTTCGCCGAAGACCATCGAGACCTACCAGATCGCCCTCGCCGATCTCTCTGGCCACCTCGGCGCTGGGGCCACGATTGAGGGCCTCGATCTTCCTCAACTCCGCGGCTGGCTCGCTGACCTCTATGGCCGCAAACAGCAGCCGGCCACGATGCGCAAGAAGATCGCCGCGGTCCGCAGCCTGCTCCAATTCGCCCTGAAGATGCAGTGGCGCAAGAACAACCCGGCCAAGCTACTCTTCACCCCCAAGCTGCCAAAGACGCTTCCGGCCGTGCCGACCGAAGAGCAGGTGGTTGCTGTGATCGAGCAGGAGCAGCCCGAGCGCGACCACGCGATCCTCGAATTCCTATACGGCTGCGGCCTCCGCGTGAGCGAGTGTGTCGGCCTCAATCTCGAAGACATCGACCGCGACGAGCGTTGGCTCCGTGTTCGCGGCAAGGGGCGCAAGGAACGGCAGGTGCCTTATGCGACGAAGGCGGCCGAGGCCCTCGACCGCTACCTCGCGGTCCGTCAAGCCAACGACAACGCCCTCTTCGTCAACCGTCGAGGCACGCGCCTCACGGCAAGAAGCGTACAGCTTCTCGTGAAGAAGTACGGTCTGCTCGCCAACGGCGATTCGAGTCTTCACCCCCACACCCTTCGTCACGCCTACGCAACTCATCTCTTGAGCGACGGAGCCGATCTCCGAGCCATCCAAGAGCTCCTCGGCCACGCCCAACTGTCCACCACGCAGCGCTACACCCAGGTCTCACTCAAAGACCTCATGACCGTCTACGACAAGTCCCATCCCAAAGCCAAGCTAGGGTAGCCCCGGCCCGTCCGGCGCCACTCCAACGCCGTGCCAACTCTTGCCCGTTTCCGGATCCGTCGCCCTCGCCTCCGGCAACTCAATCGAAAAGTGCTCGGTCACCTGCCGCCGCGTTGCGTAGTGGCCCGCCCCCGCCGTCCGTTCTCCCAACACCGCCACCCGCCGCCGCGCCTGCAAATGGTATGCGAACCCCTCGCAAACCGCCATCGTCCGCGGCCCCACCAACACCGTAACCGGTCCGGCAAACCGCGGTCCCGCCACCCGCGGCAGCGTCCAATACTCCTCTCTGAACACTCGGTACTGCAACGTCGCCCAGTGCACCTGCTCCGGAAACAAGTAGCTCGCCCACAGCAGCGCCGTGCCCGCCACGCCTCCATCGCAGTCGCGCAGATCCAATACCAAAGCCCGCGCTTCCGCCGCCCGCCGGAAGACGTCCGCCACTGGCCCTTCCGCTGACTCCAGCAAACCAAAACGCCGGATGGCCACCGTTGCCGTTTCGTCCTTCAACGTAAGGGGCCCGATTCCGAACTCGTCCGCGCGATCCTCTGCAACCTCCTCCGCAGTCGGAGGAGGCGCCGTCGCGTTGTCCACGGGGGACAAGTCCGCCGCCGCCCAGGTGTATCCCGCCCCAAACGGCAAGTCCCCGCTCTGCGTCCGCAACTCCTCGCCCAGCCGGGCCGCCAGCCAAGGGCCCACGGTCACCCACTCAGGACTCCGCTGCCGCAAGTAAGCTCCCAAGTGCGGGGCCCGTGCAGCATCCACATACCGCGCCTCCAAGTCCGATGCCGCCGCCTGCTGCACCCGCCTAACGCCCGGCGCAAGCAGCAGAAACTCGCGGTCCACCAGGAACCAGACCAACAGCAAGCCGAGGATGGGAAGCCGAAAGCGCAAAACTCTACTGATAGATGCGGTTCAGTACCCCGGCGATGCGAATGCCTGCTTGCAGCAACCGCTGCTTCACCAGCGGCATGCTCTTGTACACGTAGGGAAAGCTCAGTGGCAGGTCCCGCGGAAAATCATAAACCTGGGGAAGCGCCCGCCGCGACTCTTCCATCCAGTCCGTGTAGGAAGCCGCCTGCCACGTCTTGACGTCGGCCTCTGATGCCCGGTCCAGAAAGCGAGCCCATTCCGTGAAAGAAAGCTGCTCCTGATCAATCAGCGCGCTGTCCCAAACCGAATGAAGGTTTGTCGATTCCGCACTCCGGAACCAGCGTACGGAGACCCGGTTCCCGCCCAAGTCGTCTGCCTTGCCCGCGTGCAGCGGCTGGTGCAGATCGCCCGCAAAGTGCACGAAGAACCGCAACGCCTCGATGCGCTGCTGCTTCGGCGCGTTCTTGTTCCGCAGCGTCGCCTCCATCTGGCGCAATGCTGAAATCACATCGCCCGCTGGGTTCTTTTTCGCGTCGTCGTAGGAGACGCCATCGACGATGTTCACGTAGTGCAGCGGGTCGGACTTCTTCCAGGCTGGATCGGATCGGATTTCATCGGCCCAGTTCGCCGCCTCGGCCAGAGATTCGCCGCCCAGCAACTCCTGAATCGCCTTCCGCGCCTTCGACGACAGATGGTTCTCCGCTATCTGTCCGGTCACCCGGTGGCCGGTCTTCCCCCACCCAAACACCGATCCGGCGAGCAATCCGAAAAGCAGAACAAGGCGCATAGGCCCAGTATGCCACTCAGTCCGCGGCCTTCTCCCACTCCATCACGAGAAAGTACGGCACTCGCCGATACTTGGCTGACTTCACGGCCGCGGCCGCGCTCGTCGGCTCCGGTTCGTCGAAATGCACCAGGCGCAGCCCGGTCGCGAGTAACGCCCCCATGTAAGCCCGCAGCGGCCGATGATAGTTCCGCACCCGGATCCCTCGGTACGCCATCCAAGCCCATCGCTCCTCTAGGTAGTGGTCGATCGGATAGTGCAACAACTCGCCGTTCTCCCCTCGTACCCAACCTCCCTCCTCGCACGCTGTGTTGAATGAGGTCAGGTTCGCAAGCAACAGCGTCCCGCCTGGCCGCAATACCCGCGCCATTTCCTGGATCGCCGTCCGGTAGTCCGGGATGTCGATCAATGTCAAATAACTAACCACCAAATCGAAAGACCCATCCCCAAACGGCAACTGCTCCGCGGAACCTTCCAGATACACTCCGGTCTGGTCCTTCTTCCGCGCGTATTCCAACAGTTCCGGCGTCGGGTCGATCCCCGTCGCCGCGACGCCGTTCTTCCGCAGCAAGCGGCAAAAACGGCCCTCTCCGCAGCCCACATCCAACGCCGTCCGCGGACCCCGCGCCAGGGGGCGCGCGGCAGCATTATCGGGTCGAGGATGTATTTCCGCCCGAAGTCGCCATCCTTCCCCTGCTCGTCGATCCACGCCCCGGCCGACTCCCGCCAGCCGCTTTCCCCGTTCATTGCAACCGATCGTACCGCAGGTTTCTCCAAACGATAAACTAACCCCTTATGCGTCTCGTCTGGGTTCTTCGCCTCGCCTTCTTCTCCGTGCTCGCGGCAGCTATCGCCCTCACTCAAGTCCGCCCTCCCTGGGAAGCCGGGAAACCGCGCTGGTACAAAGGCAATCTGCACACCCACACCCTCAATAGCGACGGCGACTCCACGCCCCTCGAAGTCGCTACCTGGTATCGGGAACACGGCTACCAGTTCCTCGCCCTCACGGACCACAACCACCTCACCGAAATCGCAGCTCTCAACGCTACCCTCGGCGCCAAGGAGAAGTTCCTTCTCCTTCCCGCAGAAGAGCTGACGGACCAGTACCTCAAGAAGCCGATTCACATCAATGCCTTGAACCTCACGAAGGAACTCCAGGCCCAGCACGGCGCCTCCGTCGCCAATACGATTCAGCGCAACGTCGAACTCATTCGCGGCGCGAAAGCCTTACCTTCAATCAACCACCCGAACTTCCACTGGGCGATCACCGCGAAAGACATGCTCGGCATCAAAGGCCTCACTCACTTCGAGGTCTACAACGGCCATCCCACCGTCAACAACAACGGTGGCGGCGGATCGGCCTCGCTCGATCAGATGTGGGACGAACTGCTCACCGGCGGCCAGCGCCTCTATGGCATCAGCGTCGACGACGCCCACGTCTTCAAGCGCACGGGCCAGGATTTCTCGAATCCCGGCCGCGGCTGGGTGGTCGTACGCGCCACGGAACTCTCCGCCGCCGCCATCACGGAAGCCCTCGAACGCGGCGACTTCTACTCCAGCTCCGGCGTCAGCCTCCTCGACGTCCAAACCACCGCCACGGAGTATCGCATCGAGATCAACGCCCGGGCCCAGGAGAAGTTCACGACCACCTTTATCGGTGACGGAGGCAAGGTGCTTGCGACCACCTTTGAGACCATCCCCGTCTACAAGTTCACCGGCGCGGAAAAGTACGTCCGCGCCCGCATCGATTCGTCCTTCGGCCTTTCGGCGTGGACCCAGCCCGTCTTCCGCCGCTAGTGTCCGGGATACAGTGGAATCATGCAGAAATTGTTCGTTCTGGCCGCGATAGCGGCAAGCCTGCCCTTCGCCGCGGTCGCTCAGAATGCAAAGCCTTTCCTTGGCCGTTGGAATTTCAACGTCACCCCCGCTACCGGCAACCCTTGGCCGCAATGGATGGAGCTCGTCGAGAAGAACGGCAAACTCGAAGGCCGCGTCCAGCCCCGAGGCGGCGGTTGGAGGCCCATCCTGGGCGCTACCGTCGAAGGCAAAAAGCTGACTGTGGCCTTAGCGGCCGCGGGTCGCGGTCCGGCCATCAACTGGGAGCTGACCTCCCCCGCCAAGAACCAACTTACCGGCGTTGAGAAGCGTGGCGCCGAAGACGGCCCGAAACTCTCCGGTGTCCGCGCTCCGAAGCTCGACCGGAAGATGCCTAAGGCCTGGTCCGAGCCGCGCGCCCTTTTCAACGGCAAGGACCTGACCGGCTGGGAGCCCATCGGCAATGTCACCAACAACAAATGGATTGCCCGGAACGGCGAACTGGTGAACGACAATCCGCAGGTCAGAGGCCAGCGCGGCCCCAGCGCGGCCAACATCAAGACCACCGAGAAGTTCCAGGACTTCAAGCTGCACATCGAGGTCAACTGCCCCGACCACGGCAATAGCGGCATCTACCTCCGCGGCCGCTATGAAATTCAAGTGGGCACCGAAGGCGGCAAACTGCCAGACCACGAAATGGGCGCTGTCTATAGCCACTATCCGCCGCCGGCCAACGCCGAACTCAACCTCGGGAAGTGGACCTCGTTCGACATCACCTTCGTCGGTCGCCGCGTTACGGTCCTCCGCGATGGCAAGGTCTACCACGACAATGTCGAAATCCCCGGACCCACCGGTGGCGCCCTCGATGGCAACGAAGCCGAACCCGGCCCGTTCTTCCTTCAGGGCGACCACTACGGCGTGATCCGCTACCGAAATATCACCGTTTCCGTTCCCAAGTAATCCGAACCAATAGAGCCATGTCGACAAGAGCTTCCTTTCTCGTTCCCGCCCTCCTGCTGGGCCTGCTGCAGGCGCAGGACGGCCCCGAAACGGTCATCCGCGGCCCCAAGCAGTTCAAAAAGAGTACCGTGATCACCGGCTTGGCCGGACCCTGGGAGATTACCTGGGGTCCGGATAGCCACATCTGGGTTACCGAACGGACCGGGAAACGCATCTCCCGGATCGACCCGGCTACAGGCCAAAAGAAACTCGCGGCGACTCTTCCCGAGGTTTCGGCTCCCGGTGGACAGGACGGCCTGCTCGGCATGGCACTCCACCCTGAACTGCTCAAGGGTAGCGGCAACGATTACGTCTACGTGTTTTATACCTACGTCGACAAGTCGCTTCCGGCTGACCCTACCGTCACTGACACCAAGAGCCCCTATCGCAACCTCTACGGCAAGATCGTTCGTCTCACTTACACCGCCGCCGATGGGAAACTCACGAACCCGCAGACCGTCATCGCTGGTCTGCCCGCGGGCAACGATCACGTCGCTGGCCGCATTAAGGTTGGCCCCGACGGAAAGCTATATTTGACTCTCGGCGATCAAGGCAACAACCAGCTTGGAAACGTTTGCCTGCCGGTGCAGTCCCAACGCATCCCCACGAGGCAGGAGCTCGACGCCAAGGACTATGTCTCCTACCAAGGGAAGTCCCTTCGCCTCAATATCGACGGCACGATTCCGGCCGATAACCCGAAGATCAACGGCATCGTCAGCCATGTCTACACTTACGGCCACCGCAATCCGCAAGGGATCGACTTCGGCCCGGACGGCATCCTCTACTCCTCTGAACAAGGCCCCAAGACCGACGACGAAGTCAACATTCTCAAGCCTGGCCGCAACTATGGATGGCCCCATGTTGTTGGTTTGAAGGACAACAAAGCCTACGAGTTTGCCCGCTGGGCAGAAGCGAAGACTCCCTGCTCCGAACTCCGGTTCAGCGACCTCGCCATCCACCCTTCCGTTCCGCGCGAGCCGGAGTCGGCGTTCAAAAAGAAGATGGAGCGGCCCCTGGCCACGCTCTTCACCGTGCCGAGCAGCTACAACTTCCAGGACCCGCGCTGCCAAGGCATCGACTTTATCTGCTGGCCCACCACGGCTGTATCGAGCATCGAATACTACGCTTCGAAGGGCAGCGGCATCCCTGGCTGGGATCGCGTCCTGTTGGTTACCACGCTGAAACGAGGCTCGCTCTACGTTGTGCCGTTGAAGTCGAACGGAAAAGCCAAATCCGGCTATTTGTTCCGCTACTTCCAATCGGAGAACCGCTTCCGCGATACCGCGGTGAGCCCGGACGGCAAGACCCTCTATATTGCCACCGACCCTGGTGGACTTGCTGAATCCGCCTCCGGCGGCACCACCCGGACGATGCTCGACAAGGGGTCCATCCTGGCCTTTACCTACACCGGTGAAGGCACCGGCAAGGCAGAAGAGCCCATCGTAACGAAAGCAGAGCCCAGCGCTCAACCTGCAGCTACTCCAGCCGCCGCGGCCGGGGGCATCTCGCCGCAGTTCACCGCGGCTCAGGTGGAGGCAGGCAAAGCGGCGTACAACTCCAACTGTGCCGTCTGCCACGGCAGCACCATGACCAACGGCACATTCGGCACCCCGCTTGCCGGCGAGTACTTCAAAAGCAACTGGGGCGGTCGCCCGCTCCGCGCCTTCTACGACAAATCGCAGAAGACCATGCCCCCGGCGGCGCCCGCCTCGCTGCCGGCTGACGCTTACGCAAACATCGTGGCCTACATCCTCGAAACCAATGGCTTCAAGGCCGGAAGCTCCTCCCTACCCGCGGGCGGAGAAGCTCTCGACAAGATGACCATCAAGTAGATCCGGCTTAGTGGCCGAAGTAGTTGATCGTGACAGTATCGGTGGCCTTCACTCCGGTACTGTCGGTGACAGTGAGCTCGAAGGTATAGGGGCCCGATACGCCGAACTGAACGGAAGGCATGGCGGTGGTGGATTTGGTCATGCCGGCCGTGCCGCTCAAGACGATCCAGTTGTAGGTCAATGGGGCGCCGTTCGAACTGGTGGAAGCGCTGCCGTCGAGCGAGAAGAACTTTTGCACCGTGGTCGCGTTCTTCGGTCCGGCCACGGCTTTAGTCGTCGCTGTGCCTCCACCGCCGTTATCGGTAGCCGTACAGCTGGTGATGAACGGCCCGGCGGCGGTCAAAATTTCCGTCATGGTCTTCGTCGAGTCGGTAGCCGAAGGGAACGGAAGATCCTGCAAGAGCAGGTTGAGATACGCGGAGTGGCGAGCTTCCACGGTCGCGATTGTCGCGCCGGCGGTCCGCAGATCAGGGTTTTGAATCATCCCCAATGCTCCGGTGTACGCCATGACGCCCACGCTTTCGAGGACCGCGGCGGTAGACAGAAAACCGCTGAAGTTGGTCACGCCGAAGTTGTACTGGCATGCTGCGACCGGGGTGCCGCCAAGCGAACGAATCACAGTCCGGAGCGTTTCCACGTGCGTGTTTTCATGCTCCTGAATGGCTTTGAGGTTATCGAGGGCCTTCGTGGCGATCAGCGTTCCGACTAGCGGAACGAACCCAGCGGAGTTAAAGTCGTTGGCGGTGAAGCGGGTGAGGCCCTGATTGTAGAACGCCGCCTCGAGGTGCTCGAGACCGAGTGCATAGTTGAGGATCTGCAGGTCCGTAACGCCGGTTTGCGCCTGGGCAGCGCGGGGGGTGATGGTCAGCGCCGCGGCGCCAACGCCGAGGGTGAGCGCGCCCGTTGAAAAGAAATTCCGACGCGAAGAGCGAGTAATCGAGTTTTCCATGATCTGGGTTCCTTATGCGAGCGGATTAGGCGGCGGGGCAGGATTGCAGGAACGGCGCGATAGCAGCCAGGATATCCGTCATCGACTTCGGCGCATCGAACGAGGTGGACGCGGCCAACTGGTCATTGAGCACATTCAGATAGGCGGCGTGGCGAGCCTCAACGGTGGCGATGGTCGCCGCGGAGGTGCGAATGGAGGGGCTGTTGATCTGCCCGATCACGCCGTTGTAGGCGCTTACGCCGGTGTTCTCGAGCGTCTGCGCAACGCGAAGAAATTCGGCGATGCTGGCGTACGTGAAATTGTAAGTGCAGGCAGAGACGGGCGTCGCGCCAAAGCCGCGCAAGGCGGCAGTAAGGGAGCGAACGTGAGCGTTCTCGTGCGCACGGATGATGCTCAGGTAGGAGTAGGCGTCGAGGGCGGCTACTTCGCCCAGCTGATTGAACAGCGGCGCCTGCGCGAAATCCGAGGACGAGTACTGCCGCAGACCTTGGTTGTAAAAGGCTGCTTCGAGATGCTCGAGCTGCAGCGCATAGTTGAGAATATCGAGGTCCGTAATCGGACCGGCTTGCCGGGTAGTTTCAGCGTTCATGCCCGTTTGATGGGCAGGCCTGCAGATTGTTACGGTCTATTCACTGGCCCAATTCGTGACAGAGGTTACAGGCGATGCTCGCCTTCTGCTCTTTGTGGCAAGCCACGCAGGCAACCATGGTGACCGGCCGCTCCTGTTTCAATGTATCCATGGTGAAGACTTCGCCATGGCACGTGGCGCAAACTACCTTCGCGTCCGCATGCCGTTGATGGTTGAAGAACACGAAGTCCTTCACCCGGTAGACGCGGGCGGATCGGGCCGGCAACGCGGCCATGTCCGGATGGCACGTCTGGCACTTGGTAAGCGCAGGGAACCCTGCCTGCGCCGCGGACTCCGCCGTCGCATGGCAAGCCGTACACTTCATTTTCATGGCGGCATGCCGCTTGTGCGAGAACGGCTCAGCCGCCAGCGAGCCGGCGGCAAGCAAGAGGACGGCCAATCGAAAGTTCACTCCGCAATTGTATCCGGGCGCGATGCAGCCGCGACATTACCGTGCCAATCGGGATTCGCAATCGCCGCGCCACGTCGCGGTAGGCCCACTCTTCAAGGTCGGCGAGTTCGACCACTTGCCGGTAGGAAACCGGCAGCGCCGCGATCGCCCGGGTTAGATCCACCGGCGGCAGAACCGGCGGCACCGGATGCTGATCCGACAATGGAACGGTCACCGTCCGCTGCCGGTGCCGTTGGACGCAGAAGCGGAGAATCTGGAAGAGCCACGCCCGGCAGTTGGTCCCTGGCTGATAGGCCGGGAACTTGCGCCAGGCTACCAGCAGCGTATCCTGAAGCACATCCTCGGCCCTATCCCGTGCGCCGAGCTGGCGGATAGCGGCGCGAAGCAAATCCGTTTGGTGACAGAGCGCTTCGGCGGTGAAGCGAAGGGCCAAGGAGTCCATGCAGAAAATTCGCGCTGAGCGGGAATAAAGTCACGTTGAGTCCTCATTACATGGCATGCGGATTCTTATTTGGTTGGTCTTGGTCGTAGCGGAATCGTTGTCTGGTCAGGCCTTGCGGTACACGCTGCTGCCGTCCGGGGCAGTGGCGCCGGGGGCTCGGCTGGACGGCACAATCGTTCACGATCCCGTAGGGCAGCAGATCTTCCTGTTTGGCGGGCAGGAGTCCGGCGCGAAGAACGATCTTTGGGTCTACTCGCTCGATCGGCGGGAGTGGCGCGAACTGCGGCCATCCGGAACCGTGCCAGCCGCGCGTTGGGGCCATACCCTGGTGTTCGACGCGGCGCGCCGCCGCTTGCTGCTGTTCGGAGGCCAAGCCTCCGACTTCTTCAACGACCTGTGGGCCTTTGAAATTGACCGAGGATCGTGGACCCGCTTGGGTTCCTCGGAGGAGGGGCCCAGCCGGCGATACGGCCACTCCGCCATCTATGAGCCGGGCCGCGACCGGTTGATTGTCTCGCACGGCTTCACCAATTCCGGCCGCTTCGATGACACTTGGGCATTTGAATTCGGTACGGGCCGTTGGCGCGACATCTCGCCGGCTTCGAACCGGCCCGTACGGCGATGCCTGCATCATGCGGTGTATGACGGGGTGCGTGGCGAAATGCTGCTGTATGGCGGGTGCGCTTCCGGTTTCGGACCCTGCCCTTTGGGCGACCTATGGAGCTTTGATTTGGCAGCCGGCCGATGGAGCGAGCGCGTGGCAGCGCCGGCCCCGAGCCCGCGGCAACACTATGGCCGTTCGTTCGACAAGGTGCGAAGCCGGATGCTGCTATTCGGCGGGTCGGGCCGCGGGAGCCTGAACGACACCTGGGAGTTCGACCCGGTGTCGCGCCGGTGGAGCGTAGCGCAGGTCGAAGGTCCGGCGCCGAGCGCCCGCAGCCGGCATGAGAGCGCCTATGGCGATGGCGTGACCTATTTCTTCGGCGGGTTCAAGGCGGAAGGACAGACGAATGAACTTTGGGCGTTGGGTCCAGCCGCCGCGACGGGGGTCCGCGCCGTGGTGAATGCCTTTGATGGCAGCGCGGGGGCGGTTGTGCCGGGTAGTCTCGTCTCGATTTACGGGGCCGGGTTAGGCGGAGAGGTTCGATGGAACGGCCTGGCGTCAACCCTGCTGTTCGCGAGTCCGGAGCAGATCAATGCCCAGGTGCCGCTGGAGTTGACGGGGCAGACGGCGGCCCAATTGACGGTGGGCAACTTTGCTGCGATCCCGGTGGCTGTGGCCGCGACACGACTGGGATTGTATCCCGGGGCATGGAACCAGGATGGCAGGAGGAACACCGCAGACACCCCGGCGGCGGCAGGCGAGATCGTGGTCCTCTTCGCGACCGGCCATGGACAGGTCGCCGGGGCGACGGCGACCGTGGGAGGAGTAGCCGCCGAAGTTCTCTACGCCGACGGGGCGCCGGGGACATTCGGAGTGATGCAGATCAACCTGCGGATTCCGACGGGGACGGCTGCCGGTTCAGCGGTGCCAGTGCGGGTGACGGTGAACGGGAGCGAAGCGGCTGGCTCGATAGCGGTCTACCGCCAGTCACTCCAGGCGACGACTCCGCGCTGAGGGGCGGGCGCTTCGGGGAGCATCGCGATGTATTCGAGCAGGTTGCCGTCGGGGTCTTTGAAATAGAGGGAGGCGGCCGGCATCCACGCGAGGACTACGGGTTCGTCGACGGGCTCGTTGGCTAGATCGAGAGGGGTAATCCCGGCGGCACGGAGGCGTGCGGGGGCCGCGAGGAGATCGTCGAGAGTGACGGTGAACGCTGTGTGGAGGCTGAGGCGCTGCGGGCTGGTACCGGTCTCCCAGAGGCCGAGCATGGATTGACCATGGGCGCCGAGCCAGTAGAAGGCGACGCGGCGATCGGGCACGAGAGAGGCGCGGCAGAGGCCGAGAGTCTGCTCGTAGAACTGCATCGCCCGGTCGAGATTGGCGACGGTGAGGTGGGTTTCGAAGAGTCCTTGAATCGGAATCATAGTTGCGTGATCCACGGGGGATGTTCATTTCGCATCATAAAGCAGGAGAATAGCGAATTATGAACCTGATCTTGTGGATTGCAGTATTGGCCGGGGCAGCCCTGGGCCAACACAAGCACGACGGACCGACGGCGGTGAAGCCGGCGGAGCTCTTGGACGGGATGGGAACCCACTCCCACCCGATCGCGACGAAGTCCAAAGCAGCCCAACAGTTTTTTGACCAGGGGTTGGCCCTGATCTATGGCTTCAACCACGACGAAGCCGCCCGGCTGTTCGCGCGCGCCGCGGAGTTGGACCCGGCGTCGCCGATGCCGCACTGGGGCATCGCATACGCTTTGGGGCCGAACTACAACCTGCCGGCGATGCCGGAGCGGGAGGCGTTAGCGTGGCAAGCGATTGCGAAGGCCACGCAGTTGAAGGCCAAGGCACCAGCGCGCGAGAGAGCTTACGTGGAAGCCCTCGTGCAGCGGTACTCAAAGGATCCGGCGGCAGACCGGAAGGTATTGGCAGAAAAGTACGCGGCCGCGATGAAGACCGTGATGCAGCGGTACCCGGACGACCTGGACGCAGCGACTCTATATGCCGAGGCGATGATGAACCTGCGGCCGTGGCAGTTGTGGAGCCTGGACGGCAAGCCGGCGGAGGGGACGCTCGAGATCTGCGCGGTGCTCGAAGGGGTGCTGCGGCGCGACCCGAATCATCCGGGGGCGAACCACTACTACATCCATGCGGTGGAGGCGTCGCCGAACCCGGAGCGGGCGCTGCCGAGCGCGGGGCGGCTGGAGACGCTGGTTCCGGGGGCGGGCCATCTGGTGCACATGCCCTCGCACATCTATGCACGGGTGGGTGAGTTCGAGCGGTCGGCGATGGTGAATGAAAAGGCGTCAGAAGCGGACCGGGTTTATCTCGAACGATCGAAGGCGCAGGGGATGTATCCGCTGGGCTACTACTCACACAATCTGCATTTCGTGGCGTATTCCCGCATGATGCAGGGACGGTACAAGGAAGCGCGGGATTGGGCACAGCGGCTGCGGAAGAACGTGGCCGGGGCGATTGACGGCATGCCGATGATTGCACCCTATGGGGCCTACGAGTGGCTGGTGCTGGTGCGTTTCGGCAAGTGGGAGGAGATGCTGCGGGAGAAGGCGCCGGCGGAGAAGGATCTGTTCCTGCGGGCGAGCTACCACTATGCGCGGAGCGCGGCACTGGCGGGGCTGGGCCGGACGAAGGCAGCGGCGGGGGAACGGGCGAAGATGGAGGCGTTGGCGAAACAGGTGCCTCCTGAAGCGGTGGCGATGTTGAACCCGGCACAGCAAATTCTGGCGCTGGCGAGCGTGGACTTGGCGGCGCGGATTGCGCGAAGCCGGGGCGACGGGGCGGAGGAGATCAGCCAGTGGCGGAAGGCGGTGGAGTTGGAGGATGCGCTGGGATATATGGAGCCGCCGGATTGGTACTATCCGACGCGCGAGCAGTTGGGAGGAGCGTTGCTTCGGATGGGGAAGGCTGGAGAAGCAGAGGTTGTGTTCCGGAAGGACCTCGAAAGGAACCCACGGAATGGCCGGAGCTTGCACGGGCTAGTGCAGGCGCTGCGGGCGCAAGGGAAGACGGAGAGCTTGGCGTTCGTGGAGCGGGAGTTCCAGAGCGCTTGGCAGCACGCTGATACGCAGTTGCCGTGAGCTATCGTTCCGGCGGGGTGGCCGGAACGAGTCGCTGCGGATCGAAAAGGTGCATGGGCTTGAACTGGCGCTTAGACCATTTGCTGCCCGGCTCAAACTGGACGCCGATGAAGAACCCGATCTCCCGGTAGACGCAGTACCGGACTTGTCCAACGTAATCGCCCTTCGGGCCGCTTACAGTGATGACCGTGTTCAGGGGGATCTCTGCCTCCATCTGGAGGCAGACCCCGGATTCGGAGATGTCTTCGAGGTTGGCAATGGCCTTCTTGCGCCGCCCGGCCTTGTCGCGCCAGTGGACGTCAATCAGATCCGCACACATTAATCGAGGCTCGTAACGCCTGTTCCGCATATAACCATCTATCGACGACGCGATACTTCGAGTGTATCCAGTGTTTACCGAAATTTAACCCTACCACGGCTAGGGTAAACCTCTATTGCCCCGAGTACAACCCTCAGTTAAATCCGATTGAAAACTTCGACGGCCTTGCTCAGCGCCTTGTGCTGGCGGATGAAGGGGACCATCTTGGTTTCCCGTTCGTCGATTTCTTGCGCCCGTTTAAGGACTTCGGCGGCTTGGGCCTGGGGGACCCGGACGACGCCATCTTCGTCGGCGACGATGATATCGCCGGGTTTGACTTCGACGCCGGCGCACTGGACGGGGACATTGCGGGAGACGCCGGCGTAGCGGCTGACGGTGGAGGAGGGGACGACGCTACGGCCGTAGATGGGGAAGCCGAGGCCGCGGACTTCCTTGATGTCGCGGACGCCGCCATCAACGATGACGCCGGCCATGCCGCGGACTTTAGCGGCGGTGGCCATGAGGCCGCCGATGCCGGCGACGTCGAGGCCGTCCTTGATGACGATGATGCCGACTTCGCCGGGCTTGGCGTTGTCGATGAGGGCGGTGGACTGGGCGGTGGAGAGGGCAGGGGTGGCTTTGTCGGGGGTGGTGGGGACGAGGTAGGCGGTGACGGCGCGGCCGACGACGCGGGTGGTGACGGTGCGGGGGCGCATGTCATGGGACATGAAGCCGCGCTGGCCGGTGATTTGGTCGACGGCATCGGCGACGGCGGCGACGGTGGCGACTTCGTAGCCGGCGAGGAGGGGGTCTTTGGACGGGGCCTTGCGGGAGGCTTGGAAGCCGAGGCCGAGGAGGCCGCAGAGGCCGGCGGCGAGGACGAGGAGTTTGTTGCGGGAGAGCATACTGGGCCTATTCTACTAGGATGCGGGAAAGGGGGGCCGGTTCGGTTCGAGCCCTAGCCATCTCACCTCCGCTGTGGACAAACGGCGATCTTGGCGGATGGCGGCCGGCTCTATGGCTAGTTCTTGTTGACGATGCGCAGAGATCTGAGTGGTCGGTCCGTTGTCCGTAAAATGCGAGTACCGGCGGCGAAAACTAGTTGAGCACTGATCTGGGATGACAAAGGCGGCTCCGATGGGCCGTTAGGGAGCAAGAGTTTCAACTCAACCTGGACGGCCACGCCGGGCCTTCTGCCCAACACCCTTTCGTCGGTTCAAAGTGCCGTCGCTAGGATATGCCGGTAAGGAGCGTCTTGCAGAAACTGTTCGGCGTCGTTGGGAGCTAATTCTAAAATTTCGACCAAATTTTTGAGCGCGCGCTTTCTTTCGTCGACGAGATTTGAGTCCCGATTGAGCCCGAGCATGTCGCGAGTTTGGCGTACCAAATGCTGTTGCTTGTGAGTCAAGCCTGGAATCGGCTCGATAGTTCCATCAGTGGAAAGCGCCCAGTGGGCATTGCAACCTGGACCCGGCTCTATCGGAAGAACTCCATCGCCTTTCGACTGGCCGCAGGTTTTGGGGTTGATACAACTGTGGGCAAAGTTCGTATATGTAAAGCAGAGGTCGCCGTGTTTGGCCTTTGGGCGGATGTGCTCCACCTGTCCTTCGGCGGGCGTCTGAGTCTTCTCGCAATATACACATAGGCCCTGCTGGTCTTGGTTCAGGTCAGCCTTTACGGCGACTTTCACACTATGGAAGTCCTGAGAGTCAAAATCGGCTACCGTGAGATTAGGGTGAGTGGTGATGAATGCAGTTAGGGAAGGCGTGGGCGTCCCACGATGCCGTAGCTCAACCATGTCAGCTCCCCTCGTTGGCCTTACGTTGCGCTAGGAAGCGCCAGGTCTTCAAATCGCTTTCATGGATCTGATAGCCGGCCTTATCCATGTCGTGACGCAACTGCTGAGCCTTGGCTGAATGCTCCTGCCCGGCGCGCACGAACAGTTCGAATTGGCGAATCGTATCTTGGAGTTCTAACGGAGGCTCCCGGTGCGTCCCCATGATCTTGGTCAGAGCATCGCCGGATTCGTGGGCCAAAGGGCTGAAGTCCGGTACTCTGGCGCGGTAGCCTGTCTCATCTTGCTCCAGAATACGGATGTTCTCTCGCGGAACGGTACTTAGCACCTGCGGGCTGTGAGTGGTCACGATAAACTGGACGTTCGGAAATGCTTCGGTAAGGCAATCAACAACGACCTGTTGCCAGCGCGGATGGAGGTGCATGTCCACTTCGTCGATGAGCACGACTCCGGGCGTCTGGCGTGCCGCAAACTTGCCGAGATTGGCGTTGAGCTTCGTCGCACGGAATGCAATGTCCGCCACCATGCCGAGCATGTTCCGGATACCGTCACTGAGCAGTTCGACGGGCAACTCCCCGAACTGTTCGTGATTGGCGACGAGCGCGTCACGGGAAAAGGAATAGCTAATGTCCTTCCAGCCGGAAGGCTTCAAGCAGGTATTGACAGCATCACTTACCGACTGAATATAGTCGTCAAATTCGGTTTTCGAGATGGGCTGTCCCTTCTCCTGCGCGACAATGCGGGCATCCTTTGCATTGAGGTTCCAGTATCGAAACCACGCTACGAAAGACTTGTAACTGGACGCGGGATCCAGACAATCGGTGTAGCCGATAGTGCGCGATGTGCGAGGCAGCTTTGCTTCCGTGAGCTTCTTTGTCTTCCACAGTCGACCGGTTCCGTAGTATGCCACTAGTGGTAAAAGAACATCCGCACCCGGAGTACGAACGGCCTCTTGCATTCGTTTGCCGTAGTCGATTAAAACTTTCGCGTCTCTAATGGTGGTTTTGGCTTTGTTCGGACTGGACAATGCTCGACGCCAAGTAGATAGTTGATTACTCTGATGATGTTGATCATTGGGTATGAATCCGGAAGCTTGTAGACGTGCTCCCCGCGGAGCATACTCCATCTCATTGGTGCGGGTCTCCCGGACCTTAAAATGGCGAATGTCGCTTGCCTCGAAATGTTTGCCGACAGATTCACTGAATGCGCCGACATAGGGTCCCAGGGCCACAGCGATCCCGTCGAGGATGGATGTTTTGCCCGCGCCGTTCTCTGCGACAAGCACGGTGAGCTTCAGGTCAAAGTCGATTTCTATCGCTTCGAAACAGCGGTAGTCGTGCAATTTCAGTTTTTGGATACTCAGAGGGTGCATTGGGCCTGTGCCCGCCTGTGCGGTTCGCTCACACCAGTGTAGTGCGAAGTTTCGTCCGGCATCTAGCCGCACCGCTCAGTGGATTGAGCGGACGTTTGTCTCGGGGGGGACGACACAAGCTCAGAAAGAGCGACGGATTCGTCAGTGGCGCTCTGCGGCATCCGGCGGGCTAGCGGAGAGCTGGCGGATGTTGGCCGTTCGCAGTGACGCGCCTTGTGCCGGAAATGAGCTCGGTCCTTTCGGCGTATAGCTGGTAGTCAGATTTGACGGACAAATGCTGGCCGTGGCGATCATCAAGGAGGGGCTTGATGCAGCGGCTAGCGAAGGGACTTGTTTGTGCGAAGGAAGGTGACTTTGGGGCCCTTGGCACACGGGCCAGATGTGGGTGAGATCGTGACAGTGGCTGGAGTGCGTAGCGTGGGGCGTTGTTGAGGTGGAGGGTTAGAATTGAGAGCAAGGATGCGCACGGGCAGGAGACGGGCGAGCCAACGGTGGGAGAGCCTGTCGATTGAGAAGATCTATCGGGTCGTCGCGGGGCTCGCGTCGTTCGGGTGTCGGCGCTCCGTTAAGGCGCCGTTCCAGCCGCTTGATCCTGTCGTGAATATCCACGCGCGGTTCGCAGCAGCCTAGGCGCATAGTCATTTGAAGGACCGGCGCGCAAGTGCTGTCATTCGCCGGATTGCGGGCGATCGGAGAGAAGACTTGGGGCTGCGCTGCGTTTGTACGGAGGCGCTTTGGTGGTTTGCCCGGCGCCGGCGGGTGCAGGTCCTCCTGAGGCGATTGGCCAAGGACGAATGCGGGGCGATGACGGGTTGCTGTGTGGCGGGGAGCCGATGGCCGAGATGGCGGCTCGGGTGCTGAGCCGGCCTAATCCTGAAGATTGGGTGGCAGCAGACCCTTCGTTTCCGCCGCCACTTTCTTGAGGCGGGCGAGGATTTCGGTTTTCTCGGCGGCGAGGATGTCTTGCCCCGGAGCCCATCGGTCGTATTGGCGACGCGTCATGTAGCAGTCCTGCAGGTAATATCTCCCCTCAGGAAAAGAGTATGACTGCTGAAGCAAATAGGCCGAGACCAGATAACGGTGAGGACAGCTGCGACACTCTTCCGGCCCCGTAACATAGTCGGCGGTTACCAGCATCGGCGCTGAGGAGAGAACCGGCTCCGTCCAGAATTCGTACTGGCCGGAGCTCGAGACCGAAGCATCCCCGAAGAACCAGTCGTCGAGCTCGGCGTCGCTGCCGGGATGAAGTAGGGCGAGATGAACCATGCGCCCGGATACCCCGCCACTGACCACTGAGAAGAAGATCGCCCTTTGCCCTTTGTCAATCTCGACTAGCTTGACCTGCGGCTGGAAGCCGTAGCCCTCCGGCGATGCGTAGCACTGCCGACGCGGCGGACCCTCCAAGCAGAGCGTTGTACGACCCTCTGGGTGGTAGCCGGAGAGGTCGCTTGCCGGGGTGGCGACTACGATCGGACGGCCCTCGAAGGTGCCCATCGTCCGCGTTGCGGCAGGGAGGGACTGGGCGGCGCCAAGGCCGGCCGTGACCAGGGCGAGCGCCGCGAGTTGGACGCTAGAAGACACGGCGGGTGAGCTTGCCGACGGAAAACTTGGCCGTGTCGGCGACGGCCATGACGGTCATGACCCCGGCTTGGACCGGGTCGGTGACGACGAGGTCGGCCGCATCGGGGACGGAGCCGGCCATGTTGAGGCTCACCACGAGAAGTCCCTTGGCGCGGACCTCGCGGACAGCAACCTCGATCTCGCCCCCCATGAGCGACCCGGCCAGCACAAGCGCCTTCGCGCGCGGAAGCCGGGCCACAGCGCGGACGGCCGCTGCTAGCGATTGCTCGCCGACCAGCGGGATCGTATCGACCGAGATGTGCTCGCCGCGGATGTTGTGGCGGTCCGCTTCCATGATGGCCCCGATGGCTACCTGGCCAACCTGGGCGCCGCCGCCCATGATGATGATCCGCTTGCCGTAGACCTTCTGCAGGGTCTCGACGAGCTCGACGTCGTGCACCCGTTCCAGCGAACGAAGTTCGGCAAGCAGCGCGGCCGGCTCGCCGGGCAGGTCGATCTCCAGGTACGTGCGCGAGTGCACGACGCTTTCGATGATTTCGACCGAGACGATGTCGCCGGCGTGATGGGCGATGACACCGGTCAACTGATGGAGGAAGCCGGGCCCGGCTTCGCCGCGCGCCTCCAGCCCGATCCGCTGCTTCATAGCTCGTACTTCTTGACGATCTCGGGCCAGATGCCCTGGGCCGTGAGGATAAGTTGGACCGCGTCCCGCACGGCGCCGCAGCCTCCGCGATTGGCCGTCGTCCAGTGTGCGGCGCGTTTCACTTCTTCACGGGCGTTCGCTACCGCGATTCCAAGGCCGACGCGGCGCATGATGACAACGTCAGTGAAATCGTCCCCGATGTAGGCAACCTCGTCCGGTGCGACTTTCGCGTCGGCGAGGATCTCTTCGAGGATCGGGATCTTTTCGATGTGGCCCTGATAGATGTACGCCATTTTGCACTGCTTGGCGCGGACTTCGGTGGCGGGGGAGACGCGGCCGCTGATGACGCCGGTCTTGATGCCATACCAGCTCAGCCACTGCAGGCCGATGCCGTCCTGGGAGTCGAAGCCCTTGGTTTCGAAGATTTGGCCATCCGGGCCGGGGACGTTCCAGAGGGTGCCGTCGGTCATCACGCCATCGACGTCCATGAGCAGGAGCTTGATTTTGGCGGCCTGGGCGAGCAGTTCGGGAGAGAAGACTTGGTCCATGAAGCTCTCAGTTTACCAGCGGGGCGGGCGGCTACTGGCCGATGGCGAAGAGGTGGCGGCCGCCGCGGACATAGAGGGTGCCGTCGACAAGAGCCGGGCTGGCCATGACGGGTTCGCCGAGCTCGTTTTCAGCGAGCAGACGGTGCTCACGGCCCTGCTGGAGGACGAAAGTGTGGCCGTCTTCGTTCGTGACATACAGGCGGCCTGCTGCGGCGACCGGGGAACTGGTGAACCCGGCTGCGGTGCCGAGACGCTGCTGGTAGAGGCGTTCGCCGGAGGTGAGTTCAAACGCCGTGAGGACGCCGTTGTCGTAGCAGAAGTAGGCGATGCCGTCGGCGAGCAGGGGCGTCTGCATGTAGTTGCCGGCGCGCTCCTGGGTCCAGACAATGGCAGCCTTGTTCTGGCTGAGATCGCCCTTGGCTTCGGGGCGGATGGCATAGATGGGCCGGCCGCTTCCATGGGCCGCGGTCAGCACAATGAGGCCGTTCGCGAAGACCGGCGTGGGGACGGGGATGTCGCCGGTGCCGGCTAGCCGCCAGCGTTCTTTGCCGGTAGCGAGGTCATAGCCGCCCATGTGCTTCCAGCCGTTGACGACTACCTGGAGGCCGCCTTCGCCGTTAGGGAGTACTGCGGGGGTTCCGAAGGTGGGGACATCCTGGCGCGGGGTGCGCCAGAGTTCGTGGCCGGTCTTCGCATCGAAGGCGGCGAGGAAGGAGTTCTTCTGGACGTCGGCTTGGATGATGACCTTGCCCTCGTGGAGGACCGGGGAGCTGGCGAAGCCCCATTGGGCCTCAGGGGCTAAGTAGTAGCCGGAGTCGAGGACGCCCAGGTCCTTCTTCCAGAGGAGCTTGCCATCGAGGGAGTAGGCGTAGAGGCCTTCGGAGCCGAAGGAGACGATGAGGCGTTGGCCGTCGGTGGCGGGAGTGGGGTTGGCGTGGCTGGACTTGGGGTGGCGCTTTACCTTGGGGTTCGTTTGGACAGCGGTTTGCTGCCAGAGGATCTTGCCGGTGCGGCGGTGGAGGCAGAGGACTTGGAAGGACTGGGCGCCTTCGTTTTCGACGGGTTTAATGTCGCCGTAGAGGCCGAGTTTGACGGGGGCGGCGGCGCCTTGGGCGGGGACGGCTGTCGTGAGGAAAATGCGGTCGCCCCAGACGACGGGGCTCGAGTAGCCGAGGCCGGGGATGGGCGTTTTCCAGCGGATGTTCTCGCCGGTTTCGGTGTTCCACCGGAGGGGCCGGGCGCCATTGCCGAGGCCGTTGGCGGCGGGGCCGCGATATTGGGGCCAGTTGTCGGCTTGGAGGGAGGTTAAGGCAAACAGAAAGCCGATCAGCGGGCGCATGGCTGGATTGTAACTTAGACTGAGGAAATATGAGCGACGGAAAGGAAGAGCGGGAGGAAATGGAGCGGCGGCGGGCGGAGGAGAAGCCGCAGGAACGGGAGGACCGGGTGGATTGGGGGGAGGATGAGTGGGAACCGGAGCGGGGCGAATAGCGTCTGCAGGGAGATGGCGCGATGGACGGATTGGGCCTCGGTAGGGTTGGCGGTCCTGGTCGTGGCGGTATTGGGACTTTTGGAGTATGACCGGCGGCTTGCATTGCCAGGCTTTGCAGATTGGAATTGGCAGACAGGAAGATTCGCATGGGAGGCGGGCGAGGTCCGGCTGCCGCGGGGATACCGCTATACGATGGACGTGGGGATGGACAGTGACGAAGGCCACTTTACCGGGCCGGGTGGGAGAGTGGTCATTCGGCATGATATTGGATCGTATGCGGGGGCGTGGGCGACGCCGTGCCGGTCTCTGCTGGTGGAGGAGTGGGAGGTGGGCGGTTCGCGTGTATGGCTAGGGACCAGTGAGTATCGGGTCGCCGTGACATTCCCGGATTCCGGAATGGCGAATTTCTTCGTGGATAGAGGCAGCCGGGAGGCGATACAGGTGCTGCAGGTGCTGGCGCGGAGCTTTCGTCCGCTGGGGGAAGTGACGCAGGATCGGAGGGGCCCCTGCCGGTTATAGAATCTGGTGGTCCTTGGCAAAGCGGCAGAGCTGCCCTAGCGTTCTAGAGAGGGTTTGGCCGCTGGGGTCGGTCGTCGGGTTGAGCGGGACGTAGAGGACGGTGCCTTCGCGGCGGGCGAGGATATTCGAGGCGACGAGGGCGCGGATCAGCCAGACGGCAGAAGGAACATCGGGGCAATGTAGGCCGAGCCAGCCTGGGTAGAGATGGGGCGTGGGCGTAAGGCCGGTGAGCTCTTCGATGTTGGCGGGCGGTTCGGCAGCGGCAGGGTCTGGCTCGAGGAGCGGGGCTTCGACGGCCATGGCCGCGAAGAGTTCGCCGATGGCCGCTTCCTGCGACGGCCACATGTGCTCGACCCAGTAATGGCAGGTTTTGGCGATCACCGTGATGACGTTCTTGATCTCCTTCTCGATGCGGTAGGCGGGGCCGGCGGGCAGTTCGAGAAAGACGCCGTGAGCGCGGGCGGCGACGTTCTCCATGGTGATGGCGCGGAGGAGCCAGCCGGCCATGACCGGGTCGGCGCATTCGATTTGGACCCAACCGGGGGTGGCGGAGGGTTGGACGGGGAGCTCCGTGACGAGGCCGATGCCGCGGCAGATTTCGGCGATAACTTGTTGGTAGCGGGCGAGGTCGGATTCGATGGCGGCGGGGGTGGCGGGTTCGAGGAGCTTGCCCTTATGTGGGGGGCCGCCGGCCATGGCGAGGTCGCAGAACGTGGTCCAGATTTCGTTCCAGGCGACCTGGCCATCGGGGGTGTACTTGAGGCCGGCGGAGCCCATGGAGACGGGCTGGACGTCCTCGTAGCAGTCGCGGTAGGTGGCGGGAAGGATGGTTTTGATGCGGAACTGGAGGGTGTCGTAAGAGGATGAAGGTGTCATAGTCCGCCACTCCCTATCGTAGCGGCAGACCGGTTAAGGGCGCTGCCTGGGCCGGATTACGACAACGATGGCGGCGCTTGGCGCTGTGATCGCAACCTGCTCCTGGCCGGTCAGTTCGGCGAGATCCGCCGGTCCGGAGGGCCATTGGCGAGCCTCTACCGTATACTGCTCGCCGAGGTAGACGGGAAGGGTCAGCGTTCCAGTTGTGGAAGTCTTTCGCTCCGCAACGTCCTGGGTTCGACCGGATGAATCGGTGAGGGTGACGGCTGATCCGCCGGCGGGAGCGCCATCCGGACCAAGGACCTGGATGCGGAGTGTCGCGGTGGTCCGTTCCGCGGGCAGGATGAGATTGATCGGCGGGACCGGCCGGCCTTCGGCGACGTGGACCGGATCGGGGAAACTCGTAGCGGGATAGGGCTCGGTGTCTCTGAATTGGGCGGCGTTGACCCCGATGGAATACTCGCCGTCGGGCAGAGGGCGGAGAGTGAACTCGCCCGTGGTACTTGATTTCGCGGTGCGCAAGGGAGAGGACTCCCGGCCGCCTGCGGTTTTGATTGGGAACGCCTGAACGGTGACGCCCTCAACGGGCAGGCCCTGTTTGTTGACAACCCGGCCGGAGATCGCCAGGTCCGGCCAGAGAGCGAGACTCCAGTCGGTGCAGGAGCGCTCCGTGATGAGGACGGATCCGGTGGCATCGCCGGGATCCGTTTGGACTTTGCCGGTCTCTTTGTTCAAAACGAAGCGGCCGGACCGCCGATGATTGTAGTCGTCAGCGGGCAAGTAGCCTGGCTTGGCAACATTTAGCCGGTAGCGGCCGGGCTGGATGCCGGGGATGGTGAATGCACCCTCGCCGTCGGAGGCGGCGGAGTATTCGCCTTCGGGGGAGACGGCCGTAACCACCGCGCCGGGGACAATGCGCTGATTGAGGCCGCTGGTCTCCATGCGGTGTACGGTGCCGGTAAGACGCGCGGGGCCCCGGGCGATGCCGTTGCGGAGTGCATCGAGGAGATGTTCTTTACCGCGGAGGGCGAAAGTGGGGTTACAGCCGCCGACCCTCCAGTCGGCGATCGCGGTGGCCGCGGGGTCCGGGAAGACGACATAGCGCTCGCCGGTCTTTAGGCGGCGCTGGCAACTGGTGCCCGCCATGGTATCGATCTCGATTTCGTTGGGCAGGCCTGAGGCGTTGACCAGGCGCTCCTCAATGCGGAGCCGGGTAGTGCGTGCAAGCGGTTCACTATCACTGCGCCTGAGCACGAGGGCGACGAAGATTGGTTTGGTTCCGCTGATGGAGTTGCAGGGGGTAGCGCTGCTGAAGCAACTGCAGGCGAAGGCGGGTGCGGCCAACCCGGGTGCGGCTAACCAGAGAATAGCCAGGAGAAAGAGAGCGGAGGGAACCAGCGCCGGTGTCGCGGTGTCTCTAGTGCTGCCATGCATCTTCATTGCTTTCCACTGACGGGAATACTGGCATTTGGGTTCCTGGGAATCTTGCGGTTGTACGCCGCGACGGAGTTCGAACTTCGCTATGCGCGGGACTTGGCGTTGCAGCCGCCGGGGGTTCGGTTGGAGATGAAGGCGGTCAGCGAGGCCGGCCGGTTTCGGATCGGAGAACGGATTCCGCTGCGGCTCCAGTTCTCGAGTGCAATCGAGAACACGTATCAACTCAACCCGGCAACGTACGACCGGAGCGGGCGGTTGCCGACGGAGGAGTTCGTGATGGAGCAGGATGAGGTGGTGGACCCCTGGCGGGACTACTTTGGCTCCGGGGTGATGGGCGGGTTGGCGGGCGGATTGCGAAGTTTCCCCCCGGTGCTGGGGCTCAAGCCGCATGAGATTGCACTGGACCTGAATGACTGGTTTCGATTCGACCGGCCAGGCCGGTACCGGTTCTACCTCAAATCCCATCGTCTGGAAAAGTTAGCGGCGGTGTCGAATGTGGTGGAGGTAGAAATCGTTGACGATGCGGGGTGGCGCGAGGCGCAGTTGGTGCGGTTGCGGTCATGCTTGGAGCAGGCCGACGAGACGGCGTGGCGCGAATTGCGGATTCTGGGGACGCCCGCCGCGGTAGAGTTGGCTCTGGAGACCGCTCGGCAGGACCGACAGGGCGTGGACTCGTTGATGCTGGTGGGCGCTCGGGACCGGGGTCACGCGATGGGCGCCCTGGACCGGTACTTGGCTGAAGGCAGTGTCGCGATTGGAGACGGAACTCTCCGTCTGCGCGCCCTGCTGACCTACATGCAACGAGAAAATCCGCCAACGCTTCCCAGTGCGCCGTGGCAGTTGAGCGGGAAAGGCGACTGGGACGACGTAAGGGCAGAGGTGGAGCGCCGGGGGGATCGTTTTGCCCGGTTCGTGCGAGAGGAAGCCGTCCGCTGGATTCCTGCCGCTTTGGAGAAGCAGGGCGAAGCTCGAAAGCAGTCGGCGCGGGTGATCGGCGCGTTGGCGCTGGAGGAGGCTCGATCGGCGGGCCTGGTGGAGCCGGAGAACTATGGGCTGACTCGGGTGGAGTTGATTGCCGGGTTTGCAAAGTTTGACCTGGATCGGCAGGGGGAACTGCTCCAGGCGAAGTGGGATCTCGTGCGGGGTCCGGAGATGATTCCTGTCTTGGCGGGCGCGGCGAGGGTAGCGCCTGCACCGCTGAAGGACATGCTTATGCGGCGGCTGCGCGAACTCTCGCCAGCCGAGGCCTGGCGTCTCGCGAAGGAGGAGTTAGCGGCGGGTACGCTGGAATTTCTGACGGCGAAGGAGTTTCCCGCCTTAGACGTGCCGGAGGCGGACGCCGCGCTACTGCGGGGGCTGCGCGACGATTTGTCGAAAGCTTTGCCTCTGGCTGCCCGCTTCGGGACCGTGCAACTCGCGGAGGCGATGCGGGAGTTACGCTTGCGACGGTTCCGGAGTTGCGACCCGCAGCAGGAGATTGTGAAGTACTTTGCGCGTCAGTTTCCTGCGGCGGAGGGAGAAGGACGGGAGACGCTACGATTAGCGATGCGGAGCACTGAGGGGCGGGGATGCACCCGAGGGCTCTTGGCTCTCGTTGGCAGAGTGGTTTGGAATGAGGCGGTGCAGGAAGCGGCGCTGGAGGCATTGAACGATCCCGATGTCGAGACGGCAAAAAACGCCGCGATCATTCTTGCCGAACAGGGCGACGCCACGGTGGAGGAGTCGCTTTGGCGCCGGTTGGAGCAGGCGGTGCCGGAGCTCGCCGAAAGTCTGATCATTGCAATCGGATCGGCGCGGTCCTGGCGGCTGGACGACGGGCGGCGGAAGCGCCTGGTGGCGTTCTGCCAGAGTCCCCATTGCCGTGAACGGTGGGCAGGTGGCGGGGCCGAAGAGGTGTTGATGATCGATGTCTCGAACGGTGGCGTGATCTACCCAGCAGCGTTTCGCGTGGATGGTTTTGCGGCACGGACGATGGAGGCCTTGAAGCAGAAGCTACTGCAGTATCCGGCCGGGACCACCTTCCGCTGGTGTCCCCAGGAGTCGAATCCAATCGATTCGTTCTCGCCGGGGACCCGGGAGGAAATGTTCCGAGATCTGGCCGGATATCTAGGCCGGCGTGAGATGACCTTAGAAAGATGTTCGGCTACTGCGCCGGGTCGTAATTGAGGTTCGGTCCGAGCCAGCGTTCCACCTCGGCGATGGTCATCTGCTTGCGGGCGGCGTAGTCGGCCACCTGGTCGCGGTCGATGCGGCCGAGGCTGAAGTAGCGGGCTTCGGGATGGGCGAAGTAGATGCCGCTGACGCTCGAGCCGGGCCACATCGCGAAAGACTCGGTAATGCGGATGCCGGTGTTGGCCTCCACATTGAGCAGGTTCCAGAGGGGTCCCTTCTCGGTGTGATCGGGGCAGGCCGGGTAGCCGGCCGCCGGGCGGATGCCGCGGTACTTGCCGTGGATCAGGTCGTCGTTCGAAACGTCCTTCTCGGAGCCGAGGCCCCACTCTTCGCGGGCCTTCTGATGAAGGCATTCGGCGAAGGCTTCGGCGAGACGGTCGGCGAGAGCCTCGGCCATGATGGCGTTGTAGTCATCGTGCTGGGCGCGGAATTGCTCGCAGAGTTCGTGAAGGCCGATGCCCGTGGTGACGGCGAACGCGCCGAGGTGGTCGGGGAGACCGGACTCTTTGGGCGCGATGAAATCGGCCAGGGAGCGGCAGGGTTCGCTGCCTTCTTTGTGTACCTGCTGGCGAAGGAAATGGAAGCGCGTCAGTGTCTGTGTGCGGGCTTCGTCGGTGTAGAGTTCGACGTCGTCGCCGATGGCGCTGGCGGGGAAGATGCCGTAAACGCCGCGGGCGGTGAGGAGGTTCTCGTTGACAATGCGGTCGAGCAGGGCCTGCCCTTCGTTGTAGACGATGCGGGCCTGTTCGTTATCGAGGATGCGGGGGAAGATGCCCTTGATGCCCCAGGTGTGGAAGAAGGGGGACCAGTCGATGTAGTCGCGGAGCGTGGCCAAGGGGAAGTTTTCGAGGACGCGGACGCCGCTGAAGGATGGCGCGGAGATATCTTCGGGTCGCCAAATGATGGGGGTGCGGCGGGCGCGGGCGCTTTCGAGAGAGATTGCCGCGAGGCGTGGGGCGGCGTGGGCCTTGCGGAGCGCCTCGTAGTCGGTGCGGTGCTGGGCGACGAAGGCGTCGCGGCCGTCGTCACTGAGAAGGCTGGTAGTGACGGGGACCGCGCGGCTGGCGTCGAGTACGTGGACTACCGGTTCGCTGTAATGCGGAGCGATCTTGATGGCCGTGTGGGCGCGGCTGGTGGTAGCTCCGCCGACGAGCAGCGGCAGCTTGAAGCCCTGGCGCTCCATCTCCTTGGCGACGTGGACCATCTCGTCGAGCGATGGGGTGATGAGGCCGCTGAGGCCGATGACGTCGGCCTTTTCCGCCTTGGCGCGTTCGAGGATCTTCTCGCACGACACCATGACGCCCATGTCAATCACTTCGAAATTGTTGCAGGCGAGGACGACGCCGACGATGTTCTTGCCGATGTCATGCACGTCGCCTTTGACGGTGGCGAGGACGATCTTGCCCTGCGTCTTCACGGTCTCGCCGGCCGCTACCATGGCGGCCTTTTCGGCTTCCATGAAGGGCGTGAGATGGGCGACGGCCTTCTTCATCACACGAGCCGATTTGACGACCTGCGGCAGGAACATTTTGCCGGCGCCGAAGAGATCGCCGACTACGGACATACCGGCCATGAGAGGGCCTTCGATGACGAGTAGCGGGCGGCCAAGCTTCACGCGGGCTTCTTCCGCATCGATTTCGATGTAGGCGTCGATGCCTTTGACGAGAGCGTGGGAGAGGCGCTCTTCGACGGTGCCGTTGCGCCATTCTTCGGTCTTCTTTTCCGTGGCGGCGGCGCCGCTGCTGGCGGCCTTGAGGGCTTCGCCGCGGTCGACGAGGCGTTCGGTCGCGTCAGGGCGACGATTGAGGAGGACGTCTTCGACGAGTTCCTTGAGCTCAGGTTCGATCTCCTCATAGACTTCGAGCATGCCGGCGTTGACGATGCCCATGTCCATGCCCGCGGAGATGGCGTGATAGAGAAACGCGGAGTGCATTGCTTCGCGAACTTTATTGTTGCCGCGGAAGCTGAACGAGATGTTGGAGACGCCGCCGCTGACCTTCGCGTGGGGGAGATTGGCCTTGATCCAGCGTGTCGCGTTGATGAAGTCGACGGCGTAATTGTTGTGCTCCTCCATGCCGGTGGCGACGGTGAGGATGTTGGGGTCGAAGATGATGTCTTCAGGCGGGAAGCCGACTTCATCGACGAGGATGCGGTAGGCGCGTTCGCAGATACGGATCTTGTCTTCGTACGTGGCGGCCTGGCCGGCTTCGTCGAAGGCCATGACGACGACCGCGGCCCCGTACTTAAGAACCGTGGCAGCGTTCTGGCGGAACTTCTCTTCGCCTTCTTTAAGCGAGATGGAGTTGACGATGCCTTTGCCCTGCAGACACTTCAGGCCGGCTTCGATGACCTCCCATTTGGAGGAGTCGACCATGAAGGGGACCTTGGCGACTTCTGGTTCACTGGCCAGGAGCAGGAGGAAGCGGGACATGGCGGCGACGCCGTCGATCATGCCTTCGTCCATGCAAATATCGATGACGTTGGCGCCGTTTTCTACCTGCTGGCGGGCGATGCTGACCGCCTCTTCGTAGTTGCCTTCCTTGACGAGCTTGGCGAACTTGGGAGAGCCGGCGACGTTGGTGCGTTCGCCGATCATGATGAAGATGCCGGGCTGCTGGGTGAAGGGTTGGGAGCCGGAGAGGCGGAGGGGCTTAACGGACTCGGGCTCGGATTCGGCTTCGGGGGAGAGGCCGGTGGGATGGAACTGGCGGGGGGGGCGCGTTTCCAGAGCTTGGGCGATGGCGGCGATGTGTTCGGGTGTATTGCCGCAACAGCCGCCGGCGATGTTGATGAGGCCGTCTTTGGCGAACTCGCCGAGATAGCGGGCCATGTCGGCGGGTTCGAGATCGAAGCCGGTGGGGGAGAGGGGGTTGGGGAGACCGGCGTTGGGGTAGCAGGAGATGGCGGCGTCGGATTTTTCAGCCAGTTCGGCGAGGAACGGGTACATCAGGTCCGGGCCGAGGGAGCAGTTGAGGCCGACAGAGAGCGGCTTGACGTGGTGGACCGCGTTCCAGAAGGCTTCGATGGTTTGGGCCGAAATCATGGTTTCGCCGCCGCGGCCGACGGCGGCGGAGATCATGACAGGGAGCTCTTTGCCGTCCTGGTCGAAGACTTCGCGGATGGCGACGAGGGCGGCTTTCGCGTTGAGCGAATCGAAGATGGTTTCGACGAGGAGGAGGTCGGAGCCGCCAGCAATAAGGGCGCGGATCTGTTCGATGTAGGCCGTCTTGACCTGGTCGAAGGTGACGACGCGGAAGCCGGAGTCGTCGGCGTCGGGGGAGTTGGTGAGGGAGACGGTGAGGGGGCCGATGGCGCCGGCGACGAAGCGTTGGCGGCCGGTGGCGTTGGCGACTCTGTCGGCCCATTCGCGGCACTGGCGGGCGGATTGTTCGTTAATCTCCCAGGCGAGGGATTGGAGGAACGGATCCTCAATGATCTTCTGGTAGAAGTCGGGGTCCTTGCGGCCGCCGTGCTCGCGGGGGTCGTCGACGAAGAACTCGCTTTGGGTGATGCTGGTGGCGCCGAAGGTGTTGGTTTCGATGATATCCGCGCCGGCTTCGAGAAAGCGGCGATGGATGTCGCAGATCATCTTCGGCTGGGTGAGGGAGAAGATATCGCCGTTATTGAGGAGGTCTTTCTGGGAGTTCTTGAAACGTTCGCCGCGGATATCCGCTTCGGTCATGCCGTAAGTGCGGATCGTCGTGCCCATCGCGCCATCAATGATGGCGATGCGGTTTTCAAGGATTTTCTGGAGGGGATGGGCTTTGGACATGGAAGGGAAGTGGGGACGCGCGAACGCACCACTTCTTCCATGATAGCGGCAGGTTACTCCGCGAAGAGGTTTTCGAGGGTGGGGTTGTCGTCGAGTTTGAGCGACCAAGCCTCGAGAGTGTCCGGGGTTGCGGCGGCGAGCTTGGCGTGTGCCCAAACGGGAAGGATGCCGAAGCGCTTTTCGAGGCGCTTTTTCAGGAGGGAGACGAGGGCTTCGGCGCGGCCCTCGCTACGACCTTTTTCAAGGCCCTGCCGGATGGCTGGCCCAAGCACTTTATTTTCCAGGAGATCAATCATTTCGTCTTGGAGCCTCCTTTCGAGTTCCTTTTCTATTCCCAGTATGCCCCCAAGGATCACGAAAGTGGAGGCGGCTTTCTGTTGTTCGTCGTCAGAAAGGGTGCGCAGCTTGTTCGACACTACGCGAAACACCCTTTCAGGGTCGGACTTGGTGAGGAGAGCCCACTCGTTGTCGGTCCAGTCGTCACTGGCGAGGAGTTCCTCGCCGTCCATCTCGCGGAGGTTGAGAATGGTGTACTCGTGCCGGGTTGTAAGCGAAACGTAGAACGACGGCATGGAGAGGGGCGCGCGGCCCGCGTACAGAACCGTCTGATGGAGTGTTTCCCTACGCAGGCGGCGGATGCCGACGTAGTAGTCGAGCATACGGAAGGGCATGGCGGAGTCGTTGTTGAATTGGAGCTCGACTTGACGTAGACAGCCGTCAGCGGTACGGGCGAGCAGGTCGGCACGAGGGTTGCGGACGTCTGGAAGCTCGACGTTGGGCCATTCGACGACTTCGCCGAAGAGCATGCGGGAGAGTACTCCCTGGGAGCGGCGAAACAGGTATTTGAACGTGACATCGAAGGTCTGGGCCATGCCGCTGAATCGGTAGTGGGCGGGTGGCTGAGAGAATCTCCGGTATTCTACGGAGATGCGGATCGGAGCCTTTGCGGCAAACGTGGTCGTGTTGCTGCTGTTCGGGATAGGTATTCCCTGGCTGAAGGGAATCGAGTTTCTCGATCTGTTTCTGTTGATTCCATATGCGTTGTTAGGTGTTTTCTACACCTCGCCGCGGGCGGTGGCCGCCGCTTTCGAACCGCCGATTTCGCTGGCGGCGCTGGGCCGGGCGGCGTTGGTGGGGTGGGCCATCGGAGTACTGATCTTGGCGATGGGTTTGGCGACGGTGAACATCAGCGTGGGCCATGAGTTGTTGCCGCCGGTGCCTGTTTTGTTGTGTTTGGCGGTGTTGGGGCTGATGGCTTGTCTGTTGACGGCGGCCGTCGCGGTGCGCGTTGCGATGGCGGCGGCGACGGAATCCGCCGCGCGGGCCCGCATCCGGATCGGATTCCTGCTGCTGCTCTGTCTGTTTCTGGCGGCGCCGCGAATGATGGGGGACGAACTTACCGGGACCGTGCTGGGATGGATGACTCCGGAAGGGATGGTGCGCGTGACGATGGTGCTGGCGCCGATGATGGCGGTCGGGACGCTGTTTCTTCTTCGCGTCAGACTGGCGCGATACACTGGCTAATTCATGCGTATCCTTTCAAAATCTCCATGCCGAGTGGACCTGGCGGGCGGCACCCTCGATATTTGGCCGCTCTATCTCAACCATGCGAACGCGTGCACGGTGAACTTCGCGGTGGATAGGTACACGACATGCGATTTGCAGACACGAGAGGACGGCCGGATCGTGCTGCGGTCGAGGGACTTGGGCCGCGAAGAGGAATTCGGCTCGCTGGCAGAGTTGAATGCGGCGAAGAAATACAAGTTGGCTTTGCTAGCGGAAGTCGTGAAATTCTTTGCGCCGCCCATGGGTGTAGACGTGGATACCGACTCCCAGGCGCCGGCCGGCGCGGGGATTAGCGGATCTTCGTCGTTGATCATTACGCTGGCGAGCGCCTTCAACAAGCTGTTGGGGACGGGATACTCGATTGAGGCGATCCGGCAGGTGGCGCAGAATATCGAGGCGCGGATTATCAAAGTGCCGACCGGGTGCCAGGATTACTATCCGGCGATGTATGGCGGCGTGAGCGTGGTGGAGTTACGGGTGGACGGCATTAAGCGGACGGCGCTGCCGGTGAACCACGAGGATCTGATCTCGCGGACCGTGTTGGCGTATACCGGGGAGCCGCGAAACTCCGGGATCAACAACTGGGAGGTGACGAAGCTGTATATCGATGGCGATAAGCAGGTGCATCGGAACTTCGACCAGATTTCGGGCATTGCGCACGCGATGCGAGGGGCACTGGGGGCGAACGAATGGGGAGAGGTGGCGCGGTTGCTGCGGGAAGAGTGGAGTTTCCGGAAGAAAAATGCGCCGGGTATTACTACTCCACTCATTGATGAGCTGGTGAAGGTGACGAAGAAGGCGGGAGCCGTCGGAGCCAAGGTCTGCGGGGCGGGCGGAGGCGGATGTGTATTCTTTCTGGTGGAGCCGGGGACGAAAGAGAAGGTCGGCCGGCTGATTGAGCAGGCGGGGGCGACTGTGTTGCCAGTGAACGTAGCGCCGAAGGGGGTTACGGTGAAGGCGAGCGGTGGGTAAAGACTGGGTTGGCCCGGCGCTGAGGGTGGGGCTGTTCGGGCTGACCGGATTTGTGGGATTGCTGGTGCTTGGGTTTGCCTTGAGCCCGTTGGGGTTGCTGGTGACAGCGACGCTGAGCGTGTTCGGGGCTGGAGCAGTGGCGAGTACTTTGGCGCTACGGATTTACGAGGCTGGCCGGTTGACCAGCATTGGGTTTGGCTGGCATGCAGCGGCGGGCCGCCATCTCCTCTATGGCCTGGGGTTGGGTGCAGGGGGAATCGTTGCGGTGTTGGGGATTCCGCTGCTGATTGGGAAGGCGCAGTTTGTGGCAACGCCGGAGGTGCCGTTCAACCTGCCCAGTTTGGCGCTGGTGGCGGTGTGTTTGCTGTTCGGAGCAATTGGGGAGGAGTTGCTGTTCCGGGGGTATGCGTTTCAGGTGTTGGCGGGTTCGTTTGGGGTTTATAAGGTGCTGCTGCCGCTGGCGGTGCTGTTTGCCGCAATGCATGCGGGGAACCAGAGCGCGACGCCGTTGGGGCTGTTCAATACGTTCTTGTGGGGCGTTTTGCTGGGTTATGCGTTGTTGCGGAGCGGCGATTTGTGGCTTCCGATTGGGCTGCACTTCGGTTGGAACGTTACAACTCCCCTGTTCGGCGTGAACCTGAGCGGCTTTACAATGGGACTGACGGGTTATACCGTGCAGTGGAATGCCGGCGAACTTTGGAGCGGCGGCGGGTACGGGCCGGAAGGCAGCGTACTGTGCACCTTCGCTTGTTTAGGAGTTGGCTATCTGCTGTATCGCATCCCGTTTGAACGGCAGCGGTTACCGCTGTTGCCGGAGGAGGAGTAAATGCGGCGTTGGGCTTGGGTCTTATTGGCTTGTTTGCCGGCGGCGGCGGAGAAGCAGAAGCTGACGGAAGAGGAGCGGTTGATGCTCATCCGGGGGCTGATGGCGGAGACGGCGAAAGCTAAGGTGATGATCCCGCGTTCGAAGAAGCCGTTGGCGGTGGACGAGAAAGGTGTTTGGGATAAGGGATTGTGGGAGGAGGCATCGAAGGAGTTCGGGCCGGCGGCGCGGGTGGGGGAGCTCGTGACGGTGACGAAGGTCGAGATCAAGGACGACCGGGTGGAGTTGGAGTTGAATAACGGGTTGAAGAGTGGGCGGACTTGGCGGGACCGGGTGCAGGTGGGTGTCGGGAACTCGACGGCGCCGATCGGGCGGAGCGATGCGCAGGCGTCGGCCGGGAGCAACATCGCGGTGGTGTTTGCCGCGAAGGTGACGACGTTGGAAGTAGCGGATGTGAAGCGGATTCTCGCGCCGGTAATGGATTTTGATAAGCGCACAGTGACCGAGAATTACATGGAAAACATTCCAGCGCCGATCCGGAAGGCGATTCAGGATAAGCGGGTGATTGAGGGGATGGATAAGGACCAGGTGATGTCGGCGGTGGGGCGGCCACTGCGGAAGGAGCGGCAGACGGTGGACGGGTCCGACTTTGAAGACTGGATGTACGGACGGGCGCCGGGGAAGCTAACGTTTGTGACGTTTGAGGGGAATAAGGTTGTGAAGGTGAAGGAGTTGTACGCGGGGCTGGGCGGGAGCACGGCGGCGGATTTGCCAGTGCAGTAGGGTGGCTGGCATCGCCATGAGCAAATTGGTCGAGCTGTGGTGGCAAAGCTTAGGGTTGGGTAGCGCGGAAGATTCTCAGCGCTACGTCTACCTTCATCTTGAAGCGGTATGCCGACGAGCAGGTCTGACGTTTTGGAGGAGTTCCGGACCGCCTCCAGGGCTCGAGTCGGAGGTGCTGTTTCTTGGCCTTGCACCATATGACGTGAGCGATCTGCACTTCATGGATGTAGTTCTCGCCGCCGGCGGATTGCTCGGCGGGAAGTTCGATGAGGTAGTGGTGTTTAGTTTGGCGGATGCATTTTCGATCGACCAGATTCGAGGTGTTGTGCCCGATATCGATTACCTCGGTGCGAGCAACCCCATCGTGGCTTCTTGGAGCGACGGTCGATGCCAATTTGCGGCGGGGGGATTCGCTGCCCGTCAGCAGGTCAGGGAAATGCTTTCCTCTTTCGACTAAGGATGCAATCCGCAATCGTGTTTTTTCTCGTGTATTGTCTGATTCCGGTGGTGTTGTATCGCTGGAGCTATGGGTTAGTTTCCTCTCCTTTCGCCGCAATCTCCGTGGCTGTCTGTAGCATTCCGTTCAGCATTGCCGCCCTCGAGGTAGGAGCGCGAAGGTTCAGCGCCGCCCGAAGGCGGCGCGACGACGACAACGAAACTTGCTCCGGGCCTAGCGACGCGGTGGGGCCGGGCCGACTTTGGTCTGGCCGGCGACCGGGGGACCGGAGGGGTAGGTGTCGGGAGTGACGACCACGCCGGTCGTAAACTTGAAGGGTTTACTGCCGGAACTGCGATACGTCATCTCCAGGAAATAGGCGGTGTAACCCTTGGCGGGCGCCGCGGGTTTCGCCATGTACTTGCCGTTCTTGCCGGGTTGGACTTCCGTGCTCGTGTACTTGGGGCCAAGAGTCTCAATCCGGAAGTCGCGGGCGTCGGGGTTGGTCGCCTGCCAGAGCTTCACGGAGGTTGGCTTCGTTTTGCTCTGCAGCTCAATCGTCAGGTCCTTCTTTACCTTCCAGGTGTACTCCGGCCGGGGTTCGTTTTTGACGACCGCGTTGTAAAAAGCCGTAATCGAGTCCGGTGCGTCGGAGTTGCGGAGGCTATGATCCGTGTTCGGGACATAGCGGATGTGCTTCTCGCCTTTGAGGTCTTTCCAGTAGAACTTCCAGGAGTCGGGGAGGAAGAACTGGTCACCGGCGCCATGGACTAGAAACTTGGGCTGCGTGAAACGGTCGCGATAGTGGTACGGCTCGACCAGCTTCATCAGCTCTTTGTACTTGGGGTCGTCCATCTTATCCATGAGACCTTGCTCAAAGTAGTCGCCAACGGCGGGAGCCCAGAATCCATAGACCCGGTAGTGGTGGATGAAGCTCGGGATGACATTGAGCATGTCGATGACGAGTGGCATGAATGCCACGACGCGCTGGTCAACGGCGGCGGTTGTCCAGGTCGTCCAGCCGCGCTTCGAGGCGCCGGCGACGACGAACTTGTCGACGGTCACGTTCTGCTCCTTCATAAAAGCCGTCGCGGTGTCCATCGCTCGGACGGCGGCCTTGGTCATGGGCATCCGGGCGGGCCAGGTTTCATCGCCGGTTTTGAGGTAGTTGTTCCAGGTGTAGGCGATGAAGGAGTCTTCGACGCGAGACTTCTTAGCGGGGTCATCGTTAAAGATGAGCGGCTGATTCGGGACCATGCGGAGTTCTGTGACGACGGCGCCGGTGTACTCGGCGATGGCGGTCATCATGGCGTCGATAGCGGTGCGGGGGCGGCCATCGTTCGCGCCACCCGTGATCATGAGGAAGCCGATGTTGGAGGTGACTTTGGCGGGTTTGACGATGGTGACCCAGTGCTTCCATTGGCCGCGATTCATGTCCTTTTCTTTCCAGGTCTGGGAGGTCATATCAAGGACATAAGCCGTCGCATTTTTGCCTGGGATGGTGTTGGCGAGCTTCCAGGTGTAGCTCGCGTCCGGCGCGGCGACATAGCGGTCGAGGCCGGTTTGCTTACGCGGGGCCGCCAAAACGAGCAGCGGCAGAAAAAAGAGAAGAGCGAGACGCATATGGGAACAATCGTATCCTGAGGAATATGCGTAAGCTACTTGTCTTTCTGGTTACAGCCTTGGCGCTGTCAGCCCAGGCGCGCTTTGAGTTTTGGCCAGGGACGGTATACGACCCCGCTGTGCCGACCTTTGAAAAGGTACTTGGATACGGCGCGGGAGAGAAGTTAGCTTCGCATGGGGAAATTGTTCAGTATTTTGACGCTTTGGCGGCGGCTTCGGGCGGGCGGATGAAGGTGTATGAATACGCCAAGAGTTGGGAAGGGCGGAAGCTGATCTACGCCGTGATCGCCAGCGAGGCGAACCACCGGCGGATGGCGGCGATCCAAGCAGACATTAAGAAATTGGCGGATCCGCGAAAGACGCCGGAGGCCGAGGCGAAGCGAATCATGGCTGGGCTGCCTGCGGTGGTCTGGTTGGGTTATACGGTTCACGGGAATGAGTTGTCGGGGTCCGATGCGGCAATGTTGACGGCCTATCATCTGCTGGCGGCGCGGAACCAGAAGCTGGTGGCGGACGTCCTGGCGAATACGGTGATTCTGATTGACCCTTTGCAGAACCCGGACGGGCGGACCCGCTTTGTGAATAACTTCGAACAGGCGTATGGGATTGAAGCCGATGGAAGCGTGGTGGCGGCGGAGCGGAACGAGCCTTGGCCCGGCGGGCGGAGTAACCACTACCTGTTTGACATGAACCGGGATTGGTTTGCCCTGACGCAACCGGAGACGGTGGGGCGGATCAGGATGCTGCTGGAGTGGTTCCCGCTGGTGGCGGCGGATCTGCATGAAATGGGGAGTGAATCTACCTATTACTTCGCACCGGAGGCGATTCCGTTCAACCCCCACCTGACCAAAGAGCAGAAGACATCGCTCGATTGGTTCGGGAAGAATAACGCGAAGTATTTCGACCAGATGGGGTACAGCTACTTCACACGAGAGGTGTACGATGCCTTTTTCCCGGGATACGGGGCGGCGTGGCCGGCGTATCACGGGACGATCGCGATGACGTATGAGAACGCGGCGGTGCGGGGGATGCTTTATAACCGTCTGGATGGGTCGGCGTACACGTTCAAAGAGAGTGTGAAGCGGCATTTTGTGACGTCGGTGGCGACCTGCGAGGCGGCGGCGATGTACCGGACGCAGCTGCTCGAGAACTTCTGGGCCTATCGGAAGACCGCGATTGAGGAGGGCAAGAGCGAGCCGGTGAAGGGGTACATTCTGTCGCGAAAGGGGGACGGCAGCGCGGCGGACAAGTTGGCGGAGTTGCTGGTGACGCAGGGCGTGGAAGTGGGGAAACTGGCGAGTGGGGCGCAGGGTGCGCCGGATGGCAGCTATCTTGTGAGTCTGGCGCAGCCGGCGAAGCGATTGATCCGGACGATGCTCGACAAAAAGGTCGAGATGGAGCCGGATTTCCTGAAGGAGCAGGAGCGGCGGCGGAAGAAGAAGATGGGCGATGAGATCTACGATGTGACCGCGTGGAGCCTGCCGCTGCTGTACGGGGTGGAGTCGATCCCGGTAAACAGTCTGCCGGGCGGATCGACGCCGTTTACGGGCACTCGTCTGAAGCCAGCGGCGCCCGCGAATGCGCAGTTGGCGTATTTTGTGCCGTGGGGGACGCAGGCGGCCGGTCAGTTTCTGACGGCAGCGCTGCGGGCGGGATTGAAGGTTCATTCGTTGGACAAGCCGTTCGTGCAGAACGGGCGGACGTTCGACCGCGGGACTTTGGCGATCAAAGTGGCGGAGAATCCGGCGAACGTGCATGAACTGGTGACGAAATCGCAGGGGTTTGCCGAGATCGTGGCGTCGGATTCGGCGTGGGTGGAGAGCGGGATCAATCTGGGCAGCCGGTCGTCCTACGTGATGAAGAAGCCGTCGATTGCGCTCGCGTGGGATCGGCCCGTCTCGGCCAACTCAGCGGGCGCGACGAAGTGGATGCTGGAGCGGCAGTATGGGTATCCGGTGACGGCGGTGCGGATGACCTCGTTGGCGGGGGCGGACCTGAGCAAGTTTGATGTGTTGATTCTGCCGGATGCGGCGGGGGACTACGCGTCGGCGCTCGGCGTGGGGGCGATCCGTCGTATCAAGGAGTGGGTGGCGAACGGCGGTACGGTGATTGGGATCGAGGCTGGCGTCGAGTTTCTGGCGGATCCGAAAGTGGGATTGCTGGCGACGGCGCGAGAGCAGATGGCCGTTGAGAAGAAGGTGGATCCGGTGAAGCCGGATGCGGGCGGGCTGGTGCCCGGGAAGGTGTTGGGGAGCGAGGCGGATTTTCTGCAGGCGATTTCGCCGGAGAAGGACCAGTTGGACGTGGTGCAGGGGATTCTCGCGGTGGCAAAGACGGATCCCGACCACTGGCTGACGGCGGGAGTCCCCGCGACGGTGACGGCGCTGTTGCAGGGCCGGACGGTGTTCAGCCCATTAAAGCTGAACGCGGGGACGAACGCGGCGTACTTTGCCGGGGCGGACCAGATGCTAGCGAGCGGTTACCTGTGGGAGGAGAGCCGGAAGCAGTTCGCGTTTAAGCCGCTGGTGATGGTGCAGAGCGAGGGGCGGGGGCATGTGATCGGATTTACGAACGATCCGAATTTTCGTGGCTATATGGATGGGATGAACGTCTTCTTTTTGAACGCCGTGTTTCGTGGCGTGGCGCACTCGCGCTAATGATATTCTGGTGAATTCGTAAGGAGCAGATATGGATAAAGAGCTTTCTCGACGCGCGCTACTGGGCGCTTTGGCCGCGGGTCCGGCGGTGTTGCCGGCGCTGGGCGCCAATGAAAAGTTGAATGTGGGCTGGATCGGCACCGGCAGCCGCGGGATGCACGTGATGACGCAGATGTACACGGCGGTGCCGGAGAGCGTCGTCGTTACCGCGGTTTGCGATACCTTCGAAGGCAATAAGAACAAGGGTAAAGACCAGGTCCAGACGAAGGGCGGCAACACGCCGAAGACCTACGTCGACTACAAGGACGTGCTGGCGGACAAGTCGATTGACGTCGTCTTCATCACGACTCCGGAGCACCTGCACCATGAGATGGCGATTGCGGCGTTGCGGGCCGGGAAGCATATCTACCTCGAAAAACCGCTGGCGCACACCATCGAAGAGGGCGCCGAGATTGTGAAAGAGGCCAAGAAGGCCGGTAAGATTGTGCAGGTCGGGACCCAGAACCGGTCGAATTCGCTGTATATCAAGGCGAAAGAGATGGTGGCGAAGGGGATGATCGGCGAAGTTCACTATGTCCGGGCGTTCTGGTATCGGAACTCGTTGCCGGACAATCCGGCATGGCGTTACGCGATTCCGGGCGAAGCGGACGAGAAGAATACGGATTGGAAGCGGTTTCTGGGTTCGGCGAAGGCGCGGCCGTTCGACAAGCAGCGGTATTACCAGTGGCGGCTTTATTGGGACTATTCGGGCGGCATTTCGACCGACTTGCTGGTACACCAGACGGACATCACGAACTTCGTGTGCGGGAAAACGGAGCCGTTGTCGTGTGTGGCTTCCGGCGGCATTTATCGCTGGGTGGACGGCGCGGACGACCGCGAAGTACCGGATACGCTGAGCGCGATTTACGAGTACCCGGACAAGTTCCACATCAACTACTCGTGCTATTTCGGCAACGTGCAGTATGGCTATGGCGAGCAGTTCATGGGCAACGAAGGCACGATTGAAGTGACGAACCGGCAGCAGTTGAAGTTCTACACGGAGAAGTTTGGCGGCAAGGCCCCGGCGCATGTGGCGGCGCGGCAGGAGTTCACCGACGATAAGCCGCAGAACGACTTGAAAGCGGTGCAGGCGCATGTGGCGGACCTGATCAACGCGATCAAGACGAACGGGAAAGTGATCGCGCCGGTGGAAGTGGGGCAGCAGGCAGCGATTTCGGGCCACTTGGCGACGATGTCGTTCCGTAGCGGGAAGAAAGTGCTGTGGGATACGAAGACCCAGAAGCACCGGTTCGCATAAAAGGAAACCAACTTGGCACAGAATAATTCGGGACGGATCGTATTTGCCGCGATCCTCGCCATTTTTGTATATGGCGTGGTGGCGGCGATGTTGGGCGTGTTGCTGGCGTCGTTTAAGCTGACGCCGGAGGAGAGCGGAAACATCGCGCTGGCGCAGGCGATCGGTATGATTATCGCCTCGCTGTCGGCGGGTCCGATTATCGATAAGCAGGGCAAAAAGATCGCCTTGGTTGCCGCGTTGGCGTTGATTGCTGGTTCGTTGTTCATGCTGCCGGGGACGGCGAGCTACAACGAGCGGATGGGTTGGGTGTTTGTTTTGGGTTTGGGCGGCGGCATTCTAGTGACGGCCGCGAATGCGCTGGCTGGCGACGTGAATGAGGAGCGGCGGAGTTCGACGTTGAACTTCCTGAACCTGTTCTTCGGGTTGGGCGGCATGGCGACTCCGTTGATCTCGGCTAACCTGGTGAACAACGACGCACAGATGCTGTGCTGGTTGGCGGCCGGTTTGGCGGCGGTCACTTTTGTCGTGCATTTGACGACCCCGATGCCGGCGCCGAAGGGTGCGGGCGCCCCGATGTTTGAGGGCGCTGGCGCTATGCTGGGCAAACCGGCGCTATGGCTGCTGGCGGCGTTTCTGTTCCTATACGTGGCCGCTGAGATTGGCGTGTGGAACTGGTTGGCGAAGTATCTGATCTCGCGAGGATTGAGCGAAAACCAGGCGCAGAACATTGTGGGTAGTGGCTTTGCCTTCGGTATCTTGGTGGGCCGCGTGGTCGTTTCGCGGATCCTGATCAAGATCTCGGCGCCGACGGTGACGCTGGCGAGCGCAGCCTTGATGCTGCTGACCACGTACCTGATGCTGAACACTTCGGATCCGACGATTGCGTGGATTGCCGTGTTCGCGGCGGGCATCGCGATGGCGCCGGTGTTCCCGACGACGCTGGGCATGGTGGGCGATGCGTTCCCCAAGAGCACGGCGACGGCGATGGGCATTGTGATCACGTTCGGTTGGGTGGGGTTGGCGGTGAGTTCGCAGATTATCGGCGCACTGGGCGGCGATGATCCGGCGAAGTTGGGAACGGCGCTGCTGGTGCTGCCGGCGGTGAGCGCGTTGATGGTAGTGATCAATCTGGCGTTGCGCCCGATGTTGAAGAAAGCGTAACGGAGTTTCCGAATCGGCATCGGCCCGGTAAAATGGGCCGATGCTTCTTTGGAACGATGCGCTGACGGCGGAGGCGGACCGCGTAACCGCTGAATTCCGCGCGGCGTTGCAGGCCGACAACGGTCGATTGGCGATGGACATAGGGTGGCAGGCGCTGGCAATGGAGCCGTTGCGGCCCGATCGCTACTTTCTGCTGGCGGCTGTGAACGATGAGACGGGCGGGATGCCTGATCTGGGGATGCAACTGCGGGCGCTGGGCCTGGAGGCGATGCTCGCACAGGAGACGATTGGCGAGGCGCAGCGGATGAGCCTGGCGCGGGCGTTTCCGAATTGGCGGGGCGATTGGGGGGATCCGGAGCGGCTCGAAGAGGAGGCCGACAACCTGCGGAGCCAAGTGGGGATTGCCGTGGAGGAGGAACGGCGTCTGGAGCCGTTTGAGTTCCTTCGAGAGTTCCTGGCCGGGGTTCGCCAGCGAATGCGGCCGATTACGGTGGCGCGGATTGTCCAGAATTTGGCCGGGCTGCGGCCGGTTCTAGTGTCGGCGGTGCGGAACGGAATGAGTGAGGGCTCCGGGGTGAGATCTCTCCACGTGGCCATGCTGGTGGCGTTGCAGGGGGCGGTGGGCGAGGCCGCGATAATGCCGGATCTGGTTAAGATTGCGGCGGGTTGGGAGGATCCACTGGGCGTACACGCTGAGTGGGCGCTGACGCAGTTGGCGAAGCGATATCCGGCGGAGGCGTTGGCCGCGATGGCGGCGGCGAAGACAGGTACGGCGGGCGAGCGGCGGGTGGCCGTCGATGTGCTGATCCGTTTGGATCGGCGGGAGGGCGTGGGAGAGGCGCTGAAGGGGTTGGCCGAGGGGTTCTTAGAGATTGCGGGGGACGTGGATGCCGGGGAGTTGGCGTTGACGCTGGAGCGGGCGCTGCGGAAACGGGGGGAGCGGGCGGCAGCGATTGCGTTGCGCGAGGTGGCCGAGGAGCACCTGGAGGATGAGGAGCGGGACGAGTACGACCTGCTGCGGGGCATGGGGGACGAGTTCGAAGGCGAGAAGGAGACGGCGGAGAACTTCCGGCGGCGGAGTTTGGAGCAGGTGCTGGTGGGGAGGGCGTTAGTAGAGGATGACTCCGATCTGGAGCAACTGGAGCAGTTGTTCGAGCCGCCACCGGTGACGGATACGTTCCGGAGGATGACGCCGAAGATCGGGCGGAACGATCCTTGCTGGTGCGGGTCGGGCAAGAAGTATAAGAAGTGCCACTTGGATAAGGACGAGGGCCGCTAGAGGAGCTTCATGAGGCGGAGCCAGGCGGCGAGGTGCTCGGGCCAGACGTCGGCGGCGACTCCGGTCCGGCGGAAGCCGAAGCCGTGTTTGCCGGTGGAGTAGATGTGCATGGTGGCCGGGCGCTGGGCCTTGTTCCAGGCGGTGTAGAGCGGGATGGTATGGCCGATGGTGAGCGGATCATCGTGGGCGGCCAGCAAGATCATGGGCGGGGCGTCGGCGGGGACGGAGAGGTTAGGCGGGACGGCGGCGTAGACGGGGATGACGAAGGCGGGGCGCGTAGAGGCGTCGAAGCGCATGGCGACGTCGGCGGCGAGATAGCCGCCGGCGGAGAAGCCCATGACGCCGAGGCGCTCCGGATCGAAGCGGAACTCCTTGGCGCGCGGGCGGAGCAGGCGCATGGCCTGGCGGATGTCCTCAAGGGACTTGGCGATGACGGCATCGCGAGAGGGGTCTGCGCCAGCGCTGTACTGCAGCACAAATGCGGTGATGCCCAAGGTGTTTAGCCACCGGGCGACATCGTGACCCTCTTTCTCGATCGCGAGATGGCGGAAGCCTCCGCCGGGTGCGATGAGGATGGCTGTTCCGTTGGGCTGCGGGGCGGCGTGGACAGTGAGCAGGGGGTTGGTGATCTTGCGGATTCGGCGTTCGGTATCGTTGGGGCCGGTAAACGACTCAGATTGGTCGGGCCGGTCGGGCCATAGAGGAATGAGTTGGCCGAAGGCGAGGGAGGCAAGCAAGAGGCACGAAAGCAGGCGGAGCATGTGCGAGGAACGATATCACAGCGGCGGGCAGGCTGCGACCGTCAACTCTGCAGGCGGCGGAAAAGAAGCAAATGGCCGGCCCAGGCTGCCGGAACGAGGACGGTGGGTAGCCAGATATAGGGGAACTGGGCGATGAAGGTGTTGGCTGGTTCGTTGTGGAACATCCGGAAGACCGTAGGGGTGGAGAGGATGGAGACGGTCATGATATTGATCAGTAGAGCGAAACCGGCGAGGTTCCAAACGATGGCGGCCCAACGGGGGAGCTGGCCGCGGGCAGCGAGATAGGCCAAGGGGATGGCCGTGACGCCGGTGAGAATGTCGAAGTTGCGTCCGGACCACGTCATCTGAACCGGAACAATGCCGGAGAGGTAGCCGCTGTGGAGGAGCACTTCGACGATGATCCGGAACGACTGGAATCCGATGAGCCAGGCGATGGGAGCGGTACGGACGAAGCCGGAACAAAGGGGCGAGACAGTAACCGCAGTGGTAACTCCGATGGCGATGAGGATGAGCCAGCCGATCGCCGGGGTGTTGCGAGAGAAGTCGCTGAGGAGATTCAAGTGGGCCAGCGCGCCGGTGAGGGCGATCCAGCCCAGGATCATCATAATGACGACGCTCATGCGGTGATGGGAACCTGGGCGGCGGCGGCCATTTTACGGATGTACGTGGCTCCTTCGAGATACTCATCGGCGCCTTTGAGATGTTCGAGCATGAGCGGGGCTTGCGGGGCGTAGCGCTGGATGGCGCGGAGGTACGCCTGGTAGTCGAGCTCACCGCGGCCGGGGATGACTTCGACGAAGTGGACGTTCATTTCGGGGACAAAGGCGAGGTCCTTGGCATGACAGGAGACGATCCAGCGGCTCAACTGCTTGAAGAGGTCTTCGGTGAGGGCGGCGTTGTTATAGAAGAGGGACGGGCTGTTGACCGCGTTGCACACGTCGATATGGACGGCGAAGCCGGGGCGGTCGATGGCTTTAATCAGCTTGAGGTAGGAGGCGGCGGAGTCCGGGACAGACCAGCCCATGATTTCGAGGGCGAACTTGGTGCGTTTGGGTTTGACGGCGTCAAGAATTTTGCGGACGTTTTCGACGGTGGCTTCATAGAAGCGCGGGGAGAAGTTGTCTTTGTGGGGGCCGTACCAGACTTTTGGGTTGAAGGAGCCGGCGATGTCGACGCAGCAGCGGGCGCCGACGGCTTCGGCGAGGGCGAGGCGTTCCTGGACGTAGGCGAGGTTGGCGGCGCGGGCGGCGGGGTCGGGGTCGAGCATGTTTTTCCAGGCGCCGACTTCGGCGATGACGACGTTCTCCGCAGCGAAAGCCTTTTCGACACGGGCGGCGTCGGCGAGAGGGACGGTGGGGCAGTAGGCGGCGCCGTAGCCGAGGCGCCGGTGTTCGCGGGCGAGTTCGGCGGGGTCGTTGGACTTCAGGAAAATGGGGCCGCCGAGGCGGATGGGGGAGGCGGAGGCCGCGAGGGCCGCGGCGGGGAGGGTGGCGAGGAGGTGGCGGCGCGTCATGTTCAATCTCGGCTTACGGTTTCTGGCCTTATGATACCCTCGAATCAATGGCAATGGGCCCGGTTATCAGCTCGATCGGACGGCGCTGCTGCGGCAGCGTGGTTCTCGTGCTGTTCCTGGTTCTGCAGGCTATGCCCTTGGCGGCGCTATGGTCCGGCCCCAGTATGGAGGGCATGGAGTGCTGCCGGCGTAAGGCCAACGCCCATAGCTGCTGCAAGCGGCAAAGCAAAGAGCCGGTGATGCGCTCGGCAAGCTCGTGCGGCGACCGGAGCTGTTGCACGGTGCCGACGGTGCAGATGTCGGTTCGTTTTTCGGTGGAGCTGCCGCAGGTGCGGCCTCTGCCCGTGGCCGTGGTGATGGAGCCGATTGAGGCGCCCGAACCGCGGACGCGTCCCACGCCGGGCTACTCTCCAGCCCGTTTTCAGCGACCTCCTCCCGTGGCGTAAGCCAGCGGCGAAGTGTGTCTGAACAACTGAAAACATAAGGGAGAAAGTTATGATGCGACTGCTTTGGAGCGGTCTCGCCTGCATGGGCTTATTGTCCGCGCAGAGCATTAGTTCGAATTTGATGGGAACGGTGGTGGACGGGCAGGGATTGCCGGTCTCAAAGGCCACGGTGAAGGTGATTTCGCGGACAACGAATGCGGAGACGCGGGCGGAGTCGGGCGGGGAAGGCGGGTTTCGCGTGAGCGCGCTGCCGCCTGGCGAATACTCGGTCGAAGTGACCGCGGCGGGATTCGCCAAGTTTACGTTTTCGAGTGTGGGGTTAGTGGTAGGGCAGACGCGGGATCTGCGGGCGGTGCTGCAACCAGAGTCGACCCGGCAGGAAGTGACCGTGTCGGCTGAGGCCATGAGCGGCCTGACGGTGGATAGTGCGGGCGAGGGCAAGAGCTTCGGGCAGTTGCAGATGGCGGACCTGCCAATGGTGATGTCCGGTGAGGGACGCAGCTTTCGGACGCAGGCTCGGCTAACGCCGGCCGTGACGCCTTCGACGTCGGCGCACCGGCCGTTCGCGGTGGCGGGGGCGCGGAACCGGAATAACAACTACCTGATCGACTCGAACGACTACAACGAGATTGAAGGCGGCTTTATGATGGGCCGCGGGGTGAGCGAGCAGTTGATTCCGTCCGAGTCGATTGAGGGCATGCAGGTGTTGACGCATAACTTCAAGGCGGAGTACGGCCGGCAGAACGGATCGATCATCAGCCTGGTGACCAAGAAGGGGGGCAACGATTGGCACGGGTCGCTGTATGAGTACTGGCGGAATGAGGCGCTGGCCGCGCGCAATGCGTTCGACCTGGTGAAGCCTCCGCTGAAATACAACTTCTTTGGTGGGCAGGCGGGTGGTCCGTTGAAGAAGGACAAGGCGTTTATTTTTGGGAACTGGGAAGGTTTCAACCGGGTGCAATCGACGGCCACGACGATTCAAACGTTGCGGCCGGAGCAGCGGGCGCAGGCGGTGGCGGCGGTGCGGCCGCTGGTGGCGCGGTATCCGGAGCCGAACCTGCCGGGGACGAATCTGTTCCGGGCGAATCTGCCGCAGGGCGGATTTATGCAGACGTTTCTGGTGCGCGCAGACGTGAACGTCACGGAGACGCAGCGGCTGTTTGCACGGTCGACGTACCTGACTTCGGACAACGTGAACAAGGGCGGCGCGGCCCTGAGCGAGTCGAATGTAGGGACGGGATCGCAGGGGCACTCGTTGCATCACATCTGGACGCCACGGGCGAACGTAGTGAATGAGGCGAGGTTCAACTATACGCGGTTCCGGATTTTGGACACGTTCAAAGAAGACGTGTTTCTGGGGGATCCGGCGGTGAACGGACAACTTGGGTTCATGACGGTGAACGGGTTGACTTCCTTGGGGTTCCAGAGTTTTCTGGGGCGGAGGACTTTCCAGAACAACTTTCAGTACACGAATGACCTGACGGTGGTGAAGGGCCGGCACTCGCTGAAGATGGGTGCCGCGCTGCGGCGGCTGCAATTGAACAACGGCGTGATTAGTGCGCAGTTCAACGGGTCGCTGCGGTTTAACAATGTGACGGACTTTTTGGCAGGGCGGCCGGCGGCGTATACGCGGAACGTGGGGCAGCCGTATATTGGGCTGCGGGCGGCGGAGATCAATACGTACTTCCAGGATGACTGGCAAGTGCATTCGCGGCTGACGCTGAACCTGGGCATGCGGTATGAGTACAACAGCGTGCCCTGGGAGGTGAATGGGTTAATTGCCGAGCAGTATCGCTTCAACAACGATCCGAACAACTTTGCGCCGCGGTTCGGCTTTGCGTGGAAGGCGGATAAGGAAGGGAAGAGCGTTGTGCGGGGCGGGTATGGGATTTACTACAACGTGTTGGAGTTGGTGTTTGTGGGTTTGACGCGGTTCAATCCGCCATTGATTCAGTCGCTTGCAAATGCTGCTCCGCGGTTTCCGAACCTGCTGGACGGTGCCGTGGCGGGGATTCCGAGCGGTTTGGTGCGGCCGAACTCGAATATGCGGAACCCGTATTCGCAACACCTGACGTTGAACTACGAACGGGAGCTGTTCAATCCGCGGACGACGTGGACGGTGGGTTATATCGGCACGATTGGATTGCGGCTGCCGCAGACGCTGCGTCCGAACGGCGGCGACGGATTAGCGCAAAATCTTCGTCCGGATCCGACGGTGGGAGTGGTGAACCTGCTTGATACGACCGCCCGATCGAATTACCACGGGCTGCAAACGAGCTTGAGCTGGCAGCGCAACGGGATGACGGTGCGGGGCAACTATACATGGTCGAAGGCGCTCGATACGGTGAGCGACATCCCGAACGGGAACCAGAACCTGGACCGCGGCATTCTGGCGCTGGATGAACGGAACACGCGGCTGAACTACGGACCGGGCGACTTCGATGTGCGGCACTTGGCCAACGTTGCGTTCACGTATGACTTGCCCTGGCAGAAACGGAATCTTCTGTTGGGGGGCTGGTCGGTGCAGGGAATTGTGACGATGAACAGTGGCCGTCCGTTTACGCTTTATTCGGGCACGGACAATCTGGTGGGCAACAACAACAACCGGTTGTTGGATTTGCCGGGGACGTTGATCCGGAACAGCGCCGATCAGCGGCGGGCGATTGACTTTGCGCCTGGAATTACGCGGGCGATGTTGACGCCGGCGGCGCGGACGCTGGGTACGATTGGGCGGAACACGGAGCGGGGCGATACCCTGCTGCAGACGAATCTTTCCTTGTTTAAGACGTTTTCGTTGACGGAACGCTGGAAGCTGCAGCTTCGGGCGGAGTCTTACAACCTGACGAATACCGTGAACTACGACCTGCCGGATGGCGTGTTGAGTTCGGCAAACTTTGGCAATGCCCTGACCGCGGGCGAAGCACGGCAGCATCAATTGGCGCTGCGGTTGTCGTTTTAAGGAGATCCCATGATGAATCGACGTTCTTTACTTCTGGCCTTGCCTGGGTTTTCGCTGGCCGCAGCTCCGAAGCTGGGGCCGGCGGCGGCGCCGGCCGCGGTATTCGAGCCGGAGACTCATGCGCTGGGCTTGTCGAAGAGTCCAAAGTTCTATGCCCGCAGGGCGCACGGCTTGATGATGGTGAGCACGGCGCCGCAAGCGAACGGGGGCGCGGATCTGATCTTCCAATCGTCGAACGACCTGGGCGACAGCTTTGCCGAGCAGATGCGCGTGAACGATGTGCCCGGAGAGGTTAGCGACCACGGGGAAAACTCGCCGCAGTTGCTGACTTCGCCCGACGAATCGATGATGTACGCCGTTTGGGGCGCGAAGGATCCGAAGCATCCGGGCGGGAGCGTCATCCGCTTCTCGTCGGCGGGAACGATGCGCACGGTGTGGTCGCCATCGAAGATATTGAATGACGACGGTTTGCCGGTGTCGCATTCGTTTCAGTCGGCTGCGGTGGGGCCGGATGGGACGATCTACGCGGCGTGGTTGGACGGGCGGGACGGTAGGTCGGCGACCGAAGGGGCGACCGGCGGGACGACGTCGATCTATTTGACCAAGTCGACCGATGGCGGCAAGACGTTTTCGAAGAACATTCGGGTGGCGCGGAATATCTGTCCGTGTTGCCGGGTGTCGTTCGGCTTCGTCGGCGGAAAGGTGCTGCTGGCCTGGCGGCAGGTGGAAGCGGGGGACATTCGGGATATCTATTTTGCGTCGTCGTCGGACCGGGGAGAGACCTGGGAGAGTGGCAAGCCGGTGTTCCGGGATGGATGGAAGATCAAGGGCTGTCCGCACGTGGGCCCGGCGATGGCAACGTTGAACGGGAAGGTGTATGTGACGTGGTTCAGCGAAGGCGCCGCCGATCCTTCGATTTATCTTGCCGTCTCGAGCGACGCGGGGAAGTCGTTTGCGCCCCGGCAGAAAATTTCGGAGGGGACGACGGACCCGACACATCCGCAGATTGCGTTGGGCGAGGACCGCATTGGAATCACCTTTCAGGCGCGCGATGCGAAGGTGAAAGGTGGCTGGGGCAAGATGAGTGTCTGGTACCGGGAACTGCGGGGGGATGGGGCGATGTCGCCGCTGACCAAGGCCGCGGAGGGGAAAGGAAACCTGACTTATCCGACGGTCGCACTGGGATTGTCTGGCCGCGTGTTTCTCGGCTGGACGGAGACCACCGAGGGTGTGGCGAAGGCGATGTTACTGCGAGGCCGCGTCGGTAAGTAAGCGGTGGTAGGCTGGGGCAGAGCCTATGCGATTCCTCCTTGCCCTTGCCTTAGCCTCCGGGCCGCTGGCGGCCCAATTTACTAGCTTTTCGATCGCGGGAACGGACCCGGTCCTGCAGACAGTGCAGGGCCGGGTCCACGACTTTCCGGTGCCAGTTCGGGGAGGCGTGCCTCCCTACCGATTCTCCATTGCGGGAGAGACGACGGTACCTGCGGGGATCACGCTGGACGCCGCGACGGGCGTGCTGCGCATTGCGGCGTTAAATGTGGGCTACTTCCGCCTGGAATTGTGCGCCCAGGATGTTTCGAAGGCGACAGTCTGCGCGCCGTACCTTGTGCGGGTGGCGGCGCCGGGGAATCCGGCTCCGATCGTGCTGCCGAACGGCCGTGTGAATAACTTTTTTGATCGGGCGATGGAAGGGGCGTCGGGCAACCAGGTCGAGTTTTCAATTGGAAGCGGTGCGTTGCCCCCGGGCGTCATTCTAAACACGTTTGGACGAATTGTGGGCACGCCGCTGAATCCGGGCGCCTACGGTTTCACGCTCCGGGCACGGGATACGTTGGAAGGCGAGACGACCATCCGGGAGTACCTGTGGACAGTGGATGGCCCGATATTTCAATCGGCGGCGCTGCCGAACGGATTCTTGGACACGGCATATACCGCGCCGTTGGCGGCGGCCGGAGGTACTGGGCCATATACATGGACTCTGCTGCGGGGACCCCTGCCTGCGGGGTTCGCATTGAGCGCGGACGGCCGGGTGAGCGGACGCACGCCCGTAGCGGGGACGTACACGTTTTTGATCCGAGTCCAGGATACTTTGACCAGCGCTTTCGACCGGGAGGTGCGTCTGGTGATTGAGCCGACGCTGGAGCCGTTGCGAATCACGACAGCCAGTGTGCCGCCAGCCTCATTGGGGGTGCCATTCCGGTTTGCGTTGGACGCGGCCGGGGGCCGTGCGCCTTTCTCGTGGCGCGTCGCCTCCGGACAGTTGCCGGCCGGCCTGACGATGTCGGGTGCCGGCGTCATTAGCGGAACGCCTGCGGCAGTGGGAAGCAGCACGGTGCAGGTGGAATTACGGGACCTGTCTGGCGCGTCGGCGGTTCGTTCCTATCCGCTTCAGGTAGTCGGAGGGTTTTCGGTGACGACCGGCTCGGCGTTGCCGTCCGCGACGCGGGGCGTAGCCTACCGTGCGGTGTTGGCAGTGGGAGGGGGCGTGGCGCCCTACCGCTGGGCTCTCGAATCGGGCCGGCTCCCAACGGGGGTTGCTTTGGGTGTTGATGGCGTTTTGGCTGGAATACCCCAGGAATTGGGCCGATTTGCGTTCGGCGTGCGGGCAACGGATACGGCAGGGACGACGGCGACGGCGAGCCTCGGGCTGACGGTCAACCCAGCGCCCCCCGTGATTGTTTCGGGCGGGGTGGTGAATGCCGCGAGCTTTGCAGGCGGCCCAATCGCGCCCGGAGAGATCGTGACGGTGTTCGGCGGACCGTTCGGGCCAGAAAGTGTCGAGGTATTCACGCTCGACGGAGATGGACGCGTGCCGACCCGATTAGCGGGGACGCGACTCCTGGTCGACGGCGTGGCGGCTCCGCTGCTTTACGTTGCTTCGGGCCAGTTAAGTGCCATTGTGCCGTATGGGGTCAGCGGAAAGGCGACAGTGCCGGTGGCGTTGGAAGCGAATGGGCTGGTGGGCCCCTCGCTGCAGGTGGCCGTGGCAGGAAGCGCGCCAGCTATCTTCACAGCGGATACTTCGGGCCGAGGTCCGGCGGCGGCCTTGTGGACGCAAGACGTAGTGACCATTTATGTGACGGGCGAGGGCATGCTGCAACCGGTTCCGGTGGACGGGTCGGTAGTGGGCGAAACGCTGCCACGCCCCGTGTTGCCCGTCCGAGTGCTCATGGCCGGCCGGGAGGCGGAAGTTCTTTACGCGGGCGGTGCGCCGGGGCTCGTGGCTGGCGTAATGCAAGTGAATGCACGGGTACCAGAAGGATTACAGGGGGAGGCGATTCCCGTCACCGTGCGCGTGGGATCGGCCGACAGTCCAGCCGGGGTCACCCTTCGCTATTTTCCGTAGAGAAAAGTGGCAGGCGGAGGAAACGATGTGATACTCTGTGGAGGTGTCGCGATGCGACCGACGGAATTATTCTGTCGAGTTGACAGACTGTGTCTGTTTCGCTACACTCGTAAGGTTTGCTGTTAGCGGGTCGCTGTATCTGCTTTCGACTACCACTTCACACTGAACTGGGGCGCAATGCCACGGTGGTTTAACGGGAAACCGATTAAACAGTTGAAGTCCGGTTGAGAGCCCGCCCCGAGGTTCCTTCAAGACTTAGAGCTTCGAAGGGGCATGGGCGAGTCCCAAGATCATCTCCGCACTATCCCACGGTCTCCTACATTCGGACCGTTCATCACAAAAGAGTTCTGTGGTCGCAAATGGAAGGCTCCCAGCCGGAAATTGCTTGACCGAGAGAGCTCAGACGCCTAAAAACAAAGATTTTAAAGTTTTACCGAGAGAGGGTATTCGTGCCTACGTTCAACCAGCTCGTGCGTAAGGGTCGTATTGCGACTCGTTACAAGACGGCTAGCCCGGCTCTGCAGGCTTGCCCGCAGAAGCGCGGAGTTTGCACCCGTGTCTACACCACTACGCCGAAGAAGCCGAATTCGGCACTTCGGAAGGTCGCGCGTGTGCGCTTGACCAACGGAATCGAAGTTACCACCTATATCCCAGGCGTGGGGCACAACCTGCAGGAGCACTCGATTGTGCTGATCCGCGGAGGCCGCGTAAAGGATCTGCCGGGCGTTCGGTATCACGTGGTGCGGGGGACTCTGGATGCGGCTGGCGTGGCCAACCGGAAGCAGAGCCGCTCGAAATATGGCGCCAAGCGCCCGAAGTCGTAACTTTTGAGGATTTGAGGATTTATGCCGCGTAGAAGAAGTGCGGAAATTCGCGAAGTGCAGCCCGATCCGGTATTTGGATCGACGCTGGCTGAGAAGTTTGTCAACTCCCTGATGTGGGATGGCAAAAAGACTGTTGCTCAAAAGGTCTTTTATGCCGCGATGAACAAGGTCGCTGAGCGTTCGGGTGAAGACGCTCTGAAGATGTTCAAGAAAGCCGTGGAAAACGCTAAGCCGATGCTCGAGGTGAAAACCCGTCGCGTTGGTGGCGCCAACTACCAAGTGCCGATTGAGGTTCCTCAGAATCGCCGCACGTCGTTGGCAATCCGCTGGATCGTGTTGAATGCCCGGAATCGCCCTGAGAAGGGTATGCCGGAGCGCCTGGCAGGCGAACTTCTTGATGCGGCGAACCTCCGGGGCGGCGCCATCAAAAAGAAAGACGACGTCCATCGTATGGCCGAGGCGAACAAGGCCTTTGCGCACTACCGCTGGTAACTAAAGAAGACAGCCCTTAAACACCAAACTCACTTATGGCTCGGACTGTATCCCTTCAGAAAATGCGCAACATCGGCATCATGGCCCACATTGATGCCGGTAAAACCACCACTACGGAACGAATTCTGTATTACACCGGTCGTACCTACAAGATCGGTGAAGTCCATGAAGGCACCGCCACCATGGACTGGATGGAGCAGGAGCAGGAGCGTGGTATCACCATCACCTCCGCTGCCACCACCTGTAGCTGGCGCGATATTCAAATCAACATCATTGACACACCGGGCCACGTTGACTTCACCGCCGAAGTCGAGCGCTCTCTCCGTGTTCTCGATGGTGCCTGCGCCGTGTTCGATGCCGTAGCCGGCGTGCAGCCGCAGTCAGAGACGGTTTGGAGGCAGGCTGACAAGTATAGCGTTCCTCGCATCTGTTTCATTAACAAGATGGATCGCGTTGGTGCTGACTTCTATCACTCCGTCGACACCATCATTGATCGTTTGAAGTGCCGCCCGGTCGCGATCCAGTTGCCGATCGGCGCCGAGGACCAGTTCCTCGGAATTGTAGACCTGGTGAAGATGAACGCTCGGATTTGGCGCGACGACTCCCTCGGCGCCGAATTTGACGATGTCGAAATTCCCGCAGATCTCGTTGAAAAGGCGCACGAGTACCGCGCTCTACTCGTGGAAGCTGTGTCCGAGACCGACGATATTCTAATGCACAAGTTCTTTGAGGGTGAAGAGATCACCACCGAAGAGTTGATGGCTGGAATTCGGAAGGCCACGATCGCTCAGAAGATGTTCCCCGTCATCTGTGGAACTGCCTTCAAGAACAAGGGCGTTCAGAACCTGCTCGACGCCGTTTGCGACTATCTGCCCCATCCGTTGGATATTCCTACGATTGAGGGTAAAAATCCGGACAATGATAAGCCGGAACCCCGTCGAGCCGACGACAACGAGCCGTTCTCGGGTCTGGTTTTCAAAATCATGACTGACCCGTTCGTCGGTCAGCTGGCATTCATCCGGGTATACTCGGGTAAGCTGTATGCCGGAACCTCGGTATACAACGCTGCAAAGGGCAAGTCGGAACGTGTTGGGCGCCTCGTCAAGATGCACGCCAACAAGCGCGAAGACATTACTGAAATCCTTGCGGGCGACATTTGTGCCTGCGTAGGTCTCAAGCAGGTTTCCACAGGCGACACGATTTGCGACGAGAAGCATCCTGTGCTGCTCGAGCGGATTGACTTCCCGGCCCCCGTTATCCAGTTGGCGATCGAACCCAAGTCGAAGCCGGACCAGGAAAAGATGGGTTTGGCCATCAACAAGCTAGTCAACGAAGACCCTACTCTTCGCGTTTCAACGGACATCGAAACGGGCCAGACCATTCTGGCTGGCATGGGCGAACTTCACCTCGAAATCATCGTAGACCGCATGCGGCGCGAATTCGGTGTGGAAGCAAACGTCGGCAAGCCGATGGTGGCGTACCGTGAGACGATTCGGTCCAACGCCTCCGGAGACGGCCGTCACGTTCGGCAAAGCGGTGGTAAAGGCCAATATGGTCATGCCAAGATTCGCATCGAACCGCTTGAAGAAGGAAAAGGCTTTGAGTTCGAAAACGCCACCGTGGGCGGTACGGTTCCTAAGGAATACGTTCCGGCCATCGAAAAGGGCATCATCGAGGCTCTTGAGGGCGGAATTCTCGCTGGCTACCCAATGTCGGACCTAAAGGTAAGCCTGTACGACGGCAGCTACCATGACGTCGACTCTTCGGAAATGGCATTTAAGATTGCTGGTTCACTGGCAATCAAAGATGCGGTGAAGAAAGCCAAGCCGGTTCTCCTTGAGCCAGTCATGGCCGTTGAAGTGGTCGTGCCGGACGAATACATGGGACCCGTGAACGGAGATTTAATCTCCCGTCGTGGACGCCTCGAAGGCATGGAGATGCGCGGTACCACCCAACTGATTAAGTCGATGGTGCCCCTCAGCGAGATGTTCGGTTATGCGACCGAACTCCGCAGCCGGACCCAGGGCCGCGGCAGCTTCACAATGCACTTCGGCCGATACGAAGAAGTCCCCACCAATATCGCAAACGAAATTATTGCTAAGGCGCAAGGCAAGACCGGCGCGTAAGGCAAACGAGCTTCCACTAACCAGGAGAATCCCGGAATACCATGGCGAAAGAAAAATTTGATCGTAGTAAGCCGCACGTAAACATCGGCACGATCGGGCATATCGATCACGGCAAGACGACCTTGACCGCCGCGATCACGAAAGTGCTGAGCAAGCACAACGCGAAGAACTCCTTCCGGAGCTTCGAC
>CAMDCN010000025.1 GCA_945890485.1 Candidatus Sulfopaludibacter sp. SbA3 | reverse complement strand
TATGTCCCTTTGCCAACTAAGGGGCAGACGACGAGAACGCGCTCATAAAGTTGCCCGAGATCAACCGCGTCCGGAGACGGCAGCGGCGCCGGCTTCTGCGCCACCAACGACGAAGCCAGAAGCAGAAGGCATCCTATAGGAAGGAAGGACGGAAGGAAGGAAATCGACATAGGAACTCGCGGATCTACAAGGCTAGACCGACTCTGCGGCGAGTGTCGATGTCCAACCAGCGAGTAACATCGCCAGTCAGTTACGGTGCAAGCGACCGTTCCCAAAGATTAGGGCAGAACGGAGCGAATGTAAAGAGAAATGTAGCGACAATTTGGTGAACATGTTCCTCACCCGCCTGTGAGTCACGGACCATTCAGAAATATTTGCGAAGAGCAACTGGCCTAACTTCAATCGGTTACAGGTTCTTGGCGATTCACGGGATCCGATTCCCCGCGCCCAGACCCCATCGTGGAGTCGGGTCCCTCGTCCACGCGAGCGGCCCGTAAATTCCAGCCAAAGAGCAATCGCCATGAAAAAGATCCTGACCGAAGAACAAATGCAGCGTCGCGCCGAAACAGCCCGTCGCAACGGAGCCAAAAGCAAAGGCCCCGTCACCATCGAAGGCAAACATCGCAGCTCCATGAATGCCATCACCGTCGGCAAGTTCGTCGATGTTCACGACGAAGTGTTACCGGCTTTCGCGACGGTCCTCTCGGTGGAAGACCGCAAGGCCTATGTCCATCTCCATCAGGCTAATCTGCGGCAGTACCGGCCAGACTCGGAAGTAGAGCTCGGCATCGTCCGCCATATCACTGCCGAGCAGTTCCAACTCGAACGCTACGAGAACCTGGAAACGCTCCAGCTTCAGGTCGAACACGATAACGTGCGCCGCGAGTGGCCGGAGGTGCCGGCTGTGCACCATAGCCATCACGCGATACAGCGTGCCGCAAACAACGACAAAGTTTTCCGCTTCCTCGAGCGCAAAAAGAAAACCCACCTGGCCGCCTGGAACAAATTCGTGCAGCTCCTCGAACGAATTAAGAAGTCATTCCCCATGATGCCGCCCGAGCCGGTGGATATCACTGCGGACTCAGACGTTCTCATCGACCCGGATCCGCCGCAATATGTCATCGACGAGATGCTCAAACTTGCCGACCAAGCTAAAAAGGAACCCAACTTTCCGTTGCCTCGGTTTGTGGTGCAACTTCTGTACGATGAACCACTTCTGAAGAAATGCGCGCCTCATTACGACGTCACGGAATTGCGCAATCGGTATCCCAAACCAAGCCCTAAATTTGCCGCCTGATCCACCGAGTGGACCCTGGTTTGGCCAAAAAGGTTTGGCCAAAAAGGTATGGCCAAAAACGAACCGAACCTTCGACGGTCCGCCGTCGTCGCCGAACTCCCGTACAATCAACGACTTCAGGAGAAATTGGCCCAGCCTTACAACGTCGTAATCTGCGCGCCATTTGCCCAGAGTGCTTCAGTTGGATTCTGGCTTCAATCGCAGGCCAGCGCCTCACAGCAAACTGATATCCTGGACCCAACTCCCGTGGACGTTTTCTCCCGCCGCCAACTTCTCGAGCGCACCACCCTCGGCTTCGGTTCCCTGGTCCTCGCCGATCTCCTCCGCGCTAACCCCGTCAACGACATCGCCGCCCGCCCCCCGCATTTCCCCGCCAAAGCCAAAGCCATCATCCAACTCGTCCAAAACGGTGGCCCCAGCCAAATGGATCTCTTCGATCCGAAGCCCCTCCTCCAGAAACTGTCCGGCAAGCCCCTCCCCGGCGGCGTCGAAATCCACCAGCCCAACAACGTCAACACCCTCTTACCGACTCCTTTCACCTTCCAGAAGTACGGTCAGTCCGGCATGGACATCTCCGAGATGCTCCCCCACACCGCCAAGATCGTCGACGACCTCACCTTCATCCGCAGCATGCACACCGAGCACAACAACCACCTCGAAGCGCTCAACATGCTCCTCACCTGCAAGATCTTCCCCGGCCGCCCCGTCATGGGCGCGTGGGTCAGCTACGCTCTCGGCACCGAAAACCAGAACCTCCCCGCCTACGTCGTCCTCCGCGACCCCACCGGCTACACCATCGGCGGCAAACAACTCTGGGCCAACGGCTACCTTCCCGCCACCTTCGCCGGCGTCGAATTCAGCATGAAGGGCGCCCCCGTCCACCACCTCAATCCTCCCGAAAAGCTCCCCGACGGCGCCCAGCGCTCCACTCTCGATCTCCTCGCCAAACTCAACGAAGCTCACGCCCGCCAACACCCCGGCGAACACGAACTCGACGCCCGCATCCGTAACTTCGAACTCGCCGCCCGCATGCAACTCGCCGCTGGCGAGGTCCTCGATACCACCAACGAATCCGCCGCCACCAAAAAGCTCTACGGCCTCGACGACCCCAAGGCCGGCGCCTACGGCCTCCGCTGTCTGATGGCCCGCCGCCTCGTCGAAAAAGGCGTCCGCTTCGTCCAGGTCACCACCAGTCCCGGGCAACCCTGGGACCACCACAACAGCATCTCAAAGGATCTCCACAATATCGCCGGCGAAGTCGACCAAGGCTCCGCCGCCCTCATCACCGACCTGAAGAGCCGCGGCCTCCTCGATTCCACCATCGTCATGTGGGCCGGCGAGTTCGGCCGCCTCCCCACCACCCAGAACGGCGACGGCCGCGACCACAACCGCAACGCCTTCACTCTCTGGTTCGCCGGTGGCGGCTTCAAGAAAGGGCTCATCTATGGCGAAACCGATGAGTTCGGCTACAAAGCCGTCGTGAACCGCGTCTCCGTTCCCGCCATGATCGCGACCGTCCTCCGCCAACTCGGCCTCGACCACGCCAAAGTGCAGTATCCGAATGGCGGCCGCCTCGAAACGCCCTCCGACGTCTCCATCACCGGCGCCAAACCCGTTCTGGACCTCCTCGCATGAAGCCCTGGCTCCTCCTTCTCGTTCCTGCCCTCGCGCTCGCGGCCCCCAGCTACGAGAAGGACGTCCTCCCCATCTTCACGAAGTACTGCTTCACCTGCCACGGCCAAAGCTCGCCGAAGCTCGGCCTCGACCTCCGCACCGCCGCCGGAGCCCTCCGCGGCAGCCACAACGGCCCCGTCATCGCCAAGGGCAACCTCGCCGAAAGCCTCCTCTGGACCAAGGTCTCCACTCGCCAAATGCCCCCGGCCGTGTACGGCCAGAAGGTCCCGGACTCCGACATCGACGTCGTCAAGCAATGGATCGAAGCTGGCGCCCCCTCCGACGCGCCCGTCAAAACCGCCGCCCCGCTTCCGCCCGTCCTCCTGTCCCGTTGCTCCAACTGCCACGGCGAGAAATCCGCCGCCGCCGGCCTCCGTCTCCACACCGTCGCCGACGTTCTCAAAGGCAGCGCCAACGGCCCCGTCATCGTGGAAGGATTCTCCGATCGCAGCCTCCTCGTCCGCCGCATCACCAGCCACAACATGCCGCCGAAAGGCGCCGGCGCCCCGCTCACGGAATCCGAAATCAGCGCCGTCCGCGAATGGATCGACCGCGGCGAGTTCAACGAACTCGTCACCGCGAACACCGCCGATCGCCCCTTCACCAGGGAAGAAGATCCGCCCCTCACCGCCGCGCAACGCAGCTTCTGGGCCTTCCAAAAGCCCACGCCCGCCCCGCTTCCCAAAGTCAAAGCCAAGGCCCGGGGTCGCACCTCCATCGACCAGCACCTGCTCGCCCAACTCGAAGCCAAAGCCCTCAGCTTCAGCCCGGACGCTCCCAGCGAAAAACTTCTCCGCCGCGCCTATCTCGACCTCACCGGCCTCCCACCCACCCCCGAAGAGATCACCGCTTTCGAGCGTTCCGGCGCCAACTACGAGGCCCTCCTCGATCAACTCCTCGCCTCGCCTCGCTACGGCGAACGCTGGGGCCGCCAATGGCTCGACGCCGCCGGCTACGTCGACACCACTGGCAAAGACTTCAATCCCATAAAAGCCGAGTACGCCGAAGGAATGTGGCGCTACCGCGACTACGTCATCAAAGCCTACAACGAAGACAAGCCCTGGAACCGCTTCTTAATCGAGCAGTTCGCCGGCGATGAACTCGTCGACTGGCGTAGCGCCAAGTCCCGCACCCCCGAAATCAACGAGCTCCTCACCGCCACCGGCTACCTCCGCACCATTCTCGACATCACCGAGGAGGACATCTCCAACCTCCCCGTCGAACGCTACGAAGCCCTTTTCAAGCTCATCGAAAAGGTGGGCAGCAGCGCCCTCGGCCTCACCATGAATTGCGCCCGCTGCCACACCCACAAGTTCGATCCCATCTCGCACAAAGACTACTACCGCTTCCTCGCCCTTTTCACCAACGCCTACAATCCCACGGACTGGATCCAACCCCAGAACCACCACCTCTACATCCTCCCGACGGACCAACACCTCTCCATCGAAGCCCGCCTCCTCAACGAGCAACTCCAAGCCGTCCCTGAACCCATCCGCGCCGACCTCAAAGCGGCCCTCACCACCCCAATCGACCGGCGTACCGAAATTCAGAAGTACCTCTTCAACAAGTTCAACGCCCCCTTCCGAGAGCAGTACGCCAAGGACCCCGAATGGTCCAAGCTCGGAAAGATTCAGGCCCTCTGGGATGTCGGCAAACCCCCGAAGATCCGCCTCCTCCAGCGAGGCAGCGCCGATGCTCCTGGGCCCCGCGTCACCCCTGGTTACCCTGCCATCCTTTCGAAGCCTAATGCCACCGACGCCCACGGTTCCTCCAACAAGCAAGGCGAAACCTCCGGCGTCCGCCTCGCCTTTGCCGAATGGCTCACCAGTCCTGACCATCCACTCACGGCGCGCGTCATCGTCAACCGCATTTGGCAAGGCCACTTCGGAGTCGGCATCGTCTCGACGCCCGACAACTTTGGCACCACGGGTGCCTTACCGTCTAACCAACCCCTACTCGACTATCTTGCTCTCGACTTCATGGCCAACGGATGGAGCGCCAAGCGGCTTCATAAGCAGATCATGCTGTCTACGGCTTACCGCCAGCAGAGCCTCCAGCACGATAAGGGTAACGCCGTCGACCCCGAAAACAAGCTTCTCTGGCGCATGAATCTCCGCCGCCTCGACGCGGAAGCCCTGCGCGATTCTGTTATCTCCGCGGCTGGCAAACTGAACTCCCAAGCCGGCGGCCCACCCGTCCCCCTCGAGATGCGCCCCGATGGCCTCCAGGTCGTCTCGACAAAAGAGCCCGAGTCCGCGCAGTGGCGCCGCAGCATCTATCTCACTCACCGCCGGACCTACCCCATGTCCTTCCTCGGCGTTTTCGACTATCCCATCATCGATACCAACTGCACCCGCCGCGTCCCCTCCGCCACGCCTCTCCAGTCGCTCACCATGCTCAATGACGACTTTATCTGGAAAGCCGCCGAGGCCCTCGCGAAGCGCAGCGAATCGAACGTCGATGCCGCGTACCAGCTTACGCTTTCCCGCCCGCCCACGAATGCCGAGAAGCATCTCGCCGCCGAGTTCCTCGCAAAGATGCCCTTCAAAGCCTTCGCCCAGGTCCTCCTCAGCTCGAACGAATTTCTCTACGTCGATTGACATAGAACACCCGGCATGTCCCGCCGGAACCTCCTCGCCCTCGCGGCCTCCAGCTACGAGCAGGACGTTCTGCCAATCTTCACCAAGTACTGCTTCACCTGCCACGGCCAAAGCTCCCCTACGCTCGGCCTCGAACTCCGCACCGCCGCTGGCGCTCTCCGCCGGAGCCACAACGGACCCGTCATCGTCAAAGGTAACCCCGCCGAAAGCCTCCTCTGGGCCAAAGTCTCCACGCGCCAAATGCCCAACGGGCCACCCGTCATGGTTGCGGCGAAAGCCACAGTCGCACCAGTGCCAGCAGCACAACTCCCACCAGGAACGAAGCGAAATGTAAAAGACTAAAAGACAGTTGCGTTTGCTTCCGCAACTCCGGAATGAGATCGGCTGCTCCGATGTAAATGAAATTGCCCGCTGCAAACGGTATTAAAAAGCTCACATCCATAGATAACGAGGTGACATACGCCGCAATCCCGCCCAAGAGAAACGTCAGCCCGGATAAAAAGTTGAATAGCAGTGCCCTCCGAGCCCCCCAGCCTCCATGCACCAGTACGGCGAAGTCACCCAGTTCCTGCGGTACTTCATGGGCCGCTGCCGCCATCCAAGCACTAAGCCCGATCCTGAAATCCATGACGAACGCTCCCCCAACCGCCAATCCCCCAATAAAATTGTGCACCGCATCGGCTACCAGTACGAGGTAGGTGATCGGTTGGTGCTGGCAGGGCGTCTGGTGGCAATGGTGCCAGTTCAAGAACTGCTCCAAAACGAAGAACAAACTAAATCCCACCGCTATCCAAACATAAACCGGCATACGATTCCCCATGAGATCCACCGCCGATGGAATCATGTGAAATAGCGCGCCGCCCAGCATCGAGCCTGCTGCTAGTGCCACCAAGGGAAGCATCATCGCTCGCAAACGAGCCTCCGAGAGCAGGATCGTGACGCTCCCGATCAGAGCAATGGCGCTCATCGTCAGGCCCCCAGCGATGATTGACCCTAAGGGACTTGCTTGCATGAGGACCTCCTTTCGCAATTCCAGTGCCAATCGCCGAAACCCCGCCGACTCCTAGGGTCTGGTGCGCGTTGCCTCTCGAAAAGTGGTTCCCTACATCGCTCTTCACAATTGCCGCGTTGGGGCGAATCCCCCACCTTAGGGGCCGTTGGCCAAGGTTCGGGCGCAGTAATGTCGAAACTAGAGTCGGGTCGGGTTTCCATATCCCATCTTTCCGGCCACTTACTGGCCTACCCTTCAGGCGTTCATATTGTTTGGCTCACGCAGAACTCTGCGACTATCTCGATGCAGCCACCGGTTCACAGTAAACGCCACCGAGTCCCCAGCTCCGTCGGCCACCCCCTTTGCCGAACCAGGTTTAGCCCGCTAACGACTGCCGAAAAACAACTCGCCACCGAGTTCCTCTCGAAGATGCCACGTCGATTGACATAGAATACCCGGCATGACCCGCCGGAACCTCCTCGCCCTCGCGGCCCCCGTCTCCCTCCTCGCCCAATCCCGCGAGAAGGCCAAACCCCTCAATCTCAAGATCACCGATCTCAAGACCTTCATCGTCAATCGCGGCGGACCCAACGCTTCCAATTACGTCTTCGTCAAGCTCTATACAAACCAGGGCCTCACCGGCCTCGGCGAAGGCTCCGTCACCAGTAAGGAAGCCACCATGGCCGCAGCGATTGAAGAGCATAAACGCTATCTCCTCGGCAAAGATCCCGCCGACATCGAGATGCACTGGCAGGCCATGTACCGCTGGCCCCGCTGGCGCGGCGGACCCATTCTGAACTCCGCCATCTCAGCCGTCGAAATCGCTCTCTGGGATATCCTCGGCCAGGCCGTCGGCCAGCCTATTTGGAAACTTCTCGGCGGCCGCGCTCGCGATCGTGTCCAAATGTACGTCCACGCCGGCGGAAACTCTCCCCAGGCCTACGCCCAGTCCTGGCTCAAAGCAAAGCAGGAAGGTTGGACCGGCTGCAAAGCGGCGTTCATCACCACCCAGGGCGACACTATCGACCCTGTCCGCTCGGTCTCAGAAGGCATCGCCAACCTGAAAGCCGTGCGCCAGGCCGTCGGCGAAGATTTCCGCATTTGCATTGACCTCCACGGCAAAACCACCCCCACGATGGCCATCGACTTTTGCCGCCGCGCCGAAGAGTATCGCCCCTTCTTCGTCGAAGAAGCCACGCAGATTGAAGACATCGACGAACTCGCGCACCTCCGCGCCTCCACGCGAATCCCGCTAGCCACCGGCGAGCGCCTCTTCACGAAGTACGGCTTCACGCCGATCTGCCAGCGCCATCTCGTCGACTATGTACAGCCCGACGTCGTCCACTGCGGCGGCATCCTCGAAATGAAGAAGATCGCCACCATCGCCGAGGCCTACCGGATCGAACTAGCGCCTCACAACCCCCAAAGCGAAGTGAGCACCCTCGCCTCGCTCCACGTAGACTTCTCGACGCCTAATTTCGCCATCCAGGAGATTACCCACCGTGGCAACGAGCAGTACTGGAAGGATCTCTTCTACGGTGGCGGCATCAGCTACGAGAAAGGATTCGCCCTCCCGCCAGACCGCCCCGGTTTAGGCGTCGATCTCGACGAAAAAGTGGCCGCCCAGCGCCCGTATCAGCCCCACACCCGCCAGCAACTCCGTTTCCCGGACGGCGCCATCGCCGACCATTAAGTGCTATCGCACCGGGTCGCAGACCATGTTGTAAAAGGTGCCACCGTTCAGATTCATGCCAATCTTTGGCCCGGCCAGCAGCTTGGCGTGATATTCAGAAAACGGACCGCTTTCAAATACGATTTTCCGCGACGGCTCCACGCGAAATTTGCCGCTCTTCCCGTCACTCACGTAGCTTCCAGGCGCGGTTATCCGTAGTCCGCCCGCGGCCTGACTGCCGACATAGCACTCGTACGGTCCCACTTTCAGTTGGTCATCGGTCTCAGCGCTCGCCCCGGCCACCCGCAGCATCCAATGCAGGTAAGTCGTCACTTTACCATCCTGGTCCAGCTTCACCCGGCATAACCCATTCTCGACGGCCACAATCTTGCCCGTCAGGTTCTTCCGGTCCTGTACCGCGATGCCGGGCACGCACTCCTTCACCGACTTGAACTCCGCAGCGGCTAAAGGCGATACCGCCATCAAAAAAACGGCCAATAAAATTCTCATCGGCCTGATCGTATCACGCACTCCGCAGCGGAATCAGCGCCCGGATTCGCGCATCACGAAGGTACAGTCCGCCCCAGAACGCCGAGCCAATCAGGACGTGGACGAACACTGGATCACCCAACCGGACATGCGTCGCAATCGCCCCGCCCATATAGCCGGTCACGAGGATCGCCCCCAGTAACGCCGTTCGCGGAAACAAGTAAACCAACGTCACCACGATCTCGAGAATCCCAATCGGCAAAGCGAGCGCCGCTGGCCAACCGAGCTTTTCAAAGCCTTGCACGACCTCCGGAGGGCTCATCAACTTCATCACCCCGCAAAATAATAAGAGTAAGGCGGGCAATCCACCCAGCGCCCAACCGATTCGGACCATCATGCTAAAACTGTAGCCCATTCCGACCTCCGGGGGTTACTTGACCGTGGGCCGTCGATCTTCTCCGGCCCCGTCTCTCATTTCGCCTTGGATTCCGAATATAGTGGAGTGGCCCTCCCCATGCTCCCTTACGGAGGAGATGACAAACTCTGTAATCGTCAAAGATCCCATCTGCGGGATGGACATCGATACCGCTAACTCCCCCCTGCAAACCGCCTACAAAGGGCAGACCTATCATTTCTGCCAGATGGAATGCAAACAGAAATTTCTGCTCAGCCCGAAAGAGTTCACCACCAAACCCACCACCCAAGCCAAAACCTGGCCCCGGTAAGAGCCTATACGAGGAAAATTACCCTCGCCGCCACATTCAGAAACTGGTTGGCCGTGTCAAGAAACGCGGCCACCTTCTCCACCCCCGCCCTCGCCTCAGCCAACTCCCCCGTCGCTCTTCGCAGCTCCGCCTCATTCGCCATCAACTCGTCTCGAATTTCTTCCAACTGTTGATTATTCAACCGCCGCCAAGCCCGGAACACCTCGCCGCGCGTGATCGCCGCCGCGTTCCGCTTCTCCTCCGTTAACTCCTCCAGTTCATCTAAGAATTCGTCGCTGTCCATGCGATCAAGTGCGCTCTTCAGCGCGCTGCGCATCGCATTCCGCAACTCGTGCGGCGAAAGAATTTCAGGAGTTATTGGATTCGCGTCGCTCATGTCACTTCCCACCCGGCCCAACAAATTGGTTTACCCGCTCAATCGCAAACTGTAGCGCCGCCAAGCCACCATCGTCGGCGCCCCCGGCCAAGCTCTCAAATACCATCCGGAGCTGTCGCGCCGCGTCCTGGGCGGCTCGCGCTCGCGTCAGATCCACCTCGGCTAACAGAAACCGCTTGCGCTCCGCATCCCACTCCGGCGGCGGAGCGTTGCCGCGGAAGGGAGGCACCAGCACCGTCCGCCGCTCATTTACCTGTAGTGCCTTGCGGTCGGCGATCATCTCGTCCGTCAGAACCCGCAGCAGTTCTTCTTCGAGCGTCAGCTCCCTTTGTACGGTCTGAGCATGTTCTTTGAGATGCCTCTCCAGCGCGCGATTCCGAAAGCCTCCCACGGCCATTCCGGTGGCTTGGCCAATCAATTCGCTAATCGGATTTCCTCCAATCGACTTCTTCGCCAGGGCATTGGTCAGCCCGCCTAACTCTCCCGAAAGCTTAGTCGCCGCGGCCGCCGCGTTGGCGTCCGCCTGCGGACTCGCCAGCCGCGCCAGTGCCAGAAAATACTGGCTCATCACGGCGCCATGCCGTTCGAGATCGGCGAGGATCGCGATCCGCTCCTGCACAATCTTGTCCTGATCCGTCAGGACCCGCGCGCGTCCCGCCGCATCCAGCGCCCCGTGCTGCTTCCGCAGCTCCAAGGTATCCCGCTCGATATTCACATCGAGTGAATGACGTAGAAATTGGTTCCGCGCCTCCGAATACTTCATGCCCGCCGCAGCGAACGCCTCGAAGCGACCGGCCCGCGCCGCACCACACCCGCTCACCAGCGCTACTCCCAGCGCTAACACCATCAAGTTCAGAAAGCAGAGAACCCGACGTTCCAAAGAACGGTTCATCGTCTCTATGTTACCGATTAATCCGAGTTGATTGATGGGCCGCCATCTGCCACTGTCCCTCGTTCTTCACGTACACCTGCATCGTCCGTACCCGGAAAGATTCCTGCCCAACCAGCTTCACATCCACAAACCCCGTCAACCACGCTGCCTTCCCGCTCACTCGCACAGTCACATCGCTAAACACAAACGATTCATACCGCGCTGCCCCCTTCGTGACCGCCGCAATATACTCCGCCTTTGTCTGCCTTTGGCCTCCGGCATGCGCGTATTGCAGATCTTCCGCCAAGAATCGCTCCAACGCCGCCCGATCCTGTCGCACCGCCCCTACCGTCCAACCCGACGCCGCCTCGTGCACACGCTCCGCCTCATCGGCCCCCAGCGCCATCCCTATCCCGATAAGCAGTCCCACGAACCAGCGCATAAAGTCCTCATCCCTTCGTCAATTTAGCCAACAGCGCCATGTCCCCGCCCACATCAGTCAACCGGAAATTCCGGCCCAGATACGGATACGTCAGCTTCGTATGGTCCAAGCCTGACAACCCCAAAATCGCCGCGTGCAGGTCGTGCAAATGTACCGGTTCTTTGGCTGCCCGCAAGCCCAACTCATCTGTTCCCCCGATCACCTGGCCGCCCTTCACCCCACCACCTGCCATCCAGATCGTAAATCCGTAAGGATTATGATCCCGGCCCTCCGAGCCGCCGCCTCCGCCGTCGGAGGTCGGGGTCCGCCCAAACTCTCCACCCCAAATCACCAGTGTCGAATCCAGCAGCCCGCGTTCCTTCAAATCGGTCAGCAGCGCCCCCACGGCCTGGTCTGTCTGCCGGGCCTTGGCTTGGTGGTTCGCATCGCACGCAATGTGCCCGTCCCAATCCGTCGCGTTCATCCCGTTCCCCGACCAAACCTGCACAAAGCGTACGCCCCGCTCCACCAACCGCCGCGCCAGCAAACATCGTCCCCCGAAATCAGCCCCCACCGGATCCGGATGGTCCAGTCCATACAGATTCTTCGTCGCCTCCGACTCACCCGAGATGTCGGTGGCCTCAGGAGCCGCCATCTGCATCCGAAATGCCAGCTCGTACGATTCCAATCGCGCCGCCAACTCCGAATCCGAGTTCCGAGCCGCCAGATGCGTCCGATTCATCTCCCCCAAGGTATCCAGCAGATCCCGTTGCTCCGCGCGTCCCATCCCAGCCGGCGGCGTTAGATTCAAAATCGGATTCTTCCCTGGCCGGAACGACGTCCCCTGATACGCCGCCGGCAAAAAGCCCTGCCCGTACACCGCCGGACCTGACCGCACTCCACCCTCGAGCAACACCACAAACCCCGGCAGATTCTGATTCTCCGATCCCAACCCATACAGGAGCCACGAACCCAAACTCGGCCGGCCAATGCGCGGCCAACCGTTGTGAATCAAAAACTGTGCTTGCGAGTGGGTAAACCCGTCATGGAAGCACGACCGGATCACGGCCAAATCGTCCGCCCGCTTCGCCGTATGCGGAAACAGATCGGAGATCTCGAGCCCCGATTGCCCGTGCCGCTGAAACGTCCGCTTCGAACCCAGAATCACCAGATCCAGGAACTTGCCATTCTGGAAGTCCTCGTTCCCGAAACTGGCCGGTGGATGCTGGCCGTGCAGCTTATTCAACAGCGGCTTCGGGTCAAAGGTATCCACCTGGCTCGGACCGCCCTGCATGAAGAGATGGATGATCCGCTTCGCCTTCGCCGGCCAGTGCGCCACCTTGGGCTCGGCGCCCATTGCCGCGGCTAGCCAGCCGAATCCCATCCCGGCCGTCTGTAAAAATCGCCGCCGCGAATCGCTAATCGACATACAGAAACTCACTCATGTTCAGCACCATCAGGCAAAGCCGCTCGAGCGAATTCCGCCGTAGATAGGCCGCCGCCGTGCTCCGCTCGGCCGCCGAAGGAGGCCGGGAAAGCGCGATTCGCCAAGCCGCGTCGACCGCCGCCTCCACGTTCTCACCGGCCACCTTTTTCACACGTTCCGCGAATCGCCCCGCCTGCGTTACCGTGAATTCGCTGTTCATCATCGCCAGCGCCTGCGGCGCCACCGTCGACCGCTCCCTTCGCGCGCAGCTCGATGCCGTGTCTGGAGCATCGAAGATCTGCAGCATGGGCAGCGTCAGGCTCCGCTTCATCTGGAGATAGACGCTCCGCCGGTTATGCTCGGCCGGATCCGGATGCACCGGCCACAGCTCCGGCATGCGCGCGGCCAACAACTCCTCTTTCGTCATCGCGGGGATTACGCCCACCCCGCCCATCTTCAAATTCAACGTCCCCGCCACCGCCAGCGTTGTATCCCGAATGGCGTCTCCGTCGAGACGCCGCCGGCTCATCCGCGTTAGATACAGATTCTCTGGATCTTTCGCCAAGCTCTCCGCCGGCGCGACACTCGTGGCCTGATATGCCTGCGAAGTCATGATCAGCCGGTGCATCTGCTTCATACTCCAACCCTTCCCGGCAAACTCTACCGCCAGCCAATCCAGCAACTCAGGATGCGTCGGCGGCTCGCCCTGCCGGCCGAAATCGTTGGGTGTCCGTACCAGCCCTTCGCCGAAATGGCCCTGCCAGATGCGGTTCACCATCACTCGCCCCAGCAGCGGCTGTTCTGCCGAAGTTAACCATTCCGCCAAAGCCTTCCGCCGCCGCGGCACAAACAGGACGTCTTTCGGCTCGTCAATCCGCGGACCTGCCCCCAACGCCGCCAGGAACCCCGGCGTCACCCGTTCGCCCTTGTTCTTGAAGTCGCCCTTAATCAGAATGTGGGTTTCCGGAACCACCTCTTCATGACCCAACACATTTGCGGTCGCCGGCCGCGCCGGCGACCGCAAATACGCCTCCCCCAGCTTCCGCAATAACTCTGCCCGCTCTGCCCCCTTGGCCCTCCTCGCCAGTTGTTTGTACGCCTCCGCCTGGGCGAGCAGCGGAAAGGAGCGGGTACTCGTCTGTACGTCGAACAGCCCGCCCAGTGGTATCTCCCGCTCCACGCTCCCCGCAAACAGCGCACTCAGGCGGTAGTATTCCCGGTGCGAAATGGCGTCGAACTTATGGTCGTGGCAACGCGCGCATCCTACGGTCAACCCTAAAAATGCCGCCCCCACCGTGTCCACCGCATCCGCCTGCCACTCCGCCCGGAACTGGTCGCCGTAGTAAGTAAACTCAATCGGAAACGAGCCGATCGTAAACAGCCCCGTCCCAATCCGCCGGTTCAGATTCTCGGCCTTCTCTGCCGGCAACTTCAACGTGCCTTCATGGTCCAGATTCATGGGCCAAATTTCGTCCGCTGCAATCTGCTCCTGCACAAACGTCGTGTACGGCTTGTCGGAGTTGAACGCCCGAATCACGTAGTCCCGGTACCGCCAGGCGTTGACAAAAAAGTGATCTGTTTCAAAGCCCGACGTGTCCGCATACCGCACCAGGTCCAACCAGTAGCGTCCCCACCGCTCTCCATACCGCGGCGAGGCCAACAACCGGTCCAGCAGCTTCTCGTACGCCTCTGGAGACACATCATTGACGAACGCCGCCGTCTCCTCCGGCGTTGGCGGCAAGCCCAGCAAGTCAAACGTCGCTCGCCGGAGCAGCGTCGTCCGGTCTGCCGGCGGCGCCATAGCCAACCCATGTTCTATCGCCTTCGCTCGCAGGAACGCATCCACCGGATGCCCTCCGCCTGGTGGCGTTGGGCGTACCGGCTTCCGGAACGACCACCAGACCGCACCGCTTACCGGAGCGCTGAACTTCGCCCCCGCGTTCACCCAATCCCGTAAGATCGCAATCTCCGCCGCCGTTAGCGCCCCTTTCCCCGGAGGCATCTGCAACTCGCCCTTCCGTTCCACCGCCCGCAGCAACAAGCTTGCCTCAGCCTTGCCCGCCACCACGGCCACGCCGCGCTTTCCGCCCTTTGTCAACGCTGCCGCGCTCCGTAGATCCAGGCCTGACATCGCCGTCGCTCCGTGGCAGCCTACGCACTTCGCGCCCAATATCGCTTGCGCCGCTGTTTCCAGCGGCACCGGCTGTGCTGATAACGCAACCGGCAGAAGAAGCATCGCGAAGAATCGTTCCATTGAGCCGCTGTGATTATATTTCACTGCTCCGTGCTAGATCCAACGCCTCCAACGCAAAACTCCGATCAGCAGCGCGGTAACGGATAGCGACATCCCCGCAGCGTAGAGCACACCGTTGGGCTCATGAATCCAAGGCAGAAACTCAAAGTTCATTCCAAAGATACTGCTCGTCGCGACACTCGGCAGGGCGATCGTGCTCAGAATCGTCAGCACCTTCATCGTCTGATTCGTCCGGTTCGCGACGCTCGAAAGGTAGATGTCCAGCGCTCCGCTGAGCAGGTCTCGCGACATCTCCACGGTCTCGATGTGCCGCGACAGATGATCATACACGTCGCGAAAATACGGCAAAAGCTTCGGGCTGATCAGTGAATGCTCGGTCCGCATCAGATGGCCGGCCAAATCCCGCGTCTGCGTCAGTACCCGGCGGAAAGCAATCAGGTTCCGCTTCAGCGTGAAGATGCTCGCGAGCAACTCCGGCCGGGGATCCGAGAGTACCCGGTCTTCAATTCCATCAATCTCTTCGCTATACCGATCGAGGACTGGGAGGTAAGCATCAACAATCCCATCCAGGATCCGATACACCACCTGATCGTTCGAAAGCGCGTCGTTACTCCGGCACTTAGCCACCCGGCTAAGCAGCTCGGCGCAGCCCACCTCTTCGTACGTGATCAGGTAGCCAGGCCCGAGAAAGATGTCGAAGTCGCCGAAAGCTAAGGAACCATCTTTCTCAGTGTAGGCGGGCTTCAGTACAGCAAATAGGTAGTCCTCACCATCTTCAAGCTTGGCACTCTGGTCCCCATGCTGACAGTCTTCGATATGTAGGGGATGCAGCCGGTACTGCTCGGCCAATTCCAGCAGCTTCCCCTCTTCGCCCTCATGAAGGTCGTGCCAGTCCATGCTACTGCTGCCGCCGGTCCACCACCCCAATCGCAGCCGGCTCGCTCGCCCACTCCTTGCCGTAGGCATAGAGAAACAGCGTCTCTTCTCCCACCGGGAAGTCTGGCATCTGCAGCAGATCCACCGTAAACTTCCCGCTGGCCACCGGCTTGCCGTCCACCATCTCCACCTTCGCCACCGGCAGCCGCAGCGTGTAAAGATTCGGAACGTCCTCTTCGCTGCTCAGCACTACCAAGTGCAGGCCCACGCAAGCCGCGTAGGCGCCGCCCTCTTTCTGCATCAACCCGTTCGCCTTGTTGTATTCGGCATGCGCGGGCTTCACCAACTCCTCGGGCAGCACGGGCAGCCGCCACGCTCCGCTTAACTCCAATTTCCCCTGCTTCTCGAGCACCACCACTCGCGGAGCTGCTAACGTGATCCCCATCTCCTCCGGAATCGGCGGAGCTTCGGCCAAAGCCGTGCTAGCCGCCGGAAACGGCGCAGGCGGATCCTTCTTCGCCCGCTCCTCCGCCAAGAACTTCTCTTTCTCCGGATCTGAAAACGCCCCGCTCCCCGCGATCAACTTCGTCTCCAACCGGTTCGAGGACAGATCCATCAGCAGCACCTGCGAAAGGAAGCGTCCCGCCGCCCACGGCAACTCCGTCCGCCGCCGCACATCCACCTGCTGAAACGTCATCTGGTACCCATTCGGCAGATTCGCCTCCGGCTCCGTCTCATCCGTTAACAACGACTCGCCCCGCTTCTCCAGGAACGGCGCCACATGAATATGATTTCGATCCGGGTCCATCACCACAAGCGAAGCCACCCGCGGGAAATCTCGTTGAGCCGTTTGCTTATAGCTGCCCATGTAGTAAGTGAACACCGGCAGCGTATCCCGGCTCGACAAAACCACCTCGCGCGGACCATCAATCAGAATCCCAAAGTGCGAAGTCTTGTACTTCTTCACCAGCGGATCCAAACCGTGGTCCCGGGAGCCCGTCTCCCAAAACGAACTGTCCGGCAAACGGACCGCTTCCAATTCATTCGTCATAAGTTTCCTCGCGCCTTCTCTCGAACCGGTTTGGGCCAACAATAGGCCCGCCGCCACCAAGCCGCAATGCAACGCACGGATTGGGGCGCCGCCGCTCATCCTTCGGCGCTCCCTGCCCAGGTCTTCCGGACGTCGCGCAGATCGCGGGCCTTCAATATCTTCGTGCAATTCGCGCAGTACTGCGTGCGGGAATCCTCGCCACCGCCCGAACCCCACATAATGCACGCCGGCGAAGCGCCAGTCGGCGACCAACTGTCAAACTTCTGGTGCGTCTTCTTTGGCGCCGGCATCCCGTTACTGCAGTGCGGACCTTGGTGCAGCGCTCGAAAGCCATTTGTGTAGGGCGCGGCGCTCTTGTTCCGGTAATACCACCCGCCGTTGTCCACGTGCTTGGAAAGGTCCGCGCTCACGCCCGGCGGCATCGGTATCGCTGCTCCCGTTGCCAGCGGCATCACCGCCATCCCCATCGCGTGACCCAACTCATGGCAGACGGTGGCCGCGATCGCCTCTGGAATCACGTTGCGCAGCACCAGCACCTGACTGCCACCTCCCGCATGACCATTGTAGGTATAGGCGCCCATCATCGAATACGTCACATTCACCGGGCACTTCGTCGCCGATGCCGCACCCACAAAATCGCCTGGCTTCAATGCTTCGGTGTCGTTCGCTCGCACCGGTAGTTTAAATTTCAATTTCCGGCTGGTCATATGCTCAATCGTCACATCCGTCATCGGGCCCTTCCGCGGGTTCCCGTCGTCGTCCAGTCCAGGATGGTAGAGCAGAGTTTTCGCCGACGCCGTCCGGATCGCGTTGAACTCCGACCGAATCGCATTGTGTTGCACGTCGTGCCCGTCTACGCCCGCCGGTCCGGAAACCTTGAACGTCAGCACGTTCTTCTGTTGACGCATCTCCTTCGCCTTGTTGAAGCAGGCCTCGTAGAACGTTTTCAGCTTGGTTTTGTCCCCGGTGGTTAACGGATCGTTGCCCGTGAAGTTGATGACCACTGAACCCGTGCCCGCATTCGGCTCCGTAATTTCGTACTCGTCCCAGTCCTCCCGGTCCTCGGTGACGAACTCTACTTTCACCGTCGGCTTTACGTTCTTGTCCGGATTGGCCACCTTGTCCATGGCCGCCACCCACTCATAGCCCGCCACCTCCAGGTTCACCATATTCGCTTGGAACGGCCTTTTCACGAAATACTTATAGCTCACCGCTGTATCGATAACGACGTCTTTCGTTTCGACGGCCGTCAATTCAATCGTTGGATTCACCATCTTCGTGGCTTCATCAAGCGCCGCATCGCAAAGCGTAATCGTCGTTTCCCGCTGGTCACCCACGGCGTCAAAGTTGGGAGCCCCGCCCAGCCACACCAGGTTTTCGTCAATCACGTACACCGGCGTCGTATCGGCTGAATCTTCGAGATATCCACGCGTTACCAGGCACGGAGACCCCGGAGGTGGGTCAAACTCGTGCGATTTGATGTTCTTATACTCTACGAACACCGCCGCCAATCGCGTTTTCGCGACGTTGTACACACCATCCGGAAGATCGAAGTATTTCGTCCCGTCCGTCCGCGTCTTCTCCGTCATGCGCACCTTCATCAACTTCGGGAAGCGGAGCTGATAGGTCACTTTTCGCCAAGTTACGAAAGTCTGTGCATCATCCGTGGGGTCACCTTTGGAATACCCGACCGAGACCGTAAACGTCTCCCCGCCTGCATACCCCAACTGCAGTTTGAACTTCGCCGTACCGCCGTCCGCCGCCAACAGCACGTGGCCAGTCAGCGTCTTCCCTTCGTCCGCGCTGGCAATCCCCTGCGCCGGCGCCAGCAGCGTCGGCACCGGAGTCGTCCGTTCGCCCAGCTTTGAGAACTCCACCTTGATGTAGATCTTGTCGTTCTTCAGCCCGTCCGTCAGCTTCTTGCAAGCCACTTCAAACTCGATGATGCTCCCATCGCCGTCACAACCGTTCTCCCCCGTTGTCGGCGCGTTCACATATTGCCGCACACCCGCCGCCGTGTCTCCCCCCTCTACAGACGGCGACCAGCAGGGCTTCGTAAGATCCGGCTTCAGGATCTTCGCCTCCATATTCCGGCGGACAACAATCTCGTGCTCCCGCTTCTTGGCGTCGTTCTTGTCACTGATGACTTCCCAGGGCTTCTTGATCTTGATTTCGTAGGTCGACTTCCGCAGGTCCACGTTCCCGACGCCGTTGTCGTCGGTGTCGCCTCGCGCTTTCTGCCCGGTACCGAAGGGGACCTCGAAGGGGACCTCCTTGATCGTTTTGCCTTCGGTGTCTTTAACCGTAATCTTGAGGGTCTTGGGCCAAACCGTCGCCTCGGTCAGCACCAGCGTCTTCTCTTTCTTCTTCCCGTAGTTGGCAACGATTTTCAGGACGTAAGTGTCTTCCGTATCCGGCACCTTGGGCACCAGATAGTCCTTTTCCACCTTTCCCTTACTCACGTCCACGTTGGCGTCCGTATGCAGCACGGTATCGCCCTTCTTGTACACCAGGTCCAACTTCCCCTTGTACTTCGTGCTGAACATCCCGGACTTAATTGTCGCCGTGACCTTGTACGTCGATTCTTCGAAAATGTCTTCTTTCTTTGGATCAGGCATTGCTGTTGACGCTTTCCCTCGTTTGCTCGTTTACAGAATCTTCGACGGCGCTATCCAATTCCAGATCCGCCTCATCGTCGTCCGCCGCATCGCACTCGAATTCCAGATCGGCGTCATCGTCTTCTTCCAAGGCACACGCGAAGTCCAGGTCCGGATCGTCGTCCTCTTCCTCGGCTTCCTCTTCGGCTGCCTCTCCATCTTTCGCCCGGGACTCCATCGGCGCATCCGCCGGTTCAACGTCGGTCGCTCCGCAGTCGAACTCTAAATCAGGATCCTCTTCCTCTTCCGACTCGCATTCCAACTCGATATCGGCATCCTCTTCCTCGATATCGCAGACGACGTCCAGATCATCATCATCGGGGCAAGGCTCCACCGGATCCCCGGCGACGCCACCCCGGCGAGGCTCGGTCCCCGTGTTCATAGCTCCCCTCTTTCACGTAAAAGTGCCATTCGTTTCTCAACGCGGAAAATACGGCTCGAAGGCGCGAGAGTTAACCCGAGTATCGCGTTCAGCCACTCCCACCGTGGCTCGTCTTGAAATCCCACCCCGTACTCACACTCCCAATCCAACAGCTTCATCAGGTGCCCCTGCTCGGTGAACCCCTGCGCCTGCCAGCGTTTCACCGACGCCGTAACAAACTCCCGTAGCGCCGCTGCGTCCCCCAACCGCGCCGCCATCGCCGGACGCCGCTCTCGCACCAGCCTGGCGCACTCGCCCAGAAACTGGTCGAACATGTATTCTTCCAGCCGTCGAAACTGTTGCGGACGAATCGTGAGCAAGAGGCTCCTCCTCTTCCGGCAATTGGCGCTGAGCTGTCGAGCGGCAACTAAGCTCTCTCAATCGGCATCACATGCCACCGGTTCGCGCTTCAGTCTAACACAGCGTATGCTTCAAACTGACTCACCGGCAAGCCGGGAAATACACGGTAGTTCCCGCGGAACCCTGCGAGCCGGTAAAGGTCAGGCCGAACGCATGGAACGCTCCATCGCGGAAGGATGAACTCCAGGAAACGACATGCTGATTGGCCATAATTTGCCCTACCCGCTCTGCCTGCAAACCCAAATTACCGCTCGTAGCCAGGTATTGGCCGGCGGTGTCTAGAGCCAACTGCCGCATCACCGTTCCTGTGCCGGTGGCCGCGCCAAAGGAGAGCACGAATATAGGCGTCCCGGCCGTTCTTGCTCTTTCAAGCAGCACCGCCGAGCTGCGCAGCGTGCCTGTCACGTTTTCAGTTCCAGTCAATACCAGCACCGCTCTCCTTCGGCCCGTTTGTGCCGCTAAGCCCCGAATTGCCCCGTCAATCGCATCGTAGGTCGCGCTGCCGGTGCCCCCGGCCGTGATCGCCCCCAGGGCGCTGATCACCGACGACTTATTGCTGGTGAAACCGCCCATCACAGCCTCCGTGCTTCCCGCCTGGTAGAGCGCCACGCGATCGTCCGGCAGCAGTTGGGCAATGGCCGCTGCCGCCGCCGTCCGCTCCGTATCCAGCTCGCCGGCTGTCACTCCCGTATCTACTACCAGCGCGACGGAGATCCCGGTCTCCGCCGATGCGGGCTCCACCGCGCAGTTGACCGGCTGGCCATCTTCACTACACCGGAAGTTCGCCGTTCCCAGCGAGGTGATTACGTTTCCGGCCCGGTCAATCGCCGAGACATACGCCGTCAGCAAGGGACAGGACCTCACCGCAAACTGTTGGGCCAATACGGCGGGTCCCCCGCTCGGGCCGATCCCCATCAACTTGATCGCCGACCTCCCCCCGCCCGGCGCCGGATTCGTCACTGCGACCTCCGCCGTCCCCGGCAACACCACGTCCGCCGCCGGTACCGTGGCTTGCAACTGGGTCGCGCTGACGAAGGTGGTCGCCCGCGCCGATCCGTTCCAATTCACCGTCGCCCCTGTGGCGAATGCGGATCCCGTAACCGTCAGCGTAAATGCGCTGCTGCCTGCCGTGATCGAGCCCGGAACCAGGGCAGCCAATACGGGCACTGGATTGTTCACTACAGGTGCCGTACCCGTACCCGTTAACGAGATCACCGTGGCTGGCCGAGCCGGATCATTACTGCTTACCCGCAACTCGCCCATTTGCGCCCCTGCCGCCACGGGTGCCATCCGCAGGCTCAAGACCCGCTGGCCCCCCGCCGCGATCGAAAACGGAAGCGTCGGAGCGCCCTCCAGCGAGAACGCCGCCCCAGTCACTGCCAAACCGCTCACCGCCAGCTCCGCCGTCCCGGTATTCGCCAATGAAGCGGTTACGGTCACAGCCTGTCCCACCACGGCGCTGCCAAACGCCAACGATGCGGGAACCCCCAAGCTCGGCTGCCCGGCTACCGCTAGTCCCACACCGGCCACTGTCACCGTCGCCGGCGAACCGGGGTCGTTACTCGTCACCACCAGATTGCCCGCCGCCGCCCCTGCCGCAACCGGCCGGAAGCGCAGCGTCACCACTTGCGACCCGCCCGCTGCCAGTGAAAAGGGCGTAGCCGGAGAAACCACGGCAAACGGCCCGTCCAACCGCAATGCCGTCACGGTCAACCCCGCCGTGCCGCCGTTGCTTACAGTCACGGTCCGGTCCACCGTCTGTCCTACCGCGACTCCACCGAATTCGACGCTGCCCGCGCCCAAGACCAACCGCGGCGCTGCCACCTGCGTGCATCCATCCGCGGTCGTAGCCAGATTCCGGATCTGGCTCTGCACCCCGCCCACGCGCATGACGAGCGGCAGACATCCCCCGGCCGGCAACGCTGCCGGCAGTTGTAGATTCAACTGGCCAAGGCCTACTCCGCCCGGTGTCAAGCCGGCGAACAGCACCGGCACTGGTGCTCCTCCCAACGTCACCACAGGCAGTTGTAGCGCTGCCGCCAAAGGCGCTGCAGGAGAACTCGCCCCGGACGCCGGACGGTTGCTCACCGCTCCCAAGCCAGTCACATAGCCGAGGAGTACCTCGCCTGCCCGCGCTGGATTTGCCGGAGTCACTAAGGAGTTGTCTAAATGCACCAAGATCGGGTCCCGCTCGCTGCCCGCTCGCGCGTAGGTGAAAAACTCGAGCGAACTGGCGGCCACCGTCACCGTCGCCGCTGGCCCTGCGATCCCGTCCCGTTCCACCAGCACGGGCACGCTTCCCTCCGTCGCTTCGAACGGCACCTGAAAGTTGATCTGCGTAGGTGAAACGTAGAAGAGCGGCGCCGCCGTGCCCCCAACCAGCACACGTGTTCCCGCCAATTGCGTTGCCAACGGAACGCTCGATGCTGCCGCCGTCCCCTGGCTTAGCTCCGTTCCGAACAGCACCGCCACTTGTCCCGCCGATAACGGCCCCAGAAAGCTGGCCGCGCTCACCACGCCGCCTGCCGCCACCTGCGGCACCGGCGCACCTCCAGCGCCGGGCGCCACGCCGGTGGCCCGCAAGGTAATCGCGATGTTCGGCCTGGCGGGGTCGTTCGTGGCAATCGTCAGGGTACCCGTCTGCGCCCCTACCGCCGAAGGCCCGAACTGCACCTCCACCACTCGCGATGCTCCCGCCGCCACCGTCAACGCGCCTGCCGTGCCGCTGCGAAAGCCTGCCCCGGCAGTGGTCATCGAACTTACCCGCAGCGCCGCCGGACCAAAGCTGCGAATCGTCACGGTCATCGTCTTCGACCCGCCCACCGGCACTGCGCCAAAATCCACGCTGCCCGGCGACACTTCGGCGTCCGCGGCTGTCTCCACCAACCCCGTTCCGCGCAACTGAATCTCCGCCGCTCCGCCCGTGCTCGTCAGAGCCAACATCCCCGCTCGCGCCCCTGCGGACAGCGGATTGAATCGCACTTCGACTTGCTGGTTCGCCCCGGCCTCCACGTCAAACGGAACCGCCGGCGAGACCAAGCTAAACACCCCATCGCTAAATGCCGCAGCGGTTACGCGCAGCGGACCGGTGCCCGTATTGGTGATGGTGGCGGCTTGCACGGCACTTTGCGCCAGCACGGTCTTGCGGAAGTCCAACGTCCCCGTCGTCGCCGCCAAGCGAGGAGTTTGCGCAATCGTGATGGGGCCCACCTGAGCCACCGCATTGGAGAATCCATCGCTTACTGTTACCCGGAAGTACACGTTGGTGCCGCCGGTCAGCTCCTTCGAATCGATCGTGAGCCGTGTGTCGGTCGTTTCGGGGGAGATCGGAATCCAGTTCTTTCCTCCATCGAAACTGTAATCGGCCAGGTAGCTCAGTGTTGTCGACCCTGTGCCCGCCCATGCCAGTTGCTGGCTCGAAGTAGCTTCCCAGCGCTCTCCCGCTCGTGGCGTCACTATAGTCACGGCCGGAGGCTGGCTCCCCGGCGCGAGAGCGGCGAGTTCTCTCGTCCCGTTGAATAGCGTGACGCGTGTCGTTCCGGCCGGCGAGGAGACCAGGAATGAAAACGCCGCCCGCCGCAGCTCCTTGCCCGATTCCTCATGCCGAAACGATAGCGGAAAGCAGTGCGTCCCCAGCAAGCCAGAGGCTCCCGAGAATCGAACGCAATAGGGACTGCCGCTCGCGGTCGGCAACGGCGTCGACTCGGTCGTCAATCGAAAGATCGGCGCCAGCGTTCCGGTCAAGCCGTCTTTGGCCACGGTGCCTCGCAGCTCCCAATACTCCTGAGCCGCCGCCTTGCCCACCGTGACGGCTGCCTTAGGGGTGCCCGGCGCCAAACTCGGCGACAATCGATTATTGAAGAGAGTCAGGTAATGGAATGGCGAAATCCAGATGTTGTCTGCTTCGGCCGTCGCGCAGTACGACATCAGGTCGAAATTGGTAGCAGCTTCAACTCGCCGGGGTACTGCCAGAGACGCATCGTAGCCAGGAAACTGAATTGTCGGGTCTGAGTATGGCCACCAGACTGTTGATTCGTCGTCGGACGCGACTCTATTACATAACGGCGGCATGGCTAATGGAACATGCCGCAATCCCAAATTATGTCCGACCTCATGGGCAAGCACGTTTCGGCCAAATCCCGCCGTCTGCCCGTCCACCATCAAAATCGTCCGGCCCTCTCCCCCGTTCTTTCTCGTGTCCGCAAGGCCGGCATAGTCAGTTGCAGGCAGCCGCGGTCGCATCGCCACCAACTGATCCATCCGATACCTATCCTCGGCGGGAAATCGCCGGAACAAACCGCGGACCGCCGTAGCGATGTCGCTTTCCCATTCCAACACCGACGATTCGTAATCGAGTTCACCATTGAAAGTTGCTGGGAAATCATCCCTTGATGGCTGCGTCCGAAATGTGGCTCGCTTGGCCGCCCGGAACGTCTCCACGCTGCCCGCCGGCAAAGGGTAAACCTTCTCTAAGAACTCCTTACCCGGCAGCGGACCCGTCGCACAATTATCCGGCCCAAAACAAAGCGGCAGCCAACCAATGCGCAACTTACCTGGGACTGCGGCCTCCGGGCTGAACGGCGCCGGTACCAGGGTCATCTTCACCGTCTTCGAGTTATTGGCGGGTAGTAGATCGTTCACCGTTGCCGGCACGACCAGAGTTGCCGTGACCTCCAGCTCTCCCGGAGTCTTTACCCAGTCGTCACTGAGCTTAAAGTCGATGCTCTCTTCATCAATAAAAGCCTCTCCCACCCGGTCGGCGATCGGAGTCAGCGGCTCGGTAAACGGCCGGATCAGCGCCGGCAAGGCAGTGCCGCCCCCGGGTAGTTTCGCGGACAATGTAGCCGTTACCCCCGGCGTGGGACCGGACCCGCCAAAGGCCCGTACGAAGACCCGGACTACCGTCGGTTTCCCGGCCACCAAAGGAATTTGCCCCGGCAAATAATGCAGTACCTGGACTGGTTCAAGGCTCGTGATCACGAGATCCACCGGCCGGGCGCCGTAAACAATGGGCGTGCTCCGCAATAGAATCGCGCCTGTCCCTGCATCCACCAATGTGGCATACAGCGAAATTCGCTGGTTATCCACCGGGATCGTCACCGCAGGGAGCGTCAGAGTGCGCCTCCCGCTCCCGATCAGCACGGTGACCGGGTCGCTCCGGCGCACTACGGCCCCTCCTTCGTCGGCCACCTCGAGCACCAGACCCGTCGCCGCGCTCCGAAAATGTTCGTACGCCACCATCGCCGAAAACGACACCGGATTCAGGAGATCGGGCACCGGACCGGCCGGAGGTGACACCGAAAGAATTTCCACGGAGTCTTTCCCCGCCACAACCTCGTAGCGGATCTCCGGACTAACGGCCAGTTGTGTCGTCCCGTCCAACGCAAGCAAGCGGGCGCGTAACCGCAATGAGGTAGTTCCCGTCGGCGCGCGGAAGGCCGGCATCGAAAACGACGCCGTCGCGGGGTCACCGGTCGTAGAGGCTCGCTGGAATGCGATTACCCCGCCGGTCGCGCTAAGTACCTGGACCTCCCGGATCGCCTGCAGCGCGCCTAACCGCATCGTCACCTCTCCGGAAATCTGAATGTCTTCCGTGATCAACAGACGTTCTGTGGCGTCCGGGGTGACGGAGCTGATCTGGATCGAATTCGGCGGCAGATCGAGAAGAACAAGAAAGCTGAGATCCCGCATCCCTGCCGCTGAGAGGGTTACCGTGGCATTGTCTGTCCGCAGTCCGGGGAGAAGACGGGCCGATACCGCAATGTCCGCCGAGCCCCTGGCTGGAACGACGCCGGCCCTCGGAATGGAGAGCCAGTCCTCTCCGGACTCTGTCGCCACCCTGACTTGCCATGGGATGTCATCAAAAAAGGTGGTTTGCAGTCGAAGCGCCTTGGGGTCCAGCGTCTCCAAAATCGCCGCGACCGCGGGGTTGCTGGCGGAGTTTGGGATCATGCGCGTCCCGTCCCACAAGCTCATCGATGGGGTTCCGCGCTCGAAACGAACTGTCGTCGTCACTGCCGGTTCACTGACGGATCTGTTGTCATTGCGGCGAAAGATATTTACGCTAATCCGGCGGCTGAACGCAGTTCCGCTTAAGCTGCTCAGGGTGCAGGACAAGCGAAGACTCAAATTCACTGTAGTGCCCCGCGCCAGATTGGTCTGCCGGGACACCTGGGGAGCGCTACCGCAAGCGCCCGATTCACCGCCGCGCACCTCCACGTCGAAAACTTCTCCGTCGCGCTCCCCGATCAGGCGGACGCTTCCCGTCAGCGTGATCGTGTAGGGAATCGGCGTCGAAAAGACTCCTCCGCTGATGCGAACGGCATCCCGAGGCACGGTGACCACGATGGCAGCCTGTAATGGAAACTGGGAATCCCGGCCCACCAGCGTGAACTCGCCGGTCGTGTTTTCAACAGGAAGTGCGCCATCTGCGAAAGTAAAACCGACTAGCTTCGCGAACTCCGCCGGATTCGACTGCGCCATCAGCGTCTGCAACGAAAGGGTTGCGACAAGTATGAGTCGAAGCATGCGGTCAGCCTCCGGACAGTTTAGATTTCGAGTGGCAGTAGTATAACGTATGCTTACTCTGCATGGGAGTAGGCCGCGACGCGGGGCCAAGGCCGGGCCAGGCTTGTCGTAGGAGCTGCGTAAAGTTTTCGGCCCAAAAGGTCGATACCTCCCGGAGAAGCTTATGCTGTCTCCCGAGTTGGCGCATGCCGACGCCGAATCCGCCGTTCTTCGTCCCGATGTCCGGGAACGCGGGCTCCATCGAGCCTTGCAATTGGCGTCGATTCTCACGGCTTTCGGGCTGGTGGCCGTCTTTGCCGTCGCCCTCTGGGCTCAGAACGGGCTGACGCCGGTGGAAGGTATCGTCGGGCTGCATTCGCATATGTTTGCCCAGGGTCAGGGGCTCTATCACCCTCTGAATCAGTATCCGTACACCGTAGCGGCCTACGGTCCGATCTATTACTCCCTGTGCGCTATGCTCGACCGTCTCGGAGTGCCCATCTACCTGGCCGCTCGCGGCATCTCGATACTGGCACTGCTTGGTGCGCTCTGGTTCTGCTGGCGAATTCTGCGCCGACTCGTGCCCGGCGATGCGGCAGCCCGCGCCACCGGCCTGTTGCTCGCCGCCTCCACCGCGAACCTGCTCTACTGGGGCACGGTTGGCCAAGTCGACATGCTGGCGGTCTGCTGCTCGCTGGCCGCGTTTTCCACCTTTCTCGACTGGCGGGCGGGAAATGGCAGCATCTGGTTGGCCGCGATCTTTGTGGTCTTGGCGGTCTTCACGAAACAGACCGCGATCGCCAGCGGGGCCGCGATTGGGCTCACCCTTCTCCGGGAGGATCGCCGGACCGCGTTCCGTTGGATCCCCGCCGTCGCCTTCGCCGGAGGCTCCATCGCCGCCGTCCTTCAGATCGCTACCCACGGCGCTTACCTCGACAGCGCCATATTCGCGAACCTGAATCCATTTGCCAGTACCAAGCTGCTCGATCAGGGTCAATACTTCCTGCTCACCGCCGGCGGCCTGCTGCTCACGTTTCTATGCGGTGTGCCATCCCTCGCCCGCCGGGCAGGGCCCCTCGTCTTGTACACCGGGCTCTCGATTATCGTTTGGCTGCTAACAGCGCCGAAGATCGGCTCCGACCTCAATTACCAGTTGGAAATGACGCTGCTGCTTGCGATAGCCGCCGGGGTGGGACTTGGCCAGATGGGTTTCTTTCCGGCCGTTATCGCCAATCGGCGGACTCCCATCACCCTCCTGCAGATCCCCATCGTCCTGCATATCGCCTTGAATTTGACGCTGACGGCCCGCACGGCCGCCGAACGCGCCGTATTCGAGTCGGTCAAGACCGCCGAAATCGAGTCGTTGCGCCCATATCTCCGTCCGGACGACAGCCGTGTGCTGGGAGGCAGCTATGACGCCACGCTGCAACTGCGCGGCCGAATTGAGGTGGAAACGCTGATCTATTCGCTGCTCGTGGAGGCTGGCCGGATCGACCCGGGGCCGGTACAGCGAGACCTCGAAGCCGGGCGCTTCGACACCGTAATTCTGCCGTTTGATGTGTCGGCCCCACAGAAACCGGAGTGGCTGACAGCCGAACTCGCCTCGCTGCCCCAGACCCAATTGGACGCGGTTCGCACGCACTACCGCTTAGTCAAACACCTCGACGGAGCTTTCTTGAATGGGAACTACATCTATGAGCCAATCCGCAACTGAACTCTATACGAGTGTGTACCACCAGACGCGGTTCGCCTTCGATCCGGAGCGCGCTAAGGTCTGGCGGGCGCTTTGCCGCTATCTGCAGCCGTGGGTTGACCAGCAAGCCGGTTCACTCGACCTCGGAGCTGGCTATGGCGACTTCTCACGCTTCATTCAAAGCGGCCAGAAATGGGCCTTGGACTTGAACCCGGACCTGATCCCGTATTGGGCAGAAGACGTGCGCCCACTGATCCAAGGCGCGCTCGAACCGCTTCCGATCGAAGATGGCTCGCTTGGCGCGGTCTTCGCCTCCAACTTCTTTGAACATTTCACCGCCGACGAAGGCCAGCAGATTCTCCTGGAGGCCAAGCGAATGCTCAAGCCCGGAGGCAAGCTGATTGCCGTCCAGCCCAATTTTCGCCTCGAACCGCGCCGCTACTTCGACGACTATACCCACAAAACGGCCTATACCGACGCCGGATTCGCCGGCCTTCTCGCGGCCTCCGGGTTCCGCGTCGTCCACAGTGAGCCGCGGTTCACCCCATTCACGATGAAGTCGCGCTGGCCGAAGGCTGAGTGGATGGTCAGCCTCTATTTAGCCCTGCCGTACCGCCCGTTGGCGGGACAGTTTCTGGTGGTGGCGGAGGCGGCAAACTAATGCACCGCGGCAAAAAAGTTGCAGTCATCTTTCCGACGTACAACGAGAAAGACTCCATACGCGAGTCCATCCTGGAGTACTTCTCTACCGGGCTGGTTGACGAGGTGATTGTCGTCAACAACAACGCGGCCGCGGGCACCTCCGAAGAGGTAGCCGGAACCGGAGCCCGCGAAATCTTCGAACGCCGGCAAGGCTACGGCAGCGCCTTGCTGTGCGGCCTCGATAATACCGACGCCGACCTGATCATTTTTTCCGAGCCAGACGGAACATTCAGCGGATTGGACGTACCCAAACTTCTCGCCTATTCCGACGATGTGCCCGTTGTTCTCGGCACCCGCACCAGTCGCCAGTTCATCTGGCGCGGTGCCAACATGGGACTGTTTTTGCGCTGGGGCAACTGGGCCGTCGCCAAGATGACCGAACTCCTCTTCAATACGACAATTCTCACTGACATGGGCTGTACGCATCGGCTCCTCTCGCGCGAAGCCGCCCAGTTGCTCCGGCCACACTTGACGATTCGCGGCTCCCATTTCGGTCCCCAGATCCTCATGGAACTTCTCGCCCATCAGGTGCCATTCGTCGAAATTCCGCTCAACTACCGCGCCCGGGTAGGCGAATCGTCCGTCACCGGGAGCTTTTGGAAAGCCTGGAAATTGGGTTGGCGGATGATCTTTCTCGTTTGGGAGTACCGCTTGGGGTTGGTCGTCCGGGAGCGGACCCTCTGGCCGGACTACCTGTCCACCAAACCCGTCCCCGAGCCGGCTCACGAAGGATCGGGCGTTTATGCGCTCGCCCGTGCCGTTCAGGAACAGCCGGCGCCGGCCCCGAAAACACTCACTCCCCAGTGAATATCACAAAGAGAGCGAAAGGATATCAAAGTATAGTGGTGGGGGATGACTGAGTTCCCGGATGCCGCCATCGTCGTCCATGGGGGTGGACCAACCGCCGTTCTTAACGCCAGCCTAGCCGGAATCATCGACGCCTGTCGTGCCTCATTCCACGTCCGACAAATCTATGGGGCGCGTGGCGGCGTGCACGGGTTGCTTCGCGACGATTGGATCGACCTCGGATCACTCTCAACCGAAGTCCTCGCTCAGATCCGCCGGGCACCCGGCTCTGTGCTCGGCTCCACCCGCAAGCCCTTTGATCATTCCCACCTTGGCCCGGCGATTACTCGCTGCCGGGAGCAGGGAATCGGTACCGTCTACTTCACCGGAGGTAACGGAACCATGAAGACCGCGCTCTTGTTTGAGCAGGCCGACGCCCTCCAGGTTATCGGGATTCCCAAAACGGTCGACAACGATCTGCTCGGAACACACCATTGCCCCGGCTTCGGTTCGGCCGCCCGCTTCTACGCCCACGCGGTCCGCGACATCGGTGCGGACAACCGGGCGCTGCCATCTCCCGTCACCATTGTCGAAGTCATCGGTAGGAATGCCGGTTGGGTCGTCGGCGCTACCGCCCTGGCTCGCTCTCACCCCGGCGACGCGCCCCATCTCATCTATTTCCCAGAATGCCCGCCCTCCCTCGAACAGATTTGCGCGGACGTCGAAAGCGTCTATCGGAATCTGGGTCGTGTCGTGGTCGCTGTCTGCGAAGGTCTCCGGGACCCGCAAGGAAATCCCTTCGGAGCGGACCTGGATCGTCCCGGCAACCTGTTGCATGAACTGCCGAGCAACCTCGCCCACACTCTGGCCCGTGCCGTCAGCCACGCCACCGGCCTCCGAGTGCGTGCCGAGAAGCCCGGCTTGCTCGGCCGCTCCTGCTCCTTCGCCGTTTCCGAAGTCGACGCACAGGAGTCCTATCGGTGCGGGTTCGACGCCGTCCAAGCGGCCGAACGCGGCCACTCCGGCGTCATGATCGGCCTCACCTCCACGGCGGAAACCGTCCCCGTCCCGCTCGAGACCGTCGCGGGCTTCGAACGCCTCGTTCCGCGCAGTTGGATCGCTCCCTCCGGCAACGACGCCACCCCGGAATTCCTTCGTTACGCCGCCCCCCTGGCAGGTTCCCTCGAAGCTTGGCCTGTCCTATAGGCGGCTTGACCCACCGGAGGAATTCATCACAGAATGAAAGGCTAGGAAACGAAAGCCAAGTGGGCGAAAGCAATGATAAGCGATGGAAATGTGCAGTGCTGGCGGCACTGCTCGTGGCCGCCTGTCCGGTAATCGCGTTCGCCCAGGAGAGTGAAGAGCGCAAGATCGCTCTATGGGCCCTCCGCAAGGGTGGCCGGGTGCTCCTGCAAGGCGGATCTGCCTACATCAACGATCCAATCGACTTGCCGTCGTCCGCCATTCGCATCGTCGGCGTCGACATGCATGGCACCGTTGTTCCCCCCAAAGAACTCCATCCCCTCGGCCAACTCCCGGAGCTCCGCGAAGTTTTCCTGCCTGCTCGTGTCTGGAGCCCCACCTTCGACAAGAAGTCCGAATACGCCGACGAGATGTTCGACTACTTCAAGCACTCGACGAAGCTGGAGAAGTTCGAAGCTGGCCTCACCACGCTCGCCTATTTGCGCCTCGGCGAAGAGGGGTTGCAACGCCTCGCTCCCCTGACACAGCTTAGGGACTTGCGCGTCGCGCTAGTCACCATCAAAAGTCCGAAGACGTTGGCGCCCTTCGTCAACATGGAGTACCTCGACCTCAACGACGCCAACATCATGGATGAAATGATGCCCGGCCTCACCGGCATGAAAAAGCTGCGCCGCTTGACCATGATCGGAACGCTGATCACGGACGAGGGCCTGAAGTATATCCAGGACCTCACCACCCTCGAAGAACTGGATCTTTACGGAGTTCGCATCACGGACTCCGGCGTCAACCACCTCCGAAAGCTCACCAATTTGCGCCGGCTGAACCTCCTCGGTGCCCAAATAACGGATCAGAGCGCTGACATCCTGGCTGGCCTAACCCAACTGACGGAGTTGAATGTCTACCGGAGCCGCATGACGAATGCCGGACTTTCAAAGCTCCACAAGCTACCGAATCTGCGCCTGCTCGATGTTCGCTACAGCGAGGTATCCGAAGCTGGTGTAACCGCCCTGCGTGCTGCCAATCCGAATTGCCGCGTGGCCTTCGTCAACAAAATGGCGGCCCGGAACATACCAGCCGCGGATGCGGCGCCCAAGGGATTCACCCCCAAGGCGATTGCCACTTGGATCGAATCGCTTGGCGGACGCGCCCAGCTCAGCGACGGTCAGATTCGTTCCATCTCCCTGGCCCGCGTGCCCTTCAATGACAAGCAACTTTTGCATTTCAAAACCCTCGCCGCGCTCGAATCCCTCGATCTCGAAGGGACCGATGTGAGTGACAACGGCCTGGGCGCCATCGCCAATCTTACTTCGCTGCGGAACCTGAACCTGGGCTTCACTTCCATCACGGATCGGAACCTCAAAAGCCTCGCTCGGTTGCCTCACCTCGCGAAGCTGTCGCTCGCTGGAACCCTTGTCGCCGGAATCTCTCTCGGTGAGTTGGCTGGCCTGCCTCATCTCGAAGACCTCGACTTGAATTCCAGCCGCCTCACTGACGCGGGCATGCCACAGATTGCTCGCCTCCTTTCCCTGCGCCGCCTGATGCTCAGCAATACCGATATCTCCGATGCGGGCCTCGAACCCCTCGTCCCAGTCGCGAACATCGAACAGTTGGATTTGCGTGGCGTCGATATCGGCGACGAAGGCCTCCGGCGCCTCGCCCGGATTGTTACCCTGCGCGACCTCAATCTCAATCACGGACGCTTCACCGACAAGGGCCTCGCTCATCTTAAATCCCTCCCCCAACTCGAGCGCCTGCGGCTCGTGCGCACCCGGCTCACCGACGCTGGTGTCGTCCATCTGGCACAAATCAAATCCTTGCGTTCATTGAAACTCGACTATACGAAAGTGACCGACAAAGGCATCGACCTGCTCGCCACCCTGCCGCTCGAAGACCTCACGCTCGATAGCACCGACGTCACCGACAAGGGCGCCGCGCGCCTCTCCGCCGTCACGAGCCTGAAGGCGTTGGATCTCTATCACACCCTGGTCTCCGAGGTTGGCTTAAAGCAGCTAAGATCTTCCCTGCCGCAATGTCGCGTCTTCTGGGAAAAGGAATCCGCTCTCCCCACAAGGCGCCACCTATGAGACGCCGCCACTTCGCGAAGCTCCTGTTCCCCTGGCCCGCCCTCGCCGCCAGGGTGCCTCAGCCCGAATGGATCGCCCGCCTCGGCGGTAGCGTCGAGACCGGTAGAACTGGCGAGATCGTGGCCGTCAAACTCGCGGGCACCTGGGTGAACGATTCCGAACTCCTTGACCTCGCTGCCCTCCCAGGCCTGGAACGTCTCGATCTATCCCATACCCGCATCTCCGATGAGGGGCTGCTCTACCTCCGTCCCGCCAAGCGCATCCGAGAGCTGAACCTGCTCTACGCCGAGCAGATTACCGACCAGGGGATGAACGCCATTAAGCAATGGAGCGACCTTCGGAGGCTCAATGTGCGCGGTACCCGGATCGGCGATGGAACCATGGCCGTCGCCAGCGGCCTACCCCAGATCGAGTCGCTCGATGTGACGGGTACCGCGATCACGGAAAACGGGCTCGATAACCTCATTCCGCTGGTTAAACTCAAACGCCTGGAGATGGGCCGCAACCGCCTCCGCGAGGATGCTTTGGTTGTCCTCCGGTTAGTTACCGATCTCGAATGGCTCGACCTCAGCGGCCCCCGCTCGGTGAATCGCAATCAGCGAAGCGATGCCAACGCCATGGCGACGGTGCTCGTTGAAGCCATCAGCGAACTGAGTAACCTCCGCGTGCTCAAGCTCGGTCATCTGACCATCGACGCGGCCGGGTTGACGCTTCTCGCGGCCAGTCTCGGTAAAGTGGAACGCTTGGGCCTCGAACTCGGCCCGCGCATCGATGACTCCTGCCTCTCCGTGTTGGCGTCGTGGCGTAGCCTCAAGCACGTCGATCTGCAGGAGACTGCTGTCTCCGGCGACGCCCTGCAAAAGCTGCGAGAAGCCCGTCCGGACCTGCACATGCTCACCGGGCCTTTTCCCGCGCCGTAACCCTACGCCAAGAGCCCCGGCAGCTTCTTCGTCGCCGTTGGCAACGTACCCAACCCGGCATTCATTACACCCTCGGTCAGCGTCAGGTAGAAGTCCCCAACATTCCCAGCCACCCGCGTATGCCGGCCGTGGATCAATTTGTCCCGCGATCCCGCCACCACGGCGATCATGCCGCTGGCCTTGTGCAGATTGGCCTCTGCATGCTCGTGTACGAACACGAGCATTGAGTTATCGAGCAGCGTCCCCGCACCCTCCGGGATCGACTTCAATTTGCTCACGAGATAAGCAAACTCCTCGACGTGCCACCGGCAGATGTCCCGCAGAATCCGCTGACCCTCGGCCCCACTCGCCCCCGGCGCTTTGCCGTCCTTGTGTGTGTAGTCGTGGTGACGCGCCGCCGTATGGCCAAGCCACGGAAAGCGCGCTAACCCCTGACACTTGGTCAGCATATAGCTGGCCACCCGAGTCTGCCGTGTCGCCAGCGCATACGCGAGTAAGTCGCTCTGAACCTTCGCAATACGCGGCCAATCTTTCATGTCGAAATCTTCGCCCGGCGGCGTCACCTTTCGGAACTCCGGGGGCAGGGAAGCGATCGACCGCTCCAGGTCCCGCACCGACGACAGATGCTCGTCCAATCGCTGCGAGTCTTCCACCGGCAATCCCTTCCGCAGTTCGTTGGCATTCTCGCGCACCGCATCCAGAATGCTCCGCTTCCGCTTCACCCAACCTTCGTCCCGCGCCCCGAACAGCCGGTCGAAAAGTCGATGCGGAATCTCCTCCGGAGGGAGCGGACGGTCCGGACCCGCCCAGCTCATGTTCTTCTGCATTGCGCCGCCGAAAGACTCCTGCGACACCCCAATCTGCAGCGAGCGGAAACGCGTCTCCGAACCAAGCTTCGCGGCCACTAACTGGTCCAGCGAGGGCCCACTGGGCCCCCGGCCGGAGAATCGCGTGCAAGTCATCAACGCGCTCATCGCCGTCGAATGCCCATCGAATGCCGTATTCACAATTGCCGAGTTGTCCAGGCCACTGACAACGTGAACATCGTTACGCAGCCGCGCCAGCGGATCGAGGCACGGCGTCATCGCGTAAGCGGAACCCGTCTCATCCGGGATCCAATACCGTTCCGGAATACCGTTTCCGTTGAACCAGAGTACGAAACGCCGCTCAATCGGAGCCCCCTCCGCCGCGTACGCCGTGCCATGAGAATTGAACATGCTAACAAGCGGCGGCAAAGCCACCGTTACTGCCGTCTGCGCCGCGGACAAACCCTTTAGTAAGGTGCGGCGCGATAGCCGTTGCCGCTTTGTAATCACATTGCTCATGGGGTCACTCCGTTCTTAAAGTAGGAAACCAGCAGCTCCTGAAACCGGAATCCAGAGGTCCGGAAATCCTGGAGAACCTGTTGAATGAGAGGAGCATCACTGCGCGACTCGTGCCGTCCGGCCTGATAGCGGAACACCTGCTTCACTATACATTCCTGGCACTGTTCGGTTCTAGCCAGAATTTCGCCTAATTCCCGCGGATTTGCGAACTCAGAATTCGGCACCCCCGTCAACTGGCCCGTCGTATCCAGGTCCAACAGCACCTGCTTCTTCGGCACCTTGGCCTCGTGCTCATCAGGATAAAACAAGAGCTTCGCCTTGGCGTGATACATCCCCACGGCATCAAACTTTTCGAGCGCAAATCCGATGGGATCAATCAGCGAATGGCAACCCACACAGGCCGGATTCAATGTGTGTTGCTTCAGCCGCTCCCGATTGGTGCGCGGAAGCTCCTCGTCCACCGGCGGCAAGTTCGTATCCACCCCCGCGGGCGGCGGAGGCACCTGCTGACAAAGGAACTGCTCCCGGACAAAGATCCCGCGCGACGTGGGTGCCGTGTCCTCCGGCTTGCTCGTCAGCGTCAGAAACAAGGCGTGGCCCAAAACGCCAGCCCGATCCTGCTCCTTCGGAAACACCACCCGCTGGAAATCCTCCTTCGGCGCGGGCACCGCATACACAGTCGCCAACTCGGTGTTCACAAACCCATAATCGGCCCGGAACAGATCCATGAAGTTACGATCGTTCCAAACCAGATCCGCCACGAACCGCTTCTCCTCTTCGACCATCGAGTTCACCAACTCGCGGCCAAACATCGGAAACGTCCGTCGTTCGCGGGCCGCCGTCAACACCCGGTCGAACCGCAGCCACTGCGACGCAAACTCGTCCAGCCCCTGTCGCGCCCGGGGATCTTTCAACATCGCCCGCGCTGCCGAGGCCACCTTCTCCGGCGTGCCTAACTCGCCCCGTTCCGCCCGGTCGAGCAGCGCGTCGTCCGGCATCGTATTCCAAATCCCATACGCCAACCGGCTCGCCGTCGCATAGGCGTTCCAGACCGGCCGCGGCGCCTGATCCATCCAGAACAAGAACGCCGGCGCTTGTAATGCGGCTTCAATCACCGCCTCGGCGCCACGCAAAAACTCCCGTTCACTCTTGAACAAGGCATCAAACCGCGCCAGCTCCTGCGGTTCCAACGGCCGCCGGAACGCCCGCCGCCCAAAGGTCCGGATAAACTTCTCCCGGCAGGTGGCCGGCTCTTTTTGGAAGTCGCAAGGGACTAACTTCCGCGAATCGCCCCGGCGAAATACGTGCCCCGCCAACCGTTCAGCCGTCTGGCTGTAGGTCTCAATCAGCGTCGGCGATAACGACTGCGACTGGTACTGATTCTTAAACCCATCAACGAAATCTTCCGGCGGAAACTGGCTCGAAACGTCCGTCGCTTCCTTCAAGAGGTCGCGCACGGTGTTGGCATACTGTTGATGCGTTAATCGCCGCAGCACCGCTCGCCCGCTCTTCCCATAGCTGGACGCTTCGGAACTCCGATACAGCGCCGCCCGCCGTGCCCGATCCTCCGGCATCGACGCCAGATACTGAATCCACTGCCGCAGCGTCTTCTCCTGTTCGCTGCCGGGGGTAATGCGCTCCGCTCCGCCATGGTTCATGCGCATCGTCGGCTTGCGCAGCAACAAGGAATCGTTGGGATTCTTTCGGTCCACCAAAGTCACCAGCGATTCGCCAAATCGTTCAATTCGCTCCGCGCTCGCTCCCTCCGGTGGAAAGTGCAACCGTGTCCCCGAAGCGACACCTTCCGGAACGTGGCAGCGGTGGCATCCGGCAGCCTCCAGGACGGGGAGCAACGCTTCTCCGAAACGATAAGGAGCTTGCGTCTGCGCCACCGCAGACGTCGCCGCAGTGAATAGCAGCGCAACTACAACCCGGTTTCGCATCGGAGCAATCGAAAGCAATGTGCCTGTAGATTATCAACAAACTGCTCAACGTGGCAAAAAGATCCCTTTCGCAAACGAAAGATAACAGACTCGCTTTCGTATGATTGGTTCTACATTGTTGTGCTTGCCGGCTAGCCTGGTGCGCTTTCCCGCCCAACTGCACGCAAGCGCCAATACCGTCCGCCGTCCCCCGGCCTCGACGACGGCTACAGACTCCAGGCTGTGGCCCGTGCCGCATGGCAATCTTTCCGCAGGCCTCCCACCGCTATCATGAAAGCATGGCGCCGAACCCGCAAGATCCCTCCCTTGCGGCCTTCCTTTCCGTCCGCCCCCGCCTCTTTGGCCTCGCCTATCGCATGCTCGGCACCGCCGCCGAAGCCGAAGACCTCGTGCAGGATGTCTGGCTCCGCTGGCAGGCAGTCGACCATAACCTCGTCGTCGACCCGGCGGCGTTTCTCATTACCACCGCCACCCGCCTCGCCCTCACCGCCAACCAATCCGCCCGCGCCCGTCGCGAGACCTACATCGGTCCGTGGCTCCCTGAACCCGTCGACACCTCCGCCAACCCCGCTCTCGGCGCCGAACGGGCCCAGGCGCTCGAATTCGCCGTCCTCGTCCTTCTCGAACAGTTGAATCCCCAGGAACGCGCCGCCTATATCCTCCGCGAAGCGTTCGACTATCCCTACCGCCGCATCGCCGAAATCCTCGAAATCCAGGAACCGCACACCCGCCAACTCGTCACCCGCGCCCGTCGCCATCTCACCGAACAGCGCCAAGCCCCCGTCCCCCCAGCCGAGCAACGCCGCCTGCTCGCTGCCTTCCTCGCCGCGGCCCGACAAGGGGACATTGCCTCCCTGGAATCTCTCCTCACGGCCCAGGCCGTCTCCCTCTCCGACGGAGGCGGCACAGTCCGCGCCGCCACCGTCCCCCTCCTCGGCCGCCGCCGTATCGCCAAGTTCGCCGGGGGCATCGCTGCGCGCTTTTGGTCCGGTGCCACCCTTTCCTGGCGCGAAGCTAACGGCCAACCCGTCGCCGTCGTCTCCCGCGACGGAGTGGTCATCGTCATGGTCGCCATCGACGCCTCCGCCGAAGGCATCCAGCAACTCTTCTGGATCCAAAACCCCGCCAAGCTCACCGCCTGGCCGGAACCTCGCTAAGCCACTCCTCGAAGCGCGTCGTCCACTGCCGCGCTCCCGCGCCAGCCACCAAAAACCGCTCCTCCAACGGCGTTCCGAAGTACGTCGCCTCCGCCGTCGTCACCACCCGCCTCGCATCCCCCTTCGACTCCAGAAAAAGCTGCAAAGCCACTTCCATCGAGTAAGTCACCGGTCCCCCCAACTCCACCGGCCCCTCCAGCGGCGGTCCCGCCACTATGCCAGCCAACTCCGCGGCAATATCGTCGGACGCGATCGGCTGAAACATCGCCGCCGGCGCCAACACCGTGCCCCCCACCGTCGCCACGTCCACAATCGATTGGACGAACTTGAAAAACTGCGTCGCCCGCACAATCGTGTAGGGAACAGTCCCCGCCCGGATGATCCGCTCCTGCGCCACCTTCGCCCGCATGTAACCACTGTCCGGCAAGCGATCACAGCCCACAACGGATAGCGCCACCAGATGGCCCACCCCCGCCGCGGCCGCCGCATCCACCAGATTCTTCGTCGAAGCGGTAAAGAACGACATCACCGCATCGTCGGCAAACGACGGCGAATTCGTCACATCCACCACGACGGACGCCCCCTCCAGCGCTTGCGCGAGACCCTCGCCAGTCACCGAATTCACGCCCGTCCGAGGCGAAGCCGCCAACACCTCATGACCAATCGCCCGCAACAGCGGGGCCAGCTTGCTTCCTATCAGTCCATTGCCGCCCATCAAAACTATCTTCATAGACGAACCTCCGAAGACAGGACCAGGCAGCACAGCCGTTTGTGACAACCCGAGAATCTAAATCGCCTTCGGGACCCCTGCCTGAAACCACCTCTCCGTCCGGTTCTGCGGCCGCGTCCAGCCTCCGTATACCACCTCCGCCACCGGCCCGTCGTCCCGGTTCTGGTACGCCCTCCCGTGGCGATTCGCCGCCAGATACACCTCATGCAACTGCATCACCCCATCAAAATTCACGTCCACCCCCAGCCCAGGCTGTTCCGGCACGCGGCAGATCCCGCCAAACTCCACCGGAATCGGCGCGTTCACAATCGGGTCGTAGTCCGCCTGCCAGGGGAAGTAGTGCGAGTCAAACGGCCAATCGTGCGTATCCGCCGCCGCCCCCATCTGCACCGTGTGCGCATGCGAAATCCCCAAGTGCGTATTCGAGTGCTGCGCAAAGCTGATCCCGTTCGCCGAGCACCACCGCGACAGCCGAACCGCCTCATCGCTGCCCCCAATGTAGTGGCAGTCCCCGCCCAGCGTAATCTGGATCGCCTGCTTCTTCACCGCGTCTTCATGCTGTTCAAAATTGGCCGCGCACATGTTCGTCGCCAACGGCACCCCCGTCTCCCGGTGCACAATCGCCATATTGTCCCGGCCCGCTACCGGGTCCTCGAAATAGGGCAGTTGGTCTCCAATCGCCCCCTTCAACTCACGAATGAAGGAAATCGCCGTCTCATTGTCCCAAGCCGCATTCGGATCCGGCACCACTTGCACCTCCGGCCCCAGCGCCTCGGCCACCGCAAGCATCACGGCCAACTCCGCCCGTGGATCCAGCACCCCCAACTTCCACTTCACCAACTTCACGCCCGGCATCAACTCCGCCACCCCGGCCTTCGCCAAGCGCACGGCGCTCGCCGCGTCCACCACCACCGATTCCCGTAGCGCCTCGAACTCGTTCCGGTATGGCTTCGGCTTCAAATACGAATAATCCAGTCCGCTCCCCGCCGTATCCGCGAGGAAGAACAGGTACAAATTGAACCGAACCTCATCCCGCTTCCGGCCGTTCTCGCCGCCGAGCAGATCACAAAGCGGGACCCCCATCCTCTGCGCGATGGCCGAGTGCAACGCCATCTGCACGCCCGCCCGCACATGGTTGGTCACGCCCCGGTCAAACGTCGCCGATCCCCGCTCATCCTGCAGGGCGAACTGCGCCGACAACGTCCGGCTCCGCGCCGCCACTTGTTCCAGCGTCCCTCGTGTCTCTTCCATGGAGATTCCGGTTCCCACCACCTCCGGCAACACCGCCCGCAGCACCCGGATCACCCCCGTGTTGCAGGGAACCTCGCCCCATCCCACCGATCCGTCACTCAGGACGCATCGCGTCACAATCCTTGGCGTCAACGGAGCATGTAAACCGGACGCGTTCAATAACCGGAAGTCCGGCACCAGGATGGGCCAGAACTGGAAGCTCTCTACCGTACACTGCATCAACCGCTTAGAATATCAGCCCCGCCCACTCACAACGCAGGGCATCCAGCGGATTGATCCGCATAACGAGCACGGCAGGAATCCGCACCGTCACCTGGCTCTGGGGTTGGCAGACCGGCCCAATCTCGTGGCGTGAAGTTGCAACGCCAAGAGCATGTTGATCCGCAGCCCCTTTCCCCCCGCCCGACCCGGTGAGTTCCAGCTCTCCGATCCGCAGCACGTGCTGCTTCCCCACCTGCATGGCAATGTTCCGCGGGTCTGCGCACGGCGCGAAAGGTTGAGAGGTTCGTCCGTCCTTGGTGCAGATTACTATCAGAGATTTAGTTCACCGTGCCCGGCAAACGGTCCTGGCCGCTCGGCTTCCCCTGCGGATTGACCCTTTTTACCCGCGGCGAGAGTCGAAAACCAGACGCGGTCCGGCGGGCGTCAGCTCAAGCGAATGGTACCGCCCACGCGCTCCCACTGGCCCTCCTCGGTCTCGCTGAACGCCACGGGAATCTGGCCAAGGTCTCTTGCCTCGGCGGCGCTGGCCGCTCCGGCCAAAGTGATCAATCGTGCGAAAAAGGCTCCTCAAGCGAGACGCAGACATCGGGATATGCCTTCTTCGAGCGGAGCGATGCCGGCCCGTTCCGTCGCCGAAGGCGAGATCCTCGCAAAACAATGACTCATCGCTGGCAACGATTTCGCGTTCCCGGCTGGTAAGGACGGCGCAGCGGCCGGCATCCCACACCAGGAGCGATACAGTATCGCCATGACCCTCTTGCTGCTGCTCGCCTTCTTCTTTCAGGACAAGCCGGACGAGTCCCGTCTCTACCACTACCAGGTCCAACAGCACAAAGCCCAAGTCATCATGCTGCGCGAAGAGAAGCTCATCTCCGACACCCTCGCCCACCAGCTCGCCCACGCCATCCGCGAAGCCGACCGCGAAACCATCGCCGAAGTCAAACCCCTGCGCGAAGACTACGCTGCCTTCGAACGCCGCCTCATCGCCAAAATCGGCCCCCAAGCCTCCCGCCTCCACACCGGCCGCAGTAACAACGACATGGGCGCCACCTCCGAACGCCTCTTCCTGCGCGACGACGCTCTCGAAATCCTCGCCGCCTCGGCCAAAGCCCGGTCCGCCATGCTCTCGCTCGCCGAAAAGAACGTCGACACCGTCATCCCCGGCTTTACCCACATGGTGCAAGCCCAGCCCACCACCCTCGCCCATCAGTACACTGCCTTTATCTCCGCGCTCGAACGCGACGAGCAGCGCCTCCGCGAAGCCTATGCCCGCATCGACCGCAGCCCCCTCGGCGTCGGCGCATTCACCACTTCAAGCTTCCCCCTGAATCGCCAACGCCTCCGCGAACTCATGGGCCTCAACGGTCTCGTCGACAACGGCTACGACGCCGTCATGGTCTCCACCGTCGACACGAAAGTCGAGTTCGCCTCCGTCCTCTCCCTCTCCGCGCTCAACATCGGCCGCTTCATCCAGCAGTTCCTCATCCAATACAGCGACTCCCGCCCCGGCATCAACATCGCCGACGGCTCCGTCGGCCATTCGAGCATCATGCCGCAGAAGCGAAACCCCAGCGACGGCGAACGCATCCGCGTACTCTGCAGCTCCATCGTTGCGGACGCCCAGGCCGTCACCCTCATGGCCCACAACACCCCCGGAGGCGAGCACAAGGATATCCGCTTTGAACTCCTCGAGCGGGTCGAACGCGTCTCCCGCGAGTCGAAGCTGATGTATGCGAAACTTGCCACCTTCGTCGAATCGCTCCGCGTCAACCCGGACCGTACCCTCGAACTGGTCACGGCCGACTACTCCGTCATGACGGAACTCGCCGACACCCTCATGCGCGAAGGTAACGTGCCTTTCCGTGATGGGCACCACATTGCGGCGGCCCTCGCCAACTATGGCCGGGCCAACAACAAGCGGCCTCTCGACTTCACCTATGAGGACTTCCGCCTCGTTTATCAAAAGGCGGTATCCCAAGCCCCGCCCATCAGCGAAGCGCAGTTCAAGCAGGCAATGAACCCGCAGAGCATGATCCGCAACCGGAAGGGAATCGGCGGCCCCCAGCCCGCCGAGATGACTCGCATGCTCGCCGGGCACCATAAGAACCTCGCCTCCCTCGAACAATGGCTTGCCGAGCGCCGCGCTGCCATCCAACTCGCGAACCAGAGTCTTGAAAGCGAATTCGCTCGGCTCCTTCTCCGCTGACATTGCTGCGCGGACCGAAATACGCAACACTCGAGCCTGTCCCAGACCGCCGAACGCGTCACAACAAGGGTTGCCGCCTCAATTCCTGCCGAGATCTCGTCGAAGACCGTCCCGCCATCCAGACACGAGCCGAGCCCCAGGGCGAAGGGTGAACCCAATGCCTCACACGAGTCAACTTCACTCTCAGAGTGACGTCCGCTCAGGCAGGCACTTGTCATCTCCGCTGACAGGAACTGCTCGTCCTGCCCGTTCATCGTTGAGAGGTATTGAGAAGCGACCGCGTAGGATGATAATTGACTCCAATGGCCGATTTGCTTCACTGGGCGTGATAGCGAGGTGCAGGTGATTGTCGACAATCGCTGACGAAAAAAAGCCGGACCAAACCTCCCCGTTCGACCCGATTCATCCCGGCGAGATCCTGCAGGAAGAGTTTATGGTGCCACTCGGGCTGAGCATCAATAAGTTAGCGCGGGAACTTCATGTCCCGCCGAACCGTATCGACGGCATCGTCCATGGGCGCTGCTCCATCACCGCCGATACGGGCCTTCGGTTGAGCACCTATTTCGGCGTCTCCCCGGAGACGTGGATAAACCTGCAATCCGGTTATGACCTGCGCGCAGCCCGCCTCGCCCTCGGTGACGAAACTGCCAAGGCGATTCGCCGACGGGATACTACCTAGGGGTCAACCGGCCATCGACAGAGTTTCCGCGTGGCCCGATTCTGAACGGCAGGCGATACTTGTTCGCCTGCAATGCCGGTGGCGCTCCAGTCGATGGCGTGGACGGGCTTTCCCGGAGCGGTGAATCGGAGGACTTCGGCCACTTTGTCCGGGGCGATCGCTGGCAGGCGACCGGGGAAGGGAGCTTCTTTCGCCAAACCCGGTAGGCCTTCTGCTAGGAACCGCTAGCGTCGGCGGCTGCATTTTGAACCGCTATCGAAAGTTCTCGCCCCTGCGTCGGACGATGAGGTTGTGCTCTATCCATCCCAGATTTCTGTCCTGCTTGGCGACTTTCTTCTAGAGGGACTTGCGGACAACCCGATTTGAGGAGCCAGTCATACCTGCTCGCTCCGGCCACCACCATGTCTGGCGCTCGCCGGTTTGAGACTCGCCACCGCGATGAATCGCCGTACCACCCAGCCCAATTCCGACGAGTTCCTTCCAGTTGATCGAGGAACCGCATCCCAAGCTTCCGGGGATCGCAACAAAGTCGCCTGATCCGAAAAATGCCGACACGGGCGCCGCTCCGCCTTCCATCTCGCCGAACATACTCCCAAACCGATTCGCTCGGCTCATCCCGCGCTGACGGGCTCTGTTTGTTCCAGCGCAGCAACCGTTCTTACGTTCCCGTTGCTCGGCCGCGCCACGAGTACGATCGCGCTTTGTTCCGCCTCCCTCGTATACAGCACTCCCAGGTACTGAACCGTCAATAGCCGCGGCTCTCCCGTTACCCTCTCAAACATTTGGATATCCCGCACCCGCCGTCCAAAAAGCGCCGCGCTCAAAATCGATCGCTGTTGCAAAGATCCCAACGCACTGGCAGGATCGCGAACAGTCGCGCCCGGAATTTCCTCGCCCGAGGCATACTCGCCGGCGGCGCGATTCTCAAAAATCAGTTGTCCTTTCGGATCAAAGATCCAAACTGGTTCAGAAAACGCTCCCAGGATCGCCCGGTACTGCGCATCGAAATCTTCCATCAACTTCTCCGCGGCACGGATCGCCCGCGCGGCCGTCGAGATCCGGTGGGCATTCCACACAATCATGAGCGCCATGCTCCCGGTACTGAGAATCACGTGCAGCAGCAATCCAAGATCCCGATGCAGCAGTCCCGCCACCTCCGCGCGATGCCGCAAAATCGCCAAGACCAATGGAATCGCAAACGCCAGCGGAAACAGCACCCGGGCCGCCGCCGCTTCCGGGCCTTCATCGGCGAGCACCCGAAGCATACCGGGAGCGCGGATCAGCGATACCAAAACAGCCCCAACTCCCGAAAGGAGCACTAACGGCACCAATTCGATTTGTAATACAGGCGGCACCGGCGCCAACCCGCCGCTCGCCAAGAGCAGCGAGATCCAACAGGACGCCAGAAACGCGCACAGCAAGGCCGCCAGGATCGAGCGGACCTCACTCTCCGCATGGCGAATCCGCAACATCAACACGGAAGCAATCAGCAGGTAGAGCACCCCTGCCGCGAACCCGGCCCCACTCCCCACTGGCTTTGCCGCCGTCGATGGTAGCAGGACCATGATTTCCAGCCCGCAGAGCGCCACCACTCCCAGCGCAAGCAGGCTCAGGCGCGACGCCTGCACAATCACGCGAATGGGAAGTCGGTGCGCTTCGAGGCGGGATAGCCGGACCGCAAAACCGACAAAGATCAAGCCCAGCGCATCATCCGGAGCCAGCAGAATGTAGCTCACCACGCCGCCCGTCTCCCCCGTCCAGGTGGAAAGCAACGAGACGATTCCTACCGCAATGGCGAGGAAACAAAAGATTCGCGACAGCAACAACAGGACCGACGCCATCGGTCTTCGCTCGTCTCTCTTCAAACTAAAACCAGCCGACCAGACATTTGCTTGCCGTGTCAGTAAACGAAAAGACATCCATACCTCCCACCGCCTTGTCGGCGGCGTCACTGTCAAAATAGGTCATTCGTCGGTTGCGCAGGCGCGCCAAAGTTGGCAAGAGCCGGCTGCAGCGATGCTCAAGGTGCCCTTCGGATCGAGAGGGCCACGCGGCAGCGGGCATTCGCCATCCCAACCGCAGCGTCGCAGACGTGCGAGATGCCAACGTCGAATCCTTCCCTCCGAAACCTCATCACCGACGGTTCCTCGATCCCTTCCAGGACCTCGGTCGGCACCTCCGCTTCTAGCCGGGTAAACACCGAACTCGCCGCCCACAGCATCTCTCGCTGAAGCTCCGTCCTGGCGCCGCGCGGACGGTATTGGCCTCCCATCTCCACCGATTCGAGGGCACTGCCCGGCCCGGCGGCAGCCGTTACCGTCAGTGACAATCGCTCCGGCTCATTCGGCCCGTCGCCGCTTGAGGCAGTTCTGCAACCAGAGCTCCGGGCCCCGGCAAGCCCTGGCGTTTCAGTCACCCCAAATGGGCGAAATGCCGCGCAGATTTCCGCCGCGCTTGTCGTGGCGTTGATCGGCTCGGAACTCGGAATTGCCCACCATCCAACCGCCACGCCCCCAGCGAGCAGAGCCAAACCGGCAACAAGGCCTGCTTTTGCGCGGCCTTTCCACCCTGCCGCAACGTCGGCCATGGATACATACCCCAACGCGGCCCCGTCGAACTCCGACGCCGCGCTTGCCGGTCGCGCCGGATCCCCCAGAAGGGTGAGTTCCTCGCAAATAGGCCGCTCCACGACCATCGGCGTGCGGACGAGTTGCAGTCCACGGCGTGGGGCCTCAGTGGGGAGTCCGGGAACTTGTTCTGGAATCCGCCCGTTCCGAGCCGACGGCCGCGTCTGCGGACGTAGCTCCACCACTTTCGCACACCCTTTCGGGCAGGGCTCTGCCGAACTACTCTCAATCGAGCACGGAATCAATTCAAACTGCGACATGAATCCTCTCAGATTGACGACGCCGCAACGGTCTGCCAGCAACGCCAGAAACACTCAACGCGAGTGCTATTGGGCTATCGGAAGCCCAGCCAATTCATTCCGGCAAACTTCGGAGATTTCGTAGTTACGCGGCGGTAAACCACGAAAATAAAGCGCTTTGTCAAAAAACGAACATCCGGACCGGACAGGAGCCTGTCGACCATCGCGACAGTACTAGACAGTACTATTCGCTTGAATGATTTCACACCGGCCTAATCATGGAAATAGGGCGATTCCCTAAGGTTGTTCGAGAAAACACCTCAGCATCCCACAGCGCACGGTCCTGCCCTGGCCTAGCTCCTCAGTAAACTGTCAGGGTAATTCGACCCGCACCGGGACGGTGGCGCCTTGCCCGCGGAACCCTGGGGAATCCGTCGTATCAAGAGACAAACGGAGAAGCTGCAACAATGCGCTAGCTTGAACTGGAACTGCCCCAAGCCGACAGGCGGAAGATTCCCTTTGCGGTGTGCCGCGATCGTGGTCCCTCCCGCCGCTCACCAGCCCATACAGTACCCCTATTCAATACCGCCGAGATCCTGTGCCACCATATTCTGTGCCGATCGGACTGAGCATTGATAAGCTGGCGCGGGAACTTGATGGCCCGCCGAACGGGATCCGCGGCATCGCCCATGAACGCCGGCGCATCACAGCCGATTCGGCCCTTCGTTTGAGGGCGCCTTTTGGATTCTCCCCCAGGAAACTGGATATCGTCATTGCGCAGGAATCGAATCTGAACCGGTTGTCAGATCACGGACGCACCGACCGGCTGGCGGTCGCATGCTGCTGGTTGGCCCCCAGCGAGGTGCGCCTCCCTATTCCGCATTGCCCGTCGACAACTCGGCCTGTTTGAGAACGAGCTGGGTTGCATCCTCCGAGAGGTCGGGCGGGTAGCCATACATCGCCAGCAGCCGCCGAACCTTCCGCCGCAGGTCCGCACGCACGCTCTCCCGCTGTGCCCAGTCGAGCTTCGGCATCTTCTTCACCATCTCTGCCAATGCGCGGGCCATCAGACGAAGCTCGTCGGACTTCATTACCTCTTTGGCCGACCCGTTCTCCGCCAGCGCGTCGTAAAAGGCCGTCTCCTCATTGCTGAGACCGAGTTCCTTCCCGTGTCGCTTCGCTTCGCGCACCCATTTGGCCAATTCCAGAAGCTTCGCGATCATTTCGGCCGTAGAAATCTGCTTATTCGTGTAGCTAAGCATCGCCTTCTCGAGCGCCTCGCGGAACTTCTGGGCCCGCACCAGATTCGTCCGCTCGCTGATCTTGATCTGGTCGTTGAGCAGCTTCCGTAGCGTCTCCAGCGCTAGATTCTTGTGCTCCAGGGCCGACACGCGCTCCAGAAATTCATCGCTCAGAATGTCCAGCCGCGCCGCGTCGAGGCCGGCCGCCGCGAACAAATCGATCACCTCGCCCGCTTCTACGGCGCCGCCGATCACCTGCCGAACCGCCGCGTCGATGTCCCGCGATTTGGAATCTGGGCCGACCTCACCCGCCGCCGGCTCGGTGCTGTCGGCCAGCCGCTTTCGGATCATCGCCGCCACGCGCTGGAAGAACGCCAAGTGTGGCGCCACCTCCCGCGTCTCCTCCCGCGGCACCGCTAGCGCGAACGCCGCTGCCAGCCGTTTCACCATTCCGCGGAAACGCCGCCAACCGGTTTCCTCCCCGGCGTTCTGCTCGCGGTCCAGGACGTGGTCGACCGCGCCGAGGTATACCCGAAGCACGTTCGTCGGTTGGGCCTCCAGGGCCGCTGCATAGTCAAAGCCATGGAAAAACGCCTGCAGTTGCTCGAACGCCAACCGCATCGCCGGAATCGCCTCGTCCTGCAACTCTTTTACCGGTTTGTCCGTCTCCCCGGTTGCGTTCGCATACATCGCCAGCGCATCGGCCAGCGGATCGGCCAGACCGATCAGATCGACGATCAGCCCGCCTGGCTTTTCGCCATAGACGCGGTTCACCCGCGCGATGGCCTGCATCAGGTTGTGCCCAGCAAGCGGCTTGTCCAGATACATAGTGTGCGCGCTGGGTACGTCGAAGCCGGTTAGCCACATGTCGACCACAATCGCCAGCCGAAAGTCGTCGGCCGGGTCCTTGAAGCGCTCAGCCAGTACCTTCCGCCTCCCTTTCGTTCGGCCATGGACTATCAATGGTTCAACCCGTTGTTGATAGCTCAATTCGGATTCACCTTCCACTCGGGGTAGGAGCCCCTCGTTCATGATGATTTTCACCGACCCTAGAGAATCATCCTCGTCGTGCCACGCAGGGCGGAGATCGCGGATGTCCTCGTACAACCGCACGGCTATGTCGCGGCTCATGGTCACGATCATGGCTTTGCCTTCCATCGCGGCGCGCCGCGCTTCCCAGTGCTCCACAACGAAGTTCGCTACTCGTTTAAGCCGCTCGGGAGCGCCGTACAACTCCTCCACCGGGATCCGTATGTTCTCCGGTGCCTCCCGCCCGTCCCCGTCGCGGGTTGCATATTCCGCCAACTTAGCCTCAGCGGCCTCCGCGCCCGCCTCGTCGATCGTCAGCTTCACGATTCTCGGCTCGTAGTAGATCGGGACCGTTGCCCCGTCGGCCACCGACTGCCGGATGTCATAGATGTCCGCATAATCGCCGAACACATGCCGAGTGACCCTGTCGTCTGCCGTCAGCGGTGTGCCGGTAAATCCGACGAACGTCGCATTCGGCAGCGCATCGCGCATCCACCGCGCGCCGCCATCAACAAACCCGTACTGGCTGCGGTGTGCCTCGTCCGCCATCACCACAACATTCGCTCGCTCGGTGATTTTTCCGTGCGTCTCGGTGAACTTGTGGATGGTGGTGAACACCACTCCGCCACTCGCTCGGTCGAGCAACTGCCGCAAATGCTCGCGGCTATCCGCCTGCACGGGATCCTGTCTCAGCAGAGCCCGGCCCATCGCGAAAGTGTCGAAAAGCTGGTCGTCCAGATCGTTGCGGTCGGTGACGATCACAACGGTGGGATTCGCCATCGCCGCTGCCCGCACGAGCGTACCGGCCAGCATCAGCATTGTTAGGCTCTTGCCGCTACCCTGTGTGTGCCAAACTACGCCACCCGGCCTTCCGTTGAATTTGACGCCTGACCTTGTCTTCTGCAACAGCGCTTCCGTGGTGAGTGTTTGAGCAGCGATGACGCTCGCCCGCGCCTTGCGCACCGCGCGGAACTGATGATATCCAGCCACTTTTTTGACAATGTTCCCCCGCTGGTCCTCTTCGAACGCTACGCAGGACCGGAGGTAGTCCAGCAGCGCGTCGGGGTTGAGCAGTTCGCGGATTAGCGCCTCGAGTGTCGGCTCGCCCCCGTTCGCCGGCCGCCACGGCGTGAACCGTTGCCGTCCGCTGGTAATGCTCCCGACTCGGGTTAGCAGTCCGTCGCTGGCGACTAGCAGCAGGTTCGGCACGAACAGGTCTGGCACCACCGTTTTATACCGCCCTAGTTGGTCGATCGCGATATTGAGGTCGGCCGCGGTATTGGACGGGTCCTTCAGCTCAATAACGACCAACGGGAGGCCGTTGACATACAGCACCAAGTCCGGTCGAATCGTCTTTCCGTCCGTCCCCGCAACGGTGAGTTGCCGGACCACGAGGAAATCATTATTGGTTGGATCGTCGAAGTCGATTAACCGAGCACGGATCCCCCGGGTTTCGCCAGTCTTGGTATCCCGGCACTCGGCGGCCACACCGTCGGTGAGCAGGGCGTGGAACCAACGATTGTTTTGGATGAGCGCCGGGTGCGGTGGGCGGCTCAAGACGCGGATCACATTCTCGCGCTCTTCGTGCGAAAGCTGTGCATTGAGCCGTCCTAGCACATCTCTGACGAGGGTCTCGATGAGTCCGTGAGTTAGGTTTAGCCCTGCCTCCGCTAACTCCGCGCCTTGACGCATCGCCGTGCCGGACGCGAGTAGGGAGCCGATCGCGAAGTCCTCCACAACATTTTCTGCAACAGTGCGGCTCACGACGGATCCTCAGTATCGGGTTCGTTTTCCAGACTTTGAATAGTGTAGTGGTAACGGTTCCGGTCGACCGCGTAGAGCAACTCGCTCGAGTATTCCATCTGTCCGCAGAGGTCGACGAGTCCATATCTACTATCGATCAGGCGATCCCCGCCGTCAGTTCTAGGTTGCGGTGCCTGTTGCATCGCCGCAATGCGGGCATCTAGTTGAGCGACGGCGTCCGGCACGTCAAAAAGTACCGCGAACACTTCCAAGGCCGCCGCTCGGACGCCGTCCAGTTCGCGTCTCTGCGGGACGGTGGCCCCGCCGACGTGGTACTGGCCGTTTCGCACCTCGTGATACCAAATGATTTCATCGTGCTGGCCAACAACGGCGACCTGACGGGTGGCGCACTCCAGGAAAAAGAAGTCGATCTTCGAGTGATAGTTTCTCAGCCACGCCTCCACGTTCGCATTGGCGTACTGCCGGTTGCCGCGCTGGATGGGGTGAAGGCCAAGGTAGGTGGTAATGGCCACCTCAATCGCGTTGTCGAAACCGATCATCGCGATTCGGCGGTCGAAGTCTTCGCCGATTCGATAATGCAAGTCGGCGTGCAACAAGATCTCAAAGGGGCCGTATGCCCAGGGCTTCAGCGGGCGCACTACGCCACCTCCTCAGGCTGCGATGGAGGTACTCTCACTCGCCCGCTAAGCAGCAGCGGCAGAAGGTAGTCTCGAATCTCCGACAATTTGGATGATTCAGCCTGCAACGCTTCCCAGAGCTCTATTTGTGGCGCTACTTGGTCCGTAAATGCGCCGAGCATGGACTTCGGCGGCACAGCCAAAGGAAGAGCGAGTAGGTCGCCAGGACGCACTCGTTGGTGGCTGTTGGATGTTCCGGAGGCGCTTTGAGCAAGACTCGCTCGGAACTCCGCCTGTTGAAATAGGCAGTAAAGGAACTCGCGAGTGAAGTCCGGTCTTGGCACAATCACAAGAAACTCGGTGGAGGCGATCTGTCGCCCGCGCTTGGCCGGTGCCGGAATCCAGACGCGTGGAATACGGGGATTTAGTTTCGACAGAAGTACGCAACCTGGGACCACCACGAACTTCTGGCTCATGATGCCGCTGCCTGGTTCAACTACCGGTACTTGACCGGCGTCGTAAGCTGGAATACTGAAGTGTTCGAAAGTCTCGTCCCCGTGATCCTGTGGATTCAGATTCTGCTTAGACACGGTCGAGATTTCGTCGATCGTCCCTATCGTCCACTGCTCGGGCACCGGGCCGAGCGGTGAGAGGACCAGACGATTAGGGAGAGCGGCGAACGCGGACGGCGGCATGCCCGGGAAACCGGCCGCATCTGCGACCTTGGCCTTGACTGGCTCGAAGTCCACGAACCACGCCTTAAATGTTGCCCGTGCCAGACTCTCCAACGCCTGCGACGTCCGCCGGTTCTGCTCGATTTTGCCGTCGAGCGAGCCTAGGACGGCGGCAATGGCCCGTTGTTCTTCAATCGGTGCAAACACGACGGGGATGCGGCGAATGACGTCCTCATTTAGGGACGGCATGGTGGAGCCGGCCGCGTGTTGCAGCATCCAGGCACGGTGAGCCTTTTGCTGAAGCTGATATGCCACGAAAGCCGAGTTACACGAGTCGGGCAGCCGCAGTCTAATTCCATCGGAGCCCAAGAACCAACCGGCTTGATCAACTTGAACGCGAGCGCTCCGATCTACTGCCCCCTTCCGCCCGAAGACGATGTCACCCTCTCGCAGAAGGAATTCGGGCATCCGGCCAGTAATGGAATCGTTAACGCGCGGAGTGTCTTCGTGAAGAGTGAGTCGTCCATAGTGCACCTCGCGTACCGAAATTACTGGTACGCCGTCGGGCGTGTATTCCGAAGCTTTCAACTTAGTTCCAAATGGTCCCGTTTGAATATCGCCGCCCAGTTCGTCGATTAACCTGCCAATAGACGATTGGGTCCAGTCAGCGGGCATCATGAATTCCTTTGAGGTTCCTGCGAATCGCCTGCTCAAGTCGTCGCCCCTCGTCAAAGCTTCGTTCCAACTCCGCCAACAGTCGGGGATACTTCTCTACGAACGGTTCGGTGTCGCCCTCCTGCTCTTCTGCGCCGACATACCGTCCAGGGGTAAGCGCGTGCCCGTGTTTGGCGATATCTGCGAGTGTAGCGGCCTCGCTAAAGCCGGCGATGGGCGTAAACCTCCACTGGCCGTACTCCTCCTTGTTCCACCACTTCGGCGCGGGCTCGCCACGCCAACGCCGGTAGGCATAGACGATCCGACCGACATCGGACGCGGGTAGCGGATCCCCGGTGCCGGGCACACACTCCGCCTCCTCGGTGCCCGTTAGCACCCGAAGTACGCGGGTTTGCATCGTACCCAACTTGCGGGCGTCGATAAACAAGGTTTCGCCCGCTCGTCCATCTGGACGGTACGGCGTGCCGCGTCGGATGTTCCGACCCGACTTGTCGCGGGTAAGGAACCACAGGCAGACGGGGATGCCCGTCGTGAAGAAGAGCTGAGCGGGCAGAGCGACGATACAGTCGACGAGATCCGCTTCGATGATCCTGCGGCGGATTTCGCCCTCGCCGCCTGTGTTGCTCGACAAACTACCGTTGGCCATGACAAAACCGGCCACGCCGCCGCCCCGGCCGTTGGGTGGGGCAAGATGGTGGATGAAGTGCTGAATCCACGCGTAATTGGCATTTCCGGCGGGTGGATCTCCGTAGGTCCAGCGCCGGTCGCCACGGAGCAGTGGGCCCGACCAGTCGCTCACGTTGAAAGGCGGGTTGGCAAGGACGAAGTCAGCCTTCAGGTCAGGGTGCTGATCCCGAAGAAACGTGTCGGCCGGTTGGTCGCCAAGCTTCGCCTCGATGCCATGGATAGCTAAGTTCATGTGTGCAAGCCGCCAAGTGGTGGGATTGCTCTCTTGTCCGAAAATAGAAACGTCGGTGCGTCGACCGCCGTGCGCTTCTACGAACTTTTCAGACTGGACGAACATGCCGCCGCTGCCGCAGGCTGGATCGTAGATTCGGCCTGCGTACGGTTCCAACATCTCGACGAGCACTCGGACGACACTGCGAGGTGTATAGAATTCGCCGCCCAGTTTTCCCTCAGCAGCGGCGAACTTTCCGAGGAAATACTCGTAGACCCGTCCGAGCATGTCGCGAGCCTTTCCGTGACTTCCCTTGAAGCCAATATCGGCGATTAGATCGATAAGACCTTTCATCTTCACCGGCTCAATGCCCCGCCGGGCGTAGTCGCGGGGGAGTTTGCCCTTGAGGTTCGGGTTGTCGCGCTCGACGGCGAGGATGGCGTCGTCGATCAGGGTGGCAATGTCGGGGCGGGTGGCCTGGTTCTGAAGGTTCCCCCACCGAGCTTCCGGCGGCACCCAGAAGACGCGCTCCGCCGTGTACTCGTCGCGGGACTCGAGCAATCGTTCGAGTGGTTCGCCCGTGATGCCATCTTTGGTCAGTTCGGCCCGCAGTTCCTCCCGGCGGGTTGCGAAGCTGTCCGAAATGTACTTGAGGAACAGCAGGCCCAGCACAACGTGCTTGTACTCTGCGGCATCGACCTGTCCCCGGAGGGTATCAGCGGCCTTCCAGAGTTTGTCGGCGTAGTTCATGTCGCCGGTAGTTATGTCGTTATTCGCCATCAAAGCTCCGCCTTATCGCCGTTCCTCAACAATCTCAGTCGAAGCCGCAGGGCAGGTTCCGGGGAGCGAATCAGTGCTTGGGTGGGGCTGGATCAGAACGCCTTCTGACCAACCCGAAACAAGCCACCCAGAGCTGACGCAGCGCGGCGACGATTGAATTGAAACTCAATTCTGCCACATCCTAAAGCCTCTTAACCTGTTGCAGTCCTGCCCTCTCGATACGGGTCATCCCAAATCAACTGGGGACGGCGTTCTTAGGCTCGACATTTCCATCTTTGCTGTTAAAGGCGTGCGTGTGGACCACCGAGATCTAGCCGGTAACATGCCTTCATTTCTCCACAACAATTTCGCCGTGATGCTGGTTCGCCCATGCATTCGTTACATGGTATGCCGACCAACCCAAACGGAGCCTCTGGCTCACGGCGGTCTTGAATAAAGTTTCGTCACCTCGACGCCGATATTGACCAAGAGGCGTGGCACAATGAGCGGACCCCGGACACCGAAGAAAAAGGTCACTAAGCGAAAAATGGCTGGGCCCACGCACCAGCAGAAGACCCCCTGGGCCCGATATCCATTTGCTTCCCTTTTCGCCTTCTATGTAGCTGAGCAGTCCTACTGCGAGAAGCGAGTCGAACTCTGGCTCAAGAATCCCGGTGAACTCATCTCGGTGCCAAGAGAGGCTGAGCAATCCTCAGCGGAGGCCGTGGTCCAGGAGCGACTGGCGTTTATGGGTCAAAGGACGCACCATGAGCTCGCTGCAGGCGCGGTTCCACTTCAACCGGAGGAGCTTGCCGTTCGCCTTCAACTCGGAGGAAGGGTCTGGCTGGTGGAATCCCCCCTGCGTACGAACTTTCGCGGGATTCCCCTCGTGGGCGCGCCGGATGCGGTGTGTTTCGAGGAGGGTAAGGCGCGATCAGTGATTGAATATAAGGTCACTGATTCCAATCAATTGCAGATGAGCCACCGTGTTCAATTGCTCATCTACGGATACCTGCTGGAGGAGTCTGGCGTAGATGTTCACGATCTGCTTTTGAGCTGCGTCTTAATTCCCCGAGAACATGCTGAAACGATCATTCAAGGCATCGGCGCTGAGGCAGCAGCCAATCAGTTCAGAGATGCTGCAGCTCAAATCGTGGAGCGGCAGCCCGGCCTCTTGAATTGGAACTGGCTCAAGATGCCCGTCGGCGATGGGGCCTCGGTGAATCTCAGGGTGTTCCGATATGTTCGCGCCAATGCAGAAAGAGAACTGGAGTTCTTCGAACAGTTCTGGTCTGGCTCCCGCCCGCCGATGCCAACGACTAAACCGGCTAAATGTGCCCAATGCTTATACAACGCATTCGAGTTGTGTTCGACACCAGCGGGCCCATACGTCGGACTGTCGTGAATCGCGTCAGCGCCGGGGCGTTTCAGCATGTAGCCGTAAACTCCAAGTCCGAACTCTTTCGTCAGAGTTCCCTGATATGGCTTCGGGTCCCCTTGCTTCGGAGGCGGTCGCGCTCAAAGTCAGTGCCAACGCTACGCAAGAAATCGCTCTCGCCATCTTGAGTTGCTAGTCATCGGAGTATCCGTGACGAACTGGGGCATGCGCACCTGCGCCCTTCCGTCCACTGAGTGTGGACCGCCCCCGTCGAAACAGTAATCGCCTGAAAACATACCTGCATAAGCGAACTGCCACTTAGCGCTCAGTCCGCCGGAAGCCTCTGACGCTGGCCGATGGTCCGCCTCCGCACAGTGCTCCCAAGGGTGGTTTCGAATATCTTAGTACTCTTGTTCCAGATACTACTATGCTAGAATTCGCCAATGATTGACTTACAGAGCGACGAGGCATTGTATTATTGGACCTTTGATTCATTGGACGACCTCCGCCTAAAGGGGGCGGATCGAGAGTTTGCAGGTAGGGTATGGAAGTGTGACAGGATCCCGGCCAAGCCCGCGGTCAGCGGCCTCAGCATAGCCTTCGACCCGCCGGAAGAGTGGAACCAAGATCCGGGCACGTCCTACCGATTCAACCGCAATGAGTACGGGCTCTACGTTTGCAATGGAGATGGGTTCGTCTACGAAGCGGCGCGATCGGATACCCCAACCAACGCGATTCTGACCGGGACGTGGAAAGAGCGCGACTATGGTTCTGGCGTCTTCATCGCTGTGATCCCCAAAGAAGATGCCGGGTAGCCCCGTCTCCGCCAGTGGTCCGGGATTGGCTGCAGACCTCGCTGATTCGGTCGGCGACTAAACCGCAACGAGCAACCCTGCTAGTACTTTTCCATCAGGATCGGAAGGGGCCTTCCAGCTAGCGGCAAAGAACAGCCCTTCAGTCCAGGGCCCATTCGGAAGTGGTGTGCATCGCGGGTACCCATGGCGTAGCCAGAATGCAGTAGCGTGATGCCAATCGGCAAATCGACGGTTGCGAGTGCCGAGCATGCCTCCCTCATATTCGCGTCGACTTTAGTGCCGCGCACTGCCATCTCACGGTGTATGGTGCCACCAGCAGCACGGCCAAATCCCTCATCGAGAAACCGGCGACGCTCTTCGGCGATCGTGGACCTGGCTGCGCGGTCCCATCCGTGTTCCCGCTCCGTCACTGAGTCGGCCGAAATAAACTGCTCCCATGTAGGCGGTTCAAACGCGTCGCGACGAGAGTCGGCCCCCGCCCGCTTGCAACACTGTGGCGATATCCTCATCCGGAAGCGGTGCATCGCCAACCTTGGCCTCGTAGGCATCCGCTAGGGGGATACATAAGCTCAACACCGCGACGGGGCGAAGATGGCGATAACAAAGCCTTACTGCACTTGGGCGAGCACGGCGTAGAGACCCCGAGCCCCGTCGGTTTCGAATAGCCATCACCTTTACCGTGGGTCTTGTCTGGGGCAACGGCGCGGGCGCTCAATGCCCTATTCGCTTTCATCCTTACACGAACGCAGTACATTTTGCGTCTCCCACCCGTTCGAGGATTCCGGCCAAGGGAGGAAGGTGCGGAGCGCCTCGTTTCAGAGGTCGAATAGATCGAGTTCTATGATGTTTTCCAATCAAAAGTTGGGCAGTCACAGAGTGTTCGGATATTTTTTAGTCGCTTAACCTCCTTCTCTGCAATCACTTCCGGCCAACCCACGAAGTAGGTAGCCTGGTTGCCCCATCCCATCCGCCATCGTGGAATCGGCTCCCTCCTCTCGTCGAGGCGGCGCCAATTCTAGCGCGGAGTAACCTCCCATGAAAAAGGTCCTGACCGAAGAACAGAAGCAGCGTCGCGCCGAAACAGCCCGTCGCAACGGAGCCAAAAGCAAAGGCCCCGTCACCATCGAAGGCAAGCATCGCAGTTCCATGAATGCCATCGCCGTCGGCAAATTCGTCGACGTCCACGACGATGTTCTACCAGCATTCGCAACCGTCCTCTCGGTGGAAGATCGCAAGGCCTACGTCCATCTCCATCAGGCCAATCTGCGGCAGTACCGGCCAGCTTCGGAAGTAGAGCTCGGCATCGTCCGCCATATCACCGCCGAGCAGTTTCAACTCGAACGCTACGAGAACCTCGAAACGTTACAGCTCCAGGTCGAACACGATAACGTGCGGCGCGAATGGCCCGACGTGCCGGATGTCCACCATAGCCATAACGCAATTCAGCGTGCCGCAAACAACGACAAAGTTTTCCGCTTCCTCGAGCGCAAGAAAAAGGCGCATCTGGCCGCCTGGAACAAATTCGTGCAGCTCCTCGAACGAATCAAGAAGTCGTTCCCGATGTTGCCGCCGGAGCCGGTCGATATCACCGCGGACTCAGAGGTGCTCAGCTACCCGGATCCGCCGCAACACGTCGTCAACGAGATGCTGAAACTCGCCGACCAAGCCAAAAAGGAACCCAACTTTCCGCTACCCCGGTTTGTGGTGCAACTCCTTTACGATGAGCCACTTCTGAAGAAATGTGCGCCTCACTACGACGTCACGGAATTGCGCAAACGGTATCCCAAGCCAATCCCCAAATTCGCGGCCTAGCATGAGAGAAATCAAGGACTATCCCCTTTCCTGGGCTGTCGCTATCACGCAAATAGCCGCCAGCATGCCCGAAAGCGTAGCCGAATGGGCCCGCCAAACCTTCGGCTTCGAAGCCGATCCGCTCCAAAAACCGATTCTCGAGTGCGACGCTCTGCGTGTCATCGCCTGTACCTCCCGCCAGGTCGGCAAAAGCACCGTGGCCGCGCTCCGGGCGCTCTATCTGGCCCTTCGATACCCCGGATCGCTCATCCTGATGATCGGGCCCGTCGGCTCCCAAGCCGGCGAAATCCTCGAAAAAGCCCGCGAATTCGCTGCCGAACTCGGCTTCCGCATCCGCGGCGATGGCATCAACAAACAATCGCTCCGGCTTCCCAACGGCTCCCGTCTGGTCGCCCGCCCGGCCATTTCCGCAACGTCCCGAGGCTACTCCCAAGCCCGGCTCATCATCGTCGACGAGGCCGCGTTCGTCCCCGACGGCATCTTTCGTTCCATCACGCCCAGTCTCGGCATCAGTCGCGGCAGCCTCTGGGTGCTCTCAACACCCCATGGCCAGGCCGGTGAATTCGCCCGCTTCTGGCACGACCAGGAAAACGGCTTCGCCCGCTTCGCTATCACGGCGGACCAATGTCCCCGGTTCACCCCCGAATTTCTGGCTGCCGAACGTTATCTGCACGGAGAGCTTTCCTACGCTCAGGAGTATCTCTGCCAGTTTGTCTCCCAGGGCGTCCAGTTACTCACGCGGGAGCAGGTCCAGGCGTCGTTCGTCGCGGTCGCGCCGGTGCCAACATTCGCGCTCCAGGGCGAAACCCGCTATTACTTCGGCCTCGACCTCGGCAAGCGGCAGGATCATAGCGCTCTCATCGTTGTCGAACTCACTTGGTCCCATGGCCCAAGAAATCCCGCAACCCAAGGCTTTACCCGTCTGCCGCAGTTAACCGTGCGGTATGCCGCGCGCCTGCCCCTGGGTTATGAAACCACCGGATTGCCGCGCTTCGTCAGGGATGCGGCCCAAACGTTCCCGTTGCTGGCCGCGTTGCGGCACCCGGGAACGCTGCTCGTCGATGCGACCGGAAACGGGCACACGGTCATCGAACTGCTTCGCGGGGACCGCAATGGACTGCTGCTGAAGCCCGTCACGATCTCGAGCGGCTATCAGGCCCGGCAGTTAGCGGACAACTACTACAGCATCCCCAGAACGGACCTACTCACAAGACTGAAGCTCCTCTTCGAGCGAGGCCTCATCAAAATCGAAAGGCCAGCCGCCGGTATGGACTTCCTGGAGCGAGAGCTGATTCAATTCGAACCCAGCGGCCGCCAGCAGGAGCACGACGACCTCATCATGGCACTGTCGTTAGCGATCTGGCAGGCCGTCGAGGACCACAAGGATCTCATCGGGCTGCCCGGCCATACGCCGGTCTTTGCCGTCCAGCGAGTGATCTAGCTGATGATCTTCTTGCGGACGGCATAAAGCACGATTTCCGCCGTATTGTGCAGGTTCAACTTCTGCATCATGTTCGTCCGGTGCGTCTCGATCGTATACGGGCTCACGTTCAAAACCCCCGCCGCTTCCTTGTTCGATTTCCCTTCGGCCAGCAGTTGCAGGATCTCCTTCTCCCGTTCCGTCAGTAGATTGTAGGAGTCCTCAACCCCCTTTTTCTGCATCTGCCGGGTAAAGTCGTCGACGAGCATCTGGGCCACGGCCGGGCTGAAGTACGCCTTCTTCTGCGCGACCGCCCGCACGGCCCGGACAAGATCCATCTGCGCCGTGTCTTTCAGCAGGTAGCCCTTCACGCCCGCCGAAAGTGCCCGAACGAGGTAGTCCTCCTCTTCGTGCATGGAGAGGATGATGATTCCCGCCTCGGGCTGCCGCCGGACGATCTGCGCCGCCGCATCCAGTCCATTCAGTTGTGGCATGGCGATATCCATCACGATCACGTGCGGCTTCAGTTTCTCGGCTAGTTCCACCGCGGTCCGCCCGTCTTCGGCCTCGCCGACAACCTCTAGGTCCGGCTCGCGCTCCAGTAAAGAACGGGTCCCCTGCCGCACAATCCCATGGTCATCCGCGATCAGTATCTGAATCATTCCCCTCCATTCTCCTCGACCCGCCATCTGGCCGCCAATCACTGCAGTCCGATTCCCAACGCCCCACCAACCGCCCGCAGCCAGCCCGGCTCCATTCCCTATCGAGCGCACCCCAGCCGCCAGGAACCAAACCCTACCGGTCAACCCCCGCCGCCACCACGACTTCACTCTTCCCCCGAGGCCACCGCGCCCGAACCACCGTCCCTTCTCCCGGCTCGGAATCCACCTCGCACTTGCCCCCCAACTCCGCCACCCGCTCCTGCATCCCCAGAATCCCGATCCCCTCGCCGCCCCGCTTTCCCATGCCCACCCCGTCATCCGTCACGGTCAGCCGGATCTCGTCCTTGCTCTCCTCCACCGCCACTTTCACCTCCGAGGCCCGCGCGTGCTTGGCGCAGTTCGTCAGCGACTCCTGCACCACCCGGTATACGCACGTCCGGTGCGCGTCGTCCAGGTCCGCCAACTCCCCGCTCATCTGCAACTCCACCTCCAGCCCCGAATGCTTCCCAAAGTCCTTCGTCAGCCATCGCAAAGCCGACCCCAATCCCAAGTCATCCAGCATCGCCGGCCGTAGCCCCCGCGCCATCTCTCGCACCGACCGCAGCGACCGGTCAGCCAACTCCGTCGCCTGCTCGGCGTGCTGCCGCGACGTCCCATTCGCCGGCTCAATCTGACCCAACTGCACCCGCAACGCCGTCAGAATCTGGCCTACCTCGTCATGCAGCTCCCGCGCCAATCTCTTCCGCTCTCCCTCCTGCGCCTCCACCAGATGCTGCGACAACTGACGCAGCCGCTCCACGTATTTCCGGATGTACCAAAGCGCCACCGCCGTCACGATCAGTCCCAGCGCCACCACCGCCACCAAGAGTCGGAGAATCAAGCCCCGCAGCTCATCCATGGCCCCCCGCGTCTCCTCGTTCCGGCTTTGCCGCAACGTCGCCACCAGGTCCTGAATCTGCCGCACCGTCTGGGCGAATTCGTCGCGCGTCGGTCCCAACACCTCCCGCAGATACCGCGGCCCGTTCGCCTTCCGCTCCACGTCCTCCCACTCGCTCACAGTCCGCGCTCCGGCAAAGTACTCCCGCCGTGCACTCTCCACTACGGCCACCGGCTCCCGCAACTCCCCCGGTATCGCCTGCCCTTCGTCCAGGCGCTTTTGCGAAAGCTCCCCCAGCAACTTGTCCAACTCCATCTTGGCTCGCGCCTGCGCCGGCCCGTCCAGGATGATGTTATCCCTCACCAGGTTCGATACCTGCAGCAGATCCACCTGCGCATCCCCAAATCGCCGCAGCAACGCCGTCTCCTCGTTCGCCAGCCGCACCATGTCCGCCTGGATCGTCCGCAGCCGCCAGACCAGCACCCCCAAAGCCGTCGCCACTAGCAAGACCTGCGCTAAGGTCGCCACCAACAAGATCCAAGTCGCCCGTGATCGCATACCCTCTCATCCTATCTCTGGTGTGTTTCCGGGATAGTCAGATCCCATGTCCGGTCGCTAGCCTAAATGTATGGTTACTGTCATCATCCCCGCCCTCAATGAAGTCGCCAACATCGAGTATGTGGTCGCCCTCGCCCACCGCTGCCCCGAAGTCGGCGAGGTCATTGTGGTCGACGATGGCTCCGTCGATGGCACTCCCGAAGCCGCCATCCGCGGCGGCGCTCGCGTCATCACCAGCAGCCTTCTCGGCAAAGGTGCGTCCATGGATGACGGCCTCCAGGCCGCGCGCGGGGACATCCTTGTCTACCTCGACGGCGACCTCCGTGGTCTCAATGACCAACTCATCGAACTCCTCACCGAGCCGATCCGCCTCGACCGCGCCGACTTCGTCAAGGCCCGCTTCAGCCGCAGCGCCGGCCGCGTCACCGCCCTCACGGCCCGCCCGTTGCTCCAGACCTTCTTTCCCGAAATCGCCAAGTTCACCCAACCCCTGGGCGGTATCATCGCGGTCCGGCGCTCCCTCCTCGAACAGCTTCACTTCGAGACCGACTACGGCGTCGATCTCGCCCTTCTCATTGACGCTCACTTCGCCGGAGCCCGCATCGCCGAAGTCGATATCGGCCACCTCGAACATGACAGCCAAACTCTCGAAGCCCTGGGCGAAATGGCGAAGCAGGTCGTCCGCGCCCTCATGCACCGCGCCGAGCGCCATGGCCGCCTCTCCATCAACCAGGTTGTTGAAGTAGAGGAGGTCGAGCGCCAATCCCGCGCCGAATTCTCCATTGTCACCGGCCGCCTCGAAGGTACCGAGCGCCTCGCCCTCTTCGATATGGACGGCACCCTCCTCCGCGACCGCTCCGTCGTCGTCCTCGCCAAGCAGACCGGCCGTTATGATGCCCTCTGCGAGTTCCTCGACCGTCACGATCTCACCCCAGCCGAGCGTGCCATCGCCATAGCCAAAGTTCTCGCCGGCGTCCCCCGCGCGGCGTTCGAGGAAGTCTCACGCACCATGGAACTCAGCGAGGGAGCCCGCGAAACCATCGTCGCGCTCCGCAAGGAAGGCTACCGCGTCGGGATTGTCAGCGACAGCTACCGCATCATCACCGAGATAGTCCGCCGCCGCGTCTTCGCCGACTTTAGCGTCGCCAACCTCATGCGTTTTGAGAACGGCGTCGCCTCCGGGAAAATCACCCTCTCCCCCATCTTCGAGCACGAAAACGGCTGCCCGGACCATCCCATCTGCAAGTGGAACGTCCTCCTCCACCTCGAAGAAAAGCTCGGCATCCCCGCCAACCGCATCCTCTCCGTCGGCGACAGCGCCAACGATATCTGCCTCCTCCGGCAGTCAGGAACCGGCATTGCCTTCGAGCCCAAAGGCGACGAAGTGGGCGCCGCCGCCGACTTTGTCATCCATTCCGACATGCAGCAGGTGCTCGCCCATTTATCAGTGGCAAAATAGGGCATGGACATCACTGCCCTCGATATCAACGCCCTCCCCTGGGAAGAGCGTTTTAACGAACATCTCCAGAAAACCCTCTATCGGAAGAACCTCATCACGGACCCCGATACCGGCATGGAGATCCGTGTGGTGAAGTATCCGGCCGGGGTCATCAACTCCCGTCACACCCATCCCTGCGCCCACGGCATGTACGTCCTCGAAGGCACCCTTGTCACGCATCAAGGCAGCTTCGGTCCCGGGCATTTTGTCTGGTTTCCGGAAGGCCCGGAAATGGAACATGGCGCTACTGCCGATCAGGACGTCGTCGTCCTCTTCATTACCAACAAGCCCTTTGAGATCCACTACAAGTAATGGATCTGACGAGATTTGACGCGCAATGGCCTGCCGCCATCGCCTCGATCCTTCCCCAGGTCGTCGAGCGCGATGCGCTGCTCATCTGGCTGCAGCTCTACCCGCTCTCCGTCTGGACCTTGGCCCAGGCGGAGACGGATCGTGCCGAGTTCGAACGCTACTATCAACTCCGTGGCCGCTACCGTCTCAGCGAGATCGCCGACACCTCCCACGCATTCTTGCCCGGTCATCGCCACTGGGCCACCGTCAAGTCGGCGTTGCCTGCCGAATCCGGCAATGACCTCGCTGCTCTCATCCGCCAAATCGCCGCAGGCGATCCCGCCAAACTCGCCATCGCCGCTGTCCTCGCGATGACGCTTCGCCAGACCGGTACTGCCTTCCTTAAAAGCGGTTACCAGCCGCCCGCGCCGCGTTCCCAACCGGGCCTGTGGCAGCGCTTGACGAACCGCGGTATGAAGATCACGATGCAGGACGGCAACTCGTTCCCGATTCTCCCGGGGCAGCATATTACGACCGGCGCCGAACTCGACAAGCGCCCCTATCACGAAAGCGATGAGAGATGCTACCAAGGCATGGGCCCCATCCCCGTCGACTGCCGCAGCGGAAGCTGTGGAACGTGCTGGGTCGGCATTCTCGGGGGCAGGGAACTGACCGAGCCGGTCACGGACTTCGAACAAAAACGGATGCAGTACTTCGGCTACTGGGAGAACCCGTTCCATGAAGCCAACGCGGAACGTCCCCTCATTCGGCTAGCCTGCCAGACCATCGTTCGCGGCAGTTGCGACATCGTCATCCCCACTTGGAATGGTGTACTCGGCACGGCGCGTCAGTTGAGGCGTTCGGAGACGTAGGGCTCGCCGTTCGGATTCACAAACAGGTTCACCCCGCCACTATCCGCGACGTTGTTTCCGATAATCTCGACCCTTCGACCGGAATGGAGTGCGATGCCATATCGGCCGCAGTCCCGAACGTAGTTGTCTCGAATAGTTATGTCCTGCGCAATCGTCGGGTCCGGGTTCGCCAGCGGATGTCCCCAAATGAAAATCCCGTCTTGTGGCTGTTTGGAAGTCCGCGTACCAAACACCCGGTTGTTCTCGACGGAGATCCTCCGCGCTGACCGCACCATGATCCCGGTCGTCAAACTGGCCAGCAGATACAAGGTGTTATTCGTGACATGGATGTCCTCGCTTGCGGCCCCGAGTTCAATTCCGGCGTCGACCACACCCGCCAGGAAATTACTATGGATCCGGATGTTCCCGGTTCCGTAGTCGCCGGCCGCACCGCTGCCGATCGTGAAGATGCCGTTGGCCTGCCGGACGTTCAGGATGGTGTTGTGGGAAACCTCCCCGTCGCGAACCGTGGCTTCTGGGGACGTGTTGCCCAGCAGGATCGCGGAGCCAATCGCAAAGTTCTGAAACCGGTTTCCCGTGATCGTGAAGTCCCGGCACCCATCATCGAGCCACACGCCATGGATGCGTGCATTTCGAATCGTCGAACTGCGAAGCCGGAACCCGGAAACGTGCCGGAAACGAAGTACGCTCGAGAACTTCCCATTCTGTTTGTCACCGTTCCCGTCGAGCGTCAAGCCCTCGATTGTAATCTGGCTGACGTTCTGGGCAGAGAACAAAGGGCCGTCGGAGTAATCACGAAGCCGTAGGGTCCCTGGCCCAAGCAGGTGCGTTTCTTCGGGAAGTTGCAGCGGACCTGAAACGCAGACGCCGGCGGGGAACAATAGCCTTTCGCCGCCGCTAGCATGGATCGCCTTTTGAATGGCTGCGGTGTCATCCGCGAAGCCATCACAGACCGCGCCCCAATCCGCAAGGCTCACCGTGGCAAGTAGAAGAAGTTCAAACACCCGCTCAGTATCGCCAGAGAGGCCGTTTGTGACTGCAGTCCCGAAGTTGGTCTCGTACCGGGTTCTTCCCCGAACGGTTTAAGGAGTGGTATGCCCGAGAGGATTCGAACCTCTGACCTTTTGCTCCGGAGGCAAACGCTCTATCCAGGCTGAGCTACGGGCACACACCAAAACCAACGTTCACCAGTATACCCTAAAGCATGCGTCTTTTGGGTCTGTTGTTGATGGCAGGATTGGCTTTTGGCGCAAAAAAGCCAAAACTGGCGGTCGCCATGGAGCAAATTGTTCAGAGCGAGCCGGTAGTCGCCCGCGCCCATCTGGGGATGCGCGTTGTAGAAATTCAGACGGGAAAAGTACTATACGAACGCAATCCCCAAGCCTGGTTTGTCCCAGCCTCCAATACGAAGTTGTATTCCACAGCTCTGGCGTTGACGAAACTCGGCTCCGGGCACCGCTTTGAGACGCAGGTCGTCGCCGACGGCAAGGATTTGCGCTTGGTTGGCGGGGCAGACCCGACTCTATCTGGCCGGACGTATCCCTACAACCGCGACGCCGAATGGCGAGACGGAGCCGCGGCGATGGAGGGGTTGGCGGACGCCCTAGTGGCCAAGGGAGTGAAAGTCGTCGAAGGGTCGGTGATTGGCGATGACACTCGCTATGTGTGGGATCCGGTCCCGCCGGGTTGGGGCGCGGACGACGGCCTTTATGAATATGGGGCCCCTGTTTCGGCGTTGATGCTGAACGACAACGCGGTGCGGCTGAAAATCCGGCCCGGCGCCAAACCCGGCGAACCAGCGGAACTGACGGTGAACCCAGGATTCGAATATTTTGCCATCCAAAACAGAGTCGTGACCGCCGACGCGGGGACGCCGACGAAAATTCGTTTTGAACGGCCAGTAGGGACAAGAGAAGTCTGGCTGGACGGAACGATTGCGGTGGGCGCGACGGAGGCCGAAGAGCTATTGGCGGTGGATGAACCGGCGCGGTTCGCCGCCCAAGCACTCGTCGAAACGTTGCGGCGCCGGGGCGTCGAAGTCCGTGGCGGGGCGGGAGTACGACACCGGTTCGGAGAGAACCCCATGGCGTGCGATAGCTGTGAGGTCTTGGCGGAACGGAAATCCCCCCCCTTGAGCGAGATTATCCAGGTGGTGAACAAGGTCAGCCAGAATCTCCACGCCGAGATTATGCGGCGCGAAGGAGGAGGCAGCGACGGGATGAAGGCGCTGTTTGCCGCGGCGGGGATCACTGAAGAAGATACATACCTGGTCGATGGGTCGGGGTTGTCACGCCTGACACTCGTCTGTCCGGAATCGTCGACAAAAATTCTGCTGCATTTGTGGAACAGCCCGGAGCGCGAGAATTGGCTGCGATCGTTGCCTATCGGGGCGGAGGACGGCACTTTGGAGAAGCGCTTTCAAGGTTTCTCCGAGGCGGGACGGGTAAAAGCGAAGACGGGAAGTTTGACGCACGTCGCTGCGCTCGCAGGGTATTTGGACCACCCGAAGCGAGGAATGCTGGCGTTTAGCGTGATGGTGAACAACTACAACGGAACGTCGGCGAAGGCGCGGGCAGTGATTGATAAACTGGTGATGACCCTACTGGAGTATTGAACATGCCGATTTTTGAGTATCGTTGCGGAGATTGTGGGCAGCATTTTGAAAAGCTGGTGCGCCGTGAAGCAGACGTGATTGCGTGTCCCGCATGCGACGGTCGCCATTTGGAACAACAGTTGTCGACCTTTGCGGCGAAGGCGGATGGACCGAAAGAGTTTTGTGGCGGGCCTGCGTGCCAGATGGGGATGTGCGGGAGCAAGAATTAGCTGTTGACTTTCGCCTGAGGTTCGCCGAAAATTAGGCGAACACCCATGGCACTCACCCGCAGGCAGAAAGAAGTTCTCGACTATTTGGCCGATTTTATCGAACGGAAGGGGTACTCGCCGAGCTACGAGGAGATCGCCGAAGGCATTGACTTGAATTCGATCGCGACGGTGCATAAACACATTGCCGCGCTCGAAGGAAAGGGGTATCTGAAACGCGGGTTTAACCAGAGCCGGTCGGTGGAAATCAGTGAAACCTATTTAGCGGAGCGAGGCCGAGCCCCGGTCCCGTCGGCTTCGGTACCGTTGATGGGAAGAATTGCAGCCGGTCGTCCGGTGGAGCAGGTGGCGCAGGGGGATTCGCTGCAATTCAGTGATTTTGCCGGGAACGCTTCGACGTTCGCGCTGCAGGTGCGGGGTGAGTCGATGATTGAGGATCACATCTGCGACGGCGATTTTGTGTTGGTGGAGAAAACCGATTCCGCACGAGACGGCGAGATCGTGGTGGCGTTGGTGGAAGGGTACGAGACGACGCTAAAGCGCCTGTACCGCGAGGCGGACGGGATGATTCGCTTGCAGCCGGCGAACGCAACGATGGAGCCGATTTTGGTGCCGGCGGCGGCAGTGGAAATTCAAGGCCGACTGATTGCGGTGATGCGAAAGTATAAGAACTGATGGGCATGGCGCTTCAGTCGGCATTCCTGATGGTGGTGCTGATTGGCTCGCCATCGCTGTTGGCATGCTCCATTCGGGTTGAAGTGGTGAACTCTCAAGGAGAAGGTGTTCCATTTCAAGTAATCCACCTGCACGATCGGATTCGAAATGCCGACGTGGGGCCATTGCCGCCGGCTGGCAAGTCTCCCGTGACGATCCCGCTGCCCTGCAGCTACTATGAATATGAGGTCCGGATCGACCCCGGCCAGCGTGACGGTTTTGTTTCGGCTGGCACGGTGGAGGTCGATTCGAATGACATTTCGGTCTATCGAGTTCATAATCCCCGGCGAGTCGTAGGGGCTAATGGGCAGGTCTATTCGGTCTCGCGGGGCCTCAGCACGAGACGGTCGCTGGAGGGTCGGTTGCTCGGCCCGATCGCCGCCGATCAGCCGGTCCGGATCCAACTGTTGAGCCTAAACGGAACGGTGGAGGTGGAGGTTGTTGCGGATGCCAAAGGATATTTTTGGACGAATCGCCAATTGTTAGGTGTGCATACCTTCCTGGTGTTTGTCGGGACTCGGCTTGCTCACACGCAAGCGATATCGTTTCTTTACGGCAAGCTTGTCGAAGTAACTATTCCGTTGTTCCGTGAACAATAGGCCTGTTACTCTCAAGAAGAATGATGATGGATCCCACCGATCGTTCGATTAACCTGGACGAGGAGTACACGCTATTTCGAAGTGTCGCTCGGAGCCTATGGAACTCTGGTTTTTCACAGAACCCGGACTACAAGAAGTTTAGCTATCAATTGGCTTTCCAGCGGGTGGCGGAGATACTCTTCCAAATCTACATCTTCGGCCCCACGAAGATTTGGCATGAAGGAGCTGTCGCCAATCCGACTCGTTTTCCGATCACAAGTGACGATCCCAGGCGCATCCGCGTGGTAGCGCGCCATTCTGGGGCCACGATCCGGATGAGTGCTTCGACCGAGATGAATTTTGAGCCTCTTGCTATTCCGGTAGGCGATCGACCTCATTGCTTCCGGTTCATCCAACCCTTCGATTGGGACCAACTGGGCATTCGCGACTACCGGCATATCATCGTGCTGGTTGAATCCTGGACTGAACACGAGGAGTGTATCGGGAGGATCGGGATGGTGGATGTGGACGACTGTTCCGTCGTGCTGGAAAATCCAGACGACCTCGACCCAGGTTGGGTATCCCAAGCAGACGCTCCTGACTTAGATTAGTTTTGACAGGCGTTCGCCGGCGGCTTCCAGGGTCTCTTCCTTCTTGCAGAAGCAGAATCGGACATAGTTCCGGCCTAGTTCGGGGCGGGAGAAGAAGCTTGAACCGGGGACGCCGGCCAGGCCGATCTTGTGGATCAGATGCTGCACAAACGCCGTGTCGTCCGGGAAGCCGAACGCCGAGATGTCCGTCATCGTGTAGTAAGCTCCGCTCGGGGTGAAACAACGGAACCCGGCCTTCGTCAGGTGTCCTTCCAGCTTCCGGCGGCGCCAATCATAGTGGTCGCCTAACTCGTTGTAATACTCGTCGGGGGCCTGCAAGGCCTCGACCGCGGCGTATTGGAGCGGCGTCGCGGCGCCCACCGTCAGGAAGTCATGGACCTTGCGAATACCGTCTGTCAAGTCGGGGCTCGCTAGCACCCAACCCACTCGCCAACCCGTCACGGAGTAGGTCTTGGAGCAACTGTTCACCAGCACCGCCCGGTCCCGCATTCCGGGCAACGTCATGACGGGGATGTGCTTGGCGCCCTCATAAACAATGTGCTCGTAGATTTCGTCCGTGATACACAGCGCATCGTGTTCCTGACAGAGTTCGGCGATGAGCGTCAGCTCGGCGAGGCTGAACACTCGTCCGGTGGGGTTGTTCGGAGAGTTGATAATGATGGCCTTCGTCTTTGGCGTGAAGGCTCGACGGAGTTCGTCAGGGTCAAACGACCAGTCCGGGGCATGGAGAGTGACCAGCTTCCGGGTAGCTCCGCATAACTGGAGGTCGGGGTGGTAGTTCTCGTAGTAAGGCTCGAAGACGATCACTTCGTCGCCGGGGTCAACCACGGCGAGCAGGACGGCGGCCATGCCTTCGGTGGCGCCGCAGACTACGGTGATTTCGCGGGCGGGGTCGATGTCGAGGCCATAGTGGTGGCGGGTCTTGTCCGCGATGGCTTGGCGAAGGGGTGGGATGCCCCAGGTGATCGGATACTGATTATGATCGGCTTCAATCGCTCGCGCGGCGGCGGCCTTTAGCCAGGCGGGGGCAGGGAAGTCGGGGAAGCCCTGAGCCAGGTTGACGGCGCCGGCGGCGATGGCTTGGCGGGTCATATCCCGGATTACGGATTCCGTGAAATCGGCGGTGCGGGCGCTGCGATAGCGCGGCCGGGCAACAACACTCATCTGTGTACGGTAACGCGAACGGCAGCTTGCGGTAAAGTCTTCTAGCCCCCATAAACGGTTTCTATTGGACAGGGCTCCCGCGGTTCCCCTACTCTCACGGTAATCGCATTACCCGTCCCGCCGGAACTCCGGCTCGCGCCTCGCCAGCGACTCCCCTCACCGTACGAGACTCCGCCCTACTGTCCAGGGCAGAAAAGACTCCAGGGGAATAAAACATGTCGTTAAGGGTTGTCGCTTTCATGCTGGCCGCGCTGTCGCCGCTGGCCGCTCAGACGAGTGCGCTACAAGGGAATGTCACCGACGGGCAAAACGCCGCCGTCGGCGACGCCATTGTTGCGCTGACGAATCAGGAAACGGCGGCCCAGCGAAAAACGCTGGCCTCGCCCACCGGAAACTATAGCTTCCTGCAGGTGCCTCCCGGCAACTATCGGCTCGAAGTGCAGAAGCCGGGGTTCCGCTCCTACGTCTCGCAAGTCCGATTGCAAGTCAACACGCCCGCCACTTTGAATGTGCAGCTCGAAATTGGTCAGGTGACCGAAACGGTCAACGTCACCGGGGAAGCGGTGGCCATCAACACACAAAACGCGACGATCGGGAACCCGTTCGTCGAGGTGCAGGTCCGGCAGTTGCCGCTCCAGACGCGCAACGTCGTCGAACTGCTGGCTCTGCAACCCGGCGTCACTTCGACAGGGCAGGTCATCGGCGCAAAGGCCGACCAGAACAACGTCACGCTGGATGGCGTCGACGTCAACGACAGCCAGGGCGTGAACGGCTTCAACGCCGTACTGCCAATTCCACTCGATTCGGTGCAGGAGTTTCGTACGACCGTAGCGGGGCAGGGCGCGGACCAAGGCCGCTCCTCCGGTGGCCAGGTTTCGGTGATTACGAAGAGCGGCTCCAACCAGTTTCATGGTTCGCTTTATGAGTTTCATCGCAACGTGAAGACCGCAGCCAACAACTGGTTCTCGAACCGTGCTGGACTGGCTCGCGAGAATCTGATCCGGAACCAGTACGGCGCCTCACTGGGCGGGCCGATGGTGAAGAATCGCGCCTTCTTCTTTGTGAACTGGGAGGACCGGAAGGACCGATCGGCTTCCGCGCAAACGCGGACGGTTCCCACCGAAACTTATCGCAACGGCCTGATCCTGCTGCGGACTAATTCCGGAGGCATCCAGACGCTCACGCCCGCCGAAATCCGGCAGATCGATCCGCTCGGCATTGGGGCAAGCCAGTACATGCTAAATCTCATGAAGCAGTACCCATTGCCGAACGACCTGCTGACGGGCGGTGACCGCGGTCTGAATTTCGGCACCTATCGTTTCAACGCTCCCTATAAGCGCGACGACCGTGCTTATGTCGCCAAGATGGATTTCAACCTCGATCGGTCTGCTATGCATACCGTCAGCGTCCGGGGCACATTGACCGACAACGTTCAGGACAACACGGACAATCTGGCACAGTTCCCTGGCCAGGATGCGGCCTCGAAGCAACTCACCAACAGCCGTGGTATCTCGGCCCGCTACACCGCGGTGCTTTCGCCCTCCGTCGTCAACGTGTTTAACTACGGACTCACTCGGCTTGGCACGGTGTCGACCGGGGTGGCCGGGGCGGCGGTGAACTTCACCCCCTCCAATCTGTTTGCCTTTCCGCGCGCGATTTCCCGCATTCAACCCACGCACAACTTCGTGAACGATACGACGTGGACCAAGGGAACGCACACGGTGCAGTTCGGCGTGAATGCCCGGATGGTTTCCAATGACCGCGTGCAGGACAACAACTATCCCAGCTACAGCTATGGGCGCAACACGCTGAAGGGCCTCGGCTCGGATATCAACGCTTCGGCGATCTCCTTCCTTCGGGCGCGCACCGGCACCGGCTCGCTGGCTCTTTCCGAGGCGACGCTGGCTACCAATGCCTTCGGAACAATGTTCGGCATCATCAACTCCTACAGCGGAACCTATCAATACAAGGTGGACGGCACGACGGTTCCGTTCGGCCAGCCCGTCGTGCGCGCCTTCGCCAATGAGGAATATGAGTTCTATATCCAGGACGCCTGGAAAGTGCGCCAGGATCTCACTCTGACCTACGGCGTCCGCTACGGAAGCTATCAGGTTCCCTACGAAAAGAATGGCGTACAGGTGGCGACCACGACCGGTATCGACCAGTTCTTCTCTGAGCGGATTGCCGCTTCGCAGGCGGGTATTGCCGGCAATGCGATGCCAAACGCGTTTCTGACCTTCGCACTGGCCGGGCCGACGCGAGACGGGGTTGGGTTCTACAAGCGCGACAACAACAACTTTGCGCCGCGACTTGCCGTCGCATGGGCCCCGGTGAGCGATACGATGCTCGGCCGCGCTTTCGGCAAGGGTTCGGTGCTTCGTCTGGGTGGTTCGATGGTCTATGACCGTTACGGCAGCGCGATGGCGACGTCGTTTGCGGCATCCGGCTCGCCCGGCTTGGCGACTTCGGTGACCCAGCCTTCGAACACGGACTTCACGGATTCGTTCCGCTATACGGGCGGGGCGTTGCCTTCGCTGCCGGCGGCGCCGCAGGGCGGCTTTCCCTTCACGCCTCCGGCTGTTGCCGGTGGTTTCGGCTCCTACTCGGGGGTGAATCCGAATCTGGTGGCCCCGTACTCGATGTTGCTCAATTTGAGCTATACGCGTCCGCTGCCGGCCAAGATGACGATTGAAGTGGGCTACATCGGCCGCCTTTCGCGCAAGGGCATCTTGCGGCAGGACTACTTCCAGCCGCTGACCCAGTTCAAAGACAACAAGTCCGGCACAACGTGGGCGCAGGCTTCAGGCATGCTGCGCGACATCCGGGAAAGCGGTTTGACGCCGGCGCAAGTTCGCGCCAATCCGGCCCTGATCACGCCCGTCCCCTTCTTTGAGAACATCTTTCCTTCGGCGGCAGGCGCCGCGTCGGGCACCCGCAACGCGGCCGCTTCGGCAACCGCAAACTACTTCTTCACCGTGTATGGCACCTACGCCGGCAGCGACCTGGATGCGCTCCATGATTTCGATCGTGTGCGCCAGCCGAACGGCTCCTGTTTCAGCGTCTATGGCTGCAACACGTTCTTCGCCCGGCAGAACGCGGGCATGCTCGCCTGGGTGAACGCCAGCAATCCGGCCTTTCACGGCGGTGAACTCGTCCTCCGCCGGGCAGTGACTAACGGCTGGGGCTTCGACTTCAATTACACGTTGTCAAAGTCGATGGATATTGCTTCGGGCTCCGAGTCCGGCGGCACTTCGACAATTCAGGACACGTTCAACCCGAACGCTTCGCGGTCGGTTTCCGACTTCGATATTCGGCACAACATTACGGCGAACACGGTGGCCGAACTTCCGTTTGGCAAGGGCAAGCAGTGGGGCAACAACGCTCCCGGATGGGTGAACGGATTCGTGGGCGGCTGGCAGGTCTCGATGTTGACGAAGTTCCGGTCGGGACTGCCGCTGACGATCTCGACAGGCGGTGTCTACCCGACCAACTACTTGAGTTCGTCACTGGCCATTCTGCGTCCCGGCGCCACGCTGCCGCAGACGCAGGTTGGGTTCAACGAGATTGGAGTGCCGTCCGTATTTCCGAACACATCGGCCAACCAGGCGTTCTACGGGCAGTATCCGGGCACCGTTGGCGCCCGCAACCTGATTCGCGGACCGAAACAGTTGAACTTCGACCTGTCGCTCGGCAAGTACTTCGCCGTGCCGATGTTTGAAGGACACCGAATCCAGGTTCGGGCGGAAGCGTTCAACGCCTTCAACAACGTGAATTGGAGCAATCCGTCGTCGTTGACGCTGGCCAATCCGACGACGTTTGGCCAGATTACCGTCGCTGGAGACGCCCGGGTGATGCAATTTGCGCTGCGCTATGAGTTTTAGCGGCAAATGCGGTTAGACTGGAGGAGTCCCTGTTTCGACTCCGGCCTTGCTGCCACCACGGGTCCACGCCTTACCCACCCGCGAATTTTTCTACCGCTGCCTTCTTGAGCGGTAGCAGCAGTCTGGAATCGATTGAATCGTGCGAAAAGGACCTTTCACATGCAAGGGACGTTGCGAAAGCTTGGGCTTCTGACCGTAGCTACTGGCGTGGCCGTGTGGGCGCAGACCGCGCCCGGCGGCACACCAGATTTTTTTGAGGTAAAGGTTCGGCCTGTTCTGGCGAACAATTGCTTCGGCTGTCATACGAACACCGCGATGGGCGGGCTTCGGCTGGACAGTGCGGAGGCGCTACTGAAGGGAGGTAAGCGAGGACCGGCCGTCGTTGCGGGCGATCCGGAGAAGAGCCTGCTGATTCAAGCCATTCGGCATACCACGGCGGATATGAAGATGCCGATGGGGAGCAAGCTGAAGGAAGGCGAGATCCAAGACCTGACCGCGTGGGTGAAGGCGGGCGCACCGTGGCCACAATCCGCGACCATGGTGACGGCGAAGGGATCCGAAGGCAAGTACGTAATCGCTCCTGAGATGCGGAACTTCTGGTCCTTCCGTCCGCTGCAGAATCCGGCGGTGCCATCGGTGAAGGACACCCGTTGGACCAAGACCGCGATTGATAACTTCATCCTGGCCAACCTCGAGAAGCAGGGATTGAAGCCGGTGAAGCAGGCGTCGAAGCGGGACTTGATCCGCCGGGCCAAGCTCGATCTAACGGGCCTGCCGCCGACCTTTGAAGAGATTGATGCGTTTGAGAAGGACACATCCCCCGATGCCTTCGCCAAGGTGATTGACCGGTTGATGGCGATGCCGCAGTACGGTGAGCGCTGGGGCCGCGTGTGGCTCGACGTCGCCCGCTATGGCGAAGACGACTACCGTAGTTTGAACCCGTTCCCCCGCGGGTACCGGCCGTATCCGAACGCCTTCGCGTATCGCGACTGGGTGATTGAAGCGATCAACGATGATATGCCGTACGACAAGTTCGTGAAGGCGCAGCTCGCCGGCGACTTGCTCGATGTCAAGGAGCGGCACAAGAGCCTCCCCGCCACCGGCTTCCTGGGACTCGGCCCGTGGTACTACGACAACGGCGCATTTGAGATCACCCGCGCCGACGAGCGGCATGACCGGGTGGACGTGGTGACGCGCGGCTTTCTGGGCCTGACGGTTGCCTGCGCCCGCTGCCATGACCACAAGTACGATCCGATCCCGCAGACCGACTACTACTCGCTGGCGGGCGTTTTCTACAACACGATTTATGAAGAGTACCCGCGCACGTCCAAATCGGTGGTGGCCGAATACGCCAAGATCGAGGAAGAGCTGGAGCGGGAGCAGAAGCTGCTTCAGGAAGCGAGCCAGGGGCTGACGAACGACCTCTCGCGGTCACTTGCTTTCCAGACTTCGAACTATCTGCAGGCGGTCTGGGAGGTTACCGGGCCGACGAAGAAGCCGCTTGATCAGGTGGTGGAGCAGCGGAAGCTGGATTTCGAACTGCTCGACCGATGGACGAAGTACATGGCCAAGCCGACGACCAAGTACAAGTACAAAGACGCCTGGCAGGCCATGATGAAGAAGCCGATGAGCGCCCTGCCGGAAGCCAAGCGGCTGGCCGACAAACTGCAGGAAGAGATCATCTCCTTGATGCTCGAGCGGAACGAGCTCGATGCTGAGAACAAGGTGATTGCGGCAAAGGACCTCGAAGGGTCGAAGCCGAAGAAGCGGACCGACAAGCCGAGCAACTTCACGTCGTTCAAGGATTTCAATCCGGGCTCCTGGCTGCGCCTGAAGTCGCTGCCCGAAGAGCAGAACAACTTCTGGACGGAGATCTTCCAGCGGGAACTGCCCGAAGCGGACGACCCGAACGCGATGATGGCCATGGGGAACCGGATGGGCAAGCCGGGCGTGCTACTGTTCCGGGGCTGGGGCCTTGAGAGCCGCTTGGGTGCGGAAGCGCAAACGCGGCTGAAGACCTTCCAAACCGCGATTGATGCGTTGCGTAAGAAGCTTGAAGATCGCTACCCCTTCATCCACGGGGTTCGGGACGCCGAGGCACCGGTGGACATTCAACTGAGCTTCCGGGGTGACCCGACGAACCAGGTTGGTCCGGAGATCAAGCGGCATTTCCTTTCCGTCCTTGCGGACGGAGAGCCGAAGCCTTTCGCCAAGGGCAGTGGCCGGCTCGAGTTGGCCGAGAACATTCTGAGCCAGCCGGTGGCCATGCGTGTGGCAGTGAACCGGATTTGGAAGTCGCATTTCGGCACTGGCATTGTGGATACGCCTTCCAACTTCGGCATGACCGGCGAGCGGCCGACCAACCCCGAGTTGCTTGAGTATCTTGCCTCCAGCTTCGTCAAGAACGGCATGTCGATGAAGAAGATGCACCGCGAAATTATGTTGAGCTCGGTGTATCAGCTTTCCAGCGAGAGCGAACCGGTGGCCTTGGCCAAGGACTCGGGTAACCGCCTCTACTGGCGCGCCAACCGGAAGCGGATGGAAGCCGAGCAGATTCGGGACTCGGTGCTATATGTTTCGGGCAATCTGGATACCGCGGCGGGTGGGCCGTCGGTCGACCTGACCCCGGCAATGTTGCGGCGCACGGTGTACGGCAAGGTGAGCCGGTACAAGCCCGATGAGTTCCTGACGCTGTGGGATTTCCCCAGCCCGTTGATCAGCGCGGAGAAGCGGTTCATTACGACCGTTCCGGCCCAGCGGCTGTTCCTGATGAACTCCGACTTTATGCAGGTGGAAGCTGAGGAGTTGGCCAAGCGGGTGGCGCAGGAAGCGAATAACCGGGAACGGATCAAGAAGGCCTATCGGTATGTTTACGGCCGCGATGCGAATGAGCGGGAGATCGCTTTTGGCTTGGAGTACCTGAAGAGCGAACCGCTGCTCGAGTACGAGGAGCGGAAGAAGAAGACTCCAGAGCCGGGCCCGGGCGGACCGGGCAGGCGGCGGGGTGGTCCTGGCGGCGGCGGTCCGGGTGGGCCTCCTCCCGAGGTAAGCGGCCTGACCTCGAAGCCTGAAGGCAAGCCCGAAGGCGCTCCGATGCCGACCGAAGAGGCTGGGGCGAACGGCGCGGCGACAGCCGCTGCGGGCGCCGCCGGTGCTGGCGGTGGCGCGGGAGCCGGCGCGATGGGCATGGGCATGATGGGCGGTATGGGCGGACGGCGCGGCGGACCGGCGGCGCCTGTGGAAGTGAAGTACGAAGCAACTGTGTGGGGACGCTATGCGAAAGTGCTCCTCAGCTCGAGCGAGTTCCTGTTCATCAACTAAGAGGATTTTGATATGTTCCCCCACAAAGCTAAACAACCTACCACGCGTCGCGAAGCCCTTCGCCGGATTGGGAACGGCTTCGGCATGATGGCGTTCGCGGGCATGATTGGAGATTCGGTGGCCCGCGCCGGCGGCATTTCGGGACCGGATGGGCAGATGGTTTCCTATCAGCTTGACCATCCCGCGAAGGTGAAGCGCGTCATTTTCCTGTTTATGAACGGCGGCTGCTCCGCGGTGGATAGCTTCGACCCGAAGCCGGCGCTGGAGAAGTATGATGGCCAGCCGATGCCGGGCGGCGGTATCAAGACGGAGCGCCGTACGGGTGAGCTGATGAAGTCCCCGTTCAAGTTCAAGAAGTACGGCCAGAGCGGTATGGACTTGAGCGAGCTTTGGCCGAACCTGGGCGAAGTTGCGGATGATATCTGCTGGGTCCGGTCGGTCTACACCGAGATTCCGAACCATGAGCCGGCGTGTTTGATGATGAACACGGGGGCGAATCAGGCGGGGCGGCCAGCGATCGGGTCGTGGCTCACCTACGGTTTGGGAACGGAGAACAAGAGCTTGCCCGGCTTCGTGGTACTTTGCCCCACCGCGCCGACGACGGTAGGGTCTCCGTTGTGGAGCAATGGCTTCCTGCCGGCGATCAATCAGGGGACCTACATCTCTTCGCGGATTCAGACGCGGCCTGGCGCGGAAGAAGAACCGCCGCCTGCCGTCGATGCCAAGGAAGAGAAGGACAAAGACGGCAAGGTGAAGAAAAAGCCGGTGAAGGTGGAGGCGGCCTTCGATCCGAAGAAGCTGGTGAGCCACGTCAATAACCCGAAGTTCGAGTTGACAGAGCAGAAGCGGGAACTGGCGCTGCTCGAGAACCTGGAGAAGATCAACGCCGAGACGATCGGCAAGGATTCGCAGGTGGAAGCGGTGATGAAGTCGATGGAGATCGCTTACCGGATGCAGACGGAGGCGCCGGAGGTGTTCGACGTCCGGAAGGAGTCGCAGGCGACGCTGGACATGTACGGCGAGGGGACAACGGCGCGAGGCTGTTTGCAGGCCGTGCGGCTGGTCGAGAAGGGTGTGCGGATGGTGCAGGTGTACTATTCGAGCGGGGATCCGTGGGACGCGCACGGAGATATCATGGCGCACAAGACGAACGCGAAGAACTCCGATCAGCCGTTTGCGGCGGTGATCAAGGATCTGAAGCAGCGGGGCCTATGGAAAGATACGCTGGTGGTTTGCGGATCCGAGTTTGGCCGGACGCCGGTGCGGGAAGTGGGCGGTGGCGGCGGTAGCGTGAAGAAGGGCCGGGACCATAATCCGTTTGGCTTCACGATGTGGCTGGCTGGCGGCGCGGTGAAGGGCGGGACGATTTATGGGGCGACGGATGAGTTTGGATTCAAGGCCATAGAGAAGCCGGCGCACGTTCATGATATCCACGCGACGATTCTGCATCTGATGGGGATCGACCACACGAAGCTGACTTACCGGTATAGCGGCCGGGATTTCCGGTTGACGGACGTGCATGGCAACGTGCTGCACGAGCTGATCGCGTAGCAGATGGGGCAGATATTGGGGCGGCGGCCTCCTGACGGGGAGACGCCGCCCCTTTTTGCGTTGGGCTGCCGATTTTGGATGGGGCGTTTTTGAAGCTGTCGCGGCCCTGGGAGCGATTTAGGGGATTGGGCTAGCCTCTAGCCCCGTTTCGTCACGCGGTGCCTCCTGCGGTTCGCGTTTTCGGTGCGGGTTCGGTACGTAGCGGTGGCCGGCGATTGGGAGCAGCGATGGCGAATCCGAATCCGGCGCTGGCGACGTGCGGCTTCGTGTGGCTTCGTTCGTCGTTGTTTTGCGGGGTTTCGATGGGGTCGAGTGCTTTGTTTTCCACGTCTTGTGGGTTCGAGGTGGGCGGAACTTCGTCCGGTTCCGGCTGCGGTTGCGGGGCCGTCGTGTAGACCTTGCAGGGCACGCTACTCTGCGGGTCAAAGGCCATGGGCGGCCCAGCGATGGGATCGAGAATCCGCAGTTGGCGGAGTTCGCGGTAGGCGGCGGCGATGGTGCGTTCGGCGGCGGCCATGTCCTGGCGGAGCATGGTGAGTCCGCCGCCGGGGGCCGCGCAGTTTTTGTACGCGAAGCCGAGCGAGACGGCGCCGCCACATTCGGGAAGGGCTTGGTGCTTCATTTTGTGCTCGACGGTTTGGAACTGATCTTCGAGCAGGACAAGGCGGATGCAGCGGAGGCGGCGGATCTCCCATTGGCCGGCGGCGACGCGATGGACGATTTCAAGTTCGACTTCGTCGCGGGGGGCGAGTTTGGCGGCGAGGGCTTCGACGGA
>CAMDCN010000024.1 GCA_945890485.1 Candidatus Sulfopaludibacter sp. SbA3 | reverse complement strand
GGCCGGCGCCGGGCGGGAATCGCTAGTTCCGGAGCCTCGCCTTCGGTGAACACGGGCGCTTCGGCGGCCCGGTTCATCTCCAGGTCTTCGATTCGCATCTGCAACTGATCGATCTGCCGTTCCACGCGCTCCGACTTCGCGCCGAAGTGTATCTGCTTGCACTGGTGTCCAAATTAGCCGGAGACCGGTTGAGTCTGCATCGGTAGCAAAGGACTTGCGTCGGTGATTTCCGTGTTTCGGAGTTGAGGTTGCCCATGAGGAGCCGAAGTGCTGGTGCCCGGTGGTCCGGTCTCGGGCAGGGCGAACAGGCTGGGTTGCGGGGCGACATAGTCTTTGCGGAGCGGCGGTGGTCCTTCGAACGGGTCGTCGAGGAAGCGCCAGAGGTCTCGATAGACGAAGAGTTGATGCCGGAGCAGCGCCACGAACCGGCTCAGGTGCCATTGGAGCCGGCTGCGCAGTTGCAGATACCGCACCAGCAGTAAGGCGATCAGTGCTGTCCAAATTTGGATTTTCAACGCATTCGCCGACGTGCCCACGAAGGTCTTGATCTTCAGATTTTGCTTCAGAGCCTTAAAGAGCAATTCTATCTGCCACCGTTGGCGGTACACGGCGGCAACGGTCGCCGCGTCGAGGTCGAAGTGATTGGTCAGGAAAACGAAATCCCGCTGATGGTCCGTGTCCCACCATACGATTCGGCGGAAGAAGCGCTGGTTGTCGTTGGTGGCCTGTTGAGTGAATACGACAACCTCATCGGCACGAACGTTCGGGTCCGTCGAAGCTGGCCTATCCTCCAGCTTCACCCACGAAGCGTTCTCCTTGAGCCGGGTGACGAAATGGATGCCGCTGGCCGACAGATGGGCGAACCAGTCGTAGTCGCAGTAGCCCCGGTCGAAGACGAGCATGGCGCCGGGGGGAAACTGCAGTTTGCGGGCGACCTTGATGTCAGCCACCTTGCCTTCGGTGATGACGGCGTATTCCGGCAGAAGCCCGTCGTGATCGAGCAGGAGATGGATTTTGACGGCGCCCTTGGTGGTGCGGTACTTGGCCCAGTCGAAGACCTTGGCGCAGAGGTCGATGACGGTGCTGTCCAAACTATAGAGCTTGCCGGAGACCAGCAGCGGGGTCTTGGCGTGGGAGGGAAGTCTGGCGCGGAGATGGTTCAACAGATTCAGGAACAGATCCTGATAGATTGCCCACGGGCGGTGTTGGTTGGCGTAGGCCAGCGTCGAGTGTTTGGGGGCTTTGTTGACGCCGAGATGGACCAGTTTGCCTTCGCTGGCTTGGAGGCCTTCGTAGATCTCGCGAAGGCTTTGGGCTTGGCCAAGTTGGCAGAAGAGCATGGCGACGAACTGGTCCCAGCAGCGGAGACCGCGGGCGTGGCGTTCGCCTTGATGGCGGCGGACGATCTGTTCAAACATCGGCCCGGGGACCAGATGGAGAAGCTGGCTGAAAATGCTGGATACTTGAGACAGGGCTGGGGGCCTCCTCGGGTGGAGTCGATTCTTGCCGGAACCTTCTCCTTACCCTAGCAGGGCCTCACCCGTCAGACCGTTGCGCTAATTTGGACACGAGTGCCTTTGGCTGAACAAACGGCGCCCTTGCTTCACGCGGCGTATTCAGGGACTCTGACCTTTCACAGCCGGGCCGTGGTTCGGATTCTCGATCCATTTCAGATCACCTCTTTCTATGAAGGTTGCCCCATCGTAGCCATCGATGTTGTATCTGTAAAGTACCAATCCGAAATGGGTACGCTCGGTACCTAAACCGAATACATAAAGCGATCAGTTATCCCGTGGGAACTTACTGCTTCAATTAGCTGGACTGTGGCGGGTTGCCATGTTACATTCGGCTGTGCGCCGCCCAACTCCGGTGGAATGCGCTGAGTTTGACGCAACGCTGAAATTGCTTCTGGCGTGCGCAAAGGCTCAGTGTGACCCGGAAGCCGATGCCGGAATCGGCTCGCTGTGCGGGGCTGGGGTCGATTGGTCACGGCTGGTGGAGTTGAGCGAACGTCATGCGCTCCTGCCGCTCGTGCACCGTGCGCTGGTCGGACAGGCCGCAGTGCCGGAGGAGATCCAACAACAGTTGGCGCGGAGCTATTTGTTTCGATCCGCGCGGAACCTCTTGCTGGCGCACTATCTGCATGAATTGTTGGCCGAATTCAAAACCGCCGGGATCGCCGTGTTTGTGCATAAGGGGCTTGCGATCGGAGCAATGGCCTACGGGGATGTGATGCTTCGTCATGCCGGGGATCTGGATTTGGTCATCCCACGGCCGGACCTGGCGCGGGCGCGACGTGTGCTCGAAAGCATGGGCTATGCCGCGAAGACAGACGCGCCCAACGAGCGGGGATACCATCTTGGGTTCCGTCGGAAGGAACCCGACGTTGTCGTGGAGTTGCATTGGGCGTTGACCAGTTCCCGGTGGCCCTTCGACATTGACGATGCTTGACTCTGGACCTCGCTCGCGTCGGTTCCCGTAGCCGGAGGCGCCGTACCCTGTTTAGGGCCGGCGCTGTCGGTGCTTGCGCTCTGCGCACACGGGACGAAGGAGGCCTGGGAGCGCTTGGGGTTGGTTGTCGATCTGGCCGCTCTAGCGGTGCGGCACCCGGATTTGCCTTGGGGCTGGGTGTTGGACCGTGCGCGAGAAATGCGCCGGGAGCGTGCGGTACTCTTGGGCTTGGCTTTGGCCTCTGCCTGTCTCGGCCGGGATCTGCCACCGGCGGTGAGCAACCAACTGCCGAAAGTCGAGTTGCTGCGTCCGCTCTGCCGGCAAGTAATGCGGAGCTACCAGACTGGACAACCCATCAAGGGACTGAGTTTCCACTGTTTTATGTGGAGGGTGATGGAAGGCGCCGTCGACCGACGGGTCTACTTTACAAACGTGGGGCCATCGGTTCTGGCAAAGCTGGGAACGTGGATTCTGCCGACTGATGAGGACTACCGCGTGTGCCAGCGTTCCGGTCTTCCGGATTTCCTCTTGTATCTTTTTCGTCCCCTGCGGATACTCCGCAGGTGTGGGGGGCCGTGGATGGCGGTGAAGTCGATGGCCCGCCGCCTGGGCTAATTTCCTGCAGAGGCGTGGCAGTGGTCGTTGACGACCTGCCGCAGTTGGTCGAGGAGAATGGGCTTGGTGAGGTAGCCGCACATGCCTGCGGCCAGGCAATCGGCGCGGTCGGATTCCAAAGCGTGCGCGGTGAGGGCGACAATGGGCGGGGCGGCGGAGCCCAAATTTTGCCGGATATGGCGCGTGGCGCCGTAGCCATCGAGGATCGGCATTTGGCAATCCATCAACACCAGATCGAAGCGCTCGATCTGACAGGCGTCCACCGCTTCCATCCCGTTGCTCACCAGTAAGGCTTCGACTCCAATCTTGCGCAACAATCCCAGAATCACACGCTGGTTCGTTCGATTGTCTTCGGCAACCAGAACGCGAAGCCCCGACGGCGTCTTGGCGTCGGGCAGATCGACCGCGGCGGTGGGTGCGGGCGCCGCCGACACCGGCAGGCAAACGGTAAACGTCGAGCCTTGGCCGGGGACACTCGTACACGAGATGGAACCTCCCATCGCTTCGACGAGGCGCCGGCAGATCGCCAGCCCCAGTCCAGTTCCTCCGTACAGGCGGGTGGTGGAGGAATCCACCTGCACGAAGTTCTCAAAAAGCAGTGGCAACTTCTCGGCTGGGATGCCGATGCCGCTGTCCTCAACGGAAAGCACAACCTCGGCCGCTCGCCACTCGGCCTGCAGCGCGACCCGCCCGGTCGGCGTAAATTTAATCGCGTTGCTGAGCAAATTGTATAGAATCTGCCGAGTCCTGGCGGGGTCTCCCTCGATCCAGTCGAGGGCCGGGCCACGGGAGGTCAACACCAGTTCGAGCCCCTTCTTGTCCGCCATCGGCCTCACTACCTGGCAAAGGTCCGCCATAAGCTCAGGCAGATTTGTCGGGATGCGTTCAATCTGCAGCCGCCCGGAATCGATCTTGGAGAGATCGAGGATGTCGTTCACCACCGCTAGTAGCGATTCGCCGGAAGTCCGCAGCGTGCTCAGCAGTTCGCGTTGCACCTCGTCCAACTCAGTCCCGGAGAGAAGCTCCGCGATGCCCAGCACCCCGTTCATCGGGGTTCGCAGCTCATGGCTCATCGTCGCGAGGAACTCCGACTTGACGCGCGCGGCCGACTCCGCGGCGGCCTTGGCGGCTTCCAGTTCCCGCGTCCGCTCCGCCACATGGGCTTCCAACTCCGCCGTACGCGCGGCCGTTCGGTACGTCCGGCGCTGGACACTCCAGAAGACGAGAGTCAGCAGCAGCGCCACGGATACCCCACGGAACCAGGCGGTCTGATAGAAGTGAGGCGGAATGGTGAAAGAGAGGGACGTCTCCCGCTGGCCGGAACCATCGACCCAAGAGGATCGGACCCGGAACCGGTAGGAGCCCGGCGAAAGATTGTTGTACTGAATGGAACGGCGAGTTCCGGCCGATTGCCATTGCGTGTCGATCCCGTCGAGGAGGTACTCCACGACGATCGGACGCGGGCTGGAAACCGAAAAGGCATCAAAGGCGATTTCGACGTGGGACACCCCAGCGGTCAACCCGTTCGGCGAGTTGAGGCGTACCCTGGTGTCGCCTCCCTTAAGCGAGGCGATCAGCGGTGTAGGGCCGAACGCGGGCACCGGGATGCGTCGGGGGTTCACCGCCACAACGCCTTCGAGTGACGCGAACAGGATCCGGCCGTCCGGGAGAGCGAGCGCACCCTGGCCCCGGGACATCCCGAAGTTCAGGCTGCGCAGTCCATCGGAGTGGGTGAGTCGAAGCTCCGCAATTCGGTGGCCGGCCAGCCAACGGGACGTCTGAATGCGGACGATACCTCGGCGCGTTCCCGCCCACAGGTTGCCTTCCGCGTCGTTCGTCAACGAAAAAATCCACTCGTCGGGCAGTCCGCGGGGTCCCCACTCCCCTACTTTCGGATTCCAGACCAACAGGCCACGGTTGGTGCCGACCCAAAGCAACTCCGCCTGGGCATCCCAGTGGAGGGACTGAATCAGCTCGTCGAGGTGGCGGCCTGGCGGCGCCAGGATTTTCTCTCCTTGAGGCCCGAGCTCCCACAAGCTTTCGAGATCGGATCCCCAGACCTCGCCGCGCGAGCCAATGGCTAGCAATTTCAAATCACCGACTGCACTCAACTTGCGCCGGTCCTCGGCACGACGCAAGGACGTCTGAGCATATAGGCCGGAGCTGCGCGCAACCAGGGTTCGCCGGCGCCGCGAGTCGATCCACCAACCGGTTCGAACGCCGAGCGCAGCGGCGTCTGAGTCAGGAATCGGAATCAGCCGCTCTCCTTCCAAATGAAAGCTATCCGGCCCATTACCGACGACCAGAGCGCCGGTGCCAGGTTCCTGTGCGATGTGCCAAAGGTTGCCCGCCGCCAGCCCGATTCGTTTCCGTTCGCCGTCGCGCCATCGCGTCAAACCGCGGTTCATCGAATGCATCCAAAGATCGCCTCGCGTATCTGCATACAGGGCATTCACAGCATCTCCAAAGACACCCTCCTGCTGGCTGAGCGACGAGACTGGGGAGTCACGGAAGCGGAGCAGGTCGCCGGTCACCGTTCCAAGCCAGAGAGCCCCTTCGCGGTCTTCGTAGAGCGCCGTCACGGGAGAGTTCTCAAAGCTGGGCGGAAGCGAGATCAACTCCAATCGACCGTTCCGCAGGCGACTCATGCAACCGCGGCCTCCGATCCAGATGGTGCCGTGGCGATCTTCGAGCAGCGGCTCGTGCGAGCTGTTTGCGGAGAAGCGTTCCGAAAGGGGCCACTTTTCCCACGCACCCGCATGCCAGGAGAGCACCGTCCCGGCCGTGCGCAACCAGATTGTGCCACTCGCTCCGGCATGCAGTCGGACGGGCGGCCCAGCCGGGAAACGGGCGAGGCGGCGCGGCTCTTCCCCGGCCCGCCACCGTTCGAGCCATCCTTCAGCCGACGCGGTCCACAGCGTGCCATCGGCGTCAAACGCGGCGGCCGTGCCGTGCGCCGCCAAAGTGCGGCGCAACCTGGAATAAGCTGGCATGGCAGCCACGGATACATCCTCGATCCCCTCCGGACCGCTCAGCCTGACTAATCCAGGCAGCGCAATCAATGCGGCTCTCCATGCCGGTACGCGGCCCTTGGGCTGGCCGGAGACCATCACCGTCACAGGGGTCCCGGAAGGCGGATGGCTTGCGGGCGAAACGCGAACCAGCGTACCCGTCACGGTCATCGCCCAAACGGCGCCTGCTCCGTCCACTGTGATCGCCCGCAAGCTGCGGTCCATGGCCCGATCGGCCGGCCACGGCGACGAAACCGCGTCTGTGCCATTGAAACGCACCAGCCCGTCGGCGTGGGCGATCCACAAATAGCCGTCGGGCGACTGCACGATCCCCGTGATCGTCTCCTCCGGGATCCCTTTCGACCAGTTCCAATGGTCCACAACGTACTGAGATGCCGGCAGCGTCGGATCCAGCCCCATCGCAGGACCGGGGCAAACCGCAAGGAGCACAAGGGGCCACCATCCTGCCCCCTTGCTCACCGACCGGCCGTTGCGCGCTCTCCTCACGTGTCTCGTATCGGCCAATTGGGGCTACGCAATAGTTGGCGAGGGTGGGTTCTGCCGGGTTGCGATAAAATCAAGCGGCCATGATACGCAGCGCACTATTCACGCTCCTGCTGGGATTCGGCTACGCCGCCCTCGCTCAGGAAATGCCGGCGAGCTACAGGAAGTACTGCGCGGCGTGCCACGCGGATTCGGCCACCGGCACGGACCGAGGACCAACGCTCGTTGATACCCGGTCGCTTCGAGCGCGCTCGGAGGGGCAGATCCGGAACCTGATCCGGAACGGAACCAAGGGCGGCATGCCGGCATTCGCGCTGCCCGCCAAAGAACTCGACGAACTCGCGGCCGCCGTGCATTCCTGGAACGCCTCGGCCTTCGATGCTCACCCGGCCGGTGATCGTGCGGCCGGCGAACAGCTCTTTCAGAAGCAATGCCAGGTCTGCCACACGGTAGGGGGAAGAGGCGGGGCCAACGGGCCGGACCTTTCGGCCGCCGGGCGAGAGTTGACCGTGAAAGAGATGGAGCAGACGCTCGCCAATCCCAGTTCCCGCAAAGGCCAGCGCAGCGGAGCGAGTTGCCCCAGTTGGGCTTTCTGCCCCGACGACCCATGGGCCGTGGTCACGGCGCGGCTGCGCGACGGACGGTCCCTCCGCGGGTTTGCCCGCAGCCGGGGGCAGCACGACCTGCAGCTCCAGACACTCGACGGAAAGATGGTGTCCCTCACCGCCGCCGAATACGCCAAGCTCGATTTTGAAAAAGCATCTCTGATGCCAGCGTTCACCGGCGCAGGGAAGGATCGGCAGGACCTGATCGCCTACTTGAGTACGCTGGGCGGCGTGACCGCCGGGCCCGTCCGGGGCAGCGTAGCCCCAGCCTCCGCGGCCGAGATCACGCGAGTGCAGCGCCCGTCGGCCGGCGAATGGCCAGGCTACCATGGCTCACCGAGCGGGAATCGGCACAGCGAGCTGAAACAAATCCACGCCGGGAACGCCACCAGACTTCAACCGGCCTGGAGTTACTCCCTGCCGCACCTGGGGCTTCAGACAACGCCTCTGGTGGTGGACGGCATCATGTACGTCACCGCCCCGAACCAGGTCTGCGCTCTTGACGCCCGGACCGGCCGGGAGATCTGGTGCTACGTCCGCCCACGTGCCCAAGCCACCAAGATTTCCGGCGACGCCGCCAAAGGCGCCCAACGCGGCGTGGCGATGCTGGGCGACCGCGTTTTCTTCCTGACCGACGACGCCCACATGATCGCTCTGCACCGATTAACCGGTGCGCTTCTCTGGCAGGTGTACATGCCAGCCGCCGGAGCACCGGGGGCTTATGGCGCAACCGCGGCGCCGCTGGTTGTCGGCGACCTCGTCATCGGTGGCGTCGGCGGCGGCGATGCGCCGCTGCTCGGCTTCATAGCCGCCTACCGCGCCACGACCGGCGAAGAGGTGTGGCGTTTCCGTACCATTCCCCAACGCGGCGAAAAGGGTTCGGAAACCTGGGGCGGCAAGGCCGTCGAATATGGCGGCGGGGCCACTTGGCTCACCGGTTCTTACGATCCCGATACCGATACGCTCTACTGGCCCACCGGCAATCCCTACCCCGATACCGACGGGACCGACCGCACCGGCGACAACCTCTACACCGACTGCGTCATCGCCCTGGACGCCAAAACCGGCAAGCTCAAATGGCACTTTCAATTCACGCCCCACGACCTCTGGGACTGGGATGCCACCGAGCCGCTGCTGCTCGTCGACGCGAAGTTCCAAGGCCGCGACCGCAAGCTGCTTCTGCAAGCCAACCGGAACGGCTTCTTCTATGTGCTGGACCGCATTACCGGCGAGTTCCTCCTCGGCAAGCCGTTTGTCGAACGGCTGACCTGGGCCAGCGGCCTTGACCCGAAAGGGCGGCCGATTCTCACCGCCAACAGCAAACCCACCCCGGGCGGAACAAAAACGTGCCCGGCGGTGCGAGGCGCCACGAACTGGTATGCGACCGCCTTCAATCCGGATACGAAGCTTTTCTACGTGATGGCGGTCGAAGACTGCAATCTCTACCGTCAGGCCGGAAGCTGGTTCGTCCCCTATAACGATCCCGCCAACCCGCCGGTGAAGCTGCTCCGCGCCATCGATATCGAAACCGGCAAGATCGCCTGGGAGGTGCCCCAGGTCGGCGCACCGGAAGGCAACTACTCCGGCGTCCTTTCCACCGCCGGTGGTCTGCTCTTCTACGGCGAGTCCGGCGGCACCTTCGCCGCCGCCGATGCCAAGACGGGTAAGACGCTTTGGCACTTTAATACGGGTCAAGTTTGGAAGGCCTCGCCGATGACTTACACCGTCAACGGCAAACAGTATGTCGCGATTGCAGCCGGGGGCAACATTCTCGCCTTCACCCTGCGAGATTAGCTGTCACGGCAGCGGAGGATGGCTATCGTCGGGAAGGTATATCTGCTGCTCTGCATGACGGCCGCCGTGGCCGGTGCATCGTCTGCTTGCCTGCCATGCCATGCCAAGCAGGTGGAGACCTACGCGCGAACGCCGATGGGGAGTTCGTTCGGCCCGGCCGTGCCCGTGCCGCCCGCTGTCTTTACTCATCCGGAATCGCAGACCCGGTTCCGGGTGTTGACACGCAACGGACGCCTCGTCCAGGAGATCGCCCGGAACGGCCTTGCGGCGGAATATCCCGTGGAGTACCGCATCGGCAGCGGCAACCATGCCACCGGCTATCTCGTCCGCATAGGGCAGTGGCTGTTCCAATCGCCGATCGCCTCGTATCGGCACCAAGGGATGTGGGCCATGGCGCCGGGGTACGAAAAGATGCCGCGTCCCGACTTCAACCGGCGCGTAGAGGCCGATTGCCTGAACTGCCATGCTAGCGGCGGTGTGGCGGCGCCGCGGTCCCTCGGGTGCGAGGCGTGTCACGGTTCGCCGGGTCCTCATCTCCAAGCCCCGTCCCGGGGAAACATTCTCAATCCCTCCCGCTTGCCGTTCGCGGATCGCACCGCCGTCTGCGAACAATGCCACTTGAACGGGGAGGCCCGCGTACCCCAGCCGGACAACCGGGGCGGCCCCGCCGCGGTAGTGGTGTACGACCGGCCGGGCAACGATTTGCGCGTGGTGAGCCACGTGGAGCAGTTGGCCCTCAGTGCCTGCGCCCGCCAGAACACGGAGAAGCTCTGGTGTGGCACTTGCCATCAGCCGCACGGTAACGCAATTGACGTCAGTGCGCAGTGCCGGAGCTGTCACGCCACCGGCCTGCCGGATTCCCACCGCGTCCGCACGGAATGCACGTCCTGCCACATGCCCAAGCGCGAAGCCGTCGACGGTGGACACACGGCGTTTACCGACCACCGGATCCAGCGAAGCGCCGCCCCGCTCGCCGGTACGGGCGCATCCCGATTGCGTCTCTGGCGGGACGTTGCCGATCCGGGTTTACGGGAGCGGCATCTGGGACTCGCCTCTATTCTTGTGGGCGAGCGCGACGGATCCACGGCCCTGATCAACGAAGGCTTCCGCCGCCTCTCCATGGTCTTCAGCCAATGGCCGCGCGATCCGGACGTCGTGGCCGGTTTGGGCATGGTGCTGTTCCTAAAAGACCAGAAGCCGGACGCCGTGAAACTGCTGCGGTCCGCCGTGGCGGAGAGGCCGGGCGATGCGGCCCTGCACGAGAAACTTGCCCTGCTTCGCCGGGCAGCGGGGGATGAGGCGGGCGCCATCGAGAGCTTCGAGAGATCCATCGCACTCGACCCCGGCCGGCAGAGCTCCTACTTCTTTCTCGCGGAGACACAGCCGGATCGGGCCACGCGGCGGCGGACCTTGGAGCGTCTTCTCCTCCTGTTTCCCAGGAGCCTGATCGGTCGCGAGGCGCTGCGAGACCTAACGCGGCCCTGAAACCTGCTGCAGCAGCTTTCGCACAAAGTCGTCTTCCGGGAAACGCTCCACATACTGTTCGAGCGCGGTCTTCGCCTGGTCATAGCGCTTCAGTTGGATGAAGCGGAGAGCGAGAGCTTTATAGAGCACCGCCGTGAACGGAGCCGCTTGAATCCCCTGTTGCAGCACCGCGGCCGAGTCCTCCAGGCGCCCGGAACGGCCCAACGCATCACCCAGATCTTCAAATGTCGTGGAGCTTTTCGAGCCAGCCTTTAGCGCCGCCTGCAGATGCGTCACCGCTTCCGGCAGCTGATTGGCGCGAAGCGCCCTCCGCCCCAGCGTGGCTAGTACCAACGGATGCGCCGGAGCCGTCCTGGCCGCCTGATCGAGCAGCCGGTTAAATCGGTCCAGATAGCCGGGTTGACGGTCCGCCATTTCGCCGTACGCCTGCAGTTCCGTCAGCAGCGGCAGTGCCTGACCCTCGACTCGATTACTGTGCAGCAAGTCGGGTCCGGAGAACGCCGAAGCCGGCAGCGGCTGGCCGGGCTGGCGAATGATCCGGTGATTGGTGAGCGCGGAGTGGGCGATGACTTCGACGTTCCGTTTGGGCATATGGCAGCCGATGCAATCGCTGGTACGGGCCGGGTGCGTGGCGGCGCCGATCTTCTTGTCGTGACAGTTGAGACATTTGGCGCGGTAGTCGATCTGGCTGGCATGCGGGTTGTGGCAGGTTTGGCACGACAGAGTCCCGCTTTTCGAGAAGCACTGGCTGAGACGCATGGACTCGTGGTGTTCCAGCAGGTCCGTGTCCCGCGCGTTCTCGCGGCTGCGGGGAAGGCGGAAGATGGCGACGATATCATTTAGCCTCATGCCAGGACGAAAATCCTGCTCGGTCTTGCCGGGCTGGACGATCCTGGTATCGCCGCCCTGATGGCAGTTCATGCAGATCTCATCGGCGCGCGCAGCCGGCAGTCGGGCGGGGTTAACGATGGCCGCGCGGGCCCCCTTCTGCGCGATATGCCGATGCCCTGGGCCATGACAGTTCTCACACCCAATGGCCAGCTCCGCGAAAGGAGGACTCGCATATTGCCCGTTGGCGCCTGCCACGGGCCGGGGGCGGCCGCTGTGACAACTGATGCACGCTGCCGGGATGGTGCGATTGAACCCATAGTCGGCAAAGTCAAAGCCCGGGGACAGCTCCCATTTCCCGATCTTCGAGTAGTAGGAAAGCGGAGCTTGAAACAGGTGATCGCCGCGTTGCACCACAAAACTCAGGCCGTTCGCGCCAGAACCGATTGCCCAGGAAAGCGCATGTTCGTTCCGGAAGCCGTCGCCGGATTCCCGCTGCTTCAGCGCGCCGCCTTCGGCAAACACAGCAAAGTCGCGCCGCAGTTTCTCACTGCGCACGGTGACTTCGTTGGCGGCTTTCTCCAAGTGGCTCACCGCCGGGCTCATCGAGCGGCCCATGGCCGACCTCGTCCAGTGATCATAGATCGCTTGGTGACACGTCGAGCACGCCTGGGAGCCGACGTACTCCTGCCCCGCCAGTCCGGCGATCCAGCCGAACGCGCCCAACCACAGTGTTTTGGTACCGAGTCTCATCCCTTCTTCTGCGGAAGCGGGGTCGCCTTCACAATCCCGGAGCCCTCGCGAATGGTCACCAACTGATTGGCCGCCACCTTGCGCAGCGTCTCGGTCGCCCCGTTCGGCCAGCGGATATCAAGGTCCGCCTCGGCGGCCGTGCCCAGACCGAAATGAAGCCGGAAATCGTTCACCGAATAGAAGCTCGACTGGCTCAACACCTCCTGAACCTGCCTGCGGCCGCCGTAGTGAGCGGTCACCCGCCCGCCAATCGCGCTCCGGTTAGACTTCACTCCTTCAAGCTTCACCTTCAACCAACGATGACTGCCGCCAAGGTCGTTCCGCAGCAGCGACGGCGGCTCATGCAGATTCAGGATCAGTATGTCGATGTCGCCATCGTTGTCGAAGTCTCCGAAGGCGCAGCCGCGGCTGGAGTGGGCTGCGCCAATGCCAGGGCCGGCTAGATCGAAGATCTCCTCCATCTTCCCCCCGCCAAGATTGCGGAACAGGACGCGGGGAGTCTTGAACGGATAGGCGGGTAACTTCGCTTCAATCTCCGGATACACGTTCCCGGTGACGTAGAACAGATCGGGCAGGCCGTCATTATCCAGGTCCACGATGCCCGCGCCCCAGTTCACATAGCGGGTCTCCACGGCCACGCCGCTGCGCGCCGTCACATCTTCAAACATGCCCTTCCCGTCGTTGCGGTAGAGGATGTTCGCGTCGTCAGCGAAGTGCGTCTTGAAGATGTCCAGATGACCATCCAGGTCGAAGTCGCCCACCCCGACGCCCATGCCAGCCTGCTCCATTCCGTCTTCGTTCAGGGCCACCCCGCGTTCGAGGCCAGTCTCCGTGAAGGTGCCGTCGTGGTTGTTGCGAAACAGAAAACTGGAGGTGGAGTCGCAGGCGACGTAGATATCGGGCCAGCCGTCGTTATCGAAGTCTGCTGCCACAGCAGTCATTCCATAGCTCCCTCTGGCCTTGGCGATGCCTGACCGTTCACTGACATCGCTGAACGTACCGTCGCCGTTGTTGTGATAGAGCGAGTGGTACCCCGGCGGCAACCCCCGGGGGCCGCAGTTCACGGGGATCCCCTTCCAGTTGCAGAACGAGTTCTGGCCGGGACGGGGAACCTTCTCGGGGTCGAAGTCGACGTAGTTCGACACGAATAAGTCCAGGCGGCCATCGCGATCATAGTCGACGAAGGTGCACCCGGCGCCCCAGCGCCGCTGCTTGTCGACGAGACCCGCCTGCGCGGTCACGTCTGTGAAGGTCACCACACCCTTCGCGTTGGGCCCGTTGTTTCGATAGAGAACGTTCTGGCCCCAGTAGGTGATGAAGAGATCGTCCCATCCATCGTTGTTATAGTCTCCGGCGCAAACGGCGGATGCCCACCCCGTCCGCTTCAGTCCCGCTTCCTCCGTCACGTCGAGGAATGTGCCATCCCGGTTGTTTTTATAGAGACGGTTCGAAGCGTTCGACCCTTCGAGCAAGGTGCCGTTCAATAGAAAAATATCGAGCCAGCCGTCGTTGTCGTAGTCGACGAACGCCACCCCGCAACCTATGGTTTCAAGCAGATACTGCTTGGTCTCGAGGCCGCCGTAGGTGCACGGCTCCAGTAACCCCGCCTGCTTGGCAATGTCAGTAAACTTCGCCAGAAAAGGCAGACCCGAAGGCTTTCCGCGCCGTTGCGGTTGCACCACCCGGGAAACAACGCCCTGCCCCATCGCGCCGTAGCCTGCCGCGAGCAGCGCGAACAAACTGCGTCGAGTGGGTTTATCCATGAGTCAATTTTTGCAGTAGACCGCCCTCTCCGCCGACATCGGTCAGCCGGAACTCCCGGCCCTGGAAGAAGTACGTCAATTTTTTGTGGTCCAGCCCCAGCAGCCCCAGCATGGACCCGTGCAGGTCGTGCATCGTCACCGGATCGGTCACGGCCTTCAGGCCGATCTCATCCGTGCCGCCAATCACTTGGCCGCCCCGCACTCCTCCGCCCGCCATCCATACCGTGAATCCATACGGATTGTGGTCGCGGCCATTACGATTGCCGCCGCCCCCCTCGGCCCCATCGGTGAACGGAGTCCGGCCAAAGTCGCCTCCCCACAGGACCACCGTGCTTTCGAGCAGGCCGCGAGCTTTCAAGTCCGCGAGCAACCCGGCGATGGGCCGGTCCACCTTACGCGCCATGTACTCGTGATTCTGGTCGCATTCGTTGTGGCCGTCCCAACCCACCTCGGCTCCCTTCTTGCCGCCGGAGTAGAGTTGCACAAACCGGACACCCTTCTCCACCAGGCGCCGGGCCATCAGGCACTGCGTGCCAAACTCTCTCGACATCGGGTCGTCCATGCCATAGAGCGTCCGGGTTGCCGCCGACTCCTTCGCGAGATCGGTGACCTCCGGGACGGACATCTGCATCTTGAAGGCAAGCTCGTAGGACGCCATGCGTGCGGCCAATTCGGAGTCCTCGCTGCGGGCTTGCCGGTGGGTTTCGTTGTAGTCGCGCAGCAAATCGAGCATCTGCCTTTGGTCGCCGTCGGTGATACCGTCGGGGCGGCGTATGTTCAGAATCGGCGGGCCCTCGCTGCGCAGCACCGTTCCCTGATAGGCGGCGGGAAGGAACCCGGAGCCATACGCCGGAGCCCCAGCCTTGATGCCCCCATCGAGCATCACCACGTACGCCGGCAGATTTTCACTCTCGTTCCCCAGGCCGTAAACCACCCAGGAGCCCACGCTCGGACGGCCAACGCGAGCCCACCCGGTGTTGAGCCACGTCTGTCCGGTAACGTGCGTGAAACCGTCGTGGTGGCAGGACCGGATCACGGCCAGATCGTCCGCATGCGCCGCCACATTCTCGAACAGATCCGAGATTTCGATACCGGATTGCCCACGCCGGCGGAACTTACGAGGCGAGCCCATCAACGGCGTCTTCGCCATGTTGGAGAACTGAAAGTCCACCTTGCCAAAGCTGGCAGGAATCGGTTGGCCATGCATGCGGTTCAACTCCGGCTTAGGGTCGAACGTATCGATATGGCTCGGCCCCCCATGCATGAAAAGGAAGATCACGCTCTTGCCCTTCGCTTCGAAGTGGCGGGGTTTCGGCGCGAACGGGTTGGCACTCGGGTTGGCCGCCGGAGCGCCCAGCAGCGAGGAGGCGGCCAGGGCGCCGAACCCAAGTCCACTCGTCTCAAGGAAATTCCGTCGGGAGAGCGCGCGAACTGTTTTGGGGCAATATCCTGGCATGGCCATCTCCTAATCGACGTAAAGAAATTCGTTGGTGTTTAGCAGGACCAAGCACAAACGGTCCAGGCCCGCCTCGTCCCGCACGGCGCTCAGCGCTTTGTTCCGCTCGGACGCCGTCGGCGGCCTTCCGAGCGCCTGGCGCCAAAGAAACTCGATGCGATCATTATTCCCCGCGGTCTGCCGGCGGGCAAGCGCCGCCAGTTGCTTGGCCTGCTGCACCATGAACTCCCCGTTCATCAGCGTGAGTGCCTGCGGGGCGACGGTCGTGTTCTCGCGGCGGGCGCAACTGAGCGACGTGTCAGGCGCATCAAATGTCGACAACATCGGCAGCGGGAACGTCCGCTTCACGTAGAGGTAAACACTCCGGCGGGTGTGCTCACGAGGGTCCATCGCCTCCGGCCATTGATTGCGCGCCCACATTACTGTGTACTCTTCCTGGCTCAACTTGGGAACCACCGGACGGCCACCCATCTTGCGGTTCAAGTCCCCGCTCACTGTCAGAACGGCATCGCGCAGCGTCTCTGCATCCAGCCGTTGCCGGTTCATGCGCCACAAGTACCGGTTGTTGGCATCGATACTAGCGTTGGCTTCGCTGAACTCGCTCGAACGTTGATAGGCGTCCGAGAGCAGGATCATCCGGTGGAGTTTCTTGAGACTCCATCCTTGTGCCACAAACTCACTCGCCAACCATTCCAGCAACTCCGGATGCGTAGGCTCCTCCCCCTGCCGGCCGAAATCGCTGGGTGTGGCGACAATGCCCCGGCCAAAGTGCCAATGCCACACGCGGTTCACCATCACGCGTGCGGTCAGGGGATGGTCCGGCTCCGTCAGCCACTGGGCCAAGGCGGAACGCCGCCGCAGCTTCTGCCCGGGCTCCTCCGTGATGATCTTCCCCTCCGCCAGGATGGCCGGCATCGCCGGGGGGACCGGTTCTCCCGTCGCGCGCCAATCGCCGCGATGCGTCATCCGTATGACGGGGGTCACTGCGGCATGCCCCAGCACCGTGGCCGTCTGGGGCACGGGATTGGCCTTCAGCGCCGCCTTGCCCAGTTCCAGCACCAGGCGCTCCCGTTCTGCGCTTTCCGACGGAGTCAGCGGGATGTCCGCCTCCTTCCCCTCCGCGTTCTCCTGCAGGCCCGCCTGCGTCATCGCAGCTTCTAACTGAGCGGCCAACTGCCGCTGGGCTGGCGTCCGCTGGTCTGTCGGGGTGTCGTACGCTGCCAGAACAGTGGCGGAGAAGCGCTGCCGCACCGTATCCACCACGCGCTTCTTCGCCGCCTGATCGATTCGCTGGATCGCTCCCTTAATCTCCTCGACACGAATCCAATTCGGATAGCCCGACTTGAACCCAAAGGTCGAGAACTGGCTAACTACCGGAATCTCTTTCTCCTCGCTGCCCGCGAAAACCGCCATCATGCTGTGGTAATCGCGCTGCGTGATCGGGTCGAACTTATGATTGTGGCAGCGGGAGCAACCCAGGGTCAGCCCCAGGAACGCTTCGCCGGTCGTGTCGACGACGTCGGTCAGCCACTCGTAGCGAATCTGTCCGCCGAATAGTGCCGCTTCGTGATACACCGGCCCCACCGTGTACATCCCCGTCGCTATGCGCGCATTGAGGTTCTGCAGCTTGCTGGGCGCAATCTTGAACCCGCCGTCGAGGTCGAGATCGTCAGGGAACAGCTCGTCCCCGGCAATCTGCTCCTGCACGAAGCGGTTGTAGGGCTTGTCTTCGTTGAAGCTTTGAATGACGTAGTCGCGATAGCGCCAAGCGTTGGGGAAATAGATGTCGGTCTCGAATCCTCCCGTATCGGCATAGCGCACGACGTCCAGCCAATGGCGGCCCCAGCGCTCGCCATAGTGCGGAGAGGCAAGCAGCCGGTCGACCACTTTTTCAAATGCGTTGGGAGAGGTATCGCCAGCGAATGCCGCCAGCTCCTCCGCAGTGGGCGGAAGCCCCAGCAGATCGAACGTCACCCGGCGCAACAACGTTCGCCGATCCGCCTTTCCCACTGCTTGCAGCTTCTGCTCCCGCAGTTTGGACAAAATGAAGGCGTCCACTGGGTTCTTGGCGCTTGCTGCGGGCACCCCCGGCCGCATTAACTTCCGAAAGGACCACCAGGACGGCTGCGCCGGCGCCGCCAGCTTCGCCCAATTGGCGCCACTGTCGATCCAAGTCCGCAGGACCGCGATCTCCTCCGCCGATAGCCCCTTTTTGCCGGGAGGCATCGAGAGCGGCCCATTGCGCAGCACGGCCTGATACAACCGGCTTTCCGCGGCATTGCCGGGCACCACCACGGCCCCTTGCGCACCGCCCTTCAGCATGGCCTCGGGCTCTCGCAGGTCCAGCCCGCCCATCTTCGCGGCGCCGTGGCAGGAGGCGCACTGCGTGGTCAGAATCCGCTGCGCGGCCTCGTCGTCAGCCAAGCCGGCCACCGCGCAGAACATTGCGACCAACAAAACTCTCATGGACATCATGTTTATCCCACCCCTACGGTTTTCGCAAGGATTGACCGGCCGGGCGCCCCCAAGCCTGCAGGCTCCGGGCCAGCCAGTGGTCGTCGCGGTCCGCATGGCAACTCAGGCACGCGTTCGGACTCTCCTGCCGCCCGAACCGCTGAACTGGCTCCGCTTGCGGCAGGTCGTCTATCTCATGGGTCCGAGCCAGGAACAGCAGACTGTTCATGATCTTTGGCATGTGGCAGTTCACGCAGCGCGTAGCTTCTCCGGCGCCGTGGTGCGTGTGGCCCTCCTCCTGATAGCGGGTTTGGTGACACTGCAGGCACATCTGGTCAGAGTCCGGTGCGAACTTCAACGAGGTGGGGTTGCTCCCTGCGTCCCGCGGGTGAGGGTTGTGGCAATGGCCGCAGTGCGCCTCTCCTTTCTGAAAACACGCCGAGCGTTCGAACGCTTCGATGATGAATGTCGTCTCCCGAAATCGCCCGTCGCGATAGAACGCCTTGCGCGAAAACTCGCTATATGGCCGCCGTTGGTAGCGCGGTGGAAACCCCTGCGCTTCGCGAATGGCGGACTGGGCATGGCATTGCGCGCACACTTCGACATAGTCCCGGTGATTCACCTTTTTGAAGCTCCAGCTTGCCGGCGCGCCCTTCGCATGGGCCGCTCCCGGGCCATGACACATCTCGCAGTTCACGCCGGGTTCGAGAAAGCCCTTCTCGCTGCTCTGACTCGTGTGGCAAGCGGCGCAGTTCTTTTGGTACGACGTCACTTCACGCAGGCGATGGAAATCGCCAGCTTCGCTCCGCGCAGAGTTGGGCGGGTCGATCATTCGCCAATAGTTGATCCACGTCGACGTCAAACGATTGAACTGGACGGGCAGTACATGCAGTTCTCCATTGGGTGCCTTCGTGGCATAGGCTTGCTGCCACTTCGATCCAATTGTGTAATCCACTGCGAAGCGATCGGCTCGTCCGTCCCGGCGCCGCAGGTCAAGGAAGTACTTTCCTTCGCTATGGCTACCCTTGGCCGGTGTGGCTCCGCCCTCGCGATACTCCTCCAAGCGGGAGAAATCGCCCATCACTCGATCCGCCTCCACCGGACGAAGCATGTTCGCCATCCCCGTCGATCTCCACGCTTCCCATTGCTCTTTGTGACAACGCTGACACGTGGCGCTTCCGGCGAACTCGTCCGTCCGGTTCTTTGGATGCGTCGCCCTGGCGGCCGGCGCCTGGCCCAGAATGCGATGCGCCGTGCCGCGCAGTCGCTCCTCGGCGGCGCGCCACTGGCGGGTGTTGCCGCCTGCCGGAGAACGAAATCGGTCCAGGTGCCGTAGCGTTTCGCTCGCCAACTCCCGCGCCCTTCGCCGGTCACCTCGATTGGCCAATACCGCGGCCATCGTGCCGGTCAGCAGCGGATTCTCCGGCAGAAACTTCAGCGACTCCTTCGCGTAGTACAAGCCGGTGGCTTGGTCGTCGAGTTCAAAGCTCGCTCGCGCCCCGGCCTCATACACCTGGGCCAGGAGCCACGAGGTGGGAAATCGCTGCAGAAACGCGCTCACCTTGGTCCGCCGGACCACCAGATCCTCTTCGCGGTATAACTCTTCAAAGGCGCGCCGTTCGAGTGGGTCTTCCACTTGGTCGAGCACCGTACGGGCGTCTCCGTATCCATTGCCTCCTGCAACGTCGAGCTCTTGCGCGAAAAAAAGGAAGAAAGGAAAGAGGTATTTCACGCCGCCAATCTCAAACTCCTGGGTCTACTATTTCATACGATTGGCACCGGCCGAAACTTTCTGTATAATCACCCCTGCGATTTGGAGCGGTTCATTTTTATGCGCCGCTCAACAAGCACACCACACCAGCAGGTCGGGAGGTTCGGCGATGTTGAAAGGCACAATGCAAGTTTTCATCCTGGGGATTCTCTTGGCGGCTTCGGCGTTCCCGCAAGCGTCCAGTGCCACCATTAACGGTACGCTCCGTGACTCCTCCGGAAGCGTCATTCCCGCTGCGGAACTGGTGCTGCGGAATCCCGCGACCGCGGTCGAGTCGAAGACCCAAACCAACGAGGCCGGCTACTACGCATTTCTCAATATCCAGCCCGGCCAGTACACCCTCCAGATTTCGAAGGAAGGTTTTCGAACCAACCGCCTCAGCCAATTCGCCCTGTCGGTGAACCAGACGGCCACCATCGACGTCGTCATGGAAGTCGGCTCCGTCGAGCAGTCAGTAAACGTCGAAGCGGTTGGGGCCGAAGTGCAGGCATCGACCTCGGAAATCGGCGCCGTCGTCTCCCGGCAACAAGTGGTTGATCTACCTTTGAACGGAAGGAACTTCACGCAGTTGCTCTCGCTCACCCCTGGCGTGGCGCCCGTCAGCGTCTCACAGAACACCGGTTCTGGCTTCGCCCACCCCGGTATTGGCGCGTTCATCTTCCCGGCCATCAACGGCCAGACCAATCGCTCTAACTTCTGGACGCTCGACGGCATCACCAATCAAGGACTGATGCTCTCCACCCCCGCCGTCAATCCCATCGTCGACGCCATAGCCGAATTCAAGGTTCAGTCGCACAACGATCAGGCGGAGTTCGGTGGCGTGCTTGGCGGCGTGATCAACGTGGCCACGCAGAGCGGAACCAACCAGCTTCACGGCTCGGCCTGGGAATACGTCCGCAACAGTGAGTTCGACGCTCGCAATACTTTCCTTCCCGAGGTCACGCCCTTCCGCCAGAATCAGTTCGGTTTCGCCGTCGGCGCTCCTGTGGTCATCCCCAAACTCTTCAACGGCAAGAACACCACATTCATCCACGGCTCCTATCAGGGATGGCGCTTCCGTCGAGCGAACAATACCCTTTTCCGGGTGCCCACCGCGGCCAATCTCGCCGGCGACCTCAGCGATGAAGCCCGCCAGATCTTCGATCCTTTCAGCACGCGCGCCAATCCCAATGGCCTTGGTTATGTCCGGGATCCCTTCCCCGGCAACAGGATCCCCACCAGTCGCATCAGCGCCGGTAACCTCCTCTACGCTCGGGAGACCTTCCCCGTAGGTGGCGCGCCCATCACGGCCGACCGCAATGCCATCGACCCTTCACCTTTCAGCCAGGATCAGGAAGAGTATTCCATTCGCGTTGATCGCGTCCTCGGGCCGAGAGACAACGTCTTCTTCCGCATCAGCCAATCCATGCTCGACCAGACCTCGTCCGGTGGCCGTCCCCTGCTGGCCAGCTTCCGCGAGTTCAACGCCATCAATATCGGCACAAGCTGGGTGCATACCTTCAGCCCGTCCACGGTGCTGCAGGCGCAGTTCGGCCGCCTGGAAAACGTAGACAACAGCGGTACCCGCTTCCGCAGCCTGCCGGCCAACTTCATTCGCGACGTGGGCTACAATCCGGCTTTCTGCTGTAGCTTCCTCGACGGTCAGACTCTCGTTCCGGCCTTGAACATCGATGGATGGGTCGGTGGCGCCGAAGGCGTCTCCTTCAATCGGCCTTCCGATGTCTGGCAGTATAAGGGTTCGCTCACCAAGATCAAGGGTAGCCACCAGATGAAGATGGGCGCAGAGTGGAACAACATGGACTTCCTGGGTTCGCCCCGGAACGCCAGCGCGACCTACCGTCCGCTGCAAACGGCGAATCCGCTCACCCCGGGAACGACGGGCAGCCAGTTGGCCAGCTTCCTGTTGGACGTTCCGGATGCCGCCGGTTTCCGGAACCGGTCCACCACGGTTCGCCGCGGGGGCCACATGGCCTTCTACTTCCAGGATCAATGGAAGTTCTCGCAGAATCTCACGGTCAACCTCGGCTTCCGGTACGACAAGACCTTCATCCCGCCGCTCGGCCAGGAAGGTAACGAGAACATCTTCACCGGCGGCTACGACCTGCAACGCGGCGTCTACATCATTCAGAAGCAGCCGGGCTCCTGCGAAGAGCTCAAGGCGGCGCCCTGCGTCCCCGGCGGCGTTCTGCCGGCCAATGTGGAGATCGATCCGCGCGGCAAGCTCTATCACAACGTGAATGACAACTGGCAGCCCCGCGTCGGCTTGGCTTACCGCCTTGGCCAACGCACCGCCATCCGCTCCTCCTTCGGTATCTTCTTCGACAACTATGCCGCCGTCGTCCAGACTGCGCAGAACTACTCGGCGCAATGGCCGAGCGTCGGCGAGCAATTGCAGGAGAATCTGAATAACCCCACCGCCACCCAGACCACGCCGACATTCAGTGGACGCAACCCGTTCCCGTCCGGCGCCTTGCCGCAGGCCACTCCCTTCAATCAGGTGCAGTGGTACATGGACCCCCGCGCGAAGAATCCCTACTCCCTGCAGTGGAACTTCGGTATCCAGCACCAGATCAGCTCGGATACGATCGTCACCGTCAACTACGTCGGATCCGGATCCCGCAGGCTCGATATCGGTGGGTTCTATAATGTCGCCACCACCCCCGGTCCGGGCGACTTCCGGGAACGGGCTCCGTTTCCGTACATCCGCCCCACCTACTACGATCGCAGTTGGGGCCGCGGCAACTATCAGAGCCTCCAGCTCCTCCTCGACAAGAAGTTCAAGAACGGCTTCGCGTACATGATCAACTACACCTATTCGAAAGCCATCGACATCGGTTGCTCCGGCTGGTATGGCGTCGAGGGTTGCTCGATTCAGAATCCCTACAAGTTCAACAACGATCGCAGCGTTTCCGGCTTCGACCTCACCCACGTGGCGACCATGAACTTCGTCTATGATGTTCCCTTCGGCCGCGGGAAACGGTTCCAGACCGGCAGCGGCGCAGCCGACTACATCCTTGGCGGCTGGCGGGTCAACGGGATCATCCGGCTCAGTTCCGGCCAGCCCTACAACCTGCAGATCAATGGAGACTTGGCCAATACCGGCAACTCCAACTATCTGCGTCTCAACTTCTTGGGCAACCCCGAACTCGAAAACCCGACCACCGGCCAGTGGTTCGACACCGCCAAAGTCGCCGCCCCTGCGCCCTTCACTTTTGGGAACTCGGGCCGCTTCCGTATGCGCTCTGACGGCTGGGAGAACTTCGATCTCTCGCTGTTCCGCGAATTCGCTCTGCCCTTCCTCGGCGAAGGCCGCCGGTTCGAGTTCCGCGTAGAAGGGTTCAATATGTTCAACCACCCTGTTTACGCGTCCCCGAATGCGAACCTATCGAACGCGGCACTCTTCGGACGCGTGACCGGCACGGCCAACCAGCCGCGCCAGCTCCAACTGGGTGGTAGATTCGTATTCTGATGCGCTTCTGCCTGTTCCTACTGGCCTCCTCCGCCTTCGCGCAAAGCGTTTGCCAGGGACCTGCCGAACTGGAGCAGCAACGAAGGACCAAGCCCGCCGCGAGCACGTTCAACGCTCTCGGCGGGTTTTTCCTTTCTCGCCAACAACCGGACTGTGCTACACCGGCCTACCGCGAAGCGATCCGCCTCGACCCGGCGAACCGGCCCGCGCGCCTGGCTCTGGGCGAGTTACTGATCGAGAAGAACCACCTACCCGCGGCACAGGAGCAGTTCCGGGCCGTGCTCACCGCTCAGCCGAAGGATCCGCGAGCGTTACGCGGTATGGCCCGTGCGTTAATTCTCGAAGCCAAGTTGGCCGCCGCAATCCCATACCTCGAACAGGCGCTGGCGCTCGAACCGCGCGAGTTGGGACACTACCTCGCCCTCGGCTACGCCTACGGAGAAACTGGAAAATCCGCGCAGGCCGTGCAGATTCTCGAACGCGCCCGGCAAGCTCATCCGGGAGTCGAACAGGTGGACTTCCATCTGGGGCAGGCCATGGCCCGGCAGCAGCGCTACGAAGAGGCCATCGCCTCGTTTGACCGGGTGCTGCGGAAGAGCCCCAGCAACTTCGACGCCCGCCTCTCCCTGGCCAAGGCCCTCGTCGCCCATCGCAGTTATGATCGTGCCCTCGTCGAACTCCAGGCGTATCGTGGTCCGGATCCCTTTGAGCCGGCCTATCTCTCCGGGCTCGCCCTCCGTGGGCTCGATCGATTCCCCGATGCCGAGGCGTCGTTCCGGCGGGCGATCGCCGCCACCCCGCAACACCCGGACGCCAACTACCAACTCGGTCTGGTCCTCCTGCGCCAGCGCAAAGCCGCCGAAGCGCGAACGGTTCTCGAAAAGGCGAAGGCCTTGAATCCGGAGTCCTCGGAAGTTCGCTTCCAGTTGGCTGCCGCCCTCCGGCAACTCAATGAACCCGGCTTGGCATCAGCAGAACTCAAGGTAGTCCAGGAACAGAAAGCCAAAAGCGCCAATGCCGCGGTCGCCGGTACCTTGGCGGACCGGGCCAGCGGCGAACTGCTCACCGGAGATTCCCGCCGCGCTCTCGCCACCTACCAGGAGTCTCTACGGCTCGATCCCAAAAACCCGAAGACCCACTTCAATATCGCCTTGGCTCATGCCCGGTTGAACGATCGTCCGGCCGAGCGGAGGTCACTCGAACAGGCCCTGGCGCTCGATCCACGCTTCGCCGCCGCCCACCACCGCCTAGGCCGCTACTGGTTCGACGCCAGCGACTGGGCCCGTGCCGAGGCCAGCTTCCGCAAAGCTGTCGATCTCGATCCGCAGTTTGCCGAAGGCCACATGGACCTCGGCGTGCTGCTGGGCCGCCAGTCCCGCTTTGCCGAGGCCGAACAGCACTTCCGCAGCAGCACCGAACTCGACCCCACTTCCGGGTTCGCTTTTCTCAACCTCGGGCTGATGCGCGCCAGCCAGCAGCGCTTCGCCGAGGCTTTTCGCGACATCGCCCAGGCGCAACGTCTGCTGCCCGGCAACCCTCGCGTGCTCAGCTCCCTGGGCATGGTAGCCGCCCGCTTGAACCGTTGGAAGGAGGCACTGGCCCTCTTTGCGAAGGTGGTGCAGTTGGAGCCCCAGTCCGCCGAAGCGCATCTGAATCTCGGCATCGCCCGCGCCGATCAGTTCGATTTGAGTGCCGCGCGCAGTTCGTTCGCCGAGGCGGTCCGGCTCGCCCCGCAAAGCGCCGCTGCGCAGTACAACCTCGGCCGCGCTCTCTTTGATCTCCGCGAATACGAAGCGGCTCAGACCCACTTGGAACTCGCCTTGAAACTGGATCCGCAGTCCGATCCGGCAACCTATCTTCTCGCCTTCGCGCATAAGCACCTCGAACGTCCGAAAGAGGCTATCGCCCTCCTCGATCGTCTCCTCGGCCGCCAACCCAACGACCAGGATGCTCTCTTCCTCCTCGGCCAATCCTGCGTCCAGTCGGGAGACCGGCCCCGCGCCGCGCAGGCCTGGGAGAAGCTGCTGCGGCTAAACGCAGAACATCATGAGGCGCTGTATGCGCTCTCGCGGCTGCTCCAACCCACTAGCCCGGAGCGGGCCGCGGAGTATCGCCAGAAACTCGCCAGCCTCCAGCAATCCCGCCAAGTCGCCGAGCAGGCCGAAGCCATGGCGAACTTCGGCCTTAGCGCCGCCCAGTCCCGCGATTGGCCCCGGGCCCTCGAACGGCTAAACGAAGCCATCACCCTCTGCGGAGACTGCCGCGCCCGTGCCGATCTCTACAAAAACCTCGGCCTCACCCAAGCCCGCTCCGGCGATTTCGAGAATGCCGAAGCCTCCCTCCGCCGAGCCCGCGAATGGAAGCCCGGCGATATCGAGATCGTCCGCGCCCTCGAAATGCTCCGCGCCCGTGGGTTGCCTCGCTGAAGAAGTGCAACAGTAGGGTTATGGATATTGAAAAGAGCGACAGACAGCAGTATCAGGAAACGCTGCAAGCCCAGTTGGAAGAATGGGGCATCGACCTCGCCAAGCTAAAAGCCATGGCCGCCGAAACCACCGCAGAAGCCCGCCTCGAACTCGACCTCCAACTGATCACGCTCGAAACCAAGCTCGCCGCAGGAAAAGTAAAACTGGCCGAACTCGCCGACACCAGCGAAGATGCCTGGGACTCCATCCACGGCGGCCTCGAATCGGCTTGGGATTCTCTCACGGTCGCCTTCCGCGAAGCAGCGGACAAGTTCAAGCAACGCTGAACTTGTCCGCCCCGCCAGCCTACACCGCGCGGGTCAGCACCCGGTTCAACCGCTGCACGAACAAGCCCGGATCCTCGAGCGCAATCCCTTCAACGAGCAGCGCCTGATCCAGCAGCAGAAACGCCGCATCGTCCACCAACGAATCGTCCGTCGCTGCGAGCAGCTTCTTCACGATGTCATGGTCAGGGTTGATTTCGAGAATCGGCTTGCCCTCCGGCATCTCCTTCTGGCCCATCGCCCGGAGCATCTGCCGCATTTGCAGCGACGGCTCCTCCTCATCGGAAACGATGCAGGAGGGGCTGTCGGCCAGCCGCGCCGATTGCCGTACGTCCTTCACCTTCTCGCCAAGAACCTTCTTCAGCTTCTCGAGCAGTGGCGTCAAGACTTCCCGCTTCTCTTCCGTCGTCTCGTCTTTCAGGTCGTCGCCCGAAGAGGCCTTGTTCACCGACTTGAGGTCTACGTCCTGATACTTCTCGATCCGCGAGAAGACGAACTCGTCAATCTCATCCGACAGGATGACGACCTCGATGTCCTTCTTCTTGTAGATTTCGAGCAGCGGCGAATTCCGCAACTGCGCCGCATTCTGGCCCGTGATGAAGTAGATCCCCTTCTGGCCTTCCTTCATCCGCCCCTTCACTTCAGCGAAACTGGTCCACGATTCACTCGTCGTCGTCTTTACGCGGATCAGATCGAGCAGCGCCTCTTCGTTCGCATGATCGCTGTAGAGGCCTTCCTTCAGCGGCCGATTGAACTCTTCGATGAACTTCACATACTGTTCGGGGTTCTCCGCCGCCAGCGACTTCAGCTCCGACAGAATCTTCTTCACGCTGGCCGTGCGAATCGCCGTCAGCACACGATTCTGCTGCAGGATCTCGCGGCTCACGTTCAGCGGCAGGTCTTCGCTATCGATGATGCCGCGCACGAAACGCAGGTACGTCGGCAGCAGCTCCTTCGAATCGTCCATGATGAAGACGCGCCGGACATACAGTTTCACTCCGGGCCGATAGTCTGCCTGGTAGAGATCGAACGGAGCCTTCGACGGGATGTAGAACAGCGTCGTGTACTCCATCGTCCCTTCGGCCTTGGTGTGGAACCAGAACAGCGGGTCTTCCCAATCGCCGGAAATGGACTTGTACAGTTCTTTGTAGTCCTCATCCTTCAACTCGGACTTCGACCGCTTCCACAAAGCGCTGGCCGCGTTCACCTGCTTGGTCGTCCGTTTCTTCACGGACTTCTTCTCGGTCTCGTCCCACTCGTTCTCTTCCGCCGTCAGGAAAATCGGGAAGGCAATATGGTTCGAATACTTCTTCACGATCTCGCGCAATTTATAGCTATTGGCGTACTCCTTGCCCTCTTCGTGGAAGTGCAGGACCACTGTCGTGCCGGACTTCTCCCGCTCGGCAGGCTCCAACTCGTAGCCGGATTTGCCATCGCTCGTCCAGCGCCAAGCCGTCTCTTCGCCGGCTTTCCGCGAAATCACCTCCACCTTATCGGCGACGATGAAGGCGCTGTAGAAGCCCACGCCGAACTGGCCGATCAGGTTCGAATCCTTCTTCGCGTCGCCCGAAAGGTTCGCCAGGAAGTTCTTCGTGCCTGACCGGGCGATGGTGCCCAGATGCGAGACCAGATCCTCGTCGTTCATTCCGATGCCGGTATCGGCGATGCTCAGTGTTCCCGCCGCCTCGTCCAGTTCCAGGTCGATGCGGGGGTCGAAGGGCAGCGACTTATACGGCTCTTCGGTGAGCGACAAGTACTTCAACTTGTCGAGCGCGTCGGAAGCGTTCGAAACTAACTCCCGGAGAAAGATCTCCTGATGCGAGTAGAGAGAGTGAATAATCAGCTGCAGCAGTTGGCTGACTTCAGTTTGGAATTCGCGTTGTGCCATGGTTGTTCGATCCAATGAAAGTGGGTGCGCTGTGGGCTGCCTGTACGAAAGGAGCATGCAGGAAACCATCCGGGCGGAACGCCGGGAGATGGGGTTTCAGCGCTAGCTTCTATGGTATCGAATCTGTCCTGACCCAGTTTGGTGCCAGAATGTGGAAATGCCTGCGATCCCTTTCGCGATTGCCTCGATCACCCGCCCTAACGAGAAGCTGTTCACTTACTACGTCCTGCGGGCTCTCGCCACGTTGTTCGCCTTTCCCATCACCATGGCCGTCCTCTATTTCCGGTATCACACAATGCGCTATGAGTTCAGCGAGCAAGGCATCCGGATGAGCTGGGGCATTCTCTTCCGCAACGAGGTCGTACTCAACTACGCGCGAATTCAGGACATCCATCTGCGCTCAAACGCCATCGAACGCTGGCTCGGACTCGCACGGATCGAAATCCAAACCGCCAGCGGCTCCAGCGATTCTGAGATGACCCTCGAAGGAATTCCCGACGCCGACGGCATGCGCGATTTCCTCTATTCCCAAATGCGCGGAGCCACGAGCGCCGGGCCGAAGTCCGGCTCCGATCTCGCGTCCATCCTGCAGGAAGTCGCCAGTGAAATGCGGGCCATCCGGATGACAATGGAGCAGGGGAGCCCCCGTGGTTAGCGCGATCCAGCGGCAACTCCTGCGATGGTTGCGCGTTCCGCCTGAGCCAGCCCCGCCCGACGGCTCCGCCGGCTCAGTGCTCGTCTTCCGTGCGGGCCGCAACTACTGGCGATGGCGGGTGCTCGCCTGGGCGCTGGCGCAGGCCGGCCTCCTGCTGCTCATCCTCCTTCCGATACTGCCCCTGCTGGTGCGGAAAAAGCCAGTCCCCGCTTCCGTCGAGTCCCTTCTCTTAGGCGCCGAAGCTATATTGCTCCTTGTGTACCTGGTTGCGCTGGTGATTAGCTATCACGCGCAGCGACTGGACTATGAACTCCGCTGGTACATCGTCACGGACCGCAGCCTGCGCATCCGCTCCGGCATCTGGAGCGTTGCCGAAACCACCATGACCTTCGCCAACATTCAGGACCTGCGGATCACCGCCGGGCCGCTGCAAGGAGCCCTGGGCCTCGCCGATCTCGAAGTCAGCAGCGCCGGCGGCGCGAGCAGCAAGGAAACCGGAGCCACCGGCGGCCACGTCGCACGCTTCAGCGGCGTCGATAACGCCGAAGCCATCCGCGACCTCATCGTCGACCGCCTGAAGAAGTATCGCGACGCCGGCCTCGGCGACCGCGACGAACCGCCGGAGACCACCGCCGAACAATCCGCCCACGAGCTCCTCGCCGAAGCGCGGGCCCTCCGCGCCGCCGTCGAAACCCGCTATCCGAAAACTTCCTCGTAAAGCGCAACAATCTCGCCATGCGTCGGCACCCGCGGATTGTTCCCCGGAGAACCCGACGCCAATGCGTCCTCCGCCATCTGCGAAATCGCCGCGCGAAATGCCGCCTCCGGTACCCCGTACTCCCGCAACGTCGGCACCTGCAAGTCGCGATTGAACGACTCGAGCGCCGCCAGCAAATCGACGCCTAAACCGGTATGCGCCGCAAACGCCGCATACCGTTCCGGAGCCCCCGCCAAGCTGAATCGGGTGATCGCCGGCAGCAGCATCGCGTTCGACAACCCATGAGGAATATGGAAAAAAGCGCCCAACGGCCGCGACATCCCATGCACAAGGGCCACGCTCGAATTCGAAAACGCCATCCCGCCCAGCAGCGCCCCCGTCATCATCGCTTCTTTCGCCGGCAGGTCTTGCGGATTCAAATAAGCCCTTCTTAAATTCGGCACAATCAGCGCCCCGGCCTGCAACGCGATCGCATCGGAGAACGCGCTCGCCTTCCGCGAAACGTAGGCCTCCAAGGCATGTGTCAACGAGTCGATCCCCACCGCCGCCGTCAACGCCGCGGGCATCGACAGCGAAAGCTCGTAATCCACCAGCGCCACCGCCGGCAGCAGGTGCCCGTCGAGGATCATCATTTTCACGTTCCGCGCCCGGTCCGTGATGATCGTGATCCGCGTGGCCTCGCTTCCGGTTCCGGCCGTCGACGGAATCGCAATCAATGGCAGTCCCGGAACCGGGACCTTGTGGTAGCCCATGTACTCCGATAGCGGCCCCGCGTTCGTCGCCAGAATCGCAATCGCCTTCGCCGCGTCAATCGCCGACCCGCCTCCCAAAGCCACCACGCCATCTCCCTCATGCGCCCGCAACGCGGCCAACCCCTGCGACACCACGTCCAGATCCGGGTCCGGAGTCACGCCCGAAAACACGGCCGTTGGCAACGCGGTTCGCAGCGCTACGGCGGGAGCGCTTTCGAGCAGATACGGATCCACCACCAGCAACGGTCGCCGGATCCCCAGCCGCTGACACTCCGCCGCCGCGGCCATCGACGCCCCCGCCCCAATCTGAATCGTCGGAGGAAGCTGCAGCTTTACGACCATCGCGTCAGCGTCACCTTGGTCCGCGTATAGAACTGAATCCCTTCGTTCCCCTGCACATGCAGATCGCCGAAAAAGCTCTCATTCCAACCCGCAAACGGAAACAGCGCCATCGGCGCCGGCACGCCAATATTCACGCCGATCATCCCGCAGTTCACGTTCCGTGCAAACTTCCGCGCCGCCCCGCCGGACCGGGTGTAGATCACCGCCCCATTCCCATACGGCGACGTATTCGCCAGCGCGATCGCCGCGTCCAGATCCTCTTCCCGCAGCAGCGTCAACACCGGTCCAAACACTTCATCCCGCAGTAGACCCGAGTCCGCCGCCACCCCCGCCACAATGCTCGGCCCCACGAAATAGCCGGCGTCCGGGCGCGCATGCAGCCGCCCGTCCACCAGCATCTCCACCCGCTGCTGATCCCCCAACGAAAGATACCGCTGCACCCGGTCCAGCGCCACCGCATCGATCACCGGCCCCATGCCAACTGCCGCGCCCTCGTCCGTCGCGCCCACTGACATAGTCTTGGCCAAATCCCGCAGCTTCTCCGTAATCGGCTCCGCCGCCCGCCCCGCTACGACGGCGACGCTCCCCGCCATGCACCGCTGCCCGGAGCAGCCAAACGACGAGGACAGAATCGCATCCGCCGCCAGCTCCATATCCGCGTCCGGCATCACGATCATGAAATTCTTCGCGCCGCCCGCCGCCTGCACGCGCTTCCCGTTTGCCGTCCCCCGCCGGTACACCTCGCGCGCCACCGGCGTCGACCCCACAAAGCTAACGGCTTGAATCCCGGGATGATCCAGAATCGCGTGCACCGTCTCCACGCCCCCATGCACCAGATTCAACACCCCCGGCGGCAACCCGGCTTCCACAAACAACTCCACCAAACGAGCCGCCGTCAGCGGCACCTTCGGCGACGGCTTAAACAAAAACGTGTTCCCGCAAGCCAGCGCCATCGGGAACATCCACAGTGGAATCATCGCCGGAAAATTGTACGGCGTAATCCCCGCGCAAACGCCCACCGGGAAGCGCTCGGCCTCCCCGTCAATGTTGCGCGCCACCTGTCCGAGCTTCTGGCCCATCAGCAGCGACGGAATGCCGCACGCCATGTCGACCACGTCCAGCCCGCGCCGCAGGTCGCCCTGCGCTTCCACCAACGTCTTGCCGTGCTCCCGGCAGATGAGCAGCGCGATCTCTTGGAACTTCTCTTCGAGCAGAGCTTTGTAGCGGAACAGAATTCGCGCCCGGTCCCCCGGCGGCGTCTGCGACCATTCCGGCAGCGCGGCCCGCGCCGCGGCGACGGCGGCATCCACGTCGGCAGCCGTGCCCACCGGGCACCGCGCGATCTCCGCGCCTCGCGATGGATTGAAGACCGGCGTCGATTCCGGCGAACTGCTCGGCGTCCATTGATTCGAAATCAGGTTCTGCAACATGCGTCTGCCAGCGTAACGCAACCGGAACAGGGGAAACTGAAGGGGATGCGTAGCGTACAGATTTTTGGGGTGAAGAGTTCGCAGGGAACGCGGGCGGCCGAGCGGTTTTTCAAGGAGCGGAGCATCGCCATCCACTTCGTTGACCTGAAGCAAAAGCCGATGTCCCCCGGCGAAATCAAGCGGTTCATTGAACGGTACACCCTGCCCGCGCTCCTAGACCGGGAAGGGAAGGCGTTCGAGAAAGCGGGCCTCAAATACCTGAAGCAAAGTGACGCCGAACTGCTCGCAAAAATCGAACGGGAGCCGCTGCTTCTGCGGCTCCCGTTCGTTCGTTGCGATAAGAAGATCAGCGTCGGCCACGATGAAGCGGCCTGGAAGGCGATGCTCGACTAGGGCACGCAAGGCTGTGTCAGGTTGTGCGCCCTCGAGCCGTCATTGCCGATGCCGCGCAGTAGTTCGTCGAACGTCTGCAGCGGCGCCACGGCGCCGTCCTTTCCCACGGCCGGAATCAGCGCCCACCGGTCGATTGCGCTCGATGCGAACCGCCCATCGGTCGTATCCGCCGCCAGCACGCCCGCGGCCGGTTCCTCATGGCCCGTCGAAATGCACAGCGAAGGATGGTCGAACGGCGCCCGCTGGAACCGCACGCGATCGTCGGTCAGAGCCTTCATAAACGCTACGATCGCCGTCCTGTCCTGTTGGTTCAATCGGATCTGCCCAATGCCCGGGCCCAGGTTCCCGCCCGCGCGGAAGTCCCCGTTGCGAGCGTAGAAATCCATCACCTGTTCAAGCGTGGCCTGGCCGCCGTCGTGGAAATACGGTCCCGTGAACTCGACGTTCCGTAGCCCCGGCGACTTAAACGCGCCGTTCTCGAGCCCCGGGTCATCTTCAATCGGCGTCACCCCCGTCCGGAAGAACCCCGGCCGCCCGATATTACGGAACGAAGCCGCCGTGAACTCCGCGCCCTGATGGCACTGCGTACACTGCGATCTGCCGCCGAGGAATTCGCGCATCCCCTGCTGCTCCAAGGCCGAAAGCGCTTGCGTGTTGCCTTCGAGGAACTGGTCCAGTCGCGAGTCGTTCGAGATCAGCGTCGTTTCATAAGCCTGGATCGCGAGCCCCCAGAACAGGCTGAAATTAGCGGCCATCTGGCCACCCTCCGGCGCCGCCCAGTAGGCCGGTTCGAAGGCCGTCTCAATCAGCCGGCGATACGAATACTCCGGGGCCAAGCCGACGCCAGAAGCATCCGCATAAGCCCCCAACACGCTATCGCCGGCCGAGACCGCTTGCCGTCCCAACGGCCGCAACGTGAGCAATTTCTCCGCCACCTTGGCAAAGCTCCGTCCGGTGTAGGACATCTCGATCTCGTTCAGCACGGGCCCCACGGCCTGCGAAGCCAGGCTTGAATTTTCGAGTCGCACCTGCTCCGTCACCAAGTGCCCGTCGCGCCAAGCCAACGCACTCCCTTCAAAGATGTTGCTGGCCCGTCCATCCCAGAAATTCCGTACGTTGAAAACAGCGTTGATCACGCTCGGCGTATTGCGCGAAGTCACTTGCCGCGTCTGCCGGCCGTTCAAGCTGAACCGGCTTGAAAACAGGTCTGCCCCGTCCTCCTCGGCCGCGCCCGGTACGACATCGAAGAAGCTGCGTTGAAACGTCCCCGCCGATCCTGCGACCGATCGCGGAGCGTCCAGGTTGCCCGGCTGATGAAAGGGGAAGTCGGCCGCTGTCAACGTCCGGTTCGGGGTGATGCCAGCTGTCGACGTCTGCGGCGGAGCCAGTTGATTTTGCACCCGGTGGTCCGCGCCAGCATGGAAGTGGCAAGACGCACAAGCTGTCCTGCCGTCGCTGCCGGCCTGCATATCCCAGAACAGCGCCTTGCCCAGCACGACGAGCGCCGCCTGGTCCCGGACATATTGTTCAATGCCGGGCACCGCCGGCACAGGCACCGTCTTCAACGACGTTAGCGGCGGACCACCACCCCGCTGCGCGAACGCCGCCGTCGAAAGCATCAGCAGAACCGAGGAAAAAGTTGTGGTTTTCATAGTTGCTCCTGCTACCAGAAGACCCCCGATTCCTCGCTAAGTCACGTTAAGCGATGTTATGGCCGAGAGGCGATGGCTTAACATCGCTTAACTGGGAACTCGCCCCCGAACACGGTCTAATAAGGGTTCGGAGGAAGCGCTTGCGGGAGACTTGGAAACAGTGGGGCTGGTTGGCCGTGATGGCCAGCCTCTGTGCCGTGCTCGCGCTGTTGCAGTACCGCTGGACCGGCGAGCTTAGCCAAGCCGAACAGGCCCGCCTCGGCTCCGGTCTCGATGAACAGCTCCGCCGTATGGCCCGAGGCTTCGATCAGCAGGTGCGCGAAACGTTCGAAACCCTGCTGCCCGACGAACGCGACGTAGCCGATTCCGGCCTCACCGAGGCCCACGCCATCGCCTTCCGCCGCTGGCTACGGCTCGAGCCCCGGCCCCAACTCTTCGGCCGCATCGCCCTCGCCGCCCCGCGACCGGACGGCATCGCCCTCTCCCTCATCAACCAGGAAACCGGCGAAACGAGCCCGATGGAATGGCCGCCCGAGTGGCACACTCTACGGGCTGGCTTCGAAGAACGCCGTACCACCGGTCAGCGCCCGCCCCGGCTTCCGCCGGAGTCTCTGCTTCACGAATTCCCCGTCTTCGACCCCGGCACCCGCAACGAAGTCGAATGGATGATCTTCGAGTTCGATCCGCAGCAACTCTGGAAGGTCTACTGGCCCAACCAGATCAAGACGAATCTCAACCCCGGCGACCAACCCGACTTTGACGTCATGATCACCGCCGGCCGCGAGCAACGCCTGCTCCTCTCCACCCTCCCGAATAGCGCCCGCCTCGACGACCCGGATGCCCGCGCCCAACTACTCAACGGCGTCCGCCGCGGGCCGCCCGATAGAAAGAAGGGTGGTCCCGAAGGCGGACGCTGGACCCTCTCCGCCAAGCACCGTAAGGGCTCCCTCGACGCTGCTGTTCGCTCCAACCGCTGGCGCAATCTAGCCGTAGCCGGCGGGCTCCTCCTCCTCATCGCTGCCGCCGGAGGAGCCCTCGTCCACAACACCAACAAAGCCCGCCGCCTCGCCCAAATGGAGTTCGAATTCGTCGCGGGCGTGACGCATGAGTTCCGCACCCCGCTCACGGTCATCCGTGGGGCCGGGCACAACCTGCTCAGCGGCGTCGTGCGAGATCCCGCGCAGCGGGAGCGCTATCTCCGCCTGATCGTCCAGCACTCGGAAAGCCTCACCGAAATGGTGGAGCAGGTGCTCGGCTTCGCGGGCGCCCGTGGCGGCCGGGCGAAAACCACCGAGCAACCCGTCTGGATTCTCGATGCGATCAACGAAGGGCTCGAAGCCGCGGCCGGTGATATCGAAGCCGCCCACTGCGAAGTGGATATTCAGGCGCCTCCCGAAATCCCGCCCGTCCTCGGCGACCCGGTCGCCCTCCGCCGCGTCTTCCAAAACCTCCTCGGCAACGCCGCCAAGCACGGAGGCGAAGGCGGCTGGATCGGGCTTACTGTCGAGGTCGATAAAGCCAGCAAACAGCCCGAGGTCGTCGTCCGTGTGCGCGATCGTGGTCCCGGCATCCCCGCCGAGGAACTCGACCATCTCTTCGAACCCTTCTATCGTGGCGAACGCGCCAAGGCCGACCAGGTCCGGGGCACCGGCCTCGGCCTCAGCCTTGTCTCTGAAATCGCCCAAGCCCACGGCGGCAACGTCGCCGCCATCAATCTGCCCGAAGGCGGCGCCGAGTTCACTCTCCGCCTCCCCGCGGCCCAACCGGAGCAATATGACGAATTCGCAAATCCTCCTCGTTGAAGACGAGCCGGATATCGCCCTCATCATCGCCGACCTCCTCATCGCCCAAGGCCATGATGTCGCCGTCGCCACCACCGGCCCCGATGGCCATCGCGCCGCCACCGACAAACGGTTCGACCTGCTGATCCTTGACGTCATGCTGCCAGGCATGGATGGGTTCGCCCTCTGCGAAGCCATGCGCAAACAAGGCTTCGACGGCGGCATCCTGATGCTCACCGCCCGCAGCCAAGTCGCCGACCGCGTCCAAGGCCTCCAGATCGGCGCCGACGATTACCTCGCCAAGCCCTTCGATCCCAATGAACTCGTCGCCCGCGTCACCGCCCTCCTCCGCCGAGTCGGCAAGGAGCAACTCACTCCAGTCACGCGCTATCAGTTCGGCGCCGTCACCGTCGATTTCTCCGTGCCGGTCGTCACCCGCAAAGGCGCGCCGGTCAGCCTCGCAGCCAAAGAGATGCAACTACTCCGCTGCCTCATCGATCATCGCGGCCAGGTGCTCACCCGCGAATGGCTCCTCACCCAGGTCTGGCGCCAGCAACCGTTCATCACCCCGCGCACTGTCGATGTCCATGTCGCCTGGCTACGCCAGAAGCTCGAAGAAGAGCCGCAGACTCCGAAACACATCCTCACCATCCGAGGCGAAGGCTACCGCTTCGCCGGCTGACCCCCGAACACGATAAGCTGACGAACGTGAAGCTACCCGAGACCGTCCACGTCCCCGCCCTGCCGCCCGGCAATCACACCTACCACCAAGCCACGCTCCTGGGCGATCTCCTCTTCGTCTCCGGCCAACTCGGCATCGATCCCGCCACCGGCGAACTCGCCCCCGGCGGCCAAGTCGCCGAGTACCGCCAAGCCCTCGCCAACATCAAACTCATCCTAGAAGCCGCCGGCAGCAGCCTCGCCCAAGTCGCCAAGACCACCGTCTATATGACCAACGTCGACGACCTCGCCGAACTCAATGTCGTCTACGCCGAATACTTCCCCCACGCCCCGGCCAAGACCGGAGTCGAAGTCCGCCGGCTCTCTGGGCGCGCGCAGATCGAGATTGAGGTCATCGCCTCGGCCATCTAGCGAAACGGGCTGAACAGTTCCGTCGTAAAGTACCGCTCCATCCGGTCCGGGAACACCGTCACCACGGGCCCGCTCACCCGCCGCGCAATCTGCTGCGCGGCGCAGTAGTTCAGCCCGGAGCTCGGCCCCACCGGGAAACCTCGGCGGATCAGCTCTCGTGTCATCTGGATCGCGTCCCCGTCCTGTACCTCGATGATCTCCAGCCCCGGCATCCGCGCCGGGCTAAAGATCTTCGACAGTTCATCCACCACTCCCGGAATCCGCGCACTGAAGCTGCAGCATTCGAGGTCCCCCACCGCCTCCCGCGTCACCGGCTTCGCCAGCACCGGCACTAAGCCGCAGCCCGCCTCGCGCAGTCCTTCGAACAGGCCGACCAGCGTCCCGCCCGTCCCCACGCCGCTGACAACGGCCGCCACGTCCCCGCCCGGAATCTGGTCGATCATCTCCCGCGCCGTGCCCATCCGATGCGCTAGCGCATTGTCCAAATTCTCGAACTGCCGCGGCAGAAACGCGCCCTCCTCCCGGCCCAGGCGATTTACCTCCGCCAACGCCCCGCGAATGCCCTCCGCCTTCGGTGTCAAGGTGATCGCCCCGCCATACCCGCGGATCATCATCGTCCGCTCCGCGCTCACTCCCTCCGGCATCACCGCCGTAAACCGCAGCCCCAACTGCGCACTCACCAGCGCCATCGCGATCGAAGTCGACCCGCTCGACGCCTCGGCTACATGGTCGCCGGCGCGAACCCGCCCCTCGCGCGAGGCTTTCTCCAAAATGAACCGCGCAATGCGGTCTTTCGTTGACCCGCTCGGGTTCAAAAACTCCAGCTTGCACCAGATCGCCGGCCCTTCGCCAATCGAAATCGGTTCCAGCGGCGTCGGTTGCATGCGGCCCAAGTACATTTTCTGATGATACTGGGTAAGGCGATGCCCTTCGACGAAACAACCGATCTCGTGATCCTCCAAACGGTGGCCGCCGCCGTTGCGGAGTCCCAGGCCAAGGCCGGCAAATGGATCGCCTGCCGCGCCGGCTGCAGCGAATGCTGCTCGGTACTGTTTCCCATCACCATGCAGGACGCGGCCCGCCTCCACCGCGGTTGGCTAGCCGCCCCGCCCGCCGTTCGCGACGACATTCACGAACGCGCCCGCCACCTCTGGCAACACATCGAAGCCGACTTCCCCGGCGACCCCGCCTCCGGACATTTCCGCGCCAACGACGAGTGGCAGGAGTGGTTCCTCACCCGCCACAAAGGCCATCCGTGCCCGGCCGTCGACCCCGCCACTGGCGCCTGCCGCCTCTACGAACACCGCCCCGTAGCCTGCCGTCTCTACGGCCACCTGATTCAAATCGGTTCCGAGCCGCAAACCATCTGCCACTATTGCTTCCGCGGCGCCACCGAAACCGACATCGAACAATCCCGCGTCCACGTCCCGCTGGAGTCCGTCGAGCAACATTCCCTCGACCCCGGCGAAACGCTTATCACCCGCGTGCTCGCTACTGCGGAATGGCCGCCATCCAATATCCCGGACGCGTCCGCACCGTAAGGCCAGTCCGGCTGACGTCCACCGTGATCTGGTGGAAACCGCCTTCTTCCGTATTGTTCGGCGAGTAGCTGATCATGTACTGGCTTTGCAACTCTTGGCCGATATCAGCGATCACCCGTTCCAGGTCCTTGTACGTCAGGAAGGACCGTTCCGAGCCGCCGGTGAACTTCGTGAACACCTCCAACTGGTTGTCCACAAAAATGCTCTTCGCTTGCCGCAGAATCTCGACGGCCAACGGAACCACGTTGCCGTTGTAGATTCCCGTCTGCTGATTGATCGTCTCGGGAGTCACCAGCGCCCCGGCGGGCATGTGCCGCGCACCGGCCGGCAGCGGATCCGGGCGCGGTGGCTGCGACTTCGTCAACAACGAAGTCACCAGCCGATTGATGTTCACCGAATAGAGCACGACATTGCCGAACTGCAAATCCAGCAACGCTTGCCGCGTCTTCGCCTCGCTGCCCTTGTCCCGCGTCTCGGCGATCAGCAGAATCACTTTTCGATGGTCATTCGGCCGGCCCTTCAGCATCCGGGCCGCGGCCACCACGGCATCGTTCATCGCCGACGTGGTCGATCCGGCGTTGATCTTCGCCAGCGCCTTCTTGAACAAGGCGCCGTCGTTCGTGAATTCCTGCATCGTTCGAATGCGGTGATCGAAAGCGATGATCGCGGCTTGGCCCTTTTCTCCCAGCACTAAGCCTTCGAGCAGCGGCCCAATCTGCTTGATCTTGTCGAGCACCGGTTCCACCGTATTGTTGGCCTGAATACAGACAACAATGTCCAACTGCTGTTGGGTGGCGAGGTCCACCCGCAGCTTCTGGTCTTTCCCGCGGTCCACCAACCGGAACTCATGAGGTTGAATGTCGTTGACGTAACGTCCATCCCGGTCGGTTACCGTAGTCGGCGCCATGACGAAGCGGACGAACGTCTTGATTGTCGTCAACTCTTCCTGGTCGGGTTCAGGTGGATTAACCTGCCCAAGCAAAGGCACACCAAGGGCGAGCGACGAAAATGTCCGGCGGGTCAGGCTCATAGCTACTTCGATGTTACCGCTTTGCTTTCGGTTTCACCCGTCTCCAAATCCCGGATTTCCCGCCGGTCTTCTCGACCAGATAGACATCCTGAATCTCAATGCCCTTATCGAGAGCCTTTGTCATGTCATAAACCGTCAATGCCGCCACGCTCGCCGCCGTCAGCGCCTCCATCTCGACGCCCGTCTGCCCCGCCGTCACGGCCAGCGTCGTAATCCGAATGCCTGTCGATTGCAGCGTCAATTCCACGTCCACGTTCGTCAGCGCCAGCGGATGGCACATCGGGATCAGTTCGCCCGTCTTCTTTGCCGCCAGAATACCAGCGATCCGCGCAACTTCCAGCGGATCGCCCTTCGGGTTCGTTTTCAGCTCTTCGAGCACCCGTCGGCTCATTTTCACAAACGCGTGCGCCCGCGCCGAACGGTGCGTCACGGCCTTCGCCGTCACGTCCACCATGCGCGCCTGTCCAGCCGAATCGTAGTGGGAAAGTTTACTCATGCGATGGGGAGAACCTCAATCTCTTCGCCCGGCAGGTACATGTCCCTGTTCGGGTCGGTCACAATAAAAACGTTGGCGCGGGCCAGCGCCGGCACGTCGCCCGATCCGGAGTAGGGAACCGGAAAGACTCCCGATCCCCGCATCTCGCCCGGTAGAAACCGCGTCAATCCAGGCTTCAAGCGTAGCTCGCCCTGCAGCGTGCTAATCCACTTCGCCCCTGCCCCGTCGGCTTCTCCCCCCAACCGCGTCACGGCCAGTCGCGCAATGGCCGCAAACGTCACCATCGTCGACGCCGGATTCCCCGGCAACCCGAAAAAGAACTTGCCGCGCGCCTGCCCAAACACCAGCGGTTGCCCCGGCTGCATCCGGACGCGCGTAAAGAAAAACTCCGCTCCGTACTCCGCCAGCACCGTCTCCACCAGGTCGTACTTGCCCGCGGATACGCCGCCCGAAAGCAGCAGCAGGTCATACTCCAAGCCCTCGGCGATCAGCCGTCGCGTATCCGGCAAATTGTCCTTCGCCACCGGCAGAACCGTCGGAATCCCCCCCGCCTGCAGAACCTGCGCCGCTACCGAATAAGAATTCGAGTTCCGAACCTGCTCAATCGCCGGGTCCGCCTCGATGTCGACAACCTCGTCGCCCGTCGCCAGAATCGCCACCCGAGGCTGCCGGTAGACCACCACTTCCGCCTGCCCTACCGTCGCCAACATCGCAATGTGGTTGAACCGCAGCCGCACCCCAGCCTGCAGCACCCCGCCCCCTGCCTTGGCGTCACATCCGGCGGGCGTCCAGTGGTCACCGCTCATTTGCCGCCGCTCCGTCGACATCACCCCGTCGACGAGCGTCGCGTGCTCCACCATCACTACCGCGTCTGCCCCGGCCGGCATCGGCGCGCCCGTCATAATCTCGACGCACTCGCCCGGCCCCACTTCACCCGCAAAACTCATCCCCGCTCGCACTTCGCCAATCACGCGAAACGAACCCGGCAAATCCGCCGCCCGTACCGCATAACCGTCGCGAATGCTCCGCGCCACCGGCGGATAGTCCCGGTCCGCGCTCACCGCCGCCGCCAGCACCCGCCCCGCCGCCCCCAGCAACGGGACCGTCTCGGTCTCTCCCAGCGCTTGCACGCGAGACCGAACGGCGGCCACCGCGTCTGAATAAATCAATGCTTCCACTCTTTGAGTCTAATGGAGGAGTGAACCATCTCCCGTTGCATCATCAACTGGCCGGCGTCCGCGAGAAGCAGTGGACCCCGCGCGAGTTGTGGGAATCGCACCGTTGCGAAGACGACCCCTACCGCGCCTTCGTCACCCGCTTTGACGACTTCGTCGAACCCGCCCCCGGCCCGCTGCACGGCGCGATGCTCACCATCAAGGACTCCCTCAACATCGCCGGCCTGCCCACCGTCTGCGGCTCCCGCTACCGTCTTTCCGCCCCTCGCCCCGCCAAGGACGCCGCTTGCGTCGCCAAACTCAAGGCGGCCGGAGCCACCATCCTCGGCAAAACCAACTGCCCGGAATTTCTCGCCAACTACGAAACCGACAACGCCATCACCGGCTGGACCGCCAACCCCTGGGACCAGACCCGTTCCGCCGGCGGCTCCTCGGGCGGGGAAGCCGCCGCCATCGCCGCCGGGCTCAGTGCCGGAGGCATCGGCAGCGACGGTGGCGGTTCCATCCGTCTCCCCGCCCACTTCTGCGGCATCGCCGGGCTGAAGCCCACGCCCGGCCGCGTCTCCGCCGTCGGCCACGTACCGGAGATCGCTCACCCTGGCGGCCTGCTCGGCGTCGTCGGCCCCATGGCTCGCTCCGTCGCCGACGTTCGCCTCCTCTTCGAGGTCCTCGCCGGTTACGACCCCGCTGATCCCTTCTCTGTCCCTTTCGAGCCCCGGCCAGTCGACCTCCGCGGGCTCCGCATTGGCGTCGTCGAAAGCTTCCCGATGTGCCCGGAAACCGCCACCGCCCTGCGCCAAGCTGCGGACCTCCTCGGCGGAACTGAAACATTTAGTTTCAGTGGCTTCGTTTCGTCAAATGCCTGTTGGAACTTCTTTTTCAACGTCTTAACGGACCCCTTCAAACGCGAAATCATCGCGACCGACCCCAGTCTCGTCCACTGGACCGGCCTCGAACTGCTCCAGGACCCCCCCGCCCAGCCTTCCGGCGTCGAAGTCGTGAAGCAGTTCGCCCTCCGCGACAAACTCCGCGCCTCTCTCCTAAAACAAATGGAAGATACCCCGGTCCTCCTCGCGCCAGCCTGCGCCGTACCCGCCTTCCGCCATCGTGAGCGAAACTGGAATGGCGTCGGCTTGCTCGATGCCATGTCCTGCCTGACGCCCTTTAACCTTTTTGGAATGCCCGCGTTGACCGTCCCGTTCGCCCTGTCGAGCGAGGGACTGCCGATCGGCGTACAACTCATCGGCCGGCCATACAGCGAAGAGCTCCTGCTGGCGGTCGGGGAACAACTCGAAGAACTCCGGGGATTGGATCTATGCGAACTCTCTTAACTCTGCTGCTCGCCGCCGGCGCCTACGCCGCGCCGCCATCGAAGATCTTTCCGTATGGCTACGACCTACACGATTTCCCGAACGGACTCCGGCTCATCACCATCCCGACCGACTTCCCGAACATCGTGTCGTTCTATACCGTTGTCAGTGTCGGCTCCCGCCACGAAGTAGAGTCCGGCAAGTCCGGCTTCGCCCACTTCTTCGAACACTGCATGTTCCGTGGCACCAAGCGCTTCCCCCCGCAGAAATGGGAGGCCGTCATGAAGGCCGCCGGCGCGGCCAACAACGCCTATACCAGCGACGACCTGACCGTCTACCACGCGACCTTTGACAAGGCCGGTCTCGAATCGATCATCGACCTCGAAGCCGACCGCTTCCAGAATCTCGAGTACTCCGAGAACGCCTTCCGCACCGAAGCCCTCGCCGTGAACGGCGAGTACAACAAGAACAGCACCGAGCCCGCCAATCAGCTCGAAGAGAAGCTCCGCGACACGGCGTACGACCGCCACACCTACAAACACACCACCATGGGCTTCCTCGCCGACATCAAGGACATGCCCAATCAATACGAGTACTCGAAGCAGTTCTTCAATCGCTTCTACCGGCCTGAGAACACGACCCTCGTCATCGTCGGCGATGTCGACCAGAAGCAAGTCCGGTCGATGGTCGAGAAGTATTGGGGCCCTTGGAAAAAGGGCGCGGTGAAGCCGCAGATTCCCGTTGAACCCCCGCAAACGGCCGAACGCAAAGGCCACGTCGACTGGCCGACTCCCACTCTGCCCTGGATGATGATCGGTTACAAAGTGCCGGCCTTCACCGAGAACATGCGGGATTCCGCGGCGCTCGATCTCATCGCGTCCCTCGCCCTCGGCCAGAACTCGCCGCTCTATAAGAAGCTCGTCATCGACGAACAGAAGAACGATGTCCTCCAAGGCGGCTACCAGAACCATGCCGACCCGTACATGTTCATCGTCTACTCCCGAGTGAAGAACGACGCCGATATGCCGGCCGTTCAGGACGCGATCATCTCGACGTTGAACGGGTTCAAAGACACGCTGGTTGACGCCAAGCGCCTCGAAGCCGTGAAGAGCAATCTCCGCTACAGCTTCGCCTTGGGCCTCGATAACAGCGAGGCGATCGCCGAAAACCTGGCTAACTACATCGCCCTGACGCGAACCCCTGAGACCCTGAATCAGGTCTACGACCTCTACGCCTCGCTAACGCCGGAAGATCTCCGAGAGGTCGCCCGCAAATACTTCGTGGCTTCCGGCCGCACCGTCGCCACCCTGGCCCACAAGAAGGAGGCCAAGTGAGAGCACTGGTCCTGCTGTTTTCCGCCCTCGCCCTGCAGGCGATGGAATTGGTCACCCTGCCGGGGCAGTCGCCCATTATCAACTTCCGCTTCGTCTTCCGCTGCGGCTCGCTGAACGACTTGAAAGGCAAGGAAGGCACCGCCGCGCTCACCGCCGCCATGCTCGCCCGTGGTGGGTCGCAGTCGACGCCCTACAGCGACATCATCGAAAAGTTCTATCCCATGGCCGCCAGCGTCGGTGACCAGACCGACCAGGAGATGCTGACCATCAGCGGCGTCACCCATGTCGACAACCTGGAGGCCTACTACTCCACTCTCCGCGACATGCTGCTCAAGCCGGGTTGGCGTCCGGAGGACCTGAAGCGGCTGCGTGACGATCAACTGACCTCGCTCCGCGTCTCCCTCCGTCAGCAAAACGACGAAGAGCTGGGGAAGGAAGTGCTCTATAACATTCTGCTCGGCACGGCCCATCCAAACGGTACGGTCTCCTCGCTCGAGAAGCTTACCCTGGCCGACCTGCAGGCGTTCTACAAGCAGCACCTCACCCAAGCCAACCTCACCATCGCCCTCGCGGGCAAGTACCCCGAAGGCTTCGCCGAACGAGTGAAGAAAGACTTCAGCCAACTGCCCGCCGGCAAACCGTCCGCCGTCAACCCCCCCGCGCCGAAGCCGATCCCGCAGACCCGCGTCACCATCGTCAAGAAGCAGACCCGCGCCGTCGCCTTCTCCCTCGGCTTCCCCATCCCGGTGAACCGCAGCCACCCGGACTTCCCGGCGCTCCTCGTCGCCAACACCTGGTTCGGCCCGCATCGTTCCAGCGCCGGAAACCTGTACCAGCGCATGCGCGAGATCCGCGGCCTGAACTACGGCGACTACAGCTACATCGAGTACTTCCCCCGCGGCATGTTCCAGTTTGAGCCAGACCCGAACCTCGCCCGCCGCCAGCAGATCTTCCAGATGTGGATCCGCCCCGTGGAGCCGCAGACCGCTCACTTCACCCTGCGCCTCGCGCTGCACGAACTCGAACGTCTCGTCGAAAAGGGCCTGACCGAGAGCGACTTCGAAGACACCCGCAGCTTCCTCAGCCGCGGCGTGAACCTGCTGCTGAAGACGAAGGCCAACGAACTCGGCTACCGCATCGATAGCCAGTTCTACAGCATCGGCGAGTACCCGGAGTACATCCGGAACGCGGTGGCCAAGCTGACCGTCGAAGACGTGAACAAGGCCGTGAAGAAGCATCTCCGTAAGGACCGGCTGGAGATCGTCGCCGTCGCCGAAGACGCCGAAGCCCTGCAAAAGGCGCTATTGAGCGATGCGCCGTCGCCGATGACCTACAACAGCCCCAAGCTGGCCGACATCCTCGAAGAGGACAAACTGGTCTCCACGCGGAAGCTGGGCCTGAAGCCGGCGCAAGTCCGCATCGTGCCCGTCGACCGGTTCTTCCAGTGAAACGCCGCATCTGGCTCCTGCTGCCGCTCGCCTCCTGCGCCCCGCGCCAGGAGTTCGTCGGGGTGGCGGAGTCCGTCCGCATCGTCGACCTCAACAAGGGAACGGTGACGGTGGAGAAGATCGTGAAGACGAAGGCGGAGTGGCGGGAGGCGTTGACGCCCACCCGCTACTGGGTCATGCGCGAGGCAGGCACGGAGCAGCCCTTCAGCGGCGAGTATGACAAGTACGAAGGCTCCGGCGTCTTCCGCTGCGCCGCCTGCGACACGGCCCTCTTCTCCGGCGACCACAAATTCATATCGAGCTCCGGCTGGCCCAGTTTCTGGCAACCGCTCGCCCCGCAAAACATCCTGAAGCGGCAGGACGGCGACCGCACGGAGGTGCTCTGCATCCGTTGCGACGGCCACCTCGGTCACGTGTTCGACGACGGTCCGCCGCCCACTGGCCTGCGCTACTGCATCAACTCGATCGCCCTGAAACTCACCAAGTAACCGGGCTCTGCTTCTCCACCTTCGCCGAGTCGATCTCAATCCCGAAGCCCGGTGTATCCGGCAGCGTAATCTTGCCGTTCACCGGCGCCGGATTCCACCTCTCGAAGTGATAGTAGGTGCTCATCTTCGGGATCAGGTATTCGACCAGCGGGCACGTCATCGGGCTCTGCGCCGCCACCACATGCATGGCCGTGTGGACGTTGTGGCCGTGCGGAATCACCTGGGCGTCATATGCGCTGGCGATGTGGCAAATCTTGACGAGTTCGCTGACGCCGCCGCACCATTCCGGGTCGGCTTGCACGACGGTGATCGCCTGGGCTTCCAGGAACCGCTTGGCTTCCCACCGGCCGTAGAAGTGCTCCCCCGTCGCGACCGGCACTGAAGTCGCCCTTCGCAACGCCGCGAAGCTCTCCATCTTCTCCGGCGCGAATGCCTCTTCAATCCAGCGAGGCCGGTACTGCTCCACCTGCTTGGCCCACTGCATCGCGTAGTTCAAGTCCCAGCCCATGAACGCATCGAACATGATGTCGACGTCGTAGCCCATCGCCTCGCGCAGATTCCGCACAATGGCCACGTTCTTCGCCATACCCACCGCGCCGTCGCCGGGCCCATACGGCATGAACCACTTCTGATGCAGGAAGCCGCGCTGCTTCAGCTCGACGCACTTCTTCTTCAGCAACTCCGGCTCCACGCTGAAGCCAAGGCAACTGCCGTACGCCTGCACCGCCGGCCGCGTGGGGCCGCCCAACAACTGATACACCGGAGCCTTGAAGTAGCGGCCGCGCAGATCCCACAAAACGTTATCGACCGCCGAGATCGCCATCATGTAGTGGCTCGAACGCGAGTGGCGGTTCGACCGGTACATCTGGTCCCACAGCGTCTCACCGGCGAGTGCTTCCTTCCCGATCAGAAACGGACGCAACTGGCGATGGACGACGACAGCGGCCTCTTCATCAATCGGGCCATAAATCGCTTCGAGTCCCGCATCCGTCTTGAGCTTCAGATAGAGCGCCGTCACGCGGCCCTCGCCCGCCGCCCGGCCCTGCTCCCGGTATTCGGCGGGACGAAGCGCGTCGTAGATATGCAGCGGGTTCGTCTGATATTGGCGGTTTGCCGTGCCGGCTTCGTACTTGTACTTCCCTTCGAGGCGGACGAATTCCAGGGCGGCGATCTTGCCCGCTGCGGCCGCGTTGGCTACCGGAACGGCGGCGAGCGCCGCAAGAAAGGTGCGTCGTTTCATTTGTCCTCCCAAGCCATGCAGACCCAAATATCGCGGTCGACCCGTTCGCGCAAGGTCCACTCCTGCGCGCCCAAAGCTTTGATCACGCGGTCGGCGTGCCGCGGCGGAATGCCGCCGACAATCAACCGGCCGCCGGGCTTCAACACGCGCTTCAGCTCATCGGCGTTGTGCGCTACGGTCTCAGCGTTGATGTTGGCGAAGATCACGTCGGCCCACTGCGGCTGGATCGACCGCAGCGTGCCCGTGAACAATCCAATCTCCGGCGGCATGTCATCCCGGGCTGCCACGACAGCGTCATGGTCGATGTCGCAGCCATGCACCTGCGCCGCGCCGAGGCGCAACGCGGCCAAAGCAAGTATTCCGGAGCCCGTACCGAAGTCGAAGACCCGGTCGCCCGGCTGCACCGTACGTTCCAGCACTTCGAGGGCTAGCTGTGTCGTAGTATCCGCGCCCGTCCCGAAGGCAACGCCGGGGTTGATAACCAGCCGTTCGCGCCCGGGTGGCGTCGGCTCCTCGCACCACGGCGGCGCGACGAACAGCCGCTCTCCGACCGGCCGCCCCGGCCAAGCGGCTTCCGACTCGGCCTGCCAATCGACGTCGGGCTCCTCCTGCCATTCGGGGTTAAAGGCCGCGAACTCCGAGGCGTCAAACTCCTCGCTAAAGAACGCCCGCAGGTTGACGCGATTCGCCGTCAGATCCTCCTCGGTCACCCCGGCCGTATCCAATTCCCAGAGCCGGCCGAGCAGTTCGTCCTTCTCGTCCTGCGAACATTCAATCGTGAGAGAGTGCATTACCCTTGAACTCGTTTTTCCTTGCCGGACCAGAACGCTTCCTTCAGTTCCAGCTTCCGGATCTTGCCCGTGCCGGTCTTCGGGAGCGCTTCGGCCCGAAACTCAATGATGCGCGGATGCTTGAAGCGCCCGAGGCGTTCGCCGAGAAACGCAAGCAACTCCTCAGTAGCCAATTCAGCCCCGGGCTTTCGGACGATCACGGCCGCCGGTATCTCGCCCCACTTCTCATCCGGCGCCGCGACGACGGCGCATTCGAGCACCGAAGGATGGGCCGCGATGGCCCGTTCCACTTCGATCGACGAGATGTTTTCGCCGCCGCTGATGATGATCTCTTTCTTCCGGTCAACGATCAGCACGTAGCCTTCGTCGTCCCAAACGGCCATGTCGCCGGTGTGGAACCAGTGGCCGTCCATCACGGCAGCAGTGGCGGCGGGTTCGTTGTAGTAACCGGCCATCACATGGTCGCTGCGCGTTATGATCTCCCCGATGGAGGTAGCGTCGCGCGGCACGTCGATGCCCTGCGGATCGACAACGCGGATTTCAACCCCAGGCAGCGGCCAACCGGTCATCGCCTGGCGCCGTTGGCGGTCCGCGTCGCTCGCGAAAGTCACGCCGGGCTTGGGTCCGGACTTGCTTAACACCGGCGCCGTCTCCGTCAGGCCGTAGCCCGCCGCCGCCTCGCAATGGAAGGCGGCTTCCAGGCGCGCAATCAACTCGGGCGAAGAAGCAGCGCCGCCAAGCATGATGTGGCGAAGGCTCGACGTATCGAACTCGCCCAATTGCGGACAGTTCAACAACGCGTTGGCCATGGTCGGGACGAGGCACATGTCCGTCGCCTTGTGTTCGGCGATCAGGGCCAGCACTCCGGCCGGATCGAACCGGCGAACCATCACTTGCTTTGTCCCCATCATCGCGCACGCTTGCGGCATGCCCCAGCCGTTGGCGTGGAACAGCGGAATCGTATGCAGATCCACTTTCGTCTTCGCATCGTCGAAGGTAGTGGCGAGCGAAAGCGCATGCAAGTAGAGCGTCCGGTGCGTCAGGCTGACGCCCTTCGGAGTACCGGTGCTGCCGCTCGTATAGAACAGTTCCGCGACCTGGTTCTCGTCGATCTTCGTCCAGTCGCATGGCGCCGGCGGCGCGTTCATCTCGAACTTGTCGAGCGCGATCCAGTGTTCGACGGCCGGGCAGGCGAGTCCGGCGATCAGCCCCGCGAAGTCGGGCTCATAAAACACGATGCGGGCACCCGAGTGGTTCAGGATGCCGGTTATCTCCCCGGCGGTGAGCCGCACATTCAACGGCATCACGATACCGCCAGCCATTACGACACCGTAGTAGCCCTCCAGCAGCAGATGCGTGTTGAAACTGAGGTAGGCGACACGGTCGCCGGGCTGCAGCCCCAGCGCCAGCAGCGCCCCGGCGAGGCGTTCGCACCGCTCAGCAAAATGGCCGTAGGTGAACTGCTTCTCGCCGCAAACAATGCCGATGCGGCGTTCAAACAGGTCCGCGGCGCGGTATAGAAAACGGATAGGGGTAAGTGGCAGGTTCATTTGGCGAATCGCTTGAAAAAGCTATCAGATTTCCAAGCGGGACGCTGCGGTTGGTTCGCCGTCCGGGCGACTAACGCGGTCAAGTACTCCGTAAACCGGCCAGCCGCCGGAATGTCGACGGGCTGGGCGAGATCGTCCGACACGGCGTGGTACCGCGTCTTCAGCCATTCGGCCTGCAGCTTCTCTTCGGGCGAACCCTTTTCGTAACCAAACTTGAAGGCAAGCGACGGAATGCCCGCGCGGATGAAACTGTACTGGTCGCTGCGGATGAACCGCCGCTGCTCCGGAATGGGATCCGGCAGGATCGGTAGGTTGAACTCCTTGGCCACCTCGCGGGCAGTGTCGCCGAGCGTCGATTCGTCGATGCCTAGCATCGTCAGGAACTTCAGCGCGTGGAGCGGCATGAACATGTCCATATTGCAGTTGGCGATGATCTGCTTGGCGGGAACCGTGGGGTTGCGGGCGAAATAGCGGGATCCCTGCAGCCCCTTCTCTTCGCCGGTGACGGCGACAAACAGCACACTGCGCTCCAGCGGTTTGCCGGCTTTTAGCAGCCGCGCCACTTCGAGCATGGCCGCAATGCCGGAGGCGTTGTCGAGCGCGCCGTTGAAGATGCCGTCGCCCGCGAACGACGTCGTCTTGCCGAGATGATCCAAGTGCGCGCTGACTACGATGAACTCGTTCTTCCGTTTCGGATGGGAACCTTCCAACTTGGCCGCAACGTTCGGGCTTTCGAGCTCGCCGCGCTTCACTGCGATGGTGGCGGCAAGCTCCCCTTGCAGCGGGAACTTGGGCAACGGCTTCTCGGCCGCGGCGATGTCAAGCAGATCCTTCACGGTATGACCCGACCCGGCGAAAAGCACGTCGGCGTGGTCGGGGTTAAAGGTCAACGATACCTGCTGGCCGGCCTCGTCGGCGATGGCGGTCATCGAAGCCTGCAGGCGGGCGGCGGAAGCACGCGGCCACGGCGTCGTCTGCACGCGGGGAATGGTGATCAGCCCGATCGCGCCCATCTTCCGCAGCGGCTCCCAACGGACGTCGCCGGATTGCACATGCGCCGAAAGCGGCCCCGGCCAATCCTTCGGCGCGCCGGAAAACATGACGGCGATCTTACCCTTCAGGTTCAGCCCCTTCAGGTCGTCGTGCTTCATCTCCGGCACGCGCAGTCCGTAGCCGACGAATACCATCGGCGCCTGCACGGTGGGCGACGGATCGGTCCGCAAGCCGAAGTAGGCCTGCTTGCCAAGTTCGACCGGCACGATATTCCCCTCGCGGACGATGCCCAGCTTGGAGTTCGGCTCGTCGATTTGGCGCGTGGAGAACTTCACCGGCTGCATGTAGCCCTGCGTTCCCGCGGCGGCCAATCCCAGCCGCTCAAACTCCGCGGCAACATACGCTGCCGCCTGGCGATGCCCCTCGCTTCCCGTGTTCCGGCCTTCCAGCTTGTCGTCGGCGAGAAACTGTACGTGTTTCCACCAGATCGCGCCGTTGTTTTCGGCGGATAGAGAAGTAACAAACAGGACAAAGCAAAAAACGCGGCGCATGAGTATCCTTAAGGTTTCGGCCAAGTTGCTGACGGAATCTCCATTATAGTGAGGGCATCCAAATGAAGCGCGTTTTCCTGGGGCTGGCCGTAGTCGGTTTACTCGGCGTCGGCATGGCGCAGCGGCGGACCCCGACGGAGCGGCCGCAGCGCTTCGCCTCACGCGGAACGAAGATCGCGATCGGCGCCGGGACAGACGCTTCGGCCGATGCCGGCATGCGTTTGGCGCAGAACGGCGGCAACGCCGTGGATGCCGGCGTCGCTGCCATGTTTGCCGCCAGTATGGTCGAATATTCGCACTTCGGTTTCGGGGGAGAAGCGCCGATTCTGATCCGGACGAAAGAGGGCAAGGTCGTCTCCATCGCGGGCATCGGCACTATGCCCAAGCTCGCCACGGCGGAACTGTTTCGCAACCGGCGGATGCTACCCGGCGAGATTCAGAATCTGGAGCCGAATGGCCTGAAGGGAATGGTGCCAGTGGCCGGACTGATGCCGGCGCTGGTTCCCGGCATGGTCGAAGCAGGTCTCGTGGCCCTGCGCGAATACGGAACCAAGTCATTCTCCGAGGTGATCCAGCCGGCGATTGAGCTGGCCGACGGCGCGCCCCTCGACGAAATGCGCGCCAGTTCCCTCGCCCGGTCCCGCCGCTTCTTCGAACTGTGGCCGACCTCCAAGGCCGCTTACCTGCCGCCCGGCTTCACTCCCATGCCCAGCGCCATTTTTCACCAGCCCGATCTGGCACGGACCCTCCGCGCCATGGCCGCCGCGGAACTCCGTGCCGTGAAGGGCGGGGCCGCCCGGCAAGGCGGCATCGACGCCGTCCGCGACTACTTCTATCGCGGGGACATCGCCCGCAAGATCGACGCCTTTAGCAAGGCGAACGATGGCCTGATCCGCTATGAGGACATGGCCGCCTTCCGGCTGAAGCCGGAGGAGCCAGCCTCCACCACCTATCACGGCTACACGGTCTACAAGCCCGGCTTCTGGAGCCAGGGCCCCATTTTCCTCGAAGCGTTGAATCTGCTCGAAGGCTTCTCGCTCGGCGAGATGCCACACAACTCTTCGAAGTACCTGCACACAATCACCGAGGCGTTGAAACTCGGTTACGCCGATCGCGATACCTACTACGGTGACCCCAACTTCTCGAAGATCCCCGCCGCCACGCTGCTTTCAAAAGAGTACGCTGCCGAACGCCGCAAGCAGATCGGCGACCAGGCCTCGATGGAGTTCCTGCCCGGATTGATCGACGGCAAGAAAGGACTGCACCCGTCGCAAACGGAGATGGTCCACCACAAGATCGACGATGAACTGATGGCGCGCGACACGACGTGCGTTACGGCCGCCGATGCGGACGGCATTATCTTCTCGGTGACGCCCTCCGGTTCGTGGCTGCCCTCGGTGGTCGCCGGCGACACCGGCATTCCGTTGACGCAGCGGGCGCAGAGCTTTCTGCTGATTGAAGGCCACCCGAACGAACTCGCCGGCGGCAAGCGGCCTCGCGTGACGCTGAGCCCGACCATCGTTACCCGCGATGGCAAGCCGTTCCTCGCGCTGGCAACGCCCGGCGGCGACAACCAGGACCAGGCGCTGCTGCAAATGTTCCTCAATGTCGTCGACTTCGGCATGAACGCGCAGTCGGCCGTCGAAGCGCCACGGCTGCAGACGCGCCACCTGGTTTCGAGCTTCGACAATCATGCGATGAGCCCCGGCGACCTGATGCTGGACGAACGGATCTCGCCCAGCGCCGTGCAGCAGTTGGCGCAGCGCGGCCACCAGGTAAGCACGCGGTCGAAGTGGGCCAGTGGATCGGCGCCGGTGATTATTCGCTATGCGCCGGGCGGAACGATTGAAGCGGGGGCGGACCCCTACGGGTACCGCACGGCAAGGGCTTGGTAAGCAATCTTTCGCTGTTCGCCGCGGAGCCCACCAAGCTCGCGCAGAAGTTGGCCCGTCTGGCCGAGCGCGGCATTTTGATCGGCACAAGCTCATGGAAGTACGAAGGCTGGTTGGGCCAGATCTACACGCCCGACCGTTACTTCACGCGGGGCAAGTTCTCGGCTAAGAAGTTTGAGGACATGTGCCTCGAAGAGTACGCCGAAACATTTCCCATCGTTTGCGGGGACTTCAGTTTCTACCAGTTTCCGTCTGAAGAGTACTGGCGAAAGCTCTTCGGCAGTTCGCCTTCCTCGCTGCGGTTCGCATTCAAAGTGCCCGAAGAGATCACGGTGAAAGTGTTCCCGGCGCATGCGCGGTACGGCCGGCGGGCGGGACTCGAAAATCCGAACTTTCTTGATTTCGACCTGTTCCGGCAACTGTTCCTGGAAATGCTGCGGCCGTACGGCAACCGGGCTATTGTTTTGATTTTTGAGTTCGGCCAGATGTCCCGGAAGACGATGCCCGATGTCGATGCCTTCCTCGAAAAACTGGTTCCGTTTCTCGACAAACTGCCGGAGGGCCCGCGCTACGCCGTGGAACTCCGCAACGCCGAGTTCCTAACCCGCGACTACTTCGACGCGCTGCACGAACGCGGCGTGGCCCACATCTTCAACGCCTGGACACGCATGCCGGACCTGCCGGCGCAGACCGCGTTGCCCCAAGCCTACACGGCAGATTTCACTGTCGTCCGCGCGCTACTGCGGCAGGGGCGGGCCTATGAAGACGCCGTGAAGAGCTTCTCGCCGTACGAGAAGATTCAGGATCCGAACTTCGAATCGCGCGACGCGCTGCGGGCGCTCATCCAACGATCGTTGGGCATGGAGCAGCCGGCCTACATTTTCGTGAATAATCGATTCGAGGGCAATGCGCCTTCGACGATTGAAGCTGTGGTGGAGGGGATCGACGTATGATTTCGCGACGGGAACTATTGGCTGCGCCAGCGCTATTCCAGCGGACGCCCGCCCGGAGGAACGTCCTGTTCCTGATGGCGGACCAGCACCGGGCCGACTGCCTGGGCGGCACGGCGCACACGCCGAACCTGGACCGGCTGGCGCGCGAAGGCGCCCGCTTCGTCAACGCCTATTCGTCAACGCCCACCTGCACCCCGGCGCGCGCCTGCCTGCTTACTGGCCTCTCGCCGTGGAACCACGGCATGCTGGCCTATGGCCGCGTGGCGGCGAAGTATCCCTACGAGATGCCGCGGGCGATGAACGACCTCGGCTACTTCACGGCGGCGATCGGCAAACTGCACTATGCCCCGCAGCGGAATTCGCACGGCTTTCAGATGGTTCTACTCGACGAGAGCGGCCGCGCGGAGAACCCCGAGTTTCGCAGCGACTACCGCAGTTGGTTCGCCTCGCAAGCGCCGCTGTTGAACCCGGACGCCACCGGCGTGGGCTTCAACGACTACAACGCCAAGCCGTACGTCCTGCCGGAACGGCTGCACCCCACGCGCTGGACCGCCGACTGCGCCGTGAACTTTCTCGAAGGCTACCAGCGGCCGGAGCCGTTCTTCCTGAAGGTTTCCTTCGCGCGGCCCCATAGCCCGTATGACCCGCCGCAGCGTTGGATGGACTTCTATAAAGACCGGCCTTTGCCCGCCGCCGACGTCGCGCCGTGGGCGGACCGGCATCGAGCCCGGAACACCGAGAAGAACGACATCTGGCGTGGCGACATGGGGGCCGCGACGGTGCGCGAATCACGTCAGGGCTACTGGGCATCCGTGTCGTTCATTGATGAGCAGATCGGCCGGATCGTGGAAGCGCTGGAAAAACGTGGCCTTGCCGAGAGCACGATGATCGTCTACCTCTCCGATCATGGCGACATGCTCGGCGATCACCATCTTTGGCGGAAGTCGTACGCCTACGAAGGCTCGGCGCGCGTGCCGATGATCGTCCGGCTTCCGGGCGCGCCGAAGGGGCAGACGATCCTGCAGCCTGTCGAACTCCGCGACCTGTTCCCGACCGTCCTCGCCGCGGCGGACGCCACGCCGTCCCGCCCGATCGACGGCCGTTCCATGCTCGACCTCGTCCGCGGCAAGACAGAAGGCTGGCGCGAGTGGATCGACCTGGAACACGGCGTCTGCTACGACAACGCAAACCAATGGACCGCCCTCACCGATGGCCGCTGGAAGTACATCTTCCATGGCTTCACGGGCGAAGAGCAGCTATTTGATTTGACCAAGGACCGCGCCGAACTGCACAACCGCACGGACGATGCCGCACAGTTGCGCCTCTGGCGCGGCCGCATGATCACGCATCTCGAAGCCCGGGGCGATGCCTGGGTGAAGGGAGGCAAGCTGGCCACCCGCGAAAAGATGGTGCAGTATTCGCCGTTGTATCCGCGTTAACGCCGCTGCCAGCGGCCGTCGACGAACTCCGCTTCGCTATCGCGCCAGGGGCCGAATTTGCAGGCCATCTGTCCGCCGTCAACCAGCAGCGTTGCGCCGGTAATGTAGCTGGCCCAGTCGCTCGCCAGGAAGACGGCCGTCTTGGCGACTTCCTCCGGTTCGCCGCCGCGGCCCATCGGGATGGCGCGGAAATACTCTTTGATCACGGCTTCCGTGTTGAACGAATCCGCCGTCAGACGGGTGCGGATCAGGCCGGGGTTCACGGCGTTGACGCGAATGCCATACGGGCCGAGTTCGTTCGCCGCTGTGTGGACGATGCCGAGGACGCCGGCTTTGGTGGCGTTATAGGCGATGAGGTTCTCCTCGCCGTCGTATGAGTTCGTGGAGGCGGTGATCACGATCGCGCCCGGCTTTCCGGCGGCGCGCATGCGGGCAGCGGCGGCCTGCAGGGTTTCAAACGCGGCGGTCAGGTTCAGGGCGATGGTCTTGTCCCAGACTTCGCGGGTCGTTTCGGGGATTGGCCGGATGAACGCGGTGCCCGCGTTGATCATCACAATATCGGGTGCGGGGCCGGCGGAAAAGGCGGCCTCCAAGCTGGCGCGGTCCGTAACGTCGACGGGCGGAGCGGAATCGAGGTCGAAGATAGTAACTTGCGCTCCACAGGCGGCGAGCGTTTGCGCCATGGCGCGGCCAATGCCATTGGCGCCGCCGGTAACGATAGCGTTCCGGCCGGTGAGATCGATCTGCATCTTACTACGCTATCCTGTTCGCTGATGAACGGTCTAACGCGACGCGGGTTTTTCAGTATGACGGCGGCTATGGCGCAGGCGCCTCCGCCTCCGCCGAACATCGTTTTCCTGTTTTCCGACGATCATACGGCCGCCGATCTGGGTTGCTACGGAAACGCAAACATCAAAACACCGAATCTGGATCGATTGGCCTCGCGCGGCGCCCGGTTCACTAATTGCTTTGTTGCGTCTCCGCAGTGCAGCCCCAACCGATCGGCTATTTTTACCGGGTGCACTCCTCACACCACGGGCACCTCGCGGCTACACACGCCAATGCCGCCATGGGAGAAGACGTTTCTCGAAGTGCTGAAAGAACGCGGCTACCATACCGGGGCCTATCGCAAGGTGCATCAGGGCGACGAGTTCAATCGGCGGTTTGACTTCTATCGCGCGGCCAAAAACGCCCCGTTTGCAGAGTTCTTCGATCAGCGGCCGGCGAACAAGCCATTTTTTCTGCACGTCGGGTTTACGGATCCGCATCGGCCGTACGTGCCGAAGGCGTTCGATCCCCCGCATGACCGCGCCAAGGTGCGCGTGCCAAAGTTTCTGCCGGATACGCCCGAGATTCGCGAGGATCTGGGAATGTACGCGGACTTCATCGCACGGATGGACGCCGAATGTGGCCAACTCCTGAGTCTGCTCGAGTCCCGCGGATTGGCGGACAACACCATCGTGTTCTTCACCGGCGACAACGGCATGCCGTTCCCGGGGGCGAAGGGCACCTGTTACGATCCCGGTCTCAACGTGCCTCTCATCGTCCATTGGCCGGGGAAGGCGAAGGGCGTGGTTCGTCCGGAGTTGATTTCGCACGTTGACCTGCCGGCTACTTGGCTCGACCTCGCGGGTGCGCCGGTACCGGCCAAAATGCAGGGGCAAAGCTTCCGAGGTTTGCTGGATGGGTCGAGCTATCAGAAGCGGGAATCCGTCTTCAGCGAGCGCAACTGGCACGACAACTTCGATCCCATTCGCAGCATCCGGACCGGGCAATTCAAACTCATATTTAACGCGGCGCCGCATTTCCCTTACCGCCCGGCGTGGGATCTGGCCGACAGCCTGACTTGGAAGAGCTATCAGGACTTGGCGCGAAAGGGAAAGCTGTCACCCGCTCACGGCCGATTGGTACAGCCGGCGCGCCCGATGGTGGAACTATACGACTTAGCCGCCGATCCCGACGAGTTTCAGAATCTGGCGGACAGCCCAGCGCACGCCGCCATCCGGCTGGACCTTCAGAAAAAACTGGGCGAATGGATGGAGAAGACGTACGATTTTCTGCCTCCGTCTGCCCCAGGCTGGCCGATAAGACTATAGCTTTTGCCTTGACGGGGGAGGCAAAACGATGATACGGTCGGAAATGCGACACACGTCCTGGGTCAACCCTACCCAAGCGTGTCTCATGCGTCCGAAGCATAGTCGAGCATGAAACAGCCACATTTCGTTGTCGTAATCGCCCACTCCGTCCACGGCCGCCTGCGCCGGGTGCACCTCTCCCATACGGTGTTGTATACCGTTCTGGCGCTAGCGGTGATCGGATGCTTTACGGTGACCGGATTCATCACTTCCTACGCGCGCATGGCGTGGAAGGTTACGAATTACAACAACTTGCGGGACGAAGTTTCCACCCTGCAGAAGCGGTATCAGGATCTGCAGCGCTCCACCGAGCAGACGAAAGAACAACTGGCGACGCTGCAAATGTTGGCTTCGGAAGTTTCGATGGCCTACGGCATCAAGGAACGGATGGACGGTCCGGTGTCTGTAGCGTCCGAGGGCAAGTTGATGCCCACCTTCCAGGAATCGATCGAGCAGTACGACTTGCTCCGCTCGACGCGCCTGTTCAACCCGGCCACGCGCCGCATCAATCAGATGTGGCAGCAAAATGTAGTTCCGAGCATCTGGCCGACCAATGGCCGCTTGTTGAGTTCGTTCGGTTCGCGGTCAGATCCCTTCACCGGGGGCTCTGCCTTCCACTCCGGCGTCGATATCTCGTGCTCCACCGGTACGCCAATTAAAGTCGCTGCCGATGGCATCGTGAAGACCGCGCAGTGGAGCGGGGCATATGGAAAGCTGATTGTCGTCTCGCACGGCGGCGGCGTTGAGACCTACTACGCGCATCTTTCCTCGTTTGACGTCATTCCAGGCCAGGAAGTTCGCCGCGGCCAGACGATAGCGCGCAGCGGTGGCACGGGCCGGGCGACTTCGCCGCACCTCCACTACGAAGTACGGCAGGGCGGGGCGCCGGTGAATCCGTACAAATATCTCGCCAAGTCGCTCGTGTTGAGCCCCACCGTGCAAAAGGACCTTCCTTTCTAATAGAATCATCGAGGGTTGTAGAAGGGCCCTCTTGCGATGAATTCGAACCACCTGCGATTGTTCGCCGCCTCCGGTGCGGCACTCCTGCTTGTTGCCGCCAGCTATCGGACGCAGACGCCGCGCGTCATGTCCGACACCGCCAACGCGTTGCTGGCTTCCTTGTCCGCCGACCAGCGCAGTAAAGCGGTCTTTTCGTTTGAAGATGATGAACGCCTGAACTGGCACTTCATCCCGAAAGTCCGCAAAGGTCTGCCGCTCAAACAAATGGGCCATGAGCAGCGCGCTCTGGCGCATGCACTGCTCAGCGCCGGCCTTTCGCAACAGGGCTATATCAAAGCCACGAGCATTATGAGCCTTGAGGATATCTTGCGCCAGATGGAGAAGGACACCACCGGTCGCCGCGATCCGGAGCAGTATTTCTTCTCGATTTTCGGCACCCCGTCCGAGAATGGCACGTGGGCGTACCGCGTCGAAGGCCACCACTTGGCGTTGAACTGGACGATCGTTAAAAACCGCGTTGCTTCAAGCCCCATGTTCTTCGGCACCAATCCGGCCGAGATCAAGGAAGGGCCGCGGAAGGGTCTGCGGGTGTTGGGCCGGGAAGAGGATCTCGGTCGCGCAGTGCGTGTATCGTTGACGCCGGAGCAGTTGAAGACGGCCGTCGTCTCGGAGACCGCGTACAAAGACATCTTCACCATGGCCGATCGCAAGGCCGCGTTGAAGGGCCAGCCCAACGGGCTTTCGGCCACGAAGATGACGGCGAAGCAGCGCGAGTTACTGGCTGCGTTGCTCGACGAGTACGCCGCGAACGTTCCAGAGCAGGCCGCCGCTACGCGCGCCGCGCAGATTAAGGCGGCGGGCAATAACCTGTACTTTGCCTGGGCCGGTGCCGCGGGCAAAGGCGAAGGCCACTACTATCGCGTCCAGGGGCCGACGTTCCTGGTCGAGTACGACAACACGCAGAACAACAACAATCACGTCCACTCGGTTTGGCGCGATCTGGCAGGTGACTTTGGTTACGATTTGCTCGGCGACCACGTGCAAGCGAGCCATAGCAAGTAAGCCACGCTAAACTAAAACTATGTTTCCTCGCCGCGCGTTCCTCGCCTTGATGAGCGCGCGGCCCATCCTCGCCGCGACGGGCAAGGGTCAAGAGGCGGAGGGCGACCGCCAGAGGTTTCTCGATCCGACAACGGAGTTTGAGGTCGTCCGCCTCACCAATCCAAGTCACGAGAGCATCCTGCCCTCGAACACGGGCCGCACGGTCTCCAAGCGCGCTGAGTTTTTGATATGCGCGTCCGATCGTGGCCAAGGCATGCAGGCCTACCGGATCGATGTGAAGACCGGAAAGACGCGGCAGTTGACCGAGTTGACAGCGCTCGAACCGGAGACGATGACGTTGGCTGGCAACGATCGCTGGCTGTACGCCATCGATGGCCGCCGTTTGCTGCAGATTAATCTCGGCAGTCTGCGGGAGCGGCAACTCGCCGAGTTGACGGAAAGCGCGCGGAAGTTGAGCGTATCCGAAGATGGCTTCAACGCGGTCTACGCCGAGAAAGCCGGTGACCGGACGCGGCTTCGGTTCTTGCCCACCGGCAAGCCGGTTGCGCACACCGTGGCCGAGTTTGAAGGGACGCTAACCGAAGTTGGGGTTCGGCCGAAGCGGGCCGGGCTCTTCTACGTCCGAGACGGAGCCTTATGGCTCGCCAGTTTTGATGGCCGCGAAAATCGGGAATTGAAAACGCCACCCGGCCAAGTGCTCGAAGCGCAGTGGTCTCCCGATGGCCGGGCGATCTTGTACCTGCACAAGCCCGAAGGCGAGGGCCGGCTGAACGAGATGCGCGAACTTGCGCCAGATTCAAATGTGGATGTGCTGCTGTCGAAAACCAGCCAGTTCGTCCGGTTCGCGCCCAACGGAGACGCCTCAGTGTTTCTGGGGGCATGCGCGAGCAAAGCGCAGCCGACGTTGTTGCTGTTGCTGCGAACGGTGCGGCGAGAACTCACCGTTTGCGAGCATAAATGCTCGGATGCCCGATTGGCGAATCCTACGTTCGCGCCAAACTCCCAGCGCATCTTCTTCCAGACTGACCGCCACGGCAAGATGGTGATCTACACCATGGCGGTCGATCGGCTGGTGGATCCTACTGAGGAGCCGCAGCAGTAAGCAGTTCCTTGGCCGAAGCGCGGCCTCCGTGAGAGTTGCTGATTTTGGCGAAGGTTATTTTGCCAGTGCGGTCGAGGAGGAACGCGGAGGGGTAGGCCGTTTCGTTCTTGGCCTCCCAACGTAATTCGTATTGCTTGGTGAAGGTATAGTCCGGATCGAGCACCATAGTGAAGTGCGCAGGCAATTTCTTGTCGGCGGCGAACTCCTCGGCGCGTTTGGCGACGTCAGCGCCGGGGCCAGGGTAGACCAGCACCACTCGCCGTCCAGCCTTGGCGAATCCTTCGGCGTTCTGGACGAGGTCTTGCACCTGACGGTTGCAGAGCGGGCATTGATATCCAGGAAAGCCGCGGAGGACGATCAGGACCACCGGGCCATCGGCCAGAACGGAGGACAGCTTGGTCGGGCGGCCGTCGAGCGAGGTGAGTGTGAAGTCGGGAGCAATCTGCCCGACGGCCGGTGGCGCGGCCAAAGCGGAGCCGGCCAGGGCGATGGTAAGGAAGGGTAGCAGGAGGTTCATGCTGAACATTCGCGAGTCGCTGCCATTCGGTTACGGTGGGGGTTGTGCTCGACCGGATAATGTTCAAGAATCATGACGATAGGCCGAAATGAAATACTGGGCGACGGATCTCCAGTCGGCAATCGGAAGTCGTCCGCGTCCTGAGGAGCATTGTGTGGAGTTTACGTCTCAACTTGTTCGCTTGAACAGTGCCGTCGCGTTGGAGCGCCTCGGTGGTGATGAAGAGCTTCTTCGGGAAGTCGCACAGCTTTTCCTTGAGGAGTATCCTTCATTGGTTTCGCAGATTCGTGCCGCTGTTGCTGCCGGCGATGCCGATGCGCTGCAACGGTCGGCCCATAGCTTGAAGGGGTCGGTCTCGAACTTTGGCGCCGATGCTGCCTATCATGCGGCATTTGCTCTAGAGGTGATGGGCCGGAGCGGCGATATGGGTCAGGCGAAAACGGGACTGGTGGCACTCGAAGATTCTCTCGAATACATTCATCCGGCCCTGCTTGAATTAGCTTCTCAAGCGGAATAATTTCGTAGGGTAAACCGCCCTTTTGCTATAGTGAAGGTTCCCTATGGCGGTTACGGACGTTGTTTGCGCACACAGCCCGGACTCGGATGATGCCTACATGTTTTATGGCTTGGCAACGAAGAAAATTCGTTCCAAGTTTGTGAACTTTAAGCATGTTTTGGATGACATCCAGACCCTGAATCGAAAGGCGATGGTCGGCGAGTACGAGTTGACCGCCATCTCCTATCATGCTTACCCGTATGTGGCGGATAAGTATTTTGTCATGGCCTCCGGATCGAGCGTTGGCGATGGCTACGGCCCAATGATTGTGTCGAACCATCCGATGGCGGCCACGGATCTGAAGGGCAAGCGGATCGCAATCCCTGGTAAGATGACGACGGCATTCCTGACGTTGAGCATTTTCCAGCCGGATTTTATCCCCGTGGAAGTGCCATTCGACAAAATTCTGGATGCCGTTAAAGACGGGGCGGCCGACGCCGGTCTCGTCATCCACGAAGCGCAGCTCACCTACTCCCGTGGCGGCTTCCATCAAATTCTCGACCTTGGCAAATGGTGGAAGAAAACGTACAACATGCCCCTGCCGTTGGGTTGCAACGTGTTGCGCCGTGACCTCTCTCCCGAAGTGCGGACAGAAAGCTGCCGCCTGATGCGGGAAAGCATTCAATACGCCCTCGACAATCACGAGGAAGCGCTGTCCTACGCCATGCAGTTTGCCCGCGATATGGAAACCGACTTGGCGACGAAGTTCGTCGGCATGTACGTGAACCATTACACGGTGGACGCTGGCGAGCTGATTCCGAAAGCCGCCCAGCAGCTCCTCGATATGGGCCACGACATCGGGTTGATCCCCAATCGCGTCCAACTCGAATTTATCCGGTAGACTTTTGGGCCGCGGGAAGCGTCCTACAGGTATGCGCTTCGCGATGATCGCTCTCCTGTGCCCGGCTCTGCTGCTGGCGCAAGCCTCGACGCCCAAAGAACGTCAGAAATACGTTAAGTCACTTTCGAAAGAGGGCGCTGCGGGCATTCCGAAGTTGTTGCCCTACGCGCAGGATCCAGATGTAGACGTTCGACGCGACGTCATACGAACGATGGTGACGATCGGCGGCCCGGCCTCCCTTGAGCCTTTAACGCAAGCTCTGGCGGATAGCGACGAAGAGATCCAGATTCGCGCCACCGACGGCGTCGTGAATTTCTACCTGCCGGGATATTGGGAACGCGGGCTTAGCGGGTCCTTGAAAAGAGCCGGCACGCGGTTGGTGAGCCGGTGGACGGATACGAACGACCAGGTGGTCCCGGTACACGTGGAGGCTCGTCCGGAGATTATTGCGGCGCTCGGCAAGCTCGTCAGCGGGAACGGGCCCCTGCCGGCGCGGGCGAATGCCGCCCGCGCGATTGGTGTTCTGCGGGGCCGCGCTGCCCTCGACGATCTGGTCGCGGGGCTCGCCTCCAAAGACAGCAAAGTGATCTACGAGGCGCTCGTGGCCTTTGAGAAGATACGCGACATCAGCGTCGCGCCGAAGATCCACTACCTGTTGCGCGACCTCGACGAAAAGGTGCAGCTGGCCGCCCTCGAAACCGTGGGCATCCTGAAGAATCCGGAATCGGTCTCTCCGCTGCGGGAGGCCTACGAGCGGGCCCGCAACGACAAAGTTCGGCGGGCCGCCCTCAGTGCGCTGTCGCAGATTCCTTCCGAGGCATCCCGGCCGTTGTTCACCGTCCAGCTCGATTCCGCCGACGAATCGCTGCGCGCCGGAGCGGCGGAGGGCTTAGCGCGGCTCGGGCGGGCCGAGGACCGGGAACTGTTGCATGCCAAGTTTGAAGGCGAGACGAAAATGCGGGCACGCTTGGCGCAGGCCTTCGGGGCAGCGCTGCTAGGCGAGGTGGGCATGGGCGAGTTCGACCCACTCCGTTATCTCGTGAACACTCTGAATCTGAAGGCGTGGAAAGGAATTTCTGAGGCCTATCTCGCGGAGCTAGTACGAAACGAACCCATTCGGGCGGCCATCGCACCGGTGTTTCCGGCCGCGACCAAACAGGAAAAGCTCAGCCTCTCGCTAATTCTCGGCCGCAGTGGCAGCCGGGAGAGCGAGCCGATGCTCGATAGCCTTTCGAAGGACCCGGATACCGAAGTGGCGAGTGAAGCTTTGCGCGCCATCCGCACGCTGCGCGCGGTGAATCCGTAAGAGGCCAATGCAAAAAGCCCCGCTTGCGCGGGGCTTTGCAAAGTCGCAAAGAGCGAAAAACTACTTCGCCTTCTTCTGTTTCTGCTGACCGACGCGGACCTTCGTGAGGGACGCTTTCTGGTCGGTCCAAGACTTCCAGTCGAAGCGAGCGGAGGCGTCTTTCAAAAATGTGTCGTGGTCCGTGCCCTTCGGGACAACGGCCATGAGGGTCGCCGTGTTGACACCATCGGGGCTCACAATACGGAAGCGCTTAACGTTCGGAATTGCCATATCCACTCCAGAATAGCATGCGCTAGCAGAAAATGGCGTCCAAGGCCGGGCGAAGTTCGGAATATCGAAAATTGAACCCAGCCGCCAGCGCCGCTTTCGGCTGCACCCGCTGCGAGGCGAATAGAATCTGCGCCATTTCGCCATAGAGCAGCTTCACGCCGAACTCGGGCGCCGGAAAGAGAGCCGGACGGTGCAACGCTCCGGCCAACTGCCGGGTAAACTCGGCGTTCGTCACGGGGTTGGGCGCCACGCCGTTGAGAACCCCAGAAACTGATTCGTTCTGTACCGCGAACTGAATCATCTGCGCCAGATCGTCGACGTGGATCCAACTCATCCACTGCTTGCCGCTGCCGAGTCTGCCGCCGACGCCCCAACGGAACAGCGGCGCCATGGCCGCCAGCGCCCCGCCATCGGCTCCCAGCGCGATGCCGATGCGGATTTTCACGACCCGCACGCCGTAGTCCTGAGCTTTGTCCGCTTCGGCTTCCCACTCGGCGCAGACGTCCGGCAGGAACCCGGAGGCCGGCTTGGCGTTCTCGGTCAGCACATCGTCGCCGCGGTCGCCGTAGATGCCGACGGCGGAAGCGCAGACCAGCGTCTTGGGCCGGTGCCGCAGCTTGCCGATGGCAGAAACGAGATTGCGCGTGCCGAGAATCCGGGAGTCGCGAATGGCGATCTTCACCTCCGGGGTCCAGCGTTGGGAGACGGGTTCGCCCGCTAAATGGATAACGGCATCCGCCCGGTCAAGCAGTTCCCGGCTGGGCTCGGCCGCGGTTGGGTCCCAATGGCCATAGTGGATCAGCGGATTCAGTCGCGGATTCTTGCGCGCCAGCACGACGAGCGCATGCTGGTCGGCCGGAAAGAGTTTCAAGAGGCGCCGGCCGATGAAGCCCGTAGCGCCGGAAATGGTCAGGAACATAAGAGCGAAGGTCCTGGGGCAACATCCTGCCCGGTTCGTAGCATGTGGGCGATGTCGCGGAGATAGGATTCAACGTCGGTCTTGCGTTTCATCCCGTCGAGCGACATAAATCGAATCATGCCAAACACGCTGCGCTCTTGCCAGGGGCGGTCGTGCAAACCGAAACACCACAGGATACCCGTGTAGGTATTCGGGTCGCGGCCGTCGAGCGCGTAAATGTCGTGGCATTTAATCATCGTACGAAGCGCGTCGGCGTGGGTGGCCGACCATTCGATGATCTTCTTGCCCCAGTACATCCGGTAGTAGCCACGGATCTTGCCACGCAGGCGCATCTCCTGCTGGCAGGCGTTCCAGAGGGCGTCGTGCGTCTGCGCTTGCAGGAACTGCTCCTCGGTGTAGACGAAGTCTCGGCGGTCTCCGGCGTGCTTCGCCAGCGTTTTCAGCGCCCAATCCGGTAGGCACTCCAGTTGGTCGTAGTTCGGAGTGAAGCGGGTGAAGTTGAAGGCAAGCTCCCGGCGGACAATCAGCTCCTCGAGGAACTCGACCGCCATCAGCTTGTGCTCGGCCGCATAGCCTTCAACGGCCAAGGCGATTTCAAGCGAACTGATCATGCCGAAATGAAGGTAGGGGGACAGCTCGCTGGTTACTTGGTTCGAGGGCGAGTTCTTATCGCGGGCGTAGCGGCTCAGCCGGTCGACGAGGAAGCGTTGCAGCGCCCGTTCCGCGGCAGCACGGCCCCCGGCGAAAGCGATGGACGGCGGAACGGAGTGGTCGATGGCGCAGCCCGCTACCAGTGCCGCGACGTTGTCCGCCGTCACCTCCACATGCCACTGCGGCCGAGGGGCCGTCCACCGGTGCAGCGGCCGCAGTGGCGGCACAGGTACGAGATGGTCCGCCAACATGCGCTTCACTTTCGGGCGCATCGAATACGCGGCCCATTCCCGTTTCTCGAACCGGTTCATCGGGATGATGCAACTGGAATCAACGGCGTGATACGCCAGACCCAGTTTGGCTGGCACGGAGGAGTTGTGCCAAGTAGCGATGAACGTGGGGTAGTCGTCGGTTACCACCAGCGCCGCCTTCGCCGCGAGTTGATAGACGGCGTCGTTCGCGTCTTCCGGCCGCTGGCGGAGATAGAAACAGTAGCCGATTCCAAGCGCGTCGAGCGCCTGCTGGGTCTCCGGGACGTTCGCGACGACAAAGGTATGGATCCGGTCGTTAGCGTACGGATAGGAGAAGGTGAGCCCTTCATAAACCAGCACCGGCAGTCCCAACTCGTTCGCCTTCTCCACCGCATAGAGCAGCGCGTGGTTCGACTCCACCCGGCGATTCATCTGGCTCCAGTAGAGAACGTACTCGGAGCCGGCCGTGCGAAGAGGAGCGTCGTTCAGCGGGCGGACGCGGTGTTCAAGAATCACCTTCTAAGGATGCGGCCCAGCGCCATTCCGCTGCAATAATGGAAGGAGATGCGGATTTGGAATCGCGCGAAACTGCTGGGGGCCTATCTGCGCGGCCAGGAGCGCGTCAATGCGTTGCCCGTCGAGTACATCGTCGAGACTACGGCGAAGTGCAACCTCTACTGCCCCATGTGCCCGCGCGAGACGCACAAGCAGCCGAAAGAGGACATGACCGGAGAGATCTTCGAGCGTCTGGTGCAGGAGGCCGGAGAGACCGGCGAGCACATGATGCTGATCGGGCTCGGTGAGCCGTTCCTCGATCCCAAGATTTTTGAACGTATCGAGTACTGCGACCGCCACAACGTCTATACGCTGCTATCGACCAATGGAACGCTGCTCGATGCCGAGTCCACCGAACGCATCCTGAAGAGTACGCTCGAACACATCACGTTGAGCTTCGACGGGTCTACGAAGGAGAGCTTCGAGTTCTACCGGAAAGGCGCCAAGTTTGAACGCGTCCGCGACAATTTCCTCCACTTCTGCCGCCGCAAGCACGAGACAGGAGCCAAGATCCAGGTTGTCGTCCAGATGGTCCGCATGGAGAAGAATTGGAATGAGGTGGACGACTTCATGCGTTTCTGGTCCGCCGTGCCCGGCGTGGACCAGGTCCGCGTGAAGGCCGACGAAACGAATCTGATGCGCCCCGAGGCTGGCCATGCCGCGGCGGACTGGGGCCATCCGTGCCACTACCTCTGGCGCGGGGCGATGTACGTGAAGCATAACGGGGACGTCTACCCCTGCTGCCAAAGCTACATGCTGGACGGCAAGCCGCTCGGCAACATCGGACAGGAAGAGCTGCCGGTGATATTTAACTCCCCAGAGATGCAGCGCATGCGGCGGCTGCATAAGCAGGGCCGCGCGGGCGAGATCGATATCTGTGCCCGCTGCTGCACCACGATTCCGCATCCGCTGCTGGTCGCCGGTAGCCTGCTGTTCCATGGCCGGACGGTGCGGAAACTACTGCCGGCTGTCGAGCGCCTCGTCTACCTGACGAAGTTGCCCGGCCGCTGGCTGAAGCCGCAGGTGCCGCAGCCTCCGCCCAAGCCTCCGTCCAAGGATGACTTGGTGCAGATCAGCGGGAGCCGAGAATCGCACTGACCGGTTGCGCGAACCAGCCGAGCAGCGGACCGGGCTGCAGGCCGATCCAGAAGATGCCGATGACGAACGGCGTCATGATGGCGATCTCCAGCAGGTTCAAATCCACCGTACCCATCAACTTCGATTTGCCAAACATGGTTCGCTGATAGAGCCATAGAAGGTAGGCTGCGCCCAGTAGAATACCGCCAACGACGCCAGCGGCCCACCAGATCGACACCGGGTAGACGCCTTGCAAAATCGCCACTTCGCCAACGAAACCGTTCAGCGGCGGCATCCCCATGGAACTGAGAATGGCCACCAGGAAGATGCCGCCGAAGATGGGCATCGTCCGGCTGAGGCCGGTGTACGTGGCGATGGCGCGGGATCCGTGGCGATCGTAAATCGCGCCGACCAGCAGAAAGAGCAACGCACTGGCGAGGCCGTGGTTCACCTGCTGCAAGAGGGAGCCGGCCAAAGCATTCGGCGTAAAGGCGAACAGCCCCAGCGTGCAGAAACCCATATGGCTGATGGACGAATAGGCGATCAACCGCTTCCAGTCCGTCTGCATCAGGCAGACAAAAGCGCCGTAGAGGATCGCGATGAGCGACAGCGCCCCCATGATGCCTGCGTACTCGCGGGCGGCATCGGGAAAGAGAGGAACGGAGAACCGAAAGAGGCCGTATGTACCGAGCTTCAGCAGCAGGGCGGCCAGCACCACGGACCCGGCCGTGGGCGCCTCCGTATGGGCGTCGGGCAGCCAGGTGTGGAATGGGAACATCGGGATCTTGATGGCGAAGCCGGCGAAGAAGGCCCAGAAGAGCCACCGCTGGGCGTCGATGGGGATCGGCGTTGCCGTGAGCGTAGCAAGCGAGAAAGTTCGCTGCTGCGTGAGCAGGAAATGCTGATGATGCAGCGCCAAAATGCCGACGAGCAGAACGACCGAACCCAGCACGGTGTAGATCAGGAACTTCATCGCCGCTTGCGGGGCGCGGTCGCCGCCATAGCCCGCAATGAGGAAGTACATCGGAATCAGAACGATCTCGAAGCAAAAGAAAAACAGGAGCAAGTCGAGCGCAATGAAGCTGCCGAGGACGGCGGCTTCGAGCAAAAGGAACCAGGCGTAGAAAGCGCGATCCCGGGCCGGGAGCAGCAGCGTCAGGAAGCAGACGCCGGTCGTGAGCAGGACGAACGCCAGACTCATGCCATCCACCCCGAGCAGGTATTGGGCTCCGAACGAAGGAATCCAGTCCGCCTGTTCGAGAAACTGTCGGCCTTGCGACGGATCGAAACGGGGAATCAGGGCGAGCGAAATCGCCAGCTCAGCGGCGGTTACGGTCAGGGCAACGATCCGGGAAAAAGCGGTAGGAAGGAGGAGAACGAGAAGGAGACCGGCAAGCGGCCCGGCCAGCAAGGCCGAGAGGGGATGGTCCATTGGGTAACTACCCAGTGTAGCTGGCCCGGCGGGGCAGGGGAGTGCCGCCGGGCCAAACTGGGTTTACTACTGTACGTTCACGCCTTTAAACGACAGGACGCTGTGGGTAGCCACACCGATGTCGAGGTTGCTGGCGTTGAAGCGAACCGGGTTGCTGGTAAGCCCGACGCCAACCTGGGCGGTCGGGATCAGGTCGCCGCCCTGTCCGGGAGGGGCCACGTTCCGCGGCATCGAAAGCAGAATGGAGGCCGGGACGTTGAAGCGGTTCGCGCTGCCGCGTTCGAGGCAGTAGAATCCACCGCCCACATTGGCGACGCCATCAAAGGAGAAGCCGAAGATGACGACGGTGGAGTCGGTGCCCGCGCCGCTCCAGGTAAACTCCTGGCCCGACGAACGGACCAGCGTGTTCACGGCCGCTTCGTTGGACCACGCAAAGTTGCCTGCGATGTTCAACTGCGTACGGAAACCGCCCACGACAGCGCCGCTGCCGTTGTCGATGGTGAAGCCGCCGGCGTCGAGGAACGGACCCGCTCCGCCGCCCGGTAGGCCGGGGATGCTGGGGAGGCCGGGGATGCTGGGCGTTCCCGTGGAGAAGGTCGCCGAATAGAAGCCACTGGCGGCATCCCTCAGCATCTCGCGCGTACCCGACGGACCGGTTACGTTCAGCTTCGGACCCGCGTCAAGAACGGTGCCCACGATGGGATCTTCCGGCAAGCCCGTGGCTTGGTCGCCGCTGGCGAAAGTGACGCAGCTGCCATAGGGAAGCGCGCCCTCGGCCGCGAACTGCGAAGCGGCGATCTGGGCGGCGTTGTAGCGGATGAAGGCGCCGGCGCCGGCATCAATCTTGATGTCCTGCGTGCCCAGCGGACCCAGGTTGAGCTTGCTGGCGATCCGGTTCAGGCTGACGGAGCCAATGCTGAGTGTGCCGCCGCTCTGCAGTTTCTGCAGGTCAGCGTCGGTGAACGGGGTGCCGGCCGTGCAGCGGCCACCGTTCGGCGAAATCGCCAGGTAGGTCGAATTGCTGATGATGTTGCCGACGCGAACGGTCAAAGGCGTATAGCAGCCTTCGATGCCGGCCGGAACGTCGAAAACGATCTGGTCGACGGCGGCGCAGCAGCCGGAGCGGCCGCGGTAGCGAATGGTCGCCGGCCGGTTGCCGACGAGCACTTCAACGGCGATGCCGAGGTCGCCGGGGGCGGCGCCAGCGGCGTCATCGCCACTGATGGGGCCGAGGCCGGTGCCCCACAGAGTGATCGTCTGGCCCGGGCGGGCGGCGCTCAGGATCGAGTTAATCGGCTGATCGGTCTGCGTATTGAAGTTCTGCGCGATCGCCGGGCCGCTACCGGCCTGGTTCGAGGTGAAAATGCCGAAGCTCGAACGGACGATGTTGACGGCGAAGTTGGCGCTGGTCTGGCCGTTGTAGGTGACGGTCAACTGCGCGGTGCCGATCGGGGTGTTTGACGGAATGATCGCGCCGACCTGCGAGGCGAGCGTGTAAGTCAGAATCAGATCGTAGTTGGCCCCGCCAGCGCTAAGGCGCGCGGAGGTGCCACCGAGAGTCTTGGGCAGGGGAAAGCTTTGCGCTTGCGCAATCGAGGCCGGTCCAATGTTGCGGCCGAAGATCGCGATCATGGAGCCTTGCGCCAGACCGCCGTTTGGAAGGCCGGAAAGGGCGTAGCTTGCGGTATTCAGCGCGCCGGTTACAACCGGTTGCGCTGCGGCAGTGGCGGCCAGAAGGCCCGCTAGGCCGAGTAGTGGTAGAAATCGTCTCATCATAGAAATCATACGCGTATTTCAATCCTTCAATGCGATCCCGAGCGCCTTCATTTTTCGATATAAGTGACTTCGTTCGAGACCAAGCAACTCTGCTGTGCGGCTCACGTTGCCTTTCGTTTCTTCGAGCTTCTTCAGAATGTATTCCCGCTCGGCGGCCTCGCGGACTTCCTGCAGGCTGGAGAACGTTTCGATAGGCGCTCGGCGGTTTGCCGGCAGGGGGATATGCCGGGCGTCGATGCGCATTTGCGGGTTCATGATCACAATCCGCTCAATCAGGTTGCGCAACTCCCGCACATTGCCGGGCCACGTGTACTCCTGCAAGAGCGCTAAGGCATCCGGGGCCAGTTCCTTGGGCTTACGGCCGTAGGCAGTCGTAAATTCGTGGAGAAAATGGCGGGCTAGCAGTGGGACATCCTCGACTCGATCGCGCAACGCCGGCACATAGAACGGAATCACGTTCAGCCGGTAGAACAGATCCTCGCGGAAATTACCGCGATCGATCTCCTGTTCGAGCTGCTTGTTGGTCGCGGCCATCACGCGGCAGTCTACGCGGACACTTTCGTGCGCGCCGAGTGGTTCGACGCGCTGTTCATCGAGTACGCGCAGCACCTTTGCCTGCGTCCGCAGGCTCATGTCGCCGACCTCATCCAGAAACAGAGTGCCGCCATCCGCCTTTTGGATCTTGCCCACCTTGTCTTCGCTGGCGCCGGCAAACGACCCGCGGCGGTGACCGAAGAGCTCGCTCTCGATCAGATCTTCCGGGATAGCGGCGCAGTTCACTTCGACAAACGCTTCTTTTGCCCGGGAGCTGAGCGCATGAATGGCGTGCGCCACCAGTTCCTTTCCCGTCCCGCTTTCGCCATAGATCAGGACTCGCCCATTGGTGGCCGCCATCAGCGAAAGCTGCTGCCGCACGGCCTTCATCGGCACGCTGTCGCCAATGATGGGGTAGCGGGTTGCAGGCTCCCCCAGGCGACCCAACTCGATCGCCATGCGTCGCTGCTCAATGGAGTTCTTCACGACGACGACGACCTTCTCGATGGTGAGCGGCTTCTCAAGGAAATCGAAGGCCCCCATCTTCGTCGCGCGGACGGCGGTCTCAATCGTCGCGTGGCCGGAGATCATCACAACCGCCGGCCTTTCGGCTTCGGGGCGCTCCTCAATCCGGTTCAATACATCCATGCCGTCGAGCCCGGGCATCCAAACGTCCAGCAGCACGCAGTCGAAGGGCTTCTCCGCCAACCGGTCGAGCCCGGCTTGGCCGTCGGCGGCTGCCTCGGCAAAGTAGCCTTCGTCTTCGAGAACCGCGCAGAGCGTTTCGCGGATTCCCGGTTCGTCGTCGATTACTAAAATATGATGGCGCTTCATGCGCGGGGCGTGACCTCTTCCGGCACCAGGGCCGGAATCTCAATGATAAATCGTGCGCCGGCCGGCTCGTTATCCTCGACGCGAATCTGCGCATGGTGGTCGCCGAGAATGTGGTTGACGATCGCCAGCCCCAATCCCGTTCCGCGGTTCTTCGTCGAGAAATAAGGCAGAAATAGTTTTTCCTTGTCGTCGGTCGAAATGCCGCAGCCGGTGTCGGCGATGGTCAGTTCGACGGTTTCCGGCGTGGGTGCGGCGGTGGCGATCAGCAGCCGGCGAAGCGGCAGACCTTCCATCGCTTCGGCCGCATTGTCCACCAGATTGACGATGACGCGCTTGAACTGTTCCCGGTCCAGGTTCAATGGCGGCAGATCCGGGGTAAGCTCCGTCGTGATGGTGATGCCTTCCAGGCGGCCGGCGAACACGGCCAGCGCGTTGTCGATGATCTGGTTCAGGTCCGAAGTTTGCGGTTGGGCGGCGGGGAATCGGGCGAACTGCGAGAACTCATCTACCAGCGTCTTCACGCTTTCCACTTCGTGGGCGATGGTCCGCGTGGACTCCCGGACAATGCGCGCGAACTCTGCTGAGGTAGGAGACTTCTCGAGATGCCGGGCGATTCGTTCCGCGCTAAGGGCAATGGGCGTCAGCGGATTTTTGATTTCATGCGCGACGCGGCGAGCGACCTCGTGCCAAGCGGCGGCCTTTTGCGCGCGGAGCAGTTCGCTCGTATCCTCGAGCACGAGAACGAATCCGGAGTTGACCCGCTGGTCGATGGGAGCGACAGTGACAGAGAGATGCAGAGTACGGTCAGGCCGGGCGAGGTCAAACTGGCGGGAGGCTACGCCGGTGCGGCGGGCGCGGTTCATCAGGTACCGGAGCTCGGCGGCGTCTTCGGGGCCGAATAGATGCTCCAGGCGCATGGAACTGGAGACGCGGGTGCCGGGGAACATCTGTTGCAGAGCGCTGTTCACGGTCTGAATCCGGCCGTCCGGCGCCACGCTGATGACCCCGGTCGGAATCGATTCGAGAATCGTTTCCGTGAAGCGGCGGCGAGCTTCGAGCTCGCGGCTGGACGTTTCGAGCGCTTGCGTCATCTCGTTGAAGGCGCGCACCAAAGTGGCCAGTTCGTCGATGGCTCCGACGTTCACACGGTGATTCAGGTTGCCGCTGCGGACCTCGCGGGCGGCGGTCAACAAGGCAGTGATGGGCTCCGTGATCTGGCGGGAGAGAAAAAGCGCTACCCAGGCGGCGACAAAAAGGATGAAGAGGGTGATCAGCGTGAGGAAGGTCAGGTAGAGTTGCCGAGTCTCCTTCCGGTTGATACTGAGCTGATCGTAGTCGGCGACGTAACGGGAAATGTCCCGCTCGGTGGTTTCGAGGTCGATGGGCAGGAGCGCAGCCAGAACGAGAGTAGCGCCGGACTTTAGAGGGACGCGGAGAACGGAAGGTTTGCTGCTCTCGGCTCGTCCCCGGCTGTCGTAGGTGCAAACCGTACGACGGTCGGCCTGCTGGGTGAGAATGTACGACTCCGCGATGTCGTTCACCTCGCAGAAGCGGTCGAACACCGCTGCCGGGCGTTCACTTCCGGCGGCGTAAGCCTCCGTTTCCGGGAGGCTGGCGAGCCAATGGGCTTGCGCGTTCAGGCGCAATTGAAACTCGCCCTTGATTGAACTGCCCAACTCGATCAATTCCAGCCGAACTCCCTCCGCCGGGCGGCTGAACCACTGCTTGATGTTCAGGTTCAGGACCTGATAGCTCCAGAACACCATGAAAATGACCGGCAGGAAGCTCAACGTCATGGCTCCCATCACGAGCTTGGCCTTAATGCCGGAGCCTTCACGCTCCTTACTTCGCTCGATATAGAGCTTGATCAGGATCCGAAAGAGCAGAAAGGCCATCGTGACCATGAGCAGGAATACCAACGTGCTCATGGCCCAGAACAGCAGAACCTGATCGGTGGAAGAGGGGCCAAACTTGCCCATGTTGAAGGAGCCCTGCCAAACGACCAGCGCCAGCAGGATCAACAACGTGAGAATTGCCGCAAACAGAAGCAGACGCTTCTTCATGGCTACTACTGTAGCCGATCGGGTTACGCCAAGGCGGCCTTCGCCGTCCGGAACTCGTACTGCTGAATCTCCATGGCTGCTCGCCCTTCGTCATACCGAATGATCCGGCCGCGGGCGACGAGCTTGAGCGCCGTCTGGTTGTTCAGTTGCGCCGGCCAACTGATGGCGAGTTCGAGCCGCTTGCCCGGCAGCAGGATATGCTCCGTCGTGAAGTAGACCCCAGTGCTGCTCATATTGACGGTCTGGCCAGTGCCCATCTCGTCTGAATTCTTCTTGTTGAGGACCTTATAACGAACCTCTCGTTCGATGGGGAACCGGTCCGCTGTGCGGCGGTCGCTTTGGGTTTTGTCTGGGATCAATTTCGGTCTCCTAAGTTTGGGCCTGCGGCAGAGCCCAATCACCTACCCCTCTACGTGGGCATCGTGATGTTGATCTAACGTCTCCACTAGGTTCCTACGGCCCAGAATTGCGAACAATGGAACCTCGGGTTCAATATCGATTGGTACTCGCTGCTTCAGGGTAGGGGGTACACAATTCGGTTCCCGGCAGTACATTGGCGAGAGAGGATTTTTCTCGACCGTAACTCCTTCATTTGCATCATCGTAGCACCAGTGGGAGACGGCTGGAGGGACGTAAGGGAATAGTACTACCTTGCTGGTGCGATGGTTCTAAGGTGTTTGGCGCACGGGTGGGGTATCCTACACTCACTATGCGTATCTTCCTCCTCCTCTTGCTGGTGAGCAGTTTTTTGACCGCCGCTGACAAAAAAGTGGTCGCTCCGAAGGACACCAAGCCGGGCCGTCCGTTTTCGCCCGGGATCCTGAGCGGAGGCACTTTGTACATATCCGGCCAGACCGGGGCCGACAAGAATGGCAACTACCCCGAGAAGTTTGAAGACGAAGTGAAACAGACGCTGGCCAATGTCGAGGAGGTGCTGAAGGCGGGCGGTCACACGTTTGCCGATGCAGTGGCCGTGCAGGTCTACCTCACCGACATGGAGATGTTCGGCCGGATGAACACGGTATACATGGCGACGTTCCCGGAACCGCGTCCGACGCGGACGACGGTCGGCGTGGCGAAGCTGGTGGGAAAAGCCCGGATCGAAATTACCGTTACCGCAAGGAAGTAGTTGCGGTCACTGCCGTTTGGATTCGCGGATCTCGCGGAGCCGTTCGGCGATTTTCTTCTCGACGCCCCGGTCGGTGGGTTGATAAAACTCCCGGCCGGCGAGCGACGGGGGGAGGCACTCCATTCCGGTAACGGCGTCGGCGAACTGGTGAGCGTGTTTGTAGCCGGCGCCGTAGCCCATTCCTTTCATGAGTTTAGTGGGGGCGTTGCGGAGGTGCATCGGCACGGGTTCGGCGACGCCTTGGCGAATCTCCGCGCGGACGGTGTTGAGCGCGCGGTAGGCGGCGTCCGACTTGGCGGCGAGGGCCAAGTAGAGCGTGACCTGCGCGAGCGCCTGATCGCCTTCGGGGACGCCGAGAAAGTGAGCGGTCTGCTGGCAGGCGATGGCCTGCTCGACGGCGCGAGGGTCGGCCAAGCCGATATCTTCAACGGCCATACGGACGAGACGGCGGGCGATGTACATGCGATCTTCGCCGGATTCGAGCATGCGGGCGAGCCAGTACAGGGCGGCGTCGGCGTCGGAGGCCCGGACGGATTTGTGAAGCGCTGAGACGAGATTGTAGTGCTCCTCGCCGCCCTTGTCATACAACAGCACCTTGCGGGAGAGCACCTCTTCGAGGATGGCGGTGGGGATTTCGCGTCCGTCGGAGGCTGTGGCGGCGAGGTCGAGGATGTTGTAGGCCGTGCGGGCGTCGCCGTTCGCGAAGACAGCGATCTGTTCGAGAAGTTCGTCGGTCGCCTGCTTTTCGAGGAGTTGGAGGCCGCGGCGCAGCAGCGTGATCAATTGCTCGGTGGCCAGTGCCTGGAGCGTGAAGACACGGGAGCGGGATAGGAGTGCGCCAACGACTTCGAAAGAGGGGTTTTCGGTGGTGGCGCCGATCAGGGTGACGTCGCCTTTCTCGACGTAGGGGAGAAAGGCGTCTTGCTGGGCTTTGTTGAAGCGGTGGATTTCGTCGACGAACAAGACGGTGCGGCGACCGTGGCGGCGAGTCTGCTCGGCGCGGGCCATCACCTCGCGGATCTCTTTGATGCCGCTCATCACCGCGCTGAAGGGGACGAATTCGGCCTTCGTCGTGCGGGCGATGATGGAGGCGAGCGTCGTTTTGCCGACGCCGGGTGGTCCCCAGAGAATGATCGAACCGAGTTGGTCGTTCTCGATGGCGCGGCGGAGCGGCTTACCGGGGCCGAGGATGTGCTCCTGGCCGATATAGTCGTCGAGCGACTGCGGGCGGAGGCGTTCAGCGAGTGGGCGCGTCGAGTCCGGCGGAGGCGAATCGAAGAGGCTCATGGCCGGTTCCGTTGGCGGCGGACCTCGTAGAGCAGGATGCCGGCGGCGACGGCGGCGTTGAGGCTTTCGACGGTATCTGTCGGGATGGTTACCGGTTGGCACACGGCCAGAATCTCTGGCCGGACACCGCGTCCCTCGCTACCGATGACAATGCCGCAGGATTCACGCCAGTCGATTTCGTCGATGGGCTGAGCGTCGGCTTTGGCGGTGGCATAGATCGGAAAGGTGAACGCGGGGAGTTCGGGGGCCGTGACGAAGGGAACGCGGAACAGGGACCCGGCCGCGGCGCGGAGTGTCTTCGGATGGTACGGGCTCGCGGAGCCTTTGAGGAAGACGACACCCGTAGCCCCGAAGGCCTCGGCGGAGCGGACGACGGCGCCGGCGTTGCCGGGATCCTGTAAACCATCAAGCAGGACGACCATAGCAGGGAACCGGAGCAGATCGGCGAGCGTCCATTCGGGTAGGCGGACGAGCGCCAGAATACCTTGCGGGGTGTCGGTGGTTGAAAATGTCGCGAATGTGACCGGATCGACCGAGAAAATCCGCGTTAATGGGTGACTGTGCTCAAGAGCCGGCCAATTCTGTAACGCGGCTTCCGTGCCGATCACTGTTTCGATAGGACAGCGACTACGGTGCGCTTCTTCCAACAGATGAAATCCCTCAGCGACAACCAATCCGTCGTCGGTCCGAAGGCCTTTTTGAATGGCCTTCCGGATCGTGGTGCAGAGCGGGTTCCGGGCGCCGAGGGGAGTTACGATAGCGGCCATTCCAGTAGAATGCTAAGGATACCGCACAGGCTCATGAAACGAAGCGTCCAATTGGGGCTGGCCTTGGCTGCCGTGAGTTTGCTCGGCTGGGTGGGCTGGATTACGCTCGAAATTCGGAAGCAATCGGTATTGGAGGAGGCGGCGCCCGCGGACGTAATCGTGATCATGGGAGCGGCGGAGTATCGTGGGCGGCCGTCGCCGGTTTTGCGGGCTCGGCTGGATCATGGGCTGGAGCTGTTTCAGCAAGGGCTGGCGCGATGGGTGCTGACCACGGGCGGCGCGGGCGGCGATCCGGTATTCACGGAAGGCGTAGTGGGGCGCAACTATCTGATGAGCCACGGGGTACCACCGGAGGCGATTCTGCTGGAGGACGAAGGCGGGAGCACGGTGCACTCGACGATTGCCGTCGCGGAAATAATGAGGCGCTCCGGGCTCCGGAGCTGCATCTTAGTGAGCGATGGCTACCACATCTACCGGGCCAAGAAGATGCTCGAGTTCCGGGGTCTCGAAGTGTACGGTTCGCCGCGTTCCATCAAGCAGGAGACCGGACTGCAGGACTGGTGGTTGTATCTGCGTCAGGCGGCGGGTTACACGCTATGGACGGCCGGCATCAACATTTGAGCCGGTAGCTCGATGAAGGGCGTGAAGAAGCAACATCTTCCTTCGAAGGTGTGCCGAACTTGTGGCCGTCCGTTCACTTGGCGCAAGAAATGGGAGCGCGACTGGGAGCAGGTGCTCTATTGCAGCGACCGGTGCCGGGGAGCGAAGGGGAAAGCATGAAGCGTAAGTTTGGCTCCCGCGCGGAGCTAGTGGAGTACCTGAAAGCCGAGTTTCCGGAATGCCTGGAGCACGGCGAAGAGGTCAGCGAGATCCGGGGTGGACGCCGGGCGGCGGAGGCTTTGCTCGAAAAGGTGAACCCGGCCCGCTATGCCCGGTCACGGAACTTTCTGAGCGGTGCGGTGACGCGGTTAGCTCCCTATCTCCGGCACGGGGTTCTCTCGCTGGGCGAGGTACGGCGGAAGGCTTTGGCGAAGCCGAATCATGAAAAGCTGGTGAACGAGTACGCTTGGCGGGACTACTGGCGACGGGTGTATGGGCAGATTGGCGAAGGTGTCTGGCAGGACCGTGAGGAGCCCAAGCGCCGTTGGCGGGAGCAGCGGGAACACACCGAACTTCCCGTGGACATCGCCACCGCCAATACGGGTCTTGCGTGTATGGACGGCTTTGTTGCTGAACTCCGTTCGACGGGCTACCTGCATAACCATGCGCGCATGTGGTTCGCCTCCTATGTAGTCCATTGGCGGCGGGTCCGCTGGCAAGCCGCAGCGAAATTTTTTTTGACCCACCTGCTGGACGGTGACCCGGCGAGCAACAATCTGTCGTTCCAGTGGGTGGCGTCGAACTTCGGGTCGAAACCCTATCTCTTCAACCGCGAGAACCTGGAAAAGTATACGGACGGCCAGTACTGCAAACGGTGCGTGCGGGCGAGTGATTGCCCCTTCGCGAAGCCGTATGAGCACATTGATAAGGAGCTGTTCCAATGAAGCCGGTCGTCTGGATACACGAGGATTGTATGCGGCCGATTCTGGTGGGGGCCCCGGCGATCTTTGTCTTTGAGAACAACGGGCATTCGCTGAAGCGGCTGGTGTTCCTTTACGAGAGCCTACTGGAGTTGGATGTTGAGATCGAGAAGGGCGAAATCGTTCCGCTGGTCCGAGCGTTCGCGGCGCGGCACGGAGCGGACAAGATTGTCACCGCCTTCACGGAATGCCCGCGGCTGATGGGGTACGCGAAGACGCTGGGGGCGGAGGTGGTCAACGACGATCCGTTTGTCGCCGCGGCGGGGCCGTTCGACTTGAAGCGCTTTTCCCGGTACTGGCAACGGATCGAGCGGCACGCGCTAAAGCTTTAGCAACGAGCGGAGGCGTTTGGTCTGGACGCGGCTGACGGGGACTTCGGTGCCACGCTTGTCGTCCATTTTCAGTTGGAAGCTCGACTTGAACCAGGGGATGACTTCCTTGATCCGATTGATGTTGACGAGCCAGGAGCGGTGGACGCGCCAGAAGGTATCAGGGTCGAGATTGGACTGCAGCTCTTCGATGGTCTTGTAGGTGGACTCGCCTTCGAGCCCCTGGCAGACGACGGTGATCAGGCCGTCGTCGATGGTGGCGAAGATGATGTCCTGGGAATCGACGATGAAGTTACGATTGTCGCGGCGGACGAGAATCTTGGCGCGGACGGGACCGGTGCGGACGACGATCGGCGCTTCGGCGGCGGGCTTCTGCCGTTCGGCGACACTGCGGCGGGCGCGGTCGACGGCTTGGGCCAGGCGTTCTTTCTCGATGGGCTTGAGGATGTAGTCCATCGCTTCGAGTTGGAAGGCTTCGACGGCGTAGTTGTCGAAGGCCGTCGCGAGGATGAAGTGGGGCAGGGGAATGTCTTTCTCGCGGAGGCGCTTGATGACGCCGAGACCGTCGAGACCGGGCATTTGAACATCGAGGAAGACGAGATCGGGTTCGACGTCTTCGATGAGCTTAACGGCTTCCAGGCCATTGGCCGCGGTGGCGGCGACTTCGATATCGGGGAAGTCTTTCAGGAGAAAGGCCAACTCATCGCGAGCGAGGGACTCATCATCCACGAGGATCGCGGTGATGGACTGCACGGGAGCGGCGGCGCGACTTTGCATTCCGATGCTAGGATAGCAAGGCAGGGGAACTGTTTTTTAGTGCGCGATCTCTTGGCATGAAAGTTCTGGTCATCGGCGGTACGCTTTTCATCGGACGCGCACTCGTAACGGAGCTGGTGAAAGCTGGTCATGACGTAACGGTGCTCCATCGGCGTGCCCAGCACGACTTGGGAGCGGTGGGCCGGAAGCAGATCGGCAACCTGATGGCGGACCGCAACGATCCGGCGCAGATCAAGGCGGCCTTGGCGGGCCAGAAGTTTGAAGTGGTCTTCGACAATGTCTACGATTGGGAGCGCGGAACGACGGCCGCCCAGGTGGAGGCGACGGCGTTGGCGGCGGGCGATTCGCTGCAGCGGTACGTGTTTGTGTCGAGCGTAGCGGCGTACGGCGCGGGGCTCAATCACTACGAAGGCGATGGACTGGCCGGCGAAGATCATGCCGATGCCTATGTGCGAAACAAGGCGAACAGCGAGCGCGTGCTGTTCCGGCTGCATCAACGGTATGGCCTGCCGGCGGTGACGCTGCGGCCTCCCTATATCTATGGGCCAGGCAATCCCTTTCATCGGGAGTCGTTCTTTTGGGAGCGGTTCCGGGATGGGCGGAAGATCATCATTCCGGGTGACGGGCGGCGGCTGATGCAGTTCGTCTACGTGAAGGACCTGGTGGCGGCCGCGATAGCGGCGATGGAGACGCCGGCGGCGGTGGGCCATGCGTTCAACGTCGCCAGCCCGAAGGCGATTACGCAAGTGGAGACGGTGCAGGCGCTGGCCGAGGCGGCGGGGAAGAAGGGCGTCGAACTCGTGAAGGTTTCGCGCGAGAAGCTGCTGAAGGCGGGCGGGCATCCGATGGGACCGAAGCTGTACTTTGGCTTCTACTTTGATCTGCCGCCGATTACGATGCTGGTGACGAAGGCGCAGCGCGTGTTGAAATTTAAGCCGACGGACTTTCAGGCCGGATTGAAAGAGACGTACAAGGCTTGGAAGGCGATCTCGGGGACGCTGCCGGCGCCGGACTATTTGTACGAAGACAGCGTGTTGTAGGCGGCTAGCGCTGTGTTCGTGTGGATGGTGACGGTGTCTTCGACGCGGCGCGCGTAACCGCCTGCGAGAGCTATGGCGACGGGGATGCGGCGGCTCATCGCGGCGATGAAGACGGCGGTGTCGCGGGCGGTGAGGCCGGCGATGGAAAGGTCGAGGCCGCCGAGTTGGTCGTCGTAGTAGGGGTCGGCGCCGGCGACGTAGAAGACGATATCGGGCTGGAAGGTGGCTACGGCCTGTTCGACGGCGGGTTGCAGGATGGCCAGGTACTCGTCGTCGCCGACTCCATCGGCTACGGGCAGATCAAGGTCTGAGGGCGGCTTCACGGCGGGGTAGTTGTTCTGCTGGTGGATGGAGAGGGTGAAGGCGGTGGGGTCATCGGCGAAGATGGCGGCGGTGCCGTTGCCATGGTGGACGTCGGTATCGACGATGAGGGCTCGCTCGATGAGGCCTTCGGCTTGCAGGGCGCGGATGGCGATGGCGACGTCATGGACGGCGCAGAAGCCTTCGCCGTGGTTGCGGAAGGCGTGATGGAAGCCGCCGCCGATGTTGTAGGCTGCGCCGTGGGAGAGTGCGAGGCGGCCGGCGAGGAGAGAGCCTCCGGCGGCGAGCCAGAAGCCGCGAGCCATCTGGGGCGACCACGGGATTTCGAGGGTTTGGATCTGCCGGGGCGTGAGGGTGCCGTTGCGGAGGGCGGCGGTCCATTCCGGGGTATGGACGAGTTGGACCTGGGCGTCGGTGGCGGGGTCCGGGGTGTGGACGGGCCAATCGGCGAGGCGCTCCCGGATGAGGCGATACTTCTGGGCGGGGAAGACGTGGGCGCCGAGGTTGAGGTCGTACTCGGGATGGTAGACGAGCGGGATCATCAGACTTGTAGGGCGGTGACGAGGGCGGCGGCGTAGATGTCGTCGGCGGAGCAGCCGCGGGAGAGGTCGTTGAGCGGCTTGGCGAGGCCCTGGAGGAAGGGGCCGTAGGCCGCGGCACCGCCGAGGCGTTCGACGAGCTTGTAGCCGATGTTGCCGCTGTTGAGATCCGGGAAGATGAGGGCGTTGGCGTGGCCGGCGACGGGGGAGCCGGGCGCCTTGCTGGCGCCGACGCTGGCGACGAGGGCGGCGTCGGCCTGCATTTCACCGTCGATGCGGAGGCCGGGGGCGCGTTCGGCGACGATGCGGAGGGCTTCCTGGACCTTCGAGACAGACGGGTGGGAGGCGCTGCCTTTGGTGGAGAAGGAGAGCAGGGCGAGGGCGGGTTCTTCCTTCATGACGGCGCGAACGCTGGCGGCGGTGGCGATGGCGATTTCGGCGAGCTGGACGGCGTCGGGGTCGACGTTGATGGCGCAGTCGGCGAAGGCGTAGACGCGTTGGGTGGTGCAGACGAACATGACGCTGGAGACGGTGCGGACGCCGGGGGCGGGGCCGACGCAATGGAAGGCGGCGCGGACGGTATCGGCGGTGGTGTTGGCGGCGCCTCCGACGAAGCCGTCGGCGTCTCCGGCGGCGACCATGAGGGCGGAGTAGAAGAGGGGCGTGCGGACGATGGCGCGGGCTTCGAGCTCGGTGACGCCTTTGGCGCGGCGGCGTTCGTAGTAGAGGCGCCAGTAGCGATCGTCTTGGGGGCCGGCGACGAGGATGGGGTCGACCAACTGTTCGGCGCGGAGGCGTTCGGAGGCGGCGAGGACGCGCGGGTCGGCGCCTTCGGGGAAGACGATGCGGCGCCGGGGGTGCAGGGCCCGCACCTGTTCCTTCTGTTGATCGAGGAATTGCTGGGCGGTGGCGGGAAGGGGCATAGAATCCCTTTATTGTACGGTGGCGGAACGGAACGGGCGTATGGCGCGTTCAACCCATGTGCGGGTACTCTTACTAGCGATTGGCGTGACGTGGGTGGCGTCTGGAGAGGACGTGAAGGAGATCTTCCGCCGGGCGGTGGAGAAGGACGAGCGGAACTACGCGGTGCGGGACCAGTACACGTTCCGGGAGGAGTCGACGGTGGAGTTCCTGGACAAGGACGGGCGGCCGAAGTCGGTGGAGCGGCGGACGAAGGAGGTGCTGTTCTATGACGGGACGCAGTTGGAGCGGCTGGTGGCGAAGGACGGGAAGCCGTTGAGCGAGCGGGAGGCGCAGAAGGAGAAGGAGCGGATCGACCGGGAGATCGCGAAGATGAAGCGGGAGTCGGCGTCGGCGCGGGCGAAGCGTCGGGGGGAGTCTGCGGCGGCGTTGAAGGAGGAGACGGAGGGGAGGCGACAGGTGATGGAGGCGTTTGACCTGACCTTGAAGGGGGAGCAGGTGGTGGCGGGGCGGCCGTGTTGGCTGATTCATGGGAAGCCGCGGGCGGATTTTAGGCCGAAGGGGCGGCGGGCGGACCAGTTGAAGAAGTTTCAGGGGGATGCCTGTATCGACAAGGTGACGTCGGACTGGATGCGGCTGGAGATGGAGACGACGGACACGATCTCTTTTGGATTGTTTGTGTTGCGGTTGCAGCCGGGGGCTTCAGTGAAACTGGAGCAGACGCGGGTGAACGATGAGGTGTGTTTCCCGTCGAAGATTGACATTGCGGCGAATGCGCGGTTGCTGGGGATGATGAAGCGGGTGCGGGTGACGGTGCGGTACAGCGACTTTCGGAAGTTTGCGACGGACTCGACGATTACGTTTGAGACGCCGCAGGAGTGAATTTGGCTTCGTCCGTAAAAATCGAGAAAAATCGGGTCGAAACCGGGCAGCATCTGCCCCTATGCATTTGATTCTAAACAGTATTGGATGAAATCTCGTGCTCAATAAAGTGGCTTCGTTTGTAGCCATGCAGATCTTCCGGCCGGGTCCGCTTCGTTCGTAGAAATCGAGCAAAATTGGGCGGAAGTCCAGCCAAGAGTCCTCATATCTGATTGATTCTAAAAAGAATCGGTTGAGGCAAGGTGCTAGCAAAAGTGGCTTCGTTTGTGGGCTTTAGCGGCATATCCCGTCCGGAGACCTAGGCTTTGTTGCAGGCGGCTTGGCGGGGTTAGATGCCCCGCCAAGCCGTGGCAGTATTCGGTTGTTGGCTCGGTTCCATGCTGGGCTCTTCGGACGATCGTTTGGAAGGAAGAATCCAATCGCTGACGCGCTATTCTCCCGACCATCAGTTTGTGCGATGTGTGGGGTGGCGGGTTGCTTGGGGCTCGGTATCTTGTTCATTTCAGGAGAGAAAAATTTCGTCATGCACGGGTACCACGACCCGGGCTGGCGTTCCGCGGGTGGTCCGGCGGATGCGGAAATCCGTGCGTGCGACCTTGGGTGAGACGGTGCCGTCGTTGACCAAAATCTCGTACTCGTTGAATTGTAGGAAGGGATTCGACCTGTACTAGCCTTCCTTTGCTGATGCAGGCTAAGTGTTTGCTCGGGTTTCAATCCGTGCCCTTCTTGCTACGCGGCTTCTTTGGCCCCGTAGGCGCTGGAGCGGCGCCCTTGGGTGTCCGGCTGGAAATCCGTTTCAGTTCCTCTACCGCGGCCACGAAATCCCGATCCACTCGCGTAGGCTCGTTGGCGATTGACTCGCGATACTTTCGAAATTCTTCTCCTGCGCGGTCGAGCGCCTGGTCGTGAGATATCTGTCCGGCATGGGTCAGAATCTCCCGCTCGGTAAGCCGCAGAAAATCATCCAACTTCCCTATCCACTCCTGCATGTACATGGCACGGCGTGAAAGCGCTTGGAGTTCGGCGAAGTCCAGATAGGCTGAGACGATGAGGTTAAGCGCCTTCAACTCGTCCTCATAGAGGTAGTTCTTCGCGATCGCGACGTCATTCTTTCGTGGACGCTGGCCTCGCCAGGTCGAGAGTCCCATATTCGGTTTGCTTGCATCGGCGCGGCGGAAGATCACTTCTGCGGCGGTATTTCCGTGGGCGGCCCAGTGCATTTTGTTCTGGATGGTCGCGAAGAATTTCTGAGACTCATCGACCTTCGGATCGTAGTCGATGCTGGTCGCGTAGATGTCCAGGACTTTTTGCCAGAACGCCCGCTCCGAGGAACGGATGTCCCGGATGCGAGCAAGGAGTTCGTCAAAGTAGTTGCCACCTCCACGTTGCTTCAGCCGATCATCGTCGAGGGTGAAGCCCTTGATGATGTACTCCCGAATCCGTTGCGTGGCCCAGATGCGAAACTGGGTGCCCCGATGGGACTTCACTCGGTAGCCAACCGAAATGATCACGTCCAGGTTGTAGTGATCGATCCCCCGGGCAACCTTTCGTTCACCCTCGGATTGAACTATTGCAAAATTTGCAACGGTTCCCTCCGAAGGGAGTTCGCCTTCCTCGAAGATGTTCTGCACGTGCTTGAAAATGCTGGATTTGTCTCGCTGGAACAGATCTGCCATCTGCGCCAGTGTTAGCCATACGGTTTCATTTTGGAGCCGAACTTCTACGCGGGTAACGCCGTCCTCGGTCTGGTAGAGAATAATCTCAGATGTTGGCTGATTCTCGGTCATGGCAAAATTATTCCGGCGATCGTCTTCACCCTCCCGGCCTACAACGGGTGTCGCGGACTCGCTTAGAACTCCTAACCTACCAAAGCTCTCCTCTTGTAGGCGGAGCCTGAGGAACAGGCGTCTTACCGACCGGCGGGAGCGGCTCCGAACGGCCACAACATCTGGAACCCCTGCTTGACGGTGAGTCGGAGGACGCGCGGGAGGGGGCAGTCCCGCCTGCTGCTGGGTCGGGGTTCGGGTCGCATCCCTGCGGATCTACCTCCTGCGCCCAGTCGCTGCCAATCCGGCCAGACTTCGATATCTTCTACTCATTCATTCCTTGCCCCCGGGTCCGACTGAGGGTTATCGGAATTCCGAAGCCGACGGTCGCTGCCTGAATTCAACTTCTCTTGTTCGATGACTTGAGCGGTTCCGAGTGATGTTTGGGCGGCCAGTGAAACCGGAGGTCCGTGAGTGTTCGGAAGACGACAACTTGTTTGCGGACGAACTGCAATGGCGGCAGATCCGGTGTTGCCGGAACTGCTGTCGCGGGGGCTCAGAAGCGGGAAGCGTGTTGCGGGTCCTGCCGACAGTCCCCATGGTGCCGGCATGGGGACACAAAGAGCCAGTCCGTGATGACGGAGAGACGGCAGCGGGGAGCCGCACCCGCTATTGATGTCCGTGGGAGTGCAGCGTGACCACCATCCCCGATACGGCAAAGGATCGTGGATTGGCATCGTTTGGGTTCGTCGATTGGTGTTTGTTGTTCATAATGCCGATGTTTCGGCGAACTTACGATGCAACTGCATATTCCTAAAAACGGCAGTTAGCCCGCCACAAGCGGCCTGATCTCCCCTCCTCGTGGGCCGGTTCCACCGCAGAATTTGTAGAAGATCTGCCGCAACATCACGGCCAGCGCTCTGCCGGTGCCAACTGCTCCGCATCGTCCAGAAACGGTCGTAAGCAGTTGCTTATCTTGCTCAGGTATTGCGCAATCGTCTTTGCCTTGCCGTTTACTGCGCGCATGTTCGGTCTGCTGCGCCACCCCCCCCCATTAGCGATGGCCGCGTTGTGATCGCCTCCTTGTGCCGGTCCCCCGTCCCCATTCACGTGTAGATCCCCCACCAGTTGTAAGTCAGCCCCACCAACCGCGCCATCAATTGGCTCCGCTGCAGATCCTTCGTCGTGTACCCCGTCCACCCCCAACTGGTTCTTCAGCTCATCGAACATGTTCTCGGCATCCGCCCGGCCCCGATACGCCTGCGCCAACACCCGCACATCACTCTGCCCCCAGCTCGTCACCAACACCGCATACTCATACCAATCCCTATCCGCCTGCTCTACTGACCTTCGCTACTTTGCTGATCGGTATGGCCTCTTTTGTGTTGCCGTTTGTGACGTGTGCGCAGGGGAGTTGTGGTATCAATCCAATTACACCTATTGGGTGTAAAGATTTGGTGGCATTGTGCGTATGTGACGAGCAAGGACAAAATTGCAAAATGGCAGTGGACATGTGTCAAGTCACTAGTACTACTGTGTCAGAACGTGTGATACAATTTCCGCGTGGCCCCGCAACCTCCCCCCGCGCCAGGCCCACGCGAACAGCGTCTTGCCGCCTACCTTCAGGGTCTGGCGCAAGCGGCAGGACACCGAGACCGGCATCAGCCCTTAACCAGCTACTGCCTCGGCCTCCTTCTGCCCGGAGAGCGCAAAAGCGTGGAACCCATGGCCGCCCGTCTTGACACTCTCAATGTCCGGCGCGCTCATCAATCCCTGCACCACGTCGTCGCCGTAGCGCCCTGGAATGACCAACTCCTCCTCCAAGCCGTCCGCCATTACGTTCTGCCCCAGATGACCTCCCGCGCTCCCATCTCCGCCTGGGTTGTCGACGATACCGGCTT
>CAMDCN010000023.1 GCA_945890485.1 Candidatus Sulfopaludibacter sp. SbA3 | reverse complement strand
ATCTATGGTCTTGTCAACCGAAAAATGCAGGGAATTGAGAGAAGGGCGAGGCGGGGTTGGGTTCTGGAGAGGGGCTTTCGGCTCATAAATGGCTCCTGAAGGCACAGGGGGACCTGGGTCAAGGCTGCGTAGCACCGCCCGGAGGGCGGCTTGGCCTTGACGCGGGTTCGCCTGTGCCTTATCAAAGATCGTTAGCCGGAAGCCCCGGAGTTACTCCCTGCGCGTGACCTTTCCCCGTGGCACATACTTCGATTCGAATATGTCCGCAGCGAACTCGGATACTCCACATTCGGCAACATGCCGGCGTTCGCCGGCAGGCGCCGGAGACATCGCCGGCAGGTTTTCCTCCGCGTATACCTCGGAAAGAGATTTCAGCTTACGGGAACGGACGCCTGGAGCGATCTTGGGTTGAGCTAATCCGTTGCCCGGCTTGGGGCCGCTTTTGCGTTTTTCGCCAGTCGCCTGAACGCGGAGAAGCCGGAGCTTTTCCTCCGTGGAGCGCGGAATGGCATAACGGTAAGGCTGGCCGGAATTCAGTAAGTGCCAAGCCAGAATGACGAGTTTATGGGCGGTGGCGACGACAGCGATGTTGCGGCACTTCTTGGCGGCCAGTTTTCGGAAGAAGGCGCCGAGAGGACCGGGATGAGTGTCGAGGTGCTGGGCGGCTTCAACCAGCATCCAGCGGGCGTGCGAAGAACCGCGCTTGGTGATGTGTCCATGGAAGGTCTTATCCCCCGATTGGTATGTGGACGGAACCAGGCCGAGATAGGCGGCAGCATGATTGGCGGAGGGAAAGCGGGAAAGATCGCCGAGCGCGGCGAGCAGAGTTTGGGCGGTGGCGAAGCCGACGCCAGGCAAGGTCATCAGCAGGCGTACGCGCTCATCGGCGTGCGCTTGGCGGGCGAGCGTTTCGGTGGCGGCCCGGATCTGCTGCTCGACGAGGGTGAGTTGAGCCAAGAGGCGGTCGAGGGCACGGCGACCGACAGGGTCGAGTTCCAGACGGTGCAACCAGAGCAGGCCGTCGGCGTCGAACAGGTCCGTCGGGGCCTGGATCAGGCGCTGATTGAGAACGGCGTGAATCCGGTTTTTGAGCCGGGTGCGGTCGTGGGTGAGACTCGCGCGCTCGGCGGTCTGTTTGCGGAGTTCGCGGGTGGCGGGGTCGGGGATCCAGACGGGAGGAAGATAACCGAGGCGGAGTAGGTGAGCCAGCACGGTGACGTCAATCTTGTCGGTCTTGATTTTCGCCGAGGCGATGGCGCGGGTGAGGAGAGGATTGCTGACAGTAATGGAGGCGACCAGGGGAGTTAGTAAGTCGACAACCGCCCAGGTGTTGAAGGTGGCTTCGACGGCGACATGATGGTGGGGTGAGAGGTATGTGTGGGCGAACGCGAGGATGGCCTCCCGGGTACCTGGGAAGCGCCGGCGATGCAGGAGTTGGCCTGCGTCGTCGAAGGTGGCGGCTTCGATCTCGCGTTTGTGGAGATCGAGGGCGGCGAATGGCATAATGAGGATACTCCTTTCCAGAATGGAGAGCGGGCTGGACCCGGCGGTGCGGAAACACCGTCACGGGCGAAGGGCAAAACGGCAACTATCTATGCGAGCTCTGAGCTCAACCGGGTGGACCGAAGGGGAAGCCAGATACGATCGCGGGCTCGCAGCCCATAGTCAAACTCGGCCTGCCCCGAGGCGAGATGCCCCGCTCTCCAGACTGGGAGTCGATCTTCTCGCCTCGTCCCCAGGCCCGGTGAGCTCCAGCGTAGCGCGAGTCGCGGCGACGCCGCGAGCCGCGCTACTCCTTCAGCATGCCAGGTATGATGCGTTGGGGAATCTGATTACGGTGTGGGAGCCGCATCCGGTGGGGCCGGGGGCGGACTACGTCACCAGCTATACCTATACGCTGCTGGGGAAGCTGAACGTGGTGACGATGACGCGGCCGGGGAAGGGGGTGGGGAGCCCGGCGACGGTGACGCAGACGCGGACCTATGCGTACAATTCGAATGGAGAGTTGCTTTCGGTGACGCATCCGGAGAATGGGACGACGCAGTACGAGTACTTCGACGACGGGAGCCTGAAGAAGAAGACCGATGCGAAGGGCCAGCGTTTAGAATGGACCTACGACGCCGAGGGGCGGCCGTTAACGGTGAAGCGGTTCTCGTCGGCGGGCGTGGAGGATGTTTGCGCGCGGGTGACGACGACGTATGGGAGCCAGGGGCTGGACGGGAGTTTTAGCGGGGCGAATCTGGCGGGTCGGCTGGCTTCGGTGACGACGGGGTGCGCGAATGTCCCATCGGGAGAGTCGGAGACGAAGGGCGGGCGGGTGGATGAGTTGTATTCGTACAACTCGGCGGGGGCGGTGGTGACGAAGCGGGTGCGGATCCTGCGGGGGAACTCGACGGTGACGAACGATATTGGGTATACGTTTGACGGGGAGGGCAAGCTGGCGACGATGCAGTATCCGGATGAGGCGAAGCCGTATGTGATGAGTTATGATGCGATGGCGCGGCCTAGCGGGATGACGCAGGAGTATCAACTTGGCGGGACGCCGGATTGGTTGAACCGGAACTGGGGTTCGGGGGTGAGTTGTGGCGTGGCGGGGCAGTTGCTGGGGATGTCGTGGTATGGGGGCGGGTCGCATCAGAGTTAACTTAAGCGGTGGCGACGCTCGTTCGGCAGCTTCAGGAATTGGTGGAGGAGAGATCTGGGCGAACCCGCCGCCGATTCGCCGCGATGGAAGCCTGGACGAACTGAGGCGTCTATTGCGGCGGGATATCCCGTCCGCCCCGAGGAGGTCGCCCGAAACGTGAAGAGAATGGACGGGTTCGGCGGCGAAGAGAGCGTCGGCCAAATCGTTCTGGGTCTTGTTCTCAAGAGCACACAGATGTCTGGCCGGGGCGGGGCGGCGCACGGTAAAGCGTCGCGAAAGCCATCGCCGAGTCCAAGGGCTGCTCCGTTCCGCACGGCCGGGGCCAACTTGCCAGGGCGACGAATTTGCATTAGGCTAGGCGATTCCCTCCTAGATCTTTATGTCTGCCACCCAGGTTAGTGTCCCTGGTGTGAGTGCACCTCGGGGTGTGCTGCACCGCTTTCGCATTGTTGGTTTGCTCGCCATTCAGGCAGCGCTGCTGCTGTATGGGGTTTGGCAAACGGGGATCACCGCGGACGAGCCCAACCACATTTTGGGTGCGCATTTTTACTGGCACAACAGCAAGGCGTATCCGCTGCCCGATTTGGCGCCGCTGTTGAAAATCGCCGCTGGCTGGGCTCCGGCGGCGGTTGGGCTGGAAATGCCTTCGGTTAGCGATCCGAAATGGCAGCCGGGGGCCGAGTGGAACCTGGCGATCCAGTGGAGTGGCGACTTGAAGGACCCCTACTACTCGCAGGTGACTCTGGCATCGCGGTTGCCATTGTTGATTTTTCCGCTGGGGCTATCGACGCTTGTCTGGTTTTGGGCACGGGCGGAGTGGGGGCCGCCGGCAGGCCTGTTGGCGGCTGCGATTATCGCGGTGGAGCCCACGGTGTTGGGGCACGGGGTACTGGTCAAAAACGATGTGGCGTGCGCGTTGGCCTATACGGCTTTCTGGTACGTGGCTTGGCGGTTTTGGCAAGCGCCTACTTGGCGAACCTTGGCGTGGTTGGCCGGTGCGACGCTACTGGGCATCTCGGCAAAGCTCTCCTTATTGATTTTGGCCGGAATCGCACCCATTCTGATTCTGCTGCGGGCTCCCCGGAAGGCGTGGATGTTCCTGCCAGCCTTCCTTGTCTTGTTGTACGCGGGACTCTGCCTCGTCTACCAGGGAAACGTGCGACTGCTCGAATCTCTCGAAGTTGGGGCGGTCTACAGGCATCCGAACGCTCCTCGCGCATTGGCTTGGGCGGCTTCTGCTTTTCGGTGGATTCCAGTTCCGGAGAACCTCTGGGCGGGATGCAGTTCGCTGATTCTGTCGTCGGCCGATAGCCCGCCGGTCTACTTGTGGGGGCGGACCTATCTCGGAGGAGCGCCGTGGTATTTCCTGGCGGCATTGGCGGTGAAGGTGCCGATTGGTTTCCAGGTGCTGTTCCTTGGCGCAGGAGGATTAGCAGCTTGGCGAGGGGTGCGGGAGCGGGATGCGAGGTGGCTCTTCCTGCTGCTGCCGCCGCTGCTGTACATCGGGCTTGCGTCGCTGTCCTCGTTTCAACTAGGCCTCCGGCTGATCCTGCCGGCACTGCCGTTCGGAGCACTACTAGCCGCGGCGGCGTGGCAGCGATGGAGGCGATTCGTACTGGTGGCGGCGGCGGCAGGAGCGATGGAGGCGATGATCAACTACCCGCATGGCATCTCCTTCTTCAATGCATGGGTGGGCGGACCAGCGCAGGGGGTGAACTACCTGGTAGACAGCAACCTGGATTGGGGACAGGACTTGCCACTATTGAAACAATGGATGGCCCGGAACCAGGTTTCGCAAGTGCGGCTAACCTATTTCGGAGCGGACGCACCCTGGCGATACTTTCGGGATGAACAGCTCGTCTGGGATCCCCCGCCGTGGAGTAAGGAATTGGCGGCCGGACGAACGGAATTGGCATTGCAGCCGGGAATCTACGCGATCAGCGCGTCAGTATTGCCGGGTCACTATTTCGAGCCCGAGTATAGGGAGTTCTATCGCCACTTCCGGAATCGGACGCCGACGGCCCGGGCCGGTTACTCGATCTTTATCTACGACGTTAGGTGAGGATGCCGCGACTGCGCAAATGTCCGAGCAGGTTTTGATATCCGGTGAACTGCTCGGCGTCGATTCCAGCGCGGCGGGCGCCTTCGACATAGTCGGGGATGTCATCGGTAAAGAAACATTCGTGGGGCTCGGCTTTGGCGTGGGAGAGGGCGGCGGCATAGATCTTCGGATCGGGCTTCATGGCCTTCACTTCGTGCGACAGAATCAGGTGGTCAAAGTGACGGAGGATACCGTAGTGTTCCCGGACCATGTCGATGTGGATGGCGTTGGTGTTTGAAAGAAGCAACAAGCGGTAGCTCTGCTTCAGTTGCACGATGAGATCTTCCGGAATGAGCGTATCGGGAAGGAAGATGGAGCTCCAGTGGCGGCAGAAATCCTGATAGGTTCCAGGGAACTCGATCAGCCGGCTGATTTCGGCGACGAAGTCTTCGGGCTCGATGAGTCCGGTCTCGAGGCGGACGACGAGGCCGGTCGTGGCGATGCGGGAGCGGATTTCGGCAGGGGGGAGACCGCAGTCGGCGGCGATGGCGCGGTAGCCGCGCTCGAAGTCGAAGGGGATGATGACCTTGCCGAGGTCAAAAATGATGGTTCGCTTGGCGGCCATATAATATTTTTAAAGGATTGAGCTTATCGGCGGGACGTTTCCGCGTGTCTGTATTATGTGTGCATATTGGCTTCGTTTCGCAATTCTCGTCGGGGCGGCCAGCGTGGCTGCCTTCGCGCAATCGGCTTCCTTGACGGCGGCCTACACATTCCAAAACAGCTTGGCGCCGGTGGTCGGAACCGCGCCGTTAGTAGCGGTCGACCCGCTGAACAGAAACTCGTTTGTCACCGACACCGTGTTTGGGGCGCAGCGGACGGTTTACCAGTTTTCTGGACTCCCGTCCGAGCAGGCGGGACTGTCCCTGTCCACTGACAACGTCGTCAATCCGCTTTCGTACTCTTTCGAACTCGTCTTCACGTTTACGGAACGGGCTTCAACATTTCGACGGGTGATTGATGTTCTCGACCGAACCTCCGACCGGGGCCTCTATTTGAATCCGCAGAACCGGTATACCTTTTCTACGCTCGCGACAGGTACGGTGGCGCAGACTACTGGCCAGTATCAACACGTCGTGTTGACGGTTGCCAACGGCCGGGCACGCCTCTATGTAAATGGTCAGGTGGACATGAGTCTGGGAACGGACTCCATGAACCTGACCACCGCAAACCGGGTGGTCCACTTCTTCCTCGACAACCTGGCGGACCAGAGCCGGCAGGACTATGCCTCGGGACGGATTGCCCTGCTGCGAGCTTATACAAACGAATTGTCGGCGTCCGAGGTTTCCCAACTGGCACGAGATCCATTCGCGGCGAATGTTGGCGCCACGTCCCCCTCTTTCACCGGCGCCGGGGTTCGGAACGGCGCCACTTTCGCCGAGACTACGCCGTTGGCGTCTGGAGCGTTCTTCTCCATCTTTGGATCGAGTCTGAGCGCGGGTACAGGCGACTGGAGCCAGGCATTCGTGGACGGCAATGCGCCGCGTTCCCTAAACGGGACAAGGGTGTTTCTAGGGAGCCAGGAGGCCGTGCTGGTGTTCACCAGCCCAGGTCAAGTGAACGGGATCGCACCCGATGGCTTGGCGGCCGGACCGATTTCCATCGTCGTGGAGAGAGACGGGGTGCGCAGTGCGCCGGTGACGGTGCAGGCAGGGGCATTAATTCCTTCCTTCTTCACCTATGACCAGCGGAACCGCCGTTTTGCGGCCACTTTGGCCGCCGACAACTCGGCCTACATTGCTCCGGCGGACCTGTTCGGCGTCAGCTCGATCAATGGTCTGGCGGTGCGCCCGGCAAGACCGGGGGAGTTCGTGATTGCGTATGCCATGGGCTTGGGCGCGACCAATCCGGCCATACCGACGGGACGGATTCCAGCGGCACGGGATGGCGGCTATCCGGTGACGGGCCAGGTGGTGCTGGAACTCGGCCCGCGCACGGTTGCGCCGCTCTACACGGGGCTATCGAGCTTTGCGGGGGTCTACCTGGTTGGGTTCCAGGTGCCCGGTGATCAGGCGGATGGGGAGTACCAATTGCGGATCTCCATCAACGGTATTCCTTCGGCGTTGGCCTACTTGCCGGTGGCGCGATAAAAAAAGAGCCGGCCCCTTTTTGGGGGGCCGGCCGAGTTTCCATCCGACTTCGGGTTAGAAGAAGATGGCTAAGGTCAGGTTCATGAGCGGCTGCCCACCGAGGGAAGCCGTGCGCGGATCGCTGGACACCTTGCCGAACGTCCGGGGATTGCGGAAGTCGACGGTGGTGGTGGACGGGTTGAAGTTGTAGGTCTTCAGAGCGTTGTGGAAGTCCCAACGGAGTTGCGGCCCAGATTGCCGACGGTGAAGGCCGCGGGATAGGCGAAAGCGTCCAGACCATTGTTGCCACCGGTGAAGACGGAGTTGATGTACTGCACGTTGAAGCGATCGCCGCCGAGGTCGCGGTAGTCGTCCCGGATGCTGATGGGTCCCACGACATTCGGGCGGCGGTTACCGGCAAACGTGGGGAAGTAGTTGTTCGAGCTGCCGTCAAAAGAGACGTTCAACGGGTTGCCCGCTTCCCTGCTCCGAACAGGAGCTCATAGTTGACCGTGGCGAGCCAGCGATGGCCGGGGTGATATATCTCCAGTCCCCGGTTCTGCAGGGGCGCCACGCCCGTGCCGTCGTTGTCGTTGTCCTGCGAATTGATGGCCTTCGACCAGGTAGAGAACGTGGAGAAGAACAGGCCGCGGGACATACGCGGTCTTGTTCTCAAGAAGCCGTTGATAGCCGAAGAAGAAGGTCTTGTTCCGGCCGTCATAAAGCTTCGGAATCATGATGGGCCGCTGATGTTGGCGGCCGGCTGCATGAAGAACGAGATGACGTCCTGATGGGCAGTCGTGAACTTGTCAAAGTACAAGCGGTGCTGCATGCGGCGGGGGCGGCCGTATCAGGAACCCATACCGTGGAGTTCGTTGGTGCCGCTCTTCTACACCATAGAGATAATGCCGCCGGCTGAATGGCCGTACTCGTCGGGCGGAACCGTCGTGATGACTGTCACTTCGGCAACCGAGTTCTGAATCGGCTTGATGGTCTCGGCGCCACCCTTCTGGTCGTTGCCATTCACACCGTCTTCAAAGATTTCGATGGCGCCATTGCGTTGACCGGCGAGATGGTAGGCGCCAAGGCTGCCTCTATAGGCGTAGCTGCCACTCGTCATACCGGGCACACGGTTGAGCGTGGAGTTGACGTACCGCTGATAGAGCGGCATTTCGTAGAGCGTGTCTCCGGACAGGACGGAACCTGTGGCAGAGGTTTCGGTTTCGAGGAGTTGGGCGCCGCCCTTTACCTCGATCTGTTCGGTGAATTGACCTACCTGCATGACCGCGTCGACGGCGAGGGTATCGCCGGTGCGGAGCTCGATGTCGTCTCGAATAATCTTCTTAAACCCTTGGGTTTCGAAGGTAACGCGGTATGCGCCTGGCTGAAGCGAGGGAGCACGGTAGATCCCTTTTTCATTCGTTCTCGCAGTAAAGGTAAAGTTAGTACCTTTCTGAACGACTACCACGGTGGTGTTGGGTACGGTTGCGCCGGTGGAATCAGTGACTCGGCCGGTCATCGTGGACGTCCCGATTTGTGCGATGGCCAGCAAGGCCGCGAAGCGCAACAAAGCGATTAGTCTGCGCAGATTTCCCCTATTTGAAGGATCTGGATCCGGGTTAATTTACCCGCGGATACTGCTTAGATTACATCCTGGGGTGGAATGCAAGGGGTGATGGCGGGAGTACCTTCCGGAGCCGAACGGAGGCTGTCCGCGCTGAGTGTTTCGCCAAGCCGCCTAACATCCCGCGGCGTAGCCTGCGCCCATTCGACGACGCGGGGTAGACGGCCCGCGCGGAGGCCGGGAGTAAGCAGCTGCTCGCGCAGGGGAGGGCTGATGAGGAAGCCCTGCACGGAGTCGCAATGCAGACTGGTGAGGGCCTGCAACTGCTCCCGGCGTTCCACGCCCTCGGCGATAACACGGAGTTTCAGATCGTGAGCGAGCGTGATGAGACCCTTGGCAATGGCCCGGGTTCGGCTGTCGCTCGCCAGGTCGGCGACGAAGCACCGGTCCATCTTGAGAGTTTGGAAGGTGAATTGGCGCAGGTAGTTCAGAGAAGAGTAACCGGTACCAAAGTCATCGACGGAGGTGCGAATCCCCAGGCCCGAAAGATGCTGGAGGGTGTGCGGAGCGCGGTCGAGGGTATGGATTAATGTGCTCTCGGTGAGTTCGAGTTCGAGCAACTGGGCGGCCATGCCGGTCTCCCGAACCGTCGCGCGGACGCGGGAGGCAAAGTCGGCATCCTGCAACTGACGGGCGGAGATGTTGACGGACATGCGGATGGGTGGTACGCCTTGCTTGCTCCAGGCCACGCTCTGGGCGCAGGCGGTGCGAAGGACCCAGTCCCCAATTTCATTAATTACGCCCATGTCCTCGGCCAGCGAAATGAACTCGGTCGGCCCGATCAATTCATCCGGTTTGCGCTGCCAGCGGACCAGCGCCTCCACGCCCTGGATGTGGCCGGTGGCGAGAGAAACGTAGGGTTGATAGTGGAGAATAAGTTGGTTCCGCTCGAGGGCCCGGGCGAGATCGTTCTGCAAATCCAGCACCCGCGAGTTTGCAGCACGGAGACTATCGTCGAACAGTTGCACCTGGCCCCGGCGCTGCGTCTTGGCGTGATACATCGCCGTATCGGCGGCGTGCAACAGTTCGTCCGCGGAATCCCCCCGATCGTGACCCATCACAACGCCGATGCTGGCACCGCTGATGACCTCTTTGCCACCGAGATCGTGGGGCGCACCGAGCGCGTCGCGGATGCGGAGTGCAATGCGAAGGGCTTCCTCGGTATCCACCACCTGTTCGAGCAGCACGGCAAATTCATCGCCCGCAAAGCGGCTGACCATATCCATTGGGCGGACGCAGTGGCGGAGACGGTCCGCAACGCCCAGAAGCAACTGGTCGCCAGCCAGATGCCCCAAGCTATCGTTTATGACTTTGAAACGGTCGAGATCGAGAAAGAGAAGGGCGAACAGTGGAGCCTTGTGGCCATCGTTCATCTTCCGCGAAGTCAATTGGTTCAGGCGGGCCATCAGAAATCCACGATTCGGCAGGTTGGTTAGCTTGTCGTGGAAGGAGTCATGAAGCGAGGTGCGGCCTGCGTCGATGACCGAAGTCATATCGCGAAGGGAGCCTGACAAAGAGATCGCTTTGCCCTTTTCATTGCGCTGGCAGGTGCCACGGGCGGAAACCCAGACGTAGGTGCCATCCTTTCGCAACAGCCGGTGTTCGTTCGAGAAGAGACCCACGGTTCCTTTGAGGTGCGCGGAAATATCGCTACGGAGATCCTCAAGATACCCTGGGTGAACACGGCTCAACCATTCCTCGACATCCTCCCGCAGTTCTCCCGGCTTGTGAGCCAGCAGGCGCGCCCAAGAGGCGTTATAGCTGAACGAACCGGAGGTGAGATCCCAGAACCAGAGGCCGTCTTGCGTCGCCTCGCCGGCGATCAGAAACCGTTCCCGTTCAATTTCCGCGGCGACGGCGTCTTTCAGCGCGACGCCGGCGACCGGAGGGGGCAGGTTCCGCAAACGGCCCCACTGCAGAAGGGCGGTGGCGGCTGTCGTTATACCCAACGCCAGGATTCCGAGGATTCTCTCGTTCGGCGGCAGCCATGAAAAGGAGAACAGGATCCATCCGGAGAACACGGGGCACACCAAAAGCAAAAACCACTCCTTCCATGCCAGCGTCATGCATGCTCCGGCCACCAGGACCAGCACTGGATGCAGAATGGAACTCGATGGCGATAGCCACCACTCCAGATTGACGTGCAAGACCAGTAGCGCCGCGAAAGTCCGCAGGAGAGGAATGACGAGTTGGGGCAAGATGTGCTGATGACGAAAGGCGATCCCCGCGCCAAGGAGACTCACGCTGAGTAGAGCTTCGAGGAGGTGATGAACCGGGGTGGGCCATGGTACAGGACTACCTGAAACAAGGTAGACCAAGTACACAAGTCCGAGCAGGGGCAGCACTAGCTGCAGATGTGGCGCATGCGTGGCAACGCCTCCCCGAACACTCCTCTGGACCATAATCGATGGGACCATAACCGGACCTATAGGACCATGAATCGGCCGGTTCATTTCCGGATAGGACGTTGGTACCAATTTTCCATCAGGGCAATGCCTTAGAAAGGCACGCCTCTAAGGCACTGAGCCGCTCGCATATCAGGTGGAAGGCACTATGCGTCGGCGCTATGGGGGCGGGGGACGAGTGGAGGAGCCGGGGGGGACCGCGTCACCGTGCTTCCCTACTCGCGGCACGGCGCCACCGCTAGCTCTCTCCGGCCAATTCCTGATTCGGGTCAGACGGGCTCGACCACTTCCCTGCCTCGACTGCGGACCGGTGGCCCTTTCGGCGGCAATCTATTTCTACCCGGACGGTGGAGGGGAACTTGTGTATGTGGGGCACCCACGAGGCCGTTCCTCGCAAACTGTTGCGAGGAGGCCACTGGAGCTCGAATCCAGGCGATGGGACTCGTTAGGGCTGGACAGAGTCCGAAAGATCAGCTCGTTACAATGAGGCACAACTCCGCGTTGCGGGCGTTTGAGGGAGGGACGAAGGGGTCCGGCTACGCGCACGGGCCCCACGGAACTCCCTATGAATGAATGTTTGCTACCGCTGCGCGGCGCCGGCGCGGCCCATGATGGGCCATACGTCGACAATCTGGTTGCCTCGCGCGATGTAGTAGCGGTCGTAGCAGTTGGTGCTCATATCGAGGTTGGAACAGTAGATCTCGACGCGGTCGCCCACTTTCGTTTCTCCGCCGCCGTCCGTCCAGCGAAGGATGCCATACTCGGCGCCCTGCTTTTCGAGCTTCATCCAGGGCATGCCTTTCACCTGATCTGTGGGCTGGAGGAGGGCCTTGTTGCCGTAGTCGATGGTGGCCTGGCCGGCGTGGTGCTTGCTATCAACCGTCGTGATGATGCTGAGAGAGTTTTCAAAGTCGGTGTAGACTTTGTCGTCGGACTTGCCGCCGACGGCACGGTACAGGGAGTCCATGAAGACGTAGCTGCCGCACTCGAGTTCGGTCAGGCCGAGTTCGTGGTCCATGTTATAGGTACCGGTCGAGCCGCCGCTGACGATGCCATTGGGGAGGCCTGCTTTCTTGGCCAGAGCTACCGTTTCGTTGACGCCGGAGAGGTCTTCCACGGATTTCTTGCGGCGGGCTTCCCAGCCTTTGGTGTGGGAGGCGCCGCCGGAGTAAGCCATCCAGCCTTCAAAGCTGACGTTCTTGGTGGACATGACGCGCTTGGCGAGATCGACGGCGGGTTGGCCGTTGGCGATGCCTTGGCGAGTGAGGCCGGCGAAGACGGAGACGACCAGGCGGCAATTCACTTTGGCGGCGACGGCAGCCTCTTCGACCTTGGCGAGGACCGAGGCGTCGTCGACGACGAACATGAAGGTGGGGTCGGCTTTGCTGAGAGCGATGGCGCGGACGATGTTGTTGTAGCTGGCGGGCTGTTTGGTCCAGAGGACGCCCTTGATGCCGCCGCGGGACATGAGCTCGCTCTCGGCGATGGTGGCGGAAGTGATACCGATAGCGCCGAGAGCGACCTGACGCTTGGCGATGTCGACGCTCTTATGGACTTTAACGTGGGGGCGAAGCTGGATGGGGGCGGACTTGGCGTAGTCGGCCATGGTCTTGAGGTTCTTCTCAAAGAGATCGAGATCGACGACCATGCAGGGCGTGGGGAGCACTTCCTTGGTCATGTCTCGGAAGTCTTTTTTGGCGATGCGCTGCTCGAATTCCTGGTAAGGAAAGGTTTTGGAGTTGGCGAAGGCTGCGCCGGCCGCCATGGCAGAGACTACAAAGTTACGCCGGGTTGTCATGGCATACAGGGTACTGAAAATCCGGCGCAGACTCAACGGAATGTTCAGCGGGCTGTTACCAAATCAGCTTTAACGCCATTTGAATGGAGCGGGAGCCGCTGGCCGTGGTGATGACTCCGAACTGGGGCGTGCCGATGGTTAGACCGGGGAAGCCATAGAGGGGGTGGTTGAACGCACTGAAGAATTCGCTGCGGAATTGGAGCGAACTGGTTTCCGTAATGCGGAAGTTCTTGAGGAGGCTGAGGTCCCAGTTGTTGGCTCCGGGCATGCGGAGGACGCCCTCGCCAGAGTTTCCGAAGCGTCCGAAGGCCTGGGGCCGGAAGGCGGAAGTGTCAAACCAGCGGTTGACACCGCGTTCGTCACGAGGGAGATTGCCGGCGCCGATGCGGTCCGGGCGATTGCGATCAGAGCGGCCGACGTTGGCCGAGACGTTGCCAGCGGGGGAGCGGGCTTCGCCGACCCGCATGGTGACGATGCCACCGAGTTGCCAACCGCCGAGGGCCACATCGGCCCAGGCGGGGATGCTGTTCAACATCTGCTTGCCTTTGCCGAAGGGGAGTTCGTAGGCGAAACTCATGGTGAAGCGGAAGCGCTGATCGTAGGGGAGCGGACCGTAGTCGCGGCGGCGGTCCCGGGTGTCCATGACGGTGGATTGATCGCCACCTTCACTGATGCCGAGCGCTTTACTGTAGGTGAAGGCGCCCAGCAGGGAGAGACCGGCGGCGTATCGGCGTTCGAGTTTGGCCTGGAGGGCGTTGTAATTGGCCGGGTCGAGGGCGCCGGTAAGGCTGACGTCACCGATCAAGGGGTTGGGCCGGCGGGATTGAATTGGCGTGGGGCGGGTGGGATCAACGTCCGGGATGGCCTGATTCGGAAGAGAGCGGCCAGTGAGATTCGAAGACTTGGAGCCGACGTACGCCAACTCCAGGGCTAAGTTTGCGAGTAACTCCCGCTGAAGGGTGACATTCCACTGATAGGTTTGGCTGGCAGGGAGCTGATAGTCGATGGAGAAGACGTTGGTGCCGGGCCGCAGTTCGCTGGAGGGCGCGGGAAAGAGGACACCCGGCAGGAGGGTGGGGCGGAGGGGATCGGAGTTGATGGTGGCGTCGTTCGAGAACGGGGGGTTGAGCTGGTAGATGGGGTACTCGTCTCCGCGGATGAAGCCATAAAAAAGGCCAGCGCCGGCACGGATGACGGTTTTGGGGGTGAGGCTATAAGCGACGCCGACGCGGGGGGCGAAGTTGTTGCGGTCCGGGGCGGTGAGCGAGGGGAGGTCCTTGCCAACTTCGAGGAAGCGTTGTTCGGCGACACTCCAACTGCGAGCGGAGTTGTAGCGTTCGCGAATGGGGTTCTGGTATTCGTAGCGGAGGCCGAGATTGAGGGTGAGTTTGGGGCTGAGCTTGAAGTCGTCCTGGAGGTAGAAGCCATAGTTGTGATAGGCGAGGTCGACGAAGCCGTTGGTTTGGATGGGAGTGCCGACGCGGGCGGAGAGCGGGTAGCCGAGGACAAAATCGGCGATAGAGGTTCCGGTGCCGGCGACGCCGATCTGGTTGCTGAATCGGTTTTCAAAGTTCAGGATGCCATTGGGAGTGAGCAGGGCGCGCAGGGCGGGGCGATAGCGGCGGGCGACAAAGCCAGCTTTGAAGGCGTGGCGGCCACGTTGGAGCGTAAGATCGTTGCCCAGTTCGTAGAGGTGTTCCTTCGAGCCCTGCGGCGTGAAGGGGCCGCTGCCCATGGTGGTGATGCCGACGATGTTGAGCTGGGGACTGCCTTGGGCGTTGCCGGGAATATTTAGATTGCGGAGGCCGAACTCAGTGATGGCGAGGGGTGTAGCGGCGAGCGGGTTGCCGACAAAGACATCAATACCGGTATAGCCGAGACGGAACTGATTGATGGTGGAGGGGCTGACGAGCCAGGTGTGGCTGAGCGTGGCGTTGCGGCCATTGCTGGTATTGAGACTGCCGGTGTAGGGGAGGGCGGTGAGCGTTTCGTTGTTGGCGCGGGATTCGGAGAAGCGCCCGAAGAGGTTGTGTTTTTCGGTGAGCACGGAATCCATGCGAAGGTTACCCTGGTCGGCGTCATCGGGGTTGGGGCGCTGGGTGACGTAGTTCTGTCCAGGGACGCCGGTGAGGTTCGGCGTGGGGTAGAGTTTGGCGGCGGCGCGGGCGTATTGGGAGACTTGGCCGGCGGGGATGCGGTTGCCGGGGAAGGGTTGGCGGAGGCCGTTGGTGACAACGAGGGGATCGAAGATGAGGGGGGAGCCGGTGAAGTCGCCGCTGAGTTGGGCAGGGGTGGGGACGTTGGCGAAGACGGTGCGGGAGCGGCGGGTGCGGAGACCTTCGTAGTTAGCGAAGAAGAAGAGCTTGTTTTTGATGACGGGGCCGCCGGCGGCGACGCCGAACTGGTTGCGGCGGAACGGCGGGAGGGTGGGGGTGCGATCAAAGACGTTGCGGGAGTCGAGTTTGTCGTTGCGGAGGAATTCGTAGGCGGTGCCGTGGAAGCCATTGGTACCGGATTTGAAGGCGACGTTGATGACGGCGGTGCCGGTGGCGAATTCGGCGCTGAAAGCGTTCTGCTGGATGCGGAATTCCTGGAGGGCGTCGACGGAGGGTTGGAGAGCGGGGCGGCCGTTGCGGACGGCGCGGACTTCCATGCCGTCGAGGAGGGTGGACGTCATGTTGCCGCGCATGCCGTTAATGCTGAACTGGCTTTGGGCGCCGGGGTTTTCGCTGGCGCCGGGGACGAGGAGTCCGAGTTGGAGGAAGTTGCGTCCGTTGAGGGGCATGTCGAGGATTTGTTTGTTCTCGATGGCCTGGCCGACGGCGGCGCTTTCTCGATTGAGGACGGGGGCGCTGGCGGTGACTTCGACGCGTTCAGCAAGGGAGCCGACTTCGAGGCGGAGGTCGACGGTGGCACTTTGAGCTACCTGGAGAACGATGCCGGAGTTGCGGACGGTTTTGAAACCGGTTCGTTCGCCTTCGAGGGTGTATCGTCCGGGGAGCAAGGCGGGGAAGTTGAAGTTGCCCGTGGCGCCAGTGCGGGACTCCCAACGCTGGCCGGTTCCGTCGTTCGTGAGCCGGACGACGGCATCGGGGAGGACGCTGCCGGAGGCGTCAAAGACAGTGCCCGAGATGGAGCCTTGGGTGCCCTGCGAAAAGAGGTTCGAGGCCGAGAGGGCCAAACACACGAATGCCGTAATCAGCGCGGAAGAACGACTCATGGGATGTTTACTCCAACTCTGTTGCCTAATCGGTGGGCGCTAGCCCTCGCAGAGATGAAGACTTTTTATCAGCCGCTCCACAGGGAGTCAAGGGTAGTCCAGCCTATTGGACGAACCAATGGGGGAGGGTGCGTTGGAGGTTCCAGCCTTCCCCGCGAAGGAGGACTTTCGCGCCGGGGACCTGTACTTCGGATTTGAGCAGGCGGCGGCCGTTGGGATAGAGCGGGGAGACGAGGGTGACGGGGCGCGGGGCGATGAGTTTCGCGACTTCAGGCAGGTCCAGGCGGCTCAGGATTCCGGGGACGACTACGGTGTTGAGACCTTCGTGGACGGGCGCCTCAGCAAGGTGTTGGTAGCTGACGATGGAACGCTCGAGGACGAGTTCAGAGATGGCCGGATGAAGCACGGCGGCAAAGTGGGCGGCCGGGCCGAGAGCGCCCTTGGCGTAGAGCGCGGGGGCGCGGTTGGCCGCTTCGGGGTGGCTCTGGAGGTATCGGGCGGCGGAGATAAGATCGGCGGTTTGCATCTCGACAAGATTGCGGCCGAGAAGCATGGCGCGGGCGGCGAGTTGATAGTCCTGGCGGTAACCGCCCTGGGCCCGGGATTGATAGCTTTCGCCAGAGCCACGGGGATCGACCGCGAGAACGAGGGCGCCGGCCCGGACGAGTTCGAAGATATCGGGATCGGCGGATTTGCCGGCGGAGTTGGTATAGACAATAGTGCGGCGGACGGTGGCGGGATGGAAGAGCAGGGCCGGGATGGGGAGGCCGCCTTCAACAGTCAGTTCGAGCTTCTCAATGCGGACTCCGTCGCGCGTCTCCTCGTTGAGCTTGCGGGCTGGAGGAATGGGTGGCAGAGCCTTCCAGCCGAGCGCGCTCTTGACCGAATCTAGGGTGACGGGCGGGCGAAGGGCGGCGAGGCGGCGGGCTTCGGCGAGGTTGAGGGTACGGACGGTCTCGCGGCCGCCAGAGGTGGCGATCTGCCCGGTGGGCGTGGCGTAGAGAAGCGACTCTTCTTCCGGTAACAATGCGGGTTCGCGGCCGTCAATGTCGCGGCCCTGGAAGTTCTTGGCGAGGAAGCGGTACGCGGCTTCGCGGCGGGGTTGGGACCAGCCGTGGGTGTCGTCGTATTCGAAGTAGCCGGACTTCTGGCCATCGCCGAGCATGTCGAACAGGCGCTGATTTTGTTTGAAAGTGGCGCGGGCTCCAGCGATGGGAAAGTAGTCGCGTATGGCGGTGGTCATGAGGAAGGGGCGGGGTGCATGAGCGAGGGCGAAGTCGCCGAAGTCGAGGCCTTTCTCGAGGAAGCGGGGGAAGATTTGTTCGGCATCCTGGGGGCCGGGGCCGGACCAGAGTTCGCGCCAGCGGGTGATGTAGCAGGAGGCGACGACGGCGGCAAGGCGGGGTTCAAATACGGCGAGGTAGGAGGCTTGGGTGCCCCCGCCGGAGTTGCCGGCGACCGCGATGCGCTGAGGGTCAATTTCGGGGCGCGTGAGGAGATAGTCGAAGGCGCGGATGCCATCCCAGATGAAGTAGCGGGCGAGGGTCTGGCCGGTGAGGAGGGTTTGGAGGCCAGCCATATTGTGTTCGGCGACGCCGACGCCGGGGCGGGAGCGACCGGTATCGGCGTCGAGGTATTCGAGACGTTCACCCTGGCCGGGCGGGTCGTAGGCGAGGACGGCGAAGCCTTGTTTGGCGAAACCGATGAAGGCGGCTTGATAGGTCGCCGAAGCCTTGCCGTTGACACTGTGTCCGGCGACGCCGAGGACGGCGGGATAGGGGGCGCGGCCGGTGGTGGGCAGGTAGAGGTTGGCGGTGACGAGGAAGCCGGGCTGGCTTTCGAAGATAACGTTTTCGACGCGATAGCCGTCGCGGGTGAAAGAGCCGGTGACGCGGGCGTTGAGAGGGGTTTTAGAGGTGGGGAGGCCGCCGATGGCGGAGAGCATGACTTGGCGGACGTAGGCTTGCCGTTCGCGGATCTGTTCGGCGGTGGCGAGACGTTGGAGCGATTGTTCGCGCTGGTCCCAATGCTGTTCGGCTTGGCGGGTGAGCCACGCTTCGAAGGGGACAGCGTACTGGCCTCCGACGTGGAGGGGAGCCGGTGATTGGGCGTGGAGGCTGGCGACGAGCAGGAGGGCTAAGCGGGAGGTACGCATGGATGTAGGGTATCCGTTCGAATGATTTCTTGGAAGTGGATCCGGAGACTATTGACATGTGCGGCCACATCGTAGCGCGCAACTGCCGCAGAGATGGTGGCCGGGGAGACTGCGAAGGGGGCGCTAAGGGCCAATAGGAGGCACTGTGCGAGCGAAGCCTCGTCGTTGGTCCGGAAGTGCCAACCGGACTCGCCCGGGGTGACGGTTTCGGTGAGGCCGCCTTGATCCGGAACGATGGCGGGCGTCCCGCGAACGATTGCCTCGACGGCGACGAGCCCGAGGGGCTCTGCCCAGATGGAAGGGGCCGCCATGGCCCAGGCGCGGGCATACTCGGGTTCGAGTTGGTCGGGGTCGCACCAACCAAGGAAATCGACTTGCGGGGCGATGGCGAGGACGGCGGAGAGTTGTTCTAAGGGTTGACGCTCGGGGCCCTGTCCGGCGATGCGGAGACGGGCGTGCGGAAGTTGCCGGGCAACTTGAGCGAATGCACGGAGGAGGAGGTCGACGCCCTTTTCGCGATCGAGGCGGCCGAGGAAGAGGAGCGTCGGCGTGGGCGCGGGGTTGCGCCGGAAATTACCGGGGGGAGGCCGGACCGGGAGGAGGAGCGGACGGGAGGGTATGCCGTTAGCGGCAAGTTCATCCGTTACCCATTGGCTGCAGGTGAGGACGGATTGGCAGGCGCGGACGGCGCGGCAGATGAGCCCGTAGCGGAACTGATCGCGAAGCCAGTGCGGGAAGCTGGTGCAACCTGAATGCAGACAGTTACGGCCGGCGGGGAGGGTGCACCGGGTATCGTCCGGGAGTAGCTTGTGGCTAAGGGGGCAGATGATCTTATAGTCGGATACAAAGAGGACCTTGGGGACGGAACCCAGGGCGAAGATGGCGGCGGGGGAGAGTTGGAGGGCGAACATGTTGACCCAAACTACGTCGGGCCGAAAGTCGGCGACAGCGCGGCGGACGGTGGCGATGGCGTGGGGATTGGCGATCTGGAGGAGAGTCTGGGCAGCGCGGGATTCGGTGCCGTAGGCGATGTAGTCGGCCTGCCCGTCCCCAGCGGAGCCGACGCTGCTGACGAGGAGGCGAACGTCATCGCCAGCGGCGCGGAGACCGTCGCGCAGATGGAGCGCGTGGGCTTCGGCGCCGCCGCGTCCACGGTTCCAATCGAGCATCAGAAGGACGCGCATGAGGCTTCGGCGGAGAGGAGGATCTCCAGGCTGCGGCCGCCGTCTTCGAGGGTGGCGCCGGGTTGGGAGTCTACGAAGGCTTGGAGAGCGGATTGGTAGGAGGGATCGTAGGTGGCGCGGATGCGACGAAGGGTGCGCCATGCGAAGAGAGCGGGAGAGGAGGAGCGTGGCGTGAGGGTGGCGCGGTGGCGATCGACGCGGAGGGCGCCAGTTTCTCCGATGAATTCAAAGAAATCGGCTTGGGCAGCATGGAAGGAAAAGTAGCTCGAGGATTCGGCGCCGCTGGAAAAGCGGAGTTGCAGCCAGGCCTCGTCGTGTTCGGTGGCACGGGAGGCGAGGCGGCATTCGGACTGGGTGACTTCGGCGTTGAGGAACCAGCGGAGGAGGTCCGTATGGTGGGAGCCGAGGTCGAGGAGGACGCCACCGCCGGTAGCGCGTTGGCGCTTCCAGGGGGGCATGGCGTCAACTGGTTCGCAGAACGAAGAGAAGACGGCGCGGACTGATCCGATGGCTCCGGCATTCAGAAGGTGACGGGCTTGGAGGAAGAGGGGATGGTGGCGGCGATTGAAGCCGGTGGCAAAGCGGACGCCGGATGCGCGGACGGCTGCGTTGAGAGCGTGGAGCGATGGCAGATCGATGGCGATGGGTTTTTCGAGATAGATATGCTTGCCGGCTTGGGCGGCCGCGATGGCGAGGTCGGCGTGGCGATGGGAGGGGGCGCTGATGACGACGGCGTCGATATCGGAGCGGGCGAGGAGGGCGGCGGGATCTTCGAGGATGGGCAGCCCGGTGAGTTGGTGGGCGCGTTCGCGGGCGAGAGGATCGGGGTCGGCGGCGGCGAGGAGGCGGGCGTGGCGCAGGCGGGGGATGAGGCGGAGGTGGGTCCAGTAAGCGATGAGGCCACAGCCGATGACACCGAAACGGAGAGTCAATGGGTCGCCTCGGATTGAGCGTACTTCAGTTTGTGAAGCTCGATGTCGAGCATTCCGGATCTTGCGATACGAGTGAAGAGGCCCGCGTAGCCGAGAGTTTCCCCGGCGCCGCGAAGTCCGAGGCTGACGAAGAGCGCGGCAAGCGTTCCGGCTGGGCCGCGCTCCGTTCGGGCGATGAGGCCGGATCGGAGGCGGGGGTACAGGACAGCGGGAACCAGAAACGCGCCCGCGGCATACACAAGCCGCCGGTGCCAAGGCCACAGGCGGGAGCGATTGGAGGCGATCAGAAGGCCGCCAAGGAAACGGTTGCGAATCCAGGGCCAGAACTGGGTGGTGTTGACGTGATCGACCCGGGAAGCGGGTAGGAAAAGAGCCTGCTTGCCCGACATGCGCAGGGCGGTAACCAGTTCGTCGCCCTGATCGAGAGCCGTAGGGAGCCGGTCACCGAGATTGAGGAGCAGTTGGCTCCGGAAGGTGGCGTTGTATACGGGGACTTGGCTGAGGGGCCCGGTGGGGAGTTCTTCGGCCCAAGCGCCATAGTCGCAGAGGAATCCGGACCAGCTAAGGATGCCGGAGGGGTTGGCATTGCGGAGAGCGGGGACAACGACGGACCATTGCGGATCGGCGAACGCGGCAATGGTGAGTGCGGCGAAATCGGGATGCGGGAAGGAATGGGTTTCGCCGATGAAGACGAGCGGGGCGGACGCGGCGCGGACGCCAGCGGCCCGGGCGGAGGCGAGATCATCTACCGGGTGCGGCGCATAGCGAAAGGCGGCGAATCCGGGGACGTCCGGAAAGGGAGAGGGGCTCACGATGACGATCTCGATTGCGTGGCTCAGCGTTTGGCAAAGGAGACGGTCGATGACCGGGCGAATGGTTTCGGCGGTATCGGTGGCCAGAACGATGGACAATTGCGGGGTCATGTTCCCTTCCCCACACCAGCGTAAGCGAGCTTGTGCACTTCATATTCCTGCATGCTGGCTTCGGCACTCTCGGCGGGCCAGCCGAGGTAGCCGAGGAACTCGCCGAAGCCCTTGATGAAGAAACCGAGCACGATAAGCGGAACGGTACCCGCCGGTACCGATTGTTGGCCGAGGGCGGCGCGGACACCCGGGATGACACGGAGCATCAGCACGAACGGGATGGCCGGGGAGCAGAGGGCGTAGAACAATCGGCGGGGGAGGGCCCAGCGGCGGGAGCGATGGTGGGCGATGAGGAGGCCAGAGAGAAAGCGTTCCTTGGCCCAGTGGCCAGACGGGGCGACGTTGACATGATCAAGTCGGGCGGCGGGTTCAAAGTAGATGCGATGGCCGGCGGCTTGGAGTCGCAGCGGAAGTTCGTCACCGTGGGAGAGCGCTGGGGCGAGGCGGTCACCGAGGGCGAGAAGGGCGGCGCGGTCGAAGGCGGCGTTGTAGATGGGAAAATGGAATATTTCACCGCCGGGCAGGGTGGCAGACCAACGGGCGTAGTCAGAAAGGAACCCGGCCCAACTGCGAGCGGTAAGCGGATTGGCATTGCCCATGCCCGGAGCGGCGCAAGCGAAACCGCGGGCCCGGGCGGCGAGCAGATGGGCGGCCAATTCCGGATGGGGGTAAGAATGGGTTTCGCCGATGAAGATGGTGGGCGCCGAGGCGGCGGCGATGCCGAAAGCCCGCGCGGCGGCAAGGTCATCGACGGGATGTTCAAGGAGGACGATGGCCCCGAATTCCGACTGGTGGGCGAGGAGCTCCTCGATGGCGCCGCGCGTGGGGGCGACGAGGACGACTTCGATGGACGCCCGAATGGTTTGGCGGCGGAGGCGCTCGATGACGGGGCGGACGGTCGCGTAGGTATCAGTGGCGAGGAGGTAGGTGAGTTCTATCATGCGCGGGAGAGATAACGGCGGGCGATCATGGCGGCCTGTTCGAGCGGGATAAGCAGGGACTGGCGAATGCGAGAGTCTTCGTAGCGCTCAAGAACAGCGTTGCGCCAAGAGCGGGGTAGGGGTTCGGCTGCCCATGCGGTGCGGCTCAAGTACTGACCATAAAGCTGGCGGAGCGGTGTTCTGCCGGCGAAGAGCCATGGTTTCAAGTTGCCGCTGAAGTGGAGGATGGCGGGTGAGATATCGGGACTAACACGGGAAGGATGGCAGTTCCACCGGTGGGGGAGAGGATGCCAGTGGCCACAGAGGGTAGCGTTCAATGCTTCCTGATCCCAGAAGTAGACCTGCTCCCGGAAGCGGCGGAGGTAATCGAGGCTGCGGCTACGGACATCGAGTTTGCGCCACGCGACAAGGTCGACGAGGAGGAGGCCAGCATTGAAGTGGGGGGCCTGTTCAGGGAGGCCGAGTTCGCGCCAGGCGGCGACACCAAAACGGGAGGACACCAGGGGGACGCGCTCATCGGTGACGGCGAGGGCGATGGCGGGGGCAGAGGGAGGCGAGTCCCAAAGCTCGCCGGCGTCGGCGAGCACGAGCATGTCGCAATCGAGCCAGAGGACGCGAGGGAGGTCCGGGGGGAGCCAGTCGGCGAGGAGAAGTTTTTGGTAGGTGGTGGGGGACATGCGGCCCCACAGGGGCAGGCCGGGGTCGAGAGGGCCGGCGGGTCGCCAGTGCAGAGTCAGGTTGGCGGGGACGGAATCTTGGACGCGAGCTTGCAGATCTGGCGAAAGGCCGTCGGAGAGGATGTAGACATCAGCAGCGCGGCCGGCAGCGAGATTGGCGCCAACCGATTGGAGCATGACGGCGAGGGGGAGAGCGTAGTTGGCGTCGGCGGCGCAGGCGATGGAGAGAGGAGGAGACGGCAAACCTTCGCTGATTATACGGGATTGGGCTGGTGATACACTTCCGGGCGGGATGAAACAACTTACTTGGCTGGGCGTGGCAGGGCTACTGGGGGCGGCATCGATTCATGACGCGCTTACGCCGGTGGCACCAAACTTCACTCCGGGTGCGGAGTACGCGGACGGGACGCGAAGGTTTCAAGGAATTCCGGGCTTGGAGCGGGCTCGGAACGGGCGGCTGTGGGCGGTGTGGTACGCGGGCGGTCCGGGCGAACCGACCGAGGGTCCGGGGAACTACGTGGTGGTGGTGACGAGCCGGGACGATGGGAAGACGTGGAGCGGGCCGCAGTTGGTGATTGATCCGCCGGGAGACGTGCGGGCATATGATCCAGCGCTGTGGCACGACCCGGATGGGCGCCTGTGGTTGTTCTGGGCGCAATCGAGCCATAAGTGGGATGGGCGGAGCGGGGTTTGGGCGATGCGGACGAACAACTCGAACGATGCCCGGCCGGAGTGGTCGGCGCCGCGGCGGTTGAGCGACGGAATCATGATGAACAAGCCGACGGCTTTGAAGAACGGGGATTGGCTGTTGCCGGTGTCGGTATGGGCGGAGAAGCCGGGGGCGGGTACGCGGCCGGAGCACCGGCATGACTTGGGTCCGCTCGTAGGGGCGAACGCATTCGTGTCGCGGGACAAAGGCGAGACGGTAAGACCTTGGGGGCAGACGCGGGCGAAGGACAGTACTTTTGATGAGCACTCGATTGTGGAGCGGAAGGACGGGAGTTTGTGGATGCTGCTGCGGACGCGGTCCGGGATAGCCGAGAGCGTTTCGACGGACGGCGGGAAGAGCTGGACGCCGGCGGAGAAGTCAGCGATTCCGCATGTGAATGCTCGGTTTTTTATTCGGCGATTGCGGAGCGGGAGCCTGCTGCTGGTGCGGCACAATCCGCCGGACGGAAAGACCCGGAGCCACTTGGCGGCCTTTGTGAGCGACGACGAGGGGCGGAGTTGGAGCGGGGGGATGATGTTGGACGAGCGGGTGGGAGTGTCGTACCCGGACGGAGTGGAGGATGAGAAAGGGGTGATCCGGGTGATCTACGATTTTGAACGGACGAAGTCGCGGCAGATCCTGATGGCGGCGTTCCGGGAGGAGGATGTGCGCCGGGGGAGTCCGGGGAAGAAGACGCGATTGCGGGTGGTGGTGAACCAGGCACGGTAGATTTCAGGGGAACGGGATGATATGCTTCGCCGCAGTTTGGAGGCGCCCCGTTGAGATCCGTCCTTCTGATACCGCTGCTAGCCACCTTGGCCGTGGCGCAAATTCGCAACCCGCATACCAGTCCAGCCGACGTCGCCGCCGGGGCCAAGATCTATCGATCCCACTGCGCCGACTGCCACGGCATCAATGGCCAAGGCGGAAAGGGACCCGATCTGACGGGCGGACAGTACTTCCACGGTAGTTCTGACGCGGCGCTCCTAAAGAACATCACGGACGGCATTGAGGGAACGGCAATGCCGGGGCAGTTCTTTTCGGCAGATCAGGTGTGGCAGGTGGTGGCCTTCATCCGCACTCTGGCGGTGAAGGGTTCCGCGCAAGCGCCTCCCGGCGACGCCGCAGCGGGAGCCAAGCTATTTCGGGCCAAGGGTTGCTCCAATTGTCATCTGGTGAGAGGCGAGGGCGGGGTCAACGGGCCGGACCTATCCTTTATCGGCTCGCAGCGGCCAGCGGTGCATATCCGGCAGTCGATCGAGAACCCGAATGCTCACGTCGACCCAGCGTACTGGCGGGCCGATGTGGTGCTCGAAGACGGGACACCGTACAAGGGGTTTCTGATGAACGAGGATACCTATCACGTGCAGATGTTGCACCCGGCCAAGGGCTTAGTGACGCTGCCGAAGCGCGATTTCCGGAAGTTCGCGATTGAGAAGATGTCGGCCATGCCGGCGTACAAAGGCAAGCTCACCGAACCGGAGCTCGAAAGCCTGGTGGCTTACCTGTGGGCCCAACAGCGGCCGCGGAGGGTGGAATGAGAGTTTGGCTTCTGTTTGTCGCGGCGGTGGTCTGCGCGGGCCAGGATAACTGGCCGACCTATTCAGGCAACTACAACGGATGGCGGCACAGCACGCTCGACCAGATCAACCGGGAGACCGTGAGCAAGTTGAAGGTGGCCTGGGTGTTTCAGATGCCGGTGACCGAGCGGATTGAGACCACGCCGCTGGTGATCGACGGAGTGATGTATATCAGCGAACCACCGTCGAATGTCGTGGCGCTGGATGCGGAAACGGGACGGCCGTATTGGCGGTACCGGCGTAGCCTGCCGGACAAGATCAACGTCTGCTGCGGGCAGGTGAACCGGGGAGTGGCGGTCTCCGGGGATCGAGTGTTTATCGGAACGGTGGACGCACATCTGGTGGCGCTTCACGCCAAAACAGGCGCTGTGCTGTGGGACATTCCCGTGGCGGATCCGAAGACTGGGCATAGCCTGACCGGGGCGCCGTTGATCGTCAAAGATATGGTGATCACCGGGGTAGCGGGGGGCGAATACGGGGTACGCGGATTCCTGGACGCCTACGACATGAAGACCGGGCAGCGGCGGTGGCGATTCTGGACGATTCCGGAACCGGGGCAACCAGGGAGCGAGACATGGAGCGGCGACGCCTGGAAACATGGCGGTGGGCCAACGTGGGTGACGGGTGCGTTCGATCCCGCGCAAAATCTGATCATCTGGGGCACGGGGAACCCCTCGCCGGACTGGAATGGGGATGTGCGGCCGGGAGACAATTTGTATTCCGACTCCGCAATTGCCTTGGACGCTGATACGGGAAAGTTGAAGTGGCACTACCAGTTTGTTCCGCACGACACGCATGACTGGGACGCGGTACAGGTGCCCGTGCTGGTAGATGGCGAGTGGCAGGGGAAGCCACGGAAACTGGTTTATTGGGCCCATCGGAACGGGTTCTTCTATGTTTTGGACCGCACGACCGGAGAGTTTCTGTTAGCGAAAGCCTTTGCGACGCAAACATGGAACGATGGATTTACCAAAGCGGGCCGTCCAATTCGGAAGCCGAATATCGATCCGTCGCCGGAAGGGACTTATGTATGGCCCGGGGTGCAAGGAGCGACCAACTGGTATTCACCTTCGTACAGCCCGCAAAGCGGGTACTTCTATCTCACGGCCTGGGAGAATAAGGGCCTGTATCGCAAGGGGGACGCGGAGTATATTCCGGGGAACCGGTTCATCGGCAGCGTGCCGGAGATTGATCTGCCCGAGGAGCCGGGATGGGGTGCGATCCGGGCGCTGAATCCGAAGACCGGCGAGCGCGTCTGGGAGTACAAGATGCACACGAAGCCGTGGTCCGGGGTGTTGACGACGGCGGGAAAGCTGCTGTTTGGCAGTACGGGCGGCTGGCTGAGCCGGGAGAAGATGGCGATGGAGAGCTTCTTTTTTGCGCTGGACAACGAGACAGGCAAGGAGCTGTGGCGAATCAATCTCGGCGGTACGATGGCGAGCAATCCGATGACGTTCCGGGTGAAGGGGAAGCAGATGGTGGTGATGGCGGCGGGGTCGGGGATCTTTGCGTTCGCATTGCCGTGATTAGCGGAGCCAGCGGGAGAGTTCGATGTCGCCTTGACGGATCTCGTCCTCGCGGCCGAAGCGGGGGTTGATGCGGCGGAGACAACTGATGGCGCGTCGCGCGGCTTGGCGCCCGAGAGGGGACTTCCCTTCCTCGGTGATGACTTCGCGGAGGAGTTGGTAGGCGCGCCAGCGTTCTTCCTGTTCGTCTTTCAATTGGCGTTCGAGCGCGATCTGCCTAGTGCGTTCTTCGGCGGTGAGGCGGGAGTCCGTGGCGGCTTTGAATACATAGCTTTGGACATAGTTCCAGAGGCGGTCGTTGAAGTAGATCCGTTCCTGGTTCTGGTCGAGAAACTGGGCGAGTTCGAACTTGGCCTGCGGAGTGACCGCGGCGGCGTGGAGCCCGGCGAGTTGGCGCATGCGACGGGCGCGGCAGCCGACTTTGAGTTCGTCGTAGATGCCCGCAGATTCCTCGTATTGGTGGAGCCGGGCGAGGCGGACAGCGAGGGCGTAGCGGACCTGTTCGTGGCGCGGCGCCCGGGGATAGGCGGAGAGGAATTCACGAAGGGATTCGAGCGGCGATTCGATTTCGAGGAGGAGACCGAGATCAAAACCCGAGGAGGGCCAATAGATGGACATATCCTCAACTTCAGGCGACACAGCGCCGTCCCAAATCCCTCTCGACTGGGCGGAGAGCCAAAGGGCGTAGCGGATCTGTTCGACGGGATTGCCGAGCTTGCGATAGACGCCGCAAAGGCCATAGGCGGCGGCCATCTTCTGCTCCATGGACGCGCGCGAGGAACGATGGAGCGAGGTGAGCGGGGCCTCAGCGGCGGCATATTGCCGGGAGAGGAAGTTGGCGGAGGCGAGCATCCAGAGGAAGTCCGGTTCCTGCCGGAGAGCGGCGCGGGACGGAATCTGGCGGGCCAGCTGGAGTGCGGCAGGGGGATCGCCGGCGCGGAGGGCGGTGCGCATGGCGAGCAGGCCGAGGGCGTTGGCCCCCTGGTTGGACTGGAGCAGCCGGGAATGTTTCTGGAGCAGGGACTGGATCCGGGCGTAGGGAATTGCCGGCGCTGGTTCCGGGGGCGAGCCATACTCGTGATAACCGGAAGCCGGATTGGTGACCAGATGGATGGCGAAGGCGGCGTGCTCCGGGGTATCGAAGTAGTCTTCGAGTTGGCTGATTAGTTTAGGGCCGCCGTTCTGGCCATAGGTGAGGCGGAGGGAGTTTTCGAGGGTCTCGCGGCTGAGGATGGAGTCCGGGCGGTTGAGTTCGTCGAGGTAGATTTTTCCGGCGGCGGACTGGTTGCCGTTGCGGTAGTGGAGATGGGCAATCCAGCCGCGGGCCTCGCTGCGGAATGCCGTATCCTTGGCTTGCTGAAGGAACTGCGTAAACCTTTGCTGCGCTTCGCCGTACGCTTCGGCGCGGAGGGCGAACTTGGCTTCGACCAGCGCAACCTCTTCGCGATCACGGGCTGAAAGGCTTCTGTCGGTGCGCACGGCGTCGAGGAGAGGCTGGAGCGATTTCCGGTCAATCGGATCACCCGGCCAGTAATAAAGCTTGTACGCGGCGCGGAGCTTGTTGAGGGGGGTATCAGCAACAGCAACGGTAGCCATGCCGGCGAAGGGGGTGGGGGAATCGGGGCGGTTAAGCCGACGGAAGTCCTGCGGGCGCTTGGCGAACGGCAACCAGAAGTGGCTGTAGAGATATTCGCGAAGGGACTGGTTGAAGCCACAGGCTGAGGCGAGAGCAAGTCCGGCGAGGAGGACGGCGGCGCGGCGGAGGAGGAGATTCATTGTGGCTCCAGGGTGAAGCGGGCGGGTTGGGCGGAGACCACGCGGCCGAGGTAGAGCTGGCCGCGAGCGGTATAGGCAGGGAGGCGCAGGGAGAGTTCGAGTGGACCGGCCATACGGAGCGGGATGCCGGGCTCCGGAAGAATGTATTCCATCGGAGTTGTACTGCGGATTCGGAGGGACGCCGGAGTTGGGGAAAGCCGGCTGCCGGGTGCAAGGATGAGATCCGTGCAGTGGACGGCCGCGCAACCGCCGTCCTGGGAGACGAGTACGGATTCGGCGGGGCTCGCGGGAAGAACGCCGGCAGCATGGAGAACATCGGCGGGGGGCGCGGCCAGCGTTTCGGCTGACGACGGCCATCGGAAGAAGAGGACCCCGGCGCAATAAGGCCCAAGGAGCCGGGCCTCGGCGACAGCGTAACGGATACTTTCGGGGGTGGCCAGGACGAATTCGGCTCCGGCTCCGGGTTCGAATTCCTGGTAGCTAATGTTGGTTTCGCGTGTCGCTCGATAGCGGAGGAGAAGCTCGCCTGCCGGCGTGCGGCTGGTTTCGAGAGCAAAGTAAGGGTTGACGCCGAAGTCGAAGGGCTTGGCGTCGTGAAAGTAGATGACTCGCTGGGTGTGCGGAGCGGATACGGTACGGGCACGGCCAAATGTCGAGATGCCAATGCGGAAGCGCTTTTGAAACCGGCTGAAGATGGGGCCCCATTGGGCCGCGGAGAGCGGGGCCGCTATGGCCGGGTTGGAGAGACTTTCTCTCGGTCCCTGGAGGTCGTAGAACTGCGGGACGAACTCGTCGATCTCGGCAATGACTTTGGGAATGGCGGTGCCGGTTCGAAACCAATCGAGGAGGGCGGTGATCGAAAGTTCCATGCCTGGGGGCAGGCCCTGCTTCACTGCGTGCAAGTAGGCCGCGTAGCGGGGGAGGGCGCCGGTGGGGCTATCGATATCGAGTTGCAGTCCGGCGAGGGTTAATTTTCGATCCCTGGCTTCGGCGGCAAGGCGGTGCATCGATTCGAGGAGCAGGGGAACCGACTTGAGATCGGGGACGCCGTGTAAGTCGCAACGGAGGACTAGCCAGTATTGGCGGGCGGGCGGCAGGTCAGACGGGATGTCGCCGCCGGCATACCACCTGCTGCCGGATGGGAACTGGTCGAACCGGATATTGCCCACGTGAATGTATAGGACGTCAACCGGCGGAACGGGCCGCGGCTGACGGAAGGCACTGCCCTGCCAGAACCAGAATCCCGTGGTGAACCCGGCCGGCGGAGGCGTGGGCGCGGGGCGGCAACCCGTCAAAAGAAGTGTAGCGGCGAGTAAGTAGAGCGGACCGTTCGAGTGCCCCATGCGACCGGTGTTTACAGGATAGTTCATGGAGCGGCACTCGGAGTGCCCTTTGCGTTTTTTTCGATGCAAATGATCGACTTCGCGCCCGGGCTCCGCCCTCTGTAGCATGGAACTGATTCTTCGTTGCGGCTATTACGGCATTACTGCCATTGCTCTACCCTTGATTCTGTTTTTCTGGCTGGCCAATCTGCTGGGCGGCACCGGCCCGATGGAGACGTGGCGTCACAAAGCCATCATTTTCGGCTCCGGCGCCACCGCGTTGGGTCTGGTCCTTTGGTCGTTCCGGGTGGGGCAGGCGCAGGGCCACTGGATTGGCGCGATCCTCCTTTCGGCGGTCGCGCCGGTGGTGTTTGCGATCCTGGCGCTGGGCGGCATGCTGCTGTTTACAAACATCCACTGGCAATAAGGTAGAAACAGGATTGAACCGAGGCGCATCTGGTAGAGTGAAGTCACGCTCGCGTCCATCCCCCGGAGCTATCCTTGCGCCTTTTTTTACTTACCATCCTTTGCGTTTTTTCCGCCGCGGCTCAACCCCAACTATTCTTACTTCCGGGCGCTTCCAGCCTGACGAACAACGTTAATCCGTACACGATCAACCCGTTTCTTCCGTACCCCACGTTTGAGGCTCCCGCCGGTGCTGATTTTTTCTTCGTCCACCCGAACGGTACTAAGTTCTATACGGTTGCCCGATCGGGGAGCAACACGCTGCGGGTGGTGAATTCCGCCATTCCGTTCAGCCTGATAAAAAACCAAAGCTTGATCCAGCCCGTCGCCGCGGCGTTCTCGCCCAATGGGCAGCGGCTTCTGATTCTGGGCTCCACGTTGTCCATTTTTGAAACGACCGCCGACACGCTCATCGCCACGATTCCGACTCCGAATCCGATTGATATTGCGGTGTCGCGGGATTCGACGCGGGCCTTCGTGCTTTCGACGGGTCAGGTTACGGCGATCAACCTGGCGACCAACTCGGTGCTGCCGAATCCGTTGAGCCTCCCGGCGGTGAATTCCATCACGACCGGGCTCAACGGGTTGATCTACGTCACGGCGCCAAACCGGATTTATGAGATCGACCCGGTGAGTTTCAGTATCCGCCGAGAACTTCCGGTGAATGGACGGCCGGGCCGGCTGGTTTTCACTCCGGACGGCTTGCATGCGTTGGCCGTGAATGAGACACCGCAAACGGGAGTCTCTCTTTTCCGGATTGGGTTGCCGGGCTTTACCCTTTCGGGTACGATTCCAAACTTCCAGGTGACCCTGACCTCCCTTGTGGTGGCGCGCAACAATCGCGTATACGCCTTGGCCGCTCAGCAGAGGGCGCTGTATGAAGTGACCGTGGAACCGCTCAACATTAATTTCGCCCAGTTCGGCAATCTCGGCACTCCGGACCGAGTACTTGGTATCGTCTCGTCTTTAGAAACTCCAGTTCCACGCAATCTCTATGTCCTGACGGTCGAAACACTTTACCGGCTTGACAATACGGTCTCCCCGCCGGCCGGGACGGCGGGTGGAGAGCTGATGCCCCCGTCCGACCCAGGATCGCTTTACTTTCGGGCGGCGGCCGCGACAGGGACTCCGTCGGCGATTCTGGCATACAACACGGCGCAGTCGACCCCGCTAGGTTCTCCGTTCTTGCCGCTCATCGCCCGAGTAACAGATTCGAATGGCCGCCCGCTGAGCAATGCCGCCGTCAATTTTTCCTCGAACCTGGGCTCGGCGCCAGTCAGCACCGCGACGGTGTTTACCGACAGCGAAGGCTTCGCGCAGACGACTGTCCAAACGCCAACGACGCTAACCTCGTTTCAAGTGACGGCACAGGCGGGTTCAGCGCCCGCCGCCACCTATCAACTGACGACGGCCGCCGCTTCTCCCGGTTCCGGCAACACCCTCACGATCGTCCGGGGGCAGGGGCAGATTGTTCAGGAGCAGTTTCAGATCCGCGAGCCGCTGACGGTCGTGCTCCGGGATCCGGCCGGCGCGCCGTTGGCCGGACAGCCGGTAACCTTTTCGATGGTCTCCGGCTCTGGCACGTTCAACACTTCCACATCGGATGGAACCTTACTCACAGGGGTGACCTGTTCAGGGGGTATCTGCACAGGCATCACAGACGCGGAAGGACGGACGGCGATCGGGTTTATCGCGACCGGGGTTCCCACGGGGAACTCTTATTCGCAGCAGACAATTGCGGCTTCCGCGAGCGGCCGGACGGTGAACTTCCTGCTGACTACGGTACTGGGGCAACTGCTAGGCGGCGGATCGGCATCGCCACCGTTGGTGGAACGGTTGGCTCCTGCCGGGAACCTGCTGACCGGTGCGGCGGGGTCGACCATTGCCGATGCCATTCGCGTGCGAGTGGTCGTCATCTCCGGCCCGCAGTCCGGCCAGGCGATCCCGAATGTCTCGCTGCGCGCCTTCACGGCGAATACTCCGGGCAGCGGACCCACCGCGCAATGTGCGGGACCGGACGGGGTGGCGCTAACGGGCGGTGACGGGATTGCAACCTGCAATTTGGTGCTCGGTCCATCGACTGGCTTGGCGCCGTTGTCCGTCAATATCGGCGGCTTTACAAGCTTGGGCGGGGCGTCGATCAATTTGGACGTGCGGGGCGGGCCGCCGGTGATCAACGGCAGCTTCCCGTTGGCCGGTCAGGGGACGGCATCGAACTTCTCGTTCTCGGTATCGCATCCGGACGGGCTGAACCGGCTGGGGGTAATCAATCTTCTGATTAACTCGTCGTTGAACGGGGGCCAGGCCTGCTATGTGGCTTACTCGGTGCCGCTGCGGGTTCTTTATTTGGTGAATGATGCGGGGCCGAGTGCAGGCCTATCCGAGCCGTTGGCTCTGGGGGCGGGGACGTCCGGATTCGTCGCCAATTTGCAGTGCCAGATCAACGCGGCATTCTCGTCCGCGCTGACATCGGGGAACTCGATTACGCTTTCGCTGAACACGCAATTCAAGGCGGCGTTCACCGGGGGCAAGGTGCTCTATGTGGCTGCCAGGACGACCGATGAGTTGAATACGGGTTGGCGCACCGCAGGTGTTTACGACATCCCGGTGGCTTCGCCATCGTTTCCCAATTCCAGCACCGCGAACCCTTTGGCGGGTACAGCGTCCAATGCGGTGCTCAGCTTTACGTATCGAGCGCAGGGCAGCCACACGAATCTGCAGACGGTTTGGGGACTCACGAATACGGCGCTGCATGGCGCCGGAGCCTGTTACTTCGCTTATCATTCCCCGACGAACCAACTCTTCCTGATTCCGGACAACGGCGACGGAATGCAGGCGCAGTCGATTCCACTACCGGGGTCGGGGAGCATCGAGAACAGCCAATGCCGGATCAATGCGTTCGGATCGGTCGTGAACCGGTCCGGCGATACGCTGAGCCTTTCCCTGAACGTGACGTTCAAGGCTGGGTTCAGCGGGCCCAAGGTGATCTGGACAGCGGCCAGCACGCTTGCAAACATAGTGAGTCCGTGGCGGGCCGCCGGCGCATGGCTGCTGCCGTAGTGATAGGCTTCCCGTATGCTCTACACCCTCGATTCAAAACTTCCATTTGTGGAGATCCAACAGCGCCTCGAAGAGTCCGCGGCCGCGCACAAGTTCGGGATCCTAACGGTCCACAATCTGGCGGAGACGATGCGAAAGAAATCGGTGGAACTGGGTTCGGAGTGCTATATCTTCGAAGTCTGCAACCCGATCCAGGCCAAGCGGGTGCTGGACGCCCATCCGGCGGTTTCGACGGCATTGCCATGCCGGATCTCCGTTTACGGCAGCGAGGGCCACTATACCTTGGCCACTTTGCTGCCGACGGCTCTGATGGAGAGTTTCGGCGTACCGGAACTTGGCCCGGTCGCGGCTGACGTAGAAGCCGTTCTGAAGGCGATGATGCAGGATGCGGCGGGCTGATTCTGTTTCGGCGCAGGGGTATGATCTAGACCGCGCGATCAAGCTGATCCGTGGTCTCGACTAGCCCGGCATCGAAATCCATTCGCCAGGCCGACCGGAACCGCGCTTAATTTGTTTGGGCCGCTCCGGCCGATCGGCTGCCAAACGTCACCTACTGCGCAAGGCTCGGCACCGTCTGAGTGCCTAGGTAGCCGTGCGTCGGGGCAAGGGATAAAGCGCTTGCGCTATTCTTTTAGGTACTGTTCACGCGGCAACTCCATCCTCCGTCGTACCCGGTCGAGTGATCGGGAAGAGCCCCGCAAAAACCCAACCTAGTCTCGCTTCTAGCGAATGGAGAACCATTTGATGAATTGGAAGTCACGATTTGTGTGCTTCGCAACGGCAGTTTGTCTGTCCGTTTCCTTGAGTCCGAAAGCCAGCGCCCAGGTCCTTTATGGATCGATTGTCGGCGCCGTCGAAGATCCCACCGGAGCCGCCGTTCCCGGCGCTCTGGTAACTTTGACCAATACCGCTACCAGCGCGAAGCGCGAAGTGAAAGCCGACGACCAAGGCCGCTATAACGCAGTCAGCCTTGCCGCCGGCAACTACGACCTGGTCGTTACCGCCGCAGGCTTCCGGAGCCTGACCCGCACTGGCATCACCGTCACCATCAACAGCGTAACCCGCGTGGAAGCGCGGCTTGAAGTGGGCCAAGTCAGTGACAAGATCACTGTTTCGGCCTCGGCCGCCACGCTGCAGACGGACCGTTCCGATACTCGCGCGGAGATCACCTCCAAGACGGTTGTCGAGCTGCCGCTGCCCAACTACCGGAACTTCCAGAGCATGATTAATCTGGTGCCCGGCGCGACACCGGCGGCGTTTCAGAACTCGGTGGGCTCCTCGCCCGGCCGGTCCCTGACCACCAACGTAAACGGCACCAACCGGAACAACAACAACACCCGCGTCGATGGGGCAACCAATGTCTATATTTGGCTGCCACACCACACGGTCTATAACCCCCCGGTGGAATCGATCGAAACGGTGAACATCTCCACCTCGTCTTTCGACGCCGAACAGGGCATGGCCGGCGGCGCCGCCGTGACCGTGGCGACGAAGTCCGGTACGAACCAGATCCGCGGATCGGCGTTCTGGTACCACGACAACCAGCATCTGTACGCCCGCCCGTACTTCTTCCAACAGAACATCAATAAGCCGCGTCTGCCGAAGTCGATCGTGAACATCCCCGGGTTTACCGTGGGCGGTCCGATCATCAAGAACAAGCTGTTCTACTTCTTCAGCTACGAACGCACCTCGGAGCGGACGGCGCAGTTCGGCAATTTTGCTACGCCTCCCGCCGACATGCGCGCCGGAGACTTTTCGGCGTATTCCGCCTTGGGCAATATCTACGACCCGCTGACGGGCGACCCCAACGGCGCCAACCGCACCCCGTTTGCGAACAACCGGATTCCGGCTTCGCGTTTCTCTCCGACCTGGACGAAGATACAGGCCTTGGCCCCGCTTCCGAATCAGCCGGCGCAAGATGCGTTTGGCACGACCGGTAACTATTTCTCTTCCGCGACCCTAGCGTTGACGCGCGACCAGTACGACGTCAAGTCGAACTACAACGTCAACCAGAAGTTGGCGGTATGGGGTAAGTATTCATTGATGAAGGCTCCAGTGCTCGGCGCTGGCGCACTTGGTGAATTGACCGGTCCTGGCCTGGGCCAGATCGGCCAGGCGAAGACCCGTGTCGACATCCCGACCTTCGGCTTCAACTACACGGCGACACCGACGTTCCTCATCGATGGCATCTTCGGCTACACGAAGTTTTCGAACGAAGCGACCGGCCCCGACTATGGCAAGAACTGGGGCTCGGAAATCTGGGGCATCCCCGGCACGAACGGCGGCCGTTCGCGCGCGGACGATATTCGCTACTCCGGCCAGCCTTGCCTGAACAACGGCTTCACAGCTTGGGGCAACTGCACCGGCTCGAACCCGAACTTCTACGCGGACAATTCGTATACGTTCTCGACCAACTTCTCGAAGATCCAGGGCGCGCATGAGCTCCGCTGGGGCGTCGACATTATCCGTCATGCCATGAATCACTGGCAGCCGGAAATCGCCAACCCCCGCGGCAACCTGACGCCAACCGGCAATGCGGTGGTCCTCCTCGGCCAAGTCGCCCGCGCGAACCACACCTATGCGGCCGGCTTGCTCGATATCCTCGGCAGCGCCGCCAAGTCGGTCCAGAACTTCGACATGACCACCCGCGAATGGCAGCATGGCCTCTACTTCCGCGATCGTTGGCAGGTCAACCGCAAGCTGACCTTCAATATCGGTGTTCGTTGGGAATACTATCCGCTGATGACGCGCGCTGAAGGCCGCGGCATTGAACGGTGGGACCCGGCAACAAACCTGGTGACCATCGGCGGTGTCGGCAACGTGCCGGTCGCCAACGGCATGTCGACTTCAAAGACGCTGTTCTCACCGCGTATCGGTTTTGCCCTGCGTTTGGACGACAGCACCGTAATGCGCGCCGGCTACAGCGTAAGCTACAACCCGATGGTGCTTTCGCGGCCCTTGCGCGGTTTGTATCCCTCGACCGTCGCGGCCACCTGGGTGGCGCCGACGCAGTTCGGCTACTTTGGCACCCTGAGCCAGGGCATTCCGGAGGTTCCGCTGCCGGACATCAGCTCCGGTTCCGTCGCCCTGCCTCCTACCGTAAACATGGGCCCCCGCAGCCCGTGGGGCGGTCAGATCAACCGTGGTTACATCCATAGCTGGAACTACACGCTCGAACGCCGCCTGCCGGCCGAGTTCCTGGTTTCGTTAGGCTATGTTGGCAACCAAACGGTTCGGCAGTTCCTGGACCGCGACATCAATGCCGCGCCCATCGGTTCGGGTCCCCAGGGCCGTCCGCTCGTGCGTACCCAGAACCGACTGATTGAAGCCTTGATGTGGGACGGCTGGGGCAATGCGAACTACCATTCGCTGCAGGCCGCTCTCAACAAGTCGATGTCGAAGGGCTTGTTCATGAAGGGCGCCTATACCTGGTCGAAGGCGATCAACATGAGCGACGACGACGGGTGGGCTGGCCTCCCGCTGACAAATATCGAAAGCGACATCGGCCGCAACCGCGGTCTGGCCGGCTATGACCGCACCCACATGTTCGTGATGAGTTGGGTTTACGAATTGCCGTTTGGCAAGGGTAAGTCGATGGGTATGACCGGTGTTGCCGACAAGGTTTTCGGCGGCTGGCGACTGAACGGTATCTACTCGGCTTACAGCGGAACGCCGTTTACCGTGACGGCGGCGGCAGCGTCGCTCAATGCTCCTGGCTCTACACAAACCGCCGATCAGATCGGCGAATTGGTGAAGACAGGCGACATCGGCCCTGGCACGCAGTACTACCAGGTTTCGTCCTTCCGGGATCCGAACTTCCAGCGGCCGTCCAACGTGTTCCGGTATGGCACCATGGGCCGGAATTCGGTTCGCGGACCCGGCTTCCAGAAGGCGGACCTGGCGATGTTTAAGGACTTCCAATTGAGCGAGCGCTTCGTGCTCCAGTTCAAGGCGGAAGCATTCAACTTCACCAACACCCCGCGTTTCGGTAACCCGGCAGCGAACGTCAGCAATATGGCCGTCAATGCTGCCGGCGTCGTTACCAACCCGAACAACTTCATGGCGATTACGAGCGCGAGCGACGAACGCAAGTTCCGCTTTGGGCTCCGTCTTGGCTTCTAACCCCTAATCACAACGCAACCGGAAGGGCCTGTTTTCCAACGTAATAGTTGGAGAACAGGCCCTTCCGCTTTCGTGTCCGTAGAAGTGGAAGGAACGTTAACACTGGTAAGGAATGTGCCGAAGTGAAGGGAACATGTCCTCGTTCCCCACTTCCCTTCCTCGTGATCCGCTGGCAGTCATTGGCATAGGTTGCCGCCTTCCCGGCAACATCAACAACCCGACCGAACTTTGGACGGCGCTGCTCGAAGGCCGCGATGGCATTCGAACCGTGCCGGCCGACCGGTGGGACAACAGTTTCTACTACGATCCCGATAAAGAAAAGCGGGGTAAGACGAAGAACGACCGCGGCGGCTTCATTGAAGGCATCGACCAGTTCGATGCCGCCTTCTTCGGCTACTTCCCGGCCGAGGCGCACCGCATTGATCCTCAGCAGCGATTGCTGCTGGAGGTGGCCCACGAGGCTATCGAAGACGCCGGCATTCCAGCCGAGGAACTAGCTGGAACGCGAACGAGCGTTTTCATCGGATCGTTCATGTACGACTATCTCTGCCAGCAGACCGGGACGGAGGCGGGAGAAAACATTAACCCGTACGTCGCCATGGGAACGGGGCTGACGTCGCTCGCCAACCGCATCTCGTATGTCTTCAACCTGAAGGGACCAAGCGTCAGCCTCGACACGGCGTGTTCAAGTTCGCTGGTGGCTTTGCATCTGGCCTGCCGCAGCATCTGGAACGGCGAAGCCGAGATGGGCATCGCCGGGGGAGTGAATCTGATTCTGCGGCCGGAATCGACGATTATGCTTTCGAAGGCGGGGTTCCTGAACCCGGACGGCTACTGCAAGGCGTTTGACGCGTCGGCCAACGGCTACGTTCGTGCCGAGGGGTCCGGCGTAGTGGTGCTGAAGCCGATGAGCAAGGCGTTGGCCGACGGCGACCGCATCTATGGGGTGATTCGCGGTACGGCGGTAAACCAGGACGGCTACGTGGCCGAGGGGTTCACGGTGCCCTCAGCCGATGCGCAGATCTCGGTGCTGCTCTCGGCGTACCGCGACGCGGGGGTGGACCCGGCCTCGGTGCAGTATGTCGAGGCGCACGGGCCCGGCACCGCGGTGGGAGATCCAATCGAGTGTAAGGCGCTCGGCACAATCATCGGGCAAGCGCGCGGCGAGGGCGATTGTCTCGTCGGTTCCGTGAAGACCAACGTGGGCCATCTGGAAGGGGCGTCCGGGATTACGGGATTTCTCAAGGGACTTCTCGTCGCGCGGCATGGGGCGGTGCCGCCGAATCTGCACTTCAAGAATCCGAATCCCGCCATCGACTTCGCGGGGCTGCACCTGCAGGTGGCCGACCGCCGCTACGAACTCGATACCACCGGCGCGGTGCGGGTGGGGGTGAACTCGTTCGGGGCCGGTGGAACCAATGCCCATGTGGTTATCGAAGGTCAGCCGGAGAGCGCCCCGGTTCCGGCGCTGCCCTTGGCTTCGGCCCGTCCGTTCATCGTCAGCGCGAAATCACGGGAAGCCCTCGTTCAACTGATGGCGGCCCATGCGGAGCGGCTGCGGGAGGATACCGACTTGGGATCCTTGGGTCACGCGTTGGCGGCACGGCGCAGCCGGTATGCCCATACGCTCGTGGCGTCGGCTCGTGACACTGCGGAGTTGCGCAGCCAATGGCGAAGTTTCGTGGCGGGAGAGAAGAATCCGCACCTCACCAGCTTCGTGGCAGAACGGAAAGCTTCGCCCAAAGTCGCGTTTATGTTCTCCGGCCAGGGTGGCCAGTGGCCGCGGATGGGGTTGAAGCTGTATGAGTCTGAACCGGTATTCCGCGTAGCCATGGACGAGATTGACCAATTATTCGCCGAGCACGCCGGTTGGTCGATTCTCGAACATATTCGAGCCGAAGCGGCGGTGAGCACGCTGAACAGCACGGTGGTGGTGCAACCGGCGATCATGAGCATCCAAGTGGCGCTGGCCCGCCTGCTGATGCACTACGGCGTTGTGCCCGCCGGTATCGTGGGCCACTCGATTGGGGAGGTGGCCGCCGCGCATATCGCAGGCGCCATTTCGCTGCGGGACGCCGTGGCGGTGATCTACCATCGCTCCCGCATCCAGAACAAGGCAGCCGGTAAGGGGCGGATGTTGGCGGTTGGCGTCTCGGAAGCCGAAGCAGCCGGACTGCTGAAGGGGCACGAAGATCGCGCATCGATCGCGACTATCAATGGGCCGAGGACGTTGACCTTGGCGGGCGATGCGCCGGTGCTCGAAAAGATCGCGGCCGACCTCGAAGCGCGAGGGGTGTTCAACCGGTTCGTGAACGTAGAGGTGCCGTATCACAGCTACCACATGGAACCCTTGTACGACGAGATGCTGTCGGCCCTCGGGGGTGTCTGCGGGTCTCTCGCTCCGATTCCGCTCTATTCAACGGTAAGCACTCAGCGGGAGCCGGGCACCCATCTGGGAGGCCGCTACTGGTACGACAATGTGCGGGAGCCCGTTCGCATGACCGGGGCGCTGCGGACCATGGTTGAAGATGGCTACGACGTGTTTGTCGAAGTTGGGCCGCACCCGGTGCTGGTGAGTGGCGCGGCGGAGCTGTTCAAAGAGCTGGGTGCGAAGGCGTCGGCTTGCGCGTCGATGCACGCCAAGCAGCCCGAGTTCGCTGCGTTCCACGGCGCGTTGGGACACCTGATCGCCAACGGCGTCCGGCTGGATTTGGCGCGGCTTTTTCCAGGCGCCCAGCCCTTCATGGAGCTGCCGAAGCATCCCTGGCTCAAGGAGCGGTTCTGGTCCGAGTCGGCCGAAGCCAAGCAGCGGCGGCTGCGCCCGTTCCGCAATCCGTTTCTGAAGGCGGAGACGCGCCTGGTGAGCGAGGACACGGCGCGGATTTGGACGACGCGGATCGGTACTGGGACATTCCCGTTCGTGAAAGACCATCAGGTAGACGGCGAGTGCGTGTTCCCTGGCACGGGACACCTCGAAACCGCGTGGGCGGTGGGCCGGGAGGCATTCCCGGGAAGCGAGATATCGTTGAGCGATGTGCGGTTCGACGCGGCCCTGATTCTGCCGGAGGAAACGGCCTCGCCGCTCGACATCCGCCTGGAGATCGCTTCGAATGAGGGCGACTACCGGATCTGCAGCCGGCCGCAGGATGCCGACAGAGAGACACCGTGGACGCGGCACTCCTCCGGGAGAATCAACTTCCTGCCGGGGCCTATTCCGGCCTGGGAAGGCGACGGCGCCGGCGTTGCAGCGCAGTTCGAGGCGGTGGCCGAAACCAACGTGGAGGCATTCTATTCCACGATTCGTCAGGCGGGACTCGACTACGGCCCCAAGTTCCAGTGTGTGAAACGGCTATGGCAGCAGGGGGTTGAGATCTTCGCCCATGTCGCCTTGCCGGACGATCTTCGCTACGAACAGGAGCGATTCCATGCGCACCCGGCGTTGCTCGATGCCTGCCTGCACACGGTGTTTCTCGATGTTCACCGGAACGGAGACCCGTCGCGGGTCTACCTGCCGTATTCGATCGACTGCGTCAAGTTCCATCGCCACCTGCCGTCGGAAGTCCGCAGCCTGGTCCAGGTATCGCGCAACGACGCGCAGTTCTTGATTTATGATCTGTTCGTCTTCACGGTGGAAGGGGAGTTGGCGGCGCAGGTGAACGGCATCACCTGCAAGATCATTGGCGGCGCGAAGGGCCAGAACGAGGAGCGGCTATACGAAGGCTGCTACGAGTACGGGTGGGTGGCCGAAGCCGCTCCCCGGGCCGGACATCAACCGCTGCACGATCTGAGGGAGTTCGTTCTTGTCGCGCCGGCGGCGGATGGCTTAGAGCCGCTGGTGGCGGCGTTGACCAAGGATGGGCGGCAAGTCCGGATTCTGGATGACCCCGGCTTGTTCACCCCAGGCGGGCGAGAACGGATCGCCGAGGCGCTCTCGACAGGGATCGACCGCCGGACGCACGTCGTCTACTACTGCGCTCCGCACCTGGGAGAGAGCCTGGACGAATGGGCCGGAATCGATGGAATGCCAACCCACACGCAGGGGCTGCTGAATCTGACGCAAGCGCTCATCGACAACCAGGTCTATCCCCGCTTCTCACTGGTAACCTGTGGCGCGGCGACCGCCGTGCCGGAGGACACCCGCGTCCAGTTGGGCCAAAGCGCGCTGTTCGGGGTGATGCGGGTTTTCAAGAACGAGTGCCCGAACGTTCCCAGCCGGGTGATCGATCTGCCCTCAAACCCATCGCGAGAAACCATGGTGGACTTGGGCGACGAGCTCGCAACCGCTCGACTGGACCTGGACGAGTTTGAGGTCGCGCTGCGGCCGGGGCAACGGCTGGTGCGGACGCTGATACCGGTCTATGCCGAGACGGCCGAGGCTGCCGGGGCGGTCGAACTACCCGGTGTGGGCGGAGCGTGGCGGGCGGGATTGGCCGAGACCGGCAGCTTGGATTCGGTCGAGTTCCGGCAGATTCCGACGCCGGAGCCGGCAGATGGCGAGCTCGAGATCGAAGTTCTCGCCGCGGCGCTGAACTTCAAAGACATCGTAAACGGGATGGGAGTACTACCGAAGAAGGCGGTGGCCGGCGGCTTGGCGGCTGATCAGTTGGGCCTGGAAATCTGCGGCCGGGTAATGCGGGTTGGTGGAGTTGATAGCGCGTTCCAGGTGGGGGACCGCGTGATGGCACGGGTGAGCGGCGGCTTCTCCGGACGTTTGTTGGCCCGGGAGGATTGCGTCGCGCCGGCGGCGGAGCGATTGACTGCCCAACAGGCGGCGGCGATCCCGGTGGTGTACCTGACGGCCTACTACGGCCTGCACCACCTCGGCCGCATTGCAGTAGGAGACACGGTACTCATTCACTCCGCGGCCGGCGGCGTGGGCATGGCGGCCATCCATCTGGCGCAGCGGGCCGGGGCGACAATTCTCGCCACGGCCGGAACCAAGGAGAAGCGGCAGGCGCTGCGCGATCTCGGCGTCGCCCATGTCTTCGACTCGCGGTCGCTCGATTTCCACACCAAAGTGATGGAAGCGACGGCGGGCCGGGGCGTCGATATCGTCCTCAACTCCCTGACCGGCAACTTCATTACACAAAGCGTAAAATCGCTCGCCCCATTCGGGCGATTCATTGAAATCGGCAAGGCGGACATCTACAAGAATGCCAAGCTATCGCTCGAGCGGCTGGGCGAAAACATCTCCTTCCATGTCGTTGACGTAGACCGGATGGCGACCCAGCGGCCAGCGCTACACCGGCAACTGCTGCACGAGGTAGCCGCTCTGTTCGCGGATGGGGCGCTGCCCGCTCCGGAGGTAACGGAGTTCCCGGTGACGCGCCTGGCCGATGCGTTCAAACACATGAGCCGGGCGGCTTATGTGGGCAAAATCGTGGTGACGATGGAGGGCCAAAAGGTCCGCGCGTTACCTGCCAAGCAGTTGCCGGCGCCGGACGGGAGCGTGTTCGTGTCCGGCGGCTGCGGAGGCTTTGGCTTGGAGATCGCCAAATGGCTCGCCGCCTGCGGTGTCCGGCATCTGGTGCTCGCCGGCCGGAGTGGGGTGAAGCACGCGAGGGACCGAGCGGCAATCGAGGCGCTCGAAGCGACCGGGACCACGGTGGTCGTGGAACGGCTCGACGTTGCCGATGGGGCGGCGGTGAATACCGTGTTCGCGCGGTTCGGCCGCGAATGGCCCGCCCTGGGGGGCGTAGTGCATGCCGCAGGGTTGCTGCGCGATGCCAGCTTGCCGAACATGGATGCGGCGCAGTTCCGGGACGTGTTCGCGCCGAAGGCGATTGGCGGTTGGAACCTGCATAAGGCAGTGGCGGAATGCGGCCACACCCCGTCGATCTTCCTGAATCTTTCGTCGATCTCTTCGGTGCTTGGCCTGTTCGGCCAAGCGAATTACTGCGCGGCAAACTATACGCTGGACGCGTTGGCCGAGTTGCGGCAGCGCCGAGGGCTGCCCGCGACCAGCCTGAACCTGGGCGTTCTAGGCGACTATGCCGGGATGTCCCGCCAGGAGAACGATGCGGCGGATGTACTAGCCCTGCTCGACAGCCACGGCATGCCGGCGATGCCGCTCGCCGAGGTGCTGGGCAAGCTGAACCTTGCGCTCTGCCAGAAGCCAGTCCAGCGGATGACGGCGCGTTTCGATTGGAACCGGTTCACCACTGTTTATCCGCACCTGCAGCGCGACCAGCGCTTTGCCGAGTGCATTGCGGAAAGCCGCAAGCGGCTGACGCAAGGCGGCCGGAGCGGCGGCGGCCTTGCCGCGCAGTTGGCTCGCGCGGAGGGCGGCGCGCAGATGGAGTTGCTCTCTGGCGAACTGGCCAAGGCGCTCGGCAAGATCCTCGACATTGCTCCGGCGAAGATCGACTCTGGAGCTTCGATCGACAAGCTCTCGCTCGATTCGTTGATGCTGAATCAGCTACGCAACTGGATTCTGCGGAACCTCAGCATCAATCTGCCCCTGATCAAGCTGCTGAAGGGACCGAGCATCCACGAGATCGCCGCACTTTTGCTCCAGCAGTTCGGAGGAGGCTCGCCGGAAACGACCGCCGCCACCGCTGAATCGTCCCCAACGACGGTGCCGTTTGCGCTACTCGAAGACAACAACATAACGGCCATCAGCCCTTGGCTGATCCGGGGCAACAGCGACCCGGACGCTAACGTCCGCCTGTTCTGCTTCCACTCGATGGGCGTGGGCGCCTCGCTATATACCCGGTTCCTGATGGACCCGCCCGCCGGCTACGACATCTTCGCCATTCAAACGCCGGGCCGGGAGAACCGCGCCCACGAACCGGCGCTCGATACCGTCGACGGGCTCGTCGCCGAGATCATCCGCGAACTGACCCCATGGCTCGATAAGCCGTTCGTCATCTGGGGCCACTCCTTCGGCGGCATTGTCGCTTACGAGGTCATCAAACAACTGCGCCGCGAGAAGAAGGACTCGCCGATCTCCCTGCTCATCACTGGCACCGTGGCGCCGGAGCTGATCCGCATTTGGCAGAACCGCGAAGTGATGCTGAAGGCGCTGGTGGTGGAGAACAACGCCGAGTATCTGCTCTCACTCTCGCGCTACGTGGAGGACGCCGAGTTCATCCGGTCGATCCTGCCGATCATGCGCAAGGATACGCCGCTCATGATGAACTACCACTACCAGCCGGAGGAGCGGTTCGATTTCCCGATCCTCGCCTTTGGCGCACGGCAGGACGATATGGTGTATCTCGACGAGATCAGCCCGTGGGCAAACCAGACCACGGCTCGCTTCGAAATGCGGGAAGTGGCCGGCGACCACTGGTTCCTGAACAAGAATCGGCACGAAATCGTCGCGCAACTCGAACAGATGAGGCTTCCGGCATGGTATCTCTCACACTTGACGTCCCCTCCGCCCGTGTTGAAGGTTCCTGCGCTTTCTTTACCGGTAGAGGAAGTGCCTTCCCGGGAGATGCTCGTCGAGCAGTAGGCCGCCGATTGGCAAAAGAGGCGCTGTTCGCATTAGGCGGTCCCGCAGAAACAGTTGGGCGGGACCGCTACGGCGCACCGGTTTGGCCCCCGGGGTTTGTGGGGAGCTTGAGTCATAGCGGGGGCGCCTCGGCGGTTCTGGTGGCTCGGAGGGAGGAGTGCGCCGCCGTGGGCTTGGACTGGGAGACGGTGGGACGAATCGACATTTCGCAGTGGCCGGCACTGTTTACGCCGAGGGAGATTGAGGCCCTCCGGCAGGTTCCGCGCACCGCCCAACACGAACTTGCCACTGTTCTCTTTGGGGCGAAGGAGTCAATCCAGAAGGCGCGCTATGCCGCGACCCATACCTGGTCAGAACTATCGCTGCTCGAAGTAGTGCTGGACCTCGAGCGGAAGAAGTTCTCCGTACGGGGAGACGAGACGCTGGCCGGCCATTTCCTGGTGGACGGCCGCACGGCTGTGGCCGCGTGCTGGATCGCTCACCGCGCGGGGCCACCCACGACATTCGCATAGCGGGCCGCCGCTTCGTCGACGAGTTCCGGCCGGCCGCCGGTAAGTCTCCGGAGAAAGGAGACCAACAGATCGACGGTAATCCGATGCGTCTCTTCGGCCGGACGGGAGCCGCCGAGAACCTGCGACACCAGAAACCTACCTGGGGCGGAAAACAGCAGCGGTAGATCGGTAAAGGCGTAGTGGTTGGTTCGCTTGATCGCATAGTGGTGGCCTCCGTTCGTCAGATTCTTTAGTAACCGCTCCGTCGATTCGACGTATTGCAGAGAATGCTTCGTCACCTGCCGATCACTTTCGATCACCAGAAAGGGATGGTGCAGTTGGTGGTTGGAAATCGTCCCATGCAACGTCCCATCGATGTTGGCCCCCGCGATCACCCTTGCATCCCGATGCATCGCCACGGCGGCCGCCGCTCCCCCGAGGGAGTGTCCGATGACAGCTACCTGATTCAGAGCGAGGCGGCCGGAAAGTTGCGGGCCCAGGCGGCCCGGCAAGTCGAGTTGATCGATGACAAACGAAGCGTCGGCGGCCCTGGCCTCCATGCGGGTGTACATGAAAGCGATACCACCAGCGTCGGAATCTGGAAACGAGTCCTTTGCCGAGGAGATCGTCCCATCCGCCAGCTCGGTTATGGGGGACTCGTCAGGGTGATCGACCGCAAGCACAACCAGACCGTAACTGGCGAGATTACTCACAAGGCTTGTGTAGAATGCACGCGGCGCACCAAAACCCGGCAGAAAGACGACCACGGGCCACCGCGCGACGGCGGGCGAAACCCCGCCGTCGCGGACAGCGAATGTGTCGATCTGATGATACTGTCGAAACAAACATCGTGGCAGAAACCCGACCGACTCGGGAAGCTGACCCAGGCCGTCTATAAATGGCTGCCGCGGCCCGGCAGCAGCTGGATCCGCGGGATACCATGCCTGAACCACCACCTTTCGCGCATCGGTCGGTTGCGTCCAGCGAAAGACCTGCGTGCCGACGGCGTAACTTCCGGCGGGCTTCGTAAGTTGGGGTACCGGAAGTACCAGCCAGGTAGACGACATTGCAATGGCGACTAGACCCATCGAAACACGTCCGGTTATTCCAAACGCGGCCAGTCCGATTCCCGCGTACGCCGGAAGGAGTTGCCAATAGTATCCCTCCCAGGCGATTTGGAGCCCCACAAGAAGTAAGACTGCCAGCAGCAGCCTTCGCTGGAAGGGTCGAAACGCGGGCAGGTCTCGCCGGCTATAGGCCAACACGGCAGTCAGCAGAGCGGCATCAAGCAGGCTCATTGGCCGCCACAGTACCGGGTTTCACAGATCGCATAGAGAGCGAACGGTCCACCAGTGCGGATCGTTCCAAATTGCCGAAAGAAAGTTGTATCCGATTCTCAACGAATTGCGTCCACCAACCGTCTAAGTAACCATGCGTGGCGTAAAGTGAATAACTCAACTCCGCTCAGTATGCTTGCGATCGCTTGTCTTCTTATTGGAGCGGGGTGCGCTTCGGGCAATCGGGCTCCCGTTGCATCGTCCGTCATCCACGCTGCCAGCCCAGCTCCCTTGCCGCCGACTCTGCGCACGACAGGAACCGTGCAGGCACTCAAAGCCAATTCGGTCCGCGTACCCCAGATTACAGGTCTGAACAGCAGGGTAACTTTAGCCTATCTCGTACCCAATGGTTCCAAGGTGGAGGCGGACCAGATACTCGCTGAGTTCGACCGCACGACTATCTTGGACGAGGTTCGCGAAACAGAAGCGAAAGTCGCCGAGTCGGGCCACCAACTGGAAGAGAAGCAGGCGCAGATCCGTAGCGACCGCGCCAAACGCGAGGCCACTGCTCAGGAGGCCCGAGCAGAGTTGCAAAAGGCGCAACTCCAACTGCGAAAGGGCCCGATCCTGAGCGAGATTGAGCGGTTGAAGAACGAAGCCAAGGCCGCAAGCGCCACTGCACGGGTAGCCAGTCTGGAGAAGTCCAACGCGCTGCGCGTGAAAGCAGAGACAGCGACTCTGCAGGTGCAGCAACTCAAGTTAGATAGGTTGAGGCTGACCCTGGAACGGCTGCGGCGGAACCTTGACCGCCTGGTGATCCGCAGCCCTCACGCTGGAATGGTCGCGCTTGAAACGGTCTTCCGGAGTGGCTCTATGGGGCCGCCCCAGGAAGGGGACCAGATGAACCCCGGCCAGCCGGTGCTGCGCCTGTTTAGTCCGGACTTGATGGTGGTGGACGCCAGTGTGAACGAATCTGACGTCTCCGTCTTGCGACCCGGGGTATCGGCGAAGCTATATCTCGATGCCTACCCCGGGGCGGAGTTCACTGCCGAACTGATGACGGCGAGCCCGATCGCCATTGCTGGACTCGATTCTCCCGTGCGCTCTTTTTCAGCCCGCTTCCGAATCCTCGGGCAGGATCCGCGGGTGCTGCCGGACTTGTCGGCGGCGCTCGAAATTCCGCGGTTCGCCGTCGGTAAAGAGGTGCGCCCGTGAAACCGCGGAGCGCCTTCCTTCTGCTGATCTTGCTGACCGTTCCGGTTGGCGGCGCCATCTGGTACGCCAAACGCCAACCAGCCGACGCCAGACTGGGCCTGCCGACGGCATTGGCGCGCCAGGGCGAATTCCTGGTGATCACGACATGCCGGGGCGACCTGGTGGCGAGCCGGTCGATCCTAGTGACAGCCCCCCTCAATGTTCCTGACCTACGCATTGTTTGGCAGGTGCCGGCGGGAAGTGCGACCAAGGCCGGCGACGTGATCTTGAAGTTCGATACCAGCAGCGCCCAGCGCCAGTTTCAGGAGAAGGAGGCGAATCTGCGGCAGGCCGAGGCGCAACTGGCTGAAGCCGTCGCCCAAGCGCGCATCGCCGGGGAACAAAGTCAGCTGGAAATTGGCACCCAGACGACGCAAGCCGAACGGGCTCGTCTGGAGGTCTCCCGCAGCGCTATTCTAAGCGCGCTGCAGGCTGAGGAGAAGAAGATCGACCACCAATTGGCGCTCGACAAACTCCGGGTGAAGCAGGCCGACGCGCAACTGATTCAAGCGCAGAACGAATCGAAGGTGGCCGGGTTCCGGGCGGCCGTCGCGAAGGTGCAGGCCGAAGTCGAACTCACCAGGAAGCGGATTGGGCAGATGGAGGTGAAGGCGCCCTCCACCGGTGTCGTGAACTACCTGATGAACTACTCGCAGGGTTGGGTGAACGCCAAGCCATTCAAGGTGGGCGACACGGTGTGGCCGGGCAGTTCCATCGCCGAGATCCCGGATCTGGGCAGCCTGCAGATTAAAGGCAAGATCGAAGAGGTGGAACGAGGCCGGCTCCGCCAAGGCCTTGCCGTGCGGATCATGCTTGACCCGTTCCCTGAGAAGCCTTTCACCGGAAAGCTGTCAGCCATTGCGCCGTTGGCCGAACAGAATTTTGAGTGGCCGCCCTCGCGGAACTTCCGCGCGTACGGAGCCTTTGACGAGATCGATCCAAGGCTCCGCCCGGGAATGAATGGACGCATGGACATCGTCATCGATCGCTTGGCGGATGCGATCAGTGTGCCTGCGAAGGCGATCTTCAACCGCGACGGCCGGCCTGTGGTTCTCGTGGCCGGTCCCGGGGGATTTGAATCGACACCGGTGGAACTTCAGGCGCGCAACCCGGACGAGGTGGCCATCAAGGGCATCGCCGCCGGGGCCAAAGTTGCGCTGGTGGATGTGGAGCGCGAGGGTGCGGCGGGAGCCAAAAAGTGAAGTCGCTGCTTCGTTTGATCGCCGCCGTAGTCGTGCTTTCCGCGCTGGGCGTGGGCGCTTGGTCGGCCTACCGGAAGGTGGAAGAGTGGAAGCGCGGCGAGGAGCGGACAGTGCCGCTGGCTCAGGTGATCCGCGGCGATGTGGCGTTCCCCATCACGGCCAAAGGCAGTGTGCAGGGTGGCAACTCCAAAATGTTGATCGCCCCGATGACCGGCAGCCGCGAACTTACGATTACGCAACTGTCGAAGCCGGGAGAGCTGGTGAAGGAGGGCGACGTGGTGGCGCAGTTCGACACGACGGAAGAGTCGTTTAAACTGCGCGAGGCCGAATTCGATCTGCGAGAAGCGGAACAGATGGTATCCCAGGCCACAGCTGAGACTGCCGCGCGCGAAGAGGAACTTACCGCGGAGTTGATTGTTGCCCGGGGCGAACTGGAACAGGCCCGTCTTGAATCGCGGAGGAATCCGCTGCTCGCCGCCATCGTGGTGCAGCAGAACGAGCTCATGCTCCGGGACGCTACGGACCGCGTGGCGAAGCTGGAGAAAGAGTATCCGCAGCGGAAAGCCGCCGCTCGCGCGGCGGTCACCATTCAGGAGGCGTCGCTCAAGAAAGCCGGCGTGATGGCGGCCACCGCAAAGCGCAACATCGAAATGATGACTCTCAAGGCCCCAACCGCTGGCTACGTAAACATCGAATCGAACACCTCCAGCAATTTCTTTTTCCCTGGCATGACGTTCCCGATGTTTCAGGTTGGCGATACCGTTCGCGCCGGAATGGCCGTCGCACAGATTCCGGACTTCAGCACTTGGGAAGCCAGCGTCGTCATCACCGAAGCCGATCGCGGACTGCTGGCGATTGGCCAGCCCGCGCAAGTGCGCGCGCTTGCTTTGCCGGGCAAGCCGCTGGCGGCGAAGGTATCAAACCTTGGCGGCACCTCAGGCCCACCTTGGGAGCGCCGGTTCGAATGCAAACTTGCCGTCGTTGAGCCGAGCGCTGCGCTGCGCCCCGGCATGAGCGTCCGGGTCCAGATCCTGACCGAAACGATGAAGAATGCACTTTGGGTGCCCACGCAGGCGGTGTTTGAAAGCGATGGAAGAAGGTTCGCCTATGTCTCCGAAGCCGGATCCTTCGTCGCCCGCGATGTGAAGATCGTGCGTCGTGGAGAGAGCCAAGTAGTGATTGAAGGCTTGGCGGAGGGCACTTCCGTAGCACTCGCCAGCCCCGACCAGAAAGATTCTGCGAAAGGGAAACAGCCAGCCGGCAAGTCCAGTCCGGCCGCCCGGCCTTGAGGACCCAACCATGAGCGCACGCCAAGGCATTCTTTCCGATATCAGTGAAGCGATCACGAACTTGCGCGCCCAAAAGGCGCGTACGGTGCTGACGGCGCTCGGCATCGTGTTCGGCGTCGGGAGCGTGATCGGGATGCTCTCGATTGGCGCTGGTGCTCGTGAAGAGTCCTTGCGGTTGATTGAAAGGCTTGGCGTGCGCAACATCCTGGTCGATTCGATTCCGGCCACCAGCGCGGAAGAGTTGCAGCAGCGGCGGCGCGCCTCCCAGGGTCTCAACGAGCGAGATATCAGAATCCTCGAAGCGAACCTCGCCGGGATCGATGCGGTCTCGCCACGCCGGGCACTGCATCCGGGGCGGATTCTTCCCAAGCCCGCCACCGGCATGCCGATGCTGCAGGGAGTCCGTCCGGCATTCGCCGCGATTCACTCACTGGAGGCCGTGGAGGGGCGTCTGTTAGCCGAGACCGATGAAGCTTCGAGCGCGGCGGTATGCGTGCTTGGCCAAACGGCAAAGATCACTTTGTTCGGATACGACCCGGCATTGGGGAAGAAAGTGAAGGTCAACGATACGTGGCTGGAGGTGGTCGGGGTACTAGCTGATCAGGTGGGCGACAGTGGCACCGGAGTGAAGATTCAGGATCGCAATCATGCGATTCTGATCCCATTGACCACGTTCCAATACCGCTTCTGGGATACGACGCGCTTTCTGAAAGACGAACTCGATGGCGTCGATATCCGTCTCCGCGAGGGTATCGACAGCGTGCAGTCGGCCAAGGTCGTCAGCGCGATTCTGGCGTCAACGCATAGGAACACGGAAGACTATGTCGTGACGATCCCGGCGGCGCTGCTCGAACAACAGAAACGAACCCAGGCGATCTTCACTTACGTGATGGTAGCGATTGCGGCGATTTCGCTGATTGTCGGTGGAATAGGGATTATGAACATCGTGCTGGCCACGGTGATGGAGCGAACCCGGGAGATTGGAATCCGGCGGGCGATCGGAGCCCGGCGCAGCGACATTGTGAGGCAGTTCCTGATCGAGAGCGTACTGATTTCGGTCGGCGGTGGCTTAGCGGGGATTGCGTTTGGGATTGCGCTGAGTTGGATCATCGCAACGGTTGCCGAGTGGAATACGATCGTTACGCCGCTGTCGGTGGGCGTGGCGTTTGGGGTGTCCGTTTGCGTCGGCGTGTTGTTTGGGATTTATCCCGCGATGAAGGCGGCGGAGATTGATCCGATTGAGGCGCTGCGGTACGAGTAGGGGCTCAGCGCACCACCCGTAGTAGCGCTTTCTGGTTTCGATCCGTCGCAACCCCAGTCATTCGGATGACAACTTCGTGGTCTCCTGCGTCAAGGCTCTCCGGTACCCGCACGTTCACTTGATACACACCACCGAGGAGTCCTGGAGCCCCGCCTCCGAAAATGAGATCAGCGCCCAGTCCGCCAATGGTCACAAAGGGGAAAGTCAACAACGGGGATAGCTCAGACGAACTATAGCTATCGCCGGTGACCGGTTGAGGACTTGTATTGCCCAGCCCTGCGGCAAACAGTTGAACAACGCTTCCAACGCGCACCGGATTGGCCGCGCCGTGAACCGTGCCGTCCTGATTCAAGGCGGCGACGAACCCATCCCGCCGACCTCCGGTGACAAACAGAGCGGGGGTGGCTTGCTGATCACGAAACGAGCCTGGTATGGGCACTTCGATTCCTTCCCAGCGCAGGCTAAGGAGAGCAGGCGCCCTGTTACCAACAAACGACAAATGGGTGTAAGGGGCCTGCACAACCAACTGGTTGGGAGAGGCAAAGAGCAGCGGGAATGTGGTGACCACAATGCCTCCCCGAAAGGACACTCGCGGGCCATCGGGAGAGCCCGGCCCGACGGAGCCATAGCGGTCCAGCGCTGGCGCTTCCGCTTCCGGTCCCGCCAGGTTCTCACCGAAAATCGCGAGCAATCCTAGCGACGTAATCGCGTCCGGATAGCCATACCCGGCGGCGCTCACCACCCCGCCTTCGGGGACGCGCGGTGCACGGCGGCGCTGGCAGCCGTCGAAATCTTCGATGCGCAAATAGCCGGAATACGTGTCGGCCTGCACTTGTACAATGGCGTCTCGGCCGAGCGGAATCACCTGCAACATATCGACGTCGCGCGGAGGAAACAAGCCGCCCTCCTGATAGAGTTCCGTCAAGGGAAACATTTCGAGCAGACCATCCTGCTGCCGGAATAGGCGGCGGCCGGGCGACACCCAAAACGCAGCACTCCCTTGCACATGGAGTGCTGCCGCCGCCAACGGCGACAGCGATGCGATGACCGGTCCCGGATCGCTGATGCTAACTCGCCGGAGCCCTTGGTCCCGGAACCAGGCCGCCACCGTACCGTCCGGTAGATTCACGAGGAACTCTGCCCCCGGAGCCGTGTAGGTCAACCAAGTCAAGGTGCGCTCCTGCCACATGCCAATGCGTTCCGTGGTGGTGCCGGGTGTGGCGCCTTGAATCCAGAACAATTCTCCGGTCGTCGACCACGCCATGCTTTCTCGGCCGGAGGTGGGCGCCAAGTAAGGAACCGCTCGACCGGAGCCTATCAACTCGCGGGCTTGGCCTGATGCATCCATCTGCATCAGCGGTCCTGTGCGGCTCTTCGGGAACAACACCCGTCCGCCGGGTCCCATCGCCAAGGCTCCGAAGCCTCCGGTGGTGACGCCTTCGAGGTCGGACGCGCGCAAGAGCATGCGCGGCGCCAAGCCAGGACGGAGTTCCTCGATCGCCACGCCCTTCGTCGCGGCGATGAGACCGCCGGTATCCGGCCGCCACACCGCGGGCGACAGGTCAACGGCAGGGGCAAGCCGGGACCGATACTGAGCGATTTGCCGGTGCGTGCCTCCCTGAAAGAGCAGGAGCAACGAAGAGGAGTCGGGGTGTAGATCCTCGACGACTAGCCCACCCGCGTTGGTCACACCCAGGGCGATGCCGCGATACCCTTCAAACGCCACTGTGCCGTCGGAAACGCGAACGAGCAGGCTTAGCCGGGGCGACGAACCCTGGAATACGGAATCGAGATAATACAGTTCTCCATCCGGGCCCTCTAAAAACGGAAATCGCGCACCGGTATGCGACGACATGTATCCAGAAGGATCAATGGAATAGTGAAACTCAGAGCGGATCCAAATAGTTCCGTCCGGTCCGACAAGGAGCGAACGGACTCGACCGAGCAGCGCTTCCGTCGCTGGCCCGGGCAATCCGCTGGAGACACGACGGGCCGAACCGGCAACTGTTTCCAACTCGCCGGCGGGATCTACCCGGCGAATGCGCGCGAACCCGTCGGCGATGAAGATTCGCCCTTGACGATCGAAGGTCAACGCCGCGATCTCGCCAAGGTTTATATTGCGAGCGGAGCCGCGCTTCCCGTTGAAGCCGGCGCGTCCCGTTCCGGCGACAGTGTCGAACCGGCCGTCCCGTAAACGACGAACTCGCCCGCCGGAGGCGACATGCAAATCGCCAGAAGGGCTAATCTTCAGCACTAAATCGTGCGGAACGGGGGAATCCATTGCAGGGCCATCGACAATCGGTCCCGTGCGTCCGTTGCCGGCAATTGTGGTCAGCCGGCCATCCGGCCAGAGACGGCGCAATCGGGCATACCCGTCGCGGAAATACAGCCCACCGTCCGGCGCGGCAATTCGCGGGCTGACGAAGAGGGCGTCCGCAGCGGAGGCGGACGCTGGAACCCGGGCAGGCTCGGGATCGGCGTTGGGCCGCCACTGCGTCAATGGAGTGATCCGGCAAACCTCCTGAGATTGGGCAAATAGGCCCGGCGCCAGCAGAAGCACTAGACCCAATTTCATCGCCAAACTCCGGCGTACTTTTTCCGATATTTTGCGTCCGCTTCAAGGGCGATCCACTGCTGCGCTCGTTCGCGTATACCGGCTTCACCTAAGACGTCCGCCATTCGCCGCATGCCCACCAGGATGTCGTACCGCACCAACGTTCCGTTCTTTTCGGCGACGCTCTCTTGAAACCGTGTTTCGAGCCCGGCGAGCACCAACTCCGGCCACGAGACACCCACCCTCCACAGCGCCTGCAGACAGTGCCGCGCGGTGACAAACTTCTCGTCCCGAGTGATGTCCAGGAGTTGGGCAAACACGGAAGGCATTCGTTCTTCAGGGTCGCTCGCCGCCAGTTGGCAAAGCACCTGAGCAGAGATGGCGCGTATCCGGTTGTCCTTGCTCCTCAGTCCTCCGACGACTCTGTCCCAAATCGAATAGGCCCAGGGTACGGGTCCGGTCGACGCCGCAAGCAGGTCCTGAAATGCCTGCCCCTGCGTCTCCCGATCTCCCTGCTCCACCATGGTCCAGCGCTCGATAGCCCAATCCGGCATTCCTAAATCTTCTCACGCCCCTTCTTCTTTTGTTCGCCCCAACGGCTCCCCTACTGCGCTAAAATTGAGGCTACGCCCCATGCCGGTTGAATCCCTGTCAGATGCCTTTCCCGCCGCCGCCTTTTAATGGCTGAACCGTGCGCAACCAGGGCTACGATCCCGCAACTGCTCGACGCTCTCGAAACCGAGGTGGCGGCTTTGCGTTCGCTCGCGGCTATGGCGGTCCCCCGCGGATTTGCTGTCGTCGCGCCCTCCCTGCTGCGGACGGAGATGGAGCGGGCTTCGCTGACGCCGGCCGAATTGGCCCGGCTCGCCGAGGTGCCGCGCCAGGACGTCGAGGACTGGCTAGCCGCCAGGATTCCCACCCCGGCCTGGGTACTGACCACCGTTCAGCTAGCCGGGCTACTGCCGCCTTCCGTTCGCCGGAAGATTCTGCGCCAGCCGCTCGGACCAGCCATCATACCCACTCCGACCATTCATCCTTTCTCTCGCATCGAGGACCTTTAATCGTAATGAGCACTGCTACCACCACTGAGAAACCGAAGACCGCCGCCGCTGCGGCCAAGCCCCGCTTACTCCTCACTCATGGGGAGAAGGGCGGCGTCGGCAAGACCACCGTCGCCCGCCTCGTCGCCGACTTTCTCGCTTCCCGGGAAACCGCATTCCGCGCTTTTGACGCCGAAGGCCCCACTGGCCAACTGCTTCGCTTCCACCCCAGCCAAACGTCGGCGGTAGAAGTCGACAAGGCGGCCGCCATCGCCCCCGTCCTGGACTTCCTCATGGACGGCCAACCGAAGCGCCTGGCGCTCGTCGATCTCGGAGCACGCTCCGGAGAAGACCTCAAGGAATGGCTGTATAAGGGCGGTGCGCTCGAAGAAGCCGAGTCCGGCCAGTTGGCGATCACGGTCATCTACGTCGTAGGCGGCGCCGTGGATAGCGTCGGGCACCTGAAAGAGTGCTTCGCCGCGCTGGGCACCGATGTCAACTACGTCATTGTCAAGAATTACGGCGTGGCCGCCAAGTTCGACGTGTACGAAGGATCGAATATTCGTCAGGACCTTCTCTCCGCGGGCGCCAAGGAAATCTCGATTCCGGCTCTCGACGGCACGGTGTACCAGTCCGTCGACAAGGCGAGTCTCTCCTTCTCCGCGTTTTGCGAAGGCGAAGCTGGCTATACGGAACGTCGCTATTGCCGGACCTGGCTCCGCGAGTGCTACGCCGCGCTGGACGAAGCCTCCGCGTCGTTACTCTAGTATTTTGCCGCAGCAAGCCGTGGAATCCTACGGCTGCTGCGGCACGCCTTACCTCGTCACGTGCTATAAAAAAGTAAGATATGCCCGCCCGGTCAGCCCCCGCCTAAATCGGAAACATTTTCTTGTTGCCCCGCATCCCGGCTATAGAGAGGAATCTATGGAAACTGCGATCGCAGCCAAAGTCCGCAACTATTCCCGTACTTTGCTGATGTTGCCGGTGTTCGCCGCCAGCGTCTTCGCTGGCTCGCTCGAACATGGGCAGCAGCTATTGGAGCAGCGGAAATTCAAAGAAGCCGAAGCCGAACTCCGCCAAGTCGTTTCCGCTGAACCGGAAAACGCTACCGCCAAGCGGCTCTTTGGGGTGGCGCTAAGCCATGTCGGCAAGAACGATGAGGCGGTCACCAGCCTCCGCGCCGCGGCGGACGCCGAACCGGAGAACCCCGCAACGCTGCTCGCCCTGGCAGCAGCCCAGATTGAAGCCAAGCAACTCGCCGACGCTGCCGCGCGCATTGAAGCGGCCAGCGGAAAGGAGCCGGACTCTGGTGAATTGGCCTACGCTCGGGGCGCTTTGGCGGTGAACCAGAAGAATTTCAAACCAGCCGTCACCTGGCTCGAAGAAGCCATTGCCGCTCGCCCGACCAATAGCATGGCCCATTATTACCTCGGCCTTGCTTACAGCAATCAGAAGCGGCCGGACAAAATGGTCCATCACTTTAACGAGTTTCTGCGGCTCGAGCCCGACAATCCCAACGCAGCGAAAGTCCGATCCTTCCTCCGCACTGCGCGTTAAATGAAGCTCCGGTACTTCCGTATTGCCGCCCTCTCCATCGGCGGAGTGATGCTGGCGGGCATTGCCTTTCTGCACACGCCGCCGGCGAAGCGGTATGCGCTTAACGAACTCCGCCGCGCCCTCGCGGCGGAGGGAATCGTCGTCGAAGCCCAAGGATTGGACTACAACCTCGTCGCCGGCAGCGCCAGCATGCGTCAAATCACCGTGACCCCGCGCGCCGGCATGCCGCCTCTCCTTCGACTGGAAAGCCTTGGCGCCGAAGCCTCTTTATTCGATCTCCTGCGCGGGCGACTTATCCTTCGCAATGTTACGCTCGTTAAGCCAGAGATATACCTTCTCATCGATGCCAACGGTCAGTCCAACCTTCCCGACTTGAAATCTGAGGCGGAAACATCGACCTCCTCCACGTCTATCCTCATTGACGCCGCCATGATCACCGGCGCCTCCCTTCGCTACGAGGATCGGAAGAACCAAACCAACTTATTCATCCCGGAATGGCAAATGGCCGTCGATGGCAACCTGCTTACCAACCGGCATCAGATTGATTTGCGCACCCTTCGCCCGGCGAGCTTCAGTTTCCAGGCCAAAGAGTATTCAATTGACCGCCTGCAAGCCACGATCGATCTTGGCGACAAGGACGTGGTGATCAACGGTCTGAATCTCGATGCCCTCGGCGCTACGCTCCGCGCCTCTGGCGCCGTAAAGGACCTCGCGGCCCCTGTTCTGGATCTTCAAGCGGAAGCCAACGCCTCGCTGGCGCCGTTTGTCACCGACCTTCCCGCCAGTGGCCGTGCGCGTCTCCAGATCCAGGCCCGCGGCCCGCTCGATCAATTGCAGGTCACCGGCCGCCTCGAAGGAAAAGAGCTACGGTACGCCGAGTATCGTGATATCGAGCTCGAAACCGACCTGAGCTTCGAGCAAGCCACCCAGACGGCCCGTCTGCGTAAATTCCGCGTCACCTCGCCCCTGGGCCAAGCTGCCGCCGATCTCGATCTGGCCCTCAGACAAGGCACCAGCCGTCTGACGGCCCGCCTCGATGGCATACGCCTAGATACTGCTTCCCGCCTGGCGAAGTCGCCGTACATCTTGGCCAGCCGCGCATCGGGAAGCGCCAGTCTCCAATGGCCCGCCCTCGAATGGCAGCGCGCCACAAGCTCCGCCAACTTCCAATTGCAGCCCATCGCGCCCGCCTCGGCCGATGTGATCCCGGTCGCTGGAACGCTGTCCGCCCGAACAGTTGGGGGTTCCGGATCCGTCACGCTCACGGGCATCTCCGCACTCGGTGCCAGAGTCGATGGCTCCGCCCAGATCGACCGCCAGCAACGGCTGACCGGGGAGCTGACCCTGGCCGCCAGCAACCTGGCGCAGTCGGCAGCTCTCGCTAAGCAGATCTTCGCCACCGAAGCGCCGCCCGCAACTGGAGAGGCAAAGGCAGAGATCGTCCTTGCCGGCACCCTCCCGCGGCCGGAAGCGCAGGTGCATCTCAACGTCTCCCCGCTCACCGTCAATCAACTGCCGATCGACTCGGTCGATCTCAATGCCGCCTACACGCCCGGCCTCCTCGATCTGCAGAACTCGAGTATTCGTTGGAAGGGCCAAGAGTTAAGCACCAGCGGCACGGTGGGCCTTGACGCCGCCAGGGCACTACAACTAACCAGTTCCACAAGCAGAGCGGAAATTGCCGACCTGCTCGCCGCGCTCGGCCAAACCGCACTGCCCATCTCGGGGCAGCTCCAGGCCAATGCGCAAATCACCGGGACGACCACCCGTCCGCAGGCGCAACTGCAGGCCACGGCCGTCAATCTTGATGCCTACCAGCAGCCGTTTGGCCGCATGAACCTGGCCGCCTCCCTCTCTCCTGAGCGTTTGGCCAAAGCCAAACTCGACTGGGCGAAGTCGCCCACCGAGAGGATGCAGCTAGACGCGACCTACCACCTGGAGATCAAGGACCTCCGGGCGAAGATGACCTCGACGCCCTTTGAACTCACCACGTTTACGGTTCCTGACTTCGGGCCTATCGTGGGCGCCTTCACGCTCAACGCCACCGCCAACGGCACGGGCGACGATCCTCGCGCCGAGGCTACCCTCGCGGCGACAAACCTAAGCGCGGGAGGCCATCGCGTCGGCGAGCTAACCAGCCGGTTCAATTTTTCGAACGACATCTTGGACGCGACCGTGCAAGCGCCCGGACAGAACGTGACTGCCCAAGGCCGCGTCAACTCGAACGCCCCGTACGCATTCACCGCCGAAGTCCACGCCCGCCAAACCAACCTCGCTTCCCTGCCCCTTCCGGAAGGCACACCTGTCGCAGGCAAGTTCTCACTCGATCTCACCGCCGCCGGTCAAGCCAACAACCCCAAGTCCATTCAGGCAACTCTCCGCTCAAACGAACTCGATCTCCAGGTCAAAGGGCAACCGGTGACCCTTCAGAGTCCGTTGCACGCCGAGTATGCAGCCGAGAAGCTCACCATCCACTCCGCCGCCTTCACGGCGCCCGGCACAACACTCGCACTCTCCGGCGCCCTCCCTAGCGCCATCAGCGTCGATTTGCAATCGAATCTGGCGGACCTCGCCAAGTTCGTTCCGGACGCGCCCGTTCAAGCCACCGGCCAGTTGACCGTCCGGGGACAGATCACCGGCAAGCTCCAGGATCCTCAGCCGAATCTCATAGCTCGCGTGGCCGACGCTTCGGTGACCTCTCCCGACCTGCCACCCCTTACCCAAGCCAATCTCCAAGCCACCGTCACCGGCAAAACCGTCACGCTTGATTCCCTGACCGCCCAATGGATGAACGGAACTCTCACCGGCTCCGGCTCCACCGCGGGGCTTCAACTGACAATCCAGAACCTGGATCTTTCAAAAGCCCCCGGCGCCCCCGACGGCCTCCAAGGCAAGCTCTCCGCTACCCTCAACGCCGCCGCACCCCAGCTCGAACTCGACGCCGTCGAGGCCACCCTCCGCATCGACGAGTTCAGAGCGGACTATGAGCGCGTCCATCTCGAACAGGACGGTCTCTCCTCCATCAAGCTATCGAAGGGGATGGCCACGGTGGAAAAGTTTGCTGTCAAAGGGCCGAACACTGCGCTCGCCCTCACCGGGACGGCGCAACTCGCCGGCACACCGCAGCTCAATCTCGACCTGGCCGGTAACACCGACATCGGCATCGGCAGCCTGTTCGTGGAAGACCTCCGGGCTCGCGGGCTCTCTAAAGTTCAGCTAGCCGTCCGCGGCCCCCTGAGCGACCCGGCCATTACCGGCTCCCTGGATCTCACCGACGGCGAGATCGCGCTCAACTCTCCCCGCATCGCCGCCGAAAAGCTCAACCTCCGGGCCGATCTCAAAGGCCACGAACTCCGCCTCACCCGCCTGCAAGGGGACCTCAACGGCGGAACCTTAACCGGCGGCGGAACTGTCACTTGGAACAAGGGCGTCCTCGGCGGCCCCGGACTCACCCTCGCCACCCGCAACGTCTATCTCGACTTCCCCGCCAATCTGCGTACGGTCTCGAACCTCGATCTCAAACTCGCCCCCGGCCCGCGCCAGCGGACGCTGCTCTCCGGTTCGGTCCAGATTGCCGAAGGTTCCTACACCGAAACCCTCGCCCTCGAAAACGGCCTCTTTAACCTGGCCAACCGCTCCCCGGAACTCGAACTCACCGACGAGCGCAATCCGTTTTTGTCGAAGCTCGACTACAACATCGCGGTCAAAACCAAAGAGCCGCTCGTCGTCAACAACAATCTCGCCAAGCTCGAAATCGAAGTCGACGCCCGCGTCCTCGGCAACTACTACAGTCCCGGTCTTACCGGGCGCGTCAACCTCGGGGAAGGCGGTGAGCTGTACTTGAGCGAACGAAAGTATCTCGTCGACCGCGGCGTCATCACGTTTATCAGCGACCAGCGCATTGAGCCTGTCTTCGACCTCCAGGCTAAAACAGAAGCCTCCGGCTACGAGGTGACGCTGGCCGTCACCGGATCCGGCAAAGACCGCGAAACCCTCCTCACCTCCGATCCGCCGCTGCCGGAGCCGGACATCGCCTCGGTCCTTCTCACCGGCCGCACGCTCGACCGCCTGCAAGGCGAAGAGACCGATGTCGCCAAGGAGCAGGTGCTCTCTTACCTCACCGGCCGGGTCGGAGGCAGCCTTGGCCGCGGCATCCAGGAAGCCACCGGCATCTCGCAGGTGAAGATCGAACCCGGCCTGATCGCCAACGAATCGGACCCCAGCGCCCGGCTCACGGTGGGCCAGAATCTCACCCGCCAATTAAGCCTCATCTACTCGATGAACCTGATCAATAGCGGCGACCAGATCATCATCGGGCAGTACGACTTCAGCCGCCGCTTCCGCGGCCGGACCCTGAAGCAATCCGACAACAGCTATCGCTTCGATTTCAACCGTACCCAGGAATTCGGCGGCGAAGCGCCCCCGCCCCGCACCGCCTCCGAGCGCGAACGCCGCACGCTCGGCAAAGTCGACATCAACCACGGCAGCATGTTCTCCGAAGAGCAGATCCGCAAATGGTTGAACGCCCGCGAAGGCAAACCCTACGACTTCTTCCGCCTGCGCAAAGGTATCGACCGCATCGAGAACCGCTACGCCCGCGCCGGGCTGCTAGAATCGCGCGTCCGACTACAGCGGGATACCCAGGGCAAAGCCGTCAACGTCCAGGTGGACATCGATCCCGGCCCCCAAGTCGACTTCGTTTTCGAAGGCTACTCGCCCTCCCGCGCGCTGCGCAAACGCATCCGGGAGACGTGGATGGCCGGCATTTTCGACGTCCAACGCGCCGGCGACGCGGCCGCCGAAATCCGCCAGGAGCTACTCAACGACCGCTACGTCGAAGCCAAGGTCGAATACCAGGTTGATTCCGCCGACGCCGGGCACAAGCGAGTAACCTTCGACATACAACCCGGCCTCCGCTTCGAGACTTACAAGATCGTCTTCGCCGGGGCCAGCCAAGTGGAGGAGTCCGACCTCCGGCAACTGCTCCGCGATCAGAAAGCCGAAAACGAAGCCATCACGAAGCCCCGGCATATCATCGACCTTGCGGCCCGCTTCTACCACGAACTCGGCTATCTCGATGCCAAGCTCGCCCGGCCGGAACTGATCGTCGACCGCGAGGCTCGCACCGCCCAGTCCGTTTTTCCGGTTGCCGAAGGGCCGCTCTATCGGGTCAGCCGCGTCGACTATGAAGGACACAGCGCCTACACCGACGCCGAACTCGCCACCGTTACAAACCTCGAAGCCGGCCTGCCGTATACCCCGCAGCTCCGCCAGGATACCGTCGACAACATTCGCGCGCTCTATGGCCACAAAGGCTACAACGACGCAGAGATTGCCTATGCGCTGGAACGGGAGACGAACGCCCCCGGTCAGCTTCGTGTCGCCCTCCAGATTTCCGAAGGCAAACAGAGCGTTCTCGGCAACGTGGAGGTATCCTCCGGCCGCGGTGGAAACTTCGTTCGCAAGCAGTTAGCGCTTCAACCTGGAGACCCGATGGACCTCCAGTTACTCAGCAAGACCCGTCGCCAGTTATACTCTACCGGCGCCTACTCGCTGATCGATACCGACCGGACGGTCCGCGACTCCAGTTCCAACCAACAGCCCGTCGACCTCCGGATTACGGCCCGCGAGGTCCGGCCATTCCTGCTCAACTACGGCGCTTACTTCGACACCGATCGCGGCCCCGGCGGCATCGCCGACATCACCAATCGCAACAGCCTCGGCATGGGCCGCGTAGCTGGCGTTCGCCTCCGCTACGATAGCGACCTGCAGGAGAGCCGCTTCTACTTCTCGCAGCCCTTCCTCCGTTCGTGGCCCCTCCGCACCACGGCCGCCAGCTTCATCCGCCGCGAAATTCGGGAAGGGTTCAACACCGACCGCATCGGCCTGTCCATCCTGCAAGAGGCTCGCTTCCGCAACGTCTGGTCCGTCAACTACGGCTACCGAATCGAGAACACGCACACCTACGAGAATGTCCCTGATCCGCTTTTTGACGCCTATCTCCGCGTGGCCCCATTCACAACGTCTCTTAGCCGCGACACCCGCGATGACATCCTCGACGCCACTCGCGGCTCGTTCACCTCGCACGGCCTCGACTACGCTCCCAAGTGGTCCGGCAGCGAACTCAACTTCGTGAAGTACTTCGGCCAATATTTCCGCTATATCGCCCTCGATACGCCGCGTCTGCTTCCCATGCAGCGCAACGTGCGCCGTTCGCGCCTCATCGTCGCCACTGGCCTCCGCGTCGGGCTCGCGGCAGGACTTGGCGGTCAGGGACTCATTCCCGGCCGCTCTTCCACCGGCCAGGTCGCCCTCGGCGAACGCTTCTTCGCTGGCGGCGGCACCACCGTGCGCGGTTTCGCTCAGGACGGCATCGGTCCCCGCCTTTCGGACGGCATCTCTCCTGCGGGCGGCGACGCAATGTTCGTCTGGAACAGTGAACTCCGGTTCCCGCTCTTCAAGATTTTCGACGGCGTCGGCTTCGCCGATCTCGGCAACGTCTACGAAGGCATCGGCGACTTCCGCCCTTGGCAGCTCCGCAAAGCCGCCGGATTTGGGCTCCGCATCCGCACCCCGTTCTTTCTCATCCGGCTCGACTACGGCTTCAAACTCGATCGCAAACCCGGAGAGTCGCTCGGCCGGCCCTTCATCAGTATTGGCCAAGCGTTCTAATGCTACCTTGGGGTTCACCCTTTTCTCATGCTCGATATCGCCGAACTCCGGGAGCGCGCCGTCTCTTTCGCTGCCCGCTTTGATCAAGTAAAACGCAGCGCCGCTCCAGCCGATTTCGCGTGGTACCCCTACGATTCGCTGGCAAACTGGCAGCACCTCGAGAAGCTGCTGACCGGCCCCAACCGCCAAGTTCTTGACCTCGCCGGCTCCGCCCCGCTCCTCGATATTGGCCCAGCCGATGGTGCGACCTCGTTCTTCCTCGAATCGCTCGGCCGCGAGGTTTGCGTTCTCGACAATACGGAAACCCACCATAGCGGCATGAAGGGCTTCTGGAAGCTGCATGCGGCACTGCAATCCAAGATCCTCGCCTACCACGTTGACCTGGACCACGACTGGACTCTGCCTCGCGAAGACTTCGGCCTTGCCCTGTTTCTGGGAGTTCTCTACCATCTGAAGAATCCTTTCGGCGCCATGGAACGCTTGGCCGGGCACGCCAAATACTGTCTGCTCAGCACCCGCGTCACCACCCACGCCGAGCCGCTCGCCTACCTGGTTGGCCCGGGCGATGCCTGTGGCGCCGACGCGACAAACTACTGGCTGTTCTCTGAATCCGGGCTACGCCGCCTTTGTGAGCGTACCGGGTGGACCATCCTCGATTGGAAGGTCTTCCCCACAGAGGACCCGGAAGACTTCCGCGCCTTTTGCCTGCTCCGCAGCAACCTCCTTGCCGACTGGCTAGCCGTCCGCGGCTGGTACGACCGGGAGGTCACCGGTCGCTGGACCGCACGCCAGTTTACGGCCGAACTCCCCAAACCGGCGGCTGCTCCAGCCGTACTCGAACTGGAGTTTTACATCCACCCGAACTCCATCGAGCAGTTGGGCCCGCTCACGCTCACTGCTTCGCACGCCGGCGTCGAGTTCGCACGGCTCGTTTGCGTCGAAGCCGGAGTCCATACGCTCAGCGGCTCCCTCGCAACGCTACCCGGCCTCCGTATGGTGCCAATCGACTTCGCCCTCGATAAGGCCCTTCCCCCGGCCGGCCTGGAGGCCCGCGAACTCGGCATCTACGTCACAAATTTGCGTTGGCTCTAACCGATACACTCGAAAGGTGCGAACCCTTTTCTGGCTGCTCGCGGCACTCCCGCTCTTCGCCCAACGCCCCTTCTCCGTCGAAGAAACCACCATCGCCCAGGTCCACGCAGCGTTCAAATCCAAACGCCTCACCTGCCGAACTCTGGTCCAGACCTACCTCGACCGCATCGCTGCCTACGACCAACAAGGCCCTTCGCTGAACTCCCTCATCCTCGTCAACCCCCGGGCGCTGGATGAAGCCCGCGCCCTCGACCTCCGCTACGCCCAATCCGGTCTCTCCGGCCCTCTTCACTGCGTCCCGCTGATCGTCAAAGACAACTTTGAAACCGCGGGTCTGCCGACCACCAACGGAGCGCTCGTCTTCTCGAAGTATGTCCCCGCCAAAGACGCCTTCCAGGTAGCCCGCGCCAAGCAGGCCGGGGCACTCGTCCTAGCCAAATCCTCGATGGCCGAATGGGCCTTCAGCCCCTACGAAACCGTCAACTCCGTCCTGCCTGGCTACACCAAAAACCCGTACGCCCTTGACCGGGTCACCGCTGGCTCCAGCGGAGGCACGGCAGCCGCCATCGCTGCCAATCTCGGTCTCGCTGGCCTCGGCTCCGACACGGGGAACTCCATCCGCGGCCCCGCCTCCCATCAGGCACTCGTCGGCATCCGCTCCACCATGGGCCTCACCAGCCGCTCCGGCGTCTTCCCCCTGGTCCTGAACGCCGATATCGCCGGACCCATCACCCGCACCGTCGAAGACGCCGCCAAACTTCTTGCCGTGGTCGCCGGCGCCGATCCGAACGATCCCGTGACGGCTCCCGCCGATCAACATCTTCCCCGCATCACACTCAACCCGAAGGCTCTCAAAGGCGCCGTGTTGGGCGTCCTCAGGGAGGCCTATGTCCGCGACTCCACCGACCCCGAAATTGTTGCCGTCTTTGAAAACGCTCTCGCTGAACTCCGCCGGGCAGGCGCCACGGTTGTGGAACTCGCACCCATCCCGGGGTTTTCGGAACTCCGCCGCGCGCCGAACGCCGAACCCTGCATGGGCTTTAAGTACGATCTCCACAATTTCCTGAGTGCCCGCGCCGGGCAAGTCCCGGTGCAGACCTTGGCTGAGATTCTGAAATCGAACCAGTTCCATCCGAACGTCCAACGCCGCCTCGAAACCGCCGAACGCGGGCCAGCGAACGGCCCCGAGTCGCCAGCCTGCCAGGTCGATGCAGCCTTCCGGCAAAAGTTCCGCGAGGCCGTCCTGCAGGCGATGGATACCTACAAACTCGACGCTTACCTCTACCCCACCTGGGGCAACCCGCCGCGCCGCATCGGCGATCTCAATACGCCGCATGGCGACAACAGCCAAGTATTCTCGCCCACGACCGGCTTCCCTGCCCTCAATGTGCCAATCGGCTACACCCGCGGAAACCAACTTCCTTTGGGCATGACTCTTCTGGGCCGCCCCTGGTCAGAAGCGGCTCTCGTCAATCTCGCCTACAGCTACGAACAGGCCACGCACCACCGCCGCCCGCCGGCTTCCACGCCGCCGCTTCCGAAGCGCCGCCGCTAATGACTGTGCCGGGGGATCTCTTTCCCGATGTCCTGATACTTCACGGCAAACTCCAGCACACCACCTTCGCCCAATTGACCCACGTGCTTCTGGTACAGCTCCTGCCACGGCGATTGGGGCGCCGCCGGGTCCACCCGCATCGTCTCTCGCCGGGCGGCCAGTTCTTCTTCCGGCAAGAGCACGTCCACTCGCCGGGTATTCAGATCCACCCGGATCGAGTCGCCCGTCTTCAGCAGCGCCAGTCCGCCCCCAACGGCCGCCTCCGGCGAGGCGTTCAAAATGGAGGGACTCGCCGAAGTCCCGCTCTGCCGGCCGTCGCCCATGGTCGCCAACTGGTTCACTCCGATTTTCACGAGAGCATCAGGCGGTAACATGTTGACGACCTCGGCGGCGCCCGGATACCCGACCGGTCCCGTTCCGCGGATGACCAGGATGCAGTGCTCGTCGATGTTTAACGCGGGATCGTTGATCCGCTCGTGATAATCCTCTGGACCTTCAAAGACGATGGCCCGGCCAGTGAAGGCATTCTCGTCACCTTCGTTCTCTAGATAGCGGTGGCGAAACTCGTGGCCGATTACCGAGGTTTTGACCAAAGCGTTATCAAAAAGATTTCCCTTCACGACCAGAAAACCAGCGTGCTCCATCAGCGGCCGGTCCATGGGACGAATTACGATCGGATCGGCAGAGACGCAGTCGGCGTAGGCGATACCCACGGTCTTCCCCGACACGGTAAGGGCGTTTTCGCGGATGTGGCCGCCGCGCATTAATTCGCCGATGATGGAAGGCACGCCGCCCGCCCGGTGGAAATCTTCGCCAAGAAAGTCGCCGGCCGGTTGAATGTTGGCCAGCAGTGGAATGTGGTGGCCTACCGTTTCCCAATCTTCGACCTTTAGCTCCACGCCGATGTGACGTGCGATAGCGATGATGTGCGGCGGACAGTTTGTCGAACCGCCGATCGCGGAATTGACGACGATGGCGTTTTCGAAAGCTTCCCGGGTGAGGACTTTCGACGGCGTGAGGTTTTCCGCCACCATCGCAACAATGCGGCGACCGGTTTCGTAAGCCATCTGACCGCGTTCGCGGTACGGGGCCGGAATAGCGGCGCAACCGGGTAACGACATGCCCAGTGCCTCAGCGAGCGAATTCATCGAGAGGGCAGTGCCCATCGTATTGCAGTGTCCGGCCGAAGGCGCCGAGGCGACGACCATGTCGATGAATTCGGAGTAGTCGATCTCACCCGCGGCGTGGAGCCGGCGCGCTTCCCATACGGCCATGCCGCTACCCGCCGGTTTTCCCTTAAAGTAGCTGTTGAGCATAGGGCCGCCACTCAGCACAATTGATGGGATGTTAACCGTTGCAGCCGCCATGATACAGGCTGGGGTCGTTTTATCGCAGCCGGTGGTGAGCACCACGCCATCGAGCGGATAGCCGTGCAGGATTTCAGTAAGGGTCAGGTAAGACAGGTTCCGATCGATGGAGGCCGTGGGCCGGCGGCAGCTCTCCTGAATCGGGTGGGTGGGGAATACAAGCGGCACGCCGCCCGCGTCGCGGATCCCGTCCCGTAGCCGGCTAGCGAGGTCGAGGTGAATCCGGTTGCACGGTGACAGGTCCGATCCGGTTTGGGCGATGCCGATGATCGGCTTGCCACCCTGCAGCTCATCTCGCGTCAACCCGAAGTTGGTCATCCGCTCGAGATAGATCGCCATGTTGCCCGGATCGCTGGGATTGTCGAACCATGCCCGGCTGCGTAAGCGCCCTTTTACCTGCTCTTTAGGATCGGTTGTCATATATTTTACTTTCAGTTATTCACTCTGCGTCTGCTCCCGCGCCGCGCGGGTCGCCAATTCATCACACCGGTTATTGTCCGCGTGGTTGGCATGGCCCTTTGTCCAATGCCAGTGGGTCTCGTGGCGGCCCACTTGGAAGTCGAGCTCTTCCCACAGGTCCCGGTTCACTACCGGTGATTTGTCAGCCTTCACCCAACCGCGTTTCTTCCATCCATGAATCCACTGCGTAATGCCGTTCTTCACGTATTCTGAATCGGTTGTGATCTTTACTTCACACTTTTCTTTAAGAATCGCGAGGCCCTTGATTGCCGCCGTCAACTCCATGCGATTGTTCGTTGTCGCCTTCTCGGAGCCGAACATCTCTTTTGTGTGCTCGCCGAAACGAAGCACGCAGGCCCAGCCGCCGGGCCCTGGGTTCCCCAGGCACGCCCCGTCTGTGATCAATTCCACTTTCTTCACGCCGCGACGAGCTCCCGGGTGAAGAAGCGGTCTACCAGGTCGCGGATCTCCTGCGCCGACTTGGCGTGATAGATCTCGACGCGCAGCTTGGCTCCGTTCCGTACTCCATGGGTAAAGTAGCTGGCAAACTGCTTCATCTTGCCGATGGTGTCGGGGATCTCTTCCTCATCCAGCATCCGATAGTAGAGGCTCATGATCTCGTAACGGTCCGTCTCGGAGGGCTCCCAGTATTCGCCCGTCGCCAGGTATTCGCCGATCTGCCGGAAAATCCAGGGATTCGAGGAAGCCGCGCGGCCGATCATCACCGCATCGCAGTTGGTCTGCCGGTACATGCGGACAGCGTCTTCCGGCGTCAGAATGTCACCGTTCCCGATCACCGGGATCTTGACGGCATCCTTCACTTCAGCAATTCGAGTCCAATCCGCTGAACCGGAATAGCCTTGCTCGCGGGTCCGCGGATGGAGAGCGATGACGGAGACGCCGATATCTTCCGCCATTTTCGCGACTTTAACGTGAACCAATTCTTTATCGTTCCAGCCGGCCCGGAACTTCATCGTGAGCGGAATCTGAATCGCCGCCTTCACGCTTTCGAGGATGTTGCGGATGAGATCGAGATCGCGCAAACAGCCGGAGCCACCATTGCATTTGGTGACCTTTTTCACGGGGCAGCCGAAGTTGATGTCGACTGCGTCGAAACCGATGTCCTCGCAGATGCGGGCCGCTTCGGCCATTACCTTGGGATCGGACCCAAACAATTGAGAACTAATGGGGTGCTCTTCGGGTTCAAAGGATAAGTAGTTGAAACTTTTCTTCCGTCTGCCACCATCTGACCCTACGACGCCGTGCGAACTGGTGAACTCGGTCATGAGCAAACCACAATTGCCTTGATTTCGGATGAGCCGGCGGAATACGGTATCGGTAATGCCCGCCATGGGCGCTAGCACGGTAGCCGGTTCGATGCGAACCGGACCCATTGCGTAGCCATGCGGAAAGTCGATAACCTGCATTCTTCCATTGTACGAACGAAAGAGGGTCCGAACATGAAAAAGCACATTCTAGTCTTGAGTTTGGCGGTTGTCGCCGCCGGGTTGTCCTCCTGCTCGAAGCAGCCCAGCGCGCCGCAGGCCGCGGCTACGGCTGATGCGCCGATCGAGGCTCAACCGCTGGCGGGAGCGCAGCCGGAAGCACCGCCTCCTCCGCCTGTTCGGGAACATGCATTTAAGCCGGTGGGGGCCAAACGGCCTGCTCCGACTTCCGCACCTTCGCCCGGCGCCACTGCTCCGGCAGCATCGGCGGCTCCTAAGCCGGTTCCGGTTCCGGTGCCGGTGATGAATCCGCCTTCGGCTGAACCGCCGCGGCAAGTGGCGCAGACGCGCCCCGCTGCACCTCCGCCGCCCCCCCCGCCTCCGCCAGAGCCGATGAAGGTGACCCTGAAAGAAGGAACCACGATTGCCGTTAGGTTGGGCGAGACCCTCGACAGCGAGAAGAACTCGGTCGGTGACTCTTTCACCGCTTCCTTGTCTGAGCCGATTGTGATCGACGGGTTCGTAATTGCGGAGCGGGGAGCGCGCGTGAGCGGCAAGATTGTGGATGCCAACCGGGCTGGCCGGGTGAAGGGCGTAGCGGTTTTGCAATTGGCGCTGACCGAAGTGACCACGGCCGACAACCAGCGAGTTCCGTTGGTGACAGACGCCTTCCTGACGAAAGGCCCCGATACGACGAAGAGCGATGCGGCCAAGGTAGGTATCGCGGCGGGCATCGGCGCGGCGATTGGCGCGATTGCGGGCAAGGGGAAGGGCGCAGCGATCGGCGCGGGCGCGGGCGGAGCGGCCGGCACTGGCGCAGTGCTCGCGACCCGGGGCAAACCCGCGGTTCTTCCGGCGGAGACGCTCGTGCGGTTCAAGGTGGCGCAGGCGGTGACGATTACCGAGAAGCTCTGAGGGGTTGAGTTAGAATGGGGGCGTGATGGTGAGCGCACAGTATCGAGTGAACCAAGCTTTGCGCCCGGTGGAGCGAGCTCTCGAATCGGTCCAGGCTCAGTTTCCCGATGAGATCGTTGGAATCCGGAAAGATTTTGACGAAGATTGGTCCGGTGAACTCTCCCTCTACGTCAAAGTAGTCCTTACCGACGAAGCGAGCAACCCAAATACATTGGGCGTCGTCACGGATAAGATCAGGCGCGCAATTGATTCTGTCGTTAATCCCGAGCAGTATGGTATGTTCGCCTACGTCAACTTTCGCAGCAAATCCGAACAGACCGAATTAAAAGATCCCGCCTGGGAGCTTTGACTTCGTGGGCTATCCGGAGGATCTACTCGAGCAGGCTAACCATCTCGCTCATCGGGAACCAAAGCGGCCCAAGCAGGCGAGCCTTCGCCGAGCTGTATCTGCTTCGTACTACGCCCTCTTCCACCTTTTGATCGAATCCGCCCTCAAGAATTGGAAACCGTTGGCGGGCCGATCCGAGATTGAAAAAGCATTTGACCATGGGCACATGCGCAGGACGTTACTCAATGATGTGGGCCAGCGGAGTGGTCAAATGCAGGATGTCGCCAAGGCGTTCGCTAAACTGCAAGACCAGCGCCACCAAGCTGACTATCGTGACGAGATTGTCTGGTCAAGGACCGAGGTCCTAAACGTTCTAAAGCTGGCGGAAGACTCATTCTCTTCGTGGAAGAGGATCGGCAACACCTCGGAGGCGCAGCAGGTGCTCGTCCCTTTCCTAGTGAAGTCCCGGCGGTAGCCTACCAGTCGATCTTTTCCGGGAAGTACTCGTTGATGAGATCTTCGTAGTACGGACGGAGTTCACTGAGCTTGGGTTTAGCGTCGGACTTCGAATATAAATCGAACGGATTAAACGTCCGTACCCACTCCATCATGGCTTCATCGTGCGGCGTCATCAGGTAGCCATAGTCCCGCTCGCGATGGGCGCTGTACCAACTGTGGTACCGAAGCATGTACAGGGCCGGCTCGGGCAGATAAGGCTTGGCCACATGATAAAGGTACTCATCATGCCCCCAGGACATCTTCACCTGGTCCAATCCACCGCCCGCCGTATAAACCCCTAACTGAGTCTGAAACTCCGGCTTCGCGGCATCCGGGTTCGCGGCGAAGAACTCCGGAAACACAATCCGGTCGCTCCAAGCGCAACCCGTCGGGAACGTGTCTCCCACAACAGCCCATTGCGGCTCACCCCAGATGGTCAACACTTTGCCCAGGTCGTGGATAAAGCCGGTCAATTGGAACCAACGCGGATGGCCCGCCGCGCGGATCGCTTCAGCGGTCTGCAGGTTGTGATCAATCTGGCTCAGGTCGGTGTCAGGATCGGAGTCGTCCACCAGTTCGTTTAACCGCTCCATCGCCTCCCAGATCCCCATCCTGCCGTGCCGGAGCGGCACATACTCCGCGAGCTTGGCGCACGCGAAATCGTAAGTCTGGTTGGCATGATTCTGCCGGTAGAATTCGCGTACGACAGGCGGTGTCGACTCATCGTAGACCCGAAACTCTTCCTTCTTCCGATCCGCGCGATAGCGGCCTTTGACGTGGTCGTCCCACTGCTCGAGCGAGTCCAGCGGACCCTGTTGGATTACGTGCATTTAGAACCCCCAACGCCAGAGGTTGGCGCCAACCGTGTAACCAGCGCCGACAGCGGCAAACATGACCAAGTCACCTTTCTTCAGTCTACCCTGCGTTACGGCGTCCCGCGTGGCCAACGGGATAGTTGCAGCGGTTGTATTGCCATATTCATGAATGTTAATGACAACCTTCTCGAGCGGAATGCCCAATCGCTCCGCTACCGCGTGAATAATCCGCTGGTTCGCCTGGTGCGGAACAAAGAGTGAAATATCATTCACGGTTAGCCCGTTCCGTTCCAGCAGCGCTCGCGACGTATCCGCCATCTTTGAGACGGCGTATTTGAAGACCTGGTTGCCTTCCTGATGAACGTAGTGCAGCTTCTGGTCCACGGTGGCGTGGGAAGGAGGCAGGCGGCTGCCGCCGGCCGGCATCTTCAGGGCATCGCCCCCGCTGCCGTCGATCTCGTTGAGATAGTCGATGAATCCCTCTTCACCCTCTTCCGCCGTTTCGACGAGGAAGGCTCCCGCCCCGTCTCCGAACAGAATGCACGTCGACCGGTCTTCATAGTTCAGAATGCGGGACATTGTATCGGCGCCGACGACGAGAACCTTTTTCGGCTCGCCACTGGCGACGAGATGGGCGGCGGTCGTCAGACCGTACACGAAACCCGAACAGGCCGCAATCAAATCGAACCCGAAAGCGCCCTTCGCGCCAATCCGGTCCTGCACCAGACAGGCGGTGGAGGGGAAGAACATGTCTGGCGTCACCGTGCAAACGATAATCGCGTGGAGGTCCGTCGCAGGGATTCCGCGAGCGGCGAGAGCGATCTTGGCCGCTTCGACGGCCATATCGGAGGTCGCCATTTCGGGCGGAGCGATGTGACGCTGCCGGATTCCCGTGCGATCAACAATCCACTGGTCGGAGGTATCGACCATTTTTTCGAGATCCTGATTGGTCAGGACTTGTGAGGGGGTAAAGCAACCGAGCGCTGTGATTTTGGCTTTACCCGTGAACGATTTTCCCAATGGAGCTCCGTGGCGACGTGGAACGCGGCGATGACGACTATCCGCTATGTTACCTTCTGATATTAATGCAAGTCGAGAGCGCGCTCCTGTTTGAGACTCCGGCCGAAATTTGCGCACGGGTGTTCCAGAGCCTGCGGCCGAGGACGCCGGTCCCGGACTTCGAAGTGTCGTTCAAGAAATTCGCCAACGCCACCAGCACCATCCGCATTCGCGGCGATGTCATCGAACTGAAAATCACAGATCTTCTTGCTGAGGCCCCTTCGCCCATTTTGGAGGCCTTGGCGGTGATTTTGCTTTCGAAACTGTTCCGGAAGCCCATTCCGGCGCACTACAACGAACAGTACCGGCGCTACCTCAATCGCCATGAAGTGAGACAGGAGATCACCGAGATCCGTCAGGCGCGGGGCCGCAAACTGATCGACCCTCCCGCGGGGCGAACCTACGACCTCGGCGAACTCTTCGACGCCATGAACGCACAGTTTTTCTCCGGCGCCATGGCGCGCCCGACGCTCGGCTGGAGCCGCCAGGCCTCCCGGACGATCCTCGGCCACTGCGATTCGGCGCACAACACAATTGTCCTCTCCCGAATTCTCGACCAGCCGCACGTACCCCGGTTCGTCGCCGAATACGTCATGTACCACGAAATGCTGCATCTGGTTCATCCGGTGGAATCCCGCGGTTCGAAGCGGTCCATCCATCCGCCAGTGTTCCGGGCGGCAGAGAAGCTTTTTCCACGAATCAAGGAAGCCAAGGCCGTCATCCGACAGTTATGTTCTCGTTCGTCGCAGCGCTCACTCTTGTTTTAGCCGACCCGGCGGAATTTGACCGGGTGCTGGCGAAGTTCGTGCTCGACGATGGGCGTGTTCGATACGGTGCGCTGCGGACGGATCTGGGGCCGCTGACGCGCTACGTGGAAGCCTTAGCCGCGGCGCCACCTCCCTTCTCATCGCGCCAGGCAGAGCTCGCCTATTGGATCAATGCCTACAATGCGTTCGTTCTGCATTCCATGGCCTCCGAGTACCCGGAATCGAAGGGACGCCTTACGGGGTTGTTTGGCCGCGCCAACTATTTCTACCGGAGAAAATTCAAAGTAGCCGGCCAGTCGCGTTCACTGGCCGACATCGAGAACAACACGATTCGCAAGTTTGGCGAGCCACGGATTCACTTCGCGATTGTCTGCGCGTCGGTGGGCTGCCCATGGCTCGCACCGCAGGCGTACACCGAAGCAAACCTGGAGGCGTTGCTCGAACAGCGGACGCGGCTATTCTTCTCGCAGGAAAGAAACCTCCGGATAGAACCCGGCGTCGTCCGGTTGTCCGCGATCTTTGACTGGTTCAAAGGCGACTTTCCGGCTGGATTCGTGGAACGATACCGGCCGGAAGCGGCGGGGCGGAAGCGCAAATTTGTCGACTGGGATTGGTCGTTGAACGACGCCCCTTAGCCGCGCAAGATTTTGTTGGCGGCGTGGGAGGCGTTGGCGATTTCAACCGCAGCCCGGACGTGACAATTGGGTTCGTTCCGTAATTTGATGCAGTCGAGCCAATTCTGCAGGTGGTCGATCGTGCCGTCGCGCTTGGACGGTTCGTGCAGAATAGGATCGGGGTAGCCGGCGCTCTCCTGCCGGACTATCCCTTCGGGATAGATGGTCACGGCGGAGCGGGTGATTTTCATCATGGCTTTAGAACCGCGAAGGACGAAGCCGCCACCTTCCAGCGAAGCGATGATGGTGCTAGCGTAGGTGACCTGTAGGCCGGGATAGAGCCAGGAGGCGTTCAGCGTATCGGGACACTCGAACTCGGTCAGTTCGACACGGTCGCCCTGGGCGAACACCTTGGAAGGCTGCTTGAGGCCAAAATACCAGTGGATGGTATCACCCCAGTGGCTGTACAGATCCGTAATGGAGCCGCCGCCGTAGTCCCAAAACCAGCGCCACCGGGCGTAGCGAAGAAGTTCAAATGGCCGGGCGGGTGCCGGCCCAAGCCAAGCTTTCCAATCGAGTTGCGCCGGATCCGTGGGCCGGTAGACGCCGCGGCGGGCGAGGTAGTTTTGATACCAGAAGGCCTGTGCCATCGTCACTTTGCCGAGTAGACCGTCGGCAAGGGCGCGTTTGCCGGTGACGAAAACGTCGGTGCTGCGCTGCTGGTAGCCGATCTGAACGACCTGTTTACTAGCCTCAACTGCGGCGACGATCGAGGCGCCGTCGTCACGGCTGTGGGTGACCGGCTTTTCGCAGTAGACATCCTTGCCAGCGGCGACGGCGTCGCGCAGCATCTGGACGTGCCAGTGGTCGGGCGAGCCGATGACGACAGCGTCCACGTTCTTGTCGTCGAGGAGCCGGCGGTAGTCTCCATACTGGGTAACCAGCGTGGCAACTTTGATGGGTCGGTCACCCCAAGCGAGGTCGCGAGCGGGGGCGAAGACATCGGCGGTGGCGACGACGCGGTTGCCCGGCAGTTGGGTCAGCTTGTCAAGGAGCCCCCGGCAACGGCCGCCGACGCCAATAGCGCCGATTCGAATGATGTCGTTGGCTCCGAGGATCCGCGTTGCAGAGGCAGCGGTTGCGAGCAGAGTGCGCCTGGTTATACCGGGTTGCATGCGATTAGATATTGGCCGGTGCTGATCAACTTCAATTCAGAGATTTCAAACTTCGCTTCGAGAATCGCGCCAATCCACTCCGGGAACGAGAGCGAATTGATCCATCCCATGGCGGGCCGGTCCAACGGGAGAATGGCCTGAAGCGGGTGGTAACTCGTAATGAACTTCACGTTCTGCGCGCGCACGGTCCGATAGAAGCCGGGCAGGTCGCCTAAGTACTCGCCCACGCCCAGGGCAGATATGACCTGGATTCCAGGAACGGCAGGAAGCGGATCGCGATTCAGATCGCAGATTAGCGTGCGTTCATCGCGGGCGCAGAGGTCGCTTGGGTAGTAGGTCGCCCCCTCCGGCAAGTACCGCTCGAGCGCCATCCGGCCGCATCCCACATCGAGGACGGCGGAGTGCGGAGAGATCCAGCGGCCCGCGGCTTCGGCGCGGCCATCCCATTGGGGGCTGAAATTGGACAGGTCCCGCCACCGGGCGAAGTCTGTGTGGCCAGAGGCGACCACAAGGCGGCGGCGTTCCAGCTCCTCGGGAGAATCCATCGGTCCAGTATATCTTTGCGCCGTGACGGAATTTTGGAGAGTCTGATATATTCAGATTCGTCCGTTCGAACTCCCTTTAAAGGAAGGTGTCCGTTGAGCTCTTCGAAAGAAAAACCGAAGGATCAGCAACCGAAATCCGCATTCTCGCGCCGCAGTTGGCTGCAGGGCGCGGGTGTTTCGGGTAGTGTGCTGACCACTGGCCTGTTGGCGGAAGACGCCCAGGCGCAGACCGTTGCAAACGTCATGTCCGGAGAAGTCGAAATCACCCTCGACATCAATGGAAAGAAACGGAGTGTGAAAGTTGAGCCCCGCGTGACTCTCCTCGATGCGTTGCGGAACCGGCTCGACATGACCGGCGCCAAGCGTGTGTGCGATCGCGGCACCTGCGGCGCCTGCACCGTCATTGTTGGCGGCAAGGTGATGTACGGATGCTCCGTACTCGCCGTCGACGTCGTCGGCAAGCCGATCCAGACCATTGAAGGCCTGGCCCCGGAAGGGCAGTTGCACCCGATTTCGAAAGCCTTCGTCAACCATGACGCTCAGCAGTGCGGCTACTGCACGCCGGGCTTCATCATGGCGACCAAGGGCTTCCTCGATCGCAATCCGAACCCGACCGTCGAACAGATCGATAAGGGTCTCTCAGGCAATCTCTGCCGTTGTGGAACGTATATGGGCATGAAGGCCGCCGTGCTCGAAGCGGCGAAGGAGATCAAGAATGGCTGAGTACAAATGGCCTCCCATGGAAAAGCGCCGGGTGATGGGCAAGCGCATTGCCCGTCTCGACGGCCCGATGAAGTCTTCGGGTCGTGCGAAGTATCCGAGCGATATGAACCGTGCCGATCTGCTGTTCGGCGCGCTGCTGACCTCGCCCCACGCTCATGCGAAGGTGAAGAGCATCGACCTCGCGGCGGCGAAAGCCATCAAGGGCGTTACCGCGATTCGCATCATCTCCGGCCCGGGCACCGAGATTCAGTGGGCGGGGACCGAAGTCTGCGCCGTCAGCGCAATAACCGAAGAGATCGCCCGCGACGCCGTCAAGGCGATCAAGGTCGACTATGAAGTGCTGCCGCACTTGGTGAAAGAGGACAACCTGGCGAAGGTTGGCGCGCGGGCCAAGGCCGCGGGCGAACAGGTAACGGGCGATCCGGATAAGGCGTTTGCCGATGCCGAGGCCAAGACCTCCGGCGATTACGGCATTCCGGTCATCACCCACTGCTGCTTGGAACCGCATGGCTCTGTGGTGGCGTGGGGCGCCGACAAGATTGATTTCTGGCCTTCGACCCAAGCGGTTTCGACCGTTGGCGGCGACTTGGCGAAGATGCTCGAACTGCCGGCGACCCAAGTTAAGGTCGACTGCCAGTACATGGGTGGCGGATTCGGCGCGAAGTTCCCGGCCGACCGGTGGGGCGCGGAAGCGGCCCGTTTGTCGAAGGAATCGGGCGGGCGTCCGGTGAAGATGTTCCTGGACCGGGCGACGGAGTTGACCATCGCCGGGGTGCGGCCATCGCACTTCGCGAAGATCAAAGTCGCAGGCAAGAAGGACGGCACGATTACCGGTTGGCAGAGCGAATCCTGGGCGACGGGTGGCATCGGCGGAGGCGGCATGGCGCCGCTGCCGTATGTGTTCACCAACATCCCCAACCGGCGCATGAACCACACGCAGGTCTCGTTGAACACGGGCCCGGCGCGGGCGTGGCGCGCTCCGAACCATCCGCAGGCCAGCTTCCTGACCTGTTCGGCGATCACGGACTTTGCCGACACCATCGGTATGGATCCGCTGGAGGTTTTCCTCAAGAATGTCGCCGTTTCGGCGCGTCCGGAAACCTACAAGAAACAGTTGGCTAAAGCCGCTGAGCTGATGGACTGGAAGAAGAAGTACACGCACGGCTCGAAGAAGACGGGCACGCTGCGGCGCGGCTTGGGCATCGGCATTGCAACGTGGGGTGGCGCTGGCCACGCTTCGAAGTGCAAGCTGACGATCAACGCGGACGGCACCGTGGAAGTCGAAATCGGTTCGCAAGACATCGGGACGGCGACGCGGACCTGCATCACGCAGGTAGCGGCGGAGACGCTGGGTCTGCCGATGTCGGCGATTAAGGTGAAACTGGGCAACAACAGCTATCCTCCGTCCGGTCCGTCGGGCGGTTCGACGACGATCGGCGGTGTGAGCTCGTCAACGCGGAAGGCCGCGGTGAACGCGCTTGAGAAACTGTTCGAGAAGGTTGCGCCGACGATGGGCGTGGCGGCGGATCAGTTGGAAGCGGACGATAGCCGCGTGGTGGCGAAGGGCAACCCGAGCAAGGCCATGAGCTGGAAGCAGGCTTGCCAGAAGATCGGGCCGACGCCGATCAGCGAGATGGGTGAGAACGAGCCCCGTGTAGCGGCGCGCGAAGGCCTGAACACGCAGGGCGCAAGCGGCATCCAGATGGCCGAGGTGGAGGTCGACATCGAAACCGGTGTGGTCCGCATCGTCGAAGTCGTCGCGGTGCAGGATTGCGGCTTGGTAGTGAACCCGAAAACAGCGGAAAGCCAAGTGGCGGGTGCGTTGATCATGAGCGTCTGCTCGGCGCTGATGGAAGAGCGCATCACGGACCAGACGACGGGCCGCGTGTTGAACGCCGACATGGAGTTCTACAAGCTGGCCGGTTTGCCGGACGTGGGCAAGCTCACTGTGCACATGGACATCACGCCAGAGCACGATGCCCGCGGCATCATTGGCCTGGGTGAGCCCTGCGCCATTGGCGGCGTTGCGGCAATTGCGAATGCGGCGGCGAACGCGCTCGGAGTCCGGGTGCCGATGGTGCCGCTGACCCCCGAACGAGTGCTGGCCGCGCTGGCCAACCGGAGGAACGCGTAATGGATAACTTTGAATACGCCAATCCATCGACCGTGAAGGAGGCCTTGAGCCTCCTCACGGCCGGAGCCGAAGTGCTGGCGGGCGGAACCGACCTGCTCAGCCTGCTGAAGGACGAAGTGCACAAGCCAAAGCGCTTGGTGAACATCAAGAACATCAAGGCGCTCGGTGGAATCTCGAAGGCCGGGAACAACATCCGCATTGGCGCGACGGTAACGCTGGATGAACTGGCTTCTAGCCAGCTGATCCGGGCGGCTTATCCTTCTCTCGTGCAAGCGGCGCTGGGGATTACGAGCCCGCAGATCCGGAACATGGGTACCGTGGCTGGCGATCTTTGTCAGCGGCCGCGTTGCTGGTATTTCCGTAGCGGGAACGGGCTTTTGAACAAGAGCTTGGTCGAAAACGGAGAGAACAAGTATCACGCGATTTTCGGAACGGGTTCGGCGCAGTTCGTGAGCGCTTCCAGCTTGGGTCCTGCGCTGATGGCGCTGGGCGCGACGGTGAAAATTGCTGGCGCGGACGGGAAGACGAAGGACGTGCCGGTGGCGCAGTTCTTTAAAGCTCCCAGTGCGGAAGGCGAACGGGAAATCGCGCTAGCGGCGAACGAGATTGTGACCGACATTCTGGTTCCGGCGCCGGCGACGAAGAACGCGACGTACGAAGTGCGGCACAAGCAGGCGCTTGATTGGCCTCTGGCGACCGCCTCGGTGGCGCTGCGGATGTCCGGTACCAAGGTGACCTCGGCGTCGATCACGCTAGGCCATGTGGGTCCGACGCCGGTGCGGGCAACCGAAGCCGAGAAGATGCTGGTCGGCCAGACGATTACGGCGGATTCGGCCGAGAAGGCGGGCGCTGCGGCGGTAGCCGGGGCGAAGCCGTTGAGCCAGAACGCGTACAAAGTGCAACTGGCGAAGGTGGCCGTAAAGCGGGCACTCTTGACGGCGGCAGGCGTCAAAGCCGTATGATCCGGGCCGGGTTAAGCCGGCCGGATGACGACCGGTGCGACAACTTGTGCTGGAAGGGCATGTACATCGATGCCATCTGGGACCCGACCGTGCAGGCTTCCAATGACCGGTTATACTGGTGTCAGAAGACTCAAATGCCTCTCGGCCCCGACGGAAAGGGTGTCGATGAGTATGAGTGCAACGAAGCTCGCAACTGCTTCAAGCTGCTTTAAGGAGAAGGCATGAAAACAATCCTCGCAACTTTGATGGCCGCCTCGTTTGCTTTTGCTGGAACGGGAATCAAGGGTTTCTACATGGAAGCCCGGAGTGCGGATGTGTATGTCGGCCCGTGTTTTGCAAACTCGGAAACCGAGCTTAAGGGCGATCTGGCCGTGATGGGCTGGAAGATCAACACCGGCTCCTATGACGGCGTGAAACTGGACGGTCTGTCGGTGGTCGGCGTCGTAAAGGCGAGCGGCACGATTGGCAACACCTTCGCGGCGACGACGTTCCCGGTGAAGAGTGCGCTGATTATCGACGAGAAAGCGAGCCCGGAACAGCGTCTGGCGTTGAAGAAGTTTGCCCAGGCGATGAGCAAGGACATGCTGATGAACGTGGTTCGGGTGGACTATCGCCCGGTGACCATCGACGTGGCCAACAACGACGTGCACAAGGCGACCGCCAAACTGCAAGCCGGTGAGCTCGCGGCGATCCAAACCCGGCAGTTGACCGAAGGCGACAACCACTGCTCGCATGAGGACGTGTGGTATCCGCCGATGGTGTCGACGGATCACGCGATGCCGGCTTACACCTTGGCGCACAACTACACGGGCAAGGATCTGGGAACAACCTGGTCGAGCCCGGAAAAGCGTAGCGCGTTTGTGGCTACGTTCCACTACAACGAATAACCCTGCAACTTCCCTTCCCCCGCAAGCATCTGGAGGGCAGTATGAAAACACTGCTTACTGCCCTTCTTATGACTACCGCAGCTTTCTCCGCTTCTTCCATCCACGAATTCACAATGAATAGCATCGACGGTCAGGCTACGCCTCTGTCGACGTTAAAGGGTAAGGCCGTTCTGGTGGTGAACGTCGCCAGCCAGTGCGGATACACGCCGCAGTATGCCGGCTTGCAGGCATTGTATGAGAAGTACAAGGGTCAAGGGTTAGTGATCGTCGGCGTTCCCGCCAACAACTTTGGTGGCCAGGAGCCGGGATCGAACGAAGAGATCAAGCAGTTCTGTTCACGGAAGTACAGCGTGACTTTCCCGATTATGGCGAAGGTAAGCGTGAAGGGCGGCGACCAGACTCCGCTCTATCAGTACCTGACGACGACGATGGGCGGCGACGTGAAGTGGAACTTCACGAAGTTCCTGGTGGGCAAGGACGGCAAGCCGGTGCAGCGGTTTGAATCGGGCGTGAGCCCGGACAGCCCGGAACTGGCGGCGGCGATTGAAAAGGCGCTGCGGTAGCTCGACCTACGGCTTAACCGCGAAGTTGCCGGTAAAATCTTGAGTGTGCCCTTCTCCGCGGCAAGCGATCTGAAACCGATTTCGCAGGTTGGATGGCGGAACCTGGGCATCTAGCTGGTAGATGCCGACGAGACCAGGAGCAAGACCGGCGTAGTGAACGTGGACAACCAATCTCGTCTGGTTGTCCACACCCCATGCCCAGCAGGTAACGTCACTCCTGGTGCGGGAAAGCGGGTTTGGCATTGCTGGGTAACCGTCCTGTGGCGGACTGTCTACGCGGCCGAAATTCGTTCCATAGAGATGAACGATTTCCCCAGGGAGGGCCGGGCTGGCGGGAGTGACGAGGCCGCTCCAGTCTTCATGGACCGCGTAAGAGCTAGAACCTCCGTCTGGCGCTGGCACTGGATTCCGAAGGAAACGGCCAGGCTGAGAACCTCCTGCTACCAATGTGAGCTTCGGGACGAACGGCGAATGGGACGGAGTGCGGACTTCGGCCCACGCCGGTTCGAGTGCATTCACGGGTACCTGATACTCAATCAAGTTCGGGGAGACGGAGAACAGAGGACTGTCGATGCCGTTGACCGTTACGGTGACTCCACCGAGTGTGCGCGGAAGGGGCAACGATTGGGCCACATAGGTTCCGTCGGATAGTCCTACGCCGGCGATGGTGCCGTACGAACCCGCGGCTGTTGCTGCATTGATGCCGAGTTGCGGGGTGCGGCCAAGACGCTCGCGGTCTACGCCGGTTTCCAGCTGGAGTTGGAAGAGCCGGCCACTGTTCGAGAAGTACCAAGCGACTTTTCCGTCATCGGACATAGTGACGGAGTGAACGCCATCGGGGTTGTGACTGACTTGGCGAGGCTCGCCGCCTGTGGTCGCGACAACGTAGATTTGCGGAAGGCCAGAAGCGTTTGAGATGTACAGCACGCGCTGCCCGTCAGCGCTCATATTCGGGGAATAGCTATCCGCTTCGCCGGAGGGGACGAGCGTGGTCTGCCGCTCATCAGAAAGGCGGATGAGGCGAATGGAGCGCCGGCCGGAGAACCAATCGTAATAGGTATAGACGACCAGGTTGCCAGCAGCATCGATCGCCGGCTCCAGCGCAGAGCCGGCAACTGAGGTCGCCGGCAGCGGCTTGACCGTCGAGGCGCGGAACACGAAGAGAGATCCACTCGCGGCAATGGCGGTGCCGTCGTCGGCAATGACGCGGCGCCCATTTGGCGGATCCGAAGGGCGGGATGGGCAAGGGGCCGGACGATCGAGAGATCCAGAATAGAGATCGACTACATAGGAACAGCCATCAATCGAACCACTCTGATAAATGAACAGATATTGCCCATTCCGGCTGAGGCTTCCGCTGCCGGGTACGGCGAGTGAGCCGATCGGGAGGCCCGTGACAGTCGTTTGGAGTCTCGACACAGAGCCACACCGAGAGCCGCCAGTACACCACCGCCCACCGACAACGGCGACGACGCGACCGTCCTGGCTGACCTGAGGGCGCGAAAGATTGAAGTAATTGCTGAGGCGGATCGGATGCAGATAGCCGTCCGTACCGGAAGGTTGCTCGATGTCCGGGCGCTCGAGAAACAGTTGGAAGCGTTCCGGACTTATGAGGAAGATTCGACCTGGGGCGCCGGCCGGCGATGTCGCACCGGGCCCGGCGAGCGAAAGCGTCGAGGCGAAATAGGCGGTGCGGCCGTCGCCGGAAGTGGCGAGATCAAAGAGGTCGTATTGAGCGGACGAACAACCGACGGAGGCGAGGAGGAGGAAACTGAGCCGCATGGTGATTAGGGCTTTATTGGCAAGGCTCCAGAGACTAATCCGCTGAGGACCGCGCTGTAGCAGTCGATCGGAAGCGAACTGACGCGATAGGTGTTCTGCGGTACCTGCACGTCCAACTGATAGATGCCCACCAGACCGGGGGCTAAACCCGAGAAATGTACGGGCATCGGAAACCTTAAATAGTTGAGGCCCGCAAACACATCGGCATGGCAAGTGATGGGATGGATGGTACGAGCGGCCGGGTTTGTTGGCGCCGGAGAGCCGTCGAGTGGCTTGGGGGCATCAAGAGGCCCCAGATTGGCCCCATACACGTGGACGATCTCGCCAGACGCCGCCGGAGCGCTATACGTGACCAAGGCACTCCAGTCTTCATGCACCGCGTATACGTTGAAGGCTCCACCATAAGCAGGAGACTGCGGATTCAACAGGAACCTGCCTCGGCCGAAGACAGTCTCGGCCGCGAAACGAAGCCGAGCAACAAACGGCGACGAGGAAGCCGTCGTCTTCACCTCCGCCTCCGCCCCCGGGGCCATCTGGGACGGAACTTGAAACTGGATCTGCGTCGGCGAAACGGAGAAGAGCGGACTCTCCACGCCATTGACGGTGACCGACACGCCGCCCAGGCTCCGCGGGAGGGGGAACGACTGGGCCGTGTACACCCCGTCGCTTAAGCCGGAGCCTGCGATGGTGCTGATCGACCCGGCGACAGCTCCGGTCACCTCGCGGATTTGGGGCGTCCGGCCAAGGCGTTCGAGGACCTCGCCCGTATCGAGGTGGACTTGGTAAAGCCGCGCCTCTCCGGAGAAGTACCACGCGACCTTGCCATCGCCAGACAAAACGGCACCGATCACTCCGGACCGATCATTCGTTATCTGGCGCGGCGGTCCACCAGAGGTAGGCATGATGTAGGCCTGCGGCTGACCCGAAACGTCCGACAGATAGAGCACCCGTTGGCCATCGGCGCTAAGCGACGGCGAATGGCTGTCGGCTTCACCCGGAGTCCCGAGCGCTTGGTGGCGACCGTCAACCAGGTTAACTACATGCAGGGAGCGCCGGAAATTGACCGGGTGGGACACCGTCAGGACCACGAGCTTGCCGGCGGAATCGATCGCCGGCTCCGCGGCGGTGCCGGGCAGGTCCCGAATCTCTGTCACTCCCGTGCTGCCGATCAGGCGGAGCCCATTGGCGGCGAGAGCAACGGTCCCATTGTCCGCGATGGCGAAATGCCCACTGGAATAATGCGAAGGGAACGGCAGGCATTCGCGCGGACGGTCGGAAGTTTCCGCTCGCAAACTGACCACATGGACACAGGAGTCGCCCGTCCCGTCCCCATGCACAAGCAGGGACTGTCCATTTCTACTCAGAATCCCGGCGCCTGAAACCTCGAGCGTACCGGTCGGCAACCCGGTAACGATCGTCTGCAGCGAGGGCGCCTGCGGGCAACCATTACTGCCGCGGCACGTTCGCCGCGCCACCACGGCCACTACCCTCCCGTCGTCGCTGGCCTGCGGCCGGGACAGATCAAAGTAGTTCGAAAACTGAATAGGGGACCAGTAGATCCCGGTAACCGGGGGTAGTTGGATCTCTGGACGCTCCAGGTATAGTTGAAAGCGCTCCGAACTTACACGAAAGATCCGGCCAGCGGACGAGGTTTCTCCGGAACCAGCCAGCGCTAACTTAGAGGAGAAGTAAGCGGCGCTGCCGTCGCCGTTGGTAGCCAGATCGAATAAGTCATATTGAGCGGACGCGCTCGTTATAGCGACAAAGAAGAGAGCAATCATCCGCATGGATCGAGGGTAGCACGACGCACCCGATCCGAATTCGCGACAATATGACGGTGACCCTTCGTTCCTCTCTCTCCTATTCCCCCGTTGAACTCAAGTTCGGCACCAGTGGCCGGCGGGGAGAAATCATTCATCTGACGCCGCTCGAGATCTATTTGAATGTCTTGGCGGAGATCGAGTATCTCCAATCGCTGCCCATTGTAGCGGGGGGAGTCCGCAGGGAAGACCAATTCTTCTTCGCCTGCGACCTGCGTCCGAGTTCCCCACACCTAGCCGTGGCGGCCGTCGAGGCGATACGCGATGCGGGAATGCAGCCGGTGAACTGCAGACGGATTCCCACGCCGGCGCTGACGTATTACGCGCTATCGCAGGGGAAGGGATCGCTGATGGTGACGGGGAGCCACATTCCGTTTAATCGGAATGGCTACAAACTGAACACCTCGCGCGGGGAGTTGCTGAAGCATCACGAGGGGCCGATCAACGAACGGGTGGCGGCGGTGCGGGAGAGACTTTACAACGAACCGGCGGAGAGTTCGCGGTTCAACGCGGAAGGCCAGTTCAAAGCGGCGCCGGAGGCTATTCCCACGGAGACCGCGGCGGCGGCGGAGTTGTATCTGGACCGGTATGTGAAGTTCTTCGCGGGCCAATCGCTGAAGGGGAAGCGAATTCTGGTGTACCAGCATTCCGCCGTTGGGCGGGACCTGCTCGCCGAAATGCTACGCCGGCTAGGCGCGGAAGCGGTTCCAGCCGGTCGAAGCGAGACGTTTGTGCCGATTGATACCGAGAACATCGAGGCGTCCCAGTTGGCCGCAATTCAGGCGCTGGTGGATGGGCCGTACGACGCGGTGGCATCTACAGACGGCGATAGCGATCGGCCATTGTTGCTCGGGGTGAACGCGGACGGGACGCTGCGGTTCTTTGGCGGCGACCTGTTGGGGATGGTGGTGGCGGAGTATTTGGGGGCGGACGCCGTGGTGGTGCCGATCAGTTGCAACGACGCTATCGACCGGGGGACTTTGGCTGGAGTGACCGAGCCGAAGACGCGGATCGGGTCTCCGTACGTGATTGCGGGGATGGAGGCGGCTCTCGCGTCGGGGAAGAAAGTGGTTTGCGGTTGGGAGGCCAACGGTGGGTTCCTTCTGGGCTCGGACCTGCCGACGCTGCGAGCACTGGCCACCCGGGATGCGTTTCTACCGCTGCTCTGCGCGTTAATTGCGGCGGGAAGCGGAAGCTTGGGCGAATTGTTTGACCGTTTGCCAGCGCGATATAGCCGGGCGGCGCTGCTCAAGGATTTCCCGCGGCCGACGAGCCTGAAGATTCTGGAGCAGTTAACGCCGGAGACGATTGGGCGGTTCTTTACGGCGGAGCAGGGCTTCGGAGCGCTGGACCGAATCGACCGGACAGACGGGGTGCGGATGCTGTTTGCCAATGGGGACGTGGCGCATGTGCGGCCGTCCGGGAACGCGGATGAGTTGCGGATTTATGCGGTGGCGGATACGCAGGAGCGAGCCGATGCGATTGCGGACGCGGGGGTGGCGCAAGATGGGATTTTGAGGCGGCTGGAGGCGTATGTAGCGTAAGGCGTCTTGAACGCATCAACGAAACGGGCCAGCCCTGCCTTCATCCTCCGGCCGGACTCGCGGATGATTGTCTGCCCAGCCCCGGCTCACGGAAAATGCGACACGATTGTCCCAAGGGCTCGAGGCTACGGAAGCACCTTCACCGTCAACTTAGTTCCGTCACCGCCACCGAGGTAGATCCTTTGCGTTGCTTTGACGAAGTCCGCGGGGCGGGCGTTCGGGATATCCAGGAACTTCTGCGGGTTACGGTCCGTCAGCGGAAACCAGGAACTCTGGATCTGCACCATGATCCGGTGGCCACGGCGGAACGTATGGGCCACGTCGGGCAGATCGAACTTGATGAAATCAGGTTGGCCCGGAACAAACGGCTCCGCCTTCTCAATGCTCTTGCGGTACTTGCCCCGAAAGGGTTCGCCGCGGATGAGTTGCTGGTAGCCACCCATCTTGATTGAATTAGCCGGTTCCACGCGCGGCGGCGCGCCGGGCGCCGGGGGCGGACTATTGAAGTCGGGATAGTCACCGGGGAAGACATCGATCACCTTCACGACAAAATCAGAGTCGGTGCCGGTGGTCGATACCTTCAGCTCCACGCCAATCGGCCCCGTCCAGGTGACGTCCTCTTCCAAGGGTTCAGTCTTGAAAACCAGGACGTCAGGACGGGTGGCCGCGAAACGCTGGTCCTCCGTCATGTAGTCTCCGCGGACGGCTAACGAAACGTGAGCCAGGTAGGGAACCGGGCGGTTGGGATCGGAAACGTACTCTTCAAACGAAGCAGCAGGAGGCGCAGCGGGCGCGATCAGGCCGTTGGGAGCCAGATGAAGCACCTTCGTCGTTGCGGTTTTCGGTGGCCAGGCGTCGAACCGGCGCCACTGGTTCATGCCAGTCTCGAAGATCCAAGCCTTCGAAAGATTGCCATCGCCCTTTTGCTTTAAGTAGTGCAGGAAAAACGGGAACTCAATGTTCTGCCGGTAGTAGAGCCCGGTCTTCGCACCAAAGTTCACGTTGCCGACACGGTCGCCGTCGCCGCGGGCGAATCCTCCGTGAGTCCAAGGGCCCATCACCAGCATGTTCCTGCCGACGGGGTTGTTCTTCTCAATCTCATTGAAGGTCCGCAAGGGACCCATCGCATCCTCCGCGTCGTACCACCCACCCACCGTGAGCACGGCCGGCCGGGTGTTCTTAAAGTGCCGCCAGATTGAACGTGACTTCCAGAATTCGTTGTACGCCGTATTCTCCATGTGCTGCGTCCAGAAAGGCTGCGTGCGCTTGAAGTACTTCTCCTCGGCGTTTGCCAGCGAGCCGAGGCCGAGATAAAACTCATAGCCGTCCGGGGTTCCGAAGTTGAACGGCGTGCCGGGCTCTACTCCTTGCGGCCGAAAGTTCTGGTAGAAACGGAAGCGGTGGGCGAGCATAAACGCGCCGTTGTGGTAGGAGTCGTCGTTGAGATAGTAGTCCGTCACGGGGGCCTGCGGAGAAACGGCGACGAGAGCGGGGTGGGCGTCGATCGTCGCGGCGGAGGCGAAGAAGCCGGGCTGAGAGATCCCCCAAATCCCGACTCGCGGGACGCTGCCCTTTACGTTCTTGATCAGCCAGTCTACGGTGTCATAGGCATCGGTTGATTCGTCGGTGTCTTTGGCCGAGGTCTTCGTGGGCTTGTGGGGCCGGGTAAGAGCAAAGTCACCTTCGGACTGATTGCGGCCGCGGACGTCCTGGTAGACGAAGATGAACTTCTCATTGAGGAACAGGGGCGAGGGCCCGAGGGTCGCAGGGAACTGATCGACACCGTAGGGGCGAACGGAGTAAGGGGTGCGCTGGAGGAGGATGGGGTAAGTCTTTCCATCCGTTATGACGTCCTTAGGAACGTAGACGGCGGTGAAGAGCTTAACGCCGTCGCGCATGGGAACGCGGTATTCGTACTTCGAATAGTTCTCGCGGACGGCGGCGACCTGCGCGCACAAGGGCAGCGCAATAAGCAGAAGAAGGAATCGCATACGGTTAGACCTTAAAGAGGGGCGGCATCAAAGTGTGCCACTTCGTGGTGGATTGAAAGGCGTGGGCGATGCGGGCCATTTTGCCTTCTTCGTACAAGCGGCCAGTGAACAGCAGGCCCGTGGGTTCGTTTCCGTTGACGAAGCCGCAGGGGACGACGATCTGAGGGTGGCCGGTGAGGTTGGTCATGGTCAGGCTAGGGCTGCCGGTGGGGGAAACCAAGACGTCCCACCCGGTTTGGAACTTGGCCCAGGTTTGCATCAGGAGAGTCCGGGCGCGCGCCGAACGGATGTACTCGACGGCAGGAATGGTGCGCGAGGAACGGAATGAGTTGGGCCAGTCGGAGGCCTTTTGACCGGAGAGCAGGGCCACGCGGTCATCGCGCGTGATGTCGTCAAAAGCGGCGGCCCCTTCGGCGTTGAGCATCAGCAGAAGCCCGGCGAGGGGGAAATCCGGCAGCGCAATCGGGGTGAGTTTGGCGCCCGCCTTACTGAGGCTGGCGAGAGCATCGGTGTAAACCTGCTTCCGCTCGGCGTTTTCGATCTTGTCGAAGTCGGCTTGCAGAACGCCAATCTTCAGTCGCGAAAGCGGATAGCTCGGAGACCAGGCCAGGGGAGCCCGGGTTTGAGTGGTCGGATCAAGGGGGTCCGGGCCTTCGATGGCGCGCAGGACGAGCATGGCGTCGGCGACAGAGCGGGTCATGGGGCCGATCTTGTCCATCGTCCAGGAGAGCGCCATGGCTCCGTGGCGGGAGACTCTTCCGAAGGTAGGCCGGAGGCCGGTGATGCCGCAGCGCGTCGACGGGGTGATGATGCTGCCGAGGGTTTCGGTGCCAATGGCAAAGCCGACGAGGCCGGCGGCGGTGGCGGCACCGGAACCGGCCGAGGAGCCGGAGGAAGTCTGCTCCAAATTCCAGGGGGTCTTGGTGAGCCCGCCAAACCACTGCCCGCCCATAGCCAGGGCGCCCATTGACAGTTTGGCCAGCAGGACGGCGCCGGCTTTGTCACAGCGTTCGATGACGGTGGCGTCGTAGTCGATCATCTGGTCGGCGAAGGGCTCGGCTCCCCAGGTTGTTTTGTAACCTTTGGAAGCAAACAGGTCTTTCACGCCGTACGGAATGCCGTGGAGCGGACCCCGCAGCTTGCCCTGGCGAATCTCCCGGTCGGCCTGTGCCGCGGCGTCGAGGGCTTTGGCTTCGGTGAGAGTAACGGTACAGGTGAGCGCGGGGGAGTGCTCTTTCAACCGGTCGAGATAGAACTGGGTCAACTGGCGGGAAGTGACTCGGCGGGCGCGGAGTAGGGCAGCGAGTTGGGTGACAGGCTGGAAGGCGAGTTCGGCGGGCTTCTTGAATCGGGGGAGAATGGCAGGCGGGGTGGCGAGAAAAGGGCCGGCGGGAGGAAGCTTTTCACCCGGCAGAAGCGGGTCGAAGCGAAAGGCCGGAGGAGTGTCGAGAGGGATGGGGAGGGCGCGGAGATCCGTGATGTTGGCGAGGGCGCGGTTCACGTTCGGAAGCATGAGGTCGAGATAATCATCTTTGAACTCAAGGCTGACGAGGGCGAGGGCTTGGCGGAGTTGGTCCTTGGTAATACCGGTGGGTTGTTGGGCGGAGGACTCGGAAAGGAGAAGGGCGAGGGCAGGCACGAGTCGGGCGAGGTCGCGGCGGAGCATCGATAAAGTTTCGCATGGGTTGCAATGCAGGGTGCAGTTTGCATACGCTGGGGGGCGCTATGCGTACCATTCTGACTTCCCTGCCCTTGCTGGGCCTGATGCTCGCCGGTTGTAAGTCAGCGGAGCCCCCGTTCAAGGGATCTGCGACGGTGATCCCGGAAACCGCGGCGCAGCTCATCGCGACCGATGCTTCCTGGGGGAATACGGAGGGCCCGGCGATTGATTCGAAGGGAACTTTGTATTTCACTTCCCGGGGAACGTATAAGGGAATCGTCTCGTGGACGGCGAAAGAAGGGGCAAAGCAATACCTGGCGGTGGCCACGAAAGAGGGGCCGGGGGGCCTGTGGGTGGACGACAACGACAATATCTACGTGACAGCAACAGGCGAGCAGCAGATCCTGAAGGTGACGCCCGACAAGAAGGTGAGCATTGTCGCGGAGGGATTCGACGTGATGCCGCCGGGGGTAAGCAAGGGGCCGAATGATCTGGTGGTACATCCGAACGGGACCATCTATTTCACGGCGCCCAATGGATATGATGGAACCGCGCCGAAGGGGACCATCTACGAAATTCCTCCCGGGGGCAAAGCCAAAGTATTCAGCCAGGAAATTACCGGTCCGAATGGGATCATCCTCAGCCCAAACCGGCAGTCTTTGTACGTCGCCCACAACACGGCGCTTAACACATCGAAGATTATCTCCTTCGAGTTAAATGCGGATGGCTCGCACACGACGGCAAAAGAAGTGGCGACCATCGAACCCTGCCAGGCGGACGGGATGGATGTAGAAGAACTGGGCAACATTTGGTTGACCTGTTACTCGCACGGGACCGCCTATAGGCTGACTCCGGCGGGGCAGATCATCGAGAAACTTACTACGGAGCAAAAGGCGTTGACGAATATGAAGTTTGGCCGCGGAGCGGACAATCACACTCTCTACATGACAAGTTCCGATATGGCCCGTGTGACAGGCTATATCTACAAGGCGACTGCCAAGGCGCCGGGGGTCCGGTAGATGGGGCGTCTAGAGGGGAAAGTTGCGATCGTAACCGGCGGAGCTTCCGGCATCGGATTAGCAATCGTCGAGCGGTTTCGAGCGGAGGGCGCCGTAGTGGAGGTGCTCGAGCGTGAGGCCGGCGAGGGGCAGATCGCCTGCGACGTCACCGACGCTGCACGCGTGGAGGCCGTGGTGGACGACATTCGAGCGCGGCGGGGACGGATCGATATTCTCGTGAACAATGCGGGAATTGCGCATGTGGGGAACGCGCTGACGACTTCAGCCGAAGAGTTTGAGCGGGTGCAGCGGGTGAACGTCTTTGGGCCGGCAAACTGCTTACGGGCAGCGCTGAGGCACATGGTGGCAGACGGGGGCGGCGTTGTATTGAATCTGGCTTCGTGTCTCTCGGTGATGGCGATTGCTGACCGGTTTGCGTACGGGACGAGTAAGGGCGCAGTGCTCGCTATGACTTACTCGGTGGCGAAAGATTTTCTCGATAAGAATATCCGGTGCAATGCCTTGTTGCCGGGGCGGGTACATACGCCATTCGTGGACGGCTTTATTGCCAAGAACTACGCCGGCCGGGAAGCGGAGATGTTTGAGAAGTTATCAAAAGCACAGCCGATCGGACGCATGGCACAACCCGAAGAGATGGCCCACGCCGCTCTGTTTTTATGCAGCGACGAGGCGGCGTTTATTACAGGCGTAGGATTGCCGGTAGATGGAGGCACGTTGTCGATTCGCTAAACTCGAGGAATGAAAAAGGCCTTCGTGGTGGCGGTGGACGATGATTTGTCCGTTCTTAAGGCGGTTGAGCGGGACCTAAAGGCAAAGTACAGCGCACAGTACCGGGTGTTGGCCGCGGATGCACCCGGAAAGGCGCTGGATTTGGTGAAGCAGTTGACCGTTCGGGGCGACCGCGTGGCGCTGTTTCTGGTGGATCAGCGCATGCCAGGAATGACCGGAACGGAGTTTCTGCAAGCGGCAATGCAACTGCAACCGGCGGCCCGACGGGTGTTGTTGACGGCATATGCGGATTCTAACGCCGCCATTGACGCGATCAACACCATCAAGCTCAACCACTACCTGATGAAGCCTTGGGCGCCGCCCGAACAGCACTTGTATCCGGTTCTGACGGATCTGTTGGAGGAATGGACCGGGGCAAATCCCGCGGAGTTCGAAGGGGTGCAGGTGGTAGGGCCACGATGGTTGCCAGAAACGCACCGGCTCAAAGACTTCTTGGCCAAGAGCCAAGTGCCCTATCGCTGGCGGGAGCCTGAGGCAGAGTCGGGAGAGATGCCGCTGGTCGTATTTCCTGACGGGAGCGTGATGGAGCGGCCGGAAACGGCCGCCGTGGCCACGAAGTTGGGGCTGGCCATGACGCCGAGCCGCGGATTCTACGATGTCGTGGTGGTGGGCGCGGGGCCGGCGGGGTTGGCCTGTGCGCTCTACTGCAGCACGGAGGGTCTGAAGACGGCCATGGTGGAGAAAGAAGCCGCCGGGGGCCAGGCGGGGTTGAGTTCGCGAATTGAAAACTATTTGGGTTTTCCTTCGGGGTTAAGCGGCGCGGACCTGGCGCGGCGAGGCGTGACGCAGGTGAAGCGGTTCGGCACGGAGGTGATTGCGCCGGCCGAAGCGGTCAGCCTCAAAGTCGAGGGGGAGTATCGCGTGGTGACGCTATCAACCGGCCAGGAGTTGGCGGCGCACGCAGTCGTGATTGCAGCAGGGGTGCAATGGCGGCGGTTGGACGTTCCGGGACTGGACCGATTGACGGGAGCGGGAGTCTACTATGGCGCGGCGACGACGGAAGCAGCTTCGTGCCAGGACGAAGATGTGTACATTGTCGGTGGAGCCAATTCCGCGGGTCAGGCAGCGGTGCATTTTTCGGAGATTGCGAGGTCGGTGACGATGATCATTCGGGGCGAGGCGCTATCGAAGTCGATGTCGCACTATCTCTATGAGCGGATTGCCACGATTCCAAATATCCATGTAATTCCAAACGCCGAAGTGGTGGCGGTGAGTGGCGAGGAGCGGCTCGAAAGCATCACGATCCGGCAGGATGGGGCGGACGACAAGACGGTTCCGGCCGTGGCGTTGTTCGTGTTCATCGGGGCGGAGCCGCACACGGAATGGCTGGACGGGGTGGTGAAGCGGGATGAGAAAGGATTTCTCGTAACGGGCGTGAATCTGCCCCGGACAGGAAAGCGGGACCCCTACCTGCTCGAAACGAGCGTGGAGGGAGTGTTTGCCGTGGGAGACGTGCGGGACGCCGCAATCCGGCGGGTGGCCAACAGCGTTGGCGAGGGTTCGATCGTGCTGTATTTCATCCGGCAGTATATGAGGAACCGGTGATGTTAGCCGACGAGTTACAGCGGCTGGCTCTGTTTGCGGAGGATCCACGCGAAGCGATCGAATGGATTGCGGAGCGGATGACCGTGCGGGAGTTGTCGGCGGGCACAGTGTTCGTCGAGCCCGGCGATGCGGTCAACGAGTTTTTGGTCATACTAGCCGGAGAGATCCATCATTCGCGTCCCGAGGACAAATATGGCAGTGTCTTTGTCCGACGCACCGGGCAGGCCTTGGGAGTTCTGCCGTTCTCACGCATGAAGGTATCCCGGGGGCAAGGACGCGCGGTGGTGGATACGCGCATTGCCGCGATGGACGCCCGGTTTCTGCGGGAGTTAGTGTATCGGGCTCCCTGCGTAGCGCAGAAACTGGTGTCGGAGATGACGGACCGGACGCGCGAATCAACCCAGATGGACGAGCAGGCCGCGAAGTTGCAGGCACTCGGCAAGCTATCGGCGGGGTTAGCGCACGAGCTGAATAACCCGGCGGCGGCGGTGGGGCGATCCGCGGCGCGATTGCGGGAGCTATGGGGCGACGTGCCGGCGCCGGTGGAGTTGGACGCGTTAGAGCGGGCGGACCGTGAAGAGGCGATGGAGGAATGGCTTCGGGCGCGGGCCATGGACGAAGGATTGGCTGGGGGGTTGGTGGAAGCGGGGATTTCACCGGAAGGGTTATCGGAGGAGGAGCTGCGGAGAGTGGTGCGGGACCGGGAGATCGGGGCGCTGACGCGGGAAATCGAAGAAGCGGCGGGACGGATTTCGGAGCTAATCCATGCGGTGAAGTCCTACACCTACATGGACCAGACGCCGACGCGGGAGGTGGACCTGGTGGAGGGGCTCGAGGTGACGCTGCGGATCTTTCAGCACCGATTGAGGCAAGGTGTGACCGTGAAACGGGAGTTTGCGGAGGGGTTGCCGGGGGTGCAGGGGAACGGCAGCGAGTTAAACCAGATCTGGACGAATTTGATCGACAATGCGCTGGATGCGATGGAGGGGATGCCAGACGACGAACGGGTGCTGCAAGTGAGGGCGTTTGGGGATGGACAGACGGTGACGGTGGAAATTGCCGACAGCGGGCCAGGGATACCGGCGGATATTCGAAGCCGAATATTTGATCCGTTCTTTACAACAAAGGGAGTGGGGGAAGGTACTGGATTGGGCTTGGATCTCGTACGGCGGATCGTGCGAGCGCACGAGGGGTCGGTGCGGGTGGAATCGCGGGCGGGAAGAACCATGTTCGCCGTGCGTTTGCCGATCAGGCGAACAGGTTGAGAATACTCTTTAAAAACGGAAAAGCGTCCCGGAGGGACGCCTGATATGAGATAAATCCGTTTAATGGTGCGGATGAAAGGACTTGAACCTTCACACCCTTGCGAGTACTAGAACCTGAATCTAGCGCGTCTGCCAATTCCGCCACATCCGCACGATGAGTGACTAAACTCAATAATATCAAGCGTGTTCCGGAACTGTCAACCTAGACGCCACGCAATTTTAGGCGACCGGGACGGGGCTCCGGAGGAGCCGCCGGACGGTTGCGAAACTCCAGCAAAAGCTTCATCACCCGAGGCTCTAAATGATCGCGAACTTGCCGATAGGCACCCTCGCTGCGGCCATAGGGATCGGCCACCACCCAGTCATCCACTTGGCCAATAATCCCCGAAGGCATCATCATTCCGCTCATGTTGATGATCCGGTCAAAGGTCTGGTGCCGGAACAGTTCAATTCCCTTCGGATATTGTTCGTCAATGGGAATGTTTTTTTCGAGCATGACCCGGCGAGTAAGCGTTGGAACCGTGCTGAGCGGCATCATGCCCGCGCTGGAGACCTCGACATCGTCCTTGCCATAGAAACGCGCCAACCCTTCGGCCATCTGGCTCCGGCAGGCGTTCCCAATGCAAACGAACAAGATCGACGGACGTTTCATCCCTTTATTGTACTAGTCGAGAGGGCCGAGTTTCGCCGCTAAGTGACTGGTAAGTTGAGAGATCAGGATATTTCCGAGGTTGTCGGGGCTGTAGTCCGTCTTGGGCATACCGTCCACAGTGATGGCCACGACGAGCTTCGCCTTCTTGCCGTAGATAATACCGACGTCGCTACGAAGCGCATCGAGCGCGCCGCTTTTGCTGGCCACCGGACGCCCTTCATGGCGGCCGATGCCGTCCGTGTACTGCTGACGGCGGAGGATATCAAGAATGTTCTTAGAGGCCTCCGGGCTGACAAGCTTACCCTGATCGAGCGCCTCGAGAATGCGACCCATTTCGGCCGGGGTAGTGACGCCAATGCCATATTTCTTGTTATCGCCCTGCTGGCTGAACTTGCTCCAGCCGCCCGGATTTGGTTTCAGGTTCTTGCCGTCGCCCATGATTTTGCGGTTCGAGCGAGTGTTGGCAAAGCCGTAACGGTCCATCACCTCGTTCACATAGTCGGCCGTGAACCGTTCAAGCAAGAGATTAGTGCATGTGTTGTCGCTGACCACGATCATGAGGTTTGCAACGTCGCGCAGTGGAAATTTCTGCCCCGGGGTAAACTCGCGAATGACGCCCGAGCCGGACACAATCTCCTCCTTATCAAGGACGATAGGTTCCTCCCAAGACGCCTTGCCGTCGTGCACGGCTTGGGCGATGGCGATCAGGATTGGCAGCTTGATGGTGCTCGCCGTGCGAACCTTTTCGTTCTCGCGTTTGCCGTAGGTGGCCCCGGTCGCCAGGTTCTTCGCGTAGATGGATACCGTGCCGGCGAAGTTGGAGATGAGCCGGTTGATTTCGGCTTCCGGATCCACCGTGCGGGCGCAGCGGAAACCGATATTGGGCTGGCGCATGGTGGGGCGCACCCAGTTGCGGAAAAAGACGGTGACGCGCCGGGGCTGATCTGACCAAGCCCCTCCCCGGATGACCTTATAAAGGCCTGTCTCTGGCGGGCCGCCCTTGCGATACGCCTCCCGCTCGAACCAGTCCGCGGTCCATTCGGCCATGTTACCCGCCATATCGTACAGCCCGAAGGCGTTGGGCGGAAACTTCCCGGGTTCGCCGGGGCCACGATCGGTGCCGCTGCGCAGTAGCTTCGCGTCGAACTTGTCCCCCCAGGGATAGTCTTGCGCTTCCAGGCCCCCGCGCGCCGCCCGCTCCCATTCGGCCTCGGTGGGCAGCCGGTTGCCGCGGAACTCACAGTAGGCTTTGGCGTCCTCCCAACTCACGTTGTAGATAGCCACCGGGGACTTGGCAAGTTCGGGTTTCCAATGATACGGCGCCGGGCGCTTCGAGGCAGCCAGGAATTCGGCGTACTGCGCATGGGTCACTTCATGTGTGTCGAGGTAAAAAGCCGGCAGCGAAACCGAACGCGTCGGCCGGTCGTCGAGCAGAACCTGCGGCCGCATTTTGGTCGCGTCATCCGGCGTGGTCTTCGTCCGCCCCATCGTAAACGAGCCCGCTGGAATCAGCGCCTGCTGAGCCGCCAGCAGAACGGGAAAAAGAAATGCTATATAGCGCATCTAAACAAACAGGTCGGCAATCTCATCATCGATCACCATCTCGGTTGCTCCCAGCACATCGACGTAGCGGTAGGCCCGCTTTGAGGGAGTATTCGTGATCTCCTTGGTCCAATCGATCCCGAGCGCCGAGTAGATCGTCGCGTAAACGTTTTCGGTCTTCACGGACGATTTTTTGTAGCGCCAGCCAGTGTCGATCACGTGTTCGCCTGCCGCGTCGGTCTTGCCGATGATGCGGCCGGGCTTGGTGCCGCCGCCGGCGTACAGGGAGAGATAAGCGAGGTTGTAGTGATGCCGCCCGGCGATGCCGTTCAGCGCGCCCGGCGTCCGGCCGAACTCGGTGGCGACAACGACCAACGTGTCATCGAGAAGGGTCTTGCCCGGGGTGCGAGGCGACGGGGCGGCGCTGAGATCGGTCAGCAGTTGGGCCAGGGCCTTATCGAACTCATTGCACCGGATGTAGTGGTTCGACTTCTTGTCGTGGTTGTAGATGTCGCGATGGTGATCCCAATCCGGATGCACGATGTGAATGTAGCGAGTCCCGGCGTCGGCCTGAATCACGTTGCGCGCGAGCAGGCAGCCGAGGCCGACTTCGTTGGCGCCGTAGCGGGTGATCTCTTCTTTTCCCATCGCGAAGGCGGCGGGCCAGCGAGGGTCGCCGAGGATCTGGTAGGCCGATTTCTGGAAGTCACGGAACCCGCCAAAGTTCCGGTCGCGCCCACTGCGGCCGGGCGCCATCACGGCGTCGAGTTCGCTGAGCAGGCGGTAGCGTTCCGCCAGCACAGCCATCGCTTCCGCCGAGGTCGGGGCAGCACCCGCGCCTGACTTCAGGTTCAGATCGAGCACCGAGTGGCGCGGAGGCAGAAAGCCCGTCGAAAGCGCGCCGCATCCGGAGGTGTCGAGATTGCAGCCGAGATAAGTCGGGAAGGTATCGGTGGGCCGGCGCTGGTTTTCGAGCTCCATCGCGATCACAGAGCCGACGCTGGGAATCTCGCTAGCCTGGGCCGGATTCAACGGTCGCCCGGCTTGTGTGTAATACTGCCCGCGGAAGTGAACCACCTCGTGGCTTTTCATCGAACGGACGATGGAGAGCTTGTCCATTTGCCCGGAAAGCTGGGGGAAAAGCCGATAGGGCAAGTAGAGGTCGTTGCGAATGGGCCGGACGTCGAAGTCTTTCTGCGTGCCGGCGTTCTCTTTGAAGTCGAACGAATCGATGTGGGAGAGGGCCCCCGCCAGTTCGATCACGACGCAGAAGCGCGCGGTGCCGCGAGGTTTACCGCGACCAGCGGCGCGGAGCTGCATCGGCGCGAAAGTTTGGCTGGCAAAAGAGCCGAGCAACCCGTAGCCACCCAGCTTTAGCAGCTCGCGGCGGGCAGGTAAAAGGTCGGCGACACGTTTCTGCATGTTAGTAGTTGAAGAGGAATTCGGGGCTGTTCAGCAGCGCCCATTGCAGGTTGGCCGCACCCTTGGCTCGGTCCGAGCGCAAAGCCTTCAGGCTCACGGCGGTTTCGGCGGCGGTGGGGCGGCGGGACAGGGTGTGGACGAAGATCTGCCGCACGAGCTCAGGATCGTCCTTGGTGGCGCTGAGCAGGCCCTTAATCAGGCCAGGCTTCGCGGCGTCGATCCGGTCCGTGACGACTTTCGACTGCATCAGTAACATTGCCTGCAGTGAAGACGGTGGCACCTTCTTCGGCATATCGTCCCGATTGGACTGGCCGAAGGTTTTCATGAACCCTTGAACGCCGGCGTCGGCCTTTTTCGGCTCCGGCATCTGCATCACAAGGCCGACCTGTTCGGAACCGGAGTTGAACTTTGCCGGTTGTCCGGTGGCCAAAGCGATGGCGTCGTGCAGTTCCGGAGCGCTCAGCATCCGCACGTACTTGCGGGCGTAGTAGGTAGCGTATTCGGGCTTCCACTCGCCATCGAAGCGGCTGCTGAGCTGGTAGGCGCTCGACTTCATCACGGTCTGGACATAGTGGCGAAAGCTGTGGTTGTGCGCCTTGAAGTCGTCGGCGAGGGCGTCGAGTAGCGCGGGATTGGTGGGTTGATCCGGCTTCAGCAGATCGAAATCGTCGACCGGCTCGACGATGCCGAAGCCCATCAGTTCGGCCCAGATGCGATTAGCGAAGGCTCGACGAAACTGGGGATGGTTCGTGAGAATGCGGGCCAGCGCATCGCGGGAATTTTCGCCCTCGCGGGGCCGCTCACCGCCGAGAATGAAGCGGGGCGAAGCGTCGCCGCCACGGCGTGGGACGCGGACAATCGACTCCGCCTTAGGATCATAGGCCGGGCCGATGTCGTCGACGGTATATTCCGTATTGGCCTGGTAGCCGTTCTCCCAGTTCATGATCTGGCGAGTCTTGCCAAAGAACGCCGCTTGGCCGAAGAACTCATCGCGCTTCTTGGAAGTCAGGAAAAGGTTGACCTTCTCCAAGTGGTTGGCACCATCGTGGCAGGAGATGCAAGCGAGATTGAGACCCAGGAAAACCTTTGAATAGGTAACGGTGAACTCGTCCACCGTATCGGGCTGGTTGACGAGGTCATGGGCGTCGGGAGCTTCGGGATCGTCCTTCGCTTTCACGAAGTCGCGAGCGTAGTACATGCCGGACGGGACGGAGAAGCTCGACTTCCCCGCCCCGGTCAGCAGGTCGGTAACCATATCGGTGTAGGGACGGTCGAGGGTGAGCCATTCGCGCAGCCAATAATGGAACAAATTTAGACCGCTGCCCATGCGGCCGCCGGCGCGGAAAAGATCCTCGAAGTAGTACGTCCACTTGTCGACGAAGGCGTCGGAATTGGTGAGCTGGTCGACCAGCTTCGCCCGCTTTTGAGGATCGCGACTAGTCAGGAATTTTTCGAGGTCGGCGGGCGGCGGAATGCGGCCGGTGGCGTCGAGCCACGCACGGCGGGCGAACTCCTCATCGGTAGCGAGGGCCGCATGCGGAATGCCGTCCTTCTTCATGCGACCGAAGACGTGCTGATCAATAAAGTTGACGCGGGCAATGGGGACGCTCGGCCCGGCTTTGGGCCGAGCCACCTGATGGGTAAGCGCCGCGGCAGCCTTCGCCTTCTGCGCCGGCGGCTGGTAGAGCGGGGCGTGAGCCTGCTCTAACTCGGGCGTCTGCGCCGCCAGCACGACCGGAAGGAAAAGGAGTAGCCGTTTCATTTCGCCTTCTTAAAGATTTGAACGCGCTTGCCGTTGACCTCGGCGACGTACAGGTTGCCCCGTTTATCGACCGACATCAAATGAGGGAGCTTCAGAAGATCCGAATCCCCCCACTCATTTACAATTTTGCCATCGCCGAGCGCGAAGTGAAATATTTTATTCACATCGCCCTCCGACACGAGGAGCTCCTGGTTCACCACCAGCAACCCGAACGGATTGCCAAACCCTTTCCACTCGGCAACGAATTCACCGGCTGAAGAGAAAACCTGAACCCGATTGTTGCCGCGGTCGGCCACATAGATTCGGTTCTGCTTATCGATCGCCAACCCGTGCGCGGTAGCGAACTCGCCGTTTCCCTTTCCTTTCTTGCCGAACTGGCTGATGAACTTTCCGGTCGGATCCAAGTGGACAATTCGTCCGTTGCCGGAATCGGCAACATAGAGATCGCCGTTCGAAGCGAAGACGACGTCATCGGGAGCCCGAAAATGAGTTTGATCGGGACCGGAAACGCCGACTTCCCCCAGCGTCTGCAGCAGCTTCCCGTCCGGGGAAAACTGGCGCAGCACGTGGTTGCCGTTGTCGGTGGTCCAGACGTTGCCGGAGCGGTCGACACGAAGGCCGTGGGCGACCTTGAACAAGCCGTCGCCCCAACCTTTTTGGTACTCGCCTTTAGCGTTGAACTTTACGAGGCCCGGCTCGCCACGATGCAGGACGTAGATATTGCCTTTGGCATCCACCTCCACGGCGGACATCGGGCCGAGCTTCACCTCCGCGGGGATGGTGAGGAAACCGCTGGAGACATACGGGGCTCCAGCGGCGGCAAAGAGAAGGGTGAAGAGTGGCAGCATTTTTTAGAACAGCAGCTTCAGTCCGAATTGAATGTTCCGCGCATCGCGCGCCGTCGTGATCGTACCAAACGTACCGCTTTGATTGCGGCCGTTCGGACCGGCAGAGAATCCGCCATTGGGCAAGCCCAGATTGACGGAATTGAGGAAGTTGAAAGCCTCGGCACGGAACTGCAGATTGAACCGCTCCGTTAGCTTCGTGTTCTTAATCAGGCTGAGATCCCAGTTGAACGTGCCCGGGCCCCGAACATCCGGCAGTGCCCGCCCGATGTTGCCGAAGGTGAAGTTCGGCGGGTTAACGAAGGCATCCGTGTTGAACCAGCGGAGCGCCGACGGATCGTCCAGCTTGGCGGAGACGCCGGTGGAGTTCGGACGGTTCGCGCGGAAGTTGTTGGCGCCGGTTACAAGCACTGGCAAGCCAGTCTGCATGATGCCGATGGTGTTCACCTGCCAGCCGCCGATGACGCGCTTCACGAAGCCGGATCCGGATTTGCCGAATGGAAGTTCGTAGAGCAAGCTCATCACTGCGCGCTGGGAAACGTCAGTCGGGTCCACGCTGCGTTCGAGGCGGCGGTTGTACTTCGAGTCCTGGTAACCGAGGACGTTCGTCTGTTCGACAGCGCCGAAGTCCACGGGAGAGTTCATGCCTTCGGAAATCAACTTGCCACCGGTGAAGTTAAACATCACGCTGAGACCCTGCGCCATGCGCTTTTCGAGGCTCAGAATCACCATGTGGGAGTTGAAGTTGCCCATGCGCGCCCCACGAACGGTGATGCCCTGATAGTAGGGATAGGGCAGCAAGGATTGCTCGCGGGAGATGGTGGCGCCACCGAGAGCGCCGGGGACGAGACCGCGATTCGGGTTCGGCACCTGCGTCTGCAGGTCCAAACCAAGGGCAAGGTACTGCGGATCGAGTTGGTTCAAATTCCAACCGCCCGTAGTGAAGTGGCGGCCCAGGTTTCCGGTATAGGTGACGTCCACCATCCAGCGGCCGGGCAGTTGGTGTTGCATGGAGGCCGTGAACTGCTGGGACATCGGCGTGGTGCCCATCGACTCATCCATCGTGACGCCCTGGCCCAGGAAAGCCGCAGCGCCAAGGGCGCGACCGGCAGGCTTGAGGAGCGGCGACGGGAAGCCGTTTCGCAGTTGGAAAGCAGCAAAGTTAGAGTTGGCCGAAGGGTAGCTGGTGGAGGTATTGGCGAAGCCTTGAACGCTCGCATAGTTCTGGCGCCAGAATTGCGAGGGGTAGTAGACACCATAGCCGGCGCGGAAGACCGTCTTGCCGCCGCCGAACATGTCCCAAGCCAAGCCGATGCGGGGCCCGAAATCGTTGAAGTCTCCCTGACGGAAAGTCCGGCTGTCGGCGCTCGCGAAAATCGTACCGCCAACGAGACCGTTCGGAAGGCGCAGGCTCGGGTCAAAGTTGGTGATGCCGTTGTTGGCTTCGACCGGTTGGGTCTGATAGTCCCAACGAAGTCCCAGGTTCACCGTAAGGCGCCGGGAAAGCTTCCAATCGTCCTGGAGGAAGATGGAATAGGTTACGCCACGCTGCGACTCGCCCAGGTGAGTCGTGCCGCTGGCGTTCCCAACCTGGCCGAGAAGGAAGGTTCCATATGCGGAGCCCGTGCCAGCGGGCGAGAGCGGATTGCCCGTCAAGCCGACCGGGAAGTTGAAGCTGCCCGAAGGCGCAGACCGCTGCAGGTTGTTGCCCTGCAATGTACGGAAATCGAAACCAAGCTTCATCGTATGAGCACCGGCGATCTTGGTAATCATGTCGAAGAACTGCGTATTCAGGCTGGCGCGCAGACCGGCAGTTCCCGTATTGAATCCCGGCAGCCCGTTTGAGATGGACGGGAAGGTGTCGGCCGGAACCGACGACGGCAGGCCGAGTTTCGACGGCCAGTCACCGCCGAAGCTGCGCACGATGAACGGAAAGTAGCCGCGGGTCACGCCGACCCTGAGTTCATTCAGCAGGCTGGGCGTGAACGTGTGGGTGTCCGACAGGACGAAGTTCTTGTTGTTTAGGGCGTCGTCGCGCTTGGAAACCACTGGATTGGGATAAATATTCGTTCCGTTATCCGTCTCATGCAGGAAGTAGGAGTAGCGGGCAAAAAGGGAGTTCTTGTCCGAGAAGCGGTGGTCCATCTTGATCGTGTACTGCCGCATATTCCGTGCTTCGTTGGCGATGTTTCCAAAGTTGTTGGCGTTGGTGAATGCGTTCGTCGGAGTACGGTTAGGCAGCGGGTAGAACTCGTTGATCTTAAGCGCTACCGGATCCATCCGGTTGGTAGGAATAATGTTCCCTGGGAAAACGTCACGAACGAAGCCGGCGCCGTTGGGGTTGACGCGGGTCGTGGCGGGATCATAAATCGGGATCAGGCCGCCGGAGGTGTTGAGCAGATCCGTAAAGTCACCCGTGCGTTGGCGGACGGTAGGCATGGTGCCAATCTGGGGCGTACCGCGCCGGAAGTTGTACTGTTCCCAGTTGCCGAAGAAGAACGTGCGGTCCTTGATGACGGGGCCCCCGACGGCGACTCCATACTGGTTGTAGCGGAAGGGCGGGTTCGCGGCGGCGAACGTGTTGCGGGCGTCTAGTTTATTGTTCCGGAGGAACTCGTAGACGGAGCCATGAAACTGGTTCGTACCGGATTTGGTCACCATGTTGATGACGCCTCCACCGGTGAAACCGAACTCCGCCGACATGGTGCCCGACTGTACTTTGAACTCTTCGACCGCGTCGACCGCGGGGGAGATGGCCACTTCACCAATATAGGACTGGATGTTGTTGCCGCCGTCCAGGGACTGGGCGTTCATGGCGTTGGGGCCGCCGTTGATCGAGATGGAACTGAGCTGAATGCCGCGGTCGCCGAAGCCTGAGTTCGTCGGTCCGGCGTTGGACTTGACGCTCGGCGTGAGCAGCGTCAGCGCCAGGGCATTGCGCCCGTTAAGCGGGAGTTCCACCACTCGGCGGTTCTCGACTACCTTACCCACCGTGGCGGAGCCGGTATCGACAAGCGCCGCTTCGCCGCGCACTTCAATAGTTTCCGTGGTACCACCGACGTCGAGCCGGAAATTGATCTCCGAGCGCTGGTCGACCTGAAGGTTCAGACCGCTGCGGACCGCCCGCTTGAAACCCTGCTTCTCGACTGCGATAGAGTAGTTTCCGATCGTGAGCAATGGAGCGGAGAAGAGACCGTCGCCACTCGTTTCAACGACCGTTGATTGGTTGGTGTCTACGGCGGTGATGGTCACCTTGGCGCCGGGAATGGATGCGCCGGACGAATCCGTGACCAAGCCGAAAAAGCTGGCGCGGCTTTGTTGCGCGGCTGCGGGCAGGGCGGCCAGACAGGTGGCCAGGAGAAAAGATAGGGTACGTGACATAGGAACTCCCACTAGGGTGCCGCTATTATTTCACATTTCAGATTGATTGCAACCCCCCCTTCACGGGGTAGCCCGCCCTTTCGTTCTACACTGAGGTCATATGCGATGGTTGCTCTCGGTTCTCTTCATCGCCTCAGCGCTTGCCGCAAACGTCAAGCTTTACCTTGCCGACGGGACTTGGCATTGGGTTCGAGAATATCAGGTCGTCGAAGACCGCGTCCGCTACTATTCCGTCGAACGAAGCGACTGGGAGGAGATTCCGCTCGCCTTGGCAGACCTGAAGCGAACGCGGGCCGATGTCGCGTCGCGCAACCAAGCCGACACCGAGGAAAAGAAAGCGGAAGCGGAGGAGGCGCAAGCAGAACGGGAAATGCGGCGAGAGGTCCGCTCCGTGCCAGTCGAGCCGGGGGTGTACCTGTTAGAGGATGGGGCGAAGATGAAGCCGTTAGCTCAGGCGGAGCTCAAGGTGGTCAACGACAAGCGCCGATCGATTCTCAAAGCGATTGCCCCGGTTCCTTTTCTGATGGGGAAGAGCACGTTGGAAATCGATGGGGTGGCCGGCAAACTGGTTCTCTCGGCCGAGCGGCCGGAGTTCTATATCAGGCTCTCCGACGCCGAGCGATTCGGATTGGTGAAGCTCTGGCCCGGGACGAACAAAAAGGTACCCAGCCGGATTGTTGAGAAATGGGAGATCGTTCCCGTGGTGAAGGAAGTGGTCACCGAGCGCCAGGAAGTGCAGACTTTCAGGAAGCAGGTCGGCGACGATCTCTACAAAGTGTGGCCGATGGAAACGTTGGTCCCCGGAGAGTACGCCTGGATTCAATTCACCGAAGGCAAGGGGAACACGCAGGCGTGGGATTTCGCGATCGTCCGCGGGAAGTAATCCCGTTTGCTGGCTAGCCATAGGACGAATAGATTCTTTGTAACGAAATCACTGCAGCACTGCTCTTTCCATAAAGTCCTCTGAAGGGTGTTTCGGCTTGACTCTAACGCTTTCCTGGTCCGCGTCCGATAGTCTATGAAGGATGCGCGATTCTTGCGCGAAGCGCGATAAGTTGTTGGCAAGAAACGAGTTTCAGTGTACTATGAGGAAGTCAAGGGTAAAGAGCACACGTGCAGAAAGATAAAACAAACAATGAAATGAGAGGAGGATCCTCAAGTATGATTCGCTCGATTCTCGCAACGCTTTCCCTTCTTGCTTTTTTGGCATCGTCCATGCTCGCGCAGGGATTGAACACCAACGCAACGAAGGATGATTGGGAAGAGATCAATTTTGAGACGGGCTCGGCCGTACTCGTGGATGGTTACCCGAGCTTGCTTCGGTTGGCCGAGTTATTGGCCAAGAACGATGGTTACCGGGTAAAGGTAGAAGGCCACGGCGACCCGAACACCCCGGCGCGGGCAGCTGAAAAGCTGGGAATGGCGCGGGCCAACATGGTGAAGCAGTTCCTCGAGAAGTACGGGGCCCGTCCTTCGCAGATTTCGGTCGCGACGGCGGGCAATACTTCGCCAAAAGTTGGCAACGGCACCAAAGAAGGCCGCTTCATGAATCGGCGCGTCAATCTGAATGTCACCGATCCTCAGGGCCGGAATGTTTCGGCCGCAGGCGTGGGCGACGCGATTCGCAATCTGAACGCCGCAACCGGCGGACCCGCCGGCTTGGCCGATCCGAAGTGCTGTGACGAAATCCTCAAGCGGCTCGACAAGTTGGACGACATTCTGGCGCTGTTGCGCGGGATGAAGGCCGACCATGACGGCTTGAAGCAGGAAGTTGCCGCTCTCAAGGCGGATTCCAGCAAGGCGAGCCAGCAGGTAGCGGCAGCAGTGGCCGCAGCCCCCACACGGGAAGACATGTTCAACGCCGCGAACAAGGCGACCGAAGATGCGATGTCGAAGGTTGCGAATAAGAAGCTCTCCTTGCTCGGCATCAATGCGGGCGCTGACAGCGAAGGACGCCTGACCTTTACCGGCAAGGGCCGATTCTTCAATCCGTTCAACAACAACTTCGCTCTCCAGTCGGAAGGCGAGTACATGTACTTCCGCGATCGCCAGGAAGGTCAGTTCGACCTTGGCTTGGTGAACCGCTACAAGAACGTGCAGATGGGCTTGTTCTCGAGCTTTAAGCACGTCAACATTCGCGAATTCCAGAGCGGCGGCACTCTCGGCCAAGCGGCCGCGACCGTTGACTATGTGTTCAGCCGGGGCCGCCTCGGCATCTTCGGCACGAAGGGCTTCCTGAACAACGCCGTCGTCAATCGCGCCGCGATCGGCAACAACGTGATTCTCGAAAATTACCTCCGGATCGTCGATCAGGTCGGCGGATCGGGATCGGTGGCGCTCTGGCGCGATGCGTACTTTGAGGGCAATCTTGGCTACCTCCGGACCTACAACGGTTCGAAGCCCGGCCTCACCGCCCGGCTGGTACAGCCGTTGAACTCCCACATCGCTCTCTCGTTCGAGGGCGGCTTGAACGAAACGCTCGTAACCCGCGACAACTCCGGCGCGTTCCGCGTTGGCGTTCTTTTCGGCGGCAGCTGGCTGCGTCCGAAGGACTACGGCACGGCGACGGGCCCGGTTCCGGTCGACATCCCGCGCGTTCGCTATGAATTACTTTCCCGCCGGGTGCGGACAGGCAATGACGCCCCGATTGCCGACGCTGGCCCTGACCAGATCGGCGCGACGGCCGGCACCATTCAGTTGGATGGCTCGGCGTCCTACGATCCAGATGGCGACCCGATCACCTACGAGTGGCGGCAGATTGCTGGCCCGGCGGTCACCTTGGCCGGCGCCGCGACGGCACGCGCCTCGTTCACCGCTGCTGAGAACCAGAGCTATGCATTCCGTCTGACCGTGAAGGACGATCGCAACGGTATGGGAACGGCTCGCGTTACCGTGACCACCCGCGCCCCCCAGCAGGTACGGATTCTCCGCTACCAGGCCAATCCGCCCACGATAACCGCCGGCCAGTCTGCCAACCTGTTGTGGTTGGTGGAAAACGCCGACTCCGTGGAAATCGCCGGCGTTGGCCGTGTCGATTCCAAGCAGGGAACCACGCAGGTGAGCCCGACGCAGACCACCAGCTACCTGTTGACGGCGAAGAATGCTACCAGCGAGGCGACCGAAACCATCACCGTTACGGTGACTCAGCCAGCCGTTCGGATTATCACTTTCAACGCAACTCCGACGACCATCAGCCCGGGCGAAACCTCGACCCTGGCATGGCAGACGGAGAATGCTGAGACTGTAACGATCAGCGGAGTTTCTGGCGGCTTGGCCGTCAACGGAACAACCCCCGTTAGCCCCGGCGCGACGACGACCTACACGATCACCGCGACGGGCCGTGGCGGATCCACCGCCACAGCCACCGCGACGGTTCAAGTTGGAACTGGTCCAGGCGCCGGCGGTTTGCCGCGGATCATTCGCTTCACGCCATCTCCGATGGATCTTGAAGCCGGCAGCAGCTCGACGTTGAGCTGGTTGGTGGAGAACGCGGACCAGGTAGCCATCTCCGGTCTGGGAACGGTTGGCCTTACCGGGCAAGCTCCCGTCTCCCCGAATTCGAACACGCTCTACACGCTAACGGCGACCAACGCCTTTGGTAGTGTTAGTTCGACCGTTGGGATTAACGTCCGGCCGGCTCCGCCGGTTCCTCCGACTGCTCCCACCATCGCCTGCGCGGTGAGCCCGACTTCCTTGACGACTCCTGGCGAGCCGGTAACGCTGAGCTTCACCACTCAGAATGCCCGCATCGTTACCTTCAACGGATTGGGAACATCGAGCCCTATCGTCGTTCGCCCCACGGCGACGACGACCTACACCCTGATTGCCTATGGCGCGAACGATCTCACGACCCAGTGTCAAGCGACCGTGACCGTCAATACTCCCAGCATCGTTCGTCCGAACCCCGATCCGGGCCCGAACGTCGAGACGATCTACCGTCAGTTGACCCTCAGCGGCGCGGCTTCGACAGACCCGGAAGGTTTGGCGTTGACTTACCGTTGGCGGACACTGAATCAAACGGCGGCGGTTCTGGATCCGAACTCAGCTGTCACGCGAGTGCAGTTGGGTGAACAGTTCGGAACGTATGTTTTCGAACTGACAGTGACCAATACGAAGGGCGTCAGCGCTTCGAAGACGGTGACCGTCAATTTCGTTAAGACGACCGTTCGGTAAACGAACCCTACCTCCAGAAAACGGCCGGACGCCCACCAGCGTCCGGCCGTTTTCGTTTTTGTGCTCGCACCCCGTAGTCGTGGTATACCTAGCCATACCATGCGCACCCTCGTGCTCCTACTCACCTTGAACGCGACTATCCTCGCTCAAACGCCGCAAAGCGAAACTTGGCGCTTCGACCGGCTCGACCGGCTCGGCAACCATCCTACGCAGGTGGAGGGCAGCCCCCGAGTCGTCGATACGCCCCAAGGAAAGGCGGTATCGTTCGACGGCGTTCGCGATGCGCTCTTCCTCGACGTCCACCCATTGGCCGGGGCGGAATCGTTTACGCTCGAAGTGATTTTTCGACCATCCCCCGACGGCAAGCCGGAGCAGCGCTTTTTCCACATGCAGGAGATGGGATCACAGACACGGCTCCTGCTCGAGACCCGACTGCTCCCCGGCGGATGGTGTCTCGATAGCTTTGCGGCCAGTAGCAAGGGATCCCAGACGCTGATCGACCGGCAGAAATTGCACTCGCTTGGCGCCTGGCACCATGTCGCGATGGTGTACGACGGCACGACCTTTCGCCACTTTGTCGATGGAGTCCCCCAAGGCGACGCGCTCGTTTCGCTAGCGCCCCAGGCGGCGGGGAGAACGTCAGTGGGCGTGAGAATCAACCGCGTGGACTATTTCAAGGGCGAGATCCTGGTGGCACGCATGAGCAAGCGCGCCCTTTCCGTCACAGAGTTCTTGCACATTCCGCGTTAGGGCAGCGCGTAGACGGCGTATCCCCGGTTGGCGAATAGGGGTTGGGCATCGGGGCGGGCGTGGGACCTTTGGAGGATGATGTAGTCCGCGCCCAGGGACCGGTACGCTGGCAACGGTTGGGACTGATAGGCGCGGCCGATGGTTGCATCGTAGCGCCGCCACCATTCCTGGGCGAGGCCATAGGCGAAGTTCACCTGACCGCCACCTTTCCGGTCCACCCAGACGGAGCGGAGCGAACGGGCGCGGAAGATGCCGGGATAAAGGGCGAGGCCCGCGTCAGGAAAATGAAACACGGATTCCACGCGGGTATTCTGTCGTGCCCAGGCACTGACTTCGGCTAGTTCCGGGGAGTGGAGGTTGGGATAGTTCCGTACGCCGCCAAGGTAGGGATAGGCGCACACGGCGACAGGAATGAAGGCCCAAGCCCAGCGCGTGCGTAATCCCGCCGCGGCAGGAGCGGCGAGCCACCAAAGCGCCTTGCCAGGGAGCCAGAAAGGGGCCAGGAGCCACGCAAAGCGTTCGGCCAAATGGGAAGAGCGCACCGCCGCAATTCCGCCGTTCAGGATCGCGGCCGCCGTAACCCAAAGGAGTGCTCGAGCCGGTTGGACCTGCGGGATGACAATCCACTTGGCGACATCGAGAAGCAGGAAGCTAACAGCCAAGCTCGCGGCGCCAACCAGGGGCAAGACCAAAAAAATGACACGAAGGGCTGGGTTTAGCGTTGCCTGAATGCGCCACCATGCTCCCAGCGCGATAGTAAGCAACAACGCATGCTGGATCCACCAATCCGCCTGCCACATACCGACCCAGACGTAGGAGGCGCGCATTCGCTGCAGCGTCTCAAGATCGGGCGGCACCGTGGACCAGAAGGCCTGCGCTTCGGACTCGCCAATCTGAAATTTTGCCGCCACGAACAGCACGACGACCGCCCCCCCAAGCCCCCAAGCGATTTCGAAGTGGCGTTTCCACAGTGCATAGCCGCCAACCACCAGCCAAACCGGCCACACCGTCGGCGGATGGATTAGAAACGCTACGCCCAACGCGATACCGGCGGCGCGCCAGCGACAATGTCCGGACCAACCAATGGCAAGCAGCAGGAGTGGAAGCGCCATGCCGCGAGGAATCGGTTCGTACTCCACCGTCAGCACGGCTGGACCGATAATCACCGTACCAAGGCCAAACAGCCCGGAGAGGAAGAGCGCGCCAGACAGTTCCAGGCCAGCCGCCGTTCCGATGAGAAAGACCCCATAGAGGCCAATAAGCCGCGCGGCGAATTGCAGAACGCCCAAAATTGGTTCGAAATCGGCGCCAATGATCCGTTTGAGTCCCACAGCGACCTCGTCAAACACCGTGTAGCGCAGGTGCGGGTGGGTCGCGATGATGTCATTCGTCAATACAGCGGGGTCGACCGCCCTTTCGAGCATGGGCAGATAGATCTGCGTGTCCGATTGCAGGTAGGTGTGCCCGGGAAAAACGAAGAACCCGAGCAGTGCAAACGCGGCCAGCCCGGCGAAGGCTAGCTTCATGATACCGGCGTTTTCTCCAACTGCTGCTTGATCCAGATGCGCTGCGGATTCAGCGACTGCGCCTTCTCGAGCGCCTTGCGCGCTTCCGGATTACGGCCCGCCTTCCGGTGCGTGAGACCGATCCAAAGCCAAGCCTCGGGCAACTTTGGGTTCAGCGCCGCGGCCTTTTCGAAGTCCTTCAACGCGAGGTCCAAGCCACCGCCGAGCATAGGCGGCAGGTAGTACTTGCCGACGCCGCTCGATACCCAGGCTAAGGCCGACTTGGGATCGAGGCTAAGCGCCTTCTCGATCTCTTGCTTCGCGCATTTCCCATGCTGAAAACCGGCCAGCGGGTCGGCCGGAATGACCTGACCGCAAAGCGTACCCAGGAGGCGATGGTACTCGGCCTTTTTTGGATCCGCTGCGATCGCGTCACGGGCAGCGACGATACCAGCCTCCGCGGCAATACGAGCCTCGCGCTTGTCACGGAGCTCCAGGGCTACTTCAGAGAGATAGGACCGGGCGAGTGCAATCTGGTATGGGGAACCGGCGGCAAGCTTAGCGAGAGCAGCGCGGTCCTGCCGGTCGCGAGCTGATTCGAGTTCGCCCGCGCAGGCGAGCGAGAGAGAGACGATCAGGACAATGAAGAGCCGCATCCTTCTCAGTATCCGCTATCCGTGGTCTGCCAGCTTCCGTTGCCCCAGTAAAAACCAGAGGCCGATGGCGGCAAGCAAGGCGCCGTTGATGGCGAGCGCGTTGGGTACGGCGACCAGCGTGATCATTTGGCCGGTAAGCAGACTGCCCATGGGACGGCCGCCTCGGAAAAAGACGTTGTAGACGCTGAGGACGCGACCACGCATGTGGTCCTCGGTGTGCATTTGAACGAGACTCATCACGAGCGCAAACGAGGCGATCAAACAGCCCCCGGACACGAATAGAATTGCGGCGCTGAGGTAGAAATTGGTTGAGTAGGCAAAGCCGACATTCAGTAGCCCTAGCACTACGAGCAGGGCGCTGGCGATGGCCCCTTTCTGCTTGACGTTGCCGATCCCGGCGACAATCAACGCGCCGCAGACGGAGCCGACTCCCGAGATGGACATCAACTGCGAATACCCATTTGCGGAGAGCTTGAGCAGGTCGCGGGCCACGACGGGTAGAAACGTCATCGCCGCCAGACCGAAGAAGGTCATTAGAAAGCCAAGGGCCACGAGCGAAACCATGCCTTCGCGATGCCGGACGAAATTGATGCCGAGCTTCATGGATTCAAATGGGCTCTCATTCTTGGGTACGACCGGGAGCCGATTGGGCAACGAGAGCAAGGAGGCGATGACGGCGAAGTAGCTGAGCCCATTCAAGCCGAAGCACCAAGTTGGTCCCAAGCTCGCCATCGCGATTCCAGCAAGCGCGGGCCCGATGACGCGGGCCAAATTGAACTGGATGCTGTTCAGGGCGATGGCGTTGGGCAGGTCTTCTTTTGCAACTAAAGAAGGGACGAGAGCCGAATACGCCGGTCCGCCAAACGCTTGGGCGCAGCCGACGATGAAGGAGATGGTGAGAATATGCCAAATCTGAATGAGATGGAAGAACAGCAGGCCGGTGATTGTGAATGCACAGGTCAACTGCACGATTTGGGAGGCGAGAACGATCTTGCGGCGGTCGAACCGGTCGGCGGTTACACCGCCGACCAGCGAGAGAAGGAAGATAGGGATTTCGCCGAGAAAGGTATCTAATGCCAGGAGTTGGGGCGAATCGGAAAGCTGATAGACCAGCCAACTCTGCGCGACCTGCTGCATCCACGTCCCGATGGAAGAGGTGCAGGCCCCCAGCCACATATTGCGGAACTGGGGGTAAGAGAAGGCTTTAAAGACCTTGTCGAGCAATTGGGTTTCCGAGGCGGTTTACGGGAGAGGCGCCGGGCGAGCAATCAGGTGAAGGATGTTGCCATCACAATCGGAGAAGAAAACCAGCCGGTTACCTTGATTATTGAAGGGTTCGCCGAGGAAGCTGACGTTCTTTTCCTTAAGGATCGCCAAGCCAGCATCGAAGTCGTCGACGTCGATGGCGAGGTGGCGGATGCCTTCGTCCTTCATCTTATTGGAAGGGCGTTCGCCTTCGCTGGGGATGATCTCCAGCATCGACCCGTTCGCCGCGCGAACGAAGTAGTTGCCGGCATATTCAAAATTGATGCGGAATTCGAGGTGGTCACGATACCACTCGGCTAGCCGCTGGGGGTTGGGCGAGGCAATCGCCGTGTGTTCCAGGCCTTTAAACATAAGGTTGATTGTACCTTACGCGGCTATACTGATCGCATGCTCCGCTGGATGTTCCTTCTGGTCTTTGCGCCGTTGCTCGAGGCGGAAAACTGGCCGTCTTATCGGGGGCCGCAAGGCTCCGGCGTTTCGATGAAGGCCGCGCCACTGCGTTGGAACGCCGATGCCACAACGGGGCCAGTGAAGAACGTTTTGTGGCGCATGCCGATTCCGGGTTTGGGCCACGCGAGTCCGATCATTTGGGGTAATCGGCTGTTTGTCGCGTCGGCGGTCCGAACAACGGGCGAGGCGCCTTTGCGCGTGGGACTGTTCGGTGACGGAGGCTCGGCGGACGACAATGCGGAGCAGTCGTGGAAGGTGTATTGTCTGGACCGGGAAACAGGACGCGTTCTGTGGGAAAGGACCGCGAAAACCGGTCTGCCGCGAGCGGCGCGGCACACAAAGGCAACCCATGCGAATACGACACTGGCCACCGATGGGCAGCGCCTGTTGGCGTTCTTTGGGTCCGAAGGGCTCTATGCATATGACCTTACTGGCAGGCTCTTGTGGCAGAAGGACCTCGGAGTCCTGGACATGACGCCTGCCGATGATCGAACGCTGTCCTGGGGGTTTGCGAGTTCGCCGGTAGTAGTTGGGGACAAGGTGATTGTGCAATGCGATGTGAAGAAGGGCTCGTTCCTGGCCGCGTTCGCACTGGCCGATGGGAAGCAGTTGTGGAAGACGGACCGGTCAGCGGTCTCGTTGGGAAGTTGGGGGACTCCGGGGGTGTTCGGAAATTTGGTTGTTTGCAATGGGTACCCTTTTGTTGCGGGGTACGACGTAGAGACAGGACACGAGCGGTGGCGGATCCCGGCAAGTGGAGACGTACCCGTGCCAGTTCCGTTTGCTGCAAACGGCTTGATCTACGTGGCACAGGCGCACGGAAAAGGCAGTCCGTTGATCGCATTCCGGCCCAACGGGCAAGTGGCATGGCGCGAGGAGAGAAACGGCGCCTATTTATCTACACCCGTGGCGCATCACGGGCAGATTTTCAGCGTTACCAGCGGTGGGGTTTTCAAGTCGTACGACGGATTGACCGGGCGGAAGATATATGAGGAACGGTTAGGCACCAGCGCCTACACCGCGTCGCCAGTCGCGGCGGCGGGACGGGTATATGTGACGAGTGAAGAAGGGGAGGTCTCCGTAATCGAGGCAGGTCCGACGTTTCGGGTACTGTCGAAGAATCTGCTCGGGGAGATTACTCTAGCGACCCCGGCGCTGGCCGACGGGACGATCTACTTCCGCACGCGGCGGGAGATTATCGCGATCCGGGACTAGAACACCTGAAACAGGAACACCTGATTTGAACCTTCCGGGGTGAGCGCGTACTCCCCTGGAAAGAGGGTTTCGTTCGCTTCCAGTTTCGACAGACCAGGGGCGAGCCGCGTGACCATCAGCCGCAGCGGCTTGGCGGAGTCATTGCGCTTTTTGGGATTATCGAAGAAGAACACCTCGCGCGTATTGCCTTTGACCTCGAGCTTATAGAGGGTGAGCTTTTCGGCGGGAAGCGCCTTCGACTCGAATACGAAAATCGGCTCGGCCATCGGAGTGCGTACCGGCGAGGCCGCACCGGAAGAGACGTACGCGGTACCGTCCTTCCGCTTTTCTTCTTTCGCCTCACTGACCTCAAGGGGGATCAACTGAGTTGCGTGACGGAGGTAGGGCAGATCGGGCTTGTCTGGCTTCGGGCCATCATACTTCTGCGCCCAAGCAGCGCTCAGGCAAACCATGGCGATGAAAAGTACCCGCATAGGGATAGTTTACGCAACCGGAAGGGGTTGGGTAACTTCGGCGAGTGTGGCAAGGAGTTCAGACGTTTCCCAGTGCTTGCCGAGGATGCGAATGCCGTCGCCACGCGGGGAAGCGTCGAAGCCCTCGACCAGGAGCACAAAGGCGCCGAGTTGGGGGCGGGCGGCTTCAAAAAAGTCGAGCCATTTCATGCCGGAGAGGCGCGTGCAGCAGAAGGCGGCATCAAAGTGAATACGGCGGAGCAGGTCCATGCCTTCTTCGGCGCTGGTAACCGGAACGACACGGTGGCCGGCCTCGCCGAGACCGGTCAGGAGACGGCGTTGCGAGGCCTCGTCGGGCTCGATTACCAGAATCGTCATAGGTCGCGTGGGTCCCCCGGAAACGATTGGTTCGGGGACGCGAATCACCGGGGCCGCGACGGCAGGCAGTTCAATCAGAAAGCCTTCGATGGTGACGGACAGTTCACCGCCGTGGGCGCGGAGGAGACTGCGGCACAGAGCCAGCTCGGCCGAACTCTCCGGATTGGCGAATTCGATGCGGATGAGCGCCGAGCCGCCGGTTTCGCGGGTGGTGAGGGTGATCCGGCGAGCGGTCTGCTCGGCGTGGAAAAGGAGTTGGAGCATCGCCTCTTCGAGTTGGGCGCCAACGCCTTCAACGTATACGGGCTCGCGGTTCCACTCTGTCCGCACCTCGACTCCGCGGGTGCGATGGGCGGAGTCGCGGAGTTGCACAAGACCGCGGAGGAGGAGATTCAAGTCGAGCGTAGCAATTTCGGTCCGGTCCGTGCGGGCAAAACCAACGAGGCGTTCGACGGTTTCCGCGGTTTGTCCGGCGTGGCGGGCGATGCGTCGAATTTCCTGTGCGGTGACTGAATCCGACTGCCTTTCCAGAAGGGCCTCGGCCTGGACCCGAATTTCGCAGACCGGTTCGCGGAGTTCGGCCGCGATTGCGGAGAGCATCTGGCCTGCCATGGCGAGTTGTTCCGTGCGGCGAAGGTGCTCGCGCACCTGCTGCTGCTCCTGAACCTGGAGGGCTGCGCCGATGATGACGCTGAGATGGCGGACTAATCCTTGCTCGAACGCCCCGGTGGCGGCGTCACGCAGTTCGATCGCCCCGAGAAGTTGGCCGTTGGCCCGGATCGGCAGCAGATTCGAAATAAGCGAGAGCGCGGCGTCGGACGGATCCGGCAGTTCGATATACGCGACTCCGGCGCGGACAGGTTCGAGCAGGCGCTGGTTGCGGCGATAACGGTACAGCAGGACGTCGGCAGCTCCGAACGCCTTGGCGGCGTGGGATTGGAGAACCGCGGCGAGGTCAACATCAACCGTGGTGGCGAGGATCTTTTCGGCGACGTCATGGGCGGCGGAGAGACGCGTTCGCCGCCGGGCAAGAATCGCCCAAGCCGCGCCGAAGCCGGTCAAGGTTGCGATACCGAGTGCCAGGATCAAAGGGAGCATCGTTCGTTAGATTGGCTCCTGGACCGCCAACCATTCCGCCAGCGACGGGTCCGCGAAGTCGCGGATGGAAAGTTGCGTCCCCGGCAGTTGCCGGCCCTGTCGGCATACGCCGACGACGCGAGCGCCCATCGCGCCACCGGCCGCGATGCCGGAGGCCGAATCCTCAAAAACAATGCAGTTTGCGGGCGACACGTCGAGTTGGGCGGCGACCAGGAGATAAATATCGGGAGCCGGCTTGGGGTTGGCCACCTGGTGGCCATCCACGACGGCGCGGAAATAGGGGCGGAGCGCGGCGCGGTCGAGCACGAAGTCGATGTTGGCGGGTTCGGCATTGGACCCGACACCAAGCGGCCTTTGGCGGTTGTGTTCGAGGATGGTGCGGAGACCGGGCATCAGGTTCTCTTCGAGTTGCTCGGCCATACGCTGACGGTAGAGCGCCTCCTTGCCGGCGCCGTGCGCGAAGATCTGTTCTTCGTCCAGCGTGGGGCCGAAAAGCTCGCGTACGATCTCGTCGTTCCGTTTGCCTTGCATTCTCGTATCAATCCCATCGGCAGAAACATTGAACTTCTGCAGATATTCCCGCCAGACGTCGCCGTGGAGAGGGTTGGAATCAACAATTACGCCATCCATATCAAAAATGAGGGCTAAGCCGGGGGCGGCGGTCAGCATTCCCGCAACAGTCATATCCTCTTAGTGTACTGGCCGGATTTTTCTTACATACAGGTTGCACCGTTGGCCCCCGATACTACCTTGTATGGCCACTTCGGACCGGGTACTCAGTCAAGACGAGATTGATGGCGTATTTCGCCGCCTGGCGGAGGAGCAGGCGAAGACGGAGGACGACGATCCGGCGAGGCGAGCGCTGCCGTACGACTTCCGGAGGCCGGATCGGATTGCGAAGGACCAACTACGGTCGATCCATCTGCTGCACGAAAACTTCGCCCGCAGTCTGGCATCGAGCCTTTCGGCCTACCTGCGCGCTTATGTGATGGTGAACCTGGTTTCGGTGGAGCAGTTATCGTTCCTCGAATTCAGCCAGTGCCTGCCCTCGCCGAGCTGCATCATCGCGATGGGCATGCGGCCGTATGACGGCAATGGCGTGCTGGAGATCAATCCGACGCTGGTGTTCCCGATCCTCGAGATGCTGCTGGGCGGCTCCGGCAAGCCAACGGCTTCCAGCCGGGTTACGCGGGAGATCACCGAAATTGAGCAGAGCATTGTCGAGGTGGTCGTCCGAATCATCCTGCATGATTTGCGCGAAAGCTGGCGGCAGGTGACGAATGTCTCCTTCTCGATCGAGAGCCACGAGACGGAGCCGTCCCTGCTCCAGTTCATGGCGCCAAACGAGGCGGTGGTGGCGATCTCGCTGGAGATTCGTGTGGGTGAGATGACGGGGATGATGAACATCGGCATCCCTTCGATCATCATCAAGATGCTGCGGCAGAAGTTTGACCAAGGATGGTCCAACCGCCGCAGCGAGGCATCTGAGGCAGACCAGAGACGCGTGCTGCGGTTAGTGAAGCCGGGGTCGATTCAGATTGATGCCCGCCTGCAAGGGCCGACGCTAAAGGTTGAAGACCTTCTGGCGCTGCAGGAGGGGGACGTGTTGGCATTCGACTTCTCGACCGAGAAGCCGCTGAACCTGCTCGTAAACGGGCGTTTGAAGTTCCAGGGTCAGGTGGCGGCGCAGGGAAAGAAAAAGGCCTTTCTCATTCGGTCTTTGTATATCCCTTCGGAATGAGGGCGTTGGCGGTGATGAGCCGGGCGTTACGGTTGAACGAGATGTATTGGAAGGCCCAGTGGATAAAGACCTGAAGGCGATTCTGGAAGCCGACGAGGAACATGAGATGGACGAATAGCCACATGAGCCAGGCGATGAAGCCGGTGGCGTGGATCCCCTTAATGTCGGCGACGGCGGAGTGGCGCCCGATGGTGGCGAGGTTGCCTTTGTCGACATACCGGAAGGGCGGTGTGGTGCGGTCTTTGAGCCGGTCGAGGATGACCCGGGCGACGTAGGGGCCTTGTTGCATGGCCACGGGCGCTACCCCGGGCAACGGTTTGCTGTCGGCGCCGAGATAGGCGGCCATGTCCCCGAGCGCGAACACGTTCGGGAACCCTTCGAGGGAACAGTCGGCGGTGACGGGGACGCGACCGGCGCGGTCCGCTACGAGGCCGGCGGATTCGGCCAATTTCGCAGCGAGAGGAGAGCCCTTGACCCCGGCCGCCCAGATGACCGTTTTGGTTTCAATGCGATCCACCTTGTCGCCGTTTTTAACGGTAGCTCCGTCCTCGTGGATGGCGGTGACGTAGCGCTTGTTGAGGCAACGGACACCGAGCGAGAGAAGATCCTTTTCGGCGGCCACGCCCAACTCATGCGGGAAGTTGCTTAGGATCTGTTCGCCGGCGTCGAGCAGGAGGATCCGGGCCTCTTCGGGCCGGAAGCTACGGAAGTCGTCGCGGAGGGTATCATTGGCGATCTCGCCGAGAGCGCCGGCGAGTTCGACGCCGGTGGGTCCGCCACCGACGACGACGAAGGTGAGCCACGCGCGCCGCTTGTCGATATCGGGTTCGCGTTCGGCGGATTCAAAGGCCCAAAGGATCTTGCGGCGGATGGCGGTAGCGTCTTCGATAGACTTCAGGCCGGGCGCGAGCGGTTCCCACTGATCGTTGCCGAAGTAGTGGTGGCGGGCGCCGGCAGCAACGAGGAGCGAGTCGAATGCCATTTCCCCGTCGGCCAGAAGAACGCGCTTGCCGGCGAGGTCGAAGCCGGTGACTTCGGCGAGAATGGTCCGCACGTTCTTGTAGCGGCGCAGGACAGCCCGAATCGGCGCGCAGATGTCCGCCGGGGAGAGTCCGCCGGTAGCGACCTGGTACAGCAGCGGCTGAAAGACGTGGAAGTTGCGCCGGTCGATCAGAGTGACCTGGACGTCTTTGCTTCCGAGCGCTCGTGCCGCGGCGAGGCCGGCGAAGCCCCCTCCGACGATGACAACGTGGTGTTGGGCCATATCCCCTACGATAACAAGAGGGATGGAAATCTTATTTCGGCCCGAGGGCATTCACGTGCCGGCGATCGACCTCTGGCTGGACCCGCGGACACCGGTGGGCTCTGCCTGGCTGTCCCATGCACACAGCGACCACGCCCGGGGGCTGCACCGCACGGTGATCGCGACGCGGATTACGGCAGGTATCTACCGGCACCGCTGGCCGTTGCCGGCGGGCCGGGAGCAAGAGGTGTTGCGGCTCGATCCAGGCGAGACGATGGAGTTTCGCGGGGCGCGGCTGACGGCGCTACAGGCCGCCCACATTTTGGGGGCGGCGCAGTTGTTGATCGAGTACGAAGGCGAGCGGACGGTTTATACGGGAGACATTAAGCTCGCGGCGCCGATCTGCGGGTGGGCGACCGAGATTATGCCTTGCGACCGGTTGATTATCGAGTCGACGTTTGCACTGCCGATTTACGACTTTCTTTCAGCGGCGGAGGCGAAGGAGCGGATCGTCCGGTTTGCCGCGGAGTCGGTGGCGGCCGGGTTGGTGCCGGTGTTTCTGGGATATGGCTTGGGACGGGGCCAGGAGATTGTACATACGCTCACGGAGGCAGGCTTGCCCTGCGCGGTACACGGGGCGATTGCGGGGTTGATTCCGTACTACGAGGCCGAAGGGATCTCGTTTCCGGGTTGGGAGCCCTATGAACGGCGGAAGGACGAGACACGGCCGCTGGTGGTGACGCCTGGGCTGCAGGATTCGCTGGCGGCGCCCGCGGCACGGATTCGGGTGGCGCTGGTATCGGGATGGGCGGCGGTGGACAGCGCGCGGGCGCGGTCCGGCGCGGATGTATTGATTCCCTATTCGGACCATGCGGGATTCCTGGAGTTGCTGGCGATCGTGGAACAGACGGGGGCCCGGCGGGTGGACATTGTCCATGGGTATGCGGAGCCGTTGGCGCGGTTGCTGCGACAGCGGGGACTGGACGCGGTGGCGGCGGTGGCGAGTGCGACGGAGGTGCAGGTGTGAAGGCGCTGGCGGCGTGCGCGGAGGCGGTGGCAGCCGCACCGGGACGGAATGAGAAGATTGCGCGGGTCGCGGCGTATCTAACGACGCTCGGCGATGACGACCTGGCTCGGGCGGTGCTGTATCTTTCGGGCCGGACGTTCCCGGCGAGCGACCGGCGCAAGTTGTCGGTGGGGCACGCGACGCTGCGGGAGGCGCTGGTTCAGGTGACCGGGTGGGACCTCGAAATGATCGGGACCTGCTACCGGGAGGTGGGCGATACGGGGGAGACGGTGGCGCTGCTGGTGCGGCGGCATACCCAGGGCCAGGAGATGACCTTGGCGCAGGCTGAAGCGCTCTACGCGGAACTGGAGCAGGCGCGGCGGACGGCGCGGAAGGTGGAGTTGCTGGCGGGTGCGTTCCGGACGTTCGACTGGCTGGCGCTGAAGTACTTTGCGAAGGGGATTACGGGGAATCTGCGGATTGGACTGCAGGAGAAGATGGTGGAGGAGGCGCTGGCGGCGGCGACGGGGTTAGCCGGCGACGTGGTGCGGGGGGCGAACAACCGGTCTGGCGACTTGGCCCGGGTGGCGCGGGCGGCGCGGAGCGGAACGATTGGCGAGATTGAAGCGGTGTTGTTTCATCCGCTGGATTTCATGCTGGCGAAGCCGCTGGACGCGGTGGGCGATTTGGCAGATCCGGGCGAATGGTGGGTGGAGGACAAGTACGACGGCATCCGCGCACAGGCGCACATCGACGCGGGACGGGTGAGGCTGTTTACGCGGGGGTTGGAGGAGACGACGGCGGCGTTTCCGGAGGTGATTCTGGGCTTGGCGCCGCTGCCGGGGCCGTTGGTGCTGGACGGAGAGATTTTGGCTTGGCGCGAAGGGCGGGCGCTGGCGTTCAGCGTGCTGCAGCAGCGGATTGCCAGAAAGCAGGTTTCGGCGAAGACGATGGCCGAGGTGCCGGTGATCTTTCTGGCGTACGACCTGCTGCTGTTCGGCGGGGAGTTGCAGTTCACCGTGCCGGTGGAGCAGCGGCGGCGGGAGTTGGAGCGGTTGGGGCTGCGGCATTTGGCGCCGCAGGTGCGGTTGTCGTCGCATGGGGAGATTGAGGAGCGGTTTTTGGCGGCCCGGGGCCGGGGGAATGAGGGTCTGATTTTGAAGCGAGCGGGGAGTTTGTACGAGTCGGGGAAGCGGGGCGGAAACTGGCTCAAGGTGAAGCGGCCGTATGGAACGTTGGACGTGGTGGTGACGGCGGCGGAGCAGGGGCACGGGAGGCGGGCGAGCGTTTTGAGCGATGTGACGTTTGCGGTGCGGTCGGGGGACCGGTATTTGAATGTGGGGAAGGCGTATAGCGGGCTGACGGATGAGGAGATTCGGCAGTTGACGGTGCTGTTTAAGGCGGCGACGGTGGAGCGGTATGGGCGGGTGAGTTTATTGCGGCCGGAGGTGGTTTTGGAGGTTGCGTTTGATGGGGTGCAGCAGAGCCCACGGCATAAGAGCGGGTATGCGCTGCGGTTTCCGCGGATTGTCCGGTGGCGGCAGGATAAAGGGGCGGAAGATTGCGACACATTGGAGCGGGTACGGGAGATGTATGAGGCGAGCTTGCGGTAGGCCTGCTGGCGGTGTGGCGGGCCTCGATGGCCCGGCGCGCCGCAACGGGGTCTTCTGGGGGCTGTAGCGGGCTCAGGAGCGATTGCGACCGGGTTGTCGGGACCGCGGCGCAACGTCGGTGCTACGCCTATTCGGTTAGACCCAGCTCGACTGGCCAGTCGGCGTGTGTATTGCGGTGCAGAAACGGTGTGTGCGGCACCTGGTACCGCGTGGCTTCGTTCGTCGCTGTTTTACGGGTTCCGGCGGAAGCTTCTACTACTTTTTCAGGGCTTTGTGGGTTCGCGCTGTGTGGTCTATGATCGAGCTCGAAGCCGCGAGGCGGAGCTGAAGAACAGTTCGCTGCCCATTGCGTTGCCGTGACGGTCGGCGGGCGCTCGGGTTGGTGCATTTCATAGGGGGGGCATTGCACGACTCAGATGCCTACGGGTTAGCACGTCTCATTGAACAGCCGAGGCCGAGGTAGGCGAGGAGTGGCTCTGGTTGGGTTCGTTCGTCGTTGTTTTGCAAAACTTCTTTAGGGTTCGCCTCAGGTTTTGACGCCGCGCGGCACGCCAGCGAGAATGGCGAAACGGGGAAGGGCGTCTCCTTGGCTCGTTGCTCTAGGACCGAGCACGACTCTGACAGGGGGGCGTTCCGAGTCAGCGGACCTTGGAACCAGTTCCCTGCCCTTCGGACTCCACGGCGGCTACGCGCTGCCGCCGGCGGTTCGTGTTTTCGGTGCGGCTTCGGGTTCGGCTCTTAGCGGTGGCCGACGATTGGGGGCGGCGATGGCGAAGCCGAAGCCGGCGCTAGCGACGAGCGGCTTCGCTTGGCTTCGTTCGTCGTAGTTTTGCGGGGTTTCGATGGGGTTGATTGCTGTGTTTTCAACGTCTTGTGGGTTCGAGGCGGGCGGAACTTCGTCTGGCTCCGGTTGCGGTTGCGGGGCCGTCGTGTAGACCTTGCAGGGCACGCTACGCTGCGGGTCAAAAGCCATGGGCGGCCCAGCGATGGGATCGAGAATCCGCAGTTGGCGGAGTTCGCGGTAGGCGGCGGCGATGGTGCGTTCGGCGGCGGCCATGTCCTGGCGGAGCATGGCGAGTCCGCCGCCGGGGGCCGCGCAGTTTTTGTACGCGAAGCCGAGCGAGACGGCGCCGCCACATTCGGGAAGGGCTTGGTGCTTCATTTTATGCTCGACGGTTTGGAACTGATCTTCGAGCAGGACAAGGCGGATGCAGCGGAGGCGGCGGATCTCCCATTGGCCGGCGGCGACGCGATGGACGATTTCAAGTTCGACTTCGTCGCGGGGGGCGAGTTTGGCGGCGAGGGCTTCGACGGA
>CAMDCN010000022.1 GCA_945890485.1 Candidatus Sulfopaludibacter sp. SbA3 | reverse complement strand
AGCCGTTGGGCAGGACCAGCGAGCCGGGGAAATCGGGATCGGCATGGGTGGCGAGGCCGAGGCGGCGGGCGAAGGCCCGGACGCGCTGGATGAGAATGGTCGCATGACGGTGGATGCGGCCGAAGAGGAGATAGTCCGTTTGGGCGTGGTGGAGGCCTAGATAGAAGGCCTTGGCGGCCGCGGTTTCGGACTTGCCGGACTGGCGGGAGCCGACGAAGGCGAGGCGCTTATCGACGGAATCGAGGAAGCGGGCCTGGCCAGGATCGGGGATGAAGCCGAGATGGGCGGCGACCCAGACGGATGGTGGAATGGCCGGGTCCGGGACGGGGCACACTTCGGGTAGTCCGTGGGGGCTACGGGTCCGTAGGGGAGCCAAGTTTTCGGTTAGGACGGCGTGGCGCGACGACTTAAACGGGTTCCAGCTCTCCATAGAGGCCTCCTGTGGCGCCGGCGGCGCGAACTAACGGCTTGGCGGGCTTGGCTGGCCGCTTAAAGACAGGGAAGAAGGCCGGTAGCGGTTGGCTTCGGTCGCTGGCCTGGGGGCTGGGTTGCGGCTTGTTTTCAACAAGTTCCGGAGAGACGGTTTTGATGGTTTCGTTGGGCAGGCTGGTTGGTTCGGTGATGTATGCGATGCGGCGGCGCACGGGCGGCGGGGGCTGCGGATTGAGTTTGCGGAGCTGATTGAGCTCGCGGTAGCTCATGTTGACGATACGGAGGAGCATGACCTCTTCCTGCTGGAGGCGCTTGACGTATTTGGTGTCGATGACCGCGCGGTTGGCCGAGATCATGTCGATGTCGGCGGCGTTGTCGCCGAGCAGTTCGTGGTCTGCGGTGTGGCGAACCTCGACGAGGCTGGTTTCGAGTTCGAGGGTTTGCAGCCGGTTGTTGCGCAGGAGGCGCCACTGGGCGTCGATGATGCGTTGGACGATGCTGACTTCGGCGCGGCCATTGGGTGCGATGGCGCGATGGTATTCGGCGACCATTTCGCGGTATTCGTTGGCGTCGTCGCAGGAGAGGACGGAGACACCGGGAGAACCGCTGAGGTCGATGACGACGGTGCGGGAGCCGTTTTTGAGTCCGTTGAAGCGGGAGGTTGCTTTGCCGGCGTCGGTCTTGGGGCCGGTGCTTTTCTTGGCGTTCTGGCGGTTGACTTCGGCGCGGCGGGCCTTTTTTTGTTCCGGGGTGAGTTGGTCGAGCATATGAAAACTCCTGGGGGAAAAAGAAAACGCCCTGACTGGGATGCCGGTCAGGGCGTTGTTTTCACTTTCTGATTGGAGTGTAGCAGAGGGGGACCAAATTTCGGGGGGTGGGGAGGGGCGAAAAGTGGGGTTAAGCGTAATGTAATGAGGAAGATCCAGTTTATTTTTTTACCCTGTGAACGTATGTCCGCCGTTTGGCGGATTGGGGGTTGGGGGGCTTCAAGTGCCGATGCTCCCGCGTCGGGCCTCGCCCTGGACCGATCAGGAAACGATATCTTGTGCAGATGCCGCTTGACGCAATGGTCCGTGCCGCGACTTTTGCCGCGCTCGCTTTGTTCACGACTTCTTACGTCGCCGTGTGGGCCCGGTCGCTGTGGCCGGTCCGTAAATTGCGCCCTACGGCAGCATCGCTGTTGACAGGGTTGGTCACCAATTTTTTCGACACGCTCGGCATTGGATCCTTCGCAACCACGACATCTATCTTCAAGTTCGCCCATATGGTACCGGACCAACTCATTCCCGGAACGCTCAACGTCGGCCATACGATCCCCACGATTTTTCAAGCCTTCATATACATTGCCGCAATCGAAGTGGAAGCGGCGACGCTGGTGCTAATGATCGCCGGCGCGGTGGCGGGATCCTGGTTTGGCTCGGGCTGGGTGGCGCAAATGCCGACGCGAAAGGTTCGAATTGGCGTTGGCTGTGCGCTGCTGTTCGCGTTTGTCGTGTTGCTGATGCGCCAGTTCGACTTGTTTCCAGCGGGCGGCCAAGCGCTCGGACTGACCGGTGGCAAGCTCATCGTCGCTGTAACCTTAAACTGTTTGTTTGGCGCCATCAGCACGCTCGGCATTGGTTTCTACGCCCCCTGCATGACCCTGGTGGGATTACTCGGGATGAATCCTATTGCGGCGTTCCCCATCATGATGGGCTCGTCTGCCTTTCTTATGCCAGTGGCCAGTTCCCGGTTCATCCTCCGCGACGCCTACTCGCGAACGGTCGCCATCGGACTAACGATCGGTGGTCTGTTTGGGGTCCCGATTGCGGCCTTTTTGGTGAAGTCCATGCCGCTCACGGCGGCGCGTTGGCTCGTCATGTTTGTGGTTCTTTACGCCGCGGTCCGGATGCTGCATTCGGCATATACTGAGAGGCACACAGTATGAAAATCAACGGTATTCGGGCGTATCGTGTCGAGTTGCCATTGCACGAAGGCAGCTACAAGTGGTCGGGAGGAAACTCTGTCGAGGTCTTCGATTCCACGGTTGTCGCCGTGGATACCGACGCCGGAATCAGTGGATACGGTGAGGTTTGCCCGCTGGGGTCGGCCTATCTGGCCGCTTACGCGAATGGCGCCCGCACGGGACTTAAGGAACTTGCCCCGAGTCTGATTGGAGTTGACCCCACTGAACTCGGGGCTGTAAACCGCAGGATGGACCAACTGATGCGGGGCCATCCCTACGTGAAGTCCGCCATCGACATGGCGTGCTGGGACATCCTCGGTAAAGTGTCCGGACGATCGGTGGCGACCCTGCTCGGCGGCCGTTATGGCGTCGATTTTCCTCTCTATCGAGCCATTTCGCAGGATACGCCAGAGCGCATGGCGGCCAACGTGTCCGGCTATCGCGCCGAGGGCTATACCAAGTTTCAGTTGAAGGTCGGCGGAGATCCGGACGTCGATATTGAACGCATCCGTGCGGTGGCTGCCCAGATGCAGCGGGGCGATATCCTGATTGCGGATGCGAATACGGGATGGCGGCAGCACGAAGCCGTTCGGGTTGCCCATGCGGTGCGCGATGTGGATGTCTACATCGAGCAGCCCTGTTTGTCTTACGAGGAGTGCCTGGCCGTGCGGCGTCATACCGATCGGCCGTTCATCCTTGACGAAGTGATCGACGATCTGGGTGCGGTTTTGCGAGGCGTTTCCGATCAGGCCATGGATGTGATCAACCTCAAGATATCGAAGGTTGGAGGGTTGACCAAGGCGCGGCAGATTCGCGACTTGTGCGTCTCGCTGGGTATTGCAATGACGATAGAGGATACCTGGGGCGGCGACATCGTCACTTCCGCGATCGCCCACCTCGCGCATAGCACTCCTCCGGAGTTTCTCTTCACCGCGACGGATTTCAATAGCTACGTAACGGTGAGCAACGCCGAGGGTGGGCCGCAGCGCAAAGCCGGGCGTTTGGCCGCATCCGAGGAGCCGGGCTTGGGAGTTACACCGCGCTGGGATGGGCTTGGCGATCCGGTGATGTCGGTGGTGTGAGCGTGGAGTGCGAGATGAGGATATTCGCGCGGGATGCGGACTCTGGGGGGAGAGCGCTATGCGAACCGGGTGAAGTGATCCGGGTGACGGGGACGTATCAGCGGAGGCGTCCTCTTTTTCTGGTTTGTGCTGTCGTCCATCCCCGCACGTCATAGGGTGAACGGAGCCAAGAGGTACATAGACAGCGTCGGGTTGCTGTGCAGTCCGAGGAGGCCAGCCCTATTCACGACGCGATCCGGCGGCCCTGTTGCTGCCTGGCTGGCCGCCGGAGACTACGACTAAATCCGGCGCGCTGGAGACGGGGACGCATAAGGCCCCTGGGCGCATTTCGTATAGCAGCGGGGCGCGCAGTTATTTGACTTTGCCGTCGAGGAACGCCTTCCGCTAGGCAGGATCTACTCGGTTCCCTGTCGGCCAAGAAGCCGACGAACGTTCTGAGACCCGTGAATGACCCGGAGGATCTCGACTCCGATTTCGAGAGTCCGGTAGAGGAACAGAAGTTTCTCGAATGCTCTCTTCCGCGAACGCCGGTTCAGCCGATGGTCGCGGGCAGCGTCAACGGGAATAGGTACGTAGCCGTGGGCCTGCCAAGTCGACCAACCAGACCAACGGAACCGCGCCCTTCCGCTGTCGCGGTGTAGAACCTTACCGAAGCATATTTCGACCGCCGGGTCGGCTATTCTATCTTGAGGTGTCGCACTTGTATTGGGGTCTTGATGATTCCTTCACCTTATGGTGACAAGTGTCTATTGTCAATGGCCGGGCCACCTATGCCCGCTCGCGGGGGCGGACTTCGTATTGCAGCGGAGCGAAGTTGATTGACTTGCGTCGAGTGAGATCGTTACAACGAGGGAAAGAGGGCCAAGTCCGGGGCCAGCCTCAGTTAAGCGGCGATGCATCTCTTCCCGTTAGCCGGGTCCAACTTCGAGCGGTACGCCGGAGGTCACTGAGGCACGAGAGAGACGCTGGTGGGGTGACTAGCAGAATTTGGAAATTCGGCCGGACCAGATGGCGGGCCGACAAAGCAATAGGTCGGCGGATGATGGCCCATAAATCGGCGATTGCGTTCCCCCTTCGAGGGATAGGCTGGTTTCTCACTTTGGAGGTGCGGGAGGGGTTGGCCGCACAGCGGGCGTCTCGTAGCTATCGATCATCTTGGGCCGTGTGTCTTCTGTCGAAATACCCGCCGCCAGCATCAGCCTGGTGATGGCCGCAACCGTCGGCGCGTCTAGGCGCGGGAGACGGGTGGTGTAGACCTCGACGGTAAATCGCGGCGTCGTGCCGTCGACTTTGGGTATAGGTGGGTCGGCCCCCAATTGCAGAAGCAACCGCATCAGGGGGATATCGCCTCGATCAGCAGCGAACAGAAACGGGGGCGATCCCTCCTGCAGGCGGAAATTTATGTTCGCGCCTTCCTTGAAGGTTTTCTTTACAAAGCCGACGCTCGACAGCCGGCCGGCTCTGACGGGCGGCGCCGGATCGCTGCTGTCACTCGAATCCGGCTTGCGCGCTCCGGCCAGCATGTGGAGCGGAATGAAGCCGGTACGGATATCGCTCGGATGGGCGCCGGCCCGCGGCGGAAAGCCTATTTATCAAAGCCGCGTATGTATGGGACGTCCGGTGGCCGCGACCCGGTGTTGAATTGCGGTCCCCGGGTCGAGCGGTAGCGCATGTTCAGGACCGGCGTCTCGAGGCGGCGTCCGACGGCGGAGTAACGGCCATTCTCCCAGTTGGATTCCATGTAGTGGTTCGTGATCCCGGTGGAGAGGAGCAGCCGCTCCGCGTTGAACGGTTCCTTTTTCGTGACCATCATCTCGGTAATCCAATGGGGTTGGGCGTTCGAGGCGTGATACTGCGCGTAGGGACCGGGGAAGCCCAGCATCGAGACAATCGTCGGCTCGTTCTGCCCCTCGATTTCGCCAGCGTAGGTCCAGCCACCTCCGCGCGCCGAAATCACCGCCGCTTGCGTCCCATCGTTGTACTCGACGATGCACGCATTGGCTCGGGCGTTCTCCTGAAAGCTTCCTGGCTTCAAGTTGAAACTTGCCGCCACCGCATTGAGGAGCCGGCCGACCCAGGGATTCCGTTCGGCCCACTTCCAGGTTTCCGGTCCGCGGATGGACTGCACGGCCTTGACACCGGTCTCGCCGCCCTTGCGGCGTTCGACGAAGGCTTGGAGCACGTCAATGCAATGGAAGCTCGCTCCTTCATCGGAGGCGCCTCCGAGCACGATCGAGTTCTTGATGGGGGTATCGATGGCGATCTCGATCTCGGGTTTGCGGAAGTAGACCGGGACGCAGGAGCCGCCGGTCAACGGGAAGTTCAGCTCCCGCGATTTATCGAACATCCACTTGGCGTCGTCCCAATTGTAGGAGAGGTGTTTGTCGTTAAAGACTGGCACCGAGCGCTTGCTCTGCTCGAAAACGCGGATCACTTGCTGATACATCCACCAGCGCGGCAAGAGCCAGTGGCCCTTGAGATCGGTGGGATAGTTCCCGTGTTCTCCGACGATGACCACCCCATCCACCGCCAGTTCCTTCCCGCCCAGGGTGACGGCCTCCGCCACGGTTTTGTAGATGGGGATGTTTTTGGCCTGGCAGACTTTCTGGCCGAGTCCGCTGGTGTCGAACTGATGAAGATAAACGGATACGATCTCCACCCTGGATGGCGTGTGGGCGCCTTGCCACCAATAGCCGTCCATCAGCTTGCAGAGCATCCAGTCGGCATGGGAGTTGGGCGCACCCCAAAAGGTAACGCAGCAGGCGATGCGAGGGCGCTTTTGCGGAGTCTGCGCCACCGCACCGGCGGCGCTGCCGGCGAAACCCGTTAAGCTTGCCATACCGGTTGTGCGCAGCATTTCCCGCCGCGTGACGGGTGGGTTCTTCAAGGGGTGATTTTCAGTCATGCGAATGCTCCTTGTGCGGCGGTTTGGACAGACGTTGAAGGATTGATGATACCGCCCGACGACCGCTGTCGCGAAATCGGCTTCCCGGGAGTAGAGGCGTCACGCCAATTGGATCGCGCTATTGGGAAACTGACCAGCCCTCGCATTTTCCGGATAGCTGACAATTCGGATAGGAGAAATACACTTCCCATCGCGGCCAGCCGCGCTACTCGGCGTCGTTCGAACCCAGGCTGGGGATCCAGACTCGCGCCAATGCATCCTCATCGTAACCGCCGTTGAACTCACGCCGACGCGCCGGCGCATCATTCCACCGACATGGTCCTTGAAAAACGTTGTCGTCGCGCGTTCCGTAGGTCAACTTACGGATCGCGATATTAGCGAGGGAAATTCCCGAGAGACAAGCACGTTCGGCTACACACGAGCCGTAGGCCCCTACGCACCCCATGCGCTGTGAGGTTAAGAGGACCGCCATTCAGTCACGCTTTCCTAAGCGTCCTTAACCAGATACACTGCTCATATGATTCGGGCCGTGACAACAATCAGATCTTTCGGTGTATTCGAAGACTTTCGGTGGCCCGGCAATCTTTCCGAGTTCAACAGATTCAACCTGCTCTATGGGTGGAACTATTCAGGCAAAACGACACTCTCGCGAGTGTTCCGCTGCTTTGAACTGTCCCAGCGCCATCGAGACTTTGTCGGCGCCCAGGCACAAATGAGGGACGCCGGCGGTGGACTCTACGACTTAGGTTCCTACGCTCCGTCCGTACAGATCCGGGTTTTCAATTCAGACTTCGTGAAGGAGAATCTTAGCTTCGATTCCGCCAAAGCCAACGCGGTCCTATTGCTCGGTGCCGAAGATATCGCCAAACAACGGGAGCTCGATGATCTCCGGATTCAACTCGCGGATCTGCGATCCCAATTAAAAGACCGTGAAGCGACGCAGTCTAAAGAGCAGTCCGATGTTGATCGGCTGCTGACGAGGTGTGCACGCGACACCATCAAGAACCCGCTGTCCATTCCGAACTTTGACAAGACCAAGTTAGAGCAACTGCTCAAGCAAGTTTCCTCGAACGCCCACAGCCATATCCTGAGCGAGGAGCAGTACGAAGCAGAGTTAACAGTGTACCGCTCAACGGTGAAGAATGCTCTTCCGGTTAGGGTATTTTCACTCGCTTCCGTTGAGCAACTGTATGAGAAGGCCCGACAGCTTTTGGGTCGAGCTGTAGGTCTTAAGCAAGATCTGCCGGAACTGGCCGGTAATTTCGTGCTTGAGCAATGGCTAGACCTTGGTCGCAGTCTCCATCGAGATTCTGCCAATTGTCACTTTTGTGGAAGCGCGTTGCCGGCCAGTCGATTGGCGCAGCTAAGCGACTACTTCTCATCAGAGTACGACGCTCTCATGCGTGATATCGAAATACTTCTAAATGAAATCGATGCTGCTTTGGCGCAGACTGTTCGGCTTGATGACGAAGCATCTTTTTACTCGGACCTCGCCGAACGATACTCCGCCGCACGCATTGAGATCGAGAAGCAGACTGATCTCCGCCGCGAGTTCCTGAGCTCCCTAAAACTACAGTTGGAGGCGAAACGGACCAAGGCTTTTGCCTCCCTAGAGTGTTCTGGTGTGCCGGTGGTCGGGGATCTGTCCAAGTGCCTGGGAGCAGCATTAGCTGCGGTCAACGCCTTGATTGAAGAGCACAACGCACGGACTTCTGGGTTCGAGGCAGTCCGTAAGGCCGCCCAGCAAGAGCTTCTCTTGCACAACGCAGCCATTTTTGAACGAGATGAACACTACTCCCAGCGGCTTCAAGTGATCGCGAACATGAAGTGCTCACTCGGAACTGACCGCACCCAGGCGCAAAAACTTGAAGATGGGATTCGCCAAATAGAGGTCGCCCTTTCTGAGCCGCAAAAAGGCGCTGCTCGGTTAAACGAGCTTTTGGCCGCATACTTCGGGAAAACTGATATTCAAATTGAGGTTACCGCAGATAAGCAGTTTCAGATTTCGCGTAGTGGTGTTCCGGCAAAGAACCTAAGTGAGGGTGAGCAGACGGCCATTGGGTTCGCGTATTTCATTACGAGAGTCCAGGACGGAACATCCAAAGTTGAAGACCAGATCGTCGTTGTTGACGACCCGATTTCGAGCCTCGACGCAGGCCATGTTTTTAACACGTATGCGCTGGTTAAGACCCAGCTCGGGGGCGCGAAGCAACTCTTCATATTTACCCACAATTTTGAGTTTTACAACTTGGTGCGAGAGTGGCTAGCGGACGACGAGGGCCGCAAATACACTGACAAGCCTCGCGACAAGTGGAAGAAGTGGGCCGCTTACATCGTGCAGAAAAATGATGCGGGCGTGTCGAGCATCGGCGCACTTCCGAAGGAACTGCTCAAGTTCAAGTCCGAGTACCACTACCTTTTCTCGCGCCTACATGAATTCGACCAAGATGGGGGCAAGGACTTTGAGCAGTTGCTTTCACTGCCGAACCTCGTTCGGAGGTTCATGGAGGCGTTCGGCGGGATCATGATTCCGACGCACCAAGGCCTTCAAGCCAAGATGGCGCGTTTATTTGCAGACGAGGTCGAGCGCGAGCGAGTCTGGAAATTCATCAATCACTATTCGCACCAAACTTCGATTACGCGGTCTTTGACGATACCCGACACGAGCGAGTGCACATCCGTTGTTCGGGCGTGCCTCGGGGCGGTCGAGAGCTGGAATAGCATGTATTACCAAGATCTAGTTTCAGAAGTTTCATCAATGGCCGCTCCGGCCTAAGTTCTGACCGTGTTTGGGGGGGGCACACTCGGTCGTTCGCCACAGTTTGGTATTGAAGCCAGTGTCGGGGGGGAGGTGTTCCGGCGGGCCTGATTCCGTCTCCCGACCAGCTCGCTCGTGGCCCCGCTCGCGCGCTACTCGTCAATTTACGGATCGGCGAGCATCCGAGAGTTAGTGAATTGATCCAGAAAAACTCAGCAACTCATAATTCGGAAAGTTGCGAGCACCGCAATACTCCTCTCGATGCAGGCTACAACCAGCCCGAGCTTGTCTTTGGGGGTATCGTCACTGACCGAATGCATTGCTTAGAATGCCTCCCCTGAGCTCGCGCATGAAGATTGATTCCACTAGACCCGCCTGCGTACTCGCTCACGTGCGCGCACACGCTGCTGCACCTGGTTGTACAAATGCGGCTCGTCCGCTGTGATTGTTACCGCGATGCCAAAGTCCTGATCGAGAATTTCTCCCGTCGCCCAGTTCCTTCTGGCCTGGACCATCAAGTAATACGTTTCGCCGTATCTGTCGGCCGTAGTCGTGAATGCCCACTCCCGGCGTTGCAATGTGCTGGTCTCAACTTGGGCTGCACTCGGCTCGAGCGGGCACTTGAACGGGCTCTGAAGCGACTTTGGAGCAGTTCTACGCTCATCTCTCGTCACGGATCGATAAGCCGCGACGATTTCTTGAGGAGTCTTTCCTCTGAAGAGGTGCATCCCCATCTCCACTCCGAGGTAATCCGCACGCCGGCGCCTGACAGGTGGGTCGAACGCCAGCGAGATGATGATCTTCTTCCTGCCTGGCGCAGTGCGTAGCACCGTCGGGATGGGAATTTCATAGAGGAGGAGCGTGTCGACTTGAATTTTCCCCTGCGCAACCAACGTCACTCGGCGATCTCCCGATTCGAGAGCGAGTTCGGCGTCGGGAAGGCCATATCCGCACGCTCGCAGAACTCCGTCGGCGGCGTTGATGGCGGCGATACGATTCGCAGCGTTGTCCGGAACCGCAGCGCAGTTCGCCAAAACGGCTCGCACCAGATTTGGATCAAGTTCGCCGTCAAAGGTATCGTCTAGCCGATCCCACAATAGTGCCGCCATTCGAGAAACTGCTGGAGTTGCCTGGCTGGTGCCGATCCGAAATGCAAACGGCCGATCCTGAGGTTCGTGCGAGAAAGACATAACGCTTGTCCCGGCGTTGGGATTTTCAGTTCGTACTCTGCGGACATTGTCCCCAAAACCTTCGAACAGCAAGTTCCCGCCATATTGGACTAGGTCGGGCTTGATTGCGCCGTTGATCCCCAATCCGGTGCGCGTGAACGGCGACGGTTCGTTAACACCCGCAACCGCGCGAACAAAATCTCCGGCACCCGCTCCCACGCGAACTGCCGGCGCTGCAAATTGAGACAACGATCCGATGGTCAACGCGATCGCGGCCGTTGCCGGATCGCTCAAGCCAGCATCGCCATCAAACAGGTACTGTGGATAATTCTGGAGAATTCGTTCAGCATCGGCCGGCGTATTTGCATAGACGTTGCCGTTATTACCAGCCGAAACGACGAGAAGCACCTTATGTTTCCGTGCTAGGGTATCGAGGGCTTCAGCCCAAAGTGTCTGTCTGCGGTTCGCCCCATTCAGCACGACGTCCGGCGAACCCAATGACAGGTTGAATACGCGGCAGTCATAAGGTTCACGTCGAAAGAGCTCAATTGCAGACTCCATCTGCGTGTGGATGAGCCGATCATCATCGAAACGATTCTGATCATTTAATACCCGAGCGCTGAACAACCGAATCGGGGACGAAAACGTGCCATCGGCGAAACAGGCGCGGATGTCTCCGAAGACCGCAATTCCGCCGACGTGTGTTCCATGTCCATTCATGTCCGTCGGGTTGTCCGTGGCGGGGAGTACTGCTTCTTCACCGCCGACATTCGCCCGGAGCAGCGGATGATTGGAGGTTATCCCGCTATCGATGATGCAGACTCGGGGCCCGTTTTCCGGTGGAGGGGGTGGGGCGGGAAAATCCCGCGGCGTGACCTGAGCGGCCGCGACGGCATCGAAAACGGGCTGCTCGGGAAGTTCCGCTTCTGCGATGATCGGCGTATTCAGAAGGCGATCGAGCTTAACTCCTGAAACGCTGACACGGGCGATGGCCAGCAAGTCTCCCACAAAGCGGTCAGAGAGTCGCTCGCGCTCGGTCCTGCTATCGTTAATTAGCGCATCAAGCTCTGCCATCTTCTGTCGCGCAAGTTCCGCGAACCCCGGATGCCATAGTTCAACGTCGAGCGCATAAATGCGGCCTGGATCGATGCGTTCGCCATCAACTCCGATTTCGGCCGCGAGCCGCGGCCCGATCCGGTCGGCGCGCGACCAGCTTCTCAACTGGTCGGCTTCGATGTATTCGAAGACGTCCCACTGCGTTGTTTTGGCCCGCTCGCCTGTCCTCTCAATCAGCCGAGGGCCAGCCATATACTCTCCTAGAGCTCGCCGAAATTCCGCAAGATTCGCATCGTCCTGAAACACCACGACGGCCTTATCCGGTTCGATGCTGACTACAGTCAGCCCTGCTGCTCGGAGCCTATCCGCGATCGTGTCCACGGGAGCTTCGGCAGCGAGGGGAACCCGAAACACCAAGTGAGGAGTGAAGCCCCGAACTGCCGGAATGCGGCGCGCTTCGGCCTCGATTGTTTCGGTTCTGGCGAGGAGTGATTCACCAAATCGAGTTCGCCCGCCGCGATCGGGCCCGGAGGCGCCAAACCCCTGACGTCTTCGGCGGGGAGGATTGGCTTCCACCCGGACTAACGGCAAGTGCGGATGCCGCTGATCTTCAGGATGATGTGGCACGCTACCTAGCGGGCCCCTTTTCTAGACTCAGCCTTCGGTGCGGGTGTTGAGTTCGTCGCTTTGGCGACCGCCGTCCTCTTCCTCTGACGGACACTGGCAGCTTCCAGTGCGGCGGGTGTGACGGGGCCGGGCTCATTCAGCAACATATACTTAATTGCATCACGCGCGATGCGTTCGACGTCAGCATGCGACATGCCGAAAAGTCTTGCGGACAGGTCATGGAGGTTAGTCGCCGGATGAAGACCGATCTGGCGCAGGTTCCGTAGCAGGACGTCTTCGATGCGCGCAATATCTGGCAGATCAAAGAAGACAATCTCATCGAATCGCCGCCAGAGGGCCGCGTCGAGCAAGCCTTGGTGGTTGGTCGCCGCGATCGCGACTGTTTCGCTGCGAAATCCGTCCAGGATTTGGAGGAAAGAGTTGACGACCCGTTTGATTTCGCCATGTTCTTCGAGCGATGCACGGTCCTTTCCAATGGCGTCGAACTCGTCGAAAAGGACCACCATCGGCCGGCTGCGGGCAAAGTCGAAGACTTTCCTCAGGTTGGCTGCGGTTTCGCCGAGGTACGAAGACACCACGGCGTCGAAGCGGACCAGAGCCAACGGCAGATAAAGCTCTGTGGCGACTGCCTCGGCCGAGATGGTCTTCCCACAGCCAGGCGGCCCGCAAAACAGAATGCGATTGGCAGGACGGGCGCCATAAGTCTTAAGCAAATCCGCCTTACGATTTTCGTCTACAATCCTCTTGAGCGTATTGCGGGTTCCTTCATCCAATGCGAGATCTTCTAGCCGTCTTACCGGTTCGAAAATTTCAACGAGCGGCACATCACGTTCTTTATCCTTCGGGACATCCCGCGATCCGCCCGGAAGCGGAGCCAAACCGTTGCTGCTGCGTGCCACGGAGAGACCGTTATATGACGCAAGGAGCCGTTCGAGATCGCGCGCCACGACTTGGTGATTCTTCCGACGTTCCTCGTTGATGTATTCGCGTGCGGCGGCCCGGAATCCCTCGGCGTCTCCCTCGAAGTGCGCCAAGAGCAGCTTCCGCATCGACTCGCTCGTGGTTGTCAGTTTCACCGACTCCGTATTCTTCATTGTCGTCCTCTCGCAGCGCCCAAGCGGACCGGAGTCGGGCTTTCTGGCGTTCCACCGGCTTCCTCTTGGGCCGAAACAACTTCATCATAACGCTCGGCACCCGTTCGAGCGTTTCGAACGGCAATTATGACAGAAAACACAAGCGCTCACAAATGTCCTGTTCGTGGGTGCAATCGATACGATGGATAAGCGCACCTGTGTGGTCGGTAGGTCACTTATAGTCAAAGCTGAGCGAACCTTCCCCGCCTAGCTTACGCCAGATCTTTATCGGAAGTGCCCAGCGCAATAGAGCTCATAGCGAGGGCCTGAAGTTGACCGCCGGGCACTTCGGATAAAGTCGCGATTCGGAAATTGACCCGATTCGTCGGCACTGTCCAAATAACCAACGATGTCGGAGTTTACAGCTTGCGTTCCGAGCTGGACCGTTTTCCAGAACCTACTTGCTGCAGCGATTATTCTGACAGGGAAGCAGTGGCACGAAATCCTTAGCTCATGCATGGGAGATCTCTTCTAATTCACCCGCAAAGAACATGATGTGATCCACGGTGGATGAAGCGCTGGAAGCGCAAAGGTTGGTAGGCGCCCAGCCCTCTCGGCAAGTCCTTCGACGATTGAGTTCCCCATGGCTGGTAACGCTGGCATCTCACTTTGGAGGCGCGGGAGGAGTCGGCCTCACTACGGGGGTCTCGTAGCTGTCGATGATCTTGGGCCGTTCGCCTTCGGTGGAGATTCCTGCCGCGAGCATGAGCTTGGTGATCGCGGCGACCGTGGGCGCGTCGGGGCGGGGGAGGCGGCTGATGTAACCCTCGGCTATAAACAGCGGCGTCCCGCCGGCCTGGTTGGGTTTCTTCCAAATGTGCGGATCGGCTCCGCGCTCGGCCAGTAGGTTCACGACCTGCGGGCTGATGTTGTAGGCGGCTCCGTGCATTGCGGTATCACCGTTGCGGTCGACGGTGTTGATACTCGCACCCAGATCCAGCAGCAGCTTCACCGCTTCCAACGCCTCGCTCTCCTCGCCGGCCTCCTCCTGCGGTTCGTTCGTGCCGACGCCGGAGGCGGCTAGGAGGGGCGTCGTGCCATCCGCATTCGGCAGCAGGGGGTCGGCTCCCAATTGCAGGAGTAACCGCATCAAGGGTACATCGCCTCGGTCCGACGCAAACAGAAACGGGGTCGCTCCCTCCGACCGGATGCCCGACGAGGTGGCTGGCTGCTTGGGGGAACCCTTCGGCAGGCGGAAATTGACGTTCGCGCCACGCTTGACGATCTCCCGGACAAAGTCGGGGCTCGACAGCCGGCCGGCTCCGACGGGCGGGGCGGGGTCGCTGCCGTCGCTCGAGTCCGGTTTGCGAACTCCGGCCAGCATGTGGAGCGGCGTGAATCCGGTGCGGACATCATTGGGATCGGCGCCCGCGTCGACCAGCGCGATCGCCAGTTCGAAGTGGCCGTTCTGCAGCGCGAGCATCAAGGGGGTTGTGCCGGGCCGTCGCGCCGGCGGCCGGCGCCCCTTCTTGGACGGTTGTGGCGGGTCGATGATCGCCTTGGGATCGGCGCCGGCGGCGAGCAGGGCGCGGACGGTGTCCAGGCGGCCTTCGCGCACGGCAAAAAAGAGGGGCGGATATCCGGAGTCCACTGTTGCGTTCAGGCTGGCTCCCGCCTGGAGAAGGGCGCGGACCACGGCGGTGTGCCCTTCGGCCGCTGCCCACATCAGGGCCGTCTGGCCGAGCCGTTCGCGAGATTCGGGCTGTGCGCCGCGCGCGAGCAGCGCCTTCACGGCCTCAACATTGCCGGAGCGCGCAGCCAACATGAGGACGGATTCTCCGCCCTTCAGCGTGGCGTTGGCATCGGCTCCCGCTTGCAGCAGCAGGTTCACCATCGCCGCATTTCCATTGATACAGGCCTGCGCCAGCGGGGGCACGCCATAGCGATTGACGGCATTGGCGTTCGCTCCCGCCCGCACCAGCAAGGCGGCGGTTTCGGCATCGTCATGATATGCGGCCCAATGCAGGGCCGTCGTCCCGTCTGCCTGCGCGGCGTTGCCACTTTCGCCGGCGCCCAGAAGCCTGCGGACGCTGGCGGTGTCGCGTTGTTCGGCGGCGCCGGCCAGCGTGGCCTGCGCTTGGGCCAGCGCAGGCCCCGCGAGGACGAGCGCGGTGAGCAGGACGATTCGATTTCTCCGTCGCCAGTGCATGCGTGTCCTCTAGCCCACGTCGATTCGCTCGAAGAGTCCGTCGACTTTCCCGGTGCTGTCGACAAAGGAATCCATCCGAACGCCGACGCGCTCCAGCAAAGTGAGGTGGAGATTGGCGAGGTTGGCGGGCTTCTCGTACCGGATGTGGCGTCCCCCCTTCAGCCCGGTCGCGGCGCCGCCGGCTACCAGGATGGGCAGGTTCTCGTGATCGTGCAGGCTCGGGTTCCCCATGCCGCTGCCGTACAGGTAGACGGAGTGATCGAGCAGGGAACCGTCACCGTCCGGCGTCGCTTTCATCCGCTGGAGGAACTGGGAAAACAGCGACACATGATAGGTGTTGATCTTGGCGATCTGCGCAACTTTGTACGGATCGTTGCCGTGGTGACTGGTGGGATGGTGCGGGTCGCGGACGCCGATTTCCGGGTAGGTGCGGTTGCTTTGCTCGCGGGTGAACTGGAAGGCGATGACGCGGGTGATGTCGGCTTGAAAGGCGAGGATCTGGAGGTCGAACATGAGCTTCGCGTGATCGGCGAAGGCGGCGGGGACGCCGACGGGCCGCTCCAGATCGGGGGTCTTGTTCTCCGCTACCGCTTGTTCGGCGCGTGCGATTTCCCGTTCCACCTGGTACACGCTTTCGAGGTACTGATCGAGCCGGGCCCGGTCGGGGCCGCCGACGCGCTGTTTCAGCCGGGCGATTTCGGTGGTGAACGAATCGAGCAGGCTGGCGCGGTTGCGCAGCGCGGCCCGGCGGGCGCCGGCGTTGCCGCCTTCGCCGAACAAGCGTTCAAAGACTACGCGCGGGTGGGCTTCGGAAGGGAGGGGCGTGGTGGGCGACGACCACGAGAGGCAGTTCTGATAGACGCAGGAGTATCCGTTGTTGCAGACGCCGGCCAGAGGGTTCAGGTCCATGGCGAGTTGCAGGGAGGCCACCTGAGTTTGGCGGCCCATTTCGGCGGCGGCGATCTGGTCGGCGGTGATGCCGGAAAAGTAGTCGGAGCTCTCCGTGTGTTTGGCGCTGGCCGCGCTGAGGAACGCGGAATTGGAGGTGTCATGCGTGCCCGGATACGCGTTCTGCAGACGCAGATTGGTGATGACCGTCACCTGATCCTTGACGGGTTGGATGGGCTTGAGGATGGGGGATAGCTCGTCGAGTTTGCCCTGGCCGGGGGGCGTCCAGCGGTCTTGATCGCAGCCCATGGGGATGAACACGTAGCCGAGGCGGCGGACGGGCTTGGCGGGGGTGGCGGCCCAGGCGGTGGCGGCGGGAATCATGGCGTCGAGCAGCGGCAGCGCCAGGGCCGCCTGGGCGCTGCGCAGCATGGCCCGCCGGGGAATCGCTTTTTTGGTTAGAAACATGGCATTGTCCTTCTACCTGGCGCCGGTGTTAACGGCAACGGCAGCCGGAGCTGTGCGCCGCATTTGAAAGGGAGCGCTCTTGACGATTCCCAGGATGAGGGAGGAGAACCGGTATTCGTCCTTCTCCGCAGTGTGCACGATCCTGCGGACGGCGGGCGCGTCGTAATACTCGACGCCTCGACCGAGCGCGAAGGTGAGCAGGTTTTCGGTGAGGGTGGTGGCAAACAGTTCGGGACGGCGCAGCAGCGCGGCTTCGAGGCCGTCGACACCCTGGAACTCCCGGTCGCCAGGGACGGCGCCGGAGGAATCGACGGGTTGATCTTCGACTTCGAGGTCGCGCCACCGGCCGACGGCATCGAAGTTTTCGAGGGCGAAGCCCACGGGATCGATGGTGCGGTGGCAACTGGCGCAGGCTGGGTTGCCGCGGTGGGCGGCGAGGCGCTGGCGCATGGGAAGGTTGGCGGCGACGGTGCTTTCGTCGAGCGCCGGCACCTGCGGCGGCGGGGCCGGGGGAGGGGCGCCCAGCATGTTGCGCAGCACCAGTACGCCGCGGAGCACGGGCGAGGTGCGGGTGGCATAGGAGGTGACCGAGAGGACGCTGCCCTGGCGGAGCAGTCCGCCGCGCTTGCTATTGGGGGCGAGCATGACGCGGCGGAAGCGGCTGCCGTAGACTCCGGGGATTTCATAGTGCTTGGCGAGGCGCTCGTTCAGGAAGGTGTAGTCCGACTTGAGGAAGGTGCGGACGCTGCGATCTTCGCGCACGACGCTATCGAAGAAGAGTTCGGTCTCCTGGCGGAAGGCTTGCCGGAGGTTGTCGTCGAAGTCGCGAAAGAGATTGCCGCTGGGGAGGACGGAATCGATATTGCGGAGGCGTAGCCACTGGCCGGCGAAGTTCGTGGCGAGATTGACCGACCGGCGATCGGCGAGCAGGCGGCGGGTCTGCTTCTCCAGTTCCACGGGGTCGCTTAGCTGGCCCCGAATGGCGGCGTCGAGCAGTTCGTCGTCCGGGATGCTGCTCCATAGGAAGAAGGAGAGGCGCGAGGCGAGTTCGAGATCGCTGATGCGGTAGATGCCGCTGGCGGGTACTTTGGCAGGGTCGGATTCCACGCGGAAGAGGAACTTCGGGTTGGTGAGGACGGCGGTGACGGCGGTGGTGATGCCGAGGTCGAAATCGCCTGCGGCGCGGCCTTGGCGAAAGTAGGCCATGGGCTCGGCGACTTCGGCCGGGGCGATGGGCCGGCGGTAGGCGCGGCGCATGAGGGTTGCAAGTATCGACGCCGCGCATTTCTCTTCTTGCGCTTTGCCGGGGCCGGTTGGCCGGCACACAAATAACCGGCGGCGGCTGGGGGTATCGCCGGCGCCTTGGGGGGCAAACGGTCCGGTGATCGCGATCTGGTCGACGGCGGGCGCCGTGCGCGGATGACGGCGGTCGTTGTAGCGGGAGGCGGTGGGCTGCCTGGGGGTATCGATGAGCGAGGAGCCTTCCTTGATAAAGGTGACCGCGATGTGGTGGGGGCCGGCCTTGACGGGGATGCGCACTTTCAAAGGCTTTTCATTCAGGATTTCGCTGCCGATGGATTCGCTTGAGAGCATGAAGGAATGGACCGGTTGGCGGTCGAGCAGCAGGAGCATTTCATGTTGACGGGAATCGCGGAGGCCGCTGACGACGCCGGCTAGATCGCGCATCAGCAGGACTTGGATTTCATACTCGCCGTCCTGGGAGAAGGTATAGGGCGTGGAGAGGCCGCCGCGGGTGCCGATTGGCATGCCGGGCAGATGACCTTCCTGAGTGAGATCGGCGCGGAGGCCGATGGTATCGCTTTGGAGCGAGGATTGGGTGCTGCCCACGGCCAAGCGGCTGATTTTCTGGGCGGCGGAGATGTAGCGATTCAGCAGGGCAGGGGACAGGTCGCCGACGTTGACGTTGTCGAAGCCGTGGCCGCTCTCGTCGGCGGGCAGCAGGGAGGCGGCGTCGATGTCGAGCGCGAGCAGGTCCCGGATGGCGTTCTGGTACTCGGTTCGGTTCAGGCGCCGGAGTGTTTCGGTGCGGCCGGGATTGAGCTTGGCGGCATCGAGGGAGGATTCGAGCGAGGTCAGGATGGCGAGGCGATCGGCGGCTGGGGGCTGCGGCATGTTGGGAGGCGGCATGACGCCGGTGCGCAGCTTGCGGACCACTTTTTCCCAAAGTTCGGGTTGGGACTCGGGCCGGGGCAGGGTGGCGTGGTCCAGGCTGAGGCCGCCGTTCTTTACGCGTTCGTTATGGCAAGATGCGCAGTAGCGATCGAGGAACTGGCGCTGCTGGGCGTGGCACTGGACTGGTGCGGACAGGAAAAGCGCGGCGGCGAGTGCGGCCAAGCCTGTTCTTAGAGTTGTCCAGTTCTGTTGACCCACTACGGGTCGTATTCTACTACCAACCTCGCTGTTCCGCTGCGTGTGGGCGGCTCCTCGAAAGGGATGCTGATGGATGGCCGTTCGAAGTGGACCCTCTTGCAGGGGATCGTTGCAAGAGCCAGGATCCAATGACGGCTTCGGCGTGGCGAACGGGATAAGGGAATTTCAGGTAGTTGCGCCGCGTGGCGTGTACACCCATACTGCAACCATGACTCTGAAGAACGCTTCTCTGTTCGCATTGGTTGGCAATGTGCTTTTGACGCTGGTGCTGGCCGCGGACTTTCTGCAGGCGACTACGGGCTTTCTGGGGGATGTGGTTCCCTTGTTTGGATTCCTTCGCTCGTTGGTTTGGCTGCTCGCCAGCTTGGGCGCTACCTTGTTCTTCTTCGCGTTCCATCAGGGGCGGTAGCGGGAGCGAGCGCTACTCGAGCTTTCCGAACATGATGCGTTCCTTGCGGCTGGGGGAAGAGTCGCCTTGGGTGACGGTGAAATAGATCTTTCCTTCGTGCTGATGGAACGAAGCGTATTGGAATGACTTTTCCGTGGCGAAGCGGTATTTGCGTTTCCATTGGACGCCGTCGGGCGAGACGTCTATGTTGAAGACCGAGCGGGAGACTCCGTTCACGCGCGTCGATTCCTGCCAGCCGAGATAGTAGATTCCGTTGAACTTCTCGAAGTTCGGTTTTGAGCTTCCTCCGTTGGGCACGATGTCGCGGTAGGCCGGGGCCGTCCAGGTCTTCCCGTCGGGGCTGGTGGAGAACATGTAGTTGGCGGTGCCGCCATCCTGACGGCAGATCGCGAGCCAGGAGCCATCGGGCAGACGGTGGATGGCGGATTCCGTGAGCCGCTCGGCTCCGGAGGGGTTGAAGTGGCCTACTACCGTGAACGTGTCGCGCTTCTTGTTCAGGATCGCCAGCCCGTTCTGGCCGCCGGGATAGTTGTTCATGGCAACGTAGGTCTTGCCGTCGAACTCCTTGAAGGAGTCGATGGTGTAGAGCCCGAAATCCTTGGGCTCGCGGCGGAAACCCTGGGCGGTGACCGCGTCCTGATAAAAGCGCTGAGGCTGCATGGGGAAGACGCCGGCGCGGGTTTGGATCTTCGTCTTTTCGATACGGTTCGAGAAGGCAAGCTTCCGGATGTCGAAGTCCAGATGGTAGGACTGCGCCTGGCGCTTGCCCGGCGCTTCGCTCGCGAAGAACGTGCGGAGGGTGTGCCGGTCCTTCTGAATAATACGGGGGACGAAACAGGCTCCTTCCGGCAGGGTGGCGTTGCGGAAGGCCTGGCCCCCTTTGGCCATGGGGACGCGCTTGACGACCTGCATGGTCTGGATGTCGACGACGGAGAGGGTGCAATAGACGAAGGGCCACTCGGCGTTTTCGCCGGGCTGGACGTCGTTGGCCATGGAGACGATGTAGGCGTGGCGGCCGATGAGGACGAACTCGGCGTCGTGGGCGCCCTTCACTTCGGGGCCGGTGACGTTGATGAGTCCGCGGAGGACGCGGTTGGCTTCCTGGGTGGGGTCCCAGTCGGCGCCGGACAAGGAGAGTTGGAGGGCGAGGGCGAGGAGAAGTCTGGGAATCACGGGACTATGCTATCCCAGGGTGGTGGATTGCTACACTCTTTTCCATGTGCGACCAAGATCATTTTGAAGAAGACCGCCTGGCGTTTGAAGCGCGTGGGCTGGTGACGCGGATGCAGTTCGGCGTGCTGTTGGGCGCGGGCGTTTCGATGCTGCTGCCGCAGGTGGCCAATGCCGCGGCGGTGACGGAGAGCGACGTGACCGTGACGACTCCGGACGGGACGGCGGACGCCTACTTTGTGCATCCGGTGAGCGGGACGGCACCGGGCGTGCTGATTTGGCCGGACATTTTTGGGCTGCGCCCGGCGTTCCGGCAGATGGGCAAGCGGCTGGCGGAATCCGGCTATTCGGTGCTGGTGGTGAATCCGTTTTATCGCGGCGGGAAGGCTCCGGCGCCGGAGGCGTATACGCCGAAAACGATTGACCAGATGCGGCCGATGGCTTCCGCACTGAACGAGACGACGCACATGTCGGACGCGAAGGCGTTGATTGGTTGGTTGGACAAGCAGGCTTCGGTAGCGAAAAACCGGAAGATGGGGACGCAGGGTTACTGTATGGGTGGGCCGATGGCGTTCCGGACGGCGGCGGCGATGCCGGATCGCGTGGGGGCGGTGGCTTCCTTCCATGGCGGCGGGCTGGTGCGCGCGGATTCGCCCACGAGCCCCCATTTGCAGGCGGCGAAGACGAAGGCGCAGTTTCTGGTGGCGATTGCGACTAATGACGATGCAAAGGCGCCGGGCGACAAAGAAGTGCTGAAGGCGACGTTTGCCGATGCGAAGCTGGCGGCGGAGATTGAAGTGTATCCGGACTCCGCGCATGGGTGGTGCCCGCCGGATTCGCGGGTTTACAACGAGCCGAATGCCGAGAAGGCATGGGCCCGGTTGCTGGCGCTGTACGGCAAGTTGTAGCTTATTGCGGGTAGCCGTGCCAGTCCCAGGGGCTGACGGTGTTGCCCAACAGGGTGGCGAAGAGGCGGCGGTAGGTGCGTTCGCCGTTGTCGCTGTTGGTGAGCAGGATCATGCAGGATTGGCCGCGGTCGAAGCAGATCATAAAGGTCTGAGCGCCGTCACCGTGGCCTTCCTTGAAGAACGCCGGGCCGTACTTCGTTTTCGTGAGCAGTCCCCAACCCATGCCGTAGGCTAAGCCGAGTTGCTTGGCGGGGAGCCCTTGGGGTTGGAGGCCGGCTTGGAATTGGCGGGCGGTGCGGATGCGGACGGCGGGGGACAGGAGCTTTTCCTTGGTGGCGGGGGCCAGGAGCTTGTTTTCGAAGAGGGCGGTGGCGAAGCGGGCGAGGTCCTCGGCGGAGGTGGTCATGGAGCCGGCGGCGCGGGGGTTGCGGCGGGTTTTGGCGAGGAAGGCTCCTTTGTCGTCGAAACGGTCGGCGATGTTGCTTTCGAACTCGGGGCGGAAGCGCATGCTGGTGCGGCTCATTTGCAGGGGAGCGAAGATGGATTCCTGCATGAGTTCGTCGATGGGGCGGCCTTTTTGTTCCTCGATGAGCATTTGCAGGAGGTTGAGGGCTTCGCCGGAGTAGCTGTAGCGGGCTCCGGGTTTGAAGAGCAGACGGATCTTTTTATCCGGCGCGAAGACGGCCAGGTTGTTGAGGCCACTGGTGTGGTTGAGCGCCATGCGGGGGGTGATGAGCGGCCAATGGGGCGACTTGACCAGGTTGCTGGCGGCTTCCTTGTATTCGGGGTAGTTGGTGAGGGGTTGTTTTAGCTGTTTGGCGATGGGGATGTCGAGATTGAACTCGCCGCGTTCGACGAGTTGGAGGACGTAGGTGGCGAAGACGCCCTTGGTGATGGAGGCCGCCCAGGTGGTGGTTTCGGTGGTCATGGGCAGGGTGGGGTTGCGTTGGCGGACGCCGTGGGCCATGCTCCAGACGAGACGGCCGTCGTTGAGGATGGCGATTTGGGCGCCGGTGACGTTGGCATCCGTGAGGGTCTTGCGGGCGAAGGTTTCCGCGAACTCGGCTGTGATGGTGGTGCCGTCGAGACGGCGAATGGTTTGCGCCGGGATGGCGAGACAGACGAGAGCGAGGAGAGCAATCAGCCGCATGACCCTAGGGTACGGATTCGGGCGGGATTTGTTCCCTGGCGATGGTTATTCGGCGCAGGTGGCGACGGGCCGGACCTCCACGGTTCCGGCGCGGACGGCATGAAAGCGCTTGCCGACGGCGATGGCTTCATCGAGGTTTTCGGCGTGGAAGAGGATGTAGCCGGCGAGGTGTTCCTTGGTTTCGGCGAAGGGGCCGTCGGTGACGAGGAGTTGCCCGTCGCGGGAGTGGATGGAACGGGCGCGGCTGGGCTTGACGAGGGGCGCGCCGGAGATCCAGCGGCCGGAGTTGGCCATTTCGCTGGCGAAGACGGAGGCATCGGCGGAGAGGCGCTTCTTTTCGGCCTCCGGGGAGGCGTCCCATTCCTCTTGATTGTGATAGCAGAGGAGCATGTACTGCTTGCGCCCGGGGGTGGGGGCGGCGTTGGGTTGGGGGAAGGGCGCGACCTCGCGGACTTCGATGGTGGCTGGGGCGCAGCCGTTTCCTTCGAGCCACAGGTTCACGGCCTGCTCGGGGCTATCGGCTTCGGCGAGCATATAGCCGCCGAGCTGTTCGCGCGTTTCGGCGAAGGGGCCATCGGTGACGACGTACCTGCCATCGTGGGCGCGGATGGTTGTCGCCGTGGTGACTGAGTGGAGGGGGGCGCCGCCGCGATGTTTGTCCTGCTCTTTCCAGCCGGTGACCATCCGGTCGCCTTGGGCGATGTACTGGTCGCGTTCGAGCGGTGGGAGTTCGTTCCACTTCTGTTCGTTGAGATAAATGAGGTAGATGTATTGCATGAGTTTCTCCTTCTGCATCTGAATCGCGGGAGGAGGGGCGAAATCGACAGGGGCGCGAACTATTTTTTAGAATTGGTCAGGCCTGATGTCAGCATCGCAAGTTGTGGACGAACTTTTCCGGGCGGAGTGGGGGAAGCTGGTGGCGATCCTGTGCCGGCAGACCAACGACCTGGACGTGGCGGAGGAGTCGGCGCAGGAGGCGTTTGCGGCGGCGTTGGCGCAGTGGCCGCGGGACGGGGTGCCGGAGCATCCGCGGGCATGGGTTCTGCAGACGGCGCGGCATAAGGCGCTGGACCGGATGCGGCGGGCGCAGCGGATGGCGCCATTGCTGGAGATGCCGGGGCCGGAGATGGAGGGGCCGGACCAGATACCGGATGAGCGGTTGCGGCTGATATTTACTTGTTGCCATCCGGCGATTGCGGCGGAGGCGCAGGTGGCGTTGACGTTGCGGGCGGTGTGCGGTTTGACGACGGGGGAGATTGCGCGGGCGTTTCTGGTTTCTGAGGCGACGATGGCGCAGCGGTTGGTGCGGGCGCAGAAGAAGATTCGGGATGCGGGGATTCCTTTCGCGGTGCCGGAGCGCGGGGAGCGGGAGGAGCGGTTGGCGGCGGTGTTGGCGGTGATCTATCTGGTCTTCAACGAGGGGTACGCGGCGACCTCGGGCGAGGAGCCGATCCGGAGGCGACTTTGCGATGAGGCGATCTATTTGGCGCGGATGCTAGGCGGGCTGTTGGGCGAGGCGACGCCGGGGGAGTTGACGGGACTGTTGGCGCTGCTACTGCTGCAGGATGCGCGGCGGGCGGCCCGGTACGATGCCGAGGGGGCGGTGGTGCTGTTGCAGCGGCAGGTCCGGGGGCTTTGGAACCAGGCGCAGATTGCGGAGGCGTTGCCGCTGGTGGAGAGGTCGTTGGCTGGAGGGCATGGGCCGTACGCGATTCAGGCGGCGGTGGCGGCGTTGCATTGCCAGGCGGCGAGCGTGGGGGAGACGGATTGGCGGCAGATTGCGGCGCTGTACGGGGTGTTGGAACGGCTGCAGCCTTCGCCGATTGTGGCGCTGAACCGGGGGGCGGCGGTGTTGGAGGCGGAGGGGCCGGCGGCGGCGCTGCGGGTGTTGGAACCATTGAGGGAGCGGTTGGCGAGCTACCATTTGTTCCACGCGACGCTGGGGGAGGTGTGGGTTCGACTGGGGGAGCGGGAACGGGCCGTGGCGGCGTTTGAGGTGGCGCATCGGCTGGCGACGTTGGCGGCGGATCGGCGGTTTCTGGCGGGGCGGATTCGGGAGTTGGGTGGGGGGGCGGAATGAGAGGGGCGTTGGTCCTTTTTGTCCTGATGGCTGGACAGGCGGCGGGGCAGATGGAGAGGGAGATGTTGGCGGCGCACAACGCGGTGCGGGCGCGGGTGGGGGTGCCGAGGCTGGTGTGGTCGGGGGAGTTGGCGCGGTATGCGCGGGAGTGGGCGGAGCGGTTGGTGGTGCGGCGGGAGTTTGGCCATCGGCCGGATACGCCGTTGGGGGAGAATCTGTTTTCGATAACCGGGGACGTGTCGTCAGCGCGGAAAGTGGTGGGTGTTTGGGCTGCGGAGGCGAAGGGGTATAACCACCGGGCGAACCGCTGCCGGGGAGTTTGCGGGCACTATACGCAGATTGTGTGGCGGGAGACGGAGCGGGTGGGGTGTGGGGTGGCGCGAGGCGGGGGGCGGGAGGTGTGGGTTTGTAACTATGATCCGCCGGGGAATTGGGATGGGCGGCGGCCGTATTGAGGGAGCCCTAGATCAGGCGGGCGTTTGGATGGAAGGCGGCCAGGGCTTCGTCCATGGTGGCCAGCTGACCTCCGTGTGCGATTGCGAGGGCCACAAGATATGCATCGGTGACCTGGCGATGCCCGGTAACGCCTTTCTCGGCCACGGTTTGGAAGTCGATATCGTCGGGCCAGAAGTGATGCTGAGGCATGGCCGCGATGCGCCGGATGATTGTTTGGGCTCTCGCCATGGAAGGCTGTTGAGCCCAGCGCATGTGGAAGCGGACTAGCGCGCCTTGGGTGATTGGGCAGGTCGCAAATTTTGTGATCTGTCCGAACCAATGCACCGCACGCCCATGTGCGGAATGGTCCGGGGTGGAGAGCGCAATCAGGATGTTCGCATCAAGAAGATAGATCGGGCTATTCATCTTCAAGAGCCGCGACGTCAGAAGAAGTCACCCGGCGAATGCAACGAAAAGAGGGGAACCCCGTCTCCTGATTCTGCAGTTCGTCGCCCTCGCGAGGTGGTTGATTCTGGCCGGTAATAAACTCGCTCACGACGCTGCCCAGACTGCGCTTTTGTTCGCGGGCAACGGTCTTGGCGATGTGATACGCCTCATCGGAGATGTCAATAGTCGTCCGCACAATCGCATCATAGCATCGGCGCATCAGGCTTCGCATTGGCGAATGCTCGGATGCGCGACGAAGGCGATTTATAATCAGGGTTGGAAGAATACCGGGAGCAGGTGGGGAATGGGGAGGTAGCGCGGCTGGCTGAGCGCCTGTATCCGGAGTTGCGGGCGATTGCTGGGCAGTTGGGGCGGCGTTTTGCTTCGTCGGAGACGCTGCGGCGGACGGCGTTGGTCTCCGAGGCTTTCTTGCGGTTGCGGAAGGCCGAGGGCTTTGTGGATGAGCGCCACTTTCTGCATACGGCGGCGTTGGCGATGCGGCAGATCCTGGTGAATCATGCGCGGGCTCGGATGGCAGCGCGACGCGGGGGCGGGACGACGACTGTAGCGTTCCACGACGATTTGCCGGTGTTCTGGGAGAGTGATGAGCGGTTGGTGGCGCTGGATGCCGCGTTGTCGGCGTTGGCGGCGGTGGATCCGCGATTGGCCAGCGTCGTGGAGTGCCGGTTCTTCGGGGGGTACGACGAGGTGGAGACGGCGGCGGTGCTGGGAGTTTCCGACCGGACGGTGCGGCGAGATTGGATGAAGGCCCGGGCGTTGCTGCGGGCCGAATTGGAGGGTTAGTCGCCGAGTTGGTACTGGCGGCGAATGCCGTCGATGGCTTGGGCGAGGCGGGCGGCGGGAGGGCCCATTGCCTGGACCACCGCGGCGGCGTCGAGCAGGAGCGTGCGAGCGCGGGCCCGGTTGCCGTTGGCGGCGGAGGCACGGGCTAAAGCAATGGCGGCGATGGCGGCGGGCGGGGAGTTCGGACCGCCTTTGGATAGGGCGGCGCGAAGGGCCTCCTCACCGGCGGCGAGACCGGGCTTTAGGGCACCGAGTTTGAGTTGAGCCTCGCTGACGCCGGCGAGAGCGGAGACGTGGGCGAGCGATCCAGCGCCGGCGAAGCGTTGGCCCATATCGGCGGCTTCCTGCGCATCGGGTAGGGCGACCGGGGCTTGGTTGAGAAGCAGCAGAACTTTGGCGTGATTGTTGAGCAGGGCGGCGAGGGCGGCGGAGGGGCCGAAGAGGCTCCGGCGGATGCGGATGGCTTCGGCGAACAAGGGTTGGGCGGCTTGGGGATGGCCGGTGAGGGTTTCCATGGCGGCGAGGTTGTTGAGGGTATTGAGGGCGTCGGGGCTTTCGTCGGCGCCGATGATCTTCCAGGTGGCGCGGGCCTGCTCGAAGGCGGATTTGGCGTTGGGCAGGTCGCCCATCGATTGGAGGGTGACGCCGAGGTTGTTTTGGAAGATGCCGACGTCGCGGTTGGCGGGTCCGGAGACGGCGATGCGTTCGGCGAGGGCGACCCGGAGCAGGGCGGCGGCGCGGGCGGGATCCTTGTCGACGTCGCGGATGAGTTGGGCTTCGGCGAGACGGCTATCGATGAGATCGGTGCGCCAGCGTTCGGGGTGGGAGCGCCAGAACTGCTGGGCTTCCTGGAGGTATGTGCGGGCGGCCTGGGGGTTGCCCATGCGGATGAGGATTTCGGCGAGGTCGACTTTGGCTTCGGCGACGATCTCCGGGCGGAGGCCGGCGGGGAGGGTGGCAATTGGGGTGAGCAGGGCGGCGGCGCCGGGGTAGTCGTTGGTATGGAAGTAGAGTTCGCCGAGGGCCTTCATGACGGGGCCATAGCGGGCGGGGTCGCGATGGAACTCGCGGGTGAGGCGGGCGGCGGCGCGGGCGAGAACGTCCTGACGGCTGCCGTTGGGACCAGCGGCCTCGGAGGCTTCGCCGAGGAGGAGGAAGAGGGATTGGCGGACGGCTTCGGTGCGGTCGGCTTCGACGACGGCGGCGTCGCGGGCGGCGGTGGCGACGCGGGCTTGCCAGAGGGCGAGGCCAGTGCCAAGCAGGAGACTGGCGGCAATTGCAGACGCAGCAGCGAGGGGCCAGCGGGAGCGCCAGAGGAAGCGGCGGAGGCGGTAGCCGCGTTCACCGAGGCGGGCGGTGACGCCGGTTCCGGAGGCGGCGGATTGGAGATCGGCAGCGAAGGATTGGAGGGTGGGGTAGCGACCGGCAGGTTCCTTGCGGAGGGCTTTGGCGAGGACGGCGTCGAGGTCTTCGAGGAGTCGGGCGGGGGCGTTGATTGGGTGTTGGCGGAGGGGGGCGGGCGTTTGATCGAGGATGCGGCCGACGCCGAGGGCGGCGGGGAGACCGGCCAGGGAGATGGGCGGGACGCCGGAGGCGAGTTCGTAGAGCAGAGCGGCGAGGCCGTAGACATCGGTAGGCGGACCGGCGGGGGCGCCGGTGAGGAGTTCGGGGGCGGCGTAGGGGGCGGAGATGGGGAGGGGCCCTTCAGTTTGGTCGTTGGCGCTCATGCGTTTGGCGATGCCAAAGTCGATGACTTTGGGGCGGCCTTGGGCGTCGATGAGAACGTTTGAGGGTTTGAGGTCGCGGTGGAGAACGAGTTTGGCGTGGGCGGCGGCGACGGCTTCGGCAACATCGCAGACGAGCCGGACGCGGTCGGCGAGCGGGAGGGCGTGCGATTCGCAGTAGGCGTCGATGGGTTGGCCGTCGATGCGTTCCATGACCATCCATGCATCGCCGTCGGCGGTGAGTCCACCGTCGAGGATTTTCGCGAGACCGGGATGGTCGAGGTCGGCGAGGATCTGGCGTTCGGTGCGGAAGCGGGCGCGGTCGGCGGTGGTGCTGCGGGCGATGAGTTTGAGGGCGCCGGTCTGCTCGAAGCCGCCATCGACGCGGGAGACGGCGTAGACGCGGCCCATGCCGCCGCTGCCGAGGATGCCGGTGACCTGCCAGGGGCCGAAGCGGGCGCCGTCGGGGGTATCGTCGGGTAGTTGGGGGGAGGATTCGGGGCGGTCCAGGAAGCCGGTGCTGGCTTCGAGTTGTTCGAGGAAGGCGAGGGCTTGGGCGGTGAGGGCGGGGTCGCCAGCGGCGGCGGTGCGAAGGTAGGTTTCGCGCTCTGCTGGCGGGAGGTCGAGGCAGGTATCCATCAGGCCGGACAGCTTGGGCCAGTGTTCAATCATCACCCCTTATTCTAATAATTCGACTGCCGGTGTCCGGTTTGGGTGGGTGTTGGGGTTGTAAAGACGGAGAGAGGTGATTTTTATGGATTTGTCGAGCCGGCGGGGCCTTTTCGTTCGCGGGGCGATGTTGCTGCTGCTTTGCACGGGGGGCCATGCGCAGATTCCGAAGAAGAACTCCCGGCCGTTGCCGCCGTTTGTGGAGATGATGCCCGGGGCGAAGCAGGTGACGGAATCGTACTTTTCGAACAATCTGCGCGTGGGCGGGATGGTGTTGTTGTTCGTAGAGGAGCCTCCGGCGGCAATTATCACGTTCTATAGGGAATCCATGCAACGGAATGGGTTGACTCCTGGCAAGGAGACGGTGACGCCGAAAGGGGTGACCGTGCTCAAGGGATCGAGTGCCGACGGCAAGCGAGAACTGGTGTTGGAGGTGAACCCATCCAAGACGAGCCGGATCGCGATTCAGTTGAACTACCTGACCAATAAATGAGGCCCTATCCGGTGTCCGGTTTGGACGGCGGTTTGTGTTCTCTACAACGACAGGAGATTTTATGATTTTGATGAACCGGCGCGGTCTGATTGTTTACGGAACAATGTTACTGCTGCTGTGCGTGGGCGCCCATGCGCAAATCGGGAAGAAGGCTACGCGGCCGTTGCCGCCTTTCGTGGAGATGATGCCTGGGGCAACGAAGATGACCAATTCGGCCTTTTCGAACGAGATGCGTGAAGGCGGGACGGTGGTGGCGGGTGTCGAGCAGCCGGCGGCAGCGATCCTTTCCTTTTATAGAGCCTCGATGCAACGGAACGGGTTGACGCCGGGGGCGGAGACTACCACGCCGAGAGGGGCCGTGTTGCTGAAGGCTTTGAGCGCCGATGGGAAAAGGGAACTGCGGCTGGAGGTGAACCCACCGAAAAGCACCAGGGTCATCATCCAGTTGAACTATGTAGTCAATAAATAGTGGAGATATTTTATGGTTTCTTTCATTCGAGTTTCGATGTCCGTACTGCTTGTGTCGCTGTTGACCGCTTGCGGCGGTAGCAAAGAAGTAAGCAAGGGGAGCAGCGAGGAGCCAGCCGTGTCCGCGGCGAAAGCCGCTCTCGGCGCGGTGGTTGGCGCGAAGACGGGGCTGGGGGTCAGCACGGGTGATCTACCCGATTTCGCGGAGTTACCGCCCGGCGCTAAAGCGATTCATAACATGGTGATGAATCAGGACAACAGCCTGGGTGGGAGCCTGTCGCTCGAAACCAGCCAGAGCTTGGAGGAGGTGGCAACGTTCTACAAGGGCGTGGTCGCCAAGCATGGACTGAAGGTCATGATGGAGACCGCCGCCGAGGATGCCATGATGCTGAACACCCAGAGCGAGGACCAGAAGCGAATGCTGCAGGTGGTGCTCGCGAAAGGCGACGAGGGCAAGACGACCATCAACCTTGTGCATGTGCGGAAGAAGGAATAAACAGAGTTTGCTAGGCTGAGACAACTGCCAAACAGGAGGGTTGTTTTCGGTGCAATCGGACGGGACCTGGGTCCGGATGGAGCGGGTTTTCGAAGACGCTTTGCGGCTGCCCGCGGCGGAGCGGGAGACGTGGGTGAGGGAGACCTGTGCTGCGGACCCGGCCGTCCGCGATGAGGTGCTAGCCATGCTGGGGGCGCAGGAGAACCTGGGGGAGTTTCTCGCTGCGCCTTTACTGGACTTTACCGGCCAACGCTTCGGCCCGTACCTCGCCGCGGAGGAGGTGGGCCGCGGTGGGATGAGCGTTGTTTACCGCGGGCACCGGGCGGGCGGCGACTTCTCGAAAGAGGTGGCGATCAAGGTCGTACTGTTGCAATCGGCGGCGGGGATCGGGCAGGGAGAGACGCAGATTCTGGCCGGATTGGAGCATCCGCACATTGCACGGCTGCTGGATGCCGGGTCGACGGAGCTGGGCTTCCGCTACCTGGTGATGGAATTTGTGCAGGGGCAGTCGCTCACTGCGTATTGCGCGGGGAAGAGTGAAGCGGCGAAATTGAAGCTGTTTCTGGATGTGTGCGGCGCAGTGCAGTATGCCCATCGGGCGCTGGTGGTGCATCGGGATCTGAAGCCGGACAACATTCTGGTGACCGCGGAGGGGACCGTGAAGCTGCTGGATTTCGGGATCGCGAAGATGCTGAATCCGGTGGCGGGCGCCGAGCAAACGCGGGGCCTGCGCGCGTTCAGCCCGAACTACGCGAGCCCGGAGCAACTGCTGGGGCAGCCGGTGACGACGTCGACGGATGTCTACTCGCTGGGGGTGCTGCTATGTGAGTTGATTGCCGGGCGGCCGCCGCGCGCGGTGGACGGGTTGACGCTGGAGGGGATGGTGGATACCGCGCGGCAGTCCGTCGCGACAGTGCCGCTGCGCGGGGAGTTAGGAGCTATCGCCTTGAAGGCGCTGCAGAGCGATCCGGCAGCGCGTTACGAGTCGGCGGGGGCCCTGGCTCGCGACGTGGAGCGCTATCTGCAGGGAATGCCGGTGGAGGCGCAGGCGCCGACGTGGCGATACCGGGCGCGGAAGTTTGTAGGGCGGCACCGGGTGGCGGTGGGGCTGGGGAGCGTGGCCGTGGCGGCGTTGCTGGCGTCAACGGGCGTCGCTTTTTGGCAGGCGCAGCGCGCGGAGATGCGGTTTAACCAAGTGCGTGAGTTGGCCGGGGCGGTGATGTTCGATCTGCATGACGAGGTACGGAAGCTTCCGGGTTCGTTGGAGGCCCGGAAGGTGATCGTCGACCGGAGTGTGAAGTACTTGGATACCTTGGCGGCCGATACCAGTGCGAGCGGCGAGGTGAAGCTGGATTTGGCGCGCGGATACCTGCGTCTGGCCGAGATTGAAGGGAAGGACTTGGCCGGGGTGAGCTTGGGGCGCAGCGGCGAGGCGTTGGCGCATGCGGTGCGAGCGGTGGAGATTGCCCGGCAGGTGGCGGGGCGGAACGGGGCGGCGAAGCGGGTGCTGTTGGACGCGCTGGAGTCCGCGGCAGCGGCCTATCTGTTGCGGGGCGACGCTAAGACGGCCATCCCGTTCGGCGAGGAGGCGATGCAGTTGGCGGAGAAGCTCGCCGCCGCCGACCCCGTCGAGAAGGATCGGCTAGGCACCGTGATGAAGCAATTGGCAGACATCTACTCGAAGTCTTCCCAGCGCGAAAAGGCGTTGCCGCTATTCAGACGGTCGCTCGCATTGCGGGCCAAACTGGCCGAGGAGACTCCTGACGACTTGCGGCGGCAGCAGAGGTTGGGCGAGGCGCATTTGTGGCTCGCCACTGAATTATGGTGGCGCAAAGAGTACGCTGAATCCGAGCAGCACTCACGGGAGTGCTTGCGGCTGGACGAGGCGCGATACAGAGTGGAGCCCCGGTTGGCGCGGGCGAATTTGGCGAGCGCCGCTTTGCAAGTGGCGATGCTTTCGCTGCGGGGAAAACGTTTCGAGGAGGCGATTCCGCTCCTTGAAAGGGTACTCGAACTGCGGCTGGAGGTGGCCCGCGAAGACCCGAAGAGCGCGACTTCGGCGTTGCGGGTGGTGGCGGCGTTGGACCGGCTCGGGTTGGCCTACCGCGAGTGGGGGCGTTATCCGGAGGCGATCCGGTATGGGGGCGAGGCGTTGGCGGAGGCGCGGCGCGTCAGAAGCCTGGACCCGGCGAATGCGGCGGCGGGGTGGGAGTTGGTCTTCGCGATGGGTGATCTGGCGTTGACCTATGAGCAGGCCAAACAGAAGCCGCGGGCATGTCAACTTGCGAGGGAGGCAGTGACCTTTACGAAGGGGAAGCCGACCCAGGCGAGATTGGCGCCAATCATGGAAAAGATGAACCGGCTACTGGGGGAGTGCAGCAGTTAGGAGTTCGTGGAGAGTTTGGCGAAGAGCCAGGCGCGGGCAAATTCCCAGTCGCGCTTGGCGGTGGAGAGGGAGATTTCTAGCACTTCGGCGATTTCGTGGAAGTCCAGGCCGCCGAAGAAGCGCATTTCGACGACGCGAGCTTTGCGCTCGTCCTTGACGGCGAGTTGGGTAAGGGCGCGGTCGATTTCGATGATGCTTTCAAGGGGGAGGGCGGCGGTGGAGGGTTCGAGGCCGGGTGTCCAGGTGATAGAGCCGGCGTCGGGTTGGCGCTTGTCGGCCATTCGGTAGCGGACGGCGTCAATTAGGACCATGCGCATGGTACGCGAGGCGAGGGCGAAGAAGTGGGTGCGGCTTTTCCATCCGTGATCGTGGAGCCGCAGCCAGGCTTCGTGAACGAGTTGGGTGGGTTGGAGGCTGGGTTGGCGGGCGGAGCGGCTGAGATGGATGGCGGCGATTTTGTGGAGTTCGCGGTAGACTTCGTCGGCCTCCGGACCTTGGAGCATAAGGACTATGATACAGGGGGCGGGGGCCTGAACCGGGAAGGGGATCTGGAACGAATGGCGTTTTCGATGTCAAAATACCATTCATGGAAACCACAGTTGCGGTGGACAAAGCGGGACGGGTGGTATTGCCAAAGAAGGTGCGGGATGAACTGCGTCTGGTGCCGGGGGACACGTTGGACCTGATTTCCGATGGGGGACAAATTGTGCTGCGGCCTTCGCGGGGTGTAGGCCGAATGCGGCAAGATCGTGGGGTGTGGGTCTTGTCCGGTGGCGGCCCAATTCGAGCGGAAGACACAGATGGGGTGCTGGAGGAGATTCGGCGAGGAAGCAGGGTGCGCGGTCCACAGCTTAGCCAAGGTCGTTACGACGTTGACGGGGATGCCGGGGAAACAGCGAATGAGGGCCGCTGAGGCGATCCTTAATATCGAGCAAGCCTGCGGGAGCGGCTGACTGTGGCGCCGCAAGCGGTGGAATCTACGACGCGGTGATTGGGCAGTTCTTTCTCAAGAGTCGGGCGAAGTGGCTCTACACATGGAATCTGAAGCACTTTCGGCGCTTGGCGTCCGGGATTGGGGAGAAAGTCCGGCTACCTTGAGTTCGGACGGGCGAGGATGGCCGCGGTGAACTCGAAGAGGGCCTTGGTGGCAAGGTCGGTGGGCAGGCCGATGTCGGCGTCGAGTTTGACGTGATCGGTGGCTTCGGCGGCGAAGCGGGAGGCGGGGATGCCGGCTTGGTCAAGGGCCGCCCAGAGGCGGTAAGCCTGGGCGGTGGTATCGGTATGGTCGGCGACGTGGAGGAGGAGAAACGGCGCGATGCCGCGGTTGGGGGCGACGTGGTTGACGGCGGAGAGTTCGCGCTGGTCGGCGAAGTTGCCGAACTTTTCGGCGTAGCCCATACGAGGCGGGGGTTGCTTGTGGCTGAGGCGGCGGGCGGTGGAGGTGGCGATCTGGAGGGGGACGTCGTAGGTGTCGCCGTCGACAGGCACGCAGCCGCGGATGACATGGCGGGGGACACGTTCGGCTTCGAGGTAGCGGGTGTCGGTGCAAAGGAGCGCGGCAAGTTGGGCGCCAGCGGAGTGGCCCATAAGAAAGATGCGGGTGGGGTCGCCGCTATGCTTGACGATGTTGGTGTGGACCCAGCCGACGGCGCGAGCGGCGTCTCGAACGATGTCGTGCATGGTGACGTGGGGGACGAATCGATAGTTAATCGGGACAAAGAGCATGCCCTTTTCGGTGAAAGCGGTGGGTTTGTGGCCGACCTCCTCTTTGCTGCCGCGCATCCAGCCGCCGCCGTGGATCCAGACGACAACAGGGTGGCCGGAGCCGGAGGCTGGGGCGAAAATGTCGAGGAGCTGACGCTCGTTCCGGGGTTGAGCGTAGGGGATGTCGCGTTGGGCGTGGAGGGGAAGGAGGGTGACGAGGAGGAGCAAGAGCCGCGGGAACATATGGGGATATGTTACAGGCAATCCGGGGCAGGACTTACACTGGAAGAAATGACCCGGCGGAACTTCTTCTTTGGGACGGCTGGCGCCGGGGTGAGTTCGTATTCGTACGCCTACTATTTCGAGCCGTCGTGGCTCGAAGCGACGGAGAAGCGCGTGGCAATTGCCCGGGGACGGTTGCGGCGGCCCTTGCGGATTTTACATCTTTCGGATCTGCACGCCTCCGAATTCATCCCCATGCGGTATCTCGTCACGGCCTTTGAAAAAGGCCTCGCCGCGAAGCCGGACCTGATCTGCCTCACAGGCGACTTCATCACCAGCGATCGCGACTTTGACGCTGCGGCCTACGTGCAGGCGCTCAAGGTCTTGACGTCCGCCGCGCCCACCTACGCCGCTCTCGGCAATCACGACGGCGGCGACTGGGCGGCGCGGGCGGGTTGGTATCCAACTCCAGGCCCGATTATCCAGATCCTAGAGAAAGCCGGGGTTCACGTCCTGCGGAACCGGAACGAGCAGGTCGCGACTGTTGCCGGAGCGGTCCACTTGGTTGGACTGGGCGATTGGTGGAGCAACGACTGCCTGGGAGAGACTGCGTTCGCCGGCGTACCGAGGGACGAGGCGCCGGTGATCTGTTTGAACCATAACCCGGACGGCAAGGAAGAGTGCCTGCGCGCTCCGTGGGAACTGATGCTCTGCGGACATACGCACGGCGGCCAAGTCATGGTTCCGTTCTACGGCCCTCCCCGCGTTCCCATCATCGACAAACGCTATGCAGTTGGATTGAATCCATTCGATGGCGGGCGATGGATCCACACAACGCGAGGCGTCGGGAACATCCTCGGCTTTCGGGTGAACTGCCGGCCGGAGCTCAGCACGCTGGTGTTGACGTGACGCGGCGGAACTGGATCTTTCTTGGTGCGGCGGCGGGAGCCGGAGCTGTCTACACCGGAGCGGCGCTTTGGCGCGCCAAGGAGATCGAAGACCAGTCGGCCCGTGTGTTTGAACGGCTGCAAATGATCGCCGCCCCCGAGCGCTGGCGGGATGCGCCGCCTCCCTCCGGCTTTGAACCCATGCCGACGCCGGCTGACTTCCGGGCTGCCGCCGGCCGCTACATCGCCGCCGCCAACGGACTACTGGCATGGAACCCGGACGGCACGATCGCTGAGCAATGGCGCTGCGGGTGGGAACTGCCGCCGGCGCCTCTTTCGGCGATTGTCGAAGTGGGGGATGTCCTCTGGATCGCGACCGAAGGGGAGGGCGTACTGGCGCTCGAGGGCGGCAAACTCCGGCATATCCGGCCCGCGGTCAAATCGTACGCGACGGTGCGGGCGCTGCTGCCGGTCGCGTCGGGCGCCATCCTGTGGGGGACGGACACCGGGGTGCTTCGCTATGACGGCAAGGGTTTGAACATCGCCCATCCGGCGATCGGCCGGATTGCCGTAACCGCGCTGGCCGGCAAGGAGGAAGACCTCTACATCGGCACCCGGAATTCTGGTCTCTGGCGGCTACACGCCGGGCAACTCGACCAGTTCCGCGAGGCCGAGGGGTTGCCGGATCCGCATGTGCAGGCGGTGGCTGTTTCGGGTGATCAAGCAGTGGCCGGGACGCCGATCGGGGCGGCGTTGTTCCGGGGCGGTGCGTTTGACCGCAAATTGGCCGACGGCTTCTTCGTCCGGTCAGCGCTGCTCGAAAGCGAAACGCTCTACGCGGGGACGCTCGAAGATGGGTTGGTGACGACGCCGCTGGGAGCGCGGGGCCGGGCGGTCGTGAGCGGGAAGCAGGAGATCCGCCAAGTGGTTTCGCCTACCCGGCTGCTGACGCGGCGGGCGTTGGTTTCGACAGAGAACGGACGGGAAGAGACACTCGTCGAGGCCCCGGCGGGGCTGCTCACCGATGGGAATGTTTCCGCGCTGGCGATGGATCAGGCCGGGCGGCTCTGGGTTGGCTATTTTGACCGTGGGCTCGATATTGTCGGGACCGACGGCAAGGTGACTCACCTCGAAAGCGACCGCCTCTTTTGCGTGAATCGGATTGTCCACTCCGGGGACCGGACGGCGGTGGCGACCGCCAACGGACTGATCTACTTTGACGTGGCGGGACGGCAGCGGCAGGTGTTGACCAGGGACGACGGGTTGATCGCCACGCACGTGACGGATGTACTGCTGGCGGAGGCAGTCGTGCTGGCGGCGACGCCCGCGGGGCTCACGATGTTCGACCGGTCCGGGGCGCGATCGTTGAACGCATTTCACGGATTGGGAAATAACCATGTTTACAGCCTGGGGCTGCGCGGCCAGGAAATATTTTGCGGAACTCTCGGCGGGATTACGCGTATCCAACAGGGCGTAGTGCGCGTGAGCCATACCACGGCCAATTCGGGACTGAAAGCGAACTGGGTGACGGCGATGGCCGTGGCTGGGGGGGATGTGTATGTGGGCACTTACGGGGGCGGGGTGCAGCGGCTCGACGCCAACAACGCCTGGCAGAGTTTTAAGGATCTGCCGTCCGATATGGTGGTAAACCCTGGCGCGATGGTGGCGACGGCGGCCGGTGTCTATGCCGGCACTTTGACGCACGGGCTGCTTTGTTACGACTTGGTGAGGCTGCGGTGGCGGCGAATTACCGATGGGTTACCGTCTGCTAATGTTACGGCCCTTGCTTGGGCTGGCGGGTCCCTTTACGCTGGTACGGATAACGGTCTCGTGAAGATCGCCGAGGGAGTGTTGCAGGTTTGATGCGCTATAGCTTGTTTTTTCTTGCGGCGAGTTTATTTGGGGATGCGGGGTCGTTGATCCCGGCCAATAAGCAGGCGCCGGATCCGGCGATACTCTCGATGGAAGAGATGGCGATCGACGTCGAGATCGACGGGTCGTCCGTGAAGGTGTTGACGCGGCAGATCTTCGCTAACAAGACGGCGGGGGTGCTCGAAGGGAACTACGTCTTTGCTCTGCCGGGGAACGCACTGCTGAGCGATTTCGCGGTGTGGGACGGGGCCACGCGGATTCCCGGGGTGATCCTGGAACGGCGGCGGGCCGAGGAGTTGTATAACGATATCCGGCTGCAGGCGATTGACCCGGGACTGTTGCAACTCGGCGAACGGGACGTCGATGAGGCCCGGCGGACGAGCGTATTCAGCGCGCGAGTGGTGCCGATTCCGGGCTATGGGACGAAGCGGATGGAGATGGAATACCACCAGCGGTTGGCGGTGGAGAACCTGAGTTCGGTGTTGTCGCTGCCGTTGAAACCGGATGCGTATAAGGAGCAGACGGTGGGGCGGCTTTGGATTACGGTGACCGTCACCGCGCCGCATGCCATCAAGCAGTTCGAGCAGATTTCGACGGTGTATCCGCTACAGATTACTGAGCGGACGCCGAATAAGATCCGCGCGACGCTGGAGGCGCGGAATGTGGCGTTGACGCAGGATTTTGCCATACGGATCGACCGCGAGGACCCGAAGGGCGACCGCTTGCTGGTATCGGCGCAGCGGGAATCCGCCAACGAGCCGGGATACTTTGAGGCGGCGGCGGTGATTGCGCCGCAGACCGTTGCCGAGGGGACGCCGAAGACGGTGGTGGCCTTGTTCGACGCTTCGCTCTCCATGCAATGGGAAAAGCTCGAACGGAGCGTCCGGGCGCTAACGGCTCTGCTGAACGGGTTGCGCGCGGAGGATAAGTTCCATTTGCTGGCTTTCAATTCGCAGGTGGCGGCATTCGCGCCGGGACCGACGGCGGGCGGCATCGCGAATGCGGATCAGGCGTTGACCTGGTTGAAGACGCAGCCGCTGCGCGGGGCAACGAATTTGGGCGCGGCTTTGCAGAAGGGCCTGGCGCTGGCGGATGCGGAGTCGGCACTGGTGCTGTTCACCGACGGCGGCGCGACCGAGGGCCAGGTGCGGACGGGGCAATTGCTGGCCGAGTACGGCAAGGCCTGGGCGGCGCGCAAGCCGCGAACGTTTGTTTATGCCGTGGGCGATGATGCGAACGCGAACTTATTAAAGGCGCTGGCGCGCCAGAACGGCGTGTTCGAGTGGGTGCGGTCGACCGAGCCCGAAGAGTTTAAGCTGAACGGGTTTCTCTCGAAGCTGAACCGGAAGGCGGCCGACGGCGTCGCGTTGACGGTGCAACCAGCGGCGGCAGTCTCGCTCGTTTACCCGCTTCATGAGGCTGTGTATCCCGGCAGTGAAGCATCTTGGGTGGGGCAGTATGCGCAGCCGGGTTCGGCGACTTTCAAAGTGCGCGGGGCGACGGCGACGGTAAACCTGCCAGCCGCGGAGACGGCGCATCCGCAGTTACCGAGGAATTGGGCAAAGGCACGGGTGGATGCGTTGCTTGAAAAGATCGACCGCGACGGGGAAGACAAAGCGACGATCGATGAGATCATCCGTTTATCGAAGAAGTACAAGTTCGTAACACCGTACACGAGCTTTCTGGCGGCGCCGAGAAGCCTTTTGCGGCCCCGGCTGATCCGGCCGGGAGATCCGGTGCTCCGTGTGCGGACGGACGAGACTATCGCCAGCGTTGTGGCCGTGTTTCCGTTCGGCTTGACGAAGCCTTTGAAGTACCTGCCGGAAGAGAAAGTTTGGCAGACGCGCTTTCTGGCGCCGGATAGCATGACCGACGGCACGCACACCGTGCAGATGGTGCTGCGAGACAAGAATGGGCGGACGTACCGGGAAGGGAAGACGTTTATCATCGCGAGCAAGCAGCCGCTCGTGAGCGTGAAGCTGGAGAGCGCGTCCGTACGGGCGGGTTCGACGCTGAGCGTGATGGCAAAGGCGACTGAGTTGACGCGCACCATTACCGCCAAGATCGTGGGAGTGGCGCCGGCGCGGCTGCAATGGAATGAACAGAAGCGCGTGAATATTGGCCAACTCACGATTCCCAAGACGCTGCCCCCGGGGAAATACATGGTGAAGGTGACCGCCGAAGATGTGGCCCATAACGTGGCGAGCCAGGAGGTGGCCCTTGAAGTACTTCCTTAGTTTCGTGGCGTTGGCCGCGGCGGCTTGGGCGGCGGATCTGCCTACCTACGTATCGACCGTTGAAGCAGGGAACGCCTTCGAGCAAGTGTTCTACCGGGTGACAACTTTTGCCGGAAACACGCTGGCTTGGCGCAAGTCGCCGGCGGAGACGCGGGCGGCGTTGACCACGCAGATTCAGACCCAGGCCAATGAGGCCCGGCTGTTCTATCTGCGGGCGCGCGAGGCGGAGTTGCAGCTTGACTTCGCGGCGGCGGAAGCAGACTTGACGAAGTATGTCGAGCTCGCCCCGAACAAGCAGCCGGCTTGGGTGGAGAAGGCGAACTATCACCATCGGCGTTTGGAACCGGCCAAGGAGATTGCGGCACTTCTGCAGGCCAAGCTCTTCCCCCGGGCCCTGATGGAGGCGCGCGAGCAGATGCTTGATCCGATGCCGATCTATCAGGCTTGGGAGACGGCGGAGCCCGAAAATGTAAAGCTCTACGACGAGTATCTGCCGTATCTGCTGAACCAGAAGAAGTACGCCGAGTATGAAGCCGTGCTGGGGCGGCGCACGCTGACGAATCCGCTCGAACGGCGTGCGGCTTTGGAACTCGCCCGCAGTGGCCCGGCGGCGGCCCTGGCCGTTTATGACCGGGAGGCGCCGGAATCCGCGAAGCACTATGAGCTGCTCGTGCAAACCAAGCAGTTGCGGCCGTATCTCACCACGCAGCGGCAGCGAGCGCTGGCTGAACCACGCAGCTTGGAGCCGGTGCGGCGGATGTTCTGGGTGCACTTGAACGGCGGCCGCGCGGACGCGGCGCAACGGGTGCTCTATGAGTTTCGGCAGCGTGGCGGGACTGCTCCGCTTGCCCTGGCGAAACTTTACGAAGCGGCCCGCAATGTGGACGAAGCGGCGCACTGGTATAGCCAGGTGGATAGTGAGGAGTCCCTGGCCGGCTTGGCGATGTTGCTGCTGAACCATGCCGGGCAGCCGATACGGTACGGGTCGACGGACCTGGGTTCGTTTTCTGATATCGGGTCGATGGACCGTTCGCCGGGTTTGTTGAACGGCGTATTGTCGCTCGTCTTCAACACGACCTATCCGGCGTCGGAGTTGGCGACCGAGGAGAACCGCGCGCGGCCGTACTTCCATCGGGCGAAGGCGGCGGAATTGGTGACTCTATTTGACAGCCGCTTCCCGAACTCGACACGGCGTCCGGCGCTGCGGGCAAAAGTGGTGGAGGCGTTCTCCATCCACGGCGTCCATGCGGCTGTGATCCGCGAAGGGCGGCAGTTTTTGACGGCGTATCCAAAGGCGCCCGAACGGGTGAACGTTTCTCTCCTAATGGCCGGGGCGTATGCGGCACAGGGCAATACCGTGGAAGAGTTCAAGGTTTATGACGCGGTGCTGGCGGATCTTGGCTCGAAGCATCCGCAGTACCGGGCGATTCTCGACCGGGCGATTGCGCGCTACGTGGCGATGAAGCGCATCGCCGATGCGTTGGCGCTGCAGCGTAAGGAACTCGACCGCAATCCGGCTGATCCGATTCTGTACGAACGGCTGGCGGCGTTCCTTGAACAGAACCGGATGGGCGCCGAGATTGAAGCCGTCTATCGCCGGGCGATGGCGCAGTTTCCGGATAAGTCGTGGTCACACAAGTTAGCGCGCTGGTACCTGCGCGGCAGGATGAGCGCGAAGTACGATGCGCTCTCGAAGGAGGTGTCCGCCGTATTTTCCGGCACCGACCTCGAAGAGTATTTGAGGGTGACCGCGGTGAAGGGGCAACTGGACGCTGTCCTTTACCGGAACGTGAACACCTATGCGCTGACGCGATTCCCGCACCATGTTCCGTTCGTGAAGAATCTGGTGGATGCCCACGGCACGCGGGCAACGGCGAACCCGGCCGAGCAGGAGCGGTTGCTGCGGAGCTACTGGATCTACGATGAGACGCTACGGCAGCAGTTCTTTGCGCTGCTTTCGCGGACCAACCGTTTGGAGGCGGAGCTCACGGCGGTGAAGGCGGTCCTGCCGAGGGGCGAGGCCGCGGTGCAGACCCGCGCCAACCCGGCGGCGGCCGTATGGGTGGCTGAGGCCGAGGCGTGGCAGAACCATTGGGAGACGGCCGCGCCCTATCTGCGCGCTGTGTCAGCCTCCTACCCCGCGGACATCTCGCTGCTCGCGCGGACGGCCGCCGTGCATCGGAGTTTGGGCAATGCGCCGGTGGCGCTGGAGATGGAGGGAGCGCTGGCCAAGGCGTGGCCGCGGCAATCGCAGTTCCTGACGCGGATGGGCGAAATCGAGGCGGACCGGGAACAGTTCGCGGCGGCCACGCCATTGTTTGACCGCGTCGCGCAGATTGCGCCCGGCAAACCGGAAGCATGGGTCGAGTCGGCGACGCTGCATTGGGACTACTACCGGTACGACGATGCGATCCGGCAATTGACGGCGGGACGGCAGCGACTGAATCAACCCGCGGCGTTCGCGTTTGAGATGGGGGCAATTTATGAGAACAAGGGGCAACCGGCGGCGGCGTTGCAGGAGTATCTGGCCGGTGCTATGGCTACGGAGGGCGACTCGCTGGCGCGTGGACGGCTGATCCGGTTGGCGCGGCGGCAGCCTGTCGAGTCGCTGATTGCGAGTCTGCCGGTGAGCGGGCCATCGGTGAGCCTGCGTGTGGCGTTGCTCGAAGCGCAAGGCCGGCGCGACGATTTAGAAAAGTTCCTGACGACCGCGACGGGGCAGACGACGGATCGGGATGTGTTGACGCAGTTCGCCACAGTGGCCGAGCGGAACGCGTTGCCGGCGGCGCAGCGGGCGGTGATGGCCCGGGAGATCGCCCTGGCTGGCGATCCGCTCGAAGCGCTGAGCCTGCGGATGGCGAGGGCGAAGTGGGAGGAGAGCCAGGGCAATGCCACGGCGGCGCGCAGCGAGATGGATTCGCTGCTGGGCGAGCACGGGAAGCGCTTGGCCGTCGTGAAGGCGGCGGCGGAACTGCATCGGCGCACGGGCAACGCTGGCCGGTCGATCGCCATCCTGCGCACGGCCGCTGATGCAGCCCATCCGGCATTGCAGCGTAGTTTGCGGCTGGAAGCGGGCAGGCAGGCGGATCCGGCGACGGCGTTGGCGCTGGCCGATCAAATTCTGACGAAGGATCCGGCGGATGCCGAGGCGATCTCCTTGAAGGCCTCGGCGTACGCAAAGGCCAACGATGACCGGGGCCTCGCGGCATTCTATAGGGCGAAGTTGACCGAGTTGAAGGATCCGGCGCAGGTGGCCGCCCTGCGCGTGGCAACCATTCCCGCCTTGACCCGGCTCAAAGATTTTAATGGCGCAGTCGACCAGTACATTGAACTGGCCAAGCGGAGCCCGGAGGACGAGGGTCTGCTGCGGGAGGCGGCGCGGTACGCCGCGGACAATGGCGGCAAGGACCGGCTGCTGGCTTACTTCGTGAAGGCCGAAAGCGATTCGCCGCGTGATGCCCGATGGGCGCTGGTGCGGGCTCGGTTAGAAGGCGAGTTTGGCAACTACCCCGCGGCCCTGCAGGCGTGGGGCCGGGCGGTGGCGCTGCGGCCGGAGCGAACGGATCTACTGGCTTCGCGCGGCGATCTGGAGACGCGGCTGGCCCGCTGGGACGAAGCGGCGGCGACCTATCAGAAGTTGTACGAGTTGAGCTACCGGAACCCGGTATGGCTGGTGCAGGCGGCGGAAACGAGGGCGCGCCAAGGCCGCATGCAGGAGGCCACAACGCTCTTGAAGCAGGCTTATTCGACAGGCCGGCCGAACCCGGAAGCGATGGCGGACAAGCTGGAAGGCTGGGGCCTGCTCGAAGAGGCGCTGGCGGCGGGGCCGGATACTCCGATGCGCGCGCGACTGCTGACGCGGTTGCGGCGTTATGAGCAGATTCCCGGGCGCGCGCCGGAAGTGGTGACCGCCTCGGCGCAGGCCGCGGGGGCGGAGTTCACGCCGGAGGAGAAGGCCAAGTACGCCGTGTGGCTCGAGGCGCAGGGCAATGCGGATGCGGCGCTGGCAGCGAGCTTTCTGGAGGTGGCTACGAAGATCAACTACCGGCAGATGATGGCGCAGCCCGGGGCGGAGGAGAGCTCCGGACGGATGCACCAGTTGTTTGATTTGCAGGTGCGGCGCGGCCGGTTCGCCGAATTGGGTCAACAGCTCGAGGCCTACTGGAAGGTGCACCCGGCGACGGAGACCCGGGAACAGGTTCTCCGGTTGGCCGGCATGGCATACCGCCGGGCCGGCGACGCGGCGGGAGAACTCCGGACGCTGGCGGGGGCTCCGCTCGAGGGCGAGAACCTGGAACGGTATCTGCAGTTGCGGCCGACGGCGGAGGCCGCTCGGGCCGAGGCGCTGGCAAACTATGGCCTGCGGACAGAGAACGCGGCGCTGGCGTTGCGCGGTATCCTGGCCGCTCCCCGGCCGCTGGCTTGGAAAAACGCATACCGGGCGCTGACGGGCCTCTACTTCGGCCAGACGACCCCGGACGTGAAGAAAGCCTTTGCCGATACGCTCGGTCCCGAGACCATCGGCGCCAAGTTGGCAGCTCCGAAGACGGCGCTAGCCGGAGACACATGGTTCTACTACGCGGCGCGATATGCCGACTATCTGGGCCTGGCGAAGGACGCGGCTGAAGCGGCCTACAAACCGGCGATGGTGGAGAACCGGCCCGCGAGCGCGAAGGCGTTCTTCGCGGCGGGCGACTATCAGAACGCAATCGCGCTCGATCCGCACTACGGCGCGGCGTACGCCCGGCTGGGCAACCATGGGAAGGCGCTTGAAGAGTATCGCTGGATGATGGACAACGGCCGCTACGGGGAGACCTGGTGGGAGGATGTGCGGGTGTCGCTGCAGGCGGCGCCGACGGCTCCGGCGGGCGAAGCGCTGTTGACTTCCTACGTCCGGCGGAACGGCGCATACCGCGTTAACGAACTGGTGCAGGGAATCAGCGCGGACCGGTTGGTGCGGCTGGCGCAGTTCGCCGCCGAGCCGGCGGAGTTCCTGCTGGAGTTCACCGGGACGCAACCGGCGCTGCTGGCCCAAGCCGAAGGCTTGGCGGAGCAACGCCTGGCGCGGGCCGTTGGCGAGACGCGGGATGTGGCCATGGGGTCACTGCAGCGGATCCGGACCCGGCGGCTGGAGGAACTGGTAAAGACCGGACAGTGGGCGGCGGCCGAGCAGGTGTTGGCCAAGTTCACGCCGGAACAGTTGGAGATGGAGACCTACACGCTGCTGCCGTTGCGGCTGCGCGTGGCGGCCAAGACGGGCGAGCTGGCGAAGTTGCTCGAAACGGTCACCGACACCGAGCAACTGCGTGCCGCCGCGGCACGGTTGAAAGAGGAAGGCGACGCGGAATCGGCCCGGCAGATTTTGACGTTGGCCTATGAACGGGAACTGGCGGGGCCGTACCCCTCGGCGGCGAGCTATCTCGGCCTGGCGGAAGTGCAACCGGCGAGGGCTGTAGCGCTGCTGGACCGTTTGGTGATGGCCGTGGGCGAGCCCTACGCGAATCATGCGGCGGCGGCGAGCCTGCTGCTCGAACAGAAGCGGCCGGCCGAGGCGCTGCGCTACGCCGAGCCGCTGGCTGCGGCCAAGCCATGGAGTGCGGAAGCCAAGCTGCTTCTGGCGCGGGCCAAGGGAGACGAGGCGACACTCGTGACCGTGGCGATGGACCGGAACGCGGCGTACTCCATTCGCCTGCAGGCGGCCGAAGCGTTGAACCGGACTGTGACGACCGGAGCGCGGGAGTTGGATCTTCTGGCTGCGAAGGTGACTTCGGCGACCGAGGCCGAACAGCCTTACGTGGTGACGGCGCGGCTACGGGCGGCGGAGAAGGCGACCGATTCGGCCGTGAAGGTGCGTCTGCTGCGGGGCGCGTTGGCGATTGACCCGAGCCAGCGGCTGCCCCTGTTCCGCGTGCTGCAAGGTGCGCCGTTATTGGCTCTGGCCGACGATGGCAATGTGCCGTCCGAGATGCGCGAGGCCGTGGGCGATGCGTACATGAAGGCGGGCCAGGCGGAACGCGCGGCCGTATACTTCGAAGGAATCCCCGCAAAGCAGAAGCTGGCGCAGGCGGAAGTGACGCGGCGGGCGAAGAACGAAAGCCGCCGGCCGATGGTGAATCAGGGGTTGGAACAGCCGCATGATGTGCGGTTGCGGTTGCTGGCAGGTGCCCAATGAAAATGAAGCTGATGGGATTGGCCTTGGTGGTGGCTGCGGCGGGCGTGTACTTCGCCCAGCAGGCCACGGGCGTGGAGCCGTTGCCGCGGTGGGTGCCGGCTGGGGCGCAGGTGTATCTGGAGGCCAAGGACTTCGGATCGTTATTGCGCGAGTGGAACGCCTCGCCCGAGAAGCGGCAGTGGGTCGGCAGCCCGAATTACAACGTATTCTCGAAGTCCCGGCTGTTTTTGCGCCTGGGTGAGGCGCAGGGTGAGTTCGCGGCGGTGAGCGGTCTGGGCCTCGACAACGCGTTGCTGGAGCAGTTGGCCGGGGGCGCCTCGGCGATGGCGGTCTACGACATCGGCAAGCTGGAGTTCCTCTATCTGACTAAGCTGGCGGCCGCGCCGGCGCTGCAGGCGGTGGCGGGACAGTTCACGGCGCGAACCGTTGCCGGGACGACCTATTACGTGAAGTCTGATCGGGGTACCGACCGGACCGCCGTGTTCGCCACCAAAGACGGCTGGCTGCTGCTGGGCACGAGCGAGAACTATGTCGCCCGGGCGCTGCAGTTGATGGCCGGACAGGGCGGCGGTGCGCTGGCGAACGAGGCGTGGTTCCAACGGGCCGCCCAGACGCAGGGCGAGTTGCGCATGGCGGCGAACGTGGAGCAACTTGGGAAGAGTCCGCACTTCCGCAGCTACTGGGTGCAGCGAAACGTCTCGGAGTTGGCGGAGATTGAGGGCGCGATGTCGGATCTGACCCGGAACGCCGGGGCTTGGGTGGAGACCCGGACCATGGTGCGGAAACAGGCCGCCACGCCTGGCAGCGCCGCGGCATTGCGGACGGTCGCGCGGGCGGTGCCGAACGATGCCGGTTTCTACCGGCTGGCGCTGGGTGCTCCGGCGGCTCGTTTGCTGGCGACCCCGGCCGCGGCGACTTTCGTTGAAGGGCAGGACGCGGAAGACCTGGAGACGCTGATCGATGTCGCGCCGTTTGCGGCGGCGGGATCGTCGAACGAACCCGCCGTGGCGGCTCTGTTGCGGAACGCGACGGCGCACGCCGTGGTGCGCGGGACGCGGGTGCAGCAGGATCAGGTGTTCGTGGCGCAGACGCTGGGCGTGGCCGTGGCCGGCGCATCGAATTGGGACTTGGCCGCGGTGCGGACGCTCTTGCCCGGCTATTCTGTCGCGGTGGCCGGGCCGATGCTGTATGTCGCTAACCATGAGCCTCTGTTGCGCGCGATGCAAGCCGGCGGCACCGTCGCCGTGCCGGGCGAAAGGACGGTCTATTTGGCTTCGTTTCGTCATGGGGCGGAACGGCAGCGGCTCTTCCAGATGACCGGCCTCATCGACCGGGCCGGGGCGACCCCGGCCGAGCAGCCCGAGCAACGGACCCCGGAGTTCTTCTCCGAAAACGTGGCGAGCTTTTCCGGCGTACTCCAACGATTCGGTACCGCGACCGTGGCGCGGCAGGACGAAGGAAGCAAGCTGACGGAGACGGTGACCTATTCGCGCCAGCCATGAATATAATGCTCTATAGCATTCCGGAGCGGCGCGTCTTGCGGGCGGAGTGGCCTCAGCCCGATGTGCCGGTGAGTCCGGGGAGCATCGTAAAGCCGTTCACGGCGCTGGCTTATGCACAGGCGCACCATTATTTCTACCCCGACCATTTCTGCCGCGGCGCGGCGGACCGCTGCTGGTGGGGCCGCGGGCACAAGAAGATTGGGATCCGCGACGCGGTGGCGCATTCGTGCAACCACTACTTCCGGGAGTTGGCCCGTGCCCTGCCGCCGCATGCGACTTCGGCGTTGCTCACGCAGTTTGGCGTAGAGGTTCCTGAAGCTTCACCGGATACACAGATCGGGCTGGGATCGGAATGGAAAGTGAAGCCGGAGGCGCTGGCCGGCGCGTTTGCCGAGTTGTTGAGCCGTCCGGCCGATCCGGGGATTTTCCCGTTAATCGACGGCATGCGGCGGGCGGCGCGCTACGGCACGGCGCGGGCGTTGGGGCCGGGCTATTTGGCGAAGACCGGCACGGGGCCGAACGCCAAGCTGGATGGGGACGGGTATGCCGTGATCGCCTATCCGGAGGCCGCACCACGGGAACTCGTTCTGTTGCAGGCGCCCGGTGTTACGGGGGCGAAGGCCGTTGAGATGTTCACCCGATGATTGAGATCGCCATCTTCGTACTGTTCCATCCGCAGGCGCTGACGGTGAAGCCCGCTCCGGGCCACATTCTGGCGGTGAACGGCGTCAGCCTGGCGGGCGACCGGGCGGTGGGTGTACGACGGGAAGGGCGGGAAGTGGATTGGTTTATGAACCGGCAGACGCATACCGGCCAAGCGGTGCGATTTGCCGGTGAGATGCTGGTGAGCGTACCGGGGAAGATTCAGCGGCGATATCGCGGGAAGTTGACGGTGACCGAGGCGGGCGGTGAGTTGCGGGCCGTGTTGACGGCGGATGTGGAGGACGCCGTGGCGGCGGTGACGGAGGCGGAATCGGCGCCGGAGGCGGGGCTGGAAGCACGTAAGGCGCAGGCGGTGATTGCGCGCAGTTGGTTGCTGGCGAACCGGCGGCGGCATGGGGCCTACGACTATTGCGACACGACGCACTGCCAGGTGTGGAAAGATCCGCGCGTATCGCCGGCGGCGGTGGCGACGCGCGGGATGGTGGTGACGTACCAGGGAAAGGTGTTCGCCCCGGCTTATAGCGGAAGTTGCGGCGGCCGGACGAAGACGGCGGAAGAGGTGGGCTGGAGCCCGGAGCCGTATCCGTACTTTCCAGTGGACTGCGAGGTGTGCCGGAGGGAGGAGCCTGCGTGGGAGCGGACACTGCCGGAGTTGCCGCGGCGGGTGGGCGAGGAGGCTGCGCGGCTGTTGCTGGGGCGGAAGTTTGGTTGGGACACTCTGCCTTCGAACAACTACAGCCTAACCGGGAATGTGGCCCGCGGCCGGGGCCGCGGGCACGGGGTGGGGTTCTGTCAACGGGGGGCGGCGGGACTGCCGGAGGCGTTTGACCAGATCCTGCGGCGATATCTGCCGAACACGCGAGTGGAGGCGTTTCCTGGCCTCCGGTAGTTAGAACCCGCCCGCCACGGTGGGCACGGTGGTTGGAGCCTCTGGGTTGTAGGGGTTGGAGCTGGGGGTGCTGTTGAGGGGAACCTTCGCGGGGAGTTGCTGAAAGGCGCCCGGATTCCTCACCTTCAACATGTGGTTCAGCGCCACGATGGTATACAGCGTCTTGGACACCGAAGAGGTACTGCCAAAGGCGCGGTCTACCCGTCCATCGGTGGCGATTTTGTTCCCCACCGCTTTCATCTCCAACTGAAAGCGCTTGATCCAAAAATTTGTGATCGGCCCAATCCAGCCGTCAATTACCAGGCCGGCCGCCTCGGTTCCGTAGATGTAGCGCAGCATGTACTGCACCAGTTTCACGTCGCCGTTCTTATTCACCCCGGTGGGGCCGACTGCCTGTTCCACGTTGTAGAACGGCTTGGAGCCTGGTTCTTTGAATGCCATCTCGATGTTCCTCCGATGCCGTATTCGGCATATTGGAAGAGCGCAATCGAGACCGATTTATTTCATGGACCTGCTACAATAGCAGCGAACAGAAGGCGAATTTGAGTTCCCTCGGCTCCCAACTCGATCTCCTGCGCCAGCGTATAGCCGCCGTCGACCGGAAGTACGCCGCTGCGCCGCCGGCTCAGCCGAAGCCCCGCATAGAAGACTGGATCTCCGGTGCCGAAGTGCAGACCGCCGCCGGTGCGCACTTTGAATGCACCCGCCTGTGGGGCCGCCATCAGCGCCACGGGAGCATGCACCTGGCGGAGCTCGAAGAGTGGCCGGCCGACCTATTGCATGCCATCTCCGATGGCGCTATTCCGAACACCACGCCGCAGCGCCTCGCCTTTCTCGATACGGAAACGACGGGTCTCGCCGGTGGGACCGGCACCTATCCGTTCTTAGTTGGCGTCGGCGGGATTACGGAGCGCGGTTTCGAGGTCCGGCAGTTCTTCATGCGGGATTACGCCGAGGAGCCGAGCCAGTTGACGGCGCTTTCCGAGTTTCTCGAACAGTTCGATGTGCTGGTGACCTACAACGGCCGTGCGTACGACCAGCCGCTGCTCGAAACGCGGTTCCGCCTGGCGCGGATGAAACCGCCGTTTGGCCGGATGGAGCATCTCGACTTGCTGTACGGGGCCCGGCGGCTGTGGAAGCTGCATTTTGAAAGCTGCCGGTTGGTCGAGTTGGAGACGCAGATTCTCGGTTACGAACGGGAGGGAGACGTTCCCGGCTCGATGATTCCGTACCTCTACTTTGAGTATCTGCGGACACGGCACGCCGGGCGCCTGGCGGGGATCTTTGAACACAATGCGCTCGACATCGTCACGCTCGCCTGCTTGACGGGGATTGTCCCCCGGGCGTTTGCGGAGCCGCTTTCGGTGAAGCTGCATCGGGGTGCCGAGATGGTGGGCCTTGGCCGTTGGTTGCGGAAGGCCGAGCGCTTGGACGATGCGGCGGTGCTGTTCCGTCGGGCGATCGAGAAGGGTCTGCCGGATGAGCTGCTGTGGCGCACGATGTGGGATAGTGCGTTGCTGGAAAAGAAGCAGGGCAGGGAAGCGGCGGCGACGGCGCTGTTTTCGGAGCTTTCGACGGTGCGGAATCCGCATCAGGGCGGTGCGTTTGAGGAGCTAGCGAAGTTCTTTGAGCACAAGGAGAAGAACGTCGCGATGGCGCTGGATATGACGGATGCGGCGTTGCGGCTGGGGCGGACGGAGTCTTTGCTCAAGCGCCGTGAGCGGCTCGCCAAGAAGCAATCGCCCGCGCGGCGGCTGCTTTAAGGTTAAGGAATCCACTTTTCGCGAATTGCAGATAGGAACGGGCCGAATTGCTCCTGGCGGTTGCGCGTTACTTCGGCGGGGGACGGGTCGAGAGTGGCCGGGTCCAGGCCCGCGGCGATGGCGAGGTTGGCGTGCGGTTTCACGAGGCGTCGCCACACCGCGGCCGGGTGCGCGGTAGGGAAGCAGAGCAGATCGCAGCCAGAGAATAGGTTCTCTTCGGTGATGTGCGTCACGCTTCGGACTTCTCCCGATTGGAGGACTCTCTCTGCCTTTGCCACAGCCTCTCTCCGGCTGTTGGCGTGGACTAGGAGTAGCCAGCAGTTCCCAGGCGCGAGGCTCGCTTCGACCAACGCCCAGGAGGGACTTCGCCACTCCCGCGGAGCGCCACCTTCGGCGTTGATTTCGTCCGCCTGCGTGTCGAACTTACCCAGGGAGATCACGGCGCCGTCCGCAGGGGGCTCTTCGGTAAAGGCGATCTCCTCAAACCCTAAAAACCGGGTGGGGAGGTACGGCCCGATGTCGCCTCGGACCTCCGCCACTAGCGCCTCGCTCGAATATGCGACGAGGGTCGCCTCTGTCTCTCTACTGTACAAGATGGCTTTCTCGCAGATATCGGCTGCTCCTGTGCCGGAGAACAACATCAACTCCCGCTGGCCTTCCCATACGGTTGGGTCGTCCTCGGTCGCATTTTCCATACGCGGATCGACATAGACGAAGCTGGCGATCGCCCACCGTTCCATGGAATCTGGTGGAATCATCGCCGTAGACCCCGATACAAAACCGCCATCGCCAACCCCACCGCCGGCCCCACCATCCCCGGCAGATACGGCCGCGCGAAGATCGCCCTGCCCAGCGCCGACGTTCTTTCCCCAAACACCATGTGGGCAATCCCCCACCAAGCTACCAACGCTCCCACCACCAACCCGCCGATCAGCCCGGCCAGCCACCAGCGCCGCTGCGGGTTCCACCCCAGCGCTAACAACCCCGCCAGCACCAGCGGCGTCACCACGAACATCATGGCAGCAGGCTGCTCAATGCCGCGTACGGCCGGCCCTGTTCCTCCGCCACCGCCGCGTACGTCACCTGCCCGGCGTAGGTGTTCACGCCCTCGGCGATCGCCGCGCTCTCCTTCGCCGCCCGCACCGGCCCCTTGTTGGCCAAGGCCATCAAGTACGGCAGCGTTGCGTTGGTCAGCGCCAAGGTTGACGTATGCGGCACCGCCGCCGGCATGTTCGAGACGCAGTAGTGCAGCACGGAGTCGACGTAGTAGATCGGGTCCGTATGCGTTGTCGGGCGCGATGTCTCAAAACAGCCACCCTGGTCGATGGCGACATCCACCATTACGGCCCCTGCCTTCATCAGCTTCAGCATGTCCCGCCGCACCAACTTCGGCGCGGCGGCACCCGGAATCAGCACGGCGCCGATGACGAGATCGGCTAAGCGAATTGCGTCGCGAATGGTGTGCAGGTTCGACGCCAGCGTAATCACCTTGCCGTTGTAGATATCGTCGAGCTCCCGCAGCCGGTTCAGGTTGCGGTCGACGATCGTGACATTCGCGCCCAGCCCCAGCGCCATTTTGGCTGCGTTATGGCCGACGATGCCGCCGCCCAGAATCAGCACGTTCGCCGCCGCCACGCCCGGCACTCCGCCGAGCAGAATTCCGCGGCCGCCGTTCGGCGCTTCGAGATATTGCGCCCCTACCTGCACCGACATGCGCCCGGCCACCTCGCTCATCGGCGTCAGCAATGGCAGGCTGCCGTCGCGCTCGCGGATGGTCTCATAGGCGATCGCGGTGACGGAGGCGTCAAGCAGCGCCTGGGTCAACTCCGGCAGAGGAGCCAGATGCAGATACGTAAACAGCGTCAAGCCTGGCCGCAGAAACCGGTACTCGGCCGGCTGTGGCTCCTTCACTTTGACGATGAGATCCGCCTGCTCCCAGACGCTGGCGGCATTTGGCGCAATCTCGGCCCCGGCCTCGGCGTACTCAGAGTCGGGAAGAGAGCTGCCGCTGCCGGCGCCGGTTTCGACAACGACGGAGTGGCCCGCTTCACGCAACGCCGTCACCCCGGCGGGGACCAGACCGACGCGCGACTCGTGGTCCTTTATCTCTTTTGCAACGCCAATGCGCATACCCCTAGCTTAGGGGTTCGGAGTGGAGCTGGCCACTGAACTCGTGTCGCGCTTGGGGCCGAGGCCGAGCGCGATCAGGCTCAGCGAGGTGAGCTTGCCGTTAGGCGGCAGGTTTTGATCTTTCTGGAAGCGCTTGAGCGCCTCGGAACAATCGGGTGTCCAGGCGCTTGACGGCTCACGCTGCAGATAGCCGCGAGTCGCTAACGCCCGTTCAATCTCCATGTACCGGTCGTCCGTCGGCCTGGGCTGGCCATAGCTCCGGCGTTGGACCGCTACGGGCTGGGGAGACCGTCCCCGGCCTCGCCCACGCGCTACCGCGCGCTTTTGCTTGTACCGGGAGTTTGCCGAAACATACTTCTGTTTAGCCGTCCGCTTGGACGCACTCACGGCGGGTTTCTTCGCAGACGCCGCCTTCCTTTTGGGAGGTGCGGCGCCCGCGGTTAACCCGAAGGTGAGCAAAGCCACCAGGAGCAGTAACCAGTTCTTCATGAACCCACTATCGTAACAGAGGCTAGTTGCCTTCCGGCAACGTCCCCGCGGCGAAGAAGGCTACGTAACCTGGAGCGCCTTGCTGCCGTGCCGGCGACGGCCGCATAACCCGGAAGGCCACGGCGTCGCCCGGCTTCAGCGTCCCTTGCAGTTTCCGCAGATCGTCCGGAGTCGCCACCGGCTGCCTGTTGACGCTGATGATTACATCGCGTTCCTGCAGGCCGATCTCGGCGGCGAACGATCCCTCTTCCACCTTGGTGACATAGATACCGCGTTGGTCGCCTTCGCCGAGCTTCAGCGATTCCTTCTCGGTTTCCGACATGGGGCGGATCATGATGCCGAACTTGGCGGGCGTGCCTTCCGCCTTTTCGGGCGTCGGGGTGTCGTTCCGCCGACGGGCAAAGCGCGGGTCGTCCTTGAAGACCTCTTCCCGGTCGAGGACGGTCACGACGAGATCCAGTTTCTTACCGGCGCGGTCGACGGTCACTTTCAGCTTGCTATCGATGGGCATTTCGCTGACCTTCGAGACGAGTTCCTCGCCATCCTTGATCGGCTTGCCATCGATGGCGACGATAATGTCTTCCGACTTGATGCCCGCTTTGTCGGCCGGCGCGCCGGGCGTGACGTTGGTTACCAACACGCCATTGACGTACCCCGAAGCTTTCAGGACCTCAGGCTTCTGATTCCGATCCCAGCTCACGCCGATGGATCCGCGCTTCACGCGTCCGTATTGAATGATGCTGTTGTAGGACCGCACCATTTGGTTCGAAGGCAGCGCAAAGCCGATGCCTTGGTAGCCACCGCTCTGCGTCGCGATGGCGGTGTTCACGCCGATCACTTCGCCATTGATGTTCAACAGCGGACCGCCCGAGTTGCCCGGGTTGATCGCCGCGTCGGTCTGAATAAAGTGCTGGAACTGCTCGGCGCTCGGCAGGTCGCGCCCGGTGGCGCTGACGATGCCGGCGGTAACGGTGGCCGCCAAGCCGAACGGAGAGCCGATCGCCACGGCCCAGTCGCCCACCTGGACGCCGTCCGAATTGGCAACCTTGATGTACTGCAGGGGCCGCTTCGCGTCGATCTTGATGACGGCGATGTCGCTCTCAAAGTCGGTGCCGATCACCTTAGCCTTGTACTCGGTGGTGTCGCCCGAGAACTTCACCTTGATATTGTCGGCCTTCTCGATCACGTGCAGATTTGTGATGATGTAGCCATTCTTGTCGACGACAAAGCCGGAGCCGGTGGCTTCGCGCGGCGTAGGCCGCTGCGGTGTGGCGTCCCCACCGGGTCCGCGGAAGAAGCGGCGGAAGAGATCCATCCCGTCCTCTTCGCCTTCCTCGCCGTCCGGCGCGGGAGCGCCGCGGCGCCGGGCCTGGGCAGGCTTCGGGACAAAGTCGGTCGTAATGTTCACAACGGCCGGTTCCACGGACTTGGCAATCTTCGTAAACTCGTTGGGCAGCGAGACGGTAGCCGGAATCACGATCGGCGTCGCATCGGGCGCCACTGCCTGGCCCTTGGCCGCGGTGGCGGTGGAACTGACGAGCGTTCCGATCAGGATGCAGACGGAAAGGCTAAATACAGCCAGACTGGAAGAAAGCAGCTTCTGCTGCCGGATGTTCGCGAATAGTTTCATACGGAAACCTGCCTTGAATTAACTTTACTCAGTTTACTTCTCTATGGATGTGCCGACTTGCGGTTCGGTTTCAATTCGACGAGGAGCACCCCGGCGAGGATGAAAGCGGCGCCGAGAGCAGCGCGCAGGGAAAAGACTTCGCCAATCCACCACCACGCCACGACCCAGGCAAAAACCGGCTCGAGCGCGAAAATCAGCGCCGCCCGCGTCGGGCTCAAATACTGCTGGGCCCAGGTCTGCGCGTAAAAGGCGAATGCCGTGGCGACCAACGCGCCTGCCACGATGGCGAGCAGGACGGCAGGCCGCCACCGGATGGAAGGCGTTTCGACGAACGGCAGCACGAGCCAAGCGAACAAGGCCGCCCCGGCAACCTGCAAGAACGTCAGGTTCTCCGATGGAAACCGAGGTGCCAAATGGCCCAGCATCACAATATGAACCGCAAAGGCCGCGGCCCCGCCCATTGTGAACCAGTCGCCCGGTTCCACTGTCAACCTTTCCCCTTGCATCGTCAATAAGGCCATTCCGGTCGCCGCCGTGAGCACCCCAACAATTTCGGCCACACGCGCCTTATTGCGATAGACGAGCCAACCGAAAAAAGGTACCAGAACTATATAACCGCCGGTCAAAAAGGCGCTTTTGGCCGGGGTCGACGTGCGGAGCCCCGCCGTTTGCAGCATGTAGCCAAGCATCAGAACTGCTCCCAGCCCCAAGCCCGTCCAGGCGAACCGCAACTTCTTCCGGAACCCGACGCCCAGCACCAGTGCGGCCAACGTAAACCGCAGCGCCAAGTAATATACGCTCGAAACGTCTTCCAGTGCCGCCTTGGCGACGACGAACATGGCACCCCAGATCAGGGAGGTCGAGGCGAGAATGAGATCGGCGTAACGCTTCATTCCGAAAGGAGCAACGCCAACGTGAGCAGGATGCGTTTCAACCCGGAGTCGCGGCCTTCGGGCCGGAACCACTCGCCGGGGGTATGCGCGCCGCCGCCGGTGCCGCCGGCGCCAATCGAGACGGCGGGAATGCTCATGCTCAGCGGAATGTTCGCGTCGGTGGAAGAGCAGTCGATGCGCGAACGGATGCCGAGCCATTCGTCGACCGCGGCGATGTAGCGGAGCAGGGGGGCGTCGGTGGCGAGGCCGCCGCCGGGCCGGGCGCCGGTTTCCCGCAGCTTCGCGGTGACCCGCGCCATGGTGGCCTGCGCGTTCTCCATCTCGGCGGCCTTGGCAACGCAGGTGCTGAGCAGGTCGCCGAGGAGTTCGAGCTGCGACGGAGACTCCGACCGGATATCGAGCTTGGCGCGGGCGGAGTTCGGAATCGAATTCACGCTCACGCCGCCGTCGATGACGCCAAAGTTGAACGAGGAGCGGACGCCGGGGACTGGCTCCGGCTGGTTCTCGGCGAACAGAGTGATGACGCGGCTGAGCGCGTGGACCGGGTTGCCGACACCGTAGTCCGACCAGCTATGGCCGCCGGGGCCTGCGAAGGTGATCTCGAAGCGGCGGCTGGCGAGCGCCTGACACGTGACGTGGTCCGTCGAAGGTCCGTCGAGGACGAGATAGGAGCGAATCTTGTTGGCCAGCGGCGACTGGCGGCACAGATAACGCATCCCGCTCAGGTTGCCTTCGCCCTCTTCGCCCACGTTGGCGATGAAAACTGGGGCGGCGGTGACGCCGGCCAACTCCGGGATCATCTTCAACACGCGGACGACGGCCAGCAGTCCGGCCAGGCCCGCGCCGTTGTCCGATACTCCGGGGCCGTGAAACGAGCCATCCGGCTGCGTATAGACTTCCTCGGGCGTGCGCGGCGCCAGGACCGTATCGAGGTGGGCGGTGACGGCGACGTAGGGGCCGGTGGGGTTCGGCGTCAAGAAAGCGACGACATTGCCGGCGGGGTCGATGGTGGCCTCGCAGCCGAGGGCGCGGAACTGCTGCTGCATCCATTCGGCGCGCTTCTGTTCAAAGAAAGTGGGCGAGGGGATGCGGCAAAGGGCGAGGTGCTTCTCGTTCACCCACTGCTTGTCTTTGCTGAGCAGCAGCAGGGCTTCCTTCATGCCACGGGCGGAGGCCAGCGCGGAGACGCTGGGAACGCCGGGGGCTAACGAAGGAGGCATAAATTCGAGTGTAACAGGCGGCCTTGGCTACCCCGGTTTGCGGAGCCAAACATAGCAGTGGTTGCCGAGAATGTAGGCGCGCGGGGAGCGGCGGAGCGGCACGTCGAGATAGCGCAGGGGGAACAGGAGCCATCCCAGCACGCCATGAACTACGGCGCGGAGCGGGCGCCACGGGCACCAGAGTTTGGCGTATTCAATCAGGAAGACGAGCAGCGTGGCCGTAGGCCCGGTGCGCCAACCTTCAGCCACCACTTCCAGACCGCCTGCCATCAGGCGCAGCCCCTGCGGCGTGAACCGGCGGTAGTCGTGGGGGTAGGCGTGGAACGGATGGCAGAACGGGACGACCAGATGGGCATAGCCGCCAGGCATCAAGACTCGTTCGATCTCGCGGACAATTCGCTCCGGGTGCGGCGTATGTTCGAGTACGGCGTCGCATTCGACGCGGGTGAATGCGGCGTCGGGGAAGGGAAGCTGTTCGGCGTTACAAGCGACATCGACGCCCGGCATGACGGCGAGATCGACATTGACGTAGCCGGGCGCGTACGTGCCGGCCGAGCCGATATAGAGGTTCCAACGGCCAAGGGGCGCTTCGACGGCGAGTTCGCGGGGATCGTGGAGCAGCGGAGCGGGCGGCGTCAGCCACTGGCGCCAGCGATTTTGACGACGGCGGTAGACTTCCTCCATCGCTGCGGTTCCGTTGGCGATATAATTGGGGCGGAGAGGTGCGGAAGTGAACACAACGGTTAAATTCGGTTTAGTGATCGCGGTGGTGGTAGGCACTCTCGGATGGGTCGCCGCTAGCGGCGTCAACGAGGATACGGCCTCCTACTATAAAACCATCAGCGAGATTGAGAAGATGGACGCAAATGCGAAGACGAAACGTCTGCGCGTGGGCGGCGACATCGAGAAGGGCTCAATCAAGCGCGATGGCAAACAGGTTTCGTTCGTGCTGGTGGAAGAGAAGCGCAAGATGAACGTGCGTTACGACGGCAACGAGCCGTTGCCCGATACGTTCCGCGATGGCGCCCAGGCGCTGGTGGACGGACGCATCGAACCGGACGGCACGTTCCACGCTGCCAAGATCTCGGCCAAATGCGCTTCGAAGTACGAAGCCAAGCCCGGCGGCAACTACAAGAAAGAGAACTCCATCAACGAACGGGCTTCGTAAGTCTAATTCAGTAGAGGTTCCACTCATGGAAAATATAGGCGCCCTGGCGATCCTGCTCTCCTTCTGCCTGTCGATCTTCGCGATCGTGGCTTCGCTGGTGGGAGCGTGGAAGAAGAAACCGTTTCTGATCGTGAGCGCCGAGCGCGCCGTGATCTGTGTGTGGAGTTTGGTGACGCTGGCCTCCGGTCTGCTGATCTATGCGTTGATGGTGGGCGACTACCGGCTGGCCTACGTGGCCGCGCACTCGAACAAGGCCATGCCGATGATCTATAAGTTCTCGGCGTGGTGGGGCGGCCAGGAAGGGTCGCTGCTGATGTGGAACTTCATCCTGGCGACGTACGCCTTGGTCGTGATTCTGCAGAACCGGCGGAAACACCGCGAGATCATGCCGTACGTTACGACGACGATGATGGTGACGCAGGCGTTCTTCCTCATGCTGATCGCGTTCCTCGTCCCGCCGTTCCAGGTGCTTTCGACCGGCGGCAAGGCGATCGTCGATGTCGGCGACGGCCAGGGGTTGAACCCGCTGCTGCAGTACTGGACGATGGTCATCCATCCGCCGACCCTCTATTTGGGCTACGTCGGCTACATCGTGCCGTTCGCCTTCGCGCTGGGTTCTCTGATTACGCGACAGCCCGGTGATTCGTGGATCTTTACGACGCGGCGGTGGGCCATCGTCACGTGGCTCTTCCAGAGCACGGGCATTTTGCTTGGCGCCGGTTGGGCTTATTCGGTGCTCGGTTGGGGCGGCTACTGGGGCTGGGATCCGGTGGAAAATGCGAGCTTCCTGCCGTGGTTGACCTCGACGGCCTTCCTGCACTCCGTCACGATGCAGGAGAAGAAGGGAATGATGAAGGTGTGGAATCTGGTGCTGGTCGCCGCCACGTTCTTCCTCTGTATCTTCGGGACGTTCCTGACGCGGTCCGGCATTGTGAGCTCGGTGCATGCGTTTGCGCAGTCGCCGATTGGCCCGTATTTTGTCGCCTTCCTCACGGTGACCATCGCCATCACGATTCTGCTGATCCTCAGCCGCCTCGACTACCTGAAAAGCGAAGCGCCGCTGGAGAGCGTCGTCAGCCGGGAATCGAGCTTCCTGTTTAACAACCTCATCCTGCTGGCGAGCTGCTTTGCGATCCTGTGGGGCACCTTGTTCCCGGTGATTAGCGAAGCGATCGCGGGCGAAAAGATCAGCGTGGACGCGCCGTGGTTCAACCGCGTGAACGTGCCTATCGGTCTGGCTCTGCTGTTCCTGACGGGCGTCGGCCCCTTGCTCGCTTGGCGCCGCAGTACGCCGGACAACCTGAAGCGGAACTTCATGTGGCCGACCATCGGCTTCGTGGCGACCGTTGCCATTCTGATGGGTTTTGGGATCTCGCACTTTTACGCTTTGCTGTCACTCGGCCTCTGCACCTTCGTCACTTGGACGATCGTCAGCGAATTCTTCAAGGGCACCATGGCGATCCGGCAGAAGGACGGCCTCTCGTTCGTCCCGGCCGTGATCGAACTCACTCATCGCAACACGCGCCGTTACGGCGGCTACATTGTCCACATGGGCATCGTCATGATGTTTATCGGTTTCTCGGGCGCGGCGTTCAACAAGGACACCACCGTCGAAGTGAAGGTGGGCGACAAGTTCCCCCTCGGCCGCTACGAGATCAAGGTTAGCGACATCAAGATGGGCCAGAACGAAAACTACATCTGGCAGAACGCGATTGTCGAAGCGACGGTGGACGGCAAGCCGTTCGCGACCCTGACGCCGGAACGCCGGATCTATGAAAAGAGCCAGCAGCCGGTCTCGATGGTCGCCATCAAGCGCCAGTTAAACGAGGACCTCTACATCAACTTCGCAGGCATGGGCAGCGAGTCGCAGTTGCCGACCATCCAGGCGTATGTGTTCCCGCTCGTCACCTGGATCTGGGCCGGCTACTGGGTTCTGCTCTTCGGCTCCCTGATCTGCCTGGTCCCCGCGAAAATCAAGATGCAGTACGCCCGCACGGAAGTCGTAGGAGTCTCCACCAAGAATGTTCCGGCTACGAAATAGCGCGCTCGCCGTTCTCCTTGCCGGCTACTGTCTGGCGCAAAGCTCCTCGCAGTACGTGACGCCAGAGATCCGCCGCGTCGGCGATAAACTCGCCTGCCTCTGCGGCGCCTGCAAAAACACGGTGGCCACCTGCCAGATGCTCGAATGCCACTACTCGCTGCCCGCCCGCCAGCGCATCGCCAAGATGCAGAAGGAAGGGGCGGCGGACGCGGTCATCGTCGACGACTTCGTCAAACGCGAAGGCAAAAAGGCACTGGCTGAACCACCGAACGAAGGGTTCGGTATCATGGCGTTGGCCACGCCCGTTCTGGCCATCGGCGCGGGCTTGGCGCTGATCGGTTGGTTCCTCCGCCGGTACCGCAAGCCGAACGCCGTCCCGGTGATGACCGACGAAGAGGTCCAGAAGTATCAGGACCAGATTGACAAGGAATTCTCAAAGCTCGACTGATGACTATCGCGATTGCGGCGCTCCTGGTTTTGGGCGTCCTCATCTATACCCTGATCGTGCGCCCGGGAAGCCTGCCCGAGCCGGAGCCGGTCTCCCCCTTCCGCCACGTCGACGAGGCCAAGGCCCGCATCTACGAAAATCTCCGCGATCTGCAGTTTGAACTGCGGCTCGGCAAACTCTCGGACGAAGACTACGCCCGCACCAAGCTCGACCTGCAGAAGGAACTCGCGAAGGTCCTCTCCGACGCCGAGAAGCTGAAGGCCGAACTCGGCGTGCAGACCTCGGTGAAAGCCGCGAAGCCGAAGGTTGCCCCTGAGCACGTCTGCCCCCATTGCGGGAAAAAATTCAAGGAAGCGATGAAATTCTGCGGTTCCTGCGGTAAGCCCATGGAGGCCGACGCATGAGATTGCTCTATAGCATTTTGCTGGCACTGCCGCTGCTCGCTGTCGACGGCCAAGTGCTCAATCAAACCACCGGCAAACCCCAAGCCGGCGCCACCGTTACCCTCTTCAAGCTCGGCGGCCAAGCCGGCCCAGAAGTGGTGGAAAGCGTGAAGTCCGGCGCCGACGGCAAGTTCGCCATCGATAAGCCGCTCGCCCTCGGCCCATCGATGATCCAGACGGCCTTCGACGGTGTCACCTACAACCTGATGCTGCCCCCGGGCCGCCCCACCACCGGCATCCAGGTGGAGGTTTTCAACACCAGCACCAAGCCCGGCGCCGCTCGCGCAGCCAACCACATGCTGCTACTTGAACCGCAGAACGGCAAGCTCTCCGTCCGCGAGTCGTACTTCTTCCTGAACGACGGCAAGACCACCTGGAACGACGAAAAGAACGGCACTCTCCGCTTCCAACTTCCGTCGAAGCCGGAAGGGCAGATTGAGATCAACTGCACGGCGCCCCAAGGCGTGCCCATCCGCCGCGCTGCAACCGAAGCCGGCCCGGCGAATACGTGGAAGCTCGATTTCCCTATCAAACCCGGCGAAACGCGCATCGACCTCGCCTACACCCTCTCCGACGCCACCAGCTACAAGACCCGCCTCCTGACCAAGGCGGAGCAGAGCATGATCGCCGCGCCCAACGGCGTCACGGTCACCGGCGCGGGCCTCGTCGACAAGGGCAAGGAACCTCGCACCCAAGCCAGCATCTTCGAACTGTCGACGACCGATCTCGACCTGAAGCTCGAAGGCCAAGGCGAACTCACGAATGGACGTGGCGGCGGCGAAGGCGAAGAGGCCGAATCCCGCGGCCCCAGCATCTCGCAGGTGAACCCGCGGATCCACGACCGCCTCTATTGGGTTCTCGGTCTCACATTTGCGATCCTGGGAATTGGGTTCGTTCTGCTGTACCGGACCCAGGAGCCCAAGCGCTAAATGTCCGTTCCGGTCCTCGCCGTTGAACACGTTTACAAATACTTTGGCGATTATCCGGCTCTGCGCGATGTCTCGTTCTCGCTCCATGGCGGCGAATGTCTTGCACTGCTCGGCCGTAACGGCGCTGGCAAAACAACCATGCTGAAGATCCTCGCCGGCCTGTCCGGCGCGGCGCAGGGTGAAGTGAAGCTGTTTGGCGACTCTCCGCGCCAGGCCTCCGCCCGCCGCCGCATCGGCCTGCTCGGCCACGGCATCGGCGTCTACGACGAACTCACGGCCATCGAAAACCTGACGATCTTCGCCCAACTCTACGGCGTCTCGAAGACCGTCGCCCGCGAGTGGCTCGAACGTACTCAACTCGCCCACGTCGCCGATTCGCCCGTCCGCGAATTCTCCCGCGGCATGCGCCAACGCCTCGCCGTCGCCCGCGCGTTCCTCCACAACCCTTCCCTTCTGATCCTCGACGAACCGTTTACCGCCCTCGACGACCGCGCCATCGCGCTCCTCCAGGGCCTCCTCTCCGACGCCAAGGCCGCGGGCCGCACCATCATCATGTCGACCCACCAACTCCGCGAAGCGATGGAGCTGGCAACGCACGTCGCCCTCATCGAACGAGGCAAGCTCGTCCACTTTGGCCCCCGTACCCCGGAGATGTTGATGGACCCCGGCTACGTTTACCGGACCTTCGGAGCCGTCTAGATGATCTTCCTCCAAGTCGCCGCGAAGGACCTCCGCAGCGAGCTCCGCACCAAGGAGTCGCTCAACGCCTCGCTTTCGTTCGCCGTGGTCATCCTCCTCCTGTTCAGCTTCGCCTTTGACCCTTCCGGCGAAGCGGTCGCCGAATTCTCGGGCGGCCTGCTCTGGCTTGTCTTCGCCTTCGCCGGAGCGCTGATTCTGAACCGCAGCTTCGCCCGCGAACTCCCGAACGACTGCCTCGAAGTCCTCATTGCGAGCCCCGTCTCCGGCGCCCAACTCTTCCTCGGCAAATCGGTCGCCAGCTTCGTCCTGCTGCTGGCCATCGAACTCATCTGCCTCCCCATCTTCGGCATCTTTTACAACATTACGTGGACGCCGAAGTTCTGGCCGCTGCTCGGGATCTTTCTGCTCGGCACCTGGGGCATGACCATCCTCGGCACCCTCTTCAGCGCGCTCACGGTGAACCTCAGCCTGCGTGAACTGATGCTGCCGATGCTGCTCTATCCGATGATGATCCCGGCGCTGATGTCGGCGATGCGGCTAACGACCATCCTACTTTCCGGCAACGACATCGGCGGCGACGACCTCGTATGGCTCAGGCTCCTCATCGGCTTCGATGTGGTATTTACAACTCTGGCCCTCGCGCTAGTAGAGACGATTCTTGTAAGGTGAACTCCATGGGGAAAAATATTCGTTTGGGTATCGGCGCGCTCGCGGGTCTGCTCCTGCTTCGCAATTTATACGTCATCCTCTTCAACTTGCCGGACGAAATGGAGCAAGGTCCGATCTACCGGATCTTCTACTACCACCTGCCGGCCTACTTCACCGCGATGTGCTGTTACATGACGGCGCTCGTGGCCAGCGTCCTGTATCTGACCAAGCGGAACCTCCGCTATGACGCCATCGCTATGTCGGCGACGGAAGTCGGCCTCGCTTTCGCCGCCGTCAACCTGATCACCGGCATGATTTGGGGCCGCGTGATCTGGGGCATCTGGTGGGCTTGGGACGCGCGTCTCACGTGGGCCCTCATCTGCTGGCTCGTCTACTTCGGCTATCTGATGCTGCGCCAGGCCATCGACGATCCCTCGGAGCGCGCCAAGAACTCTGCCGTGCTCTCCATCTTCTCCTTCGTCTCCGTGGCGATTACCTACAAGGCCATCGAATGGTGGCGCACCCAGCACCCTGGCCCCGTGCTCAGCTTCCGCACCGGCCAGCAGTTGATCGATCCCGAAATGGAGCGCATGCTCTACACAAACTTCTTCGCCCTGCTGCTGCTGGCGTTTGTGATGGTCACCGTCCGGCTGAATCAGGAAAACTTACAACGGCAGATCGACGGTCTGCGCCGCCGCGCGCACGCCCTTTAAGGAAATCTCATGGACTCACGCAATATTCAATTCATGTTCTGGGGCCTGGCGGTGGCCTGGGGCCTCCTCGCGATTTATGTTGTAATGCTTGCTGCGCGCGAGAACCGGTTGCAGAAACAACTGGACAGTTTGAAGCGCATGCTTGAGGAGAAACAATGAATCGCCGTCAATTGCTCGGCCTCGCTGCCGCGGCACTGCCTGCCCGTCACCTTGCTGCTCAGGAACGCGCCGCCCGCGCCGTCCGCGGCATGCCGTCCCCCAAAATCAAAGATGTCAGCTTCATCGCCACTGCCCCCGGGGGGCTGCGGCTCGGCGTCGTCAAGATCACCACTGACCAGGATGGCCTCTACGGCTACGGCTGCGCGACCTACACGCAACGCGCCGATCTCGTCGTCGAAGCGGTCAATCGCTATTTGAAGCCGTTCCTCGTCGGCAAGCCCGCCGACCGCATCGACGACACCTGGCAGGCCTGCTACAACTCGTCGTACTGGCGCAATGGACCGGTGCTGAACAACGCCATCAGCGGCGTCGACCAGGCGCTCTGGGACATCAAAGGCCGCCAAGCCGGCATGCCCGTCTATCAGCTCCTCGGCGGCAAACTCCGCGAAGCGGCCGACTGCTACGGCCACGCCAGCGGCGGTGAGATTCCCGAAGTTATCGATAGCGTCCGCAAGTACATGGCCCAAGGCTTTCGCCACGTCCGCGTCCAGATGGGCGTCCCCGGCATGGCGGCCTACGGCTCTGGCGGCGCCGTCGATACCAAGGTGCAGGCGCTGCACACCGGGCCCGTCTACGAGCCGGCCGTCTACATCCGTCGCACCCTGAAGCTGTTCGAAGCCTGCCGCAAAGAGCTTCCCGAAGACCTCGAACTCTGCCACGACGTCCACGAACGCATCAGCCCGACGCAGGCTCTCCAAATGGCCCGCGACGTCGAAAAGTTTAAGCTCTTCTTCTTTGAAGATCCGCTCAGTCCCGAAGACTTGGCCTGGTTCCGTATCATGCGGCAACAGACCTCTACTCCCATCGCCATGGGCGAACTCTTCAATAGCCCGCACGAATGGAGCCCGCTCATCGCTGAGCGCCTCATCGACTTCATCCGCGTTCACGTCTCGCAGGCCGGCGGCCTCACCCCGTGCCGGAAGATCGCCATTCTGGGCGAGCACTTCGGCGTGAAGACCGCCTGGCACGGCCCCGGCGACGTCAGCCCCATCGGCCACGCTGCCAACGTAGCGCTCGATCTCACCAGCTACAACTTCGGAATCCAGGAATACAGCCCGTTCAGCGAGCGCCTGCGCGAAGTCTTCGTCGGCTGTCCCGAGATGAAGAACGGCTATCTCTATGCCAACGAGAAGCCGGGCTGGGGCATTGAAGTCAACGAAGAGTTGGCGAAGAAGTTCCCTTATGGCGGCAACGAGCGTGGCGAACGCGGCCGCTACAACGGCGGCTGGGGCGAAGTCCGGCGCCGCGACGGCACCATCATCAAACAGTAATCCGGCGGAGCCCCTCGGCAAACGTACCTGGTTCAGTGAGCAGGCTCACCACCAGGTACGGGCCGCCCTCTAAGTCAAAGAAGTATCCGGGCTGGGTCAACACTCGCTTCTCCTCGAGTAGGTACCCGGCCCATTCTTCGTCTGTCCGGTGCGCGGGCATACGGAGAATGGCGCACCATCCGCCTTCCACGCGCAACGCCTGCGGCACCAGCGCCAAATTGCCGCGCACCCTTTCCAATATCTGCCCGTGTACGCTCGCCCGCAGCAAGGCCGGCAAAGCCCACTGCACCGGCGTCGACACCGACAGATACGTGTCCGCAATCAGCTCCAACCGCTCCCGCGCCTTCTCCTCCCCTGGCCCGGAGACCCGAATCCACCCGGCTTTCATCTGCGGCATCCCTGCCGATTTCGACAGTCCATCCAACACGAACGTCAACACGCGCCCGTTCTCGCCCAACGTCGGCAACACCCCTTCGACATGCGCATACGAAGCAAACACCTCGTCCGAGATCAGCGGCAGCCCATATCTCGTCAGCCGCTCCAGTTCGAACGCGTGCAAAAACGAACCCGTCGGGTTGTTCGGATGCACGGCCAGAATCGCCTTCGTCCGCGGACCCAACTCCTTCTCCAGCGCCGGAAAATCGACGAACCATCCCTCGGCATAGCGCAGAGGATACTGCTTCACCCGCACCCCCTCCAATCCCGCAAGAAACTCGAATAGCGGATACGAAGGCCGCGGCACCAGGATCTCATCGCCGGGGTCGCACAGCAGCTTAAACAGCCACGAATAGCTCTCGCTCGTCGACGCGGTCAGAAAGTCCGCGTTCACTGCCGCCCGCGCCAACGGCAAGCCACAAGGGTCCGGTTCGTATGTCAGCATCTCCGGCTGCGCGAACGCCGCCAGAATCTCGCGCTCCGGATACGCCAAACCAGCCCGCGTTGGGTTCGATTCGGTCAGGTCTAGATATTGCCCCCGCAGCGCGGCGGCCCGCTCGGAGAGTGCATTGGACGGCGTGCCCCACGGCAGCCGGGAAGAGAACATGCTTGTTATGATCGCACTATGCGTTTGCTTGGCCTGCTCTTGCTCGGTGGTGCGTTGTGGGCGCAGCCCGTCACCAACGCGGCAGTCCATAGCCCCGGCTCCGGACCCGCCAACGGCCGCCTGATCGTCATCGGCGGTGGCGCCCTGGGCCCGGAGATCCTCTCCCGCTTCGCAGCATACGCCGGCGGCCTCGACGCGCCCATCGTCGTCATCCCCACGGCCGGCGAGGGCGTCCCCCCGCTCGTCCGCCACCCGCTCGTTCGCCACGGCTTCACCAACGTCGTCCAGCTTCACACGAAGGACCGCGCCGAGGCCAACTCGGACGCCTTCCTAGCCCCCCTCCGTGCCGCCAAGGGCGTCTTCATTGACGGCGGCCGCCAATGGCGCCTCGTCGATAGCTACCTCGGTACTAAAACGCAGAAGGAGCTCGACAACCTGCTCGCCCGCGGCGGCGTCATCGCCGGTACCAGCGCCGGAGCCACCATCCAGGGTAGCTACCTCGTCCGCGGCGCCCGCGAAGGCAACACCATCATGATGGCCAAAGGCTATGAGGAGGGCTTCGGCTTTCTCCGCAACGTCGCCATCGACCAGCACCTCATCGCCCGAAAACGCGAAAACGATCTCGTCCCGGTGATCGCCCTGAAACCGGAACTGCTCGGTATCGGCATCGACGAAGGCACGGCCATCGTCGTCACCGGCAATACCTTCGAAGTTATCGGCGCGAGCAAAGTCGCCATCTACGATAGCAACTACGGCGTCGGCCCCGACGGCAAACAGTACTACTGGCTTGAACGCGGCGAATGCTTCGCCATCACGGCAAGAACGAAGCAATCGTGCGCGCTGCCAGCTCCGTCCCGTCGATCGGCTCAGTGAAGAAGCCGCGCAAACGCGCCGCCTGGTCGTCGTAGCGCCGGGGGAAGGGAAGCGCCGTATGGTTCCCGCGCCCCAGCATATCGGCCATGCTGTTGTATCCCGCCCCGCTATAAACATGCGCGGCCCGGCCAATTACGTTACACGCTGGATAGTAATTGAGGTTCACCACCGCCCGCGGCTCCGGCGCCAGTGCCGCCAACTGCTCCACCTCCGCCGCCGGTCCCGAATGCACTACCAGATGCAACCCGTCCCGATCCAACTCCTGCGGCACCGGAGTCGCCACCTTCCCCGGAGCTAACCGGATCGGCCCCGGCAACCGCACAGCACCCGGCAACAACTCCTCCTGCTCCGCCGCTAACGGCTCGGCCTGGATTACCACGTCAAACCCCTCCACGGGCACCGGCCGCAACAACCGCCGCGCCATATGCACCATCGCCCTCGCCCGAGGCCGCTCTCCCCGCAGCCCCTGCGCGAACGTATCCATCACCAACACCGCCGGCGGGTTCTGCTCCAGATACGCCTCCGCCTCCTCCGGAGCCACTCCCACAATCGGGCACTTCGCCAACCCCGCCACCGCTCGCCCGAAGGGCGAGTTCGAAAGCAATCGCGCGTCATGCCCTAGGTCCCGCAGCGCCAAACAAACCGCCAACCCCCGGTTCAGATGGCCCAGGCCCGACCCCGGCGCGTAGTACGCAATCCAGCTCACGCTCCGGCCAATCGCAGGAGATCCAGCAGCGCCTCCCGCTCCCGTTCCGCCGAAAACGTCTCCCGCACAAACCGTTGCGCCGCGGCCGAAGCCGCCGGAAGATCCGGATGCGCCAGCGCCTGCGCCGTCACCTCTCCTGCCGCCTCCCGGTCCTCGGCGGGAAAGACGAACCCGGCGTCCCCAATCGGGATCGCGGCGTCGGAGAGGATCGGCACCACCCCGCAAGCCATCGCTTCCAACAGCACGTTCGGCATGCCCTCAAACAACGACGGGATCGCGACGAAATCGCACGCCCGGTACAGCCCCGGTAACTCGTCAGCAGTCGCGAATGGCAGCCGCAAACTTCGCGGGGCAATCGCTGGATCTTCGAGAATCATCGCCGTCGGCAGGTCCACGGTCCCCACAATCAGCAGCCGGATCTGGTCCAACAGTCCCCGATCCCGAATCGCTTCGAGCCACCAGGGAATTCGCTTCTTGGCTTTCAATTCGCCGAACAACCCGATCACCTTCGACCCGTCCGCCCGCAGCAGTCCCCGAATCTCATCCCGCCGCCGCAGGTCCGCTGGCAGTGCCTCCCAACGCGCCACGTCCACCGAATTCGGCGTCCACTCCACCGGCTTACCCGGATAGAGCCTTCGAATCCGCTCCACCTTTTGCGGCGTCACCGCGCCGATGGCCGAAGCGCGCGCGAACGCCTCATGCAGCCAGGCGCTCTTCGCCGGATGGAACCAGTCGCGATCGAGATCGTTCCCCCGCACCAGCACCACGCTCGGGCACCCCAGCCAGGCAGCAAAGGTCACCGCGTAGTAGCCCGCCCCCGACGCGCCAAACCCCACCACCGCTTCATACGGTGGCCGCAGTTGCGCGAACGCCAGATTCACGGCCAGCCCGTCTTCGTGGTCCGGCGGAATCAGAAAATCAAAACCATTATCGCGCGGCACCGTCTCCAACGCGGCCGAGCCCAGCACCACCACATCCACCAACCGCCCCGACTGCCGCAACTCCCGCACCTGCCGAGCGCAACTTGTCGCCATGCCACCGCGACCCGGAGGATAGTGCTCCGTAATCCAAAGCAGCCGCCCGCTCACGTCTCGAACTCGTCGTATCCTTCCACTTCCTCGCGCTCCACGGACTGCCGGTCCCGGTTCGTGAAGTAGTTGGCCCCGCCATATTGCGTGTAGTACGAACTCCTCGAGGACTCGAGCTCCGTTTCCTCATTCTGCTCGTAGCCTTGGTTGGAATTCGCGCAGGTAGGACACGCGGGACCGTTGGGCCCCGAAACGGTATGCATCATGCAGAGCGACCGCCCACAGAGGCTGCATCCTCCCATCGCGGGCATTTCACACGGCTGCGGCACGAGCAGGCCGGTTTGCCATTGACACGTCATTTCGCCTCCGCCGGCCGCATGGAGCAAAGCCGGTACAACATACCCACGGCGTCAGCGCCACTCGGGTTTTGTTTTGGTCTTTCAAACTTTTCCTTGTACAGGAACCAGCGGTCCAGCACCGCCACGTCCAAACCCTTCTTCTTGGCGACGCGCAAACGCTCCCAGGTCGGATCCACCTTCGGCTGCCCCGCCCATTGCACTGGCGCCGGCGGCAGAATCGTCGCGGTCAGCCGGCACAGCTTTTTGTACTTCGTCTTGGTCTTGTACTTGCCCCGCGAGGTCCGCCTGGTCCGCCGCAACTCGATCAATTGATCCACCTGCCGCAGCGTCAGTTTGTATCCGTCGCGCAGTTGAAAGCGAAGCTGGCACCACGGGTCGGCGTACACCCACTGCTCGCGGCTATTGAAGCCGTTCGGCGGCAACACCTGTTTCGGGCCGCACTTCGCTTTCGTCGGTCCGGAAAGGTCCACGTTCACCCGAATCGTTGCCTTGGTGTCCAGGTCTTGACGCACCTGCCGGAACAGTTGCTGCAGCATCGCCAACGCGTTCTCGGGCAGGGCCTGCTTCTTGGCCTTCCGCCACAGCACGATGGTGGTAATCATATGCACGATGCCGCCCACCAGAATCGCTGCCCCGGCCTCCCCGTCCCCGTTGTCAATTACCAGAATCCCCACAAACAGGCCCACAAACGCCAAAATGATCGCCACAATCATCCATTTCTTGCGAAATGCGACCCGCGCATCCATCACCGTGTCGTACGCAATCAGATCCTTCAGCAGTTGGTCAAATGCCGAGTACTCCCATTCCCCACGAATGGCTTGCGTTTCAGCGGCAAGGCGGGCCGCGGGCGAAAGATCTTTCAGTTTCATAGGGTCCGATCCGAAGAAGTCAGGAATTGACGATGCTCATGAGGATAGCTGAAGTCACCGTCCCTGTGCAGGCCGTACCGCACAAACCCGCATCAGCACCCCGGCCAGCTCCGCTCCCGAAGGCGTCTTTTTTGGCCGATCCTGCTTCTGCTTGTACAAAAACCATCGATCCCATACCGCCACCGTCCGGCCCTTTTTGTTTCCCGCGCGCACCCGCTCCCACACCGGGTCAACCCGCGCCGGAGCTTGAAACTGCACCGGCTCCTTGGGGATCAGCGTCGCCGTCACCCGGCAGAGCTTCGAATACTTAGTCTTGGTCTTCTGCTTACCCCGCGAATTCCGTCGCGTCCGTACCAACTCGGTGATCCGGTCTGTCTGCCGCATACTCACCACATACCCGTCGCGCAGCCGAAAACGGATATGGCACCAGGCATCCACATGGATCGCTTGATTCCTGCTGATATAACCCGCCTGTGGAAGCACCAGCATCGGTCCGCGCTTAGCGGGAGTGATCCCGGAAAGGTCGATCCGGGTTTGAATCTTCCCGTTAGGATCCAGGTCCCGGTAAATCATCCGGAACAACTGCAGCAGCGCCGCCAGATTGTCTTCTGGCAAACTCATCTTCTTGGCCTTGCTCCATTGCCTTCCGAACACGACTGCGCCAACGATGCACGACAACCCCACAAAGAGAAGGATTCCGCCGAATGTCTCCAAATCGTTGTCGATCAGAATCATCCCAACGATGGTGCCGATGAACGCCACGATGATGCACACCACCATCGCGCTCAGCCGGCGCTTGGCGCGTTGGTCGATCAACGTATCGAACGACAGCAACTGCTGCAGGAGTTGGCCGAACGAAGCGTAGTCCCACTCGCCGGTTATCGACTGGCTCTGTGCGGCGGCGCGGGCGGCGGGGGAAAGTTCGTTTAGTTCCATAGGACCCGGCGGAAGACGGTCTGCAACTGCTGATGCACGTGAGGATAACTGAAGTCACGCTGCGCGCGCAGGCGCGCCGGACCGGCGTACCGCGGCGCGCCTGCCAACATGCTAGCGAGAGCGTGCATCCACGCCCGCCGGTCGCCAGGCGTCACCAGCATGCCCTCCTGGCCGTCTGCCATCCACTCCCGGCACACCGCCAGGTTCGAAGCCGCCACGGGCACTCCCGCCGCCATGCTCTCAATCATCTTTACCGGGCAGCAACCCTGCACCGTATTCCGCGCCGTCTCCGTTAGTGGCGCCACCGTGAATTCCAATCGCCGCAACGCCGCCGGCAACATCGGGTGCGGCAACGGTCCAAAGAAATGCACCCCCTCCGGCAGTCGCCGCGGCGCCCGCCGCTCGGAGAAGACGGCCATCCGTACTCCCGGCAAATCCGGCGCCAAACGCCGAAACGCATCAAACACCACGTCCACCCCCTGCCACGGCTGCATCCCGCCCACGTACCCGAACCAGCGGCCTTGCTCCAACTCCGGCACCGGGCAGGCCCCCGCTGGCTCCGCAAAAAAGTACGGCGCCGCCGCGTTAGGAATCACGGTCGTCCGCGGCCTCCCCAACGCCCGCGCCGTCACCGACGACACGCACAACACTTCATTGGAATGTTTAAAACAAAAACGCTCCAAATCGGCGACCTTCGCCTGCAGCGCGGCATTGGCCGCAAATCCCGGCCGCGAATACGCCAGCTCCCAACTCGGCAGCGCGTTCACTTCAAAAATGGAAGGCACCCCCGGACAAGCCCGTAGCAGCGGCGCCCCGCCCCACGGGTCCCGGAATACTACTAACTCGGCTCCCGCCCGCGCGTGATGCGCCACAAACTGTGCGAACGCTGTCGCCCGCACCAGCAGATCCGGATATCGCGCCGGCAGGCGATATATAGCAATTCCGTCATCGGCCTGATGATCCGGCAGCCCCGGTCCGCCCAGGCACAGCACGGTCACCTGGTCGCAGACGCCTCGCAGCGCGGTCACCATCGAAGCAATGTGACTCGATGAGCCTTTTCCGCGCGGAAACACGTCAAAGGCCGCGTAGATCGCGCGCGTCACGGCAGCGTGTAAACCACGAGCGCGGAGTCATTCGAAACGGCTACATACTGCTTGCCATCAATCGCGTAAGCCATCGGCGAACTGCGAACCGAAGCCCCTGTGGCGTGGTGCCACAAGATCTTGCCGCCGGTCGCGTCCAGCGCGATCAGATTGCCTTCCTTCGACCCCGCGAAAACCAACCCGCCCGCCGTCGCAAGCACTCCCGCCGAGTGGGAGCCTGTCTGAATCCGCGTGCTCCATTTCACGGCGCCCGTCGCCGGATCCAACGCGCGGATGAATCCCGGCTCGCCCACCTTCTCGTCCTCCCGCTGCCCGCCGCCCGTGAACGGTTGCCCCGGCTCCGGCTTCTTCGTCTCCGTGAAATAGGTCGCGCAAGTTTCCCGTACGGTCAGGTAGAACAAGCCTGTCTTCACGCTATAGGAAGGCGCGGCGAAGTTCGTCGCCCCGGCCGCATCCGGGCACACATAGTTCCCCTCCGCCGTCGGAGTCGTGTTCGGCAGCACGATCGGTTTGCCGCGGGAATCCAACCCCTTCGCCCAAGTCTGCTTGGCGAACGCCTGCCCGGAGACGAACTCTCCCGTCACCCGGTCAATCGCATAGTAGAACGCATTCCGGTTCGCCATGATCAGCAGCTTCCGCTTCTGCCCCTTCACCACCGCGTCCACCAGCACCGGCGTCTCGTTTGCGTCCCAATCATGGACATCGTGCTGTGTGTACTGGAAGTGCCACTTGATGCGCCCCGTCGCCGGGTCCAGCGCCAGCACGCTATCGCTGTAGAGATTGTCGCCCGCCCGAGTGCTGCCATCGTAGTCCGGCCCCGGATTCCCTGTCGTCCAGAACAGCGTGTTCGTTTCCACGTCGAAGGTGCCCGTCATCCACGTTGGCGCCCCGCCATACTTGGCCGAATCGCCCGCCCATGTTGCGCGGTTCGGATCGCCCGGCGGTGCCACCGTATCGGTCCGCCACATCCGCTTCCCCGTCGCCGCATCGAACGAATAGACAAACCCCGTCAATGCGCACTCGCCCGCCGTAATTCCTACCGCAATCTGCCCGTTTAACGCGAGCGGCGCATGGGTGATCGAAAATCCTTTCCGGTAGTCTTCCACCTCGACATCGAAGATCACGTTTCCCGTCTTCGCGTCCAGCGCTACCAGATGCGCGTCCAGCGTTGCCAGGTACACGCGGTCCCCCAGAATCGCCAACCCCCGGTTCGTCATCACCGTGCAATGGCTATGCACCTCCGGCAGGTTCCGCTTGTACTCCCAGATCATCCGTCCCGTCCGCGCGTCCAGCGCCGCCGCGTTGCTCCGCGGCCCGGTGACGAACATCAGCCCGTCCACCACAATCGGCACCGTCTGAATATTCGATGCACCGAACTGATACGTCCACGCGTTCCGCAAGCTGCCCACGTTTGCCGGCGTTACCTGTCCCAATTCTGTATAGTGCTGCCCCGCCAGATCGCCCCAATAGGTCAGCCAATTCTGCGGCTCGCTCCGCGCCTTTTGTATCCGCTCCCAGCTCACGTTCAGGTCGGCCGCCGGCTTCCACGCCGCAGCCTCCACCGTTCCCGATTTCAAAAACGCCAGCACGTCGTTCGTCTGTGTCTCCGACAATTTTGACGCCGGCATCAGGCTCTGATGCGTCTGCGTCACCTCCCGCACGTTGGCCTTATCGAGGAGATGCAGCTTCTCCTGCCGGTCCATCAACTGAATCGAAAACGTATCTTCGTTCTTCGCCACGCCGGTCAACGTCCGCCCATCGCGCATCGCCACGTTCACGGTTCGGAACCCCGGCCGCAACTTCGCGCTCGGCTCGCGCAGCGAAGTGCGTAGATCCTCCTGCCGCCGATCTTTCGCCACTGTCGTCAAATCCGGACCCAGTCGTCCGCCCCGGCCCTGCACCATATGGCAATTCCCGCAGCCCGCCGACCCGAAAAAGAGAGCGCCGCCTGCCTTGGCGTTGCCCGTAAATGCGGCTTCCGTCTTCGCTCCTTCGAGCGATCGCAGATACGCCACGACGGCTTTGGCGTCTTCGTCCGGCATCGGAAACGCGGGCATCTGCGTCCCCGGAATTCCCTTTACGATGTTCCGTAGAATCGCCTCGTCGCTGCCGCCCGATTTCCAATCGCCCCGCGTCAGGTTCGGCGCGCGGCCGCCCAGCGCCCGGGCCCCGTGGCAGGCGGTGCAGTTCCTATCGAACAGTTCACCGCCTCGCGCCACCGGATTTGCATGGGGCGTCTGCGCGAGCGCCACCCCGGCGACCAACAGAAATCGTACGATCATCCGCACGAGTCTATCGCGCTTACTTAATCGACTTCAAATACTCGAGCACAGCCTCGGCATCCGCCCGGTTGAACTTGTAAGCCGGCATTGGCGGCGCTGACGGTTCGCCCTTCGGCGTCAGCCCTGTGGTTAGATACTTGAGCATACTCAGCTCTCCCCACTTCACCCACAAGCGGCTGCCGGCCGTCAGGTCCGGCGTCGTCTTCTTCCAGTTCGGCGGCGTTGCGCCCAACGGTTGAAAATCCAGCACCGCTCCCTTCAACCACTTACTCCGGTCGAGCACGCCCTTCTCGGTCTTGGGCGTATGGCAGTCCCCGCACATGGCCACGTTCTCGACCAGGTACTTGCCCCGTTCAATCAGTTTGGGATCGGCCGCCGCCAACGGCAGCGCCAACAACAGCACGAGAATGCACCGCATACTACAGCTTACTCTGACCGCAAGGAAGCCAGTAGAGGCGCCCGCAGTGCCGCCCGCGTCGCCAACACCGAAGCCAGCAACCCCGTCGCAAAGACGGCCGCCAACAGCCCCGCAATCGCTAGCACCGGCGGCGCATGGCCCCGGTCATATAGCGTCGGCGCCACGGCCAACAGCGCGCACACCACCCCCACCGTTAACCCGAACGCGAGCAGCAGCACGTTTTCGAGCACAATCACCTGCGCCACTTCCGCCCCCGTAAAGCCTACTGCACGCAGTAGCGCCAACTCCCGCCGCCGCTCCAAAACATTCCTGAGCAACACGGCCCCCAGTCCGAACGTCCCCAGCAACAATCCGAGCGCCCCCAACGCCTGGAACGTCGACAAGTACGCGTGCTCCACCCGCAGGAATTGCGCTAGCTTTTCTCCCACCGTCATGACATCTAAGCCCGAATCAGAAAATTGCTCCTCCAGCCCCTCGTTCGGCTCTTTTTCGAACAGCATCATCCGGAACCCCTGCTCCCCCGGAAACGCCGCCAGAAACGCCTTCTCCCCCACGATCACTTCGCTCTGGAAAACGCTCCCCGCCAGCGTCGCCACAAACCGGATCCGCACGCCCCCATCGAGCGTCATCTCGTCGCCAATCGCCTTGTGCAAAATGTACTGCAACGAATTCGCATCCGCTGCCGCGGGGATCGCGCCGTCCGCCAAGGGCTGATCCAAAGCTGGCATGAATCCAGCCGGCAGCGCTACCACTTTCGGCCGCGTTGGCGCGTACAGGTTCAAACAGCTCGCGTCCTCGCCCGGCCGCACCCGCAGCATCACCGCCCCGTCTAACTTTTCATACAACGGCGACTGGCTCTCCCCCAAGTACCCATACTTCCCAAACGCCAAAGCCGACTCCGGCGGATGCCGGAACGCTTCGAGCGAAATCAGCAAAAACGTCGCGAACGCGATCAGCGCAATCGTCATCATCGACCGCGTCGGCCGCTGCCCCGCATTTGCCCACGCCAACCGCCCCAGCGAATTGAAGTCCCCGCTAATCCCGGCCTCTAACAACGCCCGGCTCCCCAGCGCCCCGCCGATCAGCAACAAGAAGCCCGCGCCAAAGAACCCGCCCTCCGCCGGCAACCGTCCCGCTGCCGCCGCGCCCGCCAACAGCAAGCCCCCCGCCAGGAACCCGACGGCTACCCACCGCAGCCGCGCCGCCGTCCGCGGCAGATCGTCCAACTGCCGCCCCGCCAGCAGATCATGCGGCGACAGCCCCCGCATCCGCCGCAGCGTGATCACCACCACCAACACACTTACCACCAAGCCCGGCACCACGGCTCCCCGCAGCGCCCCCGCCGTCAAATGCAGCTCCAACGCCTGCGTCCCCACCGCATCGTTCCACCAGTTCCGCAGCCCATACAGCAACCCGCTCGAATACAGCCAGGCCCCCACGCATCCCAGCACCGTACCCAGCAAGCCCAACACCAGCCCTTCCCGCACAAAGATCCGCCGCACATCCTTCCGCGAGTATCCCAGCGCCAAGTACAACCCAATCTCCCGCAGCCGCTGTTCCAATCCCAACCGGAAAAACAGCGCCGTCAGCAGAAACGCCGAGATCATCACGAACCCGCTGAACATGCCGAAGTACATGCCGAAGTCCGTGCTCCCCGCCGAGGCGGCCAGCGCCTGTTCTCGCAGCGGCAGCAGCGTCAGGCCGTCTTTCGCCAAGTCCACGCTCGGCAGAAATCCAGCAATCCAAGCCTGCTCTTTCCCCTCGGGATACAGCCGGATCGACGATACTTTGCCGAACCGCGAGCCCCATAGCCGCTGCCCATCGGCCAACGACACAAACGCCTTCGGCGTCGTTTTGAACTGTTCCCAATACTTCTCGTCCACCGGCCGGATCTTATTCAGGTCCATTGGAAACGGCGGATCCCAATCGGCCACCGTATCGGCATCGCTGATGCCCGGATAGTCCGGCGCCATCACCCGGTCGCCCAGCGTCGTCCCCCCAGCCACGCTGAAAAGCGTCGACGCCGTATCCAGCTTCCCCTCCTGCCGCCAAACGTAGTATTCCAACTCCAGCTTGTCGCCCGGCTTCGCACCCAGCTCCCGCTGCGTCCACGCGTTCAGCCGGATCCCTTCGGTCACCTCCGGCGTCGCTGTCACCAACGAATACGGAACCTCTTTCCCGCCAATCCGCATGAAGTTCGCGAGGTACGTCAACAGCGGTTCCGACCGCAGCCCCAGCTTCCCCGCGGTCTCTGTAACCCGCGCCACCTGGTCATCTCGCAGCAGCCCCGCCCCGCTCTCAATCTGCATGCCCCCCGCCACGGGCCGCAGCTTCATCCCCAGGTCTTCCATCCGCAATCCATCGCGCAGCTCCGCGTCCGACACGCTCGGCCCGCTCACCAGCAACACGTTTGCCCGCCCCGCCTGGTCGAGCTCCTTCTGCAGCGTCGACAACGCCACATAAACCACCCGCAACTCCCCCTGCTGTGGCTCCAGCGCGAATCCGCCCGGCGCCGCCTTCTTCATGCGAAAACGCACCGTCCGCACGGACCCCTCGCGCCGTCCATGCAGCGACTCCTGCGGAATCTCGCTCGGCTTCTCAATCCGCACCAGCAACCCGTCGCCGGCCTTCGCGCCAAACTCCCGCGCCAGCGCCTCGCTCACCACGGCGTCCCGCTCCCCCAGCGCCTCGGCCGCCAAACCCTGCAACTTCCAATACCGCTCGTCCACCCCGTAAATCAAAACCTTCGACGCCGATCGGTTGCTCTCCTGGTGCTTCACGATCGCTTTGAAATGCAGCACGGGAGCCATCCCCCGGCCCTTCGCCGCCAGCCGATCCGGCAGCGCCTCCGTAAACGGCAACGCCGCCACCACGGCCGAATCGACGCGCCCCAGCCGTGCCAGCGCCAACTCCTTCAGCGAAGCCTGCACCGAGTCGCCCACAATCTGCGACCCGATCATGACGGCCACGGCCACCGCCACACCGAAGACGACCGCCAGGTTCGTTCGCCAAAACCAGAGCAGATTCCCAATCATTTCGAGACTTCTTCCAGGCGCCGGCCCACCATCCGGTACTGGCGTTCCATTCGTTCCGCCAGCGCCGGGCTATGCGTCACTACCACCATCATCATGCCCGAATCATTCTGCAAATCGAGCAATAGCTCGATGACTTCGCCTGCCGTCCGCTCGTCCAAATTGCCCGTCGGCTCATCGCAAAGCAACAGCTCCGGCTGCCGGATCAACGCCCGCGCTATCGCCACCCGCTGCTTCTCCCCGCCCGACAACTCCGCCGGCCGATGGTTCAACCGCTCTGCCAGCCCCACCCGCCGTAACAACTCCTCGGCCCGCTCTTTCGCCGAAGGATCCGACTTCCCCACCAGGGTCGGAGTCAACACGTTCTCCCGCACCGTGCACTGCGGCAGCAGGCAATGGTCCTGAAAGATAAACCCGATCTTCTCGTTCCGAAAGCGCGCCTGTGCCGCTTCGTCAAGCTCCAAGGTCCGCACTCCATCGAACTCGATTTGCCCGCCCGTCGGCGCGTCCAGCAGGCCCAGGATATGCAGCAACGTGCTTTTGCCGCACCCCGAAGGCCCCACAATCGAAATGCGGTCGCGCCGCACAATCTTGAGGTCCACCGCCTCCAGCACCGGCAACTCGCCGGCCGCCGTACGATAAACCTTCGAAATTTGGCTAAGAGTGATCACGCGACTCTATGGTAAACGCCGAGGGCCGCCCGCGTCATGGCCTCGATCGAGTAGTGCTCCTTCACGCCTGCCAAGCCCTTCGCCCCCAACTCCCGCCGCAGCGCCGCATCGTCCCGCAATTTCGCAATCGCCTCGGCCAACGCGCCGGGGTCCTTCGGCGTCACCAACAGCCCCCCCCCCGTCTTCCGAATCATCTCCGGAAACGCTCCGTGTGCCGGTTGCACAACTGGCGTCCCGCAAGCCCAGCTCTCCAAAACGAAGATCCCCTTCGGCTCCACATAGTCCGTCGGCACGGACAGAACATCCACGCTCTGCAGGAACTTCGCCTTGCCCTCTCGGTCCGGCGACCCGTGGTAGATCATCCGCTTCTCCCACTTCGCCAGATACTCGCGATGCTCCGGCAGGTTGTACCCCGCCGCATGAATCTCCACACCCTCCAACCGCTCTACGGCCTCAATCAGATTGTGCAAACCTTTTTCCGGAGCAATCCGCGCAAAGAACCCCACGCGAAACCCCGAATGCGTTTTCTCCGCCGGCCCCAAACCCTCGAAGTTGATCCCTAGCGGAACCACATGCACCTTCGCCGCCGGTATCCCCAGGTACCCCGTCATGTACTCGGCGTAGTATTCGCTCGTCGCCAGAAACGCGTCCACATGCGGAACCTGTTTCCGTATCAGCTCCATGCTCCGGCTCCGCCAAGGCTCATGCAACCCATCCAAAAACAGGTCCTCGCCCTGCAGCGTGCAGACAATAGGCGACCCGGTCACCCGCTTCATCGGCTCGGCAAACGAAATCAGCAGCGTAAACGGCAAGCTGATGACGTCCGGCTTCTCCTCCGTCGCCAGCCAATCGCAAAGCTTCTCAAACTCTTTCTTGATCGGCCCATGCTCCCCTTCGAGCATCGAAACCGTCATCTCGCCCAAAAACTTCGGATCCACCACCACCGACCGCTGCGACGCCATCCGCAGCGCCGCATTCGAATCCCACAGCTTGTCCAAAAACTTCGGCGTATGCCGGAACAGCGCCGACTTCTGCTGCAGGTAAACGCTGATGCCCCCAAAGAAAACGCGGTTCAGGCTATTGTTCGCCTCGTCCGTCAAAGTAGGCGTATAAACGGGCACGAGGACCACATCGTGGCCCTCGGCTTTCAACTCACCCGCCAGCGCGTTGTCGCGCATGCAGGAGCCGCAATACATATTGGCGGCCCCTGCCGTGATGTAGACGATCTTCACTAGCCCACCAGTTCAGGCACCGCTTGAAACGCGCGGCGCGAGTACAGGTGATCGAACAGGTTCCCCTCGTGCGGCTGATCCCACGAAATCTTCATCGTCGAAATCGGCCCCAGGTTCAACCGTCCAATATGCGGATTGGCCAGCAGCTTATGGTGCAACTGCTTGTCGTTCGTCAACGCCGTGCAAACCAGCGTCGGTCCCAGGCACTCCGGCAGATCGTGCGGTTCCACCTGAACCACGCTCACATGCGGATACCCGAACTCGCGGTTCGCCAGCGAATGCTCTTTCGACGGCACATGGATCACTGACGGCAGCAGATACGTGCAGCCCTCATACTCGGCCACCCGCCCGCTCCCCCGCATCTTCGCGCAAAGGTCTTCGGCGCCGCCGTCTAGTTCGGAATCCACCATGCCGCTGATCCGTTTCGCCACGTCCGGATTCGCGAGCGGCGCAATGGCCGCCTTCGGATCGTCCTCGGCCGTCGGCTTGATCTGCGCTAAGCGCTCCGCCAAGGCTTCGGCCAACTTCCGTCCGTCGCCGGTCGTCCAAATGCTCGAACAGTTCACGCAGGAACGGCCCGAGTTATTCGAAACGGAGTCCACCATCAGGTCGAGATACTTCTCCCAATGCGCGGCCCCGTCGTCGGCCAGAATGATCTTCGAATAGCCCGGCCCGTGGATCTCGATTCTCGGATCTCCGCTCCACGCCTTCGCCGCCGCCACGTCGCCGAACAACATCCCGCGGCCGGTACCCCGCAGAATCTCGCCGCCGCCCGCATGGCTCGTCGGGTAGTATCCAAATACCTCCGCCGGCACGCCTGCCTTCACATAAGCCTGAATGATCCGGTATGGTGCCCAAGGTTCCGAACTCCCCGGCTTCAGGATCAGAGCGGTCTTCAGCGCAATCGCCGGAGCCCACAACGAATGCACGCCCGGCGAGTTCGACGGCAGAATCACGCCCATCGAATCGCCCCGCGGAAAGAAGCTTAACGCCCGGCCGTCGATGTCGCCCACGCCGCTATCCAACATGTCCAGATTCGGCAGCCGCGTCAGACCCATCAATACGGTCTCCATCGACGCCAGCACGCCCGCAATCTTTTCCATATTGCGGCGCACCATCACCCACGGCAAGCCTGTCGTCGCCGAAATGGCTTCGACAAACTCCTGCGGCGATTGCGTGCTGTCGCCGAGCGGCAAGTCGTCGTTCAGGAAGTGGCTCGACGCCTTGGCGGCCATCGCGATCAGCTCCTTCGTCGTGAAGCCCTGCAGAATCGCCGCGGCTTCGTGCTGTTTCATCAGGTCGCGCCGGATCAACCCGACGTTCGCCTGGCTCGCCTCCACGTAAGGCTTCCGCGTGCGATAGTGCACCGCCGTCGCCGTGTCCACACTGCGGTAAGGCTTCCCGTACCGCAAGATCGGTAAATGGAGCATGGTTTAGTAGACCCCCTCAACCACGGACTTCTGGAACCGCGAAAACGGCCGCACATTCCGCACCCCATCCCACGGATACTGCTCGCAAGGCGCTTCCCGCTCGCATTCATCGCGCTCCAGGAACCGCGGAATAAACGTCTCTTTGGTCAGCGTCGTCAGCCGCACCCGGCCCGTCGCCCCATAGTCCACGACCTTCTCGGCGTCGTCGAAATCAACGACCTCCAACACGGCGCGCGGCATCGGCGGGTAGTAGATGATCGCCCAGTTGTCCTGCGGTTCCGGCGCCCGATGCGTCGCCAGACCCATCAGCGTATTGCCATACGTCGGCGCAAAGTAGATGTTCGGTCCCAACAACTCTTCGACGGCAAACCGGTGGAACTGCGGGGTCATCTCCGTCCCGCCGCAGAACACGCCCTTAATACCAGCCTTTTCGAGATTGATCTTCTCGCACAAAGCTTCGAGCAGCTTCGGCGTCGTGAACATGCACTTCACTTCGTGTGCCCGCAGAATCGTCAACGCCTGATCGATGCAGTGCTGCTTATACAGCTCAGCCTCCTGCAGTAGGCCCCGCTTCAAAAGTTTGATCACCCAACGCGGGTCCAAGTCCACCGAAAACGCAATCCCGCCCCGATGCTGCGCCAGATGCTCAACGGCCAGCCGCAACCGCCGCGGACCGCTCGGTCCGAGCATCAGCCAATCTGAACCCTTCGGGAAAAACTCATCCGGCAAGGTCTCGGAGAAATTCTCGTAGTCAATCCGGAAGTCGTCCATCTGCACGCGCGACTTCGGAATGCCCGTCGAGCCGCCCGTCTCAAACACGTAAACTGGCCGGTGCGCCAAGCCCTTCGGCACCCAGCGCCGCACCGGGCCGCCGCGCAACTCATCGTCGTGGAAGTTGCCGAATTTATCGAGGTCGGCGTACGAAGTCACCTCTTTCCGCGGGTCCCAGCCCGCCTCTTGCGCCCAATTCAGCCAAAACGGGCAGCCGGTCTCGGGGTTGAAATGCCATTCGACAATCTCGCGGACATGGGCGTCAAGGCGCTCCTTGCTCGCTTGTACTTTTGCAAAAAGATCGGGTTGGATCGCGGTACTCATTGCCATATATCTTATTCTGATGTCATGCCCTCGCGAATGACGCGCATTTTTAAGCCGGTTCTCCTTGCCCTCGTCGTCGTAGCCGGCGCGGCCGCTCTCGTCTTCGGAGTCTTCGGCGGACGGGTCGATCTTGATGGCGCCGGCGTCCCCGCGCAAGTCAAATTCGACGCCCCCGAAGCTCACTATGAAAAGGTGGAGGCCAGCCGCGCACAGCCCGCGGCGGCGCCTCCTCCTGAAGTTATCCCTGCCGCCGCTACCCCGCCTGCGCCCTATTGGACCGACTTCCGAGGCCCCCTCCGCGACGGCCACTACACCCAAACCAAGATCCTCACCGCCTGGCCCGAAGGCAAGCTCAAGCAGCTATGGAAACAGCCCATCGGCGGCGGCTGGGCCAGCTTCGTCATCGCCGACGGCCTCGCCTTCACCATCGAACAGCGCAAAGCCCAGGAGGTCATCGCTGCCTACGACGTCGCCACCGGCCGCGAACGCTGGACCCACCGCTACGAAGCCGATTTCCAGGAATCCATGGGCGGCCCTGGCCCCCGCGCCACCCCCACCTGGCACGACGGCAAGCTCTATTCGCTCGGCGCCGAAGGCCACCTCGTCGTCCTCGACGCCAAAACCGGCAAGCCGATCTGGCAGAAAAACATCCTCGAAGACAACAACGCCGAAAACCTCCCCTGGGCGATGTCGGCCTCCCCGCTCATCGTCGACGACCTCGTCATCGTCCAGCCCGGTGGACCCCAAAGCAAAAGCATCGTCGCCTACAACAAACTCACCGGCGCCAAAGTCTGGGGCAGCCTGAGCGAAAAGGCCGCCTACGCCTCCCCCATCCTCGGCACCATCAACGGACAACGCCAGATTCTCACCGTCACCGCCGTCCGCGTCGTCGGCCTCAACCCCGCCGACGGCAAGCTCCTCTGGGAGTTCCCGTGGAAAACCGAGTACGACGTCAATAGCTCCTCGCCCATCCTCGTCGGCCCCAACCAGTTCGTCATCGCCTCCGGTTACGACCACGGCACCGCCCTCGTTGAAGTTGCCCCGGACGGAACCACCAAAGCCATCTGGCAAAACAAAAAGCTCAAAACGAAGTTCTCCACTGCCGTCCTCCATGAAGGCCACCTCTACGGCCTCGATGACGCCATCCTCGCCTGCGTCGATGTCAAAACCGGCGAACAGAAATGGAAAGGCGGCCGGTACGGCTACGGCCAGCTCCTCCTTGCCTCCGGACACCTGGTCGTCACCACCGAACAAGGTGACATCGCTCTCGTCAAAGCCGTTCCCACCGGCCACGAAGAACTCGCCCGCTTCACCGCTCTCGATGGCAAGACCTGGAACGTCCCCGCCATCGCCGACGGCCGCCTCTTCGTCCGTAATACCCGCGAAATGGCCACCTTCCAGATCGGCGCGCCGTAACGTCCCTGCAATATCCTTAAGCGATACTAACCTCCATGCGCCTCTGCCTCCTGGCCCTGCTGGCCTTGCCGCTTCTCGCCGCCGACCTCCGGGGCAAGCTCGACAACGCACCGTTCACCCGCGTCCTTCTCACCTCCCCCAACGGCGCCATCATCGCCGAAACCACGACGGACGCCAACGGCGAATACTTCTTCCAGAACGCCCCCGCCGACGCCCGCCCCGTCCCCGCCCTCCTCGTCACCGTCACGGCCATCCGCGGCGCCGCTGTCGATTCGGCCGAATCCCCCCAAGTCATCCTGAACGGCGGCAACCCCAACCCCACCGCCGCCCACGCCCTCGAAGGCCAGCCCAACGTCCTCATGCAGCAAACCGGTGCGGGCCAAGTCTCGCCTTTCCTCCGCGGTTTCACCGGCTATCAGGTGCTCAACCTCGTCGATGGCGTCCGCTTCAACAACTCCACCTTTCGCAGCGGCCCCAATCAATACCTCGCCTACCTCGAACCCAGCCAGGCCGACCACGTCGAAGCTATGCTTGGACCCACCGGTACTCAATACGGCTCCGACGGCCTCGGCGGCACCATCCAAGTCCTCACCCGCCCCACCAACTTCACCGACGTCCCCCGTTGGGCCGGCCGGCTCTCCCTCAACAGCCAATCCGCTGACCTCGGCGGTGGCGCCTCCGCCGAAGCCGCGCACAGCACCGCCAAACTCTTTGTCCTCTTCGGCGGCGCAGGTCATCGCCATAACGATCTCCGCGCCGGCGGCGGCTACGACTCCCGCAACGTCCTCACCCGCCTCTACGGCCTCGACCGCGATCGCGTCAAGGACCTCCTCGGTGGGCGCCAACAGGACACCGCCTACACCCAAGCCGGCGCCCACGGCAAAATCGCCTATCGCCCCTCGGCCACCCAATCCCTCACCGGCTGGTACCAGCGCGGCGAACTCTGGGGTATCCGCAATTACAAGGATCTCTGGGGAGGCCTCGGCCGCCTCACCAACGAGTTCACCCCGCAGATCCTCGACCTTGGCTACCTCCGCTATGAAAAGCTCCAAGCCGGGCCGTTCGACTCCCTCTCCGCCCGCTTCTCCGTCAACTCCCAACAGGACGGCGGCATCCGCCAGAACCTCCGCGTAACCGACCCCGTAACTCGCGAATTCAACCGCGTCAACGCCTACGGCTACACCGGCCAGGGCGTCACGCACATCCAATCCCACACCCTCCTCGCCTTCGGCGCCGAACTCTACGACGAACGCATCCGCTCCGTCCGCAGCGTCAACAACCTCGCCTCCCGCCCCCTCTATCCTGATAACTCTGCCTACCGCAGTAGCGGCTACTTCCTCCAAGGCTCCACCGAACTCCCCGCCCGCCTCCGCGCCGGCTATGGCATCCGCTACAGCCGCGTCAATTACGCCAATCTCACTTTCGGGGACTGGACCGGCCACGGCTCCCTCTCCTACCGCCTCACCCCGTCCCTGGCCCTCCACGCCACCGGCAGCCGAGGCTTCCGCGCCCCCAATCTCAACGACCTCGGCGCCCTCGGCCTCAACGATCTCGGCTACGAAATTCCCGTGGTCGAAGCTCTCAACGCCAACCCCCTGCTCGCCGATTCCGCCGGCGAAGGGGCGCTCTCGAAAGGAACCCCCGCCCGCGCCCTTGGCTTTGAAACCCTCCGCAACGTCGAGTTCGGCCTCCAATGGAAATCCCAGCGCCACAGCGGCCGAGTCCAGTTCTTCGATTCCCTCCTCGCCGACCCCATCGTCCGCCGCACCCTGCTGTTCCCCGCCAACGCCGTGCCCACCTCGCTCGCCGGGCTCCCCGTTACGCCCATCGCCCAGACCGCCGCCCAACGCGCCCAGGGCGTAGTCACCGTTGCCACGACGTTCGATCCCCGCGCCGTCAAGGCCTTCGTCAACGACGGAGCCTCCCGCTATTGGGGCGTCGAAAGCCTTTGGCGCAGCGACCTCACCAGCCGCTGGCGCCTCCTCGCGAACTATTCGTACCTGTTAGGCCGCGATCTCTACCCCAACCGCAACATCCGCCGTCTCCCTCCGCAGCAGGGTGAGTTCGCTCTCCGCTACGCCCGCCGCTGGTACATCGAAGGCGTCTTCCGAGCCAGCGGAGCCCAAAGCCGCCTGAGCGGAGGAGACATCGACGATGAGCGCATCGGAGCCTCCCGCCGCCGCGTCGACATCGCCGACTTCTTCAACGGAGGCCGCGCCCCGAACATCGGCGAGACCCTGCTTCAAATCCAGAACCGGGTCCTCCCCGGCGTCGCCGACTCGACGCGCGTAGCGCTCTACAACAACACCGCCGGCTGGGCGACGTTCGAAGTCCGCGGCTGGCTGCCCATCGGTGAGCGCTGGATCTTGTACGGAGGCATCGCCAACCTGACCGACCGCAACTACCGCATCCACGGCTCCGGCATCGACGCCCCCGGCTTCAACGCCTCCCTCGGCGCCCGCCTGACGTTTTGACCTACGGCAGGACATACAATGAGGTCATGAAGTTCCGCGTTGTCCTCGAGTTCGATCCGGAAACCAATAGTTACTCCTCCGTCTGTCCGGAATTGCCGGGATGTGCCTCCGCCGGCGTCACCAAAGATGAGGCTCGCCAGAACATCGAAGAAGCGATTCGGCTGTATTTGGAACCATCCGACATCAAACTCCCAGAGTCCGCGATACTTTCCGAGGTCACGATTGGGTGAACGCGGTACCCCAGGCTCACTGCTGGCGAGGTCGTAAGGATTTTGAAGAACAACGGTTTTTCGCTATCCGGCCAGTCGGGAAGTCATCAAAAGTGGCGCAACGAATCTAGCGGCAAGCAGGTCATTGTTGCCATTCACGCCGGTCGCCTACTTCACTTGGGAACAATGCGCTCAATCATCGAAGGGAGCGGCATCCCGCGCGCAGAGTGGCCTGACTAGTGCTCGGGTCGTCGGTCCAAGGCTCTGGCTGGCTCGTCCGCGATCGAACTACTACCGGTTTGTCCACCATGCGAGATCCTCGAATGCGGCGGGGCAAATTCAATCTTCCTCACAAACCCAGCTTCGCCACCGCGTCCTCGAACGGCGCCCCACTCTCCCGTTCGAGCGCAGCCAGCAGACGTTGCCGCATCGTGTGAGACCTCAGCAGATACGCCGTCTCCCGTTCGAAGGCGATCTCCTTCCAAAGAGCGATCGGCACGATTACCGCCGTCACCTCGCCGGCCTCGTTCGAAACGATCTGGATGTCCGTCTCCATCACAGCCTCAGCGTAACTCGCCGCTGACGCCAAATCGGCTGGCCCAATCAAGCACGCCGTCCAGCAAGATCTTCATGCAATCTTAGCGAGCAGCGAATCCTTGGCCTCCTCAAGGGCCTGCACGGCTTGCTCGCGGGACACGGTGGGAAACTGGCCAACAAACTCGTCCTACGAATACCCATCCTCAAGGTAATCGATCAGATTCTTAAAGGGCACCCGTGTCCCTCGAAAGCACGGCGTCCCATGCATGATCTCCGGGTCGGATACTACGACTGCACTCTGCATAGCACTCTGATTGTATCCAGATCACACCGGGCCGCCTCCGTATCCCCCATCCCAACCCCCACCCCCACTCCGATATCATGACCAAATCATGCGGCAAATAGCGTTCCTTCTCCTCACCCTCCTGCCCGCAGCAAACGCCAACGAATGGCCCCAGTTCCGCGGCGTCAACGCCACCGGCGTTTCCCCCGAAACCGACCTCCCCATCGTCTTCAGCCCCACCCAGAACGTAGTCTGGAAAACGCCCCTTCCCCCCGGCCACAGCTCCCCCGTCTTCTCGAAATCCCAAATCTTCCTCACCGCCCACGACGACAAATCGCTATATATCATTTCTCTCGACCGTAAATCCGGCGCCGAACGCTGGCGCAAATCCCTCCCCCGCGACCGCGCCGGCGAGTTCCACAAACAAAACTCCCCCGCCAGCCCCAGCCCCGTCACCGACGGCCAAAACGTCTACGCCTTCTTCACCGAGTTCGGCCTCATCTCTTACGACGCCGCCGGCAAGGAACGTTGGCGCCTCCCCCTCGGCCCCTTCAATAACCCCTTCGGCATGGGCGCCTCCCCCGTCCTCTCCGGCAACACCCTCCTCATGCTCTGCGACGCCGAAACCGGCTCCTTCTTCCTCGGCATCGACAAAGACTCCGGCAAACAAAAGTGGCGTCGAGACCGTCCCGACGTCGCCCGCGGCTTCGCCACCCCGGTTCTCAATGGCCCCAACGAAGTTCTCGTCGCCGGCAGCTATCAACTCATCTCCTACTCCGTCGCCACCGGCGAACCCATCTGGTGGGTCGGCGGCCTCACCTGGCAACTCAAACCCACCCCCGTCATGGGCGACGGCGTCGTCTACGTCCTCGGCTGGGCCGGCAACTCCGACACCGGCCAGCAGGAAGACGTCCCCCCCTTCGCGGAAGCCCTCGCCAAGTGGGATGCCAACAAAGACGGCAAACTCGCCCAAGCCGAAATCCTCGATCCCCGCCTCACCAAAGACTGGGCCGCCATGGACCTCGACCGCACCGGCGCCATGGAAGAACGCGACTGGAAGATGTACCAAACCCGCCGCCAAGCCGTGAACTCCGTCTCCGCCATCAAGCTCGGCGGCCGCGGCGATATGACCGCCACCAACGTCCTCTGGCGCTACCACAAGTCCCTCCCCAACACCCCCTCCCCCGTCCTCCACAACGGCATCGTCTACCTCGTCAAGGAAAGCGGCATCCTCACCGCCCTCGACGCCAAGACCGGCGGCGTGCTCAAACAAGGCCGCCTCACCGGCGCTCCCGGTGACTACTACTCCTCCCCTGTCGTCGCCGGCGACAAACTCTACGCCATCTCGCAAGAAGGAAAAGTGGTCGTCGTCCAAACCGGCGCCGACTGGCAAATCCTCCAAGTCAACACCATGAACGAAGCCGTCAACGCCACCCCCGCTTTCCTCGATGGGCGCATCTTCCTCCGCACCCACGAAAACCTCTACTGCTTTGCCAAGGGGGCGAAGTGATCTGGCCCATCCTCCTCCTCGCCTTCGTCGATTGGCCCCAATTCCGCGGCCCCGAAGCCCTCGGCGTCAGTGAAGGCCACCAGCTCCCCACCGAATTCAACGCCAAAAAGAACATGGTCTGGCAGGTCCCCCTGCCCCCCGGCCACTCCTCGCCCATCGTCGTCGGCAAGCGCATTTTCGTCACCGCCGTTGAAGGCGAAAAGCTCTTCACCATCGCTTTGTCCACGGAGACTGGTAAGGAGCTCTGGCGACAGGAATCCCCCCGCCCGCGCAAGGAAGCGTTTCAGAAAACCAACTCCGCGGCCTCCCCCTCGCCTGCCTCCGACGGCCAGCGCGTCTACTCGTTCTTCGGTGATTTCGGCCTCCTCGCCTACACCGTCGAAGGCAAGCCCGTCTGGCAGATGCCCCTCGGCCCGTTCAACAATCCCAACGGCCACGGCTCCTCGCCCATCGTCGCCGACGGCACCGTCGTCCTCATCTGCGACCAGGACACCAACTCCTACCTCCTCGCCGCCGACGCCAAAACCGGCAAAGTAAAATACAAGATCGAGCGCCCCGAAGTCACCCGCGGCTACGGAGTCCCCGCCCTCTACCGCCCCAAGGGTGGCCCGGTGGAGATGATCATCCCCGGCGCCTACCTCACCGTCGCCTACAACTTCGCCACCGGCGAAAAGCTCTGGTGGTTCGGCGGCATGTCCTGGCAATCGAAGAGTCCCCCCATTCTCATCGACGGCATCATGTACCAAAGCTCCTGGGAAACCGGCGGCGACGGCCCCATGCCTGAAGTGCCCGCCTTCGACGAAATCCAAGCCGCCCACGACAAAGACAACAACGGCAAGCTCGACGCCACCGAAGCGCTTGCTTACGGCATCAAAGCCGGAGGCTTCACCGCCGCCGACCTCGACCACGACGGCTTCATCGACTCCCGCGAGTGGAGCTTCTACCGCATGTTGAAGCAAACCCGCAACGCGCTAGTCGCGGCGAAGCCCGGCGGCCGCGGCGACGTCTCCAACTCCCACGTTCTCTGGCGCTATTCGAAGTCGCTCCCCAATACCTCCGCGCCCCTCCACTACGCCGGAGCCCTCTGGATCGTCAAGGACGGAGGAGTGCTAACCACCCTCAATCCCAAGACCGGAGAAGTCATCAAGCAAGGCCGCCTCACCGGAGCCCTCGAACAGTATTGGGCTTCTCCCGTCGCCGGTGATGGCAAGGTCTACATGATCAGCGCCGCCGGCAAAGTCGTGGTTCTCAAAGGAGCCGGCGAATGGGAGATCCTCGCGATGAACGAGCTCGACGACGAGGTCTTCGCGACGCCCGCCATCGTCAACGGCCGCATCTACCTCCGCACCCGTTCGAGCCTCTACTGCTTTGCCCAGCTTTAAGCCGCTAGATTTTGAGCGCCGCCCCCCGGACGGAGAGTTCCACGACCGCATGGCCACTCGCCGCACGGTCCGCGACTTCTCCTCCGAACCCGTCGACTACGCCCTGATCGAGCAAGCCATCCGCACCGCCGCGACGGCCCCCAGCGGAGCCAACCAGCAGCCCTGGCACTTCGTAGTAGTCGCCGACCCGGCCATCAAGCGCCAGATCCGCGAAGCCGCCGAAGCCGAAGAGAAGGAAAACTACGAGCACCGTTTCCCCGCCGAATGGCTAGCCGCCCTAGCCCCGTTCGGGACCGACGAAAACAAGCCCTTCCTCGAAACGGCCCCCTACCTAATCGTCGTCTTCGCCATCAACCACGCTCTAACCCCCGAAGGCGAAAAGGTGAAGCACTACTACGTCCAGGAGTCCGTCGGCATAGCCACCGGCTTCCTCCTCGCGGCCCTTCACTTAGCCGGCCTAGCGACCCTCACCCACACCCCCAGCCCCATGGGCTTCCTGACAAAAATTCTCCACCGCCCCGCCAACGAACGCCCCTTTCTACTAATCCCCGTAGGCTACCCCGCCCCTGACGCCCAAGTCCCCGACCTCACCAAAAAGCCCTTGTCCGAAATCCTCACCCACCTATAAACTCAACCCCGCGAACGCCCCGCCGTGCCACCAGCCTGCGCCATTCCTTTTCTTTGGGGCAGGGAAACGTAGTCGGTGTCCGCTTGCCACGCGAAACGCTATATGGCAATCGGAATCCTCGCTTCTTGGGGACATGCCCAATCGCTCTCAACCTCTCCCCCCTCCGCGAACGACTTTCGCAAGTACTGCCAATCACAATGCGGCTCCATCGACGCGCGTCCGGTCACTAATCCGCCAAGCTAGGATAGACTCATGCGTGCCGTTCTCTTTTTGGCAGTGGTCAATTCGCTGTTCGCCCAAGATGCATTGCCTCGGCTCGCTGCAGCCGGAAAACTCTGGGCGCGAATTCAATACACCCATCCCTGGCTTGCCTCGCGAGAGATTGACTGGGACAACGCCTTCGCCACAGCGGCTCCCAAAATCTTGGCGGCCACGATACCACTGGAGTATCAAATCGCCATCGAGGCACTGCTCCGGCCATTGCAAGATCCGGCCACCTATGTCCGGATTCGAAATCAAGACGAAGCAGTTGCCAAACGCTTGCCCGCCTTCCGCCGGGAGCGCGGCGCTATAGTCTTTGATCCTGGCCATGGTCACGCCGAAGAACTGGATCAGATAGCATCGTCCCTCTTTCGAGCCTTCGCCGAAGAGGACGTTCGGGGTCTGATCATTGACGCACGCCGGTCGCCTGCACTCGACGACGAATGGAGCGATAGACTCAACCCGCAGCCGTCACCGGCGACGACGCTAGTGAGCCTTCACTGGTCTGGTTACCCGAATGCGCTGGTAACCCAGGGCTTTGCCCACCAGCAATACCACCGTTCCCTGCAGACGACTCTCAGCCACGCCGCTCCGGGAGGATCGACCTTGAAACCAGTCGTCGTTATCGCCAGTCGACTCACCAAGCTTCCTCCGCAATTGATCAGTTTGCAGCTTTCGGGCAAGATCGGCATCGTGCTTGAAGGACCTCACGCGTATTGCGCAGTGGTGCTCTGTCAGTCGATGCCGATGGTGGACGACATCACCGCGATGATTCGCACCCACGAATTCCTACATCCCGACGGCGCTTATGGCTTCTCGCCGCAACGGGAGGTCGCAGCAAATGGACTTGATGCGGCATTGGAGCTACTAAATCAACCACTTCGTGTCGCGGCGTTTCCTCGAGGATTTGGCCTCCTGCCATTTGTGCAAAAAGACTACCGTGAAGAAACCTACCCTGCGGAGGGCCTCCGCCTCCTTGGGGCATTGAAGGCTTGGAGCGTATTCGAGTACTTCTTTCCTTACAAGCACTTGATTGGAGAGAACTGGGATAACACGCTACTGCAGGCACTTCGTGACGTGCGTAGCGCCAGCGATGGATTGGAGTATCACCTGGCCATTGCACGATTGGTGGCCCGCACTGGGGATTCGCACTGCCAAGCGGTGAGCCGGGAACTAAATCGGTTTTTGGGGCTGAGGCCAGCCCCGTTCTCGGTGCGTTGGGTAGAGGGCCGGGCAACTGTGGTCGCTCTCACCGCCAAAGCCCGGAATTCGGGCTTGCAGATCGGGGATGTCCTTCTCGGGATCGATGGACGCCCTATCCAAGAGAGAGTGGACGAGCTCAAGGGGCTCCTGGCGGCGTCCACGGCCCACGCAGGGGACTACGGCGCGCTACTGGCTGCGCTTCGTGGTGCCGAAGGGTCAACGGCCCGCTTTCAATTTGAAGCGGCAAACGGTGCCAAGCGGGAGATCGAGTTCGACCGGCGCTTTGCGTATGCTGACAGCCTTCGGGCAACAGACGAACCAGTGTTTCGCAAAGTCGACGCGGCGATCGGATACGTCGATTTGACCCGCCTCGAGGATTCCCAAGTCGATGCGATGTTCGAAGCTTTTCGCGACACACGGGCCATCATCATGGACATGCGGGGCTATCCGCGTGGCACGGCTTGGAGCATCGCCCCAAGGCTCTCGGCACGAGCACAGCCAGTCAATGCCCTGTTTCGGCGGAATCTGGTCCAGGAGGGCGAGATTGTCTCGCGGGTGGTTGAGCAATCCCTTCCGGAACGGCCAAGTCATGTTGCGCACTATCCCGGATTGACGCTCATGCTGATCGATGAGCGAGCCATTAGTCAGTCCGAGCACAGCGGACTCATGTATCGAGTCGCCAATGGTACCCGGTTTGTTGGTCAACCCACCGCGGGCGCCAATGGTGATACTACTGCCATGCGATTACCCGGCGGGATCTTGGTCTCATTCTCCGGACACGACGTTCGCTGGCCGGACGGCCGACAGTTGCAACGCGTTGGGTTGCAGCCTGACTTCCCGGTTGCGCCCACGATTGCAGGCCTACGCGCTGGACGCGACGAGGTTTTAGAGAAAGCCATTGCCGTCATCCGGGAGAAGCTTTGACGAAGAGCACTGTCTGACCACTCCCTAGGAGGACGCTCCTCCGTCCTACTTAAGCCTCTCCCGATACTGCTGCCGAGCATACTCATACGCCCGAGCCATCTCCCCCCGCTCACTCAGCTTCACCCTCCCCGTCTTCTGCTGCTCACAAATGTCCACCGCCTTCAAGCACCACTCAATACTCTTCTTCTCCCGCACCGGATCCTCCCCCACCGTCACCCAAATCGGATTCGTATGCGAACTCGGCAGCACCCGCACCGCCACCCACGAACTCCGCTCAATCCGCGTCGTAAACTTCACCTCCCGCATAACCCCATCCGCCTCCATCTCCGTCCGCTCCACCGCCACCCCATTCACCACCAACTCCACCGGCACCTTCCGGCTCGTCCCCACCCGCGCCTGCTCCACGTCCCAGTACGGCTTCACGTTCGCCTTCCGCTTCGGCTCCGGCGTATCGTTCAACATCGCCGCCACCTGCACGGTCGCCGTCACCCTCGCCGGACGGCTCAACTTCACATCCCCCTTACCCATCTCCACGTTGCTGATCCGAAAATCAATCAAGTGGCTCCGCCCATCCGAAACATAGTTCCGGCCCTCTTTAATCCCCGCAATCCAATCCCCATAGTCCGGCTTCGGCTGCCGCACATAGCTCCGTCCTAACCCCACCTTCGTATCGTAAATACAAGGAAAATCCGTCTCCCCGCTGATCCGCGTCCGATACCCCGCATTCAACGTGTGGTACCAGATGTTCAACTCCCAAGGCCAAGGCGTATCCACGCTCGACAGGAAATCCACGGCCCCATGCGTCACGCTCACGATATACTCATTGGCCCCAATCCCGTCAAACCGCGGATGGTCATACGACAGCAACTCATCCTTCGGCATCTCCAATCCCCAACCCGAATGCGCAAACCCGGTCACCGCACCCTGCTTCTTCGCCCACTGCAGAATCGGCAATCCCCACGTCGGCCAATCCTCTAACCGCTGCGTCCCCGGATAGTCCTGCTCCTTCACCCCCAACAAAACCAAATGCCCCGTATGGCTCGAAGGATGCCCCGAAATCTCGACGTCATACCGGATCCGGTTCTCCGCCGTCGACAACGCATTGTCCTTCCCCTCAAAAAACGTCTTCTGGAAATACCACCCCGGCCCCCAAGTCAACACGCTCCCAATCTTCAAGTCCTCTCCCAAAACATGCCGCATCATGTCCTGCGGATACACCCCCTCCGTCGGCCGCTCATAGTGCGAACATCCCGCCGCATGAATATGGTGGTCCCCCGAAATCCAACCCAACTTCGCCGGATCCACCCAGCGCTCCAACTGAAACGCCTCCTTCCGATCCACCCGGTCCATCGTCACTTTCCGAACAATCTTTTTATACTCCGGCCCCCGCGAAACCTCCACCGTATACGTCCCCGGCGGCAACGCCAGCGTCTCCCCATCCGCTCGGTACACCTGCGGATGAAAGTAAAAATCCGGAGCCTTCCGCTTCGCCTGCGACGGATACACCCGTCCCTTCTCGTCTTTCACCAAAAACGAAGCCGTAGTCGGCCGCCCATCCGAATCCTTCACCCCCAGCGTCAACTTCGCTGCCGGCGTAATCCGGAACAGCACATCCACCTCGCTCCGGAACCCCAAATCCTGCGTGCCCTGGCCCACATCGAAAACCAGTTTGCCTTCCCGCTGCCCCGCCTCGCGGGCATAAATCTGGATCACCCGGTACTCCACCTCCAACCCCGAAAGATGCACCTTCAGCGGCTGCCGCGTATAGCTCTGAATCTCCATCCACCGCCGGTTCCCCGTGTTCGCATTCTGATTCTGCATTGGCCCCGCGTTCGGCGAGTCCACCCCCACCGCCGCCGTCAACCCCGCCTGGTTGTGCACCTTCACAAGGAAGCTCCGCCAACCCTGCTCCAGCAACTCCGCCTTCGCCGGCCCCTGCTGCACCTTCACCCGGGCTTCCGGATTGATCTCCAACCCGACAAGACAATGCTTATCCAGAATCTCCTGGATTTTGGTAACCGATGCCCCCGCCAAAGCGGCCTTCTCGGCAAACGGCTCCCCGGTCAATTCCAGAGCCTGCACGATACGTTCTACCTGCGCCGCGAGCGGTTGCCGCTCCACGGTCGCAATCACGGGCAACGCCTCCGCCTGCAAAGCAAGCGAACAGAGAAATCCAAGCCAGAGTCGCATAGCGACCCAATCTTATCTCACCGCAACAAGCCGTTTTTCATTCCGTACAAACAAAGTTCCATTCGCCAACGCCGGATACGCCCTGACCACCCCATCTAAAATCTTGAACTCGTTCAACTTCTTATACCCCTTGGGCGTCGCCTCCGCAATTAACAAATCCCCCTTCTCCCGCATTACCACCAGCTTTCCTCCCACCAGCAAAATACTCCCCGCCCCGAACCGCACCGTCGACCACTTCACATTCCCGCTCTTCATCTCAATGCACCGCAGCTCCGGCCCCATCTCCTGCCGCCCGTGGTATCCATACAAAAACCCATCTTTATAAACCGGCGTCGCATAATGCGCGCTCAACGACTCATCCCCGCTCCACACCGCCTTCAACGGCGTCTTCGTTAAATCCACGAGCGCCGCCCCCACCTCATAGCTCGAAGTCAAAAACACCTGATCCCCCACCACCACCGGCGTTGCCGCGTTGACTGTCGTGTTTGACCGCGCTCGCCACCGCATCTGCCCCCGCACCTTCCCCGTCTCCACGTTCAACACCACCAACCCCGTCCGCGTAAAAAACACCGCCTCGCCATTCTTATAAGCCACCGGACTCGCATACCCCGCCTCGTCCGTCGTCGCCGTCCACAAAACCTTCCCACTCGCCACCGCAAACGCCGCAATCCCCGCCTTCCCTCCCACCTGCAGCATCACCCGGTCCCCCATCACCAACGGAGCCGACGCCTGCCCAAAATACTGCTTCTCCACCTCGAACACCTTCATCGTCGACACCTGCCACAACGCCTTCCCCGTCCCCGCGTCCAACGCCGACAACACCCCATGCGCCCCGTGCAAAAACACCCGCCCCCCGCTCACCACCGGCACCGCCCTTGGCCCCTCATCAAACCCGAAATCGTCCCGATAGTTCGTCGGCACCGCCGTCCGCCAACGCGTCTTTCCCGTCTCGGCGTCCATCGCCTCGCAAATCTCCTCCTCGCCCACCCGGTGATACAGGTAAACCTTCCCCTCGCTCACCACCGGACCCGCAAACCCCGCCCCCACGTCCCGGCTCCAAACCACCTTTCCACTAGGCGAAAAATCCGCCTCCCCCGAAACCGCGTTCCGGTTCGGCCCCAAATGTTGCGGCCAATCCGCCGCCCACAGGCAGCCCACGAAAGCAAAAAACACGAAGCGAGTCATGGCGATTAAGTATCCTATAAGGATGAGTCGAATTGCGCTCCTGTTCTTTTTCTTCCTCGCTCTCCTCCCCGCCCAAACCCTCCGCGGCCTCCTCAGTGTCACGGTCCGCGACGGCTCCAAAGCCATCGTCCGCGACGCCAATCTCGTCCTGACGCACACCGCCACCGGCCGCACCTGGAACGCCCGCACCGACTCCGCCGGCGCCTTCTCCTTCGCCCTCCTCCCCCCCGGCGACTACAAAGTCACCATCGACTCCCCCGGCTTCCGCCGCTCCGTCACCAACGTCACCCTCCACGTCAATCAGGAACAAAGCGTCGAACTTCTCATCCAGCCCGGCGACCGCACCGAAACCATCGAAGTCTTCGCCCCCAGCGAATCCCTCAAGACCGACACCCAGTCCCTCGGCGCTACCATCCAGAATCGTCAGATCGTCGATCTCCCCCTCAACGGCCGCAACTTCCAATCCCTGGCCCTCCTCGTCCCCGGCGTCACCCTCCCCGCCCAAGGCTCCTCCGGCACCGTCCGCGGCGACTTCACCTTCAACGCCAACGGCGCCCGCGACTCCGCCAACGGCTTCACCCTCGACGGCGTCTACAATGGAGACCCCAAGCTCAATGGCGTCGGCGTCACCCCCTCGGTCGACGCTATCCGCGAATTCGAAGTCCTCACCGGCAACTACGACGCCTCCTTCGCCCGCAACGCCGGCGGCCAAGTCAACGTCGTTCTGAAATCCGGCACCAACGCCCTCCACGGCTCGCTGTATCATTTCTTCCGCAATCAGGCCATGGACGCCCGCAACTTCTTTGCCCCCGCCGGACCCGACCCCCGCTACCAGCGCAACCAGTTCGGCGCCGCCGTCGGCGGACCCATCGTGAAGGACCGCACGTTCTTCTTCGCCGACTTCGAAACCCGCCTCGGCCGCGAAGGCATCTCCCGCGCCACCCGCGTACCCACCGCCCTCGAGCGCGTCGGCAACTTCTCCCAGTCCGACCCCCGCACGCCCCCCATCGACCTCTTCACCCAAATGCCGTTCCCCGGCAACATCATCCCCGCCCAGCGCCTCCACCCCATCGCGCTCGGCATCGCCAGCCTCTATCCCCTCCCCAACCGCGCCGACCCCGCCCAGAACTTCGCCGGCGCCCCCGTTTCCCGCGATGGCAACCACTCCTTCGATCTCAAGTTCGACCACCGCCTCGCCCGCAACTCCGATCTCTCCGCGCGCTACTCATTCTCTGATCGCGACTTCTTTGAGCCCTTCTCCGGCGCAGCCTTCTCCCCGGTGCCCGGCTTCGGCACTAACAACGCCCGCCGCGGCCAGAACCTCATGATCTCGGAGGTGCACGCCTTCCGCCCCAACATCCTGAATGAACTCCGCCTCGGCTTCAACCGCGTCGCCCTCGGCGTTACCCCCGAACAGCAAGCCGCTAATCTCAACTCCCGCATCGGCCTGCCTTCCCCGGCCGATCCCATCAACGGCGGCCTCAGCTACATCTCCATCGCCGGCTTCGGCTCCCTCGGCGACGAATACAACAACCCCCAGCGCGGCATCACCAACACCTACCAGTTAATCGACCAGCTGACCTGGACCCGCAACCGCCACACCTTCCAATTCGGCTTCGACTACCGCGTCCAGCAACAGAACGCCTACCGCAACGTCCTCTCCCGCGGCCTCCTCTCCTTCGTCGGCTTCACCGGCAACGCCCTGTCGGAAATGATGCAGGGCCTCGTCTCCGTTTCGAGCCGCGCCACCGGCATCAACGACCAGCGCCTCCGCGCGAAGTCTGCCTCGTTCTTCGCCCAGGACGCCTGGAAGCTCACCTCCAAACTCACCCTCACCTACGGCGTCCGCTACGAGTTCGCCACGCCCCCCGTCGACGCCAACAACCGCGCGTCCATCTATAACGCAACGAACGGCCAGCTCAATCAGCTCGGCACCAACGGCATTCCCCGCGGCGCCTTCCTCGCCGACAAAAACAACCTCGCCCCCCGCCTCGGTCTCGCCTACGCCCTCAACGAAAAAACCGTCCTCCGCGCCGGCTATGGCCTCTATTACGACCAGGCGCCCCTCGCCCCCGGCGAAGGCATCTATTTCAACGCTCCCTATTACAACGTAGGCACTTACTTCACCTTCGAACAGTACAACTTACTGCTCCACGATCCCTTCCCCGCCAACTTCCCCCTCGCCCTTCCCCCCTCGGCGGTCACCTTCCAGCGCGACCTTCGCACCGCCTATCTCCAGAACTTCAGCTTCAATGTGCAGCGCCAACTCGGCGCCGGCCGCGTCCTCGAAGTCGGCTATGTAGGCGCCAAGGGCACCAAGCTCCACTCCGGTCGCGATATCAATCAGGCCGGCCCCAGCACCGCGCAGCAGAACCTCCGCCCCAACCCCTTCTATGGCGATATCACGGCCATCGAATCCCGGAGTAACTCCAACTACCACGCCCTCCAGACCCGCTTCGAACAGCGCGTCTCCCGCGGCCTCAGCCTTCTCGGCAGTTACGCCCTCGGTAAGTCCATCGACGACGCCTCGAACTTCTTCTCTTCCGCGGCGGATCCCAACTTCCCCATGGATTCGAACAACTGGCGCCTCGAACGCGGCCGCTCCAGCTTCGATGTCCGCCAGCGCCTCTCTCTCGCCTACGTCTACGATCTCCCCTTCGGCCGCGGACAGAAGTGGCTCGGCGGCTGGCAGACCAACGGCGTCTGGAGCTTCCAATCCGGCCGCCCCTTCAGCGTTAGCCTGCTGTCTGATCTCGACCGCTCTAACACCGGCCGCACCAACTTCGGCTTCGGCGCCAACGATCGGCCCAACCGCCTAGCCGATGGCAAGTTGACTAACCCCACGCCGGAGCGTTGGTTCGATACCGCCGCCTTCGCCCTCCAGCCCTTCGGCACGTTGGGCAACAGCGGCCGCAACATACTCACCGGCCCCGGTCTGGCCAACCTTGACGTTTCCATTACAAAGAACACGCTACTCACCGAACGCCTCAATCTGCAGTTCCGCGCCGAGGCATTCAACGTAGCTAACCGCACCAATTTCGACTTACCCGATTCCGTCCTCGGCTCCGGTACCTACGGGCGTATTCTCTCCTCGCAAGCCCCGCGTCACCTGCAGTTGGGAATTAAGCTTCTTTTCTAGCTCGATTTCGGGTTATGCTTAAAGGGCAGCCGGTTCGCGCCGAGTCAGTCTTGCATTCATCATTGGTCGTGGGTCTTTCTTGCGCGGGTATTGGATTTGCTAGGTAAGGAGACCTTGGATCGATGAAAAATATTTTTGTGGGCAACCTGCCCTACGACGTCCGCGATGACGAGTTGCTGCAATTGTTCGGACAGTACGGCGCAGTGGATCGCGTCCACCTGTTGCGCGATCGCGATACCGGCCAGATGCGCGGCATTGGCTTTGTGGAAATGCCCAACGATGAGGAAGGCGACAACGCAGTCACAGCCCTGAACGGCTATGAGCTCGGTGGCCGTCCGATGAAAGTGGAAGAAGCTCGTCCTCGCGAAGAGCGCGGCTTCGGCGGCGGCGGCGGTGGCGGCGGGTTCCGTCCCTCCGGCGGTGGTGGTGGCGGCTTTGGCGGCGGCGGTGGCGGCCGTGGTAAGGGCGGCGGCGGCGGCTTCGGCGGCGGTCGTGGCGGTAAGGGCGGCGGCGGTGGTCGCGGCGGTGGCGGCGGCGGCAGCCGCTGGTAGTCGCTGGTAGTCGCTAGCTAAACGAAAGCAAAAAGTCCCGCTCCGGTCGAAGGCATCTCCTGCCATCCACCGGGCGGGACTTTTTCGTTTCTACCAGTCCGCCACGCTCCCATCCCGCCGGAAGAAGTTCATCGTCACCTCCGGCTCCCACGGATGCTTGTCCGCAGCGGCCTCATTGATGTCGATCCCCAGCCCCGGCGCCGTCGGCGGCACCGCCTGGCCCCCAACGATCGGAATCTGCCCGCTCACCACCTCAGCCCGCCACGGCACGTCCTTCCGCACCACTTCCTGAATCAGATAGTTCGGCGTCGCAAACGCCACGTGCGTACACGCCGCTGTCGAAATCGGCCCCTGCGGGTTATGGCACGCGACTGACATCAAGTACGTCTCCGCCATCGCCGCAATCCGCCGCACTTCGCTGATCCCGCCGCAGTGCGAACAATCCGGCTGCACCACCGCGCAAGCCCGCTTCTCAAACAGCTCCCGAAACTCCCACCGGCCCACCAGCCGCTCGCCCGTCGCAATCGGGAAGGGAAGCGCCCGCGCCACCTCCGCCAGCCCGTCAATCGACTCCGGCCAGCAAGGCTCCTCGTACCAATACAGGTTATAGTCGACGAGCATCTTGCCGAACTGAATCGCCGCCGCCGGCGTGGTCCGCGCGTGCAGGTCCAGCATGATGTCCATATCGTCGCCTGCCGCCAGTCGCATCGCCTCCACGCACTTCGCGGCTTTCTTCAACGTCCCCGCCCGTTCCACCGGATCCGAAATCGGAATCGGCATCGACTTCACCGCCGTGAACCCTTCCTCCATCGACATCAGGATCCGTTCCCCAAAGTACCCCGGGTCCGAAGCTCCATAGATGTCTTCCAGCTTCCCGCCCCCCAGATGGTCGTAGAAGCGCAGCGTGTCCCGCACCGGCCCGCCCAGCAGCTCATGCACCGGCTTGCCCAGCTCTTTGCCCTTGATGTCCCACAGCGCTTGGTCAATCCCGCTGATCGCCGTGTAGTTGATGATGCCCCCGCGCCAGAAATACTGCCGGTGCATGATCTGCCACAAATGCTCAATCCGCCGCGGATCCTGCCCAATCAGCAGCACGGAGAGGTCTTCCACTGCCCCCACCACGCTCTTCGTCTTCCACTCGAGCGTCGCCTCGCCCCACCCGTAAAGGCCCGCCTGATCGGTCTCCACCTTTACGAAAATCCAGTTGCGCATCCGCGCATGAACAACTTTAGTTAGTATTCGGGTTATTTTCATCGTGCGCGCCCGCGCCGAAACGAATTCCGGCGCGGACTTCCTCGCAACGACGATTATTTCACGACGTCTTTGCTGTTGCTGATCACCCGGTCAATCATGCCGTATTCAATCGCTTCATCGGCGCGGATGATGTAGTCGCGCTCCACGTCCCGCGCGATCTTCTCCACCGTCTGCCCCGTCGCGTCCGCCAAAATCTTGTTCAGCGAATCGCGCATCTTCAGGATTTCCCGGGCGAAAATGTCGATCTCCGTCGCCTGGCCCGCCAATCCCTGCATCGAGGGCTGGTGAATCAGAATCCGCGAATTCGGCAGCGAATACCGCTTGCCCTTCGTACCGCAGGCCAACAGGACAGCGGCCATCGACGCGGCCTGGCCGACGCAGTACGTTACGATATCCGGCTGCACCAGATTCATCGTGTCCAGAATCGCCAAACCGGCCGTAATCGAACCACCCGGAGAGTTGATGTAGATCGAGATGTCCCGCTCCGGGTCCTCGGCCGCCAAAAAGAGAATTTGGGCGATGATGACATTCGCCACCTGATCATCAATCGGGGTTCCCAGGAAGATGATGTTCTCTTTCAATAGACGGGAATAAATATCGTAGGTGCGTTCCCCCCGTGAGGTCTGCTCTACAACATAGGGCACGTAGCCAAAGTTCTGCATGGGGCTATTCAAACTCTCCTGATACCGGCGGCAAAGTCGATACCCGCCACCGTCTTTTCACCATACCATGCCCTCCCCACGCTCACTGTCCACTCGGGGATTTCCCTGTCCCCTAAAAAAATATCCCCTTACTCTCCAGCACAGCCGCCGATCTCGGTTATCATGAACCAATCCCTTTCAGCCTAGGTTGTCGACCCTCCCCGGCTAAATTTGTACTCCTCCTGCCCTGCCTTCTTACCGATATGATCAAAGAGGAGCGTGGGCTGCCCCTCGCTCAATTGAATGAAAATCCTGATCGCTGACGACAGTAGCGTTTCCCGTCATCTCCTTGGCAGTATGGTCAAGAAGTGGGGGTACGATGTCATCTCCGCTTCGGATGGTACTCAGGCGTGGGAAGTACTAAGTGGGCCCGACGCACCGCGTCTCGCCATTCTCGACTGGATGATGCCCGGACTTACCGGCCCCGAGGTTTGCGAAAAGGTCCGTGGCCAGGGTGGCGACTCATACATCTATATCCTCCTGCTCACGGGACGCACCCAGAAAGAGGACGTGATTGAAGGGATGACCGCCGGCGCTGACGACTACGTCGTCAAACCGTTCGATCAGCAGGAGCTGCGCGTCCGCCTCCGTGCCGGCCGGCGCATCGTCGAATTGCAGGATGAACTCCTCTCCGCCAGGGAAGAGCTCCGCCAGCAGGCCACGCACGACGCCCTCACCGGCCTCAAGAACCGCGCCCGCATCCGCGAGGTCCTCGCCGAACGCATGGACGACGCCCGCCGCACCGGCGCCCCCGTCGGTGTCATCATGCTCGATCTCGACCGCTTCAAGAGCATCAACGATACCTACGGCCATGCCGTCGGCGATGCCGTCTTGATCACCGCCGCCTCCCGGATCCAAAACTCGCTCGCGGCAACCGACGTCGTCGGCCGCGATGGCGGGGAAGAGTTTCTCCTCGTCACCTCCCGGCCCACCGAAAACCTGGCGGCACTCGCCGAAAGCGTCCGCCAAGCTGTGGCTGCGGAGCCTGTCGTCGTCGGCGATGTGTCGCTCCCCATCACGGCCAGTCTCGGCTACGCCCAACTCTGCCCCCGAGCCGACGCCGATCTGCTCCTCCGCGCCGCCGACGAAGCCCTCTACCGTGCCAAGCACAACGGCCGCAACCGCATCGAGCCCGGCCAAGTCGACGGCTGCTGACCGGAACCCGCCTCAACCGTTCATCCTCCCGATTCGACTATTCATCCGAAGTTCCGCTAGCCTACGGTGATCCGACCGCATGATGGCGTCATGAACCAGTCATTACTTCTCAACCCCTTCCCTGGCTCCACTGCTCCCTCTCCCCCGCGCCTCTCATCGTCCTTGGCTCGCGCGGGCGCCATTGGCGTCATCGTCGCTCTCCTCACGCTTCCCGCCGCGCCCCAAATGGGCCATCGCGCCCTTCTCCAACTCGTGGCCGCCGTGGCTGGCATCCTCGCCGGGTATCTCTGCACTCTCTCGCTTCACGTTCCGGCCCTTCGAGGCCGCCGCTGGCTTCTCCGCTTCGCCGCTGCCGGCGGCTTGGCCGCCGCTGGCGCCCTCCAGTTCGCGGCCTATCGCGCCCTCGGTCTCGAAGTCTCTGACTCCAGAGACCTGTTCCTCTACATGGGATTCCTCGGCGTCAGCCTCGCCTTTGTCCTCTCTTCGGATGCGAACCGTCGTGCCGGCCGTGAACTGGCTGAATCCCGCGCGCAGGCGCGCTCCCTCGAATCCCAAATCCGTCCCCACTTCTTCTTCAATACCCTCAACACCGTTTCGGCCATCATTCCCGACCAGCCTGCCGAAGCCCAGCGAATTCTCGGACAGTTCGCCAATCTCTTCCGAGGCGCCATGGCCGGAGCCGACGGGCAGCCCGTGCCCCTGGCCACGGAACTGGCCTTGGTTGGCGACTACCTCGATATCGAACGCGCCCGCTTCGGCGCCCGCCTTCGCTACACCTTACCTGCTGTGACCGGACATCCGGATCTGGAAATACCGCCGCTTACCCTCCAGCCGCTTGTTGAAAACGCTGTCCGCCACGGCATCGCCAAGCGCCTGGAAGGAGGCGACATCACGGTCACGCTTGCCGTCTCCCCCGCAGCCTATCAGGTCTGTATCGCCAATCCGGTGGACGAACCGCCGGCTCTGACCAGCGAGGTGCTTCTCCCGCCCGGCCATTCTCTTCGCCTCATTGCCGAGCGCTTGGAACTCCACTATGGACGCCGAGCGTGGATCAAGGCCACCTTCGACAACGGATTGTTCCAACTCACTCTCAACCTCCCCAGGACGAACAACTAATGAACGCCCTAATTGTCGACGACGAAGAGCCCGCTCGCCGGGCTCTCCGCCGGCTTCTCGCCGGCCACCCCGCCATCACCAACATCGCTGAGGCCATCCACGGCGTCGACGCCCTCGAACAAATCGCCGCCGCCCGCCCCGATGTGCTCTTTCTCGACGTCGAAATGCCCGGCCTCTCCGGCTTCGACCTTCTCGCCCAACTCCCCGTTGCCCCGCCTGTCGTCTTTTCGACTGCCTTCGATGCCTACGCCGTCCGCGCCTTTGAAGCCAACGCCGTTGACTATCTCCTGAAGCCGGTCCAGCCAGCCGCTCTCGCCCGGGCCTTGGACCGTCTCGCCACCCGGATCCCCGCGCCCGATCTCTTCCGCCAGCTCCAGGCCGCCCTGGGCCAACCTGCCCCCATCAAGCTAGCCGCCCGCCGGGGCCAGCGGATTGTCCTGCTCAACCGCCGCGAGATCCTGTTCGCCCAAGCCGAAGACCGGCTCGTGTTCCTCCACACCGCCACCGAAAAGCTACTGACGGACCGGACCATCGCCGAACTGGAGACTCTCCTCCCGGCTGCCGAGTTCGTCCGCATTCATCGCAACGCCCTGGTGCAGCTCGAAGCCATCCGCGAAATCTTCCCGTGGCTCTCCGCGGGGGCCTGGCGAGTCCGCCTCCACAACGGCGTCGAACTCGATGTCAGCCGCGAACGAGCCCGCGAACTCCGCGCCGCTTTCGGCTTCTAGAATTCCTGTTCCCGGACTATTGAAATTTTTTCCCCCAATAACCACGGCCTCGCCGTGCAATCCCGCCCCGGTTCCCGCACTCCCCGCCCCTAACTTCAAGGCAGGAGAACCACCATGTTTGCACCTGCTTCAGAGAGACGTTTGGCCGCCAATCGCGCCAACGCAAAAAAGAGCACCGGACCTCGTACGGAGGAAGGCAAGGCCACCTCAATGAAAAACGCGCTTCGTCATGGGCTCACCGCAAAGACGGTAGTCCTGGATGTCGAGGACCCAGCCGAGTATCAGGCCTTCCGTTCGCACGTCATCGATTCGTTCGCTCCCGCGCCTGGGGCGGAACAGCTACTCGCTGAGGAACTGGCCGACTCGCTGTGGCGTCTCAAACGGGCCCAACGGATCGAAACGGCGGCCATGGATCATTATCTGGACACGCTCAAACGCGAAATCCATCCGGATGATGCCGAGCAACGCGCCGGCCTCGATTCAGGAATCGGACTCGGAGTCGTCATCGGCGAAGAGCACGCCGGGGCTTTCCAGAAACTGTTCCGTTACGTCGGAGCCTCGGAACGATACTACCTTCGTTTGCAGGCGCAACTGTTGAAACTACAGGCAGAACGGCGTCGCAATGGCTTCGTTTCGTTAGCTCCCGTTCAGCCGGTGAAGGTCCGCCAGGTTGTCCCCGAAAATGGCAGCCGCGTCAGCGCGGCTCACGCCGATTCGTTCCAAAATGGCGCTCTGCTCAGCAAAAACGCTTCGTACCCAACCGCGTGGGAAGAAGGATGAGTCCGTTCCGAACAACAATCGCTTAGCGCCAGCCACTTCGAGGGCGCGCCGGAACACCTGCTCCAGGTTTAGGTCGCCCTCTTCGTACTTCACCCAGTTGTTCGAACTCGAAGTGTCTAAATAGACGTTCGGGCAATGGTCCACCACCATCAGAGCTTCCCGGAAAAATCCGGCGCCGAAGTGCGGAATCACAAACCGAAGCCCCAAATACCGTGTGGCGATCCCGTGTACATCGATCGGATTCGAAAACCGCATATCGAAAAGCGAAGGGAGTCCGAGCTTTTTCCTCACGCCAACGCTTAAAACGCCGCAATGGATGAAGACGTTTGTCCCTTCCCGGCTGGCGAGCATCTCCCAGAACGGCGTCAACCGTTCATCCGCCACCGAGTACCGGTGCATCGCTGGAAATAGGCAAACGGTCCGTAATCCCAAGTCCAGCGCCCGCGCCGTCCGTTCTATCGCGTCGCCGGCCAACGGGTTTACCAGGAAATATCCGTAAAACCGACCCGGCACCTGCTGCAGCGCCCGGGCTACCGAATCCTCATCGCCGGGCATGCTCGCAATCAGCGCTGCGCAGTCCACCCCATGACGGTCCATTTCGCTGGCCCACTGCTCCGCGAGCACCTCTGGCTCTTCCGGTGGCGTCACCCAACCCAGCTTGCCAGTGGCCGCCTCCGGCTCCGCGCCCGTCAACAATGAAAAGAAGCGATGAGAGAAGAAATGGACGTGCGCATCCCGAACCGTCAGCTTGCCCCACGACGTTTCAATCATCGCTCGGATTTCCCTCCGTCGGGCTAAGCCGGGTAATACCCGCCGACAGCGCCAATTGCGTCAAATTGGCGACGTTGTTTACGTTCAACTTCTTCATCATCGTCTTCCGATAGCTCCGGACCGTCTGCAATCCCAAGTCCAGCATGACCGCGATCTCTTTGCTGGTTTTGCCTTCGGCGACCATTCGCAGAACCTGCAACTCGCGCGGCGACAACCCTTCGAGTACCGTCGGCAAAGGCTTCGACTCTAAATCGCCCCGCTGGATACGGCTCAGCAGGCGATCCGATACCTGTGGGCTCAGATACGATCCACCCTTCGCCACCGTTCGTAGAGCATCCACCAGATCACTGTCGGAGGCCTTCTTCAGGACAAACGCCCGGGCGCCGCTTCGAATCGCGCTCACCACCGAATGTTCATCGTCGTACATCGACAGAATGATCACCCGGATCTCGGGATGGTGCCGCAGGATCTCTGTCGTCGCTTCAATCCCGTTCAAGCCCTGCAGGCCAATGTCCATCAAGACAATCACTGGACGCAGTTTCCGCGCCATCTGCACGGCATCCGTTCCATTGTCGGTCTCGCCCACCACGGTAAAATCACTGCTCTGGCGGAGGATGGCCTTTATGCCATCGCGCATGATTTTATGGTCATCGACCAAAAGGACGCTAAAGGCCATGGAGGGTTAACTTCACGATTGTACCTTGCCCGGTCCCGCTCTGGAGGGCAAGTCCTAAACGGGATCGTTTCGCCAGATGCCGGCACCAGAGCAGGCCCAAACCGGCGGTCTTTTTCTCAACATCGAATCCGCGGCCGTCGTCCCGCACTTCCACCACCCCGCTTTGCATCCGGATTTCGATCCGCTGCGCGCCTGAATGCCGCATCGCATTTTCGATAAGTTCAGCAACAATCCGGTAAGCCGCATGCGCCGGATCATTCGGCCATCGTTCTCCCGGTGCGATCTGCAGTTGCACCGCAATACCCGATCCCTTCTCGCGGGCCTTGCTCGCGAGCTGTTCCAAGGCAAAACCAAGGCCGGCCCGCTCAACGACGTTGACGTGCAACGCTTGGCTCGCCGCGCGGATCCGGCCGATCACCATCTCCAACAACTTCTGAATGTCGACCACCTGAGCGCTCTGTTCAGGCGTCAGGTCACTGCGCAATACATCCAGGTGGAGCCCAATCGCGCTCAAAACCTGGCCGGCATCGTCGTGGAGCATCCGCGCCACTTTCGCTTGCTCTGCTTCGCGATCCGAAAGCAGAGCAAGCAACTTCTCAACAACAGGAGGCTCCATCGATAACCAGTACGCTAACCCTTCTTTCGGGCTAGGGCCTTGCGTGCCGTAACGGCCACGTCAGCCGCGGTCATCTTGTATTTCTCGAGCACCTCTTCCGGCAGTCCGCTCTCTGCGTAGGTGTTGTTCACACCGTGGAACTCCATTACGCAAGGGTTGGTCTCGGTCACGACTTGAGCCACGCGGACACCAAGACCGGAGTCCACCAAGTGCTCCTCGGCAACGACGATACAACCCGTCTCCGCCGCCGCCTTGGCGATAATGTCCCGGTCGATCGGCTTAATCGTGTGCAGGTCGATCACCCGCGTCGAAACGCCTTCGGCTTCGAGCTTTTCGGCCGCTTTCAGACATTCCGCCACCATCAACCCGGTGCTGATCAACGTCAGATCCGTGCCTTCGGTTAACTGAATGCCCTTGCCGATCTCGAACTTCTGGTCCGGTCCGTAGATCACCGGCACTTTCACGCGTCCCGCCCGGATAAACACCGCGCCGGGATGATACGCCGCCTGCTTCACCAGCGAGAACATCGCCACTTCGTCCGCCGGGCTGATCACCGTAAAACCGGCCAGCGAACACGCGAGCGAAATGTCTTCCACCGACATCTGCGACGGGCCGTCTTCACCAATCGAAATGCCCGAATGCGTCCCGACGACCTTCAGCGGGATGCCGCTGTAGGCCACGTTTACCCGCAACTGCTCAAAACCCTTGTTCAGCACAAACGCCGAGAAGGAGGCCACAAAAGCGATCTTGCCTGACGAGGCCAAACCTGCGCCGATCGAGACCATGTTGGCCTCGGCAATGCCGCAGGAGAAGAACCGGTTCGGAAACTCTTTGCCAAACAGGTGCGTAAAGGTCGACTTCGACAGGTCAGCGTCGCAGACCACCACGTTTTCATCGGCCTTGCCGAGTTCCACCAGCGCCTTGCCGAAGGCTTCGCGCGTCGCCGCGCCCAATTTCAATTCGTACTTGGCTGCCATTTAGCCAATCTCCTTCAGCGCCAGTTCCACTTCTTCCTTGGTCGGGGCCACGCCATGATACTTCGGATTGTTTTCCATGAAGCTGACGCCTTTCCCTTTCACGGTGTGGGCAATCAGGATGGAGGGCTTGCCTTTGGTGGCTTCCGCTTCGGCGAATGCAGCCTGCAGCGCCACGATGTCGTGCCCGTCGACTTCAATTACATGCCAGCCGAACGATGCCCACTTCTCCGGCAACGGGTCCAGGCCCATGATGTCCTTCACCCAGCCGTCAAGCTGAATGCGGTTGTTGTCCAGGATGGCGACAATGTTGTCGATCTTGTGGAACCCGGCGTACATCGCCGCTTCCCAAATCTGGCCTTCCTGAATTTCGCCGTCGCCCAGCACCACGTAAGTCCGCGACGGGCTCTTGTCGAGCTTGGCAGCCTCGGCCATGCCGAGACCAAGCGACAAACCAACGCCGAGCGATCCGGTCGAGGCCTCGAGCGCCGGGATGAACCGGCGGTCCGGATGGCCCTGATAGATCGACCCGATCCGGCGAAGCGTATTCAACTGGTCCTTCGGCGTATAGCCGGTCTCGGCCATAACGCTATAGAGCACCGGGGCGGCGTGGCCTTTCGACAGGATAAACCGGTCACGCAGCGGCCAGGCCGGGTTGGCGGGGTCGTGTTTCATGACGTCGAAATACAACGTCACCAGAATTTCTACAGCGGAAAGCGATCCGCCGGGATGCCCGCTCTTGGCGGCTCCGATCATTTCAATGATGTCCCGGCGTACTGTCCGGGCGATCGATTGCAACTCGCTAAGGTCACTCGTTCTTGTCATGCAATTCCATCCATTATAGGCGCAAATACCAACCCTTCCTTTCGAGCAGGAGCAGAACGGCCCAAGTTAGGGTAAAAAATAACGAAAAACTCAACCACCACGGACCGGGCACGGCGTACTTTACCAAATCCTCCGTATAGCCCGCCAAAATGTAACCAGCCAGTGCGTTCGTGCCCAGCGTCCGGAACAGCGAAATCTGCGGGTCCCACCAGACGAACAGCCGGTAGACCAGCAAACTGAACCCGGCTGAAAAATAGAGGTAGCTCGCGCTCGCCGCCTGTTGCGACATCGTCCACATGTCCCGCGGATGCCACGGCGCTACGAACGGCGGCGCCGCCCACACACCACCGTTGGTCAAACACGAAAGTCCATAGCCAACTGCCATCAGCCCGAGTCCCCAACTCGCCATCGGCCGAAGGTTTCCGTCGCCGACCCAGCGGCAGGCGAGCGCCCCCGCTATCGTCGGAACGGTCCACGTCAAAAATCCCAGCGGACCGCCGTCAATCACTCGTTGCGCCCGTAGCCAGTCATGCCAGAACCAACTCGAAAGGCCGAGATGCAGCAACGAGGAACAGACCATGAACACAACCTGAGTCCGCACGGACGATCGCAACACCGGCAGAATCCAAAGTGTCGTGAACGCGATATGGGTCAGCGTCTGGAACCAGATTCGCCAGCCGCCCGTCGGCCAATAGACCAGAGCGGCGACCAGCATCAGGAGCAGGGATCGCTTCACCAGCCGCGGGATCGGCTTGTTCGCCCCCAACTGCAGCGCAAAGCCGACCGCGAAAAAGAAATGCGGCATGATCGTATCCGCATAACTGTTGTAGGTGTTGTGGTGCCGGAGCAGCGGATGCAATTCCTTGTAGGAGCTGAGGAAATTGACAAGAAACATCCCGGCGACCGTATAGCCGCGGAACTGATCGAGCGACGTGATCCGCAAATTCTACGTAGTGTAGCGTAACTCGTCGTAAAGCTGATGTAGCGTTTCGACGTCCTTCAGCCGTTGGGCCGCCGCCTCCCGTTGAATCGCGAGCTCCTTCTCCTGGGCCTCGAATGCCGCCAGTAGCCGCGCTAATTGCCCTTCGGCCGTGGAGCTGTCCGGAGCGGCTTCCTCCGCCAATTCAGACCACCACTGATTTCCGGATTCATAGCCGCACCGCTCCAGCAGCCCGGGGAATGCCGTCTCGAACATCTCTCCGGTCTGCCTACTGAAGTGGTTCCGCCAGTCGCCGCTGATACCCTTCCGCCGATGGCTGAACTCGTTCTCTTCGCCCCGGCGCCGGCCGCCGCTGGTTGCTAGAAACGAATGGGTGTTGATTACCGTAGTGGCAATATCGTCTGGGATCTCCCAGCCCAAATAAGCAAAGATGCGGCGGAAAGCCGCTTGTTCATCGGTGACCAGCTCGGCGTAGTCCAGGCGCAGAATGTCTCCGTCGAACTCGGGGCCAAACCACGACTGAAACTGAGCCGCCCAGTGGCTGAAAAGATGGATCCCGATGCGGATCCGGTCGTCTTTGTTCGCATTGCGGATCGGGAGCCGCAGCAGCGACGTGACCTCGTTGGGGGTGTGGCTAAGCGCGAGCGAAATGACCAGCGAGACAATCACGTCGCGCGGGTCGCGCGTCACCACCACGCAGCGATCCTCCGGGTCCGGGTCGGGCCGATTTTGCCAATCGCCGAAGCCCGCGGTGTACACGGGGCTTGCGAGTCCACCTGCGTCCAATGCTGGCCAGCCGGAACTCGGTAAATCCACCCCGCTGACAAGGAGTGGATGGCCGGAATGTGCAACCAGTGCCGGTTCGGACAACACATCGCGAACCCACTGACTTCCACATTTATAAAAAGTGCAATGAAAAATCTTGGAGATTTTCATCATGATCGCTCTACCTGCGGACAAACACTTTTCGTCCTGAAAAGTTATCAAAATTTTAACCCAGAACTCGGGGTAAAGTGTCGGTATGACCCCTCAAGAAGCAAAAGTGATCGGAACCTACCTTGCCGGTGTTCTCAAGATGGAGATGGCGGCAACCAAGCGGGTGATCAGTGCGATCCCCGATGACCAACTCGACTATAGCCCGGATGCCAAATCGATGAAAGCCCTGGCCCTTGCCAAGCACATCGTCGAGGGTGAGGTGATGCTTATGGACATCGCCTTGTTGGGTGGCGATGCACCGATGCCCACCGGTGCGAGTGCCCTGACGACCCCGGCCGAGGTTGTGGAATGGTACGACAAGGAAGTTTCGGCGACGATCGCCAAAGTCGAAGCCATGAGTGGTGACGATCTGGCCAAGGTCGTCACGGTATGGGGTGGAGCGTTCACGATGCCGGCCGTAAACTACGTCGGGTTCGCCACCGCGCACTCGGTTCATCACCGGGGGCAGTTGTCCTCGTACCTCCGGCCGATGGGCGCCAAAGTGCCGTCGATCTACGGTCCGAGCGGCGACTCAGCTAGCTAATCCGGGCCTTGCGAAACCGGTAGTCTTCCACCTGCGGCATGCGGATCACGCGGCACATCTCAAAGAGACGGCTGCGGGCCCGCATGCCAATCTGATCGGCGAGGGTCCGCCCGTATTCCCGGCCGCTGCCGCTCGCCGCCGGGCGAGCCGCGCCGCCAATGTCCGGATCGGAGAGGTTCGTCGTCGCAATGATCGGTTTCTTGTTGTTGCACCGGTAGGTAATCAGGCTGGTGACGGTATCTTCCACCCAATCCGTGATGCGGTGGGCGCCGAGGTCATCGAGCAGAAGCAGTTCGGCGTCGAGAGCCGTTGAGTAGGCCTCGCGGTCGGTGCTGCCGCTCGTGGGGTCATAGCTCGCGCGGATGCTTTGCAATAGATGCTGATAATCGTAGAAAAGGCCCGAGAAGCCGCGGCCGATCAGGGTCCGTAGCGCGGCGACAGCCAAGTGCGTCTTGCCGGTGCCGGGCTCTCCGATGAGCAGCAGGCCGGGCTTGTCGACGTTCGGGAACTCCTTTGCGTAGCCGCGAACGATGAGCATGACGTTCTGCAAGTTCCGGGCTGCCAACTGATTGTCGGTGGGCAGAACAAAGTTGTCGAGCGAAGCATTCTCATACAGCGGCGGGATACCTGCGTTGTCCCAGTTCTCCTGCTGCTGCTGGGCGAGGACGCATTCGCACCGCTTGGCGCCGGAGATGCCGTTGCGTTCGGCGATGATCCAGCCGGATCCTTGGCAGTTCGGGCAGACGGGGTTGGGCATCGCTTATTCCAGTGTAACGAGGACTTGGCCGCTGGCGACGGTGGTCCCCTCCTCCACGCGGACGGCGGCGACGACTCCGGCGCGGGGGCTCCGGAGTTCGTTCTGCATTTTCATCGCTTCGAGAATCAACAGGCCTTGACCGGCCTCCACGGTATCGCCGGGGGAAGCCAGCAGGCGGACCACCTTGCCAGGCATCGCGGCCTTGACTTCGCGAATGGCCGAGGCGGCGGCGGGACCGGCAGAAGCGCGAAGCCGCGGATCAGTAACCACCCGCTCCCATTCGATGGCGTTGAGGGCGATCCAGTTGGTTGCGGACTCATGGATCACAAAACTCCGGCCGTTGAGCAGCACGGAGTAAACGCCGGGTCGGATCTCGACGATATCGGGGATCATGAATTTCTCCAGGCGGAGCGGCGGGACAGCGGCAACGGAGCCGCTTTGGGCCGGTACGCGGCGAGCGCCGCGGCGAGGGCTTCACCCGATGGTGGCGGTGGGGCTTGGTATCGGAAGGTGTTCAGAAAAGTAGTGTGCAGGTTGCCCGCTATGACATCCGGGTCGGCCAGGAGTTGCCGGAAAAAGTGGATGTTGTTGCGGATGCCAAGAATCACCGTCTCCGAAAGCGCTCGCTCGAGACGTGCGATGGCCGTCAGCCGGTCCGGGGCCCAGACGGCGAGTTTCGCCAGAAGCGGGTCGTAGTCGAGCGGGACGTTCCATCCTTCGTAGATGCCGCTGTCGAGGCGGACGCCGGGGCCAGAAGGAAGCTCGAGCTTCTCGATGACGCCGGGGGACGGGAAGAAGTTGTTGGCCGGGTCTTCGGCGTAGAGGCGGCACTCGATGGCGTGGCCGGTCCAGCGGATGTCCTCCTGCTTCAAAGGGAGCACCGCCCCGGCGGCCAGGTCGAGTTGGAGATGAACAAGGTCGACGCTGGTGACGAGTTCGGTGACGGGATGTTCCACCTGCAGCCGCGTGTTCATCTCGAGGAAGTAAAAGTTGCGGTCGGCGTCAACGAGGAACTCGGCGGTGCCAGCATTCGAGTACCCGGCGGCACGGGCGATCTTGAGTGCGGCTTCGCCCATCCGATGGCGGAGCGCGGGGTCGAGGGCCGAGAGCGGAGAGGGCGACTCTTCGATCACCTTCTGATGCCGGCGCTGCAGCGAGCATTCCCGTTCGCCGAGATGGATCAGGTTGCCGTGGTGGTCGCCGAGCAGTTGGATTTCGACGTGACGGGGATGAATCAGGGCTTTTTCGAGATAGACCTCGGCCGATTTGAAGCTGCGTTCGGCTTCGCTCGAGGCGTCGCGGAGTGCGGCTTCGAGGCCGGCCTCGCTTTCCACCACGCGCATCCCTTTCCCGCCGCCGCCGGCGGCGGCCTTAATCATGACGGGATAGCCGATCTGGCTGGCAATGCGCTTTGCTTCGGTGATATCGGAGACTGCGGCGTCAGTGCCGGGCACGACGGGGGCGCCGACGGAGAGGGCGAGCTGGCGGGCGGCGGTCTTTGAGCCAAGGGCGCGGATGGAGGCCGCGGACGGGCCGATGAAGGTGATTCCAGCGTCAGCGCAGGCGGAGGCGAACTCGGCGTTTTCACTCAGAAAGCCGTAGCCCGGATGGATGGCGTCAGCCCCATGGGCGCGGGCGGCGGAGAGCAGCTTGTCGATACGGAGGTAGCTCTCCGAGGACGGGGAGGCACCGAGATAGGCCGCCTCATCTGCAATTTGGACGGCTAGGGATTTGCGGTCGGCGTCTGAGTAGACGGCGACGCTCGGAATCCGCCGTTCGCGGAGAGCGCGGAGGACACGAACGGCGATCTCACCCCGGTTGGCCACGAGAACCTTACGAAACATGAAGGGCAATTGTAGCAATCGTTTGCTACCCTTACGTAATGGCGGTCGAAACAACCAGGAGTTCGCTTAAGAATCAGGGTGTTCGCCTAACACGGCAACGGAAGATCCTGCTGGACTTGATTGATAAGTCCGGAAAACATCTCGATGCCGAGAGTTTGTACCAGATGGCGCGTTTGCAGGACCCGAAGCTAAACCGGGTGACTGTTTACCGCACGCTGAACATGCTGAAGGCGGCGGGGCTGGTGGATGAACTGGACCTGATGCATCATTCGGGCGACCAACACTACTACGAGACCCGGATGAAACGGGAGCATGCGCACGTGATTTGCCTGCGCTGCGGAAAAGTGGAAGAGTATTTTGGCGATCCGCTGATCCAGATCCGCAACCAGGTGCAGGAATCGTTGGGCTTTCAAATTCTGCTGACACGCACCGAAATTGGCGGTTATTGCGCCAATTGCCAGATGCAACGGGCGCAGGAATTGGACGCGGCCGAGGTGGAAGCATAGCGCGATGACAGCTTCCAATGGTGGACCGGAACTGGAAATTCTGGCGCCAACGGGAGGAAGGACCTCGATTCCGCTGGAGCCAGTGCCGTTTCTGATCGGACGGCAGGACAACAATCATCTGGTGCTTCGGGATAACCGGGCATCGAGGAACCACGCGCGGATCGTCTTCGAAGCCGGCCAGTATTGGGTGGAGGACCTGAACAGCCGGAACGGGATTACCGTGAATGGCGAGAAGGTGCCCCGGTCGGTACTTCTGGATGGGTCGGTGGTGGGTTTTGGGATGGAAGAGAGCTATGAGCTTGTCTTCCGGACGACGCGGCAGGTCGGCCTGCGGACGACGGCGCCGCCGGCTGGGCTAAAGCGGTTGCGGAGCATCCTCGAGGTCGCACGGACGTTAAGCGGCTCACTTTCAACCGACCATGTGCTGGCTAGTTTGCTCGAAGCGGCAATGAGCGTGACCGGGTGCGAACGGGGTTTTGTCCTGCTTCGCGAAGGCAAGGGGCTGGGATTGCGGATAGGCCGGGATGCCGCGGGCGCCGTCTTGGGCGAAAGCGACCTGAAAGTGCCTCCCGAGGTGTTGTGTGCTGCTCTCGACCGGCGGCGGGAACTGCTATCGATGACCGTGGAAGAGTACGGGCACATCGTTTGTGTGCCGCTGCTTCGAGTGTCGATGGCGGGGGGCGAGGAGACCGCCGTACTGGGATCCGTCAAGGATTCGGTCGGGGTTTTGTACCTGGAGTCCCGGCAGTCGCGGGCCGACCTTTCAGGGACCAGCGGCGAACTGCTGCAGTCCTTGGCGGTGGAAGCCTCGATGATTCTGGAGAACGCCCGGCTGATTGTGCAGGAGCGTTTGAAGGAGCGGATGGAACGGGAGTTGGACCTGGCGCGTACGATCCAACGGGACTTGCTGCCGGACCAGTTTCCATCGACAGGATGGTTCCGGGCGTGCGGCGTCAGTGTGTCGTCGGCGCAGGTGGGCGGCGACTACTTCGACCTGATGCCGGTCGGGGAGGAGCGCTGGGCGGCGGTACTGGCCGATGTCTCCGGCAAAGGCGTGAGTTCGGCTTTGCTCGCTTCGTTTTTGCAGGGCGTGTTTCTTGCCGCGACGGGTGAATCGACGTCGGCGGCGACGGTGCTCGAACGGGTGAATCGTTTCCTGCTGCATCGAACGAACGGAGAGAAATACGCAACGCTGGTGCTCGTCACCGTGGACAAATTGGGGCGGCTGGTATGGGTGAATGCGGGGCACTGCCGCCCGCTGCTGTGGCGACGGACGGGCGAAGTGTTCGAACTGCGATCGGCCGGGCTGCCGGTGGGGATGCTGGAAGAGGCGACTTGGGAGACTTACCGGCAACAACTGATGCCGGGGGACTTGATGGTGCTCTATTCAGACGGATGCAACGAGGCGCGGAACGCGGCGGGGGAGATGTTCGGAGTCCGCCGGGTAGGGGAGACGTTGATGGCGTATGCGCCGCAGGGGGCGCAGGCCGTGGCGAACGGGCTGCGACGGGAAGTGGAGGCGTTTGCGGCGGGGGAGGAGCAGGGTGACGATTTGACGGTCCTCGTGGTGGAGTATCACGGATGAAGCTGATTTGGCTGTTGCCGGTGGTAGCTTGCGGGGCGGAGATCCATGAGGCGGCCCGGACGTGCGGCCGGGCGGAGCTAGAAAGGGCGCTGGCGGCGGGTACACCGGTGGATTCGCGGGACGGGGCAGGCAACACGCCGCTGCATGTCGCGGTGGCGGCGGGGCAATTCGAATGTGTGGCCTTGCTGCGGGGGAAAGGGGCAAACCCGGATCTGACGAATCGGGAAGGGAAGACGCCTCGGCAGATCGCGGCGGGTTTGGCGGACGGACGCATGGGGATCCGAATGCAGTCCGCGCTTTTGGCGATCCCAGCGGGGGGGCTGAAGGGCCCATTTCAGAAAGAACCGTTGCAGGAAGCGGCGCGGCGAGGGGATGTGGATTTCGTCTCGATGCTGCTGCAGTTGGGGACGAATCCCAATGGCAAGGGCGCGGACGGTGCGACGGCGTTGCAGGCCGCGGCGTTGAAGGGACATGGCGATGTAGTGGCGTTGTTGCTGGAGAAGGGGGCGAAGGTGGACATGGGCTTGCCGCTGCATGATGCGGCGGTGGGCGGGAGCGCAGCGGCGGTTCGGGTGCTGGTGAAGCACGGGGCGAAAGTGAATGCGGTGGACCCGAAGACGGGGGATACGCCGCTGCATTACGCGGCGACGTGGGGCAAGCTGGAGGCGGCGAAGGCGCTGCTGGATTTAGGGGCGGATGCGAAGGCGAAGAATAGCCGGGGGCGGACTGCTTTTGAAGAGGCGGAGGCGGGCGGGAACAAGGAGATGGCCGCGCTGTTGCAGCACTAAGCGATTCTACGTATTCCTCTAAGCATTCCGAGTAAGTCAACTTTCCTCTAAGACCGTCCGTTGACGCGTCGATACGTTTCATAGAGGAATCTATGAAGCAACTCAGCGTTTTTACTCGTCGGTCACTATTGGCTTGGCCGGCGGCGGCGTTGGCGCAACGGGCGATCACGCCGGGGCTAGTTACACCGAATGTTATTGGGCAGCAGCAGTTAAGTTACACCAATTACGTTGTGCGGTCGCGGTGGCAGGCTGGAGCGACGTCGTTGCGGGTGATGGCGCCGACGACGGCGGCAGGGGTAGAGCGGTTTGAACAGAACCCGCGGGTTGTTTACGTGTTGCCGGTATTGAAAGACATCACGTTCCTGTACGGCGATGGGTTCAATGAGTTTGCCCGGAACGACCTGCACAATCAGTATGGCGTGGTGATGGTGGCGCCGACGTTTACGGAAATTCCATGGTACGGCAACCACGTTAGCGATGCGCGGGTGCAGCAGGAACGATACATGATGGAGGACATTGTCCCTTTAGTCGACAACCTGTATCCCCGTGCGCGGGCCAAGCGGTTGCTGTTGGGATTCAGCAAAAGCGGTTTGGGCGCGTTTACGATGCTGATGCGGAATGTGCAGACTTTTCAGGCGGCAGTGGCATGGGATGCGCCGCTGATGCTCAATCGGTTCGTGACCGGGCTGCAGATGGACGAGGTCTACGCTTCGGAGGAGAACTTCCGCCGCAATTTCGCCCTGCCGGCGGTGGTGGACTTAAGTGCGGCGCAACTGCGGGACAGCGGGCCGCGGTTGGCGCTGCTGGGCTACTCAGCCTATGGAGCGGATACTTCGCAGGCGAACGAACTGCTGCGGAGCTATGCCGTACCACGTTACTTCGACAATGAGATTCCGCTGTCGCACACATGGGATAGCGGTTGGATTCCGCCGGCCATGAGCTACCTGGATAAGATGAGCGCCGCCCGGTAAGTTAGAGGGAGGATCCGTCCCACGAGTGCTCGGGGTCGGGGAAGTAGGTGAGTCCCCCGTTGGTTACGGAGACTAGCCAGCCTCCCGGGATCTTAGCGCGGGAGGCTGGTATAGACGAGGAAAGTGCCTCCCATTGCATCTTGTAGGCAGGTTTTGCTGGGGCGGACGGCTTAGCGGCCGGTGCCCCGGCCGCGGCGAGTGCTCCGTCGTCGCCGATGAGACGGCAAGCGTGATTCAGGTCGGCCGACTTGGTTCGGTACAACTCGCCAAGATATGTGAAACGATCCATGTCCCGGTCTTCGACGCGGTCCATGATGATGGCGCCGAATGGCAGCGTTCGCTTCTTACCGGTCGGCAGACCGCTGCGCTTGTTGAGTTCGTCAACGTCGATGGACTTGGTGATTTCGTACTTTGCCATTATTGGATCCAGATTAGCGTGAGTTGATGAAACGTCGGTCGAAATAGTAGAGATGCCCGTCTTCGGCGCCGACTAGGATATCGAGAAGGCCGTCGCCGTTCCAGTCGGCGGCGTTCGGCGTGGGGTTGTGGCCGTTGAGTTTGGCCTTGATCAGCAGGCCGCGGAGACGCATCATCGGCTTGGCTTGGTTACCCTCGTTCTCGTACCAGATGGGGCCGTCGTCGGAGTCCGTGACGAGGTCGAGATCTCCGTCGTTGTCCCAGTCAACGAGTTCGACCTTGCGGCGTCCGCTGGAGCCGTAGTTGTTCTTTGCGAGTTGGAGGAAGCGGCCGTTCGACTCGACGAAGATGCGCTGGGGCGGCTGGAGGGTCAGCTTGCCGTTGACCTTTTGACGCGGGTATAGGCAGAGGTAGCCGCGATGGTCGAGCATGACGAGATCGGGGAGGCCGTCGCGGTTCCAATCGACCACTTTGGGGGTGGTGCGCCATTGGGTGACGAGTTGCTTTGGCTTGGGTTGCCACCAGACCCAGGACGGCTTCGGCGCGGGGCCGGTCCATTCGGCCTCGACCGACTGGGCGGGGGCGAGTTTGCCTTGGCCGATATTGCGATACCAGACTACGTCGCCCCAGATGTCGTTGACGAGGAGGTCCGGGAGGCCGTCGAGGTCCCAGTCGGCCACGGAGGGGTTGGCGTAGCCCCACTTGGCTTCGGCCGGGCCTTGAATGGAACCGTTGGGGCCGGCCATGCGCTTGGGGACGAGATTGCCGCGGGCGGTGAAGTTTGGTTCGTTCTTGGTTCCGGTGTTTTCGAAGTACTGGATTTCGCCAGCGGAGTTGCCGACGATCAGGTCGAGTTTGCCGTCCTGATTCCAGTCCGCGGCAACGGGACGCGCGAGGGAACCGGATTTGACGAAGGGATCGATTTGTTGGAGGTATTGCGGATTTTGGCCGTTGTGGGCGAGGGCGACGAAGCCGCCTTCTTCGCCGATGAGGAGCGACGGGGGGCCGGAGGGGAGCCAGCGGAGGGCGCGGGGCTGGATCATCTGCAGATCCATTTTGAACGGGAAGGGGACGGGTTTCGATTCGCCGTGCTTGAGGAGGAAGACCTGGTCGAGGAAGTTAGCAAGCACTAGGTCAAGCTTGCCGTCGCCGTCCCAATCGATGGGGTTGGGAGCCGGCGTGCCGTACTGATCGATGGGGAGTTGGACGGGTTTGACGAACTTCGGGGATTGGTTCGTTCCTTCGTTGCGCCAGAAATAGACGAAGCCGTGAAGGGGGCCGCGGGTCCATTCGCCCTTCTCGTTGAATGCGTCGTCCCAGCCGTAGTCGCGCCAGTCGGAGACGCCGTTTAGGATGTCGATTTTGCCGTCGCGGTCCCAGTCGACGGGGTACCAGAGGTCGTCGCGGCCGACGTGGTAGCTCCGGGGGAGCGTGATTTTGACGGGCTGGGTGAGGCGGTTCTTGGCGAGGTCGGAATAGTAGCCGCCGGAGTAGATGAGGTCGAGTTTGCCGTCTCCGTTAAAGTCGGCGACGACGGGATCCTTGACGGCGGCGCCGAGCCAGAGGGGGCGGGCGAAGAGTGGCTTTGCGTTCGAGCCAATGTTGGTAGAGAGGAAGATGCCGTTGAAGGGGCGGTCGGGGCAGGTGAGGATGAGGTCGAGGTCGCCGTCCGAATCCATGTCGAGGGCTCCGGGGTGGGCGTAGAGGCCGACGCCGAGACGGGATTGGACGCCGGGCTTGCCGTAGGTGACGCGGTCGCCGGCTCCAATCATGGACGGCTCAGGCGTGGGTTGGCCGGGTTGGACGGTGTAGGCTCCGGGCCCTTGGGAGAGGAAGAAGATGCGGGAGTTGGCGCCGCGGAAATCGACCTTGGCGGGAAGGGCACGACCGCTATAGAGCACTTGGGCGGCGGGGGAATCGAGGGAGGTTTCTAACGCGACGGGTTGGCCGGAGGGGACGGTGAGTTGGAAGACGGCGGCGAGGAGGAGAAGGCCCATAGGGGCTTAGAATAACGCGGTTTGGCGTTGGTCGACGACTGGAGCGGCTGCCGCACGAGTTTGAATGCGAGCTTCGTTTTTGGCTTGGCGGATGAGCGAGGTGAGGTGGGCGTGGGCCTTGTAGATTTCGTAGAGGGTCTGGCAGCGTTGGCAGCCGCCGCGGATGGCGCCGGCTCCGTCTTCTTCCGGGTCGAAGCGAGGATGCTTCGGACATTTGCCAGCGAAACTGATGGCGCCTAGTTTGAGCATGAGGATTTATGCTGTGGAGGGATGAATACGATTATTGTAGCTGGGCACGCGATCTGCAAGCGGCCGGAGGCGGCGGAGCGGAAGGAGAGTTGGATTTTGCTGGATTTTCAGCGGGGGGAGGTGGGGAAGTACATCGAGCATGTGCGGACGGGGGTGGAATTGGCGGCGGCGGATGGGGACTCGCTGCTGGTATTTTCCGGGGGCTACTCGCGGGCTGGGGCGGGGCCGCGGAGCGAGGGTGCGGGGTACTACTGGATTGCGGATCACTATGGGTGGTGGGGACATCCGGAGGTGGCGGAACGGGCGGTGACGGAGGAGTTTTCGCGGGATTCGTTTGAGAACTTACTGTTTGGAATTTGCCGGACGCGGGAGTTTACGGGGGCTTGGCCGGAGAAGGTCTCGTTTGTTAGTTGGGCGTTTAAACGCGAACGTTTCGAGTTACACCGGGAGGCGATTGGTTGGCCGGTGGAGCGGTGGGAGTTTGTGGGGCCGAATAATCCGCCGGAGTTAGGGCAGGCGTTGGTGGCGGAAGCGCGGACGGCGGCGGGATACCGGGTGGATCCTTACTCATCGGGGGCGGAGTATCGGGCGAAGCGAGAGGCGCGGAATCCGTATCGGCGGCAGCATGGGTACGGGGTGAGTTGTCCGGAGGTGGGGGAGTTGTTGGCGTGGGAGGGGCCGGAGAGGTTTGGGGGGGAGTTGCCCTGGGGTAGAATCTAGGTAGGAGTTGGCTTATGCCGAAGAAGACTGCTGAGATCGAGCCCATTGGTGCGGCGGAACGGCGCGCAGAACAGTTGCCCGCCAATGTGCAGGCTCTAATGGCGAAGTTCGATCGGGAGTTGGCGGATCCGAGCTTAGCGCCGGCGCGGCGGAAGTTTTTAGAATCCCGGCGGGAAATTCATGCTGAACTCCACGATGTGTTCCGGCGTTTGGCTTAAGCGGGATCTGAATTCGTGAACCCGATCTTTCTGACCCTTGAGGATGTCGTTGACATTCATGACGACCAACTCGCGACTTACGGCGGGAGTGCGGGTGAGCGTGACCAGGGAGCCTTTGAGTCCGCCATATTGACGCCGCAGGCGACGTTCGGCGGTGAATTTCTGCACGCCTCGGTGCCTGCGATGGCTGCTGCCTATCTGTTCCACTTGTGTCAGAATCATGCGTTTATCGACGGGAACAAGCGGGTGGCCGCGGAATCGGCGTTGGTGTTTCTCGGCATCAACGGCTGGCGATTGGTCGTGGGGCGCGAAGACTACTACACGCTAGTGTTGACGGTGGCTTCCGGAACCATGGGCAAGGCCGAGTTGACCGAACTGTTCGTGACGAAGTGTCAACGGGCGGAGTAAATATCGTGGATGCGGAGGAGGCCCAGGCAGGTTTGGGTCTCGACGTTGACTACGGGCAGCACGGAGATTTGCGAGGGCCGGTCCTCCATAAGAGTAAGGGCTTGATGCAGGAGTAAGTCGGGGCTTGCTGTGACGGGGTTGGGTGTCATTATGTCGGCGGCGCAGAGGACGCGGATATCTTCGTGCCGGGCGAGGGCGCGGCGCAGATCGCCGTCGGTGATGATTCCGAGGAGGTGGGAGTCGGCGTCGACGACGCAAGCGGCGCCGAGGGGGCGGCGGGTCATCTGGATGATGATCTCGCGAAGTGGCGCGCCGAGGGAGACGGCGGGGAAGTCGCGGTGCATCGTCTGATGGACACGCAGATGGAGATTGCGGCCGATCTGGCCGGCGGGGTGGAGACGGGCGAAATCGGCATGGCAGAACTGCCGGATTTCAGCCACGGAAAGAGCTAGGGCGTGGCCGAGGGCGAGCGCTGCGACGATGGATCCGGCGGGAACGCCGAAGGGGTCGGTGGCGGGGGGTACGGTGGCGTCGAGCACCAGGTCGGCTTCCTGGGCGAGGGGCGAGTTCCGGTTGCCGAGGAGGGCGATGAGCGGGCAGCCGAAGGCGCGGAGAGTGGGTAGGAGTTGCAGGAGTTCGGCGGTGGCGCCGGAGCGCGAGAGGAGGACGACGGGGTCGCCGGGCGAGAGGACGCCGACGTCGCCGTGGACGGCTTCGGCGGCGTGGAGGAATACGGCGGGAAGGCCGGTGGAGGAGAACGTAGCGGCCAGTTTGCGGGCGATGTGGCCGGACTTACCGATGCCGGTGAGGACGATCTTGTGGCGCGCTGCGGCGAGGCAGGAGGCGGCGTCTTCGAAGTGGTGGTCAAGGCGCGCGGCGGCGCCGAGGATGGCATCGGCCTCCATCGTCATGAAGGCTTTAGCGCGATCGATCATGGGCCTCAGTATACTAGGTCAGTTATGAGAATCCTTCGTCGAACGTTGCTGCAGTTGCCTGCGGCGGGATTGTTGTTGGGGGCCGCGGCGCCGCGGCATCGAGAGGTGTTCGCCAAGCCCGGCCGATTTGGCGGTTGGCCGGCGAACCACGGGATGTGGGCGTGGGGCGATGAGTTACTGGTGGGGTTTGAGGCCGGGTGGTTCAAGGCCAACTCCAAGGAGGGCCGGGAGCATTCGATTGACTATTCCAAGCCAGCCGAACACGTGTTGGCGCGGAGCCTGGACGGGGGGGAGACTTGGTCGCTCGAGAAGCCGGCGGCGTTGATTCCGCCTCCTGGTTTGAAGGTGGCGGGTGTGCCGGGCGAGCCGGGCGGCAAGACGCCGGTGGCGTGCCCAGGAGGTCTCGATTTTACGGCTCCGGGGTTTGCGTTGACGGCGCGGATGACGAGCATTCATGTTGGTCCCTCGCGGTTCCTGGTGACGGGCGACAAGGGTAAGAACTGGCAGGGCCCTTATGTGATTCCGGACTTTGGGACGCCGGGCATTGCGGCGCGGACGGACTACTTCGTCGATGGGCCGCAGTCGCTGACGATGTTCCTGACGGCGGGGAAGAAGAATCAGAAAGAGGGCCGCGTGATTTGTGTGCGGACCAAGGATGGGGGCAAGAGCTTCCAGTTGGTAGGCAATGTTTGCCCGGAGCCGGAAGGGAACGACTACGCGATTATGCCGAGTTCGCTGCGGCTGGGACCGAAGACGCTGCTTTCCACCGTTCGGCACCGGAAGTTCATCGCGGCTTGGCGGAGCGAGGACGATGGCGTCTCGTGGACGCAGTTGTCGCAACCAGTGGATGATACGGGGGGCGGGAACCCGCCGGCGCTGGTGAAACTGCGCGACGGACGGCTGGTATTGACTTACGGGTTCCGGAATAAGCCTTACAGCATCCGGGCGCGGATCAGTAAGGACCAGGGCAAGACTTGGGGGCCGGACGTGATGCTGCGGGATGATGGCGGGGCGTGGGACTTGGGTTACACGCGGACCGTGCAGCGGAAGGACGGGAAGCTGGTAACCGTTTATTACTACAACACGAACGCCGGGGCGGAGCGCTTTATCGGCGCGACGATTTGGGAGGCTTAATGAAGTGGGCTAGTTTCTGGATGGCCGCGAGCTTGTTCGCGGCGGAGCCGTTTCATAAGTCGGAGCTGATTTTTTCGCCGGAGAAATGGCACAACCATTCTTCTTCGATTGTGGAGTTGCCGGACGGGAATTTGTGGGTAGTCTGGTTCCATGGCTCGGGCGAGCGGCAGAACGACGATGTACTGATTCAGGGAGCGCGGCGCCTGGGCGGCAAGTGGACGAAGCCGTTCGTCGTTGCTGATACGCCCGGCTTTCCAGATACGAACTGCGTGACCTGGTTGGACAAAGATCAGCGGTTGTGGCTTTTGTGGCCGGTGATTATGGCCAATACGTGGGAGTCCGCGCTGATGAAGTACCGGATTTCGACGGACTACAACCAGAAAGACGGGCCGCCGAAGTGGGGCTTCGCGGATAACATTCTGCTGATTCCTCCGCGGATGTATGAACGGACCAAGGAAGTAATGGAGAAGGACCTAAAGGGTCCAGCGCCGCGGGCACGGTGGGCGTCGCAGATGATTGAATTGAGTGCGGATAAGTTGAGTTCGCGGATTGGCTGGTTTACGCGGACGCATCCGGTGCAGTTGCCGAGCGGGCGGATTCTGGTGCCGATGTATTCGGACGGGTATTCGTTCGGCATCATGGCGATTTCGGATGACAACGGCGTGACTTGGAAATCGAGCGAGCCGATTGTGAGTTACGGCGGGATTCAGCCTTCGGTGGTGCGGAAGAAGAGCGGCGAGTTAGTTGCCTATATGCGGGACAACGGGCCGCCGCCGAAACGGGTGATCCGGTCGGTATCGAAGGACGAAGGGCAGACTTGGACGGCGGGCGAGGACACCGAGATTCCGAATCCGGGGACGAGCCTGGAGGCGATCGTGCTGAAGGATGGCCGGTGGCTGATGGTGTTCAACGACATCGAGAAGGGGCGGACTTCGCTGGCCGTGGCGATGTCGGACGATGAAGGCGCGACGTGGAAATGGAAGCGGAACTTGGATAAGGGCGACGGGCAGTATCACTACCCTTCGGTGATCCAGGCCAAGGACGGGTCGATCCACGTGACTTATAGCGTGTTTGAAGCTCCGGGCAAGGCGATTCGCCATTCGCAGTTCAATGCGGAGTGGGTGATGCAGTGAAGTTCTGGCTCTGTTTGGGTTTGTTCGGGGTTAGTTTGTCCGGCGCGCCTCCGGTGAAAGAGGGGTACGCCGATTCCGGGGGTGTGAAGATTCATTACGCGACGATGGGGCAGGGCCCGCTGGTCGTGATGATTCACGGATTTCCGGACTACTGGTATACGTGGCGGCACCAGATGGAGGCGTTGGCGCCTTCGTTTCAGGTGGTGGCGATGGATAACCGGGGCTATAACCTTTCGGACAAACCCAAGGGAGCCGAGAACTACGATATGCGTCTGCTGGTTGGCGACGTGGCGGCGGTGATCCGCCATTTTGGGAAACAGAGGGCGATGGTGGTGGGGCATGACTGGGGCGGGGCGATCGCTTGGCAAGTGGCGCTGAATCTTCCGGAGATGGTGGAGAAGTTAGTGATTCTGAACTTGCCGCATCCGAATGGGATGTCGCGGGAGCTGGCGACCAATCCGGAGCAGCAGAAGAATTCGGGATATGCGCGGCGGTTCCAGGCGGAGGGGTCGGAGAAGGGGTTGACAGCGGAGGGTTTGGCGCGGTGGGTGAAGGATCCAGAGGCGCGGAAGTTGTATGTCGAGGCATTTGAGCGGAGCGACTTTGCCGCGATGATGGCTTACTATCAGCGCAACTATCCGCGGGAGCCCTATACGGCACGGGTGGAGACGCGGAAGGTGATGGCGCCGGTGTTGCAGTTTCATGGGCTGGATGATACTGCGTTGCTGCCGGGCGGTTTGAACGGGACGTGGGCGTGGGTGGCGAAGGACTGGACTCTGGTGACGGTACCGGGGGCGGGGCACTTCGTGCAACAGGATGCGGCGGAGTTGGTTTCGAAAACGATGAAGGCGTGGTTGTTAAGGGACTAGGATATGGCAACTGTATATGACGTCGTGGTGGTGGGTTCGGGTGCTTCGGGCGGCACGCTGGCGGCGCATCTGGCGCGGGCCGGGGCGCACGTGGCCATCGTGGAGGGCGGGCCGAAGATCAATACGCGGACCGATTTCCCGACGCATTCGATGCCATGGGAGTTTGCTAATCGGCAGATTCCGAAGATGAAGCCGGGCAAACCGGGCATGGAGAGCGAGCGGGCGCGCGGGTTGGGCGGGAAGACGCTGACCTGGAACGCGGTGGCTTGGCGGTTTGGCCAGCGTGACTTCAAGGGGAAGACGTTCGATGGGGGCGGGGAGGATTGGCCGATCGACTATGCCGATCTGGCGCCGTACTACGAGCGGATTGAGCGGGAGATCGGGGTGTGCGGGAACTATGACGGGCTGAAGGATCTGCCGGATGGTGTGTTTCTTCCGCCGGCTCCGTATAAGTGCTCGGATAAGTTGATCGACAAGGGCGCGCGGAAGCTGGGGCTGAAGACGATCCATGTGCGGAAGGCGACGCTTACGCAGGCCAAGTTCGGGCGGCCGGGCTGCCATTACTGCGGGAACTGCATGGCGGGCTGCGATGTGGTGGCGAAATACAACAGCTATGATGTCCACTTACTGCCGGCGATGAAGACGGGTAAGTTGGAGATGATCCCGAACGCCGTAGTGCGGGAGGTGATGATGGGCGGGGACGGACGCGCGCGGGGCGTAAAGTTCATCCATCGGGAGACGAAGGCGGAAGGCGAGGTATTGGGGAAGGCGGTGGCCGTTTGTTGTGCTTGTGTACAGAGCGTGGCGCTGTTGCAGATGTCGGCTAAGGGTGGCCTCGCGAATTCGAGCGGACAGTTGGGGAAGCATTTTATTCCGCATTTTACGGGCGGGGTGGAGGCGTTTTTGGATGGGTTGGTCGGGACGCCGTTGAAGGATGATGAGGGGTTCCTGGACCATGCGTATCTGCCGAGTTTCATGCACGAGCGGAAGCGGGATTACGTCCGCAGTTTTGGCGCGCAGTTCGGGTATCAGAACCGGCGGGGCATCGGATGGGCGCGGGAGACGCCGGGGATGGGGGCGGGTTACAAGAAGGCCGTGAAAGACCAGTATCCGGCGTTTGTGGTGTTCAGCCCGTATGGGGAGATGGTGCCGAATGCTAAATCGTACATTGACCTGGACCATGGGAAGTTAGACCAGTATGGGTTGCCTTCGGCGCGGCGGCAGGTGACTTGGATGGCGAACGACTGGAAGATATTCAAGGACATGCAGAACTGGTCCAAGGAGATCATGCTGGCGGCTGGAGCGAAGATCCAGAAGGTATGGGACGAGCCGCGGACCAATCACGAGTTGGGCGGGGCGCGGATGGGAAAGGACGCCCGGACCTCGGTGGTGAATCCGTATTGCCAGACTCATGATGTGAAGAATCTGTTTGTGCTGGACGGGAGCGTGTTTCCATCAGCATCGGAGAAGAACCCAACGCATACGATGATGGCGTTGGCGGCGCGTACGGCCGAACATATGGCCGCGCGGGCAAAGAAGGGGGAACTGTAATGGCTGAGCGTCGCGATGCGTTGAAGATTATTGGTTCGATTTCGGCGACGTGCGCGTTTCCGTTTGCCGCGGATGAGTTGTACGCGCAGCATGAGGGGACGCACGGGGCAGTGAGTGGGCAGGCGGCGTTGCCGGAGCCGGCCTACTTTAGCAAGGCCGATTTTGCGACGATTGCGGCGATGGCGGAGCGGATTATTCCGGCGACCGATACGCCAGGGGCGGGGGCGGCGGGGGTGCCGGCTTACATTGACTTTGTGGTGGGACGGAATCCGGCGCAGCAGAAGGTGTTTTCGGCGGGGCTGGCCTGGATGAAGAAGCAGACGAAGGGGCGGGCGTTTGCGGAGTTGGGGGAGAAAGAGCAGTTGGCGATTTTGGAGCCGCTGTGCGCGCGGTGCGATGCGGGTCCGGTGAAGGGGACGGGGGAGCGGTTTTTTAGGGCGGTGAAGGCGCTGACGTCCGATGGGTACTGGACGTCGAAGGCGGGGATGGGGGAGACGTTAGGGTTTAAGGGGAATGCGATTTTAGGGGCTTATCCTGAGTGTCTGCATGAGCATTGAGGATATGGTGTTGAAGGCGGAAGACGGTTCCGAGGTGGCGGTGCCGTTGGGAGGCGCCCCTCTATGGGACGGGTTGCCAACCGGCGAACAATGCGCCGCCGGGACGAAGGTGTTCGTACGTTTTGACGTTCGCCAAGTGCCCGTGGCTGCACGCCAAATGCTGGAGCGGTCGATGGCCTCGGGAGCGACGGTAGCGATCAGTTTCGGCGGAGAGTTTCGGATGGCTAAGGTGGACGATTACCTGGCCCTGGGGTCGCGGGGCCGTGTGCATTTGGTCTTAGTTTGAGCGGCAGGCACCAAAGGCGGCGAATGCAGCGTTCTTGTGGAGGACGTCGATTGAGCAGAAGCCGGCGCGGCGGAGAAGTTCGAGCTGGTAAGTGAGGGGGCGCGGGGTGTCCTCCTTCTCGACGTAGGCGGTGACCTTGGCGGCGTAGTCCGGGCCTCCGAAGGCGGTGAGGTAGGCGGTCCAGCGCTGGTGCTGGAATGCTTCGACGGCGGGGTGTTCGTGGGCGACCATGTCGAAGATCCACAGCGAACCGCCGGGGCGGAGCCATGCGTGGAGCTTGGCGAATGTCTGTTCCCATTCGGCGTCGGTACGGAGGTGGTGGAGGACGGCGCCGGCGACGATGATGTCGAAAGTCTGGGGCGGGAAGTCGGCGTCACGGACGTCGGCTTGGAGGGTGGTGGGGGTGATGCCGGCAGCGGTGGCGCGTTCGGCGGCGCGGGTTAGCATGGGCTGGCTGAGGTCTAGGAGGGTGACGGCGGAGAAGGGAAGTTCCTGGTGGAGGCGGAGGGTGAAGTTGCCGGCTCCGCAGCCGATGTCGAGGACGTGGGCGGCATGCGGGGTGACGGCGGTGGCGGCCTTGGCGATTATCTCGAGGCAGAGGGCGGCGTCGATAGTGGCGGTTTGGCCGGTTTCGAGATTGGAGAAGCGTTCGACGTCGGCGTCGAAGCGGGCGCGAATTTCGTCGATTGTGGATTTAATCATGGTGTTGTTTTAGAGCCGCCGTAGCATCGGAGCGAAGTGCTTCGGATTCGTTTTTATCGGTAGCGATCTGACCGAGACGGTAGAGCAAACTGGATCTCGAGCCATCGGGAAGCCGTCCGGCTGCTTCCACGGCCGCCTTGCGGATACGGCTATCCTTGTTCTCGAGAGACTCCGCAATAAAAGCAATCGCCTCCGGGTGACTTGGTTTTGGGCTCGCCAACCCAAGCCATCTGATCAATTCGACGCTGTTCTGAGGGTCTTCTAAACGTTTGACTCGAGTCAGGATCATCCGAAGCATCTCGGCGTCAGCCGGTGCCCTCGAGACCAGCGCCGCTGCGATACTACCAATCCAAGGTTCAGAGAGCACGTCGTTTTCTATCAAACTGACCAACCCCTTTATCGCCTTATCGGGCATCGGCTTCAGATAGTAAATCCCAAATAGAGCCGCCGCGCGAAGCTCTTCATTCTTCAAGTTGGGATCAGCGGCAAAGGCGAGCATATCCGCAATTCCGGAGTCGAGCAGAACGCCGCTGTCCATTCGTTCCGCGGACACGGAGAGAAAGTATAAGACTCCAAATCGTTGCACCTCAGGATCTTGCGATCGCAAGCACCGACTGGTCAGGGAGGTAAGCCGGGATGCGTCTCGCTGATTCAAGGTTGGTATGGTCGCGCTCAACACGGAAAAGAATTCCGTTTGCGGTGGGAGGGTTCGGTTCTGATCGGTGCTAAGCGCGACATGGAACATCCGCTCCAATTGAGATTCGTTCGCCTGACACCCAACCAGTCCGAGTGAGACGACCAGTGCCAGAACGCTTTTCATTGGAGTTCTCGGGGTGGCGGCACTGTTTGGGCGTGGAGAGCTTCCGCTTGGTGGTGAAGATAGCTGTGGCCCCACTTGGTGGTGACGGTCAACAGCAAGGCGTAGGCGAGCGGGAACAGGGCGGCGGCGAAGCCGGTGGCGGCGTACTGGCGATGGGCGGAAAGAGTGCTCTCGCCGACTACTCCGGGGAGGCTGGCGAAGATGCCGTCGATGGTGCCCAACAGGCCGACCATCGGTGCGACGGCGGCGATCGTCGTCAGGTGGTTGAGGCCTCGGTGCAGGTTCATCATTAGGGTTTTAGACGTTGGTTGGCGGGGACGTTGGTCAATGATTTTGTTTGGCCGTTGGGATAGGTGATCTGGATGGCAGGGATTTTTGTGGTGCTGCCGAGGCCGAAATGGAGAGGGGCCAGGACGCTGCTGGCGTAGCCGATCGCCGTGGTCTGGTGGTTGTGCTGGGTTCCGATTCTGACTTTGGTTCCAACGGGGACTTCAAAGGTGATCCAGTTCTGGACGGGGCTTTCGTTGCGCCAGAGCCGGGGTTCTTCGCCGAGACGGGAGACGACGGCGTCGAGGCGGCCGTCGTTATCGAGGTCGGCGACGAGGAGGCCTCGATGCGCGGCGGGGCCGGGGAAGAGGTTGGGGACTTCTGCAAACGTCGCGTCGCCTTGGTTGCGGAAGAGGCTGAGAGGGAGGCGGTACTTGTCGCCGGAGTGCTGGTCGATGTTGTCCATCACGTGCGAGTTGGCGGAGAGAATGTCTTTGTGACCATCGTTGTCAAAGTCTGCGATGGCGATGCCCCAACCGCTTTTGCGGCCGACGGCGGCGGCGAGGCGGGAGCGAGCGGTGCGGTCTTCAAAGCCTTTACCGGTGTTCTGAAAATACGGGAAGCTTTCGCCGGCCAAGGCCGTGAGGATGAGGTCGGGGCGGCCATCGTTGTTAAGGTCGCGGAAGTCGGCTCCCATGCCGGAGACGGCGCGGCCGCTATCGGGGAGAGAGACGCCGGCGGTGAGAGCGACCTCTTCGAATTTGTTGTTGCCTAAGTTGTGGAAGAAGAAGTTGGGGAGGGCGTCGTTGGGGACGAAGATGTCGAGGCGGCCGTCGTTGTCGTAGTCGGCGAAGGTGACGGACATGCCTTTGCCTTTCGCGGCGGCGACGCCGGAGGATTTGGAGATGTCTTCGAAGGTGCCATCGCCTTTATTGCGGAAGAGCCGGTTGGCAGTGGGGGCGAAGTATTTGGGATGGCAGTAGACGCGACGGGCGCCGGCGGGGTCCATGCAGGTGCGGTCGGCGGCGGGAGGCCAGACGACGTAATGAACGAGGAAGAGATCGAGGTGGCCGTCGTTGTCGGCGTCGAACCAGCCAGCGGCGACGGACCACCCGGTGTCTGTTAGGCCGGCGGCGGCGGTGACGTCGGTGAAACGCTTGCCGTTGTTGCTATAGAGCACCAACCCGTTAACGCCGACGACGAGGAGGTCCGGGTGACCATCCTTATTATAGTCAGCGACGGCCGCGGCGATGGAGTGGAGTTTGGTTGTGAGGCCGACGGCTTGGGTGACATCGGTGAAGCGGAAGCTGCCTTTGTTTTCGAAGAGGCGGTCCTGCTTGTCGGCGGCTCCGGTGAGGAGGAGGTCGAGGAGGCCGTCGCCGTTGTAGTCGAACGCGGCGAGGCCTCCGGCCATGGTTTCGGGGAGGAGCTTTTGAGGAGACGGGGCGTGGTTGAGGCGGACGGGCAGTGTTCCCGCGTCGCGGAACGTGATAGCCGCGAGCAGGAACAACGCCGGGATCATGTCCGATAGCTGCCGTTGATCTTGATGTAGCCTTCGGTGAAGTCGCAGGTGAAGAAGCGGGCCTGGCCCTTGCCTCCGCCGCGGAGTTGGAACTGGACCAGGACGTCGGACTCGTCCAGGAGTTTGGTGAGTTCGGCTTCCGAGAAGTCGACGGCGAGACCTTTACGGCAGACGGCCATGCCCTGGAAATTGATGTCGACCTGAGGGACGTCGAACTTCACGCCCGCGTTGCCGGCGGCCATGAGGATGCGGCCCCAGTTGGGATCGGAGCCGGCGATGGCGGTTTTGACGAGCGGGGAGTTGGCGATCTGGCGGGCGACCCGGAGGGCGTCCTTGTCGTTCTTGAAGCCACCGACTTCGATGGTGACGAGCTTTTTGGCGCCTTCGCCGTCGCGGGCGATCTGGCGGGCGAGGTCTTCCATCAAGTGGGTCAGGGCCTGCTCGAAGAGAGCTTTATCGGCGCCGGCGAGTTTGATGCCGGAGGCGCCGTTGGCAAGGAGATAGACGGTGTCGTTGGTGGAGGTGTCGCCGTCGACGGACATGCAGTTGTAACTGCGGTTGGTCGCTTTGACGAGCATCTTCTTGAGGTCGGCGGGGGCGACGACGGCGTCGGTGACGATATAGGCGAGGGTGGTCGCCATGAGGGGCTGGATCATGCCGGAGCCCTTGGTCATGCCGGCGATATGGACGGCGCCGCCTTTGACGGAGAGGGAGGCGGTGGCGGTTTTGCGGACGAGATCGGTCGTGAGGATGGCGTCGGCGGCTTCGTCGAATTTGTCGGCGGAGAGGGCTTCGACAAGGGCGGGGAGGTGGTTGGTGATTTTGGAGGGATCGAGTTCGACGCCGATGACGCCAGTGGATGCGGGGAGGATCTGATTGGCGGGGATTTTGAGGGCCTTCGCGAGAGCGCGGACAGTTTCGTTGGCGACTTTATCGCCGGTGCGAGTGGCGCAGTTGGCGTTGCCGGCGTTGGTGAGAATGGCTCGGGCGATGCCTTTCGAGGCGGCGAGATTCTTCTGCCCGAGTTTGACCGGGGCGGCGGCGGCTTGGTTTTGCGTGAAGACGGCGGCGGCGGAGGCAGGCGTGTCGGAGACGATCAACGAGAGATCGGGCTTGGCAACCTTGCGAATGCCGGCGTACAAGGCGGCGTAGCGATAACCGAGAGGCAGTGTCATGTCAGAACTTCATTGTCGGACAAATGCTGGCCGTTGCGAAAGTTTTCCGCACTTACTTTTTTCCGGCCTTCCTGTTGGAGTTCGTGGATAGCCAGTACAGTACCTTGTCCGCAGGAGACCCGTAAGGGCTTGCCGGATAGGATCGTACCGGGCGGGAGACTCGTTAGTTCGGAGAGGGGTTCCACTAAGTGGAGCTTGAGCGGGGCGTTGCGGAAGTGGCAGACGGCGCCGGGCCAAGGGGTGAAGCCGCGGAGTCGATTGTGTATTTCGGCGGCAGGGCGAGACCAATCGACACGGGCGTCATCCTTAGTTAGTATGCGCGCGAGGGTGGCTTCGTCGTTGTTTTGGGGGATGGGGGTGATGGCCCCGGACGCGAGGCCAGCGAGCGTTTCGACGCAGAGCTCGGCGCCGAGGGGCGCGAGGCGGGCGGCGAGTTCGGGGGCGGATTCGTTCGGGAGGATCGGCAGTTCGGCTTTGAGGAGCATGTCGCCGGTATCGAGGCCGGCGTTGATCTTCATGGTCGTCACGCCGGTGATGGGGTCGCCGTTGGCGATGGCCCATTGGATGGGAGCGGCGCCGCGATAGTGAGGGAGCAGCGAACCGTGGACGTTGACGATACCGTGAGGCGGCAGGTCAATGATGGACTGGGGGATGATCTGGCCGTAGCCGACGACGACCATAATGTCCGCCTGCATGGCGCGGAGTTCTTCGACGATTTCGGGACGACGGATGCGTTCGGGCTGGTGGACAGGGAGGTTTAGAGCCAGGGCGGCTTGCTTGACGGGTGACTGAACGAGTTGCTGGCCTCGTCCGGCGGGGCGGTCGGGTTGGGTGTAGACCGCGCGGACTTCATGGCCGGCGGCGACGAGGGCTTCGAGGGTGGGGACGGCGAACTGCGGCGTCCCCATGAAGACGATTACCATTCGCCTGCCTTTTGGAGCTTTTTGATTTTGCGGCGGATGAGGTCCCGTTTTAGCGGCGACAGGTGGTTCAGGAAGAGAATGCCGTGGAGGTGATCGATTTCGTGCTGGAGAGCGCGGGCGAGGAGCTCTTCGCCGGAGACCTCGAACTCTTTGCCTTCGACGTTCTGTGCGCGAACGGTGACCTGGGCGGCGCGGCGTACATCTTCGCGGAAGCCGGGGATGGAAAGGCAGCCTTCCTCGCCGATCTGTTGGCCTTCGCGTTTGACGATTTTCGGATTGATGAGGACGAGTTTGGCGGAGGGGTCTTCGCCTGAGGTGGTGTCGATGACGGTGAGTTGCTGGCCGACGTTAATCTGGGGCGCGGCGAGGCCGACGCCGCGGGCGGCGTACATGGTTTCAAACATGTCGTCGACGAGCTTTTGAAGTTCGGGGCTTCCGAAGTTGGTGATGGGGGCGCACTCGGTTTCGAGGATGGAGTCGCCGTATTTGACGATGTTGAGGACCATTTCAGTAGTTTCGGACCTGATCTAAGTAATTGTCGTAGTTGCGTTTGGTTTCGCGGAGGGAGTCGCCGCCGAATTTTTCGAGCAGGGCGGTGGCGAGAACGATGGAGACCATGGCTTCGCCGATGACGCCGGCGGCGGGGACGACGGCGATGTCGGAGCGTTCGTAGGCGGCTTTTTCAGCATCGCGAGTGACGAGGTCGACGGATTCGAGGGGGCGGCGAAGTGTCGAGATCGGTTTGAGGAGGCCGCGGACGAGGATATCCTGGCCGTTGGTGATGCCGCCTTCGAGGCCGCCGGCGCGGTTGGCGCCGCGGAAGAATTCGCGCTCTTCCTTGTTGTAATGGATGGAGTCCTGGACCTTAGAGCCGAAGTATTCGGCGCCTTCGGAGGCGAAACCGATTTCTACACCTTTGACGGCTTGCATGGAGACGATGGCTTGGGCGAGTTTGCCGTCGAGGCGGGTATCCCACGCGATGTGGGACCCGAGACCGACGGGGACGCCATGAGCCACTACTTCAAAGATGCCGCCGACGGTGTCTCCGGTGCGGAAGGCTTCGTCGACGACGGCCTTCATTTCGGCTTCGGCGGCGGCGTCGACGCAGCCGAGGAGAACTTCGTCGCGGGCGGCGAGGGACTGCAGTTCCGACCATTCGGCGGGGCGCTGCATCTTTGCAGTGCCGACTTGAATCACATGGGACAAGACTTCGATGCCGAACTCGCGGAGTAGTTCTTTACAGAGCGCGCCGACGGCCACCCGGGCGGTGGTTTCGCGGGCGCTAGCGCGTTCGAGGATGTACCGGGCGTCCTGGAAATCGTATTTGATGGCTCCGGCGAGGTCGGCGTGGCCGGGGCGGGGGCGGAGAACCTTCTTCTTTTTGTCCTCGCTGCCTTCGAAGTCTTCGACGGGGAGGACGTCGGTCCAGTTCTTCCAATCGCGATTCTGGATGAGCATCGCGATGGGGGAGCCGATGGTTTTTGAGTGGCGAACGCCGGAGACGACGTGAGCGGTATCCGTTTCAATCTTCATGCGGCCGCCGCGTCCGAAGCCTTGTTGGCGGCGCCAGAGTTCACGGTTCACACGTTCAAGGGAGATGGGAACTCCGGAGGGGAGGCCGGTAAGAGTGGCCACGAGGCATTCGCCATGGGACTCGCCGGCGGTTTCAAATCGCAGCATGTAAACCTTTATCGTATCGTTCTATTTCGGATCCATTCAACCTTTTGGTACGTATGATCCATATGCAACATTTTTTGCGCCTATTCTAAAGAGACGGAAGTTGAATCAAGGAGATCTGTATGGAGGTCGTTCGGGCCAGTTCCGGAAGTAGCGATAGCGCCAAAACGCGCGCGCTGAGTTTGCCGCCTGAAATCATGGAGCGGGCAGCACAGTCGCTGTGTTGGGTGTCGATCGTGTGCGCCGTAACTTCGGTGGTGACCTTCATGCTGCAGAACTATCTGCAGCCGGAGATGGCGGCGATGTTGGCGCATCCGTTTCAGCGATTGACGACGCTGGCGCTGGTCTTCTTGTCGTTGGGCTTCCTGGTGGTGATGCGGGCCGGGTGGGTGAGCAAGGAGATGTTGCTGGACCTGGGGACTGCTTTCCGCGTCGTCGTGGCGTTTGCGATTGGCGTTTATGAAACGGGAATGCCTATTACGGCCGAAGCGCCGGTGCGGGGACTGTCTGGCGTTGCTGTTTGGATGGTTTTCACTGGTTTTCTGTTACCGAATTCGCCGTTGAAGGCGGGGTTGGCGGCGGCGGGAAGCGTGGTGGCCTGGCCGCTGGCTTATTGGGTGAACCTGCAGGTGCATGGGTTTGAGGCAGCGCCGATGAACCGGCTGTTTGTCTGGATGTTTCCGATTGTGATCATGGCGGTTTGGAGCTGCGTGATTAACGCCCGGACCATCAAGATGGAGATGTCGAAGCAGAAGGCGGAAGATCTGGGCAGCTACCAGCTTGATTTCATGATCGGGCGGGGCGGTATGGGCGAAGTGTGGCGGGCGCGGCATAAGATGCTGGCGCGGGATGCGGCCATCAAGCTGATCCGGCCGGAGATGCTGGCGGGTGTGAGTGGCCGGCAGGAGCAGATTGCGCGGCGGCGGTTCGAGTTGGAAGCGCAGGCGACGGCGTCGCTGCGGAGCCCGCATACGGTGGCGTTGTTCGATTTCGGCCAGACGAAGGATCGCGCTTTTTACTACGTGATGGAGTTGCTGGACGGCGTGGACTTGCAGACGCTGGTGGAGCGGTATGGGCCACTGGCCGAGAGCCGCGTGGTGAAGATCCTGGTGGAAGTCTGTGAGTCGCTCGAAGAGGCGCATCGGCATGGCTTGGTACACCGGGACATTAAGCCGAAGAACATTTTGCTTTGCCGCTTGGGACTGCAGTATGACTTTGTGAAGGTACTGGACTTTGGTCTCGTGAAGAGCCTGCAGGGCGCGGATATGAGCCTGATGACGCTGGACGGGACAGCGACGGGAACCCCGGCCTATCTTTCGCCCGAAGTGGCGATGGGCGAGGCGAAGATTGACGGGCGGGCCGACCTGTATAGCTTGGGTTGTGTCGCTTACTTCCTGCTGACGGGCCAGATGGTTTTCAACGAGACGAATCCGACGGCATTGGCGCTCGCTCATGTGCAGAAGGCGCCGGTACCGCTGCGAGATCGGACGGAGTTGAAGATCTCCGAAGGCCTGGAAGCGATTGTGCTGAAGCTGCTCGAGAAAGATCCGGCGAACCGGCCGCGGAGTGCGCAGGAGTTGTCGCGGTTACTGCGGTCGCTGGTTGACGTTCCGCGTTGGACCAAAGAGCAAGCGATGGACTGGTGGCATACGAATCTCCCGGAGACGGCGGCGACGGTGGTGGCTGCCGATGCTTCGGCGGATAAATTGGAGCCGGTTGGGGCACAATTGAAAGGGTGAAGCAGAGCGACGGTTTAGACCGTCTGACGACCGTATCGATGGTGGGAGCAGCCTTGATGTTGGCCCACCAAGTGGCCGGGAAGGCCGCTCGGGATGGGCTTTTTCTATCGCGATATGAGGCGACGGCGCTGCCGAAGATGGTGCTGACGGCGGCGGCGGTGGCGGTGCTGTTTGGGTGGCTGTTCGGGGTACTGCTAAAACGATATTCGCCGCAGCGGGTGGTGCCGGGCGCGCTGCTGCTGAGTGCGGCGCTGCAGTTATTGGAGTGGGTGCTGCTCGAAGGGTCGCCGGACGTGGTGGTGGTCTGGGTTTACCTGCACATTGTGGGGTTCGGGGCGATTTTGCTATCGGGGTTCTGGTCGCTGGCGAACGAGGTGTTTGATCCGCGGGAAGCCAAGCTGCGGTTCGGGCGGATAGCGGGTTTTGGGACGGCGGGCGGCATCGTGGGCGGATTGCTGGCGGAACGGACGGTGGTCTGGTTCGGGACGTCGAGCGTGCTGGTTTTGTTGGCGGGGCTGCATTTGTTGGCCGGACTGTTTGTGATGGGGCTGTCGGGGCCGGCCGCGATGCCCCGGCCGACGGCCCGGGGTTCGGCGCGGGCAGCATTTTCGAAAGCGCCTTTTTTGTGGAGTTTGGCGGTGCTGGTGCTGCTGGGGACGACGAGTGCGGCGTTGCTGGACTATCTGTTCAAATCGGGCGCGACACTCGAGTACGGCAAGGGGCCGGGGCTGGTGCGATTCTTCGCCTTGTTTTATACCGGTGCGCAGGTCTTGACGTTTTTGGTGCAGACGGTGGTGGCTCGGTTCTCGCTGGAGCGGTTGGGGCTATCGCGGACGGTGATGTCGTTGCCGTTGGCGGTGGGAGGTGGCGCGGCGGGAGCGCTGCTGGTGCCGGTGTTCCCGATGGTGGCGAGCGTGCGGGCGCTGGAGCTGATCCTGCGGGGCTCGCTGTTCCGGAGCGGGTACGAGTTGTTCTACACGCCGATACCTGCGCAGGACAAGCGGGCGGTGAAGACGCTGATTGATGTCGGCAGCGACCGGATGGGCGATGCGCTGGGAGCGGGGACGTTGCAACTACTGCTGTGGCTGGGGCCGGCGACGGCGCGGCCGCAGATCCTGGCGATCGCGGTGGGGTTGGCGGCGATTTCGGCGTGGATTGCTTCGAGAATGGATAAGGCCTACTTGCAGGTATTGGAGCGCGGGCTACTGTCGCGGGCGGTGGAGCTGGATGTGGCGGAGGTGCAGGACTCGACGACGATGTCGGCGGTGCTGCAGACGACGTCGCTACCGGCGGCGACGGTTGCGAAGCCGGCGGTGGCGCCCCGGGCGGTGGTGGGGTTGGATCCGGTGGTGGAGACTTTGGCGGAGCTGCGGAGCGGGGATGCGGAGCGCGTGCTGCCGGCGTTGACGCGGGTGGAGCCGGTGCTGGTGGGGCAGGTGATCCGGCTATTGGCATGGGACGAGGTCTCGCCGTTGGCGCGGGAGGCGCTGGTGCACCAGGGCCGGGCGATTACGGGGCAGTTGGTGGATGTGTTGGTGGATGAGGGGCAGGACTTCGCGGTGCGGCGAAGGATTCCGCGGATCTTGGCGCGGATGGGTGGGCAGCGGGCGATGGATGGGCTGATGGAGTCGCTGGGAGATTCGCGGTTTGAGGTGCGGTTTCAGTGCGGCCGGGCAATGGATTATTTGCGGCAGAAGGATCGAGAGCTGCATGTGGAAGCGGCGCGGATTTATGCCGTGGTGGGCCGGGAGCTTTCGGTGTCGAAGCCGATTTGGGAAGGGCACCGGTTACTGGATCAGAGGGATGTGATGGATAGTTATTCGTTTCTCGACGATGTGTTGCGGGAACGGGCGAACCAGAGCCTGGAGCATGTTTTTTCCTTGCTGGCGGTGGTTTTGGAGAGGGAGCCACTGCAGGTGGCGTTCCGGGCGCTGCATAGCGAGGATCGGCTGCTGCGGGGATTGGGGTTGGAGTATCTGGAGGGCGTGCTGCCGACGGGGTTGGGAGGGCGATTGACGGCGTTGGTGGATGAGGCACCGGCGCGACCGAAGGGGCAGAGCGATGAGGCATTGCTGGACCGGCTGATGCAGTCCAATCAGAGTCTGATTCTGGAACTGCGGCGAGGGGCAGGAAGGGCTGGTTGAAAGTTTTCGGCGCGAATCCGCTTATCGGGTATGCGACTCGTCCTTTGCTTCCTTTTTGCTTTGCCGGTGTCCGCCAATTGGAATAGCTACGTGCTTTCCGGCGCGACAGAAGGCACGTTTGTTTCTCGGCTGGTTCAGGTGGGTGGGGTGTTTCAGGAGCGAACCTATATCGCGCATCGCGATGCCGGGGGCATGCTCGCTATTACGCGTTTCAATGGGACTACCTTCACAACGAAGGCGGTGTGGGCGGTGACGCCTTCGCTGCCGTTTGCGGGGTTGAACCCATCGGGAGTGTTGCTGGTGACCTTCTGGAGCAACAACCGGTACCGTTTTGCGATGTCGGTGGCGAACAGTTCGGGCAACTGCGGACCTGCCGGGGAATACTACTGTGGGACGGTGCCGCTGCCGGCTGGGCACACGGCGACGGCTATGGAGCGGATTGTGGGCGAAGTGGCTAGCAACGGGACGGCGCATTTTGTGTACGCGCTACGGTCGACGGCATTCAACGGCCAGTCGCTGTACTCGAAATCGCGAACGGCGGCTGGAGTTTGGAGCACTCCGGTGCGGATGCAGTTTATTGCCGAGCCGTTGCTGTCGCCGGTGAACTTCAGCTATGGGGCTAGCCAACCGGGCGTGACGCCAGACGGGTGGGTAACCGGGATGGGACCGTATCAACCTCACCTGATCCAGGTGGCGCCTCAGGTGGACTACAGTATTCCGGCGCCATGGCTTACGACGTTCGTGAACTCCGAACGGCGGCCGTTGTCGCGGGTACATTGTCTTGTTCGCGGGGTGCCCGGCGAACCGAAGGGGATTCGAGCGCAGCACCGCAACAGCGCCAACGCGCAAGTTAGTATCGATGCGGTAGTGTTTCTGCCCTCAGCAGAGCTTTCGGCGACGAACTGGTGCGACATAGCAGTAAACGGCACGGATACGGCGGCCGTGATCGCGTTTGCGGATACTGCGGGAGCTGTCATTCTGGCGCGATCGCCTGTGCGGGGCGGATGGGAATCGACCCAATGGAACTTGGAGGTGATTGATTCGAGTTCGGTGTATTCGCAGCCGCAGGTGGCGTATCGGCTAACGGGGCGGTTTTTGGTGGGGTACCAGGGGCCCGGATACTTCAAGGTTTTGGCGCAGTTGTAGGGTTGCGTACGTGATGGAGAACCAGGGTTACTCGGGCTAGAACGGCCCAAGGCGGAATTGGTGGGCGTTGCGGGAGGTTTAGGCCGCTCCGCCTGCGGTTCGCGTTCTGGGCTCGGGTTCGGCAGTTGGCGATTGGGCGCGGCGATGGCGAAGCCGAATCCGGCGTGGGCGACGAGCGGCTTCGTGTGGCTTCGTTCGTCGAGAGTTTTTGGTTTGCGTGGGCCGGGTTGCTTTCTTTGCTGCACACGGCGGTTAGGCGCTGCCGCCGGCTGTTCGCGTTTTCGGTGCGGCTTCGGGTTCGGCTCGTAGCGGTGGCCGGCGATTGGGGGCGGCGATGGCGAAGCCGAATCCAGCGTGGGCGACGAGCGGCTTCGGTTGGGTTCGTTCGTCGTTGTTGTGCGGGGTTTCGACGGGGTCGATTGTTGTGTTTTCAACGTCTTGTGGGTTCGAGGCGGGCGGAACTTCGTCGGGCTCCGGCTGCGGTTGCGGGGCCGTCGTGTAGACCTTGCAGGGCACGCTGCGCTGCGGGTCAAAGGCCATGGGCGGCCCAGCGATGGGATCGAGAATGCGCAGTTGGCGGAGTTCGCGGTAGGCGGCGGCGATGGTGTGTTCGGCGGCGGCCATGTCCTGGCGGAGCATGGCGAGTCCACCGCCGGGGGCCGCGCAGTTTTTGTACGCGAAGCCGAGCGAGACGGCGCCGCCACATTCGGGAAGGGCTTGGTGCTTCATTTTGTGGTCGACGGTTTGGAACTGATCTTCGAGCAGGACGAGACGGATGCAGCGGAGGCGGCGGATCTCCCACTGGCCGGCGGCGACGCGATGGACGATTTCAAGCTCGACTTCGTCGCGCGGGGCGAGTTTGGCGGCGAGGGCTTCGACGGAGCGGACGTATTCGGCCATGGGTTCGCCGGGGAGGAGAACGGTATTGACGGCGCCGGAGTAGTCGGTGAGTTGGGCGCGGCGGCCGTGTTTGATGGAGTTGTG
>CAMDCN010000021.1 GCA_945890485.1 Candidatus Sulfopaludibacter sp. SbA3 | reverse complement strand
CGAGAGGGTCCCACCCGTTCCCATCCCGAACACGGAAGTTAAGCCTCTCAGCCCCGATGGTACTGCACGCGCAGGTGTGTGGGAGAGTAGGACGTCGCCCAATTAATTCTACAAACGGCCTGATTCAACAATCAGGCCGTTTTTCATTGTTACCACCCATCCTCCCCAACCTAAAAACTAACCGAGGAAACTCTGCTCGCCGCCCTGCTTGCCCCCCGGGCCGCAAACTCCGCGCCATCGACGCCCTGCATTCCCTCGTCCTCGGAATCGCCCGAAACCATTTGGCCGAAGAGCTCCGCCTCAAAGCCAAGGACACGAAGGCCCCGCCAGCGGCAGAGTCGATCCCCTCGGCCCAGCACTCCCGAATTCGCCCTCGAATGTCGGCCCACCATCCACAACGATTTGTCGAACCTGGCCGGAACCGTTTCACAGGCAGATAAGCGAAAAGGTTATTCCTCCTGACGTCCCTCCTGGTTCTCTACCCAGTCACTGTCCACGAGAAAGGGCATTCCAGTTGGGAAGCTGGCCAACTCCACGCGCGGCTATCCTTCAGTCGACGGACCGCTGCGCAACCGCCGGATCCACCAACGAAGCGCTCAGCGCTGGCCCAACACCTGCCAGCAAAGCGGTAGCCAAAAACAAAAGCCCCGCCGCCGCCACCACCGCGAACCCGGGCGCGTCCAGCCCACTCACATACGCAATCGCCCATCGGTTCACCGCTAAACTCAAACCAGTCCCCACCACCATCCCCGCCAGCACTACCCGCGCCACCCATCCCAGCACCAGCCCCACGATGTCGAAAGTGCCCGCCCCCAACGCAATCCGGATCCCCAGCTCCCCTCGCCGCCGCGCCACAGAAAACGTCGCCACACCATAGATGCCCACCGCCGCCAACAGCAGTGCCAGCAACGAAAAGGCCGTCAGCACGAGTGCCAGGAAACGCTGAGGCCCTGCCGAGCCTTGAATCAGATCCGTCAACGGAAGCGCCGGAGCCAACGCCATCGCCGGATCGAGCTTTGCCAATCGGTGGCGCACCGCTGGCAACAACTCCTCGGTCCCGCCAACTCCGCGCACAACCAAGGTCACCACGGGAGCTGGGTGAACGAAAAGCGAGACATACACCTCCGGCTGCGGGTCGGCCGCCAACCCCGCCTGACGAATATCATTCACCACTCCCACAATCTCGGCTGGCTGTGGATCCAGCCCCTCTTGAATCAACAGTTGCCGCCCCACCGGGTCGCCCGCCCCGAAGTAGCGCTCCGCAAAGCGATGGTTCACCAGGACCACTCGGCCCGTGTCCTGGGTGTCCCGGCCGGAAAGCCCGCGTCCACGCACCAGCCGCATCCCCATCGCATCGAAAAATCCCGGGCTCACCCGGCGGATTTCCATCATCTCCTGTCGCGCTGGATCTGGCGCCGCCCCAATACTGACCGCCCGGGTACTCCGGTCGCCTCCCAGCGGAAGCCGGTTGGTCAGGCCGATCGACCGCACTCCCGGAATCGGCAGCAACTCCGCCTCCATCCTCCGCAGAAACGCTTCGCCATCTTGTCCTGGCCGGTTTCGGCGAGACATCGACAGCTCCATCGCCACGGCGCCATGCGGCTGAAACCCCGGGTCCGTCTCCAGAACCCGGATTAGGCTTCGTACTGCCGTGCCCGCGCTAACGAGTAGCAGCATCGCCAGCGCCACCTCTGCCCCCAGTAAGATACCCCGGCTCAACATACTCGCCTCGCTGCCGGCGGCGCCCATTCCGCCTTGACGCAATCCGGCTATGCCGAGTCGCTCCACCTGCCGGAGCGGCAGCACCGAAATGCCCGTCGCCGCTGCGGCCGCCGCGATCGCGGCAAACGCCACTGAGGCAGCGTTGATCTCGGGCTGCCCGAACACTCTCAACCCCAGCTCCGCCAACAGCAGACCCGCCGCACCGCCCATTAGCGCCAGCACCAAGGCTTCGCAAGCCAACTGGCGGAACAGGTCGCTGCGCCCCGCGCCCAACGCAAGCCGCACCGTTAATTCCCGCTGCCGCTGCAGATTCCTGCCCAACAGCAAACTCCCCACGTTCAGACACGCCATCAACAGCAGCGAACAGACGGCCGCCATGGCCAGCCAAGTCCTCGCCCGGTTCGGTCCCCGCAGGATCTCATCAAGCGGCGTCATGGTCACGGTCCGCCCGGCGTCAATTTTGGGAAACTTCTCCCCCAGCCGCTGCGCCACGGCCGCCAACTGCTTGGTCGCCCTCGCCGTTGAGGCGCCGGGCCGAAGCCGCCCCAGCACTGTCACATACCGAAATCGCTGATTAGCCTCCGCCGATCGACTCGCCAGCGGGGGCAATGGCCGAATCGCCTCGTAGCGCCGATCCAGAAACTGAAAACTAGCAGGCAGGACTCCGGTCACTTCCGTTGCCTCATCGTCTACTACGATCGTCTGGCCGTTCAGCTTCGCGTCGCCAAATCGCCGTCGCCAAAGGGATTCCGATACCAGGAGCCCCCCGCGCGCCGCACCAGTCTCTGTCCCCGAGTAAATCCTGCCTGCCAGCGGATGCGCGCCGAGGATCGCCAACACCTCAGCAGAAGCCAACAGCGCGGGGATGCGTTCCGCGTCCTGCCCCCCGCCTGTCAATGTGAAGAAGGCGTCCGTAAAACCCCCTAACGCAGCGAAGGAGTCGGCGCCTTCCCGCCACGCCTGCACCTGCGCTGGGCTCGCCAGGTTCCGCGATCCCGGGTCGCCCAGCAGTTGGTCGTGAATCACGACGATCCGTTCGTAGTCCGGATAGGGCAACGGCGCCAGCAACGTCGCATAGACGATCGCGAACATCGCACTCGCAGCCCCGATGCCAGTCGCCAGAGCCATCACCGCGAGGCAAAGAAATCCTGGACGCCGGCGGAGGGAGCGACCAGCCAACCGCAGATCGCGGAACCACCGTCCCGCTTCGCCCCAGCGCCAAGCCCGCCACCACTTTGCTCTCACGCGAAGTTCGTTCCCCGGCGGATGCCACCCTTTCTCATCCGCCGCACCCCGCAAGCAAGGAGTTCCGAATAGGATGAACCGTGTTCCCCTTTCACTTTCGAGTAGCCTTCGGAAGGCGGCAACTGACGGAACGTGACAGAATCGCTCGGCATTGTAGCCATCCTAACCCAGTGGTTACGCTGCACGCTCTCCCTCACCAGAGACACTCGGCGCTGCCATTCTGATTGATACCCCGAAACGCCAGAATCTTGCGCGCCAAAAAGTTCAAAGGAGGCACCTGTTCGGCTGCGTCGTGTTCACCGGTGTTCACCGAGTAGTTTCGGCCGCGACGAATAAACTTCACCGTCGTAGGTGCCGCCGAATCCCAGATGCGGCGGCGGACCTCGGCGAAGGGAATCCACTGGCGCGCGTCAGCATAGAACTGGAGCACCGGCTCCGATGACGAGACAATCTCTACCAGATCGGTCTGATAGTCAGCGATTTGCCAGACCACGGGAATCAGCATATGGTTGGAAACGCCCCCTTCCGTGCGGAGATTCGAGAACATAGACAGGACGCGGACGGTTTGAAATCCCAGGTAAGGAGCCAGGCCATTGAGGATTACCAACGCCACCACGGCGAGGGCGGCCGAACGGTAGGCTGGTCGCCAGCGGATCGGACGCGGATCCGACGGGGGCCAGCCGATCCACAGGGCAGCGAGTAGCGCCAAGGCATAAGGGATCCAGATGACCATCCCCGCCAACCGCGGCCACTCGCTCACCCGGGTGCCACGCAAATTCACGCCGCTCGCGAACAGACCGGCAGCCGCCACTACGGCGACCGCGGCCGACCCGAGAAAGAGAGTCCTCAGCCAGGCCCGGCCGCTCTGCCGAAATCGTTCCTGTATGGCCAGCCAGCGCGGGCGGCTGGCTATTTGCCGCTCCCAGTGAGCGTAGAAATCCGCCGGCAGAAACAGACTCAGCAGCGCATATATCATGGCCGAGAAGGCATAGATACCGGGCCGCGGATGAAAACTCAAGAGAAAGTGGAAGCCCCACGCCAACAGCAGTCCCCAGAAGCGCGTGCGTGGGATCAGCAGCAGAACGGGCAATCCGCCTTCGATCAAATATGTGCCCCACACCGCCCCAACATCCACCCACCCGCCGGCGGGCACGAACGGAAGGTTTTCCGACAGGCCAGCCAGCATAAAGCCAGCGCAACTGTGGGGCGAGACGAAAAAGTCCCAATTAAGCTTATGAAAAAAGGAGAAGAAATAGAGCGCGCACAGCTCCAGCCGCAGAACGGCCGCAGCCTCCGCCGCAAACGCTTCACGGCGCCCAGGTCGTATGGCGACCGCCAAGAGGCTCAGGCAGACCAGTCCCTTGAATAGAAAATGGTTGGGCGTCCACGGCGACTTTACCCAGAGATAGGCCACGTCCAGCAAACACAGAGTCAGCAAGCGGGTTGACGAGGACGGCTTTAGCAGCAGGCTAACGGCGGCCAGGAACAGTCCAATACCCGCGGGATGGGTGATCCAGTCCGGAAAACATGCCAAATCGAAAAGCTCGGCAGCGGCCCAGGAAAAGCAGAACACTGTCGCGGCCTTTGGGTGGGGATCCCGCTCTTCCCGTTCTAGCACCCCGAAATCGTAGCACGCCCCGTTCAGCAGAGGCGAGCGATCTTGGCGGGCTCGGCGGCGGCCCCAAAATGCACCGCCATCCCGCGCGATGTCTATACCAATCGGCGGAAATCGAGCGAGGCGGAATTCGCCCGCCCTAATGCATCCGCCATTTCAGATTCGGCCGCGCATACAGCCGGGGTATCGAGCACGCGGTTACCTGTGACCGCTTGCCGTTCGAGGAAATCGCGGCTAACGCTGCCGCGAGATCAGCGGGGCAGGGGAGTCAGGACGAGCAACCTCTATTGCCGCTTGCGGCTGCGCAAAATCAGCCCGAGGCCAGCCAGCATCGTGACGGCCGACACGGCAGCGCTTGGATTCAGTTCAGGGACGACGGGAACATCCGCCATCATGGACACCGGCAGGGCGATGAAACAAAGGCCCAATCCGAGTGCGCGAACGATTCGATTCAGTTGCATGATGTTGTATACTCCCTCAACGCTTAGCTAAGGAAGGATAACTTCCTTGCGATCATCTGTCAATGGTTATAGGAAGGTTGTAAAGCGAAAGTAGAGACTTCCACCGGCAATGGACCTTGATCGGCTCCTGCCATTGCCACACTCACCACAAATCCCATCGTCCCGAGAGCAACACGTAGGCGGCGAGCAGAGCATTCGTGGTCGCGTGTGCGCCGATAGATTCGCCTAGACGCCCCCGTCGCACCATGACCACTCCATAGATCAAGCCCGCCAGAATTCCAGCCACCCAGAGCCCTCCATGCAGAACGCCAAATGCTATTGACGATACGCTGAGTGCGGCGACGGTAGCGCTGTTCCACGGAACGGACTCGAAGTCGTCGGCGATTAGCCGGCGGAGCCCGAAACCGCGGAAGGCCAGTTCTTCCACAACAGGAACCGCAATGACGGCGCCGCCGAGTCTAGCGGCTAGCCAGGCAACCTGTACTGCCGATGAGGAGTCGGCGAGTTGAGGAGGCATCCCAGTGGCGATCGTCGCGGGTGACATCAGCCGGTCGATGGTTATCCAGATAGCGAAAACCGCTACTCCGGCTGCCACGGCGAGCCACCCGAACCTCCAATCGATGCTCTGGTATCGGTGACGGAAGTACCACAGCGCGATCGCTGCGGCAAGCAGACGGAGCGAGTAAAGCCACTCGAAATGCGCTGTCACGGCGCTGGAGAGAGTTCCAGCGGCCAGCAAGGCAAGAAACGGGATGAGGTAAGGAGCGGCTGGGAATTCGTCGACGGCGTCGGCCGGCTCCGCCCCGGCGCGGAGCCAGGTAATCCGGCGCGCTCCGATGAGCACCAGAATGGCGACACCATTGAAGGCGATCCACCCGGCTTGCGAGTGAAAACCGCGCACGGCAATATCTTTCCAGCCGGCGTCGCCGATAAGTACGAGCGCGGCGATCCGGAGGGCGTTGAGAAGGTAGAGGGCGACGATTCCCACCGGGACGAGAGCAAGGGCGTGAGGGAATCGAAGCTCGTCGCGGAACAGGATGAGCCAGAAGGCACTGAAGATCAGAAACAAACCCATGCCTTCAATGCCCGAGCACTCTGGGCTTATGATGACCGTGAAGTTAGCGGTACCCAAGAGCATATGCTCCGGATGAACGACCACTTGGTTCACGGCAAGGCTCAGCAGCAGTTGGACAAGCGCGAACGTGGTGGCGGTAACGGGCTCCCAGAGAGACCGGACCATTGCACCGGCGCAACAGGCGAGGCCGGATCCGATAGCGGAGTACAGCCAGAGTGAGCCGGTACGATCAAACCATTCGCGCCAAGCGGCCGGAGGGAGAACGGTACAACCGGCGGTGACGGCGACGGCGAGACTGGACACCGCCCACGTGGCGATGACGAGGTTGGAACTGGATTGGCCGGCGTAGATTGAACTCGCAAAAGCGAAAAATACAGAGAGGGTGGCCAGATGGGCCAGCAGCCATCCGGGCCGAAGGAAGCGGCTTCGGTAGGGTGCGGGGATGGTTTGCTGTTTCAGGAAGGCGAAGCTGACGAAGAATACGGCCGCACCGAGCACCCAGCGATGAGCCCAGGCTCCGGCGTTTCGAAGCAGCCAGAGCAACCCGGAAGGATCGCGGGGAAGTTGGTCGCCGTCGAAGGCTAGCGAAGCGATGAGAACTTCGGAGCCCAACAGGAGCGCTAACATGAGCAGGCGCAGGCGCAAGTCCAAAGTATAGCGGGGCGCCCCCTTCTTGCAGTGGCCCCGTGCGTGCCTTCACCCGCTGATTCGTCGAGACATGCCCTGAACCCCGACAGGCACGCCGATCAGTTCCGCTCCAGATAGCGTTTCAGCGACGCAAGGCGCTTCCCGGTCTCAACTCGAAAAACAAATCGAAGTACCGGACTCAGCACGAGGCGAAGCCACCTAGGCCGCGCCGCAATTCGCAGGTTGTAAGTGACTCGGCTTCTCGCTCCCGCCGGCGATGGAATCGCGGTGTGAAGAATGCTAGCCGCAAAGTCCTCGAGAAACCAGGGGCCGCGCGTGAGCTTAACCGCGGCGACCCGTCCCCGTTGAAAGCTAACGTAAACAGTCTCCACCCCCGCCTTCCCGAAGGCCGCTCGCCCCACGCATAGCGTCCGTACGCCAACGCCGGCTACCGTCACGCCTTCATCCACGATGCATGCTTTGCTCAACAGGGTGTCCCAGTGCAGACGAATTCCATAGTCGTGAATCACATCGAACACGTCCTCGCACGAAGCATTAATCTCGACACTACACGCCACCGCAATTCCATGCTCCATAGGTAACCCCAACCGCCACTATTGTAGGCCCCAATAAAATCGTTCCGTACCAGCCAATCTGAGCCCGATTGGTTGTCCTCCGTTTTGGCAGCAACTTCTCCGCACTGGGTGGCCGGAAGATCCTCGAACCGCTTCTTCATTCGAACGGCTCGCCGCTGGTCGGAAATGGTGCCGAATTCCTGCTGCTCCGGTCGCTTACCCAAAGTATGGGGCGTGGAGACCTCTCAATTCCGCACCGTGCCGCCAGCTATGATTAGTTCTCACGGTGTATTTTGGGGAAGGGGAATGGAATATCCACTCCCACGAAACCTCTGTTGTGCAGCACTCACGGCATCGCGAACGCGCCCAACAGAAGAACGGATCGCTGGCCATTGGCCCTGTTCGAGAATCACGAGCGTAATCCTTCGGCTAGACAGGTTCTGTTGATAGCGGAGATTCTTATCGGAAGTTACGATGACTTCGAATTCGTCGGCTTCCGCCGCTACAAGCCGCTGGGCGTTGCTCTAAAGTTCCCATCCGATCCTGGCTGCCTCTATGACCTCGTGTCCCGGCAAATGATGGCGTGGCGGTGCAGGTACGCTGTGGTCCCGCAAAACGTACGTTCCCTACGCCGGTGTTCCGCACCCTTGGGGCGTCGCGGCATCCAGGCAGCGGGCCGCCAATTCCAAAACAGTGATGATCTGGCCGCGCGTAACGTAATGCCACTCCATGATTTCTTCGATGCTCGCCCCAGTTCGAAATTTTCGAAGACCAGCGACACAGGCATCCGCGTGTCCTTGAATACCCCTGTCGTTATCGAAGCGGCGGCAGGCCTTTTCGGTCAGAGCTCCGCGAAGTGCGTCGACCTTTTGCTGCTCACCATCGTCCATCAAGCTGTGCGGAATATGGGCAAAACTGTTAACGATTCCCGAAACGCGACGGATTGGGGAGCACTATTGGCTGGGTTTGCCAAACTATCACTCTTCAGCGTCCGATCATCCTGCGTCCCAGTGCTAGTTGCCTCTACAGCGTCGTCGGCCTCACGTCCGTTGCCGCCGGATTCTTCTCCCCCCAACGGACCCACCTTGCGGCCGTCGTCCTCACTCTCACCGGCTCTTTCGTCTTCGGACACTCGCCGGCCCCGCTCGGCGGGATCGTTCCACACCTTGCATCCAGCTGCTTGGACACGAATCACCGCGGAACCTGCCTGTCCGATTCCGCCTTCGCCTTCTATCTGCTCTCCCTCGGGTTCGCCTGCACCTATCCGATTTACCGGATACTGGTCCAACTCGGTCGACAACTGTACCTTTGCCTCCGAAAGCGGCTCCCCAACTGACCTTCTCCACAAACGCGTGAGGAGAAGTGGAGATTTACCGGGCAAAACGGTGTGGGAAGAATGAAGTCATGGAGGGGGACCAAGTCATCGCCACCTTGCAGACATGCGCACCGGAGATAAGAGCTGCCGGGGCGGAGTCCATCTTCCGCTACACCGAAAACATGAACTGTGCCCAGTTCGAGCAGGACCGTAAGACCCAGGAACGCAAAGGGATGATGCGGTCGAGCGTTGTCTGCAGCGCATCACCGAAGCCTTCATATCTTGAACCATGCCATCCGCCTCCGCGACGAGGCAGAAGTGGGCGACGGCCAGATTGCCTTTTGGTCTTCGCGGACCTTCGTGCCGAGGGCGGCGGGTTCGGATTGCCAAGACAAAAAGGCACCGGGCTGGGCATGCCTTCAGTCTGCTGGCGTGCGAGTTGGGCTCACGATCAGGCAGACGCAATAGATGAGAAGAGCGTTACGAACATTAAGGGCGACGATGGGCCAAGCGACTTGCTGGCGGAGGAGATCAAAGCCGATCGGGTAGACGGCGGTGGTGAGGATGCAAGCGACGAGGAAGGGCAAACGGAGGCGAGGAAGGAAGGCAACAAAGGGGGCGGTCCAGATGAGGTATTGGGGCGAGAGGACTTTGCCGGTGAGGATATAGAGAAAAAAAAGCAGCGAGAGATCGCGGGCGTCATTCCGTCGCCGTTGGAGAAAGATCCAGATGGCGGCGAGAGAAAGCGCAATGGCTTGGAGGGGCAGGGCGGCGGCGGCCAGCGAGGGGGCCCAGGCGTGGTCGACCTCGACACATAGGCAGGGATTGGTGGTGACTACGCGAGCCGATTGCGGGAAGAACTGGCCGAGGAGGAGAAGGACTCCGGCGGAGAGCGATCCGAATTCGAGGCCGCGCTGGGAATGCATCCGGAAGGAGGTGTAGAGAGATGGTCCGGCGTAGGCGAACCAAGCGGTACACACAATGGCGATAGTGAGAAGGAAAATGAAAACGGACCGCAGGGCAGGGCGAGCTTCCCGGTGGAGACGGAGCAAGGGGACGGCCAGTACGAGCGCCGGAACGAGTTTGACGAGCGCCCCGAGGGCGGCGACGCTGCCAGCGGCCCCAGGTCGGGCACCGGCGAGCAAGAGCAGGGCGCCGATTGTGGTGACGGCAACGACGATATCGAAGCGCCACAGGATCAGCCCGGACAGGGGGACGAGGAACGCAGTGAGCCATCCGAGCGTTTGTTTGACGTCCTTATGGAGGAGTCGGGCGTAAGATTCCGTCAGCGCAAACAGGACCGCGGAGGCGGCAAACATGAGCAGGCTGTAGGCGATCAGGTAAGCGCTGTAGCTTCGGGCGAGGACGCCAGGCAGCAGGGTTACCATGAGAGCGACCGGCGGGTACGGCACAGGAAAGTCGATATAGGGCGAGCGCCCCGCGACGATTGCGGTGACCCACTCGAAGTAGAGGACCACGTCGGATTCTACCGTTCGAGGGTCGTTCCAGCCCCAGCGAAGGAGATGTGCACCCTTGAATAGAAGCCATTCGAACAAGAGGGCACCGGCCGCTAGTCCGCCGAAACGCAGCGTGGCCGCAGGCCAGATCGCTCCCCGGAAAACGTTAGCCATGACCCTATTATAAGTACAGGTGGAAAAGTTGGTCGCCAGCGGTAACTAGTACGGTGACCGGGTGAAATGTTTCCTTGAAACACTTTCACGCGGTCGCGGCACTAGCAGCATGCGCCCCCAGCCGATGGTGGCTGCTTCCATGACCTCGCACTCTGGAAGATGCTGCCGCAGCGGTGCGGGTACGCTGTGGTCGAGCAGAACTCACATTCCCTAAACCGCTGTTCCGCACTTTTGGGGAGTCTCGGCATCCAGGCTGCGGGCCGCGAATTCCGAAACAGAGATGATCTGGTCGCGCGTAAGGTGATGCCACTCCATGGTTTCGTCGATGCTCGCCCCCAGTTCGAGATTCTCGAAGACCAACGATATAGGCATCCGCGTGTCCTTAAAAACCCAGGCACCGCTCAGCTTGCCAGGGACACTTTCTACGGCCGGACATTGAAACCAGTAAAGCGCCATGACAACCTCTCGACTGCGTCCTAGCTTGTTCGCCCGACGGACGCAATCAGCTAAGACCCTCGACTTGCTGGGCTATGAAAGGAACCGTACCCGATCACCCGAGGAGAGAGCATCATGACGGAAGAGCCAGCAGGGCCAAAAATCTGCCTGAACTGCCACGGTTCCATCCCATCGTCCAATTCTTACTGCGGTTTATGCGGTGTCCGGCATACCTTGGAGTCGCCGTTGTATTCTGCCGATTCGCGCGAACGGCGGCTGATCGAGAATGATATCTTTGACAGGGTAGTTGCGAAATTCACTGGGTGGCTGACGGTTGGCGCCATATCCACCAGCTTAGGACTGGTGGTCCTTGGATGATTTGGCTATAGCGGCGTAAACGTACTAGAGGACACTAAACGCGAGGCCAATGAAACAATGGCCAGCGCAAAGCAAAAAGTAGATGCTCTCGGCCTTGCACTCCAGGTTCTAGAAACACAGCACCAAGACATTTCAAGCCGATACGCTTCGCTAAACTCCGAGCTAGAGCGGTATAGACAGGTCAACCGCTCCATCCAGCGCCTCCAGAGTGACCTCATGAGTATCAGGAGCCAGGTAGAGTAGTTTTACTCGCAGCAAGTATCCGAGGACTTCGACGAAGGCAAGAAGTCGGATAGCATCCGAATTGCTCTCCTGTCTCCCACTGAACGAAAACAAGCCAACATCACGGAACCAATGAACTATTACAGGGTTTCGATCACCTTGAAAATGAATCCCATACCGTCCAGCATAAAAATCGTCCGCCGCGGTAACACGCTAACTCCGAACGAGTACACGATTTCAGGCCGGGAGTTGTCGTTTCTTGTTCATGATATCTTCGTGGGGAAAAGCTCAATAAATGTTCAGTACCACCCGGCGAAAATCAGGCAATAGGATGTGCGCCGATCTCCGCGATCCTTAGTTGCTTAATGATTAGATAGTGCTCTTGGGTTATCGGCGAGGCGCACAACAAAAGGACAAAACGAAAGCCGACTTGCCCGCAATCTGGCGACCAGGATTCGACGAGTCGCAATCGATTGCAGGTTATTACGTTTCGCCCGCCGCGCGTGGTTTCCAGTCGGGCGGACCTTCGGGTAAAGCAAGTTGGTCCGGCCCAGCGCGAGGCCAGGGGGAACGGCTCCGTTCCGCGATCAGAAAGCCGTAGACGGCAATGCAAACTATGGCGTGATGGTGGAACCCTCGAAGTTCGCCCAATATAGCGAGTTTGTTTAGGCTCAACACAGCACGTCTCCATGAGTTCGTCGATCCTTGCCCCTGGTTCTACATCATAGCCACTGGTTTCGTCTGCGCCTATCCGCTCTACTGGTGGTCCAATTCGGGGCGTCCTCGCGCCGCCTTCTCCGACGGTTTTCCCCGAAATCAACATCCCCAAAACTGTCGTTCACCGACACTCGAGATATTTTCCCCCAATAACCACGGCCCTCCCGCGACACCCATGCCCGGAATCCCCTTGACCGCCTGCCATCGTAAAAGCGTCCAGGAGGACTTTTCCCAATGAACCAATCTTATGTTGCAATGCCCCGTCGAGCCCAAATGCCAAAAGCCACCTCGCAGGAACCCCTCGCGGTCGATCTACCGGACAACATTCATTTCCGTTCCAACGACGATCGCGAAGCCTTCGTCCAGCTATTCCAGCAGCACGTCAGCATCTTTCGGCCAAACGGCGAATTGGAACGCTCCTACGTCGGCTACCTCGCCATGGCGCTCTTCCGGTTCGATCAACTCATCGCCATCGAAAACACGTTTCTCCAACTCTTTCCCCAAGGATCGAAAATCGACTTCCAAAACCTCTCAGAAAAGGGTCGCGAACTGCTCCACATGAAAAACGACCGCGATGTCCAGAAATTCTGGAAAGCGCTCAAAAGAGACCAAAGGGACCAGCAAGCCTCCCGCGCCCACTGGGAGAGAACCCTTCGCTTCGTGCAACGGCACTTTCCGGTCACCAGACCGTAGGCCAAACCCGGCTGCGGCCCGGCGGGGCTTCGAACCCCGCCGGGCCGCTGAAAACCAAGCTGACTCCAGGAAAATAATGCATGAACCCAGGAAGTTGTTCAAAAGAAGTTACTTCTCCGTTCGGTTCATCCAAATGCGGCTCCCGGTCGGACCCAATTGGTCCCGGCAGGAACCCTAAATCATCCCATCCAGGCGCCAAACGAACTGGCCGCCCACAATCGTCGCCACCTGACCACCTTGAAACACATGGTCATGAAACGGCGTATTCCGGCTCTTCGAAAGCGACTTGTTCACGTCAAACGTCCAAGTCCGCTCCAAATCGAAAATCGTCACGTCCGCGTCCGCACCCGGCGTCAGCGTTCCCTTCGGAATCTGCAAAATCCGCGCCGGATTCACCGTAAACAGTTCCACCATCCGGCCCAGCGAAATCAGCCCCGGATGCACCAGCTTCTGCAGCGACAACGAAATCGCATGCTCCAACCCAGTGATTCCAAACGGGCACCGTTCAAACTCCTGCATCTTCTCGCTGCCCGGATGTGGCGCATGGTCCGTCGCAATCGCGTCGATCGCCCCGTTCACCAAACCTTCCGTCACGCCTTCGACGTCGATACACGCCCGCAGCGGCGGCTTCATCCGGTAGTTCGAATCGTACGGCTGCATGTCCGCATCGGCCAGCGCAAAATGGTGCGGCGTCACTTCGCTCGTCACGGGCAGCCCGCGCTGCTTCGCGAAATTCACCATCGCCACCGAATAGCGCGCCGAAATATGCGCCACGTGATACTTCACGCCGGTCACCTCGGCCAGCAGAATATCGCGCGCCACCATAACGTCTTCGCTGCAACCCGGAATGCCGCGCAGCCCCAGCCGGACGGACTCCATGCCTTCATGCATGTCGCCGCCCGCCGAAAGATGCAGGTCCTCGCAATGATTAATCAGCGGGATGCCAAACGCCTTGGCCGTTTCCATCGCCCGGCGCATCACCCGGGCGTTCATCACGGGCCGCCCGTCGTCAGAAATCGCGACGATCCCGGCCTGTTTCATCGATCCAATGGCCGCCAATTCTTCGCCGGCGCTGCCCTTGGTAATCGCTCCGATCGGATACACGTTCACGGGCGACAACTTCCGCGCCCGTTCCACAATGTAGGTCGTCACCGTCGCCGAATCGTTCACCGGCATCGTGTTCGGCATACAAGCGACGCTCGTAAATCCGCCGGCCGCCGCGGCCCGTCCGCCCGATTCAATCGTTTCGGAATGCTCGAATCCCGGCTCGCGGAAATGCACATGCATGTCGACAAAGCCCGGCGCTACGACGAGGCCGGTTGCGTCGAACTCGGTCGCGTTCGCCGCCGACAGGTTCGCGCCCACAGCCGAGATCTTGCCGTTCACCAGCAGCACATCGGCCACCGTGTCCAACCCGTTTGCCGGATCGATCACCCGGCCATTCTTAATCAACAACGTGCTCATGCGCCCATCACCCGTTCCAATACCGCCATGCGTACGGCAATGCCATTCTCGACTTGGTTCAAAATCACCGACCGTTTCGAGTCCGCCACTTCGGACGAAATCTCGCGGCCCCGGTTAATCGGCCCCGGATGCATCACAATCACGTCCGGTTTCGCCAGCAATAAATGATCCGGCCGCAACCCATAAAACTTAAAGTAGTCGCCCGGTGGAAACGGCGTCTCGTGCTGCCGTTCCAGTTGCACTCGCAGCATCATGATCACGTCCGCGTCCTGAATTGCCTCGCGAATGTCGTAGGTCAACGAGACATTCGGCGCCAGGTTCCCCAACTGCGGAGGCAGCAGCGGCGCCGGCCCGCACAACACCACATTCGCCCCAAACTTGGAAAGGAGATGAACGTTCGATCGCGCCACCCGTGAGTGCGCGATGTCGCCAATAATCGCGACTTTGAGGCCCTCTATAGAGGGCCGGTTATCAAGGATGGTCCGTGCATCCAGCAGCGCCTGCGTCGGATGCTCATGTGTCCCGTCGCCGGCGTTGATGATCGGCGTCGGCAGATACCGCGCGAGAAAGTGGGGCGCGCCGCTCGCTGCGTGGCGCATCACAATCGCATGCGGCCGCATCGCGCCGAGCGTATTCAAAGTGTCTACCAGAGATTCGCCCTTCGATGTGCTCGACGCCGAAGCCGTAATCGAAATCGTGTCCGCGCCCAGCCGCTTGGCGGCAATCTCGAAGCTCGTCCGCGTCCGCGTCGAATTCTCAAAGAACAGGTTCACCAGCAGCCGGTTCCGCAGCGTGTCCAGCTTCGCCGTCGAATTCTGAAAATCCTTCGCCCGGTTGAGAATCGCTTCAATCTCCGGGCGGGCGAGGTTCTCAATTCCCAGCAAACTCATTAGTCGACCTTCTCCACCAGGATGACCTTCTCTTTCTCATCGATCTCCTGGAACTTTACTTCAATGATTTCGTTCGCCGCGGTCTGCACCATGCGGCCGACGTACCGCGCTTCGATCGGCAGTTCCCGCCAGCCGCGGTCAATCAGCACGAGGAGCTGCACCCGGGCCGGCCGCCCTTCTTTAAACAGCGCTTCCAGCGCAGCCCGGATGGTCCGGCCCGTGTACAAAACATCGTCCGTCAGGATAATGTCCTTGCCTGTGACGTCAAACGGGATCGCCGTCGAGTTCACGACCGGCGCCGCGCCTACCGTCGTCAGGTCGTCACGATACAGGTTGATATCGAGCTCCCCGGTGGGGACTTCGCGCCCCTCAAGATCTTTGATTTTCGCCGCCAACCGCTTCGCCAGCGGAACCCCGCGGCGTTTAATCCCGATAAATGCCAATCTATCGAGGTCGGTCGTCTTTTCGAGCACTTCGTGAGCCAGCCGCACCAGGGTGCGATCGATCTCCGAAGCGGTCATCAATTGAGATTTCAGACGAGTGGAGGACATCCCGATGAGATTAACATGCGCCAAGCCTAACGAAAACGCACCGTGCCCCACTTTTCCGGGACATGCATGTTGATGACGCCCTGTGGGGTCCAAACCCAGTTGTCTTCTTTCGTTCCCGGTACTTTCTCGTACTTGCCGTCTTTCACGCGCAGTTGCCACTCAACGCGCGAAAAATTCACTTTCCACGATTCGCCCGGCTTCGGCGCCACCGCCGCGCGCGGCCCGCGGTTGAACGCGCTCCAGGGAAACGCCATTTCCACGGTCCAACCCTGGTCCCGGTCCCCCGGGTCGTTCAACGTCCCGTGCAGAGACACCGCCGTCTTCAGCCCTGGAATCTCCCAACCGTTGTCGGCCTTGCCCTTGTCCTTGTATGGTTTATCCAAATGCAGATCCCAACCCGTGTTCCGCGCGTTGATCTCGAACTCGAAGTAATGCAGCCCGTCGCCGTCCGGATCAAAAAAAGCCTCGAAGTCATGCTCATGAAAAATCACCATGTCATGTTTGTCGTAGGTCGCCCACAGATCCGGCTCTTCCATCTCAGCCGCGATGTAGAAATACTGGTCGTCCCAGGTCATCTTCGCCCGCGTCTTGAACCGGGGCTTCGGCTTGGCGTCGCCCTCAATATCCACAAAGAAAGGAGTCCACGGCGCAGCTCGCCAGGCCGCCTCGTCCATCTTGCCGTCGATGGTCACTGGCTGCACCGCCCGCGGAGCGTCATAGCTCAGCGCCGCGCCCAGCAGGAAAATGGTCGTCAGAATCAAAATCGCCTCATCCGGCCCCGAATCCGTTTCGTGAGCTTCTCCATCTCATCCAATTTCTTGATGGCCCCTACGGAAAGCACATGCCGGTCGTGCTTTTCGAGCTCTGCCTGAATATCGCTACTTAACTGGCGAATCGTCTCGAGGTCCTTCAGGTTCGCCTTGTGGTCGGCCTTCAACATGTCCTGAGTCCGATCTTTGCCCTCGGGATTGGGGGCATCGATTGTCGGCCGGGGAAACGCTTGGCCGAAGCTGAGACATGCGGCAAATACCAGCAAAAACAGGGCTCGGAACGCCATGTTGCTATCATAGCGGTTTATGCGTGATGTGAATATTGGCATCGTTGGCCTCGGTAACGTCGGGTCCGGCACCATGGCTATTCTGGCCGAAACCAGCGAATCAATCGCTCAGAAATTGGGCTTCCGCCTTGTCGTCAAGGCCCTCTGCGCCCGCAGTTTTGAGGGCAAACAGATTCCCGCCGCGCTGGCCGGTGCGCTGCAGACCACGGACTGGCGCGAAGTCGTTAACCACCCCGAAGTCGAGATCATCGCCGAACTGATCGGTGGCCAGGGAGTCGCCAAAGAGATCATTGACGCCGCCCTCGCTGCGGGCAAGAGCGTCGTCACCGCCAATAAAGAGCTGATGGCCGCCCAGGGCCCGGCCCTCGTCGAGAAGGCGATCGCCCACAGCGCCAACATCGCGATGGAAGCCTCCGTCGCCGGCGGCATCCCGGTCCACACGGTCCTCCGCGAAGGCATCAGCGGCGACCGCATCGAGGCCCTGTTCGGGATCCTCAACGGCACCAGCAACTACATCCTCACCGAAATCGAGCGCGACGGCACCGCTTTCGCCGACGTCCTCGCCGAAGCCCAGCGCCTCGGCTATGCCGAAGCCGACCCCACCGCCGATGTCGACGGCTACGACGCCCGCAGCAAACTCGCGATCCTCGCCGCGCTCGCGTTCGGCGAAAAAATTACCGCTGCCGACATCTTTACCGAGGGCATCCGGCCCATCTCTCCCATCGACTTTCAATACGCCCATCGCCTGGGCCACACGATCCGCCTCATCTGCGCCGCCCGCCTCACCGGCGATGGCCTAACGCTCTCCGTCCGTCCGGCCCTCATCCCGGAAACGACCATCCTCGCCGGCGTCAAGGGCGCCTATAACGCGGTCTGGATCCGCGGCAAGTACGGCGCCGATACCTTCTACTACGGGCGAGGAGCCGGCCCCCACCCCACCGGGGTCGCCGTCGTCAGCGACCTGATGCGCGTCGCCCGCGAAATCCGCAGCGGCAGCCCCCAGCGGGTGAGCCCCTTCGCCCATGCCCATCTCGATGCCAACCAACCCGTCAGCATCCTCAAACAAAAGAGCGCCTACTACCTTCGCTTCCGCGTGAAGGACGAACCCGGCATCATCGCCGCGCTCGCCAGCATCCTGGCGGCCAAACACATCAGCCTCGACGCGGTCCTGCAACTCCCCAGCGAGGACAAAGCTGCTCTACCCTTCGTGATCACGGTCGAACCGACCTCCGAGCAAAGCGTGCAGGAAGCCGTCGCCGAAATGGCTAAACTAGAGTTCATGGTGGAACCCGTCCTGGTTCTACCGATGGAGACCGCTCTTTGAAATCCCTGATCCTGATTGGCTTCGCTTCGTCAGTTTGCCTCTTCGGTCAACCCGCTCCCGGAGCGAATGACCGCTACCGCACCCCCGAGGGACGCGCCGGCATGGCCGCCTCCCTCGACGGTGAACATCGGGACACGCGCCAGCAACCGAAGAAACTCATTGCCGCACTCCGGATCAAGCCAGGGATGACCGTCGTCGACATCGGCACCGGGGTCGGCTACATGCTGCCGTTTCTCAGCGAAGCGGTCGGACCTCGCGGCCGCGTGATCGCCGAAGACATCTTCCCCGACTTCCTCGAAAAAGCCAAGCAGAAAGGATCTCAACTGAAAAACGTGAGTTTCGTCCTTGGGACGGAGAAAGATCCCAATCTCGATACAGGAGTGGCCGACCTGATCTTCATCCTCGACGCCTACCATCATTTCGAATACCCCGAGGAGATGATGTCCCGCATCCGTCGCGCGCTAAAGCCCGGCGGCAGGCTTGCCATCATCGACTACTACAAGCGGCCGGGCGCTATGGCGAACTCCAATCCGAACTTCGCGGTCACGCACATCCGCCTCGATGAAGCCGATGTCGTTTCCCAGATCGAAGGCTTTGGCTATCGCGCGGTGCTTCGGGAAGTATTTCTGCCCAATTCCCAGTACCTGGCTTTGTTTGAGAAAAAGTAGTTGTGGTATTCTTACATCTGACCGGCCCAAACTCACGGAGAGGTGGCTGAGCGGTCGAAAGCAACGGTTTGCTAAATCGTCGTACTCGAAAGGGTACCAAGGGTTCGAATCCCTTCCTCTCCGCCAGACACTCGTATGGAAAATATACAGAGCGTCTAAAGATTAAGCAGTTGGGTTCCGAGTGCTGATTGAAAACAAACAACTTATCGTTTGGCACCTCGTCTGCAATACCTAGTTCCAGAGGGCAATATGGAACTCACAAAAGTACACGCAGCGATCGCCGGAATGATTCTAGGCGGTTTACTCATCGGTGGCACCACGAGTGCCATGAAGTTCAAGGCAGACGAAGCTGCCGTCGTGGCTCCGGCCGCGGTTGAGGTCGCGGCTCGTCCGAGCGCTTTCCGTCCTGCAACCCAGGCTGATGCGCAGCCCCAGCGTTATGTCGCAGCGCCGGCGCCGGTCGTGAAGAAGAAGCGGTCCACTGCCAAGTCTGTCGCCATCGTTGCCGGCAGTGCTGGAGCGGGCGCGGGCATTGGCGCCTTGGCCGGCGGCAAGAAAGGGGCCGGAATCGGCGCCATCGCCGGCGGAGCGGGCGGCTTCATCTACGATCAAGCCACCCGGAATAAATAGCTAGCGCTTCCACTCCGCGAAGTAGTGGTTGAACTTGTCGACCTTGGGTCGAACCACGAACTGGCAGTATCCGGCGTGGGGGTTACGGGCGAAATACTCCTGGTGGTAGGCCTCGACCTCATAAAACTGCACCGCTGGGGTGATCTCCGTAACCACCGCCTCGGCGATGTCTAAAGATCCAATTACCGCTCGCGCGGTCTCCAATTGCTCGGGGGAGTGATAGAAGATCGCCGAGCGGTATTGGGTTCCGACGTCGTTGCCCTGCCGGTTTCGCGTGGTGGGGTCGTGAATGGCGAAGAAGACGGTCAAGATGTCCTTGAAGGTCACCTGCGCCGGATCGAAGGTGATCCGCACGACTTCGGCGTGGCCGGTGGTCCCCATGCAGACCGCCTCGTAGGACGGATCGTCCACATGGCCGCCCATGTAGCCAGATTCGACCGACAACACCCCTTTCATACGGTCGAATACTGCCTCCAGGCACCAGAAGCAGCCGCCGCCCAGCGTCGTGATCTCTGTTGAATTCATAGTCGTTTGGATGCGAACGGAGAGCCCAACGGTTTAAGCTGGGTATATGAATTTGCGATGGCTCCTGATTGTTGCGCCGGTGTTAGCTTTGGCGCAACCCCCGGCTGCGGCTCCGAAGCCAGCGGCTCCCAAACCTACTGCTGTGAAACCGGCAGTGGCTCCCGCGAAACCCGCGCGGGAGCCCGGCACCTACGCCTACTTCACGATCACCCAGGGCGCTACCACTCTCGGCACAATCGTTACGAAGATGTATGCCGACGAGTCGCCAATTACGGTGAAGAACTTTGCCGATTTGGCAATGGGCCGGAAGGAATGGACCAATCCGCGGACGCGGGCTCGCACTAAAGCTCCTCTTTACAACGGGTTGACCTTCCATCGCGTGATCCCGGGATTCATGATTCAGGGCGGCGACCCGCTCGGCACCGGAACGGGCGGCACGGACGTCATCCCGGATGAGTTCCACCCCACCCTGAAGTTTGACATCCCAGGACGCCTGGCGATGGCGAACGCGGGGCCGGGAACGGGCTCGTGCCAGTTTTTTATCACGGAAGGCCCGACACCTCATCTCAATGGTCGCCACACGATCTTCGGTCAAGTGATTGAAGGACAGGATCTGGTCACGCGGATTGCGAACGTACCGAAAGGCCGGGGCGATTCTCCGGCGGTTCCCGTGAAGATGCGGGTGGTCGTGCGCCGTGAAGGCTATCCGCCGGTAACGGCCGCGCCGAAGAAAGCCGCTCCTCGTCCTGCCGTCGTCAAGCCGAAACCGGCTGTGGCGAAGCCGGCTGCTGCTGCGCAGAAGAAGATCTAAATCTCTACTTGGCGCCTAGCGGCACTTCGATGTAGAAAAGCTCCTGGCTGGTCTGGGCTTCGGTGATCCCGGTCACATACAAACTTGCCGTTCGCGTGTGGCCGGTCTGGTAGTACAAGAAGCCGTGGGCCGTCTCGCCGGGCGGCAGCATCTTGGCGGAAAACGCCCGTTCAATAATCACGGGGTTTTGGAGCGGATTCTTGTTCCGCTTCATGCCCGGGATGGTGGTCGGAAGAGGCGTTGGGTTGTAGCGCGGGCGGGCCGGTCCTTTCAGTCGGCTGATATCCTCTGCCGGCGTCTCGTCGAGCTTGCGGGAGCCGGGTACGAGATATTGGAAGCGGGCGTGTTCGAGGTTAAGGGTTTTCTTCCCATCGTTCTTGAAGAGTACGAGCACCGGTAGGATGCCGTGTTCGTATGGGTTGAGCTTGCCGAAGGCGGCCTTGGCTTCATCGGCATCGTCGTAGGCCACCGCGGCGACGGTCAGTCCCTGGTTGGTCTGTTTGGACGCGTAGGTTTCGATGGCGGCCGGGCGGAAGGGCTCCGGCTTTTTCTCGGCCCAGAGGGCGGCGGTCATCAAGAGTGCGGCGGATACGGCCTTCATGGTTTTCATTGTAGGGGACGCGGATGCCTGAAGAATGGTTCCCCGCCGTTATACTGGGGGCTGTCGATTGCAGACTCTGATCTATCTCCTCTATCGTCTGGCTCAGTTCGTCGGGTTTCCCGCGCTGTTTGTCTTTCTGATGGTCCGCTACGGGCGAACGTTGCCGGAACGGTTTGGCGGACTACCGTTTCCGGTCATCGCCCCAGGTGGAATCTGGCTGCACGCGGTATCCGTCGGGGAGGTGCTCAGCGCGGTCGATCTGGTGAAGGCGCTGCGGAAGAAGTATCCGGATACGCCAATTTACGTTTCGACGACTACCGCGACGGGCCGCCAGATGGCGGAGCAAAAACTAACGGAGTTCACCGATGGGATCTTCTACACGCCGGTGGATCTCTTTTTTGCAGTGCGGCGCGTACTGCGGGCGCTAAGGCCAACGCTTGTCGTGATTCTGGAGACCGAGATATGGCCGCATCTGTGGCGGGAGGCGCGGCGGAGCGGGGCACGGCTGATCGTGGTGAATGGCCGGATCTCCGATCGGGCGTTGCCGCGGTATCTGCGCTTCCGTTGGTTGTTCGCGCCGGTGATGTCGATTCCGCACCGGGTGCTGGTGCAGAGTGAGCAGGACGTAAATCGCTATAGAACACTTGGGGCGGGGCACGCCGTGAACAACGGCAACCTAAAGTACGATTTGGATCCCGCCCGGATCGTGGCGCCTCCGGAGGTGGAAGCCGCGGTGAGGGGGGCGGGCAAGGTGCTCGTGGTGGCTAGTACGCATTGCGAGGACATCGACGAAGACGACGCCGTAATCACCGCTTGGCCACAATGGGTGGCGGCGTTTCCCGATCTGATGCTGATCCTGGCACCGCGGAAGCCGGAGCGATTTGAAGCGGTGGCGCAAAAACTCGAAGCCGCCGGTATCCCGTACGTTCGTCGCAGCGCGTTAACCCCCGTCGCCGCGCCTGCTGTGTTGCTGTTGGATTCGCTGGGTGAACTGAACGGGGTCTACCGGCTGGCCGATGCCGTCTTCATGGGGGGGACGCTGGCGAAGCGCGGGGGGCACAACATTCTTGAAGCGGCGCTGCTCGGCAAGCCTGTCGTGGCGGGACCGCACATGGAGAACTTTGCCGAGATCGCCGAGGCTTTCACCGCAGGGCGGGGGCTGCGGCGATGCACTCGAGTAGACTTTGCCGAGGTGGTGGCGGACACGCTGAGAAACTCGGAGGGTTGGGGCGAACGCGCGCGGAAGTTGGCTGAGGGGCGGAGGGGGGCGCTGGGGAGGACGATGGCGGTCCTCGAAGAGGAGATTGAAGAGGCCTGGCCGGTGCCACTGCACCCGTGGCTGTTTCTCCTGGTGCTGGGTCCGCTGGGGGCCCTGTGGGCGTGGGGAGCGCGGCGGAATCGGGCTCGGGCGGTGGCGCAACGGTTGGATACCCCCGTGATCAGCGTGGGAGGGATCAGTATGGGCGGGGCGGGGAAGACACCTACCGTGCTCACCTTGGCCAAGCATTTTCGCGACCCCGCTATCTTGACGCGGGGATATAAACGGCTACTGGCGGAGGAGGCGACGGTGGTGCCCCGCGGGACCGAGGCGCCAATCGATCGCACGGGCGACGAGGCCCAGATTTTCGTCCGATCGCACCAGGCCCATGTGGGAGTCGGCAGCGATCGCTACACCGTTGGCCGTGCGATGGAGGCCGCGCTGCAGCCGGAAGTATTTTTGTTGGACGACGGATTTCAACATCATCGTTTGGCCCGCGAGTTTGATTTAGTGTTGCTCGATGCGCGCGACCCGTTCTCGGGCGACGCGCCGTTTCCGCTTGGCCGGCTGCGGGAGATGCCGGAGGCGCTGGATCGGGCCACGGCAATCCTGTTGACGCGGACGGAGCGGGGCCGCGTGTATACGGCTCTGCGGAGGCGCTTGCGGTCGGTCCCAATCTATCGCTCGCGTGTGGTGGCCGAGACCTGGGTCGACGCCCGAACCGGTTTGCCGGCTGTCTTGCCCAGCGAACGGGTTGCGGCATTCTGCGGTCTGGCGAATCCGGCAACATTCTGGTCCAGCCTGCGGGAGCAGGGGATTCAGCCGTACTTCCGCTGGACGTTTGGGGACCATCATCAATACCGTCACCACGAGCTTCTGCGGCTACAGGGGCATGCGCAGCTGCAGAAGGCCGAAGTTCTGTTGACAACCGAAAAGGATTTAATGAATTTGCCTCCGGATTTGGCTGAGATTATGGAGCCGGTGCGAGTGTTTTGGCTCCGAATCGGGGTGGTGATTGAAGGGGAAGAGGAATTGGTTCAGCAGATCCGGGCTATAATTAGATAGATCCGTTCTTATGGCATCCGGGAAGAAGATTATTCTCTTAACACCGCGCGGTTTTTGCGCGGGTGTAGTACGAGCGATTGACGTCGTCAAGATTGCGCTCGAAATGTACGGCGCACCGATTTACGTGCGGAAGGAGATTGTCCACAACAAGCACGTAGTGGATGAGCTTCGGGCCGCCGGGGCGATCTTTGTCGAAGAACTTGACGAGGTGCCGGCGGCGGGACGGGTGATTTTCAGCGCCCATGGCGTGGCCCCATCGGTGCGCACCGATGCCGTGGAGCGCAGCTTGCAGGTGATCGACGCGACCTGCCCGCTGGTAACGAAGGTGCATCTTGAGGCCGTGAAGTTTGCGCGCAAGGGATACTCGATTGTCCTGATCGGCCATGAAAACCACGATGAAGTCGTCGGCACGTTGGGCGAGGCGCCTGAGGCGATGAAGCTGGTTTCGAACGTGGACGACGTGGACCGCCTGGAAGTGGCCGATCCGTCCAAGATGGCCTATCTGACGCAGACCACGCTGAGCCTGGATGAGACCAGCCATATTGTGAAGCGCTTGGTGGAGCGTTTCCCGCTGATTCAAGGTCCGCATTCGCAGGATATCTGCTACGCGACGGAGAACCGGCAAGTGGCCGTCAAGGCGGTCGCCCCCCTGTGCGATCTTCTGCTGGTGGTGGGTTCAAAGAACAGCTCGAATTCGCAGCGTTTGGTGGAAGTTTGCCAGAACTCTGGAGTGCCGGCGTATCTGGTGGACGACGCCTCCGACGTGCGGACGGAGTGGCTGGGCGGGGTGCAGTCGGTGGCGATCACGGCCGGGGCTTCGGCGCCGGAGCACTTGGTTGAGCAGATTATGGACTCCCTGAAAGAGAACGGTTTTGCCGACGTGGAAGAGTTGGAAGTCCGGGAAGAGGATGTCCGGTTCCAGTTGCCTCCAGAGTTGAATAGCGCGCGCCTCACTCAGATCAGCATGCCCGCCCCCGTATGACCCCCAGCCTGCAAGTAACAGACGCGCTGGTGGCCTCCGCGGCGCAAGCTGCCCGCCGGTCGGTGGACTGGTTCGTGGGCAACCAGCATGACGCTGGATACTGGTGGGGCGATCTGACCGCCGACACCACGTTGGAGTCAGACTACGTTCTGCTGCAGTTGTGGCTCTACCCTCCCCACAACGGCGAATGGAATCCGCCGACGCGGATGCAGATCGACCGGGCTGTCCATTCGATTCTCGAACGGCAACTTCCGGGAGGCGGTTTCAACATCTTCCTGGGGGGCCCGCCGGACGTAAATGCTTCGGTGAAGGCCTATTTCGCGCTGAAGACGGCGGGGATTTCCGTGGACGAGCCGCGGATGGCGTCGCTGCGCGAGTGCATTCTGAGCCTGGGCGGATTACAAGCCGCCAACAGCTACGTGAAGATCAACCTGAGCCTGTTCGGATTGTATCCGCGCCAGCATGTACCATCGATTCCTCCGGAGCTGATTCTGCTGGGAAAAGTGATCTACGAGATGAGCTCGTGGACGCGGGCAATTGTGATTCCTCTGTCGATCGTTCACGCGATGACGATTGAGCCGCGGCCGGTGCCGCATAGCTTTTCGCTGGAGGAACTTCTCGTGCCCGGGGTGACGTTGGAGTTACCTCGCGATGATGGTTTCTTTAACCGTCGGAACACGTTCCTCCGGATCGACAAGGTTTTCAAGTGGTGGGAGAAGTATGGCAGCGGGGCGATCCGGCAGCGCGCTATCCGCAAAGCGATGGATTGGATCACCGAGCGGACGCGGTACACCGATGGGCTGGCCGCGATCTACCCGCCAATGATGTACACCATCATGGCGATGGACCTGCTTGGTTTCGGGCCGGAGCATCAGGATCGGGCGGAAGCGGAGAATCAGTTCGCCAATTTAATGGTGGACGACGGGAAGCGTTTCTTTTTCCAGCCATGCTTTTCCGTCGTTTGGGATACGGCGATCGCCTCCCATGCGCTGGGCGAAAGCGGCATGGCGCCGAAAGAGGTAATGACTCGGGCGGGTGATTGGCTGCTGACGAAAGAAGTGCGGCGGAAGGGCGACTGGAGCGTAAAGCGTCCGGACGTGGAACCCTCCGGCTGGTATTTTGAGTTCGCCAACGAGCACTATCCGGATATCGACGATACCGCGATGGTGCTGCTGGGGCTGCATTTTTCGAAGTGCGAAAAATCGGCTTCGCAAGCGAGCTGTGAGAAGCGCGCGGTGAATTGGCTGCTGGCGATGCAGTCGACCGATGGCGGTTGGGCGGCGTTTGACGTCGACAACAACTGGCAGTTTCTGAGCGATGTGCCGTTTGCGGACCACAATGCGATGCTCGATCCGACGTGCCCGGACATTACGGGGCGCGTGGTGGAGGCGTTGGCACTGCATGGCGTCTCGACTGACCATGCGGCGATTCGCAAAGGTTTGGCCTATCTCGTGAATTCGCAGGAGGCCGACGGTAGCTGGCAAGGGCGTTGGGGTGTGAACTATATTTACGGCACCTGCTTTGCTTTGCGGGGGCTGCGGGCGGCGGGCGAAAGCGACCGTGAGGTCCACGTGCTGCGGGCGGGCGAGTGGCTGCGCTCGATCCAGAATGCGGATGGCGGCTGGGGCGAAAGCCCGGAAAGCTATCGGGGCAACGGTTTCGTGGCGGCGGCTTCGACCCCCTCGCAGACGGCTTGGGCGGTGATGGGCCTGTTGGCGAGTGGCGATACCTATTCGTCGAGCGTGCAGCGCGGCGTGGAGTACCTGATTCAGAACCAGAACGCGGACGGCACCTGGACGGAAGACGCGGCCACGGGTACGGGCTTCCCAAATGTGTTCTACCTGCGATACCACCTTTACCGGAACTCGTTCCCGCTACTGGCGCTTTCGACGTTCCTGAAAGCAGAGCGTTGAAACCGGCATTGGTCACCGGGGCTTCCGGATTTGTGGGCTGGCACGTCGCCCAACAATTGGCCGAAAGTGGCATAGCGGTGCGAGCGCTGACGCGGGGCCGCAACCCGGTGCGGGAGTTGCCGGAGCGGTACACAGGGTTCGCGGTAGTGACGGGGGACCTGCAGGACCGGGCCTCGCTCGACCGTGCCGTGGCAGGGTGCGGTGTGGTGTACCATGTGGCGGCGGACTACCGGCTATGGTCGAAGGAGCCGGAGGAGTTGTACCGGTCGAACGTGGAAGGAACGCGGAACCTGCTGGCGGCGGCGCGGGCGGCGGGAGTGGAGCGGGTGGTCTATACGAGCACGGTGGGGTGTGTTCAATTCGTGGCCGGGGGCTTGGGGGATGAGTCGCTGCCGGTGCAGCTCGAGGATATGACCGGGCACTATAAGCGCTCGAAGTTTCTGGCCGAGCGGGTGGCGCTGGAGTTTGCGGCGGACGGCTTTCCGGTGGTGATTGTGAACCCAACGGCGCCGGTGGGCGACCACGATTTCAAGCCGACGCCTACAGGGCAGACGATTGTCGATTTCCTGGCTGGGCGGATGCCGGCGTATCTCGATACGGGTTTGAACGTGGTCGATGTGCGGGACGTGGCGCGGGGGCATTTGCTGGCGGCCGAGAAGGGACGCGTGGGGGAACGGTACATCTTGGGGAGTGAGAACCTGACGCTGCGGCAGATCTTTGCCGCGCTGGGCGATCCGCCGAAGTTCCAGGTGCCATATGCGGTGGCGTATGTGGCGGCGCTGGTGAGCACGGGCTGGGCCTCTTTGACGGGTGAGGCGCCGCGGGCGCCGCTCGAAGGGGTGAAGATGGCGCGCAAGAAGATGTGGGTGACGCATGCCAAGGCGGCGCGGGAGTTGGGCTACGCGCCGGCGCCGGCGAAGGTGGGCCTGGAGCGGGCGGCGGAATGGTTCCGGGCGAACGGGTACTGCGCATGATTGTGGCAGTCGCTTCCGATGGGATGGAGTTCGCGGGCTGGTTGCGCCACTGCAAAGGTGTGCGGAAGCTGGACTGGCCGGTGGACTTTGCGTGGCAGGCCGAATGGAACGGGCAGGCGTTGACGATGGTCGCCAATGGCGCGGGGCCCCGGTTGGCGGCGGCAGGATTGGCCGCGGCCCGCGAGCGGGAGACGGTTTCGGCCGTGATGAGCATTGGGTGGTGCGGGGCGCTCGATCCGGCGCTGCAGTTGAACGATGTGTTTGTGGCGTTGGGAGTGCGGACGGAGGCGGGGGACCGTGCCGCGCTGGCGCCGCGGAAGATGCCGGCGGCGCGGCGGGGCGTTTTGTGGTCTGGGGACCGCTTCATTCGCACGGCGGCTGAGAAGGCGGATTTGCGGCAGCGGGGGGCGGATGCGGTGGAGATGGAAGCGGGCGGGCTACGGTTTGCCGGTTCGTTTTATGCTGTCCGGGTGGTGAGCGATTTGGCCACCGAGGATTTTGCGTTGGATTTTAATCGCTATCGGGATGCTGACGGCCGGTTTCAAAAGGCGCGGATCGCGCTGGCCGGAATTCGCCATCCTGGCGACTTACTTCGGATGGCTCGGCGCGGCCGGGAAGCAGCAGAAGCTTTAGGAGATTTTCTTGCCCAGTGTGAACTCTGAATTCATGAAAGCGGCCGTGTACCGCGGGAAAAGCCAAGTGGTGGTGGAGGAGATTCCGACGCCGGTGGTAGGGCCGGGAGAGTTGCTCGTCCGCGTGGAAAGCTGCGGCATCTGTCACACCGATTTGAAAAAGATTGAATACGACCTGCTGACGCCTCCGCGGATCTACGGGCACGAGACGGCCGGTGTGGTGGCGGCGGTGGGCGAAGGCGTGACGAAGTTCGCCGTGGGCGACCGCGTGGTGGCGTTCCACCATATTCCCTGTTCGAACTGCTTCTACTGCGCGCGGCGGCTGTATGCGCAATGCCCGGGGTACAAGCGCGTGGGGATTACGGCGGGGTTTGAACCGGCGGGCGGCGGGTTTGCCGAATACATCCGGGTGATGGATTGGATCGTGGAGCGGGGGGTGGAGAAGATTCCGGATGGCGTTAGCTTTGACGCCGCGAGTTTCGTTGAGCCGGTAAACACCTGCGTAAAGGGCGTAGCGCTCGCGGCGCCGCGGCCGGACGAGTTGGCGATTGTGATGGGTCAGGGGCCGATCGGGTTGATCTTCACGATGATCCTGAAGCACAAAGGCATACGGACGCTGGTGACGGATCGGATGGCGGGCCGCCGGGCGATGGGCGAACGATTCGGGGCCGAAAAGGCGCTGGACCCGAAGGTGGACAACCTGCAGGCCGAAGCGGCCGCGAGGACGGAAGGCCGGGGAGCGGACATTGTGTTCGTGGCGGTGTCGGCGCCGGGCGTGGTGGAGGAGGCCATACGCGTGACGCGTCCAGGTGCGAAAATAGTATTGTTTGCACAGACGTCCGACAAAGAGCGCATCGAGCTATCCGGCAAAGACATCTGCATGGGGGAACGTGTTCTTTTGGGTTCCTACAGCGCCGATGTGGATTTACAGCGCGAATCCGCCGATCTTGTCTTCAGCGGCGCACTGCCGGTGGAAGAGCTTGTGACGCACCGCGTGCCGCTCGAACAGATAATGGACGGTTTTGAACTGGCGTTGCATCCAACGACAGAATCACTGAAAATTGTAGTGAAGCCCCAAGGTTACCGCTCGTGAACAATCAGCAAATGACGGCCGCCGTCCTATACGGCAAAGAGGACGTAAAGATCGAGCGGGTTGCTATACCAAAGCTCGGTCCGAATGACGTGCTGGTGCGGGTGAAGGCGGCGTTGACGTGCGGGACCGACGTGAAGGTGTTTCGGCGGGGCTACCATGCCCGGATGATTATGCCGCCGGCGCTATTTGGGCACGAGTTGGCGGGCGATATCGTAGCGGTGGGTGCGGAGGTTTCGAAGTTCCGGACGGGGCAGCGCGTGGTGGCGGCAAACTCCGCGCCTTGCGGGGAGTGCTTTTATTGCAAGCGCGAGCTGGAAAACCTCTGCGAGGATCTTCTCTTCAACAACGGCGCCTACGCGGAATACATCCGGATTCCGGGACGGATTGTGGAGAAAAATCTCTACGCGGTTCCAGAACAGGTGGACTACGTGGATGCGGCGCTGGCCGAACCGCTGGCTTGTGTACTGCGTGGGATTGAAGAGAGCAATGTTCGCAAGGGCGATACCGTGGTTGTGATTGGGCTTGGGCCCATCGGCCTCATGTTCGTGCGGATGTTGAAGGTGATGGGGGCGCGGGTGATTGCGATTGCGCGCCGGCAGGTGCAGCTCGACGACGCCAAGCGCATGGGCGCGGCGGAGCTGATTTCGACGGCGGAAACCGACGATGTTCCTGGGGCGGTGCGCGGGCTGACCGATGGGCGGGGTGCTGATGTCGTGATTGAAGCCGTGGGCAAGCCGGAAGTGTGGGACTTGGCTGTACGGATGCTACGCAAAGGCGGAACCGTGAACTTCTTCGGAGGGTGCCCAACGGAGACGCAAGTTCAGCTCGATACGAACCTGCTGCACTACTCGGAGCTAACGTGCAAGGCTAGCTTCCATCACACGCCGAAGCTGATTCAGAAGGCGTTGCTGGCGGTGACGCGGGGCGACATTCGGGCGCGTGATTTCGTGGTGGGCGAAGAGCCGCTTCACAAGATCAAAGAGGTATTGCGGTACCTGATGAATTCGAGCGGTCGTATGAAAACCGCTATTATTCCCTAAGTGCATCTCCAGCCGAAAGACTTTGTTCGCGACGCCGCGGCGATGGGTCGGGTTTGGACAGCGGCGGAATCCCTGGCTTATACGAAGTGGCTGGCGACTTCGCACTATGAGAATTTTCACGTGGTGAGCGTGCTGCTTCCAAAGAAGCTGCACCAGGATTTCTACAACGTCTACTCGTTCTGCCGGTGGGCCGACGACTTGGGCGATGAGATTGGCGATGTGGCGGAGAGCCTGCGGTTGCTGGGTTGGTGGCGCGAGGAGTTGGACCGGATGTACTCCGGGGCGGCGAGCCATCCGGTGTTCGTAGCGCTGGGGCCGACGGTGCGACAGTATGAGCTGGACCGGCAGACGTTTGCCGATCTGATTTTTGCGTTTGAGCAGGACCAAGTGAAGACGCGGTACGCCAATTGGGACGAGGTGCTGGAGTACTGCGTTTATTCGGCCAATCCGGTGGGGCGGTTGGTGTTGGGCTTGTGTGGATATCGAGACGCGGCACGGTATGCGCTGAGCGACAAGACCTGCACGGCGCTGCAATTGGCGAACTTTTGGCAGGATGTGACGGTGGATACGGGCAAGGATCGGGTGTATCTGCCGCAGGACCTGATGGCGCGGCATGGGGTCACCGACGCCGACCTTTTCGAACGGAGATTTACGCCGGGGTTTGCCCGCGTGATGGAAGAAGCCTGTGGGGTGGCGCGACGCTTGTTCGAAGAGGGCCTGGCGCTGCCGGGCATGGTGGACCGGCGGTTGGCGCTCGATCTGCGGCTCTTCAGTGAGGGGGGGCTGGCGGTGCTGGATAAGATTGCACGGCAGGGATGGGATGTGTTGAAAGAGCGGCCGAAGATCGGAAAGTTGGAGCGGGTGGGACTGCTGCTGAAGGCGCTGTGGGTGTCGGCGTGACCAAGGCTGTAGAACAGTCCTACGCTTACTGCCGGGACGTGGCGCGGAGCCGGGCGAAGAACTTCTACTACTCGTTTGTACTGCTGCGGAAGGAGCAGCGCGACGCGATGTGCGCCGTGTATGCTTTCATGCGCTACTGTGACGACTTGAGCGATGATATCGAAGGGACGACCGCGGAGACCATGGCGCAGTGGCGGAACGACCTGGAACGGGCGCTGCGCGGCGAATACGGCAACCATCCGGTGTGGCCGGCATTCCATGACACGGTGGAACGGTTTCGGATTCCGCGGCAGTACTTCTTCGACATGATCGACGGGGTGTCGAGTGACTTGACGCCGAAGCCGGTGGAGACGTTTGCGGACCTGTATCAGTACTGCTATCGGGTGGCTTCCGTGGTGGGGCTGACGATCATTCACATCTTTGGATTCGAGAACCCGAAGGCGTTGGAGTTGGCCGAGAAATGCGGCATTGCGTTCCAGTTGACGAACATTCTGCGCGATGTGCAGGAGGATGCGGGACTGGGGCGGATGTACGTGCCGGCGGAGGATCTGCGCCGGTTTGGCGTGGATGCCCGGGGGATTGCGTATACGCCGGGGTTCGTCGAGCTGATGAAGTTTGAGGCCGGACGGGCGCGGGCTTACTACGACGAGGCGCGGCCGCTGATCGGGATGGTGGAGCGGGGAAGCCGGGCGTCGTTGTGGGCGTTGATTGAGATCTACTCCCGGCTGCTGCAGCGAATTGAAGAGAAGCAGTACCGGGTGCTCGATGGACGGATCCGGCTGTCGACGTTCGAGAAAGTCTGGCTGGTGGTGGAGGCCGGGACGAAGAAGCTGGCGGGGGCGTTTTAAGAGGGGCGGAGCAGGCGGCGTTTGAGCTTGCGGGCGTTGGCCAGGTCCGGCGCGATGGCGAGGACGGTATCGTCCCCGGCTATGGTGCCGGCGAGTTCGGGCCAAGCGGCACGGTCGAGGGCGGCGGCGAGGGTGGAGGCGTGGCCGGGAGGCGTCCTGAGGACGAGCAGCTGCTGAGCCTCGCGGATATCGAGGAGGTACTCGCTAAGGATGGTGGTGAGCGTGGGGCCGCCGGGAGCGGGGGCGGCTAGGCGCTGATAGCCTTGTGGTGTCTTGGCGAGGCCAAGTTCACGGATGTCGCGAGAGAGCGTGACTTGGGTGGCGGGCACCCCGAGCTTGGCCAGTTTCTGGGCGATCTCGTCCTGCGTGTGAATCTGCTGATAGGAGATGAGCTTCAGAATCTGGCCTTGCCGGAATGCCTTGTTCATACCCGGAATCCGTTTAGGCGTTCGGCTGCTTCGGCGAGTGCCTGGGTGACGGCGCTGGGGGCAGTGCCGCCGGGCACGGAACGGTTCTGCATGCCGCGGGCGGGGCGGAGGAATTCGGCCATCTCCGGGGTGAATTCGGGGGAGAAGGCGGCGAGTTCCCCGGGCGTCCAATCGAGCGGCTTCTTGCCTTGGTTGAGCGATTCAAGGACAAGGCGGCCGGCGAGTTTGTGGGCCTGATGGAACGGCGTGCCGAAGCGCGCAAGGGCCTCAGCGATGTCGGTGGCAACTGTCCAGCTTTCTTCAGCGGCGAGGGCGGGGACGGCTGGTTTCAGCACGACGGTGGCGGTGACTTCGCGGATCATGGCGAGGCAGCCGGCGAGTTGGTCGGCGGCGAGAAAGAGGGGCTCTTTGTCCTCCTGCATATCGCGGTTGTAGGTCATCGGCGTGCCCTTGACGGTGACGTAGAGCGAGGTGAGGCTGCCGAAGACGCGGCCGGACTTGCCGCGGATAAGTTCGAGCGAATCGGGGTTCTTCTTCTGCGGCATAAGGCTGGAGCCGCTGGTGACGCCGTCGCCGAGGTCCATCCAGCCGAACTCTTCGCTGGAATAGAGAATCCAGTCTTCGGCCAGGCGGGAGAGATGGAGCATGGCCGTCGAGGCGGCGTAGAGGAAGTCGAGGGCCCAGTCGCGGTCGCCGGAGACGTCCATGGAGTTGCGGGTGATGCCAGCGAAGCCGAGATCGGCGGCGATGGCGTGGCGGTCGAACGGGAAGCCGGAGCCGGCGAGCGCGCCGCTGCCGAGGGGGCAGAGATTGACGCGGGCGCGGGCTTGCTGGAGCCGTTCGAGGTCGCGGAGGAACATCTCGAAATAGGCGAGGCAGTAGTGGGGCCAAAGGACGGGCTGTGCGCGGCGCAGGTGGGTGTAGCCGGGGATGATGGCCGTTTCATAGCGGCGCGCCAGGGCAAGGAGTTCGTCGAGGAAGCCGACGAGAAGGGCCGTGGTTGCGTCGATCTGCTCACGGAGCCAGAGGCGCGTATCGACCGACACTTGCTCATTGCGGCTGCGGCCGGTGTGGATTTTGTCGGCCAGGCCGCCGACCTTGGCTTTCAGCTTCCGGATGATGAGAGTGTGTACGTCTTCGTCGGTGGCGCCGGCGTAAAACTCCGGCGTGCGCGCCTCTTCCCGGAGGCCGTCGAAGGCGGCGATCATGGCGGCGCACTCTTCTGCCGAGAGGATGCCGACGCGTTCGAGGGCGCGGGCGAAGGCTTGGGAGCCGCGGATGTCGCAGTCGGCGAGGCGCTTATCGAAGGAGAGTGATTCCGAGAACTGCTCGAAGTTGGCCGAGGGGCCGGAGGCGAAGCGGCCGCCCCAGAGTTGAACCTTGTCAGATGTGGACATAGAGATGTTAGCGGACGACGAGAAGGAGGAGCGCTTTCTGGGCGTGAAGCCGGTTTTCGGCCTGGTCGAAGACCGCTGATTGCGGGGATTCGATGACGTCGCCGGTGACTTCCTGGCCGCGTTTGGCGGGCAGGCAGTGGAGGAAGATAGACTCCGGCCGGGCGGCGGCGAGCAGGGGCGCATTGACCTGGTAGGGCGCGAAGATGCGTTGGCGTTCGAGGGCTTCGTTCTCCTGGCCCATGCTGGCCCACACGTCGGTATAGACGATGTGAGCGCCGTCAACGGCCTCGCGGGGATCGGGTGTGATAGTGAATTGGACGCCGGCTTCGCGCGCGGCGTCAGTAATTTCGGGCAGCGGCGAATGGGTTGCCGGGGAAGCAACGGCGACATGGATGCCGAGGCGTCCGGCGTTGAGGAGAAGGGAGTGGGCGATGTTGTTGCCGTCGCCAACGTAAGCCAGTTTCAGACCTTCCCAACGGCCGAAGCGTTCGCGGATGGTTTGGACATCGGCAAGGATTTGGCAGGGGTGATAGAGGTCGCTGAGCGCATTGATGACGGGTACGCGGGACCATCGGGCGAGTTCCTCGATGGTGTTCTGCGAGAACACGCGGGCGACAATGGCGTTGGTCCAGCGGTCGAGGTTGCGGGCGATGTCGGCGAGGGGTTCGCGATCGCCGATGGGGCCGATCTGCGTGACGGCGCCGCCGCCGAGCTGCTGGATGGCGAGGTCGAAGGTGAAGCGCGTGCGCAGGGAGGGCTTCTCAAACAGGAGGCTCAGGTAGCGGCCATCGAGAGCATGCGCATAGGCGGCGGGGTCGCGCTTGAGCTGGTCGGCGAGGTCGATGAGGCGGACGAGTTCCTCGGTGGTCAGGTCAAGATCGCTACGCAGGTCGGGAGCCTGGAGCGGGGGAGTGGCGAGGAGCATGTTGCGGGTACGGCCTCCGGGTGACAGGAAAGAAGAAAGGCACTGAATGATTATTCAGTGCCCTGTATGATTATACAAAAACGAAAGCCCGGCTGCGGGTGGGCAGCCGGGCGAGGGTTGGAGCGGGAGTGGAGGTTAGAACGGTTTGAAGTCGTTGTCGTCGAGCGGCAGGATCGACTCCGGATCGCGGTCACGACCGGCGGCGACGGGCTGCAGGTTGGCGGGTTTATCGAACTGATCGGTGTAGCCGCCACGGGTGGTGGGAGCTGGTCGATTTTCGGTCGCTTGCCGCAGGGCTTTCAGGCTCGGCGCGTGGGTTGGCGCGGAGGTGGCTGGAGCCGTCGGGGGACGGAATGTTTGGATTTCGGCGGCGGGCGCCATATCGTTGAAGCCGACAATCTTCTGCAGGTTCACGACGATTTCGTCGACGCGGTGGGCTTGGGTGGCCAAGCCTTGGCCGGCGGCGGCGCTTTCTTCGGCGGTGGCGGCGAGTTGTTGCGTGAGTTGCTCCATCTGCAGGACGGCGCGAGAGATCTGCGCGATGCCGCGGGACTGTTCCTGGCTGCCGGCGTAGACCTCTTCGACGAGCGACTTGGCTTGGAGTGAGCTATTGGTCAGGACGGTGATGGCGCGGGCGACCTCGTCGAGTTTGTCTTTGCCTTCGGCGGCCCGGGTGATGGACTCTTCGATGAGTTGGGTGGTGTCGCGAGCCGCCTGCGCTGAGCGCTGGGCGAGGTTGCGGACCTCGTCGGCGACGACGGCGAAGCCCATACCCGCCTCGCCGGCGCGGGCCGCTTCGACGGCTGCGTTCAGGGCCAGGATGTTGGTTTGGAAGGCGATGTCGTCGATGACCTTGATGATTTTCGAGATCTTGTTGGACGAGGTAGTGATCTCGTTCATCGAGTTGACCATTTGGGCGAGAGCCTGGTTGGCCTCGTGAATGGTGGCCGAGGCCTCGTTGGTTTTGCGGGTAGCCGATTCCGCGTTTTCGGCGTTGCGCTTGGTCATCGAATGGATCTCTTCGGTGGAGGCCGAGGTCTCTTCAAGCGACGCGGCCTGTTCGCTGGCGGCATGGGAGACGGACTGGCTTGAGGCGGAGACGCGTCCGGCGGTGTTCGCCAGACGACGGGCGTTTTCGTTCAGGTCAGCGACCGATTGCCGGAGGACCGTCTGAATCCTGCGGACGCTGATGACGGCGGCGAGGCCGACGACGACGCTGAGCAAGCCGAGCGCTAACATGCTGAAGAAGCTGAGCGAGCGGGCGATTTCGGCTTCCTGGCCGACAGTCGTCAACTGCCGCGCCTGCTCGTCGACGAGATGGCGGCCGCGGTCGCCGAGTTGGCTCAGCTTCGGCAAGAGCTTCTCATTCAGGGTAGCGATGGCGACGTCCATCTTCTGTTCGTTCAGCGCCCTCACCACCTGGTCGTGCAGGTCAAAGGCGGCGTCGAAGTCGGAGTTCATGCCCTGGAGGTCCTGGGCGGAGGCGCCGGTGCTGATTCCTTTAAGTTCTTCGAGCGCCTTGCGGGCCTCTGTCTCCTTCGCGTTTAACTTTTGACGGAGGGCTTCCACATTCGATGTCTGCTGGAGCATCATCGCCATGGCGACGCCGCGCTCCAGGGAATCGATCTCTCCGACGCGCGTGCTGATAAGCCCGGCGAGCATCTGTTGCCGAGCCAATTGGTTAATGGCGCGATCGAGTTGATTGCCCAGGTGACTGGTAACCCACGCTGCGCTGATGCCGAGAATGACGGCGAGACCGACAACAAGGGCGGTGGTGACGGACAGACGTTTTCCTGCAGACCATTGGGACATGCGATTTCTCTCCTCAAGTAGATAACGGAGAATAGGGCGACCCTATTCCGGCTTAAACGTAAACTTCAACTGCGTGACGGCTTCGCTCGCAAAGGGGCTGAACTTCCACTCTTTGACGGCTTTGACTACCGGGGCGGTCAGCAGGGCGTTACCCGAAAGTACCTTCACGTTTTCAACGTCTCCGGCCTTCGAGATGCTCACTTCGACATCAACGTCCCCGGACACGCGCATCTGCTTGGCGATCGGGCTGTAAGTGGGGCTCGGACGCTTGACGGCGGCTTTCAGGGCCTCGGACATAGAAACGCGGAGTTCGGCTTGAGCAAGGCCGTTGCTCAGTGCGATCAGAAGGCAGAGCGTAACGATCGGACGGAACGCTTGGGACAGAGCAGAAGGGATAGGCGGTTGTGTGTTTTTCATCGTGTGAATTCCTTTTTGAAAGTGCCCCGTGGTGGGCAGGACAACGCTGGAGGCGTTTCTCCGGCGCTAAGGGGCATATCGGAGAGGAGGGGGCCGGCTTTAGCGAGAATTCAGTCGTATTTTTCTTCTCAGACTCGCGCTGCGCTACCGATATGGTCAGCAACGGGCGAGTGATGCCCGAGCAAACTTGGCGAGGCTGACATGAACACTATGAGTGCGCAGACTACTGAGATTCGCGGCGGGCTGCCGCCCGCGGCTCCGGGAGCCGCCCGGGGACCCAGTAAGCATCTGATCTTCAGCTTGGGCAAAGAAGAGTTTGCCGTGCCGGTGGCCAAGGTGAAGGAGATCATCGGCTTATTGGAAATTACCCCGGTTCCGCACACGGCCGAGTATGTTCGGGGAGTTATCAATCTGCGGGGGAAGGTCGTCCCGGTGATCGACCTCCGGCTGAAGCTGGGCGTCGCGAGTGTGGAGTATGACGAACGCACCTGTATTGTGGTCGTTCAGCCGGAGATGGCAAAGAGTGTCTATCTAATTGGCGTGATCGTCGACGGGGTGAGCGAGGTGATGCCGGTGCAGAGCTCCGACATCGAAAAGACGGAGACATTTAGCCACGGACTGATTTCGTCGGGCTACGTGCAGGGCGTCGCCAAGATCCGGGGCAAAGTTAAGATTCTGCTCGACCTCGATTGCGTGCTCTCGCAGGCCGACCTGCAGCAACTGTTGTAAACGCCGCTCGGGCTGTTTGGCTCGCGCGCTGTTTGGTTATTTTTTGAAATTTGCTGCCTCCAAGCCAAGGACTATAAGGAGTACCCGTGTCTGTAGAAGCTGATCTCCTCACCTGGATAGATTCTCTCATCGTCGAAACCCTTGCCTTCTCCCCGGAAGAAGGGATGCCGGGAGGCGCCCGGATGGCGACCCTGGCAGGCCTGTGCGCCCGCATCGCGCCCGCCGCCACCGAATTGGGGATGTTGGAGACTGCGGCTTGCGCCGAGGAGCTCGCCCGCCAGATCGCTTCGCCCGGCCCGGGCTTCAGCGCCCTGCTCGAGGAGCAGATTGAGCTGATGCAGATGAACGCGGATAGCGAACTGGCGGCGCTACTCTCGCGGCAACGAGTGGCCGCGGGCGGATCGGCGGAGGTGTTCCAGGATCTGTCAATGATCGGCGATTTTATCAGCGAGGCCCGCGAGCATCTGGAAATGATTGAGCAGGAGCTGTTGCTGCTCGAACAGTCGCCTCAGAATGCGGAACCGATTCACGCCATCTTCCGCAGTTTTCATACGATCAAGGGCCTGGCGGGTATCTTCAACTTGACTTCGACCCGTGACTTCGCCCACGAGGTGGAGACGCTGCTCGATCTGGTGCGCAACGGCGCTCTGCCGGCGACCCCATCGCTGGTCGATGTGGTGCTGGCCTGCGCCGATCGTCTTGGTGAGATCGTCAACCGGCTCGATGAGGATCGCGGCGGCAATTCCGTTGCGCTGCCGGACAACTCGGAACTGCTTGAGCGGCTCCGCAATGAGATGATGCCACCCGACGATGAACCGGCCACCCCGGCCGCCGTTGGTGTACCGATGGCCTCAGTCGCTCCGCTGGCAGTCGAGGAGCTGTTAGTCCCGGGCCTGTCCTCTTTTGAAACCGTGACTCAGGGTTCCGATTCTCCATCGCTCCGGCGCCGGACCAACGATTCCAATGGCGCACATGTCAAGGTGGAGACCTCGAAGCTCGACTTTCTGGTCGACATGGTGGGCGAACTGGTGATCGCCCAGTCACTGGTGCAACAGGATCCATCGCTCGCGCAACTGGGTGAACCGCGGCTTGGCCGCAATCTGTCGCAGCTTGGACGCATCACGACCGACCTGCAAAAGATCGCCATGTCGTTGCGGGTGGTTCCGATCCGCCAGACGTTTCAGCGGATGCAGCGCGCCTTCCGCGATCTGGTGAAGAAGTCGGGCAAGCAGGCTGAACTCGAACTGGTGGGTGAGGACGCCGAACTCGACCGGTCGATCGTGGAGCAGTTGGCCGACCCGCTGATGCACATGATCCGGAATTCCGTCGATCACGGTCTCGAGGGCCCCGGGGAGCGGGAGCAAACCGGCAAGCCGGGCACCGGAAAGGTTCGCCTGGTCGCTTCTCATCAGTCGGGCAATGTCTTAATTGAAGTCTCCGATGATGGCCGCGGCCTGAACCGATCGAAGATTCTGAAGAAAGCGATCGAGCGGGGATTGATCCCGGAAGACGCCAATCTACCGGTGGACAAGATCCTCGAACTGATCTTCGAGCCGGGATTTTCGACGGCGGACCAGATCTCCGATGTCAGCGGCCGCGGTGTAGGCATGGACGTAGTAAAGAAGCAGATCCAGAAGTTGCGCGGACGGATTGAGATCCGCTCCGAGCCCGGCTCCGGGACCACCTTCCTGCTCCGATTCCCGCTCACCCTGGCTATCATTGACGGCCTGACGGTTCGCGTGGCCGGAGAGCGTTACATCCTGCCACTGCACTGCGTTCATGAAATCTTCCGCCCGGTGGCCGATTCCATCTACCGGGTAAACGGTGCGCAGGAAGTGGTGCTGGTCCGGGACCGCGTGGTGCCGCTGTTGCGGCTCTATCAGATGCTGGGCCGGACGCCGGAAACAACCGATCCCTACGCGGGGATTCTGATTGCCGCGGAGTTGGAAGGACGCCGCTACTGTCTGCTGGTGGATGAGCTGCTGGGCAAGCAGGAGGTGGTGATCAAGAACCTGGGGGAATATCTCGGAACGATGCCGGGGGTTTCCGGGGCGGCAATCCTGGGCGATGGCTGCGTGGGTCTGATCCTCGATCTGGAAGGCATGTTATCGAAGGAGAGCTATGATGCCGCTGCCTGAGGCAGCCAGCCTGGAGCTCCGCAGTCCGGCCCACATTCCCGAGGCCGAGTTTCGGGAAATCTGCGCCTTGGTGCAACAGCGGCTGGGCATCGAACTGCGGGCGGGCAAGGAATCGCTGGTAACGCTTCGGCTGGCCGAGCCGATGCGGCGCGGCGGCTTCGCCTCGCTCGGGGACTACATGCAACACGTCAAGCGCGATCCGAACGGACCGGCCATGCTGGAGTTCATTGACTGCCTGACGACGAACCATACGAACTTCCTGCGCGAGGCGAGCCACTTTGAGTTTTGGCAACAGGAGGTTCTGCTCGCGCAGCGCCACCGGCCGGAACTGGCGGTGTGGTGTGCGGCGAGTTCGTCCGGTGAAGAGCCTTACACGATGGCTATGTATGCCGTGGAGGCGTTGGGCGAGGCGGCCTACCGCCAGGTGCGGATTCTCGCTACCGACATTTCGCCGTCGATTCTCGGGCAGGCGCGGCGGGGGGTCTACCGCGAGGAGCGGTTGGCGCCTCTGCCGGAGGCTTGGCGACGCCGCTATTTCCTGCGCGGGGAAGGCAAGTGGCACGGTCACTTCCGGATTAAGCCGGAGGTTGGCCGCATGGTGGAGTTCCGGAGGCTGAACCTGATTGAGCCACTTCCGCCCATCGGGCCGTTTCCGGCGATCTTCTGCCGCAACGTGATGATCTATTTCAATTCGGCGACGCGCGGTCTGGTCGTGAACCAGATGCGGGGGCGCCTCGAACCGGGCGGCTATCTATTCGTGGGTCACGCCGAGAGTTTAAACGGACTGGCCTCGCAGTTGGACTACGTGAAGCCGTCGGTTTACCGGCTGGCCGGCGGAAGCCCACCGCCGGGAGGAATCGAGAGGAGCTAACATGGTACCCAAGGGAAAGAATGCGATTGTAATTGGGGTGTCGGAGTGCCGCACGAGTAAGGACCGGGATAGTTACCTTGTAACTTACGCGCTGGGCTCCTGCATCGGGTTGGCGGCGTTCGATCCGAGCTCTGGGGTCGGCGGATTGCTGCACTTTCAGTTGCCGGATTCGGCGCTTGACCGGGAGATGGCGGAGTCCCATCCGGCTATGTTTGCCGATACCGGGCTGCAACTGCTCCTGAGTAAGATGAGCCGGTTGGGAGGCGACCCGAAGCGGACGCTGATCCGGATTGCCGGCGGAGCGCAGATGATCGGCGGGCCGAAGATTCCTGGTCTTCGCGGGCCGTTGTTCCCCGGAGAGGGTACGGGCGTGGGTAAGCAGAACTATCTCGCCATCAGGAAGCTCTTGTGGCGTCATGGACTGATGCTCGAAGGCGAAGCGGTGGGGGGCGGCCAGGGACGCACCCTGGGTTTGACAATTGGCACCGGGGAGTTTTGGGTCACGTCGCCCGAGCCCGGCTCGATCGCTGTGTAAGCGGCTGGCGAATCTGGATTTAGTTACAAGAAACGATGAGTTTGTCCGATGAAGATAAGTAAGAGGGAAACTGGATATGGCACTTCGAGTATTGATTGTCGATGACGCGCCGGCGATGCGGCTCTACATCCGGCGAACGCTCCAGATGTCTGGTCTGGCCCTGAGTGCGGTGTTCGAGGCTGGCGATGGCAAGGAAGGCATCGCGGTTCTGGAGCGGGAGCACTTACAGGGCGCGGGAATCGATCTGGTATTCACTGACATCAACATGCCGGTGATGAATGGCGAAGAGTTTGTGACGCAGCTCCAACTGGAGGAGCGATTACGGGAGGTGCCGGTGCTGGTAATTTCCACCGACGCCACCAAGACGCGCGTGCTGCGGTTGCGGGAATTGGGAGCGCGGGGTTACATCAGTAAGCCATGCGCGCCGGAGATGATCCGGTTGAAGGTTGAACAAATTCTTGGGAGGGACTATGCTGCCGCGTTGTGCTGATGTGGATCTTGTCGATGCTGCCAGCGAAGTGCTGGGAATGATGTTTTTTACCGACGTGATGAACGGCAATATTGTTGCCGATCCGCCGGAGAAACCGGTGACGGTGAAGGTAGAGTTTCAGGGCGCCAGTTCGGGAATGCTGCACATGAGCATGCCACGGGAGACGGCCGAGGCCTTGGCGGCGAACTTTCTTGGTTTGCCGATGGGGGAAGCTCCGACCGAGGAGCAGATGAACGATGTCGTCAACGAGTTGGGCAACATGGTTTGCGGCTCTTTTCTGAGCAAACACGAGTCGGAGGAGTTGTTTGACCTGGCCAAGCCCGAAATTCTGGCGGCCGCGGCCGTACTGCCTGCGCAGATAGCGACTTTGCGCCGGTCGCTGCAACTCGACAACGGAAACATGGTTCTGGCGTTGAGCTGGGACCGTCTGAACCACGCTGCCTAACAATCAGGCCGGAGGCTATCGCTCCGGAGAAGGGAAACAAGCTCATGGTGAACAAACGAATCCGGGTGCTGGTGGTGGACGACTCGCAGAATATGCGGCGCCTCCTGACCGAGACCTTATCCAGCGAACCGAGGATTGAAGTTGTTGGTTCCGCGGCCGATCCATACGAGGCGCGGGATCTGATTGTGGCCCTTCGTCCTGATGTTCTGACGTTGGATATCGAGATGCCTCGGATGGATGGCATCACATTCCTCGGTAAGCTGATGGCCAAGTTGCCGATGCCGGTGATTGTCGTGAGTACGCTTTGCCAGAGCGGTTCGCAAGCGGTGGTCGAAGCGCTCAGGCTTGGCGCGGTGGAGGCACTCGTGAAGCCTGCTGGTGCGCGGGAGATTCCCGAGTTCCGGCAACAGCTGTTGCTCAAGGTCTTGGGAGCTGCGGGAGCGCGGTTGCGGGGGCCGGTTTCGCCCAGCGTAACGGCAGCGGCGAAGACTGGGCTTCCTGGCCGGGCCAGTTCCCGTATCTTCGCCGTGGGGGCCTCGACCGGAGGCACCCAGGCAGTGGAGAGTCTCCTGCAGCAATTGCCGGCTTCGATACCCGGTGTTGTGGTGGTTCAGCACATCCCCCCGGTGTTTTCGCGAAGCTTTGCCGAGCGTCTGAATCAATGCTGTGTCCACAGTGTGAAGGAGGCTGAGGACGGCGACCTGGTAGCCGACGGCCACGTGTTGATCGCTCCTGGTGGACTCCACCTGGTCCTGGCCCGCCAAGGCAGCGAGTATCGTGTGCGTCTGCGCAAAGGGCCACCGGTCCACTATCAGCGACCCGCCGTGGACGTCCTGTTTCGTTCCGTTGCCGCCGTCGCGGGGTCGAACGCGCTGGGTGTGATCCTGACCGGCATGGGCTCGGACGGCGCTGCTGGTTTAAAGCAGATGCGCGACGCCGGGTCGTGGACCATCGCGCAGGACGAACACACCTGCGTCGTCTATGGGATGCCATTAGCCGCCGTTGAAGCCGAAGCCGCCTGTGAGGTGCTGCCGCTCGAAAGGATCGGCGCCGCGATGCTGCAGGGGCTTTCCCGCTCGAGCCGCCCGAAGCCCTATCATCAAGAGTTGGTCTCTACCAATTCTTGATCGCTGAATGAAAACCTGGAAAGTAACTCTCGAGTTTGACGGTACCCGGTACCATGGCTGGCAGGAGCAGCGTAACGCCCGCTCCGTGATGGGTGCCCTGCGCGAGGTGATTGAACCCTCCTTCGGCACTCCCGTCGAGCTGATGGGCGCCGGCCGGACCGACTCCGGGGTCCATGCCCTCGGCCAAGTGATGCATATCAAGCTGCCCGCCTCCGATCGTCGAACCACCTACCCTTCTCTCGTCAAGCTCCAACGGGAGTGGAACGATCGGCTCCCCGCCGATATCGCCATCCTCGGCATCGAAGAGGCGCCCCACCGCTTCCACGCCCGCCACGACGCCCTCTCCCGCGCCTACGTCTACCAGATCACCACCCGCAAATCAGCGTTCTCCAAACGGCACGTCTGGTGGATCAAAGACTCCCTCGACATCCCCGCCATGCAGACCGCCGCCAACTTGCTCCCCGGCCGGCACGACTTCGTAAAGTTCGCCGCCAAGGATCCCTCACGCCCGAACGAATCCACCATCGTCGTCGTGGATTCGGCCGAGATTTCAGACGAAGACCACCTGCTCACCATCCGCCTCGAAGCGTCCCATTTCCTTTGGCGCATGGTGCGCCGGGTCGTGGGCGTCCTCGTCAAAGTTGGCTCCGGCGAGGTCACCCTGCAACAGTTTGAAGCACTGCTGCAGGGCCAAGGTGGAAAAGAGCTCGATGTCGCGGCGTGGACGGCTCCGGCCAGCGGACTCTTCCTCGAATCGGTGACCTATCCGTCGAACTCGCCTAGGTGATGTGCGCGCCCTGCGCCTCTACGTACACCATGTAGAGACTCTGGCTGCCTGTCATAAACAGCTTGTTCCGCTTGCTCCCGCCAAAACATACGTTGGAGCAGATTTCCGGCAGTTTGATCTGTCCAATCCGCTGCCCATCCGGAGCAAAGATATGAACGCCGTCGTACCCGTCGCCCACCCATCCGGCGCTCGCCCAGATGTTGCCGTCTGTGTCGCACCGGATGCCATCCGCTAATCCGTCGCCCACCCCGTCAAGCTTCATCGCGCAGAACGTCTTCCCATTCGTCAGCCGCTTGCCGTCGACGATGTCCCAGACTTTGATGACGCGCGGCGCCTGCGGATAGTGGGTCGCGCCGGTGTCGGCCACGTACAGCTTCTTGTAGTCCGGTGAGAAGCAGAGCCCATTGGGCTTAAAAATCTCGTCGGTCAGTAGCGTCACCTGTCCCGTCTTGGCGTCGATCCGGTAGACCGCTTCCTTTAGCAGCAGTTCGCCCTTGTTGCCTTCATAGTTCATCAGGGATCCGTAGCCGGGGTCGGTAAACCAGATGCTTCCGTCAACCGGGTGGACGACGGCGTCGTTCGGCGCGTTCAGGATCTTGCCGTTGTACTTGTCGGCCAGCACCGTAACGGAGCCGTTGTATTCGTACCGCGTCACACGCCGGGTGCCATGCTCACAGGCGATTTGGCGGCCTTCGTAATCGAACGTATTCCCGTTCGAATTCCCGGCCGGCTGCCGAAACGTGGAAACGGCGCCGTTTTCTTCGAGCCACCGCATCTGCACATTGTTCGGAATATCACTCCACAGCAGATAGCGGCCTACCCCGTTCCACGCCGGTCCCTCAGCCCAGAGGCAGCCGGTGTACAGTCGTCGAATCGGCGTATTTCCTAACTTATACTTGTCGAATCGCTTGTCGAGCGACACGAGATCGGGATCGGGATACCGGCCCGGTTGAGACCAGTCCCGCTTCTGAGCGAAGGCGGCGCCGCCGGCGCCCAGGGTTGAAAGTAAAAAGTTTCGACGTTGCATATCGCAGTGGAAAAGTATACTGAAGAGCTTAGATGAAGACCATCGCCTTACGTTTCTCCCTTGCCTTGTCCTTCCTGCCGCTGCTCTGGCTTGGAGCGGTGCCGGCCCTCGCCGGTCCCTTCCCGACAATCTTGGAACCCGCCCGCGATCACGGACGATTCGTGGTTCGCGGCCCTAGCTTCGCCCTTGAACTCTCTGCTCACGAACTTCACCTCCTGACCGACGGATCGCAAAACACCCTCCAATGGCAGGGTGCGCGACCGGAGGCGCAATTGGTAGGGGAGACCCGCGCAAAAACCGTCCTCCACGATCTGCGTGGAAAGGATCGGTCCGCTTGGCGCCGGGATGTCCCGGCCTTCACGAGTGCTCGCGCCCTCCAACTCTACCCAGGCATCGACCTTGTCTATCACAGCCGCGCTGGAGCGGTGGAGTTTGACCTCGAACTTGCGCCGCACGCTGATGCCGCGGCGGTCATGTTTTCGCTGCCTGGCGCCACCCTCTCAGCCTCTGGCGAACTCCAGTTGCCCGGCGGCTTCACCTGGAAGCGCCCTGTGGCATGGCAGGGCGACACTGTCGTTCCTGTTGCCTACTCTTCCCGCGGCCCCGGCCGGTTCGGGTTTGCCCTCGGCAACTACGACCGGTCCCGGCCCCTGCTGATCGATCCGGTGCTCAGCTACTCAACCTTCCTGGGCGGCGCTCAGGTGGATGACGCCCGCGCGATCGCCGTTGACGGCGAAGGTAATAGTTACGTGATCGGCTCCTCCACCTCGCCCGATTATCCTGGCACTACGCGCGGCCAGACCTTCGGCTCACAGGACATCGTCGTCGCTAAGCTCAATCCGGCCGGCTCAGCCGTGGTTTGGGCCACCTACCTCGGCGGCCAGGGTGTCGATATTGGTCTGGCGATCGCGGTCGACGCCCAAGGCAATGTCTACGGCGGTGGCTCAACGGCATCGACTAATTTTCCCGTCTCTGACAACGCCTATCAGCGAGTGCTGGGCGGTGGGAGCGCCATCACGGATGGCGTGGTGTTCCGGCTTAGCCCCACGGGCAGCGCGTTGACCTGGTCTACTTACCTTGGCGGTTCGCTCAGCGACCTGGTCCGCGGCCTGGCAATCGACTCGACCGGCGCGGTCTACGTAACCGGCCGCACCGACTCCACCGACTTCGTCAACACGAATCGCGAGAACCTTCCCGCACGCGGCGGTGGCGACGCCTTTATCACCAAGTTGAACTCGAGCGGTTCCGCCGTTGTGTATTCGCTCTTGCTGGGAGGCTTTGCTCTCGACGTCGGCAATGGCGTTGCGCTCGACTCGACGGGCTCTGCTTTTGTGGTTGGCGAGTCCCGGTCGGAGAACTTTCCCACGACGGAAGGCGCGTTTCAAACGGCCCGCCGTGGTGGTTCCGATGCCTTTGTCGCCCGCGTCCGTCCCGATGGCAGCGGCTTGGTTTACTGCACTTACTTTGGTGGCGAGGCGCAGGAATCCGCCAACGCCGTGGCCGTCGATGCGACGGGCAACGCATTTTTCACCGGGCAAACGTTCTCCACCCAACTTCCGGTGACCCCGCTCGCCTACCAGCGGTCGCCGGCCCTCACCCCCGATGCCTTTGTGACCAAGCTCAATCCGCAGGGCACTAGTCTGTTCTATAGCACTTACCTGGGCGGCGACAATGAGGACACCGGGTTGACGATTGCCGTGAACCGCCTTGGCGAAGCGTACGTGGGTGGCCAGACAAACTCGGCCAATTTCCCTTTGCGAAACGACGGGCCGCTTCCGGCGACGGCCTTTGCGGGTGGATACGACGGATTCTTGACCAAGGTGAACTTTGGCGCCACGGCGCTCGGCTTCTCGACGCATATCGGAGGCGCGGGCAATGATTCCTTGAATGGCATTGCGATCGATGCTGGTGGCCGGATCTGGGGCGCGGGGTCCACGGAATCGGTCAATTTTCCGGTTACCGCCGGGGTTGTCGCCAACCGGTTGGGAGGCGCCTCGGACGGTTTCGTGGTGCGCTACTCCGAGATTACCGTGCAGGTGACCCCTGCTGCTATTTCGCTCGGCGCCGGTGAGAGCCAGCAGTTCCTGGCCAATGTCTCAAACACCAGCAATACGGCGGTCCGCTGGGGGATCTTCCCGGCGCTGGGGGCTATCTCCACCACCGGGCTGTACACGGCCCCCGCCAGTTTCACGGGTACGCAAACCGTGACAGTGTCTGCCATTTCGCAGGCTGACGGGACGAAGATCGGCGAATCCATTGTCACGCTGGTGCAGCGTGTGCAAATTGCCGTTAGTCCTTCGGCCGTCACGCTGTTTGCCAACCAGACCCAGCAGTTTACGGCGACCGTGCAGGGCTCGACGAACACGGCCGTAACGTGGACGATTTCGCCGGAGTCTGGCGAGATTGACCGCGCCACCGGCTTCTATCGCGCGCCCGGCGTGATCTTCGCGCCGACGACGGTAACGGTTCGTGCCGCGAGCGTGGCGGATTCGCAACGCTTTGCCACGGCCACCATTACGCTTTCGCCGCCTCTGGGCCCCGCCTCCCCGCAAATCTCGATTGAAGGAGTCACCAACGCGGCGAGTTTCCGCTCCGCCACCGACCAGGGCGGCGTCTCGCCGGGTCAGTTGGTCACTTTCTTCGGCCAGGATATGGGGCCGGCGCAGTTGACCGGGCTACGCCTCGATGGCGCGGGTCTGGTCGCCAATTCGCTCGCCGGTACCCGCGTGCTCTTTGACGGCGTGGCCGCTCCGATGATCTATACGAGCGCGACGCAATTGGCCGCCGTAGTTCCCTACGGCATCGAAGGCCGCGCCACGACGCAGGTGCAGGTGGAGTATGAAGGGCGCCGCTCGAACACAATCGCCCTGCCGGTGATCAATGCCGCCCCGGCGCTGTTCACCGCCGATTCCTCGGGCCGCGGCCAAGGCGCGATCCTGAACCAGAACGGCACCTTGAACGCCGCATCGAACCAGGCCGACCGCGGTAGCATCGTGATCCTGTACCTCACCGGCGAGGGCGCGACGAACCCCACCGGGGTCGATGGCAAGCCGAACGCCTCCCCTGCGCCGCAGCCGAAACTGCCCGTTACTTTGAGTATCGGCGGCATCGACGCGCAGATCCTTTACGCCGGCGGCGCGCCGGGGTTGGTGGCCGGCGTAATGCAAATCAATGTCCGGATTCCGCAGAGCGTGCAGAGCGGACAACTGCCGATCGTCGTTAACGTCGGCAGTGCCAGCAGCCGGGGGAACGTAACGGTGGCGGTGCAATAATGCGGACATTTGTGCTCTTAGCCCTCATCGCATCGGCGGCTTGGACGCAGCCGCTTCGCTATGACGTGAAGCGCTCGGCAGGCGTCATCGCCATCGATGGCAAGGTTGACGAGGCAACGTGGAAGATGGCGCCGCCCATCGAGTTCATCTTCCCGTGGGAGTTCCAGAAAGGCGCCAAGCAGAAGACGGTGGCGCGTCTGCTCTGGGATGATCGCTACCTGTACGTCTCCTATGAATGTGACGATTCGGAGATTACCGCGCAGTTCGACAAGCGCGACGATCCGACGTATCGGGACGATGCTGTCGAACTGTTTATCAATCCGAAGCCATCGCAATCGAACTACTTCGGTTTGGAAATGAATGCGCGCGGCACCCTCTACGACTACTTCTATCTGTTCCCGGAGTTCCTGCTCAAACGCCTCGACTTTACCGATGTCCGGGTGAAGTCAGCGCGGACAGAGAAGGGCTGGTCGCTCGAATTGGCACTCTCCTGGACGGATTTTGAAGGGCTCGGCACCGGGCGGCCGCCGAAGCGCGGCGATGTCTGGACCGCGAATCTGAACCGGTGGGACGGAACCGAGCCCGCTCGCCGCCTTAGCCAGTGGTCCGATTCGGAGATGGCAAAACCGAACCCGCACAATCCGAAGCGTTTTGGCCAATTGATCTTTACCGACTAGCCCGCCCGATGGGGCCCAAGTGGGTGGCGTGGAAGCTGTGCGATTGCTTCAACCCGTAGCCGGCGACGCGGTCGAAGGCGATGTGCGCCACCCAGATGAGCCATAGCGGCGAAGGCAGTTCGCCCGTGGCCGCCGCGGCGGCCAACGCAGCGGCAGCGGGGGCGGCGTAGCTGTGCGCCAGGTTGTAGGCGCGGGCTCCAGCCTCGGCGCCGCGGAGATAGGCCATCATCGACAGATCCGGTACGAGGAAGAGAGCGGCAAAAGGGATCCAGGTTCCGCCGAGCCAGAAATAGGCCGTGGCGGAGGTGGCGAGGAGGAGGGCGGCCTCCAGGCGGAGCCAAAGAGTAACGTTGTTAGTCTTCATGGCTAACACTGTAAGGCGTTGTGCCTCTGGTGTCAAGGTGTACAGTGTAAGGCATGGCCTTTCCTGCCCGTATTGACCCCGCCGCCATCGCCGCTGCCGCCCTGGAACTCGTCCGTTCCGGCGGTCGGGACGCGCTTTCGCTCCGTCCGCTCGCCGCGGCCCTCGGTGTCCGGGCCCCCAGTCTCTACCGCTACTATCCGGACCGCGAGAGCTTAGAGGGCGCCGTGGCCGAACTGGTGGCCGCGGAACTGGCCGGCCGCATGGAGTCGGCCCGGAAAGGCCGGCGCGGGGCGGCGGCACTGAAAGCGATCGCGGGCGAGTACTTGGCCTTCAACCGCGCGGAGCCTGCGCTCTTCGCCATGCTGCTGGCCAAGCCGGGACCGCAGTCGAAGCGCTTGTGGAACCTGCTGTTGGCCGTAATCGAGCCCGTCACTGGCCGGGCTGACGATACCGCGGCAGCCGTGGCGCTATGGGCCTTCCTGCATGGATTTGCAACGCTGGAAGCGGCGGGCCAGTTTGGCCAGAGCGGGCCGCGCGGCGGGTATGAACGCGGGCTCACTGCCTTGATTGCCGGCCTATGACTTCAGACGGAACGGCTTATGCAGTCGAACGGCCCGGTCGCCTTCCTTGGTGAACTGAAAGTTGAGAATGCCGCCAGCGTCGGTGGTGTGTTCGGTGATCTCGTGGTCGTCGAGTTCGACGTCGTAACCGGTGTGCGCTTCGAGGCCGATGACGTAGATGTTCTGCAACTCGTCGCTCTCCACCCGGAACTCCATGTTGTCACGGCCGAAGTGAACCACCGTTCCGGCGATGTCGATGGGGGCGGGCGACTTCATGCTGCGGTCTTTTCTTGTTGCTTCTTCAAATACCTGCACCTTGCCGTCGCCGTAGTGGAACCACGTGGCGTCATCTTCCCAACTGCTGCGCAGTACCAGCCGGCCGGCGGTGGATTGGTGCATCGCCAGCGGGAGATGGTAATAGCTCAGACCGGGCTGGTAGGGGTTCGCCCAGAGTAGCTCATAGGGGATGCCGAAGGTGCCGCGCATGAGGAACCGGTCGTGAATGAGCCAGCCTTGGACGAACTGGGTCTCCTGGGCATTCGTATCGAAGGCAACCATGCTGAGGTCGGTGGCCCGGGCTAGGGCGGCGACACGCAGGTCCGGTTCGCCTCCTCCGTCGTAGAAGGGGATACGGTACTCGTTCTCCGCCGCGGGAAACGTCGCGGGGTAGTAGCTGAGGATGTGATAGGCCGGCAGCTCCTTAAAGTACTTCGGAGCATCCTCGCGCAGGTCGATGTTGATGCTGTCGCGGATGGCGTGGAGCAGTTCGAAGAGGGCGTGGCTCTCTTCGCGGGAGTAGCGGTATTTTCCCGCCTTAATCGCGGGGGCGACTTCGGCGCGCCACCAGCCCTTCACGATGGCTTCGAGCTCTTTCTTGGCGGCGTCGCCGCCAAGGACGATGGCAGCGAAGGCGCGGTCGCGCATGACGGGTAGCGTCCTGGCTGCTGGGCGGGTCGCCAACAGGTTGGTGAGCTTGGCCTGGAGGGCTGCCGCCTCTGGTTCCTTCAGGACAGCTTGGCACCAGTCGAGGACAATCGCTATTTGGCGGATCTCGTTGGCTTTCAGCGCCCAAGTGACGGCCTGACGGGCAAAGTCGTCGCTTTTGGCCAACTGCCCGTAGAGCGCCCAAGCAAATCCCGGCTCCGGCATCTGTACCTTGCCGGCGACCAGGGTTTCAAACTGCTGCCACCGGGGCGAAGTCCGTTCCCGTTCCCGCTGGAGCAGGCGGAGCCGCCGGGCGGGCAGCAGAAGGCGCGGGTGTTCTGTGTAGACCTGAAAATCTTCGTCGCTTTGGGCGCACAGAGCGGCTGCGGCGGCAGGGAAGGCGAGAAGCGATCGGCGCGAAAGGCGGGTCACCCTCTCGATTGTGTCACACCGACACACCGGTGGGTTATCCAGCCGTGGCGGGAAGTTTCGTGCAGTGCGGACTTGATTTATTTTCAATGGTTTGGTGGAATAGAGACGTTGGCTATCCACATGCTGGGTACTGACATGAATTGATGAAGTTCACCTTTGAACCCGCCCTCTGAGGCAATAGGTATTCAGATTGAAGCGAGTGGGCTGACTGTAAGCGTGCTTGCGGGAGCCGGTAACAAGTTCGAACCGCTCCTTTGATCTGACGCAAATTGCATCAGAGGGAATTTTTTCTCTGGGCGGGTGCTACTTCCGGTTCGCCAACAAACCAAGAATTCATATCGACCTCTCCCCTGGACCCCGAGTACCGCGCACCGATTGGCGTTTTCAGTCAGGATTTTGATTGGACGCGGGCCTGGCTGGGAACGGAGTGATCAAAGCGGACACTCTGCCCCAATCGCGTCGCGGCGCATGGTCCCGATGCCCCTACAGTTCCTCCAACTGGCCCAAGGGGTGACCGCATCGGAAAAGGTTTCTCATAACAACACCCTTTTCCGATGCGGTTTTCTAAGAGTGGTTCGTCGGAGGAACGGCCTTTCTCTTAAAATGCTAGTGTGCCCGTCCGAGGCTTTTCGTCCGGATGGGGCAGGTATATCGTGTGGCAGCGCTCACATCGATAAATCTCTGCATTCCGGCTGAACTGGGCCGCAATGTCTTCGCCAAAGTCATACCAGCGTTTTAGGTGGCCCAAGCAGAACTTGTCCCCCGTAGTGCGCTCGTTGCAGGCCCGCATGCGGAGCAGGCGGGTTTTCACCTTCGCGTCGGTTTCTGCCATGTCTTTGGGAAACCGATAGTGTAACAGATTCATTTCTTGAGGATGGACCACATGTTCGAGAACCCATCGGTCCAAGGGCGAAAGTTGGGGGCTGCTGGAAGGGGTTTGCCCATTTTGGCCAGGTCGGCTCGGGCGCCCAGCGTGCTTTTGGCGAGCAGGACCACCCATGTCGAGCCGAAACAGGTTTCGTCCGCGTCGGGGCGGTTGTCGTCGAATGTCAGGGCCGCCACGCCCATGCGCTCAGCGTTGGTGGCCACCACGGGCTCCAAGTTCAGATATTTGTTGGAGATGTGCACGGCCAACAGGCCATCTGGCTTCAGGTGGCGGAAATAGAGAGCGAAGGCTTCGGCGGTTAACAGATGCACGGGGACCGAGTCGCCGGAAAACGCATCGATCAACAGGACATCGAACTGCATGGGCGGTTGCCGCTCCAGGGTTAGGCGGGCGTCGCCGAGGTGGATCTCCTTCTTCGCCGCCGACTCGCCAAGGAAGCTGAACTCGCCTTCGGCAAACTGGATCACCATTGGGTTGATCTCGTAGAGATGATAGTCGTCGCCGGCGCGGCCGTAGCTGACCAGTGTCCCCGAGCCGAGTCCGATGACTCCGACTTTCTGGGATACACCTTCTTTCCGGGTGAGGATCGACTGGCCGGCGCCAGACTCCGCACAGTAGTACGTCGTTGCCTCTTTCTTCCGGAACGGGTGAAGGAACTGCTGACCATGATTGATGACGCCGTTCAGCAACTGGCGCACGCGCGACTTGTCGGTAAAGTCGCCTTCATCCTGAATTCGCAACATCCCGTAGAAGTTCCGCTGGACATGGCGGTATCCGCTGATTTGGTTCTGTTGAATATGAACCCACCAGCCCGCGTAGCCCCCGAGCAACGCCACGAGGACGATGGAAACGGCGAAGCCCCGCATGGTCCCGAAGAATGTCTGGTAGCGATAAACCATCGTGGCCACGCCGAGCAATGCGGCGAAGACCCAGCCCAGAGGGAATTCATAGAAGGCGTCGAAGTAGTTGGGGGCAAGCAGTCCAACCACCAGGCCACCCAACGCGCCACCGACGGAGAGCGAGACATAGAACGAAGTCAGGTAGCGCGGATGCGGCTTCAAACTGGCGAGTTCGCCATGGCAGACCATCGAGCAGACGAACATGGCAGCGGCGTAGCCGGCGATGCTCTTCTGCAGGGACATTCCGGAGTGGCCGTCCACCTGGAGCCATGCCACCATTGCGAGCGCTGCTACCGCCAGTGCGATGTAGAACCAGCGCCAATAGAGCTTGGTGGTCTCGAAGCAGAGGATGAACGTTAGCAGGTAGAGCACCAGCGGCACGATCCAGAGGAATGGAATCGCGGCGACATCCTGGGTGAGGTGAGTCGTCACGGTCAGGAGGAGGATGGAGGGTGCCGTGGCGAGGCCTATCCAGAGGAGGCGCAACGTCCAGGCGGGCGGCGGGGGTGGCGCCTCCTCGGTCTCTTCGGCTATGCGCTCGCCGCCGCGGGAGCGCCACGCGACCAAGGCGCACAGGACGACGAAGACAGCGAACGCTCCGGACCAGGCCCAAGCCTGGGTTTGCACGTCGAGGCGCGGTTCGACGAGGGTGGGGTAGGAGAGCAGGGCGAGCAGCGAGGCCCCGTTGGACAGTGCGAAAAGCCGGTAAGGGACTGCGCCGGCGTGGTTTCGCGCGTACCATGCCTGCAGTAGCGGGCCCGTGGTGGAGAGCAGGAAGTAGGGCAGCCCGATGGTCACCGCGAGCAGGCCGAGGATGAGGAGGGCCGGGTTCTCGCTACCCTGTGGCTTCCACGATGCGTTTGGGAGAATCGGCAGCGCCAGCAGGCTGGCTCCGAGTAGCGCGATATGGATCTGCGCGCCTCGCTTTGCCGGGACCCGTTCAAAGAGCAGATGGGCATAGGTGTAGCCGCCCAGGAGTGCGGCCTGGAAGAACAACATGCAGGCGTTCCACACGGCCGCCGACCCGCCAAACCATGGCAGGATGATCTTGGCGATGATCGGTTGCACCTGGAACAGCAGGAAGGAAGAGAGAAAGATCGTAAGGGCGTAGAAAAGCATCGGCCGCAGAGTTTAAGTTCGGTAGCGGGAGAAAATGGCGTCTGCTCGGTCGCCAGTCAGAAGGACGCACGTCGAGGTGCATTTCGCGGCCAGCCGGTTGTTGGCGTCGCGGACTTCGCATTCGATGAAGCCGGAGGTGCGGCCGCGGTGGAGCACGCGGGCCTCGGCGACGATGCGTCCGGTGATGACGGGGCGAAAGTAGTTGATCTTGAGTTCGATGGTGGTCATCGCTTCGTTGTCGTCGAGAGTTGTGAGCATCGCGATGCCCATGGCCATGTCGGCGAGGTCGCAGTAGACGCCTCCGTGGACGGTGCCGAGCGGGTTATGGTGCTCCGGGCGCGCCTCCATGCTGAAGGTGACATGGCCTTGGGCGCGGTGTTCTTCGACGATGCCCAACGTCTGTGCAATGGGCACGGAAGTGATGTCGAGCAAATCGATGAGCCGGGGCATATAAGGATGGTTAGCTTAGCTATGGTAACCTGAAACTTCAACACCGTTCCGGTGCCGTCAAAGGTAAGCGAAGCATTCGTCCTCCGATCCTATCCCTACCGGGAAGCAGACCTGATCGTCAGTTTTTTTACACGCGATCAAGGGAGGTTGCGCGGCATAGCTCGCCGGGCGCGCCGGCCCAAAAGTAGTTTCGGAAGCGGGTTGGAACGCCTCTCGCAGGTCAATATGCAGTACTTCCAGCGGGAGAATGTCGAACTTTGCAAGATGGATGGCTGTGAACTGCTCCAGTCTCAATTCGCTCTTGCCAACAATTACACGGCCAGCATCGGAATGGATTTCATCGCGGAAGTTTGCGACCAGATTCTGCCCGCGGCCGAACCCAACGAAAGATTTTTCCGGCTGGTGATGGCGACTTTGGAGCACATGCGACAGGCGCCCACTGAGCGAACCGAAGAGGCGACCTGGACGGCCATCCAGTACTTCTCTTTGTGGGCCGTCCGGCTCTCCGGCTTTCTGCCCGACCTGCGCGTGAGTGACGAATCCCGAAATCTGGCCCGCGAAATGTTGACTACCCCCATCCACAGTCTTACGCCCCGCACCTGGACCCGGACTACCTCCCGCGACTTGCGCCGCTTTCTCATCACAACGATCGAACAACAAGTGGAGCGTCGTTTGATTACGGCGCAGATGCTCGAAACCCTCTGAGTATGGACTCGTTTCAGGAAACTGTATTTAAGCTGAAGAAGTACTGGGCGGACCGCGGATGCGTGATCCAGGAACCTTACGATATTGAGGTGGGCGCGGGGACGATGTCTCCGGAAACCTTCCTCCGGGTGTTGGGGCCGAAGCCCTGGCGCGTGGGCTACGTGCAGCCCAGCCGGCGGCCGGCGGACGGGCGCTACGGCGATAACCCGAACCGGCTGTATAAGCACCAGCAGTTGCAGGTCATTCTGAAGCCGACGCCGAAGGACGTGATCGAGCAGTACCTCGGGTCGCTCGAAGCGATCGGCATCGATCTGTCGAAGCACGATCTGAAGCTCGAAGAAGACAACTGGGAGTCGCCGACGCTCGGCGCGTGGGGCATCGGCTGGCAAGTGATGCTCGACGGCATGGAGATCACCCAGTTCACGTATTTCCAGCAGTGCGGCGGCATCGACCTCGATTTGTGCCCGGCGGAGATTACGTACGGGCTTGAGCGGATTGTGAGCTTCTTGCAGGGGAAGGAGTCGGTGTACGACATCGAATGGGCGCCGGGTGTGCCGTATTCGGAGGTGCGCTACTTCGATGAGCTGCAGCTTTCGGTTTACAACTTTGAGTCGGCCGACGTTGACATGCTGTGGGAAGCGCTGAGGCGCCACGAGGCAGAGGCGCAGCGGTTGATCGATTCGTATAAAACGGTGGAGGATCCCGCGGAGAAGCGGCGGTTCCCGTTGTTGGGCGCATACGACCAGGTGCTGAAGTGCTCGAACCTGTTTAATCTGCTCGACGCGCGCGGCGCGATCAGCGTGACGGAGCGCGTGGGTGTCATCGCCCGGGTGCGGAAGATCGCGGTCGGCGTTGCGCAGGCATGGGTGGATCAGGAACCGTTCCGGACGATGAAGGAGGTGGCGTAATGCTCCCTTTCCTTCTCGAAGTTGGTGCGGAGGAGATCCCCGATTGGATGATTCCGGCTGCGCTTGAACAGCTCGGCAAGGACTTCCAGGCGCTGCTCGATGCGAATAAGCTGGGCGGCCGTGTTACGCGGACCGATGGTACGGGGCGCCGTCTGGTGCTCTGGGCCGAAGGCCTGATTGAGCGGCAGGCCGATAGCGAAGAGATCGTGAGTGGTCCGCCGAAGGCCGCGAATCCGAATGCAATCGCGGGCTTTGCGAAGAAGAACGGTGTGAGCGTGGACGACCTGAAGGTCGAGACCACAACGAAGGGCGAATACTACACGTTCCGGCGTCAGGTGGCTGGCCGGGCGACAGTGGAGTTGCTGGCTGAACTGCTTCCCGATCTGATCCAGAAGCTGAATTTTCCGAAGTCGATGTTTTGGACTGGCAAGGGTGGCCCGAAGTTCATCCGGCCGATTCGCTGGATTGTCGCTCTGCTGGGTGAGACCGTGGTTCCGTTTGAACTGGCGGGCGTGTCGTCGGGCTCCGAGACCTATGGCCATCGGCGGTTGGGTGTGCGCGGGCCGATCCCGGTGACGATTGCGAACTACGAAGCAGAGCTCGAGAAGAACTTCGTCATCGGATCGAGCGTGGCGCGAAGGGCCAAGATCGAACGGGAAGTAGCGGCGCTCGGCAACGCACAGACGGATGCGAAGCTGCTTGAGACGCTGACGTTTATTACTGAGTATCCGGCTGCCATTCTGGGTGGATTTGATGCGAGCTATTTGACGCTGCCGAAAGAAGTGTTGACGATGGTGATGCGGTTCCACCAGAAGTACTTCGCCGTGAACGCGGCGGATGGAACGCTTGCGCCGAACTTCATCGCAGTGATGAACATTCCGGATGACCCGGAAGGGCATGTGGTGCGCGGGAACGAACGGGTGCTGCGGGCGCGGTTTAACGACGCGCGCTTCTTCTACGATGTGGACCAGAAGAGGACTCTGCTCGATCGGGTTTCCGATCTGGCGAATGTGACGTTCCACGCCAAGATCGGGTCGTATCTGGAGAAGACCTCGCGGACGGTGGCGCTGGCGCAGGAGTTGGGCGGCGAATTGGCTGCCGAGGCGGCGTATCTGGCCAAGGCCGATCTGACGACCGAGATGGTGAAAGAGTTCACTGACCTGCAGGGCATGATTGGCGGGCTGTACATCGCCGCGCAGGGCGGCAAGCCGGAAGTCGCGAAGGCAGTTTACGAGCACTATAAACCTCTCTCGATGGAAGACTCGATCCCGTCGACGGCGACCGGTCAGGCTGTTGCGTTAGCGGATAAGATCGACACGCTGCGGAGCTGCTTTGCGGTGGACATGGTCCCGACCGGGTCGAAGGATCCGTTCGCGTTGCGGCGCGCCGCGCAGGGCGTCGTGAAGATTTTGGTTGAAGGTGATTTGAATCCGAGTCTTCCAGAACTGCTTGGAGGAGACGAGAGACTTCACGAGTTCTTCACCGATCGGATTCGGTACTACTTCCGGGAAATCAAAGGATTTGCCAGCGACGAAGTCGCTGCTGTGCTGGCGTCGCCTTGGCTGCAACTTAAAGACTTTGAAAAGCGACTGGATGCACTGCATCGGGTGCGTTCGACTCCGAACTTTGAACCACTCGCGAATTCTTTTAAGCGAATAAAAAATATTGTTGCCGCTGCGCCAATCGGAGTCGGGTTCAGCATAAATGTCGAACTCTTGGTTGAACCGGAAGAAAGGCGACTGGCTGAGGAATACGAAAAGCGACGCTGGGCTGAACTGAGCGGTGATTACTACCAACAGCTGTTGGACATAGCGGCAATGCGGCCCGTCGTCGATGCCTTTTTTGAAAAGATTCTGGTGAACGCTCCGGATCCTGCTATCCGCGAGAATCGTCTTGGCTTGCTTCGGAGCATTCTCAACGATTTTTCGCGAATCGCTGACTTTACAGAAATCGTTACAGCAAACAGTTAGGAGAAATTGATGAAGAAATACGTCTATAGCTTCGGTACAAAAACCGACGGCGATGGCAAGATGAAAGACATCCTCGGCGGCAAGGGCGCCGGGCTTGCCGAGATGTGCAAGGCCGAGATTCCGTGTCCTCCGGGGTTCACGATTTCGACCGAAGTCTGCAACATCTACTTCGAGAACAAGAACACCGTTCCGCAAGAGATCGAAGACCAGATGGCCTCCGCGCTGACCCGTCTTGAAAAAGAGACCGGCAAAAAGCTCGGCGACGCCAAGGATCCGCTGTTGCTCAGCGTCCGCTCCGGCGCGAAGTTCTCCATGCCCGGCATGATGAACACCATTCTGAACCTCGGCATGAACGACCAGTCCGTGGTCGGCATCGCGGCCAAGACCGGCAACGAGCGGTTCGCGTACGACTGCTATCGCCGCTTCATCCAGATGTTCGGCGAAGTCGCGCTCGAAATCCATATGGAGAAGTTCAACCATATTTTCGATGCGCAGAAGACCAAGCGGAAAGCTAAGCTCGACACCGACCTGAACGCGGAAGACCTGAAGCTGGTGGTTGCCGAGTACAAGAAGCTGGTGCAGAAAGAGACCGGCAAAGCGTTCCCGCAGGACCCGATCGTGCAGTTGAAGATGTCGCGCGACGCCGTCTTCCGGAGCTGGTGGAACGACAAGGCCATCTACTACCGCAAGATGGAGAAGATTCCGGATTCGATCGGCACCGCGGCCAATGTGCAGGCGATGGTGTTCGGCAACCTGGGCGAAACCTCCGGCACCGGCGTCGGCTTTACGCGCGACCCCGGCAACGGCGACAAGGTGTTCTACGGCGAATTCCTGATCAATGCGCAGGGCGAAGACGTCGTCGCGGGTATTCGTACCCCGTCGCCGATCGCTGAGCTTGAGCATGTGATGCCGGCTGTGTATCAGCAACTGTTTGAAACCACGCAGAAGCTGGAACAGCAGTATCGCGACATGCAGGACTTCGAGTTCACCATCGAAGAAGGCAAGCTGTACATGCTGCAGACCCGCAACGGCAAGCGCACCGGCCCGGCCGCTGTGAAGCTTGCGGTTGAAATGTGCGAAGAGGGTCTGATTTCGAAGGAAGAGGCGGTTCTCCGCGTTGCTCCGAACCAGCTCGACCAGTTGCTGCACCCGGTTTTCGACGCAGCGACGCTGAAGACGCTGCCCGTGCTGACGACGGGTATCGCGGCGAGCCCCGGCGCGGCCGTGGGCCGGATTGCGTTCTCGGCTGAACTGGCTGTGGAAGCGGCGAAGAAGTCGCCGGTGATCCTCGTCCGGAAAGAGACGACCCCGAACGACATCGCCGGCATGGACGCGGCGAAGGGCATTCTGACCGCGATCGGCGGCAAGAGCTCCCATGCGGCGGTTGTGGCGCGCGGCATGGGCCGGCCCTGCATCGTCGGCGCGGGCGACCTGGTCATCGACGAACACAAGGGCACGGCCGTTGTGAAGTCGGGCGGCAAGTCGGTTTCGCTGAAGGCTGGAGACTGGATTTCGATTGACGGTACGACGGGCAAAGTGTACGCCGGCCAGGCCAAGACCAACGAACCCGACCCGAATTCGGGCGAGTTCGGCAAGTTCATGGCGTGGGTGGACGAGTTCCGCGGCGGCTTTGGCGTGCGTGCGAATGCCGACATTCCGCGGGACGCGAAAGTGGCCCGGGCGTTTGGCGCCGAAGGCATCGGCCTGTGCCGTACCGAGCATATGTTCTTCGCCGAAGAGCGTCTGCCGATCGTGCAGGAGATGATTCTGGCCCGCGATGAGAAGTCGCGGAAAGTGGCTCTGAAGAAGCTGTTGCCGATGCAGCGTAGCGACTTCGAGGGTCTGTTCAAGGCCATGAACGGCTTCCCGGTAGTGATCCGTACGCTGGATCCGCCGCTGCACGAGTTCCTGCCGAAGCGTGAGCACCTGATGGTGGACCTCGCCAAGCTCCCGCACGCCGACGCCAAGGCGAAGAAGGAGATGTCGAAGGCCTACGGTATTCCGGTGGGTGAGCTGAAGAAGAAGCTGCCCGAGTTGCTCGAGCGCGTCGAAGAGCTGCACGAATTCAACCCGATGCTGGGCCACCGCGGCTGCCGTCTGGGGATCACCTATCCGGAGATCACCGAGATGCAGGTGCGCGCCATTTTCGAAGCGGCCGCGAAGGTCGCCAAGAAGGGCATCAAGGTTGTGCCGGAAGTGATGATTCCGCTGATTGGTTCCGTGAAGGAACTCGAGCACCAGAAGGCGATTGCCACGCGCATTGCCAAGGAAGTGTTTGAGAAGGCCGGCGTGCCGGATCAGCATTACATGATCGGCACGATGATTGAGATTCCGCGCGCGGCGCTGACGGCGGACGAAGTGGCCAAGGAAGCTGAGTTCTTTAGCTTCGGCACCAACGACCTGACGCAGACGACGATGGGACTTTCCCGCGACGATTATACGAAGTTCTCGAAGCATTATGAGGACCTGAAGATTTTCGCAGCGGATCCGTTCGGCGTGCTGGACCAGACCGGTGTTGGCAAGTTGATCGACATGGCAGTGAAGCTGGGCCGGAAGACCCGTCCGGACCTGGAAGTCGGGATTTGCGGCGAGCACGGCGGCGAGCCGAGTTCGGTGGAATTCTGCGTGAAAGTGGGCATGAACTACGTTTCGTGTTCGCCGTACCGGGTGCCGATTGCCCGGTTGGCTGCGGCGCAGGCCGTGATTGCGAGCAAGGGCGGGAACAGCGCCGAATCCAACCGCACGAAGTAAGTAGTAAAAGAGTAGGGCAAGGAACGGCCGCCAGCGGAAGCTGGCGGCCGTTTTTGTATTTTGGTGTTGCATGGGGACCTTTATGGGTTCTGGAGAACCCGATGGGGAACGGAATTTGGATGAACCCAACGCGGAAGTGATTTGGTTTTAATAACTTCCTGGGTTCATGCGTTATTTTGTGCGTGGCGGCCCGGCGGGGTTCGACGCCCCGCCGGGCCGCAGCCGGTTGGGCTTCCCGGGAGAAATCGCGAGTACTTGGCGTCAGTTTGGAAATGGGTAGGGGCCGCTTTCTTCCTCTGGGGACAGGTTCTCCTGGACGTATCCATGGTGGCAGGCGGGGAAGGGGAGTCCGGGCATGGGTTGCGCGGGAGGGCCGTGGTTATTGAGGGAAAAAATTTAGATTGTGCTTGAACGGGCACTGGTACCCGGAAGCGCACGGGCGACCCGAATTCACGAACGGTCCGAGGCTCCCCTGGGGGAGGCGGCAGGCCGGGACTTTGCCGTACTCGTATACTGCTTTGGATATACTGATTGAATGCGGCCCGTCCGTTTCCTCGGCAATTCCTTGCAAGGTCTTCGTGACTTTCCCGAGGATGCGCGGCACGATGCGGGTTATCAATTGGAGAGAGTGCAGCGTGGAGAGCAGCCTGACGACTTCAAGCCAATGCCTGCTATTGGGCAAGGTGTCGAAGAAATTCGGATTGCGGACGATACTGGGGCCTATCGTGTGATCTACTTTGCCAGGCGGGCCGGCGCGGTCTATGTGCTGCATGCTTTTCAAAAAAAGACTCAGGCTACTTCGCGGCGGGATCTTGAAGTGGCAAAGAAACGCTTTGCGCAACTGTTCAGAGGTGAGTGATGAGCGAAATCGAGAGCTACGCGAGTGTGTGGGACGCGATTGCGGATACGCCGGAGCAGGCGGCCAATCTGCGAGCGCGTTCCGAACTGATGCAGAAGATCGCGGCGATCATCCAGCAAGAGGGATGGACGCAGGTTGAGGCCGCGCGCCGGTGCGGTGTGACGCAACCAAGGATCAATGATCTGCTGCGGGGTAGGGTGTCTCGCTTTTCGCTGGACGCGCTGGTGAACATCTGCACCGCGCTCGGGCGCCGCGTGCGCCTCGATTTGGAAGCGGCTTAAGTCCGGCGGAGCGTACACTGAAATGGAAAGACGACCGGGACGCCCGCCTGCGGTATGGGCAAGACTTTGAGGCGGGTTTGTTGGCGATCGGTGAAAAGGAATAAGTGGCCGCTGAGGGGGCTTCGCCGAGGGGGTGGCGAACGAGGCCGTGGCGGCCGTCGAAGCCTTTCCGCATGTCGATGGGATGAGGGGCGAGGAAGCTGCGGGTGGCGGTGGTGAGGCCGAACATGATCAGGCCTCGCGGAGGCGGCGGAGGAGGAGGGAGAGATGGGGCCCGGCGTGGGGGATGGCTTGGAAGGGGAGTTCGAGGCGTCGTCCGTCGGCGAGGACGAGGGCGAGCGTTCGGCGGAGGGATTCGTTGGGGGAGGGTACGGAGGAGATGTCGACTTCGAGGAGGGAAGGGGCGGCTCGGCGGCGATAGGAGTCTAGGGTGGAGAAGGGAAGGCGGCGGGCGGTGTAGAAGGCCACGCGGGTCATTCCGCAGGAGTGGTAGTCGGCGAGCCACGCCAGAAGCTGGGCGGCGGTCTAGCGGGGTTTTCGGGAACACTTCCCTATACGAGAGCAGAATCAGACAGATTCGGAAATCATGGGGTTGGGCGTTCTCTTACCTTGTAACTTCCTCATCTCAGCTTGCTCCGATGTCAAAGACAATCTAATCACCGGCCTGAATACCAGCCCGGAACGCCGCAACGGAGGCAGCGAGCGACTGGCTCACAAACTCGCGAATAGGATTCTCCCGTGCGGCAGCGACAGAACGGACCTGCGGCTACAATTCGCGAGGGACCTCGACTTGGACGGCCCTCCAATTTGGTTTATCTGGCTGTGTTACCTTGGACGACATAAATCTCTGAGGCAAGCATAGGAGAAAGGAAGAATTCTGGTAAAGAAGAACTCTTCCATTCTTGCTTTCTTTGCTCGGAAGTCATTGCAGGCAAGGGAAATATAGTTTTGGAAAAACGGGAAAAGTTCGGCGGCATGATGCGCCCGAGCCTGGCGGGGGCGCTTCGTACGCACGCCGCGTCGTTTCTGCTCTGCTCGATGCTGGGGTTCTGACCTCGGAGAGTTCGCGCGCGCCCCTGAAGCTGGCTTTCCCTGCAGCGCTCGCTGGGCGCTGGATGCCTGGGTTGTTTCCAGAAAAGATTGAGTAGCGTCTTCGTCAAATCAAGGTGGGGCTTCCGGCTTGCCGGTGGAGAGGCAGCATGGGGGTCTATCGCGGAACCCTCTCTTCGAGTGATTTCCGCCGACGAGTTCTTGGACGAAGAGATACGGTCGGAAACGAAGCCCCTGCGGCACGCCGGAGTGGTGACGGCGGGGGCGGAGACGACGTTCCGGGGCTTCCACCCAGTTTCCGCTAACGCGTCAACCGTCAACCTGGCCAACAAAAATGGAATCTGATATCTTCTATCGAGCATGAGGCCGTTAGGAGCTGGAACTGCCGGTGATGTGACCGTTTTATTGCACGCCTGGAGCGCGGGTGATGCGGACGCCATGAGCCAACTGGTGCCCATTCTCTATGCTGAGCTGAAGCAAATCGCCCGGCGCTGTATGGCGCACGAGCGGAAAGGCCATACACTCCAACCCACAGCACTGGTCAATGAAGCGTTTCTTCGCCTATTCAAGGCCCAAGACGTGACTTGGCACGACCGGGCTCACTTCCTGGCACTCGCCGCCCGGATGATGCGGCGGATTCTCATCTCCCATGCGGTCGCCCGGCAGACCGGCCGGCGAGGCGGCGTACTGAAGACGATCCCGCTCGAGGGCACCGAGATCGCTTCGTCGGAAGGCGACGTCGCGATTCTGGAACTGAATCGGGCCTTGGAAGAGCTAGCCCGCTTCGACGCCCGAAAAGCGCAAATGGTGGAGTTGCATTTCTTCGGGGGGCTGAACTTTCAAGAAACGGCGGCGGTCCTCAAGCTTTCCGAGCGGACGATCCGGCGGGACTGGATCTTCGTCAAGACTTGGCTAGCCAGAGAGATGGGCCAAGGTGCCGGATAATGAAGGCGCATTGGCTGTCCGATTCAGCGGCTAACACAGGCTTTTCGATATGAATGAGCAGCGCTGGACGCGGGTTCAGGATCTCTTTCACGATGCTTTGAATCTGCCGGCGGTTCAGCGCTCAGAATTCCTTGCGGCAGCCTGCGCGGATGATTCCGATTTGCGTTGCGAAGTGGAATCCCTGCTGGCCCATGAAGGGCGCGCAGACGATCTGCTCGAGGGTTCGGTTTGGAAACCTAGTCCGACCACCGAAGAGATCGAGCCCCAGGAACCGCTTTCGGTGGGCTCCTGGGTTGCTCAGTACCGAATTACGGGCAAACTGGGCTCTGGGGGCATGGGAGATGTATTCCGCGCGACGGATCACAGGCTGCATCGGGAGGTCGCTCTGAAAGTATTGCCAGCGGCGGTTAGCTATGACGCTCAGTGGATGTCCCGGTTTCAACACGAGGCCCGCGTCTTGGCATCGCTGAACCACCCCCACATTGCGGCAATCTATGGCCTTGAAGAATCAGGCGACCTGCGTGCAATTGCGATGGAACTGGTGGAAGGCTCGACGCTCGCCAAGCGTATGGAGAGCGGGCCGCTTCGTGAAACTGAGGCCCTGGAGATAGCCCGGCAGATCGCCGAGGCCCTGCAATACGCTCATTCGAATGGCATCATCCACTGTGACCTGAAGCCAGCCAACATCATGGTTACCGGACAAGGTCAGGCCAAACTGCTCGATTTCGGAATTGCGAGGCGCAATCAACGGGTGGAGGCGGAGATCGACACGCTCGAAATGGAGGGTGCGATCGCGGGCACGATCGGCTACATGTCCCCGGAGCAGCTTCGCGGTCTGCCGGTCGATCACCGGACGGATCTGTTCGCCTTCGGGGTGCTGCTTTACGAGATGCTGACCGGGCAGCGGCCATTCGGCGGAAGTACGCGGATGGAGGTAGCCGAGGCCATCCAGCACTCGCCACCGCGCGACTTCGGGGATAGGCCGGTGGCGGGAAAGATCCAATCGATGATTCGGAAGCTTTTAGAGAAGGAGCCGAGTGATCGTTATTCGAGCGCGGCTCAAATTCTAGACGAACTAAAGGAACTGGAGATGGAGCGGGCGCCGTCCCGCCTGTCGAAATACGCCTGGGCTGGAATCTGCGCCGCGGGTTTGCTCGTCGCGGTCGCGGCTGGTTGGTTTGGTCTGGCGCGGTACAACGAGCGATGGGTACACGAGACAGCGATGCCTGAAATCACGAGGTTGATGGAGGCCGGGGAGTTCGTCCAGGCAGCGGCGCTGATCAAAGAGGCACGTGCGGTGGTGCCGACGGATCCTGTTCTGGCAACGTTGTGGCTTCGCGCCACGGGCGAGGTTTCGATTGGCAGCCAGCCGGCCGGCGCCGAGGTTGCGGTGCGCCCTTATCCGGGGGAAGGGAATGCCTGGACGGCGGTCGGGCAAACGCCGCTAAAAGCTGTTCGGATACCGCGGGGCACATTTGTTTGGAGGATCGTAAAGCCGGGATTCGCCCCGATCACATTCTTTGGGAGGCCGCCCGGTCCGCGTGTGCCGGGGTATCGCGCCGACTTCAATTTTTCAGTCAACCTTGTACCGGAGGGGAAGATCCCGCCCGGCATGGTGGCCGTGCCCGGTGGAGGAGCCCGGCTTACCTATCCATTTGGAACTGCCCTTTTCGCACCGGTGGCCGACTTTCTCCTAGATCGTCATGAGGTATCGAACCAGGAGTATCGGAGGTTTGTGGCGGCTGGGGGATACCGGGAGCGGCGATACTGGAAACAGGCGTTTGAGCGGGCCGGACGTCCTGTTGCTTGGGAAGAGGGGGTTGCCGCGTTTCGCGATGCGACGGGGCAACCTGGACCCTCAACGTGGGTGGGTGGCGATTTCCCCAAGGGGCAGGAGAACCATCCGGTTTCCGGGGTTAGCTGGTACGAAGCGGCAGCGTACGCGGAGTTCGTGGGGAAGCAGCTTCCCACGGCATACTACTGGATTCGGGCGGCGCAATCGGCGCTGTTTACCGCCGTAATTACTCAGGGAAGTAATTTTGCGGCCAAAGGAACCCAGCCGGTGGGGAACGCCACGGCCTTAAGCGGACATGGCACGACCGACATGGCCGGCAATGTGAAGGAGTGGTGCCTGAACGAAGCCGCAGACGGGAAACGGCTCATTATGGGTGGAGGGTTCGGCGAACCGAATTATATGTTCCACCATGCCGATACCAGGTCGCCATGGGATCGGCCGGCGAATGCTGGTTTCCGCTGCGCCAAGCTTGACGCACCGCCCGGCGCTATTGCCGCAGCAAAAATTGAGGTAACGGAGCGTGATTATTGGAAGGATACTTCGGTACCGGATGCTGTCTTAAAGGCGTATTCAGCGCTCTACGCTTACGATAAGGGGGAGGCGAACGCTGAGGTCCAACAGTTGGAGGACAACGCGGCTTGGTCGCACAAGAAGATCATTATCGATGCCGCGTACGGCCACGAACGCTTCGCCGTCCATCTTTATTTGCCGAAGAATGCTCGTCCTCCTTACCAGGCGGTGGTTTATTTTCCGGGTGCCTTCTCGTTTATGGACGATAAAATTGATCTGCCAGGCTTTGAACAAACACGCGGCTTCCTGGTGAATAGCGGCCGGGCCCTGGTTTTTCCTATTTACAAGGGAATGTACGAGCGGCTGGATGGCTTAATACCGGGCCGGAACCCTCCAGCATTCTTGCGCGATCACCAGATCGCCTGGGTAAAGGACTTGGGGCGAATGCTCGATTACCTGGAGACTAGATCGGATATCGATGCCTCAAAGATTGGCTACTTCGGAGATAGTGCTGGAGGGGTACAAGGGGCAATTCTGCCGGCGTTAGAGAAGCGTATCAAGGCGCAAGTCCTGAACGCCGTCGGACTTCAGGTTTCGGTGCGCCATCAACCCGAGGCTGACCCATTCAACTTCATAAGACACGTGCGAATTCCGACGCTCATGTTCAACGGACGCTACGATGGAAACTTTCCGGTTGAGACATCGCAACGTCCGTTCTTCCAGTTTTTGGGTACACCTGTCCATGACAAAAAGCATCTGATTTACGAGACCGGGCACGGGATACCCCAAGCAGACCTTGTGCGGGAGTCCCTCGGCTGGTTCGACAAGTACCTGGGACCGGTTCGCCGCTAGCGGGAAGGGAGGGCTCGGGAAGACCGAGAAGCCCGCCGGGAAATTAAGGCGTTGCCGGCTCCGGCCGGTTGGGAATCCGGGTGACGAAAACGCCACCCGGGACGAGCGCGCTTGGGGTTCTCTGGGCGTCGAGGATCTCCGTGGCCACGAGCTGCTTCCGTTTGACAATCGCCTTGGTGATGATAAAGTCATCGACCGGAAACGTTACGATGCCCAGGGATGAAGTGACCGTGCGGGTGATGGTGCCGGTGCCATCGCAATTCACCTTGTAAACGCCTTGTGCGGTGCCGTTCGAGATCAACCTAGCCCCAGTGGGGTCGCCGTTGACGGGTTGGTTTTGGACGAAGATCCCCGTCATATTGCCGCTCTCATCGATGTTCCGTTGGGCATAGGCTACACCGACCTTAGCGCCGTACTCGGTGATTGTCGTCCACGAGCCCTGCAGGCTAGCCAGTGTGAAGCACTGCGGATCCGCGGCGTTGACGGTGCCGGGGCCGAGGAAGCCGAATGAAACGAGGACTGCTGGGACGAGCCAGCTCTTCTTGTTAAGCATGTGTTTCGTCTCCTTAATTGACTGCATCTACGACATGAAAGGAACCTTGGACGGTAGGAGGCGCCGCAACAATGCGGACCTTGGAGCGTCATGGGGCCTTCCCACAAGAAAGCAAGCGTTTCGGGAAAAACCGGACATACGGAAGAGCTGACGGAAAGATGCAAAGCCAGCGGACTCGCATCACCGTCGCGTTTCCCTATGAACTTTCCTGCTGTCTTCCCCAGGCACCGTTCAACAACTCCGAGACATGAACCGATATTGTTACCGAGTCCTTCGGCTGCGCTTTGGCAATCGCGGTGGCCCGGCGGCGCAGTTCCCGCCCTTCGTGTTATCTCCCCCCGACTGATCTGTTCCTACAACATGAAGGGCACCTTAGACGGTCGTACAGACCGAAAACATGCGGACCCATTGGAGCGCCATTGGGCCTTCCTATTGGAAAGCAAGCGCTTTGCGAAAAACCGGACACACAGAATACGGGGTGGGTGAAAAAAGCCTTCGACGAGAGACCAGAGACGGGAAAGAACCGAAGGAGGAAAAAGAGCGGCCTCGCGTCGCTGTCGCAGTTCCTTACAAAACTGCCCTACCGCTTTCCTGGGGCGCGAGGCGCCAACTCCGAGACATGAACCGATACCGATCCCGAGTCCTTCGGCTGCGCTTTGGCAATCGCGGCCGCCCGGCGGCGTAGTTCCCGCCCTTCGCGCCCATGGCCGGTCTTCCGCAGTACGGACGCCGTGGTCTTCAGGATCTCCGCCATGAGCAAATGGCCTGGGCCCAGGCGTAGTTCCGTAATCTCCCGGGCTCTCGCCAGACTGGCGCTTGCTTTCTCCCACTGTTTCAGTTGCTCGTAAATCCGTCCTAAATTCAGGTGGATCCGAATCAAGTAAGGATGCGACGAACCCATTGACGACTCCGTGATCGCCAGGGCTTCGAGAAATAGTTCTCGTGCCCGATCCCAGTTCCGCTCCGCGCGTTCGAGTGCAGCCAGATTCATCAGGACTTCGCCCCGCAGCCGGTCTCGATCCCCACTGCTATCCGCCAACTCCAAGGCTTGGACCAGGTATTTTCTCCCTTCGCGGGCATCCCCTTGCTGCAGGCGGGCCGCGCTGAGGAGATAGTAAGAATTCGATAACTCCGGCGAGGAGGGAGAGTCAGCCTCCTGAGCGGAAGCCAGCGAACGGCGGGAGAAGTGCTCGGCCAAGACTGGCCTTCCGGTCTCCAGGTACAACGTGGCCAGATTGGCAAGCAGGAGCGCTCTGAGATGATTGTTGTGTTTCTGGTGTTCAACCAGGCGCGAGGCCTTCAAATACGCGCGCTCTGCCTCAGCGTATTCCCCCTGCGCTGCGAAATACACTCCAGCCTGGTTCCATGCCAGGGCGGCGTCCGGGTGGCCCTTCGCGATCTCATCCAGAAGGCTCGGCATCAGCCGCCCGGCGGACTGGTGGTCGCCACGTATTGTGAGCTGGCGCAGTTCTTCAGTCAACTCCGTTAAACGGTCCGGCGGAGCGACTTGCAATAACACCGGGAACAATGTAGCGGCGGTGCGAAACGTTGCGTCGCCCTGCGCTATCAAGCTGATCCCGATTGCGTTGCCGGCCACAGATTGGTTTCTGACGTAGATTCCCGTCATCCTGCCGCTGTCATCGCCACACCGTTGGGCATAGGCCGGTTTAACCTGGACTCTATTCCAGGTAATCGTCGTCCGGGAGCTTTGCGGGCTGGCGAGGGAGTAGCACGGAGGACCCGCAGCATTCGCCGTGTTCACGCAGAGGAAACTGAATGAAACTCGGAGCACTGGGATGACCCAACACTTATTGTTAGCGAGCACAGGTTTTCTCCTTGGTAGGCCTTCAGGAGAGAGAGCAAGGGTTTCTCGAAAAACCGGACACTCAAAGTGAAAGATGGCGCAGAATGCTTTTGATGAGAAATCCGACCGGTGACATTCGAGGGCAAGTGCGATGTCGCGAGAATCGACTAGAAGCAGTTGGTTTGGTGCGCTACGGTCAAGAGATGGAAGTGAACCTCTATGAGGCGAAAACTGAGCTTTCTCAACTGGTTGAGCGTGCCACGGTGGGAGAGGAGATCATCATCGCCGAGGCTGACAAACCGGTGGTAAGGCTAATTCGCATTGAAGCCGCTTCCAGGCGAGTTTTGGGCTCAGCCGCGTTCACGGTTCTCTGCAGCGATGGCTGGGATTCGGCCCCGAGCGACGAAGAGCTGAATGCTCTGTCGATTGGGACGACCGCGGAGCTGTTACTTGACACTCTCGCCATCCTGTGTTGATCAGTCTCCGGGAAACCGGGTCGGATAGATTGGCCGGAATGATGTTGCCGGGAAACGGATCCTGGGTCCAGGTTGAGCCCACCAACCGTGTCGTGTGCGGGTTGTAGATGGGCAGGCCGCTCCCGCCGACGCTGAATTTGCCCGCCAGCATCTCCAGGCTGGGCACCGTCACAAGGGCGGTCTCGCTCACTTTCTGATAGTCCTGCTGGAAGCCGCCGAAGGAGAACGTTTTGTCCTTGACGAACTTGCCAGACGCCGTCGCGCCCCATTCGTGATAGGCGAACGCCCCGATGCGCGATAACACACCTGTCTTCGAGCGAGCTATAAAAATGGTTCGCTCCGCCTTGAAATACCCGGCTCAACTGTCCGACTGCGGAGTGCCCGACACGGAATCGAGCGAGGCGATCATCGTCCGTTGATAGTCGCCCAGTTGGCCCACGGCCGGCTCCTTCCCGCTGACCCCGTCCCTCGACTATCCAATCGCTCGCTGCCGCTGCTCTACGGTATGCTGCCCGTCGATATTAGTCATACCCGTCATGCAGAGCAGCACGCGTTGAACGAACTTCTGCATCACCGGCAGCTTCTCCACCCCCTCCCCATCGAGCACTTAGCCTGAGCCCGCCGGCTCCTTTTCCAGCAACGGCGGGGTGCCGTTCACTCGACCGACTCCGTCACATTTCCGAGTTCCAGTTGCACGTCGACGCGAGGCGATTCGTTGATACGTAGGATGAGTCCCGTCTGTAGATAATTCTCGAAGCCGGCCGCCTCGACGACGACAGCATAGGAGCGTGAAGCCATGCTAGGAATGTAGTTCGCGCCCCCTGAGTTGGTCTGCCCGGTACAGACAAACTGGGTGCTCAGATTCCGTACGGTTATCTTGACGCCGGGCATAACGGATCCGGTGGAATCGGTGACCGTGCCGACAACAGAAGCCGCGCCGATGGATTGAACGGTGACTGCTAAGACAGAGAGCAAGAAAACAAGGGCGATACGTAACATAGTTCCGACATCGAGAAGAGAGTTGACGGCAGGGCGTCAGATGGGTGTGCCCACACAGGCTGTGTGTTATGATCTCGGAACTTCAACACCGGTGAAATATGGCTCGCCTTACCTTGCCTTATTTATTTCTGCTGGCAAGCGTTGCCTTTGGACAACACGCCGCCATCCAAGGTCTCGTTACCGATGCCTCCAAAGCGTCTATTTCCGGCGCCGCGGTAACTGTAACGAACGTCGCGACACAAACGGCCCGAACAGCCAGTACAAATGGGGAAGGATTCTATACGGTGCCTTTGCTCCCCCCAGGCACCTACCGGGTTGAGGCGTCCAACGCAGGATTTGCCCCGCAAAAGCTCAAAGAACTGCGGCTCGAAACGGGCCAAACCGCCCGCCTAGATTTCGAACTCAAGCCCGGCTCCGTGGTCGAGTCCATTGACGTCTCCGCCTCCGCCGTTCTAATCAATTCCGAAACCAGCGAAGTCGGCCAAGTCATCGACTCCAAGCGGATCCTCGAGATGCCGCTGAACGGCCGCAACTATCTGCAGCTAGCGCTGTTTACTACCGGCGTTCTCCCTGGGGGCAACCTCGCCGCAGGCTCACGTGCCCGCACCGAAGGCGCCTTTGCCGCCGTGGGCATGCAGATTGCGCAGAACAACGTGCTCCTCGACGGCAACGACAACTCCTCGCGCACCTCTGGCGGCCAACTTGGTTCTGAGGCCCAAGCCGTGAAGCCCCCCGTCGATGCCGTGACGGAATTCAAGGTCGTCACCAACAATATGAGCGCGGAGTATGGCTACCGTGCTGGCGCCAAGGTTCTCGTCTCGACGAAGTCCGGCACCAACAGTTTCCACGGCTCGGTTTATGAGTTCCTGCGCAACGAGAAGCTCGATGGCGCCAACTTTTTCGCCAACGCTTCGGGTGCCCCAAAACCCATGTACCGTCAAAATCAGTACGGCGCTACCTTCGCTGGACCGGCCATCAAGAACAGGACCTTCTTCTTCGGCTCCTATCAAGGAACCCGCATCCGCAATGGGCGCTCCTTCATCTCTTCGGTGCCCAGCCGCGACCTGGTCGAACGTTTTGACTTCAGCCAACAGCCCGCTGTCCGCCGGAATATCTTTGATCCGCTGACCCTCAGCGGGACCGGCGCCGCTGCTGCCCGACTTCAGTTCCCCAACAACATAATCCCCCGCTCCCGACTCGACCCAGTCGTCGGTCGTGTCGTCTCCCTGTACCCCGCCTCCAACATCCCGGGCCTGGACAATGCGCCCTACAACTACTTCTTCAGCCCCTCCGATCCCGACGATGCCGACCAATATGACTTCCGCGGCGACCACAACTTTAATGAAAGGCATCGCTTCTTTGCCCGCTTCAGCCGCCGGATTCAGGACCGCCTGGAAAACGGCTTCCTCCCCAATCCTGCTGCCGGCGGGCTGGGCCAGTCGGTCGTCCTCCGTGGCAACAACCTAGCCAGCTCGTTAACGTCCACCCTCAGTCCCGGCGTCTTCAACGATCTTCGCTTCGGCTGGACCCGATTCAATACGATCCTCGACATTCCCTTTGACACTTGGGACAACCCCACCCTCGGCATCAAGAATGCTCCCGCCGATTATCTCAACGACGGCTTCAAGAACAATGGTTGGACCCGTTTTTCTCTCTCCGGCTTCGTCGAGATCGGGCCGCGAAGCTTTTGGCCCAATGTGAACAACCTCAATACCTACCTATTCAACAACGGCACGGTGGTTCAGCGCGGCAGGCACGGCATCAAGTTCGGAGGCGAGTACCGGCACACGAATCAGTTCCGCAACGCCTCCCGTTTCCGCCGCGGCCAGTTTGCCTTCGATGGCCGTTTCACCTCGCAGAATCCAAACGTCGGCACCAGCCGCGCGAACACCGGTAGCGGGTTTGCCGACCTGGTTCTCGGTTGGGTTGCTGGTGGCAGCTACGGGACCAACCAGGGCGAAGACATCAACAACAAGTACTGGGGCATCTACGTGCAGGATGATTGGAAGGTCTCCCGCGCCCTCACCATCAACGTTGGCCTCCGCTACGAAGTGATTTACAAAGCAACTTTCCCGGATCCCGACAAGCAGGGCGTATCCCGCTATCTGTTCGCGGGCGTAAACGTTCCCACCATCGCGGACGAAAGAATTACGTTCCCGACTGCCGGTTCCTGCGCCTGCAAGAACGATCTCAATAACTATGCGCCGCGCCTTGGGTTCGCTTGGAGCGCCACGCCCAAGACCGTTATCCGCTCCGGCGCCGGCTTCTTCTACGGAGAACCGAACAACCTCGGTACGGACAACGCCAACTTCGTCCCCGGCGCGCCTCGGGCTACTGAGATCCTCATTCAGAACGCGTTTGAAACCACCAGCGTTTTCGTGCAGCAGGGCTTCCCGACCATCACCTTTGGTAACACGATCCCCCGCGGCTCCAGTATCACGATCTTTTCCGACTTTCGTGAAAACCTCCTCGCCTATCAGTGGTTCTTCGACGTCCAACGCACCCTGCCGTTCGATACTCTCCTCACTGTCGGCTACAACGGAACGAAAGGTAGCTTCCTCGCCTGGAACCAGAACATCAACCTGCCCCGGACGCCGTCGGCGACCGTGGCCGCCAATCAGCGCTTCACCCGTCCAGAATTCATCGCAGTCATCTATGCGCAAACCGGCCAGAACTCGAGTTACAACTCCCTGGCCGTCAAACTCGAGAAGCGTTTTGCCCGTGGTTTCACTTTCCTGAGCGCCTTCACCTGGAGTCACAACATCGACTATGCCAATGAGGATTCGCTCGACGGATCAACCGGCGTCGTGACCCCTTATGACATGCGCCGGGAGCGTGGCAATTCCACACTCGACCGCCGACTCAGCTACAACTTGTCCTCTGTCTATGAACTCCCTTTGGGCAAAGGCAAGGGCCGCCTGGAATCCGGTCCCGGAAACTGGCTCTTCGGCGGCTGGCAGATCGGGGCCATCGTTTCGCTCTATTCCGGGCTCCCAGTTACCCATTCGATCAACGTCAACAATCAGAACCTCGGCGGCGCCGTCCGTGGCGACTGGGTTCGCAACCCGAACCTCCCGGTTGGCGATCGCACCATCGATCGCTGGTTTGACCTGACGGCATTCGCCGCCAACGCCCCCGGAACCATCGGCAACGCCGGCCGCAATCTCATCTACGGGCCCGGCACGAAGAACCTGGATCTGATGGTCAGCCGTTCCTTTGTCCTGCCGTGGGAGAACCATTCGTTACAGTTTCGTGCGGAGGCGTTCAATGCTACCAATACGGCCAACTTTGGAGTTCCCGTCACTCTCATAGGGTCGCCTGCTGCGGGCCGCATCACGAGCGCCGCTGACCCGCGCCGCGTTCAGTTCGCCCTGAAGTACATGTTTTGAAGCAACGCCGGCTCAGCGCCGCACCTGCATCCGCAGCAGATGCGCTCGAGTCGCCGCCCGCACGGATGCCGCGTTGGCGCCCGGCCACATCCGCGTGGCCTCCCAATATCCGCCCACTCCAGCTTCTTGGGCTGAATCGCGTGAGCCTCCATTTTCGGAACCCTTTCACCGGCTGCTGGCTGCGCGGGCCTTGGTAGTGGGCATGATGCTGGTATCCAAGGATTCAGCGATGGCGGCGTCTGGGACTAATGTGTTTTGGTAGGTGCTGTATGGAGTCCAAAGCTGTCAGGCGGTCTTGAGCTGCTTCAATGGCAGGAAACGAATCTGGATCCGTTTGTCGAGAGCTTTGGCGATCCGCTTCATCATCGAAAGGGAGTGTCGTTCGTATTCGGCGTCCTCCAGTCGGGAGATCGCTGATTTCGTGGTCCCCAGTCGCGAAGCAAGCTCTTGTTGCGTGAGCCCGACCTTCGCCCGAGGTTTGTAGATCTTCTCTTGCGATTTCGGCGTTGATGACCTCTACTTCATAGGCCTGTTCCCGCACTGGATCACCAGCGATGTCCTTTTGTGGAGATACGCAGAGGCGTGCGAATTGAACTGTTTCCTTTGCGTGTTCAAGCCGGCCACTTGGGTTCGCCGGCTCTTGGCGTGATCACGTCATCCTCCACAGGAGATTGCCTCAGTGGCTCGGGTTCGTTGGCCAGGATTCCCAATACTTGGGCAACGGCGGCGAGGCAGATTTCGCGAGTGTGCCGTTGGAACTTCCAGCCGATGGGAGCGATAATTTTGGCAGCAACGGGGGCTGGCGGCCTCGGACGGCGGGCTCCTGCCTCAGGGGCTGGTAACCTTTCGTTAATCTGATCCGCCCTTACGCTGCGACACTCCCATGCCCCGCCTCCTTATTCCCCTCCTCCTGGCGGCCGCCGCCGCGTTTGCTCAAGAATTTGACGTCCTGCTGCGGAACGGCCGCGTCGTTGACGGCACCGGCAACCCCAGCTTCATCGGCGATGTCGGCATCAAGGCCGGTCGCATCGCGGCGCTGGGGAGCCTTTCCGGCCGCTCCGCTACGCGCGTGATCGACGCCACCGGCCTCGTCATCGCCGCCGGCTTCATCGACATGCACAACCACTCCGATACCTCCATCCTCAGCGAAGGCAACGCGGAGAGTATGGTCCGCATGGGCGTCACGTCGATGATCCTCGGCGAAGGCTCTTCGCCCGCGCCCACGGTGGAATATCCACGCTTTCGCGACTACTGGAAAGCGGTGCTCGAAAAGGGCGCTTCGACGAACATCGGGTCCTACATTGGCTCTGGCCTGATCTTCCAACGGGCCCATGGCTCGAAGCCGGGGCCGGCGTCGCCTGATGAGGTGCAGAAGATGCGGGACACGATTCAGCAGGCGATGGAGGACGGGGCGCTGGGCGTCTCCACTTCGCTGCACCAGACGCCGGGGTTCTGGATCTCGACGGATGAGCTGGTCGAGATGGCAAAGGTCGCGGCAAAAAACGGCGGCATCTACGCCACGCACACGCGTAGCGAAGGCGAAGAGGTTTTCGATTCAATCTCGGAGGCGATCCAGATCGCCAAGCGGGCCGGGACGACGGTGGACCTGCTCCATCTGAAGATTGCCCATCACAAGCTGTGGGGCCAGATGCCGGAGCTGCTCGGGGTGATCCAGAACGCGCGGAACCAGGGGGTGAATGTAGAAGCCCATATTTATCCCTATACGGCTGGGCAGAACGGGGGACTGAGCAACATCATTCCGCCGTGGGCGCACGAGGGCGGCATGCCGAAGATGCTGGAACGCTTGGCGGATCCGGCGATGCGGGCGCGCCTCGAGAAAGATATTACGCAGGGCATTCCCGGCTGGTACAACCACTACACGGCGGTGGGGAGCGATTGGAGCAAGATCCAAATTGTCTCGGTGGCCAACCCCGCGTATCGGAAGTATGTGGGCAAGCGGGTGAGCGAATTGATCGCGGAGAAGGGCAAGCCTTGGCTGGACGTGCTGTTTGAGACGCTGATCGACAACAAGGGCCGCGTGCCGGCGCTTTACTACCACCACCGGGAAGACGATATGCGGAGCGCGATGAAGGCCCCGTTTGTCAGCTTCGGTTCGGACGGTTCCGCCATGGAGGCCGACCCTTCGCGCGGTGGGAGCAGGCCGCATCCGCGGTCGTTCGGGACCTTTGCGCGGGTGATGGGCCGGTATGTGCGGGACGAAAAAGTGCTGACGCTCGAGGAGGCGGTGCGGAAGGCGAGTTCCCACAACGCGGCGAAAGTGAAGCTGTTTGACCGCGGGGTGCTGCGGCCGGGGATGTGGGCCGATGTGACGGTGTTCAATCCGCTCACGATTGCGGACAAGGCAACTTATGAGAACCCGTTTCAATATGCGACGGGGATTGAGTATGTGCTCGTGAACGGCACGGTGGTGCTCGATAAGGGCAAGCATACCGGCGCCCGGCCGGGGGCGATTCTTTATGGACCGGGGACGAAGCAGTAAGCGCTAGCGGCCGAGCCGCCAGATGAGCAGGGCCGCGCGCTTGGCTTGCTTGGCGATGCTATCGAGTTCGACGGACTCGCCGACGGCGTGGGTGCCGGCGCCGACTACGCCAAGGCCGTCGAGGCAATCGACGTAGGCGGCGATGTAGGAGATGTCGCCGGCTCCGCGCTGCATGGGGTCGAGTTCCTCGATGGGGCCGAGGCCGGCGGCGCGGCTGGCTTCGTCGAGCACCTTAAGCAGGCGGCGGTTGCCAGCGGTGGGGGGCATGGGCGGGGCGCCTTCGACGAAGGTGATTTCCGACTTCGTCCCCGGCAGGCTTTTGGCGACGATGGCGTACATCTTGTCCTTCATGCGGCTGACCTGGGCGGGTTCGAGGGCACGGACTTCGCCGCGGGCCAAAGCTTGGCCGGCGATGATGTTGGGCTTTCCGTCTGCCGTCGATTTGCCGTCGGCATCGGCCTTCACTTCGCCGCCGCCGAGGAGGAGGCCGACGTTAAATGTCAGATTGGGTTCCTTGAGGGTTTGTTCGAAAGTCGAGATGACGCGGCTGATTTCGTAGATGGCTCCATAACCGGCGCGGTCCGTGAAGACCTGGCCGGAGTGGCCGACCTTGCCGGTGGAGCGGACCTCCCAGCCGAGATAGCCGCGGCGGGCGGTGGTGGCGTAGTCCATACCGAGCCCTTTGATGCCGCCTTCAAAGCTGAGGGCGGCGCGGGATTCCTTCGCCAGACGGACCATTTCGAGGCGCGAGTGGTTGGGCATGTCGGGGCGGCGGCCGGGCTCCTCTTCGTCACCGGTGAGCATGACCGTTAGCGGCAGCTGATCCAACTGACCGGCGGCCTGCAGACCGCGGAGGGCGGCGAGGAGTACGACGATGCCGCCTTTCATATCCGCGGTTCCGGGGCCGATGGCGCTGCGGCCCTTCCGCTCGAATTTCTGGAAGGGGCTGGCGGGTTCGAAGACCGTATCGAGGTGGCCGATGAGCAGGATGGGTTTGCCGCCGTTGCCTTTGCGTTCGGCGACGAGGTGGGGGCCGCGATTGACGGCGTCCATTTCGACGAGGCGTGTCGTGAAGCCGAGCGCTTCGAACTCTTTCCGTGTCAGCTCTGCCATGGCGCGGACGCCGGCGGGGTTGAAGCTGCCGGAGTTCTGGTTCACCATGGGTTCGAGGAGCGCAATAGCTGGCTCCGCCTGTTTTTCCACGGCTTGGAGGATGGCGGTTTCCGTGGGGTTTTGCGCCAGGAGGATGGCGCTGAGGACGAACAAGAGGAAAGACGGACGCATCCTTCGAGAGTACTAAACGGCTTGACTTCAACGGCACCGGGGTATGAGATGAGAGCATGGCTGATCTGACTACCTCCTGGCTTGGAATGACGTTGGTGAGTCCGCTTGTCGTGGCGGCCAGCCCGCTGTCGCACGATGCCGAGGCGATTGGGGCGGCGGTGGCAGCCGGGGCAGGCGCCGTGGTTTTGTACTCGTTGTTTGAAGAAGACCTGATGGAGGAGCAATCGGCGCCGCGCCCGTTCACGGGGGTGGATCCGTATGTGCAGCAGATTGAGTTGCTGCGGAAGCGCGTGGAAGCGCCGATTGTGGCGTCGCTGAACGGGACGACTCCGGGCGGCTGGACGAAGTACGCCCGCAGCCTGGAGGCGGCCGGCGCCAGCGCGCTGGAACTGAATCTCTATGAGGTCGCTTCCTCCCCGGCGGAGGGCGGGGCGGAGCTGGAGTTCCGGCAGGTGGATGTGGTGGCGGCGGTGGTTTCCGCGGTAAGGCTACCGGTGACGGTGAAGATTTCTCCGTTCTACTCCTCGGTGCCGGCGTTTGTACGCCGTCTTGAACAGGTGGGTGCGCGTGGGGTGACGGTGTTCAACCGCTTCTACCAGCCGGATATTTCGCTCGATACGCTGCAGGTGGATCGGCGGGTGGTGCCGTCGACGGCGGCGGAACTGCCTTTGCGGCTGCACGCGCTGGCGCTGCTTTCGCCGTTTGCCAAGTTGTCGTTGGCGTGTTCCGGAGGCGTTCATGGCGGGCGGGACGCGGCGAAGGCCATTCTCTGCGGGGCGCACGTGGTGCAACTGGCGTCCGCGCTGTTGGAGCATGGACCGAGGCACATCGGCGTGATTCGCGACGCGCTTTCGGGGTGGCTCGACAGCAAGAAGTTCAAGTCGAGCGCCGAAGTCCGCGGCAAGCTCGGCTTCGGTTTCACTGCCGATCCTCATGCCTGGGAGCGGCTGAACTATACCCGGACACTGCACGGCTGGCCGGATTAGGGAAGGCCCGCCGCCGCGTGGCGGCAGGCCCCAGTTTGGCTTAGAAGGACAGGGACAAGGAACCGGTAAAGAGGCCTTCGGCGGCGGTCCAGTTGACGACGCTCCAATAGGCGTCGATGTAGTCCGGCCGCTTGTTCTGATACTTCAAGTAGTAGGCGTGCTCCCACACGTCGAGGCCCAGAATGGGGGTCTTGCCGTCCATGAGCGGCGAATCCTGGTTGGCGCTGGAGGTGACTTCCAGGCTGCCGTCCGCGTTCTTCACGAGCCACGCCCAGCCGGAGCCGAAGCGGCCGACGGCAGCGGCTTTGAACGCCGCCTTGAAGGCGTCGAAGTCGCCGAACTTGGCGTTGATGGCGTCGGCCAAAGTGCCGACCGGCGCGCCGCCGGCGTTCGGGGCCATGGTCGCCCAGAAGAGGGTGTGGTTGGCGTGGCCGCCGCCGTGGTTCCGTACGGCGCCTTTGGCGGCGTCCGGCACGATGGCGAGGTTGTTCGCGAGCAACTCTTCGAGGGTCTTTCCTTCGAGCGAAGCGTTGGCCGTCACGGCGTTGTTCAGGTTGGTGACGTAGGTCTGGTGATGGCGGGTGCGGTGGATGTCCATCGTCACGGCGTCAATGTACGGTTCGAGCGCGTCATTCGCGTATCCCAACTCAGGCAGTACAAAAGGCATCTCGTTATCTCCTCAAATTAGGCGGTGAATCCGCCTGCTTTCTCGTATTGGTGCGCAAGACGGAACATTACATCTTCCGCAAAATGCTTGGTCAAAATCTGCATGCCCACAGGCAATCCGTCGGGGGTGGTCCCGCAGGGGACGCTCATGCACGGGATTCCGGCGAGGTCTCCCGTAATCGTATAGATGTCGGAGAGGTACATTTGTATCGGGTCATTTACCTTTTCTCCGATTTTGAAGGCAGGGAAGGGGGAAACGGGGGTGATTAAGGCGTCGACCTGCTCGAAGGCTTTCGTGAAGTCCTGCGTCAAGAGGTTGCGAACCTTCTGGGCTTTGAGATAGAAGGCGTCGTAGTAGCCGTGGCTGAGGACGTAGGAGCCGAGCATGATACGCCGTTTCACTTCCGTCCCGAAGCCTTCGCCGCGGGAGTTTTTATACATGTCGGAGAGCGTGTCGCTCTTCGAGGAGCGGACGCCGTAGCGGGCGCCGTCGAAGCGGCTGAGGTTGGCGGAGACTTCGGCGGTGCAGATGATGTAGTAAGTCGCGATGGCGTATTCGGTGTGCGGGAGGCTGACTTCGGTGACCTCGCAGCCGAGTTGCTTCAGGATTTCGACGCCGGCCATGATGCGGTCGCCGGTTTCGGGGGCGAGGCCGGCGAAGTACTCTTTGGGGAGGCCGAGCTTCAGACCTTTGACGGAGTCACCGAGGAGCGCGGCGTAGTCCGGCACGGGGTGGCGGGCGGAGGTGGCGTCGCGTTCGTCGCGGCCGGCGATGGCGCCGAGGAGGGTGGCGGAGTCGGCGACGGTGCGGCTGAAGGGGCCGATGTGGTCGAGAGAGCTGGCGAAGGCGACGAGCCCGTAGCGGGAGACGCGGCCATAAGTCGGGGTGACGCCGACGCAGCCGCAGAAGCTGGCGGGTTGGCGGATGGAGCCGCCGGTGTCGGAGCCGAGCGAGACGACCGCCGTGCCTTGGGCGACGACGGCCGCGCTGCCGCCGGAGCTGCCGCCGGGGACGCGGTCGAGCGCGACCGGGTTGCGGACGGGGCCGAAGGCGGAGTTTTCATTGGACGAGCCCATGGCGAACTCGTCACAGTTGGCTTTGCCGAGGATGATGCCGCCGGCGGCTTCGAGGCGTTCGACGGCGGTGGCGTCGTAGGGCGGGATGTAGTTCGAGAGGATTTTCGAGGCGCAGGTGGTTTTGACGTCTTTGGTGACGATGACGTCTTTGACGGCGATGGGGACGCCGCCCAGGGAGCCGATCTGTTCGCCGGCAGCCAGTTTGGCGTCGACGCGGGCGGCGGCGGCCAGGGCCCGTTCGTCACTGAACGTGAGATAGGCGTTGGTTTTCGGGTTTTCCGCCTGGGCGAAGCGGAGCGCTTCGGTGGTGAGTTCGACGGCGGTGAACTGCTTGCGGCGCAGTCCGTCCTGCACCTCGGGAATGGTTAGTTTCGCTATGTTCATGGGCCTACCGCTCAATCACTTTCGGCACTTTGAAGTACCCTGCGCCGGAAACCGGCGCGTTGGCCAGGGCGACCTCATTCGAGAGTGGCGTGTGTTCGATGTCCTCGCGGAGGGAGCCGTTTTCTTCGTCGGCGAAGAGAACCTGGGTCATGGGCTCGACGTTCGAGGTGTCGAGCTCATTGAGCTTCTCCATGTGGGTCAGAATGCCGCTGAGGTCCTCGGTGTACTGGTGGATCTCCTGCTCGCTCAGGGTGAGATTGGCGAGCCCGGCGACGTACCGGACGTTTTCCTCTGTCAGTTTCAAGCGCTCTTCCTCTCCCGCTGCTCCTGTTCGCGTTCGCTGCGCGCGCGCGAGTTCAGATACAGCAGTTTAAATATTGGATCTTCGATGCCGTCGGCTCTTGGTTCCGCCACTTCCGCGCGGGCGGGTTCGCGCCGCGGGACGCCGATGCGGAATTCGAGATGCTCGACGAGTTCGGGCCCCAGGATCGCTCGCAGTTTGGGCAGGATCTGCGGGGTCAGCGTCATCAGTTGGCGCTGCCAGGTGCTGTCTTCCACTTCGACGACCAGTTTCCGGCCAAACAGGCGAACGGGCCCGGTACGTCCCGCCAAGCGTTTGCCGACGGCGGAGGGCCATGCGGCCGCGGCCAGTTCTTCGGAACTGAGGGAGGCGGTCTTCATTTTCAAACGGGTGACGAGGCGTCCAGCGCGCTGCATGAGTGGTTGGGAAGGAGGCCGGGGGAGACCTTTAGTCTACTATCGAACGGGTCGCACGCCATAGTGATTTGCCAGGAAGTCGACGAGAACATCCTTCAGCTCGGGCCGGACTTTGGCTCCCCAGCGTTGCATCTTTTCCACCTCGCGTTCCCATTGCGCGTGGGTCAGGCGTTGCTGCTCGATGGGCTCCAGGGTGTGGCAGGTGAGGCAGCTTTGTTCGAGGGCGGCCGGCCGGACGATGTTGCTCGCCGGAGTGGTGGCGCTGACGGGTTGCGGATTCGCGGTGACGTGGAGGCGGACGGCTTGGACGGCGTTGTGACTGTAGCCGGAGGGGTTCCATTCCGGCTGCAGCGGCTGGGTTTCGCCGAGCGCGTTTCTGGCACGGACGAGGACGGTGTAGTAGGCCTCGCCGGGCGGGGTCCAGTTGAACTCCCAGAGGCGCCAGGCGAAGGGCGCCCGGTCGCTGCCAAGGGTGGCGGCTTTCCAGGTGCGGCCGGTGTCGGTGGAGACTTCGACGGCGACGACTTGGGCTGCGTGGGACCAGGCGGCGCCGGTGAGCCTGAGCGACCCGGGACGTACCTCGTCACCGTCGGCGTTGCTGGCGAGGACGCTCTTGATGCTGAGGCTGGTGACCGGGGTCATCAGCGCGGGGTCGATCGTGGCACCGGGGCGGACGGGACGGTTGGGGATCCGGTACGCCGTTTTCATGAAGAATCCGTCGAATTCGGTGTCGCGCACCTCGATCTTCATCACCCATTTCACCCAGCTATCGCCGGCCCAGCCTGGGACGACTAAGCGGAGGGGGAATCCGTGGGACGGGTCGAGGGGCTCGCCGTTCATTTCGTAGGCAAGAATGGTGTTGGGGTCGAGCGCCTTCTTCAAGGGGATGGAGCGTTGGAACTCCGGTTGGCTCCCGACGGCGACGTCGGCCCCGTCGAACATCACTTCCACGGCGCCGGGTTGGATGCCGGCTTTGCGAAGCACGTCGACCAGGCGGACACCGGCCCAGCGGGCGTTGCCCACCGCGCCATACTTCCATTGGAGGCCCGCCATCGGGGGGACATGGTGGGCGCGGCCGTTGCCCGCACATTCGAGCACACTGACGAGTTCGACGCGGGGGAGTTTTTTCAACTCGTCGAGCGACCAGACGAGAGGTGTCGAGACTTTGCCGACGACGCTGAGCTTCCAGTCGCGGAGCTTTACATCGGGGGTGTAGTGATGACTGCGGATGAAGAACTTGTCGAGCGGAGTGATCCAGCTTCCGAAGCCCTCCATGGGCATTTCGAAGTCTTCGGGACGGCTTGAAAGCACCCGCATGCCGGTTTTGGGTCCGCCCCAGAGAAGGGAAGCGCCAAGTCCGGCTAACAATGTCCGTCGAGTAGCCATCCTCTTCTTAGTGTAGAGGTTCTAGTTGCCGCCGAAGTTCACGCTGTAGTCGAGCTGCGCGCCGTCGTCGACATTGAACTCGCGTGACTTCTCGCCACGGCCGGGTAGGGTTACCGTTACCTTGTGGCGTCCGATGGGCAGGGTGAGGATGGCCGGGGTCTTTTCCGGGTACTCGATGCCATCGACCAGGATTTGGGCGCCGACCGGATTGGAACTGACAGCCACCGTGCCGGTCTGCCGGCGAAGGGTGATATTCAGTTGCGCTTCGGCTGGCAGCATGAAAATCTTGTTTGCCGTTTCGTACTTGTCGAGTTGGGCGATGAGCACGTGGCGGCCTGCCGGCAAGTCGAGGGTACAGGGGGCCGTGCAGGGTTCCGCTTTCCCATCGTCAACAATGACTTTAGCGCCGGGCGGGGTGGAGCGGATGTTAACGGCCACAAGCCCCTTGGCGGGGCCGGGGACATTGGCGCCAGGATCCGAGGGCACGGGGGTGGTGGTGGGCGGAGTTTCCGGGGCCTTGGTGGTCGCCTTGGGCGTCGGGTCAAACGATTTCGGGAGCGGCGGAGCAACCGGTACATCGCCATTTTCCGTCGTGGTCGTGGGGGTAGCCTCTTCGCGGCCGCCCATGAACTTCATCGCGCCGAAGCCGATGACGAGCAGGGCCACGAGACCGGCCGCGGCGATGATCATCGTGTTATTGCCCTTCGGCGCGGGGGCCGGCGGGGACGGCTGGGATCTTTCAATACGCTCCGGAGCAGGGGGGACCGGGCGGGCAACGGGGGCGGGTGCGGGCTTAGGTGTTGGCGCAGGGGGAACGGCGGCAACCGGGACGGGAGCGGGCAGAGGAGCAGGAGCGAAGACCGGGGCGGCCGGAGGCACCGCGGCGATTGCTTCCGTAGCCGCGGTGAGAGCTTGGCCGCGAGTCTGCGTCGTCCAATTCGGGTGGCGCCGGCACTGCTCTTCGAGGGCCGCAATGAAGGCTGAACACGAATCCCAGCGTTGGGCGGGATCTTTGCTCAGCGCCTTCTGAAGTACGGCGTCGATGGAGACATCGAGAGTGGGGTTCAATCGAACCGCCGCCATGGCGGGCTCCCCGACCAGTTTGAACAGAAGCGTCGGCAGGGAGTCAGCGACGAAGGGTTTTTCGCCGGTCATGACTTCGTAGGCAATCACGCCGAGCGAGAACTGATCGGCCCTGCCATCCACCGGTTTGCCCTGAATCTGCTCCGGCGACATGTAGTTCGGGGTGCCAACCACGAGGCCGGTCTGCGTCAAAGACTGCGACTGCATTTTTGCGATGCCGAAGTCGGCGATCTTGGCGGTCCAATCCCGGCGAACCATAATGTTGGCGGGTTTGATGTCGCGATGGACGATGCCTTTGGAGTGGGCAAAATCCATGGCAGCCGCGGTTTGGCGGAGCAGATTGAGAATCTGTTCTTTCTCGGGCGGCTTTTCGTCGAGCAGAATCTTTTCGAGAGTCGAACCCTCGATGTATTCCATGAAGATATAGGCGATGTCGCCTTCTTCCTGGATGTCGTAGATGGTGACGATATGCGGGTGAGAGAGCACCCCGGCACTTTGGGCTTCGCGGAAAATACGATCCTTGACGCGCTGCTGTTCGCGCGGATCCGCGATTTCGCCAATCTTGATGGACTTCACGGCGACGGTGCGCCCGATGGCAGGGTCCTGAGCCTGGTATACAACACCCATAGCTCCTCGTCCCAGCTCCTGCTGAATGACGTAGCGGCCTATTTTACGCGGGGGAGTCTGTTCCAAGGTCGATACAGTATTCTAACGCGGAATCGTTACCGGAATCCCGTATCATGAAGGGAACAATGCTTTCTTCGTTATTTGGTTCCGGCGACGGCGGCGGAAACCTGCTAGAGCGGCTGAAAAGCGGCATCGAGAAGACCCGCGCGGGTCTGGTCAGCAAGATTGAGGATGTCGTCCACGGCAAGAAAGAGATCGACGCCGATCTGCTGGAAGAGCTCGAATATACGCTGATTACGGCTGATATCGGGGTTCGCACCGCGACGGAAATTCTCGAAACCATCCGCCAGCGGGTTGACCGGCATCTGGTCAGCGACGCGAGCGAGATCCGCGGGCTGATCCGGCAGCATCTGCTCGAGGTCCTTTCGGCGTCGGAACGGCCGATGGTGCGGGTTGACGCGCCGCCGCTGGTGATCATGATGGTGGGCGTGAACGGCGCTGGGAAGACGACCACTACCGGCAAACTTGCCCGCCGGCTGCAGGATGAGGGGAAATCGGTGCTGATGGCGGCGGCCGACACTTTCCGTGCCGCGGCGATTGAGCAGTTGCAGGTTTGGGCGGACCGCGCCGAGACGGACATTATTAAGCAGACGCAGGGGTCCGACCCGAGCGCCGTGATTTTTGACGCGATGCAGGCCGGACGCGCACGCAAATCCGACTTCGTCATCATCGACACGGCTGGCCGGCTGCAGAATAAAGAGCATTTAATGGCCGAGCTCGAAAAGATGCGCCGGACGGCGGCTCGGGTGATTCCGGATGCGCCCCATGAAGTGTTCCTGGTTTTGGACGCGACGACCGGCCAGAATGGTCTGGAGCAGGCCCGGAAATTCACCGAGTCCGGCGGCGTCACGGGCATCGTGTTGACCAAGTTGGACGGCACTGCCAAGGGCGGGGTCGCCATTGCCATCGCTCGCGAACTCAACCTGCCAATCCGCTACATTGGCGTCGGGGAAAAGGTCACGGACCTGCTTCCGTTCAACGCCGAAACCTACATCGCCTCCCTTTTCGACTAACTGCATGGACTTTCTTGATCAGGCGCTTGAACAAGCGCGCCGCGGCCTCGGCCGAACTTCACCCAATCCTTCCGTCGGCGCCCTACTTGTGAAAGACGGCGTCGTGATCGCGCGCGGTCACCATATCTATTCGGATATGCGGCACGCTGAAATCGTGGCGTTGGCGCATGCCGGCGAGGCGGCGCGAGGCTCGACGTTATACGTCACTCTCGAACCGTGTTCTCATACTGGCCGTACGGGCCCTTGCGTGGACGCAATCATTGCGGCCGGCGTGACGCGCGTGGTGGCCGCGATGGAAGATCCCAATCCGCTGGTTGCCGGGCAAGGATTTCTGAAGCTGCGCGAGGCTGGCATCGACGTGCAGGTTGACGACCGTTACACCGCTGCCGCCGAAGCCCTCAACGAACCGTTTTGCTTCTTCATGCGGGAACGCAGGCCGCTGGTTACGTTGAAGAGTGCGCTGACTCTTGATGGCAAGATCGCCGCCCCGGATGACAATACGGGCTGGATTACTTCTGATCAGGCGCGATTGCACGTCCAGTCGCTGCGGCACCACACCGACGCGATTTTGACGGGGATTGGCACGGTCCTTTCGGATGATTGCTTGTTGACGGACCGGTCAGGCGCTGACCGCAGCCGGCCGCTGCTGCGCATCGTGGTCGACTCGCAGCTTCGCATCTCGCCATTTTCCAACATGGTGGAGACTTGCTCGAATGACGTGCTGGTGGCGACCACTTCGGCGGCAAGCCCGGAACGCCGGGCGGCGCTCGAACGGAAGGGCGTGGAGGTGGTCGTGCTGGATGGCCCGGACGGCCGCACCAGTCTGCGCGCCGTCGTCGAGCTGTTGGCTTCGCGGAACTATCTTTCGCTGATGATCGAAGCAGGGAGCAAGGTGAACTGGGCGGCGCTCGAATCGGGCGTGGTGGATAAGATTTTTTTCTACTACGCGCCCAAGATTCTCGGTGGGACGCAGTCGCTGCCTGTGGCGGGCGGCATTGGCCGCCGCCGGCGTTCCGATGCGCTGGTCTTTCGGGACGTCAAGTTGCATCCAATCAGCAGCGATGAGTTTGCGGTGGAAGCTTGGATGCTTCGTCCTTCGCGGTAATGCCTACCTATGTTTACCGGAATCATTGAAGAGCTTGGAACGCTCGAGAGCTTCACGCCCCAGCCTACGGGAGCGCGCCTGCGCATTCGGGCAAGCACGGTGCTGACTGATGTTTTTGCCGGCGCGAGCATTGCCGTTAATGGCGTCTGCCTGACGGCTGTCGACTTGGAGGTTGGATCGTTTGCGGCGGATTTGGCGCCGGAGACATTGTCGCGGACCAACCTGGGCGATCTGCGGCCGGGCGACCGCGTGAATCTGGAAAGGCCGCTGTCGCCGTCTGGACGGCTTGGTGGCCATATGGTGCAAGGCCACGTTGACGGAACTGGCGAGTTCCTGGCTCTGGAGCCGCTCGGGAGCGATAATTGGTGGCTCCGGATCAAGGTACCCGCGTCGCTGGACCGCTATCTGATTGAAAAGGGAAGCGTGGCGGTGGATGGCATCAGCTTGACGGTGGCCCGTATCGTTGCTGGCGAGATGGCGATCACGATCATTCCGCATACCTATGAGCACACCACGCTGGGCTCCTACCAGCCCGGCGACCGTGTCAACCTGGAATGCGACATGCTGGCCAAGTACGTCGAAAAGCTGATTGCGGCGCGGCAAGGGTAAACTGTAGCTTATGCCTAAACTCAAAGTCACGGTCGATCCCGACCTTTGCATTGCTGCCGCCTCGTGCATGGGTTCCGCCCCGAAGTTCTTCCGGATGGACGACGACAATCGCGCGGTGGTGGCCGGCGCCGACGGCAGCGAGGCGTTTACTCAGATATTGGAAGTAACCGATGCCGAGAAGGCCGCGATTCTCGAAGCCGCCGGCTCCTGCCCCACCACCGCCATCGCCGTTGAAGACATCGCGTAGTGGCGGAGCGGCAGATTCTCGATGTCGGCTGCGGCGTCAAGAAGTTCCCGGGTAGTGTCGGGATTGATCGAAATCGCGACACCGCCGCCGATATCATTTGGGATCTTGATCAGTTTCCCTGGCCGGTCGACGCGGAGAGTTTCGACGAAGCCCGCATGATCCATGTCATCGAGCACGTGGGCGACGTGATCGGGACGATGGAGGAGTTGCATCGGATTCTGCGGCCAGGCGGCCGGATCGTGCTTGAAACGCCCCACTATACCGACTTCAGTTCCTGGTGCGACCCTACGCACAAGTGGCACTTGAACAGCTTTAGTTTTCGTTACTTCGGGGCGGATAACGCTGGCTATGGCTACTACTCCCGGGCGCGCCTTCGCGAAGTGAGCGTTCATGTCAAGTTGCTCGCGCTGTGGCGATACCTGGGGTTTGAGTTTCTGGTGAACCGATCGCGCGCGTTCCGAAAGTTCTGGGAGTTCTACCTTTGTTTTGTGATCCGCGGGAAAGTTCTGCGGTTCGTCTTTGAAAAGGCGTAAGAGAAATTGCCTCCCTAGAACTAAAGTCCCGTTCGGCTGCTGCCGATAGAGGGTTGTATGCGAAGGAACTGCACCATCCCTTACCTGACGATCACCGCAATGGCGGTGCTCCTACCCGTCTCCGCTCTCGCCCAGTCCAATCAGAACAGCGAAGGTGGCGAACCAAAGTATGAATTCGGCGTCGGCGTCATGGGCAGTTTCTATGACTCGAAGTCTTTTACCGGAACTGGCGGATCCGCCAAGGCCGGTTTTGAAAGCGGCCTCGGCGGCAGCATCTGGCTCGGCCAGAATATGTATCGGCGGATTGGCGGCGAGTTGCGCTACGATTACGCCCTCAATGATATGCGGCTTGACGGCGGCAGCACCAAGGTGACTTTCGGTGGCCAGACCCATGCTTTCCACTACGACCTCCACTATCACTTTAGTGATCGTGGCGGCAAAGTCCGGCCTTATGTCTTGTTCGGCGGTGGTGTGAAATTCTACGACGGCACAGGCACAGAGACGGCGTTTCAGCCGCTACAAACCGTGGCAGTACTCACCAAGACCCAGGAGATCGTGCCGATGATCACCTACGGTGCCGGCGTGAAGTTCCAGGTGACGGCGAAGGTGAATATGCGACTCGAGTTCCGGAACAACATGTCGCCGTTCCCGAAGAAGGTCATCACCCCAACGCGGTCGAGCGGTGGTGACGGCTGGACGAATAACTTCTTACCGTTGGTCGGCATCAGCCTGATTTTCTAGTTAAACCGCGCAAGCGGCTTTAGACAACCATAAAGCCGCTTTCCACTTCTTCTTCAATGATCCGGTTCCAGACGACCCGGACCAGAATTTCGACGCCTTCGAGCCGGCAGCGAATCACTTGCCCACTCGTCAGAGCCGGATACATATGCGATGCTCGAAACCCGCTGGAACTTCTATCGAGCAGGCGACCTCGCACTTCGAAGATCTGCGGGGTTTCGAGAATGAGAACGACCTCGCCCTGAACAGCGATGCGTTCTTCCCGGCGCCTCTCGTCGACGGCGGCCGACTGTTCGCGATTTGACTTGAAGAAAGAAAACATGCGGCTTACTCCTCGCCCTCCACGGCAGTAGCGACTCCATTTGTGGACTGCTCGTACTGGCGCAGCTTACGGCTCAGTGTCCGACGGGATATGCCGAGTAACTGAGCGGCCCGTTCCTGGTGGCCTCCCGTGTGCTGCAGAACCTGGAGGATTAATTGCTTTTCCATGTCATGGAGCATCGCTCCATGGGACAGGGAATGAGGAAACCCGTTCCCGGATTCCACCTCGGACAAGCCGTCGTTAACGGCGGCGTACAACCGTTTGAGATCGCTTTCGGCCTGCGGCAGATTCGCATAGGCGTCCTGGATCGCCTCCGGGAGGTCGAGGGTGCAAATCTCTTCGTCCTTGGCAAGCAGTGCACATTGCAGCACGACATTGCGGAGTTCGCGGATATTGCCTGGCCAGGAGTAGGCCTCCAGCGCGCGCATGGCATCGACGGTAAAGCTGCGTCCTGCCGCGTGTTGGGTCAGGAACAGTTGCGCCAGAGGAGCGATATCCTCAATACGTTCCCGTAGCGGCGGAACACTCAAACAAACCTGCGCCAGACGATGGTACAGATCCTCGCGGAACTTGCCCGACCGCGCGAGTTCGGGGAGGTCTCGATTCGTGGCCGCGACAATCCGAACATCCGTTTCTACCTTTTTCGTCCCACCCAGTCGGAAAAATGGCGCCCCGTCGAGAACTCGAAGCAGCTTAGTCTGGAGCCGGAGATCGAGGTCGCCGATCTCGTCGAGAAAGATGGTGCCGCCGCTCGCCAGCTCGAATAGTCCTGGTTTGGCCGTGTCCGCACCACTGAAGGCACCTTTTTCGTACCCAAACAGCTCACTTTCCACCAGTTGGTCCGGCAACGCCGCGCAGTTCAGATCCACCCAGGCCTTCCCGGCTCGTGAGGAGTAATGATGTGCAGCGCGGGCGACGAGCTCTTTGCCACTGCCGCTCTCTCCATGGATCAGAATGGCAACATTGCTCTTGGCGATCCTTTCGACCTTCGCGAACAGGTCCCGAATCGGCCGGCTGCAGAGAACCGCTGGCATGCCAAGGAAGCTGTGGGAGGGGTTCATCATTACGGTATGCCCCTAGTCTGAGGGCAATGCCCAGACGGCGAAAGTGGCCGATTGCCCGTAAGAGCGGTCCAAATCACCTTAGGCCGGTCTAGAGTCCAGTACTAACCCCGGTACTCACACCAGGATGGCGATCCTCCTCCGAACGACTTGCACGGGAACCCTAATGGATTCCCGCAGATACGCCGATGGACGGAATGGCCTGCGATGACCGCCTGTCACCGGCCTTTTTGACTCATGAGTTCCTCAACAGCGTACTCGCCTTCCACCAACGGTTTCCTCCGAATCACAACGGCTATCGGCCTGATCGCTCTGTTTTTGGGGCTCTTTCCGTTCGAGTCCACGGATTTTCTGAAGTTTCTGTGCCACGCGACATTGGCGGTGCTGGCGGCCTGTTTCCGTGTGAGCTTGCCGACGATCACGGGGACTCTCACCATCAACTTTCTATTTATTCTCATCGGGATCGTTGAGTTCAGCTTGAGCGAGGTTCTGCTGATCGCAACCAGCATGACAGGATTACAGTGCGTGCTGGCCCAGGACCGCCGTCCGACGCTGGGCAAGATCCTGTTCAATGTCTCCGTCGTTGCGATCGCGACGATCGCAACCTACGCCGTTTATGCGAATCCGCGCTTTGCTGCCGCAGGTGTCTCCGCCACGGTGCTGCTGGTCACGGCGGCCTTCGTGCTGTACGTAATGACTACGTTCCCCGTCTCGATGGCGATCGCACTGACCGAACGCCGCCCGATCGTCCGGACTTGGCGGGAGTGCAGCCTTTGGTCTGGGCCGTATTATTTAGCGGGCGCCGCGGTTGCAATTCTTTTCACAACGACGACGCGAATGTTGGGTTGGCAGATGGCGCTCCTCGTCATGCCGGTCATCTACCTGATAACCCGTTCGTATCAGCTTTATATGGGGCGCCTGGAAGACGGGCGCAAACATACGGAACAGATGGCCGACCTGCATCTCCGGACCATTGAGGCACTGGCGCTGGCGATTGAAGCCAAGGACACGACGACGCACGACCATTTGCAGCGGGTGCAGGTGTACGCCGTGGAGATAGCGAAGGTCCTCGATCTTCCTTTCGATCAGATAGAAGCGCTGCGGGCGGCTGCACTGCTTCACGACATCGGTAAACTGGCCGTACCGGAACACATTATTTCGAAGCCCGGCAAGTTGACTCCGGAAGAGTTCGAAAAGATGAAGATTCATCCGATTGTCGGGGCGGAAATCATCGATCAGGCCCGGTTCCCGTATCCCGTGGCCCCGATCGTCCGCTCGCACCACGAAAAGTGGAACGGAGAGGGCTATCCAGATGGGCTGATCGGGGAGGCGATTCCAATTGGGGCGCGGATTCTGTCAGTCGTCGACTGCCTTGACGCGTTAGCTACCGACAGACAGTACCGGCGCGGGCTGCCACTGGACGAGGCGCTCGGGATCATTCAGAAGGAGTCGGGCCGATCCTTCGACCCAACGATTGTGGCGATCCTGACCGAGAGATGCGTCGAGTTGGAGCAGAAGGCATCGCTGCGGCGTCCGGCCCGGGTTCGCCTGTCCACCGCGATCCGCGTTGAACGCGGTGCGGCGCCAGCGGCGGGCTTTGAAGAGAAAAATGAAGATGCGCCTCGCCCCGTAGAAACGCGCGAACCGCTCGACTTCCTGACCTCGATCGCCTCGGCCCGTCAGGAGGTGCAAGCGCTGTTTGAGCTTTCGCAAAATCTGGGAAGCTCGCTGAGTCTGAACGAGACGCTGTCGGTGCTCGCGCATCGGTTGAAGCGCATGGTTCCCTACGACTCCATGGCCATCTATTTCGCTCGGGACGGGAAGCTACTGCCCGAATTTGTGACGGGCGAAAATTTCCGGCTTTTCAGCGCGCTCGAAATTCCGATCGGACAGGGGTTGAGCGGTTGGGTGGCCGAGAATAAACAACCGATCCTGAATGGCAACCCCTCGGTCGAACCGGGATACCTGAACGACCCTTCGAAGTTTTCTACCCTGCGCAGTGCCCTGGCGGTGCCACTGCAGACGGATAAGAGAGTGGTTGGAGTGCTGGCGCTCTATGCGTCAGCCCGCGATTCGTTTACGGCAGACCATCTCCGTGTTCTGCTAGCTATCAGCGCCAAGCTGTCGCACTCAATCGAAAATGCGATGAAGTACGAACTCGCAGAGACCAGCGCCACCACCGACTTCCTGACGTCGCTGCCGAACGCGCGCAGCCTGTTTATCCAGATGGACAGTGAACTGAACCGGTGCCGCCGATCGGGAGCGGCGCTCGAGATTCTTGTTTGCGACCTGAATGGGTTCAAGCAGATCAATGACCGCTTCGGACACCTCGAAGGCAATCGCGTACTCAAAGAGTTTGCGACGCTTCTGAAAGAAGCTTGCCGCGACTACGACTACGTTGCCCGCATGGGCGGCGATGAGTTCGTCGTGCTTATCCCGGAACTACCGGAGGCGGCGATTGAGCAGAAGATCGTTCAACTTTCTGCCTTGGCCCGTCAGGCCGGCCAAACGGTGGTTGGCCAATCCACGCTTTCCGTGGCGATCGGTTCCGCCCGATTCCCGGTCGATGGCGAAGATGCCGAGCGGCTGATTGCCGTCGCCGACCAACGGATGTACCAAGCCAAGGCCGTGATGAGTGCACCGTCGACGTCAGAGCCAAGAGACAGGCGGGAGGCACCGGTGCCGGTGTCGCCGTTTGTCCACTAGCCTAACAATGGAGGCCCCCAGCTTCGCCGGGGAGGCATGCGCCGTTTGACAATTCCGGTAGTCGATCGGGCAAACACCGAAGCGTGAGCCGCCAAGCACACGAATCAGGATGTTTTGAGCGGCTCACAAAATAAGGCCCCCGGCTTTGCCGGGGCATAGTTATGTCGCTAGCGACGGTAGTGCACTGCTGCTTCCCAGTGAATACGAACGGTACCGATCGGCGGGCTGAGCGGTGATCGGCGCCGCTTGCAGTCCGTCCCTCTGTTCTCCGGCGACAATAGAAGGATGCTTCATCCAAGGGAATACGAATGGCTGCGCTGGGCCGGCTGGGCTGAGGGCCTTTCGTTTCTGCTCCTGCTCGGCATTGCGATGCCACTCAAGTACTTGGCGGGCCGGCCCGAGGCGGTGCGACTGGTTGGTTCCGCCCACGGCGGGCTCTTCGTCATCTACATCGTTGTCGCGCTTATCGCGGCGCGCCGCTTCTCCTGGCCTTGGAGCCGGGTGGCGTTGGCCGTCGTCGCCGCTTTCCTTCCGTTTGGCCCGTTCTGGTTTGACGCCCGCCTGCGGCGGGAACTCAATCCAGGCGCTTGACGAGTTCGAACTCTCCGATCCGGACGCGCGTTTCCGATATCCAGAGGACACCGCCCAAGTTCACTTCCTCGCCGGCGCGAAAACGGCCTCCCGAATCCGGTGCCTCCGTAACGGCCAGGAGAAATTCGTCCGACGCCGAGAGCCGGTAGGTCCCGGAATAGCTCAGAGTTGCACCCACTCGGCTGACTTCGTCGAGGCGAAATGTTCCGTCCTTGCCGATCGTAAACTCAAGCAGCGCGGCGTTGCGTCCACGCTGACGGGCCGCGGGTTGTCTCGCGGTCCAACGGCCGGCCAACTGCCGCACTTCCTGCCTTTGCGCGAAAAGATAGCTGGCAGAGGAAAGGACAACTGCGCGGCGGCTTAGGGGGTGCATTTCCCGATTCTCCCCCGCAAACCCGGTAAACTCAAGGAGTTCATGCATCCTCCTGCTCCCGCATCCAAAACGCCATGGCGAGATCGGCTGCGGGCTCTTCGCAACATCCCTCCGCTGGCGGGGATGGTGTGGGAGACCTCTCCGGCATTGGCGTCAGCGAGTCTGGGGCTCCGCCTACTCGCTTCGTTCCAGCCCGTGGCGATGCTTTGGGTGGCCAAGCTGATCATCGACCGGGTGGTGACTGCCGTGGTCTCGAAGTCGGCCGCCCCGGAGGATCTCTGGCCGCTTGTGGGACTCGAGGTGGGCCTGGCCATCGGGGGAGACCTTGTGCTGCGAGCGGTGAATCTCTGTGAGTCGCTGCTCGGTGACCGTTTCGCCAATCATGTCTCGCTCCGCCTGATGCGCCACGCTGGCAAGCTCGATTTGGCCCATTTTGAGGATCCCGTCTTTTACGACAAGTTGGAGCGGGCGCGCAAACAGACAACCTCGCGTCTGAGCATGCTGACCCAGTTGGCCGGTCTGGCGCAAAGTGGCATCACGCTGCTCTCCGTTTCCCTGGCGGTCGCTACCTTCTCTGGCTGGTTTCTCGTCCTGCTTGCGGCGGCGCTGCTGCCGGTGTTCTGGGGCGAAACCCGGTTCGCCATGCTCGCTTATTCGTTACTCTACCGTTGGACGCCAGAGCGCCGCGAACTCGACTACCTCCGCATGCTCGGCGCCTCGCTGAACACGGCCAAGGAGGTGAAAATCTTCGGTATCGGGGACTTTCTGCTCGACCGCTCCCAAACGCTGTTCGAGCGCTTTTTCACAGAGAACCGGCGATTGGTGATTCGCAAAGCGATCACGGGTTCTTTGTTGAATCTACTGCCAACCTGCGGCTACTACGGCGCCTACGCCTACATCCTGTACCGGACCATTGGCGGTGATCTCTCCGTCGGCGATCTGACGTTTCTTTCCGGCGCCTTTGTGCGTTCGCGCGGCAGTATGGAGAATGTGTTCGCCGGCTTGTCGAACGTCTCCGAGCAGGCGCTCTATATCCAGGACCTTTTTGATTTCTTCGCCACGGAATCCCGTCTCGAAAACCGGCCGCATCCGATTCCGGCTCCGCGGCCTATTCGGGATGGCTTTGAGTTTCGCGGGGTCAGCTTTGCCTATCCCGGCCGGCCGCGGCCCGTTTTGAACGACGTCAGTTTCCGTCTCGAAACCGGCCAGAAGATCGCGCTGATCGGGGAGAACGGGGCAGGGAAGACGACCATCGTCAAGCTCCTCGCCCGTCTGTACGACCCGACCGGCGGGCAGATCCTGCTCGACGGTGTGGACCTGCGCGATTATTCGGCGCCAGACCTGCGGCGCGAAATCGGGGTCATCTTTCAGGATTATGTCCGGTTCGATATGGTTGCTCGCGAGAACATCGGGCTTGGGCTGGTGGACAGAATCGAGGACGAGGCCCGCATCCGGGAGGCGGCGGGGAAATCGCTGGCGGATGCCGTGATTGACGGATTGCCGAATGGATATGACCAGATGCTGGGCCGGCGATTCTCCGGGGGCAGCGACCTCTCGGCCGGACAGTGGCAGAAGATCGCCTTAGGCCGGGCCTATATGCGCGACGCGCAGTTGGTGATTCTGGATGAGCCAACGGCGAGCCTCGACGCGCGTGCCGAGTTTGAAGTGTTTGAGCGCTTCGCCGAATTGACCCGCGGAAAGATGGCCGTGTTGATTAGCCACCGGTTCTCGACGGTGCGCATGGCGGATCGAATACTTGTGCTCGAAAACGGCCGCATTGTGGAGCAGGGCGCGCATGGCGAGTTGGTGCGTCTCGGCGGCCGCTACGCCGAGCTGTTTGCGCTGCAAGCGGCGGGATATCGCTAGCTCGGAAATTGAATCGTAACCTTACCCTGATAAACTTCAGGCTTATGCGTCGACTTCTCGTTTTTGGGTTCGCCCTTTGCCTTGTTGTGATCACCTACCGGCTCACCGGACAGGCTGACCCGAAGATTACACCTGCCGAACTCTACAAGCCAACCGTCCATCCGGACCGCGTCATTTTAACGTGGTCGGCCGACCCGGCGACGACCGCCTCCGTAACCTGGCGGACCTCGCCGAAGGTCAGCGGGCCGGTCGCTGAGATTGCGCTGGCTGAGGACGGGGCCGGTTTCGTCAAGAAGGCCAAGTCCTTCACCGCCAAGTCCGAGCCGCTGCAAACCGAGTTGCATTTGGCGCATTATCATTCGGTCACCTTCACGGAACTAAAGCCAGATACGCAGTATGTGTATCGTGTCGGCGACGGCTTCAACTGGTCCGAATGGAACCAGTTCCGCACGACGGCCGCTGGTCCAGCGCCGTTGGAGTTCGTCTACTTTGGCGACGCTCAAAATGACATCTACTCGCTTTGGTCCCGCGTCGTCCGCGCCGGATTCGCCGATGCACCCAAAGCCCGGTTCCTGCTGCATGCCGGCGACCTGATCAACAATCCGAACCGCGACGACCAATGGGGCGAATGGCACAACGGAGCGGGCTGGGTGAACCGGTCGATCCCCACCGTCGCCACGCCGGGCAACCACGAATACGGCGGTCGGATGCTGAATACCCATTGGCGCCCGCAGTTCACACTGCCCACCAATGGCCTCCCCTCGCTTCCCGAAACGAATTATTACCTCGATATCCAAGGCGTTCGCGTCGTGTCGCTCGACTCGAACGGCAAGCACGCCGAGCAGGCCGAGTGGCTCGATAAACTGCTCGCGAACAATCCCAACCCATGGACGATTCTGACGTTTCACCACCCCGTGCTGTCGACGGCGAAGGGCCGGGACAACAAGGCCATGCGGGACTTGTGGCAGCCCATCATCGATAAATACAAAGTCGACATGGTTCTCACCGGGCACGACCACACCTATGGCCGCAGCAACCTGCAAACCGGCTTGACCACGAAGAAGGGCGGAACCATCTACGTTGTCTCCGTTTCCGGCCCGAAGATGTACGAACTCGAGAAGCAGGCGTGGATGGCGCGCGCCGCCGAAGACACTCAGCTTTATCAAGTAATCAACATCAACGGCAACGTGCTGAAGTATCAAGCCCGCACCGCTCGCGGCGTGCTTTACGACGCCTTCGAGTTGCGCAAGTCCAAGGGTAAGCCCAACAAGCTGATCAGCCAGATCCCCGCGACGCCCGAGAACCGGCGACCGCCGAAGGAGGTAACTGTGACCGTTGGCGGACGCTGATATCCCAACGCCGCACGACCCGGTTGGGCGCGTCGTCCGATCTAAAGAACTTACACGTGGCCTCCGTCTTGCAAGAATGGGACGCATGGTCACGGACTTTTCGCTCGATCTGAAGCTTGCTTTCCGCCGGTTGCGCCAGCGGCCGGGATTCACCCTCGCCGTCACAGGAATCCTGGCCCTCTGTATCGGGGCCAACACGGCGGTATTCAGTCTATTTTCGAACGCGATTCTTCGGCCCCTGCCTGTGGATCGTCCAGAAGAGTTGTACTCGCTCGATTCCGTGGGAAGGGGCGACGTCAGTCCAGCGTTCTCCTATCCGAACTATAAAGATCTCCGTGACCGGAACGCGTCCTTCACCGATTTGGTGGCCTATCGGGTAGCGGCCATCAGCCTGGGGGCGGAGGGCCGGGCCGATCGCCTGTGGGGATATCTGGCATCGGGAAACTATTTCCCGACGCTCGGGATCAACCCGCACCTCGGCCGCCTGCTAACCCCGGACGACGACCGGAGCCCGGGCGCGCATCCTGTGGTGGTCCTCAGCTATGCAACCTGGGTCAAGCGCTTCGGTGCGGACCAGAGCGCGGTGGGCCGCCGCGTGACATTGAACGGCACGGAGTACACGGTAATCGGCGTCGCACCTCCCGGTTTCAACGGTACCGAGAAGCTAGTTCGCTGCGACGTGTGGGTGCCGATGATGATGCAGCCTCAGATTGAACGGAGCTACCCTGCGCTGGAGCAGCGTTCCTCGGAGAACATGTTCGTGCTCGGACGGTTGAAGCCAGGCATTGGCCTCGCACAGGCCGAAGGCGACATGCAACGGATCGCCCACCAATTGGGAGAGGCGTACCCGGATGTTAACAAAGGCTTAGCGATCCGGCTTACACCTCCCGGGCTGTTGGGCGGATACCTGCGCGGACCGTCGCTGGGATTTTCGACGGCACTGCTGGCGGTCACCGGCCTGGTCCTGCTGATCGCGTGCAGCAACATCGCGGGCCTGTTGCTGGCGCGGGCGACGGACCGGACCCGAGAGACGGCCATCTATCTGGCGCTAGGCGCGGGGGCTTCCCGCCTGCTGCGGCAGCACTTCGTAGAAAGCCTGGTGCTCTCGACCCTGGGAGGCGGGGCGGGGCTGCTGCTGGCAGCATGGCTGAACTCGGCTCTTGAAGCGGCCATGCCACGGATGGATCTCCCGGTGCAGTTGGAGCTTTCCCTCGACTACTGGATCATTGCGTTTTGCTCGGGTCTGAGCGTCGCGACTTGCCTCCTGTGCGGGTTGGCCCCTGGATGGCGGGCGGCACGGATGAACGTGCTCGAAGGGCTTAAATCGGGCGGAGTGGGCCAAGGCTCCCGGCGATGGCAGCTACGGGATGCGTTGGTGGGTCTGCAAGTGGCGGGGACACTGGTGCCGTTGACCGGCGCGTTGCTGGCCGTGCAGGGCTTGCGCAATGCGGTGACGTTCGACCTTGGCTTCCGGCCGGAAGGCGCCGCGATGCTGGCTTTCGATTTGGAGTTGCAGGGCTATCCCAAAGAAAAGCGGGGGCCGTTTCAGCGGCAGTTGATTGAGGAAGCGGGAGGAACTACGGGGCTGATCTCTACTTTGCCGTTGAGCATCGAGAGTTCTTCAAGCACCATTCTCATCGAAGGAGATACCCCGAAGTCGAACGCCGAGCTACCGCTGGCGGCGGAATACAGCGCCAGCCCGGAATACTTCGCCGCGGCGGGTACGCGGCTGCTCTCCGGACGCTTTTTCAGCGATGCCGACAAGGCGCCGGTAATGGTGGTCAACGGGACGTTCGCGCGGCGGTTCCTCCCTCCGGACCGCCCGTTCTCGCGGCGGGTTCGTTTTTCGGCCAATGACCCGTGGGTTGAAGTGGTGGGCATCGTTGAAGATGGCAAACATCGATCTCTAACCGAAGGCCCCACGCCGGCACTCTTCCGGCCCTTGGCGCAAAGTCCAGCCAACCGGGTGGTGTTGGTGGGGCGGAGCGATGCACCGGAGTTGGAGACGCAACGGCGTCTGCGCGAAGCGGTGCGCCGGCTCGATCCTGCTGTCGCCGTATTTAACGAAGGGCCGCTCCGCGACCATCTCCGGTTGGCCCTGTTGCCAAGCCGTGTGGCCGCTGGCGCGTTGTCCGCCTTCGCTGGGCTCTCATTGTTGATGGCGTCCGCCGGGATCTTCGGCCTGATGGCCTACGCGATCTCGCAGCGGTCCCGCGAGATCGGGATCCGGATGGCCATCGGCGCGACGCCGTGGCAGGCGGTGGCCGGGCTGTTGCGGCGGGCGGCCGGTCTTATCGCGGCCGGGGCGGCGGTCGGGTTGGTCCTGTCCGCCTTGATGGGGCGCCTGTTGGGCCCGCTCTTGGCGGGAGGCGCGGCGCTGAGCGTCTCGACCCTGGCGATGGCCGCCGCCGCGCTGTGCACCATCGCCGCTCTAGCGGCCTTTTACCCGGCCCGGCGCGCTACGCGGATCGACCCACTGATAGCCCTGCGCTATGATTAGCGACTGATGGCCCGGATCCTGTCGCTGGATGTCCTCCGCGGATTCTCCCTACTTGGGATTCTGCTGCTGAACATCGTTTCGTTCGGTTTGCCATTTGCCGCCTATATGAATCCCACGGTTTATGGCGGCGCGACCGGAGCGAATCTAGGGATCTGGTACGCCGCGATGGTGCTGTGGGACGGCAAGATGCGCGCGATCTTCTCGCTGCTCTTCGCCGCCAGTTTTGATGTCTTCCTCTCCCGGCTTCCGGAACAGGACCAGGCGAAAATCTACTACCGGCGTACGGTCTGGCTGATCGTTATCGGCTTGCTCCATGCGCACCTCCTGTGGTCCGGCGACATCCTCTACCCCTATGGCGTCATCGGGCTGTTGCTCTATCCGCTAAGGAAGCTCTCCGCTAAAAAACTGATCTGGGCCGGAGCGGCCATCCTGCTGCTGCATTCGTTTTGGAACCTGGGTGGAGCGTTCGCCATGCGGGAGATGCAGCAGAAGGGCGGCGCGGAGTGGGCGCAGATCGAACGACTGTTCGCGCCTTCCGCGAAAGCCGTCGCCGAGCAGATCCAGGTGCATCGCAGCGGCTATGTCGACAATCTCCTCATGCGGACTCGCGAGGCGTACGAGTTTGAAGGGCCGATGTTCTTCCAGTTCATCTTTCTTGATGTGTTGGGTATGTTCGTGCTTGGTCTCGGCCTGGCCCGCTCGGGGGTCTTTGATGCCTCGCGTAGCGTCCGCTTCTACGCCACGATGGCGGCCGTGGGATTCGCGCTTGGCGTGCCGCTGAACTATTGGGCCGCGTCGCAATGGCACGTTACCGGCTTCCGCATTCCCGAGTACTTCCAGTACGTCGCCTCCACGCAAGACCCGGGCCGGTTCCTGGTCGCCGCGGGCTACATTGGCGTCGTGATGATGCTCGTCAAGGCCAGCGTCGGATGGTTCATCCAACCGCTGGCCGCGGTCGGGAGGATGGCCCTATCGAACTACCTGCTGACTTCGGTGCTGCTCACTCTGTACTTCAATGGCTACGGATTGGGCCAGTTTGCCCGCCTGGAGAGGGTCGAGTTGTATTGGGTCGTGCTCGGCATGTGGGCGATCAACCTGGCGTGGTCGCCCCTCTGGCTTCGACACTACCTCTACGGCCCCGCGGAGTGGGCTTGGCGTTCGCTTACTTACTGGCAGCTCCAGCCGATGCGCCGAACCAGCGCGCAATCCAATCCATCGCCTGCGACACCGCTTCCGGAGTAGGCGAGTGTCCCGTGCGGTGGTTATAGAAACCGAGCCTCGCCGGGTCCTGATAGAGCGGCTGGGCGGCGGCTAGAAAGGCTAAGCCGCGGTCATTGTCGGCTGAATCGCCGGCGATCAGGAAGAACGGCCGCGGCGCGAGCAGCCCGATCAGCTCATGCTGGTCCGTCCCTGGCGGCACGTCGCGAATCCGCTCGCCCCAATACCAGAAGTCTTCGTAGTTGGAAAACCCAAAGCCGATGCCCGGCTCCGAAGTCACCGCGACGTGAATGCGCGGATCGAGCGCCGCCGCATACAACGTCATCTTCCCGCCGAGAGAATGGCCCATCATGGCAATGCGAGAGCGATCGACGTCAGGCCGCGTGTGCAGATAGTCGAGCAACCGCTGCGAATCCCAGACCCACTTGCCGAGGCCCGTCACGCCCGGATGGCGCAACGCAAGATTGGCCACCGCCTCTGTATAACTCTCCCCATAGCTTTCGCCGAACCAGCGGATGGCAACCGCCATGAAGCCGCGGTCCACCGCATGCTGGGCGTAGTTGCGCACGCCGGGGGGCGCAAAGTTGCGGCCGCCCAGGTTGCGGCCCGCCGGAGCGTCGACGTCATAGAACGGGACGATCACCACCGGCAGCGGCTTGGTCCCGGAGTTCGCCGGACGCATTACCAGGATCTTCTCCGCGTAGTCCTTTTCCACATGCAAATAGCCCAGTTCGACGCCGGCGTAGGCCTCCACGCGATCAAACTTGGGGGTGGGCGCCGGACCCGCCGGCTGCCCCAGCAGTTTCATCCATTTGTCGCGGAGCCCGGCCGCGGAGCGCAAAGGAGCGGGTGCATCGGCCGGCGCATTGCGGGCCACGCGGAAGCCGGTGTAGCGGCTGCGCCGGTCTGGAGGAAATGACGAGCGGAAGCCTTTGGTCCAGCCGGAGGCGGGTGTCAGAAAGCCGCCGCCGCGGATAGCGCGCTCCACTCCTTGTGTGGGATTGGCGTCTGGCGCGGCGGGATCGAACCAGTTCTGACACCACTCCCAAACGTTGCCCATCAGATCGTGCAGGCCGTTGCGGTTGGCGGCGAATGAGGCGACCGGGGCCGTACCTTTCTCGAGAGGCTCCTTTAGCCGGGCGACGCTTTTGGACTCCGTCGTGGCCAGGCGACCGGGCGATTGCTCTGTGCCGAGCGCAGCGCCCCATTCGCCCTCCGTGGGAAGCCGGTAGCCATTCGCGGCGGTGTTGACGCGGCCGGTGGCAACGTCGTAGACAGGCGTCAGCCCTTCCTTTTGACTGCGCAGATTGCAGTACCGGATGGCGTCCCACCAGGAGACGTTTTCCACTGGCCGGGTGGCGCCGGGGTAGACAGACGGGTTCTGCCCGGTGGCAGCTTGATAGCTTGCCTGCGTGACTTCGGTTTTTCCCAGAAGAAAGGGTTGGGTGCCCGGGCGCACTGGAATTAGGACGAGATCCTGCGCCGCGGCGCAAATGGCCATCAGGCCAAAAAGGAAGAGCCTCTGCATATCCAGTGAGGGTAACAGGGTTACCGGGACAGGTAATAGCCAATCGCGAAGAGAGCGGCACCGACCGTTACTGCCGTGACGAGCGCGATGGGCCAGGCGGTGCGTGCGGGGGATTGGGGAGGCAGTCCGGCCACGGCGCGAATCTGCTGGGTGGACTGGGTGCGCACGAGGAGTTTGCGCAGCTGTTCCAGCGCTTCGGCATAGGAGGCCGGCCGCTTTGCGGCGTCTTTGTCCATCATGCGGCTCAGCAGGTCCGTCAACGGCGTCGGGATGCCGCCAACCAGCGTGGTCAATGGCCGCGCGGTTTTGGTCGCATCGCTGTGCCACTCCATCCACGGCAGTCCAGAGCCGCGCTCCTCCATGCCGGGGAACTCGCGAGCAAACGCGGTCCGCCCCAGGAAGAGTTCGTAGGATAGGAAGCCAAGCGCATACAGGTCCGCCTTTACGGGATCCGCTTGCTGGCTGCGGAGTAGTTCCGGCGCGGCGTACTTGGGCATCGAGACCATCATCGTGTCTGTACGGCCGGTGGCCCCGTGCGCCCCGATCTCGATCTGACCGACGGAAGAGAACCGGATGGAATAGGGAGTGACTGGATCGTGCTTGGCGTCGATCTTGCTCAACGCTTCGAGCACAGCGACAAGCAGATTCACGAGCGTTCCCACTTCGGCGGGCCCGTCGGTGAGCAAATCCGCCAACGGCCGAAAGGTGACGGGCGCCGTGATGGGCATCTCCGGGGCGGAGTAGGCCGCAACCGGAGCGAACGATCCCAGGCTCATCAGGATGGCGTCGGCGTTTTGAAATCGCCGCTCCGGGTGGGGCTGGAGGCAACAGAGAACCATCTGTTCGAGCCACGGGGGCACGTCCGGACGCTTGTCCCGAAACGGCGGGGCCTGTTTGGTGCAGCGGTCGATGAGGCTCCAGCCGGGGAACGGCCGTGTGCCGGTCAGCGCTTCGTAGAGCAGCATGCCGGCCGAATAGATGTCGCTGGCCTGCGTCTCCGGCATGTCGGAGAGCTGTTCCGGGCTCATGTAGTCCGGCGTGCCGAGCGAAGGGCCGACGGTACGGGGGGCGTGCATCTCCTTGGACGTGCCAAAGTCCATCAACTTCCAGACGCCATCGGGACGGAGCATCAGGTTGTTCGGCTTGATGTCCCGGTGCACGATGCCCTGCGCATGGATGGCGCTGAGCGCACCGAAGAATTGCCTGCAGAGGGATTCGACTTCGGGCAACGACAGTGTCCGTGTCAGTGCCAGATAGCTATCGAGGCTGCGGCCGCCGACGAACTCCATCACCAGGTATGTCCAACCTTCATGTACCCCGGCGCCATAGATCTCCACGACATTCGGATGCCGCAGCTTTTCGCCGACCTTCACTTCCCGCTTGAAGCCCTCCGATAGCCGCGCATGGGCCATCGCCCGCTGCTTCAATACCTTTAAGGCAACGATCTGTTCGGTCGCGGTATCGCGGGCCTTGAAGATGACGGAGGTGGCGCCCTCGCCGATCTGATCGAGCAGCAGATATTGACCGCCGACGTAGATGGGCGAGCGGAGGTCCGGTTTCCATACGGGCGCGTTCGGCAAACTGGAGGGCATCACTGACATAGCGAGAAAAGAGGCCGAAACGCCTCTAGGTTTGATTGAGTTCGCGGTAGAGCCAACCGCGGATAAATTTCAGATCGCGATCGACGGTGGCTTTAGAAATATTCAGCGCCTCGGCGACCTCCTCGACGGTGAAGGCGAGGAAGAAACGGAATTCGATAATCTGCGCCTTGCGGGAGTCCAACTCCGCCAGCCGGTTAAGGGCCCGGTCGAGATCGAGCAGGTCGGAATCTTTTTCGCCGAGCCAGGCTAGCTCTTCCGACAGCGGGATGCGGATGGCGTTGCCGCCGCGCCGCTGCGCTTGATGGCCACGGGCGTGGTCGACGAGAATCATCCGCATGAGCTTCGCGGCGAAGGTGAAGAAATGGCCGCGGTCGGCGACGCCCACCTGTCGTTGTTGCGAAAGGCGAAAATAGAGTTCATGCAGCAACGCTGTTGGCTGCAGGGTGTGGCCATCGCGTTCGCGCCGCATTAATCCGGCGGCTATCTGGTGGAGTTCATCGTAGACCAATGGAACGATCCGGTCGAAGGCGGCGCGGTCGCCGGCTCGCCAATGGGCCAACAACTGGGAGATCTCGCCCGGATGGTCACTGCTCATGCTTGTCTCGGAATCGATAGGGTAGCAAAATCAAGGCTTCCAATCGGAACGAAGTTGCTTGGCAATGCGGCCGGCTATGCGCTTGGCGGCATCGCCCAGGCCGAGCGGTTGGCGGTCGCCGACTTCGGTCACCCAGAGGACCTTATTGTCGATGCGCGTGCGGACGCGGGCGGTGGCGCGAACTTTGTTCTTCAATCCGAAGATGCGGCCCGCCGCGGCAACCTTGCCGCCGCCTTCGGTTTCGATATTGACTTCAAGCGTGGCCTCGGCACGGCTGGCGGAGTTGACAAGTTCGACGCGGCCGCCGAGTTCGTCGGAAATCTCGCGGCGCAGGGCATCGTCGAACGATTCGTCGAGTGGCTTGATGTAGAGATGCTTCACCTCGGACAATCGAAAAGGTACGCGGGGCTTGGGGGCTGGCGGCGGCTCCGCAGCCACTGGCGGCGGGGCCGGTGCCGGAGGAGGAGTGAAGGTGGCCACGGGCGCGGCGGCAGCAGGCTGCGGTCGCGCGGGGGACGGGTCACGATAGGAGTTCGTGATGAGTTGGAGCAATGCGGGTGATGCGCCCACGTTGCGGAGCTCTGCCGACTGTTGCTCGCTCATGCGGAAGTTGACTCCTCGTGCGAGAATCGCATCGCTGATGGTGCCTTGCACCGTGGGCCCGAGCGTCAAGGAGCGGCGGACACTGGGGAACGTCAGAGGGCCGGGGCCGCCCTCGTTGAGGACGGCGAGAATCGTGGTGCGGGCCGGAGGCGTGGGAAGCCGCGCCGGTGCGGGCGCTTCAGGAACAGGTTCCGTGGTTGGCTCGGGTGGCAGTGTTACTTCGGGCGCAATGGGAGCAACCTGCGTCTCTTTGGGCACGGGAGGCGGCCATGGCTGGTTGGCGGCTTCGGCTGCTGCTGCCTTCTCCTGCCTTGACTTATCAACATACAACTTCACGCCCCAGGCCCCGACGGCGAGTAGTGTCAACACCGCGATGGACGCCGCGAAAATCGCCAGCTCCTTGTGTTGAAACCCAGGCTTTGGTTGCGTTGGGTGCTTGGCTACCTGGGTCTGTTTCGGGAAGGTGATCGGGAACCCGGTTGTTCGCACCGCTTCCTGGAATTCGGCAGCGAACGTAGCGGCGTCCGGGAAGCGATGGTTGGGGTCCTTGGCCAACGCCCGCATCAGCGTCGCCTCAATCGAGGCTGGCAGGTGGATGCCGAGCTGCTGCGGCGCGGGCGGCGCCTCTTCCACTTGGGCGCGCAGCATGGCGAAATCCGTATCGGCCTGAAAGGGCAGGCGGCCGGTGAGCATTTCGTAGAAGACGACGCCGAGCGAATAGATATCGCTGCGGGCGTCGGCGGGTTGCCCCAGCGCTCGTTCCGGCGCGAGATATTCGAGCGTTCCCACCACGCGGGCCTCGCGGGTTTGCCCGCCGGTGTTCAGGATTCGCGCGATGCCGAAGTCGGTTACCTTTACTCGGCCATCCGGCGTCAGCATGATGTTTGCCGGCTTCAGGTCGCGATGCAGAATTCCCATTTGATGCGCGTGGCGCACGGCTTCGAGGATCCAGAGCAGATAGCCGACGGCCTGTTGCCACGGTAGGCGGCCCGTGTGTTGCAGCAGCCGTTCGAGCGTGGAGCCGGGGACGAACTCCATCGCCATGAACAGTTCGCCATCCTGCGGGAAAAAGCTATATAGCGTTGCGATGGATGGGTGGTTCAGCCGCGCGAGCGCCACGGCCTCCGTCCGAAACCGTTCAAAGAGTTCGGCGTTGCGGGCGATGTCAGGACGCAGCACCTTGATGGCCACTTGGCGCTCCACCAATTGATCGACGGCGCGGTAGACGGTTCCCATCCCGCCCTCGCCGATCTTCTCGACGATCTGGTAGGTGCCCACCACCCGGCCGATCATACGCTCGTTCCACTCAACTGCATAACAACCGCGCTGATGTTATCACTGCTATGCCGCTCAATCGCGAGATCCACCAGACGGCGGCAGGCATCGCCCGGATCGAGCCCGGCGGTTAACGCGGCCATCTCCGGTTCTTCGATTACCTCGTAGAGGCCATCCGAACACAGCACGATGCGGTCGCCGGGACGCAGGGGGAAGGGTGACGCCCACGACGCGGCATCGACGCGGGGGCGGGTGCCCATCGCGCGCAGGATGACGTTCCGCTCTTCGTGTACCCGCGCCTCGGCCCGGGTCAGCATGCCTTTCTTCACCATCTCCATGGTGGTCGAATGGTCTTCGGTCAGGCAATAGGTCTGGGCTTCGCGGATCAGGTATGCCCGGGAGTCGCCGATGTGGGCACAATACGCCAAGCCGTTGACCACGGCAACGGCCGTGCAAGTGGTGCCCATGCCGAGCAACCCCTTCTTCTCGCGAGACTGCGCGAAGATCTCCTGATTCGCCGCCGCGAAGGCCTCTTCGAGCGCGGTCTGCGGGGCGGACTGACTGCCGAAGTAAAGCTCCCCGACGCGCTGCGCCGCCAAGCCGCTGGCGACTTCGCCGCCTTCGTGGCCACCCATCCCGTCGGCAACCAAAGCGAGCACTCCCTTCGCCAGTAACAGGCCCGTCTCGTCCGGCGAGTGGAAGTAGACGCTATCTTCGTTCCGCTGCCGGGTCGGTCCCCGGTCTGAGAGCGCGGCGCCGAGTACACGCAGCGGGACGATTCCTTCGCCCGTCGGTCGCAATTGAAAGTCAGCCGTAGACATATGCGGGTTTACATGACGGGCTTCGTGCCCATCAGCTCCATGCCGAACCGAATGGGTACGGCGAACGTGATGCGGGCGTCGTATTGAATGGCGTAGGTGAAGAGTCCGATCACCCGGCCCTTCTCGTCCATCACCGGGCCGCCGCTGTTGCCGGAGCCGGTGGAATTCACAGTCAATTGATAGACATCGCCAAAGGTGGACATAGTCGCTTCGGTCAAGCCGGCCCGGCCACGGATGACGCGGCCGATATTGCCCAGGCTCAGCGTGGGATCCGGAATCATCTTCATCTCGGTCGAAGGGGCCATCGCTTCTTTCGATTGAATAGCGCCGACGACCATAGGAGAGACGCCCGGGTATCCCAACACCGAGATCTCGTCGCCCTGTGCAATCGTGTCGTAGTTGTCATGGAGTTCCAGCTTCTGCACGGGTCGCGGGAGGTCGACCTTGACGAGGGCAACGTCGGCCTGATCGGAAATGCGAACCAACTTGGCTTGGACGCGCTCACGGTTTCGCGGGAACGTCACATCCAGATAGTCGTTGCGGCCTTCAATCGTCTTGCCGGTGATCGCCTGCGGCACCAACGGACTGCCATAGTCCAGCTTGCCGCGAACGATGAACCGGGCGCGGGAGGGCACCCAGCGAGGGAACTGTTGCGCGCCAATGGGGGTCAGCTTCCGGCCACCCTGCGGGTCCGTCTGCAGGATCACGCCGACGGCCGAACCGAACTCGTAGGTGGCCTGCCAGGCTGCGGCCACATGGCGATTGGTGAGAATGAAGCCGTCGTTGCTCACCATGAAACCCGTGCCGGAATGGCGGCTGCCGATGGGCCGATTCTTGCCGTCGTCGGACTCGGTGACCAAGAGCGGTTCCAGTCGGCCGTCTACCTGGATGAAGACCGGAAGATTGGGAGGACCGCCGGGCACGATCTGCTGCGGTTCGGCGGCGGCATCCGGCACTGGCGCCGGGGGCGGCGGAGAGTCTGGGGCCTGCGGCATCGCCGGAGGAGGGGGCGCCGCAGGCTGAGGCGGCACTTTGTTCTCGAAGTAAAGCTGATACAGCGGCCGGCCTGTTTCCATATCGACCAGCTTCCAGCCGACCTCGAAGTAGACAACGGCTTCGTTCGACTGCTTCGCCAAGGCGGCGGCGCTGAGCTTGCTGGGGCCGAAAATCTTGTCGCGGAACGCGAACGTGCCGCCAGCGACAGCGAGCAACAGGAAGAGGCCCAAACCAAGGCCGATCCAAAGCGTGGTATTCGTCTTGCGCTGGCTCTGCGCGATCATGTGCTCGACGGTCGCCTTGCCCGGCCCGGCCTGCATGGATGGCGGAGCAACGGGCATAGCTTGGCGCGTCGGCCCGGCAGGCGGCAGGGTGTCAGCCAGGCGCGTTGCCTTCGGCCCGCTGGGCCGCGGCTCAATGTCGAACTCGAACTCCGGTCCGCCGGCGCCCATCTGCACAATGTCGCCCGGCATCAGTTTAGCGGACGACGAAAGGCGTTGGTGATTGACGAAGGTGCCGTTGCGGCTGCCGAAGTCAGAGATCTCACAGCTCAACGGGTTTCCCGCCTCAATGGTGATCTTTAGATGAAGCCGGCTGACGAGGTCATCCCGGTCCGAGTCGAAGGCGACCTCGCAGGAAGGGTCGCGCCCAATGGTCACACTCCGATACTGCCGGATGGGGAATTCGGCAACGGTACCAGCCTTGCTGGAGTTGCGGAAGCGGAGAACCACTTTTTGATCCATGTTTACCTCGTCATCGGAAGCAGCGAGGATTCGTTGCCAAACGCCTCAGAATATTTTTTGAGGCGTTTCCGCTGCGTCCTTCGCTATGCCAGACGATCCCGGTTTTTAGAGAGGAATTGTATGGCTGCTGATCCCGCGCAGATTCATCGCCTTGTGGAGACTCACCGCTCCTACGCGCACGCTATTGCGGCGGGGATTCTGAAAACTCTGCCCAGTCGTGTCGAACGCAATGAAATCGAGAGCGCGGCGGAGTTGGGGCTTACTGAAGCGGCGGGTTCATTCGACAACCGCCCCGGTGTTCAGTTCAAGACCTTCGCCTACTATCGCATCCGAGGCGCCATCTATGACGCCATCCGGAAGGCGACCTGGTTTAGCCGGGCGCAGTATAAACACGTGCAGGCGGAGGCCGGCGTCAACGAGTATTTTGCCGATGCCGCCCTGCAACCGGCGAATGGACCGTGCGAGACGGAAGAACTCGACCGGCACGTTGGCGCCGCCGTCGCTTGTTATATGTTGTCGCTCGATTCGAACAAGGTGAAGGCCGCCGTGGACCCTGCCGAGTCGGTCGAGCGGAGAATCCTGCAGCGGGAGCAGGAAGGTGCCTTGGCCGTGGCCCTGAAGCGTTTGCCGGAACGGAATCGGGCCGTGTTAGAGGCCTACTACTTTGATGGTCGGACGCTTGAGGACATCGGCGCTGAGTACGGCCTTTCAAAAAGCTGGACCTGCCGGCTGCACGCCAAGGGAATCGAATTACTGCGTGAATCGATGGGCGTTCGCGCAACGTCGGCGGCGAGCCCCCGATAACAGAGCACTATGGCAGACCCCATCGCAAAACTTGGCGTAAAGGCGATCACGCCGCAGACGGTAGAGACGCCGGGAGTCTCCACGGGCAAGAAGTTCTCCGTGAGCCAGGCTCCGTCCGAGGCGCCAGAGGCCAAAGCAGTGCCGCCAGTGGACAAAGCCCAGATGCAGCAGGACCTGCGCCACCGCATCGAGAAGGCCGGCACGCAGAATCCGTCCCTGCTATTCGGCAAGGACTTCGCTGAACTCGGCGGCAAGCTGAAGGCGCTCGACGCCAAGCGCGTGCCCCCGACAGTGCGGGCTGAGCTGGAGAAAGTGGAAGCGCGATATCAGGCCTCCCAGGCCAAGCTCGACAAGATTCCCGAGGCCAACAATCTCCGCGACCTGCTCAAGATGCAGACCGAGCTCTATGAAATGAGCCAAAGCGTGGAGATGCTGTCGAAGGTGATCGACACGGCGACGTCGGGCGTGAAGCAGACGCTCCAAATGCAGGTTTGATGATGATACGAATCCTATTACTAGTTGCCATACTGATGAGCCTCACGGGCTGCCTGAAGAATGAACTGCAGGGCGGGCTGAACGAGCACGAGGCGCAGGAGATTATCGTCCTGCTGAAGATGAATGGCCTGGACGCCAGCCGCGAACTGGTGGCCCACGGTAAAGAGACGCCCACCTACACCGTCTCCGTCCGTGGTGGTAATCAAAACCTGGTGCTCGCTTGGCGCATTCTGCAGGAGAATGGCCTGCCGCGCCAGCGCGTGAAGGGACTCGAAGACGTGTTCAGTCAGAGTGGCCTGATTCCCACGGCCAGTGAGGAGAAAGCCAAGATGCTCGTCGGGCTTACTGGCGAGATCACGCGGACGTTGAAGATGGTGGAAGGCATCGTCGACGCGCGCGTACACGTTGTCGTACCGGAGAACAGTCCGCTGCTCGACAAGAGCCAGTGGAGTCCGCCCACGGCCTCGGTCTTCCTGAAACATCGCGGTCCGAAGCCGCCGCTGACCGAACTCGAAATCAAAACTTTGGTGGCAAAGGGCGTGGAAGGCCTCAGCCCTGAGCAGGTGGCCGTCGTCGCCAAACAGCAGAGCGTCTTGCCGCAGGAGTATCGCGGCGTCGATTGGTATCTCGGCAACCAGGAGATCACCTTTGTGGCCGTGGCGCTGATGTTGATCGCTGCGATCACCGCTGCCGTGCAGAGCGTTCAACTGCGCCGGCTCCGCGGTCAGTTGGATGCCATCCGGGCCGACTACGCCCGGCGTGACACGAAGGCACCCGCTCTGCGCAGCTAGTCCCATGACCCACCGCAACCACATGCTCGCCCTGGCCGCCAGCCTCAAGCTCGGCGACCGCGTCGCTGCGGTGCTGGCCCTGTGCGCGCGCCCGATTGCCCCGGCAACGGCGAAGGATGCGGGAACGGCGCTGCTCGCGCGGCTGAACGAAGAGGAGAGGCAACTGCGCGGCGTGTTGCGCCGGAAGTGGGGTGTGGCCGCTGAACGCATCGATCCGCGGCTGCGGAGTTGGCAGGTTACCGATGGCCGAGATCATTAAAGCCACGTCGCCGAAACTCGTCAAGAAGGATGCTTACCTGGCGATGCTGAACGCCGTTACGATTCTCGACGCCGCGCGGGAGCAGGGCCGATCGCTGCTGCGCGAGGCCGAATCGCAGCGGGAGGCGGCGTTGGCGGACGCCAGGGAGCAGGGTCGAGCGGAGGGCCTGCTGGCCTATGTCGCGCAGACGAAGGAGCTCGAAGCGGACCTGGCGAAGTTCTATCACAATGCTGAACCCGGCATTGTTCGCCTTGCGCTTGGCGTGGCGCGCAAGCTTCTCGGTGCTGAAGTGCAGACTCGGGCGGAAGCGATTGCGGAGCTCGTTCGGGATGCGATCGCCGGAGTCCGCCAGGCGCGGCGCGTGACCATCGCCGTCCACCCGTCGCAGGTGGAGCACCTCCAGGCACGCAGCCATCAATTGGAGCTTTCCACGGCTTGCGAGGTTCAGGTGGTGGGCCGGGCGGATATGGATCCCGCCGGATGCCTCATCGAATCCGACTGCGGCATCGTCGATGCGCGCCTCGAAACCCGCCTCGAAACTTTGGAGCGAGCTCTGCTGGGAACGCGGAGGCCGGGATGAAGTTCGAAGTCGATCATCTGCTCGCAAAGCTTGGCGACGCCGCTTCCGTCGAGACCAAAGGCCGCATCCGCGAAGTTGTTGGGTTGGTCGCTCGTGCCCGGATCCCTGAAGCCTTCGTGGGCGAACTCTGCGAAATTCGTAACCCGCGTTCGAAGACTACCGTGAAGGCCGAAGTCAGCGGCTTCGCCGATGGCGACGCGCTGCTCATGCCGCTCGGTTCGCTCGAAAACATCGGTCCGGCCAGCGAGGTCACGCCGCTCGGCCGCGGCCTCACTGTACCTGTCGGCCCTGAACTGTTGGGCCGCGTTCTCGACGGCCTCGGTCAGCCAATGGACACGCGAGATAAAGGACCGCTGCACTGTGCGATGGAATACCCCGTGATGGCGGCGCCTCCGGATCCGCTACGCCGCAAGCGCGTGACGAAACCGCTCTCGCTCGGCATTCGTGTGATCGACTCGATGTTGACCTGCGGCGAGGGCCAGCGTGTGGGGTTGTTCGCGGCGGCTGGCGTCGGCAAAAGTACGCTCCTCGGCATGATCGCGCGCAACACCGAAGCCGATGTCAACGTCATCGGGCTCATCGGAGAGCGCGGCCGCGAAGTCCGCGACTTCATTGAACACGACCTCGGGCCGGAGGGCATGAAGCGTAGTGTCATCGTCTGCGCCACTTCTGACCAGCCTTCGCTCGTCCGCCTGAAGGGCGCGTATGTCGCCACCGCCATCGCTGAATACTTCCGCGATCAGGGCCTGAAAGTGATGTTGATGATGGACTCGGTCACACGCTTCGCCCGTGCCCAGCGCGAGGTTGGCCTTGCCTGCGGAGAACCCCCCGCGCGTGCCGGCTATACGCCTTCGGTATTTGCGGAACTCCCGAGACTGCTCGAGCGCGCCGGAAACTCGGACAAGGGTTCCATCACCGCGTTCTATACGGTGCTCGTCGCTGGGGACGACATGAACGAACCCGTCGCGGACGAAGTTCGCTCCATTCTCGATGGTCACATCATTCTTTCGAGAGACCTCGCTGCCCGCGGACACTACCCGGCCATTCAAGTGCTCGATAGCGTAAGCCGCGTGATGCGCGCCGTGATGGACGCCAAGCACTGCGCCGCTGCCAACCGCCTCCGCGAACTCCTCGCCGCGTATGAGAAGTCGCGCGACCTGATTCTACTCGGCGCCTATGAAGCCGGCTCCGATCCGGTTACCGATCGAGCCATCGCAAAAATGGCGGAACTCGAAGCCTTCCTCCGCCAGCCCACCGATGAGAAGTCGGACTTTGCGGAGACGTCACAAGCTCTGCAGGAGATGGTCTGATGGCGAACTTCACCTACCGCCTGGAAACCCTTCTCGCCCAGAAACGCGACGCGAAATCGGCTGCGGAACGTCTACTCGCCACACGCCGCGCCGAAGAACGGGACGCGCGAACGCGCCTCGCCGAACTCGAAAGCGAAGCAGCCGCGGCGGCGGAGCGCAAACGCGCCGCACGGGAGAGTGCCTTTGTCGATGGCGATCTGATCGAAGACATCCTCGCCCGGAAGAACGACGTCGAAATCTTCCATCGCCGCTGGGAAGACGCCAAGGGCGCGGTCTTCTCACAGCGGATGTATGTCGAAGAACTCGCCGAGGCCACCGCGGCCGCGGTCGAGGCGCTCACGGAGGCCGCCCGCGAAATGGAAGTATTGGTGAAGCACCGGGCCAAAGCGGAGGCCCGCTTCACCGCCGAGCAGGATCGCAAAGAGACCCTCGAACAGGAAGAGATCGCCAGCGGAATGTTCGAAAACCGGAGGCGCGCATGAAGGCCAAGCCCGTGGCCCCTCCGGCGCCGCCCCCCAAAGAGTTGCCTAAGACGGAGGCCCCGGAAGGCGCCTTCGCACAACTGCTGCAGCAGCGCATGCCCATGCCCGAAGTGGTGGAAGAGGCCGCTCCTCCGGCGCCCTCCGCTCCCCTCGAACGGATCGCGGCGCTCGCCAACGAGATCGGCGCCCGCGTGGAAGCCAGCCCCGTTGGCGCGGTTACCATCCAGTTCGACGCGAAGACATTCGAAGGCCTCACCGTCGAGATCATCCGCGAACGCGGCCAACTGCAAGTAAAGCTCGTCGCCCCAACACCGGAGGTTGCGCAACTTCTCTCCTCGAACGCCGAAAACCTGCGCCAACGGCTCGAAGAGCGCGGTTATCGTCAAGCCGTCGTGCAAGTGCAGCGGGTTCGCAAGGCCGCCCCCAAGGAGCAAAAGCCATGGCGGTAACTGCTCAATTGGCTTCGTTTCGCCGGGAGGAGTTGCCGCTGCGGAACTGGTACGCCACGGCCTTCCCCGGCGCGAACCATTGGGAACTCTGGCTTCGCGATGTCGCGGCGGCCCTATTGCTGCGTCCTGGCCGGATAAATGTCCGCCTCGAGCGCAGCAACCTGACGGACTCGAAGTTCAAGGCCGACGATCTACGCTTGGGCGACGAGCCGATGCTATTCGGACGTGGGGAAGGGAACACGGTCCTCCTGCCCGAACCGGCCATCACCCGGAACCACGCGCGACTCTACCGTGAAGGCGCTCGCCTGCTGCTCGAAGACTTGGATTCGGCCATGGGCACGCTGGTCAACGAGCGCCGCATGGTCGCCACGGGCCGGGCCGAGTTGGCCGACGGCGATGAGTTCGTCATCTTCCCGCACCGCTTTGTCGTGCGCCTGGAACGCGAGTGGGCCCCGGAGAAAGAGGTTCAAGTCGGCGAAGCCTTCGAGTGCGCTGCCGGAAGCAGTGAGTTTCATGCCAGCATCCCGGCGGGTTGGAGCGTGTTTCCGGTTACCGTGGATCCGGTTGGCGCCGTGCTCAGTCTCGTCGTCGCGGATACCTTCCTCGAAGAACTCTGCGCCCGAGCCCTGGCGCCCCTGGGCCCCCGTCCCGCGGGCCTGACGCCCGGACGCGAAGCCATCATCGAACTCCTGCTTCTTGCCAGCCTCGAACGAGCCAACCGCGATCTGGCAATGCCGTTTCAATTTTCACTCGGCCGCCGCGGCCGCCTTCCGCGCGAAGCTGGCCAAGGCTTGGCCGTTGGGGCCACCGTGCGCGTCGGCGACCTGCGCGGCGCCTTTCGCCTTTTTCTACCGTGGGCGGCTATGACCAAGATGCAGACCGCCTGGGCTGGGCCGGAGCGGCAACCCCCTGCCGAGTTGGGTTGGCGTCTCCGTGTCTCCGTCGGTATGGTCGAACTCACCAGCGCCGAATGCGCCAGCTTGGAGCCCGGCGACGTCATCCTCTACGAAGCCGCGCCCAGCGTCCTGTTCCCCGAACGGGACGACCAGGGATGGACGGCGAGAGCCCTCTCCGCCACCCAATACGAACTCGCCCAAAGGATACCGATGGAAACCGCAAGCGTTCTCGATGAACTCCCGCTCCGGCTGCACCTGATCATTGACGAAAAAGAGCTGACCTGGGCCGAGGTGTCCCGCCTGGCGCCCGGCGCCATCCTGGATCTGGGCCGCGATCCGCGCGCCCCCGTAAAGCTCGCCGTCAACGGCCGCCAGATCGGTACCGGGGAACTTGTCGAGATCGAAGGCCGCCTCGGCGTCAAGCTGCTCACGTGGGGGCAAGGATGACGGGAGACAACCCGATCTTCGATTTCCTGAAAGTCATGTTCGTACTGGCGGGCGTGTTGGCTCTCGCCTGGGGCGGCCTCCGCTGGGGCCTCCCTCGCTTTATCGTGCCGGTCACCAACGGACCCATCCAAGTGGTCGCCCGCCAGGCGCTCGAACCCCGCAAGACCCTCTACCTCGTCCGCACCGGCGGCCGAGAACTCCTTCTCGCCGCCTCGGAATCCGGTGTGTCGCTCCTCAAGGAATGGGAGGCGCCGCATGGGCAATAATCTCTCCAATCCGGTCGTCCTGGTCATCGTCCTGGGCGCGATGTCCCTCGCCCCCTTCGTGCTGATTATGTTGACGTCCTTCGTCAAAATCTCAGTCACACTATCCATCCTCCGTAACGCCCTCGGCACGCAGCAGGTGCCCGCGAATCAGATCATCACCGGACTCTCTTTCATCCTGACGATCTTCATCATGAGCCCCGTCGCCACCCGTATGTACGAAGCGGCCGGGCCCATCCCCGGCACCCCGGGCATCTTTTCCGAAGCCAGCGTCAAGGGCCTCTTCGACGCCGGGGAACGCGGCAAGGAACCGCTCCGAAAATTCCTCGCCCGGCACAGCCACGTCAAAGATCGCACCCTGTTCATGGACCTCCTCGCCCGCCTCGAACAGCAGTCCGGCGGCACGCCCACGGCCATCGAGCGCGAAGACTTCCGCGTCCTCATCCCCTCGTTCGTGACCAGCGAATTGAAGAATGGTTTCCTGATCGGCTTTCTCATCTTCCTGCCATTTCTCGTTGTCGACATGGTGGTCGCCAACATTCTGCTCGCCATGGGCATGAGCATGCTTTCCCCCAGCGTCGTCTCGCTGCCGTTCAAACTACTTCTCTTCGTCATGGTCGACGGCTGGTACATGATCGTCCGCGGCCTGGTGCTGAGCTACCTATGAGGACCCATGGACGGTGACGCCATTCTCCGCCTGCTTCGCGAAGGCCTCCTGCTCGTGCTGATGGTCTCCGCCGTGCCGATGCTCGTGGCCATGGCCGTTGGGTTGACGACGAGCCTGCTGCAGGCAACCACGCAGATCCAGGACCAAACCATCGGCTTCGTCCCCAAGCTCATCGCTGTCTTCGCGGCCCTCGCCCTGGCCGGACCATGGATGCTGTGGCAAGTCGTCCGCTTCGCCGCGGCGGTCTTTGAAACCATCGCCCTGATCAAGTAAATGGACCTCCTCGCCACAGCGCAGCGTATCCTGGCCGTGGCCGGAGTCCGCGTCGACCTCGAAACGTGGATTCTGCTCTTCGGTCTGGTTCTCGCGCGCCTGCTCCCAGCCTTATTGCTGGCGCCCTTCTTCGGTGGCCAGATGGTACCCGGCCGCGTCCGCGTCGGCTTCGCGGCACTCTTCTCCGCGCTCTTGCTCCCGCACGTCGGCCCAGCCGCCGCCCCTGCCTTCACCACCGTCTTCTACGTGGCCCTCATCGCGAAAGAGGTCATGGCCGGCTTCCTCCTCGGGGTCGTCTGCCAGTTCGTTTTCTACGGCATACAAGCCGCTGGCGTCTTGATCGATACACAGCGAGGCATGAACCAGTTGAACTACGTCGCCCCCCAACTGCCCGGCCCCTCTTCCCTCCTCGGCCAATTGAAACTGCAAACGGCGATCGCCCTCTTCGTTGCCGGCAACGGCCATTTGCTATATCTGAACGCCCTCGCCAACAGCTTCGCGACGCTCCCGCTCACCAGCTTTCCCAGAATCGAACCCGGAGCCACCGCGCTTCTCGAAGCGGCCGCCCGCCTCAGCGCGAACTCTCTCGTCATCGCCCTCCAACTTGCCGCGCCCCTGCTGATCGTCCTGCTTCTCGTCGACATTTCCTTCGGCATGTTGAATCGTATCGCCAACCAGATCAATGTCCATCAGGAGTCCCAACCCGTAAAGGCCCTCGCCGGCCTTGGCGTCTTCCTGCTCATGCTTGGCTTCCTCGTCGCCCGCATGCAGGGCCACCTCGGCGGCATCGCCACGTCCGTCGAACAGATGATCCGCGCCCTGCGGCCCTAGCAACTTCTCCGTCTCGCCCCCGATAACGAACCAGCGGCTTATGATTCCCAAAATTGGCGCACCCACCATCCCCGGCCTCACTTCGGCTCCCGCCACGGCCACCCCAGCCGAGGCCCCTCGCGCCGAGACTCCGGCCCCCGCCCCCACCGGCGGCCGCTTGCCGTCCTCCCCCGAGGCGCAAGCCCAACGCGCCGCGTTCCTCGAACGTCCCGGCCAATCCTTTGACGATCAGTACTGGGCCTCCCAACCCCCCGCCGTGCAGGCCCTCCGGGACATCGACGACCTCGATGCCCGCCAACGCCTCGCCGGCGAACTCATGGGCGCGGGCTATAAAATCGACGTCCCCATCATGGTTTGGGGTTGGGGCGCACAGAACACGACCAACCTCCGCCAGGCCTACGGCTATACCTGGGTCCCCCACGCCATGCAGGAGGCCATCAAGATCGCGCCGGGTCTCTCCATGCCCGGCGTCGACGCCTACGATCCCGACAATCCGCCGCCCGATTCCATTCCTGTCGACCGGCTCGGGTCCACCCCCTCCTGGTTCTCCTCTGGCCCCTCAGCCGCGGAAGTGGAAGGCGAGTCCGGCGACAAGTTCACCCTGCCGGAGCAACTCCTCGCCACGCCCGAACAAGCGTTAGCCGTCAAGCAACGCCTCGCCGAACTCGGCCTCGGCGATCTTGAACTCGCCGAGCAACCCCCATCCAAGCCCTTCCGTGTGCAGTGGGGCGAAGAGCCACGCCGGGTCTATTCCGTCGGCGGCGTCAACGTGGGCCTGTTGATGGATTCCCTCGCGCGGGAACTGAAAGCGGATGAATTGCGAGCCCTGTTCAAGAAAGCCTAGATGTCGAGCGAGAAAACCGAACAACCCTCTGAACAGAAAATCCGGGAGGCGCGGAAGAAGGGCCAAGTCTTCCAAAGCCGGGATATCACGCAGTCGCTCGCCTTTTTAACCGGCGCGGGTATCGTCGCCGGCGCGGGGACCATCCTCGTCACGGACCTCGCCGCATTCCTGCGCGAATCCCTCCAGCCTGCCGCCATCGCCGCCCCGCTCGACCCCGCCTTCCTCCTGCATCGCACGGGCGCGGCGTTCACCCGCTGGCTCGTGCTCTCTCTCCCCATCGCGGCGGGCCTCGCCACCGTCACCGGACTCACCATCTTCCTCCAGGTCGGCAGTCTCTTCTCGCCCGAAGTGGTCCAGCCAAAGCTCGAGAAACTCAATCCCATCGCCGGCTTCCAAAACCTCTTCTTCAAAGCCCGGACGTACATCCAACTCCTCAAGAGTCTCGTCAGCTTTGCGGTCGTCCTCACCGTCTCTTATCTCTACATCAAGGATTCGCTCTTCTCGGCCACCGTCGCCTCGCGCCTCTCCGTCAACGAATCCGCGAGCCTAGCGGGCGAGCTGCTCTCGGGGCTCCTGCTCCGAGTTGGCGGCGTCTTCCTCGTCCTCGGCGGCGCCGACTTCCTCCTTCAGAAAAAGCTCTACATGAAGGAACAAATGATGAGCAAGGAAGAGGTGAAGCAGGAGTACAAGCAGAACGAAGGCGACCCGCACATCAAGCACCAGCGGCGTCACCTGCATGAAGAGGCCCTCAAAGGTGGGGCCATCGTCAATGTGCCCAAGTCCGCGGTGGTTGTCGTGAACCCCACCCACATCGCCGTCGCACTGGCCTACGACGCCGAGACGATGAACGCCCCCCGCGTCGTGGCCAAGGGCTCCGGAGAGCTCGCCGCCAAGATCCGTGCGCTGGCCGACGAGCACAAGGTGCCTGTCATGCAGAATGTTGGCCTGGCTCGCACCCTGCACACCGTCGAACTGGACCAAGAGATTCCAGAAGAGCTTTTTGATGCGGTGGCCGAAGTCCTCCAGTGGGTCTACCAATTGCGAAAGGAAGCAGAAGCATGAGCGTGAAAGTCCAGTACACAATTCCCGGTTGGGAGCCCACCGCCAGCCCGTCAACGCGGGTTGAGAACACTGCCAGCGCCTTTGAACAGCGCCTCCGCGACGTCGGCACACCTTCGCTAGTCACTTGGCGGCAAGTGCTTCGGGTGGACGTCCCGCAGCCGGGCGATCTCGCGCTGGGCCCGCCGCCCCGGTCGGCGACGCCAGTCTATACCGATATCCACGAGGAGCGCCGCCGCTGGCACGGGCTGTTACGGCGTCACCTGGCCGGCCCGGCCCCCGCCCATCCAGACGAGGTACGTATGCTGGCCGCACTTGCCCACATGGACGAGATCGAGCGGGAACTGGAGACGCGCATCGCCACCGAAGGGCAGGTCCGCGCATGACAACTTGGACGGAAGAAGAGGTTTATCTTGTCGCCGGGCGCGGCCGTGAATGGGCGCTCCAAGGCTATCTCGAAGAAGCGGCCATCCTGTTTGCCGGCCTGGTAGCCGCCGTTCCGGGCTACGTCTATGCGCGGCGGTCGCTCGCCTCCATTCGGCTGCAGCAGGGCCGGCCCACGGAGGCGTGGCCGCTGCTCGACGCCGAAGCCTATGAACTCCGCATGGAGACCCTGCTGGCGCTCGGCCGCCCACGCGACGCCGAGGCGGAACTGGCCGCGGCCAGAGGCCGCTTGGAGCCCGCCATCGAACTCCGTTGGCGATGGCGCTTCGAAACTGCAAAGCAAGGCGCAACCTTCGGAAACTCGCCCCGATAAGTGGTGCGTCCAGGCAAAAGCCGGACAGTAAAAAGGAGAACGCAGAGTATGTCGAATGTTTCCGGCCCCACGGGCAACGCAGCGGCTCAAGGCAGCCACTCGGTTCGGTTGAGCGCGCAGATGACCTCGGTCGAAATCAAGTTCAACGACGGCGCTGAAGCCACCCGTTTCAATCAGGAACTGAACAAGGCCGCTCTCGCCGCCCTGAAGAGCTTCGGTGGCGGACAGACCTCCAACGCCCCGGCCACTTCGCCCGGCATCGCCGGCAACATGCCCGGCGTCGACATGGGAGCGTGGCAGGCGAAGTTCAACGAAGCCGGCGAGATCGGCAGAACGCTCGACAACATGGAAGGCGAAGCCATGCGCTTGCTCAAGAGCCCCAAGAAAGAAGACCAGATCAAGGGTCAGCAGATGATGCAGGCGATGACCTCCATCATGGAAGCCGTCATGAAGGCGATCTCGGCGCGCGGCGAAGCGATGAAGACCGCCATCCAGAACTCGGCCTCCCGCTAGGTAGCCACCCATGCCTCAAACTTCCGCGGAATTCGATCAGGCCCTCTCCGGCGAAACCACTTGGGCCAGCGCCCTCGGCATCCCGGACGGCGTATTGGAAGTCTATGTGGTTCTGGGCGCCCAATACTACGATCAGGGCCTGGTGGAAGACGCCCGGTCGATGTTTCAAGCCGTCATCACGCTTAACGAGCGCTCTCACCTGGGCTATGCGGGCATGGGGGCCCTGGAACTGCGCTACGGCGCTCCGGAAACCGCCCGCCAGTTTCTCGAACAGGCCTACGCTCGGGACCCCAAGGATGTGGTGGTCTGCGGCAATCTGGGCGAAGCTTTCGTCCACCTGGGTCAGCCCCGCGAGGCGGCCCGCTTCCTGCGGGAGGCTGCGGCGCTCGATCCACAGCAGGAAAACGAATTTGCTCACCGGGCACGGGCAATCTTAGCCGCGCTGCCTGCCGAATAACCAACTGACGGGAATAAGGATTACGAACATGTTTGGACTCGATAAAATTGCGGGCGGGGCACTCGGAATGGTTGTCCCCGGCGGGGACCTCATCGTGAAGGGCCTGGAACTGCTCAAGGGCCTCCTCGGCAACAAGGATCTGAAGGGCGCCGAGGACGTGCTCAATCTGTTGACCCGGTTTCTGCAGAAAACGAACTCGGGCCAAGAAAGCGAGGCGACCCCGGGGGAGGCGCAGCCGTTCACTCCGCCCAAGGGGTTCATGCCCGGCGCAACCATGGAGATCGAGATGCGCATCTCCGCGCCGAGCGGCAAGCCGGTGCCGAGGGCTCCGCTGCCTTTAGTGGACGGCAGCCCGGCCGGTGACCAGATGCTCTCGCAGCAGGCCGGTCAGTTCATGGAAGGCTCCGAGGCCAACAAAGCCAAAGCCATGAAGCCCGGCTCCAACGACTGGACCACCATCATGTGGGCCATGCAAGGGAACCCAAACGTTCACTACAACGCCGATACGCAGCGATTCTTCGCCAAAACTGCTGACGGCGGAAAGATCGACTTGGGCTCGCTGGACGAGATGAAACAGGCGGCAGGCAGCTTCGACCGGAGCAACCCGGTCGGGCAACAGAAGATCAATGACCTGATCAACCAGAAGCTCGGCGCCGCCGCGGAAGCGCCCTCCGTCAGCACCGTCATCTATCGGATCACCACCCAAGCCAGTAAACCGGCGGAAGCCGGCGAGGCGGAGCCTCCTGCCGAGGTGGAGCCCCGCCAACGCGATTCCCGGATCGCTCAGCTCGAAGCCGATATGAAGGCCTACCAGGCCGCCCAGATCGTGATGCGCTCACACGAAGTGAGCATCACCACGCTATGAGCGCGGGTTGGGAAACTCAACTGACCCCGGAGGCAGCGCGTAAGCTGCTCTCCGGGGCTACGCCTTTGCGGGAAGCCATGGGCGTGCCCTTGTCTGAGCTGATGTACATGGCTTCGCGTGCCTACGACCTCTGGCGGCAAGGCCGCCGGGAAGATGCGCTAACGCTCTACCGCGGCATCGTCGCGTTGGACGCGGGAGTCTCATGGGGCCACGCCGGCCTCGGCCTGGCGGCTATGGAGCACGGCGAGTTGGAAGCGGCTGAAGGCCATCTGCAGCGCGCGGCTGCCGCTGACCCGTCGGATCCCAGCATTCAAGTCAACCTCGCCGAGTGCCTCATTCGCCGGGATCGACTCGTCGACGCACTCGAAATCCTAAAGGCCGTCGTCGAGAATCCGGAGCACGCCACCCATCCCGGCGCCGTTCGCGCCGCCGCTATCCTTACCGGCATCGGCCATGGCCTGTCCGCTCTACTCCCGTCATGATTGCAAAACTGAAATTCCAATTCGATGAGCTTCGCCGCGAAGTGGTGGCTGGCCAGTTAAGCGCCGTCATCACGCGCTATAGCGATCTCCTGCTCGTCCTCGCCATCGCCTGCATGGTCGGCATGATGATCGTGCCCCTGCCTACGTTCATCCTCGACGTGCTGCTCACTGTGAACATCACAGCCGCCGTCACCCTGTTGATGGTGTCCATCTATATCGCCGACGCCACCCAGATCGCCTCCTATCCCACTCTCCTTCTCATCACCACTCTCTACCGTCTCTCGCTCGATATCTCGGCCACGCGCCTCATCCTGCTGCAAGCCGACGCCGGCGAAGTCATCTACTCCTTCGGCAACTTCGTCGTGCAGGGCAATTTCGTCGTCGGCGCGGTCATCTTCCTCATCATCACCCTTGTCCAATTCATCGTCATCACCAAAGGTGCGGAGCGCGTGGCCGAAGTCGCGGCCCGCTTCACCCTCGACGCCATGCCCGGCAAGCAGATGAGCATCGATGCCGATCTGCGCGCCGGCATCCTCGATTTTCAGCAAGCCCGCAAGCGCCGCGAAGCGCTGGGCCGCGAAAGCCAGTTCTACGGTGCGATGGATGGCGCGATGAAGTTCGTCAAGGGCGACGCCATCGCGGGCATTGTCATTACGGTGATCAACATTGTTGGCGGGCTCGTCATCGGTGTCGCCATGAACGGGATGAGCGCCATGGAAGCGCTCGAAACGTATTCGATTCTCACCATCGGCAACGGCCTTGTCTCGCAGATTCCAGCCCTGCTGATCTCCATCTCCGCCGGCATGGTCGTCACCCGCGTCGCCGCCGATGCCCCCGAAACTAATCTCGGCAAAGAGATCGGTGGCCAGATCCTTGCGCAGCCGAAAGCCATCTCCATCACCGCGGGACTGTTGCTGCTCCTAGCGTTGACCCCGGGCCTTCCGAAAATCCCTTTCTTCCTGATGGCGGCCGTCGCCGGCGCGGTAGGCTACGGCATCTACCGCGGCAAGGAATTGACCGGCGATGCGGCAGAAGCCGTCAAACCGGAACTCGAAAGCCGCGCTCCGGAGTTCTCCCCCACCACGCCCGTCATGCTCGTGGTCGGCGAAGATCTGGCCCCGCTCATTGACCCGTCCACCGAGTCGGGCAAGGCGTTCTCCAACACGCTCGCTGAACTTCGCAACACCCTTTATCACGAAACCGGCGTGCCCTATCCCCCCATCAAGGTCTTTTCGAAACCGCTCGGTTCACCCGGCGCCTACCATCTGATCCTGAACGAAATTCCCGCCGCCACGGGCCAGCTCCGCGCCGATCTCGTGCTCGTCGGCGCTTCGCAGCGTGACGTGGCGATCTATGGAATCAAAGGCGAAGAGACACGCAACCCCGCCACCGGCCGGCCCGCGCTCTGGCTCCCGCGCGAACACACGGAAAGCGTGCGGGCGCTGAGGATCACCCTCTGGCAGCCTCATGAAGTTCTGCTGCTCCACCTCGGCCATTTCCTTCGCTCGAATGCCGCGGAGTTCCTCGGCGTGCAGGAAACCCAATGGCTCGCGAGCAAAGTGAAGGAGATCTTCCCCAGCCTCGTTGACGAGGTCACCCCGAAGCCCATCTCCTATCAAACGCTCACTGAGGTGCTGCGATCCCTCGTCAAGGAGCGCGTCTCCATCCGCGACCTCAAGAGTGTGCTGCAGTCGCTCAGCGAAGTCGGCCGCGCCATCAGCGACCCCGTCGAACTCGTCGAGCACGTCCGCGCCGGCCTCAAACGGCCAATCTCGTTTCAAGCTTCGGAGGGCAAGTCGACGCTCTACGTCTATCGCCTCGATACCGAGTTCGAAGAGATGTTCCGCAACTCCATCCGCTACGGCGCCTCCGGTCAACAGATCAGCATGGAGTCCGCCATGATCAGCCAGGTCCGTGCGGCTGTGCAATCCGTCATCGGCAACCTGCCCTCTACGGCTCAACGCCCGGTCATCCTGACCGATAAGGACATTCGTCCTTTCGTCTTTCAAATTTTGCAGAGCCATTTCCCGGACCTGACCGTGCTGAGCTTCGACCAGATCAGTCCCCAGATTCGCCCCCAACACCTAGCGTTCATTGACGCGGCTGCAGCCGCCAAAAGGAGCATCCGATGAGTCGACCTGTCTTCGCCGTCCCGGCCCCGGAGAACTTTCCGCAATTGGAGAAGATCTTCGCCGATGGTCAATTGGAGCCCTTCCGCAAGCGGCTCGCCGAACGCCAGGCCAAGCTCCGCGAGCTTTCCGCCGCCAAGGATGCGGACGCCCGGCGCGCCACCGCCGCCTTGGCCGCCTACGAACTCGGCGCCAAGCTGATTGACCGGATTGATGAGATTCGTCATGTGGCGGCAACTTCCACAGCGGGAGCCCGATAACTTCTCATGAGCGTCAATAAACTGAGCGGAACAACCCCGCAGCCCGGCGAAGTCGAGCCGGAAGTAGCGAAAAAACCAAGCAAAGTCGGAGCTGTCTTCAGCACCATCGGTAAAGTGGCGGGGGCCGCGGCCGGGTTCGCGTTCCCTGGTGTCGGGTCCGTGGTCGGCGGCATCCTCGGCGGCGCGAGCGGCATGAACGGATTCAACCTCAAAGGAACCATGCTCGGCCCGGACGCCTCGCAGTTCCTCCAATATCAGCAACAGATGACGATGGAGATGCGCGCTTTCGAACTCGCCTCCACCATCCTCAAGAACCGGCACGACGCTTCGATGTCGGCCATCCGCAACATGAAGAGCTAGCCATGCGCCAGAAACTGCAAGCGCCCATCGACGAGATCGCCTTCCTCATGGAAGCCGGCATGGTCTATCGCGACGCGCACGAATTCAAAGAGGCCGAAACGGTGTTCCGTGGCGTCCGCGAACTCCTCCCGTCGAGTGAAGTGCCGGACGTGGCTCTCGGCACGCTTCGATTTGAATCCGGCGACCTGCCCGGCGCCATCAAACTTTACCAGCAAGCCATCGAGAAGAATCCGCAGAGCGCCTACGCACACTCCCACCTCGGCGAAGCGCATGTATTCCTGCGTCAGCCGAAGGAAGCTCGCGAGCATCTGCAACGCGCACTGGCCCTCGATCCTCGCGGCGAGTCCGGCAAGTTCGCCCGCGGCATGATGGAACTCCTTGGCATTGTCGAGAGAGGATAAATAATATGGACATCAAGCGCCTGAATCCCCTGCCGCCACCGGCCACCGGTCCCGCCGAAACCAACGGCACGGGGAAGGTGTTTGCCGCCAAAGTGGAAGCGCCGGTAGCGAAGGCTGCGGCCCGTGAACCGGGCGCTGTCCTCGACGAACTGCTTGACCGTGCGGCCGAACGCATGGGCGGTCTGCCCGACGATGCGCGCCAATCCCTCCGTACGCAACTCTCCGAAGATCCCTTTTTTCAAAGCCGGCTGACCCGCTATTTGCAGCGGACTGAGGAGTAGCGTGGAACTCGAGATCTCGATCGAAACGCTGGCCACCGGAAGCCAGCAGGTGGTCCGGGTGCCGATCGGCGATCGCCTGACGCTCGGCCGTGGCCCTGACAGTCCCATCCTTCTCGAAGGCCCGCAGATCTCCCGCGAGCATTTGATTCTGGCCCAAGCAGGCACGCAGCTGTCGCTGTGGAACCTCAGCGCCAACGGCACTGCGGTCAACGGCGCCCCTATCGCCACCGGCTTTTGGCAGCCGCTCCAACTCGGCGACGTGGTTCAACTGCCCGGCTACAATCTCACCTTCTTGCCCCTCGGCCAGGCAGTCCCGGCGGCGCCCTCATTCTGGGCCACCATCACCAGCACCGAGAAGACCGTGTTCACGCTCCTCGCCGCCGCCGTTACTGTGGCCGTGGTGTTTTGGAAGCTGTAAGCCCGGCCGCATAGCGCTGCCGGGCCTCATTGAAGAGTTGCCGGTTGCGTGACGGCTTCTCACCTGGCGCCATGGGCGGCAACGCGGCAATCATGCGGTCGATCGCCGCCACGGCGCCCGCCGCGTCCCCAGTTAAATGCAGGGCTTGCGCCAGATACTCGTCGCGGCCATCCGCCTTCGGATCGCTACGCTTCACGAAGCGCAAGGCCCGCGGGTAGTCCCGCAACGATTTCACTTCCGTGTCCATCAGCCATCGCGCTGCATCGAGCAACTGAGATGCCGTCGCTGCGGGCGAATCCGCGAGTTTCGCCAGGAACGCGATCCCCTCCCGGGCTGCAACTTCCGCCTCCGCTGGGCGGCCGGTCTGCACCAGCAGGTCCCCGATCCGGATGAGCGCCTCGGCCCGGTGCAGTGGATGATGCGTGTTCAGCGGCTCGCCAAGAATTAACCTGTCGAAGTAGGCCACGGACTGCCGGAAATTCGCGAGCGCCTCCTGCTTCCGGCCCGCATAGTTGTGAACGATGCCCAGGCTCCGGAACGCGTTGGTGCAGTGGTAGGCTGCCGCCATGTTGAGTGGATCGGCATCGGAGATCGCGACGATGATCTCCTTGCCCGCTTCAAGATCGCGAATCGCCCCATCGAACTCCCCGAGCTGTCCTTGATCCCATCCCCGGTTCATCAGGAATCCTGCTCGCAACCGCCGGATCACGGTATCGGTGTCCTCCGGCCGGATTTTGTCCACATACGCAATCGCCTGCGCGTACTCCCCCAGCGCCGCGCGTGGGTTCTTTGGCGAAAGCGAAAGCGCGACGATATTGTGATTCAGCGCCAGACTCTGCAGCACCCGGGGGTCTTGTTCCGCCCCCGGAATGGCCTGGAACAGCGCCTCGGCTTTCCCCAAATGCTCTCTCACTTCGGGCGCCGCAGCGCCGGAAATCCATCCGCCCGACTGGCTCAACTGCCGCGCCAACATCTGATGGGCCGTGCCCACCTCGAGTCGCAATTCGTTGTCCCGCGGCGACTCCGCCAGGAACTTGTCCAGCCGCTCCACCGCCTGCCGAGTCAACTGCTTCCCCTCCGCCTCGGTCTGCGCCGCAAACGTCAACAGTCCGCCAAGCTGCAACCGGACTCGAGACTGCGTCAACGCCGCCCGCCGCTCCGGCAGCAACGGCTCCACCAGCGCCAGTGCCTTTCGATAGCTCGCCGCCGCCTCTTCCCGCTTCCCCAAATTCGGGGCAAACGGATTCCCCAACACGTTCCCCGCCCGCAAATATCCCTCCGCCAACTCGTTCTGCAAATCCCGGTCCCCGCTCCGGCTCGCGCTCAGCCGGTCAAGGTACCCCAGCGATTGCCCCGCGATCTCCGCCTGCACAGGCGTCGACCCCTGCAGCTTCTGCACCGAGTTATATAGATCAAACAGCAAATACTTAGCCAACTGCCGCGTTTCGTTGAACCGGTTCTCCGCCAGCCGCGCCTGCCAAGTCGTCGCCGCCACTCCGCCCAACAACAACACGAGAAACACCGCCGCCGCCGCCATCGCCCCGCGGTGCCGCTTCAAGAACTTCCGAGCCCGGTACCAGTTCCCAGCGCGAACCGCCAACACCGGTTCCCCACTCAGATGCCGCCCCAGGTCATCCGCCAACTGCTCCACGGAAGCGTACCGCTCCTCTGTAGCCTTGGCCAACGCCTTCAAGACAATGCTGTCGAGCTCTCCCCGCAGCTTTGCCGCCAGGCTCGCCGGCGTCTCTCCCCGCATCGCCGCCAACTCCTCCGCGCTCCGGTTCCCCGGCTCACTCGGCGCCCCGGGGCTCGATGGAAAATTCGGATCCGCCGTCGTAATCGCATGGATCAGAAACGCCGGGCTCAGTGTATGCGGCTCATAGGGAGAGCGCCCGCATAGCAGCTCGTACAGGATCACTCCCAGCGAGTAGACATCCGAACTCACCGAAACCCGCGACCCCTGAACCAACTCCGGACTCGCGTACAGCGGAGTCAGAAACAGGCCCGACGTTACCGTCAGATCTACGCTTTCCGCCGCCGTCCGCATCACCGTCGCAATGCCGAAATCCAACAGCTTCGGCTCTCCTTCCGCGGTCACCAGGATGTTATTCGGCTTCAAGTCCCGATGGATCACCAAACTCCGATGCGCGTAAATCACCGCATCGCAAACCTTCAAAAAGATCTCCAATCGCGCCCGAATCGGCAACTTCTCTGCATCACAATGCTTATCGAGCCGTGTCCCTTCGACGTAATCCATCACCAGATACGGTCGCCCATCCGAGAGTAACCCGCCATCAATCAACCGGGCAATGTTCGGATGCTCCATCCCGGCCAGAATCTGCCGCTCCCGGTAGAACCGCTCAATCAGCGCCTGCGAACCCGGCCCGCCCCGGATTACCTTGATCGCCACCTTCTTATCGAACTGCTGGTCCGCGCGCGACGCCAGGTACACGGTTCCCATCCCGCCCTCGCCCAACTCCCGTTCTAACTGGTACGCCCCCACCCACTGTGGTTCCTCCGTCACCGGCGCCGGCGCAGGCCGTGGCGGCTTCTGTACCGACGCCACCTCAAACGCCTCCACCAGCGAAAGCACCTCCGCCCGCAACGCCGGGCTCACCCCGGCCAGCCGCCCCTCCCGCTTCTCCGGCGGCAGCGCAATCACGTCATGAAACAGCTCTTCGGCTTCCTTCCAATTATCAGACGCCATAGTTTAAGGAACCAACTCCGGAACCGGCACGATGCGGTAACTATACCCCTGCTCGTTCAGCCCTTGCACGATCCGCTCCGCCAGATGCATATCCACATCCCCCCGCCGCCCCGTCGCCGTGTCTTCCACCGTTTGCACCCCCCGTATGGTTTGGCTCCATGCGAGATTCCCCCGCTCTCCAGCCCGCTGCTGGTTCCGGTTGATCCCTTGCAGAATCGCCGTCGTCTCCCGCATCGTCCGCAGCGCGCTGTTCATCCTTTCCCGCAGCATCGCCGGGTTCAAGCTCCACGATCCCCACATCTGCATCATGCCCGGCAACTGTGCCGCAAAGTCTTCCGCCGGCGCCGCCACCTGCGATAGGTAGAACAGCCAAAGCTCGTTGTTCACCGGCGAAACCGAAACCAACGCCAACGCTCGGGCGCGCTTCGGCGGAATGTTCACCTCCACCAACAGCAGCTCCGTCCGTCCCCCCGCAACCAGCGGCGGCACCTGGGTCCCTTCAATCACTCGGTACGTACCGCGCCCGCTCGATAGCGCTCCCTGAAACGCCGAATCGTAATAGTTCCGCAGCGCCGTCGCCGGATCCCGCATCGGTCCCACCATGTGCCCTGGCAGGTTTGGCCTCGGTCCAAACCAAGTCAACGGAACCTGCTGATAATAGCCAAACCCCGCCACCGCCCCGTTCGGCCCAGCCACATCCACTACGCCGTTGATCGCGTTCACGAACCGCCATCCCGGCGGCACCCCAATGCTCCCGCTCCCATCCGGAAAAGGAGCCCGCTGTAGTTGCACCTGCGGCGGTGGCGCTGAAGCCGTCGTAGGCGCCGCTGCCCCCACGCCCAAACCCGCAGCCAGCTTCGAGAAGCTTCGCCCAAACCGCGACGCCTCATCAAACACCACCGCAATCTGATTCCCACTCAACCCCAGCCATCCCCGCACCCGCACGTTCCCGCGCGAAGCCCGGAAGAACGCCTGCAACTCCGTATCGCCCCCATCGCCGAGCGCACTCACCACCCGCACCGGTCCGTCGAACTGCCGCGCCAACGTCGGCAGAAACGCTCGCACCCGGCCCCGCGCCGACCCGCCTCCCGGAGCCGCAACCGTATAGGCCTGCTCCAACTTCGCCGCCGGCGCCGTCGAAGCTGCCCCCTGCATGCTCGCCTGCATCTGTTCGAACTCCTGCTGCCGCCCCGTCCACTCCCCGGCTGGCGCAGAGACCAGCAGCGCCAACGCATCCGCTCCCAAGGGCCTAGCGTACACCCGAACCATCGCCGCCACCCCACTCGGATTCACCCCGGAGTACGCGAGGTTCCCCACCCGCCGGTACTCCTTCCACTGCTTCCCAAACTGCGCCGCCATCGACTCCACCCCGTTCGCAGCTACCACCATCGGCAACGCATACGCCTTCCCGGAAACCAGATACGCTCCACTCGTCGTCCACCCCGCCGGCATCTCCAGCCGAAATCGCCCCTGCGGATCCGAATACGGTTCCGCCCAAGCCAACGACGAAAAGACCCGGCTAACGAAAAGTAACCGCACGATACCCCGTTATCGGACGGCCCCTCAAAACGTTGCTTCCACCACTACCCCACAAGATATAGACGAAATTTGCGAACCACCCCAGCCGGCTGCGGTGATTGTGCTTGCATTATCCCCTTGCGCCATGTACTCTACTCGTATCCCCCCCGAGCGCTGCGATACGACTATCGCAGTGAAGATCCATTTTTCCGGTAGGGGATAATCCGTTGCTAAAACTCAAACGCGTCGAGCTCCAAGGCTTTAAGTCCTTCGCAGACAAGACGGAAATGCGGTTCAACGGCTCCGGCATCGCCGCCGTCGTCGGCCCCAACGGATGCGGCAAATCGAACCTCAGCGACGCCATCAACTGGGTACTCGGCGAACAGTCCGCCAAGAGCCTCCGTGGCGCCCGCATGGAAGACGTCATCTTCGCCGGCACCCGCGACCGCAAGCCCATGGGCATGGCCAGCGTCACGCTCACCCTCTTTGATCCCTCCGCCGGCGAAGTCATCCTCCCCTCGGTCGACGCGGTCATCTCCGCTCCCGAAAAGCGCCGCGAACTCACCATCACCCGCCGCTTGTTCCGCTCCGGCGACAGCGAATATCTGATCGACGGCAAATCCGCCCGCCTCCGCGACATCCAGGACATCTTCATGGGCACCGGCCTCGGCCCGGAGTCCTACGCCATCATCGAGCAAGGCCGCATCGGCCAGATCCTGTCGAGCCGCCCCGCCGACCGCCGCGCCGTAATTGAAGAGGCCGCCGGCATCACCAAGTTCAAAACCAAGCGCCGCCTCGCCGAAGCCAAGCTCGAAGGCGCCAAGCAGAATCTCACCCGCGTCTTCGACATCCTCGAAGAGGTCGGCCGCCAAGTGAACTCGCTCAAGCGCCAAGCCGCCAAGGCCAAACGCTACGAGGAACTCCGCGAAGAGCTCGTCTCCCACCTCCGCCTTTCCCTCGCCGGCAAGTTCAAGAAGCTCGAAAGCGATGCCTCGAAAGCGGCCATCGAACTCAGCCAGGCCACCGGCCACTACGAAGAGCTGCACAAGGATCTGCAGGAAAAAGAGATCCAGCACGGTGAACTCCAGCAGGCCTGCTATACGCTCGAAGAGCAGCTCACCGCCCAGCGTCAGGAACTGGCCGACCGCAATCTCGAAGCCGAGCGCGCCCGCGGCCGCCTCACCTCGCAGTCGCAGCAGATTGCGGGCATCGAGCAGCGCCTCAATCAAGGCGAATCAGAATCGGAAGCCGTGGAGCAGCGTCTCACCGGTCTAACGACAGAGGTTGAATCCCACCGGCAGAAGCTCGAAGAGCTCGAACGCCAAGTCAACGACGCGCGGGAGCGGCTCCGCCTCCGCAACGAAGAACGGGATCAACTGCAGGGCCAACTTCGGGGACGTGAGCAAGGCATGGAGGCGGCGCGGCAGCAGGTGCTCCGCCTCCTCGGCGAAAGCTCCAGCCTCCGGAATCAGCTCGCGCAGGTCGAGGAGTACCTAGCCTCCAACGAACGCGACCGCGCTCGCGCCAATCGCGAAGCCGAAGCCGCCCAGGCGGACCTCACCCGCATCTCCCAAACCAAAGAGGAGCTCTCACAGCGCCTCGCCAACCGCCAGACCGAAATCGAGTCCCTCGCCGACCAGCGCAAGCGCGTTGAGGAAGAGCTCTCCGCCCGCAAAGGCGAAATCGCCGAAACCCGCCGTCAACTCGAACAGGTTCGCGCCGAACTCAGCCGCCTGAAGGCCCGCAAGGATTCGCTCCAGGAGATCCTCTCCCACCGCGCCTACACCACCGAATCCGTCAAGGCCCTCTTCACGGCCATCGAACGCGGCAAGGCGCAAGACCTCAAGCCCGCCGGCGTCCTCGCCGACTTCGTCGATGTGCAGCCCGCCTTTGAAAAGGCCACCGAAGAGTTCCTCCACGACGAACTCGAATACGTCGTCGTCAAGAACTGGCAGCAAGCCGAGCAGGGCATCGACTTCATGCGCAGCGACTTCGACGGCCGCGCCACCTTCCTCGTCCACCCCGAAGAGAACGATCGCTACGCCAGCGCCCCGCCCGTCGAACCGGCCATCGGCCCCGAGACCGGCATCGTCGGCCGCCTCAGCGAGATGCTCAACCTCACCAACGGGCTCACCAAGGCTCCCGCCGAACTCCTACCCCGTTTGGCCCGTTGCTATCTCGTCCAGGACCGCGCCGCCGCGCAGCGCCTCGCCCTGCAGTACCCCGACGTTTACTTCCTCCTCCCAGACGGCGTCTGCTATCACGGCCATGCCGTCTCCGGGGGCCGCAAGACAGGCTCCGGCCCGCTCGCCCTCAAACGCGAACTCCGCGAACTCACCGGCCTCGTCACCCAGCGCCAACGCCAGTTCGAGGGCGCCACCAGCCAGATCGACGAACTCGAACGCCAGATCGCTGGCCTGCTCGAAGAGCAGGAGATGCTCCGCCAGAAACAGCAGAAGGAAGAGCGCGAAGCCCTCGCCCTCGACCACGAAATGCGCAAGCTCGGCGAAGAGACCACACGCTCGAACCAGCGTCTCTCCGCCTCCAAAATGGAGCTCGAACGCCTCGGCCGCGACCTCGAACGCGCGGCAACGCAGCGCGAAGAGCGCCAGACGCTCCTCGAAACGAAAGAGACCGCCCGCCGCGAGCAGGAGTCCAAGCTCGAAGAAGGCCGCAATCAACTCGAGTATCTTCGCGAATCCGTCCAAAAGGCGACCGAAGACCACTCCCACGTCCGCATCGAACTCACCTCGTTCGACGAACGCCGCCGCGCCGAATTCAACGCCCAGCAGCGCCTCGAAGCCCAGATCAACGAACTCACGCGCCGCCGCCAGGAAGTCGCCGGCGAGATGGAGCGCCTCAGCCTCAATCGCACCCGCCTGCTGAACGACAACATGGAGCTCGACACCCTCGTCGCCCGCTCCGCTGAAGAGATTGCAGTGCTCGATGGCAAAGTTCGCATCCAGTCCGCCAAAGACCATGAGATGCGCGCCCAGCTCTCCGGCCTCGACGAAAGCCTGAAGGCTCTCCGCTCCGGCGCCCAGGTCGCCCAGGAACGCCGTACGCAGATCGAGATCGAACTCGTCCGTCTGCACTCGGACCTGAAGCACCTCGAAGAGACGAGCCAACACGAACTGTCGCTCCCGCTTGCCGAACTCGCTAAGCCCGAAGATCCTGAACTCGACGAGATCGCCCTCGGCGAAATCGAAGGCAAGTACCAAGAGGTCCGCAAACGGATCGAAGCGCTTGGCCCGGTGAACCCGCAGGCCCTCGAAGAGCACCGCGAAGCCGAAACCCGCTATACCTTCCTGAACGACCAGCGCCAGGACCTGCTCGATTCCATCCGCGATACCGAAAAGGCCATCCAGGATATCGACGTCGAATCGCGAAAGCGCTTCGCCGAAGCCTTCCACGCCGTCAATGCCAACTTCAAAGAGATGTTCACGACGCTCTTCGGCGGCGGCGCTGCCGAAATGCGCCTCACGGACGAATCGAACATCGGCGATAGCGGCATCGAGATCATCGCCTCGCCCCCCGGCAAGCGCCTCCAAAATGTCCTGCTCCTCTCCGGCGGCGAAAAGTCTCTAACGGCCATGGCCCTGCTGATGGCCATCTTCAAGTACCAGCCGAGCCCCTTCTGCGTCCTCGACGAAGTCGATGCACCGCTCGATGAGTCCAACACCGTCCGCCTCGCCCGCTTGATCAAGGAGATGTCGCTCGAAACCCAATTCGTCGTCATCACCCACCACAAGCGCACCATGGAAGCCGCCCAAACCCTTTACGGCGTCACCATGCAGGAACCCGGCGTGTCCCAACTCGTCAGCGTTCGCTTCGGTCCTCAAGCTCCGCCCATCTCCCCCGAGCCCCGCACGGTGGTGGCCACGGCCTAACCCCCATGGCCACCCACTCCGGTGGGTGTTGACCCGGCCCCCCAGCAGCTCGCCCAGCGCCCTTGCGCGGAAAGCTGCCGGGGCCGCGTGTGTCTCAGTTTCCCAAGTTCGCCCATCTCCCCCGAGCCCCGCACGGCGGTGTCCACGGACTAACCCCCATGGCCACCCTGCCGGTGGGTGAGTATCTCCTCCACCGACGGCTTTCCCCGCTTCCCGAAGCGAATCGTGCCGTCGGCGCCAATCAGGTAGACCGTTCGCTTCGCCACCAGTCCGTGCGTGTGATAAAGCTGGCCCACTTTCTGCCCAGGGTCCATCAACAGCGGAAACGGAAAGCTATGCTTTGCCACGAACTTCTCGTGGCTCGCCGCTCCCTGCGGGTTCACGCCAAAAACGGCCATTCCCGCAAATGCCGCCCACGAATCGCGAATCTCGCAAAGCTGTTTCGTGCAGATCATGGTGTCGTCGCCGGGGTACCAGACCAGCAGAACCTCCTGCCCCCGCAGCTTCGACAGCGTTACCGTCTCCCCTTTCTCGGTCTGCAGGGTGAAGTCTGGCGCCGGGGTACCCACGGGCAATGGATCGGAAAACAACCACGAGATCATAGAATCAACATACAGTCTCCGTAGCTGAAGAACCGGTACCGCTCCTTCACCGCATGGCGATAAGCGTCCATCATCAGCTCCGTTCCCCCAAAAGCGCACACCAGTAGTAACAAGCTCGACTCCGGCAAATGGAAGTTCGTCAGCATCGCGCCCACCCGCTTGAACGAATAGCCAGGGTAGATGAAAATGTCGGTCTCCCCCTGCCGTTCGTCCATCGACTCGATCGTCCGCACCGACGTCGTTCCCGCAGCCACCACGCGCTCCGCCGCGTTGATTTTGGCCCGCGCCTCGTCGCTCACAAAAAACCGCTCCTTGTGCAGCCGATTCTCCTCCACCGTCGTCGAATGCAGCGGTTGAAACGTACCCAATCCCACATGCAGAGTCACCCGCGCCACCTGCGCCGGAATCTCCGTCAGCACCCGCGGCGTGAAGTGCAGCCCCGCCGTCGGCGCCGCCACGCTCCCGCGCTCCCGCGCAAACAAGGTCTGGTACCGTTCCCGGTCCTCCTCCGAATCGCCCCGGCCAATGTACGGCGGTAGCGGCACATGTCCATGCGCCTGAATGGCCGTCCACACGTCGTCGGCCTGGAGTTCCAGGATCCGTTCCCCGTGCTCCTCCCGCTCTAGCACCGTCGCCCCAAAGCCCGCGCTGAACTCGATCCGCTCCCCCACCGGTAACTTCTTCCCCGGCCTCACCAGCGCCCGCCACTGCCGCTCATCGGCTGAAACGGACTCGACGAGAAACACCTCCACGCGCCCCGTCCGCCCCGGCCGATGCCCAATCAGCCGCGATGGAAAAACCTTCGACTCGTTCAATACCAGGCAATCGCTCGGCCGCAGATACCGCGGCAGCTCCCGAAACGTCCGGTCTGTCCAAGTCCCCGCCCTCCGGTCGATCACCAGCATCCGCGCCCCGTCGCGTTCGGCCAGCGGCGCCTGGGCGATCAACTCGTCCGGCAACTCATAATGGAATGTAGATAGGTCCAAATGAATATTTTAGGTCTGGAGTCGTCGTGCGACGAAACCGCGGCCGCCGTCGTCTCCGATGGCCGTGTCGTTTTGTCGTCCGTCGTCGCCTCGCAAGTCGAAACCCATGAGCGCTACGGCGGCGTCGTTCCTGAACTCGCCTCCCGCGAACATCTCCGCGCCATCGTGCCCGTTGTCGAGCAGGCTCTCGCCCAAGCCAACGTCCCCATCGACGCCGTCGCCGTCACCCAAGGCCCTGGCCTGGTCGGCTCCCTCCTCGTCGGCATCACCTTCTCCAAGGCCTTCGCCATGGCCCGCGGCCTCCCACTCATTCCGGTCAATCATCTCGAAGGCCACATCCACGCCGTGCTCCTTGAGCACCCGGAAACGGAGCTGCCCGCCCTCGCCCTCATCGTCAGCGGCGGCCACACGCATTTCTACCGTTGCGAAGCCAACTTCCGCTACGAACTCCTCAGCCGCACCCGCGACGACGCCGCCGGCGAGGCCTACGACAAAGTCGCCAAGCTCCTCGGCTATGCATATCCAGGCGGCCCCATCCTCGATCAACTCGCCCCCTACGGCAACCCTAAAGCCGTCAAATTCACCCGCGCGAAAATGAGCGGCAACTCGCTCGACCTCAGCTTCTCCGGCATCAAGACCGCCGTCCTCCGCTGGACCGAAGCCCGCGACATGCAAGCCGAGATCGCCGCCCGCCGCGCCCTCGTCCGTCCGTCGCTCGACCAGCTCGTCGCAGCGACGCCCAAAGCCACGCTCGACCTGATCGCTTCCTTTCAAGCCACGGTGATTGACGAACTCCTCTCCCGAGTCCGCGTCTTCGCCGAGGATCTCGACCTCACTAATGTCATCGTCTCCGGCGGTGTCGCCTGTAACGCGGGCCTCCGCGCCGCTGCCCTCCGCCTTCCCTACAGCATCTCGTTCCCCACGCCCAAGCTGTCCACCGACAACGCCGCCATGATCGCCGCCGCCGCCTATCCCCGCTTCCTCGCCGGCCACACGGCGGGAGCAGAGCTTCGCCCCAAAGCCAACTTCAGCCTCGCCTGACATCGCCGCGTGTTTTAATGGCATTCATGCTCTTCCGTGTCTGCGTCTGGTTTGTCTTGGGCGCCGCGCTGTTGCCCGCGGCCGTCAAGAAGGTTTACCTGGTCGAGCGAACCGACGCGCCGCGCAACTACGAACGGATCACCGCCAAAGTCCACTTCGCCATCGATCCCAAGCTCCCGGCCAACCAGAGCATTCGCGACATCGGCATGGCGCCCCGCAACGCTGATGGCCTTGTCGAGTTCACCTCCGACCTCGAAGTCCTCAAGCCCCGCGACCCCGCCAAAGGCAACGGCACCATCCTCTATGAAGTTTCCAACCGCGGCGGCAAGGGCATGCTCAATATGTTCGAGCGCGGCGACGAGTATCTCCTCGAACAGGGTTACACCTTGGTCTGGCTCGGCTGGCAATTCGACCTGCCAAAGGAGGGTAGCCTGCTACGCATCGAATTGCCCAAGGCGACAGGCGCTACCGGCATCGTGCGCAGCGAATACGTCCCCGTCACCAAAGTGGATGTCTATTCCCTCGGCGACCGCACGATGCAGGCCTACCCGGTTTCCAACCCCGAGGACCCGGCTACTCAGATGACCATTCGCGACGCCCCCGACGGTCCTCGTCGCGTGATCCCCCGCACCCAATGGCGGTTCGTCGACGAAACCCGCGTCGGCCTCACCGGCGGCTTCCAGCCCGGCAAACTCTACGAGGTCATCTATCGCGCTAAGGATCCTGCCATCGTCGGCCTCGGCATGGCGGCCACTCGCGACCTCATCTCCTTTCTCAAAGGCAAGGCGGACAGCACGATCCTATTGGGCGATCAGGGCCGCTATTTGAAAAACGCGATTGGCTTCGGCACCTCCCAAAGTGGCCGCTTCCTCCGCACCTTTCTTTACATGGGCTTCAATCGCGATGAGAATGGCCGCCGCGTATTCGATGGCGTGTGGGCCCATGTCGCCGGCGCCGGCCGAGGTAGCTTTAACCACCGCTTCGCTCAGCCCTCCCGTGACGGTCATCGCATGACCAACACGTTCTACCCCTCCGATCTTTTCCCGTTCGCGGACCTCCGCATGCTCGATCCGGATACGAAGGAAGACGACGGACTGCTCAGTAAGGCGCTCGAGGAAAACGTGGTCCCGCGCATCTTCTACACCAACGGGTCTTATGAATACTGGGGCCGCGCCGCCTCGCTCATTCATACGTCGCTTGACGGCAAGAAGGACGATGGCATCTCCGGCCATTCTCGCGTCTACTACCTGACAGGGACGCAGCACGGGCCCGGACGCTGGCCCGCCGCGAAAACCGCGGAAACCGCTTATCCCGCCAACCCCAACGACTACCGCTTCCTCCTGCGCGGTCTCCTGGCGGCGTTCACCAAGTGGGTCGTATCCAACGAGGCGCCGCCCCCCTCCAGCTATCCTCGTATCGACCAACAGCAACTCGTCGCTCCTCCGGCCCTGAACTTTCCAAAGATCCCCGGTGTCCGCCTGCCCCGCGCACCCCACCAAGCTTGGCGCGTCGACTACGGGTCGGACTTCAAGCACGATGGCATCATCGCCTTTGATCCGCCCAAAGTCGGCAAGGCTTTCCCCACGCTCGTTCCCGCCGTTGATGCGGATGGCAACGAAGTGGCCGGTCTCCGGGCGCCCGACGTAGCCGTGCCCCTCGGAACCTTCACGGGCTGGAATCTTCGCGACCCCGCCACGGGCGCGCCTACCGAGATCCAGAGTATGACCGGCGGGTTTCATCCCTTCGCGCGCACGAAGGCGGAACGCGAGGCGAAGAAGGATCCGCGGCCCTCGCTTGAGGAACGCTACGCCAGCAAGGACGAATACCTGAAGAAGGTTGAGGCGGCAATCGATGGGCTCATTGCCGGAAGGTATTTGCTAGAACGGGACCGCACAGCACTCCGCGAGCGGGCGGCCGCGCATTGGGATAGCATTTCGGCCCAATGAAGGGTCTCGTCGGATTTGGTGTCTCCGCTGCGGCCCTGCTCGTGGCGGCAGCTTCGCAATACGCGACGGTCCAGTCGCTGGCGAGTATTGACCGTCGCGTGGCACAGACCAGCGCGATTGTCGACGTGACGGATTCCAGTTTGACGGCGGTGCGTGAGGTCGAATCCGCGTCGCGGGGCTATGCCGCCACGGGGGACGATCGTTTTCTGGAGCAGGTGAAGGCGGGTGCCCGGGACGCGCGCGCCGGCATGAGGGAGTTGCAGCGCTTAGCGGCAGGCAACCCCCGCGAGTTACAGATTCTGGAGCGTCTGGAAGCCAACGTAAGCCGCCTTTTGACTTCAGCCGACGAAGTGGTTGATGCCAAACGGGACAAAGGCGCCACCGCCGCAAGCGATGCCATCCGAGAAGGCGTGCGCTTGCGGCTAATGATCGAGACGCTCAACCTGATCGATTGGCTGAAAGACGAAGAAAACTCTCAAGTGGAAGCAAAGGTGGCCGAAGGTCGCGAAGCCGGCCGCTTGGCCAGCCTACTCACCGGCATCGTTACGGTGCTTGCCTTAGGTCTGATCGGCATGGGCTGGAACAGCATCCGTGCCCGCAATGTCGCGGAACAGGCGCTTCGGCAGGAGCAGGAGTTCAACGCTGTGGCGCTCGAATGTCTGCACGATGGGATCGTTACCACGGATGCTACCGGCGGGAATGTTCGGCTAAACCGGTCGGCCCAGTCCCTCGGCGCCAAGCCGGAGCATTTGCCCTTAGCCCGGACCTTGGCGGGCGAGCGTGTTCGGAGCGAAACACTGAGCCTCGGTGATCGCGTCGTTCTGACGAGCGGCCAGCCGGTATTCAGCAAGTCCGGGGAGAAACTCGGTGCGATTATTTCGCTGCACGATATTACGGATCTGCAACGTGCTGAGGCCCGGTACCGGTCGGTTCTTGCTGCCATGTCGGAAGGCGTTACGGTCCAGAATGAGAACGGTGAGATCGTAGCCTGCAACGCCAGCGCGAGCCGGATTCTGGGAATCAGCAAAGATCAACTGACCGGTCGCTACTCCACCGATCCCGAATGGCGAGCCATTCGGGAAGACCTTTCCCCGTTTCCCGGACAAGAGCATCCGTCCATGCAAGTGCTGCGGACGCGGCGTCCCGTCGAAAATGTTCGGCTCGGGCTGCCACGCCCCGACGGTGAAATCACCTGGCTCTCGATTAACGCCGAGCCGCTGGAGGATCCATTGGGCGTCGTCGTGACCTTCGTCGACATCACCGCGAACAAAAGGGCAGAGGATGCCCTGCGCGATCGCGAAGCCGAATTGCAGGAGGCGCAGCGGCTATCCGGCGTAGGCAGTTGGTCCTGGAATCCAGCCACCGACGAGGTGCATTGGTCCGTCGAACTCTACCGCATCTTTGGGGTTGACCCTTCGTTGCCGGTGCCTCCGCGCGAGCAGCGCCGGGCAATGTTCATGCCCGAAAGTTACGCCCGCGGCGAAGAGGCCCTCCGCGAACTCCTCCGTTCCGGCAAGGCATATGAAATCGTTCTCGAGTTGGTCCCGTTCAGTGGTCGCCCCTGCCGGGTCGTCGCCCGCGGCGAGGCTTCTTACGATCCGCACGGAAATCTGCGTCGCGTCCGGGGCACCGTTGGTAGGATGGAATAAGTAATGGGTCCCCAACAGACAGATTTGAAGACGACAGCGATTGAAGGTGTCCGGCAGATCATCGCCGTCGGATCCGGTAAGGGCGGGGTGGGAAAAACCACCGTCTCCGTCAATTTGGCCATTGCCCTGGCGGGCCTCGGCTACCGCGTCGGGTTGATCGACGCTGACGTGTATGGCCCCAATGTGCCCCTCATGATGGGTATCCGGGAAGCCCCCCATGCCATCGGCGAACGGATCCAGCCGCTCGTGAAGCATGAAGTGAAGCTGATCTCGATGGGATTCCTCAGCCCCGGCGACAAACCGCTCGTCTGGCGCGGGCCCATGCTCCATTCCGTTATCCAGCAATTCCTGCGCGGCGTCGACTGGGGGACTCTTGACTACCTCCTCATTGATCTCCCGCCCGGAACAGGCGACGTGCAGCTATCGCTGATGCAGACGACGACCGTCACCGGCGCCGTCGTTGTGACGACTCCTTCCGAAGTCTCCCTCGAGGACGCACGCAAGGCTGTCCTGATGTTTCAGAACGTGCGGGTACCCGTGCTGGGCCTCGTCGAAAACATGAGCTACCTCATCGCTCCCGGCTCTGGGGAACGCATCGACGTCTTTGGCCACGGCGGCGGCGAACGGACGGCGAATGCTATGAGTGTGCCATTTTTGGGTTCATTGCCTTTGGAACCCAACGTCCGGATAGGCGGCGATACTGGCCGCCCAGTCGCCCTGGACCCCGCTGGTAAGGGCGCTCCCTTCGTCGAACTGGCTGAGCGAGTCGTGGAGCGCCTGGTGGCGCGCGGGGCGGCTAAATCGCCGACGCTGACCGTCAGCGACTAACGTGCTCGAAGCGGTCGCAGCGGCGCTGAACCGGCTTGGAGTGGCGGGTAGTACGCTCGGCGTAGCTGTTTCCGGTGGCGCTGACAGCGTTTTCCTCCTCCACGCTTTGCGTTCGGTCCATGACGGGCCACTGGTTGTCCTGCACGTCAACCACGGCCTGCGCGGTGCCGCCTCCGACGCCGACGAAGCTTTCGTCCGGCGCTTGGCCGGTAATCTGCCCTGTCACGTGGCGGCGGGAGGTACGGTAGTGGGGAACCTGGAGCAGTATTGCCGTCAATCCCGCCTCCGGCACTTTACCCAATGGCGCGACGCTGGCCTCGTCGACTGGATCGCGACCGGCCACACCGCCTCCGATCAAGCCGAAACTGTCCTGCTCCGGCTCCTCCGCGGCACTGGACCGACCGGTCTCCGGGGTGTCCTCCCCAAAACCAGGTCCGGAATTGTCCGTCCGCTCTTGGGCGTATCGAGGGAGGCTGTCCGCGAGTATCTTTCGGGGCAGGGCCTCGAATGGAGGGAGGACGCCTCGAACGACGACCCGCGATTTCTCAGGAATCGAGTTCGCAAAGAGCTCTTGCCGCTGCTCCGTGACCTTGCTCCGGCTGTGGAAGGCCATCTTGTCCGTCTTGCTGCTATTGCCGGCCTCGAAGAGCGCTACTGGCAGGACCAGATGCCAGCCGACGGTCCGGTACGGGATGTAAACTCTCTCCGAAGCCTCCACCCAGCCCTTCGCCGTAGAGTCCTCCGCGACTGGGTTGCTTCGGTGAAAGGAGACTTAAACCGGATTGAAACCCAACACCTGGAGCAGCTTGAACGACTGGTGTTGCAGACCTCGGGCGACGGTTCAGTTACACTGCCGGGAGTGACGGCGACGAGGTCGTTCGGCTCCATTCGGATCGCCCGTCCCGACGCTCCGGAATACCGATATACTGAAGAGGTAGTACTGGAGCTTGACGAGGAAAGGCTGCAGGGTGAGTTGCATGTTCGCGTGTGGCAATCCGGCGATCGTTTCCAACCGGCAGGGCGAAGTGAGCCGATTCTTTTGAAGAAGTTGTTTCAAATTGCTCGCATACCCTTATGGGAAAGAAAGAATTGGCCGATCATTACGGATGGAGTGAGTATCGTGTGGGTGTATCGGTTCGGCGCGGATGAACGATTCGCGGCAACCGGTGATACGAGGAACATTTTGCGGTTCGCAGCGCAGATTTCCGGACTCGATGAATCGATCTCTTCATCCTCGACGTCCTGTATATTGAGGAAGCAATGACATCTAACGTAAATAAGCTGATCTTCTGGGTCGTTATCATCTGCCTGGCTGTGATTCTCTACACGGTAGTAGGCCGGGGTAAGGGCAAGCCCGAAGTCAATCTCGCGTTCTCGCAATTCCTCTCGGAAGTGGAAGCGGGCCGTGTGAAGTCGGTCAAGATCAGCGGCACCGAAGTGAAGGGTCAATTCGTAGACGACTCGCAGGGCCCGTTGCGGACCCTGATTCCTGCGAATTATCCGGAAGTGTACAAGATTCTTCGCGAGAAAAATGTCTCGATGGAGATGCAGGAATCGACCAACGGGACGTTGGTCTCGCTGCTCGTGAATGCGATTCCCTTTGTGCTCCTGCTGGCGCTGTGGATCTTCATGATGCGGCAGATGCAGAGCGGTGGAAACAAGGCGCTGAGTTTCGGCAAGAGCCGGGCGCGTCTTCACTCGTCGCAGCAGAAAAAAGTGACGTTTAAGGACGTCGCTGGCGTGGAAGAAGCCAAAGAAGAGCTTGGCGAAATCATCGAGTTCCTGCGCGAACCGCAGAAGTTCCAGAAGTTGGGCGGACGGATTCCGAAGGGTGTATTGCTCGTTGGGCCTCCCGGAACCGGCAAGACGTTGCTAGCGCGGGCGATTGCCGGCGAGGCAAACGTGCCGTTCTTCTCGATCTCCGGTTCGGACTTCGTTGAAATGTTTGTCGGTGTGGGCGCGAGCCGTGTTCGCGACCTGTTTGAACAGGGCAAGAAAAATGCGCCTTGCATCATCTTCATCGACGAAATCGACGCTGTCGGCCGGCACCGCGGCGCCGGTTTGGGCGGCGGTCACGATGAGCGCGAACAGACGCTGAATCAGTTGCTTGTCGAGATGGACGGGTTTGAGTCGAACGAAGGCGTGATTCTGGTGGCGGCGACGAACCGTCCCGACGTGCTGGATCCGGCGTTGTTGCGGCCGGGCCGTTTTGATCGTCGTGTCGTTGTCGGCCGTCCGGACGTGAAGGGCCGCGAGCAGATCTTGCGGGTCCATACGAAGAAGGTTCCGCTGGGCGACGACGTCGACCTGATGGTGCTGGCGCGTGGGACACCCGGTTTCGCTGGTGCGGATCTGGCCAATCTGGTGAACGAAGCGGCGCTGGTTGCGGCACGGCAGAATCGGAAGGTGGTCACCCAGCTCGACTTTGAGTTGGCCAAAGACCGCGTGATTATGGGCGCCGAACGGAAGTCCATGATGTTGTCCGAGGAAGAGAAGCGGAACACGGCGTACCATGAAGCCGGCCACGCTCTGGTTGCGGTGCTGATTCCGGAAGCCGATCCTCTGCACAAAGTTACGATCATCCCGCGCGGCATGGCGCTGGGTCTGACGATGCAGTTGCCGGTGGACGACAAGCACTCCTACAACAAGGACTATCTCGAAGCGCAGTTGGCCATCCTGATGGGTGGACGCATCGCCGAAGAGATCTTCATGAAGCAGATGACGACGGGCGCTGGGAACGACATCGAGCGCGCGACGGACATGGCTCGGAAGATGGTTTGCGAGTGGGGTATGAGCGAACTTGGTCCGATGAGTTTCGGCAAGAAGGAAGAGCAGATTTTCCTCGGCCGTGAGATCTCACAGCATCGGGACTACTCGGAGACGACGGCGATCGCGATTGACGCCCAAGTCCGGAAACTGGTCGACAACGGCTACAACCGGGCGCGGAAGTACATCGAAGACCACCGCGACGCGATGGTGCGGATCGCTGAGACGTTGCTTGAGCGCGAAGTGCTCGACGGCGCCGAAGTGATTCAGTTGATCAAGGGTGAGACGTTGTCCGCTTTCCGCGGCACCGTGAAGCCGAGGAACGACGAAGAAAACAAAGTAGCGCCGCCGAGCGGTTTGGGTGGTCTGCGCATTCCGCCGCTCGCCGACGGACCTTCGCCGGCGTAATGGGGAAGCCTTACCGGCTGTACCTGTTCGACGTTGACGGCACATTAACGGACTCCGCGGAGGATATCTGTGGCGCGGTCGGGGTAATCCTCGACCGCCACGGCTATCCTCCGCAGCCGTTTGGCCTCTTGAGAAGCTACATCGGACGGCATCTGACGGATCTGTTTGTGGACGTGATCCCGGGCATTTCGGACGAGGGCGTCGAGCGGTTGATCGCGGACTATCGCGAAGTGTACTGGGCGCGGGAGCACAACGCGACGAAGTTGTTTCCTGGTGTTGCGGAGGCGGTGTCGCGGTTGGGCGGTCTGAAATCGACGGCGACGACGAAGGGTACGCCGACGACGCGGGTGGTGCTCGAGAAGTTTGGTCTGCTGCCGTACTTTGACCATGTGCAAGGGACAGACGGGTTCCCGGCGAAGCCTTCGCCGGAGGTGATCCACAAGTCGCTCGAACTGTTCGGGGTGGATCCGCAGGATGCACTGATGATTGGAGACGCACCGGCGGACATCGCGGCGGCGCGTGCGGCGGGCGTGACGGTTTGCGCGGTAAGCTATGGCTACGGTAGTCCGACCGAAATGGAGCCGGACTTTTGGATCAACGATTTATGCGAGTTATTGGGGTAGTTTTGGGCGCCGTTTCGGCGTTGATGGCCGCGCCGGACCTGATTGTGCATCATGGCCGGATTGTGACGGCGGACGCTAGGTTCTCGATTGTCGAGGCGCTGGCAGTGGAGAACGGGCGCATCGTCGCAGCGGGGACGAACGCGGCGGTTCTGGCGAAGAAGGGGCCCGCGACGAAGCTGATCGACTTGGGCGGCAAAATGGTGCTGCCGGGGCTCATCGACGCGCACGTCCACGCGCTGGGCGCGGGGCTCAGTGAGTATAAGCGGAAGCTGCCGCCGCTCGATAGCATTGGAGACATCCAGAAGTTCATCCGGGAACAGGCCAAGACGACGCCGAAAGGCGGATGGATTGTTGTGCCGCGGACCTTGCCTCCGCGACTGGCGGAACAGCGGTTTCCGACTAAGCAGGACCTGGACGTGACGCTGGACCATCCGGTGGCGTTCGATGGCTCCTACGTCTGGGGCGCGAACACCATGGCGCTGAAGATCAGCGGGATCACCGCGTCGACGCCCAACCCGGCGGGCGGGGAAGTGGTCAAAGGTCCGGATGGGCAGCCGAACGGGATCCTGCGGAATGCAGCCTCCTTGCTAAAGGGCGTTCCGCAGGGTGCGAGCTATAGCGAGGCGGAGAAGCTGGAAGCGCTCGAGATGATGCTGAAGCTCTATGCCGCAGCGGGGCTGACGACGGTGGGGGATCGGGCTTCCGTGCTCGAGGACTATAACCTGTACGCCAAGTTAAAGGCGCAGGGGAAGCTGCCGGTGCGGACTGTGATCACTTGGCGGATTAACGCCATGCGGCCGGTGGAGCAGGTCGTCGCCGAGATCGAGAAGAACTCCTGGAAGACCGGCCAGGGGGATGCCTGGCTGAAGTTCGGCTCGTTCAAAGTGACGCTGGACGGCGGACAGAGCGTCGGCACGGCGTATCAGCGAATGCCCTACGGCGCATATGGGAAACAGCTCTATGGGCAGACGGATCCGGATGCGCGGGGGACGCTGTTTGTCGACGGGCCGAAGCTGACGCAGATCATGCGGGCGGCGCGGAACAAGGGCTGGCAGCTGACGAGCCATGCGCAGGGTGGGGCGGCGATCGACGTGCTGCTGGACACCTTCGAGGCTCTGAACAAGGAGCGGCCGATTGCTCCGACGCGGTCCCACGTGATGCACGGGAGCTTCATGAGCGAGGAGGCGATTGCGCGGATGAAGCGGATGGGCATTCTGGCCGACGTGCAGGCGGGCTGGCTGCACTTTGACGTGCCGGCGCTCGAGCAGGTGTTTGGCTACAAGAACATGCGGTACTTCTTCCCGCTGCAGACCTACCTGAAGAACGGGATCGGGATTGCGGGAGGGAGCGACCACATGATCGGCCACGATAAGGACAAGGCCGTGAACCCGTTCAACCCCTTCTTCAACCTGTGGATGGCGATCACGCGGCAGACACGGGCGGGCAAGGAGATCTACCCGGAGGAGAAGATCACGCGGGAGCAGGCGCTGCGGATGTACACCAACGGGGCGGCCTATCTGCACTTTTCGGAGAAAGAGCTGGGGTCGCTGGAGACCGGGAAGTGGGCGGACTTTGTGGTGATCGACCGGGATTATCTGACGTGCCCGGAGGCGGAGATCCGGAAGATCCAGCCGGTGATGACCGTCGTCAACGGGACCACGGTCTTTACGAAGTAGCGGGAGCTAGGGACGGGAGGAGACCTTGTCCTTGCCGGGGAAGTCCGCGGGCAGTTTCTGCGTGACTTTCCCGGTGGCGGCCCATTCGGCGCCGCGCTGGTAGGTGACGATGAAGTCGACGGACTGCATGGCCTCGACGGCGTGGCCGAGGCAGGTGTGGAAGACGCGGCCCTTGCCGTAGGAGAGGACCATGATGAGGGGCTCGTGTTCACCGGTGCCGCGGGTGGCCTTGTCGGAGAAGGCGGAGGCGAGGATGCGGACGTTCTTGGCGGGGCCGCGGAGACGGTCGTAGAGCTCGTCCTTGGCGTGGAGCCATTCGGCGGGTAGGCCTTTCGTGATGGGGTGGTTGGGGTCGCGGAGGGTGACGACGTACTCGTGCTGGTTGCCGTGGCTGCCGCCGCGTCCGGGCTGGGTGTCGGGCGTCCACTTGCCTTCCCGGAGGCGGAGGTAGGGACCATCCTTTTCGGTGCGGTTGCCCCAGCCGCCGAGGCCGATCATTTCGTTGAACTCGGGCCAGGTGGGGAAGGCGTTATTGGCGGCGTGGACGACGACGAGGCCGCCGCCGGAGGAGACGTATTTGACGAAGTCGGCTTCGGTGGCCTTGGACCAGTCCTCGCCGTTGTAGTTGAGGACGACGATGTCGTGGCCGGCGAATTTGGGGCGGTAGGCTTCCATGTCTCCGCCTTTGGGAGGGGTGGTGGAGATGGAGACGGTGAACAGGCCGGTCTCTTCGAGGTAGCGCTTGAGGTAGGGGGTGGTTTGGGCCCAGGCGTGGTTGTTCTGCCCATCGATGATGAGGGCGGAGCGTTTGCGGGCGGCGAGGGCGGGCAACGCGGGCAGGGCGGCGAGGAGAGCACGGCGTGAGAGCATCGGCTCTATCGTATCGCAGGGGCGGGTGGTTTCTGGCGGTGTGGCGGGGCTCGATGCCCCGCTGCGCCGCTGCGGGTGTTGGCCGTGGCCGAGTGGAGCGGTAGGATTGGCGGGCTGGTCGCGCGGGTAGCGGGGCAGTGGCTGGGGACGGCGTGACGGGATTGGGGTGGTGCTTCCTGCCGGGTCGTGCGCCGGCCCGGCAGGATGGTTTGGCGCCTGGCGGTGTGGCGGGGCTCGACGCCCCGTCGCGCCGCAGCGGGTGTCGGCTGAGTGGGACGGTAGGATTGGCGGCCTCGTCGTGCGGGCAGCGGGCGCGGCGGCTGGTGACGACAGGACAGGCTTGCGGGAGGCGCTTGGGGCCGGATGGATCGGACTCCTGGCGGTGATGCGGGGCTTGTCGGCTTGCCGCCCGTTGTGGGCGTTGGCTCTGTCGGGCCGGTCAAGGGCGCAGCGGCTGGTGACGACAGGACAGGCTTGCGGGAGGTGCTTGGGGCCGGCTGGATTGGACTCCTGGCGGTGTGGCGGGGCTTACAGGCCTGCCGCCCGTTGTGGGCGTTGGCTCTGTCGGGTCGGGCTTGCGGGAGGCGCTTGGGGCCGGATGGATTGGACTCCTGGCGGTGTGGCGGGGCTTGATGCCTCGCCGTGCCGCTGCGGGTCAGACCCTGGTGGAGCGGCTGGGTGGTAGGCCTCGTCACTTGGGCAAGGAGGGCGCTGCCGGTGGCGACGGCGAGATGGGGTTGAATCGGTCGATCCGTCTGGGCGGCTTGAGTCCTGTCGGGGTGGCGGCCCCGGCGCATTGGCAAAGGCTCTGTGGCTGGATATGGCCGTCTCTGGGGTTGGGTTAGCGGCTGGGGTAGAAGTTGTCCTTGTGGTGGGCGAAGGCTTGCCATGTGGCCAGGGCTAGGGCGAAGACGAGGTCGTCGTGCTCGGCTTGGCCTCCGTCGCTGCGGAAGTTGACCAGCTCGTGGACCAGATCGGGGACTCCGGGCGTCGCCGCAGGGAGACTCAGCTTCTCATTGCCTAAGGCCGTTCGGAGTCTCGTGAGTAGGTCGGGCCGGGGGATTCCGGTGTAGCCGCCACTCAAGTGGTTGGTCTGGTAGCCTCCGGTGATCACGGCGGGTTGGAAGGTATCGACCCGCAAGTCTCGGTCGCGGCGGAGGACCTCGATCAGCGTGCTCTCTCCCGTGGCGTCGATGATCAGGTGGGTCTTCCGATAAGGCCCGGGCTGGGCGCTGATGATCGACCGGACGCGGCCGGGGAGGCCCAAGTGATCCGTGCCCAGCGGGAGCGAT
>CAMDCN010000020.1 GCA_945890485.1 Candidatus Sulfopaludibacter sp. SbA3 | reverse complement strand
ATCGCTCCCGCTGGGCACGGATCACTTGGGCCTCCCCGGCCGCGTCCGGTCGATCATCAGCGCCCAGCCCGGGCCTTATCGGAAGACCCACCTGATCATCGACGCCACGGGAGAGAGCACGCTGATCGAGGTCCTCCGCCGCGACCGAGCCTTGCGGGTCGATACGTTCCAGCCCGCCGTGATCACCGGAGGCTACCAGACCAACCACCTGAGTGGAGGCTACACCGGCATCCCCCGGCCCGACTTACTCACGAGACTCCGGACGGCCTTAGGAAACGAGAAGCTGAGTCTCCCTGCAGCGACGCCCGGAGTCCCCGATCTGGTCCACGAGCTGGTCAACTTCCGCAGCGATGGAGGCCAAACCGATCACGACGACCTCGTCTTCGCCCTGGCCTTGGCCACTTGGCAAGCCTTCGCCCACCACAAGGACAACTTCTACCCCAGCCGCTAACCCAACCCCAGAGACGGCCATATCGAGCCACAGAGCCTTTGCCAATGCGCCGGAGCCGCCACCCTGACAGGACTCAAGCCGCCCAAACGGATCGACCGATCCAACCCCATCTCGCCGTCGCAACCGGCAGCGCCCTCCTTGCCCAAGTGACGAGGCCGCCCACCCAACCGCGGCGGCGAGCGGGGCCATCGAGCCCCGCCGCCAGCCCGCCAACAGCACCACTCAGAGTAGATGGCCAAACACCCGCGCGCCGGTACCGAATCCCATCCGCACGCGCGGCTACCCAGCAGCGGCGCGCCGGGGTGTCGAGCCCCGCCCGCCGCCACCGTTCCAATTACCCCACTCGGAGCCGATCGCTAAGCGCCCGCGCCCGTAACGGATCCCCTCCGCACCCGCGGCCACCTGCGTTGACGTGCCGGGGAATGAGGCCCGCGCTACCGCCAACGACTCCCAACGTCCCCATTCGGTGTAGCGCATCGAACGTCCGTTTGGCCGCCGCATCCCGTCCGTCCCCACGGGTACCCAGCAGAGGCGTGCCGGGGCATGCAGCCCGCCCTACCGCGAACGACTCCAAACTCCCCCATCCGGAGTAGCGCGTCGAACGTCCGTTCGGACGTCGCATCCCGTCCGTTCCCACGGCTAACCAGCAGCGGCGTGCCGGGGCATCGAGCCCCGCCCCGCCGCCAGCGTTCCAATCGCCCCACTCGGAAGCGCCCGCGCCCGTACCGAATCTCAGCCGTGCAAACGACCTCGACCCGATGATCAGGGCAACTGGACGGCCGAGGCCGGCATCGCCCCGTTCCACGCTCCAGAGGTCCATTGCGAGCGACTAGCGAATCGCCACATCAGCCTGGTAAAACTCCGTGATCTGCTGGCTAATCGCCTTCGGCTCGACCCAGTAGGTGCCTCTCTCCACTCGTCGCCGCAAGGCTCCAAGCCTGCGCCCCCTCGGTGGCAGCGCAAGTTTCGATAAGTCGGCGAGCGTCCGAGGAGGCTTCAAGGCGGGGGGGCATCCAGAATGGGATAAGCCTATTGACATAGTTGAGTCCCAAGCGACAACCGCCGGCGGGAACGCCGATGGTCGATCACGATTTAGTTCGGGCGGATACCTCCCTCATCGGCAAAACAAATCGGACCTTCAACAGCTAGGTCGAAGATTTCTGCCTTAGCCCTTCGCGGACTACCTTCGCTAGTCCTAAGCCTCCCCCTGCGGCTATACTTTTCGCCAGATGCTCCTGGGCAAATTCGATCATCGAGCTAGCCGAAGAATCCTCCGCCCCCCAAAGCCCTCCACCTGCAGTCGACCCCATGGACTGAATAATCTGACCAATCAACAAGGCCTCAAACTCCGAAGCGACTTTCCCCGCTTCCTCATCCGAAGCGGGCGGTTTGCGCTTCGCATCGAGAGCCGGTGCAGGAGACGTCAGTCTCTTTAAGAGTAGTTCCGATGCCACTAGATCACCTCCAAATCGGCGTCCATCGCCCCCGCCGCCTTCATCGCCTGGAGGACGGCTATGATCTCGCGAGGAGTGGAACCGATCGTCTGCAAACCGCGGACAAGGTCCTCCACCGTCGCGCCCGGCTTCACCGCGATCTGGCGCGCCTTGTCCTCCTTGGAACCAACTCCGACCGAAGGGGTCACCGTAGTTGTCCCTGCCGCCAACGGTTCGGGTTGAGACACATCCAGCGTAGTTTGCACCTCCACGGAAAGGCTCCCATGGAGAATGGATACCGGAGCGAGCTTGACGTCCTTGCCCAGAATGATCGTTCCCGTGCGCTCGTTGATCACGATCCGTTGGCGCCGGTCAGCGTCAACGGTTAGCACCTCCAGCTCGGCTAGGAACTCGACGATTCTTGACGAGTACGCCGGAGGAGGCAGTAGGGCAATCACGGCGGAGCTCTCCGCCTGCGCGACAAGGGTCCCACTCGCGGCAAATCGTTCATTGATGGCCTTGGCGACGCGAGCGGCGGTTGAGAAGTCCGCCCGCAACAGTTGTAGGCGAAGCGAGGTCGCCGAGAGCTGCGACGGCGAGGCCCGCTCGACAATCCCACCGGAAGGCACCCGGGCCGCAGTCGGATGATTTACCGTTTGCGAATTCCCCGCCCTTCCCGCGACGAAACCGGCGGTGATCAGCGCGCCTTGCGCCGCCACGTAGGTCTGACCGTCGACGCCCTTCAGCGAAGTGAGCAGAAGTTGTCCGCCCTGCAGATTGGCCGCGTCTCCGATAGTCGAAACAGTTACATCCAGCCGGGTGCCCGGCTGCGCAAAGGGAGGCAAGGTCGCTGTCACCATCACCGCAGCGACGTTTTTCACCTGCATCGCTTGTGGATTGACAGTAACCCCCATCCGGCCCAGCAGGTTCGCCAGCGTCTGCGCCGAAAAGACAGTCTGGCGCTTGTCGCCAGTTCCATTCAGCCCGACCACCAAACCATATCCTACGAGTTGGTTGTCCCGAACCCCTTCAATGGCCACCAGCTCCTTCAGGCGAGCAGGAGCACTCCAGCCGGCCTCGTACGGCAGACCCAGCAGAGCAACAACCACCAGAAGTCGTTTCATAGCGGCAACAACCCCAAGAGCAAGCGATAGAGGATGAAGGGTCTGCGGACAGCATCACCGACAACACCCTTGCCATTCACCCGTATCTCCAGCATGCCAACCCGGTCCGAAACAATCGAATTGCCACCGGTGAGATCCTCCGGGCGTACCACGCCACGGATCTCCACGATCTGCCGCTCAGAGTTGACGACGACCTCTTTCACTCCATGAACGATGAGATTGCCATTCGGCAGCACCGTCCTCACTCGCGCCGTCAACGTTGTATTCAGCACGGTAGTCCGGCTGGTCTCCCCTTGACCTTGGAGTTGGGTCGCTCCGTTCGTTCCGGCCAAATTGGCGAGTGGCCCGGCAATGGGAAGCGGCCCCAAAGCCGCCGTGATCCCTTGCTTCACGCTCGACTTTCGATTCGAATTGGTCACGCCCCGCGCTACTGCTGACGCCCGGTCGCTCACAAGGATGGTGACCAAATCATCGACGTTCTGGGCCCGAAAGTCCCTCCCAAGGTCCGCCAGCCTCGCGCCCGATTGAAATAGCGAACCGGGTGTTGCTGACGTGCTTGGGGTCGACCCTCCTTGCGTGGCCTGTTGAATGTACTCATCCAGGGGCGAGAGTGCAGGGCCCGTCTTTTTCCGCGCCAAGGATGCAGTCGAGCTGCCGACCAGGAGCAAAACAACTAAGAGACGCTTCATTTCGATTCTCCTGCAATGACCTGTACGGCGCCGGCGCCCATCACCCGAGCTCGCAGGCGGCGACCGTCTCGCTTGATGAAGACCGCTTGGCCATCTGCTCCGTCCATTTCAGCCACGGCGTCAAAGCTCAGCGTGGCCGAAGCAATCTCGAGTGAAGCCTGAACGCTTTCGCCACGACGGACCGGCGGAACCAGGGCGAGGTCGGCCCGAAGGAGTAGTTGCCCCGCCCGAAGCGGACGGCGCAGACGGACCTTCTTCTCCGTCGGATCAGCACAGTCAGCCGCGGCCAGGAACGGATTTAGCCACTGCTCGGCTCGCTCGAACTGTTCCTCGACAGGTTGGGCTCCAGCGGGAAGTTCTGTCTTGGCACTCCAACAAGGGCGCCGCACGAGAACCTTGGCCTTCGCCCACACCGGCAGAGAGCGTTTCCCCGTTGTCGTGAGTGAGCCACGCCAAAGCAACGGCGCGTCTATCGTCTTGCCGGAACCTCCATAGACGCCCTGACGGCGAAAGCTCAACATTCCCGGCGGGAGTGGGTACCGGATGTAATCGAGCACCTCCACCCGGATCTCCTCGGATGGAAAGATCTCGCGCGCCGCGCCCTCAATCGAGGCCAGGATCACCGCTGGATCGAGTATTGCCTGAGGGCGTTCCAAGCATAGAGATTCTGGTAAGCCCTCGGAGGGAATCCCCTCAGCCGCAGCGAGCCGCGCCAACTGTGCGCGGGACAAAACCCGCCGGACACCAGGAGATGGAGAGGGGCCAAAGTCTGTTTCCGGCTTGATCGCGAGGAAAGACGGAATAGCTGCGGCTAAGTCTCGCGCGATGATCCGCTCACCTTCTACCGCGGTGCAAGCCGAGACCTCAAAAGCCACTAGACACAAACTCACAATGAATCGCATGGGATTTCCTTTCTAGCGAGCGATGTTGTTTACCTGCTGATACATCTCGTCAGCGGCCCGGACAACCTTCGAGTTCGCCTCATAGGCTCGCTGGCTCATGATCAGGTTGATAAACTCCTCAACCACACTCACGTTGGATTGCTCGATGTAACCCTGCATCAGGGATCCGATGCCCTCCTGTCCGCCCGGATTCCCGATGACGGGCTCGCCGGAGGCATCAGTTGGCAGATACAGGTTCCGTCCGATATTGTTTAGCCCAGCCGGGTTCACGAAGCTGGCCAGCTGAATCTGGCCGGCGATCTGCGCGGCGGCCTGACCCGCCTGCTGAAAACTTACAGTTCCATCCTGCGCGATCGAGATACCTTGAGCCTCGGGAGGAATCGTAATCTGAGGTTCCAGCGGATCGCCTTCGCTAGTCACCATGATGCCGTCCCGATTCATCTGAAACTGTCCTGAGCGGGTGTACCCGATCTCCCCATTCGGACGGCGGACCTGAAAGAACCCCCGGCCTTCGATTACAAGATCGAGCGGATTGCTCGTCTGCATGAAACTGCCCTGCGTGAAGATGATTTCGTTCGCAAAGGTACGGGCACCAAGGCCGATCTGGAGCCCGCTGGGAATCGTCGTCTGAGCGCCGGCGGCCGCGCCAGGCTGCACCATAGTCTGGTAAAGCAGGTCCTGGAATTGGGCCCGCCGCATCTTAAAACCAACGGTGTTCGCGTTGGCCAGATTGTGGGCTATGTTGTCGACGTTGGTTTGTTGCGCCGACATGCCACTGCCCGCGCTGAAGAGTGCCCTGATCATTGATTAATTCCTTTAGCCATGAGACTTCACCACCTCGTCGAGAACTTTCTGATTCATCTCTGACGTCATAGTCAAAGCGCGCTGCAGCGACTCAAACTGTCGAAGCACATGAATCATGCGCACTGCCGACTCAGCGGCGTGAACGTTGGGCGCTTCCAAATATCCCTGGTAGACCTGATACTGCGTGGCTGCTACCGGTTGATCCGATACTGGGGCGCCAGCAGGAAGTTCGAAGGTGCTGGAGCCCTGTTTTGTAAGTGCCTCAGTCCGGGCAAACTCGACCACCTTGAGCCGGGCTACCGCTGCGCCGTTCTGGTACACCTCGCCGGCTGCTGTGATCTGAATATCGCTATTGGGAGCCAGTTGAATCGGACGATTCTGAGTGTCGAGAACCGGCCTCCCGTCGCCCGACTCGAGAACTCCAGTTGGAGCGACGCGGAACGAACCTGCCCTGGAATACGACGGTGTAGCTTTACCGCCGAGGACAAAAAAGCCTCGGCCTGACAGCGCGAGGTCGGTAGATTTTCCGGTCGCCTGCAGGGGACCTTGTGTATGGTCTGTCCAGTTTTTCTCCGTCACTGGGACGGTGAGCGGCGGTCCACCATTGCTGTACGCTTCCGGCCCGACGAATAGGCCATAGGCCTCCCGATCCGCCTTGAACCCGGCGGTAGTGCTGTTCGCGAGGTTGTTGGCAAGAATTTCGAGCGATTCCATTCTCGCTCTCATTCCGCTCGCTGCTGCCACTCCGATTGGATCCATAGTTAGTGAGGGTCATGCAGGTGAAGGGCCAAAGCCTTGCCTTATCTCGAATGGTATCTGGGCGCGCCAATTATTTGGCTTTCTGCCAGGATATTGCCGCGAGCATGACAAGAAACAACGGCTCAAATGTCATATGGCGCTGCTGAGCCTATGTGGCCCTCCAGATGCAATCGATTGCATCGAGCGGATATGGGAATCGAATTATCACCAGCGAGCTGTGCAGGACCTCCGGAAGCAATGGCACCTGCGAAAGCGCCGAGAACCAATGAGCCGGCCGTTTCAGAATGGACCTCGATCCTGGGATTCATGTTCCAGATCGAACAACCAGTGGAAGGGGAGCCCGAGGCGTCCATCAACTCAGATATCCAAACACCCCGCAACAGCTTCTCTTCGCCCGAGGGCGCCCACTTCTGGGCAGGATTCCTCGCGCACGCCTCGGTTGTTCTATCCGGTGAAACAGCGGAGACCACCGAATCAAGTGAGGCCGAAACCGTCGCGTCCACTGGCGATGTGCACGGCAACAAGATCGAGGAACAGACTCCTGCTACGGGCGAAGGGCTCGAGCTATCCGCTGCCGACTGGACAATACTGTCCACGGCGATACCGATACCACAGCAGTACGCACCTCCGGTCGCCAGCAACTCCAGCACTGTCGCGCCCGAACACGCCGCGGCAGCAAGTCCGGCGCCCTCTTCGCAGACTCAGATCGCGGAGGGCGCGCCAGTTGCGCACATGCCCTCCGGGCCCGTCGACGTCGAGGCCGTCTTCCAATTGCAGGTGCCCGCGCCAGTAGCCATAGAAGAAACGATGGCGATCTTGGGACCTGAGTTTTCGAGCGTTCAAGCGACGATGCCAGAGCAACAAGTACTTGAGGGGTTGGGAGAACATCCCGACAGCCTCACCAACTCCTCGAATGCCGACTCGGACCACCCAGACCGTGACGACGCTCCCAAGGGCAACGGTAGCGACCCTGCGCCCGAGGATCAACACAGTGCTACACCACGGGAACAGCCGTTCTTCGCGGAAAGGGGCCAGACGTCGATACCCAACAACTCGCACACCGTCCTTGACGGATCTCAATCAAAAGCCGAGTCGATTTCACCGAAGGAATTCCGCCAAGCCATTGAGGAATCCTTAAACAGCGCCATTCCCGAGAAGCGCGCTTCGCCGCTGCAGTTCCAACTGAGAATCTCCCCGGACGATTTCGGCACACAAGCTACGGGCAACGGGGGTGAGGTTCGCCTCAACCTGCTTCAGAGGGGTGACGAGATCCTGATGAAGATTCAGGGGGGCGGCGAGCCGCTCGCCGTTCCAGCTGAATCGGAGTGGGAAGGCTTAGTCGAACGCCTGAAGCCCCATGGACTTGAGGCCGTCTCAACAACGTTCTCCAGAGAGGGTGGGTGGCGAGACGGCGAGACGTGGACCCCGTCACTTCCTGAACAGGCCATGCCCGATTCTGCCGCGAACCCGGGAGATGAGCAGAGGCGCTTTAACCAGGAGCAGCAACAACACCAGCAAAGGAAACAACGCCAACGATTCTCGACCAAATCCGGCCCGGACAAGACGCCGTTTTTACTCGACTACCGACCACTCAGTCCGCACTAAACCAAGGAGCTAATCCATGACATCTGCGCCCACTACCCCCTTAGTCAGCAATCCATTCAATTTCGAGCCACCCAGCACCAAAAAACCGGAAGGAGACGTGGATCCCCTTGCCAATAAGGAGACGTTTCTTCAACTGCTGGTTGCGCAAATCAAACACCAGAATCCAATGAGCCCACAAGATGGCGTTCAGTTCTTGAGCCAGTTGGCGCAATTCACCGACCTGGAGCAAAGCCTGGGCATGCGCCAGGACATTGCCGCCATCAAAGACCTCCTGCAAACCACCGCAACCGGCGAGCCCACCGCATAAATCGTCCGCACCTAACCTAACTTGGAGCCATCATGTTTACCTCTTTTTCCACTGCACTTTCTGCGCTCGGAGCTCATTCGACAGCCGTCGATGTCGTTGGCAACAACCTGGCGAATCTGAACACCCCAGGATTCAAAGCTAGCGTTGTCTCGTTCTACGACCTCGTAACGCAATCTCTTGGCGCCGGCCTTGGCGAGACACAAGTCGGTTTCGGCGTCGCGCGCCCGATTACTCTTCGACAGTTTTCCCAGGGAGCGATACAGTCCAGCGCCGGTCCCCTCGACGCAGCGATCCAGGGAGATGGGTTCCTCGTCTTGCGGTCCAAGTCGAACGCCACTATCTATGGACGCGGGGGCAACCTGCAAGTGGACCGGAATGGCGTTCTGCTAACAGCTACCGGCGAGCGGGTGCAGGGCTGGGTCTCTCAGAACGGCGTGATGAACACAAACCTCCCCGTTTCTGACGTGGCGGTGCCGGTTGGCTCACTCCGTCCTGCAAACCCAACTAGCGAAATGTCGTTTGATCTAAATCTCAATGCCAGAGCCACGGCCGGTCCACCTGCCGATACGTTCTCCTCTTCGATGGAGGTCTACGACTCGCTTGGTGTCTCCCACATCGTGTCCATTGAGTTCACGAAAACGGCAAACCCAGGAGAGTGGAGCTACTCGTTCTCCGTTCCCGACGCGGACGTTTCGAGTCCGGTAACTCCCGTCACCGGGGTAATCAACTTTGATAGCTCTGGCGCCCTGACCAATCCCCCCGCCGCGGGGCCATTCCCAACGCTGAACATCACTGGACTGAACAGTGGAGCGGCTCCGATGGACATCACCTGGAACATGTTCAATGGCCCGACTCCACGACTGACTCAGTTCGCCCAGCCGTCCGCAATTTCGGCACTGGGCCAGAATGGGTCGGCCGCGGCGCAACTCGTGCGAGTCGGTCTCGGCGATGGCGGCGTGGTACTGGCTCAGTATTCAAGCGGCGAACAACTTGTGGTGGGACAACTCGCAATGGCATCTATCCGCAACCCGGAATCTCTAATCTCGGTGGGCAACAACTCTTACCAACTGAGTGCCCGAAGCGCGGTGCCGGCGGTCGGAACCCCCGGGACGGGAGGACGCGGTTCAATCATCGGCGGCGCGGTCGAAAACTCCACGGTGGATATCGCCAAAGAATTCACCAACCTGATCGTTCTCCAGCGCGGCTACCAAGCCAATACAAGGGTCGTGACAACGGTTGACGAAATCAGCCAGGAAACGATCAATTTGAAACGTTAGTTCCAGAGTGAAACGCCAAAATGAACGTCGCCGAAGAGCTCGGACACTGCGCAGATATCCCGATTGAGATTGTCGTGGAACTGGACCGGAAGATCATGACCGTTAGAGAGATCTTGAGTTTGGCGCCAGGTAGCGTAATCAAGATGCGGCGGTCGGCCGGTGAGAACATCGACGTACTCGCGGGAGACGCTCTGGTTGCATTCGGGGAAATCGTAATTATCGAGTCCTCAATGGGCGTGCGGATTACGGACTTCAACTTGCAAGAGTAGCTCGTATGGAACCGTACAAAACCATAGCCGCCTTGGCGATCACCTTCGGACTCCTAGGTGGATTCATCTGGCTTATCCGGGCCTTCTCAGTGACCAAGGGTGGTCGAGCTATCCAATGGAGCAGGCCATCGAACGAAAGACATCTGCAATCGATCGAAAAGCTAACGTTGGGACCAGATTGTACCTTGCACGTCGTTACATTCGATGGCGAGACTATCCTGCTTGCCGTCTCCAACAAAGCGGTTGTACCGATCCAACCACTCTCAGGCAAAACCAAGGCGCTTCAAGCCGCTGGCGGTGTCGCGTGAACACTTGGAAGCGCTGGAGCTTTAGGCTACTTTACATCTTGATCATTGTTCAGTTGGGCTCAAGCTCTCTCGATGCGGCCCCTGCGCCTCGGCCGGTGCCGGGCATCCAATTTGAGCAGCCGGGCTTAGGAGAGCGGTCCGCCACTGGTGCAACTTCGGTAAGTCTGCCAATGCAGATCATACTCATGTTCACCGGCTTGACGGTGTTGCCAGCCATCATCATGTCGCTGACACCGTTCTTACGCATTACGTTGGTCTTGCACTTCCTAAGGCAAGCGATTGGCACCCAAACAGCGCCGTCAAACCCCGTGCTCCTCGGGCTTGGACTGTTTCTGACGATGGTGATCATGAATCCCGTCCTCACAGAGGTTTATGAAAAGGCATGGAATCCCTATGAAGCGGGTACGATCACACTCTCGGAGGCTGCTGCCACCGGGCAAGTCCCGCTCAAAGCCTTTCTCGTACGGTACATCAGAGAGAAAGATGTCCAAATGCTGCTGGAGGTCTCCCGAACTCCCCCGCCCAAAACTCCGGAGGGACTCGACCTCAAGATCCTATGCGCGGCTTATGTACTGAGCGAATTGAAGACTGGTTTCCAGATTGGCGCGATGTTGTTCTTGCCGTTCCTCGTCATCGACATTTTGGTTGCATCCGTCACGTTGTCGGTAGGAATCGTCCAACTTCCACCTGTGATGGTCTCGGCCCCGTTCAAGCTGCTCCTATTCGTTCTCATCGATGGCTGGAACTTGGTTGTTGGGTCGCTGGTCAGATCGTTCTATTGAAGCCGGAGACATCAAGATGACAAGTCCGATGGTAGTGGAAATCGTACGCCAGGCATTCACGCAGTGCTTCTGGCTTTGCCTTCCCTTGTTGGGGGTAGGTTTCATTGCAGGCGTGTTGATCAGCCTTTTGCAGATCGTGACCTCGATTCAAGACTCCGCCTTTGGAACGGTTCCCCGGCTCGCCGCGTTTCTCCTTGCTCTCTTCGTATTCTTGCCTTGGATGCTTTACCGGCTCACGGAATACTCGATTTCTATTTTAGGTCATCTCGACAAATATGCCCGATAACTCTGCGAACTGGGGAATCCATCTTGGCGCCAGAGATCTGGTGATTTCGCAAACGCTCGTGCTGCATTTTTTGTTGGTACTCCTTCGCGTGGGAGGCATTTTCGCCTTCATCCCAATCCCGGGAATCAGGTCTGCCATCGCACCGACGAGGGTCGCGCTGGTCGTCCTCATGAGTTGGCTTATCTTCCCGCTTACGCCTGCAGTCAGCGGGATCGAGATGACGCTCTCCGGGGCATTCAGCGTAATGCTGGCGGAAGTGAGCCTGGGTCTCTTGATCGGATTGGCGATCCAGTTTCTGCACGAAGGGGTCGTACTAGGGGCACAAGCGCTGAGCGTCCAGGCAGGATACTCTTATGCCTCGACGGTGGATCCCAATTCCGAAGCTGATTCTTCTGTTCTACAAGTTTTGCTTGGCCTCAGCGCCTCTTGGCTTTTCCTGAGTTTAGGGCTAGATAGGATCCTGCTGAAGGCAGTTCTAACTTCGTTTGAAGCCTACTCTCCGGGGGCCTTTATGGCAGCTCGGGCAGACGCCCCGGCACTAATCGCTTTGAGTGGCGAAATGTTTGGCCAGGGTTTACGAATTGCGGCACCAATCGTCGGAGTTCTCCTGCTCGTGGATGTGGCGATGGCACTTCTCTCGCGGCTACAACCACAAATGCAGCTCCTAAACTTGTCGTTTCCATTGAAGATGCTGCTAAGTCTTGCCGGCCTCGCCATAGCCGTTCAGATGATGCCCCATCGGATGATGCATTCGAGCGAGGGAACCTTTCGCTTTATCGAAAAAATATTGAGCCCAAGCGGGGGATAAGTGGCAGACGACAACCGTACAGAAAAACCCTCCCCGCGAAAACTCAATAAAGCGCGTGAAGACGGCAATTACGTAGTAAGCAAAGAGTTCATCGCCGCCGTCCAATTCACAACCTTTTTCGTGATGGTGCTCCAATTCGGGGACCAATTTGGGACTAGTTGCCGAATTCACATCACCACGTGGATCGGAATCGCATTTACCTACAGGGAACTGCATCGCGAGTCTCTGCACGAACTGTTTTCGAGGGTCCTCGTCCCGCACCTATTACCTATTGTTGGAATCGGGCTCGTTCTAACCGGCGCGGCTATACTGTCTCAGCTCCTGGTCTCGCGCCTCGGCATTTCCGCGAAAAAACTGGCCCCACAATTCAACCGACTCAATCCACTGTCGCGCCTGAAGGAGCTGCCGAAACAGAACGTCGTGACGGCAGGCCAAGCCGCCCTCTTGCTCCCGGTCTTCTTGGGAGCAATCTACCTCCTGGTTTCAGCCAACGCCACGAAACTGCTCTCGCTTCCTGGACGCTCGGCGGCATCTGGCGCAAGCGTAGTGTTCGCGATGATCTCGGACCTCCTCTACAAAGCAACGTTTATTTTCCTTTTGGTGGGAGCCGTGGACTGGTATCGACAGCAGAGCCGCTATACAAAACAGTTGAAGATGACCAAACAGGAGGTCAAGGACGAGCACAAGGAGTCCGAGGGCAATCCCCAATTGAAGGCGAAACTGCGAAAAATGCAGCGCGACAATTCTCGTCGGCAGATGATTACGAATGTTCCCAAAGCGTCAGCTATCATCGTTAACCCGACCCACTACTCGGTCGCCATCTGTTACGAATTGGGCGGTTCGGGCGCACCGAAAGTAATAGCTAAGGGAAAGAACTATCTCGCGAGGCGAATTCGGGAGATCGCAATGGCAAACGAGATTCCAATCGTTGAGAACCCTCCGCTTGCCCGCGCGCTTTACGCTGCAGTCGACGTTGGTCAAGAGATCCCTCCGCACCTTTATCGCGCAGTAGCCGAAATCTTGGCCTATCTGTTTCGAGTGATGGGCGGGCGTCTCCCTGGCAGCATAAATGCATAGAGTCCTCAGGTAACTATGGCAACTTCCACCACACCAATAGGACCGATTTCCTCTCGAAGTTCCGAGCCCACACCCAGTTCACCAGCGTCGGGTGGTAGGTCGCGTAGCCAGTCCGGCGTCACCCCCGCCCCAGCAGACGCCAGCTTCACCGAACTCTTTTCCTCGTTTTCCTGGCGAGACGCCGCCGTCCCACTGACAGTGCTTGCCATCGTCCTGGCAATGATCACACCGGTGCCCGCAGTGGTCCTGGATCTCCTGATCAGCGCGAATATTACGCTTTCCGTAGTTCTGCTTCTGGTCTCGATCTACATCAACAAACCCGCCGAGTTTAACGTCTTTCCGACGGCATTGCTGCTAATGACGCTTTTCCGTCTAGCACTCAACATCTCTTCGTCACGACTCATCCTTCTCAATGGAAATTCCGGGACAGCTGCCGCTGGTGACGTCATCGAGGCCTTCGGCAACTTCGTTGTCGGTGGCAACTACGTGATTGGATTGGTAATTTTCCTAGTTCTGATCGCCATCCAATACGTTGTTATCAACCACGGTGCTGTTCGCATTTCGGAAGTAACGGCCCGTTTCACGCTCGACGCCCTCCCTGGCAAACAGATGTCGATCGACTCCGACCTTAATGCTGGACTGATTGACGAATCGGAGGCTCGGCGGAGACGGAAAGAACTATCTGGCGAGGCGGAATTCTATGGGGCCATGGACGGCGCGTCCCGATTCACGCAGCGGGACGCGGTCGCAAGTATTCTCATTACCGTGATCAACATACTGGCCGGCTTTCTCATTGGCGTTATCCAGCATGGAATGGATCTGAAGAAAGCTCTGCAGACCTACACCATTCTCACGATTGGCGACGGACTAGTGACGGTGATTCCCGCGTTGATGATCTCAGTTTGTGGTGCGTTGATCATCACCCGTACGGGTTCCGACAATAAACTCGGCCAGGACATCCAGAAGCAGGTCTTTAGCAACCCGGAACCCTTGCTGCTGTCGGCAGGAGTGCTCATGGCGATGTCGATGTTTCCAGGCATGCCGACAATACCCTTCCTCGCACTTGGAGGGGCCGCGGGATTCGTGGGCTGGCGCCTGAAGCAATCTGCCCAGACGGTAGACACGTCCGAGAAGGCGAACGCGGAATCTAGCAGTCCACCGGCCCGGGAGAACCTGGAGTCCCTTTTGCGGGTCGAGATCCTTGCCGTTGAGATGGGCCTGGGGTTGGTCCGCCTTGTCGAGGGCGGCGCGCAGTCCCCGCTGCTCAGGCGAATCGCTGGTATTCGACGTCAGTTGGCTACCGACCTGGGCTACTTATTGCCTGCGGTGCGAGTCACGGACAATCTTCAGTTGAAGGCCCGGGAGTATACGATTTCGCTCAAGGGCGCCGAGATCGGGCGCTGCGAGTTGCCGGCCGGAATGGAAATGGCCATTCCGACTTCGAAGGATTGTCCCAAATTGGACGGGATTCCCACAAAGGAACCCGCATTTGGGATTGCGGCCATCTGGATCCCCGCCGAGCGAGCAGAAGAGGCGCGTGCGGCGGGATACACCGTTGTGGATGCCGTCAGCGTGATGGCGACTCATTTGGCTGAGACCATTCGGCGATTCGCGCACGAGATCTTCTCGCGGCAGGACGCCAAAAAGCTGCTTGATCGCATTGCGGAGGAAAACCCTAAGTTAATTGAGGATTTGGTTCCCAAATTGCTTCCGTTAGCGAGTGTGCAGCGAGTGCTGCAAAACTTGCTCCGCGAGCGAGTTTCCATTCGGGACGGAGCATCGATCCTTGAGGCACTGGGAGAGGCAGCTGCAATGACCAAGAATGCCGTTTTACTGACCGAGTACGTCCGTCAGGCGACCAGACGGATGGTCATTAAGCCGTACCTCTCCTCCAGCTCCGAACTCCATGCCTATCTGGTCGATCCCTCGATTGAAGCCATCCTCGACAGCAGTATTGAACACGGTGAAGCCAATTCGATCTTGAACCTACCTCCCCGCAGGATCCAGGAAATTCTGGACCGTATCCGTGCCGTAATTGGTGCTCATGAGGGGCCGATTGTCACACTTACTGGAAGTAGCAATCGGTACTTTCTTCGCCAGATCACCGAAGGCTCTATTTCCAACCTGACGGTCCTTTCGCACAGTGAAATCCCGCCGGGCGTAAGGGTTCTCGCCCAGGGTGTAATCCGAACGAATTAGTGGAGAAAAAACAATGCGTCTCAAGACATATTTCGTTGACACCGTAGAAGAGGCCCTGGTTCTCGCCCGCAGCGAGTTTGGAGAAGAGGCGATGCTGGTTCACTCTAAGCGGGCCAGTTCAGGGGCAGAGCATTTGGGTCGCTATGAGGTGGTATTTGCCGCGCCTCAAACCGTGAATACATCGCCCGATCCGCCCTCGCCAGCTGCCGTCAACGCCGCAGTTCCAGTTCGAAAGCCGCCATCGCGAAGCGAACTTCCTCAACTGAACCGGATGCACAAATCCACTTCGGATTCCCACCGAGAAAACATCCGCCGGGAACTGAAGGCTCTCTCGAGGATGATGGATGCGCCGCCGAATGAAGAATTATGCCGATCTGAAGAGATTCGGAGCACGCTCAATGAACTCTATGGATATTTGGCAGAACGAGAAGTGCGAACTAAGCATATCGACGAGATTACGAAGAAAGTCGGATTGCAGTTGATGCGAGGCGGAACGATCTCGAACTCGCAGACACCCGAGGCGTTGCTCAACGAGGCCCTCTTGATTCCAACGTCCAATCGTCCCCAGTCCCACATGGAAAAGCAACGAATCATCTCCCTGATCGGACCTCCAGGCGCCGGCAAGACGACTACGCTGGCAAAGCTCGCGGTTCGCGAAGGACTGGCTAGCGGACGGCCCGTTCACGTTCTGGACCTAGACAATCAACGGATCGGAGGTGGCGACCATCTGCAAACCATCTGTGGACTGCTGGGTGTGAGCTATCAGCGCGTCTCGGGTCCGGAGTTCGTACCTGAAATTCTTTCAGGCGCCCGTTCGGAGGGGCTCATCCTAATCGATACGCCGGGACTCTCCATGCAGGATAGTACCGAACTCGCGGTTCTAGGCCTTGGCCTGTGCGGGTACATGACGATGGAACGCCATCTGGTTTTGCCGGCAACTCTTCGGAATCCGGAAATGATTCGGTATTGGACAGCTTATAGGATTTGTCATCCGACCCACCTGCTGTTCACCAGACTTGATGAGTCTTTGTGCTTTGGACCTGTATGGTCATTGGCCGCCGAGGCCCGTTTGCCGCTCTCGTGGATGACAACAGGGCGAAAGATTCCGGAGAGTATCGTGGAAGCAACGCCGCAAGCACTATCGAATCTAATCCATCAAGGCTTTTCACCCTCGCAAGACGAAGGGATAACCCGGCCCGCCCCGAACCAGCCCTATTCGGCCGGGGTGGCAGCGTTCTCCGAAAATCACGATACGCGGAGCTATGCCACGTTATGAATGCCCATTTTGCCACCGCAGAAAAACTCAGCAGTGATCGGGAGCAGCTAATTCTGGATCACCTGCCCCAGGTGCGATTAATTGCACGCCGAATCCATGAGCGCCTACCAGGCAGCGTTAGTTTGGACGACTTGGTCTCGACGGGCATTGTTGGACTCATCTCCGCGATCGATCATTTCGATCCGAAGATGAACGTGAAGCTCAAAACGTATGCGGAGTACAAAATCCGAGGCGCCATCCTCGATAGCCTTCGCGGAATGGATTGGGCCCCTCGCCAGCAGCGGAAAAGAGTCAAGCTTATTGAGGCGACGATCAACATACTCGAGCAACGCCTGAAACGGGCGCCGAGCGAAGAAGAGATCGCCGTCGAACTGAAGTTGTCGATGCAGGAATACCACGAATGGTTGATCGACGTAAGAGGTATCAACCTCGGGAGCCTGGAGGGTTCCGGAAACGAAGAAGAGGGCCGGGATCTGCTGCGTTTTGTTTCCGATAACGAGGAGAATTGGCCGTCCCGTCTGCTCGAGCGTTCCGAATTGGAACGATTATTGGCTGAAGCGATTGAACGGATGCCTTATGTGGAACGCACCGTTCTGAGCTTGTACTACCACGAGGAACTGACATTGCGGGAAATCGCGAAGGTCGTCAAACTGCACGAATCGAGAGTCTCCCAACTCAAGTCCCAGGCTATTCTCCGCCTGCGTTCCAACCTCGAAAAGAAATGGCCGATGCAAGGTGGCCTCTAGATTGCTTGAGGCAGAGTAGGAACGAAACATGGCATCCCCTGACCAACTTCTCGTCGAAGAGTTCACCAAACAGCTCGGGCTCACTCTTGAGGGCATGCTCGGGCAGTCGTGGACCATCGAAGTCGCAGGGCAGGTGACGCCGGAATCTGTTGCCGCAGAGCCGGACCTCCACATTTGGGGTCAGCGGCTGACGATTCACGCGGATCCGCTATTCCGGGTAATGATCGGCCCGAGCGGTTGGAAAGCCATCGGCGGAGCTGCGTTGCAAGCCGCTGGGATTGATGACGCGAGCGAATCCGATGTCCTAAGCACGTACGTCGAGATCTTGAGCCAAGCCCTATCCGGGGTCGCTCGAGTCGTTGGAAGCCACATAGGTAAGGAAGTCGGACTCGCAAAGGGTGCGGAAGAAACATCGGTCCCCTCGCGGGGAAGAATTGCTCAGCTTCGAGCCCACGATCCAGAAGGCAATGAAATCGCACTCTACTTCGGATTTGCGGACCAACTGATTCGGCTCTTCGGCGAGGAGGAAGAGCAATCCAGCGAAACGAAGCCAACGAAAGACCGGAGCGCCGAACCGGCCGCAGAAGCTCCGCGTTCGGCGCCGGTAGCCGAGAACTCCAAGATGGATCTCCTGATGGATGTCGAGATGCCGGTGAGTGTTTCGTTCGGCCGCGCTCAACTTCCGTTAAAGGATGTCATCAAGCTCACTACGGGATCGATCGTCGAGCTAAATCGCAACGTTAGCGAGCCGGTCGAAGTGATTGTGAACAATTGCGTTATTGCCCGGGGTGAAGTGGTTGTAGTCGAAGGAAATTACGGCATTCGCATTCATCAAATTGTCAGCAGGGCGGAACGGATCCGCTCGCTGGACTAAGGAGTTACTTTATGATCAGCATTCCGTCTTTCGAGGTGCTAATTCTGTGCCTGCTGCTTAGTGCTGTACTTGGCGCCTGCCTGTTCCTGTTCTTTTCTGCAAAGTTCGACCTACGTCGCTTAGAGACTCGGTTGCAAGAGCACCGGAATGCGGTCGAGCGTAAGAGTGCTGAATCCGAGCTTCGATTCAACCTCTTAGAGACGAAGCTGAGCGAAACAGCGGACAAGGTCCAACTTATCGACGAGGCGCTGGCACAGTCCCAAGCCGCGCACCTTCCGCACAGTTCGGGCCCGACGCGCGGAAAGCGAACGGCCATCATCCGCCTCGCGCAGAAGGGAGAAGCGTCAGACAAGATTGCTGCGACCGTTGGTATGCCTACGAATGAGGTAGACCTTCTCTTGAAAGTCCATCGGGCCATCGCAAACCGCTAAGCCGGGATTGTTATTCGAACTCTTGAGGCCGGCTTACTGGCCGAGCGTTCGGGCGGCGCGCCCCCTCGATCTCTCGAACATCAACGTCGACTGAAAGCTCGCTCCGGTTTCGAAGAATTCGGAGAGAGATGGTGCCTTTTTCTTTAGCCCCCAAGAGAGCATTGGTAACTTCCCGAGGAGAGGTGACCTTCGTATCGCTTACGCGCAGGAGAACATCTCCAGCTTTCAACCCGGCTTTCGCGCCGGGGGAATTCGGTTGAACGTGGCGTACCAGGACGCCCTCTTTCACGCCAAAAAACTCCGCCAACTGACTGCCTAAACCCTCCGCCTCGATTCCAAGCATGCCGCTGCGCCATGAGAGAAACGGTCGAGGAATGTCGCCTGGCTGCATCATTGGGATCTGGAGCCGCTCCAAGCTAGACAATTCTTCCAGGCGGCGTCCAGACAGCCCCGATTTCCGTTGACCGATGGAGGCGTTTAACACTTGCGAAGCCCCGCTCCGGATTACCTTCAGCTTCGCCACCCTTCCCACCGGAGTCTCGCGCACCATGCGAACGAACTGTTCACTACCCTCGACGCGCTGCCCGTTGTATTCGAGCACGACATCACCTGTCTTCAGTCCTGCCCTGCTGGCCGGGCTTTCATCGTCTACTTGAGTAACCTCCACGCCAGCCTCCTCGGCCAAACGCAACTCCTTGGCGCGAGCCTGATCGATCTCTCGAACACCGACGCCAAGGTAGGAGCCAGAGCCAGAGCCGACAAGAAGCCGGCGCATTCCCTCTTCCGCAGGAGCTTGTCCAAAAGAAGGGATCATCGCCAGAGTAAGTCCTAGAGTAACTACGAAAATTCTCAGTATCATTCAAAACACTCCGTACTTACTTCGACGCATGACCTACAGATTCGTACCGCGGCTAAAAGGTCTCAAGCGAGGCATTCATCGACCGCAGCACCCGCTGGCCCTGCTGACGGACATCGAGGTTCTCCTCCCGCTGCATCAGCTCCTGGAGTGCACCCGCCACCTCCGAATTCTGAAGATTTCCCATGGTCAGCACTTCCACTGCCTGCGCGCGGACCGTCGCGTTTCGATCGGCCCGGAGGGCATGCAAGAGGACAGTCCGAACGTCGGGCTGTGCCGCATAGGGCCGGAGCGTCTCCAGAGCCTTCATCCGGACTCCGTCATCCGGGTCCCGCTCCAAAGCCTCCACCAGTGTTTGGCGAACCCCGGGCTGACCGGCCCAGGCTCGGAGTAACTCCATAGAATCGACCCGGACCGCCGGATCCGTTGTGTTTCGCGCCGCGCTCACGAGCAACGATTGCACTGCTTGATCATCGAGCCGGCCGGAAAGTTCGCGCGCTACCGAATCCTGCAGCACAATCCTGACGTGCCCATCCCCGAGCGCCTCAACGTGATTGACGGTAGACACAATTGTCTGGCCGCGCCCGAAACTTGTCCCCGGAAGATTTGGTGTTACCTTGGCGACCAGGAACCCCACGGCTACCAGGGCCGCACAGCCAGCAAGTCGCCAAGTCCATCTGGACATTCCCAGCGGCTGGAACCAGCTTCGCCACCCCGTCTTCGGCCGGTGCGTCACCAGCTCCACCTTGGCGGCTAAATCCTGACGACAAGCAGACAACAGTTCGAGGGAGGGCTCCAGCCGCTCCGCTTCGATAGCCCGATGCATTGTGGCCAAGCGGGTCTCGCTGGCGCGGCAATCACCGCAGACATCGAGATGCTGCTCGATCGATTCCTCCGTCTCCGCCGAAAGCTCCCCGTACAAATAGAAAACGAGACTGCTCTCGCACTCAACACAATTCATACAAACTCTCCAAGCGCGACGCGCATCTTTTGGGTCGCCCGGAACAGGCAGTTCTTGGCCGCCTCTTCCGACGTCCCCAGCGCTTCGCCAATTGCCCGAAGCCGCATCCCCTCGAAATGCCGCATTTCAAAGACGACTCGCTCGCGCGGCGAAAGCTCGCCCAACACGGTTTGAATTTTGCCCCGCAGTTCGTCTGACAACACCCTGCGCTGGGGATCGCTATCTGCCCGGGGCTCGGCTACGCTGTCGAGTTGATCAAACTCCTGCCCCGATGGCGAAATCGCCACGCGCGGAGCTTCCCGCCGAACTTTTCGACGACGAAGGTGATCAAGACAGATGTTCGTCACGATCCGGTGCAGCCAAGTCGAGAAATTGCAGTCAAATCGGAACTGCTGCAAGCTCCGATGGACACGGAGAAACGCTTCCTGATAGACGTCACGGGCGTCTTCCGGCGAACGAAGCAGATTCAGCGCAATTCGGAGGACGCTTTGATCGTGTGCCCGAACCAAAATGGTAAACGCATCGTCGTCTCCCCGTTGCGCCGCCCGAATCAGCGCGGCTTCGTCCATAATCTCATGCGCCCCTCCTGGAAGGGCTATGGCATCGACTTTCACCATAGACACCCAGTACAGACGGACGGGCGCACGAATCGTTAGTAAAAAAGTGAACTAACCAACGAGTTCTAGAGAAATCTTCTTTGCAGCCGGATCCAGATTCGTAATTCGGAAGCTTCGGACCTGCCCAATTTTGATAGTGTTGGAGGTTTTCGCAACGGGCTCTCCGCCCTTGCCCTCTTTCCACTTCGCCGTAAGCATCGCCGTCAATGCGCTGACGTCGACCGACGCGCCTGCCGGAGAGCCCTTCGACGCGCCTGCGCTGGCCGCTTCTTTTTTCTCTTCTGCAAGGCGGCACTCGCCGAGGACACCGTCCGCCACTTCCACTTTCAGCAAATTCGAGCGAACATCCGCCACCCGAGCTGTCAGCGTGTCGCCGATATTGTGTTCCGCGATGAAGTCATCGGTCTTCGTGGGCTGCAATTGCTTCAGACCGAGGCGAATACGCCGACGGTCCTGGTCCACTTCCAGCACAATCGCGCGAACGACTTCTCCAACTTTGACGACGTCCTTGGGGTGATCAATGCGCTTTTCATTGACCATATCGCCGATGTGAATCATGCCGTCCACACCATCGCCGAGGTCAACAAACGCACCAAACGCCTGAATGCTCGTCACCGGGGACTCTACGATGGCCCCAACCGGATACTTCTTGACGGCTTCAACGAAGGGATCGCCCAAGGTCTGTTTCAGACTCAACTGAATCTTTTTGTCAGCCGGCTTGAAGTCGAGAATAGCAACTTCGACCTGATCGCCGACCTTCAGCATATCGCTGGGCTTGCGAACTTTCTTCGCCCACGACATCTCAGAAACATGAACCAAACCGTCCACGCCCGGAGCGAGCTCGACGAACGCCCCGAAGTCGGTCAACCGAGCAACGGTCCCGGTCACCCGATCGCCCACCTTAAACTGATCCGCGGCGGCAGCCCAAGGGTCCGGAATCAACTGCTTCAAACCCAGAGAGACTTTCTTAGAATTCTTGTTGACCTTAAGGATCTTGACCTCAAGCTCATCGCCGATCTTGACGACATCGGCAGGCTTACCCACCCGATGCCAGCTCATGTCGGTGACATGCAGCAGACCGTCAACGCCACCCAGATCAAGGAAGGCACCAAAATCAGTGACGCTACGAACCCGGCCTTTGACGACTGAGCCTTCCTGCAACAACAGGAACGCTGCTTCCTTGGCCTTGGCCGCCTCTTCTTCCAAAATCACGCGCCGGTCAACGACGACATCCTCTTTGACCGTATCCAGGTTGATCACCCGGCACTCGATTTCCTGACCCACCAGCTTAGCCAGTTCAATCGCGTCTCGCGTTCCGCTGCGCGACGCCGGCATGAAAGCGCGCGAACCCGCCACTTCCACGCGCAACCCACCCTTCACCGCTTCGACAACGCGACCCGCAATGTTGCGCTTGTCTTCAAAGGCAGCTTGCAGTTCGCTCCAGTCCTTCGGGCGCTCCACTTTGAGCGGAGACAGCTCCAGTGTGCCTTCGGCGTTGCGACCGGTCACACTGACCTGGATCAGGTCGCCGACCTGAATATCGGGGGCACCGTCAGCGAAAGCAGACTTCAACAGCACGCCTTCCGACTTGCCGCCAAGGTCAACGAAGATTGAGTCTTCGTTCACCGCCGCGACAGTCCCTTTCAGGACGCCGCCTTCGGCGGGTTGGGGCTCCACGGGCGCGGTCTGCTGGAGTTCGAATTGTTGAAGGATCTCACCGAAATTCGATTCTTCCGGGTTATTCACCGGTTCTTCCATCGGTTGATCAACAGGGTTGGCAGGATTCATGCGAGGTACGGATACTTCCAATATTGTGTCATACCCGCCACGCCTTTCGCTGCTCACATCTCATCGGTCGATGCGGTCTCAGGATCGGCCTCCCCCATCTGGGTCAGCCGGTATCGCAGAGCGTTTCGCGTGAGGCCCAACAGACGGGCCGCCTGGCTCTTGTTGCCGCCCGCCCGCCGCAGCGCTTCTCGAATCAATGAGCGCTCGAAGTCATCCAAAGTCATGCCGGGCGGAAGAAACACAGACTCCCCCGCCGACAGCGTCCGCCGCGATGGTTCCATATCCAAACGCACCTCCGTTTCGAGCAGAACAGGTCCGCTCGCTAACACCAGGCTGCGCTCCATTACGTTTTCAAGCTCCCGCACATTACCGGGCCAATGGTAGGCCGCCAGCTTGTCGATCGCCCCAGGCGCCAGCGAGCGAACCGGAGAGTCCAGCTCCTTGGCATGCTTGCGCACGAAAAACTCCGCGAGATAGGGGATGTCTTCGCGCCGGTCCCGCAGCGGCGGGATATTGATAGGGAGCACGTTTAGCCGATAGTACAAGTCCTGCCGAAACGTTCCCTGCTCCAGTGCCGCACGCAGGTCCACGTTGGTCGCCGCGATTACGCGCACGTCAATGTGACGAGTCTTGTTGCTCCCCAGTCTTTCGAACTCGCGCTCCTGCAAGACGCGCAGCAGCTTCACCTGAATCGACGGCGGCACGTCTCCAATCTCATCGAGAAACACGGTGCCGGAATCGGCCAGTTCGAACTTGCCCGGCTTCGCCGTCGACGCACCGGTGAAGGCGCCCTTCTCATAGCCGAACAATTCGCTTTCCATTAAGTTTTCGGGAATGGCGGTGCAGTTAATTTTCACGAAGGGCTTATCTTTCCGCGGCGAGTGCTGATGAATCGCCCGGGCGATCATGTCCTTGCCGACGCCACTCTCACCGGCCAGCAGCACCGTCGCCCGGCTGGGCGCCGCCCGCAGCACGGTCGCGAAGACTTCCTGCATTCCCGCGCTTCGGCCGATAATGTTGTCGATTTGATAGCGCCCGCCCAACTCCTCCCGCAGCCGCTGATTCTCTTCCCGCAGCGCCTTCACCTCGAAGGCCTTCTCAAGCACGGTCTGCAGATGGTCGAGCGAAAACGGCTTCTGTACGAAATCGGCGGCGCCGGCTTTCATCGCCGCCACCGCGGTCTCAACGCTGCCAAACGCCGTCATCACAACGACGGGTACACCGGGCCGCATCGACTGAATCTTCGCCACCAGCGCCAGCCCATCTTCACCCGGCAAGCGTAAATCGGTCAGCACAATGCCAGCCCAATCGAGCTTGGGCACAGCCGCCTCGGCAGAACCTACCGTCTCCACTTCGAAACCGGATGCCGCCAAGTGCAACTGCACCACGCGCCGCAGCCGCTCTTCATCTTCAATTACCAATACACGCTTGTTCATAGTCCTGTCGCCGCCGGGAGCAGGACACGAAACACGCTTCCCCGCCCCGGTTCACTTTCAAAATCCAATCGCCCGCCATGCTCGCTCACGATCTTCGCCACGATCGCCAGACCCAATCCAACGCCATCTTTTTTCGTTGTAAAAAACGGATTGAAGATCGATTCCCGATGCTCCGGCGCAACGCCGCTCCCCCGATCGATCACCGCGATCTCTGTCTCCTGCCCGGCCAGCAAGCGGGTCCGTAGTGTCACCACGGCCCCGGAGGGACTAGCCTGAGCCGCATTCAGCAGCAGGTTGAAAACCACGCGCTCCATCCACTCCCCATCCAATTCGAGCGGCCGCACGGCTGGATCGTAGTTCTTATAGACGGTCACGGTTGGCGCCGGAGTCATCCGCTCAAACTCCCGGACTACCTGGTCCAGTAGGCCGTGCAATTCAGTCGGCGCCCGGTGCAGCGCCAACGGCCGCGCAAACTCCAGAAACCGACCGACCAGCGAGTTCGCCCGATCCACGTCCGAGGCGATGTAGCCGGCCATCTCATGCGCCAGTTCGTTTCCGGCCGGCAACTGTTTCTGCAGCACCTCGGCGGAAGCCCGGATCGTGCCCAGCGGGTTGCGCAACTCATGCGCTAACCCGGCGGTCAACTGCCCCAACGCGGCGAGGCGCTCCGAACGCCGCACCGCATCCTCGGCCTCCCGCAGGTGTTGATTCGCCGCCGCCAACTCCTCGGCTACCGCCTGGTAGCGCTGCGCTTCGGCGCGGTTGGACTTCGCCAATTGATAAGTCAGGTAACCCACCACCGGCAGGAAGATGATGCGCAGCAACAGCTCCTCCCAAATCACAAGATAGTCGCTCAACTCGTTCCAATCCAGGAACGATAAGAACGAGACGTACGCCACGCAGGCTAGAGCGGTAAACACTGTTGTCGCCAACGGACCGGTGGTCGTCGCCGCGCTCACCACGGGCAGCATCAGGATGGGATAGTAGCTCGAATTGATCGCTGCCGTGTAGCCAATGACCAGCCAGCAAAGGATCAGTTTGATCGTTATGGGCAGAAGCTTGCCGCGCTCGGTGCGGAACACGGCGATGCGCGGCTCCGCCACCTGGAACAGGGCCAACGCGACGATGCACACAACCGACGGTACATCGTGAAAGGGGCTGGCCAGCGCCAAGGCTGAGAAAAACAACAGCCAGACCAGATCCTGGGCCGCCACAAAGGGAATGCGAAACCGGGCGAATCGCCCGTTAGGATCGGCGGCAGGCACGAAGCCATCTTATCGTGCTTGCTCTAGACCAAGGCAGGAAGAATCTCCCCGCTCGGGCCTTGCAGCGCGATTGCGACGCGCGACGAGACCGGCGTCGCTTCGACATTCACTTCGATCACGAATCGTGCCATCCCGATCAGGCACGCAGCGGGGTATACCTGGGCGGAGGTCCCCACCACCAGGAGTACGTCCGCTTGCGAAACAGCCCGCTCGGCCTCGGCCCAAACAATCCGCGGGAGGGCCTCGCCAAACCAAACGACACCGGGGCGCAACGGCTCGCCACATTCGGGGCATGGAGGAGGTAGCTCGGGATATTCAAGCGCTCTATCCTTCCGCTGATACGAACAGGCAACGCAGCGAGACTGCCAGATGTCGCCATGAACTTTCAGGATGCGCCGGGAACCAGCCCGGTCATGCAGGCCATCGAGATTCTGCGTGATGAGCGTGAAGCGGGCATGCTGCTGCTCCATCGTCACCAGGGCGCGGTGCCCCGCGTTGGGCCCGGACGCGTCAATCAGGCTCCGCCGCCAAAGGTACCACTCCCACACAGTGCGCGAATCCCGCGCAAAGGCTTCCGGTGTCGCCAAGTCCTCCGGACGATAGTTCTTCCACAGGCCACCCGCTCCGCGAAAGGTAGGAATGCCGCTCTCGGCGGAGATACCCGCCCCGGTCAGCACAGCAATCGAGGCGGCTTCGGATAGCCGTTCCCGCGCGACTGTTAGCTCACACTCGCCGGCCATTCCTTCGCCACCCTCGAAACACTTGCGGCGCCTGCTAATGCCGGCCAAGAACTCAGCCACGCAATCACTGTCAAAATCCAGATCACCTGCGAAACTAACAAGTGCACAATTTGCATCCAGCCCGGAGCGGCTAGCGCAATGTTCAACACGCCCAACCCCACTTGCAGAAACACAACGCCGGCCGTCCACCCAAGCAACCGCCCTTGCGCTGAACCCTGCCGCCGCAGCGCCGTAAACACTCCGAGCAAAAAGAGCGCCGTGCCAGACGCGACGAACGGATGCACAATCCGAAGTTGGACAAGAAAGTGCTGGCCTGCCGTCAAGTCCTCGCGGATCCTGGCAAACAGGCCCGCGCCGAGTGTGGGAGGCACCGGGAACAACGTATCGCCGAGCGCGGTGATCGCGCCCGTGATGTTGGTCAGGATGAGAACGAACAAGGCGGCGCTCAGCAGCCGATAGCCAAGCAGCGAAGGCGACTCAGTCCGGCGGTTGCCGATCCACCATGCCGTCGCGGTCGCCGTTGCCGTCAGCAGTAGCGTATTCGCCAGATGAATGGAGATGACCAGCGCCCGGCTGACGGAAGCGTCATCCACCACCAACTGCTTCTTCACCAGCACAGCGCCGATGAAGCCCTCCACCAGCAAGAAAAAGAAGGCCGCGAGGGCTGCATAAAAGCTACGGCCGCGGCCTTCCCGGCGCCAAACCCAAAGCAGTAGCCCCAGCCCCAAGAATCCGCACAGGCCGCTTGTCACCCGATGCGTGAACTCGACGATCGTCTTCGCGCCCGGCGCCTGCGGCACCACTTCGCCATTGCACATCGGCCAATGGTCACCGCATCCCGCGCCGGCTCCGGTAATCCGTACCCACGCGCCGAACAGAATTACGGCGACCAGATATGCAACGTAGAACCAGGCGAATCGCTTCATTGCGCCTACGAAAGAATCTTCTTGTGCACCACGCCCGCCACGTCCGTCAACCGGAAGTCGCGGCCGCTGTAACGGTAGGTCAACTTCTCATGATCCATGCCAAGGATATGCAGCACGGTCGCGTGGAAGTCGTGGATATGCATCCGGTCCTCCGCCGCGTGGTAGCCGATCTCATCGGTCGCGCCGTAGACGAATCCGGGCTTCACACCCGCCCCCGCCATCCACACCGTGTAGCCATACGGATTGTGGTCGCGTCCGTTGCCACCTTCTGAGATCGGCGTCCGGCCGAACTCGCCGGCCCAGATCACGAGTGTGTCGTCCATCATGCCGCGCGCCTTCAGGTCTTTCAGCAGGCCCGCGATGGGCTTGTCCACCTCATACGCATTGGAGGTGTGCTTGTTGAACAGATCGGAATGCTGATCCCACTTATAGCTGTGCGTCGCCTGCACGAAGCGAACGTTCTTTTCGCTCAACCGGCGGGCGAGCAGACACTGCCAGCCGAAGTCCGCGGTCCGGGGATCGTCGAGGCCGTACAGCTTCTTGGTCGCCTCGCTCTCCTTATCCACCGCGAAGATCTCGGGCGCCTGCGTCTGCATGCGGAAGGCGAGTTCGAAGGCCTGAATGCGGGCCTCCATGTTCGGGTCGTACTGCCGCATTTCGGCGTGGCGGCGGTTGATGTTCTGGATCATGTCCAGTTCATACCGCTGTTGTTCCGGAGTGAGGCCCTTGTTCACCAGATATTGAATCGGCTCAGACTTGATCTCTTCCACCTTCATGCCGGAATGGCCGATGGGCGTGCCTTGAAAAGCGCCCGGCAGAAACGCGGAGCCGAAGTTTTTGGCGCCGCCATGCGATAGCGTGGGCTTGATGGTGATGTAGCCCGGCAGATCCTGATTCTCGGTGCCAAGGCCATACACCGTCCAAGCGCCCATGCTCGGCCGCACAAACGTGGAACTGCCCGTGAACGATTGCAGCAGCGCAGCGCCGTGGTCGACGCCTTCGCCGACGAGCGAGCGAACGACGCAGAGCTGATCCACGCAATCGCGGACATGCGGGAATAGATCGCTGACCAGAATCCCGCTTTTGCCGCCGGGCCGGAACTCCCACGGCGACTTCATCAGCGGCCCTGGCGCTTCATCGGCAAACGCGAGCGGGCGCTTGATCGGCAGCGGCTTGCCGTGGTCGCGGACTAACCGCTCTTTGAAATCAAAGGTGTCGATGCTCGACGGGCCGCCGTGCATAAACAGGAAGATGACCTTTTTAGCGCGTGGGGCGAAGTGCGGTTTGTGGGGTGCGAGCGGATTCGTCGAACCGCCCTCCGTCGTGGCCGCCTCAGCCATCATACTGAGGAAGCCCAGATACCCCAAGCCACCACCGGCGGCGCGAAACGCCGCCCGGCGCGACATCGGTTTCACACGCCGGGAGAAAACTTCCTGGATCGGATCTTTTGCTTTTTTGTCCATGGCTGTTCCCTTCCTCTAGTCGACGTACATGAATTCGTTCGAAGCGATCAACACGCGGCACGCGCTCTGCCACGCGTCAGCTTCGGTCATCTTGCCGGCAAACTTCTTCTGGAAGCTGTCGACGTAGCTCAGCATCGCGTCGGCCTCGGCCGGGGAAGCTTCCCGGTTGAGGATCCGGGTGATCGCCCGGTCCACGCGCGGCCGCCCAGCCGGGACTTCCTTCACGATCGCCTCGGCCAGCGTCTGCGCCTGATCCGCCACGAACTTGCTGTTCATCATAAAGAGGGCTTGGGGCGCCACATTGGTAATGATGCGCCGGCCCTGCGGAGTGGTGGCATCACCGAAGTCAAATAAGTTGAACAGCGCGGGCAGGTTCGCGCGACGCAGCGGCAGGTAGACCGTCCGGCGCACCTGCTCTTCCGGGTTGATGCTCAGCCGGCCGTTCGAGTTTTCTCCATCTGTTCCGAAGCCGCTCTGCAGTGAACCGCCCATGGTCAGGTCGAGCTTTCCGGCGATCCCGAGCAATGCGTCCCGCATCTCTTCCACCTGCAAGCGCCGGCGCACCGCCCGTGAGAACAGCTTGTTCTCCGGATCGGCTTGATACTGCTCTGGAGTCGTAGCGCTGGCCATCTGGTAGGCGCTCGAAAGCATCAGCTTCCGGTGCATCGACTTGATGCTCCAGCCGGATTTCACGAATTCCGTTGCGAGGTAATCCAGTAGCTCGGGATGCGTTGGGCGTTCGCCCATACGGCCGAAATTATCCGGCGTCCGCACAATGCCCTCGCCGAAATGGCCCTGCCAGATCCGGTTGACCATAACGCGCGCCGAGAGCGGATTTTCCGGGCTAGCCAGCCATTCGGCCAACTCCAACCGGCCGCTGCCCTGCACATTCTGCGGCTGGCGGTCACCGGCCATGACGATCGGGAAACGCTTCGGCGCGTCTTCCCCGAGAGAGCCGTAGTCGCCGCGCAGGAAAACCTTCTGCTGTACTGGAGTGCCTTCCTGCACCGCGCAGGCCATCTCCGGCTCCGGAGGCAGGCTGTCTTTGAGTTTTTTCTGTTCGGCCTTCAGTGCGGCGAACTCCTGTTTCGCCGCGAGGCTTGCCTCAGCGTTAAGCACTGGATCGGATACGCCCATCGGGCCGCTATTGTCGAACACTTGCCCAAAGAACCGATCTTTCTCGTTGATCATCTTCGGCTTCTCGCTGAGCATGTTCTTCTCTGCGATCTGGCGGCGCTGCGGCTTCCGGTAAGACTCCAACCGCTTGTGCCAACCAGCGAGACTCTCCATCGTTGACGAAACGAAGCCATTGGCGATCCGCTGCGCTGCCGCGTCATCGGCCGCCTGATCCCATTCGGCCAACCATGGCCGCGGCACTTCCCGCGCCGCGAAGTACTTCACCCAGCGGCCTAACATCTTCTCATCCAACTGGCGCGCCGCGGCGACGGCCGCCACATCGGCCTTCTTCAATTCCACTTCGCGCGCGGCCATCATGTACGCGGGGATCTGCGGAACTAACTTTTCCTGCAGACGCCGGCGCTCCTTTTCCATCGCGATCTCAAGGTCAATCTGCTTGTGCTGCACTAGGGCCTCGGCGGCCTCATACTTCTCGTACTGTTCCTTGGGCACCAGCGGAGTGAACAGCAGTTTCGAGACGTGGCTCTGATCGTCCTTGAAGTTCTTCGTCGAGGCGAAAATACCGACCATGCCGTAGTAGTCCTTGGCGTAGAGGGGGTCGAACTTGTGGTCGTGGCATCGAGCGCAGGCGAGTGTCACGCCGAGAAAGGTCTTCGACACCGTGTCGACCTGCTCGTCGTAGATGTCGTAGAGCATCTTCTGCTTGTCCTGCTGTGCGATGGCTTTGGCGCCCAGCGCGAGAAACCCGGTCGCGATGATGCCTTCGCGATTTAAACCCGGCTTCCCGTCCCGGGCCGGCAACAGGTCACCGGCCACCTGCTCCTTCACAAACTGGTTGTAGGGCAGGTCGTCGTTAAATGCATTGATGACGTAGTCGCGATATTTGAACGCATAGGGGTAGCGATGGTCCTCATCGTTGCCAGTCGAATCGGCGTAGCGCGCGATGTCCAGCCAATGGCGCCCCCACTTTTCTCCATAGCGGGGTGAGGCTAGCAAGCGCTCCACCACCTTCTTGAAGGCATCCGGCGAGCGGTCCGCCGCAAAATCTTTCATCTCCTGCTCGGTCGGAGGCAGGCCGGTCAGGTCGTAGGTCGCCCGCCGCAGCAGGGTCAAGCGGTCGGCTGGCGGCGCCGGCTTCACTCCCTTCTCTTCCAACTTCGCCAACAGGAACGCATCGACCGGCGCCTGCACCCACGCCCGGCTCTTCACTGCGGGGGGCTGCTGCGCTTTCACCGGTTGGAAGGCCCAAAACTGCTTGTCTTCCTCGCTCAATTTGTTTCCGTGCTTGCGGGTTCCACTGCCACCCGCCGCCACGGCTCCCGCCTTCGGATCGTAGCCCGGCCAAGGCGCGCCCATCGTGATCCATTCGCGCAGCGAGGCGATCTCATGGTCTTTCAACTTGCCCATGGGAGGCATCTTCAGCTTGCCCTCGTAGCTCGTCACCTGCAGCAACAGGCTCTGCTCCGGGCTCTCGACATTCACCAGCGAACCGCTCCCGCCGCCAGCCATAAAGGCCATCGCGCTCGACATATCGAGGGCCGATGTTTTTACCTTTTCGTTGTGGCACATCTGGCACTTTTGCGCCAACACGGGACGAATATTCTTCTCGAAGAATTCGGCCTGTTCCTGGTTCGGGACCTGAGCGATCACCGCTCCGGCAAACATCGTGACAAGCCACGCTGAACGGGTAACCATCATGGACAGAACGCACCTCAAATCGATACGAGCAAAGACACTGCCCGCATCATTAAGCTATCCCAATTGGCGCTCCAAGTCAAAGGTCCGGCAAGGCTTCCCGACACGGTAAAATAAGGGTCCCGTGACGATTCCCGACCACGAAAAGTTCATGCGTTTGGCCCTCGAACAGGCCCGTCTGGCCGAGGCTGCGGGAGAGGTTCCAGTTGGCGCGGTGCTGGTGGATCAAGGGGAGATCCTGGCCGCTAGTCACAACGCTCCGGTGTCTTCGCACGACCCCACGGCCCATGCCGAGATCCTCGCTCTTCGGGCCGCGGGTCTGAAGAGGTCGAACTACCGCCTGCCCGGCGCCACCTTGTACGTCACCCTCGAACCCTGCATCATGTGCGCCGGCGCCATTGTCCATGCCCGAATCAGCACGTTGGTCTTTGGCGCCCGCGATCTGCGCTTCGGCGGGGTCAGAAGCAAGTTCGCCCTCGCCGACAGTGACCTGTTAAACCACCAGGTCACTGTCATCGAGGGCGTCTTGGGCAATGTTTGCGCCGCAATGCTGCAACGCTTCTTCGCAGAGAGGCGAACCGCGGGATAGCTAGGCTGCTTTCTTCAAGGGCACCATGCTCGACAGCGGCTCATGCGTCCGCTCCATCTGCACGACCTTCCGCATCCGGAGCTCGGACAGATCTTCCGGCTTCGAACCTTTGAAGTATTCATCGAGTGGAAACAGGGCAAACGGGCGCAGCTCCCGGAAAACGCGTCCCAAGGACTCCTCGATCCGATAGACCTGGTGGAAGAACGTTCCTTTGTCCATCTTGAGCCGCGCGCAGCACAAGACATTGTTGGCGCCTAGGAGGAAATGAAACTTGAAGATCTCATACTGTTTCGGCGTCAGCGTCCGCTTCGACACCAGCAAAAAATCGGCCATATACTCCTCGTCCTTCCGGCCCCACGTATTTCTCCGGGCCTGACCGCCGGAGTATTCGAGACTCACCTGAGTCATGCTTTTTTCTTTGCTGGCACATTCGCGAAAGCGCCGATAGCAGGCGCGAAAAATCGTGCGCATCACACAAGAACAAGGTGATGATCCGCCCCGTTTACCGAGGCGCAGGCCCAAACCGTGGCAGTGCGTGCACTGAGAGGCGGCGAGCGCGATTGTGTCTGTACGAGTCCATTCCATTTGTACGATCTCCTCAAGGTAAGCCTTCCGATGTATTCCCAGAAGTGCGCCTTGCTTCCAATTCCAATTCCAGAGTAGTTGCCCCTCGATTTCCGTCAACAAAATCTAATTCGTTTGATGAGAATAATTTCCACACTCACAATACCCCCATACACCTTAATCGATTCAGTAGTTTGCGGGTATTCTTATAAGAAATACCCACACCAATTCCTGAAATTTCCTGCTACGATTCATAGGAAGCCCAGTACCTATTTCCCGGAGGAATACCCTGTCCGTACGTCTTTTGCTGCTTGCTCACATCCAGGAAAGTCTCGTTGAGGAGCTACGCCGCCGCGTCCGCAACGGCGAATCGACCGAGCGGGCCCTTGCCAAACTCACCGGAATTTCGCAGCCGCACATGCATAACGTGCTGAAAGGACAGCGGTTGCTCTCAGGGGAGCTTGCCGACGCGATCCTCCAGCGGCTGCAACTCTCCATTCTCGACCTCATCGATCGTAAAGAGTTGGTGGCCTTCCTCAACCGCAACTCCAATTTGGAGGCCCGCGCGGTGGCCGTTCCAATCCTCGAAGGCCTGCTTGGGCCCGGATACCCCCTTCCGCGGCAGGTCCCCTCCCCCGAAATTTATACGGTCCCGCACGAACACGCCGTCACAGCAACCCAGCCCGTGGTCGCGCGCCTCGCCGCGGACCCCGCGATGGCGGAAGTCTTCTCCGAAGGGGACCTGATCCTGCTCGATCAGTCGGAGACGCTGCGCACCTACCTGCAACCGCACGGCTATTACGTGGTCAACACCCCGTCGGGAGCTTTTGTCCGAGCGCTCCGCCGGGAAGGCAATGAACTACTGCTGCTTACGGGAGCCACCCGAGACCAAGCCAGTCCCTCGACGGACCGGGTGCCCCTTGAAAGCGTGGACCTACTTCGTTTGGTGCTTGCCCGGGTCATTTGGCTCAACCGAACGCGGCGCTGGGACGATTTACCGGCGAGCGGCTAGGACCTCGCGATATGTTTCCAACACCTGCGCCGCGGTTTCGTACCAACTGAAGCGGCGCACTTGCTCGAAGCCCCGCTCCACGAGTGAGCAGCGGAGCGTTTCGTTCAGCAACACTTCCTTAATACCCCGGGCGATGTCGAACACATTTTCTGGCTTTACGATCATCGCCGCGTCGCCCACGACTTCCGGCAGGGAGCTGACCCCGCTGGTCACCACCGGCGTGCCGGAAGCCATCGCCTCAAGCGGCGGCAACCCGAATCCCTCATACAAGGATGGGAAAACGAACACCTCGGCTGAACGGTAGAACGCGTGCAGCGCTTCCGACGGAACGAAGCCAAGGAACCGAACCTGTTTTTCCACCCGGCCCTGCAGCACGGCCCGGCGAATGTTCGGATATTTGGACATCTCATCGCCAATGATCACCAAACGAAGGTCCTTATACCGGGGATGATCTTCGAGATCCTCCCGCAAGACGGCGAAGGCTTCGATGATCCGGGCCACATTCTTCTGCGGTCGCACAGACCCGGCGTAGAGCAAAAACGGGTAATGAACCTGGTACCGGTCGAGGGTTCCCTGGACGTCGGAGTTGGTAGCGAGCGTCGGGAAATCTCCGTCGATCGCGTTGTAGATCCGCCGCACCCGGGCGGAAGGAATGTTCAGTAGATTTTGCACGTCGCGGCGAGTCGACTCGCTGACGGCGATCACCCGGTCCGCCCGCACCAAGCCGCGGCGAAACCGCATGCGGTGCATGCGGTCGCGCGCTTGGTTGCCAAAGCCAAAGACAAGCGTCGACAGATCGTGGATCGTCACTACATACGGACGCTGCAGAAACCAGGGGACCGTGTTCAGCGGAATATGAACCAGAGCCGGCTTCAGCGTCCGCAGGAACCAGGGGAAGGCGATGTTGTCGAGCCGATCCTTGTCCGTGCGGTCATACGGAATCACTTTGAAGCGACTCGGCAGCCCGGCCAGCTCTTCCACATGTTCGGGCTTCGCGATCAGCCCAAACTCAAACTCGCTCTCGACTTTCGCCAAAGTTCGGACGAGATTTCGGATATAGGTGCCATATCCGAAATCCCGCCAATGGCGAACATCAATTGCGACAAGGGCCATCCGCGCTAGGCCCGCGCCAACTTCCATTCATAAAGGGGGTGAAGGTCTGTCAATTGGCCCACCTTAGCTCGTACTGCATGAATGGCCGGGGTTGCCCCTTCGAGTCCGTTCGCGGCCACCGCGTCGAGCACTTCCGCAATCAAAGCGCCCACCGTTCGCATCTCCGGCGCGATGAAGCCACGGGTCGTCAAGGCGGGAGAACCCACCCGGATACCGCTCGGGTTCATTGGCGGATTTGTGTCGAACGGGATGCCATTTTTGTTGACGGTAATGTAGGCTTCGTCGAGCGCCTTTTCGGCGTCCTTGCCCTTCACACCCTTGGCGAAGACGTCGATCAAAGCCAAATGCGTGTCGGTTCCGCCGCTCACCACGCGATAGCCGCCGTCGGCAATCGCCGAGGCCATCGCCTGCGCGTTCTCGATCACCTGCCGTTGATAGTCAACAAAAGATGGCTTCAGGGCTTCGAGGAAGCAGGTCGCTTTGGCGGCAATGACATGCACCAGCGGTCCGCCCTGTTGGCCGGGGAAGACGCATCGGTCGATCATTGCGGCATGTTGACTCCGGCATAGAATCAATCCGCTGCGCGGTCCGCGCAACGTCTTGTGCGTCGTCGTCGTGACCACATCGGCATGGACCATCGGGTTCGGATAGAGCCCCGCCGCCACCAGGCCCGAAAAGTGCGCCATGTCCACCAGGAAGTAGGCGCCGATCGAATCAGCGATCTCGCGGAATTTCGCAAAGTCGATGATGCGCGGATAGGCGCTCGCACCGGCAATGATCATCTTCGGCTTGTGCTCTTCGGCCAGACGCGCAACCTGATCGTAGTCGATCCGCTCGTCTTCCTGCTTCACGCCGTAGCCGACAACCTTATATAACTTGCCCGAAAAATTCAGCTTGTGGCCGTGGGTCAAATGGCCACCGTGCGCCAAATCCATTCCCAGAATTGTGTCACCGGGTTCGAGCAGCGCCATATAAGCCGCGGCGTTCGCCTGCGAGCCGGAATGCGGCTGCACATTGGCATGCTCGGCCTGAAACAACTGTTTAGCCCGGTCGCGGGCTAAATTCTCGACGATGTCGGCGTACTCACAGCCGCCGTAGTAGCGTTTCCCCGGGTAGCCTTCCGCGTATTTGTTGGTGAAAACACTGCCGGTGGCTTCAAGAATGGCCTCCGACGTGAAATTCTCGCTCGCAATCAGTTCCAGCCGGCTATTCTGCCGCTCGGCTTCGTGCTGGATCGCTTCGTATACCTGCGGATCAACTTCGGCCAGAGACCGGTGCATAGAGTCGCTCATTCCTTTTATTCCGTCTGCCCTTTTATTCCGTCTGCTCCAGGAGCTTAATCTTGTCGAGACGCCGCTGATGGCGGCCGCCCTCGAATTCTGTCGTCAAGAACACGTCCAGCATCGCTTCGGCCAGCGCTGGTTCCGTATACTTCTGGCCAATCGCCAGGATGTTGGCGTCATTGTGGCGCCTTACGTAAGAAACCTCATCCGGGTTCGTGCCCAGCGCCGCGCGGACGCCCTTGATTTTGTTCGCAGCAATCGACATGCCGACGCCGCTCGAACAAACCAGCACTCCCTTTTCCACCTCGCCGTCCCGCACGGAACGGCCCACTGCAGCCGCGAAATCCGGGTAGTCCGTCGACTCAGTCGAGGTCGTTCCCAGGTCCACCACCTCGTGCCCATCCGCGCGAAGCTTATCGCGAAGCTGCTCTTTCAATACGAAACCCGCGTGGTCAGAGCCGATAGCAATCTTCATAACCGCTTAAACCTTTAGTCTACCATGCTAAAATCGGTGAATTCTCTATGTTTTGGAGCCAATTGTACGTCCCTACTCTGCGGGAAACCCCCGCCGAGGCCGAGGTGGTCAGCCATCAACTTCTGCTCCGCGCCGGCTATGTTCGCCAGCTTGCGGCAGGAATCTACAACTATCTGCCGCTGGCCCAGCGCAGCCTGTTGAAGATCCAGCAGATTATCCGTGAAGAGATGGATGCCATCGGCGCCCAGGAGATGCTTCTCCCCGCGCTGAACCCGGCCGAGGTCTGGAAGGAGTCCGGGCGCTGGGACGTCATGGGCGACAATATGTTCCGCCTCAAAGACCGCTTCGGCCGCGACCTCTGCCTCGGCATGACGCACGAAGAGGTGATGACCGCGCTCGCCCGCGGCGAGGTGCGGAGCTATAAACAGCTCCCCCAAATCTGGTACCAGATCCAGACCAAGTTCCGCGACGAGCCCCGCCCCAAGTCCGGCCTGCTCCGCGTCCGGCAGTTCATTATGAAGGACAGCTACTCCTTCGACCTGCTGCCGGCCGGCCTCGATGTCTCCTATGAAAAGCACCGCGCGGCTTACTACAAGATCTTTGAACGCTGCGGCCTGAAGTTCCTGGCCGTCGAAGCGCACTCCGGCGCGATGGGCGGTAGCCAGTCCCACGAATTCATGGTGGAATCGGCCGCCGGCGAAGACTTCGTGGCGGTCTGCGAGTCAGCCGGTTATGCGGCCAACCTCGAAAAGGCGGTTTCGAACCCGGTTCCTCCGGCCGCGCCCGACGTCGAGGGCGACCTCGCGCCCGAAGAGTTCCACACCCCTGGCCAAAAGACCATCGACCAACTCGTCACCTTCACCGGCGTCCCCGCCACGAACCTGATGAAGTCCGTCGTCTATGTCTGCGACGGCAAGCCGTTCCTGTGCCTGCTCCGCGGCGACCATCAACTGAACGAAGCCAAGCTCAGCTCCGCCACCGGCGCTTCTGATCTTCGCCCGGCCCATCCCGCTGAGATTCAGGACTGGTTCGGCGCCGCCCCCGGTTCGCTCGGCCCGGTGGGCGTGAAGTCGATGCCCATCCTGCTCGATTCGGCTCTGGCCGGACGCAAGAACTTAATCACCGGCGCGAATAAAGATGACTACCATCTGCGGAACGTCACCCCCGGCGAAGACTTCACGGCTGTAACCCACGATCTGCGCCAAGTGGCTGAAGGCGATACCCACGTCGGATCCGGCGCCCCGCTGAAGATCGTGAAGACGGTTGAAATTGGCCACATCTTCAAGCTCGGCTACAAGTACTCAGAATCGATGGGCCTGAAGGTGCTAGACCAGGACGGCAAAGAAGTCACCGTGATCATGGGCAGCTACGGCATCGGCGTCGAGCGGATCCTGTGCGCCGCCATCGAGCTGTACAACGATGAGAGCGGCATGTCCATGCCGGCCACGATCGCGCCGTTCCAGGTGGTCATCACCCCGGTTTATTATGCCGACGCCGCGCAAAAGGAAGCCGCCGAGCAGCTCTACAAAGAGTGCAAAGCGCTGGGCATCGACGCCCTGCTCGACGACCGCAATGAGCGCCCCGGCGTGAAGTTCAAAGACGCCGAACTCATTGGTATCCCCTATCGCATCACGATCGGCAAGAAGCTGCCGGAGGGCATTGTCGAAGTGGTGACGCGGCGGACGAAGTCAGCCGAAGAGGTGGCCGTTTCCGGCGCCGCCGCCCATATCGCCAAACTACTGCGAGGCTAACTGGTGCTGCGCGATCAATATCCGGCCCTCGCGCGGTTCACCTACCTGAACACGGCTACCTATGGCCTCGTGTCCCTCCGGGGGCGCGCGGCCATGGTCGGCCACCTCGATCGCCGCGACGAGTTCGCCTGCGGTGACTTTCTTTCCTGGTTCGACGATCTCGACCGGCTGCGCGCCAAACTGGGGCGCCTTGTTGGCGCACAAGCGGACGATATTGCATTCGCGCCGAACGCGGCCACGCCGCTCTCGCTCCTGCTCAATGGACTCTCGTGGGCGCCAGGTGACGAGATCGTCACGCTCGAAAACGAGTTCCCGAATCAGCTTTACTTCCCCGCCCTGCTCGCTGACCGTGGCGTGAAGTTCATCGAAGCGCCGTGGGAAAGACTGCAGGAGCAGATCACTCCCCGAACGCGGCTCATTGTCGCGAGCCAGGTGAGCTACTCCACCGGCTTCCGGCCGCGCCTCGAAACCCTCGACCGGCGCAATGCTTTACTTTATGTTGATGCCACGCAGTGCCTGGGCGCGCTGACGTTCGATTGGGCCGGGGTGCGTCCGGACTTTCTCGCGGTGAATGCGTACAAGTGGATGCTCGCTCCCAATGGCGCGGCCTTCTACGCCGTCTCCCCCGCCCTGCGTACCCAGCTTGCGCCGCAGGTGATCGGGTGGCGTAGCCATTTCGATTGGCGCAACGTGAACAACCTCCACGCCGCCGCGCCGGTCTTCGCCGAGGCGGCCGAAAAGTACGAAGGCGGCATGGTCGATTTCCCCAGCTTGTACGCTCTCGAAGCCGCCGTCGATACGTTTTTTGAACTCGGCCCGGAGAACGTCGAACGCTACGTCCTCGGCCTGAACGAAACGCTTCGCTCCGCGCTGCGGCAGGTCGATGGGGTGACGATATACAGCGACGAGTTCCCCACGACAGGCCCGACACCGATTACGAGCGTCCACTTCGCCGGTCAGGACGCCGGGGAGCTCTCCCGGCGTCTCAAATCCGAGCGCAATATTCTCACGTCAGCCCGGTGCGGCCGGCTGCGCCTCTCGCCGCATTTCTACAACGACGAGAACGACATCGACCGCCTGCTCGAAGCGCTATAGCCCGTAAGCCGCGATCGCATTCTTCGACAGAATCTGTTCCTGCTCCGCTACCGAGTAACGCTTGATCGTCTGCTTAATGAGTTCCACCCACGGCTTGTACTGCCCGGCCACCAGCATCACGGGCCAGTCGGAGCCGAACATCAGCCGCTTCGGGCCGAACGCCTGCAGCGCGGTATCGAGATACGGCGCCAGATCGGCCGAACTCCACTTCTTCCAATCGGCTTCCGTGATCATGCCGGAGAGCTTGCAGTAGACGTTCGGCCGCTTGCCGAGTTCGATCATATCTTCGCGCCACGGCGAAAGAATCCGTTCTTTGATCTTCGGCTTGGCGACGTGATCGAGAATGAACATCTGATTCGGATGCTGATCGACGAAGCGGATGGACGGCTTCAAGTGCTTCTCGAAGATCAAGATGTCGTAGCGCAGCTTGTACTTGAGTAGCTTCTTCACCCCGGCGTTGAAGTCAGGCCGCAGAATATAGTTGTCGTCCGGCTCGCCCTGGATGACATGGCGCACACCCTTGAATTTCTTGTGCTGGGCCAGACGTTCCAGATGCTTCTCGACGTCGCTTTCCGTCAGCGGCACCCAGCCCACCACGCCGCGCAGGAAGTCGTGTTTCTCGGCCATCGAAAGGAGCCAATCACTCTCTTCGACGGTCGTCCGCGCCTGCACGGAAACCGCGCCCGACACGCCGGCATCGTCCAGCGTCTTCTTTAGATCCGCGGGCAGAAAATCGCGACGGATCGTCTTCATCTCGTCGCTGATCCAGCCGTATTCGGCCGTGGAATACTTCCAGAAATGGTGGTGCGTATCGATAATCGTCATGTGGCTTGTGCCTGGGCCGCCGCGCGTTTCTTCTCCGCTTCCCGTTCGGCCAGGATTCTCTTCCAGTCTTCCAAAATTACGGCCGTGGCGGTGGAGCCAAAGCGGTCGCAGCCTGCATTGTATACCTCGATGGCGCGGTCGAGCGTACGGACGCCGCCGGAGGCTTTCATCTTCACGCGGTCTTTCAAAATCGACTTCATCAGCGCCAGATCCGGCAGCGTGTAGCCGGTCGGCGCAAAACAGGTGGAGGTCTCGGCGAAATCCACTTCACAGCGCTTACAGATCCGGCACAGGATCACCTTCAAATCATCGGCCAGGTAGCCATTCTCGAACACGACTTTGCAGATCGCGCCTTCCTGATGGCAGCTTTCGCTCATCTGCAAAATTTCGGTTTCGATGTGCTGAAACTGGCGCGAAATCATCTTGCCGAAGTTCACGACGATCCCGATTTCCTTGGCTCCGCGGCGGAGCAGGTCGCGGCCCTCGTATAGTTTGGTCGCCGTGTTCGACGATCCATGCGGGAAGCCAGCCACGCTCGCCACCGCGACGCCCGAGCCATCCAACGTCCGCACCGCCAGGTCGACATCGCACGGCCGCACAACGGCCGACGCCACCCGGTACTCTCTAGCCAGCCATAGCCCGGAAATCACTTCTTCCTCGGACAGGTCCGGCCGTGTCAGCGAATGCTCCACCAGCCGGGCGAGATCCTCGTAGGTCTCTAGCGCGGGCCGGGCTTCTTGCTCGATGTTCGGATCCATATCGTTCCCCATTCCTTAAGCCGGGTCCGCCCCTTCGGCGTGCCCGTCCACCAGTCTTCATGATGAAAATTGCCGAAATTTCCCGCGCCGCGTTTCTTCTGGTCGAGGTCACCGAGCGCGATGTTTAGTCCCATCGGACGGTCGCCCATTCGGGTCGAATAGAATTCACCCGGCGCGACTTCGAGACACGGGTCAAAGCTAATGGCCCACTCGAGGATGTACCCCTTGCCGCCCGGCTTCGCCTTCGCCGAACAGTCCATCGCGTGTGTTTGGATCCAACGCTGGTACGTCGTCCAGGCTTCCAGTTTCGACCGCGGTTCGCCTTCCATCAACCCGGCCGTTCCAACACCACCGAGCCGCGACTTCGTGAGGTTACAAACCATCTGCCAGCTCTGCCCGTTGCCGGCGGCATTCTCTTCCGGGGAACTCCACTTGTTGGTGGCGTTCATCAGAATCTCCATCTCATCCCCGAACCACGGGAAACCCTCTCGCGTCAGGTCGTGTGCCTTGGGATTGTTGTCGGGCAGCCAACGGGGCGTATCGATGCCGTACAGCACATCGTCCGTCACGTCGAAGGCGAAGTACAGGCGCTTGCCATCGTGCTTCACGTAGCCTTTTACGGCGAGATCGTTCGGATCCGTCACCGGCGAAAAGGTTGAGATCCAACCCTTCACGCCGGCGAACGTCGCGGCGTCAGCCCATTCTCCGGCCGTCAACACTCCATCCACTTGGGGTGTTTTGCCTGGAAACGCTTCCATTGTTTTGGGGTAATCCCCCGCCCAGGCCACCATCGATACGACGAACAGGAGACCGAGCCGCATGATCGTTACTTCTTCCGGCGCGCCGGGGCCGCGGTGGAAAGCGCCCGCAACTCCATCCTCGCCTTCGCGGCGTTCTCATGCGACGGGAACTTTTTGATCAGGGCATCGAACTCGGTCCGCGCCTCGGCCTTGTAGCCGCTCTTCACGAGCGCCCGGCCTTTCAGCAACAACGCATCGGAAGTTTTCGAATTGTCCGGGTACGCTTCGAGCAGCTTGTCGAAAGCCGCGAGCGCCGCGGTGTAGTCGCCCCGTAGGTATTCGATTTCCCCGATGTAGTACTGCGCGTTCGGCGCGAGATCGGAGTTTCCGAAATATTGGAGGTAATCCTTATACTGGGCGATCGCTAGATCGGCGTTTCCGGAAGTTCGGTCCCGCATCGCCGCGTTGTAAAGTTGCTCAGCAGAAACACCGGCAGGGGGACCGCCAGCCGTGGGGGTTGCGCCCGGCGGCGGAGGGGGAGGCGAACTCAGCGTGCGGATCGCTTGACTGAGATCGGAAACCTGATTTTGCAGCTTCCCGAGACGAGAGGTCAGGTCGGCGACCGACTCCCGAACGCCCGAAAAATCACTCGACAACTGGTCCACCTTGGAACCGAGCCCAGCCACGGGCACTACCAGGTTCTTCTCCTGATCCTTCAACTTGTCCCGCAGGCTCGCTTCGAGCACCGCAGTCGCGGTGTTGGCTTTGTTCGCCGCATCCAGCGTCTGCTGCAGCAATACCTGCAATGCGGCCATCTTCTCATCCTGGGAGCGCTGCAGCGACCGCACCTGATCCTGCATTTGCAGAATGTCGCGCTGCATCTCCAGAATTTCTTTCTTTTGCCCAAAAACCATGGGCACAGCCAGCAGCCCGAGCAGGGCAAAACGAGAGATAAGTATCATAACTTGATCGTGAATAGGAAAACGGGGACGGATGCTGCCATCCGCCCCCGGCTATTGAGTTTGAAAAACGACTACTGCGCTACGAAGTGCGACCGGCGATTCTTCGACCAGCAGCTCTCGTTGCCCTCAGTACAAGTCGGCCGTTCCTTACCGTAGGAGATCGTCCGCAGCCGGTCGGCGGATACGCCCAGCTGCGTCAAGAACTCTTTGGTTGCGGTTGCGCGGCGGTCGCCCAGTCCGAGATTGTACTCGGCGGAGCCCCGTTCGTCGCAATGGCCTTCAATCGTCAAGGTGTTGTTCGGGAACTTGCCGAAGATGGTCTTCAGCGCGTCCGCATTCTTCGTCAAGATCGCACGGGAGTCTTCCCGGATCTCGTTCTTGTCGTAGTCGAAGTAGATGTCCTGAATCAGCTTCGAGACCATCGTGCCGAAGTCATCCGAAGGTGCGGGAGTGACCGGCGGTGCTACGGCGGCCGGAGCCGTCACATTTACCGTTACCGATTCCGTGCTGGAGCCGCCCGCATTCGTCGCCGTCAACGTATAGCTGGTCGTCGACGAGGGGAATACGCTGCGATTCCCGGATGCCGAAACCGTGCCGAGGCCTTGGTTAATCGACACAGAGTCTGCACCCTTCACGTCCCACTTCAGAACCGAGGCCTGGCCCCGCTCAATGGTGGAAGGTTCTGCCGTGAAGAATGCGATCATCGGCTTCTGCACAACGGGCTTCGGTGCGACCGGCGCGGCTGCGACTGCCGGAGGAGGTGGAACGCCCACCTTCTTTCGACAGCCGGCCGCGAAAAACGAAAGAGTGAGTGCGAGTGCTAATACACTGGCGCGTCTGGTGTTCATCCTAAAATTTGCCTCCTCAGTTCTGCTGCAATGCGGTTCTGTTTTAAAACTGCGAAATCTCGAGCGCCGGATTATTTAGTCCACACCGGCTTTTCATTCACCCCGGCAGAAGTTAACTGCCGAAGTTGCGTGCCATCAGCGAGCATCGACCAGATTTGCATCGAGCCGCCGCGGTTGGACGAAAAAACGATATGCCGCCCGTCGGGCGCCCAGGTCGGATTTTCGTTCCGGCCTGCGCCTTGCGTGAGCTGCACGTATTCTCTCGTCGCTACATCCATTATGAAGATATTCCAATTGCCGGGTGAGTAGCCCCTGGTCCAGGCAAAGGCCATGTGTGACCCCTGCGGATTCCAGGAAGGGTTGGAAGCTTCTCCTTCCCCGGTGGTCAGACGCGTAACGTCTGTACCATCGATATTCATTTTATATACTTGTTGGGGTCCACCGCGACCCGAAACAAACAATATCTCATTTCCTGTCTTGGGGTTGATCTTGGGCTCCACCTCAATCGACCGGGTGTTCGTCAGCCGTTCCAGCTTGCTGCCATCGGCGTTGGCCCGGTACAACTGGGCCCAACCGCTTGCGGTCGAGGCGTAGATGATCTGCTTTCCATCCGGTGTAAACGCCGCAGTCGCGTTCATCGAGGCTCGCTGGTTGTAGAACGGAATCTTTCGCCCGGTCTCCAAAGAGTGGACAACGATCTGCGGTCCGCCCCCAGCGAAACTGGTGAAGGCCAATCGAGTCCCATCCGGCGAAACGTTCGGCATTGTGATCAAATTCTTGTAAAAAGTGAACTGTTTTTGATTCGACCCGTCGTAGTCCATCACCCAGATCTCCTTCGATCCAGACCGGTTCGACACAAAATAGATCTTCGACCCCGCCAGACTCTCGACGCCAAACTGCCGCAAAATGTCGGTGGCGAACTCGTGCGCTACCTTCCGCGCGCCTTCCTCATCCAACGACCCGTGGTAAATCTTTCCGATCACTTGGGCTCCGGAAACTTCGGGCTGCCGGACATTGAACAACCACCCAAATAGTACCATCTGGTTGTCTTGCTCCGCCGTGTAGCCGAACGCAAGGAAATCGCTGCTCACCGGCGGCTCACTCCAATCGAGCAGCCACGGCGCCCGGGTCCGGTTGTTCGGGTCGTACTGCAAGGGCTTGCGGAACTCTTCGGGGCGCTGCGGGACGTTCAACGGGAACATGCTTTTCGGGGCCATCTTGAAGACGCCCGCCTGCTCAATATCCCGAAACAGCGTCTCGTTGAAAACGCCGGCAAAATTGGCCGCTCGGCCAGCGCCCCGAAAATCCGGGATGGCAATCACCGCTTTCTGGCCGCCGACGATTCGGCCCAGGATATCGGCGCCCTGCTGCCCATATCCAACCGACGCGGCCAAGGCCAAGAGACAAGGGAGAATAAAGTTCTTCATCGCTGTAGTTGAAATTGAAATTCTACGTTCGCTGAATCCCGCTCAAATTCCCGGGGCAACGGGGGGAAAGGGGAGGCTTCCTGCACCGCCCGTTGCGCCGAGTAGTCGAGTGGCATGATGCCGCTGCGTTGCGACACCCTGATGTTACGGACGCTGCCGTCCCGCAAAATGTCGAAGGTGACCGAGACAAGATTTGCCGTGCGGATGTTCGGGTCAATATCGTTCGTCCGCCATTTCTCGGCGATGCGGCGTTTAATCAAGTCTGCGTAGGCCCCAAAGCGGGACCCGAGCGGGGTCCCTGTGCCGATGCCCACACCACCGGCCCCTGGCACGCCAAACATCGGGTTCGTCATCGTCCGGCCGACGGTGGTCTTCAACTCGTTCGTCCGATCCGGCTCCTTCGGCCTGTACCGGCTCTGCTCGGCCGCGACATCGGAGACCCGCCGTTTCTCCCGCTCCGTTTTCAACGCGATGGCCTTCGGATCTTCCTTCGGCTCCGTCTTCACCGGCTCCGGTTCCTTTTGCTTCACTTCCGATTCGGTCTCGGCCGCCACCGGATTCGGACGCGACTGCCGCACCATCAACGGAATCTTGCTGACCGGAGTGATCGCAAACCCACCGCCCGGCAGCGCATTCGGATCGCCCCACTCCTCGCGCTTCAAGCTCGGCAGCAGCCCGTAGCCGATAGCCACGCCAATCACCAGCGCATGCAGCACAATGCTCTGCACGAGAGGGGCTGTCGAGTTCCGCGGCCTCGCCTCAATCATCGTTTCCTGCGGCCGGCTTCGTCCACCGGCTGGGTCACCATCCGCACGTCCAGCTTCGCTTCGCCGAGTTGCGACACCACTTGCGCAATCGGATCCCACGGCGTTGCCTTGTCCGCGCGCACGTAGACCGCCTTCTGCCCGGGGAAGCGCAGCTTGATCACATCGCCGAGCTCATTAATATTCACGGCCTTCTCATTGAGCTGCATCTCGCCTTCGCGTGTGATGGTGACCACCGGCAGGTCCTCGGCCGATTGCCGCACCTGCTTCACCTTCGGCACGTCCACTTCCAGGCCGAACTCCATTACATGTGCCGTCAGCATGAAAATGATCAGCAATACGAGCACTACGTCCACCAGCGGAATGATGTTGATCTCGGCTAAGGCCGAGGTCGAACCCCGAAACCGCGATCCGCGCCCGCCCCGACTTCCCATTGAAAATGCCATCGGTTAGCCCTCGTACGCGCGTTCCACCATATTCAGGAACTCGAGCGAAAAATCCTCGAGCCGCGCGCCGATCTCGCGCACCGAAGCTCCAAAATAGTTGTAGAAGATAGCTGCTGGAATAGCCGCCGCCAAGCCAGCAGCCGTTGCCACCAGCGCCGCCGCGATGCCCGGCCCAACCGCACGCAAGCTCGCGCTACCCGCCGAACTCAATGCCTGAAACGCATCGATGATTCCCAGCACCGTGCCGAACAGCCCGATGAACGGCGTAATCGCGGCAATGGTCGCGAGCCAGTTCAAGTTCGTTTCGAGCTCGCTGATTTCCTGGCTGATCCCAATCTGCAGGCTCCTTTCAATCGCCGTCCGATTCGTCAGCTTTCCTTTCCCGCGCAACTGGCGGTCCACTTCCGCCCATCCCGCATCGAACACGCCGACGACCGGCGCCGTCGGATATTGTTCGCACGATGCCGTGATGACGTTCACATCCGGCGCCTTGCGGAACGTCCGCAGAAATTTGCCGTTCTCGTCGGTTGCCTTCTTCAAGCGACCGAATTTTTGAAAGACGATCGTCCAGGAGAACAAGGACGCGGCCACCAGCATCGCCAGCACGGCCAACGAAATCGGGTTGTCGGAGCTGATGATGCTCCACCAGCTAGGCCCGGCCGGGGGCGCAACAGCGGTCAGGATTAAGGTTACGATCAACAAAGTCTCCAGTCTTCCATTTTAGCGGGACGTTTCAGCCAAACAAAAAGTTTATCTCTTGTTTTTAGTTGCGCGTGTAAAGCACGCGGCCATCAAAGATCGTCAAGTCCACCCGCGTTTTATGAATCTCGCCCGGCGGAATGCGGAACAGGTCCTGCGAGAGGATCACGATATCGGCCAGCATCCCCGGTTTGATCTGCCCCTTCAGGCCCTCCTCGAAGCTCGCGTACGCCCCGTTCACCGTGTAGGCTCGTAGCGCTGTTTCAACGCTCACTCGCTGCTCCGGCAGCCAGCCTCCGGCGGGCAAGCCGGTCACCGTCTTCCGGTTCACCGCATTGTGGATTCCGCGGATCGGGTCCAGGCTGATCGACGCCGGCCAGTCGCTCGAGAAGACAAGCCTCGCCCCGGCCCTCTCCAGACTTCGCCACGCGAAAGAGTTCGGCAGCCGCTTCGGGCCGATGGCGTGGGACCAAACCTCAACGGTTCCGGGGTCGGCGTGGATCGGCTCCATCGACGGCAACACCCCGAGCCTTGCGAACCGCGCGAGATCGGCGTCAGCGAGCGTTTCGATGTGCTCAATCCGGAAGCGAGAATCGCGTACACCGTTCATCTTGCGGGCATTTTCATAGCCGTCCAAAGCCATTCGCACCGCCCGGTCGCCGATCGCATGGGTGTAGATCTGCAAGCCGAGTTTATCGGCCAGAGCCACCGTCGAATTGAACTTCGTCTGCGTCCAGACGGCCTTGCCGACCTCGCCCGGTTTATTCGAATACGGCTCCAGCATGGCCGCCGTGTGTGACTCGATCACCCCGTCCATCATCAGTTTGATCGCTGCCACCCGCAGTGTTGGCCCGCTGAACCGGCTCTTCTTTGCCGCCCAATCCCGGATCGTCGCCTCGTCCGTCAGCGGGCCCACGCTCGGCGCAATCGCCGTCCGCACGGTTAAGCTCCCCGCCTTGGCGAAAACCTCAAACAGCGAGATCGTTTCCTCATCGCCGCTCGCGTTCTGCATGCTGGTAATGCCCAGGCGCGCCAGCAGTGGCATGCCGTCGGCCATCGCTTGCAGGTTCCTCGCCCGGTCCGGCTGCGGCACAAACTTCCGCACCAACCCTTGCGCACCCTCTTTTAGCGCTCCCGCAGGCTCGCCGGCCGCGTCCTTCACGACTTCGCCGAAGCCCTTGTACTCGGTCGCCGCCGTCACCCCGGCCACCGCCAGCGCCTTCGAATTCACCCACGCCGTATGCCCGTCGTAGGCGCTGATAAACACCGGCCGATCCTTCACGACGGCATCCAGCCACTCTTTTACTGGCAACTTCCCGCCCGGAAAGCACAGATACTCCCACCCCCGTCCCGTCACCCACCCCGTCCCCGGATTCTTCGCGACGAAGTCGCCGACCGCCTTCTGGATCGTCTCCAAAGTGCAGATCCCCGTCAGGTCGATCTCCCGCAGGCCCAGCGCCCCGCCCAGAAAATGCAGGTGCGCATCATTGAAGCCCGGCGTAACCAGCCGCCCTTTGGCGTCGATCACCGTCGCCCCGGCCGGCGCCGGCAGGTCGTCGCCACCCACGGCCGCGATTCGCCCGTCCCGCATCACCACAGTCGAAGCGAATGGCTTCGTTTCGTCGCCTGTCCACACGCGGCCGTTCCGGATCACCAGATCCGCGCCGAAGGCTCCCAGCGCCACGAGAAAACATACGACGATCCGCATTTTCCCCAGTCTGCCAGATCCCGGCGAATATACTAAGAAGATGTCTCCGGATGTGATGGCGAAATACGAGGTGGTCATCGGCCTCGAAGTGCACGCGCAGCTCAGCACGCGCACCAAAATCTTCTGTTCCTGCCCCACCAGCTTCGGCGCGCAGCCCAATACCAACGTCTGCCCCGTCTGCCTCGGCCTACCCGGCGCGCTGCCCGTGCTCAGCCGCGGCGCCGTCGAACTCGGAGCCAAAGGCGCCATCGCGCTGAACTGCGCCGTGCAACCGGAATCGGTCTTCGCCCGCAAGAACTATTTCTACCCGGACCTCCCCAAGGGCTACCAGATCTCGCAGTTTGATAAGCCGCTCGCCCTCGCAGGCCACCTCGACGTCCACGTGAACGGCGAAACGAAACGCATCGGCATCACCCGCGTTCATATGGAAGACGACGCCGGCAAGTCCGTCCATGACGGCTTCAAAGACTCCGACCGCTTCACCTATGTCGACCTCAACCGATCCGGCACCCCGCTCATCGAAATCGTCTCGGAGCCCGATATCCGCAGTTCCGATGAGGCCGTCGAGTACTTCAACGAAGTCCGCCAGGCCCTTGTTTTCGCGGAAGTTTCCGCCTGCGATATGGAGAAGGGCCACCTTCGCTGCGACGCCAACGTCTCCATGCGCCTGAAGGGCGCTGAGAAGTTCGGCACCCGCGCCGAGGTGAAGAACCTCAACTCCTTCCGCTTCCTGAAACAGGCCATCGAATATGAGATGGAGCGCCAGGTCGAGATCCTCGAATCCGGCGGTCGCGTCATCCAGGAAACGCGCCTGTTCAACCCCGATCTCGGCGAAACCATCTCCATGCGCTCGAAGGAAGAGGCCCACGACTACCGGTACTTCCCCGAGCCCGACCTTATCCCGGTGCACGTCAGCCAGGAATGGCTCACCCAGTTGAAAGCGTCCATGCCGGAGCTCCCGCAGGCGCGCCGCGCCCGGTTCATCAACGAATACGGCCTGCGCGATTACGACGCCCAGATTCTTACCTCCTCGCGCGATACCGCCGACTACTTTGAACGCGCCGCCCGCGCCTCCTCCGATCCCAAACAGGCCGCCAACTGGGTGGTAGGCGACCTCGCCGGCCTCCTAAAAGCCGACGGCAAAGAGATCCCTGAATCGCCCATCCCGGCCGAACATATTGGCGAACTCATTACGCTCATCACCACGGGTGAACTCTCCGGCAAACTCGCTAAAGAGATCTTCCCGAAGATGTACGCGACTGGCGACTCCCCCTCTGTGATCGCCGAACGCGAAGGCCTGAAGCAGATCAGCGACACCGGCGCCCTAGAGAAGATCGTCGACGAGATTATCGCCTCCAACCCGAAGCAGGTGGAGCAGTATAAGGGCGGCAAAACCACGGTCATCGGCTTCCTGGTCGGCCAGGTGATGAAGCAGTCGCGCGGACAGGCAAACCCGGCCACCGTCAACGCGATTCTTGCGGAAAAGCTGAAGTAATCCGGCTTTTTCCATGAACATTTCCGCCCCGGATTGTCAGCCGTCCTCGCGCTACACTAACCCTTTGTTGCTTACCGAAACCGATACTCGGACGGGGGACACCGCTGCCATTGTGGGGCAGGTCGCCCATGAACTTCGCCAACCGCTCAGTGCGATGGAGGCGATCGTCTACTACCTCCAACTCACCGTCACCGACGACCCTCGGACCCGGCTGCAGATTGAAAAGCTGCGGCAACTCATCGAGCAATCCGGTTCCATCCTTTCCGACGCCATTCACTTCCTGCAGGCCGCACCCGCCCGGCTCGAGCGCCACGATTTACACGAGGCGCTGGCCGAGTGCCTCAGCCGCCTTGCTACTCTCGATCAAAATGCGATTGCTATTGATCTCGCCGATCCCTTCCCGCTGCTCAACTTCGACCTAACGCAAATCCACCATCTCATCTCCACCGCCCTGCGTTTCTGCCTCCGTGCCAGCCGCCGAGCGCATGCGGTCGAAGTCTCGACCTACGTCGAAGGAGCGAGCGCCATTCTGCGCTTTGCGACGACTGCTCCTCATCTCGACATCCCCTGCCCCGAAGACCTGTTCACTCCGTTTGCCGACCATCCGGCCGCCGCTGCGGGGCTCGGGTTGGCCAGCGTCCGCCGTATCGCCGAAGCACACGGAGGGACCTGCCAACTCTCCACCGGGCCGGACGACCAAGTCTCTCTGAGCGTCGAACTCCCGCTCTAACGCTTCGGTTCCGGCCGCGCCCACGGCGCCTTGCTCGGCGGGGTCACCGGCTGAAACCTTGTCCGGATCCGTCCGAGTGCTTTGAGCTGAATCTCCACGCCCTGCTCAAAGATCCCGCCTTCGTCGAGCAGGGTCTTCTGCAGGTCAGCCAAGGGCACCGCTTGCACGCTGACCCCGTTCTTCACCGCCAGCGCCGCCGCCACACCCGCCGCATGGCCCAGAATCATGTACTGCGGCTCCATGCGCAGGCTTGAATAGGCAACATGGCTGGCCGAGAAACACACGGGCACCAGCAGGTTCTCCGCCTCGCTCGCCTTCGGAACCAGCACGCGGTAGGGGATCTGATACGGCTGCACCGGCACCTCCACGTTGCCTTCGTTGACTACGAATCCTTCGGGTGAGATATGCCGCTGCACGTTGTGCGAATCGGAGTTGTAGCTGCCCATGCCAATCACATCCGGCTTCGTTCGCTCTGTCTGCAGGTCCTTCTGGGTCGCGACGAATCCCCCGACCATCCTCCGGGCCTCACGGACATAGAGTTGATTCGGCCAATGCCCGGTATCGGTGAACTCATCTTTCGCCAGCCCCCACTCCCGCGCTTCGGCCTGCAACGCCGCCGGCACCCGCGGATCGTTCGCCAGAAAGTAGTAGAAGCCCTGCTGGTAGTCGACATGCTCCTGCCAGATGCGCGCCCGGACAGCATAGCTCCCTTCCGGATACTCGTAGTTCTTTCCGATGTAGTCCGTCGAGAAGCCGCCGCGATTGTTCAGGTCCGCCTTTCCGTTCGGGATGATGCGAATCAGGCCCACTTCGTTCATCGTCAGCGCCCGACCCATGAATCCCGTCATGGCCGTCAAATACCGAGCCAGCAATTCGAACCGCGCCGGGTCGTAGTTCGCCGGTTTCGGCCACGGCACCCGGTTCGCCGGCACCTTGGTCGCGATCACGCGAAAGTTGTAAGCCTGAATCTTCTTGTCGCCGCTCCCCGGCTCACCGCGCGGCTCGGCCGAGACCTCGGGCAGCAGCTTTCCGTTCGCGTCCCGCGCCGGAATATCGACGGCGAAATTGTGGTTCCGCGTGTGAGCCAGCACCCCCGCCAAGGACTCGCCATAATCTCTCTGCCCCTCTCGCCCGTATGTATAGGAGACCCCCGCCTGCGCCATCAGGTCGCCCTCGTAGCTGCAGTCGGCAAACACTTTCGCCTGGAACCGGGCGCCATTCTCCATCACTACTTCAGTCACGCGCGCGCCACGCTTCCGGACACCGGTCTTCTCCACGAGCCGGTGCTGAAAGAGCACCGTCACCTTGGCATCCGCCAGCATCTGGCGCATCACTTTTTCGCCCGCCCCCGGCTCCGGCATCCACGCCACCTGCTGCAAATGGCGGTCCATCTCATAGTGCTTCCCCATGCGCCAGTAAAACTCCAGCGCCATCCCGCCAATCACTTCGCCCTTCCCCATGTCTGTCCCGGACAGGCCACCGGTCACCATGCCGCCGACGTGGTTCCCCGGTTCGAGCAGCACTGTCTTCAATCCATGCCGTGCCGCGGAGACCGCTGTCATTACCCCGCCCGCCGTGCCGCCGTACACGACCAGATCGAACTCTTGCGCCGCCAGTCCGGTGGCCATCGCCGCGGCCAATATCATCACTTTCCGCATAGTTCCTCCACGCGCGCCCGCAACTCTTTCACTTCGGCTTTCAAATCCCCAATCCGCGCCACGTTCGCCAACTGCGTCAAATACTCCTTCAATGGCCGCGCCGGCGTCCCCCACACCACCTGATTCCCATGCACAATCTTCGACGTCAGCACCCCGCATCCGCTTCCCAGCACGGCCTTCGATTCAATTCGCGCCTTATCCCCAATGCCCACCTGCCCGCCGATGATGGCGCAATCTTCCACCACCACCCCGCCCGATAATCCCGTCTGCGCCGCAATCACGACATGGTTCCCAATCTGGCAGTTATGCGCGATATGCACCATGTTGTCGAGCTTCACGCCATTCCCAATCCGCGTCACGCCCAGCGCCGCGCGATCAATGCAAGCGTTCGCCCCCAACTCAAAGTCATCGCCAATCTCCACGCGCCCCACCTGCGGGAACTTCTGATATCGTCCTTCGTGCATCACAAAGCCGAATCCATCGGCCCCAACCACGCACCCGGAGTGCAGCACCGCCCGCGCCCCAATCGTCACCCCGTCATAGATCGTCACCCGCGCATGCAGCAGCGCGTTCGGCCCGATCGTCACCCCAGCGCCCACCGCGCACCCGGCCCCAATCTCGCTGCCCGCGCCAACCTTCGTCCCCGCGCCGATGCTCGCCTGCGGCCCCACGCTCACGCCCTCGCCGAGCTCCACGCCTTCGCCCAGCACCGCCGTCGGATGCACCCCCGCCGCCGCCCGCCGCCGCGGATACAACGCCATCAGACATCGGGCAAACGCCCCCCGCGGCTGCGGCACATAGATCCGCGTCTCGCCCAACTCCGTCCCCGGAGTCACCAGCAAACAACCGGACTTCGTCGACTCCGCCGCCTTCGCCCCCTTGGCGTTGCCGACGAAGCTCAACTCCGCCGCCCCGGCCTCTTCGAGCGGCGCGGCGCCCGTAATCTCCCGCTCGCCGTCTCCCGCCCATTCGGCGCCCAGCATCCCTGCAATTTCGCGTACTTTCATAGCTCGAACGCTATGATAACCTTCAATGGCCATCGACCCCTCCGCGCGCATCGCCCCCACCACCCGCGTACACCCCGACGCCCACATCGGCCCCCAAACCGTCATCGGCGATTTCTGCCTCATTGAGTCGGACGTCTCGATCGGCGCCCACTGCCTCATCGAGCCCTACGTCTTCATCAAACGCTGGACCACCCTCGGCGATCACAACGAAATCTCGGCCCACACGGTCCTCGGCACCGACCCGCTCGACCGGGCCTTTACCGGCGATCGGTCCTATCTCACCATCGGCCACCACAACAAAATCCGCGAGCACTACACGATTTCCCGCGGCACCAAACCGGAATCCATCACCACCATCGGCGACCACAACTACGTGATGACCTCGGGCCACATCGCTCACAATTCGACCATTGGCTCCCACTGCACCATTGCCAGTTGCGCTCTCATCGCCGGCTACGTCACCGTCGAAGATCGCGCCTTCATCTCCGGTGGAGTCGGCATCCATCAGTATTCAAAGATCGGCCGCCTCGCCATGATCGGCGGCAACATTCGCGTCAACCTCGACGCCCCGCCCTATTTCCTCTACTCGGAATTCAACATCGCGCCCCGCGGCCTGAACCTCGTCGGCCTCCGCCGCGCCGGCTTCACGGTGGCTGACATCGCCCCGCTCAAGCAGGCCTACAAGCTGCTTTACCGCTCCGGCCTCAAGCTCGCCGATGCCCTCTCGCGCATTGAAACCGAACTCCCCGGCGAACACACGCAACACCTCGTCGACTTCATCCGCTCCTCCAAACGCGGCATTGCCCGCGAAGGCCGTCCGGGTGATACAGTGAGCTAGTTGCGGAGCATTTTCGTCCTTCTCACCCTCTCGTTTGGTGCCTTCGCGCAGGAAATCAGCCTGCCCGAGGCCGTGAAGCAAGCCACCGCCAAATACCCTTCGGTCCAAATCTCTCTCGACCAGGTTTCCGAAGCTGCGGCGGGCATCAACTTGGCACGCCTTGCCTATCTCCCTCGCGCCGAAATGCTGGGGCAGATCAACCGGGCCACCGCCAACAACGTCTTCGGCCTCCTGCTGCCGCAAACCGTCGTCTCCCCCATCTCCGGCCCCCTTCTTCCCACCGGGCCTGCCTTCTCGAACGTCTGGGGTTCGGCCGTCGGCCTCATGATCAACTGGGAACCCTTCGACTTCGGCCGCCGCCAATCCGAAATCGCGTCCGCCGCAGCCAGTAAGACTCGCGCGCAAGCTGCGGTCGCCCGCACCGAACTCGAAGTCGCCACCGCCACCGCCGACGCTTATCTCACCGCCCTCGCCGCCCAGCAGACCGTCCTCTCTGCCCAGGCCGCCGTCACCCGCTCGCAAGAACTGGTTCGCCTCACCGAGGCGCTCGTGAAAGCGGACCTCCGTCCCGGCGCCGATCTCTCTCGCATTCAGTCCGAAGTGCTCCTCGCCCAGGCGCAGGTCGTCCGCGCCGAACAGTCCGCCGCCACCGCCCGCGCCACGCTGGTCCAGTTCACCGGCCCGGCCATGCCCATCAACTCCTTTCGCTCCCTCCCCCCGGCCACCCCACCCACGGGAATCGCCGCGGCCCACCCCATCCTCCGCGAGCAACAGGCCGCCATCGACGAAATCAAATCCCGGCAAACCGTGATCGACAAAAGCTGGTACCCCCGCCTGAATACACAAGCCAACGTTTTCGGCCGCGGCTCCGGCACCAATCTCAACGGCCCCTATCCCGGCGGCGCGGCCGGCCTCGGGCCCAACACCGGCAACTGGGCCATCGGCGCCACCGTCACCTTCCCGCTGCTCGAATACAAAACCCTCCGCGCCCGCCGCCAGATTGAACAACAGCGCGTCTCCCGCGAATCCTCCCGCAACGCCCTGCTCGAACGCGAACTCGCCGCCGCCCTCGACCGCGCCCAGATCGCTGTCGCCACCGCGCGCAATCTCGCCATCATCACGCCGCAGCAGGTTACCCTCCTCCGCCAGACCCTGGAACAGACCACCGCCCGCTACCGCGCCGGACTCGCCAACCTCAACGAAGTCACCGACACCCAGCGTTTGCTCACCCAGTCCGAAATTGACCACGCCCTCGCCGTGCTCAACGTCTGGCGCTCCGAGCTGGCCCTTGCGGCCACGCAAGGCGATCTCGCCCCGTTCCTGAGCAAGGTGCCCTAAACCGATGCGCCTCGTACTCCTCGCTCTCCGCCGTCCGGTCACCATTCTCGTCGCCGTCCTGGCCATCGTCCTCTCGGCCTGGCTCGCCAGCCGGCGCATCGCCGTCGATATCTTCCCCGAAATCGGCCAACCCGCCATCTTCGTCGCCCAGCCCTACGGCGGCATGGATCCCTCCCAAATGGAGGGCTACCTGACGTACTACTACGAGTATCATTTCCTGTACATCGCGGGCATTGAGCACGTCGAGTCAAAGAACATCCAGGGCGCGTCCCTGATGAAGCTCTACTTCCACCCCGGCACGGATATGGCCCAGGCCATGGCGCAGGTCATCGGCTACGTCACCCGTTCGCGCGCCTTTATGCCGCCGGGGGTGGTCGGGCCGTTCATCACGCGCTTCGACGGGGGCTCTGTCCCGGTCGGTCAGCTGATCTTCTCAAGCCCCACCCGTCCGCCCAGCGAAATGCAGGACATCGCACTGAACCGCGTCCGTCCGCTCTTCGCTACGCTGCCCGGCGTATCCGCCCCGCCCCCGTTTGGCGGCAATCAGCGCACCATCGTCGTCCGGCTCGATCCCGACAAACTCCGCAGCTATCGCATCTCTCCCGAAGAAGCCATCGCCGCAGTAAACCGTGCCTCCAGCGTCCAACCGGCCGGCAACATCCGCATTGGCGACCTCAACAATTTCGCCACCTCGAACTCGGCGCTCGGCGCAAATCTCCAAGAGCTGATGGACGCCCCCGTACGCCCCGGGGAGAATCCGCCGGTCTTCCTTCGCGATATTGGCATAGTCGAGAACGGCACCGATATTCTCACGGCCTACGCCCATGTCAATGGGAAGCGCACGGTGTACATGCAGATCACCAAGCGTTCGGAAGCCTCGACGCTCGACGTCATCAAGGCCGTCCGCGCCAACCTGCCTGCATTTAAAGCGGTCTGCCCGGAAGATGTCGATGTCCGCGTCGAGTTCGATCAATCCACGGTCGTTACCCAGTCGCTGCGTACCCTCGCCAATGAGGCCGTCCTCGGCGCCGTGCTTACCGGCCTGATGGTCCTGATCTTCCTCCGCGACTGGCGCAGCAGCCTCATCGTCATCACCACCATACCTGTGGCCCTCCTCACCGCCCTCGTCGGCCTCTGGGCGCTCGGCCAGACCATCAACATCATGACCCTCGGCGGCCTCGCCCTTGCCGTCGGCGTGCTGGTCGACGAAGCGACTGTCGAAATCGAGAACATCCACGCCCACATGGCCGGCGGGCTTGCCAGGGTGCAAAGCGTTCTCGAAGCCTGCCAGAAGACAGCGATGGCCCGGCTGCTCTCCATGCTGACCATCCTTGCCGTCTTCGCCCCCGCGCTGTTCATGACCGGCGTCGGCCGCCAGCTCTTCGTGCCCCTTTCGCTCGCCGTTGCACTCGCCATGGGCGCCAGCTACATCCTGTCGAGCACGCTGGTTCCGATCCTCGCCGCCAAGTTCGTCCGCCCCGCCGCCCATCGGCCCGGCAATGCGCTCTATAGCAGTCTGCTTGGCGCGCTGATGCCCCTCCGCTGGATCCTTGCCCCGCTCTACCTCCTCGTCACTGGGGCTCTCCTCTACTTGCTCGTCCCCACCCTCGGCACCGAACTATTCCCCACTGCCGATGCAGGCCAGTTCAAGCTCCGTCTCCGCGCCCCCACGGGCACCCGCATCGAGCGCACCGAAGAGCACGCGCTGCAGGCGCTGAAGCTCATCCAGCGGGAAGTTCCCGTCGAAATCAGTTCTGCCTTCATCGGCGTGCAGCCCGCCAGCTACCCGATCAACACGATCTTCCTGTGGACGTCCGGCCCCCATGAAGCCGTCTTCCAGGTCGCGCTGAAACCGGAAGCCACTCTTCGCGGAGAAGCATTGCGAGAGCGCCTCCGCGCGGTCTTCGCAAAAGAACTCCCCCAAGTGCAGATGTCGTTCGAAGCCGGCGACATCGTTAGCGACGTCATGTCCTTCGGCTCGCCGACCCCTGTCGAAGTCGCCATCCAGGGCCCCGCCCTGCCCGCCAACCGCGCCCACGCCGAGAAGGTAATGAACGAGCTGCGCAAGCTCCCCGCCCTCCGCGATCTCCAGTTCGCTCAACCCCTCGACTACCCCACCATCGACGTTCAAATCAATCGGGAACGCGCCGGTCAGTATGGCCTCACCATGGCCAACGTCGCCCGCTCCCTCGTCGCCGCCACCTCCAGTTCCCGCTTCGTCGACCCCAACTACTGGCGCGATCCCAACTCCGGCAACGCGTTCCAGATTCAGGTCGAAATCCCCCAGCACCGCATGGCCTCGGTCACCGATCTCGCTGACCTCCCCGTCATGCAGAACCGGGAAGCCCGGCCCACCCTCGGCGACGTCGCCACCATCAAACCGGGCAAGACTTATGGCCTCGTCGAGCGCTACAACATGCAGCGCGTCGTCTCCATCACGGCCAACCTGCACAACGTCCCGCTCGGCGTCGCCGAGAAGCAGATTCGCGAGGCGATCAAGAAGGCTGGCGAACCCGCCCGCGGCGTTACCGTCAATGTGCGCGGCCAAGTCCCGGCGTTAACCTCCACGCTCGACGGCCTCCGCCTCGGTCTCGCCATCGCCATCGCGGCCATCTTCCTGCTCCTCACGGCCAACTTCCAAAGCGTCCGTCTCGCGCTGGTCGTGCTGTCGACTGTGCCCGCCGTGCTTACCGGCGTCGTGCTCGCCCTGCAGTTCACCGGCACAACGCTGAACATTCAAAGCTTCATGGGAGCCATCATGGCCACCGGCATCGCCGTCGCCAATTCGATTCTCCTCGTCACCTTTGCCGAGCTCGCCCGCAAGTCCGGCGGCTCGATCACGGAAGCTGCCGCCGCCCGGCTCCGCGCCGTCCTGATGACGGCCTTCGCCATGATGGCCGGCATGGCTCCCATTGCGCTGGGCGCGGAGCAGACCGCCCCACTCGGCCGCGCCGTTCTCGGCGGGCTCGCGTTGGCCACCATCGCCACGCTAACCGTAGTTCCGCTCTTCTACAAAATCCTCCAACCCCAAAACGCCAGCGATGCGTCCCTGCTACCCCCCCTGCTACCCAATGAAGATAACCATTAGCCTCGCCCTTCTCTGCGCCTCGGGCTTGCTGGCCCAGGAGACCGTCGCCGTCGTCGTTCAGCCGCTCGACCGCAAGCTCCGCCTGCCTGCCGAAATCCTGCCCTACCAAGCGGTCGACCTCCACGCCCGCGTCCATGGCTTCGTCGAAAAAGTCGAAGTCGACCGCGGCAGTGTGGTCCGCAAGGGGCAACTGCTCGTCGAACTCGTCGCTCCCGAACTTTGGGCGCAGCTCGCCGAAGTCGAAGCCAAGGCCGTCGCAGTGGAAAGCCAGCGCGCCGAAGCCGAGGCCCGGCTCGCGAGCCAGGAAGCGGTTCTCGAACGACTGAAGCAAGCGTCCACCACCGCTGGCGCCGTTGCCGGCATCGAAGTGATCCAGACGCAGAAAGCTGCCGACGCGCTGAAGTCGCAGATCGCGAGCATCCAGAGCCAGGCCCGCGCCACCCGCGCATCTGCCGACGCCATCAGCCAAATGATCGGCTACCTTAAGGTGACGGCTCCCTTCGACGGCGTCATTACCGCCCGGCACATCCACCCCGGAGCGTTGGCCAACGGCCCTCTGCTCCGCATTGAGCAGGTGAACCGCCTCCGCGTCGTCGTCGCGCTCCCTGAGTCCGAAGTGGCCACCATGGTGGCCGGCGCGAACGTTCCGTTCACCATCGCCGGCGGCCTCACCGGCAGCGGCGTCATCACGCGCATCGCCCGGTCGCTCGACCCTAAAACGCGCACCATGCCCGTCGAACTCGAAGTCGCGAACCCCACCGGCAAGCTCAGCCCCGGCATGTACGCAGAAGCCACTTGGCCCGCCCGGCGCGCGAAGCCTTCCATCCTGGTGCCGCCAACGGCCGTCGTCACGACGAGCGAAAAGGTTTTCGTTATTCGGAACAACAACGGCCAGGCCGAACATGTCCCCGTCGCCAAAGGCGCGCCAGCCGGGGACCTGCTCGAAGTCTTCGGCGCTCTCGAAGCCGGCGACAAAATCCTGCGCCGGGCCACGGACGAAATCCGCCCCGGCGCTGCCCTGAAATAGGCTCAATGAGCAGTCGTCCTCACTGTTTTTGCGGGGCCAAACAATCCCGCCACTTTCCTTCGTCTATCAGAAGATCAAATTCTTAGCAGGGAACCATAGCAGTCTTCACCGTACCTCTCACCAATGGCTCCCTGGTTGGTCGGCGACACCTCTTCTCTCTGTAAGGAACCGACTCTGTCTGCTTCCCCTACATAGGACGCGATGGCATCGATTGGGCCTCTCAGCCTCTATCGACCAAGGTGCTGGAGGTGACTCAAATTGGCACGAAGGCGCTGCTGAAACTACAGCTCCAGTAGCCTACAAATCCATCTGCGTCCCAATCTCCACCACATGCCGATGCGGTAAGCCGAAGAACCGGTCCGCCGCCACAGCATTCTTCTGCAACAGCATGAAGATGGTTTCCGACACGGCCCCCATGTGGCCCTTGGACGACGCCACGAAGTTCTCCCGGCCGAGATAGTACGTCACGTCCGGATAAGCAAATGGAATGTTGGCGCTCTTCACCGCGGTCTCCAGAACCGGAACAACATCAGGTTCCTCCATGAATCCGAAGCGGACCACAACACGGTAGAATCCATCCTCGAGCGCCATCACCGCGTATCGCTGTTCCTCGGCGACCACCGGGTCATCCGCCACCTGGATCGTCAGCAGGACGACCGTCTCCTGCAGCGCCCGGCTCCGCTCCACATGGTGGACCAGCACTGGGGGCAACATATCCGCGCTCGAGGCCATAAACACCGCCGTACCCGGCACTCGCGCCGCTAGCCGCGCCCGATAGCGGGACTCGGCCGACTCCTTCGTCGGAAAGCGCCTCCGGTATCGAAAGGCCATCAACGTCCGGCCCCGGTTCCAGATAATCATCACCGTCAGCACCGCCGCGCCGATCAGCACCGGCACCCATCCGCCGTCGAGGAACTTGCCCAGATTGGCGCCCAGGAAAGGAAGATCCACGGCCAGGAACAGCACCAGCAGGCCCGCTGCCTGCGCCAACGGCCACTTCCACCGATGGCGGATCACGAGGAAGTACATGACTGAAGTGATGACCATCGTCCCGGTTACCGCAATCCCGTAGGCCGCCGCCAGGCGCGACGACGCCCCGAAGGCCACCACCAACGCCAGGCACCCAATAGCTAGCAAGTAGTTCACCTGGGGAATGTAAATCTGCCCTTCCATCTGGTGCGCCGTATGGCACACCTGCACACGAGGGAAGAAGCCCAACTGCATCGCCTGCCGGGTCAAGGAAAACGCGCCTGAGATCAGAGCCTGCGACGCGATAATCGCCGCCATGCTCGAAAGCACGACCAGTGCGTAGGTGGCCCAGCCGGCCGGCACCATATCGAAAAATGGATTGTCCATCGATCGCGGTTCGCGCAACGCATGGGCGCCCTGCCCGAAGTAGGCCAGCAAGAGCGCCGGCATCACGAAACCTAACCAGACGGCCCGAATCGGCTTAATCCCGAAGTGGCCCATGTCGGCATACAGCGCCTCGCCGCCGGTTACGGCCAGCACCACTGACGCCAGAATATGCATCCCGGAAAAACCGTGATGGGCGAAATAGTTGATCGCATGATGCGGAAGCATGGCCCAAAGAATCTCGGGGTTGTGCGAAATGTGATACGCCCCGAGTCCGCCTAGCGTGAGAAACCAAACAATCATCACGGGCCCGAACAGCTTACCGACCGTCCCCGTGCCGCGGCTCTGAATCGCAAACAGGCCAATCAGGATCACACAACTGATCGGCACCACGGCCACGCCGAGTCGCGCATCGGCCACGGCCAACCCCTCCACGGCGCCCAACACGGAAATCGCGGGGGTGATGATCCCGTCGCCATACAGCAACGCTGCGCCGATCACGGCAAATAGCGCAACGGCCGAAATCCGTCCGGGTTTGGCTCCGCGCATCTGCTCCGGCACCAGGGCCAGCAGTGCGAATATGCCTCCTTCGCCCTTGTTTTCCGCCTTCATGATGAAGGTCAGATACTTCATCGTCACCACCAGCGTCAGCGCCCAAAAGATCAGCGAGAGGATCCCATAAAGGTCCTCCTGCGTTGCACTATGGTGTCCCGCCGCGTGCAGACACTCCTTCAGCGTGTAAAGGGGGCTCGTTCCAATGTCGCCAAAGACGACGCCAAGCGCGCCCAAGGCCAAACCCTTGAAGCTTGCCTTGTGACCATGATTTTCGGACATCCTAACAGGGTAGCCCGATACGGCGAAGGCCGATGGGATATGATCTTAATCCTTCCATCATGCGCGCTGCCATACTCCTTCTCGCCGCCTGCACTCTGCACGCCCAGAACGCTACGAAACCCGGCCGGTTCCATGTCGAACATCCAACCCTACTGAACCTTGGCTTCGAATGGGCGATCGAAGGCGATGAGAATCGAAACGCCGTAGTCGACGTCCGTTTCCGCAAAGCCGGCGCCTCGGCTTGGCGCCCCGCATTGCCGCTGCTCCGCGTCGGTGGCGAACGCCCCCACCGCGACCGCGAGAAGATGACGCACACCGTCCCTCACGGCTTCGCCGGAAGCATTCTCAACCTCGAACCCGCCACCAGCTACGAATGCGAGTTCACCCTCCGCGACCCCGACGGCGTCACCGGTCAGGCCCTTCAGAAGGTCACCGTCTCGACCCGCACCGAACCCAAGCCCTATGCCGGCGGACGCGTCCTCCACGTCTATCCAGCCGACCACGAAGGCCCCAAGCTCGAACCCAGCTACATCGGCTTCAAGGCCGCTTACTACGGCGAAGGCCGCGGCGACTGGACCTCCGTCCGCATGACCAAAGCCCAACCCGGCGACACCATTCTCATCCACGCCGGCCTCTACCGCCCCGACCGCCTCAACTACGTCGACCCGCTCAGCGCCCCCTTCGCTGGCTACTGGCCGCTCTCGCTCAAAGGCACCGCGGAGAAACCCATCACCATCAAAGGCGCCGGCGACGGCGAAGCGATCTTCGACGGCGCCGGCAACCATAAACTCTTCGACGTCCAGGCCACGCACCACCACATCTTCGAAGGCCTCACCTTCCGCAACACCGAAGTCGCCCTCTTCGCCGGCGACAAGGAAGTGATGGGCGCCGTCGCGCTCACCGTCCGCAACTGCCGCTTTGAAGATATTGGCGCCGGAGTCTGGACCGAAAACGCCGACTCCCGCGACTTCTTCATCTCGGACAATCTGTTTCTCGGCCGCGAAGACCAAATGCGCCTCATCGGCTGGAACCAAGCCGGTTCCCGGTCCGCCGGCATCTACCCATCCCACCAACTCCGCAGCTTCTTCGCTGTGAAAGTCTACGGCCCGGGCCACATCATCGCCCACAACTCCATCGCCTATTTCCACGACGCCATCTGCATCTCCACCTATGGCCCGCCCGATGCCGACCCCGAACGACGAGCCTCCTCCATCGATATCTACAACAACGACATGCACCTGTCGAACGACGACTTCATCGAGTCCGACGGCGGCACCCACAACATCCGCATTTTCCAAAATCGCGGCGTCAACGCCGCCCATAACGGCTACAGCGCCCAGCCCATGTTCGGCGGCCCGGTGTACTTCTACCGCAACATCGCCTACAACATTCCCAACGGCGGAGCCTTCAAGCTCAGCGCCTCGCCGGCCGGCATCATCGCGTATCACAACACGATGATCGCCGAACAGGCGGCTCGCGATCCCTACAGCAACGCTCACTTCCGGAACAATCTCTTCCTCGGCCGCGACATGCCCAACAAGGGCATCATGACCTGGGCCTTCGGCTCTGCCCAATACAGCTCGGACCACAATGGCTACCGTCCCAATCGCAACGTCCAGAAGCAGTTCAGTTGGCTGGCTCCGCCCGCCACGGCCTGGAAGGACTTCGCCACTCTCGCCGAGATGAAGCAAGCCACCGGCCAGGAGGCGCACGGCATCGAGGTCGACTACGACATCTTCGAGAACCTCGCCGCGCCGGATGTCAACCGCCGCTATCACGTCTATCACGCCGCGGACCTCAACTTCCGGCTTAAGCCCAACGCGAAGGCCGTTGACGCGGGGCAGGTTCTGCCCACCATCAACGACGGGTTCAACGGCAAAGCTCCCGATCTCGGCGCCCTCGAGGTTGGTCAGCCCGAACCCCACTATGGTCCTCGCTGGATTACTTGGAAGCCGTTCTATCGATGAGCGCCAAGTCCACCTTCCGTACTGCCGCAAAGTGGCTAGCCGGCGCCGCCGCTGTTGGCGCCGCCGTGTACGGAGCGCAGGCCGGGACCGCCTGGTTTCGCTACGGCAAACCGAGCCGAGAGGACGAGGACCTGATTCTCAACGCCCTCTTGCCCGGCTACGAGATCGTCGAGCGCCACAGCATCGCGGTCGCCGCTCCGTCTCCCATCACCTTCGCCACCGCCTGCGAGATTGACCTTGAGGACTCCCGGCTCACCCGCGCTATTTTCCGCACGCGGGAGCGCCTCCTCGGGGCTACCCCGGCGGCCCAACCGCTGCCCCGCGGCATCCTCGCGCAAACCAAGGCTCTCGGCTGGTCGGTCCTCGCCGAGGTCCCGGACCACGAAATCGTCATGGGCGCGGTGACGCAGCCGTGGCTCGCCGATGTTGTCTTCCGGGGGCTCGCCCTCGATGACTTTCTTGCCTTCGACGATCCCGACTTCGTCAAGATCGCCTGGACCATCCGTGCCGACCGGGTCACTGCGTCGACGTCTATCTTCCGGACCGAAACTCGCGCCCTCGCCTGCGGGCCCGCAGCCCGCGCGAAGTTCCGCCGCTACTGGTCGCTCGTTTCCCCCGGCATCGCGCTCATCCGCCTTGCGTTGCTCCACCCGGTCAAGCGCGAAGCAGAGCGCCGCTACGGCCACGCCTCTGGGACACCGAAGTGAAGCGTTGCTCACCCTCTTAGCGCTCGCGCAATATCCTCCGGTGCCCATCGAGTTCGTTTCCGTCTTCAACGCGTACTGCCAGGTGGAGGTCACTCTCCGGCCGGGTGAAGGCCGGAGAGTATCAGGGCCGCACAATTCAGCTCAGCCTACCCGATATTACAATCTAACCCCTGAGGGCTTCGCCGGAGGTCCAGAAGCTCAAACAACGCGCGAAGATTTGCAAGCCGCGCCCAATAAGTACGAGTCCGATCCGGACTCATGGTTCGGCCTCGGGCTCACTTGCCGTCGCGAAAGCAAGCGCGTTTGAGCGGAGTCAGCAGGCGCCGCAGGGGAATCCCGCCGGCTTTCCCGAAGCCCGCATCGCGGCCGCCCGGCCCAAAGCACATCACCTTCTGGGCGTGGCTCTCGCCAAGCAGGAGCGGACCCCGGAAGCGAGCAAAGAGTTTGAAGAGTTCCTCGCACTCGCCCCGAACTCATCCGAGGCCACCGCGATCCGCCAACACATCGTACTCTTGCAGAACCAGAACCGCTAGAATAAGACGCCCATGGTCCTCACTCTTCTCTTCTGGCTCGTCATCCTCCTCAATCTCGCCGTCATCGGACTCTGGTTCGTCCTCGGCCTAGCCGCCGCCCCCAGTTCCCACACCAATCCGCTGCAGGTCGTCGGTATCGCCCTCGTCCCGGTGCTCCTCCTCGCCGCACTGGCCTTCGTCTTCCACCGGTCCACGGCTCCTCTCTGGCGGATCGCCGCCACTCTCCTCGCCGCCGCTCCCGCCCTCTGGTTCACCATCACATTACTCGCCGATAAAGCGCAGATCGCCGCCGTCTCCGACTCCTCCGGCCAGCTCACCTTCTTCCCGCCCGGCCCCGCCCGCAATATCGCCCTCGCCATTCAGAAGAACGACGCGGCCACCGTCGCCACCCTGCTGCCGCAAGTCAAGGTGAACGACCCTGGCTACGAAGGGATGACCCTTCTCACCCTGGCCATGCGCCAACTCCGCTCCCATCCGCGGGAACACGAGATCCTCCGCCTCCTCCTGAAGGCCGGAGCCAACCCCAACATCGCCCCCGGCAACCTCGACGACCTGCCGTTGACCACGGCCCTCCAACTCGCCAGCAAATCGGGCCCGGAACCAGTGAACCTCCTGCTCGCCGCCGGGGCCAATCCCAACGCCACCAGCGCCTTCGGCACCCCCGCATACTTCAACGCCATCGGGCCGCCGAGCCAGTCGCCAGATCTGCTCCCCGTCCTTCTAGAGCGCGGCGCCGATGTCCATGCGAAGGACAAGCAGGGCCACTCCGCGCTCCATCGCACCGTCACCATACCAAACTGGAAAGCCGCTCTGCTCCTGCTGCAACGCGGCGCCGATTGGAAGCAGGTACGGTCCTTGCAGGGACAGAGTTTTCAAGAGATCGTCGCCAGCCGGCAGACCACTCATCCCGGCGAACCCGGCCTCGCCGAGGTCGCCCAGTTCCTGCTACAGTAGCGCCATGCTCGGCACCTGCCCCGCCATCGCCTTCACACTCACCACGGACCCGGCTCGCGCCAAATCGTTCTACACCAACATCCTCGGCCTTGAATTCGTGAATCAGGACGATTTCGCCATCGTCTTCAACGCCCACGGAACCACGCTCCGCGTCTCCCTGGTTCCCGCCCATACCCCCGCGGAACACCCGGTTCTCGGCTGGAAGGTCCCTGATATCGCATCGACCGTCACCGCTCTGGGTCAAGCCGGCGTGACCTTTGAACGATACCCTTTTCTTCCGCAAGACGAACTCGGTATCTGGACCTCGCCCGATGGCTCCGCCAAGGTCGCCTTTTTCAAGGATCCGGACGGCAACGTCCTCAGCCTCACCGAAGCTTAGTCCGCCTTGCCCCGCAGCAGCCGCCAGTACTCCGGGGTTCCGCTGATCGTATTGTGGCCCTCCCCCCGCACTACGGCGTAGGAAGCAACACCTGGAGTAAATCGTGACCGCAGGAGTTCCGTGCTCTCCCGCGGGATCACCTCGTCGTGCTCCGCCGCCACGATCAGCGTAGGCGCCGCAACCTTTGCCGCATACTTGCCCGACTCGAACCGATCCGCCAGCAACCACCCGACTGGCAAATAAGGGAACTGCGCCGAGGCAACGCCCACCAGACTGTCGAAAGGCGTCACCAGAATCAACCGGTCCACCGGCCGCTCCACCGCCACCCGCATCGCCACACCGCTTCCCAAGCTCCGTCCTATCACGACTACCCGCTCATGCTCAGCCCGCACCCGGTCAAACAGGGCCAGCCCATCTCCGATCAACGCCGGCTCCGATGGGCTCCCGGCGCTTCCGCCGTAACTGCGATAGTGCATCAGGTAGATGGCATGGTTCGGAAATGCTCGGACGAAGTCGGGCAGGTTCGGCGTCACGTCTTCAGCATTCCCGCCAAAGTAGATCAGCGCCTCCGGCCCCTGCCGCACTTGCGTCGAAACCAGAATCCGCTCACCGTCTCTACTCAGCGCCAGTAAGCTGGCCCCAATCCCCGAATTCCGCGGCTGCGGAAAATAGATTAGTGATCGCTGCCAAAAATACAGAATGGCGCACACGCCGACATACATGATCGCCAACCCAGTCAATAAGTTCCCAAACGGCCGAACGAAAGACATAAATTGAGAATATGCCCGCCGTTCGTTCCGCGCTCAAAGCGGACCTCACCAGGCTAGGCGTTACGCCCGGCAGCGTCCTGATGGTCCATGCCAGTGTGCGCTCCGTCGGACCGGTTACCGGCGGCGTTAACGTCATCCTGCAAGCGCTTCTCGACGCCCTCGGCCCTACCGGCACCCTGGTGGCCTATCTCGACTTTGAACCCTTTTTCGAAGATGATGACCAGACCGAAGTTCCCGTCTTCGACAAACGCATCGCCCACGCGGCCCGCGACCACGGCGTCCTCCATGAGACGATTCGCACTTGGCCGGGAGCGATCCGCAGCGACCATCCCGACGCCGGCGTCGCCGCCATCGGCCCCCTTGCCGACTGGATCACCGGAGAGCACCCGTTCCGGTATGGATATGGACCCGGCACGCCGTTCGAGAAGGTTCTGCAAGCCAACGGAAGCATTCTGATGCTCGGCGCGCCCCTCGACACCATCACGCTATTACACTACGCCGAACACCAAGCCCGGATTCCCAACAAGCGCATCCATCGCTACCGCCGTCTGATGCCCACGGTCCAAGGCCCGCAATGGATCGATTTCGAGGAGTTCGACACTGGCGACCCGGTCAACGACAGCCTCCCAGCGAATGTCTTTGAGCAGATCGCGAGCGCCTTTCTCGCCACCGGCCAGGGCAGCGTTGGCCCCGTCGGCGCCGCCCCCTCAGCCCTCTTCCACGCCCCGGCACTCGTCCGGTTTGGCATTGAATGGCTGGAGAAATACTTCGCGTAAAGCGAAAATTCCTTGACTTCTCGCGGACCTTGCATAACCATATAGTTATGCAACTGAGTGGTTATGTTCATTCGCAGCCGCCCAGTCTCGATGCCACTTTCGCTGCCTTGGCCGATCCCACCCGTCGTGCTATCCTCGCCCGGCTGGCCCAGGGCGAGGCGTCCGTCACGCAACTCTCTGAACCGTTCGCTATCTCTCAGCCCGCAATCTCGAAGCACCTCAAAGTGCTCGAGCGCGCCGGGCTCATCTCCCGGGGCCGCGATGCCCAGCGCCGTCTCAGCCGCCTCGAACCGAGACCGCTCGCCGAGGCCAATCAGTTTCTCGAACAATATCGCGAGTTCTGGCAATCCTCGTTCGCCCGGCTCGACGACCTTCTCCAGGAGATCCAATGTTCTACCCCGAATCCTTCCAAGTCTCGACGCCGTCGGACTGCGAAATCCTGATCACGCGCGACTTCGCCGCCCCGCGCCAACTCGTCTTCGACGCCTTCACCAAACCCGAACTCGTCCGGCGTTGGCTGCTCGGCCCTGACGGCTGGACGATGCCGGTCTGCGAGATCGACCTCCGGGTCGGCGGAGCGTATCGCTACCTCTGGCGTAAGGAGACCACCGGCATGGAGATGGGCATGGGCGGCGTGTTTCGCGAGATTGTCGTCCCGCGCCTACTCGTCGCCACCGAACAATTCGACGAAGCCTGGTACGCTGGCGAAGCAATCGACACCACGATCTTCCTCGAAAATGGCGCCACTACGCGCGTTGAACTCACCGTCCTGTACGAGTCGAAGGAAGCGCGCGATACGGCCGCTCGCTCCGGTATGGAACAAGGGATGGCGGCCGGATATAGCCGTCTCGAAGCGCTGCTGTCCTCCCTCCACGCTCCGGAGTCCCTCTAAGTGGATCCCGCCGTCGAGGAGTTCCTCCGCCAACTCGACCATCCGCTGAAATCCGAATTTGCAGCTGTCGTCGAACTCATCCGCAATGCCAGCCCAGCCATTGGCGAAGGCATCAAATGGAAAGCGCCGAGCTTCAAAGTCGGGCAGTACTTCGCAACGGTCAATGTCCGGGACACCAAAGCCGTACAGACTATTCTGCATCTCGACGCCAAGGTCCGCCCGGACATCAAGACTCGACTCCTCATCGACGACCCCAGCAAACTGCTCCAGTGGCTCAGCCACGATCGGGCGTCGGTCAAGTTCCGTAGTCAGAGTGAAATCGACACTCACGGCCCTGCCTTCCAAGCCATCATCCGGCAATGGGTCACCTACCTCCATTGACCTCGGCGAGTGCCTTTTGCGATCCCGGGCCCGGATCGTCTAAACTCACACTTTCGATGTCCAGCACCTATGATCAGGTCCTCTATCCCAGCAAGGCCTTCCAGGACACCCATCCCGATCGACTTGCCTCCATCGCCACCCTCCACGGTCTGCGGCCACCCACCGGCTCCTGCCGAGTCCTCGACGTGGGCTGTGGCGATGGCAGCAACGTCATTCCCCTAGCCGTCGCCCTTCCCGGCGCCCATTTCGTCGGGATCGATCTCGCGGCCCGTCCCGTCGAAATGGGCCAAGCCACCATCGCCCGCCTGGGTCTCACCAACGTGGACTTGCATGCCCTCGATATTCTCGATTTTCCTGCCCACCTCGGGCCCTTCGACTACATCGTTGCTCACGGCTTTTGCTCCTGGGTTCCGCCCATTGTCCTTGACGCCTTCTTCGCCCTCTGCCAGCGCCATCTAACGGCCAACGGTGTCGTCTACGCCAGCTACAACACCTATCCCGAAGGACATCTCCGCGACGCCACCCGCCGTATCCTCCGCCATCCCGGCGAGGGCACCGTCGCCAAGGGAAAAGAACACCTCGCCGCTGTCCGCCAACGCGCTACCCACGCGCTCTGGCAGTCCATCCTCGACTCCGAGATCCAGCGCCTCGACGCTCGCGACGAGAACGTCACCTACCACGACGAACTCGGCGACGCCTACCACTGCTTCTACTTCGCCGACTTTATCGAACGCGCCGCCCCTTTTGGCCTCCAGTTCCTCGCCGAAAGCCGACTCCGCCCCCTCCTCTGTCCCGCCCACTCTCGCGAGGAACTCGCCCAGCCGGACGAGATCTCCTTTCAACAAGCGCTCGATCTCCACACGTTTCAGGGATTCCGCCGCACGCTCCTCTGCCGCGCCGACCTCCCCATCGAGCGCGGCAACTTCGCGCGGCATCTGCCCAAGCTCAACCTCGCCTCCCCGCTCCGTTTCGTCAGCCGTTCGGCTAACGGCGCCGAGATTTTCCGCAACGATAGAGCCCCCGGACAAGTCGAGCTGAATCATCCCGAGCTTCTCGCCATCCTGCACCGGCTGGAGGCGGTGTGGCCGCAGGCGCAGCCACTCGCCAACCTGCTGCCAACCACGCCGGACCCCACCGTGCTGGACCAGATCCTCGCTCTCGCCGCCGCCTCGCTCGTCTTCCTGCGGAGCTTCGATCTCCCGGTAGCCCACACGCCGGCGCATCGACCCATCGCCAGCCCCCTCGCGCGTCTCCAAGCCTCCGCCGGCCCGCGTCTGACTACGCTGCTCCACACCCAGGTTCAGTTCGACGAACCGTCTGCGCGCGAGTTCCTCCAACTCCTGGACGGAACCCGCGCCACGGATAGTCTCGGCGCCGGAGAAGCGATTCTGACATCACTCTACCGGATGGGCCTGATGATCGCCTAAAGCCGGAAGAGCTTTTCGGAAGTCATTCCCTTGAAGGCATTCCGCGTGTCCACGACCACTGGCGACGCCGCCAGAATCGCATCCCGGTCGAACGCCGTATGGTCCGTAATCAGCACGACGCAGTCCGCCGCCTGGCACGATGGAAGCACGTCCTCGGAGTCCATCTCCAAACCATCAATTCGCAAGTGCGGCACGAACGGATCGCTGTAGCTCAACACCGCGCCCCGTTGCTTCAGGACATGAATAATGTCCAGTGCCGGAGACTCCCGCACGTCCTCGATGTTCTTCTTGTAAGCGACGCCGAGGACGTGAATCTTTGAATCCCGCAGCGGCTTCCGGTTCTCGTTCAACGCATGCTGCACCTTATCGACGACGAAGTGCGGCATCTGCCCGTTGATGTAACCCGCCAGGTCAATGAAGCGCGCCTCGATGCCCTGCTGCCGGGTCTTCCACGCCAGATAGAAAGGATCCACCGGAATGCAGTGCCCCCCCAGCCCCGGCCCCGGATAGAAAGGCATGAAGCCAAACGGTTTCGTCGCCGCCGCATCAATCACTTCCCAAACATTGATCCCCATCCGGTCGCACATCATGGCCATCTCGTTCACGAGACCGATGTTGATCATCCGGAACGTGTTTTCGAGTAACTTCACCATCTCAGCCACGCTCGTCGACGTCACCGGAATCACGGTGTCGAGCGATTGGGCATAGAACAGCGCACCCAGTTCCGTACAAGCCGGCGTGATCCCGCCCACCACTTTCGGGATGTTCCGCGTCTGATACTTCGCGTTGCCCGGATCCACACGCTCCGGCGAGAAACAGACGAAAAAGTCCTCACCCACCTTCAGCCCGGACTTTTCAAGAATCGGAAGCACCAATTCGTCCGTAGTCCCCGGATACGTCGTCGATTCCAAAATCACCAGCGTGCCCGGCCGCAGATACTTGGCGATCTGCTCGGTCGAGTTCACGATGAAACTCATATCCGGGTCTTTGGTTTTCCGCAGCGGCGTCGGCACACAAATGTTGATCGTGTCCATCTCGGCGAGCTTCGAGAAGTCGTTTGTTGCACTAAACTGCCCACTCGCCACCAAAGGGGCCAGCAGGTCGCTGGATACGTCCTGAATGTAGGAGGTCCCCTGATTCAGGAGATCAATCTTCTCTTGCTGGACGTCGAAGCCGAGCACCTGAAATCCGGCCCGGCCGAACTCCATCGCCAGCGGCAAACCCACGTAGCCCAAGCCGACAATTCCCGCAACCGCCTTCCGGCTGCTGATCTTCTCCGCGAGTACCTCTTTATGCGTCATATCCTTCCTGAAAGTAATAGACCCCGGTCCCGATCAACTCCGCCGGGCCAACCATCACAACATCGTCATCGGCAGTGGGCCAATGGAACTCCAGTGGACCCGCCGGAGTTTGTACCGTCACCGAGCGACCGACAATCCCGCGTGCGATCGCGGCCACCGCCGCCCCGGTCGAACCAGTCCCCGAACTGTTCGTAACCCCCACGCCCCGCTCAAAAAACCGGACGTCCAGCGTCAACCCGTCCACATGCTTTACGAACGAAACGTTCGTCCGGTTCGGGAATCGCGGATCCCGCTCAATCGCGGCGCCCATCGCGGCCCAATCAAAATTAAAGTCCTCGACGAACACGGCGCACTGGGGGTTCCCCACGTTCAGAATTGTGCAGTTGACGATCTCCTCGCCGACAACCAACGCCTCCCGTTCGGCCTCAATCACCGGCCGCCCCATGTTCATTTCAAAGACGAACCGCGGGCCCTGCCGCTGCAACCGGCGCAGCTGCTTGTCGCCACCGCCGGTCCGGATCTTGATCGCTTCAGGCTCATACCCGTTGGCCATCGCCCATGCCGCCGCGCAGCGCGTGCCATTTCCCGACATTTCCACTTCGCCGCCGTCCGGATTGAACAAGCGGATCCGCATACCGTCCGCCGGCCGGTCGCAGACCAGCCATCCGTCCGCTCCGATGCCTGTGTTTCGCTCGCAGATCGCCACCGCCACCGCGGAGAGGTCCCCCTCCGGAGCCTCATCGGCCCAAGTGAGCAGAAAGTCATTCTTGGCGCCGTGCGCCTTTGCAAATGGAATTAACATAGCGCTTACCGACGCACCCGGCGGTATATCTCCAACGGAGCAGAATTCTTCACATCTATTATCTTCACACGGGCATACCGTGGAAACTTACTCAACGCCTCGCTCACCGGATCGTCCCGCCGCGCCACCACCCACTCTTGCCACAGGAACAGGTCTGGCCGTTGCAATATGGCCTGAAAGTACAACCCATTCCCTTCATGCACCGTCTCTCGCAGCGGAATTCCTGCCTCACGGAAAATACCCGAAAAGTCTCCGAACGGCGCCACCACGCCAGTTCCCCTCTCGTAATTCGCCGACAGATACTTCGCCGCCTCGGCCGTCCACGCCCGCCGCGTCTCCGAGTTCACCTGCGACTCCTTCCACGTCACCCAGCCGTCCGACTTTGGATAGAAAACCCACGGCAGCAAGGCCGCCGAAACCACCACTGCCGCCAGCCACGTCCGCGGCCACACGGCCACCAAGGCCGCACCGCCAAATGCCAGCAGCGGAATAACGGCCATTCCGTATCTTGTGTTGTAGTAACTGTGCGGCCATAAATGCGGCACATGAATCGGCGTTCCGGAACCATGCAGGCTAAGTACATAGAAGGCCGGAGCCATCGCCAAAAACAGAACCAGCCACCACTGCCGCCGGACCAGCGCCACCACCACACCCAATACGCCTACCGCGACCAACCCCCAACCACTCACTAACTGCCCGGCTGCCCCGAAGTACTGTGCCGACTTCATCCAATCTCCCCGCCCCGGGTAGTCCGCCCCGCCTTGAATCGCCATCGCAGATCCAGGCCCCCGGTAAAAGTCCAACCAGTCCCCATGAAACACCGCATTGTGCCCAAACCAGTAAAGCGGTCCCAGCGAGGCGATGGCCCCTACGCCCACGGCGGCGCGCCAGCCCTCCCGGAACAGGAAGAACGCCACTACGCCTGGGATAAGAAACCAGCCTTCGTACCGCGTCATCGTCGCGCCGAGCAGCCCCAGGCCAGCCAGCCACCACGCCGGCCGCACCATCGCGTAAAGCACCGTCATCGTGCACGCGAAGAATAGCGCCTCTGTCATTGCGATCGATTGCAGGTACAGAACGTTCGGGTTCAGCGCGAAAAGCAAAACGGCGGTCCAAGCGGCCGCCTGCGAGTCCCAGAGCCGCCAAACGGCGCTGAAGAACAGGCACCCCGCCCAGACGAAACAACAACCCATCACAGCCGACGCCGCGAGCCCGCTGCGCCACCAGGCATTCACACTTACCAGCGGCAGCATCAAGACATGCGGCAAAGGCAGCCACACCGTTCCGATCTGCTCATAGCCCGGCGTTCGCGAATCGACAATTCGCCGGGCGATATTCAAATGCGCGTTCGCATCGCCCCAATACAGCAGATACCCATGCTGCCAGAACCAGGCGATCGCAGCGACACTCAAGATCAATAAAACAGGCGCTACCGCCCAAATAGGCGGTAGCGTGCCCCGCTTTCCTTTCTTCGGCTTCCGCTTAGAAGTCCGTGAACTTGCGGAATTCTTGGAACCTGGCATCAATCTCCGAGCGCTGTAACGTGCGGAACCGGTCTACGCCAAACTTCTCGCAGCAGTAACTGCCCATAACTGAACCGTAAATCACCGCGCGGCTGAGTTCGCGCCGGTCAATATGGCCCTTCTGCAGGTCGATTCCCTCTTGCGCGAGGTATCCCATGAAACCGCCGGCAAAGCAATCGCCCGCGCCCGTCGGATCAAACACGCTCTCGAGCAAGTATCCCGGCATGATGAAGTAATCGTCACCACGGAACGCCATCGCGCCATATTCGCCGCGCTTGATCACCACGGTGTTCGGCCCCATGGCCTGAATCACTTTAGCGGCCTTCCGCAGGTTTGTTTCGCCCGACAACTGCCGCGCCTCGTGGTCGTTCAGCAAAACGAAATTCCAACCCTTCAGCGTCTCCAGTAACTCATCGCGGAAGTCTGAAATCCAGTAGTTCATCGTGTCGCCGCCGGTCACCCACGGCGACTTCATCTGCGCCCGCACGTTCCGTTGTAGCGCCGGCTGAATGTTGCCGAGGAACAGATAAGCGGAATCCTTGTAGCTCTCCGGAAGCTTCGGCTCAAAGTCCGCAAACACGTTCAGGTCGGTCACCAGCGTCGTCCGGTCGTTCATGTCCGGCGTGTAGACGCCTTTCCAGAAGAAGGTCTTGCCCGGAACCCGCTCCAATCCCTCGACGTCGACGCCATGATTCTGCAGCAGCGCGACATCTTCGTCGGCAAAATCGTCTCCCACCACGCCTACGATCTTCGCCTTCGAAAAGTAACTCGCCGCCAGCGAGATGTAAGTGCAGGATCCGCCGAGCATCCGCTCCACTTTTCCATGCGGCGTTTCTACTCCGTCATAGGCGACGGAGCCAACCACGACAATTGACATATCCTCTTATTGTAACGGCAACCGCAGCAGCGCCACGCAGCCCCGCTCCGGCCGGTTCTCCAGCGTCAACGATCCCCCGTGCCCTTCCGCGATCTGCCGGCAAAGTACCAGGCCAATCCCGCTTCCGGAGGGCTTCGTCGTAAAGAACGGCACAAACAGGTTCGTCGTCGCCGCCAGCCCCGGCCCCTCGTCCTCCACCCGCAACTCCACCTGCCACGGCAACACCTCCCACCGCACCCGCACCCCGCCCCGCGTCTCGAGCGCCGCCTCCACCGCGTTCTTCACCAGATTGATCAGCAACTGCTCCAACTGGTCCGCGTCCGCCTGCACCGTCACCTCCGGCCCGCCGGCAATCTCCACCGGCATCCGCACCTCCATCCGCGCCACCCGCACCACCAACTCCTGCAGCCGCACCGGCGCCAAAGCCGGCCGCGGCAACTTGGCAAACTTCGCGTACGCCCCCATGAACCGTGCCAGCGACTCGCTCCGCGCCGCGATCACGCTCAGCCCGCCCTGCATGTCCTCCCGCCAATCCTCCGGCAGCGGATCCCGCTTGGCAATCGCTTCGAGCGAACCCGCAATCGATTTAATCGGCGCGAGCGAGTTGTTCAACTCATGACCCAACACCCGCACCAGCCGCTGCCAGGCCTGCAACTCCTCTTCCCGCAAAGGCCGCGTCAAGTCCGTCAACACCAGCAACCGGTGCGGCAACCCGCCCTCGCGGAACGAGCTCCGCGTAATCCCCCACCGCCCCGACCCTCCCGGAAACACCCGCTGCACTGTCTTCACGCTCTCATCGTCCAAATACTCCGCCAGCCCCAGCTCCCCCGCCTCGCGCTCCAGCATCCGCTCGGCCGGCTGCCCCAGCAGGCGCTCTCCCGCCCGGTTCACCAGCCGCAACAGCCGCTTCTCATCGAACGCAAAAATGGCGACGTCTATCTCCTCCATCACCTTCCGCAGCAGCGTCGTCGCCTCCAGCGCCCCCAACCGCTGGCTGCGCATCGTCGCGCCCATCGCGTTCACCTGCTGCATCACTTCCGCCAGCGCATCCGTGCCCGACGCCCCGGTCGCCCGAATCGAATAGTCCCCTTCCCGGATCGCTTCGAGCAGATTCGAAACCGTCCGCAACGGCGACGCAATCCTCTCCCGCACCGCCAGCCCGAAGCCAAGCCAAGCTCCGCCAATCACCAGCCCCAGCGTCCACATCACCTTCGGCGAGTAGTCGCTCGTCCCGATCACCCAGCCCGCAAACACCACCGCCGGCAGCCCTGCCGCCAGCGCCAGCGCCTGCACGGTGCCTTCGTGGGAAAGCCTAAAGCCCATAGCGTTCAAGCCGCCGGTAGAGCGCGCTCCGCGAAAGGCCCAGCGCCCGCGCGGCGTGGCTCACGTTGCCGTCGTGCTTGGCCAAGGCCTTCTTGATCAGGAAACCCTCCACCTCTTCAAGGCTCATCTCTTCCAAGCGTCCCGTACCCTCACGCGGCGCCCGCACCGCCAGGTCCGCCACCCGGATCATATGATCCTGCGCCATCAGCACCGCCCGTTCCACCACGTGGTTCAGCTCCCGCACGTTCCCCTGCCATGGGTTCTCCGTCATCAGCTTCATGGCCGCCGGCTCAAACCCAGCCAGATGCTTCCGGTACCGCCGTGAATGCGTCGCCAGGAAGTACGCCGCCAGGTGCGGAATGTCCTCCTTGCGCTCCCGCAGCGGTGGCAGATGAATCTCGATCGTGTTCAGCCGGAAGAGCAGATCCTGCCGGAACCGGTTCTGCGTCACTTCGTCTTCCAGGTTCGCGTTCGTCGCCGAGATCACCCGCGCGTCCACGCGCTTCGTCTTCGACGAGCCCACCCGCTCCATCTCGCCGATCTCCAGCACCCGCAGCAGTTTCGCCTGCAAGTTGTACGGCACGTTCGCAATCTCGTCGAGGAACAGCGTCCCGGTGTCAGCCAGTTCAAACCGACCGACGCGGTCCGCCTTCGCATCCGTAAACGCGCCCTTCACGTGACCGAACAACTCGCTCTCGAAGATCCCTTCGGCCAATCCGCCGGCGTTCACTGTGATCATCGGCCGGTCCCGCCGCAGCGACATGGCGTGCAGCGTCCGCGCCACTACTTCTTTCCCGGTACCCGGCTCACCGGTGATCAGAACGTTCGCGTCGGACGGCCCCACCCGCGCGATCAACTGCAACACCGGCTGCATCGCCGCGCTTTCCGCAATCATCGCCGGCCGCCCTTCGCTCTGCAGCAGCCGATTCTCCGCCTCCAGGCGCTGGCTCTTCCGCAGCGCCTCGCTGAGCTCGATTTGCGTCCGGACAATCGCCAGCAGCCGCGCGTTGTCCCATGGCTTTTGCACGAAATCCCGCGCCCCGTGCCGCATCGCTTCAACGGCCAGTTCCACCGAACCCCACGCCGTCATCACTACCACCGGCAGCGACGGGTCCTTCGCCGCCAACTGCCGCAGCACGTCCAGCCCCTCCTGCCCGGAAGTCGTATCCCGCGCATAGTTCAGATCCATCAGCAGGATGTCGTACTCACGAATCTCGAGCGCGGCCAGAATCGCCGCCGGGGAGGCCGCCGTATCAATCTGGTAGCCTTCCGCTTTCAGCAGCAGCCGCAAGGCGGCGAGCACATCGGGCTGGTCATCGGCAATCAGGATGCGGGGGGTGTTGGGCTTGCTCACTAGCATCCAGAATCTGCAATCAGGGGACCAGGATGCAAACGCATGAAAACAGGTCCCCACGCGAACACCAGCCGTCCGCTATTGGGACGCGGCTGTCCCGCTACCGCGCACCGGCTTTCCGAATGTAGATCGAACCATTCATCGACCGGAAAGTGATCTCCGGCCCGCCGCCGTTGATTTTCCCGATGATCGTCTTGTCCACCTGCACCCGGTACCGCGGCCGCCCCTGGCCGCTCTGCTCCCGCTTCACTTCGGATTCGCTCGTCACGGCCATTTCAAAGTCCGTGTACACCTTGCCCCAGTCGTTCCGTACCTTTACGTTCGCCGCCAGATTTGCCGGCAGCGTGACGTCGACAGTACCGTTCAGCGTCGAAAACGACATCGGTTTATCCCGGCTGACCTGCCGTAGCGACACGGTCAGTTTGCCATTCAAAGCATGGGCCACGACGGTTCCGCTCACGTCCTTCAGATTCACCGAACCGTTCACGCTATCGACGTCAATATCTCCCTCCACGTTCTCGACGTTGATCCCTTTGCCGTTCACGCCGCGAAGGTTTAGCGAGGTCTTCACTGGAACCCAGATTTGCAGGTCGCTGTTCCGGCTCATCGCGGAAGTGTTGATCTTGACGACGTTGCCCTCCTCTTCCACGTTCAAGCCGCTCGACCCGCCCATGATCTGCCGCATTCCATTGGAGGCCGGTTTCTCGGCCACGGTGCTCGACCCGCCCACCTCGACGATGACGTCCTTGCCAGTATGCGTCTGCACCGTAATCGAGCCGTTGATTGTGCTCGCTTTCACAAGCGCGGGCCGCGATGGATCGCTCAACGGTACGCTGATCTTCTCCGCCCAAACCGCCCCGCAGACTAGTCCCAAAATCCACAATTTCCTGGTCATCATCACTTCCCTGTCGAATGAATCAAAATCTCGCTATTCAAGCCACTGATCGCCAACAACGGTCCGCCTTGGCCGACGCGGGTCGCGGCTTTGCGGTCCGAACGGTAAACCCATTTGGTGCCCGACTTCTTCCCTGCCTCCGCCGCAATCGGCCGGGAGGCCATCTCAAAGTCCGAATAGATTTTGCCGTTCAGCGTCTTCATCTCGAAGTCGGCGTTCAAATTCGGACGGAGCCAGAGCTCAATCTTGCCGTTGATCGTCTCGAACTTCGCTCCCGTCCGCGGATTCTCGGCATACGTTGCGCGGATCGGGCCATTGACGGTCTTGAGTTCACACTCGCCGCTCACTCCGTCGACGGTGATCTCGCCGTTCACATTCCGAATGAGCAGCCGGACGCCGCGCGGCACCCGAACAGTAAAGTCATGCTCCACTTTGCGGTTGCCTTTCCAGTTGCCGTCGGGCTTCTCCACCACGGCCCGGACCGTTCCCGCGGACTCCGAAAAGACCAGCTTCACGTCCTCATCGTTGCTGCGTTGGTCGACATGAAAGTCCGCGCGGTCGCCGTCGACTCCGGTCACTTTGATGAAGCCCGAGATGCCCCGGATCTCCACGGTCTTCACCCCGGTAAAGCTCCGGTCTATGGTTTCCGGCGCCGCCCAAAGCGCGAATGACGAAACGAACCCAATCCACATTCTCATTCCCAAGTCTCCTGTTTCAGCGCGCGCTCCAAATATTGCCGGACACTCGGATCCACTTTCGGATCCAACCGTAGCTTTTCTACGCCACCCCGCTCCCGAGCCGCCAGCAGCAGGTCGATCCCTGCCACCTGCACGAGCGGGGAATCGTCTAAAGTCAGCAGTTCCCTCGCTGCCTGCTTCACCTTTTCGTTCCGGGCGTAGCGTCGCAGAGCGTCCGCTGCGGCCAGCCGAACGTCCACACTCGAATCCATCCGCAGCGTCCGCGTCAACGCCCCGATTACTTCCTCATCCGGCTTCTCGAGCGCCGCCGAATACCGGATCCCCCGTAGCCGTTCGCTCGCCGATTGCTGTTCGAGCAGCGAAAGCGCCACCACCTCGCGGAGGCCTCGAACCTCCTGCCGCAGGTCCGTCACGTCGGTCGTCGTTCGTCCCGCGAAGAAGCTCACCACGATGGCCGCCGCCACCCCGGCCCACTTCACCCAGTCGCGACGCAATGGCTTCGTTTCGTATTTTAGCCGTTGGCGAAAACGAACTGGCAAGCCGGGGTCCGGCGTCTCGTCGGCCCAAGCGCCCATTCGCTGCCACATCGCCATCGTCGCCTGGCAATCCGCACACTGCGCCAGATGCGCCTCGAACTCCGGATTCCGAACTCCCTCAAGGTGTTCGGCCAGTTCAATTTCCCGTTCGCGACAAGACATGGTGCCCTCCTGAAAGCCGTTCGTAGATTCCTCGCAACTGCTGCAGCGCCCGGAAGACGCGTACCTTCACCGTGCCGGTCTCAACGCCCAACAACTCGCCAATCTGTTCGTACTTCATGCCCTGGTAGCGGCTCAGGACGAGCAGTTCCCGCTTATCGGGCGGAAGCTGATCGAGCGCGTGGCGCACCAGTTCCAGTTCCTGCTCTTGCTCGTAGCCGTTTGCTTTCGGCGCGGGCACATCAAATTCAGGCGCCATTCCAGTCTCCCATCGCTGCTTCCGGTTGTGATCGATATAGGCGTTGCGGGCAATGCGGTACATCCAATTGGTAAAGCGCGCGTCTGCCCGCCAGGTTTCTCCCGCGCGCAGCATGCGGAAGAACACGTCCTGCGTCAGATCCTCGCTCAGGTTCCGGCTGCCGCCGAGCCGCAGAAAGTAGCGAAACAAGGCGGCGTGGTGCCGGTCGAACAATACCCCCAGCTTGCGGGTATCTCCGCGTTGCACGGCGGTCATTAACTCTTCGTCTGTCACGTTCTGCCTATCCTACGAGCCAACAACCAAAGGGTTACACTGCGGAAATGCGGATCGCCGTCGCATTCGTCTTTGCTTCAGCCCTGACTTTGGCACAGCCCCAAAGTTTTGACAAATACAACTACCAGGCGCCGGCCGGCTATACCGGCAAAGCCGCCACGGGCCGCATGGATTGGACCAAGATCGATCAGGCAAGGAAGTTTTACTGCCAGATCGTGATGTACGAGTCGCAGAACTCGTTGGGCGCCGCCGCGGCGGACCTCGCCGCTGAGTGGAAGGCCGTTGTAGACGTCTCGTTTGACACGAAAACCGAAATCCTGAAACGGGACCTTCCTCTGCCTAACGCGCCCGAGAGCATCGTCCGCATCGCGGACACCATCAACAAGCGGGACAAGAGCCGCGTGATCGTCAGCCTGTATGTGCTTCGGTATCCCGGCCGATACGTCGGCATTATGCAGTTGATGCCCAACGAGCAGGCCTTCGAGGCGTGCCAGGGAGACGTGGCCTCCGTCTTGCCCAGCGTGACGCTGACCAACGCCGCGCCCCCGGTTTCGGCGGCGCCGGGCTCCGTCACCGGCGCCTGGGAGCGGGTCGTCGCCAGCCAGACCCCCACGCGCTACAACATCCTGACAAAGCGGTGGGAGCACGACTCGGTCGGCGCGATGAACCAGTTTCGCAACTCGTACAAATACACCTTGCGACCGGACGGGCAGTACACATACGAGGTAGAGTTCGACAGTTTCAACCGCTATCAGCGGGACCGCATGTGGGAGCAAGGCCGGTACTCCTTGAATGGCGGGGCCATCCAGTTTGAGCCCAAAGAGTATAAGAAGGGGACGTCCGACCGGCGCCAGGAGACGGTACTGGTCCCCGCCGCGCCCCCGGCCGCGTACTCGCGGCGGTTCCTGCTCGGCAAGCACCCGCAATACGACGCCGTCGGCCTGCATTTTCAGGAATCTGATGGATCCTGGAGCACCTTTAAGGCGCTGCAGTAGTGGCCGCCCCCGTCGTCATGCGTTAATGGTTTTATGTCCAAAATGCTCGAAGAGATCCGTCAGCAACCGGCGGCCCTCGAGCGCACGTTCCGCGCCGAACTGCGCTCCATTGAAAAACTGAAGAAGCACTTCGCTACGCGAAAGCCGAAGTTCATCATCCTGTCGGCGCGCGGAACCTCTGACAACGCCGCCCAGTTCGGCCGCTACCTGCTCGAAATCGCCACGGGCATTCCGGTCTCTTTGGCCGCGCCGTCGATCGTCACCCTTTATGGCGCGCCGATGGCCTACAGTGAAGACACGCTCGTCATCGCGATTTCGCAGTCGGGCGAATCCACCGACACGAACCTGGTTCTCGAACGCGCCAAGGCCGCCGGCGCCTTCACCATCGGCATCACCAACGAGCCGGAAAGCTCGCTCGCCAAAATGGCCGGCCACGCGTTTCTCGTGCGCGCGGGCCGCGAGAAGAGCGTCGCCGCCACAAAGACCTACACCGGCCAACTGCTGGCAATGTATCTGATCGCCTACGCCCTCGGCGCCCCAGTCGATCTCGACGAGATTCGGCAACTGCCTGAATTTGCCAACGCCGCGCTGGGCATCTTCCCGGAAGTGGCCGAACGCGCCATCCGGTACCGATTCATGGAGCACGCCGTGGTCGTCGGGCGCGGCCTGAACTACGCAAACGCTTTTGAATTCGCGCTGAAGATGATGGAGACGAGCTACGTCGTCGCCGAGCGGTTCTCGTCCGCCGACTTCCTCCACGGCCCCATCGCGATGGTGGAAGCGGCCTTCCCGGTGTTCCTCTTCACGCCGCCCGGCGTCACTTGGCCGTCAATGCACGAGATGCTCGTGAAGCTCACCGGCCTCGGCGCGGAGACGATGTTGATTACCGACCAAAGCAACAAGGCCGCGGCCACGCTAAAGTCCAGCCGGCCCATCGTGATCCCAGCCAATCTGGGACGCAAGAAGGCGCTGCCCGAGGAGCTCTACACCCCGATTCCGTACATCATCCCGGCGCAGATGTTTGCGGCCTGCCTGGCGGCGGAGAAGGGTCTAAACCCGGACCAGCCGCGGACACTGTCCAAAGTAACCCAGACGCTCTAACCTTCAGCCATTCGCTCGGCCCACCGCAGGAAGCGCCAAAGCTCCCGGCGGTGGGTCCAGCCAAAACTGATGAACTCGCGGAAACCAATGGTTTCGGCGTGAATGCCCCAATAAGTTTCAATCCGCCAACGGATATACGGGCTCGCCCAGGGCCGGAGCCGGTAACCTTTCGCCGCGCGCCAAAGATAGGTCAGCATCGCCTAGGACTTGGCTTCCCCTTTGGCGTAGTAGCCGCTACGAGTGCGGACGGTGGGGTTGCCCGGCGCCTTGACCGTCAGCTTCACTTGGTGAAAAGCGCCGTCGTCCGGCTTGGTGGGGCTGTAGGCGATGATGTACTGGCTGCGGATTTCTTTAGCGATCGCGATGGCCATCGCTTCGACGGCTTCGAGCGTCTCCGGGAAATGGGCCACGCCTCCGCTCTGCTTCGAAATCATGTCGAGCGCACGCTTGGCCCGCTTGGCTTCCCGGGCGCGCTCTTCGTTCAGGATGCCGATGGCAAACACCAGGACTTCCGTCCGCTGCGCCTTCGATAGCAACTTTTCGAGGGTATTGGTGTCACTGGAGGCGGTATCGTCGCCATCCGTGATCAGCAGCAGCACCTTCTTATCCTTCTTGCCCTTCTCCTTCACATGGTCGAGCGACATGGAGAGCGCATCGCGAAATGCCGTTCCACCGCGCGAGTCGATCCGGGTGAGGCCGGCCTCAAGCTTCTTAATATCGCTGGTCAAGGGAACGTCGAGATAGGCGTCCTCATTGAAGTTGACGATGAAGACCTCGTCGAACGGATTCGACGCCTTCACCAGTTGCAGGGCCGCCACTTCGACACGCTTCCGCTTGGGCCGCATGCTTCCCGAATTGTCGATCACCAAACCGAGCGAAACGGGAACGTCTTCCTGTTTGAACACCTTGATCGGCTGTTCCACGCCGTCTTCGTACACCTTGAACGCTTCGCGCTTCAGATCGGTGATGAAAGTGCCTTTCTTGTTGACGACCGTCGCGTGGAGCAACACCTCGCGCGTATCAGATCGAAAGGTGAGCCCGCCCGTATCCTGCCCACGAAGGCTGGTGGCGGCGACGGCCTGCGCCACGTACCGGGCGAAGTCACGTCTATTGAGCTGGAGCATAATATCCTTGGCGCCAGAACGGCCGCAGGGGCGGCAGTCCGCGCGGTTGTACCAGTTTCACCTGCACGCGACGATACTTTCCATCGCGGTTCCCATTAGTCGGGACGTATCCGATGACGTACTGGTTGCGCAACTCCATGCCGATTTTGCCGGCAACGTCGGGCAGGTCATTCAAGTTTTCGATGGGAAAATGGCGGCCACCGGTCTGTTCAGCCATCTCGCTCAGCAGCCCGGGGCCCGATAGCTCCTCGGCGGTGCGGCTACGGGCGGAGATGGGTTCGAAGATTCCGATGGCGTAAATCTGCACATCGGCTTCACGGACCAGATTCTTGATTTCGCTCTCCGTGTAGCGGCTGGAGTTGTCCCCACCGTCGGAGAGGATCAGAATCGCCTTTCGCGTATTGCGGGCCTTCTTCATCTGATTCAGCGCCATGTAGACGCCATCGAGCAACGCCGTCCGGCCCTTGGCCTGAGTGAAAGTCAACCGGTTCTGGATCTCTTCGGTGTTCGTCGTAAAGGGCTGCGTGAGTTCCGGCCGGTCGTTGAACTGAACCAGGAAGAACTCGTCTTCCGGGTTGGCGGTTTTAAAGAACTGGGCGGTGGCCAAACGGGCTTTCTGGAGCTTCGAGCCCATGCTGCCGCTGGCGTCGAAAACTAGCCCGACCGAAAGCGGCGCGTCTTCGCTCGCGAACGTTGCAATCTTCTGTTCAGCCTTATCTTCCAATAGTTTGAAATGCTCGGCTTCCAACCCGGTGACGAACCGGTTGAGGGGGTCGGTCACGGTGACGTTGATCAGAACCAGATTGGTGTCGACGCGAATGCTTGGCGGACGGCTGCTAAGTTCCTTGTCTTCGGCGCTGGCGGTGGGCGCCTTCTTTCGTGGTGAGACGGCATCGCGCGTCGAGTTTTTCGTGGGGCCGGTGCTCTGCTCAGGCGGCTTGGGAGCCTTATCCCCTGCGAGCGCCACGGTGATCCAGGCAGCGCCGACGGTCGTTAAGAGGAGAACGAGTTGACGCAGTCGCACGAAAATACCCTCTTTACCAGTCCAATGGTCAAAGTATATCACCCGACCTATTGGCTGGATTCCGAAAATGGGAGAATCGTTTCATTTCCAGAACAATCCGCTGCATAGAATCGTAAGGGATACAAATGGAACTGGTCATCAACGAGTTGTCAAAGACGTACGCGAACGGAGTGAAGGCTCTCAACAACGTTTCGCTCCGGGTGCCGAAAGGAATGTACGGACTGCTCGGCCAGAATGGTGCGGGGAAGAGCACCTTGATGCGGACCATTGCCACGCTGCAGGATGCCGATAGCGGGTCGATCCAGTTGGGCGAGATCGACGTATTGAAAGAAAAGGACGCTGTACGGCAGCGTCTGGGCTACTTACCGCAGGATTTCGGAGTCTATCCCCGGATCAACGCCGTCGACATGCTGGACCATCTGGCGCTGCTCAAAGGTCTCGTCAAAACCTCAGAGCGGCGCGCGATGGTGGACGCTATGCTGCAGCGGGTGAACCTGTATGAGCACCGCAAGAAGGCGCTCGCCAGCTACTCCGGCGGGATGCGCCAACGGTTCGGGATCGCGCAGGCGCTGATCGGCAATCCGCAATTGTTAATTGTTGACGAGCCGACGGCCGGCCTCGATCCCGGCGAGCGGAATCGCTTCTACAACCTGCTGGCCGAGGTCGGCGAAAGCGTCATCGTGATCCTGTCGACCCACATTGTCGAGGACGTGCTCGAACTCTGCAGCCAGATGGCGATTATTCATCAGGGCCGGGTGTTGTACGAAGGCGAACCCGAGGCGGCCGTGGCCTCGTTAAGCGGCAAGATCTGGCAGCGGCGGGTGCCGAAGGCGGCGCTGGTCGAGATCGAGGCCAACCACCGAGTGATCTCGAGCAAGATGGTGGCCGGTCAGCCGCTGGTTCATGTGTATGCCGAGTCCTCGCCGGGCGAAGGGTTTACGGAGACCGCTCCGGGCCTGGAAGACGTGTTCTTCGCGCGAATCGGTGGCCTATGCTAGCCGAGTTTCTCCGGTTTGAGCTGCGCTTCTGGCTGCGCGGCATGATGCTGTGGGTGTTCTTCTTCATCATCGGGACGCTCGTCTTCGCGGCGACCGCGTCGGACAAGATCACGGTGGGCGGCGGGCTTGAGAACACGTTCCGCAATGCGCCATTTGTCATCCAGAACTTCTACTCCATCATGGGCGTCTTCACGCTGATGATGACCACGGCGTTTGTGAACTCCGCGGCTGGCCGCGACTTTGCCTATGGGACCCAGCAGTTGCTCTTCGCCACGCCGCTGAAGAAGCGGGACTATCTGTTGGGCCGGTTCCTGGGCTCTGTGGTGGTGGCGGTGATTCCGTTCCTCGGGGTCTCGGCGGGCATCCTGCTCTCGGCTGTGATGCCATGGAACGACGCCGAGCGTTGGGGCCCTGTGGTGGCCGCGGCGCACTGGAAGAGCATCCTGGTTTTCGCCATTCCGAACACGTTCTTCTGCGGCGCGGTTGTCTTCACCATCGCGGTGTTGACCCGGAGCACGGCGACGAGTTTCATCGGCAGCTTGCTCCTGCTCACGGGATACATCGTCTCCGATGTCCTGACGCAAGACCTCGACAACGAAACCCTCGCGGCGCTGATCGACCCATTCGGGGCGCGGACGTTCGGGTTGATGACCAAGTACTGGACGGTGTCGGACAAGAACTCGCTGACCCTGGGCTGGGACGGGTTGCTGCTCTGGAACCGGCTTCTGTGGCTGACGATCGGTGGCCTGGTTTTTGCCTTCGGCTATTGGCGATTCTCGTTCTCAGAACGGTCAAAGGCCGGGGCGGCGATGAAGGATTCCGAAGCTGCCCCAGCACGAGTGGCCGACCTGCCTGCCGTGACCTACCGGCAAGCCGCTTGGCCGCAGTTCGCCGGTCTGCTCCGGTTCGAGTTTTGGGGACTTGTGAAGACAACCAGCTTTCTGGTGCTGCTCTTCGCGGCGCTGCTGAACACGGTGCCGAGTCTGATCTTCTCTTCCACCGAAGGCTACGGGAACACGTTTCTGCCGGTAACGTACCGAATGGTCGAAACCATTCAGGGCTCGCTCTATCTGTTCCTGCTGGCGATGATCACTTACTATGCGGGGGTGCTGGTTTGGCGGGAGCGGGACGCGCGGATGGATGAGATCACCGACGTCGCGCCGCATCCGTCGGCGCTCTCGTACGCCGCTAAGTTCGTCGCCTTGCTCGGCGTGATTGCGTTGATTCAGGCGCTGATGATGACCGTTGGAGTGGCCTTCCAGGCCTATAGCGGGTACACGCGCTACCAACTGGGGCTCTACGCCTCCGAGCTCTTCGTTTACGATTTCTCGCTGTTCGTGCTGCAGGCCGTGCTCGCGTTCTTCATCCACGTGCTCTCGCCGAATAAATATGTGGGCTATTTCGGCTACATCATTTTCCTCGTCGCTAACGCCTTTATCTGGGGGCCGTTAAACGTGGCGACGCGCCTGGTTCGCTATGGGTCGCGGCCGGACTATACCTACTCCGACTTCTACGGCTATGGGCCCTTCCTCGCCAACTGGTGGAGCTTTACGGCCTATTGGATGCTGATCGCCGCCGTGCTCGTACTTGTCAGCATCGCCCTCTGGCCGCGCGGCAAGGAGAGGCGGTTCGCGCTACGCGGCGCACTGCGCACCGCCACCATCGCGTGCGGCACGGCGGCCGTCGCATGGGGCGGATGGCTCTTTTACAACTCCGCTATTTTGAACCCGCTCATGGGACCGGACACCCGGTTGGACCGGCAGGCGGAGTACGAGAAGACTTACAAACAGTACGAGTCGCTGGCACAGCCGCGGATCCTGAACGTCCGCTACCAGATCGAGCTCTATCCGGAACGCCGCGAGTTAGTGATGAAGGCCGAGCAGGAACTCGTCAACCCGCATGCCGAGCCGCTGGCAGCCATGCATTTGGTGCTGGATCGCGACTACAAGCACGACATCCAGATGGACGGCGCCGCGGTGGAGAAGGACGACGAGAAGCACTCCTATCGCATCTACAAACTCTCGCCGCCGATGGCGCCGGGCGAAAAGCGCCAGATGCGCATCACCACCTCCTTCAAGCCGAAGGGAATCCAGAACTCGACGCCCGTCGTGGAAGTGACCGAAAATGGCAGCTTCTTCAACAACACGATCCTGCCGCAGATCGGCTATCAGGCGCGCTACGAGATCAGCCAGCGGAACGAACGGAAGAAGCGCGGCCTGAAGGAAAAGGACCTGATGCCCACGCTCGAACGCGACTGCACCGCACATTGCCGGGACACCTACCTCAGCAACAACTCGGACTGGGTCAGCGTCGAAACGGTCATCGGCACGGCCGGAGACCAGATCGCCATCGCACCAGGATCGCTGATTAAGGAATGGGAGCAGGATGGCCGCCGCTATTTTCAATACCGGCTCGACCACGAATCCGTGAACTTCTATAGTTTCATGTCAGCCCGCTACGCCGTCGCGCGGGAGGAGTGGAACGGCATCAAGACCGAGGTCTACTACTACCCCGAACACAGTTGGAACGTTCCGAAGATGATGAAGTCGATCCAGAAGTCGCTGGACTACTACACGAAGAACTTCGGCCCATACGCGCACAAGCAAGCGCGGATCATCGAGTTCCCGCGCATCGCTTCCTTCGCGCAAGCCTTCCCCGGCACGATGCCGTATTCCGAGGCGATCGGCTTTATCGCCAAGATGGACAAGCCGGACGACATCGACATGGTCTACTACGTCGTTGCGCATGAGATGGGCCATCAGTGGTGGGCGCATCAGGTGGTCGGAGCGAACATGCAGGGCGCGACGCTGCTCTCAGAGACCATGGCGCAATACTCAGCGCTGATGGTGATGGAGAAGGAGTACGGCCGGGACATGATGCGGAAGTTCCTCGAATACGAGGTCGACCGTTACTTGGCTTCCCGCGGCAGCGAACTCTTGAAGGAACGGCCGCTGATTCGCGTCGAATCTTCGCAGGGCTACATCCACTACCGCAAGGGCAGCGCGGCGATCTACCACTTGAAAGAGATGATCGGTGAAGAGGCCATCAACCGGGCGCTACGGAAAGTGATCGCGCAGTACGCCTACAAGCCGCCTCCGTACCCTACGGCTCATGCCCTGGTGGATGCCCTCCGCGAAGAGACTCCGATCGAGTTGCGACCGCTGATTCAGGACCTGTTCGAGGACATCACGCTCTTCGCCAACCGCACCACTGCGGCCACGGCGAAGAAGCGAGCCGACGGCAAGTTCGACGTCACCATCAAAGTCGAGGCTCGGAAGTACAAGGCCGACGAGAAGGGCAACGAGACCGAAGCGCCTATCGCCGACCAGATTGAGATCGGCGCCTTCGCCAAACCGGAGAAGGGGCAACGCTACGGCAAGACGCTGCACCGGCAGCGGATGCAGCTTAAGTCGGGCGAGGCCGAGTTCACCTTCACCGTCGACGAGTTGCCGGAGAAGGCGGGCATCGACCCGTTCCGGCTGCTGATCGACCGGCTCCCTTCGGACAACATGAAGTCGGTGACCGTGCTTTAGCGGAGCGTCTGCGCGGGGTCAGCGCGGCGGGCGCGGAGAGCAGGAAGCAGGCCGGCCACCAAGGCAAGCAGCCCGATCCCGAGCACGACACCCGCGAGCGCGAGAGGGTCCGTCGCGCCGACGCCGAATAGTTGACTCCGCAGGACGTCGGCAAACCAGAACGCGGTGCCTAGGCCGAGGACCAGACCGGGAATCGTCAGCCGAAGCGACTGGGTGAGAACCAGCCGCAGGATATCGGCGGGCGACGCGCCCAACGCCGACCGCAGCGCCATCTCACGGTGGCGTGCGGCAGCCAGCGAGGCGATCACGCCATAGAGGCCAACGCCCGCCAAAGCGATCGCCAACAGCGCGAGGCCGGCGCTGATCGAAAGTGTCAGGCGGCGATCGCCGACACTGCGTTCGACCCAGGCCAACATCGGCTCCGGCTTGATCGACTGCAGGTCCGGATCGGCGCGGCGCAGGGCATCGGCCAATCCGTTCGCGCCGTCGCGGGTGCGGGCGACCACTTGCATCCCTTCAATCGGGAACTGGGCGATGTTCAGGTAGATCTCCGGCAGCGGCGCCGCGTCGAGCGACACCTGCGGCGCGTCGGCAACCACACCGACAATGGTGGCTTGCTGCGGCGTATTCCATTGGAACTGGAACCGTTGGCCCAAGCCGCGGCCGAACTGGCGGACAAAGGCTTCGTTGACGACGGCAACTTTTTCAGCCTCTTCCTGGCGGAACAGGCGGCCATCGCGAAGGTTGATGCCGAGCGTTTCAAAATAGCCGGTCGAAGCGATGTTGCGCCGGGCCGACTGCGGCTCCTCGCCGGGGAAGTTGAAGCGCGGATTGGTGCTGTTGCCGAACAACGGCAGCCGCATTCCCACACCCGCGGCGGAGATGCCGGGCACAGCCTTCAGCTCCGATTCAAGGCGCGGATAGAACGCGGTCATCTTCGCTTCCGTGTTGTAACGGCCTTCGGGGATTCCCAGACCGAAGCGGTAAACCTGCTCCACCTGGAAGCCGGGGTTGACGGCCAGCACCTCCTGCAAGCTGCGAGCGAGCAGCAGGCATCCGGTCAACAACACGACGCTGACAGCGACTTCGGCGGCGACAATCGCTGCACGAACTCGATGGCTGCGGCGGCCTCCTGCCACCGCCGGGCCGCCTTCCCGCATTTCACGTTCGAGCACAAGCCGCCGGGTTTGCCAGAGGGGGAGCAGCGGAAGCAGCAGCGCAGTCAACACACCGGCCCCGGCGGCAAAGGCAAAGGTGACGGCGGAGGGCTGAACGCCGAACGGCACCAGCCGCAGCAGCCCCACGGCAATGGCAGCGCCGGCGACCGTGCCAGCCACGGCGATCAACGCGCTTTCGGCAAAGAAGCCACGGGCGAGGTCAGCGTAGCGAGCGCCGAGGGAGATGCGGATCGCGAGATCTCGCCGGCGGCGTTCAAATTGCACGAGCAGCAGGTGGGCGAGATTGGCGAAGGCGATCAAAGTCAGCAGTAGCGCCCCGGCGGCGAGCAGTTCGATCGGCCGTTGATAGGGGCCCTGCAATTCCTGGCGGAGGTCGCGAAGGAGCAGGCCGCCGTCGCGATGGGTGGGATAGGCCTGGCTCCACTGCTGAGCGAGAACGTTCAGCGCGGCTTGGGCTTGGGCCGGGTCTTTCGCCAGGCGGGCAATTCCGGAGACGCTGCGCGGATCGCGGCGGCCGCCATAGTCGGCGTGAGAGAGGGGGATCCAAGCGTCGATGCGCTGGTCGTTCCAAATGTCCCGAACATTCGGCGGTAGGACGCCGATGACCGTGGCGGACTGCCCGTTGATGGAGACGGCGCGGCCCAGAGCGGATTCCGCGCCGAACAGACGGGCTCGGGAAGTCGCGGACAGCACGACGACGTTCGGCTCGCTTTCCCGGAACAGCCGGCCTTCGGCCGGGGCGATGCCGAGCGTGGGCAGCCAATCCTGCGACACCATGCCGGCGATAAACACCTGTACGGAGCCGCCGTTGGGACCCTGGAAGCCGAAGCTGCGCGGCCGGCCAACGGCTACGGATTGGAAAGCGCCGGTGCTTCGATAATCGGCCAATGCCTCCAGCGTCGTATCGGCCTCGGCGCCGTTGCGGAGCAACTCATGGATCGCCACCAGTTCGTGGGCATCCCGATAGAGCAGCGGCCGGAGAATCAACGACTCGGCGGCCGTAAAAACGGCTGTATTGGCGCCGATGGCCAGCGCCAGAATCAGGGCGGCCAGGAAGAAGAAGCCGGAGAATTTTCGCATGGATTAGGAGCGGGAGAGATGCCGGTCAATGATCGCGATCTGCTGTTCCACGCGGTCCCGGTCCCGGGCTTCCGGCATCAGGGCGAGATAGCGTTCGAAATCAGAACGCGCAGCTTGGAACTTTTTCAGCTCGACGTTTACGGCGCCACGCAGGATGTAGCTGTCGGCATCGGTGGGGCTGGCCTTCAAAAGAAGGTCGAGAACCTGAGACGCCTTCGGGTACTCCTTGCCGCGCAGGTAGATGCTGCGGAGGTTGTTCAGCATCCGGATGAGGATCTGCCGGGGGGTGACGGGCTTGAGCAGTTGGGGCGTGGCGGAGAGGTCCATGCCGGTGAGCGTTCGGGCGAAGTCGATGCACTGCTCGGAGGTCATGAGCGTGCCTTGGTGGAAGACGTCGATATAAGTTTGGAAGCCTTCGTCCTCGTAGCTGCACAGGAAGTGGCCGGGGAGGCCGATGCCGTAGACGGGCATTTCGAGGCGCTCGGCGACGGCCATGTAGACCACCGAGAGCGAGATGGGAATGCCGGTGCGCGCCGCGATGACTTCATTGAGACAACTGTTGCGGGCGTTGTAGAAGTCGCGTTCGTTGCCGGTAAATCCCTGCTCCCGGAAGAGGAACTCGTGGAGCACTTGGAGACGTTCAACACCGTCATACTCCATCCGCATCCGCTCGTCGACCTCGTTGGCATAGGAATCGAGGATGTCGATGAAAGGTTCGGGGTCGAGGCGCGGAAACTCTATGGCGGCCAATTCGAGGGCCGCGAGATCCAACGGAGCATCAGAGTCCGCGCGTGTCAGGATGTCGATCAGCGCATCCATGGTAGCCATCGTTAGAATATCAAAGCGTGCGGCTAACGTTAATCGCCCTTTGGGGACTGAGCCTCTTGGGGCAAGAGTGGGAATGGCGGCGAGAACTGCCGGGCGAGGGCTTGGTGGGCGGCGCCGGCCGGTTCACGTGGGGACGGCGGGTGCTGTCGTGGAGCGGCCCGGAGTTCCGCGAGGTGGCGCGGGCGGCGCATGGGTATGACGATGGCGGGTGCGTGCTCGGAGGGCGGAACCTGGTGCTGGCGGAGCGGCCGACCAAAGGGACGCTGGGCCGGCTCGTGTTTCTGAAAGCCCCGGATTACCACGCGGAAACGATTGACACCGATGTCGAGTTGCACGAATGCGTTCCGGCGACGCTGTTTGGCCGGAGCGGCTTTCTGATGGTCCACCGGTTCCTGCAGGTTCGGTTCTATTGGCAGGAGAGTGACCGATGGCAGATGCGGGAGATCTACTCCATCTACACGCCGTCGCGGCAGGGCGGGTTGGCGCTGTCGGATGTGGACGGGGATGGGCGCACTGATATTTATTGCGGTAACTATTGGGTCCGGAGTCCGGAACGGTTCGATCTGCCTTGGCGGATCTTCGCGATCAACCTGCTCGATGCGAACTTCGTGCTGGCGCCCTGGCGGAACGGGCTGGTCAATTTGCAGCGAGAGGTCGCCGGGGCGCCGCTGCGGTTTTTCTCGCGGCCGGACGACCCGAAGCAGCTTTGGCCAGAGGTGGCCGATGGCCGATTCGTCGCGCCTCGGGCGGTGTTGGCAGCCGGGGCCTCGCTTTGGATCGGCCACGGCGACGGCGTGACGGAGTGGCCGTCCGGACGCAAGCTCGCCTCCGGACAGCCCGTGGTGGCGTTGCTGCCGGGAGGCGTGGTCGTGAGCCCGGATGCGGTGGGTCAGCCGCGGCGAAGATAGGCATCGTCGCCGCGGAGCCAATCGGCGCGGACGGGGGCGAACAGATCGAAGACCCAGGAATCTTCGAGGGCGATCACGCGATGGACGACGTTCGACGGGATCTGCATCACTTCGCCGGCTTCGATGGTCAGATCCTGATCCGCCGTGATGAACTGGAGCTTGCCGGACATCAGGATCGTCACCTGCTCATTTTCATGATGGTGATCCGGCACGACGGCGCCCTGCTTCAGTTCGAGGCGGGCGATGGTGATCCGGTCTGTGTGAATCGCCTGGCGGGCCAATGCCGCGCTGAGCTGTTCGAGGGGGATGGACTTCCATTGATGGAGCTTCATGGGTTTGATCGTGTATTCTAACAAGAGTCCTAAATTGCTTGTATTGAAAGGGTTTCGATGAAAGGTGTTGTTTTGGCCGGAGGCACGGGAAGCCGGCTTTTTCCGCTAACGAAGATTACAAATAAGCATCTGCTGCCGATCTACGACAAGCCGATGATTTATTACCCCATCCAGACGCTGGTCGACGCGGGGATCAAAGACATCCTCATCGTCACCGGAGGCCGCAATGCAGGTGACTTCCTCCGCCTGCTCGCCAACGGGAAGGAGTTCGGATTGACTCATCTGGACTTCACCTACCAGGAGGGCGAAGGAGGCATTGCCGAGGCGCTTTCCCTCGCCGAGCATTTTGCCGACGGTGAGCGCATTTGCGTCGTCCTGGGGGACAACATCATTGAAGGGTCCATCCGGGAAGCGGTGGAAGCATTCCGCACGCAACCCAGCGGCGCCAGGATTTTGTTGAAAGAGGTAGAGGACGCCGAGCGGTTCGGCGTGGCTGAGATTGTCGGCGACAAGATCATCGGCATCGAAGAAAAGCCCAAGAAGCCCAAGTCGAATCTTGCGGTGACGGGTTTTTATCTCTACGACGAGCACGTCTTTGAGAAGGTGAAGGGATTGAAGCGATCCGAACGCGGCGAACTGGAGATCACCGACGTGAACAACTCCTACATCGCGGACGGCTCGATGGCGTTCTCTTACCTCGATGGCTGGTGGACCGACGCCGGTACATTTGAGAGCCTCCTTCGCGCGAACAATCTCGTCGCTGAGACCGCCGAAAAGAGGAACAGCGATTGAACGAGAAAGGCATTGGCAAAGTCATTCTGAGCCCGGAAAGTGAACATCTCATTCCGGGCGTAAAAGTAGTGAAGGTGCCGCTTTGGCCGGACGACCGGGGATACTTCCTGGAGGTCGCCCGTTTGGGCCAGGGCTTGGTGGAGGAGTTTCCGGCCGAGTCGACCCAGGTATCGACGGCCCTCAGCTATCCGGGCACCATCAAGGCCTTCCACATCCACCAGAAGCAAACCGATTGCTGGCTAGCCGCAGCGGGAATGTTTCAGGTGGCGTTGGTGGACATGCGCGAAGGCTCGGCCACCTACGGACTCCGCAACACGCTCTATATCGGGACGCTGCGGCCGTGGCAATTGCTGATTCCGCCCGGCGTGGCACACGGCTACAAGGTGATCGGCGGAGAGCCGGGCGTGCTCGTCTATCTGACCAACCGGATCTATGATCCCGCCGATGAAGGGCGGATTCCTTACAACGACGCGTCCATCGCCTACGACTGGGAGTTACAACACAAGTGAAGCTAATCGTCACCGGTGGCGCCGGGTTTATCGGCTCCGCCTTCGTTCGCCTATTACTGGCGGGACCGGAACCGTTGAGCGTCATCGTACTCGACAAGCTCACTTATGCGGGCAACCCCGACAATCTCGCCCCCGTGACGGCCGATTCAAGATACCGGTTCGTTCAGGGCGATATTTCCGACGCTGTTGCCGTGAATGCGTTGGTGGACGAGGCGCAACCGGACGCGATTGTTCATTTTGCGGCCGAAAGCCATGTGGACCGCAGCATTTTGTCGCCGGAACCGGTGGTGCGGACGAACCTGATGGGAACGTTCACGCTGCTCGAAGCCGCGCGGAAGTATGGCGTGAAGCAGTTTTTGCACGTGTCGACAGACGAGGTCTACGGGTCGATCCCGGAGCCCCACGAGGCCGACGAAAACTATCCGCTGATCACCAGCAGCCCGTATTCGGCATCGAAGGCTGGTTCCGACCTGCTGGCGCTTTCCTATTACACGACCTACAAGATGGCGGTCACGGTGACGCGCGCCTCGAACAATTACGGGCCGTACCAGTTCCCCGAGAAGCTGATTCCGTTGATGATCGCTAACGCGCTCGAAGGCAAGCACTTGCCGGTGTACGGTGACGGGCAGCAGGTTCGGGACTGGCTCTATGTGGACGACCATTGCCGGGCGATCCGCGCCGTGCTCGATCGGGGCCGGCCGGGCGAAGTCTACAATATCGGCGGCAGCCGGTCGCTTCCGAATCTCGAGGTGGTGGAGAAAATCATTGCGGCCACAGGCCGTGACAGATCACTGATCAAGTACGTCACGGATCGGCCCGGCCACGACCGCCGGTACGCGCTCACCAGCGACAAAATCACGCGCGAAACCGGATGGGCTCCGCAGGTGGAGTTCGAAGCCGGGCTGGCGGCCACCATCGATTGGTACCGGCAGAACACGGAGTGGATCGAGCGGGTCCGCTCGGGCGCGTATCGCGAGTTCTACGCCCAGAACTACGCTAACCGCTAGCGGCGGGCGAGGCGGGGTGCGGCGGGCGGCAGGGGTTTCAAGTAAACTCCGGTCGCCTTTCCGCTTTTATCGAGCAGGCAGACGAACTCTCGTTCTTCCGTCGAACCCTTAATCGACGAAACGAAGCCACGGCCCCAGAGGACCTTGGCGGCGTTCGGATCGACCGGACGCGACTCTTCGAGCAGCTTTTGCCGTGCCGGGATGCGAAACGTCACGCCTTGGGGCAACTGCGCCTGATAGTGCTGCTGGCAGGCCTCGTTGGCCCACATCGCCGTAGCGGCCAAACCGAGTGCGAACAATCTCATAGGATCTTCGTGGCGATCGATTTCGCCTGCAGGAACTGCAAGAGGTAGTCCGGACCGCCGGCCTTGGAATCGGTGCCGGAGAGGTTGAACCCGCCGAACGGATGGACGCCGACCATCGCGCCGGTGCACTTGCGATTCAGATAGAGATTGCCGACGTGGAAGTCGCGGCGGGCCTGTTCGAGATGGGCCGGAACGTTGGAATAGACCGCACCGGTGAGGCCGTAGTCGCTATCGTTCGCCAGGGCCATGGCTTGATTGAAATCATCGGCCTTCGTCACGGCGAGCACCGGCCCGAAGATCTCTTCCTGGAAAAGCCGTGAAGTGGACGGGACCCCGCTGAAGACGGTCGGCGCGACGTAGTAGCCTTCGCCGGGCGCGGCGTGGCCGCCGGTCAACAAGCCGCCTTCGGCACGGCCGACCTCGATGTACGAAAGAATAGTTTGCCGGGCGCCTTGACTGATGACCGGCCCCATGGGGAACGCCGGATCGGCGGCATCGCCCACGGTGAGACCGGCGACCTTCGGCTCCAGGCGAAGGAGGAACTCGTCGTAGACAGCAGCGTGAACGATCGCTCGGCTGCAGGCGGAACACTTCTGCCCCTGATAGCCAAAGGCCGAAGCAACGACTCCGGCAACGGCAGCATCGAGGTCGCAATCGGCGTCGACGATGATGGCGTCCTTGCCGCCCATTTCGGCCACGACGCGGCGGATCCACTTTAGCCCCTTCACGGGCTTGGCGGCGAGCTCGTTGATATGCAGGCCAACTTCCCGCGAGCCGGTGAAGCTGATGAATCGGGTTTGGGGGTCAACGACAAGCAGGTCGCCGATTTCGCCACCACTGCCAACGCAGAGTGCGAGCGCGCGTGGCGGCAGGCCGGCTTCCCAGAGCACTTCGACAAACTTGGCCGCAATGATCGGCGTTTCGCTCGACGGCTTCAGCACGACGGTATTGCCGCAAACGAGAGCGGCGACGGTCATGCCGGCGAGGATCGCGAGCGGGAAATTCCAGGGCGGGATGACGACACCGACACCGAGCGGCAGGTATTCGAGTTCGTTGGTTTCTCCGGCCATTTGGAGCACGGGCTCCGGGTTGGCCCAGCGGACCATTTGGCGGGCGTAGTATTCGCAGAAGTCGATTGCTTCGGCGGTATCGGCTTCGGCTTCCGCCCAACTCTTGCCGGCTTCGAGGACGAGCCAGGCGTTGAACTCGTTCTTGCGGCCGCGGAGAATCGCGGCGGTTTTGACGACGATGGATACGCGATCGGCGACCGGCGTGCGCGCCCACTCGGGAAAGTAGGCGGCGGCATCGGCGATGGCTTCGGTTGCCAGCGCGGCGGAGGCCTTCGCGTGGGAGCCAATGATTTCAGTGGGATGAGACGGATTTACGGAACGAAGCCAATCGCCGGTGGCCACGGCGCGGCCCGCGATCCACAATGAGTACTCGCGTCCCAGAAAGGTGCGGACTTGGGCTAGAGCGGTCTCCATCGCCTGCCGGTTCTCCGGGAGCGAGAAATCCGCGTACGCCTCATTGCGGAAGGCGGGCAGCGTGGCCATGGCGTTTAGCCCTCGACCATTTTGCGGCCCCGCTCGAACAGGTCGGCTGCTTCGTCGGCCATCTTGCGACCCTGCTCATAGAGCTCGCGGCCGCGCTCAACCATTTCCTGACCTTTTTCGGACAGGCCCTCTGCGCTTTCTTCCGCCCGGCGGACGATGCGCCGGCGCGTCACTTCACCGCTCGCCGGTGCGTAGAGGAGCGCAACCGCCGCGCCAATGGCGGCGCCAGTGAGAAACCATACTGCTTTGCTGCTGTTGTCTTCTGCCATAAAGGAAACCTCACCTAGTATTGTTTCAGAATGCTGGCAGGAATGTCCTGTGCGAGGCGCGCCAGGGGAGCAGTTCGACGGTCAGTTGCTTGCCGTCCGTGAGTACCTGGACGAGGCCAAACCGGTCGGTGCGAAGCAGGCCGACGCGGCTTTGTTCGAGGCGCTTCACGACATCGGGATGCGGGTGCTTATAGAGGTTGTCGGGCCCGGCGGAGATGATGGCGAACTGGGGCCGAAGCTGGGCAAGCAGGTCTGCCGTCGTAGACGTGCGGCTGCCGTGGTGGCCGGCCTTCAGGATATCGGCGGGGGCAATGCGGCCTTCGTCGACCAGGCGAAACTCAACTTCTTTTTCGAGGTCGCCCGTCAGCAACATGCTGCGCTTGCCGAGGGAGATCCGCATTGTCAGCGAGTCGTTATTGCGAGCGACCTCGGTAGGCGGGGTGTCTCGGTAAGGCGCCAGAACGTCGAACCGGGCGCCTCCCCAATCGAACCCATCGCCGCCCCAGAGTGGAACGATTTTGACGCCGCGAGAGAGAGCCTTCGCGCGGATGCGCTGCCAGGTGGGGCTTTCGCCCATAGCTCCGGTCCAGAGTTCGGCCGGGGCGAAATTGTCGATCAGGGCCTCAAGACCGGCTGCGTGATCGTCGTGCGCATGGGTGAGGGCGATGGCATCAAGCCGCCGGATCGAACGCGTCCAAAGGTAAGGAGAAACGACGTCCTCGCCGATGTCGAGCTTGGGCTTGGGACGGCCTTTGAACTGGGGCAGGCCCCCGCCGTCCACGACGAGAGTCTTGCCCTCAGGAGTGACGACGAGCAAGCTATCGCCTTGGCCGACGTCAATGGCCGTCAGCTCCAATTGGCCCTCCGCGCGCACCGGCGCGAACGGGTGCCAGATGATCACGCCGAACAGCGCCATCGTAATTACGAAACAAACCCACCGCAGCCGGGGGGCGTGGCGGGCGGTGATGGCCAGAGCGACCAGACTGGCGGCGAACCCGGCGGCAAGCAACACCGGAGGATCTGGAATCCGCCAATTCGGTTCGAGCGCGGCGCAGGTGGCGGCGACCCACTGGCTCGCGTCGAGAAGCCAGCCAGCGATGGTGGCGATCCATTGCCAGCCCGTGAAGACGGCGAGAAAACCAGCGACGATGGCGCCGTTCATCAACGGCACGACGAAGATATTGGCGACCATTCCCGAAAGCGAGGCCCGATGGAAATAGAACGCCATCGGCAACGCCAGGGCCACCTGCATGATGCAGGAGATCATGAAAACCTCGAAGGCGTTGACGACCAAAGCCAGACCGGAGCCAAGGGCGCGACAGAGCCAGGGCATGGGGATATTGGTCCAATAGCTGACAGTTTGCGCGAAAAGGCGCGTCTCGACGCGGAAGGCCGCGATGCGGAATGGCTTGCGTAGATCCTGCCGCCAGTCTTCGAGTTCGGCGAGGCCTTGGGCCAGGGGCCGGGAGTTCTGTTCGAACAGCGGATCGGCGAGCGATGCGATGGCGGCGACGCTGAGGAACGTGAGTTGGAAACTGGCTTCGAAGAGCTGGCCAGGGTCGAGGGCCAAGACGGTGATGGCGACGACGGCGAGGAAGTTGAGGATGCGGGGGTCGCGATACCAGAAGCGGCAGAGACTGAAGAGCATGAAACCGGCGGCGGCGCGGAGGACCGGGGCCGTCATGCCCGACGTCGCTGCGTAGAGCCACGCGAGGATGACGGTGGCGATGAGGCTGAAGGTCATCTTGCCGGTGGCCATGCGGATTACGCCGAACAGGATGCCGGCGACCATCGTGATGTGGATGCCGGAGATGACAAGAGCGTGATAGGTGCCGGTGCGGCGGAAGCTCTCCGTCCAGGCCTTTTGGAGGCGGGTGTTTTCGCCAATTAGCAGCGCTTGCATCATCCACGCTTTATAGTTGTCGCCGGGGTAGAGGGTTTCGAGGCGCTGCAGGATCCAGCCACGCAGGGTGAAGAGGAAGGCGGTCGCCGCGTGGCCGCAGGCGCCGGGCAGGACGGTGACTTCGGCGCCGGTGCGGGTCGAGATGGTCCAGTAGATTTGGCGGCGGGCAAGATACTGTACCAGGTCGAAGGCGCCCGGGTTGCGGAAGTTGGTGGGTTTGCGGACGCGGCCTTCGAATTCGACGCGCTGGCCGTATTGCAGATTCGGGGCGGGCTGGCCTTCGCGTAGGTTGAGGCTGACGCGGGCGCGAGCGTCGCGGTCGAGTTCGAGGGTGAACTGCTCGCGGCGATCGGCGAAAACGGACGGTTCAACGACGCACCCTTCGATGACCAGGGTCTCCCCCACTTCGGAGTCGAGTTCGGGCGCGGGTTCCGGCGGACGGAGCACCGGCAGCAGTGTTCCGGCGGCGACAAACGCCAGCCCGACCATCCAGGATCGGCGGCCCAAAGCGGCCAAAACACCTAAGGCGGCCGTGGCGGCGGCGGCTTCGGTCCGGGAAAACGGGACGACTTGGGCCAGCAGGAGGCCGGCGATCAGTCCGACGCACGGCAATAGGAGGGGTTCACGCACTCGAGAAGATAGTGGCGTGGCCCGGCGGCTTCTCTCTAGACTGAAGAGAATGCTTGTTGAGCTCTACGTGGAGAACTTCGCGGTGGTCGAACGCCTACGGGTTCGTTTTCATCCGGGCCTGAACCTGCTGACGGGTGAGACGGGCAGCGGCAAGTCGATTGTGGTGGATTCACTGGGGCTGCTGTTCGGTGGCAGGGCCTCCGCCGAGGTGGTGCGTACGGGGACCGATCGTGCGCGGGTATCGGGAATCTTTGTGGTGCCGCCGGACCCGGCATTCCGGGCTTTGCTTGAAGAAGCGGGCGTGTCGATTGAAGACGGGGAACTGATTGTGGAGCGCGAGGTGACGGCCGGCGGGAAGTCCCGGGCGTTGCTGGCAAACCGGCCGGCGACGGCGACACTGCTGAAGGCGCTGGCGCCATGGTTGGGCGATATTCACGGGCAGAATGAGCAGCAGCGGCTTCATTCGCCGGAGTCGCAGCGGGAGATGCTCGATACGTTCGCCGGTTCCGGGGCGCTCGTCGGCGAGGTGGGGCAGGTTTTCGCGGCGTGGCGGAACTGTGCACGCGAACTCGAAGAGATCGATCGGGCGGAGCAGGAGCAGTTGCGGCTGGCGGACCTGTGGAGTTTTCAGCGAAAAGAGATTGAAGAGGTGGATCCGCAGCCGGGCGAAGATACCGAGCTCGAAGCGGAGAAGCGGGTGCTGCAGAATGTGACGCGGCTGGCCGAACACGCTGAGGCCGCGTTTACCGCGCTCTATGACGCGCCGGATTCAGCCGTGGCGCAGGCGCGGGCGGCAGCGAAGCGGGTGCAGGAACTGGTCCGGATCGACCCGAGTCTGGCGGAGGTGGCGGAGCTGTTGCGGCCGGCCGTGATTGGGCTGGAAGAGGCCGGCTTCACCCTGCGCGACTATCTCGGCAAGCTGCATGCGGACCCACGGCGGCTGGACGATGTCGAGACGAGGCTGGCCGCGATTGACCGGCTGCGGCGGAAGTACGGTTCGACGATCGAAGAGATTCAGGAGTTTTTGAAAACGCTGCAGACGAAGATGCAGACTGTCGAAGAGGCTGGCGAGCGGCGGGCGGCGATCGAAGCCCGGCGGGAGAAGCTGGCCGGGGAGTTTACCGCTGCGGCCGGGCGGTTGACCAAGGTCCGAAAGGAAGCGGCGAAGAAGCTGGAGAAGCGAGTGGAGAAGGAACTGGCCGCACTGGCGATGGCGGGCACTCGTTTTCAGGTGGCGTTCGCGGCGGCGGGTTGGTCGGCGGAGGGCGTAGACGCTGTCCGCTTTCTTGTATCGGCCAACTTGGGCGAGGAGCCGCGGGAACTCGACAAGGTCGCTTCGGGCGGCGAAGTTTCGCGAATCGCGTTGGCCATTAAGACGTGTATTGAGAGTGAGCGGCCGGGCGTTTCGCAGCATCTGCTGGTTTTCGACGAAGTGGACGCCGGAATCGGCGGCGAGGCGGCCGAGGCGGTGGGAAGGCGGCTGAAGGGGCTGAGCCGGTCGAATCAGGTGCTGTGTGTGACGCACCAGGCGAACATCGCTTCTTTCGCAGACCACCACTATCGAGTGGAGAAGCAGCAGGCGAATGGGCGGACGGTCGCGGTGGTGACAGAGTTGACCGGAGAGGAGCGGACGAAGGAGATCGGCCGGATGCTATCCGGTCAACGCCTGACGCCGGAGGCGCTGCGCCATGCCGAACAGTTGATTCAGGCAGGGGCCTTAGCCTAAAGGTTTAGGCGGGCTTGGCCGATAGCCAGATGTGTCAGAGCAGACTTCGAGCAATCGCCGCCGCCAGAACCGGCAGGCTTGGACCACGGGAAAGCGGCTGCAATTGTGGGTCGAGAAGGAAGAAGACTCCTGGCAGCGGGTGGCTGCGGAACTGGAGAACGGCACGGAGTTTGGCCTGGGCTTGATTAGCCAGCGGCGCCTGGATCCGGGCCAACGCGTGCTGGTGGATGGCGCCCCCTTTGCGGCGTCCCACGGCGGGCGAACGAAGGGTATGGTGATCTGGTGCGATGCGATGCCGGAGAACCGGTTCCGGATTGGGGTCGCCGTAGAGCGGTTACCTTCGGCGGGGAAGGAGCCTGGCGCGGAGTTCTGTGATTTCTACGCCCTGCTTGAGGTGCACAGCGAGGCGAGCTTGGACACGATTCACCGGGTCTACCGAATTTTGGCGCAACGGTTTCATCCTGACAATCCCGAGACCGGCAACGAAGAGCATTTCAAGCTGATTTCGACGGCGCATCGGGTGTTGACGAATGCAGATCTACGCGCGCAGTATGACGCTTACTACCGGCAGCGGGTGGGGCGCCAGTGGAAGATCTTCGACCCGAAAACCGCGCTGGCCGGCGTGGCCGGGGAGCGAAAGAAACGGAATGCGGCGCTGGCCGCGCTATACGTAAAACGGGTGCAGTGCCCGGAGCAACCGACGATTACGATTCCGGAACTCGAAGAGCTACTCGGCGTACCGCGGGAGCATCTTGAATTCACGCTGTGGTTTCTTCGGGAACAGGCCTGGGCGACCCGGACCGACAATGGCCGGTTTGCGATCACGGCCAAAGGGGTGCTCCATGCCGAGGAGACGGGGGCTTGGCAGGCGCCGGCCGGGAACGACCAGCACCTGCTCGACGGCGCTCACCCTGCCTAGTCGTCCTCTTCCGTACTGACGAAGTTGCTTTCAAAGGCCATCATCAGGTATCGATGGCGGTAACAGCACATGGCGCGGATGGCAACAGCGGTGGGGTTACCCGGTGCGGCGGCAATTGCGATTCCTTTGGGAACAGGCCTGGGCGACCCGGACCGACAATGGCCGGTTTGCGAACACGGCCAACGGGGGGCTTGGCAGGCGCCGGCCGGAAACGACCAGCACCTGCTCGATGGCGCCCACCCCGCCTAGTCGTCCTCTTCCGTACTGACGAAGTTGCTTTCAAACGCCATGGTGAGAACGTCATCATTGAGAGCCAATGGACGCCGTTCAAACCGCAGGATATCGATGGCGTGCGACAACACGTCGCGCGGATGGCAACGGCGGCGGGGTTTGCCGGTGCGGCGGTAGTGGCGATCAATGAACCGGACGACCAGATCCGGAGTACAAGCGAGGCCCTGACTGGCGGCGAACTTCAGGAAAATGCTCGTGAACTCCTCCTCACTCGGGGATTTCATGAGCATCTTGTACTGGATTCGGCGAAGGAAGGCTTCGTCGCCGAGATTCTCGGGTTTCAAGTTAGTCGAGAAGACCAGGAAGCACTCGAAAGGAATGGTCATCTTGGCGCCGTTCTGGAAGGTGAGATAGTCGACGCGACGTTCCATCGGGACGATCCAGCGATTCAGCACCTCGGCCGGGGTGACTTTCTGACGGCCAAAGTCGTCGATGAGGTAGATGCCGTTGTTGGCCTTCAACTGCAGCGGGGCGTCGTAGAACTTCGCGACGGCGTTGTAGCTGAGATCGAGCATTTCGGGGGCCAGTTCGCCGCCGGTGACAATGAACGGACGGCGGCACTTGAACCAACGCTTGTCGTAGGACGGCTCGGTGGTGAACGCCGAGAGGGTATCCTGCACCTCGTCCACCGCGTGATGGTAGACCGGATCATACATTTTGATGATCATGCCCTGCGCTTCGATTGCGTACGGGACATAGATGAAGGTGGAATCCACGTTAAAGAGCGCTTCCGCCAGGTAGGTTTTGCCGTTTCCCGGTTGACCGTAGATGAGGAACGATTTTCCTGAGTTCACCGCCGGGCCAATCTGGTTGAGCAGTTGGGGCGTGATGACCATGTGCTTGTAGGCGTCTTTGAGCGCCTCCATCGTCAACCAACCATCGCCCTGCTTCTGGCGGCGAACCATATCCACATATTGAAAGAGCGGGACGGGCACGCGGCCGGAGTATGCGTTCGTCGTCACATACTCTTTCGCCAGATCGCGTCCGGCCTCGGTCAGCACAAACCGGGACGAGATGGCGCCCATGCCGAGCGAACTTTTCACGGCAACCTGGTGCGCCCGTTTGAAGCCTTCGAGCATGCCGTCGATGACGCTGAACTGGAGGCCAAGGTGCTGGGCGAGTTCGCGGCCCACCATCTCGCCTTTGTAGTAGAGGGCCTTCAAGATCAGTTGCTCGATCATGGTGGCCGGAATACCGGTGTGCTCGATCGTCTCGGGCACGGGCGGCATCAATTCCTGGGGTTCCGAAGTATTTTCCAGGTCAAGGAAAGACGAGAGGTTAGTGAGATCCGTGATGGGCATCGAGTTTTCTCTGTATAGATGTTCATCGGCAGACGTGGCGAAATTCTGAGTAGGGAGATACCATGAGACTTCAGGGGAAATACCTTATGTCTACGACCCGCCGCTCCTTTTTACATACTTCTGGCATCACCACCATGCTGGCCGCCGCACCCGCCGCCGCCCAATCGAAGAGCCCGAACGACAAGATCAATTTCGCCTGCATCGGCTTTGGCATTATGGGGCAGGGCGATGTCGCCACTGCCGTCACGGTTCCGGGCACCAAGCTGGTAGCGGTCGCCGATATCTATCAAGGCCGGCTGGATTTGGCCAAGGAACGCTACGGCAAAGAGATTTTCACGACGCGCGATTACCGTGAGATTCTCGCGCGGCGCGATATCGACGCCGTCATCGTCGCTACGCCTGACCACTGGCATCAGCAGCAGGCCATCGACGCGATGAAGGCCGGCAAGGACGTTTATTGCCAGAAGCCGATGGTGCAGAAAGTGGAAGAGGGCGCCGCCGTTATCAAGGCCGCCGCCGAAACCAAGCGAATTCTCCAAGTCGGCAGCCAGCGGGCCAGTTCCATTCTTTATGCCAAGGCGCGCGACCTGGTGAAGCAGGGCGTGCTGGGCGAAGTGCGCATGGTGGAAGCCTTCTGGGACCGCAACTCCCCGCAGGGCGCGTGGCAGTATTCGATTCCACCCGACGCCTCCCCCACGACCGTCGACTGGGACCGTTTCCTCGGGTCCGCGCCGAAGCGGCCATTTGAACCGATTCGCCTGTTCCGTTGGCGCAACTATCAGGACTACGGCACGGGCGTCGCCGGCGACCTGTTCGTACACCTTTTCACGGGCATTCACTACGTGATGGATTCGAACGGCCCCAACCGCGTGATGACCACCGGCGGACTCTATTACTGGAACGACGGCCGCGACGTGCCCGACCTGATGATGGGTATCTATGACTACCCGAAGACCGCTTCGCATCCGGAATTCAACCTGAGCCTTCGCCTGAATTTCCTCGCCGGCGGCGGCGACGGCAGCGGCTTCCGTTTTGTCGGCTCGGAAGGCGTTTTGGACCTCGCCGTGGGTGGCGCGCTGGTGCTTCGGCGGAAACCGAAGGTGACAGACCCCGGCACGACGGCGGGCACCTTCTCAAAGGCCACCGCTACCGAGATTCTGAAGCAGCACGATGCGAAGTTCCCCGCCCAGCGGCCCTCCGCCGACGGAATGCAGGCCAACACCGAACAGCGTTGGGTGCTGCCGCCGGGCTACACGGAGCAGTACGCTCACCACGCCAACTTCTTCGAGCACATCCGTTCGCGGCAGCCTGTCATTGAGGACGCCACGTTCGGTTTGCGAGCCGCGGGCCCGGCGCTTTTGTCGAACGTCAGTTACTTTACGAAAAAGACTGTACACTGGGATCCCGAGAAGATGGTCGTCAAGGGATAGGTTTCGAGAAGGGAGGCCGCCGTGGAATGGTGGATTTGGCTCGTCGCGGGCATCGCGTTAATGCTGGGCGAGTTACTCACGCCCGGCGGCTTCTATCTGATCTTTTTTGGCGTTGGGGCCCTGGTTACGGGCGTCGCGGCGGCACTTGGCTTGGAAGGCTTAACGGCGCAGGCCATTCTCTTTCTGGCGATTTCGACGGGCGCGTTGCTGGCTTTCCGCCGCCCACTGCTTTCGCGGCTGCGGAAAGGCCAGCCGGCGCAGCATGACGAGTTGACCGGCGAGGTCGCCTTGCCCATGGGAGAGATTGGCGTCGAGGCCATCGGGCAGGCGGAGCTGCGGGGCACCGTATGGTCGGCTCGCAACGTGGGGAGTCGGCCGATTTTGCGGGGCGAGCGGTGCCTCGTGAAGCGCGTCGACGGATTAACGATATACTTGCGCCCGGAGGAGTAAGTAAATGGCTGAGTTGATCGTCCTGGGTTTCTTGCTGTTATTGTTCCTGATTATCGTTGCGAAGACGGCGATTGTCGTGCCGCAGCAGAGTGCATTCGTGGTGGAGCGGCTCGGCGCGTTTAGCGGCACTTTGAACGCGGGCTTCCACGTACTGATTCCGTTTCTCGATGTGATCCGGTACAAGCATTCGTTGAAGGAGCAGTCCATCGACATTCCAGAGCAGGTTTGCATCACGCGGGACAATGTCCAGGTGGCGGTCGACGGGGTGTTGTATCTCAAGATCCTGAACGCCGAGCGCGCCTCCTACGGCATCTCCGATTACATGTTCGCCATCATTCAACTGGCGCAGACGACGCTGCGGAGCGAGGTGGGCAAGATCGAACTTGACCGGACGTTCGAGGAGCGGACCAACATCAACATTTCGGTCGTCAGCGAACTCGACAAGGCATCGGAGTCGTGGGGCGTCAAAGTGCTGCGCTACGAGATCAAGAACATTACGCCCCCGGCCGATATCCTCTCCGCGATGGAGAAGCAGATGCGCGCCGAACGCGAAAAGCGCGCGGCGATTCTGACGTCGGAAGGCGTCCGGGACTCGGCGGTCAACTTGGCCGAGGGCGAGAAGCAGAAGGTGATCAAGGCTTCCGAGGCGTTCAAGCAGCGACAGATCAACGAGGCGGAGGGCGAAGCGACGGCCATTTTGACGATGGCCGAAGCAACGGCCACGAGCCTGCGTCAGGTTGGCTTGGCGATCCAGGATCCTGGCGGGCGCGAAGCCGTGCAACTGCGTGTAGCCGAGCAGTACGTGAACAGTTTCGCCAACCTGGCGCAAGCGTCGAATACGATGATCGTGCCGGCGAACGTGGCCGACATCGCCGGCATGATCGGCACCGCGATGGGCGTCTTCCAAGCCGCGCAGCGCGGAGGCAGCGCACCGCCACCCCCGCCGCCAACGTTCCGATAGCTTAGGCGAAGGCCTGCCGCAGCACGTCGTAGCTTTTCTGCACGGCGCCCAGCGGATCGGCCTTCCCTTCCATTTCGAGCGATACCCAACCCTTGAAGCCGGCCTGCTTGAGGATTCCCGCGATCTTCTTGTAGTCGAGATCCAAGGTGTACCACTCGCCGCCGCCATAGTAGGTCTTCGCCTGCACAATGGTCGCCTGCGGGGCGAGTTTGGCGATGCCGGAGTAGGGATCGCCAGGGTAGTTCCCGGTGTCCATATTGATGCCGAGCCAGGGCGAGTTGACCGCCTTGTGGATTTTCAGCAGCGTCTCGATGTTGGTTGTAAGTCCCCAATGGTTCTCGAGCGCCAGGGTGATGCCTTCGCGTTCACAAACCGGCAGGCACTTTTTGATGGAGTCGATACACCAATCGATCGCGTTCTGCTCATTGAAACCGGGCAGAGCGGGTTCGTCGCCCTTTACCTTCATCAAATCATCAAACGACTTGATGGTCTTCCAGCGGCCGGAGTTCAGCCGGACGCAGGGGATGCCCAGACGGGCGGCCAGTTCGACACACTTCACGGTATGTGTAATATTTTTGTCGCGTTCGGCCTGTTCCGGGAACACGAAGTCCTGGTGAATCGAGAGCATCGGCAGGGCGAGGCCGCGCTCAAAGGCCATTCTTTTCAGCTTGGTAACGTAGGCTGGCGACTCATCCACCATCTGGCGGTGGAGGATCTCCACGCCATCAAAGCCAATATCTGCAGCATGTTGGATGACTTTCTCGATACTGTACCTTTCTGTCCGAAAATGCCAGAATGAGTAGGTCGATACGGCCAAAGGTTGACGCCGGGCTGGACTAGCGGTTTGCGCCGGGGCAGCCGATGTTAGGGAAAGCGGGCCTGCGGCCAGTACTGCACGTCGGGAAAGTGTCATATCCAAGGATACCTATTGGAAGGCACCTGCTAAAGTGAAGGAATTCTTTAATCTTCTATGAGCATTCAGGCCTCTGGGGCCACCCCCATCAATCGCTATGACAAGGTGAACTGGGTCACCACCACCTTCTTCGGCATCTTCCACGTGGGCGCGCTCGCCGCTCCGTTTTTCTTTGAGTGGCGATCCGTTATTGTCGCCGCGATCCTGTATTGGATAACGATCGGGTGGGGCATCGGCATGGGTTACCATCGCCTGCATACCCATCGCGCCTATATCGTTCCGAAATGGATTGAACATATGTTCGCCGTCTGCGGCACGTTAACGATGGAAGGGGGACCGATCTTCTGGGTCGCCACGCATCGAATCCACCACCAGAACTCCGACATGGATGGCGATCCGCATACGCCGCGGCACGGCAAGTGGTGGTCGCATATGGGCTGGATCCTGTTCGGCGAAGCCAAGCACAACCAGACCCAGGCCATGATGAAGTACACGCCGGACCTGGCCAAGGACAAGTTCTATCTATGGTTGAATTCCTATCACTGGGTTCCGATCATCATTCTGTCCGCGATTCTGTACGCCTGGGGCGGGCTTTCGATGTTCCTTTGGGCCACCTGCGTCCGTGTCGTGCTCGGCCTGCATTCCACTTGGCTGGTTAACTCGGCCAGCCACCTTTGGGGCCCGCGCCGCTTTAACATTCGCGATGACTCGCGCAACAACTGGTGGGTGGCGATCCTGACGTTCGGTGAAGGCTGGCACAACAATCATCATGCCCATCCCAACTCGGCGCGCCATGGATTGGCCTGGTACGAGTACGACCAGACTTGGTTGCAGATCCGTCTGCTCGAGAAGCTTGGCATCGCCCGGAATGTGAAAGTGGCCAGTGTCGACACGCCCTCCGCGATGGAGCGCAAGGTCGCCTAGGATGCATCGGCATGCTGCTTGCGACATAATCATCGCAAGCAGCATGCGCCTCGTTTTCCTCCTCGCTTGTGCCACGTCCCTCGCGGCGCAGCCCATCGAATTCAACCGCGATATTCGCCCCATCCTCTCGGACCGCTGTTGGACCTGTCACGGGTCCGACGCCGCCGCCAAGGGCATCCGCCTGCGCCTGGATCAACCCGAACCCGTCGCCGCTGCCCGGCAATTGATTGCTGAACGCATCGCCACCCCGAACAAGGGCAAGCGCATGCCGCCGGTGCATACGGGCGCGAGCCTTTCGCCGGCTGAAATCGGCACGCTCAATCGGTGGGTGGAAGCCGGCGCGCCTTGGCAGAAGCATTGGGCCTACCTGCCGCCGCAGCGTCCGGTAGGGCAGAGTATTGACTCTCTCGTGCGGGCGCGTTTGACCAAAGAAGGCCTTTCCCCCGCTCCGGAAGCTTCCCGCGAAACACTGCTCCGCCGCGCCTCGCTCGACCTGACGGGCCTACCGGCGTTGCCTGGCGAGTACGACGGCATGAGCTATGAGCAGGCAGTCGACCGGATGCTGTCGACAGCCCGCTATGCCGAACGCATGACGGCCAAGTGGCTGGACGCCGCGCGTTATGCCGATTCAAACGGCTACCAGACAGACGGGGAACGGCAGATGTGGCGCTGGCGGGATTGGGTGCTGAACGCGTTCCGCTCGAACAAGCCGTTTGACCAGTTCGTTATCGAACAGATGGCCGGCGACCTGCTGCCTAACGCCACGCTGGATCAGAAGATTGCGACCGGCTTTCAACGAAATCATCGCGGCAATGGAGAAGGCGGCATCGTTCCCGAGGAGTACCTGGCCGAATATGCGGCGGACCGTGTCGAGACGATGTCGACAGTCTTCCTCGGATCAACGATCGGCTGTGCGCGCTGCCACAACCACAAGTACGACCCCTTCACGCAGAAGGAGTTTTACCAGCTTTACGCTTACTTCCACAACATCGGCGAACGTGGCCGCTACTTCAAGTTCGGCAACACGCCGCCGTTTATCTATGCGCCCACCGAGCCGCAGCAGGCCAAGCTCGCCGAGATAGAGGCCCGCCTTGCCGCAGCGGAAGCCCGTTTACGGCCTGGCGCGGCTACCGGGCCGCTGACGTGGAAGCCGACGCTCGACCTGACGCCGCCCGAAAAGTACGCGCCGCATTACACGGCCCGGTTCACGATCGCGGCCCGCTTCACGCCTCCTGCGCCCACGGCGAACATCGTCTCGAAGGCGCTGCCGGAGGCCGAATCGGCCGGACTGCGGTTTGAGATGAAAGGCGGCCGACTGCAGGTGAACCTCGTGTTGCGCTGGCTCGACGACGCGCTGCGCGTTGAAACGGAGCGCATTTTGACACCCGGGCAGAACTACCATCTCGCCTTCACGTACGACGGCTCAAAACTCGCCGCCGGCATTAAGGTCTACATCGATGGCAAGCCCGAAAAGCTCCGGGTGCTCGTCGACGAGTTGAATCAGGATTTTCTCGTCAAAGAACCCTTCGTGTTCAACTCCCCCGAGGTGAAGATCTACTCCCGCGCTCTGCCGCCTCTTGAGGTGGCGTTCCTCGCGGGTGCCGCTTCCGGCCCGGAAGCCGCGCGCCGCCAGTTTCTCGAAACCGTCGAGGCCAAAGCTTGGGCGGAAGTCGTGCAGATTCGCCGTGAACGCGACGCCTTCCTCGACAACGTCCCCACCGTGATGGTGATGCAAGAGACCGGCAAGCCGCTCGATGCCCACGTCCTCATCCGCGGCGCTTACGACCGCCCCGGCGATAAGGTGTCTCCGGGGGTTCCGGCGATCTTCTCGGGCAAGCCCATCAACAACCGCCTCGACCTTGCTCGCTGGCTCGTCTCGCGCGAAAACCCGCTCACTGCGCGCGTCACGGTCAACCGTTTCTGGCAGTCGCTGTTTGGAGTCGGGCTCGTGAAAACAGCCGAGGACTTCGGCGCGCAGGGCGAATGGCCTTCAAACCCGGAGCTTCTCGATTGGCTCGCGGTCGAGTTCATGGACTCCGGCTGGGACGTGAAACATCTCCTCAAGACGATCGTCCTATCGCAGACTTACCGCCAGTCTTCCCGGGTCAGTCCGGAACTCCTGGCGCGCGACCCTGAGAACCGGCTGCTTGCTCGCGGCCCACGGATACGGCTAGACGCCGGCGCCGTCCGCGATCAGGCGCTGTACCTATCCGGCCTGCTCGTTGAACGCGTTGGTGGCCCGTCTGTCAAACCGTATCAACCCGCGGGGCTCTGGAAGGAGCTTTCCGGCGGCGCTGACTATGTTCCCGACTCCGGAGAAGCGCTCTATCGCCGCAGCGTCTATACTTTTTGGAAGCGCACTTCCCCGCCCCCGACTATGGCCAACTTCGACGCCGCCGGACGCGAAACCTGCACCGTGCGCGAGTCGCGTACGAACACGCCGCTGCAGGCACTGAACCTGATGAACGATGTCACGTTCCTCGAAGCTGCGCGACGCCTCGCCGAGAAGATTATGGCGCATCCCGCGGGCCTCGCCTACGGCTTCCGGCTGGTCACTGGCCGCGCCGCCACGCCGGACGAACTCGGCGTCTTGCTCAACGCTCTCGAACGCCATCGCGCCACCTACGAGAAGGATGAACTCGCCGCCCGCAACCTGCTTGCGCACGGCGACTCACGCCGGAATACGGACCTGCCGGTGGCCGACCTCGCCGCCCACACGCTTGTGTCGAGCCTCCTCCTGAACCTCGACGAAGGGATCACCAAAGAATGAAGCGCCGCGACTTTCTCTCCGCCGCCGCCGTCGCCACTCTGGCCCGTGGCGCTACCGACTTCGCCCCCAAGGCCAAGCGCGTCATCTACCTCTTCCAGTCCGGCGCGCCGTCGCAGTTGGAGACCTTCGACTACAAGCCGGCACTAGAAAAGATGCGCGGCGTGGAACTGCCGGACTCGGTCCGCCAAGGCCAACGCCTCACCGGCATGACCGCCACGCAGACCAGTTTCCCACTCGTGCCTTCGCAGTTTGCCTTTAAGCAGCGCGGGCAATCCGGAGCCTGGGTCAGCGACCTGATGCCTCATATTGCCAAGGTCGCCGACCGGCTCTGCTTCATCAAGTCGCTTCACACGGAAGCGATCAATCACGATCCCGCCGTCACGTTCTTCCAGACCGGATTCCAACTCGCGGGCCGCCCATCGATCGGCTCGTGGATCTCCTACGGCCTCGGCAGCGACAACAAGGACCTACCTGCCTTCGTCGTCATGATTTCGCAGGGCACCGGCAACATCGCCGACCAGCCGCTCTACGATCGGCTTTGGGGCAGCGGGTTCCTCCCGACCAAGTACCAGGGCGTGAAGTTCCGTTCGCAGGGCGATCCCGTGCTGTTCCTCAAGAATCCTGAAGGCGTAACGCCGGCCACGCGCCGCAGCTATCTGGATGATCTCGCCAAATTGAACACGTTCAAACTGAACGAGTCTGGCGACCCTGAAATCGCCACGCGCATTGCTCAATACGAAATGGCGTTTCGGATGCAGACCTCCGTGCCGGAGCTGACGGACCTATCGAAGGAACCGGACCACGTATTCGCCCGCTACGGGCCCGAGGCGCGCACGCCCGGCTCCTATGCAGCCAACTGCCTTCTCGCGCGCCGATTGGCCGAACGCGGTGTCCGCTTCATTCAGCTGTTCCATCGCGGCTGGGACCAGCATAATCATCTGCCGTCGCAGATCGTCAACCAGTGCCGCGACGTGGATCAACCAACGGCTGGACTGATCGAAGATCTCGCGGAACGGGGCCTGCTCGAAGATACGCTCGTCGTTTGGGGCGGCGAGTTCGGCCGCACCGTCTATTGCCAGGGCAAGATGACCGCCGATGATTATGGCCGGGATCATCATCCGCGCTGCTTCACGGTCTTCATGGCCGGCGGCGGGGTGAAGCCCGGCTTCAGTTTTGGCGAAACCGACGACTTCTCGTACAACATCGTGAAGGATCCTGTCCACGTTCACGATCTCCATGCGACTATCCTGCATCAGTTGGGTGTGGACCACACAAAGTTGACGTTCAAGTTTCAGGGCCGCCACTTCCGCCTCACAGATGTCCACGGCAACGTCGTCCGCTCCGTTCTCTCCTAACATGTCACTCTCCCGCATCACCATCACCGCGCCCGTCCCCGCAGGCGCCGAAGACGTTCTTACGCCAGAGGCGCTCGCCTTCCTGCTTGCCCTCTCCGACGAGTTCGAAGGCACCCGCCAGCAACGGCTCGCCGGGCGCCGCGAGCGCGACGCCCGGCTGCAGGCCGGCGAACTACCGGACTTTCTGCCGGAGACCCAAGCCATACGGGACGCCGATTGGAAGGTCGCCCCGATCCCGGCCGATCTACAGGATCGCCGGGTCGAGATCACCGGCCCGGTAGACCGCAAGATGGTGATCAACGCGCTCAACTCCGGCGCCCATGTCTTCATGGCCGATCTCGAAGACGCGAACTCGCCCACGTGGAGCAACAACCTTCTTGGGCAGGTGAACCTCTCGGAGGCTATCCGCCGCACGATCAGCTTCACGAGCCCGGAAGGCAAGCAATATAAGCTCGTCGACAACCCCGCCGTGCTGTTCGTCCGCTTCCGCGGCTGGCACCTCGTCGAACGTCACCTGTTGGTGGATGGTAAACCCATTTCGGCTTCGCTCTTCGATTTCGGGCTCTATTTCCTCCGCAACGCAAAGGAGTTGCTGGTCCGCGGCTCCGGCCCGTACTGCTATCTGCCGAAGCTCGAAAGTCATCTCGAAGCCCGTTTGTGGAACGACGTGTTTGTCTTCGCACAGAACTATTGCGGCGTCCCGCAAGGCAGCGTCCGCGCCACCGTGCTGATTGAAACCATTCTGGGCTCGTTCGAAATGGACGAGATCCTTTATGAGCTTCGCGATCACTCGGCCGGCCTGAACTGCGGCCGCTGGGACTACATCTTCAGCTTCATCAAGAAGCTCGGTCACCGGCCGGAATTGCTGATGCCGAACCGCTCGGAAGTCACGATGGACCGTCACTTTCTCAAGTCGTACGTCCAGTTGCTCATTCAGACTTGCCATCGCCGCGGCATCCACGCGATGGGCGGCATGGCCGCCCAGATCCCCATCAAGAACGATCCCGAAGCCAACGCCGCCGCGCTTGAAAAGGTCCGGCTTGACAAGCTTCGTGAGGTGAAGGCCGGCCACGATGGCACGTGGGTCGCTCATCCTGGGCTGATCCCCATCGCCCGGCAAGTGTTCGATGAAGGCATGCCGACGCCAAACCAGATCCACGTTCCGCAGCCGCTGGTCCACATCACGGCCGCTGATCTGCTCCAGCCGGTGGAAGGCAAAATCACGCTCGAAGGCCTACGCCAGAACGTCGATATCGGGCTGCAGTATCTCGAGGCCTGGCTCGGCGGCTCCGGCTGCGTACCCATCTACAATCTGATGGAAGACGCCGCGACGGCTGAAATCTCCCGTTCGCAAGTCTGGCAGTGGGTCCGGCACGGGGCCACGGCCGACGACGGCACGGTGATCACTGCCGACCTGGCACGCTCCGTGGTTGCCAGCGAGTCTGCCCGCTTGATGGCCAAGCGCGAGGGCCACTTCGCCACGGCCGCCGCCATCATGGCCGAAATGATTACCGGCCGGGACTGCGCCGAGTTCCTGACGCTGCCCGCTTACGACCGGCTGGCGGACTAGGCTTTCCGTCCCAGCCGAACTCCTCGAGGCGGACGCGCGTGCCCAACAACTGCACGCCCTCCGCTTCGAGCCGCAGTACCTGTTCGACGCCGCTCGTCCCGCGTAGCAGCACCTTGCCGAACTTGGCGCCATCCTTCCCAATCACCCGGTGCCACGGCAGTCCTGCGTCAAACTGCCGCAGCGCCCAAGCCACTTGCCGCGACCCGCGCGGGTGCCCGGCCAGCTCCGCAATCAGGCCATAGGTGGCCACTTTGCCGAACGGAATTTGCCGTACCACCGCTCGCATCGCATCGAACATAGGTCACCAGGTTCCCATCGTGAGGATAAAGCCCATGGACGCCCGGAGCCCCTCCTGCGACCGGACGTTCTCCAACTCCCGTGAGAATGTTCGCACATACTCCAGCCCCGCGACGCGCCAGGAAAGGGCGTTCGTGATCTTCAGGTCGATCCCACCGCCAGCCGCCATTGCTAACCCATTCGCTTCCGTGCGAACGGCAAATTGATCGTACGGAACCGATTGCCCGGTACCGTCATTGCGCTCCAGCACCAGCCTCTTCTTTTCCGGGTCGATCAGCTCCCGCGTGGTCTTGTTGCCCCCCACGAGGAACTGCAAGTGCGGCTTCCACCGAGCCTCCGGACGAGCCTTCCATTGCAGGCCCGCCATATACTGGAGCGAATCTGAACTGACGTTTTCGGGCATGTCGAGCATCTTACAGCCGCTCACATCCAGCACGGCATACCAATTCGGGTTCAGCCGGTAGGCGCTTTGTGCGCCCCCACCCATGCATTGGCCGCCGTGCAGAATTGTCGTCTGCGCCCGGGGCATGAACTCGAAGATTGGCGTGGGCTCCGGATCACTGCCGCGGTCGGAGTTGTCCACATAGGACATGCCCCGCCGGTAGCTCTTGATCCCAGGCCGCGTATCCCGGTGCCACGGCGAGTCCCCGCGCATCATGTTCGCCATGCTGCGCGAAGGGTTCAGCCAACCACGTACCATCATCCGGACCCAGATGTTCTCGATGCGATTCTCTATCTTTTGGATGACGAACCGGTCAATAGCGTCCTCGCTCACCTGCCAGCCCATACCGATCACCGGGGTGACCACGTGATCGACCATCCCGTGTTGCGGCCAACGCGATTGGATCGTACCGACGGTGGCCTCGCTGAATGGGCCAATTTCAAACTGCGTGCTGTAGGCAAACGAATAGGCCGTAGCGCGCAATCGACCTTTCCAATAAGCGCGAGACTTCCCGAACTCTACCCGGCGGTATCGCGGATCGTTTTGCGCAAATATGAAGCCCGCAATCGAACCTTGTAACGGGTGACCAATGTAGTTTACTAACGTCGGGTCGCCATCGGACCATCCACGCAGGCTGCCGATACTCTTGGCGACGTTTCGCAGGTACGGCCCCTCAAACCCCCGTCTGGTACCCTTTTCCGTCGCCAACCGGAATCCGTGCTGGATTCCGAGGAAATACATGGACTGCTCTATCAGCGGCCGCCATTGAATCGAATCGGATCCTCCTTGTCCCGCGGGCTCAGCGGAGCCAAAGCTCCGGCTAACTAAAACCAGCGCGGCTACCGCCACGCATTTGCCAAAAACCATACTTATCCAGAGTCGCGCATCCAGACCTCAGGTTTCAATTGAATGACGCGTGATGGGATTTGTTTACGGCAGCCGCGTACACTGTGGAGGGCACTTTATAATACAAGTCACCCTACGCCTGCCCTTATGAATGTTCGGCTCTTCATCGACGGCAACTCAATCTTGGTAAGCAACACGCCCGCGCGTCCCGCCGGGGCAGACTTCAAGAACCAGCGCCCCGACGTGGCGGCCATGCGGGAGCTGCGTCGGATGCTTGCCACCGAAGTCGGTTCCGCCGCGCTGAAATATTCAGACGACCGGGTTCTTCAAGAGGTGTCGCGGCGCCTTGCGTCGAAACGCTGGTCCGAAGTCGTGGTCGATCCGACGCCCCTCGTCGGCCACGGCGGCGGCGGGACCACCGCCCAGCCCACAGCAGAGAACGCTAAAGGCGGGAGCGGGTCCGGAACGGGATCTGGCAGCAGCTCCGGTAAGGGCGGCGGTGCGTCCTCCGGGAGCGGCAGCAGCAGCAGTGGAGGTACCGGAACCGGCACCCCGGCCAAGGAACCCGACCTCACCTGGATTGAAATCCAGATCGTCGACGAAGACGGCCAACCGCTTCTTGGCGAAACTTATGAGTTCAGTAAGACCGATGGCGCTGTCGCCAAAGGATCCACCTCCGGGGCCGCGCTGCGCGGAGACCAAATCCCTCCTGGCAAGTGCAAACTCAAACTGCCCGACCTCCACAAAAATGGGTGGACGGGCCACGGCAAGGCACGTTAATCCATGTCTGAGACAAAGATCACGCGCCGCGATTTCACTCTGCTGTTCGAACGGCAGACCACCGCGGTCCACAAAATCATCGTCACGCGCTTTCAGGGTCACCGTCTGGAGATGGAAGATTTCCACTTTCATCTAGATAGCGCCGTCCTCATGCCGGACTACGACATCGCCGAAGGCGGGGCCGACCACGTCACCTCCCTTACCGTCCTCGCCACGGGCCTGGCGCACGCCAAGCTGAATCCCGCCCGCAAAGCTCTGGTCGCGGGACATACCGATAGCTCCGGGTCCGCGGATTACAACAACAAGCTTTCGCAACAGCGCGCCGACTGCGTCCTGGCCTGTTGGACGGGCGACAAAGCCGCGTATACCAACATCTGCGTCATCAAGGGCAAGACGGAGGACTATCAGCAGATTCTCAAATGGGCCCACCAATCGAAGGGCTGGGACTGCGATCCCGGCGCCATTGATAATTCGCATGGCGACGGCACCTCCACGGCGCTCAAGAACTTCAAGACCGCCTACAACGCCGAGTTCTCCCAGTCGCTGCCCATTACGGGCACCTGCGACAAAGCTACCTGGGACGCGTTCTTCGATCTTTACAACCAGGGTATTGCCAACTTCCTGTCGACGGACATCGAGGGTCTGGCCGCCTATCGGGCCGGCCTGAAGTTTGTCGATCCCGGCCGCAAGACTGTCGGCTGCGGCGAGAGCTGGCCGGTGGAAGGCGTTGGGGTTGATGGTCTGCAAAGCGCCGCCAACCGCCGCGTCGAGATCCTGTTCTTTGATCCCGGCCAGGAGCCGCTGCTGGAATGCCACCCGGCGCCCAATCAGTGCAAGGCCACCGAGTGCGAGCTCTACTGGACGAATTGCTTCAAGCACACACCGATTCCCGTCAAGCCGGGGCCGGTGCCCGTCACTGACGAACTGCTCGATATCGTCACCTGCGACGACCACTTCGCCCCCTCCGCCGAAACCCTGAGCATTGCGTACAAGCTCAAGAGCTTGGAAGGCAAGACCGTCAAGCTCGAAATCACGTCCGCCCACGCCGACGCGACGCCATTGTTCTCTAAGGAGCTTACCGCCGAAGAGAAAACGAGTGGCGACCATACCTTCGAATGGGACGGCAAACCCACCGCCGGCGCTCTCAAGGATCTCTATATCCACCCGCTCTGGTCGCCCTACAAGGTCACGCTGACAAGCGGCGGCCTGAAGGACGAAGCCGAGTTCAAGGTCCTCTACCACTCCGTCGAAATCTCGCGCGGCCCGTGGACGCACGACGAGCAGGAACCACCCAAAACCGACCAAAATAATTGGGTGGCGTACAAGCTGAACGAACTCGGCTTCTACGGCGGCCCCGTTTATCACGATACGGAAAGCTATCTCAACAAGGCGATTGTCCGGTACAAGGCCAACCACAAGGCCATGCACCTGAAGTACATCAAGGACTACAAAACCGACATCACGCCGCAGTTCATCGCGGCGCTTGAAGCCGGCGATAACAAGCGCGTCGACGTGGAACCGGATGCGATCAAGGATCCCGCGGCCACTTCTCGCATTTGGGTGGAAGCGCTCACTTATGAACGCACCACTGGCGCCAGCACCGAGTTCGGGGCCAACCAGAACCGCGTCGTAACCGACGCCGCCCGGCTCAATCGGCCCCTGTTGCCGCTTGAAGTCGAAGTTTTCCTGAAGTCCAAGTCGGATGCCAAGACAGCGGCGCCGGAAGCCATTGGCCCCGTTCGCGTCAACTGGAAGTACACCGACCTCGACGAAGACCTCACCCCAATGCCCGAAGACAAAGCGGCGTCGCCCAGCAAGACCCGGAAGTACGTGGAAAAGGCGCACAAGATGCACGTCGGAGGCCCCGGCGCTGACAACTGCCCCGAGCAACTCGGCGGCATCCGCAGCTCGGCGGCCAACACCTACAAGACCCCGTGGCTGAGTGGCTCATCTTACGAGCCGTATATCGTCACAGAGGACGCCGGCAACAAGACTGTCTTCGTCAAAGCCTGCATCGACAAAGCCAAATACCCCAAGCGCGTCGGCCGCTCCGGCATCATGGTCCGGCCCTCCATCATCAGCGGTGACGATTACAAGTTCAAAGCCGAAATCGATTTCACCGGCGAACCGAACAAGTCCGATCTCGAGAAGTTCCACAACTACACGGACGAGGCATCCCGCATTCATGCCGACACCGGCATCTTCCGCGTGTGGCGCCAGAACCGCGTGGCGTATGAAGTCAACTGGCCGGCCCGTACCGGTGGCGGCGAATGGGATCTCATCCACAACGAGTACAAGGCCGCCTATATCGACCTCGACGTCGCAAACATGACAAAGGCGAAGATTAAGGACCTGATTACCGAAAAGCAGTATCAGGATATCGTCATCGCCAACACAGCCAACACGGACCGCACCAAGATCTCGCTTAAGGACAACGCCGTCTACGGGCTCGCGCTCCCCGCCCAGGGCGCCACCGAAGCACCCGACGACTACCGGGCACGGATCAATACGTTAACTGGCGCCAACTATTGGGACCTGATCGTCAACCCGATCGTTGACGCTCTCGGCACGGCGATTCGCCCCCAAGCCCCGGTTGGCTTCGTGGTCATGAACTTCTTTGCCCACGAAGCCGTGGACGTGAAGAAAACGGACGGCACCATCGACGAAGCCGGCCACATCTCGTGGACCACCTCATACGGCATGCCGGACTCCCACGCCATGATCGACATGAAAGATCCCGACAAGGTCTACTACGTCGTCGGCCACGAAATGGGTCACAATCTGTATGTTCGCCATTCGGAGAACACACCGGACAACCCCCCGGGCCATCACGACACGGCGGACCACAACTGCATCATGGCCTATTCATCATCCTCCTCCGGCCACGCCTTTCAAGCTCCCGGCGTCTTTGAGCCGCACTACTGCGGCAAGTGCAACCTCAAGCTTCGCGGCTGGGATATGGACAAGCTCCCAGGGAACTCCAACTAACTCCCGATGCCCTTCAATCTCCAACTCGCCACCACCACCCGGGACATCACCACGTTCGACTCTCCGAAGCTGCAGTTGACCCTGTCGCACGATGACGACAAGACCCTGATGGTGCCCAAGCCGTCTCGCGACGGCGGAGCCCTGAACATCCTCTTCCGCGATGCCGCGGGTGACCCCGTCCGCCGCGTGAGTTCCCTCCTCCGCCAGCAGCTCTTCAGCAGTAGCCGTATCGACGAAACCCTCGCCCTCGAACCGTTGGCCCCTGGCGGCTCCTTAACCTGGACGGTCAACCTGGCGAAGTATATGTGGCCCCTCCCCGCCGGCGAGTATACGGCCGTGGCCTCCCTGGCCTGCCCGGGAGAAACGAACCCGGTCTTCAGTTCTCCACTCACCCTTCGCGTCCAACCGGCCACCCTCAAGGATCTCGACGACGACCGCGACAACCCCATCCTCGACCGCCTCGACCTCCTGCTGACCGCGAATGGCAATGGCGGTACGCGCACTTGGCTCCGCCAGTTCAATCCCGGCCGCCCGCTCGGCGCCTGGTACAACGAAGCCGTCCCCACCCTGCCCGGCGCGACCAACCTGTTCTGCGCGGCAGCCGCCTTCCGGCAGACGGAAAGCTTCGAACCCACCATGCGCCGCTGGATCGTCTGGCAGAACGGGCCGCAACTCCAGGCGGCGATGCTCTCAGAAGGGAAACCCACCGGCGTCGGCCGCCGCGGCCAGGCTCCCGCCGGGCGACAACTGCTCCGACAGGCTTTCTACACCGCGGCCAACCAACTTTACGTCCTCTTCTGGAATCCTTCCGGGCGGCTTGAGTGTTGCGAACTCACCGAGTCGGCCGTGGTACCTATCGCCGCGTTCCCGCTTCCTGTGAAGGACCCCAGCCAACTCGTGGTCCGCTGCCTGGACGAGGTCCTCCACATCGCCGGCCCCCACGAGGGGTTGACGTACTGGACCGCGAGTCTGCAGGGCAAGATCCTCTCCACCACCTTGGTTCACCCCTCCACGCTGCCCTTGCACTCCGCGACCCTGCAGCCGGAGTTTGGCCGCCTCACGGCCATCTTTCGCGAACCCAGCGATCCGCCCACCATCGAGATGGTGCACCTCGATCCCCGCTTCGCCCCCAAGCCCTTCATCTCCCGCCGCGAACTCCCGATTGCCGGGCCATTCCCCGAGCTCGCCATGGACGCCGACCGCAACGGCCGCTTCCACCTGCTCGTCACGACGGCCGGGCGCCAGCTTTACTATTGCGGACCCAACCTGGAACCGCTCCTGCTGGCATCCGGAGAAGATCGCTACTTCCCCCGCGTGCTGTGCCCCGGCCAGGTCTATCTTGGCTTCTACGAGCGGGAAGCGGGGTACCGTTTTCGCCAGTTCGCCACCAGCGCCAACCCACCGGCTTTTCTGGAGTACCGCAACTTATGACGCGGCGGTGCTTCCTCTTCTTCCCCTGCTTTGCACCGAGCGCCCCCATGTTTACTCTTGAGCTTCGTCTCGCCGGCTCCGATCTGACCGCCACGCTCCACAACCGGGGCAAAACCGCGCAGCGCTACTTCCACCACGCGATGATCCAACCCGTCACTTTGACGCTGGTTGACTCCTCCGGCCGCACCGTGAAACCCGAAGATCGGCGCGAAATCGCCAAGTTCGACAACACTCCGTACAAGCATCTCTATCAGACGCTCGCGCCGGGCGCCGCCGTCACGCTGCTTACGACGCCTGTCTCGAAGGGCGCACTCCGGTGGGGCCCTCTTTCCTGGGGCGATCTTGCTCCGGGCCGTTACACCGCTACGGCCCACCTTGACCATCAGATTCACCAATGGGTCGATCGCGAGACCAAGCAAACCGGTAGTTGGAGTGACCTTTGGCGCGGATCGCTCACCTCCAAGCCAGTTACGCTAAATATTTAATCAAGAGTGCGTCCGGGCGGGTCGATAGGTCTTTCAGATGCCGCCAACAGCAGCTAACTTCGTGGGTAGCAGTGCTCTCGTCTCCGACGTTCCCCAACTGCTCCAGAACCTGCCCGCGTTGCCAACCGTTTCCACGCGGCTCCTGGCGATGATGGGCCGGCCAGACGCTGACTTAAAGGGTGTCGGCACACTGATCTCCTCGGATGGGGTGCTCACGGCGGAGGTTCTGCGCATCGCCAACTCGTCGATGTTTGGGCTGCGTTCAGAGGTCCGCAGCGTGCTGCAAGCCATTGCCTTTCTCGGGCTCGAACGGACGAAGGCTCTGGCGTGCACGGTCGCCATCAAGAACTATCTCGGCAATGCTCTACAGATTCCCGCCCTGCAACGGACGTGGCGCCACAGCCTCGCCGTTGCCGTGCTGGCGGATGAACTCGCCAACTGGACGCAGGCCGACGGCGCTGAAGCCTATACCGCCGGCATCCTGCACGATCTGGGAGCGCTGGGACTCATTGCCATGTCCCCGACACGGTATCTGAAGTTACTCGACGAAGCCGTGACTTCTGAAGCATCGGTACTCGACCTCGAAAGAACCCACTACGGCCTCGACCACTGCGAAGCCGGCGGGTTTCTAGCTGGCATCTGGAATCTTCCGCCCTTTATGGGAGAGGTGATGCGCCTACACCACGCCCCGCTGCATCAGGCGCCCTTTACTCTCCTCGGCCTCACGCATTTTGCCTCCCGCGGCGCGGACCTGCTCGGCTTCTCCGTCGTCAACCGGCCGCCGGACACCACTTCGCCGAACGCCCTCGATGAGTTCTACGAGCAACTTGCGCCTCGTCAAAAGGAGCGCGTCGTGCTCAATCTCGCCGACCTGCAACTGTTGATCGCCACCCGCGTCAACGCCATGGAATCGTAAGCCGCCCGAAACCCGCTACCCTAGAAGTATGAGCCTTTCCAGCTCCTTCTTTGGGCTAAAATTCGGCATCTCGGAGCGCGACCTCGATCGCTACCTCGCCGAGGCACTCGGGCGTGGCGCCGACTACGCGGACCTGTACTTCGAGTACCTCGCCACTTCCTCGATCTCGATTGACGAGTCGATCGTGAAGTCCGCCACGCAGGGCGTCTCGCTCGGCGTGGGTGTTCGGGTCATCTCCGGCGAACGGACAGGCTACGCGTATTCGGACGACCTTAGCCCCGCTAAGATCCTGAAGGCTGCGGCCACTGCCGCCTGCATCGCCGACTCGCCGTCCAAAGTCGATACGGTCGGCCTGACGCCATCGCTCCAGCACGATCTCTATCCCGTCCTGCGCGCGCCTATCGACCAGCCGCTCGAAGAGAGGGTGCTGCTCGTCAAACGCGCCGACGCCGCAGCCCGCGCCAAGGACGCCCGCGTCATCCAGGTGCAGGGCTCCTACGCCGATTCCCTTCGCCACGTCCTGGTCGCTACCTCCGACGGCAAGCTGAGTTTCGACCGTCAACCGATGGCCCGCCTGAACGTCAGCGTCCTCGCCCGTGAAGGCAACGGCACGCCGCAGCAGGGCTACTCCGGCGGCGGCGGCCGTGTCGGCCTCGATTTCTTTACCGGCGCCAACTCGCCGGAAGCCTATGCCGAAGAGGCCGTACGCCAAGCGATCGTTCAACTTGGTGCGGTGGAAGCTCCGGCCGGCGAATCGGTCGTGGTCCTTGGCCCCGGCTGGCCCGGCGTGCTGCTGCATGAAGCGGTGGGCCACGGCCTGGAAGCGGACTTCAATCGCAAAGGCACCTCGGCTTTCTCGGGCCGCGTGGGGCAGAAGGTGGCGAGCGAACTCTGCACGGTGATCGACGACGGCACCATCGACAGCCGCCGCGGCTCATTGAACGTCGACGACGAAGCCAACCCAACGCGGCAGAACGTCCTCATCGAGAACGGCATCCTGCGTGGCTACCTGACCGACGAGCTTTCGGCCCGCCTGGCCGGCGGGCGCTCCACTGGTTCCGGCCGCCGCGAAAACTATCAGCATATTCCCATGCCCCGCATGACCAACACCTTCATGCTCTCTGGCTCCTCGACGCCGGAAGAGATCATCCGCTCCGTGCCCAAGGGTATCTATTGCGCCAACTTCGCAGGCGGCCAGGTGGATATCACCAGTGGTAACTTCGTCTTCTCCGCTTCGGAAAGCTATTTGATCGAAGACGGCAAACTGACGCGGCCCGTTCGCGGCGCCACGCTCATCGGCAACGGCCCGGAGGCGATGCAGTACATCTCGATGGTCGGCAACGACCTGAAGCTCGACCAGGGCATCGGCATCTGTGGCAAGGAAGGCCAGAGCGTCCCGGTGGGCGTCGGCATCCCCACCGTTCGCATCGACAAGATGACCGTCGGAGGCACGGCCCGCTAATGACCGAAGAACAGCTCCGCGCCGCGGCCGCGTCTGCCGTGCAGCAAGCCCTCGCCCTCGGCGCCACCGACGCCGAATGCACCATCTCCGACGGTAGTGAATTCTCCGTCTCTGTCCGGCTTGGCGAAGTCGAAAAACTGAAGGAAGCCGATTCCTGTGGCGCCGGCCTTCGCGTGCTCCTGGGCCAGAAACAGGGATCCTCGTACACTTCGGATCTGACTCCGGAGGGCATCCGGCAGATGGTCGCCAGCGCTATCGACATCGCCCGGATCACGGAGCCTGACCCGTACGCCGGCCTGCCCGACGCGACCGAACTCGGCCAGCTTACGGCCGATCTTGGCTTGGCATCGGACCTGACGTTGTCTACGGCCGAGAAGATTGAACTCGCCAAACGCGCCGAAAAGGCCGCGCTCAGCTTAGATCCGCGCATTACGAACTCTGACGGTGCATCGTTCGACTCGCACTCCGGCACTCGAGTCTTCGCGAACTCGCGCGGCTTCCTCGGCAGCTATCGCTCGACGAGTTGCTCGCTGTCCGCCGTCCCCGTCGCCAAATCCGGCGACCGGATGGAGCGCGATTACTGGTACTCCATCGGCCGTGACCACACGACGCTGGAATCGCCGGAGCACATCGGGCGGGTTGCCGCCGAGCGGGTGCTGCGACGCCTCGGCGCGCGCAAGATCCCCACGCAGCAGGCGACCATCGTGCTCGATCCGCGCGTTGCCCGCTCGCTGGTTGGCCATGTCTTCGGCGCGGTTACCGGCGACGCTATCTATCGCAAAAGCTCATTCCTGCTCGACAAGATCGATCAGCTGGTTGCTGCCCCTACCGTCACGATCGTCGATGACCCGACCATTCCGGGCCTATTCGGTTCCTCGCCGTTCGACGATGAGGGCGTGCCTGGCCGCCGTAATCTCATCATTGAAAACGGCGTTCTGAAGACTTATCTGCTCCATACCTATACCGCCCGGAAGCTCAGCCTTAAGACCACCGGCAACGCCTCCCGCGGCCTTACAGGCAGCCCCGGCACGGGCCACGGCAATCTGTATCTGGAAGCGGGTACGATGACCTCGGACGAGATTCTGAAAGCGGTCGGCACCGGCTTGTTCATCACGGAGTTGATCGGTCAGGGCGTCAACACGGTCAACGGCGATTACTCGCGCGGCGCGTGCGGGCTGTGGATTGAAAATGGTGAGCTCACCTACCCTGTTGCCGAAGTCACGGTTGCTGGTAACCTGAGCGAGATGCTGAAAAACATCCTCTACATTGGCAATGATTTGGAGTTCCGCGGATCCACCTCCGCGCCCACCGTCGCCATCGGGGGCATGACCATCAGCGGGGTCCAATGATCAAGATTGTCGCTCTCATCGTGCTCGTCTTCGGCGGCGCGGCCTATTGGTATCTCTCCCAGCCCAAGGTCGCCGTGGGTCCCGCACCCATTACGCCCGAAGCCAAGGCGTATGTCCGTAGCCTGCAACTTGCCGAAGTGGAGATGAAGGCCATCGAGAGCTTCGCCTCGCAACGCGTCGTCGAGATCACCGGGAAGATCACCAACAACGGCGACCGCAAATTGAAGCTCGTCGAGCTCAACTGCGTCTTTGCCGACCCCTATGGCCAGCCCGTCTCTCGCGAACGCGTCGCCATTGTGCGCCAGAGCAAGGGCGGTCTGGCTCCCGGCGAAACCAAGTCTTTCCGTCTGCCCTTCGACAACCTTCCGCCCGGCTGGAACCAGGCACTCCCGCAACTCGTGATTGCTCAAATCGAATTCGAATAGCCCATGTCTAAACTGCTCCTCGTCGAGGATGATCCCGATCAGCTAGAGATCCGTACGCTCATCCTCGAACAGGCCGGGCATGAGGTCTACGGCGCGGCCTCCCATACTCATGCCTTGGCGCTGGCGAAGGAGCACCAGCCATCGCTCGTGGTGATGGATCTTCGTCTCCCCCGCACGGCCGATGGCATCGCCCTCATTACCGCGCTGCGCGCCCTCTCGCCGATCCCTCGCATCGTCGTCCTTTCCGGTTGGACCGCCGACCTCGCGAATGCGCCCGATGTCGATGCCGTCCTCGCCAAGCCCGTCCACACCCCCGAGCTCATCCATCTGATCGCCCGCCTCTCGGCATGCCTGCTCTTCTTCCTCTTGCCGCTCACTGCCGCCACGATCAATCTGAAGGAACCGGCCGAAGTTCTCGCCGAGATATCGGCTCCCGTGTCGGATTGGGAGACCCAGCCGAAGATCGCCGCCCTACTGCTGAACGGCCAACCCAAACTCCAACTTCCGCTCGTCGCTCCGCGGCAGACCATCTTCCTGGGCCGCCTTCCCGCTGGCCGCCACGAGGTCACGCTGGCTGGCGCCACCATTCAACTATCCACAACAGCCGATCCGCTCCACCTCCATACGCCGGTGCTTTTCGAACGCAAGAACGCCATCGGCAAGTTCACTGACGTCCCGCTGCTGACCTACGCCGAGTGGCTCCGCGAGAACGGGCAAAAGGTCCTCCAATACTCCGTAATCTTTTCGAACGAAGACGGCGGAACGTCCACCCGTTTCCTGATGGCCCGCTGGGGCCGGACGACCGACATCGAGTTCGTCTACAAGGTTTATTTCCGCCCCGATAGGTCGAAGGAAAAGGCGATCATCCAGGGCCGTGGCCATAAAGATCTGGTATTCACGGGGCCGTTTGAAGACAGCCATCCGCTCCTGATGCCGGTGACGGACAACAATATGGTCGCCGGAGAAGGGCCCTCCGCCGTGCGCTACCAACCAGCCGCCACGCTCGTTGAGCTTCAGTCCGCCTCTCGCGAATCCGTGATGGATCAGGCGCCCTTCACCTGGCAAGCCATGACCAAGGAGCTCATTCGCGAAGGCAAGCTCCGCCCCTTCGGCACGGAGCGGGGGGAAGACATTTCCGACCCGCGCAACTATCTCTACCTTGAGTTCGCCGTAAAGAATCAACTCTCGCGGGTAGCCGCGATGGTGAAATTACGAAACGAACCCAAATGGCGGATGTCCCATCTCGGCGTCCCCGGCGCGGCCATTGAACGCGATGGCTGGGTTCGCACCACGATCGAGTTGCCCCCCGGTACAACAGCGAGGGACGTGGCCGAGATCGGCATCCAATGCCTCGCCGCCGACCGCGCCAAGCAACTGGGCCGCTGCGAAATCCCTTCGCTCGGCAAGGCCTTCTTCCTGCGGCCCGACATGCTTCCCGCCGAATCGTTCTTCACTTCCGGCGCCCACGCGCCGATTCAACTTGGCGTCGGCGAAGCGTGGTCATGGACCTTAGGCTCAAAGTAATTCCGCGCAGCCCCCGCACGGAGTTCGCCGGCGAAATGGCCGATGGTACCGTGAAGATCAAGCTCAAGGCCGTGCCCGAAGACGGCAAGGCGAACGCGGCGCTGATCGCCTTTCTCGCCGGCCATTACGGCGTCCCCCAGTCCGCTGTCGAAATCCTCTCCGGCGCTACTTCGCAGCGGAAGCTGGTGCGGGTCCACCTCTAGCCTTCAAATAGTCCTCGGCCAACCGTTTGGCCACCTTCTCCGCGACGTCGGCCGCCGCGCCTTTGAACTTTCCGCCCAACGACTCCTGGGTGGTCGACCAGATTACGTCACCTTCCGAAGTCACTAGCCGAACCGAGGCGGTTGCCTCATGTTTTCGCTCGACAATACGCTGCGACTCGTTGTCGCCGACCTGCGCGCCAATCCCGCGGCCCAGCATCGTGCTCCGGTTGCTTCCCGCCCCGATGCTCGTCCGTGCGGAGATGCCTTCGCTCGTCTGGAACGTATCGGTGAAGATCAGGTCCTCGGCCGACCCGCGCAGAATCGCGTCCGCGCGCTCCGGGTTTTCCGTCAATTGAAACAATTTCGTGGCCTGAATCGCGGTGATGATCATGTCTCGCATGTGACCGGCCGTATCGCCGCCATTGAGTTTTTCGACGCAGATCCGCTTCACCTCCAGCAGATCCTCGCCGTGCAGACTGGCTGCCAAGAAGAACAGAACAAGTCTCATCCTTTACCCGCCTTCCGCGCCTCTTCATCCTGAAAGGTGACCTTCCGGCCCGTCCGCGCCTCCAGGCTCACGAGCAGCGCCCGCACGTCGCCCTTCTCCACCCGGAAGATCATCGCCTGCTGCCGGCCTTCAGCGTCTTCGTAGCCTACGGTTAGGAAGTGTTTGCGCGTTTTTGCCAATAGGAAGATTGGCGACACCAGGACCGCCGAGAGATACCGGCGGTCCACCTTCTGCCCGTACTCCAACTGGTTGATCCGCTCAAACGGCACCGTCAACGACTGCTTTTTAAACTGCACCACCAGTGTCGCCGCGTCGGCCGTATCCATCCGGGCGTCCGCCTTCTCTTTTAGTTCGGCCACCGTTCCTCCGATGTACTCGACCCGGCCCCCCGGCCCCCCGGCCAGCGCCAATCCTACCCAGACGATCAAAGCCATTACGCGCATGCACCTGGGAAGTGCAAATCTCTCTCGCATCCTCTCGCCATTTTTTCGGCATCATAGTAGCAGTGGACGACGTCATCATCTCCCCCGATACCCGCCGCGCCAATCGCATCCCTCCCGGCCAATCCCAAACCGTCAAATGGCCAGTGCTGGATGCCTTCGGCCCGCCCGACCTCGACGCCTCCCGCTGGACTCTCACGCTGACGAGACTCGTCAATCAGGAGGTGAGCTTCGACTGGGAACAGTTCCTCGCCCTTCCCCGCGTCAAAGTTCATTCTGATTTCCACTGCGTCACGCGCTGGTCGCGCCTCGATAACCTCTGGGAAGGCGTCTCCACGCGCCATCTCGTCGAACTCGCCGGCGGCGTGAAGCCCGAATGCACACACGTGCTGGCGCATGGCTACGACGGCTCCTGGACCACGAACCTTCCGATTGGCGATTTCCTGGCTGCGGACGCCCTTGTCGCCCTGACGCATGATGGCGAACCGCTGACGCTCGAACATGGCGCGCCGGCTCGCCTCGTGGTGCCGCTGCTCTACGCGTGGAAGTCCGCGAAGTGGCTCCGGGCTCTCGAGTTCCTCTCCGCCGACCGCGCCGGCTTTTGGGAGCGCAACGGCTACCATATGCACGGCGACCCGTGGACGGAGGAGCGCTTTGGCTGGTAGGCTGCCGTTTTATCTCGGTGTTCTACTACTCGCCGCTCAGCTCGGCGCCATTGCCTATTCCCGTTTCACTCCGCTCCGCTACTTCTGCTGGGCCCCCTTCGATCAGCAGACACAGTATCGGATCGGGGTCTCTATTGGCGGCGAAGGCTTGACGGAGACGCAGATCCGCCGTCGCTACCGCCGGCCCGCCGAAGGCACGGACAACCGTAGCGCCCATCACCTCTTCGACTTAATCGAGCGCGCCGAGCGCAAGCTCGAACCCGCCGGGCGCAGCCGCGTCACGGTGACCTACAGCATCAACGGCGGCCCGGAAGACATATGGCAATACCCGCGGCCCTAACCCGACCGTTCCGGCTTACCGGCATTGACCTGCCGCCGCAGACGGTGCTGATATGCCGCCTGCTCGCGTTGACCCTGCTATTCACTTGGCACGTCCAGCACTTCCAGACGCCTTTTCTTTCGTTCCTGCCCTTCCTCGAAGAGCTCCCCGGTGTTCCTTTTCAGCGGACGCTGCAGACCACGGTCGTCCTGGGGTCGTTGGCTATTCTCTTTTCGACGCGCCTCCGTCTCGCCGCTTTCGTCACGGGTGCGGCGTTGCTGATGGCCGTCGTTAGCTCCCGGGCTTACTACGGCAACAACAAAGCGTTCACGGCGCTGCTCTTGCTTCTCGCCGCCGCCGGCGATCTCCGCCTGCTCCGCTGGCAAGTGGCGATTCTCTACTTTGGCGCCGGGTTGAACAAAGCGCTCGACCCGGACTGGCACTCCGGCCAGTTCTTCCACCATTGGGCCGGGGCGCGACTAGAAAACCCGTTCTACCTTTGGGCCGCGCCGCTGCTGCCGCCCCTCGTCCTCGGCAAGCTCTTCTGTTGGGTTACCATCGCCGCCGAACTTGCGTTGGCCGTTCTCATTCTCTTCCGCCGCTTCGCCTGGCCCGCTATCTGGATCTCCGCGCTCTTTCAGTGCGGTCTCCTGCTCTTTACCGGCCAAACGTTCACGCTCTTCTTCTTCGCCTCTCAGATCGCGCTACTCGCCTTCGTCGAGTGGCCGAAGGAGCCCATCACGGTCATCTGGGACGGCGAATGCGGCTTTTGCGCGCAAACGAAGGACCGTCTCAACCGGTTCGACTGGGACGGTATCTTCCACTGGGTACCTCAGCAAACCAACATCGGCGACCGCTGGGGGCTTACCCGCGAAACTCTCGCCAACGCGATGTACACGGTTTCCGGCGGGACCATCCGCCATGGTTATACCGCATTCCGGGCGATGATCGTGTGGCTCCCGATCTTCTGGTACGCCGCTCTCGCCGCGATCGTTCTGGCCCCCCGGCCTGCCGTCATCGCTCTGCTGCTCTTCCTGACGCCCGTGTCGAACCCGGCCGGAGAGGCGGTGTATCGTTGGGTCGCCCGCAATCGCCATCGCTTCGGCGACCAGACCTGCGCCCTGCCTAATCGTCCCCCGTCTTGAGCCCGTTGCGGCGCCAATTCCGAGTTCCTGTGCATGACCGCACTCCCACCCGCCCTTAAGGAACATCTCAGCTATCGGCTCGCCGTCCGGACCGGCCTACAAACCAAAACGTGCCGGAACATCCTCTCTGGCCGCTACCGGAAGTACAACCGGACGATCCAGCTCCGTGCCGCTGAAGGTATCAGGAGCATTCTGTTGTCGGATGGTGGCTCGCCGACCGTCTACTCCGACTCTGGCTCTCCCGCCTCCTCAGGCAGTAGCTTCCTTGGAAACCTGGCCTCTGCCATCGTTACCGGATCTGTGGCATTCGGGAGCAATCTCGCCAAGCACACCGCTAAAGGCTTCGTCGCCTGGGTCACCGGCGCCGGCGCCGGCACCTCCGGGGAGGGAGAAGGTGACGGCGAAGGCGGGGGCGAAGAGGGCGGAGAAGGCGAAGAGGAGGAGTAGCGCTATGTCGTCAAGACACCGTGCAGCTTCTCGTTCATCAGGTCCTTCACATACAGCTTCAACTTTTTAAGGCGTGCTTCTTCGAGCTGCTCCTGGTCGGAGAGAAATTCCTGACTCTCCATCTGCGTTACGCGCCGGTCCAGTTCGGCGTGTTTCTGAGCCAGCAGCCGAAACTCCTCGCTCGTCGCCATCAGATGTGCTTTCAACTCATCCTGGTTCTGCAATTCCATAATTTCGGAACCTCCTTTTTTGAACAACAGGTATTCGCAACCTACACCTTTCGCCGCTCCATGACAAGGGCATCCTCCCGGGGCTCGCGGTAGTAGTCCTTCCGCCTCCCGATCACGACGAAACCCAAAGTGCTATAGAGCGCTATCGCCGCCGCGTTTCCTTCGCGGACTTCGAGAAACACGGTTCCGGCCAATGCCTCGGCTAACAAAGCACGCGCCAATCCCCGCCGCCGGTACCCCTCCGCGACCTCGATCTGCAGCAGTTCGCCCTCGCCCTCGCCCAGGCTCCGCAACGCCGCCCATCCCCGTACTTCCCCTTCTATCTCGACGACCCAGATCTCGTAATCGGACCACTCCTCCGGCGCTTCTCCGGCCCGCCCCCGGCGGACCTTCACAACAACTCCTCCCAAATCCGCTTCTGCTCCCGGCCAATCGCTTCCCAGCCAAAGTGGTCTATAGCGATCTCCTCCGCCCGGCGCGCTAAGGCCTCCCGCCGCTCCCGGTCGCTCAGCAACGTCACGATGCCGTCCGCCATCGCCGCAGCACCCTCCGCCACCCACACGCTCTCGCCATGCTGTAGCCCCAGCCCATCGCACCCGCTCGGCGTCGCCACCACCGCTCGCCGCATCGCCATGGCTTCCAGCACTTTCAGATTGGTCCCCGCGGAAACTAACGTTGGCGCCAGCACCAGATTCGTGGCCTCGTAGAACGGCACGACATCGGCTACGAATCCGTGGAAATCCAACCCCTCCGGAATGGCGGCGTACAGTTCCGGCTGCGGCCCCGCAATCACAGTCAACACCGCCTCCGGCTCCGCCGCCAATACCTGCGGCCACACCTCGTCCCACAGAAACCGGAACGCCGATACATTCGGGAAATGACGAAACGAACCCACGAAGAGGACCCGCTTCTCCGCCCCCTCCGGCGTCGCGCGGAACCGGGCCAAGTCAACGCCGTTCGGTAACACGCGCACCCGATCCGGTCCGGCCAACATCGCAGCATCCTTCTCTGCCATCGCCATCACGCGCGGGAAGCGCCGCACGGCGGCCTTTTCAAACCGTCGCCATCGCCATGCGCTCCACCGTGCCCCCATCTGCTGGTAGAGGTCGAACGTCACATCGTGTTCTACGAGCACATCCCCCGGATACCGCCCCAGATAGGTGTACTCCACCTGCAGCAAGCCCCACTGCTCCCGGTCCGCGGCAAGCCGCTCGCGCACCGCCCGGCTCTCGTACTCGCGGACCTCCGGCGGCAGCAGACTCGCCCATCGCGGCTCCCGGTACCGGGGCATCTCGAAGAGCACGGCCTGATGGACGAGCTCCAGCACGGGGCCGGAGTTCTCCGCGCTGCCGGGCTCGGCAAAGCAGTAGAACCAGATGTCGAAATCCTTCGCGGCTTCCCGCAGGAGCGAAAAGATCCGCACTGCTCCCCCATGGCCCAGCGGCCAGGGGAAGTACGGCGACAGAATCGCCACCCGCGGCCTCCCCGCCAGCGCCCGCCCCGCCAAGGTCACGCTCGCCGCCGACTGCCGGCTGCGCTCCCGCGCGAACGGCCACCACCAAGGCCGCAGCCAGATGCGGTCCAGCGGCACGCCGGCCACGAACAGCGCCGAGGCAATCGCCGACCGCATCCGCAGATGATGCCGCTCCCCCCGCGCGTTGAACGCCAGCATCTTCCGCGGCGCGGCCTGAAACACGAGCCAGCAGAGCGAATCCCGGCCCAACAGGAACGGCGCCAGGCCGATCCGCTTGGGCCCCAACTGCATCCGCAGTTCTGGCAGCGAGGGCGCATGTAGCACCAACGGGATCCCAAACCCCAGCGGCTCTCCGATCGACACCACGTAGTGTTCCCGATCTGGCTCCAGTGCGAGAATTTCCTCATACATCGCCCGCACCCGCTCCACCGGCCCCGAAGCGAAGTGCACCACGACCGCTTCGGCTTCGTACCCCAACAACTGCCGCAAGGCCTTCCGCATGCTACTCCTTAGTGCTATAGAGCACTAAGACTCCCACGAGAGGCAGTACTGCCGTCCCCCAGCACACCGGCCCGAAGCCATACAGGTCCACGACGCGCCCCACGAGCGGCGAAGTCACCGCCTGCATCAGCGCATACGCCGCCGTCAAACTGGCCACGGCGAAGCCCGCCCGCCCCGCGCCGAACAGGTCGAGCGGCAGCGCGTAGACATTCACGCTCAAGATCAGCGAGCCGAAAAAGCTCATTCCAATCGCCACCGCCGTCCACAACGCGCTTGGCATCATGGGCACTGACGCCGTCGCCAGGCCCAACACGACCGCCCCCAGCAACGCCGCCCGCCGCCGCGCGGCCGGGGCCGTCAAGCCCCCCTTCATCCATCGGAACGCCAGGGTTCCGCCGACCACACCGCCGCCCACGGCAAACACCGGCGGCAGCCAGGCCAACTCGCCGTCGCCCCACACCTTCACGAGATACGCCGTCGTCCACGAACTCCACAACGCATACGCCATCATCCCTAGGCCGTTGGCCAGCAACACACCCCAGTAAGAGCGCCGCCGCAAGAGATTGCCCACCGGCGCCGGGGCTTGGGTCACCGCTTGTTCCGGCGCGCCCTTGGTCGCCCACCACATCAGCGGAATCCACAGAAACCCCAGTAGACCCGGCCCCAGAAACGCCTGGCGCCAGCCGAAGTATTGCGTCGCCCAGTTGATCCACAACGGCGCCAGAATCATTCCCAACGAGATTCCGATCTGGTTGCTGGCCGTTCCGAAGGCCCGTTCTTCCGGCGGCAGAAAGGTGCCAAAAGCCTTCCCGGTTGCCGGAATTCCGCCCCCCTGCGCAAACCCCAGCAACATCCGGAAGCCCACCAGGCTCCCCAGTCCCCCCACCCAACTCATCCCCACCGTCGCCATCGACCACAGTCCCACCGTCAACGCCGATCCCCCGCGCAACCCGATGCGGTCGAGGGTCAACCCCAGCACCGTCGCGCCCACGGCGTAGATCAACGCATAGGCGGTGATCAAGTACCCGAAGCCCTCATAGCTCAGCGCGAACTCCTTCCGGATCACCGGCTCCAAAGCCGCGAACAACTGCCGGTCCAGATAGTTCAAAGTCGACGACAAAACGAAAATCGCGACGGCCACCCAACGTGCCTGCACTCTCAATCGAACTTCACCCGAGTCACTTCCTTCGTCTTTGTCAGATACTCCACCGTCACCGCCCGCGCCGGTTTCTGTACGCCACAGCCGAGCTTGATCTCGCTCGACCCTTCGAGGTTCAACTGCGCCACGTTCTTTACGAGCAACGGCATCAGCTTCTTATCCTCGCCCCGCACCTGCAGCCGCAGCGTCCCGCCGACGCAGTCCACCCTCTCCAGTTTTCCGCTCACCGAAGCATCGCCCTTCGGACCATCCCACCATTCTTCCACCTTGCCCTTCACCGGCCCCTTGCCATCGTTGGCCTTCGCCTCCGCCATGCGAATCCGGTTTAGCGCCTCCTGCCGCAGGCGTTCAATCTCCGCCCGCTCCTTCTCTTCTTCCGCCCGCTTGGCCGCCAACTCGGCTTCCACGCGCCGCTCCTGCGCCGCCAGCCGCTCCGCGTGCAACCGTTCCCGCTCGACGCGGGTGGATGCCGCCTTCTCGGCCGCCACCAGGCACTTCGTCTCTTCGGCGAACAGCTCGGCCTTGGCGAACGAGGCCGCGGCCTTCTTCCACAGTTCGACATCCCGCATCGCGAGGCCCGCCGCGTGCCGCCATCGCTGCGCGCGCCGGCTCTCCTCGGTCTCCAATGCCGCCATCTGCACATGCGGCTCCGGCCACCGCGGCCACTTCTGCGCCTGTTCTTCGAGCTGGGCCATCGTTAGGCCCTTCAACTCCGGCGCCGGGCCGTTCCAACGCGCCAGCAAGTCCGCCGTCTCCTGCGCGTTCAAGATCTCTTCGCGCCAACGCCGCGGATCGATCGGTTTTCCGTTCAGCGCCGCCGTGCCGAATTGGCCACGGGCCAGATAGCCCTTGGCCTCTTCCGTAATCACGGCCTCTTTTACGCCAATCGAGTTGCCCCAGGAGACTACCGGGTCCAGGCCCTTCGACAGGTTTGCCAGCAGCACGCGCGTCTTGCCGCTATAGCGGTCATCGGTGAACAGCAAGTGCATCCGGGCCCACGCCAAGTCCGGACGCGCCACCGGCGCTCCCACGCGCACCCGCGGCCCGTCAGCAGCCAACGTCGAATAGAGAGCGATCACCCCTCGCTCGATCTCCTCATCAAACGGCAGCGCATTCTCTCGAATCAGCAGTGCCGCCAACTCCCCAGGGTCCACCGCTCCCGCCAAGTATCCGCCCGGCCCGAGCCGTAGCTTTCCGTCGCCTTTGCCGAGAACGTATGTCACCGGCCAAGCTGGCGTCAACTCCTTGCCGAACTGCGCGCTGAGCGTGTGCTGCACCTGCACGGCCAGCACCAGCGCCTCGCGCGCCTCTTTGTCTTTGCCGTTGGTGTAGACGGTAAACGGCTCACTCCGGAAGACGCTCCACTTGTCCGCTCCGGCCAGCCCGCAGGCCAGCATTGCCGCTACCGCAATCAGTCTCACGAGCCCATGCTAACGCAGCAGGATCGGGGCCGAAACCACCATCGCCTTGGCCGGCGTATCCGATACGCCCCGGTAGGAATGCAACTCCGCGGAATCGAAGTAACAGCAGTCGCCGGCGTGCAGTTCATGCTCTTCATCCTGATACTGCACCGCCAGCGTGCCCTCCATCACATAAAGGAGTTCCGCCCCCGGATGCAGATGTGCCGTCGCCTCCCCTTCCTTCGCCTTTGGAAACTCGGCCAGGTAGGCCTCCAGCGGCTTGTTGGTCGCCTTGAACGCCAGCACCTCAAAGAAGAAGTTCGGTTTTTCCAGTTCAGGCCGGTTGGGAAACTTCATCCGCTCCTCCTGGCGCACAATCTCGAACATCCCTTCCTTCCGGCGGCTGCCGAAGAAGTACTCCATGCCCACATCGAAGACCATGGATAAGCGTGCCAGAGTCGGCAGGGTCGGAACCAGCTTTCCATTTTCCAGTTGCGAGATCATCGAGGCCGAAAGCCCCGTGTGCCGGCCTAGCTCGGTCAACGCAATCTTTTTCCGCAGCCGAAGCTGCTTCAGTTTTCTTCCCAGCTCGTAGGAACTGAGGAGGCGGCTGATGGTCTCCGGGCCGCTTTCGAAGTCTGACATGAATCCATTTTAGCTCAGGTTAAAACGCTTTCAGTGCGTTATGTGTCACTGAAACGACGTTCAGTGGGATCTAGTATTGTCCTCCCCCCGCTGTTAGGTTGGATTCAGAGGCATTATTCAAATGGCAACCGCCCTTAGCACTCCTACTTCATTCCACGCGGCCTTACTGGCCCCCACGGCTCCGCAGGTTGTAGAAACCCCGAAACCTGAGCCGATCATCGACGCTGACGCCGAGTTGGTCCCGCTCGCCAAGGCGGGTGACCAAGCGGCTTTTACCGAACTCGTTAACCGTCACTACCAATCCTGCCTCAAGCTGGCTCGTTCCATTCTTCGTGACCACGAAGACGCGGAGGATGAAGTCCAGAACGCTTTCGTGAAGGCATATCTTCACGTCGCGGGCTTTGAGGGTAATTCGCGCTTCTCCACGTGGCTCTCGCGCATTGTTGTCAACCAGTGCCTGATGCGCCTCCGCCAACTGCGGCGCGCTCAGTTCACCTATCTTGACGATCCCGGCGCGGATGAGAACCAGACCAAATTTGAACTCCGCGACACGTCGGAAAATCCGGAACAGCGCTACGGTCGCAGTGAAGTCTCTTCCCTTCTGCAGAAAGAAGTGAACCGGATTCCGCCGCTGCTCCGCAAGCCACTCCTGCTGCGGGAGACGATGCGTCTGCCGTTGGCCGATGTCGCGCAGCAGCTCGAAATCTCGGAAGCGGCCGCCAAGTCGCGCCTCCTCCGCGCTCGCCGCGAACTTCGGGAAAGGCTCGGCAAGCATCAGGGCCGGCTAGGCGCGGCGACTCTCCTCAGTTAGTTATACTGAAGGGGATGTTGTTTTCCCGCGCATGAAGCTCAGCGTGCCATTGTACAGAGGGATCGAATCCCTCTATGGAACTCGGGATGAAAATATTCGGCTTCTCGAAGCCGCTCTGCATGTGCGGACCCGTCTTCTGAGTGACGCCCTGGAAATCGAGGGCGAGTCGGAGGGCGTGGAGCGTTGCGGACAGATTCTGAGCGACTACTCGGATCTGATCCGCGAAGGACATGTGTTCGCCAATGGCGATTTGACCAGCTATCTCCGAGTGGTTTCCGGAGATAGCGCCGTTTCTTTGCGTGCACTCGTCGCCAGTGGGCGGCAACGGAACTTTGGCAAGAAAGTACTCGCTCCGAAGACCATTAACCAACGGCGCTATCTCGAAGCGATTGAGCGGAACGACCTGGTTTTTGGCATTGGTCCGGCGGGCACCGGCAAAACATACCTCGCCGTGGCCATGGCCGTCTCGGCATTGTTAACCAAGCGCGTCTCCCGCATCATCCTTACTCGCCCCGCCGTCGAAGCCGGCGAAAAACTGGGCTTTCTTCCCGGCACGCTCCAGGAAAAAATTGATCCTTATCTCCGGCCCCTCTACGACGCGATCTACGACATGCTCGAGGCCGAGAAAATCGAGAAGTTCACCGAGCGTGGTGTGATCGAGGTGGCGCCGCTCGCCTTCATGCGCGGCCGCACTTTGAATGACGCCTTCATTATTCTGGACGAGGCGCAGAACGCTACGCCGGAGCAGATGAAGATGGTGCTCACGCGTCAAGGATTCAATTCGAAAATGGTCGTCACCGGCGACGCCACCCAAATCGACCTTCCGCATGGCCGCCGCTGCGGCCTGATCGATGCGCTCGAAATTCTAAAGGGCGTCGAGGGTATCAGCTTTGTCAGCTTCGATGAAAAGGATGTGGTCCGCCACAGTCTCGTGCAGCGCATCGTGAAAGCCTACGATCGCTATCACGAAGCCAGCGGCGCGGGCCGCCAACTTGCTCTTCGCCTTACGGAAGCCGCCGCGGCCGCCGAAGCCGCCGAGTCCCTTCCGTCGCCCCCGATCACATAAACTCTTAAAACACATGTCCCCAGACGGCAGTAGTATTTTGTTCCAGGGCGTCAAGCGGTCTATCCCGCTCGACCGCCGCCGCCTCCGTGCTTTTCTAACACGGTTGACGGCCGATGTGGCCGACGGCCGTGCCTTTACGGTTCTTGTCGCCAATGATAGTGAACTCCAGCGGCTGAATCGCGAGTTCCTTCAGCACGACTATCCGACCGACGTGCTCAGCTTCCCCGGTGAAGCCGAACTCGGCGAAATGGCGATCTCCGCCGAACGCGCCGTCGAGCAGGCCGCGGAACATGGCCACGAGGTTTCGACGGAAATCGAGATCCTGATGCTGCACGGCCTACTGCATCTGCTCGGGCACGACCATGAGACCGACCGCGGGAAAATGCGCCGCCTCGAAACGAAGTGGCGACAGACCCTCGGGCTTCCCGCGGGTCTGATCGAACGGACTAAAAAGTAGTGAGCATTGCGTTTTTTGCCACCCTCGCCATCCTCGCCGGTTTAGTTGTCCTGGCCAGTTTCGTTCAGCTTCTTTATCTTGAATCGCTTCGCCTCCGCTCCCGCGAATCGAATGCGCTGATCCACTTCAAGGAATCCCTCGAAGACCGCCTCGGGATGAAACTCGAGACCGGCGCACTGACGTTCTCGCTGATCAAGCACTCGCTCATTTCGCTCGTTGGTGTCTTCGCCATGGCCTTCATGGGCATGGGGCACAAAGAGTTCTGGTATGGGTTAGCCGAAGCCGGCGTCGCGGCCTGCGTTGCCGTCCTGCTTTGCTCCCAAGTCATCCCCCAACTGCTCTACCGCAAGACGTCGGCGTTCTGGCTTCTGCCGTTCCTGCCCTTCGTCAAGCTGCTGGCGCTCCTTGCCTCCCCCGTCATTGCCATCCTACGCTTCCTGCAAGCGCTGACGGAACTCGGCTCGGCGGAAGAACAGGCCGAAGAGCAGGACGAACAGATTGAAGCCCTCATCGCCGCCGGCAAGGAAGAGGGGCTGATCGAGGAGGAGGACCGCAAGCTCATCCAAAGCGTAGTGGAGTTCGGCGACAAAACCGTCAAAGAAGTCATGACGCCGCGCCCGCGGATGGTCGCCATCGAAAAGGGCGCGACCGTTGCTTCCCTTCGCGAACTCGTCATCAACGAGCAGTATTCCCGCATCCCGGTTTACGACGGTACGATCGACGATGTCGTCGGCTTTATCCACGTGCGCGACCTGTTTATGCAGGATGAAAAGCATCAGTCCGCCCACGTTTGGGAGTTGATGCGGCCCATCCGCAAGGTGCCCGAATCGAAAAAGGTCACCGACCTCCTGCGGGAGATGCAGCAGGACGGCGCCCACATGGCCGTGGTGATCGACGAGTACGGCAGCACGGCCGGCATCTCGACGATGGAAGACCTGGTGGAGGAGATTTTCGGCGAGATCCGCGATGAGCACGAGCCCACGCAAGATATCGCCCCCGACGGCGAAGGGGCGTGGATCGTCTCCGGTTCTTTCGACGTCGACCATCTGAAAGGCCTGCTCGAATACCGCCCCGACGAGGAGTTCGAGTCGACCACCGTCGGCGGTCTGGTAGCCGAATGGCTCGGCCGGGTCCCCCGCGTGGGTGAAGGCGCGGAGCGGGATGGCATACGCTTGGAAGTACTGGCGGCGAACGACCGGCGCGTTGACCGCGTCCGCGTATCCCGCATGGAAGAGGAGATTGAAGAAGAACTGAATGCCTAGGCGCCTCGCATTTCGCGCCGGAACCGCGTCCATCATTGGACTGCCCAACGCCGGAAAATCCACGCTGTTGAACGCTCTGATTGGAGAAAAGCTGGCCATTGTCAGCTCCAAACCCCAAACGACGCGCACGGCTCTCGACGGGGTATTGACCACCCCATCCGCCCAGATTGTCTTTGTCGATACCCCCGGCATCCACAAGTCGGACACGCCCTATAACCAGAAAATGATGCGGTCCGTCCGCGCCTCGCTCGACTCGATCGACGTGCTCGTCTTCGTTCATGATGCCCAGCGGGTCATCTCGACCGAAGTCGAAGGCGCGATCGCGCTGGTTAAGAAGGCCAACGTCCCGACGATCCTCGTCCTGAATAAGACCGACTTAGTCGACGACCCGAAGAAAATCCTCGGCCTCCTCGAACAGTTCCCCAAACACCACGAGTTCGCCGCCTACGTCCCCATCTCCGCGCAGTCTGGCGAAGGCGTCGAGCAGGTCCGCGACGAAATCATCAAGCTCCTGCCGCGCGCGTCGAAAATCTACCCGGACGACCACATCACCCAGATGCCGTCCCGCTTCCTGGCGGCCGAGATGATCCGCGAAAAGATCCTCGCCGAGACGCATCAGGAGGTGCCCCATGCCGTCGCGGTTCTCGTCGACACGTGGGAAGAGACGCCGAAGCTCACCAAGATCAGCGCCACCATCTATGTAGAGCGCCAGGGGCAGAAGACAATCGTCATTGGCCAGAAGGGCGCAATGTTGAAATCCATTGGCACCGCCGCACGTCTTGAAATGGAGGAGTTCTTCAGCACGAAGATCTTTCTCGAGCTCTTCGTAAAGGTCCGGCCGGACTGGCGCAACCAGCCCGAGTTCCTGAATGAGTTAGATTGGAGAAGAATGACGGGAGAACGTGATGAATAAACTGGCAATCGCCCTAATGAGCCTCGGCCTGGCCTTCGCCGCCGACCAGAAGGATGATGACCGGCTCTACGACCAGATCCGCCTTCGGTTGGCCGGCGATCCGGAAGTGAAGGGTGGGGCGCTCGAAGTCGACGTGAAGGAAGGCGTCGTCACGCTAAAAGGCATCGTCCGCACCGACAAGGCGAAGGCCAAGGCCGAAAAGCTGGTGATGAAAATGAAAGGCGCCAAAAAGGTAAATAACGATCTCCGCGTGTCGCCCACCGGCAGTATCGACTAGCCCGATGCCCCGCGTTCGCTTCGCCCCTTCCCCCACCGGATACCTGCATATCGGTTCCGCCCGCACGTTCATCTTCAACTGGCTCTACGCCCGGAAGAACAACGGCACCATGATCCTGCGGCTCGACGATACCGACGTCGAGCGCAATACCCAGGCCTCGATCGACTCGATTTTTGATGGCCTCAAATGGCTCGGCCTCACTTGGGACGAGTACTATCGGCAATCCGAGCGCCTCGATCTTCATAAGGAGATGGCGAACCGCATTCTTGCCGCCGGACTTGCCTACCGCGACTTCACCCCCGCGCAAACGGAAGAAGAAGAGCGGGCCGACGACTCCGGCCCCTGGTTGTTCAACGCCGGAATGCGTGAAATCTCGACCGAGGAATCGGACCGCCGCGCCGCCGCCGGCGAACCGTTCGTCGTCCGCTTCCGCGTACCGCGTGGCGAGAACCGCGCCGTCAAGTTCAAGGATTCCGTATTCGGCGACCAGTACAAGAAGGCTGACGAGATCGAAGACTTTGCCCTGCTCCGTTCGAACGGGATGCCGACGTACCACATGGCCTCATGCGCCGACGACGTCGACCTCCGCATCGATCACATCATCCGCGGCCAGGACCATCTCACCAATACGTTTAAGCACGTCCTGATCTTCGAAGCGCTCAGCGATACGAAGCCAAAGTTCGCCCACCTGCCGCTGCTGATCGCGCCCGACGGCGCCAAGCTATCGAAGCGCAAGCACGGCCCGGTCGTCAGCGTCACCACCTATCGCGATGCCGGCTTCCTCCCCCAGGCCTACATCAATTTCCTTTGCCTGCTCGGCTGGTCGCCTAAGAACAACCGCGAGCAGATGTCGATCCAGGAGCTGATCGACGCCTTCACGTTCGGCGGCGTCAACCGCTCGAACGCCGTCGTCAACTTCTCCGACGAAGATCCCATCGACCCCAAGGCTCAATGGCTCAACGGCCAGCACCTCCGGTCGATGCCGATCAACGATCTGCTGCCGGCGGTTCGCACGCATCTGGAGACCGCTGGTTTGACGCCCGACGAACCCAGCTTCGCCTTCGTCGTCGACACGATCCGCGCCCGCTACACCTCGCTGCACGACTTCGCCACCAAAGGCCGTCCCTACTTCGCCGAAGAGTTCGAAATCGAACCGGCCGCCGCGGAACGTCTCGACGAGCCCCAGGCCCGCGAACTCCTCCGCGAGCTTGGCGTTCGCCTGGAAGCCGAGGCCGAGTTCACCGAGGCCTCCGTCGAAAAGACGCTCCGCGCTCTTGCCGCCGAGGCCAACGTCAAGCCCGGCATTCTCATCAATGGCTCCCGCGCCGCTCTCACCGGCCAAGCCGTCGGCCCCAGCGCCTTCCACGTCTTCACGGCCATTGGCCGAGACCGTTCCATCGCTCGGCTGAAAAAGGTTTAGTTTTATGATCATTCTCGGAATTGGCGGCCTGCGCAACGATCCCGCCTGCGTACTTCTCCGCGACGGTAAGGTCGCCGCCGCGGTCGAGCAGCGTAAAGTGGCTCGCCGTGCCACCCTCGACGAACTCCCACTGGAAGCCATTCGCACGTGCCTCGACATCGCCGGGCTCGACGCCCGCGATGTCGAAGTGGTCGCCGTGGCCCGGCCGTTCAGCCAAGGCCCCGAATCGGAAACCCACCTCGATCTGCGCCATCAGTTTCCCGGCGCACGGATTTCGGTTGTCGAACATCACGCCGCGCACGCCGCCTCGGCCTTCTACTACTCCGGCTTCTCCCAAGCCACCGTTCTCACGCTCGATCGTCTGGGCGACTTCCGCTGTGGCGCCAAATGGCAAGCCTCGGAATCCGGGCTGCAAACCCTTCACGAACTCTACTTTCCCGACTCTGTCGGTGACCTGTATGGCCGCGTCACGGAACTCCTCGGCTTCACCCCGAACGCCGACGAGCACAAGGTCCAGTGGCTCGCCACCGCCGGGCAACCCGTCTATCAAGGGGTCTTCGAGCAGATCCTGCCCGCCAGCGCCGACTGGCTGAAGCCAGCCGACCGCAGCTACTTCGACGGCCCCTGGTTCAGCGGTAAATTCTACTCCGAACTCGGCCTCGCCGACGGCGCTCCCGTCCCGGACCGTTTGAAAGCTGACGTCGCCGCCAGCCTCCAGGCCGCGGTCACCAGCCTCGTCATCCACCTCGCCGGCCGCGGCGGCAACCTATGCCTCGCTGGCGGTCTCTTTTGGAATGCGCTGTTGGTCGAAGCGCTCGAACGCAGCGGCATGTATGACCGGGTCTTTGTCCAGCCGGCGGCCGGCAACACGGGTACGGCGCTTGGCGCCGCGGCGATCGTCTGGGGCCGGTCCATCGAGATGGGCAACTTCTGCTGGGGACCCGAGTATTCCACCGAGCAGTTCAAACAGGTTCTTGAAAACTGCAAGCTCAGCTTTAAGACGCTGATCACCACCGACGCAATTCTGTCGACCGCCATCGCCCAGCTAAAGCAGGATAAGATCCTCGCCTGGATGCAAGGCCGCATGGAGTTCGGCGCCCGTGCACTGGGCAACCGCAGCATCCTCGCGAGTCCCGTCAATCCCTACTCGACGGAGAATCTCAACAGCTTCATCAAGCACCGCGAGCCGTTCCGCAAGTTCGCCGCGAGCGTTCCGGTGGAACTCGCCAGCCAATACTTCGATGTCGGGGAGAACGCGCGTTTTCTCTCCACCGTCAGCCGCGTCCGCCCCGCTTATCGCCAACAGTTTTCGAGCGTCATTCTGGGTGGCGACTACGTCCGCGTTCACACGGTCGCAGAGCAGGACAACCCTCTCTACTGGCGCCTGCTCCACGCCGCGGCTGCCGAATTCGGCCTGCCCGTGCTCTTCAACACCTCGTTTAACCTCTTCGGCGACCCGCTCGTCTGCACCCCGCGCGACGCCGTCCGCAGCTTCTACTCCTCCGGCATCGACGCAATGATCGCCGGCTACTTCTTCCTCGAAAAGTAGCTACCAGGCGTGAATCGCCGCAATCGTGGGCGGGCTCGGCGTATCGCCCACGATGCGCGTTTCCAGCAGAACCTGCAGGTTTCCCTTCTCCCAGCCAGCCGGCGCTGCCTGCGCCACCTGCTCCCAACTTCTTTCGTTCGTCGCGAAGTCCGCCGCCACCTGCGTCCCCAAACCGGAGATTCCGCCAATCGCGATCACCCGCCGGTTCAACTGCGGGTCCACCAAACGGGTCACCAACGCATAGTCCACCGGCATCGCGGACACCGGATAGAGTCCCCGCACGTGTCGCACCATTTCCGGCCGTTGCGAGTCCTTCACCAGGTAGTGACCATCGGCGGCGATCTCGAAGCTGAAGCGCAAATGCCGGGTCAATTCAATCGTCCACGGATTCGAGAACATCCCGATGACCACCATCGGCTGCCCGTTCACCTGGTCGAACGACATCTCGCCGGCTACGCGCACGTGAAACGGCTTACCCGCGACAGCCAGCATGCGCGTCACGTCCACCAGCGCCTGCACCGTCGGCCAAGACGTCTGCGCCTGCCGGCTCAGCACCAGTTGGTTCAACCGGATCGTCGCCTCCGGCGGATGCGGCCGCTGCAACGCCTCCACCACCGATTGGTCGGCGGCCGACACCCCTGGGGCTCCGCTGGCGCAAACCACCAACTGCCCTGGGGCGGAGATCAGCGGATCCCAGAACGCGTCCAGCGCCCGCGCCCGCGGCCACATGGTCCAACCGCCCAGGCCCACGCCGAGTCCACCCACGGCCATCCCGATCATCGCCCGCCTATTCCAGCGGAGAGCGGGCGCGACTGGCGTGCCGGTCTCCACCACGATCGGATCAGCCGCCTCCTCCCAATGGAATACCGGCACATAGGATCCCGTCGGAAGCTCAACGCGCATCCCGGACGCGGGCCGGTCCTTGTAGAACTTGGCCAACCGCCGCCGCACCTCGGTTGCCTTCACCCGAACGATCGAATCCCCCGAAGTCTCAAATCCCGGGGCGCGCCCAAACACTTCCGCGCCAATCACCCGCTCCTTCAGCGACTCCTGCCGGCCCGCCAGCGCCTCTTCCACTACGTAGGTCAGAAACAACTGACACTTCTGACTCGCCCGGAACTCTGGACTCGCCAGGATCTCGCCCAAAGACGCCCGCACGGCAGCCTCCGTCTCTGGAGGAACCGATCTGGCCTGTACCGCTGCGCTGTCCACTGAATCCACGCTCCAGCAGGGGAGCTTATCACGCTCCGTAACGGTACGCAACGGTTACGAACTCGCATAAGTCATTGAAAGCACAATGTAAACTTAAACCCGTGCGTGACCGTTAGCCCCTAGTATTTATCAGCTATTGCCTACATACTCGATAGGCCATGCAACCCACCTCCCGACGCCTGCGTCTCCTTGCCGCGCTACTCCTACTTCCCCTTGCCCTCCTCTACGCCCAGGGCAACCTCGGCGGACTTAGCGGTACCGTCGTTGACTCCTCCGGCGCGGCCGTTCCCGGCGCCCGGATCACCCTCAAGAGCCAAGCCACTAATCAACTCACCACGGCCGAGTCCTCCGATTCCGGCTTCACGCTTCGCGGTCTTCCGCCCGGCGCCTACGACCTCGAAATCGAAAAGACCGGCTTCAAGAAGGTCGTGCGCCAAGGCCTCAGCATCCTCACCGCCACCCAGGCCGACATCGTCATCACCCTCGAAGTCGGCAACACCACCGACGCCGTCACGGTCTCCGATAGCAGCATCGCCCTCCAAACCTCATCCCCCGAAGTCTCGACTGTCCTGCAACGGCAGACCCTCCTCGACCTCCCCATCCAGATCGGCTCCGGCGCTTCCACCACCGCCGCCTCCGGCCGCCGCCAACCTGAGACGTTCATCTTCCTTACGCCCGGCGTCGTCGGCACGCAATGGGGCAAGAGCATCAACGGCAGCCCCGAGTTTGGCCAGGAGATCCTGATCGACGGCATCTCCGCTCAGCTCTCGTCGAATCCCGGCTTCCTCGCCCAGTCCTCTCCGCCTTACGAGAGCATCGAAGAGTTCAAGGTGCAGAACACGCTCTTCCCGGCCGAGTTCGGCCGCGGCTTCGGCGTCATCAACTATACGCTCCGCTCCGGTTCGAACACCTTCCACGGCGGCCTCTTCGAGTTCCTTCGCAACGATAAACTCGACGCCCGGCCTTTCTTCAATCGCACGCGGCCCATCGTCCGCTTTAACGAGTACGGCGGCAACTTCGGCGGCCCGGTCGTTATTCCGAAACTGTATAACGGCAAGGACAAGACGTTCTTCAACTTCAACTACTCCGGCCTGCGCAACTCGCCGCCGCTGCCCGGCAACCTCGTCAGCCTCCCCACCGCCGATTTCCTCCGCGGCGATTTCTCGCGCCACGTCGATTCGGCCGGCGCCGTCCTCCCCATCTTCGACCCCGCCACGACGACTGCCGATGGAACGCGCACCCCCTTCCCCGGCAACATCATCCCGACGAATCGCCTGTCGCGCGTAGCCCGCAACACCACGCCGCTCCTTCCCGGCCCGGACCTGCCCAGCTACTTCAACAACTTCCTGGCCCGCAATGCAAATCCCGTCAACGACGATATCTGGTCGCTGAAAGCGGACCATCTGATCTCGTCCGCCCAGCGCCTTAGCTTCGTCGTTTGGCGTTCCACGAATATTCAGTACGTGAACTCCGTGCTTGGCCGCAACAATGGCCCGCTCGGCCCGTGGTTCACCGCCGATACGCGCGGCAGCAACTATCGCACCAACTACGACCTCACCGTGACGCCCACGGTGCTCTTCCACGTCGGCTACGGCTATACGAAGTCGAATCCCACCCGCCAGCTCGATACGCGCAAAGGCAACGAGACCATTCAACTGCCTGGCATCCCCACCGATAGCCCCGGTTTCCCGACGTTCACGATCAACAACACATACGGTGGACTCGAAATCGGCAACTCTGCCCAGCAGCCGAACGATCCCTCGGCCAACATCAGCCACGCCTGGGTATCCAGCCTCTCATGGATCAAGGGCCGGCATCAGATTAAGGTCGGCGGCGAGGGCCGGCTCATGAAATTCGTCAATTTCGCTGGTACGCAAAACGGCGGCCTCAGCGGCTCCTACGTCTTCAACAACCTCTCGACGTCCTCGCTCACGGATCCGCGCTTTAACCAGCTCGGCAACGGCTGGGCCAGCTTCCTCCTCGGCGAGGTCTTCTCCGGAACGCGCTTCTTCCCTATGGGCGAACGGACCGTGCAGAATGAGTTTTACGCGTACTACATTGACGATGTCTGGCGCGCGACGAGCAAGCTGACCTTCACGCTCGGCTTCCGCCACGAAATCCCCACGACGGTCCGCGACACCGCGGGCCGCCAATCCGGCTTCGATCCCGCTCTCGCCAACCCCGGCGCCAACAACCTCCCTGGCGCCCTTCGCTTCTATGGCGATCGCATTGTGCCCAACTACTACGGCCAACTTTCGCCCCGCGTCGGTCTTGCTTACACGCTCACGCCGAAAACGGTGATCCGCAGCGGCTTTGGCATCTTCTATTCGCCCGGCAACGCCACGCAAATCGGCCAGTTCCCCGGCCGCTACAACGCCGGATTCACCTTTCCGCAGTCATTCCCCAACACCTCGAACGGCCGCGTGCCCGCGTTCAATATGGACCAGGGCGTCCCGGCCTTTACCGGCACCCTGCCGAACATGGACGCCACACTGCTCAATGGCGCGACGATCGACTACATGAACCCCGGTGCGAACAAGGCCGGCTATACCAATAGCTGGACGTTCAATCTGCAACGCGAACTGCCTGGCAACTTCCTTCTCGATGTCGGCTACGTCGGCTCCCGCAGCTTGCGCCTTCCTTCGGGCCTCGAAAACCTGAATCAGGTCGACGTCGGCAACCTGCGCCTCGGCAATCTGCTCAATGGTGACGTTTCCTCGGCCGCCGCCGTCGCGGCCGGCATCCGTCTTCCCTACCCCGGTTTCCGCGGCTCGGTTGCGCAGGCGCTGCGGCCCTTCCCGCAGTACACCGGCATCAACAATCTGGCCCAGCCCACTGGCTTCAGCAACTACCATTCGCTGCAAACCCGCATGCAGCGCCGCTACTCCAATGGCTTCTCCATGCTGCTCTCGTATACGCTGTCGAAGACTCTCGTCCACGGCGCCGGCTATACGAACCGCGAGATCGACGCCGCCGGTGGCGCCCCACTCGACACTCGTAACCGCGACCTCGAAAAGCGGCTCGCCGGGTTTGACCGCAAGCATGTTGCGATCGCCAGTTGGACCTACGAACTGCCCTTCGGCAAAGGCAAGAAGTTGCTTGCGAACGCTCCGCGCATCGTCGACATCTTCGCCGGCGGTTGGCACTTGAACGGCATCCACAACTTCCGCACCGGCGCTCCGGTGTTCATCGGCGGCGGCGGCGCCATCCCGCTCTTCGGCGGCGGCAACCGGCCCAACATTCTCAACACCAACTTCGATACAGGAGTCAGCGGTAGCGACTACGATCCCGGCGCCACGTCGCTGCAACGCAAGCTCGACATCAACGCCTGGTCGCAGCCCGCGGCCTTCACCTTCGGCAACGCCGCCCCGAGCTACAACAGTCTCCGCGGCTACGGCTCCGTTTCCGAGGACTTCAGCATCCAGAAGAACTTCCGGCTCTACGAGCGCCACACGCTGCAGTTCCGGACGGAGTTCTTCAACGCCTTCAACCGTGTCAATTGGGGAGGCCCCGCGGCTAGTATCAACGCTCCGGCCAACTTCGGACGGATTACCTCCACGGACCCGCCCCGCTCCATCCAGATGGCGCTGAAGTATTTCTTCTGATATGAAACGACCTGTCAATACCTTTAACGGGTGCTGACGGTTCTTCTTGTTCGGTTGTTTCAACTGCCCCCCGCCCACCAAGGCGGGGGGCAGTTGAATTTGGTGCCGTAGTTCGGGACAGCGCGGTCGAAGGCAGCAAGGACGG
>CAMDCN010000019.1 GCA_945890485.1 Candidatus Sulfopaludibacter sp. SbA3 | reverse complement strand
TATCTCCTCTTCGGCCGCATCCACCGTCATGCGACCATTCTCATCCAGCGCGTCCGGGCCTTCGCCCGCCGCCTCGGCCTCGCCACCCATGCCGATCCCGATTTCCCCGGCTCGCTGGTCCTGCCCAACGGCTCCCGGTTCTTCCCCTTTCCGGGCATCCCGGCCAACAATCGCGGACCCGCCGCCGCCACCGTCGTCATCATCGACGAGGCCGCCTTCGCCCATCCCGATCTCTTCGCCGCGGTCACCCCCATGGTCGCCGTCACCCACGGCAGCATCTGGGCCATCTCCTCGCCCAAGGGCCAGACCAACCTCTTCTATCAGATCTGCAACACCCCCAACAACGGCTGGACGGTCGTCCGCGCCCCAGCCGCCGAGTGCCCCCGCATCAGTCCCGAGTTCCTCGCCGCCGAGCGCCAACTCCACGGAGAGGCCCTTTACGCCCAGGAGTACGAGTGTGCCTTCATCGCCACGGCCACCCAGTTCCTCGACCGCGAGGTCATCGCGAAAGCCCGCGAGCCCCACGTGCCCACGGGAGTCTCCTGCCATGGCTACACGGAACTCTTCGTCGGCATCGACGTCGGCAAGCGCCAGGACCACACGGCCATCGTCGTCCTCGAATGCGCCTTCCGCCGTGCGGAGCATCGGAACCCTGTCACCCAGGAGTATCCAACGACGGCCCACCTCCACGTCCGCTACGCCGAATCGCTCCCGCTGGGCACGGACCATTTAGGGCTCCCCAGCCGCCTGCGGTCGATTATCAGCGCCCAGCCTGGGCCTTATCGGAAGACCCACCTGATCATCGACGCCACCGGAGAGAGCACGCTGATCGAGGTCCTCCGCCGCGACCGCAATCTCAAGGTTGACACCTTCCAACCCGCCGTGATCACCGGAGGCTACCAGACCAACCACTTGAGTGGAGGCTACACCGGAATCCCCCGGCCCGACTTACTCACGAGGCTCCGAACGGCCTTCGGCAACGAGAAACTGAGTCTCCCGGCAGCGACGCCCGGAGTCCCCGGCCTGGTCCACGAGCTAGTCAATTTCCGCAGCGACGGAGGCCAAACCGATCACGACGACCTCGTCTTCGCGCTAGCCCTGGCCACTTGGCAAGCCTTCGCCCACCACAAGGACAGTTTCTACCCGCCCACCGGACGCCGCTAGCCCAACCCAACTGCGGCACGGTGGGGCATCGAGCCCCGCCGCACCGCCAGGGAACCCACCCAAAGCAACGGCCCCGCCGGAGCCTCCGGCCTCGGCCTAGCCACCTCGAAAGCCTCCGCTCACCACAACGGCAACTTCGATCCGCCCACCGGACGCCACTAACCCAACCCCATCGCGGCACGGCGGGGCATCGAGCCCCGCCGCACCGCCAGGGAACCCACCCAAGGCCTCGGCCCCGCCGGAGCCTCCGGCCTTGGCCTAGCCACTTCGAAAGCCTCCGCCGACCTCACGGGCAACTTCTATCCGCCCACCGGACGCCGCTAACCCAATCCCACTGCGGCACGGCGGGGCATCGAGCCCCGCCGCACTGCCAGGGAACCCACCCAAGGCCTCGGCCCCGCCGGAGCCTCCGGCCTCGGCGCAGTCACCCGGACGGCCTCCGCCGACCTCACCGGCAACTTCTATCCGCCCACCGGACGCCGCTAATCCAATCCCACTGCGGCACGGCGGGGCATCGAGCCCCGCCGCACCGCCAGGGAACCCACCCCAAGGCAACGGCCCCGCCGGAGCCTCCGGCCTCGGCCTAGCCACCTCGAAAGCCTCCGCTCACCACAACGGCAACTTCGATCCGCCCACCGGACGCCACTAACCCAACCCCATCGCGGTGCGGCGGGGCATCGAGCCCCGCCACACCACCAGGGAACCCACCCAAGACACCGCCTCATCGCCTACGACATAATCTGAAGGACCCCGGCCACACGCCAAGGAATACCCATGCGCGCTCTACTCATCCTGCTCCTCGCCACCCCCTGCCTCACGGCCGCCACCCCCTGCGCCGAACTCGCCAAACTGGCCCTCCCCAACGTCCGCATCGCTGCGGCCACCGCCGTTCCCGCCGGCGCCTTCACGCCCCCCGGCGGCCGGCCCACGCCCAACCTCCCCGCCTTCTGCCGCATCACGGCCACCCTCACCCCATCCGCCGATTCCGACATCAAAATCGAGGTCTGGCTCCCCACCGCCTGGAACTCCCAGTTCCTCGGCATCGGCAACGGCGGCTTCGCCGGAGTCATCAGCTACGGCGGCCTCATCGACGCTGTCCGCCGCGGCTACGCTACCGCTTCCACCGACACCGGCCACCAAGGCGGCGGCACCGACGCCTCCTGGGCCCTCAACCACCCCGAAAAGATCGTCGACTTCGGTCACCGCGCCATCCACGAAATGACCGTCCAGGCCAAAGCCCTCCTCACCGCGCACTACGGCGCCGCGCCCCGCCGGTCCTACTTCAGCTCCTGTTCGAACGGCGGCCGCCAAGCCCTCATGGAGGCCCAGCGCTACCCCGCCGACTACGACGGCATCATCGCCGGCGCCCCCGCCAACGCCTGGACCTCGCTCATGACCAACGCCGCCCGGAACATGCACGCCACCGGAGGCGACCTCGCCGGCTACATCCCCGCCGCCAAGCTACCCACCATCCAATCCGCCGTCCTCGCCGCCTGCGACCAAGCCGACGGAGTCAAGGACGGAGTCCTCGAAAACCCCGCCGCCTGCCGCTTCGACCCGGACGCCCTCCGCTGCGCCGGCCCCGATTCCGACACCTGCCTCACCGCGCCGCAAGTCAACTCCTTAAAGGCCATCTACGGCCCGCTCCGGACTCCCAATGGCAAACCCCAGTTCCCCGGCTACTCGCCCTCGGGCGAATCCGAACCCGGCGGTTGGGGCGCCTGGATCACCGGCCCGAAACCAGCGGCCAGTGCCCTCTACGCCTTCTCCACCAACTTCTTCCGCTTCATGGCACACAGCGACCCCGCCTGGAACGTCGACAAGTTCGACCTCGCCCGCGACCTCGCCGCCGCCCAAAAGCTCGCCCCCGTCCTCGACGCCACCAACCCCGATCTGCGTGCCTTCCACGCCCGCGGCGGCAAGCTGATCCTCTATCACGGCTGGTGCGACGCCGCCATCCCCGCTCAGAACGCCATCGACTACTACCAGTCCGTGGTCAAGAAAATGGGCGCCTCCAAAGCCAACCAGTTCGTCCGCCTCTTCATGGTGCCCGGAATGCAGCACTGCGGCGGTGGCGCTGGCCCCAACGCCTTCGGACAGGGAGGTGCTCCCCAGGGAGAGGCCGCCTCGAACATCGCCGCCGCGCTCATCCGCTGGGTCGAGCAGGGCTATGCCCCCGAGCGGATCCTCGCCACCAAACCCGGCCGCACCCGGCCGCTCTGCGCCTATCCCAACGTCGCCCGGTTCAGCGGAAACGGCTCCCCCGACGACGCCGCCAACTTCAACTGCGCCCGCTAAACCAGGATCTCTTTGATCAACCGACCGTGGACCTCCGTCAGTCGCTCGCGCCGCCCCTGGTGCAAGTAGCTCAGGCGGTCCTGGTCGAGGCCCATCTGGTGAATCAACGTCGCATGGAGGTCCCGGAAATGCACCGGGTCCACCGTCGACTTCAGGCCGATATCATCCGTCGCGCCATAGGTCATGCCGCCCTTGAAGCCACCGCCCGCCACCCACATGCTGAACCCTGTGTTGTGGTGGTCGCGCCCGGTGCCTCTCTCAGACTCCGGCGACCGGCCAAACTCGCCGCCCCACAGCACGATCGTCGAATCGAGCAACCCACGCCGCTTCAGATCCTGAATCAGCGCCGCCGTCGGCTGATCCGTCAGGCTCGCCATTCGCAGATGGTTCTTCTCAATGTCGCTATGCGCGTCCCACTCCGTCTCCGCCCCGCCGCCGCCCGCGACGACACAAATGAATCGGACACCCTTTTCCACCAACCGCCGCGCCAGCAAACACCGCCGCCCATAGTCGTCCGTCAACGGCTTCCCGACACCGTATAGGGCCAACGTCTCCTGCGGCTCGCTCGATACGTCAAAGATCTCCGGCGCCTCCGTCTGCATCTTAAACGCCGTGTCATAGGCCGAAATGCGCGCTGCGAACTCGGGGTCTTCCCCAAGCATATTGGCCTCATTCAACTGCCGGATGAAGTCGACCGTCTTCCGCCGCCGGTCCATCGTGATGCCCTTCGGCAGTTCCAAATTCAGGACGGGCCGTTTGCCAGCGCGGAACATCGCCGGCTGGTAGACCGCGGGCAGGAAGCCGTTGGTGTACATCGGTTGCCCCGCTTCCGGCGTCCCGTTCGGGTCCGGCATGACGACATAGGCCGGCAAAGAATCCGACTCCGATCCGAGCCCATAGGTGAACCAACTACCCATTGCCGGGAACCCCGGGATCACTCGGCCCGACATCATCTGATACTGCGCCGCCGAATGGACGACCATGTCTCCGTGCATCGACCGCAGGATGCAAAGGTCATCCACCACCTTCGCCTGATGCGGCAATAGGTCCGAGACCTCGATGCCGGACTTCCCGTACTTGGCAAAAGTCCGCTTCGTGCCGAGGATTCGCGAGTTCTGGTTGACGTTCTGATACTCGACGTTGCCGAACGTCGCCGGCCGCTTCTGCCCATGCAGTTGATTCAGCAGCGGCTTGGGGTCGAATGTTTCGAGATGCGACGGGCCGCCCGCCTGGAACAGGAAGATGATCGACTTGGCCTTCGCGGGAAAGTGCGGCGCCTTTGCCGCCAACGGGCTTAGGCGTTTGGCGTCCTGCGCCTGCAGCGAGGCGAAACTCATGGCCCCGAACCCGCAGAAACACTGGGTCAGAAACTCACGGCGATTGCGGGCGTATCGAATATGTTCCGGCATCTTAGTCCACGTAAAGGAAGGCGTTGGAGTTGAACAGGCTGAGAGCGAACTCGGTCACCGCAGCCGGGTCCGGGTCGTCCAGATACTTCTTCGAAAGCAGTCGCTCCTTGGGGTTCGGCGCGCGGCCCGTGGCAAGACGGAACGCCTGCGTGACCTTGTCGCCGGTTAAACGCTTCGAGAAGGCGACCGCCAAGTCGTTCGACAAGGTTCCGTTCAGCAACTCGAGCGCCTGCGGCGCGTGCGTCGATTGGTCGCGGCGAGCGCAGGAAAGGAGCGTGTCAGGCGCATCAAACACCTGATTGAACGGCATAATCAGGTTCCGTTTGTAGATCAGATAAATCGTCCGCCGGTCGTGCTCGCTGCGGTCCCGCGTGGTCACCCAATACTGCGGGCGCTTCAGATCTTTGATCAACTCCTCGTCGATCTTGATCATCACGCTCGGCCCGCCAGCTTTCGGATTCAATCGCCCGGAAACCGCCAGCATCGTGTCACGAATCTCCTCAGCCGCCAAACGCCGCCGGTTCATCTTCCACAACAGCTTGTTCTCGGGATCCTTCTCAGCCCCGACAGTCGAGCGGCTGCTCTGCCGGTAGGTCGACGAGGTCATTAACATCCGGTGCAGCGGCTTCATCTGCCAGCCGCCCTTTACGTACTCATTGGCCAGCCAATCGAGCAGTTCGGGGTGCGTCGGCTTCAGACCCATCTTGCCGAAATCGTTAGGCGTCCCGACGATCGCGCGCCCGAAATGATAACCCCAGATCCGGTTGACCATCACCCGCGACGGAAGCGGATTGGCCGGGTCCGTGATCCATTCCGCCAGACGTTGACGAGGCTTCTCCGTCTCAAGAGGAAGCTCCGGGGTCTCCTCGGGAAGCAGAACGCCCGGCGGCCGCATTCCCACTTTGGCGCCCTTGTTGCGGTAGTCACCGGCCGCTAGCAGGTGGATCGGCGTCATCGTCTTAACTTCGTTCTTTACTGCGTACATGGCAGCTGGCGGCGAAGGAATCTTCTCGTCGATCTCTTCGAGCCGCGTCAGGATCTTGCCCTTCTCCTCTTCCGATGCCCGGCGCATCGCAAAGCGCAGCTTGCGCATTTCCGCTTCCAGCGGAGCCATCGTCTCTTTGTACTTCGCCTGCTCCTCCGGAGACGCGACCACGATGTCGTTCGCATGCGTCTGGGCAAAATAACCCTGCAGCCGGTAGTAGTCGGACTGGCGGATCGGGTCGAACTTGTGATCGTGGCAGCGGGCGCAGCCCATCGTCATACCCAGCATCGAGGCCCCGACGATATTGGCCATCTCCGTAAGAACTTCTGTGCGCGAACTTGCCACGTCCTGATTGCCAGCGTTCTTCCGCAGCGGGCCAAGCCGATTGAAGCCGCTGGCCACCAGCAGCGTATCGTTCTTCGGGTCGATCTCGTCGCCGGCCAACTGCTCCTTCAAAAACTGGTCGTACGGCTTATCCGCATTGAAGCTGGCAATTACGTAGTCGCGATACCGATACGCATCCGGGCGGTGCGTGTCGTACTCGTATCCATCCGACTCCGCAAACCGAACAACATCAAGCCAGTGACGGGCCCACTGTTCACCGTAGCGCGGCGAAGCCAGTAGCCGATCGACGAGACGCTCGTACGCTTTCGGCGCCTTGTCGTTGACGAAGGCAGTAATTTCTTCGGGTGTCGGCGGCAGACCGTGCAAATCGTAGGTGACGCGACGGATGAGAGTCGTGCGGTCAGCTTCCACGGCAGGCTTCAGCCCAGCCTTCTGCAGGCCCTGGAGGATAAACGCATCAACTGGATTCTTGATCCACGGATCTTTGAGCACGGGCGGCACAACCGGCTTGCGCGGCTGGAAAGCCCAGTGACGGCGCTCAATGGGCGTGTACTTGCCCAGAGGGGCGACTTCGTTAATGTTGGGTGCAGCAATCGCGGCCACAACCCCAACGAGGGCCAAAATCCGTCTCATAGGTTAACTGACGCAGATTCTACCCCCTTTCGTTACCCGACGGAAGGGGGGACTCGAAGCGGGCGAGCGCCGCCAGAAGGTCCTGGCGGCGGTAAGGCTTCGCGAGATAGGAGTCCATTCCGGCCTCTATGCAGCGGTCAGCATCGCCCCGGATAGCGAGCGCTGTCAGAGCAATTATCGGGACATGCCGGCCGGACTTCCGCTCGCGTTCACGGATCTGTCTGGTTGCTTCGAGCCCATCCATAACGGGCATATGGACGTCCATCAGCACTGCATCGAAATCTTGCTCCGCCATCGCTGCGACGGCCTGGCAGCCGTCTTCAACGGCCTTCACTTGATGACCCGCTTTGACCATCATGCGTTCGAGGAGAGTTCGGTTTACCACGTTGTCCTCGGCCACCAGGATCGACAACGGTCGGCGCGGTTCCGCAACCGGCGCCAAGGGAGGTTGAGGCGGCGCTGTTGCCGTTTGCAGCGGAATCGAGAACCGGAAGGTGCTGCCTAGCCCGGGCTTGCTTTCAAGCTTCAACTCTCCCCCCATCATTTGAACGAGACGGGCTGAGATGGCGAGGCCAAGACCGGTTCCGCCGTAGCGGCGCGTCGTTGAGGCGTCAGCCTGGGTGAAGGCGTCGAAAATTCTCTCCTGCTGTTCGACAGGGATACCGATTCCCTGATCGGTCACAGAGAACTCCACGCTGTCGCCGGAGGTGCGCACCCGCAAGACGATCTCGCCACGCTCAGAGAACTTCGTCGCGTTCCCGAGCAGGTTGACCAGAATCTGCTGCAGACGGCTGGGATCGCCCTTGACCCAATCCGGCACAGAGGCATCAATATCCTCGCGCAGTCGGAGACCCTTCTCCTGGGCTTGGAAGGTCAAGGCGAGAATGGATCGGCGGGCGACGTCGTGAAGTTCGAACGGGATGGTTTCAATGGTGAGCTTGCCGCTCTCGACCCGGCTGAGATCCAGGATGTCATCGAGTATCCGCAGAAGGTGGCGCCCCGAATCGTGCGCCGTGCGTAAGTACTCACGCTGTTCATCATCCAGATGAGTACCTAGCGCCAACTCCGTCATCCCGAGAATTCCATTCATCGGGGTGCGTATCTCGTGGCTCATGTTTGCCAGGAATTGGCCTCGCGCTTGGGCGCTCAACTCAGCCCTGTGCTTGGCGCGCTGAACCAGCAGAAGAGACACTAGACTGACGAAGAGCAATATGCCAAGCCGGCAAAGCTGCCTCGCCACCACTCGCTCTTCTGCTTCACCTGATCCAGCCACGAGAGCAGAGCCGCATCGGTCTGGTCTAAGAACTTCCATTTAGAGGCTAAAGCGACAACCTCCCCGTCGATTGCAACCTCGTCGATAGCGGCACGTAAACGGTCGGCTTCTTTCTCGAAGCCGAACCGTGCGCCAATCGAAAACTCGCGAACACCATCGTCCGTTGATATTGAACTGAAACGGATGCCATCGCATTCACGCGGCCGGTTAAGTAGCGCACCTTCCGCGACGCGCAGATCGATCCAGACAGCGTCTGCTTCACCTGCGCACAATCGGCGGAGCCCTTCAAACGAATTGGGTGCGACGCCGATTTCGGTAGAGGGATGAAAGCGTGCATTGGGCAGATAGCGCTTGGACGGACTCGTTAAAACTAGCCGTCGGCCTGCCAAATCGTCGAGCGATTTGAAATTCGAGGACTCCCGGAAATACATGATGGTCGCCAGACGCCACCATGGCTGTGTCAAATGAAGTTCTCTCTTCCGTGCTTCGAAGTAGGTCACCACTGGCCACAAGTCCGCCTGGCCAGCAGCAAAGGTCGCCTCCGGCCCTACGTCGCTCGTAACCCATTCGAGTTCGATGCCCGCATGGATCGCCGCCCGATTCATGACATCGATGGCGAAGCCCGATGGCCGCCGCTGATCGTCAAAAAAATTGAAGGGTGGGCTGTCGTCAGTCCCAATACGGACCTTCGTTCGCATCCGCGAGCCGGTGCAGGCCGCGAAGAGCGTCAGGCCCGCCACCAGTACTGCTAAACGTCCCATCACGCTAGTCTCATCGGCCTTCGGCGCAAGAACCTTAAGTCGGATAAACCCACGGCGCGCGGTACGGCCGGCGGAGGAGGGCGTTCCCCTCGGCGTCGCCGGGGCATTGGTTGCCGTCCCACTTGATGCTGCGGCCGAGGCGCCAGGAGACCATGCCCAGCAGGGCGGCGTTGGTGGCGCGGTAGCCGATCTCGATGTCACGGACGGGCTTGCGCTTCTCGCGGATGGCCGTCAGGAAGTCGGCCCAGAGCTCCTTGATGTTCTGGCCGTCGGGGTCGTTCAACTGAGGTTCCACGTGGATCGGCTTCTCGGACTTCTTGGCGGGGTAGAAGGTCCAGCCGTCACGCCAGCCCATGTGGAACGTGCCCTCGGTGCCGTAGAAATAGGCCCCGATCAGATGCTGTTCGGCATTGTTGCCGGCGTAGTGGCGCTGCTCCCACGTCGCGGTGAACGACTCGAATTCGTAGGAGACCACCTGCGTATCGGGGGCGTCGGTGGAGTCCTGACGGACGAACCGGTTGCCGGTAGAGTGCACCGACTTGGGATGGGTTTCGTCGGTCCACCAGAGGACCTGGTCCATCCAGTGGACGCCCCAGTCGCCGAGGGTGCCGTTGGCGTAATCGAGGTACTGGCGGAAGCCGCGGGGATGGATCGACGGGTTGAAATTGCGCTTGGGAGCGGGGCCGAGCCAGAGGTCCCAGTCCATGCCCTTCGGCGGTTCGGCGTCCGGCGTTTTGACGCCGGGCCCGCCGGCGGCGTGGGCGAAGGTACGGACCATGCCGATCTTGCCGACCTTGCCGGATTTGAGAAAGGCCATGCCGGAGACTGGGTGGGGGGAGACGCGGCGGTGGAGCCCGACCTGGATGTAGCGGCCAGCCTCGCGGGCGGCGCGCACCATGGCCTTGCCTTCGTCGATCGTATGGGAAATGGGCTTCTCGACGTAGACGTGGGCGCCGGCTTTGACGGCGTCGATCGTCGGGAGGGCGTGCCAGTGGTCGGGGGTGGCCACGATGGCGATGTCGGGCCGTTCCTTCTTGAGCATCTCGCGGTAGTCGCGGTAGTGGCGGGGCTTGTCGGAGGAGAGCTTGGCAATCTCGAGGGCGGCCTTGTCCATCTGGTTCGGGTCGGGGTCCGCGAGGGCGACGGCGGAGCAATCGCCGGAGGCGAGCGCTTCGCGGAGGATGTTCATGCCCCACCAGCCGGAACCGATCAACGCGGTCTTGTACTTGCGCCCGGGCTGGGCGGAGAGGAGGGGGACGGCGGCGAGGCCGGCTTGAAAGAATACCCGACGATCCATGGCCGGATGATATCAGGAGCCGAAGGCGTAAAGCGCGCTGCGGGTGCGGACGTAGAGCCGGCCGTTGGCGATGGCGGGGGTGGCGTAGATCTCGTCGTCGAGCTCGATCTGCGCCAACGGTTCCTGCTCGCCGCCCGCTTTGAGCACCGTGAGGACTCCGCTCTTGCTGGCGAAGAAGACCTTGCCGTCGGAGGCGACGGGGGCGGCGTAGTAATTGTCGGCCGAGCCGCGGATGCGGCCCTGCTTCAGAACCTCGCCGGTGGAGGGGCGGAGGGTGGTGAGGATGCCGCTGTCGGTGATCATGTAGAGGACGTCCTGGTAGAGGAGCGTCGAGGGGAGCTGCGGGATGCCGCGGTGGTACTTCCATTTCACGCGGCCGGTACCGGCTTCGACGGCGAGCAGGCCGTTCTCAGCGGACAGGGTGAGGGCGAAGGACTTCCATTCGTCCGCGTCGAGCGCTTTGTCCTTATCGAAATCGAGATAGTCGAAGTACTTACGCGCCTTCTCGTCAGTAAGTTCGGCGAAGTCGAGCTTCCCGTTCTTGTTCGCGTCGTACTTAGTTACTGCCTCGGGGTAAGTCGGGAGTTGTATCTGCTTGCCGGGATCGTTATCGGGGATGTTATAGCCGTTGATGAAGATAGTCCCGTCGGCGGCGAGGACGGGGACGGACTTCATCTCGCTGGCGAGGCCGCCGGTGCTCCAGAGAACGCGGCCGTCTTCTTCCGAGTACGTATCCATGCGAAAGGAGCCGGGGGCGACGATCTGGGCCGGGCCTTGCGGCGGCTGGTAGACGACCGGCGTCGAGTGGCCGGAGAGGGCCTCCGGGCGCGGGGTGCGCCAACGCTGTTTGCCGGAGGCGCGGTCGAAGGCGACGGCGAAGGAGTTGCGGTTCTGGTCGCAGACGAGGACGACTTTGTCGCCGGCGAGGATGGGCGAGGCGCCCATGCCGTAGGCGTTGTCGAAGGGCCCGAGGGGGACGCTCCACTGGAGCTGGCCGGAGAGCGAGTAGGCAAGGAGGCCGTAGTCCGGGAAGAAGACGTAGACGCGCTCGCCGTCGCTGACGGGCGAGGGGGAGGCGGGGGAGTTGCGCTTGTCGAGCGGCTCCTTCCGCGGACGCGGGGCGGGTTGACGCCAGAGGGTTTGGCCGGAGCGCTGGTCGAGGGCGATGGTGAGGAGTTGATCGCCTTCAAAGGCGGTGAGGAGGATGCGGCCATCGACGACGATGGGGGAGGAGTGGCCGGGGGGGAGGGCGACCTTCCAAAGGTTGTTTTTGCCGGGGCCGAAGTCGGCGGGGAGGGCGCCGGTTTCGGCGACGCCGGCACCGTTGGGGCCGCGGAAACGGTCCCAGGCGGTGGGTTGGTTGGTGATGCGGTAGAGCTTGGAGTGGGTACGGATGAAGAGGCTGCCGCGGGCGATGGCGGGGGTGGCCATGATCATCTCGTTGAGGGAGTTCTTGTGGAGGAGTTGGTAGGTGGGGGCGGCGGCCATGACGAAGGTGTCGCCGTCTTCGCTGGCGGCGAAGACCTTGCCGTTATAGGCCCAGGGGGAGGCGGTGAAGGCGCCGGCGGCGGGGTCGATGCGCTGTTTGCCGAAGAGTTCGGCGCCGGTTTTGGCGTTATGGGCGGTGAGGAAGCCGCGATCGAGGAGCGTGAAGAGGGTATCGCCGTAGACGAGGGGGGAGGGGTTGTAGGGACCGGCTTGGGGGAGGTGCCAGGCGATGTGAGCGTTGGCGGTTTCGCCGGGTTTGAGGGAGATGTCGCCTTTGGCACCGGGTTTGAGGACGAAGTAGGGGCGGGTCTGGTCGGCGACGTATCCGGAAGTGATATATAGCATTCCGTGGGCGGCGAAGGGGGTGGGAATGGTGATGGAGGACATACCGCCTAGCTCCCAGAGGAGCTTGCCGTCGAGGTCGTAGGAGCGTACCTTTTTGGTGCCCGGGGTGATGATTTCGGTGCGTTGGGCGTTTTGCCACATGTAGGGGGTAGCCCAGTTGGACTCTTCGGCGCGGTCGACTGTCCAGATGGTTTGGCCGGTCTTTTTATCGAGAGCGGTGAGGTAGGATTTGGTGTCGTTATCGTTGACGACGTAGACGCGGTCCTGGTGGAGGACGGGGGAGGCGGCGGTGCCCCAGCCGAGGCGGGTGGCGACGGGGTCCCAGGATTTTTTCCAGACGATTTTGCCGGTGCGGTCGAGGCAGAAGAGGCCGACATTGCCGAAGTAGGCGTAGAGGTGTTCGCCGTCGGTGACGGGGGTTTCGGCGGCGAAGGTGTTTTTGTCGTGGCGGGACTGGGGCGGGATGCCGCGGTGGACTTCGCGTTCCCAGACGATTTTGCCGGAGTCGAAGTCGAGGGCGTAGACGACCCAGCGGTGTTCGGTGGAGGGTTTGGGGGGGAGGGGGCCGAGGTAGAGGCCAGGTTTGGGGGCGGCGGCGGAGCCGGGGGTGAGGGCGGCGGTGAGGAAGACGAGGTTGCCGGCGACGACGGGGGAGGACCAGCCGGTGCCGGGGATGGGGGTAGCCCAGGCCACGTTTTTGGTGGGGGACCAGGTGGTGGGGAGGCGGGGGTCGTCGGGGGCGGTGCCGGTGGAGCCGGGGCCGCGGAATTGGGGCCATTCGGGGTTGGCGAAGAGGAGGAGGGCGAGGAGGAACGGCATGTTTTATTGTGGCGGGTTTGGGGAGGGCGGTGTGCCGGGGCTCGACGCCCCGGCACGCCGCGGGCGGGTGGGGACGACATCGTAGACTGGTGATGAGGGAGGAGGAGATGACAAGACCGCTGCCTACCATGATCTGTTTCTTGCTCTTCGCCCTAACGCAGAGCCACGGGCAACAGGCCTCGGCAGCTCTGCGCCAGTTCCTTGAGGCCCGGTTGGCAGATAGGCCGGACACGGCGCCACCCGAGCTTAGTCGACTGCTCGCCGTTGTCGATCCTATCTCCAAAACAAGTCAATCTGAGATTAAAGACGCATTGCCGGTACTCCGATTGGCGTTGAAGAGTCAGATTCGCAACTTGCCGGTCGAGGCTGCGTTTGTCTACTTCGCAATTTCGGGTCGCCCCGATGGGGGTAAGTTACTGCGAGATAGCGTTCCCCAATTCGCTGAACTCCTCATGGATCCCGATGAGCGTCTTAGTGGCGCGTCCATTAGCATTCTGCAGAACTTAACCCATTCGATCCCTGAAACCGCGGTGCCCGCGCTGGTGGCTGAGCTTCGTAGGGCAGGGCCGTCCACGCTGGTAAAGGCATCCGCGGCTCAAGCGTTGTTGCGCTCAGCGAGGCGAGACGATCCGGCCGTTCTGAGAGTCGTGGAGGCGTACTTGTCGCGTGAGACGAACGCCAACGTGAAAGTGGCGAACTTGCAGGCGGTGGCATCGAACAGCAGCGAGACACCGATGATCGTAGCCTTCGTGATGAAGGCGCTGGGCGACAGGGAACAAGCTGTTCAGATGGCGGCGGTCAGCGCGATCGGCACCATGAGTACGACGGTCCGCAGGCAGGCTCGAGAGACCCTCGGGAAGTTGGTAGACGATCCGGCTACCGACCCAGAAGTGCGGCGGGTCGCCGGCGAAGCACTGCAGGACTGACCGAGGTTAGGGCGCCGGGGCTGGATTCTGGGTCGGGACTCCGCGGGCGGGGGTGGGGTTTGGGCGGGGGCGGTTATTGCGGCTGGGCTTGGGCAGCTCTCGGCCCGGTCACCGTTCAAACGGTGGTGTTCAATCTTCTCACTCGGTGAACTGGTCCAGCTGTTCCTTCACTCTCTGAGCCAATTGAGCAAAGGCCGTCTCGATTTCATCTGCGTTGGCGACGGTGATAGAGGCACTGGCTGGAACACGTACGCCCTCTTCGAGGGCCAGGCCAGGATCAGGTCGTGCGAGGCTACAGTCCTCAGGGCGAACTGGATTTCGAAGGTGCGTCCGTTCACGGAGTGAAGGATCGTCTTCATCACTCTTCCGTATGCCGGGCGGGTAAAGTTTGGATCGGGACGCCGCGGGCGGTGAGTTCGTTGAGGAGTTGGCGGACGGGTTCGGCGGGTGGGCCTTCGACGATGATGGCTCATTGGAGGTCCTCGCGGAACTCCTTCGTCGAAACTTGCCATGGGCCATAGGGGTCCGTGGCGCGGACTCCGGAGCCTATCTCGATCATCGTCCAGCGGCGGGCGAGGTGGCGGGCCTCGTCCGGGGTCGGGCAGGGGCCGCGGACAATGAAGTGGTTGTCCGCGATCACCAGGATGCCGAGACTCATCGCCGCAAACGACGCTCGAGGTAGTCGACGAACTTCGCCGTCGGGTCGAAGCCGACGACGTTCACCGCGTCCGTGACGAAGTTCGACAGCGCATTGATGTCGTAGTACGCGATCTGGCCAGTGCGGTCGTCGACTAGGAACTCGATGCCGCCGACGTCGAGTTGGGCTGCCTTCGCCAAGGCCAAGGCTCCGGCGATCGCCTCCGGCGACGGGTCCTCGAGCTCGATGCGGAGTTTCTTTTTTCCGGGGGTGTCGACGGGGCAGGCGGCGATCTCGTCGGGCATCTGGCAGATGTCGGCAGGGCAGAGGTTGAAGCTCGTCAGGTCGGGCCAGATGCGGATGGCGTAGAGGAACTCGCCGTCGAGGATCTCGACCCGGACGATGGACTGGCCGCGGGCGGGGAGGAACTCCTGGAGGAGGGCGGTGCCGTCGACGCCGAAGTCGAAGGTCGCGGCGGCGAGTTGGTCGAGGGAGTCGAAGCGGACGATGCCGGCGCCGCTGCCGCCGACGTTGGGCTTGAAGACGATGGGAAACGTCAGGGCGCGGGCAGCTTCGAGGATGCGGCTGGCATGGTTGACGACGATGGCTTTCGGGTAGCCGACGCCGCAGCGGCGGAAGAGGTCGACCTGCCAGGCTTTCGAGATTTCGACGGCGTAAGCGGGGCTGCCGTTGACGACTGGGATGTTGTTTTCTTCGAGGTGGCGGAGATAGTCGCGGACCAGGAAGATACCGTTGCCGTGGCCGCGGCGGTGGGAGGAGGGGCTCATGCGGTTGACGACGAGGTCGAGGTTGGGCGGGGCGGTGGGGTCGTAGAGGAGCGCGTCGGCGGGGAGCTTGGTGAAGGGGAGGTTGCGGCGGTTGAGCTCGTTAAAGAGGAGTTCGAACCACTCGGGGTGTTCGTAGAGGATGCCGATTTGCATGTGCTTCTATTGTCGCTAGACTGAGGGAGATGGAGAAGGTGGTGCAGAAGTTTCGGAGCTTTGCTGAGGCGGACGCGGCGGAGTTGGCGCGGCGGCGGGCGATGAGTCCGCAGGAGCGGATGGCGGAGTTTTTCGAGATTCAGCGAAGGGGTTTCCCGGATGGTGTTGAACCGCGACTTGCGCCAGTTTGTCGAGTGCTTAAATTCGAACGGCGTTGAGTACCTGATCGTAGGAGCCGTGGCGGTCTCATGGCATGGCTTTTCTCGATACTCAGCAGATGTCGATTTCTTTGTGCGCAGCACTCCGGAGAACGCGGCAAAGATTTTGGCTGCTTTGCGGCAGTTTGGGTTCGGAAGCCTTCCTCTGGATCTTGACGATTTTTCGCATCCGGACCAAATCGTCCAACTCGGGCACGAGCCTTATCGGATTGACATTATGACATCGATCTCCGGAGTTGAATTCGACGAAGCGTGGGGCCAGCGGGTCGCCGCCGACATGGACGGATTGCCTATCCACGTGATCGGCCTCTCCGCCCTCTTGCGCAACAAGACGGCCTCAGGCCGGCCGAAGGACCGGATCGATGTGGACGCGCTCCGCGAGCTAAAGGGCGAATAGAGAGAGCTGGTTCGGCTACGCTGCCGGGGCGCGGGGCGCAACCTGGGCTCGGATGCGGGCCATGATGAGTTCGGCGGCGTTGGGGGCGGCTTGGATCTCTGCGGGTTGGATCGGGGGGCCGAAGCGGACCACCAAGCGGTCCGTCTCGTGCATGCCACAGGGGACGACGGGGAGGCCTAGATTTGCCAGTGTTACGAAAAGGCGCTCGACGCCCGGGAGCGGGGGCGCCATTTGGAAGGCCGTTCCGGCTACGCCTTCCGGGAAGATGCCTAAAGGCCGGTCGAGGAACTTCGCGTCCTTCAGCAGCGTCCGGTAACTGCGGGCCGTCAACGCTGGGTTCGTTCCGGCAAACGAGACCGGGTAACAGTGCAACGCGTGCGCCACGCGCGGGAGCAGCCAGTCGCCGGGAGAAGGGATCTGCCACGGGCCTAACCGGATGGGCGGCCAGTTCGCCGTCACTACCCAACGGATGGGCGGGTCCGGCAGATTGTAGTGGCGCTGGAGGGCGACCGTGATGACGCTGCATGGATGCAGAATCCAGAGACCGGACCGCTGGTAATGATTGGGCGCGAGGATGAAGGCCGGGCTCGCGGGGAGGTTTTCGAGTCCTTCAATCTGCGGGTCCGGCTTCAAGCAGGGTAGCGACTGCTCGGTGAACTTGCGGACCGAGTAGCGGGTGCGCTCCCAGATGTGGGGCGTCAGCGCGAAGACCTGACGCCAGGGCGTCGGATACTGCTTCACACTTCTCGACCCTTCCAGATCGCTTTGCGGCCCGTGATGGTGGTGATCATGCCGTTGATGGCGATGGCCTGGAAGCCGTAAATGGCCACCGGCGCGAGCAGGGCCGCGGCGCTGCGGTACCACGGGAACAACACCACGCTCGGCACCACGGCGAAGAGCGCCGCCTGGCGATAGAGATGGTCATTGAGCAGCCATACAATGACCGGCAGCCAACTGGCGAGCAGCGTCGAGGCCATGACGACTTGGAGGCCGGTGAAGGGGTTGATTTGCAGGAAGCGGAAGGAGTTCTTCTGGAAGCCGCGCCAGATCGCCTGGAACGAATCGTACATGCGAACGTTGCCCATGTGCTCGGCTCGGGTGACGCGGGCGTGGATGCTGCGCTCGGCGGCGAGCTTGGCGAGGGCGACGTCTTCGATGACGGAAGAGGCCACGGCGGCGTGGCCACCGAGGCGCTGATAGGCGTCGCGGCGGACGAGGAGGCACTGGCCGTTGGCGAGCCACTGGGTGGGTCGGCGGGCGTTGACCGCGCCGGTGTTGACGCCGGTGAAGTAGAGGGCGAAGGCGTAGGGGAGAAGGATCTTTTCGGCCAGCGTTTCGCAGTGCTGATGGAGGAAGACACTCGCCATCTGGAGTTCGTTGCCTTCGGCGTATTCGACGAGGCAGGGGGCGAAGACGCGGGCGTACCAGGTGTCGGCGTCGATGAAGAGGAGCCAGTCCGTTTCAGCGGCCGCGGCGCCGGCCATGCAGGCGTTGGGCTTGCCGAGGTGGCCGGCGGGGAGGGGCGGGGCGGCGATGACGCGGGCGCCGGCTTCGGCGGCGATCTTGGCCGTTTCGTCCGTCGAGGCGTCGTCGACAACAATGACGTTTTCGGGCGGGAAGGCTTCGATGGCGCGGGCGATGTTGGCGGCCTCGTTGCGGGCGGGGACGATGACGGTGAGCGACGGGAACTCGAGACCGGAGACGTAGGGGATCTTCGGCAGGCGGGTGTAGTTGTGCCACGCCTTGCGGAGGAAGAGGACGATGCCTACGGCGGTGACGATGGCCGCATAGATAGAGGTCATACGGAGATTTTGCGCACGGTGGGCCCGGCGACGCCACTGGGGAATAGTTTGGTCTCTTCGGTGGCCTGCCAGGCGCCGGTGGAGTCCTGGGCGCGGGCTTCGGCGTGGGTCGAGTTCGGCGCGGAGACGGGGATGTGCCAGCGGGTCCAGCAATACGGGGAGAGCGGGTTTTCGAGGGTGGCGTTTTGCCACTCGCCGGGGGTGCCATTGGCGTCGACCAGGCGGACCTGGACGGTCTTGATGCCGCGGCTGCCGGCGAAGGAGACGCCGACGACTTCGGTCGGGGTGGCTTTATCGATGTAGGAGGCGATGTTGGTTTTGGCTTCCTTTGTATAGCCCATCTTGGGCCAGGTGCCGTAGTAGGGTTCGGAGACGAAGGCGATTTCGCCGATCCACTTCACGTTCTTGAAGCCGTAGTAGCGGGGGCAGAGCATGCGGATGGGGAAGCCGTGGGCTCGCGTGAGGGACTGGCCGTTCATGCCGAGAGCGAGGAAGACTTCGTCGGAGAGGGCGTAGTCGAGGGGGAGGGAGTCGCCGTGGCCATCGACGCCGATGAAGGCGACCTCCTTGATGTTGGGGGGGAGGTTGGAGCCATCGATGATTTGGCGCAGGGGGAAGCCGGACCATTCGGCGGTGCCCATGAGGTCGGACTTGAGCGTGTTGGAGATGCAGCGGAGGGTGACGTAGCGCTGCTGGCGCTTGGCTTGGAGGAGTTGGAGATAGGAGAGCGAGAGGATCTCTTTGCCGTCGACGGTGAACTTGAGGCGCCAGGTGGCGGGGTCGATGGTGGGGTCGACGGAATTCTTTGACATCGTGTAATGAATTCCAACGGCGGTGATGGCTTTGCGGGCGAGGGGGTGGAAGTTGTCGAGGGGAGGGATGAACTTCCAGAGGGCGAAGGGCTTGGCGGCGCGGGCGGCGAGGCGGGCGTCGCGGAGGTAGCCTTCGACGGCGACGGCGAGCGTGGTGGAGCTCATGACGGCGGAGAGGAGGCGGCGGCGGGAGGGGGAGAAGGTTTCGACGCGGGGGGCAGCGAGCCAGAGGGCGGCGAGGGCGGGGAGCCAGAAGGTGGGGGCGGCGAGATCGAAGAGGAAGTAGTAGGCGATGGCGACCGGGAGGATTGCTATATAGCGCCAGGAGAGGGCTACGATCGTCATGGCGAAGCCGAGGGCGAACAGGCCGCCGGTGAGGGCGAAGGGCTTGGCCCAAGCGCCCATCGTTTCGAGCAGGAGGACGCTGTACGTGTTCGGCGTGCGGGCCATGATCCACTCGCCGATCACTTCGGTGTAGAGCGGGATGCCGAAGAGGTAATAGCAAAGGTAGTGGACGGCGAGGCCGAGGGCGGTGGCGAGCGAGCCTCGTTCAATGGCGGTTTTCATGATTGGAACTTCCGGCGGGCGAGGGCCCCGGCCGTGATGGCGTACTTCTTCCAGGCCGGGACGACGGCGCGGCGGGCGTAGACGTCATAGTCCATTTTCTCGATGCGGCCGAGGATATCGCGGTAGACCTTCGCGGCGATTTCGACAGCGAAGCGGCCTTCGGGCTTCAGTAACGGGATCCCGGGAAAGGACCGTTTGTAGTAGCCGCGGGCGCGGTCGATTTGAAAGCGCACGAGCGATTCAAACTCGGGGCCGCGTCGGCGGGCGAGGAGGTCGGCTTCTGTGTAGTTGAAGCGGGCGAGTTCGTCGGCGGGAAGGTAGATGCGGCCGCGGTCGGCATCCTCGGCGAGGTCGCGGAGGATGTTGGTGAGCTGCATGGCGATGCCGAGGTCTTCGGCATAGGACAGGGCGTCGCCGCGGAAGCCGATGACGTGGCTCATCATGAGGCCGACGACGCTGGCGACGCGGTAGCAGAACAGGCGCAGCTCGATGAAGTTGGCGTAGCGGGTGCGTTCGAGGTCCATCCGCATGCCCTCGATGAGTTCGAGGGGGTACTCTTCGGGGAAGCCGGTTTGGCGGCGGGTGTGTTCGAAGAGCATCAGCACGGGGCTTTCGACAGTGTGCCCGTTCATGACGGCGACGAGTTGCTCGCGCCAGGATTCGAGTTCGCGGCGGGCGGCTTCGAGGTCGGGGTTCTCGTCGACGATGTCATCGGTGGAACGGCAGAACCAGTAGACGCCGTAGGCGGCTTGCGCCAGGTGGGGCGGGAAGAAGCGGGTGGCGAAGTAGAAGCTTTTCGAGCCCGCGGCCGTGGCTTGGGCGGCGCTGACTTGCCACTCCGCTAGTTGTTCGGGAACCGCTCGCATATGAGTTTTTCGGCGATGCGGGCCGAGCTAAGTACGCCGGGGACGCCCGCCCCGGGATGGGTGCCGGCGCCGACGAAGAAGAGGTTCTTCACATCCTCGCTTTCATTATGCGGCCGGAACCAGGCGGACTGCGTGAATATGGGTTCGAAGGAGAAGCCGGAGCCGCGGTAGGTGTTCAGCGTGGTTTCGAAATCGAGCGGGGTGAAGCAGCGCTCGGTGACGAGGCGGGAGGAGAGACCGGGCAGGTAGTTATCCTCCATATACTTCATGACGCGGTCGCGGAAGGGCTTGGCTTCCTTGGTCCAGTCGATGCCGGAGAGCTGATTGGGGACGGGGATGAGCGCGTAGAAGCAGTCGTGGCCGGGAGGGGCCATGGAGGGATCGGTCTTCGACGGCCGGTGGAGATAGATGGAGAAGTCTTCGCCGAGCACCTTCCTATTAAAGATGTCGTCGAGGAGCTCTTCGTAGCGGCGGCCCAAGAGGATCGTATGGTGCTCGATATTCTCGTAGACGCCCTTGGTGCCGAAGTAGATGACGAAGAGACCCATCGAGTACTTCATGCTGTCGAGCTTCTTGTTGGTCCACTTGGCGCGGGACTTTTCGGGGAGCATCTTACGGTAGGTGTTGGCGACGTCGGCGTTGGAGACGACGGCATCGGCGGTGTGCATCTGGCCGACGTCGGTATCGATGCCGGCGGCGACGCCACCGCGGGTGAGGATGCTGCGGACGGGGGTGTTGAGATGGATCTTGCCGCCGAGTTCGCGGAAGAGTTGGCCGAGGGCGGTGACGACGGCGCCGGTGCCGCCCATGGCGTAATGGACTCCCCATTCGCGTTCGAGGTGGTGGATGAGGGCGTAGATGGAGGTCGTCTGGAAGGGGTTGCCGCCGACCAGGAGCGGATGGAAGCTGAAAACGCGCTGGAGGAGCGGATCCTTAATGTAGCGTTTGACGAACTGGAAGACCGTCTTGTGGCTTTGGAGGCGGATGAGATCCGGGGCGATCTTCACCATGTCCATGAAGTTCAAGAAGGGAACGTCGGAGAGTTCGACGAAACCTTTCTGAAAGATGGCTTTGGCTTGACGGATCATCTCCTGGTAGCCTTCGACGTCGCCGGGGGAGAAGGCTTGGATCTTGCGGATGGTCTCCGTTTCGTCGGCGTTGTAGGAGAAGCTGCGGCCGTCGTGGAACTCGATGTTGTAGAAGGGATTGACGGGGACGATGTCGACGTAATCCTTGATATCGCGGCCGGCTCCGGAGAAGAGGTCCTCCAGCATGAAGGGCGCCGTGATGACGGTGGGGCCGGCGTCGAAGGTGAAGCCGTCCTGTTCGTAGACGTAGGCACGGCCGCCGAGTTTATCGCGGGCTTCAAAGATTTCGACGTCGAATCCGCGGGATTGCAGGCGCACGGCGGTGCCGAGGCCGCCGAATCCGCTGCCAATGACAATGATTTTATTAGGCAATCGACTTGGCTTCCAAATAATCGAGCATGTCCTGGATCTCCCCGGCCTGAGAGCCAAACGGAGCGAGGAGGGCGCGGGTGTTCTCGAGTTGCTGCTCGAAGGCTTCCCGGGAGGTCGCGTGGCCGTCGTTGAGATCGTCCATCAATTGATACGATACGCCGAACTCGTGGCCGAGTTTGGTGATTTGATGGCGGAGGGGCTCATCGAGGGGCGAACCGAGAAGGCCGGCGCGGGCGGAAAGCTTGAAAAGGGGCGCCGTTTTGAGTTCGGCGAGGCGACGGGAGGAGCAGCCGGGGTCGGCTAGATCCATGGCTTGGCCACCGACGAGGGAGTTGCAATCGAGGACGCGAAGGAGTTTTTGCTGGAAGCAGCCGAGGCGTTCGGCTTCGGCGGGGCAGGTGACGCCTTCGGTGGAGTGACGGGCGGCGAGGGCGACGAGGCTGAAGGCGGCGAGCAGGGCGGTGGCCTCGCCGAACTGGCGGTGGACGGTGGGTTGTCCGCGGCGGGTCATTTCGTCGTCCATGCAGGGAAGGTCGTCGACGATGAGCGAGGCGCAGTGGAAGAGTTCGATGGAAACGGCCCCGCGGGTGACGAGGCGGAGGTCCGCGCTGGCGAGCCGGCCGATGCGAAGGGCGAGGACGGGCCGGAGGCGCTGGCCACCGGTGAGAACGGCAAAGCGCATCGCCTGGAAGACTGGATTCGGAGCGCCGCCGGAATGGTCACGGAGGACCGATTCCAGGGCGTCATCGACGAAGGTTCTGTCGGCGACGAGGGTAGGCAGTGCTGCCGAGCTCATCATAATACTCCGTGAGATGATTGGGTTGCGCGATCCGTTGTACTTTTTAGTATCGCAGGGACGAGGGAAATATGCGGAAGATGACCATTAGTTTATCGCCGGGTTCGATCGGGGTAAAGGCGACGCAGGAGCAGGCGATTGAGTTTGCTCATTATTATGGCTTCGAAGCGGTGGAGCCGTATGGGGAGACGATGGCGGCGATGACACCGGCGCAGATCAAGGAGTTGGCGGCGGGGGTGGCGGCGAAACGGCTGGTATGGGGATCGGCGGGATTGACGGTGGAGTACCGGAAGGATCAGGCCACGTTTGACGCGGGCATGGCGAAGTTTCCGGCGGTAGCGAAGGCGCTGGCCGTGGCGGGGGTGAAGCGGGTTTCGACGTGGCTGATGCCGGCGAGTGATGAGCTGACGTATTTGCAGAACATGCGGCAGCACGCGACGCGGCTGAGGGCGATTGCGCAGGTTTGTAAGGACAATGGGCAGCGGTTTGGGTTGGAGTACGTGGGGCCGAAGACGTTGTGGACTTCGCGGAAGTATCCGTTTATCCACACGATGGCGGAGGCGAAGGACCTGATTGCCGAGATTGGGACGGGGAACGTGGGGTTTGTGCTCGATTCCTGGCACTGGCAGATGGCTGGGGAGGGGGCGGCGGAGTTGAAGACCTTGCGGAACGAGGATATTGTTTCGATCGACTTGAACGATGCCCCGGCGGGGATTCCAGCGGATCAGCAGATTGATTCGAAGCGGGAGTTACCGCTGGCGACGGGGGTTTTGGATCTGAAGACGTTTTTGAATACGTTGCAGGGGTTGGGATGCGATGCGCCGGCGCGGTGTGAACCGTTCAATGCGCCGCTGCGGGCGTTGCCGCCGGAGCAGGCGTTGGCGAAAGTGGCCGATGCGATGAAGCGGGCGATGGCTTTGATCGTTTGATTGCGTTGCAACCAACGGCTAGGTTGGCGCATCTGATGGATTGAACACGAAAGGGGAGTAGATCGTCTGCCCTCTGGTCTATCGTCAAGACGGCGTGAGAGCGCCCGGTAGACTGGCACACTGCGAAACGGTGTGGATCAAGACCTTTTGTGTCAGCCGTGGTTGCGGAAGGTTCGCCGACGGTTGGCACAAGAGGTTTTTTGTATTGTGGAGGAAGCATGAACACTGTTAAGACCTATATGTTGTTGGCGGCGCTGACGGCGCTGTTGATCGGTGTGGGCGGTGCGCTGGGGGGACGGAGCGGTCTGGTGATCGCTTTGGGCATGGCCATCGTGATGAACTTCGTGTCGTATTGGTGGTCTGACACGATCGTTCTGAAAATGCATCACGCTGAAGAGATTCAGCCCGGGGACGCGCGCGAGTTGTACTCGATGACGCAGGGCCTGGCGCAGAAGGCCGGCATACCGATGCCGAAACTGTACATCATTCCGGACCAGTCGCCGAACGCGTTCGCAACGGGGCGGAACCCGAGCAAGGGCGCGGTGGCGGTGACCGAAGGGTTGCTGCGGGCGCTGAACCGGGACGAGATCGCCGGGGTGATTGCGCATGAGTTGGCCCATATCGCGCACCGGGATACGTTGATCATGACCGTTTCGGCGACGATTGCGGGCGCGATCAGCTCGCTGGGGCAGATGGCGATGTGGGCGTCGATGTTCGGGGGTGGCCGGCATGACGATGAGGAAGGCAGCAGCCCGATTGGCGGGTTGGTGGCGATGATTGTGGCGCCGATTGCGGCGGCCATGATTCAGATGGCCATTTCGCGGTCGCGGGAGTTTATGGCGGATCGGGACGCCGCGGTGTACACCGGCCAGCCGGCTTCGTTGGCGAATGCGTTGATGAAGATCGAGAACTGGTCGCATCGGGTGCCCGCGACGGAGGGATCTCCGGCGATGGCGCACATGTACATTTCGAACCCGTTTAGCGGGGGCGGATTGGCGAAGCTGTTCTCGACGCATCCGCCGACGGCGGAGCGCGTGGCGGCGTTAGAGGCGATGGCGCGGGGCCGCTAAGCGCCTTGCTGTGCTAGGAAGTGACGGCGGAGCATGGCCCGGCCGCGGTGGAGGCGCTGTTTGGTAGCGTCTTCGCTGAGGCCGAGCAGCTCCGCCGTTTCTGCTGTGGAGAGCTCTTCTCGATCACGGAGGAGGAGGACGGCTCGGTAGGTATCGGGGATGAGGCGGAGGGCGTCTTCGAGCTCGGCGGTGATTTCGTGTTGGAGGAGCTGAGTTTCGGGGTCGGGATCGGCGGAGGAGAGGGGGAGGTCTTCGACGGGAACCTCGGCAATGGGGGCGAAGACGCTTTTGCGGCGCTTCATGAGGCAGCAGTTGCGGGCGATGGAGAACATCCAGGACTTGATGCGGTGGGGGTCGTGGAGTTGGCGCCAGTTTTGGGAGACTTTGAGGAGGGTATCCTGGGCGACTTCTTCGGCGTCTTCGCGTTGGCCGCACATGAGCCAGGTGTACTGGAAGACTTTGCGTTGGATCGTTTCGAGAAGGGGCGCGAGGGCGCCTTCGTCGCCGTCGAGGAGGCGTTGGGTTAGTTCGACTTCGGAGGCGCTCACAGGAGATATGGTAGCGTGAGACGCGCCGCGGCACGGGGCCGTACTCGATGCGGGCCGGCAGTTTGGTAGAGCGGGGGTATGGAGCCCACGCGGAAGATTACGATTGAAGTTTCTCCTGATTTGCTTGCCAGGGCACAAATCGCGAGCGGCGCTGGCATTTCGCAAACTATTCGGACCGGTCTCCAGTTGATCGCGGCCTCGCATGCCTATGAACAGTTGCGCCAAATGCGAGCGAAAGTTCGCTTCTCGAAAACGGCAGAGGAGCTACGGGCCGACCGGTGATCTCTGTTGACACGAGCACCTGGATCGCGTTTCTGCAGGGTGAAGGCGGCGAAGATTCGGATCTGCTGGATCGCGCCTTCCAGGACCGTCTGGTGCTGATGGCTCCGGCCGTCTTAACGGAGCTTTTAAGCGATCCGGCCTTGCCGCAGGAGACAGCCAAATTCCTGGGGGACCTTCCGCTGATTGAGCTCGAAGCGGGATATCGGGAGCGGGTGGGTAGGCCGCGAGCAAAGGTGTTAGCCAAGCGGCGGAAAGCGCGTCTGGGAGATGCACTCATTGCGCAGTGCTGTGCGGATCGGGAGGTTCCGCTGCTCACACGGGACAAGGAGTTCCGAGCGTATGCCGAGGCTTCGGGTTTGCGCTTAGTGATCGGATCGTAGCTGGTCTAGACGGCGGCTAGGGTTTCGACAGTCAGCTCGATGGTGGGCGGGATGAGCATCGTGTTTTTCACGAGGCACTTCTCCGCCGTGCGGCGGGCGCCTTCGAGGTGGGCGGGGTCCGTTACTTCGGGGATGACGACGCGGATGGTGAAGTGGCCTAACCGCGCGGGAGCCGTTGCCTTTTCGGCGTCGACAAAGACTTCCATCCCCTTCGCCGGTTGGTTGTTGCGGCGGAGGTAGTCGGCGGCGTAGTACATCGCACAGGTGCCTAGCGAGGCCAAGAGAAGTTCGGGCGGGGTCATTCCTTCGTCAGTGCCGCGGTTGTCCACCGGTTGGTCCACGATGGTCTGGTGGCCGCGGGTCTCGGCAACGCAGCGGGCATCTGTCTCGTAGGTCACTTTGCAGGTCATACCCATAACGATGCAACCTGCCGCTAGTTCGTGACAAGCGGAAAAAAGTGGGGAACCTTTTTCAAGTTCACTCGTAACCCTTGTGTGGCATTCGCACAGGAGCAATTTTGAACCAACCGAAACTCGATCTTCTACAAGGCACTTTGGACCTCATGGTGCTGCAGGCGCTGTCCGTGATGGGCTCGATGCATGGATACGGCCTCGCCCGGCGGATTGAACAGGTGTCGGGGGATCAGATCCTGCTGAACCAGGGGACGATCTACGCTTCGCTCGTACGGCTGCAGGTGCGCGGCTGGATTTCGGCCGAGTGGGGCACCTCCGGCAATAACCGTAAGGCGAAGTTCTACACGATTACCGCCGCGGGGCGGGAGCAGTTGGCGGCCGACCTTGCCTATTGGGAGCGGCTGGTGGACGTGATGGTTCGGGTGGTTTCGATGAAAGCCGAAGCGGAGGCGCAGTAATGGAGAGCCTACGGATGTTGGCGCGGCGGATGGGGAACCTGTTCCGGGGGAAGGCGGTGGATGCGGAGTTGGACGCCGAGTTGGCATCGCACTTGGAGATGGCGACGGAGGAGCATCTGGCGAAGGGCTTGTCGCCGGAGGAGGCGCGGCGGCGGGCGCGGCTGGACCTGGGTGGGTTGCAGAGTGCGAAGGAGTTGCATCGGGAGGCGCGGGGGATTCCGTGGCTTGAGGCCGTGGGGCAGGATCTGCGCTACGCGGGGCGGACGCTACGGCGCGAGACTGGCTTTGCGTTGTTCGCGATCTTGATTCTGGGGCTCGGCATCGGGGCGTCGTCGACGGTGTTCAGCGTGGTGCATACGCTGCTCGTGCGTCCGTTGCCGTTTGCGGACGATGGCCGGCTGGTATGGATTGCGAACAATAACGGGGAAGGGCTTTCGTCGCAGACGCTCCAGGTAGGCCATGTGATGGACTACCGGGCGGCGAACCAGTCGTTCAGCGACATCGCTGGATACATGGCGTTCTACGGAGTGGGGGACCGCCGGCTGACCGGAGTGGGCGAGCCGGAACGGCTGACCCAACTGCAGATCTCGCAAAACTTCCTGCCGGTGCTCGGGGTAGGGGCGATGATGGGCAGGACATTCACGGAGGAGGAGTGCCGTTGGAACGCGGCTCCCGTGGTGCTGCTGAGCCATGGGTTCTGGACACGGCGCTTCGCGGCGGATCCGAACATCGTGGGGAAGAAGTTGTCGTTAGACGATGCGGCCGTGACCGTCGTGGGAGTGCTTCCGGACAGCTTTGACCTTGGGCAAGTGTTCGCGCCGGGTACCCGTTTTGATGTGTATGCTCCGTTTCCGCTGACACAGGAAACGAACCGGTGGGGGAATACAACCTCGGCCATCGGACGATTGAAGCCGGGCGTGACGGTAGCGGCGGCGCAGGAGGAGGCGAAGGTAATCGGCGACCGGCTGGTGAAGGCGCATCCGGAACGGAACTCGATGCAAATGCAATTGATGCCGCTGCGGGAGAGGGTGAGCGGCCGGGTGCGGCCGGCGTTACTGGTGCTGAGCTGCGCAGTTGGCGTGGTGATGTTGATCGTGTGCGCAAACCTGTCGAACCTTCTGCTGGCGCGGATGACCGGCCGGCAGAAGGAGTTCGCGGTGCGGGCGGCATTGGGCGCGGGACGGGGGCGGCTGGTGCGGCAACTGTTGACGGAGAGTCTGCTGTTAGCCGGGGCCGGGGCCGTGGTCGGGCTGGTGTTCGCGTATGCGGGGACGGCGGCGTTGGCGCGCCTCGAAGACATGAACGTGCCGCTACTGAGCACGGTGCGCCTGGATTGGCGGGTGGCGCTGTTCACGGTGCTGGGCGCGGTGGCGACCGGGGTTCTCTTCGGGATGGCGCCGGCGTGGCACGTGGGCGACGCACTGATGGAGAGCACCCGCGGCAGCAGCGACAACAAGAAGCGGAGCGGGCTACGGAACACGCTGGTGGTGATGGAGATTGCGTTCGCCTGCATCCTGATGGTGGGCGCAGGGCTGCTGGTGCGGAGTTTTCTGGCGTTACTCGATGTGAACCTGGGCTTCGATCCGGTTCACACGGCGGCGATCCGGATCGACCCGGCGAAGGAGTACACGAGTTCGCAGGAGAAGGCCAACGGCTACTTCAACGAGGCGTTGCGGCTGGCGAGGGACATTCCGGGTGTGGAGGCGGCGGCGCTGACCGATACGCTGCCGCTGGGGCGGAACCGGACGTGGGGGGCGGGGGCGCGAGGACAGACCTACAAGCGAGGAGAGTATCCATCGGCGTTTGTGCGGATTTCGAGCGACGGATACTTCGACGCGATGCGGATTCCCATGCGGGCTGGGCGAGACTTCACGGCGCAGGATACTGAAAAGTCGGATCCAGTAATCATCATCAACGAAGCGATGGCGAAGCGGTTGTGGCCGGGGCAGGATCCGTTAGGACAGTACACGTCGTTCGGCCGGTTTGACCGGCGGGTGGTGGGAGTCGTGGGAAACGTGCGGCACTTGGCGCTTGAGAAGGAGTCGGGATTGGAGATGTATATTCCGATCCGACAGACCGGCGACTTCCCGACGGTGGATCTGGTGCTGCGGACGTCGCTGCCCCCGGCCCAGTTGACGGCGGCGGTGCGGAGGGCGCTGCAACCGATTGACCCGAATCTGGCTTCAAACGCATTCCGGACGGTACAGGGATTGGTTGACCGGTCGGTATCGCAGCGAAAGTTCGTGGTGACGATGTTGGGCGGGTTTGCCGTGTTCGCGGTGGTGTTGGCGTCGCTGGGGATCTACGCCGTCGTGATGTACTCGGTGACGCGGCGAACGCATGAGATTGGCATCCGGATGGCTCTGGGCGAGCCGGCGACGTCGGTGCAGGGGCGGATTGTAAAAGAGACGCTGACGCTGGCGGGGGTGGGGATGCTGCTGGGTTCGATCGGCGCGTGGGGATTGGCGCGAGGGCTTTCGGGGTTGCTCTACGGAGTGACGGCGGACGACCCGGTGAGCTTCCTGGCGATGCTGGTGTTGATTGGCGCGGTGGCGCTGGTGGCGGGATACCTGCCGGCGCGGCGGGCGTCGCGGATTGACCCGATGATCGCCTTGCGGACGGAGTGAGGTGCGATAGGCTCTATAATGATGCGGCTTCTCCTGATTGGCTTCGTTTCGTCGCTGGCTTTCGGCGCACCCACGTTTGAGACGGATGTGATGCCAATCTTCAAGGCCAAATGCCTGGCCTGTCATGGCGCGGGCGTGGCGCAGGGGAAGCTGGATCTGCGGTCGCCGGAGGCGGTGCTGCGGGGTGGCGCATCGGGGCCTTCGGTGCAGCCGGGCGCGGCGGCGAAGAGCCTGCTGATGGACAAGATCGTGACCGGACAGATGCCGCCGGGCAAGAACAAGATGACCCCGGCGGAGATGGATCAAGTGCGGGCGTGGATCGATAAGGGCCTGGAGGCGCCGGCGGCGGTGGCAGCCGTCAACGAGCACGAGGTGCGCGGCATCATCCAAGCGCGTTGCGTGACGTGCCACGGCGGGTTGCAGAAGATGGGCGGCCTGGATATGCGGACCGTGGCCAGCCGGTTGAAGGGCGGAAAATCCGGACCGGCGCTGGTCCCAGGGAAGCCGGAAGAGAGCCTGCTGTATACGCGCATCGTGAAGGGCCAGATGCCGCCGGATAAGCTGGCGAAGACGCTGGCTGTGGAGCTGCCGACGGACGGAGAGACGGAGAAGATTCGGGCGTGGATCGCGGCGGGAGCGCCGGAGGCGAAGCCGGTAACGGAGACGCCGGACGCGGTGGTGACGGCGAAGGACCGGCAGTTCTGGAGCCTGACTCCGCCGGTGCGGCCCGCGGTTCCGGCCGGGGCCGCGCATCCGATTGATGCGTTTTTGCTGACAAAATTGAAGACGAAAGGGTTGGCCTACAACAAGAAGGCTGATCGATTGGCGCTGCTAAGGCGCGCCTATCTCGACCTGACGGGGACCCCGCCGACGGTGGCGGAGGTGGATGCGTATCTGAAAGACGCAGCGCCGGGGGCATATGAACGGGTGGTGGAGCGGTTACTGGCTTCGCCGAAATACGGCGAACGGTGGGGGCAGCATTGGCTCGACCTGGCCGGGTATGCCGACTCTGAAGGCTTCGGGCAGGATGATGGGGTGCGGCGGTACGCGTGGCGGTATCGGGATTATGTGATCCGGTCGCTCAATGCGGATAAGCCCTATTCGTTGTTCCTGACCGAGCAGTTGGCGGGCGATGAGATGTCCGATGACTGGAAGAAGGCCAAGGGCGTGGCGACGCCGGAGATGCTGGACCGGTTGGCGGCCACAGGCTTTTTGCGGACGACGCCCGACCCGACGAACTCGAATGAACGGGGCTTGCTGGGCGAGCGGATGAACATTGTCGCCGATGAGATTGAGGTGCTGTCGTCCTCTGTGATGGGCCTGACGATGGGCTGCGCGCGTTGCCACAACCATAAGTACGACCCGATTCCGCAGCGGGACTATTACCGGCTGAGCGCCATCCTGCAGGGCGCCTATGACCCCTACGAATGGAAGAGCCCGAACAAGCGGGAACTGGACCTGGCGCTGGAGAGCGAACGGAAAGAAGTGGCCGAATTCAATGCGCCTTTGGAGGCGGAGCAGGCGAAGTTGAAGGAGTCGCTCGAGAAGGCGATGGCGCCGTTCCGGGCGAAGGTGACCGAGAAGATTACCGATGCGGAGTTGGTGAAGAAGTTTCCGGAGTTGGCGGCGGTGACGCGGCCGATCGATCTAGAGCTGCAGGCGGTGCGGCGGAAGTTGAAGCAGAAGCCGCATGTGCGAGTGCTAGTTGATAACGAGGAGCCGTCGCAGGCGTACCTGCTCCGGCGGGGCGATCCGGTGGGGTTTGCCGATCCGGTGGAGCCGGCGACTCCGATGCTGTTGGATATTGCCGGCTTGCAGCCTTATAAGGTCGAGCGCCCATTTCCCGGCACGAGCGGGCGGCGGTTGGCGCTGGCAAAGTGGCTGACGCAGCCGAATCACCCGTTGACCAGCCGGGTGATGGTGAACCAGATGTGGATGCGGCACTTCGGGCGCGGCATCGTGGCGAGCGTTTCGAATTTCGGACGGTCGGGTGTTGCGCCGTCGCATCCGGAACTGCTGGACTGGCTGGCGACGGAGTTCGTCGCGAAGGGCTGGAGCATGAAGCAGATGCACCGGCTGATGATGACGTCCGAGGCGTATCAACAGAGCTCGGCGGTGGATCCGGGATTGATCGCCAAAGATCCGGAGAATGCGCTGGTGAGCCGCATGCCGCTACGGCGCATGGACGCCGAGACGCTCTATGATTCGCTGTTGACGGCGACCGGGCGGCTGGACGCGACGGCGTTTGGCCCGCCGACTGAAGTGGACATCCGGCCGGACAAAGAGGTGACCGTGCAGCCGACGAAGGCCGGACTGCGGCGGAGCATCTACGTGCTGCATCGGCGGCAGACTCCGGTTTCGCTGCTGGATGCGTTCGACCTGCCGGCGATGACGCCGAACTGCACCGAGCGGCGGCAATCGAACGTGGCGACGCAGGCGCTGCATATGATGAACGGGTCGATGGCTTGGGACCTGGCGAAGTACATGGCCGGGCGGGTGATCGACGAGGCAGACGGCGATCGGGCGCGGCAGGTGGACCTAGTGTACTTGCGGGCTTATGGACGGCGGCCGACGGCGGAGGAGACCAAGACGGGGCTCGAAGCGATCGCCGCGTTCCGGGAGCAGTGGCCGGCACGGCTGGCGGCCGACAACGGCGAAGCGCCGCGGGCGGCGAGCGCGGCATGGTTGGCGCTGGCGAACTACTGCCATGCGATCTTGAACTCGGCTGAGTTCAGCTTTATTGACTAAGGAACGGACGATGAAGACACGGCGCGATTTCTTTTCTTCGGTGGCCAACGGCCTGCACGGGGCGGCGTTGGCAGGACTGCTGGGCCGGGACCTTTATGCCAATTCCGGCGTTTACGATTTGAAGCCAAAGGCGCCCCACGCTCCGGCCAAGGCGAAGGCGGTGATCCAACTGTTCATGAACGGCGGGCCGAGCCAAGTGGACCTGTTCGATCCGAAGCCGACCTTGACGCGGCTGGCCGGTTCGGCGCCGAGCCGGGAGCTGAGCTTTGCGATCTCGAACGGCGACAAGCCGGGCGTGCTGATGCCTTCGCCGTTCGCGTTCAAGAAGGCGGGCAAGAGCGGCATGGACATCTCCGACGCGCTGCCGCATCTGTCGGAGTGCGTGGACGATATCGCGCTGATCCGGTCGATGTACGGCGAACATGCTAACCATGAGCCGGCGTTGTTCCTGATGCATACAGGGCGGACGATTGCGAGCCGGCCGGCGATTGGGGCCTGGGTGGCCTATGGGTTAGGGACGGAGAATCAGAACCTGCCGGCGTATGTGGTGCTGGACGATCCGAAGGGGTTGCCGATCAACGGGATTTCGAATTGGCAGTCGGCTTGGCTGCCGCCGTTGTACCAGGGCACCCGGTTCCGTACGGAGGGTCCGCCGGTGCTGAACCTGCAGCCGCGGGAGGAGATTCCTACCCCGCTCGTGGAGGCGGAGCGGAACCTGCTGCGGAAGTTGGACAGCGCGCATCAGAAGCAGAGGCCGTATCAGCCGGAGTTGGACGCGCGGATTTCCAGTTATGAGCTGGCGGCGCGGATGCAGATGGCCGCTTCCGACGCGCTGGACGTGATGAAGGAGAGCGAGGCGACCCGGGAGGCTTACGGGTTGAACGACCCGTTGACGGCTTCCTACGGGAAGCGTTGCCTGATGGCGCGGCGGCTGGTAGAGCGTGGCGTTCGGTACGTACAGATCTACATTGAAAGCCAGATCTTCGATTCGCACGGGAGCCTGGAGGCGAGTCTGCGGTACGCGTGCGGGAAGACCGACAAGCCCGCGGCGGCGCTGTTGAAGGATTTGAAGCAGCGGGGCCTATTGGACGAAACGCTCGTGGTGTGGGGCGGGGAATTCGGGCGATTACCGATGTCGCAGGGTGGCACCGGAAAGGACGCGGGACGGGACCACGGACCAAATGGATTCAGCGTGTGGATGGCCGGGGCGGGGATGAAGGGCGGGACGATGCACGGGGCGACGGACGAGATTGGGTTCAAGGCCGTGGAGAACCGGGTGAGCGTACATGACCTCCATGCGACGATTCTTGATCGGCTGGGTCTGAACTACCGGAAGCTGGTCTATGAGCGGCACGGGCTGCAGGAGCGGCTCACGGACCAGTTCCCGGCGCGGGTCGTGACCGAGGTTCTGGCTTAGACGATTGAGAAGCCGGGAGGGGCGCCGGCGGGCGCCTCTTCGATATCGACACCACGAACCTCCGCCCAGCGGGGGCCGCGGTGGAGAGCGCCCTCGAATTCGTCGAGAACGGCCATGGGCCCTTCAGCGAGGGCTTCTACACGACCGTCGTCGAGATTACGCACCCAGCCCCGGAGGCCGAGGCGCACTGCTTCCTTCTGCACGAAGTACCGAAAGCCGACACCCTGGACGCGGCCGCGGACGAGATATCGGCGGCAGGCGGCCATAGGCCTATTCCTTCGGAGGGGCAGCCGCGGCTTCGGCGGCGGCTTTGACGTCCAGGTAGCGAGCGCGGCTTTCGATGATCGCCTTGCGGGCCTCAATGGGCCCGCCCCAGCCGTCCATCTTCGGCATGGAACCTTGGAGTTCCTTATAGATGGAGAAGAAGTGCTCGATTTCGCGGCGGACGTGCGGGAAGATCTGGTCCATCGTGTGGATCTGATCGTAGCGCGGGTTCTTGGTGGGGACGGCGAGGATCTTCTGGTCGCCTTCGTTGGCATCGACCATGTTGAGGACGCCGACGGGGCGGACTTCGATGAGGCAGCCGGTGAAACTGGGCTCCTGGACCAGGACGAGAACGTCCATGGGGTCGTTGTCTTCGGCAAGGGTGCCGGGGATAAATCCGTAGTCGCCGGGGTAGTGCATTGGCGAGTACAGGGCACGGTCGAGGCGGAAGATGCCTAGCTTACCGTCGTACTCAATCTTGTTGGCGGAATTTTTGGGGATCTCGACGATGGCCCGTACGATTTCGGGGCATTCCGGGCCGGGTTCCATGTCGTAAAGGCTGGGGGGCGGGTACACCCGCTCAGGGTAGCAAAACGGCGGGAGGGATGGGAAGGAGCGGCACTTTGATTGGGGTATTTGGGGGGAGCGGCAACTACAGGTTGTGGGGGTAATGCTGTCTTCGCTTTTCTATCGCCCGGGGCGAGGGATTTTTCCGTAAGACGTTTGAAGACAATAATTTAGGGGGCTCAGGCAAAGCAGAACTTTCTCGGGGAAAAGCCTTGCAATTTGGTCCGATCGAGACTATTCTCAATTTTAGCAGCCGGAAGTAGCTTCCAAAGCACCTCCAAAGTGGTTCGAAGGATTTACGAAGTGACAGCCGAGGAACTCAGCATCAAGCAGCTTGAGGCCCCCTCTGGGAGTTTTACTCTCAAAGTGGATGGCCAGGGCCGCATCCAGGTGCCGGGGGAATGGGTGACGTACTTCGAGGGGACGCTGGGGGAACGGGATTTTTTCGTGACCTGGGAGAAGGGCTGGATCAAGATTTTTCCGAAGTGTTTGTGGATGAAGCAGAAAGCAGCGGCGTACGCGCAGAAGAGTGAAGAGGAGTACGAGAACTGGAGCTTGGCCATGCAGCACTACGGCTGGATGACGACGCTGGACCAGAGCAAGAAGCTGACGCCGAACCCTGCGCTGCGGACGGAATTGAATTTGAAGGGCGCGGAACTGACCATGATGGACCATCAGGGCACGCTGCGCGGGAAGTTGACCTCGGAATACGAGGCGCGGATTCAGGTGGCGAAGCAGTCGGCCGCAGAGCAGATCTCGAAGCCGGAAGGCGCGCGGTTGCTGTAACGGGTTTTCCAATGCATGCATTATTCAGTCCTACTACCGGAGACGATCGAATGGATGAACATCCATTCGGGGCGCCCGTATGGGGACTTTACTTGCGGCATGGGGGGGCATTCAAGGGCCATCGCGGAGCGGTCGGCTCCCGGAATGGTGTATGCCCTGGACCGGGACGCTTCGGCGCTCGAGATGGCCAAGCAGAACTTGGCGGATGGGCCACGGAATATCGAATTTATCCACACGGCGTTCTCGCGGGCGCGGCAGGCGCTGACGGAGCGGGGCGTGGGGAAGCTAGCCGGTTTGACGGCGGACTTGGGCGTATCGCGAGTCCAGCTCACCGGCGACAGGGGATTTTCGTTCTCGACGGACGGACCGCTGGATATGAGACAAGATACGTCGCAGGGATTTACCGCGGCGGACTTAGTCAACCAGTTACCGGAACGCGAGTTAGCCAATTTGTTGTTCAACTTAGCCCAGGAGAGGAGGTCGTATACCATAGCCAGAGCACTTCTACGGAACCGTCCGATACATACATCTCTGCAGTTAGCCGAGATTGTGTCCCGGGCGGTACCCCGTGGGGGATCCAAGCTCCATCCGGCTACGTTGACCTTCATGGCGCTCCGCATGGCAGTGAACCAGGAGTTAGAGGAAGTTACAGCGTTGATGGAAGCGCTGCCGGACTTACTCGAACCGGGTGGAAGAGCGGTAGTCATAGCATTTCATTCGGGCGAAGCAAAAATTGTCAAAACACATTTCCAACGCCTGCACAGGGAAGGGCGGGCTCGACTATTAACCAAACACGCTGTCAAACCTTCGGATCGCGAAGTGTATGAGAACTCCGCCAGCCGGAGCGCCACGCTTCGGGTGTTGGAAATATTGTAAGGCCGGAAGGCGCCAACCGCAAAAGCAATTGTTCAGGGGAGAGTAGAAAAAATGGCAACCTTCGTAAATGACTTTTTCAGCCGCATGCTGCCGCGTACCGCGGCGGGTACCCGCGGTGCATTCGCTGAGCGCGACGAGAAACGGCAGGAGCCGGGTATGTTGCGGGAGATGCCCAACGAGCAAATCCACCTGTTCCGGAAGAAAATCGACAACACTCTCGTTCTTCGCACGGAAGACAAGGCCGCGACGGCCACCTGCTGGAAGACGATCGGCATGGCCTGTGTGGCCGCCGTTGTCGCGGTGGGCATGATTGTGCCGACGGCGTACGGCAAGCTGGCCGGTTACCAGATCGAGCGTTCGCGGGACGAGCAAGCTCGCCTTGAGAAAGAGCTGGCGCAATTGGAGGCGATTGAAGACCAATTGCTGAGCCCCGGCGTGCTGGCGCGTGAGGCGGAGAGCCGGAACTTTACCGAGCCCTCGCCGGAAGCGCTGGTGGTTTTGAACGTGGACCGGAGCACGGCACTGGCGATGAACCAGGCGCCCGCTTCGAAGAAGTAAACAATTTTTCCATTCCGGGGGCGGCTGCCTTCCAATCCTACTCCCCCGGCGCGAATGAAAATTCGCCCAACAGCCGCCCTCGGATTCTTTAGATCTTTGTCAGTTTTTTGAGTTTCCTCCCCCGAAGGAAAGGCCGCAAGGCCCTGGAAGTGGGGCGGGCGTGCTTACTGCGAAGTGAGTAAGGCCAACGACACGCCCGCCCGGTTTCCAGTGGAGCATATACGATGGACAGCAACTTGGAGACGACGGCGGAGCCGCAATCGCACAAGCGATTGATTATCGTTACCTGGTGTTCGCTCGTTTGGGGATTGATTATCTTCGGGCGTTTGGTGCAACTGCAGGTAGTGGAACACGAGCAGTTGGCGGATCGCGCCAAGGCTCAGCAGACGAAAGAGCTGAATGTGGCGGCGATGCGCGGCCAGATTCTGACGCGGGGCCAGGGCAAGCTGGCGATGAGCGTGCCGGTGGATTCGATTCACGTCACGCCGCTGCAGATTCCGGACGTGGACTTTGCGACCAGCCTGCTATCGACGGCGCTCGATCTGGATCCGGCTGAAGTGGAACGGCGGATCATGACGGCGCGGCGGGACGGCCGCGGCGATCTCCGCTTAAAGGAACATGCCACGCTCGAGCAGGTGGATCGAATTCGTTCGTTCCATCTGGACTATGTGTCGATTCGTGGAACCGGGCGGCGGATCTACCCGAAGCAAACGCTGGCGGCGAACCTGCTGGGCTCATTGAACGGCGATGGGGAGGGCGAAGGCGGCCTGGAGTTCAGCTTGAACGAAGAGTTGGCCGGACTGGACGCGAAGGTGCTGGTGGAGCGGGATTCCCGCAGCCGGGGCTACGGCCGGAAGTACAAAGGCGGCGCGCCGACGGCGGGGGCGAACGTCCGCCTGACGATTGACGAGGGCATTCAGTTCTCCGCCGAGAGCGCGCTGCGCGAGGCGTTGGTCGAGGGAAAGATTCCGTTCGGCTCGTTGGTGGTCCTGCACGTGAAGACCGGCGAAATTCTGGCCATGGCGAGTTGGCCGACGTTTGATCCCAATGTGAAGCTCCTCCAGAAGGGCGAGATGGCTAGCCGGGTGAACCATGCGGTGAGCGTGCCTTTTGAGCCTGGTTCCGTGTGCAAGGTGGTGACGATGACGGCGGCGCTGGAGACGACGAATCTGCGGCCGGAGACGCCCATTCTGTGCGGTGGAACGGTGATGCGTATTTTGGGGCGCGACATCCACGATGAACATGCCTACGGCGTGCTGCCGATGGAGCTGGTGCTGGCGAAGTCGTCCAATTTGGGGTCCGTGAATATCGGCATGCGGGTAGGCAAGGAGAACCTGCACGAGTATATGCGGCGTTTCGGGTTCGGGAGCGCCGTGGGTTTGGGGCTGCCGGGCGAATCGGCCGGGGTGCTATACCCGTTGCGGAAGTGGCAGCCGGATTCGATCGCGTCGGTGGCGATCGGCCACGAGATGATGACGACTACGCTGCAGTTGGCGCAGGCGGCGGGAATCATCGCCAACAATGGCGTTTGGGTGAAGCCGCACATCGTGATGGAGCGGCAGGAGCCGGGTGAGGAGCCGGTGAAAGAGGTGATGCCGCCTCCCGAGCAGCGGATTAAGCCGGAGACGGCGATCAAAATGCGGCGGATGATGGAGATGGTAGTGCTTGAGGGGACGGGCAAAGCAGCCAAACTGAAGGGCTACACCTCGGGTGGGAAGACCGGCACGGGAAAAATCTTCGAGGTCGGCAAAGGGTATCAGCGGCTGTACAACTCGACGTTTATGGGTTTTGCGCCGGTGTCGAATCCGGAAATTGTGGTCGTCGTGACGCTCAACCGCACATCGAAACTGGCGGGCGGTGTGGCAGGTCCGGTGTTTCGAAAGGTAGCGCAGAACGCGTTGCGGATTCTGGGCGTGCAGCGGGACGTGCCGGATACTGAACCGACGCCGGCGCCGGTGATTGGCGCCGAAGACGAGGAAGAGGAAGAAGAGCGCGAGATGAACGTGGCGGAGGTGGACCCGAATCTGGTTGCGGGGCCTAAGGCTCCGAACTTCAAGGGCATGACTCTGCGTGCGGTACTGCAGCAGTCAGCGGCGGCGGGATTGCGCGTGGATGCGGTGGGATCTGGAATCGCCAAGCGGCAACAGCCGCCACCGGGCGCCGTGTTGGATGCGACGCGGCGGATTCGCGTGGTGTTCTCGCGGTGAGCCGGCAAATCCATGACGTATTGAGAGCGAGTGACATCGTGGCGGTGAGCGATGCCGCCGTGCTGTCGCTGCCGTTCCTGGACCTCGCCTACGACTCGCGCCGCGCCACGTTGGGAAGTCTGTTTTTCGCGTTTGTGGGCGCAGTGCAGGACGGGCGAGTCTATGCGCCGAAGGCGATGGTGAACGGGGCAGTGGCGGTGGTGAGCGATGCGCCGCGACCGGACGGCATGACGATGCCTTGGATCCAGGTCGCCCACGGGCGGCAGGCTTTGGCGGCGGCAGCGAAGCGGTTATACGGGGCTCCGGATGAGCGGTTGGGGGTGACCGGAATCACGGGGACGAACGGCAAAACGACCTGCACTTATGTTGTGGACTCGGTGCTGCGCGCGGCGGGAAACACGACGACGCGGATTGGCACCATTGGCTACGACGTGGCGGGAGTGGCGGAGCCGGCGGTGAATACGACGCCGGAGTCGCTGGACCTGTTTTCGATCTTCGCGCGAACTGTGGCGGCGGGCGGGCGATACGCGACGATGGAAGTCTCCTCGCACGCCTTGGCGCAGGGACGGGTGAGCGGGGTGCGGTTTCACACCGCCGTCTTCACGAATCTGACGCAGGATCATCTCGACTATCACGGGACGATGGACGAGTATTTCACGGCGAAGGAGCGGCTGTTCGGCGAGGAGTTTGCGCCACAGTTTGCCGTAGTTAACGCGGACGATGAGTACGGGCGGCGGATCCGGACGGCGGCGGGGACGACGGTGTTGACCTACGGATTGGGCGAGGGCGCGGCGCTACGGGCGGAAGAGATTGAGAGCACGTTTGCGGGCCTGCGGTTTGTGGCTGCTTACCAGGGAGAGCGGCACGAAGTGCGGTCTGCGTTGACGGGCGAGATCAACGTCTACAACATCCTGGCGGCGCTGGGGACCGGGCTGAGCTACGGTTTGGACTGGCCCACGATGCTACGCGGGATTGCAGAGTGTAAAGGCGTGCCGGGGCGTTTTGAGCGGGTGGATGCGGGGCAGCCGTTTTTGGTGGTGGTGGACTATGCGCATACCGAGGATGCGCTGCGGAATACCCTGCGGGTGGCGCGGCAACTGTTAACGGTCGGGCGGCTGATCACGCTGTTCGGATGCGGCGGCGACCGGGACCGGACGAAGCGGCCACGGATGGGCATGGCGGCGGGCGAGTTGAGCGATGCCGTAATCCTAACGAGTGACAATCCGCGTAGCGAGGATCCGCTATCAATTCTGAACGACGTGATGGTGGGGCTGCGGCGGACGGATACGCCTCATGTCGTGGAGCCGGACCGGGCGGCGGCGATTGCCTCGGCGGTGGGGCAGGCGCGGGCGGGAGACATCGTGATCCTGGCGGGGAAGGGGCACGAGACCTATCAGGTACTGCGGAGCGGCACCATTGATTTTGATGACCGCGTGGTGGCCCGGGTGGCGCTGGGACGTCTGGGATTCAGGACGGCCGTATGAGGATGACCTTTGCCGAAATCGCGGCGGCGACCGGGAGCGCCGTTCCGGAAGCCCTCGGAAGCGTTGGGGATTGGAGCATCGACACGCGGACGCTGGGCGGAGAGGATCCGCTATACGTGGCGTTGCGGGGCGACGTCCATGACGGACATGCCTTTGTCCCGCAGGCGGCCGAGAAAGGGGCCGTAGCAGTTATGGTGGACCAGGAGGTGGCGCCTTGCGGGGTGCCGCGGTTCCGGGTTCGGGATACCCTTGTTGCGCTGCAGGAGTTAGCCAGGCGGGCGCGGTTGCGTTTGCCCGGAACGGTAGTTGGAGTGACCGGCAGCGCGGGCAAGACGACGACGAAAGAGATGTTGGCGGCGATGCTGCTGGGTTCGTTTCGCGTCGGCAAGAACGAGGGCAATCTGAATAATCACATCGGTCTGCCGCTCTCCATTCTGCGCCAGAGACCGACGGAGCAGGTCTACGTCTTCGAGATGGGCATGAACCATCTGGGAGAGATTCGATTTCTCGCCTCGATCGCGCGGCCGCAGGTGGCGGTGGTGACGAACGTGGGGGCGGCGCATATCGAGAACCTGGGGAGCCGGGAGGCCATCGCCTTGGCGAAGCGGGAGCTGGTGGAGAGTCTGCCTCCAGATGGCGTGGCGGTGGTGAATGCGGACGACCGTTTCGCCGCGCGCTTCGGCGAAATTCATCCGGGTCGGACGGTGACGTTTGGCTTGAGCGAAGGCGCGGACTTCCGCGTCGAAGCCCTCGAGATGGGGGAGAACGGATCGCGATTCCGGATTGGCGCCACGCAGTTTGAAACTCCCGTGGCAGGAAAACACTCTGTCCTAAATGTAGCGGCGGCGGTGGCGGTGGGCAGTGAGCTGGGAGTTCCGGCGGCGGCCATGGCCGAACGGGCCCGTGCGCTGCAACCGGGCAAAATGCGCGGCGAGCGGCAGGAACATAACGGAGTCACGATTTTAAACGATTGCTACAACAGCAACCCGGACGCTGCGGAGGCGATGCTCGAATACGCGGCGCTATTGCCGGCGGGCCGGCGGATCGCCGTATTGGGCGAGATGCGGGAGTTGGGATCGTGGTCGACGGAGCTACACCGCGGGGTGGGCGAACGGGCCGCGGCTTTGGGATTTGATCTTGTAATCGGCGTGACTGGAGACGCGGCAGCCTTGGCGGAGGCGGCGAGGGGAGGAGGGGCGGACGCGCTCTTCTTCCCCGGCCCGACCGAAGCGGGCGCGGCTTTGGCCGGTTTGACGCGGCCGGGCGATTTGGTGTTGTTCAAGGGTTCCCGGGGAACCCGGATGGAACTTGCAGTGGAAAGGTATCGGGCTGGGTAATGCTTTATTGGCTTCTTTTTGAACAACTTTCGCCGGTCTGGGGACCGGCCCGGCTCTTCGGCTACGTCACGTTCCGGACCGCCTTCGCCAGCTTGACGGCGCTTTTTCTCTCCCTTTTCCTGGGGCCGTGGTTGATCCGCCGTCTGCGGGAGTTTAAGTTCGGCCAACAGATCCGCGAGGAGGTGACCGCGCATCAGAAGAAGGCCGGTACGCCGACGATGGGCGGTTTGCTGATCATCATTTCGATCGTGGTGCCGACGTTGCTGTGGACGAACCTGCGGAACCCCTACGTTTGGATTGCCTTGTTTGGCCTGGTGAGCTTTGGCACGATTGGCTTCTTCGATGACTACGCCAAGGTGAAGAAGATGCAGAACATGGGCTTCACAGCCCGGCGGAAGTTCTTCTGGCAGGTGGTGGCGAGCTGCGTGATCGGGTGCATGCTGTTGCTGCTGCGGTCGCGGGGCGGATACGACCCGTCAATGAACGTGCCGTTTTTCAAGACTTTTAAGCCGAATCTGCTGTTGGATGCGTTTCTCTCAAGCCCATGGACGTATCCGTTGGCGTTTGGCTTTTTTTTCCTTTTCCTGGTGATTGTACTGGCGGGTTCGTCGAACGCGGTGAACCTGACCGACGGCTTGGATGGATTAGCGATCGGGTTGATGATCATCGCGGCGAGTGCGATGACGATGTTGACCTACGTCAGCGGACACCGGACGTTTGCCGAGTATCTGGACCTGGTGCGGCTGCCGGGCGCGAGCGAGTTGACGGTGTTCTGCGGCGCGATGACGGGGGCTTCGCTGGGGTTCCTGTGGTTTAACGCGCACCCGGCGGAAGTGTTCATGGGGGACGTGGGTTCGCTGGCGTTGGGCGGGGCGTTAGGAACGGTTGCGGTTTTGATTAAACAGGAACTGCTTTTATTGTTTTTGGGCGGGGTATACATTATCGAGTTGATGAGTGTGGTTTTGCAGGTGGGCAGCTATAAGCTCCGGAAGAAACGGATCTTTAAGATGGCGCCGCTGCATCATCACTTTGAAATTTTAGGTTGGACAGAGACGAAGATCATTACCCGCTTCTGGATTCTGGGTTTGATTATGGCTTTGTGTGCCTTAACCACGTTGAAGTTGCGCTAAGCGGAGAGACCCGTGAATTGGACCGGCAAACATATTCTCGTCGTGGGCTTGGGTAAGAGCGGGCTGGCCGCGGCCCAACTGGCGCAAGGGTTGGGCGCGAAGGTGACGGTGTGCGACGAGAAGCCGCTAGCCGACACGAGGTTCGCGGCGGAGGTGGCGGCACTGGGCGTGGCGTATGAGCCGCAGGCCGAGGCGCGGGGGGCGGAGTTCGACCTGGTGATCCAGTCGCCGGGGGTGCCGCTGGAGGCACCGGTGTTCGCGAACGCACGAGTGACTGGAGAGTTGGAGTTTGCAGCGCCGCTGCTGATGGGCCGGAAGATCGGGATTACGGGATCGAACGGGAAGACCACCGTGACGGCGCTGATTGGCCATATTCTGCGGGAAGCCGAAGTGCCAGTGCAGGTGGGCGGGAATATCGGCATACCGCCGGCGGCAATGGTGGAGACTTCACGGGTGGGGCAGTGGAACGTGCTGGAGCTGTCGAGTTTCCAGCTCGAGACGATTGAGAGCTTCGTCGCGGATATTGCACTGGTTTTGAATATTACGCCGGATCATCTGGACAGGCACCGCACGATGGAGCGCTACATCGACGCCAAGGCGAGACTGGTGGAGACGCAGGGCCGTAGCCACGTGACTGTACTGAACGCTGGGGACCCGGGGGCGGCGGCGCTGGCGAAACGGACGCGGGCAAAGGTGGTCTACTTCAACGCGGCTGCGCCAGGGCCGTGGGTGGTGGCGGAGCAGGACGGCGTGATCACAGTGGATGAACAGACGCTGATGCCTGTTTCGGCGATTCCGCTGCGCGGGCGCCACAACGTTGAAAATGCGATGGCGGCCGCGGCAGCCGCTTGGCTGGCGAATGTTTCGCTGGACGCGATTGAATCGGCTATCCGCACGTTTCCGGGCGTAGAGCACCGGATTGAGTTCGCACGGACTCTGGACGGCGTCGCCTACTACAACGATTCGAAGGCGACGAATGTCGACGCCACGGAGAAGGCGCTGGACGCTTTTGACGGGGGCGTTTGGATCATCTTGGGCGGCAAAGACAAGCAGAGCGACTACCGAACGTTGGCCGGACGGCTGCGGGCCAAGGCCAAGGGCGTGTTGCTGATCGGGGCAGCGGCGGGGATTATTCGCTCGCAGCTATCGGAAGTGGACGCGGAGTTGCCGTTGCGGGATTGCGGAACGGTGGCCGAGGCGGTGGCTTTAGCGCGCGCCGAGGCGGCCAGTGGCGATACGGTACTGCTGGCACCGGCGTGCGCCAGCTTCGACCAGTTTCAAAGTTATGAGCATCGCGGGCGCGTGTTCAAAGAGTTGGTTCAGCAGTTGAGCTAGGAAGGCAGCATGGGCAAACGACTTTACACAGACAAGGTTCTCTTCTTCACGATCGTGGCACTGGTCACTTTCGGTTTGGTGATGGTGTATTCAGCCAGTTCGATTATCGCCGTGCAGGGCAAATACGACGTGGACTCGAACTTCTTCTTTCTGCACCAATTGGGCTGGGCGGTGATCTCCTTCCTGGTGCTGATGGCCATGAAGCGCATCGACTATCGCATCTTTAATGGTCCTGCGTGGGCGTTCGGCAGCATTGGCGTTGTCCTGGTGATGCTGATGGCGGCCTTTGTCATGGACAGCTCGAAGCACCGGTGGCTGAACTTGGGCATCGGCCGATTGCAGCCGAGCGAATTTGCCAAGCCGGCGCTGGTGCTCTTTCTGGCATTCTTTCTGTCGCGACGCATCCGGGCGGTGAACAACGCGCGATTCACGCTAGCGGGCTGTGGGCTGGTGCTGGGGTTTGTCGCCTTTCTTGTCTCGATAGCCGACCTGGGCACGGCGGTAGTGCTGGTGGGGTCGACGGTGTTGACGTTTTTCGTAGCGGGGCTGGACCGGAAGTACATGGTGCGAGCGATACCGCTGGCGGCGCTACTCCTCGTCGCAGGCATTGCGGCGAAGCCGTATCGCGTAGGCCGCGTGATTGTGATCCTGGATCCGAACCACGTGGTCTTAAATAAAGTGGATCCGAACGGGTGGATTCTGACGTACGTCAAAAGTTCCGGGGCGCCACCGGATCCGGCGTATCAGGCGCAGCAGGCGAAGATCGCGATCGGTTCGGGCGGCTTGTTTGGACTCGGCTTGATGGACGGGAAGCAGAAGCTGTTCTACGTTCCGGAGCCGCATACGGATTTCATCTTCGCTGTGATTGGCGAGGAGTTTGGTCTGTTGGGCTCGACGGCGGTGCTGTTGGGGTTTTTCGTCGTTTTGTGGCGGGGATACCGGACGTTCCTGGTGGCGCCGGATGATTTTGGGCGCTACATAGCGTTGGGCGTAACCACAATGATCGTGTTTCAAGCATTGTTCAACCTTTCGGTGGTGACAGGTCTGGGCCCGACCAAGGGAATTCCATTGCCGATGATTAGCTATGGCGGCAGTTCGCTCTTGGCCACGCTGTTCTCGGTAGGGATGTTGCTGAGTGTGAGTGAGCGATCGAACTAAATGGTGTTTCTGATGGCAGGCGGCGGCACGGGCGGACATGTGATTCCGGGCATCGCGGTGGCGCGGGAGTTGCGGGCGCGCGGGCATGAGCCTGTGTTCGTGGGGACGGCGCGAGGCCTCGAAACCAAGCTGGTGCCGGCGGCTGGTTTTCCACTCGAACTGATTGAGATCGGGAGTTTGCAAGGTCAGGGGCGAATGCGTCAGGTGCGGACGCTGCTGCAGTTACCGGTGAGCGTGGCGCGATGCGTGGCGCTGACGCGGCGGCTGAACGTGGCGGGAGTGTTCAGTATGGGCGGGTACGCGGCGGGGCCGGTGGGCGTGGCGGCGGCGCTGCGGCGGCTGCCTCTGTTGCTCATGGAACCGAACGCGATACCGGGGTTGACAAATCGGTACATGGCGCGCTTCTCGCGTCGGGCGCTGGTGAGTTTTGAAGAGGCGGTGCAGTACTTTCCCGTGGGCAATGCGGAGTTGACGGGGCTGCCGGTGAGAAAGGAGTTTTTCGCCCTCCCGCCAAAGGCGCGGGGGGAGCGGCTTGAAATCCTTGTGACGGGCGGGAGCCGAGGGGCGCGGCGGTTGAATGAGGCGATCAAAGGGCTGGCTCCGTGGCTGGCTGGGCAGCCAGTGCGGGTGGTGCTGCAGGCCGGGGCGGAGGCGGAAGACATTTCGGGAGTCAGCGTGACTCCATTCATCAACGACATGCCGGGGGCGTTCGCGGCGGCGGACCTCGTGATCTGCCGGGCGGGGGCTGGCGCGGTGGCGGAGTTGGCGGCCGCGGGCAAACCGGCGATTCTGGTGCCCTATCCATTCGCGGCGGACGACCACCAGGCGAAGAACGCGCAGGCGCTGGAGCGGAGGGGGGCAGCGCGGATGATACGCGACGCCGAATGTACGCCGGAACGGCTGCGAAAAGAGATAACTGCTCTGCTGGAGCCAGGCGCTTTGGAGAGTATGGCGGCGGCGGTACGCGGGTTTGCGCGGCCCGGCGCAGCGGAACGGGCGGCGGACCTGCTTGAGGAATGCGCCGGAGTATTGAAACAATAGAAGGCTAGAATGTTTTTTAAGCCACAGCACCTTCATTTCACGGGCATCGGCGGCATCGGCATGAGCGGCATTGCGATGGTGCTGCATAATCTGGGCTATACGATTTCGGGATCGGACCAGAAATTTTCGGCGACGACGGACCGGCTCGCCAAGATGGGCATGACGATCTACGAGGGCCATGAAGCTTCCAACGTGGCCGGAGCGAAGGCGCTGGTCGTAACGTCAGCGGTTCGGCCGGACAACCCGGAGCTGGTGGAGGCACGGCGTTTAGGGATTCCCGTGATACCTCGCGGGGAGCTGCTGGCGGAGCTGATGCGGCTGAAGTATGGCATCGCGATTGCGGGGAGCCACGGCAAGACTTCCACAACTTCGATCACCGCGGCGATTCTGGCCCATGCGGGACTGGACCCGACCGTGGTGGTGGGAGGGAAAGTGGGGACGCTGGGCGGAGACAACGCGCGGCTGGGGCAGAGCGATTTTCTGGTGGTGGAAAGCGATGAAAGCGACGGCTCGTTCTTGAAGCTCGCGCCGATTCTGGCTGTCGTGACGAACATCGACCGGGAGCATCTGGACCACTATCATTCGATTGAAGAGATTCGCGCCGCTTTTCGTGATTTCGTGAACAAAGTGCCGTTTTATGGCGCGGCGGTACTGTGCCTGGACGATGAAAACGTGCAGCAGATTCTGCCCGACGTAAAGCGGCGGACGATCACTTACGGCGTTAGCGCGCAGGCCGATTTGCAGATCGTGGATGCGGAGTGCGGGCACTTTGCTTCCAAATGGAAACTGCGGCTGCGGGGCGAGGAGCTGGGTTCGTTTCAGATCCGAGTGCCGGGCGTACATAATGTGCTGAACGCGACGGCGGCGGTGGCGCTGGCGCTGGAGTTGGATGTTCCCCACGAGGTGATCGCGCGCGGATTGCTTGAATACTCGGGCGTCGACCGGCGCTTTCAGCTGCGCGGCGTGGCGGGCGGTGTGACGGTGATTGACGACTACGGGCACCATCCGACCGAGGTGAGGGCGACGCTCGCGGCGGCTCGACTCTGCCAGTTTGGGCGCATTCATGTGATCTTCCAGCCGCATCGGTACACGCGGACGCAGCACTTAATGGACGAGTTCGCGCGGAGTTTTCATCAGGCGGATGCCGTCTATCTGATGGACATCTATGCCGCTTCCGAGCAGCCGATTGCCGGCGTGACGTCGGAGGCGCTGGCGGGGCGGTTGCAGGACTTCGGCCATCGCGGCGCGCAGTATTCCGGTTCGATGGAATTGGCGATCGATGCTGCGGTGGCGGCGGCACAGCCGGGTGATGTGATTGTGACATTGGGCGCAGGTAGCGTATGGCAGGCCGGGGACAAGATCCTGACCCGGCTGCAGTAAGAGGAGTCCGAACATGGCACGCAAACAGAACAGTACCGCCGCTGACCGGGCACCGCAGAAAGATGCGGCGCGGAAGGCGCGATTTCGCACGGTGTGGAGCGGGCTGGTCTGGGCGACTGCGTTTTCCGTGGCCGTGGTGGGGCTGCTGTTTGGCTGGCAGGAATTACAACGCTTTCTGCTGAGGGATTCCCAGTTTTTGGTGGCGGCGCCGCCGGATCTGGGCGAGGACAGCCCGGCGCTCGAAATTCGGGGACTCAAGAATGCCGCGCGGTCGCAGGTATCGGCAGTCTTTCAGTCTGACTACGGGCGGAGCCTTTACATGCTGCCGATCCGGGAGCGGCGCCTGCAGTTGCTGGGAAATCCTTGGATCGCCGAGGCGTCGGTGACGCGCGTGTGGCCGAACCAGATTCGCGTGGAAGTGAAAGAGCGGGAGCCGGTAGCTTGGGTGCAGATCACGGGACCGGAACAGACCCAGGAGCCAGCCTTGATCGACACGGACGGAAATATTCTGCGTCTACAGCAGCCCGGTGAGTTTCAACTTCCTGTCTTGCGCGGCGTGGGATTGCAGCAGGACGAAGCTGAACGGAAGGTGCGGGTACACCGGTTTGTAAAGTTGTTGCAGGACGCCGGACCACTGGCGGAGAAAATTTCCGAGGTAGACGCGACGGATCCGGGTAACCTAAAAGTGATGCAGGACGAGAATGGGCGAGTGGTTATGCTCTTCATCGGGGACCGGCAGTTCCGGCGGCGCCTCGAAAAGTTCCGGCTGAGCTACCCCGAGATTCTGAAGCGGGCGCCGGAATCGAACGTGTTTGATTTGCGGATCGAGGGGAACATTCTCTCTGTGCCGCAGGACGGCGGGAAAGCGGAGCGGATTGCGTCGCCCGAGGTTCCCAGTGGAGCCTAGCGCCCCGTTGATCCGCGCGGGCCTCGACGCAGGGACTGCCCATACCCGATGTGTGTTGATCGAATGGGTGAACGGGCGCCCGCGGCTACGGAGCGCGAGCATCGTGCCATCGCAGGGATGGGAGCAGGGCAGGATCCGGAATGTGGAGGCGGTGGCGGGGTCAGTATCGGCGGCGGCGATGGCCGCTGGGATCCGGGCCGGAGCGGAGATCGAGACGGTGACCGCGGGCTATGCGGACTCCTTCAACCAGATGGAGGCGCTGAACGCGGCGCTGGAGCGGAGCGGACTCCGCGTGGCGGACTACGTGGTGGAAGCCGAAGCGGCGCTTTTGGCGACGACGTCGGATCTGATGCGGCAGGGCGGGATCAGTGCGGCGGCGATTGGCGTGGAATCGACGGAGTTGGCTTACAGCGACTTAACCGGCGGCGTTCGCACCATGAGTTTGCCGATGGGGGCGCGCGAGTTCACCGAAGACATCGCGACTCTGTTTGATCTGCCGTTTGCCGAGGCAGAGCACCGGAAGGTGACAGTGGGGAGCATTGCCAGGTCGTCGACCGAGGAGAAATCGACGCCGTTGCAGGAGATTCTCGAAGCGCGCGCCGGACAGTATCTGCACATGCTGGAATTCCGGATTGAAGAGTTGGCGGGTCAGTTGCCGCCGCCAGGGGGATTGATCCTGACGGGTGGAGGCGCGTGCCTGCCTGGACTCTGCGATTACGCTGAGGAGTTGCTGCAATGTCCGGTGCGCTTGGGACAGGTGGTCGGTGTAGCGGAATGGCCACTGGAGCTTTCGGCGCCCAGTTGGGCAGTGGCGGCTGGATTGGCGTTGCACGGAGGGATCTCTCATGGCTGGTAGCCGCGTAAAGTTGGCAGTTGGGTTGGACGCCGGGAGTTCCCTGACGCGTTGCGTCGTCTGCGTGGTGGAAGACGGAAAGATCCGTTTTCTGGGCTCGGGAGAGGCGGAGGCCAAGGGTTGGGCGAAGGGGCGAATCGCCGATCGGGCGCAGTTGTCGGAGTCCGTGAAGCTCGCGGCGCGAGAGGCCGAACGGCAGGCGCAGATCTCCTTCGACGCTGCCGTAGTGGGGTTGGGCGGAGAAGCGATTCAGGGCGCGAACGCGCGCGGCGTTTATGAGTTGGGCCGGCCGAGGGACATCGACGAGTCCGACATGCGGTACGCGGTGGAATTGGCGTGCCGGGTTCGGTTGGAAGATGACCGGATTCTGCTGCAGGTGTTGCCACAGGATTTTACGCTGGACGGCCGGACGGAGATTCTGAATCCGCGCGGGTATCGGGGCTCTCGCCTTGAGGCCAATGTTCATGTCGTGACCACCTCGGCGATCGATCACCAAGCCTTGGTGAGCGCGGTGCACCATGCTCACTTGGCGGTGGAAGAGACCGTGTTCGAGGCGATGGCGGCTGCGTACGCGAGCGTGCTGCCCGAGGAGCGGGCGAAGGGCGTGGCGGTAGCGGACATCGGGCTGCATTCGACCGAGATCGCGATTTATGAAGGCGAGGCGATGGTGCAGGCGGCGAGTATTCGCGTAAATGCCGACCACTTCACGCGGGACGTCAGCACCGGGTTCCATGTGACGCACGAAGACGCCGAGCGACTGAAGATTGAATATGGCTGCGCCATTCTGGGGTTAACGGCGGACAATACATACATTGAAGTCCCGTCGACCGATGGGCGGCCATCGCGGGAAGCGCCGCGGCGGGAGTTAAACGATATGCTGGAGGCTCGGGCGCAATTTCTGTTTGAGTATGTGCAACGGAAAGTGATTGAGGCCGGCATGGATCGCAAGCTGCTCGAAGGTATCGTGCTGTGCGGTGGCGGGGCACGTCTCAATGGGATGTGCGACGTTGCCGAGCAAGTGCTGAATTGCCCTGCCCGGAACGGATTGCCGGTGGGCATCCTGGACTGGCCGGGCCGGTTGAATAACCCCAGTTGGACGACAGCCGCAGGGCTGGCGATGTACTCGGGCAGACTGAAGCAAGATCGCGGCGGCCGCAAGCCGCCCCCCCCTTTTCTTAACTTATTGATGCGCTAAGCACCGAAGGACTCGATTCGCCATGGCAGAGCTTAAATTTCAGATTCAAGATGAAGACACCGATCTCGGCACCCGGATCAAGGTGATCGGCGTTGGCGGCGGTGGCTGCAACGCCGTGGCCCGCATGATGAACGCTGGATTGCAGGGGGTGGAATTCTACGTTTTGAACACCGACATGCAGGCGTTGCAAGCGTCGCCGGTTCCCAACAAATTGCCGATTGGGGGCAAGATCACCAACGGGTTGGGAGCGGGGGCGAACCCGGAAGTTGGGCGGCAGGCGGCCATGGAAGATACGAATCGGATCATCGAAATCCTGGAAGATGCCGATATGGTGTTTATAACTTCAGGTTTGGGCGGTGGGACGGGGACGGGAGCGACGCCGATTGTGGCCTCGCTCGCCCGGGAACTCGGCGCGTTGACGGTGGCCGTGGTGACGAAGCCGTTCAGTTTTGAAGGCCCCCGGCGTATGAAACAGGCCGAACAGGGGTTGGCGGAGATCGCGAGCGTAGTCGACACGGTGATTTCGATCCCGAACGACAAGCTGCTAAAGCTGGCCGGAAAGGGCACGAGCTTTCAACAGGCGCTGCAGATGGCCGACGACGTACTGCGGCAGGCGGTGCAAGGGATCGCGGATATCATCACGACGCCCGGTGTGATCAATCGGGACTTCTCGGATATCCGGGCGATCATGTCCGGCATGGGCTACGCGATGATGGGCACCGCGACGGCGACCGGCGAGAATGCAGCGATTACGGCGGCGGAGCAGGCGATTAACTCGCCGTTGCTCGAAGAGGGCGGCGTCGAAGGGGCGAAGGGAATTCTGATCAACATTACGGGTTCGAGCGAGCTGGGGCTGCTCGAAGTCAGTGAGGCTTGCACGCTGGTGCGTGAGGCCACGCAGAACGAAGATGTGCAGATCAGCTTCGGCGTGGTGGTGGACGATTCGATGGACGAAACGGTGAAGCTGACCGTGATCGCAACGGGATTTGAACGGCAGACGCTGCCGCAGATTCAGCGGCGGAATCCGTTGGGTGGGCCGCACGCGCCGGAGCCGGCGATGTCCACGCCGTTCGTGGAGTTGCCGTCACCACCTCCGCCGATCAGCGATCCGGTGGTGGTTGAAGAGGTGGAGGGCGAGACCCCAGGAGCCGAGTGGGTGGAGCCAGTGGCGCCTGCGGCTGATCCTCAGAATCCGGCCGATCCGTTTGACGATGTGGATACGCCCGCGTTCATGCGGCGTGAGCGGCGACTGTTCCGCTAGCGCAGCGATTTCCGGAAAAAGTCGACGACTTTCGCGAGGTTTTCTGGTGTTTGAAAGGCGGGTCCTCCATGGCCCGCCTGGTGGAAAATGGTGAGTTCTACTGTAACGCCGGCTTTGACGAGGGCATCCCGGAGTAGCTCGCTTTGCTCCATGGGGACGAGAGGGTCGGCATCGCCGTGCTGGATGAGGAACGGCGGGTCGGTTTTGTCGACATAGGTGATGGGGTTGGCCTTGTCGGCGAGTTCAGCGTTCTGTTGCACCGGTCCGCCGACCAGACGGGACTCGGGCGATTCAGGGGAGTCGTGATCCATGCGCGAGGGGTACATGGACATACGGCGGAGAGCGGTGGGGCCAAACCAGTCAACAACGGCCTGAACTTTGGAATCGCCCTCGCCGAGGGTACCGAGTAGAGCAACCAGGTGGCCGCCGGCGGAGGAGCCCCAAACCCCAATGCGGGCGCCGTCGTAACCGAAGCGGGCCGCATTCTGGCGGAGCCACCGGATGGCTGCGCGGCAATCGTCGATCTGGGCCGGCATGGGAGCTTGCTGGCTGAGGCGGTAGCGGATGCTGGCCGCGGCAAAGCCATGTGCGGTGAGGGCGAGCGAGGGCGGGTTCTCTTTGGAACCATTCTGCCAGGCGCCGCCGTGGATCCAGACGACGAGGGGCGGGGGCTTGGCTGTTTTCGTCTTCGGGATATAGACATCGAGGAGCAGACCGGGGGAGTATTCGAGATTCTGGTGCGCCTCTACGTTATCCGGGATCGGACGTTGCGGCACTCGAGGTGAGGGCAGCATGGCGCTTTCGGCGAAAAGCGGAGCCCGGCTGCCTTGCGGGAGTGCGATGGTGGGTTTGCCCTGGAGGAAGCCCTGCTGCGCGAGGAAGGCGTCGGCGAGATACGTGGTGGAGGCGTGCCACGCGCCGTCGCCGGTATCGTTGAAGAAGCCGTGCGGCCGACCCTGGGCAACGTAGAGCTGAATGGGAAGCTTCCGGGCTTGGGCTTTTCGCCAATAGGCTTGAGCAGCGGGATAGCTGGGGTCCGCAGAGCCGAAGAAAAGAATGGTGGGCGGCTGGGTTGCCGTGGGTTCGTTCTGTAGAAGTCCGCCGGGGTTGAAAAGGACCAGCGAAGCGGGCCGTTGGCCGGCCTCAACGATGGAGAGGGCGCAGCGCCCGCCGGACGATCCACCGCCGGCCGAGATCCGGGCGGCGTCGATGCCATGCTCATGGGCGTGGTCCTGCAGGAACTTGTAGGCTGCCTGGCAATCAAGGAGCGGTTCTTCGCGGCCGATTTTCAGCCGGTACTCTGCGCTGACTGCCACCATGCCGCGGCTGGCGAGATAGCCGGCTTTGGAGAAGAACTGCCGGGGGCTGCCCTGCGTGAATCCGCCGCCGAAGAAAAAGACGATGGCGGGCCGGGAGTCTGACGGCTTCCAGCGGTCGGGATAGAAGATCGTCATCTTCAACTCGCCCTGCGGCGTCGAGCGATAGACGATTTCCTCGCGAGTGACGCCGTAGGCTGCCGAGATCGCACTGAGGATAAAGAGGAGTCGCCACATGCGGGTACTTTACACTAGAGGTTCGAATGGCAGAACCGATATGGTCGAAATTTATTCATCCGGACACAATTCTTGAGCAAGTTCAAAACACAGCGCCGTTTTTGAAACTGGGCGCGGCCGAGGCAGGTCCGCTGATCGGTATGGGCGGGACACCGGTGGGCTATTTGCGAGTGCTGGCTGCGGCGAGAGCCGTGGAGAGTCTCGAAGACTACTTCGCGCTGTGCTGCTCTGCCCATCAGGTGACGGTGGCGACGTTCGTGCCGACCGACGTGGACAGCAAAATCCGCGGCGTGTTGTGGAACGAGACGCGGGACCCGGAAGTGTTGGGCCGGATGGCCGCGTTCGCGATGCAGATGAAAGATTGGACCGTGGAGGGGATTTCAACGCGGGTGACGATGGACCCCGAGCTGGGGCCGGTGTCCGGGCACAACGGCGAATGGTTTTCGGTTGCGAGCGGCGGGTTGGGGCGGTATCTGCAATTGGGGATGGAAGAGCCGTTTACCGAGCAGATTGAGGCAGAGCTGGAACGGGAGGCGGAGGCATTCCGGAAGGCGTTGCGGACGCCGGGCCGCGAGATCGACACGCTGCTGCTGGCGGTTTCCATCACGCACAACGTCGGGGATCTGGACCAAGGGATCGGATATTGGGAGGGCGCGGCGAAACATTCGGCACAGAAACAGCGGTTCAACCGTCTGGCGCACGAGAACAAGACTCCATTCGGAGGGATCTTCCAGCATATTTCCAACTTGTATAAGGATTGTTTGAGTGCCGAGGGCCATCGGCACTACCCGTTGCGGCCAGTGAAGGCGCTACGGCAGTCCCCGACGCTGCTGCTGCCGCTCGGTCCGTTTCTCGACGACTGGGGCGCGGTGATCGGGGGCAGTCCGTTGCTGAACGATGGGGACCGCGCGGAGATTCTGGATGCGTTGCTGCGGGGGTGCAAAAAGATCGACAACCAATTGGGCTATTTTCGCGCGCTGGCCGGCTGGCAGAACGCGCACGCCCGCAGTTTCGAGAGGGCCGCGGAGGGATTGCCGGGTAGCGGCAAGAAACTGTTGCGGGAGCCTGAACTACGGAAGAAATTGTCGGTGCCGCGGCGGAGCTTCGAATCCAGCTACGTGAAGCGGGTGGAGGCCTTGCGGGCGAAGGTGCGCTGAGGGCCGAGCCGGGCGATCTCTTCGGGTTGCAGGTAGCGCCACTTGCCGACTTCAAGGGCGCCGATGCCAAGTGGGCCGATCGCGACGCGGACGAGCTTCAGGACCATGGCTCCTAGGGCTTCGACCATGCGGCGAACCTGACGGTTTCGTCCTTCCGTGATCGTGATTTCAAAGTGGGTGTACTTTTCACTATCTCGAACGCGCTTGACGGTGGCGGGCCGGGTGGGGCCGTCGTCAAGGTCGAGGCCGTCGCGAAGGCGGGCGAGTTCGTCGTCGGTAAGGAGACGGTTGGCCTTGACCAGATAGCGCTTGGCGACATGAAAATCGGGGTTCATGATGCGCTCGGCGAACTGGGTATCGTTCGTGAGCAGGAGGAGGCCGCTGGTATCGAGATCGAGCCGGCCGACCGGGACGACGAAAGTACCGACATCGCGGAGGAGATCGTAGACGGTGGGCCGATTTTCGGGGTCCTTATACGTCGTGAGGTAGCCCTTGGGTTTGTAGAGCATGAGATAGACGTGCTCTTTCTTGACGAGTGGCTTACCGTCGAAGAGGACCTTATCCCGTTCCATGTCGATCCAGTGGTCGGGGTCCTGAACGACCCGGCGGTTGACCGAGACGCGCCCAGCGCCGATCCAACTGCGGGCCTCGGTGCGGGAGCCCAAGCCCGCCTTTGAGATCACCCGTTCCAACGTTTTTAGCGGCCTTTTCAAGTTTAGCGGCCTTTTCAAGCCTTTAGTGTATCTTTAAGCGGATGAGCCAGGAAAAGAAATCAGTCGTGCGGGTGGCGGTGGTGCAAGCGGGATCGGTGCCATGGGACACGGCGGCGAGCCTGGAGCGGCTGGACCAGTGGGCGGCGGAAGCCGTGGCGGCGGGGGCGGAATTGGTTGTGTTTCCGGAGGCATTCATCGGGGGATATCCGAAGGGAATGGATTTCGGGGTGACAGTCGGGCGGCGGACGGAGGCGGGACGGCAGCAGTTTGCGCGGTATGCCGAAGGGGCGATTGGCGATGCGGCAGCGTTGGCGGCGGTGGCGGCCGCGCATCGGGTTTGGCTGGTGGTTGGAGCGATTGAAAGGGACGGAGGGACGCTCTACTGCACGGTGTACTATCTGGGGCCGGACGGGATGGTGGCCGGGAAGCATCGTAAAGTGATGCCAACAGCGATGGAACGGCTGATCTGGGGCTTTGGGGACGGGAGCACGCTAAAGGTGGTGGAGACGCCTCTGGGGCGGGTGGGGGCAGCGATCTGTTGGGAGAATTATATGCCGCAATTGCGGCTTGCTTTATACGGGCAGCGTGTTGAATTGTATTGCGCGCCAACGGTGGACGATCGAGAGACTTGGCTGCCGACGATGCGGCATATTGCGATGGAGGGTCGTTGCTTTGTGCTGAGCGCGTGCCAATGGCAGCCGCCGGGAGACTGGTCGGCGATAACCGGGGGGAGCGTGATCATCGATCCGCTGGGTCAGGTGTTGGCTGGACCGAAGCGGGATGGGGAGGGAATCCTGGTGGCTGATTTGGAGCTAGGGAAGATACGGGAGGCGCAGTTTGATTTGGATGTGGTCGGGCACTACGGACGGCCGGATTTGTTTCAGCTCATCGTGAACACGCAGGTACACCGCAGCATAGAAGAGGATTAGTCAGCGACGGCGAAACCGAGGGCGCGGAGGAGCTCCGGGGGAGAGAACGGTTTTTGAAGTGCCGTTGCGCGATGCCGGAACGCCAACGGCAGAAGGTCGGTCGAAATGGGATAACCGCTGGCGAGAACACCGGCCAGACTGGGGTCCTGCATGAGGGCATCGGTAAGCCACTCGGCTCCGGAGCCATCGGGGAGCGTCAGATCAACGACGGCATGGGAGTGTACGCCGGCTTCGAAGGTGGTGCGGGCCTCGGCCACGGAGGCGGCGATGTCGGCGGTAATGCCTGCGCGGTCAAGGTAGCGGAGGAGCAATCGGCCAAGCAAGGGATCGTCATCGACCACCAACACCCGACCGGGGATGCAAGGATCACTCATACGAGAAGGCCGAGGCTACCGGCCGAACGGTAACGAGGTGGGCGAGTAGGTTAGCCCGATCATGAAGCGGGTCCCGCGGCGGTCAAGCGTCGAGTTGCCAAGCTTGAAGCTGCGGTATTCCACGCTAGCCATCATTCCGAGTTCGGTGGTGAATTTGCGGTTGACGCTGGTTTGAATCTGCCAGACATCAAATGCGCCGAGGGTGGACCCGGCAACTTCGCCCATCGAGCTGCGGCTGGCCCCAGCGTTGATACTCCAATTGCGGGAGGCGCTGGTGCTAAAGCCAACGGACTGCATGTTGATCACGGAGGTGAGCATGAGCCCATTGCCGGGAACGACGCTTCGATCTGCCCGAACCGAAAAGAGGCTGCGACGGTACCGGCGTTCGACGCCAATTCCGTATCCGGCAATTCTCCGAGAGGAATCAAACGCTTCGACACCAGAACTGGTACCGAGAAGGGCCGCAATGACAGGATCCAGGGCCACCCGCCGAACCCCGATGGTACGGATGGTTTGGCCCGTGGCGGAGACAGTGAGCTGCCAATCGCGTCCAATTCTTCGGCCAAAATCGACGGTAAGCCCGTGGAGATTCGATTCGCCGAAAAATCGGCCGAAGTTGAAATGGGAAAAGTTGTATCCGAAGCCGATGGTGGTGTTACGATTCCAACGGTACATCAAGGCAGCGTTTCCGCCATAGATGTTGACGTCGGCAAGCGAGGCGGCTTGGCGCCGTACCGTACCACCACTCCCCCCGCCCTGCACATGCCAGCGCGAGTTGAGCCGGAAGGAGTACAACATCTGCGACTGTAAGAAATAGAGGCGATTATCGAAAAGTTCGTTGACCGGCGCAGCGACGAGATCCGCGCCGACACTCTGCTGATTCAAAGGATTACCGAGAAGCCGGTTGGTGATACTGCCGGTAGTAGTCCAACTCATCTCCAGGCGGCGGGTAAGCCGGCGGGAATAGCCCAAATTCAGGGCTTGGTTGGCGCCGCTGAAGCCCTGAATATTGGCGATGTAGTTGTAGGATCCGGAATACGACACCCCGAGCACCGCTCGCCGGTATTGCTTCTGGCCGGAAACGCTGAAGCCGCCTTCTACCCCATAAGAGCCAGCGCCGGGAGCCAGATTTCCATTGGCATCCGTGCGAAATGCGCCGAGCAGGGTGTCATAGGTGCCGCCGACATTGAACGAGAATCGGATCGGCGTCGAGTCGGCGCCGAAGAGCCCGATGCGCAACGGACCGCGTCCCATTACGTTCGGACCGTCGTAGGAAGTAGAAGTAGAGCTACCGCTGGAATTAGACCCATCCCCCGTGGCTTGGGCCATCAGGGTCGCAACAATCGTTGACGCCATGCAAACTCGAACCAGAACTTTGAACACTTGCGCTCCCTGAAGGGTTATCGACAGACTCAGGCGAGTCCTTTAGCGGGAACTCAAACCTTTCCCCTATCGTTGGACAACCCCTCTAAGTTAGCAAGAAAGTACTACGAACGCCTTAGCTTCGCTGGTACTCCTTTCCTAAATTGTTGAAACGCGTCATCATCTTAGCGAGTCCTCACCATGGCGAAAAGGAAAATTCCTGTGAAAGGATCGACATCCCCGCGGCATCCCTCTGAGAAAGGAGCTCTCATGAAAAATCGTCTTGTCCCCGCCTTTTTGGCTGCAACCTCTTTGGTCGCCGCGGAGTTGCCCGTAAAGCGAGTAGTCCTGTATAAGCATGGCGTCGGCTATTTCGAACGCGCCGGGGAGGTGCCGAGCGGGCAGACCGCCCGGTTGGAGTTCAAACCGAATGAAATGAACGATGTCTTGAAGTCTCTTGTCCTCGACGAACAGGGTGGCGGCCGGGTGACTGGAGTCCGCTACGACTCGGCGAAGCCGGCTCGGAGCTCGCTCAACGTTGAAAACGAGGTCGCGCTGGCGAAATTTCTGGACGGGTTGCGAGGCGCCAAGGTGGACATAGAGCTCGTCTCCGGCAAAGTTTCCGGGGCGATCGTCAGCGGGCGAGTCGTGCCTTCGACGGAGCAGAAGTCGCAGCAGGAGTTGGTGGTGCTGCTGACAGAGGCCGGCGATTTGCGGACCTTGGACCTGGCGAGTGCGAACTCGGTGCGGCTGACTGACCCGCTGCTGCAGCTGAAGTTGCGGGAGTATCTGCAGTCGATGGCGGGGCTGCGAACGCAGGAGCAGCGGGCTGTCTACATTGATGGCGAATCGACGCGCTCGCGGCAGATTCGCGCCAGTTATCTGCTGCCGACGCCAATTTGGAAGTCGAGCTACCGGCTGATTCTGGGTACGGCGCCGATGCTCGAAGGATGGGCAATCGTCGACAACACCACCGACAGCGACTGGACGGGAATCACTCTGTCGCTGGTTTCCGGAAAGCCGGTGAGCTTTCAAAGCCGGTTGTACGATCCGAAGTTTATCGACCGGCCGTTTGCGGAACTAGCCGAGGAGCGGGCGGTAGCACCGGAGCTATACCGGGCTGCGATGGGAGGGGCGATGGCGGGCGGACCGCCCCCGGCGCCGGCGCCGGCACAGATGGCAAAGAGCTCCATGATGCGGCGCGAGATGGCGGCGGAGGCGATGGCGGACATGGCCCCGGCGCAGAGCAACATTGCCGTCAACACGGCTGGACGGGACCTGGGCGAGCTGTTCGAGTACGCGTTTTCAACGCCCGTGACCGTTAAGAAGAATGAGTCGGCGATGCTACCGTTTCTGCAGCAGAAAGTAGAAGCGCGGAAGCTGCTCATCTACACCGACGAAACCCAGGCCAATCCCCGGACGGCATCTGAGATCACCAACAATACGGGCAAGACGCTGGACGGCGGCCCGATCACCGTCTTCGACAACGGAGCCTACGCCGGCGAAGCGCTTGTCGAAACCGTTAAGGCGGGTGACAAACGGCTCATTTCATACGGCGTCGACCTGGGGACCCGGATCACCACTAAGTTTGACAGCGAACAGCGGCAGGTTCGGGAGATCCGAGCTAACCGTGGGGTGATTTTCGCGAAGGCCAGCACGGAAGAGACGAAGACATACACGATTAAGAACGTCGATCCGCGGGCGAAGACTCTGATCATCGAGCACCCACTGCGGAGCGGCTATAAGCTAATCGGCCTGACGCCGACCGAGAAGACCGCAACGGACTACCGCTTCTCGCTGGATTTGAAGCCCAACGCGGAGCAGACGCTCGTTGTGAAGGAAGAGTACGTCTACGACCAGTCCTACGTGATTTCGTCGACGTCGCCAGACCAGATCAACATCTTCCTGCGCAACGCCTCACTTTCACCGGCCGGCAAGCAGGCGCTCGAAAAAATCCAAGCGATGAAGGCGCAGATTGCAACAGTGGACCAAACGTTGCGAGCGAACCAGACGCAGTCGGCGGGCTTGGTGAAAGACCAGGAGAGGCTGCGCGAGAACATCCGGTCGTTGAATTCGGTCAGCGGACAGGAGCAACAAGTGCAGCGGTATGCGCGGGACCTGGCGGCAAGGGAAACGAAGATTGTGGAACTTCGAGATCAAGCCCAAGCGGAACAGCAGAAAAAGGCTGCGTTAGAATCGGAGCTAAATGCATTTCTGGCTACCGTTACGTTCTAAGGAGCGCGCTTGCGCATCGCACTGATCGGCTACGGCAGCGTCGGCAAGGCGTTTGCGCGGCTTCTCGAAAGTCAGCGCAAACGCTTTCCGTTCCGGATCACGGCGATCCAGACGCGGAAGTATACGGCGTACGACCCGAAGGGATTGCCGATTGAACCGGAATGGGGCCCGCCGGCGACCGTGCCGGAGTTTTTGGACAAAGCCCAGCCGGAGGTGGTGATTGAGATCACGTCGCTGAACCCGGTGGACGGGGAGCCGGCGATCAGCCACATCCGGGCGGCGTTTGCGCGCGGCTTGCCAGTGATTACCGCGAACAAAGGCCCGATCGCTCACGCTTACTCCTCTCTGCGGGCCGAGGCGGCATCGCACCACATTCTATTTCGGTTCGAGTCGACGGTGATGGACGGGTCGCCGGTGTTCAACCTGGTGCGGAACAATCTGCCCGGGGTAACCATTCAGGGCGTGAGCGGCGTGCTGAACTCCACCACGAAGGTTGTCCTGGCGGAGATGGCCAAGGGGCGATCTCTTGACGATGGCATCCGGTTGGCACAGGAGATGGGCATCGCCGAGGCGGACCCGGCATACGACATTGACGGATGGGACGCCGCGGCCAAGACGGCGGCGTTGGCCAACGTACTGATGGACGCCAACGTGACGCCGCAAATGGTGGACCGTACCGGGATCGGCGCGATTACGCCTTCAGAAATTCAGGCGGCAGCGGCGGCAGGGTTTGTCATCACGCTAGTGAGCCGGGCCAAACGGGAGGCCGACGGGTCGTTGACGTTGACAACGCGTCCCGAGCGTCTGCCGGAGGACGATCTGCTAGCCAACGTCGACGGCACATCGAATGTATTATTGCTGCACACGGACCTGATGGGGACACAAGGAATTGTGTCCGTCACCCCGGGCGTGGAGCAGACCGCCTATGGGCTGTTTGCCGACCTAGTCGATATCGCACAACAACTATGAAAGTTCTCCGTTTTCTCTATCAAGGGCAGCTCCATGCCGGGTCTCTGACCGCCGAGGGCGTTGTTCCGTTCGCCACCGCCGACTTGCTTGGTCTAATTCAGTCGGGTAGTTTGCCCGCCGCGAGCGGCGTCGCGATTCCGCTGGCGGAAGTGACGCCGGTGCTGCCTTACGACGTGCCTCCGAAGATCTGGTGCATCGGGCTGAACTATCACTCGCATGCGTTGGATATCAATGCTGTTCAGCCGGAAGAGCCCGGCAGTTTCATGAAGCCGGCCTCCTGTATGTTTCCGCCGGAAGGCGAGATCGTGCTGCCGCCACCGGCCGTGTCGAACGATGTCGATGCGGAGGGGGAGCTGGCCGTGGTGATCGGGAAGAAGGTGAAGGGATTGGTGTCGCTGGACGAAGCGTTGGACGCGATCTTCGGTTACACGACGACGTTGGACCTGACGGCGCTCGATGTCCTCGCCAAGAATCCGCGCTATCTGACACGCGCCAAGTCGATGGACACTTTCTTTTCGTTCGGGCCGGTGATCGTGACCAAGGACGAAATTGAGGAAGTTAACGATCTTGAGGTGATCACGGAACACAACGGTGCGGTGTGGTCGCGAGATTTCGTTCGCAATATGAAACACCGTCCGCTCGAGCTCGTGCGTTTCCACAGCCAGGCGATGACGCTCTATCCGGGCGACATCATCTCCACGGGCTGCCCGAAGGGTGCGCGGATCAAGTCCGGCGATACGGTGCGCGCGAGAATTGAGGGCGTCGGGACGCTGGGCGCCACGGTTCGGTAAACTAGGGCACTATGGCCTCGGCATTCCAACGTTTTATTTTGTGGGACTACCCGCGCGCCTCCTGGCAGTACGATGTCGTCGTACTGCTGATTGTCGTGTTCATCTTCTTCACGCCACGGGAGTTCTTCAAAGATCAGCCGCGCGCGTCGTCGATTGTGATGCTACCGATTGCGGGAGCCGATGAGGTGTTCTACGTGGAACGGCAACTGCTAGCGGATCTCGACGACGCCGGACGGCTGGCGAAGGCGGGCGAACTGCTCAAGAACAAAGATGGCAAGAAGCTGGACGTGCAGCGGGTCGAGCCCTTATACAACTCCGAAAAAGAGATTATCGGCTTTGCCGCCTACACGCGTTTCCGCAAGTAGGAAACGGCGGCGGCAGGAAAACCATCCAACCAAGTGATATGCGACCCCTCATTCTGCTTTGCCTGGCCGCGGCTAGCCTAAGCGCCGCCGAAACCCTCGATCAGGTCCGCGCCCGGATGGACGCCGCGGCGAATGCGTTCCAATCGCTTACCGCGGACGTGCGCAAGGTCACCTACACGGCGGTGATTCGCGATACGCAGACCGAGGAGGGCACGTTCACTTTGAAAAAAGTGAAGGCGGGCGACCTGCGAGTCCGGATGGAGATCGCCAAGCCGAACGTGAAGTCGATCGCGCTGAGCCGGAACAAGTATGAGCTGTACCTGCCGAACATCAAGACCGTGCAGGAGTTCGATCTGGGCAAATACCGGAGCCTGGTGGATCAGTTCCTGCTCCTGGGTTTCGGCACGCCGACGCGCGAACTGTTGAAGAGCTATGACATGAAGGTGCTTGGCGCGGAGACGATGGACGGCAAGGCGACCACAAAGATTGAACTGGTTCCGAAATCGGCGAGCGTGCGGGAGCATTTGAAACGGGTGGAGATGTGGATTCCGTCGAACGACGGCAACCCGATTCAGCAAAAGTTCTACCAGCCGAGTGGCGACTACTTTCTGTCGGCATACACCGGCGTGAAGGTGAACCCGCCGGTGAAGGACACTGAGCTGGGACTGAACTTGCCCAAGGGCACGAAGAGGGAATTCCCTCAGAAATAGGTTCCAGGTTGCAGGATGGCGGCTGGGAACGATACCGTGTCAGGTATATGAATCGACGGCGCTTGCTGCAGACCATTGCGGCTACCCCTGTACTGCTGCCCGCGCAGCAGATCAACCCCTCCCCCGACGAAACCGCGGTACTAAAGGCCGACTCGCCGGACTCGGCGGGACAACCCGTTCGACGGTTCTTCACTCCCGCGCAGTTTGCGACGCTTGGGGCCCTTGCCGACCGGATTGCGCCCTCGATCGGGGGTCGTCCCGGGGCTAAAGAGGCAGAGGTGGCGGCGTTCTTGGACTTCCTGGTGGCGAACTCGCCACGGACCCGGCAGACGCTCTACCAGCGGGGCCTCGATACTCTTGACCGCGCGGCGCGGACGAAGCATCAGAAGGGTTTTGCGGACTTAAGTGGAGCGGAGGCGGATGCGCTGTTGGCGCCTTTGAAAACGAAGTGGACGTACGCAGTGCCGGCGGATGCGCAGGCCGCGTTCCTGCGTGCGGCGAAGGCCGACATCATCCGAGCCACCACCAATTCGCGCGCCGTGGCGGAAGCCAACGTGGCGGGGCGCCGCCGGGCCACGGGACTGAACCCGTATTGGCACGTCATCGATTAACGAAACGAACCCAATGGCAAACTTTGACCACGATGTCGTGATTATCGGCTCCGGCGCCTCGGGCGGGATGGCCGCGTATGTGCTGGCGCAGGCCGGCGTGAAATGTTTGATGCTCGAAGCCGGGCCGATGGTCGACTTCACCAGGCACCGCTCGATGAAGGCCGTCTACGATTTGCCCTACCGCGGCTTCGGCGAACCGGGGCGGTTTCCGCATATCACCCAGGCTTCTGAGTTCGACGCGAACCTTTGGATCGACGAGAAAAAGAATCCGTACACGCACCCGGAGAACGATCCGTATTATTGGGTGCGCATCCGCCTGCTGGGCGGCAAGACGTTGCGGTGGGGCCGCGCCTCCTGGCGGCTTTCCGATTACGAGTTCAAGTGCAAGGACCATGACGGCTGGGGCGAAAATTGGCCGATTTCGCTGGCCGATATCGCGCCGTTCTATGACCGCGTGGAGCCTCTGATCCGCGTCTCGGGCCGCAACGAAGGCTGGGCGCAGATGCCCGACGGCAAGCTGCTGGCGGATGAGTCGACCGATTCGCTCAGCATTCAGCGGTTCAACGCAAGCGCGAAAAAGCTGGGCGTGCCAACGACGAGGCCGCGCCGCGCTACCGGAACGCTCGCCAGTTCGGTGAATCTGCTCCTGCCAGTGGCGCAGGCAACCGGCAACCTGACGATTGTGCCGAACGCGATTGTGCGGGAACTGGGCGTCGACCCGAAGACGGGATTGGTGAACGCCGTGCACTATGTGGACCGTCGGTCCAAACGCGAATATACGGTTCCGGCCAAAGTGCTGCTGTTGGGTGCTTCGACGCTCGAATCGACGCGGCTGCTGTTGAATAGCAAGAGCCGGCAGTACCCGGCGGGGCTGGCGAATTCGAGCGGGGTGCTGGGCCGGTATCTTTTCGACCAGTTCTATGTCAAGAACACGGTGACGGCGCTGGTGCCGGAAGCGCGCGGCGGAAAGGGCCCCCGGAACCTGATGGGCGGGGCGGGGTACGTCCCGCGGTTCACGAATCTGAAGCCGGGCAAGCCGGAGAAAAACTATCTGCGCGGTTGGGCGTGGGACTTTGGCAGCGGCGGAACGCCTTCACCAGAGCTGTTTCCGCAGTGGGGCGCGGAACTGGCGCAGACGATGGCGGACGTGCAGGGCGCAGGCTTCGTCATGACGACCATGGGCGAAAGCCTGCCGCGGTTTGAGCATAAGATCAGCATTCATCCGACGTTGAAAGACGAGTGGGGAATCGCGGCGCCGCACATTGAACAGCGGTACACCCAGAATGAGCACAACATGGCGAAGGACGCCATGGAGACGGGTGTCGCGCTTTGTGAAGGGGCCGGCTTCGAGGTGCTGGCGGCGCACTCGCAAATGGTGCCGCCGGGCGAATCGATTCATGAGCTGGGGACGTGCCGGATGGGCTCCGATCCCAAGAAATCCGTACTGAACGCCTTTAATCAGGCGCACGACGTTCGAAACCTCTTCGTGTTGGACGGCAGCGCATTTCCGAGCGGTGGGGTGCAGAATCCGACGCTGACGATCATGGCGCTAACGATGCGGGCGAGCGAATACCTGATGGCGCAGAAAAAGCAGGGCAAGATATAGGTATGCGGATTTTAATTTTCGTCGCCGTTCTTTTGGCGGGTGTACTGCTGATTGCCCAGGGTCCGGCGCCGGTCCCTGCGCCGGTGCAGCCGATTCCCTACAGCCACGCACTGCACGCGGGCAAGCTGCAATTAAAATGTGCGATGTGCCACGAGAACAAAGATCCCGGCGAGACGATGGGGATCCCCGCGGCGGCCAAATGCATGACGTGCCATCAGGCGGTGAAAACGGACGCGGAGCCGATTCAGAAGCTGAAGAGTTACTTTGACAGCAAGCGGGAGGTGCCGTGGGTTCGGGTCTATCAAATCCCCGGCTACGTCTACTTCTCGCACCGTGCTCATACGGAAGCTGGCGCGACATGCCAAGAGTGCCATGGGGCGGTGGCGTCAACCGAGGTCTTGAAGCGGGAGACGGATATTTCGATGGGCGGTTGCATGACCTGTCACCGGCAGAAGAAAGCTCCCTTGAACTGCACTTATTGCCATGATCAACAGAATTAAGTTACTCTCCAGTGTCGGTTCTCGATGATTCCTACCTCTCCGTCCTTCGCGATCATTACTCTCGTGTTCTCTTTTCTGTGTTGGGGAACCTGGGCCAATACACAAAAAGCGGCCGGCAAATGGCGGTTTGAGCTTTACTACGTCGACTTTGCGATCGGGACAGTGCTTTTCGCCCTCTTGGGCGCCTTCACTTTGGGCTCCATGGGCGACGGATTTACGTTCGAAGACAACATGGCGATCACGGGCAAGCGACAGATGGCGTTAGCGGCCGGGAGTGGCGCGATCTTCAACCTCGGAAACATGCTTCTTGCTGGGTCGACGAGTCTGGCGGGGATGGCCGTGGCGTTTCCGCTGGCAATCGGCATGGCGATGATCGTTAGCGTTTGCTGGAACATGGTGGCGAATCCGGCGGGTTCGATTAGTCTTCAGGCGGGCGGGTTAGTGGTGGTGCTGGTGGCGGTGGTGATGACGGCGTTGGCCCACCGGATGCGGACTCTCGAGACGGCGACCGGAAAGAAGAAAGATTCAGGAGTTAAGGCAACTTTGTTGGGAGTATTCGGAGGAGTGTTCCTCGGTCTCTACGCTCCGGCCCTGGCGCAGAGCCGGGCAGGCGATATTGGGCTGTCGCCATATGGCGCGCTGGTGTTCTTCTCGGTGGGCATTGCCCTGAGCACTCTGCTTTACAGCCTCTACTTCATGAATTTGCCGGTGCAGGGTGAAGCGGTTCCGCTGAAGCACTATTGGAAGAAGCCACATCGTCCGCATGCGTGGGGATTGGCGGGTGGCATGTTGTGGAGCATGGGCGCCCTAGCGCTCTTCACGGCGGGAAGCGCGCCGCGCGAAGCGAGCGCGGGCCCTGCGTTAACATTGGCGTTGCAATATGGCAGCGCGGTGGTGGCGGCGCTTTGCGGTCTGCTGGTATGGAAAGAGTTCGGCGCGGCCTCCGGATCAGCGCGCGGACGGATCTTTTTGGCAGTGGCGCTGTTCCTCGGCGGCTTGCTACTGACGGCGTTCGGCCTGCAAATGGCGTGACCTTCCCTGGAAGGGCAATGCTACAATACGGAAAATCCTCACGATCACCTTTTCGACTCGGAGGAGTCTGGGCCCATTTTGGGCGCTAGGACTTTTTATGGATAAACTGGCGCAAAACATACAAGAAGCATTTCTAAATAACGCGCGCAAAGACAAGACCTTCCTCACCATCTATCTGATGAGTGGCGTTAAGCTCTCCGGCCGGATCAAGAGCTTTGACAAGTACTCCGTGGTGCTCGAATCGAACAATCAGGAGCAACTGATTTTCAAGCACGCCATATCAACGGTGGTGGTTTCCCGGCCCGTGCACTCCCATAGCGCACCGGCAGCAACTGCCGCTCCTTCGGCCGGCGGCCTCCCCGGTATGCCTGGAGAGCCGAGCGAAGCTTGAGCCGTACCCTTGAAACGACGCAGTCCGGCCCCGAGAAGACAATTCTTGTGGGTGTTGAGTTACGCCGCCGCGCCAAGCAGAGCTTTACGGCGGAAGAGTCCCTCGATGAACTACGCACATTGGCGGGTAGCGCCGGTGCGGAGATCGTCGATGTCTACACCCAGATCCGCGATGTAGCTGATTCGGCGCACATGATCGGAGAAGGGAAGCTGGATGAGTTGGCCGCCGCCGTCGAGGCGACGCAGGCCGATCTGGTGGTGTTCGACAACGAACTGACGCCGACGCAGCTGCGGAATATCGAGAAGCGGCTGGACACGCGCGTCGTGGACCGGACGCAGTTGATTCTGGACATCTTCGCCAAGCGGGCGCGGACGCGGGAAGGCCAACTGCAAGTCGAGCTGGCGCAGTTGCAGTACCTGCTGCCGCGGCTGACTGGGAAAGGTGTCGCGATGTCGCGATTGGGCGGCGGCATCGGCACTCGCGGTCCGGGCGAAACGAAGCTGGAAGTGGATCGCCGCAAGATCGGGCTGCGGATTTCGAAGATTGAAAAGAGCCTCGAGAATGTGCGGGGAACCCGGCTGATTCAGCGGAGCCAGCGGCAGAGCGTGCCCCTGGCGACGGTGGCCTTGGTCGGCTACACGAACGCTGGAAAGTCGACGCTTTTCAACCGGTTGACCCAGGCGGGTGTTATTGCGGACGCTCGCATGTTTGCAACGCTCGATCCGACGGTGCGGGCGGTGCAATTGCCTTCGCGCCGAAAGGTCCTGTTGAGCGACACCGTAGGATTTATCCGGAACCTACCGACGACGCTGGTCAGGGCCTTCCGTGCCACGCTCGAAGAGGTGGTGGAAGCGGCCTTGCTGGTTCACGTAGTCGATTCGACGGCCGAGGCGGCGCAGCAGCAGATGGCGCATGTGCAGGCCGTGCTGGAAGAGATCAAGGCGCACGAAACCCCGCAGATTCTGGTTTGGAATAAGCAGGACCGGGAAGGTTCGGCGCAGTTGCCCGAGGGCGCCGTGGGCGTTTCGGCCATGACGGGTGTGGGGATTGAGCAGTTGCTCGAGCGCATCGACGACGGCCTGACGTTGGACCCTGTGGCGCCTTGTGTGCTGCGGATCCCGGCATCGGATGGCGGAGCCTTGAACCTGCTGCACGAGACGAGCCGGGTGCTTTCAAAGACCTACGAAGACGAGATGCTGGTGATTGAGGCTGTTGCGCCCGAGTCGGCCCGCCGCCGCTTGGCCGAATTTCTGGTAGGTTAGGGTCGGGCTATAGTGGATAGACCGGGATGAACCTCCCTAACCTGCTCACGATCCTTCGCATCTTCTTCGTGCCGCTGTTGGTTGCGGCGTTGGTACAGGAAGATCTGCGCATTGAGTTGTTCGGGATGCCGATTGCCCAGGAGTATCTGGCGCTGGCGACGTTTCTGGCGGCGGCGCTGACGGATCTGCTGGATGGCTACCTGGCGCGCCGGTGGAAGCAGGTGACGACAGTGGGAACGCTGCTGGATCCAGTGGCCGACAAACTGCTGATCTCGGCGGCCCTCATTTCCCTGGTGCAGATCCGGATGATCCCGGGCTGGCTGGCAATCCTGATCATCGCCCGGGAGTTCGCGGTGTCCGGGCTGCGATCGATCGCCTCCGCGGAGGGTTATACGATTCAGGCTTCGGACCTGGGCAAGACGAAGATGGCGACACAGGTGATTGCTATCTCGTTGATGTTGGTTTCGATCCGGTATCGAGAGTGGTACAGCTTCGCGATGCTTTGGATGTACGGCGTCGTGTTCTTTGCCCTGGTCAGCGCGATTCAGTACTTTGCGAAGTTCTGGCAGCACATTGACGGGCAGACTAAGCAGCGGCGGCGGCGAGAGCTAATCACACTCGAACGTCACGAGAAGACCGAGCGGCGGCGGCAGCGGCGGCAGAACCGTCCTAAGGCGCCAGATAGTCAGTCCGCCCCCCATCGACCACCAACACCTGTCCGGTGATAAAACTGGAGCGTTCGCTGGCGAGGAAGGCAATGGCATCGGCGATATCGTCCGGGGTGCCGCAGCGCCGGACCATGGCTTTGCCGGCCATGAGCGCGAGTAGCTTTTCGCCTTCTTCCCGGGTTCGTACGCTATAGACCATGTCCGTGCCGATGAAGCCTGGGGCGACGGCGTTTACGGTAATGCCATGGGGGCCGAGATCGAGCGCGAAGCGCTTGGTGAGGGCGATGACGGCGGCTTTGGTAGCAGCGTAGAAGGTCGTGCCCGGCATCGAGGTCCCGAACGCCGCGATGGAGGTGAGGTTTACGATGCGCCCGTAGCCAGCGGCCTGCATCCCGGGAGTGATGGCTCGGGTTACATGGACGAGCCCGTCGACGTTGACCCGGCGCATGGGCTCCATTTGGCTGAAATCGAAATCAGCGAGGTCGCCCCGGTTGAGGATGCCGGCGTTGTTGATCAGAATCGTCACGGGGCCGAGGCGGTTGGCAACTTCCTCGGCAAGTCGGGGGGCGCAGGCGGGGTCGCCGATGTCGCCCTGAACGGCGATGGCGCGGCCGCCGGAGCGAAGAATGAGATCCACCGCCTTCGTGGCAGCGTCCGCGTTCTCGCGATAATTGAGCGCGACGGGAATTCCATCGAGGGCGAGGCGCATTGCCGTAGCACGGCCAATGCCGCGCGATGCGCCGGTGATCAGAGCCACAGCCATGTTTACTCGGCTCCTTGGGTAGCGGGTTCAACAACGGCGGTCATTGACCCTTTCGAGACGGCCATACGAGGATCGGCGCCGTAGCCGTGGATCATTTCCCGAGCCACCGTGGCCTCTTCGATTTCGCCGGTGAGGACGATGGTGCGGCCGAGAGTATCCACTTCAACGGTGTGGCGGAGGGCACGGGCTTCGCTCAAAGAGAAAAGGCGCATCAGCATTTCGATGACGTAGTCATAGGTGTGCTCGTCATCATCGAGCAGCACGACGTTATAGAGCTTTGCGTGCTCTTCCTTATTCTCTTCGCCCGTCTCCCAATCTGTGGAGGTTCGCGTAGCTGTGGGCATAGAAAAAGAGTAGCGACTATCCGTGGCCGAGCTTCATGAGCCAGCCGAGGCCGAAGATGGTGCCGATGAAGCAGGCAAAACAGTAGAGGCCGTAGTGAAGGCGCTCTTTGTCCGACTTCTTGGTCACCACGCCGAGGACGACCGAGATGAGCAGCGCGAGCAGAATGGCCATTTCAAGATGCGATAGGTTAATCTTCGGCATAAGGATTTAGTCTTTCTTCCCCGTGGCGATTTCGTACGCGTCTACGAGAGAGAGCACATTGAGCAGACCGGCGCCGGCAAGGAACTTGGTGCCGTAATCGTGGACGTGACCGGCGACGTCGGGCTGGTTATAACCAAGCCAAGTGGCGAGAAAATAGGGCAGGCCCACCATTTTATTGGCAATATTGCCACCGGTGTAGATGAGCGTGGTGAGCAGGTCGCCGCTTTGCGGTTCGAAGAATGCTCCGCGCATCATCAGACCAAACAGAAAGCAGATTAGCGTCGAGATACCAAGCAGCAGGCCCCGCTGCATGCGGCCCTGATAAATGTGACCCGCTCCGGGTACGAGCCACCCGACGAGCACTGGGGTGACCCACTGCATAATCGGTACGCTTTTCTTTGGATTGAGTGCGGCGGCTACGCTCTTGTCTGCCATGAGAGTTCTCCCTTATTTTGGCATACGGCGGGCGTAGCCGCGCAGTTCCGTAGAACCTTCGAGGCTACTTCTGCTTGGCGATGATTTTGTCCTTGATTTTGTCGTAGACGCCCTGCGGAACGCCGGCTTTCCTCACAATCTCGTCCTTTCCCTTGTAGGGGCGGCCGGCGATGATCTTGGCAGAGTATGCATCGCCAATGCCAGGGATGGACTTGAGCGTGGCAGCGTCGGCGGAGTTGATGTCGATGAGGCCGGCGGCGGCTTCGGTTTTCGCCGCGGCAGCCTTTTTGGCGGCGCCTTGGCCAAAGCTGGGCGCGATGGAGACGCAGAGCGCAACCAGGAGCAGAAGCAGAGTCTTTTGGAGTTTCATAGGCGGTATTGTACGAGATCCGTAGCGGCTGTAAATGATGAATTTGTTAATGCGCGCAGCCGCTACACTGAAGCTATGCCCCTACTGGCGTTGCTTCTGCTTCTGCAATCGGACCCGGCGGCCCTCGGCATGAAGGCCCTGGAAGAGCAGAAGTACGAACAAGCCGTGCTGCACTTCGCGGCGGCGCTGAAGGCGGAGCCCGAGGACCTCTCGGCCAACTTCCACTATGGTCTGGCCCTGAGCATGGTGAACCGTGATGCCGAGGCGATCCCGGCGTATCAAAAAGTGCTGGTCAAACAGCCGGAACTGTTCGAGGCACAGTTGAATTTGGGCGTGTTGCTGCTGCGGACGAAGCGAGCGGAAGAGGCGCTGCCGCTGCTCGAGAAGGCGCAGGCACAGCAACCAAAGCAGTTTCGGCCGAACTACTACCTGGGCGAGGCCCATGTGGACCTGCAGCATTGGGAGGCCGCCGAAACCGCGCTGCAGGCGGCTCTGGCGATCGACGGGGCGAGTGCCCCGGCGATGGCCTCGCTCGCGAAGGCGCTGGCGAAGCAGGGTCGCGTGAAGGAGTCGGCGACCTGGTACCAAAGCGCGGTAAAGACAGACCCTTCGTACAAGGAAGCGCTGCTTGAACTGGCGGGTTTTCACGAGGCGGCGGGACAGAAGGCGGAAGCTGCGGCGCTGTATCGATTGTTTCCGGAGAACGGGGCGGCGCGCGAACGGCTTGGCGTATTGCTGCTCGAGCAGGGCGAGGCTGCGGACGCGATCGCTCAACTGGAAAAGGCAGTAGCCGAGTCACCGACAACAGCGAACCGCCTGGCATTGGCGACGGCGTATTTGAAGGCGAAGCAGAACGCAAAGGCCGCCCCACTGCTGTCGCAGGCCGCGGCTGCGGAGCCGGGCAACGCGGAGCTTCGGTTAACGCTAGGACGGATCTATCGCGAAGACAAACGGTTGCCGGACGCGGCGCGCGAGTTTCTGGCGGCGGCGCAGATCGATGCGAAGCTAAAGCCGGCGTGGAGCGAGTTGGGCGCAACGCTTTTCCTCTTGGGCGACTACCCGCAAACGCTGAAGGCGTTCGCGCGTCTAAAGGCTTTGGGGGAGGAGCAAAACGCTCCGGTGCTGTACCTGGAGGCCCTTTGCTACGACCGGCAGCAGATGTATAAAGAAGCTCTGCCGGCTTATGAGAAGTTTCTGGCGGCGGCGGCGGGCAAGATGCCCGAAGAAGAGTTCAAGGGCCGGCAACGGCTGCGGATCGTGAAGCGGATGGCGGAGAAACGATGAGGCTGCTACTGATCGCACTAACACTCACCTGGGCCGTGGCCGCTGAATCGGGGCTGGAGGCGGTGAAGGCGGAGCCGAATCTGGAACGCCGGAGCGAACTGGCGCTGAACTATGCCGGCGAGGTTCTGACGAAACTGCGCCCGGACTTGGAGACGAAGGAGTGGGCGGCGGTAGCGCCGGAGATTGAGGAGTTTCGGGCGGCGGTGGATCTTTCGTTTGCGGCGCTGAAGGCTACGGGGAAGAATGCGCGGCGGAACCCAAAGTACTTCAAGCGGGCGGAATTGAAACTACGGGAACTAGGCCGCCGCTTAAAAGGCCTGCAAGTATTTCTTGCGGTGGATGACCGGCCGAAGATGGACGAAGTCATCGCGTATGTCGACAAGCTCCAGGATGAACTGGTGGAGATGACGATGGGGGTGCGCAAATGAAACTGCTGGTTTTGTTGCTTTGCGGGATGGTGCCGCTCGTGGCGCAGAAGGACTTCCTGACGGGCGATGAGGTCGATCAGGTCCGTCTGGTGCAGGAGCCGAATGCCCGCTTGCAGCTCTACATGCTGTTTGCCAAGCAGCGGATGGATCAAGTGGATAGTTTGCTCAAAAGAGAGAAGCCCGGGCGGAGTGCACTGCTGCACGACCTGCTCGATGAGTTCACAAAGATCATTGAGGCGGCGGACACGGTGGCCGATGATGCAATCAAGCGGAAGGTGGCGCTCGACGAAGGGTTGATGGCGGTGATCAAAGCCGAGCGCGTTTTTGCCGAACGGCTGACGAAGATCAAAGAGGATCCCCCGAAGGACATCGCCCGGTACGAACTGGTGCTCGACACCGCGCTGGAGACGACGACCGATTCATTGGAAATTGCCCAGTCCGATGTGAAGGACCGGAGCGGTCAATTGGCAACGCGGGAACAAAACGAGCGGAAGGAACGCGAAGCTTTGATGGGCGAGAAGGAGTTGGGTGAGAAGAAAGTGGCCGAGAAGAAAGAGGCCGCGGCAGAGTCGAAGCGGAAGGCGCCGACCCTGAAGCGGAAAGGCGAAGTGGCGCCTCCGAAGTAAAATTGCCATTGTTTCGTTGACTTCTTTTTGTTGCAAAGCTAGTATCAAGAAATGATCTCCCGGCGGGTGTTTTTGGGGTTGGGTGCTATCGCTGGCCCAGCGATGTGGGCGACCCAAGTGGAGCCGGAGTGGCACGAAGTAACGGTGACGCGGATCCGCCGGCCGGGTTTCCCCAGACTGAGGATTCTGCACCTTGCTGACCTGCACTGTTCTGACGGATTGCCGGCGCCGGCGCTGCTGCGGGCGCTGGAGATGGGCTTGGAGCGGCGCCCGGATCTGATTTGCCTGACGGGGGACTACGTCACGACGACCAAGGGTTTTGACGAGACGGGATTGCGCAGAATCTTCCGGCGGGCGACTGAGAGCGCGCCGGTGTATGCCGTGATGGGCAATCACGACGGTGGGCGGTGGCTGAGCCGGTTTGGGGGAAGTTCCAGTTCCTATGGGATGCGGCAGATCCTGGCGGGAGAGGGCGTGAACGTGCTGCATAACGAGTCGGCGCTGCTGCCGCAGGGCGTGGAACTGGTGGGGATGGGCGACGTGTTCGCCGACGAGTTCCGGCGGTTTACGGGGACGTCGGCGGCGCCGCGAATTGTTCTATGCCATAACCCGGACGGCAAGGATAGTCTGGCCGGGCATCGATGGGACCTGATGTTGAGCGGCCACACGCACGGCGGGCAAGTGCGGGTGTGGCCGGTGCCAACGGTGTGGGCTCCTGTGCAGGACAAACGCTATTTGGCGGGTCTCTACGAGTGGGGAGGCCGGCAACTGTTCATTACGCGTGGGGCAGGTTCGCCCAAACACGTCCGGTTCGGCTGCCGGCCGGAGGTGTCTATTTTGGAGTTAGGAGCGTAGCGTACGTCGCCTCATCGAACCCGACCAGCAGGGTTGTGCCGAGGCGGAGGGTAGGCGCGCGGAGGTTGCCGCTGGGGCCTACGATTAGGGCGGCGATCTCCTCATCAGGCGGGTTTGCTTTCATATCAAGGCGCAACACTTGCTTGCCTTTGGTGGCATAAACAGTATCTGACTCGCGCGCCAGAGCAATCGCTCCGGCTCGATCAATCGCCTTCTTTTTCGCGTCCACTTGTACGGCCGTGGACAGGCCGGCGTGCGCAAGAAACTCTTGCGTTTTGCCGCAGGTTTTTCAACCAGGGCGGTGATAGCTCCAATCAATTCGGGAAGTTGGCATACTTTGAAGATATGTCAGCGCAGTTGAAAACCGCTATAGATTCGCAGGGGCGGATGCCGCTTCCGTCGATGCTGGGAGCAGATGGGCTCTACAGCGTGATTGTGGCTCCGCGCAACGGCGGCGGGGTGTGGCTTGTGACGAAGGAAGGCGAGCGGGCGTTGCCGTTGCCAATCCGCGTGATTTCACGCAGGGTTGCCGTGGACAAAGACGGTGCGATACGGGTGCCCACCGAAATGAATGCGTGGAAGGGCAAGCGAGTCGCCATTCGACTGGAGAAGCCTGGGATGTGGGTTGCGGTTCAGGCGTAGCGGAACCGATGACTCGCCGGCTGCTGCTCTCGACGCTTCCCCTGGCCGGTGAGCTATTCGCGGCGGCGCCGACGCCCCGGCACCGGGTTCGTTTTGATGGGGTGGGCCGGTTGCGGATCGGGATGGAGGAGCCGGCGCTGCGGAAAGAGTTGGGGACGGCGCTGCGGATTGAGACACGGGATTCGGGAGTGTATGCCGGATGGGGCGACCCGTTTCTGGGGCTTCTGTTGGTGGATGGAGCGCTCGCGCGGATTGACGTGGGCGGGGGCCGTTGGCGTACGGTGGGCGGGGGGCGTGTGGGAAGCCTGGAGACCGAGATTCGGGCAATCTTCAAGAACCGGGTGGAGGTGAAGCCACACACCTATGACCCGCGGGGGCACGTTCTGCTGGTGCGCGGGAAGGTGCACGCGCTAGCGTTTGAGACCGACGGCGATGTGGTAACAGGTTTGCGGGCCGGGATGCAGGAAACTCTATTGGGGTAGCCGATCCTCAGGGCCTCGTATTGAACGCATCGGCGCGAGAGATGCCGTGTTTCTTCATCATGTAGTTCAGCGTCGTGCGGGGCAGGCGGAGGCGCTTAGCCGTTAGACTGACAACGCCACCGGTTTCGCGCAGAATCCGCAGAATGTGCTCGCGTTCCACGTCTTCCATGGCTGAGCTGCCGGCGGAGTCGACATTCGGATCGCACAGTTCGGCGAGCGGGGAGTTCAGTGTGTGCCCCTGCGAAAGGATGACCGAGCGCTCTATGAAATTCTCGAGTTCCCGAATGTTGCCCGGCCAAGGCCAATCCATCAAGGCGCTCATGGTGGCAGAGGAGATGCGATCGATCTTGCGGCCCATCCGTTCCGCGTACTTATGCGCAAAGTGGCGGGCCAGGAGGCTGACATCTTCCGGCCGATCCCGGAGCGGTGGCAGCACCAGCGGAAAGACCTTGAGCCGGTAGTAGAGGTCGCTACGAAAGAGGTTGTCGCCGACCATCTGTGACAGGTTACGGTTGGTGGCGGCGACCAAGCGGATATCAACCGCCGAAGCCTTGGTACTGCCAAGGCGTTCGATCAACTTCTCTTGCAGGGCACGAAGCAGTTTCGGTTGGAGTTCGAGGGGGATATCGCCGACCTCATCCAGAAAAAGCGTGCCACCGTGGGCCATTTCGAAGCGGCCGATCTTTCGCTGGAGAGCACCTGTAAAGGCGCCTCGCTCGTAGCCGAAGAGCTCGCTTTCGAGCAGACCCGTGGGGATGGCGGCGCAATTCACGCTGACGAACGGAAGGTTGCGGCGGGGACTGAGGCGATGGACGGCGCGAGCAATCAACTCTTTTCCCGTGCCAGTTTCACCAAGGATGAGAACCGTGGCATCGGTCGGGGCGACGAGTTCGACTTGATTGAGAACGCGCCTCAGCGCGCGGCTGTTGCCGATGATTTCCGAGAACTCCTGCTTGGTCGTAGTGACGGCGGAATCGATCCGTTCGCGCCGGTTGCGTTCCTGGAGATCGGTTACGAAAGTGATCCACCGGAACGGAGAGATCTTGGTGAGAGCGGTGACGATGAGAACTGGGACCCGTTTTCCATCACTACGGATGAACTCCTTTTCGTAGGGGCTGCAAGCGCCGAATCGCAAGGCTTCCTCGTGGGCGAACTCATCGAGCGAGGCGCAACTGGCCGGAGTAAGACTCGCCCAGTGGATCCGGCCCGACTGGAGGTCGTCTCGGGTGTAGCCAACGATCTCGAGAAACCGGTCGCTCATTTCGACTATGCGATCAAACTCGCCGGAGACTACTCCAGCAACGGTGGATTCGGCTGCGACGGAACGAACTCGCGGCCGGCGGCGACCCAGGTTCTCATCTTGCTCATAGCGGTCGCTGAAATCGCGGACCACACGGGCGAAGCCCTGGAGAACGCCGGCATGATCCCGGAGGGCCATCGTGACGGCATTGGCCCAGAAGGTGGAGCCGTCTTTCTTGAGATGCCACCCTTCGCCACCGGCATGGCCTTCGGTAGCAACGCGCTCGAGTTTGCGGGCAACGCGGATTGCTTGGCGGTCGAGAGTAGGATACAGGCACGCCATGTTCAAGCCGAGAATCTCGCTGCTTTGATAGCCATAGATCCGTTCGGCCCTGGAGTACCAAGCCACGATGGCGCCGTCTGGATTGAGCAGGAAGAGCGCATAGTCTTCCGTCCAGGCGGGGGATTCGTCGGGTTCACTGCGCTTGTTGCGCAGAAGCAGCAGATGACGAACGGGAAGCAGATTCCCTTTCGCGCGGTATTCGACCTCGCGCTCCACCCCGTCCGCACCGAGCAGCTTCAAAGTTCCGAGCTGGTCGCCGGCCTTCAGGAACTCCTGCCATTGGGCCGAGAGCTGTTCTTGCGTCGTTGGGACGGCAAAGTCTTCCAGGCGGCGGCCGATGATTTGCTCGCGCGGCAAACCGAGCAGTCTCCCCGCACCCACGCTGGCTTCCTGGTATTGGCGATCATCATCGGCGAGAAGGATGGGAGCCGCGGGGTGATAGACGATGGCGCGGAACAACAACTCCAACTCGCGGGGGCCGTTCTCCATAAGCCAGCGGCTGGCGGACGCGGTGGGATCGGCCTGGCAGGGGAGAATCGGACCGGCCTCAATACTCAAACTCATGTTTCGGAATTCCTCCAGCACTCTTAACGGACAACCGATTCTACAGTGCAGATGGAGTGCCGTACCGGAAATGATTACGACGTCGAAGGATGAGGCCCCGGAGAGTGACGGCTGGCAGTCATGCTGACGTTATTTGGTCACGTCAGGTGTTCCAGGATCTGCCGAATCGCCCACTTTTCGCTGACGCCGAGCTGCTTGGAGATAAATCCCATGACGATGGGAATGCCTTTCGCCAGTTTTTCCTCGATCCAGTTGGCCGCCTTGCCGACGGTGGCTGACGTGAAAGCGGTAACAGCGGCCAGGATCGCGCCCGCAACGGCGGCGATGCCTCCCATTTTGTTGATGACGTAGGTGTTCGTGACGTAGACTTTGTTGACGGCCCAAGTGACGGCGGACAGCGATTTCTTCGCTGGATGGATGGTGGTAGTGAGTCCCATGGCTTTGGTAGATACCGCGGACTTTCACTCAGAAACGGACCACTCTTGTATTGTGGATTCGTGATGAAAATGCTTGGAATCGCCGTGATGACGGTGACCGGACTGTACGGTCAGGATTGGACCAGGGTCGCCGAAGCGCCCTGGACGCCGCGCGATTCGCAGGGCGAGTTGGTCCATAACAACCGCCTGTGGATCCTGGGCGGGTGGTTCAACTCGTTTGAAGCACCGCCGCGCGATGTTTGGAGTTCGGGCGACGGAAAGCAATGGGAGCGGGTGACGGCGGCGGCGCCGTGGCTGCACAGCGACCTGCCGATGACGCTCAGCTTTCGAGACCGAATGTGGATGATGGGCGGGTGGTACAACGGCCGCCTGCCGGGTCATTCCGCGAGTAACGCCGTGTGGCACTCCCAGGACGGAAAGAACTGGACGCAGGCAACGGAAGCGGCGGGCTGGTCGCCGCGATTGGCGGCGGCGGCGGTGGCGTTTAACGGTCGGATGTGGATTCTCGGGGGGACCGAGGACTACTACTTCGGGGATGCGAAGAGTTTGAAGAACGACGTGTGGTCCAGCGCGGACGGGAAGACTTGGCGGCTAGAGACCGCGGCCGCGCCGTGGGTCGCGCGGGCCTATCACCAAGCGGTGGTGCTCGACGGACGGCTCTACGTCATGGGAGGCGGCAACTATGTGCCGGAGTATGCCGCATTCAACGATGTCTGGTCATCGGCCGACGGTAAGAACTGGCGAAAGGAGACGGGCGCCGCACCTTGGCACCCCCGCTTGTGGTTTGGCGCGGCGGTGTATCGGGGGGCGATGTGGGTCCTCGGCGGATGGTCCAAAGTCCCGGAGCAGAACTGGGGCGACGTTTGGACCTCGCGCAATGGCCGTGACTGGGTGGAGGTGAAGTCCGAAAAGATATGGAAGGCGCGGCATGAGCATTCGGTCTTTGTGTTTAACGACAAGCTTTGGGTCGCTGGGGGCCACGCCAAGCCATTGAGCAATGAGGTGTGGAGTCTGCAATTGCCTTAGCGCGCGCGCTGCAGGGGCTTCCACTGCTGGTCGCGGAAGGCGGAACTGGGGTCGAATGACGGGCTATTTGTCAGGATGTAGCTGCCGTCGCCGCTGGTCCAAGCGTTGCTGTAGCCCGAGGAGAGTTCGACGCTGGCGCCAGAGGAGTCCTTCCACGTCTCGACTTCGCGGATGGCTTGAATGAAGTTGGTATGCTGCCGGTCCTGCGACGCTTGGCGATTTTCCCAGTCGCGCATGCGCTGATCGCTGGCGGCGCTCTGCTCTCGCGCGTAAGCACGGGACTGCTCTCCCATCAGCCGGATACGCTCCATGTTGCCTCGATGCTCGATGTTGCCGAGTTGGGTCATAAAGCGTTCTTTGGCCTGTTTCCAGATGGGGCTAACCCGGTGGCTGGTCATGATGGTGTGGTAGAGCTTCAGCGCTTCCGCCCGCCGGCCGGCGGGGAAGCGCATCATGAACGGGACTACCGTGGTGACGGAGAACATGGTCATGCCGCCGGTGAAGGCATCGGGCTTCCTGGTGACGATGTTGGTAACCGTTCCTTGCAAGAGACCTTCCGAACCGTCCGGGAAACGGAGGTCCCCTTTGGCTACAGTGGATTCCTGTTGGGAGTTGTTGCCGTACTGCCGGGCCGCGTCGTTCGCGATCTGGTCAAAAGGGCGAAGGTACGCGATGGAGGCCTCGTCGGGATGAATGTTGGAGGCTTGCGCGCGGAGGTCCATGCGGGCGTAGCCATCCACGAACTGGCTGGCGTTGAAGGGTTGGTTGACGGCGCAGCCGCCTGCCTGCGCGCCGGCGCGGATTGCCTGGAGCATCATCTGGTCACTGGCGAAAGAGAACGCGCGAATAGGGAGGGCGTGGAAGCTGAAGGCGCCGTCGGGAGACGTCAGCGTTACCACGCTTTTGATAATCTCGCCGCGGCAGCCGCCGATCGAGCCCCACTTAATGCCGCCTTCGGCCTTCCACCCGCTGGGGACGAGCATGCTGAACGCCTCAACGGGCCGGTCGAAACCCATCTGGTCCAGGAACCGGACTCGTTTGAAGACGACGTAGTCTTTCCCTTCGACGAAGCGGGCCGGTTGCGCGGAGAGGCCGTTCGTGAGGATAAGGACGAGCAGCGGACGTAAAACCATGAGATGGAAGCGCGGCATACCTCATTGTCGGCAAACTGCGCGAAAGGTTGCGCCAGAATTTCCGGTTAGGATTGAACGATATGATTGCGATCCCACAAGGCACAGTAGCGCAATGGACGGCGCTGGCGGACCGGTTTCGGGCCATAGGCTTGACCAGCGCGTGGATTGAGGAACAGGAAAAGTCGATTGGGAGATTTCCTGCGGCGTTTGGAACCGACTGGTTGCGCCTGCAGTTCGAAGTGAGTGATGAGCCGGCGGCGTTGGCATTGCGGATGCTTACACGGGATGAGCCGGTGTCCACGGCGCAGGCCATTCGAGCCTTGGGCGAGGAGTCGTTCGCATTCGCGCGGGATTGTAGTTTGATTGAAGAAACAGCGAAGGGCTGGCGGAGTCCGTTGCGTTTGTCCCTGCTCGACAGCCTGTATATCCTGGCCGACCGGCCAGAGGAGACGGCGGATAACGTGATGGGCGTCGGGACCACCACGGCACTGTTGGCGCGAGCGAGTTATCCGGATCAGCGTGTGGAGAGTGCGCTGGACCTGGGTTGTGGCGGCGGAGTATTGGCGTTGCTGCTGGCGCGGGCGGCAGACCGCGTGGTGGGAACCGACCTGAACGCGCGGGCGATCGAGATGGCGCGTGTGAACGCGATGCTGAACGGAATCGCGAACGCCGAGTTCCGGGTGGGCGACTGGTACTCGCCTGTCGTGGGAGAACGATTCGACCTGATCGTATCGCAGCCGCCATTTCTGCCATTGCGGGATGATCAGGAGAAGGTGGTTTACCTGCACGGTGGCCGGACGGGCGACGAGATGGCGCGCCTGGTGGTGAAGGAGATGCCGGGATATTTGACGGAGAACGGGGTTGGATTTGTGTTGGCGGACATGGTTTCGACGCCGGAAGGAGTGACCGCGCTGGTGAGTTCGGAGATGGTGGATCTGGAAGTCGATGCGGCAGTCTATTGTGCGCAGGCCCATCGGCAGCGGGATCGGCGGTGGTGGGACGAAGCTTACCGCACGGTGGAGCATTTGCGGCGGTGCGGAGTGACGGAGGTACGGTTGACGCTCATGGTCGTGGGGGCGGGCGACGGTCAGCCGTTAGTGGTGGCCGCGGAGCGATGGGGCCAGATCGATCGGGGGCTCATTGATTCGCTTTGGGTGGCGGGGACAGCTGCGGATTGGCTGGAACAGCGAGCGCGCGTGGTGCCCGGAACGACGATGGAAGGCGAGTGTCCGCTGGGAGAGAAGGTCCGGCTATGGACACTCCGCAGCGGCCGGAGGAGCCTGCGGGCGAACCCGCAGGTGGGGGACGGAATCTTAGACCTGATCCGTTGGGTGACACGGGGCGAGACGTTAGGTTCGTGCCTCGGTGGACTTTCGGAGTCGGATCGGGAAAAGGCGCTAGGGGTGGTGGACCAGCTCGTGAGGCACGAGATCCTGGAAATGATTTAAGCGCGGCCGCCGAATTCGCGCGTTTCCGTCGAAACTTTCACCTTTTCGCCCTCTTTGATGAAGAGCGGGACCTTGATTTCGAGTCCGGTTTCGAGGCGGGCGAGTTTGGTAACGCTGCCGCTCGACGTGTCGCCACGGACGCCGGGTTCCGTGTAGGCGATGGAGAGTTCGACGCTGGGAGGCAGTTCGAGGCCGATGGGATTGCCATTGAACTTCAGCAGATCGATCATGGCGCCTTCGATGAGGAAATCGAGGGCGCTGCCAAGGATGGCGTCGGGGAGATTGATCGTCTCGAAGCTTTCCTGGTCGAGGAAATAGGCGCCGTCATTATCGCGATAGAGGTAGGAAGCCTGGACGGTTTGGAGATCCGGCTCCTTGAACTTTTCGCCGGCTTTGAAGGTCTTGTCGAAAACGCCGTTCGTGAGCAGATTGCGCATCTTCAGCCGGACCAAGGTCTGGCCACCGCGAGCGGTGGGAGTGCTCACCTCGGCTTCGAGACAGCAGAACGGGGTGTTGTCGAGTTCAAAAAAGGTGCGGCGCTTGATGTTCAGCGCGTCGATTAGTGCGGCCACAACTCCAGTATAGTTAGAATCCGCGGAGGCGGGCAGCGATGTCTTCAACCTCGGAGAGACGACCCGTCGCGATGTCGCGCATCACGTCGCGGAGGCCGGCATCGAGCACCCCGGTGACGACAGTGTTTCGCGATTGAAAAAGACGCACCGTGTCGAAACCGGTTCGCTTGTTGCCATCGTTAAATAGATGGCCACCGACGATGCTGCGGACGACGGCCGCGACGCGGAGCCAGAAGCTCTTGTGGTACAAGGCGTTGGCGAAGGTCGTATCGACGTTGCCGTTCATCTCGTTCGTACCGCCGTGCTTTTTATTGATAGCCCGGATTTCGTTTGACTGAACGCCCATGAGTTCCATACTGCCTAGTGACGCGGAAGCGGGCGGCGTTTCCCGTCAGCGCTTGCCGTAGTTGCCGAGGACAGGTTGGCCGGGGAACACGTTGGGTACGGTCTTGCCATCACGCACCACGGGGACGCCGTTGACGAGGACATGATCGATCCCGGCCGAGAAGCTGAGGCCCTTTTCGAAGGTGGCGGTGTCGATGACCGAGGTGGGGTCAAAGACGGTAATGTCGGCATCGGCGCCGACGCGGAGGCGGCCCTTGTTTTTCATCTGCGGGGCCATGGCTTCCAGGCGCCGGGCGGGCATGATGGTCATCTTGCCGAGCGCGTCCATGAGAGAGAGAACCTTCTGCTCCCGGACGTAGCGGCCGAGGACGCGCGCGAAGGTGCCGGCGCTGCGGGGATGCGCGCCAGGGGCAAAGGGCATGCCGTCCGAGGCGACCATGACGAAGGGCGAGGCCATGGCGCGCTGGATCCACTCCGGTTTCATGAAGTGCATGATGACGGCGCCGCCTTGCTTGCGGTATTCAGTGAACGTCTTTTCCGTGAGTCGTTCGCCGGTCTTCACCCATTGGAGTTCGCCGTAGGAGATGCCGAGGCGCTGCTGCCAGCCGTCGTCGAACATCGTGGTTTCGAGGAAGGTGGAAGCGGCGGTATAGGGGTAAGCTTCGGTGGTGATATCGAGGCCACGCTTGTTGGCTGATTCGATCAGGTCGAGCACCAGCGGGAGTTCGCCGAGGCTCATGGAGTTGACGTGGACGATGTGGAGAGAGGCGCCGGTGGCGGCGGCATTGGCGATGACCTCCTGCATGGCGTCGGCGCCCATGGAGCGAACGTGAGTATAGATGGGCACATTCCAGCGGCGGGCCATTTCGAAGACGCGAAAGACTTCATCGCGAGTTGCGCCAGGGTAGTACTGGTTGGCGATGCCGACGCCGAGTCCGCCTTCGCGAAGTCCGCGTTCGAGGGTGGCGCCAAGGACGGTAAGCTCTTCGGGGGAATTGATGGCCTTATAGCGCCCCTTCATCATGAGGTCGCGCCAACTGGTGGGCGAGTCCATCCATGCGGGCGCCTCGGCGGCGAATTCGCGGAGGGCCATGGTGCGGATGGCGCCGTGGGAGGCGGTGGCGCCGTGATTCAGGATGGCGTGGCCAGCGCGCTGCTTGAGCCAGGCGCCGACGGAGGGGACGCCCACTTCCAGTTCGAGAGCGGTGGTGACGCCGTCGTGCGCTTGATACTCGTTTGATTCGTTGGTGTGGCCGTGGGAGTGGAGATCGATGAAGCCTGGGGCCACGACGCGGCCCGCGGCGGAAAGGGTGGCCTTGCCGGTGAGCGGTTGAGCGGAGATAGCCGCGATCTTGCCGTTGCGGATGCCGATATGGCGGGGCGCATCGAGGCGCGTTTCGGGATCCATGACGCGGCCGTTGGCGATGACGAGGTCGTAGGGGGGCTGTGCGAGAAGAGCGAGCGGGACCAGGAAGATTAGGGGCAAGCGCCGGGAGAGCATGATTCGGCGAGTATAGCTGAGTGCGGAATGGGCGCGGGCACGCGAATGGTGCTTGGGGGGCAACTCGGCGGCGGCCCGTTGGCGGGGCTGCTCCGGGTCCCGTGGATGAGAAGCTCCTAGCAGGATAAAGCCAAGGGCGCCCGGGGGCCGACCAGAGCAAGGCGGCGGGCGCTGAATCGTCCAGCCGAGGAGACGGCAATCTCGATGCGGATCCGGGCGGAAGCGTGTGGTGAGGCGTACTGGAGTCCGGCGGTCGCCGTCCGCGATGCGGAACGGACCTCTGCGTTAACCGGAGGCCGACCTAATTTTTCTTCTGGAGAACCTTCCAGAGGGTTCCGTTGAAGATGTTCTCCTGAGAAGCCGGGGCGACGCCGCAAGCAGCGAGGAGCTTCTTGTACAGGTCAAGTTCGCGGTCGAACTCGGCAATTTCACCGCCGAAAACGTCGGACCCGAAGACGAGCTTCTCAAAGGCGCTGACATTGGATTTTGGCGTATGAGGGCTGACGACGTTGTCCCACCAAAAGATGGACTTGAAAAACGTCAGGTCGGCTTGTTTCTTGTAGAGCGTGGAGCCGGAGACATCGAAGAGGAGGTTCGGATTCCAGCGGCCGATCTCGGCGGCCCATTCGTAATCGGGGTTGCCGAGGTGGGCGGCGATGAGTGTAAGTTTCGGGAACCGGCGGGCGATGAGGTCGAGCGTCGAGACGCGCATGCGATCCGAGGAGACATTCATCGGTTCGGCGAAGTTGCGGCGGTTGACGATGCCGGTGTGGAACATGATGATCATGCCGTACTTTTCGGCGCGCTCGTAGATGGGCCAGTAGCGGCGATCGTCGAAGGAGTATTCGGGGCCGGTGAGTTCGCCGAGACCGCGGAAGCCGGCGTTGTGGAACTCGTCGACGAGCTTCACGGCGTCGGGGTGGTCGAGCGACATCTGGCCGAGCCCATGGAAGCGGCCGGGGTGGGCGGCGGTGAACTCTTTGATGGCGGCGATGTCCTTCGGCTGAGCGATAAGGAGTGCCTGACCATCGACGGACTCCAATTTGGCTAGAAATTTGGTGAGGAAGGCAGGGTCGCCGTTGTAGTGGACGTGGGCGTCGATAAGCTTCGGGCGATGGGGCTCGGCGGCAAATAGGCTAAGGGTGGCGAAGAAGGCTAGCAAACGCATTGTCGAGCCCCAGTATACTAGCCGCGGATGCCCGAACCGGCCGTCTCCACCCAAACTGACTTCACTTCAATGTTTTGATCCGAATCGTCCGCAAGCGTACTTCCATGGCCGGAACCGCCTCAATTTCAACTGCGATCAACCCCGCTTGGGCGGTTGCCGGAAGGTCGTCCTGCTTCACTTCCCCGTTCACGGAAACCGTCATCTTTCCGTCTTTGCAAAGCAGCTTATACTCCACCCATTCGTTCACCTTCAGCAGCTTGCGCGAATCCGTGATTTCAACGAACGGCCCCTCCATCACCCCTTCTCCGCGGTCCTCACTCTGCACCCACAGCTTCATGCGGCCGTTCCGCAGCCGTACCTCCATCCGGAGTTCAAAATCCTGATAGCGTTCGCCCCGGTGCACCAGCGCCAAGCTGCGTTTCCGCCCAGTCATTTTGTCGGTCGAACCCCAGATGCGGTCCCGCTCAATTTGCCAAACCTGCTCGTCCCCTTCCCAGCGCCCGAAGTCGCGCCCATTGAACATTGGCACAAACCCTTCGCTCGCTTCGCCCATCTGCAGCACCTGTCCGTGCAGGCACAGTGTTAACCCGAAAATCATCAACCAACGCATCTTCTCAAAGGTACACTAAACGGTGTGAAAGCCTTCGACTATGCTGCTCCCGCCTCCCTTCCGGAAGCCGTCGGTCTGCTCGCCAGTCAACCCTCCGCCCGCCTTCTGGCCGGCGGTACGGACCTGCTCGTTCAGCTCCGCTCCGGCCGCAAGGAAGCTGATGTCGTCATCGACGTCAAAAAGATTCCCGAACTGAACGAGATCGCCTTCAGCCCCGCCGGCGGTCTCACCATCGGCGCCGCGGTGCCCTGCTACCGGCTCACCGCCGATGCCAGCATCCAGTCTCACTACCCCGCCCTCGTTGAAGTGGCCTCCTGGATCGGCGGCACGCAAATTCAAGGCCGCGCCTCCCTCGGCGGCAATCTTTGCAATTCCGCCCCCAGCGCGGACTCCATTCCTCTGTTGATCGCATTAGGAGCCTCGGCCCTGATCGCCGGACCGGCCGGCAGCCGATCCGTTCCGGTGGAAGATTTCTGTACAGCACCGGGCCGCAACCAACTCGCCCCCGGCGAACTGCTCGTCTCCATTCAGATTCCCCCGCCCGCCCCGTTCTCCGGCGCGGCCTACCTCCGCTTCATCCCGCGCAACGAAATGGATATCGCCGTCGTCGGCGCCGGCGCCGCTGTCACGCTTTCAAATGGCGTCATCGCAGGCGCCCGCATCGCCCTCTCCTCCGTCGCCCCCACGCCGCTTTACGTCCCTGCCGCCGGCGAGTCATTGGTCAACCAGATGCCTACGGCGGAGGCCCTCGAAACCGCCGCCAAAATTGCGCAGGAAGCCGCGTCCCCCATTTCCGACATGCGCGGCAGCGCCGCCTACCGTCGCCATCTATGCGCCGTAATGGTCCGCCGCGCTCTTGAACTCGCCGTCGCCCGCGCCCTGGAGATTAACTAGCATGTCCGCCAAAGTCCAAGTCCAAACCACCATCAACAACGAGCCCGTCGAGTTTCTCTGCGAACCCCGCCAGTCCCTCCTGGAGTGCCTCCGCGACATCGTCGGACTAACCGGCACGAAGGAAGGCTGCGGCGATGGCAACTGCGGCTCCTGCACCGTCAAGCTCGGCGACCGCATCGTTACCTCCTGCCTCGTGCTCGGCGTCGAAGCCGCCGGGGAGTCCATCACCACCGTCGAAGGCCTCGCCCACGGCAGCACCCTCCACCCCTTGCAGAAGGCCTTTCTGGACCACGCCGCGCTCCAGTGCGGCATCTGCACCCCCGGCTTCCTGATCGCCGCTGACGCGCTGCTTCAGAAGCATCCGCACCCCACAGAAGAGCAGACCCGCTTCTGGCTCTCGAACAATCTCTGCCGCTGCACCGGTTACGACAAGATCATCCGCGCGGTACAAGCCGCCGCTATCGAAATTAACGGAGCCGCCCAATGAGCACCACCTATAACGTCATCGGCACCCGCCCCATCCGCCACGACGGCGCCGATAAGGTCACGGGCCGTGCCCTCTATGGAGCGGACCTTCAACTCGCCCGCATGATCCACGGCGCGGTCCTCCGCAGCCCCCACGCTCACGCGCGCATCCTCCGCATCGATACGTCAAAGGCCGAAGCCCTTCCCGGCGTCTTCGCCGTAGTCACTGCTGCCGACTTCCCCCCGGCTCCCGCTGACAAGATTGTCGATTTCGGCGAAGGCGATACGCTGCTGTCCTCCCTCCGCGGCAACATCCTTGCCTCCGGCAAAGTGCTCTATAGCGGTCACGCCGTCGCCGCTGTCGCCGCCGTCAATGCCCACGTCGCCGCTGAGGCCGCCGCGCTGATCGAAGTAGACTACGAACCGCTCCCGTGTGTCCTGACGGCCCCCGAAGCCATGGCCCCCGGCGCGCCCATCCTCCATGAGAATCTGCCCAACGGCAACGTCGCCGAACTCATCCGCTACGAGATGGGTGACCTCGCCGCCGGCTTCGCCGAAGCCACGGTGATCGTCGAACGCGAACTCGATACCGCCACGGTTCACCAGGGCTACATCGAGCCCCAGAACGCCACCGCCTTCTGGAGCAGCGACGGCCGGATTCACATCTGGTGCAGCACCCAAGGCTCCTTTGTCGCCCGCGACGCTTCGGCTGCCGTTCTTGACGTCCCTGTCTCTCAGGTGAAAGTCACGCCGATGGAGATCGGCGGCGGCTTCGGCGGCAAGATCAACGTCTATCTCGAACCCGTTGCCGCGATGCTCTCGAAGAAGGCGGGGCGTCCCGTCAAGCTCGTCATGTCCCGCCGCGACGTCTTCACCGGCACGGGGCCGACGCCTGGCTCGCGCGTTCGCGTCAAGATCGGCGTCAACGATGCCGGCAAAATCACGGCCGCCCAAGCCTGGCTGGCCTATGAAGCCGGCGCCTATCCCGGCGCCATGGTCGGCCCCGGCGCGATGACCGTCTTCGCCTGCTACGACATCGAGAACGTTCTCATCGAAGGCTTCGATGTCGTCGTCAACAAACCCTCCACGTCGGCTTATCGCGCCCCCGGCGCGCCGAACTCGGCCCTCGCCACGGAAACGGTCCTTGACGAGATCGCCGAAAAGCTCGGCATCGATCCGCTCGAACTGCGCCTTCGCAACGCGGCCAAGGAAGGCACCCGCCGCGCCGACGGCCCCCGTTATAAGCGCATCGGCTGCATTGAAGTGCTCGAAGCCATGAAGGCTTCGCCGCAATACAATGCCCCGCTCCCCGGCCCGAACTGCGGCCGCGGCGTCGCCATCGGCTTCTGGTTCAACGCCGGCCTGCCCTCCTCCGCCACGCTCTCCGTCAATGCAGACGGCACCGTCAACCTCATCGAAGGTTCGACCGACATCGGCGGCTCCCGCACGTCGCTTTCCATGCAGGCCGCCGAAGTCCTCGGCCTTCGTGCCGAAGACATCCACCCGACTATTGTTGATACCGACTCCGTCGGCTATACCGGCGTCACCGGCGGTAGCCGAACGACGTTCGCCACCGGCCTCGCGGTCCACGACGCGGCTCAGATGGTCGTCGAACAGATGAAGGCCCGCGCGGCCCGTCTCTGGGCGGTTGACGAAGTCTCCTTCAGCAACGGCACTTTCTCCGCGAACGGCCAGTCCCTCACCTTCGCCCAACTCGCCGCTCAACTCGGCGCCACCGGCGGACCCGTTTCCTGCAGCGCCACGGTGAACCCCAAAGGCGTTGGCGGCTCCATCGCCGGGCTCATCATCGATGTCAAAGTTGACCCCGAAACCGGCAAGACCGATGTTCTCCGCGTCACCTCCGTCCAGGACGCCGGCAAAGCGATCCACCCGGCCTACGTCGAAGGGCAGATGCAGGGCGGCACCGCGCAAGGCATCGGCTGGGCGCTCAACGAAGAGTACTTCATGGACGCTGACGGCGACATGCGCAACGGCAGCTACCTCGACTACCGCATGCCCACCGCTCTCGACCTCCCGATGATCGAGACCATCATCGTCGAAGTGCCGAACCCCGGCCATCCCTTCGGTGTCCGCGGCGTCGGTGAGGCCAACATCGTCCCGCCTCTGGCCGCCGTCGCCAACGCGCTCTACCGCGCCACCGGCAAGCGGCTCAACCGCGTTCCCATGAACCCGGCCACCATTCTGGGTCTGTAAGCGTGGCCACGGTCTTCTTCCCCACGCTCGTCCGCCAGCAAACCGGAGGCCTCGCGCAAATCGAGGTCGCCGGCGCGACGGTCGGTGAGCTCATCATCGGGATCGAAGCCCGCTTCCCCGGCATCTCCAAACACCTCCTACGGCCCAACCTCGCCATCTCCGTCGATGACGAGGTCACGCCGCTTGGGGTGCTCGAACCGGTTCGCCCGGATTCGGAGGTTCACTTCATCGCCGCGATTTCTGGCGGTTAAGGCTTGTCTTTGTCCCGATATCCGAAGAACCGGCGCTTCTTGATAACGGCGGCGATCTCTGCCGGCACCATCTCTTCCCACGAATCGTCCTGATCCTTGATCCGTCGCAGCACGTCTCGCGAGAAGATATGTAGTACGCTCCGGTCAAAGGACTCCAAGGACCGGATCCGCCCCCGCTCCACCAAGTGCTTGTACAGGTTCCGTAGCGACTCCGGCATCTCGATGTTCTCCGCCGTCGTCAACTCGCCCGTGCCCGGCTCCAGTAGCGGATACACATACAGCCGCAGATCCCGAGTAAACAGCCGCCCGAATGCTTCGAGAATGCCGCCTTCCAGCGTCCGGTAGAACTCCTCAGCAAACAGGTCCCGCACGCTCTGCGCGCCCATCGTAATCGCGATTGGTTCATTCGTATACCGGCCCAGATAGGCCGCCAGCCGGTAGTACTCGAAGTAGTCCGAGATCAGCACCGTCTTGCCCGCCGTCGATAGCAGATCCGCCCGCGAAAGGAAGTCGCGCAAGTCGATGTCGCCCCCGCCCGAAAGCAGGTTCCGCATCGTGATCTCCATCAACTCGACCACCTCTTTGTCCTTCACCTCCGGCTCTTCGCCGAACTGCTTCCGGGCGCTCTCGATCATGTCGATGTTGACCTTGGTCACCGGCCGGAAACTGCCCCGCTCCACCAGAATCGGCTTTTTCCGCAGCACTTCGCTCGGCTGCAACACCTCGCCCTTCGGCCCGAACATCGCCGCCCCGCTCAGCCCCAGTTGCACCAGTTTCAGACTCATCACGCGGTTATCCACCCGCCGGAACTCAATGCCGGAGAAGTCGACCATGTCGATTTCCAGGCGATCCGTGGTCAGATTGTCGAGCAAGGATTCGAGCATCTGGTTCGGCGTATGGTGCAGGAAAAACGCTGCGTAGAGCAGGTTCACGCCAACGATTCCCAGCGCCTCCTGCTGCAGCGGATTCTCCCGATCGAGCATCCGCACATGCAGAATAATCGTATTGTCCGCGTCGCCGGGAAAGGCCTGATACTTCACGCCCATCCAGCCGTGGCACTCGTTCGTTCCCTTGAAGTTCAGCGCGGAAACCGTATCGGCAAATGTGAAAAACGCCGTCGTATCCCCCCGCGAGTTCCCCAGTCGCTCCACGTTCAGACTATGTTCATAGTCCAACATGCGCTCCAGGCGCTCCCGCGAAACATATCGTTTGCACTTGCCGTAAATGGCATCGCTGACGGTCATGTCATAAGCGGATATCGATTTTGAAATCGTCCCCGCCGCAGCGCCCACTTTGAAGAACCAGCGCGCCACTTCCTGCCCTGCGCCGATCTCTGCAAACGTCCCATATCGCACGGGATCTAAGTTAATACTCAGGGCCTTCTGATGCGTACTCAGCCGCGGCCGTTCGGGATGAAGGTTAGTTCCGGAAGTTGCACCCATATCTCAGTTTACCGCCCCCACTCGCGCCCAGCCGTGGGCACGCGGAACTGCACCAGCCGGCCTTTCTCCATCTCCGTTACATACACCGTCTTGCCGTCTTTCCCGCCAAATGCCACGTTGCTCGGCTTCGCGCCCAATGTGGCAATCTCCCGGATTACTTTGCCCTCCGGAGACACCATCGCCACCGTGCCTTTTCCATGCCTAGAGATGAACAAATTCCCCCGGCGGTCCACGCGCATTCCGTCCATCGCAAAGTCCGGAAACTCGATGAGCAGGTGCTTCTCCGCCAAACTCCCATCCGGCATCACCCGGAACCGCCATACCTTCCGCTGGACTGACTCGTTCACGTACAAGAATTTCCCATCCGGGCTCAAGTCGATTCCGTTCGTCGTCCCCATCCCCTCGGCCACCCGCGCCACTTTCCCATCCGTCCCAATTCGCCATAGTTGCCCGGTCCCGTTCTTCCAGTCCGGGTCCGAAGCCCATAGCGTTCCGTCTTTGCTCATCGCCAGATCGTTCGGCTGGTTCATTTTCGGCTCGTGCGCGAAAACGCTCACCCGCCGCGTTGCCGGGTCGATCTTTAGAATGTTATGCCCTGTGTAGTCGGCCACGTAGAGCATCCCGTCTTTCGCGATGCGGATACCGTTCGCCAGGCTCGCCCCCGGCATCTCGATGAAGACCTCGCCTTTCCCCTCCGGTGTCACCCGGCCAATCGTGTTCTTCTTCGCAAAACTGACAGCGTAGACGTTCCCGGCCCGGTCCACTGCCGGTCCTTCGATCTCGCCCGTAAAGCTCCGCTCCGCCGTGAAAGGCGTCGCCACGAAAAGTACTTCCGCTGCCAACAAAAAGAGCACCATGTTCATGCAGTATAGTTCTCTTCTATGAGCCATTTCGCCATTCAGCCCAAATGGCTCCTCATCTGCCTACTTTGGTTCTGTTACGTTCTCAACCACGCCGATCGCCAGGTCCTCTATACCCTTTTCCCCGCGCTTCAGGCCCACTATGGTTTCTCGAACGAGACCCTTGGCCTAACCGGCTCCCTGTTTCTCTGGATCTATGGGCTCTTTTCCCCGCTGGCAGGCATCCTGGGCGATCGCTGGCCCAAGCCGGCGATGGTTGCCGGCAGCCTCGCGCTTTGGAGTTTTTTCACAGTGCTCTCCGGCCTTGCGCCCTCTGGTCCGCTGCTGATCCTCTGCCGCGCCCTGCTCGGCATCGCCGAGTCCTGCTTCATGCCAGCGGCTTACGCTCTGATGGCCAACGCCCACGGCCCGGAGACGCGTTCAAAGGCCATTGCCCTGTTCGCCACGAGTCAGATGGTGGGTGTCGCTTTCGGCGGCTCCATCAGCGGCTACATCGCGGAGCGCTTCCAGTGGCAGGTTGCGTTCTACGTGCTTGGCGCCATCGGCCTGCTCTACGCCTGGCCGCTCTACGGCTACCTGTGCCGGCTTCCCGCCAGCATCCGTATCTCGCCTCAGTCCGCTGCCCCGGCGCGCCTCGCTGACTTCACTCGCTTGCTCCGCATCCCGACGCTACAGGTCGTTTCCACCTTCGTCGCCGTCGCCACGTTCGGCCTCTTCCTTGTCTACACATGGCTCCCGACCTTCCTTTACGACAAGTTTAAGCTGACGCTCTTCCAGGCTGGCTATGAAGCGGCGATCTATCCGCAGATCGGCAGCCTGACGGGGCTATTAGTTGGCGGCCTCCTCGCCGATGCGGCCTACAAGCGGACGAACGCAGCCCGCTACTGGCTGATCTTTGCAGCCTTCTGCGGGGCCGGGCCGTGCATCTTCCTTCTCGGCGCGGCACCGTCGCTGCTGTCGATGCGTGTTGCGGCCGCGCTATTCGGATTCTGCGCGGGGTTGGTCACGGGCAATCAAGCGGCTGCCGCGTTCGACGTGGTACCCAGCGCCTTTCGTGCAACAGCGATTGGTGTGTTGAACTTCTTAGGCTGCTTCGTCTCCGGCTTCGCGCCGTATCTCGGCGGCGTGGCCAGAGACACAATTGGCGTCGGCCAACTGATGGCATTCACCGCCATTGGCTACCTCTGCACAGCCGGTCTGATCCTCTACGCCACGCTGCGCCTCTTCCCTCGCGACCGCGCGGCGGCGCAGTGAGCACCGTACTCGAATCAGTAGGACGTTTCTAGCGAACCACCCACAGCGCCAAATCCACCCCCAGCGACCCGTCGTCGGGGATGCCTTTCTCTTTTGCGATTTCGCCAGAAATCACCCGCAGTCCATAGGATGCGTCTAGCGGCAGACGGCGCATCGAATCGGTCAGAGCGCCCACAAACTGCCAGCCAACGCCAATCTCCCACACCTGCCAATCCTCATGGGACGTGTCTCCGGTAACGTCGTGCATAAAGGACCGGCGAAATCGAAGTGGAGGGGCCGGACGTTGCAGGTTCCCAACTTTCACCCATCCGAACACCTGCAAGCCTACATCGACCGCCGTAACCAGCGGTGCGAGCATCGTCGGCGCCGCCTCGCACTCTTCGATGCTGGCCAACCGTTCGGCCGTAATCAAATCGAGAAACGCAACGGCATGGCCATAACGTTCCGGTAAATCTTGGACCAACCACACATAGCCATACTGGCGATGTGGCAGCGGCACCGCAAACACGTCGCCCGGCAGCGGCTTCACCCGCTGCGCCGCCGTCGTACGCTTCCTCGGCTTCTCCAATCGGCGAGTCACCCGGAACCGAGGCGCCGGGTACGCCTTCACGATCCTCGCCAGGTACTCGTCCGCCGCGCTTTCGACGGCGAGGCTGTAAACGAGAACCGAAGAACCGGACATTGCCGTCTCCCGGTCCGTCAACGTCAAGTCTAGACCGCTCAGAGCATCTTCCAGCAGCGACGAGTCGAAGTCCGGCCCCAGGCTCTCCTCCGCCCCGGCCACCTCAAAGATCCATCGGCTGCGTCGCCGCTTCCGGCCCCCGGCTGCCGTTTCACTCACGCGTATTCCCTCCCTCGCGCAGAAGCACCCCCACCAGCATCGTCTCGCCCCGCACCACCATGCTGATCCCCGGGGTCTGCTCCGGCAGCGCGGCCCGCCGCCATGTCCGGCCCTGGTCCTCCGATACAAACACGCCGCCGCCCACACCCGCCACCACGCGGCCACCTCCGGCCCCCAACTCCCACACTGGCGCTGTCGGCATCGTCTCCCGCCAGTTCGCGCCACCATCGTCGCTACGCCGCAGCCCACCCGGATTGTGCCCGGCGACTAGAGTCCCCTCAACGGCCGCCAGCGCCAAGGGCGTCGTATCGCCACGCTTCTCCCAGCGTCCCGACTCCCACACCCACAGGCCCTTGGCATAGAGGCCGGCGAATACGCGGCCACCGGAGACGGCAAGCGCGAACGCCTGCCCTTGTGTCGGCCAACCAGCATCAAGCCGCCGCCAAGTCCGCCCGGCATCGTCGCTCGCATGCACGCCATCTCGATCCGTGCCAGCGAAGACAGTCGCGCCCAGCACCGCCAGGCTCCGCACTCGTTTCGGAGCAAACGAGGCCACAGGGGCGAACCGCCGCCCACCGTCACCGGAGAGCAATAAGCCGCCGTCCGTCCCCGCATAGACGTTGGCGCCGGAGGTAGCAAAGCTGAGGATGCGCCCTGCGTCGCCCGCCGCCACCACCCAGGTCCGGCCCCGGTCCGCGGAAGCATAGATTCCCGTCTCGGTGCCCGCCAACCAGTGGTCGCCGCTCTCCCCAAGAGCGTTCACGCGCACAGCCGGCAATCCGGCATCGGCCCGCACCCAACTCCGCCCGCCGTCCTCGCTCCGGAACACGGCCCCAGTGGCCAACCCCACCCACAGCAAGCAGAAACTCAGCTTCTTCATCGGCACACTTTCTATAATCGAGGTTCCAGAAAGGCCAGTCAATCGCCGCAACAGCCAACGCCAAAGCGATGAGATGCTAGGAATTGAGAGATTCTTGTACCCTTCAGTGCGTTTTACACGGACTCGCGACTGTGATAGTGTCGGCAGCACCATGTTTGGACCAAGGAGTTCTCGTATGCGCTATTCGATCTGGGCCGTCGCTCTCGTGCTTCCTGCCATACTCGTCGCGCAGGACACCCGTGGCATCATCTCCGGTTCCGTGACAGACCCCCAGGGGGCTAGCGTCGCCGGAGCCAATGTTACCGTCACCAATACGGGCACCTCCACCGTCACCAAGCTGACGACGAACGAGAACGGCTACTACGAGGCCCCTCTTCTCCTGCCAGGGCTCTACTCCGTCTCCGTCGAAGCGACGGGTTTTAAGAAAGCCGTCCAGTCGAAAGTGACCGTCGGCCTGGGGGATCAGCTGAAAGTCAATGTACAGCTCGAAGTGGGCGGCGTCACCGAGTCTGTCACGATCTCGTCCGAAGCGCCCATGCTCGATACCAGCACCGTGAGCACGGGCCGGAACATCACCAACCGCGAAGTGATGGACCTACCCGTGATCGGCAATAACGTCATGGCCCTGGCGCGCATGTCCCCCGGCGTTCAGGTTCCGGGCACGACGCAGTTTCTCGTGCAAGGACAAATCGGGGGCGGTTCGGCCTACAATTCGCCCGGTTCCGTCGGCGGCAACGAGTGGTCGATTGACGGCGCTTCCACCAACGGCACAGACCGGCGGGCATCGGTGATGCCGAGCCCGGACGTGATCGATGAGTTCAAGGTGGAGACCTCGAACTTCGATGCTTCGTTCGGACACGCCACCGGCTTGGGCATCTCGATGTCCACCAAGTCGGGTGCGAACCAATTTCATGGCACGAGCACGCTGCAATTCATCAATCAGCGTTGGAACGCCGCTTCGTTCTTTGTGAAGCAGGCCCGCTGGGCGCAAGTCTCCGCGCTGAATACGGCTGGCAATACCGCGGCGGCCGACGCCCTGGCAGATCGGCCCATGCTGAACTCCGGCAAGACGCTGAACTATCAGGCGACGATCAGTGGACCGATCTTCATCCCGAAAGTGGTGGACGGCCGCAACAAACTCTTTTTCTTTCTCGGTTTTTCGGAGTTGAAGAATCGGCAGTCCGCACGGCCGAGCGAGATCAACTATACGGTGCCGACGCTGGCGATGCGCGCCGGCGACTTCTCCGACCTGCTCCGGGTGGACCCGGTGCGGTATCAGGTCTACGACCCTGTTTCGACGCGGCCCGACCCCGCTCGGCCCGGCCACTGGATCCGCACTCCGTTTGCCGGGAACATTCTGCCCCAATCCCGGATCCGGAATCCGATGTACGAGTTTTATTCAAAGCGTATGCCGTTGCCCAACGTCGATACCACGGGCCGGGACCCGATCAACAACTACCTGGCGACCGGCATGCCTAACAATGTGGACTACCGCTCCTGGAACAACCGGATTGACTATCAAGCCACACAAAAGCACCGCTTCTTCTTCCGCTGGTTCAAGAGCGACTTCCTGGAGGGCGCGCAGGACTATACCTACGAGACGGAGCCCGGGCTGCTGAACTGGGACGAAAAGCGGCCGTCTGCCAGTGCGGCGGCTGATTGGACCTATGCGGCGAGTCCCTCGACCATCTTTAATGTCACCGCCGATACGAATTGGTTCCTGTTGCAGAACCAGCGCTTGGGCACGCGGAAGTATAAGCCGAGCGATGTAGGGCTGCCGACGTACATGGATGACAAATGCGCGGCTAGCTGTGTGATGCCGCGGATTGCGTTTCCGGGCATGACGCACTGGGCCGGTGATATGGTGATGGGTGTCACAGTGGACCCCGGCACGAAGGGCCGCCAGCAGGCGATCAAATTCAACGCGACGCACATTCGCGGTACGCATTCGTTCCGCGGCGGAGTGGACTTCCGGCAGCATTTCCGGACGCAATTGCAGAACGGCGGATTTACCTCCGGTACGTTCAGTTTTGCAAATACCTATGTCCGCAAGGATGAGGACGGATTTACTCCCGCGGCCAGCCTGGGCCTGGACTGGGCCACATTCATGCTGGGGATTCCGACCGCCGCGTCGGTAGATACGAACGACAACTTCGCGTTGATGAGTCCGTACTATGCTTGGTACGGCCAGGATACGTGGCGGATTAACCGGAAGCTGACGTTGACGTTGGGTTTGCGGATGGAGTATGAGCAGGGCCCGACGGAGCGCTACAACCGTGCGCAGACCTATTTTGATCCGAATTTGGAGTTGCCGATTGCCGCGGCGGCTCAAGCGGCCTATGCGCGGAATCCATTGCCGGAGTTGCCGGCCAGCCAATTTATTGTTCGCGGCGGCAGTACCTACGCAGGCGTGAACGGAGCGCCGCGGAACTTGTGGCGGAGCGAACTGATGTGGCTGCCGCGTCTCTCGGCTGCCTGGCAGTTGAACGATAAGACGGTGGTGCGCGGTGGCTACGGCACATACTATGACACCCTGAACGTCATGAATCAGGGCGCGGACCAATATGGTTTCGCGCGGGCCACCGTGACGAATCTGACGAACGATTTCGGCACGACGTGGAACGCGGGGAACCCGGGTGCTGGTATCTCACCCTTGTCGGATCCGTTCCCGGTGCGGGCGAACGGCACGCGGTTTGACGCGCCGCTACGTGACGGGTTGGGCGCCATGGCCCGCGTAGGGCAGGGTTTGACGTTCACAGACTTCAATCGGCAGCATCCGCGGGTGCAGCGTTGGCGCGTGGGCGTACAGCGGGAGATTTCGGCGAACATGATGATTGAGGTTGCCTACTGGGGCCAGACGGCTGACCGGGTGGCGGTGAATACGCGGCAGGATTTCCTGCCGGAAAGCTATTGGAACAGTACGACCACGCGGAACAATGCGCTGGCGAACGAGTTGAACCGCAATGTTCCGAATCCGTTCCACATCAGTAACTTTCAGGATTTGCGCACGTCGAACCCGACGCTGTACCAGCACATGTCGGCGTTGGGGCGTTTTGCGAATCCGATGATTCCGAAGCACCAGTTGCTTCGGGAATTTCCACACATGAATGGGCTGAACAACAATGCCATTCCCAGCGGCAGGGCGAGCACACATTCTCTCGAAGTGAATTTCCAACGCCGCTTCGCCAAAGGCTTCAACCTGAACGCCTCGTACGGAGCGACGCGGCAGATGCGCTGGGACATCCTCGAAAACGAGTTTAACCGGGAACCGAGCATTTGGTGGCCGAGCGACACGGCGCGTCCGCACCGGGTGACTGTGACGGGGATTTACGAACTGCCCTTCGGCAAGGGCCGGCCCTTCCTGCAGAGCGGCATCGGGAACCACATGTTTGGCGGATGGCAGATTGCGGGTACCTACGAGTTCCAGAACGGGCCGCAACTGGCTTGGGGCAATATCTTCTATCGAGGTGACCTCAATAATTTCGAGAGCGATGCTTCACTCGGTGGCGAGAAGACGCTGAACCAGTGGTTCAACACGGGCCTGCCCTTCGAACGGGTGGCCAGCAACCAACCGGCCGGGTACCAGACGCGCGTGTTTCCCCGCTACCTGAATGGGTTGCGGGCGGATGGGTTGAACCAGTGGAACGTGAACGTCCTGCGCGAGTTTAGGTTTGGCGAGCGCGTACGGTTTCAAGTGCGCGGCGACGCCATTAACTTGGCAAACCGGTCGCAGATGAATCCGCCGGATCTGAACCCCGTATCGACGAACTTTGGACGCGTCGTTAGCCAGACGTCATCGCTGAATCGCATGTACCAGTTCCAGGGCCGGTTTGTTTTCTAAGCGGGCCTGAATATCTCCCGCAGCCGGGCAAGAACGACTTTGTGTTCGCCCGGCTGCATCATCCAAACCGATATCTTTAACCCCCGATCGCCGAGCCCTGAGACAGCGATCGGGGTTTCGCTTTCGAGAAGCTTCCGTGTGACGTCCGCCGTCTTGAGAGAGAAGGCGCTCTCAGTCCAGTGCACCAGGACGTGTGGGACGTGGTTGGCGATGGGGGGCACGTGACGTTCCGTTGTCAGTCCGGCGACGCCGGAAAGCCCTGCGCGGATGTCTGAGACGCGCGACTCCAGTTCCTTGGTCTCGCCATCCAGGTCTGCCTTGAGATAGCGTTCCAAGGCAGTGAGCAGGCCGACCATCTCTTCCTTGCCGACCTTCATGCCGCGGCCGATGCTGGCATAAGGATTGAAGCCGGGCAGGGCCGCGGCGATGAGATCCTTGCGTCCGAGCAGGATGCCGGAACTTTGCGGTCCGCGGATAGCCTTGCCGCCGGAGAAGGCGACGAGGTCGAAACCCTCTTGCTGATATTGGAAGAGGCGTTCGCGGGGGGAAGCGTCGGAGGCGGCGTCGAGAAAGGCGGGGACGCCACGCCGCTTGGCAACTTCGAGCCACTCACGGCGATTGATTCTGCCGTCGGACTCGCGGTCGTTAAAGAAGAACATCATCGCGGTGCGTTCGTTAATGGCGCGTTCGAGCTCTTCCTTGGTTTCGACCCAGACGTTCTTCGCGCCGACCAGGAGCATCTGCTGTTCGTAGCCGCTGCGGTGGCTCTTCTGCTGGATCACCTCGTTCTTCATCCCCGCGCTGTCAGGAAGGCGTTTGAGCTTTTCAGAATCGCCCTGGGCGACGCAGGCGACGGTGCCCATGGTGATGGCGGAGGCGCAGCCGTTCGTGACCATGGCGGCTTCCGCGCCGAGCAGTTCGGCGATGCGGGCCCCGACCTTGGCTTGCAGTTCGACAAGAGGCACGAAGCTGCGGGCGGCGTCTTCCATGGCGCGGAGGACTTCCGGGTGCATGAGAGAGCCGCCGAGGTGGGTGACGACGCCGACGCCGTTGATGACCGGACGGATGCCGAGGCGGGCGTAAACGTTTGGCGCAGATGGCGCGGCGTCAGCGGAGATGCTGAGGGCGGCGCCGGTGGCGGCGGTAGATGCGAGAAAGCCGCGGCGATTAGTTTTGTTTTTCATGGTGCCTCGTATTGTTGACGGCGGGGCCGAAATTCGTGGGGTTACACCGACCCAGACCACTCCATTAATGTGGCCAGGAGAGGGGTGCCGCCAGGTGGTCAGCGTGGATATGCCCTGGTCTCTGACGGCGTACGTGACGCCGGGCCAGTAGGTCTCACATAACGGTCGCGGAGAATTTGAAACGACGCCGGACATTGTGGAAGCGCCCAGGAGCGATTTCCTGGATCATAGCAACACCAACTATGCCTCTGTCGAATCTCAACCACAATCCCCAGGGAAAAGTGGCACTGACCGAAACGAAGGAGGAGGATTACGACGCGATGGCGGCTACGCGAAGCGATAGGAGCGCGCGGGTTGAGCTGCCGGGCCGGTATGGCGTATGCTGAGGCAGATTCGCCCTTGGATACGCTAAACCCGCATTGCGGGCGTCCGCCGGCTGAGGCTGACGCCGCAATTGCAGCGGTGCTGACCGCTCTGCGAAAACATCTTGGCCTGGACGTTGGATTCATTTCCGAGTTCCTTCCGGACCGGCGGCGCATCCGCTTCGTAACTGCCGACGCCACACAGACCGTGGTGTGCCCGGGGATGGAGATCCCGCTATCGGAGGGCTACTGCCAGCGCATCGTGGATGGGCGGTTGCCAGAGCTGATGGCTGATGCTTCGTTGGTGCCGGAGGCGACGGCGATCGAATTTACGGCAAGTGTCCCAGTGGGGGTGCATCTGGGCGTGCCGATCCGTTTGGCTTCTGGAGAACTCTACGGTACGCTTTGCTGCTTCGGGCCGATGCCGCGCCCCGATTTGCGGCCGAGGGATCTGGAGGTGATGCGGGCCTTTGCTGAAATTCTCGCGGGACCGTTGTCCGCCAGCCGCGCGGCGGAGATGATTCGCAACCGGGACCGGGCTGTGATTGAAGGGGCGTTGGCAGGGCAAGCGCCCAATCTGGTGTTTCAGCCGATTGTCGACCTGCTGAGCGGCAGAGCGCTCGGCCTCGAAGGACTATCGCGGTTCACGCTGCCGCCGGTGCGGCCTCCGGACGAGTGGTTTGCCGCGGCGGAGGCGGTGGGATTAGGCGTGGAGTTGGAGCTGAGCGCGGTACGGAATGCCATCGCCTTGTTCGCGCGAATCCCGGAGCCGCTCTACCTCTCGCTGAATTGCAGCCCCGCGCTGATCCGGAGCGGACACTTGGCGGCGGCGCTGGCAGGGACGCCGCTGTCGCGAGTGGTGCTAGAGGTGACCGAACACTCGATGGTGGACGACTTCGAGCAACTTCAGCAGGCCTTGGCGCCGATGCGGGCGGTGGGCGTGAGGCTGGCGATGGACGATGCGGGAGCCGGCTTTTCGAGTCTGCAGCACTTGATGCAGTTGCGGCCGGAGTTGATCAAGCTGGACCTGACCTTAGCGCGCGTGGTGGATCGGGATCTGACGACTCGAGCGTTGGTCGCGGCGCTGGTGACGTTTGCCAATGAGACCGGGTCGCAAGTAGTGGCGGAGGGCGTCGAGGACCTGCGGGCGGCGCGGGCGTATCAGGAGCTGGGTGTCCATGGGGGGCAGGGATACTACTTTGCCCATCCGCTGCCGCTCGAGGAGGCGAGGCGAGGGCTGGCACAGTAAGATACGGAGATGAATCGATCAGTATGGCTTCTTCTGGCCCTTGGGCTGGTTTCGGGAATTGGTTTTGCGCAGCCGGGTCCTGGGCTGCCGGCAGAGCGGGCGGCCCGTGTCGACCGTCTGCTGCAGCAGTACGTGGATAACGAACAGATTGCGGGCGCCGTCGCATTGGTGCTGCGGGATGGCAAGCCGGTATATGAACGTGCCCTGGGATGGAGTGACAAGGAAGCTGGCCGGAAGATGACGACTGGGACGCTGTTCCGAATTGCGTCGCAGACGAAGGCAATGACGAGCGCGGCGGTGATGGCGCTGGTGGAGGACGGCAAGATCGGCATCAACGAGCCGGTGGGGAACTTCATCGCGAGCTTCAAGAAGACAAGCGTCGCCGAGAAGGATGAGAACGGAACGGCCCGCGTGGTCCCGGCACGGCGGCCGATCACGATTGCCCATTTGTTGACGCACACCGCGGGGATTTCCTATGGGCGGGAGCCGCATGTTTCGGCGTTGTATGAGGCTAAGGGCTTGGGGCCGGCGGCGGGGAACGGGTGGTATACCGCGGATAAAGAAGAGCTGATTTGCGAAACTATGGAACGGCTGGGGACGCTGCCGTTTGTGTCGCAACCGGGGGAGGCGTACGTGTATGGCTACAACACGGACGTGCTGGGATGCGTGGTGGAGAAGGCTTCGGGAATGCCACTGGATGAGTTTCTGCGAGCTCGGATCACCGGGCCTTTGGGGCTGAAGGATACGCGGTTCTTCGTGCCGGTGGCGGAGAAGGACCGGCTGGCTGCGGTGTACTCGACGGGCGCGGGCGGGAAGATCGTGCGTGCCGCGGACGGCGCGCGGGGGCAGGGCCACTATGTGCATGGGCCTCGAAAGAGCTTTGCCGGCGGGGCGGGACTGACGTCGACGGCTCGAGACTATGCGCAATTTTTGGAGGCGATCCGGCGGGGCGGGGAACTAGGCGGAGCCCGGATTTTGGGGCCGCGGGCGGTGGGGTTGATGACGACGAACCAATCGGGCGCACTACATTCGGCGACGGGTTTGGGATTTGGGTTCGGGTTCCAGACGGTGGATCGATACGGGGCGAGCGGGCTGGCGGCCGTGGGCGCGTTTGGGTGGAGCGGGGCGTACGGAACGATTTACCAGGTGGATCCGAAGAGCCGGATGGTGGTGGTGCTGATGATCCAGATGATGCCGAACGGGACGGATATTCAGTCGAAGTACTTGGCATCGGTGTATCAGGCGCTAGTGGATTAATTCGACCGCACTCGTTGACAACTAGTTTCCATGGAAAGTAAGATAGTTTCTGTGGAAACTAGTTCGTCTTCCGCAAGCATTGAGCGGCATTTGGGCTATTGGCTGCGGCGCGTTTCTAATCAGGTTTCGGCCACGTTCGCGAAGGCGCTGCAGGAGCGTGGATTGTCGGTGGCGGAGTGGGTGGTGCTCAGCCAGGTGCATGATCGGCCTGGGGTTAAGCCTGGCGAAGTGGCGGACGCACTTGGCATGACCCGCGGTGCGATTTCAAAGGTGCTCGACAAGCTGGAGGAGAAGGGCTGGGTTACGCGCCGGACTCTGCCGGAGGATCAGCGCGTGCAGTTGCTTTCCCTGACCCGGCAGGGCCGCCGGTTGCTGCCGCAATTGGTGGAGATTGCGGATCGCAATGACAGCCATTTCTTTGCTTGCCTGGATGATGCGGAGCGGGTGCGGCTGTGGGAAGTGTTGCGCAAACTGACTGAGTTCCATGGGATGAGAGCGACGCCGATCGAGTGATGGAGGACAAGGAGAACTTCGATGAGTAAAGCGATAGACAACCTACAAGCGGCCCTGCAGCGGGCGATGGCGGGCCGGCCGAAGGTGGGCGGTTTTCCGTATCTGGCGGAGACTCTGCGGCGGGCCGGGGTGAAACGGAATACTTGGACGCTGCCGGCGGGTCAGAGTTTGTTTCTAACCGAGGATGGTCCGGTGGTGATTGCAGGAACGCCTTTGGCGACGGGCATGATGGAGATTCCAGCCTTTGACGAGGTCGCACTGATCCGGGCCTTGCGGACGGATCAGGCCGGGGAAAGCACGTTTCCGGAGTTCCTCGAGGCAAGCTGGCGGGCGGGTGTGGTTGGTTACGAGGTCGACTTTGCGGCGCGCACCGTAAACTACGTGGGCTGCAACGGCGAGGCCTATGTGGAGGCGTATCCGGCCGTTGATATTGCGTAGGTTACCGGGCGGCGCCGATGGCATAAAGCGCAGTCTTCGTACGCAAGTACATGCGGCCTTCGCTTACGGCGGGGGTGGCGAAGATGTCAGAGTCGAAGTCGTTGACGGCGAGGATTTCCCACTCGCCTGTCGCGCTGAGGACGACGACTTTGCCGTGTTCGCTGGCGACATAAATCTTGCCGCCGACGGCGATGGGCGAGGAGTAGTAGTCTTCGAGGGCGCCCGTTAAACGACCTTGCTTGATGACCTTGCCGGTCTGCGCGTTCAGCGTGGTGGCGATGCCTCCGCTACGGATGAGGAAGACGACGTCGTTAAGAACGAGGGGCGCGGGGACGTCGGGCAGGGACTTTTCGTAGCGCCAGCGGACGTTGGTGCTGGTGAGGTCGCCACTGCCACCGAGTTTGATCGCCATGGCGCCGTTGCGCGCGGCGCGGCGAGTACGGAAGAAGGTCCATTCGCGCTCGTTCAGAACGCCGTCGCGGTCAAGATCGATGGCACGCCAGGTGCCGGTGGGCTGCCAGGGTGGGGGCAGTTCGCTTTGGGCGAGCTTGCCGTCGCGGTTGGCATCTGCCGTGGCGGCGACTTCGGCGAAGGCGGGGAGTTCGACCTGCTGACCGGCATCGTTGCCCGGGGTCCAGCCGTTAAAATAGAGAGTGTCGCCGGCGATGATGGGCGCGGACTTGGGTTGGCAGGTGAGGCCGCGAACGAACCAGAGCGTTTTGCCGTCGTTGAGGGAGTAGGCTGTGAGCTGGTAGGAGCCCGGCGCGATAATTTGCACGGGGCCGCTGGCGGGGCGGTAGATGAGCGGGGTGGCGTAGCCGTTGATGACTTCGCGGGGAACTTGCCAGGCGATCTTGCCGCTATTGGCATCGACGGCCAGGATGAACGCGTCGGTGTCCTGGTCGCAGACGAGGACGACTTTGCCGTCGGCGTAGACAGGGGAGGCGACGATGCCGTGTTGACTGTTGAAGGGGCCGAGGGGTAACTGCCAGCGCTGTTTGCCTTCGAAGTCATAGGAGATGAGGCCGAAGTCGGCGAAGAAGATGTAGAGGTTGCGGCCGTCGGTGGTGGGGGTGGGGGCGGCACGATGGTTGAGGGTGTGCTGGGCTTCGCGTTTGGGGGCGCGGATGGCGCGGCGCCAGAGTTCTTTGCCGGTGGAGCGGTTGAGGCAGAGGGTGACGAGATCGTCTCCTTCGGCGCCGGTGAGGAAGATCCGGTCGTTGACGAGGATGGGAGATGATTTGCCTTCGGGCAGGGCGGTCTTCCAGAGGACGTTCTTGTCTGGGCCGAACTCGGAGGGAAGGGGGGAGCAGGAGGGGCAGAGGCCGGCGCCGTCAGGTCCGCGGAGTTGGGGCCAGTCGGCGGCGGAGAGTCCGAGGGCGAGGAGTGGGAGGAGGAGGAAGGTGCGCATGGACTTGCTCCCTATAGTAATCGTTTGCGACAAACTGGGGATGTGCAGCTGGTCGAGCGAAGGAGGATTCAGGGGTGGTATCCGGTGATCGGGTGGTGCGTTGCCGCGCTGTTGGTTTGGCTCTCGGTCGGGTTGCTAGTGGCGGCGTTGGGAATGGGATTCACTGCTGGGCTGGCGCGGGATCAGGGCAGCCTGAGCACCTTTCGTTATTACGACCGGCACGCCACGGTTGGCCTATATCTCTTTGCGGTGTCGCAGTGTCTACTGGCCGCGATTTGGGCTCTGGTGATTCGCCGAGGGCACTGGCTTCTGCGCGTTGTGGGCGCCCTGGTGGCGTCCTCCGCGCTGACGATTTTCCTTGCCTACTCGTTATTTTCCTCGGGTCCGGAAGTCTGGGTAAAGCCAGCAGTGTTGCTGATGGAGCAGGCGATCGGACTGCTGGTCCGGGGGTTGGATGCGATATAAGTATGCGGTATGAATCGAGTGTTTTTGGGCGTTCTGTTGTTGGCGGGCATAATGTTTGGGCAGGTCCATCCGCTACAGGAGTTGATCGAGGCGGCGCGGACCAATTCGCCTAGGTTGGGCGAGTTGCTGGGAAAAGGACTGCCGGGATTGAAGGGCCGGGACGGCGCTGCGGTTTGGGGGCAGGAGTTTCTGTTCGCCGTCGAAAGCGAGAAGCCAGCGACGGTCTCCGTCGATAAGCAACCGGCCGTGGCGATGACGGCAGTGCAGGGGACCAAGCTCTGGTACCGGCTTATGACGCTGCGTCTGGGGACGACTCACACCTACACCTATCTCGCCGACGGGCGTCCAATCGGGACGTATGACGTAGCCGGGTATAACCCGGATGCTTATCCGTTGCCCGGCGCGGCGCGGGGGACGCTGTCGGAGATGCGGACGCTCCAGAGCAAGATCTACCCCGGAATGTCGGCGAACTACTGGGTGTACGTAAATGCGGGCGCCGACCTCCAACGGGGTGCGCCCCTGATGGTCTGGCAGGACGGCGAGACGATTGTCGGGAACGCCGACCTGCTGCGCCTGCGGTTGCAGATTGTTTCCGACAACTTGGTCCATAAGAAACTCATCCCCCCGATGGTGCACGTACTGATCTCGCCCGGCAACGGCGGCGAAGCGACGGGGACCCGGATGCGGAGCATCCAGTACGATACGGTGTCGGATCGGTACGGGAAGTACCTGCTCGAAGAGGTGCTGCCGGAGGTGGAGAAGTCTTACAAGGTTCGAAAGGATGCTTACTCGCGGGCGATGGCCGGGGCGTCGTCGGGGGCGATCTGCGCGTGGAACGTAGCTTGGTATTTTCCGGGGCAGTTCAGCCGTGTCCTCTCCCACATCGGGAGTTTCACCGCCATTCAATGGCGGCCGGAGCAGAACCAGGACGGCGGCTACATCGTGTCGCATCGCGTCCGGCGCGAGGCGCGGAAGAACATCCGGGTTTGGCTATCGGACGGGAGCGACGATATTGAGAACCAGGCGGGGAGTTGGCCGCTCAACAACATTCAACTCGCGAATGCTTTGAAGATGAAGGGCTACGACTTTCATTTCCGGTTTGGGGAAGGAAGCCACGCGATTGCGCAGGGGACGCTTGATCTGCCGGAGTCGTTGGCTTGGCTATGGCGTGGTTGGGAGGCGGGGAAGACGGAGGAGACGTACGAGATGGAGGAGTCGGAGCGGGCGAAACCGCTGTTCCGGGTGAAGGTGGTGAACCGGGAGGCCTGGTAGCCAAGCCTCCCGGGTTGGGGTTGGTTTGGTTATTCGATGCCGAGGACCTTGAAGATGCTGGTGGCGGGCTTGATGGCCTCGTTGACAGCGTTGATGTTCTTCACGCCTTCGGTGCTCATCCAGTCTTCGAGCGCCTTTGCGCCGTGCTTGCCGTACACCGGGATACCTTCCTTCCAGGTGGCGCGGCCGCAGAGCACGCCGCTATAGGCCGTACCGGCTTCGGCGGCCATGGCGAGGGACTCGGTGAACTGGTCGTTCGAAACGCCGGCCGAGAGATAGATGAACGGCTTGGTGGCGACTTCGGCGGCCTTGCGGTAGTACTCGAGGGCCTGGGCGCGGGTGTAGGCGGCTTCGCCCTTGAACACGCTGCTGCCTTCGACGAACTCAGCGTTCACGGGGACTTCCACCTTCAGCACGTCGACGTTGTACTGGGGCTTCGAGAACTCGACCATGCTCTGGAGCACGATCTCCGGCTTCGCCTTGGCGAACTCGATACCCTTTTCGCTGCCGCCCTTCGGGTCGTACCCGATGAACTCAAGAAAGTAGGGGATTTCGTAGTATTCGCACTCGGCGCCGATGCGTTCGCAGAAGGCGTGCTTGATGTCGTTGATCTTGGCGTCGTCGAAGGGGTTGTAGTAGAGGAGGATCTTGACGGCGTCGCCGCCCATGTCCTTGATGCGCTTGACAGAGACGTCGGAGAGCAGGTCCGGGAGACGGCCGGGGGTGTTGGCGTCGTAGCCGGTCTTCTCATAGGCGAGAAGGAGGCCGCAGTTCTTGTCGCGGGCGGCGGCGGCGGGGAGGCCGAACTCGGGGTCGAGGAGGATGGCGCTGGCGTGGGGCGTCAAGACCTTCGAGACGATGACCTTGAACTCTTCCATCTCTTCGCGGGTGATGGCATCGGCGGGCACGCCTTTGGCGGCGGCGATGGACTTCTGGAGGCTGCCGCGCTGATCCATGGCAGCGGCGGCGATGACGCCGCGGGTGTCGGCGAGGGCTTTGAGATGTTTCAGTTTTCCAGGGGATACAGGCATAAAGGTACTCCTATTTTATCGGGGCTTGAGGTGGGCGGTGCGCCGGAAGTAGGTCTGTGCGCGGGAAACGTCAGACAGGATCTGCGCTTTCAGGGCTTCCGGCGAAGGAAACTTGCGTTCTTCGCGGACGCGGCGAAGAAACTGGACCTCAATGAGGGCCGGGGTATGGCCGTCGAAGGGGTCGAGGAGAAAGGTCTCGATGGTGAGGCTGTCGCCCGAAAAGGTGGGGCGGACGCCGATGTTAGTGATCGAGTTCCAGGTGCGGGCGGAGTCCAAGTCCCGGGTGCGGGTGATGTAGACGCCGTGCGCGGGGAGCAGTTCGGCAGGGGTGTCGAGATTAAGAGTGGGGACGGTTTGTTTCGAACCGATCCCGTGGCCAGGGACGACGGCGCCGCGGAGCGGGTAGGGGCGTCCGAGGAGACGGTTGGCGAGCGAGAGGTTGCCGCTCGTGATGGCTTGGCGAATGGCCGTAGAGGAAACTTTGCGGCCCCGCCAGGAGAGGACGGGGGCGGCATGGACGGTGAAATCGAGTTGGGCGCCCAGGCGTTCGAGGTCGTCGATGTGGCCAGCCTGTTGGTGGCCGAAGCGGAAGTTGGCTCCGACGATGACGGCTTTGGTTTGCAACTGCTCGATCAGGATTTGGCGGACGAACTGTTCCGGGGTGAGCAGGCTGAGGGCGGAGTTGAAGGGCACGACGTGGACTTCGTCCATGCCAAGGGCGGCGAGGAGCCGGCGGCGTTCGTCGAGGGTGGTAATGAGTTTGGGGGCGCGCTCCGGGGCGACGATGGTGGCCGGATGGGGATCGAAGGTGAGAACAGCCGGCTTGAGGCCGCGGGCGGCGGCGATGGCGCGGACGGATTCAAAGAGGAGGCGGTGACCGAGGTGGATGCCGTCAAACGCGCCGATGGTGACGGCTCTCACAAAAGAGCCTCAACGCGCAGGCCGTCGTAGGCAAGGAAGACATTCGGGGGAAGTTTGCTTTCCGCGCGTTCGTGGCCGAGGTCGTGACAGATGTGGGTGAAATAGGCCGTTTTGGGCTTGAGGCGCTCGACAATGGCGAGGGACTGGTCGACGGAAGAGTGGGTGGGGTGCGGTTTGTAGCGGAGGGCGTCGAGAAAGAGGATATCGAGATCGCGGAGCTTGTCCATGGACTCTTCGGGGATTTGATTGTGGTCAGTAAGGTAGGCGATCTGGCCGACACGGTAGCCGAAGACGATCATGGAGCCGTGGTAGAGCGGGATGGGGGTAATCTGCTGGCCGAAGAGCTCGAAGGGTTCGCCGTCGAGGACGTTGACGGTGAGGCGGGGAACGGAGTTTTCCTTGCGGCCGTCGGCGAAGACATATTCGAAGACGCGACGGATGACGACCATGGTCGGTTCCGAAGCGTAGATAGGAATGGTGCCGCCTTGGCGATAGTTGAAGGGACGGAGATCATCGAGGCCGAGGATATGGTCGGCGTGGGAGTGCGTATAAAGGACGGCGTCGAGATAGGGGATACCGGCGCGGAGGCACTGGGTGCGGAAGTCCGGGGAGGTGTCGATGATGACGTTTTTGCCGGCGAAGTTAAGCCAGACAGAGGCGCGGAGACGGTTATCGCGCGGGTCGTCGGAGGTGCAGACGTCGCAGTCGCAGCCAATAGAGGGGACGCCGACGCTGGTGCCGGAGCCGAGGACAGTGAGGGTGACGTAGGGGTAATCTGACAAGCTTCAGGCTTTCGTTGAAGGAGTTCTACTCAGTGTAACGCGGTGGCTGGGGGGATGGGCTGCGGTGGGTTGGTTGGTGATTTCAGGTGGGTTGTTGCTCGTGCCAGATGGCGGCTTTGCGTCCCGTGCCTAGAAAAGATTCGTCCCTTGCTTATTAAAAAACGGTCGTGTAATCGTAAAAAAACAATGGTGCAATCGTACGCACTGGCCGGGCATGGTACCATCCGGCAATTAGTTTGGCCCCCGCAAAAACCACAATCTCGCATCCGGGGCCGGAGAAACCATGCTCTCATCCCTTCTAAACACTCGCCTGAGCCGCTACGCCGTCGCCGCCGGCGCTGTCGTCGCCGCCATCCCGGCGCAGGCCGCACCGATCACGGTGATCCTGCCCACCCCCGTTGATGTCCGGACCGGCTTTACCCTCGATATTGACGGAGTTGGCGGTTCGGAACTCAGCTTCAGCGGTCTGGGCTCCTCGTCTGTCCTCGTTGACGTGCTTCAGCCGGCCGTTCTCGCCGGTTCCGGCGGTTTCGTGGCGCAACTCCTCACCGAAGTTCAGCTCTTCAGCTCAGACAACTTTAGCCTCTGGACGTTCGCCCCGCTCAACCAGTTGCTGAACTCTTCGCCGTCTCCCACCTTCCTCGGCGTGGGATTCGCCACGACCAACGGCGGCTACAGTCGCCTCGCCTTCCTACAGTTTGACGGTCCGCTCCTCTACGGTTACGCATGGGAGCAGGCCAGCAGCATCACCACCTTCGATCTGCGGGGCACTTCCTCCGACGTCCCGGAACCGGCCACCGGCGCCCTCGCCGCTCTCGCCCTCGGGGTCTTGGCCCTCGCCGCCCGGAAGCGCAAGCAAGCGTAGCTCTGACGAGAGTGTCTCCGTCCGCCTCAATCCGCGTTCTGCTCGTCGGCTGGGGTACCGCCGAATGGGCTCTGCTCAGTCCGCTCCTTGATAGCGGACAACTCCCGAACCTAGGGCGCCTGATCCGGCAAGGCGCCCTGGGCCGGCCCGTCACGCCCCATCCTTCTCTCCCGCTCCCGATATGGACCTCCGTCGCCACGGGCGTCCATCCCGATCGCCACGGCCTCCTCTCGCCGGCCCCGCTCCACACCCGTCGCCAACCCGCCGTTTGGGATACGCTCGCCGCCCATGGCCTGCGCTGCCATGTCATTGGCTGGCCCGGCGCGGTGCAGGCCGAAGAGATCCCCGGCCTCTTTGTCACGCCGGACTTCGGCGCCAACCCGGACCGCTCATCGTTCTCCCCCGCCCATCTAGCCGAGGCCCTCGCCGAACTCCACTTGCCCGCCCGCGCCTTCCCCCCCGCGGCCCTCCAAGAGCTCCTCCCTCTCGCCCACCTGATCGACCAACGCTACGACGACCGGCTCGGTCGGATCGCGCACGCCCTCGCCATGGCCTGCTCTCTCCATAACGCAGCCACCTATGCCCTGGCCGAGGAACCCTGGGATTTCGCCGCCGTCCATTACGACGCCCTGGCTTATTGCTCCGTCCATTTCTCCGAATTTCTCCCGCCCCGGATGGCGCATGTGGACCCCGCCGTTCACGAAATCTACGCTGACCTCCTCCCCGCCGTCTATCGCTTCCACGACATGCTCCTGGGCGCCCTGCTCGATCTCGCCGGTCCCGATGCGGCCGTCCTGCTCGTTGCTCCCTTCGGCTACGCCGCGGCCGGCGATCGACCGCATAAAAATACGACCAGCTTTACCGACCACCAAGCGTGGATCACCCGCTCCGGCCTGCTCTGCCTGCGCGCCCCTTCTCTCCCTGCCGATGAACTCATTTACGGCGCCCGCCTGGTCGACGTTGCTCCTACCGTCCTTCATCTCCTGGGTCTCCCGGCCGAAAATCTGGATGGCCGCTCCCTCACTGCCGCTGCCAACCCCGCCCCGCTCTCTCCGGATTCCCAAGGCCTCGCCACCCAGTTCCTGGCCATGGTGGCCTCCGACTCCGCCTCCCCCGCCAATGAACAGGAGCAGTTTCAACTGGCCGGCGTCTATATGAGCACGGGCCGCCCCCACTTGGCTCTGCCGCTCCTCGAAACTCTGGCCGCCGACGCCCCCGAAGAGATCCGCTATCAGCGCACCCTGGCGCAGTGCTGCATTGTCCTCGGCCTAGTGGAGCAGGCCGAAACGCTGCTGAACGCCCTCATTGAGGGCCAGGAGGCGCACGCCTGGGCCCACTTCCTGCGGGGAGTGATCTACAGCCACCGCCGCCAGTTCGCCCTGGCCCTGGCCGATCTTGAAAAGGCCGCTTCGCTGGGCGAGAACTCTCCGTCGCTGCACGCGTTCCTCGGCAACGTCTACCTCTCCAAGCGTCTCGTCGCGCAGGCGGAGACCGCCTATGCCACCGCGCTCCGGCTCGATCCTGCTTCGCCCGATGCGCTCGGCGGTATGGCCGCTCTGCACAACCTGCGCCGGCAACCCGAGCGCGCCGCCGAACTGGCTCTCGAAGCGATCGCCCTTCGTTATGAAACCCCGGCCGCCCATCTCCAACTCGGCGTCGCCCTCGCCCGCCTGGGCCAGTGGCACCGCGCCGCCGTCGCCTTACGCGCCACCCTCACCCTGGCCCCCGGGGTTGCCTCCGCCGCCCGCTATCTCGACGTGGTGAACGCGCGCCTTCTCCCGCATCAACGCGCCTAAAAAGCCTCTCGATGGATCCCGCCGCCCAACTCGACGAAGCCGCCGCGCTCCACACGCAACAGCGCCACGCAGAAGCCGAAGCCCTTTGCCGCGCCGTGCTGCGCGCCAAGCCTGGCCATCCCGGTGCGCTCCACCGGCTGGGTCTGCTCGCGCGGGATCGCGGCGACGCCAAAAAGGCGCTCGAACTCCTGCTGCGCGCCAACCTCCTTCTTCCTGAAGACGTCGCGCTGCTTGCCGATCTTGGGGCGCTCTTCGGCGCTCTCCGCCTCTTCGGCCCCGCGATCCACCGGCTGGAAGCCGCTCTCGCTCTCGCCCCCGATCAGATCGAAACGCACCTCCATCTGGCCAGGGTCTACTCCGACATCGGCCAATCCGCCAAAGCCATCGACGCCGCCCGCCGTGCCTTGGAACTGGATCCCGATCATCACGCCGCGCTCATTCCCATCGCCACCTCGCTCATGAGCCAGGGCAACATCGGCGAAGCCCTCTCCCTTTGGCGCGAACTGCTCTCCCACATCCCCGGCCACGGCACGCATTCGCCGTATCTGTTCAGCATGCATTACCCCCTCGATTGTTCCCCCGCCGAGATTGCCGCCGAACACTTCCGCTTTGCCGAGCTGTACGAAGCCCCGCTCCGCGCCCTCCACCTGCCCCACTCTCCAGCCCCCATGGCCGGTCGCCCGCTCCGGGTCGGTTACGTCTCCCCAGACTATCGCCTCCACCCGGTCCGTCAGTTTCTGCTCCCGGTCCTTCGCCGCCACGACCCGGCCGCTATCGAGTTCTACTGCTACGCGAACGTGCCCCAGCCGGACGCCGCCACCGCCGAGTTCGCCAAGCTCGCCGGCTCCCGCTGGCGCGAGATTCATCAGATCGATGACGACGCGGCCGCCGCCCTGATCCGCGCGGATGGCATCGATATCCTGGTTGATCTGGCGGGTCACTCCGGCGGCAGCCGTCTTTTCCTGTTCGCTCGCAAACCAGCCCCGGTGCAGGTTACCTGGCTCGGCTATCCCGACACCACCGGTCTCCAATCTATCGACTACCGAATCACCGATGCCGTCGCCGATCCCCCCGGCATGACCGAAGCGTTTCATTCGGAGAGCCTCTTCCGCCTCCCTTGTTTCCTGACGTACGAGCCGCCGGCCTATATTCCGCCCGTCGCACCACCCCCGTGCCTGCGTAATGGGTTCGTCACGTTTGGGTCCTTCAACAATTTCATGAAGATCGATCCGGAGGTCATCCGCCTATGGGCGTCGATCCTCGACGGCGTTCCGGGTTCGAAACTTCTTCTGAAGCACCGGGACGCCCGGGACCCCGCCGCCCTGGAGCATTTTGCCTCGTACTTCGCCCAGCACGGCATCGCGGCCGAGCGTCTCATTTTCGCTCCGCAAATGCCCTCCCACGGGGTGCACCTGGAGCACTATGCCGACATGGATATTGCCCTCGATCCGTTTCCTTACAACGGCACCACCACCTCTTGTGAGGCTTTGGCGATGGGCGTTCCGTTGGTGGTGCTCGCGGGCGCTGCCCACGTCGCCCGCGTGGGTGTCGACCTAAACCGGCAGTACGGCCTCGACGACTGGATCGCCGCCACGCCAGAGGAGTACCGCGACATTGCCATCAGAAACGCCGCCAATCCCGCCGCGCTGGCCGAATTGCGCGGCCTGATGCGCGCCCGCCTCGCCGCTTCGGCGTTGGGCAATCCCGATGCGTTCGTCCGCCATCTGGAAAGCGCCTACCGTGAAATGATGATCGCCCACTTTCCAGCCTGAGTTCCCGAGTGCCCGCCCCATGTTGGCGGTGCCCCCGGTGTGTCAGGATTTTGCTGGCCGCCTTCGCGGGAGGATCACGACCGCGGCTGCCAACAGCACTACCCAGTCACTGCCGTTGGGCGCGTAGAGCATGGTGCCGAGTCCCCAGATTTCCGCCGCAAACTGGAGGGCGTGGGGGCGGCGATTGAGGGGCAGCGTAGCGGGAGTGAGGACGCCGCGACCGGCCGGTTCGCCGGAGGGGCCGGGTAGGTGTGCAATCGCTGCTCGACTCTGTTGAGAGCGGCGATTAGCCCGACGAATTCCTGTTGACGCGAGTCTGTAGAATCACTCGCCGATCAAAAAACTTCTCGATGAATGCGTGGCCAGAAACTGCGGCTTCTGTTTGCCGAACACGACTGCCAATCTGCGGCTTACGCGGATTTTGCGGGCTGGAAGAATGGCGCCCGCCCAAGAGATTCCGTATCTGCAGAATCTTGATGGTCTGCGATTATCGATTCTGATTCTGTGTGCGCCCACTAACCAACCTGCTCATCTGCCGCGTCTCATCCCGACCCGGGGCTTGCGCTGAAGTCCATCGATCCGGGTCAGGTGATGCGGATCGAGTTAACCTCTCTCTGGGGTTAACCAGCCGCCAAAATGGACGTAGTTCGCACGGGTAGTCCCTCGCGCCAGGTGACGTCCTCGCGCCGAAGTAGGAGCTACACTTTCGGCAGAGGAGGCTTCTTGGCTCCGAGGTGGAGGCTGGCGAGCAGGTTTTTGAGGAGCCGTGAGAAGGGCGTTCCGAAGGGTTGATCGGTGGACAGATAGGTCCACGTGGCGCCGCGGCTGCGGGCCCCGAGGGAGGCTTCGGGATCCTGGAGGGGGAGTTCCTCGAACCAGTCGTGGACAAGGCGGAGGTATTCGCGCAGCGGGTCGGCCCCGGAGTAAGAGAGGAAGTGGAGACCGGCGCGATACTGGGTGACACGTTCGAGATGCTGGCTCCAGAGGTCGTCGTGGCGAAGCTTTTCTTCCGGTGTGTCGAGTTCGAGGCGGCGCTCGGCGTGGAGGAGGCGCTGGGCCTCCAGAATATGCTCGTATTTGCGCAGACGGAGGCGGAGATCGAGGTGGCGGCCTTCGAGAAGGCGTTGAACATCGTCCGGGTTGGCCTCGGCCGTTCCGAGGTATTGCGTGATGAGATCGTCCTGATAGGAGACGAAGAAGCGGGAGGCGCCGGGGTCGCCCTGGCGCCCGGCGCGCCCTCGTAGTTGATTATCAATCCGGCGGGATTCATTGCGACCGACGCCAAGGACGCAGAGGCCACCCCGTTCGGCCGCGCCGGGGCCAAGGACGATATCAACGCCCCGGCCGGCCATGTTCGTCGAGAGCGTGATGCGGTCGACCTCGCCGGCTCGAGCAATAACGGCGGCCTCCTCGGCTTCATTCTTGGCAGTGAGAAGGTGATGGGGCAGTTCGAGTTGGGCGGAGAGTTGCTGCGCTTCTTCGACAGTTCGGGTGGCAACGAGGAGAGGTTGCCCGGTGGCATGGACCGTCGCGATCTCGGCGAGAAGGGCTTGATATTGACCGGCCTTGGTTCGGAAGAGGCGGTCCGGATGATCGATGCGGACGCAGGGTCGATGAGGCGGGATGACTTCGACCTCGAGTCCGTAGACGAGGCGGAACTCGTCGGCTTGCGTAGCGGCTGTGCCGGTCATGCCGCAGGCGAAGGGGTAGAGCGCCGTGAGGTTTTGCAGCGACACGGCGGTGAGGATGCGGCCTTCCCGGCGGGGCGGCAGGCCCTCCTTGGTTTCGAGGGCGGCGTGGAGGCCAGCGGGCCAGCGGCGGTCGCGCATGGTGCGGCCTTTGTAGTCGTCGATGGGGAGGATGCCTTCAGGGGTGACGAGATAGTCGACGTCGCGGCGGAGGAGGTGTTCGGCGTGGAGAGCGCTTTGGAGCGCGTCGAGCAGGTCGGGGTCCGCGTAGAGATTGTCGGACGAGAGCAGTGATTCCGCGACGTCGATGCCGAAGTCGGTGAGGTGGAGAATCTGGCCGTCGGATTCGACGTGAAAGTGGATGCCGCGCTGCAGCGAGCGGGCGGCGCGGGCGGCATCCGAGAGGTGGGCGGAGAGGTCGTTCGATTCCGCGGCGATGACAAGGGGAATGCGGGCTTCATCGATGAGGATGGAGTCGGCTTCGTCGATGACAACGGCGTGGAAAGGGCGTTGGACGGTCTCGCGAGGGTCGAGGGCAATGCTGTCGCGAAGATAGTCGTAACCGCATTCGTGCGGCGTGAGGTAGGTGATATCGGCTTGGTAGGCGAGGCGCCGCTGGGGGGCAGTGGAGTGTTGGGAGATGGAGGCGACGGAGAGGCCGAGAGCTTTGTAGACGGGAGCCATCCACTGCTGGTCGCGCGCGGCGAGGTAGTCGTTGGCGGTCCAGACGTGGACGCCTTTGCCTTCGCGGGCGAGTGCGGCGATGGCGGGAACCGCGGCAACAGTTTTTCCTTCGCCGGTAGGCATTTCGACGATTTTTCCGGCGAGGAGGGCCTCGGCAGCCCGTAGCTGACCGGGATAGAGTGACAGGCCGAGCGCACGCGCAACGGCTTCGCGCGCCTCAGCGATGATTTCGCGGGACATAGGTTCCTTTTAGGGTTGGGGATGGCGGGGAGCGGGGACGCTTTAGCGGGCGGGAGGCGGAGGACGGTTCGAGGGGGCAGGCTGATACGGGGCCAGGGCGGGAGCAGGAGAGACGAGGAGGAGCGGCCGTTGACGGGTGCGGACGCTGGCGATTCGCGGGACGAACTCGACCCGCTGCGTCTGGCTGCAAACGATGTTTGGAGACGCGACGGGAGCGGGGGCTGCGGGAGCCGCGAATAGAATCCAGGCGCTGAGGAGGAGCAGTGTCCAGCGCGTAATCATGATTTCAGAGTAGCGGGTTTGCGGTTGGTCACGGAGCGCCAGGTGTGGCGCAGCAGGCCGACACCGAATGAGATCCCGTTGTAGAAGTGATAGAGCAGGTGGAACGGAATTGCGGCGACGGCAAATGGTTTGCCTCGACGGGCAGCGAGGAAAATATAAAACTCGTTATTCAGAATGAGCAGCGCGATGAGAACGAAGGCCAGGCCCAGGGTCAGAACGTGCCCGGGAACGTAGGTGGTGATGAACAGGGTCGTGACGGCGGCGTAGGCCATGAACACAAACGAGGCGGTTCGGCCATAGCGGCTCTTCGGGGTGGAGTATCGGTGGCGAAGGAAGAGGGCCAGGTAGCCGAGAATGATGGGCGGGATGATGGCCAGCATTTGATGAGCTTCCGCAAGGATGACGAGGGCGATCATGCCGAGGGTCATGAAAACGAATCGTGAGCGGGAGGGCGCGGGATCCTCGGGGTCGATCCAGTAGCGGGCCATGTAGAAGAGAAGCAGGCCGAGAAGGGGCGTGAGCGCGTAACCCTTGAAATAGATGGCGATGCCGAGGGCGCTGAAGAAGAGCAGGAACGCGAGTGCGACGCTAACGCGCTGGCTGATCTGGAGGTTCAGATCGTTCGGCATAGACCTGTCGCGCAGGATCAGTTCCGTCCACGGGATGCCGCGATCCATGACGTCGGTCCGGACCAGCTTCCAAAAGGTCCAGCGTTTAAGGTGTTTGACCCGGAGATCCTTGTCGAGGATCATCTTGTGGTTGGCCCGAGCCATCCGGAAGCCGAGTTCGATGTCTTCAATGGCGGGACGCCCGTAAGATTCATCGAATCCGGCATGCTCGAGGAAAACAGTCCGGCGAACGGCGCCGCAGCCAGACCAGAACGTGGACGCCTGTTCGCGGGCAGATTGATGCACGAAAGCATGCATCAGGTTCTTATACTGACTCAGGAAGTCGCGATGGGCGGGATCGTCGTCGTAGGAGCCGATCAGCGCGGCAAGTTCGGGGTCGTTTTCGAAGGCGGACTGAACCCGGGCAATGGAGTCGGGCTGGACGCAGACGTCGGCGTCAACAAAAAAGAGGATGTCGCCGGACGCGGCACGGGCGCCAATGTTGCGGGCCTTGGCGGGCCCGGAACGAGGGGAGGGTGTGGAAATGACGCGGAATCCGAGTGCACTAGCCTGTTTGGCCGAATCGTCGGTGGACCCGTCGTCGACAACGATCACCTCATGCGGTGGGGGCGAACTGGCGTGTAGGTCAGCGAGGCATCGGACGAAGTCGCTGCCCCCGTTATAAACGGGTACGATGACGGAGATCATCTCGCACCCAGTCTATCGTTTCGCGGAGACCTTGTCTCAGGGATACTCCCGGGCGATAGCCGAGGGATAGCAGCCTGGAACAATCGGCGAGCCAGCATTCCGCGTCGCCGGTACGATTGGTGCCAGTGAAGGAGAACACGGGGTTGACCCCGAGGAGCTCCGAGAGGCGTTCGGCCAGAGTGCGGATGGAGAGAGCCTCGGGACCGCCGACGTTGTAGACTTCGCCCGTGAACGCGGCGCGATCAAGGGCGACGAGGAACGCGGAGGCGATATTGGCGACGGGATTGAAGTCGCGGACCTGGGAGCCATCGCCAAACATCTCGAGCCGGGTTGGGTCGGCGAGCAGTTTGCGTATGAGGTCGTAGACGACCTGCTTGCGCTGTCCGGGGCCGAAGACGGAAAAGAGCCGCAGAGATGCCGTGCGGAGGCCGTAGACAGCGGCGTAGGAGGAGCAGTAGCGTTCGCTGGCTAGCTTGGAGACGGCGTAGGGCGGGACGGGGAAGACGGGATCGTCTTCGGTGAAGGGGCGGGCGGCGTGGCTACCGTAGACGGCGCCCGTCGAGGCGAAGAGCAACGGCGTTTGGGGGCAGACGGAGCGAATCGCTTCGAGGAGAGAGAAGGTGGGGAGTAGGTTGGTTTCGAGATCGCGGCGGGGATCGGTGATGGAGTCGCCGACGACGGCGTGGCCGGCGAGATGGATGATGGCAGAGGGAGCAAGCCGGCGGAGAAGGGCGGGTATGTCGCCGGTGCGGAGGTCGAATGGATCGGGGGCCTGGAGGTCGGCGATATAGACGTCGCGGCCTTGCGCTTGCAGGGCGGAGACGACGTGGGAGCCAATGAAGCCGGCGCCGCCGGTGACGAGGATCATTGCTACGATTGTCTCTGATTGCTCATACTACGGATACTTACCGCTGCAGTAATCATAGCGACGTTGCCGTTACTCTGGTGGCATTTGGAGCTCTTCCGCCTGGCGGGAGACTCTGCATTTTGGGTGGCGGTGGCGAGTGTGCCGGTTCTGCTGATCGCCCCGCGTTTCTGGAGATGGGGGATCTGGCCGGCTGTGTTGCTGCCAGTCGCGATTGTGGTGTGGCGGGAGCCCCAGGCCGCAGTTTTCGCGGGGGTATTCGCGTGGGCTGCGTTTGGCGTCGGGGACCGGCTGGTTGGCCGGTGGCTGGAACGGCCGTTGTTGCGGATAGCGGTGGGATTCCTGGTGGGACAGGCCGGCTATGGCCTCGTGCTATTTGGACTGGCCTCGGCTGGGTGGTTGGAGACGTGGCTTCTCGTGCTTTTGCTTGCGCCAGCTTGGCGGGCGCTTCCGAAACTGGACTGGCGGGGCGAATGGCCCGCGGCGCCGGCGTTCTTCGGAATGCTCTTCGCGGGCTTGGGCGGAGCGGCGCTGGTGATGCCAGTATGGACGGGCGATGCGGTGAGGTTCCACCTGATGTTGAGCCGCCTCTACGCGGACGCCGGGGCCTTGGTGGCGCCCCAGTTCGAGATGTACGGCTATTATCCGCAAGCGTTTGAGTTACTGGGAGCGTGGTCGTTGCGGTTGGGGGGTGAGGCGGGTCCGCAGATGATTCCCGGCCTGCAGTTCGCGGCGCTACTGGCGTTGGTTTACGAGTGCGGGCGACTGATTGGCTTGGCGCGGGCAAGCGCCGCTACGGTGGTGGCACTGGTGGGTACGGTGCCATTTCTGCATTGGTCGGGCGTGACGCTGAAGAACGATCTGATGCTGAGCGCCTACCAACTGGCGGCGTTCGTACTGTACTTGAACTGGCGGGAGAGCAAGCGGGAGGCGTTGCTATTGGCTGCGGTGTTTCTCGGTGGAGCGGCGTTTACGGTGAAGCATACGGCCCTCTTCGGCGGCGTAGCGCTGGCGCCGTTCCTTCTGCACGCCATGTGGCGGCGGTGGAGGCTGTTGGCCGCGGCCGTAGTGCTGTTTGTCGTAACGGCTCCGGTTTATCAGGTCCGAACGTGGCGGGCTACCGGGAACCCGGTTTTCCCGGAATCGTCGTCGCGGGCCACCAACCCAAGCTACACCTCCCGGAACGCGGATCGGGTCGCTGGTCGTGTTGCGAAAGCCCCGTGGCGGCTGCATTTTGAAGGCAAACCCTACTTTGAATCGCCGACGCAGAATCCTCTGGGGATGATGCTGCCGGTGCTGCTCCCCGCGGTTTTATGGGGAGGTCGAAGGCAGGGGGCGCAGGCGCTGAAGTGGTTCACGAGCGGATATCTGTCCTATTGGATTTTGATGCTGAGCGTACTGCGGTATGCGATTACTCCGTTGGTGGGCGTGATGCTCTTGGTGTGGCGAAGAGCGGAGAGCCATGTGTGGGCGCCGGCGCTGCACTACGGGTTTGTATTTGCGCTGTTTGTGACTGTGGTGATGGAGCTACATCCGGCTCTGCCGGGCTATCTGCTGCGCCTTACCAGCCGGGAGGCGTTTTTGGCGCAAGCGCTGCCCCCGTACGGCGCGATGCATGCCCTTCACGGGTTGGCGAGCTCCGATGAGTTGGTCTATGGCGTCGGCAACTGGGCGATCGCTTATGCGCCGTATCCCAACCAAGTGCGGCACTACTATCGGACGGAGCGACGCTACTCGCTCGAGCAGTTGGATGAGCTGGCCAAGCGGGCGTATCGATGGCTGATTGTGCCGGTAGATTTTCCCGCGTTACCGCAGTACGAGCAGCGGTATCGGGATGATTACTTCATGGTGTACCGTCTGCCGAACGGAAGCGAACACGGAGCAGGATCTGAAAACCCTTTGGATAGGCCCCGTAAATAGGCTGCAGGTTTGCAGGGGCCTGCAGAAGTTGGAACTGCGCGCCAATTGAATGTTGGAGGAAGCTGATCCGGGAGGGCAGTTCGAAACTGTACCCCATCGTGTAGGCCTTAACTCGCGTGAAGCGCTGCTCTTCGATAAGCGCCACAAACGGGGCCTCTTCGAAGAGCAGGAGCGAACTGCGGTCGGCGAGTTCGGCGCGTCCCCAGATCCAATGCCGGCGGTGGGTGAGGAGAGTCGATTCCAGGGTATAGGCGTTGTAGCGATAACCGGGGACGCGGGTGGGAACGAGCACGAGATGCTGGCGCTGCGCGTTGGGTTTGGCCGTCGCCGGGAGCAGGTAAGCGCCAGGGAGTTGGGTGAACGACAGATCGTGGTTCCGGCCCCAGACGGCGGACCAAGCCCAATGGCCGGTGGCTAGTGGGCGGACGTACTGGACGGAGGCCGTTTGGCGCCAGGAGTCTCGGTCCGGGTGAGTGGCTTCGCGGTTGTTGATGCGGGCGAGCGAGAACTGCCCGGCCCAGCGTGACGAAGGGGTGACGGTGACGCGACTCGCGAATGAGTTAATGGCGCCCAGTTCGATGCCCCATCGCTTCTCGTCCGGTTCGCGGCCATGGAAGCCGCTGGCTTCGAGCGTGAGCCAGCGGTGGGAGATGCCGAGTGTCGCGACGTTGGTGGCGATATGCGTCGAGTCCTGATAGTGGTGTGCGAGGACGGCCAGCGGATTCTCCGATTGGGAAGTCCGGTGGGGGTAAGCGACGGGGCCGACGGCGGGGTCGCCACGGAGGCCGTAATAGAGGTTGAGCGAGGTCTGTTCGCCGAGGCGGTACTGGTAGCCGAGGGCGAGTTCCTTGACGAAGTCGTGCGGGTGCTGACCGTTGAGGATGGGGATGTTCTTCCAGGTCTCGCCTTCCTGGAACAGCAGGGGGTAGCGGCCGTTTGTGACGGTGAGCGCTTCGGGGCTAAACATGGTGCGGACGGAGAAGACGCCGCGGCCGAGGCGGCGGGAGGCCATGGGCATCACCCAGCCGGTGGCGAAAAGCTTGTCGCGGCCTCGGGGGCCCGAGTTGTTAGTATGTACGCCGAATAGCACCCCGGAGAACATGAGGTTCCAGCCATGGGTTCGTTTCGTAATCATGCCGAACGGCTGGGCGCTGGGGAGCTGGGCGGTGCCAGAAGCGAAGTAGACGCCGGACTCGGCGGGGCCGGGGGTCATGCCGGCCATCGCGTCGTTCATGGAAGAGAGGGTAACGCTGCTGGCGGCAATCCCGGCGAAGAGGCCTTCGCCTGCACGCCAACCATGGAGACAGTCTCCGCAGACGCCCTTGGGTTTTGATTGCGCGAGGTCCGTGCCGCAGGTGCATTCGCCTTCGAAGGCGCATTGGACGCAGCCGCCGCGAGTGCAGCACTGGAAGCGTTTCTCTTTGACGAGGGTTCGCTTGGCTTCGAGGAGGTTGGCGGCGATGGCGCGCAGTTCAGGCGTGAGTTCGCCTGGGCCGGTGGGCAGGAGATCGACATCATCGGCCTTGACTCCACCGACGGCGCCACGGCCGGCCGCCCATCCAGCCAGGCATTCGCCACAGCCGCCGCGGCCGGCATTGACGTCTTCCGCGCAGGTGCATTTGCCTTTGCGAATGAGGCAGAGGTCGCAGCCGGGTTTGACGCAACAGGCGTGCAGTGCCGCTTTCTTGACCTGATTGAGATCGCGGCGGACCTGTTTAAGCTTGGAGGCGGCGGCGGTGGGCTTGGCATTGCGCCGGTTGCCTTCATGAGCGAGGCCAGTGACGGCGGCGAGGAGCAGGACCAGGACGCGGGTCATTGGGCCGTGAACTGCACGCGGACGGTCTCCACCTGGCCCTTTCGCTGAAACTGAGCCCAGCCTTGGTAGCGGCCGGGCTTGGGGAAGCGGGCGAGGAACGGGACCTGATTGGCGGGGGAGGCGGCGGTCTCGTCGGGGTGGCAGTGGACGAAGGTTTCGGCGTCTTCGTGGATGAGAATCAGGTGGCCACGGGCGCCGAGGTAGGGCTCGATATTGGCGTCGGCGAGGGTAGCGATGAGGCGGAGTGTGCGGCCAGCGGGGACGGGATCAGCAGGAAAGGTGGCGAGCGTGGAGGGCGGCGCCGGGGCTAGGAGATGCGGGGTGCGGCCACTCACCTTGAGCTTTGCCAGCAGAACCTGGCCTCCGGCGCCCTTGGGCGCGACATCGGCAAAGAGGTGGTATTCGCCAGGATCTGAGAAAGTGTGGATGAGGAGGAAGGAGCCGTCGGGCTGGGGCGTGGGATGTTCGTGGGCGAAGCGGGCAAAGTCTCGTCTGACGAGGATGAGGTGGAAGAGGCGTTCGTGTTGGAGTTCGAACTCTTTTACCGTTTGGCGGGGTTGGCGGCGGCGAACGGTGAATCGGAGCTCGACGGGAGTTCCCACGGTGGGGGAGGACGAAGTTTTGAGTTCAAGCGTGAAGGGGGAAGGGAGGCGGCGCCGCGACGGATTGGCATCGGCGACGGCGAGGGGGAAGGTGACGGTGAAGGCAGCAGCGCCGGGCGGCGTAATGTGGAGAGTGAGGAGATAGTCGCCACCGTGGGGAAAGAACGGGTGGATGCCGTATTCACCGGGGATTCCTTCCGGATGCGCGGTTTCCGTGAGCGCGGGCATGCCGGCCATGGAGGGCATGGTGATGCGGCTGGCGGTCTGCGCGCGGATGACTGCCGCGGGGCCGAGGAGCGGGTCGACTCGGGTGGTATCGACGACGCGATATTCGATCTGCATCTCTTCCTGGGCGAACAGTCCGCCCGCGGGAGGCCGGAGCGTGACTTCATACGGACCCGACTGGGCTACCGTGGCCAGGAGCAGGAGAAAAAAGGACATCTACTCAATACTGATGGTAGCGGCATTGGCGGGCTGGCCGTCGAGAGAGAGTGTTAACTCTATGGCAGGCCCCGTGGGGGCGTCCGCCGGGATTTCAATGTTGGCTTGCGCGAGGCCAACAAATCCGGGGCTGAGGCCGAGGAAGAGCACGCGGGCGGGGCGGCCGCCGACCGTGGCTAGCGGAGTGGCGAGGGCGCGGAGCAGGGACGTGGTAGGAGCGGGCTCGCCGGCTTCCATCGCGCCGTCGAGGGCGCCATGGCCTGTGAGATAGACAGTAAGGACGCGCCCGCGGGCTTCCGGCGTGGCGGGGTCGTTGAGCCGGAAATCCTGATTCTGCGCGATGGCGCGGCGGCTGTCTCGGAGGAAGATGCCCGGGGCGGCGGGTGCAATCGTGATGGTTTCGGCCGTACTATCGCCGGCGGTAGTCGTGACGGTGACGGCAAGTGGGCCGGCTGGCGCATCGTACGGGACTTGCGCGTTAATTTGACTCGGCGAGACGAAGACAAGGGGCCAGGAGCGGCCGGCGCTCGAGACACGGACGCCGCCGAGTTCGCGGGGAAGGGGCAGGGAGGCGGCCTGTTGGAGGTCGGGGGCGAAGTTGGCGCCGAACAGGGAAATGAGCGAACCAGGGGCGACGGGCCCGGCAGCAAAACTGGCGCCATTAACGATGCCGCCGGCGGCGATAGCGGGGCGGGGGCTGAAGGCGACGCGGCGAATGCGGAAGTTCTGCCAGTCGGCGATGAGGAGGTCGCCGGAGGAGTGGATGGCGATGGAGTTCGGGAAGCGGAGGGCGCTTTCGGTGGCTGGGACGTCGTCGGGCCCGCGGCCGGGTTGTCCGGTGCCGGCGACGGTGGTGATGGTGCCGTCGAGGGCGACGCGACGAATGCGATGGTTGCCCATGTCGGCGATATAAAGGTTGCCGGCGGGGTCGAGAGCGATAGCGTTGGGTTGGTTAAGGCGGGCGGCGGAGGCGGGGCCGTCGTCGCCGGAGTAGCCGGCGGCACCGGTGCCGGCGATGGTGGTGATGATCCCGGCTGGGGTGATGCGGCGGATTTTGTGGTTGCCCTGGTCGGCGACGAGGAGGTTGCCGGCGGGGTCGAAGACGAGGTGGGTGGGTGCGTTCAGGCGGGAGGTGGTGGCGGTGGCATTTTCCGGGGCGTCTCCCGCGAAGCCGGTGCCGGCGATGAGTTGAAGGCGGCCGGTCGGGGCGAGGCGGGCGATGCGGTGGGAATGCAGTTCGGCGAAGTATAGGGATCCATCCGGGGCGTAGGCCGCGGCGGATGGCCAGTCGAGGGGGCTGGATGTGGCGGGGATGTTCGGGGCGAAGAATGCGTGCAGGTTGCTGCCGATGATGGTGGTGATGCGGCCATCGGCGGTGATTTGGCGGATGCGGTTGTTTTTCTGGTCGACGATGAAGAAGACCCCGCCTGGCCCGGGGATGGCTTGAGCGGGACCGTAAAGGCGGGCCGTCGCAGCGGGGCCGTTGTCACCGGCTGCTGCCGCGCCACCTTGGGGGCTGCACCGGGCATCGACGGCGGGGCGTTCGCCGGTGCCGGCGACGGTGGTGATGACGCTGTCTGGCGCAATGCGACGGACGCGATTGTTGGCAGAGTCGGCGATATAGATGTTTCCGGCCGCATCAACCGTTAAATGGCTTTGCTCTTCAAAACGGGCGGGGTCGCATTCGTTGACGAGGAATGCGAGGCCGATTGCGGCGGAGGTAGCGGGGCCACCATCGCCGGAGAAGCCACGTTCTCCGATGCCGGCCACGGTGGTGATGACCCCGGCGGCCAAGAGCAAAAATAGACCCATTGCCGTCATGCTAACGCGAAAGGTGGGCAGTCGGGAGTCGTGACTGGCGCGCCGACCGCAAATTAACAATCAGGCAATGTTAGTCGTTGTGGCATAGTTGGGATTCCCCGTCGGGCCAGGAGGCAGTTTATGAAATCGATGCTTTTGATTCTGGGGCTGACCACTGTTGCTTCGGGCCAGAACGTGTGCGGCGCTTCGAGAGACACTCCGGTGGGTACCCTTGAAGTCCATTGCCTTCCCAACCTTCGGCCTTTCGGGACGATGTTTCCGGATACGGCGAGGGTGCAATTGTGGATCCGCAGCGACCGGCCACTTACGCGACTTTTGTTTGTGCGTCTGCGATACACGTTCGGAGCCATTGTCCTGGAACAGTGGCGACTCGTCTCCGGCAATGGACTAATCGCAAGCTCGTTCGATGTCCCAACCTTAAATCCGACTCAGGTCGACGTTTGGGATGCGCTCGACTGGGAGTGGGGAGCCGTTTAGGCTACCCAGGTACCGTCATTTCCCTCAGCGGGAGATGGTGAACGCGGATGGAATCGAACCATCAACCTACTGATTAAGAGTCAGTTGCTCTGCCAATTGAGCTACGCGTCCCCGTTCAGACGACATCCGTTAGAATAGCATGGGCCGTTTATTGCGGCAAATTCCTGGCCGCAATTTGTGCGATGTCGAGGAGTTGCGGGGGACGTTCGCTGACCGCGGCGAGGCCGTCGCGGAACATCGTATTGCAAAAAGGGCAGGCGGCGGCCACGATATCGGCTCCGGTGTCGGCTAACTCCTGCGCGCGAGCGTGGTTGACGCGGCTGCCTTGTTCTTCTCCCAAGAACGCCAAGCCGCCGCCGGCGCCGCAGCAAAAGCCGCGCTCGCGGTTGCGGGGTGCTTCCACCAACGCGCCGGCCGAGGCGGCGACCGCGCGGGGCTCATCGTAGATCTCCTGGTATCGGCCAAGATAGCAGGGATCGTGATAGACCACGGTCTGTTTGGCCGGAGCCGGCGTGGCATACTTCGCGAGTAGCTCCGAGTGGTGCTCGATCTCGAAATTCACCCCGAACTCCTGGTAGTCCTGCCCCAGGGTGCGGACACAATGCGGGCAAATCGACAGCATCTTCTTCGCGCCTACCGCCTGTATCGATTCGATATTTTGATTGGCCAGGGTTTGAAAGACCAGGTCGTTGCCGAGGCGGCGGGCCGAATCGCCGGAGCATCGCTCCTTCTTCAATACGCCAAACGAGATGTTGTGGTGGCGGAGAACCTGTACGAGAGCGCTGACGATCTCGCGACCCGCAGGGTCGTAGCTGCCCATGCAGCCCATCCAGAGGAGGTACTCCTGGGAACCATCGTAGAGCGGGAGACCTTCTGACTTCACGAAGCGGTCGCGTTGTAGCGCGGGGAAGCCCATGGGGTTGCCGTAGCGCTCAAGGTTCAGGAAAAGCTTGGTGCCGTGTTCGTCCTCCCAGGCGCCTGTGTTGACGGCGCCGCGACGGAGACCAATGATCACCGGGAGATGCTCGATGCCCACGGGGCACTGGTATTCGCAGGCACCACAGGTGGTGCACTGAAACGCTGCTTCCTGCGAGATATGCAACCCGAGCAGCGGCTCTTCGCTGGCGACGCCGAACTCGTTGAGATAGTCGCGGGCGCCGAGAATGATCTGTTTTGGATTAAGTAGCTTTCCGGTGTTGGCGGCGGGGCAATGCTCTGTACACCGGCCACACTCGACGCAGGAGAACGCTTGCAGTACGGTGAGCTTGGTGACGTCCTTTCCCGTGACGAGGCCGAAATCCTCATCGCCGGCCAGCGGCGGGATAGCGGAAAAAGAGCCGCGGGAGAGAAAAACGGTAGCGGGGCTGAGGACTAGGTGGAGGTGTTTGGTGTGAGGGATGAGGGGCAGGAAGATGAGCAAGGCGAGGGTGTGGGCCCACCACAGCCCGTTGTAGAGCGGGCCCGTGGGCGACCAGGCGAAGTCGGCGAGGTAGGTGGCCATCAGCATGAAGATGAGGAGGGCGATGAATCCGGACTCCCAGGAGACTTCGCCGAGCCACTCGGGACGCCAGACGAGGCGGCGGATGGCGAGGCCGGCGATGGAAATTGCCGTTACGACGGCGAACGCGGCGGCCAGCCAGCCGATGGGGTTGCCATGAATGGAAAATAGCGGCAGTCCGACACCGATCGCAAAATGATTCAGCGTGACAACGCCGAACGCGCAAAAGCCCCAGAAGACAAAGGCATGCAGCAGGCCCGGCACGGGACGCTCCTTGATGACCTTGGCTTGGCAGATAACCTCCCAGAAAAAGTCCCAGACGCGGCGGCCGACCGGCGCGAGCTGGAAACTGGCGTCCGGCTTGGCGTCGCGGAGCAGTTTGACGACGTTTGAAAAGCGCCGGGCAAAGCCGAACACCGCCAACGCTAGCAAGACCAGGAACAACGCCGACTCGGCGGCGGACAGGGGAGGCATAAGAATACGCTACACTACCAAAGTTCGGAGGATCTTTGCGCTTCTTTGTTTCTGGTGCTGCTGGGTTTGTTCCCTCTCATTTGTGTGATCGAATTCTGGCGGATGGTCATACCGTGGTTGGCGCCGATAACTTCCTCACCGGTCATCGCCGGAATGTGGCGCATTTGGCTGGCCATCCGCGATTTACTTTTTACGACGCGGATGTTTGCCAGCCCTTGCCGCCGCTCGGCGCGTTTGACTGCGTAATACACGCCGCTTCGCCGGCGAGTCCGAAGGACTATTACGCGCACCCGATCGCCACGCTGGACGTGGGTTCGATTGGCTCGCGAAACCTGCTGGAACTGGCGCGCGCTTCCAATGCCCGTTACTTAGTAACTTCGACCTCCGAATGTTATGGCGATCCGCTCGAACATCCGCAGTTGGAGACCTATTGGGGTAACGTGAATCCAGTGGGTCCGCGGAGCTGCTACGACGAGAGCAAGCGTTTCGCCGAGGCGATCACGATGGCGTACCACCGGCATTATGGCTTGCGGACGAACATCGCGCGCATCTTTAATACCTATGGCCCTCGGATGCAACTGCGGGACGGGCGCGTGGTGCCGGCGTTTCTTGATCAGGCGTTAAGTGGGCAGCCGATGACGGTCTTCGGCGATGGATCGCAGACCCGGAGCTTCTGCTACGTGAGCGACCTTGTGGAGGGACTCTACCGGCTATCGCAATCAGACGAAGTGTATCCGGTGAATGTCGGGAACCCGGTGGAATTGACGATGTTGGAGTTCGCCGAGAGGATCCAGCGGCTCACCGGAACCAGCTCGCAAATTGTATTTGAGCCGCTGCCCGAGGACGATCCCAAGCGGCGCAAGCCGGACATCAGCAAGGCGAAGCGGTTATTGGATTGGGAGCCGCAAGTGTCGTTAGAAGCTGGCCTGCGGGAAACAATCGCCTATTTCAAGGCGCTTCGCTGAACCCAGACGCGATTGGCGGCAGCGAGGCCGAGCGGGACTTCCCGCTCGCCGGCGACGCGCAACGTCATCGTCTTGTCGTAATTCCGTGCGAGCAGTTCGAGCGCAGCGGAGGGTCGAATGCCGAGGCCATCAAGAAATTCCAACAACTTGCGGTCGCGCTCGAAGACGCTCACGACAGTAGCCTGCTCTCCAATCGCGAGTTCATCGAGGGGCGCGAGCCCGCGGTCTCGGCGATGCTGTTGGGTCTCCAGCAGTAGCCCGTGGCCATGGGGGCACGCGGCGTCGGCGCCCAGTTTGTCGGCGAGCTTGTTCTCGAAGTCGGCGGAAACGGCATGTTCCAGTTGCTCGGCCTCGTCATGCACCTTGTACCACTCCATGCCAAAGACCTCGGCGAGCATGCGCTCAATGAGGTAGTGGCGGCGGAGCAGTCGGTTGGCGATCTCGCGGCCGGCCGGAGTGAGGCAGATCTGGCCCTCGGCTTCGACGGTAATGCAGCCGTCGCGCTTCAAACGGCGGATGGCCATCGTGACGGCCGGGGCGGAGACATTCAGCCAGCGGGCGAGGGTGGCGGCGATGACGAATTCGCCGTCGGCCTCAGCCTCGGCAATCGCCTTCAGATAGTTCTCTTTGGAGATCGTGATCTGCAACGCCTCCATTGTAGCCGCCTGCTATGCTTTGAGAGTTTCCGCCATGCGACTCCTGCTTGTTTTCTCCTTTCTGAGCCTGATTCCTGTCTTCGGCGAGTTCCGCCGGGACATTGAGTTCTCTAAGCCCGACGGCTATTCGCTGACGCTTGACGCGTGGGTTCCCGATGGACCGGGGCCGTTCCCAACGGTGATTGTGGTGCATGGAGGTGGCTGGGAGAACGGCGACAAGAACACCTATGTGCCGCCGCTGTTTCCGCCTTTGATTCGCGGTGGATTCGCGTGGTTTACGATCAACTACCGTTTGAGCCCTCGGTTTCAGCATCCGGCCGCGCTTGATGATGTGAACGCGGCGATCCTGTGGGTGAAGCGGAACGCGGCCGGCTACAAGGTGGACCCAACGAAAATCGCCCTGATGGGAGAAAGCGCGGGTGGGCATCTGGTGGCGCTCGCCGGGGCGAAGCATTCGCCGGCGACGCGAGTGGCCGCCGTCGTTTGCTTCTACTGCCCGACTGACTTTGAGGCGCGGTCGAAGCTGTTGGGCGGGCCTGGGAAGAACGTCTCTCAGTTGCTCGGCGTGACGGGGATGACACCGCCAGAACTCGCCAAGATGCGGGAGGCGTCCGGCATCACCTACGTGAAGCGCGACATGCCGCCAATCTTGTTCATTCACGGCACGAAGGACGAGGCCGTGCCATTCGCGCAATCCACCGCGATGTGCGCGAAGATGAAAGCTGTGGGAGCTTCGTGTGAAGTCTACCCCGTTCCGGATGCTCCTCACGGGGTTGGCCCATGGGAGAAGGTTCCGGCCTATCAAAACTACAAGGAGAAAATGGTCGAGTGGTTGAAACTAAAGATGCAGTAGCCGAATTGACAGAGTCGCAGCAGTGGATGGAGTTGGAGCGTCAATATGTGATGCCCACCTACGCCCGATACCCGCTGGCGGTGCGACGCGGCAAGGGTTGCTACCTCTACGGTCTCGATAACCGGAAGTACCTCGACCTGCTCAGCGGCATCGGCGTAAACGCGCTGGGCCACGCGCATCCGCGGATTACGAAGGTGATTCAGCGGCAGGCGGCACTGCTGCTGCATACCTCGAACCTCTACTATCACGAGTACACGGGGAAACTGGCGCAGAGGCTGTGCCAGATTTCTGGCCTGGACCGGGTGTTCTTCACGAACTCGGGTGCGGAGTCGATGGAAGGCGCGATCAAGATCATGCGCGCCCACGCGGGTCCGGATCGGCCGGAGATTATTGCTCTCGATAATTCGTTCCATGGCCGGACGATTGGCGCCATTTCAATCACGGGGCAGCCAAAGTACCGCAAGGATTTTGAGCCGCTGTTGCCGGGGCCGCGCTGGATTCCGGCCAATGACATTGCGGCTCTCGAAGGCGCGTTCAACGAACGCACAAGCGGTATCGTGATTGAGGGTATTCAGGGCGAAGGTGGCATTCATCCGATGCAACCGGAGTTCCTGCGGACGGCGCGGCGGTTGGCCGATCAGTACAACGCCCTGCTCGTATTCGACGCCATCCAATGCGGCGTTGGGCGAACGGGTCAATACTGGTCGCATAGCCTGATTGCACCGGACGTGAAGCCGGACGTCATGGTGACGGCCAAGCCGCTTTCGTGCGGACTTCCCATGGGCGTCATCCTGACCAACGAACGCGCGGCGGCGGCGATCAAGCCGGGGATGCATGGAACGACCTTTGGCGGCAACGTATTGTCGTCGGCGGTCGCGCTCGAATTCCTCGACATCCTGGACGAGCTGCTGCCGCAGATCAACCGCGTAGGCGAGTATTTCCGCGCCGGATTGCGCGACCTGCAGGCGAAGCACAAGTTCATTAAGGACGTCCGCGGCCATGGTTTGATGATCGGCGTGGAACTGGACCATCCGGGCAAGGACTACGTGATGAAGGGCATCGAGCAGGGCGTGTTGTTCAACTGCACGCACGATACGGTCTTACGATTCCTGCCGCCGTTCATTGTGACGGAAAAGGAAGTAGACCAAGGCCTGAAGGTCCTGGGACGCCTATTCCGCGCTTACCGGAAGCCCAAGAAGGCGTAAATAGTTGAGAACCGGGCGCTCTGGCTGGCACTTCGTCGGTGCATGGCCAGAGCGCGCCGCATTACTCTTCCGTTTTTCCCTCACTATGTCCGCCAATCAGCGGCGACGTTGGCGTTTTCGGACGCGGAGGATTATCAGGCCTACCTGTATGTCCTCGGCCGCGCGGCGACCCGTCACCATCTCGCCGTGCTGGGTTACGCCCTGCAACCGGAAGCGGTGCATCTGTTGCTCCTGCCAGTTTCCGCCCCGGCGCTATCGCGAACCGTCGGCCAGGTGAATCGCGAGTACGCCTTATGGCGCCACATCCGCGAACGACGAAACGAACCCATTTGGGCGGGACGATTCCAGTCCTGTGCTTTCGATCGCCCACAGATTTGGGCGGCAATGCGATATGTGGAGGGCTTAGCGGCGCCCGTCTCGAGCCGGGAAGCGCATCACCACGGGGCCGATCCTGCGGGGGTGCTGGATTTGGAGTTGTGGAGGGAAGTGTACGGACCTGTCCGCTGGGCGCGTTTCGCCGGGATAGCGGATCCGCCGTTTGAAGCAGCTTTGACCAAGGGTGCCGCCTCCGGCCTCCCTTTGGTGGAAATGGCACAAACAAGAGCAGCTACTAGATAGGAATTATTCTCACCTGCGAAAAACCTGCATCCTGGTCCCAGCGCCTCGCATCTTCTGAGGGGTATGGATCTCGAGCAACGAATGGGATGGTTTCGCGATCGTTGCGTGGCGGCTGGGCTACCCTGTACCCATCAGCGGCAGGTGCTTTACCGGGCCCTGCTGGAAGCGGACGATCATCCTAGTCCGGAGCTGCTATACGAGCGCGTCCGGCAGGATATCCCCTCGATTTCGCTGGGTACGGTCTACCGCAACATCCGCACTTTTCTGGACAGCGGCTTGATAGGAGAAGTGAGTCTGCACCATGGCTCGCTGCGCCTGGAGGCTAACAACCAGCCGCACCATCACTTCGTTTGCACCGATTGCCGCAAGATGTTCGACCTTCCCGCGGAAGGCCTCGATGAAGTTCAGTTACGCCGCCCGTTGCCGAAGGGCTTTCGGGTGAACCGATTTATTGTCGAAGCGCACGGGCTTTGCGCCGCCTGCGCTTCAAAAAATACTAGGAGATAATCACGCATGCTTGGAGTTGGAGAGAAGTTTCCCGCGTTTCATCTGAACGCGGCCGTTAGCCTGGAACAGGGCAAAGAGTTCGCCGAGATCAATCAGGATTCGTATGCCGGCAAGTGGAAGGTGTACTTCTTCTGGCCCCTCGATTTCACCTTCGTCTGCCCGACCGAGATCGCGGCGTTTGGCAAGGCCAATAAGGAGTTCACCGATCGCGATGCGCAGGTACTGGGCGGTTCGACCGATTCCTGGTTCACCCATCTGAACTGGCGCAAGCACCACGACGACCTGCGCGACCTGCCCTTCCCGATGCTTTCGGACTTCAAGGCCGAACTCGTGACGGCGCTCGGCATCCGCGATCCGCACATCGGTGCGGCCCAGCGGGCGACCTTCATCGTTGCCCCGGATAACGTCATCCGCTTCGTCAGCGTCAACGATCTGTCCGTGGGCCGGAACCCGAAGGAAGTTCTCCGGGTGCTCGATGCTCTGCAGACCGACGAACTCTGCCCCTGCAACTGGGAGAAAGGCCAAGACACTCTCGGCAAGTAATTGCTGTGTCGAAACTCGGAGCGGGCCAACCAAGCCCGCTCTTTCTATCTAGGAACACCTTTTTATGAACCTCGAACACTTGATGGATACCGTCCCGGCGTACGCCAAGGACCTGAAGCTCAACCTGAGCAACGTGATGCAGCAGTCAGAACTGACGCCGCAGCAGGCTTGGGGATCGGCGCTGTCGTGCGCGATTGCTGCCCGCAATCCGCAACTGTTGGCGGCTATCTCGGCGCAGGCCGCGACGGTGATTTCCCCGGAAGCCGTTGAGGCCGCGAAGGCCGCCGCGGCGATCATGGGAATGAACAATGTGTTTTATCGCTTTCACCACCTGACGACAAACGAAAAATACTCGACGATGCCGGCCCGGCTGCGGATGAACGTCCTGCGCACCCATGGCATTGAGCATGTCGATTTTGAGCTGTTTTGTCTGGCGGTTTCAGCGATCAACGCGTGCGACAAGTGCGTGGATTCCCACGAAAAGGTCGTACGTGATAAGGGATTAGGGGAAGAAAACGTGTTGGCCGCGGTACGCATCGCCTCGGTGATTCACGCCTTGGCCAGCGTGTTCGACGCCGAGGTGGTTCTGGCTTCGGCCTGATCCGGCGCGAATTGTTGTAGTAGACTTAGGGCGGGTGAGGAGCCTGTATCTCCTCACCACTTTCTCGGTAAGTAAAAAAGAGGTCCCTTGTGCGGATCACCCTAGCTTTGCTGTGCGCCCTCGTCGGCGTATCGTTCGGTGCGCCCGTTGCTCTCATTGTCGATGCCCCTGCGCCGCTACCCCCAGCGGTAGCGTCTGCTTTCCATCAGGAAGTCGATCTGGTCTTCCGCGAAACCGGATACAACTTCTCCTGGGTCAATCGGGCGGAGATGAAACCGGAAGATTCCTTTCCCGATCTCGTCGTCCTGCGACTGAAATCGGAGTGCCGTCTGGACGCGCGGTCCTCGAGTGGGCCGTCCGGAAAGCCTCTGGCGCTTGCCTGGGCGCATCGTTCCGGCGATGAGGTACTTCCCTTTATTGAAGTGGACTGTGGCCGGGTTCGGAATATGCTTCGCGTTCTAGCTCATGGTGAGCCGGTCGGGGTGCAGCAGGAGATGATGGGCCGTGCTCTGGGCCGGGTGGTCGCCCATGAGCTCTACCATGTGCTCACGGGAAACAGCAATCATTCGCATGCGGGGATTGCTCAGGCATCTCTTTCGGCATCGCATCTGGCTGGTCCGGCGTTGGAATTCACCCAACGAGAAGTCAACCTGCTCTCCAGGCGCAGTTTTGCCGCCGGACGGACGCAGCAGCCTTCGGCCGCCTTTGCTGCCGACGAGTTTGCTAGCGATTCCGGGCGGTAGCAAACCCAAGCGCGGCCAGGCCGTCCACCATAAACTGGACGGCCAGGGCCATCAGCAGCATGCCCATGATCCGGCTGAGAATATGGATTCCTGTTTCGCCTAAAACCTTGCGCACCCGGTCGGCGGCCGACAGAATCAGAAAAGCGGCGGCTGCTGTGATGGCCAGTGCGACGATGACCAGCGTAAATTTCACGGGAGTCTGTGCGCTGCCGATGAGCACCATCACGGTGGAGATGGCGCCGGGGCCAGCCAGCATTGGCATCCCCAGCGGGACAATGCCGATATCGGCCTTGTGTGCCCCTTCGTCCGCCTCCTTCTCGGTCTCGTTAGTGGCGGGGCGTCTCGCCTGAACCATGTCGATACCAATCAGCAGCAGGATGATGCCGCCGGCGATTTTGAACGCAGGCATCGTGATGCCGAGGACATCGAAAACTAGCGTCCCGGCAATTGCGAAGCCGGTGAGCAGGAAGAAGCAGGTGAGCGACGCCCGGCGAGCCATCGCCCGGCGGTGGGCCTGCGTCGATGTGGCCGTCATCGCCAGAAACGTCGGCACTAACGCGAACGGATCGACCAGGAAGAAAATAGAGGAGAGCGTCACCAGAAAGAACTGGACCGCTTGCGAAAGTTCGAGTTGCACTCTCCTCTATCGTAGCCCTTAGAGCGAACCGGCCTTGATCTTCCAGACGTTGTGTTCGCGAAGATTCGAGAGCCAAACATAGCCGTTGCCAGCCTGGATCGCGTCGCCGCCCGGGCCAGACCACTGGCCCACTACTTTGTTGGTCTTCACGTCGATTTTGGTGATGGGATGTTCAAAGGCAGTGACCCATACATGGCCATCGAAGTAGTCGATCTCGCCGCCGCCGCCGGGAAGACCGGCTTCAATGGTGGCGACCACTTTGTTGGTGGCGATATCGACGCGGGTGATGGTGCCTTTGCCCTGGTCATAGGTCCAGACGGAGCCAGCGCCGGTACAGAGGAATCGAGGCTTCTCGCCAACCGGAATTTCGGCGACGATCTTGTTCGTTTTGGGGTCGACGCGAACGAGCAAACTCTTCTCGGTCGAGGTGACCCAGACGCTGCCGTCGGCGGAAACTTCAGCGGCGTTAGAACCAGGAGGAAGCGGAATCTCGGCGACCACCGCGTTCTTTTTGGGGTCGATGCGGACCAACGTGCCTTTGTCCGTGGGGTACCAGATTGCGTTCTTGCTGGCGGCGAGCCCGCCTTCGGAGTTGGCCGGACCAAACGGAAGGGTCGCGATCAGCTTATTCGTCTTGGCGTCGATGCGGGCTAGCGCCTTGTCACCGCAAAGAGGCGCCCAGATGGATCCGAAGCCGGCGGTGATGCCACTGCATGGCTGCTTGCCAACTTCAATCGTCGCGGCAACTTGGTTCGTCTTCACGTCCATCTTCGACACGGTGCCCTTCGGCTTGTTGGAAACCCAGACCGCATCCTTAGTGATGACGAGCCAGTCCGGTACGCCGGGGACATCGAAGACCGCGTCCGGCTTCACTTCGCTCATCGGATGCTTCACGGAAGCGTCGCTAACGCCGGGGCGGGGAATCCGCGGCGGCCGATTTCCCTTCTTCATCTGGGGCTGTTGCGCCCATGCTGCCGCGGCTACCGCGGCGATCCCAATCCAAATCTTCATTGCGCTCCCGTACTCCCGTTCGAAAAATTCCTCGGCGGTCGAGGATAAATGGTGAAGCTGCGCAGCGCTTTGCGCTCCGGCTTGCTGCCCATGAACTCAAGTTCGCGAACCAGTTCCACCAGATGGGCCAAGCCGAGTTCCAGACTATGCTCGGCGGGTTGGTAAGTGGTTCGAACGACATAATCCGTGAACGGCGTGGCGGCCTGTTCAATATGGGTGCCCAGAATGTGGGCGATCGGCCGCTTGTCGGCAAATCCAAGCAGCTTCTTCATGCTGGCTACGTACTGTGGAAAATCATCGACGTACAGGCGTCCGGGATAGAGCGAATCGCCGGTGAGCAGAATGCCCGTGAGTTGATCGTAGAAAGCGACGCTCGCCTTGTCGTGCCCCGGGATCGGTAGCGCCTCAATGGTCCGGCCACCCAGGTCGACCGTCTCCGCAAAGCCCGGAGCCATGACGGTAACGCCTGGGAGGGCCTTGAGTTCGGCGTCGCCAGCCACGTGGTCGCCGTGGCCGTGGCTGTGGACCACGATAACAGGAAGCTTGCGCCGCAGCTTTTCGACAATTGCGGCGGTGCCTGGCTTGCCGGCGCCGGTGTCGAGCAGCAGGGCGCGTTCCTTGCCGAAAAGGAGATAGAGAAACGGCTTTTCGTAGTGGACGCAACCACTTTGGCGGAGGATCAGCAGGTCGGCGTTGTAGGCGTGTACCTGCCAATCGGGAATCTCCGCGCAGTTTGGACCGCCGGTCATCCATTTTTCCGGCAAAACGCCGATCTGCAGCGCGAACGCAAGAAGAAGTAGCATTACCCCTCAACAGCCAGCCGGTCTTCCGGCGCTGGGTTATACATCCGTTCAAAGTTCTTTTCGGCGGACGCCTGGGAAAGCATCGTGACCGCCACCATCGTGGCAAGGCTGACGACGGGCGGGAGCAAGGTGTCAAGCCCGGCGAGAGTAGGAGGCATGTAAAGGTAACAGACGAGTCGCAGAGCGGTGCCTACGAGGATCGATGCCTTCGCGGCCGACGCCGTAGCCTTGCGCCAATAGACGCCGAGGACGAGCGGCGCCACGCAACCGGCGAAGACAATATCAAAGGCGATCACCAGAAGAATGCCCGGCTCCGGCCGGACGTAGGCGACCCACGCTCCCGCGATCGCCGTAGGGATCGCGAGCACGCGCGAGAGAAGCAGCATAAGCGAATCGCTCACGGCGGCCTTCGACCAGCGTTGATAGACGTTGCGGGCGAGGACCACCGAAATGACCAGCATCGCGCCATTGGCCGTCGACATGGAAGCTCCGAGAACGCCAACAAAAACGAGCACGCCGAGCCAGAAGGGCAGGTGATCCGCCGCCAAGGTGGGCAGGACCATGCGGGAGTCGCCGATCGTGGGTACGAGCGAAACGGCCGCCAGCCCGAGGATCGAGGCGCACAGGCCGATGACCATGGTTTGGACTCCGGCGTAGTAGCAGGCGCGCTGGGCGGTTCGTGGACTGTTTGCGGCGAAGACCCGCTCCATAAAGTCCAGCGCCATGGCGTTGCCGAAGGCAAGCGAGATCATGGCGGCCCAGTTGATCATCGCGCCGTGCTCAATCGAAGTGATGCCGCGGAAATCGAGTCTTTCCGCCGGGACCTTGGCGAGAAGATCGCCTAGTCCGTACTTCCAAAGGATGAATCCGGCGGAGCCCACAAAGCCGACGAGCGCAACGTGGATCTGGAAGAAGTCGGTCCAAATGGCGGCGAACAGGCCGCCGGCCATAGTGTAGACGACGATAATTGACGTGGTGATGACTAGCGACGTGCCGTAGCTGAGGCCGCTAACCACCGAGAAAATCCATGCGACGGCCGAGAGGTTCCCGGCGATAACGATGGTGAAGCAGACGATCGTGAGAGCCGAAGTGAGGGCCTCGGTTTGCTTATCGTATCGGCGGTAAAAGAACTCGGGGAGCGTCAACAAGTCCATCTTGTTGAGCGGCGCGGCCAGGAAGCGACCCACGAAGAAGAGGCTGATGGCGAGCCCGATAGGGATCATGACGCCGGCCCAAAAGCCGGTGGCCCAAGTCATGGAAACATTGCCAAGCGTGGCGTTGCCGTCAACGGCTTGCGCCATTAGCGCAGTGCCGATGACGATGAACGGCATGGCTTTGTTGCAAACGGTGTAATTCTTGCTGGAGCCGCGGACCTGGGTGTACGTATACAAGCCGATGGCCAGCGATATCGCCATAAAAATTATGACGGGCCAAAACATCACAGTCATGGAACTCTGCCTCAGAGAAGGGAAGCGCCACGACAAGGGGCCTTTCGCACTACGGGGTAGCCACTATTGTAGGCAATCGGGGGGGGCTAGCGGTATCGGTTCTTTTTATGGCCTATATTAGAAACTTGTCGTTCCATCAAGAGATCACCCCGGCGCAATGGCGGACGCTGCTGGCGGCCATGCTGGGCTGGATGCTGGACGCGATGGACGTTATGTTGTACTCCTTCGCCCTCGTCTCGATCCAGCAGGAGTTCTCGCTTTCGGGCGCGCAGAGCGGGCTATTGACCACGGCGATGCTCTTTTCCGCCGCGATCGGCGGAACCTTGGCGGGGTATTTGGCGGACCGCATTGGCCGGACACGGGTGTTGATGGGCTCCATTCTGACGTATTCCCTGTTCACCGCGGCCATCGCGACCGCCTCCAGCTTTGAACAGTTGTTGTTCTGGCGGGTGCTGGTGGGATTCGGCCTGGGGGCGGAGTGGAGTGCCGGGACCGTGCTGGTGGCCGAGTCGTGGCCGGCCAAACATCGCGGAAAAGCGATCGCGATAACGCAATCCGGATGGGCGATTGGGTACATTCTGGCCAGTTTATTGGCGGCGGCGATTCTACCGGCGTATGGTTGGCGACCGCTGTTTGCCATCGGAATCTTGCCAGCCCTGCTTACACTCTGGATTCGGCGGGCCGTACCGGAGCCGAAAGTCTGGTCGGCGTCGGCGCCACGGCAACCCCTAGGGATCTTATTTCGGCCCCCGCTTCTTCGCTATGTTGTTGTTTCCATTAGTATGGCGAGCTTGATCCTATTTGCCTACTGGGGGTTGTTTACCTGGGTTCCGGCGTACTTGGCCTCGCCGGTGGAGAAGGGCGGGGCGGGACTGAGCGTCGTCCGATCAACGGGATTCATTATCCCGATGCAACTGGGCGCCTTGGCCGGCTACTTGAGCTTCGGATTCCTGTCGGACCGATTCGGCCGCCGGCCGGTGTTCGTCGGGTTTTTATTGGGCGCCGCAGTCGTTACTTATCTTTATGGTGGGCTAGCACAAAGCCCCGGGCTTCTGTTAGCGCTCGGGCCGCTGGTGGGGTTCTTCGGGCACGGCTACTACAGCGCCTTCGGGGCGATTCTGAGTGAATTGTTCCCCAGTGGGATCCGCGCAACGGCGCAGGGACTTTGCTATAACGCCGGTCGGGTGTTTAGCGCGATGGCTCCGGCCGGAATTGGGTTCTTTGCCGACCGCCAAGGAATCGGGGCCGCACTGGGGATGACTGCGGCATTCTTTGCCTTGGGAGGTCTATTGATCTTTGGATTGCCTGAGACGAAGGGTAGGGATTTAACTTAGCGGCTGCGTTCGTTTGCCTTATGTCCCTGCAGGATTTGGGGGAATCGCCGATTGGGTAGAAGATGGAGAGGATTTCCATTTTCGCGTGCGAGTCCCAGCCGATGGTGATAGCAGGTCTGGAACGGGTTTGTGAGCGTTCCGAGGACCTTTATCTGTCTGGTTCTGCGCCGAACTGGTTGGCCGCACGGGGCGGATTGATCACACTGCAGCCGGATGTCGTGGTGTTGGACAACGCCAGCGGCTACCGTCACAGTGCTCAGTTTTTGGCTGAGCTAGCGGCATTGGCTCCGCGGACGGCGTCGATTTTGTGGGTGAACGATCTGGGGGAGACTGAGCTGATTCGCGCGTTGCAGGCGGGAGCGCGCGGCGTGATTCGGCGGATTCAACCCGTCGAGCTCTTCTGCGAGTGCGTGCGCGCAGTTTCGTCGTCGCGTATTTGGATAGAACCGGAGTTGTCGGGGGTATGGGAGGCGCATTCGCGCCGTGGAAATCCGTCGCTCACGCCACGGGAGCGTGGGATTGTCGAGTTGGTGGCGCAGGGGCTGAAAAATCGCGAGATTGCCGCTGCGCTGGGCATTACGCCGGGCACGGTGAAAGTTCACCTGATGCATGTTTTCGAGAAAACCGCGGCGAAAGACCGCTACGAACTCGCGTTGCAAGCTTCCCGAATACTCGGGGGACGGGAACGCGGGGAAAGAAATCCCTCCGATCAGCTGCGCACGGCCTAAGGTTTCGGGGGGGATCGTCCGATCAAGAAACATGCCTTGGCGGTGTGAATAATGACGACTCCGGATGCTTCTGCCCCAACTGAATCTACCAAGGTGTCTCGTTGGTCGCCGTCGCTGGCCGACTTTCTGTTCGTCTCCTTGATTATTTGGTTGTTTCTGGCAGGCCCGAATGGATGGTTGGCCCTGTTGTCGGATGGAGACACCGGGTGGCACATTCGCGTGGGTGACTGGATCCGTGAGAATGGGACTGTTCCTCGGACTGACCTGTTCTCTTTCTCGAAGCCGGGTGCCCCATGGTTTGCTTGGGAGTGGCTCGCGGAGCTGCTCTTCTCCTACCTCCACAGTTGGGCTGGGCTAAAGGGCGTTGTTCTGTTTTGCGGGATGCTGATTCCAGCGTACCTGTTGATCCTATTCCGCCATATGCTTTGGCGCGGTTCGACGACGCTTCTAGGCCTGGCCATGATTCTGCTGATCAGCGGGAGTTCGGCGATTCACTATTTGGCCCGGCCGCACCTCTTCACTCTCTTGTTCTTGTCCATTTCGCTATGGATTTTGGATGCCGATCTCCGACGGCCGACGCGCCGGGTCTGGTGGTTGGTGCCGTTAACGCTCCTCTGGGCGAATCTCCATGGTGGATTTCTGGCGTTGGTCGCTTGCGTGTGTGCGGTGGCCGCCGGGCAACTCCTGAGCGGGAACAAGGCCGTGGCGCTTCGCTACTCCGGGCTGGCGGCCGCCTGTCTCGCGATAAGCGTGGTCAATCCGTATGGCATTCAGCTCCACATCCACATTGCGCAGTATCTTCGATCGGACTGGATTAAGAATGTAGTCGACGAGTTTCAGTCGCCTCGCTTCCGCAGTGAGTCGATGTTCTACTACGAGATTCTGCTTTTGGCCGGGGCCGCTGCGTGTGCTGGTTTGGCGCGCAAAGGACGCTGGAGCGATGTGCTGCTCATCTTGATGTGGGCTCACCTTTCGCTCGGTGCGGTGCGCCATGTTCCCGTGTTCCTGCTCGTTGCCGCTCCGCGGATCGCGGCGGAATTTTCTGACTGGTGGCGGGCGTTCGTCGATTCGACTACGCGCCGTTCAATCGCCCGGACTTTCGATGAGCTTTCGTCCGATCTGTATGCTCGCTTTTCCCGTAACTCGGCTTGGGTGTTCCTACCTGTGGCGCTCCTGGTCGTGCTGGACAAACCGATAGCGTGGCCGCGGCAGTTCCCCGAGAAGCGATTCCCGATCTCCTTGATCGAAGAGAACCTGCCCAGTATCGCTGGTCGGCGGGTACTGGCGTCCGACGAATGGGGGGACTACCTCCTATACCGTTTCCCGGTTACCCAGCGGGTCTTTTTCGACGGCCGCAGCGACTTCTTCGGGCCTGAAATTGGTCAGGACTACATTGCGCTTATGAATGGCACTGCGGATTGGGCAGCGATTATGGACAAGTATCACTTTGAAAGCGCACTGCTGCCGGTCGCTTGGCCTCTGCATGCTCATCTGAAAAAGGATGGCAACTGGCGTGTGGTTGCGTCGGACAAGGAAGCTGTTCTTTTGATTAGAAAGGACTTAATCGTAGCCGGTATCGCCCCTGCGGTAGCGTCGCCTACCCAGGACCTCAGTTCTAAGGAATTTGGCGCAGTGGGCCTAATGAAACACGCCGTTTCTGCCGAAACAACTAGGGAGAAGCAACGGTAATGTCCCACACGTCGCAGAAACCAAATCTTCGGAACCCGGTGTTGTCGGCGCCCTCCCCCGTTCGGAGTGAATGGCAACTTCCCAGTGGAGAGACTCTCGCTGAATTTGCGCTCCGGTCCGGTATTCTTGCGCCTCGGCTACTCTCGACCCGGCGGTCACCGACACGGCCGGCGTACAACCAGGCGTCCGATTCTGGAGAAACCTCCAGGAGGCCCCGGTGATGTCACTGCAAGTTGGTTTAGCCCTCTTCATTGGAACGGTTGCCGTGGTGGAAGATCTTCGCTTCCGCACTATTTCGAATTGGACCACGATGGGGGCCATGGCCGCCGGACTCGGCTACCATGCCGCGACAGGCGGTTGGGCTGGCCTGGGCTCGTCGCTGATCGGGCTAATGGTCGGATTCTGCGCCTTCTTACTCTTCTACCTCTTGGGAGGGATGGGCGGCGGCGACGTTAAGCTCATGGCTGGATTTGGCGCCATCCTAGGGGGCGCTGTCGCCTCAGGGCAGGCTGCGATTTTTGCGGCCGGCGTGGGGGGCATTCTTGCAATGGCTGTGCTGGGGTTTCGTTGGTTGCGGGCCGTCGCTCAGCGTCAAAAAATCTCGGGCTCCCCGTTCATTCCTTATGCACCAGCAATTACGGCGGGTGCTTGGCTAACACTCCTAGCGAGATCGTAAGACTCGTTTGAAATTACATTAACCGCCCGGTGTATGCCGGGCGTATTGCAAGTCGTCAACGGAAGGGAAAACCTCATGGATCGCAGATTCGTAACCGTACTGGGCGTTAGCCTCGTGTTCGCACTCGTCGTGTCGAGTATTTTCTACCAGATGACCGCTCGAGCGGGCGCCCCGTCGAAAGCACCGGAGCAAGCTGAGCTGAAGGACGTGGTCGTCGCTGCGAAGCCGCTCACGGTCGGAGGCACCATCAAGCCGGGCGACGTCAAGATCGTGAAAGTCACGGCAACCCAGTTCCCTCGCGGCGCGTTCTCCAAGGTCGAAGAAGTGATGGATCGTCCCCTGACGAGCAACATTCTGCTTGATGAGCCGATTCAGGAAGGCCGGTTGGCGGCTCGCGGCAGCGGACTTGGGATTGCGCCGATCATTCCGGTTGGAATGCGCGCTGTTACGGTCCGGGTCACCGAGGTCGTTGGCGTAGCAGGTTTTGTGTTGCCCGGAATGCGGGTGGATATCCTTTTAACCGGCAAGCCGCCGGAATCAGTGGATGCTGTCACCACTACGGTTCTCCAAAACATTACAGTACTGTCCGCCGGCCAAACGTATCAACCGGATGCCAAGGGCCAGGCGATCAATGCCAGCACGGTAACGCTGCTGGTATCGCCCGACCAAGCAGAGACGCTGACGCTGGCCAGTCAGGAGGGTCGGATTCAACTCGTGTTGAGAAACGGCAGCGATCACAACATCGAAAAAACCCCTGGCCGCGAAGTGCGGGAATTGTTCGGGGCGCGCCGATCAGTCGCCCGGAATCGGCAAAGCAGAGGTCCAGCTCGGGAGGGCGACGATAGCGAGGCCCCGGCACGAGTGCCCCGTCCCCGGCCAAACGTAGTCGCCGCCGCGCTTGCCCCGTCCCCGGCTCCCGCGGCCCCACCGCCGCCACCACCGCCGCCAGACGAGATCATCAGTTTCCGGGGTACCGTTCGCACAGTCGAAGCGGTTAGTCCCAGGAAGAATTAACCATTGCCTTCTAGCGCCGTGCTCTCTATTGCGAACGAATTCGAGGAATTTCTTATGACTATGCCGCCTGTAAATCGAACGCTATCTGCATGCTGGGTCCTGTTCGGAAGTCTCCTGGCGTGGGCGACGACTGCTGCTCCTTCACTGCAGGGGCAAACAATGCAAGAACTCAAAATGATTGTCGGACGGAGCGTAGTCGTCGACTATCCAGCCGATATCGGGCGCATCTCAACCAGTAACCCCGAGACGGTTGACTATGTGGCCGTCACGACCAGAGAGATCTTGCTACATGCAAAGGCGCATGGAAACGCCACTCTGATCGTTTGGTCGAAGGCGGGACAGCGAGAGTTCTATAACATCACGGTTGAGCACAACCTCGAACCTATTCGTCGAATTCTCAAGGCGACATTTCCAGCCGAGAGTATCGAGGTCCAGTCCGCGCGGGATACCGTTACCCTAAACGGAACCGTCTCGTCCCAGCCGGTCGTCGATAGAGCGTTGGCGATTGCCACCCCGCTTGCGAAGGCAGTCGTCAACAACTTGAAGTTGGCGACACCGAAGGTGGAAAAACAGATCCTCTTGCGAGTAAAGTTCGCGGAACTAAATCGAAATGTTGCCGATAGTTTTGGAGTGAACCTCATATCAACGGGTGCCGGAAATACACTCGGAAGAATCGACCCGGGAGGCAACGCCGCTCCGACCCCAACGACCGTCGGCGGTGGCCCTCAGTCGAATCAACAAAATTCTCGATTCACGATTAGCGACGCACTCAACATCTTTGCCTTCCGGCCAGATCTCAATATCGGAGCATTTGTGAGGGCTCTACAGGGTCGTGGATTACTCCAGATCCTCGCCGAGCCGAATCTCGTAACGGAGAACGGTCAAGCGGCGAGTTTTCTCGTCGGCGGAGAATTTCCGGTACCCGTGCTCCAGGGCGGCGCCAATGCCGGCGCGGTCACAGTTCAGTTTCGTGAATTCGGCATTCGCCTGAATTTCAAGCCGCAACTGACTGAAAACAATACCATTAAGATGTATGTCAAGCCGGAAGTAAACACGATCGATATCGCGAACGGTGTGTCTATCTCGGGCTTCAATATTCCTGCGCTCGCCACCCGGCGGATAGAAACCAATATCGAGCTCGGCGAAGGTCAAAGTTTTGTGATCGGCGGTCTAATCGATGATCGCCTTACCGACAGTGTTTCGCGGATTCCAGGGTTGAGCTCGATTCCGCTGCTCGGCAACCTCTTCAGAAGCCGCGCGGAAAACAAGTCCAAAACCGAACTCATCGTGCTGGTCACTCCGGAAATTAGCACCCCGGTCTCTGCTTCCGACCCGAAACCCTCAATCGACTTCCCGCGCGAATTCCTGCCAACGGTGAATAACACAACTCCGGCTGCCCCCAAGCCGTCCGGCGCCTCCACCTCTCCCGGCACATCCACAAAAGTTGTGACGGACAAGAAAAAGGGGAAGGGATTGCGTAACATCCTGTTGGGTGGACGTGGGAAGAATTCTTAGGTAACAATCTGTGTCTGGCACCACGATCCTTGTCGAAAACCTTCGGTCCGTTCGGTAAAGAAAACAGCAATGAGTCCCAAAGACACAACATTGACGGCACTGCTGATCTCTCCCAACCGTGAGCTCGCCGAACGTCTAACCCGTACCCTGCCGTCTGCCAAGACGTTTCAAGTTATTGCTGACCTGCGCACCTATCCCACAGAACAGGCGTTGGACCTCCGGCTGCGGCAGATGGCGCCGCAGGTCGTCCTCGTCGATGTCATGACCGATATTAACGAAGCGTGTGGCATTCTCCAGTATCTGGGGTCATACCGGCCGAGTGTCCATTCGGTCGGGCTTCATATGACGCAGGACGGAGACTCGATAGTCCGGGTTCTGCGTGCCGGTGCCACCGAATTTCTCTTCGCTCCTTTTGATGAAACATCGCAACGGGAGGTCTGTGGGCGGATCGTCAGGCTCAGCCAACCCGAAGAACCACTCGAAAGAAATTCCGCCACTGTTTGCGCGTTCGCTTGCACAAAACCGGGATCCGGGGCATCCACCATTTCCGCACAGGTTGCCTTTGCGATACGCCGATTGACCGGAAAGCGGGTTCTCTTGGCAGATTTCGATCTTACGGGTGGAACGATTGGGTTCTATCTCAAGGCCCAGAATCCGTACTCGCTGCTCGATGCACTCGAACTTCAGAGTCAACTCGATCCAATCGCTCTCGATTCGATGATCACTACGGTGGAAGGTGTCGATGTGCTCGCAAGCCCAGACGAGCCATACCTGGCTCCGATCGACCCAACACGGCTCGAATCAGTGCTCGACGTAATGCGGACGCTTTATGATTTCGTGATCCTCGATTTGCCAACCGTTTTTGACCGTTCCAGTCTCCTCTCGCTTGCCCAAGCGGACTCAGGGTTTCTCGTCACAACAGCAGAACTGCCAAGTCTGCATCTCACGCGAAAGGCCTTACAGATGTTGCAACAACTGGGTTTTGATAAAGAACGTCTGCGTGTAATCGTCAATCGGCTAAATCGAAAGGACGGTTTGGACGGTAACGACTTGGGGAAGATGTTCAATGCTGGAGTCCACACAACCCTCCCGAATGACTACTTTTCGCTCCATCGTGTGGTAACCCGCGGCGAGCCCCTGAGCGGTGATAGCGAACTCGTTCGTGCGTTAGAGGGCCTCGCTGGGAAAATCGCCGGCCTTTCCATACCGGAGAAAAAGAAATCTTCGGTGTTGTTCGGCACTAAGCCTGTGCTTTCCCAAATTTAGCTAGTCGACCGGGCCTAGAATCTATTAAATATCGGGTGTCAGAATGGCAATATCAAGCATCGAACCAAAATCGGCTCAACAGCTTAGCTGGGAACAGCGACTAATGAAAAACTCGACCCAGAAGCGGTCGGGTCCGAAACCGGAATATCAAGAGCTGAAGTTCACACTTCATCGCAAGCTTCTCGACAAGATCAATCTGGAAGCCTTGGCGACGATCGACAACCAACGAGTGCGCGGAGAAGTCAGACAGGCCCTGATCACACTCATTGACGGAGAGCCGACGCTCCTTAGCTCCGTTGAAAAGCAACAGATTTGTGATGAGGTTCTCGACGAAGTCTTCGGCCTCGGTCCGCTCGAGCCGCTCTTGGTCGATCCTACGATCTCAGATATCCTCGTCAACGGAAGCAAGCAGGTCTACGTTGAGCGCAAAGGATTGCTTGAACTGACGAATGTTACCTTCCGCGATGATCAACATCTGCTTCGCATCATCGATAAAATCGTCTCGCAGGTTGGACGACGGGTTGATGAGTCAAATCCGATGGTAGACGCCCGGCTTGCCGACGGCTCGCGCGTCAACGCGATCATTCCGCCTTTGGCCCTGGACGGGCCGCTGATGTCGATTCGCCGATTCTCGCAGGACAAACTCATGCCTGCTGATCTCGTGGCTAAGAAGGCGCTGACGCAGGGCATGATGGAGTTGCTCGAGGCGGCCGTGAAGGCGCACATGAACATCATCATTGCCGGGGGCACTGGTGCGGGTAAGACCACGCTGCTTAACGCCCTTTCGGCGTTTATTGCCCCGAAGGAGCGCATTGTCACAATTGAGGACGCAGCGGAACTCCAACTGAAGCAGCCCCACGTCGCGCGACTGGAAACTCGTCCGCCCAACCTGGAAGGCAACGGTGCCATCCGCCAAAGAGAGTTGCTAATCAACTCGCTACGTATGCGGCCTGACCGGATTGTGGTTGGTGAGGTCCGTGGCGGCGAAGCCCTCGACATGTTGCAAGCCATGAACACTGGCCACGACGGCTCATTGACAACTGTCCATGCGAACACCCCTCGGGATGCCGTTGGTCGCCTCGAAGTTATGGTCTCTCTCGCGAACGCGAACATGCAACTCGTGTCGATTCGGCAACAAATTGCGAGCGCAGTCCATATATTTGTCCAAGCTGCCCGGCTCTCTGACGGCACGCGGCGCGTTACGAGCATCACCGAAGTCACTGGCATGGAAGGAGAGGTAGTTACGCTGCAGGACATCTTCGTTTTCGAGAAGCGAGGGCTGGGCCCGAATAACGAGGTCCTTGGCCGATTCGCAGCAACGGGCATCCGGCCGAAGTTTTATGAAAAATTACTGGCGGCGGGTATCAAGTTGCGGACCGATTTGTTCGATGAAGTACTAGAGGTCCCGTAGCGCCCAAGTACGACTACAAACTGTAGACCCACATCGGCCAGCGATGTACGTCGAAGTTCGTAGCTGATGTCCAACGACGACTGTCTTTGACAACAAAACCAATGACATCCTTTCTCTTAATTCTCATCTTCGTCTGGGGTTCAGCCATGCTCGCATGGTGGATCGTAAACCGCTACCTGCGGAACGCTGACCTTGGAAAGGTCCGAAGCCGGCTGCTGGGAACTCCCGCCAAAAAGGTCAAGGCTGCTCCCAAGAGAGTGGACTTGATTACCAGGGAAGATGTAAGGACTGGACGTTTCGCGTTGCAACTTCTGCAAAAGCTCGAGCTGCAGGATCGGTTACAGACGATGCTTGAACAGGCGGGTCTGAAATGGAGTGTTGCTCGGTTGGTTCACGCGTGTCTCGGCTGCTTCCTTTTCACTTTTGGTGTAGCTTGGCTGTTTTTGCCTCCGGAGTTGACAAATGTCGCATTTCTTCCTGCGATCCTGAGTACCGGCCTTCCGGTGGCGTTCGTTGCCAAGAAGCGCGCCGCCCGAATCCACCGTTTTGAGGAGCAATTTCCGGAGAGTCTGGAGTTCGTTGCCCGTTCTATGCGTGCTGGCCACGGGTTTTCTGTGTCGCTCGAAATGATCCACCGGGAGTTCCAGGAACCCCTCGCTGGCGAGTTTCGGCGTACCTTCGAGGAGCACAACCTGGGAATGCCCCTGGAATTGGCGCTAGAGAAGCTGGGACACCGGGTTCCGCTTCTGGATGTTCAGTTTTTTGTTTCTGCCGTGATGTTGCAGAAGCGCACGGGTGGCAACCTCGCCGAGATCTTGGACAAGCTCGCCTACATCATCAGGGAGCGCTTCAAGTTACGTGGGCGGATTCGGGCCATCAGCGCACATGGACGGATGACTGGGATGGCATTGACGTGCATTCCTATTGGCGTCGCTGTGCTAATGTTCTGGGTCAATCCCGACTACGTTAGGTTTTTCATCACCGAAGAAGTAGGAAACATGATGATGGGTGGTGCCGTGTTTCTCCAGATTGTGGGCTACCTCATAATTCAGAAAATTGTGAGTATCGAGATTTAAGATATGGCCTTCCTGCTGACATTTATAGTGTTCTTCGCCGTTGCTCTCGCTATCTCAGTGGTGGGTATGCGTCTGTGGGTTCGCCCGAAGGAGGCGATAGAGCGTGTCACTGGTGCGGGTATCCATGTCCCTGACAAGATGCCGACGCATCCGAGTCTCGTATTTCACGACCTGATCAAAAAGCTTGGAACCGTACTGCCGACATCGCCGAAGGATGCGTCTGTGATGCGCCGCCGGTTAATTCGGGCTGGGATCAAGGGTGAGAATGCGCTTAAGGTTCTATACGGATGTAAGGTCTTCTTCGGCATAAGCCTTCCGATCGGGATGAGCCTCTTGGTCGCCAACTCTGAATCCGACTCGTCCAATAAAATTATGGCCATCGTCGCCGCAGCCGCCATGGGGTTCTTCGGTCCGAATGAGTATGTGAAGATTAAATCGCAAAAGCGTCAGAAGAACATTCAGCATGGATTGGCCAATGCACTGGACTTGTTAGTCGTTTGCGTGGAAAGTGGCTTGGGGCTAGACCAGGCGATCGTTCAGGTGGCAAAAGAATTGGAGCAGGCTCATCGAGAGATTTCCGAGGAGTTTGCGATGGTCAACCTGGAACTGAAAGCTGGCAAGCGCCGAATCGAAGCCCTGCGAAACCTCGCGGAACGGACCGCCGTCGAGGATCTTAAGAAATTGGTCGCTGTTCTCATCCAGGCAGACCGGTTTGGAACCGGCATCGCTCAAAGCCTGCGGGCACACGCTGACTTCATGCGAGTTCAGGCCCGACAGATTGCCGAGGAGAAGGCTGCAAAACTCGGCGTCAAACTGGTCTTCCCGATTTTCTTTTGTATTTTGCCGTCATTGTTTGTAGTTACGGTGGGCCCAATGGCGGTTAAGATCATGCGGGAGCTACTCCCGATGATGAATAACATTTAGCGATGATGAACAGCATCTAGCTAAGAAAGCTTTGGAGTGTCCGGCCTGACGTTAGATCGGGTTAGGACGAAGGAAAAGGAGAATACCATGGATGAATCAATGATTCGAATCGTTTGCGCTTCGTTGGCGGCGGTCTTTATCGGACTGATCGTCTTGCGCCGACGCAAGACTGAAGAATAAACTAGGCGTTGGTTGTGTCGGATCTACCGCCCTTCTGATCCTTGTGACCGAGGGGCAGCGTAGGCCACACATGGAACGACCGATCCAGTTGCCACATTAGATAGGCTCTATTGGCACGCCAACGTGGCCAAGAAGAAGAACTGGACGTCAGAAGAAAGATTTCGAATTGGATGGAGTGTCTTATGCCTGTAAGAGTGGCTCAGAGTATTCAACGCGTGTTAGCGTGCCTGTTACTGGTCGTGTGTCTGAGTGGAAGCGAGCTCAGTGCGGCAACCTTTGGGCGCGTAGTCGCTATTGGGGGCCAGGCCTCTGACTTGGCTATCGACGAGGCGCGTGGTGTGCTTTATGTCGCCAACTTTACGGCTAGTCGAATTGATGTTGTCTCGCTAGCCTCGCGCTCCGTGCAGACGTCGATCAATGTAGCTCCTTACCCGAGTTCTCTCGCCGTGTCCCCTGACGGCCGATTTCTCGTAGTTTGCCACTACGGCAACTTTCAGGCACCGGCAACGTCGCAGAATTCGCTCACAATTCTCAACTTGGTGTCCAACACGCGGCAGACGTTCTCGATGGGGCAGGCCCCACTAGGTGTGGCGTTTGGTATCGATAATAGAGCGTTGATCGTGACGAATACGGAATTCATCTCGCTCGATCCTGCGTCAGGGGTGACCCAAACGCTAGATACAATTCAAGGCGTCACTACTAAGACGCTACCGACTCCAGTCGGAAACTTCCCGGCCAATGTTGTGGCCAGTTCGATGGCTGCCTCAGGTGATGGCACCAAAATAGTGGGAATCGTCGCTGGCGGCGCCTCGGATGGTCAGACGATTGAGTTTTCGTACGACGTGACCTCGCGGTCTTTGCGGGCCTTGGCGTGGATTTCGAGCCCCCCTCTTGGCCCGCGCGTAGTTAGCGTGAATCGTACGGGTAACCGCTATCTGGCCGGTTGGGCCTTACATGATGAGGCGGGTAGTCTCGTGGCGCAGTTCCCAGACCCTGCCGGAAGTTTGAACGTAGGAAGTCACGCAATGGATCCGGCCCGGGGCTTGGTTTATGCCCAGGTTACGAGCACGCAAACAGCCGGTAGCGTCGCTAGCGTACCGGCTTCGTCGCCGATCCTGCAGATCGTGGATATTGAGAATTTGGCAGTGATCGACCGCCTACAGCTCGCCGAGAACCTGTCGGGAAGGAGCCTAATTAGTTCCGATGGGAATACGATGTATTCGGTTTCTGAAAGTGGGGTGACGATCTTTCCCATCGGATCCATGGAGCAATTCGCCCGCCTTTCCTTCGCGGAGGAAGATGTTCTGTTCCGGACTTCATTCTGTGAACGGCAATCGCTCACGAGGCAGGTTGTGGTGTCGGATGCTGGGGGAGCGCGGGTGCCGTTCACGGTGTCTTCCACCATGGCCGGCGTTTCGGTCAGCCCTACCTCGGGTGTGACGCCTGCGACGCTGACCCTACGGTTGGATCCAACCGCTTTTCAAAACCTGAAGGGCACTGCTACGGGGACATTGGCGTTGGCGTCGACCGGTGCGGTTAACGTCCCCACTCCGCTGCGGATTTTGGTCAACAACAAAGAACCAGACCAACGAGGGCTTTCGATCAACATTCCCGGAAAGCTGGTGGATATTCTTGCAGATCCTGTTCGAGACCGCTATTACGTCCTGAGGCAAGATAGGAACCAAGTCTTGGTGTTCGACGGACAGTCTCATAGCCAGATCGCGACGCTAAAGACTGGTAACACTCCAACGCAGTTAGCTGTGACTTTTGACAGGCGGCGCCTTCTCGTTGGGCATAACAACAGCCAGATCATCAGCGTGTTTGACCTCGAGACCCTGCAGCCTGAACCCCCCGTCAGAATGCCTGGTGGACACTACCCTCGATCGGTGGCCGCGTCCGGGCGAGCCATTTTGGCGGCTAATCGAGTCGCGGGGCCGAGCCACACAATTGACCAGGTTGACCTCTTGACTCGTTCTGCAACGGCACTTCCGTCGCTTGGCGTCTTTGAGAACAGGATCGACGCAAACACCGTCCTCGTGGCTAGCGCCAATGGATCGTCTATCCTCGTTGCTCAGGCTAGCGGCGACCTCCTTCTTTACAATGCGAACGTGGATACGTTCACCGTCGGGCGCAAAGAGTCCTCCGGTGTGTCCGGGGCTGTAGCTGCATCCAATTTTGACCAGTATGTTGTGGGGAATCGCCTCTTGAATTCGTCGCTCGTTCCTATCCGACAGTTTGATGCTTCGAGTGGGACAACCTCTGGTTTTGCATTCATCGACCAAACTGGGATCCGTACCACTGCACCTTCGTTGTCGAGCCCGGGTGTGATCCAGCGAGTAGACCTTATGAGTGCAGGAGCAGAGATCCGGCCGGTCAGGATGGTGGAGGCTCCGCTACTTGGTGAGACTGGGTCGATATTCACAAGAACGTTAGCGCCGCTCTACAGCCGGCAATCAGTTGCCAATTTGACTATTGGTGGTCTGACGGTGGTGCCATGGGCATTCGACGCTGCGGTTTCTGTACCTCAAATTGAACGGCTTGTAAATGCCGCCGATTTTACTGGTCTTGCGGCCCCAGGCAGTCTCGTTTCCATCTTTGGGAGCAATCTTAGCCCCGTGAATCAAGTCACAAGTGTTCTTCCCTTGCCGACAGCTTTGGGTGAGAGCTGCTTGACCGTAAATGGGCAACCAGTCCCGATGATGTTCGTGTCTCCATCCCAGATCAATGCCCAATTGCCGTATCAGATTGACGGCAACGTGACCCTCATCCTGCGGACTCCAGGTGGTGTTAGCGATAGTTTCAACCTGACTATGCTGCCGAATGCGCCGAGCATCTTTAGGGCATCCGTCGTCGGGTTTGATACGGGCGTGCCTACGATAGTTCGTGCGAGCAACCAAGAACTGGTGACGTTATCCAACCCGATTCATCGGGACGATACTATAATCATCTATTTGACAGGGCTAGGAAACACATTGCCGGCGATTGAAGCCGGGCAGGCAGCGAGTTCCTCACCGTCTCCTGTGGCTGTGGTGCCTCCGTCGGTGCAGATTGGGAGCGAAGAGTTGACCATAGAGTTTGCAGGGTTGGCTCCCGGGCAGGTCGGCGTTTTCCAGATAAATGCCTCGGTTCCGCGTAGCGTTCCACTGGGGCTGGAGCTACCATTAACAGTCAGGCAAGGAGGGCAGGCGACACAAGTCTCGGTTCGGGTCGTAAATTGATCGTACCGCGCTGGATTACGGGAGTGATCCCAGAACCGGCGGTCAGCCAAACCCCCCTCATTCCGGGACAGAATCGCACTTTGCCGGTTCAACGGAGCGTGGTCCCCGTACGTGACCACGACGGTCTGGGGTTGTCCCCTGCCATGAGACACGAGTCTAGACACAGCTGCCTGTCCGGCCCCAAAAGCGTAGGCGTTCGCTTCCAACCGTCTTGACAAGACCGCCGATCGGGATGTCCCCAGCGCCCTGCTAAGCGGCGGCGCGTTCCCGGTCCCCCGCCGGCAACGCCACATTCCAAGGCAACAACTCCGCAATACGCTGGACCGGATGGTCGGCGATCCGCTCCAGCACAAACCGCGAATACCCCGCCGGATCCAGACCATTCAACTTCGCCGACCCAATTAACGTATAGATCGCCGCCGCCCGCTCTCCGCCCGTATCGGACCCCGCGAATAAGTAATTCTTTCTCCCAATTGCGCCCGCTCGCAGCGCCCGCTCCGCCGCGTTATTGTCTATCTCAATCCGCCCGTCCCCACAGTAACGCACTAATGCCGGCCACAACCCGAGAGCATACTGAATCGCCTTCGCCGCCGCCGACTTCCTCGATAACGTCCCGTACTGCTCCCGCAGCCACTGCCCCAGCGCATCGACTAACGGCTTTGCCCGCTCCTGCCGCACCGCCCTGGCCACGGATCTCCCGCTCGATCTCGTAAAGCTTTCCAATCCGCCGCACCGCCTCCTGTCCCAAGGGCGATGGCGTCGTCCCCAGCGATAAGTCATGAAACTTCCGCCGCACATGCGCCTTATCTGGAGCCCAAGATAAGGCGCATTATCCCGAGTCGAGCATTATCCGGAGTGGTGTTTCGGAGAGGCTCGGTTTGCGGGGAAAATATGTACTTCGCTGAGCAAGAACTCCGGATAATTCGTCAGAGCGAGTCAAGAAATGCGAGCAGGCTGGGCGGTGGACGCCATTTGCGCGGCCCGGCGGGCGCAAGTGCCGCGCGCTTCCAAAATGCCTCAAGGACGTCCCGCTTCATTTCCAGATTGGTCGTCACATAGCGACTCGTCGTAGCCACCGAAACGTGTCCCAAATAGTCGCGAATCACCGAGATATCGACGCCAGCTTGGAGTAGTGCGACCGCGCAACTGTGACGCAGCACATGCGGCGTTACCCGCCGTTTCCGCAACGCAGGAGACTGTTCCGCAGCGGCCCGCACGTATTTACCCAGCAAATATGCGACGCCGTCACGTGTGAGCGGTGCACCCTGCGCGTTCCGAAATAGAACGCCTTCACTCTCGCTGACACCGATGATCTGTCGCAGCGCCACAGCGGTTTCTGGCCAAAGAGGGCAGACCCTTTCTTTGCGACCCTTTCCGCACAATCGCACCTGCCGGGGCCGATCCAGACGCAGGTCACCGGCGCGCAGACCCAAGGCTTCACTGACCCGCGCCCCAGTGTTGTAGAGGAAAAGCAGCAACGCATGATCACGGAGACCATTTCGGGATTGGCGATCGACGGCGGAGATAACGGCGCGGACTTCCTCGGGCTCCAGATATCCAACGGTTCTCCGCGTAGCCTTCTTGGTGCGGATCGCAAGAATGCGGCCATACTGGCCGGCACGCGTGACATCCCTGCTGAGCAGGTGCTGGACGAAACTGCGAATGGCCGCCAATCGGCAGTTTCTTGTTGCCGGAGTGTTCCCGCGCTTTGATTCGATATGACTCAAGAAGGCGAGCACGGCGTCGGAATGTACATCGTCAAGGCTCAGTCCGGCGAGCCCCTTCTTCTTCAGGTCTGCCAGAAACTGGAAGAACATTTTCAGGGTGTCTCGATAAGCGCGCACCGTGTGGGCGCTTGCTCCGCGGGTGTTTTGCAGATAGCTCTGAAAGAAGCTCTCGGTCAACGTGAGTAGAGAATCTGGCTTCGCGCGACTCATCCTTCGTCGACCTCACTTTGCCCATCGGCTTTCCGATAACGGCGGCGCAGGCGTTGTCCTGCTAGATCCAAGAGCTCGGGAGTGGCATTCAGATACGTCTCCGTTCCGATGATGTCGACATGGCCCATGTAAGCCGAAAGCCATGGCAGGCGGGAATGGAGATCCACTCCTTGGCGATACCATCGGCTTAGCCGATGCACCGCGAAGGCGTGGCGAAAATCGTATGGCCTTGGGCCAGCACGCCCTGCTTCAGCCTTCAAACCAGCCATCACAAACAGTCGATGAATGGTACCGTGGGCAGTGCTTACCGGAAGGCGATTCTGACCACTGCTGACGAAGAAATGAGACGCGGGGTCAGAGTCTGCATACTTTGCCCGGGCCTCAAGGTATCGAGCCAGTTCTTTCGACAGCGACCGATGAAAGGGAACCCATCTCGATCGTCCCTTGAAGGTTTCGACAAACAGCAGACCAGACTGGATGTCCACATCGCGCAACCGCAATCGGAGTGCTTCGCCAAAGCGGAGCCCGGTGCAGTAGAGGACCAGAAGTAGCGCACGATACAGCGATGCGCGGAATGGGGGTCTACCCAAGTCGGCACAGAGCGCCAGGAGTTTGCGAACGTCCTGCTCAGAAAGGAACTGAGGAACGAACGAAGATTCAGTCGGGAGCTTCGGCCACGACGGCTCTGGCAGATCTTTCCACTTCGGCACGCGCCGCAGGTAGCCGAAGAACTGCCGGAGGATCGCGGCATCGCAGGAGACGCTCACGGGCTTCCGATCAGGTTTGCTCGCCAGCCAGGCGATGGCAGCCTGACCGAGATGCCATCGCCGGTCAAGAGCCGCATAGGTGATCAGAAAGCGGTCGAACTCTTAAAGGGAATACTCCGCCCGTTGATAGCCATATCCAAGGCTTCGCTTGAACTGGAGGAACGTCTTCATCTCGTTCGCCAGCGGACCGTCGAAGAGCGTGTTCATGACGGTACCGGCAGCCCTACGGAACGAAGACGCTTTAAGGCGACCCGCACATAAACTGATGTGGAGGATGAACTGCGGTGACCGAGAATCTCACTGACGATCTTAAGGTTTGCGCCGCTATCCACCTGCCTGCTCGCATGGCTGTGCCGAAAAATGTGCGCGCCCAGTACCTTCGCCGATAGGCCAGCAAGATCGGCGTAGTACCGGACACGGTGTCGAATGGCTCCGCTCGTCATTGGCCCATATGGCATGTTGTTTCGAAGGAATACAAGCTCAATCGATTGGACGGGTGGCCGTTCCCATCGCAAGTAATCCGTCAACGCCTTGGCCACAGCAGGTAGAAGAGGCAAGTCGATCAGGACATTCGTCTTTGGCCTCCGGATGTGCAAGATCCCGGATTTCCAATCAATATCTCGCAATCGAAGCGACAGTACCTCGGCAGCTCCCATGCCGTATGCGGCGAGCAGAAGAAGAATCGCAAAGTCTCGTTTGCCCGGTGACTCCTTGCGCCGAACCGCCGGAAGAATGCGCGTGACGTCTTGCCATGGCAGTGTTCGGGGCGGCCGCTCCGACAGGCGGAATCTCGGGCCAACGACGTTGCGCGCCAGATCCGAAGGCAGCTTTCCGGTCGCGTACAGAAACCGCAAGAAGGCACGGAGGTAGCTGCAAATATCTGCGACTGTACCCTTCGTCATCGTTGCGGAGACGCCATTCACAAAGGAGTCAACATGAGCAATCGTGAGTCTCTCGATCGTTCTTCGATTCCCTCTTAAAAAGGCGAGAAAACTTTGAGCTATTCCGAGGTCGCGCCTCAACGTGGTTTCTGCCACACCGTTGTGGGCGCGGCGATACGCGCGGTATTCCTCCAGCAAAGGTGGCAACACCGGCGGAGGCTGCTCTTCTCGCCATAACGGCAATGCGATTCCCAATGTCTGAAGGGCGCACGCCCAGGCGTGCAGCGCATTTCGCGCGACGGCACGACTTCCAGCGGAGATCCGTCGTTTCTTCACCCGCGGGCCACTGTACTCACTGCTAAATCGGGACACACCAGCAAGAGTCAGTTCCTCGATCTCGGCCAGTGCGTTTCGCTTACAGAAGGTCCGGAATCGGCGGATCCACTGAAGATAGAGCTGAATGCTCCCCTCCGACAGATGCCCTCTTCGCCACAAATCGACAACCGCACGCTCGCGGTCATCCGAGAGATTCAGCTGCTGCTTCATGAACGCTCTGACGCAGTCGTCGAGAAGAGCGTGGGCTGATTATCTGGACACAACCGACGACGCCCTAGCGAATTTACAGGCCAACACCGATACCGCTCAGGATAATGCTCGACTCGGGATAATGCGCC
>CAMDCN010000018.1 GCA_945890485.1 Candidatus Sulfopaludibacter sp. SbA3 | reverse complement strand
CCCAGTTCCGAGACGATCGTTGCGGCGGTCGTCTGCGCAACGCCACGCAGCGCCTGCAACGCTTCGATCACAACCCGCAACTCTGCGGGAGCTTCCCGAACGGCCTCGTCGATGGCTTGTTCCAGATGCTGGATTCGCTGGGCGACGTGTTCGACTTCATGCAGGTAGTTCAGCAGCGCCACTTCCTGGGCCTTATGAGGGAAGCGCACGTGGGTTTTGATCCACGCGAGGAACTGTTTGGTCCAGGACTTGATGCCTTCCGGCTTCTGGCCATGGCACAACAGAAACTTGCTCAGTCGGTGCCGGGCCTTGAGCTGATCTTTCTTGGCGGCTTCGCGCGCCCGCACCAGGTCGCGCAGCGCCTCCTGTTCGGGGCTGGGCACAGCCACGGCGGTCAACTCGCCGGCGCGGTAGCAACGGGCCAGTTTCTCGGCATCGCGCCGGTCGGTCTTGATCCGCTCGCTGGCTTTCTTGGGAATCAGGCTCGGAGCGATGACCTCACATTCCACGTTGAGCTGCGTGAGCTGCCAGTAGAGGCAATAGCCGGTGGGTCCGGATTCGTAGCAGGCGCGCAGATCGCCTTGCTGTTGCAGTTTCTTGACCATCTTCCGGATCGCCTCCAGCCGATTGGCAATCGTGCCCAAGCTGCGGACTTCGCCGTCTCGGCCGCTTTCGGCCACGGCTACGGCAATCGTCTCGGCGTGGACGTCGAGGCTCACATACAGTACCTATTTCATAGACCAACTCCTTGACCTTTCCGGCTCTGCGCCGCCTTTCAAGGTTTTCCTGACCGTCAGAGTAACCCGCGTCTCAGGTCAGGGGTTGGTCGTTTCATCTTGACTAACGCAACTCCGCCAGTGCCGCCCGGCCCCGCTCTGCGAGCACGGGGTCGGCGGCCTGGGCGGCCTCCGTTAGCCGTTTCCGCGCCTCCGCCGCCCTCCCGAGCGCCGCATATAGCCGCCCCAACCGGTAGCTTAACGCCGGTTCTGGCGCCAATCGGTCTGCCTCTTCCAACTCTGCCAACGCCCCCGCCGCATCGCCCCGCCGGAACTTCACGAGCCCCAGCGCCACCCGCGCCTGGCCCCGCAACTTTGCCACCGTCGCCTCGTACTGCGCCAGCGGCACCCCGCGGCGGATCTTCGTCTTCGCCAGTTCGTCCAGCACAGTCCGCGCATGGCGCTCCGCCGCGTCCACCTCCTCACTCGCCATCTGCACGGCCAGCGCCGCCCGTACCGTCAGGTTCCCCGGCGCCAAGGCAAGCGCCTCTTCCCCGTCCTTTCGCGCCTCAACCGCTTTGCCCAGTTTCTGCCACGCGAAATAGCGCAGCTCCCACACGCGGGGCAGCAGTTTCGACGCCGGCCACTGCTTCCGGAACGCCTCGCTTCGCGCGATCACCTCGCGCCCTTCACCCGCCTGCTCCACCGTAAGATAGGAGTCGAACTCCTCCGGGGTCTCCGCCTCCAGCGGCGGTTGAAACTGCGCCGCTAGCCGAACCGCCATGCAGAACACGATTGCCCCTCTAGTCCGCGTCAGCGCCATGGTGGGCTTCATCATCGCAACTCCCAGTCTCTCCGCGCAAGCGCTCGAACTCCCTATCGACCACCCCGCCCAGGAACTCCTCCGGCAAGGAGATACCTTCGCGGCTATCAGCCAGCTCCGCGCCGCCGAAGCCCGCAACCCTCGTGATGGCAACACCGTTCTTCTTCTCGCCTACGCCTACTACCTCGCCGGCCAGAAGACGCTCTTTGCGCTCAAGGCAGCCGCAGCCGTCCCCCTCCTCCCCAAGAGTCCCGCCCCCCACTACGCGCTCGGCCGCTACTATCTCGACGACGTTGGCCGCTGCGACCGCGCCTCGGCCGAGTTCCGCCAAGCGCTCGCCCGCAATCCGCAGCACGGGCCGTCGCTCTACCATCTCGGCTGGTGCCACGAACTCGACCAAAAACCCGAGGAAGCCGCCCGGCTCTATCGGCAATCCAACTCCTGGCTCGGTCACCTCGGCCTCGCCCGCCTCGCGCTCGACGCCAACGAACCAGCCAAGGCCCTGGCTGCCGCGAACACCGCCGCCCGCCTGCAACCGAACGCCTTCATGGTCCACTCTCTCATCGGCAAGATTCACCAGCGGCAAGGCAACTGCCGTGAAGCGATCCCGGCCTTTGAACGCGCCGCCAGCCTTGACTCCACCGACGCGCCCATTCTCTACCAACTCGCCCGCTGCGCCGCCACGCTGGGCGACACAACGCTCCAGCGCGAAACCCTGAAACGCTACGAGCTCCTCCGCTCCATCTACAACTGACTACTTCGCCGGAATCACCGGCAGCAGAATGTGAGAAGCATGGTCGCCGTCCAGGTAGATCGTATTCCGCGCCACCCGCGTCCCGCGGTTGCCGTTGAGCGGCTCCCCCGTATTGGGGTTCACATCAAACCGCGGAAAATTGCTGCTCGAAATGTCCACGCGAATCCGATGCCCTTTCTGAAACACGAGCGAAGTCGGGTAGAGTTCCAGGTTGAACTCCTCCGCCACTCCTGGCGTCATCATCACGGCCTTTTCTAACCCTTTCCGGTACCGCGCCCGGGCGATACTGTCGCCCACCAGCAAATCCACGCCTGCGGGATAAGAAGCATTCGGTGGATACACATCGATCAGCTTCGCCGTAAAGTCCGTATCCAGTCCGTCGGTCGACGCCCAGAGCTTCACCTTCAACGGCCCGGTGACCTCCAGATTCTCCGTCAACGGCTCCGTTTGAAACACGACCACGTCACCGCGCGCCGCCAACGGCAATTGATCCCGGCACAACCAGTAGCCGGTCCGGCAGCGTTGATCCGCCGCGCCTTGGAACGCCAGCGGGCCCTGCGACGAGATGTTCCCGCCCAGCGTCGGCACGGGGTTCGCCGGATCAAACGAATACGAAACCGGCGCAGCCTTCCCCGGCTTCATCGTCCCCAGCTTTCCGCCCGCCTGCAAATAGTAAGGGGTGTACACGGTCCGCGCCAACGGCCAGTCCTGTTCGTTGCGCCACTTCCCGCCCACGAAAATCCGTCCGTCCGGCGTCTTGTGCCCATCGCCGCCGCCCATCACATACAGCCGCACGGGCGGCTCCGTATCCACCCCATTGCTCACGTTCTTCAACCACCGGTCAAACCACCGGATCTGAAATCCCGCCAGATCGAGCGCCGCATCCGGAGTGAATTGCGCCAGCCCCGCATGGCTCAAGTTCTCCGAACTATGAATCCACGGCCCTACGATCAACCGCTGCAAACTCTTCTTCGCCTTCCGCAACTCCACGAAGTTCATGTTCGCCGCCGGCGTTCCCCATGAGTCATACCACCCCGTCACGTGATACGCCGGAATATCTTTGAACTCGGCCAGATGGTCCACCACGCTCGATCCGTGATCTTTCCAGAACGCGTCGTAGTCGCCGTGCCCCATCGCCTCCACCAGCCACTTCTCATAGTCCGGGGCGAATTGTAGCGGCGTTGTCCCGGCCCGTAGCGGCAGCGCTCGCGAATATTCCTGCACCTGCCCCGCCAAGTCCACCAGCGCCTGCGCCGCCGCCGGAGTCGAGGCCGCCCGCTCCGCCGCCGTCCGCAGATACTGCGTCCCCACCGGGTTTCCCAGCGTCAGCACCCAATTCAACCAGCGCAGCTCAAATGCGCCGTTGTGCCGCAGCCCGTACCGGCCAAAGTTCGACATCGCATTCCGTGGAATCAACGCCTTCACGAACGGCGCCCCTGCGATCGCCAGTGCATGTTGCGTCGCCCCGCCGTACGACGATCCAAATGTCCCAATCCCCCCGTCGCACCAAGGCTGCGCTCCAATCCACTTCGCCGTGTCGAAGCCGTCGTTGGGGTCGTCCTGGATCGGAACCCAGCGCCCTTCGCTCTGATACCGTCCCCGCACATCCTGCACAACCACGGCGTAGCCAGCGGCCACGAACGGCGCCACCGCAGCAGCCGACCCGGCCTTGTTATACGGAGTCCGCGTCAGCAGAACCGGGAACTTCCCCTCCGCCTTCGGCAGATAAACGTCCGTCCCGAGCCGGACCCCATCGCGCATCGGCACCATCACATTGCGGGGCGTCACGCCTTGAGCCACCAACCCCACCAGCGTCAAGAGAAAGAGGAGTACGAAACGAACCATGCGCTAGAGCTTAGCAGTCCTGCGAAGATAAGAGAATCGATGAAACCGCTTCTGGTCTGTGCTCTCCTCGCCTCGCCGGCCTTTGCCCAAATGTTGACCCCTGAGATCGCGTCCCGCCTCGCCGAACTTCCACTCCACTGCATCCAGCAGGAGTACCCCAACAAGACCGCTCACACCATCGAAAGCGAATCCGACGCGCGCCTCACGCCGCGCCAACTCCACCCTTCGTTCTACGGTTGCTTCGACTGGCACTCCAGCGTCCACGGCCACTGGATGCTTGTCCGCCTGCTCAAGACGACGAAGGGCTTGCCAAAGGACGCGCAGATCCGCAAGATCCTCGCCACGAGTTTCGAGCCCCAAGCTCTCGCGGGCGAGATGAAATACTTCAGCAACTACAAGCTCGCTAAGACCTTCGAACGTACTTACGGCTGGGCGTGGCTCCTCAAACTCGACGAAGAACTCCGCACCTGGGACGACCCCCAAGGCCGTCAATGGGCCCAAAACCTTCAGCCGCTGACCAGCCTGATTGTCGACCTCTGGACCGCCTACCTTCCCAAACAGACCTATCCCAACCGCACCGGCGTCCACCCCAACACGGCCTTCGGCCTCGTGTTCGCCCTCGACTGGGCCCGCGCCGCCAAGGACGCGAAGTTTGAAGCTCAGATTCTGCAGCGCGCCAAGGACTACTATGGCAACAACACGGCGGTCGCTGCGTTTCAGGAGCCCGACGGCACGGACTTCCTTTCCCCCACGCTGGAAGTCGCGGATCTGATGCGCCGCGTCCTCTCCGCCGAGGAGTTCCGGCTGTGGTTCAACAAGTTCATGACTACGGCTGGCTTGGCCAATCTCACGAAGGCCCCCGAGGTCTCCGACCGCAGCGACTATCAGATCGTCCACCTCGACGGCCTCTATCTGAGCCGAGCCTGGTGTCTGTTCGGGGTCGCAGGCGCTCTGCCGCAGAACTCCGCCCGCACTCAAAACATGTTGGCCTCGGCCCGCCGCTTACTGGAAGCCGCGCTCCCGAACGTCACCGGCGGGAACTACGGAGGAGAACACTGGCTCGCCTCCTTCGCCGTCTACGCCCTTAGCCAGTCCCGTTAGCAGTTCACTATCGAGCCGAGATGATCAGGATAGCCCGGTTCGACCGCCAGAACTCGGTGATCAGCACTGCGTTCCGTCTGAGCAGCAACTCAATCTCGGCCAATCGCAATTTGCAATTCTGCAGCCGGACGACCTTGGGTGGAGCACCCCGCTCACTTACCAACGCCACGAAATCAGAATCGGCAGTGACAATCGTCCAGCCGTTCTCCCGCGCAAACTCCCAGATGGCCAAGTCCGGCGTGTTGTGTTCCAGCCCCGCTCCGAGAACGTGCATCGAACCGGGAAACAACTCCCCCAAACGCCCAACCAACTTCGGCGAAAGGCAGGCGTCAAAAAGCAGCTTCAACGAACAGATCGCTCCCGCCCAACGCGGGAAGCATAGGCATACACAGCGGGAAAATCTTCACGTTCCAAGTACGGATATTCCGAAAGAATTTCATCCTCGGAAGACCCCGCCGCCAGCATATCCAGAACATCCCAGACCGTTACCCGCAGCCCTCGGATGCAAGGTTGATCCGACCGTTGGCCCGGCACGATTGCGATGCGTTCTAGCTCACGGCTCTCCATAGGACGGCTCCATTTCCAGTATGGCATCACGCCACAATCTTCTTGATGACCTCCCCCTCCACATCCGTCAACCGCATATTCCGCCCATTGTGCGGATAGGTGAGCCGCGTATGATCAAACCCCAGCAAATGCAGCATCGTCGCATGCAGATCATTCACTGACTTCCGATCTTCCACGGCCTCTAACCCAAACTCATCCGTCGCCCCAACGCACGTTCCGCCCTTAATCCCGCCCCCCGCCATCCACACCGTAAACCCATACGGATTATGATCCCGTCCGCTCATCCGTTGCGAAATCGGCAATCTCCCAAACTCCCCGTGCCAGATAATCAGCGTAGAATCCAGCAGCCCGCGCGATTTCAAGTCCGTCATCAACCCCGCAATCGGCTTATCCGTCTCCCCGCAATGCTGGCCGTGATTCTCCTTCAAATCCCAATGCGCGTCCCAGCTATCTCCGAAATTTCCTCCACCCGAGTACAACTGCACGAACCGCACGCCCCGCTCGACTAATCGACGTGCCATTAGCGCTTGGCGCCCAAAATACTCAGTCCGCTGCTCATCAATCCCGTACAACTTCTTCGTCGCCGCCGACTCAATGTCAACGTCCACCGCCTCCGTCGCACTCGTCTGCATCCGGTAAGCCAATTCGTACGACTCAATCCGCGCACTCAACTCCGTATCAAACGGGTTCCGCTCAATATGGTCCTGGTTCATCTTCCCGACGAAATCCAACCACCGCCGCTGCCGCTGGTCCGTCATGTCCTTCGGCGGCCGCAGGTCCACAATCGGATTCCCCGTCGGCCGGAACGGCGTCCCTTGATAGGCCGCGGGCATAAACCCGTTGCCCCAGTTCGGCGCCCCGCCAATCGGCCCGCCTCGCGGATCCGTGAACACCACAAACCCTGGCAGGTTCTGATTCTCCGTCCCCAGCCCGTACGTCAACCAGCTCCCCATCGACGGATACCCCGCCTGAATGAACCCTGTGTTCATCTGGAACAGCGCCGGCCCGTGGTCGTTCGACGTGCAGTGCATCGAGCGGATGAACGCAATCTCGTCCACCTTCTGCGCCACATGCGGAAAGAGGCTCGACACCTCCATGCCCGATTGTCCGTATTTCTTGAACTCCCACAGCGCCGGCATCAGTCCGCCCGGCGTGCCCTGCGACGGGACGATCTTCTTGCCCGGCATCGTCTCCCCGGCCCGCTGCTTCAACATCGGCTTCGGGTCGAAGGTGTCCATGTGGCTCACGCCGCCGTAGCAGAAGATCGAGATGACGGCCTTCGCCTTCGCCGGAAAATGCGGCTGCTTCGGCGCCAGCATGTTCGCCAACGCAAGGCCGGGGATACCGCCGCCAGCGGCCATCAATAATTCACGGCGAGACAAAAAACGCTTATGGGACATAGACAAACTCGTTAACGTTAAATAGGGCGTGACAAAAATCGGTAAGCCCGGTCGAAGCCGCACCAACAAACTCCACCGCGCGCTTCACTTCCCGTTCCGACGGCTGCCGGCCAAATGCCAACTCATACCCGCGCGTCACTCGCGCCTCCGCCGTTGAAGCCTCGCGCGTCAGCCGCTCAGCAAACGCCTTCGCCTGCAACTGCACAAACTCGTTGTTCATCAGGATCAGCGCCTGCGGAGCAATCGTCGACCGGTTTCGCCGCGCACACGAAGTGATCGTGTCCGGCTTATCAAAAACATCCAGCAGCGGAAGCGGAATCGACCGCTTCGAGAACACATATAGGCTCCGCCGATTTGTGGACGGATCATCCACGGCCTTCCCATGCCACGTCCGCTTTGACGATGCCTGGAACAACGCCGGATCAATGTAGGGCAGCACCGCGGGCCCGCCGATCGTCTTGTCGAGAGTGCCCGCCAGCGCCAGAATCGAATCCCGGATCGCCTCACCTTCGAGACGCCGCCGCGGCATCCGCCACAGCAGTTTGTTCTCCGGGTCAATCTTCCGGTTCTCGTCGGAATCATCGCTTGCCATCTGGTACGCCGCCGAGTTCATCATCAATCGGTGCATGTGCTTCACGCTCCAGTTGTTGGCCATCAGCTCGGTCGCCAGCCAGTCCAGCAGCTCCGGATGCGTTGGCCGGTCGCCCATCTTGCCAAAGTTCGATGGCGTCCGTACAATCCCTTCGCCGAAGTGGAACTGCCACATCCGGTTCACCCACACTCGCGGCACCAACGGATTCTCCGGCGAAGCCACCCAATTGGCAAACGCCGCCCGCCGGTGGCTCGTCTTCGCATCGGCCGGCGCCTCCGGGAACGGCCAGTCCTCCCGTACGGTCGCTGAGAGCACGCCCGGCGCCATCACCGTGCCCTTCGCCCCAGCGCCGCCCCGATGCAGGAAGTGCGATGGCGGAGCCTCGCGGCCCGGTTCGGTAATCGTCATCGCGGTCGGCATCTCCGGCTTCGTTTTATCGAGCGCCGTGATCTTCGCCACCAACTGCGTCCGCGCCTTCACGACGTCCGGCGTCAACTCGCGCACCAAGTCATCTTCGTAGATGTTCTCCACGCTCTTCTCGAACTGAATTACATTCAGTTTCTGGCCCTCGGTCCGCTGCGCCTCCGGGGTCGCCAAGGCCGTCCGTAGATAGTCCGGCATCGCAGACTTGCGCCGGGCAATGATCTTGTCCCGGAAGGGCTTTTCCAAGGTCTTCAACTCATCTTTGAGCGGCTTCTGCAGCGCTTCCACCGCTTGGGTCTCAGCCTTGAACTTCGCCTCCGTCACCGGGTCCACCAGCGGCCGCTCCAGCGGCTTCAGCGGAAAGAACACGGCCTGGATCCGATAGTAGTCCTTCTGCGCGATCGCATCGAACTTGTGGTTGTGGCAGCGCGCGCAGCCCACCGTCATGCCCAGCAACCCGTTGGATGCCGTCACTACCAGATCGTCCAACTCGTCCAGCCGCGTCTGTTCGTTCTTTACGTTGTTCTCCGGCCCGAGACGCAAAAAGCCCGTCGCGATCCAAGCCTCCGGATCGTTCGGATACAGCTCATCGCCCGCCAACTGCTCCTTCAAGAACCGGTCAAACGGCTTGTCGCTGTTCAGCGCCTTCACAACATAGTCGCGGTATCTGTACGCGTTGTTCCGATCGCGGTCATACTCAAAGCCGCCCGAGTCCGCATACCGGACGACATCGAGCCAATGCCGCGCCCAACGCTCCCCATAGTGCGGAGAGGCCAGCAACTGATCCACCAGCCGCGCCCAGGCGTCCGGCCGTGTATCCTTCACGAACGCCGCCACTTCGTCCGGTGTCGGCGGCAAACCAGTCAAATCCAGATAGGCGCGCCGCACCAGCACCTGCTTTGAGGCCCGCGGCGCCGGCGTCAATCCCTTCGCCTTCCACTTCAATGCCAGAAAGTGATCTATAGCATTTTCCGACGGCGCCGCCGGACGTACTGGCTTCTGAAACGCCCAATACTTCCGTTCATTCTCGGTGATCGGCCGCTCTTCGGCCGCCGCCAGCGAACCAGTGGCCACCGGGGCACCGGTCAACTCGGCCCCGCTATCAATCCAGGCCTTCAACGTCGTCAAGTCAGCATCGGATAGCTTCTTCCCCGGCGGCATCTGCGGTTGATCCAGGCCCGCCGCAAACCGGTACAACCGGCTCTCTTCCGCCTTGCCCGCCACCAGCGCCGCGCCCCGCGTGCCGCCCTTTACCATCGAATCGCGGGTCCGCAGATCGAGATCGGAGACGCGCAGGCCGCTGCCATGACACGAAGTACAGTTAGCGCCAAGAATCTTGGCAGCCTGTTCGGGAAGACCTTGACCCAAAGCCGGAATCACCAGCAATACGGATGCCGCAACGAGACGATGCATAATACCTTCTTGGCCAACATTCTATCGACAAAGCAGCGGCTCGTCTCGCTCGATGCCTTTCGCGGCGCCACCATCGCAGCCATGATGCTTGTCAATAACCTCGGCTCTTACTCCCAGGCATATCCCCCGCTTCTTCACGCCGACTGGCACGGCTGGACGCCCACCGACCTCATTTTCCCCTTCTTTCTGTGGATCGTCGGCGTCGCCATGACATTCTCCTTCGCGCGACGGGTCGAAGAAGGCGGAGACAAGTCCGTCCTCATCCGCCACACCCTCCGCCGCAGCGCGCTGATTTTCGGCCTCGGGCTGTTCCTCGCCGGCTTCCCTTCCTACGACCTCTCCACTATCCGGATCCCCGGTGTCCTCCAACGCATCGCTATCTGCTATCTCATCGGGGCGCTCATCTTTCTCTACACCACCTGGCGCGGCCAAGCTGCCGTCATCGTTGGTGTCTGCACTGCGTACTGGATGCTGATGACCCTCTACCCCGTCCCCGGTTACGGCCCCGGCGTCCTCGAACCTATCGGCAACTTCTCCCAGTACATCGATTGGATGCTCCTGCCCGGCCACCTCTATCGATCCACCAAGGTCTGGGACCCCGAGGGCATCGTCAGCACCCTTCCCGCAATTGCCACCCTGCTCCTCGGAGCCCTCGCCGGCCATCTCCTCCGCAGCCGCCGCGAACTCGCCGAAAAGGCCGCTTGGCTTCTGGCTGCTGGCGTAGCCCTCACCGTCGCCGGCTATCTGCTGGGGCTTATCATGCCCATCAACAAGAAGATCTGGACGGTGTCCTTCGCCGTCTTCACCGCTGGCCTCGCCCAACTCGCACTGGGTTCGTTCTACTGGTTCATCGACGGCCAGGGTTGGAAACGCTGGGCCACGCCTTTGGTCCACTACGGCTCCAACGCCATCGCCGTCTATGTCCTCAGCGGCCTGGTCTCCCGTCTCTGGGGCCTCACCGGGTGGCGCAAGCCCGTGTACGATTCGCTGTTCGTACCCCTCGGTTCCCCCGAATTCGCCTCCTTCTGCTTCGGCCTCGCTCACGCCCTCGCCCTCTATCTGGTCGCCTGGTTCCTCTATCGCCGCCAATGGATCATTCGCCTGTAATTGTGACGCTCATGCTACAAAGGACTAATGAGAACCCTCGTCCTTGGTGCCTTGCTGGCGGCGGCCACCTTCGCCCAATCAGCAGGAAAAATTGAGATCAAGATCCCCTATGAAAGGTTCGTCCTGAAGAACGGACTTACGCTGCTCGTTCACGAAGACCGCAAGACACCCATTGTCGCGGTCAATGTCTGGTATCACGTCGGATCAAAGAACGAGAAGGCCGGCCGTACGGGCTTCGCCCACCTGTTTGAACACCTGATGTTCAACGGCAGCGAGAACTTCAATCAGGATTACTTCCAGGCCATGGAGCGCATCGGCGCCACCGATCTCAACGGCACCACCTACTTCGACCGGACGAACTACTTCCAGAACGCTCCCACCCCGGCTCTCGATCAGTTACTTTTTCTTGAAAGCGACCGCATGGGCCACCTGCTGGGCGTCGTCGACCAAGCCAAGCTCGATGAACAGCGCGGCGTCGTCATGAACGAGAAGCGCCAGAGCGAAAATCAGCCCTATTCGATCTCGGAAGAGCTCATCCTCAAAGGGGTCTTTCCCCCCGGACACCCGTACTCCTGGAGCCCCATTGGTTCGGAGGCGGATCTGAAGGCCGCCGCCCTCCCTGACGTCAAGGAATGGTTTCAGAAGTACTACGGCGCAGCCAACGCCGTCGTCGTCCTCGCCGGCGACATCGATGCCAAGACCGCCAAAGAGAAAGTAGAAAAATACTTCGGCTGGATCCCGCCCGGCCCACCCGTCGCCCGCATGCAGCAGTGGGTCCCCCGGCGCGCGGAAACCATTCGCGAAACCGCCCAGGATCGCGTCCCCCAAGCCCGTATCTATAAGGTTTGGGCGTCTCCAGGCGTCGGTCACCGCGATGTGGAAACGCTTGATCTCGCCGCAGCTATTCTGGGCGGCGGCAAAACGTCGCGCCTCTATCGACGGCTCGTCTATCAGGACCAGATCGCCACCAACGTATCGGTACAAAACGAGTCACTGGAGATCGCCGGGATGTTTACTATCGAAGCCACGGCCAAACCGGGCGGCACCCTCGCCGCCGTCGAGAAGGCGATCGACGAAGAGTTGGCCAAATTCCTAAAAGACGGCCCTACCGCCGAAGAACTCACCCGCGCCAAAACACAGGCCTTGGCTGGCTTCCTCCGCGGAGCCGAACGCATCGGCGGCTTTGGTGGCAAATCCGACGTTCTGGCGACCTGCGAAGTCTATACCGGTAACGCCGCCTGTTACGAAAACTCACTTCGCTGGACGAACGAAGCCACCCCCGCCGAGGTTCGGACCGCTGCCAATACGTATGCCGGTTCCGGAGCCTATATTCTCGAAATCCTGCCCGTCCCTCAGTACAAAGACCTCTCCAAAGACACGGACCGCAAGGAGCTCCCCAAGCCCGGCCCCACGCCTCCCCTGCGCATGCCCGCGTTGCAGAAGGCAACCCTATCGAACGGCCTGAAGCTCGTCCTCGCCGAACGCCATGAGACGCCCGTCATCAATTTCAACCTCCAGATCGATGCCGGCTACGCGGCGGATCAAGGTGGCCTCGCCGGCACCAGCGGCATGGCCATGCGCATGCTTCTCGAAGGCACCAAACGCCGGAGTTCCCTGGCTATCAGCGAAGAGACCGCCAACCTTGGCGCATCGCTCAACGCCGGCTCCAGCCTCGATGTCTCCTCGGTCTCTTTATCGGCGCTGAAAATGAATCTCGACGCCTCGCTCGACCTGTTCGCCGACGTCGTGCTCAATCCGGTCTTTCCGGAAGCGGACTTCAAACGCCTCCAGGCGCAACAGCTCGCAGGCATCCAGCGCGAAAAAGTGCAGCCTGTAGCGCTTGCCCAACGTGTCCTCCCTGCCCTGCTCTACGGGAAGGGCCACGCCTACGGCAATCCGTTGACCGGCAGCGGAACCGAAGAGAGCGTCAAGGCCATGACGCGCGCCTCCCTCGAACAGTACGTCAGCACCTGGGTGAAACCCAACAACGCAACATTGCTCATCGTCGGAGATACGACGATTGCCGAAATTCAGCCCAAGCTGGAAAAGCTCTTTGCCGGCTGGAAGAGCGCTTCGGTACCCAAGAAGAATCTCGCCACCGTGTCGCACCTCGACAAGACGACGATCTATCTGATCGACAAACCCGGCGCCGTGCAGAGCATGATCCTCGCCGGCCACATCGCCCCGCCCCGGGCGAACCCAAACGAAGCCGCCATTGACGTGATGAACACCATCCTCGGCGGCGCCTTTACCTCGCGACTCAACATGAACCTCCGCGAGGACAAACACTGGGCCTACGGCGCCCAGACGCTGCTCATTGGCGCCAAGGGCCAGAGGACGTTCCTGACTTACGCGCCGGTCCAAAGTGACAAAACCAAGGAATCTCTTCAGGAAATCGACAAAGAGTTGCGTGCCATTATCAAAGATCGGCCGGTAACGGACGAGGAGATCACGAAGACCAAGTTGAATCTGACACTCTCACTTGCCGGCGAGCGCGAAACTAAAGGGGCCGTCCTCGGCGATCTCGCCGAAATCACCCGCTACGGCTTACCCGAAGACTACTTCACGACGTACGCTCAACGCGTCAACGCCCTCGAAAGGAAGGACATCAGCGCGGCCGCCGAGATCGTCCTGCGCCCCACGAAGATGGTTTATGTCGTCGTCGGAGATAGAGCCCAAGTTGAAAAAGGACTGCGGGAACTGGGCTTCGGCGATGTGAAGATGATGGACGCCGACGGAAATGTCTTGCCTTAGGCTGATAGGCTGAAGTTCTCATGCCATTCCGCCGATACTAAAGTAGTGCGGGTTTCCTCGCTAAGTTGTTTATTGCTATTGGTCCCGAGTTTGGTGGAGGCGATTCCTGCTAACGAACGCCTCGTCAACCTTTCGGTCCGCCATTGGGGGGCTGAGAGCGGAATGCCGGAAGAGACTTTCGCGTCGATTCTGGCTCCTGGGGATGGCTACGTCTGGCTGGCGTCGAACCACGGCATCGTCCGGTTCGATGGGAAGCAGGCGGAGGTATTTCGCCTTGGCGATTCGTTCCGGGCCAACGGGACCGGCAGTTGCAGCGCCAGCACGCTGGCTCACCTAGTTATGGGGCCTGACGGAGCCATCTGGGCGGGTTCAGCTAGCGGTTGTGTCTTCCGGTTGGTGCGGGACCGCTTTGGCAGCTTCGCCAACTTTCGATTAGAAGGAATCGATACTCCTACGCGGGATCGGGAGCCGAACGGAGTGATGGCCCTGTGGGCCCGGCCCGATCGGGCACAAGTGGAAGTAACCCGCCGATGGCAGGTCGCGCTGCTCGCACGGCGCCTGAAATTGGCCACCGGACCCATCCCAGAGGCTTCGACCGAAACGCAGGTCGTCAGCGCACCGCCCAACCTGCAGTTTCTCTTCGGCTCTCGGGATTCGGCCGGCAAACTTTGGAGCGTGATGAGTGATCGGCGCCTATACTCCGTCAACGAACGCGGGGCCTGGGAATACCATGCCACGCTCGAAGGGACTCCCCGCCGCTTAGTCGCAGCCCGCGATGGGTCGATTTGGGTTGGGACCTCCCGGGGTTTGTTTCGCTGGAAAGACGGCCAATTGCAGCGCTGGGGAGAGTCACAGGGGCTTCCCAAGCCGGAGATCACGGCGTTGCGGGAGGACTCGTCGGGCTGCCTCTGGATGGGGTTCCCGCAGGCGATTGCGCGAATGTGCGAGGGTGTAGTCGAGTCGATCCCAGTGGGAGTGGAGGAAGAAGAGTTTTTATCCACGCTCGAAGAGGATCCGCAGGGCAATATCTGGGCAGGAGGACGTTGGGGAAATCTATATCGTTTCAGTCCACGGCTTTTTCGGATCTTCACGCGTCGCGAAGGTCTGCAGGAGAGCCATCTCACTGGCGTTGCCGTTGACCGGGACGGTCAAGTATGGGGGAGCTTGCGCAGCTCGGGGCTGGTTCGGATCGTTGATGGCAGAGTTGTGCCGACTCCGGCGATGCCGGAGGTGATTCAGGCTCAGACCCTACTGGCCCACCCGGACCGCGGGGTAATCGTCGCAGGGAGTATGGGGATCGTCACCGTTGATAACGGGGGAGTGCGCCCCTTTCCACTCAACGGGTCGGTTCCGCCCCTTTCCCTGCCTGCGATGCATTGGGAGCGCCCCGGAGAGCTGCTCGTTTCCGGCGTGGAGGCCAACTATCGGCTTCGACGGCCGGTAAAGGGAGACCGGTGGGCGGTAGAGACGCTAGCCGGGCCACCACGCATGCGTCAGTGGACGACCGCCCGCGATGGCCGTACTTGGGCGTTGGCCCAGTACAGGGGACTGCATCGGCTGGAAGGAAACCAGTACATTCAGGCCGAGAATGCTGTGCCTGAGCGCGCGCGCGCCTGGTACAGCATAACCAGCGATCAAGACGATCTTCTTTGGATCGGTACAACCGATGGTCTGGAGCTATATTCCACCAGACAGGGCCGCTTTCTGACGGCGCTGCCCCTATTGGCTGGCGATCAGGTCTTTCATATCTCGCTCGATGGATTCGGCAAGATCTGGTGCGCAACCCGCCAGGGTCTCGTCCGGTTCTCGCGGATTGAGGCGTTGGCGGTAGCGCGCGACGTGGCGGAGGGCCATGCCCGTGAGTTGCTCGTCGAGCGCTTCGGCGAGGCACACGCTCTGCCCACGACAAACTTCGGTTTAGTCACCTCCGCCACCGGAGCAACGGATTTGCAGGGGCGAATCTGGTTCCCGGGGCTTCTCGGCCTCGTCTCGGTAAATCCGGCCGACTTTGAGCGGACGCCCCGGCCACCAAGCGCCCTCTTGCTGCAAATCATCAGCGATGGGCGGCCCAAAGATCTGAACCAGGAGCTGCGAATCGCTCCAGGAACCAAGACACTCGAATTCGTGTTCGAAACGCTGCGACTCGATCCTCTGGGCGGCGAGTTCTGCCGTCTGCAACTCCGCGGGTTCGACGCCGACTGGCTCCCGTGCCGCGGCCGGCGCGCGGCCCAATACTCAGCGCTACCACCAGGGAACTACGAGTTCGCCTTGCAGACATCCAGCCGGTCCGGTGAATGGAACGGTCAGGTGCTCCGGGTGCCGTTCACGATCGAACCCGCCTACTATGAGCGCGGTTGGGTTCGCTTTCTGGCCGTCTTTCTAATTGGAGCTGGCTTGGGCACGTGGGCGTGGCAGCGCCACAGAACTCGCCGGGAACGGACACGCCTCCTCGAAGCGAAAGTGGAAGAGCGAACGGAGAAGCTTGAGGCCGCCATGCAGGCGGCGCAGGGAGCCAATCGCGCCAAAAGCGAGTTCCTCGCGACCATGAGTCACGAGATCCGTACCCCGATGAACGGGGTCCTCGGAGCCGTACAATTGCTCGACGATTCGCCGCTAAACCGGGAACAGCGGAAGCTGGTCTCCGTGATTCGGCAATCCGGCGAGGACCTGATTGGCATAGTCGACGACATTTTGAGTCTGTCAAAAGTCGAGGCCGGAAAGCTGACACTCGAGAAGGCGGAGATCTCGACGCGGACCCTTGGCGAGAGCCTCGTCTCGCTGTTCCAACCGAAAGCGGAAGGCAAGGGCGTGGCGTTGCGGCTCACCGTCGATGATTCCGTCCCCGATCGCATTCTCAGCGACCCGCAGCGGTTACGGCAGATCCTACTGAACCTGGTTGGTAACGCCGTGAAATTCACCGAGCGCGGCGAAGTCGTCCTTCGGATTACGGCGGACCAGGAGGCGGGCACGCTCGGCTTCCACGTCCAGGACACCGGCATGGGTATCACCGCCGAAAACATTCCGACGCTCTTCGATCCGTTTGTGCAGGCGGACTCCTCGACGACCCGGCGCTATGGCGGCAGCGGACTCGGTTTATCGATCGTCAGGCGCTTCGTGGAGGCGATGAAAGGCACTATCGAAGTCGAAAGCGAACCGGGCCGCGGATCGACGTTCCGCGTGACGATTCCGCTCGAAATCGCCACCACTGCCGCCGCTCCAACGCCGATGGAAGCTCCGGCCGTTCAGTCGCTGGGTAGCGGACTGCGCGTCTTGATTGCCGAGGACAATGCCGTAAATCAGCTTCTGTTCCGCAAGATGTTGATGCGCCTCGGCTGTGAAGTGCGTGTAGCGAACGATGGGCGCAAAGCGCTGGAGATTCTGCGCGCCGAGACCATCGACGTCGTTCTAATGGACTGTCAAATGCCCGAACTCGATGGCTACGAGACCACACGGGAGATCCGGTCCTGGGACGGTCGCTTCGCGCAGTTGCCGGTGATCGCCCTCACCGCGAGTGCGATGGAAGAGGACAGGCAAAGGTGCTTCGAGGCTGGAATGAACGACTTTCTGAGCAAGCCGCTAATCCTGGCCAACCTCGAAGCGGCACTATCCCGCTGGAGCGCGCCTACTGAGGAACCCGATCCGCAAAGCTATCCCCGGTGATCATGCGGGTCACGCGGCCCTCCACTTCGACGAAGTGAACCGGTTCCCCCACGGCCGCGCCGCCTGTGGGACCGTCCAGGCGAAACCGTCCGCCACCGAGCGGGGTCAGCTTCAGCGGGTTCTCCAGGCTCGGCCCACCGAGGGTCAACACGACCAACTGCTGGTTCAGTTCGACGACCTGCGTATCACCAAAGCGGCTGCGATAGATGCCCGCAAAGCGGCTCCATGCGGGGTCCCAAGGAACGGTCGCCGCGGGTTTCTTTCTGGCCTTTGCTATCGCCTCCCCAACGCTGCTCATCAACTGCATGGCGATCTCGGCGGGCGCGGCATCCTGGGCGTTGGTCAGGACGATAACGCCCAGCTTATCGTCCGGCCGGAAGTACGTCTGCGTCATATAGCCGGGGTAGCTCCCCCCATGGCCGACATAGAGCTTGTCCTTCTCTCGGCGAACCGAAAAACCAACGGCATAGCCTTGAGTCCAATTCGTTTCCAGCATGCGGACCCGGTGCATCTCGCGGAGAGAGCCCGTGCTTAGCAGTTGAGCGCCACCCATCTTGCCGCGCCGGAACTGCGCGGAGACGAACCGGGCCATGTCCTCGACGGTTGATGTCAAACCAGTCGCCGGGGCCATGCCTTTGGCGTCGACGAACGGCATGATGGCGCGGGATCCATCGGGCATCCGTCGACCATAGCCAACGGCCAAACCGCCGACCGGCTTATCGACACTCGAAGCGGCCATGCCTAGCGGGTTAAAGATATGGTTCTGCAGATACCCGGCCCACGTCTCCCCGCTAACGGCCTCAACGATCATGCCCGCAATCGTGTAGGCCAGATTGGAGTACTTCCAGCGGGCCTCCGGGGAAAACGCGGCTTGCCGCTCCGGCATCAGGCTCTTGAGATCCTGTGCGGTTGGGAACTGCAATGTGCTCCAGTGCGAACCAGCCTCCCGCGGCAGGCCGGAGCCATGCATGAGCAGATCCTCCACTGTGATCGGTGGATCGTCTGCCGCCGCGGGCTTTACCTGAAACCACGGCAGATACTTGACGACCGGGTCATCGAGGCGCACCTTCCCCTGCTCACGCAACTGCATGATTGCGGTCGCCGTGAAGAGTTTGCTGTGGGACGCCATCCGAAATTGCGTCGATGGCGCCATCAGCCTTTTGCCCGCGATATCGGCAAAGCCGAAGCCCTTCGCCCAGACCAGTTCCTGGTCAGCAACCACGCCGACGACCACACCGGGTAGTCCCTTACTCGCGATCTGCCCTTCCATCCAGGCAGTAAACAACCGTTGCGCGCCCTCCAAATCCGGGTCGGCTGCGAAGGCCCCGCTGACGAGCAACAGTCCAGGAAGCAAGCGAGTGAGTAGCATGGTTTACTCCGTAGATTACACTAGGCTCGTGATCCCTCAATTGTCCGATCTTGAGCAGCGAGTGCTCGGCAGCATGATCGAAAAGGACATGGCGACGCCCGAGTATTATCCGCTCAGCCTCAACGCCTTGACCAATGCGTGCAATCAAAAGAACAACCGTGAGCCGGTGACCGCTTATGACGACGAAACGGTCGAGGCCGGCCACACTGAGCTACGCGGCAAGCGCCTCGCCGTAATCATCACCGGCAGCGGGCGTGTACCGAAATACGGCCATCGCGCGCAAGAGACGTTGAACCTTTCGAATCGCGAACTCGCGCTGCTTGCCGTTTTGCTTCTGCGCGGGCCGCAAACGCTGAACGAACTCAAAGACCGGAGTCATCGGCTCCATGCATTCGAGGACCTCGACAGTGTGGAGTCCGCGCTGAAGAAGCTGATCGACCGCGAGATGGCGATCTTCATTCCGAAGCAGACCGGTTGGCGCGAGCCGCGCTACATGCATCTATTCGGCGGCCCGATCGATATAGCCGCTCTCGCCGATGCGCCAGCGGCAAAAGCCGCTAGCCCGAGCAATGACCGCATCACCCATCTGGAGATCCAAGTCGAATCACTCCGTGCCGAATTGGAGACACTCCGCCAGGAGTTCTCAGCCTTCAGGACCCAATTTCAATGAGACTATTCGCGATCGCCCTTCTCTGTTCGAGCGCCCTGTTTGGACAGGGGAAAGAGTTCATCCTCGAGAACTACACGAAGTACGAGTACCGCGTTCCGGTTCGGGATGGAAAGCGGCTGTTCACAAGCATCTATGTACCGAAGGATCAGTCGGAGAAGTGGCCGATCTTGTTGAACCGGACACCGTACTCGGTCGCGCCGTATGGGCCGGATCAGTACAAAGCCGACTTGGGGCCATCGACGGTGCTGGGCAAGTCGAAGTACATCTTCGTGTACCAGGATGTGCGCGGCCGGAACATGTCCGAGGGCGAGTTCATCAACATGACTCCGCATAAGGCGACGAAGGGTCCGAAGGATGTCGATGAGAGCACGGACACTTACGACACGATCGATTGGCTCGTGAAGAACCTGTCCGGGAACAACGGCAAGGTCTGCACGTACGGCATTTCGTATCCCGGCTTCTACACGGCGGCCGGCATGATTGACGCGCATCCGGCGCATGTTTGCGCTTCGCCGCAGGCACCGATCACGGACTGGTTTGCGGGCGATGACTTTCATCGAAATGGCGCGCTGTATTTGCCGCATGCGTTCAACTTTCTTTACGGCTTCGGAAAGCCGCGGCCGGAGCCGACGCAGCAGAAGCGCGACCCGTTTGAACATGGCACGCCGGACGGCTACCAGTTTTTCCTAAAGATGGGGCCGCTCTACAATGCCAACGAGAAGTACTACAAGAACGCGGTCCCGTTCTGGACCGAGATGATGAAGCACGACGTCTACGACGAGTTCTGGCAGTCGCGGAACCTGCGGCCGCATCTGAAGGCGATCAAGCCGGCGGTGATGACGGTGGGCGGATGGTTCGACACGGAGAATCTGTTCGGGGCGCTGCAGGTATACAAGTCGGTCGAAAAGGCTTCGCCGTCGACGCAGAACATGTTGGTGATGGGGCCGTGGTGGCACGGGCAGTGGGCGCGCGACAAGGGCGAGGCGATTGGGAACGTGAAGTTCAACGCGAAGACCGGCGAATACTACAGGGAAAAGATTGAGGCGCCGTTTTTTGAGTTCCATCTGAAGGGCAAGGGCAAGATGGAGTTGCCGAAGGCGTCCGTTTTTGAGACGGGGACGAACGTGTGGAGGCAGTTCTCGAAGTGGCCGCCGAAAGAGGCGAAGCCGATGCGGCTTTCGTTCAACCCTGGTGGGGTGCTGAGCGCAAGGGGGACGCGCGATGCGGGGTTTGAGGAGTGGATCAGCGACCCGGCAAAACCGGTGCCGTATATCGCGGGAGTCTCGAACCGAATGACGCGGGAGCACATGGTCGATGACCAGCGGTTTGCCTCATCGCGGACCGACGTGGTGGTCTATCAGACCGAGCCGCTCGAAGAGGACCTGACTATCGCCGGACCGATCAAGAACGAGTTGCTCTTTTCGACGGACGGGACGGACGCCGATCTGATTGTGAAGCTGATCGACGTCTATCCGGACGACCTGCCGGAGCACGCCGGGTATCAGCAACTGATTCGCGGCGAGGTGTTCCGCGGCAAGTTCCGCGAGTCGCTGGCAAAACCGGTACCTTTTGTGCCGGGCCAACAGGCGAAGGTGGAGTACGAGTTGAATGACGTGCTGCACACGTTCCGGCGGGGCCATCGGGTGATGATCCACGTGCAGAGTTCCTGGTTCCCGATTGTGGACCGGAACCCACAGAAGTTCGTGAACATCAACGAAGCTAAGGAGGCGGACTTTGAGAAGCACCGGCACCGGTTGCACCGGGGCTCCGGGATTCAGTTCTTGAGCTTGCCTTCGAGTTCGGCTCAGCGCTGATAGAGATGATCGAATTCGGCGCCGGTCATTGGCGCCGAAGTTGCGATGGATGAGTGGCTGAGTGGCAGGGCTACAGAGAAGCGGGCCGAGCGATGCAGAAACTCGTGGACATCAACGTGGCCATGACGGTGGGCAGTGAGAAGCACCGGCACCGGTTGCACCGGGGCTCAGCGCTGATAGACACGATCGACTTCGGCGCCGGTCGATGGCACCGAAGTCGCGGTGGTCAAGACTCAGCGATATCTGGCTTTGGGTTGCACCGTCTGCACCGGTGCTCGGGGATTTAGTTCTTGAGCTTGGCTTCGAGTTCGGCCCAGCGCTGGTAAAGGCGATCGACTTCGGCTTGCTTCGTCTCGATCTCGGTGAAGTGGGCCGATTCGAGTTCGGCTTCAGCAGCGTGGATGCGGCCTTCTATCGTGTCGTACTCGCGCTGGTCCAGATAGCTGAGCTTGACCTTCTTCTTCGGCGCAGCGGGTGGTGCCGCGGTGGGCTTGGCCGTATCCTTCTTCGTCGACGGCTTGGCCCGATCTTGCTCCCATTGGGAGTATTCAGCGAAGAGGCCGGCCGTGCCGTCGCCGTTTAGAGCGAGGACCGTGTTCGCAATGCGATCAAGTAAATAGCGGTCATGCGTCACCAGGACCATCGCGCCGGTGAAGTCGAGGAGGTTCTCTTCGAGGACTTCGAGCGTCGGGATGTCGAGGTCGTTGGTCGGCTCGTCGAGGAAGAGGACGTCGGCGGGCTGCAACATCAGATTGGCGAGCAGGACGCGGGCGCGCTCGCCGCCCGAAAGCTGAGCGACGGGCTGGACCAGTTGCTCCTCCTGGAACAAGAAGCGCTTGGCCCAGGCGACGACGTGGATGGGACGGTCCTGGAAGATGACCGTGTCGCCGGCTTCACAGAGGGCGCGGCGGAGCGTTACGGTCTCGTCGGGAAGACGGCGGTTCTGATCGAGGACGACGATCTTGAGATGCTCGGCGCGTTCAACGGTTCCCGCGTCCGGCGTGATGTCGCCAGCGAGGATCCGGAGGAGGGTCGACTTGCCGCAGCCGTTGCCGCCGACGAGACCGAGGCGCATGCCGGCGGTCAGGGTGACGTCGAGATCCTGAAAGAGCAGGCGGCTGTAGCTCTTCGAGAGCTTCTCGCCGATAATGAGCCGCTTGGTCTGGCGCTTGGAGGCGTTCATCGACAGGCCGGCGGTGGCGCGGTCGGCGTTGCGGTCCGAGACTTCGGCGAGTTCGTCAATGAGGCGATGGGCCTCGTCGATACGAGCCTTGGACTTGGTGGTGCGGGCTTTGGCGCCGCGGCGGAGCCATTCGATTTCGCGGCGGACGCGGGAGGCGAGGGACTCCTGGTAGCGCTGCTGGGCGATGAGGAAGTCGGCGCGGCGTTCGAGGAACTTGGTGTAGTTGCCCTCGACGAAGTACATGCCGTCGGGGTAGGTCTTGTTGATCTCGCCCATGTGGGTGGCGACCTGTTCGAGGAAGTACCGGTCGTGGCTGATGAAGAGGGCGGCGCATTCGGCCATTTTGAGGGCGCCCTGGAGCCAGATGATGCCGTCGATGTCGAGGTGGTTGGTGGGCTCGTCGAGGAGGATGACGGCCGGTTCGCGGACGAGGCCGGCGACGATGGAGAGGCGTTTGCGCCAGCCGCCGGAGAGGGACGCGGCGGGCATGTCGAAGTCGTTGAGACCGGCGCGGCTAGCTTCCATCTCGATGCGGACCGTCCGTTCCCCAGGCGTGAGGGGCGATTCGCGGAGGGCGTGTTCGAGGACCTCGCGGACGGAGATGCCTTCGGGGAAAAAGGAGTCCTGCTCGACGTACGCGATGACGGCCTGCTTGCGGACGGAGCGGGTTCCGGAGTCGGGAGGTTCGAGGCCGGCGAGGATTTTGACCAGGGTCGACTTGCCGGCGCCATTGGGGCCGGTGAGTCCGATGCGTTGGCCATCGTGGATGGCGAGGGTCAGATTTTCAAAGAGAGGCTGGGCTCCAAAGCGTTTGGAGACCGCCGAAGCGGAGAGGACAACACCCATGTATCTACCAGTATGATGGACCGGATGGTGTTAGAGCCACTAATGAGGAGAGGGTGAGGCGATGACGACGGGCGTAACTGTGATGCCGGAGTCGATCCAGAACGAAGGGATCGAGGCGATTTTGGACCGGTTGACGGCGGCGGGGGTGACGCAGGTCGCTACATCTCCGTATGTGATGGAGCCGGCGGACGAGAAGACGGGCAGCCGGGAGCCGCCTATCGACGCGGGCGCGGGTTCGGTGCGGCTGCTGGACCGGCCGTTGTGGGGCAAGCGGGAATTGTTCGTGCGGACGGCGCCGAGCTTTGTTCCGGACAAGCGACTCTACGCGGGGTTGCGGTATCAGCCTGCGGCGGCGGACGGGCTGACAGAGCGTGAGGGCGGGATCATCACGAAGTTCATCCGGGCGGCGCAGGCGAAGCACATCCAGGTGTACCTGCAGATTCAGGCGGCGATTCCGCCGGGCTACCGGGTGCAGTTTGGCGGGCCGATGGACGAGGATAAGCCGCGACTGCCGGACGGGCGCGTGCCACCGCGGCGGTTTGCGAACAACGGGAGCCTGGCGAGTCCGCACATCACGAACTACACGTTGGCGTTGACGCGGGACCTGCTGCGGGCGTATCCCGAGATCGACGGCATCCGCTACGACTGGCCGGAGTATCCGCCCTACATGCTGGACGACGTGTTTCTGGACTTCAATCCGCAGTTGGCGAAGCTGGGTGGGTTCGATTTTGAGCGGATGCAGCGGGACGCGCAGGCACTATACAAGCTGCTGCATGGTGGCTTGACGAACCGGCATCTGGAACGGTGGTTAACCGATGACGGCGGGCGGGGACCGCTGCTGCAGACTTTGGTGGATCAGCCGGGATTGAGCGACTGGCTGCGGTGCAAGGCGCGGCTCTCGACGGAGTTGGCGCAGAAGCTGCGGGAGACGCTGCCGGCGCGAGTGGCGCTGGTTTTCGGGACGTTTCCGCCGCCGTTTACCACGGTGAGCGGGTTCGATTTCCGGAACGTGGCGACGGCGTTCCATGTGAAGCTGTACACGATGCATTGGCCGGTGATATTCCGGTTCTACGGGGAGCAGTTGAAGCGGAACAACCCGGCGCTGGACGAGGGTCTGCTGGTGCGGGTGCTGAGCAACTGGCTGGGGATTCAGGATCCGCCGTATTTCACGCGGCTGGACCAGTTCAAGTATCCGGAGCCCGAAGAGGAGCATCCGGTCGGAGAACAGGTGCAAGCGCTGAAGATCCGGGATGCGCAACGGATGGCTGGCGAGACGCCGGTTTACTCGTTTGTGCATGGGTATGGCCCGGTGAAGGACTTTTTGCGCCGGCTGCAGGTGGGCCGGGCAGCGTCTGAACACGGGGTTTGGATCAACCGGTACGAGTATTTGCGAAACGAAAAGATCGCCGGGATGAAGCCACGCCCTTAGGCGGCCTTCGGATACTGCGAAAGGCCGTAGCGCTTGAGCAGATCTTCCGGATCATAATCTGGAGCGACCAGATCCATTAAGCTCTTATTTGTCAACACGGTAAGGACGAATTCCGGGAGTTTGAAGCTGGGTTCGTTCTTCGCTCGTTCGGCCGGCGTTAGAATCTCTTCGACGATGGCCGGACTCGGCGGCTCATCATCGATCTGAGCCGCATCGGCGCTGATGTCGATTGGCTCGGCGGGGTCCATCGGGAAGTTCTTTTGCACGAGGAGCAACGTTTTGAAAAATCCGTTGAAGGCGGCTTGGTGCTGCCGCTGGCCCCGGGCGACGAACTGTTGCAGCTGCTTTTCATGAACCGCCCGTTTGTGGCCCTGAAACGAATGCTCGGACAGGCCTAGCGCCGGAAATTCGCGCACGATGGTGTCGATTTCGCGCTGCATCGCTTCGGCGCCCAAGGTGGTGAGTCGATCATGTTGAAATAGGGCGAAGGCCATCCGCCGGACCAGGCTGAGTTCGAATTCGGATCTGGGTTTGAATTGGCGCAGCAGACTTTGGAAGGAGCGAATGTAGGCGGTCCGATCGTCCGTCGAGAGCAGGAAAAAGAACGGTGGCAGGTCATTTTTATGCAGATCCGTTTGCGCAGATCGGTGTGGCCACCGGTTGCGATGGCATTCATGAAACTGCGGTATTTTCCTTCCGGGGTGACAGGCCCTTTGCTTTTGGCTCCGTGGCGACGGGCGGTTTCGGTGCGGCGCTGCTTTTCTTCTTCGGCCAGTTGCTTTTCGACATCGCGAATTCTCCCCTAGAAATGGAAAAGGCTCTCTTTTCATCGGCTGGATGAAGAGGAGCGCCTTTGTCAAAAACCGTAGCATGCAGGGCACGGGGAATCGGGGGGTGGGCAGAGGAGCGAAATGGGGAAGTGGTTTTCATTCAGCGAGTTGACTTGCGAAAAATGAATCTCAATTGCCCGAACTTGCTAGGCGGAGGGGGGCGATTTCCGGCGGCGTCATTGAACTGCTAGGATTGCCTTCCTCGAAGGACTACGGTCATCGTGCACGGGCTGCGATGGCCGTGCACGACGGCAACCACCCATAGCGGGTCTTCGTCCGGTGCGTACGCGAAAATATAGTCCCTCCCACGGATAAGGCGGAGTGGCCGGGATGTGAGATCGCGGCCGGGTTGTCGGGGGGACTGGATGCCATCGGTGGGCCTGATACACAGTCTGCCGGTAGGTAAGACTGGAAAATCGGGGTTTTAGCCATAGGGGGGCAAGCTTTTGGGGGGTGATTCCCTGGCGGGAGTTGAGTAGATAGAATGATGGCTTCTATGACGCTCCCCTGTTGGATTCGCTTTTCGACCTATTCCCTTTGTTTCCTCGCGTTCGGCTTGCCTGGGGCACTGCCGGCGGCGGTGGTGCTGCCGGACGGGCCCGGGAAGGTAGAGACGCAGAAGCTGTGCAGCCGGTGCCATGCGATGGACCAGACCGTTTCACTGCGGCAGGGGCAGGCGGGGTGGACCGAGACGATTTCGAAGATGGTGAACCTGGGGGCGACGGGGAACGAGACGGATTTGAATACGGTGTTGCAGTATTTGGTTAAGCACTATGGGCCGGTGGGCGGGGCGGGGGCTCCCGTGGCGGAGCCAGTGGCTGGAGCGGTGGGGCCGGAGCCGGCGAGTCCGGCGGCGCGGGTGGATCCGGCTGGCGCCGCGCGGATGCCTGTAGAGGGCGGGCCGTCGGATCCGGCCAAGGAGTGGCGAACGTACGGGCATGACGCGGGCGCGATGCGGTTTTCGCCGCTGCGGCAGATTACGCCGGGGAACGTTGGAAAGTTGAAAGTGGCCTGGGTGTATCACATGAAGCCGGCAGGGTTCACGGCTGCGCCGCCGCCGCGGCCGCGGGCGCCGGGCGGGCCGGTGGGTGATGAGCCGGAGGCAGCACGGAGGCGGGGCGCGCAGTTCGGATCCGGATTCCGGCCGAGTCAGGTGACGCCGCTGGTGATTCGGGGGGTGATGTACATTACGACTCCGTATTCGAAAGTGGCAGCGTTGGATCCGGTGACGGGGCAGGAGTTCTGGTCTTATACGCTGCCGGCGGGGATGCCGACGACGCGGGGCTTAGAGTATTGGGCGGGGGACGGGAAGACGCCCGCTCAATTGGTGTTCGGGTCGAGCGATGGGAAGTTGTATTCGATTGACGCGAAGACGGGGAAGCCGAATCCGGGGTTTGGCGACAACGGCGTGATCAACCTGAATACCGAGGACATCATGCGCGGATTGCCGGGGCGGAACATGCTGACTTCGCCTCCGATTGTGTACAAGAATTTCGTGATTACGGGCGGGACGACGCAGGAGAATCCTCCGCTGGGTCCGGCGGGGGACGTGCGGGCTTGGGATATGCGGACGGGAAAGATGGTTTGGAAGTTCCGTTCGATTCCGGAGCCGGGGGAGAAGTTTAACGATACCTGGGCGGGGCAGAGTTGGAAGAACCGTTCGGGCGTGAACGTGTGGGGATTCCTGACCGTGGATGAGAAGCGGGGGATTGTGTACATGCCGTTTGGCGCGCCGTCGGTCGACCAGTACGGCGGGGACCGGGCAGGGGACAACTTGTTCGGGACCAGCCTGGTGGCGGCGGATGCGAACACGGGCAAATATCTGTGGCATTTCCAGGTGGTGCATCACGATATTTGGGATGCGGATATGACGGGGGCTCCGCTGTTGCTGGATGTGAAGCAGGGGGGGAAGGTGATTCCGGCGGTAGCGGCGGTGAACAAGGTGGGCCTCGTGTTTTTGCTGAACCGGGTGACGGGGAAGCCGATTTATGGGGTGGAGGAGAGGCCGGTGCCGCAGAGTGAGGTGCCGCTCGAACGGACGGCGAAGACGCAGCCGTTTCCGCTGAAGCCGCCGCCGCTGGCGCGAATGCGGTTCGAGATGAAGGACGTGGCGACGGTGACGCCGGAGATTGAGGCGGCGTGCCGGGAGTTGTTGAAAGGCATGGCGGTGGGCGGGCCGTATCTGCCGGTGACGTACAACCGGTTGCGGGTGCAGTTTCCGGGGAACCACGGCGGGGTGAACTGGGGAGGGACTTCGTTTGACCCTCAGTTGGGATTCTTGTTCGCGAATGTGAATGAGTTGGGGCAGGTGGCGGGGCTGCAGGATCATGACCCGAAGAAGGGTATGGCGTTGGGGGCTGGGCAGGGGAACCGGGTGGATCCGACGGGACCGTATGAAGGGTTTCCGGGTGCGGGCGGGCGGTTCAGCGTGAAGGGACCGACGACGCAGCAGTATCCATGTCAGCAGCCGCCGTGGGGGCAGTTGGCGGCGGTGAATGTGAATACCGGGGAGATTGCTTGGCGGGTGCCGTTGGGGGTGACGGATAGTTTGCCGGAGGGGAAGCAGAATACGGGCCGGCCGGGGAATGGGGGGACGATTGCGACGGCGGGGGGGTTAGTGTTTGTGGGGGCGACGGATGATGCCCGGTTCCGGGCGTTTGATTCGAAGACGGGGAAGGAGTTGTGGACGGTGAAGTTGAAGGGGGCGGCGGAGGCGACGCCGATGACGTTTGAGGGGCGGGACGGGAAGCAGTATGTAGTGATTACGGCTACGGGGGGCGGGTTCTTTAATAATCCGGTGACGGATGATGCGGTGATTGCTTATGCGCTGGAGGGGAGGTAGGGGGTCTACCGTTCCTCGACGCCTTCCAACAATCGCTCCACATCAGCGAGATCCTGGAGACGGCCGCTGGCCCGTTTATTTCGGATGAGGTCGGTGCGACTGATGAAGTTTGTGACTTGGCCACCGAATTGGCGCTGTTCTCTAGCAGTCCAGGCTGCTTCAAATTCGACGCCGTCGATGGACATCAGGATGTCGATCCGAATGGGCGCGACACCGATTTGGTAGAAGGTGCCCACCGCCGCGAAATCCGCAGGCGTCATACCTGCTAAAGGCGCAACAAATTCGCGTAAAGCGGCGAAGGCAGCCTTCGCGTTCGATCCGCTGGGTTCCACCCAAATGTCGAGATCCTAGGTAAACCGTGGCTCGCAATAGAGCATCCGGGCGTAGCTGCCGACGACGAGATAGCGGACGTTATGGGCGGCGAATATGCTCAACAGATCGTTGAAATTCGACTTCGGCAAGATCTCGTCCTGTCAGTTGATAGTAGTCGACAACCATCTGCCACGCGGCATCAAAGATTGCGTTGGAGCCCTGTGCCTGCCAGAAGTCGCGATCGAACGAGCGATCCATCTCTTTCAGTTGCCCGTGACGTTCTACAACCTCTGCTATAGCCTCAGTATACCTGCCGTAGACCCGGGGGGGATCCGAGGTCTAAAGATCGCGAAAACAACCTCGGGCGGTGAGAACGGCACATACGAAGAAAGTGATGACACTCCATTTCTGTGCGCGCTCCACGAGCAGAAGCTTATGGAAGAGAGGCTCGTTGGGGATCACGTGCCGGCACCAGCCATCGAAGAGCTTAGCCCGATAGGCTCGCGTCTGGACACTAAATCCCGCTAACTCGTCCGGCCTAAACGGAACGCCTTTTTGCTCCAGCAGCAACTCGATCCGGTGCGCCAGTGCGTATAGATAAAAACCGAACCCCCATCCGCCCAAAGCGCCAAGCGCCGCCAGCAGCGCTATGATTTTCCAGCCAATGTTCTCCGTCAGTCCACCCACGTCCCCTTGAGTGAACAAGTCGAGGGCTGGGTGCCGGTTTGTCTGTAGATGAAGATATCCATCCAGGAACCGGTCACCCGTTGCTCGCGGACGGCTTCGCTGGTCAGGTATGCCGACGGGTCGGCCGCGGGAGGATGGGCCGGATCGTCTGCTCGGACCTTGTGCAGCATTTGGCTCTGAGGCTCGAAGAAGACGACGGATCCGCCGGGCTTGGTGACGCGGAGAGCTTCCTGGAAAACCTTGCGGCGTTCTGCCTCATCAATGTGATGCAGAACGCCAAAAAAGAAGACCGCTTCAAACTCCCCCGCGGCAAAGGGAATACTGCTCGCGTCGAAAGCCTGGAACTTGATTTTGTCTAGAACACCGACCTGCCTCGCGGCCGATACCCAGTCACGGCCGGAATAGAGCGAGCGGTCCGTCGCCGGTTCTCCAGTTAAGACGCGATACCCCTGAGTCGCGAGATAGATCGCGCAATTCCCGCTCCCCGTGCCGACATCCAGCACCGCTGCGTTTGAAGGCAGATTCAAGTACGGCAAGGCCCTGGCAAGGTCTTCCGAAACGATGTCAAACCGCGGACCCAGGATACTGCTGATTGCTGTTGTGTTCATTTTGGGTTCTATCAATAATTTTATATGCGTGCGCACACATTTAATTATCTCCAGGCAGTAGAGTATGTCAAGAGGGAGTTTTGTAGTGGATCCGTTTCTAGAGCTTTTCGATCTGGTCGGCGACTTGGCGCGGCACCGCTACCAGGCGGGTGAGCGCGGCTTTGCCCAGCTCGGGCTGAGCCATACGGAGGGGCGGTTGCTGACTCTGCTGCAGCAGGCCGGTGGCGAGGCTCCGCAAGATGCCCTCTCCAACGGGCTCAGTGTCGACCGAAGCAATGCGGTGCGGGCGCTGCAACGCTTGGCGGAGAATGGGTTTGTTCTCAGGCGGAAGGACGAGGCGGACCGGAGGGCGAATCTGATCCAAATGACGCCGAAGGGGGCGAAGGTGATCCTCAAGATCGGGAAGCTGCGCGAGGAGTTAGCCCGCAACTTATTTGGGGATCTGCAGGAGAGCGAGGCGGCGGTGGTGGTGGAGTTGCTTCGAAAAGCGCTACCGGGAGGGGCCGGCGATAGGTGAGACCTGAGACGGAGCACTTGCTTTCGCGGGGTGGTGATCTACTCGACGCCCTGCTCGATTCCTGGGACAGGAGCAATACGATTCTTGTAAACCTGTTGCGTTGCGTGCCGGAGGGTGGGCTCCAAGCGCGGGCGATGGCGGGTAGCCCTACTGTCTCCGAGATGTTCACCCATATGCACCACGAGCGGATGATCTCCGTCGCCGAAGAGGCTCCGGAGTTCGCGGGCGAGATGCCGGCCGGCGAATGGGTAATGGACCAGGACGCCGCGCACATTGAAGCGTTGTTGACGGAGAGCGCCGGGATTGTGCGGGCGGCGGTGCGGGCGAAGGTGGAGCGGGGCGAGGCGATGGAACTCCACTATGACCATCCCATCCTGCTGGTGCAACTGCTGATGTTCCACGAAGCCTACCACCACGGACAAATCAAACTCGCCCTGAAGGCGGCAGGCATGCCGATCTCCGACGACCTGGCGGGGCCTGCAACCTGGGACGTCTGGCGGCGCAAACAATAATTCCAACCTCTTGCGGAACCTTTTGACCCTCGTTCCGTAGTGATAGTAGAATGTCTACCATCACGATGAAGACACCGGAAACCGATCGCGTGGAATTGTTGCAGGGAACCCTGGACATGATGGTGCTCCAAACCCTCTTGTTTGGCCCTTCGCACGGCCATGCGATCGCGAAAAGCATTCAACGGGCGAGTGACGATGCGCTGCTGGTGGAGCATGGGTCACTCTACCCTGCCCTGCACCGGCTGGAACGCCAAGGCTGGCTGACGACGAAGTGGGACAAGGCCCCGGGGAAGAACCGGGAGGTGAAGTACTACCTGCTAACGCCAGCGGGGAAAAAGCAATTGGTGGCAGTGCAGGGCAAGTGGGAGCAACTGGTGGCTGCGATCGGGAAGGTGATGCGTACGGCCTAGCAAAGCGAGGAACATGCGATGAATCGGGAAGAGCGGGACGACGAGTTGGCGCGCGAGGTACAAGCCCACCTGGAGATGGAGGCCGAAGAGCAGCGGGAGCGAGGCCTTTCCGAAGAGGCCGCGCGGCTGGCGGCCCGCCGCGCCTTCGGCAGCACGGCGCTGGCGATGGAGCGGACGCGGGACAGTTGGGGGTGGAGCCTGGGCGAGTCCGTTTCGCGCCATTTGCGACTGGCGCTGCGGCGGGCCCGGCGGTCACCGGGTTTTACGGCGATCGTCGCCCTGGTGATCGCGCTGGCCGTGGGGGTGACGACGGCGATCTTTGCGCTGCTCGATGTCGCCCTTCTGAAGCCATTGCCTTATCCGGAGCCGGAGCGGTTGGCCCATGTAACGGTAACGTTTGAGGCGGCGGGGCGGTCCGCCGGCGACCAATCGCTGACCGGAGCGCAATGGGAGGTGCTGCGGAACCACGCGAGCTTGATGGAGCCGGCTGTCTACTCCGATTGGACGGCGGGCGTGAACTGCGGGGCGGGCGACCGGGCATTCTTCGTGCAGCAGCAGCGCGTGGGCGAAGCGTTCTTCCGGGTGCTGGGTGTGACGCCGGCGATGGGCAGGGGATTCACGAAGGAAGAGGACAGTGAGAATGGGCCCCGGGCCGTGGTGCTGAGCGAAGGACTGCGTCGGCGCGTCTTCGGCGAGCGCACCGACGTGGTGGGCCAGAAGTTGCTGTTGCGCGGGGAGCCGTATACGGTAACCGGGGTGATGCCAGCGGGGTTTCAGAGCGGGGTGACTGTGGACCTGTGGACGCCATTGCGGGCTTCGCGCACGGGCGAAGGCGGAGGGAGCAACTACCATGCGATGGCGCGCTTGCGGCCAGGGGTGGGGATATCAGCAGCGCAGGGGGAGATGGACGTTATCTCCAAGGAGTTGCCACTGCCGCCGGCTCGCCGAGATGGGACGCAATGGATGCCCCGATTCCGGATGCAGCCGCTGCAGGAAGGACGGGCAGCGGACTTGCGAAAGCCGTTGGTGTTGCTGCTGGGGGCGGTGGCGATGGTGCTGCTGATTGGCGCCATCAACGTGGGTGGGCTTCTGCTGGCGCGGCAGAGTGGCCGGGCGGCGGAGCTCTCAACGCGGATGGCGCTGGGCGCTTCGCGGGGGCAGGTGTTCCGGGACGTGCTGCTGGACAGCATGGTTCTGGTAGCCATGGGCGGGGCGCTGGCCGTGCCGTTGGCATTTTTGGCGCTGCGAGGGCTGCAATGGTTGAACGACGGGATGTTCTCGCTGGTGGAGTCGGCGGTGATTGATTGGCGGGCATTGGGAGTAGGTATCGCCTGTACGTTGGGTGCGGGGCTGGTGGCGGGGTTGCTGCCAGCGTGGCAGAGCGTACGCACGCCGGGGGGCGGCCGCGGGATGGCGGGGCGGCGACGCATCGTCCCGTTGGGGGCGCTGGTGGCGGGGCAGGTAGCTCTGGTGGTTCCGCTGCTGGTGGGGGCAGGATTGCTGGGACGGACGTTTTTCTCGCTGTGGTCGCTGCAGGCGGGATTCGATCCGAACGACCTATTGATGGCGCGGGTCTCGTTACAAGACGCGCGGTACGAATCGCCGGAGAAAGTCCGGCGGCTTTTCAAGGAAGGAGTGGCGCGGATCGCGGCGGTGCCTGGCGTGGAGTCCGTGGGGGCCGGGCTGACTGTGCCGTTTGAGCGGCAGTTGAATCAGGGAGTGCGGGTGGGGGCGCAGCCGTCGGCAGGCGAACGATTCCAGACGACAAATCTGGTGTATGTAACGCCGACGTATCTAGACGCGCTGCGGATTCCGCTGTTGCGGGGGCGGGGGCTGGAGGATAGGGACACGGAGAAGTCGGGACGGGTGGCCGTGGTGAACGAGGCGTTCGTGCGGCGGTTTCTGGAGGGTCGAGAGGGAGTGGGCGAGTTTCTCCGGCTGGGCCAGGAGGAGCCAGTACAAATTGTGGGCGTGACTGGCAACACGGCGCAGCGGAACTCCGAGCCGGGGGCTCCGCTACAGCCGCTGCCCGCGGTGTATGTTCCGGTGACCCAGATGACGGGCTTCGCGATGGTACACCAGTGGTTTTCGCCGGTATGGATTGTGCGGAGCCAGGCGCAGCCGGAGGCGTTGGCCCGGGAGTTGGAGAAAGTGATGACGGCACTGGACCCGATGTTGCCGCTGTCGAAGTTCACCACGCCACAGACACTGAAGAGCGAGGCGCTGGGGATGCAGCGGCTCATGCTGTCGTTGTTGGGAGCATTGTCGGGGTTAGGCTTGCTGTTGTGCGTGCTGGGGGTCTACGGACTGGTGGCGAGCGCGGTGGTAGAACGGACGCGGGAGATGGGGATCCGGCTGGCGCTGGGGGCCAGTGTGGCGGGGGTGGTGCGGCAGGCGATGCGGCCGGGGCTCCTGTGGGCAGTGGCGGGGTTGGCGGCGGGAGTGCCGCTGCTGTACATGGGCCGGTCGATGCTGGCGGGGATGATCTATGGGTTTTCCGCGCTGGATCCGTGGACGTACGCAGGGATCGCAGCGGTGCTGCTAGGCGCGGTGGGGGCGGCGAGTTTGCTTCCCGCATTGGCTCTGACGCGGCTTGACCCGGCGGAGACGCTCCGATGTGACTAGTGGCGCTGACGACTCTGTTAATCAGATTGATACATTGCACTGCTAGCCTCGGGGAGGGATATGCTTCCTCGCCGACTTGTTCTTGCGGTGTTCGCCAGCCTCTCCTGCGGCCGATCGCGGATCCGTTCGGTGATTCGTTCGGCGGGGTCAGATACAGTGGTGAATCTGGCGCAGGCGTGGGCCGAGGCCTACGCCGAGGTGGAGCCTACCGTTTCGGTAGAAGTCTCCGGGGGCGGTTCCGGCACCGGGTTGGCTTCGCTGATCGATGGCGCTGCGGACCTGGCCAACTCCAGCCGCCGGATTGAGCCGGAAGAGCGCGAAGCAGCCCGGAGGAAGCGCGGCGTGGATCCGGTGGAATGGATCATCGGACATGACGCCTTAGCGGTTTACGTCCATCGCGACAATCCTCTGAACGAAATCACGATTCCTCAGCTGGCCGCAATTTATGGCGCGGGCGGCCAGATCACCCGGTGGTCGCAGCTGGGCGCGGGGTTGCCCGATGAGGAGATTATCCTGATCAGCCGCCAATCGAACTCCGGCACCGCACAGTACTTCCGTCGCGCTCTGCTGGGCAGCAAAGGAGATTTTCGCCAAGGCACGCGCGACCTGAATGGTTCCAAGGAAGTGGTCTCATTGATTGGAGAAACGCTAGCCGCGCTCGGCTACTCCGGCATGGGATACGACAGCGACCGGGTCAAGATGCTCGCCGTGTCAGCCGGCCCTGGCCAGCCGGCCTATGCGCCGACGCTCGAAAATGCGTTGTCGGGGCGCTATCCGATTTCTCGTCCCCTGTACGTCTACACTTTGGGCCAGCCGAGCGGTGAACTAAAGCGCTACCTGGACTGGACCCTCTCCCCACCGGGCCAGCAAGTCGTCGTGCGGACCGGATTTGTTCCAGCGAGCGCCGTCGCATGAAACCCCTTCGCCGCAGCATTTTCGACCGCTTGCCCGAAATCCTCATCGAAGGGGTAATTCGCCTGTGCGGCGTGAGCGCTATTTTGCTGGTGTTTGGAATCTTCTTCTTTGTGTTCCGGGAGGCCTATGGCCTTCTGCCCGGGGGCGACTTCCGGCTCGGCCACTTTCTGTTCGATACCCACTGGAACCCCGCCAGCCAATCCGGGCCGGCCTACGGTACGCTGGCGCTGTTGGCCGGCACCGCGAGCGTGACATTGCTTTCCATGGCGATCGCGATCCCGTTCGGCCTCGGCTCGGCGATCTATCTTTCCGAATTCTGCGTTCCGTACCGCCGCGAGACCCTGAAGGTGGTGATTGAAATCCTGGCGGCGATTCCTTCTGTCGTCTGGGGATTTATCGGCCTAATGGTAATGAACCCGCTGATCATCGCCGTTACTGGCGCGCCGATCGGCTTGAACATTCTGAACGGCGGGCTGCTGCTGGCGCTGATGAGCATCCCCATCATCGCCTCGCTGGGCGAGGACGCTCTCAAAGCCGTTCCCGATTCGTATCGAGAGGCCGGACTCGCCCTGGGGGCGAGCCGTTGGCAGTTGGTCTACCGAGTGCTGCTGCCCGCCGCGCGGCCGGGATTGCTGGCGGCCGTGCTGCTGGGTTTGGGCCGGGCGGTCGGGGAGACGATGGCGGTTCTGATGGCAACGGGCCACAGCGTCCACGTCCCAACGAGTGTGCTCGATTCGGTACGGACGTTGACGGCCACCATCGCGGCGGAACTGGGCGAAGCATCGGTGGGCTCCCACCACTATCAACTTCTCTTTCTGGTGGGCATCTACCTGCTGGCGATAACGTCCGCTTTCAATCTCGCCGCAGACTTTCTGGTGCGCGGCCGCCGCAGGAGTTCCCGATGAAACCGGCGCTGGCCCCCAGTCCCACTACGCCTCGCTTCCGCGAGACCCCGGCCATCGCCCGCCGGCATCGTCAGGAAGTCATCGCCCGGCGGCTGTTAGGGACCACTCTAATATTGAGTCTGGTGCCGCTGTTCGCCATTCTGATCTATCTGGTTTGGCAGGCCGCTCCGGTGCTTTCGTGGGGTTTTCTGGTGGAATCGCCGCGCGACGGCATGCGCTCGGGCGGCCTGTGGCCCGCGCTGCTCGGCACGCTGTACCTGGTCGGCGCTTCGTTGGCGGCGGCGACGCCCGTTGGGGTTCTGGCCGCCGTCTACCTGAATGAATACGCGCGGCCAGGACGGTTCTCCCGGCTCGTTAGTCTGGCGGTGATCAACCTGGCCGGGGTGCCGAGCATTGTGCATGCGTTGTTCGGGCTGGGCGCATTCGTTGCGTTCGCAGGTTTTGGCCGGTCGATTCTGGCGGCGTCGCTGACCTTGGCCGTCATGTCGCTTCCGGTGATTATCGCCAGCACGACCGAGGCGCTGAAATCCGTCCCGCAGTCGTTCCGGGAAGCGTCCTGGAATCTGGGTGCGACGCGCTGGCAGACGACGCGGCACATTGTGCTGCCGAACGCGTTGCCGGGAATCTTCACCGGAATCATCCTGATGGTTTCCCGCACGGCGGGGGAGACCGCGCCGGTGCTGTTTACGGGGGCCGTTTTCTACAAGTCGATCGCGGGCGGCGATCTCTTTGCCTACAGCCTGCTTGACCAGTGCATGGCGCTTTCCGTTCACTTGTTCACGGTGTCGACGCAGGTACCCAACGTTTCCGACGCCCTGCCGTATGCCATTGCGGTGGTGCTGGTCGCCACGGTTCTCGGGGTGAATGCGCTTTCGATCGCCCTGCGCGTCTATCTGCGGAGCCGGAAGAATTGGTAGACAACATTCTCGCCATCTCCGACCTGACGCTTCGCTACGGTGACCAAACCGCGCTGAACGGCATCTCCTTCGAGGTGCCGCGCTTCGAGATCTTCTCGATTATCGGGCCGACGCAATCCGGCAAGTCGTCGCTACTGCGGATTTTGAACCGGACGATTGACTTCAATGCGGACGCCCGCGTATCCGGCAGCGTCCTGCTTGATGGCGAGCAGGTGCTGACGACTCCGCATGTACATGATCTGCGCCGGAAGGTAGGCATGGTGGCGCCGCTTCCGGTGGGCTTGCCTCTCTCGATCTATGACAATGTCGCCTTCGCCCCGCGCCTGGCCGGGGTGAGCAAGCGGGCGGATCTCGACGGGCTGGTGGAATCGTGTCTTCGGCAGGCGGCTCTGTGGGACGAGGTGAAGGACCGCCTGGATCAACTGGGGACGCGTCTCTCCGGCGGCCAACAACAACGGCTCACGATTGCACGAGCGCTTTCGCATACGCCGGATCTGTTGTGCTTGGACGAGTTTTCCATTGCGATCGACCCGGTGACGACGATGCGCATCGAAGAGGTGCTGCGGGAGCTGAAGACCAAGCTGACCATCATCCTGGTGACGAATCTGATTCAGCAGGCGCGCCGCTTGAGCGACCGCACCCTTTTTCTCTGGAACGGTTCAATCATCGAGCAGGGAACCACAGAGGCGATGTTCTCCGACCATCCGGCCAACTCTCTGACCTACGACTACATTCGCGGGGCCTTCGGATGAACTGCATTGAGGTGGACGGGCTTAGCCTTTGGTACGGCGACTTCCAAGCGCTTCGGAACGTGAGCGTCCGCATTCGAGAGCGGCAGATCACCGCGCTCATCGGCCCTTCCGGCTGCGGCAAGTCTACCCTGCTTCGCACGTTTAACCGCATCAGCCAACGGGATGCGTCGGTACGCGTCGAGGGCTCGATCCGAATTCTCGGCGAGGAGATTTTCTCGCCCGAGGTTTCCTTGATCGCTCTGCGGCGGGCGGTGGGTATGGTGTTCCAACGCCCTAACCCGCTGCCGATCTCGATTTTCGAGAACGTGGCCTTTGGGCTGCGGATTCATGAGCCGGATGCCGCGGTGGAGGCTGCCGTCGAAGAGGCGCTGACAGCGGTGGGCCTATGGGAAGATCTCCGTTTCCGGCTGCACAGCCCGGCGACCGAACTCGCCCTCGAACAGCAGCAGCGCCTTTGCATTGCGCGGCTGTTGCCGCTGAAGCCGGAGATCATTCTGCTGGACGAGCCTTGCTCCGCACTCGACGCGAAGGCGACGCTGGCGATTGAGGAGTTGCTGGGCCGGCTTGCGGCGGAGTATTCGATTGTGATCGTCACGCACAGCATGGCGCAGGCGCGGCGCGTGAGCGCGGAGTGTTTCTTCATGCTGCTGGGGGAGGTGGTGGAGCATGGCCCGACCGAGCAACTTTTCACGAATCCGCGGGATGCCCGGACGGGGGACTACATCGCTGGGCGTTTCGGCTGAACCCTTCAGACGATTTGCCCGCAGGTAATGCGATGGCCGTCAGGGGTAGTGAGACCGAACTCGCGCAGGCCCCAGGGTTTGTCGGTGGGAGGCGACATGAGGAAGGCCCCTTTCGAGACGAACTCCCGGTAGAGGTCATCGACGCCTTCGACGTTCCAGTACGCGAAATAAGAGTGGTTTTCGAGTTCACTGGCAGAGCGATCCTCGGGGCATTCGCCGATCATGAGCCGGATGCAGTCGCGGGTTAGAAAGCTCCAGCCTTCGGCATCGATGGGATCCTTCTCGAAGCCGAGGACGTCGACGTAATAGCGGGTGGAGATTGCAAGGTTGCGAACGGCGAGGACGAAGCGGGAGTTGACGATTTGCGGCATAGCCGATTGTCGCCGAAGATTTCGAGGCCGGGTTGCCTATACTGATGGCATGACGACGGCGGAGCGATGGAGGCGGGCGATTGCAGAGGCTTGTGCTGAGCCCGATCCGGCGCGATGCAACCGGCAGATCACGCGGCTGCACTATGAACTTTCGAATGCGCTGCGGGAGGCACTGGGGCGAGAGAGCGGGCCGAATTTTCATTCGTGGGCGGTGTGGGGCTCGCGGAAGGCGGGGATGACGATCCGGCAGGAGGATCTGGACGGGGCGGTGCGGGGAGCGACGGCGGCCGCGGCGCTGGCTGGCGATCAGCTTGTGCCGTTACAGTTTTGAGAAAACGAGCTATTGGCGACCGGCCGCTTCGACGGTGAGGGTGGGATCGGCGCCGTCCCAGGTGACGTCGGCGGTGGGGCCGTAGGTAGGGAGGACGGGTTGATCCCGGAGGCGCTGGTAGACGGTTAGCTGGGTGCGGTGGTGGGCGGTGTGCAGGACGCGCCGCCAAAAGACCCAGATGCGCTCGCGTTCGACGTCGAAGAAGGGGACGTGGGCGTGCCACCAAGCGGCGGGCTGGCTGGCGAGATGGGCCAAGCGAGGGCGGGCGAGTTCAATGAGGCGTGCGGCATAGGCCGCGGGGTCCTGTTGGGAAGGAAGAACTTCGGCTGGGGGCGGTTCAGGCGTACCGAGGAATTCGCCGAAGAAGCGGCGTTCGGAGAGGAGTTGGTGGCTGAGGATCTCCTGCACGGTGCTGGATTTGGGGTGAGGCCGGTAGGTGAGGGCTTCGGGCGGGAGGGAGGACCAGACGGAGTAAGTTTTGTTGGTCTCGCTGGCGTAGGTATCGAGCAGGTGCTGGTGGGTGGGATCGGCGGCCGTGGGAATCTCCGCATCGGGGAGAGCGGTTTGCGGGTATTGCATGAGCTTACTGTACGGTATGCTAGGTCTCCGTAGTGGCAGGGACCGGAGAAGAACGCAGAATTGAGGGAAGCCGCGCCGCAGGGTGGATGCGGGCGGGAGGTGCCGCGATTCTTTTGGGCTGGATGCTGTGGTTCGGCTGGGATGGCCTGGGCGCATCATTCGCACCCGACGACATGATGAACCTGGGACAGTACTGGCATGCGGGAATGGCCCGTTCCTTGCTCTCCAATATTCTGATCGGCTCCGACGCTTACCGGCCGATGGGCGCGGCGTTCTATTTACCGATCTATGCTCTTTTTGGGCTGGACCCCATGCCGTTCCGTGTGGCGATTCTGATTCTGCTGATCCTCAACACAATTTTGACGTACCGGTTAGTGAAGCAGTTGGGAGGCGGGGAGGTGGCCGCGGGATTGGCAGCGCTGTTGACGAGCTATCACGCTGGGCTGGCGGACCTGCACTACAACACGGCCGTGGTCTACGACGTGCTTTGCTATCTGTTCTACTGCGCGACTCTAACGGGCTACGTGAGAATTCGAAGGGAGGGCCGGAAGCCGCGGAAGGCAGAGTGGGCATGGGGTTTTGTGCTGTGCCTCTCCGCTTTGAATTCGAAGGAAATGGCGGCGACATTACCCGTGGTGGTGCTGGCATACGAGTGGCTCTTCGAGCGGGAGCGGACTTGGGCGCCGGGGTTGGCGATGGGAGCCTTGGCGGCGGTATCGATCGCAGGAAAGCTATTGGGCGGGGATTCGTTGCTTGCGCAAGCGGAGTATCGGCCGGTGCTGACGGTAGCTCGATTCTTCGAGAACAGCGTCCTGTTCGCCAACGAACTGGTCTACAGCACCGATTTTTTCAGTCTGAACCGGGTGGTCATCCTGTGGGCCGCGATGGCGGCTTGGGCATGGTGGAGCCGCCGCCCGGAGTTGCAGTTGGCGTGGGTACTCCTGATAGTGGCTCCCCTGCCGGTGGTATTTCTGAGCGGACGCATCCATTCGTGCCTGTACTTGCCCTTGCTCGGGTGGGCTATTTACGCCGCGGTTTGTTTTGACTGCGCGGTCCGGAGGATATCGCAAGGGAATGGGGCAGCGCGTGCCTTGTTGACGGGCGCCGCGCTGCTGGGTCTGGCTTGGACGACAGACCGGCAGAAGCGGAAGGTGATGCCGCAATATGAACAGTCGAATGAGCTAACGGCGCGGGTGATCCGGCAGTTCAGGGAGTTGGAGCCGCGGGCGACGCCGGGAAGTTCGGTGTTGCTGGTGAACGATCCGTTTCCGGAGTGGGATGCGCAGTTCATAGCGGACCTGTGGTTCCAGGATCGCAGCGTTTCGGTGTGGCTGCAGAACAAGGCTCATTTCCGTCAGGACGAGATCCGCGAGAAGATGCAGTTGGTGCTGCGGTTTGACGGGGATCGGTTGGTAGCGATGGATCCGGCACAGATGCGTTAGGACGGGCACTTAGCGGAAGCGATTGGCGTCTACTTGCAGATGTGGCTGGTCAGGCTGGCGATTGGCGCAGGGTTTCTGCTGATTGGCGTTGCGCAGTTTCGTCTGTCGGACGAGATGGTGAGGCAGCAAAGGGACCTGTACTATCGAATCCCTTCGGCGCTGACGCCTTTCTCGGATCGGATTGGCGTGAGCAGTGGGTACTCCTGGACGCCCCAAGGGGCAGATGTTGGGATCGACTGGCGGCCGGAGGAAGGTGACCGCTTGCTGCTGGTGAACGGGGCGCCGTTTGTCGGGATGGCGGACTATCTGCGCGCATTCCGGGCTGTGCCGGGCGGGGGCGAGTTCACTGTGACGGTGCGAAACGCAGAGGGCAAGGAGGCGACGTTCGCGTATCACGGGAGGCCTCGCACCTGCGGAAGCCCGAGCCGTGCCTGGGCAATTTCAGTGTGGGCCCTGCCTCCATTCTTTTGCCTTTTCACGGCATGTTTCGCGGTGCTGCAATATCCACGCTCTTCGCTGGCTTGGGCTTTTGGGGGAGCGCTGCTCTCGCTGTCGCAGGTTTCGCTTTGGCCGGACTATGCCGCCCTGTTGGAGCTGGTCGGCTCCCCGATGGGCTTGGCGGATGAGGCGCACTTGCCGGTGGTGGCAGGGCGCGCGTTTTTGCAGAGCGCATGGCCCGCGTTTCTGCTGGCAGGGGCGGGGACGATTCGCCCACTGGGGTGGCTAGGCTGGGGGTTGGTTGTGGGGTTTCTGGGGATGGCCGGGGTAGAGGCCGGGTTGGCGGTGGCGTGGTCGGAGGACTACCGTCCGTGGGTGGGACTCTACGAGGTCCTGGCGGCGCGGGGAACGGAGCTGGCACTGGTGGGAATGGGCGGGGTGGCGCTCTGGGTGTGGACGGTGGACCGTTGGCTGGGAGTGGTTGCGGGGGTGCTGCTGCTGAGTGCGGGAGTGACGCTTTACATGGTTCCGGAGACGTTGGAGAGCTTTCGCTGGGCCCACTATTCTGACGACACGCGAAAGGTGGTGCCGGAGTATCCGCCGTGCGTTGTCACGCCGCAGTTCGTGGTGCTGGTGGCGACGGCGGCGATGATACTGGCCGCCCTGGTGCGGGCAGGTCGACAGGCGCCGTGGCAGTTGGTGGGCGCATGGGCGCTATTCGTTCCGCTCCTGTTCCATCTGGGCCGGGCATGGAGCGGCTACTGGATCGCTTTTCAAATACCGTTCCTGGAAGAATGTCCGGAGATGTTTCTATGGTCGGCGGCCGGGGCGGTGCTGCTGGCGGGTTGGTGGGTCGTGGAGCGAGCTAGGGAAAGACTGTCGCGGAACGAAGGTCAGTTTGGCTGAAGTCGTTCCCTTTGAAGAGGTGTGGTTGGCCGGTTGACCTGGCGAGGCGGTAGGGGAAGCACTCACCGAAGTTCAAAGCGGCTGGGTGGATGCCTCTGCCGTAGCGCCAGTAGGCACCGTCCTTGCTCTAAGGATACCGGCTGCACATTGAGTTTCAGAACGGATGTCGCGTTCTCTAGTTCGCGGGCCGAAGTGTCGAGCACCATCTCAGTTCGGCAATCCGTCGAGACCATAGCCAAGGATCTCGTCGTCGGTGCGAGGATCGCGATTAGACACCAAGCTTAGGCGGGCCCAAATCTCTTGCATTCCAGCAGTGGCCGCGGACGCCATCCGGCTCTTCTCAGGCTCCAGACGCTCAACGAGAGCGATTCGGATGTGAAAGGCCATAGCTGAAGGATACCCGCAATCCGTCCGATCGGCTGCCCGTAACTTGCGGGAGCCAGCGAGCGAAAGGGATTGCATGCCGCACTTGAGCCGCCGAATGGCGGTGCTGTTGATAGGAGCGCCGATGATGCCAGGGACAATGCTGGGAGCAAATTCTATTCATGCCACGTTCGTAGCAGACGCGCGAGCGGCAAGAGGTCCGCGTCAGGAGCGGGAGGACCGCTACCGGGTGAAGACAGTCCGCGTGATTTCGGGAGAGGCCGGGGGCCGGCCGGAGCCGGGTTGGGCGATGACACGATGGGAATCACATGCACCAAGGGAAGCCAAGGGTGCGATCGTTTATCGAGGCGCGACGGGGCCGCTGCAATACACGAGTCCGGCGCAGGTGGCGGCGCTGGCGAAGTCGCGGCAAGAGTTCCGGGGAGGGAACGGTTCGGTGCAGGCCGTGCTGATTCCGATCCGGAAGTCGGCAGCGTGGTGGGCGCTGCCGGCGGAGGAACGTGTTGCCTATTTTGCGCGGAAGCAGGGGCGGGCGGGGCATACGCAGATTGGGGAGCCGTATATCGACCGGGTGTTCCGGAGGCTTTATCACGCGGCAGGACAGGGGAGTGGCGGAGAGTACGATTTCCTCACCTATTTCGAATTCCGGAACGAGGACGAGGGAGTGTTCCGGGACTTGTTGGAGAAGCTGCGGGACCCAGACCTAAACCCCGAGTGGCGATTCGTAGACCGGGAGTGGGAGATCTGGATGACGAAGCTGGGTTGAGTGGAGCGACTTGGGAACACGGTGTTCGCGAGTGGCGTCTATCCACGGCAGGAGCGTCCATGAAACTGGTCCGGCTGGCGATCGGCGCGGGGTTCTTGTTGGTTTGTGCAGTGCAGGTCCGCTTTTCGACCGATCTGGTAGCTCATCAGCGAGATTACAGTTTTCGGGTTCCGGTTTGGCTGACGCCGTTTTCGGACCGAATCGCCAGCGGCTACGGATACACTCTGACGCCTCAGGACAGAGACGGCTCGGTGGACTGGCGACTTGGGATAGACGACCGCTTGCTTCAGGTGAACGGTAAGCCGTTTACCGGGATGGCCAGTTATCTGCCTTTTTACTGGGCCTCGGTGCGCCGCTACGATCAGCCGGGCGCGGCGGAGTTTACGCTGACGGTGCAGCGGGGAGACGGAAGGATCGAAACACTCGTCCACCAGCGGCGTGGGTTCACCTACCTGATCCCGAGCCTCCATGCGGTGCTTTTGATCTTGGTACTCCCGCCTTTTCTCTGTATCCTGGCGGCGTGGCTTCTGGTGAGCCGATCTCCAAGTTCGCGGTTGGCCTGGGCGGCGGCGGGCCTGCTGCTCTCTCTATCGCAGCTTTCACTGAACCCAATTTTCACCACGGTTTTCGACCTGGATGGCTCGCCGATGGGCTGGGAGGACTGGTCGCGAGTGCCAGTGGTGGCCGGCCGTGCGTTTCTACAGTACGCCTGGCCTGCCTTTCTGCTGGCCGGGGCGGGGACGGTTCGCCCGTTGGGGTGGCTGGGATGGAGCGTCGTCGCGGGTTTTCTGACGATGGCCGGAGTACAGGCCGGATTGGCCGTCGCTTGGTCGGAAGACTACCGTCCGTGGGTCGGGATCTACGAAGCGTTGGCGGCATACGAAACGGAACTGGTGCTGCTGGGTATGGCGGGCGTGGCACTTTGGGTGTCGACCGTGGACCGGTGGCTGGGAATGGTCGCGGGTATGCTGCTGGTTGGGGCGGGCGTGGCACTGTACTCCGGCCCCGAGGCGCTCGAGAGCTTTCTCTGGACGGAGTATTCCGACGGGACCGGGAAGGTGTATCCGATCTTCCCCTGGTACGTCGTCACGCCTGCGTTCACCGGGTTAGTCGCGACGGCGACGATGGTGCTGGCCGCGATTGCACGGGCCGGCGGGCGGGCGCCACTCGACTTGCTGGGCGCTTGGGTGCTGCTCATACCGTTGTTCTCCCATTTTGGGCGGGTGTGCCTGGGCGAGTGGTACGCCTTCGTTCGGTTTCCAATCCTGGAAGATGGGCCGGCTCTGTTCTTGGCGTCGACGAGCGGCGCGGTTCTGCTGACCGGTTGGTGGGTGAGGCGGCGGATCTTGAAGGGTGACGCCTAGCGGATAGGGAAGTCCGGCGACTCGGTGCGGACGGTGGAGAGGATCTTCTCCATGCGGGCGACGACATCCGGGTTCTGCTTGGAGACGTCGTTGGCTTCGTTGAGATCCTTGCTGAGGTCGTAAAGCGCCGGCTTGACGTACTTCCAGTTGCCCACGCGGAGGGCTTGCTTGAAGCCGCCTTCATGGAACTCCCAATAGAAGAAGTCATGAACCTTGGGCTTGCCGCCGGTCAGCGCCGGAAGAATCGAGAGCCCGTCGGTATCCTTGGGCACGGGTTGGTTGGTGATCTCGCCGCAGGTCGCCATCATGTCCCAGAAGGCGAACGGATGGTCAGAGACCTGCCCGGGTTTGATTTTGCCGGGCCAGCGGGCAATAAACGGAACGCGGATGCCGCCTTCCGTCAGGCTGCGCTTCGTACCGCGGAGCGGGCCGGAGGACTGGAAATACTCCGGGTCGTGGCCACCTTCCTTGTGGGCGCCATTGTCGGAGCTGAACATCACGAGCGTGTTGCTGTCGAGGCCGAGAGCTTTGAGCTTGTCGAAGATGCGGCCGATGTCACGGTCGAGACGCGTGATGGTGGCGGCGAATTTGCGTTCGAGGGGCGGCCATGGCTCGCCGGAGTAAGGGGCGTCTTCGGGAATCTCGATGCCGTCGCCGGTGTCGCGGCCGAGTTCATTGTTAGCGTGGGGGATGGTGGAAGAAAAGTAAAGGAAGAAAGGCTTCGATTGGCTCGCGTCCAGGAACTTAAGGGCGCGGTCGAGGAAGAGGTCGGGAGCGTATTGCCGCTTCTTGCCGCCCCAGTTGCCATTGAGTTCGATGGCGTGGTCGCCGTCGAGGAGCATGCCGGGGTAGTAGAGATGGGCCTGGGATTGGCTAAAGAAGCCGAACCAGGAGTCCCAACCCTTCTTCGTGGGATAACCGGGGTAGCCGACGCCGCCGAGGCCCCATTTGCCGAACATGCCCGTCGTGTAGCCGGCCTTCTTGAAAAGCTCCGGTAGCACAAAGTCGTCAGCGCGTAGCAACGTTTCGTTCTTGCCATTGCCGCGGACGCGGGTGTGGCCGGTGTGATAGCCGGTCATGAAGGCAGAGCGGGAGGGCGCGCAGACGGTGCAACCGGCATAGGCCTGCGTGAAGCGGATGCCTTCGGCGGCCATGCGATCAAGGTTCGGGGTCTTGATGCGCTTCTGACCATAGCAGCCGAGGTCGCCATAGCCGAGGTCGTCGGACATGATGAAAACGACATTGGGAGGACGCTGTTGGGCGAAGGCGAGGTTCGCGGCAGCGAGCGAGTAGAGGAATCGGCGGCGGTTCAGTAAACTATGGCCCATGCTTGATTGGTCTATCATAGCCGTCTACTTCGTGATTGTGTTCGGGATTGGCTTTTACCATTCGCTCAAGGAGCGAAACACGACGGGGTATTTTCTAGCGGGCGGCAACGTGGGATGGTTCGCCGTGGGAGCCTCGCTCTTTGCGACGAACATTTCCAGCGAGCACTTCATCGGACTGGCGGGGAGCGGGGCGTCCACGGGGTTCGCGGTGGGCTGCTATGAGTGGTCCGCGGCAGTGTGTTTGCTGCTGTTGGGCTGGATCTTCGTACCGCACTACTTGCAGAGCAAGGTATTCACGATGCCGGAGTTCCTGGAGTTGCGGTTCTCTCCGGGTTGCCGGTGGTATCTGACGGGAGTTTCCCTGTTCGCATACGTCTTTACGAAGATTTCGGTGAGCCTGTTTGCGGGCGGCATTCTGATCCGCGAGATTGTGGGCTGGGATTATATGACGTCGGCGATTCTGCTGGTGGTGGCGACGGGCGTCTACACGATCTTTGGCGGCTTGGCGGCGGTGATCTACACGGACGTGTTCCAGGCCGTGTTGTTGGTGGCCGGGGCAATTCTGTTGACCGTGATTGGCCTGAACGACGTCGGCGGGTTCGAGGCGCTACGCAGTTCCCTGCCCCCGGATTTCTTCCACATGGTGAAGCCGGCCAGCGACCCGGCGTATCCGTGGGTGGGGACAATTTTTGGGACGATCATCCTAGGGACCTGGTATTGGTGTACGGATCAGGTGATCGTGCAGAAGACGCTGGCGGCGAGGAACCTGCAGCAGGCGCGCTACGGCACGCTGTTCTGCGCGGCGCTGAAGATTCTGCCCGTGTTCATTCTGGTGCTGCCGGGCTTGATCGCCAAAGCGCTGTGGCCGACCGAAGTCACGGGGGACAACGCGTATCCGCTGCTGGTGATGCGGTTGCTGCCGCCGGGAGTGAAGGGCCTGATGGTAGCGGCTCTGTTGGCGGCGTTGATGAGTTCGCTTTCGAGCGTCTTCAACTCCTGCTCGACGCTGCTGACGATGGACATCTACAAAAAACTGCGTCCGGAGTCGACGGAGCGGCAGCTTGTAAATTTTGGCCGGTATTCGACGGGCGTGATCGTGGCGCTTTCCGTGGTCTGGATTCCGTTCATCCGGAACTTGAACGATCAGGTGTATCAGTACCTCCAGAGCGTGCAAGCCTATGTCGGCGCGCCAATTGCGGCGACCTTTTTGACGGGGATTCTGTGGAAGGGCGCGACGCCGCGGGCCGCGATTACGACGCTGATTGTAGGCGGCGTGATTGGCGGGGCTCGATTCCTAATGGACGTGATGCGCAACGCGTTCAAGATGGATCTGGGAATGTTTAACGATGTCGTGGCCATCAGCTTTTTGAACTTCAGCGTGGGTGTGTTTGCGCTCTGTGTACTGCTGATGGTGTTGGTCTCCAAGGTCTCGGTGGTGAAGACGGGCGTGGAGGAGTTGACGATCGCGTTTAGCCATATCCGCGGGTCGCGGATGGAAGTGGCGGCCACCGTGGCGATTCTGCTGGCGGTGGGGAGCCTATGGGTACACTTTGCTTAAGGGCGCGGTTGGCTTGATAGAGTGGAGAGCGCTATGAGCACTTTTTCCCGACGGAACTGGCTGGGCGCAGCGGGGCTGACCACGCTGTTCCAAGAGAACCCGGCGTTGGCGCAAAACGCGCCGATTGCCAAGAAAGACAACCTGAAGATTACGAAGCTGGAGACGATTCTCGTCAAGCCACGCTGGCTGTTTCTGAAGATTCACACGAACGCAGGGATTGTGGGTCTCGGCGAACCGGTGGTGGAAGGACGCGCGTTAACCTGCGCGGCGGCGATCAAAGAGATTGAACCCTACCTGATCGGAAAAGACCCGCGGGCGGTGACGCACCACTGGCAGGCGATTTACCGCCACGCGTTCTATCGCGGCGGCCCGGTGTTGACCTCGGCGTTGAGCGGTATCGACCAAGCGCTGTGGGACATCAAGGGCAAGGCGCTCGGCGTTCCTGTGTACGAACTGCTCGGCGGGCCGACCCGGAACCGGGTTCGCGTGTATGCGCACTCGCGGACGCCGGAATCGATGAAGGCAGACCTGAAGAAGGGCTTCACGGCCTTCAAGACTGGCCCGGCGAAACGGCGGCCGGCGCGGTACATCGAGACCCCGGCGGAAGTGAAGTACGCGATTGAGAAGTTTGCGGAGTTGCGGGCGACGGTGGGCGATAACGTCGATATTGGCGTGGACTTCCACGGCGCGATTTCGCCGGCGCACGCCAAGATGCTGATTAAGGGCATGGAGCCGTACAACCCCATGTTCATTGAGGAGCCGTGCCAGGCGCAGAACCACGACATCATGGCCGAGATTGCGCGGGGCACCCATTTGCCGATTGCGACCGGCGAGCGCGTGTTCACGAAGTGGGGCTTCCGCGAGGTGCTCGAGAAAAAGGCCGCAACGATTCTGCAGCCGGACATGTGCCACGCGGGCGGCATTACCGAAGTGCGGTTGATCGCCGGCATGGCCGAGGCCTACTACGCCTCGATCGCGCCGCACAATCCGCTGGGGCCGATTTCGCTGGCGGCGGGCGTGCATCTGGCCGCGTCGATTCCGAACTTCCTGATTCAGGAGCAGGTCAGCCTGGGCGAGGGATACATCAAGAAGCCGTTCGTCGTACGGGAAGGCTATTTGGAGTTGCCGACCGGTCCGGGCTTGGGAATTGAGCTCGACGAAAACGCGATGGCGGACAAGATCGGCCACGACTGGCGAAGCCCGGAAAGCTATGACGCGGATGACGGCTCGGTGGTGGATTGGTAATCTAGTCGTTTCATGAACAAACAGCAAATCGTTTCCAGCATTCTCGAGATCGGCATTATTCCGATCATCCGGGTGAACTCCGAGGAGGCGGCCATCAAGTCGATTGAGGCCGTTTACGAAGGAGGCATTCGTTCGGCGGAAATCACGATGACGACGCCCGGGGCGATCCGAGCGCTTGAGAAACTGGCCGATGCGTTTGGCGACAAGATGATTCTTGGCGCGGGGACGGTGCTCGACCCGGAGACCGCCCGCGCCACGATTCTCGCGGGGGCGCGTTTCCTGGTAACGCCCGCGCTGAAAGTGGCAACGATTGAGATGGCGCGGCGGTATTCGACCGTGATCTGTCCGGGTGCTTTGACGCCGACCGAAATTTTGACGGCATGGGAAGCGGGAGCGGACTTCGTGAAAGTGTTCCCGTGCTCGAACATGGGCGGAGCGAAGTACATCAAGGCCGTGAAGGCGCCGTTGCCGCACGTGGAGATGATCCCGACAGGCGGCGTGAATCTGGACACGATCGCCGACTTCTTGAAGGCCGGGGCGTCGGCCGTGGCCGTGGGCAGCGAACTGATCGACAACGAGACGATCAAGGCCGGCAAGTACGAAGTGTTCACCGAACGGGCCAAGCTGTTCCTGGCCGCGGTGAAAGCGGCGCGGGGTTAACGATGGCGATCAGCAAAGAGCTACTCGAGATTCTGGTTTGTCCGCTTTGCAAGACGAGCTTGGACATGAAGGCGGATGGCAGCGGGCTGAAATGCGTGCAGTGCCACCGGGTCTACCCGATTCGGGATGAGATTCCGGTGATGCTGATTGACGAAGCGAAAGTCGAAGATTGAACACCGTACTGGAGCAACTGCCGGAGGGCGCGAAGGTGGGGATCCTCCGGCTGCGCTCGTTGGGCGATTGCGTATTGACGACGCCGGCGATTCACTTGCTGAAGAGCTTTCGGCCGGATTTGAAGATCGCCGTCGTGGTGGAAGACCGCTTCGCGGCGGTCTTTCGCGGGAACCCGGATGTCGACGCCGTGTTCAGCCCGGCGATTGGCGAGTTGACGCTGTGGGGCCCGAAGCTGGTGATCAACTTTCACGGGGGATCGCGGAGCATCTGGCTAACAGCGTTCGCCTTGGCGGGGCTGCGGGCGGGATTTCAACACTTCACGGCGCCAGCGCTTTATAACGTGAAGATGCCGCGGGCGCAGGAGGTTTTGGGAGTGGAACGGCCGGTGCATACCGCGGAACATTTAGCATCGGGAATGTTCTATTTGGGTGTGCCGATGACGGAGGTCCCGCGAGCGCGATTGTTCGCCCGGCCCCGCATGGTGGAGAGACCATACGCGGTGATTCACCCGGTGGCCTCGGCGGCGGACAAGTCTTGGAGCGCGGCGGGATTCCGGGCGGTCGCGGAGCATTTGGGGGAATTGGAGCCAGTGTTTATCGGCGGGCCGGGAGACGATTTGTCGGCATTTGCCGGATTCCGGACAGTCGTGGGAGCCCCGCTTGAGGAGACGATGACGCTGCTGGAAGGGGCATCGCTGTTTGTGGGCAACGATAGCGGCCCGGCGCATATGGCGGCGGCGTTTGGCGTGAACCAGGTGGTGATCTTCGGGCCTTCGGATGCGGTGACGTGGGCGCCTTGGCGGGTGCGGGCGGAGGTGGTGAATGGGTGCGGATCGATGGCGAACGTAACGGTGGAGGAAGTGTTGGCGGCGGTGGACCGGCTATGAAGCGGATTCTGCAGTACGTGCGGCCGTACGCGGGGTCGCTGATCGCGTCGGTGCTGCTGATGGCGATGGCGGGCGGGGCGCAGGGTTTGATTGCGTATCTGATCCGGCCGATTTATGACCAGGTGCTGAGCCCGGGTGGGGCGGACGGATACGTGACCGGGGTAATGCTCATCGTGATTGCCGCGTTTTTCGTGCGCGGCGCGGCTGACTACTTTGGCAACTATCTGGTGAACCGCGTAGGAATCTCGGCGGTGACGGATTTGCGGCAGGCCGTCTTCGAGCGAGTGCTGCGGCAGGACGCGCAGTTCTTCGAAACCACGTCCACGGGCCGGTTGATGTCGTCGATCATGAACGATATTGAGAAGATTCAGGTGGCGACGTCGCACATCCTGGCGGACTGGATGCGGCAGACGTTTGTGGCGTTGTCGTTGCTATTCGTGATCTTTCAGACGTCGTGGAAGCTGGCGCTGTTCAGTGTCACGGTGGTGCCGATTGTGATGCTGCCGACGGTGCAACTGGGGCGGAAGATCCGCCGTTCGACGCGGAAGGCGCAGGACGATACGGCGGAGGTAAACCAGATTCTGCAGGAGACGCTGAGCGGTCACCACGTGGTGAAATCGTTCGGAGCCGAGGCAGTGGAATCGACGCGGTTCCGGGAGGCGGGCCGGCGGCTGCGGCGGAGCAATCTGAAGTACGTGATGCAGCAGGCGATTGCGTCGCCGCTGATTGAGTTTATGGGCGCGGTGACCGTGATCGGGCTGCTGATCTATGCGAGGACGGAGATCCGGGCCGGGGTGATGACAGCGGGCGAGTTCACCAGCTTCGTGATTGCGCTGCTGATGCTCTATGAGCCGGTGAAGCGGTTGGTGGGCATCCACAACATTTTCCAGCAGGCGCTGGGTGCATCGCAGAAGGTGTTTGAGTATCTCGATCAGCCGTCGACGGTGGTGAGCGGGACCAAGGCGTTGCGACGGTTTGAGCGGGAGATTGCTATAGAGCATTTGACATTCCGCTATCCGACGAGCGAGGGGCCGGTGCTGGCGGATGTCTCGATCTCGGTGAAGGCCGGGGAGATTGTGGCGCTGGTGGGTCCGAGCGGCGCGGGCAAATCGACGCTGGCATCGCTGCTGCCGCGGTTCTACGACCCGGAGGCGGGGGCGATTCGGATGGATGGAGTGGATATTCGGCAGTTGACACTCGAATCGCTGCGGAAGCAGATCGGGATTGTGGCGCAGGATACTTTTTTGTTCAACGATACGGTGGCGAACAATCTGCGGTACGGGCGGCCGGAGGCAAGCGAGGAAGAGGTGCAGGAGGCGGCGCGGAACGCGTTGGCGCTTGAGTTTATCGAGCAGTTGCCACAGGGGTTTGAGACGGTGATTGGGGAGCGGGGGACGCGGCTATCCGGTGGCCAGCGGCAGCGGATTTCGATTGCGCGGGCATTGTTGAAGAACGCGCCGGTGTTGGTGCTGGACGAGGCGACGTCGCACTTGGACACCGAGAGCGAAGTGCTGGTACAGGGAGCGCTGGGAAATCTGATGCAGGGGCGGACGGTGATCGTGATTGCGCACCGGCTGTCGACGATCCGGCGGGCGGACAAGATCATTGTGTTGGAGAAGGGGCGGATTGTAGAGACGGGGTCGCACGAAGAACTGGTGGGTGCGGGGGGGATGTACCAACGGCTGCACGAGTTACAGTTCCTTGAACCGGAGCCCCCGGCTTCTGCATAATGGAAGGCTCATGACCATACGCAGTATGACGGGATTTGCACGGGTGAGGCGGCAGAGCCCGGACGGCGAGGCCGTGATCACCGTGAAGGGCGTGAACCATCGCGGGCTGGACCTTCACTTCCAGATGCCGGCGGCGCTGGACCCTTACGAGACGGCCATGCGGGGACTCGTCCGCAAACGTATGTCCCGAGGACATATTGAGATCCGGGTGCAGTACCACCGCAACAAGGCCCAGGCGCTGTTGGCGCTGAACGTCGACTTGCTGGACACCTATCTCGACGCCTTCCGGCAGGCGGGACACCGGCACTCCATCACCTCCGAACCGGACTTGAACGCGGCGCTGCGCGTGCCCGGGATGTTCGAACCGGTCGTGGAACAAGAGCCGGAACCGGAGTTGCAGGAGTTTCTGGTCGCGCTGCTCGAAGACGCGCTGACCGATCTGAACCTGGCGCGGGAACGCGAAGGGGCGGAGACGGCCGCCGTTCTCGTCGAACGGACGAAGTCAATTCGCAGCGCGGTGGCAACTGTGCGCGATATTCGAAGCCGGGCGTTGCCCGCGTTTCAGCAACGGCTGCGCGACCGGCTGGCGGAGTTGCTGAACGGGGTCGCGATCGATCCACAGCGTTTGGTGCAGGAGGCGGCGATCCTGGCCGACAAGAGCGACATTGGTGAGGAGATTGCCCGCCTCGAAATCCATTCCGAACAACTCGACCAAATGCTGGCCAACGGTGGCGAGGTGGGCAAGAAGATGGACTTCCTGCTGCAGGAGATGAACCGGGAGGCCAACACGATGCTCTCGAAGACGAACGGAATTGGCGAGCAGGGGTTATCTTTGACCGAGGTGGCGTTGGGAATCAAGGCCGACATCGAAAAGATCCGGGAGCAATCACTAAACCTGGAATGAGCATCCTTTTTGTCATTTCGGCGCCTTCGGGGACGGGGAAATCGACGATTCTCCGCGACGCGCGGCGGACCGATTCGCAATTGACGTTTTCAAGAAGCTACACCACGCGAGCGCCGCGGGGCCCGGAACTGGACGGCGTCGATTATTACTTCACGTCGAAGGAAGACTTCGAGCAGCGGGCAGCGCAGGGCGAATTCCTGGAATATGCCAATGTCTTCGGCAATTACTACGGTACGCACAAGAGCGAGATTGACCGGGCGGCCGCCGCGGGGTGCGACCTGGTCATGGACATCGACGTGCAGGGTGCGAGACAATTACGGGAGCGAGTACCTGACGCCGTATTGATTTTTGTTCTGCCGCCGGACCGGTCCGAGTTGGAGCGCCGCTTACGAGCCCGATCTCAGGATCAGCCGGAAGTGATTGAGCGCCGCCTGCGGGAAGCCAAGGCCGAGACGAGCCAATACGGTATCTACGACTACATTCTAATCAACGATGAACTGGACGCCGCCGTGGCGGATCTCCGCAGTATCATCCGAGCTGAGCGCTTGCGCCGGCATCGGATGGAAGATCCGGTGCAGCGAGTTTTGGGTTCGTTTTAGAGGCATTGAGTTTCATGGCCGAGAACACCACACCCCGCAACGCAAATTTCGCCATTCCTGACGACCCCGAGTCCAGCACCTACCGCTTCATCATCGTAGCGGCGAAGCGCGCGCGGCAGTTGCAGAACGGCAACCGTTCGTTTCTGCCGACGACTTCGCGGAAGCCGACGGTGACCGCGCTTGAAGAAGTGCGCCGTGGCTTAATCCAATACGAAGACCCGATTCGCGATGCGAATCTGGCTGAGATCGCGTCGAGACGTAGTTAAATTCGAGGGCGGCATGAACGTCGTCCTGGGAGTTGGTGGCGGGATTGCCGCGTACAAGGCGGCGGAGTTGGCGCGTGCGCTAATGCGGCGAGGGTGCGCGGTCAACACCGTGATGACGGGCAGCGCCACGGAGTTTATCCAGCCGCTGACGTTCGCCGCGCTAACGGGGCGGAAGGTGATCACCGGCTTGTTTGATGGCCGGTCACCGGAGGCGGTACTCGCCAGTTCCGTCGAGCATATCGGAGTAGCGCAGGAGAACGATGTGCTGGTGGTGGCGCCGGCCACGGCTGACCTGTTGGCAAAATTTGCCCATGGATTGGCGGACGACTTTTTATCGACGCTGTACCTGGCTTTCATCGGGCCCATCGTACTAGCTCCGGCGATGAATACGAACATGTGGGAGCACCCGGCGACCCAGGCCAATCTGGCAACGCTGCGGGCTCGGGGTCATCGGATTGTTGGCCCGGACAGTGGGGACTTGGCGTGTGGCACCGTGGGCCCAGGCCGGTTGGCGGAAATCGAAACGATCGCCGACGCGGTGATGGCGACGACGCGCCGGCAGGATCTAAGTGGTGAGACTATAGTGATCTCGGCCGGTCCCACGCAGGAAGCGATTGACCCGGTGCGGTACATTTCAAACCGGTCGAGCGGCAAGATGGGATATGCGCTGGCCGAGGCGGCTGCGGCGCGTGGGGCGCAGGTCGTGCTGGTCAGCGGTCCGGTGCACCTGGCCGCGCCGGCAGGTGTGGAGGTAGTGCACGTTCGCTCGGCCCGGGAGATGCGGGATGCGGTGATGGCACACCTGGAGGCGGCGACCATCCTGATCAAAGCCGCGGCCGTGGCCGATTATCATGTGACGGAAATCGCCCCACAGAAACTGAAGAAAACGGCGGCGCGGGTGACGCTCGATTTAGACCCAACGCCGGACATCCTAGCCGAGGTCGGCGCGAAGAAGGGCGACCGGCTCTTGATTGGATTTGCCGCCGAGACGCAGAATCTGGTGGCGGAAGCCAAGCGGAAGATGACGACGAAAAACGCGGATATGGTGGTGGGCAACTTGGTAAACCAAGCCGGCACCGGATTTGAATCCGATGAGAATGAAGTGACGCTGGTGCTGCGCACCGGCGAGACCCACCATATTGAACGGGCCTCGAAACGCGAAGTGGCCCATCAGATATTTGATCAGGCGCTACGGCTGCGGCTGGCGCTCCACGCAACGCAATGACCCGGGACGAGATTCGACAGTTCCTTGAGTTCTATCAGGACTTGGGAGTGAAGACGATTTATCAGCGCGGCTCGGCGTTGCAGGCCGAGGCGTTGCCGGAACTCGTCGAGGACCTGAACACCCTTTTGCCGCCGGCGCCGGTCCGCATGGCGCCGCCTCCCCGGCCGGCGCGTGAGGAACTGCCAGAGCTGGTGGAAGACCTGAACACGCTCCTGCCCCCGCAGCCGGCGCCAAAGACCGTGGTGAGGCCGACGCCTCCTCCTGCCGTTTCTATGAAAATTACACCGCCGACTTTGATTCCCCTGGCGCCGGAAGGCGACACGATGGAGGCGATCCGGACGGATATTGGCGATTGCCGCCGGTGCCGCCTTTGCGAAGCACGCAACAAGATCGTGTTCGGGTCAGGTAATGAAGGGTCGCGGCTTGTATTTGTGGGCGAGGGCCCGGGAGCCGATGAAGACGCCAGCGGCCTGCCGTTCGTCGGCCGGGCCGGGCAGTTGTTGACGCAAATGATCGAAGGCACGGCGTCGAAGGAAGGGATCGCGATCACGCGGCCGGATGTGTACATCGCCAATGTCGTGAAGTGCCGGCCGCCGGAGAACCGGACGCCGATGCCCGACGAAATGGAGATCTGCGGGCAGTTCCTATTCCGGCAGTTGTTGGCGATTAAACCGAAAGCAATCTGCGCCCTGGGATCCACGGCGGCGAAGGCGCTGCTGGGCACCAAAGAAGGAGTGACCAAGCTGCGGGGCAACTGGCAGAAGTGGCACGATATCCCGGTGATGGTGACCTACCATCCGTCGTATCTCCTGCGCCCGTACAACCAGAACGCGAAGCGGGAAGCATGGGAGGACCTGAAGAAGGTTCTGCATTTTGTCTATGACTAAGCGCGGCTTTTTCGTTTCTTTCGAGGGCGGCGACGGCTGCGGGAAGACGACGCAGATGCGGCTGTTGCTGGAGCGGCTTCGTTCCCTGGGGAAGGATGTGCTGGAGACGGCCGAGCCGGGCGGTACGGCGATTGGCCGGCAGATCCGTCGGATTCTGCTCGATTCCGCCAATGACGCCTTGTCGTCGCGGGCGGAGATGCTGCTCTATTTCGCCTGCCGGGCGCAGAACGTAGACGAATGGATCCGCCCAGCGTTGGCAGCGGGTCGAATCGTGGTGAGCGACCGGTTTACGGATTCGACGTTGGCCTATCAGGGCGAAGGGCGGGGGCTAACAGCGGAACTGGTACGGGAGTTGCACTCGATCGCGTGCCAGGAGGTTCTGCCCGACCTGACCATCTACCTGGACATCGACTACCGGACCGGGCTGGCGCGGGCGCGGGCGCGCAACGCCGAGCAGGACGGGCCGGACGAGTCCCGCATGGAGGCGCAGGCCGAGGAATTCCATGACCGGGTGCGGCAGGGCTATCTGGCGCTGGCGGCCGCGGAACCGGGGCGCATCCGGACGATTGACGCAGGGCAAAGCGTGGAGGCCGTCGCAGCGGCAATCTGGGCGGAGGTGCAGCCCCATGTATGAGAACTTCCACGGCAACGCCGAAGCGCAACGCGTGCTGCAGGAGATGGTGCGCGGGCAGCGGATGCCGCAGACGATCCTGCTGGCGGGCCCGGAAGGCATTGGCAAGGCAACGCTCGCCCGGCGCTTCGCCGCTTCGATTGTCGGCCACCCGGAGTTGATTGAGCAGGACGACCTGTCGCTTGAAAAGAACCAGGACGTGATTGCCGAGCGGGAGAAGTGGACCGCGGAGAAAAGAAACGAAGATCCGATTCTGTTCAGTTCGCATCCTGATTTTCTAACGTTTTGCCCCGAGGGCCCGCTGCGGCAGATCTCGATTCCGCAGATGCGCGTCTTGAAAGAACGGGCGCAATACGGGCCGTTGAAGGGCCCGCGCAAAGTGTTCCTGATCGACCAGATCGACCGGGCGAATGAACAAGCGGCGAATTCGTTACTGAAGACCCTCGAAGAGCCCCCGGAGTACCTGATCATTGTAGCGACGGCGACGAACTCGTATGATCTGCTGCCGACCATCCGGTCCCGGTCGGTGCCGATCTACCTGACGCCGTTGAACAAGGCGGAGATGGCGGCGTTTGCCCAGGAGAAAGGGCTGAAGGACGTAGACCGGCGGGTGGCGCTGGCGGCGGGTTCTCCGGGCCTGGCGATGAGCATCGACTTGCAGGCCTATGACAAGCGGCGGGCGCAGATGTTGGCGTTGCTCGGCGCGGCGTGCGGCCTGCTTCCGTGGGCGGATTGGGCGAAAACGTCCGAGGCGCTGAACGCCAGCCGGTCAGAGAAGCTGGAAAATCATTTGAAAGTGCTCTATCTGCTTCTCGACGATCTGCTGCTTCTGCGGTGCGAAGCAAGAAATGCCACCTTGCGAAACTTCGACATTCAGCGGGAGTTAGATGGGCTGGTGCGGGTGATCACGTTTGAATGGATCCAGAAGGCCGTAAAGAAGACCGACGAATTGGTGGATTTGCTGCGGCGGAATATTCAAAAGGGCATTGCTTTGGACGCGATGGTGCTCGAACTGCGCGGCAGCGTCCGTTTGTGATGCAATAGAGGGCAATAACCGCCATGCCTCCTCCGACTCGTAGCGCCTCCCCGACCAAGAAGCCGGTACCGCCCGATCAGACCAACGCCGAAAATTTCTATTACATGAAGCAGATGCAGGCGAAGACGCCAATGTGCATCGTCATGAAAGACGGCGAGATTCTGAAAGGAGTGATCGAGTGGTACGACAAGTGCGCCCTAAAGTTCAACCGCGAAGGCGCCCCGAACTTGATGCTGTACAAACACAACATCAAATACATGTACAAAGACGGCGAATAGCGCTTATTTAACCTTCGCCTTCATCGAGAGCCGCTGCTCACGGCGCTCCCCCGCTTCCTGATAGCGCCGCAGTTCGTCCTCGGTTTGTGGGATGACAGGAGTGACTGGAATTTTTTTGCCGTCCTGCGCGAGGGCAACAAACGTCAAATAGGCCGACGATGTGTGTTTGATTTCGCGGGAGTGCAGGTCTTCGATGAATACCTTCACTCCAACCTCCATCGACGTACGGAAGACGCGGTTGACACTGGACTTCAGCGTGACTAACTGGCCGATGTGAATGGGATAAATGAACGTCATCTGGTCGATGGACGCGGTGACGACGGCACACCGGGCGTGGCGCGCGGCGGCGAGGGACGCAGCGAGATCGACCATGGCCATCACTTTTCCACCGAAAAGAGTGCCGAGGACATTAGCGTCGTTAGGGAGCGCGAACTCGCTCATTTCGGAGGCAGACTCCGAGACCGGGCGGCCGGGCTGATCGGGAAGCATACCCAAAGGGTACGATAAAGCCAAGGGGTACTATAAAGAACGATGAGTTCCCGGTTAGAAATTTTGCAAGGGATGCTGTCCCAGGACCCCGCCAACACGTTCGCCCGCTATGGAATGGCGATGGAATTGGCGAATCAGGGCCAGTATGCCAATGCAGTGCAGCAGTTTGAAGAGTTGATCCAGAACAAGCCGGACTACTGCGCGGCCTACTTCCACGGCGGCCAGACGCTAGAGAAAGCGGGCGAAGTGGAAAAGGCCGCGGCCATGTACCGGCGCGGAATTGAAGCCGCCCGTCAGGCAGGCGATACCCACACGCGGATGGAACTGGAAGGCGCGCTGGCGCTGCTGCCGTAACTTTTCGGGGCCAGGCAGCGAAAGTGTCACAAGCAGGCCTATGCACCTCGTCATTGTCGGCAATGGAGTAGCGGGAGTCACGGCGGCAATGGACGCGCGGGCGGCGGATCCGCGAGCGCAGATCACGTTAATCAGCGGCGAGAGCGAATACTTCTTTTCGCGGACGGCGCTGATGTACGCCTACATGGACGTGATGCAGCGGCGCGATCTGGAGCCGTACGAGCGCAAGGTGTTCCGGGAGCAGCGACTGACGCTGCTGCGCGATTGGGTGGTGGACCTGGACGCTGGTACGCGGGAGCTGCGACTGGCGGGCGGCGCCACGGTAAGTTACGACAAGCTGCTCTTGGCGACTGGGTCGCGAGGGCGGCGGGCGCCGTGGGAGCGGGACTTGGAAGGGGTGGTCCGGTTCGTATCGCTGCAGGACCTCGACGCGTGCGAGCGGCTGACGCCAGGAACGCGGCGGGCCGTGGTGGCGGGCGGCGGGCTGATCGGGGTGGAACTGGTGGAGTGCCTGATGCACCACCGGGTGCCGGTGACGTTTCTCGTCCGGGAACCCAGCTACTGGCCGGCGGCGCTGAGCGTGGAAGAGGGAGACTTGGTGGCGGCGCATATCCGCGCGCAGGGCGTGGATCTGCGACTCGGTACGGAAGTGAAGTCGATGGAAGGCGATGGCAGGGTGACGGGAGTGACGACGACAGCGGGCGAGACGATCGCCTGTCAGATGGTCGGCGTGACGATTGGCGTAGAGCCGAACGTGGAATGGCTTCGAACCGTAAAAACGCCGCCCGAGTTGAACCGGGGGGTGGTGACCGATCAAGCGTTCCGCACTTCCCTGCCCGATGTTTTTGCCGCGGGGGATGTGGCGGAGGTGGAGGGCCGGATTGAGCCGCTATGGTACGCGGCGAAGCGGCAGGGCGAAGCGGTGGCGCGGGCAATGATGGGCGAGCCGGTGGAGTATGCGCCACCGACCTACTACAACAGCGCAAAGTTCTTCCACCTCGAATGGACTTGCGCGGGCGAGACCAAGGGGCCGGGACGCTTTCGGAAGCTACCGGGACGCGAGGCGAGCGTGCGGGTGATTGAGCGGGACGGACTTGCAGTGGGCTTCTCGATGCTGGGCACGCGGTGGAACCATCGGGTGCTCGTGAAGTGGGTGGAGGAGCGGCGGCGCGTGGACGAAGTGATGGGCCGCCTGAGCGAGGCGCAGTACGATGTCGAGTTCGGGAAGGTGGCGCTATGATCCGGGACCGGCTGTATCATGACCTGACGAACCGGGGCATCACCGGGTGGATCGTCGCGGCGCTGCTCGTTTGGTTCTACATCGCGCTCTACTTCACGGAGAGCCTGACGCCGTGGGCCCAGAAGGTGGGCCTGAGCAGCAAGTGGGACCTGTACGGCGTTCTATATACCGTGGTGATCCTGGTGGGCGGCATCGCGATGATCCGGAAGTATGGGCACAACCGGTATCAGGTAGTGCGGACCGGCGTGGTGATGTTCGTCCAGGTGGTGTTCGCGTTTTCGATTCCGATGATGCTGAAAGCGCTGCACCAGCCGGAATACTACCTGAGCTATTTCTGGCCGCTGAAGTTCGACTACATGAACCCGGAGTATCTGTTCGCGCAGCCTTGGCCGTTTGTGGTGTATACGCTAGCGGCGAGTCTGGTGATCGTGCCGCTGCTGGGGGCGCTGATCGGCAAGCGCTGGTACTGTTCGTGGGTCTGCGGCTGCGGCGGGTTGGCGAACACGATGGGCGAGCCGTGGCGGCATTTGAGCGACAAGTCGAGCGCGGCCTGGAAGTTTGAAAAGGTCAGTATCTATTCTGTATTCGGTATCAGTCTGTTGTTGACCGGCCTCCTATTCTATTCCTGGTTCACGAAGAGCAAGGCGCCGGAAGTGGTGCAGTTCCAAACCTGGTACGGGCTGATCGTGGGCAGCATTCTCTCCGGCGCGGTGGGTACGGGTCTCTATCCGTTGGGCGGGACGAGGGTATGGTGCCGTTTCTTCTGCCCCATGGCCGCGCTGCTCGGCATCACGCAGAAAGCGGGAAAACGGTTCCACATCCGTGTGAAAGAGGATATGTGCATCTCGTGCGGGCTTTGCTCGAAGTATTGCGAGATGGGCATCGATGTGCGGGCCTACGCGCAGAGGAACGAGAGCTTTACGCGGGCCTCCTGTGTCGGTTGTGGCATCTGCTCGGAGGTCTGCCCGCGAGGGGTTCTGCGTCTTGAGAACCAATCGGGACTTGTGCAGATTAGCGGTGGACGATAAACAAGAGCTGGTGGAACTCATGACGCTGTATCAAGCAGCAGACCGGGCGGCGGCGGAAGCGTTCGCCGCCCGAGTCTATCCACTGCTGCACCGGTTCTATGGGAGCTTGGGTGAATACGACCGGGCCGATGATCTCGCGCAGGAGTGCTGGATGCGGCTACACCGGGCGAGACACTCCTACCGGCCACCGGAGCCGGTATTGCCGTGGGTGTTCGCGATCGCCCGGCACACGCGAGTGGACGTGTTTCGCCGGCAGATGCGGCGTTCGAGTCGCGAAGTGGCCCTGCCCGAGGGAGTGGAGTTTGCAGCCCCGGCGCCGGATGCCCCCCCGACCGTTCTTCCCCTCCTGGAGCAGCTACCGGCCAGCCAGAAAGAGGTGCTACTGATGCTGAAGGTGACGGGGATGAGCCTGGAGGAGGTGGCCCGGGCGACCGCCTCCACGGTGGGCAGCGTGAAGCAGAAGGCGCACCGGGCCTACGAGACATTGCGCAGGCTAATGGCGGAGGCGAAATGAGCGACGAGGAGAAGATACTAGCCGCCCTGGAGCGGGAGCTTCCTCCCGGCAAGCCGGCCCCGGCGGGCCTGGTGCCGGATCTGAGCCCCGTTCGCCCCGGCCTCTCCACCGGCGCCGTGTTGACGCTCTTTGCCACCTTGCTCAGCGGGATTACGGTGGGCGGGGGCTACCTGCTCGGGTCCCGCGGCATGGAGGCAATGACCGTGGCGCAGGTGATGATTCTGGCCGCGCTGGGCACGACGATGGTGGTGATTCTCGGCTTGGCGATGGCGCAGTGCCTGCGCCCAGGCTCGAAGGTTTGGGTGAGTGTGCGCTGGGCGAATGTACTGCCGCTGCTGGGGTTTCTCGCCGTGGCGGCCTTGGCGTTTCCATGGCGGTGGATGCCGGAAACGTTTGCCCACGGATGGGGCTGTTTGAAGGAAGGCCTCTATGTCGCCTTGGCGTCCTCCGTCGGGGTGATTTGGCTCGTGCGGCGAGGATACGTGACGAACTGGGCCGGAACCGCGGGGACGCTGGGAGCGTTCTGCGGGCTGACCGGGGCGGCGCTGCTGCATGTGATGTGCCCCGATCAGGAGGCTACGCATCTGATGGTCTGGCACGGCGGAATCCTGGCCGGTGGCACTCTAGGCGGACTACTGGCCGGGTATCTGCTGCTCCGGCAGCGCTGACGCTATACTATTGTTTCCCTATGGCCCAGGACATCACCATTCTTCTCGAAGAATGGGAGCGTGGCGACAAGACGGCGCTCGATCGCCTCGCGCCGCTCGTGTATCCGCAATTGCGGGAGATCGCCGGGGCTTACTTGCGGCGGGAGCGGGGCGGACACACGCTGCAAGCGACGGCACTGGTCAATGAGCTCTTTCTAAAGCTGATGACGCGGCGGGAACCACACTTTGAGGGCCGCCACCACTTTTACACGCTGACCGCAAAGCTGATGCGGTTGGCGCTGATTGACCATGCACGTACCGCCAAAGCCGGAAAGCGAGGCGGGGCGACGTTTCCCGTCCCGCTGCATGAGGAGATTCCGTGGGTGGACGCGGGCGGTCCGCAGATGGTGGATCTGGATAGGGCCCTGGACGAATTGGCGGAGCTCGACGCCGAGCAAGCTCAGATGTTTGAGTTGCGTTTTTTGATCGGCCATACCGTGGATGAGACCGCGGAGTTGCTGGGCACTTCGAAGTCCAGCGTCGACCGGAAAGTGCGCCTGGCACGGGCGTGGCTCTTCCGGCGGCTGAACGTGGCCGATACCGGTTCCGCCACCGCTGCGATATGAGCCGCGAAGCACGTTGGGCTCGAGTGCAGACGCTCTGCGAAGAGATGGAGCGCCTGCCCGCCCCGGAGCAATCGGCGTACCTCGAACGGGTGGAGAGCGATTCGGCGATTCGCGAAGAGGTCCTGCAGATGCTGGGCGCCCTCGAGGACGAAGCAAAGGCGCGGAGGGAATATCGACAACCAGTCGAGCCTGCGCCAACGGAACTGAAGACAGTCGGCCCCTATACGATCCTCGACTATCTCGGCAGGGGCGGTACCGGCACGGTGTATGCCGCCGAGATTGACCGCGCGGGAGTGAAGCAGCAGGTGGCCGTCAAGATCCTGCACGCGCATCTGAGCGACGGAGAGACCGAGTCGCGATTCCGCCGCGAGCAACAGATGCTCGCCCAACTCGATCATCCCGGCATCACGCGAGTCATCGACGCGGGAGTGACGGAGGATCAGCAGCCGTACCTGGTGATGGACCGGGTGGACGGCGAGCCGATCGACGCGTATTGCGACCGCCACAAACTGACGGTAGAAGCCCGGCTCCGGCTGATGATGGAGGTTTGCGACGCGGTGCAGGCGGCTCACCGGTCGCTGATCGTGCATCTCGATCTGAAGCCGTCGAACCTGCTGGTGACTCAAGATGGCCGGGCGAAACTGCTCGACTTCGGCACGGCAAAACTGGTGCGCCCCGGGGACCTGACGATGACCCGGCAAATGACGCCGCTCTATGCGAGTCCGGAACAGTTGCGGGGTGAGAGCGTGACGACGGCCTGCGACGTCTATAGCCTTGGGGTGGTTCTGTTCGAGTTGCTGACAGGGGAGTGGCCATTCGGCAGCCGCGACTCCATGGTCTCCGTCTGGGAGCGAGCCGCCGGCTATTCCGAGAGCCGTAAGCTGACAGAAATATTGTCCCCAGAGGCCGCCGCCCGCCGCGGCACGGATGTTGCCGAACTCCGCCGGGTGCTGCACGGCGACCTGCAGGTAATTCTAAGCAAGGCGCTAGCGCTGGAGCCAAGTAGCCGGTATCCCAGTGCGTCGGCCCTGGGCGACGATCTCGAACGGTATCTGCAGCACCGTCCGGTACTCGCGCAGAAGCAGACGCGGCTCTACCGGCTGCGGAAGTACGCGCAGCGCAACCGGGGCGTATTGACTCTGACGACCCTATTGCTCACCGGACTTACAGTTGCGCTGGGCTATGGTTGGTGGCAGCAGCGAGAGCGCCTGCGGGCCGCCCGCGTGGCGCAGGAGACCAGCGACTTTTTGAACTGGATGGTCCAGAGTTCGAGGCCCATGTACGGTGGCCGTCAGGATATGCCGGTACGCGAACTGGTGCAGAAGGCCGGCGCCGAAGTAGGCCGCCGCCGGGACCTGAGCGATCCGGCGGCGACGACGTTGCTCCTGAGCCTGGGATCTTACCTGGCCGAGGCTGGCGATGCCGAGGGATCGCTCCGGATGATGCAGGAGGCGAGCCGGAGAGCGGCAACTCCGGCAGAGCAGCTCTCTGCCAACATTGCCTTGGCGGGCCTGACGATGGGCCTGGGGCGATGCGAAGAGGCTATAGCGATGGCGCGCAATGCCGACGATGACGCCAAAGCCCAGAATCTGCCTCCCTCCGCCAAAGTCAGCTATATGTCCACCCGCAGTGAGTTAATGGGAGCGTGTGAGGGCAAAAGTGGAGAGGTGCTGGCGTTTCTGCAGCCGCTGCCGGACATCGTTCGGCAAATACCCGACGACGCCCGGGACGTCCCCATGCGGGCTGGCCTTTTCAAGGCGCTGGCGCTAAACAGCTATTCGATGGCTCTGTACCGGGCCCGGCGGTTCGACGATGCGTTGGCCATCATTGACGAGGGTCTGCGCTATGCGGGGAAGGGGCCCGACTCGCCGGGCGTACGGATTGCGCTGCTGCGGTCAATCTCATTTGTCGAAGGGGGCAAGGGCCGGGCGCGCGAATCGGCTGCGGCTCTGGGCGAGGCGGTGCAGTTGAGCGAGGGGTTCACCAGCCCGTTCGAATTCTTGCGCCTGAAGGTGATGTGGGCCACCAAGCTGGGATTGGCGGGCGAAAAGGAAAGGCCGGCGGCGATCGCCAACGAGACAATCGCCGAGACCCATCGCCGGGCCGCTGAGATTGGCCCGCAGCGCTGGATGATTCTGAGTGATGCCGGTATGGCGCTCTTGCGGTCCGGCAACTGCGACGGGGTGCCGGAACTCATGCAGGAGGTCGACGCCATCGCGGGGCCCAGCCTGCCGGCGCAGTGGCGCGGCAACCGGCTTTATACAGAAGGCTTGTGCCTCGTGCGGACGGGACGAGCCGAGCTGGGCAAACAGCGGGTGCGGGAGGCCTTGACCGTGCTGGGACCGCTGTTCACACCGGGTTCGCAATTGAAGAAAGAGCTCGAAGCCGCGCTCCGTTAGGGAACGATCGCCAAGGGCTGCAGGTCGACATCGCGGTCCCAGACGTCCCGGCGCGTGACGGCGTCGTTCGGATCGGAGACCCGGCGGGCGGCGTCGGTATCGAGATAGTAATAGTTGCTACCGGCCTTGGCTTGATACTTCTGCCCGTCGGGCCCCTGCAGTTCGACAGTGCCGGAGAGCAGGTGGCCAGAGGCGTTGGCGCGACGCTGGTTGGAGGCGTCCCGCTCTTCAAACATCCGCTGGCCGAGGGCGGCGATCTGCCGGTTGTATTCGAGAGCCATCCGGGTATCATTGATGGCCGCCTGGCGATTGCCGGTGATCCAGCCGTAGTCCCAGCGAACGCTGCTCATGACTCGGTTGGCCGCGGCGCCAACGGTGGCGGCGCGATCGGCCGGTGCAAGGTAGCCGGTGACGTAGGAGGTGTACATGCCGCCGTTGGGATCCACGCTGCCCGACGTGGTAAAGAGCGTCGCGCCGATCACGATGCCCTCCATGGGAACGCCGCCGCGAGAGCCAACGAACCGGACTTCGCCATAGGATTGATTCATCCCCATCTGGCCTAAGGTGGCCGAGGCCTGAGCGCCGAGCTGGTTGAGATCGGGACGTGGCCGCCGGGAGATAACTTGGACACCTTCGAGGCGCCAGTCGCTGGCTAGGGCGCGCGCCGCATAGAACTCGGCCATCTGCACCCCATCCCGGTACGGGCAACGCTCCACGCCTTGGCCGAGCGGCGCGGAGGCGTATTGCGAGGAGAACGTGCCGGCGACAAAACATTTGTTGAGCCGGGTATCACCGAGGAAGATGGCGGAAGAACGATCCGGGCTGAGCAGTTGCACGCCGACGCGGACATCGTTGTTCGAGACGCGGCGTACGCCTCCGCCAACCTGCCATCCGGCTGGCTTCACGCTTTGGTAGGCGCCTTCGGTGGGCTCGCGCCAGGGCTCCATGGGCGGTACGGCAGCGACGGCAGGCGATGCCGCGCCGGGCCGGCCGGTGTAGCGGAAGCTCTTCAAGATGGCCAGGAGTGCGGGCCGGTCCGTTCCATACTGCGCGGCGGGGGCCGACAAGGCATAGAACATCGCCGAGCGTGGGCCGGTTTCAGCGCAAAGCATGGCGCCACGGCCCTGTCGCTGACGAACAGAAAACCCGGCCACGGCGGCGCGAGGGCCGGCCGCTTGCAACTGGACATCCGCAATGCCCGGGAAGGCATTCCAACCGCTGGAAAGTGCCTGACGCAAGGTGGCGGAGCAATCGCCGCTGCGGCCAAGAACGGGCAATATCAGGGCGAAGCGGGAGGGGTCCGTGGAGATCGCCACCACCCCGCCTTGCCCAAATTTCTTCACCTGCCAGCCGGCCGGCAGGTCCAGCGCAAAGCCATCTGGATCCCGATAGGGAGCAGCCGTTAGTCCGGACAATGCGATCAGGGCGAGCAGGTACCTCATGCTGGAATCAGCGAGAGATACGGGCGAATCGCGTCAGACGGTTTCGGCGATCTGCTCCGGTGCTTTGCTCAAATCGACGCCTTCCCAGCGCGCCACGACCGCGGAGGCCAAGCAGTTACCCAGCAGGTTGACGGACGTCCGTGCCATATCGAGGATCGCGTCGACACCCAGGATGAGTGCGATGCCGTCGGGTGGGATGTTGAACGCGGCGATGGTGCCGGCGAGGATTACCAGCGAGGCTCGGGGAACGCCGGCGACGCCTTTGCTCGTCAGCATCAGGGTAAGCATCAGCATGACCTGCGTACCGATGGTGAGTTCCATGCCGACCACCTGCGCGCAGAAGATGCTGGCCGCCGCGAGGTAAAGTGTCGAACCGTCGAGATTGAAGCTATAGCCCGTCGGCAGCACAAAACTGACGATGTGCTTCGGGACCCCGAAGCGCTCCATGTTTTCGAGGGCCTTGGGCAGAGCGGCTTCTGAAGAAGCCGTCGAGAACGCAATGAGCCACGGCTCCTTCACCGCCTCAATGAAGCGGCCCAGCGGAATCTTCGATAGATAGATAATCGGCCCGAGCACGAAGACAACGAAAAATACGAGTGATCCAAATACAGTAAGAACGAGCAGGCCCAGCGTTTTCAGGATGCCTACGCCGTAGGTACCCACCGTAACGGCGATGGCAGCGCCTACGGCGATCGGCGCCAGATACATGACATAGGAGGTGTATTTGAACATCACCTCGGCGAGGGATTCGCACCACTCCACAATGAATTTCGCTTTCTCCCCAACAGCTACGCAGGCGGTGCCAAACAGGAAGCAGAAGACAACCAACTGCAGAACGTCGCCTTTCGCCATCGCGTCGATTACGCTGGCCGGAAAGGCGTGTTCGATGATCTGCGTGAGGGTCTGTGTCTTCTGGGCGGGCAGGTTGGTGGCCGCGACCTTGGCCGGATCAATATGCTGGCCGACGCCCGGTTGGATGAGATTGACGGCGGCCAAACCAACGATCAGGGCCAGCGTGGTGGCGATTTCAAAATAGAGGATGGCCTTACCGCCGATGCGGCCCATGGTCTTCACGTTGCCGGAGCTGGCGATGCCGTAGACGAGCGTCGCGAATAGCAACGGAGCGATGATGCTCTTGATGAGATTGATGAAGATCTTATAGATGGGCGCGAGTTCTTTTGAAAACTCCGGCGCGAAAAAGCCGAGCGCGATGCCGGCCACCATGGCGATAAAAATCCAGCTCGTCTGCGAAATCTTCATCATCGTTCTCCCCATTTGAGCTTCGCCCGCAACACATCGAAGAAGAGCATCTGCGGCGGCCGAATCAGCTTGATGTAATTTTCACTGCTGCGGCAGACCACGCGGTCGCCTCTCTTCAGCGGTTGGCCCACTTGGCCATCGACAGTGAGGAAGATGCCTTCGTCCTCGCTTTTCGCCTGGATCGTAATAACACTAGCATCATTTACAATCACCGGGCGATTGGTCAGCGTATGCGGACAGATCGGGGTGATCGCCAAGGCTTGGACGGTCGGAAAAATGATGGGGCCACCCGCGGAGAGCGAGTAGGCGGTCGAGCCGGTGGGCGTCGCGATGATCAACCCGTCAGCTTTAAAGGAGGCGACAAAATGCCGGTCCACGAAGCAGTCAAGATCGATCATGCGGGCGATGGAGGCCTTCGTCAACACGATGTCGTTGAGCGCTTCGAATTCTGCGATGGACTCCTCACCGCGGAAGACTTCGCAGTGCAGCATACGGCGCGGACCAATCCGATACTCGTGCCGCATGGCAAGTTCGAGTGAAGGATAGAGCTCGTCGAGCGAGATAGAGGAAAGGAACCCAAGATGACCCAGGTTGACGGCCAACAGCGGAATGTCTCGGCCGCCGATCGCCCGGGCCGCCGAAAGCAGCGTGCCATCGCCGCCCAGTACGATGACAAACTCCGTGCCTTCTGGAAGATCGGCTCTCGCCATGCCATCGGAACGGCCGAGGTAGATGGCGCTCTGTTCGTCGTAACGAACGGTGACTTGCCGTTCCGCGAACCATGCCAACAGGTTCTCGAGGAGTTCGGTAGCGTTCGGGATACCGGGTTTGGCGATGACGCCGACGCTCTTATTGCTTTCTGCCATAGAGGAGAAATTCTTTATTACCTTCGGCGCCGAGAATCGGACTATCGATCACATCCGTTACAAAGCCGAGCGCTTGGACCGCGTGCGAAACTTTTGCCACCGCTTCTTCATGCAACGCCGGGTCGCGGACGATACCGCCCTTGCCCACTTGCCCGCGTCCCACCTCGAACTGGGGTTTCACGAGGATAGCGAGTTCGCCGTGCGGGTGCAACAGCGCCACGGCGGCGGGCAGGATCAAGGTGATGGAGATGAACGAGACATCGGCAACGAGAAGGTCCGCCGGCTCGGCAATATCGGACGGTTGCAGGTAGCGGGCGTTGACCCCTTCCCGGATAACGACTCTGGGGTCCGTGCGCAGCTTCCAATCCATCTGATTCGAACCAACGTCGAAGGCGTAGACAATCCGCGCCCCGCGCTGGAGCAGGCAATCGGTGAAGCCGCCGGTAGAGGAGCCAACGTCGAGCCCAACCTTGCCGGTCGGGTCAATGTGCCAATGGTCGAGTGCGGCTTCCAGCTTCAGCCCGCCGCGGCTGACGAAGCGCGGCTGAGCCAGCAGCTCGACCCGCGCGTCTTCAGAAACCTCACGGCCGGCCTTGTCGGACTTTTGCCCGTCGAGCAGCACTTGCCCGGCCAGGATGAGAGCCTTCGCTTTTTCGCGGGAGGAGGCCAAGCCGCGCTCGACAACCAGTTGATCGAGGCGCACCTTCGCCATCAGCTATCCTTTGCGCTGGACGATGAAGTCCGCGAGAGCCCGCAGCGGATCGGCCTTGGCGTCGAAGCCGGCTAGCGCGGAATGGGCGGCAAGGCGCTCGGCCTCGGCCATATTCCGGCTGCGCTCGAGTCCATAAACCGCCGGGAAGGTGATCTTCTCCTGCGCCTCGTCCTTCCCCGGCGTCTTACCAAGCTCCTCGGGCGAGGCTTCGATATCGAGGATGTCGTCCACGATCTGGAACGCCAGGCCGACATGTTCGCCGTACGCCGTTAAAGCAGCCAACTGCTCCGGCGTCGCTTCCGCGTAGAGCGCGCCCATGCGAAGCGAGCAACGCAGCAGTGCGCCGGTCTTCGCCCGGTGGATCTGGTCGAGCAGTTCCGCCGTAGGCGTTTGGCGTTCTCCTTCGATGTCGTGCACCTGGCCGCCAATCATGCCGCCGACGGTTCCCGAGGCGCGCGCGAGTTCAGCGACAAGCGGGCCGCCATGCGGTAATCGGCCCAGCACCTCGAACGCAAGCGTGAGCAGCGAGTCGCCGGCCAGAATCGCCATGGCTTCGCCAAACACTTTGTGATTCGTCGGGCGGCCACGGCGGAGATCGTCGTTGTCAAGCGCGGGCAGATCGTCGTGGATCAGCGAATAGGTGTGAATCATTTCGAGCGTGCAGGCCGCGTCGGCGATCCCTTCGCGTCCGCTGCCCACCGCTTCAAAAGCCGCCATGCAAAGCACGGGGCGCACACGCTTGCCGCCGGCAAACAGGCTGTAGCGCATGGCTTTATGGATAGTCTGGGGCGGGGTCGATTCCGACGGTACCCAACGTTCGAGAGCTGCATCACATCGCTCGGCCTGACGGGCCAGGTAAGCTTTCAAATCCATGAACGACTAGTTTCCTTCGAACGGCTCGGCCTTCACCTGACCGTTTTTCTTCAGCAGAATCTCGACGCGGGTCTCCGCCTCTTCCAGTTGTTTGCGGCAGTTGTCCGACAGGTGGACGCCCTTCTCAAACAGCGCGATGGCCTGTTCAAGCGGCAGGTCACCGCCCTCCAGTTCCTTTACGACGGCTTCCAATTCCGACAGGCCGGTCTCAAACGACGGCGGCTTTTCCTCAGGCATTTTCTAATTGTAGCGGCTCAATGCCCAAGGCCTCGGCGGCTTCGCGTAAAGCTTGCAGGTCGGTATCCGAGAATGGGATGCCGCGCTCGCGCCGTTCGCGTTCCATGCGGATCTCCGGGTCTCCGGCAACCAGCACTTCGTCGTACCCGGCGGCCGGGGTGGCGGTGCGGATTTCGTGCAGTAGACGCCGCATCCGGGCTTCGAACTCGTCAGCCGGCATAAAGCGCCGTACGTCGATGGCCAGGAAAAAATGGCTGACGCTGAGAGGCTTCGCCGTGTACCGGATGCCGCCAATTTCGGAGCCCATCGCGCCACCGGCTAGGACGGAGGTGAGGATCTCCACCATCAGCGCGAGCCCAGTGCCCTTGTAGCCGCCGAGTGGGGCGACCAGTCCTTCGTAGGCGGCCTTGGTGTCGGTGGTCGGGCGGCCGTCGCGGTCCATGGCCCAGCCGATGGGGATTTCAGGTTCGTGGTTCTGAAAAGCCTTAAAAATTCGGTTCGCGGCGACGGTGGTCGTCGCCATGTCAAGCAGGAAGCTGTCTTCGTACGGACCGGGAACCGCCATGCAAATTGGGTTCGTTCCGTATTTTGCCTCTTTCGATTGCCACGGGGCGACGATGGTCGAGGCGTTGCAGAACGCGATGCCGATATGGCCCGCGTCCGCCATCTTCCGCGCCCAGTAGGCTGCCGCGCCGAAATGGTTGGCCCGGCGGGCGGTGACGACGCCGACGCCGTGCGTCGACGCCAGGCGATTGGCAATTGCACAGCATTCGGCGGAGGTCGCCGCGCCGAGGCCGAAGGCGGCGTCGTAGACGCAGATGGCGCCAAATTCAGTCAAGGGTTCACCGCCAGCCGCGGGCAGGATCAGGCCATGGCGGATGTGCTCCAAGTAGTACAGCAACAGGCGAATGCCATGCGAATCGACGCCGCGCAGATTGCCGAAGACAAGGTTGGCCGCCACCTCTCGGGCGTAGGCCGGCGGCGTTCCCGCGGCCTCCAGCAAAGCGATGCCGAAGCGCTCCAGCGCCTCGGCCTTTACTGCTTGACCCATCGCCTCAAATCCGGATGCAGAAGGCGCTGCACCTCTGCTTTTTCAAGATCGGCCCGCGTGACGACGCGCGCCGAAAGGTCGATCCGCTTCGGCGGAGTCTGGCCGTTGAGCTTGTCGACCAGCGTCTTTACGGCATCATGACCCATACGGAACGGATCCTGCACGACCATGGCGTCTATGACGCCGGCCTTGAGATCCTCAATCATGCCGTCGCTCGAATCGAAGGCAAGCAGCCGCACTTTGCCCACCAGATTTCGCGACTTGATCGCCAGCGCCGCGCCGACGCTTGACGGCTCCGAAGAGGCGAAGATACCGTTCAGACCCGGATGCGCAGTAAGGATGTTCTCCGCCGCGGCCATCGCCTTCGATCGGTCGGATTGTCCGTACTGCGACGCGACAATTTTGATTCCAGGAAACTCGGATTGCAGCGCTTCGGTGAAGCCGCGTTCGCGATCCATGGTGGAGCCGCTGCCCGGGGTATGCATCAGCACCGCGACGTTACCTTTGCCCTCAAGAAGCCGCCCAAGGCTGCGAGCGGCCATCTGCCCGGCCTCGTAGTTGTTCGTAGCCAGGAAGCTCATGTAGTTTTCGCCGTCGATGCCGGAGTCAAATACCGTCACCGGGATTCCCGCGGCGGCGGCCCGATCGAGCGAGCTGAGCAATGCCTTCCGTTCGGTGGCGGCCACGGCAATGCCGTCGACGCGCCGGGAGATGAAGCTATCGAGAATCTGGAGTTGGCGCGTGTAATCGGTTTCCGAGGCCGCGCCGTTCCACTCCACCTGAACGCCATACTCTTCGCCCGCCGCCATGGCGCCGGCCTGCACCGAGAGCCAGAACAGGTGCGAGGTCGCCTTCGGCACAACGGCGATGATCTTCTTTTCGCTCTTTTGACAGCCGGCCAGGAGAAGTAGAGTCAGTAGAAAAACGCTACTGCGCACACCAGCCCCCATCGATGAGGATGTCGGTTCCGGTGATGAAGCCAGCGTCGGGCGAACACAGGTACGCCGCGAGTTGGCCGATCTCTTCCACCTTGCCCCAACGGCCCAGCGGAATCTTCGACATGAAGATGGCGTTGGTTTCAGGGTTGTTCATCAGCGGGATGTTCATCTCGGTGGCGAACGGTCCGGGGCTGATGCCGTTAACGGTGATCGCCTCATTGGCCAGTTCGAGCGCCAGCGACTTGGTGAAGCCGAGCAGGGCAGCCTTGCTGGAGGAGTAGGCCGTACGGCCGCCTAGCGAGACGTGGCTCATGATCGACGTCATGTTGATGATGCGGCCATAGCCCTTGCCCTTCATGTGGGGCACGAAAGCGCGGCAAAGCAGGAAGGCGCTGCTGAGATTCGTACCGATGACGGAGTTCCATTCGGCCAGGGTGAACTCATGGACGTTCTTCCGGATGTTGATGCCAGCGTTGTTGATGAGAATGTCGACGCCCCCAAAGGCGGAGAGCACGGCTTCGGCCATCGCCGCCACCTGGGTTTCGTCCGTGACGTCGGCGGCGAAGCAATGGGCCGTGGAACCGGCCTCGGCAACAAGGCGGGCGCTTTCCTCGAGCGCCGCGACGTCGCGGGCCACCAGCGCGATCTGCGCGCCCTTGGCGGCGAGCGAAACGGCCATCGCACGGCCCAAGCCGCGGCTGCCGCCAGTGATGACAGCTACTTTGTTAGCAAGAAATTGATCAGACATGAGTTAGTTTTTCCGGGCGGCTTTGGCCGCATTGAGAATTCGGTCAGCGACGGCTCGGGCGTTGTCGATGTTATCAAGACATAACGGTGTCGAATCGCCCGTCGCCTGGACGGCGAGATTGCCGACGCCCAACATCCGTTGGCCCACGCTTTGCTCCACGCGGACATCTTCAATTTTCGTGAGCATCAGGTTCCGTTGGGACTTGCCAAAGAACCCCTCTTCAAAGCGCAGCATGTCTTCGGTAAGGGTAATCTGCCGGGCTTGGAGCTGGAAAAGGCGAAAGGTTGCCCAGAGGTCGATGCCGATCGGGATCGCAAAAAGCCCGAGCAAGGCTTGCGGCTCCCAATTCCGCGTATACAGATAATAGGCGATGCCCAGAAGCAGAAGGGTTGAAAAAACCAGCCACCCCATGACGACCTTGGCGGTGGACTTAATGACAAGAGGCTTCATGGTGGCGTTCGTTATTATATGAGTTCTGGAGGAAATATGTATTTTCGCACTCTTTCGTCCGCGCTAGTCCTCAGTAGTCTCTGTTTTGCCGATTTTAAATACGATCAGACCACCCGGATGACCGGTGGTTCCATGCTGCGCATGATGCAAATGGTGGGCCGCGGCGCCACCGACCCGCAGACCAGCACGATTGCAGTGAAAGGCGACAAGATGGCCACCCGGTCGAAGGACTCGATCCTGATTGTCGATCTGGCGGCCGAGACCACCACGACGGTGAATCTGAAGGACCAGACCTACTCCGTGATGACGTTTGCCGAGACCAAGGCACAAATGGAAAAGCTGCTCTCGAAGGGCGGCAAGTCGGAAACCAGCGTCAGCGTTGATGGCAAGGAGACCGGGAAGACCGCGACCGTCAACGGCATGGCCACGAGCGAGTGGTTCATGACGATGCTCGTCGAAGGCAACTCCGGCGGCCAGAAAGGCCAGATGCGGATGGAGATGAGCAACTGGATTTCGAAGAACAAGGTCGCGGGCTTCGACGAAGTCACCAACTTCCAGAAGAAGATGGTGGAAAAGATGGGTTTGGCGACGCTGGCCGGAGCGGCGGGCCCCATGGCGCAGCCGGGAATGGCCAAGGGAATGGCTGAGTTGGCGAAGAAAATGGCGGAAATGGGCGGAGTGCCGGTGGTCACGGTGATGCGTATGATCCCCACCGATCCCGAGCAGATCAAACAGATGGAAGCCATGCAGGCGCAGCCGGCGGCGGGTCCGGGCCGGCCCACCATGGGCGATGCTCTTTCCGGCGCGCTGGGCGGACGCCTCGGCGGCTTTGGCCGAAAGAAGAAGACGGAAGAGGCTCCCGCCCCGGCGGCCGCTCCGGCAGCCGAACCGGCCAAGAGCGCCGCGCCCGTCGAAGGCAGCTTCTCGTCGCCGGCCAGCATGATGGAGATGACGACGGAGACGCTCAACTTCTCGGCGCAATCCGTCGACGCGGCGGCATTCGCCGTCCCCGCCGGCTTTAAACAAGTGAAGGCTAAGGGACTGTAACGGAGCTGAGAATCGGCTGGCCGGGGAAGATGCCTTCGGCCAGCTTTTCGTCCTTAACGACCACGACACCGTTTACGAGAACGTGTTTGATGCCGGTGGAATACTGGGCCGGATTCTGATAGGTGGAGCGGTCAATCACCGTCGCCGGATCGAAGATGGCGATATCGGCGTCCGCACCCACCTGAATCCGCCCCTTGCGCTTCATCACCGGAGAAAAGCTTTCGAGACGCTTCGCCGGCATGTAGCTGATCTTGTTCAGCGCTTCCATCAAGGTAAGGACTTTGCGCTCGCGGACGTAGACGCCGAGAACGCGCGCATACGTGCCGGAAGCCCGCGGATGGCCTTTGCCTTCCGTAATCCAGCCGTCGCTCGCCACCATCACGTCCGGGGCGGCGATCGCTTGATCCACGTCCTGCTCGCGCATTGTGAAGGTGATCACGGTGCCGCCCTGCTTGCGCCGTTCGGCGAAGCTTTTCTCGTTCAACCGCTCGCCGGTATCGACCCACATCAGGTCTTTGAACGTCGAATCGAGCTTCTCCTGCCAGCCGGGATCGAAGATGGCCGAATCGAGCCGGGTCATCCCGGCGACATAAGGATAGGCTTCGGTCGTTATGTCGATGCCGCGCGAACGCGCGCCACGGACCATTCCGATCGCTTCGGCCCAAGCGCGGCCGGAGCTCGAATTGATGTGGACCACATGGAGAGGCGAACCGGTCGCTGCGGCGTCCGCGATCACTTCCTGCAGCGAATCGACGACACCGGGATCTTTCCGGCCGCCGCTGCGCATGTGGACGAAGATCGGCACTTTCGCCGCGGCGGAAAGCTTGAAGACGTCCAAAATCTCAGAGCGGCTGGCGTATGGCGTATAGGCGATGCCCATTCCAACGCCAAGGCCGCCTTCGCGCAGGCCTTGCCGGATCAGCGCCAACGTCTTTTCCTGCTCGGCCTGCGAGGCCGCCCGCGTCGCCGCCGGGCCGCGCGGCAGCCAATCCGAGTTATCACCCACCGCCGCCATGCGCGTCGGGATATGGCCGACGGAGGCGCCAAAATGGATCAATGCTTTGCCCTGCCGCTCAGCGATCCAGGGCTTCACGGGCGAAACGCCAACTTCCATTTCGAGAGCCGTGGTGACGCCATCGCGGGCCTTGTACCGGTAATTCTCATCGGACTGCCCATGCGAATGCAAATCGATGAACCCCGGCGCGACAACGAGTCCCTTCGCATCCAATGTCTGCTTGCCTTGCAACGGCGTCGCGCTGATCGCGGCGATGCGGCCGTTTCGGATGCCAATGTATCGGACGGCATCGAGCTTGGTTTGCGGGTCCATGGCCCGGCCGTTGGCGATCACGAGATCGAACGGCTGCGCCTGGAGGCCAAACGCAAGAAGGGCGCCCGTTAAGAGGCGCCCTACTGTTTTGCCGAGGAGGTTACTCGACATCTTTGTTCCGCTTTTTGCGGTTTCGTTTGCGGGCCAACGCTTCTTTCGTGCGGCGCTTTTCGCCGGGCTTCAGGTAGAAGGAGTGACGCTTGATCTCCTTAATGATGTCTTCCTGTTGCACCTTGCGCTTAAAGCGACGCAACGCATTTTCAAGCGTTTCGCCGTCTTGGACTAGGACTTCAGCCAAAAAAAATTCACCCCCTCAGTGTGTAACAACAACGCCACTATAATAGCAAACTCAGCTCATGCGGGCGAAGGGGTTGAAGTTCGTGTCCGTATCGTAGAGGTCCACGCCCTCGGCCTTCTTGAGGAAATTCACTACCAGGTAGGTCACCGGCGTCGCCGCCACCTCGTAGAGCACCTTCACCACGTAGCCCGACCAGATCAGGCTGAAAATGAGGTCCCACGACATCGTGCCGCCGAAACCGATGATCATCACGATCACGGTATCGACCAATTGACCAACGGCGGTCGAGCCGATCGTCCGCGCCCAAAGCATCTTGCCTTTCGTGATGACCTTCATCTTGGCCATGACGAAGGAGTTGGCAAACTCGCCGCACCAGTAGGCGATCAAGCTGGCGACGACCAGCCGAGGCAGGAAGCCGAACACGGTCTCAAACGCCTGCTGGTTCTCCCAACCGGGCGCCGGCGGGAGCGTCACGATCGTCATCGCCAGCACCGTCAGCAGGGTCTGGGCCAGGAAACCATGCCAGATGGCCCGCCGCGAACCGGCATAGCCGTAGACCTCGGTGAAGATGTCTCCGAAGATGTAGGTCAGCGGGAAAAGAAGTTGTGCGCCAGACAGGGTGAACGGCCCGATCTGGCAAATTTTAGGGGCGACAAGATTGGAAATCAGCAGTACGACCACGAAAAAGGAAAGACAGAGGTCGTAGTACCGAAAGCGGTGTTGCTCAGTGAGTCGAGTTAAGAATGAAGACGCAGCCACGCCGCATTATAAAACGCGAAGGTCAACACCCGTCATTTCGGCCGACTTTTGTACGCCGAGCAGCCCAAGAATCGTCGGGGCGATGTCGCGCAGGCTACCGCCACTCCGCAATTGCTGCATGCCGTCGCTTGCAAGAATGAAGGGCACCGGGTTCGTCGTGTGGTAGGTGTGCGGACCGCCGGTCTCCGGGTCGATCATGGTCTCGGCGTTGCCATGGTCGGCAGTCACGATCCAGGCGGCGTTGCGCTGCTGGATGAGCGGCCAGATCTGGCTGAGGCAATCGTCGACCTTTTCACAGGCTCGGATGGCCGGTTCGAGCTTTCCGGAGTGGCCCACCATATCGGGGTTGGCAAAATTGACGACGATGACGTCGAAGGTGTCGTCGACCAGGCCCTTCTTCACGATGTCGCAGACGCCCTGCGCCGACATTTCGGGCGCGAGGTCATAGGTAGCGACCTTGGGCGAAGCGACCATGGCGCGCTCTTCGGTGGAAAACGGTTTCTCGATGCCGCCGTTGAAGAAGAACGTCACGTGCGGATACTTCTCCGTCTCCGCGGTGCGCAGGTTCCGCAGGTTGTGCTGTTCGAGCACTGCACCCAGAATGTTGTTCGGAGTCTCAACGGGAATCACATGCTTGACGCCCCAATCGGCGAAGTTCTTGTCGTACTGCGTCATGGTGACGTAGTGCAAGTTCTTCGGCGCGAGCGAGCGGGAGATCGGTTCGAAGCTCGGATCGAGAATCGCCTGTGTCAACTCCCGGCCACGGTCGGCCCGGTAGTTGAAGAACATCACGGCGTCGCCGTCACGAATCGGCGCGCCGTCGCCAATCACCGTCGGTAGCACGAATTCGTCAGTCGTGCCACGATCGTAGCTTTGGGTCACCGCGGTCAGCGCATCCGGCGCCTTCTCGCCTTGCCCCAGCACCACCGTGCGGAATGCCATCTCCACGCGTTCCCAGCGCTTATCGCGGTCCATGGCGTAGTAGCGGCCGGTTACGGTCGCCACGCGGCCCACCCCGATCTCGGCGATCCTGGCTTCGAGCTCTTTCATATACGAAATGCCCGAATGCGGCGGAGTGTCCCGCCCGTCCATGAAGGCATGCACTGCCACGTCGGTCAGCCCTTCGCGCTTCGCCATGGCGAGGAGCGCATAGAGATGCGTGTTGTAGGAATGGACGCCGCCGTCACTCACCAACCCGAGCAGATGCAGCCGGCGGCCCCGCGCCGCGGCCATTAAGGCCTTCAGCGTCGGGTCCTGATAAATGTCGCCGGTTAGGACGAGAAGATCAATCCGGGTGACATCCATGCGGATGACGCGCCCGGCGCCGATGTTCAGATGTCCCACTTCGCTATTGCCCATCTGCCCCGGAGGAAGCCCGACGGCTTCTCCCGAGGTCTGGATCAAAGTATTGGGGAACGTCCGCTGCAACATGTCGAAGGTGGGGGTCTTCGCCAGATACACCGCGTTGCCGCGGGTTTCGGGCGAATAGCCCCAACCGTCAAGGATGGTGAGGACGACGGGTTTCTTGGCCATAACTACCGCTTAAACGCCGCGCGTCCGGCGAACTTGGCGAGCGAACCCAGTTCCTCTTCAATCCGCAGGAGCTGATTGTACTTCGCAATCCGGTCCGTACGCGAAGCCGAACCGGTCTTGATTTGACCGCAACCGGTGGCGACGGCGAGGTCGGCAATGAAGCTGTCCTCGGTCTCGCCCGAACGGTGCGAGCTGATCGCGGTGTAGCCCGCCACGGAGGCCATGTGCATGGCTTCGAGAGTCTCGGTGAGCGAACCAATCTGGTTCACTTTCACAAGAATCGAGTTGGCGATGCCCTTGTCGATGCCCATCTGCAGGCGCTTCGTGTTGGTAACGAAAAGATCGTCGCCGACGAGCTGGCACTTCGAACCGATCGCGTCGGTCAGAATCTTCCAGCCGGCCCAATCGTCTTCGGCCATGCCGTCTTCAATCGAGATGATCGGGTACTTCGAAACCAGGTCGGCCCAGAACTCGGCCATCTGCTCGGAGCTGCGCTCGGAGCCGTCCGACTTCTTGAACACGTACTTCTTTTTCTTCTTGTCGTAGAACTCGCTGGCGGCGGGGTCGAGCGTGATAGAGATCTGCGTACCGGGCTTGTAGCCGGCCTGCACGATGGCTTCCATCAGCACTTCGAGCGCTTCTTCGTTCGACTTCAGGCTCGGCGCGAACCCGCCCTCGTCGCCGACGGAGGTGGAGTAGCCGCGCTTCTTCAGCACGCCCTTCAGCGTGTGGAACACTTCAGCGCCCATGCGGAGCGAGTCGGAGAACTTGGTGGCCCCGTGCGGAGCAACCATGAACTCCTGCAGGTCGACGGAGCTATCGGCGTGCGCGCCACCGTTGATCAGGTTCATCATCGGCACGGGCAGAATGCAAGCATTCACGCCGCCGAGGTAGCGGTACAGCGGCAGGTCGTGGCTCTGCGCGGCGGCGCGCGCGGTGGCCATGGAGACGGCAAGGATGGCGTTGGCGCCCAGCTTGCCTTTGTTGGCCGTGCCGTCAGTCGAGATCATCTTCGCATCGACTTCGGCCTGCCGCGAAGCATCCATGCCGATGATGGCCGGTTCAATTTTCTTGTTGATGTTGTCGACGGCCTTGCGCGTGCCCTTACCCAGGTAACGCCTCTTATCGCCATCGCGGAGCTCCACGGCTTCGTGCTCGCCGGTAGAGGCGCCACTCGGAACGGCGGCGCGTCCAACGCTGCCATCCACCAAATACACATCGGCTTCCACGGTGGGATTGCCACGCGAGTCCAGAATCTCGCGGCCTACAACTTTAACGATTTCCGTCATTGTACCCACTATTTTCGCATACCGGGCTTGCTAAGCTAACGGTCGAATGAGAGTTTTGGCCTTATTCCTGCTCGCGAGCCCACTGTGTGCTCAGTGGACCTACCAGATTGTGAAGGCGTATCCGCACGATCGGGAGGCGTTCACGCAGGGTCTTGAATACCGGAACGGGTTCCTGTACGAGGGTACGGGGCTACATGGCCGCTCGTCGCTCCGCAAGGTAAAACTCGAGACGGGTGTCGTGCTGCAGAAGCTCACACTGCCCGCGCAGTACTTCGGTGAGGGCATCTCGGTCGTCGGCGACCGCATCGTACAACTCACCTGGCAAGGCGAGGTTGGCTTCGTTTGGGGATTGCACGATTTCAAGTTGCAGAATAAATTTACCTATCGCGGGGAAGGCTGGGGGCTCACGACCGACGGCAAGAACCTTTACTTCAGCGACGGTACGGATGAGATCCGCGTGCTCGATGGCAAGACGCTGACCGAAACTCGCCGCATCCGCGTACGGGAGAACGGCCGACCAGTGAAAGAGTTGAACGAGCTGGAGTGGGTGGAGGGCGAGATCCTTGCCAATGTGTGGCAGACAGACCGGATCGTCAAAATCAGCCCGCTGGACGGCCGGGTCACCGGTTCGATCGATCTCGCCGGGATACTGCCCTGGCACGAGCGTGCCGGCACGGACGTTCTCAACGGCATCGCCTACGACGCTGCGGGCAAGCGGCTATTCGTGACTGGCAAGCTATGGCCGAAGCTGTTTGAGATCAAGCTGGTGAAAAAGTGACACGGCGGCAACTCGGGCCGGCCGCGCTGCTGGCCACGGGCCTCGGCTGCTCCAAGCCCCCGGCGCCCGCGCCATCCCCCGCGGCGCCGGGACAACCCGCGGCCAAAGCCGGCTGGCAGCGCCAAGAAAACTGGTTTTCCTACACGCCCGCCGCCCAACCGGACCGCGTCTACTTTGGCCGGCTCCTGGCCCACCTCCGGCTCCCAGGCAAGCCGGCCAGCTTCGGCAGCGACCGCATCCTGTGGCTTCGTTTCGACAACGGGAGTTGGCGCGTCGAAACCGCGCCGAACTACCGCGGCCCGCTGTTGCCCGCGCCGCTTTCCTCCGAACTCGAAACATTTCTGACCGATACCGAAGAAATTTACTTCTGGGCGTTCAACGTCGGCGATACGCCAGAGTTCCGAAAAGAGGCGCAGGAGTTGGAGCAGGACCTGCGCGCCGGCAAGTTCATCTCCGCTGACGAAGAGCCTTAGAACAGGTACGCTGCAAGTAGCTCCTTCATCTCGGCCAACACCTTTTTGCGCTCCTCCACCGTCGGCTGCGCATAGGCATAAGCGATCAGCCGTTCCCCCGCCTCAGTCGCAATGCGAAGCTTCAGATCGAGCGAAGCCGAACTCTTCACGCCCAGCCAGTTGACCATAAACAGCCGCACCAGCCCACCCGGACCAGCCCCCGGGGCCGTCTGTTGATTCTTTGCCGAAGGGCTGATGTGCTGCCCGAGCGCAATGGCCCGGAAGTCCGGCCGCTCGTCCAGGAACGCGACATACGCATCGACGACTTTGCTCAGGAACTTCGGCCCATCGGCGAGCAGAGACTTAATCAGAATCTTCTGCAAACGCGCCCGGAACTCGTCCATGTGCCGCACGGCAATCGCGTCGATAATCTCCTGCTTGCCGGGAAAGAAACGGTACAACGCTCCAACGGAGATCCCCGCCGCCTCCGCAATCCGGCTGGTCGTAATCTGTTCAAGCGGCATCTCGGCCAACAGCGCGGACGTCCCCGCATAGATCTGCTGGATCGTATCAAGGCTGCGTTCCTGGACCGGCGTTCGGCGCACTTTTTTGACACTATCATGCCCGGAATGGTAAAAGCGAATAGGACTTCGCTTTTATGCCCGTACCGATTTCGCAGATGTGGACCGTCGCCAGCTACGTGCTCAAGCAGAAGCTGGCCGGGCGAAAACAGTACCCATTGGTGCTGATGCTGGAGCCGCTTTTCCGGTGCAACCTCGCGTGCGCCGGCTGCGGCAAGATTCAATATCCGGCCCATGTGCTGAAGAGAAACATGTCCGTCGACGACGCTCTCCGCGCCGTCGACGAGTGCGGTGCGCCGATGGTATCCATCCCCGGCGGCGAACCGCTAATGCACCCGCAGATCGCCGAAATCGTCGCCGGCCTGGTCGAACGTAAGAAGTACATCTACCTCTGCACCAACGCCCTGCTGCTCAAAGAAAAGCTGCATCTGTTCACCCCCTCGAGGTACCTGAGCTTCTCCGTGCACATGGACGGCGACAAGGATCATCACGACCTCTCGGTCTGCAAAGAAGGCGGCTACGAACTCGCCTACGAAGGCATCCAGGCGGCTCTGGCCCGCGGCTTCCGCGTTACCACCAACACGACGCTCTTCGATGGCGCCGACCCCAACGGCGTCCGCCAGTTCTTCGACGACATGATGGCGCTCGGCGTCGAGGGCATGATGCTTTCGCCCGGCTACTCCTACGACAAGGCGCCCGACCAGAAGAGCTTCCTGGGCCGCGCCCGCACCCGGCGCCTGTTCCGCGCGATCTTGTCCAATCGCAAGCCGTCGTGGAAGTTCAATATGTCGCCACTGTTTCTCGAATTCCTGATGGGCAAGCAGGAGTATCACTGCACGCCGTGGGGCATGCCGACGTATAACCTCTTCGGCTGGCAGAAGCCTTGTTACCTGCTGCAGGATGGCTACGCCGAATCGTTTGCCGAGTTGATGGCATCCGTAGAGTGGCACAAGTACGGCACCGAAAGCGGCAACCCCAAGTGCGCCAATTGCATGGTTCATAGCGGCTACGAGGCTTCGGCCGTCGACTTCACCTTTGGCTCGCTTCGCGGTCTATGGGAAAGCGGCCGCGCGATGTTCTTCGACCGGCATCCCGACGCCGAAGCGCTCGAAATTCTCAAGGAGCCCGCGCGGCCCTTGTTCACCCCAGACAAGCTGGTCCAGCTCGAAGGACACAAAACCGGAGTCAAGCAGTGAATAAAGAAGAACTAGAAGGCGCTTCCTATCAGATGGCGTCTGAGGCGGAAGTCCTGGATGCGCTCGAAAAGGCCTTCGACTACCGGGGTGACGTAACCATCACGCGTCGCGACGGCACCTCCATCGAAGGCTTTATCTTCGATCGCTGGACAGGTCCCACCCTGTCTGACAGCTACGTCCGTCTCTTCCCCAAAAACTCCGACCAGAAGATTGCGGTCCCCTATTCCGATGTTGGCGCCCTTCACTTCACCGGCCGCAATACCGCCGCTGGCAAGAGCTGGGAAGCATGGATGAAGAAGTACATCGAAAAGAAGATGGCCGGCGAAAAGAATATTGAACTCTTACCCGAAGACCTCGGCTAGCCCTTCCCCAAACCCACTTCGAGCAGCATCTGCCGCAGCGCCAGCAGCCCACCGGCCCCGTCCTGCCGGTGCTCCATCAGACCATCTTTCCCCAACAGAATGTAAACCGGAAATCCCTTCGGATCAACCAGACGCACCAAGTCCGTGTCCTGCGTCAGCACGACCTTTGGCGACCGCGGACTCTTGGCCAGAAACTCAGTTACCTGCGCGCGCGTCTCGCCGACATTCACGGCGAGCATCGTCAACTGGCCCGGCGCGTACTCTTTGTAGATCGTTTCGAGGGCCGGCTGCTCCCGGCGGCAGTACCCGCACCAAGTGGTCCAAAACTGGATCAGGGCCGGCTTGCCCTTCAATGAGTTCGAGTCGAACTTTTCCCCGGACATCGTCTTGCCGGAGAACGCGGGCACCCGTTGCCCGGCGCCAAACCCGTACGCGGCGGCCGGAAAGGTCCAAATAAAATTGCGGCGATCCATAATCCCATCGTAATCCAGTGCTGTAGCCTAAAGCTCATGCGCCGGATTCTGCTCAGCCTCACTCTTGCGTTCTCGGCTACCGCCGCGGATTGGTCAATCGAAAAACTCTATACGCGACCCTTTGTGTGGGGAACTGCCCCAGACCGCCTCACCTGGGCCGAGAACAAGCCGGTGCTCGTCTTCCTTTGGAATGAGGAGGGACGGCGTTTTCTGGATCTCTACGCCTGGCACGCCCCGGCGAAGCGCCGCGTCCGGATCACGGAGCTCGAATTCGCCCGTGACGAGTTCAACCCGTTGTCCGACGAAAATGACGAACGGCTGAAGGCGAACCGGATGCCCGACGCCGGCCTCTCTGATTTCGCCGTTTCAGACGACGGCGCCCGCGTCGCCTACGTCTGGCGCGGCGACCTCTATCTCGCCCAAACCGACGGCTCCAAACGCGAGCGGCTCACGCAAACCAAGGCATCCGAAAGCGCCCCGGCGTTCTCCCCCGACGGCACACGACTTCTCTTCCGGCGCGGCGGCGAACTCTTCACCCAACACCTGCAAACCGGCTTTCTGGCTCAGATTACGGAAGGCCCCACCGGAGCGGCCACCTGGTCCCCCGATGGAACCCGTATCGCGTACGTCAAATCGACTCCCGGCACCACGCGAACGCAGGTATTGATGAACTACTCCGGCCAGTTCGCCCGGGCGCAGTCGTTCGACCGCGGCGTGGCCGGCGACGAGAGCGCCGCCTCTTCCCGCTACGTGGTCGCCAGCACCGGCGGCAAGCCGGTCCAGCTCCAGGACGCCTTCCCCGGGCAGCGTGGCCGCTTCGGTCAGCCGGTCTGGTCACCGGATAGCCGCTCCCTTCTGGTCACCGCCATGTCCGCCGATCATCACACCAAACAGGTCTGGGTTCTCGACGCCAAAACCGGCAAGGGGAAGTCTGTTTTTGAAGATCGAGACGACCGCTGGGTAAGCGCCGAGTTCGAAGGTTGGTCGCCCGATTCGAAGTCGCTCCTCATTGCCAGCGACCGCGACGGCTTCATCCACCTTTGGAAAGCCCCGGCAGCGGGTGGCGACCCGGTGCAGCTTACGAAGGGCAAATGGGAGATCGACACCGAGAGCTTCAGCTATCCGCCGCAATGGATCGGCAATCAGATTGTCTATTGCTCCACGGAAGCCGGAACGAACCAGCGGCAGTTATATCGCGTGGCGCCTGATGGCACCGGAAAGCGTCCGTTGACCACGCGCCCCGGGCTCAACGTAGGCGCCATGAGCAAGGATGGCCAGTTCCTGGCGGTCCGTCACGCCAACCTCAACGCACCCTGGGACCTGTTCGTCAACAACGATCGCGTCACTACGTCGCCTCGCGCGGAGTTCGCCAGCTACGACTGGCCAAAGACCGAGTTCATCGAGTTCCCTTCCCGCACCGACCGCGCCCTCGTCAAGGCCAAGCTGCTCCTGCCGCCGGGCTATTCCCCTCAAAAACAATACCCCTGCGTGTTCTTCATCCATGGCGCCGGCATCGCCTCCTCCGTGCTGCAACAGTGGGGCTCCTACCAGGAGCTGAGATACGTCTTCAATGCCTATCTGGCCAACTCCGGCTATGTCGTGATGGATCTCGACTATCGCGGTTCTTCCGGATACGGCCGCGACTGGCGCACAGGTGTCTATCTCCACATGGGTGGTCCTGACCTTCAGGATGTCCTTGGCGCGGTCGACTATCTCAAGTCCCGCGGCGGCGTGGATATGAATCGCTTAGGCATCTGGGGCGTCAGTTACGGGGGGTTCATGACGAATATGGCGCTGTTCTTATCGCCGGGCACATTTAAGGCCGGCAGTTCCTGGGCGGCCGTCAACAACTGGGAAAACTACAACCCGGGCTATACGCAGCAGCGCCTCTCAACACCGGCGGCCCACCCGGAGGCCTATCGCCGCAGTTCCCCTATCTCGTTCTCCGGGAACCTGCGTGATCCATTACAAATTGTTCACGGCATGATAGATTCAAATGTACTGTTCCAAGATGCGGTGCAACTGACCGAGAAGCTAATTCAGGAACGCAAACCGTTTGAAGAGATCTTCTATCCGCAAGAAGATCATGGGTTTGTGCGAGATGAGACGCTGATCGACGCATTTAGTCGGACCGCGCATTTCTTTAAAGAGCATCTCAAGCCATGATCGTGCCCCGTTTTTATCCCATTGTTGACTCCGTGGATGCCGCAGACGCCGTTCTGCAGGCCGGTGCGACAATCGTGCAGTGGCGCCACAAGGGTCCCCTGACCCGCCAGGCCTTTGAGACCGCATCCGCCATCTCGGAGCTCTGCCGCAGCGTGCCGCTGGTGATCAATGACCGCGCCGACGTCGCCGTCCTCCTGGGCGCCATGCTGCATCTGGGGCAGGATGATTTGCCTGCGGTCCTCGCCCGGCAGATGGTCTACATGATCGGCTTGTCGACCCACAATGCCGAACAGATGGAAGCGGCTAATGAAGAACCCGTGGTGTACCACGCATTAGGCCCCATCTTCGCCACCACGTCGAAGGCGAACCCGGAGCCAGTCGTAGGTCTCGAAGGCCTACGCGCCATCGCGCCGTTGTCGAACCGCCCCGTCGTTGCTATTGGCGGGATCACGCTCGAAACCGCCGCCAGCGTGATTGAAGCCGGCGCGGACTCCATCGCCGTCATTGGGGCACTGCAGCAAGGCGATGTCGAGAAGACCGCCCGCACCTGGATTCAGCACCTGCGTTAGGGCTCCAAGTCGTAGGCATACGCGCGGCCTTCGACGAAAATCCGGCGGAGCTTCAACTCGCTCCCCGAACGCGTGAACTTCAGTTCAGCCGAACCTGCACCCTCCTGCAGCACTCTTTTCGCAGGCACCGTCGCACAATGGCCCTCGTCATCCACCAGAGTGAGCACGGACGTCGAGCCGCCGTTCTCCACCGTGCCAACACGATACTGGCCCGCGGGAAGCAACGTAGTCCCGACACGGGCCGCAAACGGCAGGCGCACGGTGGCGATTTCCGCGGCAATCCCAACAGCGGCGCAAGCCGCTAGCATCATCAATTTTTTCTTCATGGCAGAAAGCCCTCTGCCTTCTCAGATGGACGCGGCCGCCGCCAAATTTCCCCTTTTACACAACTTTGCAGGACTCCTCCATACTGGAGTGTGACCAAACGATGACCACCCAAAAACACAGTCTGGGACTCTTCGACGCCACCACCATCGTCATGGGTTCCATGATCGGGTCCGGCGTCTTTATCGTTGCGGCGGACATCGGCCGCCAAGTCGGTTCGCCCGGGATGATGCTGATGGCTTGGGTGGCCACGGCGCTGCTCACCCTCATCGCCGCGCTCAGCTATGGCGAACTCGCCGCCATGATGCCGAAGGCAGGTGGCCAGTATGTGTATCTGCGCGAAGCGTTCGGGCCACTCTACGGGTTCCTTTACGGCTGGACGTTCTTCACCGTCATCCAGACCGGCACCATCGCCGCCGTTGCCGTCGCCTTCGCCAAGTTCCTGGGCGTGTTCCTGCCGGACCTTTCGCAGAAAGCTGTCGCCATCGTCCTCATCGTATTCCTCACGTGGTTGAATACACGCGGCCTCCGCACTGGGGCCCTGGTGCAAAACATCTTCACCGTGGCCAAGACCGGCGCTCTCCTCGGCCTCATCGGCGCGGCCTTCTTCGTCGGGCGCAACGACGCCGCCGTCGCCCGCAACTTCGGCGAGAACTTCTGGGCCGGAGGCTTCGACGGGCTCACCGCCATCCGCGTCCTCGGCGTCGCCCTGGTCGGCTCGCTCTTCTCGTCGGACTCCTGGAACAACGTTACCTTCACGGCCGGCGAGACCCGCAACCCCCAGCGAAACGTCCCGCTTTCGCTCCTGCTGGGCGTGGGATTGGTTTCCATCCTCTACCTGCTCGCCAACTATGCCTACCTGCTGGTCCTGCCCTTCGAACAGATTCAGAATGCCGCCCAGGATCGGGTCGGCACCGCCGCCGCCAGTGCCATCCTGGGCCCGGTGGCGGTTCAGGTGATGGCCGCCGCCATCATGGTCTCCACGTTTGGCTGCGCCAATGGACTTACCTTGGCCGGGGCCCGAGTCTATTACGCCATGGCGCTCGACAACCTGTTTTTCCACCAGGCCGCCCGGCTCGATCCGAAGACCCAGGCGCCAGTCACATCCTTGTGGATTCAGTGCCTTTGGGCCTGTGGATTGACGCTCACGGGCAGCTATAGCGATCTGCTCGACTATGTTATATTCGCTGTTTTGCTTTTCTACATCCTGACGATTGTGGGGATCTTTGTGCTGCGCCAGTCGCGCCCCGAGGCCGACCGACCCTACAAGGCGTTTGGATATCCGGTGTTGCCAGCTCTCTACATCCTCCTCGCGAGTGGTATTGAGCTGTTGCTGTTGCTGTACAAACCTAGTTTCACGTGGCCCGGGCTGATCATCGTTTTACTCGGCATCCCGGTATATTTTTGGTGGACGAAAGGGAAGGTCAAGGCATGAGTCTATTTGCAACCAAGCCGCTCTCGCGGATTCTTGAAGAGTCAGAAGGCGGAGAGCATACGCTCAAACGAACGTTGTCGGCGGCGCAGTTGGTCGCTCTCGGCATCGGCGCCATCATCGGCGCCGGGATCTTCACGTTGACGGGCGTCGCCGCAGCCGAACACGCCGGACCGGCGATCACCTTGGCCTTCATCGCCGCGGCCATCGGCTGTGCCTTCGCCGGCCTTTGCTATAGCGAATTCGCCACGATGATCCCGATTGCCGGCTCCGCGTATACCTACGCCTACGCCACCATGGGCGAGCTGCTGGCATGGATCATTGGATGGGACCTGGTGCTGGAGTACGCTGTTGGCGCGGCCACCGTGGCAGTGGGGTGGAGCGGAACGCTGGTCTCACTTCTGCAGAATCTCGGCATTCATCTCCCGCCGCAACTCATCACGTCTCCCTTTGAACCCATCAAAATGGCCGATGGCAGCATGGCGACCGGACTCATCAATCTTCCGGCGGTCTTCATCGTCTGCGCTATCTCGCTTCTTCTCATGCGTGGCATTCAGGAGTCCGCCCGCGCGAACTCGATCATCGTCGTGATCAAGGTGGCCGTGATTATTGTCTTCATCGCCATCGGCTGGTCCTTCGTCGATTCCTCCAATCACGCCAACTATATTCCCGTCAACGAAGGGCCTAGCCGTTACGGATGGTCGGGCATCCTCCGGGCCGCCGGCGTCATCTTCTTCGCCTACATCGGTTTCGACGCCGTCTCCACCGCAGCACAGGAAGCGAAGAACCCGAAGCGCGATATGCCCATTGGGATCATCGGTTCGTTGCTGGTTTGCACGGTTCTTTTCATTCTGTACGCACACGTGCTCACGGGCATCGTGAACTATAAAGAACTCAACGTGCCGAGCCCCATCACCCTGGCGCTCAACAAGATGCCGTACACGTGGCTCGCTATCTTGATGAAGCTGGCCGTGCTGGCCGGCCTGACATCGGTCATCCTGGTCATGCTCCTCGGCCAAAGCCGCGTGTTCTTCTCCATGTCCCGCGACGGACTGCTGCCGAAGCTGTTCAGCGAGATCCATCCGAAGTTTCAGACCCCGTGGCGCAGCAACCTGCTGTTCATGGTGTTCGTGAGCTGCTTCAGCGCCTTCGCCCCCATTTCGGTGGTCGGCGAAATGACCTCCATCGGCACCCTGTTCGCCTTCGTGCTGGTCTGCGGCGGCATTCTGGTGATGCGGAAGACCCACCCGGATCTCCCGCGGCCATTCAAAACCCCGCTCGTGCCCCTGGTCCCCGTCCTCGGCGTTCTGGTCAACCTGGGCCTGATGGCCGGGCTCGGCTGGTCGAACTGGCTGCGCCTATTTATCTGGATGGGCCTCGGCCTCGCCATCTACTTCGGCTACAGCCGGCACCACAGTCGGCTCCATACCCATCCCGTTAAGGGCGGCCGCTAGATTCCCCAGGTCGCCGGCCTGAAACGGCCGCACCAGGACCTCGTGAGCAAAGTTCGCAGCCCAGCTGATCGACTCCACCTTGGAACGACGGCGCATGGCCAACAAAGTCTGGCTCATCTTGTGCCCTCTCCGGGCCAAGATGGCCAGCGCCATAGTGGAGACCCGGTTGGACGGGTCCTGCGCGGCTCGCTCCACCAGCGGCATGATGTGTTCGAGGTCCTTCCGCCGGGCGATTCCTTCAATCAGGTTTGCCCGGACTCGTTCATTCGGGCTCGAATAGAGTTCCTCAATCTTGTCCATGCTCGACAGGTGCCGCCCCAGCAACTTCGCCGCCTTTGACTGCACACGGATGTCGGGATGGCGCGTGAACTTCAGCAGCGTCACGGTGATCCGGTTGGGCTCCGGGGCGTCCTCCACCAGAAACAGGCACCGTTGGATCTCCGTGTAGGGCACCTCCAATGGCCAAGCCCGCTGCGCGAGCAACCGCTGCAGCAGCTTCATATCAAACAACGAATCCCGAGCCATGGCAATCGACATCAACTCTCGGGCCTGGGTGTCGGTCAAGACCTCCGGCGCCAAGAGCGCTCTCGAGACGATATGAGACTCCATCAGGAACTCCGCCTGCCCCTCCGTATCTCCTTGGAGTGTCGTCATCAGGTGCTCAAACAGATCAGGCGGTTCCGACAGGCTGAACCACGTTTCTAGCTGCCGGCTTGCGCTCGTGGCGCAACCGGCTAGAACGGACGTCCAATTTTCCGCATTTGAGCGCATCGTATGCCGCCTTTATCGACCAACCCACCGATAATTTGAGCAGCTCGTGAGATATACTCCAAAATATGAAGTCCGTCGTCGCCTTCCTCGCGTGTTCGCTTGCCGTCTTCGCCGCACCAGATTTCAGCGGCTCCTGGAAGGCAAATGTCGCCAAAAGCAACTTCGGCGCCATGCCGAGCCCCGACAAGTACACCCGGGTGATTGAGCACAAGGAACCCACGGTCAAGATCGACGAGAGCCAGTCCTCCGAACGCGGGGAGTGGGCGGGAACCATCAACCTGAAAACGGATGGGACCGAAACAACCAGCGAAATTCGTGGCAATGCTCTGAAATCCGTATCCCGCTGGGACGGCGAAGTGCTTACAGTCAAAAGTAAGTTTGAATTTAACGGAACGCCCATCGAACTGGACGACCGCCTCTCCCTCTCCGCCGACAAAAAGACCTTGACCCTCCAACGCAAACTCGACACTCCGAATGGGGTGCTGGAGCAATCCGTCGTCTTCGAACGGCAAGACCCTACTGTAAAGTAGCTACAGGCACTTGAATTTACTTGCGCGGTTAGCGCTTTTTCATTAAGTTATATTTATGGATCCTTTTCAGAAGGCGTCCGGGTAAGCTTATGAAAAAACTCTTCATCGGGAATATTCCCTTCCAAGCAACCGAAACCGAACTTGAGTCATGGTTCGCCCAGCAAGGATTCTCTCCTACGGCCGTAGCGATTGTTCATCATCGTCTGACCGGAGACTCCCGCGGGTTCGGATTTGCTGATTTCGCCACTCCAGACGAAGCCCAGCAGGCGGTGGACTCTCTCAATGGCGGCGACTATCAAGGTCGCCGGTTAATGCTCAGCGTGGCGCGTAGTGAAGGCCCCGCCGTTCAAGCCGCGGGCGAGCAAGCCTCTCAACGCGCTTAACGAACCTCGCGCTGTCTTGCCGGCCATGAGACACTAGGGTTTGGCATGTGGGGTTACTGGCAGCTTTCGCTGCGATTGGTCTTTTTAGGCTTCCTGGCGCCACTCTCCATTGGATTCACCTTGGCGCTGTCCGGCTATTTTCTGACCCGGAATTCAGCGGATCTCGAAATCCATGGAGATGTGGTGCGGGCGCGCGTCCGCGAGAGCGAGACACGTGGTGATCGCTATTGGGTGCTGTTTGAGTATCTCGACGATAAGTCGGCGCTGCACCGTGGCGAAGCTCTGCTTGAAGGTCCTGGAGCGTCTGCGGCGCGGACTGCGGGTTTCGTCGAGATCCGCTATGATCGGCGGCGGCCGGAGCTCTATGACATCGCTACAAGTGGGCGGCAGAGTATGGATAGAACTCTGCGTATCGGCGTGCTGGTGCTAGGCGTGCTGATCATGGCGGTGGCCTTGGTCATTCTGGCAAGACGAGCGTTTCAGATCTTCCGCATTGTGCATCTACTGAAACATGGGTTCCCCATCAACAGTTCGGTGCGAGCCCATGTGATTGAAGATAAGACCATCGGGCCGACCCAATTCACTTACGCCTACCAAGGCCCCAACGGACGATGGTACGAAGGCATTTCTCCAACGGTGCCCCCGAACTACATGGATAAGTTCCCCGTAGGCCAGTCCATTCGGATCGTCTTCGATCGCGATGAACCACGGCGGAGTGAGGTCGACCTCTTCGGAATTCGACCCGCCAAATAGTCACAGAACGAACGAGAAGCCTGCGGAATATTCGGTCTGTCCTATCCAGCCGGAACGATTGAACAACGGAAATGGTTTCGGCGTGGCATATTGCCGCACGTCAAAGCGAATCAGAAACATCTGGCTCACTCTGATTTTCAGCCCTCCGCCGTAGTTAACACCGAACTTTGTTGAACCGCCCCCCTGCGTCGCCGAGGCACCGGGCTGGACAAAGTTCGAAAAGTGCACTCCGCCAGTGGCGAACGGGCGAACCCTGGTGCCTTCCCGCGTCGCGTAGGTCAAGAAGTTATACATTCCCTGATGCGTCGCCATGCCCTGCCGTTCGCCGGTCGTGTCGAATACCAGCTTCGTCCGGTTATAGGCGTATCCGAACTCGTGACCAAAGTAGGTGTCCGTGTTCGTCGTCATGCGGAATCCCAAGCGGAATCCCCCGTCGAGGCTGTACTCATTCGGAGCATCCGGACTCTCGGAGCTACTCCCAATCGCCGCCCTGGAAAAGCGGTGCTGGCCCCCATGGACCCCAACCTCAAGCAATTGCGCCGGACAGACAATGGCAAGACAACCGAAGAGAATCGTGAAGCGCATCTTCCTCTAGACCAAGATCAGGTGGATTTCACTGCTTTCGGACCCATTAACCATTGCTGTTTCACTGGCTGACTCGAAACTGCGAGGATTTAGACCAAGCAGTTCGTCCAAATTCGTAAGCAACTTTCGGCGCGAAACGATGATTAAGGACAACGGTAAACCAAGGGCGATCGACCTGGGCTCTTCCGGTGTAAACCGCAGAACCACCGTGCCGCTCTCCGCCAGGAGACAATGGCAACTACTAATTCCGATGCGCGCCGTCCGGCATGCGTTACGAAGAAGTTCCGCATCGGTGAATCCCGATTGAACGCCCGCCAGCGCCAAAATCCCTAACTCGGCCAACAGCGGAGCGCCGGAAGCCACGGCCTCGCCTCCGGCCAACAGTTCCGCCACCAGCGCCTGGGCCTGTTCGGCGGAACTCACTTCATGCAGCATTCCGCCTTGCGCTGCAAAGGCTTCGCGAAACCGCTCCAACCTCTGCTCGAGCGTCCAGTTCCGGTTCAAGAGCAAGGGTTCCGGTGGCGTCGAGGGCTTCTGAAATTTCTTGCGGCCCAGCGCCAAGCGCAGGCTTTCGAAGAGTGCGTCGCGCGACATTACTTCTTGCCCTCCCGCCACAATTGTCGAAAGGTCTTCGCCGCGGGCGCCGGCAGCCCCCACTGTTCTCGCCAGAATGCGCGCAGCATCTGCCCGGCAAACTCGTAGAGGCGAGGTCTCCCCATCACGAACCCCCACAGCCGGAACTTCCAACCACTCACTTCCGCGGGAGCCTCTTCGCGCAGCAGCAGCGGCAGGCTCTCGATGTCGATCGCCACGGGGCAGGTCACCGCCCTTCCACCTGCTTGGCCGGGCAAGCAATCACCACACCGGACACAGCGCAAAAGGTCCCGCTTCTCCTGGTTGGCCAGCAATTCGGAACGGCCTCCATCCAGCAGAATCAGGTAGAGCTCTTCCGGCCCGTCCAGCTCCCCGGCGCGCCGGGGTCCGGTCAGGAACCGGACATCGCTACCGCCGACCAACGGCAAAAACACCGCCATGTCGCGCATGCGCGGCAACACTTTCTCAATGCCCGCCAGCACCACTTGGACGCGGGGCCGCGCAGCGCCTGTGCGCTCGCCGGCGAGACAAATCGCCCCGGCGTCCGCAATCAGAAACGCCGCGCCGGCGAGTCCAATCCCGCTGCCTTCTATCGCCACACTCTCCACGGCCACGCAGGGCTCGCCCTTGAGATAATCTTCTAGCCGCGGTTCCAGCTGCTCTATCTGCCGGCGAATTCCCTCTGCCCCACCGGTCACTCGAACTTCGCGCTCCCGGGCCAGCAGTTCAATATAGTCGGCCGCCTCGTCCGCGCTGCGCAGGTAGACGACCGTGCCTCCCTGACCCGTGAGCTGCTTTTCGAGCTCCGCCAGATAGTGGTCCAGGTTCGCCAACACATGGGCGCGAATTTCGGCAGGCTTCGTCATCGGCTCGCCAGGACCTCGGCCAGGTGTACCGTTTCAATGGCATGACCGCCCCGCTGCAACGCCCCCCGCAACAGAAGCAACCGTTCGGTCTCCATTCCGATAACGTGGCTTGCTCCACTGGCGACGATCCGGTTGACCAGCGCCGGGGTCACCGGCTCGCTGCGACCCCATAGATTCCCACTGCCTGTCCAGTCATTCAGGGGCAACTGCTCCAGTCCCTTCACGTGGCTGAGCAACCGATGGCCGCAATTCAGTCCTTCGGCATCCTGCACCACCACGGAGTGCTCGAACCGGGCGCCGACATCGTCCACCTTCGCAATCTCCACCAGAAACCGGGAGAACTCCCAAACCCGCGCAGCCGTCTCTCGCGCTGCCGCGCCACTCAACTCGGGGAGGCGCTTTCGCAGCATCGAAGCGCAACTGGTCGATGGCGTAACGATAAACTCCGCATCGGCAAAACTAGCCAGAAAATGTTCGCCCACGAGTTTCGCCTGTTCCCGGCAGCCCGCCTCGTACGCGGGCCTTCCGCAACAGGTCTGCGCCGGACGGAACTCCACTTCGCAGCCCACCTGAGTCAACACTTCAGCCATGGCCAGCCCCGCGCGCGGCAGCAGTTGGTCCACCACGCACGTCACGAAGAGAGAGACCCGTTTGGTCATTGCTGCCCAGCGTATCAGGACTGTGACGATCTGTACAATGAAAGGGTGAACCGTCGCCGCTTGTTCGCCGCACTTTTTCCCGTCATAGCCGCTTGGGCGCAGACCGCTGCGGCCACCTTCCGCGGCAAATTGCTTGCCGGACAACTCCTCGATACCGCCTCAGGACGGATCCGGCTGACCGGGGACGAACCCACGTTGGGTGTATTGAACGATCCGCGCGTCATCGGCCTCGAACTCGAACTCATCGGCCAGTCCAGCGCCGCGGACGCCCTGGAAATAGACCCGATTCACAAGAAGGCGATGTACGCACTGAAGGACGGAAAACGCCTCTTCGTGACATACTGGTGCGACATCTGCTCCATCCGCACCTATACGCCAGGACAGTGTTGGTGCTGTCAGGAGCAGACCGAGCTTGACCTTCGCGAACGGTACGACTAACTTGCGCTCCTCTCTTTTCCTCGCTCTTCTCATGACTTCTGAACTTACGGCTGCCCGCTACGAAGCGAAGTCCGCTGTCGATGACGGCATCGGCATCTACACCCTACGGGACACGACGGCGGACGTCGCAGTCCGGATCGCCCCCACTCTCGGCGCCAACGCGTACAGCATGAAGGTGAAGGGCCAGGAGATCCTCTTCTCTCCTTACGAGAAGCTCAGCCAGTTGAAGGCCAAGCCCACTCTGCTCGGCACGCCGTTTCTGGCCCCATGGGCCAACCGACTTGACCATGAAGGCTTCTACGCCAATGGCAAGCACTACGCGCTCGACGCCGGCATCGGCAACTACCGTTTCGACGGCAACAAGCAGCCCATCCACGGCCTGCTGAACTATGCGCCGGAATGGAAGATGATCGGCATCTACGACGGCCCCGATCAGGCGTGGCTGACCTTCCGCCTCGAGTTTTTCCGCATCCCGGCCTATATGGCCCAGTGGCCCTTCGCGCATACGATCGACATCACCTATCGCCTGCAGAACGGCAACCTCGAAGTCCACACGGAGGTAACCAACCTCGCCTTCGACGCGATGCCACTCGTCATCGGCTACCATCCCTATTACCAGCTCACTGACGCGCCCCGCGACGATTGGCAGGTGACGTTGCCAGCGCGCGAACACGTCAAGCTCAACGAAAAGCTGACCCCCACGGGCGAGCGCACTCCGAACCCCTACACCTCACCGGTCACCCTGCGCGGCAAACAGCTCGACGACGTCTTCACGGGCCTAGCCGCCAACGCCACGTTTTCGGTAAAGGGCAAGCAGCAGAAGATTGAGGTGGTCTATGGCCCCAAATATCCAGTGGCTGTCGTCTATGCGCCCCCAGGCCGCAACTTCATCTGCTTCGAGCCGATGACCGGCATCACGAACGGAGCCAATCTCGCGCATGCCGGCAAGTACCCGGAACTCCAGTCGATTCCCGGCGGCGGCGTGTGGAAAGAGAGCTTCTGGGTTAAGCCGAGCGGCTTTTAGTCCGCATCACAATACCCACGATAATCAGCACCATCGCGGCCGGAACGATCGCCATCACCCAGACGAGCATCGGGCCGGCGGAGGCCCGTTGCCCTGCATCCGCGGCAGCTTTGGCTGCTTGTAGCAAGCCTACGATCCAGTAGCCCACATAGCCCAAGAGGCCGACGCCAATCCCGATCATCACGTGCGCCAGCGCTCGTTTAATTCCCATTCACCCAGTCCATTACTCGCTTTTCCAGCACATCCAGCGGCACGGCGCCGGTCGATAGCACGACGTCGTGGAACTCACGCACATCAAATTTCGGCCCAAGTTTTTCCTGCGTTCGCCGCCGCAGCTCTTTGATTTTGAGTTCGCCGATCTTGTAGCCCAGGGCCTGGCCCGGCCAGCCGATATACCGATCAATTTCGTTGGTCACGTCAAGCTCGGTCTTCGGCGCATTGGCCAGAAAGTAGTCGATCGCCTGCTGACGGCTCCAGCGCTTATGGTGAATGCCGGTATCGACAACGAGACGCACCGCCCGCCACATCTCATACGTCAACTGGCCGAACTTGGAATATGGGTCGTCATAGAGGCCCAATTCGTCGCCCAAGCTTTCGGCATAGAGCGCCCAGCCCTCGACATAGGCGGTGAAACTCGCCTGAAAACGCCGGAACTTCGGCACTTCACCCATCTCCTGGGCGTAAGCGATCTGGGTGTGATGGCCCGGCACGGATTCGTGCAAGCTCAGCGCCATCATCTCCCACTTGGGCCGCATCTCCGGCTTATAGAGATTCACGTGATACATGCCAGCACGCGAACCGTCGCCTGCCGGCGGCTGATAGTAGGCCGCCGTCGTGTCCGGCGCAATCTCAGCGGGAATCGGATCAACGCCATAGGGCGTCCGCGGTAACTTCCGGAACAGTTTCACGAGCGTGGGGTCGATCCGCTTGGCCATGGCACGATAGCCGTCGAGCAGCTCGGCGCTGGAGGCATAGTAGAACCGCGGCTCCGTTCTCAGATACTGGAAGAACTCCGGCAGCGTCCCGGCAAAGCCCACCTTACGCTGGACGGAATACATTTCGTCTCGAATGCGGGCCACCTCACGAAGGCCGATCGCGTGGATCTCGTCCGGCGTCAAGGCCGTGGTCGTGAAGTTCCGCGCAAAATAGGAATAGAGTTTCGCTCCCTCCGGAGCCTGCCAGATCCCTACCCCGTCGTAGCAGGCCGGCAAGTACTCTGCTTCGAGGAACTGCTTGAATTTGCGAAGTGCAGGAAGCACTGCGGTCTCAATGACCAGCTTGGCTTCGTTTCGTAATTCCGGAGGATGAGTCGCGAAAGGCGGCAAAAACGGATTGGAGGCCAACTGCCGCTCAATCTGCCCGGGCACCCGCTGCATCACGATCTTAGGCTGCACCAGCTTCCGCCGCACGCCCTCGCGCATCAGGGCGATGGTCTGGTCCATGTAGACCGGAAAGGCCCGCAAGCGCGCCAGCCAATCGCGGGCGTCGCGCCCTTCCCGCAAGTTCAGGAGATTGGCGACATCAGCCGTGTTCTGGATGCCGTCACGCATATTCACCGGCACGCAGCGCCAACCGAGTTCGTACTCTTCCGCCTGCTCGGATAGCATTCGCTCAAAGATCGCTCGGTTCACCGCTTGCGCTGGAGTCGGCGGCAAGGCACGCAACCGCGCCAGTGCGGCTTTCGTATCGTTGTAGTCGCGCTCGAGGGCGGTGGGGGAGAGGTCCGGCCACTTCTGCGCGTAGCGCCGGTCGCCCATCGTAGACGCAAAAATGGGAGAGATCCGTAAGGACCTCTCCCATTCCTGTTCAAACAGTTTCTCCAGTTCCTGAGCCGCCAACGGCCAAGCCAAGGCGACAACCAGAGCAGCCAGCCGCATTACTTCGCGCCGGGCGTAGCCTTCTTCGCCGGAGCGGGCGCCGCCGGAGCAGCCGGAGCCGCGCCAGGAGCGTTCTTGTCGTACAAGCCAACGACTTCCCGGGTGATATCGATCGAGGTGGCGGCATAGAGCACGGGGCTCTGCTGCGAGCTCACGTCAATGATAATCGCAAAGCCATTGTCGGTCGCGTACTTGTCGATGACGGCCATGATCTTGCCGCCCAAGTCGCCGAGCACCTTCTGCTGTTCCGCGTCCACTTCGGCCTGGAAATCCTCGGCATCGCGCTGCAACGACTTCTGCTTGGCGTCGATATCGCGCATCAACTTGTTCTTCACATCCTCGCTAGCCGTATTCGACGAAGCGCGGAGCTGGTTCTGCAACGCCGCGATATCGGCCTGCTTCTTTTCCACTTCCTTCCGCCGCGGCAGGAACTTCTCTTCAAGCGTCTTGGCAGCCGCTTGACCGTCCTTGGTGCCGATGATGGCGTTCTGGATGTGGATGATGCCGACCTTGGAAGGGGCGGCTTGGGCGAAAAGGCTGATACCGGCGCCGATGAGAACGGCGGGCAGCCACAAGATCTGGCGATTCACAGTGGGAAAACTCCTAACTAACTTAACTTGATTGTACTAGAAGGTTCGGCTGATCGTGAACCGGAACACCCGCCGCCGCTCAAAGAACGGTGTCGCCTGGCCCCACTGCGCCACGGAATTGACGAAGGTCTGCTGATTGGGGAATTGCGAGCGGTCGAGAACAACCGGGGGCTGCAGGAACGTTTGCACGATGGTTGGGTTATAGGCCCAGTAGAAGCGGAACGGCGCGTTCACTACCGGCATCATGATCTGCATTTCGAGACCGGTCGACATACGCATCTTCTCGGTTTCGGTATTCACTGGGATCTGTTGATTGAAGCCCGCTTGTGGGAAGAGGCTGTTCAGCTCCTCAACGCGGCGCGGATTCAGCCGAAGCTGATTCTTTAGCGAGATCCGGTTAATGCCGGCGTCAAAGAACGCCGCCAGAACCACCGGTCCAAAGATCGGAATCCGGTACTCGAAGTTGCCGATCAACTGGGTGTCGCCACCGGTCGTCGTTAACTGATATACGGGAATGCGTTGCGCCACGGGCACGAACGTTTCGACACCATCCTGCAGCACTTTCTGCAGACGGGCTGAGCCGTCATCGTTCAACACCGCGACGCTCGCTTCGCTCGGAATGAACGAAATTGGCGAAATGCCCCAGATGTCGAAACCACGGATGTCGTTTTCGCCACCCATGAAGATGCGGTTAAACGGCGGGGCGACTTTGCCGCCATAGCCGGAGATCAAACGGCCTAGGCCGCGCATACCGATGACATGGCCTTTCTTGAAACCACTGCGGAAGTAGGTCGAGCTGATGGTCGGCTCCACCATGTTCACGTTGCCACCCATAAAGGTGCCCGCAAAGGTTGTCGAGATGAACAGGCTGCGACCGCGAGTCGGGGTGATCGGGTGGTCAACCGTGTTGTAGCTATAGGAGGGGACCACTTTGCTGGTCCGGATACCGTCCAACTGGTTCGGCCCGTCCGTCCGTTGGAAGGAGAGGAAGTTGAAGTAGTTGCTCGAAGCGTCCGACAACGTCTTCACGGTCGAAACGTCGTAGCCGTAAGTCATGCTGACGCGGGCGAACGAGCGCTTCAACTGCGTCGAAGCGAAGGCCGTGAAGCCCATGCCGTTGGTGACGTAGTTCAACAGGTTCTGCGTTCCGAGCGCCTGATAGTAAGGAATCAGGTTGCGGCCGGAGAGCAGCGAAACTTCGCGGCCCTGATCGTAGTTGAACCGCTGCATGTAGACCGTGAAACCAGCCTGGATCGGCTTGTCGAACAGATACGGTTCAGTAAAGGAGAACGTCACGTCTCGGATACGGTCGCCCAACTGGCTGCTGATGCCGAGCGTTTCGCCCAGACCCAAGAAGTTGTTGGTCGAGTAGCCGAACGATACGAACGAACCGGAGATGCCCGAGACGCCGCCCGAGAGCTGAACCGAGTTCTTACCGCGCTCTTTCACCTTTAACGTGATGTCAACGGTGTTGGTCCGGGTGTCACGCTTGATCTCGGCCGCTTCGGCCTCTTTCAAGGCTTCAAAGTAGCCCAACTGGTTCAAGCGGAGCAGCGAGAGCTCCCACAACCGGGTCGAATACTGGTCGCCTTCATCCACCATGAGCTCGCGGCGAATCACTTTGTCGCGCGTGGTGACGTTGCCCGAGAAATCGATACGGCGAACGAAGAACTGCTTGCCCTCGTCGACGTTGATGGTCAGGTCGATCTTATCCGTACCGAGTTGCGGCTGGATATCCGGCTCCGGCACCATATCGATGTAGCCGAATTCGCCGTAGAGCTTCCGGATCTGCTCCATGCCCTTGCGGAGCTTGGCGATTGAGAAGATGTCGCCCTCTTTCATGCCGAAGACCTGCGGCAGAATCGCTTCCGGCGTCCGGAACAACTTCATGCCGACCGCGTTCAGCTTGTTCAGCTTGTAGAGGCGGCTCTCTTCGATCGGGACGGTTACATCGGCACGCTTGCCCGGCTTGTTCGGATAGAACAGCGGAATGCTGAAGCCTTTGCCGCCCACGTCGCGGATCTTGACGGTATGCTCGCCGGTACGGGTGGTGAAGTAGCCCTTCTCCTGATAGAAGTTCACGATCATCTGCTTGTCTTGTTCGAGCTTCGTCGAGTCGAAGGTCTTCGCAAAGAGGTTTTCAAACAGGATGGACCGCGGGATGCCCACCGGCCGCAGGCTCCGCATCGCCCGGCGGACCGCGCGATCAGAGAATACTTTATTGCCTTCGAGGTTGATCGCGCCGACCTTCACTTTGGGACCTTCGTCCACTTTGAAGACGACTTCCATCGAAGACGGGGGGATTTGCCGAAGGTCCGGTTCGACCGTGGCGTACTGGCGTCCGCGCTCGGCGAGGTACTCTTTGAGCACGACGGCGGCGCGTTGGACTTTATTCGGGTCGTATTGCGATTCCACCGATAGGCCCACACGGCGCTCTTTGAAGCGGTCGAGAATTTCCGAAACAGTCAGCGACTTCGCGCCCTCATAACGAATGGAACGAACGATGCGACGCTCGACGACAACATACCGGATGATGTACCCGGTGCGCCCGGGCTCACGCTCAAGTACGATATCGTCGAACCGTCCAGTGTTCCAAAGCGACATGAAGTCGCGATGGAGGGCGTCTTCGTCGATCTTGTCGCCCTTCTTTGAAAAAATCATGGCCCGCAGCGTGTCTTGCGGGACGCGGCGCGCGCCGCGGAACTCGATCAACTCGATCACATCGTCAACGTCGCCCGGTTTCGCCGCGGGAACGGTCAGACCAGGCTTGGCCGGTGCGGGTTTGGGCGCCTCTGTCGGCGCGGTTGGCACGGTTTCGAACGGGTTCGCTGGCTTCGGAGCGGTTGGCTTAGGCGCAGGGGGCTGCGGCGGCTGCTGGCTCAGAAGTAGAGACGTCCCGGCGACGCTAATTGAGAACGCAAAGATGAACAGGCGTAATAGCCCGGAATAAATCATGAAGCGATAGATCCTTTCCACTCTGCGACTCTTGGGGGACGCGCCTGAAGGCCAACTGGTTTCACTGGCAAAGACAATATGAGAGAGACCTGACCTGAACACACAAAGAGCCTATTGTACCTAAATCTACACAACGAAGCCGCAGCGGTAGCCCGCTGCGGCCCATTTTTTACAAAAGAATACAGGACTACCAGCGGTTCCCTTGACGGCCACCGCCGCCACCGCCGCCGCTCCGGCCGCGGTAACCACCGCCACCGCCGCCGCCACGATCTTCCTTCGGGCGGGCTTCATTCACGTTGATGGCGCGTCCGTCCAGTTCCCGGCCGTTCAACGCGTTGATGGCGTTCTCGGCTTCTGACTTCTGGGCCATTTCGACAAAGCCAAACCCACGGGCTTTCCCGGTTTCGCGGTCGGTTACAAGACTAACGCGATCCACTGCGCCGTACTGCTCGAACAACGCGCGGAGAGTCTGCTCGGTCGTATGAAAACTCAGGTTTCCAACAAAAATATTCGTCATTTTACTTTCCTTCAGAAATGCAGAGCGGCTGGTTGGGCAGGATCGAACGAAGGGAATGAACCGGACACAACGACAGATGCTACAGGCTTTCAAAATAGCACGGCTGAGAGCCCTGCGGTTAGAGGGCCTCAATCTCTTCTTCCAGTTGCTGTTTGCGAACCAAATCCGCGTAGTAGCCTTTCCGCGCCAACAGCTCCTCCGCCGTCCCCATTTCGACGATGCGGCCATGCTCCAGGACGACAATTCGATCGGCATACCGGATGGTTGAAACCCGGTGCGAAATGAGCAGAGTCGTCCGCCCTTTCATCACCGCACCGAGTTCCGCCAGGATCCGGGCTTCCGTCACCGTATCAACACTCGACAGCGAATCATCCAGAATCAGAATCCGCGGATTCCGCAAGACCGCGCGCGCAATCGCTGCCCGCTGCCGTTGCCCGCCGGACAAGGTAATCCCTCGCTCGCCGATCATTGTTTCGAGACCCGCTGGGAAGCCTGCCACGTCCCCCGTCAACCCCGCAACCTCCACGGCCCGCGCGAACTCCTCCGCGCTCGCCGCCGGCCGTCCCAGGGCGATATTCTCCCGCAGCGTCATCGAAAACAAAAACGTTTCCTGCGGCACAATACTGATCTGCCGCCGCAACTCCGCCGGGTCGAACTCGCGCACATCCACGCCGTCAACCCGCACCGCACCCGCCGTCGGATCGAGCAACCTGGGCACCATTTGCGTGAGCGACGTTTTGCCCGATCCTGTATGGCCCACGAGCGCCACGGTCTCGCCCGCCGCCACCCGGAAGCTGACTCCCTGCAGAGCAGTCCCCGCCGGATAAATCAACGCCACACCATCGAATTCGATCTCACCAGCCAGGGCGTCCGGCACCGGCCGCGGCCGCTCCGGCGCCGCAATCGACGGCGCCATATCCAACATCTCGCGAATCCGTTCGAGCGAGGCCGTACCCCGCTGCATCAGATTGATCACCCATCCCATGGCGATCATCGGCCAAATCAACATGCCGACGTACGTCTGGAACATCACGAAGCTGCCTAGAGAGATCCGGCCTTCGAGCACCCGCATTCCACCCACCCACAGCACGATGAGGAAGGCGATGCCGCTCAGAGCGTGGAGGAGCGGCTCAAATACGCCCGTCGTGCGAACGAGATCGAGATTGCGCCGAATGTAGTCCTGGTTCAATTCTTCGAAACGAACCCGCTCCGCCTCGCCCTGCCCGTAGGCGCGGAGCAGGCGCATGCCGGCAATCGACTCCTGCACGCGGCTGGAGATGGTCGAAAACACCGTCTGGATCTCTTCAAAACGGGTATGGATCCGTTGGCCATAAAACACGACCAAAAAGCTGATTACGGGTGCCGGAGCCAAGGCGGCTAAGGTTAACACCGGGTCCACCGTCACCATAACGGAGAAGGCCAAGACAAAGATCAGCAGCGTCTCGCCGCAGTACATCAGCCCCGGACCAGCCATCATCCGGACGGCGTTCAGATCGTTGGTCGACCGGGCCATGATGTCCCCAGTTGGGAAACGGGCATAGAAACTCCGGCTGACCACCACCAGATGCGCCAGAACATCATTCCGCAGATCGTACTCGAGATCGCGGGAAACCCCAATCAGAATCCAACGTTTCCAGTACTGAAAGAAGCCTTTGGTGAGCGCGAGGCCGAGCAGCGCGGCCGCCGACCATACCGTCACGCTCCACGGCTCACCCGCTGTAATCGAATCAATACCCCGGCGGATCATCAGCGGCAGGGTCGCGCCAAAGAGCGCGTTCAGCACCAAGGCCCCCAGCCCGAGGAGCAACTGACGCCGGTGCCGATCCAAGTAGGGCCAGAGGAATCGGATCGCCTGCCGCACTACCCTACAGCCCTATCCAATTGGCAAAGGTTTTCGACCATTCCATAAAAAGATTCTTCTGGTCCTGCCGGCGATGCCACCAATCTTCCGGATGGAACTCCCGTGCCGCCGCGGCGATCATGTGAATCTCCGGCTCGGGACCCGCCGCCCGCAGGATCCGGCCCGCCCGCCGTGTATGGAAGTTACTCGTCACCACCAGAACGTGCTTGAAGCCCATCCGCCGGAACTCCGGCATGTATCGCTCCGCTTCGTCCCGCGTCGATTTACAATCATTTTCGAGAGCGACGAAAGTGACGTCGCCGTATCCTCGCCGCTTGGCGAATTCAATCGACAGATCGCTTTCGAAGTGGTCGAATATTCCCGCCGGGCCGCTCACATAGACCCTTGGCGCATAGCCCTGCCGCGCCAGCTCAGCCGCGTGGACAATTCGCTCGCCTAACTGATCGCCACCCAGCACAAAAATGGCGTCGGCCTTTCGTGGGGCTTCCGCGCTCACCAGGAACCAGGCTAGCTGAGGCAGCCACTGACCATGAAAAACTACCAACCCCGCCGCAATCGCGGCAAACCCCAACCACCGCCGCGCTCCGCGCAGCAAAGCTTACTTCTCGTCCTGCTGGCGTGTATCGAGATGGCCCACGGTTTTGAGCAGGTGATAGAGGCGTTCGACTTCGGCCTCATCCTCACTACGCAAAAGCTGAACCTTCGGAGCCGTCAATTCCTTGGGCACATCCGCGGAGGGTAGGGCCTCACCCCAAAACTGCCGGTGAGGAATTCCATCAATCAGGGCTTCGCGCGAATTCCGCCGCAAGTGACGGAGGAGGGAGTTCGAAGCATCCAAATCGCCTGGAAAGACGATCAGAATCTTTTCATCGCTCACCAGCGTTAGATTGACGATCAAGGGAGAAATCCAGCCCGTCCGATCGACGCGCGCTACATCTGTCCAAGGAATTTCCCGTTCGCCCACCAGGAGCAATTGGTCCTGAATCTCAATCGCGGGCCGAAAAGCCAGCAACAATACGGCTATCGCACTGATGAGAAAGAGAATGGAGGCCACCAGCGCAATCGTCCACTCCGTTGCGAAAACCGTGGAAATCACCGCCAGACCGGCAGCAACCAATCCGGCCCACAAGTACTGCTTCGAAGGCGTGTAGCGCATAGCGGGAGACCTACCTGATTATAGCCTAGCTCCAGGGGGGGCACTCGTCAATTCATTTTGCAGCCGCAATTCCAAGATAGGCATAACGCGCCCCGCTGACTACGATGATAAACGCGCTCATCCCAAAGAAAACGTTGGGGTAAAAATCCAGGAATACCGCAGCTACGGTACACATCAAAATAAACGTATTTGCCTTTCCTAAGCGCGAAGGCGGAAATTCACGCACCCCCTTCCACCAATTCAGTACCGCCGCGGCCAACACGATTCCCAAATCCCGGCCCAACGCCATCATCACCAGCCAAAGCGGCATCGCTCCGACGTACCATAGCGCCACAAAGCCACTGCCGACCAATAACTTGTCCGCAATCGGGTCCATGATGGCTCCAAACCGCGATTCCAGCTTCCACTTCCGCGCCATCCATCCATCAATGCTGTCCGTCACGGCAATGAGAAACGACACCAGCAAAGCCCAACGGAACTCGTGCTCGAGGATCAACCAGACGACCGGCGCAGTTCCGATCAGTCGTAAGACCGTCAAAATGTTGGGGATGTGCCGAAACACTGCCTAGCCAACCAACGCATGCGTCGCCCGGGACGCCAACTGATCAAACGTGATGGTTTCGTACAACGAGTTGTCCTGCATGATGCGTGCGACCAGCGCGGCGTGCATCGCGTGTCCCGCCCGTTCCGCGATGACATGCCCAAGGAGAGGCCGCCCGATTAACGCCAGATCCCCAATCAAGTCCAACACTTTGTGGCGGCACGGCTCGTCCGGAAAGCGTAACCCACCCGGATTCAATACTTTTTCTCGATCAAAGCATACGGCGTTCGTCAAATCGGCCCCGCGGATCAGACCCATATTCCGCATCTGGTCGAGTTCGTACTCGAATCCGAACGTCCGCGCCGCCGCAATCTCGGTCGCATACCGCTCCGGCGTCAGTTCCATCTCCATCGACTGCCGGCCCACCAGAGGGTGATCAAAATAGATGTCGCAGGAGAGCAGGAACGAATCCGCTGGAAGAATCGAAATCCGCTTGTTGCCCTGCTCCACCGTCACCGGTTTCACAATCCGCAGGTACTTCCGGCGCTTCTTATACGTCTGAATGCCCGCCTGCTCAAGCAACTTCACGAACGGTAAGCCCGATCCATCGAGGATCGGCACTTCCAAATTGTCGATGTCGATGTAGGCATTATCGACGCCCATCGAATACAAAACGCTCAGCAAGTGCTCGGTCGTCGAGATGAGAACGCCCTGACGCATCAGGCTGGTGGCGTACGAGACCCGCGCGACATGCCGCCAACTCGCGGGCAGTTCAAAATTCGAAAGGTCGGTTCGTCGGAAGACGATACCAGCTCCCACCGCTGCCGGTTGGATGGTAATTGTGACGGGAACCCCACTGTGGAGCCCCACTCCCTGTGCCGATACCGGCTGTGCCACCGTCGTTTCGAAGCGCAAGACGAAGAATACCAAAAATGGTAATCAATTGAAAGTAAAATAGTTAAGCGCCAAAAAGTGTGTCTTTCCGGCAACACGTGAGGCGATCCGGACACATTGGAGTATTCTGGAGGCGATGCCGCGCCTCTTCCTCATCGACTCTTTCGGCTACATCTTCCGCGCCTACTACGCCCGTATGCGGATGAACGCCCCGCCGATGCGCACCTCCGCCGGCGTCCCCACTGAAGCGGTCTTTATCTTCCACAACATGCTGAAGAAGCTGCGTGAGAAGTATCAGCCGGAGTATCTGGCCGCCGTCTACGAATCGCTAGGCCCCACATTCCGCGAAACCGAGTTCGCCGCGTACAAAGCGAACCGGACCGAAACGCCCCCCGACCTCATCACGCAGGTCCCGCTCGTCAAACGGCTTCTCGAATCGCTTCGCATCCCGGTGCTTGAGTTTGACAGTTTTGAAGCGGACGACGTCATCGGCACTCTGGCCAAACGCGCCCAGGCCGCCGGCCTCGAAGTCGTTATTGTCTCTTCCGATAAGGACATGCTCCAACTTGTCGGCCCGGGCGTCTCCATGCTCAACCCGGCCAAGGACGACACACTCTACGACCGGGACAAAGTGAAAGAGTTTATGGGCGTCTGGCCGGAGCAAGTCGCCGACCTGCTCGCCTTGAAAGGCGACGCCGTCGACAATATTCCCGGCGCCCCCGGGATCGGAGATAAGGGCGCCGTCGCCTTGCTCGAGCAGTACGGCACCCTCGACAATCTCCTCGCCGAAGGCCCCAATCTCACCAAGAAGACGTACCGTGAAGCTCTCACCACCCATCGTGAGCAGGTCGAGCTGTCGAAGCGCCTCGCCACCATCCACTGCGAGGTCCCGCTCGACCTCACGCTGGATTCGCTTGCTCTCGCCGATCCCGACCGCCCCGCCCTCGAAGCCTTCTATCGAGAAATGGAGTTCTTCTCCTTCCTGCGCGACCTGGCTCCTGAACCCGAAAAGATCGCTGAGGACTACGCCGCCATCACCGCCGAGGAGCTTCCCGCCTGGGCTGGCCCCGGTCCGGTCGCCGTCGCTCTGTTCGACGGCCAGCTCGGCGTTGCCCGCGCCCCCGGGCAAGCCCGCACCTGCGTCTCACTCGCCTTTCTCCAATCGGACACCCCCAAGGTCGCCCACGACTTGAAGGCCCTTTATGCAGCCGACGCCGGCGCCCGCAACCTCACCCGCGATCTTCTCCTCGAAGCCTTTCTCCTCACGGCCGATTCCGGCAACGCGGCCTTCGACGCACTCTGCGAAGTCCATCTGCATCAGAAGCCCGGCGCTCGCGCCGACCAGCGCGCAGACCTCACCTTCCGTCTCGCCGAAAAGCTCGGCCCCGAACTCGACAAGATCGACGCCCGTGAAATTTACGAGTCCATCGACCTCCCTCTGGTCCCCGTGCTTGCCGCCATGGAACGCGTCGGGGTGCTCATTGAACCGAAACAACTCGCCGTGATGTCGGCGAAGATGGACATCGCCATCCAGGCCCTGACAAAAGAGATCCACGGCCTCGCAGGCCGGGAGTTCAACATCAATTCGCCCCAGCAACTGGGCAAGATTCTGTTCGAAGATCTCAACCTCCCCGCCCCCACCAAAGGCGGCAAAAAGCAGATCTCCACCGCGGCCGACGTTCTCGAAGGCCTTGCCCATCCCATCGCCGCCCAGGTGCTCGAATACCGCGGCCTCGTGAAACTGAAGGGCACCTATGTCGACGCCCTCCCCGCCCTGATCCGCCCGGAAACCGGACGAGTCCACACGACGTTTCAGCAGACGGGCGCCGCCACAGGCCGCCTGTCGAGTTCGAACCCTAACCTGCAAAACATCCCCGTCCGCACCGAACTGGGCCGCGAGATCCGCGCAGCGTTCATCCCGCCGCCGGGTTGGAAGCTGGTCGTTGCCGACTACTCGCAGATCGAACTCCGGCTGCTTGCGCATATGTCCGGCGACCCCGTTCTCGTCGATGCCTTTCAGCATGGCGAAGACATTCATACCCGCACCGCCGCCGAAGTCTTCGGCGTAAACGCGGCGTTCGTCACACCGGAAATGCGGCGCGGCGCCAAGGCCGTCAACTTCGGCATCGTTTATGGGCAAACGGCATTCGGTCTGGCCACCGCCCTCGGGATTCCGAAGAATGAGGCCGACAAGTACATCAAGGCCTATTTCGCCCGCTACTCTGGCGTCAAGAATTTCATTGAATCGACCATCGCCGAGGTCCGGGCCAAGGGATATGCCGAAACGCTGTTCGGCCGCCGCCGGCCGATTCCGGATATGGACAGCCGCAATCCGAACGCCCGCTCCTTCGCCGAGCGCACGGCCGTCAACACGCCCCTGCAAGGCTCCGCCGCGGACCTGATCAAACTGGCGATGATCCGCATCCAAAAACTGCTCGCCGATCAGAAACTCGAGTCCCGTATGATCCTGCAGGTCCACGACGAACTCGTGTTCGAGGCGCCCACCGCGGAGGTCGAAAGGCTCACTACGCTGGTCAAGCACGAGATGGAATCCGTCCGCCAGTTCGCCGTTCCGCTTGTCGTCGACACCGGAGTAGGGGACAATTGGCGCGATGCGAAATAGTTGGCTCATCGCCGTTGTCCTCCTCGCCGCCTGCGGCCCGGCCAAGGTCGCCGAGAAGCCGAAAGAACCTGTTCGAGCGCCGGAAGAGTTTAAGGCCAAGTTCGAGACTACGAAAGGCGATATCGTCGTGACCGTGAACCGCGCCGCTGCCCCGCTCGGCGCCGACCGGTTCTACGAGCTCGTCCAGGAGAAGTTCTACGACGAGCAGAAGTTCTTCCGCGTCGTCCGCGGCTTCGTTGCTCAATGGGGTATCCACAAGGATCCCAAGGTCAATCGCCTCTGGGCAGCCCGCGAAATCGTCGACGATCCGGTGAAGGAGCGTAACGTCCGCGGGACCATTACGTTTGCCACGCGCGGCCCCAACACCCGCTCGACGCAACTCTTTTTCAACCTACGCGACAACACGTCGCTCGATAGCCAGGGCTTCGCCCCCTTTGGCAAAGTTACCGAAGGTCTCGAGGTTCTCGATCAGTTGGCCTTCGTCTACGGCGACATCGCGCCGCGCGGCCCGGGCCCGGATCCCCAGTTAGCGCAACAGGAAGGCAACGCCTACTTCGAACGCACCTGGCCGCGCCTCGATACAATCAAACGAGTCACCATCGTCCCTTAAGGAGCCCCCCATGGACCGTCGCGATTTTCTCCACACTACCGCCGCCGCGCTCGGCACGTCTGTCACTGCCCTCGCGGATGCCCCCATGCCGATGGCCACGCTCGGCAAGTCCGGCCTGAAGGTTTCCAAGTTTACGCTCGGCGGCTATCACATGGCCGTGAAGGGCGAAGAGGAAGGCATTAAGATCATCCGCCGCGCCATCGACATCGGCGTCGTGATGTTCGATTCGGCAGCCAAGTATCACAACGGCAAGTCGGATGAGGTCTACGGCAAGGCGCTCACGGGCGGCCTGCGCAAGAAGATCCTGTTGATGTCGAAAGCGGAGCTGCGCGATAAGAAATCCGCCATGGGCCAGTTGGAAATGACGCTCAAGCGCATGAACACGGACTATCTCGACCTCTGGTGCTGCCATGAAGTCGCCCGGATGGACGAAGTCGAAAAGATCTTCGGACCGGGCGGTTCGCTCGAAGCGTTTGTCGAGGCCAAGAAGAAGGGCATGGTTTGCCATATCGGCTTCACCGGCCATCACGACCCCGAAGTGCATCAGGCGCTGCTTAAAGGTTTCGACGGCTGGGAGACCGTGCAGCATCCGGTCAACCTCATCGACCCGCACTACCTGAGTTTCATTCAGAACGTCCTGCCCAAGGTGCGCGCCAAAGGTCTGGGCTTGCTCGCCATGAAATCGAACGCGATCGGCGAGATCACGAAAGCGAACATCGCCACCATTCCCGAGTGCCTGCGCTACACGCTGAGCCATGACGTCGATACGCTCGTCTCCGGCGTTGAGACCGTGCAGCAGCTTGAAGAGAACGTGCTCACGGTGAAGACGTTTGAGAAGATGAACCGCGAAGAGATCTCCACGCTGCTCTCGCGCACGGCCAAGGGACCGATCGGTTCGAAGATCGAGCGGTATAAGAAACCGGAGAAGACCGCCATTCTCGACCAGCTCGCGCCGCACAACGACGGAGATCCGGTCTAGAACATGCATACAGAACGGGCGATGCGCACTCTTTTCGCCCTTCTACTCGCCTGCAGCCTGTTCGCACAGGAAGCGGGATTTCAGGCGCAGGTGCGCCTCGTCGTCATGCCAGTCACGGTGCAGGACGGCAAGGGCCGCCCCGTTGATGGCCTGACCGAAGCCAACTTCAAGGTCTTTGATAACGGGGTAGCGCAGCCATTCAGCCTGGATACATTCGGCACAGGTGTGGCCCCGGTCTCACTCATGGTCGCCGTCCAGACGTCCGGCCTTTCAGCCGCGGCCCTCGTTAAGGTCCGGCAGATCGGCGCGATGATCCAACCGCTTGTCGCCGGCGAACGCGGCTGCGCCGGCCTGCTCTCCTTCTCCGACTCGGTGGTCGTCCGGCAACCCTGCACCCGCAACGTCGAGGCTCTCTCCGGCGCGTTCGCCCGGCTGGAGCCCCGTGCGCCGAAAGAAGGCCACCTGCTCGATGGCGCCGCCGAGGCCATTAAGCTGCTTGACGCCCGGCCCAACTCGCGCCGCGTGCTCCTGCTGATCTCCGAAACTCGCGACCGAGGCAGTGCAGCCAAACTCGATGACGTTATCCGCACCGCGCAAACTGCCGGCGTCACCATCTACGCGGCGACTTATTCCGCTTTCCGCTCCGGCTTCTTCTCGAAGCCCGAAGACGTGCAACAGCCGCGGCAAACCCGTCCCCTGCCCCTGCCCACGGGGAAGCCGATTTCAGATCCCGTCGGACAGTCCATTCCTGCCCATACCTCCGCGCAATCCACCGACATCCTCGGCGGTGTCGGCGAACTCGCCCGGCTGGGCAAAGACAAGACCACCGAAAAGCTGGCCGAGGCCACTGGTGGGGCTGAGTATTCATTCACGCGCTTGAATGGCCTCGAAAAAGCCATTCAGAAACTGGGCGAAGAGATCCATTCCCAATACGTGATAAGCTTCATGCCGAAAGAGCCGAAACCCGGTTTCCATAGACTTTCGGTGCAGGTGCAGCCCGGTGTCAAACTCCGGATCCGCACCCGTCCGGGTTACTGGGCGAACGCCGCTCCGTGAGCCTTCCATGCCCGATCTCGACAAAGCGCTGCAAACCCAACTGACAAATATCCAGAAGAAGACTGGTAAGACTTTAGCTGAACTTTCTGCCCTGCTGGCCGCCTCCGGCGTAAGCAAGCACGGGGAACTCCGCGACTACTGCAAGGCCAACCTTGGCCTCGGCCACGGGGACGCCAATACACTCGTCACGGTCCTCCGCCAAGCAGCCGAGGAGCCGAAGAGCAACGACTCGCTCGACTCGATCTACACAGGACCAAAGGCGGCGCTCCGGCCAATCCACGAAAAGTTTATGGCGGCGATTGCGAGTTTCGGGCCTTTTGAGATTGCTCCGAAAAAGGCGAACGTCAGCCTGCGGCGCAAGAAACAATTCGCCCTGATCGGACCGACGACGAACACCCGCGTGGAAGTCGGCCTGAACATGCCCGCGCTTGAAGCCGGTCCTCGCCTGGAGGCGCTGCCGCCGGGCGGCATGTGCCCTTACCGGGTCAAGCTAACAAGCGCGGACCAGATCGACGAAGAATTATTGCAGTGGACCCGCCGCGCCTACGACTCCGCCGGTTGATTTTTGCGCGTTCTGGCTATGACGACTCTGTTTTGCCTCCTCCTCCTCGCCGCGGAAGGATCTTGGAACCAAGTGGAGACCCTGCCGGCGGAAACCAAAGTTCAAGTAGTGAAACGCGATAAGAAGAGCCTCCAGGGAGAGTTTGTGCGCGCCGATGCCAAGGAGATCGTAATCACCTCCGCAGGCCAACCGGTGACCGTGCCGCAGGCGGAGGTTGTGCGCGTCAGCCGCTCGGCAGGCCGCGCTCGCAACGCGGCGATCGGCACTGCCATTGGCGTGGGCGCCGCGGCTGTTCTTGGCGGAACGCTTCGCACGCGGCTGAACAATGAAACGGGCAACGGCAATCAGGCACTGGGCATAGCGTTGGCGGCCGGAGCGGGTGCCGGAGCGGGAATTGGCGCTTCGATGATCCGTTTCGAGACCATTTACCGAGTACCGTAGAAGGGACCCCTATGACTAAGCTTTTTCTCTTTCTCTGCCTCGCCGTTGCCGCCTTCGCGGGCGACATCCGCAAAGGCGGTTCGCACATTGGCAGCATCTCGTCTAGCGGCGACGTCCGCCTCCACGGGTCGATCGTCGGTCAGATTGAATCCAGTGGCAACATCCGCGTTGGCGGCTCGCTCGTCGGCAAGATTGAATCGGATGGTTCGATCCGTAAGAACGGCTCGCTCGTTGGCAAGGTGGAGTCAGGCGGCGATGTTCGAGTCAACGGATCGCTGTCCGGAAAAATCGAGTCTGGTGGCGATGTCCGCAAGAACGGCTCACTCGTCGGCAAAGTGGAAGGCGTTCCGGCGACCCATGCCGCCGTAATCTTCTTCTGGGACTTCTTCAATCTGGAGCGGTAATGGCGCTAGAGCTCCCGCAATAACGCCCGGCAAGGCGCACCATCCGCGCCAACCAGCTTCAGCGGCAAGCAGTTCCATTCATACTCACCGGGGCTGATCGCCGAAAGGTCCAGCCCCTCCACCACCCAGATGCCGGCGCCCAACAACGCCACGTGCGTCTCTACTCCGTCCTTAGAAAAGCCGCCCACTGAGAGATAGTCCACCCCAACCGAGCGAACGCCGCATTCCACCAGTAGTTTCGCGGCGTCTTCCGCCACATAGACGAACTCCTCAACGAATCCCGGTTCGTGCAGCGATCGCTTCCGAGAATTCTCCGTTTTGAAAAGAATTCGCTCCCCCGCCCTCGGCTGATGCGGAGCCAACTCCTCGGCCGTCACCGCTACGGGATCGGCAATCGCAATCACACGGCAGGGCCCTATCGTCGCTTCCGGCGGCCATTCCTCCATGGTCACCCCGTCCGCGATAAAGTGCCGTGGGGCGTCCATATGCGTGCCGGTATGCGCACTCATACTCAACCGGGTCACATTGCACTCCGCGCCTTCCGCCATACTGGAGATCAACGCAATGAACACGCCGCCATCTCCCGGCCACGCGACCATCCCATCAAAACTCGGTATCGAAATGTCCCGCCACGTCCTCATATTCCTCATTCTGGCACTGCCGGCCGCCGGGCAAGACGGCTGGCTGCATCTCGACTCCCCGGCCCATTTCCGCCCCCTCGCCGACCGCAGTTGGACCTTTGAGAATCAGACCTTCACCACCGTGCGCGATCCCCGCATCCTCGAAGACCTCACGACCAAGGACACCTTCGACAATTTCGAACTCACGCTCGACTGGCGCATCGACCCCGGCGGCAACAGCGGCGTGAAGCACCACATCACCGAGGAGATCTTCCTCATCCACGAAAAGCCCGGCTACCTCCAGGGACGCCGCGCCTCCCGGGCCGAACTCCCACCAGGCGGCCGAGGCCAAAACTACCTCCGTGGCCTGGAGTTTCAACTCCTCGACGACCAGCGTCACCCCGACGGCGCCCGCGGCCGGAATCGCCACACCGGCGCGCTCTATAACAAGCTCGCCCCCACCGCATCTCCCGCCCTACCGCCGGGAGAATGGAACACCCTGCTCCTCCGCGTGCACCGCGGCCGACTCGAGCACTGGGTGAACGGCCAACAGGTGCTTTCCGCGCCCGTGTCCGGCCCACCCAGCCCGATCTCTCTGCAGAACCACGCCGACTCAATCGCGCAGTTCCATAACATCAGAATCCGTCGGCTTGATTAGACGCTCAGCACGGGGCAAGGCGACTCGCGCACAATCGCGTACGCCTGCGCCGTCAACCGGCCGAGAATCGTGTCGTCGGAGTGGCGGCCGATCACCACCAGGTCGGCGCCTTGCTCCTCTGCCACACGGTGAATCAACCTCGCCGGCGACTCAGCCTCGGTGATCGTCGTCGCCGTGATACCGGCCTGCTCGATCGCCTCGTTCAACGTCGTCTCCACCGCCGCCTTCAGCGCAAACTCCCAGGAAGGATCAAACGCCCGCTGCACGCCATCGCCCACGGTCGGCATTGCGTGGACGACAATCGTCTCCTCCGCGCCCACCTCTTTTGCGGCAGCCAACACTTCCGCTGTCCGTGGTCCCAAGTCGACCCCAACGACGATCTTACGAAACGTGCCACTCCCCAGGCGGGGCTCCTGCAAGTGAGCGCCGGTCAACACCGGTGTCGGCGAGTCATGGAGCACCTTGGCCGTAATCGAACCCAAAATAAACCGCCGGAAAGCCCCAAAACCGTGTGTCGCCAGCAGCACTAGATCAACGGACTCCGTCCCGGCCAACTTCACAATCTCCGACGCCGGTTCGCCTTCCACGAGAAACGTCCGGAACCGGCAACTGCCCAGATGCTCCTGGCAGAACGCGGTCAACTGCCGCTCCAGGAGAGGCTTCTGGGCTTCGTACCACTCCAACACCACGGCTCCCGGCACGTCCATGCCTTCGGTCATCATCTCGAAGGGTCGCACCGCATGCACGGCCAGAACCTCGGCGCCGCTTGCCTCGGCCAAGGCGCGAGCCTGATGCGCCATCCGAACTGACTGTGGCGCGAAGTCTACTGCAAGGAGAATCTTCGTAAGTTTCTTCATGGCAACCACAGAATACACCCGGCTCCATTAAATGTCTACTTCATTGTCCGAATTATGCATCCCGCGGACGAACGTAGAAATCGATCGCCTCTTCGGCGGGTAGATTTTTCGGCTCGGCGGCCGCGTCCGGATGCGTTGCCCGGTATCGTTCCAACACCAAACCTTGCAGCCGCTTCACCACCTCCGGATGTTTCGCCGCCACGTCGGTAAACTCGCCGGGATCCCGCATCCGGTCATAAAGCCGAACGTAGCGCCCCGGCGTCGGCCGCTCCGTCTCATAGCCATCTCCCCGCTTTCGCTTGCCCGAGCAATGAATGAACTTCCAATCGGCGCTGCTGACGAACGCCTCCTCGTTCTCGAGGTACTGGCTGATGATATGCTCCCGCCCGGCGGTTTTCTTCCCTTCGAGGTACGGCCGCAAGCTCTTCCCGTGCTGCCCCGGCAGTGCCCCGATGCCGAGCATGTCCGTTATTGTCGCGGTCACATCGACATGCTCCGTCAGCGCCTGCACTACGGCGCCTTTCCGTGCCCGGCCGGGATAGCGGATGATCAGCGGAACGCGCAGCGCCGGTTCATAGCCGCAGTGCTTTTCAAAGCGACCGTGTTGGCCGATGCAATAGCCGTGGTCGGCCAGGTACACGACAAACGTATCGTCCTCCAGGTTCAACCGCCGCAGCGTATCGAGCACCTCACCCACGTTCCGATCGAGCATGGCGACCGACGTATAGTAGGCCGCTTGGATGCCCTGCTTCTCCTCGGGACTCAAGTCGCGGAAGATCAACGGAATCTGCCACGCATCCTCCGGCCCCACCCGCGGGACATCGAACGACGACGCCGGGAATCGCGCCGCCATGTCGATGGGAAAATCGAACGGCGAATGCGGATCGGGGAAGCTGACCCAGAGCGCGAACGGCTCTTCCCGGTGCTCCTCCATCCATTTTGTCGCCTGCCGGGCGGTGAACGTTCCGCGCATCTCATCGTAGTAGCGGGGATACGGCAGCTTCTCACCGTTCAGCCAGATTCGTGCCGGGTCCCGGAACGGTTTCCACGGTGGCTTCGTTGCCACGCCGCTCGGAACCGGCTTCAGCACCGGGCTTCCGCTCCACGCCTGGTTGATGTCGCGCTCCGTCATCATCGTCTCGAAGCCGTATAAGCCTGGCGCGGAGGCGCGATTGAGATGCATCTTGCCAAAAACGGCGGTCTTGTAGCCTGCCTGGCGGCACTGCTTGGCGAGCGTCGGCCGCTCCGGGTCTAGGGACGTCTGCAGCACCGTCACCCCGGCCGCCGAAGGCATCAGCCCCGTCAACAGGCTCTGTCGCGATGGCGTACACACCGGCTGATTGCAATAGTGCTGGGCGAACCGCACGCCTTCGCTCGCCAGCCGGTCCAAGTTCGGTGTGCTCGCCCGCCGATTGCCGTCGCAGCCCATGACGTAGGCCGCATGGTCGTCTGCAATCACGAAGAGAAAGTTCGGCTTCCGTCGTGCCGCCAACCCAGCCAGAAGTGTCCGTCGCGTAATCATAATTCCTCAGTCCACAATGCTTGCCCAGCCGCGCTTTGAAAGGTTCCAATAGATCACACCGCCAGCCACCGCCGCCACCCCCAGCATCCCCAGGCCCATAGCGGTTTCCTGCAGCACGATTTTTCCGATGCCGAACAGCGCACCATAAATCATCACGCAGCCGCAGAGCCAACAGAGCAGGTTGTGCAGCCCATCTCCGGCCGGCTTCACGTCGGGCGCCAGTTTTGCGATCGGTCCCCAACCGTTCCGGGAGGGCCGCGTCCGCCGGTAGAAGGCCACGAGGGTCTCATTGCTCTCCGGCGCCGTGAGAAATGTCGCCGCCAGCCAGGCCGCTGTCGTGATGCCGACCGTGATCATCATCAGATAGGCAAACTGCTCCGGGTTATCGGAATCCAGCCCCCAAATCAACTGCAGCGCCACGGAGACGGCAAACGCCGCCCCCATCGCCACCACCTCGCTCCAAGCGTTAATCCGCCACCAGTACCACCGCAGCAGCAACACGCCGCCAGTTCCCGCGCCGGTTACGATCAGCAGTTTCCAAGCGCCCGAAATCGATTCCATATAGAACGTCACCACCGCCGAAACGACCGTCAGCAGCACCGTCACAATCTGCGACACCTGCACCAACTGCCGTTCGGTCGCCTCCGGCCGATAGAAGCGCCGGTAGAAGTCGTTGACGATGTAGCTCGCTCCCCAATTCAATTGCGTCGCGATGGTGGACATGTAGGCCGCCGCGAATCCGGCCACCATCAACCCCCGCAGCGATGGCGGCAGATGATCAATCATCACCTTCACGTATCCGGACTCTTTGTCCGCCAAGTCCGGATACAGGATGATCGAAGCCAACCCCACCAGGATCCACGGCCATGGCCGCAACGCGTAGTGGGCGATGTTGAACCATAGCGTTGCCAACAGCGAATGCCGTTCATCTTTCGCGCACATCATCCGCTGCGCCACGTACCCGCCACCGCCGGGCTCCGCGCCGGGGTACCACACCGCCCACCAGTTCAGCGATATGTAGACAAGAAACGTCATCATCGGCATCCAAGGCGAATCGAGATCCGGCACGAAGCTCAGCACCCCGCCCTTGCCCCCCGGTTCGATGCCTTTCGCCCGATCCAATTCCTGTAGCTTCAGCAGCATCTGGTCCATCCCGCCCACCGCTTCCACCGCACAGTAGGCCAGAATGATCACCATCGCCATTTTGATGAAGAACTGCACCACGTCCGTCACCAATACGCCCCACAGCCCACTTAGCGTCGAGATAAACGAAGTGACGGCAATCAAACCAATCACGATCCCCAGAGCCGCCGCCTTATCGACATCCAAGATCATCATCAGAATCTTGACCATCGCCAGGTTCACCCATCCCAGCACGATGCAATTGATCGGCAGCCCGAAGTAGATCGCCCGGAACCCTCGCAGAAAGGCGGCCGGCTTACCGGCATAGCGAATTTCGGAGAACTCGATATCGGTAGTAACCCCGCTCCGCCGCCAAAGCCGCGCGTAGAAGAAGACGGTCAACATTCCGCTGGCGACAAAGTTCCACCATAGCCAGTTCCCAGCCACGCCATATCGCGCTACCATCCCAGTAACAGCCAACGGTGTGTCGGCGGCGAACGTCGTCGCGACCATCGATGTACCCGCCAACCACCAAGGCACGTCCCTTCCTGACAGGAAGAACTCTTCAACGCTCTTCCCTGCCCTGGCCTTGTAGTAGAAACCGATCCCAATGTTCAACGCGAAATACAGCGCGACCACGAGCCAATCCAAAGCACTCAATTGCATTCCGAATAGTATACGAGCCCTTGTCTGCCTTTCCGTACTCGCCCTTCCCACTTTCGCCCAACACGTCACTGTCACCGAAGAGGAACTCCAATGGTTCCCGGGCATCTCCGACTCCAATAGCCCGGTCCACTGGCGCAATGGCGAGATGATCGTCTTTAACTCGGACGGCATGCCCATCCGCAGCGAAGGTACCGACGTCACCAACCTGCGCCGCGTCCGCGCCGTCAAACTCGATACTTACTTCCACGCCCCGATGTGGATCGAGGCGACGCACCTCGAGCCCGACGGCACACTTTTCGCCTGGTATCACCACGAGGTTGGCGTCGGCTGTGAAGGCAAATACCTCAGCGCTCCGGAGATCGGCATGCTCGTCTCTTACGACAATGGCATCAGCTTCTTCGACCTCGGCATCATCCTCACTGCCGGTGAGACTGCGGACTGCTCAGCGGAGAATGGCTACTTTGCCGGAGGAAACGGCGATTTCAGCGTCCTTCTCGACGAAGAAGGCAAGTACTTCTACTTTTACTATTCCAACTATGCCGGGCCCCTGAGTGCGCAAGGCATCGCCGCCGCCCGTCTCGCCTACGACGACCGCTACTTCCCCACGGGTAGTGTTTGGAAGCGCTACGGCGGAGAGTGGAACGAGCCCGGCCTCGGGGGCTTGTCCGAAGCCGCCATTCCCGCGGCCGTCAGTTGGATCAGCCCGAACACTGACGCTTTCTGGGGCCCGTCAATTCACTACAACACGTACCTCAACAAGTACGTAATGCTCATGAGCCGCTCTTGCTGCGAACCCCGCTGGCCACCGGAGGGGATTTATATCAGCTACGCAAGCGACCTCGCCGATCCCCAGGGGTGGTCGCCGCCACAGCAAATTCTCTCGAACGTGGGTTGGTACCCAATGGCCCTCGGCCTCGGCTCCGGAGAGACCGATAAGCGCTCCAGTCAACGCGCCCGCCTATTTGTCGGGAGTGACTCGCGTTGGCTGCTTACGTTCACGAAGTGACGGGTCGGGACGTCGAGACTCGACGTCGCATCCGCTCATTCAAGTGGGGACGCCCATCTTGGGCAACACAAAGCGCATCAGCACGATGTAGCCCGCGATCATCGCTAAGGGAATAAAGATTTCACTCATCTACCCATTTAGATGCGATCCGCCAACAGAACGTGACAGCGAAAACGGCCGCCCAGGGTATCCCCCGGACGGCCGTTTTTTATTCCTCGAATCGAGAACTACTGACCCGCTTCCGCCTTCAATTTTTCGCGCTGCTCTTTCAGCACCGCTTTCCGGCTTAGCTTGATCTTGTTGCCTTCGAGCGCCAGAACCTTAACCATGATCTGGTCGCCTTCGTTCAACTCGTCCCGCACTTCCTTCACGCGGCTTTCGGCGATCTCGCTGATGTGCAGCAAGCCGTCCGTGCCAGGGAAGATTTCGACAAACGCGCCGAAGTCCACAATCCGCACCACTTTACCGAGGTACGTCTTGCCCGGCTCAGCCACGGCGCAAATGTCCGTAACCCGCTGGATCGCCTTCTGCGCGGCAACGCCGTCGGTGGCATAAATGTTCACCGTACCGTCGTCGTTGATGTCGATCTTGCAACCCGTCTCTTCGGTGATGCTCCGGATCATCTTGCCACCCGGGCCAATCAGCTCCCGAATCTTGTCGGTCGGGATCGTCATGGTGTGGATGCGCGGTGCATGCAGCGACAGTTCGCCACGCGGCTTATCAATGCACTGCACCATGATGCCAAGGATGTGCAAACGCGCTTTCCGCGCCTGTTCCATCGCCTCTTTCATCAGTTCGGTGGTGACGTTCGGAACCTTAATGTCCATCTGCAGGCCGGTGATGCCGTCCGCGGAACCAGACACTTTGAAGTCCATGTCGCCGTAGTGGTCTTCGGCGCCCGCGATGTCAGTCAGAATGGCGTACTGGTCGCCTTCCTTCACCAAACCCATCGCGATACCGGCCACTGCCTTCGACACCGGCACACCCGCGTCCATCATGGACAGCGACGCGCCGCAAACCGAAGCCATCGAGCTCGAACCATTCGATTCGAGAATGTCGCTCACTACACGGATCGTGTACGGGAACTTCTTTTCGGAAGGAACGACTGCCGCCATCGACCGTTCGGCCAAGGCGCCGTGGCCGATCTCGCGGCGTCCCGCGCCCCGCATGAAGCCCACTTCGCCCACCGAGAACGGCGGAAAGTTGTAGTGCAACATGAAGCGCTTCGAAAGCACCGTCGGATCGAGCAACTCAATCCGCTGCTCGTCGTCTTTGGTGCCGAGGGTGGTCGTTACCAAAGCCTGCGTCTCGCCGCGGGTGAACAACGCCGAACCGTGGGTCCGGGGCAGGATACCCACTTCGCACTCGATGTGGCGGACTTCGTCGAAAGCGCGGCCGTCCGGACGGCGGCGATCTTTCAGCATCTCGTCGCGGAAGATCCGCTCTTTCAGCATGCTGAACAGCTCTTTGGCTTCCGCCTGCTGCTCCACCGGGTACTTCTCGATCACTTTCGCCTTCGCGGCGTCGATCCGCGAGTAGCTGTCGAGCTTGCCGTACTTCTTGGTGTTCAGTGCATCGCTGAGTTCGGCGCGAATAAACACGTCGATCTCAGCGAACATCTCTTCATTGATCGCCTTCGGCGTGTATTCGCGCTTGGCCTTCCCGGCCAGCGTCATCAGCTCGCGGATGCCCGCGTTCAGCTTTTTGCAGCACTCGTGCCCAAATTCGATGGCTTCCAGGATCTCGGCTTCGGAAACATGCTCCGCGCCCGCTTCCACCATCACGATCCCATTGTCGGTACCGGCCACGATGATGCTCATCGAGGAGGCGGCGGCCTGCGCATACGAAGGATTCGCTACCAGCTTGCCATCCACCTTGCCCACGCGAACCGCGCTCAGGACGTGATGAAACGGAATATCGCTGATCGCCAGGGCCGCGCCCGCACCGGCAATCGCCAAAGTGCCAGGGTCGCGTTCCGGATCAGCCGACAACAACATGCCGATTACCTGCGTCTCGTGCGAGTACCCTTCCGGGAACAGCGGACGGATCGGACGATCAATCATGCGGCTCGTCAGAATCTCTTTTTCCGACGGGCGCCCTTCGCGCTTGATGAATCCACCAGGGAAACGCCCCGTGGAATACGTGTATTCACGGTAATCTACCGTGAGGGGGAAAAAGTCAGCGTTCGGCTTCGGCTTAGGAGCCGTACAGGCGGTGACCAACACCACCGAATCACCCGAGCGAACAATCACGGATCCGTTTGCCTGCTTGGCCATGTGCCCGGTCTCAATCGAGACCGGCACACCAAACAGGTCAATATCTACTTTATAAAGCATTGCTATTCCTTGAACCGAATTGACTCGAAATCAAGGAGACGCGAGGAGCGATTGCGCGCGCAGTCTCATCCGCCACCGGAGCGGACGTACGTAAGCTTTCCCCTAACGACGGATGCCGAGGCCGGTGATCAGCGTCTTGTAACGCTGAGGGCTAATGCCCTTCAGATAATCCAGCAGACGACGCCGCCGGGCTACCATCATCAAAAGTCCACGGCGTGAGCTATGGTCTTTTTTGTTAGCCTTGAAATGATCCTGCAACTGCGTAATGCGCTGGCTCAGGATCGCAACCTGGACCTCTGGCGAACCGCAATCATCCTTGTGGATCTTGTACTTCGCGATTACTTCTTGTTTCGATTCCGCCGCCAGTGCCATGCCGTAAAGTGGATACTCCTTAGTCTTCCCTTAATCGTTTGATGTCACCTGAAAGGATAACACAGTTGCAACGATCATTTCGGATTTAATCGAATTCCACCGTCTAATCGGATCGTTTCTCCATTCAAATAGACGTTTTCCACCACATGGCGAACCAGCGCCGCAAACTCCTCCGGCGCGCCCAAACGGTTCGGAAACGGCACGGTCTTCCCGGCTACCTCCCGCACCGCCGCCGGCAAGGCATCCATCATCGGCGTATCCATTAATCCCGGTGCAATCGAAACGACACGAATCCCCATCCGCGCAAACTCCCGCGCCAACGGCAGCGTCATCCCCGCTACCGCCGCCTTCGAAGCCGCATACGCCGCCTGCCCAATCTGCCCGTCGAACGCCGCAATCGACGCCGTGTTTACAATCACGCCCCGCTCCCCATCCTCCCCCGGCGCGTTCGCCATCATGGCCGACGCGGCCAAGCGGATGACATTGAAGGTCCCCAGCAAATTCACCCGGACCACCCGTTCGAAATCTTCGAGCGCCAACGGCCCATCTTTACCCACAGTCCGCTGCGCCGTCGCCACCCCGGCGCAGTTCACCACAATGTCGACGCCGCCCGCGATCGCCTCGGCCACGTCCGCATCCCGCAAAACATCCTGCCCAAAAGCTCTATCCAACACCCGCACTTCCGCTCCCGCTTCCCGCAACAGCGCCGCCGTGGCCGCGCCCAAACCGGACGCCCCGCCCGTCACTACCGCTCGCTTGCCCGCAATTTGCATACTCCCAATTAAAACAAAACCGCTATAATTTGTTTGGCCCCCACTACTATGCTGCAAGATTGGTCCCCGCTCTGGCTCAGCCTCCGCGACGCCGCTCTGGCCACCGTCCTTGCGCTACTCTCCGGCCTCCCGCTCGCCTGGTTCCTGGCCCGGCGCCGGGCTCCCGCCTACCGCTTCGTCGGAGCTGTGCTGCTGCTTCCTCTCCTGATTCCCCTCGGCATTACCAACCCGCCCTTCCTCGGCGTCTTTCTCCAGGCCGCCCCGCTCTTTATCCTCCTCGCGCGCCACGCTTTTCTTTCCCTCGATCCTCTTCACGAGAACGCCGCGCGCACGCTGGGCGCCTCGGAATGGCGCGTCTTCGCTCAAGTGGCCGTCCCTCTCGCCGGTCGTGCCATCCTGATCGCTACCGCCGGTGTGTTAGGTCTGCTCACCCTCGCCGGCTTATTGTCGCCCCCTAGAATCTGACCATGCTGCAGGCACGTCTCAAACATTCACTGCCCGGCTTTTCCCTCGATATCACCTTCGAGTGCCAGCCAGGAATCACTGTCCTCTATGGACCCGACGGCTCAGGGAAATCGCTCACCCTCCAAATGCTCACCGGGCTGGCCACCCCCAACGCCGGCCGCGTCATGCTCGACGACTCCATCCTCTTCGACGGCGAGACCCGCGTGAATCTTGCCCCCCGACTGCGCCGCTGCGGCCTCCTTGCCCCGCTTTTCCCCCACCTTACGGTCAACGAAAATCTCGCCTTCGCCGCCAGCGCCCTTCCGGCCCGTGAACGGGCTCGCCGCACAAAAGAGACTATCGAACAGTTCGAACTGACCGGCGTCGCCAATCGTCTCCCCGCCGCCCTCAAGGGCAACGAACCGATCCGCGCCGCTTTAGCCCGCACTCTGGTTCGCCCTCCGCGCCTCCTCCTGCTCGACGATCCCGCCCGCGGCCTCGCCCCCGCCCATCGCCAAGAGCTATATAGCATTCTTCGCTCTCTCGATGGGCTCCCGATTCTCCTCGCCACTGCCGATCTCGAAGGTTCCGTCGAAATTGCCCACTCCCTCCTACTCCTCGATCAAGGCCGCCTGCTCCAGGCCGGGCCTACCCGCCAAGTCCTCGACTACCCCACTTCCGCCGACGCTGTCCGCCTCCTTGGCCGCCACTTTCTCCTGCCCGCCGAGATCCTTGGCCTCGACCCCGGTCGCCAGACATCCCGCCTTCGCTGCCTAGATGCCGAACTTACCGGCCCCTACTATCCGGGCCACCTGATTGGCGACCGCGTCACTCTTTGCCTTCTGCCCTCAGCGCTTCGCGCCCTCCCCCGGTCCGGATCCCTGTCCGGCAACCAACTACCGGTCTCCCTCGAATCCATTGCGGAACGAACCCAGTCCGTCGTGCTCTACTTCGCGGAAGGGCTCACCGTGGAGACGCCCCGCTCTGTCTTTGAGCCTTTTCGCACTACCCGCGAATGGTTCGTCGAAATCCCGCCTGCGGCCCTCAGCATTCTTTAAACAAGCAGATGATCTTCTGTCAGATCGCCGAACACGCCCGGCCCCACCCTATGGCGGATTGGTTTCAACTCCGGGCCAAACACCTTTCCCCACGCCATCTCTACTCGCTCACCCGTCAGGTCCTCCTCCTCGCGCCACACAAAAAAATCCTCGTGAACTCCCGTGTTGACGTCGCCCTGGCCGCCCGCGCCCACGGCGTCCACCTCCCAGCCCACAGCCCCGCTCCAAGCCTGTTCCGGCGGCTGACTCCGCCGGGCTTCCTGATCGGCGTCTCCTGCCACACGCTCGACGAACTCCGCCAGGCCGAAACAGAAGGCGCCGACTATGTCTTTTTCAGCCCCATCTTTCAACCCTTCTCGAAACCCGGCTACCACCCCGGCCTCGGTCTCGAAATGCTAAGCCAAGCCTGCGCGGTTGTTAACATTCCTCTCATCGCCCTGGGCGGCATCACGCTCGAAAACGCGCCACACTGTGAGAAGGCCGGTGCAGCCGGCGTGGCGGGCATCTCGCTCTTCTCCTCCCCATGAAACTACTCGCTCTCCTCCTCTTCGCCCTCCCGCTTTCTGCCCAGGCGCCGGTTTGGCGCGAGTCGGAAATCAACGGCCGCATGGTCCGTTATCAGGTCGTCGACGGCGAAGCGCTTGTCGGCGACATTGTCCTCGGTCAAGTCTCCGAAGTTGAAGGAAAAAACCAGCGCGCCGCCAGCCTCATCCTCGGCCAACGCTACCGTTGGCCCAATGCCGTCGTTCCCTACCTCATCGATGAGGACATCCCAGAAGTCGCCGCCCGCGTCGAGGCGGCCATCCGCGCGTGGAACACCAACACGCCCGTTCGGCTGATCCCGCGCACCAACGAAGGCGACTACATCCAGTTTCGCCGCCGTAATGGATTCGCCTGCTCTTCCAACGTCGGCCGCCTCGGTGGCCGCCAGTTCATCAACCTTCCTGACAGCTGCGGACTCGGCTCCGTGATCCACGAAATCGGCCACGCCCTCGGCCTCTGGCACACACAGTCCCGCCAGGACCGCGACCTGTTCGTTGATGTCGAGTACCCGTCCATCGACCGCGCCAGTTGGAGCCAGTACATCACCTCCCTGAGTGACGGCGACGACATTGGCCCTTACCCGTACGATTCGATCATGCATTACTCGGAATCGGGCTTCGCCTTCCCGTTGCAGAACGCCATGCAGACCAACCCGCGAGGCATCGCCATCGGCCAACGTGATTCGCTCTCCCCATCGGATATCGACGCCATCACCCGCATCTACGGTTCAGCCTCTCGCCGCACCACGGTCACCTCCAATCCCCCTGGCCTTACTGTCATTGTCGACGGCGCCACCGTCACCACCCCCGCGACCTTTGACTGGTCCCCCGGCTCCACCCACAATCTCCAGGCCGTCGAGCAGACCAAGGATTCGGTACGCATGCTGTTCGGCCGCTGGTCGAATTTTGGTCTGCCTTCCCAAACCATCACGGCGTCCACCGCCACGACTCTCTACACCGTCCACTATCGCCGCATGGTTCCGTTCCCGGTCACGACCAACCCGGCTCCGGCGGGCGGCATCGAGTTCACACCTGCTCCGGAGGACGATCTCGTCCCGTTGGGCTCCATCGCCCAACTGCGAGCGATCCCTGCTGACGGATTCACCTTCACCAATTGGTCGGGATTCGGCTTCTTCACCGCACACGGCAGCGCCAACCCCATTCGCATCCCGGTCACCGATGGCGACCTCCGCTACACTGCCACTTTCACGAGCGGTGTCGTGACCACGGTAACGTCCAACCCGCCCGGTCTGCGCGTCGTCGTTGACGGAACTACCTACACTACCCCCCGGCGATTCACTTGGGCGCCCGGCACGCCGCATACCCTTCGCGTTGCAACGCCAGCCCAATCCGCGCCCACCACCAACTCACGCTATAGCTTCGCGGGATGGTCAATCGGCCCCGAAGCATCGCAGAACTACACAGCCACCGACTCCGCGGCGACTCTCACGGCAGACTTCAGCGCCGAACACCGCGTTACGCTGGTGACCTCTCCTTCCGCCGGCGGCAGCATCTCCGTCGACCCGCCCTTGCCTGCGGACGGCTTCGTCCCGGCTGGCTCGACACTGACCGTGGTAGCCGCCCCCCGAGCCGGCTTCGAGTTTACCGGTTGGGGCGATGCCGCCTCCGGCTCTGAACTCTTGACCAGGGTCCAGATCGACCAAGACCTTTTCATCTCCGCCCGCTTCAGCATCCCGAATCTCATCACGCAAACTGGAACGGTCAACGCCGCCAGTCAGATCGGGACGGCCGTTGTTCCTGGTCAGATCGTGACACTATATGGCTTGGCGATTGGACCGCCCACGCCGGCTGGCTTGGCACTCACAGCACAGGGCCGGGTGGCCACGCAGTTGAACGATACGCGAGTCCTTTTCAACGGTATTCCCGCGCCACTGGCCTACGTATCCGCGAATCAGATCAATTGCGTGGTGCCGTACGGCATCCCGGACACGACGGTGACGGTGCGGATCGAGGTGGGCGGCCGGCCGACGAACTCGTTAAACATGCCTGTACAACCTGCCGGGCCAGCGTTCTTCACTTACAACTCCTCCGGCCAAGGGGGTGGAGCGTTCTTGAACGAAAACGGCAGTATCAACACGGCGTCCAATCCGGCCGACCGCGGAGCAATCGTGGTGCTTTATGCAACGGGTACCGGCCGCACGACCCCCGCGCAAGCGGATGGCGAAGTGACGGGCGGCAACCCGCCGCGCCCGGCTCAGGCCGTGAAGGTGTTCATCGCCGACCGCGAGGCGGAGTTGCTTTTTGCCGGCAGCACGCCGGGTGTCGTTAGCGGCTTGACTCAATTAAACGTCCGAGTCCCGGGCGACCTCGCGCCGGGTCTGGTACCCGTTGTGCTGGAGGTTGGCGGCATCCGCAGTCCACGCACGGTTAGCCTAGCCATCCAGTAGCGACTCCAAAGGGTCTGGCTCCCCTCGGGAGACGCTTCCTGGGGCGGGCGCAGTTGGTGACAGGGTAAGTGCCGCGACAGCGAACCCGGGCCAAATGCGACCTCCGGCCGAGGCGCGTCAATGAATTCCAGGTTCGCCACCGGCGTCGTGGCGCCCGCCCTGTGAGGCGCCGCGGCGTTGCCGTGGGTCCTGCCGTTTTGCCTTTCTGCAAGTCGCTCAACCATTCGCGATACCCTAATCCCTAATGCCTCCCACCCGCGTCGCCATCATCGGCGGCGGCATCGTCGGCCTCGCTACCGCCCTCCGCCTACAACAGCGCCTGCCTCAGCTCCGGATCACCGTCTTTGAAAAGGAACCCACCGTCGGCCGCCACCAAACCGGCAACAATTCCGGCGTCCTCCACGCTGGCCTCTACTACAAACCCGGCTCCGCCAAGGCGCGGCTCGCCGTCAACGGCGTCCGCCAAATGGTCGCCTTCTGCCAGGAACATGGCATCCGTCATGAAATCTGCGGCAAACTGGTCGTCGCTACTGACGCCGCCGAACTCCCCCGGCTTCACGACCTCCATAGCCGCGGCCAGCAAAATGGTCTGGCGGGGCTCCGCCTCCTGCAGCCCGCAGAGATCCACGAAATCGAGCCCCACGCCGCGGGACTGCTCGCCCTCCGTGTTCCCGAAGAAGGCATCGTCGATTACCAGCATGTCTGCGATACGATGGTGCGCCTGCTGACGAGCAAGGGCGCCGAAGTCCGCACCAATAGCCCGATAACGAAGATCGAACCCGGCTGGCGCCTCAATGGCGAACACGAAGCCGATTTCCTCATCAACTGCGCCGGCCTACACTGTGACCGTGTCTCGGCCTTGGCCGGCGAACGCCGCGAAGCCCGAATCATTCCCTTTCGCGGCGAGTATTACATGATCAAGCCCGCCCGCCAGCACCTGGTCCGCCATCTCATCTATCCCGTCCCCGACCCGGCCTTCCCCTTCCTCGGCGTCCATTTCACCCGTCTCATCCATGGCGGCGTGGAGGCTGGCCCCAATGCTGTTTTGGCGTTTGCCCGCGAAGGCTACCGCTGGAACGATATCTCCATCCCCGACCTTTGGGACTCTCTCAGCTTCCCTGGGCTCTGGCGGTTCCTCGTCCGTTACCCCTCAATGGCTAGCTACGAGATCCGCCGATCCCTCAGCCTCAAGCTTTTTTGCGCGTCCCTGCAACGCCTGGTTCCGGAGATCGAACCCGCTGACATCGAACGCGGCGGCGCCGGCGTTCGCGCACAGGCCATGCTCCCCAACGGCGACCTGGTTCAGGACTTCCTGATTGTTGAACGCGAAAAAGCGCTGCACCTGCTCAACGCACCAAGCCCTGCGGCGACGGCTTCACTGGCCATCGGTGACGAAATCGTCGACCGCATCAGTCAACGGCTTACTTGATCACGCCGCCGAACCCGGAGTCGAGCGCGCCCATCAACTGCAGCACCGCCGGCCCCAAGGTAACCAGAAGCACGGCCGGAAAGATCAAGAAGAACACCGGGAAGACAAGCTTGACGCTTACCTTGCGCGCCTGCTCCTGCGCGCTCTGGCGTAAGCTCGTACGCAAATAGCGGGTCTGATTGCGCAACGCCCCAGCCAAGCTCGTGCCAAAGCGGTCGCTATCAATCAGCACTTGGGCAAACCGGCGGATTTCCGGCTCCCGGTTCCGTTCCATTAACTGCCGGAGTTGGTCCTGACGGCTACGGGTGGAAAGTATCCCGGTTGGCACAGTCGCCAATTCACTAGCCAGATCCGGATGCGACACCCGTAGTTCCCGGGCCGTATCCAGCATCGCGCCGTCGAGTGATTGGCCACCTTCCAAGCCGAGCACAAGCAACTCCAAAGCCAACGGCAGGCTGCGCTTCAGCCGCTCCGCCCTCCGGTTCACCATCCAGATCAGTACCCGATCCGTCATCAGGTATCCCATACCGCCGCCCGCAATCAGAGCCGTCAACCATCCAAAGCTGCTCTCCCCAAATAGGAGCGAACCAATCGCGGCCAGGATTCCCAATATCAACGTGGCGGCCGCCTTCGCCCCGAAAAAGATCGTGAGGGCCTCCGGACGCCGATGCCCGGCATAGCTCAACAGCTTGCGATACCGGTCCGTCTGCGAATCACGCGTCGGCACCGCCGAACCGAACGCTTGCAGAGTCCCTGTGAGCAACTCTTGCGGGTCAGCAGAGTTCCCGCTGTCCTCTTTCCGTTGCAGATACCAGTAGCCCCCGCCCGCCACGAGAGCCATAATCAGCAAAAAGAAGCCGCCCGCCAACGCCAGATCAGGACTCATCGTCAGACCTTCACCTTGACAAGCCGCTGAATCACCAAATGCCCCGTGACGACACACGCGATACCGGCCCAAATCAGATACTTGCCGTGCGGATGATAGATCAACACGGAGATAAACTCGGTAGCCGTCAGGTAAAGCATGATCGCAATACCCAAGGGGAGAAGCGTCAATACAGTACCGGTCATTTTTCCCTGGGCCGACAAGGCTCGGACTTCGCCTCGCAACGCGGCATTCTCCCGCAAGGTCTCAGCAAGCCGCTCCAGAACTTCGGTTAGTCGCCCGCCGGCCCGCGCCTGCAACAAGGTCGCGGCAACGAACAACCGAACTTCGTCCACCTTTACCCGGGAGATAAAGTTCTCCATCACCTGATCCAGCGGCGCGCCTAGCCGGCGCTCCTCAGCCATGCGTCGAAACTCGGTTCCAAGCGGCGCCGGGACTTCCGAACCCAATACCTCGAAGGCGCTCGACAGAGGATGTCCTGCGCGCATCATTCGGGCGAGACTCTCAAGTGCATCCGGAAACTGAGCTTCGAACTTCTGGATTCGTTGTTGCCGCTTCGTCTCGATGAACCAATACGGCAACCAAGCTCCCAGCACAAAGGCGGCGATACCGGAACCTGGTGGCAGAAGCGAACTGTCCTGCACAAGAGCAAAGAACGAGCCGCCCAACAAAAGCATCGATAGCGTCACTCGTCCCACCGACCATTGCAGGTCAGCTTCGTCCATTCGTTGTTTCAAGCTATCAATCAGGTCCAGACGCCGCAGCAGGGCTTGCCAAATCGTGATGGAGCTCAGCGACTCTTCCCGCAGCAGTCCCGGCAGCTCCGCACCGGATTCTTCAACGTCCCCGTCGATCACAGCAGGTGCGGCGCTGAACCGGTCCTGCACGAACGAAGCGACCACGACGGCTACCGCCGCTAGTAGAAACGTCCCGAAAAAGACGATGATAATCAGCGCAAGAGCCATGCCGATCCTATTGGCCGTTCAGGCCGGCTCGTACTACAGGCGCCATCACTCGCGGAGTGATCAAGACGACAAGATCCCGGCTGGCGGCGCCGCTGATCTTGCCGCCAAATAACTTCTCCAGCAGGTCGGCCGCATCCGGTCCCTGGCCAAATCCAGAAAGCGCTATCGTTTGCCCATCAATCAGGTCAACGTCAGCAACCACGCGCCGAGTCGTCGACCCTTGCCCCAAGGTCGTCGTAACCTCGGGCTCTACCCGCAAGCGAATCGCGCCATTCCCACTCAGCCGGGGCACAAACTGAATTCGCAGGCCGCAATTATTACCGTTTGCCGCTTTCCAGGTCGCTCCTGCCCGCAACGTTACGCCGCTCTGGTCAAATGCGGTTAGCTTCTCGCTCGAAAGCAACTCCTGCGGCCGGATCACACTATCGCTTGCTACTCCCCGCTGCAGCGCAGCAATCCGTACGGCCGCGTTCTGCGGCAGAGCCGTCAGCCGGCTCTGGTTGTCCTCAAAGAAACTCGACCGGCCATTCACCAGCTTCACTTCCAAGTCCACTCGGGCCCCGGCGGTCGCCACGGCCGGAGTCGTAACCGCTGACGGAACGGGGTTCTGACCGCGCTCGAGGAAAACCTGCCGAAACTCAATCGGGGGCCGAGCCATCTGCTCCTCATCCATCTGGTTTCGCAAAAGCAAACGAATCTTCGCCGCTGAATCCGCAAGCGCCACCCGGTCTGCATCCTTTGGCGCAACCAAAAGATTCACCACCGGTACCATCGCCTGCCCATTGCTCTCATTGGCTTGCACGCTCAACACTTCCGCGTTCTGCAAAAGGGAGCGCACGGCCGGATCACTTCCCCGCAGATTCACCACCTGCAAGTCCACCCGATGCCCCGCGCGAAGAAACGGCATCAACCCGTTCGATTCCGAAACTCGCACCGAGATGGCACGCATCCCCTTGGCAATGCCGCCCTTGGTGCCCGTACCTTGATCAGACCCCGTCCGCTCTTCGGTGATGGGTTCGTTTTCAATCGTGGCTTGGTAGACTGTCTTGCCCACCGCGTCTTCCACGCGACGATATGCTCCCGGCGGCAACGCCCCCGCCCAACTCGAGAGCTTGAGGTCCGCGGCGTCCAATTGACGCCCCCGGTCAATCGCCCGGGACGCAACGACAATCGTCTGCCTGGCCGCATTGGCCTCTTCGTCGCGCATCCGCCCGACAAACAGACCGTAAAAGATTCCGGTCGCCGCAATGGCAACCACGAACGCGATACCGAGCAGGGGGACAAGATTCCGCTTCATAAGGAGACACAGCTAGCACCCCCAGTACAACATGCGAGCGGTGAGGCGGAAATCCGCAGAAACGGTTAATCAGGCAGGGGGAAAAGCCTTACTTATCGCTAGGGTCTTTGTCGTAGACATAGCGCTGCTCGATCTCGCCCTGCGGCCCGTTGATCGTTCGGAAAATCGTCATTTCCCGGCCATCCGCCGACAAACTGTACTGATCGGTCATGGCAAGCGCCGTCCCCTGCACCGTCGTTTTTGATCGTACCTGCAGAATTGGCCCCCTCCACCCTGCCACCGCTTTCACCTCGTTCCCCGCAATCCGGTTCACCGACTCCTTGCCGTCGAGCGTCCACCGGTACTCATTCACCCGCCCGTCCGAAGTCGATTGCGCCGCCAGTTCCCCGCCCTGCTGCCGGATCTTCGTCACGACCGTCCCGGGACGAGGCGCCCGGCCGAAATCGCTCTTTTCGTGGTTCAGTTTCCACGTCCCCGAAAGATTCGTCTCGGCCAGCAACAATCCGGCCGAAACGAACAAACCCAAAAGGATGCGCATGCCTCGATGCTAGGCTGCGACGCTCTTTGGCGCAAGGAAAATCTTGTAAGCTAAAGCCCCTACAACCACCGTTCCCAAGGCCGCGAACGACACCGAAGGACGCATCAGAAACCCGGATCCGGCCACCCACGCGCCCACCAGAACGTAGAAGGCGGGAATCAGCGGCCACGCAAAATTCACAACGCCCAGCCGCTGCCATCCCGCCCGCTTCCGGAATACAAACAGCGACGCCACCGCAAGCACGGAGAACGCGTTCAGCAGAAAACCGACGTAGAACATCAGGTCTCGGAACGATAAAAAGCACATCGCCACCGCGCAGACACCCTGCATGGCGATGGCGACATAAGGCGTCCGCCACTTCTCATGAACCCGCGCGGCCGCGGGGAAGAATGCCTTGTTCTGCGCCATCGCGTAGTAGACGCGCGGACCAATCGTCACCATCGCGTTCACGGTCGCCAGCAACGAAACCGCCATCAGGCCGCTGAACAGACTCGCCACCTCCGGCCCGAACAGGTTCGAGGCCGAAAGCGAACCGACGGCAACCACGCCTTTCATCTGCTCCAGCGGCTGCGCGTAAATATAGGCGATATTCAAGCCCACAAACAATGCTGCCACCAACGCCGTGCCCAACGTCAGCGCCAAGGGCAAAGTCCGCTCCGGCGAACGCAACTCCTCGGCCACATACGTCGCCGCGTTCCAGCCGGAGTAAGCCACATAGATGAAGATCAGACTGGTGGCGAACTGCTCCCAAAGCGGCGAGGTTGAAGTGCGGACGGCCACCTCGTTGAAATGACCCCAGTCTCCTTTACCCGTCGCGAAGGCGAAGAAAAGGAACCCAACGATCACGCTCAGCTTCACGGCCGTCAGGACGTTCTGCACACTGGCCGCCAGCTTGATGCCAAACAGGTTCAACACCGCAAAGCTCAGGATCAGCACCGTGGCCACCACCTGCGCTCCTCCTACGGTAAAGGGCCCTACCGCAGTCGAGCTTGCCTGCTTCACCGCCGGAAAAAAGTAGCCCAGATAGTCCGAAAAGGCGAGCGCCGCCAAGGCAATCGGCGCTGAAAATCCCGCCGTGAAAGAGATCCAACCTTCCATGAACCCCCACGTCGGGCCGTAGGCCTGGGTGAGGTAAACATACTCGCCGCCGGAACTCGGGAAGTTGATGCCCAGCTCGGAATAGCAGAAAGCGCCAGCCAAGGCGACGATCGCCCCGACAACCCAGATGCCAAGCACGATACTGGGGTCGCCCAGATCTCCGGCGAGAAAACCGGTGGTTGTAAAGATCCCGGTTCCCACCATATTGGAAATTACCAGCGCGGTCGCGCTAACCAGCCCAAGCTGGCGAAGAAGTGAAGAGGTTGGTTGGCTCAACTGGCTACTCGAAGATTCGTCGGGTGATGGCCGCAAGCGGCTTCGTAAACATGGTACACATCGTCAAACACACGATCCCAGCTCACGCGGCAGGCCGATTCACGCGCTTCGAGGCGCATCCGCTGTAATTCAACGGGGTTGGCGATCAATTCGGCAACCCGCCGAACAAAATGAGCCTCGCTCTGGCACACATAGCCGTTAGCTCCAGTTTCAATGAGATATTGCGGTCCGCCCTGGTTCATGACGATCGCGGGTACTCCGCTCGCCAACGCCTCGTGGACGCTCGTGCCGTAGGTATCGGTCAGCGATGGATTCAGAAACAGGTCCATGCTGGCATAAGCGTCAGCAAGTTCAACTCCATCGAGGAACTGCCGGAATTCGGTCCGGCGGAGGCGGCGCTTCAGCCAGGTCTGTTCGAACCCCTCGCCAATGATCAGGAACCGATGATTACCACCCGGCAGTGCCTTCTGCACCTGCGCGAGCAACCGGACGTTCTTTTCCGGTTGCAGGCGGCCGGCAAACCCCAAGGTGAAATCACCATCCTGCCGCAGCCGCCGGCCCGGGTGAAAAAGGGTCGTATCCACCGCGCGCGGCATGAGATGCACCGGCTTGCCGGTCTGCTGCTCCAGAAACCGGACCAGATCCGGGTTGGGCGCAAACAGGCGCCTTGCCAGTTTGTAGAACAAGGTCACGCTTTCAAGCGCCCCCCGCTCCGTCAGCGCGGTCACGAAGTCCGCGTACGCCCGCGGCACGAGAGAGAACAGCGGATGGTCAAGCAGCAGATGCAGCCGTTTGGCGGCCAGTTCGTGCAAATTGTTGTGCCAGGACGCCACTAGCGGGATCCCGTAATAGAACGAGAAATAAGCGCCCATCAGCCCTATATCTCCGGGCCCGGTGACATGGATCACGTCCGGACGAAATTTCCGCACGGCGGTCCGCAGCCGCAACAGGTGCCGCGGCAACAACGGGTCGAACGACAACTCGCTATCCACCGGAATCGAAGTGGCCGCGCGGTGCAACTGCACATGCATTTGGTTCCCGTCCGACCAACTGGCCGTCGATTCCCCGGGCCGCACAAGCAACATCGGCAGGCCGTTGCGGCGAGTAAATGAGGAAAGCTCCCTGCTGGTACGCGCAAGTCCGTTCACCTCATCGAACGAGTCGGTGAAATAGGCCACGCGAATGGAAGGACTGGCTGGCATGCGTAGTCAACAGACGCTGCCATCAGTATAAACGTTTCCTCACGTGGCCTACGAGGCTAGTGCTCGTGCGGCTCTGCAAAAACCGGACCGAGCCCATGGAGAGCCAACCGGGTATCGATCGCAGTTTCCACCACGTCCTTCTCCTCATCGTCCAGGCCGCCGGCGAGATCCGCAATCTTCCGGTATAGCTTCTTCGCGTTCGACCTTGTTGTATCCCCGGCGCAGCAGAGAGAGTAGGCGAACAACGCGCGTTCCCGCAAATCCGGGTCGTCGAACATATCTTCGAGTTGCTTGGACTCGTAGACCATCCCGAGGTACCCGACGCCCGTAATGGCTTCGTTTTGCACCGCGCGGATCGGATCCTGCAAGTGCTTCGAGAAGATCGGAGCGAAGGTCTTATCGAACGTACGCCACATCCCGCGCATCGCTTGGGGACGGGTCTCTTCATTCTCGTAGAGTTCGCGGAGGGCTGCTTCCACGGCCGGGTTCAGCTCGTTGGTCGCCACGGCGATCGCCGCGCCGGCCCGTTCCCGCAAGGGCGCGCCAGCATCCGCCATCTTCTCGCGCAGCTTGGCTGCTACGCCCGGCTCTTCCCAATATTCGGACAAGCTCTGCCATGCCGCGCCGCGGACAACGGCGTCGGCGTCGTTTTCCGCTACCCCGAGCAAAGCGTCGAGCAGGGTTTCGTCCGGCTCTTCGTCGACCAACGCCTCGGCCGCCTCTTTGCGAACGTTCGGGTCCGGGTGTTGGAGAAATTCCAAAATCTCATCGGCATCAAGGACGTCCCAAACGGGCGGGGCAACTTCCTCGAAATTTTCAAAGACGTCATACGGCGGATGCCCATCGTCCACCACCGGAGCTTCGAGATTGCGCATCGAGTACTCGAGTTCGCGCTTCTCGTCCTGCTCCTCTTCGCCCATCCGTTCGAGGCGCGCCGCGATAGCCGGAATCAGTTCCTTGTCGCCGTAGAGGCTCAGGTTGATCGCCGCGTCGGCCGGATCCGTCTCCAGGCGGTCAAGCAGAATCTGCTTGATCCGATCGTCCTGTACGCCCAATCCGGCCAGGAGGAATTCCATGTTCCCCTGGCTTTCGCCATCGGCCTTCTCGCGCAACTCGAGAAGCGGTTCGACGGCGGCTTCGCCCAACTCGCCGAGCGCCTCATAGATGTGGTCCGGAGCCTCGCCATCGTCCTGATGCAACAGGTCGATCAGGAAAGGGATAGCGGCCGGGTGGCGGAGCGCGCGGAGGATGTGAAACAGGTCGACGGTCAGGTCGACGCGGTCTTCTTCCGGCTGATCCAGCCCGTAAGCAGCCACCTCAGCGGCTGCCTCCGGCCCCCGGTCGAGAATCGCTTTGACGAAGGCCTGGTCGACGCCAATGCGTCCCCGGCCGGCTTCGTGCAGGAGGTCGCGCAACGGCGCATCAGCATATTGAGACGGCAGAAGAAGCATGGTATTAGTTACTCACTTAGTAAGTCGCGCGCCCGCCCGAGGCGTCATAAGTTTGGGCTGTTACGAAGCTGCAGTCGGGACTCGACAGGAAGTGCACCACGGCGGCGATCTCTTCGGGTTCGCCCGTGCGCCGCATGGGGATCTTCTCGGTCATGTAGGCCACCTGCTGCGGCGTTAGTTGTTCAAGAATCGGAGTGCGGACAACCGCCGGGCTCACCGCGTTGATGCAGATTCCTTCCGTCGCCACTTCCTTGGCGACCGATTTGGTGAAGCCGATGACGGCCGCCTTCGTGGCCGAATAGGCGGACATGTTCGGGTTGCCTTCCTTACCGGCGATGGAGGCGATATTCACAATGCGGCCGTACTTGTTTTCGCGCATGTGCGGCAGCACCGCCTTGCAGCCGTTCCAGACACCGTCCATGTTGATGGCGATGCAGCGGTGCCAATCGTCGATGTTCTGCTCCCACAGCGGAGCAGCCTTACCGCCGATGCCGGCGTTATTGACGAGAATGTGCACTCGGCCCGTCTGCGCAATCACGCTATCGACGGCCGCCTGCACGGACTCCGTGTTCGTCACGTCCATGGCCACGGCTAATGCGCCGGGGATGGTCGCGGCCACTTCAGCCGCTGCCGCGCCATTGATATCCGCGATGGCCACGGTGGCCCCCGCCTTTGCCAAGCGCCGCGCGATGGCGGCTCCAATGCCGGAAGCCGCGCCGGTGACAATCGCCGTGTGGCCGGTTAAATCGAAAAAGCCCATTTGGCTATGCTCCTAATGAAGATGGCCCGGAGTCAAGCGTGTGACGCCGGGCCATCCATCAATTGTTGCGATTGAAACTACTCTTCGCGCTTCACGATCACTTTGATGTTGGTGGTGACCTGCTTGTGCAGCTTCACCGGAATCGAGAACTCGCCGAGCGTTTTGATGGGTTCGGCCAGGACGATCTTCTTGCGATCGATGTGGAAGTTCTTGGCTTCCAACTGATCGGCGATGTCCTTGAGGGTCACCGAACCGAACAGGTGGTCGTTCTCGCCAGCCTTCATGCTGATCTCGATCACGGTCGGCTCGAGCAGCTTGGCCAGTTCCTGAGCGTCGGCGGCTTCCACGGCTTCCCGCCGCAGCCCTGCCTGGCGCTCCTGTTCCACGATCTTCTTATTGGATTCCGTAGCCGGCACCGCGAGGCGCTTGGGCAGCAGAAAATTGCGGGCGAAGCCCGGGGCGACGTTCACTAACTGACCGCGCGTGCCGAGCTTGTCGATATCCTCTCGTAAAATGACTTCCATTGGGGATTCTCCTCGGGGTTATAGCGATGTGGTGAACGGCAGCAGGGCGATGTTCCGGCTCTGCTTGATCGCCATGGCGAGCAAGCGCTGATGCACGCAACACACGCCGGAGATCCGCCGCGGGGTGATCTTGCCGCGCTCGGAGATGAAGGCCGAGAGCAACTTTACGTCTTTGTAGTCGATGTGGTCGATCTTCTCGACGCAGAACCGGCATACCTTCTTCCGGCGGAAGAACTGTTTCTTATTCCCGGCCAGGGCTTTATCGCCACCGGTCGGACGCTGGCTGGCCGCAATCGGGCGGCCTCCGCTCTTGGTTTCTGCCATTGTCTTAGTCTCCTACTCGTTAGTTCTCAGCGGCCGGCTCGGGAGCGGCCTCAGCAGTTACCGGCGCATCCTCAAGCGGAAGCGGCGCGGCGGGCATCGGGGATTCGGGAGCGGCGGGCATGTCGGGACGCGCGCCCGGCACAATCGGCGCCAACGGGGCCGTGATTTGCGGCTTCCGGGCAGCACGCTTCTCGCGACGCTTCTTCCGCTTCTCGACGCGGCGCATCCGTTCGTCCATCCGGACCGTGATGAATTTGATCACCAGGTCGGCAACGCGCAGACGGCGCTCGACTTCTTTCGCAGTTTCCGCTGTGTTGGTTGAGAATTCGAGCAGAATGTAGATGCCCTCGAGCTGCCGGTCAACCCGGTAGGCGAGTTTGCGCACACCCCACTTTTCCACCTTATCGAGCGTGCCGCCGCCTGTCGTGATGACAGTGCGGAGCATCTCGATGATCGCGTCCTGCTCTTCTTCAGTGGCGCTGGTGTTGACAATAAAGAGTTCTTCGTAAGTCCTCATGGTTCCTCTTTGGCACCGGGAGCGCGACGCGCATTGAATCGCGCCATGGCCTTTTCGACGCCCTCGGTGATGATGGATTCCACTGCAGCGACAACATCGTCGAGCAATGGGTCCAACATGGTTAACTGTGCCCGCCGGATCTTGGCCAGCACATACGACTTCATATCCTTCACGGGCTGTTCCGGGCGGATGCCCAGTCGAATCCGTGCAATTTCTTCTGTTCCCACGCTACGGATAACCGAACTGACACCGTTGTGTCCGCCGGCGGAGCCTTTCGGCCTAATCCGCATCGAGCCCCAATCAAGCGCCAGTTCGTCGTAGATCAACAGTAACCGGTCGACTGGAAGCGTGTACTTTGCCAGCAACTCCTTTACGGAGCCGCCACTCAAATTCATGTAAGTCTGCGGCTTGGCCAGCACTACGTCAGCGCCAGCGATCCGCCCGACTCCCGTTATCGCTTTGCCCTCGGCCCGGGTGACCCGGATGCCATGGGAGGCAGCGATGCGATCGATGGCCAGGAACCCCAGGTTATGGTATGTGTTATCGTACTCGGCCCCGGGATTGCCTAAGCCAACGATCAACATGGAAAACTACTTCTTCTTGGCCTTGGCGTCAGCGGCCGGGGCCGCGGCGTCCTTCTTGCCCTTCTTGATCACTTCCGGCTCGGCGGCGGCAGCTGCTGCGTCGGGATCGATCTTCGGAGCCACGATGTGCACGATCACGGTCTCGGGAACCATAATCAGCTTCATCGAGTTGGTCATCGGCAAGTCCGAGGCGCGGATCGCCTGGTTGATTTCGAGCGTCGCGATTTCCAGGCTGAAGTCGGCCGGGATGTCGTCCGGGAGACACTCGACTTCCACTTCGCGGGTAACCACGTCGAGGAGACCGCCCTGCTGCTTCACACCCTTCGGTTCGCCGTGGACGTGAACAGGGATCTTCACCTTGATGCGCTTGGTGAGGTCGATCCGCTGCATGTCGATGTGCAGCAGGTTGCCCTTAACAGGCTCGTACGACCAGTCGACGATCATGACGGGTTCGGGCGCGCCACCATCGACGGCGACGTCGAAGATGGAGTTGTGACCGGTGGAAGAGAGGAGAATCTTGTTCACTTCCTTCGGACTAATGGCAACAGCGACAGGGTCTCTGCCGGTGCCGTAGATGATCGCGGGTGCGCGTCCGGAGACGCGCAGCCGCCGAGCTTCGTTTTTACCGCGTGAAACGCGGCCCTCGGCGGCGATCGTGATGTCCTTTCTCATACAGGCTCCTGAAAACTCAACTTACAACTAGACGAAAAGACCGCTAACACTGGTCTCTTCATGAATTGACTGAATGGCTTGGGCCAACAGGGGAGCAACGGAAAGTTGCTTGATCCGGCCCGAAGCCTGGGCTTCTTCTTTCAGAGGAATGGAGTTCGAAAACACCACCTCTTCCAGATTGGAATTGCGAATCCGATCCACGGCGGGACCGGACAAAACGGCGTGCGTGGCACAGGCCCGTACACTTTTAGCGCCACTGCTCAAAAGAGCTTCGGCACCCTTTACAAGGGTACCAGCGGTGTCGATGATATCGTCAACCAGCAGGCAGGTTTTGCCGCGGACGTCGCCGATCACATGCATGATCTCAGCAACGTTCACCTCTTCCCGGCGCTTATCGATGATCGCCAACGGAGCGTTGAGCCGCTTGGCGAAAGCGCGGGCGCGCTCCACACCACCGGCATCCGGCGAAACGACCATCAAATCGGGAACATTCACTTCCCGGTAATACTCAATCATCACCGGCGCCGCGAACAGGTGGTCCACCGGAATATCAAAAAAACCTTGGATCGGGGCAGCGTGTAGATCGAGAGCCAGTACGCGGTCAGCGCCGGCCCGCTCAATTAAGCTGGCCACCAGCTTGGCGGAAATCGGCACCCGGGGCTTATCCTTGCGATCCTGCCGGGCGTAGCCGTAATAGGGCAACACGGCCGTGATCCGGTCCGCTGAGGCGCGCTTCAGCGCGTCGATCATCAGCAGCAACTCCATCAGGTACCGGTCGACCGGGTTGCAGGTCGGCTGGACGACGAAGACATCGGCGCCGCGAACGTTTTCCTTAATCTGCAGGTAGATCTCACCGTCGGCGAAGGCGCGCACCGGGGCGACACCGAGTTCAGTGCCGAGGCATTCGCAAATCTCCGCCGCGAGGGCGGGGTGAGCGTTGCCGGTGAATATCTTGAGTCTGTCGAATCTCATCGCGCGTACCGGCTTCGGGGCGGCCATTGTTTCGCGTCCGTATGTTCTTTTAGGGCTTGCCACCAGGAGGCTTGGTACCTTCGGCGCGACAAGGTCTTTGCCGCGTAGACACGCGATGAGCCAAAAAGGCCCGCCGCGGTCTTTACCTGCTCCGGGGTGCGAAAGATTCCGAAGAGAGCCGCACCACTACCGCTCATGCGGGCGGGGGCTGCTCCCAGTTTCTTCAGTTGTTTGAGGGTGGACTCGAGCTGAGGGTGATTGGGGAAAACTACCCGTTCGAAATCGTTCTCGCTGCTGCTCCGAGCGGCACCGGGAGACAGGGATTCCCCGTGCTCCCAGACACGCGCCTGGAATCTACCAATGTACCGGGCTAGCTCTGCCTCTGTCAATTTTCCGTTACCGGCGCGATCGAAGGCTCGGTAGGCCTCGGGCGTCGAAACGTGGAGGTGCGGAGCGACGATCAGGAGGTTCTCCGTCGGATTTTCGGGAAGGGGATACAGTTCCGTGCCCCGCCCAAGTCCCAGAGCACGACCGCCGTAAAGGAAAAACGGCACATCGCTGCCGAGCGCCGCCGCGATCTCCTGCGCTTGCCCCGGCGCCAATGGTTTACCGGTGAGCACCGGCAGCGCAAGCAGCACCGCGGCAGCGTCAGTAGAACCGCCACCCAAGCCCCCGCCCATCGGGATCCGTTTGGTGAGCTTGCAATGGAGATGGCCCTTGGCCCCGGTCGCGGCAAACACAGCCCGCGCCGCCCGCAAGACCAGATTATCCGGGATATCGACTTCGGCTTCTAGAGTCAGCTCGACGGCTTTGCCTGGCGTAAAGAACAGTTCCAAGCTATCGTGCAACGAGACCGTTTCAAAAACAGTGCGCAGTTCATGGAACCCGTCCTCGCCTCGATTGAGAACGGTCAGTTCCCGGTTGATTTTGGCGTAACAGGGGACGCGGGCGGTGCGAGTTTCGGCCACGACGACTTAGTAGTGCAGCAGGGAATGGATGGGCCGTCCCCCGAGCTTCCGGCGACCGTCAAGGAAATCGAGTTCAATGACGAACGACAGCGCAGCCACGGTGCCGCCGAGTTGTTCGACCAGAGACGCTACCGCCGCCGCGGTCCCGCCTGTAGCGAGAACGTCGTCGACAATGAGCACCCGTTGGCCGGGCTGGATGGCGTCCTGGTGGATCTCCAACTTGTCGGAACCATACTCCAAGGCGTATTCGACCGCTTCGACCGCGGCAGGCAGCTTCTTCGGCTTACGCACCGGGACGAAACCCTTGCCAAGGGAATGGGCTACGGTCGGCGCGAAGAAGAACCCGCGAGCTTCGATGCCGATGATGACGTCGACCTCTTCCGCGCGGACCGCCGAGGTCAGGCCGTGGATCACCTGAGCGAATCCAGGGCCATCCTTCATCAGGGTCGTAATGTCGTAGAAGAGAATGCCCGGCTTGGGCCAGTCCGGAATCTCCCGGATCATTTGTTTGAGGTCGAGCATGGGTGCAGTGAACCATTCTAACAGCCACCGCCAAACCAATCACCTCGAGCTACGAACTCCCGGCCGGCACCAGGAGGACCGATTTGAGCCCCGCCAAGCCGAGCAGCGCGCGGATCGAGGTTTCCGCGTTGCGCTCCGCCTGACCAAGGATTCCCATCTCCACCGCCGCCTTGTTGATCGAATCCAACCCGATACGCCTCGCTCGCTGCTCCAAGTCGAGACTATATGGCACCCACGGAGTCCACCATGTCTTCGAACGATCCCAAACCTTCGTCTCCGCCTCGTCGATCGTGACGTTCAGGATCTTTGCAGGGGGAAGCCGCAAAACCACGGTCCCATCGGGCCGTAATGTCACGTCGTCCTCTCGTAGGCTGGCCAGATCGATACCCGCCTGCACGCTGGCTTGAATGATCAGCAGGATCGCCTCGCTCCCCACCGGTTGCTTCTGCTCGGTAATCCCAACCACTTTCTGCAATGTGTACTTTACGGTCGCGAGTTGGTTCAGTTGCTGCACCTGCAGCAGGATGGAGGGCGGATCGACGCGCGGGCGGGCCAACCGCTCCCGGTACCAAAACACTCCCACAACACTCAATAGGCCAATCACGATCCCGGCCGTGCGAAGCTTCGGCATGAGTCTTCACCCTATCATGGGTCCCCAATCGATCCGAGTGCACTCACTCGGATCGATTGGGCTCGATGAGCGGTTACCGAACCGTCATCGTCACTCCGGCTTGCGAGGCGATGCCCCCGACCGATACGACGACGGGAACCGCACCTGCCTCGACATTGGCTGGAACGACGGCATTCACCTGATACAACCCCTGCAAAGCACCCGGCGCCGCGCCAGCGTAGCTTACCGCTACCGTCTGGCCACCGATGGTGACCGCGACTGGCGCCGCGATCCTATGCGTCGCCGTGCCGAGCCCCCCAGAAACACCGGCTGGACTCAGCGCACCCGCGCCCGTGAGGTAGATCGACACCGTCGAACCCCGAAGCGCTCCTGCGCTCGGGCTGTTCACCGTGCCGTCCTGGTTGACGATGGCCCCCGGACCCGTGCCCTGGGAACTCGCGGTGTAGATGCCCGGCGAAGCGGCGGCAACCATCATCTGCACCGGAGTGCTGCCCGGAATCTGCCCACCTGGAGGCGGCCCTCCGCCTGGGCCGAACGAGATCCCGGCAGCCACCGCTACCTGATTTTTGCCAGCCACTTCGAATGGCACAACCACTGCGGCCTGACCAGCCGTAGTGTAGAGGATCGGCGCCGGCGAACCGTCGAAGGTGATCTGCCGGCCGCCGACGGTAGTAGACAGTTGGCCGTTGGCGAACGTACCGCTGGTCAAGGTCGGGCCGCCGAGGTTCGTCCCGAAGACCGTCACGATCGTACCCGGAGCTAAACTGCCGGAGCCATAGCTGGCGCTGTTGACAACCGCTGTGATCGTGGGCAGCCCGAACCCGCCCCCGGGTCCGCCAGGTCCGCCGGGGAAGGTCGGCGCCGAGAGGCTCACCGGCAGGGTAGCGGTCGCCAGACCCGCGGAGGCAATGCTTAGCCGAGCCGTACAGGACGTGTTTGTGGCGGAAGGCGTCGCCGTGGCTGTCACCGTAGCCGGGGTGGTTCCCGAACTCGGGGTGATGGTAAGGAAATTGCCGCACGCGGAATCCGTAACAGCAACTGTGAACGGCGAAGCGCCAGCCGTGCTGACAACACGGATGCTTTGCGTGAGTCCGCTGGGTGCGCCGGGCACCGGCTGCCCTCCTCCGCCGCCGAGAGCACTGAATGTCAGTGCGGCGGGAGAGGTGGCAATCGAAGGGCTAGCCGCGACGATGAGAGTGACCGGCACCGAGAGCGGGCTGTTGGTAACGCCCGTTGCGGCAATGCTGATAGCCCCCGTCGAAGTGCCCACGGCCTGCGTTCCAGAACCTGCGCGAACCCCGAGCTTGCCGGGCAAGGTACCCGTAGAGCCGGTCAGCGTCAGCCAAGGCGCCGCCGTTGTCGCGACGAAAGTGGACGAGATAGTCGACCCGGCCGGAAGCGCTAAGGCGAGTTCTTCCGAACCTCCAGAGGTGTTGCTCGCCACTTGGGCGAAGAGCAGCGTACTCGGAGTTGCTGTCAGAACCGGCGTCGGTTGACCGGCCAACTGAGCCTTCACCGAGATCGCACGCGCCTCGATAAACGGTTCCAAGGCGGGCGCGCCGCCTCCAAATCCGCCGCCAGGGCCGCCGGGACCGCCAGGCGGATTCGGGTTGGGGTTGGGGTTGGTAGAGGTCTGCCCCTTCATCGCTGCATCGAACTGCGCCATCGTCACGAGCTTCTGCGTATCACGCTCCACGAAAGGGCGGATGATGTCCCGAAGCGCGTTCATGCGGGAGATCACCGTCGCCGGAGTAAAAACCCGGTCGACGAGTTGCTGATAGATTTCGCGATAGCGCTGCTTATACTGCGGATTCTCCCAAAGCTTGGTGGCGACCGGCCGCCCCTGGGAGCCGATCCCTCCGCCGGGGAATCCGCCGCCTCCGCCGGTGGTGCCTTGTACCCATTCGAGCGTCAGATCCGCACTCGAACCCTGGCCAAGCGCGCCGAAGGCGAGGCTGGGGTCCCACGGAATCCAAACCCACTTGTTGTCGGAAGCGCGGCGATAGAGGTAGTAATTCTGCGCCATGCCGACGTAGCTGTCCGTGTTCACTGTCAAGTTGTCGAGTGCCAGTGCGGTAAGGAAGCTATCGACGTCAACCAGATCGGCGAGCTTGGCCGGCAACTCCGCCGATGGCGTCTGGTCGAAGATCCGGGCCAGTTCAATCAGATCCGTCCAATCGTCGGCATCTTCGTTCGACTCCTTGCTGAAGAAGCGCTGGTAGGCAGCTGGATCTTCGCCCAGGTATGCCAGGTTCGCGCCAGGGTCGCTGGCCTTGTAAAGATTTCCGTCCTGGTCGGCTTTGGAAAAATGGTGATCCAGGAAATCGCCGTTCACGATCTCGCCCAGGATATAGAGCCCCCAGTACTCGTCATGCACATAGAGCGCGGCGAAGTTCGAGCGCGGAGCGGGCAGGATGGTCTTGGCCGCCATATCGTAGTAGGCATTCTCGCGCACAAAGCTGGGATCATTCCATCCGTTGCTCAGCCCGAACGAGGCCATCCCCTCAATCTTCTGGCCCTTGACGAACTCGTTCAGCTTGATCCGAAACGGTTTCTTCCTCGTCGTGGCGCCGTTGTAGGAGCTGTTCCCTTTGAAGCGAACACCGACCACGTCAAACCTGTATTGCCCCCAAACAATGGAGGCCTCGCGATACGGGGTGTTGTCCCGAGCGGCCGCATAGTCAGCCGTCAGTTGCTCGTACCAGTTCGCCTGTTTAAACGTCAACCTGATCTCGTGCACCGCCGCATTGTCAAAGACCGCCGATGCCGGTGGCTTCACCTGAGCGTGCAGCGCCGCCGCACACAGGAACACAAACAACTTCCTCATTTCATCTTTCTCCTGGTTCCTTCAATTCGTCCTTGCAGCCGGCAGCGAGGCGCCCAACGCCGCCTCCAACTGGGACTCCAATTCCACATACTGCTGCCGCCGTTCCAACCATCGATCTTGAATCGTCAGCAAGCGGTGCTCAGCAGTAAGCAAGTCAATCTGGTCGGCGCGTCCGGCTTTGAGCGCGAGTTGCGCGCGCTGAAACGCACGTTCCGCAGGCCCCGAGCGCAGGCGATCCACATCCACCAATTCGCTCCGCAGCGACTCCAAATTCGCGATGGCCTCCTCCACTTCGTTGCGAATCGTGGCGGCCATCGCGCTCTGCTGCACGCGGCATCGCATTTCCCGCGCTGCCGCTACCTTCCCTTCCGCGGCAGCAGCCGACCGAAAGAACGGAAGGTCCACGCCGAACTTCCAGCCCCATGGGCCACGCTCCGGCAGGTACGTCACCCGGTGCGAAACTTCGACGAAACTGATCCAGGGATAGCGCTGATCCTTCGCCAGCTTCTGCTCCAACTGTTGCTCTTTGCACGTTTCCGCGATTACCTCCATCTCCGCCCGCCCACGGAGAGCCAGCCCGGTCAACTCGGTCTTGTCGATGAGCGCAGCAGGCACGGCAAGCAGTTCGGGATCGAGCGCGAGTTCATCGTCGAAGGTGCCGCCCGGTTCAATCAACCGCGCCAGCTTCGCGCGGGCGGCGCGAGCCAGCGAAGCGACCCGCCGCAGCGAATTTTCCGCCTCCTCCACTTCCAGGTCAGCCAGATCCTTTTCATCGGCCTCCTTCAGCCCAGCCGAAACCTGACGCAGCAGGGTCCGTCGCTTGCTCTTCGCCAGCGCGACTACCCGCGCCGCCACCGACTCCCGGCTCTGCGCCATGACGGCTTGCCGGAACGCCAAGCGGACCGCCGCGGCAATCCGAACCTCCGCCACCCTCACATTGGCCCGCGCCGCCTCGACTCGCGTCTGAGCAATCGCCTGTTTCAGTGAGATCTCCCGTGGCCGGGGCGGAGAGTAGCGAAGCGCCGCGGTCGTCCGCTCCCGAAAGGTGTCCGGATCGGTATCAAAGTTCCCGGTGCTGAAGCGAAACTCCGGAGCGGGCAGCACCCGGGCCACCGATGTCTCCGCGGTCGAAACGACTAGAGAGGCCCGGGCGATCTTGATCTCGGGGCTGCTGCCCAAGGCGCGAAGCACCGCCTCGTCCAGGGTCAGCGCCGCGAGGAGAAGCGCCAGAGTCATATCTGGTCTCCCGCGTTAAACGTGACGTCGACGGCTTCGCCGGGATCGAGCGTGGTCCCAGCGGGCGCCTCCAGTACAACCTCGCGTCCATAGATGGCAATCTGGGGCGACGGCCAGAAACGTGGGGGAAACTGGCTGACCGAATCGGCAACTCGCACAACACGCGACGGGAGCCGCTCGCGCGTTAGCGTCCGGCGATGCAGGTTGGCGCTCCGGCCGGCCTGCAATGTGCGGCCCTCCCGTTCACTGACATACGCGACCACCTGTCGCACGCCGGACCCGTTCACGATCACAAACGGGTCGCCCGCACGCACGACGTCGCCGGGTTGCGCCAGGACCGAGACGACATCCCCATCCGCCGGCGCCACAATCTTTGCGTTCGCCAGGCGGGCCCGCAACACCCGAAGCGCCTCGATCTGCTCGGCCACCCGGCGCCGCACTGGCTGCACCCGGGTCTCCTTCGAATGCAGTGCGGAGTTGCCCGAGTACTTCGAACGCCAGTCCGAGAGCCGGGCGGCAGCAGCCTGGTGGCGCGCCGCCAGCACCTCAATGCGACCCGGCCATTCAGACACGGTCTTCTCCAGTGTCTTCAGCCGCAGACCCAGCTCATCCACGCGGTCCCGCCGGATGAGCCCTTCCTGCAGGTGTTGCAAGTGACGTTGGTGCTCGTCGCGGACCTGCCTCAATTCAGCTACCTGTTCCGAGAACGTAGCGCGGGCGTTGCCCAATTCCGCGGTAGCACTCTCGACGTCCGTTTGGAAGGATCGCTCCGTCTCGTAGCCCTCAACTTCCAGCACCACGGACGAGGCGTCCGTCTCGGAACCAAGTTGGCGCAGCCGGGCTTCGCCGCCGGCAATCTCGCGTTCAAGAACGGAAGTATCCAACTGGGCAATCAGTTGGCCCCCGGCGACGCGCTGCCCCGGCGACGCCAGCACCGTGGCGATTCGACCCGTCTCCACGGCTGCAAGCTTAAAGTCACGGGCCACTACCTGGGCCGGAACCGGCGCCGTCATTCCAGGATCGCGAATCAACCAGACGGCAGTTGCCGCGGAACCGCCTAGGACAGCCGTAATCAGGATATTGCGATAATCAAACACGTTCAAATCTCCAGCCGAGTGTCTTCGAGCATCAGGGCGATTCCGGAAATGCCGCCCACACGGGACAGTTCCTGCATGAACTGCTCGCGGGAAGCATCGCGCCGGAATCGGACGTGATAAACACGTTCGCTTCCCTCTCCTTGCGCCACTTCGCGTACCGTCGCAAGCACGAAGTTCCGGCAGTGCCGGCGCATACTTTCACTCACCGTGCGGTCGGCCTCGCCGTCCCACGGCGCAGTGAACCGCAGCAGTCCGTCGAAGCTGCGCTTCACCCCGAATGGGATACGCGCCAAGTACATCGCAACCAGGCAGAAGGCGCCGGTTCCCAACAAGGCCAGGCCGTAGGCGCGAGTGCCAGCCGCAACACCAGCGACCAGAGAAGCGAAGACGAAAATGATGTCTCGCGGATCCCGTACATTGGTTCGAAAACGAACCAGTGCAAGCGCTCCCACGACTCCGATTCCCCAGACAATGTTGCTTCCGATGGCCAGCATCATCGTGGTCGTGACGATCCCGCCCATCACGAGGGATTGAACAAAGGTATTGGAGTACGACAGGCCGTGGTGCGACCAGACATAGACCAGCGCCAGAATATGGCAAAGCACGAAAGCCGACAGTAGAGCAGCCGCCGCCTCTTTGAGCGTGGCCAGATCCGAGGCGAGGATGCCAATCACGCGACCCTCCAAACCCGCGAGGGCGCCTCGCTACAGGAGCGCAAATCCCAGGCCGGATCACGAAGCGTCTGGAGCAGGGTGGTCGCGCGAGCGTACTTTGAAAAGCCCCGCCGAACCAAACCGAACCTCGTGACCATCTCGTGCAGCCAGGCGGGCGGAGCCAGTTTAAACTTCAGTTCCAGAACGTAGGTCGACTCGTCTTCGTTCACGGAGGGCGGTTGGTCCACCGCCAGCCAACCCCGCGGATCGCCGCTCATGGACCACTGGAGCATCTGCTGGCATTGGATCCGGCGGTCGAACGTCACCCGAACGTAGTCATCAATCACGCTGTGCAGCGCGTGCCGTTCGTACGCGACCAGCAGCTTCGGCGAAGCCCGCATCTGCTCCACCCGGTGCAGAAAGAGCGGCACCTCGCCACTATGCGCTGCACGTGGACCGGCCCCGGTCAGTTCCGCCCAGATTGCCGGAGTCGTATTTAGCGACGTCTTCGTGACCACATCTCCCACGCGGCGCTTCACCTCCAACTTCAAAGGCCCCGTGCCCGTGGTGTACCCGCGCACGCGCAGCTTGATCCGTTCGACAGCCTTCTCCACCGAGGTTCGATAGAAAGCATAGTCCGGCGTGTCCAAATAGAGACTCCGTATGCCATACCACTCTGTTCCGTAGGCATTCGTATCCGGCAAGCAATATCGCAAAAGAAAGCGCCGGATGGGCGGAACCTCCTCCGGGGTCAGAAGATATTTAAACTCGTAGCGAGAGACTTTGATGAGATTCATGGGCAAGGCGATCAGCTGTGCTTTAGCCATTTGACCCCATCAATCTGAAACGCAGTTGCAACCAAATTGTAAAGATTTGTCACGCGTATCAAAGAGCAGGAGACGGACGGCGGGGTGATAGACTTCCCGCATGAGGCGCATGGCCGCATTTCTGTTTGGCGCGTTGGCGTTCGGCGCTGATCCGTTTCTCGATTCCGTTAAGCCCGTCTTGCAGACCCATTGCGCCTCGTGCCACGGCGCGAAATCACCGGCTGGCGGCCTGGCAATGCCCTCGCTCCTTGCGGCGTCCGGCAACGAGACGCTAAGCCAACGGGACAAATGGGAGCGCATCGCAAACAAGATCCGCTCCGGAGAAATGCCGCCGAAAGGCGCCCCGAGACCTGGCGAAGAGAAGTTGCAATCCGTCGTCCGCTGGGTCGACTCGTCCTATGAAGCCATCGACCGCAGCCGCCCCGCCGACCCCGGCCGCGTCACCGCCCGGCGGCTCAACCGGTTCGAATACACGAACTCCGTCCGCGATCTCTTGAGCCTCGACATGAACCCCGGCGAGGACTTCCCCGCCGATCCCTACGGCTATGGCTTTGACAACATCGGCGACGTGCTCTCCGTCAACTCGGGACAGACCGATCAGTATCTGAAAGCCGCCGAGCGAGTGGCCCAGGCCGCCATCCCCTTGCCCGGAGAAGTGGTGCCGGCAACCATGCACCGCTACCTGGCCGAACGAATCGGGCAAGACCGTCAACTGCGCATGACCGTGGACCACGTCTTTCCGGTAGCAGGAGTTTATACGCTGCGGGCCGCGTTCTATCAGGCGCTCAAGGACGGGACCCGCGTGCGAATGCGGATGACCGTCGATGGGAAGCCCGCGGCAGAGGGCGAATTGCGTTTCTACTACCAGATCGATCGCGCTATCGAAGCCCCCGGCGTGCGCGTTGCCGCTGGCCGGCACCGGGTGGAGGCGACCATCACCGTGCTGCCCGATCCTCCGTACAAAGGTACGCCGCCCTATCTCGAATACCTGCAGGTTTACGGCCCGTTGGCCGCCGGACAATCACCAGACCGGAAGTTCTTTTCGTGCGGCCACGCGCCGGGCCAACATGGTGCCGGGTGCGCGAGGCAGATCCTGGCGCCGCTCGCGCGCAAAGCTTGGCGCCGGCCGGTTACTGGCACAGAGATGGATGGCTTGCTGGGACTTGCGGCGCGGGAGCAGACGCGGACCGGCTCGTTCGAAGAGGCCATGCGCAGTTCCCTGATGGCGATCCTGGTCTCTCCCCATTTCCTGTTCCGCGTCGAACGCGACCGCGGCCTGGGGACACACCCCATCTCCAATCATGAACTGGCGTCGCGCCTCTCCTACTTCCTCTGGGGGAGCCTGCCCGACGAGTCCCTGTCCCAACTGGCCGATTCAGGAAAACTCGAAGCTACGGTGAAAGAGCAGGCGTTGCGGATGCTGCGGGATCCGCGATCCGCCGCATTCGTCGAGAGCTTCGCCGGGCAGTGGCTGCAGACGAGGAACCTCTCCGTACTGAAGCCGGACGCCAAGCTGTTCCCGGCATTCAACGGGGAACTGGCTGCGGCGATGCGGACGGAGACGAACCTCTTTTTCACGGAGATTCTGCGGGAGAACCGGTCGATCCTCGACTTCCTCGATGCGCCCTTCACCTACTTGAACGAGGCGCTCGCCAAGCACTATGGCATCGCCGGGGTGAGAGGCGAGGAGTTCCGCCGGGTAGACCTCGACGGCGTCCAACGCGGTGGCGTTCTTTCGCACGGCAGCGTCCTGACGGTATCGTCCTACCCCACGCGAACGAGTCCGGTCATCCGCGGCAAGTGGATCCTCGACAACCTGCTGAATCAGCCGCCACCGCCACCGCCGCCGGATGTTCCGGCGCTGGAGGAGAAAGCAGCGGTTAGCGGCGGGTCGATGCGCCAGCAGCTTGAAAAGCACCGGTCGAGTGCAGCCTGTGCTGCCTGCCATGCGCGGATGGACCCGCTGGGATTCGGGCTCGAGAACTACGACGCCATTGGCCGCTGGCGCGAGGAAGACGCTTCGGGTGAACTGCCCGGCGGGGTGCGTTTCTCCACCCCTGCCGGGATGAAGAAAATCTTGAAGTCCGACCCCGACGTTTTCGCACGCGCACTCACCGAAAAGATGTTGACCTATGCATTGGGCCGCGGTGTGGAGCTACGCGACCGGGCCGCCGTGCGGCAAATCGTGGACCGCCTGCGCGCGAACGGCTATCGCATGCAGGAGTTGATTCTGGGCATTGTAGAAAGTGAACCGTTCCGGAAACGGCGCGGCGAAGGAGGCGCACGACGAGACTTTCAAGAAGGCATCTTCTGCAAGGCGTGGGAGCGGCCATCGGGTTGCCCTGGCTCGAAGCCATGGCGGCGCCGGTGGCGACACCCAAGCGGCTGATCATCGTCTACGCCCCGAGTGGGAAAATCATGCCCCACTGGACGCCAGCCACCACGGGAACGGGCTTTTCCCTTCCCCGGACCCTGGCCCCGCTCGAAAAGCATCGTTCGCATTTCGCAGTGTTGAGCGGCCTGGCCGCCAATCAGGGCAATGCGCTGGGAGATGGATCGGGTGACCACGCCCGTGCCGCGTCCAGCTACCTGACCGGCGTACATCCCAGAAAGACCGAGGGGGCCGACATCCGCTGTGGCATCTCCATGGACCAGATCGCGGCAACGCATTTCGCGAAGAGTACGCGGATTCCTTCGCTGGAGATCACCTGCGAAGACAGCCGCCAAGTGGGTTCCTGCGACAGCTACAGTTGCGTCTATCAGAGCATCTCCTGGAAGTCCGAAACGCAGCCGCTGCCGCCGGAGATGAATCCGCGCATCGTATTTGAGAGGCTGTTCGGCGACGCGAGTTTAACGCCGGGGCAGCGGGCGGCGCGGCGGAGCGTGTTGGATCTAACCCGGACCGAGACGGCACGCCTGTCTCGCGATCTGGGCGCGACGGACAAGCGAAAGCTGGAAGAGTATCTGACGGCGATCCGCGAAGTGGAGACGCGGATGGAGAAGGCCGGACCGAGCGTGGGAACGGCCGCGCCGGCCGGAATTCCGACGAGTTACCGGGAACACGCCCGGCTATTGTTCGACCTTTCCGCGCTGGCTTTCGCGTCAGGCTCGACGCGGATGATTACGTTTATGCTGGCCCGCGAGGGAGGTCTGCAAACCTACCCGGAGGCTGGCGTTCCCGAGGCGCACCATTCGTGCACCCACCACCGCGGCGACGCGGAACTGATCGAAAAGGTGGCCAAGATCAACGCGTTCCATATGGAGCAATTCGCCTATTTCCTCGACAAGTTGCGGGCCACGCCGGACGGCGAAGGGACGCTGCTCGATAGCACGATCGCGCTCTATGGGGCGTCGATCGGCGACCCGAATGCGCATGACCACAACAATCTCCCGACTCTGGTTGCGGGCGGCAAACTGGGCGGCGGCCGCCACCTGACCTATCCGAAGAACACCCCCGTCGCGAATCTGCATTTGTCCCTGTTGGATCTCGCCGGGGTTCCGGTGGACCGCTTCGGCGATGCGACGGGACGGTTGGACTACTTGACGGGGTTGGCGTAGGCTTCCGTTGTGATGAACGTTCCCGCACCGTTGCTGAGTCTCTGGAGCTTGACCGTAGCCGCCGTGATCCTCGGCGCACCAGTGTGCCGGGCCGACGACCGCACGGCTGCGGAATTGCTCGACTTTCTGCTCCATCGCGATCGCAGTTTGCTCGACACCGGTCTTTTCACATGTGGCATGGAGGAACCAGATCGGAGTGCGACTTCGGCATTGCACCGTCTCGGCGAAAGCGCGGTCGCCCCGATTGAAACGACGCTGCAACGCCAAATTACGAAACGAACCCACTACCGGCGGTTGTTCTGGATCGCCAGCGTGTATGCCTCGCTCCGGCGGGAGGATGCGCTACCGCTCCTCAGTCAACTGGAAGATGTCGCGCAGAACGACAGCATCCGGGCCATCGCCCTGGACCTCACCTCCTACGTCTCCGAGCAGCGGCCGGCCCTGCTCTCCATCTCCTGCGTGCGAGGGATGCAACCGCGCGATGCGCTCGACCGGGTCATCCTCGGTTGGTTAAAGGGCGACTGGCGGTGGCTGGCCACTGGCCTAGAAGCTTCTGCCAACGAAGGCGCCCGCATTCCAACCCAAGCAGGCGACAAAGCGGAAACCCGTGCCTTCGGCTACCGATTCGAAGGAGACCACAATTGGGCCACCCCTGCCCTGCCGCTCGGCGGCGCAGAGTTCCGGAGCCCGCCATTTGAAAAGCAGGAGCAGTTCGCAATCCCCACGCGGTTTGTGGACCGGCTAGGCGCGCCGTGCGGCGCAGTGACCGTCCACTTCCGTCGCAATCCGACACCGGAGTATGGCACCCCCTATCTGCTGGAACAGCGTTCCCTGCAACCACTGTTAGAGATCATCGCCGCCTGCGCCGCGCGGTAGGCCATCACCCTCCAGCAATCGCGCCCAGCACGATCAGCGGCTCCGTGCCATCACAGATCGCCGCCGGCAGCGCCCGGTCCTCCGCCCCATGCGACCAGTCCTCCGAACACACAAAGAACCGCAGGAAAGGCCGCCGCTCGCCGGTCACACCATCGCGGATGGTGCCCAGCAGCATCGGATACCGCCCCTCCAGCTCATCCAACACCGAACGGATGGTAATCGGCGCCGGGACGGCTAAGGAAACTTCGCCGCCCACCCGAGCCAGCGTCCGTAAATGCGCTGGCAGAATCACCCGGATCATGGCAGCGTCTGCACCTCAACCGAGAGCACCGGTGGAAGATCATGCACAATGCACTGCCAGTCGTCCCCGCCGTTCGGGGAGACATAGACCTGACCACCGGACGTACCAAAGTAGATCCCACACTCGTCCAGCCGATCAACCGCCATCGCATCGCGAAGAATATTGACGTAGCAATCAGACTGCGGCAACCCCTTGGTCAGCGCTTCCCATTCCGTGCCGCCCGTCCGGCTGCGATAAACACGCAGCTTCCCTTCCGGCGGAAAGTGCTCCGAGTCGCTCTTGATCGGCACAACATAAATCGTCTCCGGTTCATGCGCGTGAACCGCGATCGGAAAACCGAAATCAACGGGAAGGTTCCCGCTGACCTCGCGCCACGAGTCACCCGCATCGTCGCTGCGCATCACGTCCCAATGCTTCTGCATGAAGAGCACGTTAGGCCGGCTGGGATGCATCGCGATTCGATGCACACAGTGACCCACTTCCGCCTCCTGGTCCGGCAGGAACTCGGAGCGCAGGCCCTGATTGATCGGCCGCCACGTCTCACCGCCATCGTCGGTTCGGAACGCACCGGCCGCGGAGATCGCGACGTAGATTCGCTTCGGGTCGACCGGATCAAGCAGGATCGTATGCAGACACATGCCTCCGGCGCCGGGCTGCCAGCGGGAACCCGTGCTGTGCTGACGGAGACCAGGCAACTCGGTCCACGTGCGCGCGCCATCGGTCGAACGGAAAATCGCGGCGTCCTCCACCCCGGCGTAGACCGTATCCGGATCGTGGAGCGAGGGCTCCAGATGCCAAACGCGTTTGAACTCCCAGGGGTGCGGCGTGCCGTCGTACCACTGGTGGGTACCCGTCTCGCCCTGATACACAAACTGGTTGCCCACGGGCTCCCACGTCCGGCCGCCGTCGTCGGAGCGCTGGATAATCTGGCCGAACCAACCGGAGGATTGGGAGGCGTAGAGCCGGTTCGGATCAACCGGAGAGCCGGCAATATGGTAGATCTCCCAGCCGCCAAAGTGGGGGCCATCCACCGCCCACTCTCGCCGCTCCGCGTTGGAAGTAAGAAGGAAAGCACCCTTCTTCGTGCCCACCAAAACTCGAATTCCACTCATAATCCGTCTCCTTTTCGCTCCAGTGATATCGGAATAGGGTATCCCGCTTTCCCGCCGGCAACAAGCCAGCTAATTGTTGCCGACAGCGACCGTAACCCCAGCGGGACTGCTCGCCGAACCGACCGTGACGACAACCGGCTGAGGCCCGGCGCCCAAACCAACCGGCAGCCGGACGTTGATCTGCATCACCCCCGCCACCAAGCCAGGAGCGGATCCGGCATAGAGCACCTCCGCCGTCTCTCCGCCAACCGTGACCGTAACGGGAGCGACAATGCGGCTGGCGCCGGCCAGGGCCCCATCCGGCGCGGCCGGATCCGTCAGACCTTCGCCGGTGCCGTAAAGCACAACAATCTCCCCCGGACGGGCCGGGTTGCCAGAGGAGTTCACAGCACCCGATTGATTGAGTATGGCGCCAGGCCCCTGCCCGCTGCTGTTCGCGGTGAAGAGCCCCGGCTGCGCGGCCGCCACCGGCACGGAGACCGGCGCCGAGCGCGTACCGCGGTACTCCACCGTCAATTGCGTCGTGGTTCGCTCCGCCACGGCATATGGCACAACGGCGCTCGTTTGCGTGGCGGAGACATAGATCAGCGGAGCCGGTACGCCATCGAACAGAACACGGACTCCCGCCAGCTCCGTCGTGAAGCGCCCGTCCGCGCCCAGCACACCGCCCACCAGCGCTGCGGGGCCGAAGTTCACGCCGAAAAGGGTGATGATTTGACCAGGCGAAAGCGAGCCCGCCCGAAACGTGGCAGCGTTGACGACGCCATTGGTCGAGATGGCAGGAAGTGGCTCACTGAGGGTGAGCGTGACCGGAACAACAGTCGACGCCGCCAGCGCGGCGCTCGTGATGGTCAGCGATCCGGTGTAGACGCCAGCCGCGAGACCGCCCGGGGTGGCGGTGATGGTGATGTCGCCATTGGCGCGACCCGTGAGCGGAGTGGCCGAGAGCCAGTTTCCACCAGACGAAGTAGCCACCGCGATCGTCCAATTCGGTTGCCCCAGGGTTGGGCGGATCGTCAAAGCCTGGCGCAGAGGCGCGGACGCTGGAGCGGCGGAGAAGACGAGGCGAGCAGGGCCGATGAGGAGCGGACCCACGGCTTCGGGATCGCTGACTTTCGTAACGAAGACATCGAATTGGCCGCCGCCGTAGCGGGCCTGTGCGGGAGATGCGGTCACCGGATACTCCGGCGAACTGGTGCCTCCAACCAGATGCACCGCGCCGGTGGAATCCACCGGGCAAGCGATGATCTCCTCAATACCTGGGCCGCCAACATAACTGGAATTTCGGATGACCGTTCCGGCGGAGTTCAGTTGCACGTAGTAGCCATCCCGGCCGCCGCCAAAGTTGCGCTGCACAGGATTCCGAGCGGTAAGATTCGCCGAATCGGCGCGGCCGGCGGCAAAGACAGAGCCGTCGGGGCCGACGTGCACATCATCCAGGGTGTCAAATCCGGGTCCGCCGAGGTAGGTGGCGGTCAGCAGAGTATCCGCGGTCGGGCTCACCTTGATCAGGAACCCGTCGGTATTGCCGCCGCGCTCTGGCTGCAGAGCGCCCGGAGTCACGGGAAGATTGCCGGAGGTCGTGTCGCCGACGCCATAGATATTACCCTCCCGATCGAGAGCAATCGCGCGAATGGATTCCGCGCCGCCGGCCCCGAAGTAGGAGCAGAACTCGAGTGCCGTACCCGTTGGATTCACTTTGGCGAGGAATCCGTCTCCTTGAAACTCGATGCCGCCGCGAAACGTACGCTGGAAGGCATTTGGCGAAACAGGCAGGTCGTCCGAAGCCGTTACTCCGCCCAGGTATGCCGCGCCATTGGCGTCGACAAGAACGGTGAGAACGATCTCGGCCGTGTTGCCGCCAAAGTAGGTGGAATAAACCACAGCGTTCCCGGAGGGACTGAACTTGGTGAGGAAGCCCGTGAAGTTCGTATTGCGTGTGGACCGCTGAAGGCCGGTCGTAATCAGGTCGCGCGAGTAAGTGTAACCAACGGCGTAGACGCTGCCCGCCGAATCGATAGCGACGCGCTGCAGGCGGTCCTCGAAACTGCCTCCCCAGTAAGTGGAGTAGACCAGCGAGGCGCCGGATGGGTCGAGCACGCCGACCATCGCGTCAGAGCCAAATGGCGCCCCGCCGCGGAACTGGGTCTGGATCGCATTTTTTAGAGGGAAGTCCGGCGAAGTGGTTACACCGCCGAAGCCGATGGCCCCTTGCGCGTTCACCGCGACGCCATAGATGTTGTCGACCCCGGCGCCGCCGATCAACGTGGAGAAGAGTAACCGGCCATCGGGCGCGAACTTGGCGATGAATCCGTCGGTGCTGCCTTTGGTAGTCGCTTGGACGACACCGGCCGTGGTTTGGAAGTTCGTCGAAGTGGTGGCGCCGGCGACGTACAGGTTGTTGGCCGAGTCGAGCACGGCATGGTACGGAGCGTCGGCACGGTCTCCGCCAAGGAAGGTGGAGTATGTGATGACGGGATCGATCACAAGCGGATAAGCGGCGTCGTACTTGCCGAGTTCGAAGGAAGCCGTCTGATCTTTGAGCCGCCACTTCGCGTTCACTGGCGTGCGCTGGCCAGCGATGCTTTGATAGGCGACCGGCGGCCGTTGCACCACTTCGCCGCCGGGGGAGGTCAGCACCAGTTCGCCGGCTGGAGTGAGACGCGGGGAGGCGTGGGCGAAGAGCAAACGCAAACAAGCGGGGTCCGCGTGCGGGGCGAGTTCGAAGTCGTACTCAAGCTGTGCAGAACGGGCATGGAAGACCAGGTCGATTCCGGGGTAGAGGCGGGGATAGCGGACCGCTTCAAAGTTTGCGAGATCGGTGGACCAGCGCGTTGGATCGGCGCCGCGAAGCAGATGCGTGCGGGCAGCCAGCCGGTGTTCTGGCACGGGGGCTACGGAGCGGGAGCCGGGGTAAGAGATCTCAATCGCGGGAGCGGCTGGGGACTGGGAGACGGCGAGGTAAGTCCGGCTGACGCCAAGGCCAAGCAGGCCGGAAGGCAACCGGTGAAGAAAGCGGACTTCGGGGGCGGCGCTGTCCCGGTGCTCGACGAAGAAAGCGGCGGGAGGAGCGGCGGCCAGGACAGAGTAAGTAATGCTGAGTAAGAACAGAAGTCTTGAAAACATAAGAACTAGCCTGAGCTCTTAGTTTGCCAGAAGCGGGAGGGCGAAAGTGGGAGGGGCGGAGTAACAAAAAAGAGCCCCTCCCGAGGGAGAGGCTCTTTAGGGGGTGGTACGATGCGAAGCGATTTAGTCAATATGAAACGACCAACCCCTGACCTGAGACGCGGGTTACGCTGACGGTCAGGAAAACCTTGAAAGGCGGCGCAGAGCCGCAAAGGTCAAAGGAGTTGGTCTATGAAAAAGAGACTCTATGTGGGCCTCGACGTCCACGCCGAGACGATTGCCG
>CAMDCN010000017.1 GCA_945890485.1 Candidatus Sulfopaludibacter sp. SbA3 | reverse complement strand
AAGTCAATCATGCGGCGCGGCCGGGGATACCGGAATCTACGCTACCTGCTGCTAAAGGCCCAGCACATGGCGGCCAGCCGGACCGAATTCATTGTTCTGCAGAATGCGGCCTAAAATGAGTGGTTTTACAGATTCTCGCTCAGAGCCGTATTATTAAATACCGATGTGACGTTACCGAAGATCGTCACGTTGGTCGGATCGAGAAAGTACGTTCCGCGCTTACCGTTTGCTGCTGTAAGGTCAACGTAACCGTTCGCATCCAGCAGGTTGTGGCCGGAGGTTTCGACGAAGCCCCCGTCACCTGCGAGGCTTCCGCCGCGCGCCAGTACGTTACCGTAGAACCGTGTTGTATCGTCGGACCAGAAGATGGAGCGGCCTGCATCGCCGGTGTTAACGGCATCGTTAATGATGAACGCACCCTGATCGACATAGAGATTTTTCGCGGTGGGCGTTTCGCCCAGTCCGAGGTAGTCGCCGCCGATGCGAATGTCGCCTCCGGATGCGTCTTCGCGCACTGCCGAGATAGCCTTGCCTTCGGTGGTGTTGCTCTTGCCGGTATGGCCGGATGCATCGATGATGGTGCCCGCGAGCAGCGCTACGTCGTCGCCAGTGACGGTGATCTTGCCGCCGCGCTCTCCGGTGTTCCTGCCACTGGCATCAAGCGTTCCCGATACCAGCACGGTGCTTTTGCCCTGTTTCTTGCCCTTGTTCTGCGTAATGTTCTGGCGAACGGCATTGCTGCCTTCAGCGGAAATAACAATCTCGCCATTCTTCATGCCGACCGATTGAGCCTTCAGCGTGCCTTCCGCCAGCACAAGGCTGTTGACGATGCTTTTGCCCGCTGCGGCGGTGAGGGCGATCTTGCCGCCGTTCGCCTCAATGGTTCCCGAGTTGGCAGCGAGCTGCGAGGTAACACTATCCGATACCGCAACCGACATCAGATCATCGCCATACAGATCGACCGTAGCGGTATCGCCCGAGGCGAGATGCACTCTTCCAAGCTTCGCTTCGATGACGCCGCTGTTAATCACATTGGGAGCGACGAAGCCGACAAGTCCCGCTTCTTTGGCGGTGATTCGGCCCTCGTTCACGATCCCCGCATCCGGATTGCCGGGTTTGTTCAGTGTCAGCGTATTGCTGTTCATGAACGCGTCGTTATCGGTATCCGCCGTACTCGCAACGATGCCATTCACATCCACCTGCGCGTTCTTGCCGAACATCACGCCGTTTTGATTGAGGATGAGGATATTGCCGTTGGCGGTGAGTTTGCCGTCGATGTGGCTGGCGGCATTGCTGTTTACGCGGTTAAGCGCAATCGAACCGCTGCCGGGCTGATGAAACGCAGTCGTCTCTCCTGGCGCAATATCAAAGCCACGCCAGTCGATGACGGCCTTGTCGGTATGCTGATGGATGTCGAGGGTATTGGCAGAACTGCTGATGGTTGCCTGTCCCGCCGTTACGGTTCCGTCGATGGGATTGGCGCGTGCTGGTCCCACCAGCGCACAGATGACCGTACACAGGCACGTGGTGGAGAACAAAGATGAGCGCGACCGAGGACTCACAAGTATTATCGAAATGCTTTAGGTTGAGTAAGTAGTCTATGCATTATTGGTTAAGAAGTGCTTAACCGCGCCATGAACGGTAAGTGATTGTTGCCACTCGGCACAATCGCTTGTTGTTTGTTTCAGTCCGACACCCCAGATGTTGATGGCGAAAGCCTTGGCTGATGCCGTCCGGTTCAATGTCTTGAAAATGCGGAAGCCTTTTGCCTCTGCGCACCCGGCTATGCTGGGCAGACATCCCGAGCTAAGGGCTGCTAGCCTCAGTATTCTGAGGCCAGCAGGATCGTCAGCACCCGGACGGTTTGGTGAGGATCGGACGGATCTTCACTGCCGTGGGTCAAGCTCGGATCGTAGTAATCGATTTTCCAGTAGATGAGTTCTCCGTTGTGAGTGAAGCTGCCGAAGTCACGCTCGCCGTATGGGTCGCAATCTTCGCTGAAGGCATCGAAGGTTTCGACCTTCTCGCGGATGGCGGATTGGTCTGCGGCGGAAAACGCGCGGATACCCTGGGTGATGACGAGGCGGCCACCGACGCCGGGCGCTCTGCGGCACAAGTCATTTAGCTGGGCAATTCGTGCGGTCTGATTGGCAGGGGTGTTCATGGTTCTTCTCCTTCGCGGGTTGTCTATTTGCGAGGACAGGAAGAGCCGAACGCATAAGCCGAACCAGTCACCCGAAGGGGAAACGGACAACACGGGAGCGCAGCGAATGGAGCGGGCGGGCCGTTGACTGGAGGGCGCGTTCGGCCAGGATGCGCAAATAAATGGGCAACCGCGTGACGAGTCGAACCGGCCACCGGCCATATGCAGATAGCGCCGCACTGCAATGAATGGAGCAGCCCTGGGGCCTAGCAGCCTTGCGAACGCCCGCGTTCGTTGAGCCTACGCTTGCCGGTCGTTGTAGCCGAGCCATCCCTGGCGAATACATCGCATCAAAGGCCATCGAGATCCTCCGGCACGGTGATCTGATAGGCGGCGTCGAGCTTGCCGCCGCGAACCAGCATGCGCTTGCCCTTGCCAAGGTCGATGGCGTCTTTGTTGATGCGCTTCAGCCAGGCATGGCGATGGCGATCCGCAAAGAAGAAAAACAGGCGCTTCACCTTCACGTTGTGGCAATCGAGCAGCAATCTTTCAAGGCGGCGCGGACTAAGGTTCGCAAGCCCTTCGACCAGCTTGTCAACCTGATGGAAGCTCTCGCGGTCCGGCAATTCGTCGAGCAGTTCAAGCAAGGCGCGCTCGGGAGAGGAGAGCGTGAGCGTCCATCCCCATTGTCCCCAAGGCTGGGCTACGAGATCATCCCGAACTATGCCGGTGCCCGAAGACGAATCGGCAGCCGTGGCTGACGGCAGCTTCGCATCGGGGAGCTTTGCGAGGGTTTTAAAAAGCCGTTGGCTGTTGTGATAAACGAATGAACTATCCAGCGGCAGCTTTCCGAGCCATGCCGGTGGCCGCTTGGGACCGTATAGATGCACTAGCTTGGATTCGTGAAGCAGGTAGTGGGAGAACCCTTGAAGCTCCAGCGCGGTACGCCCGCCCACGGTGAGGTGTTCCTGAAGGAGGGTTTGAAGCGAGATGACAACCTGCGGCCAACTCACCGAGCCCCTTGTTCGCCGGTAGACCTGCCTTGTTGGTTGCTCCAGCCAACCGGCGCTAACGTATTGGCTGCGTAGGGAAGTGGAGTATCCGTGTGCGCTCAGCCAAGCAGCGTCCACCAGGAGGCCTTCTGGCAAAAGGCGCTCCAACTGGTTTAGCTTTCTCTGTACTGGCTCAGCCATACTTAGCAATATAGTCGATTCGTAAACCTTGGCCTAGTTCGAAGATGGCCTCATATACTCAGTTAAACTTAGCAAAATATCAATAACATAAACCGGCGGGCAGGGGAGGGCGGATGTCTGGCCGAAAGGCCGCCTAAGCGGCGGCCTCGGCTTTGGGCTGTTGCAGCCGGTGGAGGAAATCCACCGCCTTCTGCGCGTAGGAAGCGGCCTGGAAGATGGCGCGCTTGTCGTTCTTCAGGACTTCGAGCCAGGAGCCGATATAGGCGGCGTGGTCTTCGCGGACCTCCGGGGTCAATTCGAGATCCGCGCAAAGGAACGCGGAACCCAGTTCAGCCACGAGTTCTTCGCGGGCATAGCCTTCGTCGCCCCAGGTCTTGCGACCAAAATCCCGTTCCAGCCGGGAACCGTGGCGGGTCCAGTGCGTCGTCTCGTGTGCGAGTGTGGCGTAGTAGCTCTCGGCATCGGCAAAACTCTCAATCGGCGGCATAGCGATGTAGTCGGCATCGATGGCGTAGTAGGCGCGGTTGCCCCGGACTCGGATGTCAGCACCGGTATTTCCGAAGAACGCCTCGGCGTGGGCAATACGCTCGGGGCCGGTCATCTTCGGCTCGGGCTTCGCGTAGTAGTGTGCGGGCAGACCTTCGATCTGCTCGACGTTAAACACCGTGTAGCCCTTCATGAAGGGGATTTCCCGCTCGACATCGTTGCCGTTGCCGTCGTCCTCGGTCTTGGTGATGGTATTGGCGTACACCACCAGCGAGCCCTTCTCGCCCTTCTTCACGTTGGCATTCAGCTCAAGCGCCTGCTTGAAGGTCATCCAGATGGGGGCGCAGAAGCCGTGTTCGACTGCCGAGGCCCAGAGCATCAGGATATTGATGCCGGAATAGGCCTGGCCATTGTGACGCAGCGGCCGTGTGATCCTACCGGCGGCGTGCTCGGCGTCCCATGGCTTGATCCAGGGGCATACGCCCTGTTCGAGTGAGTTGATAATCTGCCCGGTGATTCGGGTGTAAACGTCTTGCCGTTCGATGTTCTGCATGTCCGTTCTCCTTTTTCTGCGCCGGTTTCTCGTGACGCGAGCATGAAAGAGCCGGACCAAAGGCGCGGCCAGTCACCGAAGGGGAACACCCAACACGGGAGACCAACTGACCGAAGGGAAGGCAGTGTCGAATGGAGCGGGCCGGGTGTTGATTGGCCGCGCGGGACGGCTATGATCGCGGCAATGTTACGAGAAACCCGAGCGCAATACGGGAACGGGCATCGAAAAAGAATCGGCTGGTATGACGTTTCATCGGCACGGCAATGACGACGACACGGAACGCACTGCTACGCTGGTGCAATAACTTTTGAGGACTAGCCCGAAGGGATCAACGCATGAAGACCACTGGACAACGTGTCAGACTTTCCGCGAGCGACCTCAGCAATCATTTGGCTTGCCGCCATATTACGTCCCTCGACCTGGCAGTCGCGACTGGATCGCGTGAGACGCCGACATGGCACTCTCCGGATTCGTGGGTACTTCAGCAACGTGGGCTTGCGCACGAAGATGCCTATGTCGCCGAGTTGAAGGGTGCTGGGCTGGCCATCGCAGACCTACGTGGCGTTGAGAGCGAAACCGATGCTCGCAGAATGACCGTGGATGCGATGAACTCCGGTGTGGACGTGATCGTGCAGGCAGTCTTGCAGAACGGCGACTGGTTTGGCAAAGCAGATGTCTTGCGAAAAGTGGAAGTGCCCAGCAAGCTCGGTGCGTGGTCGTACGAGGTTTTCGACTGCAAGCTGGCGCTTGAGACAAAGGCTACAACGATATTGCAGCTGTCTTTGTATTCTGAGCTTCTAGCAACCGACCAGGGCATTTGGCCTGCGTTTATGCACGTAGTAGCGCCGACCGAAGGGCTTGCCCCAGAATCGTTCCGCGTATTGGATTATGCGGCCTACTATCGGTATGTGAAGCACCGCTTGGCCCGAACGGTCGCCGAGCAAACCAACGAAATTCAAACCTATCCCGAACCGACGCCGCATTGTTCCGTCTGCCGTTGGTGGGCGGACTGCGACAGAGACTGGCGCAGAGACGATCATTTGTCGCTCGTCGCCGGTATGGCAAAACTTCAGCAAAAGCAACTCGGGGCCTGGAACGTCAAGACCGTGGAAAGTCTCGCAGTCTTGCCATTGCCCCTACAAAATCGGCCTGAGCGAGGCTCTCCCGAGGGATATTTGCGCGTTCGCGAGCAAGCGCGCGTTCAGATGGCCGGAAGAGCGAAGAAAGCCCCAATCCACGAAATACTGCCCCTGAATGCTGACCATGGGTTCTGTCAGATTCCGGAGCCGTCTGAAGGCGACATCTTCTTCGACCTGGAGGCGGACCCGTTTGTCGAAAACGGAGGGCGCGAGTACCTGTTTGGCATCACGATGGATGACGGGTCTGGGAAGGTCATTTACGACTGCCGGTGGGCGATGACACCGGCGGAGGAAAGGCAGGCCTTCGAGTGGTTCGTAGACCTTGTGATGGCGCGATGGTCTCAGTATCCGGGAATGCACGTCTATCATTTTTCGGGATACGAGCCCGGCGCGCTCAAGCGCCTGATGGGGCGTTACGCCACGAGAGAAGATGAAATCGACCGTATCCTACGGGGGCACGTACTGGTCGATCTCCACACAATCCTTAAGCGTTCGGTGCGCGCGAGCGTAGAGCAGTATTCGTTGAAGGCGTTGGAAGAATTCTACGGTTTCGTCCGCAACGTCCCCCTCGAAGACGCGCGGGCGGCAATGCGAACGCTTCAGCATGGGCTCGAACTGCGCAAAGTGAGCGACATCGACAAAGCGGTGTTCGAGACTGTCCAGGCGTACAACGCTGACGATTGTTTCTCGACGCTCGCGCTACGGGACTGGATCGAACACGAACGAGAGGTCCTGGAGAAGACCGGGCAAAACATTCTGCGACCGCCGCCGGCTGACGGAGCGGCACCCGAGGCGATTAGCGAACGCCAGCAACGCTCTGCCGAGCTTGGCGCTCGATTGCGGGACGGCATACCGGATGATCCGAGCCAGCGAAGCCGCGAGCAATCGGGGATGTGGCTGTTGTCCCATTTGCTGGATTGGCATCGTCGCGAATCGAAGGCGGACTTCTGGGAATTTTACAGGCTTGCCGAATTGCCCGATGAGGAACTGCTCTATGAGCGCGCGGGCATTGGTGGCCTAAAATTTGTTGGGCGCGTCGCAGGGAATCGAAACATCCCGACAGATACCTACGAATTTGAGAAGCAAGACAGCGACGTGCGCGTCGGCGACAAGCTATGCGCCCGAGGCGAGAATATTGGCGAAGTTGTTTCGATGGACCCAGTCGCGAGAAGAGTGGCGATCAAGAAGACCAAGAACAGTGCGGAGTTGCATCCGAAAGGGGTTTCTGTCAATGGAATCGGGCCGAAAACCGAGGTCTTGGCGGATGCGCTTTCGCGGCTCGGAAGGTGGGTCAGCGAAAATGGAATTGATGCAGCCGGAAGTTTCCGCGCAGCCCGCGATCTGCTGCTACGCAATGCACCGCGCCTGAGCGAAGCGGGACCGAGCCTGATTCTGCCGGATGAATCGACGGTGGCTGCTGCGAAACGACTGGGGGTACAACTAGACGAATCCGTACTCGCGATCCAAGGTCCCCCTGGCGCGGGCAAGACATTTACCGGCTCCCGAATGATTGTTGCCCTGGTACAGGCAGGAAAGAAAGTGGGAATCACGGCGACAAGCCATCGGGTAATACGCAATCTACTGGATGAGGTTGTAGTGGCGTCCAGGGAACTGGGCATGGCTAACTTGCGGTGTGTCCAAAAGGTAAGCGAAAAGGCCGACGATCCAACCGGCATTGTCCTGACGACTGACACGGCCGCTCCATTGGCTGCGCTGAACTCAGGTACGCAGGTAGTTGCCGGGACGGCGTGGCTTTGGGCTCGCGACGAATACGTTGAATCGGTAGATGTGCTTTTCGTAGATGAGGCGGGCCAGATGTCACTGGCGAATGTGCTAGCGATTGCGCAGGCGGCGAAGAGCATCGTATTGCTTGGCGATCCGCAGCAACTGGAACAACCGCTGCGCGGTACCCATCCTGATGGGGCAAGCGCCTCGGCATTAGAACACCTACTCAACGGCGCGAAAACCATTCCATCGACAAAAGGGCTCTTCTTAGAAAAGACGTGGCGCATGCACCCAAGCCTTTGCGCATTCACCTCCGAAGCGTTTTATGATGGTCGCCTTCAGGCGCAGGAAAACACACAGAACCAAAGACTTTCCGGTCATGCATGGCTCGGTGAAACCGGCCTCTGGCATCTGCCGGTGTACCACGAAGGCAACCAGAATTCATCACCCGAAGAGGTCGGAGCGGTCGCTCAACTGGTTCAAAGTTTGCTTCAGCCAGGTGTGACATGGACGAACAAAAAGAACGAACCACGGGCCCTTACGCTTGACGACGTTTTGATCGTCGCCCCTTACAACGCCCAAGTTTCCGACATCCTCGCCTGTCTGCCGACTGCCCGCGTCGGCACGGTTGACAAGTTCCAGGGGCAGGAAGCGCCGATTGTCATTTATTCGCTTACCACATCCTCGCCGGAGGACGCGCCGAGGGGGATGGAATTTCTCTACAGCCTCAATCGGCTCAACGTGGCAACTTCAAGAGCTCAAGGCATTGTCATTGTCGTCGCGAGCCCGCTGCTCTTGCAGCCCGAATGTCGCAGCCCCCGCCAGATGCAACTGGCAAATGCATTGTGCCGGTATGCGGAACTCGCGAATGCAAACGAGTCGTTCCTTGGCTTGCGCACATCGACCGCATAGATCGTTCGGCCCTCGATGTTTTCTTTTGGGCGAGTTTTGGCTGCCCTGTCACGGCTACAGCGTGTAAGGATCAAGGATAGGACAATCAGAAATGGCCTCATCGATCACCAACACATGGTACCGGGCACGCGTTATTGCAACGTGCAGAACCTTGCGGCTTTTGGGATGCGGCGGTGGATCATTAGGCCAGACGAACGGCGAACTATGCTGCGCGCGATAAAGAACGACACCATCGAACTGCTTCCCCTTGCATTTATGCATGTTCATCACATGGATGCCGTTTAGCGCTTCCCCGCCGGAGATGAGTTGTTCCTGCATCAATGCGGCGTCAAGCGCCTGTCTGGCTCCGGCGTAGCTCCCGCCTTTCACCCAAAGTTCCGAAAGATTCGCCGCGATCCGCTCTCCCCGATTGAAAGCGACCAAGTAGTCGAGCGCGGCGGCGACCGATTCGAGTTCGCTATCGCCGGATGCACGCAGCTCACGCTTTACCCCAATCCAGTCCCTCGGCGGATTCCCTGTGTGACCCTTTTGCTTTTGGCCGATGGCTTGCAGTAAAGCATCCACCGCCGATACGAAGTTGGTCTTTGGAGGATTGCCAAGACGGGTTTTCACTGCCCAGGCGCTGACCGTTTTCGCCCGTGATAGCCATGACTTGCCGCCTTTTGCCCGGTAGGCGTCGGCAACGAGATCGAGCAGGACTGCAATGTCCTGCCGTCTGTCCGGGGACCTGGGCTCAAGCAGAAACGCGCCGACCCGACTGGCCAGTAGCACGAACGCCTCGTCAAACAACACCTGGTGAGGGATAGGCTTCTGCTGCCGCAAGGCAGCCGAGAGTATCGCCACTCCGCTGCTGTACGATGCGATCAGGGCGATGCTCTCAGGCGCTTTGCCTTTGGCTTCGCGAACGGCCCTGGCGACGATCCCGACACTCTGCCGGATGGTCCTGTCTCGCTCGGCGGTTTGCGGAGCGAATCGCATGCGCGAAACATTCTTATATGCTGAGCCCCGAACCGCCCCGTTCAGGACATCCCGTGCAAATATCGCAATCTCGGTGCCGGGACTACGGTTGTTATCACTACCGAGGTCGATTTCCAGCGGAATGAGAGCGGCGCGAATGTGATCGAGGCGCTCCGGGCCGACGCCGGGCAGATGGTCAAATATCAATTGGTCGAGGTCGGCAAGGCAGATGACCTGCGACCTCTCCGCGAGGGCTTTGGTGCATTCCCACTGCATCTGGCCGGTATCTTGTGCTTCGTCAACGAGGATCAGCGGGTATCTGGCAGCGACGCGATCACGGATGCCGTGGGCGCGCGCAAACAGTTCCGCCATGAGCGGAGCGAAAAGGTCGAAGCACATCCGTCCCTCCTCGCGAAACAACCTGAGCCGCTCCAGTTCCCATTCAGCCCATCCTGGATCGCCGGTATCGATGCCGCCCCGAAGCGACTTTTCTTCGTGGGCGAGAACAATCGAAAGCTGTCTGGGAGCGCCCAGCAGATATCCATGCGTGCGAAGGATCTCCCAGAAAAACGAGTGGAAGGTTTTAATGTGCAGGTTCGCGCGCTTCTCCGGCGACAGGTTACGCTTCATCGCCTCCGCAATTCTGGCAACGGCGGCGCGGGAAAAACTGAGAAACAGGACAGCCTGTCCGGGTTCGAGGCCTTCCTCGATGCGGCGCTCGGCCTTGAGCAACGCAAGCGTCGTCTTGCCGCTGCCCGGACCCCCAAGAACCAAGCCGTGCCGAAGGGTGTTGAGAATCTCAAGACGCTTCTCGTCCAGCTTCAGGGTCATGCCGCGTTGTCGCCAAGCGGAGCCGGGGTCGGTTCGGCAGGAGCCGCTGCCGCTTCCTCTTTCTCTAGTTCTTCCAAGGGAGGGACAGACGGCGGCTTGGGAAATCGTCCGTAGATTTCTTTTAGAAAGGACACGACGGTTATGGGTAATTCGGTTACGTCGCAGTGGCCGATCAGGCGACCGGCATACCCGCTGCCTTTGTTATTCTCCAGCAGCGAATAGGCCAACTGTTTTACGTCCGCCTCTTGCGGCATCGTCGCCGGAAGCTGAAGTTGATGCTTCTCGCCGGAATCACGCATATCGACCAGAAAACCCCAAAGGGGAATCGCCGGGATCTCCTCGATAAGCAGCCTCTCCATTCCCAGATACTGGGTCTGCCAGGATACGTCAAAATTATCCTGGAGTTTTTTGGTCTCTTCCGCCGGGCGTTTTTTGGCGTCGTAAAGGGCGAAGGCCTGGATCTGCATTGCCTGGAAGAACGCCCCGAACTCGGGGATGGAGCCATCCCCGTCGGCGGTGATGATCGTCACGCCGGACAGATCCAGCGGATAGCAGGCGTCGGGGTCCGCCGCCTCCATTTTCTCTGCTACTGCCCAGATCACGTCTTTCTCGGTAATGCCTTCCCCAACGATGGCTCCACGCCCAAGCATCGCTTCCGCGAGTCCGCGACGGGCATGTTTGCGGTAGGTCTTTCCCTTCAGCACCGTTGTCCCCGGTACGGCGATAGCGGTTAACGTGCCGGTGGCATCTTTGCGCAGCACCTGAATCTGATCGGGACTGAATCGTTCGAGCACATACGGCGAATGGGACGTGACCAGGCACTGCGTCGTGTTCTCCAGCAAGTAGTTGGCGATCCGGCGCTGCGTGTGTGGAGGAAGCGCAATTTCGGGCTCCTCCATCGCGAAAATGACGTTATTCTTTTTGATTTCGGCAAGGAAGGTCAGGAGGGCCAGCACGAGCGTATTGATCGTGCCGGTTCCTACTTCCTGAAACGGGATCGGCTCCTCACCGGGAGATGTCTTCAGGAAAAAGCTAATCGTCTTGCGCAGGTGCTCACGCGTGAGTTGGGAGACAAACAGATGCGTCGCCCGGCCCTGCGTTTCCATCGGGATGTACTGTCCGACGCGCTTTTCGATGTTCTCCAGGATGGGCGCGAGAGTGACGGCTCCCTCATCAATCGGCGGGTCGAGGTTCCTCAGTCGCCCGATGGCGTCCTCCCAGATGCCGGTCTGAATTCCGCGCTGGCGGAGAATCAGGTCGAGCAGCGATCCGCGCTCCAGACTCAAGGCGCGTGAGCCTGTCCGCAGTGTCCGCAGATACAGGAAGCCGAAAAGCCGTTTTACGCTGCGCGGAACATCCGTAAGCTCTCCATCTGACTTGAGCGGTCCGTCCACGAAAACGGTCCTGGCCTCAAACTCATCTTCTTCCGGGTTGTAGCGGGCGACAGCCCTCAGCCGCAGGCACTCACTCACAGCAGGCTTGTCGACAAGGTCCGCTTCGCCCGCTTCGAGGACTCGTTTCTCCTCCAAATGCCAATGCTGCGTATGGGGCGCGCACTTGTTCGCTACTTCCTCTGAGAGCGAGATCAGCGTTGCATCGATCTCGATCTGCACTTGCGTCTCCGCGCCTTCTGTGAAGTATTGCGCGTTGTAAAAATCGAACTCCTGCACCGGGGGGAACCGGCTCAGCCGATCCGGCCCCAGGACCAAATCGAGTGCCTCGCAGACCGTCGATTTGCCGGCGTTATTCATTCCGAGAAACAGGGTGTGCCCGCTAAAGTCCAATGTGGCGTTTTTGATGCCTCGGAAGTTTGTGATTTTAAGGCGCGCAATCTTCATAGTTACCGTTAGCGGTGGGTTGCTCCACCGTAGCAGAGTCCTAATATCTCCGGAGTTAGGCTATTACAACTCGGACCCATGGGCAATAGAGATACCGTTGGTACTTCGGGACGCATCGTTTGGGACCGGGAGGGCGGGCTAGGGTTTCGGTGTCCAGATTGAAGTCCTTTTGCATTCGAGGATTTTTACCCCTCGACCAGCCTCGCACGTTTGGGATCGTAGACGACGCTCTTGATCGTTCCGTCCTTGATACGCTGGACTACTTCGTCCACTACGAAAAGCGGAACGAGAAACCACTCGCGCGGCCTGACAGGATTTCCGAAGCGATCTTTGATTTCTATATCGACCTGCGCACTGTCGAATACACGATGAATTATGTTTTCGAGCTTGACCCTGCTGATGTTAAATAGTCCATAGGTCGCCACGACATCTACGTCGGCCATTAGGAAAGTCGGGTCAAGCTTCGCGTTAGCGAGGCGTGTCTCGATCCTGCCGCCGGTAACGCCTATCTTGTGCAGAACGTCACGGTTGGCCGATACCATCGGATGGGAGGATCTGCTTCGCAGAACGTAAATGGTGCCGCTTGCTAGATCGTCTTCGTGGGGCTCATCCGCGAATAGGCCTCCAATGCTGGAATTGGTAATGAGCCGCCCTGCGGCATCGCGGTGGAGAGCGCGCTGGAATGAACGAATCAGCAGGTTGCTCTCAGTCCCGTTATCATAGACGACACGCATCCGGCTATCGAGTCGGTCATACTGCGTTCTGAAAGCTCCACCGATCTCGGCAACGTAGGCAACCTGTCCCTGCACGATAAAAAACTCGCCTGGCTGGATTTCTGCCAACTTAATTTCATCCATTTTCTGCACAGGCAATGTCTGCCGTACACCAGACTTCAGTTCCCTTTTCACGCGCTCGAAGAGCGGTGTGAATTCCTCAAAGTCTTCGCACGGGGTGCGATTGGCGATTTCCTCGGCTGCCCGTTTGTCCGCGCTCTTGCGGACATGCCGCAAGTCTGTAATATCGCCCCCCCCAGCCGCATCGGCCAATTCTGCCAGCAGTTCGTCGTCGCTCACAGTCTCCATCGAGGCCGCAACGAGCTCCATGTCGGTGAGCAGCCCTTGATGATCGAGCGAGGCAAGCAGAGAGCGGCACTCTTCCAGTGACCGAAGTCGGTCAAGTCGCACTGCAAAGAGCCGCTCAAAGATGTCGCGATCTTCACCGTGCTGCGGAATATGTCCATGCTTTTCGACGAACCGCTGAATCTCTTCGAACCCAGCGATGATGCGTTGCTCGCGGGCAGGTCTGCCACCGGTCATTTCCGGTTCTGCGAATTCGTCCAGTTCTGAGCGCAGTTGGTCGAGATCGATGTCACTCATAGCGCCCCTCATCCTTGAAGCGAACGAAGGCGGCGGCACCTTCGGCCATTCGCTTCTCCCAAGCGTCCTGTGACGTGAGTGAGGGAAGCCGCCCGCGTTCCTTCTTGAAACGGAAAGCGCGGACGGCGAGATCCTTCGCTTCCTCCGGCGTTAGGGTTGTGCGCTTGGCAGCGATGGCGGCGGCTACTTGCTTGAGGCTGTCCTCGCTCATGGTCTTGGCCAGAATCGCGTAGGCCTCGCCGAATGGATTGATCCGGTCAATTAGGTCGATATCGAGTTCGCGCACATCCATGGCAAACCTGCGAACACCGTCGATCAGGGCCGTGTTGGCGGTCTGCTCAGCAGTGTCGCCACCCCCGGCCAATGCAACCTGCTTTGCTTGCTGGGTCAAATTGAGCGCAGCAATTGCATGTTGGCGGACGGCCTCCTGGTCTTCATTGCCAAGTTCGGGGTACTTCTCCCTGATGATCTTACCCATGCGGACTTGGGTCAGCTCCTCCGGTACAAGTTCTTCGTCGAACAGGCCACGCTCTAGGGCGCTTTTATCTTGGACAAAGGCTGCAATTACTTCATTCAGGTCTTCCTGGCAGATGCGGCTGGCTTCTTTGCTCTTGGGCTCAGCTAGTCCCTTGATCTCGATCTGGAATTGGCCTGTTTTTTCGTTGAATCCAACATTGCACTTGCCGGGATCGTACCCTTTCTCTCCGTAGTCAAAACCAGGAGTTGGTCCGCTCTCCCGATTCTTCGGCTTGAACTCGAAACGCGGGGCAAGTACCTGTTCCATGAGCAAGCTCGCGGCAATTGCCTTCAGGGTGTCGTTCACCGCTTCAGTGACGGCTTCCTCGGAGGCGTCCGGTTCGGCGATCAGATTGGTGAATTTTGCACGGGTCTTGCCCGGTGCATCACGGGTTGCACGACCGATGATCTGGACAATTTCGGTAAGGCTCGACCTGTAGCCGACCGTGAGGGCGTGTTCACACCAGATCCAGTCGAAGCCTTCCTTAGCCATGCCGAGCGCGATGATGATGTCCACATGGTCGCGATTGTTCTTCTGTGCAGGATCTTTGAGCGAGGTGGACACGCGGTCGCGCTTGGAGGGATCATCGTCCACGAGATCGGCAATTCGGAGGACACGCCCCTGCGGAGTTTTGACAAGCTGAAACCCAGTTGCGGAGTCGATGCCTTGCCACTCGCCTAGTGCGCCAATAATGTGTTCGACTTCCTTGATTTTATCCTTCGTGCTCTCGCGCGAATTGACGTTTGGGATGTGGAGGATGGTCTTCTCGGCAGGATTGAGGACGTTCAGAATATCATCGACATAAGAGTCGCTGTAGAAGAAGTAGCCGATGTCGAGTTGCTTGAGATATTCGTAGCCGTTCAGCTGTTCGTAATATGTGTACGTGACGCTATCGAAAATTGCCTCGTCCTGTGGTGCGAGCACGGCCTCGGCGTCGCCCCTGAAATAGGAGCCGGTCATCGCAACAATGTGCACGCGATTCCGGGCGATGAACTGCGCCAGATGCAGGCCGAGCTTGTTATCGGGGCTCGACGACACATGGTGAAACTCGTCTACAGCAATCAGCCGGTCATCGAATTTCTCCGCTCCATACCGATCGACGGCGAAACGGAAGGTCGCGTGTGTGCACACGAGCACCTTGTCGGGACTTTCCAGAAACGCAGCGACCGATTTCACCTTCCCGCCATTATCGTCGCCTGGTGCATTGCAGAGATTCCACTTTGGCTCTACGCGCCAGTCAGCCCAGAAACCGTACTGCGATAGCGGTTCGTCGTGGAAACTGGCACCGATGGCCTTTTCTGGTACGACGATGATGGCCTGTTTCAGTCCCTGATTCTGGAGCTTGTCGAGCGCGATAAACATCAGTGCTCGGCTCTTGCCTGAAGCTGGTGGCGACTTGATAAGAAGGTATTGCTCCCCTCTCTTTTCGTAGGCGCGTTCCTGCATCGAACGCATACCAAGCGCATTCGCCTTGGTCGAACTGCCATTGCGAGAGTAAGAAACGGAGATGGAGGGGACTGATTTTTTCTCAATGGTCATGCGCGCGCTTTCGCCTTAGGTTTCTTCGCTTGGGCCGCCGTCGCGGTCATCTTAGTGTAGAGCTCGAACAGATTTTCCAGTCGCTCGGTGTCGTTCCTGAACCGGCGACCGATATATATGCGCTCCAGGACCTCGTCGTTTCGCTCATGGGCCGCCCGGAGGTCATCAGGCATAGTGTCTGGATCGTAGAGATCAGCAATGGTTGCCGGGAAATGGTGCTCCCGTGCGAGCAAGATGTCCTCGGCGCAATGTGTTAAGTCGGCCTTGTTCTTGTTCGTCAGCATCGGGACCGGGAATGTGTTCCAGCCCAACGTGCTTGAGTAACGGTAGTCAGTTTTTATCTTTCCGCACACAGTGGCAATCCAGACAAGGTGCAACCGTGAGGCAATAAGCGCCATGTTCCAAAGCGGCGCGTCGTAGAATCCAAAAGCGGCGTTGGACAGAATTGAGCCGGGCGAAAGCAGTCCCGTCGGTAGGTATTCTCGCGACTCCGAAGAATGACTTGGAACTACAAGAACAGCTTCTTCCCCTGTTTGTCTAATTTGTTGGAATGCCCAAGGCGTGCTAGCCCCTTCAATAGTAAGCTTCTTGGTGCTTTTTCGTCGCATCTCCCTGACCAAGGAGACACGCGCCGCAATCTTATCAATACTTAACGCACGGTTCTTTTCTTCGTCACGAATCCACAAGCAGTACCTAAGAGCACCGTCAATCGCCTCGCTGGCACCAACATATTGGCGTATGAACTCATCAGCCAATCCATCAGATCTTCGAATGTCTTGGGCCTCCTCCAATCCGAGAAGCAAGTTCCCGCCGTCGGCAGGCTTACTTCCATTAACCATATTCGCCACACTTGAAATGGCGGTGGCGCGCGCCTCAATGACAAGATTCTTGAAAGGCACTAGATACGGGTTTATGTTTTCAACCTCCCGTCGAAGCGGGGCATCTCCGCTTGAGTTGTCAAAGAGGATAGCCTTTCGACCTGCCTTTACACCGAGGCCGATGATTACAACCGTGACACCAGCGTTGTGCGAAGCAAGATTCGACCATTTAAAGGAGGAATGGGCGAAAAGGATTTCCTGCCCAAAACGCAAAAGCATCGGCCAAAGCCTCGCAACTTGTTCACCTTGTACTATCGAATTCGTAGTAACGAATGCACAAGATGCAGGCGTCTGACGTGCGTAGTGAGCGAACTTAAAAAACCACCCGCTTACATAATCAAGCGACTTAAAAGCATCAGAATGTGCGGAAAACACGAACTGCATATCCCGCTTTTGCTCATCGCTTTGTTTTGTGCCACCCTTATACGGAGGGTTGCCGCAAATATACGTCTCTCCTCCCTCATTCTCAAAGTCGATCTGCGCTTGCGCCAACGGCGTCCCGAACAAGTCCTCCGAGTAAATCTTTACGCCCTTGCCCGTTGCATCCCACAGAGCTGCCCAATCCAGCCTGAGCGCATTTCCGCACGTTATCCAGTTTTGCTTATCCAACGGCAGGAACTCTAACAACGCGAGCTTGTGTCCTCTGTAGAGTACGTCGCATTGGTACTCCGCAATGACGAGCGCAAGGCGAGCGATCTCGGCGGGAAAGTCTCTCAACTCGATGCCGCGAAAGTTCGTCTTGGGGATCTCTGAACGCCGATCCGCTTCCCCGCGCCGTATGTTGATCGCTGCCTCAATTGCCCGCATCTCCTTGTAGGCGATGACCAGAAAATTGCCGGAGCCACAGGCGGGGTCGAACACACGAATCCGCGCCATGCGATTGCGCACATTTAGTAAAATTCGTTGGTTGTCCCCGGCTTCTTCCAGCTTGGAGCGTAGGTCATCAAGGAAGAGCGGGTTCAACACCTTCAGAATGTTGGGCACGCTTGTGTAATGCATTCCCAGCGAACCGCGCTCCTCGTCCTCTGCGACCGCCTGAATCATCGAACCAAAAATGTCCGGGTTGATTTTGGTCCAATCGAGACTGCCGATGTGGAGAAGGTAGGCCCGTGCGATCTTGCTAAACTGCGGAACATCCACGTTGCCAGAAAACAAGTCGCCATTGACGTATGGTAGGTCTCTAGTCCATCGAGGTATCCCTGCGGTTTCGTGATCGTCCCGCTTTGTGTTCATCGCTCGAAAGAGCTCGCTAATCACCTCGTGGGTGTTTGAAGAATCTTTGGCACTCATCCGGGCGATAGTGTCGGTGAAGAGACCGGTCCCGAATATTCCGGTGTCCTCGGCGAAAAAGCAGAAGATCAGCCTCGCCATGAAGTGATTCATGTCGTGGCGGCGCTCAGATCGCCCCCATTCGGGGTTGTCCTTGAGAAGCTCGACGTAAAGCCGGTTGAGGCGGCTAGTCGCCCGAATGTCGAAGGAATTCTCGCTGATCTCCCGGACGGTTGAAATGCCCGCAAGCGGCAGGAACAGCGCAAAGTGGTCTGGAAAGCTTTTGTAGGCGCACGCGGCTGTTTGACCACTCGACAGGTCCTCAGCCTCAAAATCGACGCCGTCCGTGGCGAGAATGAATCTCGCTTTGGCTTTGGTTGTCGCTGGACTTTCTCTTAAGGCCGCCAACGTTTTCGTGACCTGCCCAACCTCAGAAGTAGCGATGTGGATGTGGTTGGTCTGAAGTACGCCGTCGAGGTCGGATTTGTTCGTGGCACCGGCGCGCAGCCGCTTAATTGTCGTTTCTTTGTTTCCGAAGGCTTCGAGGAACGCATATGCGAAGTTTGCAGCGTCAAACGGCTGCTCCGCCAAGTCCGTGATTGCTTGCTCAATTTCGACCGCGTTCAATTGACGTCTCCCATCAGCGTATCTTCATTCTTCCTGGTCCGATCTGTTCCTGCCATTCGCTTCATGAGGAGATAAACCCCCGGTTTGTCGATGGCGAATTGGTAGAGTACTTTTCGGCTCGTTCCTCCGCTCTGTCTAGGCGAAGCAAACGAATGACACTCTCGCCCCAATTCCCTCACATATCGGCATTCGGCTGAGCATTTTCAATGGTAACCGGAATCTCTAGCAGACAAGCGCGAGGATGTCAGTGCAAATGTCAAGTGGGGAAAATGGCGTGGTGTTTCGCAGCTTAGGGCTGGCAGAGCACAGAGGCGAAAAAGCCCTTCAGCGGAGGCTTTTGGCTCAGATCGAAAGGAATGCCGCCGGGCTTCCGGCCCGCAACGGTAACTGCGTGATCTCCGGATCGAAAGCGCAGCGTCGCATTGAGGTTGGCAAGGCCCACGAAGAGTTGCTGGAATCCCGTGCCTCGGCCGGGGCCGAATCGGGAGACGCCTGGCGTAAGAGCGAGTTTCAGGGCCTGTCCATGATCGGCAAGCATAGAGTATTCGGGCGACGATTTGAGGCTTGCCAATGTGCCGATGCCGCAATCGGAAACGGTGAATTCGAAGGAGCCGGGATTCGCACTGAATGCGATGATGCCGGTGGCGGGGGCCTGAGAGTGTTCGTAGATGTTGTCTTGCATTTCGCCGAGGGCACCGACCAGTTGCTTAGCGATGGTGCTCGGAAGTCCGGCAATGTTCGTTGCGGCCTGCTGGGCCGCGAATCCGAATTGCGTCCATGCGATTCCTTCGTCCTGAACCGTTTGAAACGTGCGAAAGGCTCCGAGGGCCTTGGATTCCGGGCAAACCCAGACGTGACGGTTTCGGTTGCCGAGGGCCTCGACCATGGGTGCGGCCCCGTCGAGCACGAGCCAGGAATCGTTACTCGGCCATGGGAGAACTCCGGCCTTGGCCAAAAGACGTAGCTCGAAAATCGGCCCTATCGGCCCGCTGCGAAACCGATGCTTTGCCGGTTCGAACCGCCCCTTTTGGCCCGCGAATGCGAGGCCGTCGAGTTCATCGAAAGTTAGCGTGGCTGAGTGTTCTGAGGGCATATGCGGTGTTTCGTGCGGGAGGCATTGCCGGTGCCGAAGTGAGCACGGCTTCCACAGAGGCGATGTTGTGGGCCAGCAGCGCGTCGAGGGGCTCGTCTCTCTGCGTAGGCGTAGAACTCCAGGCAAGCCGGTTCCCGTTTTGTAGGGTAGCCTTCTGGCGCATCATCGTCTTCATGAAGCTCGCCGTGTCGATAAAGGTGACCTGGTGAAACCGTTTGCGCAAGGCGGGAAGCTTATCGATTCCTCCCCGAACGATCAGGTGCAGGGGATGCGGAACCTGCGCGGCGAGGTCGCAGAGCCAGCGAACATGCAGGTCTATCCTGGCCGCTCGGCCGGGTCCGGTGGCGAATTCGTAGGAGATCACCTTGATCTCGGGGCGTGCGGCAATATATTCGGTCCAACGGAGGAAGTCGGTATCGGTTCTGCCATTCACGTGGAGGGCTGCCGGAAGGCCTTCCGATAGGAATTCATAATGTATCAATGCGATCCGCTTCATGGCGTGCAGGTCATCCCAACGCGGGACGTTGGAGAAAAGGCTGTAGTTGGGTACCGTCACCAGCGCGACAGAGCAGTCCTTCAGCGAACGGATAGTGGCTCGCCGCGCCGCTTCGCCCAGCCCCCACCAGCGCTCGATTGATGCGTCGTGATCTGTTCCAGAGAGGATGATAGGCGTTCCCGCTCGGATGCGAAAGGCGTTCCGCAGCGCTTCAGGGGAGCAATAGCGCGGCATGCCGGTGCGCCGTTGGTACATGCGTGCCAACGGAAGTGCGATAGCATTCGCTGCGGCCAGCCCGGTGCGGCGGCTCGGATGAAATAGCATCGGAGCAGATGAAGGAAGGGCAGGGTAGGCGAACTCAGCGGTGCGCGGAATCGTATCGAGACTGTAGCTTTCGATCTCTCGGACGCGGTCTACGTAGTCTGGGTTCCTGAGGCACACTCTGTCGCAGCGCGCGGGTACGCCGCAACAAAGGTCGAGGCAGTCGAACAGGGGCTCGCGGATGCGAAGCCCGCCGCAAATCTGCGCTTGCGGGCACCCCAGGCATCCGAGGGAGGGCATGTATCTGGTCTCGTCGTGGGCTAGACGCTGTTCCCGCCGGGTCGCGCGGCGCGCTGAGATGGCCGGAAATTCGATCAGCATAAGGAAATCTCGGCGACACCTGCGGCAATATGGAGCCGGTCGATCATCCCTTTGGCGATGCCGCATGATTCCTCGACGGCGCGCAGCACGTCGTTGGGAGGATTGGGCGCGCGGCCGATGGTGGTAAGGCCGTTGCGCGCTACAAGTTCGCATCCTTCTCTTTGCACGACGACTGTATCGCCCGGCTTGAGGGCGAGGTCGCCCAGCAGGTCGAATGCGGCGGAGTGCCCGGCGCAGCCGGGTGTTTCGGTGAAGAGGTCGGATGTGCGCAGCCGGAGGCGGGCGCGGTCCCAACTCTTGGCGAACGTCCTCTTTCCACGATCAATAAAGTCACTACCCATGCGATCTATGCTCCTTGAAGAATCGGGCGATAGCGTTTACTGCGCCCTTGGCTGATTTCCATGATGAGGCCGAGCGAAACAAGGGAGGCGAGGCGATTGTTCCAGGCCGTAGGTTGGGCTTCATCTTTAAGCTCTCGGGAAAGTTCGCCCGCGTCAGTTTCCCCTTTTTTCATCACCAAGTCGAAGGTCAATTGCTGCTTTACGTCGAGGCTGCCCAACAGTTTTGTCGGCGACACCGTTCCGTTAGCATCGACCGAGCAGGTGAGGAGTACCCCACCACGGGAGCGTACAAGTTCGGCAAGTTCGTCAAGCACGTTTTCGTTCGCGTTGGCGATGACGAGGTAAGCCGTCGAACGCCTTGCTCGCAGGATGTCCCTAAAGGCAAGAACGCTTTCACGCAGGAAGCTGGCGGTGGCGACATCGATTCCGGCAAAATCGAGGAACAAGGGTTGCGGTGAGTCTTGTTCCGTTTCCATTCGCAGCAGTGTGACCAAAAGCTCTTGCCCTCGGTTGGCTCCGGAAAGTATGTTTGCTGAAGTAGCCTGTAGAATCGAAATCATGTTGTGTCTCCTCACGTGTCTCACGTGACAATGATGACCGAGGTCGCCCCGGTTGTCAAGGGCGCAGGGCAGCCTTCCCCTACCCGAATTTTCATTGATCCAGTCAATTGATTGATTCAGCGAGCTTTATGCTTGCATGCTGTCGGGTTTTTGCCTATACTGAGTGTCGGGTGTTTGTATATGATTGGAATTCGTCAAAAATCGCTCCGGGAGAAAATCGAGGCGCGGATCGCCAAAAAACGTGGCGACGACGCGTTTCTGACGCGTGAGTTTCGGGACCTCGGCGGCGAAGACCAGGTGCTTCGGGCGCTTCGCGAACTGGTGCGGAGCAAGCAGTTGATCCGCTTGGGCTATGGTGTTTACGGCCGCGCCGTGGTGTCGCGTCTTTCGGGAGAGCCGATCTTGTTCAGCCGGAACGGATTTGCGGGCGCTGCCCGGCAGGCGTTATCGAAGCTGGGGGTTTCTTGGGAACCTTCAGAAGCGGAGCGTGCCTACAACGAAGGACGATCCACCCAAATTCCTGTTAACCCCGTGGTTCGCGTAAAGGGCCGATTCTCAAGGCGGCTCTGCGATGGTAATCAGGAGTTGGTTGTTGCCCGGTAAACCCACGCTCCAGGAACTCCTCGAAGTTCAGCGGTACTTCAATCTGCCAAGCCCCGCGCTCGTTGAGAAGGATTGGTACGTGGTTCGGGCGTTGGCCGCAATCACCCGTGTGGAGGCCGCGCCGTTTCAATTCGTCTTCGGAGGCGGCACGGCGCTTAGCCGCGCGCATCGTTTGACGCATCGCATGTCCGAGGACATCGACCTCAAGATTGTCTCCGAGCAGGAACCGTCGCGCACCGAGTTGCGCAGGCTGCGCGACAAAGTGACCGCATCGTTGCTTGAAGCCGGATTTGTATTCGATCCCGACAATCCCGCACATCGGAATTCGGGAAACGCCAGCCGCTACACCTTGTATCAATTGCCGTATCCCGCCGAGACTCGCGGCGTCGGAGCATTACGCCCGGAGATAAAAATCGAGACGGCGGTATGGCCGCTGCGCTGTGACGCGGTCACCTGCAAGGTCACCTCGTTCTACGCAGAAGCGTTCAAGGAAACGAGTGAGGTTCCGGCGATTCCTTGTGCCAGCGTGACTGAAACCCTCGCTGAAAAGTTCGTTGCCCTCACACGCCGCGTAGGGGAAGAAGCGGCCAATACCAGTTCGGAACGCGACAAGACTTTGGTTCGGCACATCTATGACCTACATGTGACGCGCGCCTGCTACGACGCATCGGAACTCGCCCAACTCGTATTGAAAATCGCGTATGCCGACGCGGAAGCGTACGGCCATAAGTTTCCGGCCTATCGGGACGACCCTATCGGTGAGACGCTGAAGGGAGCGGCAATCTTGGCGAGCGACAGCAGCTACGCCGAGCATTATGCGAATTTCCTCCGCGACATGGTCTATGGCGACCGGCCTGAGTTCAGCGTGGCAATGGCGACGATTGAAGAGCTATGCCAGAAGCTTAGGGATTCCGTCTAGCCGACCTGAGATTCAGGGCCCTGGCCTCTTCCCGCTACGGCGATGAGCCATAATGAACATTCGGAGGGGCTTATGGGGAATCCGGCTGCGGAGAAAGCGGTCTTTGAAAAGTTCCTGCTAGCTGCGCCAGACTTCGCCGGAGAGTCGGTGAGGGAATGGTCGCAGCCCAAGGAGGACCCGCCAGATATACTTTGCACGACCGTATCCAACCGAAAGATCGGGCTAGAACTCACCGCTTGGCTCGATGAGAAACAAATCGGCAATATCAAAAAGGCGGAGAGCCTTGGGAATGCGATCCTGGGCGCTGCGGCTCCGATTCCGCCCAATGAAACCAAGCACATCCACCTCGTGCAGGTTCTGCCGAATACCAGCAGGCTTCCGGGCAAAGATGCAGAGGCGTTTAGGGCGGAACTGCTTGCGCTGATAAGCGATATGGATGGCCGCTGGCCCGATGAGCCCTCATGGCATTCCATGCAAGGGTGCGAATGGCGGGATTTTGCCAAGTACCCGGTTCTCGGGAAATACCTCTTAGAAGTGCATGCCGTGCCGCGAACCGCATTTTCGGACTGGCGATCTACCGAAGGCGCATGCGACTGGATCACGGTTCCGGAAGCAGCGGACTTCTATTCGCCGGACTCGATGGTTTTAGCGCTTCAAGACCGAATCTCCGGGAAGGTGGAAAAGTACAGCGGCTGCGCCAATGGGCTCGATGAATTCAATCTCCTAGTCCACTACGATCTTGCTTGGCAATACAACAGCCCGGTGAACGCGGTGGACTTTACATCTAAGGATGCCGCGAAGGCAGCGGCGCAATTCATCGGCGACAAGGCCGGTGTCTTCAGCAAGGTGTTTCTGTTCGTGCCCCACGATGAGGAGCAGAAGGTGTTCATTCTCTACCCCACCGCAGCCGGGACCGAACCAGTATGATCGAGCGGGCACGGGCGACCTTAGACATGCGCATGCGACTCAGCGTGAACAGCCAGCGTGCAATAGCGTGCAATGGTCGGCGGCAAGCGTGGCAAATTTGGCATGGGTGGCAACGTAGAATCTGCAACTTGCAGATTCTGGACCCCGGTTGAAGGTTCGAATCCCACCCTCACCGCCATACAATTCTCAAGCACCTAGGTTAGTGTGTCCTTGCCGGTCCAGCTTTCAAAAGTGGGATCCTCAATCTACGTCAGAACGCTCATTGCGGACGAGGCGTGGCAGGTGAGTATTAGCTTGGCGTGACGACTTACCGTCTTGGCCCCGGGGCAACGAAACCGCGATCATTTTGCTGCTTCGCGTTGAGGGTGCGGCATTTGACATCCAAAAGCCACTCCAGTTCGCGTGATTTCCAAGTGCACCTTATCACGCTACGAAGTATCTTCTTCCGGTGCCTGCGGCTCTGGTTCCGGGAACTCGACCGTGGACATTTGACCCGTGGTGGCATCGTTGAGGAAGCCGAAGCTCTTCTGCATATCGCTCCAATGAGCTTGGTCGTCCTGCGTCCAATTCCTTGCGTCAACCAGCGTGAGGTCGTAGGAGAATTTTCTCGTATCAGTTCCCGTCTCAGTAGCAATACCAACGATGTCTTCCGCTGCGGGGAAGCGAAGCTTTGTGATGTTGCATAAGGCTGACAACATGTTTTGCCGGAACCTTGGGTACTCCTGTTCCGCAACGTCCGGGCGCCTTCCGGCTAAAAGGAACACGTAGTATGGCTCCCCTGGGCGTTCGGGAATCGCAACCCTCCGACGGTCGTACCCATAAGGGGTCGATGCGACCATCTTCAGCATCTCTTCAGCGAGCATGCGCCGGCGCACTCGTCCCTCGCGGGCGAGGAATCGTAGTGCGCGCTCCTGAACGGTGAACGTCTCGCCCTTTTGATAGTCATTGAGAACGACCCTTGTGAATTTCTCAATGATGGCGTCCCAGTAGTAGCTGACTTTGTTTGCCTGTTCGCGAGCCAGAAACTTCGGTTTATCGACAAGATTCAGCCACGCACCTTCTTCGAGAGCGAGTCGTTGCACCTCTGGAGGGAAGTCGAATCCGTGACGGTCCCCTCTCATCGTGCGGATGTAATGCGCGAGGAGATCCTCCTCGCCGCAATAGAACAGACTTCGACCTGTCCGTTTGAAGTCCTCAAGGAGCGCTTCCTTCGCCCGCAGGTACTCGACGAAGTCCGTGATCGTGTCCAGCGTTTTGAGCACTGCCTCCAGGGAAAGATCATGCAGCACATGAACGAAGGGCTTTTTCTCATCGAGCCAGCCGACTTCAAATGGCCGACATTGTGCTGGGTTCTCGTACTGACTCGGAGCGGTGAGATCCGAGTTGAAGACCAGACTGCCGCTTCCCCCGTTGAAGTACTCCGTCACACAGGGGGCGATCTTGTGCGTCACGACAATGTAGTGCATGCGCATGTGCTCGGGAAGAGGGAGCGTCAAGGGAAACGGCTCCTTGCACGCCCGATCAAGATAGATGCGATCCGCGTAGTGCTTTATAAAAGGCTCCACGCGCCACGCCTGGCGCGCGGAGTCAGCGATCGACTTCCTGAACCATCGGCACCAGTCTACGCCGATGTTGCCAGTATCCTTAAATGCGCAGTCCTTGTCGGAGAAGACCAGAACGTCATTTCCGAAGACGACGAGCAAATCGCACAGTTCCTTCCCGTCTCCCTTGCCATTCCGTCCTTGATTTTTGTACAGCCCGCAGTAGCTCCAGAGAGACAGAAATGATCGCTGACAAAGCCGCTGCAGATAACGCTCTGTAGGAGTGACGCCCTCCGCGCGCTTGATCTTCGAACCTGAATTGCCCTTTTCGATCTCGTCCATCGCCGATCCGAACCGCTCCTCGCCGTATTCGTGATTGCACTAAGGATAACCTGCGCAAGGCAGGATCCCACCCCTGACGAGACCGGCAACGACAACCTGACATCGATACAGGAACGGGCTTTCCGACGGAGTGCGGGCAAGGAATTCTGGGACCGGCTGCTGGCGCCGAGGCAGGTTTGCCAATTGAGACCCGTAGAAACGCCGATTCATCCTTCGGCGGCTTTGCTAGTCTGGTCCGACATGGGAATACAGACCGCGAACAATGAACGGAGCAAGGGCGTGCAGCGGCCTTTGGGGGTCTTGAGTCTGTGCTCTGTAAACCATTGATTCTGCCGCCACGTTGACGGTCTGAATATCAGACTCACCCTTATTCCAAGCTCCGGCAACTCCTGGATTGCCCTGAGCCGCCATAAGGGATGTTCCTAATCTGGAGTTTTTTTCCTCTAGGCCAAAAGTTTTCCCCCATACCCGCCGATGTATCTAGCAGTATGTCGGTAGACGCTCTCCTCTGGGTCCTCTTGCCTGTGTTCATCGCGGCTGGCTCGTCCCTCCTCTCCTTCTTCGTCATGCAGGCGAAGCTCGAAGTGGCGGTATCGCAAGAACGCGAAACCATCGCCAAACTGCAGGCGCAGCTCAACGCACAACAACAATCGGTCGAGGACAAAGTCCACGCGGCCGAAGAAGAAACCAAACGCCGGTCCTTCGATAACTTCCTCGCCGATATCCGCGTCGAAGAACGTCACTACGTCCGCGAGTCCAAGTCGCTGATGATGAACAAGAAAGCGATGATCCTCCAGGAGCGGCTCTTCTTCCGGAACATCCCCCTCTCCAACTGGGTAGAGCACGAAATGACCCTCGAAGACGGTGGCGACCTCAGCCGGTTGGCCAAGTCCGCCTCCGTATTCAGCGGCGCCCAGGGCTCACTTTCCCCAGCCACGGACGAAACCCAGCCGTCCCCCGCTCCCACCTTCTCCTCGGGACCTCGCCTCGTGAAGAACGACGCGAACGCCGGCCTCCTCGTCGGCTAAGGATTGGTCTGCCGAACCGAGATCTGCCGCGGCGCACTGCAATTTGTCCCCGCGCAGATCACCAGGTCACTCGTAATCGTCTGCAGATCTGCCGGAATCAAGGCGTTCACCTGCTGGACTCCGATCAACCCCGGAGCCGGACCCGCGTAGAGCGCCTCGGCAAATGCCCGGTCATGCACCCGCACCGTCGTCGCCGCCCCTACCGGTAACCCCGTCAGAAACACCTGCACCACGCTGCCCGATGCCGCCGGGTTCGCCGCCGAATTCGCCGAATTGTCCTGATTCAGAATCGCCCCCGGAAACACCCCCGGGTTCGCCGCCGCCAGCAGTACCGTCCGCGGCGTCGACTGCAAGCTATCCGCCGTCACAATCAACTGCGCACTCGCCCGTCCCGCCAACTCCACCGGTACCTGAAAATTAATCTGCCGGCTGTCCGCATATAAAATCCGCCCCTCCACTCCGTCCATCGTCAACCGCGTCGCCGTCCCCGTCAGGTTTTGCCCAAACAGCGAACCCAGCGAACCCGGCACCAACGGCCCATCCTGAAACGCCCCATGCGTCACCGCCGACACCGAAGGCCCCGTCGGCGGAGGCAACGTCAAATTCCGCGCCACCATCCGCACCGTCGCCTGCCGCGTCCCGGCCAACGGTCCGCCATCGATAATAAACGTCGCCTCATATGTCCCCGGAACGAACCCATTCGGCGCCACCGCATCCAACCGCACCGTGCTGTTGTTCAATCCATTGTCCGGGTCAAAACGAAGCCACCCATTCCCATTCCGGTAAACGACCGAAGCCGTCCAGGAAAGCACCCCGCCCCCCTGGTTCAACACCCGAAGATACCGCGTCTGCCCGGTCGACCCAATAATCACATCGTAAGTCAGCTCCGCCGACTCCACCGCCAGCCGCGGAAACAGCCCCGAATCGCAATCCCCCAACGCATTGCAATCGGTCGGAGGCGCAATCTCCTGATACCGCGGCACCGGAGCCGTCGCGCTCGGCGCGCCCACATTCGATACCGGCCCCAAACTCAAACTCACCCCCGCCCGCACCGACCCGCCCTCCGGCCGCTGCTCCAACACCAGAAACGTCGGCACCTGCGCCGATTCCCGCAAATTCCCGACACTATCCATCACCTCAAATACCGCCACCCCAGCACCATTCACGAGCGGCACCTCCGCCACCTGGTCAAACTCCGTCGTCCCCACCCCGCCGCTAGGCGTAAACAACGGCACCCCACCCGCTCCCGCGTTATCCGGATTCTGCACCCGCGAAAGCAGCAGTTGCCCATTCCCGCCAGAAAAATAGCGTCCCCCACTCACCGGCAAGCCCAAATCACCCGCCGAGGTCGGCGTCGCGCCGCTCGAACCCACCACCACCGCCGGGGTAAACACCCGAGCCCCGGCCGGAAAGCCGGCATACCGGATCACCAGCCGCGTCCCCACATCCGTCTGCGGCCCCCGCCTCTGAAACGCATCGGAAAACCCCTCCGTCAACCGCACCGACGCAAACCGCACCCTCCGCCGAATAAACTCCGGAAAGTTCACCGTCTCCGGCAGCGGCGACTGCGTGCAAACGAACGTCGTAGCGTAAGTCGCCAAAAAGCCCCGCTGCGTAATCCCCACCGTGAACGGCGCCGCATCCGTCCGAATCTGCCCCGCCGTCACCGAAGCCAGCGCCACCCGCACCTGCTGTTCCGGCGTATTCGGTGGCGCAATCCGCAGATTCGTAATCCGCAACGCCGCCGTTCCAGTCGGCGACAATACAAACTGAACGCTCGCAAACGTCACCTGATTCGACGCCGTAGCCGTCGCCGGTGTATTCACGATCATCTCCCCCGAGCCATTGTTCGCCGTCATCACAATATCCAGCGCGCCATTCGGCAGCAGCTTGTTCGTAATCGGCCCGTTAAACGAGATCAGCGTCAATTCGCCCCGAATCGTCGCCCCCGCCGCACCGCCCGAACAGTTCAGCAGCATATCGCCGACCCGCTCGCTCAACCCCTCAATCCGAAGGATGGTCGGCACCGCCGTCGCCTGGCAATTCACCCCCGTCGCCGGCTGCGCCCAACCGCATCCAGCAACCACGGCCATCAAACCCAAAACTTGCAAACGCATTCAGAACTCCACCGGCAGGATACTATAGAGAGAGGTGGGTCTCGTCCCGCGTTTCGGTAAATTTCTATGACTCTTACAACTGGAGCTGGCATTGCGGAAGAGATCCTGGCGCTGAAGCGGCAACGCAATGCGGTCATCCTCGCGCACCACTACCAGGAGACCGAAATCCAGGAGTTAGCCGACGTCATCGGCGACAGCCTCGAACTCGCGCGCAAAGCCAAGGAACTCGACTGCGAGGTCATCGCCTTCTGCGGCGTCTGGTTCATGGCGGAAACAGCCAAAGCGCTCAACCCTTCCCGCACCGTCATCGTCCCCGACCGCCAAGCCGGCTGCTCGCTCGTCGATAGCTGCCCGGTTGAAATGGTCCGCGCCTTCAAGCAGAAGTACCCCGATCACGTCGTCGTCAGCTACATCAACACCTCCATCGAGGTGAAAGCCGAAAGCGACATCATCTGCACCTCGTCCAACGCGGTCAAGGTCGTTAACTCCATCCCCGCCGAAAAGCCCATCCTCTTCCTCCCGGACATCAACCTCGGCAACTATGTCAAGGAACAGACCGGCCGCGAAAACATGCGCATCTGGCAGGGCGCCTGCATCGTCCACACCACCTTCGCCGCCCGCAAGGTGATGGAAGCCCGCGCCGCCCACCCCGAAGCCATGGTCGTCGCCCACCCCGAGTGCCCCGCCAACGTCCTCAGCCAAGCTGAGTTCATCGGCTCCACCTCGGCCCTCATCAAGTACTGCATCGAAAGCGATCGCCAATCGTTCATCGTCATGACCGAAAGCGGCGTCCGCCATTCGCTCGTCAAATACGCCCCGCACAAGCAGTTCTATTTCGTGACCAACGAAAACTGCAACTGCAGCGAGTGCCCCTACATGAAGATGAATTCGCTTGAGAAACTCCGGGACTGCCTCGAAGCCGTCGCCCCCCGCGTCGAACTCAACCCCCATCTCATGGAGCGCGCCCGCCTGCCCATTGAACGCATGCTCGCCGTGAAGTAGATGGCGGAAGCACCCCTCATCGACGGCTTCGGCCGGCTGCACGACAATCTCCGCATCAGCGTCACCGACCGCTGCAACATCCGCTGCTTCTACTGCATGCCCGAAGACGGCGTGAAGTTCATGCCGCGCGAAGAGATTCTCTCGTTTGAAGAAATCGCCCGCGTCGCCCGCGTTGCCGTCTCCCTCGGCGTCCGCAAACTCCGCATCACCGGCGGCGAACCCCTCGTCCGCAAGAACCTCGCGGTCCTCATTGAAAAGCTCATCGCCATCCCCGGCGTGGAAGACATCGCGCTAACGACGAACGCCGTCCTCCTCGAAGACCAGGCCGAAGACCTCTACCGTGCCGGCCTCCGCCGCCTCAACGTCCATCTCGATACCCTCGACCGCGCCCGCTTCCAACACATCACCCGCCGCGACGACCTCCCCAAGGTCCTCGCCGGCCTCGACAAAGCCCAATCCCTCGGCTTCGGGCCCATCAAAATCAACGCCGTCGCCGTCAAAAACCTCGTCGAACCCGACATCGTCCCCCTCGCCCAATTCGGCCGCGAACGCGATATCGAAATCCGCTATATCGAGTTCATGCCCCTCGACGCCCAAGGCATCTGGGACAAAGCCAAGGTCCTGCTCCAGGACGATATGCTCCGCCTGCTCGCTGAAGGCATCGGCCCGCTCGAAGAGATCCCGGACCGCGACCCCCGCGCCCCCGCCAGCGAGTTCCGCTTCCAAGACGGCGTCGGCCGCGTCGGCTTCATCAGCTCCGTCAGCCACCCCTTCTGCCTGAACTGCAATCGCATCCGTCTCACGTCCGACGGCAAGCTCCGCTACTGCCTCTTCGCCATCGATGAGACCGATGTCAAAGGCCTCCTCCGCAGCGACGCCTCGGACGACGCCATCCGCGCCACCATCCGCCAGACGGTTGCGGAGAAGTGGATCGGCCACGAGATCAACACACAAAAATTTGTGGCGCCCCCGCGGCCGATGTATTCAATCGGCGGCTAGCTTTACTTCAAGCCCAGAATGCGCCGGTTCCGCTTCGAGTCGCTCGCCGCGCCCGCGAAGTCGTCGAACGCCTTCTTCGGCACGTCGATCAAGTGCGACGCGATGAACGGAGCGCCTTCGGCCGCGCCCTGCGCGCTGTCTTTAAAGCAGCACTCCCATTCCAGCACAGCCCAGTTGGAGTAGCCCGCCGCCGTCAGCCGCGAGAACACCTGCTTGAAGTCCACCTGCCCGTCGCCCAAGCTGCGGAACCGGCCCGGCCGCTCCTGCCAGTTCAGGTAGCCGCCGTAGACGCCCGCCTTCGCCGAAGGACGGAACTCCGCGTCCTTCACATGGAACGCCTTAATGCGGCTCGCATACAGATCAATGAAGCCCACATAGTCCATGCACTGCAACACAAAGTGCGAAGGATCGTAGTTAATGTTCACCCGCGGATGGTTGCCGGTTGCTTCGAGGAAGCGTTCAAACGTCGCCCCGTCGAAAACGTCTTCGCCCGGATGTAGCTCATACGCAAAGTCCACGCCGTGCTGATCCGCGAAATCGAGAATCGGCTTCCACCGCTTGGCCAGCTCTTTGAACCCTTCTTCCACCAGTCCCGCCGGGCGCTGCGGCCACGGGTAAATGGTCGGCCACAGCAAAGCGCCCGTAAACGACGGGGTCACTTTCAGGCCAAGATTCGCCGAAGCCTTAATCACCAGCTTCAACTGCTTCACGGCCCATTCGCTGCGAGTCTTCGGATTGCCCTGCACTTCGGGCGCCGCGAAGACATCGAACAACTCGTCATAAGCCGGATGGCTCGCGACTAACTGGCCCTGCAGATGCGAAGCCAGTTCGGTGATCTCTAGGCCGTTGGTCTGGCCCTTCAGATCATCGCAATAAGTCTTCGACTCGGCGGCCTTCTTCAGGTTCATAATGCGGCTATCCCACGAAGGGAGCTGCACACCGAGGTAGCCGAGCGATTTCGCCCACTCGGTAATAGCGGGAAGGGAATTGAATGGGGCCTCGTCGCCCATAAATTGTGCGAGGAAGAGTGCTGGACCTTTGATCTGTGACATACCCTGTCAGCGTACGCCAAAACCAATCGTCCTGCACAGCCGTGGTCAATGTCCGAAAACGGCTAGCGCCATCCCCCGATATCCCGTACCGTGGGGAAAGTGAATCTCGATCCGCATCTCTGCCAGCAAGCCCGCCGCGCGAAAGACGCCCGTTTCGACGGTAAATTCTTCGTCGCCGTGCGGACCACGCGGATCTACTGCCGCCCCGTCTGTCCCGCCCCCGCGCCCAAGGAAGAGAACGTCGGCTACTACCCCTCCGCCTTCGCCGCCGAAGCCGCCGGTTTCCGGCCCTGCCTCCGCTGCCGTCCGGAGACCGCCCCCGGCACCGGCCTGTGGCTCGGCACCTCCCCCACGGTCGCCCGCGGCCTCCGTCTCATCGAAGAGGGCGCCCTCGATTCCGGCGACGTCGAACAACTCGCCACCCGCCTCGGCGTCACCGGCCGCCACCTTCGCCGCCTCTTCCTCGAACACGCCGGCGCCACCCCCGTCCGCGTCGCCCAAACCCAACGCCTCCAGTTCGCCAAGCGCCTGCTCGACGAAACCTCCCTCCCCCTCACCGAGGTCGCCTACGCCAGCGGCTTCGGCAGCCTCCGCCGCTTCCACGCCGTCGTCCAAGCCACCTACGGCCGCTCCCCCGGCGAACTCCGCAAACTCCGCGCCCCGTCTTCCGCCCTCCGCCTACCCGTCCGCGAACCCTACGACTGGGAGAGCCTCCTCGCCTTCCTCCGCGCCCGCGCCATCCCCGGCCTCGAAGAGGTCGACGACGCCCAGTACACCCGCTTCTGGGATGGAGCCACCATAAAAGTCCGTTACTCCGCCCCCCACCTCCTTCTCCAGGTCGAAGGCGCCGCCCCCCGCCAGTGGCTCGAAATCGTCCGCCGCACCCGCCGCCTCTTCGACGCCGCCGCCGACCCCGCCGTCATCAACGAAACCCTCAGCGCCGACCCTGTCCTCGCCCCGCTCGTCGCCGCCCGGCCCGGCCTCCGCGTCCCCGGAGCCTGGGACCCCTTTGAAATCGGCATCCGCGCCATCCTCGGTCAGCAGATCTCGGTCGCCGGAGCCCGCACCCTCGCCGGGCGTCTATTGGCTTCGTTCCGTAGAATGCCGACGCCGGAACAACTGGCCGACGCCGATCTTTCCACGATCGGCCTCACCACCGCCCGCCAGGAGACCCTCCGCGCCTACGCCCGCGCCGTCCTCGACGGCAACGAGCGCCTCGAAGGCGTCCGCGGCATTGGCCCCTGGACCCGCGACTACTACGCCATGCGAGCCCTCGCCGACCCCGACGCCTTCCCCGCCGGCGACCTCGTCCTCCGCAAAGCTGCCGGCTGTACCGAAAAAGAACTGACTCAACGCGCCGAAGCCTGGCGCCCCTGGCGCGCCTACGCCGCCCTGCACCTCTGGAGATCCCAAGCATGACCCTCTGGCAACCCCTCGAATCACCCATCGGCGAACTCACCCTCATCGGCGACGGCGTCGCCCTCACCGAAATCCTCTTCGCCAATTCGCCCCGCCGGGACGCCCTCCGCCAATCCCTCCCGCAAGGCGAACTCCCCCAAGCCGCCGAACAGCTCGAAGCCTACTTCGCCGGATCCCTCCAGCACTTCACCGTCCCGCTAGCTCCCAAAGGCACCCCCTTCCAATCCCGCGTCTGGGCCCTGCTCCGCGAAATCCCCTTCGCCGAAACCACCACCTACGGCGCCCTCGCCGCCCAACTCGGCAACCCCAACGCCTCCCGCGCCGTCGGCCTCGCCAACGGCTCCAACCCCCTGCCCATCATCGTCCCCTGTCATCGCGTCATCGGCGCCAACGGCCAGTTGACCGGCTTCGCCGGTGGCCTCCCTGCAAAATCCTGGCTCCTCGACTGGGAAAGGCACTGCAAGTTCTTCGGCGCTGACAGAGAATAGTATCCATGGCAATTGCACTCGAAGAGTTAGAAGTTGGCCTGATGTTCTGGGGCGATACCGAACCGCTGAAGATGATCCGCGCCGTCAAGTCGCTCGGCATCCGCTGCGGCCATCTCGGCTTCACTGGCGCTGTCCCCCTCGCTGGCCTCGGCGCCGTCTATAAGCAGGCTCTCGCCGATGAAGGCTTCGTCGTCACCGCCGTTTTCGCGGCCTACGACGGCGAAAGCTACGCCGACGCCCCCACCGTCGAGAAGACCGTCGGCTTCATCCCCGCCGCCACCCGCGCCGAGCGCGAAGCCCGCACCTACGAAGTCATCGACGAAACCGCGGCCATGGGCGTCCCCATCTTCGCCTGCCACGTCGGCTTCGTTCCCGAAGACCACGCCCACCCCGACTACGCGCCCGTCCGCGACCTCGTCCGCCGCATCTGCGACCACGCCGCCAAGTACGGCATCGACTTCGCCCTCGAAACCGGCCAGGAGCCCGCCGCCTCCCTCCTCCACTTCCTCGAAGACGTCGACCGTCCCAATTTGAAACTGAACTTCGATCCCGCCAACCTGATCCTGTACGGCACCTCGGAGCCCATCGCCGCCCTCGAACTCGTCGGCAAGCACGTCGTCTCCGTTCACGCCAAGGATGGCAATTGGCCCGACCCCGCCAAACCCGGCACCCTCGGCACCGAAATGCCGCTCGGCCACGGCTCCGTCGGCATGGCCAACTTCGTCAACATGTTGAAGAAGGTCGGCTATACCGGCCCGCTCACCATCGAACGCGAAGTCTCGCTCGACCAGGACATGGACGATCGCCACCAAGCCAAACTCGCCCACGTCGACGACATCAAAGCCGCCATCGAACTGCTCCGCAGCTTGCGGTAGGGCGTAATGCCGGAAAAACAGGTTCCGGTAGCTCGCTGGGAAGGTGGCCGCGTCCATGCGGCCACTGACTCCCTCGGCGCCGAAGAACCGGTCGAGATTCGCGTCGAATACTCCTTCAAGCAGCGGCGCGAGATAGCGACCCTCGGCTTGACGCTCGCTTCTCCCGGCGACGAGGAGGACCTCGCCTGCGGCCTGCTCCACGCCGAAGGCTGGCTCACTGAAGCCGCCGAAATCGAAGCAATCCATGTCCAACCAGGTGCCGTCCTCGTCTCCCTGCGCGCCGGGGTCGAACCCGCCAGCGCCGGGAAACGTCACTTGGTCCGCACCTCTGCCTGCGGCCTCTGCGGCCGCGAAGAGCTGCCGGAGATCGCTCCAGCGCCAGACGCCTCCGCCGCCACCTTTCCCATCGGGCTCCTCTACGAACTGCCAGCCCGCCTGGCCGCCGCCCAGCCAGCCTTCCAGCGCACGGGCGCGTTGCACGCCGCCGCGCTCTTCAATCTCCAGGGCGAACTCCTCGCTCTCCGCGAGGACATCGGGCGCCACAATGCGCTCGATAAACTGATCGGCCATCGCCTGCGCGCCGGACAGTTTCCGCTGGCCGGCCACTTGATCCTTCTCAGTGGCCGGGCCGGCTACGAACTACTGCAAAAGTGCGCCGCCGCGAGTACTACTCTCGTCGCATCCATAGGAGCTCCATCAACTATGGCGGTCGACCTCGCGAGGCGGCAGAACATCACCCTCATTGGCTTCCTGCGCAAAGAGCGATGCAATGTCTATACCCATCCCCAGCGGATTGTGCAAAACTTTCCCGGGGAGTGAACCGATTTGAGAAGAAACTTCCTGTTTTCTCGCTCAAACCCGCGTTCGCGGGCTACATCGCTCTATCTTGCAAGTTGAGGGCCAGAACTAGTTGGTAATGTCGAAGGTCGTGCTCTCGCCGCGGATATCGAGATACACCTTGTACCATTCCTTCTGCGCGGGGCTATCGGCGTAGGCGGCCAAAGCAGCCTCGTCCTTAAACTCCATTACAAAGGCATTGGCCTTGCCGCCCTGCACCTTGATCGACTTGGTCCAGACGCGGGTGATGCCCGGGTACTTGGCGGGCAGAGCCTGCACGCCGTCGAGGGCAGCCTTGATCTGCGCGGGGGTCGTCCCGGGCTTCCATGCTACGGTGACGACATGAATTACCGACTTCGGCGCCGTTTGGCTCTGGGCCGTCGACGCACCCACGGTCAGCACTACAGCCGCCATGGCGATCATCAAAAATTGCTTCATAGGTTCGGTTCTCCTCGTTTTACTGCTTTCCGTCCGGCCAACAACCCCGACCAGTGTTCACAGATCAGAATCGAGTTCGCCGGGTTCTGGGGGTGATATTTGATCAGCGCGTTGCCAATCAGTAGATGCGGGGGAGCAGGCAGATGTTCCGCCAGCTTCCCAATATCCTGAGACGTCGAATAACTGACGCCCGCAATCTGATAACAGTAGTGCAAAGTTTGCTCGTCGGCCTGTTGCACCGTCGCTTCACCCATCCGGCCGACGACATGAATCTTAATCCGCCGCCGCCGTTCGAGCTCATCCGGATTACGCCGGGCGCGGACCGCACCGATCAACACCCAGGCCCCCGCGCCCAACGCCGCCACGCCCACCGCGGCTGGCACAAGCCAGGAGGTCTGCGCCAGTCGCGGGAGCCAAGCGAGCAACATCTGCAAAGGCTACTTAGCCAACGATTTTGCGTGGTCTTTCAGGAACTGCTCCAAACCCTTGTCCGTTAGCGGATGGTTGAACAGCATGTCCAGCGTTTTGAACGGCATCGTCGCCACATCGGCGCCGGCGAGCGCTGCGTCCACCACGTGGATCGGCGTCCGGATGCTGGCCGCCAGCACCTGGGTCTTGTAGTCGTAGTTCGCGTAAATGGCCGTGATCTGCTCAATCAGTTCCATACCCACATGGCCAATGTCGTCCAAACGGCCGACAAACGGGCTAACCAGGTACGCCCCGGCCTTCGCGGCCAGCAACGCCTGCGGAGCCGAGAAGCACAGCGTGACGTTCGTGCGGATGCCTTCGCCCGAAAGCGCCTTGCACGCCTTGATGCCTTCGCGGATCAGCGGCAGCTTCACCACGATGTTCTTGTGGATCTTCGCCAGCTTCTTGCCTTCTTCAATCATCGCGGCGGCTTCGATGGCAACGACCTCAGCCGAAATGTCCCCGTCGATGATGTCGCAGATCGCCTTGACCTGCTCTTCAATCGGCTTGCCTTCCTTCGCAATCAGCGAAGGGTTCGTTGTGACGCCGTCCACGATGCCCCAGTCGGCACCTTTTCTAATCTCGTCCAGGTTGGCGGTATCCAGAAAAATTTTCATGGTGATTTCTTATGATTCGGAGGTAATTGGGTTTTCGAGAGGGCCCACGCCATCGATAACGACGCGAACCGAGGAGCCCGGTTGCATGGGGCCTACGCCAGGGGGGGTACCGGTCGCGATCAGATCGCCCGGCTCAAGTGTCATGAATTGACTGACATAAGCGAGTATATCACCCAGGTCGAAAATCATATCCGTCACCGGGGCGTCCTGCACCAGCTTGCCGTCCAGATAACCCTGCACCCGCAGCGTACTCAGCGCCACCTCATCGGCCGGCACCGCCCACTGCCCCACCGGGCAAAACGTGTCGAACCCCTTCCCACGCGTCCACTGTCCGTCTTTCTTCTGCAGGTCCCGCGCCGTCACGTCGTTCACGCACGTGTAGCCCCAAACATAGTCGGCCCAGTCCTGCTTCCGCACATTGCGCGCCCGCCGGCCGATAATCACGCCCAGCTCCGCTTCGTAGCTCACCAAGCTCGACAACGCTGGATACAGAATCGTATCCCCATGCCCGATCAACGAACTCGGCGGCTTCATGAAAATCAAAGGCTCCGTCGGCACCGCGTTGCCCAGTTCCTTCGCATGGTCGGCGTAGTTCCGCCCCACGCATACAATCTTCGAAGGCGAAACCGGCGGCAGGATCCTAACTCCATCCAACCCGTGCGTCGTCCCCGGCCGGAACTCGAACAGAGAAGGCGTCTCCTGAATCATCTCGTCCTGCAGGATTCCATAGCGAACCCCCGGATGACTATCCGATGCGGTGGGCGGTATGCCCTTATCCAAACTGAAGCGTACAAACTTGGTCACGGCGTTGTGATCTCCACTGGTTGCGATTTCGGACTTTCGTTGCCGTAGGCGTCTACGGCCGAGACGGCATAGCTATACTTCTTCCCGCTTTCCGCCGTACGGTCAGTATACGCGGGCACGTCCACGGCGTCGGCCAGTATCTGCCCGTCCCGCCAAACCCGGTAATGCTTCAAATCGGTCTCTGTGCTGCGCTCCCACGAAAGCTCGTTCGCGTTCGTGCTGGCAATCACGTTCAGGCCCACAAGCTCCGCCGGGGGGAACGTATCCGCGTGCGTCACCGCCACCTCCGCCGTCCGCTCACTCACCGCCACGCCCTCGCCCGCTTTCACGGACGCCTGCACCTGATACCGATAGCTCTTCCCCACTTCCACCGCGGCATCGAGGTATTCCGGCTTAGCCACGGAAGCCACCTGCGCCCCATCCCGGAACACCAGCCACGTCTCCCCCGCACCCGTCCACGCCAGCGCCATCCCGTTCTGCACCGGCTTCGCCGTAAACGCGCCCGGCGTCGCCACCGGCGCCGCCACCCGCCGCACCACCTGGTTCGACCAAGCCGAATACCGCCCCTTCGCATTCTGCAGCCGCACCATAAACGCGACCTCTTGACCCACCCAGCCCGCGGCCACCGGCGTCTCCGCCTCCACCATGCCCGGCGCCCGCGCCGCCACCGGAATCGGCTGATCCGCGCCCCGCAGGTCCACCGTCACGTCCGTCACCGGCAACTGTTCCGTCGTCAAATCCGGAATCGTAAACCGCAGCTTGATCTTCCCGCCCACCTGCTCCGCCTGCAAATCCAAGATCGGCAGTGGAATGTTCAGCGCCGGCGGCTGCGGGTCGCCAATGTACCCGCAACCTACAAGCCAGCCACAAAGCAGGAGGATCGCCGGCCCCTGCATGAAAGACCCACGCATCAGAGAATATACCGGCTCAGATCCTGATCTTTGATGATGTCCGCCAACTGCTTTTTCACGTACTCGGCGTCAATCTTCACCGTCTTCTTCTTCAGGTCCGGCCCCTCAAAGCTGATCTCTTCAAGCACCTTCTCGAGAATCGTATGCAGCCGCCGCGCGCCAATGTTCTCCGCCTGCGCGTTCACCTGCGCCGCGCACCGCGCCAACTCCACCAACGCATCGTCGGTAAAGCTCAGCTTGATGCCTTCGGTATCCAGCAGCGCCTGGCTCTGCTTAATCAGCGCGTTCTTCGGCTCTTTCAGGATCCGAATAAAATCGGCTTCCGTCAGCGACTTCAGCTCCACCCGGATCGGGAACCGCCCCTGCAGCTCCGGAATCAGATCGCTCGGCTTCGAAACATGAAACGCCCCGGCGGCAATGAACAGAATGTGGTCCGTCCGCACGAACCCGTACCGCGTATTCACCGTCGTGCCTTCCACAATCGGCAGAATGTCCCGCTGCACGCCCTCCCGGCTCACGTCCGGCCCCTGGCCGCCTTCGCGCCCGGCAATCTTGTCGATTTCGTCGAGGAAGATCATGCCATTGCGCTCCACGCGTTCAATGGCCACGCGCTGCACCTGGTCCATGTCGATGAGCTTCTGCTCCTCTTCATCCACCAGATAATCGAACGCTTCGCTGACGCGCATCTTCCGCTTCTTCGTCCGATTGCCGAACAGCGCGGGCAAGAACTCTTTCAGGCTGACGTCCATCTCGTCCGGCCCGGGCCCGCCGCCGAACTCGATCGTCGGCCCCCGGTCCTTCACGTCGATCTCCACCTGCTTATCGTCCAGCTTCCCGGCCCGGAACTTGTCGCGTAGCTTCTCCCGCGTCTTCTCCGCCGTCTCCGTAGCTTCGTCCGGCTGCGGCGGCATCAGCAGTTCCAGCAACCGGTCTTCGGCGTGGCGCTCGGCGCGGTCGGCCACTTCGTCCAGCCGCTCCTCCCGCACCATGTCCATCGCGATCTCGACCAGGTCGCGGATCATCGACTCCACGTCCCGGCCCACATAGCCCACTTCCGTGAATTTGCTCGCTTCCACCTTCAGAAACGGCGAATTCGCCAGCTTCGCCAGCCGCCGCGCAATCTCCGTCTTGCCGACGCCGGTCGACCCGATCATCAGGATGTTCTTCGGCATGACGTCGTCCGCCATGTCCGGATCCAGCTTCTGCCGCCGCACGCGGTTCCGCAGCGCAATCGCCACGGCCTTCTTCGCGTCGGCCTGTCCAATCACGTATTTATCGAGCTCGCGAACAATCTCGCGAGGGGTCAACTCATCCAGCAACGGCGATTCGCCATCGCTATGCGCGCCGTGTTGCGGGAGGTAGATCACCATTAGTCCAACTCCTCAAACACGAACGAGTGGTTCGTGTAGATGCAGGTATCGCCCGCAATTTTCATCGCCTTCTCGACAATCTGCCGCGCCGAAAGCTCGGTGTTTTCAAGCAGCGCAATCGCCGAGCAACGCGCAAAAGACCCGCCGGAGCCGATCGCCATCACGTCATCGTCTGGCTCAATCACGTCGCCGTTCCCGCCCAGCAAATAGATCTTGTCGTTGTCCGCCACCAGCAGCAGCGCTTCCAAATGGCGCAACACCTTGTCGGTCCGCCAATCTTTGGCCAGCTCCACCACGGCGCGGTCCAGCTTGCCGTTATGCTGTTCGAGCTTGGTTTCAAAGCGGGCAAACAGCGAAAAGGCATCCGCCGTTGAACCGGCAAATCCGGCCATGATCCGGCCGTTGTACAGCTTGCGCAGTTTCTTGGCGTTACCCTTGAGCACTTCCGAGCCCATGGTTACCTGACCATCGGCCGCCATGACGACCTTTCCTCCCCGGCGAACCGCCAGGACCGTCGTCGATCGAATCCGTTGAGACATGAATCTAAGCTCTTATTCTACCGTGCCTCGCCCAACAGCGCCGCGAGCGCCGCCGAAACATACCGTCGGCTCCACGGAATTTCCTCGCCCGTCCGCAACTGGATCTTAAACTCGCCATTCGTCCACGGTCGCAAACACGCAATCGCCGCCACGTTCACAATCGCCGACCGGTTCGCCCGCGCGAACGCCCCCGGGTCCAGCCGCCGCTGTACCGCATCCAGCGAACTGCGGATGATATGCGTCTCCGCCCCGCAATGCAGCACCACGTAGTTCCGCGCCGATTCAAACCAGTCCACGTCCTCGACGGCCACGAACTCCACCGTCCCCGGCCGCCCCTCGACGAGAAACCGCTTCAAATACGTCGCCGCCCGCGCCCGCAGCCGCACCAGCAGCTCATCGAACACGTCCGGCGCGACAGGCTTCAGCAGATAGTCAAACGCCTGCACCCGGAACGCCTGCGCCGCGTACTGGTCGTACGCCGTCACGAAAACCACCGCCGCCTCCCCCAAGCCCGCCGCCAACTCCATCCCGTTCCGCGCCCCTAACTGGATATCGAGAAACACGACGTCCGGCCGCTCCGCCGCCAATACCGTCTGCGCCTCCTCGAACGTCCCCGCCTCGCCCACCACCCGGAAATCCGGATGCGCGCTCAACAAATGCCGCAGCTTCTTCCGCGCCGGCGGCTCGTCATCCACCAAGACGACACGGAATTCCAACCGACACCTCCGTCCCTTCGCCCCGCCGCACCAGGCTCACCTGTCCCGCCCCGCCGTACAAGTGCCGCAGCCGCTCCTGCGTGTTCTTCAGCCCAATCCCCAGCCCCTGCCCGCCCTCGCCCCGCCCCTCATCCGTCACCCGCACCCGCAACTGCCCGCCCTCCCGCGCAATCCGGATCTCCACCTTTCCCGCCCCGCCATGCCGGATCGCATTCTCCACCACCGGCTGCAGTAGCCCCTGCGGCACCATTGCCCCCTTCGCCGCCGGGTCCACCACCACGCTCACCGCCAGGCCTCCTTCGAACCGGGCCCGCATCACGTCGAGATAAACCTCCAGCATCTCCAACTCCTGCTCCAGCGGCGCCTCCGCCGCATCGCCCCGCTGCAACGTCCGCCGCAAATACTCCGCCAACCGGCTCAGCATCAAATCAGCCCGCCGCGGGTCCTCGTAGACCGTCGCCGAAACGGCGTTCATGGCGTTAAAGAGAAAATGCGGCTGCAACTGCAAATTCAGGTTCTCCAGCTTAATCCGCTCCATCTCACTCTGCCGCTGCAAAAACACCGCCGCCCCCGCCGTAATCGCGTAGCCGATCACGTCCACCGGAAACTCCATCAGATACCGCAACGGCATCAGCCCATAGTCGTAGTTCCCCCAGAACGCCAACTCCCGTGCCCCCCACATCAGCGAGGTCTTCACCCCCGAATAGACCACCACGCCCGGCAAGTGCCACCACCAACGGCCTCGCCCAAGCACCCAGAGCACCCACGGAATCATCACCATGGCGCCATAGGCCCCCGACATCTCCTCCGCCAAAACGCGCGGCCAGCGCGAAGGCTCCCCGCTTACCACGTTCTCGAGCGCCCGATACACAAAGTGCAGCAGCCCGACAGCCGTAAACAGCGCGAAGATCCACCGTCTATTGGTCATCAAGCGCAAACGCCACCATCGCATTATCCAACGGCCCCAGCGACGGATCATGCCCCCCGGCCGCAATCACGATGTACTGCTTCCCCTGATGCGAAAAGCTCATCGGTGTCGACCGCGCGCTCGCCGGCAGTGCCCCGCGCCACACCTCCCGCCCCGTCTTCGTTTCATACGCTTTCAGAAACGGATCCAGCGTCGCCCCCAGAAACACCAGTCCCCCCGCCGTAGCCAACGGCCCGCCCAGATTGATCGAGGCCAGCGCCGTCGACCACCGGATCTCCCCCGAAACCGTATCCACCGCCACTAGCGACCCATATGGCCCCTTCCCACAAGGCAACCCATCCGCCCCCCGCATCAACTCCCGCGACATGCCGAAGGCCGCCCCCCGCTGCGAAGTCATCTCCACCCCTTGCAACCGCCGGCCCTTCTCTTTCGAAAACTCCGCCCGGGGAATCAACCGGATTACCGCCGGCAAGTTATTCACCGGAGCAATCAACAAACTCTCCGCCGGGCTCCAAGCCAACCCGCCCCAATGCAGCCCGCCAATATTCCCCGGCAGAATCAACGATCCCTGCACCGAAGGCGGCGTAAACATCCCCTCGTTCCGCAGCTTCGCCGCCCATTCCGCGCAAGCCGCGTTCGCCGCCTCAAACCGTTGCGGAACCAGCGACGGCGGCTTCGACGGGAACGGCTGCGTCGGCGACGCGTTCTCCAATTCCGTCCGCGGAACCGCCCGCTCCTCCACCGGAAATAAAGGCTTCCCCGTCACCCGGTCCAGCAAAAACACATGCCCCGTCTTCGACCCCACCGCCACCGCCGCCCGGCCCCCCACGGTGTACAGCTCCGGCGGGCTCGCCACGTCGTAGTCCCAAATATCGTGGTGTACCGTCTGAAAGCCCCACTGCAACTTGCCCGTCTTCGCCTCCAAAGCCACCACCGAATTCGCCCACTTGTTCTCCCCCGGCCGCTCTCCGCCAAAGTAGTCCGGGCTCGCCGACCCCGTCGGCACAAACACCAATCCCCGCGCCGCGTCCAACCGGATCAAGCTCCACGCATTCGCCCCGCCCGTCTTGCCGCCTGTCGGGTGCCATGTCCAAACCAGCTTCCCGGTCCGCGCATCCCACGCGCGAACCTCCCCCGTCGGCGAATCCGCCCGATGGTTGTCCGCCACTGCCGACCCCGTAATTACCAAGTCCCCAATCACCGCCGGCGGCGAAGTCTGCTCGTACTCCCCGCTATACTCCGGCCCCCGAACCAACCCCAGCTTCAAGTCCGGCGCAACGAACCCTACGCTCGGCGCCCCGGTCAACGCGTCCAATGCCACCAGCTTCGCGTCGATCGTCGCCACAAAAATCCGGTCACGCCAGACCGCCACCCCCCGGCTGGCAAAATCCCCATAGTTCCCCTTTCGGTCGATCGCGATCTGCCGCTCCCACCGCACCCTGCCTGACTCCGGCTCCAAAGCCACCACCTTCCCAAACGGCGACGAGATATAAAGCAAGCCATGCGCATACACCGCCGTCGCCTCGAACGCCGGCGGCCGTCCCCCGCCCGGCAAAGCCTGCAGCGACTCGCCCGTCCGATACACCCAAGCCTGTCGCAGCTTGCCCACGTTCCCCGCGTTCACCTGCCGTAGAGGCGAGTACTCCCCCGCGCAACCCACCGCCGCAAAAACCAGCCAAATCAGAGCTCGCATACCGGCAGTATGCCCGCAGCGCCCCGGCCAGATCCAGCCTTTCGGTACGTCCTGTGCCCCCAGCGGGACGAACGCCGCGATCACCGCCTCAGTAGTCCGGAACGCCCTTGCTCCGCACTGCACATCTCGAAGGCAGCCTGGCCGGCTCGAGGATCCGAGCCAACAGATGAGCCTCGCCGCCAAACTGCAAGATCCCCATGTCTCCGCCGGACCAACGCCCACCGGCTCACCTCGTCGTCCTCCTGAGCTTCCGGGAGGCCCTCGCCAAACCAGCCCAGCGCAGTCCGGCAGGTACCAACCGCATACCCCCACGGCACCAACGCCCCTACGTCCGCTTCAACAAGTAACTCACCGGATAGCCCTTCTCCGGAAAATCGCTCCGATAGTGCCACCCCGGCTCTCTTTGGCCCAACGCCTGACCTTCCTGGCGGCCCCAACCAAAACCCGCCCAGCGCAGTCCGACAAGGGCCATCCGCATGCCCCCACGGCACCAACGCCCCTACGTCCGCTTCAACAAATAACTCACCGGATTGCCCTTCTCCGGAAAATCGCTCCGATAGTGCCACCCCGGCTCTCTTTGGCCCAACGCCTGACCTTCCGGGCGGCCCCAACCAAAACCCGCCCAGCGCAATGCGACAGGGGTCATCCGCATGACCCCATGGCACCAACGCCCCTACGTCCGCTTCAACAAGTAACTCACCGGATTACCCTTCTCCGGAAAATCGCTCCGATAGTGACCACCCCGGCTCTCCCGCCGGCCCAGCGCCGCCTCGGCAATCAACAACGCCACCTGATGCAAACTCCGCAACTCAAAATCAAGCCGCTCCGGCTGCCGCTTCGCCTCAATCGGCACCGACCGGAACAGCTCCAGCGCCTTCGTCAACCCCGCCCCATCCCGCGTAATCCCGCAATACTCCCAAGCAATCGCCCGCAGATGAGCCTCGCTGATCGCCGGGAACATCTCCGGCATCGGAGCCTCCCCCTCGGCCGGCACCGCATCGAACCCCTTCATCGCCTCCGCCGCCCGCGCGCCAAACACCACGCCCTCGAGCAACGAATTGCTCGCCAACCGGTTCGCGCCATGCACCCCCGTACAAGCCACCTCGCCCGCCGCAAACAAGCGCGGCACCGTCGTCTGCCCGTTCAGGTCCGTCTGCACCCCGCCCATCGCATAGTGCGCCGCCGGATGCACCGGCGCTGGCTCCTTCCGCAAATCCAGCTTGTAGAACAGGCACGTCTCAAAAATCCGCGGAAAATGCGCCTCCATCGCACCCGGTGGAAAGTGCGTCATGTCCAAAAACATATGCGGCGCACCCGTCCGCGCCATCTCCCGCACAATCGCCCGGCTCACCACGTCCCGCGACGCCAACTCGTCCTGGAAACGCTCCCCCGCCGCATTCCGCAGATACGCGCCTTCCCCCCGCAACGCCTCGGAAAGCAGAAACCGCGGAGCCCCGTCCAAATGCAGCGCCGTCGGATGAAACTGCACAAACTCGATATCTTTAATCACCGCCCCGGCCCGGTAGCTCATCGCCACCCCGTCGCCGGTCGCCACATCCGGATTCGTCGTCTCTTTATAAACCCGGCCCAGCCCGCCCGTCGCCAACAGCACCGCGCGAGCGTAAATCGGGATCTGCTGCTGATGCCGCGCATCAAACGCCATCGCCCCGCGCACCTCGCCGTCGTGCAACAACAGGTCCGTCACCGCCGCGAAACTCAAAAACCGCACATTCGCCAGCGACGCCGCCTTCCGGTACAACGTCCGCGAAATCTCCCGTCCCGTCGAGTCCCCATGCGCATGCAGAATCCTGTTCCGTGAATGCGCCCCCTCCCGGCCAAAAACTAACTCCCCGCCTTCCCGGTCGAACTCCGCCCCCCAACCCAGCAGCTCCTCAATCACGCGCGGCCCTTCAGCCACCAGCGTCCGCACGGCCTCCACATCGCAGAGCCCATCGCCGGCCTGCAACGTGTCCTGCTCATGCAGCGCCACCTGGTCGTCGTCGCTCAGCGCCGCCGCGATGCCGCCCTGGGCGTATTCGCTGGCCGATTCGTGCAGCGTGTCCTTGGCCAGAACAAGCACCTGGCCGACGGAGGCCAGAGTAATCGCCGCGCGTAGTCCCGCCACGCCAGCGCCGATCACGAGGAAATCAGTAGTGATTCGCAAACCCTATGGTACAAGGAAATCAGTGCCTTCCCACGTCGTCACCACTGCTACGCAAACATACACCTGCACCGTCCAGAACGGCATCAGCGCCCAAATCCGCGACTTCCTCCCCGCCAAAGCCGGCAAAGTTTTCGTCGTCACCACCCCCGACGTCCACGAGTTGTACGCGTCCCACCTGGCCGGTTTCGAGGTCCTCCACTACCCCGGCGGCGAGCCCAACAAACGCCTCAGCGTCGTCGAAACGCTCGCCGACCAAATGCTCGCCCGTGGCGCGGATCGCTCCAGCGTCGTCGTCGCCTTCGGCGGCGGCATCTGCGGCGACGTCGGCGGCTTCCTCGCCGCCATCTTCATGCGCGGCATCCCCGTCATCCAGGTCCCCACCACCCTCCTCGCCCAGGTCGACGCCGCCGTCGGCGGCAAAACCGGCGTCAATCTCACCGGGGGCAAGAACCTCCTCGGCTCCTTCCACCAGCCCCACGCCGTCTTAATCGACCCCGCCGTCCTCCGCTCCCTCCCCGAACGCGAATACCGCGCCGGCCTCTTCGAAGTCGTCAAACACGGCATCATCGCTAGCCCTGAACTCTTCTCGATTCTCGCCGAACGCTCGACCAGCGTCCTCCTCCAACACCCGGAAGTGCTCGAAAAGATCATCGACGAAAGCGTCCGCATCAAAGCCGGCGTCGTCTCCGCCGACGAGAAGGAAGGCGGCCTCCGCCGCATCCTGAATTACGGCCACACCCTCGGCCACGCCCTCGAAGCAGAGACGAATTACTCCGTCCTCCTCCACGGCGAAGCCGTTGCCTATGGCATGATTGCCGCCGGCCACCTCGCCGTCCGCACCGGCCACCTCGACCAGGCCACCGCCGCCGAACTCAGCCGCGTCATCCACCTTTACGGCCCTCTGCCGCCCGTCCCCGGCGTTACCCCCGAAGCCCTCGCCGGCCACATCTACAAGGACAAAAAGACCATCCAGGGCCAAACCCACTTCGTCCTCGCCACCGCCATCGGCAAAACCGAAATCGTCCGCGGCATCGCCCATGAAGACGTGGTCGCCGCCGCGGCCGCCACCCTCGCATGAGCATCCTTTGATGAGCAAAGGCACCACTCCGCCCGGAGCCCGTACCGAAGAAGAAGCCGCCCTCTGGGTCCGCGGCATGTTCGCCGACGTCGCCCCCCGCTACGACCTTCTCAACCGCGTCCTCTCCTTCCAAATCGACCAACTCTGGCGCGCCCACACCGTCCGCCGCGTCCAGGCCTATCTCGATAATCCCGCCGCCCGCATCCTCGACCTCTGCTGCGGCACCGGCGACCTTCTCCTCGCCCTCGAAAAGCGCCGCCAAGCCCCCGTCCTCGGCAGCGACTTCTGCCACCCTATGCTGACCGCTTCCCAGGCCAAGCGCGCCCGCTCCCCCCTCTTCGAAGCCGATGCCCTAAGCCTCCCCCTCGCCGACGCCTCGCTCGACCTCATCACCTGCGCCTTCGGCTTCCGCAACTTCGCCAACTACCGCAAAGGCATCGCCGAGCTCCATCGCGTCCTTCGCCCCGGCGGCGCCGCCGCTATCCTCGAATTTTCGACGCCGCCCAACGCCGCCTTCCGCGCCCTGTATAACTTTTACAGCCTCCAAATCCTCCCCCGCATCGGCGCCCTCCTCAGCGGCCGCCGCGACGCCTATACCTACCTGCCCGAATCCGTCCGCAAGTTCCCCGGCGCCGAAGCCCTCGCCGCCGATTTCCGCTCCGCCGGCTTCGCCGACGTCACCTTCGATCGCCTCACCTTCGGCATCGTCGCCCTCCACATCGCACGCAAATCATGAACCCCGTCCTCGCGATCCTGAACATCTTCATCGACCCCGCTGCGTCCGTCCGCTACCAGCGCGCCCAGGGCAGGCTCGCCTGGCTCCCGCCCCTGCTCCTCGCGGCGGCCGTATCCATCGCCCTGTCGTACCTCCTTCGCCCCCTCCTCGAACAGGCCATGTACAACGACAGCCTCGAACAGATGGCCGAGCAAAAGGCCCGCGAGTCCATGGAAGCCATGCGCGGCATTCTCACCTTTTCCGTGGTCATGACCCCCGTCATGCTTGCCGCCATGCTCGCCATCAGCGGCGCCCTCGTGCTCGCCTTCGCCACCATTTTGGGTTCCCGCCTCATGTTCCCGGAAGTCTTCACCCTCCTCGCCCACTGCTCCCTCATCCCCCTGCTTGCCCAAGTCGCCCAAGCCATCGTCGTCAAATCGCGCGGCAGCCTCAACTCCATGAAGGAGATGCAACCCTCCTTCGGCTTCGACCTCCTCCTCAGTGACGATGCCCCCCGCCTCCTCCAGGGCCTCCTGAACTACTTCTCCTTCTTCACCGTCTGGTACATCGTCATCCTCGGCCTCGGCTTCGCCGCCCTCGCCGGCGTCAGCAAAGCCAAAGGCTTCGCTATGACGGCTCCCGTTTGGCTGCTCGGCCTCGTCTTCGCGCTAGCCGGCACCCTCGTCCGCTAGGGGGTCCGGCTTGTACTTCGGCTTGCGCTTGTCCTTCGGTTCAATCGTCTGCGTGCCCTTCACGATCCCAATCACATTGCGGGCTACGCGGCGGACAGTTTTGCCGCTGTCTGGAGGCTTGGGTTTCTTCCTGGTTGCCATATGGTTATAATAAAGGCGTAAATTCCAAAGGAGGCCATATGAGAGGATTTGGCTGGCAAGAACTATTGGTCATCCTGGCTATTGCTGCTTTGCTGTTCGGCGGGAAGAAGATTCCCGAAGTCGCAAAGGGTCTCGGCGAGGGTATCAAGAACTTCAAAAACGCTCTCAAGAGCGAAGACAAAACCCCGGAACAGGCCGAAGAAAAGAAGCAGGCGTAAGGCTTCCTCTGGTCGCCCGCACCTTGGGCGGAACGGAATCGGTAAGAAAAGAACCCCCGCTGGTCATCGCCAGCGGGGGTTTCTAGGTTTTGGAATTGGGGAAACGAACCCGGCCCGAACTAGCTCGCGGCCTTAACCTTCTTCGGCGGGACGATCGCGTCTTTCACCGCTTTTGCTACCCGGAACTTCACGACCTTCTTGGCCGGAATCTTGATCGTCGCGCCCGTGGCAGGGTTGCGGCCCGTGCGCGCCTTCCGCTCCTGGCGGACCAGGCGGCCAAGGCCCGGAAGCACGGCCACGCCGTTCTTCTTGGTTTCCTTGATCGCGATCTCGGCATACAGCGTCAGGAATGCCTTCGCCTGCTTCTTATTGACCCCTTCCACTCCCTCGACGAGGGCAGCGACGAGTTGCGTCTGCGTCATACGTGTTACGACAGCCATAGTGCTCCTTTTCTGATTCTCCCGGAGAATCGGAACCAGCCTAAAACGTTTCAATCATTTTTGTGATGAAATGTTCTACTCGATCCCTTTGCAGTTGCAATCATAAGGCAGATTTTGTACTGATGTAAAGGGAAAACCGCTACAAGATGGCCGATTTTGCAGGTTTTTTACGCGCACTACCCGCGAAGCCCCTATTTTTCGGGCTTCTCGCCGCTATGCTGCTCTCCGGAGCCCCGCAGGACGGGCTTCCGCGCGTTGTCTTAACGACGCCGCTCGGCGACATCATCGTCGAAGTCGACACGCGTTCGGCCCCCGTCACGGCCGCCAACTTTCTCCGTTACGTCGACGCCGGCCACTACAACTATGGCCGGTTCCTCCGCACCGTCCGCCCGGACAACCAGCCTAAGGACTCTGTCCCGATCGAACTGGTCCAGGCCGTGGCGCGGGTGGAAAAGGCTTTCCCGCCCATCCCGCTCGAACGGACGTCCGTCACCGGCCTCCACTACGTGGATGGCGCCCTCTCCATGGCCCGTTTGAAGCCCGATTCGGCGACCTCTCACTTCTTCATCTGCCTTGGCAACCAGCCCGAACTCGATTTTGGGGGCCGCAACCCGGACGGTGAAGGTTTTGCCGTCTTTGGCCGCGTGATCTCCGGCCTCGACATCGCCCGCCGCATCCAGCAATCCCCCGCCAAGGGCCAGGCCCTGAAGCCCTCCATCCCCATCACCAAAGCCCGCCGCCTGCCCTAATCCTGCCGCTGGCCAATGCCCCGTTCCATCGGCACCAGAAACGGCTCGCCGTCTCCAGCCGCGACATCACCCGGCGCATATTGCCCTCCCCGCCCGAACATATTCCGACGGCCCCACCGCGCCGCGCCCTAATCCACCGGCAGCGTAATCGTAAACACCGCCCCGCGCGGCTCCCGGTTCTCCGCCGCCACCGTCCCCCCGTTCTCCTGCGCAATCGACGAAACGATATGCAGCCCCAATCCCGTCCGGCTCCGGCTTCGTTTCGTCGTAAACCGTGGCTCAAAAATATGCGGCAGAATCTCCGCCGAAATCCCCGGCCCGTTGTCCGCCACCGTAATCACCAGCGCTTCCGCTTCCCGGCGCGCCCGGATCTCAATCACGGCCTCTTCCGGCTTAATCTGCGCCGCGTTCAAAAACAGGTTCACAAACACCCGCTCCCACGCCGCCGTCGACCCCGGCAGCCGCAGCCCCGGCTCAATCTCGCTATTCCAAGTCACCGTCGCCGCCCGCGTCACCTGCAGAAAGTCGTCCGCGTGCAGAATCGCGTTATCCAGCACGCCCTGCACATCGCCCGAATCCCGCGCCGTCTCCGTCAAACTATCCACAATCCGGCTGCCCCGCGTCACGCACCGCCGGATCGTCGCCGCCAGCCGCGCCCACTTCGGATCCCGCCCCAACAACTCCGCCGACTCCGATAGCGTCTCGAACACATTGTTCAAGTCGTGCGCCAGCCCGGCTACGGTCAGCTCGGTATCCCGCTCCACATCAGCCCCGAATCCGTTCCAGCGTATCGTAAAACTCGGCAAAAGAAACGCTCGCCGCCTCGGCCTCGTTCACCACGCTCTCGCCATCGCCGAACAGTGCCGCCACGGCAAAAGCCATCGCAATCCGGTGGTCGCCAAACGAATCCACCTCCGCCGCCCGGAACTTCTGTTTCCCCGGCACCCGCAGGCCATCGTGCGACGTTTCGATCTCAATCCCCATCCGCCGCATATTCTCGGCCACCGTCGCAATCCGGTCCGTCTCTTTCACCCGCAACTCGCCCGCGTCCCGCACCACCAGCCCCTCTTCGCTCATCGCGCCCAGCACCGCCAACACCGGAATCTCGTCGATCAGAGCCGCCGTCACGCCTTTCTCGATCACCCCGCCCTGGAACTTGCTCGCCCGCACCTGCAGGTCGCCAATCAGCTCCCCGCCCGAAGACCGCACGTCCAGAACCTTTATCTGCGCCCCGCCGCCCACCAAAAAGTCGATCAACGCCGTCCGCGACGGGTTCACGCCCACGTCGTAGATCACCAGATTCGATTCCTTCGCCAGAATCGCCGCCACCAGGAAGAACGCCGCCCCGGACAAATCGCCCGGCACCAGCAACTCCCGCCCCGTCAGTACCGATCCACCCGTAATCGAAACCGTCGTCCCGCGCGCTTCAATGTTTGCGCCGAACTCCTTCAACGCGATCTCGGAATGGTCCCGTGTCTTATGCGATTCCCGCGTGATCGTCGTCCCGTTCGCATACAGCCCCGCAAACAGAACACAGCTCTTCACCTGCGCACTCGCCACCGGCAGCGCGTAGTCGATCGGCTGCAAATCCCCAGAGCCATGAATTTCAATCGGCGGATACGTCCCATCCACCGCCGAAATCTTCGCGCCCATCAATTCAAGCGGCGTGATGATCCGCTTCATCGGCCGACGCGCAATCGACGCATCACCCTCCAGCCGGCTCGCAAACGGCTGCGCGGCCAGAATCCCGCTCAGCATCCGGATTGTCGACCCGGAGTTGCCCACGTCCAGTGTCCGCGAAGGCGCCAGATAGCCCCGCAGCCCTCTGCCATGAACTTTAATCTCCGTCCCGTCGCGCTCTACGCCAATGCCCAAGCCCTCCACGCAGTTCAGCGTCGAGTGCGGATCGGCCCCGGTCGAATAATTGCGGAGTGTTGAGGTGCCCTCCGCCACCGACGCCAAAATCGCGTAGCGGTGGGAGATGGACTTATCGCCGGGAAGCCGGATGGCGCCGCTGATCGCGGACGCGGGTTGAATCTTTACCTGCATGCAAAACCTCTATTGTAGAGGGTTTCGCCTGCTTAAGCGCCAATTGCGTAGGTGGCCGGACTCGGCATCACCAGCGGCCGCGGCGCCCGTAAACGAGCAAACCGGTAGCCGACGCCAAAGATCGTCTGGATGTACTCCTCGCCGTACTGGCCCAGCTTCCGCCGCAGCCGCCGCACGTGCACGTCCAGCGTCCGCGTCCGCGTCCCGCTGCAATAGCCCCAAATCGTCTCCAGCAGCACCGCTCGCGGAATCGTCTCGCCCTCATTCTGCGAAAGCATCGCAAGCAGTTCGAACTCCTTGCGCGTAAGCGTCAGCTTCACGTTGTCGAACCGCACCGCCGACCAATCAATGGAAAGATGTTCGTCGTGGAAGATTTGCATAGGAGACCCCCGAAAGTGGACTGGCCCTGATGGTACGGGGAAAGTGGCCTGCCGGTCGTCTCCAGGTTGTAAAAATCTTGTAAAAACGAACTAAGCACGGTCCAAAAATGCGTACGCCTGCTGCCGCACCTCCGGCGGAAAGTCGTGTCCGCAGTCCGGATACGCAGTCTCCAGCCGTCCGCGCCGGAACAACCCGCCCACGGCTCGCACACAATCCCGCACGCCGCTATTGTCAAAGTTGTCATCATGCAGCGGCGCGCTGATGAACACCGCCCGCCGCGCCATCCGCTTCAGCAGGTCCGGAAAATCCCACGGCAGCTCCGCCGGGCTGTTGTGGTACCGCTCCCGAACCCGCGGCATGTACCGATCCTGATCCCATCCTTTCAGGTTCCCGCCCTTGTACTTCGCCATCGCCGTAAACCCGCAACTCGTCACCGCCGCCCGAATCCGCTCGTCGAACGCCGTCACAAACAGCGTATTGTGGCCTCCCAGCGAATGGCCGATCGCCACCACCGCCTTCGCCCCGCGTTCCAGCAGCAAGTCCACCCCCCGCCGATGGTTCACGATGCCCTTCATCGTCCCCGAAGCCAACCCCGCCCCGAACACATCCTTCGGGAAATCCGTCACGTCATCCCCAAACGACGGATAATCCGGCGCCAGACACAGATACCCCCGCTGCGCCAGCTCATGCGCGTACTGCAAGTTCGGCTTGCCGCCCAACCCCGCCGGCTCATCCTTCCCAATCTTCGTCGTCTGATGCAGACACAGCGCCGCCCGCCCCGCCCACCTCTCCGGCGTCAGCACCCACGCATACACCGGGTTCCCCGGCTTCGCCCCGTAACGGATCTTCTGCCGCCGGTAGCCCTCCGCCGCCTGCGGCTCGCCGATCGCCTCAACGGCAACCGGGGTTCGATCGCGAGGCGGGAGAGTCCCCGCCACCGCTTCGAACCCCGATTCCTTCGCTACTGCCGGCAGAGCCAGCAACCAACCTAAATCACGGCGGGAGAGCATCCCTCCTTTATAGCGCCAGTTAGAACTGGTACCGGATCGCCAGTTGCATAATCCGCGGATCCCGCGCCGACGTAATCCAGCCAAAGTTCGTGCTGCCCACCGTCGTCGCCGGGTTGTTAAAGTTCACCGTGTTGAACAGGTTGAACGCCTCCCACCGAATGTCAAAGCTCTGCCGTTCGGTGATGCGGAATCCCTTCGACAGGTTGAAGTCCGTGTTGAAGAAACCCGGGCCGTACGCGGTGTTCCGCGCCGCGTTGCCCGGCGTGTCCACCGTCTGCACCCGGTACGCCAACGGATCCAGGAACCGGAACCGATCCACCTTCGGGTCAATCCCTGTATTCGCCTCGCCCACCCGGTCCGGACGCTGCCCGCCGCCGTTCCGATTCAGGAACCGGTACGCCCGGCCCGTCGCCGGATCAATTCCGTTGCCGTTCAAGCCAACGTTGATCGGCAAGCCCGTCCGCCAATTGATGATCATCGACGTCCGCCAGCCTCCCAACACCGCGTCCGCAAACCCGTTCCAACTGCTGCCATACTTCCGGCCCTTGCCGAACGGCATCTCGTACGTCACCGCCGTTGTGTACTGCAGGTTCGGCGTCTGCGTCATCCGCCCGTTTTCCAGGTCGAACCGGTCAAGAATCTGCGGCGATGCCCCAGCGTCCCACGTTCCCACCTGGTCAATTGCACTGGCCCAGGTGAAGCTCGCCAGCGCGTACAACCCCTTGCTGAAGTTGTGTTCGAACTTCGTCTGCAACGCGTTGTACCAGCTCTTTCCCCGGCTCGCGCCAGTCTGAATCCCCTGCCACTGCGGGAACGGCCGGTTCGCCGCCACGGAGCCGTCAACGCCAAACGGCGTTTGGTTCCGCTGGTACAAACCAAATAGATTTTCACCGCGATTTCCCGCATAAGCCACTTCCCAAGTGCTGGACCGGCTAACCCGGTACTGCAGCGCCAAGTTGAACTGCTGAATCCGGCCGCTGCGCTGTTCCCGCTCCCGGGTCCGCAGTGCAATCGTCCGGCTATCAAAATTCGACAGCACCCCGGCCGGCAGCGGATCGCTCAGACGCACCGGCGCCGGTCCCGTTCCCACCCGCAACAGCGTCGGCTGAATCAGTTGCGGCGGGTTCAACGGCAGATTCGCCTCCGACCCGTAAATATCTTCCCCGTTGTAGAAGATACCGTAGCCGCCGCGGATCACGAGCTTCTCGGGAAGAGCCTGCCACGCAAAGCCGATGCGCGGCCCAAAGTTGTTCTTGTCCGGAGTCGTTAGATATTTGTCCGAGTCGGTTGCAAACACCAAGTTCCCCGACGCCGGATCAAAGTTGATGTTCTTGTTCGTACCGCTGCCGTAGAACGGCGTCGTGTACTCGTACCGCATGCCGAGGTTCAACGTCAGCCGCGGGCTCAGCTTCCAATCGTCCTGCACGAAGAAGCTGTAGGCTTCCTGCAACTGCTTCACCTCAGGTACCGTGTTGAGCTGCACGCTCTCCGGGAAACCCAGCAGCAGATCGCCCATCGCGTCGTTCGTAAAGCGGCCCTGGAAGTTATACGCCGGCGTCCGCCGCGTCACGTCCACCAGGCTGTTGTTCTTCAGCCGCATCTCGAAGCCGCCGCGCACAAAGTGCTTCCCCGCCGTCATCGAAATCGTCTCGACAATCTGATTCATCTTCGGCGCTTGAAACTGAGGCCGGAAGTTCCGGGTGCCCAGTTGGTTGTAGTTCGTCGGGTTGATCAACGGCAGACCGCCCACCTGCAGCATGTCCTCCGGGAAACCGCGGAAGCCGAACGCATCCGCCTTCTGGTCGTTAGCCGTCGCATGCGCGAACTCAGCAAAAGTGTCGTTATTGCCGTAGCGAAGCGTATTTACGATCCGCGGCGAAATCGTCTTCGTCCACGCCAGCGCCAAGCTGCGGTTCTCGTTGAACTGCGCGCCCTGGTTGCCCACGCCGTCGCCCAGTCCCGGGAAGATCGCGTCCCGGTTGAACTTCTGCCGCAGATAGCTGAAGCGGCCCATGATCTGGTTCGAGTCGTTCACGTTGTAGTCGAATCGCGTATCGAACTTGTGCGTGTTCTCGTTGCCGTCCCGCTGCAGGCTGTAGTTGTTCGTCGGCCGCCCGTTCTGGAACTGCCCCGGCGTGTTCGGCTCGGGATACAGGTCAATCACCTTCTTGGCCAACGCATCGAAACGCGACGCCGGAATCGTGTTCCCGGGGAACGGCGCGTTCGTCGACGGATCCACAATGTTCAACGCGCCAAACTGCCCCTGCCGCTGCGCCAGCGTCGGCACCGTCGTCAACCCCGTATCCGCGAAGTTCTGCCGGAAGCCTTCATAGGCCCCGAAGTAGAACAGCTTGTTCTTCACAATCGGCCCGCCCACCGTGCCGCCGAACTGGTCCCACTTCAAATTGTTCTTCGGCACGTTCTGCAGGTTGTTCGTCCAACCCCGCGCCGCCAGCGCCGAGTTCCGGTTGAAGTAGTAGCCGCTGCCATGCGTTTCGTTGCTGCCGCTCTTGATCGATACGTTCACCACCGCCCCGGCGCTGCGCCCGAACTCGGCTGAAAACGAATTCGTCTGCACCTTGAACTCGGCAATCGCGTCCGGATTCGGCTGCACCACCTGCGCGCTCAAGCTCTGCGCGTTCTGCGTGCCCTGGTTATTGTCCACCCCATCCAGCAGAAAGTTGTTCTGCGTGTGGTAGTTGCCGTTGGCGACAAACCATCCTGGCCCCCGCGTCGTCGGGTTCAACGTACTCGCCGCCACACCCGGCGAAAGCAGCGCCAACTCCGTGTACCGCCGCCCCGCCAGCGGCAGCTCCACGGCCGTCCGCCCGCTGATCACCTGGCCCAGCGATCCCTGCTCCGTCTGAATCGAAGCCACGCTCGCCGTCACTTCCACCGTCTCGCTCAGCGAGGAAACGTCCAGCTTCACCCGCACCAGCCGCCGCTCGTCGATGTTAATCAAAACGTCGCTCAGCTTCACATTCTTGAATCCGTTCTGCGTTACTTCGATATCATACAGACCGCGTTGGATCGGGCTAAACACCGCATATCCGTCGCCGGAACTTTCCACCAGCGACCGCGCGCCGCTGCCGCGATTGATCAAACTTACCTTCGCCCCGGCCACCGCGGCCGCGCTGGGGTCTTCCACCAGCACGCGCAGAGATGCCGAATCGGTCTGCGCCCAAAGCGACGCTACCGTCAAAAGCAATCCCAGATAGATCTTCATGCTTTCGAGCGTAGCCAGCCAATACTTCAGCCCCGTAAGGTTTCCGTATCAATCGCGTAACAAAGCCAACTCCGCCGCTCGATTGCTGTATCTCGGTTTAGCTTCTTTAACCTTTGCCAGCAACGCCTCCACTAACACCGGCAGATACTCGCGCCACTCCGTATATTGCATCCCCAACTCCGCCTTACTCCGCGCATTTTCCAGCGCCGACATCCAGCGCCCGCTGAACGGCGAACAATCCAGCAGCAACCCTCCCGCCTCCAACCGCTCCCGCTCCACGGCCACCATCTGCAGCCCCGTCCCTGCCAGCCGCGCCAATTCCCCTAAGAACTCCGCCAGCCCCGGCGCCTCGTCCTGCGACAAGTTATACGCCCGCCCCAGCCCCGCCCCGCTCCCCGCCAACTCCCCGATGCACCGCACCACATCGCCGCCATATATGTGTTTCAACCGCGGCCTCTCCCCCGCCGGAACCACAATCGCCCCGCCATCCAGCAAACGCCCCAAGTAAGCCCCAATCCGCTGATAGTGGTCCCGCACACTATGCACCATCGGCAGCCGCAACACCGTCACCGGCAACTCCCGCGCCGCAAACAGCACCTCCTCCGCCGCCCGTTTCTCGACGCCATACAGCCAGTCCCCATATTCCGCCCCCTCCGGAGCCGCCATCACCTCGCCCTCATAATCCTCCTCCCGGAACGGCCGCGCAATCCCCGTCCGCACCAGGTACACCTGCCCCGTGCTCAGCATCACGTACCGCCCCACGCGCCCGCCCAGCACTCGCGCCGCCACCTCCGCCTCCGGCCCGGTATACAACGTCGTGTCCACTACCAAATCAAAAGCCCGGCTCCCCACCGCCCGCCGCAGATCCGCCTCCACCGCCCGGTCGCCATGCACCGTGGCCACGTCCTCCGGCAGCGCCGCCATCGTCACCCCCCGATGGAACACCGTCACCCGAAAACCCCGCCCCCGCAGCTCCTCCACAATCCCCGGGCCCAAGTTCCGCGTACCACCGATCACTAGTGCATCCATTCCCCCGAGTCTACTCCGCTACACTCAAGGGCGATGCTTCTCTGTTCTGTCCGGGGCTGTGGCCAACCCCTCGCCCGGACCGGCGGCGTCTACGCCTGCCCGAAGAAACACTCCTTCGATGTCGCCCGCAGCGGCTATCTCAACCTGCTGCAGCCGCAGGAGCGCCGGTCCAAGAACCCCGGCGACTCAGCCGAAGCCGTCGCCGCCCGCCGCCGGCTCCACGATCGCGGCATCGCCGCGCCCCTCTTTGAAGCCATTCGAGAGCTGACCGGCGCCACCGCGGCCGACCAGGTCCTCGACGCCGGTTGCGGTGACGGCTACTATCTCGGCTCACTGGCCAACGCCACCGGATGCCTCGCCCACGGTATCGACATCTCCATTCCCGCCATTGACGCCGCGGCCCGCCGCTACCCCGCCTGCGAATGGATCGTCGCCAACGCCGACCGCCAGATTCCCTACGCCGACGCGACCTTCTCCCTCGTTCTCTCCATCACCGCCCGCCGCAACGCGCCCGAGTTTCATCGCGTTCTCCGTCCCACCGGCCGCCTCCTCGTCGCCATCCCCGCTCCCGAAGACCTCATTGAACTCCGAGGCGCCGAACGAGACCGCATCGAAAGTACCGTCGAAGCCTTCCAGCCTCAGTTCCGCCTGCTCTCCCAGGTCCGCGCGACCACCACCGCCGACCTCGATGCTGCCTCGGTCCAGGACATCCTCCACTCCATCTACCGCCCCCTGCAGCCCCATCCCCCAGCCGCCGGGCGCATCACCTTCAGCCTGGACCTTCTCCTGTTCCAGCCTGTCGCAGCGCCTCGCGTTCAATCCCCCGCAACATCCCGTTAAACACCACATGGTGCAGCGGCACCACCGCGTACCAATACAACAATCCAAACAAGCCCTTCGGTGCAAACAGCGCCCGCTGCGTCAACTCACTCTTTCCCGGCCCCGCCTCCCGGATCACAAACTCCAGCCGCGCCTCCCCCGGCAGCTTCATCTCCGCCCGCAGCGCCAGCCACCGGTCCCGCTCAATCCCCACCACCCGCCAGAAATCCAGCGCCTCTCCATATCCCACCGCCTCCGGGTCCCGCCTTCCCCGCCGCAACCCCGGGCCGCCCACCATCACGTCCATCCACCCGCGCAACTTCCACAGCCAATCCGCCGCGTACCACCCGTGCCCCCCGCCCACCCGGCAAACCGCCCGGTAAACGGCCCAGTCCGGCGCCGCCACCGTCACCTTCCGCTCATCCCGGAACACCGTCCCCCCGGCCCAGTCCGGATCACCCGGAATCACCCCCGCCATCGACCAATTCGTTTCCACATCCCGCGCCGCAATCTTCTTCAGCGCCGTCGCAATCGACTGCCGCACCGTCAACAACTCCTGCGGAATCAAAGTCACAATCCGCTGCTCCCGGCAAACCACCGGATTCCGCAACCCCTCCGCCAACGGCTTCGCAATCTCCTTGCTCAAAGGTGTCACCAAGTGGATCCATTAGGAACTCAACCGCGGAGACAGAATCGGCAGCGGAATCACATGCCGCCGCGGCAGACCCAACGATTCCGCCATTGCCCGCATCAGTTCCCGATACGTCAACACCTCCGGGCCGCCGATATCGAATACCCCGCCAATCGTCTCCGGTACCGCCAACGCCCCCGTCAGGTAGCCGATCACGTTCCGAATCGCTATCGGTTGGCAATGCGTCGCCACCCACTTCGGCGTAACCATCACCGGTAGCCGCTCCACCAGATATCGCAAGATCTCAAACGAGGCGGACCCCGACCCGATAATCATCGCCGCCCGGAATACCGTCACCGGAACCCCGCCGGCTCCCAACGCCCCCTCCACCTCCCGACGGGACTGCAAGTGCTCACTGAGCCCCGCGCCCGTTTCCCCCAGCCCACCGAGATACAGGATCCGCTCCACCCCCGCCGCCGCGCACGCCTCCCCGAAGGTCTCCGCCAACCGCCTGTCTTGCTGGGCATACTCCGCGCTGGCCGAAACCATCGAATGCACTAAATAGAAAGCAGCCGAGCACCCGCGCAAGCTCTCCGTCAGCCCCGCTAAATCGGTCAAATCGCTCCGCATCACTTCCACATGCGGGCCCTTCGCCCAATGCCGGTCCGCCAGTTTCGCCGGGCTGCGCACCAGGCACCGCACGGCGTACCCCAACTCCAACAGACGCGGAGCCAGCCGCCCGCCCACATAGCCCGTAGCACCGGCAATCGCGATCGGCCCTTTCGTTATCCCCACCGCATCCCACGCCATCCTATCTGAATCCGCCAGCCCTGGGGGACCTGCCCCCGGTACCGCCGGCCCAGCCGGGCGAAGTGGACCACCGCCCGCAGGGTCTCGCACTCCAATACATATTGGCCTCCGGATCCCGAAACATGCACCCGGTGGCCGCCGTTCTCGATCCGCAGGTCCAGTTCAACCTCTGGCCTAGCCACGAGGAGTCGTCGTCGCGTCGCTCGTCCGAATCCGCATCGTCCCGTTCACCCGCCACAACGCATGCGCCGCAGTCGGCGAGGTCGAACTCGGCACGTGCACCTCCAAATTCTCGAAAGCATAAGTGATCTCAGCGCCCCGGCCCGTCAGTTGGTCAAAAAGCCCAATGGCGAGTTCCGGCCATGTCTTGGTATCGTTTGTGTTCTGTTCCATGCGAGTGCAGATGCTGGGCGCCCGGCATCGACACAATCATTCCTACTATGACGCGGAGGAGCGCGAATTTGCGCCAATCTACAACATGACGCCTGAGCAACGGTGGAGCCGCATTCAAGCCTTGTGCGAAGAGGCCGAAAAGCAGCCGGAGGCCGCCCGAACCGCCTTCCTCGAACGGGTGGAGTCCAACGCCACCATCCGCGACGAAGTCCAGGCCATGCTCACCGCCCTCTCCCAGGAAGCCAGCGCCGCCGCCAGCTACCAGCCGCCTCCCGCCACGCCAACCCCCGATGCCCCCGCCACCATTGGACCCTATACCATCCTCGGCTTCCTCGGCCGCGGCGGCACCGGCGCCGTCTACGCCGCCGAAATCGACCGTGCCGGCGTCAAGCAACCCGTCGCCGTCAAAGTCCTCCACTCCCATCTCGCCGACGGCGAAACCGAAGCCCGTTTCCATCGCGAACAGCAGATGCTCGCCCAGTTGGACCACCCCGGCATCACCCGCGTCCTCGACGCCGGCGTCACCGCCGATCAACAGCCCTACCTCGTCATGGACCGCGTCCTCGACGGCGCTCCCATCGATGTCTATTGCGACCGCCAGCAACTCGACATCGCCGCCCGGCTCCGCCTCATGGTTCAGGTCTGCGACGCGGTCGCCGCCGCCCACCGGTCCCTCATCGTCCACCTCGACCTCAAGCCCTCCAACCTCCTCGTCGACCGCGACGGCCGCGCCCGCCTCCTCGACTTCGGCACCGCCAAACTCGTCCGTCCCGGCGACCTCACCAGCACTCGCCAGATGACCCCGCTCTACGCCAGCCCGGAGCAGCTCCGCGGCGAGTCCGTCACCACCGCCTGCGACGTCTACAGCCTCGGCGTCGTGCTCTATGAACTCGTTACCGGCGAATGGCCCTTCGGCAGTCGCGATTCCATGTTCGGCGTCTGGGCCCGTGCCTCCGGCGAAACTGAAAGCCGCCGCCTCACGGAACGCTTGACCCCGGAAGCCGCCGCCGCCCGCGGCATGCGCGTCGAACAGTTGCGCAGTACCTTGCAGGGTGACCTCGAAGCCATCGTCCAAAAAGCCATCGCCCCCGAACCAACCGAACGCTATCTCACCGTCGCCGCACTCGCCGACGATCTCGAACGCTTTCTCGAACAGCGCCCCGTACTCGCCCGCAAGCAGACCGCTTGGTATCAGGTGCGCAAATATGCCGTCCGCAACCGCGGCACGGTGACTTCAACTTTGCTTCTGCTTATCGGCCTCACCGGCGCGTTGGGCTACGCCTGGTGGCAGCAGCGCGAAAAGCTCGCCGCCGCCCGCGTCGCTCAGGAAACCGCCGACTTCCTCAACTGGATGATTCAAAGCTCCCGCCCCATGTACGGCGGCCGCCAGGATATGCCCGTCCGCGAGCTCGTCCAGAACGCCGGCAAAGAGCTGAAGCGCCGCGACCAGATGAGCGACACCGCCGCCGGAACCCTCCTCCAAACCCTCGGCGGCTATCTCGCCGAAGCCGGTGACCCCGATGGTGCCATGGGCATGATGGAGGAAGCTGGCCGCCGCGCCGCCACCCCCGGCGAACGCATCACCGCCCGCATGGCCGTCAGCAGCATGCTCATCGGCCGCGGCAAATGCGACGACGCCATGAAAATCGTCCGCGAGGTGGAAGCCGATGTCGAGCGCCACCGCGCCTCCATGCCCCCCATCACGTTCGTTACTTATCTCACGCAGCGCAGTGAATCCATGGACACTTGCGAAGCGCGAAAGGCCGATATCGTCAAACTTCTCGCCCCCCTCCCCGGCATCATCCGCCAGGTCCCCGACGATTCGACCGACCTCGCCATGCGCGCCGGCCTTCTCAAGGCCCTCGCCATGAATACCTACGCCGTCGCCCTCTACTCCGCCCAACGCTACGAGGAGGCCCTCCAAGTCGTTGAAGAGGGTATGCGCTACGCCGGCACCGGACCCGACACCCCCGGAGTCCGTATCGCCCTCTATCGCACCATCGGCTACATCGAACAAGGCCGCGGAAGGATCAAGGAAGCCGCCGACGCCCTCGGCGAATGCGTGCGTCTAAGCGAGGGGTTCACGAGCACCTTCGAAAACCTGCGCCTGAAAGTCATGTGGGCCACCAAACTCGGCCTCACCGGCGAAACCGAGCGCCCCGCCAAGATCGCCAGAGACGTCATCGCCGAAACCCGGCGCCGCGCCGATGAGATCGGACCCATCCGCTGGATGATCCTCTCCGATGCCGCCCTCGCCTTAATGCGCTGCGGGCAGTGCGAAGAAGTGCCCGCCCTCGTCCAGGAGGTCGACGCCATCGCCGGCAAGAGCATGGGCGCGGCTTGGCGAGGCAATCGTCTCTCCGCCGAAGCCTTCTGCCTCATCAGGCTTGGCAAGGTGGAGGAAGGAAAGAAACTCGTCCGCGAAACCTTAACCATCATGCAGCCAATCTTCACCCCGGATTCCAAGTTGAAAAAGGAGCTCGAAGCCGCGCTCCGCTAGCAAACTAAGGAAGTTCGGACTAGCGAGGGAAAACTTTTCCCGTCCACACGGCGCGCGACACCATTGCCCGAGGTGATTCTAAAGGACTTCCAGGCTGTGACAGACGCGACCGCCCGCCGCCACGCGATGGCAGATCAATTGCAACCCGTCGAACCCATACGTGCTGAACTCCCAACAAGCGGTTCCTCTGTTTGATCCCTCTGAGCGCCGATTCGTTTCCCCTACCCGGCCGAATTCTGGATGCCATCCCTAAGGTTATTCCCCATTCGTGTCGATATTCTCCGTAGCCTTCCCTTTTAGTCCCTTGTTGCCGCCAGTGGTATGGTGAGCGCCCCGCCCCTTCCACCGTTCGCGTTCGAATCTCTTCGCGCTCGAAGAAATGGAGTTCCTCATGCTGTTCGCCGCGCGCCCGACTTCCGCCTGCCGGCCGGATTCCGCCCATCAGTTCGTGCTCCTGGCCCCCCATCGTTGGAAGAGGCAAAGCCAATTCGACGATGTTGTGGTGGACGAATTCGCCTACAATCAGCTACTTGGCGCCGTACAACGATTCCGCGGCCGGAGCTATCTCGCTGATGGCGCCCTGCGTCCCGGCGACCTGACCTCCGACGGTCGCCACCAGCAGCCGATCGACCCCCACAGTTGGCATCTCGTCATTCAGGGCGAAGCCAACGAAGTGGTGAGCTGCGCTCGCTACTACTCCTTGCCAAACCCCTGCTTCGAGACAACTCTTACCTCTCGATCCCGGCTGGCGGCTGAACCGGAGTGGCAGTCCCAGGTTCGTTCCGTCGTCGAGAGCTCCATCCGCCTCGCCATGGACCGTGGCGCTCAATTCGCTGAACTAGGTGGATGGTGCGTCGCCGAATCAGCCCGCAAGACCTCCCACGCCCTGCGTAGCGTCCTCTCCATGTACGCTCTAGGCGAGATCCTCGGGGGAACGGTGGGGCTCAGCACCGCCACCACCCGGCACTCTTCGTCCTCTATTCTGCAACGCCTCGGCGCCCAAAGAGCGGATTGGCAGGGCCGGGCCCTGCCCACCTACTTCGAACCCATGTTTGACTGTGACATGGAACTGCTCCAGTTCGATTCCTCGCGACCTGCGCCGAAGTACGCATTTCAAGTGCTCGCCTATCAGCAACAAATGCGATCCAACGTTCGCGTCGTCTGCTGCGGCGCCAGCGTCCCGACCTGCGTAAACTCTTTGCAATCCCTCGCCGAGAGGGTGCAATTCGGAGACCATTCGAGCCACATCGCGACGCCAAGCCTGCGCGCCCGCGGCGCTTCCATGGGCTAACGCCGCGACGTTTCTGCGTCACCTGACCATTTGCGGTCACTGCCCCCATCATGCGAGCGACGCTCCCGGCTCCCCCCGGGGTGGTCTGCCTTGGAGGGCAAAATGTTGATAAGTAGGCGCTTGCGATGTCCTTCGCGTCGCCCGTAGAAAACCCTAGGGGGGTCTCGGAAACGCCTTAGTGCAAGGCCCTATACATGCTCCTTTTCCACGGGTATCGGAGCGGGAGCCTGCCGTTGTCCCTCGAAATGGGGGCAGCCGGACTCACCGCGTATCGAACGACGTGAAAAAGGTATAGGTGTCTATGAATTCTCGAATTTTGTCCGCAATCTTTGCGTCCGTATGCGGAATCGCAAGTCCGGGCCTGTTCGCCGCGCCCATCGGAACGGGCTCCGTCAACTTCACCGGCTCGGCTGGCGTCTCCGCAGTCGCCGTGGACTTCTTCGGCGATCCGACCTCTGGGTGTAGCACTCCTGGCGTTGGTCTCCTGGGCTGCTTCGGCGTAAATGTTCCCTTGACCGGCGTTTTCGCTACCGGTCTCACCCCGCTTACCAACGGAGGAACCATTCAGGATCTCGTCAACCCTCCTATCAGTGGGTTGAACTTCCTGAGCGCGTTCATCACGTTCAACAATGGCGTCTTCTTCGACTTGACCTACATCGTGCCCGGCGGAGCGGCGGCGTGTGACAGCACACTGACCAATAACCCCAACTACTCCTGCACGCCGGTCATTAATGGTGTCACGTCTCCGTTTACCTTGACGAACTCTTCGGACGCCTCGAACGCCTCTGTCTTCTTCAACGTTCAGGTGGACGCATATACGGGCACTACCGCCTCCGGCACCACCCCGTACGTTGGAGCCTTCAATACCCCCTCCGCCGGCAAGAACATCGCCGGTATCCTGCTCGACATCAACAACGGACAGACGGTTTCGGCCGCCTATTCTGCCAATTTTGTCGGCACGGATATTCCTGAGCCGGGTACCATCGCGCTGATCGGGATTGGTTTAAGCGCCATCTTCGTCAGCCGCATGCGCCGCAAGTCCGACACCCAGGTCTAAAGACTCGAAGACGGGCCGGCGTGTCGAACGCCGGCACTAGTCCCCGAGATGGGCCCCATATGAGAAACGATCATTGGTCGTCCGCGCTGTTGGAGTGGCAGGCCGCCTTGGGTTCCGAAGCCGTAGTGACGGAACCGAACCGGCTCACGGCCGTAGCGACGACCACCTTCTCCACGAGTCAAGTGGTGCCGGCCATCCTCCGTCCCGCCTCGCGCGAGCAGGTGCAGGAGTGCCTTCGCATCGCCAATCAGTATCGCGTCGCGGTGTACCCCGTTAGCAGCGGCAAAAATTGGGGATACGGCTCGAGCGTTCCGGCGCGTAGCGGCTGCGCCCTTCTCGATCTTAGCCGCATGAATCGCATTGTCGACTTCAACGAGGAGTTGGCCTACGTAACCGTGGAGCCCGGGGTCACCCAGGAGCAACTCTACGCTTATCTGATTGAAAAGCGATCGGGCTTGTGGATGGACGCCACCGGATCCTCCCCGCGCGCCAGCCTGATCGGCAACACCATGGAGCGAGGCTTCGGCCATACGCCCTACGGCGACCATTTCGCCCACGCCTGCGGCATGGAGGTTGTCCTCGCCACGGGCGAGTGCATCGAGACCGGATATCGCCGGTTCCCCGGAGCCCAAACCGGTGCCCTCCACCGTTGGGGCGTCGGCCCCTCCTTGGACGGGCTCTTCTCGCAATCCAGTTTCGGAGTGGTCACGCGCATGAGCATTTGGCTCATGCCGAAACCGTCACATTTCCAGGCCTTCTTCTTCCGTTGCGATCAGGAGCGCCAGTTGGGTCCGGTCATCGCGGCGTTGAATCGGCTCCGTCTCGATGGCACCCTTCGCAGCACGGTGCACGTGGGAAACGATTACAAGGTGCTGTCTGGGCTGCAGCAGTATCCCTGGGACGAGACTGGCGGAAAAACACCCCTGACCGCCGCCTACATGGAGGAATTCCGGCGTAAGCGGCAGTTCGGCATCTGGAACGGTTCCGGTGGTCTGTACGGCACGAAGGCACAGGTGGGTGAGGCGCGCCGTCTCCTCCGTGCGGCGTTGGCGGGCAAGGTCACCCGGCTGACGTTTGTGGACGATCGCATGCTCGGCCTGATGCGTCGGTATGCCGGTCCGCTTCGTCTGCTCTCCGGCTGGGATCTGTCGAAAACTTTGACGATGCTGGAGCCGGTCTATGGCCTGTTGAAGGGTACGCCGACGGACCGGCCGCTTGAGAGCGCGTATTGGCGCAAGCGCGGCCCGATCCCCGCCGAGATGGACCCGGACCGTGACGGTTGCGGCCTGCTGTGGCTGGCCCCGATTCTACCGGCGGACGGCCGGGACGTCTCCCGTGCCCGGGCCGCGATTGAGGAGATCCTTTTGGGTGCGGGCTTTGAGCCGATGATTTCGCTGACGTTGATCAACGGCCGGGCGATTGCGTGCATCATCTCGATTTCGTTTGACCGGCAGATCCCGGGTGAGGATGAGCGGGCGATGGCCTGTTACCTCAAGTTGGCGGAGCGGATGCATGGTATGGGCTACTACTCATATCGTTTGGGAATTCAGTCGATGGCGGAGATGGAGACGCCGGAGAACTATCTCGAATTCCTGCAGACGCTGAAGGACGCGCTCGACCCCCGCGGGGTCCTCGCGCCCGGGCGCTACGAACCAGCGATGCGAGCCAAGGGCGCCAGTTGATTCTCCGCGGTCGCGCAGCGAAGCGCTAGAATCAAAAGACGTGCCCGGGTGGCGAAATCGGCAGACGCAACGGACTTAAAATTTGGCCGAAGGGTATAGCAAGGCTTGCCATGGATTGCTACACTCTTTCAAAATTAGCAGCTTAGGTTGATGGGCTAGTAGCGCATATTAGCGAAGGGTAACGCAGGGTGGGCACAGTTTCGGACACAGTTGGAGGCCGCTTCTTGAGGGGGGAGGCCGGGTAACGGATAGGAACGATGCTTGCGCAAGAAATCCCGCAAAAAGTGGCTAAAGCGGCGGGAGTGAACGAAGGTAGGGGTTGCGGTCTTTCTGCCGACGCAGGCGCGCCTTATTCCATTTCGACACAGTACCCTCGATTGACTCCTTAACCGAGTTACCGATTCCCCAGCAGATCGCAACAGGTATTGAGGCACAGATAGCAGTGAAAATGGTTAGGTAGACAAGTAACAATACGTCAAGAATCGCCGCCCCGTACCTGCCATGACCGAGGTCGTTTACGACCTCGCGGGCGATCGTGAGAATCCCCAAGGACCAATAGTACGTAACCAAACAAGGCCCAATCAAGAATTCGAAAAGAGCTATCTCTGCTACGGCAAACATCAACAGGGCCGCGAAAGGCCACGCAGCGACGGAAAGTACAACCTTCAGGACATGGATGGACCGATTCATTGCCAAGTCCCATCTGCGCGATCGAGCAAAATCTGGCTTGATAGAGATCTCGACCCGGGATCCACCACGAACTACCGGAGAAGTGGCACCGGGCGGTCTGACGGTAGTTGTGGATTCGGTTTGGCTAGACGGCATCAGATTCAATCCCAAATCTATCAGCTACAGTATTGCATGGACGGTGGATATGCCCTCCGTTTCTCAACTTCTCCCGCCCCCAGCCCTAGATTGACCTCGACGCACAACACCTGAACGTCGCGGAAGGCGGCGACGCAATCATTGCAGCTCAGTTATCCTCTGCCAAATTTCGGCCAAAAATAAAAGGCTGTGATTACATCCGTTGCTCGGGTAGCATGCCGATACGCGACCAGCAGCCGGCGGAAGAGACGAGCGACCTTCTCCTGCATTGATCTCCCGTGACAATGAAACAAGAGAGTGGTAGCGGCCACCTGAGCGGCGAATCGCAGTGTGGCCCCACCTGCTTTGCCATCGACCGCAACATGAATCATTCCGACTTCGTCTCCGGACAGATTGTTCACTGCCTTGATTGCAGCCTGCTCGCCGTAATGGCCACCAATATCGTTTCTCACATCTCCGAAGAACTTCTTATGCTTATCAAGGTAAAACCTGGATCTCCGCCACATTCGCTGTGCCTCAGCACTAAGACTGAGGGCTTCGAACTCGGGAGTTTTTTCAACGTGATCGAGTGCCTGGACAAACTCGAACAAAGTAGCAATGGATCGCCGCATGAAGTACAGATTTCGATAATGAGGCGAGCAGTCCGCGAGTAATTGCGAGTTTGGTGCCAGTGACATTCCACCGATTTCAATCCGGAGGTCTTCGAAAAGAACCGCGAGTCTAACCATTCTAGCGGCAGTCTTGTCATTTCGCCGGAATGTGCGGGACAGTGTCGCGGATCTTGTCGACGTGCGTGTCGGCCTCATGTCAAGCTCCTTTACTATTTCTTTCTTTGCGTTTCAATGGCGCTTTTACTTTACCTTCCCATTGTCGGATGATCCCCAGATGGAACGTGATTTCCAGCAATTTATCTCAACGAATGCACTGGCTGAAGGAATCCGCTTATCTGCAGGTAGCCGCCGCCCTCCGGACCGCCATTGGCGGATCTCAAAATCCCAAACGGTTTTGGATCTGAATGCGACAACGTTGTCGCATTTGACCGCTAGCCCCAGATCCGTCAACGTTGACGGATTTCAAATCGGCAAACGTTTGCCGATTTTTGGGAGTACGTCGTGGTCGTCGCGCGGATTATTCATCGGCAGCGCAATAGGCGGGACCAGCCGTGCCATTTCAAACGCCGCCACAGCCCTGCCCGCCTTTGCTACTTAATCTCGAGTGTTCGCGTGCTCTGCCTCCGCCCGCCGGCACTCGCCGAGGTTGTTTGAAATCGCTGTTATCTTACCCCGAAGGACTCCCAACCTGTCGATCAGATCCTGAATTCGATTATGGGTCAGGTGTAGCGTCTCGGTTTCCGGTTGCCAGAGCTGTCGGCGAATCGTGATGGCCTTTTGGCCGAAGTCGAAGCTCCAGAAGCCATGAATGAGCCAGTTTCGCTCCTCCGCCGCCCTCAGTAGGTCCTCTTTCATTGTCGCCATGTCGGTCGCCCGATGGAGCTCCGCGAACTGCCGATTTACTCGCCCTTCTGATTCTACGAGGTCGTGCAATTCGTCTACGACTTTACCGAAAGGCCAAGATTTCGGTTTCACTCTGGCCTTTTCCATCAGGTCTCCGCCAAGCCGCTGGACGCAATTACCGAGCACCGTTTCGAGCATCGCGAATCGGATTACCATCTGGCCGAGCAGCCGATGGAGTTCAGGGTCGTCGAAGCTATTGGCGTAGGGGTCCATGGAGATCAGTCCTCTTTTTCTACTGCCTCTCCCCCAGCCCTGGATTGATCTCCAGGCAGAGGTCCTGGATCTCGCCGAGGACGCCAGGGAAATCGACCGAGGCGCTGTCGGCGTGAGCCTCACGGGCCGCGCCTGCTTTAGACCAGATCGCCTGGATGCGATCGAGCCCGATGTCGCCCATCTCCTCGACGGCCGGGTCCCAGAATAGCTTCGCCAGGTCCGGGTGCCCGGACTCGGTGCAGAGGAGGCTGGGCCCCATCAGCAGTTTCGTTTCCGGCCTGGCTCCTAACTCACACCGCGCACCGGAGCGTACACCCAATCTGAGGTGGGCAAGGATGGCCGTTTCACGGAGTTTCCGAGGATACCGATCGAAGTACATTTTCACCATTGACTACGCAGCATGGATCCAGTGATTGTAGGCCATCGCAGGATCATGCAGAGACCCTCCCAAACGCCTGAGCACCTACGGCAACTCTTGCTACCCGTTTCCGGAGATCTACTCCACGATGACGCTGTTGCAGCGATATATTCATCCGTCCCCAAAAGCGGTAGAATTGGCGTACGAGAGTTTCACGGCGTTGACCAAGTCCAAAGTAGGCACAGTTTCCGGAACGGGACCTGCAGCAGCCCCGGACAAACGACGATAAGCCTCTTATTTTCAACGTGCCCGGGTGGCGAAATCGGCAGACGCAACGGACTTAAAATCCGTTATCCTCACGGGTGTGCGGGTTCAAGTCCCGCCCCGGGCACCAAAACACATCCCCTACGCCGTCGGGATCGTCCCCCCGTCAATCACATACTCCGTACCCGTAATTGACCCCGCCCGAGGCGAAGCCAGAAAAGCAATCAGATTCGCCACCTCCGCCGGCTTCGACGGCCGTCCCAGCGGAATTCCCCCCAGCGAACGCATCACAATCTCCTTGCCGCCCTCATAGTCCGTCCCGGCCTGCTCCGCCAGCCGTTCCGCCAACGCCACCGACGCCTCCGTCTCCACCCAACCCGGAGACACCCGCACCACCCGGATCCCCCTCCCCGCCACCTCCTTCGACAGACTCTTACTGTAAGTCGACAACGCGGCCTTAGCGGCGGCATACGCCGTCGTCGATTCCGGCAACGGAAGTTCTCGCTGGATCGAAGTCACGTGGATGATCACCCCGGCGCCCTGCGCCAGCATCCCCGGCAACAAAGCCCGGTCCAGCCGCACCGCCGGCATCAGATTCAACGACAACTCCCGCTCCCAAACCGCATCGTCCAACGCCGCGAATCCTCCGCCCGGCGCCGACGAACCGCCCACCACATGCACCACGATATCCACACCGCCCAGCCGCTCACGCACCGCATCCGCCACCGCCGTGCACCCTTCGGCCGTCGTGAGATCGGCCGCCACAAACAGATCCTCCGGCAATCCCTCCGGCCGGCTGCGCGCAGCCGTCAAGACCCGGGCCCCGCACTCCCGCAGCAGCGCCGCCGTGGCGCCACCCACCCCTAGCGTCCCCCCCGTAATAAGCGCCCGCTTCCCCGCCAGTTCCAGGTCCATCGGCATCAGTGGATCTCCAACGCCGCAATCTTCCCATCAGCGAGGGTAACGTGGTGATCCAACTCTACCGGGCTACCCGGAAAGTTGCCGCTCACCTTCGCTCGCACCGTCAACTGCCCCTCCCCCTGCGTCACCTGCAGAGGCTCAACCGTGCAAGCAAATTTGGCCATGGCATCCCGCAGCCAAGCCTCAATCGCCCGGCGCCCCTCATATCGGCGCCCCTCGTCGAGCACGGACGCCTCCGGGGTAAAACAATCTCCCAACAAGGCGAATTCCGCCCCGTTCTGAACCGCAAAGTAAGTCGTTAGGCAAGTAGGTAGTGGTAGTGTCATTTTCGTGGTGGCCCCCGTGGGGAGTCCTGTACGGAAATTCTCCGCGAAAACTGACTGCTTGACAAGAACGCACAGTAAAGTAAGTTACATACCCATGGGTAAGATTTATACTCCCGAAACCGCCGCCCTTGGGGTCGAAAACGCCCTCCGCCATCTCGAAGGTCGCTGGAAACTAGTCATCCTCTTCCACCTCTTCGATGGAAAAGTCCAGCGATACTCCGACTTCGAACGCCTCATCCCCGGCATCTCTCAAAAGATGCTCGCGCAGCAGTTGCGGCAACTCGAATCCGCCGGTCTGGTCTCCCGCCAGCTTTATCCTCAAGTGCCCCCGAAGGTCGAATACCGTCTCACGGAATGGGGCCAATCTCTCTGCCCCGCTCTCGATGCCCTGCTGAAATGGGCCGATCAGAAGGACGCCGTGCCGTCCCCCGCCTCTCCCCCAGCCGGCAACGGCAGCTAAAGCGGATCCGGACCCAGCGAACGCAGAAAATCATCCCGTTCCATCGATAGCGCCTCCCCCTCCCCGCCACTCGTCGCATAGGAAGCGTACTGCCACGCCCAATCCGCCGCCTTCTGCCGCGCTTCCCTCGCCTTCTCCGGCTCACTCTCCCGCAGCCGCAGCCAACGTTCCCGATACAGCTCCGCCGTCTGAATGGCGAAATGCAGCGAAGGAATCGAAGCTTTCAACAACTGTTCGGCCTCCTCCAAACGATCCGCCCGCTCCAACTGCACCGCGCGCCGCCACCATTGCGGACCATCTGTCGGCAGCTCCTCGGCCCCCTCCTCCTGCTGCTCCACCTGGCCAAACTCCGCGCTCTGCAAAATCAAACGCGCGTAGTTCTCCGCCCACCGGATTCCGTCTAAATCCGACGTCACCCGCGCTCGCACCATCGCGGCGCCCCTCACCCACGGCGTCAGGAGATGCACCTGCTCCACCGGCTCCCCATCCACCACAATGTCCCGCACCGTCAGCGTCCAAAATCCCCGATCGTCAATCCGGAAAATCTCCGGTTCCGGATAGCTCGCCCTCGCCTCGGCCTCAATCGCATCGAGTATCGCATCGACGTCCCGGCCCTCCGTCGGATACACCCCCAGGCTGATCTGGATCTTCCCGTCCGGATCCAGAACCAGCGTCCGTTTCCCGTCGTCAATCACGAACCACCCCAACGCCACCCCGATCACCGCCCCAATCGCGCCCGCCCCCACGCGAGCCTTCCTCGCTTCCACATCCGCCTCAATCACATTCGGCGAAAAGCCCACACCCTGCTCCCGCAGCCGCGCGTTCGTCGGATGCTCCGGGTCCAGCGTCGCCAAATCATCCGACTTGGCATAGTGACCCAACTCGGACTCCGCGAATCGCCCGGCCCCCGCTTCGTCCGCCTCCTCTTCTTCTTGCTCTCCCGCCTCGGCCTCTTCCTCTTCCTCTTCCGGCTCCGGCGCCAGCTCCTGCATCTCTTGCCAGATCTCCGCCAGCCCCACCTCCTCCTCGGCCTCCGCCGGTTCGGGCTCCGCCACCGCCTTCGGCATCATCCCCATTCCCGCACCCAACGGCACGTTCTGCCCTTGCGGTCTCTCCAATGCAAAACTCGTCAACGCCGTCTGCCAAATCGTCTCCAGCGGCGAGCTGATCGCTTCCGGCGCCAACAGCCCCAGTTGCACCAGCCGCCCCCCGTCTTCAAAGAAAGCGAACCGAATCTCCAGCCATGTCCCTTCCTGCTCCTGCCGGCCCACGCCGCCCAGCCCCTGCAACGCCCCAATCGCCACCGGGCCAAACGCCGTCGGCCGGATGTCCTGCGAGCTCAGCAAAAACAAGCTCCAATCCTGCAACGTCCCGTCCTCGAATGCCGGCCGCGCCGCCACCGTCAGCACTACGGCCGCCCAAGGCGCCACCACCACCGCCAACGGGAAAAACGCCGACGGCTCACTAAAATCCACATCCTCCGCCGGCAGCTCCATCACGTTCCAGTCCCGCGGAGCGGCCATCCGGCATGCCAGGTCAGCAACGCGAGCGGGGATCGCAAGTACACCATATTCGGTCGATTCAGCCATGGGTCTCCCGATTCTAGCAATGACGGGACAGCCAAAAAATTTCGCGTAACAGTGAGCCAAAGCGGTACCCCTGTGCCGCGTATGTAAGAACGCGGAGCGAGAAATGGCCCACACCGAAGACCGTCACCATGAAGTCGCCCAGGGCGAAACCACCGTTCAGCTCGCCCTCGAAGCCGGACACTACTGGTCCACCGTCTGGCAGCACAGCAACAACGCCCAGCTCCGTCAGCTCCGCAAACATCACAACGTCCTCCTCCCCGGCGACGTCCTCTTCATTCCCGCCATCCGCCGCCGCGAAGTCTCGAAAGCCACCGATGCCACCCACAAGTTCGTCCGCAAAGGCGTCCCCGAAAAATTCAACCTCCAGTTCCTCGACTACGACAACAAACCCCTCGCCAACGCCGCCTACGTCCTGATCCTCGACGGCTCAGCATCCACCGGCAACCTCGACGCCGACGGCTGGCTCCGCGTCTTCGTCCGCCCCGACATCCGCTCCGGCCGCATCGAAGTTGGACCCCACGGCAGCCTCGCCGCCTGCGATCTCAATTTCGGCCATCTCGATCCCCTCTCCACCCTCACCGGCGTCCAGGCCCGCCTCCGCAATCTCGGTCTCTATGACGGCCCCATCGACGGCGAGACCAACGACCTTCTGAAGGAAGCCGCCCGCGCCTTCCGCCTCGCCGAGGGCCTCCCCGAAGGAGACGAGATCAACGACGAGTTCCACCAGCGCCTCGAAAACAAACACCGAAGCTAACCCATGGCCCACAACTCCCTGCTCAACGCCAAACCCAAGGATTACGTCTTCGAACCCGCCCAGGCCGAGCAGTTGCGCCTCGAACAAGGCGCCTACGGCGAACGCTTCCGCTCCCCCGTCGCCCCTCAGCAGCAGGCCCTCGTTTCCACCGCCATCGAGCAGGTCTGCCGCCCCACCATCCTCCTCGAAATCGTCTTCTACAGCAAGATCCACCTCGTCCAACCCGACGAGTTCGTCCTCAAAGCCAAGGACTACCACAAGATCCTCCGCGAAGAGACTCTTCTCCTCTACAACGACGTCAAGGACAACCGAAAAATCTATCAGGAGTGGGCCGACCCCGACGGCTTCATCGAAAGCGCCGTCGCCAACTCCACCGCCGCCTTCGCCGCCACCACCGACGCGGTCGTCGGCTTCTTCAAGGCCGTCAAACGCGCCCCGAAACCGGACATCGAAGAATTCGACAAACTCATCGATCGCGTCTCCAAAGTCGCCTACGACGTCAACGCCGCCGCCGGCGCCCTTACCTACGAAAACATCCACGAAATCGGCATCCAACTCGCCCTCATCCGCGAAGACTCCCGCCGCCTCTACAAAGCCGTCGACCTTTTCCGCAACCGCGCCATCGACTCCGCGGAGACCATCACCAAAGGTCTCGAAACCGCCGAAGGCGCCTCCTTCCAAGTCCTTGCCCTCGTCCCCACTCTCACCGGAATGGACCCCCTCCGCGAGGCCGCCTACCGCATCAGTCTCATCGTCCTCCGCGCCGGCGGCCGCTCGGCCGGCGCCGCGCTCGCTCAAACCAGCATCATCCGCGAACTCTGCGGCGTCCTCAAAGCGGACGTGCCGCCCATGCTCGTCGAAGTCATCTCGAGCGTCCTCCGCGGAGCCATCCCCAAAGGAGCCGGCAAGGAACTCCTCATCTTCATCGTTAAGCAGCAGGTTGAGTTCCTCTGCGATCTCGCGCTGATGGTCAACGAACGCGGCACGAACCTTAAAGAGGACGACATCAAGCAACTCGGCATGAACCGCCTCACCAGTTGCCTCTCCGAACTGATTAGCAAGCTGCTTGGCGGCCGCCCCTCCGATACTGGCGTCCAGCGCCTCGCCAAGTCCCTCGCCGAGAACACCATCAACACCCTCTGGCGCGACGCCCTCACCGCTCGCGAAACCGCCAAAACCCAGGGCCGCGAGTTCTGGGATGTCTTTCTCGCCGAGTTCCCCTGGACCATCGTCAAGATCATCCAGGGAACCTTCGTCGGCGTCCTCCAGCGCAACGCCAGCCGCATCGCTTTTGAACCCCATTCCGAAGACGGGCAACAGAAATCCCTCGACATCCTCAAAGCCCAGAAGGCCACGTCCATCTTCTCCGGCAAACGCCTCACCCAACCCAACGCCTCCACGGCTCCCAAACGCGCCCCCCTCGGCCCTATGTCGCTCAACGAGTACCGCCAATGGCAGCAGGAACTCTTCCTCCATCCCGACATCGCCGGCCAACTTCGCCGTTACGCCCACGATTCCGAACAGTACGTTGCCTTCCGCGTTCCCAGCAACGCCATGGCCCTCCACGCCTCCGAGTTCTCGAAGCGCCCCAAGCCCCTCTGGCTCAAAGCCAAAAGCGCCACCATGGGCGAAACCGAAGGCCTCGTCACCAAACCCACCACCGCTCGTCCCATCCGCCAGGACAACGAAGCCGCCGTTGCCACTTGGGAGAAATCCGTCGAGTCCATCAAGAAAAACGGAGCCATGGTCCGTGAGGATGGCGTCGTCTTCCATCCCGACATGCTCCGCGACGCCGCCAAAGTCGACACCGCCAACACGAAGAACTACGAACGCGTCGCCCAGGTTCTTACCGAGTTCCAAGCCAAAGGCCACTTCGATCTCACCGACCCCGGCACCGTCCGCGCTCTCTATGAGGCCTACCCCCACGACACCGACCTCACCCGCTTCATCCTCCAAAAAGCCCGCATCGGCTACTATCCCGACCTCGACCTCGCCGAAGTCTTCGACGCCAATACCGGCGATCGCATCCCCGTCGGCGCCGGCAATGAAAAGGATCCCGCCGAACTCGCCTATCTCCAGCGCAACCGCAGCAATCTCGACCAAGCCGTCAACATCAACGACGACGTCCGCAACCTCCCCCCCGAAGCCCGCGGCCCCGACGGCAAGCCCCGCGTCTCCCTCGATAACAAATCCCCCCACGTCCAAAGCCTTTTCCAGCACGGAGCCGACAACGAATACTACAAGCCGGGCGAAGGCGGCCCCATCGGTGTCGTCGGCCCCGACGGCCGCAAATGGTATTTTCAAAACCGCGACAGCTTCGAGGCCGGCATGCGGACGATCCTCGGTCAGAAGTACCGCGACCCCGGTCAGCGCAACGTCCGCGGCATCCTCATGACCAAGAACTCCAAGGACGACCCCACCACCGGCGCCATGGCCAAGGGTTCCGGCGAGCGCATCGACACCGCCAAGTTCAACCGGATCCGCTGGTACTACGAGCGCACTCGCCAGGACACCCCCGGCCTTGGCGTCCCCGTTCCGCCCCACGATATCTGGATGAGCCTTTTCCAGCGCGGCCTCAGTCTCGAACCAGCAGTCTTTGCCCTCGCCCACGGCGGTCGATGGAGCGATCTCCACGCCATTCTCCAAAAGCACGGCACCTTCGCCGCCATCGACCTCGACGCCAAAAATCTCGTCATCGCCGGAGCCACCCCCGAGTCCTTCGCCAACGGCCTCGCCCGCCTCGCCCGCACCGCCATCGACCTGGGGGCCCTCTTCGTCCCCAATCTAACGGTATGGTTCGAGCTCTACAGCTCTTACAAACCCGTCACCTCCGACTACATCCTCAACCGCATCGGCGGCCCCGACCCCGGCGTCTCCTCCGCGGTCGCCGACGTCAGCTCCGCCATTCCCGTCTTCCAGCCCAAGCCCGGCCACAAGCTCTACGCCTTCGCGCTTGACGGCTTCCACCCCTCTTACACCCCGCCGCCCCCGACCCCGGCCCCCAGCCGCCCCGACCAACTCTCCCCCGCCGACCGCAACCGCCTCTACCGAGACCAAACCGTTGGTTCCTTCGGCCTGCAACCCCCTAACTTTGGCAAGGTCGAAGGCCAAAAGCTCCTAGCCGCCTGGGACCACCTCACCACCCGCAAGCTGACCTTTGAGGAGGTAAAAATCCTCGGCCGCCCGGTCGCCATCTTCACCGCCGGCCTCGCCGCCTGCCCCGCCAACATCGAGCCCATGGAGATCCCCAATCTCTTCGACCGCGAAGAACGCCCCGCCCTCCTCGTCAGCTAGCCAATCAAGGCCCGCACCACCTGCCCATGCACATCCGGCAGCGTCACATCCCGCCCCCCAAATCGATACGTCAACTTCGCATGGTCCAGCCCCAGCAAATGCAGCACCGTCGCATGCAGATCATGCACCGTCATCACGTTCTCCACCGCATGGTTCCCAATCTCGTCCGTCGCCCCGTAGATCAGCCCCGCCTTCGCCCCGCCCCCCGCCATCCAGATCGTAAATCCAAACGGATGATGATCCCGCCCGTCCCCGTTCCCCGTATCCGGCGTCCGCCCAAACTCCCCGGCCCAAATCACCAGCGTGTCTTTTAACAACCCCCGCGACTTCAAATCCTTGATCAGCGCCGTCACTGCCTGATCGGTCACCATCGCGTTCGTCTCGTGGCCCTCCCGCAACTTATCGTGCTGGTCCCAAGTGCCATTGTTCCCGCCATACAGATTCGGCGGCGTAATCTCCACGAACCGCACCCCCGCCTCCACCAACCGCCGCGCCCGCAAACACTGCAACCCATAAGCCTTCTTATGCGGGTTCGCCGCGTCCAACCCATACAGCTTCTTTGTCGCCTCGCTCTCCCTATCCAAATTCAACACATCCGGCGCCAACGACTGCATCCGATACGCCATCTCAAAGTTTGCAATCGCCGCCTCCACCGCATCCGCACCCGCCGTCGCCGCCAAAAACTGCTGATCCTGCTCCCGAACCGCCGCCATCTTCGCCCCTTGCAAATCCGCCCCCGCCGGCACAATATTGTCCACCGGAACCCCCGCCGCCCTCACCCCCATCGCCTGGTGCGTCGCCGGCAGAAACCCATTCGAAAAGTTCTCCAATCCGCCCGGCGGATTGTCCCCATGGTTCAGCAATAAGTAGCCCGGCAGATTCTTATTGCTGCTCCCCAACCCATAATTCACCCACGAACCCAAGCTCGGAAACCCGCCAAAGTTCCGTCCCGTATGCAGAAAAATGTTCGCCCGCGCATGCAGCGGAAACTCGCTCTTCATCGAACGAATCACCGTTAACTCATCCGCCACGCTCGCAATATGCGGAAAAATCTCGCTCACCGGCAGCCCCGCCTGGCCAAACTGCTTGAACGCCCAGGGCGACTTCAGCCACTTCCGCTTCGGCCCCGCGACATAACTCTCTAACACCGCCGCCTTCCCGTCCAACTCCGCCAGCTTCGGCTTCGGGTCGAAGCTATCCATGTGCCCCACCCCGCCCGGCATGAAGCAAAAAATCACATTCTTCGCCTTCGGAGCAAAGTGCGGCGCCCCGGCCAACATGGATTCAAAAGCCAGATACCCAAACCCGGTCGAAGCAGTGCGAAGCAACTCACGGCGGCTGATCTTCATCGCAGGTACAAAAACTCCTTCAGGTTAAACAGCGTATGCGCCAAGTCCGCCCACACCCGTTCACTGCCCAGTACATCCTTCGCCCCATGCCGCTTAGCAAAATCGAGCGCCAACGCCCCCCAGTTCCTCAACTCCGCCTCCGTCGCTGGCCGCCCCAAGCCACCCAAAAACATCCGCCCAATCCGCGCGTCCACCGCATCGTCCTTCCGCGCCGTCAACCCCTTCGCCCAAACCGCCGCCTGGTCCATCACGAACGGATCGTTCAACATCGCCAACGCCTGCGGCGGCACGTTCGTCACGTCCCGATTCCCCCTCGTCTGCAGCGGGCTCGGAAAATCAAAAATCTCCAGAAAACGAGGCCCCTCCATCCGCGTGATCTTCACATAAATGCTCCGCCGCCCGTTTCCATCGAGCGGCCCCTGAAACAGCCGCCGATGCTCCTGCGGCTCCCCCCGATGCGGCTGCACACTCGGCCCGTACAGAGTCTCATCCAACCGCCCCGAAACCGCTAGCAGCGTATCCCGCACCGCCTCCGCCTCCAGCCGCCGAACCGGATAGTGGTGCAGCAACGCATTCCCCGGATCCTTCGCCCGCGCCGCCGCCTCCGCCGAACTCCCCTGCCGGAACGCTGCCGAGGTCACCAACCGCCGCACCATCGCCTTCGTCGACCACCCCTCCCGCACAAACTCCGTCGCCAAATAATCCAACAGCTCCGGATGCGACGGCGCCGCTCCATTCCGCCCGAAATCATCGGTGCTCGCCACAATCCCCCGGCCGAAAACATGATGCCAGATCCGGTTCACCATCACCCGCGCCGTCAACGGATTCTCCTCGCTCGCCATCGCCTCCGCCAGCTCCCGCCGTCCACTCCCCTGCGGTCCCACGGCCTTCAACTTCGCCGGCATCAACGTCAAAAAGTGGCGCGGCGCCGCCGGCCCCGGATTCACCGCCGAACCCGCCAAAAAGATCGGATGGTCCGCCCCCGGATCAAAATCGCCCATCCCCGCCACCACCGTCGGCTCCGCCAATCCCGCCTCCGCCGCCCGGTACCGGTCCGTCAATCCCCGCAGCGCCGGCGTCAAGTTCCGCGAATTCACCACCACACCGTTCTCGAGCAACCAGTTCAACCACGTCACATCCGCCGCCGTCGCCGTCCCCGCCCCCCAAGCCCGGATCGCCCGCTCCACCATCCTCTGAAACTGCTCCGGAGTCGGCGTCCCCACCAACGCCTCCAGGTGCCCCAAGCTCTCTTTGGGAGCGACATCCTCATCGTGGTAAACCACCCGCGTCACCCCGAAATGCGACCGCGAACTCCCGTCCAAATTCTTCTTCAGCCGCCCCGGCCGATCCGGAAATCGCGGATTATCCGTCCGCGTATTCAGCTCCAGATAAACCGGAAACTTCGCCGCGTCCTTCGTCGAAACCTTTTCCCAACGCAGCCGCGGCGTATCGATCAGGTCATAGTCTTCCCCAATCACACAGTGATCGACAATCACGCGCCGCGCCGCAAACTTCCCGCCCATCACCTGCAAACTCACGAACTTCTTATTCGAAGCCAGCAACGGAGACCGCACCGACCCGTTCCACCGGTCCGTCACCAAGTTCGTAAACAGCCCCGCCTGAAAAATCCCTTCGACGGCCCCCCGCCCCTCGGTCGCCACGGCGAAATCGCCCGTCCGCGCCGGCCCTGCCTGCAAGCCCAGCCCCTCCGCGCTCCATCCCGCCGGCACCCCCTGCGTAAAGTCCGCCGCCGTCACAAACTTCTCCCGGTTGAAGCGTTCCCGCGCCGCGCCCTCTTTCCCGTACTCCTCCGCCGAATGCGCAAACACCGCCAACGGATCCGCCAGGTCCAGCTTCTCCCGCCCCAGCAACTTGCTCCACAGCTGCACCCGCAAAGGGTCCAGCCCCCTCGCCAACCCCGCCGCCTCGGCCGCGTCTTTCTGCTCTGCCAAAGCCGCCTTCAGCTCCGCGCCCAACTGCGCCGTCCCGGCGAGCCAAGCGGAAGCCAACTCCTGCCGGATCGCCGTCTTCATCTCCGCCAATCCCGCCGGCGCGGTAGCCCCCGTCTCCAAAGTCCGCGCCACCGGCCGCGAACTGTTCAAAATCCCATAAAGCGCGTAGTAATCTTCCGTCGGAATCGGGTCGATCTTGTGGTCATGGCACCGCGCGCAAGAAACCGTCGCGCCCTGGAACGCCTTCGTCAGAGTATCGATCTGGTTATCCACCACATCCGTCCGAATCTCCCGAAACTGGTTGCAGTTGTCATGGCCCATCTCGCCCATGCGATAGAACGCTGTCGCCAGCACCGACTCATTCCGCCCATCCACAATCCGAGGCTTCCCCAGTAAGTCCCCCGCCACATGCTCGCGAACAAACTGGTTATAGGGAACGTCTAAGTTAAAGGCGCGAATCAAATAGTCCCGATACCGCCAAGCGCCCTGTATCTCGTAGTTCCACTCATAGCCATAGGTCTCCGCATAGCGAACGACGTCCATCCAATGCCGAGCCCACCGTTCCCCATACCGAGGCGACGCCAGCAGCGAATCCACATAGCTCTCATAAGCCCGAGGCCCCCGGTCATTCAGGAATCGTTCCAGCAACGCCGGATCCGGCGGCAACCCGGTCACGACATAAGCCGCCCGCCGCGCCAGCACCCGCCGCTCTGCCGGCGCCGCCATCGAAAGCCCCGCCGCCCCCCGCTTCAAATCCAAAAACCGGTCCACCGGATGTGCCGCCTTCCCCGCCGGAGGCTCCACCCGCCGTACCGGCTGATAAGACCAATGTTCTTTCAGTAACTTCTCATAGAACCCCGCCGCCGCCGGCTTCCCCCCGGCCGGCCAAAACAACCCCGACCGAACCCATTCTTCCAGCACGGCGATCTCGGCTTCGGGCAGTTTCTCGCCCATAGGCATCTTCGGCCCCAGGTGTTTCACGGCCCGAATCAGCAGGCTGGCCTCTGGTTGTCCCGGCACCGCCGCCGGGCCATTCAGCCCGCCCTTTAAAATCGACTCCCGCCCATCCAGCCGCAAAGCAGCAAACTGCTTTTCCGCCCCATGGCAACTCTGGCACCGCCCCGCCAACACCGGCCGCACCTTCCGCTCGAAAAACTCATCCCCTTCCGCCGCCGGCAGCGCCGCCGGTAACAAAGACGCGATCGCAAGCGCAGCCAGTATCCGCATCGTAACTTCGGATTCTATCAAACGCCCCACATACGGTACGTCTTCCCGATTGCCCATGGTAAATTTGCCTCAGCGGGATTCAAGAGCACGTATGCACGAAGCTGACGGAAAGAAAGTCCAGAAATCAATCGATCGGAGGGCGGCCCAAGAGGCAGCGGATCGCCTGCGCGCCCGCGCCCAGACCCAGCACTCCCCAACCTTCGACTGGGCAACATGCAAGTCCGGCCGCGACCACAGCCGGCCCTAAGTTCGCCGCCTCGAAAGCAATAGCCCCGCCTCGCCGTTCCCATGCCAATCGCCAGAACGCAGAACAGCCCGGCCAGAGGGTTCTAGGCCCAGTCCTCCGCCTCGATCCCCCCAAACTCCTCGTCCACGAACCGCTGAATCCGCACCGTCTCCTCATGAAGATGCGCCAACGCCCCCGCGCAAACAAGCCAAGGCCTGTCCCCTTCGCCTCTCTCCCGCCCCCCTTCCTCACCCAAAGATATCCCCAACTCCCCAGCCGCTGCCTCCCCCCGACGATCAGTGCCCTCTGAAATCTCCAACTTCCTCTGCATTACCCCAGTCTCCCACGGTCACGGGCAACCTCCGCCGCACCTAAAGCACGCCCAACCACCGCAACCAATAAGCCTCCCCATGCACCGTCCGCGCGCTCTCCAGCAACTCTCGGTAAGGCTCATCCACAATACTCACCAACCCAATGTTATAGTTCTCCCCGTCCCGCGTTCGCCCCGTCAACGGCTGGTCCACCCACTGAAACCAGTGCGCCCCCACAAACGACGGATGCGCCAACACCGACCGCACATACTCCCCATACGCCGCCGCCCGCTCCTCCTGGCTCGCCGTCGGCCCCAATCCCGTATGCAGCATCCCCCGGTCGAGCGCCCCAAAGTGAAACTCCCCAATAATCACCGGCTTGTCATACCCCTTTAAAAACTCCCACCGCCCCGCCTCCACCCGCCGCTGATAAATGTTGTAACTCATCACATCGCAAAACTCCGCGCACGCCTCCGCCACCTCGCTCGGCGCCAACCCCGCAAACCGCGCCCCCAAATACAAATGGTTCGGGTCCAATCCCCGTAACTCCTCCCGCACCGTCCGGAAGTAAGTCCGCGCATGCAACCGCGCAAACGCCACATAGTCCGCCCGCACCCGCTCGTTCATCGCCGGCGGCGCCCCCACCGCCTCAAAACTCGCAAACCCCGTCCCCCAAGCCGCATTCAACTGCTCCACGTCCGCGTACCGCTCCCGCAACAGCCCCAACATCGCCCCAAATGCCGCCGACCCCCGCATCCCCGCCGACAGCGCCCCCGCCGCCACCGCCGTGTTCGCCCCCCAACTCAGCTCGTTATCCACAAACCAGCCCAAACAAAACGGGTCATCCCGATGCCGCTCCGCCTGCGCCCGCAAGCTGTTCCGCACGCTCCCCGCAAACCGCGTATCAAACACGTCATGAATCGTGTTCCCGTTCCCCGTCGGAATCCGCCCGTGCGTCCCCCCAATTCCGCCCGGCACCACATACGGCACCCCCCGCCCAAACAACCGGTCGTCCGACCAGTTTGCAATCGTGTTGAACCCCCACGACGAAAGCCGCGCCAGCGCCGTCTCCGCCCAACCCGCCAAGTACTCCGGACCATACCGCCGCTCCAGATTCGCCCCGTAAAAATTCATCGCCCGCCCTTCCCGGATCGGCCCCTGCACCGCCCCCGACACATAGGAAGCATGCCGCCGCAGCGGATCTCCCTCCTCCGGCAGCCACTGAAATAAATTCTCCCGGCCCGTCGTAAACGTCGTATCGCCAGTGCGCACCCCCGTCGGTCCCAGCGAGAAAAACAGCGTTCCCTCCGGCGTCACCAGCCACCACTTCCCCTCCACCTTCTCCGTTCGAAAGAAGCCCGTCGCCCCCATCCGCGGACCCTCCAACCACCCCCCGAACCGGTCGCGATCCCCCGGCGTCCCGCGCTCCTCCCGCTCTGTCCGCTCCGCCGCCAACCGCTCGGCCAACTCCTCCTCGGAGCTCAGTTTCCCCGGCCAATCCGCCCCGCTAAACTGCCCAAACCGGTCCGCCATCCCATCGAGCGAAACCTGCGGCCGCAGCCGGATGTTGTCCACAATCAGCCGGACCTCGTCCGGCGGCGAACTCAGGAAGATCTGAAACTGCACAATATGGCTCAAATCGAGCCGCCAACTCGAAGGATTCTCGGTCATCGTGGCCGTCCCCTGATGCGACGGCAGCCCCCGCATGCCCCAAGCCATCGCCCCGGCGCTATCCAACCGGAACGCAAACGTCTGCGTCGCCCCCGGCGCCACCGTGCCGGCTGCGGTCCGGCAATAGAGCGTTCCATTCGCGCGCAGATCGTCGTCGATGCGAATGCGGAAGGTCACCGCCTCGGCGCCCGGATTGGTGATGTCCACCGCCAACTCCCCCGCCTCGCGAAAGTCGAACGGCGCCGCCCGCCGGAACAGCACCTTCGGCCACGCCGCCGGCTGAAAGTCGACGCAAAGTGCCTTCTCGCCCTCGGTCACGCCGTCGCTGCAGATCGCCGCCCGCGCGTTCCCCGGCCGCAACACCGCCAACTCCTCCGCCGATTCAAACGTGTAGAGCCCCTGCGCCACAGCGTCCCCCGCCAAGGCGGCGGCGAACGCAAGAATCCGAAGGGTCATATATGTAAGAGGGGTTTCCATCTAGGCTCGATCAAAAGACCTAAGTCTATATCGTAGCCGCCCTTTGGGAGGCTGGGCTTCCTGGCTCGCCCCAGCTCTGGGGTCGTCCGGTCTCGCCGTATGTCCGACGAAGGGTCTTCCATCGGCAGTCGATTGTTGACAGCAAGCGGAGAAACCGATAGCCCTAACGCACCGGCTCAAGAAACTCGCGCGCCACCTCGCGGTCTTCCTGAGCAGATACCGCGGTCACGTCATCCGGTCCAAACTTCGGCGTTCCCGCCGGGACGTCAAACACCGGGAAACTTCTGGGGCCGCTCAACGGCATCCGCGACGCCATCCCCCGTCGCGCCAACTCCGACAAAGCCGCACCCACCGGCATCCCACGACTGGAAGCCAACGCCCTCGCAGCATCGAGTACATTCTTGTCGAGGTCCAACGTCGTGCGCATCTCGATTTAAGCATGACGAGACGCTAATTTGATGTCAAACGGGCCGCCAAAGTCCCTCTTCCCCAAACCTCAGTCACGCCCCACGCAACAGAATATCTACTTTCTTTCCAACATCACCCTCCCCAACACCCCCGAAATCCCTTGACACCCCCGCTATAGTGAAGCCAGAAAAGCCCGCTGCGCCCATCCGGCCAGCGGGCTTTTCCATTTCACCCCCAAGGAGTCTTCCATCATGTCCAATCAACTGCCTGCATTCGATCGCAAAGCCTTCGTCGCCGACTGTATCGCTACCCTCGAGTCCAAACTCGCCACCAGCCACGACGAAGTCGACGCCTACCGGCGCCAACTTACAAACCAACGCAATGCCATGAAATCCACCGGCCCACGCACGGCCGCAGGCAAAGCCGCCTCCAGCAAAAATCGTCTCGCTCACGGCCTTTGCTCCTCGTCTTTGCTCGTCGGCGACGAATCCCCTGAGGATTTCGAAGCCCTGCGCGCCGAATTCTTCGCCGCTTACCAACCAGCCACCCCAGAAGAGCGCATCCTCACCGACCAACTTGTCGAAGCCCAGTGGCGGCTCAATCGAGCCCGCACCGTCGAAGCCAAAACCCAGGACTTCCTCATCTTCGAATCGTTCGAAAATCTCATCGACAACGGCGAATCCGTCACCTTTTCAACGGGACACATGCACGCCACCTCATTTCTGAGCCAAACCAACGAAGCCATCTATCGCAATATCCAGCGCTACGTCGCCGCCATTGAACGGAGCCATCAGCGAGCCCTCAAAAATCTCCAGCACGCCCAGGAAAAACGTCGTACCCTGCCGCCGCCGCCCGCAAAAGCAGATACCAAGGTCAATGCCGCCGCGGCAAACCATCCGCTTCCCGAAGTTGGCTTCGAACCGCAAATAGCGTCCGCGTCGCCGCAGCCGACTACCGATTACGTCAATCGCTCCTGATCTGGCTTCGAATCGTAGAACTCCGCTGCTTCCGAACCCGTCTCCGCTCTTTGAAAAGGGTGCCAAATACCCGGTTCGCCCGAAGTGTCTGTCACCTTTTACAAGAAACTGAATCCGGATAGACAGGTAGACTATTAACTATGCTCCGTCTTTCGCCTGTACTCCTCGCCCTCAGCCTCGCCGCCAGCGCCTACGCCCAACCCATGGGTCGCATGGGCGGCCGCATGATGGGAAAACTCCCGGAAGTCATCCCCTCGGAAACCAATCCTCTCACCGACGCTAAGATTCACCTCGGCCGTATGCTCTTCTATGAGCCCCGCCTCTCAAAAGGCCGCGACGTCTCCTGCAACTCCTGCCACGACCTCGCCAATTACGGCGTCGACGGCAAACGCTTCTCCACCGGCTTTAAGGGCCAGCTCGGTGGCCGCAACTCGCCCACCGTCTATCACGCCGCCGGCCACCTCGCCCAGTTCTGGGACGGCCGCGCCGCCGACGTCGAAGAACAAGCCAAAGGGCCCGTTCTCAACCCCGTCGAAATGGCCATGGCCAGCGAAGCCGAAGTCGTCGCCACCCTCCGGGCTATTCCGGGCTATCGCACCGCCTTCGCCAAAGCCTTCCCCGGCGCCGCCGAACCTGTCACCTTCAACAATATGGCCCTCGCCATCGGCGCTTTCGAACGCAAACTCGTCACGCCCTCCCGCTGGGACCGTTTCCTCGCCGGCGATCGCGCCGCCATCACCCAGGAAGAGATGCAAGGCCACCACGAGTTCATGCACGGCGGCTGCGCCACCTGCCACAACGGCCCCTATATCGGCGGCAAGATGTTCCAAAAGCTCGGCGCCGAAAAGCCCTGGCCCGCCACCGACGACCTAGGCCGCATCGCAGTCACCAAGAACGCCGCTGACCGCATGGTTTTCAAAGTCCCCTCGCTCCGCAACGTCGAAAAGACCGGCCCCTACTTCCACAGCGGCCACGTCAACACGCTCCCCGAAGCCGTCCAACTCATGGGCCGTCATCAGCTAGGCACCGAACTCGAACCTCAACAAGTCACGCGAATCGTCGCTTGGCTCAAGTCGCTCACCGGCGAAATCCCCCGCGAATACATCAAAGCCCCCAAACTGCCCGAGTAACGCGGACGCCGTTCACGACCTGTTGAAATAAACCCATCCATCCGTACCCGGTTGATCGCCCAACACTTAGGCGCCAACCGGGGCGGACCGTGTCCCGGTTACTAGCTCCGCCCCGCCTATCCTGGGCACGCTATGAAAACTCCGGAACTGCTGGCCCGCATTGCGGCGGCAACCGGTCGGCCGCCCGCTGTTGCCGCCGACCAACTCGATCAACTGGTCACCCGTCTCGTGACCAAACTCCGCAAAGGAAAACAAGTAAAGGTTCCGGGCCTGGGCATCATTCGTCCGGCTCGCGAGGAGTCGAAGTGAATCCGCCCCTCGACACAGGCGTCGAGGACATCGTCGAAGTCCTCCGGCAATGCCTGTCCGAAGGCCTCAGCATCGATATCGAGTCCATCGGAACCTTTCGCACCGACGAAAAGGGCCAAATTCGATTCCGCGCCGCCGGCGGCAAACGTGTATTTCTCGCCTATGCCATCGAAGATGTCGAACTCGCGGAAGAGCTCTTCGATGCCTTGGAGGAAGCCGGCTTTCACCCCTGGATGGACCGGCGCAAACTGCTTCCCGGCCAAAACTGGCCGAAGGCGATCGATCGCGCCATCAGCATGGCCGACTTCTTCATCCCCTGTTTCTCAAATCACGCGCTAGGCCGTCCCAGCCGATTCCACGCGGAATTGCGCTATGCGCTCGAACGGGCCACCGAATGGCCGCTGGACTATCCTTTCGTCATTCCCGTGCGCCTCGAAGATTGTCGCTTGCCCAGGCAAATTACGGCGCAACTGCAGTACATCGACCTGTTTCCAGAACCCTCGGTGGGATTGGAACGGCTCATCACCGCGCTAAGCGCTACGAGCCCATCCGCTTCTTGATTTCGGCGGCGTTTTTCGCCTCCGGCTCAATTTCCAGATACTTGGCAAAAGCCTCGCGCGCTCCCTTCTTGTCCTTGGAGCGTTCGAGGCACTCGCCAAGCCGCAGCCAAGCCTCCGCCAAACCCGGATTCCATCGCACCGCTTCCCGAAACCGCATCGTGGCCGCCTTCCAACTGCTCTTCTTGGCGTAAAAATTGCCAATCTTCAGCTCTTTCTCCGCCTGCAGCGGATTGAAAGCGTACTCCTTCACCCCGGTCAACGCCGTATCTTCTTCCGGCGGCTCCTGTTCCTGCGGAGCTGGGGCCGGGGCCTGCGCCCAAAGCCAAGCCGAGGCGAACAAAGTCAACCAAAATACCCGTGCCACAATCAAAGTATAACGCCCCGCGTTCTATGAGTCTCCGCGAGAAAGTATCGCAATTGCCCCTCCTTCCAGGGGTCTACCTCTACAAGAACGTTTTCGGCGAGATAATTTACGTCGGCAAAGCGAAGAACCTCCGCGCCCGCGTCCGCAACTACTTCTCTGACGATCGCCTCAGCGAAGCCAAAACCGGCACCCTCATCTCCGAGGCCGCCGACCTCGATTACATCGTTGTCGAGAACGAAAAGGAAGCCCTCGCCCTCGAAAACAACTTCATCAAGCAGCACAAACCCCGCTTCAACGTCCTCCTCAAAGACGACAAAACCTACCCCTACATCAAGCTCACCAACGAACGCGTCCCCCGCGTCTTCGTCACCCGCCGCCTCCGCAAAGACGGCGCCTCCTACTTCGGCCCCTACTTCCCCGGCAACCTCGCCTACCGCCTCACCGACTTCATCCACCGCCAGTTCAAAATCCCCTCCTGCAAAATCGACTTCAACCGGAAGCACACCCATCCCTGCCTCCAGTACCATATCCGCCGTTGCCTCGGCCCCTGTGTCGAAGGCCTCGTCACCGCCCCCGAATACTCGGAAGCCGTCCGCCAAACCCGCCTCTTCCTCGAAGGCCGTCTCAAAGACCTCGAATCCCACATCCGCGAGCAGATCGCCGAAGCCGCCGAAGAGCTTAACTTCGAACGCGCCGCCCGCCTCCGCGACACCCTCGTCACCATCGAGGAGATGGCCCAAACCCAGAAGATGGCCACCGCCCACGGCGACGACATCGACATCTTCGCCTACTACGCCGAACCGCCCCTCATCGCCGTCAACCTCTTCCACGTCCGCAACGGCCGCATCGTCGACCGCCGCGAGTTCTATTGGGAAGACCGCTTCGACTTCGAGGCCCCCGAGTTCATGGCCGCCCTCATTAAGCAGGTCTACCTCGACCAGGCCTATGTCCCCGTCATCGTCCACGTCCCCGACGACTTCGAAGACCGCGAAGCCCTCGCCGAACTCCTCAGCGAAAAGCGAGGCCGCCGCGTCGAAATCCGCACCCCCCAGCGCGGCGAAAAGAAGGCCCTCCTCGACCTCGCCGAAACCAACGCCAAGCACTGCTTCGAAGCCCGCTTCCGCATCCTGAAACCCACCGCCAAGTCCGTCGCCGACGCCCTCGAAGACGCGCTCAATCTCCCCTCACCCCCCAGCCGCATCGAGTGCTTCGACATCTCCCACATCCAGGGCACCGACAAAGTCGCCTCCATGGTCGTCTGGGAAGACGGCAAGATGAAAAAGGCCGACTACCGCAAATTCATCATTAAGACGGTAGTCGGCAACGACGACTTCGCCTCCATGCGAGAGGTCGTCACCCGCCGCTACGCCCGCCTCAAGGAAGAAGGCGCCAAGTTTCCCAGCGTCGTCCTTATCGATGGCGGCCTCGGCCAGCTCCACGCGGCCGCCGAAGCCCTCGAAGCCCTCGGCATCACCGACCAGACCATCGCCTCCATCGCCAAACGCGAAGAGATCATCTACGTCTACGGCCAGGAGGACGAGCCCGTCCGCCTCGATCGCCACAACCCCGTCCTTCACGTCATCCAAACCATCCGCGACGAAGCCCACCGCTTCGCCGTCACCTTCCATCGCACCCGCCGCAACATCACCCGCATGCGGTCGGAACTCCTCTCCGTCCCCGGCGTCGGCGAGCGTACCGTCGAAAAGCTGCTCCAAACCATCGGTAGCTTAGAAGCGGTCAAGCTCTCCACCGAAGCCGCTCTCGCCCAAGAAGTCGGCGCCGCCGCCGCCAAAAAGATCTTCGATTACTTCCATGAACAACCCCAATCTGAACCCGCTGCTCGCTGAACGCTGGAGCCCCCTCGCCTTCTCCCCGGAGCCCATCGAACTGGCCGTTCTCCACCTCCTCATGGAAGCCGCCCGCTGGGCGCCGTCCTCCTTCAATGAGCAGCCCTGGCGCTACATCTATGCCACCATCGACGACGCCGAGGCCCACGCCCAACTGCTAAGCTGCCTCGTCCCCGGCAATCAGGAGTGGGCCAAATCCGCCCCGTTCCTCGCCATCTCCGTCGCCAAACTCACCTTCACCCGCGGCGGTAAGCCCAATCCCTACGGCTGGCATGACGTCGGCCAGGCCACCATGTCCATCGTCACCGAAGCTATGGCGCACGGCCTCCACTCCCATCAGATGGGAGGCATCCTGCCCGACCGCATCCGCGATCTGTACGCCATCCCCGAAGACTACGTGCCCGTAGCCGGCCTCGCCATCGGCCGCCACGGAGACCCCGCTCTCCTATCGGAGGCCCTCCAAGCTCGCGAGGCCAGCCCCCGCACCCGGCGTCCCGCCAGTGAACTCTTCTTCCACAACAAGTTTCAGTAGCCGCGAGCCAAACGGTCCGCCAGCAGCGTCGGCAGTCCGGCATCCCGAATCTTCTTCTGCGCGGTCTCCAGATCATAGGAGACCCGCAGCAGCCGCACCGTCTTCGCCTCGGAATCGTAAACCGCCGCGCCCACGCGCCAGTCCCCGTCCCGCGGCTGTCCCGACGACCCCGGATTCACCAGATACCGGTAGTCCGGTGAAAGCTGGAACGTATACTCGCTCTCGTCCGGAAACGGCGGCCCGATGATGATCACCTTCCGCTGCTTCAACTGAAAGCCGCCCTGCAGATGCGTATGGCCGAAGAACGTCAACTCCTGCGTCGCGGCCTCCATCGCCACTCGCACCTCCGGCCCCTCAATCACGTACTCGTCTTCATCCCGCGGCGAGCCGTGCACCACCGCATAGTAGTCATCGACAATCACCGGCCCCTTCGGCAGCGCCTTCAACCACTCGAAGTTCTCCGGCGTCATCGCGTTCGCCGTCCAGATCGCCGCCCGCTTCGCCAGCGGATTGAAATCCTCCATCGAGTCCAGGCCCGCGGCCACTTTATCGTGGTTGCCCCGGATCACTACCGCTGCGTTCTCCCGCACCCACTCGATCACGGCGTTCGGATCCGCGCCGTATCCCACCAGGTCGCCGCAACAGATCACACGGTCGTACTCGCCGTTGGCTGCCTCCACCACGGCCGTCAACCCTTCCAGGTTTGCATGAATATCGCTGATTATGAGATCGCGCACAGTTTAATCAATGCCACTTCCGGCGGCGCTCCGATGCGCGCCGGCACGCCAACCGTGCCGATACCCCGCGTCACATACAAGTGCGAATTGCCTTCTTCATAATGCCCATAAACGTAAGGCGTAAAAAAGCGGGCGAAGTTCAAATGCTGATGCAAATATTCCACCGTCACCTGCCCGCCATGCGTATGCCCCGCCAGCATCAGGTCCCAACCCTGCGGCGCGGCCTTGCTGAATGCGTCCGGATTGTGCGAAAGCAGCATGTTAAACGACCCGGCCTCCTGCAGCACCTTCCCTCTCCGCAGGTAGTCGCCGTGCATCTTTTGGTAGTCTACCCCGGCCAGATTCAACCGCGCGTCCCCAAACCGCAACTCCTGCTTCTGTCCCCGCAAGAAGTGCAGATTCCGCCGCCGCCCCTCCCGCTGTACATATTCTTCACACTCTGCGTAAATCTCATGGTTCCCCAGGCAGCCCCACACGCCGCTCTCCGCTCGTAACCTGGCCAACTCGTCCAGGCACTCGTCCAGCGGATCCCCGTCCCGCGTAATCAGGTCCCCGGTCACCACCGTCAGATGCGGCCGGAACTCATTCGCCATGCCCACGGCGTTCGACAACTCCTGCCGGCTCAGAAACGGGCCATAGTGGATGTCGCTGAGCTGAGCAATCCGGATCCCGTCCAGGTCCTTGGCCAAGCCCCGCACCGGAACTTCGATCTCCACCGGCCGCAAATCCCGACGCCCCACGATAATCCCAAATCCCGTCACGGCCGCCGGCGCGGCCACCGCCGCCGTCTGCGCCGTCAAAAGCAGCCGCCGGCGCCCCGGGTCAAACCGCGGCGTCATCCGCCGGGCCAGCGCCCACACCGCGGTCATCCCGCAAGTACAGATCCCCCAAGCAATGCCCGCGCCCCGCGCCCAGAAAAACCATTCGCCCGGCGGCACGTATTGCCACGCCCAGTGCAGTTCAAACAACATGCCCCATGCGCCGAAAAACGCGCTCGCCCCCAGCAGCCACACCAGTTTTGGAAACCGTTCCCGCGTCCACTTCCACACTTGCCAGTGGCACAACAGGATCAGGCCAATCGCTACATACTCCGGCAGATAAGTACTCCCATGCCTAAGTCTCTATTTTACCCCGCCGCTCTCACCCCGCATTGATACAATTTGGGGACCTATGAAACTTTTGATGTTTGCGCGTCCCGGTGGCCAGCCTGAGCCGGGCGTCTCCGATGGCTCCACCATCACCGCTCTCGCCGGCGCTGGCTACGCCGATCTCCATGCCCTCATCGCGGATCCCGCTGGTCCCGCCACGGCCGCAGCCTATGCCGCCACTGCTACCGACAAAGTGGCCGAAGCCGACGTCAAGATCCTCGCGCCGCTCACCCGCCCCGAAAAGATCCTCTGCGTCGGCCTCAACTACCGGGACCATGCCATCGAATCCAACATGGCCATCCCCACCGTGCCCACCATCTTCTCGAAGTTCAATAACTGCATCATCGGCCCCGGCGACGAAATCGTCCTCCCGAAATGCGCTCAAACCCCGGACTACGAAGCCGAGTTCGCCGTCGTCATCGGCAAGCCCGGAAAGAACATCGCGGAAGCCGACTGGGAAGACCACGTCTTCGGATACATGAACCTCCACGACGTCTCCGCCCGCGATCTCCAACTCGCCACCTCCCAGTGGCTCATGGGCAAGAGCATCGATACCTTCTGCCCCATCGGACCGTACATCGTCACCAAGGACGAAGTCGCCGACCCCCACGCCCTGCCCATCAAGGCCACCATCAGCGGCGAAGTGCTGCAGGATTCGAACACCAGCGAACTCATCTTCAAGCTGCCGAAACTCCTCAGCTACATCTCCCAGGTCATGACCCTGAAACCCGGCGACATCATCACCACCGGCACCCCGGCCGGCGTCGGCTTCGCCCGCAAGCCGCAGCGCCTGCTCAAGGCCGGCGACGATTGCATCATCGAAGTGCAAGGGCTCGGCCAATTGCGTAATCCTGTAGTGAGTGAAGCGTAGCCTAGGCCTTCTTCTGCTCTGCGCCGGCCTCCTTCCGGCGCAGAGTCTTCTCATCCAGAACGCGATCGTCATCGACGGCACCGGCGCTCCCCCGCGCCAAGTCGACGTTCTGATCTCGAACGGCCGCATCGTCGCTGTCGGCACCAACCTGCCCGCCCCGAACTCCACGCGCCTCGACGCCCGCGGCAAAACCCTCATCCCCGGCCTCTTCGATCTCCACACCCACGTTCAATCGGCAAGCGTCAGCGGCTCCGGCCAGGACTGGGGCAAGAACCTCAAGGCCTATCTCCTCAGCGGAGTCACCACCGTCGCCGACTTCGGCACCTACGGCGAAACCTTCTCGACCGTCCGCAAGCTCACCGCCTCCGGCGCCTGGCCTGCCCCGCGCCTGCATCTCGCCAGCCGCATCACCACCCCCGGCGGTCACGGCCTCGAAATCGGCCGCGGCGAAATCTTCACCCAGGAGGTGCTCACCGCCCGTGAAGGCCGCGCCGCCGTCCGCCGCGCCCTGCCGAACCGTCCCGACGTCATCAAGGTCTTCTCCGACGGCTGGCGCTACGGCACCTCCGCCGACCTCACCAGCATGGAAGAAGGCACCCTCCGCGCCATAGTCGAAGAAGCGCACAAGGCCAGCCTCCCCGTCCTCACCCACACCGTCACCGTCGACAAGGGCAGAATCGCTGCCGCGGCCGGCGTCGACGCCATCATGCACGGCATGCAGGACAAGCCTTTCGACGACGACCTCATCGCTAAAATGAAGGCTGGCAAAACCGCCTACGGCCCCACCTCGGCGGTCTACGAACCGCGCACGCCCATCCTCGACTCTCTCCTTGAGCAAGTCCTCGACACCGTCTCCCTGCAAGCCTTCAAGGGCCGCCCCGCCTTCGCCCAACCCTCGGCTCTCCGCATCCGCAAGTACGAAGTCCTCAAGCGCAACACCAAGGCCCTCTTCGACGCAGGCATCCCCATCGTCGCCGGCACGGACGCCGGCATCTCCGGCACCCATCACGGCTGGGCCACCCTCCGCGAAGTCACGCTCCTCCACAGCGCCGGCCTCCCCCCGGTGGAAGCCATCAAAGCCGCCACTCTGAATTCCGCCCGTGTCCTCCGCGTCGACAAGGACCGCGGCTCCATCGAGCCCGGCAAAGCGGCCGACCTCGTCCTCATCGACGGCGCACCTCACTCGAGCATCAACGACATCCAGAAAGTCCATCGCGTCTGGCTCAACGGCGTAGAGCAGGACCTCCCCAAACTCGCCCAAGCCGTCGCCGCCCCCGGCCCGACGCCGCTGCCCGCCATTCCGGCCCCATCTCTCCTCGACGACTTCAACCGCGTCGACGGCCGCAGCCGCCTCGACACCCGCTGGATCAACACCTACGAAGGCGGCCCCGATCTCTCCCGCGCTCTCTTTCAGCGCATCGGCCGCGCCGCTGGCAACTTCGCCCTGGCGATCCAGGCGCAGATGTCTGAATCCTCGAAGCCCCGCGTCCACATGACCCTCCCGCTCCGTCCCGGCGGCATCGAGCCCATGGACCTCGCCGGCTGGAAGTCCATCGAGTTCGAAGCCCGCGGCGACAGCCTAGCCTATAACTTAGTCGTTTCCCGCCGCTCCAAAGCCGATCCAATTACAAGTTCGTTTACTCCTGGCCCCGCCTGGAAGAAATTTCGGATTCCGTTCTCCGCATTAGGCTGCCCGTGCGCCGACGCGACGGCTATAACCTTTGTTATCAGTCGCCCAGCCGGTGTCCGCACTTGGCTCGAGCTCGACAACATTAAGTTAGTTCGATAACTGCCTCCCAAGCATCTCCTTATGGAGACGCATGCGCATATTCTTCCTCCTGTTGCTCTCCCTGCCCCTCGCCGCCCAGGACACCACCGGTGTCGGCGGCCTGCTTGGCACCGTGACCGACTCGAAGGGCCAACCCGCCCCCCAAACCAAGGTCTGCATCGTGGACTCCTCCCGTTGCACCACCTCGGACGAGCGCGGACTCTTCCGCTTCCCCGATCTCCGGCCCGGCGATTATCAACTCGACATCACCGCCCCCGGCCAGCCGCCCATCCGCAGCTCCGTCGTCAATGTCCGCGCCGGCCTCGAAGGCAAAGTCGAAGTCAGCCTATCCGCGGCCGACGCATTGCAGCAGACGATGACTGTCTCGGAATCCGTCTTCGTCGCTCCCGAAGAGATCAAAAGCTCCAGCTACGTCATCCAGACCGAAGAGCTCTTCAAGGTCGCCGGAGCCCGGCAAGACGTCTCCCGCTACGTGCAGCTCCTCCCCGGCGTCGCCATCGGCGCCAACGATTTCCGCAACGACATCATCGTACGCGGCGGCAGCCCCCTCGAAAACCTCTTCATCGTCGATAACATCGAGATTCCCAACATCAACGCGTTTGCCAACTTCGCCTCCGCCGGCGGCACCACCAGCATCCTCGACGCGCAGTTGATCCGCGACGTCACCTTCCTCACCGGCGGCCAACCCGCTCCCTTCATCAACCGCACCTCCAGCGTCCTCCAAGTCGCCCAGACAGAAGGCGCGCGCGACAAGTTCCGCGGCCGCCTCACCGTCGGCGACCCCGGCATCGGCGGCATTGTCGAAGGCCCCATCAAGAAAGGCAAAGGCTCCTGGATCCTCTCCGCCCGCCGCAGCTATCTCGACCTGTTCACGAAGGACATCGGCATCGGCGGCGTCCCGGTTCTCTACACCTACAACGCGAAAGTCCTCTACGATCTCACCCCGCGCGACCGCATCTGGGCCGTCTCCATCTCCGGCTCGGACGACATCCGCCTAGGCGCTCGCAACGAAACCGAACCCAAGGACGACTTCGAAGAAGAGGAGCTCAACAACCTCGACATCCGCTACGGCGGCTGGCGCAGCGCCAACGGCTTCAACTGGCAGCGGCTATACGGCTCGCGAGGCGTCGGCCTGCTCGGCGTCACCCACTCCGAAGCCCGCGTCGAACAGTCCGTCCGCGACCTCATCCGCAACGGTATTCCCCCGCCCACCGCGAACGTCGACGATCTCATCGCCGGCAGCCCCCTCATCTTCCGCGAGAAATCCCGCGAAGGCGAGACCACGCTCAAGTACGACTACACCGGCTACATCCCGATGCTCGACAAGCTCCAACTCGGCGGCAGCTTCAAGTTCTTCCGGGTCAACTACAACTCGGCCGCGCCATTCGGGTCCGACAGCCCGTACAGCATTGTCCGCGACGTCAACCCCTTCGATATCCGCCAGGACTTCTCCGCCCGCCAATCGAGCGCCTACTTCCAGAGCAGTCGCAATCTCACTAGCCGCTGGAACCTCACCTGGGGTGGCCGTGTCGATAACTATCAGTTCATCGGCCGCACCCGCTTCAGCCCCCGCGCCGGACTCAGTTACCGCATCACCGACAAGCTCTCGTGGCGCGCCAGCTTCGGCACCTACTACCAGCAGCCCCAGTTCCTCTTCTTGGCCGCCTTCCCGCAGAACCGGGACCTGACGCCGTTCCGCTCGCAGCACTACGTCTCCGGCTTCACCTACATCCCGAACGCTTCGCTTCGCTTCACCGTCGAGGCCTACCAGAAGGACTACAAGGACTACCCGGTGTCGACGCAGTTCCCGGCCCTCTCTCTGGCCAGCGTCGGTGACACCTTCCAGATCAGCGAGATCCTCTTCCCGCTAACAAGCGCCGGGCGCGGGCGCGCCCGCGGCATCGAGTTCTTTGCCGAAAAGAAGTGGGGCGCCAAGTGGTTCGGCAACGCCAACCTCTCCATCAGCCGCGCCCGCCAAGGCGGCCTCGACGGCATCCTGCGCCCCTCCACCTACGACTTCCCCGTCATCTTCAACTCTGTCGGCGGCTACCGCCTGAACAAGAAGTGGGAGTTCTCGGCCCGCACGACGGTCACCTCCGGCCGCCCCTATACGCCCTTCGATACGACCCTCTCGACGGAGCAACGCCGCGGCATCTTCGACCTCACGCGGGTAAATGATCTCCGCGTCCCGGCCTACATCCGCATCGACGTCCGCGTCGACCGCACCTTCACCTTCCGCGACAAGCCGCTGCTCGTCTTCCTCGGCGCGCAGAACGTCATCAACCGCGAGAACATCTCCGGCTATCAATGGGCACGCCGGGCCAATCGTCCAGTGGCCAATGAGCAGTTGGGTCTCTTCCCGATTATTGGCCTGAACTGGATTTTCTAACCGCCTACGCCCGCGGCGCGCGCAGCCATTTATTGCAGAACGTCATCGCCTGTGACCACGCCTCGCAGGCCGCCGTGGCGTTATAGTTAGCCCCCGTATCGTTGTGGAACGCGTGGCCTACCCCCTCGTACACGCTGAAGCCGAAACGCTTTTGCCGGGCCAGCAACTCAGTCAGCACCGGCGCCATGCGAGCCGTCAACGCGCGATCCCGGTCGGCATAAATCGCCAGCACCGGCGCCTGGATCTGCTGAATGCTCTCGACCGCCGGTGGTGTTCCGTAAAACGGCACTGCCACAGCCAACTCCTCCAAATAGACGGCCAGGTCCCACACGTTCTGCCCCCCAGCGCAGAACCCAATCGCCCCAATCCGGTCAAACTGGCACAAGGGCGAAAACTTCAGGTAGTCCAGTGCGCTGATCAAATCGCTCCGCCGCTGGTCCACCGTCGTCCGGCCGTATGCTGCCGTCTGCTGTGTTGGTTCGGGGAACGCCTGCACGCCACCCTGCCGCGAGAGCAGATCCGGCGCAATCGCCACAAATCCAGCTCGCGCCGCGCGCCGGCAAACATCCTTGATGTGATCCACCAATCCTCGGTTCTCATGGATGATGATCAGTCCCGGCTGCGGACCCTCCATATTTCGCGGATGCGCAAAATGGGCGTAAATCGGCGAATTCTCCCCGGCGAACTCAATGTCGCGCGCCACAATATCCGGCGCGTCAAGCGGCACCCGTATTCCCGCCGGGCAAGCCGACGGCGCTTGCGCCTGCAACTCTGAGAAGCCGCCGAGCGCCGCCAGGGCCGCCGCCGGACTTCCCAACATCTTCGTTACCCGCGCCACCAACTCGCGGCGATTGAACGCACCGTCCACATAAAGGTGAACTAACTCATGGAGAGGATCATTGTTTTCGTGCATGTAGCCATCCTGGCCGTACGGATGCGCGAAAGCTACGGCCGGGATATGATTTTTACAACTTGCTATGCGCCTATTTCTATTGACCTTGGGTGCGGCCGCGGCATTGGCTGCGGCTGACGACGTCGAGTTCTTCGAATCGAAGATCCGGCCGGTGCTCGCTGCCCGCTGCTACGGTTGCCATAGCGCCAAGCTGAAGCAAGCTGAAGGCGGCTTGTATCTCGACTCCTTCGAAGCGACTCGCAAAGGCGGACGCAGCGGTGTTCCCGCCGTCGTCCCTGGCAAGCCGCTTGAAAGCCTGCTCATCAAAGTCATCCAAGGCACGCACAAAGATTTCAAGATGCCACCCGGCCAGCCGCTGCCCAAAGAGCAGGTGGCCGACTTCGTCGCCTGGGTCGAAATGGGCGCGCCGGACCCACGCACCGGCGGCACGGTCGCCGCCGTCAAACCGGCCTATGACTGGGAGAAAGAAAAGAAACACTGGGCCTACCAGCCGCTGCACCCCGTGCCTTCGCCCGCCGTCCTGGATCCCGAATGGAGCCGCAACCCCATCGACCGCTTCCTGAAAGCCAAGCTCAGCGAGAGGAAGATCACGCCGCTGCCCCGAGCCTCCAAACTCACCCTGCTCCGCCGCGCCACCTATGACCTCACCGGCCTGCCCCCCACCCCGGAAGACACCGCAGCGTTCCTCAAAGACACCTCGCCCCAGGCCTTCGAAAAGCTCATCGATCGCCTGCTCGCTTCGCCCGCCTACGGCGAACACTGGGGCCGCCACTGGCTCGATGTCGTCCGCTACGCCGACACCGCCGGCGATGCCTCCGACTATCCCGTTCCCGAGATGTTCCGCTTCCGGAACTACGTCATCCGCTCGCTCCAACAGGACAAGCCCTTTAACGAATTCCTCCGCGAACAACTCGCCGGCGACATCCTGCCCCACCAGAACGAAGAAGACCGCCGCGACAAGTTGATCGCCACCGGCTACCTCGCCAACGCCCGCCGCTTCGGCCAAACCGAGAGCGAGTTCTACCTCACCATCGACGACACCATCGACAACCTTAGCAAAGCCGCCCTCGGCCTCACTGTCGGTTGCGCCCGCTGCCACGACCATAAGTTCGACCCCATCCCCACCGCCGACTACTACGCCCTCTTCGGCATCTTCAAGAGCAGCAAGTACGCCTGGGCCGGCCTCGAACATCATCAGTATCTCGATGGTTTTGCCGCCCTCGATAAGAAAGACGAGGAGCGCATCCGCAAGCAGCAGGAGCGGATGGTGAAAGCCCACGGCATCGTCAAGAAGGGTGACGGCAAGGATCCGAAGGCTCCCACCGATCAACGTATAGCGTTCCTGGAAGCCCAAGCCGACCTCCTCCAAATCCGCAGCTCCTGGCCCGACCTCCCCATGGTCTACGCCGTCTCCGAAGGCGTACCCACGAACTCCAGGATCATGGTGAAAGGCCACTCGGGCACGCTCGGCCCGGAAGTGCCCCGCGGCTTCCTCAGCATCCTCGGCGGCCAGAAGGTTCCCGCCGATCACAAAGGCAGCGGCCGCGATCTCCTGGCCGGTTGGATTACCGATCCCGCAAACCCGCTCACCGCGCGCGTGCTCGTCAACCGCGTCTGGACTTGGCACTTCGGCCGCGGCATCGTCAATACGCCCAACGATTTCGGCGCACGCGGCGAAAAGCCCACCCACCCCGAACTGCTCGACCATCTCGCCGCCGACTTCCTGGCCAACGGCTGGAGCCTAAAGAAACTCCATAAACAGATCCTGCTCACCCGCGCCTGGCAAGGCGCTTCCGGCCACTCGGAGGCCAACGCCGTGAAGGACTCGAAGAACGAAACCTATTGGCGCTACGATCGCCGCCGCCTCACCGCCGAGGAGGTCCGCGACTCCATGCTCATCGCGAGCGGCAACCTCGATCCGGTTCCCGGTGGCCCCCATCCCTTCGCGCCGCGCGCCAGCTATGTGCAGACGCAGCACAAGCCGTTCGTCGCCGACCCCGTCGCCTTCGACCACAACAAGCGCAGCGTCTATCTCTTCCAGCAGCGCTTCAAGCCCCATGCCTATCTCGATCTCTTTGACGGCGCGGACTCGAACGCCGCCACCGCCGTCCGCGTCTCGAACAACACCGCCACGCAGGCGCTCTACCTGATGAACAACGAGTTCGTCCAGAAGCAGGCCGATGCCCTGGCCGTTCGCGTCGGTATGGCCGAGCCCACCACCGCCGGGCGCATCCGCCTAGCCCACAAGCTGCTCTTCCACCGCGCGCCCACCCCGGCCGAACAACAGATGGCCGCGCAGTTCCTCGCGCAAACCACCGGCCAAATTGAAGCCCGCGCCGCTTGGACCAGCTACATGCGCGTGCTCCTTTCTAGCAACGAGTTCTTCTTCGTCGATTGAGGTACCTCCCATGAACCTGCCCCGCCGCCAACTTCTCCGCTCCCTCTTCGGCGCTTCCGCGCTCATGCCTGCCGTCGTTCAGAATCTGCTGGCCGACCAGCTCTCTCCCAAGCAGCCGCACTTTCCCGGCAAGGCCAAGCGCGTCATCTTCCTCTACATGACCGGCGGCGTCTCCCACGTCGACACCTTCGACCCGAAGCCAGCGCTCGTCAAAGCCGCCGCCGAGAAGAAGACCTTCGGCAAGAAGAACAGCATCATGCTGCCGTCCACCTGGGGCTCGAAGCGCTACGGCCAATGTGGCACCGAGGTCAGCGACCTGTTCCCGGAGATGGCCGGCATCGTCGATGACCTTTGCGTCATCCGCTCGCTGCAGAACGATCACAACGACCACTTCCAGGCCACGATGGGCATGCACACGGGCTCCGTCACCGTGAAGCGGCCGTCCATCGGCTCCTGGGTCAGCTACGGCCTCGGCACCGAGAACAAGAACCTGCCGAGCTTCATCGCCCTGGCCCCGGTGCTGCCCTACGCCGGCGCCCAGGTCTGGTCTTCGGACTTCCTGCCCGGCGCCCACTCCGGCACCCGCATCGTCGGCGGATCGCAGCCGGTCGCCGACCTCGCCCGCCGCGCGCCCAGCGAGAAGATTCAGTCGCTGGAACTCGACCTGCTCGCCCGCCTGAACAAGCAACACCAAACGGCCCGGCCCGGCGACCCCGCGCTCGCCGCCCGTTTGCAGAGCTTCGAAACCGCTTTCGGCATGCAGAGCGAAATGCCCGGCGTCTTCGATTTTTCGAAGGAAACCGACGCGACCATGCAGCTCTACGGCCTCGAACGCGGCCAGACGAAGGGCTTCGGCTGGCAGTGCCTCGTGGCCCGGCGCTTGGCCGAGCGCGGTGTCCGCTTCATCGAGTTGATCGACACCGGTTCCTCAAACAACTGGGACGTCCACGGCGAAATCAACAACATGATCCCCCTCGCCAAGAACGTCGACAAGCCCATCGCGGGCCTCATCAAAGACCTGAAATCGCGCGGCATGCTCGACGATACGCTGGTCGTCTGGACGACGGAGTTCGGGCGCACCCCGTGGGGCGGGCCGCCGCACGGCCGCGAGCATTACAACAAAGTCTTCTCCTCCTGGCTCGCGGGAGGGGGCATCAAGCCGGGCATGGTCTACGGCAAGTCGGACGAGTTAGGTATCGAAGTGACCGAGAACCTGATGCACGTCCACGACTTCCACGCGACCATTCTGCACTGTCTCGGCTTCGACCATACCAAGCTCACCTATCGCCATGCGGGGCGTGACTTCCGGTTGACGGACGTGCATGGCAACGTCGTCAAAGCGATTCTCGCCTAGCGATTGAAAAATTCGCCGTTCGTTTTCGCTCTTCCTGTAGCGCTACCTGCGCCAGGAAGTTTCTCCCATGCGATTCGCTATCTGCCTGCTGGCGGCCCTGCCGTTGTCCGCCGCCTGGAACTACAACACGATCTCCGGGGCCAGCCACGGCGCTATCGCCTCCCGGACGTTCAACGGCGTCGAGTCGACCTACATCGCCTACCGTGACGCGTCGGGATCGCTGGGCGTCTCCCGGTTGATTGGGAACACGCTGTGGCCGCAGACGGTCTGGGTTGGCATCAACCCTTCCAACACGTTCATCAACGTGAGTTCCACCGGGACGGTTCTGGTGACGTTCTGGAGCTCTGGCCACTTCCGGTATGCGATCAGGACTAGCCCGGGGAATGGCAACTGCGGACCCGGGGCCGAGTGGCAGTGCGGAAGCATCGTGCTGCCGGGCTCTCTGATCGGCGCCGAGATTGAGCGTGTCGTGGGCGATGTCGATGGTATCAGCCGGGCCCACTTCCTCTACGCCCTGCGACCAAACAACCCGACGCGGGCGCTGCCGGGGCTGTACTACGTGTCTCGTTCGGTCTACGGGTTTTGGTCGACGCCAGTGCGGGCCTACGGCTCGAATGCATGGAGTCCTACCGGATTCACCGTGAGTTCCAGTTCCACCACGAACGGCACCTTCACCGCCTATCTAAACGGCGGCGGCGCCGTCACCGGTACAGTGTCTGGCACCGGTGTTTCCAATGTCCTGAACATTCCAGGCAGCGGCGATCCCACCTATGCCGCGCAGTCCGTGGGGACGGCGGGCTACTGCTCGGCGGGGCCATCGGTGCAGCTGATCCGCCGCATGCAAACCGGAGCGTGGGGCGCGGTCTACACGGCCTTCGCCTCGCCGGCCGCGACGTGTTCCGTAGTGCTGCGGTCGGCGAGCCAGTCACCTTCCGTCACATATCCCACTACTCAAGGAAGCATCGAAATCGCGAAGAAGGCGGGATGGTCCAGCCCGTTCACTTACGAGGTTGTGGATGACTCGGCGGTGTTCTCTAAACCGCAAATGGTCCACAACGCCGTCGAGAAAGTGTACGTTCTTTACCATGGGAACGGATTCCTGAAGCTCGCGCGCGAGCAGTGAAGTTACATTTGTTGGACTAGCTGAGAATCCCGCCGTCGCCCACGCACCAACTGGATATGTTCCGGTTGGTGCTGTTGCCGTTCGCCCTCGCGGGATCGCTCGTTGCTTCTGATTCCTACGGAAAGATTCCGCTTTCCTTCGCCCCCTCTGTTGTCCCCGGAGCCTTCTCCGCCCGGGGCAACGGATACTCCTTCGAATTGACCGCGCAAGGCGCCGAGTTGCACCTGCCCGCCGGCGCAATCCGCATGGCCCTCTCCGGCTCACGCGCCGGCGCCCGTCTCGAACCGCAGGCGCCGCTGCCCGGTGTGGTGAACTCGTTTGCCGGTTCGGATCCCACTCTATGGCGCCGCCGTGTTCCCACCTATGGCCGCCTGCGGGCCGTGGGGGTGCTGCCCGGCGTTGACCTCCTCTACTACGGCAATCAGGAACAGTTGGAGTACGACCTCATCGTCGCGCCTGGAGCAGATCCGGACCAGATCCGTCTGGAATTTTCGGGAGTCACCGGAACCAGGCTCGCCGCCGATGGCGCCCTGCTGCTGGCCACCGCGGCGGGGGAGCTCCGCTGGCGCGCGCCGGAGGTTTACCAGCAGAAGGCCGGCCGGAAAGTCGTCGTCCCCAGTGCCTACAACCTTCTGCCCGGCCACCGCGTCGGCTTCACGATCGGCGACTACGACCGCGCGCTTCCGCTCATCATCGACCCCACCTTTGACTACGTCCGCAACCTCGGCCGCGCCGGCCGTGCCAACGCCATTCAGGTCGATCAGTTTGGCCAGGCCTACATCGCCGGCTATACGCCGGGGGAGACCCTTGGCAGTGAAGACGCCTTTGTTGCCAAGCTCGATAGCAACGGCGAGAAGCTGCTGTTCTTCACGACCTTCGGCGGTCCCGCCGACGAGCGCGCGCTGGGCCTCGCGCTCGACCGGGAGCCGACCCCAAACCTTTACGTCACCGGTAGCTCCCGCACCTCGAGCGGCACGGACGCCTTTCTCTACAAAGTCGGATCGGCGTGGGGAGGGCAACTGAGCCAGTTGCTTACACTAGGCGGCTCCGGCAACGATTCCGGCCATGCCGTGGCCGTTCATCCAAGCGACGGATCCGTCTACATCGCCGGCACGACGGATTCGGTGGATCTCGCCATGGTGAAGGCGTTGCAACCCGTCAAGGGCGCTGGCCAGGACGGCTTTCTGCTGCGCCTGCAATTGGCGTCCGGCCAAGTGATCCACTCGTCCTACCTGGGCGGCGGCGGCGCGGATACGATCGTGGCAATGCAGGTGGACGCCGGGGGCCGCATCTGGCTGGCTGGGACGTCCACTTCGCAGGATGCATTCGCCGCTCCGGCCACTTACCAATCTCGCAACGCGGGCGGCGCCGATTGCCTCCTGACGGGCCTCGACTTCGAGGCGACCGCCCGCGTGTTCTCCTCCTACCTCGGTGGAGCGGCCGACGACGGTTGCACCGGCCTGGGCCTGACGCCGGAAGGAAACCTGGTCGTGACCGGCTACACCGATTCGCCAAACTTCCCGACGCTGGCCGCTACCCAATCGGCTCACGGCGGCGCCCGCGACATGTTCGTGGCGGAGTTCGGCCCCGTCGCCGGACTCCAGTTCTCCACCTTCCTCGGCGGCCCGCGCCTCGATACGGCGCACGGCGTGGCCGTCGACGCTTCGGGGACGATCCATCTGGCCGGCGAATCGACCGGCCTGCTCCCGCTGTTGAACCCGGTGGCTCCGGAGAAGGCGGGCAGCCCGGCGGTTCTGCTCCGCTCGCCAACGCCCGGCGGCCAACTGAACCAAGTGATCGGCGGCTTCGGCGGGGACACCGCGATCACGGCCATCGCCCACGCTTCGGCCACCTCCGTTTTCGCGGCGGGGAACTCGGGTCACCTCTACCGCTCGCTCGATGGCGGCGCGACCTGGGTGGCCCTCGCCTCGGCGCCGGCCGGCGGTATCCAGAGTCTGGCGATCTCCGGCTCGGCGATGCTGGCCGCGACGCCGCAGGGCGTTTACTTGAGTCTGGACCAAGGCGCCGTCTGGAGTTCGGTCAGCCGCGGCCTGCCCGCGGATTTGGCCGGCGCTACAGTGCTGATCAACGTGGCCAGCGGCGCGTTCTATCTGGCCCACCCCACCGCGGGCTTCTTCCGCTCGCTCAACAACGGGGTCTCGTGGACGGCGGCCAATTCCGGGCTCACTAGCCTCATCACACACAACCTCGCCGCCGACCCGCTCAGCGCCTCCGGGCTCTATCTCGCCACGGCGGCCGGCGTGTTCCGCTCCGCCGATGGGGGAGCCAACTGGAGCTTGGCCGGAGGGGCGCGGGTATTGACGCAAGTAGCCCCGGCGGCAGAGCAGGGAGCGCTCTACGGTGTTGAGAACGGGCGGCCCGTCGCGTCCGCTGACGCAGGCCGAACGTGGACCGCGCGGCCCCTGCCCATTGGCGACGCCGTGGCGCGCCTGGCCGTGGATCCCGAAGACCCGCGTCACGTCCTGGCCGCGACGGCGTCGACCGGTATTTGGCGAACGCTCGATGGCGGCGCGACCTGGGCGCCAGCCTCGACGGCCGATGCTGCGGCGACCGATGCCGTGTTCGCTCCCGGCGGAAACGGCGCGGTCCTGGGCGCGTTGCGCTTGCTCCCCGATGCGGTGGTCGCGCGCTGGGGCCGCCTGCAGGCAGCGAACAACCGCTACAGCTACTATCAGGCTTCGGTGAGCTACTTCGGCACGCATCAAGCCGACGCGGGCCTGGCTGTAGCTGCCGACACTAATACGATCAATACGTACCTGACGGGCTACTCCGCGGGTGGCCCCTTCGTCACTCGCTTCGGCCCCTCGCCCGCGGCTTGCGCCTACAAGCCGGATGGTTTCGATGCCTCCGCGCTGAGCCCCGCCGCCGGAGGATCGGCGGCTCTGCAACTGCTGGCCCCCTCGGGCTGCGCCTGGACGGCGACTGCTGGCGCGCCCTGGCTTCAACTGCCCGGCAGCGGAAGCCGGACGGGATCAGGAGAGTTGCGCGTCTTCTCGATGCGGAATAACGATGCCGCGAACCGGAAGACTACCCTCTTGCTGGCGGGTACCGTCATCTCTGTCCTTCAGAACGGGACGGCATGCGACTCGGAAGCGAGGCTCACCGGTGAGGACGCAGTTATTTCATCCATGGGTCTTCCGATCTCACCGCGCCTCGAAATTCCCGCCGGGTGCGACTGGACTACCTCAGGGCCGGCGTGGATCACGATCCATCCCGCTAAGGGGTCCGGCTCGACGGACTTCCTGGTGTCGGCAACGCCGCACCGAGGGTTGTCGCCTCGCTCCGCCACGGTGCAGCTAGGTCCCAAGAGCTTCGAAGTTCGACAGCAGGGAGCCTGTAGCAACACGCTTTGGCCTGAGGAGCTGCTCTTTTCTCCCCTCGGGGGGGCCGGTGTCCTGAATATTCAGATCGGCGAGCAGTGCCCATGGTCGTTGACAACTTCCATCCCTTCCGTCTCTTTCACCTCGTCCGCGTCGGGGACCGGTCCGGCAGCCGTCGGTTTCACCCTTGCGCCTAACCTGGGCCCCGCCCGGACAGTGTTGATCAATGGGCTCAGTCAGCCAATGCGACTGCTGCAGGACGGGAGCGAGTGCACCTACACCGTCGGATCGAATCTGCTGCAATCGCCGAGCGGGAGCGCCACCCTCCGGCTGTCCGTGGTTACACAACCCTCCTGCCGCCGACCGGCTACGAGCGACCAAGCCTGGCTACAAGTCGGAGGAACGTACGAGACGGGCAGTGGCGAACTGCAGTTCATCCTGAATCGGAATCCGGGGCCAACCCACCGGACGGCACGAGTCACCCTCGGCGGCAACACCATCACGGTGCTGCAAGGGGGGCAGCCCGCAACGCCGCCTACCATCGCCGAGCCCAATCCCTCCAGCGGCTCCGGCGTCACCCGGATCTTCACCATCGACGTGAACGACGAGGAAGGCGACCTCGACGTGGTCAACATCCTGATCAACTCCAGCCTGGACGCGCGAGCCGCCTGTTACCTCGCCTACGTCCGCTCGACGAACACCCTCTATCTCGTGCCCGACTCGGGAGAAGGACTACTGGCCGGCAACCTCAGCAACTCCCAATGCTCGATCGATACGCGCTACACGAGCCTCAACGGCCATAGCACCGGCGCGGTCCTGGGCCTGCTGCTGAACTTCTCGCCCTCCTTCGCCGGCAACAAAGTCGTCTACCTGGCCGCCCGCGATAGAGCCGGCCACAATACGGGTTGGCTGCCGATGGGGGTATGGAATGTTCCCAGCAACGCGGTGACGGTATCCAACGCGCCGCAGGTTGTCTCCCTGTCTCCTGGCCGGTCAACCGCCACCCAAACCACTCTCGAGTTGACCGTCTCCGATCCGGATGGCCTAGCCGACCTGAACGTGCTGAACCTGCTGATCAACAACGGTCTCGACGCCCGCGATGCCTGCTATCTGGCCTACGTCTATCCAGCAAACACGCTCTATCTCGTGCCCGATTCGGGAGAAGGCCTGTTCCCCGCGGGCATCGCCGAGAACCGCCAGTGCCGCGTGCTGCCGCCCGGCGCAACGGCCACCGCGGAGAACGGCAAGCTGAAACTGCGCGTGCCCATCGAGTTCAAAGCCGGACCGCTGCGGGACCGGATCGTCTATGGCGCGGTGCGGGACTTGACGGGAAACAACTCCGGCTGGCAGGCCATGGGGACGGTCACGGTGCCGTAACCCGCGCCTTTGGCTTGCGAAGCTCCGCTGCCCATGCGGCCACTTGCTCCGGCCAGCGGCCGCCGCCGGCGCCAGACTTGTCAATCGCATAGGCCTCGCGGGCGCGAGCTTCGGCGCGCGGTATGAGCGCCAGCGCCTCAGCGCGGCGGCCGGTCCGGGTCAGTTGCTGTCCCAGCGCGACAAAGGCGCGGAGAGCCCAGGTGCGGGCGCCGAGATTCTTGGCGTCGACCGTGGCCAAGCCTTCGCCTACCTGGAGACCGCGCCGGAGGTAGCGTTCGGCATCGGCCGTCCGGCCAAGCTCAGCGAGCCGGGCAGCGAGACGAAGGCAGAGGTCGATCTGCTGACGGCTCACGCTGCTATTGGAGGGATCTTCCCGAACGATCTCCTCCATCGCGGAGAGGGATTCGGTAAGGAATTCGACGGCGCGCGGATCCTTGGGCGGCATCGCGCCGGCGTACCGCATGCGGGCCATGGCCAAATCCGTCCGGGTGCTCCGCTTGCCGGGCTCGCGCTCACGCAGCCACTCGGCCGGCCCCAGCATTTTGCCATAGTACGCGATCGCCGTGTCGCGGTCCCCGAGACTATGCGGAAACCCCCAATGGATATCGCCGAGGGCCGCGTAGGCAAGCATCAGCGCCCGGCGGGCGGGAGCGTTGTTAGGCTGCGCGGCGACCAGCCGCTCGCGCAGGGCCAAGGCCTGTTCCGCATACGGCTTGGCCTCCTTGGTCTGGTGGGCGTTGAAGTGGGCGGCGACCGCGCCGGCGTAGGCGCCTGCCGCCTCTTCCTGCAGCGCGGCATCATCCGGATTCTGCCGCAGCAGCGGTTCCAGCAGGGCGATCGGCTTCCGGACATGGCTAAGATCGACTTGCTGGCGTCCCGCGATATCGCGGTTGAACTGGACGTAGGCACGCACCAGCCGAAGGCTCAGCGGGCGATCGGCGGGGTTGAGAGCTACGGCCCGCTCCATGACCTGAATACCGCTTTGGGTCCGTTTCAGCGCGAGGGCCGAGCGGCCGGAGCGGACATCGATTTCGGCCAAGGCTGAGTAGACCGCGGCAAGCTCCCCGGCAATGGCGGCGTCCGCGGGGCGCCGGGCGCTCAGCGGTTCGAGGATGGCCAACGCCTTCTGATAACTACCTTGACCGGCGGCGCGCTGCTCCAAACTGGAGCCCAGAACGTTGGCTTGTATGTTCCCGGTTCGCAGGTAGCCGGTGGCAATCTCCAGTTGCAGCGTCTCGTCGCCGCCGGCCTCCGCCGATAGGCCGTTCAGATAATTGAGCGCGGTTTGCACCACCACTTGCTGGGCGTCCACGGAGGCCGGCAGCACTTGAATAGCGCCCTGCACGTCATAGAGCAGCGCCCGGGCAATGCCGCGAACCTGCGTGAACCGGCGCTCGGCGAGCCGGGCCTGATATGTCGTGGCGGCCACCCCCGTCAGCAGCGCCAACACCGCCAGCGCCACGGCCGACGAAGCCAGACGGTTGCGGCGGAGGAAGCGGCCTACCCGGTAGGCCTTGCTATCGGCACGCGCGTGAATCGGCCGCGATGCCAGATGGGCGCGGACGTCGTCAGCCAACGCGGCCACCGAGCGGTAGCGGCGATCCGGATCCTTCTGTGTCGCGGTCGCGATGATCACGTCCAGGTCGCCGCGTAGACGTTCGGCGCCAGGGACACTGCTGGCGAGCGGCAGTTCTACTTCGCAGATAGAACGCTGCAGGCCGGCCAGCGACGACTCCTCTACCACCTGCGCCCGCCGGCGCGTCAGCATTTCAAAAAACAGAAGGCCGAGCTGATAGATATCCGTCCGCGTGGTGACCGGACGACCCATAACCTGTTCAGGCGCCGCGTAGCTTGGAGTCCCGGGGCCAATCGCCGTCTGCGTCTGCGCGGCGTCCAGATCAAGCAATTTCGCTATGCCGAAGTCGATGAGTTTGGGGTTACCCGCATCGTCAACCAACACATTGGCCGGCTTGATATCCCGGTGGACGATTAGGTTCTGGTGCGCGTATTCGACAGCGGAGCAGATCTTCTGGAAGAGTTCGCAGACCGCGCGAAGACCTGGATTGGCCCGCGCCATATAGCGGTCGAGCGATTCTCCTTCACAGTACTCGGTGACGAAGAAGGGAAGCCCTTCACTCGTCGAGCCGCCATCAATGAGGCGGGCGATATGGGGGTGCTCGATACCGGCCAGGATGCGCCGTTCCTGCCGGAAGCGTTCGAGCAGCGGCTGGGAGAATGGGGCCAGGGTGGAGATCTTCAATGCCACCCGTTGCGCGAAATCACCTTCCCGCGACGCTTCAAAGACGATGCTCATGCCGCCGCGGCCAATCTCCCGTATGATCCTGTAGGAGCCAATCAAGCGGCCAGCCCATTCGGGTGGCATCCCCTCCTCTCCGGGTGACGGGGTCCTCGCGAGATCGGAGATAGCGTTCGCTAGTTCGCCGCGGGATAGTGCGTCGGTACGCAGGAGTCCTTCGAGTTCGCCGCGGAGGGCAGCGTCACTCAGGCTGTCGAGGAAGGTGGCGCGTGCGGGTCCGTCGAGCGCAATCGCCTCCGAGAATATGCGCTCCAGTTCGGCGAACCGCTCCGGAGTCATGATTCTTCCGGCAGTGGCGTGCCCAGCGCGGAGTTGAGCCACGCCTTCGCCATGCGCAGTTCCCGGTTGACCGTGGCCGTGGAGACGCCGAGCGACTCGCCAATTTCGGCCTGCGTCAGGCCACCAAAGAAATGCAACTCGATAATGCTGGCCATGCGTTGGTGGAACTCCTCCAGTTTGCCGAGAGCCTGATGGATGATCAGAAATCGGCTCGCTCGTTCGGCCGCCATTTCGTCGGCGGCGTCGAGATCGTCGGTTACCGGAAGGTGCGGCGAGCCGCCGCCGCGTTTCGCCGCATGCACCCGCCGCGCATGGTCCACCAGAATCTGCCGCATCAGCTTGGCGACGAGAGCATGCAATTCGTTGCGGCTTTCAAAGCCCTGCGGCCGCAAGCGGGCCAAGGCGAGATAGGCCTCATGGACCAATGCTGTCGGTTGCAGGACATGCCCCGAGTCCTCGCGATGAAAATGGGCCTGCGCCATGCGGCGCCATTGCGGATAGAGCGCGTGAGCCAACAGTGGCAGCACCGAGGCATCGCCGCCAGCCCAACGGTTTAGCATCACGGTAACTTCGCCCTTGGGCTCCCCGGTCGGATCCATAATGTCATCTCAGAATAGCGAAATCAGATATGCTTGATTCCGCCATGTCTCGCATTCTCGTAAGTTTCGTTCTCGCATCGCTCTCTGCCTTCGCTGCTGACGTCGCCGGTAACTGGAAAGCCACCGCCGAAGGCCCCAATGGAACCATGTCCCGCACCTTTGCCTTCAAAGTAGAAGGCGCAAAACTGACAGGGGAAACCGTCAGTTCCATGCTCGGAAAGTCCACGATTGAAGACGGCAAGGTGGACGGTGATGCCATCTCCTTCGTCATCAACGTGAAGTTTCAAGACAACGAGATGAAGGTGAATTACAAAGGCAAGTTATCCGGCGACCAGCTTAACCTTACCGCCGAGACCCCGCAAGGCGAGATCACCTGGGTGGCCAAGCGCGGCTCTTAACCCGCTCTAAAAGAAGAACCGCAGCCGCGCGCCAAATGTCCGCGGCTGCACCACGCGAGTGCCCACAAACGCTGACTGGAAGTTATAAAGCGCGGTCTGGTTGCCGATGTTCGAGGCCTGAATGTTGAAGTCCCAAAGCTTCCGTTCATTCCGGATCCTCTCGTAGCCGAAGACGAGATCGACAATTGTCCGGGGCTTCGTGCGCGGCGGGTCGCTCAGCAAGTTCACATACGGCAGCAGGTCCGCATAGTCGGTCTCTCCCCGCACCACATCGGGGTCCGCGCCGCCGGTGACCAGGCCGCTGTCGTGGCGCAGCGACATCGTCGAATAGAAGCCACGCCGATGCGTATAGTTCACCACGCTCTGCAGGCTTAGCTTCTGATCGTGGTCGATGACAAACGGCCCTTCGTTCAGCAGCGTCACATTGCCGTTGCCGATATAGAGGCCGCCGACGAACGGCGGCGTCGAAATGGCCCGCGCGTGGGTCGCCGCCAGGCTCCCGGAGAGCCCCTTCCACGGAGTCATCACCAGGCGGCTTTCGACCGAGTTCACCCGGATAGCGAGCAACTGCAGCGGGAACACAATGGGCGTGTTGAAGAAGTTGTTCACGTCCTGCTGGTTCCGCGCGTTCTTGTGATAAAACGACGAATTCACGCTGAAGCGGCGGCCCAGCGATTGCTGAAAGCCGACTTCCATCAGGTTCTGTTTCTCGGGGCTGATGCGTTGCACGCCGCCGCCGGTGGTCTCGCGAATGGCCGGATCGACCAGGACATTCGCCTTCTCGGAACTCGAGAGCAGCAGGTTCTCGTTCTGCGGCGTCTGCATCAGCCGGTTATAGGACGCCCGGAAAACGGTGCCCGTGCGCTTCACGTGATACGAGATGCCCACGCGCGGCTGCCACATCGTATCGTCAACCAGAAACCGGTAGACGTCGTAGCGGAGTCCGAGCGAGATCTGGAAATTGCCCAGCTTGATTGAGTCCTGCAGGTGGCCGGTATAGAAGCCACCGGTTCCACGCTCCTGAAAACCAAAAAGCCGGCCGCCGCGGGAAAGATCGAACGGCAGCAGCGTCGGCAGGTACTCTTCGCTCGACGGATGGTTGAACGCAGGGTCCGTGATCCCGAAGGTGAACTGTTCGCGGAGCGGAATCCGCTGCAGGTCGATGCCGCCGCGAATGTTGTGGCGGCCGCGGACGGTGGCGTAGCGATGGGTCAGCGCTACGGTAGTCAGGCGGCGTTCCTGCGAAGCCGTCACCGGCGTATCGCCAGCGCTCGGCAACAGGTTCGATGTCGATGTCCGGACCGAGTAGTTCATCTCATACGTCGACGCTGCATCCAGCGTACGGACCCAGTTAAACGCCGACGAAAAATCGCCCAGCTCCTGCCGCTGGTTCATCAGATTGGCGTGTTGGCTGCGCAAGTTCGCGAGTTGAAACGGCGCGCGCCCCATGAGAAAGTTGACACGGAAAATGTCGCGGTCGCTGGCCTGATAATCCAGCCGCAGAAAGCCCCGCGAGGAGTTGCCGCCGTTCTGCAGGTTATCGAGCGAGACGGAATCGAGATACCGATTCGACTTCATCGTGTTCACCAGGCCCGAATAGCCGAAGCGGTTGTGCTTACCAGCGAACTGCGTCACTTGGCCCAGCGTGTCGTACCCGGCCGCACTCAGCGCCGTGCTCCCTGTAAACTTGCGGTCCGTATTCAGGCCCGATTTCGTGTTTACGTTGATGACGGCGGCAATCTTGGCCCCGTATTCAGCCGGGATATTCCCGGTAAAAATCTCCACGTTCTGCACGATGTTCGGGTCTACCGCATTGGCAAACGCGCCGGTCAGCTGATCCGTAATCGGCATGCCGTCGATGATGAACGACATCTGCGTATGCGCCCCGCGCGGGTGAATGGATCCGTTCGCGTTCTGCGCGAACCCGGGGAAGGTCTGCACCACGGCCTCCAGGCCGCGATTGCCTACCGAGAGCACCAACCGTTCAATCTCCTTCTGGTTGATCTGCGCCCGTGTGCCGGTATCCTCCGGCGTCACCAGGCTCAGCGTTTCAAACGCAGATACGGTCGTCGAAGTCTCCGCCGTGAGCAGTTGCAGCCGGATGGCGACCACCTGCGCCGCGGCGTTCGAAAACGTAATGGCCTGTTCGTGGATTTGAAATCCACCGGCGCGAACCGACAGTTCATAGGTCCGCAACGGAATACTCAGCAGTTGAAAACTGCCATCGGGGCGGGTTTCCGCCGTCTGTTCAAAGCCGGTGAGGGCATTCTTCAGCAGCACGCGCGCGCCGCCCACCCCCGCTCCGGACGGGTCCGTCACCGAACCGCTCACCGTGGCGGTCGTCTGGCCACACAATACACCAACGCAAATCGCTACCGCCGCAACGGCGAGTCGAATGGAATACACAAGGTCCTCTCTATCGGTCTAAGGTTGTTGGGAGAAAAATCCGCGTCAACTTAGAACGAAGGAGGGCCGCGGCCGGCGAGCGGCGCAACGGCGGCGAAATCCGGCTGCAGCGCTTGCTCCGCCGCCACCCCGGCCACTCGCACCAGAACAACCAGCACGATGGCAACCCCAACGGCCGCTTCCGCTACCGCTTGGTCAACATTGTTCAACGAGCATTGGTACGGGTTACCGGCCTGATGCTTGTGCAGCGGCGTATAAATCGCCACGGCAAAAAACAAGACGAGCAGGGCGGTGAATACTACAGCTACCCGCGACCGCGTCCAGTTCATGAGCTTAGTGTAGCGCAGGCTCCGGAACTGGCTCCCGGCTCATCGCCACGTCTTTCAGATCGGACCAGCCGCAGTTCCCGCTGTTCTTCACAAACGTGATCGTCTCCACCGGAAAGCTGCGGGGACCCGTATACTCGGCCCAACGTTTCCGGCATAACTCGAGACCGGCCTCGAACTGCTCCGGAGTTAACTCCTGGCCCAGGGTGATGTGCGGATGATAGGCGAACGGCTCGGCGTAGGCCAGCGCATCGCCATTCAAGGAGGCGTGCATGTCCAGCAACTCCTCCCGGCCGGCCGCTAGATCCAGATAAATCACGTTGGTGACGGGAAATACGCAAATGTCACCCAGCCTAACCTCAAACGCCGAATGCTGCTCCGCTACGGTGGCGATCTTCTCAGCCGCGCCTTCCTCCGCGCCGGCCAGCTTTCGGGGGGGTAGCAACGAAACATGCGACCGCAGACGGCACGTCGGAACAATCTCCTGGCGCAGGGAGTAAAGGAAGTCTCCGAGCTCGCCGTTGATGTACGCCACCAAGGCGTAAACCGGATCCGGGGGACAATGCCCGGTACCGTTGCCGTTTACAACACCCACAGAATGGGATCCCGACGAGGGCTCCATAGATAATTACATCTTAACCGGAATCGCGGGCGCTTGCTCGGGCACTACCCACTTGGCCTCTTCGAAACCCACGTACTTGTACAGCCGGATTTCGCCCAGCTCGTTTTCAAGAATGTCGCCCACCTGCAATGCGGCGTCCGTTCCCTTCAACTGTTCCCATGCCTCATACGGGTTGCCGGCGTCGATGCTACCCGCCTCCTCGTAGTCCTTCAACTTCACAAGCGTCACCCCGCTTGTGTGCGGAGCCCAGCGAAAATTCTGCCGGGGCGAATCCTTCATCCGCAAAATGCGATACGTTGGCATACCCGTTAATTATCGCGCAGCCGCCTCCCCCGCCGCGATCCAGCGTTCCATGTTGCCGCGGTTCCATACCGCCGATTGGCGCAACGGACCCAGCCGGGCCGGCGGCTGGATCCGCCGCACGTTCGGCCCATCCGCCCGCTTCCGGCGACCCACGCCCCACCACCAGGGCAGATGCGTCCAGGCGTCGATCGCCACAATCTCGGTCGCCCCCAACTCCTCGGCCACCCATACCGGACACGCCGCGCGTAGGCCCCCATCAAACGACAGGCCGCCCTCTAAACGCTTCGCCGGCAGTACGCCCGGCACCGCGCAGGATGCCAGCAGGTGCTCGACGGTGATCTCCGCATCCCAATAGACGCGGTTCTGAAACCGGAATCCCTCGCAAACCGTAACTCCCAACGGTAGCTCCGGGGTGTACTTCGCCGTCACGCGGCGGAGTAGTGCTTCGAGGCCGGCCGTATCCAGAACGCCATCCCCGACGAACCGCGGCCAGCGAAGGCGCGGCGCGGCGTCCACCTGCTGATCCAGCGTCAACCAGAAATTGCAAAGCAGGTCGGGGTCTACATGGCTCGCAATGGTCCAAGCATTCAGCGCCCCCGCCGAAGCCCCAATCACGACGTCCGGTTGAAAGCGCCCCGCCAGCGCGCGCCACGCCCCGGCCTGAAACGCCGCGAACATGCCGCCTCCGCTCAACACTAACGCACGTTTCGGCATCTGTTACCAGTCTGACGGATCGCAAGGCGATAATGGTTGCGATGCCTCCCGAAGCAGAGATCGCCGCCATCCTCGACGCTGGCGCGGGCGCCCACGCGCTCCTGGCGGCCTCCCATCTGCCCCCCGGGGTTCGCACCGGCCTATGGCTCCGCTGCGGCTTCTGGGCCGAGGCCCACAACGTCGCGCAGGATCTGCATACCCCAACCGGCAGCTACTGGCACGCCATCATCCATCGCGACGAGCCCGACGAGTTCAATGCCGGCTACTGGTTCCGCAAAATCGGCGCTCACCCCGTTCTCCTGCAGATGGCGGACCGCTGGGACGCCGCCGCCTTCCTCCACGCCTCCCCCGCCCAACGCGAGCGCGAGGCCCAACTGCTTCTGGACTATTGCATAAGGACCGGTCAATGAAATCCATCACCGCCGCCGTGTTGACGGCCTACGAACAGCCGCTTGAGATCCGCCAATATCCGGCCCTTACCGCCGCTGGGCCCGGCGAATGCGTCGTCCGCATTGAAATGGCCGGCATCTGCGGCACGGATGTCCACCTCTGGCTCGGCCAACTACCCATTCCTCTGCCCGTCATCATGGGCCACGAAACCGTGGGCCGCATCGAACTCATGGGCGAAGGCCTCGTCAAGGACTTCCGCGGCGAAGCCCTCTCGATCGGCGACCGCATCGTCTGGGCCAGCTCCATCACCTGCGGCGAATGCTACTACTGCCGCGTCGTCCGCCAGCCTACCCGCTGCGTCAACCGCAAAGCCTACGGCATCAGCTACTGCTGCGACATCGATCCCCATCTGCGCGGCGGCTACGCCGAACAGATCCACCTGCGCGCCGGAACCTCCCTCTTTAAGATCCCCGACGCCGTGCCCACCGAGGCCGTCGTCGGTTCCGGCTGCGCCCTTATGACCGCAATTCACGGCCTCGAACGCTGTCCCGTCTCGTGGGGCGATTCCGTGGTCGTCCAGGGTACCGGCCCGGTCGGCCTCGCGGCCATCGCCGTGGCGAAACAGAGCGGCGCAGGCAAGATCATCGCCATCGGTGGACCCGCACACCGCATCGCTATGGCCAAGGCGTTCGGCGCGGACGTCGTCATCGATATCGCCGCCACCCCCACGCCGGAAGAACGCCGGGAACTGGTTCTTGCTGAAACCGGCGGCTTCGGCGCGGATCTCGTCGTCGAATGCGTGGGGTATCCCGGCGCGGTCAACGAAGGCATTGAGTTGCCGCGCGACGGCGGCAAGTATCTCGTCCTGGGGCAGTACGCAAATGCCGGCAACATATCCTTCAACCCGCACGTCATCACCCGTAAGCAACTAACGATTCACGGCAGTTGGGCGTTTGAAGCCCGCCACGTCGATAAAGCGCTTCGCATGCTCGAAATTCCTCATTGGCAGCACCTTTTTGCCGAAGAGATAACCGCCCGGTTTCCTCTAGAGGAAGCCAATGCGGCTCTCGACACCGTGCGCAACTGGCGGGCCGGGAAGACCGTACTCATTCCATGAAAATGATTTTGGCTCTGGTTGCTCTGGTGGTATTGACGGCTCTGGGTTGGCTGGCGTTCTCACTCGGGAACGCCGCCCCCGAGGTGCGTTTCACCACCGCCAAGTCCGAGGACCTTGTCGATACGTTGAATACAAACGGCAAGGTGGAGCCGCTCTCGTGGATCGCCTTGCGAGCGGACCGGAACGGCCGTTTAGCCGAGGTACGAGTAGAGAAGGGCAGCCTCGTCACCGCCGGGAAGGTCATCGCGACAATGGAAAATCTGGAGCTGCAGCGGTCGCTCCAAGCCGCCGAGGCGCGCGTCATCCAGGTGCAGGGTGAGGCCCAGAACCTGCAGCAGGGCGGCAGTTCGGCCGCGCGGGCGGAAATTGACGCAGCCATCGCGCGCCTCCGCGTGGAGAGGTCGAATGCGCAGATGGAACTGGAATCCACCGAACGCCTCATTAGCAAGAAAGCCGCCACGCCGCAGGAGGGGACCATTCTGCGCGGCCGCCTGAACCTGATCAACGAACAGATCCGAGGCCTGGAGGACAGAAAGGGTTCCTTCGTCTCCCCAGGCGACCGCACCGCCGCTGATGGCCGTCTGAAAGAGGCACAGGCCGCCGTGGCGATCGCCCGCGAGAAAATGGAACAGTCCAGCCTGCGCTCCCCGATGGGCGGCGTGGTGTATCAAATCGACCTCCGTCCCGGAGCGATCGTGAATCCCGGCGACCTCATCGCCAATATCGGCAAGGTCGATTCCCTGCAGGTGAATGTTTATGTCGATGAACCGGAGTTGGGCCGCGTTGCCATCGGCCAACCCGTGACGGTCACCTGGGACGCCCGCCCCGGTAAGGAATGGAAGGGCGAAGTGGAAAAAATGCCCGTGCAGATTGTCCCGCTCGGTAGCCGCCAGGTCGGCGAGGTGCTCGTGACAATTGCGAATCCGGGCAACGACCTGCCACCGGGGGCCAACGTCAATATCGCCATCCGCAGCCGTACCGCGCCCCAAGCGATCACGATTCCGAAGGAGGCTCTCCGCCGCGAAAACGGCGTCACGGGCGTCTTCCTCCTCGAGAAAGACAAAGTGGTGTGGCGTCCGGTTGAAACCGGCATTTCCAATGTCACCCGGACCCAGGTCACCCGCGGCCTCCAGGCCGGCGACCGCATCGCCCTGGCGACGGACCTGCCGCTCCGCACCGGATCGCCCGTTAAGGCGCTGGACGAAGACGCTGGACTTTAATCCCCTCCGGCGTCTCCCAAGCGGCTACCACCTGGGAGCCTCCCGCGAGACTCACGAAGCCGCCCGTTCCCATCGACTCCCCGCCGATGATCACCTCGCCGTTGCGGGTCCAGCCATATACCGGCTTGCCATTCGGGCCAACCGCTAAAGCGGGATCCTTGCCTTCGCCGAGCACGCCATCGGCGTGAATCTGCCCCTCCCGCCGCCAAACCATCATCGGCCCCGCCGGGCCCACAGCCAAGCCGCCGCCATCCATTGGGCAGGCGTTCAACTGCCACGAGCCGCTGCCCAACTTGGCCGCCTGGAACGTCGCGCCCTGATCGGTGGAGGTGGCCAAGTACATATCCCGCGATCCTCCCAGCCAGTTCCGAAACATGACATGGATGCGCCCCTGGCCATCGATCGCCACCGAAGGATGGCAGCATTCGCACACGTTGCCGGACGCGGACTCGTAGACCAGCCTGTTGGCCGACCACGACGCCCCGCCATCCGTGGACATCGCGCCGTAGACCTTCATCCCCGCATTCCGCAGGTCGAGCCAAGCGGCGAAGATCTCGCCCTTCGGACCCACCGCCATGCCGTGCAGGCCTTCGCGTGCGGACTTGGGAACATCGTTCACCACCGCCGCCTCGCTCCACTTGCGCCCGCGGTCCGCCGAATTCCACGCCACCAACATTCCATCGGTAATCGCGCTGACGACGATGCGGTTTCCCTTGACCACCACGCGGGGACCCCGATGGCGGCCGACCATGAAATTAGCCCCGGCGATCGCGTGCGGCGCGCCAAAGGTGGCGCCGCCGTCATCGGAAACCGCAGCGTACACCACCTTTCCGTCGCTGTAGGCCAGGGCCACGGTCGCGCCGTCGGCCGCCAGTTGCGGCTGCCTTCCTCCAGGAATCAGGGGTAATACGGCAAGGGCAAGCAGGACAAGCATGCCCCTAGCTTACGCCAGGTCAAATAGCAGCAAGTCGGTCTCCGCCGCCGCCGTCAATGTCAGCGCCGTCTCCTCGGATATTGCCGCGCCATCGCCCGTCTGGAGGGTCTTGCCATTCAACGCCACCGAACCCGCGCCAACCTGCACCCACGCATGCCGTCCCGCCGCCAACTCGTAGCTGACGGTGTCGCCGGCAGCCAACTTGCTGACGAACACCTTCGCATCGGCCGCAATCGGGCTGCTCCCGTTCTCCCCGTCCGGCGAAGCCACCACACGCAATTGGCCAGCTACTTCCTGGGGCGGAATTCGCAGGTCCTCATGCCGCGGCGCAATCCCCAGCTCATTCGGCTCAATCCAGATCTGCAACAAGTGCAGCGGCTCGGTCGAAGAAGCATTGAACTCGCTATGCAGCACGCCCTGGCCCGCGCTCATCCGCTGTACGTCGCCCGCCTGGAGCGTCGAACGGCCGCCCGTCGAGTCCTCATGCGCCAACGCGCCGGACAGCACCCACGTAATAATCTCCATGTCCCGGTGTCCGTGCCGGCCAAAGCCGCTGGCGGGAGAAACCGTATCGTCGTTGATCACGCGCAGGCTGCGGAAGCCCATGTGCCGCGGGTCATAATACTGGCCGAAGGAGAACGAATGCTTCGCATTCAGCCAGCCAATCTTGGTTGTGCCGCGCTCGGCGGCGGGTCGTACGGTAATCATTGTGAGCCTCCTGAGGATAGTCGTTATAACAACTAAATAACGACGCTTATGAGATGCCCAACCGCTCCAAAAGATTCACCAGCCGTTCGAGTTGCCCCGGCGTCAATCCGCTCATCGCCCCCTCGGCCGCCGCGGTCACCGGAACGTCCAACTGCGCGAGCAGTTTTAGACCCGCCCGCGTAATCCGCGCCGTCACCACCCGCCGGTCCACCGTCGACCGGCTGCGCTCCACCCAGCCCTGCTTCTCCAAGCGGTCAAGGAGACGCGTCATATCCGCGTCCCGGTGGATCATATCCCCGGCGATTTCGCCGCAGGGCCGGCCTTCCGCTCCGGCCCCGCGCAAAATCCGCAGCACGTTGTACTGCGTATGGGTCAATCCGAACGGCTTGAGCGCCATTTCGACCCCGTTCATCAGACGGCCCGCCGTCCGTTGCAGTTGGAGAAACGCCGCTTCCGCCGCTGAGTACATTACCCCAGCATAGACACTACGCGCGCCGGCGGCGGCCCCACGCGGCCAAGCCGAGCAACGCCACACCGGTGAGAGCGAGGGTAGCCGGCTCCGGAACATCCGATGCGGCGGAAACCGCAAAATTGTTGACGGTGATGGAGGGGTCCAGCGTAATCGCCGAAACCAACTTGCTGTTGAGCACAACGGCCCCGAAGCTCAGGGTGTTGGTACCTTCGGCGAGGTTGAGCGTGACTTGATTGGAAGGAGAACCGAGAAGGCAGACCTCTTCGGAGCTGGCGCACGGAAGGAAGTCAATGACGCAGGCTTCATCAAAACAAGGGATGAGCGTGACGGGAGAGCGGGCTTCCAGGACTCCCAGTTCGCCATTTAGGATATAGAACAGCGCCCCGGTTGCACCCTCCTCAAAGGCTCCGGACCAGTTGAAGCTCAGCGACGAGCCAGCCGGGGCTGTGAATCCGCTCAGGAGCACGGCCGAACCTTCTCCGGCCAAAGCGACTTCGCTGTCGAAGTAGCCACTCAAGTCATAACTGAGGAAGCTGGCCAAAACGTCGACTCCCACCGAGCCAAAGGGTCCGGGGACATTTCCCGGCGTGGCGGCGAAGGCGGAGGAGGCGTCCACCGACGCGTTGCCGCAGGAGGAGGCTGAGCCGCCAGTCACGCCAGAAATCGGGAAGACGACGTAGGTGGTGTCTGGGCAGGAGGAGACACCCGCCAAGGCTGATGCGGCCAGCACAAAGAAGGTGCCAAGCAGGGAGAATTTTTGCATAGGGCCCTCATTGTAGTACTTTCGTACTGCCGCGCGAAAGGGCCCTATTCGGGATTGGTACTGTGCTCTATCAACTAAACAGAAACACTGAGCACGCCGCCGGCGCCACGCAGCCAAACCTACCAGCGCCGCACCGGTCAGCGCCAACGTCGCCGGCTCCGGAACATCGTGGCTGGTTGTGGCGGGACGGGAGGTGAGGAGAGTCGGGTCGAGCGCGATCGCTGGCGTAAGCCGATTTGCCCGTGTGACAGCCCCAAAGCTCAGGGAGTTCTCAAGTGCGGACAGAGAGAGTGTGACTTTGTTCAGGGGGATCAAACTCGCGCAAGCCTGAAACTTAGTCGAGCCAGCAGTGTTTGGATTCCCCTGCTCCCAAAGGGCCAGATCGCCGTAAATAGGATCGATTCACTCCCGAAGAATCCTTGCAAATCGGAGTTGATGGAGCTGGACAGCGTGCCGATATCGATCGGATCGCCCTTGCTCGGTGTCGATAGCGAGATGACACCGCCGGCTAAGCCGGCAGTGCCGTAGGAGCAGGCGGATCCACCCGAAACAACCGGAAGAGGAAACGTGGGACAAGTCTGGTCTGGGCATGACACGAAGGTCGCAAACGCCGAGGAGGAAACGACGAGCAGCGCTCCAACGAGAGAGCGTCCCCGTAGGGGTTTTAGGGTAGTACTCTCGTGCCGTCTGACAAAATGGCCTAGTCCACGACTGCGCTATTCGCCATCTGCATATAGGCATACTTGGCTTCCGCCGGTGCCCCCGTGAGCTGAGTGAGGAATACGCCAACCGTTTTCCGGGCCGGGTCCACCCAGCCGTGCGTGGAGAAAGCGCCACCATGGCCAAAGGTTCCTTTGGAAAGCAGGTGAACTTCGCCTCGGGGATCGTCGATTACTTCCCAAGTGAGGCCGAAGGCCGTGTGGGGCATGTGGCCGGCGCGAAGGTCGCCCGTCTGTTTACTGCTCATCAATTGAATCGAAGCTTTTGAAAGAATCCGCCGGTCTCCGCTGAGCAGAGCCTGGTAAAACTTGGCGAGATCCTCGGCCGTTGAATACATTCCAAACTCCGGGGCCGGATAGATCGCTTTCGGCCGGGCGGCGGCGGAAAGACCTCCCAAAATGGTCGCATCGGCGCGCTCCAGCCCCGAGGCGGTCTTTTTATAAACGATCGCTAAGCGGTCCTTCTTCGCTTCCGGCAGGAAGAAATGGCTATCCTTCATCCCGAGCGGCTGAAAGATCCGCGCCTCAATAAACTTTTCGTACGGCATCCCGCTGGCGACTTCAATGATTCGGCCCAGAGTCGCAATCCCAGCGTTCGAATAGCTCCACTTTGAGCCCGGCTCAAAATCGAGCGGCTGCTGCGAATACACGAGCACCGCGTCAGCCAGGCTCCGGTCCAGCTTGGTAAAGAGTTCGCCCAGTCCAGGAGGCGGAGCGCTGTGTACCCCGCTCGTATGCGTCATCAGATCGTGGATCGTGATTACGCGGCTTGGCTTTTTCAGCACGCCATCCACCTTTACCATCTGCCCGCGGAACTCCGGCAGGTGCTTCTCCACCGGATCACTCACCGACAGCCGTCCCGCCTCCGCCAGCATCAGGATCGCCGTGCCCGTAAACGGCTTCGTCATCGACATGATCTGGAAGATCGAGTCCTTCCGCATCGGCTTCTTGTTCTCGATATCCTGCCAGCCCACCGCCTCAAAGTGGACCAGTTCTCCCTTCTGCTGAAACAGCGTCACGGTACCCGCAATCCGCTGCTGATCGACCAGCTCCTTCATCCGGCCGGCAATCTTAGCTAGCTGGGCCGAATCGGCCGCCCAACTCAGGCTCGCTACAAGGAAAACAAAAAGGCGCATGACCGACGAGTATATCGCTGGCCGGGCAGATCAGATCAGGAAATCGGACAGCAGCACAAATAGGTTAACGGCCACCATCACGGCGGCGCCCGCATACATCCAAGCACCGGACCACCACTCCCCATTGAAGGAGCCCGGTGATGCCCGGTGCAGGGCCTGTGCCGGCTCCTCCAGCAAGGCGCTGCCATCGAGCGGAGGGATGGGCAGCAGGTTGAATAGGCCAGTGCTCAAGTTGAGACAGGCAAACAGATAGAGGATCGCCGCGGGCCCGTCGCTATAGGCGTCGGCGGCAAGGCGTACAAGCGCCACGGGCCCACAACAACTGCGAAACATCGGGTCCCAGGCCGGCAAGGCAAGAAAGAGCACCGCGGCCACGGCCAAGTTCGCAGCGGGCCCCGCCAATGCTACCAATACCTTCCGTCCAGGCACGGGATGACGGCCCGCGAAAAATTGCACGAAACCCAGGACAGGAAAAAGTTGAAAATGCCAATTCGACCCGCGCCAACGCACCCGCAGAAAGGTTCGGCCGATACCAACCACCACTCGCGGCGCCCGGAATCCCAACCGCCGCGCACATGTCCAATGCGCCCACTCATGCACCAGAATGACAAGGAAAAGCAGGAGCCAGACGAGCACCAGGGTGAAATAGCAATCGCGAATCCAGTGGCCGGAAGACATCGGAGACCCTCATCCCAAACCCAACTGCTCCCATCGTAAAGGAATACGCCTTTCTCCAGAGAGTCGCCGCCCCCCTTTCCGCCGGGTGACAGAAGTGTTAGTGTCGCGGTCACTATGAAGGTCTACTCAGGAACTGAACTGCGCAACGTAGCACTGGTCGGCCACCTGCACGCCGGCAAAACCCAGCTCGCCGCCGCCCTCCTATATACCGCTGGCGCCCTCAGCCGCCTCACCAAGGTCGACGACGGCACCGCCCCTACCGACTTTGACGACGAGGAGCGCACCCGAAAGCTCTCCATCCAGGCTGCCCTCGCCGTCCTCGAATGGAACAAACATAAAATTAACCTTCTTGATACCCCCGGCTTCCACATGTTCCTCCATGAAGCCCAGGGGGCCCTCGTTGCGGCGGACTCCGCCGTGGTCGTCGTCGACGGCGTAGCCGGCGTAGAGGTCCAAACCGAAAAGACCTGGAACCTCTGCGCCGCCCGCCAGCTCCCCTGCGCCTTCTTCATCAACAAGCTCGACCGCGAACGCGCCTCGTTCTCCGAAGCCCTCGCCAGCATCCACAAAGCCTTCGGCCGCCTCGCCGTGCCCATCCATCTCCCCATCGGCGATGAACGCGAATTCTCGGGCCTCATCAACCTCATCACGATGAAGGCCTACTCCTACCGCGCTGACGGCGATGGCAAAGGCCGCGAAATCTCCATCCCGCCGTACCTGGCCAATGAAGCCAAGGCCGCCCACGAAGTCCTCGTCGAAATGGTGGCCGAAGGCAACGACGAACTCCTCGACGAATTCTTCCGCGAAGGCACGCTCCCCATACCGCATATCGTCGACGGTCTCCGCCAAGCCTTCCGGGAACGCCGCCTCTTCCCGGTTCTCGCAGGCTCCGCCCTGCACAACGTTGGCACCGCCAAACTCCTCGATTTCCTCGTCGACATTGCGCCCGCGCCCGTCGAGCAAGCCACTGCCTCGGGCACTTGGGACCACCAACCTGTCTCCCGAAAGATCGGCGACGAAGAACCGGTTTCCGTCTTCGTGTTCAAAACCTTCGCCGACCCCTTCGCCGGCCGCATCTCCTATTTTCGTGTCGTCTCCGGTGTCCTCAAGACCGATGCCCACCTTATCAACGGTCTCAACCAAGCCGACGAACGCTTCGCCGCCGTCGGTTCCCCCACCGGCAAGGCCATCACTCCCATCCCCGAACTCCGCGCCGGGGACCTCGGCGCCGTGGCAAAGCTGAAGGAAACCCTCACCGGCCACACTCTGTTCGAAAAAGCCCATCCGATTCTTTACCCGCCCGTCGCCTTCCCCGAACCCTCCATCGCGTACGCCATTGAGGCCAAGTCACGCAACGACGAAGACAAAATCGGCGTCGCCATGCACAAGATCATGGAGGAAGACCCCTGCCTCCGCTTCGATCGCGACCCCCAAACCAAGGAGTTCCTCCTCCACGGAAACGGCCAGAACCACATTGACGTCACCGTCGCCAAACTGCAGCACCGTTACCACATCAACGTAGTCCTGCACGCTCCGAAGGTGCCCTATCGCGAAACCATCCGCACCCAGGCCACCGTGCAGGGCCGGCATAAGAAGCAGACCGGCGGCCACGGCCAGTTCGGCGATTGCTGGGTCCGGTTCGAGGCCCTGCCTCGCGGTACCGGTTTCGCCTTTGCCAATGAGACGTTCGGCGGCTCCGTCCCCCGGCAGTACATTCCGGCGATCGAGAAGGGGATTGTCGAGGCGGCCTCCCGCGGTCCGCTCGCTGGTTTCCCCCTCGTGGATTTTAAGGCCGTCGTCTATGACGGCTCCTATCACGACGTCGATAGCTCGGAGATGGCCTTCAAGCAAGCCGCCCGCAAAGCCTTCCGCGCCGCCATGGAAGTTGCCAAACCCGCCCTGTTGGAACCCCTGATGCGGGTCGAAATCCAAGCCCCCATCGACTACGCCGGCGACCTGATCTCCGATTGCAACGGCCGCCGCGGTCGCGTCACCGGCATGGAGACTCGCGACTCGACCCAAGTCATCCGTGCGCTCGTCCCGATGGCCGAGATGCTGACCTATCAGAATGATCTGACCGCCAAAACCCAGGGCCGCGGGTCGTACTCCATGGAGTTTGATCACTACGACTTCCTGCCGGCCCAGCAGGCGGAAAAGATCGTCGCGGCCGCGCGCGCCGCCGGTTCGCACGCTCATGATGACGAGGCGGACTAATGTTTGGTACCAACCCGGCCGATCAGTAGTACTAGGTATGCCGGGTTGCCCCCCCGATTCCAAAAATAGTAGAGTAATGGGGTTGCCATGTAACCCTTATTCCAACTCCAGTATGGAGACTGAATGCGCTTCTTCCTAAAGACGCTTTCCGCGAGCACCCTTGCTTGGGCCTTGAGCCTGCCAGTTGTCCACGCGCAGCCCCTCTCGTTTGCCGCCCGCGCCGCCGCTGAATCAACAGACGACGGTAAAGTGCCCGATACTTCCACTGGCGTGGTTCCCTTGGCGGTCCCACCGTTGGCCAGCCAACCGTTTCCGGCGAAGCCGACGCGCAAGGACGAACGCATGAGTCGCGCCGAGGTCATGTTTGAAGAGGGGCGCAAGCTCTATCAAGCGGGCAATGTAGCCGATGCGCGTAAACTCTTCGACGAGGCTCTCGACCTGGTTCTGAATTCGAAGGCCGATCCCGTCGACCGGGCCCACTTCGACAAGCGGTTTGAAGAACTGGTCGCCAAAATCCATCGTCTGGACGTCACTGGCCTTGGCGCTGGCGCCGCAACCGACGAGACGAACTTCGACAAAGCTCCGATTGATGACATTCTCAGCCTGACGTTCCCGATCGATCCCAAAATCAAGCCCATGGTGCGCGATGAAGTCGCCGCCACCGTCAGCCAACTTCCGCTCGAAGCCACCGATTCGGTGCTGTCTTTCATCAACTATTTCTCCGGCGAGCGCGGCCGTGGCACCATCCGCGCTGGTCTTCGCCGCTCCGGCAAGTACAAGCAGATGATCTCCCGGATCCTCGACGAAGAGGGCATTCCGCAGGAATTCGTCTTTCTCGCCCAGGCAGAGTCCGGCTTCCTGCCCCGCGCCGTTAGCTATATGAGCGCTGGCGGTATGTGGCAGTTCATTCGCGGCCGCGGCGCTGAGTACGGCCTCCGTCAGGATGCCTACGTGGATGAGCGGTTCGATCCGGAGCTGGCCACCCGCGCCGCCGCGCGCCATCTCCGCGATCTTTATCATCAGTTCGGCGACTGGTATCTGGCCATTGCCGCATACAATTGCGGCCCTGGCAATGTTGACCGCGCCGTGGAAAAGACCGGCTATGCCGATGTTTGGGAACTTCGCAGCCGTGGCGTTCTGCCCCTCGAAACCTCCAACTACGTGCCCATTATTCTGGCCATGACCATCATGTCCAAGAATCTCAAGAACTACGGCCTCGACGACATCATCTACGAGGCGCCGTTGCAGTACGACACGGTGGAGCTGACTGCGATGACCAGCTTGGCGCTGGTTGCCGATCTCACCGGCCAGCCGGTCTCCGGAATTAAGGAACTGAATCCGGCGCTGCTCAAGGACGTAGCCCCCGCCGGCTACCGCCTCCATGTCCCGAAAGGCACCCTGGTTAGCCTGATTGCCGGCCTCGAGCTGGTTCCCGAGAACAAACGCTTGGCTTGGCGGGTGCATCGCACCGAACCGGGCGAAGACCTCGCCGCCGTAGCACGGCAGTTTGGAACCTCACCCGACACCCTTCTGGCCGTGAACGCCGGCCTGAAAGACAATTTGGACGCCGGGTCGCTGGTGGTGGTTCCCGCCGCCCCCGCCCCGGCGCCTCGCACGGTGACCGCCAGCCGCGGCCGCTCGACGAAGTACGCCCGCGGCAAGTCTCAGGTGCGCACGGCCAACCGTTCGTCGGCAGCCGCCTCCCGGCGGATCCCGGCCCCTGCCGCCAAGACCACCGTCAAAGCTGTCTCGAAAACCCCGGTCCGGAAGCCTGTCACCACCATCGCGGGAAATCGTTCTCGCCGCGGATAATTTCGGGGTATCATTCGTCTTGAATTCTCTGCGAGGATGATTAGACGCATGTATCAGCCGACCGTGTGGTCCAAACCATTTGACGACGACGAGTTCGAAGATCTCACCCTCGACGATCAGTACGTAGAGCTTGCCTCCGATATTCGTGAATACGCCGACGATGAGGAAGACGACGAGCTGAGCGAGCTCGAGCGCCGCGAAATTGCTATCCCGCTGGCCCCTCCTCCTCCTCCGCCTCCTGTCCTGCGCAAGCGCCCGGTGGACGAGGACGCCTTCCTGTCTGAGCCGGATCCTCCCGCTCCGCCGCCCGTGGTACTCGCCCCGGGCCAGCTCCCGCCCCGGCGCAAGCCCGTGCCTCCTCCTCCGCCGCCAACCAAGGCGGTAAGCAAGAAGAGTGCACCTGCCAAAAAGGCCGCCGCACCAGCGAAGAAGGTGGAACCCGCAGCGAAAAAAGCCGCCGCTCCAGCTAAAAAAGCGGCCCCACCGGCCGCCAAAAAGGAAGCTGCCGCCAAGAAGGCCGCCCCGGTGAAGGCGCCCCCAGCTTCAAAAGCCGTGCCCGCCAAGAAGGCCCCCGCCAAAAAGCGGTGAGCCCCAAAAGAAAACGGGGGCCGGAATCTCTTCCAGCCCCCGTTTCCGATCTGCGTTTTTCCTATTCCACCGGCTGCTTCACAGCCTTCCGGCAACGCTGAAACAGCTCCAATAACGACTCGGCCTGCTCCTCCGGCGTACGCGAGGCCGACGCCTTCCCCGTAAAGCCAGCCGCCGCCGAGCCCTTGCCGTAACCCGTCGTCACCGTGATGAATTTCATCAACTCCAAGGCGACCTGATCGGTCTCGTTCTTCTCCGGCTTTGCCGCTTCTTTCTCTTTTTCGTCTGCCATATCCTATGGGTCCTCCGCGTTTGGGATAATTCTCTAGTTTAGAGCAGAATGCCAATCCAGGCTCGCCGATTCCTCCGTCGCATGCGCGGCGGAGCCCAAGCCCACCTCCTCGAAGCCGACGACGGCCGCTGGTACGTCGTCAAGTTCATCGAGAACCCACAGCATCGCCGCATCCTCGTCAACGAATGGATCGCCGGTGGCATCCTGCCCTATCTCCGCGTCGCCTGCCCGGAAACCCGGCTCATCGAACTCTCCCCCGGCTTCCTGCGCGACAATCCCGAGATTGCCATCCAGCTTGGATCCACCCGCCGCGAAATCCTCCCCGGTTGGCACTTCGGCTCCCTGTTCCCCGGCAACCCCATCACTCAGGCCATCTACGACTTCATTCCGGACTCCCTCCTTCCCAAAGTCGCCAATCGCTCGGATTTCCTCGGCGCTCTGGTCTTCGACAAATGGTGCGCCAACGCAGACTCCCGCCAAGCGATCTTTTTTCGCGCCCGTCTCGGCGACTGGCTGGCTAGCCCGGAAGCGCCCCTCAAAGTCGGCTTCGTCGCTCAGATGATCGACCACGGCTACATCTTCAACGGGCCCCACTGGGAATTCATTGACTCTCCGCTGCAGGGCCTATACTTCCGCCACGACGTCTACCGCCCGGTCCAATCGCTAGCTGTCTTAGAGCCCTGGCTCGAACTCGTCCGCGACTTCCCTGACGAGATCCTCGACGAGACCGCCCGGCAGATCCCCCCCTCCTGGCTCCCTGGCGACGAACGGGAACGCCTCGAAGACCTCCTCCTCGCCCTCCAGCGTCGCCGTGCCCGCGTAGCCGACCTCATCAGCGCCTGCGTCGACGCCCGTGTTAATCCCTTCCCAAACTGGGGAGAATCTCGTCGCACAACAGCCGGGCGGTAATCGGCGCCAACAAAATCCCGTTCCGGAAGTGCCCGTATGCATCCCACTCCCGGTTCGTTCCCCGCCGGCCTACCACGGGCTCCCCCGTCGCCGATCCCGGGCGGAATCCGTTCCACGCCTCCGCCACCCTCACGCCCCGCAGCTCCGGCACCATCTCCTCTACCGCCGCACGAATCTCCTCTACTGCCGATTCCCGAAGCGAACGGTCAAATCCCGCCCGTTCCATATCCGCTCCCGCAATCGTCTCCCCCGTTGTCCGCTGCAGGACGTAAAAATGCCCCCGCCGGATGATCCGCGGCAGGCTCCCCGGTGCAAGGTCGTAACGGATCAAATGCCCCTTCACGGGAAATCCTCCCGGCGCCCATGCCCCGGTTGCCCAAACCACCGCGTCGCCTTCCCCAGCCGACACTTCCACGCCTTCCCGGTACTCCACCCCCAGCCGTTCCCCCGCCACCCGCAACGCCGCCACGACATCCCGCGGATTCACCACCGCTTCATCCGGGTACCACCACCGGCCGCCACCCATCGGCTCCACACGAATCCCCATCCGCCGTTGGGCCACCACCCGCCGCTCCATCTCCCCGGCGTCTTCTTCCATCTCCTCCGCCCCACAAACGCGGAAATCGATTCGCCGGTCGCTCGCCGCCTCCAACTCCGCCACAAAACCGGGATACATGCCCAGACTCTCCACTCCCAACCGGCCCCATCGCGACTCTTCGCCAAATTCGCCCCCCGGCGCCAGCATCCCCGCCCCTGCCCAACTCGCTTCGCCGCCAATCCGGCCCCGGTCGAACACCGTCACTCTCGCACCGCCTTGCGCCAACCGCCAGGCCGCCGCGCACCCAACGATCCCGCCACCCACCACCGTAATCTGCATCTACCCCTATGATAAAGCGGCTACAATCAGAGCATGCATCGCTGCCTGCTCTACAACGAAGAGGTGCGCGACTCCTCCGAACGCTTTCTCTCTCCCGGACAGGTCGGCCTGCTCAATGGTTGGGGGGTCTTCTCCACTCTCCATGTCGCAAACGGAGTCCTCTTCGCCTACGAACGCCACTGGCGCCGCATGATGCGTGATGCCCAGCGCATGAACGTCCCCATGCCGCCGTCCGCCGAAGACCTCCGCGCCAGCCTCCTCCGCCTCGTCGCCGCCAATCATGCGGAAAACTCGACCCTCCGTGTCGCCATCGTCCGCAACACCGGCGGTGCCTGGGATGCACCGGGGCTCACCCGCCCCTATGACCTCATCGCGTTCACTAAAGATCTCGTCAGTTGGGGTGCCCACGCCCGTCTGGCTCTCAAGCCCAACGCCCGGTACGGCGCCAGCGAGTTCGCTGGCGCGAAAATCACCGCGTGGTCCCACAATCTCACTTGGTACGAACAGTCCCGCCAGCGCGGCTACGACGAAGTCGTTCTTCTCGATGAACACGGCCGCATCAGCGAATGTACCTCCGCCAACTTGTTCGCTGTCTTCGGCGAAACGGTCTTTACTCCGCCTCTCGATTCCGGCTGCCTGCCCGGCATCACCCGCGAAATACTCCTCGAAGCGGTCACCGCCCCTGGCATCTCCATCGCGGAGCGCCATCTCTCCCCTGCTGAACTCGAACAGGCTGACGCCGTCTTTATGACCTCCTCCACCCGCGAGCTCCTTCCGGTGGCCGAAATCGAATCCCTCCGCTTGCGTCGCACAAATTCCACCGTGGTCGCTCGATTGCTCACCGTCTTCCGTGAACATCGGGCACAGTATATCCATCAGAATAGTACCGAAGTTGTAACCGGCTAGAGATTTCTCTCTAGTTCCGTTCTGGGAATCGAGTACTATTGAACGTACGGATGTTGATTACGTGTTCCCGTTGCGGATCCGAATCAGTGCGAACTTCCCGGTCGCGGTCGCTCTCCGGTAAGGTACTGAATATCATCGGGATTTTTGCGTTCCGATGTCTCGATTGCGACCATCGATTCCGCGCCAGCATCTGGCGAGCCCGGCAAATGCTGTACGCCAAGTGTTCGCGCTGCCATCGCCTGGACCTATCGAAGTGGAATACGGATCACTACAATCCGCCCTTCGGTACGCGCCTCGCCGTCGCCCTTGGCGCCAAGCCAGTCCGCTGCGATTACTGCCGACACAATTTCTGGAGCTTTCGACGCGTTAAGGTTCAGTACAGCCAAACTGCTCGCTCCGAACGCAGCCCCATTGTCATTCCGGCCGGAGCCGATCCGCTATTTGACGATGCTCGCCGCGCGGTCGAGCCGGAGAATCATTCCAGCGTCAGTAGCCGCCCAGAGTTGGCCGTCCGGAGCGACAGCTAGTTTCACCTGCCGGGCCACCGCCCGGTAATCCACGGCCTGGTCTTCAAACGGACCCACTTTCAGCACATCGGTGATCTTCGCCTCGCGAATCACCACCCTTCCCGGTAGTTGCAAACTCCGCAGCCCTGCCGGCTGCGTTCCCGCCGCCACAATTGACCGGTTCGCCAAGTACGCCACGTCCGTCACGGCATGTTCCTTGTTCCGGTACACCGGCGTCATCTTGCCCGTTTTGAAATCAATCTGGTTAATTTCGGCCGGAATTTCGAACGTGTCGCCAAACTGCAACAGCGTCACCGCGAACCCCGCCGGGTCCACCACGATCCGGCTAACCATCCCGAAAATCGAAGCCGAGGACACCTTCCACGTCTTGCCCGAGTCCGCCGTCTCAGCCAGCATCATGAGATTCGGCCATTCTCGCCGCCTGGCTGCCCGTTCCGGCTCCATCCAGGGCGGAAACAGGCTCAGGTCCTCCCGCCGGGGTGGACGGCTCGTTCCCGCGACCAGCCCGATCCTTCCGCCAAACCCCATCGAATGAAACACCGCAAACTCGGGCTTGGCCGAAATTTCCTTGGTCGCCTCAATCGGCGTCCAGGTTTTGCCGCCGTCTTTCGTCTCCCAAATCGTCTTTTTTTCGCCCCCAGCGAACCCGTGCGTCGCCGAGTCGAAATGCATCGTCAGAATTCCCTTCTGCTTCGATACTTTCCGCCAGGTGCGTCCAGACTCTTCCGTATACCACACGCCGCCATCCGTCGCTATCCAGCACGCCGAATCGTTCACGCAACTGATCGTCGTCGGAATATCCTTCAACTGCACCAGTTCCCAACGTTTCCCGCCGTCACCGGTCACCACGGCCACCGGTTTCACCCGGTCCTTCTCGTTCAGGACGCCGATTGCGATCCCCCGTCGTTCCGACGGAAACACGATCTCTCCCAGCGTTAACGTAGAATCTTTCTCATCGTGGAAGAACGCAACATTCCACTTGTCTGCCGCTGCCGCCACGTTCGCTAGCAGCCAAGCCCCGAGCAAGCAGCGGAGGAGCATTAACCCCTCACCGCCGCGGTGCCCGCCAGTACGGTCCCGAGCGAGAGCGTGCGCTCCATCGTCTCCCGGTCCAGCCGCGCCAACATCAGCAAGCAACCCACCTGCTCACCCACTGTCGTCAGCAGTTCCATCTCATCGCCCGTGTAGGCATGCGGCTCCCGGTGCTGCACGTTGATCACGCCCACCACCTTGCTCCGCGCCATCACCGGCGCTGATAGGAACGCCTCGAACGTGTCCGCCTCCAACTCCGCAAAGGTCTTAAACCGCGAATCGTTATAGGCCTCCCGCGAAATCGCCAGCAACCGCCGCTCCCGCGCCACCCATCCCGTTAAGCCTTCGTTCAGGTTCAGCCGAACCTCGTCCAATTCGCCGTTCGCCGCCGTGTTCGACGCACAAAGTACCAACTGCCGGTCCTCCAGCAGATACACCAGGCAGGAATCACACGCCGTAAACTCCTGCACCAGCTTCACAATCGAGTTCAATACCTGTTGCAACGACGATTCACTCACCATCAAACGGCTGATTCGTTGAAACAAGCGAAGCTGTTGCTCCGTCCGCGCCAAGCGCTGTTCCAGATCCTTCGACTTAGACACTGCTTTGATTATCCTCTACAATCGGAAGCTACGGTCGATGGAAGCTCCCCCCGCGAATTATTTACAGTTCCATCAACGCCGCTATGAGTTTCTACTCGATATACTGCATCGCGTAGAAAAAAGCCAGCGCTCCTTCCAGCGGCTCCTCGACGTCGGCCTATCCCATCAAACCCTGCTTTTCCAGGAAGCCTTTCCCGCCGCCGTCATCGATACCCTCGGCTACTTCGATCACCGCTTCACCGGCCAACTCCGCGGCCAGCATATCAATTTCGACCTCAACAACGCCGCCAACCCCGCCGCCTGGCCACCCGTCACTCCCTACGACATCGTCGTCATGGCTGAAGTCATCGAGCATCTCCACACCGCCCCTGCCCATGTCCTCTCCTGCGCCGCCTCCTGGCTCCGCCCCGGCGGAACCCTAATCCTCCAAACGCCCAACCCCATCAGCCTCGGCAAGCGCCTTGGCCTTCTCTGCGGCCACAGCCCCTTTGAGATCATCCGGGAAGATCCCAGCAACCCCGGCCACTTCTGCGAGTACACCCCCGCCGATCTTCGCTACCTCGCCAGGCGCGCCAACCTGGAAGTGACTGGCCTCTGGCTCCGCAACTACTTCGGACCCAGCGCCCCGCTCTACAACCTCGCCTGCGCGCTCCTCCCCGGGCAACTCCACGACGGCATCACCGTTACCCTCCGCAAGCCTCACCTCACTTAGCGCCGAACAGCCCCGGCCGGATCCGCTGATAGGTAAACCGCGCCGGATTCATCCCCGTCACGCCGCCCGAATCCACTTCAATGATCCGTGCCGAAATCGGCTCATACGCCGCCCGCGGCGCAATCGTCCCCTTCGCCACCAGAATCTTCATGTACTCGGGAAAAATCCCCAAACTGACCAACTGCCCCAAGCTGAAAGGAATAATCCGCTTCGGCGTCAATACCAGCAGATTCGGCATATCCGGCGTCGATCCCTCCACTTCAATCACCGCCGTCACGCCCATGTCCCAATACCGCCCGCCCCCGTGCCGCACCGCGCGCTCCACGAATCGCCCATCGTAGATTCCCTTCACACGGCCCTTCACCCGTACCGAGTCCCCGTGCAAGTTGTCCGTCTTGCCGCCCACCGGCATATCGAAAGCCCCGCTCACGCCACTCTTGATCGCCGCCTGAACCGCTGCAGGATCGGAAATCACCACCACCCATCCGTCCGCTTTCTGCTTCAAGAGCTCCGTCAGGATGTAGGTGCTATCCCCCGCCGACCCTCCGCCGATATTGTCGCCGGCGTCCATCAGCGTCACCGGCCACTGGCCGTTGTTCATCGCCATCTTCACCGCGTCGGCCGCTCCGGGCGCCTTCATCACCAGTTGCTCCCGCAGGTCCCACAGCATCCCACTCAGCCGGTCTGCCTCCCGCCGCGCCAGCGCCGGGTCGTTGTCCGTCACCACTACTACGCTCGGCCCCATCGCCGGAATATCAGCATATTGATAGCCGCCCGCCACGCTCGCCACCAGCACCTTCGGCGTCTTCTCCAATTGCTTACTGGCGTCCGTAATCGCCTGTAGCGGCGCCGCGTACGTGTTGTGGAACAGAATGTTCAACAGCATCGGCGGCTTGGCCAGCGCCTGCGTCGGCTTCACTTTGCCGCTTAGGATATCGCCCATAATCCGCGCCGCGTTCACGCCCGCCGCTCGCGCATCCAAATGCGGGCACTCCTTATAGCTCAGCAATACGGTCGAAAGCCGCACAATCTCTTCCGAAATGTTCGCGTGGAAGTCATGCACCACGACAATCGGAATCTTCTCGCCGAACGCCGCCCGCACCCGCCGTACCACCTCGGCATCGGCGTGCGGATAGCTCTCCGTCACCATCGTGCCGTGCAGAAACAGCAGAATCCCGTCCAGCTTCGGGGCCTGCTTTAAGCGGCTGATCAACTCCGCCACCAGCGGCTCAAACGCGCTGTCGAGCACCGTCCCCATGGTTTGCGGCCCCGCTACGATCGTCGGAAACAGCGTGTACCCGGCCTGCCCCGCGCCATAGATAAATCCCGCCGTCGTGTTGTTCGACTTCTCGGACTTCGTAATTACATCCTGACCGCGCAGGATGCCCTCCGCCGCCCCCAACCCCGTCGCAAAGTCCTCCAGACGCGTCTTTCGCGGGTTGAACGTATTCGTCTCGTGGACAATACCGCCCACCCCCACCACCGGCTTCGTCTGGGCCGCCGCCACCCACGCCAACACCAACAGAAGAGCAATCCGCATGGGCGGCATCATATCAGGAGTTCTAAAATTCAAAGCGAAGGCTTAACTGAATCTGCCGCCCTGTCCCGCGTGTACTCGTAATCCTTCCAAAATCGCCCCGGCCCCGCACCGCCGCCGGTGTGGCGAAATTGGGCCGGTTCGGCAAATTGTAGAAATCCGTCCGGAAGATGAGCCGGTACCGCTCCTTCATCTCCCAGCGCTTGTTCAGCGACGTGTCGAGATTCATCTGTCCTGGCCCGAAGCCCAGGTTCCGGGCGGCATTGCCGAAGTTGCCGGTACCAGGCGCAGCGAAGCACGATGTGTTGAACCATTGGTTCAGGTATGCAGACCGGTCGCGCCCGCCGGCCAACGCCGGGTCGCACGTCAGATTCGGCCGGGGACTGCCCGTGAACGTATTGGTCACATTCGTCTGTTCCACCGCGCCCCACGGCGCTCCCGAGTGGACCTCGGCGATCAATCCCAGCGTCCAGCCGCCAATCACGGCATCGAGAAACGGGTTCCGGATGTCCACGCCTCTGCCCTTGCCAATCGGCAGTTCGTATACGGAACTCCCGATGATCCGGTGCCGCAGATCGTTTCCCGAATACGACTTATCCAGGCGGCGCAACTCAGGGTGTGTATACCCATTGCCTTCGCCGCCCGCGAACTCACTGCCGCCCTCGATGTTGTCGAGGAACTTGGACCACGTGTAATTGGCGAGCAGGTTGAAGCCGCGCAGGTAGCGGCGTTCCACCTTCAGGTTCATCGCGTGATAGCTCGAATTGCCCCAATTCGGCGTCAGGCGCGTGACGTTGTTGTACTGCGGGAATAGTCTGGCGGCCTGGCTCTGCGTCGCCGGCCCCCGGCCATTCACCAGGGGAATGTAGTTGATGTTCACCGCCGCCCCGCCCAGCTTCGTTCCCAGGTTGCCCAGGTAAGCGGCCTCGAATAACAGGTTGCCGCCCAACTCCCGTTGGATCGTGAAATTGAGCTGCTGCGAGTAGCCTCACGTGATCCTGCGAGATGAAATCGGGCGCCGCGCGCGGAGCAGTCCCTACGGGAACGGCGCCCCACCCTGGGCCGATCGGCTCCCGGACCCCTGTCGGCAGCCCGCTCCGGAAAAGAAACGCCGGCGTCAGTCCGCCGTCTGGCGACGTGAACGAGAAGTTCGCCCCAAAGCCCTGCGACAACGTGTTGACCACCGCGCCGAAGTAGGCGCCCAGGTAGTTGATGCCATAGCCACCGCGCACCACCGTTCGGGCCATCGGCTTCCATGCGAACCCGATGCGCGGCGCGAAATTGTTCCTGTCGAACGGATGCGCGTATTTATCGCGGCCATCGCGCCCGGCATACGTCACGATTCCCGGCGTCCGCGACACCGGATTGATGGCCGTCCCGTCGAACCCGCTCTGCCGGTTCTCCAGCCGCTCCCACCGCGGCGTATCCATCTCCCAGCGCATTCCCAGGTTCAGCGTCAGGTTCTTCGATATCTTCCAATCGTCCTGGATGTAGGCGCCATAGTAGTCCGTCCGCGCCTCCAGCAGGTCCGGCCGGTTCTGCCCCGCGCTCGAAGTCCAGCCCAACAGAAAGGTTGCCATGCCGCTGCGCGTGGCGCGGTCGTTAAAGGTGAACGTGCCGCCCCCGGTCTGCGAAAGCTCGTCCTTATTCAGCGAGTAGCGAAACTCCATGCCCGCCTTGATCGTGTGCTTCCCTTTGATCATCGTCAGGTTGTCAACAAAATGGTGCGTCAGGATTGGAGTCTGGATGCGCTCATTCGGAGCGACGCTGAAGCCGGATTGTCCCGTCACCGCGATCACGGGAAACGAATTCGCATCCACTCCCTGCAGCCCAATCGTCTGGTTGAAGTTCGAACCCGTGCCGGCGGCCCGGTTCACGTGCCGCCGGATCGAATAGCCATAGCGCACTTCATTCAACACGGTCGGCGCGAAGTTGTGAATCCACGATCCCAAAATCGAATGAATCTTGTTTTCCCGGATCCCGGCCCGCGTATCGGCAATCCGGTCCGGATAGGCATTGGCAATATCCTGCGGCGCGCCAATCACGCTGTACCTGCCGAAGATACGGTCGTTGTTGCCCAGCGAATGATCGACTCGCGCAGTCAGCGAATCCTGCGTCAGCTTGTCCGAAAGGTTCACGGCGTAGTTCGCGCTCGGCGCCCGCGTGATGTCGGAAGCCAGATTGGCGTTCGGGTAAAGCGCTACCAACTGCCGGGCGATCGGGTCAATGCGGCTGCCGGGAATAACGTTGCCGGGGAACGGTTGTCCGGTGGTTGGGTCCAGCACCGCGATATCGCGGCGGTTCGAAAAATCGCCCGTCCGCTCCGGCGCGTGCGGCATAATCAGGTTCGAGATCGTTACCCCGTCCCGCCGCCTTGCTCCCTCATAATTGGCGAAGAAAAAGGTCCGGTCCTTCCGGATCGGGCCGCCGAACGACGCCCCGAAAATGTTGTACCGCAAAGGCGCCTTCCGGGGCGCGAAGAACGTTCGCGTATCCAGCACTTGATTGCGAAGAAACTCGTACGCCGCGCCGTGAAACTGATTGGTTCCCGACCGGGTCGTCATCAGGATGAGTCCGCCACCCGCCCGCCCAAACTCGGCCGAAAAGTTGCTCATCTCCGCCTTGAACTCCTGCAGCGATTCCGCCGGCGGATTCAACTGCAGTTGCGCCACCCCCAGCGACATGTTCTGCACCACCGCTCCATCTAGCTGCCACATCTGGTTCTGGCTCCGGCCGCCCGCCATCGAAAACATCGGCACCTGCTCCCCACCCACTTCGTTCGAGAAAGTTACCGCTCCGAGCAGCCGTACTAACCCCGCTGTCCGCCGGCTTTCGAGCGGCATGTTCAACACCGTGGTTCGCTCAATCAACTGCCCTACCGACGACGTTTCCGACTCAAGCAGGGCGGCCTGCGCGGAAACCTCCACGGTCTCGGAAACCGCGCCGAGCGTCAGCCGTAAGTCCACTGTACGTGTAATGCCCGTCTCGAGCGTGATGCCGCTCTGGAGAGCCTTCTTAAAGCCCGCCTTCTCCACGGATACCTCATAGGTGCCAGGAATCAGGGCCGGAAACTGGTAGTTCCCGAACTCGCTTGTCGCCGACTCCGTCACAACCCCTGTCACGACGTTCCGGGTTACCACTCGCGCCCCCGCCACCACGGCGCCCGAATCATCAGTAACTAATCCCGTAAGCCGGGACTGTGTCTGAGAAAAAGTCAACGAACCGAGAGTAACAAGTAAGAAGAGAATGGCCCCAAAGCGCATGACGGAGACAACTATCACACTTGGCGCCCGGACACAACTCCACCCGCATCAAATCAAGTGGCCCGTTCTGTCGTCGCGATCGCGTAAACCTCCCCGCCATTGTTTACGAGCACCGACGGGATCAATGCCACCTGCACCAGCGTTCCGTCCTTTCCCGTGCGCGCCTGCAGTAGCGGCTCCAGCTTTCCGCCCTCCGCCCGCAGGCGTAACTCCGCCATCGCCTGCCCGGCCTCACTTTCTACCAGCAAACTGCGGTAGCTCCGCTCCAGCGCCTCTGCCTCGCTCCATCCGTACAGCCGCTCCGCCCCAGGGTTCCAGGCCATGATGCGTCCCCCCAAGTCCTGCACGATGATCGCATCGCGCGAATCCCGCACCACCACCGCCAACCGGCGCAAAGCCTCGGAGTCCCTCACCACCGCCTCTGCTCTCTTGAGCGCCGAAATGTCCGTGAAGGTGATCACCGCGCCTTCAATCACATTTTCTAAAGTCCGGTAAGGGCGGATTCGTAGCAGATACCAGTCCCCGGACTTGGCCTGCACCTCAAGCTCTTTCGGCGCCAATGTCGCCAGCACGTCACGAATGTCGGCGGCCAGGCCATCGTAGGTCTCCAGATTCGACCTTATTTGGTCAACTGGCCGCCCGGTATCTGTCTCAATCAGGTTGATCAGGGCCGAAATCGTCGGTGTAAACCGCAAAATCCGCAAATCATGATCTACGAAGATGGTCCCGATGCCCGTCCCGCTCAGCAGGTTGTTCATGTCGTCGTTCGACCGCGACAGGTCCGCCACCTTCGCCTGCAGTTCGCTGTTTACCGTCGCCAGCTCCTCGTTTACCGACTGTAATTCCTCCTTTGAGGTCTCCAGCTCCTCATTGGTCGACTGCATCTCTTCGTTGACGGATTGCATCTCCTCATGCGCGCTCCGGAGCTCTTCATTCGACGTTTCCAGCTCCTCCACCGCCGTCTGCAGATACTCCTCTTTCGTCCGCAACTCTTGCTTCAATCGCAGGATGTATTCGTTCAGATCCGGCAAAGGCTCCGCCACGGCATCCACCACATCGACAGCGCCTTCCGTCGACCGGGGCTCGGTCGCCACGGCCTCCTCCAGAAGCACTAAAAACAATCCTGGCGGCGTCGCGATCTCGGTATCGGTGGCCACCGGAAGCACCGTCAGATTCACCGTCGTCGTACCGCCTTCGCTCCTTACCCGCAGCCCCGGATTCCGCGTCACTACACCCAATGAAACGGCCCGGTGCAGCGCGATTGTCAGATCGCCCCGCAATCCCTCCCGCGCCATGCGGAAGATGTTCATCGCAGCCTCGCCCGGCGCCGGTTCCAAATAGCGGCCCGTTCGCCCAAGCAGATAGAGGATGTCGCCCCGCTCATTCACCAGCGCCCCCACCGGAGCATAGTGCTGCATCACCGCGCGTTCGGCCAACTGGGGCAGCGAAAGCTTCGTTGGCGCCAAGCCGCCTGGCCAACCGCGCGCAACTTCCGCGGTGGCGGCCGGCCTGGAGATCCGGGCCATATCCACCCGTGGCGAGCCCATGTTCCCAGGCTTCCGTTGATAAATCTTCGCCGTTCGATCCAACGCGGTAAACAGATTCGCGGCATCGCCTACGCTTTCCGATGACCCCAGCACCAGAATGCCGTTCGGCACTAAGGCGTAGTGGAACAACGGCATCAAACGCTGCTGCAGCTCCGCGCTCATGTAGATCAACAGGTTGCGGCAACTGATCAAATCCAGCCTGGAAAACGGCGGATCCTTGATCAGGTCGTGCTCGGAGAAAACCACCATATCGCGTATGACTTTGTTGATCCGGTACGTGCTGTCGTCCGGATGTCCTGGCGCAAAGTACTGCGCCAACCGCTCCGGCGAAACATCCGCAACGATCGACGACGGATACACCCCCGCCCGCGCATGGTCGATCGCCTCCCGGTCGATATCAGTGGCAAACACCTGAATCCGTTGGTTTTGCTGGTGTTCCTCCAGATACTCGTGCAGCAGGATTGCCAGCGAGTACGCCTCCTCTCCCGTCGAGCAGCCCGCCACCCAAGCCCGAATCACGCTCCCCAAGGGCTTCCCTTCGAAAAGCTTCGGGATAATCGTTTTTTCGATCTCCTCGAAAATTTCGGAGTCCCGGAAGAAGTTCGTAACGCCAATGAGAAGATCGCGAAACAGCGCGTCCACCTCTCCCCGCGTCAGTTGCAGGTACCGGATATAGTCCTCCATCCGGTCGATCTGATGCACCGCCATCCGCCTCTCCACCCGGCGCATGATGGTATTGCGCTTATACAGCGAAAAGTCGTGGCCCGTCTGCGATTGCAGCATCTGGAAGATCTTGGCGAGGTCATCCCCTTGGGTCGCCAAGGGGCTCCGGGCGACTACCCGGGTCCCAAATGCCCGGCCCGCATAGGCCAGCAGTTGCGCGGGCATCTCCTCCGGCAACAGCACGAAATCCACCGTGCCAATCGCAATCGCACTCCGTGGCATGCCGTCGTACTCGGTCGATTCCGGCGTCTGCACCATCACCATTCCGCCCTCGCCCTTCACCGCGCGGGCCCCTAGGGCGCCATCGCTCCCGGTGCCCGAAAGCACCACGCAAATTGCACGGTCCCGTTGGTCCTGCGCCAACGAGCGAAAGAAGAAATCAATCGGCAGCCTTACCCCGCGCGCGAGCGTGGGTTCCTGCAAATGCAGTTTGCCGTTCGCCAGAAACATGTCGCGGTTAGGCGGAATGATGTACGCGCAATTCGGCCGCACCTCCATCCCGTCCTCCACCTCAAACACTTCCATGCGCGTGTAGCGGCTCACCAGATCCGCCAGGATGCTCTTATGGTCGCGGGCCAGATGCTGCACTAACACGAAGGCCATCCCGGGATCGCTATCGGCCGGCATCGTCGAGAAGAATGCCTCAAAAGCCGCTAGCCCGCCCGCCGATGCCCCAATCCCGACAATCGGGAACCCGGACGTCACTAGCGTCGGCGCAGCTACCTGGTCGTTCTTCTCTTCGGGCATAATTCGGCCTCCTAGCTTCCGGGATCGGATCGGCTGCCCCAATGATACGGCATCCCTCCCTCTCCCGAGCGGAATTCGCACTGGTGGACTAACAATGGCTAACTAATTGCTCTAACATTCCCTCGAAACATTGAAATCTCGCAATCCTAGACTCGTGCTCGGTTTTTACCGGAGTGAGGAGCACGCCGAAGAAGCTCTTCGTCAAGCCCGGAAGAACCACGTCCAACGTTCTGCTGCGGTCCATCGCACCGCCGATGGACAACTCAAAATCGCCTACGCCGGATTGGGCCCCCTCCAACGCGCGGCCTTCGGCGCCGCCGTTGCGTTGCTATGCACACTCCTGGCGCAGCTCTTCACCCTTGAACTGTGGGTCTTGACCCTATGCGCCTTCGCTGGCTTTCTGCTCGCGTGGTTCGGAACCACATGGTCCGGCTTAGGCATCCCTAGGCAGATTCTCGTCCACTACGGTCGCTTTCTGTTCCCCGGGGAAAGCCTCGTCGCCGCCCAACAAACCGAAGAACGCACCGCTGCCGTCATCGCGCTCTGGCGCCAAACTGCCCCGGTCTCCGTCTTCACCATTCGGCCCCGCATCCGCTGCACGTCCTCCTCGGCCCCCTCCCGCGCCACCCGAGAACCGGTCACGCTCGCCAATCTTGCCGAGTTCGCCGCCGAACTCGCCGCCTCACACACGGTGGACCCTTCCCTCCGTTCGAAACCCCTCCTCCCGCTCATCCGCGCCTGTGAACTGACCCTGGAATGCGCTCGCGCCGACCTCGCCGAAGCCGCCCGGCTCGACTACGGCATTACCCATGCTGCCGAATGGCTGCTCGACAATGCCTATCTCCTGCGCTCCCACATCGCTGACATCCGCCACAATCTCCCCGCAAATCACTACCGCATTCTCCCCCTCCTCCAGAACCAAACCGGCCCCGCTCGCTTCCGCGTCTACCAAATCGCGAGCGAGCTCATCCATCTCACCGGCCATCGCCCCACCGCCGAAACCATCCAGATCTTTCTCGCTGGCTACCAGACCCGAACCCCGCTCAATATCGTCGAACTCTGGGTCTTCCCGCTCTTCCTCCGCCTGGTGCTCCTCGAAACCGTCCGGCGCCTGGCGGAACGCACCAGCCTTCGGCAACACCAGAAGGAACTCGCCGACTTCTGGTCCAACCGCCTCCTCAACGCCGCCCAGCGCAGCCCGGAACAGTTCGATCACATCGTCGCTCAACTCGACCGTGAGGGCGGTAATCTAACCACCCACTTCCTCGCTCGTTTCAGCGAACAGCTTCACAAAGAAGAGTCTCTGCTCCAGCCGATCCAAAAATGGATCGAAGCCAAAACAGCCCGCCCCCTTGCCGCCATCGTCCAAAGCGAACACGCCGAAGAGGCCAACGACCTCATGCTCATCGGCGACGCCATCGGCAGCCTACGGCAGTTGTCAGAACTCCAATATCCCAAGATCGTCGAATCCGTCAGCCGCATGGAAGCGATTCTGCGCATGGACCCTGCGGGCATACACCCCCGTAGCGACTTCTCCACTCGCGACCGCTGCCGCCGCACGGTCGAGACCATAGCTCGCCACTCCAGCACCTCCGAACTGGAAGTGGCCCGCCAGGTTGTGGAGGTGGCAAACCAAGCCGCCTCCGACACCTTGGACGGATGCACTGCTTACCACTTGCTCGATGACGGCCTGCCCGCCCTCGAACGCCGCCTCGGTTGCCGCGTCCCCTGGCGCGAACGGCAAGTGCGCTTTCTCTATCGCCATCCCACCCTGCTCTATCTCGGCGGCCTCGCCCTGCTCACCGCGGCGATTGGCGGCGGCTTCCTTTTCGCGGCCCACGCGGCCGGTGCCTCCCCCCTCATCCTCATCATCCTCGGCCTCCTCGCGCTCATCCCGGCCAGCGAACTGGCGACGTTCCTCCTCCAGACCGCCCTCGCCCGCGTCCTCCCCCCGCGCGTCCTGCCCAAAATGTCCTTCAAAGACGGTATCCCGGACGATTGCCGCACCCTCGTCGTCATCCCGATGATGCTGCTCACCCCGGACTCCATCCGCAATGAACTGGAGAAGCTCGAAGTCCGCTACCTCTCCAACCCTTGCGCCAACCTCCACTTCTCCCTCCTCGCTGATTTCCCCGACGCCGAAGACCGCGAAATGCCTGAGGACGACGGGCTCCTCGGCTTGGTCATCAAGGGCATTGAACAGCTCAACGCCATCCACCCCGACGCACCCTTTATCCTCTTCCATCGAACCCGCCTTTGGTGCGAAAGTGAGAACCGTTGGATCGGCTGGGAACGCAAACGCGGCAAGCTCGAAGAACTCAATGCGTTCCTCTGCGGCGAGGCCTCGGGCATCGTCACCAGCGCCGGCCATGCGCCCGCCGCGGTCCGCTACATCATCACCCTCGACGCCGATACCCAACTCCCGCACGGCCGCGCCGCCAAGCTCATCGAAACCATCGCCCATCCGCTCAACCGCATCGAACTCACTCCCGACCGCCGCCAACGCCGCCGCGGCTTCGCTATCATCCAGCCCCGCGTCAGCATCACGCTCCCCTCCGCCACCGCCACCCGCTTCTCCCGTCTCTTCAGCGACGCCCGTGGTAGCGACCCCTACTGCCAAGCCGTCTCCGACGTCTACCAGGACCTCTTCGGCGAAGCCATCTATCACGGCAAAGCCATCTACGACGTTCAGGCCTTCCACCAGATCCTCAATCGCCGCTTTCCCGAGCAGCGTCTGCTCAGCCACGACCTCATCGAAGGAGCCTACGTCGGCATTGCCCTTGCTACCGACATCGAACTCTTCGAACAGTTCCCCTACGACTACGCAGGCTTCAGCAAACGCCAACATCGCTGGATTCGCGGCGATTGGCAGATCGCCTCCTGGCTCTTCCCGCGCCCGCCCTCCGCCGACCCGTCAACCACCGAACCCAACCCCCTCTCCCTGATCAATCGCTGGAAAATCCTCGACAACCTTCGCCGCAGCCTCCTGCCTGTCGCTGCGCTCGCCCTGCTCGTTGTGAGTTGGAGCCTCCTCGCCGCCCCTTTGGCCGCTTCCGCCCTGGTGGCTCTCGTTCTGCTCGTTCCCCTCTTCGTCCAGCTCCTTAGCCAACTGCACCAGCGGCTCCGCGGCGACCACCGGGCACTCCACCAAGCCAACAGCGACCTCAATCGCGCCCTCGTTATGGCCGCCTTCCTGCCTCATCAGGCCTACCTCGCCGCCGACGCCATCTTCCGTGCCTGCTATCGCCTCACCGTCAGCCGCCGCAACCTTCTCGAATGGCAGACTGCTGAACTTTCGCACCTCGCCGCCGCCGCTCATCTCGATCAATTCCGCGCTCAGTTTCTCGTCATCTCCGCCGCCGCGGCCGCTCTGCTCCTTGCGCTAAGCCTCCGCCACGGCACTGGCCAATCGCCCTGCCTGCCCTTCCTGCTTCTGTGGATCGGTGCCCCCGCCGTACTCCATTGGATCGGCTCCCCGCAGCGGTCCCTGAAGGTGCTGGAACAAGTCGACGAGCTGGACCGGCGCTACCTCCGCCGCGTCGCCCGCGAAACCTGGCGCTTCTTTGACGATCTTGTCGGCCCGGATTCCAACTGGCTCCCCCCCGATAACTCCCAGCGCGCCCTCCGCATTGAAGTCGCCGAACGCACCTCGCCCACCAACATCGGCATGTGGTTCATGTCCGCCATCTCCGCACGCGATCTCGGCTATCTCACCCCGCCGCAATTCGTCGACCGCTGCACGGCCACCTTCGGCACCCTCGAAAGGCTCGAACAGTGCGAAGGCCACATCCTCAACTGGTACAACACCAAAACCCTCGAACCCCTCAGCCCCAGGTACGTCTCCACCGTCGATAGCGGCAACCTCCTCGCCTGCCTCTGGGTCCTCTCCCAATCTGCGCACGAGCTCGATTCCCGGCCCCAACTCGACGCATCCGCCCTCCGCGGCCTCGCCGACACTCTTACCATCATCACCACCCGCTTCCCTGCCGAAAGCGATACCGGCGTATTCCGCGACACCCTCCAAGGTCTCTTCCAGGAAACCGCCTCCGGCTTCGAAATCAGCGAAAGAATTCGCCTCGCTGCCGAACCCGCCCGCAGACTCGCCGAGTCCCTCCGCTGGAGCGCCTCCGACGCTACCGAACGCGCCTACTGGTTCCGTGGCTTGGAAAATCAACTGCAAACCTGGATCCAGTATCTCGATCGTTACCTCGGTTGGACGGAACTGCTCTTCGCCCCGCCCGACGAGTTCCTTGCGCCCTTGGGCCGCCCCGTCATCCTAGCCCGGCGTCGCCTCCGCGTCCGCCTGCCCTCCTGGGGCCAGGTCGCCCGCGGCGAAGTCGACGGCCTCCAGGAAATCCTCCGCGACCATCGCTCCGACTCCGCTCTCGCGCCCAAACTCACCGCTTGGATCCAGGACCTCCGTGCCAAATACGACACGGCGCAGGCAGCTTCCGCGGAGTTCCTCGCCGCCGCGCAAAGCCTCGCTCTGCGCAGCGAAAACCTCGCCGGCGGAATGAATATGCGGTTCCTCTATGACGCCGACCGCAGCCTCCTCTCCATCGGCTACCCGGTCGGCGGCCCCGTCAGCTTCAACGCCCACTACGATCTCCTCGCCAGCGAAGCCCGGCTCTCCAGCTTCGCCTCCATCGCCAAGGGCGACCTGCCCATGCGCCATTGGCTCGCCCTCGGCCGGCCCTATACCAGTTCCACCGGCCAGGTCCTCCTCTCCTGGAGCGGCACCATGTTCGAGTACCTCATGCCGATGCTGTTCACCCTCAGCTTCCGCAACTCGCTCCTCGATAACGCCTGCCGCGCCGCCGTCACCCGCCAGATTCAATACGCCGCTGAACGCGACGTCCCCTGGGGCATCTCTGAGTCCGCCCACAGCGCCATCGATACCCATCAGATCTATCAATACCGCGCCTTTGGCGTACCCTCCCTCGGCCTCAAACGCGGCCTCGAAGAAGATCTCGTCGTCGCCCCCTACGCCACTGCCCTCGCCCTCCTCGTCGAACCCGCCAGAGCCATCGAAAACCTCAAACGCCTCGAAAAGCTCGGTATGTACGGCGACATGGGCTTCTATGAAGCTCTCGACTTCACTCGCCAACCCGAACGCGATAGCGACCGCGGCGTAATCGTCTACTGCTACATGGCCCACCATCAGGGCATGAGCCTCATGGCCGTCAACAACGTGCTCCATCACGGCATCATGCGCCAACGCTTCCATGCCGACCGGCGCATCAAAGCCGTCGAGCCCCTGCTCTTTGAACGCATCCCCGCCCATCCGTCGCTCCTTGTCCATCGCCCCTCCGACCACACCGCCATCCGGCCCATCTCGGAGCCCGAGCCGCCCGCCTACCAACTCCTCGACGAAGATACCCCCATCCCCCGCTGCCACCTCCTCGGCAACGCCCGCTACTCGCTCATGATCACCAACTCCGGCGCCGGCTATAGCCGCTGGGGCAAGTTCGAACTCACCCGCTGGCGCTCCGATACCACCCGCGACAACTGGGGCATGTTCTTCTATCTCCGCGACGAAACCAGCGGCCAAACCTGGTCCGCCACCCAGCAGCCTCTCAACCTCAAGGACCCCCGCTACACCGCCGTCTTCAACGCCGATCGTGCCGAATTTCGCCGTCGCAATCTCGGTGTCGAATCCCATGTTGAAGTCACCGTCTCCCCCGACGACGACGTCGAGATCCGCCGCGTCACCCTGGTCAACCACGGCTTGCGCACCCGCAACCTCGAACTCACCTCCGCCGTCGAGATCAGCCTCGCCCCCCACGAAGCCGACCGCCCCCACCCGGCCTTCAACAAGCTCTTCATTCAAACCGAAGCCCTCCCCGAACTCGAGGCGCTCCTCGCCTGGCGCCGCCTCCGGTCCCTCTCCGACGAACCCGTCTTCGTCGCCCAACTCGTCGTCGAAAGCCACCCCTCCCCCGGCCCCTTCGAATTCGAAACCAATCGCGCCCATGCCCTCGGTCGCGGCCGCTCCTGGCAGCAGCCCGCCCTCTCCCTCCGCCAAAGCCAAGGCTTCGTCCTCGACCCCGTCTTTGTCATCCGCCGCCGCTTCGCCCTCGAACCTCGCCAGCAGCGCCAAGTCACCTTCGTCACCCTCGCCGCCGCCTCCCGCGAAGAACTCCTCCGCCTCATCGTCAAGTATCGCGACCGCGACTTCTGCCATCGCACATTCGAACTCGCCTGGTCCCACGCCCAACTCCAGTACCGCTATCTCGGCATCCGCAGCGACGAAGCCTTCCGCTTCACGGAGCTCGCGAGCCACCTCCTGTACCCCAACCAATCGCTCCGCGCCCCCGCCGAACGCCTCCGCCGCAACACCCTCGGCCAGTCCCGCCTCTGGGCGTACGGTATCTCCGGCGATCTCCCCCTCCTAGTCGTTTTCGCCGCCGACTCTCAAGGCCTCAGCCTCGTCCGTGAGCTCCTTTTCGCCCACACCTACTGGCGACTCCACGGCTTCAAAGCGGATCTCGTCATCCTCAACCGCGAACCCGCCAGCTACGATCAACCGCTCCATCAACAGTTGCTCCGCCTCGCCGAAGCTCACTCGCTCCACACCGGCCTCGACCAACCCGGCGGAGTCTTCCTCCGGAAAACCGATCAGATTCCTGAAGCCGATCTGAACCTCATCCTCTGCGTCGCCCAAGCCACCCTCGGCATTGTCCGTGGCCCCCTCTCCCGCCAACTCGGCGCCCCTGCGGAAGCCAATCTCTTTCCGCCCCTCCTCCCCCTCCGCGCTATCGAAGAACAGCCGTCGCCCTCCCTCCCGTTCCTCGAACTGCCCTATTTCAATGGCCTCGGCGGCTTCACCGCCAATGGCCGCGAATACGCCATCTACCTCGGCCCCGGCATCGTCACGCCCCTCCCCTGGATCAACGTCATGGCCAACTCCGCCTTCGGCGTCATGGTCAGCGAATCCGGCGCCGGCTGTGCCTGGTACGCCAATAGCCAATCCAACCGCCTCACCCCTTGGAATAACGATCCCATTTCCGACCCCTCTTCCGACGTCGTCTACATCCGCGATGAAGACAGTGGCGTCTACTGGACCCCCACGCCGTCCCCCGTTCGCGAACTCGACGCGTACCGCGTCCGTCACGGCCAAGGCTACTCCGAGTTCGAACACAACAGTCACGCCCTCGAACAAACCCTCTTTACCTACGTCCCCGTCCAACCCGGCTCCGCCGACCCCATCCGCGTCCAACGCCTCCGCATCCGCAACCGTTCCCGTGGCCGCCGCCGCCTCTCCGTCACCTGCTACTCCGAACTCGTCCTGGGCACCGATCACGAAGTCACCCAGATGCACATCGTCTCCTCCTGGGACGAAACCGCCAAAGCCCTCTACGCCCGTAACCCCTACCACCCCAGCTACGGTCCGCGTGTCACCTTCGCTTCCATGGAGCCGGCCGCCGTCTCCCACACCGCTGACCGCACCGAATTCCTCGGCCGCAACGGCTCCGTCCGCGCCCCCGCCGCCCTCCGCCGCTTCGCCCTCTCCCGCCGCACCGGCGCCGGCCTCGACCCCTGCGCTGCCCTGCAAACCCGCATCGATCTCGCGCCCGGTGAAGAAAAAACCGTCCTCATCCTCCTCGGCCAGGCCGACGACGAAATCCACGCCCGCCAACTCCTCCAGCACTACCGCCACCCCGCCAACGTCGACGCCGGCCTCGACCAAACCCGCCAATGGTGGGACGGGCTTCTCGGCACGATCCAGGTCCAAACCCCCATCCTCTCCGTCAACTTCCTCATGAATCGCTGGCTGCTCTATCAGTCGCTCAGTTGCCGCATCTGGGGCCGCTCCGCTCTTTATCAGTCCAGCGGCGCCTACGGTTTCCGCGACCAGTTGCAGGATTCACTCGCCATCGTCTACACCGCCCCGGAGATCACCCACGAGATGATTCTCCGCGCCGCGTCCCGCCAGTTCCTCGAAGGCGACGTCCAGCACTGGTGGCATATGCCCTCCGGCGAAGGCATCCGCAGCCGCTGTTCCGACGACCTTCTCTGGCTCCCCTACGCCGTCTGCCAATACGTAAGCGTTACCGGCAATACCGCCATCCTCAATGAGTCCGTCTCCTTCCTCGAAGCCCCGGTCCTCAAGGATGACGAGCACGAAGTCTACATCCATCCCCAGGTCTCCCCGGAAACCGGCACCATCTTTGAACACTGCCGCCGCGCCATCGAGAAAGGATCCACCCAGGGCCCCCACGGCCTCCCCCTCATCGGCACCGGCGACTGGAACGACGGCATGAATACCGTCGGCCCCGAAGGCAAAGGCGAAAGCGTCTGGCTCGCCTGGTTCCTCATCGACGTCCTCAACAAATTTGCCCCCCTCTGCGACGCTCGCGGCAATAGCCAACTCGCTTTCGACTACCGCGAACGCGCGCGTCTCCTCGCCGAGACCGTCGAAGCCACCAGTTGGGACGGCGAATGGTACCGCCGCGGCTACTTCGACGACGGCACGCCCCTCGGCTCCAAAGACCGCCCCGAAGCCAGCACCGACTCCCTCGCCCAGTCCTGGTCCGTCATCAGCGGCGCCGGCAACGCCGATCGCTCCCGCCAAGGCATGCGCGCCGTCGACGAACGTCTCGTCCGCCGGGCTGACAAACTCGTCCTCCTCCTCACCCCGCCATTCAACGACTCCCGCCCCCATCCCGGCTACATCATGGGCTACCCGCCCGGCGTCCGCGAAAACGGCGGCCAGTACACCCATGCCGCCCTCTGGGTCGCCATGGCCTACGCCCGCCTCGGCGATGGCGCCCGCGCCGTCGAAATCCTCGAACTCCTCAACCCCGTGGAACACGCCCGCACCCCCCACGATTGCCAGGTCTACCGCACCGAACCCTACGCCGTCGCCGCCGACGTCTATTCACTCGAAGGCCAAATGGGCCGCGGCGGCTGGACCTGGTACACCGGTTCCGCCGGCTGGATGTACCGCATCTGGCTCGAAGAGGTCCTCGGCTTCGAACTCCGCGGCGACCAACTCACCATGCGCCCCGCCATTCCCGCCGACTGGCCCGGCTTCGTCCTCACCTTCCGCTTCCACTCCACGGAATACCGCATCGAGGTCACCAACGGCGGCGAGCGCTTAACGCAGCCCGTCCAGCTCCACGACGACGGCGGCCAACACATTCTCCACTTCTACGCTGGGTGATTTCATCCGGATAAAATTATCGGTATAGTGGGGGTATGCCCTACGTCGCCTTCGCCGGCTCCCAGCTCATCGCCTCCGGCGATCTCAACGTCATCACCGACGCCCTCCTCGCTGCCCAGCCCGCCGAATCAGTCCTCGTCTTTGACGCCATCACCAGCCACCCGGTCGAACTCGATCTCCGCCCGGGCACGCCCCCGCCCGCCGCGCGCACCTGCAGTCTCCGCCCCGCTCCCCCGCCGGCTCCCAACAAAGTCGGCCGTCCTAAGCTCGGCGTCGTAGCCCGTGAAGTCACCCTCCTCCCTCGCCACTGGGAGTGGCTCAACGAACAGCCCGGCGGCGCCTCCGTCGCCCTCCGCAAGCTCGTTGAAGCAGCCCGCAAGGCCCAAGCTCCGCAGGATCAACTCCGCGCCGCCCAGGAATCCGCCTACCGCTTCCTCTCCGCCATGGCCGGCAACCTGCCCCGTTTTGAAGACGCCATCCGCGCCCTGTTCGCCCACCGCCAGGACGATTTTCGCAGCGCCACCGCGGCGTGGCCACCGGCCATTCAATCTCACGCCCGTCACCTCGCCGCCGCCGCCTTCGCTCTGAAAACGGAGGCCATATGAACGCAACGATTACCCTCCACATCACCCTGCTCACCCCGCCTCCTGGCATCGATTTCGGCCTCCAACAAGGCCGCGGCAACACCTACGAAACCATCGGCATCCAGCGCTCCACCGGCGCCGACCTCACCTTCACCTGCACCCTGCCCTATCCCCTCCGCGGCCCCCTCGTTCAGGGGCCGCCCACGGCCCGCTTCCTGTATATCGACATCGGAACCCTCGCCGGCCAGTTCGGCTCACCCTGGACGCGCCGTCTGAAAATCCCCCTCGACGGCCTCACCCAGGACCACGCCGCGTACAAAACCAGCATCCCCGGCCAAGCCCGCGACGGAGGCCCCAACTGTGCCACCCCAAAACCGTTCGCCGGCTGGACCCCCATCTCGTAACCCTTTCCCTGCTCGCCCGTAGTAACCATCGATGAAACTCGCGCTACTCCTCACCCTCACCGCTCTCTCGGCGTTCTCCCAGCTCCGCGATAACCGCGACAAGAAACTCACCTGCGACCAGAACCGCTCCTCCAGCCGGCCCCGCTTCTGCAAGGTCACCGAGCAATCCATCCCCAGCCAATCCCGCTGGACCATCGACTCCGGCGGCAACGGAGGCATCACCGTCCGCGGGTGGTCCGGCCGCGAAACCCTCGTCCGTTCGAAGGTCGAATCCTGGGGCGAATCCGACTCTGCCGCCAGCCTCCTCGGCGGCCAGGTGCACATCGATGTCACCCCCGGCCAGGTCCGCGCGAGCGGCCCCCAGACGCAGGGCAACACCGGCTGGGCCGTTTCGTTTGAGGTCTTCGTCCCCCACACGACCGACCTGAACCTCCAAGCCCGCAACGGCGGCATCCATCTTTCGGACGTCCGCGGCCGTCTAGAATTTAAGACGACCAATGGTGGCGTCCACGTCGACCGCGTCTCCGGCGAAATCAACGGCGCCACCACCAACGGCGGTGTGCACGTCAATCTCTCCGGCGGCCGCTGGGAAGGCGGCCCCATCCATCTCTCCACCACCAACGGCGGCGTGCACCTGGCCCTCCCCGCGGAGACATCAGCCCAAGTCCGTGCCAGCACGACGAACGGCGGAGTCCACTCCGACTTCCCCCTACCCGCTTTTGACCACAAACGCCGCCCCAAGCAGTTCGAATTCAACATCGGCGCCGGCGGCCCACTCATCAACCTCTCCACCACCAACGGAGGAGTCCACATCCAGCGCCTCTAGCCGGCCTCGACGCTGGCGCTAGGGAGAACAGATAAGCGGAATCATCTCCGGCGGCGCCAGCGTTCGAAAATCCTTCACGTTGAAGGTGTAGATCCGGCTGCAATATGCCTTCTGAGCGCAGCGGATATGGACTGCGTCATAAATGCGTCCGCCCGTCCACCCCGCTTCGCTGCAAGCCTTCGTCACCTCGGCGTACTCTTTGGCCGTGAGCGCTCAACACGCCGCGTTGCCCATTTTCGATCTCTTGCAGACGGGTCAACGCCGGCAGAACTAATGCGAATGGGCAGAGTGCACCGCGCTAGTACAGGAGTACAGAAGTGTCAAAGGAGCACTTCATTTCTTAGGGTTGCCAAATCCCTCTCATGCGGTCCTCTCTATCCTCCTCGATCACGCGGAAGACATCGAAGCCCGGCGGCAGCGCACCCTTGCATACCAACACGCCGCCCTCGTCCTGCAGGGAAGTCCGTTGATCCGGCACCTTCAGGATGACGCCGTCCGAGGTCTCAACCAACTCCAACATAGCTCCCGGTTGCAGTCCCAGCCGTTCGCGGACCGGCTTCGGTAACAGCAAACGGCCCGCCCTATCGATCGACAGCCTCATACCATTACGGTATCCAAACAGCTGTCACGCCGCCATGTCTATTGGCAGAAGCGCGCTCATACCTCCAACGTTCGCTCCAGATTCCTCACCGCCGGTACTCGTCCAAACTCCGCTGCAACGCGTCCCCCGCGCGCCCACCCGTGTACACCCACAGCGCCCGCATCTGAAAATACAACTGGCTCCCCTTGTCCGGGTTCGTCCCCACAATACCCGCCGCCTCCGCCTTCTCCAACTTATCCATCGCCCGGTACAAGAACGACTTCGCCAACGGACTGAACGGTCTTTCCTTCGTCTCAATCTTCTGGATAATGTCCTGCCACGACATGCCTTTCTTATAACCCCGCGCCGCATCCCGCCAGGCGTGGACCACATCAAACGCCGCCTCCTCCATATCGCCCTCGGTCACCTTCGTCTGCCCCGCCCGCTCAAACCGGTACTCCCCTGGCTTGATACCCTCCAGAAAATCCTCCGCATCAATCGCCTTCGAACCGGACATCTTCGTAAACACCTGATGGTGCAGCGCCCCTTCCGCATGAGCCGCCCGCGCCAGTTCCGCCCGAATGCCGCCTCGCAGCACCGGCGCCACCTCTTCCGCCGTCACCGACTTATAGATCGCCGCCCCCGCGTCGTCCACCTCTTCCGTCTTGAACTCCCAAGGCCGGAATCCCGCCCGTTTCGCCGCCTCCGGACTCGTCCCTATCGCCGCCAACCGCGCATCCATCGCCAGCAGAACGTCCTTCGGCAAACCGGATATCCCCTTCTCCTCAATCCAACTCGCCACCGTCCGCCCGCCGCGTTGCTGCATCGTCATCTGCCCGAACTCGCCCAGCAAGGGGCTCACGGCCAGTTGACCCTTCACTACCTCCCCCGTGTTATGAATGTTCGCGCTGCTCCCCAGCGCCTCCATAATCTCCTTCTCGAACTTGTTCCCCTTGCCGATCAGGTCATGCGCCGGCCGCTTCGTCAACCGCCCAATCTCGTCGCTGTGCTGCTTCACATGTTCAATCCAGTGGGAGTCCATCTTCGTCTCAAACCGGATCAGCTTCATCCCCTGAAAGCGCCCCGACTTGTCCTCCACCAAATGCCATCCCTTCGTCGCCAACGCCTTGGCTCGCTCCGGCACGCCCCCCGCCGCCTTTTCGCAGCAGGCCTTTACCTTCGCCTCAAACGCCGCCTTGAACTTCTCCAGCTTTGCTGCCGGCAGGTATTCGCCCAGCACCCCCATCAGCTTCTTCACCTCCGGATGCGCGTACATCTTCTTCAGCGCCGCGGCCCCGCCTTGGAACCCCAGTCCGCACACCGCCCCGTACGCCCCCTCCACGCCCACATCGGAGAACGCCTGCGCCAGCGCCCAAGCCGCCGAATCCCCCTTCAGCATGTAGTCCTGCATCTTCGGCAGCAGATGCGGCAAGCTGATCACGGTGCTGTCGATCAGCGGCGCCACCACCGCATAGGCCTTGGGACTGTGCAGCGCCAACTGCTGCATCCCCCGCGCCCGTCCCGCCAACGTCCCGGCCCCGCCTGTCATCAAGCCCAGCAGAGCAAGATCGGTTTCCACGGCCGCGTCGCGCACGAACTTCGCCCAGTCCGCCCGCGTGTTCTCGACGCCGCTCAACGCCTCAGCCGCCTGGCCCTGCGCCCGCAGCCCGATCTGCAGCTTCTCGTATCCCTGCCGCGTCTTCTCCTGCGCTGTTTCGAAATCTCCCTCCGCGCCCGCGCGCCGCGCCTCCACCAACAACCTGTGTGCATCGTTCAACGACCGCGACGCCTGGTCCATCGACGTCTGCATCTGCGGCGAATCGCCCAGAAAACTATGGACCTCAAAGCCTTGCGCCTCTTTCGTAATCTTCAGCAGCTTGTCCAGATGCTTCTGCATCGCTCCCTGCGCGTCCATCTCCGCCCGCCGCCCCTGCGCCTGCGCCGAAGGACCCCGCCGCAGCCCCGCATCCGCCACTGGCCCCGACGAAGCTTCCGCCGCCACCTCGGCGGGGAGCGCCGCCGCGTCCTCCGCCACTCCCGTCTCCCGCACGCCGATGCTGACACCGCTATTCACTTTCATACCCCGGTTATCGGCCCCGGCCGCCCCAGGTTGCTCCCGTTAAACTAGGGCGAATGACCGCCGAAGCCCTCCACCACGCCGCCGTCGTCTTCGACTTCCACCAGCTCCGCCACCAGCCCGCCCCCGCCGACGCCATGCTCGTCCTCGGCACCAACGACCTCCGCGTCGCCGAACACGCCGCCGCCCTCTACCACCAGGGCCTCGCCCCTCTCCTGGTCCCCACCGGCGGCATCGCCCATCAAACGGATCTCCTCGCCACATCCTGGACCCGCCCAGAAGCCGACGTCTTTGCCGAACTCCTCTTCGCCCGCGGTGTCCCTCCCGCCGCCATCCTTTGCGAACGCGAAGCCACCAACACCGCCGAGAACATCCGCTACTCCCGCCGCCTCCTCGCCGGCCACAACCTATCCCGCATCCTCATCGTCACCAAGCCCTTCATGCAGCGCCGCGCCTACGCGACGCACGCCGTCGAATGGCCCGAAATGCCCGCCACCATGGCCACCTGGCCCGCGACGTTTGAAACGTACTGCACCGTCCCCGGCCTCGAACCCGAAAAGGTAGCCAACATCATCCTCGGCGACCTCCAGCGCATCTGGGTCTACGGCCGCCGCGGTTGGGCCGCCCCCCAGCGCATCCCGGAAGCCGTCCTAACCTCCTTCGACCGTCTCGTCGAATTGGGATATGATCGCCATCTCCTCCCGGGCGACCGTCGCCCCTAAGCTCCCTATGCGCACCTCAGCCCCGCTCCTCCTTTTCGCGGCGCACTGCCTCATGGCCCAGCCCGCCGCGCTCCCGTCCTTTGACACCTACCTCCGCGAAAGTGCACTTCCCAAGGCGGTGATCGACCGCTTCCTCCGCGGCCCCTCCTGGGCCCGCTTCGACCGCGACCTCGGCTACGTCCCCGGCAGCTATCTCCCCGCCGATGGCATGGACCAAAGCCGGTCGATCTCGACAGTCCAGGCCAACGGCGCCCGCACGCAGTTCGTCTACGCCGGCAAGCCCACCCGCATCAACACGTATGGCGACAGCTTCACGCACGGCGACCAGGTCAACGACGCCGAGACCTGGCAGGAGTATCTCGCCGGCCACCTCGGCGAGCCCATCCGCAACTTCGGCGTCGGTGGCTACGGTGTTTATCAGAGCTACCGCCGCATGATCCGCGAGGAGCGCACGGCCCACGCCGCCGAGTATCTAGTGTTCTACATCTGGGGCGACGACCACATCCGGAGCCTCCTCCGCTGCCGCCACGCGATTATCTACAAACGGTGGAGCCACCGCGGCGGCGCGATGTTCCACGCCAACTTCTGGTCGCATCTGGAGATGAACCTCGACACCGGCAGCTTGGAGGAGAAGGAGAACCCTCTCAACACCCCCGCGTCGCTGTACAAGATGACGGACCCGCAGTTCATGGTCGACAAACTCAAGGACGACCTCGCCCTGCAGCTTTACGCCGTAGCCATGGGTTATACCAACGACCTGGATCAGCCGCAGGTCGCCAAGCTCGCCAGCCACTTGGGATACCAGTTTGACTGGTCCCAGCCTTCCGAGCGGAAGCGCCAGGCCCAGGAGCTATTGGACCGCTACTCCCTCGAAGCGACCCGCTTCACGCTGGCGAAAGCCCGCGAGTTCGCCCAGCAAAACAAGAAGAAGCTTCTGGTAGTTCTCTTCGACCCCGGCCGGGCGATGCGCGAGATGCGGGAGGGAGGGCAGCGCTACGACCAGCCGATCGTCGACTATTTGAAGCGGGAGAACTTCAACTATTTCGATATGAACGAGGTGCAGTTAGCCGATTTCGCGCGCTACCGGATTCCGTTTGACGAGTACCGCAAGCTTTATTTCATCGGCCACTACAACCCTCGCGGCAATCATTTCTTTGCCTACTCGATCAAGGACAAGATCGTCGCCTGGCTCGACCCGAAGCCCATCCCCTACCGGAACCTGGGCGAAGAGACCATCGACTTCAGCGGCTACCTCAAGACCACCCGCTGAACTCTTTCTAAGTGTCTGCTTAGTACCGTGGGGCCATTTCCAGCTCGGTTCCTATCGATTACGCTCGGCTTTATGAGTGTTATGGAGCGTGAGTTCGGTGGGCGGGCCTTCTCGTTGATTCAGTCCATTGAACCGCTTCGAGATGAAGTTGGAGCGTTTCTCGAGTTCACCCATTTCGTTCCGCCGCCAAACCGGCCAAACCAGTACGCGGATGGACCGTTCTGCCACTTCCGCTTGCACAATCCGCCCCGGCAGGCCGGCGTGTATGCGATCACGGTGGACGGTCACTTGGTCTACATCGGCGAGTGCGAGAACCTCCGGGACCGGTTTAGTGCATCCGGCTACGGAAAGATCGCGTGGAGAAACTGTCATCATGATGGCCAATCCACGAATTGCAAACTCAACGCCAGAATCCTGGAGCGCGCGAAGGCCGGCCAGTCGATCGATCTCTGGTTTGTGCCAACGCCAGAGCGAAAGCGGGTTGAGGCGGACCTGATCGCCGCGTTGAATCCCGGATGGAACGGCCGCCAGGGAACATTTCGGGAGTCGACGAGGCATCGCTCTGTCGCCGCCCGAACGCCTCGGCCAGCGAACCCGCGCCCGGTTTTGGAAACGTCCCAAACCTTCCACGACGCCCTCGATCGGCTGTTCGCTGCGGCGCTGGAAAACGGGCAATCGACAGCGCGAGTCCAAGCCGGCGAGCTGCACCGGAAGGTAGGCGGCTACCCCAGCACGAACCATCGCATGCCCGTCTGCTGCGCCGTCATGAAGCGCCGCATGGGAGAGGCGGACACCATCCTCGTCTCCCCTCCCAAGGGTGCCGGCGCCAACCTCACGATCGAGTACCGCTTACCCGACTGTCCGGAACCCGGCGCGCCTGAGATCAGTCCCGCGGAGGCGGCCGGAAGACCTCCCGCCGATGCCATTCCAGGTACTCCGGCTTTGGCCGACTGGCGACCAAACTCGGTTGGCGCAGCGGTCGGCCCATCAAAGAAACAAAGTGCTCATCAAATTTGACGCCCCCGTAAACGTGCGCCGAAACGAGAATCGTCAATTCATCGCTGAGACTGATTGCTCCCCGGTCGAGCGCCCGATGATGCAGGCTGCAACAGGCCAATCCATTGGCAGGCAAGTCCGGGCCCTTCGCCTGGTGCCACATGATGTGTGCCGCGTCCAAACCTAGATCAGCACTCCCCAACCTCACGTCGTAACCGCAGAACGCGCAGGCATGTCCATAGGCCGTAAGCACTTCGCCCCGAAAACTCCCTAGCCGGCTCCGCTTGATCGTCGACTCGAAATCCAGACCTACCGCGCACAAGATCTCCTCGTGGATGGAGGCAGGGAAATGAGCCAGCAGGAGCGCTTCAGCCACCTGCTTCACCAGCAGGGGATCTCGCCGAAACGCCTCGTAGACCGGCCCCGTAAATCCGCCTCGAATCCGAAACTTGACCAGCTCACTCTTCAACGGATCTGCCTTCGGGCTCCTTCGAGTTAGCCGGGCGTCCTCTTCGACCTCCCAAATCTGATCGGTCTGCAACCGCCAGAAAGGATACTCCGGATGAACCGACTGCCGTGGCGTTCCAAACTCCTCAAGTAATTGGCGCAGGCCCGGTTCCCAATCCTCATAAGCGCACAGCCGTTTGCCGCCTTGGCTCAGCCGCCCCAGCGCCAGCAGGATCAGGAGCGGCTTGTGCGGAGCACGTTCGTGCCCCCGCCGCCAAACGTTCAGGGCGGCCACCCGCTGCAGAATCCCGCCCGCCTCTGCAATCGCCGTCATGAGAAGGACACCTTCCAAGTCTCCGTCTGAAACGTAGCGCTTCGCTCAAGAGGAGGCGTCGATTGAAATATGCGCGGACGCTTCGAGAACTCATGTACCCGGTACAGGCACCAATCCGCAGGCCGTTCCTCGGACATCGCCCGTTCATTCCGCGAAAGGAAGAACGGCGTCCGCGCTGACCCATTGGTCGTCTTCACCTCGATCAACCGCTCTCTCCCCGAAACGTCAAACGAGCGAACGTCAAAACCTGCACCGTCGCCATCTTCTACCGCCACCCAGCGAACCCGGTGTGCCAAATCCCGGCGGTTCATCTCCAACAGCCGGGCGCGCTCGAGCCCCACAACAAGCTCCTCCCCGGCCATCCCCAGCGCCCGGTTCCGAAAGTCCCGCTGCACTGGATCGAACTTCCGGACCAGCCGCCGCAGCCCCTCCGGCGTCTTGTCCTCCGCCTCGCGCAACACGGGAGGGTCGACGAAGCTCGCCAATCCCACTGCCTCCTCCCTTGCCGACGGCACAAACGCCATCAACTCGGGAGACTGCGAGAGATAACGGTCAATCGCCCCGAAGATCGCGTTCTGGTAGTTTCGCTTCGGAATGTAGCCAGCGATCCAAGGCATACCCAACTCATCGAGCACCGCCGAAATGTTCTGATGCTTGAACTCTACGGATCGATGGGTTCGCCCTATCTTTTCCATGAGGGCAGTGCTATGGGCAGCCTTGCGGTACTTTTGGCCGCCTAACTCCGCCTTGAGCATTTCGAAGTAGTCGGCCACGATCGCATCCAACTCATCGTCTTGCCAAATCTTCCCAATTTTGGATTCGTCAGCCAAGGCCCACCGTAGATTCGGATACGCAAATAGTAACAGAATCGGCTGCGCCGCCGTCCGGATGACGGGTAGCGGCGCGGTATCGTGGCGAAAGTCCGTCCGGTCGCTGTTCCAGAGAGGGACCAAAGAGGGCGAGACTAGAAAAACGTGACGCTTTCCCACACATCCGATAATGTGGAGGAGTGATACAGGAAACGCCAATGAGCATGGTCCTTGGACTGCCTGAAAATGTCGGAGCCGCCTTGGCGTTCCAGTCAACGGCAACGCAGTGCCACCGAGCATTACCTGGCAAGAATGGTTGAATGCGCTGTTGAGAACAGCCACCACATGGTTGCTGAGCAATCCGTAGAACAGTCCCACAGGACTCGCTGGAAGCCCTGTCCTGATGTTCCTTGCCCTGCCTTGCCTAATCTCAAAGAGCTCATAAGGATGGTGCCCAGATAGGAAATTGGGCATCCCGCATGACACAACCTAAAGGTCTGTCCGATTGCCAAGTCCCGTAAATTCAGAGAACACTAATGAATACGATAGCTGAAACAAAGAAACACCTGGATGAATTACTCGCAGATGTAGACGTCCTAGAAAAGCTCGCAATGGACGGTAAGCAGATTCCGACGTTCGGAGCAGCCTATCAGAGATGGTACACAAAAGCCGTTAAGCTCGTGGAGCTGTTAGGTGCGGACCGCCTCGCCGAATTCTCGTCCCTATATCTTGCGGATCCGAAGCGCAAGTCGATAGACGCAAGCACATATAGAATCCAAGATTATCTTCGTGGCCTTGCGCCTCGGCATGATGCCTTTCGGGGAGTTGCTTTCGATCATCAGAATCTGGCGATAATATTGCTGTTTAACCAAAGGCACATCTTGGCTTCGATGAAAGCCCGTATCGACGAGGTGTTATCCGATATCGTGGGGCACTTATTCGCTGAGCTCCAAGATTCGGAACTTCGCTCGGCGTCGAAACTATCTAAAATTAGCCTTCGAGCGGCCGGGGCCTTGGCTGGAGTGGTGCTGGAGCGCCACTTGCAGCGCGTTGCAAAGAATCATCACATCGCTATCGGGAAAAAGGATCCTGCAATATCTGATTTGAACGAACCGCTCAAGGCCCACGGAATTTACGATGTTCCGACATGGCGAAAAATTCAATTATTGGCAGATATTCGTAACCTATGTGCGCACCAGAAGGCGACTGAGCCAACGAATGTTCAAGTGGCGGAGCTCATCTCCGGTGTGGCCGCGATTGTAAAGACTGTCTTTTAGGCCGATTCGTCGCATACGCTGCCCGATCGTACGAATCACTGGCCTAAAACCGAGGTCGGACGGAGTTGAGCTGCATCTGATTCGGATCAGTTTCGAGGATCGCGATTCGAAAACTGGCTCTGAGTAAGAATTGGCCAACCGCTCACATAACCGTTGCATCCTATCAAACCATGGAATCGCTTGCGCCGCGTCGTCTTCAGCATCTTGATTCACAACACGGACGACCACCTGCGAAATCATGGCTTTCTTCTCACCTCTGCGGGGATCAGCCTGTCGCCCGCCTTCGACATCAATCCTGCCATCGACCGAGACGAACTTACTCTGGCCGTCAACGAGGTGGAATCCACCTGCGATGTGAAGATCGCCTTGGAGGCCCACGCCGCCTACGGTGTAACCGCCACCGAAGCGAAGGAGATCGTCTCGCAAACTCGCGCAGCGGTCGCCGACTGGCGCTCCGAAGCCACGCTCTTGCGGATCCCAAAAGCCGAGCAAGAGCTAATGACCAAAGCTTTCGAGCCGACGGACACTCCATAGAGCCACCGTCCACCAACACCGTGGGACGGAGCCGATCTTGACCCAGCCGATAAACTCCTCCCTGTGGCCAGAGACAAAGTGGGTGAAACTGGCACTTCGTGACACCCAGCCAAGCATCCGGTGTGTTGGAAACGAAAGGCGGCGAAGACGATGACCATTGAAATCACCAGTCCTGAGGTAGAGGCGTTGATCCTGCAGCGGATGCAGGCCGGAGCCTTCAAGAGTCCTGAGGATCTGATCCGGGCTCTGTTGCAGTCTTCCGGGCCGGATACAAGAACCGGCGCTGATTTGATTGCGGCATTACAGCAATGCCCTCATCCTGAGATCGACATCGAGCCATCGACCGTTGTTTCTCTGGTGGTCAGGGATGCGGCTCTTTGATGGGTCGGACGCGAAACGGTTTGGACGTGAAATGGGTGGTTGGCTGTGAAAATGAAAGCCGTGACACGTCCCCACATATCCGCTACTGTGAAAAGAGAAGGAGGCTCACGCCATGGCAATCACCTTGCCACTGCAACCGCAAGAGGAAGCCAAGCTAATCGCGGTCGCACAAGCGCGAGGCCTTTCCGCTGCTGATCTGGTGCGGGAAGCGCTTGAAGGTATTCTTGATCCGACTGCTGGCAAACCGGGTCCAGCGAAAGAACCAACACGTTCCCTGCGTGGCCTTCTTGCGAAATACGGCCCGGCGCCGTCAGTCGAAGAGATCGATCAGAACAGGGCCGAGATGTTCGCCGATTTCCCGCGTTCTGATATCTGATGGTTGTCGCCGTTGCTGATACTCACACCGCGATCTGGTATCTTTTCTCCGATACTCGGCTCGGCAAAGTAGCTTCCGCCTTTATCGACGAAACAATAGCAGCAGGGAACCAAATCGGCGTGTCCGCCATCAGCCTCGCGGAAATGGTGTACCTCGTGGAGAAGTCTAGAATTTCAGCGAATTCGCTTACTGATCTTCACGCGGCGATCAGCGACCCCAAATCTGTTTTGCAACACATGCCGTTCGATGAGGCCGTCGCCATGAAGATGGCGGAAGTCTCGCGGCAGGACATTCCCGACCTTCCAGACCGTGCCATAGCCGCCACCGCTCCGCTGTACGGAGTCCCGCTTTTGAGTCGGGACGGGAAAATCCGCACTGCCAACGTAAAAACGATTTGGTAGTTGGGTCGATCGGGAGTGGCCACGCTTGAAGGTTCACCAGCCCGCCATCCGAGAGCGCCTAGTCAGTCCCGATGTATCGCCCGCACTGCCAGCTCGGGCTCACGATCAATAATCCGCAGCAATACCGCGGCGGGCCCCGTCGGACGGCGGCGGTCCTGCTCCCAGTTTTGTAGCGTCTTAACACTCACCCCAATCAACCGTGCAAAAGCGGATTGCGACAAACTCGTCCGCTCTCGAATCGCCCGCACTCCAGTGGCCTCCACAACGAAGGATCGCGACGGTTCCTTCTCTCCGCGCAAAATAGCACCGCCCTCATCGATGCTGCCCAATAGCTCTTCAAACAACTTGGCGTCCATTTCCAAACTCCTCTTTCACCGCTTTCGCAAGTCGTGCCGTCTGATCCGGCGTGAGATTCGCGACCGCATTCTTGGGGTAGGCCAGCAGCAGCAAAATCTAGTCGCGCTGCACTGCCCGCTAGTAGTTAACTCGCGCACCGCCGCTCATACCACGCGACCCGACGGCCACACGCAGCTTTCGGATGCCGCCCCACCCGGGACTAAAGCACCAGCCCTTGGGTCGGCGGCCAAGACCAACTCAAACCGCCGGTACTCTTCCTCGCTGAGCAGGCTCCTAGTCTGGCGCGTAAAAACGGAGGTCTCTACAATCTCCACTCGTCTCACTATACGCCAATGGCGGACCATGGAGAAGTGTCGAAACGGACTGCGGTGCGCCGGGCCATCGAGGCCCGGCGCACCGCCAGGCACATTCTCGCCCCCGCGAAATCGCCGATTGACAGGCCGTTTCAGAAAATATCTCCTTTCTTTGCCTCACCGCCCCTCCCAAACACCCCGAAAACGCTTGACAGCCAAGGTATCGTGAAATCGAGAAAAGCCCCCTGCACCGTTACCGGCCAGGCGGGCTTTTTTATTTCTACCGACGGAGAACCCACATGAATACCCCAATCGACTGGAACGCGCCCCTGACCCCCGAAGAATCCCTCAAGCTGATGCTCGACGAAGCCCCAGGACGCTTCGCCAAACTCCAAGCCGAAGGCGCCGCCGCCTACCAGGCCGCCATCAACCGCGCCAACGCCCGAAAGTCCACTGGCCCACGCACCTCCGCCGGCAAAGCCGCCTCCAGCCAAAACCGGCTCGCCCATGGCCTCTGCTCGAACCGCCTCCTGGTCTTCGGCGAATCGCAAGCCGAATACGACGCTCTCCAAGCCGAAGTGCGCGCCAGCTTCAGCCCCGTCACGGCGGAGGAAGA
>CAMDCN010000016.1 GCA_945890485.1 Candidatus Sulfopaludibacter sp. SbA3 | reverse complement strand
CGGCAATCGTCTCGGCGTGGACGTCGAGGCCCACATAGAGTCTCTTTTTCATAGACCAACTCCTTTGACCTTTGCGGCTCTGCGCCGCCTTTCAAGGTTTTCCTGACCGTCAGCGTAACCCGCGTCTCAGGTCAGGGGTTGGTCGTTTCGTTTTCCGGGCTACTTTTCGGATTTTTGCAGGATGGAGATGACTTCGCTGCCGCCAAAAGCCGTCTTCCCGACCACGACGCCGAGGAACGTGAAGCCCGCTTCGCCGGCTTGATTGAGCTCCTTCTGCATCGTTGAAGTTTTGGACGTTGCGGCCAACTTGTACTGGATGCGGCCGGCCTTGCTGTCGGGATTCAATTCGAGGATCACAGCAACTTCCTTGCCCCCGAAAGTGGAGCTGAAGACAGTCTGGCCACAATAGGCGAAACCCTCTTCGCCCGCCTGATTGAGTTCCTTCTCCATTGTCGAGGTCTTCGAGGTGGCGACGAGCCTGTACTTGCGCCCGGCGGTAGCCTCGGCGGCATCCTTTTTCATGATCGTGATGACTTCACTGCCCCCGAAGGAGGATTCGCCTCCCATTGCTCCGGCGAAGATGTAGCCCTCGGCGGCGGCGGCATTGAGCTCCTTTTCCATCGTCGAAGTCTTCGAGGTGGCAAGGACGCGGTAGTCAAATTTGCCTTCGGCGGCGATGAGCATGCCCGCGGAGAGGGCTAGGGTGGTGAATACTCGAAAATGCATATCGCCATGTTAAGCTGGCGGGCATGATTGGGGTCCTGTTTGGTGAATATTCAGTAAGGAAATTAATGCAGTTGGCCGGACGGGTGGATGCATGCTTGGAGCGCCTGGACGACGGACAGATCTGGGATCGGGGAAGCGAGGCGGAGAATGCCGTGGGGAATCTGGTGCTTCACTTGGAGGGGAATGTGCGGCAGTGGGCATTGAGCGCCGTCGGTGGGGCGCCAGACATCCGGGATCGAGATGCAGAATTTCAAGCCGAGGGTGGCGTGAGTAAGCCGGAGCTCAGGACCCGGTTGGCGGGAACGGTGGCGGCGGCTGCAAAAGTGATTGCCGGCTTAAGTGTAGACCGTCTGGAAGAGCGGATCCGCGTGCAAGGGTACGATCTCTCCGTGCTCGAAGCGGTTTATCAAGTGGTGGATCACTTTGCGGGCCACGCGGGGCAGATTCAATTGCTAACTAAGCAGTATACGAAGCAGGATTTGGGATTCTATGCCCATTTGTCGAACCCGATTCATGCGGAAAAGACGCCTTAAGAGGGCGGGCGACGTCAAGATTTGGATTTGTTAAACAATTTCTCCCGAGTGTGTCATACTAGGATCTGCGTGGTTCGTCTGTTCGCTAATTTTGGTGTTTTTCGTCAGTCCGGCCTTCGAGCCTTTCTCCCGATCGTGCCCCAATTCGCTGCAGGGCAACTTCGATAACAGGAGATTTAAAATGAAGAACATTTTTGTTGGCAACTTGAGCTTCGGCGCGACCGAGAACGGCGTGCGTGCGGCGTTTGAACAGTACGGTACCGTGGATCGTGTGAACGTGATCACCGACCGCGATACGGGCCAAGCCAAGGGCTTTGCGTTCGTTGAAATGGCGAATAACGACGAGGGCGACCGCGCCATCGACGAGTTGAACGGCTCCGAAATGGACGGCCGTGCGATGAACGTTAGCGAAGCGCGTCCGAAGCCGGAAGGCGGACGTGGCGGCGGTTACAGCGGCGGCGGCGGCAACAGCCGCGGCGGCGGCCGGAACCGTTACTAACCAGTAACTGGAAAGAAAGGCCGGGATCCTTCGGGGTCCCGGCCTTTTTCCATTTGGGGGCACGGTGTGGCTACTCTAGTAGAGGTTTCTTCATGCTCCGAATCCTCTGGCTGGCAATCGCGACGGTGGGCGGGCTTTGGGCCCAGAAGGCGGATCCCGCATTTTTCGAGACGAAGATCCGGCCGGTGCTGGCGAGCCAATGTTATGCGTGCCATGCGGCGAAATTGAAAGCGCCGATGGGCGGATTGGTGTTGGACACCAAGGCCGGGTTGGCGGCGGGGGGCGTGAACGGGCCGGTGGTGGTGGCGGGGAAACCGGCGGAGAGCCGACTGTTGACGGCGCTCCGGTTTACGGATCCGCACTTGCAAATGCCACCTTCGGGGAAACTGGCGGACGCGGTGGCGGCGGATTTTGAGACCTGGATTGCAGCCGGAGCGGTGGACCCGCGGACGGCACCCGCAGGAGGCGAGAAGACAGCGGCGCTGAAAGGGTTGTCTCTCGACGAGGGCCGGAAGTGGTGGGCGTTTCAGCCGATTGCGCCGTTGACGCCGCCGGCGGTGAAGGACCGGAAATGGGCGCGGGGGAAGATCGACGAGTTCGTACTGGCGAAGCTGGGGGCGGGCGGGTTTGCGCCTTCAGGGCCGGCGGACCGTCGAACTCTCGTGCGGCGGGCCTACATCGACTTAGTGGGCTACAAACCGACCTACGAAGAGGTAGAGGCATTCGCGGAAGATACGTCGCCGGAGGCGTGGCCGAAGTTGATTGATAAGCTGCAGGCACTGCCGCAGTATGGCGAACGATGGGGGCGGCACTGGATGGACGTAGCGCGGTTTGGCGAGGACAACTCGACGGCCGAGGCGACCAATCAGCCATACCCTTTTGCCTGGCGGTACCGGGACTGGATTATCGAGGCAATGAACCGGGACGTGCCGTATGACCGCTTCGTGAAGCTGCAACTGGCAGCGGACCTGATGCCGAACGTGGCGCGAGGGGAGTTGCGGGCCCTTGGATATCTTGGCGCGGCGCCGATCTATCACAAAGACCAGCGGCTCTCAGCGGACGTAATCGGCGGGTTTCTGGCTGACGATTGGGACGAACGGATCGACGCGGTAACGCGAGGATTGCTGGGCATGACGGTGGCTTGCGCGCGCTGCCACGACCATAAATTCGACCCGATTCCAACAAAAGACTATTACGGATTGGCGGGGGTGTTCGCGTCGACGGCGCGGACGGAGCGGCCGCTTTTCGACGTGGAGCCAACGGTAGAGGCACGCTACTTGTGGGTGCAACGGCGTCTCATCGATCTGCGGTACTCGGCGAATCTGTTGACGAACGAAGCGTCTACGGTGGTGGATAGCGATAAGCGCGTGGCGAAGTGGAAGGCGGAGATTGAGACGCTGAAGACGGAGATGCTGGCGCTGCGGGAGAAGAATCCGCAGTTGGTGGCGAGCGTGGAGCGATACTGGGCGCCACCTCCGCCGCGGCCGCCGGCCGGGGCGCCGGCCGGGCCTCGGCGCCGGCCATCGTACATTTCAACCGAGCCGTTTATGAACACCGTCTATGACGCGGCGCAGTATGTTGACGGGTCCGATGCGCACTATACGTTTTTGGTCTACAAGCCGGGCGAGGCGCGGGATGTGCCGGTGTTCCGGAACGGCAACGTGGCGACGCCGGGAGAGATCGTGCCGCGTCACTTTTTGTCGGTGCTTGCGCAGGGGGAGAACCGGTTCGGGAAGGGATCGGGGCGGCTGGAACTGGCGGAGAAGATTTTTACAGACGGGGCGCCTTTGGCGGCGCGGGTGATCGTGAACCGGGTGTGGGGCTGGCACTTCGGCCGGCCGCTGGCGGCGACGGCGAGCGACTTCGGGGTGCAGGGTGAGGCTCCAACCCATCCAGAGTTGTTGACGCATCTGGCGGCGGAGTTCGTGGCGCATGGGTGGTCATTGAAGTGGCTGAACCGGGAGATCATGACCTCGGCGGCGTATCAGCAGGCGAACCGGCCGCGTCCCGAGATGATGAAGGCGGACCCAACGAATACGCTGCTCTGGCGCATGGCGCCGCGGCGAATGGATATCGAGTCGTACCGCGATACGCTGTTGCGGGCAACCGGGCGGCTGGACCATACGCTGTATGGCCCGTCGCAGGATGTGGAGGCGGCGGAGAACGTACGGCGGACGGTGTATGGCCGAGTGAGCCGAAGCCGGCTGAGTCCACTTTTGAAGCATTATGATTTTCCGGACCCGATGCAGAGTAGCGGCGGGCGCGACTTGACGACGACTTCGCTGCAGCAACTGTTCGTGTTGAACAGCCAGTTCCTGCAGGATTCAGCAGCAGCGATTTCGAAGTCCGTGCAGGACGTGCCGACGGAGGCGCGGCGGATGCGGGAGCTTTACCGGCGGTTGCTGTCTCGGGATCCGAGTGCGGCGGAGTTGGATTTGGCGTTGAGCTTTCTCGCGAAGGGAACGCTCGAACAGTACGCGCAGGTGTTGTTGTCGACGAACGAGGAGATCTTATGGCCCTAGCCCGGCGAGAGTTGATTCAGGCAGTGTTTGGATTGCTAGGGAACCTTGGCATTGGCTCGGCAATGGGCCACTATACCAGCCAACGGACGCCGGGGAAGGCCAAGCGCGTGATCAGCTTGTTTCTCGCGGGTGGGCCATCGCAAGTCGATCTGTTCGACCCGAAGCCGATGCTCGTGAAGTATCAGGGGCAGCGGCCGGGCGGCGTTGACCTGCGGACGGAGCGGCAAACGGGCGGTCTGATGCCGACTGCGTTCAACTTCTCGAAGCGCGGGCGGAACGGGATCGACGTGAGCGACATTCTGCCGAAACTCGGCGGCGTGATCGATGACATCAGCGTGATCCGGTCGATGTACTCGTTCAATCCGACGCACACGCCGGCTTCGAGCCTGTATCATACGGGGACGATTCTCGCGAACCGGCCTTCGATTGGTTCCTGGATTTCTTATGGGCTGGGCGCGGAGAATCAGAACCTGCCTTCGTTTGTGGCGCTGAACTCGAGCGGCCCGGCGGCGCGGTCTGCGTTTCTTCCGGCCGAACATCAGGGCATGCCGTTGAACGGGGCGGACGTGGAGCCGGAGAAGATGATTCCGAATCTGCGGAATAAGAAACTGGACGCGACGGCGCAGCGGCGGCAACTGGACGCGGTGCAAGCGTTGAACCGGCGGTTCGGGGATTCGTTTGGGGCGGACGAGTTTTTGGCGGGGCGGATCGAGTCGATGGAGGCGGCCTACCGAATGCAGTTCGAGGCAACGGACGCCTTCGATGTGCGGAAGGAAACCGCGGAGACGCGGGCGCTTTATGGCGAGACGCCATTTGGGAACGGGTGTTTGTTAGCGCGGCGGTTGGTGGAGCGGGGGGTTCGTTTTGTGAATGTGGGATCGGGCGACTGGGACGATCACAAGGATATTGAAGCGGCTTACAAGAAGAAAATTCCGGCGATGGACCAGGCGGCGGCGGCGTTGCTGACAGACTTGAAGCGGCGGGGGATGCTGGACGAGACGATTGTGGTGTGGGGCGGCGAGTTTGGCAGGACGCCGGTATCGGAGAGCGGGACGGGGCGGGACCATAATCCATATGGGTTCACGATGTGGGTGGCGGGCGGCGGATTCCGGGGCGGCATCGCGCACGGGGCCACGGATGATTTCGGGTTCAAGGCGGTGGAGAACCGGGTTTCGATTCACGATCTGCATGCGACGATGCTGTATGCGTTGGGGCTAGACCATACGCAGCTGACCTATCGGTATGCGGGGCGGGACTTCCGGTTGACGGATGTGTTTGGGAATGTGGTGAAGGGGATTTTGGCGTAAGGGCGATGCGGATTACAGGCGTGATCGTTTATCAGTTGCGGGCTCCGTTGAGCCGGCGGTTTGGATGGTCGTTGAACTGGACATCGACGCGCGCGGCGACGTTGGTGGAGGTGACTACGGACGCGGGGCTGACCGGGTGGGGCGATGGCAACTGGGGTGGGCAACGGTTAATCGACCATCCTGAGTTGGTGATTGGGCGAAGCCCTTTCGAGGTAGAAGCGATCTTCGACGATCTGCGACCGGCAGCAGGACATCAGACGCGGCGAGGCGAGGCCACGGCGGGCGGACTCGACCAGGCACTGTGGGACCTGTGCGGCCAAGCCGCGGGGAAGCCGATTTGCGATTTACTCGGACCGCGGCATCGAAGCCGGATTCAGCCGTACCTGACGGCGCTGTACCGGCAGGATTGGCCCGACCTGGCTGAGGGATTGGCGGAGGAGGCGATGGCTTGGCGGGAGCGTGGGTGGCGGCGGATGAAGATGAAGATCGGCTACGACCCGGTGACCGACCTCCGCGTCGCTCGGGCGGTGCGGCGGGCAGTGGGAGAGGACATTGGGCTTGGAGTTGACGCCAACTGCGCCTACGACGCGGGGACGGCTCTGGCGCTGGGAGCGCGGATGGAGGAGCTCAACCTGATGTGGTGGGAGGAGCCCTTGCTGGCCGATGATCTAGTGGGGTACGACCGTTTGGCGGCAGGGTTGCGGATACCGATTGCTAGTGGCGAGACGATGAGCACGGATCGGCTGATTCTCGACTACGTGCAGCCAAGGCGCGTGTCCATTTTGCAGCCGGATTTGGACACCGTAGGCTTCACGGGAGGGCGGCGGCTTTCGCAATTGTGTTGGTTGAACCGCATCCGGCTCGTGCCGCACAACTGGGGCACGGCGGTACGGACCGCGGCAACGCTGCATTGGCTTGCGGCCACCCCGCCGTTGACACAGGCCCTCGAAGGGGCGGAGATTCTGTTCGAGTTCGACCAGACGGAGAGCCCGTTCCGCGACGTCGTAGTGCGAGAGTCCGTGCGGCCAGAGACGGAAGGCGGGACAATGGCTGTGCCGGAAGGGCCCGGCTTAGGCGTTCACGTGGACCCGGAGGCGGTGGCGGCGTTCACGGAGCGACGGATTGTGATTCGGTAGGGCGGATCATCAGAACCAGGACGATCGACACGAGCGCGACGCTGGCGAAGACGCCGAAGATGACGAGCAGCGGGGTCTGCAGATCGCGCAGCGCGCCGAAGCCCCAATCGGCAAAGCCGCCGCAACTGATGCTGACCATGTTCATGAGGCCGTAGCCGGTGGCACGGACCTGCGGCCGCGTGATCTGGCAAAGGATCGGCATGTTGTTCGAATCGAAGAAACCCCAGCCTAAGCCGAACAGGATGAGAAACGCGATGGCGACGCTGAGTTGGCCAGTCGAGGGCGAGTACCCGACGCCCATCATCGCGATGACGATGAGGCTCATGCCGAGGGCGCTGGTATAGATCCGTCCTCGGTCCGTGCGCTTCATCCACGCATCGGCGAGCCAGCCGCCGGCGAAAGCGGCGACGATAGCCGCGACCATCCAATAGAGCGTCGCGGAGACGCCGGCCTTGCCTTGGCCGATGCCGAACTCAGTCTTGAGAATGGCGGGCATCCAGTCACGGACAATCCAGCCGGCCATGGCGGGGAGGGTGAAATAGAGAACCAGGAGAAGGAACGAACGGTTCGAAAGCAGTTCGCGGAGGGTGCCCTGCGGCGAGGCCGAGCGGGCCTCGACGGCCGGTGCGTTGCGGACGGCGAAGAATAGTGGGACGGCATACAGCATGCCAATCAGGCCGCAAAGTTCGAACATGCCTCGCCAGCCGAAATCCGGGTTGTCAGCGGCATAGCCACTGAAGCCGCCAATGATGACGCCGATATAGATACCCATCTGGTGCATGCCGACGGCGCGGGAACGGGTCTCGCCCTGATGGTAGTCGGCGATGAGAGCGAGGGCGGCGGGGATGTAGAATGCCTCGCTGATGCCCATGACGGCTCGGGTCATCAAAAGCTGATCAAACGTAGTGACCTGACCTGTCGCCCACGTAATTCCGGACCAGACAAGGAGGCTGCCGGCGATGACGTGGCGGCGGCTGAAGCGATCGGCGAGATAGCCGCCGATGGGGCTGAGAAGGGCGTAGGTCCACTTGAAGAGTGCGAGGATTTTGCCCCAGTTCGCGTCGGAGCCGATGTCGGGGATGTCGGTCATGAGCGAGAACTTCATGGCCGCGAGCATCTGGCGGTCGAGGTAGTTCAGGAGCGCCACGGGGACGAGCAGGGCGACGACGAACCACGCATAGTGGCGAGCAAACATAAGCGGCTATGGTAGCACTTCAACCTTGGCCGACAATGTTTCTTATGGGCTACGAGTTTTTGATTTTCGACGATGCCGCGCCGGTGCCGACGATCACGCTGAACCGGCCGGGGCGGCGGAACGCGCTGTCTCTGGGATTGATGCGGGAGCTGCTCGCTTGCCTCGAAGCGGTGGCGGCGCGGCCGCTGGAAATCCGGGCCGTGGTGCTCGCGGCAGCGGGGGAGGTGTTCTCGTCGGGTCACGACTTGAAGGAGATGGTTGGGCGGGAGGAAGCGGAGCACCGGGATCTATTCGCGGTTTGCAGCGCGTTGATGCAGCGGTTGCAGTCGATCCCGCAGCCGGTGATTGCGGCGGTGCAGGGGTTGGCGACGGCGGCGGGTTGCCAGTTGGTTTGTTCTTGCGATTTGGCGGTGGCGAGCGAGCGGGCGGGGTTCGCGACGCCGGGCGTAAAAATCGGTCTGTTCTGTTCGACGCCGATGGTAGCGCTGACGCGGGCGGTGGGCCGGAAGCGGGCAATGGAGATGCTGCTGACAGGGCGCGTGGTGGACGCGGCGAAGGCGGCGGACTGGGGCATCGTGAACCGGGTGGTGGCGCATGAGGCCGTGTTGGGGGAAGCAATGCGGATGGCCGGAGAGATCGCGGCGGCGAGCTCGATGACCGTCGGCGTGGGCAAACAGGCCTTCTATTCACAGATCGACCTGGGCCAGGCCGCCGCCTACGAGTACGCCAGCGAAGTGATGACGCAAAACGCAAGGGCGGCCGATGCGCAGGAGGGGATCAGCGCGTTTCTGGAGAAGCGGCCGGCGTGCTGGGCGGGGCGGTGAGTTCGTTCAGCACGAGTTGGCGGTCGTGGTCCGAGTTGATGCGTTTGGCGGCGGCAGCGATACCGGCGCGGGATTCGGGGCTGAGGGTGGGGCGCCGGAGGAGGGCTTGCAGGACCTCCCGGCGCTCCTGATCGGACGTGATGGAGTTGACGGCGGCGAAGAAGGACTCGCGGACCGGCGCGGTGTCGACGAAGAGTTCGACGGCGTGCTGGAGGACGCGGGCCTTGTCGTGATCGGAGTGAAGCGCGGAGACAACGGCGAGCAGCGGCGCTTGCGAATCGGAGGAAGGTCCGAGGACAGCCAGCAAAACTTCGGCACGCTCGTGGTCTGAGTTGATACGAGCCACGGAGGCCGCAAAGCGAGGCAGCGCGGCGGCCGGGAGCTCCGGGGCGAGCTCCGTGAGCATATGGCCGCGATCGTGATCGGAGTTGAGCGTATCGACGAAGGCGAGCACCGGCAGGTGCTGGCCGCGGAAGCGAGGGGCGGTGTTCCCCAGGAAGGTGCGTTTCTCCGAGTCGGAGTTGATCTCACCTGCGACGCGAAGGGTACGGCGGAGGATCTCCTCATTCGGCGAAACCTTGAGGAGGAGTTCTTCGAGGTAGAGGCGCTTCGTATGGTCATTGCCGACGGTGCGGATTTCGCGAAGGGCGCCTTCGGGTCCTCCTGCGGCGAGCCATCGGCTGAGACGGTCCGAGAGGTTAATGGGTTCGTTTCGTAACCAGGAGGAGAGCTCGCGGCCGAGGAACCGTTCGGCTTCCGAGTCGTAGGGCTGACGGATGCCGCCCGAGAAATAGAGGCGGGTGAGCTCACCGTTCGGCCCGGCTTCGATCTCCACCTGACGGGGAAGCCAGCGGTCTCCGGCAACGATGACGAGTTTAGCGCCGGGGGCCATGTGAGCGACGTCGCGGTCGTCGGGCGTGAAGTCGATGTCCCCGCGGAGCTTGAACTCACGCCGGGTCTGATCGTCGGTCATCAGGTGGCGGGTGTGGTAGGAGCTGAAGCCGAACAGGCGGCTGTAGGGCGTGGACTGAGAGACGGCGAAGAGCAGCAGCAGGCCCGCCCCGAGGACGAGTGGATGGGACGCGGAGGGGATGCGGTTGCGAGCGGAATCGAGGAGCGCCTCCAGGCGGACAAAGATCTCCTTGCGGCGACCGGCGCCGGCGGCGAGCATGGGCGCGCGATCGATCAGCGAGAGTTCGGCGACGCGGGCTAAAGCTTCCGCGTACGGCTTGGTGGCGCCGGAGTGGGCAACCACCCAATCGTCACAGGCCATTTCCCGTTCGCGATCCAACTGGCGGCCGATCCAATAGACCGCGGGATGGAAGGCGAAGACGGCGCGGACGAGGCGTTCGCCAAGGGTAGCCCAATCGTCGCCGCGTTCGAGATGGGCGGATTCGTGAAGGAGCACCTGATGGAGCTGGTCGGGCGTCAGCTGGTTGGCAATGGCTTCCGGCAGGAGGATGGCAGGGCGGCGGTAACCGACGGCCATCGGCATGGTGATGCGGGACGAGAGGCGAATGGTGACCGGGCGGTCCAAAGCAATCGGCGGCGTCAACGAGGTCGGTTGGCTCTTGCGCTTCCAACGGCGCAGAGTGAGGTAAGCGACGGCCAGCCGGAAGAGTTGGAAAAGCGCCAGAAGTATGGCGAAAACCATGAGAACGTCGGCAGGCTCCTCGGAGGGTAGTTCCACCAGGGGACGGTCCGGCGTTGGGAGGGCGGCTTCGAATTCCACGTTCGGCGCCGCCTGCGCTTGGGGGCGCGCGGGAGCGGGAGCAGCCGGGATGGCCACATCGAACCATCGATCCAAGGGGAGCTGGCGCAAGGCGGGCAAAAGGAGAACGACGGCCAGCGTGAGCTGCCAAATGGCGAGGCGCGTGGCGGCACTGCAGCGCGTTTGGCGGCGCAGGACGAGCCAGACGGCGAAGGTGAGCAAGGTTCCATGCCAGAGAGAGTTAAGCAATGCACTTGCGAATGTTTCGTTCATTTGGCCTCCTCCACCAGCTTCCGCAGGCGCTTCATTTCGGCGGAGCTGAGCTTTTCCGACTTCAATAGATTGCTGACGAGTTGTTCCGCCGAGTTCTCAAAGAACCGGCTGAGGACATGGCGGAGCGCGGACTGGCGCGCCTGTTCCCGGGGGACGCGGGGCTTATAGAGAAACGCCCGGCCGTCCTTCTCATGGTCGAGGTAGCCCTTCTCTTCGAGGATCCGCAACGTGGTGAGGATCGTCGTGTAGGCGAGCGGCGGGTCGGCCGGAAGAGCGTCGAGGACGTCTTTGACGGTGGAGGGTCCGCGGTCCCAAAGGACGTTCATCAAGCGGAGTTCCGATTCGGTGAGAGTGGGCGATTCTTTGCGGGCCATGAAGTCTTAAAGAATTAGTAGCACGGCCCGAAAGTGTCGTCAACTAAAGAATTAGTTTTTTACGGCTAGCCGTCGAGTCCGAGCAATGCGCCATCCGGAGCGACGTCGAGATTGAGCGCGGCGGGCGTTTTGCCAAGGCCGGGCATGAGGCTCATGCTGCCGGCGACCGCGGTGACAAAGCCGGCCCCGGCGCGGAGGTAGGCATCGCTGACCGTGAACTCGAAGCCTTCGGGGGCTCCCATGAGCTTCGCGTTATCGGAGAAAGAGTACTGCGTTTTCGCAATGCAGATGGGCAGATGGCCGAAGCCGTCGGCTTCGAGCTTGCGGAGTTTGCGGGCGGGGGCGGACTCAATGGCGACTTCGCCGGCACGATAGATTTTCGTGGCGATGCGGCGAATCTTCTCCGTGAGCGGCAGCGTGGGCTCATAGAGAGAGTGAGCATCGCCGCCCTCGGAGGCGACAACGAGTTCGGCCAATTCCCTGCCCCCTTCGCCGCCCTGACCGTAGACATCGCTGATGGCGCAGGGGGTGTTCAGAGTGTTGCGGCAATAGTCGGCGAGCCACGCCAGATGGGCAGGGTCGTCCTTGGGGAAACGGTTGATGGCGACGATGGCGGGGACACCGAAGGAACGGGTGTTCTCAATGTGGCGGGCGAGGTTGGCTACACCGGCCGCAAGGGTTTCGAGCGTAACTTCGGGACTGCCGCTCTGTGCGGCGACGGCCCGGACACTGGCGACGACGACGGCGACGTGGGGCCGGAGGCCGGAGGCGGGCATGACGATATCGAAGAATTTTTCGGCTCCGAGGTCGGCAGCGAAGCCGGTCTCGTTGACAACATAATCGGCGAGCCCCATGGCCATTTTCAAAGACGCGACGCTGGCGGTGCCGTGGGCAATGTTGGCGAAGGGACCGGAGTGGACCAGGGCCGGCGTACCCTCAGTGGTCTGGACGAGATTGGGGTGGATGGCGTCGGCCAGCAGCATGAGGATGGACCCCGTGATACCGAGTTCCTCGGCACGAACGAAGCGGCCCTGGCGCGTGGCGCCGAAGACGATGTTGCCGAGGCGGCGGCGGAGGTCTTCGATGGAAGACGAGAGGCCGAGGATCGCCATCATCTCCGAGGCGGCCGTGATGACGAAGCCGGTCTCGCGGGGGGCGCCGTTGATGCGGCCTCCGAGGCCGGTGACGATCTGGCGGAGTGAGCGATCATTCACGTCGAGGGCGCGAGGCCAGTCAATAGATTGTGGATCGAGGTCGAGGGGGTTGCCGTGATAGACAGAAGAATCGAGGAGTGCGGCGAGGGTGTTTTGCGCGGCGGCGACGGCGTGGAAGTCGCCGGTGAAATGAACGTTGATGCGGTCGTGCGGGAGAACTTGCGAGAGGCCGCCACCGGTGGCGCCGCCTTTCTGGCCGAAGACGGGGCCGAGGGAGGGCTGGCGCACGGTGGCGACGGCGCTCTTGCCGATCTTGGTCAGGGCTTGAGCCAGACCGATCGTGGTGACGGTCTTCCCTTCTCCATGGACGGTGGGGGTGATGGCCGTGACCAGGATCAGCCTGCCGCGTTGCGGTGGCAACTCGGCGAGGAGATCGAGATGCACCTTGGCCATGTGGGGGCCATAGGAGTGCAGGTAGCGGGAGGGAACGCCGAGGCGGGCGGCAACATCGAGGATAGGCAGCATCAGGATTCAGAATAGCGGGAACATTCGAGGGCTGGGACTCGTAAGCAGTCTGCAGGATGCAGGACCTTCGATACGCATTGCGCATGGCCGCACAACAGCCTTGGTTTACGGCGGCGGTGGTGGGCACGTTGGCGCTCGGTATTGGGCTAAACACGACGGTGTTCACGCTCGTCAACGGAGTGTTGTTCAACCCGTTGCCATTTCCGGGCGGGGATCGCCTGGTGATGGCGCAAGCCTCGCAACCGGCACAGGGACGGGAGAACGTGAACGTCTCTTACGCCGATTGGAAGGATTTCCAGAAGGCGACCGATACTTTCGAGCGATTGGAGGCCTTCTCCGGCATGGCGGTGACGGTGAGTGAGCAGGGCAACCCGCCGGAGCGGTACCGCGGCGGACGCATTAGCAGCGGCCTGTTTGCGATGCTCGAAACGCCACCCGTGGCAGGGCGCGCGCTGCGGGACGAGGATAGCCGAGCCGGCGCGGAAAACGTGATGCTGCTGGGCTATGGCGTGTGGAAAGAGCGCTACGGATTGGACCCGAATGTGATCGGCCGCACCATCCGCGCGAACGGGGAACCGGCCGTGGTTGTGGGGGTCATGCCGGAGGGATTCAAGTTCCCCACCAACGAAGATTTGTGGATGGCGGCCAAGCCTGACGAGCGAGCTGGAAATCGGGGCGACCGGGCATACCGGATGATCGGCAAGCTACGGCCGGGCGCTTCGAAGGCAGCGGCGCAGGCGGACCTGGCCGTGGTGGCCCGTCGGCTGGAGCAGCAGTTTCCGGATAGCCACAAGGGCTTCGGCGCCGGAGTACGTACGTTTCACGAGGCGATGAACGGCGGACCCATCCGCCTGGTGTTCCTCCTAATGATGGGGGCGGTCGGGTTCGTACTTCTGATGGCGTGCGCGAATGTGGCGAATTTGTTGCTGAGCCGGGCGGTAGGCCGGGAGCGGGAGATGGCGATTCGCTTGGCGCTGGGGGCTTCGCGCGGGCAGATTGTGCGGCAATTGCTGGTGGAGAGCGTGATGCTCTCCGTGGCAGGCGGCGTGCTGGGCCTGGGCTTGACGCTGGCGGGCGTAACAGCATTCGAGCGGGCAGTGGCTAACGTGGGCAAGCCGTACTGGGTGACGTTTCCATTCAGCGCAACAGTCTTCGCCTACTTCGCGCTGGTGAGCGTCTTGGTGGGCATTCTCTTTGGGTTGGCTCCGGCTTGGCAGGCGGCGCGAGCCAACCTGAATCGGGCTCTGCAGGAAGGGGCCAAGAGTTCGGGTGGCGTAAACTCCGGCTACTTTTCCGGTGGCTTGGTAGCGCTGCAATTTGCCTTGGCGGTGGTGCTGCTGAGCGGCGCGTGGCTGATGGTGCGCAGCTTCTGGGCGGCCCAGAACGAGTTCGCGGGCATTGCGGGAGACCACATCCTGCATGCGCGCGTCTCGCTGCCGGAGAGCCGCTACGCAACCGCGGAGTCCCGGCTGCAGTTCTTCGATAAGCTCATGCCCCGGCTCCGCGCGCTGCCGGGCGCGACGGGCGTAAGCATGGCGACCACCACACCGGGCGGCGGGGGCGACGGGCGACGCTTCGAGCTGGCCGGCCAGCCCATTGCCGAACCGGAGCGTCGACCGGCGGCATCGGCGATCGACATTGGGCCGGGGTACTTCGGCTTAATCGGCACACCGATCGCGCAGGGGCGCGAGTTCGACGAAAGCGACGGGCTGCCGGGCCGCGAAGCGGTGGTGGTGAGCCGGAAGTTCGTGGCGAAGCATTTTTCACGGCAGAGCCCCCTGGGTCAGAAGCTGCGATTCTATGACGCGGAACAGAAGCCCGGAGCGTGGATGACGATCGTTGGGGTGGTGCCGGAGGTGCGGATGACGGACCCGGCGGCGGGCGAAGCGGATCCGCTGATCTACCGGCCGCACCGTATGGGGAGTAGCGGGTTTGTCGCGATGATGGTGCGAACCGACGGCAATCCGGCGAATCTGGCTGGGGCGGTGCGGCGCGAAGTGCAGCAACTGGACGAGCTGCTGCCGTTGTTCGACGTGGAACCGTTGGCCGAAACCATGGCCCGAAGCCGTTGGCACCTGCGCGTGTTCGGAACGGTGTTTGCGATTTTCGGCTTGATCGCGTTGGGCATGGCAGCCGTGGGCATCTACGCGGTGATGGCGCACGCAACGGGACAACGGAGGCGCGAGATCGGAATCCGGCTGGCGTTGGGCGCGAGCAGCGGACGCATCATCGGCGATGTGATGCGCCGGGGCTTGGTGCAGTTGGGCATCGGAATGACGGCTGGGCTGGCGGCGGCATGGTTCGCGGGCCGGCTGATGACGCGTCTGCTGTTTGGCGTTTCGCCGGAGGATCCCATTACGTATCTGAGTGTGACCGCGGTGTTGCTATCGGCGGGCCTGGCGGCATGCTGGGTACCGGCACGGCGGGCAGCGCGGTTGGATCCGTTGACGGCGTTGCGGCAGGACTAGGCGCCCAGCTTTATCCGCAAACGTTCTTGACGCACCGTCGGGGGCGCTCCACAGTACAGCCCGTCGACGGAAACGGCGAGTTCGGGTTCGGCAGCGGCGGCCACGGCGATATAAGTGCTGTTGACCGCAACACCACGGGAAGGATCGTAGCCACGCCATCCCGTCTCCGGAAGATACGCTTCGGCCCAGGCCCGCATGGCGTCATCCGCTTTGTGCGGCATAGAGCAGTCATAACCACTCACGTAGCGGGCCGCGATGCCCATCGCGCGGCAGGCATCGCAAAACAACATCGCCAGATCACCGGCAGAACCCTCGCGCAAACGAAGGGTCATCTCGGAATGCCACGGAGCGCCCTCGTGCGGCTGGATGTAGCGGCAGGATTGGAACACCTCTCGATTCAGCGCATCGAGAAACAAGGTCGCATGGCCTGCGCCATTGCCAATCAGGGCCGAGGAGAACGCTCGCACCGCCGGACCAATATTGTCTTGTATCCGGTAGGGTGCCAGTGCGGCACTCACCGGCCGGCGATAGCTCATTGGCAACCCGTGGTGCGGCCCAATCGGCGAGAAGGTCGGCGACTCGCGCGAGGCCACCTGCACCGCGAACCGGGTCCGCAACTCAAACTGGGAGACCGGAGCGGCAAACCAGACCGAGACAACCTGATTGCCGTCCAGATCGAGCCATCCGGCCATCCGGGCCGGCTCAGGATTCACATCGAGCCGGTAGCTGATCAGATGCTGGCCGATGGTCGTCCGGGGGTGCACTCGAAAAGTATGGGGCGGCAGAAGGACTGGGGCGCTGTAGCCAAAGCGCGTCGAATGTTCAACGGTAATTTTGCTCAAACGAAGCCGCCTTCCGAGTTGTGGCCGATTGGTGAACCCGGGCCGCCCGGACGATAAACCGGTCCGGCGCGGTGCCCAGGATAAAAAACGGGTAGCAAGTGACGAGAGTGAGTTCCTCGCCGTTGCCTGGACTGAGGACTTCGACTTTCGTGGGAGGAACGATCTGAGTGGAGGTGACGCGATAGGTGAACTCGCCCTCGAGTGTGGTGAGCTGAATCTGGTCCTGCAAGCGGATATTGCGCAGGGGACGGAAGAAGGTGTCGCGATGACCGGCGAGGCCGATGTTCCCAGGGGTGCCAGGCATGCTGGTTCCTTCGATATGCCCGATGCCGAGCTTCAGATCCTGCTCGGCCGTGCCGGCCACGATGATGGCTGAGACATGGAGGCGGGGAATTTGAAGCCGGCCCATCAGCGTGCGGGCTGCCGCCGGAGCGGCGTTTGCCGTCGGCGGGCCTTCCATCAGGCGGGCAAAACGCGCCTCCTGGCGATCTTGAAACGAGGCGGTTTCGACCAGGCTATAGCCGTAGTAGGCGAGTAAAGCGGTGGCGAGACCGAACAGGCAATGCTGCGCTACCCGAAGCAGGGCGAGGGAGAAGATCATGGCGTTCCCTGGGTGAGCGTGTAGCCGGGGCGGGTACGAATGGAATTCTTGCCGGCTACAACCCGGATACGGCGAAAAACGCCGGGAGGGGCGACGCTCGAGGAGAGATACCCGAGGGTGTACTGATTCCTCAAATCGCGGGCGATTCGCTCGCAGACGTCGTTGAGTTCGGTGAGGCGCTTGGGAAAGTAGGCATCGCCACCGGAGGCGTGGGCAAGGCGCCGAAGGACGCCGGGGTTGCGGTCGGGATCGGCGAGGTCGAATAGGCCGATCGTGTAGAGCATGACGTTGGAGCGCTCGGCGAGTTGCAGGATCTCGGCAAGCTTGTGGGTGCTGGCGTTGTCGGCGCCGTCACTAAAAATGACGAGAACCTTTTTGTCGCGGGTGCCGTTTTGGAGCCGGCCGAGAGCGAGGAAGATAGCGTCATAGAGCGCCGTCATGCCCTCGGCGGGAGTGTTCGCCACGGCACGGGCGAGTTCTTCCGAGTCATGGCTGAACGGAGTAGCGGCAGGCAGGCCGAACGACGGGAAATCATTGAAGTTTACAACGAACATCTCGTCTTCCGTGCTGCTGGATTGCACAAACTTTCGCGCCGCCGAGACGACGTCGGCCAGCTTGGAGCGCGTACTGCCAGAATGGTCCACCACCAGGCCAACGCTCAAGGGCAGGTCGTCATGGCGGAACAGACGAAGCGTCTGGAGCGTTTTATCCTCATAGACCTTGAAGTCCGTGGCGGTGAGGCCGGTGACGGCGGCGCCTGCGGGACTGGTGACGGAGGCGTGGAGGACCACCATGTTCACCGTTACCGAAATTTGCGGCTCCGCCTGTACCCGGAGGCATCCGGCCGAGAACGCAAGTAGGGCCAGCGTACGCATGTCAGGTAGCCTGAATCCGGCGGTACTCAGGCTGCCACATGGCATCCTGCACATAAGAGGCGACGTCCTCAAATTGGGCCCCGGCCACACCTTCTCCCTGCGCCGCATCGGCCACGGCGGCGGCGACGGTAACAGAAACGGCCCGCAAATCCTCAATCTGAGGCAGCAGCGAAGCGCCGGTTTGGCGAACCGTAACGAGGCTGGAAACAGCGGAGGCCGCAGCGGCAAACATGCCGTCGGTCATGAAGCGGGCCCGGGAGAGGATCGCGCCCAGGACGAGGCCGGGATATAGCAAGGCGTTGTTGGTTTGCGCAATGACATAGGTGGCGCCTTTGTAGGTCTCGGGCTGAGTGGCGCTACCGGTAGCCATCAGGACGCGGCCATCCGTCCAAGCCAGGAGCTCGGATGGGCTCGCCTCCGCGCTCGAGGCGGGCATGGACAGCAAGATAATGATGGGCCGCTCCGTATGGGCCGCCATCTCGCGGATCATCGGCTCGGTGAAGCTGCCACTGGCGGCCGAGGCTCCGATCAGGATGGTGGGCCGGACCCGATGAATCACTTCGGCAAGACCGACCCCAGCGTCATCACGCTTCCAACGCCTGGTTTCCGCAGTGGGGCGCGCGTACGGGGATTGAAAGTCTGGCAGGTCGCCAGACATCTCCTCGGTGAGAAGTCCCTGGCGGTCCACCAGCCAGAACTGGGAGACCGCTTCGGCGCGCGTGAGTCCGTCGCGGATCATGCTTTGACAAAGTTGGTCGGCAACGCCAACCCCAGCCGTTCCTGCGCCGAAGACGACGACTCGTTGCTTTCGCAAGGGAGTGCCACAGATTCGGATGGCGGAGATGGTGGCGGCCAGGGTGATGGCCCCGGTGCCTTGCATGTCGTCATTGAACGTACAAAACTGCTCGCGGTAATTCGATAGAATCCGGCGCCCATTGCCGGGCGCGAAGTCTTCCCATTGCAGAACAGCATTGGGGAAAAGCCGGCGGACCGTAGTGACGTAAGCATCAATGAAATCGTCGTACTGCTTTCCATGGATGCGCGGGTGACGGTTCCCAACGTACAGCGGATCATCAAGAAGCTCCTGACGATTCGTGCCGACATCGAGCATTACAGGGATAGCGCGCGTTGGATCGACACCGCCAGCGGCCGTATAGATCGCCAACTTGCCGATCGAAATCTCGATCCCGCCGATTCCCCAGTCTCCGATCCCCAGGATGTTTTCGGCATCGGTGGCGAGGATCAGGTCTACGTCGCCGGGTCCGGCGCAGAAGTTGGCAAACGACTCCGCCATGGAATCGATGTGATTGATGGAGAGATAGATACCGCGGGGCCGACGGCTTTCGTGGTGATACTGTTCCATGGCCCGGCCAACCGTAAGATCGTTGACGATGGGGATCATCTCCCGCAGATGCTCGGAGAACAGGCGATAGAAAAGGACCTCATTGCGATCGTGCAAGGCGGTCAAATAGATGTTCTTGGTAACCCGGTCAGCGAGCCGGTCGTACTGCAAGTAGGCCCGCTTCACCTGCATGGCCAGGGTGGTGATCTCGGGCGGCAGCAGGCCGGTGAGGTCGAGGGATCTACGCTCATCCGCGGAAAAGGCGGTGCCCTTGTTCATGGCCGGAGCGTTGAGTATGGCCAGTCCGCGAGCTTTGGTTTTGTAGGCGGCGCCCCCCCGCCGCTTCTCCGGAGAAGCGGAAGGGGACGACGAGATGGATCGCTTTTTCATTGGACTGCGCCGAACGGATGGAGCGAGTTACGAGAGGCGACGACGAACCGCGAGGACCCCGAAACCGGCGCCTAGGCTTACCAGTCCCAGGAGACCGATAAAGGGAAGTGGGCTGGCCGTTGCCGGCAAAGTGGCCGGTGCCACCTGTGTGGCCGGGACCACTTCGTCCGTCTCCTGCAATTCAGCCGCTGGAGGGGGAGTTATGACTTGGGCGAGCTGCACTTCCTCACCGGCCGGGTTAACCGCCATGATCGGCGCCCGCTTCAGTTCGATCACTACCGGCGCCGCGGCCGAGCGAATGGGCTCCGCGACTTCCACCGGCAGTTCCGTGGGAGTAAAGAGGACCGGACGGTTGGTCAGTTTGGCCAGTTCGATCGCCCTGGCCTTCGGGTATACAAACTCCTCGCCCCACTGGCGGCCCGGATAAAACCAGGCATGCAACGCCTCCGGCTGGCCGGCCGGGCGTTCCGAGAAGCTGATCACCGTCTTGTCGGTGGCCCGCAGGCGGAAGTTGGGGATGGCAAGCACCGTGGCGTAAACCGTCTTTTCGTCTTCACTAAAGATCTGGACGATGTGACGGTCAGATTGGGAGTCGAGGATCTTGAACCAATAGGTTCCGGCGGGGAGGACGCCCCAGCCGCGCGCGTGGACGCCGGGGATCTCCACCGGAGCGCTAAAGGTCACCTTGGTCTTCCGATTCCAGGCGGCAGCCTCGGCACGAGGCGCCAGAGCATCACCCAGCATTCCGAGACAGAAGGTGGCTGTGACTACAGATAGTAACTTCATAAAGTATTTTCCTTGCTCGCAGGCGAGCTGTTTTGTGCGCGACCAAGTCGTGCATGGTAATAAGTGCACTTTAGTGCCCAACTCTAACATCGAAGAATGAACCACAACGGGCTGGATCAACCACCGCGGCCCTGACCAGGAAAGGCCAAGTGACCAAATATGGTCATCGCGGAACGCGGAAAGTGCTGATATCGCCCCAAATGCCGAAAGCCTGCAGCAACCAGACGATCACGACAATCACCACGACAACATTCAAGATGGACTTAATGCTCGAGGCCATCGGGATGTAGCGGTTGATCAGGTACAGGCCGACGCCAATCAGCACCAACATAAGGACTAAATTGAGCAAGGTCATTTTGTTTCTCCTAGAGAACCTGCAAGATGCAATTGAACACCCAAACTTTACTGACGGTATTTGGTCGATTTACGCTCGCATTGTCAAGGAGAAGCTGATAGCATTAGGACCAGTTCACCTGGAACTGGTCTTCGCCAAGATGGCGTTTGACTGACAAAAACCGCCAGCCGGCAAGGAGAGGCGCTATGCAAGCTGTTTGCGCCCAGAAAGTCCGCGACCAGTGGCTCGAGAAGAATGGCCCGCGCGAGCTGGAACTGCTTTTTCGCGCGATCGTCTACCACCCTTCCGTCCCGATCCTGGTCACCGACGCCGAAGGCAAATCGCAGGATGCGAGCGCGGGGGCGCGCCGCTTGTTCGGCGTTCCCCGTGAACAGCTGCTGGGCAAGCGCGTGGACGAATTTACCGCGGAATCCGCCAAAGAAGAAGTCCAGCGACTTTGGACCGTCCTGAATGAAGTGGGGCACCACGATGGCACGCTGCCCGTACTGGGTCCCGACGGTTCGACGAGGCAGGTGGCGTATTCCGCCAAGGCTCACGTTTTGCCGGTGCGCCATGTGATGGCGTTGCAGGATCAGGCTGACGCCTCCGGAACCCCTGGCCGGACGCCCTCCTGGGTGCAGGACTACGCCATGTTTCTACTGGACGCCGATGGGGACATCGCTGTCTGGTACGACGGCGCGGTGCGCATCTACGGCTACCAAGCCGCCGAGGTGATGGGCAGGTCGCTTGCGGTTGTCTCTCCGCATCAACCCACGGCCAAGGTCATTTTGCTCGAAGATCTCTATCGAACGACCATGGCTGGTCACCTGGGCACGGAGCGCCTGCATAAGAGAAAGGATGGCTCGCAGTTCTGGGCCAACACGATTCTCATGGCCTTGCGGGACTCGGACGGCAAATTGCAAGGTTTCGCCGGCGCGGTGAGGGACTTCACGGAGCGCCACGAGCTCGATGAGAAGCTGCTTCGGCAGCGGGCCCGGGCGCGGACCGTGGAACTGGAAGCGAGTGATGTTGCCGTAGTAACCGGAGAGTTTGATCAGATCCCGGACGCCAACGACGCTTTTCTGAAAATGACCGGCTATAGCCGCCAAGAACTGACGGAGGGCCGGATTCACTGGTCGGACCTGACCGCGCCGGAGTACTCGGCGGCGGATGAGTTCGCCCATGAGGAGGGCTTGCGTTTCGGCGCTTGCACTCCGTACGAGCGGCAGTTGGTGGCGAAAAACGGGACTCTGATACCGGTTCGCGTGGTGATTGCCACCTTGAAGCTGGCGCCGTTTCGCTGGATCGCCGTCGTACAGGATTTGCGCGACAGGCAGCGACTGGAGCGAGCCGAGGAATCGGAACCGGCAACGGCGGAGAACTTTGGCGAAATTGTTGGCAGCAGTCTCGCGCTGCAGCGAGTTCAACGGCAAGTGGAAATGGTAGCGCCCACCGACGCAAACGTGCTGATTCTGGGCGAGACGGGCACCGGCAAAGAACTGGTAGCGCGGGCGATCCACCGCCTAAGCCCGCGCTGTGACCGGACGTTCATCACCCTGAATTGCGCCGCGATTCCAACCGGGCTGCTCGAAAGCGAGCTGTTTGGTTATGAGCGGGGCGCCTTCACCGGGGCTCTAACGCAAAAGCTGGGCCGATTCGAATTAGCGCACAAAGGCACGCTGTTCCTTGATGAAGTGGGTGATATTCCTCTGGACCTGCAGCCGAAACTTCTCCGCGCCTTGCAGGAAAAGTCGTTTGAGCGGTTAGGCGGAACGAAAACGATTCCGATCGACGTGCGCCTGATCGCCGCGACCAACCGCGACCTCGCCGCAATGATGGGAGACAAGCTGTTCCGCAGCGATCTTTACTACCGGCTCAAGGTGTTTCCGATTACCACCCCCGCCTTGCGCGATCGCACCGAAGATATTCCCGTGCTCGCCCGGCACTTCATGGCCAAATACGCCGAGAAGATGAACCGGGTGATCGATACGATCTCGCTCGAAACCATGCGGGCGTTGATGGCTTGGCCTTGGCCAGGGAATATTCGCGAGCTCGAAAACTTCATCGAGCGATCGGTGATTCTCTCCCGTGGGCCAACGCTGCGGGTGCCGCTCGAGGAGATCCACCGGGATTCGATGCCCGCTCTAGCCGGAAGCGCCACGCTCGAGCAGGTGGAGAGAGAGCACATTACCCGGGTGCTCCGGGAATCCAATGGCGTGGTGACCACAGCGGCCACCCGCCTTGGATTGCACCGGACGACCCTGAACGCCATGATGCGCAAGCTAGGCATCACACGCAAGGATCTGTAGGCGCCCTACTTGCTCGCGGCCTTATACCGGGCTTCGAACTCGTTTAGCTGCTTCTCGGCTTCGTCTTTCGCCACGCCGTAGTGCTCCTGGATTTTGCCTACCAGTTGTTCGCGGCGGCCCTCGGCCACATCGAGATCGTCATCGGTCAGCTTGCCCCACTGTTCGCGGACTTTGCCTTTGATCTGCTTCCAGTCGCCGGCAAGAATATCGGTGTTCATAGTGATAACTCCTGCACGCTTATATGCACGCCGAGCACCACTTGCGTGTTTGGCCGGCTACAAGTCCTCCGATGGCGACGGAGTACCGAGTGACTCCCGGCGGTCACCCAAGCTCCAGCGAAAACGACGGCGAAATCCCCGGAAGTCGTTGCAAGGGAGTTACTTATGGACGGATACCCGCAAAGGCCTTATACCTGCTCTAAGGTATGCGACCACTTGGCTGCAAAATCCGGGTGGCATGAGGAATCGAAACAAAAATATGACAGTGAAACGTCTTTTACAATCCGTCTCCGTAGCGGCTTTTGCCCTTACCATGATGGTCTCGTCCGCAAGTGCAGTCACGATCACGTACGAAACGGACGGACCAGGCACCGGGTTCAACGGAACCAGCAATCTCTCTTTGCTGAACACGTCCGGCATGGCCGCAACCTTGCAGTTCCTGCCGAACGTACTCTCCGTTTCGGGTGTCCCGTCGAACATCAACTATGGCGACTTCACCTTGGCCTGCGCAACCTGCAGCACCCAGGCTATCGGCAATGGTTCCACCTTTGCGCCGTTTGCGTTCACCATCGAGGTCGCTGACCAGACCAACGGCGCAACGGGCAATTTCGTGGGCAGTTCAACCGGTGGTGAGGTATTTAGCGACGTGAGTTCGATCTTGGTGTTCTGGTCTCCGCTACAACTCGGCACCGGATCGTCCAATGCAAGCTCTGGCTCGTTTGGCGAGACCAGCTTCCGGATCGTGTCGTTTACCTCGATTGTGGCGCCGAACTCGGGCACGCCCACGGGCCAATCGACGGTTAACGGTCTCGTGAACTCTGCCGACGTTCCTGAGCCGGCAACGCTTGGGTTGGTTGGCGGCGTGTTGGTCGGTCTCGGCCTGTGGCGCCGTCGGGTCCAGTCGGCCCGCTAATTCTCCTTGTAGTACCAGACGAGGCGGCAGATAGTTCAGCCGCCTCGCGTCCGCCACCGTGACCACCCTTGGTCACGCGACCGCCGCCCGCCAGTTCCCCATCCTCCAGCGACTCCCGCTCCCCTTCATTCCCCAACAAACAAGCGATTCGGGCCGTGGCTCCGTAATTGCAGCCCTCTACGTTCAGGAAGATTCGATTTATGACCTATATGAAATTAGCAAGCGCATGGCTCATCGCCTGCGGGATTGCCGCGGCCCAGCCCGCAGGCACCCCAGTCCAGATGGCCTCCGATGGACAGCCCATCTACCGCACAACCGTAACCGCGCGGACCGCGAAAGCAATCAACTACCAGCACCGGAACGGCGCGACGAAGATCGACTTCCGCGGCACCGACCTGCTGCCCAAGGCCAGCGGCGAAGCCAAGGTGGAAGGCAAGCAGGGTTACATCGAAATCGAAGTCGAATTCGATGAGCTCGAGGCGGCAAACAAGTTCGGAGCGGAATATCTCACTTACGTCCTCTGGGCGGTCTCGCCGGAAGGACGCACCTCGAACCTTGGAGAAGTGATTCTGAACGGGAACCGCAGCAAGTTGAACGTTTCAACGGACCTGCAGGTGTTTGGACTGGTTGTCACCGCTGAACCTTATTTTTCGGTGACCCGTCCCAGCGACCTGATCGTGATGGAGAACGTCGTCCGGGCCGATACCCGTGGAAAAGTGGAAGAGATTGACGCCAAGTACGAGTTGCTTCAGCGCGGACAGTATTCGCGATTGGCCAACCCGCTGGTGCTCAAGCTCGACAAATCCGTACCGCTCGAACTCTACCAGGCGCGCAACGCTGTTCAGATCGCGAAAGCGATAGGGGCTGAGAAGTATGCCAACGAGACCTTCGTGAAGGCGGAGAAGAGCCTGGCGGCCGCTGAGGCCTACCAAACGCGTAAGGCCGGAAAGAAGCCGGTGACGATGACGGCACGCGAAACCGTACAGACCGCCGAAGACGCCCGCGCCATCGCCGTGAAACGGCAGGAAGAGGATGCGCTGAGCACGGAACGCCGCCAGTCGGTGGAACGCGAAGCGACCGCGGAAAGCGGACGCGCCGCGGCACTCGCCGAGACGGAGCGCGTGACCCGCGCGAAGGAAGCCCAGGCGGCCGCGGCGGCAGCCGAAGCAGACCGCTTAAAGAGGGACAACGAAGCTCGCGCCAGCGCATCGGCTCTAGAGGCCGACCGGCTGAAGCGGGAAAACGAGGCTCGCGCTTCGGCGGCTGCCCTGGAAGCCGACCGGTTGAAGATGCAGAACGAGGCGCAAGCCAATGCCGCCAAGTTGGCAGCAGACCGGGCGAAGCTTGAAAACGATGCCCGCGTTGCCGCGGCGACGGCCGAAGCGGATCGGCTGAAACGGGAGAACGAAGCGCAGCAAGCCGCCAACCAAATCGCCCTCGACGCGGCCGCCAAACAGCGCGCCCAGTTGGAGGCCGATAAGGTCGCCCTGCGGACGCAACTACTGCAACAGTTCAACGCTGTCCTGCAGACCAGGGATACGGCTCGCGGCCTGATCGTCAACATGTCCGATGTGTTGTTCGATACAGCGAAGAGCTCTCTCCGGCCCGCCGCGCGGGAGAAACTGGCCCGCGTGGCTGGAATCGTCGCGGGGCACCCGGGCTTGAAGTTGGACGTGGAAGGCCACACCGACAGCGTTGGTAGCGACGAGTACAACCAGAAGTTGTCCGAACAGCGAGCGACGTCCGTACGCGACTACCTGACGCAGGGTGGCATGGCGCAGGACGCCGTGACCATGAAGGGATTGGGCGAGAGCACCCCAGTGGCCTCGAATGATACGAACGCGGGCCGCCAGCAGAACCGGCGGGTCGAGATCGTGATTTCGGGCGAAGTGATCGGCAGCGCCATCGGCACGGTTGTAGCCAAGTAACCGGGCAAGCTTCGGAGGGTAAACCGCCCCCATCATCGCAATCTGCGGTGGCGGGGGCGGTTTACGTTTCGAGGGTCGAAGGCTGAGCGGCGGGGCTCAACCGCCCCACAGTTCTTTCACCATGTGCTCGCCGCGCACGATGGTGGGCCGCTCGGCGCGGCCGTTATGGGGGTAGGTGAGCTGCATGTGGTCCATGCCCAGCAGCCACAGGATGGAGGCGTGGATGTCGGTGACATGCGCCGGGCGTTCGGTAACCCGCAGGCCGATCTCGTCGGTAGCGCCGATGGTCTGCCCGCCCTTGACCCCTCCGCCGGCGAACCACATAGTAAAGCCCCAGGGATTGTGGTCGCGGCCATTGCCTTTCTCGTTAAACGGAGTGCGGCCAAATTCCCCGCCCCACACGACGAGCGTATCGTCGAGCATGCCACGCCGTTCGAGATCTTCGAGCAGAGCGGCTACAGGCTGGTCGGAAGCCTTGCACCACTTCTTGTGGTTGCCTTCGAGGTTCGTGTGGGCGTCCCAGCCGCTGCCGGAGCCGCAATAGAGTTCGACAAAGCGGACACCCCGCTCGACCAGGCGGCGGCCCAGCAAACAGTTGCGGCCATAGACAGCGGTTTCCGGATTGTTGAGGCCGTACAGCTCCTTGGTCTCTTCCGTCTCCTGCGAGAGGTCGACGGCCTCGGGGCCGGACTTCTGCAGGGCATAGGCCAATTCAAAGCTGCGGATGCGGGCTTCGAGGCCCGTGTCATCCTCGCGGCCGATGGCGTATTCACGATTCTGCGCTTCGAGGAAAGCCAAGCGCGCCCTTTGCCGTTCGTCGGTCTGGCCGGCGGGCAGTTTCGTATTCAGAATCGGGTTCGGCCCTTGGCGGAACAGCGTGCCCTGGTAAACGGCGGGCAGAAAGCCGGAGCCCCAGTTCTTGGCGTTGCCGAAGGGCTCGCGTTCGTCGATCATACTGACGAATGTGGGAAGGTTTTTGTTCGCGGTGCCGAGGCCATAGGTGACCCACGCGCCCAGGCTGGGTCGCCCGGAGAGAATATCGCCCGTGTTCATCTGGCTCACGCCGCCCGCGTGGTTCAAGCCATCCGACTGGCAGGAGCGCAGGACGGCCAGCTTGTCCGCATGCTTGGCGATATTCGGGTACAGTTCGCTGATCCAGATGCCGCCCTTGCCGTGCTGCTTCCACTGGCGCGGGCTGCCCATAAGAGTGTTGTTCGCCGTGCCCATCGCGGTGATCACCTTGCCAAAGCTCGCGGGCATGGGCTGACCATGCATCTCGTTCAGTTTGGGCTTCGGATCAAAGAGGTCGATGTGGCTGGGCGCACCTTCCATGAAAAGAAAGATGACCGACTTCGCTTTCGGTTGATGGTGCGGCTTGCGGGGAATCGTGGGATCGTGACGGGTCGCCGCGGACGACTGCTCGGCGAGCATGGCGGCCATGGCGATCGCGCCAAGGCCACTGCCAGCGCCGCGCAAAAGAGCGCGCCGCGTGAGATCGAGCTGGGTAGGAGTAGCCATTAGTCGATGTATAGGAATTCGCTCGAGCTGAGCAGGTTCAGACAGAGATCTTCGAGTGCACCCTGAGAGCCACCGGCCAGCTTCGTTTGCGCCGTCAGGAACTCGCGGCTGCGCTTGAGTTCAGCCTCCGTGGGCGTCCGGCCGAGTGTCAGGCGGTAAGCCCGTTCGGCAAGCGAGTCCTGGCTTTGGCCGGGGTCGTTGCCGACGCGGCGGGCAAGGGCCTGAGCGAATTTGGCGGTTGCCTGACCATTCATGAGTTCAAGGGCCTGATCGGCGGTGACCGTTTCCTGACGCCGGCCGCAGCTCTCGAATGCGAGGGGGGCGTCAAAGCTCTCGAGCATGGGATACCGAACCAGGCGGCGGGCGAAGATGTAGACGCTAGCGCGATACTCATCGGCGTCGCCGGTGGATTTGCGCCAATGGCGACCTTCCTGGATCTCGGTGCCGGCCGGAACACTGGGGAAGACACCGGGGCCGCCCATCTTGCGATCGAGCAAGCCGGAGACCGCCAACATCGAGTCCCTAATCGACTCGGCTTCCAGGCGGCGGCGCGGGTAGCGCCAAAGCAGTTTGTTGTCGCTATCCACCGCGGCGGCGTCGGCCCGGAACTCAGAAGACTGGCGATAGGTCGCGCTGAGCACGATCCGCTTATGCAGCTTCTTGATGCTCCAGCCGTCGGTCCCGGTGAAGGTGGCGGTGAGCCAGTCGAGGAGTTCGCGATGACTGGGGCGATCGCCCATAAGGCCGAAATCGTTCGGCGTTCCAGCGATGCCGCGGCCGAAATGGTAGTGCCAAATGCGGTTAACGATCACACGCGTGGTGAGCGGGTTCTTGGCGTCGGCCAAGGCATTGGCGAGCGCCGTACGGCGGCCGCTTGAATTGAGCTCGGGCTTGGCGACGATGGTGGCCGGGGCCGGATCAAGAATGCTCAGCATTCCGGGAGCGGTTTCTTCCAGCGGGGCATCGACGGCACCCGCGCGAAGCACGTGCGTGGCTGGCGCGTCCATTCCCTGATCGCGCATCACCTGCGCCACCGGCAGCGGTTCCGGCAACAGGTGTTTGTACTGTTCGAGATCCTTGAGCAGCTTCTGATACTGCGCCTTAAGGCCGGCCGGCTTGCCGACCACCAAGCTGTCTTCCACATCCACTTGGGTCATCGCTTTGTGATAGATCTGCCAGTCCATGGAACTACGCTTGGCGGGATCGCGATTGATCGCCGCCTGCACTTCCTCCGGAAAGCGTTCGAGGCGCTCTTTACGAAAGGCGGCACGTGGAGCGGCGAGGAGAGTTTCGATCTGATCGAGTACCGGTTTAGCGGCGGCCCTATAGTTCGCCATCTTCGCGTTGTGCGCGGCAACCTCGGTTGGAGAAACAACCGGCGCACTGTCGTCAATCTTCAGGTTCGAGAAGAACGCCTGCATGCGGTAGTAATCGCGATGCAGCAGTGGATCAAATTTATGATCGTGGCAACGGGCGCACGCCAACGTCACCCCGAGAAAGGCGTAGGCCGTGTTGTCGGTCAGATCGTTGAGGAGTTCCTGGCGGCGCAGATGGACGTTGGCTTGGTTAAACTCGTCTTCGAACAAGCGCAAGTAGCCCAGCCCCGGCAGCGCCTTGGTGTCGCCTGGATAGAGTTCGTCAGCGGCAATCTGCTCCTTAATGAACCGGTCAAATGGCTTGTCTTCGTTCCAGCTCTGGATCACCCAATCGCGATAGCGCCACATGTTGGGACGGGTGTCGTCCTGCTTGAATCCGTCGCTGTCGGCGTAGCGGACCACGTCGAGCCAATGCCGGCCCCAGCGCTCCCCGTATCGCGGAGTCGCCAGCAGGCGATCCACTAAGCGCTCTTCGGCACCCGGCTTGTTGTCGCTGAAAAACTCCTGAGCCTCGGCCGGCGTCGGGGGCAGGCCAGTGAGATCGAGCGTGACGCGGCGGAGAAAAACGTCGCGGCTGGCGAGGGGCGCTGGCCGCAGATTCTTCGCCTTTAACTTGTCGTAAACGAAATGGTCGATTTCGTTCCGCACCCACTGCTGCCCCGTCGCATCGACCGCCGGCGGTTGAACTGCAGTCACCGGCTGAATTGCCCACCATTTCTTTTGGATAGGGTTGAATTTAGGAGTACTCTCAGCAAGAACCTGCGTGACCAAGGCGGCGGCCAGCAAAACGGGGCGACAATTCATGCGGAAGATCTCCAGGCGGACGAGGGCTAATTCTGTGAAAATGTTTTCACAGGACCGTCCCGGTGTCAAGCCTAGGAGGGACCGTTCAGTAGCTGTTGGTGAGCCGCTGATGGTTCTCATGGCAGCGATCGAGCTGCGCATTTAAGGCTTCGCGCTCCGCCTCAAACTCTTCTTTCGAAATCAGCTTGGCAAGGCGGCGATCCATCAATTGGTTCAACGCTCTACGCACGGACTTGGACGCCTCCCGGTTTTCCTTCTGCAGGGCCAACTGATCAACTGAAACTGGCATGGATATGTTCCTTATCGGCCAGAACCCAGCGGAAGATTAGCCCGTGTCACACGAATGTCACCACCATGGTTTCTCAAACCAGCGATGGTCTGGCTGCGGCTGAGGTCTTGGAGCCGTTCGCGCCGCCGTCAAACTTTTCTCAAGGGCGGCCAGGCGTTTCGGTTCGCGTGTCGCCAGATCAGTAGCTTCACCAATATCGGCTTTCAGGTTGTACAACTCGAGCGGCGCCTTCGCCTCCGGGCGGACCACTTTCCAGTTGCCTTGCCGCAGGGCCTGCGCCGGAGCGCCGGGCGCCCACTGCGCGGTCTTGGCGTTATACATCGGCATCTCCCAATAGAGAGAGTCGTGGGGCTTCTGCTTCCGGCCGAGGAGGGTCGGGAGCACAGAGAAGCCGTCGATGTTGCGAGGCGCGGCCGTATTGGCCACGTCGGCCATGGTCGGCAGAGCGTCCATGAACATCCAGGGATAGTCCGTCACGCGGCCCGCCGGTATGCGGCCCGGCCACCGCGCCACCATCGGCACGCGGAGCCCGCCTTCATACATCGTTGTCTTGTGGCCGCGGAAAGGCCCGTAGTTGCCGAGCCGGTTCTGCGGATCGAACGAGCGGCGGGAATGGCCGCCATTGTCAGAGGTGAAGAAGACCAGCGTATTCTCAGCAAGGTTGAGTTCGCGCAGAAGAGCGAGGATCCGTCCTACGGCGCGGTCGGTCCGTGCCACCATGCCCGCATACGTGGCGAAGGTTTCCGGCTGCGGATTCTGACGGCCGGCTTTGTCGACGTACGAGAACTCCGGGTCGAACTTGCCGCGGTAGGGTGCCCGGGACTCTTCCGGCACCTGCGGCTCCCAGTGCGGCATGGTCCAGGCGGCGTAGCAGAAGAACGGGTTGTCCTTGTTCTCGCGAATGAAGCGCAGGGTCCGCTCCTCGATAAAATCGTGCGCGAACGAACCCAGCTTCCGGTCCTTGTTCTGCGGCAGCTCGAACTGCTTGTCGTTGTCGTAAAGGTACGGCGGATAGTAGAAGTGGGCGTGCGCCTGATGCAGGTAGCCGAAAAAGGTATCGAAGCCCTGCTTCCAAGGGACGCCCTCGGTGCCGATGTCGCCGAGACCCCACTTGCCAAAACAGCCGGAGCGGTAGCCCGCCGGGCGTAGCACCTCGCCGATCGTCGTATCGGCGTCCAGGATATACACGCCGCCAGGGTTGGAGCGCACCGCGGTGTGCCCGCCGTGCAGACCAGTCATCAGGACGGAGCGCGAGGGGGCGCAGACGGTGCAGCCGGCGTAGGCGTCCGTGCAGCGAATTCCATCGCGGGCGATGGAATCGATGTTGGGCGTCTGGATGATTTTTTGCCCATAGCAGCCAGCATCGGCCCACGCCATGTCATCGGCCATGATCCAAATGATGTTCGGAGCCTTGCGGGAGGGGGCGGCCAAGGCCGGAGCTAGCGAGAGAAACTGGCGGCGCAGCATGAACCGCGAGTATATCTCAGGACAACAATTTGGTCGCCACCCGACCAGCCACATCCGTGAGCCGGAATGGCCGGCCGCCGTAGGAATACGTCAGATTCTCGTGATTCAGCCCAAGCAGGTGCAGCATGGTCGCGTGCATGTCGTTGATATGCATCCGGTCCTCGGTGGCGTAGTAGCCGAACTCGTCGGTGGCGCCGTAGATAAACCCCTTTTTTACCCCGGCTCCCGCCATCCAGATGGTGTAGCCGTAGGGGTTGTGGTCCCGGCCGTCCCCGGCCTCCGCGATCGGCGTCCGGCCGAATTCCCCGCCCCAAACCACCAGAGTGTCGTCCATCAGCCCCCGGGCCTTCAGGTCCGTCAGCAGAGCGGCGATGGGTTGATCCACCTGCAGCGCTGTGCGAGTGTGCAGCCGGATCAGTTCGGCATGCGCGTCCCAGCCTACTTCGTTGCCGGGGCCGTACTCGTGATTGATTTGAATGAAGCGCACGTTGCGTTCGGCCAATCGCCGGGCCATCAGGCACTGCCAGCCGAAGTCACTGGTCTCCGGGGCATCCATGCCGTAGAGCTTTTTGGTGGCCGCGGTTTCCTTGGAGATATCGAAGGCCTCCGGCGCAACGGTCTGCATGCGAAAAGCCAGTTCAAAGCTCTGAATCCGGGCTTCGAGTTCCGCGTCGTTCTGCCAACGCGTAGCCGCCGCCCGGTTCATTTTCTGAATCATGTCGAGCTCGTATCGCTGCTGCTCTGGGGTCAGGCCGTAGTTCTTCAGATGTTCAATCGGCTCGGCAATCTTGTCGATTGGCACGCCCCCCAACCCCACAGCGGTGCCCTGATACGCCGCCGGAAGGAACCCGGAGCTCCACTTCTTCGCCCCTCCGTGCGAAAGCCCTGGCTTGAGCGTGATGTAAGCCGGTAGATTTTGATTTTCGGTCCCGAGGCCGTACACCACCCAGGAGCCCATGCTTGGCCGCGTGAACGTATTCGACCCGGTATGCAGTTGCAGGGTCGCGCCGCCGTGCGCCACGCTGTCGCCCACCATGGAACGGATGATACAGAGGTCGTCGGCATGCTTGGCAACCTCGGGGAACAGGCTGCTGATGGGGATGCCGCTCTGCCCGTGTTGCCGGAACTCCCATGGCGATTTGAGCAGATTCCCGGTGGACCCTTCGGCGAAGGTCAGCGGCCTTTTGAACGGCAGCGGCTTTCCGTGATCGCGGATCAGCCGGGGCTTTGGGTCAAACGTATCCAGGTGCGAAGGCCCGCCATGCATGAAGAGAAAAATGACGCGCTTCGCCTTGGCGGGAAAGTGGGGCGCCTTGGGGCCGAGTTGGGCGTTGAGCAGGCCGGCCAACCCGACCATCCCAAACCCGCAGGCGGCGCGACGAAGTAAGTAGCGGCGAGTCATAAGTTAGTAGACGTAGATGAAGTCGTTCGAAGCAATCAAGGAGCGGCAGTAACTCGTCCAAGCCGGCTCTTCGCCACCAGGGAAACCGGCAAGGTAGGCGCGCCCGTCCGCCCGTTGCTCCGCGGACGGCTCGCGGCCCAGCACGCGGCGCCAAGCGTGCAGCATTCTTTCGTCCAGCCCCTCGGACGTTTTCAAAATCTGGCGGGCCAGGTTCGCTGCCCGCTGGGCGACGAACTTGCTGTTCATCATGTACAGGGCCTGCGGAGCGACGTTGGTTTCCGAGCGGGTCTCCGTGCTGGTGGTCCCATCGCCGAAATCAAACAGGTTGAACAGGCTCGACAGATTCGAGCGCCGCAGTGGCAGGTAGACGGTCCGCCGGGTCGACACATCCGGGTTGATGCTCTTGCGGCTATCGGAGAACTCGTTGTCGGTTCCTTCCCCGCTTTGCAGCGATCCGCCCATGGTCAGGTCCAGGCTTCCGTCGAGCAGCAGTAGCGAATCGCGGATCTCCTCCACCGTCTTCCGCCGAATGGGGAACCGCGAGAGCAGCCGGTTATCGGCGTCCTTCTCGCGCTTGGCTGGCGAGACCTGGGCGCTTTGCTGATAGGTGCTCGACAGCAGAAGCATCCGGTGCATGCGCTTCATCGACCAGCCTTGCTCGATGAACTCCGCCGCCAGCCAGTCGAGCAGTTCCGGATGCGACGGCCGCTCCCCGGCAAAGCCAAAGTTGTTCGGTGTGCGAACCAATCCCTGCCCGAAGTGCCCTTGCCACAGGCGATTCGCCATGACGCGGGCCGGCAACGGATTCCGGGGGCTCGCCAACCAATTTGCCAATTCCAGGCGACCGCTGCCTTGGGTGATCGGCTCCTGCTCCTCTCCGGCCAGAACCACCGGAAAACGCTTCGCTACCGGGTCGCCCTTCGACTCCGGATTGCCCCGCAGGAACACCCGCTGCTCCACCGGCTTGTCTTCACCCACCGCGCAGGCAAACGGCGGCTCCGGCGGCGCCTTGGCCTTAATCGCATCCAGGTCGGCCCTCAAAGTGGCGATCTGCTGTTGCGCCGTGGAGGAATAGAATACCTCCGGCTTTTCCACTGGCAATGTCAGCGGTCCCTTTCCGATAGCGACTTCGGTATAGAAACGGTTCTCTCCCGCTAGAAACTTCTTCTTGGGCTCTGCGTTCCGGCGCGCCACTTCGGCCAGAAATTCAGCCTGATACTGCGCCGCCGTGGCCGGCGAATCGTAGAACCGTTCCAGGTGAGCGCGACGCTCCTTCGTGGGCTTCAGATATGCGGCCCAACGCTGCAGCAGCGGCGCGTCCAGATTGGACTGGGCGGCCACGGCCACCGCATCCGCGCCCTCGGCGTAAACCCTCCGGGCGGCCAGCATATACTCGGCCAGCCTCGGGGCATGAAGATCCCGGAAGCGCCGGCCTTCCCCGGCGATGACAGCGTTGATGTCCGCCTGCTTGGCCGCGACCAGCGCCTGATGCGCTTCGTACTCAGCCGCCACCGGTTTGGCCACCAGCGGTGCGTAGTAAAGCTTCGACACCGTCCCTTCAATCTCCGCCAACTGCTTCGTGCTCGCGAAAATCGATGCCAGCGAATAGTAGTCCTTGATCGACACCGGATCGAACTTGTGATCGTGGCAACGGGCACACGAAATCGTCAGGCCGAGAATCGCTTTGCCCGCGACATCGATCTGCTCATCGACGATGTCGTAGAACATCTTTACCTTGTCCTGTTCGGCCACCAGCTTCGGCCCCAGCGCCAGAAAGCCAGTGGCGATGATGCCCGCCGTATTCACGGATTGCCCGGCTGGGGGCGGCAACAGATCTCCGGCAATCTGCTCGCGCACGAACTGGTCATACGGCACGTCGGCATTAAAGGCGTTGATCACGTAGTCGCGATAGCGCCACGCATGGGGATACCGGTAGTCTTCGTCAGCGCCGGTGGAATCGGCGTAACGCGCGACGTCCATCCAGTGCCGCCCCCACTTTTCGCCATAGCGCGGAGAGGCAAGCAGCCGGTCGACAACCTTGGCGAACGCATCCGGCGATCGATCCGCCACGAACGCCTCCGCTTCGGCCGCGGACGGCGGCAGCCCGGTCAGATCCAGCGTGACGCGGTGCAACAGCGTTCGCCTGTCGGCGGCCGGGGCGGGCGTCAACTGTTGGGCTTCGAGCTTGGAAAGAATGAACTGATCAATCGGAGAACGAACCCACGCCGCATCCCGCACTGACGGAGGCGAAGGCTTAACGATCGGGCGAAACGACCAGAACTCTTTCTGGGCCCGGCTGTATCCCTTCTTCGGCCCGCGCACCGCGGCGGGGGCCTCGTTCGTAGCTCCTGGCCACAGGGCACCCTGCTCAACCCACGTCCGTAACGTAGCCAATTCTGCTTCCGGCAACTTGCCGGTGGGCGGCATTTTGACGCGTTCGAGATAGCCCGTTACCTGCAGCAGACGGCTCTGCGCGGCATCGCCCGCCACAACTACCGGTCCCGTATCCGCGCCTTTGCTAAAGCCGGCCGCGGTCGTTAGATCCAGCCCCGCCTTCGCCGCCTTTGGATTGTGGCAACCCTGGCAGCGTTTGGCCAGCACCGGCCGGACAGATTTCTCGAAAAACTCGTCGGCCACAGGCTGAGCGGAAGCGGCAGCAACAAGAGCCAAGACTGAAAGGAACGTACGCATGCTGACGTTGCCTGTCATTGTACCGGCTCCTCAGCGAGCAAAGAACGTGGCCTCGGCCGTCCGGCGCAGCACCCAGTCCCGGTCGTCGGCCGAAAGAAACGGCATCTGCTCCGCAATCAGCGCAAGCGAGGGCGGGTACTGATGTCCCTCACCCACTTGAAACGGACAGTCGCTGGCCCACATCACTCGGCGAGGGCCAAAATCTTCAAATACGCGCCGGAACAGGGGCTTCAAATCGGTGTATGGCGCCTGCTTTTTGCCGAGTGCATAGAAAGCAGAGGCTTTCACCTTCACGAGCGGATGCCGCGCCAGAGCCGAAAGAGCGCGGATGTCCGCGTCGCGAATCGTCCCGTCGGACCCGATCCGGGCGAAGTGGTCGATCACCACCGGGGTCCGCGGAAACCGTTCGCACATTTTGTCGAGCGCGGGCAGCGCCTCCGGCCCCAGCAGCATGCACATCGCCAAGTTCTCGTCCGCCCCGGTGCGCCACATCGCCTGGATCCCGGGCCGATCAAAATCGTTGCCGCCCACCAGGCGGAATCCGCGCACCCCCTGCGCCGCGAGGAGCTTCATCGCCTTCCCAGGATCCGGCCCCTCGGAATCGACAATCCCAACGCCCGAAAAGACGCCCGGATGGGCGCGCATTGAGTCGAGCATGTACGAGTTGTCAAACCGGTAGAAGCTCATCTGGATGAGCACGATCCGCGTAACGCCCGCCGGTTTCGTGTGGGCGAACAGGTCTGCCGGCGTGAACCGCGCCGGTGGGTAGTCGCGCTGGCCGGTCGCGCGTGGATACCGTGCTGCATCGTCGGTCCAAACATGAACGTGCGCGTCGATAAAGGGCGGCATAGCTTTCGCCAGTATACTGTCCAGATGCGAAAAGCCGGGGTGGCGAACGTACTGTTGGCGCTGTTGGTCGCGTCTCTAGTGATCAATTATCTGGACCGCGGAGCGCTCTCCGTCTCCGCTCCGCAGATCTCCCGTGACTTACAACTGTCACCCGCCGATATGGGCGTTCTCTTTTCCGCCTTCTTTTGGAGTTATGCCAGTTTTCAGTTAGTCGCTGGGGCGCTGGTGGACCGGTATCCGCTCCGCTGGGTCTACGCGGCGGCCTTCCTGATCTGGTCATTGGCGACGGCCGCGGTTGGCTTGGTGGAGAGCTTCGGCGCTCTGCTCGTCGCGCGCCTGTTTCTGGGCGCTGGCGAAAGCGTCGCGTTTCCAGCGTCCTCGAAGATCATCGTCCGCTTCTTCCCGGAAGAGCGCCGTGGCCTCGCCAATGCTCTGGTCGATGTGGGCACCAAAGCAGGCCCGGGCCTCAGCACCCTCCTCGGCGGCTTGGCGGTGGCCAACTATGGGTGGCGCGCCATGTTCCTGGTCGCTGGACTGGGCAGTCTCGTCTGGTTGATTCCATGGTTGCTGGTCCGCGTGCCGGACGAGATCGTCGAAACCGGCGCCGTGGCTCGCCGCCCCGGCTGGGGCGATATGCTTCGCCTCCGGCAGCTATGGGGCACTTCCATTGGGATGTTCGCTCTTGGCTATGTTTGGTACTTTCTTCTCTCCTGGCTTCCGACCTACCTGGTGCAGGAACGCGGCCTTTCGATGAGTAGCATGGCGACCCTCGGCTCCACGCCGTTCTGGGCGATGGGCCTCTCCTCGCTTGCCGGCGGCTGGAGTTCGGACCGCTGTATCGCCCGAGGCGCTTCGGCCAGCCGTGTCCGGATGACGTACGCCGTGTCGGGCCTTGTCCTCTGCGGAGTGGCCATCCTGCCCGCGGCGATTGTTTCGAGCGCCGACCACTCAATTGCCCTCATTACCGCCGCCTGCGTATTCCTCGGCCTGTTCACGTCCAACGTCTGGGCGATTTCGCAAACCCTTGCCGGCCCAATGGCCGCCGGCCGCTGGACCGGCATCCAGAATGCGATCGGTAATCTCGGCGGCGTCCTTTCCCCGCTCTTCACCGGATGGATCGTCAAGGAGACCGGTTCGTTTTCACTCGCCTTCTGGGCCTCCGCCGGCGTCCTGCTCCTCGGCGCGGCCAGTTATTGGATCATGGTGGGGAAGATACAGCCCGTCAAATGGAACGAATGAACGACATCCTCAGCACCCTCGCCGACCTCGTAAGAATCAACAGCATCAATCCGTCCTACGAAGGCGGCGTCGGCGAAGAAGAAGTGGCGCAATACGTTGAAGCCTTTTTCGCCCGCCGCGGCATTGAAACTTGGCGTCAAACCGTCGTGCCGGGCCGCGACAACGTCATCGCCCGTCTGCCTGGCTCCCAACCGGGCCGCCGCATCATCCTCGAAGCCCACATGGACACCGTCTCTACCACGGGCATGACGATTGACCCGTTTGATCCCGTCATCACCGACGGCAAGCTATACGGCCGCGGTTCCTGCGACACCAAAGCCGGTCTCGCCACGATGATGCACGCTCTCGCTCATCTCAAGGAGCGCGGCATCACGCCTCCGTGCGAAGTTTGGCTCGCCGCCGTGGTCGATGAAGAGTATACGTTCCTCGGCGTTCGGAAGCTCTGCGAAGACGGGCTCCGGGCCGACGCGGCCATCGTGGCAGAACCAACCGAACTCCGGGCTGTCACAGCCGCGAAAGGCGTGCTGCGGTGGCGCCTTCGCACCCGCGGCAAAGCCGCTCACAGCGCCAAGCCTCATCTGGGCCGCAGCGCCATCCAGGACATGGCCCACGTTCTCCGCGCCCTCGACGAAGCGATTCCTACCCCCGCTCATCCGCTTCTCGGTCCCGCCACGCTGAATGTCGGCTTAATCCGCGGCGGCGAGCAGATCAACTTCGTCCCCGAGCTCTGCGAGATCTCCATCGACCGCCGCCTCCTTCCCGGCGAGGATCCGCAGTCGGTTTGGGCCGCCACCAACGCCCGCCTCGCCGAATTGCCAGGCATCACCATCGAACCAGACTCGCCCTATCTCGCCGATGGCCCTCTCGAAACGAACCCAAGCGAACCGGCCGTGCTGGCCGCTCAGAACGTACTCCAATCCCTGGGTCTTGACCCCGCGGCCGCCGGCGTCCCCTTCGGCAGCGACGCCAGCAAACTCGCCCGTGCCGGAATACCCAGTTTGATCTTTGGACCTGGCAGCATCGATCGCGCCCATGCGGCGATCGAGTATGTGGAATGCGATCAGGTTCTGACCGCATTCGAGTTCCAGCTCGGCTTTCTGCAACAGTTCCACTAGCGCACGGCCAGGGTCACCTCCGTCGGCGCGCCCAGGCTGAGATTTGCCGGGCCCGGCGAAAGGGAGGCCGGCAAGCGCAGATTCACCTGCTGGTAAAGATAACCACTACCGAACCCGCCGCCGTGGGCCGCTTGAGGCTATTCGTACCGGGTCACACCCTTCGCGGACAGCGGCACCTGCACGGTCACCTGATCGGACCCACTCCGCAGCGGCTCAACAAGCGTCCCGTTCCCCCGCACCGGTTGGCCAGCCAAATTGAAACCGAACACCGTCACAGCGCTACCGGCCACGACAGGACCGGGCCGCAGCGTTGCCGCATTGACGACGCCCGCATTCGCAATCCGCGGCTCCGCGCCGGGAAAATAGGTGGGGATCAGGTCCCCCGCAGGCCAGTTCGGCGGAGCCAGCACAGAAGTCGTCGGCGCAATGCCCAAGGAAGCCACGATCAATGTTGGTCTAGCGGTACCGCAGCCTTCCGCCGCCGTTGTGCATCCAGCGGTTCACTTCGATATCCGCAACGATCTCGAAATGGCGGACCCGGCCCGGGCGCACGCGCTGTTCCGCTGCGTCCAGGAGATGATCACTCTTAGAAACTGGAGGCGCGGGACGACGGGAAAGGTTGCGGCGACCTGATCGAAGGCGACGGACTCCGTGGTGTGCGGGAGCGCCTGGAGCAGTTTGGCGGGTGGTTATTTGTCGAAACCGCCGAGGGCGCCGGCTTCGGCCACCGGGTCGAGATGCCCTTGAGCGCGGAGCGCGAATGATTCGGGTGCTTTGAGTGGATAATGATCAATTGGTCCGCGGCGGGATCCGCGTTTTGCAGCCTGACTTCGTCCTCCTCGTCGTTCGTATGCCCAACCTGGACGGCTTAGCGGTGCGGCAGCGGCTCGCCGACGCCATCCATGTCGTTGCCAGGGGCGGTACGTTGATCAGGCCCGCCATCAAGGAACGCATCGAGCGGAGCGCCGAACGCCTTCCCGCTCCGCCAAGCGAGTGGGACATCATCGAGACCCTGACGCCGCGCGAGTTACAGGTTCTCCGTCTCGTCGCCGGCGGCTATCGCAACCGGGAAATCGGCGAGCTCCTCACGACGAGCGTAGGCACGGTGAAGAGTCACGTTTCGACGGTGATGGCCAAACTCGGCGTCCGGGAACGCTCGCGCGCTGTGCTGAAAGGCCTCGAACTCGGCATGATCTAGACTTGTTGGATGAGCGAGACCCCTCCCCAACTCGATCAACCTGACCTTAGCCGTTGGGCGGCCGCTTTGCTCCTCGTCGCCTTCATCCTCGGCGCTTATTGGAAACTCGTCCTCACCGATCAGTTCACCTGGCTCGGCGGCCAGGACAATGTCAACCAAGTGCTTCCCTGGTTGCAGTTTCAGGCTCGCGAATGGCAGGCCGGGCGCATCGCGCTTTGGGATCCGAACCACTACGGTGGCCAATCCCTGATCGGCCAGGCGCAGCCTGGGACGGCCTACCCTCTCAACTGGCTCCTGTTCCTGATGCCACTCCGCGATGGCTATCTCAGCGCCAAGGTTCTGCACTGGTATTTCGTCATTACGCATCTCCTGATGGCGGTCTTCGCCTATCGACTCGCCCGCGAGTTGGGCTGCCGCCGCTGGGCAGCCTTGGCGGGAGGAGTGACCTTCCCGCTCACGGGTCTGCTGGGCCGCCTGGACTGGCCGCAGATGTTCAATGGCGCCACCTGGATCCCACTCGTACTGCTCGGCCTGCTTCGAACCGCCCGATCCGAGCGGCCTATTGTCCCGGCGGCACTTGGCGGTTTCGCCCTCGGTGTTGCGTGGTTGAGCGGCCATCATCAAATCCCCATCTTCCTCTCGCTTGCCTCCCTCGGCCTTTGGCTCTGGATGCTCGTTCGGGATCGCCGCCTGGCGCCCGCCTTCGGCGCCTTCTGGCTCATGGCGGGAGCCGCCGGAGCGCTGCAGATTCTTCCCGCCATGGAGTACGGCCGGCTGTCGGTCCGCTGGGTTGGCGCTTCCGAGCCGCTCACTTGGGGCCAAAAGGTTCCGTACACCGTCCTCAGCGATTTCGGGCTGCAACCCGCTTCGCTCCTCGGCATTTTGTTCCCCGGCCTATTCATCAACTCCGACCCGTTCCTGGGCGCCACACTCTTTTCGCTCGCTCTTGCCGGGGTGGCCTTGGCGTGGCGGCATTGGCCGGCGCGCGCCATGGCGGCCGTCGCCCTCGGCGGACTGATCTACTCGCTTTCGGGATACACCGCATTCCACGGTATCCTCTACAGCCTGCTGCCGGAAGTCGACAAGGCTCGCAGCCCTTCGATGGCCATCGTGCTCTTTTCACTGGGCGCAGGCATGCTGGCCGCTCTCGGTCTCGATCGTCTCCGCGAGCAGCCCGACAGCCCATGGATCGCCCGGATCCGCAATGCCGCCTTGGCCTTCGGCACCCTGGTGTTCCTCCTCCGGTTCGGAATGGTTAAGGCCAAAGAGTTCGAACGCCGTACAGACGACGGCGAGCTGATGAGCGCCTTCGCCGCCCTGCTGTTTGGCCTCCTGCTGCATGGATGGAAATCCCGCAGTATCACCTGGCCTTCCCTCTGTGCCGGAGCCATGTTGCTGGCGATGGTGGAAATCAGCAACGGAGGTACCTCGATGCTGCCCCACCGCTCCTTTGAACCCGCTATGGCCCTGCTCAATTCGTTGGATCAGCACCGAGACATCGCCCAGTTCCTTCGGCAGCAGCCAGGCCTTCGCCGCGTTCAGGTGGATGAGAAGCAGATCTCCTACAACTTCGGCGACTGGCACGGCCTCCATCAGGACGCCGGCTATCTGGCGAGCCTGCCGCTCAATGTCCGTCAGCACGGGTTCCACACCCCGGCTCTGAAGCGCTTGCTGGGCGTCGGCTTCGCCGTCGGCAGCCAACCGACTGAATTCCACAAACAGGAGGTTTTCACTGGCGCTTCCACGTTAAAAGTCTTCGCCAACCCTGATGTCCTGCCGCGAGCCTTTGCCGTCCACGACGCCTTTCGCATCGCCGACCGCCGCGGCGCCGGGGACCATCTCAACCAGATGGAACTGGAACTGGCGCAGAAGACCTTTCTCGATGTCGACCCACCCGCCCTCGAACGCTGCCCCGGCCCGGACACCGTTACCGTCCGCAGCCACACGCCCGGACGAGTCGTCCTTGACGTGAACATGGCCTGTCGCGGCATGGTGATCCTCACGGACACCTACGCCCCCGGCTGGACCGCCACCGTCGACCAGAAGGATGCACCGATCTACGAAGCCTACACACTCGTCCGCGGCATCGTCGTGCCCGGCGGCACCCACACTGTCAACTTCGTCTACCGGCCCCGCAGCGTTCTCGCCGGCGCCGTTCTACTTGCCCTCTCCTCACTCATCGCCGTTTTGCTGGTCTGGCGCCTTCGCCGTGCTATTCTCTAGACTTCTGAGGTGCTCCGGCTTCGCGGCCGGGGATTAAAAGGGAACCTGGTGAGAATCCAGGACTGCCCCGCAGCGGTAACAGGGAACGAAAGCGGCATCCACACACTGACTCTTACCTTCGAGTTGGGAAGTAGCCGCCGGTAGGCGAAAGCGCCCTGAAGTCCGAAAACCTGCCCGGAACAGCCAACCATGGCTGATTTCACTATGCCCTCGAGGGAGGGGCAGGAGCGTAATGATTTCTCTATTCTTGATTTGTTTTGCCGGACTCCACGGTCTCGTGGCGGATCCGCAGGGGAAACCCGTGGACGGCGCCGAAGTGCTGCTTTATCGGGGCACCTCCATCGAACGAACCCGCACCCAAATGGGTCGCTTTGAGTTTCCCAACGTCGAAGGCCGGGCCCTTGTGGAAATCTCAGCCGAAGGCTTCCGTCGCGTCTCGCGGGAAGTGGAGGACAACCAGGAGATTCGACTCGAAATCGCCGGAGTCGATCAACGCATTGTGATTACCGCCGAAGGCGCCGCCCAAACACTCGACGAAGCCGCTAAATCCACCAGCGTGCTCGACGCCGCCGATCTTTCCCGCCGCAATGAAAACAACGTCGCCGAAGCTCTCCGCGACGTTCCCGGCCTGCTCATCCGCAATTTGGGCGGTCCCGGCCAACTTTCCACCATCCGCACCCGCGGCCTACGCGCCGAAGCCACCGCCGTCCTTATCGACGGTCTCCGTTTCCGCGATGTCGCCGCCATCCAGGCCGACGCCAGCGGCTTCGTGGGAAACCTGAACATCATCAACCTCAGCCGCGTGGAAGTCCTTCGCGGTTCCGGATCTTCGCTCTACGGCACTAACGCCGCAGGTGGCGCCATCAACCTGGTCTCGGATACCGGCGGCGGTCCCGCCCATGGCGGCATTTTGGTGGAGGGCGGCGGCCTCGGCCTCCTCCGCGCCCGCGCTAACGCCGGTGGAGCCTGGAAGAAACTGGCCTATAGTGCCGGTCTACTGCACATCAACGTCCGGAACGGCATTGATGGCAACGACCCTTCCCGCAGTTCGGGCGCCCAGGCTTTCGCCAAATACACGATCGCCTCTTCGGCCTCGCTTTCCGGCCGGCTGTTTGTCTCCGACGACTTCGTCCAGACCAACGCCAGCCCCACCACCAGCGGCATTCCCGCCGCCAACTGGCCGGCCACCGGCATCATTCCGGCGGTGCCCGGCGTTACGTACTTCCCCGGACGTGACGATCCCGACAGCCGCCGCTCGGGCCGCTTCTGGAGCACCGCGTTGATCTACCGCCAAATCCTGGCGCCCACGGTCGATACGCAGATCAGCTATCAACGCCTCAATACCGCCCGCAACTTTCAAAATGGTCCGGCCGGTGTCGGCTTCCAGCCCGCCGTACCCAACCTCAGCGACTTCGACGGCAACATCGACACCGTCGACGCCCGCCTGAACTGGCGGCCCACCGCGTGGTGGACCGTTACCGGAGGCTACGAGTACGAGAACGAAAACTATCTGAACGCGGACGACAATCGGGTCGCCGGCGCCACGCGCGTGGCCGTCGAAACCCGCGCCGCCCAACGATCGAACTCGCTCTATTTCGCAAGCCAAATGGCCTTCGCCGCCCGGCGGCTGATTCTGTCGGTATCCGGCCGCACCCAGGACTTCAAGCTGGACCGGCCGCGCTTCGTCTACACCGGCAACGCCAACAACTATGAGAACGCCGCCGTCGCCACCGCACCCCGCGCCTGGACCGGCGACGTGGCCCTCGCCTATTTCTTCCCCCGCTCCGGAACTAAGCTCCGCGCTCATGCCGGCAACGCCTACCGCGCCCCCGGGCTCTATGAACGCTACGGCTCGGGCTTCTTCTTCAGCTCCGCCATCGGCGGCGTTGTCTACAGCCCCTACGGCGACCCGCGCCTCGCCCCGGACCGCTACAACTCCGCCGACGGCGGCATCGACCAGTACCTGTTCCGCGATAAACTGCGGCTGAGCGGAACCCTGTTCTACACGCGCACCGTGTCCAATACACAATTCGACTCCTCAGCCAGTTACGTCCGCCCCGCTACCGACCCGTTCCGCCGAAACTCCGGCTACTACAACGGCTCCGGCGGGATCTCGCGCGGCATCGAAACGTCGGTCGAATTGCGCCCTGTGCGCGGCACCATGCTTCGCTCATCGTACTGGTTCATCAACTCCGATACCGATCAGGACCTCACCGTCCGGGGCCTCTGGGATGCACTCGGAATCCCGCGGCACTCCTGGAGCGCCGTCGCCGTCCAACAGCTCGGCCGCAGAACCGAGTTGACGGTTGACCTGTTCCGGTCTTCGGGATACTACAACGCCTTCTTCGCCGGGTCCGGCAGCCGGGCGTTCCACTTCGATGGCGCCACCAAGATCGACGTCGTACTCAGCCATGAGTTACTCCGTACCGATACTTACTCGGTGCGGCTCTACGGCAAAGGCGACCAGATCCTGAACCGCACTTACTATGAGAACGGTTTCCGCGCCGCTGGCGCCACCGGGCTCATCGGGATGCAGGTGCAATTCCGATGATCTGGCTGTTCCTGCTAGCGGCGGCAATTCCGGAGCGAATCGTCTCGACGGCGCCCAGCTTCACGGAAATGCTCTTTGCCGTCGGCGCCGGGCCGAAGGTGGTGGCGGTGTCCACATATTGCCACTTCCCCGCCCCGGTGGAACGCCTGCCCCGCATCGGCACTTACCTCGAACCAAACGTGGAGGCGATCATTCGCCTCCGCCCGGACCTCGTCCTGGTCCACGCCGAACACCCGCAAATCGTACGTCAACTGAAGGCCGTCGGCATACGGACCCTGGCCCTGCGCAACACTGGCTTAGACGAAACCCTTCGCTCCGCGGCGGAGGTGGGCCGCGCCGTAGGCCGTGAGCACGAAGGCATCGCTCTCGAAGCCAGGCTCCGCAACGGCCTTGCCGAAATGCGGAAGCAGACCGCAAGCCCCACGCCCCGAACGTTGCTCTTTATAGTCGGCCGCACGCCCGGCCGCCTCGACGGCATGCTGGCCGTCGGAAAAGGCTCCTATCTCAACGACCTCATCATTGCTGCCGGCGGTCGCAACGTCCTCGCCGATTCCCCCGTCTCCTATCCCAAAATCTCCGTCGAAGGCATCCTTCGCCTCAACCCCGATGTGATCGTCGACATGGGCGACATGACCGAGACCAAAGGGGTGACACCGGCGCATACCGCCTCGGTCGTCCGTCTTTGGGAAACAGTCCCCGGGCTCCGCGCCGTCCAGCTGAGAAAGGTTTTCGCCGTCGCCTCTGATATCTATGTCGTCCCCGGACCGCGCGTCGTCGAGGCCGCGGAGGCCTTTCGAAGGATGCTCGAGTGACCCGCCTCGTCCTCGACGGCCTCCAGTTTGCCTATTCCGGCGGCAAACCGGTTCTCCACGGTATCCACGCCGTCGCGGATGCGCCCGCCGTCATCGGGATCGTCGGCCCGAACGGCGCCGGTAAATCGACACTCCTCGACCTGATTGCCGGACAGCGAACTCCCAGCGCCGGACAATGCACTCTCGGCGGGCAGGCCGTCCACAGAATGCCGCGCGAAGCCCTCTGCCAACAAATAGCGCACGTCCCACAATTCGTTCCCGCCGACGTACCGCTAACCGTCGAAGAGGTCATCCTCACCGGCCGGCTTCCTTACGGCCGCGGCCTATTTGAGAACGGCGAGGATCATAAGGCCATGGAGCAAGCCATCCTCCGGACGCGCCTAGAGGCCTTCCGCGGCCGGGCCTTTGGAAACCTCAGCGGCGGCGAAAAGCAACGTGTCCTGCTCGCCGCCGCCATCTGCCAGGGAGCACCGATCGTGCTGCTCGATGAGCCCAGCGCCCACCTCGATCCAGAAAACGAAGCCGCGATGTGGGAGCTGTTCCGCGAGCTCCAGCAGGCAGGACATCTGGTAATCGTCGTCACCCACCACTTGGGGCTCGCCGCCCAACATTGCGACCGGATCTGGCTGCTCGAGCAGGGTCGCCTCGCGGCGGACGCCATCCCCTGCGAAGCACTGGAGCCAGCGCGCCTTGAACGCGTTTTCCACGTGCCATTTCACTGGCATCAGAGCACGGACGGAAGAGTGTTCCTCACCTATGGCCGTTGATCCACGCCAAAAGATCGGCTCCGTCGTTATCGTGGCCACCCTCGCCGCACTGGTGATCGCGGCAATCAGTCCGTTACTCGGCGGCTCGGGAATGGACTACGGCAGGCTGTGGCGCGGTGAGTCGCCCGACTGGGAGATCTTCATCAATCTCCGCGTCCCGCGCACCCTGCTGGCCTTTTTGGCCGGCGCCGCGCTTTCGGTAGCCGGGGCCCTCTATCAGGCGGTGCTCCGCGAGGCCCTGGCAACGCCCTCCAGCCTCGGAGTGACGTCAGCCGCTGCGTTGGGAGCTGTGGCAGCCATCGCCCTGGGGAACGGCGAGGAGACCGGCTTCCCGCTCGTGTGGGCCGCTGCTTTGGCCGGCTCTGCCGTGGTCATCGCACTCGTCGCCGCGCTCGGTCGCGTTCAGCGGTTCACCGCGTTCACGCTGCTCCTCACCGGTATCGCCCTGAGCGGCATTTGCACCGCGCTGATCCTGCTGCTCCATAGCCTTGCTGGAATCACCCGGTCGTTCCAGATCGCACATTGGTTAATGGGTGGCATTGACGCCGTTGAATATTCGGTGCTCGGGTGGCTAGCTGGGGCCATCGGACTCGGAACGTGGTGGAGTATCCGCCAGGCGCGCGTTTTAAACGTACTCATGCTGGGGGAGGCGTGGGCAACGGGCCGCGGCGTCGATTGCCGGCGCATCACGTGGCAGGCTTTCGCGGTTGGGGCGATGCTGGTTGGCACGGTCACCGCGGTCACCGGTCCCATTGGTTTTGTCGGCCTGATTGTTCCCCATCTCCTCCGCCGCATGCTGGGACCCGATTACCGTTTGCTGATTCCCGCCTGTTGGCTGGGCGGCGGCGCGTTTCTGGTCGTCTGCGATGCCATCTCCCGCAGCGTTATGGCGCCGGTGGAAATCCCGGTCGGCGTCACCACTGCTCTACTCGGCGGACCCTTTTTCGTCTGGCTACTCTGGAACCGATAGCTCGAAAAAGGAGTAAGCGAGCTTACTCCTTTCCCGCCGCGCGAACGAACCGGTGCGTTCGCGCTCGACCAGTCCCGCTCGTAACCTGCATTGAGGCACTTCCATCACCCAGACAATTGGCCAGCGTCAGGTTCCATACACCAGAACCGTCTGCACTCGCCTCGCCCACCGCGCAGCGTTTCGAATCGATATCGAAGCGAAGCTGATCGAAGCTCCCTCCCGCCACGGCTTCGGCAATCCCCGAGACCGAAAGCTTTATCGAGCCATCCGCGCTGACGCCTGCCGACGCGACCACCGGCCAAACCTCCGCGACGATGATGGGCCAGGGCGCAGACTGGAATTCGCCGGTCTGCACCACCAGCGGCTGCATCCCTCGCCCATCAAAACCCGCCGGAACGACCGCCACAATCCGGCCCGCTTCAGCGGACAGAATCTCGAGCGGGACCCCGCCCAGGGTGGCGCTCGCCGCGCGGTTTTCGGACACCAGCCGCACACCGTGGATCTCAATCCGCGACCCAGGAGCGATGGCCTCCGCCGGTTTTCCATCGATTGACCTGACCGCCCCGGTCGGCGCCAAAACCGGTCCGGCAATCGACCCAGCCAGAAACGCACGTACGACGACAGAAGCTGGCGCAATTGTCCTGGCCGAGTCTGATGCCAAGGTTTCGAGCAGCACCTCGCCCGATTCATTGATCTTCGGGACCCATGTAGCCGCCCAACGCCCGTCACCAACCGCCGCCAGGGACATCGATGGTTCCCCATTGCTGAAATAACTGGCGGCGGCGGCCTCGTTCGCCAACCGGCCACAATCATCCACCACGACGATCTCGGTCTGCAGTGGTTGGCCAAGGGCCACGGTAAAGCGCGGCTGCGCGGATGCAAACACGGGGAACATCCGACTGGGAGTGCACTCGGCCAACCGCTGCCCGGTACCCGCATCGCCGGCCACTGCCGCTGGTTTCACCGCCAGCACCTGCACCTGCGTCGCGGCGTTGCCCGCGAAACTGAAATTGATGTTCGCTCGATAGGTACCTGGAGGCAGCCCGTCGAAAGCCACAGACACGCCGAAATTCGATACCGCCCCGCCGAGCTGTTCCACCACCAGCCAATTCGTACCCGGCGCCGGATTGTCTGGAGCCGCCAGAGTGTTAAACGACGACGCCCCCGCCACATTGCCGATTATGACGCCGCGCCTTTCTGGGTTCGATCCGTCCGGACGCGGCACGAATGCCAGGCTCGACGGCCTCGGAAGCGGGTCCGCCGGCCCGGAACTAACCCGGCCGATTACGGAGATTACGAGCGGACGGGCAGCCCCCGCCGCTTGAATCTGAATCTCGCCATGATGCTCTCCCGCGCTGAGACCAGCCGGGTTGAAAGTCACATCGAGGGCTTGCGCCGGCGTCTTCGGCACGGCGGTGCCGCTGGTCTGCGAGAGCCGCAGGAATCCACCACCACGGGTTACCTGCGCCGTCCAGGGCAACGGGGCGTTGCCGACCGCGACAAGGCTCACATCCATAATCTGAGAGCTTCCCGGCCGCGTGCTGAAGCCGATCGCCGATTGCGAGGCGAGCAGTTCGGTCGCCTGACCCGTCACCGCAAACACGACCGGTACTGTGACGACTTGAGAGGTCAGGCCTCCCTGCTCCGCGGCCAACTCGATGGTGCCGGTATAGGTACCCGGCGGAAGATTGCTCGCGTCCGCTCGAATATTCAGCATCGTCGGCTTTCCATTACTGGCCGAGTCGAAATCTCCTGGCGTCGCGGCGAGCCAATCGGACCCGTCCGCCGTTTTGGCCACAATGCGGAACGGAAGTACGGACGGACTGGGATTGCGGACAATTACCTGCCCCTGGGCGACTTCCACGCCGCTAGGCGCTGAAAGCTGGACCAGCGGCGTATCCACCGTCAGCTCCGGACTAATGTTCTGGGCCAGAAGCAACTGGACCGGGAGGCGCGCACGCACGGAGCCACCGCTGCTTACCGTCACCTCTCCCTCATAGTTGCTTGCCAAAAGCTCAGCCGTGTTGACTCGGACCGCTAAAGTCGCCGGAGCACCCGGCCGGGGCGAAATGGTCGCGGGAGAAACCGACAGCCAGTTCCCTGGGGAGCTAGCCGCTACCGAATAGCTGATTTCACCTGCGGTCGTCGCCAAACTCACTGACTGCTCTGCGGGGGACGCCACCTCCGTCAATGCCCGGAACTGCAGCGACGAGGGATCGAAGGCCAGCGTGGGCGCCACTGGCGCCGGGCTCACCCGCAGTGTCACAGGGACCGACAGCGGGCTGGCCACCTCCGTACCGGAAAGCGAAAGTGTCGTCGCATAGAATCCGGGCGCCAAGCCGAGCGAACGAACGCGAATCACCACGTCCCACGGCTCTGATCCGGAAACCCGTTCGACAACCAGCCACGAGGCGCCACCGGAAACCTGAATTACCAAGGCAGGCGCAGGCTGGGATGCCGAAATCCGAATCTGCTGCGCGGGTGGATCATCAGCACCCTGCATGGAGAGGAAGTCCAGACTGGCCGGCGCGGCCGTTAAGAGCGTCGGCGGGGGCGCCACCACCAACACGATCTCCATGTTCTGTGGCGAGTTGATGGCCGACCCCGATACGAATTCGAGAGTGGCGCGATAGGTTCCGGGCGCCAGACCCTGTGCGGACGTCCGGATTTCAAAGTTGGCCGGTGTCTGACCAATTTCGCTCGAAAAGCTCAGCCAACCCGGCGAGCCAGGGGAGGATGCCGCAAAGTTGAGGATGCCTTCCGAACTCGTTATCAACGCACTCTGCGGCGCGGGATCCGGCGCGCCGGAAACCGCTCGAAACTGCAGTTGCGGGCTGGAAAGGCGAAGGGAGGCCGTAGCACCCTGGATTTCGCGATCGGCAAACACGATTTGACGAATCCGGTTATTGCCGGTATCGGCGACGTAGACGCTCCCATCCGGCCCAACCGCCAGGGCATTCGGACCGTTCAGGCGCGCCTCGGTTGCGGGTCCGCCGTCGCCACCAAATCCGGCCGCCCCAGTTCCCGCAATCGTTACCAACGCGCCGCTAGCCAGATCCAGCCGCCGGATTCGCTGGCTTTTCAACTCCGAAATGTAGAGCCACTGTCCATCCAGCGCCAGGGAGTTCGGCTCGTTCAAATCACATTCGGTCCCCGGCCCATCGCCGGAGAACCCGGGATTGCCGGTTCCCGCTACCGTCGAAATCGTCCCGTCGGGAACGATCCGCCGAACCCGGTGATTCTGCCAATCCGCGACGTAGAGCGATCCGTCAGGACCGACTGCGATTCCAGAGGGATAGTTCAGCTGCGCTTCCGTGGCCGGACCACCGTCTCCGCTGAAGCCGATGCTCCCATTCCCGGCAACTGTCGACATCACGCCCGTGGCGTCTACTCGCCGGATCCGATGATTGTTTCGATCCGCAATGTAGCGGCTTCCATCGGGCGCCACCGCCACCGCAATCGGGAGAAAGAGGTCTTTCTCAATCGCATTTCCTTCGCCGGAATAGCCAGCCGCGCCAGTACCGGCCGCCGTCGTGATGCGGTTTACCGTATCCAATTTGCGCAGCCGGTTGTTGTTCAAATCGGCGATGAGAAGTTGGCCGTCCGCTGCGGTTCCCAAACCAGCCGGCACGTTGAACGATGTCGTTGTTGCAATCGCGCCTTCCGTCTCCAGTTGGAATCCCGCGATTGCCCTTCCCGCCACCGTCTCGATGCGGCCGTTTCCCAAATCAATCCGGCGGATTCGGTGATTGAAGGTGTCGGAGACAAACAGGATCGGCGTAAAGTCCGGCGGCAGACCCACCGCAACCCCATGAGGCTGGTTCAACGACGCAGCGGTAGCCGCCCCTCCATCGCCAGCAAAGGCACGGACATTATTCCCCGCCACCGTCACGATCACTGCCGTATCCGGACGGCCCGATGGGCGCGGCCCAGTGACACGCAGATTCACCGTGAGCTGTTGGGGCCCATTTCCGGCCTGTGGCGCGGCTACCGTGACCACGCCGGCATAGGATCCAGGTTCCAACGTCGATGGATCAATTTGAATCGCCAGCACGGCCGGCGTTACGGAAGCATCGGCGTTCACGCGGAGCCAATCGCCCCCGGAACTGGTGCTCGCGGTCGCGGCGAAAGAAAGTGCTTGGTCCGAAGATAGGACTCGAACAGAGTAGGCAGGCAGCGCCGGGCCATTCACCGGTGTGCTCAGCGTCAGCTGGTTGGACGACAGCGATACCGTTCCTCCGGTAACAGCCGTAGCACTGGCGATGCGGCGAATCCGGTTGTTATCGGTATCCGCGACATATAGGGCACCATCGGAACCCAATGCGATCGACTGCGGGAAGGTAATCTGGGCCGCCGAGGCAGGTCCGCCGTCTCCCGAAAATCCTGCTGTACCCGTGCCGGCAAAAGTTGTGATGCGGCCATCGCTCAGCGTCACCCGGCGAATTCGATGATTTCCCGAATCGGCGATGAACAGCAGATCTCCCACCACGATCATATTGCGAGGCTCGTTGAGCGCAGCTTGGACCGCTGGCCCATTGTCTCCCGAATAGCCAATAATTCCAGTGCCCGCGATCGTCGAGATTCGGCCATCCAGGCCTACCCGCCGAATTTTCGCATTCCCCCAGTCGCAAATGTAGACGCCGTCCGAGGCCACCGTTATGCCCGTCGGGAAACGAAGTTGAGCCGACGCGGCCGGACCGCCATCCCCCGCGGAACCAACGGTGCCGGTCCCGGCAAACGTCGAAATCACTCCGGTTGGGCTGATGCGACGAATCCGGTGGTTGTCACGATCGGCGAAGTAGATCGTCCCGTCGGATGCGAAGGCCAGATTCATCGGCATCGACAATCTGGCTGCGGTCGCCGGGCCGCCGTCGCCGGAGTATCCGCTCACGCCCGTTCCGGCGATCGTCGTAATCCGGCCCGTTGCGTCCACTCTCCGGATTCGCTGATTGTTAAAGTCCGCGATGTAGAGATTGCCATCCGGCCCGATCGCCGCACCGGTGTTGATATTGAGGGAAGCCGAAGTGGCCGGCCCGCCATCGCCGGCAAATCCCGCCACGGCACTGCCCGCGAAAGTCGTAATGCGCCCATCCGCGGTGATCTTGCGCACCCGGTTGTTGAACGAGTCCGACACGTACAACGACACCGAACCATCGGCTTCCCGGGCCGTCGTAACGCCATAGGGCTGGGCGAAGGAAGCGTTCAACGCCGGGCCGCCATCTCCCCCGTAGCCCCGCGCGCCGCTCCCGGCGACCGTTGTAATCGTGCCTGCCGTCTGCGCCGAACAGACTCCTGCACAAACCAAAGCGAAGGCGATCGAGGCGACGTTGCGTTTCATGGGCTGATCCTACATACGAAGTGGCAATTTGATCTCGGGCGTATCCCCGAACACTACATTACGCGAATTCAATCACAATTGAGCATCACCAGCGGGCCAAACCGGCAACACGCACCGAAAACCAGTACGGTTGTCCCGCTCCTCTGCCGGGCGCATCTCGAAGGCCGATAACCGTAGTGCCTTTAACGCGCCGGCGAAATCGCCTCCTCGTAGATAGTGCTGGCCCGCTGTCGCCGGTCCAGGCGGATTGGCCGCATTGGCCGGGTAGAGAGAGTCCTCCGCCACCCACTCCCGCACATTGCCAACAACGTCGAACAAGTTGAATCCGTTCGGGTCAAACGAGCCCCCTGGCGCCGAGTTCGACTCATCCCACTTGTCGCGAGATCTCTTATCGCGGCCATGGTAGTTCGCCTGGTCGCGCGTCAACCGATTACCCCAGGGATAGACCATTCCGGCGGCGCCACCTCTTGCCGCATACTCCCATTCAGAGAACGTTGGAAGCCGGCCACCAGCCCAGGCACAGTATTTCTGTGCATCCTCCCAACTCACTCCGGCTACTGGATTGGCGGCCTGCTGCCCCTCCGCGTTGGTTTGCGAACGTTTCGGCAACGGATGCGATGTCTCGCGTGCAAAGCGCTCAAACGCACGGATCGGGACCTCCCCCCGGGTCATCCAAAAGCCCTGTTTCAGGCGCACTTGGCGGCGCGTCCGTTCCGCCGCTTCGCAATCCCCATCCGACGCCACGCACCCCAATTCGGCCTCCCCGGGCGGGATCCACGCGTACGTCAACAAATCTCGTTTCAACTCTCGCAGTTGGCCCGCCGTCAAAGCCGGAGACTTTACTGGCTGAGGCTCCGGTTTCGAGGCCACAACCGGTGGCGGATCCCGCAGGACCTTGATCTCTTCCAAACTATTCAACGCAAAAATCGGCGTCTGCTCGCCCTTCGAACTCCGTTGCGTCTCTACGATCACCCGTTCCGCCATGCCCGAAAGCGTCAACCCCGGCACGGCCAACGCCATCCGTATCGCTTCCGCGAAGGGACTCACGGGTGTCGCCGGCGCGGGAATCGACCGGTCAAACTGATGAGCAAAGAGCACGAGCGACCGGTCCACGCGCTGCATTCGGGTTAGCCCCGCCAATTCCGCCAGTGTCGGACACTCGCGGCTGCCGTCAATTAGCGCCAACACCGATCCCGCTTTCTTCGCCTCCAGATCCTGCAGCAGCCCCGTGAGCGACGAGCCCCGCGCCTCCGCGGCGCTGTGGTCAATCGCGAGCAGATAGTTCTCACCTTCCACCATCGCGGCGTACCCGCTGTAGAAGACGATAACGGTATCCCCCTGTTGCACCGTTTCGACAAACGAACTAATGGCGTTTCTCAACGCCTCCCGATCCAGGTTCACTTGGAGCGAGGTTGTTACGGACAGACTCGGATCCGATAGACTCCGGGCCACTAACTCGGCGTCGGCCTGACTGGCTACCGCCGCCGGTAAGTGACGATAGCTACCGTTGCCCAGCACAAGCGCCCGGCGGCGTGGGGACTGACCCATGGCGGTTGCCATGAAAACAATCACGACAATAAGAATTCGAAATGGCACGTTGCGATTCATGTTAACGCGCCCCGGCAGTGGCGTCTATTGCGGCTGCCATCGCAGACGGATACGTCTGATCTCTCGTCCCGACATGTTCCGCAGCTTGATCGAACTCCAGCCGCCAGCCGCCGAAGGAGCGGCGATCAGCTCCAACCCGGATGCCGGCTCCTGAATGACGATCCGGCCTGGACGAGGCTGAAGGCCCCCCGCCGAAATACTCCCTAACGTCGGACGATTCCCCGTAATGCCGAGTTCCCCTCCCGTCGCCAACGACCCGACCCAAGTAATCTCGCTATATCGAAGGCCGTCCAGGCCCATCATCGATGGCCGGGGCGGCTCCACCACAGTCGGAGCAGGCGTCGCCGGCACATTCGCCGCGACTGGTTCCGGTTTCGCCGGTGAGGGCGCGGGCTTTTCAGCTACCACGACGGGTGGTGACTGCTGCGCCGGCACGGCGACCGGGGGACGCAAGACTGGAGCAGTCGGGCCCGGTTCCTTTGCGACTTTCGGCGCCGCAACCGGCAAAGTTGGGGGCGGAACGGCCGGCGGCGTGGCGATTGGACGCGCCGGCTCTTCGCGCGGAGCCGGAACCGGTTCCTTGGTCGCGGGCGGAGCTACCACCGATTTGGCAATCTCTAACGGTGGAGCTTCGTTCGTAACCGCCTGGGGCCGATTCATCCAGTAAAAGAGGCCTCCACTTGCAACCAGCACCACCGTACCCAACACAATCCACATCCGCAGATCGCCCGCCGCGCGCTGCGCCGGAACGGCGATCGGTTGCGTTAAATCGGCAACGAATGCCGCGCGGGAATCTGGCCGCAACTCGATCGCTTTATCGATCATCGCCCGGACCTGCCCCTGTTTCCCGGCCTCGCGTAACGGCTGACTGGCAATTCGGACGGCGTCTACGAAAAACGCCAGTTCCGCGACGTCGCCTTGCGTATCGGCGGCAAACAGAGTCAACTCCCGCTCAAACTGTTTCTTCGCGCTTCCGGACTGCACTCCTTTCTGAGCGCTCTCGAGCAACGCCTTCCGCCGCGAACACAGACGCCGCCGGGCCTCCAGCCCTTCAATCCACCGGGCCAATTCTTGGGATGAAACCCCGCGCAATCGCACCGCAATCTGCGCGAAGCGTAAAGCTTCATCCAATTGCCGCAACTCCTGCTCTGTGCCCCGCTCAGCGCCCCGTGCCATCGATTGCGAGGTGGTCCACGCCAATTGCCCCAGCCTTCCTTGAGCCGACTCCGAGACTCCCGGAACGTCCGCGAGGGCTGCGCATGCTGATTCGGCCACCGTGGCCTGGCCGGTCTGCAGTCCGGCTTCAACCATCCGGATGGCCTCTTCGGCGCGCATTCTTTCCAAGTTCCGGTGCACGCGACCGGTAAGGGACTGCAAGTCCAAGGCGGCAGGAAACCGTTGTGTCGCCAGTAGCAATGCCGGGGCCAGATTCTGCTGCGCCGCCAAATCACCTTCATTCAAGGCGCGTTCGGCGGAGCTCGACAATACCGATAACAGGCTCGACCGCAGCTCCTGCAGCTTCGCGATGGGACCGGGCAGTCCGGCGTAGCGTACCAGAACCTCGTCGATCCGATCGAACGATCCACCCACGTCCGCGACAAATCGGCTCCGGATCTCCTGCTCAAACGGGAGAATTGCCGTCAGCGCCTCCTGCTCCTGACACTCGCGCTCCACCCACTCCGCCATCTGCCTCAGCCGATCGTCGCTCGGGTTGATTTCAATCGCCCGGCGCAGTTCAGCCAGCGCTTCGGCGTGGCTTCCCGCGGCCCGCAGCTCCTTCACCCGCGGCAGAATCGCATTGGAGCTAAAGCTGCTCGCCCACGCCGCCAACTGCGAACGGGCCTGCAGAATCATCGCCTGCACGACCCCCTGCTGAGGTACGCCCTGTAGCGCTTCGAGCAGTCCTAACGCGCCTCGGAAGTCCTGGCGCTGCAGCGCAACGCCAGCGGCCTCCATCGTCTGCGCAGCCCGCTGAGCCTGCTTCAACTCCTCGCCGACCTCTCCGCGCAACTGCTGAAGATGCCCCGGAATATCGATCTGTTGTGCCTTCCGGTCGAACTCCGCTAGCTGCTGCCGGGCGGGGGAGACCTCTCCGAGCGCCAGCGTTGCGCGCGTCGCCTCCAGCGAAGCAGAGAGCGATTGCAATGATGCAACGCGCTTCTCCGCAGCTTCAACTCGGCCGAGGATTGCTCGGGCGGCTCGATCCCCACCATCCAAGGTCAAGGCTTGTTGGGCAAGGTTTCGCGCCACCAGAAGGTCGTGCTCCGCGAGTGCCTTTTCCGACGCCTCCACCAAACGCCCAACCTGAGCAACCCGTTGCCGCTCCGCGTCGAGTTCGCCAAGCCGCTGCCGCAAGGCCTGATTCTCGGAATCGAGGGCCAGCGCCTTTTCAAGCACTTCCATGGCGCCGCCCAACTGCTGCCGCCCCACCAGTTCATTGGCCTCCTGCAGCGCCTGAGCGACCTGCCGTCCCGTCTGGCGGGACCGGACCTCTGTCTGCAAATGGCGTCTCAGTTGGTGGCCCTCGCGGTTGGTATTGTCCAACTGCAACGCCTCTCGAACCAGCTCTAGCGCCCTGTCCGCGTTCCCCTCAAGACGGTGAACATCTGCTTGGCGGACCAGCGTGCTCGCCAATCTTTGCCGTTCTCCACCCAGCAAAGCCTCCAGATCGAGCAGCACTTCATCCATCGAAACATACCGCTGCGTCCGATCCTTCTTCATCGTGCGGACCAGCACGTCCGAAACCGCGGGAGGTAACGCTGGGGCTACCTCAGAAGGATGCGCAAATCGCGCGAATACGATGCGGCTGAAGATCTCTTCCGTGCTGAAGCCGGACTTCGCGGTCAGGAACGGGTGTGCCCCGGTCAACAGCTCATAGGCGGTCACCCCGAAGGCCCAGATGTCGGTTTGGAAATCGGCCACGCCATCAAACTGCTCCGGAGCCATCCACGGAAAACTGCCCAGTTGATATCCCGTCCGCGTCAGCGTCTTATTCGATCCACCTGTGATGCGCGCAATCCCGAAGTCCATCACCTTGACGCGGCGATCTTCAAGCAGGAAGATGTTGTGCGGCTTGATGTCCCGGTGCACTACCTCTTCCTGATGCGCACGGGCCAATCCTGTGGCCGCCTGCGTCAAGGCATCCAGCCGATCGACCAATGTCAACGGGCGTTTGGACTCGATCACCTGGGCGAGGTCAGAACCCCGCATGTACTCCATCACCAGGTAGGGCTGCCCTTCGAGCGAACCCAGCTCAAAAATGGTGACCAGATTCGGGTGGTTCAAATTACCCGTAATCTGCGCCTCTCGCCGGAAACGAGCCAACTGCGCCTCGGCGCCGGCCGGATCGTCGCTCGCATCCCGCAACATCAGCTTGATGGCAACGGTCCGGTCCATAAGTGGATCACGGGCTTGGTAGACAACACCAAAGCCGCCACGACCGATCTCACCTAGGACCTCATACCGCCCAATCGTCTTCATGTCCGGAAACTATTCTGTAAAGTGCCTACATTGTGTCACGGAACCATGGCGCGAATCGCCTTAGGAGCCCCGCCCAGCCTTCTTGATGTCGATGGAGAGCCGCTTAATCTTCTGGTTGAGCGTCGACAGCGGAATCCGCAACATCTCCGCCGCCTCTGTCTGCGAGAAGTTCACCGTCTCCAAAACTTGAATAATTCGCTTCCGCTCGAACGCCGCCACAATTTCATACAAGGAAGCGTCCGCCGGCACATTTCCGGTATCATCCGTCCGGATCTTGATGCCACCCGCATGCAGTAAGGAATCCGGCAGGACCGTCACCGGCACCACCGTCTCGTTCGCCAGGACAACCGCCCGCTCAACCGCGTTTTCGAGCTCCCTGACGTTTCCAGGCCAATTGTGTTCCATCAACAATTGCAAAGCATCCGGTTCGAACACCAACGTCGACTTGCCCTCGGGATTGAGGAACTTCCCATTTTCCCTGCAGAATCGATCAAAAAAGTGCTGCGTCAGTAGCGGAATATCCTCCTTCCGCTCGCGCAGCGGAGGCAAAGGGATGTTGATTACGTTGAGCCGGTAGTAGAGGTCTTCGCGGAACTTCTTTTCCTCCACCAGCTTCTTCAGGTCTTCGTTGGTCGCAGCGACGAGACGGACGTCCACCTGCATCACGTCGGTGGATCCCAGCGGCATAAACTCCCGCTCTTGAATCACGCGCAGCAACTTTGCCTGGGTCTCCAGCGAAATGTTCCCAATCTCGTCGAAGAAAATCGTCCCCCGGTTGGCGATCTCGAAGACACCCTTATGCGAGGCGATCGCTCCAGTGAAGGCGCCCTTCACATGGCCGAAAAGCGTCGACTCCAGCAGGTCGGGCGGCAGGCCGCCAGAATTCACGGCGATAAACGGCTGCTCGGATCGCGTCGAATTCGTGTGAATCGACTTGGCGATCAGCTCCTTACCCGTCCCCGTCTCGCCCGTGATCAGAATCGTCGCCCGCGATGGCGCCACCTGGGCCACGAGATCGAGCACCTTCAACATCCGCTCACTTTTGCCGACAATATTCGGGAACGAGTAGCGCTGCTTCAGCGCCCGCTTCAGCTCCGTGTTCTCCCGCTCCAAGTGGTTCTTGGCGATCTGCCTATCGATTTCGATGAGCAGCTTTTCGTTGTCCCATGGTTTGGAGAAGTAGTCGTTGGCGCCGGACTTCAGGGCCTGTACGGCCACGTCAATGGAGCCATAGGCGGTTATCAGGAAGATCGGCGTTAACCGGTCTCGCTGCCGCACCTCAGCCAGCACTTCCATACCCGACTTGTCCGGCATCATCAGATCGAGCAGGACTAAGTCGTAAGTGGCTTGCTCCATACGGCGCAAGCCGGCATTGGCCAGCGGGGCCAGTTCGACGGTATAACCTTCCAAAGTTAGCAGCGTTTCAAGCGATTCGCGGATATCTTCTTCGTCGTCGATGATTAAAATACGGCCCTTAGGGGCGGTGGGCATTCACGGGTTCCTCAACGGGTTTCAAGACCAGCGGGAAGGCGAGCGTAAACCGCGTCCCTTGTCCAGGGTTGGAATCCGCCGCAATCGAACCGCCGTGTTCCTTTACGATACCGTAGGTGATCGACAACCCGAGGCCTGTGCCCTTCTTGGCCCCTTTCGTTGTGAAGAACGGATCGTAAATCCGGTTGAGAAGCTCCGCCGGAATCCCCTGCCCGGAGTCCGCCACTTCGATGCGCACGCTCTCGCCTTCGGTCGACGTGCGAACCTCCAAAATGCCGCCAGACTCCATGGCGTCCCGCGCGTTCAGGAACAGGTTCAGGAAAACCTGCTGCAGCTTGCTGCCGTTCCCGCGGATCGGCCCTAACTCAGCATCCAGATGCTGAATCACCCGAATCTGCGCCTTCTGCAACTGTGGTTCGATTAGGGACAAGGTCTCCCGGAGAACCCGGTTCATGTCTACTTCCTCGAACTCGGTGGAACCCGTCCGTGAGAAATTCAGCAGACTGTTGACGATCTCACTCGCACGGAAAGTCTGCTTGGCGATCTTTTCGAGCAATCGGCTCTTCGCCTCATCGCCGTTCACCTGCTTGGCCAGCATCTGAGCGTAGGTGGAAATCACGGCGAGCGGCGTATTCACCTCATGCGCAACTCCTGCCGCAAGTAGCCCGATCGAGCTCAGCTTGTCGGCCTGCACCAACCGGGTCTCCAGTTCGGCCCGCTCTGTAATATCGTCAAAAATAATTAGGCGGCCGATCTGCTCCTGCTCTTTCGAGATCAAGGGTGCCACGGCAATATTCACTGTGCGGTCCGTTAACGAGGCCTTGTAAATGTGGTGAATTCCCTGCTCTCCCCGCGTCCGGATTAGCTCTTCACTTAGCGCACTCGGCAACAGCTCCCGAAGCCGGCGGTCAATCGCGTCCTGCCGGCGAATGCCCGTCAATTGTTCCATCTGCGAATTCCAGCTCTCCACCCGGTCTTCGAGATCCACCGCCAGAATCCCAACGTTGATCGACTCAACGATATTCTCGCTGAACTCCTTCAACCGCTCCACTTCCTCTGCCTTCCGTTCGAGCGAGCGGTAAAGCCGCGCGTTCTCAATCGCAATGCCAACGTAGCCACAGAGGGTAACCAGCAGTTCCACGTCATCCGACGACAGAAAGTCGCCCTTATCTGTCCGTGAAACTCCCAGCCAAGCGATCACTCTCCCGCGTGCCGTGCAGGGTATATAGTAGGTCAATCCAAAATCGGCGATCGTGTGTTTCACACTCGCCGGCCATTCCCGCGCCAACACGTCGACGAAGTTGCGCGTCCGCTCAAAGAACAGATACGGCGTCTGTCCCGATTGCGCCGACGATAGGAAGGAAAGGTCCATGACGTCCGGAACAGGCCGCGTCAACCCGGCCGTCATATACAGCCGGAACGTGTCCGCCTGCTTCTCGTCGGACAGGAAGAACGCCAGGTGCTGGATTGAGAGCGTCCGCAACAACCGGTCGGACACCGAGCTTAACATCCGGTTCAAATCGGTCTCCGCGCTCAACTCCCTCGCAAACTCGATCAGGGTACGGCGATAGTCATATCGGTCCCGATAGAAGACATACCGGTCGAGCACCTCCTGCAGCCAATTCCGGATCGGCTGGAACACAAACGCCGCCACGAGGATCAGCACGACGAGCGCGGCCGGCGAAAGATCGTCAAACCGCGACGAATGCTCCGATCCTTCCGGACCAGTCGTTCGACCGGTGGTGATCGAAACCAGCAAGCCGTAGAAAACCGCCAACACCCCCAACGTGGCCAGCGTATAGACGTAGCCCTGCTGAAAGATCACATCGACGTCCATCAGACGGTAGCGGAAGATTGCGTACGCCCACGTTATCGGTACTAATACCAGTGCCAGGACCGCCATCTCCATCCGCGGCGTCGGGACCGACCCTAAAGCATAGGGCAGCGCATACAGCACCGTGAACGGAAGAACGCCCAGCACCGCTCCGTTCCGCAGCCACTTCAATTGCTGCCGGACGATCGGGTCCTCGGCGCGTGGATACCGTAGCGCCAAGACGATCGCCCCAGCCATCTGCCCCGAAACCACAAAGAGCAGCCAAACCCGGTCCATCATCCATCGCAGTTCGATCAGCGATGTCTCCAGCCGCAATGTGCCAGACGTGATCATCATCCAAAGCACAGCCAAAATGGTCGCCGGCAGATATAACAGAACCCGCGTCCACCGCGCCCGGAATGGCCGCGCCGGCTCCGGAAACGCCACGGCAAAATGGAAGAACAGCGTCGGCAGATAAAGCCCCGCCACGACGTTCGAATAGTAGACGACCTTATCGAAGTTGTTCAACTTTCCCGTGTAGTGGAACGTGTTCAACACGAAGCTAGCCAAACACAGGAGGTAAAAATGAACCGCGCGGTGCGCTGAGCCGCGCCGGAAGAAAACGAACAGCCCGATGAACAGGTACGCCGCCCCGACGACGTACTGGTAGAGCACCGCCGAACCAGCCGTCCGTGCCTCCACCACCACCGCCAGTTTCGTCTCCAGCGCCACAGACACACCTTGCCGTGTCACCTTCCGCTCGACGAAATAGTCCAGTTTCTTCCAGGCGCCGGAGCCCACCAGGATCTGCGCGACATCGGTCGACTTTTCAACCTGCAGCGTCCCGATCCGGCGCAACACATCGCCCTCGTGGATGCCGAACTTGTCGCCAGCGCTGCCAGGCGCCACATGCAGCGCCACCACCGCTTGGGGGTGCAATGGCGTGGCCCGATCCACCCAAGTCACGCCGTCTTCGGGCAGCTCGTACTTGTTCTGCTGCTGAAAATTAATCGCTGCCGCAACGACAGCCGCCACCGTCAGAATGACGATGAAGGCACCAATCAGTTGTCGTTTAAGTTCAGTCACGGCTGGGCATCCAGAAGCACAAAGACACTACGCCGATTCAAGTGCGAGCAATTCTCGGGCCAAAACAGAAACCGACTCTGGCAAACCGATTAGGGCACAATCTATCAGAAATTTAAGGAAGTTGCCAGGTCTGTAGGCGAATGCCGGGAAAGAAATCTTCCAGAAATAGTAGTTCGTTCCCGGCTGTTGGAATTCTTACTTCTCGGCGAGCGCTTTGGCCACCGTGAGCGTCGCATCGTAATCGGGATGATCCGCGACTTCCTTCACGTACTCGGCATGCCGAATCGTGTCGTTTTCGTCGACAACGAAAATCGCCCGGCACTCAATCCGCAAATCCGGAATCAGCGTTCCGTAGGCCTCGCCGAAGGAGGCGTTCCGATGATCCGAAATCATTGCCATGTTGTCGACGCCCATCGCGCCGCACCACCGTTTCATCGCAAACGGCAGGTCCATCGAAATCGTATAAAACTTGATGTTAGGCAGCGTGGAGGCCACATCGTTGAACCGCTTGGTCTGCATATCGCATACCGGGGTGTCCAGCGAAGGAACAACGGAAAAGATTCGCACGGTGCCCGAAGTGTCGGACAGCGTGATCGGCTTCATCGTCGAATCCACCGCCTCAAAGGCGGGGGCGGCATCGCCAACTTTCAGTTCCGGTCCGGCAAGGTCTTTGGGGTTGCCGCGCATCGTAATCGCGCCAGGTCGGGTCATGCTTTCACTATAGCCGATGTAGACTGAAGGGCCGGTAAACGGACGAGATATGGATATGAATTGGGAGAACGTGGCGGGGCTTCTCGTCGCCGCCGTCGGGGGCGCCGCGGTCGGGGTAGAGCGAGAACGCTCCAGCCGGCCCGACAGCGCCCATGCGCTTTTCGCCGGGGTGCGTACTTTCACCCTTCTCGGTGGTCTGGGCGGCGCGGCCGGCCTCCTCTGGAGCCTGGGCTACGAAGCCCTGGCCACCACCCTACTGGCCGGCGCTTCCGCGTTGGTAGTTGCGGCGTATGTCATGGCGAGCAAGAAGGACGTCGGCAGCACGACAGAGGTCGCAGCCTTCGTAGTTCTCGCCGCCGGCGTCTTCGCTGGCTCCGGGCATTGGCGTCTGGCCAGCGGCATCGTCGCCATCACCGCGGTTCTGCTCGCCGAGAAATCACAGCTGCACCATTGGGTCGAGCGGGTGCCGGAAAAGGGCGTTCGTTCCGGTTTCCGCTTCGCGCTCATGGCGCTCGTCGTCCTCCCGTTGGTTCCCGAAGGCCCGTTCGGCCCTTGGGGAGGCGTCCGGCCCCGGGAACTGTGGATCGTCGTCCTGCTCATCTCCGGCCTTAGCTTTCTCGGCTATGCCGCACGGGCCATGGTCGGTCCCGGCAAGGGCTCTGTGCTTTCGGGCCTCTTGGGCGGACTCATCTCTTCCACCAACGTCACCCTCTCTTTCGCCCGCACCAGCCGCGTCGAACCTCAGTCTGGCGGCCCGTTGGCGCTCGGGGTCATCACTGCGTGCACGGTGATGTTCGTCCGCGTCGGCGTCGCAACCTCGTTGCTCAACCCCACACTAGGCCTCGTCATCCTGCCCTATGTTGGCGTACCGGCCCTCATCGGCACGGGCTTCGCCGTTTGGGGGCTCACCCGCAACCACGAAGGCGCCGAGGCGTTCACGGAAGCGACCAATCCCCTCCAGGTCGGCGCAGCGCTTCAGATGGCTGTTCTCTTCCAGGCCGTCCTGTTCGCGCTGCAGGCGGTGAAAGATTGGTGGGGCGGCGCCGGGCTCGTTGTCTCCGGCGCGATCCTCGGCCTGACCGACGTGGACGCTCTCACCATCGCCATGGCCAAGGCCGACGTTGCCGCCAGCCAAGCCGCCATGGCCGTCGGCGTCGGATGCCTCGCCAACACGCTGGTTAAGCTGGCCATCGTCCTCACGGTCGGCCGAGGGTCCTTCCGGCCTGCCGCGGCGGCCGGCTTCGCGATGCTTCTGCTCGGCATCGCCGCGGGCTTCTTTCTCGCTTGGCGCAGCTAGACGCTCAGCACCGGGCACGGCGACATGCGAATCAAATCGTGAGCATTCGACCGGAGCCGGCCCAGGAGACCCTGAATGCGCCCACGGCCAATGACCAACAAATCAGCCTTGTGGGTTGCAATCGCGTTCGTCACCCCTTCCACCAGCGTCGCTTCTTCCAATATCTCCAGATACTCCGGCAGGTCTAAATCCGCCGCCACGGCTTGGTACGCCGCCAACGCCTCATCGTGCAGCAACTTGTGCGCCCGCTCCACCGTCGCGCTCGGAAACCGCGTGTCGAGAGCCGGGTGCGAATAAACAATCCGCAATGGCGCTTCAAAGCGCGTCGACGCCGCCACGGCCGCTTCCAAAACGTGCCGCGTCTGCGGCCCGCAGTCGATCGCGCACAGGATATGTTTGGGCGAGGGCGCGGTCAACGGTGCATCGGCATGCGCACTCGTCCACACCGGCAGTTCGCAATCGTGCAGTACACTCGCCACCACAGAACCCAGCATCAATTGCCGGAACCGGGTATATCCATGCGTGGGCAACATGATCATGTCGATCCCATTCGCTGCCGCGTAGTCGACGATGGCGGACCCTGCCCGCCCATCCACCTGAATCCGGCGGACGGTCAATCCCGGAAACGCGGCCGGCAAGAATTCGTTCAGCCGCCTGTGCGACGCTTCGCGCAACGTCGCCAATTCCGCCGCCAGATTCGGCTGATCGACGGCCACCACTGGCGTCTCGTAAACGTGAAGCAACGTCAAGTCAGCCTCGTATCGTTTGGTCCATGCCGCAACAGCGGGAACCAGATTCTCGCAGGGAGTGGAAAAGTCGACGGGGAACAGAATGTGGCGCATAACGTCTCTCTAGCCTAACCCTAATACGGCCATGCGCTAAGCTCAAGTTCATGCGTTGGTTGCCTCTTGCGTTTTGCGGGATGGCCCTCTGGGCCGAAGTACCAGATTTTCAACGGGACGTTCGCCCGTTGCTCAGCAAAAAGTGCATCGCCTGCCACGGTCCCGACGAGCACGCCCGCCAAGGTGGCGTCCGCCTCGATCAGCCGAACGCCAAAGGCGCCCGCATCCTCGCCCGCGTTTCTCACGCCACCCGCCCCATGCCCCCCTCCGGGCCCCGCCTCACCGACACCGAAATCAAAACCCTCAAGGATTGGATAGACGCCGGCGCTCCGTACACCGCTCACTGGGCCTATCAAAAACCGAAACGAACCCAAGCCACGGGCATCGACGCCTTCATTCTCAACAAACTCGCCGAAAAGAAACTGACCCCCTCTAAAGAAGCCGACCGCCCCACTCTGGCCCGCCGCACCGCGCTCGACCTGATCGGCGTTCCCCCTGAACCCGCTGTCGCCGCCGAATTCCTCCGCACCGGCGACTATCCCAAGTACATTGACGCCCTCCTCGCCAATCCCCAGTTCGGCGAACGCTGGGCCAAAATCTGGCTCGACCTCGCCCGCTACGCCGATACCCAAGGCTACGAAAAAGACAGCAAACGCACCATTTGGCCTTACCGCGATTGGGTCGTCCGTGCCTACAACGACAACCTGCCTTTCAATGAATTCACGATCCGCCAACTTGCCGGCGACCTCCTGCCCGACCCTTCCGTTGATGATCTGATCGCCACCGGTTTCCATCGCAACACGATGACCAATACTGAAGGCGGCACCGACGACGAAGAGTACCGCGACATCGCCATCCGCGACCGCCTCGCCACCACTGGCCAAGTCTGGATGGGCCAGACCTGGGGCTGCGCCCAGTGCCATACCCATAAGTACGATCCGTTGACGCACAAAGAGTTCTTCCAGCTCTACGCCTTCTTCAACCAAACGGCCGACGACGACCACCCCTCCGACCGGCCGACGCTGAAGCTCACCGATAAGGCTTCAACGCTCATCCTGAAGGAACTGCCCGCCGATAAGCAGCGCAAGACCCGCATCTACGAGCGCGGCAACTTCCTTACGCCTGGCGAAGCCGTAGAAGCCGGCATCCCCGCAGCCTTCCCTCCCCTGCCCCCGAAGGCGCCGCGCAACCGCCTCGGCTTCGCGCAGTGGCTCGTCAGTGAGGACAATCCGCTTACCGCCCGCGTCACCGTCAACCGGTTCTGGAGCCGCCTCATGGGACGCGGACTCGTCGACAGCGAGGAGGACTTCGGCACGCAAGGCGTCCCGCCCACGCATCCCGAACTTCTCGATTACCTCGCCCTCGAGTTCCAAAAGGATTGGGACGTAAAGAAACTGCTCAAAACGATCGTGACCAGCGCGACTTACAAGCAGTCGTCCGATGTCACGCCCGCGTTATTGGAAAAGGATCCGCAAAATAAGTACTACGCCCGCGGAGGGCGCTTCCGCGTCGATGCGGAGATGGTGCGCGACCAGGCCCTCGCTTCCGCCGGTCTGCTCAGCAAGAAAATGTATGGCCCGCCCGTAATGCCCTGGCAGCCGGACGGCGTCTGGCTGGTCGTCTACAACGGTGATAGCTGGGTCACCTCCCCTGGCGAAGACCGCTACCGCCGCGCGCTCTATACGTTTATGCGCCGCACCAGCGCCTACCCGTCAATGATGAACTTCGACGCTCCCAACGGCGAAATCTGCACCATTAAACGGATCCGCACGAACACACCGCTGCAGGCACTCACCGCCATGAACGACCCCGCGTTCATGGAAGCCGCCCAGCGCCTCGCCGAACGCGCCCGCAAGGAGTCTCCCACCGACCCGCTCGGCAAACTCTACGAACTCGCCCTCCTCCGCGCCCCCACCCCCGCCGAACGCAAGCGCGTCGCTGCTCTCCACACGGCCACGACGGCCGAACTCGCCCGCCAGCCCGAAAACACGAGCAAACTTCTCCACTACGGCGAGGTGCTGTACAGCGAAGACCGCCAATCCACTCTCATCCCGGACGCCCGCACCACACCCCGCGAATGGCGCTACCTCACCACGGACCCCGGTAGCCCCGATTGGATGAAGCCCGCATTCGACGCCTCGAAATGGTCCGCCGGCCCTGGCTACTTCGGCTACTTCACCAAGCCCAGCGAAACCACGCCGATCAAGACCCTGTGGGATACCGACGTCCTCTGGCTCCGCTACGAACTCGACCTCCCCGCCGCCGTCCCGACGAACTTCAAGCTGCCCGCCCGGACGAACGCCCAATTCGACGTCTGGGTGAACGGCGTCCTCGCCATCAGCAACATCTTCGAACGCAGCGGCCACTACGACTACCCCATCAACGACGACGGCCAACGAGCCTTCAAGCCGGGCAAAAACACGATCGCCATCCGCATCGCGCGCAACGGCATCCGCGGTACGGGCCAGGTCTTCGACGCGGGCCTTGTCGGCTCCGTCCCTCTCAACCTCGGCAAACCCAAGCCCGGCGACGCCGCCAAAGCCGCCTGGGTGGTCGTGGCCAACACGATTCTCAACCTCGATGAAACGGTGACCCGTCGATGAACCCCAAACTCCAAACGGCTCTCGCGGCCACTCGCCGCCACTTCCTCTCCGGCTGCGGCGTCGGCCTGGCCAACCTGTTCCTCGCCGAAGCGCAGGGCGCGAAAAAGCCGGACCATCCGGCAAAGGCCAAGTCGGTCATCTTCCTTCATATGGCCGGCGCTCCCAGCCAACTTGAACTTTTCGATTACAAGCCCGAGTTGGTCAAGTACGACGGCAAGCCGTGCCCGGACGAATTACTGAAAGGCAAGCGCTTCGCGTTTATCAAGGGCGTACCCCGGATGCTCGGCACGCCGTATAAATTCAAGCAGTATGGCCAATCCGGCGCCTGGCTCAGCGAACTGCTGCCCCAATTTTCGACGATCGTCGACGATGTCTCCATCATCCGGTCGATGAGCACCGACCAGTTCAACCACGCCCCCGCCCAGCTCTTCGTCCACACCGGCAACCCGCGCTTCGGCTTCGCCTCCATGGGCGCCTGGGCCACCTACGGCCTCGGCACCGAGAACGAAGACCTCCCCGGCTTCGTCGTGCTCACGAGCGGTGGCAACAATCCCGACGGTGGGAAAAGCCTCTGGGGCAGCGCCTTCCTTCCCAGCGTCCACCAGGGCGTCCACTGCCGCTCCCACGGCGACCCCGTGCTCTTCCTCTCCGACCCCGACGGCATGACCCGCTCGCTCCGCCGCAAAACCCTCGACGCCATGAAGGACCTCAACAGCCTCCAGGCCAAGCAGGCCGGCGACCCGGAAATCGATGCGCGCATGGGCCAGTACGAACTCGCCTACCGAATGCAGATCTCCGTGCCGAAGGTGATGGACATCTCGAAGGAACCCGCCGCCGTTCACGAAGCCTACGGCACCGAACCCGGCAAGACGAGCCTCGCCAACAACTGCTTGCTCGCCCGGCGCCTGGTTGAAAACGGCGTCCGCTTCGTGCAGATCTTCGACTGGGGCTGGGACCACCACGGCACCAGCAAACGCGACGATATTCAATTCGCGCTCCGCCCCCACATCCGCTCCGCCGACCAGGCCGTCACCGCGCTCATCAAAGATCTAAAGCAGCGCGGCTTGCTCGACCAGACTCTCGTTGTCTGGGGTGGCGAGTTCGGCCGCACGCCGATGCGCGAGAACCGCGGCGGCACGGAAGGCGCGTTCGTCGGCCGCGATCATCACCCGTACGCCTACACCATGTGGATGGCCGGCGGCGGCATCAAGAAGGGGCTCAACTTCGGCGAGACCGACGAAATCGGCTACTACGTCACCAAGGACAAGATGTCGCCCCGCGACCTCCAGGCGACGATTCTCCATCAGCTCGGCCTGAATCCGCACACACTGCACTATCCCTACCTCGGGCTCAATCAGCGTCTTATCGGCCCCACCGAGGAGGCTCGCGTCATGAAAGAGCTGATCGCCTAGGGCCGGATCATCACCCGTGGCGGCCGCGCCGCCGCCGCGTACTCCAGCGCTGCGTTCACATCCGCTAACGCGAAGCTCCGCGGAACGAGTTCCGCGAACGGAAACCGCCGCCCCTCCCCAGCCAGAAACGCGAGCGCCGCCGCCAGATCCTCTGGCCGGTAGTTGTGGACGCCCTCAATGCGCCACAGCCCCCGCACCATCGCCTCCGGGTCGATCGCGATTGGCGGAACGGCAAACACGGCCCCAGCCAGCACCCACACGCCGCCCACCCGCAGCGCTGGCATCATCGTCGACCGGCCCGAAAACTCGAACGCGACATCTACGGCAGGGGGGGCATCTGCGTAGGTCGCCGTCGCCCCAAACCGTAGCGCCAGCGCCCGCCGCTCCGCGTCCGGGTCCACCACGTGTACCTCTGCCGCGCCGGCCGCGGACGCCATCGCCGCCGCGGTCAACCCCAGCAGCCCCACCCCCTGCACTAAAACCGTTCGCCCCCGCACCGAACCCGCCACGCGGAGACAGGCCGCCACAGTTGCCGTCGCGCAGTTGGCCGGGCACACCACCTCATCCGCCAACCCCTCGGGCACCTCCAGCACCGTCGTCCCCGGCCGCAGTACGATCAACTCGCTCAACCCGCCCGACGGCGCCCCGGTATGCGCCGCGTGGCCGTACTTGAACAGCCGTTCGCACTTCTGTTCCATGCCCCGGCGGCAGCGGTCGCACTCGCCGCAGCAAGCCATGATGGACCACGTCACCCGCCGCCCGGTCGCCACCTCGATGCCGACCGCCTCATGCCCGAGGATGGAGGGCGCCGGCGCCGCCCTTCTCCCCGCCAACGTATGCAAGTCGCTGCCGCAAATGGTGCAGGCGGTCACGCGGACCAGAGTTTCGCCGGGCTGAAACACGGAATTACGAAACGAAGCCAACCGCAGTGGCAGCCCGGGCCCATCGAACAAGGCAGCGGTGTAGTCGCCCACGCGTTAGAACCGGATGCTGCGCATCATCTCCTGATACTCGCCTTCCGCGATCCGCCACCGGCTCTCCGGCGACACGAACACGGCGTTGAACAGGCCCTTCGGGTGCAGAATCGTGAGCACGCGGATGATCTCCTTCTCGCCCCGCTTCATACCGCTCTGTCCTTCGAGCGAAATCAGAATCGCTTGCTGCCCGTTCACTTGAATGCGCTGCGCATTCCCCGTCTGGCGAACCCCAGTATTCCCCTGCAGCAATCCCTTCATAAAGGCTTCCGTCTCCGCATCGAGGTTCTGGCTCTGCGCCTGGTTAATCGCTACCAGCACCCCGTGGCCAATATCGTTCTGGCCGTTCTGTCCGCGGATGATGCCGTCGGAAGCCGCCATGGTCAACGACACCTGATCCTGTGCCAACTGGCTCTGCCAATCGTCCGGATAAGCGATCGCGTAGAGCGGGCTCTGCTGCACTTTGTAGCCGCGCGGCGCCTGGGTGTTCGGCATTTGCCCGCCGTTCTGGGGCGCGGCGACCGCACCCTGAGCCGGCCGCTTCGCCGGAGCAGGTAGGCCCTTGGCAACGGCCTTCGCGGCCAGGAAGTCGGAGGTAGGCGTCGCGGCCTGGTAGTTCGCCCGCGGGTAAAACTGCATGTCGGCCTGAATGTTTTTCACGCGGTTGCCCGGATTGGGGTGCGAAGCGAAGAATTGCGTCATCGCGTTGCCTTTGCCGGACTGCGCTTCCAACTTTTCAAAAAACCGGGCCAACTCCACCGGATTGTAGCCGGCGGCATGCAGCAAACGAGCCCCCAGCAGGTCGGCGTCCGATTCCGCATTGCGGGAGAACTTCATCAGAACGGAGTTCGCGCCCAAGCCGATGCCCAGTTGCGCCAGCGTCCCCATCATGCCGCCCTCACCGATCATCCCGCCAGCCAAGGCGAGAGGCAACTGAATCAGGTTGGCCTTCGACGCCTGGTTCGTGCCGTGCCGCAGAATGACGTGCGCCATCTCGTGGCCCATCACGCCGGCCACCTGCCCTTCGTTATCCGCCGCGGCAATCAAACCGGTCTGGATGAACATCGGGCCGCCCGGCAGCGCGAATGCGTTGATCGAGGGGTCGTTGACCACCTTAAAGGTGAATGGAAACTGCGCGTTCTTCTTGTCCGCAGCATTGGCAGCCATCAGCTTCCGCCCGATCCCATCGATTAGCCGCGTCAGCTTCGGATCGTTGACGATCTGCATCTCCCGTTCGATCTGCGCGGCAGACTCTTTGCCGAGCTGGATGTCCTGCTCAATCGAGAACATATTGAAGCCCGGCTTCACGTTCTTCTGCTTTTGGGCAAAAAGTAGAGCGGCAGTCAGAATGAGTTGTGGAACTACGCGGCGCAAGATCATAGGGAACAGGTTCTCCGCTAGCTATGATGCAGGAGTTGCCCTCTCTGTTTCAACGTCATAGGAATGCAACGTTCGCTCGCTAGACTGCGAGAGATGAGAAAGTTTCTATTTTTGGTGGCGGCCGTAGCCGCGGCCCAGACACGACCGGAAGAGATCCGGATCAATCAGGTGCAGGTCTTAGCGAGCCACAACAGCTACAAACAGGCGATTGATCCCGCGCTCCGTACGATCCTGCGCGAGAGCATGGGCGACCGGCTGAAGGGCCTCGAATATAATCACCTCCCTTTCGCTGACCAGCTCGACCGAGGTCTCCGCGGCTTGGAAATCGACGTTGTCTATGATCCTGAAGGCGGCCGGTACGCTCGCCCCGCCGGTCTCGCCATGGTGCGGGAAAGGCCAGCTCCGTCCGGCCCCAGCTACGATCCCCAAGGCCTGATGCGGCTGCCCGGCTTCAAAGTACTCCACGTACCGGACATTGATTTCCGCACCCACGCCTACACCTTTCAGCAAGCCCTCAGCCAGCTCCGCGCCTGGAGCGAAAAGCACCCGCGCCACCTGCCCATTGTGATCACCATGAACGCCAAGCAGAGCGGAGTCGACCGTCCCGGCTTCGTCAAGCCGCTTCCCTTCGACCGCGCCGCCTACGACGCCTGGGACGCCGAAATCCGCACGGCCCTCCCGGCCGGGAAACTCATCACCCCCAAATCGGTCCAATCAGGTTACCCCACCCTCGAAGCCGCCGCCCGCGCCCATGCCTGGCCCACAGTCGAAGCCAGCCGCGGCAAGTTCCTCTTTGTCCTCGACGAAGCCAAGCCCCAATGGGAGCTCTACCTCCAAGGCCGCGCCGATCGCGTGATGTTTGTAAACGTACCCGAAGGGCACCCCGAGGCGGCCGTCCGCATCGTTAATGAGCCCCGCAAGAACGTCGGGTACATCCAGCGCCTGGTCCGCTCCGGCTACTTCGTCCGCACCCGTAGCGACGCCGACACCCGGGAAGCACGCGCCAATGACAAAACCCGTTTCGAAGCCGCCCTCGAATCCGGCGCCCAACTCATCTCCACCGACTACTATGTCCCGGACCCCGAAATCGGCACTGGCTTTCAAATCAACCTGGCGCCCGGCTGGAATCCCCTTCTTTTGCCCGCTTTTCGGCCTCTGCCGCCCATCGAATAGGCCTTATAGCGCTATAATATCTGGATGTTGACGCCCACAGATAAGATTTGGTGTAACGGTAAGTTCATTGATTGGGACGACGCGAAGATCCATGTTTTGAGTCACGTCGTCAGCTACGGCAGCTCGGTATTCGAAGGAATCCGCTGCTATGACACGCCCGCCGGTCCGCAGGTGTTCCGGCTTCGGGATCACATGCGCCGGCTCATGGACTCGGCCAAGATCTACCGGATGGACAAAGTCGATTTCACGATCGACCAGATGTGTGAAGCCGTACTCGACCTCATTCGCGTCAACAAGCTTGAGGCCTGCTACGTCCGTCCCATCCTCCTCCGCGGCTATTACGAGCTCGGCGTCCTCGGCATCAACAATCCGAATGACCTCTACCTGGCCTGCTGGTCCTGGGGCCAATATCTCGGCGCCGAAGCCCTGGCCCAGGGCGTCGACGTCTGCATTTCGAGCTGGAATCGCATTGCGCCCAACACCCTGCCCGCCCTCGCCAAGGCTGGCGCCAACTACATGAATTCGCAGTTGATCCGGATGGAAGCGCACTTCAATGGCTTCGCCGAAGGCATCGCTCTCGATACCAACGGCTACATCTCGGAAGGCTCCGGCGAGAACATCTTCGTCGTCCGCGACGGCAAGATTACCACGCCGCCGCTCGGCAACAGCGCCCTGCCGGGCATCACCCGTGCGACGATCACATTCCTTGCCAAGCGCATGGGCCTCGAAGTGATCGAGACCCCCATTCCTCGCGAAGCGCTCTACATCGCCGACGAGGTGTTTTTCACCGGCACGGCGGCTGAAGTTAGCCCCATCCGCTCGGTTGACCGCATCACCATCGGCTCCGGCAGCCGCGGCCCTATCACTGAGAAACTCCAAAAGGAGTTCTTCAGCGTCATCAATGGCGAGACCCCCGATACTGAAGGCTGGCTCACGCCGGTCCGCAAGTAGCGGTCAAAGGGCAGCGGGAAAGTTAAAAAGGGCGTCTGGTTTCCCAGACGCCCTTTCCCTTTTCGGAGAGTTCCGCGGGCGAATCGCTCCGGCCACCTCCCCCGAGATTAGCCTCGTGCAACATCACCCGCGGTACCCTATTGTTGTACCAGGAGTAGGATCCGGATGCCAGCAGAAAATGACTTCGGTCCACAGGTTTTTAGCGTCTTAGAATCATCAGCTTAGGACGGCAAGGTTGTGAAGATGCTGTGCATAAAACAAAACTAGAAGGACTTGTTTTAACTGTATGAAAATTATCGGCTTGGACGCCGTCCGCCAGGAACGCGTCATTATCGACTTCGGCGCCGTTATCACCGGCGTTACGGAACTCCTCGACCCCTCCGTGCAGGAGCTGGACTACGTTTCGCCCGGCTTCATCGACCTCCAAGTGAACGGATACGCCGGCGTCGACTACAACTCACCTACGACCAGCCACGAAGACATCGCCCGCAGTCTGCGCGTACAGTTCGCCTGCGGCACAACCCGTCTGTTGCCAACCGTGATCACTGGGACCTATGAAGGGATGCGCGGCTCCTTGGCCAATCTTTACGCTGCCAAGCAAGCCCTGCCGGAGGGCGTTGCCATCGAAGGGTTCCACGTCGAAGGCCCGCATATTTCGGCCGAAGAGGGCCCCCGCGGCGCGCATCCGATTCAGTGCGTGCGCAAGCCGGACGTCGACGAATACAAGGGCTGGCAAGAGGTTACGGGTGGTTTGGTGAAGTTGGTCACTCTCTCTCCCGAGTGGCCTGAAGCACCCGCCTACATTGAAGCGCTTGTCCGCGAGGGCGTGGTCGTCGCCATCGGCCACACCGGCGCCAACCGCCAACAGATTCAGGACGCGGTGTCGGCTGGCGCGACGCTGTCGACGCACCTTGGCAATGGAGCGCATGGCATGATGGCCCGCCATCCTAATTACTTGTGGGAGCAGATGGCCGAGGATCGTCTCGCCGCCGATTTCATCGTCGACGGAATCCATATTGGAGAGGCCTTCCTACGCGTCGCCCTCCGGGCGAAAGGCATCGAGCGATCCATCCTGGTGACGGACGCCAGCGCGCCAGCCGGCGCCGCCCCCGGGCGCTACCAATTGGGAGACCAATGGGTGGACCTGACCGAGGACGACCGGGTGGTACTCGCCGGCCAGACCCGTCTAGCCGGCAGCGCGCTGAAGATGCACAAATCAATTGAAAACGTAATGCGCATGACTGGCGTCACGCTGTCGGAAGCCGTGACGATGGCCACCCGCAATGCCGCCCGCGTGGGCCGGATTAGCGGCCGCCAGCGCGGCATCGTCACCGGCGAACGCGCCGATTTCGTGGTGTTCTCGATGACCAACGGTAGTATCCAAGTGGAGGAGACCTGGATCAGCGGCCAGCGCGTGTACCAGGCCGATTAAATCCGCTTGTACCTCGGCGGGGCTCCTTTTACAATAAGGGGTAGCCCCGCCGGGACGACCCGGCACCCCGTAGTAGGCTTAGCCAGGACGACTTGGCATCAGACCTCTTCCTCAGGAGTTGATGCCATGACCCACACGAACTTCGACGCTCTTCCCGTCGTCGATATTTCCGGACTCCGTTCCCCCGAACCGACAGCCCGCTCCGCCTCGGCTCAAGCTCTTGGCCGAGCAGCCCGGGAGTGCGGCTTCTTCTACGCCACTGGGCATGGCCTTCCCGAAGACCTCACCACCGCGCTGATCCTGCAAGCAAAGTCGTTCTTCGCGCTCCCTGCCGAAGAAAAGATGCGTTGGTATATTGGCCTTTCCCCCAATCACCGCGGTTATGTCCCCGAAGGCGAAGAAACCTTCGCTTCCGGCACGTATGACCGTAAAGAAGCCTTCGACCTCAGCTTCGACCTTCCCGCCGACGACCCCGCCGTCCTCGCCGGGACCCCCACCCTCGGCCCCAACGTCTGGCCCGATCTACCCGGATTCCAACCCGCCGTCAGCGCCTACTACGACGCGGCACTCGCCCTCGGCCACACCCTCCTCCACGGCTTTGCCCTCGCCCTCGGTCTCGAGGAAACCTATTTCGACCGCTACGTTTCAAAGCCTCCTTCACAACTCCGCCTCGTCCACTATCCCTACCTGCCAGAAGCTGTCGACGCACCCGGCATCGGAGCCCACACCGACTACGAGTGTTTCACTATCCTCCTGCCTACCGCTCCCGGCCTTGAAGTCATGAACGGCGCCGGAGCCTGGATCGACGCGCCGCCCATCCCCGGAGCCGTCGTCGTCAACATCGGCGACATGATGGAGATTTTCACGAATGGCGAACTCGTCGCCACGTCCCATCGCGTCCGCAAAGTTCAGGAGGAACGCTTCTCCTTTCCGCTTTTCTATACCTGCGACTACCACACGGTCGTCGAACCCCTCTCCCCGTTTGTCTCACCCACCCGCCCGGCCCGCTATCCTGCCCTCGTCGCGGGCGACCACCTCTACGCTCAAACCGCCCAAAGCTTCACCTACCTTAAGCAGCGCCTTCAGCGCGGTGATCTCCGCCTGCCCGACGGCGCACGGGCCCTCTCGTCCTTCGGCCAGGAAGCTCGCGCAAAATGACCCTCCTCGAACTCGCCCATCGCCACCCGGTAATGCCGTCGCCGGTAGTGCCCGACTGGACAATCGGCTGCTTCCGCCGCCGCTCCATCACCTTCTTCTCCGGGGAAACCGATACAGAAACTCAGGTCTACTGGCTCCAATCCGGCCGGCTCTGCGCCGACTTCCGTTTCGGCCTCCCCGGCCATGTCGAAGCGGGCGTCGCAAACGCATCCTGGGATGGGCGCCAGATGCGCTGGTCCGATTGGACAGCCCTCGCCGACCGCGATAAGTGGCCCGAACCCGCGGATCTCCGGCGGGTCGGGAACGCCCTGATCGAGTTCGCCCCTAGCGGCGCCTATGTGGAAGATTGGCGGCTGCAACCGCATGAACCCGGCCTGCTGGCGGGACTTCGTCTTCTCGAAGAAACGGACGCCGAAACCGGGCAAGTCCGTCACATTGGCGGAGGCCTTCTCGTTTGTGACCGGCACATCGCCATCGTCCGCGGCGGTTCCCGTTTCTCCGCGGCCTACGGCGTCCGCCAGGTGACCGGCGAAGTCGAGACCGTCCTTAGCCTAGACCGCGCAGATCCCGGCTGGAGCCTCGAAGGCTTCGAACTCAGGCCAGACGGAATTACGCACTCGCTCCTGGTCGGTGGGACTCCCGTCCGACGCCGCTATGCCGTCGATACGCTGGTGGCCGCGTTCCCCTTCTCGATCGCCACTCAGGTTTCCGACTCGGGCCGCCGCTGGCTGGCGCAGGAAGCGGACACCCTGCTGGTTAGTGCCAAAGCCGGGTGGAACGCTTAGGCGATCTCCCGCCGAAGCCAGTGGATCGCGTACTCAAACTCCGCCCGAGCCGCCTTTACCTGCAACCCGGTCGCCATTGACACCTCGTCCCAAGTGAGTCCGTGGTCATTCTTCAATTGCACGACACGGTGCGCTGTCGGATCCAGCCGTTCCAACTTCTGCATCGCCCTCACGAGATCTCCGCGCAGACGATTCGGCCGGTGGATCTCCAGCCACTCTTGCAGCGAAGGCATCTGCCGCTTCTGCGCTCGACGGCCCCGCGCGCGATCGGTAAGAATCTGTCGCATGCCATTCGCCACGACCGAGAAGAAATGGCTCGAATCGTTGATGCGCATCCGCCGGTCCAGACCCAGCACCTTCCGGGCGAATGCTTCCTGAACCAAGTCGGAAGCGTTAAATCCAGCCGTGGGCGTATCCCGCGCTACCATCGCTTTCGACATCGCCCGCAGCCTTCCCGCCGCCTGTGCAAAGACAGAGCCGGCCGCTTCCCGGTCACCGTCCTGCATTCTCCGAATCAGTTCCGTCAGTGACCCCGTAGCTGCCATGACAAAAGCATAACATCCGATTGAATCGGAATCCTTCGCATACTAGAGAAGTGCGCACCTTGGCCCTCATGCTCGGCGCTGGATGGCTTCTTTGGAGTCAACCATTCCACTATGGAGTCCGCCGTTATCCTACTTTGGGCGCTAAGATCCATAGCGTGACGATTGACCGGGCCGGATTTCCGTGGGCGACCGGGCCAAACGGAACGTTTCGATTCGACGGTGTTCGGCTCGTGCCGGCTATCGAGTTTGGGTTACCAGCCCGCAGCGGGGACCGGGTCGAGGTGACAAACGACGGCGCCGTTTGGGTGCTCTCGGACGGCGCAGTCTGGCGCCTCGAGGACGGGCGATTCCGCAAGCTATCGGGATCTTCCCGGTGGACATCGATATCGGCGGCCGGGGACTACCTTTATGCCGCCGGACAGCACATCGCGGTATGGGACAAGAATGCAGCCATTCCGGTTGCAGAATCGCCAAGCCGCGGAACGATTCGGGGCGATGCAGCGGGCCGGGTATGGTTCGGCGCGGCGGGTGTCGCGAAATGGGTTCGCTGGAATGGGGCAGGTATCGAAAAGGGCGTCGAAAACCTTCCCGCGGACCTTTGGCCGGAGGAGGTCGTGCCAGTTGGGTCTGATGCCCTGGCCGTCGTGGCGCAAGGCAGGCTGCACCAGTTGCGGCGAAGCGGCGGCCAATGGATATCGTCGCTACGAGCGCCGCCCATCCTGGCCAACCGAACGGCCATTGCTTCCCGCGACGGCGAAGCCCTCGCCTACCAGTGCAATCAATGGCAGTGGTTAACGAACCTGGCTGCGACGGTGATCCCGAGGCCATCCACCGACAGCGTCGGGTTCGGGATGGACAGAAGAGGCGGCGTGTGGGCGACGGAAGGGCTGGAAGAGATTTCACTGGTTCCGCCGAACGGACGCCTCCGCATCCTTTATGGCTTCCAATCGCCGCAGAGCCCGATCCACGATGTCATCCGGATCGGCCACCAGTTGCTGGCGGCGACGGAGCAGGAACTCATCGATCTGACTGGAGCCAGCCCTTCGCCATACACATTCTGTAACGGCGCCACCGTGAACACCGTGGTTCCGCGCGCCTTGCCGAACGCCCCGCCGGGAGGCGCCTATCTCGCCATTGTGGCGGACCCGGACGGAACATTTTGGGCGGTGCAGCGCCACAAAGACGTAGTCCACCTGGACAGGACGGGCCGGCTCTTGGCGCGGGTCCCCCGAAACCCCGATGGAGGCGAACCCGGTCAGTTCGTACGAAACATTTGGGACCTCGCGCATACCTCCGACGGGCGCCTGTGGGCGGCATCCAAGGACAACCTGATTGAGATCGTGAAGCAGCCCCAGCTCCATTACCGCTTTCTGAGCTCGACCAAACGATACTTCGGGAAATTCGTGCGTGACACTCGAAACCAGCTATACGCCATCACCGAAGGGGCTCTGCTCCGATACGAAGCCGGCAATTGGCTAGAATTGCCGGCGCCCGCCTGCCTGCTATCGCCCCGTATGCGTACGGTCGCCATTTCCTCCAGCGACGAATACTGGATCGGCTACCGGGATCAGGATGGATTTACCCGTACAACGCGGGCTACACCGGAGCAACCATGGACCTGTGAGCATTTCGGCACCCGAAACGGCTTCGCCAACGACACACAGTTCCTGGTTTTTGACAGCCAGGCGCGCCTTTGGCGAGGCTCGGACAGCGGCCTGTCGTTTGCCCGGAACGCTCTCCGGAACCCGCCCACGCGGATTGCTGACTGGAACCCGGTCAGCGCCAATCTGGGCATCGAACCGGGAGAGATGGGGCAGGTGTTTCGGGAAGAAGCGGATGGGTCGATTCTTACGGTCGTGAACAGTCGCCTGTATCAGATTCCCCATCAGGCCTTGGCGGAAGACCCGGGCGCCCCTCCGCAGGTGAGCGTGCTCCGGCGAGCCCAGTCGGTCACCCTGGCCGAATCGAATCGAACCCTTCGCTGGCAGAAGGGCGAATCGGCGGTATTGGAACTGTCGGCGCTTCCGGAAGCAGCGCTGATCGCGCCCGCGCCCATCGAATACCGCTTTGGCGACGAGCTTTGGCAGGCTGCCTCCCAGCACGCCATCCCCCTCGCTGAGGTGGGCGGCGGAGAGCGCCTATTGCAACTTCGCTACGCCGGTTCGGCCGAAACCCTGACCGTAAAGACCGAAGTTGAGCTCCAGTGGTGGCAGACACTGAGCGCCACGGTGTTCCTGGCCGTTGGGGTACTGATCTGCGGCTGGCTTGCGTGGCCGGCCCTCTTACGCCAGAGCTACGCTTGGAAAAAGCGACGGTTTTTCCAAGCGCAGCAAACGCGGCAGCGCAACCTGCGAGTTGCTCCGATCGCTCGTTGGACGCCTGGCGTTCTGGTGCGCGATCGCTACCGAATTACACGGCTGCTGAATCAGGGAGGGTTCGCCGATGTCTACAGCGCCGACGACGAGTCCAGCGGAGCCTCGGTCGTCATCAAACAACTGCGGCCGCCGCCCACGCGGAGCGCCCAGAGCGAATCGTGGTTGCGACGGCGATTCGCTCAGGAGGTCGCCGCCGTCGCGCTGGTGCGGGACGCCGGCGTGCTCCCGATCCTCGATAGCTGGGTTGACCCCGCGGGACTGCCCCACATGGTTATGCGCTTTGTTGAGGGGCCGACGCTGCGAGAATTCCTGACCGTGCGTGCGCCGGTGCCCCAGCAGGAGGCGCTGGCAATACTCGACGGCATGGCCCGTACCTTGGCCGCGGCCCACTCTCAGGGAATCGTTCACTGTGATCTCAAGCCGGAAAACGTCTTACTGGAGCCCTGCGCGGAAGGTGGTTACCAGCCGATCGTCATCGACTTTGGCGCGTCCGTGCTTCACTTGCAGCGGGAAGATCTCTCGACGACGACCCATCCGGCAGGCTCTTTCCTATATATGGCGCCGGAACAGATGCTAGGGCGATCATCGGCCGCCAGTGACGTCTATTCCTTGGCGGTGATTGCGCTCGAGATGCTCAAGAACCTCCGCTACGCCGATCTCGAACTGCCGATGAACGATCAATGGGAACAATCGCTCCACGAGCATTTCCGTGAGGCCGGGATACCGGCGGCCGCCGTCTTCGCCAGAGCACTGCGCTACGACCCATACCAGCGGGAAGCCGATGCCCGGGTTTGGCTGGAAGCACTGCGAACCGCCCTCGAGCGGCCTCGAACCGACGATCCTTGCCCATGACACAGCATCAAGAGCGACTGTCGGCTTGATACCGGATGCAGCGTAGGGCTGGCGAAGGAGCGCTCGTGTGAACTCGGCACCAGAATCCTGATCGAAGAACCGGGTATCTTGAGGCTCACCGCTTGCAGCCCGATTCCAGGTCGAGTAAGCTCAGCGAGTGAACGAGGACCGATACATGAAACTTGCCAAGCTCAGCCGCCGTGAAATTATGGAGCGCTGCATCACCGGAGGCCTTATCGCGGGCTCCGGCGCCCTATCCCAAACTCAATTGCTGGCGTACTGGGAGGAAGCCGAGAAGCAGGCAATGAAACCAACCGCCGCGGACGTCCTCGGACCCTTCTTCCGCAAGGGCGCTCCCAATCTGCGCACCCTGCGCGGACCCAAAGATCCCGGCTTTCCACTGCTCGTCTCGGGCCGCGTCGTGAACGTAAAAGGGCAACTTGTAGAAGGCGCCACGGTCGACTTCTGGCACGCCGACCACGCCGGACGCTACGACACCCGCGGGTACAAATTCCGTACGAAAGTAACGCCCGATGCCAAGGGCGACTACGCGGTGGAAACCGTTATGCCTGGGCACTATGGCGACCGTCCCGCTCAGCACATCCACTATCTGATTGCCGCTCCTGGCCACAAGTCGCTCATCACGCAAGCTTACTTCGCCACTGACCCTTTCTTCGAAGGCGACCCGGTAAAAAACTGGAACAAGCGCAATTTGGCCGCCAATCGCGAGCTCATTATGCCGGTCAAACTCTTCGAGGGCCCTGCCGCTCCGCGCGCCGAAATTCGCTTCGACATCGTCCTGGAGAAAGCGTAGATGGCCGACCGCAGCTTGACGGCAGCCGCTATTCCCGGCACCCTCGAATTCTCGAAGGATGGACTTACTATTTCGGCCCTGTGCCGGGATAACACCATCCGGACGTGGACCGTCGAGACCGGTAAACTCACCCATGAAAAGAAGGTTCCGCCCCGTAGTTCGCTGCTCTCCGCCGACCGGTGGGCGGAACGGGTAGACAAAGCTAACATGCGGGTCTGGGACCTCACGGCCGACCGCCAGGTCCAGATCATGAACAACGTCGCGATGAACCGGGCCTCCCTGTCGAGCGACGGCCGCTGGTTGGCTGCGGCCAGCACCGCCGACCAGCGGGTTGAGATCCGCGAAGTCGCCACCGGCAAGCAGCGTCACGTGCTTGCCGATGGCATCGGCGGCACCGCGGCGCTGCGGTTCTCGCCCGACGGGGGCCTGCTGGTCAGCACCAATTACGACAACGACGTACGAGTGTGGCGGACAGCGAGCGGAGAGCTGGTTAAGAAGATGGAGGACCTCACGGGCGCCATGTTCGCCGCGGAGTTTACCCCGGACGGTCAGCGGCTGGTGATGGCCGGGCTGGACGAGACCGTCTACATTTGGGACACCAAGACCTTCGCGCTAATTAAGAAACTCGGCGGCCACGGCGAAACCATTTCGGCTTTGGCGATCTCGCCCGACAGCAAGACCATCGTCACTGGCGGGTTTGATGTGCTGGCGGAAAAGAATCCCGTGAAGGTCGTGTTCTGGGACTTGGCTACGGGCAAGATCTTGAGGACGCTACGCGCTCCGCACCGGGTGGCTTCGCTTGCGTTTTCGCCCAATGGCAAATGGGTGGCGATGGCGGCTGGCGAGAACGAAATCGGCTTGTGGGCGCGGTAGCGAGCGCCCACCACTCAGAACCAATCCTCACATCCGATCGGCTGGCCCGGCGGAGCCTCCAGCGGCTTCGCCATGGCTGGCGGCTTCCCTTCCCGGACGAACCGGTCGATCGCCGCCGCCGTCAACGCCCCGTCCGCTTTCATCTGCAATAACCCGTCCATCGCCAACGCTCGCGCGGAGGCCTGGGCCTCCTCATTGGCAGCCAGCGCCATCAGATGCTGCATCACCACCGTTCGCACGGCCTTCTGGATCTCTCCCTGCATCCCGGGGCGCTTCACTCCCGTCTTCGCCAGCACCGCGCGCATCACCTCACCGAACCCCGGGCTCCCCGCCACTCGCGCCGCCAACTGTTCCAGCCGTCCGGCCCGCTCTGCATGAAACAAGAGCCCCACGGTATGGTTGGCCGCCGCTTCCGCCGCGCCCACGGGATCGAACGTCAGCCCCGTTCGGCTCCGGAACTGCTCCCGCGTGGTTCCGTACCCAAAGGCTCGCGGCGGCAAGAGCGCAAGAATTCGCTCTGCAATCTCCAACTCCGCGGGATCGATGGTGGCCAGCACAGCCGCCAACGCCCGCCGCTGTTCAGCCGGTTTCACCGGCTCTGCAATCTTCTGTCCGTCGCCCCGGAGCGCGTAGGTGTAGTCCACTCCGCCAATCACTTTCGACGCGGCTTCGGTCTGATAGCGATGCAGGAGGTACATCGGAACCAAGGTATCGCCCAGAGAGGACATCGGCTCGCTCATCGGCAGGTTGTCTTCGCCAAACCGCGCCAGAATTTTTCGGCGCACCAGCATCACGCGGTTCAGTTCGTCCACCGCATCGGCCCCGTTATCCCATAGGTGCGCCACGGGGCTGGCCCCGCCTTCGTCCCGCGCGTCCTGGTCGCTTAAGAAACGCAAGCGGTCCAGCGTCAACGCTCCGCCCAGATACCCCCACCCAATCGCCATCTTGTCCCACTCTCCCAACCCCGTCGCGTAGGCGTTCGCGAGCGTCGGCTTTCCACTCGCGTCGAGATCGATCTGTGGATGCGGATAGTCCATCACGCTGGCCTTGCCGTTTACGCTTGCCGCGAAGTTATGGGCCAGGCCGAGGGTATGCCCCACCTCATGGGCCGACAATTGCCGCAGCCGCGCCAAACCCATTTCCTTCATCGCCGGGCTCACCGCCTTGCCTCGTTCATAGGGAGCCAACACCCCCTCGGCAATCAGGTAGTCCTGCCGGACGCGCAGCGACCCCAGCGTCACGTTTCCTTTAAGAATCTCCCCCGTCCGCGGGTCCACAATCGACGCTCCATAGCTCCATCCTCTCGTCGACCTGTGGACCCAGTTGATCATGTTGTACCGGACGTCCATCGGGTCCGCTCCGTCTGGTAACATCTCCACCGTATACTGCCCGGCCGGAAACGCTTGTGCCCACCATCGAGCGCCTTCAAGTAGCGCCGTCCGCACCGGTTCCGGCGTGCCGGGATCGAGATAATACCGGATCGGCAACCGATGCCGTACGGCCCACCGCTTCGTCATTGGCTCTCCAAGGGGCGTCGAATAATCCATGTAGGTCACCGCATTGAAGCTCGACCGCGGGTCGAGCGCCTTCGGCGTGAATCCAGAGCCGGGCAACGCCACCAAGCTGTAGTGCTCCCTTACGGTAAACGCCTCCGTTGAAGGCGAAACGCTGCCGACCAGGCCTCCCTGCGGCTCGCCGGTGAACGTCAGCATCACCTCCACTTCCGTATTGCGCGGAAACGATTTTGTACGTTCCATCCACACCGCGCTCCGGGACGCATCCACCCGATAGGTTCCCGCCCGAGCCCGCCGCACGGTCGCCGCCGCCTCATGGCCGTCGCGTACGAAGAACGGGGTCGCGTCGATCAGCACCCGCTGTCCTTCCTCCGCTGCTGGGGCAAATCCCCAATGCACGGTGCTCGCAAACGAATCTGCTACCGCCTTCTGCTCTGCCGCGTCCGCCGATGACGAACGGAACCGACGGTTCCCCTCGATGAGCATCACCTTCGGCCCCACGCGTTCAAACCGAACCACCCGCGCCCGACCGGTCTGCCCGCGGTCCAGCCCGATGTCGTTCGAGCCCAATCCGGCGGGCAACGACGTGTAAAGCAGAACCTCTTCACCCCATCGTGAGATCTCGAGATACAGGTTTCCCGACTTCCCGTCCCAGTAGAGAGGGAACAGCCCGTCCAACTTTGTCATCCCGGCCGTCTTTTCCGCAATCGTTGCCCCGGCGGCCAAGGCAGAACTAACAAGCAAAATGGCGAGTAACCGTATCATCCTGCCAGTATCGCACCGGCCAGTTTAATACTCGGATGCGTCGAGCGAGACGCGCACGACTTCCCGGTCGTTCCGCCACACCATATGCCGGTTTGCAAACGCCGGGTGGGACCAGACGACGGCTCCGAACTCGCGCCTTCCCCCGGCCGCCGAAGTCGGCGCAATCACCTTCGTTCTCCCAATCTCGCTATACCCGGCCGGTGACAAGCGAGCCATTACCAACTCCCCCCGGTCATTCAGAATCAGCACACGGTCTCCGTTTGGCACCAGCCAAGCCGAAACATTCCGCGTGCGCTCCACGGTCGCGGCCTGCGACTCCCATACCCGCTCCCCCGTATCCCGCCGGAGACAGCGCAATTGCCCATAACTGCAGATGCCATAGACATACTCGCCCATGATTAGCGGCTGACTCATCAGCGCGTGTAACTTATCGCTCCGGATCTCATTGCCTTCGTTACTCCGCCAGACTAATTCCGGCGTCCCGCCGTCCAGCCGCATCATGCGGGCCCCGTCAAAGAAACCAGAAACCAGAAGACTGTTCCCGCTCCAAGCCGGTGTCGCAATCGGGGTGTTCATCGTCACGCGGAACGGGTGTGACCAGTTCACCGTGCCCGTCTCTGGATCGAGCGCCTCCAGCGCCCCCGCATGCCAGATCACCACCTCCGGTCTCCTCCGTTGAATCAGCACCGGCTGCGAATATCCAGGCTCGGAGATCTCGCTCGATAGCGCCCGCCATACCTCCTTGCCCGTCCGCTTGGCGAACGCCACCACCTTCCCGTCCCCCTTGCCGCCAACTACCGCAATCAGCTTCTCCCCCACGACTAACGGCGCGCTCGACATCCCCCATCCCGGGACGACTGTCCCGAAGTCCCGCACAAAATCGACGCTCCAGATTTCCTGGCCGTCCTTCACGCGCAAACAACGGAGTGAACCCTTGGCCCCCAAAACATACACCCGGTCGCCGTCCACTGTCGGAGTCGCCCGCGGCCCGTTGTTGTAGTCAAGTCCGCGATAGTCGGCCTCCCACTCACGAGTCCATAACTGCCTGCCGGTTTTTTCGTCCAGGCAAACCACCCGCTCCGTCACCCGGCTGCTCCCGGTGCGCGGCGTATGATCGAGCAGGAACACCTGTCCCCCCGCGATGGCTGGGCCGGAGTAGCCGGCGCCTATGGGGACGCGCCACTTGACTTTAAGCCCCTCGGCCGGGACCCGTTCCAACACCCCGCGCTCCGTCCAGACGCCCTGCCGCCCCGCTCCGCGCCACTCCGGCCAGTCCGCCGCCAGCGCCAACGTCACCCAACCGAGAAGTCCAACATTGAAAGCTCGCATAGGGTTATGGCAGTTGGCCCGCTTCAGCTCGCCCGAGGCAGTACTTCGACCGCAATTTGGCTCCCCGACTGATCAAGCGCCCGCGCTAACTCATAATCCTGCTGCAATCCCAGCCAGAGTTCAGCGGAGCAGCCGAAGTAGCGGGACAACCGCAGAGCCATCAAGGCACTGATGCCACGCTTCTCGTTTACAATCCCCGAAACCTGGCTCGGAGGCACCCGTAGTGCTCGTGCCAGTGCATTGATCGATATGCCCATTGGGGCCAGAAACTCCTCCCGCAAGATCTCTCCCGGGTGCACCGGACTCAAATTTCGCTTCCGTTCCATTGGTACCTCCAATCAGTGGTAGTCCGTCAATTCCACGTCAAACGCATCGCCTTCGTCCCACCGGAAGCAAAGCCGATATTGATCATTGATCCTAATGCTGTACTGGCCGACCCGATCGCCTTCCAGTGCCTCCAACCGATTTCCCGGCGGGACGCGAAGGTCAATCAGGTCCTTCGCCCGATGCAAAATCTGTAATTTCCGTAAGGCCGGCCGCGCTATCGAGCTCCATCGCCTCGACGCATAGCGGTCGAATAAATCCGTGGTCTCGCGGTCCCGAAATGACCGAATCACGAAACTATTCTACTTTCCGTAATACTCAGAGCGCAACCCCCTCACTGCCCCACCCGTTTCACATCTACGTAGTAGGCCCCGCGCTCGGTCCCATCTTTGGCAATCAGCCAAGTCCGCAACTCCATCGGGCCAGGCGGCAGGCGCACTTCGAACTCGACCGACGCTTTGCCGGGATCCACCTTCATCTCTCGCTCGATGCCTCCGATCTTAATCCGCGCTAGCTGCAGCCCTGCGATTGCTTTGCCCGGCGTTTGCTCCCGGTTCCCCGGCTCCGGCGTATATCCCGTCCCCAAAGCCAAACCCAACTCGGCCGGCCACCGGCGTAGCGCAAACCGGTAGCGGCCCGCCCGCGCTTCCAAAGCCCAAAACCCGTTCGCGACCGGCCCCTGCAGAATCGACTTCTGATTCCACGTCGCCAAGGCCCCCGCCCCGTGCCAATCGTGCGCCGTTAGCCGGACCGGATTCTCTTTCGGATCGCCGATCACGATCCGCGCGTATTCCCGGGCCCGCGCTGCCACCGTCGCCCACCAGCTTTCATAGTCGCTCTTCAACCGCGCCACAACCGCCGGTTCCGCTGCCGCCAAATCCGTCTTCTGCCCGGGGTCCGCCAGCACGTCGTACAGCTCCAACTTCCGCGGTTCGCCGGCGGCGCCACCTGGACCCGGGCTGACTAATCGCCACCGCTCCGTCATCACCGCCGCCTGCCTCCACGGCAGTAACTCCTCCTCCCGCTGGGAGTCGACGACCACCGACCGCTCGGTCAAAACTTGTCCGCGCAGCAGCGGGACCATCGAACGTCCGTGCAGCGGCAGGGCCGCCGCCTCACGCGCCACGCCGGTCAGTTCGAGCAACGTTGGCAACACGTCGATGTGGGCCGTCAACTGCTTCACATCCCGGCCCTTTGTGTAACCGCCCGCCGGCCAGTGCAAGAAGAATGGCACCCGATGACCGCCCTCATACGCCGACCCCTTCGCGCCGCGCATTCCTGCATTGAAGACCTGGGCGCCGGACGCCGTACCGTTGTCGGTCGTGAAGATGAAGATCGTGTTGGCCGCCAGACCGGCCGCCTCCAGATGCCGCCGGAGCCGTCCGACGTTCTCGTCGATGTTCTCGATCATTCCGTAGAAGCCGGCTTCCTTCAGGCCTTTCACGTTTTGATAGTGGGCCTCATTCTCTGCCGGAGCCCACATGGGCCCATGCGGCGCGTTCGTTGGCAGGTAACAGAAGAAGGGTTGTTTCGCCCTTGAAGCTTGATCGATGAACCGCTGGGCCTCGCGGAAAAACACGTCGGTGCAGAAGCCGTTGAACTTCTTCAGCTTCCCGTTGTGCCGGTAGGTGTCGTCGAAGTAGTCGTTGCCGAAGTGGTCCGGAGTTTGCCAGATGCCTCCGCCGCCGTGGCTGAGGACTTCGTCGAATCCCTTGTCCTGCGGGCGGCTCGGGTAGTTATCCCCCAGGTGCCATTTCCCGAAGATTCCGGTGCGGTAGCCGGCGGTCCGGAGGCTCTCCGCTACGGTCCGTTCGTTGTGATGGAGAATACTGCGCCCCTGAATCGTATGCCAGGGGCCGGCCAGGTTCGAATACCGCCCGGTGAGCAACGCGGCGCGGGTGGGGGCGCAGGTCGGGCTGACATGGTAGTTTGTCAATCGGACAGACTGCGCATAGAGGGCGTCGAGGTTCGGCGTTTTCAGCACGGGATTCCCGTGGCAGGCCAAGTCCCCATACCCCTGGTCATCGGTCATCACAAACACCACGTTGGGCCGCGGGGCCGGCTGAGCCAGCAACGCGGACGACGCGGCGCCCAGGAACTGCCGGCGCGAAAATGTCATGCTCTACATCTTACTTGCGGAGGGGAGTTGACGATACGGAAGCTCAGCGGAGCAACCACAGAGGGAGGCGGCGCGTGCGGGCAAGTTCCGCGAGTGAGACGGGTGACATCCCGCAGCCGTCGAGGAGCAGTTGGGTGGCCGTCAGACGAGGAGCGGCACAGTCGGGCAGCGTGCCTGCATAGCGCTGCACCACGAAACCTGGATAAATGGTCCGCGTCGTCCACACGTCGAAGCGGTAAGGGTCGATGGGAGTGCGCAGAAACTTGTCGATGTAGATTCGGGTGCCCGCAATCCTCTTCTCCGCATAGATCGGCTCGGGAGGAGGGGAGAGGATGGACACTACCATCGAGAGCCACATCAACTGTGAGAATAGCGCCGGCAGGCAACCCCAACCGGACAGCCGATAGAATCGCCATGTCGCGATGGCGGGAATCGTGGCGAGGAGCCAGCCAACTATGGTATTCGCGACGTCTAATTCGAATCGGAGTGGTTGCTGGACCACAATGGCGAGGAAAAGCCAACTGCCCGCCAGCACCAACACATAGTTAGCGAGCGAGGTCGGCGCGTATCTCATCGGCATAGGCCTTAAGGCGCGCGGCGAGACGAGTGGCGACTTCGGGTTCTGCCGTAGCTACGTTGTACTGCTCAGCGGGGTCGCGGTCGAGGTGGTAGAGTTCGGGGCCGGAGCCCTTCGTTTGCCGGTACTTCCAGGGGCCTTGACGAACTCCATCCAGCGTCTTGCCGAGCGCGTAGAAAAACTCCTGGCGCGGGGAGGGCTTGCCGTCGCGGAGATGGGGAAGAAGGTTGTGGCCGTCGTAAGGTCGGTCCTTCGGCAAGTCGAGGCCAGCGACCGCGAGGAGCGTCGGGAGGATATCGAGCGTGGAGGCCATATCCATGGATACCTCGCCGGGACGGATGACGCCAGGCCAGCGGAAGATGCCGGGAACACGGAAGCCACCTTCATAGGTCGTGCCTTTCGCGCCGCGGAGGAGACCCTTCGAGCCTGTGTGCCAGTGCTCTACGCCGCCTGCCAACATGCGGGGCGGAAGGTCGTGCCACGGGCCGTTGTCGCTGGTAAAGATGACCAAGGTGTTGCGGTCGAGGTTGAGCTCCTTGAGGGTGCGGGTGATCTCGCCGACGGACCAGTCGAGCGTCTCGATCACATCGCCGTAGTGACCAGCCCGGGAGCGGCCGCGCCGGTTCGCCGGGGCGCTGACCGGCAGATGGGGCATGGCGTATGGCAGGTAGAGGAAGAAGGGGTTCGTTTTGTTCGCTCTGATGAACTTGACGGCCTCGTCCGTGTAGCGGGGCGTCAGATTCGACTGATCGGTGACCTGCTCGATGGAGTCCTCGTTCTTATACAGATGCAGCGGCCGGTCCGTCTTGACCCACGGGGGAATCATGTCGTTCGAGTAGGGCAAGCCGAGCCAGCCATCGAAGCCGCGCTTGGTCGGAAGCTGGGCAGCCGGCTGGAAGCCGAGGTGCCATTTGCCGATGGCCATCGTCTTATAGTCGCGAGCCTTGAGGAGTTGGGGGAGAAGGAGCTCCGAGAGCGGGAGGCCGCCGACGGTGTCGGGGCCAGTGTTCCCGGGTTGGCCTGCGCGTATGGGGTGGCGTCCGGTAAGCAGGCCGACGCGGGAAGGGGTGCAAACGGAGGCGGCTGCGTAGAATGAGGTGAAGCGCATGCCCTCGGCGGCGAGTCGGTCGATGTTGGGTGTGCGGAGGGTGGGATGGCCGTAGCAGGCGAGGTCGCCGTAGCCCATGTCATCGGCGAAGAGGACGATGAAATTCGGCGGGCGGGAGACGGATTGGGCGAGCGCGGCAGCGAGGAACTCGCGCCGGGAGGAAGGCGGCATAGAAAGAATTCTATCGCTGGATACACTAGCGTAGGATGCACTTCATTTGGCTTGGGCTCTTGACCGCTGGGTTAGCAGCGGGGCAGGTGGACCGGAATGCGCACGGTTGGTATCAGTATTTTGGCGATCATCCGATTGGGAATAGCCGCTGGGGACTCCATCTGGAGGGCCAATGGCGGCGCCACGATATGCTGCTCCGAGGGCAAAATCTGCTGCTGCGGCCTGCAATCAACTTCAAGATCAACAAAACCCTGGAACTGAGCGGTGGCTATGGATTTGTTGAGACTTATCGCTATGGAAACTACCCAGTGGCGCAGACCTTGCAGGAAAACCGGCTGTACCAGGAACTGCGTGTGCGGCACGATGCTGGGAAGGTGAAAGTTCTCCACCGCTTCCGGACAGAGAACCGTTGGCTGCCAGGAGATCTGTATGAGAACCGGTTCCGCTATCTGTTGCGGGGAATGATCCCACTGAAGGGGAAGAACTGGCTGATTCTGGCCAATGAGATCTTCGCCCCGACGCCACCCGAAACCTTTCCGAAGCCGCTCGACAACAATCGGGCGATGGTGCTGTGGGGGAGGACGCTGAACCAATATTGGCGGCTGGAGACGGGCTACATGCTGCAGACGGTTTGGCAGCGGAACGGACGAGTCCGGGAAGACAATCACACGCTGCTGTTCTCTCTGTGGAGTACGCAGCCGCTCCGTTAACGGTGAAGTTCGTCGTGGAGGGTTTGGCGGTCGAGGTCGCCTGTCCAGCGCGCTACGACGACAGCGGCGACGCCATTTCCAATGACGTTCGTGATAGCGCGCGCCTCCGACATGAACCGGTCGATGCCGAGGATCAGGGCCAACGCGGCGACGGGGACGTTGCCCACGGCCGAAAGGGTCGCCGCGAGGACAACGAAGCCGGAACCGGTGACGCCGGCGGCACCTTTCGAAGTGAGAAGGAGGACCGCCAGCAGGGTCAACTGCTGGGTGAGCGTCATCGGGGTGTTGGTGGCCTGCGCGAGAAACACCGCGGCCATTGTGAGGTAGATCGATGTGCCATCCAAATTGAACGAATAGCCGGTGGGGATGACGAGCCCGACGGTGGACTTCCCTGCCCCGAGGGCTTCGAGCTTGGCCATCATGCGGGGAAGGGCGGCCTCCGATGACGAGGTGCCAAGGACGATGAGCAGTTCTTCCCGGATGTAGCGGAGGAAGCGGAAGATGTTGAATCCATGAAGGCGGGCGATGAGGCCGAGGACTCCGAAGATGAAGACGGCACATGTCAGGTAGAACGTCGCCATGAGCTTGGCGAGTGAGAGCAGGCTGGCGAGGCCGTAGGCGCCGACCGTGAAAGCCATGGCGCCGAAGGCCCCGATGGGTGCGGCGTACATGATGATCTTCACGATGTTGAAGAAAAGCTCGCTGGCTTGTTCAATGACCTGAAAGACCACGCTATTGCGGCCGCCGATGCGTTGGAGCGCGATACCGGAAAGGAGAGCGAGAAAGAGGACCTGGAGGATCTCGCCTTTAGCGAAGGCGTCGATGAAGGTGGACGGGATGATGTGGAGCAGGAAGTCCTGCGTCGAACCCATCTTCCCAGGCTTGGCATATTCAGCGACGGAAGCGCCGTTCAGCGTGGCGGCATCGACATTCATGCCGGCGCCTGGCTGAACGGTATTGACGACGATGAGGCCCACGATGAGCGCGAACGTGGAGACGACTTCGAAGTAAAGGAGTGCGAGCCCGCCCGTGCGGCCAACCCGTTTGAGATCCTCGCTCCCTGCTATGCCGAGGACAACGGTCGTGAAGATGATCGGGGCGATGATCATCTTGATCAGCTTGATGAAGCCGTCGCCGAGGGGCTTCATGGCGGCGCCGGTTTCGGGGGCGAAGGAGCCGAGAACGCACCCGATGGCGATGGCCACAAGGACCTGGACATAGAGAGAACGCATGAACTCTCTATGATATGCTCCGGAGCGATGTTTCTTCGAAATCTGGTTCTATGGGCAGCCAGTCTGCCGGTGCTCTTCGCGGCTGATCCGCACTTCAACATTCCGCTATGGGAGCCTGGGAAGGTGCCGATGGCATTAGGCGATGGGCCACTGGATGCGCCGTTTTTGACGGTCTTCCGGCCAACGGGGAAGCCGAACGGGTCGGCGGTGGTAATCGCCCCGGGAGGTTCGAACATCATGCTGATGTACAACCTCGAAGGTGTGGATATCGCCGAGCGATTTAACGACTGGGGCACGACAGCTTTTGTTCTGACCTACCGGCTGAGTCCTCGATACAACGAGGCCGCAAGGGCGCTGGACGGCAACCGGGCGATGCGCATTGTGCGGTCGCGGGCAAAAGAATTCGGAATTGACCCGGAGCGGATCTCCTTCGCGGGATTTTCGGCAGGTTCGAGCATGGCGCGGAACGTGGCGGCGACGGCGACAGCAGGCGATCCAAGCGCGGCGGACCCGATCGACCGGCTGCCATCGAAGGCCCATTCCCTGGTAATGGTTTACAGCGCGGGGCGGCCGCAGCCGGGCGAGAAGCTGGCGGAGTTTCCGCCGGTGTTCCTGCTGGCGGCGGCCCATGACCGTGGCGCCGCCAACGGATCGGCCCAGTTGTTCCTCGATATGAACAAGGCCGGGACGGTGGTGGAGTTACACCTCTACCAACGGGGGCGGCACGGATTCGGCGCGGCGACGACGAGCCCGGAATACGGACCATGGATGGACCAGTTGAAACACTTTTTGAACTTGAATAAGTTCTTCGGGGGAAGCAGTAAGTGAAGCTTGGAATCTTTCTCTTAGCCGCTGGGATCGCGGCCGCGCAGCAACTGCCAAAGACGGTGAACGACGGGCACGGCGAGTTCTTGTTAGTGCCGGCCGGGGCGTTTACCATGGGCGACACGACGGGCGAAGGACTGGACCGCGAACGGCCGGTGCATACGGTGACGCTGGATGCGTTCTACATCGGAAAGCTCGAAGTGACCAACGCGGATTGGAAGAAGTTCCAGAACGATCCCGGCTACAACGACAAGAAATTCTGGCCGAACGGGTGGGTCGTGCCGAAGGACCAGAGCCCGTATTGGAACCAGGCCAACAACCACGGCGGCGGTACTCCAGGAAGCGACAACTATCCGGTATTGGGCGTCAATTGGGACGCGGCGACGGCCTACTGTAACTGGCTGTCGGCGAAGACGGGGAAGAAGTACCGGCTGCCGACCGAGGCGGAGTGGGAGAAGGCCGCGCGAGGCACGGACAAGCGGAAGTTTCCGTGGGGGAACGAGATCAGCCACGAGTTCGCCAACTATGTCGGGAAGCAGCGTTTCGATACCGGGATGGAGGTGGGTTCCTTTCCGAAGGGGGCGTCGCCATACGGCGCACTGGACATGGCCGGCAACGTGATGGAGTGGTGCCAGGATTGGTATCAGAGGGACTACTACAAAGAGTCGCCCAAGAAGAATCCGAAAGGCCCGGCTAGCGGGGCGTTCCGGGTGCTGCGCGGCGGGGCGTTTTTCTTTGAAGCGGGGGACCAGCGAGTTTCGGCCCGGAGTGCGGGTTGGCCGTCGTTGGCCGCTTGGCGGATGATCGGTTTCCGGCCGGCCCGGGAGCCATAGGAAGTGCGTCCGGGGGCGCGGCGGGCAGGCGGTCCCGTTGCGCCCAGGATTCAAACACCACGGAGGTTTCGATGCGGACGACGCCGTGGTCGCTGGTGAAGTGGTCGTAGGCGAGGTTTTTGAGATGCTCCATGTCGCGGATGGCGACGTGGGCGAGCAGGTCGAAGCGCCCAGCCAGCAGGAAGGTTTGGCGGATCTCGGGGACTTGATTGAGCCGGGCAACAAAGTTGTCGACGGCATCCCGTTGGTGGCGGGCGAGTTCGATGTGGACGAGGGCTTCCATGCCGAGGCCGAGTTGTCTGAGATCGACCTCAGCGTGGGCTCCGCGGAGCAGACCGGAATCGCGGAGCTGCTTCAGGCGTTCGTGGCAGGTGGAGGGCGCCAGTCCCACCGCGGCGGCTAGCTGCTTGTTGGAGAGGCGGGCATCCTTCGTCAGTAGAGCAAGCAGGTCGAATGATATTCGGTCGAGTGGCGCAGATGCTGGCATATCTCTGAATTCTATTCGATGGCGGCGAACCACGGTTTCGAGGATGATGAGGGGATGGTAACCATAGCAGTGACAGAGACGGACCGGGAGGAGTTCCTGGAGCGCGGATTTGTGGTGAAGCCCCAGGTGCTTGGCAAGGGATTCGTCGAGGAGCTGCGGGCGCGCTTTCCGCTGCTGTTCCGGGGAGAGTTCGATACGGGGGTGTATCCGGACGAGTGGTACTGGAGAGAAGAGATGAGCCGTCCCGAGGCCACGCGGCACATGGCGAATGCGTGGAAGGCAGACCTGACGGTGGCGCGGCTGGTGTTGGCGGAGGCCCTGGCGCAAGCGGCAGGGGAGCTGAGCGGGTGGGATAGCGTGAAGCTCGGACAAGATACGATCTGGTGGAAGCCGCCCCAGACGAAGTCGATCGGCTATCACCAGGACACCTCATTTATGGAATTCCTCGAGCCGACGCAGACGACAACCTGCTGGGTGGCGCTCGACGATACCTACCGCGAAGCCGGGACGCTGGAGTACGCCGTTGGCTCGCACCGCTGGCCGGTGACGCCGATTCCGAAGGAGTTTCACGCGACCGAGGACTACCGGGCGCCGATGCGGGCCGCAGCAGCCGGGAGGGAGCCGGAGATTGCCTACGTGGAGGTTCCAGCGGGAAGTTGCGTGTTTCATGCTGGGGAGATCTGGCACGGATCGGGGCCGAACACGACCGGGGACCGGATGCGGCGAAGCATCGGGGTGCACTACCTGCCAGGAGAAGCGCAGTTCAGCGAACGGCCGGGGGGCTATATCTACCGGCGGTATCAGAGAACGGGGGAAACGGCATTGGATGAGAGCTTCTTTCCGACGGTGTGGAGCGCCGCGGGGCAGCGGACGGGATGGATCGACGGGTACTTGGCTACCGGGAGACGGCGGTAAACTTTCGCGGACGGTGAGCCAAACCCTGCGGGCGGATTCGCTTGTTGCAGTATGAGGACTTTATTTTCCTTCCTGCTGGGCGCCGCCCTGTTATGCGGCGCCGACTTTTTCCCGTTGCAGCCCGGGAACGAATGGACGTACCGGAGTGAGCCGGGCGGCGCGACGACCACGATTCGGGTGGCCACAACGCCCCTGGTGGCAGCCGACGGGCGAGTGTTCCATCGGCTGATCGGCTATGCTGCCGAGCCGCTGTGGGTGAGGGTGCGTGGCGACGGCAATCTGTACTACTTCGATGAAGAGTCCACCCGGGACCGGATGCTGACCGACTTCGCGGACGAATTCAATGCTGAATTTCGGCATTGCACTTCGATGGGCAAGCCGGAGAAGGGCGGGGTGATCGCCTATACAAGTTCCTGCGCCGACGCGGGGTTGGATCGAGAGGTTTACCAGGCCAACATCGGCTTGGTGGAGCGCACCGAACAGACGATCGCCGGGCCGAAGACGATGAAGCTGGTGGCCGCCAAGGTCGGCCAGTGGACGCTCGGCGGGCAGGACGGATCGTTGTTCCAGGTTCAGGTCGCGCGGAAGGATGCCACCACGCTGACGGTGACGATGCGGCTGAACGCCGGGCCCGCGCCGTTCAAGGTCATGTTTCCGACGGGACAAACCTACGACGTCGTGTTGCGGGACCCGGACGGAGACGTAGTGTGGCGTTGGAGCGAGGGGCAGGCTTTCATTCAGGTGGTTCGCGAGGAGGAGGTGACGGAGGCTGGCCTGCGGTACGCCGTGGATGTGCCGCTGGCCTTGCAGTTACCTCGGCCGTGGAAGGATGGGGTCTACACCGTCGAAGCATGGCTGACGGCGGGACCGTCAGGGAGGGAGTTCGCCGGGTCGGCGCGGCTCACTCTCTAGCTACGGCATAATGCCTCAATGGTCAGCGAAGTCTTTCAGCTCAAGATCACACTTCGGGATACTACGCCGCCGGTCTGGCGGCGTATTCTCGTTCCGGGCTCCATGCGGCTCGACCACCTCCACGTTGCGATTCAAATCGCGATGGGATGGACAAACAGCCATCTGTACCAGTTCGAGGTGGGCCGGGCGATCTGGGGCGAACCGGAGGCCGACTTTTTCGGCGATTCAGGGACCCAGAAGGCATCGAAGGCGACGGTGTCGCAGGTGTTGCCGAACGAGAAGTCGTCGATAACGTAAGTTTACGATTTCGGCGACGATTGGAAGCACCGAGTGACGGCGGAGAAGATTCTGCCGGCGACTGCGTCACTGGAACTTCCGGTGTGCGTGGCGGGGAAACGGGCGTGCCCACCGGAGGATGTCGGCGGTGCGTTTGGTTATGAGGATTTCCTCGAGAAGATCCAGGACCCCGAACATGAGGAGCATCAGGACATGGTGGAGTGGGCCGGAGAAGGGTTCGACCCGGAGAGTTTTGAATTGGCAGAGGTTAACGACGGCTTGCGGGCGTTTTTCTCCAAACCAAAGAGAAAAACAAGCCGAAAGTGAGAAGGATGGCGGGCGGAAGCCAGTCGGAGCCAGGATAGCTTAGGATCATGAGGGATTCCGGACGATCTGGGCGGAAGAGGATTTGAACAGAGGCATCCTGGGTGAGTCGCCGGGCGTAGCGCGTGGCAAAGAGTCGCCGGGTGGCGTGGAAGGGCGTCGGGTCGCCGGAACGGGGGAACGCGAGGGTGACTTCGTAGGTGGTGGCCGTGAGCCGGTCGAGGCGAACGACCTTGGCAGTGGCGGATTCGCCTTGCCAGCAAAATGGGAGGAGAGGGACGCCCCGCACCAAGCCCAGGACCAGAAGGCCCACGGCTAAGGCGGCGCTTAGGTGGCGTCCCCAGCGGACGAACACCGGACTATACTTTGTCTGGGACGACGTAAGGGGCACGGTACTTCCGGGTCAACATAGCGTTGGCGGCCGGGTCGTTCACGAATTGCATTTTGGCCGGATCGAATTTGAGCTCGCGGTCGAGCCGGTGCGAGATGTTTCCGAGATGACAAAGCGCCGTGGAGATGGCGGTTTCTTCGATCTCGGCATGCAGCAGTTTCGGATTCCGGGCGCGGACGGCATCCGCAAAATTGGCAAAATGGTCGAGGTTGGCTGGGGACTCGACGGCGGGTTCGGGCTGCTTATTGCGGCCGAGCGTGATCACAAACTCGCCGTTTTGCTTGAGGTGCAAGTGACCCTTGGAGCCGAAGAAGTCCCAAGCCATGGGCTCAGTGGTATAGAGTCCGCGCAATTGGCCGAGAATGGCGGAGCCGTCGGGGTAGGTCCAGGTGACGTTCTGGGTGTTCGGTGTCTGGCCCTGGTCCTTATACCCAAAGCGCCCGCCGGTGGAACGGACCTTCACCGGGTAAGTCTTGTTCATACCCCAGCGAAGGACATCGATCATATGAATGCCGTTGTTGCCAAGTTCGCCGTTGCCGAAATCCCAGAACCAGTGCCAGTTATAAGGAACTAAGTTGGCGTGATAGTCCTGCATGGGCGCGGGGCCAACCCAAAGGTCCCAGTTCAGGTTCGCCGGCGGCTGGGTGACGGGTTTGAAGCCGAGCGAGTCGCGGCTGCCGGGGAAGAAGAAGTTCCCCTGGTAGATATCGCCGATGACGCCGGCGTGCAGTAACTCGACGGCCTTCCGATAGCGGCCCCACCAGCGGCGCTGCGTTCCGCCCGCGGCGATTCGCTTGTACTTGCGAGCGGTTTCGACTAACTTGATGCCTTCGAAGATATTGTGGGAGACCGGCTTTTCGACATACACATCTTTGCCGGCTTGCATCGCCCAGATCGCGGTCAGCGCGTGCCAATGGTTCGTGGTGGCGATGGTGACGGCGTCGATGTTCTTGTCCTCAAAAGCCCGGCGCATATCCGTGTGAATCAAGGGGCGCTTGCCGGTTTTAGCGAAGATGGTTTGGGAGGCTGCCTCGGCGCGCGCGCCATCAACTTCGACCAGGGCGGCGATTTCGAGATTCGCAACCGGGAGCAGTTCCTTAATGTGGGCGGAGCCACGGGAGCCGACGCCGACAATGGCGACGCGAAGGCGGTCGTTCGCTTGGGCCCAGGATTGAGAGGCCGCGGCAGCGGCGGAGACGAGGAAAGATCGGCGAACCATATATCTTGCCAGTTTACGCTGAATCAACGGCGGCGGGCGACGAGGATCAAGGTGAGCAGGAGCCCGGCGGCGAACAAGCCAAGGCCGATGTAGACGCTGGCCGGGCGGAAGTGGAATTCGATGGCATGAGAACCGGCGGGGACGACGACTCCACGAAGGACGCCATAAGCCTCCCAAATGCGGGCAGGTTGGCCGTCAACGGTGACTTGCCAGCCGGGATAGTAGCTGTCGGCTAAGACGACCATCCCCCTGCACGGCAGCGTTGCCTGCAGGCGAACGCGATTGGAACCGCGGCTACGGATCTGGACGGAATTTTCGCCGGGGCAGGTTTCGAGCGGCGGGGCCTCGCCAAGGAGGACCGTTTGGCGGGCGAGATCGAGGGGGCCATCCTGGACGGCGGTACGGAGAGCCGCCAACGTGGGCACGGCAAGGGCTTCATGGATGACCCAGGCGCGGGGTAGGACATTCGGATTGGCCCAGACCTTGACCCCGGAAGCGCCCTCAAAGAGAGCCGTTTGGCCAGGGTGATTGGGCTGCTTGCCGAGGTGGTGAGTAATCGAGAATAGGGCTTGCGATCGGAGGGTGTGGGTCTCGGCACGGAGGAGGTTTTCGGTCACGCCGGCGGCATATCCGCCGATGGCGTCGACGCCATGGTAATCACCAAAATTGAGGGGGATATCTTCTTCGAGGACACTGATGCGGACGGGGGCTTGGAGGTCAGCTTGGCGGAGAAAATTGGCGATGTCCTTGTTCTCCTCGAAGCGTCGGGCAAATTTGAACTGATCGGGATGGTAACGGGAGGAGTACGTAGCGGTGTGGACACCGTAGAGTTCGACCATCACGACGCCGATCCAGACTGCACCGCGGACTTGAGGCCGGAATGGGATGGCGAGGACAAGAGCGAGCAGGCCGGAGAGGAGGACACGATCGTCAAAGCCAGGGTGCAGGACGGCCCAGCCGGCGAGAATCCCGCCGATCGCCAGCAGAGCCCGGCGGAGGAGGAGGCCGTGCCGCGGGAGAGCATCGTAGCCATAAGCGGCGAGGAGGCAGAGGCCGAGCGTGAAAACGTGCAGCGCGCGGACAGGCAGGCGGGCTTTGTTGAGGCCGGGCAGGAGGGACGTGAGAACCCCGTGAAGCGGCGTAGCGGCGCCGAGGGCAAACAGCAGAGCTGCGCCGGTGGCAAGAAGCACCCAGCGGCGGCGGCCTGCGTGGGCCCGGGCGGCGCCGGCCAGGCCGAGAGCGCCCAGGGCGAGGCCAAGGAAGGAGGCGCAGTCACCAAAGCGTTCGGCGCTGGGTAGCAAGGTTTGCAGGATGCCGCGCGGCGGAAAGGAGTAGATCGTAACGATGGTGTAGGGAACGTAGTCGGACCAACCGACTGGATCCGGCGTACCGACCCAGCGCTTCGAAAGACTGCCGAATTCTAAGGTGGGGAGGAGTTGGGCCGACGCGATGCAACCGGCGATGAGCATCGAGACGACGGCCACGGGGAGACGGCGGGGACCGAGCCAGACGGCGACGGCCCAGAAGCCGATCATGAGCATCGAAACGAGGAGTGGGACCTCGTGGTGGCCGCTAAGCCAGGCGAGGCCTAAGCAGAGGCCTGAAAGGGCGGCGGAGGCCCAAGGGCGGCGGCCCCGGACGGCTCGGGTGGCATAAAGGACGACGAGGGGAGTGAAGATACCGCCAGCGGCGACATCGGACCAGGCGACCGAGGCGAGGAAGCCTCCGCAACTGAACCCGAGGGCGGCGAGGAGCGAGGCGACCCGGCTGCGGCCCCAATCGCGGCAGAGAGCGTAGCAAGCAAGCGCGGCTACCAGATGAAGCGTCACCCAGTACCAGTTGAGAACTTCGGCGCGAAGGTAGCCTTGGGGATCGAGAGGAAGCAGCAGGAAGAGGAGCTGTAACGGGAATAGCGGGCCGGGTTGTGTTTGGCCGATAAGCGGTTGCCCGGCCCAGAGTGAAGGATCCCATAAGGGGAAGCGGCCGTTGTGAAGTTCACGGGCCTGGAACTGCATCCGCGGAATCTCCAGATGGACCATGTCGGAGTGGTCGAACCAGACATACTCAGACGTCAGCGTCAGCTTCCAGTGGAAGAGGATGACGAGGGCGACGAGTAGGGCGGGGGTGGCGAGGCGGGCGAGCATCGGAGACTACGGGCTGGTGCGGAATTGTGTAACGAAGAACATGGGACGGCCGTGGCGGTCGTTGATCGTAGCGATCGGCTGCTCGCGGTAGCCGAGTTCGGCGGAGCGGGCGATGAGACGATCGACTGGCGCGTTCGAGCGGCCGGTGCGATCGACATAACGGACGAAATAGGGGTTAACGACGGTCAAAAGATGGTTGAGAGCAGCCTGGTCCTTGGCTTGGAACTCTGTGCCGGCGTCGAGCCATTCTGGCGTAAACCCGACTGGAAGCTTGCCACGGCCGAGGGCGCGGAGCGGGCCAATGATGCCCCATTCGAGAGGATAAATGGCGTTGGGGGCAGCCTCGGAGAGGTAAGCACGGAGGGGTTCCGCGGCGGAGGTCCAGTAGTCCTGCGGACCATTGCGGACAACTTGGGCGTAGTACTCAACGGTGACGAAAGCTTCCGAGCCCGCGATCACGGAGGTAAGCCCGACGGCGATGGCGAGGCGGCGACGGGCGAGTTCGGCCATAGCGCAGGCCACCATGAGGTGGGGGAGTGGCCAAAGCAGGACCGTATGATGGGAGCCCTGGGCCCCCATGGCGAAGGCGAACATCACGAGCCAACCGGAGAGAAGGGCAATTGCGGCGAAAAATGTGGCTTGAGCGTAGGCGGTGCGGCGAAAATAGAGAGCTACAGCGAGGGCGGCAAAGAGCGCGGGAAAGAGGAGATGGTGGTGGAAGTGGCCGGTTAGGGCGCTGAGCTGGAGGCCGGCGGATTCAAGCTTCGTGTACGCGGGAGGCGAAGGCGGCGCGTCCTGGCGGGTGATGTAGTCGAAAAGGGCTGAGCCGTCGAGAGTACGTTTCATGATGACGGCGCGCTGGGCGTAGGGAAGCGTCTCGGCGGGAGGGGTCCAGGCGAGGGTCTCCGCTGGACGGTGGAGATTGTAGTAGACGAAGGGCGCGGCGCCGAGGGTGCCGGCGAGCAGGAGGAGCCCGAGGCGGCGAAACGTGAAGGGAACGACGATGGCCGCCGGATAGATGAGGAAGCCGGCCAGGGAGTAAGCGCCAAGTAGCCAGAAAAAGGTGGCCTTGTCCCAGACGCCCAGGCCGAAGAGAAAGCCGGCCAGAGCAAGCAGCCAAGGGCTGGGTTTGCGGTGATAGAAAACCAACGCCAACAGGCCAGCGGCGAGAAGAAAGCGTTGCAGCACCACAGGCCCCCAATCGAGGGTAGAGGTGAGGATGTAGAGCGGATCGAGGGCGAGAAGCGCGACGACGATAGCGGCGACGAGGTGGCCGAGGGTCAGGCGGAAGATGGCCCAATAAAGCAGAAGCGTGAGGGCGCTGAGGGCCATCATGGGTATGCGAATGGCATAGACGTCGGCCGGCCAGAGGGCGAAGATTTTGGCATATAGGTGCCCTTTCAAAGTGCCCAGATACGGCATGATCATGGCGGTGAAGGGGCGGCCGTTGAGTTCGATGGCGTAGTGGTATTCGAACGGCGGAACGACGGCGGTGGTGAAGAGTACTTCGTCCTGCTGGATGCCAACCTGGCGGACAAAGGTGAAGCTGGCGGCGAAAAAGAGAAGGGCGAGAAGGAGGGCGGCGGGGAGCGAGAACCGGGACATGGGGGAGTTCCGGTTTTACCACAGGCGCGAGCCGTGCGCTATTTTTACTTGACTAGTCAATCATTGACTGGTACTGTAGTCACATGGAACGCAATTCCACCCAAAGGCTACGGGAAGAGCTTCGACAGACGAAGCCGTTTCAGAGCCGTTCGCAAGAGGCCTATTTGGCGTTGTTGCGGACGGTGGACGAGTTGCGGCGGCGGTCGTCGGCCTTGATGGCCGAGCACGGCGTGAGCCTGGAACAGTACAACGTGTTGCGGATACTCCGAGGCGCCGGGGCTGAAGGATTGCCCACGCTGGAGATTGCGGGGCGAATGGTGGAGCGGCAGCCGGGGGTAACGCGGTTGCTGGACAAGTTGGAGGCCAAGGGTCTGGTGCACCGGGTACGGTGCAAGGAAGACCGGCGGCAGGTTTTGTGTACGTTGACCGAGCCGGGACGGACGCTGTTGGCGTCGCTGGACGGCCCGGTGAACGAATCGTCGCAGAGGAGCTTTGGGGCTTTGCGCCCCGAAGAGTTAGAAACCCTGGTCGAGTATCTCGACCGAATCCGTTATCCGGAGTTATACCCATGAACATTGCAGAGTTAGATGCTCAATTGAATGCCCAGGTTTTGGCGGGCGACATTCTCGGCGCGTTTGAAAAGTTCTACGCCGAGGACGTGGTGATGCAGGAGAACAAGGCCGAGCCGCTGGTGGGAAAGGACGCCAACCGGGAAAATGAGAAGAAGTTTCTGGCGAGTGTGCAGGAGTTCCATGGCGCAAGCGTCGAGGCTTCGGCGGTGAACGGTGACATGAGTTTCAGCCAGTGGAAGATGGACATCACCTTCCAGGGCGGCTACCGCACTACGCTCGAGCAGGTGGCCGTGAGAAAGTGGAAGGACGGACAGATCGTCCACGAACGTTTCTTCTACAACAAGGGGTAACAGCCCATGCGTTTCGTTTTGGCTCTTGCGCTGGCAGCGCCGCTGATGGCGGCGGAATACAGCATTGATTCCAAGCACAGTTCGGCTTCGTTCTCGGTGCGGCACATGATGGTGTCGAACGTCCGAGGGCAGTTTTCGAAGGTAGCGGGAACGATCTTGTATGACCCGGCAAAGGTGGAAGCGAGCAAGGTGGAAGCGACGATCGACGTCAGCACCATTGACACGCGAGAGCCAAAGCGGGACGCGGACTTGAAATCGGACGAGTTCTTCGATGTCGCCAAGTTTCCGGAAATGAAATTTCGCAGCACGAAAGTCTGGAAAGAAGGCGCGGGGCTAAAGATGGCGGGCGACTTGACGCTGCACGGGGTAACGCAACCCGTGGTGATGGAAGTGGAGGGTCCTTCGCCGGAGGTGAAACATGCCAGCGGAGCGATGATGATCGGCGTTTCGGCGACAACAACAATCAGCCGGAAAGCATTTGGACTGACATGGAACCGGGTACTGGAGACGGGTGCGATCGTGGTGGGCGACGAGGTGACGGTAACAATCGACTTGGAAGCGTTACGGAAGTAACCATTCTGAAATAGCTCCGTTGTTACTGCGTAACACCCGCGACATAGGCTCGGGAGTGGCACTTTTGCCACCCCTGGAGATCCCGTGTCTTACAAGAACCCTATTCGATTACTACTTCTCATTATCACCCTAGCGCAAGTGGGCGTGATGGCGCAAGGAAATACGCCCCAAGCGAAATTTGTATTGCCGGAGCGGCTGCGGCTGCTGCAAGGCCAATTGGTCGACATGGTTATCGAAGTCCGGAATGCGAATTCCGTCAGCAACCTGAAGGTGATGGCGGGGGGCGTGGACATCACGGCCAAGTTTGCCGCCCCAGTGAAAGCGGAGTTGGATTGCGATGCATCGTCCGACTATGTGCTCCGGGCAAATCTGCAGTCGCTCGACACCGCTGGTGAAGTGGAGGTTTCCTTTTCACTGACGGCGGACGGCGCTAACCTGACGGACAAGCGGATGGTTACGGTTCGGCCGTTCAGCATGGCGGGCCGGTCGCGGCGGAACATCGTTCTCTTTATTGGCGATGCCATGGGCACGGCCTACCGGGACGCGGCGCGGCTGGTTTCGCGGTCAATTGTCGACGCCGACGGGAAGAGTTCTTTCCGTGAGGGCTTCTTCGACAACCTGCTCGAGATGGACAAGATGCCGATCTCCGGGATGTCCATGACGCATGGCACGGACTCGATTGTGCCGGACTCGGCGAATACGGGTACATCGTGGGCTTCGGGGAACAAGAGCTTCTTGAACGCAGTGAATGTGTTTGAGGACGGGACGGATTGCCGGTGGCGGTTTAACGGCATCACGACAGCGGCAACGCAACCGTTTATTCTGGATAATCCGCGGGTGGAGAACCTGTGGCAGTATCTGAAACGGCGCTACAACTACCGCACGGGAATCGTCTCGACGGCGGCCATCACGGACGCAACCCCGGCCGTACAGGGCGCCTATTCGGGCTTCCGGCAGACGCGCCTGGAAATTGCGCGCCAATACCGGGAGAACCCGATGTTGAACGGCGCTCCGGCGTTCGATGTGATCCTTGGCGGCGGCGCAGACCCGTTCACCGCGGCAGGGCGCCCGGACCGGCGGAACCTGATCGGCGAGCTCCAGGGGCTCGGCTATCGCTATGTGACGACGGCGACTGAACTGAAAGCGCTGCAATTCGGCCAGCCCGTCATCGGACTCTTCAAGGGCTCGGCAACCCCGGCGCCCGGTTCCAACGGGATTACGACCGCGGCCGACGTGAATATGGACGTGGCCTACGACAAGCTGAAGTTGCCGCGTCCGGCCTCGGAACCGGCGGCGAACCTCGGTGCTTTTACCGACCAGCCGATGCTCGAAACGATGACGGAGAAGGCGATCGAGGTGCTTTCTTCGAGCTTTTCGCAGTCGCCGTTCATTCTGATGGTGGAGGCTGCGTCGATCGACAAGCAGTCGCACCCGAACAACGCGGCGGGTACGATTTGGGACACGATTGAAATGGACAAGGCCGTGGGCGTGGCCCGGGCGTGGGCCGCGAAGCGGACGCAGAAGGACACACTGATTGTGGTGACCGCTGACCATGACCAGTCGATGCACCTGATCGGCGTGAGCAACACCCCCGACGACGAGTATCTGAACCGGAACAAGAGCACGCAGGTGACCTATACGACGCCGGCGGGAACTTCGAACTTCACGGTGTACGGCGACTCCTACTCGAATGCTCGCGCGGGCCTGCCGTTCAACAACGCCAGCACGGGGAATTCGAACAATGGCGGCGCGCGGGCGATGCCGGGCTCGTTTGCTCCGACGGCTGTGGCAACTGATCCAGCGGCAAGCACCTACTCGACCTATTTCGGTTCTCCCGTGTACCGGATGGACCCGGCGACGGGCTACCCTCTGAACACTGGTGCGGGCATCCGTCGGTTGTCGGTAGGTTTCCGGACCGGCGACCACACGGCGTCGAGCGTTCCGGTAACGGCCGAAGGGCCGGGTGCGTTCCTCTTTACCGGCTACATGGACCAGACCGATATCTTCTTCAAGATGGCGGCGGCCCTGAGCACGGATACGAGCGAAGGCGACAAGCTGGTGGACCTGCTGAAATCCACCGCGTTTCCGCAGTCGGTAGGGAAATGAGCTGGGTTCGTTTCGTCCTGCTGGGTGGGGTTTTGGCCGGGCTTACCGCCGGCCAAACCCTCCTCCCGGTGGGGGAGCTCTTACGGTATTCGCTCGAGGAGACTCCCGAGCAGCTGACCCGGGGCATGGGTCGTCCGGTACAAACCGGCGAAGCGAGCCCCGGGTACTTTACGTGGTACTACAAAACGGACGTTCTCGATCAGCATGACTTCAGCCACCTGCTCGTGTTCCGGAAGTCCGATGGAAAACTGGCCAGTGTGACCCGCAACTTTCATACCCCGGTGAACGTGGACGCGTTGTTTCCGGCCAAGAACGCGAAGACGCACTACTGGCCGAGCGAGAAGGATCCGCAATGGTCCGTGCGCGTTCGCCTGATGGGGGGCGATCGGCTGATGATGGCCATGGGCGTGAAAAAAGAAGGGGACACGACGACGCAAGTGGTAATCATGCGGCGCAGTGTCCTCAAGTACTTCTTTTCGTGGCTGGACGAACAGTTGCGGGAACAGGAGGAGAAGCGGTAGTCGCTACCGCTTCTCCTCCTCATCCTCGTCCTCGGTTTCGATCGCCATGGGCGCGAAGACCGCGTTACGGGGTTGGGGATAAGGGGTATTCCAACCCCGGATTTGCCCCCAGACGATGCGGTTCAGCTTCTCGGTAGGAACGGCGTCGGGCACATCCCAGCGCATTTTGGCCGATTCGATAGCGGCTTGGCGGGCAGGGCCGCGCAGGGCGTTGACGGCGGGGTTGCGATCGAATAGCGATTGCTTCGGCTCGACCGCGGCGTAGGGAGTCAGGTCCGGGGTAGAGGTAAAGCTCTCGCGCATATCATGAGCGATGAGATCGAAGAGCGACATGGTGGGCAGGCCGAGGATCAGCTCGATCGTCTTCACCATGGACTGATTCGAGTAGAAGGTCGAGTCGACATGGCCGCGCTTGGTGTACGGGCCAATTGCAAGAGCGACGGTCCGGTGGCCGTCGACGTGGTCGACCCCGTTCTGAGCATCGTCTTCGACGACGAAGATCGCCATTTTCGACCAGAATTTGGACTTCGAGAGGCCTTCGACGACTTGGCCGAGGGCGAGGTCGTTGTCGGCGACCATGGCTTTAGGTGTGGAGGCTCCCGGTGCGGCGCCGAAGGTGTGGTCGGAGGGGAGCTGGAGAAGGATCAAGTTCGGCATCTTGCCGCTGGCGTCCCATTGCTTCAGGTCCTTGAGGAAGATCTGGGCGCGGACAACGTCCGGGATGGAGTTGGTGTAAGCAGGGTACTGCGGTGCCAGAATCTTGTTCATGCTGGCGATGGGGGCGACTGTCGTCCATTGCGTCGTGAGATCCTCGCCGGCCTTCCAACGGTTCAGGAGGTCGAGGCGAAGTTCGCGGGGCTCCGGGCGGCGTCCGGCGTACTCTCCGTAGATGCGAACGGATTTCTGGCGGGCGAGAGCGTAGTCCCAAAGGAAGCCGCCGGAGGCATAGGCGATGGGGTCGGTGCCGTCGAAGGGATAGCTGCGCCCTTCATAACCGGGCCAGAGACAGTAGGCGGTTTCGCTGGCTTGGGTGACCCATTGGTGGCCGTCGCCGGAGTTGCCACCGGTGGCGTAGAAGTTGTCGAGGGTAACAAACTGTTCGGCGAGGCGGTGGTGATTGGGCGTGACGTCGTTGCCGAACATGACGAGAGAGGGGTCGCCGTTGCCGCGCGGCAGATCGCCGAAGACCTGATCGTAGGTCCGGTTTTCCTTGATGATGTAGACGACGTGTTCTATGGACGAGGCTTCACCGGAACGTTCAGGGATGGGTTGCGGGGCCGCGGTGGGCCGGGGGGTAGCGGCGCGGGTAGCCGCCATGTGATTGTTCTCGGCGACAGCCGTCGTGTAGTTGGTCAGTTGAGCAGGAGTGGGGAGATCGATGACGGCGACCGAGCCGCGATTGGCGTGCACATAGCGGCTGGTGGGCTTCTCCCGCCAACCGGACCCGGCGCCGAGCAGGGCGCCGACAGCGAGACGTTTGCCGTCCTGGCTGAGGGCGAGGGAGTTGGGGTACCAGGCAGTTGGGATGGAACCTTTCAGCGCACCGGTAGCCGTGTCGACGAGGAGCACAGCGTTGATGCCGCCACAGGCAACATAAAGGGTTCCCTGTCCCACCGTGAGGGCGTTGGGGGCGATGCCGTTGACCTTTTGAGTCCAAGGCTGGAGCGAGATGGTGCGAATCGTCGCTTGGGTTTTGGTGTCGATGACGGTCACCGTGTCGCTGTTGGAGTTGGCGACGTAGAGGCGGTGGTTGGCGTGATCCCAATGGAGGCCGGTGGGGTGCAGACCGGTCGTAAGGGTGTGGGTCACTTTCTGGGTGGCGATCTCGATGCGGGAAACGGTGCCGGTGGAGGCAACGCCACGAGCGTCGACCACGACTTTGTCCGCAGTGGGCGCGATGCCGGTCGGAGCGGTAAGGTCGCCGGACTTGGGCAGGCGGCCTCCCCAATTGGAGACGTAGGCGGTCTGGCCGTCGGCGGAGAGTGCCGCGGCGAAGGGGGCGATGCCGGTGGGAATCTTGGCGATCAGTTGACCGGAGGAGAGGTCGACAACGGCGAGCTGATTGTTGTAGATGAGCGGCACGGCCGCGCGGGAGGCTTGCACCGACAGAGCGCCGGCGAGAAGCTCGCCGAGGACCGGGCCAAAGGGTTTGCCGTCGCGATGGAGCTGGACTTTCTTATCAGGGGCTGGGGCGGTGTAGGCGGCGCCAGCGTAGGCTAATCCTTGCAGCGCGGCGCGGCCACGCATGGGTTGCCGGGTTAGGACGCGATTGCCGCGCCAGTCCAGGCGGTACACGCCCGCAGCGTGGGAGACGAGCAGTTCCGAGGGTTCCGCGCCGAAGGCGACGGCATAGACACGCCCTTCGAAAACCGTGGGTACTCCGGCGGGGGTGATGGATTGGCGGGTAGTGACAGTGCCGGGGTCGGAGACGGCACGCACCGGGCGATCGACCGTCTGGGCCAGACAGAGCGCGGCGGAGACAGCGATGGGGAGAAAACGAAAGGGGCGCATGCGGGCAATTCTATCGTGTCGAAGTTGCAATTGGATGAGTAAATAGTGCAACCTAGTTAGTTCTTTCGCCTCATTTTTCCATGCGCGTACGCGTCCTTTATCACGACCACTGTTTTGACGGATCGGCTTCGGCGGCTTTCTTTAGCCAGTTCTATGCGGATCGGATTGGATCGACCGCGGAGTTTGCCTATACAGGCATGGCCCATACGGCGGACCAGCAGTTCGCCGACAGCCTGTTTGATGGGGACGAAAATGCGATTGTCGATTTCAAGTATGCACCGAACCCGAAATTGACATGGTGGTTTGACCATCACCAGAGCGCGTTTTTGAGTCCGGCCGACGCGGAGCATTTTCGGACCGAACGGCACGGGAATTACTTCTTTGATCCGACGTACCGGTCGTGCACCAAGTTCATTGCGCACATTGCGCGGGATCGGTTCGGCTACGAGAACTCGTTTTTGGCCGACTTAGTGAAATGGGCGGACATCATCGACGGAGCGCAGTATGCAAGCGCGCAGGAGGCCGTCGAGTTGGCGGCGCCGGCGATGAAGTTAACGCTGTTGATCGAGGCAGCCAATGGTTCGGAGATCATCCATCGAATTATTGGCTGGATGCGGACGAAGACGCTGGACGAAATCGTCGCGTTGCCAGAGATTCAGGCGCTATTTCAACCATTGTACGAGCGGCATTTGCGGTCCATCGACGTGATCCGGCAGCAGTCAGCGACTGCGGATGGCGTGATTTTCTTTGACTTGGTAGGAAGTGGAATGGAGGGATACAACAAGTTCATTCCCTACTATCTCTTCCCAGAGAATGTCTACACAGTCAGCGTGAGCGAGCAGCCGTTCCGAACGAAGGTGAGCGTGGGATCAAGCCCTTGGGCTGGGGACCGGGTGCGTCACAATCTCGCAACGATCTGCGAGCGGTATGGCGGCGGCGGTCACCCCAAGGTGGGTGCGATTAGCTTCCCCACGGGGGCTGTGGAGCAGGCACGGCAGGCAGCCCGGGAGATTGTAGCGGAATTGCAAGGCTAGCGCTGCGTAACTAGATACCAACGGTCGGCGTTGGGATCTTTCGGGGCGACGGGAGCGGAGGCTGGTGCGGTTTTGACGGGCGCCATGGTCATAATGCCAACGTTGCCACCGGCCGCGTCCGGCACCAGCATCCTCTGGCGAACGATTTTGCCCCGGAGCAGGTGCGGTTCCAAGGTGACGGTGCTTTCACTCGCCTGAGGCAGCGCGGGCTGATCCTGTTTCCTGACCAGCGCACGCAGTACGTTCTCGGTAAGGCCTTGCCGGGCAAGAGAAGCCAGGGCTTCCGCGCTGGTATCAAAACGAGAAGTCTTCTGTTCGATAAGCTCCAGAAGGAAGCGTTCTCCGAGTCCTGCTTCCGCGAGGAGAAGCACCCCTTCGTTCGTGAGGAGATTTTTCGGCGGAGCCGCGGATTTCGGTGCTGGATCAGCGGCGAGCAGGGAGCTCGCGAGGGCGAGCACGGAAAGGATCTTTCGCATGGAAAGGTTATCGGCAAAGAAAAGCTATTTAAGAGAAGAATTCCGGCGATATGGTTAGGGATGATGTGGCGTGGTGTTCTGGGACTGATGGCAGTGCCTTTCTACTTGGGGGCAATGGATCTGCGTTTGAGCAATCCTTCGCTGCCTATGGCCCGGGTGGGGTATCCGTATCAGCAGGGACCATTGCACGTCGAAAGCAGCGGACGCTGCCCGGTGGGAGCGACGGGGATGCGGGTGGTGGATGGGAGTTTGCCGGAAGGGATGTCGTTGGACGGAGCAGGTTACCTGCGCGGGACACCGCGCGAACCGGGGCGGTACGGCTTCGCGGTGGAGATGCGGACGGCGTGTGCCCGGGCGGTGGAACGAGTCGTGCTTGAAGTAGGAATGGCGCCGATGCTGCGGGTGTCGGCGATGGCTTTGGAGTTTTCTTGCGAGCGCGGAGGGCGTCCGCCTGAACCGCAGCGAGTCATGGTGACCGGAAGTCAGCCCGGCTTGGCCTATCAGATGTCGGCGGCAGGCGCTCCTTGGCTCGAGATCCGGCCGCGCCGCGGCGCGTTGCCACCGCCCGGAGCGGCACTGGAAGCAGATGCCGTGGATCTGGTCGTGCATCCAGAGAAGCTGGACAGCGGGGAGTATCAAGCGACCCTGTTGACGTACGCGTGGGGCGGAACGGCAGCGGCCTCCACACAAGTGCATCTGACGGTGAAACCAGCGGGAACCGGATGGGACGGTGTGCGTACGATGCCGATGGTAGCCCCGGCGGCGCCGGTGACGCCGATCCCTATTGTGATCGTGCCTCCCGCCTCCCTCCAACCGCCGCCCCCGCCGCCGCCGGTAGCGAAACCGAAGCCAGTGGCGGCCCACAAGCCGCCTGCTCCAAAGCGGCCGCTGGTCCCGGTCACGCGGTCGCGAATTGTAGCTGTCCCGAGAATCACACTGCCCGAAGCAAGTAAAGCTCCCTCTAAGATGCTGGGTGAACCGGAGATACTAAAGCCGGCACCGCCACCACCGCCGAAAAAGAGTAACGCGGGCGGCCATTGAAACGGATGTGATACTCTCGCGGTCATCCTTTTGACCGCTATGGAAGAGACAGAGATTACCCAACTGCTGGGCCGGGTTTCGCAGGGCGATAAGCAGTCAGAGAACCGCCTGCTGGACATCGTGTACGGCGAATTGAAGCGACTGGCGGCACAGGCGATGCGCCGGGAGCGTGCCGACCACACATTACAGCCGTCGGCACTCGTCAACGAGGCTTACTGCAAACTGGCCGGTACGCAAAAGGTGCCCTGGGAGAACCGGCGGCACTTTTACGCGACGGCCGCGCGCATTATGCGTAACATTCTGATCGACCACGCACGGGAACATCAGGCGGCCAAGCGCGGCGGCGCGCAGCACCACAAAGTGGAACTACGCGATGACTTGCTACGGATCGAAGAGGACGCCGCAACTTATTTGGCCCTCGATCAGGCGTTACAACGCCTTGCTTTAGTAGACGCCCGGCAAGCGCAGATTGTTGAATTGCGATTCTTCGGAGGACTGGGCGTGGAGGAGACCGCGGCCACTATGAACCTGTCCGAACGAACTGTAAAAAGAGACTGGATGGTGGCCCGGGCTTGGTTGGAGGCGGAATTGTCGCGATCAGCCGGAGACCAGCATCGTGCCGTGGGAGCCTGAACGCTGGGAGCGGGTTAAAAATCTATTCGAGAAGGCCGCCGAGTTGCCCGAAGAGGCGCGGGAAGCCTTTCTGCGCCGGGAGTGTCCGGACGATGAGGAGATCCGGAATGAGGTGCGGCGGTTGTTAGGCTTCGGCGCCGTGGCCGAAGCGTTCGTCGACCGCATTCCCGGAGTGGCCGGGATGCTGGCCGAGGCGGCCGAAGGACCGCGGTCGTGCGAGCCCGGCGAAGTGCTGGCGGGACGATTTCGGATTGTGCGGCTGGTTGGCCGCGGCGGCATGGGCGAGGTCTTCGAGGCCTTCGACGAACTGCTCGAACAGCGCGTGGCGTTGAAGACCATCCGGCCGGAGATTGTCCACGAACCAAAGATGGAAGAACGCTTCCGCCGGGAGATCCTGCTGGCCCGGCAGGTGACGCATCCCAACGTATGCCGCGTCTACGACTTCGTGAAGACGGACCGCCTGGGATTCCTGACCATGGAGTTCCTCGAAGGAGAGACGCTGGCGCAGTTCTTGCGGCGGCGGAAGCGGCTCGCCCTCGATGAGGCACGCCCGTTAATCGATCAGATGGCCGCGGCGCTGGCCGCCGCGCATCGGGCCGGGGTGGTTCATCGGGACTTCAAGAGCGCCAACGTGTTCCTGACTCAGGAGCGGGATGGCGGCACCCGGGTGGTCGTGACCGATTTTGGCCTGGCGCGGAGCACCGCCCCTGACGAAGCAGAGTCGGCCACGGGGATGGGCGCGGGGACCCCCGCATTCATGGCGCCGGAACAGTTGGACGGGCGCCCGGTAGGCCCGGCTGCCGACATCTACGCGTTGGGCCTGGTGATGTACGAGATGGCGACCGGCTCCCTGCCCTACACCGGGGATTCGCCGTTGCAGGTGGCGGTCCGGCGCCTGCGCGAGAAGCCGAAACCGCCGCGGGCTGTGGCGCCCGAGGTGGACAGCCGGTGGGAGGCCGTGATTCTGCGCTGTCTGGAGGCCGAGCCGGAGGATCGTTTCGCCGAGGCAAGTGGCGTTGTAAAAAGTTTGGCCAGCCGGTACTCGCTGCCGTGGATTCGAATCCGGAAGAGTTGGCGCCTGGGAACGGTGGCCATTGTGACGGTGGTGGGAGTGGGGCTGGGAGTGGCAGGAGGCCGGTGGTTGTGGGCGCCCAGACCGGCGCCCGCCGCGGAAGCGCTGTTCCAGATCGGAGTGGCGGCGCTGGCCGATGGAACCTACTCACGGGCGGCCCGGATGCTGGAGTTAGCGCTCGAAAAAGACAGCCACCATGTCCCGATCCGGCTGCGATTGGCCGAAGCTTACTGGAGGCTGGACCAGCCACGGAAAGCGCAGGAGCAACTGCTGCGCGTGGCGGAGCAGAACGTGTGGCACATCGACGACCGGCGGCTGCATGCCGGAGTCCGAGCGCTGGTACTACGGGATTTTGGGGCGGCGGAGGCGGCGATGGCCGCGCGGGTGGGCTCTCCGTTTGCTCCCCCGGCGCCGGGCCCGCGATTGGATCTGGCGCGGGCGCAGGACGCCGCGGAGCAGATCCCACGCGCGGCGGAGACCTACCGGGCAGTTTTGGAGGAAAGCCCGAATCATCCGGCGGCGTTGCTGCGGCTGGCAGGATTGGCCGATCAGCAGATGCAGACGGACCGGGCAAGTTGGCTCTACCAACGGGCTACCGCCGGCTACCAGCGAATGTTGAATGAAGAAGGGATGGCGTTGACTCTGGTGCAGCAGGCGATGGGGCAGCAGTTTGTTTCAGTTCGGGAGGCGAGGAAACTCTTGACCCAGGCCGAGAGCATCTCGGCGGTGGCGTTGACGGCCGGGATGCGGAGCCGTCTGCGTCTGGCGCGGGCGGTGATGGAGGTAATGAACGGCGACTCCGAAGCCGCCGAACGCGGGGCCAGGCAGGGAGTTGCGCTCGCGCAGGCCGCGGGATTGGAGGCCCAGGCAGCGGCAGGCATGGTGGATCTGGGGTTGGCTCATTTGGTGAAGTCGGAGCTGGGAAAAGCGCGGGAGGTCTACGCGGAGGCTGGCAAGTTGGCCCAAGGCTCGGGAGCACTCTATTGGGAGAAACGAGCACGCCTCGGCCAGGCGTGGGCAGCGGCGCTCGACACCGGGCGCACAGCCGAGGCGACGGCCGCGCTCGACGAGGTGGAACCGTTCTTCGTAGCCAATCGCTACCGGCGGGATGCGCTGCAATGCTGGCGGATCCGGGCGGATATGCTCTACTCGGCGCAGGAACTGGAGGCCGCGCAAGAGCTGTACGCCAAGACGGCAGAGGCGGCAAGGGAGGGGGGCGACGAGCGGATCCGGCGCCGGGCGCGGGAGAACCAAGCGGACATCCTGATGCAGTTGGGACAGTTTCCGCAGGCCGCGCGCGTATTGCGGGAGAACATGGCCGAGTACGCGCGGGAGGGAGCTGATAAACAGTTTCCGGTCCACTATTTCCAATGCCGGGTGGCTCTGGGCAAGGTTCTGAGCGTGCAGGGCCGTTCAGATGAATCCCGGCGGGTGCTTACGGAGTTGTTGGCCGACCCAGCCCTGAAGAGCGTCCAGATCCGGCTGCAGGCCCGGATTGCGCTGGCCGCAACTGAGGGAGAGGCCGGCCAGGAGCAGGCTGCGAACGAACTGGTCCGGCAAGCGGTGGCCGAAGCTCCGGAAGGCCCCGCCCGGGACGAGGCACGCCAGCAGGAGTGCTTAAGCGCAAAGACGGTTTCCTTGTGCCTTGCGGTGAAGGAGGAGTTGCGAGCCCATCGGAGTGTGGGGTTCCTGGCCCACGTGCAGTCCGGGCTGGCGCAAGCCTACTTGGCTGAGGGGAAGAAAGAGTTGGCAGCGGTAGAGTTGGCCGCGGCGATTGCGGTGTTTGAGCGGCAACAGAGCCGGAACAACGTCTTCTACAACCGGGTGTTGCAGATGGTGGCGGGCACAGGGACGCCGGAAGCGGCGCAAGAGGCATGGAACCGCCTCGCGACGAGCTGGACGGTGGACGAGAGACGGTTGTATTTGAGCCGCGGGCCGGTGCGGCGGTGGGTGGATACGACGGGTTTGAGTCTGCAGTGAATAGGAGAAAATAATGAACGAAGAAGAGTATGAGCTATTACGGCAGGCGATTGGGCTGTCGACGACCGCAGGGTGGCCGAACGGCGCCATATTGCTGCTGAAGAAATTGTTCAAAGATCGCGCCGATGACATTCGGGCGGCATTCCCTGGACTAGGCACGCAACTGCTGAAGCATCTCGAAGATCTCATCAAGGGAAGACCGACGACGTTGACCGACTGCGAGCAACGGGAGGCCTTGGAGTTAATCAGGGAGAAAAAGAACTGTGGCCCGGCGTCGACGGACGAGTTGGAGGACCACCTGAAGTGCGTAATGAAGACGGTGATCCGGGAGTCGACGGCGACCACAGGGGCCGAGGGAGTTTGCGCGGTAACCGAAATGTTGACGGGAGCTAAGCGGATTGCGGCGCAGCGGAAGTTTTTGTACGGGTTGTATGACCTCTACGTAAACGCGGCGCTGGCCAGTGGTCTGCCGAACGACCAGTTGCCGAGCGCGGTGCGGGGGGGACGCGGGGGCCAGGAGGGCGATAACGGGGGCGGGCGGCCAAGCGCGCCGTAATCAGGCTTTGAAGAACTCGAAGGCGGCCAAATCGACGAGATGATGGCCGCCGTTCTTCAGGATGTCGAGCTTGGGAATGCGAACGAGTGCGTCCTCTAGGCGGTTGGATATGTTGGGGAGCCGGCTATAGCGGAGGCCAAAGGCTCCGGTGGCGAAGGCAGTAGCCATGGAGGTGCCGGAACGGAAACCGGCAGGGCGGATGGCGTTGAGCGCGGTAACGGGCTCGGCGCCAGCGATGTTGCGGCCGGGGGCATAGACATCGACGGGGGGACGCCCGGCAGCTTGGCGCTCGAAGGAGTTCAGAGTGTCGTTGTTGCGGTCCCAGGGCAGATAGGCGAAGGGAACGTTGGCGGTGTCGCGGGTGGAGGCGGCGACGGAGAGACACTCGGGATAAGCGGCGGGGTAGAAAACTCGGCGGGCATCGTTGCCGGCGGCAGCGGTGATGAGAACATTTTTCCCAAGCAGGGCCCGGAGATTGTCCTGCTCCATAGGAGAACTGGCTGGACCGCCGATGCTCAGATTGAGGATGTCGGTCGGGTTGGACTTCTGTTCGTGGAGAGCGAGCATGTAGAGATTCCAGTCGACTTCGAAGGTGCGGCCCGGCTGGGAAATGTTTGCGAGGCTAATGGGGCGGTCCGTGAGCACACCCGGGGGGACGAAGTTGAGTTGGTGGCTGGCGTCGTAGGTGGGTGGCGGGGGAGGGCCCCAGGGGCGGGCGCAAATTGTGGAGGCGATGTGGGTTCCGTGTCCGGCGTGGTCGGTGAGTGGTTGGTGCCCGGAGGCAAGAATGAGGCCGGAGAGCGAGGGATGGGCGAAATCGGCGCCGGAATCAAGGACGGCAATTGTGACGGAGTTCGGTCCGGGTTTGCGATCGTCGCCAAGGGCATCGATGTGCCAAGTGGGGGGATAAGCGGCCCACGCGCGCTGCGCCAGACTCTGGGCGGCGCAGGTAGAAGGCGTGCAAGCAGCGAAGAAGCGGCGGGGGGCGGGGGCGAGTTCGCGGATGGTGCCGCGGACGATTTCGCGGATACGGCGGAGGGCAGTTTCCATCTCGCGGGCCGAGAGGGCTTGGCCGAAATCGATACTAATCTTCTCCCTCCGACTTTCGGCTTGCAAGTCAGTGAGACGGACGAGTCCGAGGGCACGCAGACCGGGATCGGTCTCAATGGGAACGAGGGAGTGGGCCTCCTGCCACAGCAGAATGCGGGAGAGGTCGTAGTCGGATGAGGGAAAGCGCATATGCGGGACGGCGGAATTATTTCACATCCGGGGCCATTACCGGGTCCGCACTTTTCCGGGAAGCTCCTTCTGCGCCAAAACGCGAGCCTGCGGGACCAGTTTGGCGTACGAATCGAGCAGCGCCGCAGCGATCACCGTACCCTCATTACTCGAACTCCAACCGCCGCCAATGCCCGAAAGTCCTCCGATGAGTAATCCACCCGCCCCAATGTCCGTCGCCCGGGCGGAGCCGGTGGACGAGGCAACCTGTTCGGACGTTTCGTTGTCGGTTAAAAAAATGACCGTCTGGGCTTCCTTGAAATTGACGTTGCCAAGGGCACCGGCGAAGCGCCCAAGGCCAGGAATCTGCGAAAGGAGGCCGCCGAAGGAGTCGCCGGCGTTCTGCTCGCTAAAGACGACCGTGGAAAGAAGGGAATACTGGGCCTCCACGACCTGCTGCTTCCGAACAGTCTGTCCCGGACGAAGAATGCCCCGCGCGGCGAGCTCCTGCTCTCGTTCACTGGCCGCGAGGCCTGCGGAACGATCGACGACCCGGAAACAGTTCGATTGCTGCATCAGCAGCCGGAGCAGCGGGACCGGAGACGGAAGAGTAAAACGGGACATGTATGCGTACCCGTTGGGGTCCTCCACCAGGGCAATCGTGGCGATCGGCGCTTCGCAGCGGGGAAGTTCCGTGGCAGCGCCGTTCGCCCCGGCGCTACCGCCGGAGCCTGAGATGACCGAACCGCCCTCACCAAGTTTGGTCTGCGAGCAGGAAAGGGAGAAGAAGAGGAGAACGTAAATAATTTGCCGCACGGCCGATTGTAACCAAATAATCCTTTACAGACGATGTAACGAAACCGTAACATAAGGCCAAACGTCTGATAAGACAGAAAGTTTGCTTGACGCCCTACTGGGTTAGGCGGATGATCGAGACTGGGGGATTTGACGATGGCAAAACTACTGACCGCTCTCTCATTGGGAACGCTGCTCGCTACAAGCGCGATGGCGCAGATGGCGATTTCGGCGAAATCGGGCTTAGTCTCCTACATTGAAGGTCGAGTGCTGCTCGGCCAGGATGAAGTCGCGCTCAAAATGGGCGGCCGGCTGACCGAGATGAAACCGGAACAGACCTTGAAGACCGAAGAGGGCCGGGCGGAAGTGTTGTTGACGCCGGGCGTGATTCTGCGTGTCGGCGAGAACTCGTCGATTAAGATGATTGCCAATCGTCTCGAAGACACCCGGGTGGAGCTGACGTCGGGAACGGCAGTGGTGGAAGCGACCGAAATCGACAAAGCGCACGCGGTTACCCTGCTTGTGGGCGAGGCCGCTGTAGGCTTGCGGAAAATGGCGCTGGTTTCGCTGGACGCTCAAAACGGAATCAGAATGTACAAGGGTGAGGCCCAGGTGATTGCAGGCGGCGAGGCGCAGATTCTGCGGGAAGGCCGCCAGATGCCGGCCACCGGCACTTTCGCGATGACCAAATTCGACAAAAACGAAACAGATCCGCTTTATCGCTGGGCGAGCCGCCGCAGCGAGATGGTCGCCATGGCGAATGTCGCTTCGGCCAAGGCGATGCAGCGCGGCTTCGGCGGAGGCTCCGGGATGGGAATGGGCTATCGCCAGAGCGGCTGGATGTACAACCCCTACTTCGGCATGTTCACCTATCTGCCGCTCTCGGGCATGATCAATAGCCCGTTCGGTTTCCGGTACTATAGCCCCGGCGCCGTGAACCGTTACTACAACCAGTATGTCCAGGCTGCGATGCCGGTGCAGGCGCCCTCGATGGGCGGCGGGATGGCCGGTCCCCGGTTTGACAGCAACCTTGGCTACAACACGAATAGCCGTGGCGGCATGGCCGCACCTTCCGCTCCCATGGGCGGTGGTGGTGGCGCCGCAGCGGCCCCGGCTCCATCACGCGGCGACGCCGGCGGCGGAGTACGTGGCGGTGGCGGCGGCGGGAAAGCCAACTAGGGCTTCAACGTCTTCTCAAAGAAAGTCGTAGTTGTTTCGAGCAAATGGCGTCGTGCTGAACCCACGACGCCATGGCTTTTTTGCTGGTAGAACATCAGCTCAAACGGCTTATTCGCCTTCTGCAGCGCGTCGATCATGTGCTGAGCGTTTTGGAACAGCACGTTGTCGTCCTGGAAGTTGTGAACGATGAGCAACTTCCCTTTGATCTTCGCAGCGTGGGTGACCGCGGAGCTTTGCTTGTAGCCCTCTTCATTTTGGGCAGGCAACCCCATATAGCGTTCCGTGTAGATGGTGTCATAAAGGCGCCAGTCCGTCACCGGAGCACCGGAGATACCGGATGCGAACGTATCGGGTGCATTCGCGAGCGAGTACAACGTCATGTATCCGCCGTAGGACCACCCGTAGATCCCGATACGCTTTGTATCGACGTAGCCTTGCTTGATCAGATAGTCGACGCCCAGCAACTGGTCCGCGAGCTCCGTCTTGCCGAACTGCCGATGGAGTGGTGTCTCCCAAACATGGCCGCGGCCACCCGCGCCGCGATTATCCATGCGCCACACAACGAAACCGCGCGCGGCGAGGGCCTGCTCCCAACCCAGCCCAGGCCAGGCGTCGCGAACGGTCTGGGCATGGGGTCCGCCGTAGACCATCACAATCGCAGGATACTTGCGGCCGGGAGCGAAGCCGGCGGGTTTGATTATCTGGCCGTAGAAGTCGATGCCGTTGGCGGAGAATTGGACCGGTTCGACCGGCTGAAGCGCAAAATCAGTAAGGACTTTGCGGTTGGGTTCGTGGAGGGTGGCAACTTTTGCGCCGTTGGAGCGGCGGAGGGTCCGGCTCGGCGGCGTGGTGAGACTGGAGTGGGTATCAAGGTAAAAAGCCGCGCCGGGGGCCATGGTGATGGTGTGGGTACCAGGGTCAACTGTGATGCGGTTGGTTTCTCCGCCAGCGAGCGGGACGCGGTAGAGATGGCGCTGAACGGGCGAGTCCTTTGTGCCCGTGAAATAGACGTAGGTGGTATCAAGTCCATCCAGGCCAGACACCTCCCACTTGCCGGAAGTGAGTTGGCGCTCCAACTGGCCGGTAGCGGAATAGAGGTAGAGATGTCGAAAGCCGGAACGCTCGCTCGCCCAAAGAAAGCGGCCATCCGGGAAGAAATGCAGGGCGTCATGCAGATTGACCCAGGCAGAATCCTTCTCTTCGAGCAGCGTCTGAACCCGTCCGGTCGCAGTGTCCGCCGTGAGCAGCTCTAGTCGGCCCTGAATGCGCGACAGGCGCTGGACCGCCAGTAGTTTGCCGGCCGGGAGCCACTGGACACGGGCAATCAAGGTATCCGCCGTGGGGCCAATGTTCATCCAGCGGGTTCGTCCCCCGCGGGCGGAGAGGACACCGAGGCGGACGTTGGCGTTGGGCGTGCCGGCCTTCGGAAACCGCTGTGGTTCCGAGAGGGCCTGGATTGCCGAAGCATCGACATGGGGATGGACCGTCTCCACCGAAACATCAAACTGGAGATAGGCGATGGATTGCGAGTCGGGCGACCACCACCAGGCGCGGCCCAGGTCGAGCTCCTCCGGGTAGACCCAATCGAGTTTGCCGTTCCATAGAGTTTCCGAGCCGTTGATGGTCAGGCGGCGCTCGCGGCGGGTGACGACGTCCAAGGCATAGAGGTCGGGGCCGCGGCGGAATGCGATAACGCGGCCGTCGGGGGAGAGGTGGGCGTCCTCTTCCGCATCGGGAGTGGCGGTCAATTGGATCCACTGCCGGGTAGGTACGTCTAGCAGGAAGAGGTCGCCGCCTTGGACGATCAGGATGCGTTTGGAGTCCGCGGACCACTCGGGGCGGGGGGAAGCCACACGGCGGTTCTGCCAGCCGAAAGGCTTTTGGCCCGGCCTGGGGTCAACGGCCTTGGACTCGATGTCTTTGATACTGGCGAGGTCGGTAGCTTGGCCGGTATCCGCGTTGAGCAGGCGTAGAGATTTGTCCTGCTGCAGCAGCAGGCGGTCTCCGTCAGGGTTCCAGATGGCGGTAGCGAGAGCGTCGGGTTTGTATTCGAAGACAGCGTCGAGGGTGACTGGCTTAGGCTGGGCGAGCAGGATTGAGCAGAAGGCAAGGGCAGCGAGGAGACGCATCCCTTCATGATGCCCGATCAGGGCCGGCGGCGTTTTATGAGCACGCCGTCGTGCTCGTAAACGGTTTCATAGAAGGGATCGGCTTTCACCGACGCCTGATAGCTGGCTGGATCGAGGGGAGTGGCGAGGAGATAGTCGAGGCCAGTGCGAAGGGCGAGGGAGGTGGGATCGGGAAGATTCCGGGGGCTGAAACCGTGGCGCCGGGTGACGGCGTGGAGAAGAGCGTCGTTGGTGGCGAGAAAGCGGGCGGCGGCAGGGGTGTTGGCTTCAATCCAAAAGTAGGCTTGGCTGCGGACCGGATGGAACGCTCGGTGGCGTTCGAGATCCGCCAACGCCGCGGGTAGTGAGGGGAGGCAGGAAAGGTAAGCTGCACCGAGGAGGAACTGATGAAGCGGAAGAGTCGCGATGGCGGCAATCGGCAAGGGCAGCAAAATGAGGAGGTTGTGAGTAGAATCGGCGAACAGCAGGCCGGCGGCGTGAGCGATGGCCAAGCACCCGTAGGCAGAAAGCTGATGAGCCTGGCTGGATCGCCATACCGCGGCGAGTAGGAGGACTAGCACCAGGATGCGGAAGTCCAGGGCTACGTTCGAAAGGTGCAGGGTTGGAGGTCCCCCGAGATACCAGCGAGCGAGCCCCTCGGCTGACGAGTCAGCGTGCGCACGCACGAAAGTGAGCCAGGCCACGGAGGTGAGCACGAGAACTGCGGCGTAGAGAGCAGACTGAAAGTAGCGGCGGCGGAATGCCAGGTAGAGTGCCACCGCGAATAGACCGGGCAGAACTGCGTCGTTCGTGAGGTAAGCGGCGGCGGCGGCGAGGGCGCCGAGAAGGGTGGCCGCGCGGGAATCCTGTTCAACGATGTAGACCGTGGCCAGGACCAGAGCGAAGGCAAGCAAGTCCGGCAGTACATTCGCGCTAACTTGGACGAAGGCGGGAAACGCGCCAATGGGAAGGCAGAGCAGGGCGGCAACAGGATGGTCGAGACCCTGTTGGCGTCCCCAGAAGAAGACCAGGGCGAGTGAGCAGGGAGCCAACAGCCAGAGCAACAGGCTCAACAGCGTGCGGTTGTGCACGAACGGAGCGAGATAGGCAGGAAGCCCCGGCGGGAAGCGCGTAAGCCGAGGTTCGCCGGGCACACTCGTCGCCCTGTAGCCTCGGCCTTCGGCCAGGGAGAGGGCAGCGTTGTAGTAGTGACTGTCGTCGCTGTGCGCGCCGAGTTGAGGAAGCTCCCGCGCGGCGAAGGCGAACCAAGCCGATGGGAGCAGGGCGATGAGGAGCAGCGCCCAGGGAAGCAAACGATGCATGGAGGGAAGGACTAGAATACCAGTAACGATGCAGATCACTTTCCGCGGCGCTTGCCGCACGGTAACGGGTTCGAGCCATGAGATTCAGCACGCCGGGAAACGCATCTTATTAGATTGCGGATTGTTCCAGGGGCGACGCTCCGAGGCCAACGAGAAGAATCGCTGGTTCGGCCATTCGGCGAAGGAGGTGGACGCCGTGGTGCTGTCGCATGCCCACATCGACCACAGCGGGAAACTGCCTAAGCTGGTCCAGCAGGGATTCCGTGGGCCTATTTATACGACCCCCGCGACCGTAGACTTGTGCAAGGCGATGCTGGCGGATTCGGCCTTCATTCAGGAAAAAGACGCTGAGTTTCTAAACCGGCGAACGTCCCGCAAACGGCGCCTGCAGCCCGATTGCCCGGATTGTGACGTAGAACCGCTCTACACGATGGTGGATGCGACTGCGACGTTTCCCCTTTTCCGTTCCACCGGATTGAACCACCGAACTGACGTCGTGGGCGACCTGAAGTACACCGCCTACGAGGCCGGGCATATGCTGGGTTCGTCTTTCGTTCTGGTCGAAGGCGGTTCAACCCGGCTGCTCTTTTCCGGCGACATCGGACGGAAGAACCTGCCCATCATTCGGGATCCGGCGCCGCCCCCTCCGGCGGAATACCTGATCATGGAGAGCACCTACGGCGACCGGCTGCATCAACCGATGGAGCACGCCCAGTTCAAGCTGGCCGAGATCATCAACCGGACGGCTCAGCGTGGAGGCAAAATCATTGCCCCAGCGTTTGCCGTGGGCCGCACGCAGCAATTGGTGATGATGATCAATCAATTGATGCGGGAACGGAAGATTCCAGAACTACCCATTTTTGTCGACAGCCCCCTGGCCGTAAACGTAACCGACGTCTTCCGGGCGCACACAGAGTGCTACGACGCCGAGACAGCGAAGTTTATGGAAGACCATGACGATCCGTTCGGCTTCCACCGGCTGCGCTACATCCGCGACGTGGAGGAATCAAAAGCACTCAACTCGCTGCGGATGCCCTGTTTGATCCTGTCGGCTTCGGGCATGGCAGAGGCGGGACGCGTCGTGCATCATCTGTCGAACAGCGTCGGAGACCCGCGGAATACGGTGCTGATCACCGGCTTCCAAGCCGCCAACTCGCTCGGCCGGAAGCTGCTGGACGGCCAGAAAGAGGTGAACATCTTGGGCGAGCCGCACCGGGTGCGCGCCGAGGTTTATAAGCTCAACGAGTTGAGCGGTCACGCCGACCAGCGGGAGCTGCTCGAGTGGATGGAGCCGATTGCGAAGGGGCTGAAGCACGTGTTTCTGGTCCACGGTGAACCGCTGCAGCAGGAGACGCTCGCGACGATGATCCGGAGCATGTACAACGTGCCGGTGACGATCCCGGAGACGGGTGACGTGTTTCCCTGTTAGTGATACGATAAGCCGCAGAAATGTGGCGGCTTAGCCTCGGCATAGTAGTGGCGGCAGCATTGGGGGCGCAGGAAGACGCGGCGTCCCTGATTGAACAGAAGTGTCTGCACTGCCACGGCGGGATGCAGTTGGGCAAGCTGGACCTGCGCACGCGGGAATCGGCGCTGCGCGGGGGCGAACACGGGGCCTCCATTGTGCCGGGCGCCGCGGCGACCAGTAAGTTGATCCGCATGGTCAGCGGCCAGGATACGCCGCGGATGCCGCTGGGCGGGTCGTTGAGCGAGGCCGAGATCGTGGTGCTCCGGCAGTGGATCGCGGCTGGAGCGAAGTACCCGGACCGGACCCTGGTGGCCAAGCAGAAGCTTGGAGTGACGCCGGAACCTGCGCTGCGTGAGTCGGACCGCAAATGGTGGGCGTTTCAGCCGGTGCGAGCCTCGGGCGGAACGATCGACGGTTGGCTGAACGAAGCAATGACGAAAGCGGGCGTGAAGCCAGCGCCTCTGGCAGACCGAACCACGTTGGTGCGGCGCGCGTATCTGGACCTGATTGGATTGCCACCGACTCCGGCGGAGGTAGCGGCTTTTGTTGAGAGTAAAGACCCGCAGGCATGGCCAAAGCTGATTGATCAGTTGCTGGCATCGCCGCACTACGGGGAGCGGTGGGGGCGGCACTGGCTGGACGTGGCGCGCTATGCCGATTCGAACGGATACGAACACGATTTCGACCGGCCGAATGCTTGGCGCTACCGGGACTATGTCATCCGGGCGTTCAACGAGGACAAACCCTACGACGTGTTTTTGGCCGAGCAGTTGGCCGGCGATGAGATCGAGAAGCCAACTTATGATTCGCTGACAGCGACCGGGTTCCTGCGGAGCTACGCGAAAGTGGGATACCGCGAGAAAGACAACCCGGAGTTCCGGTTCGAGTATCTCGACGACATGATCGCAACGGTGGGGCGCGGCGTGATGGGATTGACGGTACAGTGCGCGCGTTGCCACGACCATAAGTTCGACCCGATCTCGCAGAAGGATTACTACCGGATGCAGGCGTCGCTGTTCGGCTATGTAGAGGTGGACCATCCGCTGGCGCCGCCGGCCGAGGCCAAAGCGTGGCGTGAAGGGAACGCGCGTGTGGATGCCGCGATTGCCGGGCTACGGGATAAGCTGCGACAGATTGAAGCGCCGTATGCGGCGAAAATTCTGCCCGGGAAGTACAAGCGGTTTCCGGCCAACGTGCAGGAAGCGATCGCGACACCCGAGGACAAGAGGACACCGGGACAGGTGCTGCTGGCGAATCAGGTGATCCGGACGACGCGTGCAGCGCCGGGGGAGATCGACCGGATCTGTACGCCGGAGGACTTGGCCGCGCGCCGGCAGCTTCAGCGGGAGATGGCCGCATTAGAGAAACAGCGGCCGCCCGCGCCGCCGCTCGCCATGGGCGTCACCGATGGGGACTATCGATTCACCCCGGACGGCGCGGGCGATGAACCGGCGCCGGGCAAGGGAATCAAGTCCGAAGCAATCATTGGTTCGTTTTTGCATGAAGGGCCCGGGCGCTATACAGCACCGCCATCCTTCCTTTTGGTGCGCGGCGATATGCACGCCAAGGCCGAACCGATGAAGCCGGGGTTCCCGCGCGTGGTGGACTGGGGCGGATTACCCGCTGAGCTGGAGACTTCGAGCGGGAAGACGGCGGGAAGGAGGCTGGCGCTGGCGAAATGGCTGACCGCGCCGGAGCACCCGCTGACGGCTCGTGTGATGGCGAACCGGATCTGGCATCATCACTTCGGCCGCGGCCTCGTGGCTTCGCTCGACAACTTCGGAAAGATGGGCGACCGGCCGACGAACCCGGCGTTGCTGGACTTCCTGGCGACAGAGTTCCGAACGCGAGGCTGGAGCGTGAAAGCGATGCACCGGCTAATCATGACGAGCGAAGCGTATCAGCGGGAGTCGGCCGATGAGAGCGGGACGGCGGTGGATCCGGCCAACCGCCTGCTGTGGCGGTTTCCGATGAGAAGGCTGGAAGCAGAGATCGTGCGAGATCAGGTGCTGGCCGTCAGCGGAGCCCTGAACCGGGCGGCCGGCGGGTCGGCGGTGTTTCCGCCGCTACCGGAGGAGCTGCTGGCCTCAAGCAACAAAGGCGTTTGGAAACGGCAGAGCGACGGGCCAGAGACCTGGCGGCGTAGCGTATACGTCTATCGGAAGCGCGGACTTCCCTTCCCCATGTTTGAGACGTTTGATCTGCCGGACCAGAACATTGCTTGCGGTGCGCGGAACGTCTCGACGGTTCCGACCCAGGCACTCTTTCTTATGAACGATCCGTTCCTGCTGCGGCAGGCCGAGCTCTTCGCCAACCGGATCAAAGAAGCTGGTGGCGACCCGGTGGCCACGGCATTCCGGCTGGCACTGGCCAGGGCGCCGCGGAAAGAAGAAAGGGCGGCGGTGGATGGATTGACAGTCGAGGCGCTGGCGCAGGTGGTTCTGAATCTGAACGAGTTCTTGTATTTGCGGTGACGATGATGAACCGGCGGAAATTCTTGCTCGAAGCGGGCGGCGGGATGGGGGTGTTGGCGTTGACCTCGCTCGAGGCGGCGACTCACCATGCTCCCAAGGCCAAGCGCGTCATCTCGCTCTTCATGAGCGGCGGCGTGAGCCACGTGGACACCTTCGATCCAAAGCCTGCGCTGGCGCGCTACGCCGGGCAGCCGCTTTCGGGTAAGGGCGATGTAGTCGTTCGCCAAGGGCACCCCGGGCCGTTGATGCCCTCGCCGTTCACATTCCGGCGCCATGGGCAAAGCGGGCTCGAAGTCTGCGAGTTGTTCCCGAAAATCGGGGCGCTCTGCGATGAGTACGCGCTGATTCGGAGCGCTTTTTCGAAATCGAATGACCACGTGCAGGCGCACTATGCGCTTTCGAGCGGCCAGATCCGCATGGGCTTCCCGTCCCTCGGCGCGTGGGTTTCCTACGGGCTGGGCTCGGTAAACCGGGACCTGCCCGGCTACGTGGTGCTGTACGACCAACGCGGCGGGCCGTTCGGCGGGCCAGCGAACTGGACCTCCGGCTTCATGCCAGCGGCTTACCAAGGCACGGTGTTTCGTTCGGCGGGTGAGCCGATTCTCGACCTCAAGCCACCGCCGGGAATGTCCGGCGAAGAGCAGCGGAAGCGGTTGGCCGCACTGGGAAAGCTGAACGCAATGGACGCGGCGCGGACGCCTTCCAATACGGAGTTGGCCGCTCGGCTGGAGAGCTACGAGTTGGCGTACCGGATGCAAAGCGCGGCGCCGGAGGCGGTGGATCTGGCTAGCGAATCTGCGGCCACGAAGAAGCTCTACGGCCTGGACGAAGCGCATACCGAACCGTTCGGCCGTCAATGCTTGATGGCACGGCGGTTGGTCGAACGCGGGGTGCGGTTCGTGCAGATGTACCATGGCGGCTTGGGTATTCAAAACCTCGATACGTGGGATGCGCATGAAGACGTGAAGACCAACCACACGCGCCATGCCGCGGCGACGGATACCCCGATTGCAGGGCTGCTGATCGACCTGAAGGCGCGCGGGTTGCTGCAGGATACGCTGGTTGTTTGGCACGGCGAGTTCGGGCGGATGCCCATCTCGCAGCGCGGCTTGGGGCGGGATCATAACCCGGGCGCGATGTCGATATGGATGGCCGGTGCGGGGATTCGCGGAGGCCAAGTGATCGGCAGCTCCGACGAGTTCGGCTACAAGGCCGAGGAGCAGCCCGTCAGCGTGCATGATTTTCATGCGACAATTCTTCACTTGCTGGGACTCGATCATACGAAACTGACCTATCGCTTCAATGGCCGCGAAATTCGGCTGACCGACGTCTACGGAACGCCGGTGCCGCAACTGATATGAGCCGTGCCTGGTGGCTGGTTGGGTTGCTATGGGTGGCCTTCTGCCTGAACTACGTTGACCGGCAGGTGGCGTTTTCCATCTTTCCGGCCCTGCGGCAGGAGATGGGATTCACGGCGACCGAGTTGGGTTGGGTCGGCACCGTTTTCCTTTGGAGCTATTCGCTGGCGCTGCCCTTGGCCGGGAGGCTGGCGGACCGAACGGATAAACGACGGTTGATTGCGGCCAGCATGCTGCTGTGGAGCGTGTCGATCTGGGGGTCGGCATCGGCGAGCGGCGTGGGTTCCTTTTTGTTCTGGCGGGCCATGATGGGCATCACCGAGGCGATGTACTTTCCAGCGGCGGCGGGCTTCATTGCAAGCCTTCACACGGGCGCCACGCGGAGCCGGGCCCTCGGCCTGCACCAGAGCGCGCAGCTCTTCGGCGGCGCAATCGGCGGGTGGTACGGAGGCTGGAGCGCGGACGGACCGGGCTGGCGTACCGGGTTCACCACGCTGGCGGTGGCCGGGATCCTATACGCGTTCGTGCTTGGGTTCGCTTTGCCAAAAACGGAACGGACAGAGCGCGAACCGGGTACGGAAGGGACAACCATGTGGACCCCGGCGTTCTGCTGGTTGGTGGCTGCGTTCTTCGGCTACTGCGGTGTGCTCTGGATGCTCTATGCGTGGTTGCCGAACCACCTGGGCGAGCGCTTCGGATTGTCGATGACCGAGGCCGGTTGGCGCGGCACCGTGTTCCTGCAGGGGAGTTCGTTCGCCGGAATTCTGATCGGCGGCTTCTGGGGCGACCGGACGGGCCGGCGACTGGAGCTGGCGGCTCTTGGCATGTTGCTGAGTCCAGTGTTCGGGTACTTCGTCTTCGCGGCTCCGGCGATTGAAGGAAGCATTGCGGCGGCGATGGGGTTCGGGCTAGGCGCGGGGCTCGTCATGTCGAACCTCTTCGCGGCGGCGTTCGCGCTCGTAGGGCCGGGGCGGCACGGCTGGGCGGCCGGGCTGTTGAACATGGCTGGCGGCATCTCCGGCGGCGTAGGGATGCTGTTGGCGGGCTACTCGAAAGACAGCGCCGGCTACGTGGGGCTGCTGACGCTCGTCGCCGCGACGGGCTTGCTTATTCAGGCTCGACGACTACCAGGTGTTGCCGTGCCTTCACGTTCGTAAGCGTCTGGCGCTTGCCGCTGGGCCATTCGATGTCGACCTTGGGGATCGTGGCTTCCTTGCCAACACCGAAGGTGAGCGCGAGGTCGGACTGGCTGCAATAGCTCGCCCCACTGGTGACAGTTTGCCATTGCTTGCCGATGCGGACGACAGCGCCGAGGGCGCTACGGTTGCTCTTACGGCCCTGCAGGCGGAGCGAGAGGTAACTGTTGGCGTTGCCGCCTTCGTTCTTCAGGAGCACCGCCGGGCCATGGTTGTTGGTGAGGATGACATCCAGGTCGCCGTCCCGATCGTAGTCAGCGTAGGCAGCGCCGCGGGCGACATATGGGTTCGTTAAACCGGCAGCCTTCGTGACATCGGCGAACTTACCATTGGCTTCGTTTCGAAAAAGCAGGGGAGTCTGACGGAACTGGATCTTGGGCTGGACGCGGCCGATTTCCTCGTCGATGTGGCCGTTGGCGGCGAACAGATCGGCGCGGCCGTCGAGATCGTAGTCGAAGAAGAACAGGCCAAAAGTCAGGCTGAGCAGGCTCGAGCGGCCGATGGTGGAGCGCGGCGCTTCATCGACGAAAAGGCCGTTGCCTTCGTTGTGATACAGGCCGAGCATTTGATTGGAGAAGTTGCCGACCGCGAGGCTGGCGCGACCAGACTCGTCATAGTCGCGGGCCGAGACGCCCATGGCCCCGCGGGCGACCCCGTCTTCGGAGAAGGCAACGCCTGCGGAGACGGCGATGTCGGTGAAGGTGCCGTTCTTGTTGTTGCGATAGAGGCGATTGGGCTGGGTATCGTTAGCGAGAAAGACGTCCGGCCACCCATCGTTGTTCACGTCGAAGACGGCGATGCCGAGGGCCTTCGAATTGGGATCGGCGATGCCGGCCTTGGCGGAGGCGTCTTCAAACGTGCCATTGCCTCGATTGCGGTAGAGCTTGGGCGGAACGCCCTTGTAGGACTCGGGAGTGCAGTAGGACTTGGTGTTGCCGTCCATGGAGCAAAACAGGTCGCCCTTCACTGTCCACTGGACGTAGTTGGCGACGAGGATATCGGCGTGGCCGTCTTTGTCGTAATCGAGGAAGGCGACGGAGGTGCCGAAATTGGCGTTGTTGATGCCGGCGGTTTTGGTGACGTCTTTGAAGCGGAAGTTCCCTTCGTTGTGGAGCAGGTGGTCGCCTTCGAGCGCGGTGATGTAGAGGTCTTCGCGACCGTCGTTGTCATAGTCGGCCGCTGCGACGCCGAGGCCGAAGATTTCGACGCCGAGGCCACTGGCGGCCGTGACATCAGTGAACGTCCCGTTCTTGTTGTTGCGATAGAGAGCGCTGAGCGAGCGGCGGCCCTTGGGCGTCCAGTCCTTCGAATTGACGAGGAAGAGGTCAGGGTAACCATCGCCGTCGGCATCGAACCAGACGGCGCCGGAACCCATGGTTTCAGGGAGCCAGCGTTTGCCCGCCCGGCCGCTGTTGTGCACGAAGTTGAGGCCGGCTGCCTTGGTCACTTCGAGGAAGCGGACGGGGCTGGGCTGCGCGTGGAGAAGGATCGTGACGATGCACGTGACGGGGAGTAGTCGACGGAGCATGGGGTAATGGGATGGACTCGTGTTCGTGGATCATCTGGCGCTCGTTGTTGTCTTCGGCGCTGCGCTGACGATGCTTTTGCGTGATGGCTTGGGCCGATTCGTCGGCCTTGAACCGGCGGAAGAGTTTCTCTTCGCGGTCGGCTTTGGCGGTGTCGCCGAGGCCGCGGTAAGCGAGCATGAGGGTGTAGTGGGCCTGGACATCCTCGGGATCGATGGCGAGGACCTTTTCGAGGGCGGCCACGGACTCTGAATACTTCCGTTGGAGGAAGAGAAGGCGGCCGATCTGATTTTGCGCCACACGGTCTCGCGGGTACTTGTCGACGACCCTGGCGAGGCTGGCGAGGGCATCATCGAAGTTGCCGCCGGCCTTGTGAACAAGGGCCTGGAAAAAGTGGATGCGGGCGAGGGAGGGGTCGATGTCGAGAGCCTTGGCGAGGTAGGGCTTGGCGGCGTCGGTTTCCCCTTCTTGGATGAGGGATCGAGCGACGTTCAGCCAGCCGTCGGCATAGGTGGGCTCGGCTTCGGTGACTTTCTTGAAGGCGTATTCGGCGCCCTTCAGATCGCCCTGCAGCAGCAGCCCGATGCCCCAATCGTTCCAACGTTCGCGGGCCGCACGGCTAGGGACGGCCTTCCATTGCGTGGCGCCGGCACCGATGGCCAGTTCCACGCGGGAGGCCGCGAGGGTGACGATGGGCAGAACGGGGATTTCGCCCTTGATTTGGCCCGAAACATTTTTAGGAATGTTTGCTTTATCGAAACGGTACTCGCGGCTGTCGTGGTGACGAGCCGCTTCGCCCGATTCGGCCTTTCCGGCGTAGGCGTATTTGTTATAGAAGTGCGAGAACTTGCGGTAGTTGAGCTTCGCTGTAAACGTCAGCGGGCCCTTCGCGTTTTCGGGAATCTTGACGCGGTAGTGGACCGTGTCGGCGGCGCCGGGCGGAATAGCGCGCACGTAGAATGCGCTGCGGGCCTGCCAGGCGTTGCGCTTGTTGATGGGGTTGCCTTCACCATCGAGCAGGAAGGCCCGATAGAAATGCGCGCCGGGTTCAACGGCTCCGTCGTCTTCAAGGGAGCCGGACCAGAAGACGGTTTGGCCAGTCGCGTCCTTGCCTTCGAGTTCGAGCCAGATGTCAAAGGAGTCAAGCGTTCCGCCCGGGAAAAAGTGGCCGATCTTACGGGTGCGGACGACGACATCGAGGCGAATGGTCTGGCCGGGTGGAAAAGATGCGCCGGACTCGTTGAGCGGTGCGGCGAGGTCGCCCACTTCGCGGATCATTGTTGCGCCGCCGGACTCGGCTTCTTCACCAACGACGTTGAGAGAGGCGAGCATCGGCGCTTCGCCGGAACGGCGCTGCATCTGGAGAGCACCGTCGTCCTTGATCGGCGCCGCGGCGAAGATATCAACGGAGATGAAGCCGGAGGTGAGGAAATTCTTCGTGAGTTCGAGTTGCTCTTTGTCTTTGTTGACGTGAGCGACAGCCATATTGGCGCCGGGGAACCGATGGTTGTGGATCTTGCCGTCGCGGTTGCCGGGGTCCTTCGAGTCGACAAGCGGCATGTGGCAGTCGGTGCAGGTGGAAGTTTTGGGCGGGTAGTAGAAGCTGCGCGCGCCTTGGCCGGAGACGCCGGAGGCCTGCCAGTTGTCGTAGTCGTTGAAGCCGCGGATCCAACGGTAGTTGTTGACGGGGACGTCGAGGTGGACCTTGTGACAAGTGGAGCAGAACTCGGCGGAGTCCTGCTTCATGAAGGGCTTGATGAAGGTGCGGCGGTGAGGCTCGGGATCGAGATAGGTGAGGAAGTTATCGAAGGCGCGGATGTAGCGGTTGCGGCTGGAGGCGAGTTCGTGCAGGGGTGGATACTCAATGGTGAAGCCGCCGTTACCCATGGTTCCATCAACGGAAGTTATGGAGTGGCAGGAGACGCAGCCGAGGCCGTTCTGGGCTTCGGGGGTATCGATCTGATCCTTCATCGGCTTCTCAAAGCGACCGTTGAAGAAGACGGCGTGGTCGTGGCAACTGGCGCACCACTTGCTGCCTTGGGTGCCGCTCAGTTCCTGCATCTGCTCGATGGACTTGCGGTAGTACTGGTTGTTAAAACTGGCGAAGTGATGGACAGAGCTGTCCCATTGTTTATACGCGTCGACGTGGCACTCGCCACAGAGCTTCGAATCCATGAAGAAGTCCGAAGGGATGGTGCCGCCGACGTTGGTTTTGGCAGAGCTGGGCCAGAAGGGGCTTTTGGGGCCGCCGCCTTCTTCTTCCATGGAAGCGGGGACCACCTGCGGATTGAGAATGCGCTGGGCCGGCTGCGGGGCCAGAGGGGAGAGCAGCAGGGCGAGGGCGGGCACGGCGGCGTACTTCAGCAGGTGTTGGCGGAAGTGATAGAGCGCCCAGAGGGCGGCCACGGCGCCGAGGGCCATGTGCGCCCAGAGGATGCGATTATTCTCCGTGATCGCGCCGGCATAGGTGAGCCAGGCTCCGGTGGCGAACACGGCCACAGCGAAGAGTTGCAGCGGGCGCGGAAGGAAGCGGAAGGCGAGGAAGAAGACGGCTGCGCCAAGGACGAGGTGCAGCAGTACGTTCGCCATATAAAATATCGTCGGCGAAGCGAAAGCCGCGATATAGGCTGAGTTGGCGAGGAGCGCGACGAACAGGATGGCGCTGAGTTTCTTCATCGGGAACTGGTGAGTGGCCGGAGAAGGCGGAGGGCCGGGCGAGTGTTGTACTCGCGCGTCCATCCACTATCCGGCCCAACTTCGCCGTATTGTTTCATGCCTCGGAAAGGAAGGGGAATAGTAGATTTCGAGTAGGCGGTGTTGGCATCCTGGTCCTTGGCCCAGCCTTGGACCTTCAGAAGAAAGTCGCGGCGGTGACCGGGGGGAGGCGGAGGAAGGGCCGGGAATTTCAGGCGGAGTTGGTCGCCGGAGCCCATGATCACCAGTCGGTCGTCGGCTTGGCTCAGCAGCGCGGCGACGGGGCCGTAGCGGGTGTAAAGGCCCGGGGTGGGGTTCCACATCGACGTGGCGCGGACAGGTTCATAGGCGAACCGTTCGGGCTGCAGGCGCTGGGGATGGACCGTGACGGGCGAGAACCCGCGAAACTGGAGATCGGCCGTAGCCGTGAGTTCGTGCTGGCGAACCGTCGGCGCTTGGGTTTGCTCACTCAGGAAGATCTCGTCCCAGTAGAGAGCGAGGCCGGAGACGATCCGGACTTCGCGGCTGGCGGAGAGCCATTTGCCGGAGAGGTCGACGACGATGGTTTTCGGTTTGCCGGCCGGCATGCCCATGTCTTCGATGACGGTCCTCCATTCGCCTTTCGCGTCCTTGACTTGGAGTTGGGGCAGCAGAAGCTGGTCAGGCGCAGCCTGAGCAGCACGAAGGAACGTACTGCCGTCGGCCCAGTCGACCCACCCGGAGAGCACGAGGATGGCGCGGCCGTCGGCGGCCACGGGGCCAAAATCCAGTTCGACATGGGAGCGTTCGGCAAGGCCGTCGATTGTGCGGCGGAAGCCATCCACATACTGCGTGTCGCGGGCCAACAGCCGGGGGAGGACGTCGCGGCCGCGGTGGTCGCGGGCGTACCGGGGGCGGACGGCCTTCTCGACCCCGAAGAGGCGGAATTCGGGAAACGGCGGCGACTTGAACTTGTCGTTGGTGTAGAGATCGACGTCGGCGGGATGGTCGACGGCAATCAGCTTGATCTCGTCCAGGTAGGCGACTTCGGCCAGCTCTTCGGTCAGGCGGACTTCGTAGTGCCCGTCGCGGGGGGCGAGCGATGCGCCCGGGATTTGGATGTACTCGTCGTGGTCGACGGGGAAAAAGGTGCCGTCCCCGGAGGCCGCGCCGAGCGGGGCGACGCCGAGGACATCGGTGATGTATTCGAACTCGCGGCCGTTCCACGTCCAGACCATAGGGCAGGAACCGGAGAGGCGCTGGGCTTCTTTGAACTCGTGGGCCTTGTTGGCGGCGATGCGGGTTTCGTTCTGGATCAGGCCATTGGCCCAGGTGATCCGGATGGCGTCCGCCTCCTTGTACTGGCGCAGGTTGAAGGTGATCGGGGTGCCATCATAGAGGCGCTTCTGATAGAGGCTGCCGGCTTTCACTTCGATTTCCGAGCCGGGGGCGTGAGGCAGGTTCTTGACGCCGGTGAGCTTTATACGGAGCCAGTTGGCCTTGGTAGCCGTGCGGTTGAGGGCGCGAACGGCTCCGTTGGCGGTAAGGAGCAGGAGGTCCATCTTGCCATCGTTGTCGAAGTCGGCGGTGGTAGCGCCGGTGACGCCGGCGGGCCAGTTGGCTGGGGTGACGAGGGCCCCCCAGCGGTAGTTGCCTTCGTTGCGGCGAATGCCTTGCGGGGTGACGAGGTCGAGCATGCCGCGCCCTTCCAGGTCGGCAGCCGTGAGGCCGCCAGGGCCTTCGACGGGAGTGAACTTCCCTTCCCGATTCTTGAGAATACCCCTCGCATGGAGCAGGTCCATTTCGGCACGGTTGGCGAGGTCGAACGCTTGGGGGAGGCCGATGGGCGGCAGCGGTTCGGCTTTGTAGCGGCCCGCGAGCTGGTCGCGGTAGAGAACAGCGCCTTTGTTGGGATGGATCAGAACGAGGTCCATGCCTTTCGTTTCGAAGACCGCGCGGAACGTCATGCCAGCGGTGGCCGCGGGTTCGGCGAAGGGGAAGTCCGCCGTGCGGTCGACCTTGCCGGCTTCGCCCTGATTGCGGAGAAGTTTGGTTTGGGGGCCAAGGACGAACTCGTCGAGGTCGTAATCGTGGTCGTAGTCGAGCCGGATGGTTTTAGAAGCGGCGGGAGCGGTGGCCTTCTCGAAGACGAACTGCAGCGGAACGGCGGCGGGGGAAGCGGGGACGGGCTCGGCGTCGTCCAGGATCTCCGAGTAGAAGTTCCACTCCATATCTTCGGGGATGGCGGAACCTTCCTGCTCCTTCTTGATCCGTTGAAACGCGGCTAACTCAGCGGCAGCTTGGTCCTTGCGTCCGGCCTGCCGGTGGAGATTGAAGAGCTGAAAGTGCGGGGCGAAAATGTTGGGGTCGAGTTCAGCCGCTTTGCGAAACGAAGCCATTGCCGCGTCGGCTTGGCCGCTTTGCTTCTGCAGAACGCCAAGGTTATAGTGGCCGCCCGCGTTCAGCGGAACCAGCCTGACGAACTGCTGGATTTGCACGAGCGCCTTTTCCGTCTCTCCCAGGCGCTTCCATTGAATGCCAAGGTTGTACCAGGTGTGAGGAAGAGCAGGCGCCTGCTTCTGCACCTTTTCGAGCTCCGACATCGCGCGTTGCGTTTCGCCAGTGCGAAGGAGGGAGAGAGCCAAATTCAGGCGTTCGCGAGGAGAGTTCGGGGCGAGTTGCAGAGCCTTTTGAAACTCCCCGACGGCTTCCTTCCCAGTGGTGGGGTTCTCGTAGAAGGCTTTGCCGAGGTTGCGGAACGTCGCTAAACGATCCGCAACCGGGGCGGTGGGGGTTTGTGCCAGTAATGCGGCGATCAGAAAGACGAGGCTGAGGAAGCGCATCACTGACTATCGTACCTATCGAACGGCGAGCGACGTGACGTTGGCGGTGGCCGACCCGACACGCAGCATGACGTTGGCTTGGCCGGGGGTCACCCCGGTGGGAATATTGGCGAGAACGATGTAGATGCCCGGGAAGCCGGGAATCGTGGTGGTGCCAAGAACGGTGGCATCGCGTCCGCCGATGGAAAGCGAGGTGGCGGCGGCGACGAGGTTGGCCGAATCCGGGATCTGACCGGTGGCCAGGGCGGGAACTGTTTGGCCGAGGCCGGTGGTGACGAAGGCGATGGTCTCGCCCGCGCGGGCGGGGCTTTCGGGGCGAACGATGGAGAAGTCCATCACTCGAACCGCAAAGGTACCGACGCTATCGAAGAACACGGCAGGAGCGATGGGCGCCACGGTGACCTGGAAACGGTTCGACGCACCATTGGAAGAAGTCACGACGACATCGTGGTTACCGGCCGGTGCTTCGAAGGGCACTTGGCCCACGATGTAGCCGGAAGGATTGTTCCGGGGTTCGAGACCGAGCGTGATAACGGGCACCGGAATGCCGCCCATCGTGATGGAGGTGCCGTTGACGGCGGTCGGAAGCTGGAAGCCCACGAGCCCGCTGAGGTCGGTAGAAACTTTGGCAAAGTCCTCACCAAAGATCGTGAACTGCCCGCCCTGAGCCAGGGTCCGAACCCGGGTATCGCTGACAGCGCTGATGATATCCACGATGCGGGGCATGCGGGTGTTGGCCGGGGCCAACTGAGCACGAACCGCACCGCCGGCGTTCACCGTGGTGTGGAGGTTCAGGTAGTGGTTCTCCGGATTGCGGAGCAGCGCATTCAGCGACATGAGCGGCTGGCCGCCGATGATGTTGACGGGCCGCCAGATGTTGCCGAAACCAGTGGCGGAGACAACGCTGCGTTCGCCGGCGGCAATGTTGCTATTGATCGTGACCGGGCCGTTGACGCCGGCGGCGGCATCGTGGATGTGAAGGCCGGTAAACGTCGTAGCGCCGGGGAACCGATGGTTCACATCGAAGATGAACCGAGCAGCCGTCACGTTGCCGGTGCGGTCCCGCAGGGCGTGGATGAGCGCGTTGCCCATAGCCGCGGCCTCGAGACCAGCGATGGCCGGTACCTCGTTGGCCGGGGACATCATGGTGCGGAAGCTGATGGCTTCCGTATCGAAAAGCTGCGAACGGATGAGTCCGCCGGGGTTCACGCTGGTGTGGAGGTTGATGTAGTAGTCGCCGGGGGAATCGAAGAGGCCTTCGAGCGTAGAGACCTGCGTGGCCACCGCTGTATTGACTTCCACCGGGTATACCCGGTTGCCGATGCCATTGGCAGGGGCTGTGACCGAAGCGGCGCCGCTGATTCCGGTGTTGATGATCACCGGACCGTTGACGCCCGCGGCGCCGGAGTGAATATGCAGACCGGTGATCGTGCTTTCGCCAGGAATCATGTAGTTCACATCAAAGGTGACCACACCAGCGGCGAGGCGGCCATTCTGATAGGCGCGCACCGCCTCGATGGCGCCGACACCTGACGCAGTGACGTTGGTAATGGCGGGGACTTCGTTGGCAGGAGACATGAGGCCAAGCAGCGTCGTGCTTTCCGCGCGCATCACCTGACCGCGGATCACGCCGCCAGGGCTGACCGTCGAATGCAGGTTGACATAGTAACCGGCGGGGTTATCGAACATTCCGCGAAGCGTGGCTAGGCCGGCAGCATTGTCCGGCAGCACTTGAGCCTGGCGCGAGAAGACGCCGCGAAAAGGCGCGGCGATGGTAACGGAATTAGCCCCGGCGGCGATGCCGGTATTGACAGTGACCGGCCCGTTTACCCCGGCGGCGCCTGAGTGAATATGCAGCCCGGTAAAGGTGGTTTCGCTGGGGAACGTGTACAGGATGACAAAGTCTACGGAGCCGGAGACGATTTGGTCCTGAGCGTCCCGCATGACATGGGCATACAAGAGTGCCGTGCCGCGAGCCTCAATACTGACCGGAGGAACCTCGTTAGCTGGGGACAGCGCGGCGAGAAACGTTACAGTCTCGGAGCGTTGCGCAAAGGCAGACGCGGCGAGAGCGAGAAAAGCAAATATCGTTTTTTTCATGGAGTACCCTGGATACCCAGACGATATCCCAATTGATGCCCGTTAACACCGGGTTGCGCAAAGAATTAACAAGTTACGAACGGGTGCGCGCAACAGCGGATTTCCAGCCGGACCACAGGGCATCGCGTTGCGAATCGGCCAGAGCGGGTTCGAAAACCCGGTCCGCCTTCCAGAACGATTCGACCTCAGCGAGGGAGCTCCAATACCCGACCGCAAGCCCGGCGAGATAGGCCGCGCCAAGGGCCGTCGTCTCGTTGTCCTGCGGGCGGACGACCCGACAGCCCAACATGTCGGCCTGAAACTGCATGAGGAAGTTGTTCTGCGCGGCGCCGCCGTCTACGCGAAGTTCGGTGAGCGGCGCCCCGGAATCGGCCTCCATGGCCTCGACGAGCTCTCGGGTTTGATAGGCCATGCTTTCAAGCGTGGCGCGCACCAGTTCAGCCCGTCCGGTGGCAAGGGTCATGCCAGTGAGGCTGGCGCGGGCGTCGGCGTCCCAATGGGGAGCTCCGAGACCGACGAAAGCGGGAACGAGATAGACGCCGCCGGTGTTAGGAACGGAGAGGGCGATCTGCTCGGTTTCGGGAGCCGACTCAATGAGGCCAACCTTGTCGCGGAGCCACTGGACGGCGGCGCCGGCGATGAAGATGGACCCTTCGACGGCAAACTGTGCGCCTGCGCCAAGATTGGCGGCGCGGGTGCCGAGCAGACGATGCGTGGAGACAGGCATCTCGCCACCGGTATGGAGCAGGGCGAAACAGCCGGTGCCGTAGGTGTTCTTCGAGAGGCCCTTGCGGAAACAGGCCTGGCCGGCGAGAGCGGCCTGCTGGTCTCCAGCGATGCCGGCGATGGGGATCTCCGCGCCGAGAACTGTGGCCGCCACTTGGCCGCAAACGCCGCTCGACGGAACGATGCGGGGCAGCATGGCGCGAGGGATGCGGAAGATCGCCAGGAGTTCATCATCCCAATCACCGGTGGCGAGGTCCATGAGCATCGTACGAGAAGCATTGGTGGGATCGGTGACGTGCGTCACCCCGGCGGTGAGATTCCAGATGAGCCAGGTGTCGATGTTGCCGAACAGCAGATCGCCAGCCTCGGCCTGGGCCCGGGCGCCGGGCGTGTGGTCGAGGATCCATTCGACCTTGGAGCCAGAGAAATAGGCGTCGATGACGAGGCCGGTTTTGGCCGTGATCCGGGCGGCGTCCGGCGAGGCCGCGAGGGCGCGGCAGCGGTCGGCGGTGCGCCGGCATTGCCAGACGATGGCGGGGGCGATAGGGGCGCCGGTGTGGCGGTCCCAGACGACGGTGGTTTCGCGCTGGTTGGTGATGCCGACGGCGGCGATCTCCTGCGGCTGCGCGTCGATCTCGGCGAGGGTGCGGCGCATGGCGTCAAGCTGGGCCGTCCAGATTTGGGCGGCGTCCTGCTCCACCCAGCCGAGTTGCGGGTAGCGGCAAGGGATGGGAACGGTAGCCATCGCGAGGCGCCGGCCTTCCTGGTTGTAAAGCGCCGCGCGAGCGGACGTTGTTCCTTCGTCAAGGGAGAGAATGTAACGCACCCGCCGATTATAATGGAGAGATATGTTCTTCAAGCGCGCAGCAAAAGTAGTGAGCACTTTCGGCAACAAGTTGGACGCCGCGAAAGCGCAGGGGTTTGCGAGTGAGAGCACCGCGGGGGGCTACCTGGTGACACGGAAGGGTTGCGCGGCAATCGTCAAAGAGACGGCGGAGGGCCAAGCCGAGATTGTCGAACATGGCATTTTGAGCGGTAAGCAGGTGGCGCGCTTGATGCACGGCGGCTATCAGATGTTCTTCCTGACGGCGGACGGGCACAAGCATGCTGCGCTGGCGGAGCACTTGAAAGCGGTTCATGCGTTCAAAGAAGACCTGACCGAGGCGTTGGGGGCGACGAGCCTGTACAACCAGTCGCTTGGTAGCACTTGTGCGGGGCATGTCTACGACCGCGTGAAGGACCGGGACCACGGCGTGACGAAGCGCCCGTGGGAATAGCGTAACTTTTCGGTAGAGGCCGGCGAAGAGACAGTCCATGAGACTGTCTCTTTTCTTTTTTGCGGCCTTGGGTTTGTACGCGCAGGGGAGCGAGTTGGGGTTGACCCTCGGGCGAATTCTGCAGCGGCAGCGCGGGGAGTTGGATCTGCGGAGCGGGTTGGCTCTGCAGGCGAATTACGGGAAGCGGGTTTGGAGCGGGCGGGGGTTGGCTTTGTTTGGCGAAACGCATCTGTTGGCTTCGCCGTTGCGAGAGGTTGAGTCGGCGAATCCGCGAGCGGCCCGGGACTTTGCTTCGCTTTACCTGATGCCGGGACTACGGGTGCAGATCGGGCCCGATCGACGGGTGCGGCCGTTCGTGGCCGGTGGGATGGGCTATGCGCAGTATCATTCGAGCGAGCTGCTGCAGAACGGGGCGACCAGCCCGGTGCGCGACCGGCAGCATACTTGGGGCGGGAACTTCGGGGGCGGGGTGGACGTGCAACTGTTGCCGTGGTTGGCCCTGAGGGGAGAGGTGAGGGATTTTGTGACGCCAACGCCTCGACTGAATACCCCGCTGACCGGCCCACAACACAACGTAGTGGTCAGCGGGGGATTCGTGCTGCGGCTTACCAGATGAGCTTGAGGCCGAACTGCATCTGGCGGGGTGTGTTGGACTGCGAGGTAATGCGGCCAAAGTTGGCCCCTCCGGTGACGGAGGTATTCGGGCTGCCGAAGCGGACGCGGTTCAGCGCGTTGAAGGCCTCAGCCCGGAATTGCAGCTTCAGTTTTTCCAGAATCTGGAACTGCTTAAACAGCGAGAAGTCCAGGTTATTGATGTGATGGTTGCGGAGGTCACCAATCAGAGGACTCACGTTGCCGAGGGTGAATGGGGTCGGCTGGCTGAAGACGGTAGTATCAAACCAGCGGTCCAGACGCCCATGGGCGTCGCCGCTCTGCGCGGCGCTTTTTCCGTTGTTATTAGCGCGGATAGCCTGATTAAAGATTCCGGCGGTGTTGTTCGCGCTGATGCCTAGATTGTTTCCGGACTGGATGTTGAGAATGCCGTTGATCTGCCAGCCGCCAACGAAGATGTCCGTGAGGCGGGACATGTTGGCGCCGACTTGGCGGCCACGGCCGAACGGAAGTTCATAGACACCGGAAAATACGAGGCGCTGCGGAACGTTCACGCTCGAAACGGCGCGGCTGGCGCGGATGTTGTAGCTGTCCTGATGGCTGGTGCCGTCGTCCATCGCCTTGGCCCAAACGTAGTTTCCCTCGAAGACCAAGCCCTGGGCGAAACGCTTCGAGAACGTGACCTGGAGAGCGTTGTAATCGGACGTCGCGCCCTGCGAGAAGATCGGGTAGATGGAGTTGAACTGGGGGTAGGGCCGGAGGAGTTGAGCACGGGAGACTTGACGGTTGGCCAGGATGCCCGCACCGCCACGGCCGAAGAACGGGTTATCGACGAGTTGGTTCAACTGGTTCCCCAGGCTGAGGTAGCGGGGGTCGACCTGGTTCAGCGAGAAGCCGCCTTCCCCGCCCCGGGAAAGCTGGCGGCCACGGTTGCCGACGTACGCCGCCTCCAGGAGAACTGCGCCAGGGAGTTCGCGTTGGACGGTGAAGTTGTACTGAATTGTGTAGGGGGTGTTGGTGTCCGAAAGCGGCGCATCGAGGTTGCTACCGATGGCCGTCAGCGCTCCTAGCGAAGCGCCGGGGACCGGTTGGAAGCCGCCGGGGAAGGGATTGCTCAAACGGTTGAGCGGGGTGATGCCATCGAGCGTGGCGACCCACGGCGTTTCGACGCGGAAGCCGTACGGGCCGACCGTTCCCTGGGCCGACAGCGTGCTAGGCCCAAAAAGCTGCGCGAAGGCAGCGCGTATCGCCGTCTTGCTATCCAACTGATAGGCGAGGCCCAGGCGCGGGGCCCAGTTGTTCCAGTCGCCGGTGTACTGGCTCCGATTGCCTCCGTCCGTACCGACGAAGCGCAGGCCACCGGTCAGGCCGGGAACGGCGGAAGCGAGGGGAGACGCAATGGACGGATTGAACCAGCTCATGCGGTCGTAGCGCTCCGTACGCGGCGTATCGAAGTCGTAGCGGAGGCCGAGGTTCAGCGTCAATTTACGCGTGATGCGGAAGTCGTCCTGAACGTAGAACGCATTGTAGAAGCTCTGCGACGCCACGTTCTTCCAGTTCTGGAAGATGTTGCCGCTGGTACCAGTGCCGAGCAGGAAGGACGCGAAACCGTACCCGGCCGTAGCGCTGGCGGCGGTGGGATTGGGCCCCTGGGTCATCAGGTTGGTGAAGCCAAACGTGCCGGCGGCGCGGGCTTCCCAAACGTTGATGCGGAGCATGCGGCCTTCGTAGCCGAACTTCAGCGAGTGCTTGCCGGTGATCTTGCTGACGCTGCCGGCGAGGCCGTAGTTATTGAAGCCGCTCTGGCGATGGTCACTGCCGCCGAGCGAAACCTGGCCCGCGACATCAAAGCGGGGGAACATATAACGGTCAACAGCGGTATCGATATCGCGTGGCAGGCCGAGGCTGGAGGGGACAAAACCGAGGCCCTGGTTATCGAAAAGGAACCGGTTCCGGGCGAACGAGCCACGCAGGTTCAAGAGGGTCGTGGGCGATAGGGTGTTGGTGTAGTCGACGACGACGTTCCGGCCGAAGTCGTTGTTGTTGACCCGGCCCTCGGCGATGCCGAGATCACCCGGAAAGAGCTGCGGCGGACCATTGAACGAGCGGCGATAGGAGAAGCGGCCGAACAGGCGCTGGGTATCGGAGAGGTTGTGGTCCACACGGACATCGAAGTTGTTGGTATCGATTTTGGCGGCGCCATTGTTGTAGAAGTTGTTGCGGAAGGTGCCGGGGTCGCCTGGTTGGTTGGCCTGGGGGTAAAAGGCCATGGTGCGAACGGCGACGGGATCGAAGCGGGAGGCGGGGATGATGTTTCCGGGAAAGACGGTGCGGATGGAGCCGGAGCCGTTGGGGTTCGGCATGGTCGTCGCCGGGTCGAAGATGTTGATGATCGACGTCGCGTTGGCGCGCGTGTTGGAAAAGTTGCCGGTGCGCTCGAGGGCCGTGGGGACCGTGGCCAGGCGTTCGGCAAAGCTGCGTTCGCGCAGGCCTTCAAAGGCGGTCATGAAGAACGTGCGGTTCTTGACGATGGGTCCGCTGACCATGCCGCCGAACTGGTTGCGTTTGAAGCTGGCGAGCGGAGTGCCGCGCGAGTTGGCGAAGAAGTTGTTGGAGTCGAGAACGGAGTTGCGAAGGAACTCATAGGCAGAACCGTGGAACTGGTTCGTGCCGGACTTGTAGACCACGTTCAGAACAGCGGTGATACTGCGGCCGAACTCGGCGCTGAAGTTTTGCGCCTGCATTTTGAACTCGGCGACAGCGTCAACCGAGGGGAAGACAGAGATGCCGGCAAAGCCGTTGACGGTGGGGAAGGCCGCGCTGGAGCCATCGACGAGAACGTCGAAGGTGCCGCCACGGGCGCCGTTGACCGAGAAGCCGACCTGATTGTGCGCGTTGCCGATGCCGCCGGTGACTCCCGGCGTCAGGTTGACGAGCGAGTAGACGTTGCGCGTGTTGAGCGGCAGTTCGAGAATCCTCTTGTTGTCGACCACCTTGCCGATGGAGGACGTGGTGGCCTCGATAACGGCGGCGTCGCCCTGCACGGAGATAGACTCGTTGACGCCACCAACTTGCAGGACTACGTCGACGCGGGCCTGCTGCTGAATGCGAAGGACGATGCCGGACTGGGTGAAGGCTTTAAAACCGGATGCGGCGACATTGATTTCGTATGCGCCGGGAGGCAGAAGGGGGGCGGTGTAGTTACCGGATTCGTTGGTGACGACTTCAAGCCGGGCGCTGGTGCCGGCGTTAGTGACGCCTACTTTCGCGCCGGCAACGACGGCACCGCTACTATCAGTAACGGTACCCGTAATGGTGCCAGTAGAGGTTTGAGCCGACAGGGCCGCGGCAGCGAGAACGAGGCTGAACAGGACAGAAATTGGTCGCATAGACTCCTTTGTGAGGAGGCTAACATACCAGTGTTACAACCTAATTAGAACCCTGCTTTCTTCCACAGTTCATTAACTTTTAGTTTGATTTCAGGCGTCATTTCCAGCACATCCGGCCAGCGGCGGGTGAAGCCTTCCTCGGGCCATTTGCGTGTAGCGTCGATACCCATTTTTGAGCCCCAATTGACCATCCGGCTGGCGTGGTCGAGTGAGTCGATCGGGCCGGTGACGAACTCAATGTCGCGCTGAGGATCGATGTTATTAAGCGCTTTCCAGGCAACTTCGCTGTAGTTATGAATGTCGACCTCCTCATCGACGACGACGATACATTTTGAGAACATCGCTTGGCCAAGGCCCCAGATGGCATGCATGACTTTACGGGCTTGCATGGGATACGACTTACGAATGGCGACGATCATTAAGTTGTGGAAGACGCCTTCGGCGGGGAGGCACATATCTCGGATCTCGGGGATCTGCATCCGCATGAGTGGGAGGAACGTCCGCTCGATCGCCTTGCCCATGTAATAGTCCTCCATGGGAGGCGGGCCGACGATGGTTGTCGCGTAGATAGGGTTCTTGCGATGGGTGAGGCAGGTGACGTGAAAGACGGGGTATTCGTCTTCGAGCGAATAGAAACCGGTGTGATCGCCGAATGGCCCTTCCGTTCGGAGTTCGCCGAGTTCGACGTAGCCTTCAAGCACGTATTCGGCATTGGCGGGAACATCGACATCGACGGTAAGGCACTGCACCATTTCGACCGGCTTCTTGCGGAGGAAGCCGGCGATCATCATCTCATCGAGGTCGGGCGGCAACGGCAGGATGGCCGAATACATCACCGTCGGGTCCGCGCCGATGGCGACGGCGACGTCCATCCTGGTTTCGCCGGCCTTGAAGCGGCGGCGATAGTGCTCGGCGCCCTGCTTATGAGTCTGCCAGTGCATACCGGTAGTCCGTGCGTCGTAGACCTGCATGCGGTACATGCCGCAATTGCGTTTGCCGGTTTCGGGGTTCTTCGTGAAGACCATCGGCAGAGTGATGTAGGGGCCTCCGTCCTGGGGCCAGCAAGTGAGCACGGGGATCTGGCGAAGATCGATCTGGTCGCCTTTGAGGACGACCTCCTGACAGGGGCCAGAGCTGACCTTCTTCGGGAAGAACGAGCCCATTTCGGCGAGCTTGGGCAACATGGACAGCTTGCCGAGCAGGCCCTGGGGCATCTGCATTTGCAGGTACTCGGAGATACGGTCGGCGATGTCCTGAAACTGGTCGACCTGGAGAGCGATCTGCATGCGCTTATCGCTGGCCAGGCTGTTGATGAGCACCGGGACGTTGTACCCCTTGGGCTTTTCAAAAAGCAGGGCCGGGCCGCCGGATTTCACCGCGCGGTCGGCGAACTCAGTGATCTCCAGGTGGGGGTCGACTTCGAAGGGGATGCGCTTCAGTTCGCCGGCCTTTTCGAGGGCCGCAATGAATTCGCGCAAATCGCTATATGCCATATGATGAGTCCATGGTAAATCGGAACGCTCTGATCACTGGTGGCAGCCGCGGCATTGGCCGGGTTTGCGCATTGCGGCTGGCCAAGGCCGGCGCGCGGGTGATCGTCGCAGCAAGAAATATTGAGAAGTGTGAAGAGGTGGCCGCCGAGATCCGGGCGGCGGGCGGCGAGGCGCTGGCCTTGGCCGTCGATATGTCCTCTAGAGATTCGATTCAAGCGGCGTTCTCCCAGGCCGCAAAAGATTTCGGGCCCATCGGGATTCTCGTAAACAACGCGGGCATCACGAAGGATGGCCTCGCGCTGCGGATGAAGCCGGAGGACTGGAACATCGTCCTGCAGACGAACCTGAGCGGAGCGTTTTTTGCCATGCAGTCCGTGATGCAAGGAATGATGAAGGAGCGTTGGGGCCGCATGATCAACATCGTCTCCGTCGTGGGGGAGATGGGAAACGCGGGGCAGGCAAACTATGTGGCTTCGAAGGCGGGGCTGATCGGGCTGACCAAGTCGCTGGCGCGCGAGTTGGCGAGCCGGAACATCACGGTGAACGCGGTGGCGCCGGGGTTCATTGAGACCGACATGACCGCCGTGCTGACCGACGAGCAGAAGGCCGGGATGAAGGGGATTATTCCGCTGGGCCGTTTCGGACAAGCGGACGACATCGCCGCGGCGGTCGAGTTCTTGGCCGGCGATGGGGCAAGCTACATTACGGGCCACGTGCTCGACGTCAACGGCGGAATGTACATGTAGCGGGGGGAGCAGGACATCGGCGAGAATTGGAGGATGTCAAACGCCTCCGACCAGCGCTTCCGCGTTGGCCTCGTGCAGATGTCCTGCTCGCTATCGCCGGAAGAGAATTTAGAAAAAGCTGCGGGAAAAGTGCGGGAGGCCGCCGCCCGCGGCGCACAGATCATCTGCCTGCAGGAACTGTTCCGCTCGCAGTATTTTTGCCGCGAAGAGAAGGCGGATCTGTTTGATCTGGCCGAGCCGATTCCGGGTCCGGCGACGGACGTGATGGGCAAGCTGGCGAAAGAGCTGGACGTGGTGATCATCAGTTCGCTCTTTGAAAAGCGGGCGCATGGACTTTATCACAACACGGCCACCGTCCACGATGCGGGCGGCGAAATGTTGGGAATGTTTCGGAAAATGCATATTCCGGACGATCCGCTCTTCTACGAGAAGTTCTACTTCACCCCGGGAGACTTGGGCTTCAAGAACTTCGATACGAAGTTCGCGCGCATTGGCGTGCTCGTGTGCTGGGACCAGTGGTATCCGGAAGCCGCGCGTCTAACGGCGCTGCAGGGGGCGAGCATTCTGTTCTACCCGACGGCGATCGGCTGGCACCCGGCGGAGAAGGAAGAGTACGGGCCTTCGCAGTTGGACGCGTGGAAGACGATTCAGCGGAGCCACGCGATCGCGAACGGCATCTACGTAGCCGCCGTGAACCGGATCGGTTTTGAGCAGGGACCAAGCGATGCGGGTCTCGAATTCTGGGGCCATTCTTTCTTGTCGGATCCGTTCGGGCGCGTGCTGACCGAGGCTTCCGATAACCAGGAAGAGATTCTGGTGCACGAATGCGACCCGAAGCTGCAGGACGAGGTACGGCGGAATTGGCCGTTCCTGCGCGACCGGCGCATTGACGCCTACGGCGGCATCACCAAGAGGTTTCTGGACTAATGGCCGCCAATTGGAGAATGCCCGCGGAGTGGGCTCCGCACGAAGGAACATGGATTGCCTGGCCGCACGAAAAGAGCGATTGGCCGGGGAAGTTCGGCCCCATTCCGCATTTCTACGGAAAGCTGATTGCGAAGCTGACGCGCTACGAAATGGTGCACTTGATATGCGCCGATGAGCGGGCGGCGAAGGCGGCCGTAAAGGCCGCGCAGCAGGAGCATGCCAACCTGGCGGCGCTGGATATTCATCTGGTCGCGACCGACCGGAGCTGGCTGCGCGATACGGCGCCGATCTTCGTGAAGTCCGATAGTGGGAAGTTGAAGGTGACCGATTGGCACTTCAACGGCTGGGCCAAGTACGACAACTGGCAGAACGATGACGCGCTGCCAGAGTACGTGGCCTCGAAGCTGGGCCTGCCCCGCGTGGCGCCGGTGGCGAAGAAGCGGCCCGTCGTGCTGGAGGGCGGCTCCATCGACGTCAACGGCGCCGGGATGTTACTGACGACGGAAGAGTGTTTGCTGAGCCCGGTACAGGCGCGCAATCCGCATTTAACGAAGGCCGAGATTGAAGCCGTGCTAGGGAAGTATCTTGGCGTGACCAAGGTGCTGTGGCTCGACAAGGGCATCACGGGCGACGATACGCATGGGCACGTCGACGACTTGGCGCGGTTCACCGATGCACGGACGGTCGTGACCGTCGTGGAGCCGGACCCGGCCGACGCGAACCATGAGCCACTCCTCGAGAACCTGCGCCGTTTACAGGAGATGACCGACCAGGACGGCCAACCGCTGCGGGTAGCAACGCTGCCGATGCCTGCGCCGGTCTGGTTCGCCGGTCAGCGGCTGCCAGCCAGCTATGCCAACTTCTACATCGCGAACCAGCAGGTGCTCGTTCCAACGTTCAACGACCCGAATGACCGGCATGCCCTGAATACATTGGCAGGGTTGTTTCCAGACCGGCCAGTGGTTGGGATCGACTGCAGCGACCTTGTTCTGGGACTCGGGACGCTCCACTGCATGACGCAGCAGCAGCCGGCCTAGCCGGTGATCTCCCAGTGGATGGTGAAGCGGTAGGTGTCCGCGCCGCGAGCAGGGTCTCGGATCTCAATGCGCCCGGCGGCGGGGTCGACAAGTTTCACTTCGCCCCGGCCGCGTGCCTTCTCAAGCCGGTACTGGGGGCTGTAGTAGCGCGGGATTGGCGCCGTGCAGCTTTGGCTGATTTCGCGTTCCGGGGCTCCGACGAGGACTTCGTAACTGGGCCGGTCGCCGACGATCTGAATGGCGACAGTGCCATCGACGGCCAACTCAACGGTACAACTGCCGGAACGGACCGTTGCGGCAGCGGGCTCAGCCGGGGTGAGGGTGGTGGGCTCACCGGTAGCCGTTGACGGCGGCACAGTGCCAGGGGCGGGAGTCGTAGCGGCGGTGACGACCGGGTTATCCGTCAGGCTCCGGACTACGGCCACAAACTCGGGTTCGGGGCCGGCGACGTCAAGGTACGGATTGAATACGTAGTCGGTCGACATGGGGCGGTCAGACGGAAACCGTAAGTTCTGCGAGAAGCCATAGGCGGGATCGGCGCCCCACTGGCCCGTCGCGAGAAGCTTTCTCCTCTGGGTGGCCACATCGTGCCAGCCCCAGAACGGTTTGGCCTTGTCGCGGCCGTGCTTGACGCCGTAGAACGATCCGGCGATGCTACCGGCGCGCATGCGGGGGCGATTGCCAAACGGAGTATAGCGATAGAAAGCGCTCAGCAGACGCTCGTCCGTATTGGACTCCTGCGTGGCTCGCGCCCACCAATGATGATAGATCGGCAATAACTCGTATCCAACCTCGCGATCGACCCCATGCCGGGGTCGCTCGGCCACCCCTTTGTAGGTGTAGGTAATGCCTGTGTTCTTCGTCCAGTCGGAGTTATTGCTGTCGAAGAATGACTTCTTGTCGCCGCCGCCGAGAGCGCCGTGGCCACCGGCTTCCAAGAAGACGACCGGGTGACCGTTGAGCAGCTGCAATGGGCCGTCAACGTTGTGCGCTCCGTTGCGGATACCGGAGTCGCTCGTTGTGTAGGAGTAGATGTTGTTGTGAGCGAGCGTCTCCATCGCTTCGATCTTGCCGAACTCCGTACCGTCTTTGCGGACGGCGACAATGACGCCTTCGTTATCGTTTTCATGGCAGGTGCCAACAACGCAATTATCTGAGTAGTCCCGGGCGTGGAAGAAGTTGTAGATCAGGAACCAATGGGAGCGCGACTCGATGGCGGCATAGTAGACATAGGCTTGCGTCGAGCCGCTGCCTAAGTTGTCCCAGTTATTGCCGCCGTCCCAGTCGTTGTCATAGTCGACGCGGCAAATGGCATCGGCGCGCCAGTCGAACCAGGTTTCCTGGGCGACATACGGAGAGTAGTGTTCCGCTAGCTTGCGATAGGGGTCGGCGATGGGAGCTTCGGGGCCGAATGTCCACTTTTCGGCTGGCTCGACAAGCGGCGCAGCCGCCGGGTCGACAATGACCTCCACCTCGGTACGAACCTCGCCGAGGCGGAACTCGAGCGTGTACTTCCCGGGGACCTCCGGGGCGTGATAAACGATGGCGTCTTTGATCGTGAACTGGCCGGAAATCTGGCGGAACAGGGCGCCGGCCAGGCCGGTCGAAGCTTCATAATAGGGTTCATTGTCGGTGCCCTGAAACCGGAACGGCTTCGAGACCCAACCGCCGTTGGGGGTGGTAATGTTGACGGTCCAGCCGGCCTGCCGGAGCCGCCCTTCTTTGGTGGTTTCGCCACTGGGCACGTCGCCGTAGACCTTTATCTGAAGAATCGCCTCAGTATGGGGCCGGATCTGGAGCGTGCCAGGAGTAGAAGATACGGCCAACCGCTTGGGCGTTTGCGCGAAGGCCGCGCTGAGGGACAAGAGGAGCAGGATGCCGAGCCGCATATTGCGATTATAGGCGCGGCTTGCCATTTAGTGCCGGATCGCCCACATCAAACTGCGGACCCGAAGCGTTCCACTGCTCCAGCCGGAATGTGCGGCCAAGGCCGAAGGGAGGCGGGAGTTCGCGGACGGTCACGCGCACCTGCTCGCCCTCAACGCGGATCATGAAGTAGTGATAGAACCAGCCGTGGCGGAAGCCTTCCCCGCGAAGCAGGCCGCGGTCGATGTTGCCGCCGCTCGAACCGATCTCAGTGTAGTGGATGCCGCCGGTTTCAAGATGGACGAACTGATGACCGTGGCCGCTGAAGATGTGCGTCACTCCGTACTTCTTTGCAATCTGGTGCAGCGCGAACTCACCACTGCCGACGGCGACCTGCGGAATCCAAAACGGCTTATGAAGGAAAACCATCTTGGGGCTGCAACTGGCGTTGGCCTGGAGGGATTTTTCCAGGAACGCAAGTTGGGCGGGGGCCAGTCCGTCTGTGCGGCTGTTATCAAGAATGACGAAAAGCGTATTCTGATGCACCCAGGAGTGCTGCGGCGGGTGGCCGGTGTGCTGGGGGAAGGCCGCCGCGGAGGCGTCATTCCAAATGTCGTGGTTGCCGGGAGTATGCCGAATCGGGAACGGCGCGGTCTTCCACAGCGCCTGCATGTCGGCCCATTGGGCGGGGGCTTGGGCATCGTTAACGCCTTCAATGGCGTCGCCGATCGTGACCGCGAAGGCCGGATCGGCGAGGAGGACTTCACGGAAGACGCGCGAGTAGATCTGTGGCCGGGCAGAACCGGTGCGGTCGCCGATCAGGGCGAAGCTGTAGTCGTTGGTCCCGGCAGCGGCCACAGGCAGAGCGGCAGCGGTGAGCAAGGGGAAGAGGCGGCGGCGCGAGAGGGTAAACATAAGTGAGATTTCTGGAGTAGGCGAACACTAGTTTATCGAGTGTTTTCCGGATTCTCAGCGGCGCTGGACGCTATCGTGGCCTTTTTGTTTCCCGCTGTGATGGGATGGCTGGTCTTGAATGGTGTCGATGACCTGCTGTTGAACCTGTTTTGGATCCGCCTGTGGTTCCGTCCGAAGGAGGCGCCGCCGGAGATTCGCGGGCAACCAGAGAAGACGTTGGCGATCTTTGTGCCGCTTTGGCAGGAGCACGAAGTGGTGCGGCAGATGGTGACGCACAACCTAACAGCAATCCGCTACACGAACTACCACCTGTTCATCGGCGGATATCCAAACGATACGGAGACGCTCGACGAAATCCGGGCGATGGAAGACCAGTTCCCGCGAGTACACTTGTCGCTGGTGCCGCACAACGGCCCAACGTCAAAAGCCGACTGCCTGAACTGGGCGTTCCAAACCATGATGCTCTATGAAGAGCAGAGCGGAATGCGGTTTGACGGCATCGTGACGCACGACGCCGAAGACATGGTGCATCCCGATTCGCTGCAATGGATCAGCCATTATCTGAAGGATCACGACATGGTACAGGTGCCGGTGTTGGCGCTGCCGACTCCTCTGCGCGAGCTCGTGCATGGCGTCTACATCGACGAGTTCAGTGAGTTCCAAACGCGGGACCTGCAGGTGCGCGAGGCGCTTGGCGGCTTCCTGCCGGGGAGCGGAGTGGGTACAGGATTCTCAAGGCGGGCTCTGGAGGCGCTAGCCGTAACGGCAGAGAACCGGATCTTTGAACCGTCCTGCCTGACGGAAGACTACGAAAACGGATTCCGGCTGCGGGCTCTCGGCTGCCGGTCGACGTTCCTGCCGGTTCGCATGGTGAACGGCATTCCGATGGCTACGCGCGAGTACTTTCCGCGGACCTGGAAGACAGCGGTGAAGCAGCGGACAAGGTGGGTTACAGGCATCGCCTGGCAGGGTTGGGAACGGCACGGTTGGCAGGGTGGATGGCGGCAATGGTGGTGGCACTGGCGCGACCGGAAGGGGTTGCTGGGAAACCCGATTGGCGTCATTTGCAACTTCCTGTTCGTATATGGACTGCTGTGGCCGGAGCGGGCACTTACGTTGCCCGGGGCGGAGTGGCTGCCGTTTACGATCTCCATGGCCATATTCCAGGCGACGATACGAGTGGGCATTGTGAAGCGCTTCTACGGCTGGCAAATGGCGCTGGCCGCGCCTTTGCGGATTCCGGTGGCGAACTGGATCAACGCCTCAGCCGGGGTACGGGCGACCATGCGGTATGCCAGGGCTCGCTGGCGCCGGGAACCGCTGGTGTGGCTGAAGACCCAGCACCAATATCCGAACCGGTTCGCGCTGGAAGCGCACCGGCCAACGCTGCCGGAGATTCTTGTGAAATCGGGCTATGTGGCGGCGGACGCCTTGGAGGGCAAACCGGAGGGCCGTCGGCTGCAGGATTGGCTGGTGGAGAGCGGACGGCTCAGCGAGAGCGACCTGTACGAAGCGCTCAGCCTGCAGCTTTGTATGCCGGTGTGCGCCGTGAGCCCGGAGACGGTCTCCCGGGAAATTGCACGATCTTTACCCGCTCATGTAGTGCGAGAGCATCGCGTGGTGCCGGTTCGGGTGGAGCAAGGGCACCTGGTAGTCGCCGGGCCGGACGCGCCACCCGAGACGCTACCGGCCACGCTGCAGCCCTACACAAACCTGCGGGTGAAGTTTGAACTGGTGCCGCGGTCGACCTTCGACCAGATAGTCCAATCGCTCCTCTAGCGTTTGGTGACCTGCCAGACCGTGGTGGAACGCAGGGGCACACCCTTCTTCACGACCGTCGACGGGAAGTTCGGCTTATTCGGCGAATCGGGGTAGTGTTGCGTTTCAAAGCAGAACGCCGCCCGGCGAATGTACTTGCGCGCGCCTTTGCCGGTCAGCTTACCGTCGAGAAAATTGCCGGTATAAAACTGCACGCCCGGCTCGGTCGTCGAGATGGTGAGCACGCGGCCGGAGCGGGGGCTATAGGCTTCGATCACCTTGCGGAGAGTACCACCGGAACCGTTAAGCACCCAGTTGTGGTCGTAGCCGCCGCCGAACTGAATCTGCTGATCCTTGGCGTCGATGCGGGCGCCGACAGCGGTGGGTTTGCGGAAGTCGAACGGCGTACCCGTGACGTCGCGGAGCTCGCCCGTGGGGATCAGGCCGGCATCGACCGGGGTGAAGCGGTCAGCGTCGATGCGGAGAACGTGATCGAGGATGGTAGGTTCGCCGGAGAGATTGAAGTAGGCATGATTGGTGAGGTTGGCGACGGTGTCTTCGCTCGAAAGAGCTTGGTAATCGATGCGGATTTCGTTGGCCGGGGTGATGGTGTACGTGACGGAAACGTCGAGCTTGCCGGGGTAGCCTTCTTCACCGGCGGCGCTGCTGTATGTGAACTGCACCGCGTCGGTTTTCGCTTCTGCCTTCCACACGCGTTTATCGAAGCCACGGAGACCACCGTGGAGGGCGTTCGGCCCGTTATTCACCGCAAGCCGATACGGTTTGCCGTTGAGCTGAAACTGGCCCTTTGCGATGCGGTTACCGTAGCGGCCGACGATCGCGCCCAGGTAAGGCTGCTCCTGCAGATAGCCCTGCAACGAATCGAACCCCAGGACCACATCGAACTTGTCCGGCGTGGTCAGCGAGACGACCGTGGCGCCATACGTCATGATGCGGGCGGTGAGCCCGGCAGCGTTCGACAGCGTATAAACTTCGACGGCTTGCCCATCCGGGGTACGGCCGAACGGTTCTTTCTTCACGGCGGCAGGCAGGGCCAGCGCACAGGCGGACAGCAACAGGGCGGTACGGAGCATTTAGAGATTATAGTTGCGCGAGATGATTGCGATCGTGGCCGGCGATGATCTCCACAATCGTGCGGAAGGTGATCTCGCCACGCTCCGGATGGGTGACAGCCTTATCGAAGGTAGCCGGGGGCAGAGCGCGAAGGAAAGCGAGCATCCAGGCCCGGACGCTCAAGAAAGCGGCGAGCGCAGCAGCGGGATCCGCGGTGGGATAAGAGTCGGCCCAACGGTCCTGGTCGAAAGGTTGAACAATATAGTGGTCCTCGGCGGCCGCCTGACGCAGGCGGAAGGCAAAGGCGACTTCGCAGTCGGCCAGGTGAGCGATGATCTGGCCGTAGGTCCATTTGCCTGGAGCCCAGGGGGTGGCATAGGTTGACGGATCGATGGCCGCGAGGCGGGCCGGGGTTTCGGCAAGAATAGCGAGGGGGTCAGAATCTCCGAGGTACTTCGCGTAGGGGTTGCTCATAAAACTGGCTTGGCTTCGTAGAGGACCGTTTCGTCATCGTAGGTCATCGCGAGGAAATAGACGGTGCCGTCGTCGCGGAAGTCGATGGCGTTCAACCGGACCAGGTAGTCGCCGTCTGGCGTGGGGCGGAAGAGATTGATTACCTGGCGGATCTGGTCGCCACGGCGGACGTGAAGGAAGTTGTTGTTGTTCGACTGTTGGAACAGCAGGTCGCCGTTTCGATTCGCGTCGCTGGCAACAATGCTGTTGGCCACCTGCCCATTGGGCATGATGGAAGAGTTGTTGACGATGATCTCCCACGCGGAACCAGTCCATTCGGCGATGATATTGCCGCCGGCGGCAATGGTGAGCCCGGCGAACAGGCGGGTGCCCCCCACGCGATGCAGGTTAGCGATGCCAGTGATGAGATGGGCGCCGACCCGGGTGACGTTCGGCTCAGCCAAGCGGCGCCAGGATTGGCCGTTCCAAAGGTGGAGGACCGGCACGCCCAGGTTGCGGAAGCGCAGGGAAAGCAATACTTCGCCGGTATCGGCGAGGGCGAACGAATCAAAACTCGACACAAGGCGGCCATCCAAATTCGTGGCCGTGGCAGCCGACGCGCTGAGAACGAGCAGTTGCCGAGCCTGGCCGTTGGACCACAGGAAGAGGCGATTGTCGCCGGCGTTAGTGGAAGAGTGGAAAAGAAGGTCGCCGTTGCCGTTGACGTCAAACTGACCAGGATTGTTCACCGTAAGCGTGTCGATCCGTAACGGGAAGCGGAGAACCATCTCCGGCGCGCCGCCGCGAACCAATCGGGCAATCCCCTGCCCCGTAATGAAATAGAGATCACCGTTGGCAGAGCGGCGGACGTTATATGTCGCGCCGTGGCTGCCGCCGAACCACATGGTGGAGCCGAAGAGGCGCTCACCGATTGCGAGCGGTACGTCGAAATCTCTGCCGTTCCATTCAGCCACCGAGCCGGTAGTGCCGCCGGACAGCACCTGCGGAGCGCCTTCCCGGGCGCCGCCGATGAAGGTGATCAGGTTCAAGGGCGCCGTCACCGGCATGGTCATTCCCGACCATGCCAGGAAATCGGGCTCTGCGCCGAGACGCACCAGCGCCATATTGATCGTTGTGGTCTGCACGAGCAGGAAGATCTCACCGCGCGAATTGATAGCGCCGCTTTCAATCGACTGGACTGTCGTGCTGCCGAGCGTGGGCCGGGAGAAAACGAACTGCGGCTGCGGATCGCTGCCCGGTTTCCAAAGGTAAACGCCGTTACCACGATTACTGAAAGGGTTCACCTGCAGGAGCGCGCCGTGATCGGGATGGTAGGAGAGAATGCCGGCGTGATCGGTCAACTGCATCGACTGCAACTGATTCTGCCGGTCGATGTGGACGTAGTGAGACGTGTTGTTGTTGAGGATGACGGCGCAGAGCAAGTCGCCGTTATCATCAAGCCAGAAGGCGGGTTGGTTAGCGCGGCCGCCGGAGAAGCCACGGACGGTGGAATTGCCCAAGGCATCGCCAACACCAAACACGCGTTCCCGTTCGCCGGAAGGAAGGTGGCGGAAGAAGATGCGGTTGGTGCCCTGAAAGAGCGCATAGTAGGCGGTACCGTCGGCGGCGATGCCGAAGTCGGTGTCGACAGTAAAGGCATTGGCGCCGAACTCTGGAAGGCGGTCTGCCGTGGAGATGAGGAGTTCGTAGTCGCGCTGGTCGTAGGAACGGAACAGGCCGGCGTAAGTGATGGGGTTGTTTTCAAAGCGAAAGGTGGCGCGGGCCAGGATCGCTCCGCTGGAGGCCAATGAGTTTCGCGTGATCAGGATGTTTCCCGTGGCTTCGGTGGCGCCCAGGGGAGTATTGTTCGTGAACACCGGAAACACGCCACTGCGATCGCCGATCGAAAGCTGGCGGCCGTTGTTGTTTGTGTCCTCGTAGGTGAGAACCTGGCCCTGCCGTGTAATGGAATGGGTGAACAGTTCGTTGGCGAAACTACCCGAAGCAAAACGAGGGCTGCCGGTCGCGGTGACCAAGCTCCACTTGCCTTCTCGCCAGTTCAACAGACCGCTGGCGACACCCCCGAGCGAACCATTGAAGTAGACGTCACCGTCGTCGGTGGCCCAGAGCATCGACGGGCGGGCGCGGAGTTCAAACTCATTCCGCTGCTGATTCATGTTGTGGAACAGGCGCCGCAGCTGATATGTGCGCGGGACATTGGTATTGACGCGGGCAGCCACCTGCCACTGCCGCTGCAGCCCCGTTTGCAGGTCGTTGTAGGAGTACGTCGCGAGGACCATGTTGGAACCTTCCGCGATGGCCGACATCTCACCCTGATTGGTGATGCGCGCGGTTCGCGTAGTGCCATTGCGGAGATTGGTGACGGTCCATGTCCAGCCCACGCCGGAAATTGGATTCCCGTCGGCATCAAGGGCCGTGGCCGAGAATTGGCGGGTGGAGCCGATCTCCACTTCAGCTTCGCTGGGTTCGATTCGCACTTCGCTGGGTATCGTCTGGACCGCGGTCTCCGCACCGAGTGAGCCGGTACGGGCGGAGACACGGACGGTTCCGAGCGCCCGGGCGGTGAGCAGACCGGCGCCATCGACGCTGGCGAAGAAAGTGTTATTCACCGACCAGGCGATGGGCGCGTCCGGCAGATGGTTACCGGCCGCATCGCGGGCCACTGCGCGAAGCTGCAGCGTGCGGCCTACCAGCACCTGCGAAGAGTCGCTGAGAATCTGCAGCGTCGCCGGAGTCTGCGCGGCAGCCGCAATCGCGAGCAGGAACGGGAGCAGGCGGATCAACCGAAAACCTCGTTGACGGGGCGGAATTCATACTCGGGCGACTGCACGAGGTAGTCGTAGCGGCGGCCAGAGGGCGTATCGGCGATCGACTTGGTCCAATCGATACCAAGCGCGGAATAGATGGTCGCTGTAATATCTTCGACGTAGATCGCTCGATTGCCGGACCAACCGTAATCGGCAATGTTCGCGGCCGTTGCATCGCTCGCGCCAATGGCGCGGCCGCCGCGGACGCCGCCGCCGAGCAGGGCGACGGACATGACCGGTCGATAGTGGTCTCGCCCGCCCCGGCTGTTGAGCACTCCAGGAGTCCGGCCGAACTCGCCCATCAGGACGATCAGCGTCGAGTCGAAATCACCGCTGGCCTTAAGATCCTCAACCAGCGACCCGACGGCCCGGTCAAGCTGATTCGTCAACGTGTAAATGGTCGTTCCCTGGGCGGTGTCGAACTGGCCGACGTGGGTATCCCAACCACCCTGCGTGACGTTGATGAAAGTAGCCCCATTGCGGGCGCGGACGGCGTTGCGGGCCACAATCAGGGATCGGCCAACGGCGGTATTCCCGTACCGGCCTTCGTCGGTGGCATCGAACTTAAAAACGGCATCGACGGCCTGGTTATACATCATCGCCTTGGCCCGTTCGTAGTAGCTGCCATAGGCGGCCATTCCTGCGTTATAAGGCGCCTGGCGAAGTGGTTCGTCGAGGTCCTTCAGCAGTTGGAAGCGGCGCTCGAAGCGCTCCTGACTCTGCGTCGCGTTGCCGAAGAAATTGTGGGTCAGGGTGCTGATGCCGGCGCGGGCAGCGGGAGGCATCATCGGCTGAAACAAGCCACCGAGGAACGTAGCACCTTGCAGGTTCGATTGGTTGAACGACAGGAAGGGTGGAATCAGCCCATTGGCGCCTTTCTCGCGCGCCACGACAGCGCCGATGTGCGGCATCTCGGCGGCAAGGGCCGGGTTCTGCGAGTGCCCCGTCTGCATGTAGAACTGGCCGCGTTCGTGCGCCGCTTCCCAACTCGCGCAGGACCGCAGCACCAGGAGATCGTTGGTCAGGGTGGAGAGCTTGGGGAAGAAGCGATTCGAAAGGCGCAGGCCACCGGAGTAGTCGCGGATGTCGGCGTCGCGGGGATTCCACGCTCCGTCTTTAGGATCGAACGTATCCAACTGGCTGGCAGCGCCGTTGAGGTTGACGAAGATGCAGGCGCGAGCCGAGCCACGAGGCGTCACACCGCGAAGCGATGTTACCTCGGCGTCGGCGTGCGCACCCAGCAGCGAGGCCGATGCGGCTCCGAAGAGAAAGTGGCGGCGGGTATGGCCGGCGCATAGGGGACGAGTAAATTTCATGGGCCAGCCTCCGTTAATAGTTGAAGATGAAATCGAGTTTGTTGAGCAGGGCCCATTGCAGGTCGCTCAACCATTGGGCGCGCAGGCCGGTGCGGTAAGCGAGTACCTTGGCCGTCTCGGCCTCCGATGGCGGCCGGGAGAGCGTTGCGAAGAACATGCGGCGAATGGCTTCTTCGTCCGGCACGGGAGAGCTATCGATCTGCAGAACCCGATTGCGCGAACTGACCGCGGCGGTAGCGTTGCCGAGTGAGCGATTCACGTTTTGCGTGTCGTTCATCGAGTAAAGCAAGCCAAGGATGGACGGTTCCCCGGCACGATCGATCGTGAGCCAATCGCCGCGGCCGGCCTGATTCAGGAAGTCCGTGACGCGGAAGTCCGTGGCCGGCTCGGTCGGGTCAGGAAGCTGGTTGGCGTAGAACAGCGGGCGGCTGATGCCGGAGGCGATCATAGGCTGCTCCGTACGGGTGGCCGTGATCAGCGAATCGTACATCTCCTCGGCCGAGAGCCGGCGCGGCTCATGCTTGGCGAAATACCTAACGAAGGCAGGTTGCCATTCGCCTTCGTAGCGGCTCGACAACTGGTAGGCGTCGCTCGAAACCAACAGGCGAAAAAGCGGCCGGAACTGATAGTTGTTCTGGATGAAGTAGTCCGTCAGCGCTTCGAGCAGTTCGGGATGCGTGTTCTGAATGGGCCAATCGCCGGGGGGCGGGCGCTTCGGGTCCGTGCGTTCGAAGTCCCAGGCTTCGGGCGGATCCACGATGCCGTGCGAGAACAGATAGGCCCAGATATGGTTGACAGTTGCCCGCGCGAACTGGCGATCGGCCGTGAGAATCGAAGCAAAATCGCGGCGCCATTCCCCAGTCTTCGGCCTGGCTCCGTTCAGAATGAACTCGGGCTCCACGATCGCGCCGAGGCGGGCGGGACGGTTCCCGGGATTACTCGGGTTTACCGACCCGGTATAGGAGCCATAGGTGCGATCGTTGACAATCACCCGCGGCCGGAAGCCGATGTTGTCGTCGCTCCAGCGGACAAAGTACATGCGCGAAAGCCAAGCGGACATCCGCCAGAACTGGGTACGCGTGCGCCGTGTGAGATAGAGATTGATCTTTTCGAGATGGGCCCGGCCGTTATGGCAGGAGATGCACTCGGTCTTAAAGCCGAGGAAGGTGGTGGTGATCTTATCGGTCGTGTCGTCCCAGGAGTCCTGAATCGGCCCGGCGGGGTCCATCCACCGGGCGAAGAACTGAGTGCCAGGAACGGAGTCAACCTCGCCGGACGCGGATAGCAGCTCGCGAACGAGGGAATCGTAGGGCCGGTCCGCGGCAATCGATTGCCGCAGCCACTCGTAAAAGGTATTACGGCCGATCGTGCCGATGTTCTCGTGCGTGCGAGTAACTTTGAACTTATTAGCCCAGAACGTCGTGAGCTGGTCCGCGTGGGCGGGCGAGGCGAGCAACTCTTCGATGAGTTTGGCGCGCTTGTCCGGAGCGGGGTCTGTCAGGAACGCTTCGGCTGCCTCCGGCGTGGGGATCCGGCCGGTTAGATCGACGTAGATCCGGCGCAGAAACTCGGTGTCGGATGAGGCTGGGGCCGAAGGGACGTTGTCGGCGGCCATCTTGGCGAATAGGTGCTGATCTACCAGATTCGTCCGGGTAACCTCCTCACGCCGCGCGGCGGCTCCGAACTGCGCCTGGCGCCTGTAAGCCTGATAGGAACGGTCAAGTTCCAGTAACTCGATCTGTTCTGCCCGTACCGCGTCGGGATAACGCGGACAGTGGGGATCCGCGGCAAACAGGTGGGCCGACAACGCGACCGGAAGGAGATAGCGAGCGTTCAGCATAGGCGGACCCTCTGAGTTTAACCTATCGCTATCCCTGCCTCCCGCAGATGGTTGCGCAGGGCTGAAGCCAGGTTATCCGGATGATCCAGCCGCAACACCGTGAACCCGGCAGCCTCGCCGGCGGCCACTCCGGCGTCGGAATCTTCGACGACGAGCGGGTTGCGGACATTCAGGCGGCGCGCTCCTTCGAGGTACGGATCGGGATGGGGCTTGAGGCGGGTGACGTCCTCAAAGCAGACGAGAGTCTCGAAGCGGTGAAGCAGACCAGCGTTGGCGAGAACGGGTTCGAGCTCGGCGCGGCCGGAGGAGCTGACCACGGCGATCGGAAGTTGGGTCAACCCCAGAATGAGTTCGCGCGTCTCCGCGGTAATTGGCGGATTTGCCGCTGCCTTCTCGCGGAACAGAGCCTTTTTGCGGGGATACTCGGGCCAAAGCAGGTCGATGTCATAGGGCGGATCCACACGTCGTCTCAACACCTCAAGCATCGCGCGGTCTGTAATCCCAATGCAGTTGGCGCGGTAGTCCTCCCAAGTGAGGGGGATGCCGTGGGCGGAGAGAATCTCCGTCCAACAGGCGTAGTGAAGCACTTCGGAGTCGGCGAGAACACCATCGAAGTCAAATAAGATTGCGTCGTAAGCAGGCACTCTCTGTAGAATAACCCTCATGCTCACTTCGCCATCGCGGTGGGTCCTTTGCGGCTTCCTGCTGGCGGGGACGACGATCAACTACCTGGATCGCCAGACATTGAGCCTGCTCGCTCCGATGATGCGCGAGGAGTTGAATCTGAACAACGAGAAGCTGGGCTTGCTGTTCTCGTTCTTCTACTACGCATACATGCTGTCGCAGTTTGTGGTGGGTGGGTTGATCGACCGGCGGAACCTGCGTTGGAGCTACGGCGGAGCCGTCCTGCTGTGGTCGCTCGTAGGGTTGATGACCGCGTTTGCGACCGGCTTCGCCAGCCTGGCGATGTTCCGGATTCTGCTCGGCGTGACGGAGGCACCAAACTGGCCGGGGGCGTTAAAAATCGTCTCGCGGGCGTTGCCGGAAAAAGAGCGGCCCATGGGGAACGGCATTTTCACGAGCGGCCAAAGCGTGGGAGCGCTGCTAGCGCCGGTGCTGATCCTGACCGTGGCGCAGGCGGCGGGATGGCGGATGGGATTTGCGGCTGTTGGATTGCTCGGCGTCGTTTGGTTTGCCGCATGGGCCTGGTACACGACGCGCCCGGAATTCGCGGCGATTTGGCCGCCGAAGCCCGCGGGCGGCGTCGCGGCGAGTTACGGGGCGATTCTCCGATCAAAGGCCTTCTGGTGCGTGGTCGTGATCACGAGCACGGTGAACCCGATCCTCTACTTCAACGTGAACTGGCTGCCGACGTATTTCAATCAGCAGCGCGGAATGGCGGCAGGATCGGACGAGATGAAGTGGATTCTGACGGCCATCTTCCTGGCGCTGGACCTGGGCTACATCGCCTTCGGCCTCGCCTGTATGCGAGTATCGCGAACGCTCGTCTTCAGCGTGGCAACGGTGCTGGTGGCCTGCGCCTCGGCGGTGCCGTGGGCTACCGGGAGGACCGAACTCATCGCGCTGCTGGCGATCTCGAACTTCGGGCTGGGGATGTGGATGGCGATGTACCTAACCTTTACGCAGGAGATTTCAAAGGAGTCCGTTTCGACGGCGATGGGCTTGCTCGGCGGCACCGGCAGCTTGGCCGGCGCCGTCGTGATGTGGCTGGTAGGTGTAACTACGGAACGAACCCATTCCTTCGACCTGCCGCTCTATGCGATCGCTGGCGCGATCGCCCTGACTTGGGTCGCCGGGGTGACGCTACAGAGAGGCAAAGCATGAGACTGGCCATTGGGTTCCTCCTGGGTTCGTTCCTGTTGGCTCAGGAGCCGTACTCGTACTATCGCGCTGGCGCGGCCGCCGACGTCACGACGAAGGGCCGCGGCGGGTGCGTCCTGATGGGCGGAAGCACGGACGTGGCGGAGGCCTTCGCCTGGATGATCGAACGCAGCGGCAACGGCGATTTCCTGGTTCTGCGCGCGACAGGCACGGACGCCTACAATCCTTTCGTCCTGAAGCAAGGCCGGGCGAACTCGGCGGCGACCTTGATCGTCAGAACGCGAGAGGCCGCGGCGGATCCCGTCGTCGTCGAAAAGGTGCGCCGAGCGGAGGCAATTTTCCTCGCGGGCGGCGACCAGTGGAACTACATCCGGCTTTGGAAAGGAACGCCCCTGGCGGCGGCCTTGCAGGAGAGAATCGATGCCGGAGCGCCGGTGGGCGGCACGAGCGCCGGACTTGCGGTCCTGGGGCAATACTATTTTTCTGCGGAGTTTGACACCATCACTTCAGCCGAGGCGGAAGCCGATCCAGCCAATAAGAAGATCACCCTCGGCAAGAATTTCGTTCGCGTGCCGCATCTGGAGGACGTGATCACCGATAGCCACTTCAGCGAGCGGAAGCGCGAAGGCCGTTTAGCCATATTCGTTGGCCGGATCGGAGGACCCGACATCCTGGGACTCGGCGTCGACGAGAAAACGGCTGTCCTTCTGGATACCGATGGCCGTGGTCGCGTAGTCGGCAAAGCGGGAGCGCATGTCTACCGGAATGGACGACCGCCCCGGAGCTTTCCCTCCGGGGCGGAGCTGTTACTTCGGAAGCCGCGCGAATAGCCACTCGAACGACTCGGTAGCGCGCTGGGCAACAGAATCGAGGTTCGACCAGAGGATGTCGAAGTTGGAGACGAAATCTGAGGCATGCTGAAGCAGCCCGTCGATTCCGCCTGTGGACTGAGAGAGAGAGGATAGGACACTTTGCGAGAGATTTAACCAGGGCATAGTTGACCTCCACGGCTATACGGCAAGCAAGTCAAATGCCAAAAACACTGGATTGATTCTTCAGAACTTATCCCGCATCATTGCCCGAAATCGGTCAAGGTGGAGGAAATCCGCCAGTTTAGAAGGTAAACGCGAAGCCCAGGCTCAGCCGCTGCTGCGCGATCTTGCCCCGCTCCAGCCGCTCTGGCATGATCTGCGGTTCGAGCGATTTGCGCAACAGATCCGGCCGGGGGCTGCACGTGTTGCGATAGTCGAAACGCAAAGTCCAATGGGGGCTGACCCGATAGCGAACCCCGCCGCCCATCTGCAGACCAGTCTGAAAAATGCCTCCCCCTTCGAGCGGAGGGACGGAGCCGAAGCCGTAGGCCGCCCGGAACATGCCGACATTGTTCAGGCCGAATCGGAAGATGCCGCCCGCCTTGGTAAACGGAGCGTCGGTGAGATGCACCAGTTGCAGCACAGGTCCGACGGCGAAGTACGGGCGCCACCGGCTTTCGCGGGGGCGCATGTGAACCAAGGCGTTGTAGCTGAATTGGCGGGTAAGAAAGCCGCTACGCTGCTCCGAGATGCCCGCCAGACCGGCCAAATCCATACTGAATTCGCCTCGTTGATAGCCGAAGCCGAGTTCATGCGAGAACCAGCGGAACTGGTTCACCGTAACGGCGCCTCCGAGCGCGAAAGCCGGCGCCACACGGTTCGCCGCCCGCAGCGTCAAGCTGTCGTCCGGACGATGGGGATGGGCAATGCGCAACCCCTCTGCGCCTATCGACTGATGGCTGAACACCATCAGTCCAGCCTGCAGGCTTAGTTCAACCGAGGGCGGCGCCCAATCCGCCGGATCGCTGGCAAGCTTCGGCGACTTCGCTGGCGTGCCGGTTATGGTAGGTCCGGGGAGCGACCGAATCGAGTTCTTGGAATCTCGATAATGACGGAAGCCTTGCGTGAGAATCGTAGCACCCTGATACCAAAGGCTTCCGCGATATATGTCGTTGCGAAACGTCAGGACGGTCTGCCGGAGGATGCGCGACGCGCGATTGCCCCGGTGCGGCCCGGGCGCGGCGGCGATCGGCTCGTCGAACCGGTGTACGCGAAGACAGTCGTTAAAGACAAGAACGGCAGCCTCGCGGTCAGTAATCAAAGTCTGACCGCTTGAGTTGAACGCCTCTTCCGGCACCCACGGCCGAGGGACCTGACCAACGGATTCGATGCAGCCGGTAAAGAGCAGGTCGTTGACGACCTTGCTGCGTTCCCGGTCGATGTTTTCGTCAATCAAATGAGTGAAAAGATCGCGCCCACGGGAGAAGTTGATGCCGATGTCCTGCGTGGCGGCAGCCGTGAAAATCGGCCGGCCCAGCCAGCGCTCGGTCGTCGAGAACACGCGAAGATGGTGCCGCTTCGAGAAGGTATTCAGCGCCTTCGCCCAGGCCTGGACCGGGGGCTGATCGTCCAGCAGCAGCAGCGACATCGGCGCCTCTTTGTACTCCTGGTTCTCGGCCATGGCGCGGAGAGTGCGGTAACGCGTGGCCGAGTTGAGCGACTCCGGAACCTGCCAACCCGCGGCTTGGAAGGCCCGCTCAATCGCCGCTGCCTCCCCGGCAAAGATGAGATTGGTGATGTCGGATTCCAACCGGCGCTCCACGGTATGCGTTCGAAAAGGCAGCCGCTCCAGCAGATCGTCCGGTACAGGCTCAGGGAGGCCGAGCAGGGGAGGCGGCAGGGGCGCCAAATCTACCGGATCAAGAAGCTCCAACACGAGTTCCGTGCCGGCCTGCAACCGGATCTCCGGTTCGGAGAAGCGCAAAAGCGTGGCGAAAGCAGCCGTCGAGAAGGCGAGCGCGATGGGATCCACGGAGGCGAGCGACGTGAGCAAGCCTGAGGCACGAAATCCTGGGGTGTTCGTCGATCGTATACCCCGAATGCGGCCGGCACTGTCGACACGCTCCCTGGCGTTGTCGATGGTGAGCACCCGCGAGTTGACCACCACGCGCACGCTCTGGCCAAGTTCGATCTCAGTGAACTTGAGCGTAAGCGTCGCCGTCTCATGCACGAAGCCCACTCCGACCCGGCGAACATCCACCACTTCGCCCCAAACTCGAGCCCCAGGGGCGATCCGCTCCAGACCATCCACGCGGTAGGGCGCGATCAACACCGCCTGCACACGGTCTCCGGCCTTAGAAGAGTATGAGTTCACTTCCTGCTGCAAGCGCAGCTCAAGGCAATTCTCCCGCAGTGGTTCGGCAGCGGCGAAGGCCGCCGGCGCGGCGACAAGAACAAGCAGCAGCGCAGGGAGTTTGGACAACCGCCCTAGCATATCGCAAGATAAGAACGATGAGTTCCGTGCCAATTCTCCGGGTGCACACCGGGTCCGATGCAAGCAACGTGCAAACCTGGCGATTCCAGACGACCTTCCATATAGGCCGTGCCGATGAGTGCGAACTCAAAATCGCCGATAGCCATATCAGCCGCAAACATGCGATTGTCTCCTTTCAGCAGGGCCAATGGTGGGTGCAGGATCTGAACAGCGCCAACGGGATACTCGTCAATGGAGAGCGGATTCCTGGTGCGCCGGTGGCGCCGAACCTGACCGTTCGGCTGGGTCTTGAAGGGCCCTGGGTCTGGTTCGAAGTGGAACAACCTGCCGTTGCCGCTACCCCCGAAGCGGCTCCCAGCCACACGATGGTGCTGAAGAGCTACACCGAAAAGTACCTGACGCCCGGCGGCAAGGACGAAGTGGTGGGCCAGCAGACGATGATGATCCGCAGCGCGTTTCAACGTGTGCAGAAGAAGCAGCGTTCGAAGTTCGCGCTGGCTCTCAGCGGCGTGGCGCTGGTGGCGTGCGGCATTGCGGGGTACGCGTACTATCAACATCGGCAGTTAAGCGAACGGAAGGCTTTGGCGCAAGAGCTTTTTTACCAAATGAAAGCGCTCGATGTCGACATCGCCAATGTCCGGTCGGAAAACGTGGCTATGTATCGTTCGCGCCGGCTGGAAATGGAGAAGAACTACGAAAAGTTCCTGACTACCCTCAAAGTCTACGACCCAAAGATGAGCGAGCAGGACCGGCTGATCATGCGGGTCTCGCGCGTCTTCGGTGAGTGCGAGCTGGATATGCCGCCCGGGTTCAAAGAGGAAGTTGAGAACTACATCAAGAAGTGGCAGGGCTCCGGCCGCTACAAAGCCGCCGTCGCGCGAGCCAAGGAAAACGGATACACGCCGAGAATTACGAATCAGCTCCTGAGCCAGGGTCTGCCGCCGCAGTTCTTCTACCTGGCGATGCAGGAAAGCAACTTCGATCCGTTCATCAGCGGACCGGAAACGTACATGGGGATCGCCAAAGGCATGTGGCAGTTTATTCCAGAAACGGGCGCAAAGTACGGCCTCCAAATCGGCCCGCTGGCGGACATGCGGCGGCCGGACACGAGCGACGACCGCCACAACTGGGAGAAGGCCACCGTGGCGGCTTCGCGCTATTTGAAGGACCTCTACTCCACCGACGCCCTTGCCAGCGGCTTATTAGTCATGGCTTCCTACAACTGGGGCGAGGGCCGCGTCATCAAACGCATCAAGAGCCTGCCCGGAAACGCCCGCGAACGGAACTTCTGGCGGCTGCTGACCGAATACCGGTCCGACATTCCGCAGGAGACCTACGACTATGTGTTCTATATTGTTTCCGCCGCGGTGATCGGAGAGAATCCGCGCCTGTTTGGCTTTGATTTCGACAATCCTCTCGGTGAGTTGGAGAAGCGCTAGTGCAGTGCTTCGCTAATCGTAACCTGTAACGAGATTCTGACGCCTCTACAATTGAGGTGCTGGATCTTTATGCGCGTGGCTCCGCCGATCGAACTCTCCGCTGAACAGCGAACGACCCTAGAGGCGTGGGCCAATGGGCGCAAA
>CAMDCN010000015.1 GCA_945890485.1 Candidatus Sulfopaludibacter sp. SbA3 | reverse complement strand
GAAACGACCAACCCCTGACCTGAGACGCGGGTTACGCTGACGGTCAGGAAAACCTTGAAAGGCGGCGCAGAGCCGCAAAGGTCAAAGGAGTTGGTCTATGAAAAAGAGACTCTATGTGGGCCTCGACGTCCACGCCGAGACGATTGCCGCAGCCGTGGCCGAAGGCGGCCGCGACGGCGAAGTCCGCAGCCTGGGCACGATTCCCAACCGGCTGGAGGCGATCCGGGAGCTGGTCAGGAAACTGCCGCAGCAAGGCGATCTTCGCGCCTGCTTCGAAGCCGGACCCACCGGCTATTGTCTTTACTGGCAACTGACGCAACTGGAGGTCGAATGCGAAGTCATCGCACCGAGCTTGATTCCCAAGAAGGCCAGCGAGCGGATCAAGACCGACCGCCGCGATGCCGAGAAACTGGCCCGTTGCTACCGCGCCGGTAACTTGACCGCGGTGGCCGTGCCGAGCCCCGAGCAGGAAGCACTGCGCGATCTGGTCCGGGCGCGCGAAGCCGCCAAGAAGGATCAGCTCAAGGCACGGCATCGGCTGAGCAAGTTTCTGTTGTGCCATGGCCAGAAGCCGGAAGGCATCAAGTCCTGGACCCAAAAGTTCCTCGACTGGATCAAGACGCACGTTCACTTCCCGCACAAGGCCCAGGAAGTGGCGTTGCTGAACTATCTGCACGAGGTCGAGCACGTCGCCCAACGAATCCAGCATCTGGAACAAGCCATCGACGAGGCCGTGCGGGAGGCCCCGGCGGAGTTGCGGGTGGTGATCGAAGCGTTGCAGGCGCTGCGCGACGCCGCGCAGACAACGGCGGCGACGATCGTCTCGGAGTCGGGGACGCTGTCGCGCTTTGCCAATCCCAGGCAACTCATGGGCTACAGCGGCCTGGTGGCGAGCGAGCATTCCAGCGGAGGGAGGGTCCAACGCGGGCCGATCACCAAGTCCGGCAATGCGCATCTGCGAAGGGTGCTGGTGGAGTCGGCTTGGTCGTATCACCACCGGCCCAATGTGACGGGCTTCCTACTGCGCCGGCAGAAGTCGCTGGCTTTGGGCGAGGAAGTGAAGGCGATCGCTTGGAAGGCCCAGCATCGCCTGAACAAACGCTACAAAACGCTGGCGGCTAAGGGGAAGAACAAGAACCAGATGGTGACGGCGATTGCCCGGGAGTTGTTGGGCTTTGTCTGGGCGATTGCCACGCACACAGAAAAGCGGCAGGCTGCTGCGGCCTGCTAAGGTCACCGAATGTACTCTTTGTGGACAGCGGCGTCGAAGGCAGCGAGGACCCCACGAAAAGGAGAATCCTCGTCAGCTTTTATGCGGAACGGGCCCCGGCTCCAACCCGCGCGTTTAGTCCGAGGCAGCTCCCGACGAATCATGACCCTGCGGTTCCGACCCGCGTATATCAGAGTGATCTATCGCCGCATTACCGTCCTTGCTGCCTTCGACCGCGCTGTCCCGAACTACGGCACCAAATTCAACTGCCCCCCGCCTTGGTGGGCGGGGGGCAGTTGAAACAACCGAACAAGAAGAACCGTCAGCACCCGTTAAAGGTATTGACAGGTCGTTTCATATCAAAAGTAGAACTTCAATCCAAATTGACCAATTCGCGGATCCCGCGCCCCAAACACCCGGCCACCCTGCGTCGGCAGCTCAATATTGGCGTTCGGATTCAAGAACTGCGTGTTATTCAGGACGTTAAAGAACTCCGTCCGGAACTGCAGGGACATCCCCTCCCGGAAGTAGAAGCTCTTCGACAACGAGAAGTCCCAATTGTTGATTCCCGGTCCACGTAGGATGTTACGACCCGCGTTACCCGGAACAAACGGCTGCGGCACCCGGAAGTCAGCGATATTGAAACACCGCTCCGCAGTGCACTCGTCCACTTTGCCAGTCCCGATCACATCCGGACGCCGCGCATACGCAAACCCGATGTTATGCGGATCGCTAGCGATGACCGGAGTAAACGGGAAGCCGCCCTGCAGGGTATAGATACCACCCAACTGCCAGCCGCCCAAAATCAGCTCAGCCGCCTTCGGCATACCCGACAGGAACTGCCGGCCCTTGCCGAATGGCAGGTCCCAGCCGTAGCTCAGCACAAACCGCTGACCCACGTCCAGGTTAGACCGTCCGCGCATCGACCGCAAATCAAAGGGATTATCCGCGCCGTCTCCGCCGCCCTGGTCGTTCGTCGAGCCGTCAATCGACTTGCTCCAAGCATATGCCGCCATGAAGCTCAGCCCCTTCGAGAATCGCTTCTCGAGCTTCACTTCGAGCGCATTGTAATTCGCATTGTCACGCGTGTCATAGTAGGTGCCCGTGCCGAACTGAGGGAACGGACGCCGCTGCTGGAAGGGCCGCGTATCGGTCGAGCTGATCCGCGGTAGATTCGTCGGCAGATAGCGTTCCAAATAGGACGACTTATTCCCGACATAGGCTACTTCCAACGACATATTCTGCATGAGCTCACGCTGAATGGCGAAGTTCCACTGGTACATCGTCGGCGTCTTCATGTTCGGGTTCAAACCAAACGTCAACGGCGTCGTGAAGTTCGCATTTGCGCTGAACGGCTCAAAGAAGTTCTGTACGTTCAACGTTGGGAAACCACCCACCGTCGGCTGCTGCTTCGATTCGTCCACGATGAACGGAACGTTGATGATCGGCACGCTCACCGCGTTGTTCCCGCTCGTCATCATGTAGAACACGCCGGCGCCGGACCGGATCACCGTCTTGTTGTTGCCAAACGGCCGCCAAGCTAAGCCCACGCGCGGCGCAATGTCATTCCAACGGTTGTTCACCATCTTCTCAGGCAGGCCCACGTCGGAAGCCTTGTCGATCAGGCTCTGGAACCGGGGATAGGCAAACTGCGCCACCTGCTGAGATACCGTATTCACCTGGCCGTTGATCGTAGCAACCGCCCAGCGGCCGGTCTCGAAGTTGAAGTTCGCCGCCTGCGAATGCATCGGCGTCGGTGCAAAGTTAAGTTCGTACCGCACGCCAAGGTTCAGCGTTACATTACGCGAAATCTTCCAGTCGTCCTGGACGAAGGAGTGCCAGCGCGTCTCGTACTGTCCGAACAGGTTTCGCGGAAAGCTCCGCGACCCGTTCACCGGATAACCAGTTAGGAAGTCCGCGAAGCCATTGCCCGTGTAACCACCGTTGAAGCTGAAGTTGCCGCGGGAGTTCGCCGAGTTGGTCGAGGTCAGTCGGTAGTCTCGGAAGTCGATGCCGGCCTTGACCGTATGGGCGCCTCGGATGAACGACACCGTATTGACAATCTGATACGAGTTCGTCGGGTTCACGAGTGGCTGAAACGCGTTGCCCGGAATGCCTTGGAAGCCGGTAATGCCGAGATTCGGAAAGCCGGGGAAGTTTTGGCTCGTCTCTTCAAATCCGCGAATCCCCGACAGCGCCGTGTGGTTCGTGCCTAGGCCCTGATTCAGATTCGCGTTATGCATCCGCGTATATCCCAGCCGCAACTCGTTCAAAGTCGTCGGGCTAAAAATATGCGTCTCCGTCAGCACGGCGTTCTGCACGCGCTGGCGCTGGTTGAAACCACCCATGGTCGGGAACGCGCCCGGCGTAAAGTTCTCTACGTGGTTGATGCTGTAGCGCACGGCCAGCGCGTCGCTGGGGCTGAAGATATGGTCATACCGCGCATTGCCTTGGTTCGGATCGCTCCGGAAGGGCGCGCCATAGACAAAGGTTCCCGCGGCCGTATTGGCCTGGGGTACAAACTGCAGGAAGTAAGTGGTCGCCGGGTTCAAACGGCTCGCGGGAATGATGTTCCCCGGAAAGGCCACACCCGTCAGCGGATCGCGAATCGGCGTCGCAATGCTCGAGAAGTCCCCGCGCCGCAACGCGTCGGACGCCACGATGGCGTTGGACGTCCGGCCCTGCCGGACGCGCGTTCCTTCGTAGTTCAGGAAGAAGAAGCTCTTGTCCTTCCCGTTGAACAACTTTGGAATGACTACGGGCCCGCCAAAGGCGAATCCGAACTGATTCTGCCGGTAAGCCGCTTTCCGCGGAATAAAGAAGTTCCGCGCATCCAGCTTATCGTTCCGGAGGAATTCGAATAATGTCCCGTGATACTGGTTCGTACCCGACTTAATTGTCGCGCTCAGCACCGCGTTCCCGCGGCCATACTCGGCCGAAAACGAGTTCGCCTGCACCTTGAATTCGAGCAGTGCGTCCACCGACGGCCGCAGCGCGACACCGTCAAAAAGCTGTTCGTTGATGCTGATGCCGTCGAGCAGGAACTCGGTCTTGCTCTGCCGGCCACCGCTCACCGCCACCACCGATGCGCCCGTCGTGCCCGACGTGCCAATTACGGCGTTCGGCAGCAGCGCCGCCAACTGCACGAAATTCCGGCCATTCAAAGGCAGATCGACAATCTTTTGATTGCCAATCACCTGTCCGATCGATCCACTTTCCGTGTTCACGATCGGCGCCGCTTCCGTCACCGAAATGCGCTCGGTCACGCTACCCACCGTCATCGTCACATCAATACGCGCCCGCTGGTCAATCTGCAGCGTCAGCCCTTTGATCTCTTGAATCTGAAAGCCGTCCCGGGTCACCGTCAGCGTATAGCTGCCCGTAATCGATAACAGAGGGAGTTCGTAGTCCCCGTTCTCGCTGGTCGTTGTGCTGCGTTCGGCCCCGGTCGAAACGTTCTTCGCCTTAACGGTAGCGCCTCCCACCACGGCGCCGCTCTGGTCAGAGACACGGCCCACAATCGTGGCGGTTGGTTGGGCCCACAGCAACGAAGCCATGAGAAACGAAGACAGACAGGCAATTCGAATATGCCAATTCATAAGCTTGCTCCCTTGCGAAACTGAATTAAAAGCCACTGCGGTCGTGGGGCTCAGGACGGGAGAGCCAAAGGGGTACACTACGCCCACAGGCTTTGAATCGAGCATCAATCCGTTCGCCCGGAGAGTCAATCCGAAACCGTCAATTCATCAAGATTCCGTCCAGAACTCGGGACAAGGCAACCTGTCGCAGGCGAGCATTCTTACCGTAAGTTCATGAAACGTCCCGGCTTCTGGACGAGCGGGATCGCTTGGAGCCATATGCCCGTACACTGGGGGTATGAGCCGCTTGGCTGGACGGGTCGCGATCATTCTGTGGGGCTCGGCCCTCACCATGTCCGCGCTCGCCGCCGAGCCAAATCTTCAGTCGGCCCACCCTCTCGCGGGACGCCCCGGCACCACCTACCAACTCACTGTCACCGGTTCCAACCTCGCGGCCATCCATTCTCTCGCCGTCGAGGAATCCGGCGTCCGCGCCCGCTTCGTTTCCGCCTCCGCGGACAAACTAATCGTTGAGATCAGTTTAGATACATCGGTAACGTCCGGCGAGAAGCGTCTCCGCGCCATTGGCCCCCAAGGGATTACGAACGCCATCTCGTGGCACGTCGTCGCCGAACCCACCGCCGTCGAAAAGCCCGAATTACTCCTGCGCTCGCCCCTCGTCGTCAATGGCGTCCTCTCCGAACCAGGCGAAGTTGACGTCTTCACGCTCGACGCCAAAGCCGGCCAATCTTTCACCTTCGAAGCCATCTCCGCAGCCCCTGCCTTTGACCCTGTCGTTACCCTGCTCGAACCAGCTCCCGAAAACTGGTTCTCTCCTAAAAGCTGGAAGCGCCTAGCCTTCCACGACGAAGACCTCTTCTTCCCCGGCCTCTCGACGCAAGCCCGCCTCACTCACATCGTCCAGCGGGATGGACAGTACCGCCTCCAGGTCTCCGGCTTCTCCGGCCACGGCGGCCCTGCCGCCAGTTACTATCTCCGCGTCCGTGACGGTATCGCTCCCCTCCCTCTTCGCCATCCCACCGCCCGCCCCGATTGGAATCCCCGCAGCTTCGTCCGCCAACTGGGCCCCGATTGGCTCGCCCAACTCCACCGCCGCGGAGGCGATGAGAAGACCCAGCCGCCACCCCCGCCCCGCGTCTCTGCCACCGAGGACGGCGCCGCCCTCCTCCCCATTCCTGGCATCCTCGAAGGACGCATCGCCAATCCCGCCCAGGTCCACAAAGCCAAGCTCCACCTCGAACAGTCGCTCCAACTGGCCCTCGAAATCGAGACCCCCGAAGCCACCCTTCCCGAGTTCAACCCCATCGTCTCCGTTTTCGACTCCACCGGCCGCGAAGTCGCCACCAACGTCCACACCAAACGCAATAACAACGGTCTCTACATGATGAAGATGATCCACGCCCGGACCACCTTCCTCCTCACCCCCGGCGACTACACCCTGCAAGTCCGCAATATCACCACGGACCACGGCCGCCCCGACTTCTCCTACCGTGTCCTCCTCCGCGCCCAGGTCCCCCACGCTGGCCGCGTCGAGTTCCCTGACGACCGGCTGAACCTCGCCCCCGGCGCCGCCCGCGTCATCACCTTCCAAATCGACCGCGAAGAGGCATTCCGCGATCCCGTCGTCGCTACCTTCACCGGCCTGCCTCCCGGCGTCACCGTCCTTCCCGGCGCCGACAATCCCGTCGAGCGGCCTCCGCTCCCCAACGCCGGCCGCATCGAACGCTATACCCCGAAGCCGCAGAGCTTCTCTCTCCTCCTCCACGTCGCCGAAGGTACCCCGCTCTCCTCCGTACCCGTCTACCCCAAACTTACCGTGCGCCCCGTCCGGCAGGGCAAGTTCGCGGCTCCCATTCTCGAAAAACCCATCCCCCTCATGATCGTGGCGCCAACCCCATGAAACTATTCCCCTTACTTCTCCTCGCCGCCACCGCCTTCGCTGCCGACCCAGTCGCCGTCCGCCTCATCCCCGCATCTTTCGAACTCCACCGCGAAGGTGCCACCCAACAACTCCTCCTCATCGCCGAGTACCCCGACGGCTCCACAAAGGATCTCACCGATTCCGCCCAGTGGACCCCCAACGCCCCCGCCGGCCTCGTCACCGCCAGTACCAATCCGGGCCCCGTCCAGGTCACGGCCACCCACGGCAACCTCCGCGCCTCCGCCGCCGGCCGCATCGAAACCGCCTCCGGCCCCGCCGAGTTCCGCTTCCGCTCCGCCATCGGTTCCATCCTCACGAAGCGCGGCTGCAACTCCCCCGCCTGCCACGGCGGTGTCAAAGGCCGCGGCGGCCTGAAGCTCTCCGCCGCCTCCCTGTTCCCGCAGGACGACTACGAATGGATCGTCAAAGGCGGCGAATACCAGGTCCTCTCCGCCGAATCAAAAGGCGACCGCAAACCCCGTATCAACCTCCAGAATCCCGCCGATAGCCTCCTGCTCCGCAAGGCCACCGGCGCCACGCCCCACGGCGGCGGCAAGCGCTTCGCCGTCGATTCCCCCGAATACCGCGCCATCACCGCCTGGATCCGGAAGGGCGCTCCGTTCGGTCCCCCGGAAGACGACACCAGCCGCGTCACCGCTCTGGAGGTTTATCCCAAGATCCTGGCGCTCGAAAAGAACCAGAAGCATCGCCTCCTCGTCACCGCCGTCATGGCCAACGGCCGTCGCGAAGATGTCACCGCCCAGGCGCTCTATATCGCCAACGACCGCATGATCGCCACCGTCGCCGACTCCGGCCTCGTCTCCCCCGTCGCCCTTGGAGAGACCTCGGTCCTCATCCGCGCAGCAGGCCAGGCCGCCGCCGTCATCGTCGGAGTTATTGGCGACCCCATCGCCAACTATCCCACCCTGCCTAAATCCAATTTCATCGACGAGCAGGTTTTCGAAAAGCTCCGCCGCCTCCGGATCCTTCCCTCCGCCCTCTCCTCCGACGCCGAATTCCTTCGCCGCGTCTGCCTCGACCTCACCGGCACGCTCCCGCCTCCCGCCCGCGTCACTGAGTTCGTCAAAAGCACCGACCCCAAGAAGCGCGAACGCGTCATCGACGCTCTCATCGCCACCCCCGAGTTCACCGACTATTGGACCTTCCGCTTTCAAGACCTGTTCCGCGTCGCTCTCTTCGCCAACGGCATCAACGCCAAGTGGAGCCAGATGTACGGTGAATGGATTCGCGAATCCATCGCCAAGAACAAGCCGTACGACCGCATGGCCTGGGAACGCCTCACCGCCCAAGGGTACGACGGCCCCTCCCGCCACTTCCTCCCGTACGACGTCATCGGCTCCCCCGAAGAGACCATGTCCGAAGAGGTCCGCGTCTTCTTCGGCCGCCGCCTCGAATGCGCCCAGTGCCACAACCACCCCTACGAAACCTGGAGCCAGGACCAGTTCTGGGGCCTCGCGTCCTTCTTCGGCCGCATGTTCAAGATGGGCGACACCGGCAACGAATACGTCATCTTCGATCACCCGCTGAACGAAGGCATGGGCAACGCCGAAGTCAACGGCAAGATCGAAACCCTCCATCCCCGCACCAAGGCCAAGCTCACCCCCACGCTCCTTGATGGCCGCGTTATCGCACCCTCCGACAAAGAGAACCCTCGCAAAGCCCTCGCCGATTGGATGGTTCAGCACCCCTACTTCGCCGAGGCCGCCGTCAACCGCATCTGGGCGGAGTTCTTCGGCCGCGGGCTCGTCGACCCCGTCGATGACTTCCGCTCCACCAATCCCGCCACCCACCCCGAACTCCTTAACCGCCTCGCGGCCGAGTTCCGCCGCAACGGCCACGACCTGCGCGCGCTCATGCGCCTGATCGTCACCTCCCGCACGTACCAACACTCCGCGGAGACCAACGCCACCAATCGCGCGGACCGCGTGAACTATAGCCACGCCCTGCCGCGCCCCCTTCTCGCCGAGGTCCTCCTCGACGCCATCGGCCAGGTCACCGGCGTCGCCGAACGCTTCACAACAACCATCACGGCCACCGGCAAAGTTACCCAGCAAACCCCCGTCGGCACCCGCGCCATCCAGCTCCGCGAACCCGACCTGTTCCACTCCCGTTTCCTCGATCTCTACGGCCGGCCCAACCGCCTCGCCCTTCCTGAACGCACCGGAAAAGCGAACCTCGGCCAAGCCCTCAACATGCTCGCCGGGCCCATCTACAACGAAAAGCTTGCCGCCCCCGAAGGCCGTCTCCAAAAGCTGCTGACCAGCAAAGCCACGGACGAGAGCATCCTCAACGACCTCTATCTCACCGCGCTCGGCCGCGTCCCCGACGCCACTGAGCGCCAACAAATCCTCACCGCCCTGTCTGCCCAACCCAACCGAAACGAAGCCTGGAAGGATCTCTTCTGGGCCGTCCTCTGTTCCAGAGAATTCGCGGAGAACCACTAACATGCAGCGCAGAAGCTTTCTATCGGCCGGCTCCCTCGGCTTCCTTGGGCTCAATCTCGCGGACCTCCTCCGCGCCAAGCCCAACGGCAAGGCCCAGTCCTGCATCCTCCTCTGGCTCGAAGGCGGCCCCAGCCAGATGGACACCTGGGACCCCAAGCCCACCTCCTCCTTCCAACCCATCTCCACCAACGTCCCCGGCATTCAGATCTCCGAACTCCTGCCCCAGCTCGCCCGCCGCATGGACCGCCTCTCCGTCGTCCGCTCCATGCACACCCGCGGCAGCGACCATCCCCAGGGCACGCATTACGCCATCACCGGGCATGAAGTAAATCCCGCCATGCAGTTCCCCAGCATCGGCTCCATCCTCGCCAAGGAAACCGGCGCCCGCAACAGCATGCCGCCCCACGTCCTCACCCCCCATTGGGAGAAGGCTCGCCAATACGAGGACTACTTCCGCTCCGGCTTCCTCGGTCCCGAGTACGATCCCATGTGTATCCCGGATCCCTCGAAGCCCGATTTCCAAATCACGGATCTCTCCCTCCCGAAGTCCGTCTCCGCCGCAGCCGTCGAGAATCGCAAAGGCTTCCTGGAGATGATCGATCGCCGCTACCGCACCATGGTCGAAGGCGCCGAGCACACCCAAATGGATGGCTTCCAAACGCAAGCCACCAAAATGCTGCTGAACCCCGCCGTGCGCGAAGCCTTCGATCTCTCGAAGGAACCCGAAAAACTCCGCGACCGCTACGGCCGCGACGCCGTCGGCCAAAGCGCGCTTATGGCCCGCCGCCTCGTCGAAGCCGGCACCCGTTTCGTCACCGCCGCCGGCTTCCATTCCAACTCCTGGGATACCCACGCCAAGAACGACGAAGGCCACCGCGACCGCCTCTGCCCGCCGCTCGACCGCACCCTGTCGACGCTCCTCGACGACCTCAAGGACCGCGGCCTCTACGATTCCACCATCGTCCTCGCCATGGGCGAATTCGGCCGCACGCCCTTCGTCAATAACGATCGTGGCCGCGACCATTGGCCCAACTGCTGGTCCCTCGCCATCGGCGGCGGCGGCATCGCCGGAGGCCGTGTCGTCGGCTCCTCCGATGCCGACGGCGCCCAGGTCACGAGCCGCGCCACCAGCATGGGCGACCTCTTCGCCACCATCTACAAAGCCTTCGGCATCGATTGGAATAAGGAATACGACACCCCCATCGGCCGCCCCATCAAGATCGCCAACTCGCTTGAGGACCAGACCGGCCAACCGCTCACCGAGCTCGTATGAGCCAACCCAAGTGGGTCCTCATTGGCCTGCTGTGGGCCGCGTACGTCCTCAACCACGCTGACCGCCAAGTTCTCTATACCCTCTTCCCCGCGCTCCAGGCAGAGTTCGGCCTATCGAACACCATGCTCGGCATGATGGGAGCCCTGTTCCTCTGGATCTACGGCCTCGCCTCGCCCTTCGCCGGCGTCCTTGGGGACCGCTGGCCCAAGCCCACCGTTATCGCGGGCAGCCTCGCGCTCTGGAGCTTCTTCACCGTTCTCTCCGGCTTCGCGCCCGAAGGCTACAGCCTGCTCGTGTGCCGCGCCCTTCTCGGCATCTCCGAATCGCTGTTTATGCCAGCGGCCTTTGCGCTGATGGCCAACGCGCACAGCCCGGAAACCCGTTCGAAAGCCATCGCCCTTTTCGCCACCAGCCAGATGGTCGGCGTTGCCTTCGGCGGCTCCCTCGGCGGCCTCATCGCGGAGCGCCTCAGTTGGCGAGCCTCCTTCTGGCTTCTCGGCGCCATTGGTCTCGCCTACTCCTGGCCGCTCTATAAGTTCCTTCAGCGCCTTCCCGCCCATATCCTCCTCCCCGCGCCCGGCGCCGCCCCCGCCCGCATGGCGGACTTCTTCCGCCTCCTCCGCGTGCCCTCGCTACAAGTCGTGTCTGCCTTTGTCGCCGTCGCCACTTTCGGCCTCTATCTCGTCTACACGTGGCTCCCCACGTTCCTCTACGACAAGTTCCAACTGGGCCTGGAAGTCTCCGGCCGCGAAGCTGCGCTCTATCCGCAAGCTGGAACCCTGGCCGGGCTCTTTCTCGGCGGCATCGCCTCCGATGCCTGGCGCAAAACGAACCCAGCCGCCCGCTTCTGGATCGTCCTGATGGCCTTCTGCGCCGCCGGCCCTTGCATCTATCTGCTTGGCGCCGCCTCCGCGCTCTCGGGCATGCGCCTCGCCGCCGCGGCCTTTGGCTTCTGCTCCGGGCTCATCATCGCGAATCAAGCCCCCTCGGCCTTTGACGTCGTCCCCGCCACCTACCGCGCCACCGCCGCCGGCATCCTGAATCTCGTCGGCTGCCTCGTCTCCGGCTTCGCGCCCTACCTCGGGGGTCTCGCCCGCGGCGCCATCGGCATCGATCAACTGATGGCGGCCACCGGAGCCTGCTATCTCCTTATGGCCGCCATTATCGTTTACGCCGCCCTTCGCCTCGTCCCCCGCGACGTCGCGCGCGCCGCCAACTAGTTCACCCGCAGTTCCGGCCGGATCTTCAACGTCTTCCCGGCCACCACATACACGCGCTCTTCATACCGAGTCCGCCCCGGAGCCCGCACGGCGATGTTGTAGGCCCCCGGTCGCAACCGAACGGTCTTTAACTCGCCCACGGTCCCCGCGAACGCCCCGTCGATCAGTACCTCGGCGTCTTTGATCGGTGTCTCCACCTTCAGCTTTCCCTCATTGGATCCGAAGCCGGATCCAATACCGATCATCGGCCCGCCCCAGCCCATCGTCGGGAACCAGGGATAGAATCCCATCCCGCCGTACCAGCCGCGATAGGCCATGCGCGGCCCGTATCCAAATCCACCCCGCCGCCACTGGGCCTCAAGCGCCGGAGTCATCACCAAAAAAGCCATACAGATCAGCAATGCTTTTCGCATAATCCACCTTCCTGCCTCTGAAATATGCAGGCCGGCTGCCAATCCGCAAAGCCTTGAAACTAAAGGCTTGTTACAAACACCCTCTGGCTGAGATCCACCATCCCCCTGGTGGATCTCAGCTTCCGCCCAGCCAGACTTAAAAATCCAGCCGCAACGCCACCTGCCCGTTCCGCGGTGCATTCGACTGCGCCGTAATCCGGCCAAACAACGCGTTGCTCACGTTCCCCTGCGGCGCTCCGAACACGGTCCGGTTGAACGCGTTGAACAACTCCCCGCGCACCGTCACCGTGAACCGCTCGCGAATCGAGAACTTCTTCAACAACCCGAAGTTCTCGTTCAAAAAGCTAGGCGCCCGCAGATCCGTATACCCGCGCGCCGCCGTACCAAACCGCAGCGCACCCGGCACACGGAAGGCATCCCGGTTGATCCACGTATGAATCGCCGGATCGAACCCGTCGATGTTCGTCGCCCGGTTCACGCCCGCAATCACATCCGGCCGCAACACGCCGTTAAACAGTGGCAACGTGTTATTCGCCGTCAACGTAATCGGCACGCCGCTCGAGTACTGATGAATGCCGGTCAGCACCCACCCGCCCCAAACTTTCTTCTTCGCAAACGGCAGCTCATAGCTATAGCTCAGCGCAAACACGTGCGGCACGTCGTTCGCCGCAATCGTATATTCCAGCGCCCGGTTGTACGTCGACTGCCCCGCCACGCCGCCGCCCGCCAGAATATCGGCGTCCGACATCGTCTTGGCAAACGTGTAAGCCATCTGCACGTCCAGCCCGCTATTCAGCCGCGCCGAAAGCTGCGTCTGAAACGCATGGTAGCTGCTGCTCCCCGCCGGGTTCGAACGGTTGTCCAAATCCAGATACTGCGGGAACGGCCGCAGCGCCTGCGCCACCGATCCGCGGAACCCCGGGAACGGACTCTGGATCCCCGCCGCGACCGCCGCCGCCGAATCGAACGGCTGGCTCAGAAGCGATCCCAGCGAAAGGTACTGCGGGTCCACTTCGTTCGCCCGCACCAACCCATTGCCGATCCGCGTCCCGCGCGTACCCAGGTAGGTCAACTCCAGATTCACCCGCGAAACCAACTCCCGCTCCATCGTCGCCGACCAGTTCTGGAACATCGGCATCTTGCCGTCTCCCGGCCCGATGAACCGCATCGCCGTTCCGTTCCCCGCCGTCGGGTCGATAAACGGAGGCCGCGGGAAGTTCTGCGGGAAGCCGTTGTCCCAGTTGAACGCCGGCGTCAGGCCTTGGTTCAACGATTGAAACACCGGCGTCGAAATGAACCCGTTCGACATGTTCAGCGAATCCCGCTGTCCGGAGGCCGCGTTCCCGGCTGCATAGTAAATGCCATAACCCGAACGCAGCACCGTCTTCGGAGTCAGCGCATACGCCAGCCCCAACCGCGGCCCGAACGCCTTGTAGTCCGTATCCGCAAACGACGTCCGTCCGTTCCGGTTCGTCCCTTCGCCCAAAAATGCCAGTGCTCCCGGCCGGTTGCCCGCACCCGGATTTGGCAGCGTCGGGTCAAAGCTCGAAAGATTGTTCAGCTTCTCGTACCGCGGAACGAAGATGTCGTACCGCAGCCCATAATTCAACGTCAGCTTGCGCGAAACCTTCCAGTCGTCCTGCGCATAGAAGCCCCAATACTGGTAGCGGTTCCGCGGGAAGTAGCCAAACACGCGCGTTGTTCCGCGATTCACATCGCCCAGCAAAAAGCTTGCAATCGCGTTCCCGGAGTTCGCCACGTTCGGCAACCCCGTCTCGAGCGCGTTGAATTGGAACAACCCCGGAGCCTGGAAGTTGTCGATTCCGTTCGTCTCCATGAACCGGTAATCAAACCCGAACTTCAGGTTGTGCGACCCGCGCACCACCGACAAGCTCTCGTTCACCTGGAAGGCATTGTTCGCCTGCAGTACGCGAGCATTGCAGTTCGGATCGCCGAGCCGCGTATAGCCCGAAGCTACGAACTCGACGCACGGGAACCCGTTGTTCGCCCCGTCGTTGAGCCCGCGTAGACCAATCTGCGTCGGCCAGCCCTGGTTCAGCGAAAAGCTGTCAATCGTTACCCGGAAGCGGGTGAATCCAATGTTCAGGTGATTCAAAATCGTCGGCGACAGGATCAAATCGTGTGACAACCGCGCCAGCGTATTCTGGCTACCTACGGTCCGCCCCGGCGTCGTCGGCCCCGCGATTGTCTCCGGATCGGCCTGCAATAAATAGTCCCGGTTGAAGAAACCGCTAATCCGGTTACGGTCGGAAAACGCGTGGTCCAGCTTCAAGTTGTACTGGTTTGAATCCGAAGCCCCGCGCCCCACCGACAGATAGTTGTTGAACAATCCCGTATTGATCGGCTGCGGCATCAACGGCAGAATGTTCCGCGCCACGCTCGAAAATCGCGTTGCCGGAATCTGGTTCCCCGGGAACGGCGCCCCCGTCGACCGGTCATAGATCGGCGACGCCAACCGGCTGAAATCGCCCTGCCGGAAGTCCATCGGAATCAAGCTCTGCAGCGTATTCGGCGCGCCCTGCCGGAACCGGAAACCCGAATAAACGAAGTGGAAAAAGCTCTTGTTCTTGCCGTTGTAGAGTTTCGGAATCACGATCGGCCCGCCCAATGTCGCACCAAACTCGTTCTGCCGGTTGATCGGTCGAACGCGCTGGAAGAAGCCGCGAGCGTCCAATTTATCGTTCCGCAGATAGTTGAACAGGGCGCCATGAAAATCGTTCGTTCCTGACCGCGTGGTGAATATCTGAATGCCGCCGCCGGTCCGCCCATACTCGGCGTTGAAATTCGCCCGCAGCAAACGGAACTCGCCAATCGTCTCGACGGACGGCCGCGCATTGCCCGGAATCACGCCACCCGATTCAATTCCCGTCGCCCCGATGCCGTCAATCAGCACCTCTTTCCCGCGCGACGGTGAACCCGAAATCTGCGTATTGGTCACGTCCCCCGTCACTCCCGGCGAAAGAAAAATAAACTGCTCCAAATTCCGGACGTTTCCACCCACAAAGAGCGGTAAATCGATCAGCTTTTTCCGCTGAATCGTCGTGCCGAGGTCCGAAGTCGCCGTCTGCAACGCCGTCGCGGAACTCGAAACCTCGACCGTTTGCTCCACCTGCCCCACTTCGAGCGAGAAGTCCACCTGCCGCGTTTGCGCGACGTTCAACTCCAATCCGCGCTGCACGGACCGTCGGAAACCGGGTGCCTCTACCGCAACTTCGTAAGCGCCCAAGGTCAATTGTTGCAGCGAAAAAGAACCCGCGTTGTTCGTTACCGTCTTGTAGGCGAACCCCGTCGACGTGTTCGTCGCCGTCACACTAGCAGCCGGAATAGCCGCCCCCGAAGGATCCTGAACCCGGCCCGTAAACGAGCCGAGCGTAGTTTGAGCCGCTGCAAGCGCAGCACTCCACAGTAATAATATAGAAATCCGAAGCATATTACATTAGCTTAACTTATCAATCCTCCGGCTTGTCGATTTCTTCCACCCCCGCAATCACCTCTGCCTCGAACGTCTGCCCCTCTTCGAGTAACTCTGTTGCGCTCTCTGAATTCGACTCCACTCCTCGGGGAGTCCCTACGTATCGCCGGATTGCCCCCCGGAGCTCGGGCCGGTTCCCTTCTGCTTCCCGCGAGCCTGCAACTCCATCAGCGCGCGCTCCCAATCCACCTCCGGCGAGCCTTCCGGCCCGCCTCTGGCCAACCAAAGATGGTGAGCCAGATCCCGAAGGTCTTTGGTGTCGAACGTAAATTCCCCTGCCGGCCGGGCCAGTGTATCCGGATGAATTCCTGGGATTGTCTTGCGATTGTGTCTTGCCATACTGGTTCTTATTCCTGCAGGCAAAGGGCCAATGCAGAGCGTCAGGCCACCGCCGCGCGCCGCTGCGCCTCCCGCAGCACCTCCAACAGAGGCAACCCGGCCGCTAACCCTCGCGGCTTCCGCCCCGTCCCTTCCATCACATCCGTCCGTCCCGCCTTCGTATAGAGGGGCCCCCGCAACCGCTCTGGCATCGACGACCATTCCGACGTCCGGGGCAAACTCGCCTTTGAATAGTACAGATGCACCGTCCGCCGCTGGCGGCTTTCCGGCTTCAGCTTCCCGGAATGCAGGCACCGCGCATGAAACAAAATCGCCGAACCCGCCGGGGCCAACAGATCCACCTCCATGCCCGGCACTACATCCTCCGGCCGCATTTCAGCCCTGCGCTCGTGCGTGCCCGGAATGATGCTGAAGCAATGGTCCTGCTCCGTCACATCCGTCAGGTAGTACACCACTGAGATCGCATTGATCTCGAATCGCCGTTCGAAATCCCGAACAATATCGCGATGCCAACTCTTGTGATCGCTCCCCTCCTTCGTCGGATTCCGCAAGATCACCGACAACTCCTCGAACGTTACATCGCTACCCAACAACTGGCGCAATAGCTCCAGCACCACCGGATTCTCAATCAACCCGTCAAACTCCTCGCATCGCGGCAACAAGTCGACCGCCTGAATAAACGAGTCGCTGAAGCGCGCCCACTCCGCCGGACACGCCGCCAAGTCCCTTTCAATCGCCCGGTTGATCGGCGCGATTTGCCGGGCATCCAGGACATTCCGCAAGACAACAAAGCCTTCCCTGGTAAACTCCGCCGCTAACTCGTCCACGTTCATCCCCCGAATATAACGTGCACAATAGAGGGATGCGCCGCCTCGGCTTCCTCCTCTTCGCCACCCTCCTTTTCGCCCAGGAGTGGAAAACCGCCACCGATCTCCCAGGCGTGGACTTCACCGGCCTCACCCCCGCCAAGAAAACGGAAGTCCTCAAAATCCTTCGCGAACTCGGCTGCCCGTGTGGCTGCCCCATGCAGATCGCCCAGTGCCGCGTAGAAGACCCCGCGTGTGGCACCAGCAAGACTCTCGCCAACGAAGCCGTCGCCGCCGCCAAAGCTGGCAAGGACATCCGCAAAACCCTCGAAGCCTCGCCGCAAATGAAGGCTGCCGCCAACCGCAATCGCCCCCTACTCGATCCCGTGGCCATCAACGTCGACGGCGCCCCCTCCCGCGGACCGGAAAACGCCCGCATCACCCTCGTCGAATTCTCCGATTTCCAGTGCCCCTACTGCATCAAGGCGATTGGCCATCTGGAAACCGCCCTCAAGACCTTCCCCAAAGACGTCCGCCTGATCTACAAGCAGTTTCCCCTCGATTCCCACGGCCAAGCCCGCCTCGCTGCCCAGGCCAGCCTCGCCGCCCACCAGCAAGGCAAGTTCTGGCCCATGCACGATCGCCTCTATCAACAGGCCCGTCAAATTAACCGCATGAACGTCCTGAACTGGGCGAAGGATCTCGGCCTCGATATGCCCAAGTTCGTCGCCGCCCTCGACTCCGCCCCGATCAAGGCCCAGGTCGAGCGCGACATCGCTGAAGGCGACCGCATCGGCGTCCAGGGCACCCCTTCCGTCTTCGTGAACGGCAAGAAGTACCAAGGTCCCCTCGACCCCGGGGCGTTTCTGCCCATCCTCACGAAAGAACTCACCACTCCGTAATTTTGCGGATATTGCTACGTAGCCCTCTCCCGCTTTAATGGAGTCATGAAGAGCTACACAGCAATGACCAACATGATCCGGGCAATGATTTTGGTGGGCGCGAGCACGCTGGTGCTGGGAGCCCAAACCGTGAACGAGAAAAATCTACAGCAGATGGCCAAGGCCGCTTCCACCTCCGCCCAGCACGGCGAAGTGTCGAAGCAGTACACCCTCCGCGCCGAACAGTTTGAAGCCAAGGCCAAGAAGCACGAAGCCAACGCCGCCGAACTTGCCGCTCGTAAGAACAACTACGCGATGACGCACAAATGGCCGGCGATGATTCAGGGACCCATCGATCGCGAAAAGGGCCTCGCCGTGGAAGCCCGCCGAGCCGCTGAAGAGTCGCTTACCCTTGCGGCCAAGCACGGCCAAGCTGCCGTCCAGCTCGAAGCCCGCGGCAACGGCGCTCCGCGCCAGGGCCTCTAAAGCGCACTCTTAGCAATTCCGCCTGCACCATGGGCCTCGACGGTATACGCCGCCGGGGCCCATTCCCATAGAGGCAGCCGCAAGAACACCGGGCTGCTCACCCTCTGCTCCCAAACAACGTTCCCGTCCGCGCCCACCACCCGTACCAATTCCGCCCCCTCCACCCGCGCCTCCCGGCAAGCCTTCACCGTTCCCGGCGGATCCGCCCCCGCAAACCCGCACGCCACAAAATAACAAGGGATCGCGCAGTTATAAACCTCCGGGTCAATCTGTAGCGAGACGCCGTACAGATCCCGCTTCAGCATCCGGTCCCCCACCCGCGCCTCCACCAGCGTCCATCCCTCAGAGAACCCTCCCGACGAGCCCCCCGACAAAATCTTCTCCACCTTCACGAGCCCCACGCCGCGCTCCAAAATTCCCACCTCCCGCTCAAACGCGTTGATCGAATAGCTCACCGTATTCACAAACGTCCCCGCCGGCGCGTCCACTCGTCCCGCGGGTTGCAAAGGTAACGTTTCGTCCAGATTGTTCGTGAACCGGTGCAGATTCCCCAGCGCGTCCACGCGCCACCGCTGCTCCGTTGTCCCATTCGATAGAACAGCCCAAGTCTCGTTGAAGATCTGCTCCTGCCGGATCACTCGCCAAGTCTGGTAAACACCCGTCGCCTGCCGGGTATTTACTCTATACGTCCACGAGTTCCCCACGGCCAAAGGCCAGACCGGCTGATTCACACAACTCACCCGCGCCGTCGCCCGCGCCAGCACCGCCCCAGCTAGCGAACGCAGCGAAAACACCTGCCCATCGTTCACCCAGTAGTCCGTCGCTGTCGTCCCCGCCGGACTCTCCGGTCCCGATATCGCGCTCTCTTGCGCGTACACTACCACCGCCGCCGCGTCCGTCGAACTCCACCGCAGCACCGCCCTCCCCAGCCCATCCCGGCAGTCCGTTATCACGGCCGGATCGAATCGGAGAAAGGAGACGGCGAGCAGCAGTAGGGTCATAACATCGTTTCAGCGGTTACCGGTTTTTGGCGGATCTCCATGCAACCCCGGCCTGTCGGCAACACCTTATCGGGATTCAGCAAACAGGTCGGATCAAACAGACTCTTAAAACGGCCAATCATATCGAGCGTATCCGGCGTGAACAAGTCCGCCATCAGCTCCATTTTTTCCATGCCCACCCCGTGTTCGCCCGTAATGGAGCCCCCCACGGAGATGCAATATTTCAGAATGTCTTCCCCAGCATGTTGCGCCTTTTCCAGTTCGCCCGGGTTCCGCGCATCGAAAAGGATAATCGGATGCATGTTCCCATCGCCCGCGTGGAAGATGTTCGAAATCGTCAGCCCATATTTCTCGCCGATCTTCCCGATTTCCTTCAGCGTCGCTGCAATCTTGGTCCGCGGCACCACGCCATCCTGCACGTAGTAGAACGGACTCACCCGGCCCACCGCCCCGAACGCGTTCTTCCGGCCCTTCCACAGCAGCGCTCGTTCTTCCTCACTCTTGGCAATGCGGAATTCGCGCGCCCCGCAGGCCAGGCAAGCCTCGCGCACCTGCTCCACCTGCTCTTCCACGGCCTCTTTGATGCCTTCGAGCTCAATCAGCAGCACGGCCGCCGCATCGAGCGGATAGCCAGCGTGAGTCGCCTCCTCCACCATCCGCAGCATCACCCCGTCGAGCATCTCCACCGCGACCGGCGTAATGGCCCGCGCCGTAATCTCCCCTACCGTGTTCCCCGCGTCGGCTGGCGAATTGAATATGGCGAGGGCAGTCTTCACCAGCTCCGGCTGGCGCATCAATCGCAAAACGACCTTCGTCACGAGGCCCATGGTCCCCTCGGAACCCGTCATCAGGCCCACCAGGTCATACCCCGGCAGGTCCTGCTCCGCGCCGCCTGTTGTCACCACGCTGCCGTCCGGCAACACCATCTCCAGCCCCAGCACGTGGTTCGTCGTCACGCCGTAGGCCAACGTATGCGGCCCACCCGCATTCTCCGCCACGTTTCCGCCAATCGTGCAGGCCCGCTGGCTTGAAGGGTCCGGCGCGTAAAAATACTTCTGCGCCTGCACCGCCAGCGTCACGTCCAGGTTGACCACCCCCGGCTGCACCGTAATCCGCTCGTTCTCCAAATCGATGTCGAGAATCTTGTTCATCCGCGCGAACGAGATCATCACGCCGCCCCGCCGTGCAATCACGCCACCGGAGAGCCCCGTCCCCGCGCCCCGCCCCACAAACGGCACGCCCGCCTCCCTCGCCAGATTCACAATCGCCACTACCTGCGCCGTATCCCGCGGAAACACGACCACATCGGGCTTATGTTTATCCACGCCCCCGTCGTACTCGTACAGCGTCAGATCGGCCGGTTGGTCGAGAACCGCCTTTTCCCCCAGCAACTTCCTCAGTTGCGCCACTACCGTTGCGGCGATCATTTGATGTGGCTCTCCAGGCGCTTCAACAGCTCCGGCTCCATCCAGTTCCGGTCGGCGATGAACTTCTCCACCACCTTTCCGTCTGGGGTGATCACGTATGTTTCCGGATATTTGAAGGTGCCGTACTCCGAGGCGATCTCCGCATTCGGGTCATGTGCAACTTCGAAAGAGAGCTTGAACCGCTGCAAAAACTCTTTGTACGCCTTCTCGTCCTGGTCGACCGAAACGCCGAGCACTACCACGCCCTTCGGCCCCAGCGTCCGCGCCATCGCGTTTAAGCTCGGCAGCTCCGCGATACACGGCGGGCACCACGTTGCCCAGAAGTTCAGCACGAGCAGCTTGCCGCCAAAACTACTCCGCGTCATCTGGGTTCCTTTGCTCGACGTCACCGCGAAGTTTGGAGCGGTGTCGCCCACGTTCACTAGCCGCTCGCGGATCGAGTCGCCAATCAAGCCAACTAGCGCCAGCGCCAAAACGCCGGCCGAAATTTTCAACGATTTATCCGAGATCTGCATGGGGCGTAAAATAACTAGTGTATCCCTGTGCCTGCTTCTCGCATCTCATCGAATGTAATGCTTATCACGCGCCGCGTTGAGTTCTCCTCCTCCCACGTCTGCCGCAACCCGCAGCTTTCCGAAGAAGAGAACGTGCGCCTCTACGGCCCCGCCGCCAATGTCAACGGCCACGGCCACAACTATGTGCTCGAAGTCACCCTCGCCGGCGACGTCGATCCCGTCACCGGCATGATCTACGACCTCAAGGACCTCAAGGACGTCATGATGGAGGAGGTAGTCGATCCGATGGACCACCGCCATCTCAACTACGAAGTTCCCCCGTTCGACAAGATCATTCCCACTACGGAAAATCTCGCCGTCGAAATCTGGAACCGCCTCGACAAACGCTTCCAGGGCGGCCCCGCCCGGCTCCACACCGTACGGCTCTTCGAGACCGAAGACACCTGCGTCGAATACCAGGGGGCTTAAGTGACTGTTCGCCTTACGCGCAACTACCGCTTCGTCGCGTCCCATCGCCTCAATCTCGAGCACCTCAGCCCTGAAGAGAACCAAGCCCTCTTCGGCAAGTGCAATAACCCCTACGGCCACGGCCACAACTACATCGTGTCGATTACGGTAAGCGGTCCCATTGAAGAGCGCACCGGCCTCGCCGTCTCCGTGCCTGATCTCGATGCCCTCGTCAAGCGCGAGGTCATCGACCGCTACGATCATCGCTATTTGAATTTTGACGTGGCTGAGTTCGCCACAGTCCCCTCCACCACCGAGAACATGGCCTACGCCATCCGAGACCACCTCCAGGCGAACTGGACCACCGCACTCGGAGCGAACGCCCCGCAACTCGTCGACATAAAAGTTCAGGAAACAAAACGCAACTCGGTGGCCCTCACCCTCATCCAGTAATTGACGATGAAACAACGTAAAGCTGTGGTTAAAATCCTGCCGGTGTCGCAGCAAGTGGACATCGCCGCCCATACCAAGGAAATCCTCACCGGATTGGGCGAAGACCCCTCCCGCGACGGTCTGCTCAAGACTCCCGAGCGATACGAGAAAGCCATGCGCTTTCTCACGTCGGGCTATCAGGCAGATGTCGAGAAGCTCATCAACGGCGCGCTGTTTGACGTTGACTACGACGAGATGGTGGTCGTGAAGGACATCGAATTCTTTTCGATGTGCGAACACCACATGCTGCCTTTCTATGGCAAGGCCCACGTCGCCTATATTCCCAACGGGAAAGTCGTCGGCCTCAGCAAAATCCCGCGTATCATTGACGTTTTTGCTCGCCGGCTTCAAGTGCAGGAACGGATGACCCAGGAGATCGCCGAGACACTCATGAACACGCTCCAACCTCGTGGCGTCGGTGTTATCGTCGAGGCACGCCACTTCTGCATGATGATGCGCGGCGTCGAAAAGCAGCACTCGTCCACGGCGACCAGTTCCATGCTGGGCGACTTCCGGAACAAGGAAACTCGCAGCGAATTTTTGTCTCTCGTCCGTCACTCCTCCCTGCGCGACTAGTAAACTAAAGGGAGCATGTCAGTTCCTTTTCGTCACTTCACCGCGCTGGATTTGTTTGGCGCTCCGATCCAGGTGGAATTCCGCTGGATTCAAAACGGCATTGCCATACGCCATGCCGACACGGTGGATGTGAAGTTTGAGATTGTCACGGAAGGGCAGAATGAAGAGAAGGTAATCGCTCTGCCCCATCCGCTCGTGCTGCAGGTATCGGCCGAGACCGGCCATCCCATTACCGATCCCTGGTGCAGCCGCTTGGCCGCGCTTCACCTGAAGTACATGATCGAATCGGGCGACGATCTCGAAAAATCCCTGGTCACCTTGACCGGGGAGCAGATGTCTGAGTACGCTAAACAACTCAAACCGGAATTGACCGAAACACATAGTTTCGTATAAACCTGTAACGGTGGAGCGTATATAGCCATGGTGAACTGTCCCAAGTGTGACGCCGTGATCGATGTGGATGAGGACGAGCTCGATGCGGGCGATGTCATCGAATGCGAGGAGTGTGGAGCCGCGTTGCGTGTCCTGAGCACTGACCCCCTCGAGTTGGAGGCCGATGCCGACGACGACGATGACGACGAAGAGTTCGACGACGACGACGAAGAGGATGAGGACGAAGAGGACGACGACTTCGAGGAAGACGAACTTGAGGAAGACGATGACGAAGACGACGAGAAGGACTGGTAGCCTTCTCGTTCTCCTGCTTCTCCTCCTGGCTGGGAGCCGCTCACTCCCAGCCCAGGACAAAGAAAAGAAGATCTATTCCGTGATCGCAGGCACCGTTTTCCGCGATCCAGGGTTTGCCCTCCCCGGCGCCCTCGTCATTCTCGAAGAGATCGAGGCGCCCGCGAAGGGCAAGCGGATGAAGCCCCAAAAAGTGAACAGCGATAGCCATGGCGAGTACGCCTTCCGGCTCCCCGCCTCCGAGACTAAGTTCAAACTCACCGCAACAGCCAAAGGCTTCGTCTCGCAGACGAAGGAAACGGCGGCCACGCCCGGGGTCCGTGTCGATGTCTTCTTCGAACTGAAACCGGAATCCAGGTAGAATCATCTAAGGCATATGAAACTCCTAACCTCGCTCCGCGTGTTGACCGTCGGACTCACTGTGGGATTCCTCACGGTAGCGGTCGCTCAGCCGCCGCAGGGTGGAGAGAAGCCAGGTGGCACCTACGGCAATTGGCTGCCGGGAAGCGGCAACAAGAAGCAGGATAAGGAAGACGCCAATACCCGTGCCGTCCAGGGATCGGTCAAGACCCCGGACGAGAACGTAGCCGAAGGCGCGGTTGTCCAGATCAAGAATACGAAGACCATGCAGGTCCGCAGCTTCATCACGAAGGCTGACGGCATCTTCACCTTCTCCGGACTCAGCACCGGAGTCGACTACGAAGTCAAAGCCGCTTTCAAGGGCATGGAAAGCCCCGTCCGCACGGTCAGCACCTTCGACGATCGGAAACGCGTCATCGTCAACCTCAAGCTCGAGCCGAAGAAATGAACCGCCGGGCGTTTTGTAGCGCCTGCCTCGGTGTAGCCGTCCCCAACGGGGAGGTCACTGTCATCCTCTTCCTCTCCACCGTCTGCCCCATCTCGAACGCCTATACCGATCGGATCCACGCACTCTTCGCCCGTTACGCGGGTAAGCCCGTCCGCTTCACTCTGCTGAACTCGAACGCCAACGAGTCCGAAGCGGAAACCAGCGCTTTCTCCCGTGACGTCGCCTTCCCCACCCCCGTTGGCAAGGACGTCAACAACGTCATCGCGGATCGCTATAACGCCCGCATGACCCCCGAAGCCGTCGTCCTCGATCACACTGGCAAGGTCCGCTACCAGGGCGCCATCGACGACGCGAGAAATCCTGCCCGCGTCAAAATCGAAGCCCTCCGCCAAGCCATCGACGCTGTGCTCGCCGGTCAACCCATCACCGTCGAAAACCTCCGCAGCTTCGGCTGCTCCATCAAACGGGTACGAAACAAATCATGAGACTGCTCCTGCTCCCCCTTCTCGCCGCCGTGCTCACCGCAGCCGACGCCCCCCTCGTGAAGCTCAACGAAACCGGCTATCCCAAGCTCATCGCCGAGCAGAAGGGCAAAGTCGTCCTCGTCGATTTCTGGGCCACCTGGTGTACCCCCTGCCGCAAGGAGATGCCCCTCGTCGCCAAACTCGAAGCCAAACTCAAAGCGAAGGGTTTCAAGGTCGTCACCATCTCCTCCGACGAACTCGAAAACGAACCCGCCGCCCGCGCCTTCCTGAAGGACACCGGCATTACCGGGACCGCCTATCTCAAAGCCGCGAAAGACGACGACGCTTTCATCCGCCAAATCGATCCCAAGTGGGGCGGCGAACTCCCGGCCCTCGTGCTCTATGACAAGGCCGGCAAGAAAGTGAAGATGTGGAAAGGCGAAACGGCCATCGCCGATATCGAAGCCGCGGTAACCAAGCTGCTCTAGCCATGTCCGCATTGGTCGTCATCGATGCTGCCGTAGCCGCCCGATGCACCGCCACGACAGCCGCCTTCCCCGATTGGCCCTGCCGCGCCGGATGCGCCGATTGCTGCCGTTCCCTCGCGCAACTCCCCGCCCTCACCGCGGAAGAATGGACCCGCCTTGAAGCCGCCGTCCCGACGGCCCACCGCGCCGCCATCGACGAGCGCATCCGCGCCCTTCTCGATACCCAAGGCCCTTACACCTGCCCCTGGCTCGACCCCATTCTCAACCGTTGTCTCGTTTACGAGGCCCGTCCTGTGGCCTGCCGCACCTACGGCTTCTACGTCGAGCGCGACAAAGGTCTTTACTGCGGCCAAATCGAAAAACGCGCCGCCACCGGTGAACTCGACCATCTCGTCTGGGGCAATCAGGTTACGGTCGACGAACAACTCGACGCCCTCGGCCCCCGCATCGAATTGCGCGACCGACTCCTCTCTCCTCCCGCGACCATCCCGGAGCGCTGATCAACCTCTTACCCGCAGTCGCTACTGTGCTGATCTTCTCCACTGCTTTCGTTGCGTCAATCCGTGCCTTCCGATTGCTCGCCCGCCAGTTGCATTTGGCCCCAGCCAGCTTCTCCGCCGCCTCGAATTATAGACGGCGGCTGCGTGAATTCGACCCGGCAGACCACATGCTGGCGACACCGGATGTCAGTTCGGTTGCGTTGAGGCAAGCGACGCTTTATACTGAAAGATCGGGTATGGTGTGCCTTCGTGCGCCTGCGCCCATAGGAACTTAAAGACAATGCCGAAGCGTACATTTCAGCCCAATAATCGCAAGCGTGCCAAGGTGCACGGCTTCCGCGAGCGCATGAAAACCAAGAATGGCCGTGCCGTGTTGGCCCGCCGCCGCGCGCGGGGCCGTTGGAAGCTCACCGTCAGTGACGAGCCAGCCGTCCGCGCCGCCAAGTAACCGTTCGTTGACCGCCCACCGCTTGCGGAACCCCGGGGAGTTTCGCCGGGTTTACGATCAAGGGGTGAGGTATCCGAGTACCTATTTCGTGGCTTTTTGCTTGCGGCATAGTCCCGTTGAACCAGAGTCGCCGATTCGCGAAAGCGGACCGCGATTCGGGATTACGATTCCCCGCGCGGTGGGCAAGGCCGTTATTCGAAATAAGATTCGCCGACGACTGCGAGAGTTGCTGCGTGAGCGGTTAGACCGGGTGAGCCCGAACTGCGATATCGTTTTCAACCCTCGCCGCTCCGCGCTTTTGGCGGATTTCTCGGTACTTGCGCGTGAAATGGACAAGGTTCTGGCTCGATGCAGCGCGTAGCGAGCCGGCTAACGCCGGCGGAACTCTGTCTGTGCGCGCTGCGTATCTACAAGCAAGGGATATCGCCCTGGCTTCCTTCGGCTTGCCGATTTCACCCTACCTGTTCCGTCTACATGATGGATGCGATCTCCCGGTTCGGCGCCGCCCGCGGCGTTTGGCTGGGATTGCGGCGTCTTGGCCGCTGCCATCCGTTCTGCGAAGGCGGAGTTGACCTCGTTCCGAAACAATAACCTTATATGGCTGATCCGAAACCGAAGAAAGACCTTTCGATGGAGCAGCGGCTGCTGCTAGCCTTCGTGCTGATGGGCGTGGTGATTTTCGCCTCGCAGTATCTGCTCCCGAAGCCGCCGGCTCCACCGCCGGCCGCGAAGAAAGAGGTTCCGGCCGCAGCCAAGCCCGAGGCCAACAAGCAGGGCTCGCCCACACCAACTCCCGCGGCAGCAGCGGCGGCCGAAGCGCCGGCGGCGCCGGCCGAGGCAACCGTGGCATCGAGAGAGGAGTTCCCTTTTCTCGATACCGATCTCTACCGGATCCAATTTGCCAACCGCGGCGCAGTAGTTCTGAGCTGGGTGTTGAAGAACTTCAAGGACAATACGGGCAAACCGCTCGATCTGGTTTCTCCCGAAAACACGACTCTCATTGGCGTGCGCCCGTTCGCTTACGATTTCAAGGAGCAGGCGGTTCCGGCCGACCTGAACAAGGCGCTCTTCTCTTTTGAGAAAGGGGCCGACGGCAAATCGATCACCTTTACCTTCTCTGACGGCAAGGTGCTGGCGAAAAAGCAGTTCAGCTTTAAGGATAAGAGCTACCTCGGTGCAATCACGAGCGAAGTAACCTCCAACGGCGCTCCGCTTTCGCACCTGCTCGTCTGGCGTGGCGGTTTCGGCGATCAAAGTGTGGACAAAGCCTACGCGGCGCAGTTCTCATTGCGCCAGGAGCAGAACGAAAACTATCCCACCACGCTCGAAAGTGCGGCCGGAGAGAGCGGCCCGGTTTCCAATGCCGGCAATTATACGTTTGTCGGATTGCAGGATGCGTACTTTGGCGCACTGTTCCTGCCGAAGACCGGCCAGACCGTAGAGATCAAGACCTTCACGGATAAGTTGCCCTACCCGGCCGGATCGAAGGACTTTCTGCCTTTCGTCGGCGCGGCGGTGGGGGCGGCTGGACGGAACGAATTCGGCTTGTATGTCGGGCCGAAGGACCTGGAACTGCTGAAGGCTACGGATCCGCGCCTCGAATCGGTCGTTGACTGGGGCTGGTTCGGCTGGATTGCGCGGCCGCTCTTTGCGATGCTGCGCTGGGTGCAAACGTACACGGGCGGCAACTGGGGCTGGGCTATCGTGGCAGTGACCGTGCTGATTAACGTGGCCTTGGTGCCCTTGAAGCTCAGCAGCATGAAGAGCATGAAGAAGATGGCTCTGCTGCAGCCGCAGATTCAGGCGATCAACGACAAGTACAAGGGCGTTGGCCTTAAGGATCCTCGGGCGAATGACAAGAACACCGAGATCATGGATCTGTACAAAAAGAATGGCGTGAACCCGGCCGGCGGCTGCGTGCCCTTGCTCCTACAGTTCCCGTTCTTTATCGGTTTCTACAAGGTTCTCTCCGTAGCGACGGAGCTGCGTGGCGCGGACTGGTTGTGGGTGACGGACTTGTCGCGGCCCGAGACGATTCCGCTGCGCATGCTGCCGATCCTGATGCTAGGCTCGCAGATCTACCTGCAAAAGATGACGCCGTCGACAGGCGGCGATCCGGCCCAGCAGCGCATGATGATGTTCATGATGCCGGTGATGATGGCGTTCCTCTTCTGGAATGCCTCCAGTGGCCTGGTGCTATACTGGCTTACCGGAAACGTGGTTGGCATCGTGCAGCAGTTGTTCTTTAACCAGCTAACCCCGTCGACGGGAGTGACCGCGGCCCCAGCCGCTGCAAAGAAAAAGGGCAAGTAGCAAACGCTGATGAGTGACGCAAAGAAATACACGGTAGAGGCCTACGGGCCGCGCATCGAGCAGTTCTTGGGCGATCTCGTCGCAAAGGCTGGGCTGGAGCTGGGTTTCACGGTGACACCCGGAATCAGCCTACACCCGGAAATCGAAAACCCGGAATTGATGGTGAAGTTCACCGGGAAAGATATCGACATGCTGCTCGAGAACCGGGCAGAGTTGATGTTGGCGCTGGAGCATCTGACGCTGGAGCTGCTGCGGGTACCGTCGGAAGAGCACTCGCTCGTGTGTTTCGACGCCAACGATTACCGTTTGCTGCGCATGGAAGAGTTGAGGCTGAGTGCCTTGGCCGCGGCGGAACGGGTGAAGAAGACCGGCGAGTATTTCCGATTTTCTCCCATGACTTCGCGCGAGCGGCGCATTGTACACATGGCTTTGCGCGGCGAGACCGAATTGACCAGCGAGAGTTTCGGCACCGGCCCGAGCCGGCAAGTCGTAATCTACCTCGCGGGTCAGCCGAAGCCGAACATCCCGCTGCTGCCAGCGCCACCACCGCGGCGTCCCTTTGGCGCCCCGCCCACAGAGCGGAGCCGGGACGAGCGCGGCGGCGACCGGCGGGACCGGGATCGGGGTCCGCGCCGGGGCCCTCGGCCGCGACGCGACGAATAGCCGGGCTGCCGTGGAGACGATTGTCGCCATCGCGACGCCTCCGGGGCGAGGCGGAATTGGCGTAGTTCGAGTATCTGGAAACGAGGCGAAACCGATTGTGGAGCGGGTGCTCGGCGCCGCACTCGGGGCGCCGCGGGTGGCGACGTTGCGAAAGCTACTCGACCCGGTTCTGGTAACCTACTTCGCCGCGCCGAATTCCTATACCGGTGAGGACGTCGTCGAAATCTCGTGCCACGGCGCGCCGGTGATTCTGCGGCATATCGTCGAACAATGCGTCGGGGCTGGAGCGCGGCTGGCAAATCCCGGCGAATTCACGCTCCGCGCCATGGTCCACGGGCGGCTCGATCTGCCACAGGCAGAGGCCGTCCGCGACCTGATCAACGCGACCACTCTTTATCAGGCACGGGTCGCGGCCCGGCAGGTGGAGGGTTCGGTCGCGCAGATCGTCCGGCCGGTGAAAGAGCAGTTGCTCGAACTCATCGCGCTGCTCGAAGCTGGAATAGACTTCGCCGAAGACGACATCAGCGTGGCGCCCGATGCGGAAATTCTGCGCCGCCTCGAACCCATCGCCCGGGAGACCGACCGCCTGGCGAGAAGTTTCGACTACGGCAGATTGGTCCATAGCGGCGTTACGCTGGCCATCGTCGGACGGCCGAACGTCGGGAAGAGTTCGCTATTCAACCGGCTGCTCGACCAGGATCGGGCGATCGTGACCGAGATCCCCGGCACTACACGCGACTTGGTGGCGGAGACAGCCAGCTTGGGCGGGGTGCCGGTGCGGTTCGTCGATACGGCGGGCATCCGCGAGGGGCAGGATCAGGTAGAGGTGCTGGGCATCGAACGCACCCTGCAGGCGATGGCCGATGCGGATTTGACGATGGTGGTCGTCGATGGGAGCGTTGGGCTTACCGCGGAAGACCAGCAGATTCTTGCGCGGGCAGAGGCGCAAGGCCGGCACCTGATCGTCGTCAACAAGGCCGACCTGCCGCTCGCTGTCGACCTTGCCGGCATCCGGGTCTCGGCCAAGACGGGCGAAGGAATCGAGTCACTCCGGGAGGCGGTGCTGACCGCTATCGGCCACGCCGCCGCGGGCGAGCATGAATTTGCATTCATCACATCCTTGCGCCAAGCGGAACTATTCCGGGCTACTGCCGAGGCGCTGGTTCACGTCCGAGAGGCCGTCGCCAGCAAAATTCCGCACGAGATGCTGCTGTTGGATCTCTACGAAGCGCTTTGGCCGCTAGACGCAGTGACGGGAGCGACCACGGCAGACGACATCCTGAACCGCATTTTTTCGACGTTTTGTATCGGAAAGTAAGCTATTCCGCCGCAGCGGCGGCAGCGGGAGCGGCCTTTTTGCGTGCGGCGCGCTTCTTTTCCGGGGGAGGGGTCCGATTCGATTTGGTCAGGTTCGGCAGTACGATGGAGAGGACAAACTTCTTCTCGCCGTTGTCGTCGAATTTGATCGTGATGTGCTCTTCCGTGCAGAGGACCACGCTGCCGAGGCCGAATTTCGGATGTTCTACTTGTGCGCCAGTGGCGAATGCGGGTTTAGCGGCCATATCGATGGACTCCTAAACGCTATGATAACACAGGGCTTTGAAACGAAACGAACCCGGGCCGCATCGAGGAGAATATGAAATTTCTGATTCTGTTGGCTTTAGGGACCGCCGCTTTCGCGCAAGAACGCTTCGCAGTCGTGCTGGAGGAGGCCCCCGTCGCGGTGGCCCGTACCGGGCGCGCCAAGGTACTAGAGTCGCAGAACAGCGTGCGCAAGAACTTTGGCCGCATGAAGGTCCGTGAGATGGGGACCACGGAAACTCTGGTGAACGCAGTCTTTATTGAAGCCAGCGAGGAGCAGGCCGCGGAGATGCGCCGCATGCCTGGCGTGAAGTATGTGCAGCGGCTGCGGAAATACAAGCGCCTCGATCAACCGGCGGCCGATCTGGCCCGCGTACAGGCGGCATGGAACGTGACGGGTGGCGCGGAGAACGCCGGCGCTGGCGTGAAGATTGGCATCCTGGATACAGGCATTGACCATACCCATCCCGCGCTTCAGGACTCGAGCTTGGCGATGCCGAGCGGCTACCCCCGCTGCACCGGATCCGCGTGCGACTACACCAACAGCAAGGTGATCGCCGCGCGCAGCTTCGTTGACCTGCTGGTCTACAGCTTCCCGGATGATACTCGTCCCGATGACCTGAGTCCACGGGATCGCGTCGGCCACGGCACCGCGGCTGCCATGTTGGCGGCGGGGCGGCCGATGCAGGGACCGGGCGGCCGGGTGACCGGTGTCGCGCCGAAGGCTTACCTCGGCAACTACAAAGTTTTTGGTTCGCCGGGCATCAACGATTTTTCCGACGACTTTACGATTATTCGGGCGCTAGAGGCGGCGCTGGCGGATGGGATGGATATCGTCTCCCTTTCCTTAGGCCAATCCGCGGTTTGGAGCCCGAACGACCGGGGAGCAATCTGCGGCAACCAGGGGCAGCTTGCTTGCGATCTGCAGGTGGAGGCGGTCGAGAACGCCACACGCGCCGGAATGGTGGTAGTCGCGAGCGCGGGCAACGATGGCGATCTGGGATCACAAATCCCGACGCTCAACTCAATCTCTTCCCCGGGTAGCGCACCCTCGGCGATCACGGTGGGAGCGACGACCAATAGCCGGATTCTGCTGCAGACGGTGCGGGTGGAAAACGGCCCAGCCAATCTGAGACAGATCGACGCGCGCTTGGGCAACGGCGCGCAGACGCTATCTCCAAGCCCGGCGCCCGCAACGGACGTCGCCACCATCGACTCGACCGGCCTGGGCTGCGACTCGCTCGGCGCGGGAGCGTTGACCGGCACCGTGGCGCTGATGGTTCGTGGGGAATGTTCGTTTTTACAAAAGTTGACGAACGCGCAGCGGGCCGGGGCCGTCGGCTTGATTGTGTATCAGCAGAGCAGCAACGCGGTGTTTGTCGCCACCGGCCTCGAAGGAACTTCGATCCCACTGGCGATGATTGGAAACCGGGACGGGTTGCTTTTGAAGGAGTACCTCGCTACGAATCGAGGGGCGCGCGTGAGTTTCGATAGTTCGCTGCGGGGAGTCGACGCGACGGCGGACGATACATCCATCTTCAGTTCGCAGGGCCCTTCGATCGGCGATTCGCTTGTGAAGCCCGAGATTACGGCGGTCGGCTCAGACGTATATGTCGCTACGCAGAACTATGACCCCAACGGCGACATGTTCGACGTTTCGCGCTATCGAAGCGTCGAAGGGACCAGCTTTTCGGCGCCGATGGTCGCTGGCGCAGTGGCGCTAGTAAAGCAGCGTTACCCGACGCTCTCGCCGGCGGGGTTGAAATCGGCGGTGGTGAATACGGCTGACCCGCGCGTCACCGATTTCGACTATCAGGGCCGGCCGGTGGAAGCCCGGGCGATTGCGATGGGCGCGGGCAAGCTGGACGCCTCGAGCGCGGTGCGGACCACGGTGCTGGCGTCCCCGGCAACGATTTCGTTTGGGCAGGTGCTTCCAACGTCGGCATTTCCTGTCACGCGAACACTGCGACTGCGAAATCAGGGCACCGCGTCAGCAAACGTAAGGCTGACGGTGGTGCCGCGAGATACAGACACCAGCGCCAGGGTGACTCTGAGTGCTTCGTCCGGCCCCTTAGGTGCCGGCCAGGAAGCGGTGTTTACATTGCGCCTGGAAGGCACACGTCCGCGCGCCGGGATGTACGAAGGGATCATTCGGGTGGAAGGAGGCGAGACGCCGCTGCGGATCCCCTATCTTTACGTAGTGGGTGACAATATTGCCTTCAACGCGTTTGCGTTAGCGGGCGATGGGTTCACACGGGGTCCGGGCCGGCGGCACCAATTGACCGCGAAGTTCGTCGACCAGTTCGGCGCGCCCGTGGCGAATATGCGAGTTCGTTTCCGGGCCGAATCCGGCGGCACGATCGATCAGGCGACAGCGGCCACCGACGAACTCGGCATCGCGGAGGCCCGCGTCGTCGTGGGTTCGGCCCTTGGGCAGCATCTGTTCTCTGTGGAACCGGAGAGCGGCGGCGACCCGCGCGTAGAGTTCGCCGGCCTGGTAGTTCAAGAACCGGCGCTGCGCAGCGACGGCATTGTGAACGCGGCCAGCGGGCAAGTTGGCAGCGGCCTGGCGCCAGGTTCGTATATCTCGCTGTTCGGCGCGGCGTTCACGGACCAAACGCGAGTATTCAGCACGAACTACTTGCCCCTTTCCCTGGCCGGAGTAAGCGTCGGGTTTGACGTGCCGGGGCAAACCAACCGTAGTTTCCCGGGCGTTCTGTCGTTCGTCAGTCCCGGGCAGATCAATGTCCAAGTGCCGTGGGAGTTGGCGGGGCAATCGCAAGTGCAATTGAAGGTAAGCAATGGCCTCTATTCGAGCGCCCGGTTGACGATCGCGTTGAATGAGGTGTCGCCGGCGTTCTTTGAATATTCCGACGCCGGGAGCGGCCGGCAGCTTATCGCGGCACTCGACCAGAACTTCCAGTTGGTGACCGGGGCGGCGCCGGTGGCGCGTGGCAGTGTCGTGCAGTTGTACGCCAATGGGCTTGGTCCGGTCGACAACCAACCCGCTACGGGAGAAGCAGCGCCTTCATCACCTTTGGCGACCTGCCGTATCGCGCCCCAAGTGACTATTGGCGGACAAAACGCCACGGTGCTATACGCCGGCCTCGCGCCCGGGTTTGTCGGCTTGTATCAGGTGAATGCCACAGTCCCCACCGATGCGCCCACCGGGATACAGCCCGTTGTGATTACGATGAATGGAGTTGCTTCGAAGACCGCCTCGTTGCCGGTTCGTTAGAGGAGTCAGGATGTTCCGTTTTCTATTTCTTTGTTTCGTACCGGCATTTGTGTGCGCGCAGATCGTTCCCAACCTCTACATCGTAGAGTTGGCGGAGATGCCTCGGGCTAGCCAAGTGGCCCGGAGGACGGCGCAAGACAATCTCGTCCGCGTGATGGGCGCCCGGCACAAAGTCAGGAGCCGGGTGCAGACCGTGGCCAACGCGCTCGTGGTTGAGTCGCCGTCGGCGGAGGAGTTGCGCGGCATGGCCGGGGTGCGCCGAGTGACCCCGGTGGTAAAGCTGCGAACCAGCCTGGATCGGGCATTAACCCTGCACCAGATTAAGGCCGCATGGGAACGCTTGCCGAACGCCGGACGCGCGGGCGAGGGGATCAAGATCGGCATCATTGATACGGGGATTGACGCCAAGCACCCAGCCTTTGCCGGGGAGGGGATGACCGTTCCGGAAGGCTTCCCCAAGGTTTCGAGCGATGCGTTTCTGCCGGCAACCAATGGCAAAGTGATCGTGCAGCGGAGCTATGATGCGTTAAACCGGACCGACGAGTCGATTGTCGACGGAGCGGGCCATGGCACGGCAGTAGCGATGGTAGCGGCGGGCGCCCGCGTGCAGAGCCAGTTTGGGGAGCTTTCCGGCGCGGCGCCTGGCGCCTGGCTCGGGGCGTACCGCGTCTTCGGCGGGGTGACCGGGGAAGCAGGAAGCTCTGCCGCACTCTTGCAGGCGCTCGATGATGCGGTGTCCGACGGCATGGACGTCGTGAATATGAGCCTGGGCTTTTTCCCACCGTACCGGGAAGGGATCGACCCGATGGCCGACGCCGTGAAGCGTGCCGTGGAGATGGGCGTAATGGTCATAAAGGCTGCCGGCAATGAAGGACCCGACATCGCCTCGGTTGACTCGCCGACCGTTGCTGGAGTGGGGATCAGTGTAGGAGCCATCACCAATGACCGCGCCTTCGCCGAAGCAGTTACGGTTGAGGGACTAGGGAATCTTCTCGCGGTGGCCTCAACCGGCACAAGACCCGAGGAGCCGGTACAGGGAAGACTTGTGGATGTCAGCGGGGCGGATCCGAGCGGATTGGCATGCGATCCCATTCCGGGCGACTCGCTGCGAGGCGCCGTGGCCTTGATTCTCCGCGGCTCGTGCTTCTTTAGCGATAAGTTGAAGAATGCTGAGGCAGCGGGAGCGATTGCCGCGGTGGTGTATACCCACGCGCTGGACCCGCTTCCCTTCACGATGGCGGTAGACGATGCCAACTTGCCAGCCTTGATGGTTGGATTCGATACGGGACGGCTACTCAAGAGCCGCCTGGAGGAGGCACCCGAGACGGACGTCCGGTTGACCTTCACGCCGACTGTTGCGTTCCCGCTGCGTTCCCCGTCCTTGAGCACCTTCTCCTCGCGGGGCCCGACTCTTGAAGGACGGATCTCGCCGGACATAGTCGCTGTCGGCCAATTCCTCAGCACGGCGGCGGGCACGGCGGAACCATCTGGTAGCGTCTATGATCCCAGCGGCTACCTGATCGCACAAGGAACGAGTTTCTCGTCTCCGCTGGTCGCCGGAGCCTACGCGGTTCTCAAACAGGCGCGACCAGGATTGAATCCGCAGCAATATCGATCTCTGCTGATCAACTCAGCATCCCCGGCGGGAACGGGGAACGCGGAGGACGGCTCACCGCAGCAAGTGGGTGCGGGCAAGCTGAATCTAATAAGAGCAATCGACAGCGAACTGATCGCAAAGCCAGCGGTGTTGAATTTCGGTGCGGGCGGCGCCCTCGGCCCGGCAGCGCAGGAAATCATCATTAACCACACGGGCCTCGATGCCGGACGCTACAAGGTTCGCGTGGTATCGGACGTGGGAGGGCAACCAACGGTGGAGCCGGCGGAGTTCGATTTAGCCGCTGGGGGCGAAACCACGGTACGGATCATGTGGCCGGGCGACTTGGCCGCGGGCGCACACTATGGACGCATCGTGGTCAGCAAGGCGGAGGCCGAGGGAGAAGCGCTCCGCATCCCCTACTGGTACGGCATACCCCGTCCAGAAGCCGCGAACATTACCTTCCTGCCCTACCCGCCGTTTGAGGCGGAAGTGGGATCTACCGTTGACCTATGGTTCCTTACCACCGACGACGTCGGCTTGGCGTCCACCACGCAGGATCCCGTGGTCGAGGTGGAAGAAGGCGGGGGTTCCGTGGTAGAGGTTCGTCGCCGGGAGTCCCTGGCTCCTGGCCTGGTAAAAGTCACGGTCCAAATGGGACCTGTCCGGGACGTTGAAAATGTGTTTCTGATTCGCTGCGGAGAGGCGGTCGCGCGGGCGTACATCGTCGGTCTGTAGACGCCAGCGGACAGGTATACTGAGGGAGAACGATCGTCACCGGAAGTTGTGTCCATGGAAGCACTGAAGAAAAAACTGTTGGAAGAGATCACAGCACTCGAGTACGAGTTTCGTAACGAGCTGCCGAAGGAGATCCTGCGAGCCCGGGAGCTGGGTGACCTGAGCGAGAACGCCGAGTATCATGCAGCCAAGGAGCGGCAGGGTATGGTGAATGCTCGCCTTGGTCAATTGCAGAAGCGTTTGTCGGAACTTTCGATGATCGATCTCACCAAGGTCCCCAAGGATCGGGTGGGTTTTGGATCCACGGTTGTGGTGTACGACATTCTGAAGTCAGTCGAGATTGAATATCGCCTGGTGACCAGCGAAGAGTCCGATGCCAAGCTGGGGATGGTTTCAACAAGTTCGCCGATCGGCCGTGGTCTGCTGAACCGGAGAGTGGGCGAGGAGATCAAGATTCAAGTCCCGGGGGGCGCCCTGGAGTTTGAAGTCGTGCGGATCACCACCATCCATGGCGAGACGCTGGAGGCATAGGTTTCGATGACAGTCACGCGCGCTATAGGCCAAGCCTGCAATCAAGTGATTCTCCTGATTGTGCGGGGCCTTGCGCTTTCCAAGATCCACCCGAACATGCTGACGTTTATCGGCCTGCTGATCAACGTCTACGCCGCCGTGCTGCTCGGACGTGGCGAGTTCTTCGCGGGCGGTTTGGTGGTGTTGGGAGCAGGGCTGTTCGACATGGTGGATGGCCGTGTAGCGCGCCATACCAACCAGGTGACGATGTTCGGCGGCTTCTTCGACTCGGTGCTCGACCGGTACTCCGATCTGGGCTTGTTGATGGGCCTGCTTGTCTACTACGCCTCGATCGACCGCTATTTCTACGTCGTGTTAACCGCGGTTGTGATGACTGGCTCCGTGATGGTGAGCTATACACGGGCACGGGCGGAGAACACGATCCCGCAGTGCAAAGTTGGCTTCGCGGAGCGGCCGGAACGGGTAGTGCTGCTAATCATCGGAGCGTTGTTCGACAGGATGGCTCCCGTTTTGTGGGTAATCGCGATCCTGGCCAACCTCACGGTGATCCACCGCATGATCTACACGTATCAGCAAGCCAAACGGCTCGAAGAGGCGCAGCTTCGGCCCGCGGGCAAAAGCGGCGCAACCGTCACCTAGACCTGGCTAGGCTTCGAGGACGACGACGGCCATCGCCATGGTCGCCGTGTGCGTCAACGATAGGTGGATGAGCCGTGTGCCCAATCGCTCAGCGTGGATCGCGGCTTGGCCGGTGAGCCGAAGCGTGGGCTTGCCGGATGGCAGGTTGACTACTTCGATGTCCTGCCACGAGACGCCGCGGGTAAGCCCCGTGCCGATCGCCTTCATCAGCGCTTCCTTGGCAGCAAAGCGCGCCGCGAGCCGTTCGTGTTTATTGGCCTTGCGCATGGAGTAAGCAATTTCTCCGGCCGTGAATACGCGCCGGAGAAAGCGGTCGCCGAAGCGGGTGTGCGCATCCTGGATGCGTAGTACTTCGGCTAAGTCAGTACCAATGGATAGGATCACACTCTTATTGTCTCGCAAGTAGAATAGAGGACAGCTTATGGCGGAAGAAACAGGCGTGGGGACAGTGTTACGAGTGGAGGGGCTGCGCCATCGTTACACGAACGGTTGGGCTGCGCTCAATGGGGTTGACCTATCCATTGCTCCTGGGGAGGGAGTCGCCTTGCTGGGAGCGAACGGGTCTGGCAAAACGACGCTACTCCTTCACCTGAACGGTTTATTGCGAGGGGAAGGGCGCATCACGGTGGGCGGCGAGCTGTTGACCAATGCGACGGTGGGCCGCATCCGCGAACAGGTCGGCTTGATTTTCCAGGATTCGGACGACCAATTGTTTATGCCCACGGTCTGGGAGGACGTGGCCTTCGGCCTACGGCAACGGGGCACGGGGCCGGAGGAGGCCCGTAGCCGCGCCCAAACGATGCTGGAGAGGTTGGGCATCGGGAAACTAGCAGAACGACCGCCGTATCAACTCAGCGCCGGAGAGAAGAAGCGGGTGGCGCTGGCCGGGGTTTTGATTCTCGATCCGGCGCTACTGGTGCTGGACGAGCCCACTACGTTCTTGGACCCACCGGGACAAAGAGAACTGATCGCGCTATTGCGGGAGTTGCCACAAGCGAAACTGGTGGCGACGCATGACATGGACTTTGCGGAGGCGGTTGCGAACAGGGGAGTGTTCTTGGAGGCGGGACGCGTTCGCGATAGCGGTTCACTAGTTGAGCTAGCTTCGCGCTATCGCTGGCGCGTGGTTGAGAGAGGTGGATAGGGAGAGGAAACTTAGTTGCCCTGAGCAGCGCGGAAGGTTTCCCAACGCTTCTTTTGAGCCGCTGCGATGCGTTGACGGGCCTCTTCGCTGAGGGTCCGTTTCCGCGGCTTCTTAACAGAAGGCGCAGCCTTAACTTTCTTCTTTCTGTCAGTCGTGGCCGCGGCGGACGCAGCTTCCGACTGTGTAGCAGTGACCCGCCGGCCGCTAAGGACAGCGCGAACCTGACGGATCTGTTCTTCTACGCGCTGCTTCTGCAGCTCTAAACCTTCTAGAGCCGCTTCGTAAAGCGCGATGTTGTCGACGAGGAGAGTTGTTTTAGCCATACTCTAGTTACTAGAGTCGGCCTTCACTTTGCATTTGTCAAGGGAGTTGATTAATATCGTGACCGGTCCGTCGTTGACCAACGAAACCGACATATGCGCTTGAAATACGCCGCACTGCACATTGGCACCGGATATTTCCGCTTTCTTGAGAAAATACTCATATAAGCGACGAGCTAAGTCGGGCGGAGCGGCGGAGTCAAAGCTGGGCCTTCGTCCTTTTTTCGTCTCTGCGAAGAGGGTAAACTGCGAAGCGACTAGTAAAGCGTTCGAAGTCTCCCTGAGGTTACGGTTCATGCGTCCCTGTTCATCAGGAAAAATGCGCAGGTGCAGAATCTTGTCGACAAGGTAGTCAGCATCGAGTTCCGTATCGTCCCTCCCAACCCCCAAAAACACCAATAAACCGGGCCCAATCGCCCCAGTCACCACGCCGTCTACTGTGATATCGGCGCGGAGGACCCGCTGTAAGAGTGCGCGCATAATCTCCCAGTATGCCTGGACGGTTGCGTCCCATGGGCGGGTCGGGCGATCATGAGGGGCCATATGATCGAAACCTATGCTTACGCCCGGGCTGGCCTGCTCGGTAATCCCAGTGACGGCTATTTCGGCAAAACGATTTCATTATTGGTGCGGAATTTCCGCGCGCGAGTTCTCTTGTATCCGAGCGCGCGACTGGAAATAAGACCTTCGAAATCTGATTTGCCCGTTTTCGACAGCCTCGACGACCTTTACACTTCGACCCGCTGGCGAGGTTACTACGGCGGTATTCGCATCGTACAGGCGCTGATTGTTCGCTTTCTTGACTACTGCAAGGAAAAGGGAATTGATCTGCCGGAGCGCAATTTCACGTTGGAGTATGAGTCCACGGTGCCACTCCGGCTTGGAATGGGAGGCAGCAGCGCTATCATCACCGCGGCCCTCCGTGCCTTGATGCAGTACTACTCCATCGAGATACCCGTCCCGATACAGGCCAATCTGGTCCTCGAAACCGAAACCCGGGAGTTGGGTGTTAGCGCCGGACTGCAGGATCGGGTGATTCAAGCCTATGGCGGTGTAGTCTATATGGACTTCGACCAGGAGTTGATGCAGCGGCAAGGCTACGGACACTACGAGCCCTTGGACCCGGCGCTACTAGATCGGCTGTATGTCGCTTACCGCACCTCTCTGAGCGAAGGGACTGAGTTATTCCACAACAATGTACGGGAGAGATGGCGACGCGGCGAACCGCTTGTCGTGGACGCCATGAAGACATGGGCCTCATATGCCGAGCAGGGACGGGCGGCATTAATCGCGGGAGACCGGAAAAGGCTCCATGAACTGATTGACGCCAACTTTGACCTTCGCACTAAGCTCTACGAGATTGGCGAGGGAAATCTCGAGATGATTCACGCGGCGCGCAGTTGCGGCGCTTCTGCCAATTTCGCCGGTTCCGGAGGAGCCATCGTCGGCCTTTACGAAAGCGACGAACAGTTCGGCAAGCTGACGGCCGCGCTGGGGGCGATTGGCGTTGCGGTGATCCGGCCGAAAATCGTCTAAGGCGGGGACTCGGGTTGGCTGGGGGATTTGCCGCATAGTAGTTGAAGTCGATTCCGGCGAAAATGCGGGTATGATCTACCGTCGCAATCAAAGAGCCACTTCCGTCCCCAGCGGTTACTACCGCTTCGAGAATGTGCGCGGTGGCGGAACTTTGTTTGGGTTCGGAACCGGCGAGTTTGTTCGACTTCGCGATGAATACGGCGTTGAGTGGAACGGCACGGCGGAACCTCAAGGCGACAATATCACGCGCTATCGATTCTGCAGTCAACACGGGAAAACCATCTCCGGCGTCTCCGACGGTTGCGGCATTATGCTGCGCGATGAACGCGGGAATGCATGGAGAGGTTTTATCGAATAGGCTGTATACGGTAACCTAAAGGTTTTCGTATAGCATGGCAAGTTCGAAACCGATCGAGTACAAAGACGCGGGAGTGGATATTGATGAGGCGGGTCGCGCAGTCGCGCTGATTCGCTCCCACGCCCGCAAGACGTTCACGGATTCCGTGAAGACGGATATCGGCTCCTTTGGCGCCGGGTATCTCCTCCAGGGCTGGAAGAAACCGGTGCTGATCAGCTCGGCCGACGGGGTAGGGACCAAGTTAAAGGTCGCCTTCGTCACCGGCCGGCATGACACGGTGGGCGAGGATCTCGTTAATCACTGCGTTAACGATATCGCCGTCCAGGGTGCGGTGCCGCTCTTTTTCCTCGACTACTTCGCGGTCGGAAAGCTCGAAGCCCGCATCGCTGGCGACGTCGTGAAAGGCATCGCCCGCGGCTGCAAGGCCAACGGCTGTGCGCTGATCGGCGGGGAGACGGCTGAAATGCCCGGCATGTATCTGCCAGGCGAATACGACTTGGCCGGCTTCATCGTTGGCGCCGTCGAACGCGACAAGATGCTGGACGGCAAGACAGTGGAGGCCGGGGATGTCCTGATCGGCCTGCCGTCCACCGGTCTGCATACCAACGGCTATTCGCTTGCCCGCAAGCTGCTCTTTGATGTCGCGGGCTATCGCCCGGATCAGCACGTTGATGCTCTCGGCAGTACGGTCGCCGACGCCCTACTCAAAGTCCACCGCAGCTACCTGAAGGCGATTCAGACGCTGCTGAAGGCCAAGCTGCTCAAGGGCGCTGCGCACATCACTGGTGGTGGCATCAGCGACAACACGCCTCGCATGCTTCCCAAAGGCCTCGGCGCCGAGATCGCGCTCAGCTCCTGGACAGTGCCCGCGCTCTTCGAGCACATGCGGGAACTCGGCAACGTACCCGATGACGATTATCGCCGGACGTTCAACCTTGGCGTCGGCATGATCCTCTGCGTCGGCGCAAAGCAAGCCCCCAAAGCCATGGCGATGCTCAAGAGCATCGGCGAACCCCACTTCCAGATCGGAACCGTCGTCCCGGTGCGCCGGGGCGTCCGAGTCCGCTACGTATGACCCGGCTGGGGGTCGTCCTCTCCGGCCGCGGCTCAAACTTCCTGGCGATAGCCGATCAGATTCGGCAGGGCAATCTCCCGGCCGAAATCGCCGTTGTGATCTCGAACCGGCCGGACGCTCCTGGCCTCGCTGCGGCGCGGGAGCGCGGCTTAGCGACGGTCTCACTGCCGTCAAAGGGAGTGGACCGCGAGGAGTACGATCAACGCCTTGCCGCCACGCTCAAGGAGCACCAGGTTGAGTGGGTGATCCTGGCTGGCTACATGCGCATCCTCAGCGCCGGTTTCATTCGCGAGTTCCCTCAGCGCATCCTGAATATTCATCCGTCGCTGTTGCCCGCCTTTGCCGGACTCGATGCCCAGCATCAGGCCTTCGACTACGGCGTGAAAATCACCGGATGTACGGTCCACTTCGTCGATGAACAACTCGACAACGGCCCGATAGTCTTGCAGGCCGCCGTCGCGGTTGAAGATTCCGACACCCCCGAGGCCCTCTCGGCTCGTATTCTTCGCGAAGAACATCGGATCTATAGCGAGGCGCTGCGAACCCTGCTCACGAAGCCTTGGCGCATTGACAACCGGCGAGTGGTGCTAGGCCAGTAATCGATTTACGGCATCGACTAATGCCGAGTGTGGAAATGGCTTAGGCAGAAATGCCGTTCCTGGCGCCAGTCGCCCCGATTGCACTTCTGCGTCTTCGGTGTAACCAGATATAAATAGGATGCGAATTCCGGGCCGCATCTGGGCAACCCGGTTTGCCAGCGCCCGCCCATCCAACCCGGGCATCATCATGTCGCTGATCAGCAGGTCGTACGATGCCCCGTCGCGCTCAAGCAGGGCTAACGCCGCATCACCCGATTCCGCCTCGCTCACTTGGAAGCCCTGCCGCTCCAGTACTTTGCGGACCAGCGTCCGAATTCCCTCCTCATCATCGACGACAAGAATCCGCCTGGCGGGCCCAGCCGGTACGGCATCATTGGCAAACTGCAAGTGCAGGCTCGCGCCGTCCGCCGACGAGAGGACCCGCCACTGCACGCGCGACTCGAGGAGCAACGCCGGGACAGCCGATAGAGCTCCATTCGACGCTCGCGCGGCGGGGCTCAACAGTTCGAGATCATCCTTCAGGGAACGTGTAAAGCCAGAGATCACTAGCCCAGCAGGACCGTTGACTGCTGCCACGAGCGGCCGCTGTGCATAGCGTAACAGTGACAAGAGCGCCTGTTCGAATTGGCCCCGGTCGGCCGTAACCGCGACTGCCGCCACGGAGCTTGTAACACTCAGGCCCGGCTCCCGGGCCGACAGAGCCCGCAAGAAAGTCAGAAGGTCAAAAGAAGTACGAACCGCTTTCGGGGGAGCCGCTAACATCTGCAACTGCGTCGACATGCCTTTGATCCGGTCCGTCGACCGCAGGATCTCCCGCATGTCTTCCCGCAACGGGCTACCGGGCGGCAACGCATCCAGGATCTCCTCCCCATATCCGGAGAGCACCATGAGCAGGTTGTTCGCTTCATGCAGAACTCGGCCCGCCAGCCTTGCCGAGGCCGCGGTGGCCGCCTCCTGCAGGGCGAATTCCGCCAACGCCGGATCCGGCGGCGCGGCCGCGACGGCGGCCGTATGTTGCACCAGCACCAGATCCGATTCTTCATCGTCCCACCGCTGAATCCGCAAAAGATCCCAGCCCTCATGGGCGCCAGGCACCACTGGAACCGCAGGCAGAACCCGAGCCATATTCAGCGCACTGAGTTCCGCGATGCTAATCTTCTGCGATTGCAGGAAGCTCCGATTCGCCGAAATGAATTGGCCGCTGGCCTGCACAATTGCCACCGGAACTGGCAGAATCGTCAGAATCTCCTCGTAGTAACGCCGTTCCGACTCGACGAGTGAGAGCAGGCGGGCGACCTCACGGGATCGCCAAGTATAGTGTTCCGATTTCTCCATGCGCAGGGAAGTTACTATAGTGTGCGGGGCCAAGTGTCCGGATGCAATTGCACTTTAGTGGGTACTTCAAGGCAGTCGGTACCAGTACCGGGCACATATATTGGACGTCATGGCCCCCGAGTTGAGGAGATTCAAAATCGAATGATTGCGAAACCACGCAAAGCAGTGTTTCCCGCAGCGGGACTGGGAACTCGGTTCCTGCCTGCCACCAAGGCGATGCCCAAAGAAATGTTGCCGTTGGTGGACAAGCCGCTGATTCAGTATGGCGTCGAAGAGGCGATGCACTCCGGGATGAGCAATATCATCATCGTTACCGGACGCGGCAAGAGCGCGATCGAAGACCACTTCGACGTCAGCTTTGAGCTGGAACATCTGCTGGAATCGAAGGGCAAGAAAGACCTGCTGCACCAAGTGCGCAGCATCTCGGACATGATTGACGTCAGCTATGTCCGGCAGAAGGAGGCACTCGGCCTCGGCCATGCGGTGCTCCGAGCAAAGGAGTTGGTTGGTAACGAACCGTTCTCGGTCGTTCTTTCCGACGATATCATCGACGCGGAAATTCCGTGCCTCCGCCAGATGAGCGACGTGTATGAGTTCTACGGCGCGTCCGTCGTGGCGCTAATGGAGGTTCCCCGCGAGAACATCTCCGCCTATGGCGTCGTCGACGCCGAGCCCATCGACCATCAGGGCGTCAGCGGCCGCTTGTTCCGCATTCGAAATCTCGTGGAGAAGCCAAAGGCCGACGAAGCCCCCTCAAACCTGGCGATCATCGGACGGTACATTCTGACGCCGGAAATCTTCACCTCAATCGAGTCGATTGAACCCGGCAAAGGCGGAGAGATCCAGTTAACGGACGCGCTGAAGCACCTGCTCCGCAGCCGGCCCATCTACGGCTTCAAGTTCGAAGGTAAGCGTTTCGACGCCGGAGATAAGCTGGGCTTCCTGCAAGCGACCGTTGAGTTCGCCATGAAGCGCTTCGACCTCGGCGGGCCCTTCCGCGACTACCTTAAAACACTGCAACTATGAACCCTGTTCCGCTGACCTTGCCGGTGCGTGCCGCCGACGCGGCGGCGCTGGCCGATCTCGTGCTGCAAGTGACAGGCCGCGGGCCGTTGACCGATGCGGCCCGTCACCAACTAGCGGCGCGCCTCGGCTCGGTCAGCATGGCCAGTTTCACGGTCCGGCCCTGGTCGCTCACCGCCGACCCCAGCGCACCGCAGACATTCTACGTCGCGGTGGACGCCAGGGAGCCATGGCTGCTCCACATTGCCCCGGAGTCCTCGCCCGCCAGCGGCCTCTTCCCGAAGCCAACGCTGATCGGCCGCATGCGTACTCCCTTCGGCGCTGAAGTCGTCGTCAACGCGGTGCCCTTCGGTCCCACCAACATCGACGCCATCGCCACCTATGCGGAGCGGCTCGACCGCGGCATTCAGCCCCGTCCGCAAGGCAACCAGGCACTACTACTCGCCGCGGTCCAGCAGCCGGACGCCGCATTCGTCCAGTTTCGCGCGGCGCTCCGGAAATACTGTCTGAACGTGGCCGCCTTCGAGTTGGACGCTGGCCCGGAATTGACTTGGGCCGCTGCCCGCAATGGCTGGCGCGAAGGCTACAGCGTTCTGGGCGTCACTCGTCTTGCAGCGGTCGATCTTGCCGCGGCGCTGAGCGCCCGGAAGGAGTCTCGCCTTGTAGACATCAACCTCCAACTTCCCGGCCAAGGACCCAGTACGGCGGAAGAGATCCGCGTGGCCCTGCGCCGTTTGCGCGACGACGACGTGGCCGTGCAGGCCGTTACCGTCCGGCTTGCGGCAACACCCGGCCCAGAGGTGCGTGAGATGCAGGAGATGGCCCGGCAGTTCGGCGCATTGATCCGCATAGAAGGTTCGCCGGAGCACACCGATGACTGGCTCGCCGCCCTGGGTGCGGCGGCCGCCGGAAGGCTATATTATCGAATGCATCCGGAGCAGCCGGTGGAACGGATTGCCGAGATCGCCGGATTCTTGCGAGGCTAGTTGTTTATGGTGTCCCGACGTTCGTTTATGGCTGGCTTGGCCGCCGCACCGCTCTTGGCGCAAGGTAGCGCTTTCCCCATGAAATTCGGCATCGATCTTTTCAGTCTCCGGACCCAGGGCTGGAGCCCGTTTGAACTGCTCGACTACTGCGCCATGCGAGGCGCGAAGGTGGTCCATTTCTCGGAGATCCGCTTCCTCGGCGGCCTCGAAAAAGCGCATCTCGAAAAGGTGCGCGACCACGCCAAGCGGCGCGGCATCGAACTCGAAATCGGCATGCTGTCCATCTGCCCCACAGCGGCCCGCTTCGACGCCGCGCAAGGCACGGCCGAAGAGCAGTTAGTCAAAATGATTGAGGCTTCGAAGGTCGTGCAAGCTCCGCTCGTGCGGTGCGTGCTCGGCGACTGGCGCGATCGCGCCAGCAAGACGCCCCTGGCCCAAAGCATTGAGAACACGGTGAAAACACTTCGCGCCGTGCGGACCCGCGCCATGGACGCGGGCAAACGCATCGCCGTCGAAAATCATGGCGGCGACCTGCAGGCGCGGGAGTTGAAGATGTTGATCGAGGAGGCCGGCAAAGATGTCGTTGGCGCTTGTATCGACTCGGGCAATCCCACCTGGGCCATCGAAGATCCGCACGTTACTCTCGAAACGCTCGCGCCGTACGTCCTCACCAGCCATGTTCGGGACTCCGCCGTCTGGCGCACTCCGGAAGGCGCGGCGATGCAATGGACGCGCATGGGCGAAGGCAACGTCGACATCGGCGGCTGGGTGAAGAAGTTCGCTCAACTGTGTCCCGGCAAGGCGCTGTCGCTCGAAATCATCGTCACCGGCACGCGGCCGTTTCCATACCTTGACCCCAAGTTTTGGGACGCTTTCCGCGGCATGCCGGCCTGGGAGTTCGCGCGCTTTGTCGCCATCGCTGAGAAGGGCAAGCCGATGCCGGCGCGCCCGGCCGTGGCCAAGGAACTCGCAGCCGCCAAGGAACGGGAGGATCTCGAGGCTTCCATCCAATGGCTGCGCAATCTGAGTTAGCCTCTAGGGTATGATGCGTCTCGTTCTGGTGATGTTGGCGGCGTCTGTTTTGGCGCCTGCGCAGTTGGTGACCGCCGTCCGCGGGGCCTTGGCCTCGAGGGATTTCGCGACCGGCGAAAAGATTTTGGCCGCCTATCAGAAACAGAACGGAGTTACGCCTGAGTACATCGAAGCCTACTCCTGGCTCGGCCGCGGCGCGCAGGCCAACAAGTTGTGGGACAAGGCTGCGGCCTACTCCGCCCAAACGCGCAAGCTGGTGCAGGCCGAGTTGAAAAAGCGCCCGCTCGACGCCGAACCCAGCGTGCCGCTCGCGCTCGGAGCGGCGATTGAAGTAGAGGGCCATACTCTCGCAGGAACGGGTCGCCTGAGCGAATCGCTCGCCATGCTCAACCAGGAGCTGAAGACGTACTACAACACCTCCATCCGCACCCGCATTCAAAAAAACATCCATCTGCTCAGTCTGGTGGGCAAACCCGCGCCGGCGTTGGACCTGAAGCGCTTTCTGACCGGCCCGAAGATGCAGACGCTAGCCCAACTGAAAGGCAAGCCCGTGGTGCTTTTCTTCTGGGCGCACTGGTGCAGCGACTGCAAGCAGCAGGGGCCGGTGCTAACCGCGCTCAAAGCCAAGTACCCCGCCCTACAGATTGTGGCGCCGACGCAGACTTATGGCTACGTCGCCAACGGCGATGAAGCCGGCCCCGCCGTCGAAGTTCCCTACATTGAGAAAGTGCGGGCGCAGTATTATCCCGACCTGCTGAAAGTCGCCGCGCCACTGAGCAACGAGAACTTCAAGCTCTACGGCAGCTCCACCTCCCCGACCCTCGTGCTCGTCGACAAGACCGGCATTGTCCGTATGTATCACCCCGGAAAGATGACCGCCGAGGAACTAATCCCGGAGATCGAGAAGGTTCTCTAGCCGCGTTGGGAAGATCGGTGGCCGAACGGAGGCCGCCGGCCAGCCGCAAAGATGTTCGAGGGCAGGTCCGCAGATGCGGCCTTGGCACGGCCCCATACCGCACCGCGTTTGCAGCTTGGCCGACCGCCAATCCCGCTGCTGCCAGACGGCGCTGAACGGCACGTCTTCGCAGCGGCAAACGATTGTTTCGGGTGTGGCGAGGTTGCTCAGTTCGGCGCGGAGTTGAAACGCCTCGTCGATCCGCCGGTCAAACCGGACGGCCGCGTCCCGGGCGGGATAGAGTGCCCTCGCGCGCTCCAGATCAAACCCCGCGATCTGCCCTTCGAGAATCGACCGGTCCACACTCCCGGCTCCGGCGAAGTAGATATGCGGCACGGTGGTGCGTTGCTTCGAATCGGTGATCACCGCACCAGCTTCCACCTTGCAGCCCAGTAACTCCGGCAGTTCCGTATTGGTGACCAGGCCGAAGCCGCAGGCCAGGTAGTCGCACTTCAACACGCCGTGCCCCTGAATCGTCACGGACCCCGGGTCTGCCCGCAACGGCCAGGAATCGGTCCGGTAGCGCAGGCCCACGCCCAACTGCGCGGCTTGCAGCAGCTTGCCCGGCTGACGCCACAGACTGCGCGTGAACGCGGAGACCCGTTGAAACGGAGCCTGCTCCGCCACCAGAACCACGTTCGCCCCGCGCTTCCGCAGGTACGCGCCGACCGCCAGCAGCAGCGGCCCCGCACCGGCGACCACCACGCGCTTCCCCGCGATGGGCAGACCGCTCTTCACCATCGCCTGCAAACCGCCCGCGCCCAGTACATGCGGCAGCGTCCAGCCCGGAAACGGCAGGAAGCGCTCCCGCGTACCCGTCGACAGAATGATGCGATCCGCCGCGGGTAATTGCGTCGCCGAGTGGATCTGCACGCCGGTCCGCACGGTGATTCGCGGATCGAGGAACCGCCGATACCGCGTTGGAATCTCACCGCGCCATATTTGCCCGCCAAGTGCAGGGTTGTCGTCGAGCAACGTGACGGCATCGCCCGTCTGCGCCGCCGCCCAAGCGGCAGCCAACCCTGCCGGGCCCCCGCCGATCACAAGAGTGCTAGGCATCGGTCGCGATATCCATTCCGTCGGCGCAGAGCAATTGGCAACTGCGTTCGTGCGGCCGTCCGTTCAGCGTCACGCGGCACTCCATGCAGATGCCCATGCCGCACAGCGGTCCGCGTAGTTCCCCCGCCACCGACCGGCGAAAGCCCGCCTGCACCCGCATCACCGCCGCGGCCACTGTCGTGCTCGGCTCGACGTCCACGCGCTGGCCGTTGACTGTCACGGCGATCATAGGAATCGCTCCGGCAGATACGGCTCCGGCGCGATGGCCGGGGTGTCGCCCAGCAACCGGTCCACCAGCAGCGCCGCCGTCCCCAACGACGTCGTAATGCCCAGCCCTTCATGCCCGGCGGCCACCCAGACTCGATCGCGTACCGGTCCGATCAGCGGCAGGCTATCCGGCGTCGCCGCGCGGAAGCCGGTCCAGGTCCGGATCACCTGTAGGTCGACTAAGCGCGGCATATACTCCACCGCCCGGCGTAACATGCGCGATAGCAACTCGGGCCGGACGTCCGGGCTCTCGTCGCCGTATTGCCGTGAACTGCCAATCAGAATCTGCCCCGTCGAACGGGGCTGCACATTGAACGCCACACTCTCGTTCGAGTGCCCATGGGCGCTTTTCAGATAGCCCAGTTCCACGAGCTGATGCCGCAGAAAACCGGGATACCGGTCTGTAATTGCCAAGTGCCCTTTGCGCGGTTTAATTGGCAACTCCGGCAGCAACCGCGTAATCCCCGTGCCGCAGGCCAAGATCGTCAACCCGGCCGACACCATCGTGCCATCGGCCAGCCGCGCTCCATCGGCGGTCAGAGAGTCGATCGCCGTGTAGCGCACTGGACTCAGCCGTAGCAGCCACGCGGCCGCACAGGGCGCGTAGAGAACGCTATCCCCTGGTACGAGGAGTCCCCCCGCCAAGCCCGGCCGCAGTTCCGGCTCGGCCTCATAGAGCGCCCGTTCGTCCAGGATCTCGCTCGCCGGAAACAACGCATGTTTCCGGGCGACCTCGGCCATCTCCTCGCCGTCGGCCGCTACCCATAGTGTGCCCCGCTGCTCTCGCTCCACGTTGGGGGGCACGGGCAGCGCATCCCACAAGCGCCGGGAGTACTCGGTCAAGGCTAACTGCGCTGGCGAATCGTCCATCACGACGACATGGCCCATGCCTGCGGCCGTCGCCCCGCCGCCGACGATCTTCGGTTCGACCACCAGACACTTGCCACCAGCCTCGCGGAACGCCGCAGCGATCGCCGCACCGACAATTCCCGCGCCCGCGATCAGGACATCGGTGGTCACGGCTGCTGGAAACCCCAGGCGAATGGATCGCGGTCGTCAATCAAGAGCCGGGCCTCGGCGGTGATGTACGCCGTGCCTGTAATCGAAGGCAGAATGCGGTCGCCGTCGCGGATGTAGGTTGCCTGAAACTGGCTGCCGATGATGCTCTCCTGCACCCAGACCTCGCCTGGCTCCAGATGGCCGTCGGCGGCCAGACAAGCGAGTTTGGCGCTCGTGCCCGTCCCGCATGGTGAACGGTCGTACGCCTTGCCGGGACACAACACGAAGTTCCGGTTGCCGTCGAAGAGTTCGACGTGGTCCACCTCCGGATAGCCCTGCGCATTCACGGCTTTCCGGATGGCCCAAGCGTAGTTCGTCAGCAACTCGATATCGCCCATGCCTGGATGGTGCGAGAGGAAGAACCAGTTCCCGCCCCAAGCGACATCGCCCGCGACGGGCCCGAAGCCCGGCACCTGAACTACGGCCTGCGCGGCACGGTAACTGGGCACGTTGGCTATAGTCACCGACCCGTCCTCGTGCAGACGCGCCGAGATTTCTCCCACCGGCGTCTCCAGGCGATGCTCGCCGGAGCCGATCCGGCCCAGGTGCGCCAGCGAGACGATCAGGCCGATGGTGCCGTGGCCGCACATACCCAAATAGCCTACGTTGTTGAAAAATATGACTCCGGCGGCGCACGCCGGGTCCACCGGATCGCAAAGGAGCGCACCGACCAGGACATCGGAACCGCGCGGCTCGTTTACGACCGCCGAGCGGAACCGATCATGCAAATTACGAAACGAAGCCAATCGCTCCGCCATCGACCCGGTGCCGAGATCCGGCCCTCCGGCGACGACGATCCGCGTCGGCTCGCCGCCGGTGTGGGAATCGACTACGTCAATCGCCCGCATAACGGCTGAGGTTCGGCCGGGTCGCCAAGGCGTGCCGGATGATGCCCAACACTTCTTCCCGCTCCGCTCCCGCGATCGGCAGGCGGGGCGGACGCGTCAACTCCGAACCCAACCCGACCTCGGCCATGCAGAGCTTGATGTACTGCACCAGCTTGATCTTCGTATCGAGGTGCAGTAGCGGCGTGTACCACTGGTACAACTCTCGGGCTTCGGCCCAGCGGCCGGCCATCGCCAACTCCCACAGCACGCGGTTCTCGTCCGGGAACGCGTTGACCAGGCCAGAGATCCAACCTTCGGCCCCGAGCAGCGCGCTCTCGAGCACCAGATCGTCCACCCCGCTGAACAGAATGAACCGGCGGCCCACCGCATTGCGCAGATCGGTGATTCGGCGGACGTTATCCGAAGATTCTTTGATGGCGACAATCGTCGGTTCTTCGGCCAGTTCGACGAACGCCTCCGGAGGCATGTCGACGTAATAGGCCGGAGGATTGTTATAGATCATCACGGGCAAACCGCTCGCCTGCGCCACAGTGCGGAAGTGGGCAATTGCTTCCCGGCGGTCCGCCTTGTAGATCATCGCCGGCAGCACCATCAGCCCATCCAGGCCGAGCTTCTCGCAGTCGCGGGCAAAACGCGAGGCGACCATCGTCGTGTTCTCCGCCACGCCCGAAAGCACGGGGACGCGGCCGTTGACGACGCTCTTCAGCTCGCGCAGAATCGTGAGTTTCTCCTCGTATTCATGCGCTGTATTCTCTCCGACGCTGCCGAGCAGAATGACGCCGTGGATGCCCGAGGCGATCATCTTCTCCAGGTGCGCAGCGGTCGCATCCAAGTCTACGGAAAGGTCCGGATGATACTGCGTTGTGAGCGCCGGATAGACGCCGTGCCAGTTAACGTTCATAAGTTCGCTCGATCCACTCTCTTTTACAGCCAATCTTTGTGGGTTAGGGTATCCAATTCAAACGCGCCTTGGCGCGGCAGGGATTCGAGTGGTAAACCCGATTGCCAAAGCGAAACCTGAAAGTGCGCCAACTCGCCGACCGGAATATGAAGGTCACTCAGATTCACCGCGGCTTCGACAATCCGGCCCACCGCGAACTGTCCGCCCTTCAGCGAGACCTCTCCGTGCTCGGACTTCACCCGCACTTCCAAGTGCGTGCAGTCCGGCAACGGATCAAAGTCCAAGCGGAGAAAAATCTGCTTTCCGTCCGTGCCGTAGAACAACTCCTGCAGGCCCACACGGCCGCCGTGCATCGCGCCTTGCCGCTGGTCAACCCGGTATTCCCCGGCGCCCATCCACTCAAAGTAGCTGCTGATCTCGCCGTCGATCTTCGGCGCGATGCGGCCAGTGGGCCGCAGGTGATGCTCGGCGAACGAAGCGCGGAGGATTGGCCGGGAGAGTTCATCCGGCGGAACAAGGTCGAGTGCGCGGTACACATTCGCCAGATGGTCGCGGAACAACTGGTCGAACTCAATCCGGTTGGCCGACTCATGCTCCGGGCCATACCACCAGCACCAATCACTGCCTTCCGAGATCAGGATCTCTTCATAAGCCAGCGCTCTCTGTTCCGCGGAAACCTTGTCCTTGTGCTGGTCGAACGCCTGGCGCGCCCGCAGCAGATACTCCCACGCCCGGTTGTCTTCCTCGGCTCCGATCCAGATATCAAAGTTCGCGTTGATCCACGAACCGGGGAAGATCCGTTCAAGCGTCTGCGCGGGATGCCGCTCGATACCCTCGCTGACGGTGACCGCTTCCATCTGCGGGTCTGCCGCGATGCGCGCATAGAGTTGGCGGAGAAACTCGCGGCCGCTTTCGGGAAAGTACTCCCAGGCGTTTTCGCCGTCGAGGATGATGGGCACCAGCGAGTCGCGGCCGTTGCAGTTTTCGCGAATGCGGCCCAGGAAATGCTCGGCCGCTTCCTCCGGGCCCATCTTCGAATAGACGAAGCCAACCAGGTCGCTGAGATAATGATCGCGGAACAGACAGTGTAGTTTGCGACCTTGGTGATCCCACAAGTAGGGCCGGTAGGTCTCGGCCGCACCCGCCGCACGTCCTAGCGTACGGGCCAACACACCGTTGTCGGTGGCGAACCACTTGAAGCCGCAGTCGGCGGCCAGCATCAATGCCTCGTCGGAAACCGAACCCTCCGAAGGCCAGAGGCCATTCGGCGTCAGGTTTAGCCGCTTCTGCATATACTCACGGGCGGTCACCAGTTGATGCTTGGCATCTTCCGGATAGCGGTAGCGGGTCGGGAGAGGTACGTGGGGATGGGAAACGCCCGCGACGTCGGAATCGCAAAGCAGCGGCAGAATCGGGTGGTAGTAGGGTGTCGTTGACACTTCAATCTGCCCCGCCGCGGCGAACTTCTCGTACACCGGCACCACGTGGCCGAGGATCTCCAATTGCTTCCGGCCCATCAGCCTCTGGTCGGCCAGCGAGAAGCCGCGGCCCTTCTCGACGAGGGCCTTGATCTCCGGGTCCGAGGCGAGGAAGAGTTCGTCGAACCAGGCTACTTGGGACAACACTTGCAGGTCCCGGTAATCCTGGGTTCCGAAGAAGCGGCCCGCCTTCGAATGGAGCTCATACAACTCTCCATAGCGCGGATAGCGATACACCATGCGACCCACGTTCGCCTGGAAGAAGTACCGCAGGATGAACTGCTGCTCAAAGTCGGTTAACTCTTCGGCCGGCTTCAGGGCCAACCGCAGAAACGTGTCCTGCGCCGTTCCGCTGGCGTACTCATCGAGCTGCGCGATCATCGACGGCACAAGATTGAAGGTCTGCCGCACAGTCGGGAATTCGGCCAGCACCTGCACCATGCCGTAGTAGTCTTTCAGGCCATGCAACCGGGTCCACGGGAGCTTGTACTCTCCCGTCACCAGGTCCTTGTAGAAGGGCTGGTGCATGTGCCAAACGAAGCAAAGATCAATACGAGCCATGAATGTTATCTTCCGAAATAGCTACGCACGGGCACGGGCGGCGGTGTCTTCTTGATGGCGAGCCAGAGGACTGCGTTGAGCTCGTCGTCGTCGATCTCATCCGCCTCTGCAAAGGCCATCCGCGCGGAGCGGGCCGCGAGAGGCCCCTGGCCTGGGTTCCGCTCGTCGAGCGGGTGGCGCGGTTTCTCCGCCGTGTACGCATTCACGTTCGGCGTCAACTGGAAAGCACCGACCATCGGCCGGGCCCCAGCGTCGAACATCGTCATCGGCCGGATGCCCAGCATCAGCTCCATCGTCCGGAGCATCGAAGTCGTGTTGTAGAAGGAGCTATCAATCAACCCGCGCTTGGCATAAGGCGAGATGACATAGGCAGGCGCACGATGGGAATCAACGTGGTCGGGCCCATTCTGGGCATCGTCCTGAATGACGAAGATCGCCATCTTCTCCCAGAACTTGCTTTTGGATAGCGCTTCGACCAACAGGCCGAGGGCGTAGTCGTTGTCCGCCATCGCGGCCAGCGGCGAGATTTTTCCGGCGGCCAGTCCGCTCGTATGATCGTTGCCGAGGCGCACGACAGAGAGGTTCGGAAACTTCCCTTCGGCCTCCATGCGGGCGAGATCGGCGATGAAGGCTTTGGCGCGTTCTACGTCCGGGTAGTCCATGTCGAAACCGCGATACTGCCGATTGGTATGCGGCAACAATGCGAGGTCACGGACAGACTTCACGTGCGGGGTGGATGCGGTAACGTCCTTGAGCGGAGCGTTGTCGACGAAGTAGCCGTAGTTGCGGAGCGTGAGCCCTTTGGCCAACGCGTTGTTCCAGATGTAGCCCGCCGGCGGGATCGCGGCCGGTTCCCCGCCCTCATAGTCATAGTGCTTCCGGCGGCCGGCGTAGCTGTTGGGCCACATCTTCTGCACGTAATCCGGCGCGATGGCGGCTGTCGTCCAGTTGTGCCCGTCGGCCGAAACGTCCGCCGAAACGTAGAAGTTATCGAGCAGAACAAACTCGCGCGCCAGCTTGTGATGGTTCGGGCTGACCTTCTCCGGGAAGAGCGTTAGTGATGGGTCGCCATTGCCTTTACCGAGGTCACCGAGAACCTGGTCGTAGGTGCGGTTCTCCTTGACGATGTAGATGACGTGTTCAATACGCGAGGGCTCGCCCGGGCGAACCGGAATGATGGGAGCTACCGCGTCGGAGTGCGCGAGGAACAGCCGCTTGTCTTCATAGGGAGTATTGCGGCGAACGGCAGCGGTCCACTTGTCGAGTTGCTCTTCATCGAATGGATCGATGATGGAGACGGAGCCACGCTGAATGCGGCCCACATACTCAACCGCCGCGTTACCTTCGTGTATTGGCGCGGGGCGCTGCGCCGGATTCGGCCCCTTCGGATTGGGATAGCTGCGTGGTCCGCGGCCGTTAAAGACGAGCAGTTGCGAATCGAGTGCCCGGGCAGCGATGGGATACCAGCCGGTCGGAATGAACCCGCGGACTTTGCTGCGTGTCTCGCTGACGTCGGCCACGGCGACGGCGTTGGCGTCGGAGCAGACAATGTAGAGTTGCTTCTGGTCCGGGCTTAGCGCCAGTGCGCTAGGCGTCATGCCGGCCGGTTGCTCGGCGTAGAGCGAGACGTTGATTGATTCAAGCGCAGCAGCGGTGTTGGCCTCGCTGACGCCGATCACCGAAACGGAGTTCGTGTTGCCATTCGTGACAAAGATACGCCCTTTAAATTTCGGGGCGTCGCCTTCGGCCGCGTCGGGCTGGCGGTCGCTCCAGAGCATGTCGGTTGGATGCTGGCCCGCGCGGATGAGCCCCAGACGGTTGCCGGTCTCGGCGGCGTAGTGGCCTACGGAAGCATCGGCCCAGTGCGAGACAAAGTAGCTCTTGCCGTCCGGGTGGAAGAGAATGCGATACGGTCGGCGACCAGTTTTCAACTTCTCAATAACACGCCCCGACTGCGGATTGATGACATGAACGGCGTCATGGAACAGTCCTGCGGCATAGACCAAGCGGCCGTCCGGAGACACGGCCACGTCGCCGATGAAGTCCGTGTGCTTTCGGTCGGCCGGCGGCACGATTGGCATGGAGCGCACCAGGCGCAACGCCCCGGCCGCATCGTCGAAGCTCAACTCATGGACGTTCGCCTGGCTCCCGCCGCCGACGTAGACCATCTTCCCGCTCGGCGCGAACGCCAGACCCAGCCACGCGTCCGGCAGATTCAACCGGCTCTTCTCGGCCATCGTCTTCGCATCCAGGACAACCACAGCCGGCGGATTGTACCCACCGTGCAGCACCAGTAACCAGCGCTTATCCGGCGACAGCGCGGAGGCCATCGGGAAGGTATCCATTCCCTGCTGCCGTCCCGCAGGGGTCAGCAGTGCGCCGCTGTTGAGCAGAAATGCGCCATCGGGCCGAGGGCCAACCCGCTCCGTAATACCGGCTTGCGAAACAAGCAGGACCGCGGCCAGCAGCGTTCCGCCGCCAGCCAATATAAGTGTCTTCATTCGCTGTAACCCTGTGCGATCGGAAGGCGGCGACCGAAGCCGAACGCCTTGGTTGTCACCTTAAGCCCAGGCGCCGCTTGCTGGCGCTTGTACTCATTGCGGTCCACCTTGCGAGCCACATCGCGCACCAGCGCCAGCGGCAGGTTCAGCTTCTCGGCGATCCGGTCGGGCGCCACCATCTGCTCGACATACAGTTCGAGGATGGCATCGAGCACCGGGTATTCGGGAAGAGAGTCAGAGTCTTTCTGGTCGGGCCGGAGTTCGGCCGACGGGGGTTTCACAAAAACGGATTCGGGGATCGGGTTACCTAACCGCCGATTCGCCACGCGGCAAAGCGCATAGACCTGCATTTTGGCCACGTCGCTGATGACGGCAAGCCCACCGCACATATCGCCATAGAGCGTCGCGTAGCCAACCGCGGTTTCGCTTTTGTTGCCAGTCGTTAGCACGAGCGCGCCCGTCTTGTTCGAGAGCGCCATCAGCGTCATGCCGCGGAGACGCGACTGCAGGTTCTCTTCGGTAACGTCAGGCTTGGCGCCGGCGAACACAGGCTGCAGCGTGTCGATCATGGCGGCATAGGCACCGTTGATCGACACCGTCGGGCACTGCATGCCGAGCACTTCGGCCATCGCGAGCGCGTCGGTGAGCGAATGGTCCGACGAATAGGGCCCTGGCATGGCAACGCCGGTCACGTTTTCCTTACCCAAGGCCTCGACGGCGATGCAGGCAACCAGGGCCGAGTCGATGCCTCCCGAAAGCCCGAGTAGCGCCTTGCGGAATCCGGTCTTGCGGAAGTAGTCCCGCGTGCCCAACACGAGTGCTTCGTAGACCGCTTCGATCTCTTCCGGATGGCTCGCGCGCAGGTCGCCGGTGCCCGTATGGAAGTTCGCGAACACCAGTTCTTCGGCAAAGCTGGAGGCGGAGGCGATCACTTTACCCGTCGCGTCCATAGCGAAGCTGGACCCATCGAAGACCAATTGATCGTTGCCGCCGACCTGATTCACGTAAACGAGCGGGAGCTTGTGCCGGCGCGCCGTCGCAGTGAAAATCTGTTCCCGCAAAGCGCGCTTCCCGATGTGGTAGGGCGAGGCATTGATCGAGAGAATCGCCTTGGCGCCGGCGCCGATCAATTCCTGCACCGGGTCTCGCTCGTAGAGACGCTTTTCCCAAAAATGCTGATCGTTCCAGGCATCTTCGCAAATCGTGATGGCCACCGGAGTGGAACCGATACACGCAATCGACTGGCTCTCGGCAGCCCGGAAATAGCGTTGCTCATCGAAGACGTCGTAGGTGGGCAACAGCATCTTGTGTTGGCGGAAGGCAACCTTTCCGCGCTGCAACATCGCCGCCGTGTTCCAGACCCGTTTGCCTTCGTTGAAGTCCGCCACTTCGGCGGTACCGCAGACGATGGCGATGCGCAAAGGAGCCGCCTCCACCGCGAGGCGTTGCAGTTCCGCTTCCGCCGCTTCGAGAAACGCTGGACGTTCCAAGAGGTCCTGCGGCGGATAGCCCGTTAGGGCCAATTCGGGGAAGACAATCGCCTCCGCCCCTCCTTCGGCCGCGCGCCGCGCAAAGCGCATCATTAAACCGGCGTTCCCGACGAGGTCGCCTACCGTGGTATTGATCTGCCCCAGGGCAATCCGCATGAAGACTACTATTGTAGCGGCGCTAGAGGCTTACTTTCTTGCGGCGAATCTTCGGCTCGGTAAATCGCTGTTCGGTTTCGACGCGGACCATCGACGAAACGCTGATGACGGGCACCAGCGCCTGCGAATCCGGCCCGGCTGGATGACGCACGCGTTGCGCGATTTCTGAGTTCAGCGACGCGACGAACTGCTCAATCTGGCGCTGCATCTCTTCCATCTTTTCGCGCATGTTGAGGATGATCTCGACGCCCGCCAAGTTCACACCCAACTCCCTCGTCAGTTGCAGAATCACCTCAAGGCGTTCGATGTCCTCATCGGTATAGAGACGGGTGTTGCCATCGCTGCGCGAAGGTTTCAGCAGGCCTTCTCGCTCATACATTCGCAGCGTCTGCGGGTGCAGGTTGTACTGCTCGGCGACGGCCGAGATCATGTAGGCAGCTTTGTTTCTTTTAGCCATCCGCGCGTCCCTCTACCGTTATACCTTGCTCCACAACTCACTTCGCGGATCTGGCGGATATTGCTCGGCCAGTTCCCGCAACAGCTCTCGAGTCCGTTCGTCGTTGGCCGGCGGCGCCTGCAGCACCACTTCGACGATCTGATCCCCACGAGTCTCTTTTCGCGAGTTCGTCACGCCTTTCTCGCGCAGGCGAAACTTCTGCCCGTTCTGCGTTCCTTGCGGGATCTTTAAAATCGCCCGGCCGTCGATCGTTGGCACTTCAATCTTGGCGCCCAGCACCGCTTCCGGCACCGTCACAGCTACCTTGATTTCAATCGTGTCGCCGTCGCGCTTGAAGAACGCATGCTCTTCGACCCGCACGGTGATGTACAGGTCGCCAGCCGATCCGCCCATCCGTCCGGCATTGCCCTTCCCTGCCACACGGAGCCTTGATCCACCGGCTACACCGGCCGGCAGACGGACCTCAACGGAGTCCATGTGCGCCGTGCGACCCTCTCCGCGGCACGTTGGACAGACATTGCGCAGCCGGCCCGAGCCGTTGCAGCGCGTGCAGGTGAGGTTGAACTTCATCGCGCCGGCCGTCTGGCTCACCTGTCCTGTTCCATTGCACTCCGGGCAGGACGCGACACTGCCTCCGGCCGAGCCGGAGCCTTGGCAAGTGCTACAACCTTCTTGCCGCGAGATGCTCAGGCGGACCTGCGTTCCGCGAATGGCCTGCCAGAAGTCGATGTTTAAGGTGTATTCCAGATCCGCGCCTTTCTCAGGCTGCTGAGTCTGTGCTGCTTGGCGTCCGCCGAAGAACTGGCTGAAAATATCGCTGAACCGGCCGCTGGCGTCTCCACCCGGAGCGCCCGCGCCCGGCGGCGGACGGCGACCGCCTTGTTGGTTGATGAAATCGGAAAAATCGAACCCTTCAAAGCCCATGCCCGGGCCGCCGCCGGGAGGAGGTCCACCCTGCGGGAACCCGCTGTCGGAATAGAAGCCGTACTGGTCGAACATCGCCCGTTTCTTGGGTTCGCTCAAAACGTCATAGGCTTCCTGCACCGTTTTGAACTTATCCTCGGCGGCCTTGTCTCCCGGATTGAGGTCGGGATGATACTTGCGCGCCAAGCGGCGATAAGCCTTGCGGATCTCGTCGTCCGATGCTTTTTTTTCGACACCCAGGGTGCCGTAATAGTCTTTGCGTTCCGGCATGGCATACCTCGCCCGAAAGAGCCGCCGAAAAGCGGCCCTTCGAGCGCCTCACTGCTGACTACTTCTTGTTTTTGTCGTCGACGTCAACAAACTCCGCGTCCACCACCGAATCCGTCGGCGCTTCGGCCTTCGGTTCGGCTCCCGGGGCGGGGCCACCGGCGGCGCCGTCGCCGGCCGGAGACTTGTACATCACCTCGGCGAGCTTGTGGCTTGCCTGGGTGAGTTTGTCGATGGCAGCGTTGATCTTGTCGGCATCGCCATCCTGAACCGCCTTTTTGGCTTCGTCCAGAGCGGTTTCCACCGACTTCGCTTCGGCCTCGCTCACCTTGTCGCGATGATCTTTCAGGGTCTTTTCGACCGAGTAGATCATGCCGTCGGCCTTGTTGCGAGCTTCGACGCTATCGCGGCGTTTCTGGTCACCGGCGGCGTTTTCCTTCGCCTCCCGCGCCATCTTCTCCACTTCGTCCTTGCTTAGGCCCGACGAGCCGCTGATCGTGATCTTCTGCTCATTGTTGGTCGCCTTGTCTTTCGCCGTTACGTGCAGAATGCCGTTGGCGTCGATATCGAAGGTCACTTCCACCTGCGGCACGCCTCGCGGCGCCGGCGGAATGTTGCCCAACTGGAACACGCCAAGCTGCCGGTTGTCCGCCGCCATCGCGCGTTCACCCTGGAACACCTTGATCTCCACCGAGGTCTGGTTGTCCGAGGCGGTCGAGAACGTTTCGCTCTTCCGGGTAGGAATCGTCGTGTTGCTCTCGATCAGCTTCGTGAACACCCCGCCCAGCGTTTCAATGCCGAGCGAAAGCGGGGTGACATCGAGCAGGAGAACGTCCTTCACTTCGCCGCCGAGCACGCCACCCTGGACAGCCGCGCCGATGGCGACGACTTCATCCGGGTTCACGGAGCGATTCGGCTCCTTGCCGAACATATCGCGGACGATTTGCTGGATCTTGGGAATACGGGTGGAGCCGCCGACCAGCACCACTTCGTCGATCTGCGACGGGGACAGCTTGGCATTCTTGAGCGCCCGTTCGCAAGGCGAAAGCGTGCTGCGCAGAATGTCGTCGATCATCTGCTCGAAGCGGGTCCGCGTCAGCTTCATGACGAGGTGCTTCGGGCCGCCGGCATCCGCCGTGATGAACGGTAGGTTGATTTCGGTTTCGAGCGTGGTCGATAACTCAATTTTGGCTTTTTCGGCGGCTTCCTTCAGACGCTGCCGAGCCATATTGTCGTTCATCAGATCGATGCCGTTCTCTTTTTTGAACTCGGCTACGATCCATTCCATGATCCGGTCGTCGATGTTGTCGCCGCCCAGATGCGTGTCGCCATCGGTGGACTTCACTTCAACGACGCCATCACCCACTTCGAGGATCGAGACGTCGAACGTGCCGCCGCCGAAGTCAAACACCGCGATGGTTTCGTTCTTCTTCTTGTCGAGACCGTAGGCTAATGCCGCTGCCGTCGGCTCGTTGATGATGCGCATCACTTCGAGACCGGCAATTTGGCCGGCGTCTTTCGTCGCCTGCCGCTGGGCGTCATTGAAGTACGCCGGAACCGTGATGACCGCTTTCGTGACCTTCTCACCGAGATACGACTCGGCGGCTTCCTTCAACTTGGTCAACACCATCGAGGAGATTTCGGGCGCCGAAAGCTTTTTGCCCTGCGATTCTACGCGAGCGTCCCCGTTGTCACCCGGAAGGACCTTGTAGGGAACGAGCTTCTTTTCCGCATCGACTTCATCGAAACGGCGTCCCATGAAGCGCTTGATCGAATAGATCGTGTTTTCCGGATTCGTGACGGCCTGCCGCTTGGCGACCTGACCCACCAACCGTTCTCCACCCTTAGTGAAACCGACCACGGACGGCGTCGTACGCGCCCCTTCCTGGTTGGGGATTACGACCGGCGACCCCGCTTCCATCACTGCGACGACGGAATTGGTGGTACCAAGGTCAATACCGATGATTCTGCTCATGACTAGAACTTTTGCCTCCTGCTTTAGTCTACTACAAGTATTGAATCTGCGCGACTCACTATCAAGTAATATTTTAGCAGGAGAGACTCAGGTTCTAGCCTGGGAGCAGCTTGCTAATGTCGTTGTACAGCACGAACACCACCACCATCATTAGGAAAACAAAGCCTAGCTTGAAAACCGTCTCCTTCACGTGGAGGCTCAGATCCCGGCGCATGATCATCTCGACAGCTAGCATCAAGATCGTCCCGCCGTCGAGAATCGGGATCGGAAGCAGGTTGAAAATTGCCAGGTTGAGGCTCACCGCCGCCATCAGGCCAACAAAGGAGGCAGCACCCTCGCGCGCCGCATCACCACTGAGGCGGGCAATGCCGATTGGGCCCTCCAGACTCTTAGCCGACATACGGCGCTCTACGAGGCCGCGCAAGAACTGGAGGATCAGACCCGCGCTTCGGGTATTCTGGCGGGTGGACTCCCGCAGGGCCTCGACAAACGGCAGCTGGACGAAGGTCACCCGGGCCGACAACTGCACCCCGAGCATGTACCGCTTGGCATCCCCTTCTCCAACCACGCTGGGCGTCATTTGCACCTTGCGGATTTCGCCATCCCGGTTGTAAGTCAGCTCAACCGGCTTACCCTGACCTTCCTTGAGCATCGTCAGGAGCATCTGCGTGGACCGCAGTGCGATGCCATCCAACGCGACGAGAAGATCGCCAGCCTTCAAACCCACCCTCGCCGCTTCCATATCGGGGCTGACCCCGCCCAACTGGATCTCGTGCTGCTCGCCCCATCCAATCGTGCCGATACCGTTTTGCTCATGCAGCGCAGGGGTTACCGTCACCACTACCTGTTCGGCGTCCCGCTTGAGCACCACTGGCACAGGACGGTTGGCCGCGGCGACCTCGGCCAAGGTAACGTCTTCCCAAGTCGGATCCGCAATATCGTCAAAACGGACGATCCGGTCACCCGCGCGGATCCCCGACTTCGCGGCGACCGAGTCTTTGGCCACAAAACCGACCACCGCCGGACCGTCCGAACCGACAACCTTTGGGTAACGGTACATGAAGAGGCCCGTCAGGAGCACTAGCGCGAGGATGATGTTCATCGCCGGCCCCGCAAACGCGATAATCATGCGCTGCCATCGAGGCTTGGCCAGGAAACTTCGCGGGTCCTCGGCTGCCGAAGGATCGGGCGTGCCATCCTCGGCCGTTTGCTCGCCCGTCATCTTGACATAACCACCGAACAGGATTAGCGAAACGCGGAAATCGGTTTCTCCCCGTCGAAAGCCGAATAGTCGTGGCCCGAAGCCGAAAGAGAAGGCCTCGACGCGGACATCAAAGTATCGCGCCGCCCAAAAGTGACCCAGTTCGTGGATTAGGATCATGATGCCAATCAGGACCAGGACCCACCAAACGTTTTGAAAAAGAACCATAGATGCGACTATCCTACAAGCGCCCGTGCCGTCTCGCGGCTCGCGCGATCAATCTCCAGTACCTCTTCGACGGAGCGCGGCGCTCGATTGGGTACTTTTTCTAATGTCTCTCCGACGACGCGCGCAATTCCCGGGAAAGAGATTCTCCCGGCCAAAAAGGCCTCGACAGCAACCTCGTCGGCGGCATTCAGGGTGCAGGTGGCGGAACCACCCGCCGCCTGCGCCTCGTAGGCAAGCCGAAGCAAGGGGAATCGGTCAAGGTCAGGCGGCTCAAACTCCCAAGTGCGGGCTTTAGTCCAGTCCATCCGGGGCACCGGAGCCGTTTCCCGCACCGGATAGGTCAGCGCGTATTGAATCGGCATCCGCATATCGGTGGCCGAGACCTGGGCAATCACAGAACCGTCGTTATACTCGACCATCGCGTGGATGGAAGATTGCGGATGAACGACCACTTCGACATCGGCCGGGGCGAAATCGAAGAGCCAGCAGGCTTCAATCACCTCGAAACCTTTGTTCATCATCGTCGCCGAATCAATCGTGATCCTTTGGCCCATCTTCCAGGTTGGATGATTCAGCGCCTGCGCGACGGTTACTTTTTCAAGATCATCTTTCGAGGTGCGGCGAAACGGACCGCCCGAGGCCGTTAGAATCAATTTCGTCACTTCGTCGCGACGGCCCGCCCGCAGGCATTGATGCGCGCCATTGTGCTCGCTGTCGACGGGAATCATCTCCGTGCCAGCTTCCCGGCAGGCATCCATCACCAGCTTGCCGCTCGCGACAAGGACTTCCTTGTTTGCGAGAGCAATCACTTTGCGCTTCCGGACGGCCTCATAGGTAGCCTCGAGACCGGCTACGCCGACGATGGCGGACATGACAATTTCCACTTCCGGCGCCGTGGCCACGGCCAACCGGCCAGCCGGACCTGACGCCAACTCTGGCAATCGAATGCCGGCGTCAGACAACTTCCGCGCCAACTGATCGCAGAGCTCTGGCGTGGCGACTACCGCGACAGAGGGAGAAAACTCGCGAATCTGCTCTACGAGGAGGTCCAGATTGCTTCCGGCAACCAGAGCATAAACAGAAAACTCATCCAGGCGGCGTCTAACGACGTCCAGCGTGCTGGTACCAATGGAACCAGTTGATCCAAGTAAGGTCAGTGTCTTCATCCAAATCAGACAAGCCTATGATATCACTCGGTTTGGGGATCTTTAGAGGAAGGAAGCAGCCGGAGACAGGAAACCCCGAAGGGCGACGGGAGGGATGCTTCAGGGGTCTATATTGAGGTTAGTCTCGCTTTGGTGGGAGTTGCCCCCCCGTCTTACTTTCAATATTAGAATATGATTTTTGGAATCGCAAGACTTTTTTTGTGAAAAATTGAAGACGACGGGCTAGGCCGTCGTCTTGCTTTTCACTTCCACGCCCGCAATTCCTTCTAACACCTTGATAGTGCTACAGATATCCTCATCGCCAGTTCCCTGCGAGATCGCGGCCTGGAACATTTGATGCGTTAAAGCGGTCAGCGGAAGAGGCACGCCGATGTCTTTTGCGGAGTCCAACATCAGTCCGATGTCCTTGTGCATCCATTTTACGGAGAAGTTCGTCGAGAAATCCCGGCGGAAGACGTACGGAGCCTTAAAGGAAATTAACCCACTGCGAGCCGCCGAATTGCTGAGGATGTCGACCATCAGGTCCGGATCAACGCCGGCCTTGGTCGCCAGCACCATTCCCTCATTGAAGGCCTGCAGTAGATTGGAGAGGATCAGGTTCTGCGTCAGCTTCGCGTTCATTCCTAAACCCGGACCGCCGCAGAAATACAATTGCTTTCCCATCGGCTCGAAGTAGGGCTTCACCGACTCGAAAACGGCTTGGTCGCCGCCGATCATAAAGGTTAGCGTTCCGCCTTCCGCTCCGGGCTTCGATCCCGTGCAAGGTGCGTCGAGGAACTCGACACCTTTAGCCTTGCAGCGTTCCGCCGCCGACCGGCTATACGCCGGAGCCACCGTTGAGGCATCAACGATTACCGAACCCGGCTTGGCTCCCGCTAGCAGGCCGTTCTCTCCGAAGACTACCTCTTCCGACATCGCCGTATCTCCGACGATAAGGAAGATGCAGTCCGCATTCTCGGCGACCTCCTTCGGTGTCGCGCAGGCGCGGCCGTTTGGCCGTCCCGCCGCCAACTCCGTGGCCTTGTTTGCCGAGTGCGACCAGAGAGCCACTTCGTGACCCGCGTCGAGAAGATGTCGGGCCATGGGGTAGCCCATGATGCCCAGTCCGAGAAAGCCTAGTTTCGCCATAACCCGGCTATTGTATCGCTATCTCAGGTTGCCGAGAAGACGCAGCACAACTAGATCGGATGGCTGAAAGGTCGTCGAAGGGATCATGAGTTGTTCCTCTTCGGCGTGGACAATGTGGGTTCGGACGAGGGATCGGAATTGATCGATCGAAACGCCCAAGGCTTCGGCCGCTTCAGATTCAGAATAATAAGATTTCGACGCTCGGGTGGCTAGCATTGATTTGGTTCCTTGCCGCTGATCTATCTCTAATTCTAGAGAGCAAGCGGCCAGTACCCAATCAGCAAGAGTCCCTAGATAAGGGACGTTTTTTCCTGACTAGTTGCAGGCCCGGGCGGTCCTTTCCACCGAGGATCCCATCCTGTTTCGTAAGGTAACTCGCAGGGATTCCACACGAATTGCATTAGCTGATGGCGGTACAGCGATGGGCACTTCGATCTGGAACGCTCCTCCGGTCCGAATGCTCAGTTCGTTTGCGAAGTAGTCGGTGGCGTAGGTAGCAACGTTCAGATCCTGCACCTCAGCACCGTTAAGGAACGCATCGACGTCCGTCAAGTCCCGCGTGGAGCTGAATCCCGTCATTCTTAACGCCAGCTCGCTCCCATTCACCGAATAGCAAGCGTCCGTCAATACCGGGGCGGTCCGCGGCACAGTAGTCCTGACGGCGCCCGGCAAAGCCGATTGCGATTGACCGGCGATTTCCATCCGGCTAACGCTCACCGATAGATATCCCGCCACGGTACCTGGTCCGGCAATCGTCGCGGCGAATCGTCGCTGCCCGGCGGGGATCGAGAAGTCCAGCTGCCGCCGCCCATTGGCGGCAAAAACCACAGCTGGATCGGGCTGATTCAGCCGATCATCCGCGACGCCAGTATCCGCTTGCATTTCCAGCGACAAAACCCCACTGATCGGCAGGGGATAAGGGCGGTCCAACTGCAAAGCAACCGGAATCGCGCCCCCCGCGGGCAATACTAACGGTGGCGCCCCAGTCAGCCGGAGATCACTCAATGACGGCAGCTCGGCCGCAATGGAACACGTGCGCCGTACTCCAGCTCGGCGAGCGTCTTCCAGAATGATCGTAACGTCGCCCTGTCGAGGACCGTCAGGAGTCCCCGAGAACCAGCCGTCGGAACCCAACGTAAGGCCACTCGGCAGTTGCCCTTCCAGTGCAAACCGGTACGGCGGCACGCCACCGTCCGGTAGCGCGTGCGCCCGATAGAACGAGCCCACCGTGGCATCAGGCAGGGGACAGTCGCCCAGGATTCGCAGGGGCTTCGGCGTCACAAAATGATCGCACTGCTGAGTAGCCACCAAGCCGCTGCCATCTCGGACCGCCACAGTAAATGTTGAGCCGCCCGAGGCGGTAGGGATGCCACTCAAGCGGCCCTCCGAAGTCACCGTCAGACCCGCCGGTACAGCCCCGCTGAACGTCCAGACGTACGGCGGTGTACCTCCGACGGCGCTCAGGCTAGTCTCATAAGTTTGACCCAGTTGCGCGGGAGGAAGCGGGCAGGAGGAGATGCTCAGAGGCGCCCGGCGCACACTCAGAGCACAAGGCTTCCCGGCGCTCAACCCCTCCCGATCCCTCACTACGACCTGAAATTGATAGGCGCCAGCCGCGTTGGCGGATCCACGAAGTTCGCCATCCGGGCTTAACGTCAGGCCAGGAGGCAACGTGCCAATCGCGCCCCAATGATAGGGCGAGACTCCTCCCGATGCCTGCAGACTCATCCGGACCGACTGCCCCGTCTCGACCGATGGCAGCGGACACGCCGTCATAAGGTTCAGGCCAGGAGCGCCGACTGTCAGGTTGCACAGCAGCCGGTGAGTGCGACCCGCCACATCCCCAACTTCCAACGAATATGTAAAATGTCCCGTCGCAGTCGGGATCCCCGTCAGTCGGCCATCGCCGGAAAGCCGGACACCCGGCGGAAGTGCCCCTAAAGCGGTCCAACGATAGGGCATGAGTCCCCCGCCCGCCTGGATAAGTTCCTCATAGCCAACGCCTTGCGTACCCCATTCGGAGGGACAGGCGGCCACGGTCAATTGTGTCAGTCTCGGCCGAACGTTCAGCGTGCAACTCCGCGATGCGGGCTCGAGATTGGATCGTGCACTTCCAGCGACGCGCAGAAGGAAATTATAGGAGCCTGCCTTCGTCGGAGCACCGGAAAGCACGCCCTCTTCACTGAGTTGCAGGCCGGCCACCGGACTCGCTCCGTTCTCACCCCAGGACCATAGGTAGGGACCGGGACCTCCAGCGGCGCGCAGCGCCTGCCGGTAGGGAGTCCCTTCGGTAGCCTCTGGCAGCGGACACGTTCCACTTAGGATCTGCAAGCTGACCGGAAGAACTCGCAGAGCCAGCCGCTGCGCCACGGTCTCCTCCGCCCCATCTATTCGGCTCGTTACGCGAGCCGTAAACTCAAATGTCCCCAGGGCCGTCGGAACTCCGCTCAATACACCGCTCGGCGAAAGCGAAACCCCAGGCAGCGTTTGCCCCGGATCGGGCAACAAACTCCACTGATAACCAGATCCTCCCTCCGCCGTCAGCACTGAAGAATAGGTGGTACCAATCGTGGCGTCCGGCAGCAGGTTGCTCGACGTAATCGTCAATCCCGGGCTCAACTGCCCATCGCGCGCTCTAAACAGATAGCGACCGATTACGGGTGAATTTAACCGGCGCCGCGCCAAAGCCTGCGGCCCGCCGTCGAGGAATGCTCCCACGACTAGCGATCCCGGCAACTGAAAGCTGGTACCGGGTTGTCCCGATCCGTTCGACCAGCCGACCGCGGCAGGGACGCCGCCAAAGCCGCCTGTTCCGCCGGACGCATCACCGGTCTCCCAAACGATCCGGGCGTAGTTGAACTCAACGTCGAAGTTTCCAGATCCTGTGTCCGAACGGTCGATCAGAATCACTTGAAAACTGTTCAGTTTGTCGTCATAGCTGGAGAAGTAGCCAACATTGATAAAGTTGGCGCCGAAAGCACGCCGTCCATTCACGGTATCTTCGCCGAAAGTGACAAGCTGCGACCGCTCGCCACGCGTATCCACATCGGCGAAAAACGGGGCAATAATCTCTGTCTGGGTGTTCTCCAGTCCAAAAGGTGTGAACGTCGACAGCGCCCGGTCAAACGTGATGTTGCCATTATTGTTGACCCAACAACCATTCCGTATGCGGCCGAAAAAGTTGATCGGAAACGGCAGCGCAACAAAAGGACCAGAACCATCATCGTTACGCGGCACACTTTGCTTCTTGAAGCCCGGCAGATCCCGGATGGCTTGACCAGCCACGGGCTGAGGGAAAAGCAAGCTTCCCGTCAAGAGTGCGATCAACGACAGTAGAAACCCGGACGGCTTCCGCTCAACTCTTGCTGCGTCGGCACGCTGCTTGACCGCTGCCGCTTGACTACTCTCGACAGCTCGGGAGAGCGCGAGCAGACTCTCCGTGAAATCCAATTCACCCCTCAATGGTTCTTCGCAACGATTGATCGACATTATTGAATCTCCGGAACCACAGCGGGCAGCATCGTAAACGATCCGTCTCCTCGCTCAAAATCGAGATAGTGTGAAATTTGTTTCAAGGAATCGTGCAGCCGCACCATGCCTTGGCCCGCACCCCACACCCCCCCGGGTTGACACTCACAATGCACAGCCGATACCGTCTCTCCCCGCTCGTTCCAACGGCGGATTTCCCCTGAACGGTGGACCGTCAACAGAAGTTCGCCCTTCCACAGGAGCCCTACGGCATCAGCCGGGGCCTCCACTTGCTTCGAATTGACGCCCGGCACATCCACCAGCCGCAGCACTCCGGAGCTATCAATAACCGCGAGCCGGGCACCTCCGGGTGCAAATGCCCCCAAAATGCCTTCGCCTTCGGCCACCGGCACCAACTCATCGTTCGCACTCCAGAGGACTGCGTGGTCGTTTTGCCGCAGGAGTGCCTCGAATCCGGCATCGGACAAACTTAATGCGCGCAATCCGCTTGTCGCCCGGATTTCCCTAACTTGCGAACCATCCTCCGCCCGGTAGATGCCACACCGGTCGGTGGACTCACTGCACGCCAACCATGCGGACCCTCGAGCATTCCACACCGGCGCAGTCCAGTCTTTTTCACCCAGGTCCAACACGCGGCTCACCGACCAATCCTGATTAAATTCAAGAAGATGCCAAGTGGTTCCCAAGCGTATAATCGCGCTTGAAGCCGCAGGCCAAACGCCATCCACCGCTCCGTCCCATATTTGACGCCCCAAGCTTAGCCGTCCCGCCACGCCCTCAACCACAACCAATCGGCCATCAACCGGATGCACCGCGACACCCACCGCAGCTGGTGGCGAAACGCGGGGACTCCCCGCCCAACAGGCGAGACTGCAACTCAGCAGAATTCCGGCAGAGAGATGGCGCATGGATGATCCTCCAGGGACGCTTGCCCCTACAGCTAAATCGACCAACGGAACGAGAAACTTTACCCCCCTTCGCGACAACGCCGTCCGAGTGATAAATTAAAGGAGGCGTAACCTCAGACGGGCTCCGTGCGCCTTCTCCGCTGAGGCAGCTCGTCTCTGCTTATCCTGCATTCGAGGCCTTGGTCATACACTATGTCGGCGATTCTTAACCCCACTCCGCAACCGACCCCGCCTAGCCAACCTGGACGGCTAGCTCCGGCTCTTCCGCCCGAGGCACCCGTTCGAGGCAAATGGAAACCCTTTTTGATTCTCGCCCTAGTCGCCGGCGCGGCTTGGGCTGGATACGAATTCGGCTATAAACCGCTCGAAGCCCAGAAAGCAGAATCGGTTGCCGTGGTGATTCCCACCGCTCAGGTCAAACGGGGAACGCTTGAGAAGCGCTCCCGCATCTCCGGGACCACGGCTGCAAAGAACTTCGCAACGATCACCGCCCCGAAGATTCAAGGACCCGAGGGCAACCGTCCGATGGTTCTCCTCAGCATGGTTGAGTCGGGCGCAATTGTTAAACAAGGTCAAGTGATTGCCCGGATTGACGGCCAGAGTCTCCAGGATCACATTGACGACGTGCAAGACACCGTCGAAGCGGCGATTGCCGATGTCCGGAAGCGGAAAGCCGAGCTGGAAATCGACTGGAAAAACCTGGAACAGACGGTTCTTGTCGCCAAGGGCGACCTAGACAAAGCCCGTCTCGAAGCTTCGGCAGCCGAAGTTCGCACGGAAGTGGAGCGCCAACTCCTCCAGCTCTCCTATGAAGAAGCGCAAGCTCGGTTTAAACAGCTACAGTCCGACTTCGAGAACACGAAGAAGCTGCAGGCTGCCGACTTGGCAATTCTCAACTTCACCCTCGAACGCCATAAACGCCATCTCGGCCGTCACGTTGCAGACGTGAAGCGTTTTGTCATCACGGCACCCATGGATGGACTTGCGGTACTCCAGTCCGTGTGGGGCGGTAGCTCGATGCGGACGATTGAGCAGGGTGACCAGATTACGCCAGGTCAACCGTTCATGAAAGTGGTCAATCCGAGCAGTATGATGCTCGACGCCAAGATCAATCAGGCCGAAAGCGATGATTTCCGGTTGGGTCAGACCGCTGAGGTCCGCCTCGATGCCTTCCCGGGCATGGTGATGCAGGCCAAGGTATTTAGTATTGGCGCGATCGCCACCAGCGCATCCCGCCAAAGCCCCTTTATTCGCAGCATCCCGCTAAAGCTCGCGATCGACGGGTCCGATCCCCGGCTGATTCCGGATTTATCCGGTTCGGGCGACGTGGTTCTGGACAAAGTCGAGAACACGTTGATCGTGCCCAAGCAGGCAGTATATGCGCAAGATGGCAAGATGTTCGTCGACGTAAAATCGCCCAAGGGTTTCACGTCACGTGAAGTTCAGGTAGGCATGAGCAACGATACTCACGCCTCCATCCTTAGTGGGCTTAAGGAGGCGGAAGAGATCCGCCTCAGCCGTTAGCCATCGGCTAAAGACTAGTTCCGAGAGTCTACTCGCTCGGAACTAGTTCTTGGGATCGTTCGTCGAGGTTTTCTTGTTGCTTCTCGACCTCGATCCGCTCCTGACACTTGACGCAATAATTGGCCCAAGGAATCACCTGCAGACGAGCGGGGGAAATGTCTTCGTCGCATTCGCCGCAGACGCCATAACTCTCGTTCTCAATCCGCACAAGAGCCGCCCGGACCTCTCGAAGGTCCAACGCCGTTTGATGCAGTAAGCCGCTCTGGAACTCCCGATCCACCAACTGCAGCCGCGCGTCAAACTCATCCGGTGATACCTGGACCTCCAGGTCGTCACGACGAGCCAGACGGTTCTGCAGTTCCGTTTGCTTCGCAAGCAACATCTCGTGGAATTTTTTTCTGTCAGATTGATTCATTGAAAAGGGTACTTCCCCATTGTACGGCGAAACGGAACGCTCACCGGTTACCGCCATCGCCCTTCAAGCGGCGTCGGCGGATCGGCGATCGACTGGAACATGCCCACCCGAACCGTATCGGTTCCTTTCATCGTCAACAGCGGCATCAAACCCTGCGCAATCATCCGCTCGGCGGCCTGCAAGGTCAATAGCACCTCCGCGCACGGCTTCACTTCCGGACTTCCATATTCCACATAGGAATGCAGCGGCAGGCTCTCAATATTCTGAAACTGCCCTGGCCGCATGTGCCACCGATTCACGGCGAACGAATGAGCCGTTAGCTGCACGCATGCATACATGGGATTCGCCCACAAATACCCGGCGTGGACCGACGTGCGCTTCGGCATCTCCTCAAACGAAAAGCGCTCCACCGGATTCGATAGCTTTCCGTAGGGCAGGCGAATCAGAAAGCGCGGCAGAGCCAGCCCGATGCGCCGCGCCTCCGGCAACTGGCGCATCTCACTCCAGATCGGATTGCCCTCCTCCCACTCTTCGGTATGCCTCAGATCCTCGGGATTTTTTACCCCAAGGATTGACGGGTCCGCCCCCGAGAGCAAAGGCGCGCCCGCTTGATCCGCAATCATCGCCAACCGGGCCAACAATTCGATCTCTTCAATCCAGGGCCGGAAGTACAAGTCCGCCCCCAGCAACGCCCACGGCTCGCCTTTGACGGGTTGCGAGACCAGAAGCCGGAAGAGCCCCGTCGTTCGCAAGTCGCTCGCCATGGCCAAGTCGGCAAACAGTTCGGCCTTGCTCACATCGAATATATAGAGCTGTAACTGCGCATCCGTTTCTGTATTCCGCACGAGCCAGTCGAGGGCCCGCCACGAACTTTCAAGCGCCTGGAACTGCGGCTGATGCAATACTGCCCGCATTTGTCCAGCAATCGTCTCGTCCAGCTCCGCCAGGAGTTCCTTTTGCTGAGGATCGTTCGTCTTCTCCAAGTGCGGCGCCACAAGATCGTGAACGTAGGCCAGCAACGCATCGGCAGGCTTTCGTTTTGCGGAAGCCTGCGCCGCGGGTTCCCCGCCGTCCACAATCGAGTCGAGCAGACTGCCGGTAACAATATCCGCCCCCGCACGCGCGGCCGGAGCCTCGGGAGCCCGCGCCAGCCCACCCAAAATCTCGTCCGTCGTTGCCTTCAATGTGGCCGGATTCTCAAGCCGCTTCCGCATCTGCTTCAACGCCCGGAACAATGGCTGCGTATCCAGGATGCGATCCGGATGAAAATCGTCCAATTCGCTGATCGCAATTTCCGCCGTGGCACCATCCGACCCCAGAGGTAACCGCAACTGAATCTGCAAACTCCGCATCACAGCATCAATCTCGTCTCGATCGACGGCAATGGGGCGGCGCCCGGCCAACGGTTCCACGACGCCCCGGCTGGTCCTCCCTGAAAAGTCGCCCAAAATCAGCACATGAAAGGGCGAGTCGGGCTCTGGACGCGCCGTCGTGCGCTGCTGCGGATCGACGTCAAGAAACACTTCTGCCAGCGGATTATTTGCCATTTCGCTCCCGATTATACACGGGGGAGGTGTAACATGACCCCATAACCGTTTCCCTTGATGGAATTTTCTTTCCATTCTCGCGCGGGGTAAGGTAAGGCAGTGTAACTTAATGACTATAGACCCGATTCTGAACCCATTCGCAAACCTGGACCCAGCCGACATCGTCAGCCTGCGAAGGGTTTTTGATCGCCACAGCTTCACTGAAAAGTCGGTTGGCGATGTCCTGCCAGCGTGCCTGAATGGGAACCCCACTAGTAACGGCGCGGCCCCGATCGTGCTGCGGGCCCTTCGTGAAGAGAATCCTTTAAATCTGCTGATCCGCCTCTTCCTGGTCAACGCATCAATCCCGGAAGGGCCGCTGCGGGAAGTGTTTGGTGACCGATTGTTTTCCGGGCTTGTCGCTGGCGGATTGCTCGGTCCCACACCGGGCGGGTTTGCCTGCCCGCTGATCGTGAACCCCCTTCGTGGTTTTTACATCATCCACGACACGATCTCGGCCAGAGTCGCCGACTTCAGCCGGCATCTGGTCATGGGTGTGGGCACGAGTTCGCTCACGCCGGCAAATGCCACACCGCGCCGCCACTACCGGCGTGCTCTTGACGTGGGCTGCGGCGGGGGCTTCCAAGCCTTCCACCTCGCGACGCACTGCGACAAAGTCGTTGCGCTCGACATCAATCCGCGCGCTTTAAATCTGGGCCGGGCCGCCGCCATTCTCAATCGGGCCGACAATATCGACTTCCGCCTCTCGGACTTCTATTCGGCGGTAGAAGGCGAGACGTTCGATCTCATCGTTTCCAACCCACCCTTCGTGATCTCCCCGGAATCGGAGTTCCACTACCGCGATGGCGGTCTCGGCGCCGACCGGGTCACGGAGACAGTGATCCGCAACGCCCCGGACCATCTCGCGGAGGGTGGCCTCGCCGTAATTATCTGCGAATGGGCATCCCTCCACGGAGGCGACCCGCATGGACGCCTTAAAGAGTGGTTGAGCGGCAGCAATTGTGATGTCTGGGTCTCCACCAGCAAAGAAGACGACCTGGTCTCCTACGCCATGTCCTGGCTTCGCTCCTATCGGGCGCACCTCTCGCCCGAAGAGTTCCGCCAAACCTTTGATCGCTGGATGGACTACTACGAAAGTCTCAACATGGAAGGGATCCAGACCGGCTTGGTTGTCATGCGCAAGCGGACTGGTAACAACTGGCTTTTCATCGACGAGGCGCCATCCGTCATTCGTGGCCGCTGGGGCGAATCCCTGCTGCAACTGATCGACATTCACACACTGCTCCACACCGCCACCGTTGATGAACTTCTCGACCAACGGTTTAAGCTCGCCAGCGCGGCCCGCATGCGCCACATCTACGAGCAGGTGGGGAACCGTTGGGCATCTTCGGAGGCCGACATTTTCCTGGTCGAACCGTTGCCCTACAGTGGTCGTGTTGACCAGTACACCGCCGGCCTCTGCGCCCGGTGCGACGGCACCGTTCCCCTCCGGCAACTGGTCGCCGGCATGGGGGAGGCGGTAGGCGTCACGTTCCCCGAAATTGTCGAAGCGGCCATGCCCATTCTCCGTGGTCTCATGCAACGCGGCTATCTTATTCCGGTTTCGCTCCTTCCCCCCGATCCGGAGGCGCCCCAAGCGTGAGCCTACCGCTCGCCGGCATCCGGGTCCTCGATTTCACTCGCGCGGTCGCAGGCCCTTTTTGCACGATGATGCTTGGTGACCTCGGCGCCGAAGTCACCAAGATCGAGGAGCCAGGCGCCGGCGACGAGACCCGCCAATGGGGCCCGCCTTTCCACGGGGACGATAGCACCTACTGGCTCGGCCTCAATCGCAACAAATCCAGCATTGCCCTCGACCTCAAGGCCGATCAGGCCCAGGCCCACGCGCACATCGCCCAAGCCGACGTCCTTGTGGAGAACTTCCGGCCCGGCGTGATGGACCGACTCGGCTACGGATACGAGCAACTCGCCCAACCTTCCCTGATCTACGCCTCGGTCAGTGGCTTCGGCCCGGACTCCACCCAACCCGGGTACGACCTGATGATCCAGGCCCTCAGCGGCCTGATGTATTCGAGCGCGCTTCCCGGTGCGGCCGTCGGCAAGACGTCTTTCCCGGTCGCCGACATTCTTGCGTCGCTTTTCACCAGCCAAGCCATCCTCGCCGCGCTTTTTCGCCGTCAACGCACCGGCGAAGGCGCCCGGATCCACGTATCGCTTTTCGAAAGCCTTCTCGCCGGCATGTCGCCGCTCACGTCGGCCGCACTGCTTGCCGGCGTGGACCCCAAACCCGCCGGACTCGGCCTCGCCAACATCGTCCCCTATCAAGTTTTCGATTGTGCTGACGGCCAACTCGCCGTTGGGGTTCCTAACGAACGTCTTTGGCTCCGATTCTGCGATGCGCTCGATCGGCCATACTGGAAAACCTACCCCCAGTTCGAAGGCAACGCTGCCCGCATTCGCCATCGAGATGAACTCATCGGCCTCCTCGTCCCGCTCTTCGCAGCCCGCTCCAAGGCCGACTGGCAACAGCGCCTCACGGCAGCCGGAATTCCCTGTGGAGCCGTGCAAACTGTAGCAAAAGCGCTCCAGCAGATTACGCTTTGGGAGCTCGACGACGGGCTTCCAGCAATGCCGAACCCCATGCATATTTCCGGTTGCGACATGCCCCGCCGCCGTCCTCCTCGCCGGCCTTAAGTTCCATTCATTAACTTTCCCCACGGTTGTTGCCGACATCAATCTGTGATGTAATCCGCCAACCCAATGGGAGGGAAAACATGTTAATGAACCGAAGCGCCTTGATCGCGCTGTCTCTCTTTTCCACGCTTCCCCTGTTAGCGCAAGACACTCGCGGCAGGGTACAAGGCCGAGTTACTGATGCTACCGACGCCGTCATCGTCGGCGCCACCGTCGTTCTTCAGAACGACAATACCAACATCCAGTCCACGCAGATCTCGAGCGCGGCCGGCCAGTACATTTTCGACTTGGTGCTACCGGGCAAATACACGCTGTCCGTCGAACTAGCCGGATTCCGAAAGTACGTGCAGAAGAACATCCTCGTGCAAGCCCGCGCCGACGTCACCGTCGACTCCCGTCTCGAAACCGGCTCCACCAAAGATTCCATCACGGTTGAAGCCACGCCCGTCGCGGTGCAGTTCAACACGTCCACCATGGGCCTCACCCTCGACACGAAGATGACGAACAATCTTCCGATCATCCACCGGAACCCCTTCCTACTGGTCAGCCTCAACCCCGCCACGGTCATCCGCTCTTCCACCGAACAGAGCCCGTTTCACCACTGGGCCGCCTCACAATTTGACGTCGGCGGCAACACGAGCACAAAGAACGACATCATCCTTGATGGCTCCCCGTCGATGACCGGCCAGAAGTCCTCCTACACACCTCCCATGGACGCCGTGCAGGAAGTGAACCTCCAGCAGAACGCAGTCGACGCCGAGTTCGGCCACTCGGCCGGAGGCGTACTCAGCGTCTCCATGAAATCCGGCACGAACAACTATCACGGCACCGCGTACTATCTCGGCCGCAACCCGGTGTTCAACGCCTTGGCCGACCGCATCACGCAACGCGCCAACCTCACCCGGCAGAACACCTGGGGCGCGACGCTCGGCAGCCCGATCATCAAGAACAAGCTCTTCAACTTCGTTTCGTACGAAGGCTGGCGAACCATCGAGCCCCGTAGCGCCTTCAACACACTCCCTACGGACCTCGAACGCACAGGCGACTTCTCCCGTTCGCTCAACACAGCCGGCGCCCTCCGCACGATCTACGATCCTTACACCACGACGGTTACTAACGGTGTCGCCAGCCGCATGCCCTTCGCCGGCAACGTCATCCCGTCGAATCGCATTGACCCCACATCTCGTATCATCATGAACGACCTGTGGAAAGCAAACGGTCCCGGCACCGGCCCCACCCAGGTGAATAACTTCATCACTGGCTTCGCCAATCGCTTCCGCTACTGGAACCTCAGCGACCGCGTCGACTACAACGCTACCGACAAACTCAAATTCTTCGGCCGCTACAACCAGTTCCGCACCTTTACGGCCCAGGACGACTACACCGGTGGCTCTCTCGCTCAGCCGCCCGATGGCTCTAAGCGCCACTCCCTTAGCTTCTCCGGCGACATGGTCTACGCCCTGAACTCCAGCACCGTGCTCAATATTCGCGGCGCCTCCAACGCCATTGTCGACTCCTTTGGCGTACCTTCCGCCACGCTGAAAGAAGCCGACCTCGAAAAGTTCTGGCCCGGCAATTCCTGGTACAAACCTTATCTTGGCGGCCTTCCCGATATCTACTATCCCGGCATGATTGTCACCCAGGGTTCCAACACCACCCTTGGCCGCACCGGCTATTGGTATCAGGAACCGAAATCCTGGAATATCGACGCCAAGATGTCCAAGAACATCGGCAGCCACTATGTAAAGGTTGGTGGCGAATACCGGCGCGAGAACGTTGTCGCCTCCCGGCCGCGCCCGCCTGTCTTCCGTTTTACGCCTGCGCTAACCGCAAATACATTCCTCAATCCCAACGTCAACCTCTCCGGCGATGGCTGGGCCACCATGCTCCTCGGCGCTATGGCCGGTAACTCGGACTTCAGCTCCATTCCCATCCAACGCCCCCGCGTCAACTTCATGTCGTTCTTTGTTCAGGACGACTACAAGCTCACGCAACGGCTCACCCTCAACCTCGGCATCCGCTACGAGTACTTTGGCCCGATGACTGACCCGGAGGACCGCTTCTCCCGCTTCCTCGACCTCAATAGCCCCATCCCGGAATTCCAGGGCGCCAATGCGCCGCAGATGCCGGCCGCCGTCACTGCTCTGCGCGCCGGTGCGCCCATCTACAACGGCGCCTGGGTATTTACGGATTCTGAAAACCGCGGCAGCTGGAACGCCCCGAAGACGCTACTGATGCCGCGCGCCGGCCTTGCCTACCGGATCAACGATAAATCGGCGCTGCGCATCGGCTGGGCCCGCTATATTGTACCCGCCACCCTTACCGATGGCCTGGGCATCCTCGGCTCGGTTCCTCTGCCCGGCTTTGATGCGACCAGCACCTCCGTCCCCGAAATCCAGGGTGTTCCTCAACAGCGCCTATCAAACCCATTCCCCGGCGGGCTCGTCCCGGTCAGCGGAAAGACCCTGGGTCGCTACACCAACCTCGGCGGCCCGGCCACTTGGTATCAACAGGACTTCACCCCTGGCGTTAACGACCGCTTCAACGTCTCCCTGCAGCGTCAATTGCCTGGACAGATCCTTGCCGATATCACGTTCTTCATGAACACTGGCCGCAGCCAGCCCTATACGTACGATCTCAACCAAATCGACCCGCGTATCGGCTACAACGTGAAGACCGGGGTCACACAATCGGTCCCGAATCCGTTCTTCAACGTCCTCGGCGCTGACAAGTTCCCCGGCCAGTTGCGGACTCAACGGAACATTCAGGTTAATCAACTGCTCCGTCCCTATCCGCAGTACGGCGCGCTCACCGAAACCCTGAACAGCGGTATTCGGAATCGCTACCGCTCCCTGCAGATGCAATTCCAGCGTCCCTTCGCCAATGGTTTCAACTTCACCATCGGCTACAACTACAACCGCGAGCGCAACGAAGAGTTCTACGACGAGCAGGACTACTTCACCCGCACCTTCACGTATCAACCCGCTCGCAACGCTCGTCATCGGTTGACCGGCGCAGCCATCTACGAACTACCCTTCGGCAAGGGCCGCCGCTTCATGTCCGGCGCACCCAAGGCGGTCGATCTCGCCTTCGGAGGCTGGTCGGTAGCTCCGTTGTTCACCTACAACACCGGGCTCTTCCTTCGCTTCGGCGGCATGGTCGTCAATGGCGATCCCACTCTCGACGACCCGGATCGCAGCCGTTGGTTCGATACTTCCAAGTTCTCGATCCTCCCCGCGTTTACCCGCCGCACCAACCCCCTCCAGTATTCAAATCTGGTCGGTCCGAATACGCTCAACCTCGATGCTACGCTCGCCAAAGAGTTCCCCATCACCGAGAAGGTGAAGTTTGAACTCCGCATGGAAGCGTACAATGTGGCCAATACATTCTTCGGAGCCGATCCGGATGTGAATGTGAACTCTCCCAACTTCGGGCGGGTTGTCACGCAACGTGGAGGTATGTTTGGCCGTCAGCTTCAGTACTCGGGCCGTATTATTTTCTAGCCTGATCCTCTCGCCGGCCGCCGCCCAGTTCACCGGGTCGGCGGCCTGTGCTGAATGTCATCAACCCCAATGGGCCGCGCAGAAACGCTCGGCCCATTCTTATGCCCTCTCCCGCCGCAACGACCTCTGGCTATTCGGCGCCGGTCGCCAAGCCACGACCCCCGTCTCCCGCCTCGACGCCGATCACTACCTCGAACACGGCCTCTCGCAGTACGCGTCACCAAACCTCAAAGCCCTCACGCCCGGCCACACAAACCCGCAAGGTGTCAAATACCGTGTCTTCGATCCCGGAGCCCAGATCCTCCGCTGCTTCCAGTGCCACTCCACCGGCAAGCTCAGCTTCACTCCCGAACGCGGCATCCAACCTGCCGAAAACGGCGTCCAGTGCGAAGCCTGCCATGGCCCCGGCGCCGACCACACCCAACTTCTCCGGCCCAAGATTCTAAATCCCGCCGGCCTCAACGACCTCTGCGGAGCCTGTCACCGCCAACCTCCAAAGCCCGGCGAAGACGTCAATTGGCAGGATCCCTGGAACGTCCGGCACCAGCCCGTCTCCCTCTCGCAAAGTGCCTGTTTTCAGAAAGGCGGCGTGAGTTGCACCACGTGCCACGACCCCCACTCCGGCGAGGTCAAATCCACCTGCGCCAACTGCCATCCCTCGGTCCCGCATAAGACCAAGCTCACGGCCGGACAGACCTGCGAATCCTGCCACATGCCCAAAGTCGCCACGAGCCCGCAACTTACTTTTGCGAACCACTGGATCGGGGTTTACGCTCCGCTGAAGCCGCTGCTGCCGCTTCCTCGGTCCAAGGGTGCCGCGGGCCCAACTGCGCGTTGAAGATCGTCCACGCTTGCTGGTAGAACGCTCCCGCCGGTTTCCCGGCCGCCGCCAGGATGTCGCCTAAATTGCTGGCGCTCAGCCCTGTCCGCACATGGCGCGGCCCCAGCGTCGCTTCCAGAATCCGCAAGCTCCGGCGTTGCACCGCCTCGGCCTCAAGCAACTTCCCCTTCCCCAACAACTCGCTCCCCAAGTTGTTCAACGTCGTCCCCACCTCCGGATGGTTCGGCCCCAGCGACTTCTCCTGCGCGGTCAATGCCTCCCGCAACAACGCCTCCGCTCGCGCCGAACCCTTCAGGATCAAAGCGAGATCGTTTAAGTACCCCGGCTTCCGCTCCCGCTTGATCGCCGATTCCAGATATTGCGGATCCCCTGTCAACTCCGTCCGCCGCGCCAACGCCCGCGTCGACGGCGATTTGGCATACTCCGCCACGGCCTCCTCGTTCCGTCCCATCGCCGCCAGACAATCTGCCAGCATCTCCGCCTCACCCAACTTTCGCAGCCAGGGTTCCGCCATGGCCCACTGCTGCTCCCGCATCAGAAACATCGAAACATCCCGTACCCCGGCCTCGTTCGTCGCGCGGGCCTCATACAGCGGCAACAACGCCTGCCAATCCACCGGCTGCCACAATTGAAACGCCAACAGCAAAGCAATCAAGGCAACCCCTCCTGTACCCTACCCGTAAAGGCTCCCATCAGGGCCACCAACTGCCGCTTCTCCTCTGCCGTGAGTTTCAACGGCCGGATTTCCGGATCGTTCCCCTTTCCTTGGTCATAGAACTCCACCACTTCTTCGAGCGTCCCCTTCGACCCGTCGTGCAAGTAGGGCGGAGTCTCCGCCACCTGCCGCAGCGACGGCGTCTTGAATGCGCCCTTATCCTCATCGCGCCGGCTAACTTCAAACCGCCCCAGGTCCACCCCCACCGGCCCCGTCGCGTGAAACTCCTCGTCCGTTAAGTTCGGGCCCAGATGACAAGCCACGCAATTCGCCTTCCCCCGGAACAGATTCAATCCCGCCTGCTGCTCCGCCGTCAACGCTTCCCGATCCCCCGCGATGAACCGGTCATACGGACTATCCCCCGCCAGAATCGTCCGCACATAACTCGCCAGCGCCCGGGTCAACTCTTCCCGCGTCAGCCCTACCCGGACCGCGGCATCCTCCACGCGCATCCCCATCTCTAGCGGATTCGCAATCGGCTGCACCACCTGCTCTTCCAGCGTGGCAGCCCGTCCGTCCCAAAAGAACGTCTTCCCATAGGCCCGGTTCACAATGCGCGGACTCCGCCTCGGCCCTACTTGCTTACCGATCCCCACCGCCCGCGGCGCCGTATCGGAGAACCCGCGCGCCGGATCATGGCAAGTCGCACAAGCCACCGTTCCATCCCGCGACAGGCGCTTGTCGAAGAACAGTTCCCGTCCTAACTTCACCCGACCCGCCTCCAACGGGTTCTCCACCGGCGCCGGTATGAGCTGATCCAGTCCCAATGGCACCGCCACAATCGCCGCCAGCCACCACCAACTCATTGCGGCAACTCCCATTTCCAAATCTCATTCCGGGCGTTCGACTCCGTCCAGGCCTCACGCTCCCCGCTGTAGTCGTACGCCCCGCCGCCCACCAGCTTCTCGCCCCGCCAAACGATCTCCTTCGCCTCACTCTTCCCCCGCTCCTCCCCATCCACTTCCAGCGTCCCAGTGCTATAGAGCACTGCCAGCCGCGCTCCCCTGACGGCGAAGCTGCGTACGCCCTGCAGCGCCCGCTCCCCGTTTCGCAACTCCGCTCCTCGCTGCACCCAAATCGAATCTCCCTCCCCCCAGGCCGCTCGGAACCGCCCCGGCTCCGAACCCGGTTCCCGCTCCACCGGAGTCACCTTCCCCGAAGCAACGTCTACGACGAACACCCCGGCCCGCCCCTGCCGGTCCGCCCCCCTGACTAGCAGCCGCTTCCCATCATTGCTCCACACCGGCGCATCCACCAGCGCCAACCCCGGATCAATCTCCCGCTCCACCGTCGACGCCACTTCCCGCACCACAATCACCCTCGCCTCTTCTCCGAAGTTTTCCTCCCCTCGCCGCGACACATACGCTAGCCACTTCCCATCGACACTCCAACCGGGCGACGAGTTTCTGCCCGGATACCGCAGCGACGCCGGCTGCCGATTCCCGTAGTAGACCTCCGTCCCGCCCGCCCGCACCCCATAAACCAACACATCTCCCGCCACCATCCCCATGGGCAGAAACCGCCCTAACCCACCCCGCAACTTCCGCCGCTCTCCGCTCGCCACGGTCAGTTCCCACAACTCCTCGCCCAGTGCATACACCACCCGCTTGCCATCCCCCCGCCACAGCGGAAAGACCCCCTCCCCCACCACCCGCTCGCCCGACCCGTCCGCCGCCAACACATATAACTTCCGCTCTCCCCCCACCAGCGAGTCATAGACGATCCATTTCCCATCCGCCGAAAGATCCATCCGCTTCGGATACACCCAGGCCAGCGACTTCAGCACCCGCGGCCGGCCACCGTCCAGCGGCGCCATCGCGATCTGGCTGGTATTGTCCTTCCGGAACAACAGCGTCAGAACGAATTTCCCATCAGGAGTCCAGGCGCAAGGCTGTACGAACCCAGCCTCTTCGTTTCGATACACCGTACGCCCATCCACGCGCAGCTCATAGAATCCATCAGCGTTCTTCCACGCGTACGCCACCCGCTTTCCATCCGCTGAAACAATCGAAAAGTAAGCGAACTCTCCGCCGCTCGACGGCGCCACCGCCTTCACCGTCTTCGCGGCAAAGTCGAACAGCACCAAATCCCGCGAAGGGGCCTGCACGTTCGAGATCACCCGCCCATCCCGCGATGGTCCCCCCAGCAGCGTTACCTCGGGCCCGGTCCATAACAGCAACGGCAACAGCGCCAGCATGTTGCTCAGACTATCACTAGTCCAGCAACACCGCCGGAGCGTGGTCCTGCGGTTGGCTCTCCCCGCTCTTGATAAACGCAAACTTCGCGCTAAGCGGCCCCACAAGTTCGAAGATCGCCACGGCGGCCAGCACGATGGTCGCCACCTGCGGACCCAGATCGGGGAAGCGCTGGTTCGTGGCCAGCACCAGGCCGATCGCCAAACCAGCCTGGGCCAAGGTGGTGTATCCCAGGTACTTCTGCACCGTCACGCTGGCACCTGCATACTTGGCCCCCGCCTTGACGCCAACCACCTTTCCGGCCACGCGGCCTGCCACGTAGACGACCCCCAGCAGACCCACCGCCGGCAGCGCGCTCAAATTCATATCGGCGCCCGCGATCACGAAAAAGATCGCATAGAGCGGCGGGTCCGTGCGCGACAGCGCTCCAAAAAGGTTCCGGCTATGTGTTGTCAGGTTCACCATGGTCGCACCAACGGCCAAGCTCGAAACCAGCGGCGAAAGCTCCATCCAATCGGCCATTCCCACGCACAGCAGGACGCCGCCCGCCATCAGGATTAGGGTCTCGCCCTGCTCTTCAATGTGGCCGGACCAGATGCTCAGCAACCCTCCCACCAGGAATCCAAGCGCCGCCGATCCCACGATTTGCCAGACCAACGGGTACACCGCCTCATAGAATGCCTGCCCCATCGAAGCGTCGGGCATCTGCGACTTGATCGAAAGGTCTACGACCGCCGCGGCGAAGCTGAATCCAACGAGGCAGCAAATATTGTTCATCGCGATCACACCCTTCAGCATGTCCGACATCTCCCCCTTCGCATTCATTTCCCGCAGGACCATTAATGACGTGGCGGCCGCCGTCTCCATCGAGATGGCGCCCAGCAAAACGGCGATTGTCCAAGGTTGGCCCATCGCCAGCATGCCGGCCGTCACCACGGCGGCGGTCAGAAACGACTCCACCACGGTCACCAACACCGCGCGGCGGGCGATCAGACGGAACGAAGTGAACTCAAACACGGACCCGATCGAGAACAGAATCAGCCCCAGGGCCACTTCCGAAAACACTTCGAGACTCGAAAGATTGTCGTGCGTGATCCATCCGAGAAACGAAGGACCCACGGCAACCCCGGCCAGGATATAGCCCGTGACCTCGGGTACGCGGATAAACTTCACCAAGTGGCCGGCCAGCAGCGCAAAAAACAGAATGATACCCAGCGAAGCGAGCTCGTTCATTGGGCCGCCTCCAGCATCCGGGCAAACCGCACATCGTCACGCTCGTATACCAGCAGCACCGGCGGCGGGCTCTTTGCCGCGGGCCCAAGCAAACGGCGTAGCTCACCCAACGATGGCTGCACCAGCCGATCCCCCGTCCGGAGTCCTGCCCGATGGGCCGCGCTGCCAGCTTCCACATAAAGAGCGGGCGGCGACTGCGGCAAGACATCCAGTCCCTCCGCCGGGCCCTTGGTCAGGCTCACCTTGCGGCCGCCCCGCAACACAGGAAGCGGAGTTTCCCTCGAACCCTCCAACCATGCCAGCAACTGCGCCGCCTCGCCGCCCCCCGGAACCACATCGCCTGGCCGGAGCCCAGCCGCGAACCCCGTCCCCGTCGTCTTCGTTTCCGCGATAAATAAGTTCTCCCCTTCCTTCCGCACCGCCACCCCTTGCACCGCATGGAGCCGGTGTTCGGCGTCAGAAAAGGTCGTCAACAGATCCCCGAAACTCATCGACGAGATCACATGCATGGTCGATCCACACTTCGCCACCATTCCAATCAACACCCCGTCCAGATCGAACACACCCGCTCCCAGCATATCCCCCGTCAATGCCGAGTTCACGATCAGTTCCCGGTACTTCTCCCCGTCGCAGGTCGACTCGCGCCGCCCACCATCAATTGCTGTGATCCATTCCGGTTGCGACTGCCCGGGCTCTTTCCACGCCAGCAGCACCCAACGCCCTCCCGTCGACTCTACCAGTGACGCAAGCGGCGGCACCGCCGACGAATCAGTCTGTACCGCCCGCACCGGAAGCTGGCTGCTCGACGAAAGCACTTGGCCCGCCTTCTCCCAGTAAACACCGCTGGCCTGAGTCTCTGGCAAGTATCGAAGATGCTCCGCCACCGCACTCGCGCGCTCAGCGAAGTACTTGCCCATGTTCCGTAACTCATCCCGCCGCACCAAGCGCTGCAGGTTCGCCGTCTCCGACGACGAAGGCGGCTTCGGCGCCGGTTTCTTCGGACGGAGGAGAACTCCAACTCCCAAAATTACAACGGCAATTCCCGTGAGCCAGATCACGTACTTGCGATTGATGCTCTCAGCCATCTAAGAAATATACCGTCCTCCGTTAGATCGATGGCAGAAATCGAACGATAACGTGCTATCGCGATCAAGCAATGCTCCGGTACTTAGCTGTCTCCGTATACCCATCTTCGTCGCCGCGCAGGACATGGGCCCCGTCAAAACTACCGTTACCGGCACCCGTACCGCCTCATCGAAGGCAACAGCTTTCGCTCGAAAGGCCCTAGCGAGAACGACTTCGGCCTCGGCCTACGCGGCTTCTCCAGTCGCGGCGGCCAATCCCGCCGGCAAGCAAAACCTCGGGCCCATCTCCTCGAAGTGGCCCAACAGGGCACCTACAAGTTCTCCGCGGCCGAGCGCGAGACGCTAGTCAAGGACTCCGGCAAACTCGTCTCCCCAAACGGCCCGGCCTGCTCCGCCAACGTCTGAGGCAATGCCCGGCCCGTGGCCCGCAAGACATCATCTCCGGCTGCCCCGCGCGGGGCCTCAAAATCAGCATGGTGAAGCTGAAGCATTTCGCGGTTGAAACGCAGAGCCTCGCCAGCCTCCTGGTCGCCTGGACCAAAAGTCGCTGCCCGCGGGTCCTGCCGAACCTCGATCTCTCCAACTCCTGATGCCGTTGTAGCCTGAAGTCGATGCCCTACGTCGACCTCACGCTCCACTCCGGTGGCCACTGCCGCGAGCGCGCTTGGTTCGTCGATCGCGCCCGCGGCTTCGGGAAGATCACTCTGCCCGCGCTGGTTGCCGCTCTCCGCCACCCCAAGGCCGGACTCATTCTGTTTGATACCGGCTACGGCACCCACCTCGCGGAATCGCGTAGCCTGCCCGCCCGCCTCTACCGCTGCCTACTCCCCTTCACACTCTCGCCAGACCCCCTCCCTACCGACGGCCTCTCCGCCATCTTCCTCTCCCACTTCCACCCCGATCACATCGGCGGCCTCCGCGGGCTCCCCGCCGTTCCGCTCTATCACTCCCGCGAAGCGCTCCACCAGCTCCGCGCCCTGTCGCCCTGCCAACGTTCCCGCCATGCCTTCCTCCCCGAACTCCTGCCCCCATCCTTCACCTCCCGAGCCATCGAAGATTGCCCGCGCGTCACTCCGCCCAATCTCGCCCCTTTCACCGAAGCCTATGACATTCTGAACGACGGCTCCCTACTGGCCGTTCCTCTGCCCGGCCACGCGCTAGGGCAACACGGTCTTCTCTGCCGCCACCACGACGGCACCGAGACGTTCCTCGTCGCCGACGCCGCCTGGGTCCTCACTAACATCACCGAACTCTCTCTACCCGCTGAACCCGCACTCCGCATCCTCGGGCACCGCCCCACCATCCTCGCCACCCTCGAAAAGCTGCACGCTCTCCACCGCCGCCGCCCGGATCTCCCGCTCCTCCCCTCCCATGCTTGACCTCCTCCGCGCCTACCTCGCCGCCCGCCGGCTCCGGACCCTCCGCGTCCCGCCTGCCCCACCCCTCGCCATAACGGACGCCCAGGCCCGCGCCTTCGCCGAACAGGAACTCGCCACCGGCGTCTCGCCCCTTCCGCCTTACAGCTTCGGCCTCTCCTCCGGCACCACCGGCGCCCCCGGCGTCTTCATCACCACTCCCGCCGAACGCGCCCGCTGGGCCGGCAACATCCTCGGCAAATACATCCCGCCGCACCGGCTCCTGGGCCTCCGCGTCGCGCTGTTTCTTAAACACAACAACCGTCTCTATGCCGGCGTCCGCGGTCTCCGCTACTACAGCCTCACGCCGCCGTACCCCGATCTGCTCGCCTGGCAACCCAACGTACTCGTCGGCCCGCCCAGCGTCCTCCTCAAGCTCCCCGACGGTCTGCGCCCCCATACGGTTCTAGCCGGCGCCGAACCGCTCTTCCCGGCCGATCGCCAAACCTTAACTCAAAAGTTCAACGTCGCCCCCCGAGGCCTCTACCAAGCCCGCGAGGGCTTCCTTGCTTACGGCTGCCCTCAAGGCCGCTACCATCTCAACGAAGATCTCCTCACCTTCCAGTTCCGACCGTTCCAGCATGATCCCCGCCGCGTCCTCCCCATCGTCACGGACCTCGTCCGCCAGACCCAACCTCAGTCCAGCCAAAGAGTCAACGACGTCCTGATTCTAGCCCCGCGTTGCCCTTGTCGAAGCCCCTTCACCGCGGTCGAGACTATCGAAGGCCGCCTGCAGGATCTGATGATCTTCAAAGACCGTCCTCCCAAGTTCCCCCTCGAACTCGACCCCCTGCTCCCCCCCGGCGCCGCCCTCCTCCAGAACGACTACGACGACTTCACTGTCCAGTTCGATTACGCCCCGCCCCCCGGGCAAAAGCACCGCCGCTTCCAGCGCCTCTTCGACCCACAGAACACCCTCATCGCACCCTGGCTGACGGATCCGCCTTCTGCTCCGCCAGCCGTTGTCCTACGCTAGAACTGCTCTACCGAACTTCACAGGCACCGGAATTCTCTCCGGAAATTACAAAGTTTCTGGCGCGCACGGCGAACGTCCTGGTGTCTGGCGGCAACGAGATTCCGTCTTTCCGGCTCCGCAGTTCCAACTGCCGGGGAGTTCCAGTTAGTTCGACAGTCAGGTTAACGAGACCATCCAGCGGAATCTCCCGCCATCGCTTCCCATCTAGACGAACCTCCAAAACATTTCCCGGCATCACGCTGCCCACTGCGCCTTTGATGGTGAGCTTCTCTCGAACGCTGCTCGCCAGGACGATCTTCCCTAACTTGGAGGACCAGTGCCACCATTCGCCGGCGCCGCCCTCCCGGTCATACCACCCCTCTTCAAATCGCCCTTGGCACCCCTTCTCCGGAACGTCTTTGCGATGGTAAAGCCTTCCCACATTTCCACAAGAACTCACCGAAAACTCCTTCTCCAGGACGGCATGGTCGGATGGCGAAGGCTTGTACAGCAATAGCGTCTTTATTCTTGGCGTTACGCACGGCAGAATCGAACGGGACTCCCAGCAAACCGTCTGCGGGTTCAGAACCGGCTCTATCGGAACGCCAAACTGCACGACCAGTCCGTCCGGTCGCAGGGCCTGTATCAAACTTCGGTTGGGCAACACGCACTCCTCATAAAAGTGCACCCGCTCGGCCACCTCCACCGCCGTTCTGCTCTCAGCGAACGCTTGGGATTTCTGGATCAAACTGATTCCCGAGACCAATAAGTGACAGCAAACCACACCGACAACTGCGATCGCCGCGCGAGTTCGGCTCAATCGTTCCAGCCCCATGGCTGCTCCCATCGCCACCAGGAATACCGGCAAGATCACGTACCAGGTCCATACCCTGTTTGTCGTCACCATCATGGCGAAAAGCGCGGCCAACCCCGTCCCGCCAATCAAGAGAATTGCTCGGGTGCGCCAAAATGCAAGGATCGTTCCAACAGAGAATAAGAGGACCGGATAGGAGAGGAACTCGCGCGCAATCCCAGGGCTGTTGATATCCACAAAACGGCCATTCGAATTCGTCAGCCAGGTCAGAACATAGTTGAACCGGGAAGCAGGTTTGATCGCGTGCATGTAGGCTGGATCGTTCATCTGGGCCGACAATCCGCGCAAGCGTTCAACGTACGGCTGCATTGTTCCCGCCATGGCAACATCCGTATTGGCCAGCAGAAATCCCAAAAGAAACGCCGGCACCGCCACCGCCAGGTTACGGGATTCGCGACGGTATAAAAGCATCATCGTCACGACCGCCGGCAAGAGTAGTAAATTTGTTAGCTTCGTGGCACATCCAGCTCCAATCAGCAAAAACACGAGCCAGACTGGCCGGGGACTGCGCAGAGCAATCCACCCAGCCAGCAGGATCAGAAAGACGGCCAGATAGTCTGGGCTGAATGGCTTGTACAGCAAGAGCAAGCCGCTCATCGGCGCCAGCAAGGCCATCGCAATGCTTTGTCCTCGCCCAGCGTATCCCAGCGCGCCCAGAATCTTCCATGTCAGAACCAGGCATCCCGCCTGAAGGAACAGAGTAATTGTCCGCAGCGAGAGAAGGAATCCGGCGCTCGGGTCATTCGGGTCACCAAGGAACGGATACGACAGCAGCGAATAGATTTGCCAGAACAACGTCCCATATCCGAATGGCTCCGAAAAAGAAAGGAACGACGCCCAGCCGTTTTGCCGAAGTGCCTCCTGGTACATCCGCACTATTCGAATATATTGAAACTCGTCCCAACTCAAATGGAAATACATCGCGAGCGGAAACTTCAGATCGGCGACCCAGTGATAAAGAGAATAGCCGGCCCAAAAGGCAATTGCCACCAACAAACCCAGGAAGGCATGGCGATCCATTGCATCAATGGCCCGCGCGGTATAACGTGACAAGGCGTCATCCGGCCGGCTGGGCGGAGAAGTATCCGTCATTGAGTAACCTGCTTCTAATTTCGATTGGGAAGGTAACAGAGTAACACAGGTACTCATCGCCAGCCTTTGGCGAGTAACGGCTGCGGCATATTTGTGTTACAAAATGCGCCGCGTCATACGCACCCTTATCGAACTATCGTCTCTATCCGCGCCACAAACACTTCCCGAGGCCGGTACGCCCGCGCCGCGGCCTGTAACAGCCTGAGCCGGGGCCAATCCCGTGCCAGCAACTCCTCCACCGTCCCGCGCCGCGTCCCCGCCCCAAACCACTCCACCCGAGCCGCGTAGTCAAACTGGTCGAAATCCTGCGGCCAAACTAAGCTTGGCTTCCCCGCCAGAATCGCGGCATAACTAATTCCCGTACCGCCATGATGCACGACGGCATCGAATTCCCCCAAGTCCCGCGCATAGGGCACAAACGGATACTCCTTCGAACCCGCCACCACCATCGATACTCCGTCCGCCACCGGCACCCGCAGCCGTTCCTTCGCCCAGAACAGATGCGTTCCCAGCGTCACCAAAACCTTTTTCCCCGCCGGGTACTCCATCGCGGGCCAATCCTCGGGGTCTTCCACTAGCGGCCCGATCATCTCGAAACACGCCGGCCAATCGCGTTCGAACTCCAACTCCCGGATCCCCAGCCCTAAGATTGCCTCCGGCGAATACACCACCTCTGATCCGTCCGCCCGCCACAGCTCCGGAACCCCCGCCGACCGGAACTCCGCACCCAACCACGCTTTCACACCCCGCTTGAATCCACGAATCGCCATTCGCCCTAGCCAATCCCGCAAACGCCATCCCGGAGTCCACCCGCCGCAGTAGACCGGCGTCCCTCGCTTGCTCTCAATTACGCAAGGACTCGGAATCGTCGTCACCCAAGGAAGCCCCATCTCCTGCGCTACGAAACCGCCCACCGGAGCCACGAAATCCGCTACCACAACGTCCGGCCGCCAGGCCGCGAACAACCGTCGAAGGTCCCCTCGAATCCCGGGCATCAAACCCAAATTCGCCCGCAACTGCTGCATCAATAATCGTGGGTTACTCCCCACCCGATGAGGCGGATTTGCAATCGCCTCCATCGCTCCCTCCGGGACGCTTGCTAGCGGCAAAGTTTCGAATCCCCGTGCCGCCAACACCGCCCGCTTCCGCTCCCCCGTCACGAACGCCACCGTATGCCCCGCCTCTCGAGCCGCCTGCGCCAACGGAACCTGCGGATACAGATGCCCCGCGAACGGAGGAGCCACAAACACGATCCTCATCGCACCACCCGCCAATAGTCCAAATGCCCGCAGGGTACCCGCTGGTCCACCCGGCCCCAGTAAAATAGCCGGCTCCACCCGTCCCTGTCGCCCATTACCACCTTCGCAGGAACCCGCAGCTTGCCGAAGCAAGCCGGCCCCAACGCCATAACCTCTGCCTCCCCCCGCAATTCACCCCAGACGCAGTTCAACAACTGCAGCCCGCAACTCCCCGTCACGATCCGCAGTTGGACCCGCGTCGTATCCATCGCTCGCTGCAGCACCCACCGCACTACCTCCCGATACGGGCGCGATCCCAAGGACATCGCCACCTGCGCCGCATTCCGCCAGCCAGCCGCAATTACGGAGGCCTCCTCAAACGTTTCCCCCATCATCGAGGAATGATAAGGAAATCCCGCCCGCACCGCTGTCCACCCGGCCGGCGTCACGGCGTCCAGAAACGCCTCTTGCTCTGGACTCAACCGCGCCGACCTCCACGAACTCTGCCCGGTCAAAATCATCACCCGCCGGTCTACCGGCGTCAGCAGGGTCCCTGCTTCATCCAACGCCCTCAGCCGCTCAAAGTACGTCACCGGTACCGGATCCTCCCGTCCGAAACATCGATCTGCCGGCTCCGCCAGCTCATTTGGCCCGGCCGTACCAACGAACTCAGGTACAGAAGCGGCAAAGCCAAATCCGCCACGACTTCAAACAAGAGATCCCCGATTCCGCTCCGCACCCCCGCCCACCGCCACAAGCAGACCCGGTTCACCACGGCCTTCACCAACAGTACCCAGCCCCATCCCGTGCTGACCAATACCCAAGGCAGCAGAGCAGGCAGCACCACCAGACAGAACGAACCCACAGTCAAATTCTCTGCGAGATACCGGTTCGCAAAAATAAGCCACCGCCGCATCACCCGCCCGCAGTGCCCCGCCGAGGCGATCGTCATTGTCACCCGCGCAAACACTGGTGCCTGCCGGAGGCTCTTTCCGTTGCCCTCATACAGCTTCGCCATGGCATAGTCATCGGTCAGGCAATCGACTACAGCCCCAAACCCGCCTACCTCCCACAATGTCGCCGCCGGGGTTGCGTAGATCATCCCGTTGATCGTACGCTGCGCCCCCACGGCCGCCGCCGGGAGATACGTCAGGATAGCCGACCCATTCACAAACCCGCCCACCAACCGTTCCCACACGGTCCCCGCATCGACGAACACGGGCAACCCGGTGACCAGATCCGCCCCCGTCAACTGCCGCAACGAAGCCTCCTCGATGGAGGTGTCATCGTCCAAAACCACGACGACGCCAGCATTCAGATCAACCCGAGCCAACTTTGCGATCTTTGGATTCTCCCCCTGCGCCGGCGGAGGGCCCACGATCACGGTCACCCGATCATTCGCCAGGCGCCCCACGATCTCGCACCCCAACGCGTCATCCTCATCCACCAACCAAACGAACCGAACCCCCGGATTCCCCGCCAGGTTCGCCGCCAAGCAGCCTTCCAACTTCGGATCCCCCGCCAGGATCGGCTGCAAGACAGTCACCGGTCCCTGCCAAGCCTCCGCCGCCCCTCGCCGCACCATCCACCAAGCCAATCCGACCCGCACCACCAGCAGCGCTAGATAAACCGCGACTGCCATTCGACAAACCTCCGCAAGCTCTCCTCGTTCGACACCGGCGGCCGCCCCAACACCGCATTCGCCTTCCCCACATCGAACGTCTTCGAATGCGCCATCACCTCCACGCCAAACCGCGTAATCGGCGGCTCCCACCAACCCGTCGCCGACGACAACATCTCCATCCCCCGCGCCAACCGCATCGCCAACCCCACCGGCACTCGCCGCCCCAAAGCTGGATATCCCAACCCCGTAAACACTTCGTTCAAGAACGTCCACAAACCCACCGGTGTACCGTTCGTCACGTTGAAATCCCCTGTCGCCCCCACCGCCAGCACCCGCTCCAACAAGAAGCAAAGATTCTCGATGTAGATCAAATCCCCAACCGGTTCCCGATCCCCGAATCGCGGCAGCATCCCCTTCTTCGCCGCCCGCAGCAGTCGCGGAAACAGCACCGTATCCTCCGGCCCAAACACCGCCCGCGGCCGCACAATGGCCGTCGGCCGCCGCGAGGCCCGCACATTCCGCTCTGCCACGATCTTGGTCCAGGCGTACTCGTTCAATGGAGTCTGCGCCAAAGGCGACTCCTCTGTTAGACCCAGTTGGTCTCCCCACCGGTAGTACACGCTGCTCGACGAGACGAACACGAAATGGCCGGCGTCCACTCGCAGCGTGTTCACCGTCGCCCAAACATTCTGCCGCCAGAATTCTTTCCGGCGGCCCCAAGGCGACGACCGCGCCGCGCAATGCACCACTGCGTCATAACTCCCCGGCACGGCCCCAGACGTTAAATCAAAAGGCAAAAACTCACAGCAAGCCCCTTCGCGCGGCGCGCTCCGGCTAACCCCAGTCACGGAATACCCCTGGGCCCGTAGATACCTCCCGAGCGCCCCGCCGACGAACCCGCTGACCCCGGTTACGAGTACCCGCACCCTCCCATCCTAACTCCCGGCCATCATCGCATCCCAACGCCGCTGCATCTCCTCCGGCGTCACCTCCTCCACCGCCTCGGCCAAAAACCACGAGAACCCAAACGGATCCGTCACCATCCCGGTCTTCTCCCCATAAAACTCCACCTTCACCGGCCGGATCAACATCGCCCCCGCATCCACCGCCCGCGCCACTGCCGCATCCGCATCCGCTACCACCAAGTGCATCTTCATCGGGCATCCCCCCACCGAATGCGGGCTCAACGCCCCAAAGTCCGGATACTCGTCCGACAACATAATCACCGAGGTCCCCAGCGCCAACTCCGCATGCCCAATCTTCCCGTCCGGACCCACCAATCGATACTTCTCCTTCGCCCCCAGCGCCTTCTCATAAAATGCAATCGCCTCTGCGGCGCCCTTCACGGTCAGGTAGACTAACGGAGTAACATTGTTCATATTACATTACGTAATGTAATCTAATTGCGATGTCAACCCCCAAATCTCCAGGCCGCCCTCGAAACCCTGCCATCCGCGCCGCCGTCCTCGATGCCGCCCGAGAACTTCTCGCCGCTGGCGGCCTCCCCGCCGTTACCATCGAAGCCCTAGCCGCCCGCGCCGGCGTCTCCCGTCCCACCATCTACCGCCACTGGCCCAACAGCGCCGCCGTCGCCATGGAGGCCTTCGTCTCCGCCACGCTCCCTTCCGGCCCACCCAAGCCAACCGGAGCCCCACTCACCGATCTCGCCGCCCACCTTCGCAAACTCGCCCAAGCCTTCGCCAGCCCCACCGGCCGTTCCGCCGCCGCCCTCCTCGCCGCCTCGCAGGGCGAAACCGAACTCACCAAAGCCTTCCGCAATCACTTCATCATGACCGCCCGCCACGAAGGCCGCCGCCTCCTCACCCTAGCCGCCGCCCAGGGCCAGCTCCGCCCCCGCCTCGACCTCGAACTCACCCTCGACCTCATCTACGGCCCCCTTTACTTCCGCCTCCTGATGGGCCACGCCGAGCTCTCGAAATCCTTCACGGACCGCCTCCTCCAACTCGCCCTCGCCGGCATCGCCCCCCGCCCCTAACGCGCCCGGTCGTTCCGGTACACCGTCCCCTCTTTCATCACGAAGAACACCTTCTCCGTCTGCCGAATGTCCGCCACCGGATCCCCCGGCACCGCCACCACGTCCGCAATCTTCCCCGCGGTCAGCGTCCCCAACCTGTCCGCCACCCCCAACAGATCCGCCGCCACACTCGTCGCTGCGCGCAATGCCCCCGCCGGCGTCATCCCGTGCTCCACCAGCAACCGGAACTCCCCTGCGTTCCGCCCATGCGGATACACCCCCGCATCCGTCCCGAATGCAATCTTCACCCCCGCCGCAATCGCCCGCCGCACCGTCAAGTCAATCGCGTCCAAAGCCAACTTCCCCTTCCGCACCACTCGCGGATCCAACCGTCCCCCGGCAATCCCCTCCTTCACGCCCTCGTACGCCATCAGCGTCGGCACATAGTAGGTCCCCTTCTCCACCATCATTCGCAGCCCCTCATCATCCAAAAACGACCCGTGCTCAATCGAATCAATCCCCGCCCGGATCGCCCGCTTCGCTCCCTCCGGCCCGTGCGCATGGGCCGCGGCCTTCTTCCCCATGCTGTGCGCCTGGTCCACCAGCGCGTTCATCTCCACCTGTGTCAACTGCGGTGAATCCACATCGTTGTTCAGCGACATCACGCCTCCTGTCGCGCACACCTTAATCACGTCCGCCCCGTTCTTCACATTCCACCGCACCGCCGCCCGCATTCCGTCCGGCCCATTCGCCACCGCCGGATTTTCCATCCCCTCCCCCAACACGCCCGGCAAGTAACCGTTCGTCGAATCGCAATGCCCGCCCGTCGTCCCAATCGAGTTCACCACGGTTAACATCCGCGGCCCCTCCACGTACCCCTTGTTGATCCCCTCCCGCAGCCCAATGTTCAGAAACTGCGACCCACCCAAGTCCCGAATCGTCGTGAACCCGGCCCGCAGCGTAATCCGCGCCATCGGCACCGCCGAAAGTGCCCGCTCCGGAACCGACTGCGTCAAACCCGATAGCTGCCGTGCCGCGCTATCCCCCTGCGCCCCGCCACGCAAATGCGTATGCGCATCCACGAATCCCGGCAGCAGTGTCGCATCGCCCAACTCAATCACCCGCGCCCCCACCGGCAGCGGCCCCGAAGGATTCACGCTCTCAATACGCGTCCCGTTGATCACCACCACCCCCGGCGACACCACCGCGTTCGACTGCCCGTCAAACAACCGGTCAGCCTTCAACACCACCACTTGGGCAAACGACGAAACCGTCAGGAAAAAGAGGCCGAAACAGGAAGCGCGCATGAGTGGAGTATAGCCACCAACTCCTCAAAAAACGAGCCATTCGTCTGGAAGTAAAAGTGCCCCCCAGCAAACGTCCGCTGCGAAAACGAACCCGCTGTGACCTCAGCCCAAGGAGCCAGATGCTCCGCCGTCACCTGCGGATCCTCCGCCCCGCCCAACGCCACCACTGGGGCCGTCAACAGCTCCCCCGGCTCATAGACCCAGCGCCGGAACAGCCGCGTATCCCGCCGGAACGCCGGCAACAAAGCCTCCAGCCGTTCCCGCGGTGCCCCGCCCAGCCGATCCAACTGCGCCAACAACTCTTCATCAGTCGGCTCCGCCGGCGGCACATACCCAATCCGGAACTTCGGCGCCCGCGCCGCCGAAACCACCAGCGCCGACGGCGCCACCCGCCGAGCTACTTCGAACGCCAACCCCGCCCCCATCGAGTGCCCGAAGAACACGGCATCTTCCGTCAACAACGGCTTCACCTGCCGGGCCAACTGCTCCACCAGTTCCCCGATTCCCGACCACTCCCGCTGCGGCAACCGAATCGGAATCAAGGCTAACTCCGCCCCCAACCGCTCCTGCCATCCCCGATACGCCAACGGCCCCGCGCCCGCCCACGGAAAACAGAACACCCGCCGGCCCCGCGCCGGCACCGTCGGCATCCAAGCTGCCCGTTCCTTCAGGCGCAATTCCAGCAGCCGGCGCCGCTCCGAACTCAGCCGCGCCAACGGCCCCGCACCAGTCTCGCGCGCCGCCACCCCCCGCTTCGGCTGATGCTGCAAGCTCTCGCAGTAGGCCTCAAATGGCAGCACGTTCAAATTCTCCATATAGTGCAGCGCCTTCTCGCGAGACAACGCCGACAGCTTCTCCCAATGCCGCCGGTCCGTCGTCAACCGCCGCAATGCCTCAATCCAGGGCTCCAGATTCTGCGGCGGCACCTCGGCCACCGGAACCATATGCTCATCCACCGACCCTCGGTACACGGTCACCGGATTCACCGGCAGCAGATACGGAACGCCCAGCATCGCCTCGTGCAATCCGCCGACGTTTGCCCCCAGCACCGGCACGCCCCGCGACAAACTTTCCAGCACCATCCGGCTCCGCGCCTCGGCCCAAACTGAAGGCACCAGCGTCACCCTGCTTTGCGCCAGCAACTCGTCGATGTTGTCCGTCCGCGGCAAAATCCGAATGTTCGGCCGCTTCTCCAACTCCGCCATGTCCTCGTGCGTCGTCCCCCACGAAGCCACCGCCCCAAACGTCACTTCCGGCATCGCATCCGCCAACCCAAGCAAAATGGCGATCCCCTTCACCGCGCACGGGTTCACCATCAACACATACGGGTTGTCGAACCTCCCCAACACTGGAGCCGGTCCCGGCTCCAGTAGCGAAATCGGAACGTGGATCGCCTGCGACAATCCTCCGTGCTCCCGCGCATAACCCGCCACGTAGTGCGACACCCCCACCACGCCATCCGCCTGCGCCAGCAACTGCGTCCGCTCTTCGTGGACCCCCGAACTGTCTGGCCCAAATGGAACCGCAATCGTCGCCCGAATCAAGTACACAACGCGCGCCCGCGGAGCCCGCACCGCTAAATCGAACAACAACTGCGCCGGGTCATCCGTCGACGTCACAATCACGTCCGGATCAAACTCATCAATCTGCCGCTGAAAATACGGGCGCCACAATGGACTCCGCGTCAACGTCCGCACATCCACGCCCTTCAGCGAAAACGTAACCTCCGTCTCCCCCACCATCGGACTAACGCCCCGCGTCGCCAGCGCATTCAAGTACGTCGCATGGTCCGGCTCGCCAAACGATTCCACCCGCGTCACCACCCGCACATGATGGCCCCGCGCCGCCAACGCCTCCATCAACAGCCGGTTCGACTTGTCCCCGCCTCCCGCCGACGGATAGTACAGCGAATTATGCGCCAGCAGCACCCGCAGCTTCCGCCGCGAGACCAGATACCTCTCCAGATCATTCGCATCCAACGCCGATACGAACCGCTCCGCCGCTGCCCGCGACTTCGCCGCCTCGGCCTCCCACGCCGTCTCGTTCGTCGTCAATTCGTCCAACGCCGCCGTCCACAACGTCAGGTCCTGCTCCACGTCCACGGGCCGCGGCATATGGTTCTCGTCAAAGTCCGACAAGTACTTCGTGATCGGCTGCACCGGAATCACGTACCCCGTTCCCGCTTTCGCCTCCGCCAAGCCCCCCGAGTTCGAAGCCACCACGGGCAATCCCCGCAGCATCGCCTCCATCGTGATCAGACCAAACCCTTCGTACCAAAGCGATGGCATCAGCAGCAGCCGTGCCTGCCCCAGCACATCCTCAATATCCGGCACCGACTCGAACACCGTCACGTTCGGCAGCGAGCCCAACAATGCCCGGTCCGCCGATGTCGTCCCCCATCCCGCCAGCGCAGCGAACTCCAAGTGGGGCATCCGCTTCGCCAGATTTGCCAGCACCGTCACACCCTTCACCACACAAGGGTTCACCATCAACACATACCGGTTATCGAACCGGCCCAAATTCCGCCAAGGCGCCGTCCCATAAATCGGTGGATGGATCACCACCGGCTGCACGCCCAGATGCTCCCGCACATAACCCGCCATGTGCCGCCCAATCACCACCACGCCCCGCGCCTGCCGTACCAGCGCCGACGCCGCCGCGTCCGGGTACCAACTCTCCGGCCCGAACGGCATGAACTGCGGCGTATGCGCCACAAAAATCAACCGTCCCGGAGCCACCCGAAACGCCTCCCGCAACAACACATGGCTCAGGTCTTCGCTCGAAACGAGCACCCAGTCCGGCTTCCACTGTTCAATCTCGGCCGCCAACCGGTCCACGTGCCGCGTCAACTCCGGCACCCGCAAAATCGAAATGCCCCGGCGCGTAGTTTCCCCCGCTTCATCATGCGCCGGGCACACCACGCGCACCGCGTGCCCCGCCGCGGCCAGAGCCTCCAGCCAAATCAAGTTGCTCCGCGTCGACCCTCCGCGCGGCGGTTCATACGAAGCGTTAGAAGTTAAGAGAACGCGCATAAGCGGGATATCTCGGAACGAACCTCATCATCGGACAACGATTCAATCTCACCAATCACCGCGGCCACCTCTGCCGGGTCATACGTGCTTAAGTGTTGCGTCTCTACAATCTGCGCCAGCTTCGCCAAGGTCGTGTCCGCCGAATAGACATCGTCCATCGACAACTCCATTCCGAACTCATCATGCACCCGCGTCACCAGCAGCACCGCCAGCAACGAGTGCCCGCCCAGATCGAAGAAGTTGTCCTCCGTCGAAATTGCCGGCTGCCCCAGCAACTCCGCCCAGATCGCCGCCAACCGGCGCTCCGCATCCGTCACCGGCGGGTTCGCCACCTGTCGCGCCGGCGCGGCTTGCATCTGCTCCGCCAACATCGCCGCCTGAATCCGTTCCACCGTATCGAGGTGCGTAGCAATCCGCTGATAGTCGTGGAACCGGTCCGCCACCACCACCGGCGTCACCGCCGCCACGGGAGCCGCCGCCGGAGCCGCAAATTCGACCATCTGCATCTCCCCCCCGCTCAGCGTCGCCGTGCCCTGTGCCTGCCCCGTCAACTCTCGGAAGAACGTCTGCGCCGGAGCGTTCCGCGCCGTCGGGACTAACTCAAACGTTAACGCCGCGAAGTGCTCCCCCAACCACCGCACCACCGCATGTTCCACGCCCCGCCCCAGCACCCGGCAGCTCAGCAGAAACGTATCGACAATCCCGTCCTGCACCACCAGTAGACCCGTAAACCCATAGTCGCCAAAACGGTCCGACACGTGAATCGAGAAGACCGGCAACCCCGCCAGCTCCGCCTCCGTCCGCCTCCGTGTCGTGAAGTTGAATTGGTTCGTCCGCTGGGTAATCTGCGCCGCCCGCGCCAGCTCATGCGGATGCAGCAAATGCACATCCACCTGCAGTTGCAGCGTCTCGTAGAAGTGCTCTAGGCTTGCCGCCGCCGCAAACGATTGCTGCAATTGGTAGCTCGCCGCCCGCCCCCGATCCGCCTCCGTCACCACCGGATGGTCAAACGCCCAAACGTGGTCGAGATAGTGAGGAATCCCCGCCTCCGGCAGCGTCAATCCCAACACCTCCGGCGCGCCTTCCCCCAGTTCCGCAATCTCCTTTGGATTGTCGTCGAGCAGGATAAACGAGTCCGCCCCCAGCGATAGCTCCGCGGCCATCTGCCGCAGCCCTTCCGATTTGGGCGCCCACGAAAGCCGATGCGCTGTGATGTGTTCCCGCCGCAGCACCATCTCCGGATGCGCCTCGAACGTCTGCCACACATCGTCCGGATTGTTCTTCGACGAGAGCGCCAACAGCATCCCCGCGTCGCGCTGTGTGAGCAGGAACTCCTGCAGCACCCGCCGAGGCTCATCGATGGTCACGCCGGTTGGCCCGTCCTCTCCACACACGCCAGCCCACAACGTATGGTCGCAATCCAGCGAAATCACTTTGAACGGAGGCCGCTTTAACGCATGAAGCAGCCGAGCAATCGCCGTCCCGAGCGCAGCGAAGTAAGCCGGGGTATACGGGATCCGGCCCAGCCGGTCCGCCGCGTCGTCCGCCCACTCTGCCACCGGATACAGCGATGTATCCACGACGAACAAATTCGCCCGCGGCGCCACCCGCACGTGCCGAGGCGGGCACACCGCCAGCAGAGTCGGCACAGCAAACCGCTGCGTTTCCAATGTCGAGAGCAGCTCGTCCAACCGCGCCTGCTCATCGGCCGCTGTCGCGCCTTCGAATTGAGCCAGGTCGGAGGAGCGAACCAAGACAACGTTGGCCCCGGTCCGGTTCTGGGCAAACAGGCCACCAGGGTCCAGCACCGTCTGCAGAACCTGATTGTAAGGAGCGAATTCAATCGTCCACGGCTCGCCCAGTTGGCGACCCCAGAATTCCAACACCGGCTGGATCGGCTCGGCGGTAAACGTGGCGCTAATGCAGATCAAAACGCTAGTTTAGCAACCCAGGCCCCAGCACGATGCTCACCGAAGCCGCCTGCGGAACGCATCACCATGCTCGACGCAATCCCGCAGATAGGCCATTAGGACATCGGCACGCTAGCCCTTCAGTGCCCCGGCTGAACCAACTCCCCCGCCTCAATCGCCACATTCAAAGTATTCCGCTTCGTCGGAATCGGGCACGTCGCATACGGCGTAAACGCACACGGCGGATTCTTCGCGATATTCATCTCCAACTCCACCTTGTTATCCGGCCCCGGCAGCGGCGCATACAGCATCCGCCCTCCGCCATAGGTCTGCTTCCCCGCCGTCTTGTCCTTGAACACAAAGAACAACTGCCCCTCGTCAATCACCGGCTCCAGGTTCAGCTTCTGCCCGTTCACGGCAAACTCCACCTCTCCCGGGCTTGCATACTGCAACGTATTCCCCGTCACATCCGGAACCATCACGATCTTTTTCTGCGCATACGGCTTAAACTGCCCGGTCAGCGAATACTGTGGCCGAATCGGAAACCACTTCGTCCCGTGAAACTCCCGCCGCATTTTCGATTGCGGGTCCCGCATCCGAAGCCCAATCTTCCCGTTCCGGTTAATGACAAACAGCGTCAACCGGTCAATCGTCAACAGGTCCGCCTTGGCGCCGTCTTTGTCCGATTGCAGAGTCTTCGCCGGCCCGTTCACCGGCTTCCAAGTAACTCGCTCTCTCACCCGCTCAAACGTCCCCGCCATCGCCGGCCCCGCCGGCAAAACGATCTTGTTCGAAGCCGCCGTACCGGCTGGATTCACTCCCTCTTCGAGCCAATAGAGCCCCGCCACCGAAAGCCATCCGGTGTCGCTCTTCAGCCCTGCTTCGTACTTCGTTCTCCACTCGGTCACCTTCTCGGTCAGCGGATCCGCCGCCAACAACGGCAGCACAAAAAGAAAGAGGACACAGGCGCGCATGGCACATGATATCTTGCAAAAACATGCGGATGCTATGGGTGATTGCCGGGGCGGCCGTTCTCTCGGCTCAGGATTTCTCAAAAATCCAGATCGAGAAGGTAGCCGGCAACTACCAATACACGGAAGGCCCGGCCTGGAGCCGCGAAGGTTTTCTGCTCTTTGCTGACGTTCCCACTGGCCGCATCATCAAGCTTGCCGCCAACGAACCGCCCGCTGTCTTCCGCCCCGCCTCCGGCGGCGCCCACGGCAGCGCGTTCGACGCGCAGGGCCGCCTCGTCACCTGTGAAGCCACCGCCCGCCGCGTCACCCGCACGACCAAAGCCGGCAAGGTCGAAGTGCTCGCCGAGCGTTTCGAAGGCAAACGCCTCAACGCCCCCAACGACGTCGCCATCCGCAAGGACGGCAACCTCTACTTCACCGACCCCGCCTTCGGCTCTCAAGCCACCGCCCGCGAACTCGATTTCTACGGCGTCTATCACGTCTCCCCCAAGGGAGAGCTCGCCCTCGTCGCCAAGACCTCCGGCCGACCCAACGGAGTCGCCATTTCGCCGAAGGGAGACCGCCTGTACGTCACCGACTCCGACCAGCGCCTCATCCGCCTCTGGGACCTCGACCGCGCCGGCAAGGCGACGAACGAGCGTGTCTTTGTTTCTGGCATCGACGGCCCGCCCAACGGCATCAAGACGGATGAAAAGGGAGGCGTTTGGGTCGCGGCCAAAGCGCTTCTGGTGTACGGGGAGGATGGAAAGTTGACGGCCAAGTTAGACATGCCCGAGTCACCGGCGAACCTGGTATTTGGCGATCAGGACTTCAAGTCGTTGTATCTGACGGCGCAGAAGAGCGTCTACCGCATCCGCCTCGACATCAAGGGCAACGTTGTCCAGTAGACGGTACCCTGACCGCCCCGTGCTGGGGGTAGGAGCGCTGATTTTCGACGGCGACCGAGTCCTGCTCGTCGAGCGGGGCCACGAGCCGTTGAAGGGTTGGTGGTCGCTGCCGGGAGGCGGGGTAGAGACCGGCGAGCGCCTGGAGTCCGCGATTCAGCGGGAGGTGCGGGAGGAGACAGGCCTGGAGGTCGAGGTCGTAAAAGTAGCAACGATCTTCGAGCGCCTGATGCCCGACGCCGAGGGCCGCTGCGAGTACCACTACGTGTTGATCGACTACGAGTGCCGCATCACGGGAGGAACGCTACAAGCCGGCGACGACTCCGCCGCCGTCAACTGGTTCCCGATCGACGAACTAAAAGAAATCAAGCTCACCGAAGGAACCCGCGAAGTCATCGAGCGTTACGCAGCTACCCGTTGAGGCAAAACTCCCGCAGTTGCGTCCGCAGCGCCGAGCCCCTCGAACCGTGCCCCCGCATCGTCGGCAGCCGCACCGCAATCTTCCAGTCCGGCTCATCCAGCAATCGAGCCAGCATTTCTCTGTCGTGGCAAAGTGAGAACCACCGCTCGGCGTCACTGGCCAGCGCGGCCAAAGCCGCCTCCGCCGATCCGAAGCATGCTGGCCCGCCTCCGGCCACCGGCTGCGCCGGCATCAGCCACCTCTCCAATGGGCTATCCGCTAGCATCTTCCCGGAAACCGCTAAGCGAATCCGAAACAACCCCGCCGCGTACCCGGTCCTCCGTGGCTCCCACGACGCCATCGGTACGAAGGAGACGGTTTCGACGGCGTCTCCCGCCGTTCGGCTGGCCTGCCGCGCGGCAAACTTCGTGAAGCCAGCCGCTCGCAACTGAGGCCAGAGTTGCTCGCGCGTTGAGATAGTCCGATACGGCGCCGCCCCCGGCTCAGAATGGGCGTTCCAATTCGCCCCCAACAACTCGCACTCCGGTGAAAGGATGGACAGCGCATCGCGCTCCACCACAACCGAGTCCCAAACCTGGCGCAGCAGTTTGCCAAACGTTCCGGTATTCCCCTCAATGGACTCAGGCCGCGATCCCAGCGCCAGACGAAAGTCGAGCGTCGCACCCACGACTGCATCGATGGCGGCGAGAGAGGTCTCCGACTGTCGAGCGAGTTCAACAATCGCGAACAAGCTCTTGCCGGCCCACGAGCTCGCAGGGGCGCAACCCGAGCCGAGCGTTTCCAGGGCACCCCCACAAGCGCCTGGATCGGCCAAGACCCGCGCGACGGCGTCGAGGTTGGTAAAGGCTTGGAACCAGGGAAGAGCCTGTTCTTCCAGGAGGGGCTATGGTCTCTCGGAAAACGGCCGCCGTGGTGCGGCCCTCCTCGTCGACAAAGAAGATGTCTGCCCGGCCGAAGCCATCAACGGTCGATCGCTTCTTCAGATGAGCCCGAAAGGGACACTCGGACTCCGAAGGACGAGGCAATCCCTCCGAGTCGCTCCTAGTGGGCCAGATCAGCGTGCTATGTCGCAAGAACACGCCCAGGTTCAGAGCAAAAGAGAACGATGTACAGCCTAGCCCATCTGCCAGGTAGGCACTGAATGACTGAAATTTCACCACATCGACAAACGGCCCCCGATACCGCCATACATTCCGGTTATCGAACGACGAAAAGCCTTGCCGCCGCAGCGCCGGCCACACTTCGGAGCGGATGACCTTATTGATGACCTGACTGTTCATCTCCCGCCAAGACTAACAGTGGGTCACAATGGCGTTCAACCGAGCTGTGTTATTCATGGAAATTATGAGGGTACTTGAGCCGCTTCCTCGAACACTGTGCATGACCGCTGTCCTATTTTGGTCCAGTGGGCCTCTGCATGCCTGTATGTGCTCATTTCCCACGGCGCAGGAGGCCCTACGCAACGCGAGTTCGGTGTTCCGAGGGAAGCTGTCCAACGTTGACTACCTCGAAGGTTCGTATCGTGAATCGAGCCAGCCCTTCAAGGGAACGGCAGATTGGAGACCCCGTCGATTCCTAGCGACTCTTGAAGTCAGTGGCGTGTGGAAAGGAATAGTAGGTCGCAGAATTGTTCTGCACGCACGGGAGGGGTCCGCAGACTGTGTTGGGTTCTCAACAGAGGTGGGGACAGAGTTGCTTGTGTTTGCTGACCAATCGATTGTCACTCGTTCACCACTCGGCAAGATGTGGGTTGACAAAGTTGCCGAGGGGCAGAGGATCACGACACCTGCAGTCTGTTCTTTGACCTCGGAGATCAAGCATGCCACGAAGACCTTACTGCTTCTGGGTGCCCCTAAGCCACCCAGGATGAACGAGTAGTCGTCTATACGCCCAACCTGCTTCCATCGGCACCTATACGGGTTAGGACGATCAATGCGCTGGCGGCGATCCGTCCCATCGAACCGCATCCGGTAATTCCGGCCACAGCAAGGTTCTTCCTTCCGCCCTTTACTGACGAGGCTATTCCGCGTCGGTGTGAAACAACGCCAAAGCCCGTCTGTCCACTAAGTTGCGAAGGTCCCGGCTCATACCCTCTATCGTTGTTCCTCAACTCCTCTCAGTCCGGCGACAATCCCAAGATGCTTTGCAGATCACGCGCGGCATGGAGAACACGGACAATCTGGATCGGATTAGTCTCATCTCGGTAAACGATTAGATACGAGTAGACCAACGAGAACCGGTGCCGTTTGTCTACCAATTCTTCTCGCCAATGTCCAACGCCGGGACTCTTCGAGAGCTTCACCATCCGGGCCTCCAGGGCATCAAGAACGCGGTCAGCGGCCGCAATACTGTCGTTGGCAATGTAGTCCCAGATGTCGCTGACATCCTGCTCCGCGCTCGGGGTGAGGACGAAAAGCTTCATCCCTTGGCGCCCTTCCGCTCTGCGCTACGTCTCCGGATCGCAGCGAAGGCTTCTGGGCCGTCAACGAACACTCCCCGATCGGCCTCGGCACTGCCGATGGCGATTTCCTTGCGCAGCTCAGCAAGACGCAGTTGCTTCAGCTCCTCCTTTTCCTTGAGCAAACGCAAACCTTCGCGCAGAATCTCGCTTTGGGTCTGATAGTGTCCGGTCTTGAGGAGATCGGCCACGAACTGGTCTAACACGGATCCGAGATTTACGTTCATATCCGTACGATAGTGCCGATAACAACTGTTGTCAATTTTTGACACCGGCCCCACGGGGTGCCTCTGCCCCCTCCATTCCCATACGCACCCCCCCCGAACGGTACCCTAAAGAATTGAGCAATATCATGGGTCCCGGTAGTCTCGAACTGTTAGAGTACGCATCGTTAAAGGAGATCGTCGGCCGCCACATTTCCACCGCCGCCGCCCGCCGCCTCCTCGACGACCTCACCCCCTCCACCAATCGCCCAGCCCTCGAACACGACCTCGCCGAAGTCGCCGAAGCCATGCGCTGGCTCGACGAAGCCAACTCCCCCGGCAACGCCGCCAAAGGCTCCGCCGTCCGCTTCACCGGCCTCCCCGATGTCGCCGAGGCCGCCGCCCGCCTCCGCATCGAAGGCGCCGGCCTCGATGGCCGCGAACTCTACGACCTCATCCAGTGGCTCGAACGCAGCGGTGACCTCCGCGCCGCCATCTTCCTCGTCGTCGATCGCTACCCCCTCCTCGCCCATCGCGCCCAAAAACTCGGCGACTTCCGCAGCGTCCTCCGCGAAATCTCCGGCAAAGTCCTCCCCGATGGCTCCCTCGCCGACGACGCCAGCGTCGCCCTCCATCGCCTCCGCCGCGGCATGAGCAAGCAGAAGGAGCACATCCAGTCCTCCCTCGAAAAGTTCCTCCGCGTCCACCGCGACGAAGGCGTCCTCCAGGACGAATACGTCACCATCCGCAACGACCGCTTCGTCGTCCCCCTCGTCGCCGGCCAACACAAAAAGGTCGATGGCGTCATCCACGCCGCCTCCGGCACCGGTGCCACCCTCTTCGTCGAGCCCATGGAAACCATCCAGCTCAATAACGAACTCGTCCGCTTGACCGAAGAGGAGATGCGCGAAGTCCATCGCATCCTCCGCGAACTCACCGAAGCCCTCCGCACCCACGCCGCCTCTATCCGCGACTCCATCGCCACCATGGCGATCCTCGAACTCACCTTCGCCAAAGCCAACCTCGGCGGCGTCATCCCCACCTTCGGCGACGCCCTCCTCCTCGTCGAAGCCCGCCATCCCATCCTCGCCGACGTCCTCCGCCGAGAACGCCGCCACCCCGTCCCCGTCTCCTTCGGCCTCGACCCCATCAACCGCACCCTCCTCATCACCGGCCCCAACACCGGCGGCAAAACCGTCACCATGAAGACCGCCGGCCTCCTCGCGCTCATGGCCCAGTCCGCGATGCCCGTCCCCGCCCGCCAGGCCCAGTTCCCCGTCTTCCAGCAGATCCTCGCCGACATCGGCGACAACCAGTCCATCGCCGAGTCCCTCAGCTCCTTCAGCTCCCACATCCGCCACGTCTCGGAAATGCTCGAACAGGCCACGCCAGATTCGCTCGTCCTCCTCGACGAACTCGGCCGCGCCACCGACCCCGAAGAAGGCGGCGCCCTCGGCATCGCCATCCTCGAAAAGTTCCGCGAATACGGTGCGCTCACCATGGCCTCGACGCATCTGACAGCCCTCAAAATCTGGGGCGCCAACACCCCTGGTGTCGTCCAGGCCTCCATGGGCTTCGACGACGCAACCCTCAAACCCACCTACTTGCTGCAGACCGGCGCCCCTGGCCGCAGCGCCGGCCTTGCCATCGCCTCCCAACTCGGTATGCCGCCCGCGCTCATTGATCGCGCGAAGCAGGCCATGACGACCACCGAGCGCGACATCGCCGCCTTCATCGCCGAACTCCACCGCCGTCTCGAGGAGGTCAACCGCGAAAAGGCCGACCTAGAACAAAAACGAACCCAGTTCGAACTCGAAACGAACCAACAGCGCGACGCCTCAAAGAAGGCTCACGAGCAGAAGATCCGCGAAGTCGAACGCCGCAGCGAAGCGGCCCTCGCGCAATTTGAAGCTCAGGCCCGCGAAGCCATCGAAGGCGCCATGGCCGGGCTCGCCAGCAAGAAGGCCGCTGAAAACGCGATCCGCAAGGTCGCCCGCACCCGCGCCGAACTCAAGGACGAAGTGGGCTCCCTCCGCGGCCCCGTCGGAGGCCCCGCTGCGCTGCCGCCCATCGTCGAGGGCAGCCGCGTCAAGCTCAAGGGCGTCCGCGACATCGCCCGCGTCAAACGCATCCTGCCCAGCGGCGAAATCGAGGTCGTCATCGGCTTCATGAAGATGCGCGTCCCCGTCAGCGACGTTCTTGAAGTCCTCCCCGCCGGCGGCGCGGATCCCAAGCTACCCTCTGGCGTCACCTTCCAGCAGGGTCCAGCATACGAAACAGTGACGCGCGAACTGAACCTGATCGGCAAGCGCGCCGACGAAGCCATGGACGAAGTGGACGCCTTCCTCGACCGCGCCGCCGTCGCGAGCGTCGACCGAGTCCGGATCGTCCACGGCCACGGCATGGGCATCTTGAAGCGCGCCGTCGCCGACCTGCTCAAGAAGAGCCCCCACGTCTCGGACTTCTACGCGGCGACGCCGGCCGAAGGCGGGTCCGGCGCCACCATCGCGGAGCTGAAAGGCTAGATGGCCGCCAGCACTTCCGCCGCGTGTCCCGCCGGCTTCACCTTTTCAAAAATCTGCTTGATCTTGCCGTCCGGGCCGATGATGAAGGTCGTCCGTTCTACTCCCATATACGTCTTGCCGTACATCGACTTCTCTTTCCAAACGCCGTAGGCCTCCGCCCCCGCGTGTTCAAAGTCCGCGAGCAGCGAGAACGGGAGGTCGAACTTCGACTTGAACTTCAACTGCGCTTTCGACGCGTCCGGCGAGATGCCGATGATCACGGCGTCCTTCTCCGCAAAGGCCGGCGAGTGATCGCGGAACTCGCAGCTTTCGGTGGTGCAGCCTGGCGTATCGGCTTTCGGGTAGAAGTATAGGACGACGGTTTTGCCCTTCAGCGAGGAGAGCTTGAACGGGTTGCCCGCTTCGTCGGTGAGCTTCAATTCGGGTGCTTTGCTGCCAACTTTAAGTGCCATGCAGGGGGAGATGTTCGAAGTGGCCGTTTTGCTCCAGGAATTCCGCGATGCGCCCAAGATCCTCGGGTTCATCCACGTCGAACCAGGATGGTCCCAATGCAACCGTCAGCCCCGCCGCCCGGCAGGCCGCCGCCGTGTCGGCGAGCGCGTCTGCCGTCGACCATCGAACGCCGGCAAACATCGCCGGATGCGTCCGCCGCGCCGCGATCGCCCAGTAGCCGCCGTCGTCCGTCGGCGCCAGGGTCACGTCCGCCGAAGCCTCCATCATCGCGAGGATGTGCGAGTCCGGCACCGTTGGTGAATCCGAACCGAGCAGCAAAGCCGGCAACCGCGGCGTCAATGCGTGCAGCATTCTGTCTCCCAGATTTCCGGACGATTGTTGAACCTGAGAAACGTTTTGCTTTGAAAATTCGTCTGTGAGGGTGTCGAGATGCAGTTCAACTTCTCCGAACCCGGAGAGGCGGTGGAGCATCGTATTGACGAAGAGTCTGTGCAGGTCGGCTGCCTGGTCGGGGCCGATTCCAGCGGCAAGTCTGGTTTTGACGCGGCCTGGCACCGGAGCCTTGGCGAAGAGCAAGATGACGGGACGCATGGGCAGATTGTAGAATAGCGGTTTAGATCCTTTGAGGAGTTTGGAAATCCATGACTATGATGAAGCGCTTTTTTGCCTTGGCCGCCCCGGCGATTCTTGTGACCGGCGCCGCGATGGCAGCAGATGCCAAGAAGGGCCAGGAAGTGTTTGAGAACTCGGCCTGTATGGGTTGCCACAACACCGACACCGACGAAAAGCGTGGGAATGCCCCTGCTTTAAAGGCTCTCTACAAAAAAGAGGGAGTGACGGAGGAGAAGGTAATCGACAAGATCAAGAAGGGCGGCAACGGGATGCCTCCTTACGAAGAGCAGCTCGAAAAAGAGGATATGGCCAATCTCCTCGCGTATCTCAAGACCCTCTAACCCTTCGAAATGGCCGGGCGGGTTGACGTTTAGTCCACTCGCCCGGTATCCTAGTCTTTGTTCGCTCATCGCGACCCCATCGTCTAGCCCGGCCTAGGACACCGCCCTTTCACGGCGTCAACGAGGGTTCGAATCCCTCTGGGGTCGCCATTAAAATTGTTTTTCGATAGACTCAATGTCACCATGTGGCCTTGGGTTTTTTTATTTGCGGCGGTCGTGCCGGATTTCGATCGGGAGATTGCCCCGATTTTGGCTTCGCATTGTGCGAAATGTCACGGCGGAACGTCGCAACTGAGCGGTTTTTCGGTGGAAAGCCGCGATCTCGTAATTTCGGGCGGGAAGAAGCATGGCAAAGCGGTCATCGGAGGCCATCCGGAGACGAGTCCGCTGATCCAGATGGTCAAGGGCGAACTCAATCCGCAGATGCCGGTCGGCAAGCCGCTCGCCGCAAAAGACGTCGAGACACTGGAAGCTTGGGTGAAAAGTTTGCCCGCGGAAGATTCGAGCGCGAAAAAGGAATGGCGCTGGCCGTATGAGAAACCGGTCCGGCCACAAGGCAAGTCCGTCGACGAGTTTGTGCTCGCCAAGCTCAAGGCGAAGGGATTGGGTTTGGCGCCGGAGGCAGACCGGCGAACTTTAGCTCGCCGCGCATATTTTGATTTAATCGGATTGCCTCCGACCGCGGAAGAGATGGCGGAGTTTGTTCGCGAAGGCGATTTTCCGAAATTGGTCGAGAGGCTGTTGGCGGATCCTCGCTATGGCGAACGCTGGGGGCGGCATTGGCTGGACCTCGCTCGCTACGGAGAGACTAGCGGACTCGAAGGCGACGGCGCGATCGGGAACGCGTGGCGGTACCGGGACTGGGTGATCGAGGCGTTCAACCGCGATTTACCGTACGACAAGTTCATCATTCAACAATTGGGGGGCGGGGACGAGCATTCGCAGTCTCGCAACAACTACGCGCCGAATGTTCAGGGCCATGTACCGTTGGGCTTCCTGCGGCTGGCGCCTTGGGACCGGTCGAATCTCGTCGCGGATGAGGTGCGGGCAAATTATCTGGCGGAGGTGACGGCGGCGACGAGTTCGGTGTTCCTCGGCCTGACGGTGGGTTGCGCCCGCTGCCACGACCATAAGTACGACCCGATTCCGCAGAAGGATTACTACCGCTGGCAGGCGTTCTTTAACACGGTGCAGGTGGAGAACGTCACGGTGCCCTACGCCGATGAGGCGTTCGCGGAGAAGGCGAAGGCCAAGATCAAGGAGATCGAGGCGCGGCTGAAGGATGGGCCGGAGAAGGCGGCGCGGGACGCCTACGAGAAAGAGGCTCTCCCCAAGCTGGTGGCACGACGGCGGGAGTTGGCGGCGGGGAAGCCGGCGACCATTGCGGACCTGCGGCTGGAGATGCGGCGGAAGGAGAAGAGTCAGTTCTCGCGGGACGAGCAACGGCACTATGCCCTCGTGAAAGAGGACGCGGACCGGACGGGCGACCCGGAGGAGAAGGCGGCGCTCGACGCACTCGAGAAGGAACTGATGGCGCGGCTGAAGCTGGACCCGGCGCGCTTCGACGTCCTCGAGGTGACCGACCTGCGAGCGGAGATGAACAACCGGCAGTCGAAGGTGTTCAGCGAAGCGGAGCGGGAGCGGCATGGCGAACTGACAGAGAGCTTGCAGGTTTGGCAGCGGCGGCTGGGCCGCTGGCAGCCCGTCGCACTGACGGTGAAGAATGTTCCCGGGCCGCCGAACGGCCCGGCGATCGCGCCGGTGCGGGTGCTGCTGCGCGGCGACTACCGGCTGCCGGGGGAGCCAGTCGAGGCGGGCTTCCCGACGGCCTTTACGGGCAAGGCGGAGGCCGCAAAGCTGGAGACGGACCGGTACCGGCAGTTCCCAACACGCGGGCACCGGTTGACGCTGGCGAAGTGGATCGCGAGCAAGGACAATCCGCTGACGGCGCGGGTGATGGCGAACCGGATTTGGCAGTATCACTTCGGGACCGGCATTGTGGCGACGCCGAGCGACTTCGGCGTGAACGGGGAGCGGCCGACGCATCCCGAGCTGCTCGATTGGCTGGCGCATGAGTTCATGGACAGCGGCTGGAGCATCAAGGCGATGCACCGGAAGATCATGCTGTCGGCGACCTACCGGCAGAGCGGCGAGAATCCGGCTTGGGAGAAGGACACAGAGAACAAGCTGCTCTCGCGGTTCCCGCGGCGGCGCCTGGAAGGCGAGGAGTTGCGGGACTCAATCCTGTACCTGAGCGGCCGGCTGAACACCGAGCGTGGTGGGCCGAGCGTCTTTCCTCCGTTGCCGGCGGACTTGGCGGACTTTGCGCGCTACGGGCGCGGCGGGGCCGCGATGTGGGAGCCGAACGAGCGGGACGAGGACGGCCGACGGCGGAGCATTTATACGTTCCAGCGGCGGAGCATGCCGCTGCCGATGATGGCGGCGTTCGATGCGCCGGTGTTCAGCGAGAGCTGCGACCGGCGCAGCGCAACGACCACGCCGCTGCAGGCGCTGGCAATGATGAACGGGAACCTGATGCACGAAGAGGCGGCGCAGTTGGCCAAGCGCGTGGCCGCCGAGAGCACGGACCGGACTGTGCAGGTGAAGCGGGCCTTCAGCATTGTGCTGGGGCGCGCGCCGTCGGCGGCTGAGTTGGAACGGTACAAGGGATTTACGGGCGACCTGGCGGCGATCTGCCGGGTGCTCTTGAACGCGAACGAGTTTCTCTACGTGGAGTAGCTATGACGAGACGGGATTGGTTATTACAGTCGTATCTGGGCTTGGGCGGGATTGCGCTGGCGGGCCAGGAGAATCCATTGGCGCCGAAGGTGGCGCACTGGCCGGCGCGGGCGAAGAGCTGCATCTTCCTGTTCATGGAAGGCGGCGTGAGCCAGATGGACCTGTTCGAGAACAAGCCTGAGCTGGTGAAGCGGGCGGGGCAACGGATGCCGCAAGCGGGCAACACCGAGGGGGAGATCGCGACGTTTTCGGCGGCGCCGAACCGGATCATCCCGCCGATTGCGCCGCTGCGGCAGTGGGGCCAGAGCGGGCGCTGGATGTCGGAGCTGATGCCGGCGCTGGGCGGCGTGGCGGATGAACTGGCATTTGTCCATGGGGTGAAGGTGGACAACAACAACCATGGGCCGGCGGTATATCACACGCTGACCGGGAACCAGTTCCCGGGGTCGGCGAGCGTGGGCGCGTGGATGACGTATGGACTGGGGTCGGCAAACCGGGATCTGCCGGGCTTTGTGGTGCTGGGGGACCGGCGGGGCGCGACGATTGGCGGGGCGGGCGTTTGGGGCAACGGGTTTCTGCCGGCGGCTTACCAGGGGACGCTGTTCCGGAACGGGGACACGCCGATTGTGGACCTGAAGCGGCCGGAAGGGATGAGCGAGGGGCAGCAGCGGGCCGAGCTCGACCTGCTGCAGTGGCAGAACGAGCAGCACCGGGCAGGGCGGACGAACACGGGCGAGTTGGAGGCACGGATAGCGGCCTATGAGCTGGCGTTCCGGATGCAGTCGAAGGCGCCGGAGCTGGTGGACTTGAACGGGGAGACGGCGGCGACCAAGAAGCTATATGGGATGGACGACCCGATCTCGGAGCCGTTTGGGCGGCAGTGTTTGCTGGCCCGGCGGATGGTGGAACGGGGGGTGCGGTTCGTGATGACGTTGCATGGTGCGGGGGGCGACCGTTGGGACGACCACGGGGACGTGAAGGGGCGGATTCCGAAGCACTGCAAGGAGGTGGACCAGCCGGTGGGCGGGCTGATTCAGGACCTGAAGGCGCGCGGGCTGCTGGACGACACGCTGGTGGTGTGGGCGAGTGAGATGGGGCGGACGCCGTTTGACAACAACCTGGTGACGGACAAGCCGGGGCGGGACCACAACCAGTATGGGTTAGCGGTGTGGATGGCGGGCGGGAACGTGAAGAAGGGGGCGACGTTTGGGGAGACGGACGACTTTTCGGTGCGGGCGGCGGGGAGCCCGATTCCGGTGCGGGACGTGCATGCGACGCTGCTGCATCTGATGGGCCTGGAGCAGGACCGGCTGACGTACCTGCATGCGGGGCGGTACAAGAAGCTGACCGATATCGGAGGCCGGGTGATCAAGGAGATTCTGGCTTAGTGCCTGGCGTCCCGGCGGGGTTCAAAGCCCCGCTGGGACGCTGCGGGGGCTGAATCGGCTTCGTTCGTAGAATTTGCTGAAACGTGGGGGCGAAAGGCCATTCTTTCCCTTTTATGTCGTTGATTCTAAATAGAATCGATGAGTAGTGGCTCCTGGAAACATTGGCTTCGTTTGTAGGCCAGGCCACTAGCAACTGCCGGGTGATTGCTCCCCTCGATCTATTGTCAGACCGGAGCGGGACGACCGAGGGACGCTGCCGCTGCATCTCCCTGATTCGAAAGCAGAAAAAAATCGGCATTCGCCGAACCGGAGGGGCACGAGCGATCTACCTTGCAAATCTTCCACGCCGTGGACAATATGCAAGGATGATTCCGCGGCGGCTTGGCAGAACCACCCTCGCCTTGGAGTTATCCGATCAGACGCCGTCACTCTACCTCGACCTGGAAGCGCGCGAAGACCGCTTGAAATTGTCCGAGCCAGCGCTGTTCCTGAAACAATTCGAGGACCGGCTCGTTATCCTCGACGAGGTCCATCGTGTACCGGAACTGTTCCCCGCCCTACGCGGGCTCATCGATCAAGGCCGGCGGAAGGGCCTCCGGACCGGAAGATATCTCCTCCTCGGGTCAGCTTCGATGGACCTTTTACGCCAGTCGGGCGAAAGCCTCGCGGGCCGCATTACCCACGTCGACCTTGGTCCCCTCGATGTTCTCGAACTGCACTCCTCGAATGAGGATTCGACTCGGCTCTGGGTCCGCGGCGGCTTTCCCGACAGTTATCTCGCTTCGGATGACCGCGGCAGTTTTGGCTGGAGAAAGGACTTCATCCGTTCCTATTTGGAGCGGGAACTGCCCCTGCTCGGACCGCGAATTCCGACGGAGACGCTGGAACGTCTTTGGATCATGCTTGCGCACAATCAGGGTGGGCTGCTGAACGCGTCGCGCCTCGCCACATCGCTCATGGTCAGCGCTCAAACCGCTGCTCGCTACATTGACCTGCTTTCCGATCTGTTGCTTGTACGGCGCCTGCCACCGTACCACGCCAACGCAGGAAAACGGATCGTCAAATCTCCGAAGGTTTATGTGCGCGACTCCGGCATTGTCCACGCTCTACTCGGGATCGCCGATTTCAATGCACTTTCGGGCCATCCGGTAGTGGGGTTGAGCTGGGAGGGCTTCGTCATTGAAAATCTGCTTGCCGCTGCACCTCCGTTCACAATAGCGAGTTTTTATCGCACTGCCGCCGGAGCCGAAATCGATCTGGTACTTGAAGTTCCGGGTCATGGAATCTGGGCTATCGATATCAAGCGCGGCGTCTCCGCCCGGCCCGAGAAGGGCTTTCACAATGCCTGCCTGGATCTCCGGCCGGCGCGAAGAGTTGCCGTCAATTCCGGCACCGGCCGCTACCGGATCAGTGAGGACGTCGAGGCGGCTGGACTTTTCGAGCTCGCCAGTGAACTAGCCGGACTTTGAGTCCATGGCTGGACCAGCTAGAGGACGAAATCGACTTCGAGCAATCCCCCGAAGGACCTTGGGCGGCAAGCGCCTTCCGGGGCAGTAGCCAAGCGATGTGGGTGCAATCAAGAAGTGCAAATGACCGCATTCGCCGCACCCGACAGGATAGGCCTAGGAGGAGACAGCATTCCTCCGTGGCCCGGCAATCAGTCTGCGGCTCCGCCGTACATCTACACTTCGCCGTCATAGCGATACACCTCGTTTGAGCCGTACAAAGACGCCCAGATCCACTTCCCGTTCGACAACCAGATTAAAGAACCGAAATCGCAACTACCTTTCATTGGCGGGACCGGTCAACCCGCATCGATACAGAGACTCAATCTCGATTATCGGTTTTCGATTCTTCCACCTTTAACGGTACGAGAAGCCAGAGTGTGACAATCGTGACGATGCTAACTACTACTGCTACATCATAGGATTCCAGTCCGCAACAGACCCCGATTGCACCGGTGGCCCATAGGCTAGCGGCCGTCGCAGTGCCTCTGACAGAGTTCCCGATTTTAAGGATGGCGCCGCCGCCTATGAAACCCATTCCGGTTATGACGCCTTCCACAATGCGAGCGCGGCCCTCAGCGTGATCCCCCAGGATACTTTCGGTGCCCAGGATAAAGGCACAACTGGCGAGGCCGACCAGCGGGAACGTGCGGATGCCGGCGCTGCGCTCACTCCGTTCCCGCTCCCATCCGATGGGCAGCGCCAAAAAGTACGCGGCGCCTAGATCGATCACGTGCTGCAGTGTTGAGTCCACATCGACAAAGGTATCGCAGAGTGGCGAGCAGCATTTGCAAAATTCGACGTGGGCAATGCCGCTGCACCTCCGTTCCCGATAGCGAGTTCTTATCCCACTGCCGTCGATTCCGGCGCCGGCCGTTATCGGATCAGCGTGGACGTCGAGGCGGCTGGTCTTTTCGAGCTCGCCAGCGAAATAGCCGGGCTTTGAATCCCCGGCTGGACCAGTTGGAGGACGAAATCGGCTTCGAGCGATACCCCGAGGGGCCTTGGGTGGCGAGCGCACTCCGGGGCAGTGGCCAGACGAAGGGCGGGATCTAAAGCTGATAGAAAGAAGGGAGGCAAACGATGACGTGGGCGAACCTCTACTCCGAAGTGGTGAGCTGCGGGCTAAGGACTGGATTCGGGCTGAACCAAGGAAGATATGCGAAAAGGGTATACAAGAGCACCTCGACCGGATGCGCCAGGGGTCCCACTTAAGAACTACATCACGCCGGGCGGATTGCAGCGCCTGAAGGAGGAGCACCATTTTCTACTCGCCCGGGAACGCCCGGCCGTAAAGGAAGTGGTGACTTGGGCAGCGAGCAATGGCGATCGCAGTGAAAACGCCGACTATCAGTACGGCAAACGGCGGCTCCGTCAGATCGATTCGCGGCTTCGCTTTTTGATGAAGCGAATCGAAGCCGCCGTCGTGGTGGATCCAGAGGCCCCTCGAACGGGCCAAGCGGCGACGAAGGTATTCTTCGGAGCTACGGTGCGCTATGCCGATGCGGAGGAAACCGAACGCGTGGTGAGCATCGTGGGCGCCGACGAGGTCGACCTCAACCGCAAGCACGTCAGCTGGTTGTCGCCTTTGGGACAAGCTTTGATGAAGGCGGAAGAGGGCGATCGCGTCGTTCTGCGGGCGCCGGGTGGTACGGTGCAACTTACGGTTCTGGAGGTGAGCTACGAGCGCATTCCCGTGGAGCCGTTCCGGGAGCCCCTTGGCGCCCAGTCCTCCGCAAAAGGACCCGCGAGCCGCGTCGAAGTGGCCGGCCAAGCGTAACCCGTCGACCAATGTCGATGCTGGCAGACGTGTTCGGTAGCAGCATCGCGAACAGCGGCACGAGGCATGCCGGGCGGCTATGGGACGCGCGAACTCGGGAGGCGGTCGGGGTGCTCTGGGGTTCGGTGCGTCTGCTCGTGGTATTGGGGCAAGCTGATTTCAGATCTCTGACGGGACGTTTTGGGGGGCAGGTCAGTATCGAGAGTGACCCATTTGAGGTTTGACGGATCCCGCTGATTTTGTTGCACAAACCAGCTACATTAAGAACCGGAGATTCTGTGAACCAGCGGGTAAACGATGCCTCTTACAGGTGGTTAAGCATTCCTCGCTGGTACCTGTGGGACGGCGGTTTCCTACTGATTGGCCAGGCGAAGGGCATCGTCCCGGCCCACTCGCACCATGCGATCCAGATTGTCATCTCACTCGACGAACCTTTCGCCGTGTGCGGCCACCACGAGAACTGGCGCCACGGCCGCGGGATTGTTGTCCGACCGGATGCGGTTCATTCCTTCGATTGCAATGGGGCCTCTGGCGCGATGTTATTTGTCGACCCTGAATCGAAAGAAGGGGTGTGGCTGCAAACCCTCCTCGCCCACGACATCACGATCGTTCCCGAGAACCACCTTTCCTCATCCGTCTTGGCACTCCGCACGTTTGTCGAACAGCCCTTTGCAGGAACGGAAATCGGCTCGCTCATCCGCCATTGTGTCCTTGCGATCAGTCCGGGACCACCGCCGATGCGCAGCCTGGACCCACGAATCACGAAGGTGCTAAGCCGGATTCAACCATCCGACGATCTGCGCGTCTCATTGGACACTGCGGCTGGGATGGCGTTCCTCTCGCCGAGCCGTTTCGCGCATCTCTTCAAAGAACAGGTTGGACTTCCCTTTAGCCGGTACATGCTGTGGCGGAAGATGACCAGGGCCATGCTCGCCATCGGCTCCGAGCGTACGATCGCGGACGCGGCCCACGCTGCCGATTTCGCGGATGCAGCGCACCTGACGCGAACGTTTTACCAAATGGTTGGAATGGCGCCGTCGGTGCTGATGCGGGGCACTTTTACCGAAATCGACTCTCCGTTTCGCGTTTCCGAGTAGGCCGGCCGCCGGACATTTATCCACCGAACATTAGCCGATTCATTCATCGCCGATAGCCGTTCCGTTCAATCCCCGGAACGGGCTTTGATGAGAAACTCATTTCGTTGACAGCAAGTCAACCAGCGAAAAAGGAGAATCTACCATGTTCAAATCATCCGAATGTTTCTGCAAGTCCTGCCCCGGCGCAGATTGCCAGTGCGGGTGCCAAGCCCCCAAAGCGGCACCAGAGAAGACCGCCTGTCCGTGTGGCAATGCCTGCCAGTGCGGTCCTGTTTGCCGATGCAAGCGCCCGTGATTACAGTAAGCATGCCGAGTATTGCGCCGTTGCGCTTGGCCCAACCGCCAGACTCTGGCCGATACGCGGGAGTAGTTCATACCGGGATAGTAAGAATCAAAGGACGTGTATGGGATACGTAGTCGGAAGCTTGCTCTCGGTAGTTGTGACTGTGTTTGCGCGGACGGTAGGATTGGATCGCGATCGCGCTTTCTACCCGACCGTGCTGATCGTAGTTGCCCACTACTACGACCTGTTTGCCGTGATGGGGGGAACGACCCACGCTCTGCTCATCGAATCGAGCGTGATGACCGCCTTCGTGATCTTGGCCGTCGTTGGGTTCAAGCGCAATCTCTGGCTGGTCGCCGCCGCACTCGCCGGCCATGGCGTATTCGATTTCTTCCACTCCGGCATCGTGACAAATGCTGGAGTGCCCGAATGGTGGCCCTCCTTCTGCATGTCGTATGACGTTGGCGCTGGGGGGTGTCTGGCATGGCTGCTCCTGCGCGATAAGATCGCCGCCCGCGTCAATGGGAAGGCCTGATCAAGGCCACCGCGACTCGCGCGCAATGCCTCGATTTGAGCAGGGGAACCGCCCCACGCGCCCCGGAACCGATTAGCCCTCGCCCCAGGACATAACGACGAAGGGATACGGCGAACCAAAGCGGTGATTGTAAGTCGGGGTCTCGTCTTCGCGGAAATCGACCGTGTGTAACATTTCGTTTTGGCTGCCAGTGAGGATTTGTCCGTCGTGCAGCAGTTCGGCCGCAGACAATCGACCCGGTGCAGAAAGCCACAATTGCCGATCCAGTCGAAGTCCGACCAGTCGTTGTCGCCCGGTGACGGGTCTCCTGTGTGCATCACCGTAATCTCCTCCGGGGTGATGACCCGATGGTTTTCGCCACGGCTGCAGAAACAGCGTGGCGACAGCCTTGTTCGCGTGGGCGGAACGCAGGTGACTGGGGAACTGGACATCCACGTGGCGGACGGTCCGCTGCAGCAGGGGCCGTAGGAGGGAGAAACCTTCAGCGCAGGGCGGGCCGGGGATCAAGTCAATCGCGACAGTCACTGGCGGGGGCGGATGATCTAGCTGTGGCTATCGATGTTTCACAAACGGGCGCCGGCCTTGAGCTTCGTCCTTTCGATCTCCTCCACGCCGCGTGTGACCTGGCCCCGAGAGCACTGCCTGACGATGGGCTTGGCGAGACGGACTGATGGGGAGGAGCTCGTCGAGGCGAGTCAAGTCCACGCGGAGGGCGAGTGTTCCGGGGCGGCCGGCGGGTATATGCGCAAAATGCCGTCCACCCAGATACTGGAGCGGGCGATTCGTTCGTCCGGCGCGTCGTTGAGTTCCGACACAGTAAAGGGTCGGGGGCCGGGGAACGAAGTTGGCGAAACCGCGCTGCCGAGGCCAAGGTTAGGCTCGCGTTGGGGGAGGGTAGTGTTCCGAGACGGCGAGTCTTTGGGGCGTTGAAGCGAAAGCGTCTGAGGCGGATATCCGGGCCGTTTTCAATGAAGTATGCGAAGTCGAGATGCGAAGCTGTGTGGGCGTTGGGCCTCTGATCTCCACGGCACTCGCCCCGACGCGCGCGACGGCGTTGCTCGTCAGCAAGATACGGTCGTGCCCAAGCGATCCGCGTCATCCGTTTCGTTCGAGGCACGCCACACGAACCTGGTGCGAGCATTGGTAAACCGCTCCGACAAGCAGTAACTCGCGTATCCGGTGCTACCCGACAAAAGCCGACAGACTTTTCCTCGACCCGGTCGAGAGGATCTGCGCTGACGCGCTTGTTCCTGAGAGACTTTGCCTGATAGGATTTCGACCTGGAGGAATTAGCCACGGGTCTTCGGAGGACTCGTATTCCCCATCTCGCTCCGTCCGCAGTTAAGTTTCTTGCTCCTGTGCTGCGGATTGACGTAATCGCCTCCGGCCCGCATGGCATCGGATCGAACCCGACCAAAACTCCATGACGCTCCCCAACCCCCACCCGGTTCCGATGCCACTCTTCCTGCTCTTACTCCTACTCACCTTCTCCTGTCAGCGCCAGCCTCCGGCAAGGCAAGCCAATTCCTACGCCTCTGCGGATGCCTGTGCCGCCTGCCACTCCCAAATTGCGCAATCTTACCGCGCCACGGGAATGGCGCGTGCCTTTTCGGCCGCAGGTCCAGAAGGCATGCGCGCGCTGCTCGAACGCCACCAGCCGTTCTATCACGCGGCTTCCGACTCCTACTTCACCATCCTCGAACGCAACGGCCAATTCGTGCAACGCCGTCACCAACTCGACGCGCAAGGCAGGACAACCAATGAATTCGAACGCCAGATCGATTTCGTCATGGGCTCCGGCAACCATGCACGCACGTTTATACACCGCAAACCGAGCGGCGATCTCGTTGAGCTTCCCCTCGGCTGGTACGCCGAAAACGGCGGCGGCTTTGCCATGAGCCCAGGCTACGACCAGCGGGACCACCCCGGCTTTCGCCGCGCCATCTCAACCGAATGTCTGTTCTGCCACAACGGCTACCCCGAGGAGGAGACGGGCAAGCTGGCCTCCGGGATCGGTTGTCAGCGGTGCCATGGACCGGGGCAAGCGCACGTCACCGCGGCCTCAACAGGCAAGAAGCTGGAAGAGATCCGCCAAGCGATCTTCAACCCGAAGCATTTGACCCAGGAGCGGCAAGTGGAGGTGTGTCTGCAGTGCCACCTCGAATCGACCAGCCGCGCCCTGCCCTATGCGATTCGCCGGTTTAACCGGCAGCCCTTCTCCTATCGACCGCAGGAGCCGTTGACCGACTTTATCGTGCACTTTGACTTTCCTGCCGGGCAGGGTCCGCGGGACCACTTCGAGATTGCGCACCACGGCTACCGGCTGCAGCAATCGCGGTGTTTCCTAGAGAGCGAAGGCAAGATGACGTGCACGACCTGCCACGATCCCCACGCGGTGCGACGCGGTGCGAAGGCGTTCAATAGCTCCTGTGCGGGCTGCCATACACAAGTGGCGCGGCACGCAGGCAAGCCGGAGGCGCAGGGGGACTGCGCGGGTTGCCACATGCCGAAACGGCGTACCGATGATGTGGTGCATGTGGTGATGACGGATCATCGGATTCAGCGGCGGCCGGGCGGAAACCTACTAGCGCCGCGGGAGGAGACGCACGAGGACGCGGCCAGTGCATATCGGGGGCCGGTGACGTTGAGTCCGGTGTCGAAGACTTTGCAAGGATCGACGAGAGAACTTTACGTGGCGACGGCGCAGGTATACCAGGCGGCGAACCTTGCGGAAGGCATTCGCGCCCTAGAGGCGGCGATAGCCAAGCATCAGCCACGGGAGCCTGAGTTCTATCATCAGTTAGCAGAGGCGCACTACCGGCAAGGCAACCGGACGGGAGCGGAGCAGTGGTATCGCGCGGCACTGGCGCGCGACGCGAATTACCCCCCCGGGCTGCGCAACCTGGGCGCGACGCTCGTCGAATTGGGACGAGCGGAGGAGGCGGTTCGGCTGTTGGAGCCGCTAACGCAAGACCCGATTGCGCAGATCAATTTGGGCCGGGCCTACCTCGAAGGGGGTCGCCCCACGGAAGCGATTGCGGCGCTGCAGCGTGCCATCGCGCTGGACGACGGCGCCCCGGAGGCCTGGAACAATTTGGGGCGAGCGCAAGCGCAGTTGAATCGCGCCCAGGAGGCGGAGTTCTCTTGGCGGGAGGCGCTGCGCCGCCGCCCGGCCTACGCGGAGGCGCACAGCAACCTCGGGAATCTGTTGAACCGGAGTAACCGCTGGCCGGAAGCCCGGGTTCACTTTGCCCAGGCGCTGCGGGACCCGAAGTACGCGCCCGCGCGCTTCAACTACGGCACTGCGCTGGCGGAACGTGGGGAGATGCGCGAGGCCGAGCGATATTTGCGGGAAGCGACTCAACTTGACGGCGCTTTAGTGGAGGCCCATTTGAATCTGGGTAGTCTGTATCTGACCAGCAACCGCGCGGGTGAGGCCATCGCGCCTCTGGAGACGGCGGTGCGCCTTCGTCCTGGCCTAGGCAAGGCATTGTTGAGTCTGGGCATTGCCTACGCCGAGACCGGCCGGGTGGCCGAAGCCCGCGGCTACTTTCAGCAGGCGGCGCAAAGCAGCGACATGCAGATCCGTGGCGCCGCCGCGCAGGCTTTACAGCAACTTCCATAAAAAGAGGGCCCCTGTCGCCAGGGGCCCTGCATGCGGACTGGTTAGCGACGAAGCGTCAGAAAGCGAACTTCAACGCAAACTGGTTGGTTCTCATATCGCGCGCGCTGGTGATTTGACCGTACTGCGGCGAGGTGAGGTTGGTGTTAGGCGTGCCCCAGTTCGGATGATTCGGGAAGTTGAAGCTCTCGATGCGGAGTTCGAGGTTCGCCCTGTCCGTGAAGTTTATCCGCTTCAGGAAGGACATGTCCCACCCAAAGAAGCCCGGGCCGATGTACGGGTTGCGTGAGACGTTGCCGGCCCGGTAGGTCAATTGATTGACGCCGGTGGCATCGGGCACTGTGCAGGTGATCCCTGCCGCGCCCCGGCCAGCGGCGTCGCGGCGATAGTATTCCTGGGGTGTAGGATTATCCGCTTTCAGTGGCAGGCCGGTGGCGTCACCGCGGCTGCCCTGAGTGGTACCGCCCAAGTCGCCGCAACCGCCACCGCCGAAGGGCGAGCCCGTGGCGATAGTGAGGATGGAGCCCATGCTCCAATCGCCTGCTATGAGGTTGCCGGCCTTACCCCAGTCGAACTTCTTGCCACGGCCAATCGGGAATTCGTACAGCAGCGAAGTGGCGAGGCGATGGTTCTGATGGAATTGGCTCAGGCCGCGCTCCAATGTGAAGTCATAGTTGGAGGCGGGGAAAAGGTTATCGCCGTCGTTGGTCCGGATGGCCGAACTATCGTCGATCGACTTGGACCAGGTATAGGACATCAGGTAGGTGAAGCCTTTACTGAAGCGCTGCTGGACCTTGACGATGCCCGATTGGTAGTTCGAATTGGCGCGGCTTCCAATGGTCTGGATACGGCCGTAATAGTCGGTGCCCCACGGACGGCGTTGATTGGCCGAACGGGTATCGGTAGGGCCGCTCCGGAAGATCGGATCGTTCCAACCGTACATGCGCATCAGCTTGTGGCCACCGCTACCCTGGTAGCCCACTTCGACCAGCATGCTGTCCGTCAACTGATACTGAATGTTCATCAGGTATTGGTGGACGTACGCCGTGCGCCGATTGGTGTCGTTGGCGAAGGAGTACAGGCCAGAGAGACACAATCCCGTCCAGTCCTTGCACAGACCGCTTACGTTTGACCCGGAGCCAGCCCAAGGGCTAGTAAGGTTCACGTTTGGCACGACGTCGAGGCTGCGAGCAGATTCGCGGAAGCCAAAGTTACGGGCCATGTCCCACATTGGGTTGCCAGTGTCTTGCGCGTAGAACAAGCCATACCCAGCGCGAACCGTCATCTTCGACATGGGCTGCCAGGAAAGCCCGACACGGGGCGCCCAGTCGTTTTTGTCGGTAAGGATGGTGGCGTGATTGCCGAGCACATCGTCACCGGTGGCTTTGGGAATACGGTCGGCCATGCGGATGTCGAGCCCTTCATGGAAGTCGCCGGCGCCGGGGCGGACCAATACGGGAACCGGGCAGGTAGGATCGAGTCCATTGTCGTTGACTCCTGGACATGACATCTTTACGTTGAAGATGCCGCGATAGCGATCCTCAAACGCTGGCGTGAACTCGTAGCGCAGACCGACATTCAGGGTGAGGTTCTGGCGAATTCTCCAGGTGTCCTCAACGTAGAAGGCCGAAGACCACTGGCGGAACTGCGTATTGGCGATGCCGAGTGCGCGGGTGGCTTCCTGGGTCCAGCCCAGGAGGCCGGTGGCAAACGCTGAGCCCGTGCGGCCCAGATTCGAAGGGTCCGCGGTGTAGCGGGCCGGGAACTGGAAGAAGCCTCGGGGGAATTGGTTGCCGACCTGATTGAACCGGCGGCTCGCGATTTCTCCGCCCATCTTGAAGGAGTGCTTACCTTTAATCCAGCTCAGGTTGTCGAGCAACTGATAGGTGCGATTGCGCAATACGAAGGGCGCTTCCGTTGTTTCTCCCCATCCCGCGACGAAGCCATTTCCGTCGAATCCGACTTGAGGGGAGCCCCAAGCCGCTTGAATCGGGGGGGCCAGGCCTGGAATGGCAAGCTCGCTGGTCACGTCGCGCGTGAAGTTGTAGAACGAGGCTCGGTCATTGTCGAAGATCGTTGCGCCGAGGCGAAGCTCGTTGACCAGGGTTGGCGAAAAAGTTCGGATATTGCCGAGCATGGCTTGCCAGTTCTTGGTGACGGCGCGCAAGTCCTGCTGCGGGAACGTCTCTCCATCGCCGACGAACTCGCTGCCCCAGCTATAGCGGCCAAACCACTGACTCATGGTCGATTCGTTCCAATCGATGCGCGACGTCACTTGGTCCCAATCTACGGGGTTCGGAGACTTGCGTTCGTAGTTGAAGCCGGAGACGCCGGCCACTGCCCCGGGAATGTTTGGCAACTCGTAAAAGCTAAGCAGCTTCGTAAATGTTGGATTGAAGCGGTTGGCCGGAATGCGCTGGTTCGGGAACGGCTGGGCGGTTGGCTGGCCGTTGACAGTGCGAATCGTGCTGGGGTCAAAAATCGGCAGGTGGGCGGAGCTCGAAAAGTCGCCGTTCAACATGGCTTGGTCGGCGACGGTGGCGCGGCGAATGCCGTTTTTGCGTTCCCGCAACCCTTCGTAGTTCACCATGAAGAAGAGCTTGTTCTTCGCGTCGAACAGTTTCGGGATGGAAAGCGGGCCATCGAGGGTGAAGCCGAATTGATTACGGCGGAACGGGCTCTTCTCACCGGCGAGCAACCATTGACGCGCCTGGATGGCGTCGTTGCGGAGGAAGTGGAACAGGACGCCATGGTAGTCGTTCGAGCCGGGCTTCGTATTGACGCTGATCTGGGAGGGTGCGCGGCCAAACTCCGCCGAGTAAACACCGGACTGAATCTTGAACTCCTGCAGGGCGTCCACGGAGGGTCGAACGACAAAGGTGTTGAAGTTGATGTCGGTATTCTCCACGCCATCGAGCGTGAAGCGATTGTACTGCTGACGCATGCCAGCAATGGAGAGCGCCTGGTTAGATCGCTCACCGCCCTGACGGCCGTTGGCCTGACCGCCGGCTCCCATTTCCGCGGCAACGTTGGGCGCCAGTTTCACCAGCTGAAGGTAGTTGCGACCGTTGAGGGGCAATTCGACGATGCGCTTTTGTTCAATGACGGTACCGGTGGCGGTGGAAGCGGTTTGCAGCATTTCCGCCGAGGCAGACACCTCCACGGATTCGGTGACCTGACCGACTTCCAGGGCAAAGTCGAATCGCGCGACGTCGCCAACCTGCAAGGTACGATTGTTGGCCAAACCGGTCTTGAAACCCTTGGCCTTTACTTCAACTTTGTACTCTCCGGGCGTGACGAAGGGAATTGTGTACGTGCCAGCCGATGAGGACGTAATGGAACGCACTTGGTTGGTCGAAAGGTTGGTTAAGGTGATTTCTGCGTTAGCGAGTGCCGCACCGGAGGAATCAGTGATGGTACCGGCGATTTCGGCAAAGTTTTGGGCAAAGGATGGAACGGCAAACAGAAGCAGTGTTGCCGCCAATACGTGGAGATAGACTCGTTTCATAGCACCCCTCGGGTCGATTGAGATCTCGCTTGCGGGAATCAGATATTGGAATAAACCTTCATTTTTCGAAGGAAAACAGTCCTGATGCCCTACGAGGTGTGTGAGTTTATCAGAAAGATGACAGCGAAGATGTACGACAAACTCTGTAGGCGCGGCACTCTCAGAATCAAGGCAGCGAAACGAGAGAGAGCAAGCTCTTGGCGTTGGGCGAATTTATTGAAGGGATCAAGATTCGACGGGGCTGAGTAGTCTTTTTACCGGCGATTGCCGAGGCTCTGGTGAAGAGGATGCTGGAGAGCGATCCGGGCGAGTTAGAGGCAGCCGTTCCGCGGCGTAGGCCAAGCAGACCGGTGCTACCCGATAACCCGGGTTCCGGCGCCTCCCTATCAATACCAAGCCGAAAGCCGGCTCGAATGTCGATCGACGAGGGGTGCGCCGGTAGCTAGAAAGGGGCCCGCGCAACCGTCGCGCAGGCGGTGGCGAAGAGAGTGCAACTGAGCTTTTCGATTTTGCGTGACGCCCTAGTGAACCGAGTAGCCCTCGCCCCGGAACATGACGATGAAGGGATACGGCGAGCCGAACTGGTGATGGCAGGTCTGGGCGTAGTTTTCACGGTGGAACACTGTGTGCGACATTCCGTTCCCGTGGCCGGTGAGGATCAGGTTCGGGTTCACGCCGCGAGCCCTGCACTGGTTGTCCGTCGTGCAGCGGTTCGGCAGCGGCCAATCGACCCGTTGCCGGAAACGAAAGCTGCATCGCCAAAGGATTTCAGAGCGACTGTGACCGTTCCGGCCGAGATTCGTCAGTGGGCTCCGACCATGCACGACTCAGCACTTCGCGGGGCTCGCTCAGGCCCCTTCCGGTACCTCCGGCCGCTGGATTCTCGGTTGCCCACCGACCGATACTACCCAGAAGTGCGAGGGAACGATTCAGGGCTGCGCCCCTTATGGGCGGAGGCGAGTCCAATCCGCGAGGAAGAATTCGGTTGTGGGGCCAGTGACGAGGGGCACTTTCACTTGGGGTCGGAGCCGGTCGATGCTCATTGGACCCTCGCGGGTGAATGAGTGATAAGTGGCTGGGAGCATCGTGCCGGAGGGCTCCGGGGCGATGCGGATCCATTCGAGCGCCCCCGGAATGCTTGCTCCCACGTAAAGCGCGGCCAGGCTCATCATTGGGCCCCGGACGTAAAGCGCTGTCGGCTGTTGAACGCTCGTGCGGCCCAGACGTTCCACGATTCGCGCAATGTCGCTGGCCTGCCGCCAAACGAAGTGTTCGCCGAGCCAAAGGCTCGAGAGAAACGCAAAGGGTTCTCGTTGCTCGAGGCTGAGAGTGCCCACCCCACGTGGGTCCACCGTCCAAACCATCCATTGACGGCGCTGGGCCTCCAGAACAACTTCGTCCTGCTCCAGGGAGGTTCGCCCGCCGTCCGCAACGGCAATCAGCAATCCCCGCGCCACTTCGCCTCCGGCGGGGCCGGGGCGGAAGATCGTCATTGGCACTCTAATCCCAGTTTGTGTTTCGACCCAACGCTCGTGCCGCGGTGCCAGATCCATCGCCAACGTAGTGGAAGCCATCGGCAAGGGAGCACCCTGCATTTCGGCTAGCGCGGAAGGGGTTAGCGCGGGAGACTCCGCTCCCGGGCTGGCTTCAAATCTCACGAGCACTTCCTCCCGATGAGGGAACAGTGCTTCCCGCTGCTCCGGAAGGACGACCAACTGAGTTGCCAGCCAGTCTGCTTCTCTGGCGCTGGCGGCGGATAGGTCCACGTCTTGATAGGAAAGGCTTGTGCCGCCGCGATAGGGTACGGTTGCCTGGGCGATGACGTCCTCGGTCGCGTTCAAAAGCAGCAGAGGGCGGGGAGCGATCAACTCCAGGAGACCCGGCGTGGAAGCGACGCGGAGCAGTCCCGGCACGAAGGCGCAGGGATCCAGATCCGCGAGTGCCGGAGATCTTTTGGCTTTCTGCAGGGCAGCCCGCAGGGGATCGTTCATGGACTCCAAGACCGTGGCCTTGACCTCAGTAAATGCCGCACTGGCCATAAGGGCGGTGAGGCCGTCACCGATTACCGCGACCAAGCGGCCGGAAGATCCGTCGCGCTCCGTTAGGTGATTCCGCGTTGCTTGAATGCCGGCATGCATCCGTTGGGCCTGCGTGACACCATTCGCCCACGTCTGATTGCTCTCGTGGAGCGAGGCGAGATCCGGCCAGGCCACAGCCATCCCGCGCTGATTGAGTTCGTCGATCAATTTGGTGCCATTCGCCGACGCCGCGGACTCATGAGGACGAACGACGATGACCACTGGTGCTGCAGGGCTACCGGCGCGGGCGCGCCCGGCCAGGCGGACTGGGAGCGTGAGCGCATGGTGGCGGGGCAGGGACAGGGCGCGCTGGAGATCTTCCCGCCGGGCGGAAACGCCGCGCGGAGAGCGCTCGCGGGCCGGGCCTTCCAAAGCCTCAAGGGCGCGATGGGTGCGCTCGGCCAGATCGGCAATGATCGCGTTAGGTGCTTGCCCGGCGACTGGGCGCGGCAGGGCGATTCCAAGCAGGAGAAGCCAACAGGCCGCGACAAGCGTGGGGACTGAGATCGAATTCATCATTCTGGTCTTAACTGGACAGTCGCTAAGGAACTCAATCGTTATGACGACTTGGCTTGCCAGTTCGCGCAGAGTGATAGAACTCGTACGGATCGTTTCCGAACGCGGGAACGGGTTCACCCCCGGCGAGTTCGACGACCTATCAAAGCAGGCTGCCTCCAACGAGGCACCTGGCGGACGATCTACTGCACCGAGTAGCCCTCTCCCCAGGACATGACGATGAACGGATACGGTGTGCCGAATAGGTGATTGTAGGTCTGGGTATAGTCTTCGCGGTGGTCCACCGTGTGCGACATCTCGTTCTCGTGGCCGGTAAGAATCAGCTTCGGGTTCACGCCGCGGGCCATGCGCTGGATGTCCGTCGTCCAGCAGTTCGGCAGCAGGACATCGACCCGGTGCTGGAAACCGACTTTGCTGATCCAGTCGAAGTCCGACCAATCGTTGTTGTCGGAGGACTGGTCGCCCGTGTGCATCACCTTGAACGACTCCGGGGTGATCACCAGATGATTGTTGTTGATCGGCGCCTTGCCCTGATGGCCGGGATAGGCGACGTAGCGGAGCGTCGGGCCGCCTTCGCGCACCGTCAGTTGGTGAACCGTTTCGGCGCTGCGCTGGGGGTACGTCAGGCGGCCTTCAAAGTCCGCGTCGCCCTTCCATAGCCCTTCGGGAACGACCACTTTCTTCCCCTGTGCGAGGAACATCTTGGCAACCGCTTTGTTCGCGTGGTCGGAGTGCAGGTGGCTGATGAAGAGGACGTCAGCCTGGCGGACGATCCGCTCCAGCAGGGCCGTGGGGAGGGCAAAACCTTCGTTGCGCGGCGGGCCGGGGACGAGGTCAAACGCGACCGTCACCGACGGGGTGCGGACGATCCAACTGTGGCTGTAAATCTTCCACAAACGCGCACCGGCCGTGAGCTTCGTTTTCTCGATCTCCTCCACGCCACGGGTGACCTGGCTGTGGAAGAACTGCTGGACAATGGGCTTGGTGGGAGCGGTCTGGATGTGGAGGACGTCGTCGAGACGAATCAAGGCCGCGCGGCGGGCGGGATGTTCCGGGACCGCCGGCGGGTACGTGCGGAACATGTCGTCCGCCCAGGCAAAGGAACGGGCGATCCATTCGTCCGGCGCGTCCTTCAGTTCCGGCGCAGTGAAGGCACGGCGGGGCGAGGAGAGAAACGGCTTGGCCGGCTGAGCAAATACCGGCGTGACGAGGAGAACGAGTAAGAGAAATCGCATGGGAGAGACCTAAAAGAGAAGTTTGACACCGAGCTGGAGATTGCGTTCGCCGTACTTGCTGGTAACGCGGCTGAAGTCTCCGGAACGCGGGTTGGTGTTGGGGTTGCTCAGCAAAGGATGGTTGAGGAAGTTGAAGGCCTCCGCACGGATCTGGGCGCCGATGCGCTCCGAGAAGCGGAAGTTCTTGAAGAGCGCCAAGTCCCAGTTCTGAAAGCCGGGGCCGCGGAGGATGTTGAGGCCCGCATTACCAAACGTGCCGGCGCGGGGGACAGAGAAGGCCGCGGCGTTGAACCAGGGCAGGCCGACGCCAGTGGAGCCGGTGGCTTCGGTGGAACCGGCGACATTCCACGGCTGCGCGGCGCTGCCAGCGCCGACGCCCGCGGTGTCCGTCGAGTCAACGACAGAGAGAGGGCTGCCGCTGCGGAAGAAGGACACGCCAGAGACCTGCCAGTTGCCGAGGAGGTTGCCGGCAAGGCTGCGGGAGTTCCGGAGGAAGGGGAGCTGGTAGATGTAGTTGATCGACAGCACGTGGGGGCGGTCGTTGCCGGAGAGGGCGCGCTGCCTATCGTAGGCGTTGTAGGGCGTGGCGACGTTGTCGATGTTCTTCGAGAATGTGTAAGCGAGACCGAAGCCTAGGCCGCTTTGGAAGCGACGGTCCAGGCTGAGTTGGAAGGAGTTGTAGTTGGAGCGGCCGCTCTGCTCGCTGTAGTTGATAGCGGCAAGGCCGAGGTAGGGGCGAAGCGCGTTAACGTTGACGCCGGGGTTGGCCTGGACGGTGCCGGGGAGGAGCTGGTTAAGGTTGCGGACGCGATAGAGATCGACGGCAGTCTTGCCGACGTAGGCGGCGTCCATGACGACCTTGAAGGGCAGTTCGCGCTGGAGGGAGAAGCTGTACTGGTAAGCCGTGGGGTAGTTGTACTCATGGGCGAGGGCGCCGATAGCGAAGGGGAACTGGGAGCCGCCGCGGCCGCCGGGTGCATCGACGACACCGTTGACGACGTCGACGCGGTCCTGGTTGGGAGCGTTGCGGAAGAGAGATCCGTTATTGAGGAAGTCGCGTGCTTTGAAGGAGCCGCCACCGGTGCGGAGGACGGTTTTGGCGTTGAGGCGCCAAGCGAGGCCGACGCGGGGGGAGAAGTTGGCGTAGTACTTGTTGACGAAGCCTTCCGGGACGCCGCGGAAGAGGCGCTGGACGTTGGGGACGGAGGCGCCGAGGGCGCGGCCGGCGGCGGAATCGGGATAGCTGGTGCCGCCCTGGACGATGCCGTTATAGGGGTCGCCGCCAATGATGGCGCCGGTGCGGCGGTCGAGGACAGCGCGGTCGGCGGTGGTGAAGAAGCGAGGATCGAAGTTGGAGATGTCGTTCCACTTAGCGGTCCAGGGGGCAAAGTAGGAGTAGCGGAGGCCGAGTTCGAGGGTGAGGTTGGAGCGTAGCTTCCAGGTATCCTGCGCGAAGAACTCGTAGGCGTTGGAGCGGACGTGGGTATCGGCGGCGGTGCCGATTTCAAAGTAGGTATCGAAGTTGCCGAGGGCGGCGTTGGCGATGGCGCTGCCGCTGGTGGCGGGGTTGCCGGCGTCGCGGAAGGTGAACCAGCCGTTCTGATTGAAGGCGATCTGGTCGGCATTGATCTGGGTATCGCGGCCGAAGAAGGCGCCGAACTTCAGGGTGTGGCCGGAGTTGAGGACCCAGGTGAAATTGTCCGAGAAGGAGACCATGGGGCCGGAACTGCTGCCGGGTTTGGAGGAGCCATCGAGGGAGCTGAAGCCGGTGATGTCGATGGTGGGGATGCGGTCTTCGACGCGCTTGGGGCCGGGGATGAGGTAGCCGAAGTTGATGCCGTAGCGGGAACGTTCGTAGCGGTTGACGCCGTCGAAGGGGTAGAGGGACATCTGCACGACGTCGTTGGCGGCGGTGGCGGTGAACTCGTTGACCTTGTTCGGGGAGAGGGTGGAAGAGACGCTGAAGGCGCCGGTGCGGTTGGGACGGCGCCAGCGGGTGTTAGCGACGGTGAAGCTGCCGCGGAAGGGATCGTCTTCGGCGAAGTAGAAGTTGGTGCCGGTGAAGGAGAGGCGGCTCGACCCGAGCATGTAGTCGATGCGGACGGTGTCTTTGCGGATGTCTCGCGGGTTGGGCTGGGAGTCGATCCAGTTGGCGGCGCCTTGCTGGAAACCGGCAGTGGGAAGCGGGAAGGCGCGGAGGAGGCCCATGCCGTTGGCGCTGAGGCGGTTGGTGGGAATGATGTTGCCAGGGAAGGGGGTGCTGTTGAGGGTATCGCGAATTGTGACGGCGCGGCGGAAGAAGGGGTTGGCGGGGTTGAGCAGTTCGCTGAAGTTGCCGGTGCGCATGGCGGCGGAGGGAACGATGGCGGAGCCGGTTTTCTCTTGGCGGAAGCTGATCCATTCTTCAGCGACGAAGAAGAAGAGCTTCTCGCGTTTGGTGTTGAACTTGCCGGGGATGGTGACGGGGCCGCCGACGGAGAAGCCGGGCTGGTTGAAGCGGAAGGGAGCGGGGCGCGTGGCATCGAAGGTTCGGGAGGCGTTGCGGACCCAGCTATTGGCGTCGAGGGCGGAGTTGCGGACGAAGTACCAGGCGGCGCCGTGGAAGTCGCGGGAGCCGCTTTTGGTGACGAAGCGGATTTGGCCGTCGGAGGCGCGGCCGTATTCGGCGGGGTAGGAGGAGGTGAGGATTTGGACCTCCTGGAGGGCGTCCGCATTGAAGACGCCGAGGAGGGCGGGAGAACTTTGGCCGTCGCCGCGGGTGCGGACGGCGCTGACGCCATCCATAGTGACGTTGTTGCCGTCCAACTGGCCGCCGTTGATGGAGAGGGCGGCGCCAAAGCCGGTGGGGTTGAAGGCGTTGAAGTTGCTGCCGACGACGCCAGCCTTGATGAGGGCGAGATTGATGGGGTTGCGGCCGTTGAGGGCGAGGTCGGAGATTTGCTTGGCTTCGACGATGCGTCCGAGTTGGGCGGAGGAGTCCTGGACGGGTTGGGCTTCGTCAGTAACGGTGATGGTGTCGGCGGTGGCGCCGATGGTGAGCTGCGCGTCGACGGTCGAGCGGGTGGCGGTATCGACCTTGACGCTTTCGCGGATGAACTTGCGGAAGCCGGGGGCTTCGACTTCGACGGCATAGAAGCCGATGGGGAGATTGGGCACGACGTAGGCGCCGTTGGGGCCGGAGGTGGCGGTGACGCGGCGGCCGGTCTGCTGGCTGACGATGGTGACTTGGGCGGCGCCGATGGCGTCGCGGGAGGGGTCGGTTACGGTGCCGGCGATTTGGCCCTGGTCGAGTTGGGCGAAGGTGAGGGTGGCGGGGAGGAGCAGGGCCGCGAGGAGAGTAAGATGCCGAATCATATCGGCTTGAAGTTAGCAACGGCAGATTTCGAGCCTATGACAGTTTGCTGAAAGGACGTTAATGACATGAAAGCGAAACACGATTTTTGTGGCGCGGGGCGGCAGGGGCCGTATTCTGGGGGTTCGGAGTGGTATGAATCCTTTTTCGAGACGCTTCTTCTTGTTTGGTTCGACAGCGGCAGTGGCGGCGAAAGCGCCGCCACGAAAGGTTTTAATCTGCCTGATTGATGGGCTGGGGTTGGAGTATGTGGCCAAGAGCGATATGCCCGCGTTGCGGCGGTTGATGCGGGAGGGAACGTACCGGGAGGGGCGGGGGATGATGCCTTCGCTGACCAATGTGAACAACGCTTCGCTGGCGACAGGGACGTATCCGGAGAGACATGGGGTGACGGCGAATACATTTTTCGATCCAGCGATGGGGCGGGTGGTGGAGATGGCGGACCGGAAGTATTTGCTGGCGCCGACGTTGTTTGAGAGTGCGCACCGGAAGGGTTGGAAGACAGCGTTCGTGGGGGCGAAGGATAAGATTCGGACGCTGGTGGGAACGGCGGCGCAGACGAGCCGGAGCGCGGAGCAGGAGGGCGTGCCGATGTACGAGGCGGCCAACAGCTACTGGGTGATGGAACAGGGGCGGGCGGCGCTGCGGCGGAAGGACGTGGACCTGCTGTACCTGACGACGTCGGACTACATGATGCATACGTACGGTCCGGGGGAGGAGCAGTCGCTCGAACATCTACATGTTCTGGACCGGCATTTGGCGGGCATTGTGGACGACCATCCGGGGCTGGAGCTGTACTTGTGCGCGGACCATGGGATGAACGAGAAGCAGGTGGCGGTGAACCCGGCGCGGGTGCTGTCGGAGAGCGGGATTGGGGCGCGGGTGGTGGCGGCGATTGCGGATAAGCACAAGCTGCATCATCGGGATTTGGGCGGTTCTTTGTATGTGGATTTGGAGAGGCCGGAGCAGGTGATAGAGGCCAAGCGGGTGTTAGAGAGTGAACCGGGGATTGAGGCGGTGCTGCCTCGGGCGGAGGCGTGCAGGCGTTTCCGGTTGCTGCCGGAGCGGACGGGCGATTTGTTTGTGTCGGCGGATCGGGATACAGCGATGGGAGAGATTCCGCGGCGGCGGGTGAACGTGAAGGTGCGGACGCACGGGTCGTTGCATGAGGCGGGGATTCCGCTGCTGGTTTATGGGCGGAAGATGGGGGCGATGGAGAGCAGTGTGGATTTGACGGCGGGACGGCCGTGGGAGGGGGGTGCGTAGGCCTGGTGATGCAGGCTTGCGCCTGAGTGGCGCCGCCGGGGTCAGCGCGATAGACGCTGGCTCCGGCGGCGGAAGGCGCTAGGTGTAGATTTCCGGAATCAGATTGCCGGCGACCAGGGTGGGACGCTCCGAGCGACCGTTGTGCAGGAAGGTCAACTGGAGATGGTTCAGGCCGAGCAGGTGGAGGATGGTGGCGTGGATATCGTGAACGTGAATGGGCCGGTCGACGGCGCGCAGGCCGATCTCATCCGTTGTGCCGATGGTGCGGCCGGGCTTTACACCGCCGCCGGCCATCCACATCGAAAAGCCCCATGGGTTGTGATCGCGGCCGTCCCCCGCTTCGTTGAAAGGCGTACGTCCGAATTCCCCGCCCCAAACGACTAGCGTTTCATCCAGCAACCCGCGCGCCTTCAGGTCCGCCAGCAGGCCGGCGATTGGCTTGTCCGAGGAGCGGCACATCTTGCCGTGGTTGCCTTCCATATCCGTATGGGAGTCCCACATGCTGCCGCTGCCGCTATAGGCTTCCACGAACCTTACGCCACGCTCCACCAGCCTGCGGGCCAGCAAGAGGTTCGTGCCGTATTTGGCCGTATGGGGTTCATCGATCCCGTACAGCTTCTTCGTCTCCTCCGACTCTTTCGACAGGTCGACGGCCTCGGGCGCCGCGGCTTGCATGCGGTAAGCCAGCTCATAGGAATTGAGGCGGGCCTGCAGGTCGGTATCTTCCGGCTTGTCCGCGGCAAACTGGCGATTGAGCTTGGCGATGAGATCGAGCTTGCTCCGCTGTTGCTTGGCGCTGACGGATTCGGGGTTGTCGAGGTAGAGAATGGGCGCGCCATCGCGACGGAAGAGGGTGCCTTGGTAAGTGGCCGGGAGAAAACCGGAGCTCCAATTCTTGGGTCCGCCGGTGACGGGCTTTTCATCGGCTAGCACGACGAAAGCCGGGAGGTCCTGATTGGCGGCGCCGAGACCGTACTGCGTCCAGGCGCCCATGCTGGGCCGGCCGCCGAGAATGGAGCCGGTGTTCATTTGACAGACTGAGCCGACGTGGTTCAGCCCGTCCGCCCAGCAGGAGCGGAGCAGGGTGATATCGTCGGCGTGCTGGGCCATGTGACTGTACCAGTCCGACACCCACAGTCCGCTCTGGCCGTACTGCTTCCACTTGCGCTTGGACGGCATCAGGGTGTTGTTGGCCGTCCCCATGGCGGTGACGATTTTGCCATAGGACGGCGGCACCGGCTGGCCGGCCAGCCGCTCCAGGGCGGGCTTGGGGTCGAACAGGTCGATGTGGCTCGGGCCGCCTTCCATGAACAGCCAGATAACGGACTTCGCCTTCGGCGCATGGTGCGGGGGTTTGGAGGCGAGGGGGTTGACGGCATTGGCTGCGCCGGGGGCGGCCAACGCGGCTTCCGCCGAAAGCAGGGAGCTGAGCGCCAGGCCGCCAAGGCCCGTCCCTCGCAGCAGGAAGTCGCGACGGGAGCGAAGTGCGCCGGAATGCTCGTTGATGGGTTTCATGGGTCCTGCTAGTTGATGTAGATAAATTCGCTCGAGTTGAACAGAGCGTGGCAGAAATCGGCGAGCACGGCGGCATGCACCTGGGCGGAGGGCTGCTTTTCCGCGATGGTGTTTTGGTGCTGCTCGAAGAAGGTCAACGCCATATCGCGTTCCGCGGGGGATGGCGGACGGGAGTAGGCCATGCGGTAAGCCTCGTCGACCTGCGCCTTCCAATCCGAAGGGGCGGCGGCGAGAACTTTATTGGCGAAGGATCGTGCCCAGTCGATGGTCTGGTCGCTATTCAGGTAGGTAAGCGCCTGCGGGGCGGTGGTAGTGACTCCGCGGCGTCCGCAAGAGGTATGGGTGTCCGGCATGTCGAAGACATCCAACATCGGATAGAGGTTGTTGCGGCGCAGGAATGTATAGATGCTGCGCCGGTGATGACTGGCGAGATCGGGGGAACTTTTCCAGGCGCTTTCGGCCACGCCCTTCGGCAGCGGGGGACGGACGCTGGGTCCATAGAGTTCCGGGTTCAATAATCCGGAAACGGAAAGGGCGGTATCGCGAATGGACTCGCCTTCCAGGCGGCGGCGTTCATAGCGCCAAAGGAGTTGATTGGCCGGATCCTTTGCCGCGGCGGCGGCCCGGAAGTTGGAGGACTGCCGGTAGGTGCTGGAGCTCATGATGAGGCGGTGCATGTGCTTCATGTCCCAGCCGGAGCGGACGAATTCGGCAGCCAGCCAGTCGAGCAGTTCGGAGTGCGTACGGCGCTCGCCCATGATGCCGAAGTCACTGGTGGTGGCGACGAGGCCGCGACCGAAGTGATGATGCCAGATCCGGTTGACCATGACGCGCGGGGTGAGCGGGTTATCCGGAGCGGTGAGCCACTTGGCGAGCGCCGTGCGCCGGCCGGTGGAGTTGACGCCGTTCGTGGGAGGCGTGACAACAGCGTCTCCCGGCGAGAGGATGGTGAGGAAGCCAGGGGCCACGGGATCGCCGGGCCGGTTGTAGGCGCCGCCAAGCAGCACGTGGGAGGGGATGGGCTGGCTGGTCAGTTCGGTGAGCCCCGTGCCCTTGGGTACGGGGGCGGGCCGGAGTTCCTTGAACTCGTCGAGTTGCGCTTTCAACTTGGCCCACTTTTCCTTCGCCTCTCCTTTGAGTCCATTGGCGAGGGATTCCTCGGCGGGATTCATGAAGTACTTCGCCTTGTCCGCCATCCAGAGTTCGATGGGCGTGCGCTGTTCGAGCGGTTTGTCGAGCGCCTGCTGGACCTCGTCGACGTAGGCCATGTAGCGGGCTTTGTGCGACTTCGTGCGGGCGGCGGTGAGCAGGGCGCTCATTTCCGAGCGGATCGACGCCGTCTTCTCTTCCCAGACGGCGAGCTTGCGCTGGTAGTCCGCGTACTCGGCTTTCGAGAGCATGGGGAACTCGTCGTCGGCGGAGATGTTCGAGAAGAAGGCCTGGAGGCGGTAGTAGTCGGTATGGAGAATGGGATCGAATTTGTGATCGTGGCAGCGGGCGCATTCAAACGTCATGCCCAGAAAGACGGAGCCGACGGTATCGGTGACGTCGTCGAGAATCTGTTGGCGGCGCTGGCGGAGATTTTGGGCGTTGTACTCGTCGGGATAGTGCCGGTGGAACGCTGTGGCAACGCGGGCATCGAGATCATCGGGCCAGAGTTCGTCGCCGGCGATCTGTTCCTGCACGAAACGGTCATACGGTTTGCCGGCATTGAAGGAGCGGATAACGTAGTCCCGATAGCGCCACGCGTTGGGGCGGATATCGTCGGCGCGGAATCCATCGCTTTCGGCGTAGCGCGCCAGGTCCAGCCAGTGGCGGGCCCAGCGTTCGCCGTATTGCGGGGAGGCGAGCAAGCGGTCGACCACTTTCTCGTAGGCGTCCGGGGATTGGTCGGCGAGAAACGATTGGACGGCGTCGACAGAGGGCGGCAGGCCGGTGAGGTCGAAATAGGCGCGGCGAAGCAGGGTGACGCGGTCCGTGGCGGGTGAGGGTGCAATAGCTTTTTCTTCGAGCTTGGCGGCGACGAAAGCGTCGATGGGGTTTCTGGCCCAGTCCGTGGCGGCGATCTTTGGAGGGGCCGCAGTCTTGACCGGTTGAAAGGCCCAGTACCGCCGCTGGTGGGGCCGGAAGCGATCCGCGGGCGCCGCAGGTGGCTCCGCCATGGCGGCCGATGAAAAGATGACGGCCAACAGGACGAAGGCGCCCGGTTTGGAGTGAAGTAGCATGAAATCGACCTAAGCTTACCGGTTCCCGCAAGGGTGACCCGTGATAGGATTTCATCACGGTGAAAGGGTCGCGTCAATTGAATTGATTTCACAAACAGTTCACCGCAGGTAAAGAGTTAGTTATGGAATTCCGCGAGGTCCGGAGCCTGGTTGCTCTGGGCAGGTTTGAGAGCATCGCGCGAGCGGCGCAGGAAGTGAATCTGACGCCGGCAGCGGTGCATAAGCAGATTAAGAATCTCGAAAGCGAGTTCGGGATGTCGATGTATGAGAAGTCCGGGCGGGGCGTGCAACTGACGCAGGCCGCGCACGCGATTCTGCCGCATCTGGAAGCGCTGCTGGTCCAGCATGACGCAGTGATGAGTGTCTTGACGGACTGGAAGGGAGTGGGCCCGGGAGTTTTGCGCATCGGGGCGAATCCGGCGATCAGCGGGGTACTGATTCCGCGGTTGCTGCAACTATACCGGCGAGAGTGGCCCGACGTAACGCCGGAAGTGGAGGTGGAGGGTAGCGGGACGTTGCTGGATCATGTGGCCAACCATTCGCTCGATTTGGCGATAGGAATTTGGGACGACAGCGCCCGGACGCGCGTAAACCGCCCAATGCGGTGGGAGTACAAACTGGTGGCGGTCGCGTCTGAGCCCTGGCCCGAAGCGATGCGACTGCGGGAGCTTTCTCGCGAGACGTTTGTGCTGCTCCCAGTGGAGACGTACCTGGGGCGCTGGGTGGATGATTATCTCGCGCGCCAGGGGTGCCGGCCGGCCCGGACGATTTTGGCGGGCAGTTCCCACACCATCATCTCGATGATTCGCCAAGGGCTGGGGATTGGACTGCTTCCGAGGTGGGCGGTGGCCCGGGAGGTGGCGGAGGGCCACTTGCACATCATCAACCTGAAAGATCCAGCCTTGATGGGCACGCTGGATCTGATTACTCCCAAGACAGGATACACGCCGAAAGCGGTGCGGGCGTTTATCGAACTGGCTCTCAGAGAGGGCGATGAACATCTGCGGCCTCGCCGCAAATAGAGAACGGGCGGGAGGTCCCGCCCGTTCTCTCGTCGCTTGATCTGCCCGGATCGTTAAAAAATGATCTTCAAGGCAAGTTGCATTTCGCGCGGTTTCGGGGTGAAGGCGGTGGCCGTGACGACACCGAAGGTGGTGGAATTCACGCCCGTGCCCGGGGTGCCGAAAGTTGGGGTGTTCGTGATGTTGAACGCCTCGGCGCGGAACTGGGCCCGGATCCGCTCTTTGATCGGGAAGTCCTTGAAGACCGAGACATCGACGTTGAAGACCGAATCGCTATGAATATTGGGAAGGGTACGAGAGACATTTCCCAGGGTATAGGGCGCCGGGACCGAGAAGGCGGCGGTGTTGAACCAGCGGTCGACTGTCGGGTTGTCGATCTTTGCTTCCTGCCCAGGGACAACGTTGGGGCGATTAGCGCCTCCGACGACGCTGGCGGTAAGCGAAATGGGTGTTCCGCTCTCAATCGTGGTGATGGGGTTGATGTGCCATCCGCCGAGGACGTGACGCTTGAAAGCGTTGCCGTTCTCCCCGAAAGGCAGGGCCCAGAGGGCAGTCATGACTAGGCGTTGGGGGACGTCTTCGGCCGCCTTCGAACGTTCCGCCCGCAGGTTGAGCCAGTTCTGGGCGCCGGCGACGACGGTTCCGCCGGGACGAATCTGCCCGGTGGCGTTGCCGTCGTCAATCATCTTTGACTTGGTATAGGCCAGCAGCAGGGAGAGTCCCGAGGAGAGACGCTTTTCGACCTTAACCGCCAGCGCGTGATAGATCGAGTTGTGCAGATAAGAGTAGCCGCCGTTAACGCCGGTGAAGTGCGGATAGGGCAACAAGCTTTGCATCCGCGTGATCGTGGGGCCGCTCAATGGGCCTGAGGTAATCAGGCCACGGAACGGGTTCGGCACGGATTCGGCCAGACGGGTGCCATAGAGGTCACGGTCCTGGTCGGAGATCACGTTCAATTGCCGGGAAGCGCCTTGGAGGCGGGTGCCCTTGTTGCCGACCCACGCGGCTTCAAGCAGCCAATTGTTCCAGGGTTCGAATTGCACTGTCGTATTCCACTGCTGGCTATAACCGCGCCGCACGTCCCGCAGTTGCCCCGCCACGGCGGTGCCAAGGCCGGTCAGGGCGCCGAGGCTAGCGCCGGTCGGATTGGTGAGTCCTTGCGGGAACGGATTGGCCAGGGTGTCGGCCGGGGTCAGACCGCCATCCAAAGTGGAGACCATGGGCGTGTTAAAGGTGAAGCCCGTCGTCGTCGGCCCGATAAAGGGATGGGTTGGGATGAAGAGAAGGCCATAGCCGCCACGGAAGACCATTTTCTGCGAGGCCTTGTAGGCGAAACCGAACCGGGGGCCGAGGTCGAACTTATCCGGTATGGTCAGGTTGCGATCCAGACCGTTGGCGCCGGGGAACGCGAGACCACCCTTGAGTTGCCGTGTAGGCGACAGGGAAACGGTAGCGTCCGGATCGAAGACCGAGAGAATGTTGTAGCGGTCCGTTAAGGGTGATTCGTATTCCCAGCGCAGGCCAAGATTGAGGGTGAGCTTGGAGCTAACTTTCCAATCGTCCTGAATGAAGGCCGAGTAGTATCGGAGCGACTGTGTGCGGTCCGGCGCCAGGGTCGCCGAGCCACTGGCCGGTGTACCGAGTAGGAAAGACGCGACGCCAAAACCCGCGCTGGGGCTCGCCACGAGCGGGTTGGGTCCTTGGGTGAAACCGCGATTGAAACTATAGCTGCCGCTCGAAGAGCCGCGGCCCCAGGGGTTGATGCTATAGAAGCGTTGCTCGCCGCCGAACTTCACCGTGTGTGCGCTGAAGACCTTGGTAAGGTTTGCGCTCGCCAGAGTAGTGACGGAGGGACTGCCAGCGCTGGACTGCCCGGAAAGGTTGGCCATATCGCCAACGGAAAACGTGGGGAAGCGGGCCCCCAAGGCCACCGAGGTCTGCGCCCGCAGCGCTTCCGAGAACCCGAGAGTCGTGATGTCGAAGCCTTGACTGGGTAAGACGTAGTGCTCATTCTCCCTGCTGAAGCCGAGTTTGACGTCGAGCAGCAGAGTGGGGGTGAGCGTGTCGGTGTAGTTGGTCGAGACGCTGTTGCGAGGGATCAGCACGGTCCGGCCATCGGGCTCCGCGGGGGTGCCGTAGAGCTTGGGGAACTGCCAGTTGAGATCATCCCACGTGTAGCGGCCGTTGATACGGCGTGACGCCGAGATGTTGAAGTCGACCTTGCCCGTCATCGTCTGGCGGTCGATGGGGCCGCTAGCTTGCAAGAACAGGTTCTGCGCTTGGGTGATGGGCAGGCCGGGGAGGTTGGGCACCGGATAGTAGGCCATGGCCTTCTGCGCGATGGGGCTGATGCGTCCGGCGGGAATCCGATTTCCTGGGAATGGGGTGCGGACGTATGTTCCGGGGGCGTTCGGATTGGTCTGGGTGGTGAAGGGGTCGTAGATAGTGATCAGAGCGCCGGCCTGCGTTCTTGTTTCCGAAAAGTCGCCGGCGCGCTGGAGCAGGGTGGCCGAAGTTTGAATCTGTTGGGAAACGCGGCGTTCCATGAACGTCTCGTAGTTGGCGAAGAAGAAGAGGCGATTGCGAACGATGGGTCCGCCGAGCGAACCGCCAAACTGATTCCAGCGCAGCGAAGGGCGCTGCCGCCCGGCCTTGTTGCTGAAGAACTCGTTAGCGTTCAATTTGTCATTGCGCAGGTACTCGAAGAGGTTTCCGTGATACTCGTTGGTTCCCGACCGGGTAATCACACTGACGATTCCGCCGGCCGTGCGGCCGAACTCGGCCGACATCGAGTTGGTCAGAATCTTGAACTCTTGGGTGGACTCGATGGTTGGATACACCTGCGCGCCGGAACTGCCCACCTTGGTGGTGGCGATGCCGTCCACCATAAAATCGTTGTGCAGCGCCGAACCGCCGCCGATGCTGACCGCCGCCATGCGCCAACTGGAGAGCACCTGGCCGCCGAAGTAGCCGACACCGCGGACGGTGGGGATTAAATTGGCCAGGCCCATCGGATTGCGCCCGTTCAGCGGAAGGTCGTCCACCTTTTGCTTATCGATGACTGAGCCCAAGGACGAGGTGTTCGGCTCGAGCAGAGGCGTACCGGCGGTGACTTCCACAACCTCGACGACGGAGCCGACTTCCAGCGCGATGGTGACATCGAGGGATCGATCAGCTTCGACCGCGATGCCATCGCGGCGGAAACCTTTGAAGCCCGCATGAGAGGCTTCAATCCGGTAGTTGCCAACGGGCAGCAAAAGGAAGCGGAACTTTCCGTCCTCGCCGGTTTGGGTGGTGCGGACGAGTCCGGTGCCGTTGTCGGTAGCCTTGATGCTCGCCCCCTGCAGGATGCTGCCGGAGGAGTCCGTGGCGCTGCCGGTGATGGTTCCCATGAGCTGCTGTGCGTACCCGGGGAGGGCGGTTAGGGCGAGTAGCGTGAATGCGGTGGCGAGTGGTTGGCGGGTTGATTTCATATGCGGCGCTCCTTATCAACGAGGATGGGTTGGAAGATTACATCACGCGAGAAGAATTTACGTCAATTGAAAGATAGTGACTCATTCTTCACGTTTAGTGAATCACTGGTTGCGGGGGCGGAGGGGCTTCGCGGGGTCGTAGATGCCGATCCAATGGTTGGTGAAGCGGAGTGCCGGCTGCGGAGAGACGGCGGGCATATGGCAGGTGGCGCAGGCGCCGTCCTTGCGGCACGGGCCACTATTTACGGGCACAGCGCGTGCCGACCGGCCGTCGTGGCAGGCGAGACAGCGTTCCCGGTAGGTATCCTTGGAGGTTTCCTTCAGAGGACTGTGGGGATCGTGGCAAGTGAGGCAGGAGAGCTGGCCAGCGCTTTTCGTCATGCACTTGCTCTGAGCCAGGTAGACCGGCTGATGCCGGACGTTCCAGGAGTAATTCCAGTCGATGCTGGTCCCGGCGGTGGCGGGCGGCCGGTGGCACTGTCCGCACTTGACGAGAATCTCTTGCGCGGGGGTGCGTTTGGGATTGGCGATGAGGGTGCGCGCTTGGCGGATGTCCCCGCGAGAGGCGGCCTGGACGTGGGGCCGGCCCGGGCCGTGGCATGCTTCGCAGCGAACGCCGGCCTCGGCCGGTTGCAGGATATTCCCGGGGCTGATTCGGACGGGACCCGTGGAGTGGCATTCGAAGCAGCCAAGGATCCCGACGGCGGGATCTTTTGTCTTATAAGGAAGGCCCATCGCTTCGGGCAGCGTCTTGGGTTGGAGAGCGGAGTGGCCAGCGGTGGGGGCCATGGCGCCGATGGCGGAGTAGTAAGAGAAGTGGTGCTCAAGGTGCCACTCACTGTCGATGCGAGTCACCAAAGTGACGGCTTGTTCACCGGCGCCGAAGGCCCATTCGACAGGGATATCGATGACGTTCTCCTTGTCGTGGCCTTGGGCGCGAATTCCGTTCGGCGAGCGGCGATAGCGAACGCGGAAGGAAGGTTCGCGCGTGAGCCATTCGTTGGCGGCGAAGCGGGCGGCTAGCGGGTGTTGCGCCGCGGCATGGAGAGAGAGTGCGTGGGCGGACTTGTCCTGGCGGGTCGACTGCGCGGGATGGCAGGAGGCGCAGACGCCGGCGCCCACAAAGGACCCTGTCTCGGCGGCGGCGGCCCCGGCGGCAAGCAACAGGAGCAGTGCGAGATGGAGAGGACGATTCATCGAACCAATTTGCGCGGACCGCCACAGGCCGCGTTCTAACGGCAATCATGATACTGGAAATCGCAAGCCTGAGCGACAGCAACCGAGGCAGACCGGGATTCGTGGGGCGGAGCGGAGAATCGGCGCCGTGCTACCCTCTTCCCATGCCGGTGCGGGCTCGCTGGACGCCCATTCTTTTCCTCGCTGCCGCATTCGCGTTGGGGTACATGGCGCGGCAATCGTTGTCGTCCATTTTTCCTTTGCTGCGGGCAGACTTGGGGTTCAGCGAAGCGCAACTGGGATTAACAACGACGGTTTTCAACTGGGTGTACGGGTTGTCGAACGGGTTGGGCGGGCATGTGGCGGACCGGATGTCGAAGCGGTGGGTGATTATGGCAAGCCTGGTCGCGGCGGGAGCAGCGTTGGCGTTGACAGGGATGGCTTCCTCACCGTGGACGCTGCTGGTCGGGCGATCCTTGATGGGCTTGGCGCTATCGTTTTATATTCCGGCGGCGATGGTATTGATCGCGGCATGGCACGGACCGGAGACGCGATCGCGGGCGATTACGCTGCATAGCGTGGGGCAGAGCGTGGGGGTGATTGCCGGGGGCTACTACGGAGCAGTGGTGGGCGAGAGCCTGGGGTGGCGGCCGATGCTTTGGATACTGGGCGGAACGATGGCGGCATATGCTCTCGTGATCCGGTTGGCGCTGGCCAAGGACGCGCCCCCCGCGACGGTGCAGGCGAAAGCCACGGCGCAGCGGACCGGATTAGGGCAGTTGTTGCTGGTCCCTTCATATGCATTGATTTGCCTGTGTTCGATTGCGGTGGGGGCGAATGTTTGGATTCTGTACACTTGGCTTCCTGACTTGCTGAGCACGCGGTTTGCCCTGCCGCTGGCGGAGGCGTCGTTGTTGGCGACAACTTCGCTTGAAATCCCGATGATGGGCGGGTTGCTTTTAGGGGCGTTTCTTGGGGACTGGTTGGCGCGGCGATGGAAGGTTGGCCGGCTCTACCTGATGGCGACCGGGCTGATCCTGGCTTGCGGGTTCTTTTACGGCATTGCCGCGGCGGATTCGCTGCTGGAGGTTCGGGTGGCTACGGCGGCGTACGCGGTGGCGAAGGGGTTCTATTCGGCCAACTATGTCGCTTGCGTGTTTGACCTGATTGCGCCGTCTTCGCATGGTTTGGCAGTGGGATCGGTAAACATGATCTCGTCGTTTGGGGGCAGCTTGTCGCCGGTCTTGCTGGGGGCATTAAAGGCAACGTACGGCACGGCGATGATTTTTGGCGGGTTTGCGCTGTTGGGCGTGGTGTTTGCGGTGGGGCTGGCGGTGGCCGGCCATCGAACGTTTCGCGCGGATGCAGGGAGTTCCCCTTTAAGGAGTTGAGGATGCTGATTGGGTATGTAAGTGATGAACGGTTCCTCGCCATTGGCGATGTGCTGGTGGAGTTTCTGCAGAGTGAGTGCTCGGTGGCGGTGGTGCGATCGACTCCGCGCGGGGCGATCTATGCGGATCTGGCGCCGGGGCGCTACAGGGCTTGTTTGTCCAAGTCCGGTTACGGGGCGAAAGGCGTGGAGATGACGGTGGAGGAGGGCAAGCCGTACCAGTTCCGGCTGCTCTCGGATTGCCTGCTGGGCTATGTGTGGCCGAAGTGGGTGCAGAGCGGGGAGCGGAGCGAGTTCCGTGTGCATGCAGTGGAGCCATATCACCTTAGCGTTTGGCGGTATGGGCTGCGGAAGGAGTTTGTCCGGAACATCGGGTGGTTCGATGAGCACGGGCCAAGGGCGACGATGCAGGTGACGCCGGACGGGGACTATGTGCAGACGGGCGTCGAGTGGAACAAACGGGGCTATGACAATCCGCACCATACGCAGTTTGTGACGGGACCGGAGCGGAGCGGACTGTACTACCTTCATGCGAAGGGCGAATCCGGAGCGTTCTTCTCGTTTCCTTGGATTGTGGCGCCGGCGAAACCACAGGCGAAGATCGCCGTCGTGCTGGCGACTACGAACTGGAACGCCTACAACCACTTCGGCGGGCGGAGCAACTACATTCACCCGGAGGGCTTGCCGGCGGCGCCGCCGATGAACTCGCGGCTGGATCTGGAGCGTTACCAAAAGTCTGGATTCTCTGGATTCCGGTATCCGAACGACCTCTATCCGCCGATCTCCTTTGAGCGGCCGGAGGTAGGAAACCATGTGCCGGAGGGAACGGAGGTGACGGACCCGATTGCCGGGCGCCAGGCGAGCCATTTGGCGCCGGCAGAGTGGCGGCTGCTCGGATGGCTGGAGCGGGAAGGGTTCGCCTACGATGTCTACTCGGAGTCGCAGTTGCACTATGGACAGTTGGATCTGGATGAATACCAGGTGCTGGTGACGAGCAGCCATCCGGAGTACGTCACAATTCCGATGTACGACAAGATCAAGAGCTGGGTGCATGAGCGGGGCGGCCGGTTCCTGTACCTGGGAGCGAACGGATATTCGTGTGTCGTGGAGTTTCCGGATGAGACGCGGATGCGTTGCTTGACGCAGATGATGAAGCCGGACGAGAGCGGGAACATTGTGGACCCGACGGATCCGGAGTGTTACGAGAGCAGGATGCACATGGTGCATCAGCCGGACGGGGAGTTGCTGGGGGTGACGTGTTCGGCGTTGGGGTTGATGACGGGGGCGCCGTACCGGGTGATTGCGGCGGACCACTGGGTATTTGCGGGGACGGGGTTAGCGGCTGGGGATTTGTTTGGGACGGAGAGTTTGCAGGAGCGGTGCCCGGGAGGGGCGTCGGGGCACGAGATGGACCGCATCAGCCGGTATGCTCCAGCGGGAACGGTGCTGCTGGCGAAGGGCTTGAATCCGGAGGACGGTGGGGCGGAGATGGCTTGTTACGAGACCGCATCCGGTGGCGCGGTGTTTGCGGCGAGTTCGATTACTTGGCCGGCGGCGCTGCTGGTGGATGCGCATGTGTCGCAGATCACTCGCAATGTGTTGGAGCGGTATTTGAAGAAGTAAAGCTGGGGGAGCGTGATGTTTGGCCGAATGAGGCCACTAAGAATTGACCCTCATGCTTCGCAGATCCGTTTTCATGTTCTTGCTTCCGCTGCTGGCGGGGGCGCAGTCGCCGGTGGGCGAGGCGCTGAACCTGCTGGACGGGGGCCAGTTCGCACAGGCCGCTGCCCGGCTGGAACAAGCAAATGTCCCGCAAACTTCGGACGCGCGGGCTCTCCTGGTGCTCGGCGTGGCGCAGACTCTGGCGGAGCGTTTTGAAGAGGCGGCGGCGACCTTGGAGCGCGCCGTGAAACTGCAGCGGGCGGACGAGGCCACACTTTGGCTCTATGCCTGCGAACGCATGTCCGGCATTGTGACGGAGGGCCATGCATACGGGATTCGACGGCCAGGGGAGGCGATGCGGATTGAGGGCAGTCCGCGGTACCAGTCGCGGGAGTACCCCAGCCAATATGCTTCGTTCGTATACAACTCAATGGCGTCCGCTTATATGCGGGCGCGGACGGGTCAGGAGGCGACCAATACGCCGGAGATTCGGGCGCTGCTTCTGGATGGGGCGCGAAGGTTCACGGCGCTGCGGGCAGGCACCAGGGCACCGATCGCCGGCACGAGCTCGAACTATCCGGAGCAGATGATCCGCTTGCTGCAATCCGGGAGGCCGGGGGATCCACAGTGGCTGGGCCAGTTGGGGGCGCTGCACTTGAATATCGGCCGGTATGCGGGGGCTCGGCGGTACTCAACATTGCTCCTGCTGCAGGAGCCGGGGAACGCACAAGCGCTGGTTCGGCGGGCGTGGGCGGCAGCGCGCATGGGCGATGCCAACCGGACGCGATTGGACCTGGCGGCGGCGCAGTCGGCAAATCCGCCCTTGGCAGCGCAGTTCCGGCAACAGATCCAGGACGACTTGGCGAAGCATCAACCGCGGGGTGATGCGTACGGCCACTTGAACGAGTTGGCGGCGGCGAGCCGGAGCGGGGCCTCGCTGGCGGAGTTGCTGCCGAAGGCGCGGCTGGTGTTCGAGGCGTTCGCGGGCCGGCGCTTGATTTACGAAGAGCGGTACGCGGCGGACCGGGCGGCGTTTGCGGCGGCGTTGCGGGCACAGCCAGGGTCGGCGGAGGTACGGGCGAACTATGCGCGCTTTCTGGTAGACGAGGCGGACATCTACCGGCGGGCCTACACGGTGGAACCCCGGCCGGTAATTGAGTCGTTTCGGATGGGCTTCAACGCGCAGGCTGAGTTGACGATGGCGTTGGACGCCGTGAACGAAGGATTGACGGGGAATCCGAACCATGTGCGGTGCTTGTTGCTGAAGGCGATTGTGCTCGACCGGCTGGGCCGTTTCGACGAGGGCCGGCCGTACGTGGAGAAGGCGATTCGGTTGGCGCCGGGGAATGCGGAGGCTTTGCGCCTTCGAAGCGAATACCTGTGGAGCGCGAATATCGACGCGCTGAACCGGGCAGCTAGTTTGCAGCAACCGACTGTTGAGAACGTGAGGAGTTACGACGAAGGGCCAAACCGGGTGACGGAGACGACGTACCGGGGACCATCGGGAGGAGAGCGGAACGCGGCGGCGGCGCTGGAGGGATCGGCGCGCGAGTTGCGGGCCGGGGCGCGGGCGGCGTTGCAGTCCGCGCTGCAGGCTTCCGCGGGTACGGCGGAAGGGGCGATTTTGGAGGCGGAGTCCGCGGCGGCGAACGGAAGGCTGGACGCGGCGCGGGACGCATTGGCGCGAGGGGTGGCGCGGTTCCCCCGCTCTTTGGCGCTGCATGAGGCGTATGTCCGGTTTGCGCAGCGGGTGAGGGACGAGGATCTGGAGGACGACGAACGGTCGATTGCGTTCAATACTTTCGAGACAACGGCGGGGCCGCAATTGCGGAAGGCTTGGCGAGCGCTGTTGCGGACGGATTGGCCGACGGTGGACCGGGCGCTGGTGGAGGCGGCTCGGATCGACCCGACCGATGCACGGACGCCGGCCTACCGGGCGATTGCCCTCGAAGAGCAGGGCCGGGTGCGGGATGCGGCGGCGTTGTGGATGCAGGCGATTGCTCTGGAAGAGGCGCGGCTGAGCTTTGACGAGTCGCCGACTTCGGCCGGGGTGACGCGGTCGCCGACGTCGACGGCGTTGGCGATCGCGCTACGACTGCGGTTTATCGGAAATGCCAAGGAGCACCCGGCGACGCCGGAGTTAGCGCGGGGCGCGGCGGAATTGGCGATGCGGCTTTCGCCCCCGGATCGGGCGATGTTGTGCTGGCGGGCGCTGTTGCCGGACCCGCGCACAGAGCAACGGCCGGGATGGTTAAAGAGCACGGGCGCACGATGGGCCCCGAATGCGGCGACGTTAGCGGCGGCAGCGCATGTGGCCTACGGACGGTCGCTGCGAGGGGCGGAGGCGCGAGTGCAATTTGAGAAGGCGATGGCTTGGGGGCAGCCGAATGGAGTGAACATTCCGCGGTCGGCGGGGGCATCGCGGCCGGGGGAGTTGGAACGGGATTTTGATAACGGCGTGGCGAAGGGAGCCATTGCGGAGGCCTATCTGGAGATGGCGCGGCAGGCGGTGGCGGACGGGGATGAACGGGCGGCGTTGGATTACTACAATCGAGCGGTGAGCGCAAAGCCGAGCGTGGAAGTGCAGGGGCAATTGGAAACGTTACTGGAGAGCATCCGTAACGGTGGCCTGCGGAGGCGTCGATGATTGTCCCGATACTCCTACTTTTGGTGGGGCGGCTGGCGGCGCAGGACGTGTTTTCGGCCAACGACGGCGAGAAGCCGTTTGTGAAGCGGGACCCTTGCCAGGAGTCGCGCCGCGGGAACTGCGGAGTCTTTTATTACGACCCGAACGATAAGAACGGACGGGATACGGCCACGCGGGAGTGTTACCGGTTCATCAAACAATGCGCCAAGCCAGGCGGGGGGTGCAACTGTTGGACGATGCCGGACCGGCCGCTGTCGATGACTCCGGCGCAGGCGCGTCCGCGGGAGGCCGGGACGACAGTGCCGGCGGCGACAGCGCCGAAGCCGCGAAGTGAGCCACTCCCTGCGGACCTATACAACGTGGGTCCGCCGCCACCGGGGCAGCGGGTGGAGCCTGGAGAACTGGGTCCGCGATTGGCCGCGGAGGTGCAGAACGGCCGCTGCCAGTTGGCGACGCACAATGGAAAGGGGGCCTACTTGAACTGCCCTGGGCATTTGCCCGACCTGATCAACGACAGGCTGCAGAAGGACCCGACGGCGCCTGACCCGGCGCGGCCCGCGCCGATCCGGCTCTACGGGAGCGTCTCGCAAACTGAAGGCCCGACGGCGGGGACAGGGACCGGCCACGCTTCGCGATTTGGCGTCGGCAACATCAACGAGGCGGACCCGCCGCTGCTGGTGACGGCGAAGGTCCTGCAAGGTATCGACGACTGCCTGAAGGAGAATCTGATCAGCGATATCGCGATGCTGCCGTTGGGTTATGCGTCGCAGCGCTACCGGGGGCTGAAGTCGCTGATGGCCGGCTACGGGATGGTGGGTAGCGTGGGGACGCTGGTGCACGATCTACAGGAAACGCTAGTTCCCGGGCAATCGCTGGGCGATGCCGCGTACGAAATGGGGCGCTTGCTGTGCGAGGGCTACACGCTGAAGGATGCGCTGAAGCTGGGGAAGGCTGATTCGCCGGGGTTAGATCCGGTGCGGCCGGTCTCGAAGCCCACGCCGGCGTACAAGGATCCGAATGTAAGGAGTGCGCTCGAACGGGGAATTCCGCTGGTGGATCATAAAGCGCTGCAGGCGATGGCGCAGGATAAAGGGTGGAACATCATCGTGCGCGATTCGAATCCAGCAGCCATGAAATGGGTAGGACATCCGGACGCGGTGTCGAAGCCTGTGGACGTGAAGGCGAAAACCTTGAAACCACCGACATGGGAGCAGACGGCGCGCATGAGCCCGGCGGAGAAGGCGCAGGAGCGGCAGAATGCCCCCTACTATGGACTCGCGAGCGCGAAGGGGATGACGAGCGGAGAGTTGTCGCTGCTGCGGCTAAAAGGGTACACCGTGGATGACCCGACGAGGGGTTCCGTGTTGCGGACGCCGGAGGGGAAAGTGATGTACAGCGATATCGACATCCATGGGATATATGACCGGGCGGGAAACGATATGTGGCCGAAGACACCCGAGGGGGAGCGAGCGCTGCTCGACGAGATGAACGGGTCGACGCTCGAACGGATGTTTCAGCACGGTCCGCAAGACAACTATGCGCGCCGGAACGACCCCACGGGGCCGAGCTATGGAGCGCAGCCGCCGGCGACGGTCTACACCCACGATGGGCGGAACCTGTTCCTCGAATCCGTGAGCGCGATGGAGGCGGCCTATCGGGAGATGGGGATTGCTTGGGAAGGTATCTACAGCCAGCCGGCCGGAAGGAACCGATAGGTTACCCTCGATAGGATGCTCGCCGAAGCCCGCTACTACGCCCGGATGATGCGGGGGTGCCGGGATTTTCTCCGCACGCCCAAGATTCCTGACCCTGCCGCCGCGATCCGGGAACGGCTGGCCAACCGGGAGAACGGCTTTCTGGACCTGATGCGGCAGGTGGTTTTCGCAAACCCCGCCAACCCTTACCGGGAGCTGTTTCGTTGGGCGGGCTGCGAGTTGGGCGACCTGGAAACGGAACTGCAACGGGACGGACTCGACGCAACGTTGAAACGGCTGCGCGAGGCCGGGGTACGGCTTTCGCATGAGGAGTTCAAGGGACGGAAGTCAATTGAACGAGGCGGCAAGACGCTACAGGCGCGGACGACGGATTTCGTAAATCCACTTGTAAAGGCCGCGTTCGAGAACATGAGCAGTGGGAGCCGGAGCCGGGGCACTGTGACGCGGCCGAGCGTGGAATACCAAATCTACCGGGAGGCGCAGGACGCACTGTTCATGGGCCAGTTCCTGCAGCCGGACCGGGCGGTCGGGGCGATCCTGCCGATTCTTCCGTCATCGGTGTGGCTCCACCGGTCGCTCTCCTGCCGCCGGAATGGGCACCCAATTGAGAAGTGGTTCACGGCAGACGGATCCTGGCGGGAGTCCGGACACTACAAGCTGCTGACCCATTTGTTGGTGGCGGAAACCAAACTGCTGGGAGCGGGAATCGAAGGGCCCACTTTTCTGCCCCACGGTGACTTCTCTCCCGTGGTCCGCTGGATTCTGGAACAACGCGCAGCCGGACGGCCGGCGCTGATCTCGAGCCCGGTGAGCTTGGGGGTGCGCGTGGCGGCGGCGGCGCTCGAAAGTGGCGCCGATATCGCGGGAACGCTTTTCCTTTGCGGCGCCGAACCGTTGACCGAGGCCCGGCGCGCGGTGATGGAACGCGCCGGCGGGATCGTCTATCCGCGATATGGCATTTCGGAGGTCGGGTGGGTCGGGTGCTCCTGCCACGAGATGACGACCGGTAGTTGCGTCCACGTGATGCGGGACTCTGTGGCGGTGATCAGCCATCGGCGGCTTGCGCCGCTATCAGAGGTGGAGGTGGAGAGTTTGCTGGTAACGACGCTGCTCCCGTCGGCGGCTTACGTCCTGGTGAATGTCGAGATGGATGATTGCGGGAAACTGGAGGAGGCGACCTGCAACTGCGACTTCCGCGCGATGGGTTTCACACAGCAAATCCGGGATATCTACAGCTTCGGGAAGCTGACCGGCCAAGGGATCACGCTGCTAGGTGGGGACCTTCTGAAGGTGCTGGAGTCCAGCTTGCCGGAGCGGTTTGGCGGGACACCGATCGACTACCAATTGGTGGAGTTGGATGATTCGTCGAAGGCGGTGGTGGAGTTGCGCGTTCATCCCCGCTTGGGCGTGAGGTCGGAGGCCGACGTCCGCGGATACTTCCTGGCGGAGATCCGCCGGCTGTGGGGCGGCTCGCTGACTTATCGACAGTGGAGTGAGACGGACGCGGTGCGGATTGCGTTCGCGGAGCCTTACGTGAGCGGCGGACGCAAGGTGAACTCGTTGCACCTGCTGGCTTCGCCAGATCGGCGCCCAGCTACCGATGGGCGATAAGGAGCCCGACGTCATTGCCGGTGGGGACACGCTCGATGGCGCCGAACCCCGCGGCGGTTAGCCACTCGGTGTACTCCTCGACGGAATAGGTGGCCCCCATCGGCGTGGCCACCAGCATATTGATGGCGAAAATAGCACTCTGCCGGGGAGCTGTCTTGCCGGGCTCGAGCAGATGATCGTGGATCGCGAGACGGCCCCCGGGAGCGAGGGCCTCTCGGCAACGCTGAAATAAGGCGCGATTGGCTGCTTCGCCAAACAGGTGGGCGACGGAGCAGAGGAGGACGAGATCGTACACGGGTGGCCATGCGGCGTCGTGCAGGTCTCCGGCGACAACGCGGAGCCGGGGAGTCAGGTTGGCGGTCGCGATCGATTGGAGGGTGATCGGTGCAAGTTCAGGCAGTTCCACGATGTCTGCTTCCAGCAGGGGATTGAGCTGCGCCAAAGCAATGGAGTAGGGAGCGGTTCCACCGCCGAGGTCAAGAACGCGATACGGTTTGTTCCCTGGATTGAGCGCCGCGGCCACGGTGGAGGCGCGGCGCGAGGAACGCAGGTTCTGCATCGCCAGGTACGATTCATGCGCGGCCGGGGGTAAGCTGCGGAAGTCTTCCGCGGGCGCGACGCCTTGCACCCGTTGGGTCAGATTGGACCATGTATCCCAACGATGAACGTAGTGCAGGAGCGCGGTGCGATAGGCCGGGTCCGTGAGCCATTCGGCATCGGCGGGGTGCATGTCGAAAACTTCGCCGGACTTAGTCGCGTAGCCAAGGGCGACGACCGCATTGAGCAAGAGCTCGGTGGCCCGAGGCTCGATGTGGAGACGGCGAGCGGCATCAGCGGCGGTGGAAGGCTCCGCGATGGCGGAAAAGAGGTTAACCTCGATCGCAGTGAGTAGGATCCTGCTGGACTGAAATGCCCGAAGCTGCTGCTCAAAATGCGCGATATCCATTCGCCGAACAGTAACATGCAGCGGGGCGGTGGCGGTGGCGATGTACAATGTGAAACTGGCGTCACAGTGGTGGGAGTTCTGGCCGGGATGCTATTAGAGAGGACCCCTTGCACGATTCGAGGCGACCATGACGAAGGCGCTGAGCCGAAGGCAGATTCTATCCGCGGGCGCAGCGATGGTGGCGACCGGGTGCGCCCGGAAGCCGGAAGACTTCACTTTGCGCGAGGTTTCGGTAGCGCTCAGTGAGCACTTGAGCCTGGCAAGCGTGTATCTGGCCGATGAACTCGGGCTCTTTGCGGAAGCCGGATTCCGGCTGAACCGGGTTCGTTTGAGTGCGCGGGATGCGATTCCCGTGTTGGCGGGCGGGAAGCTGGATATCGCTTTCGGTGGTGTAGCAGCGCCCCTGCTGGCGGCGGTGGCCAATGGCATGGCGATCCGGGTGGTAGCGGGGCGAGAAGTGGCCGACCCGGAATGCGGCGAATCGTTCTCGCTGTATGCGAACAAAGCGATTTTCGGGACTGGGCCGGTGGATCCGCAGAAGCTGCGGGGCCGGAGAATTTGCATCCGGAAACGCGGCATTTCCGAGTTCTTGCTGGATACCTTTTTGAAGCTGAACGGTATCCCGTATGACGCCGTCGAAAAGGTGGATCTGCCGCTGAACGAAGCGATCGCGGCGCTGGCGAGCCAGCGGATTGATGCATTGCTGGATGTTGAATTCGCGCGGAGCCCGGTGGCGGCTTCCGCGGAGATTGTCCGCGTGTGGCGTTTCGCGGATACGCAACCCGGGCACCAGTATTCATTCATCCTGTTTGGCAAAGCGATGTTGGCCGATACCCCGGGCGCGGCGCGATTTCTGGCGGCCTACCTGGAAGGAGCGCGGCGGTTTCTGCTGGGCGAGACGCCGAAGTTTATGAGCGAGTTCGCGGCCACCTACAGCCTGAACGCCGAGCAAGTTGTGAAGGCGTGCCGGAAGACTTTCCGGGAGGATGGCTCGGTGGACCTGCCGAGCCTGGAGCGGCTGTTCGCTTGGCAGTTTGAACGCGGATACGCCACGCTCCCGCTTAAGGTTTCTCAGTTGGTCGATACCAGCCATCTACAGGCGGCGCAGCGAATGCTATCGGATGGCACATGGCGGGTGAATCCCGGGGCAGGCAAAGGCGGCAAGTGACGATAGCGGGCCGCAAGAACTTGGTGGCCGGAGCTCAGGCACTGGCGGTGCCAGTGATGTTTTTGACTGCTTGGCAGGTGAGTTCCTCGCAGGGATGGATCAACGCTTTCTTCTTCCCCCCGCCATCGGTGGTTGCAGGGGCAGCGTGGACGATGCTGATTGACGGCTCCCTGCCCCGAGAAATTGGAGCGACGCTTTACCGGTTCACGATGGGCGCGGCGATCGGCTGTATTTTGGGATTGGCCGCGGGCGTGGCGATGGGCGCAAGCGAGTTGATGCGGCGCGCTGGGCAACCCTTGGTGGCCGCGTTCTACACGACCCCGAAGGTGGCGCTCTTGCCGCTGGTGATGTTGATTCTGGGAATCGGCGATGCCTCGCGAATCGCGTTGATCGCCGCCGTGGCGTTCATCATTTTGGCGCTGCAGGCGCAGGATGCTATTCGCGCCGTGGAACCGCAGTATGTGGAGATGGCAAGGAACTACGGCGCCGGGCGATGGGCTGTCATCAGCCGGGTGTATCTACCGGCATCGCTGCCGCAGATCTTTACTGGCCTGCGGATCGCGCTATCCCGGGCACTCGTGACATTAATCTCTTTGGAGATGGTGAGCTCGACCGATGGAATCGGAGCGATGATCTGGATGTCCTGGGAATCGCTCGCTACGGTAAGGCTTTATGTGGGCGTTCTCGCCGCAATCGTTGTTGGTTTGGCGATGCACGGCTCGTTAGTTGGACTTGAGGCGACAATGGCGCCGTGGAGAAGAAGACCGAAATGAAAACTCTCGGTGTATTGGGACTGTTGACGTTGGCTCTCGGGCTGAGCGCGCAGACGACCGGTGTGATGGAAGGACTCGTGCGAGACCCCGCTGGTCTAGCCGTGCGAAACTCGGCCATCGCGATCATCGAGACCAGCACCGGAGCGTCCCGTTCAGCGGCCACCGACGAGCGAGGCCGATTCGTAGTGGGAGGGCTACCTCCCGGCGCATACCGCGTCACCGTCACGGCCGCCGGCTTCCGCCCCATCGAACAGTCGACAGTTCCCTTGTCCGGAGGCCGGACGATGCGGCTGGAGTTCTCTTTGGAACTCGGGGGCGTGCAGGAGAAAGTGAGCGTAACCGCGGAGGGCGGGATGGTCAGCTCGAGCGCCAGCGATTGGGGCGGCACGGTGAGCCGGCGCCAATTGGACTCCCTGCCACTCAACGGGCGCGACGTGTTCGATTTGGCAGCGCAGCAGCCCGGCGTGACGGTGGCGAATCACGCCGAAGGCGCCATGTTCAACGGCATGGGAATCCAGATTTCGATCAATGGCAACCGGCCGAACCAGAACAGCTTCCGCATGGACGGGGTGTACCTGAACGATGCCTCCGCCTCGGCCCCGGCAAGTGCGGCCGGGCGGTTACTCGGCGTCGAGGGCATTGAGGAGCTTCGCCTGATTGCAAACCCATTCAGCGCCGAGTACGGCAAGGCCGCCGGCGGCGTCCTCACGGCGGTATCTCGCGCCGGCACGAACGCACTCCACGGCAGCGCTTACCACTTTCTGCGCAACAGCGCCATGGACGCCAAGAACTTCTTTGACGCGCCGGCCGATCCCATCCCGTCGCTGCGACGGAATCAGTTTGGCGTCCTGCTCAGCGGACCAATTATTCGGAACCGCGTCTTCTTCCTGGCCAACTTCGAAGGCGTCCGCGAGAGCTCCGGGCGAACGCGGCGCGCGGTGACGCTCGATGCGAACGCCCGCCGGGGCATTCTGCCGACGGGACAAGTGGCGGTGCCCGCCGGTGTGCAGCCGTACTTAAACCTTTACCCAATGCCAAACGGCCGGAATTTCGGCGATGGGACAGCCGAATTTATCTCGCAGGGAACGCTCGGCAACCGCGAGAACTACGTGGTGGGTCGCGGCGATTTCGTCGCCTCAGACCGGCTACGGACCTCGCTTCGCTATACATGGGATGGAGCGGAAAGTTCGGGTCCAGATCCGTTTTTGGCGTGGAACCTGGAGAAGTTCTCCCGGTTCAGCTTTGTGAATTCCGAAACGCATTTCGTGCAGTCCGCGCGAACGCTGCATTCCGTGCGCTATGGATACTCGCATGTCCGCAACAACGAAGACGGTACCGGGCCTGATATTCCCGCATCGTTGTCGTTCGTGGCGGGACGACCGATTGGCCAGATGCAAGTCACCGGGTTGACGGACTATACGGACCGCAGTGTCGGCGCCCTGCCCCGGTTCAACATCCTGGACGATATGCAGGTGAGTTATCAGGGGCTGCACGTGCGAGGCATCCATACACTGCGGTTCGGGGCCGGCTATGACAGGCTGGGCTATCAGCAGCGGGGCGACTTCAACGCCAATGGGCGCTACGTATTCTCCTCCGTGCAGAACCTGTTGCGTGGTATCGCTCGCAGCGGCGACTTGATGATGCCAGGGTCGGACACGGCGAGGACGTGGCGGCAGCACCAGTATTTCTTCTTCGCCCAGGATGACATCCGGCTGCGGCGGAATCTGGACATGACGCTCGGCGTCCGCTACGAAGGATTCACCACGCCAACCGAGCGGGACAACAAAATCGCGACGCTGGCCGACCCTTTGCGGGATACGACGCTGACGCTGGGCGGACCGCTGTTTCGGAATCCTTCGGCGACAAACTTCGCACCCCGCGCCGCACTGGCATGGAACCCGGGAAGCAGCGGGCGCACGGTGCTGCGCGCCGGCGCCGGAATGTTCTTTGACTTGCTGACTTCGCGCGAGGTGGTGATTTCGGGAATGCGGGTTCCGCCCTTCTTCAATCGAGTGCTACTGAACGCGCCTGCATTTCCGAATCTGCTGGCGGCGGCGCAGGCAGGGACGCCAGACCGGTCCATGGACGGCATGGCTTTCAATCTGCAGCAGCCTTATGTCCTGCAGTTCCGCTTCGCCCTGGAGCAGCAACTGGCCTCGCATACCGTTCTCGAAATCGGCTACGCCGGTTCGCGGGGAGTTCATCTGATCGGCCAGTACGGCGACTACAACATCTCCCGGCCGCAGGTACTCGCGGACGGGCGCTTCTTCTTCACGCAGGGGGCGCCACTGCGCAATCCGGGCCTGGGCCGGATTGGACTGCGAACCAGCGACTTCGATTCCAACTCGCACGGACTGGTCGTGCAACTCCGCCAGCGGCTACAACGAGGAGTGGCCTTCCAGGCGAGCTACACCTGGGCGAAGGCGATCGACAACAGCTCCAGCAACATCAATACGGAATTCGACAACAGTGACCGGAATCCATTTCCCCAGCAGCTCTCGCTGCAGCGTGGCTTGGCGGATTTCGACGTGCGGCATGTGCTGAACATGAACATGGAGTGGACGCCGCCATGGCGAGGGACAGGTTGGAGCCGGCATCTGCTCGGCGGTTGGAACATGACGGGGCTGGTGCAGGTGCAGTCTGGCTATCCATTCAATCCTCGCGTGGGGTTCGATCGGGCGAGGCTGCAGTCGAGCTTCGGCGATCTGGACCAGCGGCCGAGCTTGGCTGCGGGAGCATCCAACATCATTCTCGGGGACCCGGCTCGCTACTTCAATCCGTTGGCGTTTGATCTTCCCGAGGCCGGTTTCTACGGCAACCTAGGGAGGAACACGCTGCCGGGTCCGGGCTTGTTTTCGATGAACGTGGGAGTGCAGAAGGTATTGGTGCAAAGGGAGCGGCACCAGTTGCGATTCCGCGCCGAGGCGTTCAACGTCACGAACCATCCGAACTTCGACAACCCGTCGGCGATGGCGCTGTTTGCGAGTACGGGCGGCCGGGTAGGTTCGGCGGGACAGATCACTTCGACGAGCGTGCCGGCTCGGCAATTACAGGTTTCTCTGCGCTGGGCATTTTGATGCTTTCGAAGCCGAAGTAGCGAGCGGTGACGCGGTTGGGGCTTGCCTTGGGGTCAGCGTCGAGCGTGTAGTCGAAATAGATTGGAGGGGTGGCGGGCACGGGGAGTGCGACGGCGTGGCGCTCGCCGGCAGCGGCTTGGCGTTGCAGGTCGAGATAGCGCAGGTGGACGGCGCGGCTCCAGGCGGGGGCGGCGAACACGACGGTGCGGGCAGTGGATTGGCAGGCAGGGGAGAAGAAGAGGGCGGCACACAAGAGCACCGGCAGCGCGGGGCGGAGGTGAGGAAACGTAGCCGCCGGGAATCGCACGGGAAGATCCCAAATGCTGGCGGCCATCGCGACCAGGAGGAACCAACCAAGCAGAAGCTCCAGACAGGCCAAGGTGATGGTACGAGGTGGGGCGTAGCCGCCCAGGGCCAGAGTGGGGATGAAGATCGTGAGACCAACGAGGAGGGAGAGCAGCGCCGCACTGTAGGCCAAGACGCGAGGGGTGGGCTCCCATGAGCCGAATATGGCTGTACCGAGGCGGCTGTCCGTCGCGATCCAGAGGGTGGCGAACAGGACTGGCGCCTGGAGAAGCCAACCGGGAAGATCCGTGAGGAAGCGTACGGCCGTGAATACAATGGCACGGACGGGTTGGAGACTGCCGTCCTGAACGGTGGCCCGGTGGAAGGCTCCGGGCGAGGCGATCATTGTGATCAGGAGGACGGCCAGAATCGCAGCGAACACGAGCCAGCTACGGGCACGCGGCTCATCGCGCTCCCGGAGCGACCACGTGCCCGCCGCCAGCACCAGCACCAGAGCCAGGACGATCAGTTCGTGGGAACCGCCGAGATACAGCGCAAGAAGAGCCGACCAGACGCGATGGGCAATGGACGGGGCCGGGGCGAGGAGTGCGGCGAGCAACAGCAGGGCGATGGCGGCATTGGCGAGATACTCGACGCCGCCGGTGAGCCAGAAGAAGGTGTCGCCGACGTGTTCCGAACAGGTCCAGAAAATCAGCAGGAAGAGCAGCGTCGCTCGGGCAAGGAAGCTAGTCGAAAGGACCGGCCGGCCGAGCGCGGCGAAGAGGCGGTAATGAGCGAAGCCAAGAAACGCCAAGTGGGCGAGGAGGAGCAATGGGTAAACATGGAGGAGCGGAACTCGCGAGAATACGATGGCTTGCAGGAGGTTGGTGCTCCAACGGCCACCGAGTTCGAAGTAGGCGTAGCGGAAAGTATGGACAATGCCGAGCCGGCCATTGGCTGCTTTGGCGAAATCATCGGCGGTGGGTTGCGCAAAATAGAAGGCGGCGAGGAGGACAAGTAGCGTGGCAGCGGCGAGGGCGCAGGCAAGGCAGTTGGCAGTGCTCTCAAGAGTAAGGGGGCGCGGCAAGAGTTCTATCTTAATTCTTTGCAGTGCTCGCGCTGGATGTTAGCAAGGAAGTGGCGCACGCTGCTTCGGTTTCAGTTTAGCGGCAATAGCAGTTCCGGGTAGTCTTTGGCGGCTTGCCAGACGGCCATGGCGAAATTTGTGATCGCCTTTCCCTGCCGTCGATACAGGTCTGCCTCGATCTGAATCACCATTACGTTCCGGCTCCAGCCGTGCTCGATGGCGGCCTGAGCGTACCAATGTCTCTCCAGCGGGCTCTTCACTTGGTCCAGGAGGCGCACGTTGTGCCCCCAGGGCAATTTTGCAACAAGCTGTTGCAAAATTGATTCCTCCGGCCACGCCTCCGCGAAAGCCCTCATATAGCCAAGGTTCCTTGGGGAAAGGCCCTTCATTTCCGGGAACTCCGAAGATAGATCCTTGGAGAGGCGTGGGCTGACGTTCTTGCCCCAGCCTTCCTGCTCCTGCCGCGAAAGAATTTCCCGACCGATCCCCCAGTAGAGGAGCACCAACTCCTGGTTGACGGCAACGGCTGCTCGCACTTGGGCCGTTTGAATCCGCTCCTTGATGATCGTCAGGAGAACGGCGTACGACTGCGTGGTGGGCAACTGATCTTTCATTGGCTCTCTCTGTCCTATCAGATGATGAGCATTTCCATCAATGAATTCTTTTCCAGTACACCGCGCCGCCGGTTGCCTCGGCGGCTATCCCCACCGGCGCAGAAACAGAAGCGGAGGGACAAGACTCATGTAGTAATGGAACCAGTGCAATTTTGCAGCACGCTGCTGCAAAATTGACTCCTGGGGTGATTCCTGGTGCAGGCATCGGCGAAAGCGCTTTTGTCTTTGAGCAGGCCCGTTGCCGGAGTCGGCGCATCCAACGAGTTCCAGAATCCGTCTACGGCCGGACCTACACTCTTTATCGGCTTCCCGTCCCTTTCCTTGAGTCCATCCACAGGAGCCGGCCGACCCAGGTTGGGTAAGATCTGGTCGAAATTCTAGTTAATCTGGGCCATGGCGGCCAGGCTTTCGTTGCCGGTTGCGTATTTCCTGTCCTGCAACGACGCACGCCCGGCGAACCGCCATGGCATACTCGGCTTCGATGCCTGTTCTACCCATCGCCGTACCCAGTGAGCAAATTGCTGAGTTCTGCCGCCGGAATCAGTTCCGCAAGCTTTCGTTCTTTAGCTCTGTGATGACCCCACGATTTCGGGCCGAGAGCGATGTGGATATGCTCGTTGAGTTCGAAGCCGACGCCCGGCCCACGTTGCTGACGATGGCCCGGCTGGAGCGGGAGTTGCCGGACTTGCTGCATCGCAAGGTCGATCTTCGGACCGCAAACGAGCTCAGCCGCTACTTCCGCAACGAGGTTTTCGCCACAGCCGTGCCGCAATATGAACGAAGCTGACCGAATCCGTCTCCTGCACATGCTGGAGGCAGCAGAGGAGGCTATCCTGATTGCCTAAACTCGCTCGCGGACCTCGTTGTTGGCTGTGATGAAAGATATCGAGATCATCGGTGAGGCGGCGAACAAGGTGTCGGCTACTGTGAGGGACACTGCACCTGCCTTTCCGTGGCGGGACATTGTTGGAATGCGAAATCAACTTATCCACGCCTATTTCGATGTAGAACCGGAGTTCGTCTGGGAGACCGTGAGCCGCCGCCGCACCAGCTTTGGCCTCAAGGCACTAAACCCCGGCGAGCGGGAAACAGGCCGATGTCCCTTCGGGGGAGAGACGTAGAGGGTGGAAACCTGATCATTTGACAGCGAGTACCACAAAAGATACAGTAGCCTATGGCCCAGGGACTCAAACGGCTGCCGGCGCGATTCTACCGCTCGGACAGCGGCAAAGAGCCCGTGCGGGAGTGGCTCAAGAGCCTTGACTTGGCAGACCGCAAGGTCCTTGGGGAAGACATCAAGGATGTCGAGTTTTCCTGGCCGATCGGAATGCCCTTGGTCCGCTCGCTCGGCAACGCCCTGTGGGAAGTGAGGAGCAGCTTGCCGCATCGCCGGATCGCCCGCGTTATATTCTGCGTTGTCGATGAACAGATGGTGCTGTTGCACGCCTTCATCAAAAAGAGTCAGAAAACACCAAAGCAGGATCTGGACTTGGCGCTGAAACGAATGAACGGAGACCTACGATGAAAAAGAAAAACATTGGATCGTCCTTCGATAGCTGGCTCCGCGAGGAAGGCATATACGAGGAGACCTCTTCAATTGCCATCAAGCGCGTCTTGGCGCGCCAGGTGGAAGCCGCGATGAAGGAACAGAATGTGTCCAAGACCGAGATGGCCAAGCGGATGCACACCAGCCGCGCCTCGCTCGATCGCCTGTTGGATCGGGACAATGACGCCGTAACGCTCAGCACACTGCAAAAGGCTGCTACCGCCGTTGGCCGCGAAATCCGCCTTGAGCTGGTTTAACGTCAACTCCGATGCGGACCCTGGAACAGTTCGCTGCTTCGATTGCTGCAACCGCCCCCGGACTATCGAATTGCGCAAGAACTTATAAAGTGGTGTAAATGGGGGGAGCCGCTACCCTTGAGGACTGACGTCTACTGCGCCACACCCAGTTCCTCTGCAACATGACACCCTTGACAAATCTCTATCATGGTTGTCCCGAGTCCAGATTCGATAAATGATCGGGCGCACATCCTCACTCAAGTACCACCCGAGTCCCGCTTTCGTGCCGCTATTAGGGCTAGCGCCTCGGCCACTATTCGGCCTGAACTATAATCGATCGGCTTCTTGATAGAGGAGTGCGGGGCCAAGAATACGTCCAATTCCTCGCGAAGTCGTATAGGTAACGGGACGTCGCCATCGACCGGGTGAAAAGTCTCCCTATAACAAATTTCAGTTCCATGCTCCAGATCAGTATCAATGTAAGATAACTGCTTTAAGCCAACGAACCGTGTAGTAACGGCCTCGCCGGCCGGATTAACGTCCTCATCATCGAAGTCCCGCCCTAAAGCGATACTTAACTTATAAGCCTCATCGGCATCTGGCGCCCTGACCAGAACCGAATTAACATGAACTGCACGCAAGGGTTGGTCGCCAACGGTCATTTCGACGATTAGATCAGCCAAGTACCATCCGCCATCCGATTTGTTCGATTCTGGAACCTTTTGATCGTTCATATTTCGGAGCGATGGCAAAATGATTTCTTTTAGACTCCGTCCAGGGCACAATCAACCCCTCGATGCCTTCGGCAATTGTGCTCTTTCTGACTCCGTTTGATTTTGAGGAGTTCTTGGGAGTCTCCATTTATTCTAGCTTGATGATGGTGCCCGCAGAGCGGTTCGTCGCTTTCCTTGCGGCCGAAGGCGATGCAGTAGATGTCGGTTCCGGGCTGGCCTTTGTCGACGGCCACTCTTTGGCGTTTGGGTTTCGAGCTTGAACAGCGCCTGGAAGTGGCTCCCCAACTGCTGATAAAGTCCGAGTGTTGTTGTCAGCAAGGGAGCCATGCCTCGGCGAAAGCCGTCCTGTGGCCAAGGTTCCTGGGGGAAAGCCCCTTCCTCTCCGGGAACGCCGGGGACAGATCCTTGGAGAGATCGGGGCGTAGCCGAGCTTTTCTTCGTAGGCTTCGGCCAGCGCGATGCATTCGCTGATGTCGCGTCCCACGGGCTGTGCCTGCTTCATAACAGCCACCGGCCAATGATCTTCGCGCTCAATAATGACTTCGTCGCCGCGCTCGATCCCTTCCAGCACAGAACGAACGTCGCGAACGAGCTCGGATTCGGTGATGCGTAGGGTCATACTTGGAGCCTGTCCAGAATTACCCCATTTCCGCCGAAGCCCCACGCTGACCGCGCAACGTGCTATATAGCACAAACAGCCCCAGCACCCGTTTGAGCCTTCCGAATGCCTCCCCCCACCGCTTTCTTCCCCCTCCAGGCACACCTCTCCGAGCCCCCTCCTCTTCCCCCACCTTTCTACTCTCCAATCTCGTCAATTCACCCGCACCGGCGGGCTCTCCACCTTCCGCAAGTCCGCCAGCAACCACAAGTTGTGCGTCAGCGCCGCCCAACCCACCTCCCGGTCCTGCCCCTCGATCCCCTTCGACAGCAACGGCCCACCCAAAAACTCGTTCTTGAAGATCGCTATCCGAGCCTCCGTCTGTCCCCGCCGATGGTGCCACCGCCGGAACCGCTCCTCCTTCCACCGCAATGCAAACGCCCCCGGATCCTTCGGCGCGATCCCATTCTCCAACCCCCGCTCCGCTAACTTCTCTCGCACCTGCTTACTATCAAATCCACGGTCCCCCACTACCACCTTCACCGGCAACTCCCAACTCGCAAACCGCTGCAAACTCTCCCCCACCAGATACACATCGCTCTCCACCTTCTCCGCCCGCAGGTCCCAGTCGATCACTAACCCGCACGAAGCCTCCGCCAACAGTAACTGCCGCCCAAACTCCACTTCCGCCCCCGCCTTACCCCGCACAATCACGCTCGCATGCGGCTCATACAAACTCAATAACTTACTCTCGTTGTCCACCAACCGCTCCCCGATGATCCGCTCATGCGCCTGCTTCATCGCCACCGGCAGCGCCGCCAACATGCTCTCCATCCGCACCAGCAAGCCCTGCGCCTGCTTCTCGCTCCACTTCGTTTCCGCCCACTCCGCCGCCAGCTTGTCGCCATGCCGCTTGGCGTGCGCCATCACGATCCGCACCAGCGTCTTCATCCGCCGCAATATCTTCTTCCGCGCCTTCCTATCTCCCGAACGGCGTCCCGCCGCCGCCATCTGCATACACAGTTGATTCATCGTCCGAAGAAACGTCTTCGGCTCATCCATGCGTACTTTCAACCCTTCCTTCCGCACTAACTCAATCGCCTTGACTAAGGTCCGGACCCCATCGCGTAACAATACCCAATCTACCGGATGGTGAATATCGAGTTTCACCGTCGTCGTATCCACGAAGGCGATATCAACTCTAACCGGCTCGATCCATTCGCCTTGCCGGGCTTCGCTGCTGGCCGACTGAACCAACGCCATCACGACTTGCCGCAGCCCGCTGGCGTCGAGCATCTCGGAATAGTTTTGCAGACTGCTTTTGCTCGGGACGCGGGTTCCGCCCGCTTGGCCGATCCGGCAGAACCATTGCCGCAACTGGCTTTCGGCGAGGGTTTGGGCGAAGCCGCGAAAACTCTCTCCGGTCAGAGTGCGGAGCAGAGAGCAACGCAGGGCTTGGGCCGCGACTTTCTGGAACAGAACTTGATCGCCAGGGCACAGGACGCGGAGCTTGCCGGAAGTTTTCGCTTCGGCCTGACGCTTGGCGAGTTCCTGATCGAGGGCGGTCTGAACGAAGCGCTGTTCGATGCCATGATGGAGGAGGATGTGGTCGATGGACTCCAACTGCCGGCGGAAACGATCATAGGCGAGGTTTCCGACGACGGTAGGGACGCAGGGGAGCAGTTCTGCTTGATAGGGCAGCAGCGGGGTGCCGGAGGCGGGGGAAGTGAGGGGCACAGCCAATTATAAAGTGCCTTATTGCTCAATTCCAGAAGAATCTGGCCTCTATGCCGATGACCCGATCTCGATCGCCCTCCATCTCTATTGCACCAGAAACATTCCTGGACAGACTCTACTTGAGTCCAGTGTCGCGCATGTGTTCCTTGCTCTGTCTGGAGGCCGGTGAATTTGGCAACGCACGACGTTGCTTTGTGACGGCCAGTCGTAGTCACGTATCCTCAAATAGATCCGTTATGCTTTCACCATCAATTCCGAGAGCACTGGTTGCTTTGTTGTGAGTTGGCTTTCTAGTGGCGCAGAACGCCCATCCGCAGGAGACGACCACGGCGGCTAGCACGGGCGGCCCGTTTGCAATCTCCTTGACCCTCGAGGGAGGAAAGCTTGAGTTTAAATCGGGAGAGCCGATTCCCGTTTCTGCGAAGTTGATTAACACTTCGGGTTTCGAGATTATCTATCGGGATTATTTCGGAGACCGGCTGTTCTATACCATTGCCGTTTGGGTGATTGACCCGGCTGGTTTGCAAAGAAACCGGAAAGTCGAGAGGACGACTGAGGGGATAATGGCTGGCCGGATAAGTTCGCTCTTTGGCAAGATGGCCGAGGTGAAGATTCCCCCAAGCGGCGAGCATCGGCCCGTTTCGATTGACCTTGCCAGACACTTTTTCATGAGCACCAAGGGCCGTTACCGAGTAGTCTTCTCGCGTATGATGCCCAACCCGATGAACCCTGCGACATTTGTTCACGTGAAGTCGAATGAGGTAGTGTTCACGATCGAATGACAGAAAGGCCGCTCCACAAGCTGGTGGGACGGCCTTTATCGTTTTCGGTTTTGGGTTTGCGTTAGACGATGACGCAGGGGTTCGACAGTTCGCCGATGCCGGAGGCGGTGATGGTCACCACGTCGCCAGCGGCCAGGGCGGATTCCTGGGTCACG
>CAMDCN010000014.1 GCA_945890485.1 Candidatus Sulfopaludibacter sp. SbA3 | reverse complement strand
AGGCGTGATAGACATGCGACGGTCGGCCCGGTTTGGTGGGATTGTAGCCGACCTTGGCCTCTTCCTGCCGGCCATACAAAGTCTTGACGGTGGCGTCGATATCAAGCACCCAGGGTTCGGTTAACAGCGGCTCAAAGGTGCGGTTCAAGCTCTGATCCATCCACAGGGTGTAGCGTTCGTGATCGCCCCGTTGAAAGGCACGACGAACGCTGTCTTCGCAGGGAAATTCGTCGAGGCCGAGCATCGGTGGAATGACTGGGTCGTGGCGGAGGGCGTTGATATGGGCGTAGCGTTTGTGACCGGACAGAAGCGTTACCAGAATGCCGCCGAGGATACCGGCCTTGGGGGGAGCGTTGTTACTCGTGTAAGTGAGGGGGCATTCTTCCACTCATCGTTCCCAAAGGCCGCTGGTCTTCAGGAACTGAATGAAATAGACGAGGGGCCCGAGAGCGGTGCCTTCGGCTTTGGGGTCCCAGAGGACGTCGACCCGACCGCCGAAGGTGTCCAGCTTGGTATCTTCGCCGGGAAGAATGAGGGCAGATTCGGATTCACCCCTTGGGTGAGGAACGCGGCGAGAGGCGGGCTTCGACATCCCCAATATTGTTTGTCACCTGGCCGCCACTTCACTCAGCAGACTGCGTCCAACTGCCGGAAATAGGATCACTGGCCGGTGCGACGGGGGACTCATCCATTTTATTCAACACGGCGGGCGGCGGAGGGGAGGGTCGCGCGAAGACAACGCAACCGCACACAAGCCCTTCTTGGCAGGTGAATCAGTCGATACGAACCGGAGTACGCCGCTCCACATAAGGCGCAAATCGGATTCGGTCGGCCTCCCCCAAACGGACCGGTTTCCCATCCAATATCCGGACAAAGAGGCCTCGCTGGGTTGCCTCAGCCACCTCCTCCCCGCGCTGATTCGTGAGCCGATAATGCACCATCGCCGATGCCTTTCCGAAATCGCCCAGCCAGGCCTCCAGCGTCACACGGTCGCCGAAGTGTACCGGCCTCTGATACACAATCGACGTCGCCGCTACAATTGGGGTAATTCCACGCTTGGCTACTTCCGCAACTGGCAGCCCGACCGCTTCCAGCAGTTTCAATCGACCCACCTCCAGCCACTGGATGTACACGATGTTGCTCACGTGTCGGGCAAAATCAATTTGATAGGTGTACACCTCGAACTCACAAGTCACCCGAGCCATACTATGCAAACTAGCACGCTCGCCATACTCCTCAGCGCAGGTATGCTTTGGAGCCAGTCGCTCCCCCGCCTCGCGCCCGCCGGGCTCACCTTCACCGTTGGGAACGGCAAGCTGCTCATCCGCGCCGTCACCCCACATGGCAACGCGGCCCGAGCCGGCCTTCAGCCCGAGGATATCCTGCTCCGTGTCGACGGCGTTCCCGCCACGCCCACGGGCCCTTTCGTCCGCCCCATTCTCCGCCGAGCCGCCCCTGCTTCCGTCCGGCTCACCATCGAACGTGCCGGCCAACCGCAGGACATCACGCTCCAATACCCAGAGCCGCCTTCTGAGTCCAATGTCCTCTACGGCGCCCTCCCCGTCCGGGACCACCTCCGCCGCACGCTGCTCACCCTGCCCGCCGGGGCAGGGAAGCACCCAGCGATTCTCTTCCTTCCGGGCAGCGGATGCGGATCACAGGAATCCCCCTCATTCTTTGCCCCCGAGGTCCGAATTCTCCATGCTCTGACCGCCGCTGGCTATGCCACCCTCCGCGTCGAGAAGTCGAGCGTCGGGGATAGCGAAGGACCACCCTGCTACTCGGCTGACGCCGACCTTCCCCTCGATCTCGAAACCTATCGTCAAGCGCTCGCCTTCCTTCGACAACACCCCGTGGTGAATCCCGAGCGCCTATTCCTCTTCGCCCACTCCGCCGGCGCTACTATCGCTCCTCTTGTCGCCAGAGATGAAAAACTCCGCGGTATCATCCTCCACGGCGCCATGGGAACTATCTTCTCCAACTACGTCTTGGCGATGCGGGAACGCATGGCGAAGCTCGGCAACCAACCACCCGAAAAACTTGAGCTGACGCGCGAATGCCTGGATCGCCTTCTGAACAAGAACCAACTCCCAGAAGACATTGTCGCCACACAACCAGCGTGTCGCGCGGAAGTCTATTTCGATTCGCCACCGGCGTACATCGCGCAATGGAACGCCATCAATCTCGCTGACGTATGGCGTCCGCTCCAGACTCCCGTGCTCCTTCTGTATGGCCAAGCCGATTTCATCTCGAGCGAGGCTGAGTCCCGTGCGCTCTTCACGAAGATCAAAAGCCGTTCGAAGAAACTTCTCATCCTCCCGATGGACCACGGCTTCGTCGCCGTCGACCAGCAGCCGCAGGCATGGGACATCGAAACCGGCAAACGTCCGTCCCCGGGGCTATACACGCCAGTCATCGGCCATCTCCGCGCTTGGCTGGACGCGCGTCACTAATGCCTATACGCATCGCCATAATTGGTGCGGGTAACCTCGGCTCCTGGCTTGCTGTCCACCTTGCCCGCGCTGGCCACGCCGTTCATCTCTGCACCCGGCGCGACCCCGGGCCGCTCCAAGTGGATGGTCTGCCGCCCCTCACCCTTCCGCACCACCTCGACGCCGGCCCGCCAGCCGATTTTGCCTTCCTCACCACCAAGACTTACGACAATCCGGCCGCCCTGCTTCGCGTCAATGCTCCCGTGCTCGCGGCGATTCAGAACGGACTCACCCAACCCGGCATCCCGGTGCTCTCCTACGTCTACATTGAAGAGCAGCAAGGGGTACGCCACGCCTTCCCACCACCTAGGCCGCATTTCACAATTCCCGCCGGTACCCCGCTTCCCGGCCTCTTCGTCAATACCCCGATCGAACTGCTTGAATCCCACAATTTCCTCGACGCAGCGTGGCGCAAGATGCTACACAATTGCGTTTCCAATCCGCTCACTGCGATCGCGGGTCGAGGGCTGGAAATCCTACGCGAACCGTTCTATCTCACTCTGGCGCAGCGCCTCCTGGCCGAGTCGCTGCCTCTTGCCGCCGCGGCTGGGGCGTGTGTCGACGGCGAAGAAATCCTCGCTACGCTCGCCTCGTATCCGCCCGGCACCCGCACTTCCATGCTCCAGGATCGGCTGTCGGGAAAGCCCCTCGAAATCCCTGCGCTCAATGGTCATCTGATTCAGCTTGGCCGCCAATATGGTCTGCCAACACCGGTCAATGAATATCTCTTAACAATACTGTGAATCAGTAGCGGAATGAATCTGAGTTGGATACCCTCTAGGAACTATGCTCCGTCTCGCATTGCTATTCCTCACCCTAGTGAGTGCTGTGTCTGCGCAGGAAGTCCGTGCCAGCATTTCTGGCAACATCACGGATCCTTCGGGCGCGCCTGTTCCCGCCGCCACCATCACCGTCACCAACCTCGCTAAAAACACAAACGTCATCACGACTTCGAACGAAGCCGGCCTCTACAACACGCCGCTTCTCGAACCCGGTGCCTACACCCTCTCCGTTTCCCGTGATGGCTTTCGCCGCGTCGTCCGCGAAAACATCGTCCTCCAAACTCTCGACAAGGCCCGTCTTGATATCCAATTGCAAGTTGGCGCAGTAGCCGACTCCATCACGGTCGACGCCAATGTCTCCCCCCTCCAAACCGAAACCGCGAATCGAGATACGGCTCTCGCCAATCAACTCATCGCCAACCTGCCCACCCAAGGCCGCAACCCGTTCCAGATCGCTTGGGCCGCGCCCGGCGTCTTCAAGACCGGTGGCTGGCGCTACCTCCGCTCGTTCGACATCGGCGGCACCACCGGCTTCTCCGTCAACGGCGGCCGTAGCGGTGAAAACGAAGTGCTCATGGACGGCATGTCCAACGTCCGCACCAGCCGCACGGTCATGAACGTACCCACCATGGAGTCCGTGCAGGAATTCAAGGTTCTTCAGAATACCTACGACGCTCAATACGGCCGCACCGGCGGCGGTATCGTGACGATCGTCACGAAGTCGGGTTCCAACCAGTTCCACGGCAATCTCTTCGAATACTTCCAGAACGACAAGCTCAACGCCAACCAGACCGAGCTGAATGCTGCCGGCCGGCCAAAGCCGCCAAACAACATCAACGCTTATGGATTCTTCCTTTCCGGACCGATCCTGGTACCCAAGGTTTTTGACGGCCGTAATAAGCTTTTCTGGACTTTGGCCTACGAAGCTATGCGCCAGCGCTCCGCCGATCCCGGCGTTGCCACCGTACCTCTGACGGACTGGCGCAGCGGCGATTTCTCCACCCTTCGCAATGCTCAGAATGCGGCCGTTCTCATCTACGATCCGCTCACCACGATCGCGGATGGATCCCGTCAGCCTTTCCCCGGCAATCGTATTCCGACCAACCGCATCAACCCGGTTGCCGCCGCGGTCGTCAAGTTCCTGCCTACCCCGACTTCCCAAGGCGTCGGCCCGGGCTTCGTCCAGAACTATACGTATCCTTCACGCTGGATCGGTGACCTCGACCAGTGGTCAGGCCGGCTCGACTTCCAAGTGAATTCGAAGAATAACACCAACTTCCGCTATGGACAGAACCCCTTTAGCGAATATCGCGGTCTCGTCTTCGTTCAGGATCCGAGCCAAGCGAACCCGGCCGAGCCCACTGGCAACGCGCCGCTTCGCCGCAATGGACGGACCATCGGTTTCAACTGGACCTCCACCCTCAATCCCACTACCACCTTTGACCTTCGCGTCGGACTCAACCGTTGGGAAGCTTCGGGTGGAAATACCTTCGGCGCAGGGTACGATCCCCGCCAACTCGGCTTCGACCCTGCCCTCGTCTCACAGTTCACCCGCTTAGCCTTCCCCCGCTTCAATTTCACGGGCAACGCGTACCAGGCCATTGGTGCCGATCGAATTGTCAGTGCGGAGGCCAACGATGTCTATACGCTTCAGCCCAATTTCAACAAGGTCGTCGGCCGCCACTTCCTGAAATTCGGCATTGAAATGCGCCGCTACAACGACAACACGCAGAACCCGGGCTTGGCTTCCGGCCAGTACGAGTTCGGCAAGAATTGGACGCAGGCAATTTCAAACCGCGCCGATGCCACTTCTGGCAACGAATTGGCCACCATGCTCCTCGGCTACCCCACCTCGGGTTTCGTCGACCGCAATATCGACCCCGCCTTTGTCCACTACTTCTATGCGGGATTCTTCCAGGACGACTTCAAAGTGAGCAATCGCCTGACCTTGAATCTTGGCTTACGTTGGGACTATGAATCTCCGGCCTACGAACGCTACGACCGCATGGTCCAGTCGCTCGACTTTAATGCCGCCAGCCCCATCGCCACCCAGGCCGCTGGACTCAACCTCAAAGGCGCCGTGCAGTTCGCCAATGTAGGTGGTGCGCCCCGAGGGTCTTTCGCTCCGGACAAGAACAACTTCGCCCCGCGGGCCGGCTTCGCCTACCGCATCGGCGACAAAACGGTCATCCGTGGCGGCTACGGCCTCTTTGTGCTTGGCCAGGGCGCCTTTGGCGTGAATCAAGGCTACAGCCAGCGCACCAACGCGGTCACGACGGTGAATAATCTCACACCAGCGGTGACCCTCACGAACGCCTTTACAAATCAGGCCGGTGGCCGATTGCTCGACGCCATTGGTAACTCCCAAGGCGCTGCCAGCTTCCTCGGCCAGGGCCTCACTGTCAACTGGCAGGAACGTCCGCTGCCCTTCTCGCAACAATATTCTTTCGACGTCCAGCGGGAGCTCCCTGGTGGCGTCCTGGTCGAAGTTGCCTACGTTGGAAATCAAACCCGGAAACTGCCGGTCAATTCTAACGCAAACTTTATCCCGACCAACGAATTGAATCGCCGCACCCCGGCTGGAGTGATCGACAACGCCTACTACAACGCCCAGGTGCCCAACCCTATGCGGGGCTTGGTTCCCAACAATGCCGCTCTCAATGGTGCCACGATCACCCGGCAGACTCTCCTCTTCACCTTCCCGCAGTTCACCCCATTAACCGTGGCCAATCTACCGATCGGCCGCCAGCGCTACGACGCGATTCAAATCAAAGCCTCCAAGCGCTTCTCTGGCGGTCTCACCTTCCTCGCCAGCTACACCGGCGCCAAGACTCTCGAACAGGTCAGCTTCCGCAACATCCAGGACTTCAACGTCGGCGACCCCGCCAGCTCGAAGTTGGAAAAACAGTCTGCTGGCCAGATCGATATCCCGCGGAAATTCAACCTCGTCGGCGTCTGGGAAATGCCCTTCGGCAAAGGCCGCCGCTTCGCCAACAACGTGAACAGCGTCGGCAATTTCCTCATCGGCGGCTGGGAACTCAACGCTAATGTCACCTACATGAAAGGGTGGAACATCGCCTACCCCAACGCCAATCAAGTCGCCCCCGGCAGCGCTCAATTGGAGAACCCCACGATGGGCCAGTGGTTCAATACGGACCTCTGGAATAACCCCGCTACCGGCCGCCGCGTCAGTGTGCAGGAACCATTCACACTCCGCAGCTTCCCCCTCCTCTTCGGCAATGTCCGCGTCCCCGGCTACCAGAACTGGGACGCCTCCATCACCAAGTGGTTCCCCATTAAGGAACGCCTGAAGCTTCAGTTCCGTTTCGAAGCCGTGAACGCCCTGAACCGCCCGTGGTTCACCAACATCGCCTCGGTCGACGTTACCAACGCCGCCTTTGGCCGCCTGAACCCCGTGCAGGGCAACCTGCCGCGCTTCCTGAAGCTCGGCTTGAACCTGCAGTTCTAAACAACCGCTTACCCATTCGGTAGTGTTGCTACGGCTTGGCTCTCGATGATGCGCGCATCATCGGTCACGAGAACCAGGCCGTACGCACGTGCAGTGGCAACAATCATCTGATCCGCCGGATCGCCATGGGGCAACTTATAGGAACGCGCCTCCATGGCCACCTCACGAGTCAGATCCGCCGAGCGGATTTGGAACCGCTCGAAGGAATCATTCACCCAGTCGCTGAAATTGCCGATGTCTTCCAGCCGCCCTCTCCGGTGCGCTGCCTCAGCCTCAAAAAGACTCACCGGAGAAACCCATAGAGAAGCGCGTGGATTCTCCAAACGCCTCATCACCGTTCTGCTCAGACGTTGCGGCGTGATCGACATCCAAAGCCAGATATGCGTATCGAGCAGAAAACCGGCCATTAACGCTTCGGTTCCTCGCCCCACCGGGCCGTCTCCTCGGCGGTGAAGAGCGGTTCCTTCAAATCGCCCGTAATTCTTCCACGCATCCCGCCGAGCACCCTCTTCTTGGAACTAGGTTGTCCCACCGGCAACACCTCCGCCACCGGTTTCCCAAACCGCGTCACCCGCACCGGCTTCCCGGTCACCCGCACCTGCTCCAGCACTGCCAGGCACGTCGCCTTGAACTTCGAAATCGCGATCTCTTCCATGGTTAAATTAGACCATAGTCATTTGACCATGGTCCAAAGTCGCCTCGCCCTCCTCCTCTGCGCCCTCTGCCTCGCCGCCTGCACCGACGGCCCGCCCAAAGAAGGCCAACCCACCATGGCCGAACTGGCCGCCCGCCAACCCTACAAGCCCCAACCTCTCCCTCCGAAAGCCCAAGCAGCCGAAGACGCTGAACGCGCCGCCCTCGCCGCCCGTCCCCTCGCCGAACTCCTGGCCAGCGCCGACGAAGCCGACCGCTTCCTCGGCCTCCCGGAAGCCCTCCGCCAAGCCTACGCCGCCAACCAACTCGAAGCCGCCGAAGCCCACGCCCGCGCCCTCATCAAAATCATCCCCCACTTCGCCGGCCACCCCCGCTATGGCGACGCCATCTTCCTCGCCCACCAAACTCTCGGCAAAATTGCCCTCAGCCGCAACGATTCCAAAACCGCCGTCGCTGAACTCCTCGCCTCCACTAACACCCCCGGCTCCGACCGTCTCACCCACGGCCCCATCCCCATGGACCTCGCCCGCCCCCTCGTCGACCTCGGCCATCGCAAAGCCGTCGCCCACTTCCTGGACCGCTGTTCCCACTTCAATCTCGAAAAGGACAAGCTCATCGACTGGGGCGTCCTCATCCGCAAAGGCATCAACCCCGACCTCGTCCCCTACTGAATTTGGCGATATACTCGCCCCCATGCCTCTCCACGCCCGCCGCGCATTCCTTCAATATCTAGCTGCCAGCCCCCTCTACTCCCAGGCCTCCCCCGCCATCATCGCCAAACCCGAAGACGCCATCAATGTCTTCGATTTCGAAGCCGCCGCCCGCCAAGCCCTCCCTCCGGCCCACTTCGGCTACCTGCAAACCGGCGTCGTCGGCGACGCCACGCTCCACGCCAATCGCACCGGCTTCGACCGCTATCAGCTCCGGCCCCGCCGCCTCATCGATATCTCAAAAGTCGATACGTCCGTCAATCTCTTCGGCACTCGTCACGAGTTCCCGCTCCTCCTCTCCCCCATCGGAAACTCCGGAGCCTTCCACGCCGAAGGCGAACTGCCCGTCGCCCGCGCCGCCGCTGCCAGGCAGACCATGCAGATCCTCTCGACGAATGCCAATACCAGCGTCGAAGCCATCAATGCCGCCGCTGGCCGCCCCGTCTGGTATCAGCTCTACACCACCGGCAAACCCGAGATCGCCGATCGTCTCTGGCGCCGCGCCGAAGACGCGGGCTGTCCCGTTGTCGCTCTCACGGTCGACTCCCAAGCCGGGCGCAACACGGAAACCCTCTCCCGCGCCAAGCTCCTCGACTCCCGAAAATGTGTCGTCTGCCACGACCCGGCCCCTGGCGGCTTCCATAAACGCAAACCGATGTTCTCCGGTATTAACATGGCTGGCATCTCCAACTCCAACGCTGCCCTCACCTGGGACTTCGTGCGCCAACTCCGCAAATCCACCAAGATGAAGCTGCTCATCAAAGGCATCGTCACGCACGAAGACGCCCGCCTCGCGCTCGAATGCGGAGTCGACGGCATCGTTGTCTCGAACCACGGCGGCCGCGCCGAGGAATCCGGCCGCGGCACCATCGAATGCCTCCCCGAAATCGTCGACGCCGTCGGCGGCAAAATGACGATCCTGATTGACGGCGGCTTCCGCCGCGGCACCGATATCTACAAAGCCCTCGCTCTCGGCGCCAATGCCGTCTGCGTCGGCCGCCCCTACGTCTGGGGCCTCGCCGCGTTCGGCCAACCTGGGGTTGAGCGCGTCATCGACCTTCTCCGGACTGAATTCACCCTCATCATGAAACAGTGCGGCAAACGCTCCATCGCGGAGATCAACAAGGCTAGCTTGACCACCCGCTCCGCCTGAAGTCGCACACCCACCTTCGGCTTCTGGTCGGTTCTCACTCACTTTTCGCGGTTTCCCCTTCGTCCCAGCCGATCATGGTGTCGCGGAGATCCGCTCACTCGGGAATTGGCCCGAGTCGTGCGAGCCGCAGCGTGCGGAGCGACAAAAGTCGACAACTAGGAGTAATCCTATGAGAAAGTTCTCGTCATTCCCCCACGTCACTCTGAATGTCCGAGCACCCCGCCGAGGATTTGCTGGAACTGTTGGCCCTGCGTCGTCTGCCGGCCGAATCCCGAAACGAACTCTTCTTCCACTTGCAGCACTGCCCTGAGTGCCAGGAACGGCTTCGCGCCGAGCGCCGATACGTCGAAACCATCCGCGCCGTCCTGGGCCATTGGCCCCTCGAGTGAGGCCTAGCGCACGCTTACTGTCACCCCGGTCTGGGAGGCCACCCCGCCCACGCTCACCACCACCGGCGTGGCGCCACTCGCCACCTCGGGTGGCACCACCGCATTGACTTGGTACAAGCCAATACTCCCCGGTGCCACCCCCGCGTATCGTACCGCCGTCTCCGCTCCCCCAATCCGCACCGCCACCGGAGCCGCAATCATACCCGCGGCATCGGTGACCCCTGCCCCCGTCAAATAGATTGCCACCGTAGATCCCTTTTCCGCAGGCTCAGCCGCGCTGTTCACTGTCCCCGTCTCGTTCACAATCGCCCCCTGCCCACTCCCCACCGATCCCGCCGTAAAAATCCCCGGTGCGGCTTCCGCCACTGGCCGCATCAAGCTCTCCGATCGTTGCCCCCGGTACATCACCTGCACTGCCGTCACGGTCCGCCCAGCTAGCTCCATTGGCGCCACGGTCCCCACTTGGTCTGCCCGCGCATAAATCACCCGCGCCGGTCGTCCGTCGAAAAACACATTCACCCCCCGCGTCGTCAGCGCCGCCGGGCCCAGCCCTGCTCCAAACAGCGTCACGATCTCGCCCGGCGCCACTGCGCCTTGGGCATAGCTCGCCCCGTTCACGATCTCCTTCAGTTCCGGCCCCCCCACGGACATCGTCACCGGTATGCGTACCGGCGAATTCGCCGCCCCCGCCAAGTGTGCCGTCACGGTTCCCCGGTACACCCCCGCCGCCAAGCCGCTTGCATTCATCACCACTGGAACGGTTGCCGGCAGCGTCCCTCCAGTCGGCAAAACTGTCAGCCAGTTGCCCCCGCTCTCCGTCGTCGCAAATAGCGAATAGCCCGATGTCGTTTCGATTCCCCTGGTGTCCAGGGCGATCTGCCGCTGTCCAGCGGTCACAGCCAGTGTTCCTGCGGATGGAATGGTAAATCCCGCCAACTGGCTCCGCACTGCTTCCAAGCGCCCCGTCACAAACGGCCGCAACCCGGGTGCCGGTCCCGCCGCAATCGTCATCGCGCCGTCGAACTGTTCCAGGGTCGTCAGCCGATCCGTTTCTCTCGCCACAAATGGCCGGATTATCGCGCGCCATTTCTCCATACGCTGCAGCACCGGTTCCGCCACCACCACTCGAGCCACCAACTGTTCATAAATCTGCAGATACCGCCCCCGAAACGCCGGCACGCTCAACAGCCGTGAAAACAATGGCCGTGAAGTCGCCGAACTCCCGGTTGGCACCGTCTGGTCGACTCTCATTTGGATCGCCGCCAACCCGGTCGGCCCTCCCGGAAACGCTCCAAACGCCAAACTCGGATCCCACGGCATCCACACCCATCTACCATCCGATGGTCGCCGGTAAAAATTGAAGTTCTGCGCCATCCCGACGTAGCCATCCAGGTTCCCTGTCGCGTTATCCAGCGCCATCGCCGTCAGAAAGCTATCAATGTCCATCCGCGCCGCCATCGTTGCTTCCAGCGAACTCACCGGTGTTTCGTTCAGCAACTTGCAGAAATCAATCAGGTCACTCCAGTCGTCCGCATCCTCGTTTGTCTGTTTCTCCCACACCCGCTTGTACGCCGCCTTGTCCGGTCCCAGATACGCAAACGTCGCCCCAATATCTCCTTTGTACAGGTTCCCCTTGTCTTCACCCCTTCCAAAATAGCTCTGCAGGAAATCGTCGTTCACCACCTCGCCCAGGCCGTAAAGTCCCCAGTACGCATCGTTGATGTACAACGCCGCAAAGCCGGACCTTGGCGTTCGTAACCCCGCCGCTCGCGCCAACTCGTAGTACTCCACCTCCCTTACAAAACTCGCGTCCCCAAATGCATTGTTAAGGTTAAACGCGCCCACGCCCTCAATCTTCTGGCCCTTCACGAATTCGTTCAGCTTTAAGCGGAACGGCTTCTTCCTGCTGTTCACGCGATAGGTACTGTTGCCCTTGAATCGCACCCCGATCGAAGCAAATTTACGCGGCCCCCACTCCAATGCCGCTTCGAGATACTCCCCATCTTCGAGCGTCCCCCGGTAGTTCGCCGTTAGCCGCTCCCACCAGTCCGGTTGCGAAAACCGTAGCCGGATCTCGTGGACCTGGTCCCGCCCCCACGCCGAATGCGGCAGTGGTGTCTGCGCCAATCCCAACCCCGCGCCAACGAGGAAACACACCAATCCGCCAAACCGCATCTCCCCGTTATCCCACGTTCTTGGCTTTTCCGCCCCCCGCCTCCCAGCGAGGAGGCACCATCTGGCTGTTCAATTTCTCTAGTACGGTCCGCAATTGCGCCATTCGCTCCGGCGCCTCGCCGGCCAGGTCCCGTACCTCGCCCACGTCGCTTTCCAGGTCATACAACGCAAACTTCGTGTTCCCCTGCCGAACCAGCTTCCACTTCCCCTGCCTCACCGCGATGTTGTTCCCATACCGCCAGAACAAAGTACGCTCTCTCTGCCTCCCTGCCAGATCCACCCCGTCGAACTCCCCCTCCCGATAGCGAACCCCCGCCGCCCGCAGCACTGTCGGCACGATGTCCGTCGCAATCACCGGCGTATCCACTGTCCGCCCGGCCGCCCATCGCCCCTTCCACTGCATCAGAAACGCCACGCGAATCCCGCCCTCGTATAGCTGCCCCTTCCCGCCCCGCAATGGTTTATTGCTCGACGTCAGCTCCGCGGTCGGTCCCCCGTTGTCGCTCAGGAAAATCACCAGCGTGTTCTCTTCGATGCCATGCTTCCGCAGCGCCCCCAGCACCCGTCCCACGCCCTCATCGAGCGAGCTCAACATCCCCGCAAACACCCGCCGGTGCTCATCGCCAATCCCCGCGAACCGCTTTTGCGACGGCTCTGTCGCCTGCATTGGACTATGCACCGCATTCCAAGGCAGATAGAGAAAGAAAGGCCGCTGACGGTTCCCCTCAATGAAGCGTTCCGCCTCGCGGGCTAAAGCGTCTGTCAGATACTCCCGCTCCTGAATCTCCGCTGTCCCCCGCATCATCGGGTTGTCCGCGTCATAGGGCGGTTCGTTCTTTCGTAGATGAGAGACCACTCCTCCGTACGGCGGCGGTAAGAAGAAGTGCCCCTCATGCAGGAACCCGAAAAACTCGTCGAATCCCCGCCGCAGCGGATGATATTTCGCCGTCCCGCCCAGATGCCACTTCCCGATCACCCCGGTCGCATACCCTGTCTTCCGCAGCCGCTCCCCCAGCGTCACCTCCCCTTCCGGCAACCCAATCGCCGGGTCCAAATTCGCCCGTCCTACCGCGTTCAACTCGTGCCCAAATCGCGTCTGGTAGCGGCCCGTCAACAGCCCAGCTCGCGACGGCATGCAGAACGGCGCCGTCGCATAACCATTCGTGTATCGCACCCCGTTCCGTGCGATTGAATCAATGTGGGGCGTCGGAATCTCCGGGTTCCCCTGGCAACCCAGCTCCCCATATCCCAAGTCATCGGCCAACAGCAGCACCACATTCGGCCTCCGCCGAGCCTGCGCCCACCCCGCCCCTGTCAGCCCCGCCAGAAACGCCCGCCGGTTCATCATCGCCGACAGCTTACCCTATACGAATGGCCCGATCCACCCTCGCAGCTCTCGCCCGTGACATCACCACCTGCAACCTTTGTCCCCGCCTTCGCGAGCACTGCCAACACATCGCCGAAGTAAAGCGCCGCGCCTATCAGTCGGAGACGTATTGGGGCCGCCCCGTCCCCGGCTTCGGCGACCCCGCGGCCCGGCTCCTCATCCTCGGCCTCGCCCCCGGCGCCCACGGCGCCAACCGCACCGGCCGCGTCTTCACCGGCGACCGCTCCGGCGACTTCCTCTTCCGCGCCCTCCACGAAACCGGCTTCGCCAACCAGCCCAATTCAACCCACCGCGCCGACGGCCTCACGCTCCACGACGCTTGGATCTCCGCCTCCGTCCGCTGCGCCCCGCCTGACAACAAGCCGAACCCCGACGAGATTCGCACCTGCCAGCCCTATCTCGAACGCGAGATCAGCCTCCTCAAGAACCTGAAAGGCGTCCTCGTCCTCGGCCGTCTCGCCTTTGATGTCTATACCCGCATCGCCGCCCTGCGAGGTCTCGCCTTCGGGCATGGCGAGTTCCACCCCAAACCCTCGCCGTGGCTCCTTTGCTCATACCATCCCAGCCAGCAAAACACCTCGACCGGCCGTCTCACCCGCGAGATGCTTCATGATGTTTTCGTCCAGGCACGTCACCAGCTATACTGAGAGTTCCGTCGGAATCCTGAAACCAATGTGAACTCTTCGCGCCCCCATCACTGGAACTGACCTGCCCTCGGGCTGGTCGCGCGAACCGTATCTCCGACCCATCGTAACGCCAAGCTTGGCATCTGCTCCCCACTGCGCAGGAACAGACGCCCGCTTCCCAACCCAATTAACTCTCCATGAAATCACTCCGCCAAGACTGGCTCTCCAACGTCCAGAATGATCTCCTTGCGGGCTTAGTCGTTGCACTCGCCCTCATCCCCGAAGCCATCGCCTTCTCCATCATCGCCGGGGTCGACCCCAAGGTCGGCCTGTACGCCTCCTTCTGCATCGCCACGGTAATCTCCATCGCCGGCGGTCGTCCCGGCATGATCTCGGCGGCCACAGGCGCCATGGCCCTCGTCATGGTCACCCTCGTCAAGGATCACGGGCTCCAATATCTTCTTGCCGCCACCCTCCTCACCGGCGTACTGCAGATCATCGCCGGCGCACTCCGCCTCGGCACCCTCATGCGTTTCGTCTCCCGCTCCGTCATCACGGGCTTCGTGAACGCTCTCGCCATCCTCATCTTCCTGGCTCAACTTCCTGAGCTCACCAACGTCAGTTGGATCGTTTACGCTATGGTCGCCGCGGGCCTTGCGATCATCTACCTCTTCCCGTACGTCACCAAGGCCATCCCCTCTCCCCTGGTGGCCATCCTCTCGCTCACCGCTGTCTCCATCTCGCTCGGCCTCGATATTCGAACCGTCGGCGACATGGGCAAACTGCCCGATAGCCTCCCCATCTTCCTCCTCCCCGAAGTCCCCTTCACATTCGACACCCTCAAACTCATCTTTCCCTTCTCCGCCACCCTTGCCGTCGTCGGCCTCCTTGAGTCCATGATGACCGCCTCCATCGTCGACGACCTCACCGACTCCCCCAGCAACAAGAGCCGCGAGTGCGTCGGCCAAGGCATCGCCAACATCGCCGCGGGCCTCCTCGGCGGCATGGCCGGCTGCGCGATGATCGGCCAGTCCATCATCAACGTCAAGTCCGGTGGCCGTGGCCGTCTCTCCACGCTCTCCGCCGGCATCTTCCTCCTCCTCATGGTAGTTTTCGCCGGCCAGTGGGTCGCCCGCATCCCCATGGCCGCCCTCGTCGCCGTCATGATCATGGTCTCCATTGGTACGTTCAGTTGGGCCTCGCTCCGCAACCTCCGCGAGCATCCCCGCAGCTCCAGCGTCGTCATGCTGGCCACGGTTGGGGTCGTCGTTGTCACGCACGATCTTGCCGAGGGCGTTCTTGTCGGCGTCCTCCTTTCCGGCTTCTTCTTCGCCCACAAAGTCGGTATGATTCTCCGCGTCGGCTCCAAGTCCGGCGACGAAGGCCGCCTCCGCCGCTATCAGGTTGTCGGCCAAGTGTTCTACGCTTCCGCTGATACGTTCATCAACTCCTTCGATTTCAAAGAGGTCATCGAACGCGTCTCCATTGATGTCTCCCGCGCCCACTTCTGGGACATCACCGCCGTCTCCGCCCTCGACAAGGTCGTAGTCAAATTCCGCCGCGAAGGCGCCGAAGTGGAGGTCATCGGTCTCAACGAGGCCAGCGCCACCATGGTCGATCGCTTCGCCGTTCACGATAAGCCCGACGCTGTCGAACAACTCATGGGGCACTAATGAAAATCGAAAACAAGATCCTCGCCTGCGTCGACCAATCGCCCTTCGCCAACTTCGTCGCCGACTACGCCGCCTGGGCCGCCCTCCGGCTCCATGCCCCGCTTGAGTTCCTCCACGTCATTGACCGCCATCCCGAAATCGGCAGCGGCGAAGACCATTCCGGAGCCATCGGCTTTGATGCCCAGGAAGCCCTTCTCACCAAGCTCAGCGAACAAGATGCTGCCCGCACCAAGGCCGAGCGCGAGCAGGCCCGCCTCTTCCTCAACGGACTTCGCAAACGCGCCATCGCCGCCGGCGTTGAATCTCCAGACGTACGCCAGCGCCACGGCAACCTGGAAGAGACCCTTGTGGAACAGGCGCCCGGCGTTCGCCTGTATGTACTCGGCCGCCGCGGTGAATCCGCCGAAACCACCCAGCGGGACCTCGGCCGCAACGTCGAACGCGTCGTCCGCGCGCTCCAGAAACCTATCCTTACCGTCACCGACAACTTCCGCGAACCCCGCCGCGCTATGATCGCTTTCGACGGAGGGGCCGCCACGCGCCGCGCCGTCCAATTCGTCGCCACCGGCCCGCTATTCCGCGGTCTCCCCGTCCACCTGCTGATGTCCGGCAAGCAGACACAGGATGCCGCCAAGCAACTCGACTGGGCCAAGGAGACGCTCGAGAAGGCTGGCTTCCAGGCCCCGGCATCGCTGGTCCCCGGCGATGCCGAAAGCGTCATCGCCCGCACCGTCCAGGATCAGGAGATCGACCTGCTCATCATGGGAGCCTATGCCCACTCGCCCCTCCGTAGCCTCATCTTCGGCAGCACCACGACGGATCTCCTGCGCTCCTCGAAGATCCCCACCCTCCTCATCCGATAGCCGAAACTAAGGGGTGATGTCCCTCCTCCAAACGGCCGGCCTATTCTTCCTCACCGCGCTCGCCGAGATCCTCGGCTGCTTCCTCCCCTACTACTGGCTCCGCAAAGGAGGCACCCCCTGGCTCCTCCTCCCGGCCGCTCTCTCTTTATCTGTATTCGTGTATCTCCTCACCCTCCACCCCGCCGCCAGCGGCCGCGTCTACGCCGCGTACGGCGGCATCTATATCGCCACCGCTTTCCTCTGGCTCCACTTCGTCGACGGCGTTCGCCTCTCCGTCTACGACTGGGCCGGCGCCGGCATCACCCTCCTCGGCATGGCGGTTATGGTCTATGGCTGGACGGCTGCTCACTAACTCGCTGGAGGTCCCGAAATCAATCCGGCAGACGGACGAACCGTCCCAGGCTCAGATTGCGGTTCTGGAAGTTGCTCGGGACTGGATCGTTAAGGACGTTCGCCAGGTGTTGCGGCAAGAAATCGAAGGGCGGTGTGCCAGGCAAAAAATGCGAATCAATCGCTTCCTGCAGAATGGGCAATGTCCCCATCGAACGCAATCGCATCTTCGGGTAATGTGCTCGCGGCAACTCAACTAAATTCGCGACGCACGGGATTTCGCGCCCAGCGGCCAACGCTGAAATGTCCGGCATGGTGGCGCCCTGCCGGGGAAGCAATAGGATTAGATAGTAGGCAAAATGGCCATAGCGGTATCCCGCTCCCAAGACGACGAACATTCCCCATCCGTCCTCCGCCCATCCCTCCATCATTCGTTTTGTGAAGTATGGGTTGGCTCCGTACCCCTCCTTGGTCGGATATACAACCACCTCGCCATCCGAGAATAGCCAGTCCTCTGGCTGGCGCAGAATCTTTCGTTTGCGTGGTTTCGGATTCGGCTGGCGAAGCCTTTCACCGAGCTGCTCCAGCATGGCCGCTCGCTTCCCTAGGTCCCGTTCGGCCATCCCCAGCTCTCGATGCACCTCCAAATCCTTTCCCGTCGAAAGGATCTTCTCGGCTCGCGCAAAAACCAGCGGGGCTTCGATTCCATACGTATGGAACAGATCGGCCTCCGCCAGGCAGAAGCTGGTATAGCTCCCGTCCTCCGGGCTCGACGGCCCGGCAAACAGCGCCGCCAACTCCCGATCGAGTCCTGCTCCGTCCAAGGGCAACCGCACAATTTCCCGGAAGATGTTTCGCAGGTCGGCGGTTACATCGTTACCGTATAACCCCCAGTTCCAGACTCCCATGCAAATACTCTAACAAGCCCCTCACCGCCAAGACCTCTACCGCTCCCAGGGCATCACCGCCCGAGGCCGATTCGCATACCGCTTCATCCCAATCACCAACCGCTCCCCGGCCCCCGCCCCCAACTCCACTCGCATCGCCGTTCCCGACACAGCCGTCCGTTTCCCGCCCACTTCCACATAAGTCCCCTCGTGCTCCCCAAATGCCCCGAACTGCACCGTCACCGCCCGCTCTCGTACCGGGTTCGTATTCACGAGCGTTACCGTTACGGTATCCGCTGTCAGCCCGGTCACCAGCGCCGCCACATCCTCCGGCAATCCCGCCCGCCGCCGCGCCGGGTCAAAATATCGCAGCCGCGCATGCAGAATATTCCCCGACGTCCCCGGGTCGTTCCCGCCCAGCATCAGGTTCACCAGCGTCTCCGTTGCTACCGGCGCAAACCTCTGCGCCCCATCGGAAGGCCGCGCCTCCTTCGTTGATTCGTCCTTCCGCATCGCCGCCACCCGCCCCCGCAGCCGCTCGAAATCCCGTGTCAGCGCGGCCGCCGGATACCCAGGATTCTTCCCCCGCAAAAAGTTCAGCCACGGGTCCGCCCCCAAATGCGCCAAGTCCGCCTCGTTCATCGACCACAAGTACAAGTCGCGCTGGACATCGAAATACTGGTTCCCCGTAAACGCGTACCACCCATTCGGACCATGCTTCTGCGGCAGCAGCGTCCGCCCATTCTCTTCCTTCTTCACCGCATACAGATTCGTCAACTGCCGCCGCAGCGGCTCTGCAAACGACTGGTCGCCCGTCAGCAACAGCGCCGTCCCCAACCCCGTCCGCGCGCCGCGCATGTAGTAGTTCCGCCCCGTCACCGCCGGGTCAAAATTCCAACCAAACGTCCCGCCCCACCACTTGCCGCCCCACTCCCCGCCAATCGTCCCGTCGAGGCCAATATTCGTCGGAATGTTCCCGCCGTTCTGCAGGATCCGGTCCCGCCAGGCCCCGGCGTACTCCAGAACCCAATCCCGGTACTTCGACTCCCCCGTCAGCGCAAACGCGTTAAACCCCAACGAACATGCCCCTAAGTTCAGCGGATGATCCCCCCGCACATTCCCCGCCGCCTTGTACCGTTCCAGCCGCTCCGGTGCACCGGGCACCACCTCGCCGCCCCAATCATGAACCGTGGCTTCGTTCAGTACCGGCCCCCGCGACCCGTTCAGAATGGACCGGATGATCTTATGCTGCTTGTCATAGTTCGCGGCTTCCTTGTCGTCTCCCATATAGAAGCCGGCGAACCGCCGCACGCGCTGTTGATACTCCTTGTCCTCCGGAGCCGAGAGCGCATAGTGGTGGAACGCCGCCAACCCTTCGCCTGTATGTTCCCAATCGAATGAGGTGACAAACTCACGGTAGAACATCCCGTCTTTGGCTTTCTGTGTGGACGGAGCCCGGGCCTTGGTGAACTGCCGGATGTGTCCCTCCCAGATATGCCGGTACAACTCCAGCACCTTGTCGGACCCGCCCAGGGCGTGCAGCAGCGTCCAACTGTTAAATGTCTCCATGACATCGTCCGGGCCATCGTTTCCACCCCAGCGTTCGATGCAGCGGAAGTGTCCCCGTTCATCCACGTACCGCGCCGCGAATGCCTCCGCAGCGTCGGCGTATGCGCGCAGCAACGCCCGCTCCGCCAGCGCCCAATCGGGAGGCGCCATCGGCTTCTCAATCTTCACAGTGGGCGGCGCCGCCGAAAGTATAACGGCCGCCAAGAAAAGGGAGACGGGTCGGAGCATGACCCATATACTCTATGCCAATCAGTCTAGCTGCTGGGCCACGGGAAGCTTCCAACCCTTCCGGATCGCCATCAGCCGCAGTGCGACGCAAACGACTCCTCCGATGGCCGCTGCTGGCGCCGAACTGCCGAAGACGCTATCGCCGATGACAACAATCGCCGCTCCCGCCAGGGCGGCTACGGCGTAGAGTTCGGCGGTAAACACAACGGGAACTTCCGCAACGAGGATGTCGCGTGCGATGCCCCCGCCAATGCCAGTCAGCATTCCCATCAACACCGCCGCGCCCGGCCCCAGGTGAAACGCCAATGCCTTGCCCGCTCCGGCCACCGCAAAAAGCCCTAGCCCCAGAGCGTCAAATACCAGGATGGGGCTCTTCACCTTGGCCACCAACGGATACCAATAGAACGTGACGAACCCGGCCGCCAACGAAAGCGTGATGTATCGCCAGTCTTGAATCGCCGCCGGTGGGGTCGCCCCGATCAGCACATCGCGAACAATACCGCCCGCGGTCGCCGCGACGAAGGACAACACGAGCACCCCGAACAGATCGATCCGGCGCCTCACGCCAGATACAGCTCCGCTGAGCGCGAAAACGAAAGTCCCGACGAGATCGAGCGCCTTCAGGAACTCGCTAATCAGAACGCCTTCGTTAACCTCCATCGGAGTCCACTGGTGTTACTTCTTTGGCTTTTCGGGCCAAGCTACGTTCTTGAACGGCCAAGCGGAAGCTACCCATGCCTTCATATCCGCCCGCAGCTTTGTCTCAAAACCTTTGTCAAACTCGGCCTTGGTTACCCACATCCGAACCTGCGCATCGAAGCCCGGCTGGCGGCTCGGCGAGATATAGACGCAACCCAGTTCCCGCTTTCCATCCGGGGTAAGCACCGCATAGGTGAAGCTCTTGCGGGCCTGGAAGCGGGCGATTTCTCCTTCCACATCCTTCGTCGCATCCGCCATCGTGATCTTGTCGTTTGGCCAGTTGCCGCTCGAAAACGTAGCGCGGAGGTGGTCGATCGACGACATATAAGCGTCGAAGTCGTGTTTGGCTAAGTCAGGTCCCAACGGTACCAGCCGGTATCCGCTCATTTTGACGTCGGTCGGCACCTTGAAATCTGGCGCCACAAATTGGCCGAACACGGCGCCGCAAAACAGAATGAAGGAGAAAAGAGTCCGCATGCAATCGAGGATACTGCAAGCTGACTATTGCCCGCACTTTTCCTTGCGAATGCGCAACGCCTCCGGCATCCACTCTTGAAACTGCCGGATCCGCGTCTCATTCGACGGATGCGTTGACGCAAACTCAGCAGGTCCTCGTCCACCGGATGCCGCGCCCATCCGCTCCCATAGCCGAGGGGCCTCCGTCGGGTCGAAGCAGGCGCGGGCCATATAGATCAGGCCCATGTAGTCTGCCTCGGACTCGTGGTCGCGCGAAAACGGCAGCAGAATGCCGTACTGTGCCCCCATCCCCAGCGCTCCCATCACTGCCATCCGCGCACGGTCGTCCATATCGCTAACCGCGACCCCGGCCGCCATCGTTCCGATTTGCATCAACTTTTGCTGCGCCATCCGTTCGGCGCCATGGCGCGCAATCGCATGAGCGATTTCGTGACCCATAATTGCCGCCAACCCATCGGCGTTTTTGGCGACCGGAAGGATGCCGGAATAGACGGCCACCTTGCCTCCGGGAAGGCAAAAAGCGTTCACCTGTTCATCTGCGATCAGGTTATATTCCCATTCGAAGCCAGGATCTTCAGCCACTGCGCTGATCTTCTTGCCAATCGCCTGAACAAGTTGCGCCGCTTGGCCTTCGCGGACGACGCGCGACTGCTGCATCACCTGACGGTAACTTTGTAGGCCCAGGGCGGCCTCCTGCTCCCGGCTCATGTCCACGAGTTGCTTGCGTCCCGTAAGGGGCACTGTCTCCTGATTCGTCAGGTAGAAATAGCCCATGTAGAGGGCGGCCAAGAGAACTGGCAGTAACTTGATCCCGCCACTGATGCGACCGCCCGTCCGTGCCATGGCTATTTCTGCAGGAACTTAGCCGCGAGGCCGAGGACGTCGTCAGCGATGGAGCCATCGTTGTTCGTGTCCAACATGCCGAGCAGACCGCTGCTCCGCCGGGGAGCGCTCTGCTGGCTCATTCCGCTCATCACCATCGTCGCGACGATCGGCAGCATCTGCTTCAGGATATCCGCGCCGATACCGGTATTCGCTGAAGCCTGGCTCGCAACCGAACGGCTGACTTCCTTGCTGCCCAACAACTGCGCCAGAATGTTGTTACCTGTCTGCGTGGTTTCCGGGGCCTGAATCGCCTCCGCATTCTCCAGGTAGGCGTCCGCGTTTCCACCCCCTAGAAGTCCCAACAAGCCTTCCAATCCCTGCGGTTGCACGTTCTGCTGCATTCCTCCCAGCAAAGCCGGAACGAGTTGCTCCAGCGCTGAGGCGGTTTGATTTTTTTCAAGGCCAAAACGCTGTGAAAGCTGATCCACGGCGCCGCCCCCTTGGGCGTTCATGATGATTTGTAGTAGGTCCATCACCCATACCCTACACTCTCAGCGATCCGTTTTCTACCAAAATCTTCGAATTTATTTCTTCGCTCCTCGCTTGAAACTCTCCCCTCTTCCAGGCACTCTATGGTCTTAGGAGTAATCATCATGGACCGTCTTGAACAATTGAAAGCCAAGTACAAACCGGCGCTCGACCTGATCCCCGAGTTGCACATCAAGCTGAACAACCTGCATGTGGAGAACGACAAGCTTGTTCTCAAGGCCAACGCGCCTTCCACCGATCAGGTCAACGACATGTGGAACAAAATCAAGGCAATCGACCCGGCCTTCGCCGACCTCGCCGCGGAGATCACTGTCGATTCCAGCCTGCCTCCCGTGCTGAAGAAGTACACGGTCGTCGCTGGTGATTCGCTCTGGAAGATCGCTGCCAGCCAACTCGGCAACGGCACCAAGTATCCCGAGATCATCAAGGCGAACCCCGGCAAGCTGAAGGACGACAAGAGCGTCATTCATCCGGGCGACGTGCTCATCATCCCCAACCTGTAAGCGCTAGCATGGGGAGCATGGCCACCGTGCTCCCCTTTTCCTGTCCCGGACGTTTGCGCTAGATCATGTACCAGTACCTGCTCTTCCACAAACCCTACGGCGTTCTGCCCCAGTTCACCGATGGATCCCCGGAACCCCGGCCCACCCTCGCCGGCTACATCGACATTCCCGAGATCTATCCCGTCGGCCGTCTCGATCTCGATAGTGAAGGACTGCTCTTCCTTACCGACGACAACTGGGTGAAGCATCGGATGCTCGACCCTGAGTACAACCACCCTCGGACCTATCACGTTCAGGTAGAAGGCGAAATTACCGATGAAGCCATCGAGCGGCTCCGGAAAGGCGTGGCGGTCGCCGACTACATCTCTCGTCCCCTGAAAGCCAAGCGCGTCGACCCGGTATATCCGCCGCGGATCCCGCCCATTCGATTCCGCGTGAACATCCCCACCTCCTGGGTGCAGCTCACGATGACCGAGGGCAAGAACCGCCAGGTGCGTCGCATGACTGCCGCCGTCGGATTCCCCACCCTGCGATTGCTCCGTGTCGGCATCGGAGATCTGACTCTCGACGGCCTCGCCGCCGGCAAGTTCCGCCACCTCACCGCTTCGGAAACCGTTCAACTGCGCGAAGGGTTCAAGAGAAAACGATGAACGTCCTCGTCCTCAACTGCGGAAGTTCCTCAATCAAGAGCCAAATTATCGAAACCGACTCGGCGGCGGTGCTTTCGAAAGTCACGATCGAGCGCGTCGGAAAGCCAGACGCAATTCTAACGGCCTTTGACGGTGAGGGTAAGCGTACCCGCAGTACTCTCCCCGTAAAAGACTTTGAGCAGGGCCTCGATGCAGCGCTCGCCGCCCATTGCGGCGATCTCTGCGACATTCAAGCTGTCGGTCACCGAGTCGTTCACGGCGGAGAGCGGTTCACGGAAGCCGCGCTCATGACGCCCGAAGTCGTCCACGAGATTGAAGATCTCATCGGCCTCGCGCCGCTGCACAATCCCCACAATCTTCGTGGTTTCTATGCGGCCAGCCGCATCATGCCGCATGCCAGAAATGTCGCCGTCTTCGACACCGCGTTCCATCACACCCTCCCGCCCAAGGCTTTTCTCTACGGATTGCCTTACGCCTATTACACCCGCGACAAGATTCGCCGCTATGGTTTCCACGGCCTTTCCCACCGCTATGTCTCGAAGCGTTGCGGCGCGGCCAAAGTCATCACCTGCCATCTGGGTAACGGCGCCTCCGTCTGCGCCGTTGCTAACGGCGTCTCCGTCGATACCTCCATGGGATTCACCCCTCTCGAAGGTCTCTTGATGGGCACCCGTTCGGGCGATCTGGATCCGAGCGCCGTCCTCGCTCTCCTCTCGCAGGAGGATGCCACCACGCAAAGCGTCGAGAACATCTTGAACAAGCAGAGCGGTCTGCTGGGCTTGTCGGGCCTATCGCAGGACATGCGCATGCTGCTCGATGCCCGTGCCAACGACTCAGGCCGCGCCGCCCTGGCGATTGAAGTTTTCACCTATCGCATCCGCAAGTATATTGGCGCCTACTGGGCCGTGCTGAACGGAGCCGATGCATTGGTGTTCACGGGCGGCATCGGCGAAAACGCCGCGCCGATTCGGGCCGAAGCCTGCGCGGGTCTTGAGGCCTTTGGCATCGAAATCGATAAATTACGAAACGAAGCCACCATTGGAACGGAAGGCCCCATCCACCGGGGGCGAGTTCCCGTTCACGTCATCCCGGCGAACGAGGAGTTGCTCATCGCACAGGACACCGAGCAGTGTCTCGCCTCACTCGCTGACTAGCTTCTCCCGCGCATCGGCGAAGGTCAGTTTGGCTTCCTTGCTCACTTTGGGATAGTCGACGGCCAGATCGAGAATCGTGTTCGTCAGAATCTCCGCCACCGCGGCGCGGGCCACGAACTTGTGATCGGCTGGGATCACGTACCACGGGGCATGCTTGGTGCTGGTCGCCGTCAGCATCTCTTCGTAGGCCGCCATATAGTCGTCCCAGAACTTCCGCTCCGCCAGGTCGCCCAGCGAGAACTTCCAGTTCTTGGCGGGTTTATCGAGGCGTTCTAGGAACCGCTGCTTCTGCTCCTCCTTTGAAACATTCAAGAAAATTTTGATGATCCGAGTGCCGTTCCGGGCCAGGTGCAGTTCGAAGTTGTTAATGTCTTCATACCGCTCCTTCCAGATGTTCTTGTGGATGAGTTTCGAGGGCAGTTTCTGCTTGCTGAGAAACTCCTCGTGAACCTTCACGACCAGAACCTCTTCGTAGTGCGACCGGTTGAAAATGGTGATCGTCCCGCGCGCCGGCGCGACCCGCATACAGCGCCAGAGGAACGAGTGGTCTATCTCTTCGGCCGAAGGAGCCTTAAAGGCATGGACGTGGCAGCCCTGCGGATTCAGCCCGCTCATGACGTGCTTCACCAGTCCATCCTTGCCCGCCGCATCCATCGCCTGCAGCACCACCAAAATGCTCCACTGGTCGCCGGCGTACAATTTGCCCTGCGCCTCGTTGAGCAGTTCCAGGTTCTTGGCCATGCTTTCTTCGGTCACCGCCTCGGCCTCGTCCCCCTCCGGCCGCCAAGCCGTATCGTGATCTTTCAGCCTCACCTTTTTTCCGGGCTTGAGCTTAAACTTCGCAATACGCTTCGGATCGATCATGCGTCGCAGAATACTACACTCGGAGTAGGCCATGTATTTACTCGCCGCCGCTCTCCTCGATACGTTGCTCCGCCTCGCCGTCGTACAGCCCGACGCCGCCTTTGATCGCGCACCGGAATTGAACGCCGGTCCATGGCGGGAGCGCGTGCAGCGCGAGGCGTTCTTCACGCTTGCCTCGAAGGACCCGCGCGCGGCGCACCGGCGCATCGGGCCGATCCTGAATCGCGAGTGGCTCGCCGACCTGCCCTTCACGCTGGCGTTGGAACAGGCCTACGCGCTTCCGCCCGCTCAAGGCCGACCGCTCCTCGAGTCTGCTGCCCGGCGCCAGCCGGAAGCCGCGCTCCGCGAGGCAGCCAACTGCCTCCAGTTCCCCTACGGACGCGAAGTGCTTCGGGCTGCCATCGCGGAGGCGCCCGCCGAGGCCGCCACCTTGGCCACCCGCCTGCCTGCGCTGGCCGAACTCGTCGAACATCGGGATCCTGTCACCGCCCCCTTTGCCCTCAAAAAGGTGCCCTTTCGCGAACCGCGCATCCTCGCGCTGCTCGACGCCTATCGCGCCGATCCTTCGGCCTACTGGCGCCGGGCCCTGGCTCCCGAGGCGGCGGAATTCTTTCGCCTGTTGCACCAGTCCGGCTTGGGCCCGCTTACCGATCTTGATGGCCCCCAGCGGCTAACGCTGGTCTCCCTCGCCGCCAGCGAGGATGAGCTCGCCGTAGTGCCGGCACTGCTCGCCAAGGCCGACCCCTCCGGCCTGCCGGCGCCGCTACTCCGCCGGGTACTCGCGTTGGCGGCCGAACTGAACCGCTTCGCCCCCTTCGATCAAAAGCTGCTTCTCGACCGCGCCCTCCACGGCGTGGCCTCTTTGCCCGACGCTCTCGACGCCGCCATCATTCTCGGCGCCACCTCCTATCGTCCGCCGCTGGGAGACTCTCCCTTCGCGCGCCTCCTGCTGAGCAACTCCTCCGTTGGCCCTCTGGCGCTAGGGGCCGATATCGTGGAGCGCTTCGTATTCCCTAACGATGATGATGGCGTCGAGTCGTTCATCAACTTCCGTGCCGCCTACGCGGGAGATGCCGCTTGGCAATGGAAGGAGGACAAGGGCGTGATTCGCATCACCGCCAAACAAATTCTGATCCTGGCGAACGTGCCCATCGATATCGTCAAATTTCCCGAGGAAACGATGGAGACCGAGGGCCGCCAGCGCCACCTCGAATCGCTGCTCCCGCGCGACCCCGAAATCGTCGTCCACCGTGGCCACGACTATCACGTCGCTAAAACGATCCCGCTCATCCCCCGCTCGGCCCAACTGGTTTTTCTGGGGAGTTGCCATGGCACGCAAGCCCTGGCCGATGTTGTCGCCGCCGCACCCCGCGCGCAAATCGTAGCGACCCGCGGCATCGGCACCAAGGACGTCAACGATCCGTTTCTGCGGACCATGAATGCACATCTCCTGCGTCATGCCGGCCGCTTGGATTGGACGGTACTCTGGCGCGACCTGCGGCAGTCGATCGGCGACAACGAACACTTTCGCGACTACATCCCGCCGCCGTCGAATGCCGCCGCGAACTTTCTGGCCCGGTACTACGCCTACCTCGACTCTCTGTGACGGATGCCAAGCCCGAGCGTCTGGCGAGCATAGGCGACGCCCCGCTCCACATGGTCGCGTTGTTGGTACTGCACTGCGGTCAAAAACTGCGGCGCCACGGGCTGGCCGTATAAGTCCTCGGTGACGACGTGCCCTTCGTACGGCCCACCCCGTTTTGCCAAGGCCAGGAACCGGACAAAATCTTTGGCCTTGGCCTCCGGGAACCGCTCCCAATAGGCTGGGTCGTAGATCGGCAATACCTCCGGCGGCCGCCCGGTGATGGGTTTCACGAAGATATGGACGCCGGTTGATAGCTCCCGGACCTTCGCGATGATCTTGGGGAAATCCACATTGCCTTCGCCCAGCGGCACCCATTGCACCGCGATGCCGCGCGGATGTTCATAGACCACGGAGTCGCGGAGATGAACGGTTACGGCATAGGGCGCGAGCACCTCCACCGAATGCAGCGGATCTTCCATCACAAATACAGGGTTGCCGGTATCGAGATACGAACCGACGGTATCGGTCCCCGCCGCCTCGATCAGGCGCTTCATCTCCCAGCCCTGCAGGTCCTTATGGAATTCCAGGCCGATCTTTATCCCGGCGTCTTTCAACTCCGAGCGGACGGCCCGGAAAATGGTCAGCGCGGTTTCCGTATGTTGTTCGATGGTGCCAGGTGGCAGATGCGCCCGGTCACTGGCTAACAACGACCGCACGATGCGTGAACCCATCGCGCTGGCCCGCTGGATTTCGCGGCGCAGCTTCTTGATTTCGTCCGGTATACCGGCCAGTGTCCGTGGAAGGATCACACCGCCGCCGGTTTCGAGATGGAGCCTTAGTTCCGTTGCGCGCTGGCGGACCCACTTCCAGTGGGCTGGATCGTATCGGCCCGTATCACTTGAGTCCTGCAGAAATATGGCGTCAAGCCGCAACTTGGCGCAGTAGTCGAGCAGTTGGGCGTCGGACCAACGGAGCGACCGCAGGCAGTAGGTGTTGATACCCATCGGGATCATTCCGGTGATCGCTGCTGAGGCGGCTGCCGTACCGCCCAACAGGCCTAAAAGTTGTCGGCGAGTCATAAGTGAGTTCAAATCTAACACGTTGGTTCCTGGTGATAAACTCGGGAACATGATCGCTCGGCTTAGCTGCCTTTTTTTACTCGTTACAGCCCTGTTTGCGCAGGATCTCAAAATTTCTCTCGGCCCGTCCCCGGGGCAAGTGTTGCAGCGGGACGCCGATGGCCGCGCGGCCATCAAACTCGCCGGTACTGCTCTTCGCGCGGCGAATAAAATCGTCGAAGCCCGCATTATCAATGAAAGCGGACCCATTGCCGGCTTCGACTGGAAGCCGCTCGAACGCGTCAAAGCGAACAAATGGGAAGGCGAGCTGAAAGGTGTGCCGCAGGGCGGACCGTACTCGCTCGAAGTCCGGATCGTAGCGGGGACGCCCGAGGTGATCAAAGACTTGTACGTGGGCGACTTGTGGGTTCTGGCCGGACAGTCGAACATGGAGGGCGTCGGAAATCTGGTGGCCGTCGAAGGGCCGGAAGACCGCGTCCGGAGTTTCGATCAGACTGACAAATGGGTGCAAGCCGTGGAGCCGTTGCATCGGCTCGTCGATGCAACCGACCGTGTGCATTGGCGCAAGAACAAGGAAGGCCAACCCGAGAAACTGACGGGCCAGGCGCTTGAAGAGTACGTCACAAACCGCAAGAAGGGAGCAGGCATGGGCTTACCCTTTGCCAAGCAGATCCTGCTGCGCACCGGCATCCCGATTGGACTGGTACCGTGCGCCCATGGCGGGACGAGCATGGACCAATGGAGTCCCGAGTTGAAGGATAAGCAAGGCGACTCGCTTTATGGCGCCACCTTGCGCCGCGTCATTGCCGTTGGCGGCCGCGTGAAGGGAATCCTTTGGTATCAGGGCGAATCCGACGCCAATCCCAAGGCCGCTCCGGAGTACAGCGCCAAGATGGAGAAGCTGATTGCAGCCTTCCGGCAGGACTTCGCTCAGCCGGAGCTCCCGTTCTATTACGTACAGATTGGCCGCCATGTGAACTATACGAATGGCGCCGAGTGGAACATGGTGCAGGAAGCGGAACGGAAGCTCGAAAGCCGGATCCCGCACATTGGTATGGTGCCGGCGGCTGATCTTTCGCTCGACGACGGCATCCACGTCAGCACGCCGGATCTGAAGCGGCTCGCCCGGCGGATGGCCGATATGGTGACCCATGATATCTATCCCGATATCGCTAAATTTCAACCTTATAAGCGCGGACCGCGCCCGGCCGGCGCCAAACGGGACGGCAATGTCGTCCGCATCCTGTTCGCCGAGGTGAACGGGAAGCTGGTGACCTCCGGACGCCTCAGCGGCTTTGTAATCTGTGACGCGGAGGGCAAGCCGCTTCCGGTCGTCTTCCATCAGCAGATTGATCCGATGGACGGCAATGCGGTGCTGTTGCACATCGGCCCGGCGGCGCTGCCCGCCGGGGCCACTGTGCGTTACGGTTTGGGCCGCGATCCGTACGTGAATCTGAATGACGAACTCGATATGGGAACCCCGGTCTTCGGCCCCTTGGTTATTGAGTAGCCGGTTGCCCCCGTTGCAGGGGGCGCCAATCGACTTCACCTTTGCGGCCGAGCTGCGTGTGCGCGGCGTCAAGATGGACGCCGCGGCCTTTCTCCGGGAACGTCGCGTGATCCTGGAGCAGCGGCTGCGGGGAAGAGAACTGCAGCGGGTGACCGTCCACGAGTTGTTTCATTTCGTCTGGTGGCGGCTGGGGAATTCGGCCCGTCACTCGTGGGAGGCTCTGTTGGCGGCGGAGCGCTCCCGGGGCGAGGCTGGCTGGTCCGCGGAGTGGCGAAAAGATGCGCTTTCGGATGCGGACCGCCGTAACCGGACGCGGCGCTGGCGCGAATATGTTTGCGAGGCGTTCTGCGATTCCGCTGCCGCGATTTTCGCGAACCCGGCGCAGAATACCCTCGCGCCACGGTTCTTGTCCCGGCGCCAGGCGTGGTTCGTTGCAACTCTAGAGGGCCGGCCGTTATCTATATAATTGAAGCTAGGAGTTCTCTTTTGTATCGGTCTATTTTCCTCAGTGCCGCCCTTGTGGCCTTCCTGACCGGTTGCGGCAACGGCCCGGAGACGGTGCGTGCGGCCGTGAAGCCTGTCAGCACCCGCAAGACTGCTCCACCCGTCACGCTGAAAGACGCCGACGGAAAGCCGCTGAATCTCGCCGACTACAAAGGGAAAGTGGTGCTGCTCAACTTCTGGGCCACCTGGTGCGGACCATGCAAGATTGAGATTCCGTGGTTCATTGACTTTGAAAAAACCTACCGGGACCGCGGCTTTGCCGTGGTTGGCGTCTCGATGGACGACGATGGCTGGGCCGTCGTGAAGCCACATATGGCCAAGACCGGCATCAACTACCGGATGGTCATCGGCGATGAACAGACCGCCGTGAAGTACGGTGGAGTCGACTCGCTGCCGAGCACGTTTCTGATTGATCGCGAAGGGCGCATTGCCGCCGTGCATATTGGGTTGGTTAGCAAAGGGGACTATGTCAAAGATATTGAGCAGCTTCTCGGCGCCGCTAAGTAAGCTAGCGTTCCTGTTGCCCCTTGCCCTTTGCGCGCAGACCGAGTTGCTGACCGTTTCGGCGCCGCCCGCCACCGGGAAAAAGGCCGAACCGTTTGTCGTCAAGCTGAACGTGCAGTTGAAAGAAGGGCTGCACTGCAACACGAATAAGCCGAACGATGAGCTGTTGATTCCCATGAAGCTCACGATTGACAAAGGTGGCTTTGACGTCGTGAAAGTAGACTATCCGGCCGGAAAGAACGAGAAATACTCGTTTTCGGATCAACCGTTGAACGTGTACACCGGGGCATTTACCATTGCCGTCACGCTGAAGGCGCGACCGGGGACTCCGGGTGGCTTGGCGATGGCCGGCGGAAAGCTGCGTTATCAGGCTTGCTCGGATACGATGTGCTTCCCGCCCAAGTCGGTAGACGTGCGAATCCCGATCGACCTCCGTTGAAGACGCTTCTGATCCGGCCCGGCGCGATTGGCGATTGTATTGTCAGCCTGCCAGCGCTGGAGCATCTCCGGACGGAGTACACGGAAGTTTGGGTTCGTTCCGTAAATCAGCCTCTCGTGCGTTTTGCGGATCGGGTGGACTCGATCTCGGCAACGGGCCTGGATCTGGTTGGAATTCAAACACCGAAGCGGACCATGGAGCGGTTGGCGGAGTTTGACCGGATCGTCTCCTGGTACGGAACCAATCACGAGGAGTTCCGGGAGGCAGTACGCGGACTTCCGTTTACGTTCCATCCACCGCTGCCGAAGGACGCCGCCCTGCATGCGTGCGATTTCTACGCGGCGCAGACCGGGGCGCCCTTGGGTCTGACGCCGCAAATTCCAGTGGGAGCGGTGGCGAAGCGCGATGCGATCGTGATCCATCCCTTCTCCGGATCGCCGCGCAAGAACTGGCCGCTGGCCCGGTTTCGCGAATTGGCGGCAGCCCTGCCTTGGCCGGTGGAATGGACCGCTGGTCCGGAGGAGTCGCTCGCGGAGGCCACTCGCTTCGATGATCTGTTCGATCTCGCCCGGTGGCTGGCGGGGGCCCGCGGCTACATCGGGAACGACAGCGGCATCAGTCATTTGGCGGCCGCGGTGGGTTTGCCGGTGGTGGCGCTCTTTCGCGAGACCAATTCTGCTGTATGGTCGCCGAGACCGTCGCATGCTAGACTCGTCAACGATGAAACGGCGATTTCTGCTCTTTTTCCTTTGTTTGGCCATGCTTGGCCTGGCCCAGAAGAGGATTGAGACCATTGCGGGGAATGGTCAGCCTGGTTACGCGGCGGATCAGATCAGCAACCCCTACGGACTCACTATCGGACCGGACGGCGCGCTGTATATCTGCGAAATCGATAATCATGTAATCCGGCGTCTGGACCTGAAGACGGGAAAACTGACCACCGTCGCCGGCAACGCGCGGCGCGGCTACTCCGGCGACGGTGGCCCGGCGACTGCCGCATCGCTGAACGAACCGTATGAGATCCGCTTCGACAAGGCCGGTCACATGTTCTTCGTTGAAATGAAGAACCACCTGGTCCGGCGTGTCGATGCCAAAACCGGCGTCATCTCGACGATAGCGGGAACCGGGCAGCCAGGTTTTGGCGGCGATGGGGGCGCGGCAACCGCTGCCCTGCTCAATCAACCTCACAGCATCCAGTTTGACCCGGCGGGCAATCTGCTGATTTGCGACATTCAGAACCAGCGGATTCGCATCGTCGATAGAAAGACCGGCAGCATCGCGACTTGGGCCGGAACTGGCGAGAAGAAGCCCACTCCCGACGGAGCGCCGTTGCAAGGGACGCCGCTTTGGGGACCCCGCGCCATCGACTTCGACGCCAACGGCAACGCGTACCTGGCGCTGCGGGAGGGTAACAAGGTGTTTCGAATCGACATGACCACCCGCAAGCTGGAACACCTGGCCGGCAGCGGCGAGAAGGGCTATTCCCCCGGTCCCGAACCGGCGAAGACGGCCAAGCTGAACGGGCCGAAGGGTGTCGCCTGGTCGAGAGACGGCGGTTTATACTTGGCCGATACGGAGAGCCATACCATCCGCCGGATCGACTTGAAGAGCGGAATGATCGAGACGGTGGCGGGCTCGGGCGCTGCCGGGGATGGCCCTGAAACCAGTCCGCTTGAATGCAAGATGAAGCGGCCGCACGGCGTCTACGTCGACAAAAAGGGAGTTGTGTACATCGGCGATTCCGAAGCGCACCGCGTCCGGCGGCTCCGCTAGAAGGGCGGACGGAGCCGGGACGTGATCCCGGTGGCTTCATTCACCAGCAGCAAGTGATTCGCGTCGATCTTTTCGAAGCTCTGCCGCGCGCCGCTGGGCCAGCGGATTTCAATGTCGGCCGCCTTGGCTAGTCCGAGGCCAAAGTGCAGACGGCGGTCGTTGACAGAGAGATAGCTCGACTGGCTCATCACCTCCTGCACCTGGATGAGCCCACCATAGCGCAGCGTCACGCGGGCCCCGATGGCGGAGCGGTTGGACTTGGTTCCCGTCAGCTTCAGCTTCAGCCAGTTGGCGGCGGGGCTGACATCATTGCGGAGCAGGGAGACCGGCTCGTTCATGTTCATGATCAGGATGTCGAGGTCGCCATCGTTGTCAAAGTCGCCGAAGGCGCAGCCGCGGCTATTGTGGGCGGCGGAGATGCCCGGACCAGCCTCGTCGATCAACTCTTCAAACGTACCGTTGGGTAGCGCCCGGAAGATGATGCGGGGATTGCGGAAGGGATAGGCCGGAAGCTTGGCTTCAATCTCGGGGTAGACCGCGCCATTGGCTACGAACAGGTCCGGTCGACCGTCGTTATCGAGATCGACGATACCGGCGCCCCAGCCGACGTAGCGCGTTTCCACGCCCAGACCGGAGGGCTTGGTCGTGTCCGTAAAGTTGCCCTGACCGTCGTTGCGGTAGAGGATGTGAGTGTCGTCGGAGAAGTGGGTCTTGAAGAGATCCAGATGGCCGTCGAGGTTGTAGTCGCCCACGCCGAGGCCCATGCCGGCCTGTTCCATGCCATCTTCGTTGACGGCCACGCCGCGCGGCAGACCCTCTTCCTCGAACGTGCCGTCGTGCTTGTTGCGGAAGTAGACGCTGAGCACGGAGTCGCAGGCGGCATAGAGATCGGGCCAGCCGTCGTTGTCGAAATCGGAGGCGACGGCGGTGAGTCCGTAGCCGCGGGCTTGGCCGAGGCCGGCCTCTTGGGTGACGTCGGTGAAGACGCCTTTGCCGTTGTTGCGGAATAGAAAGAAACGGCCTTCGGTAAGGCCGCGCGGGCCGCAGTTGACGGGAATGCCTTTCCAATTGCAACTTGCGTTTTCGCCGGGTTTGGGGGTCTTGGCCGGGTCGAAGTCGACGTAGGTGGAGAGGAAGAGGTCAAGATGGCCGTCGCGGTTGTAGTCGACAAAGCAGCAGCCGGTGGTCCACTGGCGCTGCGGAAGGAGCAGGCCGGCTTCCTTGGTGACGTCGGTGAAGGTGCCGTCGCCGTTGTTGCGGTAGAGGACGTTCTGGCCCCAGTAGGAGACGAAGATGTCTTCCAATCCGTCATTGTTGTAATCGGCGACGGTGACACCGCAGGCCCATCCTTGGCGGCCGAGTCCGGACTTTGCGGTGACGTCGGTGAAGGTGCCGTCGCGGTTGTTTTTGTAGAGGCGATTGATGGCCTCCGGTGGGTTCGTTTCGAAACGGGCGCCGGAGGGAATGAAGAGATCCACCCAGCCGTCGTTGTCGTAGTCGAGGAAGGCGACGCCGGAGCCGGTGGTTTCCAGCAGATAGTTCTTGCGGTCCACGCCGCCGTAGATGACTGGGGCTTTGAGGCCGGCCGTGGCGGCGATGTCCGTAAACCGGCTGCGGAAGGGGAGGCCGGAAGGTTTGCCCTTGGGCTGTGGCTTCACTCCGCGCGAGGCGACGCCTTGGAGGAAGAGAGCCAGAAGATCGCGGCGGGAGAAGGTCACAGCGATATTTCATCACGACGGAGTGGGAAAACGCTGAACGAACTACGAATGTGGCGAATAGGCACATGAAGAAGTGTTATTCGTTTTCCCTGTTTCTGCTTCTTGGCTTGCCCGCGGCGGTGCAGAGCCGAAGGCGGAATGGTGCGTGACCGCCGGACAAGGCCCCGTGCAGACGTTTTCGACCGATGCGGCTGGCTTGTACCGGTTTCCGATGTTGAATTTGGGCGTCTACCGGCTCAGTGTGTCTGCGAAGGGTTTGGTCACGGTAGTGGCAGGGAAGTTGGAACGGTGTCTGACCCTGGCGGTAACCCCCATTTCAAATTCGGTGGTCGTGCGGACTCTTCCGCAGAATCTCGATGGCGTTCCGGGCTCGACGGCGGAGGATCTGGCGGTGCTCCGGCCCGTCAGCATCAAGGAAGCGATTCGGCGGATGGCTGGATTCCACATCGTGGACGAGGACGCCATGGGATTGAACTTGAACATCGGCTTGCGCGGCTTGAACCCGCGGCGGTCGCAGCGGACGATGCTGTTCGAAGACGGCGCGCCGATCCACCTGGCGCCGCATGGCGATCCGTCCGGGCACTACCATACATCGGTGGGACTGGTGGAGGGTATTGAGGCGAGCCAGATCCTCGACGGGCCGCAGACGGTGGGCGGCGTGGTGAACTTCCTGATCGCTCCACCGCCGGACCGCTTGCGGGTGAATGCCAGCGCCGTGGTCGGCAACCGGGACTACCGGTATTTCTCCGGGCAGTTGGGAACCGAGCTCGGCCGCGTGGGCTTGATGGGATCGCTCTTGTATCGGAAGACCGATGGCGTCCGTGAGAAGCATTCGCACGAGGTGAATCTGGCTGCGCTGAAGAGCGTGATCCGGCTGAACAACCGGCAGAGCCTGATGCTGAAGGGCGCGTGGTACGAGGAGGATTCGAGCTACTCCGAGGGCGGAATGGGTGAGGCGGCGCAAGCCATCCACACCGCGAACTTGGGCGAGGGCGTGACACTATCGACCAATTTCTAATATCAGGGCATTGACCGGACGTCCCACCGGCAGATCGACTTTCCGTTCGACACGATGACGGCGGTGCCGGCAACGGGTTGTTCGACGAGCGCGGCGCGGGCGGACTACGACAACTTCGCGGATCATTGCGGCAACAAGATCCGGCCGCGGACCTGTGACTTTGTTGGAGTGGAGCCGCGGGCGAGTTGGCGGGGAACCTGGTTGGGGATGCGGAGCGAAGGGGTGGCGGGCTTCCGCACGCATCACGAATCGATCAGCTGGAAGCGGTACAACGGCTTCACCCCGGGCGCGCACGAGGATGCTCCGGATGCCTTCTTCCGGGACTACAACGAAATTCGGGTGCGGGCGCTGCCGATGTTCATTCAGAACACGTTTTCGGCCAAGTCGTGGACGTTCACGCCGGGGTGGCGCGTCGAGAACATCCGGCTGCGGAACCGCGGTTTGCGGCGCGAAAACGTGGCGATTGATGTGACGGTGGGGGATAGCCAGCATGTATGGTTGCCGGGCTTCGGGATGACGTATGGCGGCCTTTCCCGCGCGCTGTTTTTCGCAGGCGTCCATGCCGGCTTCTTCCGGATCGACTTCCGGAATCAGTTCATGCCGGACGCCTCCGTGGGGCAGCCATTGCTGACGTGGGCGAATGCGGGCAAGACGTTGAACCAGGGAGTTGAACTCTCGGCGCGGATCGAGTTTGATTCGTTGTTGCCGGCGGGGCACTCGCTGTTTGCGAACGTGGCCTACACGCGACTGATTGCAGCGGAATTCAGCAGCGATCAGTTCGCCGGGGCGGTCAAAGTCCGCGGGAATCGACTGCCGTGCGCGCCGGGACACCTGTTTCATCCGGCAGTGATTTATAAGCACCAGCAGGGATGGAACGCCAGCGTCAGCCTGGATTCCCTGGGGCGGCAGTTCTCGACAATGTGAACAGCACGGCGACCGTGGCGTTGGGGATGGCGGGAGTTGTGCCGGGCTACACGACCCTCCAGATGTCCGTGAATGTGCCGATTGCCAAGACCGGTTTGGCGCTGTTTATGAGCGGGGCAAACATGGCGGATCGCCGGTACATAGTTAGCCGCGTGGATGGTATCCATGTGGGCCGGCCACGCCAGGCGCTGATGGGGATTCGCTATAGCCGTTAGTGGGCTGGTACGATTCCAGTCATGCAACTGAGTGCGAAGACTGGCGGAATTGCGTCGGTGGTGCTGCTGCTGGGCGGCTTTCTCGGTGGGTTCGTTCCGCAGTATCAGCGGGCGAATACCCAAGAGGCCGAGGTGCAGCGGCTCACCGCTGAAGCGGGCAAGCTACGGGCGGAGGAACGCCTGGGGCAACTGCGGGATCTGGTGAGCGTGGTCTATTTTCAGGCAAGCCTGAAAAACTATGGACTGGCAAGCGAGCGGGCCACGGCGTTGTTCAAACTGGCCGAGGAGTTGGCCGGCGGCGCGGACGAGGGGCCGAAGCCGCTGGCCCGCCGCGTTCTGCAGGACCGGGATGCGCTGGTGGGCGGCCTCGCCAAGGGCGACGAGGCTGTGATGGCGTTGCTGGCTCCGATCGTCGAAGCGGCCCACGGCCTGAAGAAGTAGGCCGCTAACTCCAATAAGTTTCGCCGGCGGCAAGGTGGGCCTTGGCGGTATCGGGATTGATCTCGATGCCCAGGCCCGGCTTGTCGGTGGCGGCGATGTGGCCATCCTTGATATACGGGCCATCGAGGAGCAGGAGCTTGTCCATCCAGTCGCCCTTGCCGGTGACGGTCTCGCAGGCGATGAAGTCCCGGATGCTGGTGGCCCATTGGGCGTTGGCATACGTGTTCACCTGGCTGCCGGTGTTGTGCGTGCCCATGGGCATGCCGAAGGGGGCCGCGAGATCGGCGATGCGCTTGGTTTCGAGGAAGCCGCCGGAGTTGCGCAGATCGGGATGGAGGATGTCGGTGCCCTGGTTGAGGATGAAGGGCAGGAAGCCTTCGCGGCGGGCGAGATTCTCCCCCATGCAGATGGGGACGTCGGTGCTGGCGCAGAGGCGCTTCCAGGAGTCGGAGTAGTCGACGATCAGCGGGTCTTCGAGCCAAACGGGCTTGATGGCTTCGACGGCCTTGGCGATTTGGATGGCGGTGCGGACGTCATATTCCCAATGGCAGTGGACCATGATGTCGTGGTCCCAGCCGACGGCCTCGCGACAGTTCTCGAAGCCCTTCTGGATATTGATGAGCTCCTTCGAGGAGAGGACGCGGTTGGTATGCCGCTCGTGGGGGAAGCCGAACTTATGGCAGGTGAAGCCAGAGGGGTCGGCTTTCACTTTGGCGGCCCACTGCTGGCAGGAGGCCTTGTCGAGCATGTTGCTTGGGGCGGCGTGATCGTACATGCGGGTCCGTTGGGCGAAGCGGCCGCCGAGCAGAGTGGAGGCGGGGACGTTGAGGAGTTTGCCGGCGAGGTCGAAGAGAGCCATGTCAATGGCGGAGGCGGCGCGGAGGAAGTTGTGCGCGGAGCCGTCGGTGCGGGTGCCGGAGAGGTTGGAGGCACCTTGGCCGAGGAGGGTGAAAATCTTGTCGGTTTCGAGGGGGTCTTTACCGACGAGCCAGGGCTTGAGGGAGTGGATCTGTTCCTTGACTCCGAAGCCGGGGGTGCCGTAGGCCTCGGCGATGCCGTAGGCGCCGTTGTCGGCGGTGATCTTGACGAGGATGTAGGTGCGTCCGCCCTGCAGGGTCATCGTTTGGACGTTGGCTATCTTGTGGCGGGCGGTTGCGGCGGAAGCGAGCGAGAAGCAGGGGAGGGAGGCAAGGAGGGTGCGGCGAGTCATGCTTGGTGGATTCTATATCATGCCGGGGCAGCTATGGGATGCCGAGAGCTGAAAGAATCAATCCTAGCCGGCGGGCGTCGTTCGGGGCTTGGAATGGTTGGTCGATGGAAAGGCTAACGGAGAGGTCGCCATCTCCGGGTGGGAGGTCGGCCGTTTTCAATTCGTGCGAGCCGGGACCGGGGAGGGTTTGGGTGAGGACGACTTGGCCGTCGACGGTTAGCGTGACGACGCGGCCGGGGGCGGGGTCGGGGAGAAAAATCTTGGCGACGAGGGGGCCGGGCTTGCGTTGCAGAAGAACAGTGCCGCGGTCCGACATCCAGCGCCACTTCTCGCCTTCGAGATCATAGATGCCGGAGACGATCTGGCTGGTCGCGGCGGGGTCTCCCATTTCGAGATAGCTGCGCGTCGGGCGCTGGGCGATGATGCCTTCGAGCTTGATGCGATCAAGAGGGCCGGCCGTCAGGTCGAAGGCGCGGAGGCCGTGCTGGGCTGAGGAGTAGGCGCTACGACCGTCAAGACAGATGAGGCAGAACGGCAGCGCAGGGCGGACTTCGGCTTGGCGCGTGATGGCGGCGCGGCCGCCGCCGGTGGTGAAGTTGACGGGGCTGGAGAGTGCGCTCGTCAGGACGGCGTCACCGGGCTGCACGGGTTCGCCGCGGAGGAGTGGCACGCCGCCGACGGCTTCGGCGTAGAAGCGCAGGCCCCATTCGGCGTTGACCCAAAGGCGGCCGTCGGGGGGCGTGACGAAATCGCGATAGCCCTGCCAGTGCTGATAGTTCGTGAAGGCCAGTGCGGCGGAGAGGGCAAACTGCAGAGCGATAGCGGGCCGGGCTAGGCGGTAGTGGCTGGCCAGAATAGCGACGGGTAGGGCCAGCGGCAGGAGATACCGGTTGGCTCCCGCGAAAAAGATGACGAGCGCGGCGGCGAAGAAGAGGGCGATCCATTGGTGGAGCCATTCGGTCTTGGGCCGGAGGGAGAGCAGGAGGCTGGCTCCAAGAGAGAAGGGCAGCCAGAAGAGGGGATGCGGGTCGTAGAGCGCGCCAGCCAGGGCGAAGGGGATGGCATAGCGCCAATGCACGGGCAGCGTGGCGAGCGGAAAGATGAGCCAGCCAAGGTGCGTCGTGAGCGACGCAGCGTTGCGGGCTTTGTTGATGAGCGACTGCAGGGCGTATTGGGAAAAATAGCCGGTGAGGACTTGCGCCGGCAGGGTGCCGGTGCTGGACCGTTCCAAGAGCTGAAAGGCCACGATGGTGAGGGCAGGGGTCAGGGTGACGGGCCAGTATTGGCGGTTGTAAAGGAAAAGTATCGGAGTCAGGACGACGGACTGATAGGCGGTGAGAGCGGCTAGTATGAGCGGGGCGATGGCTAGGTAGGGGCGATTGGCCGTGTAGAGGGCAGTAGCCAATAGCCAGAAGGCTAGCAGTGGGACATCGGTTTCGAGGCTGTTGCCGTTGATGACGAAGGCAGGAGTCGCGAGGAAGAGGAGCGTGGCCGTCAGTGGATGAGGCGTGAAGCGACGGGCGAGCGCGAGGGCGCTGAGGGCGGCGATCAGCGAGAATGGTAGGTAGGCAGCGTGAAAGGGGACTTCTTTAATGTCGCCGAAGATGGCGACCAGCGCGCCAAGATACCAGGCGTTGAAAGGCCCGTGGGGATGGCCTTGCATCGACACCATCTGCCCTTCAAAGGCGAACTTGGCACGGAGCGGATGGCCGGGGTCGATTTGCGCGTGCTGTGCGCTGACGAGGTAATAGACGTCGTCGCCCTGGATGGGGTGGTTCAGATACGGCACGCGCAGGGCCAGGACGATGGCGATGACGAGCAGCGCGTGCCGCATGAGAGGGCTAGCCGAGGTAGGCCTGATAATCAGCGGCGGAGAGCAGGCCGTCGACTTCGGCTGGCTGCGAAATTTTCACCTTGATGAGCCAGGCGGCGCCGTGCGGGTCGGAGTTCAACGCTTCCGGCTTTGCGTTAAGGTCGCCATTCACTTCGATGACTTCGCCGGTGACCGGCGCATAGAGGTCGGAGACGGCCTTGACGCTCTCGACGGAGCCGAAGGTCTTTCCTTGTTCGATGGTAGCTCCGACTTTGGGCAAATCGACGAAGACGATGTCGCCGAGTTCGGACTGGGCATGGTCGGTGATGCCGATGGTGCCGGTGTCACCGTCGGCCAGAACCCATTCGTGCTCTTTTGTGTAACGGTAGTTGTCTGGATACATGGGCTATTTCGCTCGCTTGTAAAAGGGGGTGGGAACAACAACAGCCCCAACGGGCTGATTGCGAATACTGATCTGGATGGCCTGACCGGGAGTGGCGTAGGCAAGGGGAAGATAACAGAGGCCAAAGTTCTTGCCGGTGGTCGGCGAGGGGCCGCCGCTGGTTACCCAGCCCGCCTTGACGCCGTCGACAGAGATTTCGTAGCCATCGCGGCCGATGCCGCGTTCGGTCATCTCAAAGCCGCAGAGCTTGCGGGTGATGCCGGCGGCCTTCTGTTCGGCGAGTTTGGAACGGCCGTTGAAGTCGCCTTTGTCGAACTTGACGATCCAGGAAAGGCCCGCTTCGAGTGGCGAGATCGTTGCGTCGATCTCATGCCCGTAGAGGGCCATGGCGGCTTCGAGGCGAAGCGTGTTGCGGGCACCGAGGCCAGCGGGTTTCGCGCCGAGTTCAACGAGTTTCGTCCAAAGGGCGGGGGCTTCAGAAGGGGGAACGTAGATTTCGAATCCGTCTTCGCCGGTATAGCCGGTGCGGGCGATGCGCGCCGGAACGCCGGCGACTTCGCCGTCGACGAAATGGTAGTACTTGATGGGGGCGAGGTCAGTCGTGGTGAGTTGTTGGAGGGTGGCGGGGCCGAGGGGGCCCTGGATGGCGAGTTGCGCGTAACGCGCACCGGCGTTTTCCACTTCGGCGTCGAACCGGTTCTGGCTGACGATGTGGTCGAAGTCCGCATCCTGGTTCGAGGCGTTGACGCAGAGGAAGTAGTGGTCGTCGGCCACCTTGTGGACCAGGATGTCGTCGACGAACCCGCCGTGGTCATAGAGGAGGCCGGAGTAGTGGGCTTGGCCGATCTTCAGCTTGGCGGCGTCGTTGGACGAGATCCATTGGACGAGGTCGAAGGCTTGCGGGCCGCGAATTTCGATTTCGCCCATGTGGGAGACATCGAAAAGCCCGACGGCGGTGCGCACCGTCTGGTGTTCGTCAAGGATGCCAGTGTATTGAACGGGCATGTCCCAGCCGCCGAAATCCACCATTTTTGCTCCGGAATTTCGATGGATGCCGTGGAGCGGGGTGGTCTTGAGGGGGGTGGGGGCGGGCATGAAGACTCATTGTAGCAGCGGGATCGAGAGTTGATGGAACACTCACGGATTCTTCATCGCGGTGCAACGGTCGGGGCGTACTCTCTGGCTCAATGGACACCTTTCAGATCAAGGCCCTGCGGGATTTTTATGCCCGGATGCGCGGTGGGGATGAGCGTGCGCTGACACGGCGGATGCTGGATGAATTGGGTGTGAAGCTGCAACTGCATGACCCCGACTTAGAGCGGATTCCCAAAACAGGGCCGGCGGTGATTGTCTGCAATCATCCCTACGGCATGTTGGAGGGGTTGATTCTGACGCAGATTCTGACTCCGTTACGGCCCGATGTGCGGATCGTCACGAATCAGTTGCTGGCGGAGATCACGGAGTTAAACCGGATCTGCATCTGGGTGGATCCCATCGCTGACCGGAGCCAGTCGGCGCGATTCAATTCGCGAGGGTTGCGGGAATGCCTGGCGTGGTTGAAGGGTGGTGGGCTGCTGGTTATGTTCCCGGCGGGCGAAGTGTCGACGATCGACTTTAAGCGGCGCGGGATTGTAGATCCGCAGTGGATTCCCTCCGCCGCGTGGCTGGCGCGCAAGTGCGGGGCGGTGACGGTGCCTTTGCATTTCTCGGGCAGCAACTCGGTGAACTTCCATTTGTTGGGGCTGTTGCATGCGAAGCTGCGGACCGCGGCCCTGCCCGCGGAGTTTCTGAATAAACGCGGGCACCCGGTGGAGGTGCGGGTGGGGCGGGCGATCCCGGCCGCAACGCTGGGCAGTTTTGGGGATGACCGGGCCGCGGCGGACTATCTACGCTCACGCACGTATCTGCTCGCGCAACGGGGCCAGGCGGCGGCGAGTGCGAAGGTTGCGGGGGCTGATTGCTTGGTGCCGGAGGCGGATCGGTCCACGCTTGCGCGCGAATTGGCGTTGTTGCCGGCGGATCAGAAGTTGGATGAGGCGAAGGAGCTTTCTGTGTGGTTCGCGTCGGCGCACCAGATTCCGGCGATACTGCGGGAGATTGGCAGGCTGCGCGAATTGACCTTTCGGGCGGTGGGGGAAGGGTGCGGACGGGCATTGGATCTGGATCGCTTTGACGCGCACTATCAGCAGTTGTTCATCTGGAACCGGGAGAAACAGGAGATCGTGGGCGGCTACAGGTTGGCGCATACGGCGGATGTGGCGCTGGGAGACCTCTATTCGCGAACGCTGTTCTCGTTCGATCGGCGGTTTTTGACCCGGATCGGACCGGCGGTGGAGTTAGGACGGAGTTTTGTCCGTCCGGAGTATCAACGGCAGTATGCGCCGTTGTTATTGCTGTGGAAGGGAATCGGACAATACGTGGCGCGGCGGCCAGAAGCGCCGGTGTTGTTCGGGGCGGTGAGCATCAGCAATGACTATTCGGAGATCTCTCGGCGGTTGATTGTCCGGTACTTCCAGACGTGGCAGCGCGACGCGGCGTTGGCACGGCTGGTGCGGCCGAGGCGGCCGTTTCGAAAGCTGCTTGTGGAATGGGAGATCGATTCCTTGGTCCAACTGGCTCGGGATCCGGAGGAGCTGGGAGCGCCAATAATGGACATGGAGCCCGACGGGAAGGGGTTGCCGGTTCTGCTGCGGCAGTACTGCCGGCTGGGGGCCAAGATGTTGGGTTTCAGTGTTGATCCGAAGTTTGGGAATGCGCTGGACGGGATGATTCTTGTCGACTTACGAGCCGCCGACCGGGCACTTTTGGATCGTTATATGGGCCGAGACAGGGCGGCCCGCTTTTTGAATGAAGCGGGCGAGTGTCGAGAATTCGCACAGGTGTCTTGAGCGAGCGATCTGGAGGTGTCGGTAATTTTTGCAGGGTTTGGATTGGCCGTGCTGAAAATATTGGACTTATCTGTTTGGCATTGCGGTTGCAACTCCTCCAGATCAGAAAGGAGCTTTCCCAATGATCTTGACCCCGAAGGTTGCATTAATTTTCGCCTCAGCCTCCCTGATGTTCGTCGGAACGGGCTGCGCGACCAAACGATTTGTTCGTGCCTCCGTGGCCCCGGTGGATGCCCGGGTGGGGCAGGTAGAGTCCACGGCCAAGCAGAACACGGCTGACATCGATCAACTCGAAAAACAGGTGTCGCGCGCCGAAGAATTGGCGACCGGCGCCGGGCAGGAAGCGAAGTCTGCCACGGAACTGGCCAAACAGGCTGGCACGCGTGCCGGCGAAGCGGGAACCCGTGCCAACGGCGCGTACACGCTGGCCGAAGAGGGCATCAGCAAAGCGGCCGCGAACGAGCGATCGATTGACCGGATGTACGAGAACCTCGACAACTACCAGATGTTGCGCGACGAGAATGTCGTGTTCGGCTTCGACCGGGCGGACTTGACGGTTGACGCCAAGGCGAAGTTGGATTCCTTCGCTGCGTCGCTCGCCAACCAGAAGCGCTACGTGATCGAAGTGCAGGGCTTTACGGATCCTGCTGGCAATGCCAACTATAACCAGGAATTGAGCCGTCGCCGGGCAACTGCGGTGGTGCGCTACCTGACGCTGAACCACAATATTCCGCTGCGCCGGATCCAGATGTTGGGCGTTGGTGCTGAGCAGCCCGTGGCTGACAACAAGACGAAAGCTGGCCGGCAGCAGAACCGCCGCGTGGAAGTGAAGGTTTACGCTCTGCCGGAGGCAAAGGCTGAGACGAAGGCCGACACGGTAGCCAAGTCCTTCTAATCACAGTTTCGCTGTCGCAATGCGGCGATTTGGCCCGGACCGGGAGTCTTCTCCCGATCCGGGCCTTTTTCTTTTACCGGAGGTCTTCGAGGAGGCGTTCCGCGAAGAGGCGGGCGCGTTCGGCCAGGTTGCGAGCCTCTGCCGGGCTGCGTTCGCGGGCATCGCGGGAGAGTTGGGATAAGGTGCGAACGCGGTTGAGCAGGTCGGCTTGGGTGGGAGCCAGAAGACGGGGTGTCGCGGTGGTGACTGCGCGTTCGCAGATCGCGAGCAGGGCGTCCGTTTGCCGGAGGAGTTCGGCGCGCTGCTGGGGCCCGAGGACTTCTCCGAGTTGCAGAAGCGGCGTGGGCTCCGGTTCGGGGGGCTCCGGAGCGGACTCGACCACGACCGGAGGCGGCGGGGACGGCGCCGGTTTTCGAACGGCGATGCGGCGCCGCCGGCGCGCCGGAGGGCGCTTGGCGGATTTCGGCATCTCAACGGCCGGCGGGACCGGTTTCTCCGCTGTGGCCGTTACAGGGGCTTCGAGAGGGGGCGGTTCGGGCAGGGGCTTCGAGGGGGGAGGAGCGGTGGCGACGGTGCCCGAAGGAATGCGAGCGGGAATGGGGCCAGGCGGAGGCGGGACGCGAGTAGGCCGGAATACGCTGCACGAAGCAAGACCGAGACTGAGGAGAAGAACAGAAATTCTCATGCTTCGAAAGAGGGAACCTTTTCCATCGTCGCCAAGGGCGCGCCGGGAAGGGAGGCGGAATGAAAAGACAATCGGAACGTGGAACCCAAACCAGGTTCGCTCGTTAGGCTGATGGAACCGCCCATGAGTTGCACGGCCTGAAAGGTCGTGGCCAGACCAATCCCGCTGCCGCCGGGCTTGGTGGTGAAGTACAGCTGAAAGATGCGGGAGCGGAGTTCATCAGAGATCCCGCCGCCTTGATCGGATATCTCCACCGTAACAGCGAGTGGCGAGGCAATCAAGCGCAGCAGCAGCGTACCGCCGGAAGGCATGGCCTCAATTCCGTTTAATGTTACGTTCATCACGGCCTGCTTGAACAGATCCCGGTCGATCATGGCCATGGCGTGGGGTGTATTGTGGCTGACAACAATATCGACTCCTGGCGCACCGGCGTGGGGCGCGACCAGTTCGGCTACTTCGTAGACCAACGGGACCAGATCCAGCGAGTCGAGCGACACCTCGACGGGACGAGTGAAGGACAGGAATCCCTTTACGACACGGTCGAGGCGGGAGATTTCCCGCGAGATGATATCGACTTCCGTTTGCGTTTCGGCGTCGTCGGATGTCAGGCGCGAACGCAAGACTTCCAGATGGATCGCGATGGCGTTCAGCGGATTCTTGATTTCGTGCGCAACTCCGCTGGTGACCCGATTGATGGCCGTAAGCCGCGCCGATAGGTCGAGCAGGGAGGCGAGTTGCTGCCGGCTTTCGGCGTCCCGCAGGGTGACGAGCAGCCGGCCATCGGACCAGTCGAGGCTCATCAGCAGGCGCAGGTTCTCCTGGGTGGGGGTGGTGTGGGTGACTAGAATTCCGGTAAGCGGCTTGTTGAACTGGATGGCGGTTTGGATGGCCGATCCGATCGGCGTGGTTGGAGGGAAAAGGTCAGTGACAGGACGGCCGGTGAGGCCGGCGTGGGGAAGATGAAACAATCGTTCGACCGGACGCCCGGCCATCAGCAATCGGTGGCCGCGGTCGAAAAGCAGGACAACGGACTCCATGCGTTCGAGGAGTTGCTCGATGTTGCCTTGCATGGTGAGGACATCCTGGCGAGCGCCGCGAACTTGTTGGTCCAGCACTCCGAGCTTGGATTGCAGCGCAGCCACCTCCGGAGTTTCGGCGCGGGCGCGGAGCGGGTCGGCGGAGAACTCGCCGGCGGCGATCCGATCGATGGTCTCGCCGATGCGCGCGATGGGGCGCAGCATCAGGTTCGAGAAAAGGAACGTGTAGAGGATCGACACGCCGAGCGCGATGGCGGAGACGGCGCCGACACTGACGAGTTCGGGGCGGACGGCCTCGCCAATGAGCAACGACGAGGTCACAATGCGAATGGAAAAAATTTCCTGGTCTTTCCCGATTTCGCCTAAAGGAATTGCCAGGACGTAGTCCTGAGACCGTGTAAGAATTTCCATCAGCCGTTCAAAGATCGGTCTTTTTTGCAGGGTGAGGTAGTCGGGGAGGACCGGGGCCAGGCCTTTCGATCGAGCCGGGTTCGAGGAGTTCAGGATGTGGAACTGGTCGTCGGTGATGTAGATATCGGCGACGAGGTTGGAATTGGCAACCGCTTTAACGAGCAGCTCGGCGAGTTGTTGATCCTCGCGGATGATTTTAGTCCACAACTCCTTCGTCTCTTCGAAGTTGGTGGGCCGGGGAACGGCGGCGGCGGCTTGGGTGGCGATCCGGTCAAGGAGAAAGTCGCGGATTTGGGCGGCATTGGTGAGGGCGCGGACCTGCACGTCGGAGAAGGTTTCCTGAATGGCGCGGTGGAGGTTTAGGCCGGCGAGAGCAAGGACGAGGATGGTGACGAGCAGGATGGTGCCGAGGCGAAGGCGGGCTTTGAGCGAGAGGTGGCGGTAGGCCATTGGGTTAGGTTCCGGGCTTGGGGTTGTAGTCCATGGGCGGAAGCTCCTTCAGACGGCTGAAAATTGTTTTGAAACTGACGCCCAGGATTTCGGCTGTGCGGCTCTTGTTGCCCTTGGTGAAATGGAGGGTCTGGATCAGGATTTCCCGTTCGGCTTCGGCGAGGCTAGAGCCGAGCGGGATGACGATCTGGCTGGAAGCCTGGCTGGGTGGGATGGGCACGCGCGGGTAGAGGGTGGTGGGCAGGTGCTGCGGAAGAATGGGCATATCGCCGGCGAGAATCACGGCGCGTTCGATGGCGTTCCGGAGTTCCCGAACGTTTCCCGGCCAGCGGTGGGCGCAAAGGAGGTCCATCGCTTCCGATGAGATTTCGGGGACCTGAGTGCGGTGCTTGCGGTTGAGGTCGAGGAGCAGGGCTTGGGCGAGGAGAGGGATATCGTCGAGGCGCTCTCGCAGGGGGGGGAGCGTGATTTCGAATACATTCAGGCGATAGTACAGATCTTCGCGGAACTCGTTTCGACGGATTGCGTCCGGCAACACCTTGTTCGTGGAGGCGACGACGCGGACGTCGACGAGCAGTTCGTTGCGCCCGCCCAGGCGCCGGACGCGGGAGTCCTCGAGGACGCGCAGGAGTTTGGCTTGCGTCGATAGCGGCATGTCGCCGATCTCGTCGAGCAGCAGCGTGCCGTTTTGCGCTAGTTCGAAGCAGCCGGCGCGGCGTTCGATGGCGCCCGTGAAGGCGCCTTTCTCGTGGCCAAAGAGTTCGCTCTCGATCAAGGTTTCCGGCATCGCGGCGCAGTTGAGCGCGACGAAGGGGCCGCCGGCGCGCGGGCTGAGCGAGTGCATGGAACGGGCGACAAGTTCCTTGCCGGTGCCGCTCTCACCCGTGATCAGAACGGCTGCCTTGCTGGGGGCGACCTGTTCAATCAGGGAAAAAATGCGGCGCATGGCGGGCGACTGGCCGGTCATGTCGCCCAGGGTGCCGTGGCTTGAAAGCTGGCGCTGTAAGCGGTAGGTCTCTTCGGTGAGGCGGCCGTGGGCCACCGCGCGGTCGAGGAGGACGCGAAGTACCGACGGCTGAATCGGCTTTTCGAGGAACCAGAATGCGCCGAGGTCGTGCATGGTCGCCAAGGCTGTCTCGATGTTGCCGAAGGCCGTGAGGACGATGGCCGGGGTTTGAATGCCTTCGACGGGGAGACGGCGGAGGAGTTCGAAGCCGTCCATGCGGGGCATCTTCAGGTCCGTGAGGAGCACGGCGGCGGGCTCGGCGAGGAGCTTATCGAGGGCCTCCTGGCCGTCGCAGGCGGTATCGGCGGCGAAGCCCCAGCCACGGATCATGGCAGCGAGGCCGGTGCGCTGATTCTCTTCGTCGTCGGCGATCAGGATGCGAGCGACGGGCAGCGTCGCGGTAATGGCCATGAGGGTGAAATATCCTTTGCAACCAGAGTGCCAAAGATTGGCTGATACACTCTTTAGTATGGTAGGAAACCAATCCGTAATTGCGTATTTGAACGAAACGCTGAAGGCTGAGTTGACGGCGATCAATCAGTATTTTCTTCACGCCGAGATGATGGAGAACTGGGGATACCTGAAGCTGAGCAAGTACACGCGGAAGGAATCAATCGAAGAGATGATGCATGCGGAGTCGCTCATTGAGCGGATTCTGTATTTGGAGGGAGATCCGGAACTGACGGAGTTGTTCCGCCTGCGGATTGGGAAGACCGTCAAAGAGCAATTTGAGAACGATCTGGCGCTGGAATACGAGGCCGTCGCCCGGTTGAACAAGGCGATCGCGGTTTCGATCGAGGCGGGTGACAACGGATCAATGGAACTCTTCAAAAAGATTCTGTTGGACGAGGAGCACCACGTCGACTGGCTTGAGGCGCAACTGCACCTGATCCAGGAAGTCGGCGTACAGAACTACCTCGCCCAACAAATTCAGATTGAGTCAGATCACTAAGCAGCGGGTTCGCGTTGGGTGATGACGTATTGCGTTTCGGGGGCCGGGAAGCCGGCCTCCGCGAACGATTCGCGGATGATGCGGTTGGTGTCGAAGTAGACCTGCCAGTAGTTGTCGGTGTGCGTGTAGGGGCGCACAACGAGGACGGGTCCGGACATGGTGAAGGTGCTGATCTCCACGTCGGGAGCTGGCGAAGCGATGACGTTGGGGATGGCGGCTACCTTTGCCTTCAAGAGCGCGATGGCAGCGCGATGGTCGACTGATCCGTTGAGTTGCGCGGTGAGATCGACCCGGCGGTATGCGTTGGCGCTGAAGTTCTGAATGTTGTCGGAGAACACTTTGTTATTGCCGATGATGGTAAGGACGTTATCGGGCGTATCGATGGTGGTGCCGAACAGGCCAATGGCGCGAACGGTGCCAGTGACCCCGCCGACGCTGATGAAGTCGCCGACCTTGAAGGGTCGCAGGATGATGAGGAAGATGCCGGCCGCGAAGTTCGAGAGCAGACCGGCCCAGGCGGCGCCGATGGCGATGCCAGCGGCGGCGAGCAACGCGGCGAAGGACGTGGTTTCGATGCCGAAGACGCCGAGGATGGCGATGGCCAGCGCGATGTTCAGGGCGACGGAAATGCTGGCCAGCATGTAGGTTACGAGGGTCGCGTCTACCTTGCGGACCTCCATGCCCTTGCGTGACAGGCTCATGATGATGGAGATGGCCCAGCGGCCAAGGATCCAGAGAACGAGGGCTCCGAGCAGCTTCAAGCCGACCGAAGTGCCGACCGCCGTGACGGTAGCGATCATTGCATTGATGTCCATAAACTACAGATTCTCCTTGTTGTGATAGTTTGGATTGCTTGTCGAACCAAACTCCCATGCCGTCTGCCCAGCGATGGGCAATTGTCTGCCTGCTGAGCCTAGGAATGGTGATTGCCTATATTGACCGGGCGAACATCTCCGTGGCGTTGGCGCTGCCTGAATTCAAGAAGGCGTTTCAGTTGACCGATAGTCAGCGCGGGGCGCTGAACTCGGCATTCTTTTGGAGCTACGCGTTTCTCCAGATCCCGGCCGGCTACGTGGTGGACCGGTACGGCGTGAAGTGGCCCTATGCGATCAGTTTCGTCATGTGGAGCGTCTTCAGCGCCATGACAGCTTTTACCACGACCATTGGGCAACTGGTGGGACTACGCGTTTTATTGGGCATCGGCGAGGCAATTGTGACCCCGGCCAGCATGCGTTGGATCCGCTTCAACATCCCGGAAAGCCAGCGCGGACTGGCCGTGGGCATCTACATGGCGGGCACTAAGTATGGGCCAGGAATCGGGCTTCCGGCGGCGGCGTTCTTAAGCCGGGACTATGGGTGGCAGAACATGTTTCTCATCCTCGGGCTCGGCGGCATGATCTGGCTGATTCCCTGGATATTCATGGTGCGGAACGATGATCGCGCCTTGGCGACAGAGGCCGCTTCGAAGGTATTGGGACCGACTTTGCCATTTGGGGATGTGTTCAAAACTCCGCTCATCTACGGAGTCATCATTGGAACTTTCTGTTACAACTATTTCGTGTTTTTTTCGATGACGTGGCTGCCCGCTTATCTGATCGAACAACGCGGCATGACCTCGGAGCAGATGGGCATCATCTCCTTCGCCAGTTTTGCGGGGATGGGGACGGTGGCGATCCTAGCGGGGCTGTTGGCCGACCGGATGATTGCCCGGGGCTTCAATGCGGTGAAAGTCAGAAAGGGATTCACGCTGGCCGGTCTGGGACTGGCGTCAACGGAATTGATTGGAGCGCTGAGCAGCGATACGAACGTGGCGATGACCTTTGCGGTGATCTCCCTGGCGGGCCTGGGTCTGGCCACCGCAAACTATTGGGCGCTGACGCAGACGTTGATTCCGGGCGGGGCGCTATCGGGCCGGATCGCCGGGGTGCAGAACTTCGCCTCGAACGTGGCGGGAATTATTGCGCCGCTGTTGACGGGTTGGCTGAAGCAGACTACGGGTACCTATGAAGCGCCCATGGCCTTCATCTTTGGGCTGCTACTGCTTGGTATCGGTTCTTATGTATTCCTAGTGAGGGAACGGTATGTTCCGCGATTGGTGACAGCATGAAGAATCTTCTAATTACGGCTTTGCTTTCCTCCGGCCTGACCTATCTCGTCATGGTGGGCGCCCCAATGCCCGAAACCGTGAAGCTGGATAACGCCAAGGTGCGCGTGAAGGAAGTCTTGTACGCTCCGGGCGTAGCGCGCGAGCGGTACATCCGGCCGACGGATCAGGTGATCGTGTTCCTCGATGACTCGCAGTACGAACGCATCGATTCGGCGACGAAGGAGCGGACGGTGCGGACACGGAAGAGCGGGGACGTGATCTGGCACGATAAGGGCGAGGATGCGCCGCTGCTGAAGAACCTGGGCACGAAGCCGTATCGGACGCTGGTGATTGAGCTGAAGAAATGAAGGCGGTCGTGATTGGGACCGGGATGATGGGCCCGGGCATCGCGCTGACCTTGGCGATGGGTGGCGTGGCAACGACGCTGCTGAGCCGCAGTGCGGAGTCCGGCGCGATGGGTGTGGAGACGGCGGGCAAGCAGTGGGCCCTGCTGGCTGCTCATGGGCTGGGGCAGCCACCGGCTCGGATCGACGCCACCACTGAGTTTGGTGTGGTGGAGTCGGCGGACATCGTGGTCGAGTCGGCTCCGGAGCAGATGGCGTTCAAGCAGGAGCTGTTTGCACGTCTCGATGCGGCGACCCGGCCAGATTGCATCCTGACTTCGAATACTTCGGGATTGAGCATCACGGCGATAGCGGAGCGTTGCCGGCATCGGGGCAGGGTGCTGACGACCCACTTCTGGAACCCTCCGCACCTGATGCCACTCGTCGAGATCGTGCTGGGCGGGGAGACGGAGTTGAGTGTGGCGGAGAGCGTGAAGGCGTTGCTCGAACGCTGCGGCAAGACGCCGGTGCTGGTGAAGAAAGATACGCCGGGACAGTTGGGCAACCGGCTGCAGATGGCCCTGGTGCGGGAGGCGGCACACATCGTGGCCGCTGGCATCGCTTCGGCGGAGGACGTTGACCGCGCGGCGCGGATGGGCTTCGGCCTGCGGTTGCCTGCCTACGGCATCCTGGAGCATCAGGACGTTGTAGGCCTCGATATGGGGTTGGCCATCACCGAGTATGTCGCGGGCGACCTGTACAACGAGCCGCGGGCGCCGGAAAACTATCGGGAACTGGTGCGGGAAGGGAAGCTGGGCGCGAAAACGGGCCAGGGTTTTCACTCCTGGCCCGCTGGAAAGTTGGAGGCCGTGAAGGCACGGCGCGATGGCTTCGTTTTGTCGATGTTGACTAACGCCAGTTCATGGCGAGATCAATAAACGTCCGGACGCAGACTCCAGTGGGGCCCTTCGCGAGGAACGGCTTCGTCTCTTCGAGCCAGGCGGTACCGGCGATGTCGAGGTGCACCCAAGGGGTGCCGCCGGTCCACTCCTTTAGGAAGTAGGCGGCGGTGATCGCGCCGCCCCAACGGCCGCCGATGTTCGGCAGGTCGGCGAAAGGCGTCTTCAGGTAGTCTTTGTAGTCGTCATCGAGCGGCATGTGCCACATGTTTTCGCCCTGTGTCCGTGACGAAGCGAGAACTTTCGACAGCATTTCGTCATCGTTGGTGAACGCACCGACGTGGACGTGGCCGAGGGCCACGACGATGGCGCCGGTGAGGGTGGCGGCATCGACCATGTGGGTAACGCCGAGGCGGCGCGCGTACTCGATGGCGTCGACCAGGATCAGACGGCCTTCGGCGTCCGTGTTGAGGACTTCAATGGTTTTGCCGCTGAGTGAGGTGACGATGTCGCCGGGGCGAAGTGCCTTGCCGCCGCACATGTTTTCGACGGTCGGGACGATGGCGGTGACGGTGACGTTGGGCTTCAGTTGCGCGATCGCCTGCATGGCGCCGATAACGGCCGCCCCGCCGGCCATGTCGTACTTCATCTTCTCCATGCCGTCCGAAGGCTTGATGGAGACGCCGCCGGTGTCGAACGTCACGCCTTTGCCGATGAGGCAGAGGTGGTCTTTCGACGGCTCGGCCGGGACATAGCGGAGGATGATCATCGCCGGCGGCTGGGCCGAGCCCATGGAGACGCCAAGCAGCGAGCCCATGCCGAGTTGGCGCATGCGGTCTTCATCGAGAATTTCGCAGTCGAGACCGTAGGCCGCGGCCATCTTTTCGGCACGAGAGGCGAGTTCGAGCGGGGGCAGCAGGTTGCCCGGTTCGTTCACCAGGGCGCGCGTAAAATTCTGGGCGGAGGCGATGGTTTCGCCGTGCTCGACGGCGGCCGCGAGGTCGGCCGGAGAGACAAGAATGAAGGTGGCAAGATCTGTCGCTTTGCCTTCGGACTTGTGGATATCGACTTCGTAGTTCCCGAGCACCGCGCCTTCTACGGCGGCGGCGGCGAGCGCGGCCTCGGCATAGGGGTGGTCGAGGCAGAGGGCGATCGATCGCACGCCCTTCGTCTTCAGTGCGCGCACGGCGGCGCCGGTGGTCTTCCGGAGCACGGCGGGCGTGAACGACTTGGCGGGCCCGGCGCCGGCGGCTGCCAAGCGCTTGGCGGCAAAGCCCGCCGGGCGATGCAGCAAGGGCAGGTCAAAGAGCTTGCCCTTCGATTCGCCCGAGGATACCAATTCGCCGAACCACTCGTGGGCGGGGGAATCGGCGTCTTCAAAGTGAAGCAGGAGCAGCGCGTCGGCTTCGACGGCGGAGAAGGGAATACTGCGGAATTCTACTTTCATGTTTAGCCTTTGAGAGATCGGTTCATGGCGGCGCGCGCTTCGGCGTTCTGCTCGCGAGTCCGCTCGGTTTCGCGCTTGTCGTGGAGCTTTTTGCCCTTGGCCAGGGCAATCTCCACCTTGATTTTGCCGCCCTTGAAGTACATTTTCGTGATGACGAGCGATAGGCCCTTTTCACGGGTTTGGCCGCGAAGCTTTTCAATTTCGCGGCGGTGCAGCAGCAGCTTACGCTTGCGCATCGGCACGTGATTGGCGATGTTCCCGTGGGAGTATTCGGAGATGTGGGCGTTGACGACCCAGGCTTCGTTGTCGCGCACTTCAGCGAAGGCGTCCTTCAATTGGACCTTGCCGCCTCGCGCGGCCTTGACCTCGGTGCCGGAGAGGACGACGCCGGCTTCCCAGCGATCGAGAAGGAAATAATTGTGCCCGGCCTGACGGTTGTCAGCGATGATTTTGATGCCGGAATCGGTTTTCGCAGTAGCCACGTTTTGTTCTCAACGCGGCAGGCTCCAAAAACGTCTAGCGTTGATAGGGAGTGGTCCAGCCGCATCAGCGGAAACCTGAATTATACCATGCCCGCCCTCTAAAATGATTGGATTCAATAGGTTAACCGTCGGACAGATGCTCGCGTGCCTGATTGTGCTGACGTTGTTGGCGCCCCCGCCGGCTGCGGCCAAGACTCGCAAGGGCGACAAATTCTACGCCGCGGGGAAAAAGGCTGAGAACGCAGGGGACTGGGAGACGGCGTTTGAAGCGTACGAGAACGCGCTGCGGGAGGACCCGGCCGAAGGCAACTACCAGATCGGCCATCGGCGGACCCGCTTTGAAGCCGGCGCCCGCCGGGTCGATCGGGCACAGAAATTGCGCGCCGAAGGGAAGCTCGAAGAGGCGTTGACCGAATTTGAACGGGCGTTTCTGACCGATCCCTCCAGTGCGATCGCCATTCAGGAGATCAAGCGGACCAAGGCTCTGCTCGACGCCGAGCGGAGGAAGGGCACGAAGTTGGGGCCCGATACCCGCGGGCTGACTCCGGTGGAGTCGGCGCGGCGCGAGAGCGAAGAGAAGATATCGCGGATTCAGGCGGCGCCGGAGTTGAGGCCGCTGTCCCGTCAGGTGACTTCGCTCAAAATGAACAACCAAAACGTCCGCGTGCTGTACGAGACGTTAGGGAAGCTGACTGGAATCAACGTTGTGTTTGATCCGGAAATGCAGCAGCCATCCAAAAACTTCACGGTCGATCTGACGAACACGACGCTGGAAGACTCTCTCGAACACCTTTCGACGTTGACGAAGATGTTCTGGAAGCCCTTGAGCGCCAACACGATCTTTATCACCAACGACAACGTGACCAAGCGGCGCGATTACGAAGAGAACGTCGTGAAGGTGTTCTACCTGCAAAACATCACGAGCGTGCAGGAGTTGAACGAGATTTCCGTGGCGATCCGGTCGGTGACTGAAATCCGGCGGCTGTTCACCTACAACGCGCAGAATGCGATTCTGGCGCGGGGCACCGTGGATCAGGTCGCGCTGGTGGAGAAGCTGTTGCAGGATCTCGACAAGCCCAAGGCGGAAGTTCTGGTGGATGTCATCGTGATCGAAACCAGCCGCGGGAGGACGCGCGAACTGGCTTCGGCGCTGTCCTCGACCAGCGGAACGAGCACGACGAACGGCATCAGCGTGGGCGTTACGCCGGCTCTGGGATCGGCCGGGACGGGGAACTCCTTGCGGTTGACGGAGCTGACCTCGCTGTCGGCAGGCGACTTTGCGATCAATCTGCCGAGCGCGATTCTGCGGGCGGTGATGTCGGATAGCAATGCGAAAGTCCGGCAGACGCCGCAGGTGCGGGCGGCCGATGGGATGAAGGCGTCGTTGAAGATCGGTGAAAAGGTGCCGACCGCGTCCGGTTCGTTCCAGCCCGGTATCGGTCTGGGTGGCGGCGGGGTGAGCCCGCTGGTGAACACGCAGTTCCAATACTTGGACGTCGGCGTGAACGTGGATATTCTGCCCAAGATTCATGGCGCGGACGAGGTGTCCCTGCACGTTGAAATTGATATCTCGACGGTCCGTGAGCGCATTGATATCGGCGGCATCCAGCAGCCCGTCATCGGTCAGCGGAAAGTGATCCACGACCTGCGGCTGCGGGAAGGCGAGATGAACCTGATTGGCGGCCTGGTGCAGCAGAACGAGACGCGAACCAACAGTGGCATTCCGCTGCTGATGCAGATTCCCTACCTGGGCCGGCTGTTTTCGAACGAATCGATCAACCGGAGTGAGAGCGAGCTGATGATCGCTCTGGTGCCGCATATCGTCCGGAGTCAGGAGATTACACCGGTGAACCTGCGGGGCATCGCGGCGGGTGCCGACCAGACGATTCGTCTGATCCGGTCGCTGCCGGAATCGGAAGGGGCTGCGGCGCCGGTTGCGCCTCCGCCGACCAACCTCGATGCGCCGAAACCGGGAACCGACGCGCCGAAGGCGAGTCTGATTGCTCCGGCCGCGCCGGTGAAGCTGGTTTGGCAGCCGGAGGGAGTGGTGACCAAGGCCGGATCCCCAGTGGTGGTCACGCTGCAGGTGGCTGAAGCGGTGGATCTCTTCTCGGCGCCGATGAAGGTGAAGTACGATCCGAAGAAGTTGAAGCTGGCGGCGGCGACGGCGGGCGCGTTCCTATCGACCGATGGGCAGCGCGTCAATTTCGCCTACCAGGACGCGCCGGAGGCCGGAGAAGTGTCGGTGATTCTGAACCGGCTGCCCGGTGTGCCGGGGCTGACCGGATCGGGGGCTCTGCTCTCTCTAACGTTCCAAACTTTGGCCGCCGGGGAGACGACCGTCACGATTCTCGACAGCGGTTTGAAGAACTCGAAGCTCCAGCCCGTTCCCGCGCAGACGCCGGGGGTGCCGGTCGAAATCCGATGAGCACGCGCCGCCAAACGCAACGGGGAATGACGCTGATCGAGTTGATCGTCGCGTTCACGATTCTTGTGTTGTTGACGACGATGGCGGTGCCGCTCGCGCGGAACAAGGTGCGGCGGGATAAGGAGAAGGAGCTGCGTTTTGCGCTTCGCGAGATCCGGACCGCCATTGATAAGTACAAAGACATGGCGGACAAGGGGCAGTTAGGCCAGTTGAAGGCGGATGCGGACGGCTATCCGGAGACGCTGGAGATGCTCGTTGACGGTGTCAAGGTGACCGGCCAGCCCGGCGGAGGCCAGGCCGGGCTGATGGGTCCGCAGCAGCAGCAAGGGATTCCGGGTGCGCCGGGGCAGGCCGCCGGGAGCATGAGCGACAGCAGCGAGAAAAAGGTTCGCTTTTTACGCCGGATGCCGAAGGATCCGTTCACGAACGGGACGGAGTGGGGCAAACGGTCGTCGCGGGACGATCCGAAGTCGTCGGCGTGGGGCGGGCAGAATGTGTTTGACGTCTATTCGAAGACGATGGAGAAGGCAGCCGATGGAACGCCATACGCGGAGTGGTAGGCGCGGGTTCACACTCGTCGAACTGATGGTGGTGATGGCCATTGTGTTGGTCGTCGTCAGCGTGGCGGTGCCGCTGTATAACAAGTCGGTGATCCGGGCGCGTGAGAGCGTGCTGCGGCAAAACCTCTTCACGATGCGGGCGGTGATTGACGAATACACCTATGACAAGCAGAAGGCGCCGCAGAGTCTTGAAGACTTGGCGCGCGAGGGCTACTTGCGGCAGATTCCGATGGATCCGATTGTGGGGAACAACACATCGTGGCGGCTGATTATGGAAGAGGCGGCGGTGTCCGTCAGTCAGAGCGAGCCCGGAATTTTTGACGTAAGAAGTTCGTCAGAAAAGACAAGTTTAGAAGGCACGAAGTATTCGGAGTGGTAAACTAGATTTGTCTGGCGATTGCTCCCCGGTCGTCCAATGGTAGGACAGCGGCCTTTGACGCCGCGAATCAAGGTTCGAATCCTTGCTGGGGAGCCAATACTATCAGAGGGTTCAATCCCCAAGGGCAACTGAGTCGCCCACACTGACCTCGCCGGGCTGGACGATCGTGCCATACATGCCGAAATGCGCTGCCCGTTTCTGGGCGATGGCGCGAAGGACAGCCGGGTTTGTCGAAGCCGGTTCTAACGGGTCAATATTGACCATCATGCAGCGCGGATCACGCGCGTCGAGCCTGCATCGTAGCCCGCCGATCCGCAGCACAGCCCCTTCCCAGCGCTCCTCCGGAAATGGCTCTGCGTCACTCGCATTGATCACGAGATTGGGGCGGAAACGAAGCGGGGTCAGAGATTGGCCCGCCAACTCAGACAGTCCCGCAACGCTCTGAATCGATAACAGCGAGAGCGGGAAAATGTCGAAGATGCCGCTGCCGACCTTGATGACGCGGACCCCTTCTCCCAGGCGCTGCGCCAGTTCCGGGTCCGTTACCTCCCACTCGCTGCCATCCGGAGTTCGCACCATCGTCTTCGAGCTTTCAACGTCGGAGGGGTCGGTAAAGTAAGCCTCGTGGCGCCACAAGTCAGGCTTCTCGCGAATGGTGAGCCACGGGAAGCCGCTGCGTTCTATCCCAGGCCGGATGAAGGCCCACCGGCGGTCTCCAGCCAAGCCGTGCCACCCGGCGCTCACCGTCTGCAGCGATTCGGCTGCCATCGATTTCACGGGAAAACGGCGAAGTTCCTGAACGGTACCGACGATACGCATGGCTCGGATTTTATCAGTCTTTCCCAACACGAGGGAGCATGGAATTCCGATTGCAACATTGGATTCGTCCGCCAAAAACTACAGGAGTCTGCCAGGGAAATGGGTAAAATTTGCCATCCCTGGAAATTCTTACCTGATAACGGAGAGTTCCCGATGATTTCGAAGCTTGCGGTCGCCGTGCTATCGTGCGGCCTGGCAGTAGCCCCTCCCATGGCCCTCGCCGAACAGACGCCCTCGTCCACGGCGAAGGTCGTCCCCGGACCCGCCGGTCCCTCGGCAGAGTTGCTGACTCCAGAAGAGGAAAAGGTGCTGGCTGAGCAACAAGAGGAGCCAGCGAAGGAGGTCGCCGGCGGTGCGCTTTCCAACCTGCACTTGACGTATGTAGTGATTGCCTTGGCGGCCGCCGTCCTCGTTCTGGTTCTCAAGTGATGCTCCGGGTTGTAGTCGCGCTCGGTATGGCGGCGGCCCTGTGGGCAGAGCCATTGGCCGTCCCGTTTGTTGCCCAGGAGAAGAACGGCTGCGGGGCGGCGAGTGTCTCTATGGTGATGCAATACTGGTCCGGCCAGCGGGGAGGCGCGACGCAGTACCCGGACGCGCCGGCTGTCTACAAGAGCCTGTACGATCCGGCGCTGCGCGGAATTCCTCTTGTCGAGATGAAGCGCTTTCTCGAAAGCCAAGGGTTTCGAGCCTATACGCTCCATGGCAAATGGGCCGACCTGGCAGCGCACGTAGAGAAGGGCCGGCCGGTGATCGTGTCGCTCAAGAAGAAGGCCAACGGCCCCATGCACTATGCCGTGGTGACGGGCGTTGAGCCGGATCAGGTGTTGCTGAACGATCCGACGCGCCAGAAGACTACTCGCGTGAAACGGCAGGCCTTTGAGAAGCTGTGGCAAAAAGCGGACGGGTGGACCCTGCTCGCCGTGCCTAAAGAGTAGGCCGGCGGGCGGCCACGTTAGTCGCCTGTTCGAAGGCAAAGGCCAACTGCAGGACGCTGAAATCCGCATGATGGCGGCCAACAATTTGGATGCCGACTGGCAACCCCTCTTCGGTGAATCCGGCGGGAACCGAGATCGCGGGGTTGCCGGCGGTGGAGATATACCAGCAAGACTTCATCCAGTCGATGTAGCTCCCCATCTTTTGTCCGTTCACGGCGGCCGGGAACGGCAAGTCCACAGCGAACGGCGCCACCTGCGTCACCGGCAGAATGAAGTACTCGTACTTGTCGAGAAAGGCCTGAAAGCGGCGCCACACCTGCGTTTGCAGCGTCTCCGCCTTGGCGATGTCGGCGCCGGTTATCCGCTGGCCGTCCTCGATCTCCTTCCGCAGCGTCTCTTTGTACCGGCTGGTATCCCGGCCAGCGTGCCCAGCCGCAGAGTTCCAGGCCCGCAACGTCTTGAACGCGAAATCCGCGCCGGAGAAATCGGGCTCTGCCTGCTCGACGATGCATCCCAAGTTCTCGAACACCTTGCGCTGCGCGTCGACGACGGACCGGACCCTCGGCTCAAACGGGAGTCCGCCAAGATCCTTAAACCACGCCACCCGGACGCCTTTGAATTTGCGGGCGAGGGGTCGTGCAAACGCTGCGCCCGTTTCCGGCAGCGACAACGGCGCCCGCGCATCAGGGCCCGCCATGGCGCTGAGCAGAAGCGCGACGTCAGAAACGGAACGCGCCATCGGCCCGGCGGTAGCCAGGGTGAACCAACCGAACGATGCCTTCGGGTTGGGCACGCGGCCGGGCGAGACCCGAAAGCCCACGATATTGGAATACGCCGCCGGATTGCGCAGCGAGCCGCCCATGTCGCTGCCATCGGCAATTGGGATCATCCCGCAACGCAACGCCACCGCCGCGCCGCCGCTCGATCCGCCGCAGGTTTTCGACAGGTCATAAGGATTGCGGGTGGCGCCGAATATCGGGTTGAAGGTTTGCGACCCGGCGCCGAACTCCGGCGTGTTTGTCTTCCCGAGCGTGATGGCCCCGGCGCGCTTCAGCCGTTCGATGATCAGTTCATCGTCCTTCGGGACGTTGTCTTTGAACAACGGTGACCCAAACGTGGTGCGAATTCCCTTTGTCTCGACCAGGTCTTTGTGCGCGATGGGAAGCCCATGGAGCGGTCCCAGCGCTGCCCCCTTCGCCTGCGCCTCGTCGGCCTGTTTGGCCAACGCCGCCGCGGTCTCCGGCACCAGTGTGATGATCGCGTTGACCTTGGGGTTCACTTGCTCGATCTGCTTCAGGTGCGCCGCCAAGGCCTCCCGCGCCGAGAGTTTCTTCTGCCGGATCAGCCCGGCCATCTCCACCGCGCTGAGCTGGCAGACGTCTGACGGAACGGCTGCCTGCGCGGCGGCGAGCGTTGCCGCCGCGGCACTCAGCAAAGTCTCTCGACGGGTTAAGGGATCAGCGCTCATCAGGCCTCAAGGAGAATGCGAAGCATCCGGCGCAGCGGTTCGGCGGCGCCCCACAGCAACTGGTCGCCAATCGTGAACGCGCCGAGATACTCCGGCCCCATCGCCAGCTTGCGCAGCCGGCCGACAGGAATCGTCATGGTACCGGTGACGGCTACCGGCGTCAACTCATGGATCGTGGCCTCCCGCGTGTTCGGAACCACCTTCACCCATTCGTTATCGGCCGCGATCATCGCTTCGATCTCGGCCAGAGGCACATCGCGCTTCAGCTTGAACGTGAGCGCCTGACTGTGGCACCGCATGGCACCGACGCGGACGCAGAAACCATCGACGGGAATTGCGGGATCCTGGCCGAGGATCTTATTCGTCTCCGCCATCCCTTTCCACTCTTCCTTCGACATGCCGTTGCCGAGATCCTTGTCGATCCACGGAATCAGCGACCCGCCGAGCGGCACGCCAAAGTTGGCCGTTTCCGAGGCAGACAATGCGCGCTGACGAGCGATCACCTGGCGGTCAATTTCGAGGATGGCGCTCTTCGGATCGGCGAGCAGATCCTTCACTTCCGCATTCAGCGTGCCGTATTGCGTCAGCAGCTCGCGCATATGCTGCGCACCGCCGCCGGAGGCCGCCTGGTAGGTCTGCGTGCTCATCCACTCGACGAGCCCCGCTTTGTAGAGCGCGCCGACGCCCATCAACATGCAGCTCACGGTGCAATTGCCGCCGATCCAGTTTTTGCCGCCGTGAGCAAGCGCCTTATCGATGACCGGGCGATTGACGGGGTCAAGGATGATCACCGCATCGTCGACCATCCGTAGCGTGGAGGCCGCGTCAATCCAGTGCCCGTTCCAGCCGGATGCGCGCAATTTCGAGAAGACGGCCGTCGTATAGTCGCCGCCTTGCGCGGTCAGAATGATCTCGCACTTGGCGAGTGCCGCCAGATCATGAGCATCTTGCAGCGTAGTTTCGTTCTGCGCCATGGCCGGGGCCCGGCCGCCGGCGTTGCTGGTGCTGAAGAAAACAGGTTCGATGAGCGCGAAGTCGCCTTCGGCCTGCATGCGCTCCATCAGGACGGAGCCGACCATGCCGCGCCAACCCACCAAACCTACGAGGGTTTTAGACATTCTCTTATTTTAACGGACCCGGACGTCTGATACCCTACTGCAAAGATGACCCGCCGTGAACTTTTCCCGCTGCTGGCAACCGCTGCGCTGCCCGCGCAGACGCCGAAACGCCGTCCCAACATCATTTTCATCATGTCGGACGACCATGCCTCGCATGCCATCTCCGCGTACGGTAGCAAGATCAACAAGACCCCGAACATCGATCGCCTGGCTACGGGTGGCATGCGCTTCGCCAACTGCTTTGTCACCAATTCCATTTGCACGCCCAGCCGCGGCGTGATTATGACCGGGCTCTATTCCCACCTCTCCGGCATTAAAACACTGAGCGACAAACTCGATCCGGCCGTTCCCAATGTCGCAAAGTACCTGCAAGCCGCCGGTTATCAGACGGCGATGGTCGGCAAATGGCACTTGGCCAATAATCCTAGCGGATTCGATTACTGGAAGGTGTTGCCCGGCCAAGGCCTCTACAACAACCCAGTGTTCATCGAAATGGACGGCCAGCGGAAGACCTACCAAGGCTACTGCACCGACCTCATCGGCGACTTTACGCTCGACTGGCTGAAGCAGCGCGACAAAACGAAGCCATTCTTCCTGATGTCGCATCACAAGGCGCCGCACCGCGAATGGACGCCGTCGCCCAAGTATCGCGACCTGTTCAAAGACGTCGAGATTCCCGAACCGGACAACCTTTACGACGAGCACAAGGGCCGGGCCGGAGCCGCTGAACGTTCGCGGATGCGCGTGGGCCAGGACCATACCAAGACCGATCTGAAGATGGATCCTCCGCCCGGCCTAACCGGCAACGCGCTGCGAAAGTGGGCCTATCAGGTCTACATCAAGGACTACCTCCGCTGTGTGCAGTCGGTAGACGACAATGTCGGCCGCGTCCTCGATTACCTGGACCAGGAAGGAATTGCGGACAACACGATCGTAATCTACAACTCCGACCAGGGCTTCTTCCTCGGCGATCACGGCTGGTACGACAAGCGATTCATGTACGAGGAGTGCTTGCGGGCGCCGCTGCTGGTTCGCTGGCCGGGGCGGATCAAGCCGGGCACGGTGAACAGCGACATGGCCCTGAACCTGGACTTCGCGCCGACGTTCCTCGACTGTGCGGGAGCGCCGGTGGCGAAGGAAATGCAAGGGGCTAGCCTGCGGCCGCTGTTCGAGGGCAAGACTCCGCGGACCTGGCGCAAGGAGATGTACTACCGCTACTGGATGCATCTCGGCGGCGGCCACGATGTCACAGCCAACTACGGCATCCGCACGCACCGGTACAAGTTGATTTACTACTACGGCAAAGCGTTGGGTTCAAGCGGCGCGGTGGACAAGGACACTCCGCCCGAATGGGAGTTCTTCGATTTGCAGAAGGATCCGCGCGAGATGAGGAATGCTTACTCCGATCCTGCCTACGGCAAAGTCATCGCCGAGCTGAAAGTTCGTCTCGCCAAATTGCAGGAGCAATACAAAGACACCCCGGCCTGATCAGCTGCCGTGTACGGTGCGAAGCTTGTCCTGGGTGGCCGCGTCACAGCGGCCATTCACGGGAATGCTGTTGTCGCACTGGAACTCTTCGACGGCGCTACGGAAGGCCATATCGTCCGCATTGGCGGGCTCACCGGCGCGGTAGCCGAGATTGTTCAGTCGCCACACCTGCCCGCTGAACTCCTCGGCCGGGTCCAGGTGGCCCAGCTTCAAGGGCATTGAGAACGTCTGCACCTTCAGTTCGCCTTCCTTGGGTCCGGATGGATTTACGTTCTTCTTCGCGCTGCCATCCTCGGCGGTCTTGAATGCTTCGGTCGTGTCGAGTTTGAACTGGACGTCGGTGGTCGAAATGGGCGTGCCGTCCCACGCGAGTACGACCAGTTTCACGGTGACAGGGTCGCCAATCGTTTCGAAAGTGGTCTTCTCCCCGGTCGAAACGGATTCCGCTCTTTTCTGGCGAATGGGCACCTGCACCACATCTCCCGGGTACAGCACGTTCGAGTTGCGTTTGCTTTTCAATGCCGAGTTCGCGCCGTCGTCCCAAACCGTTTTCCAGGAAAGGAACCCGGCATCGTGCGTAATGCTCGCCAGGTAGTCGCCCTGCTTGACGGTGTACGCCCCGGATGGGATCTTCGGGGCGCCGGAGGACAACTCCACCGCCGCACCGCTCGGAATGTCACCGGAACGCTTCCACTCGCGGCCGTCGATATCGGGAAAGGTTACCGAGCAGGTCCCGGCGTCGATGCCATTCACTTTGAAGGTGCCTTCGCCGGAGAGAACTCCCTTGGTGGTGCTGCCGTCGGGCAACGTGATTTCGACCTTCGCGCCCTTGATGGGCCGACAGTTGAAGTCGAGCAGTTCGACCTCCACCCAGGTTTTCTTCTTGCTATCGTCGGTCACCCGATTGGCGCCCGCGCCTGCCGCTTTCGCGGCTGCCGCCGCACTGGCCGCCGCGGCCACTTGGGCCGCGCTGGAGCCACCGGTCAGCGGCGCTGAGCCGACCAAGGTTTGCGACCAGCGGCCGTCCGCTACCCGCAACGCCACTTGCTCCACGACCTTGGCGTCACTCAATCGGGCCATCTCTTTGCCGAGTTCGCCGCTCAACAATTGCCGCAGCTTGGCGATTTCTGACTTCGGCAGGTTTTGCTTGCGAAGATCTCCGCCGGTCCCGTGGGGCGGGGCGTTGGTGATGATAACGAGTTTGCCGCCGAGCCGGAATTGAATGGTCATGGACTAAGTGGGGACCCGCCCCTAATAGAATACGCGGAGAACAGACCCTGGAGACATCACACTTCCGAGGGACGTGCTCGCCAGGTCAGGCCAGCGGCCACGACGACGAGGATTGCTACCCCGGCGAACACACCACTCAGGCCCCAATCCGCCTTGAGGTAACCGGCTACGAAAACCCCTGTGCCGCCCGCAATCGTGTTGAGCATGTTCATCAGGCTTTGTGCGGTGGACCGGTCGCGCGTATCGATCAACTCGCACATCGCCGGCGTTTCGTTGGCGGTGGCGACGGCTCGCATAAACGAAAACAGAATCACGGCGATGCTGATGACCGCCATGCCTCCTCCGGACAGGAAAACGAGCAGGCAAGGGGCGCACAGCAGGTAGCAGAAGGTCATCATCCGCAGACGCCCATCGGCGGAGCGCTTCGCGGCCCGGTCGGAGAGGGTCCCTCCCGCCAATGCCCCGGCGACAGCGGAGAGTTGCAGCACTGCCGTGCCCGAGAAGCCCGCCAGCGCCAGGCTGAGCCCGAAGCTTTCGCGGAAGTAGAGCGGCATCCAGTTGAAAAACATCCAGGTGCCGACGGAGATCAGCATCCCTTGCAGCGCCAGGAGAACGTAGCCCCGCTTCCGCAGCAGGCCGCGCAGTTGGGGGCCAATCGGCGCGGGAGCGGGTTTCGGGGTATCGCCTCGCGGCGACTCCTGCAGCCACAGGAAGCAGATCCCAGAGAGCAGAATGCCAACTCCGCCCAAGAAGTACAGTCCGATCCGCCAGCCGTACTCTTCGCCCAGGTAGCCCGCGAGGGCCCCGCCGCCGACCAGCCCGGCGTTGAGTCCGCACAGGTGGATCGCCAACGCGCGGCCACGGCTGGCCGACGGATGATGGTCCGCGATTAAGGCAACCGCTGCCGGAAGATAGAAGCACTCCGCCAGGCCCAGAACAACGCGCGTCGCCAGCAGCTCGTTGGCGGTTCGGGCGAGTCCCGTGACGATGGTCACCAGGCTCCATGCCAGCAGGCTCCAGGCGACGACGCGGTTCCGCGGCAACCGGTCGGTGAGGAAACCGGCGCCCGGAGAGCCGATGGCATAGCTCCAAAGGAACAGCGTGCCGATGCCGGCCAACTGCAAGTCGCTGAGCTTCAGTTCAGCCTGCAGCAAGGGGAAGACGGCCGAGAGCGAAGTGCGGTCGGCGTAGTTCAGTGCGGCCGCGCAGGCCAGCAGCAGAACGGTCTTCCACGGGAGAGAGATCATGCGGCGGGTCCGAGTTCGGCAGTAAAGGCTGCCTCCACCCGCATGCCCGCTTGCAGTTGAACGCCGTAGGCCCGGCGGACGACGGGATGAGTCCCGAAGTACTCTTTCCAAACCGGATTCACGGCGGCGATGTCGGCGAGGACGTCCTGCAAGTAGAGGCGCGCCGTGCAGACGGCGAACCGGTCTACTCCGGCTGCGGCCAGATAGGTATCGAGTTGGCGAAAGATCTCGCGCATCTCCTCCGCGGCGCCGCCGGGCACGGGGGCCGAGGCGCCATCGGGGATGCCCGTGACGACGGCTTCAAAGACGCGGCCGCTATGGACGACGGCGGAACTGATGGGGAAGTTGGAATCGGAATCGATGAATTGCATGTTAGTAAGCCAGCAAGCCGCCATCGACGGTCAGCGTGGAGCCGGTGGTGAACGAAGCGCGGTCGCTCAGCAGAAACGCCACCGCCTCGCCGATCTCCTCGGGGGAGCCGCGACGGCCTAGGGGCGTGGTGCGGATATAACGGCCGGAGGCGCCTGCATGCTTGATCTCGGCGACGATGTTGGCGTTGGCGGGTGTGAGTATGTCTCCGGGGGCCACCGCGTTGACGCGGATGGCGTGCGGCGCCAGTTCGAGGGCCATGGCTTGCGTTAGCGCGACGAGCGCCGCCTTGGAGGCGCAGTAGACGGAGGCATGCTCCTGTGCGGCAAACGCGCCGACGCTGGCGATATGGACGATCGCCCCGGGTTGCCCGGCCGCGACCGCTCGGCGTGCGAAGGCTTGAGAGCAATAGATGGGGCCTTTTAGATTCGTGGCCAGGATGTCTTCGATGTGCGCCGGGCTGGCGGACAGAAAGGAGGACAGCGCGACGGGGCCCGTGAGCGCGGCGTTGTTGACGACGCCGTCCAGGCGGCCGTACTCAGCATAGACGGCTTCGGTCGCCGCTTCCACTTGGGCGGGGTCGCGCACGTCGCAATCTTCGAATTGCCAGGCGGCGACCCGGGCGCCATGGCGGCGCAGCACCGCGCTGATGCCGGCGCCGATTCCGGTGGCTCCTCCGGTGACGATATAGACGCGGTCGTTAAGCATGGGCTTGTCGATTCAGAAAGTCTGACAGATCAGCGGCGAGGACGAGGGGCGAGTCGACTTGGGCGGCAGCCGCTGCTAGCGATACTGCGTCCTTCGCGCCATGACCCGTGACGAGGCAGACGGCGCTTTCGTCAGGCGGCGCAAGTCCGGCGGCAGTGGCCTGCAGCCAACCGGCCAGTGCTGCTGCTCCGGCAGGTTCGGTGAAGATGCCCTCTTCGCGCAAGAGCCTGCGCTGAGCCGTCCACACCGCTTCATCGGATACGGCGATGCCCAGGCCGCCATTGGCATAGAGATGTTCGAGCGCGAGGGTGGCGTCGATATCGGAGGGGACGGAGAGGCCGCTGATCCGTGTCGTGCTGGCGATGGCGTCTGCGTGCGACTGCTGCCTACGCCAGGCATCAACCACAGTGGCGCAGCCGGCAGGTTGCACGGCGTGGACCTTGGCGTTGACTCCTAGCCGCGCGAAGCCGCGGACTATCGCTACATAGAGCCCGCCGCCTCCCACCGGTACAAAGACGTGTTTCGGTGCATGGGCCGCCAACTCCTCGGCGACAGACTCGACGCCCGCCATGCCCACCGGGCAGTAGCGATAGGCGGAGACGACGAGCGGCACGGCGTGGGCGCGGCGCCAGCGGTCGAGTTCGGCGAAGACAGCGGTGGTGATGTCTGCGTCCACAGAGAAGCCGGGAATCCGGACGACGGTCGCGCCGTGGGCGCGCATCTGGGTCACCTTGCCGGCGGGCGCTTCCGGGTGGGCGCAGATCAGGCATCGCCAACCAGCGCGGGCGGCATAGGCGGCGAGCGAGGCGCCCGTATTGCCGGACGAGGTAGCGAGCACGAAGGGTGGGGCGGCGGCGTAAGAATTGAGTTCGCGTTGAATGAACCGGTCTTTGTAGGAGCCGGTCGGGTTCGTGTACTCAAGCTTGAACGAGAGTGCGGGCCCGATGCGGGCGCTGGCGACGAGCGGGGTGTTTCCTTCGCCCAATGTGAGTGTCAAAGGATGATATCTCCCTGTCCCACCATGCGCGGCACGAAGCCTTTAGCGAGTTGCGCGAGCGCGGTGTCGATGTGGCGCTGGCCGAAGCGCAGCGTGAACAGTCCGTGGGCGGGCAGCAGCGCCTCGATCCCCAGTCTGGCGAGTTTGGGCAGGTCGGCGCGATAGCCGGCGAGGTCGGAGCCGTCAACGTTGATGAGACCCAGAACACCGCCGTAGAAGACGACATCGGCCGAGAAGAGGGTGCGCAAGCCGTCGAGTTCGCAAAGGAAGACGAAGCTGTCGGGCGAATGGCCGCGCACGGCAATTGGCGTGATTGAAAGCCCGCAGAGGTTGAGCGTGACGCCGTCTTCGTAGACGTTATCCACGCGGCAGGGCGTCAGCCGGAGTTCGGGCGGATAGCCGCCCATCGCCCGAGTGGCCACCAGGCCCGCGGCGGCTTCGTCGCCGGACTCCACAATGCGCTTCGAGGGCGCGGACGCATAGACAGGCCAGCCCAGCGCTTCGGCCAGAGCGGCCAAGCCGCAGACATGGTCGGGATGGGCATGCGTCAGGACGATGGCGCCTCGCGAAAGGTCGGCGAACTCATGGCGAAGATGGCCGAGTACCCAGTCGTGTTTCAGCCCGCTGCCGGCGTCGAACAGGACGACCCCTTCCGGCGCTTGGACGGCATACAGGTGGCAATCAAAACGGCTGCTCAACCCGAGCTGTCCGCTGCCGACCACGGCCAACGTTGGCGAGATTCGCATTGGATCAGGCCTCCTCCCGGGCGGCCACGAGGAGGAGAACATCGCCCGCCGATACGGGCGGCAGTTTGCGCAGCAAGCCGACGAGTCCGTCCGCAGGAGCTTCGGGAATGGCCAGCACTTCGCCAATCTCGCTGACGATTCGTCCGATCGGCTGACCGGCTCGGACGGGTTCGAGCAGGGAGACGGACGGCATCCAGAATCCGTCAACCGTGGCCGAAACGCCCTCATCGGTATTGCCGATCCCATGCAGGCGCAGCGGCGGGGCCGGGATCTCCGGCCTGCCGTCGAGCATTCGCAGATGTTTCATTAAGTTGACGATTCCGCGGCGCATCATCAGCAGATCGTCGGGATGGATCCGGCCCGCCCCGCGCGCCTCCGTGTAGAGGAATGGGATGCCCCGGGCGCGAGCCGATGAGATCGTTCGGCCGGGTTCAATCACCGGATGACCCCAAATCACTGGGGCGCCGAACGCCTCTGCCGCCGCGCGACCGCGCGGGTCAGCCGTTTCGTACCCCGCCATGGAGGGCATAGCGAAGCGGATGCCGCCGCTGTGCAGATCGAGATAGAAATCGGCGTGCGGCAGGAACTCCGAGTCGAAGGCGAAGGCGAGCCGTTCGCTCGGGGTGCCGTCGGCCCGGCCGGGGAACTGGCGAGCCAGGTTCCCGCCGTCGGCGGGGTGGTTCCGCTCGACCGCACGATGGGCCGGATAGTTCAGGATGGGCGCCGTCAGCAGCGTTCCGCGCAGGGCTTGCGGATCGAGCTCTTCTACGGTTTCGAAGATCGCGCGGACGCCTTCGTACTCATCGCCGTGGACGCCGGCCGAAACGAGAAGCGTCGGCCCGGTGGCCGCACCACGCACGACGATGGCCGGGATGTCATTAGGAGAGCAGAGCCGGTGCAGACCCGGTTCCGAAGGCAGGGAGAGCATCGCGAAACTCGTACAATAGCACTTTGTGACAAGGGGGCAGCAAGATTGAAACAGACAGCATGGGAGTCGGCTTCGCGCGGGTGCGCTTGGCTCCTCGAACAGTTGCAGCCGGACGGCTCGTTCCGCGGCGGCGACGATCTGCGGGCTTACTATAAGACGCCGGCGGCTCTGCTCGTGCACGGAAAGACGCTCGAAGCGAACCGCGTCCTGGACTATGTCGAGGCGAAGTACTTGCGCTCAGGCGGCGACCTCGATGGAACCGGGATGCCATGGATTAGCATCTACCGGACGTACCCGCACGCCTGGATCTGTTGCGCGGCGATGATGGCCGGCCGCTTCGATCTGGCCCGTCAACTGGCGCATTTTATCGTCCAGTATCACAACCCCGCCTCCGGCGGCTTCTTCGCCGATGAAGCTCGTTCGACCGAAGAGGTGATGACCACGAGCATGGCCGGCCTGGCCTGCCTCTGGGCGGGAAACCTGGATCTTGCCATCGCCGCGGGCGGTTGGCTCGAAGCACTTTGGAAGGCGCAGCCGGATGTGTCGAAGGGGCTCTATACGAGTTGGCGGAACGGGCTGGTGACCGAGTATCCGGATGCTGATGCCAGCGGCTGTCTTGTCGATCCCACCAAGCCGAGCCAGTGGTATTTCCAATACGGCATCAGCGCCGCGCTCTTGACCTCGCTAGCCGGGGCGACCGGCGAAGCGCATTGGCTGGCCCTCGCCCGGCAGTTCCTGCATGCTTCGGCCCATTGCGGGCCAGACCGCTACCGCACGCCGCAGAGCGGCAAGGTGGGCTGGGGCGCGGCATGGGCCTATCGCCTGTCGCACGCCGCCGAGGATCTGGAGTTGGTCCACCAAGTTTCGGCCGGCTTGATTGCGTTGCAGAACGACGATGGCTCGTGGCTCGCCACGGGAGTCTACGGCGGCGCAACGGCAGAGGCCGATAGCGTGACTCTTGATGTAACCTCGGAATTCGTAACCTTGCAATCTTTTATGGGAATGGTGCCAGTTGTCTAAGCCTTTTGAAAATAAAGTGAAGAAGTTGCTGGCCGCAGGCGGAACCGCCTGGGGTTCAGCCACGATGGGCCCCACGCCGCTGGCGGCGAAGTTGACCGCCACCACGGGCGTCGATTGGGTCTGGATCGATACAGAACATTCGAGCTACGCCTCGGAGTCGATTGAATTGCTGCCGCCGTTAATTCGGCAGTCCGGCTCCATGCCGATGGTCCGCATCGCGGGCCTCGATCCGAGCCTGATGAAGAAGGCGCTTGATATCGGCGCGCAGGCCGTGATGATCCCGCAGATCGACAACGCCGAACAGGCCCGCCTGGCCGTGCAGTATGCCAAGTATCCGCCTCTCGGCACGCGGGGCATTTCGCCGATGTGGACGTTCTACAACGACATCGAGTGGAGCGACTATCTGCCGTACGCCAACGATGAAACGTTGGTCGTCGTGCAGGTGGAATCGCCTTCGGCCGTCGCGCAGGTGGAAGAGATCGCGCAGGTGGAAGGCGTCGATGTCGTGCTGGCCGGTCCGATGGATCTATCGGCCGCGCTGGGGCACATTGGCGAAATTGGCCATCCGGACGTGCAGAAGTTCCTTGCGGAGTTCCCCGCGCGGGTGACGAAGTACGGCAAGACGGCCGGCATCGCCCTCGGCAGCTATGAGGCTGCGGCCAAGGCCTGGCATCAGGGCTACCGGTACATCAACTTCGGCAATCTCTATTTCGACGGCGTCAACGGCATCAAAGCGAATCTCGCCAAGCTGAAGGCGCTCGAAACCGGCGTCGAGCCGGCGGCGGCCTCCGGCGAAGCGTTCACCGCCTAAAAGGCTCGGGCCGGCTTACCGCGCAAGTCGACCTGGCAGAATGCCCCGGGCTAAATCGAACCCAGCGCCCACTGCCCCGACGATGCTGTGCTTCCGGCCCAATCCTATCCTTTCGCGGAATTGATAGACCGGCTCGATGCCGGTGCAATGCGAGCCGACAAAGTTCGCCAAGCCGAACTCGCGGAGTTTGCCCGCGGTCCAGGCCAAAGTCTGGTCGTTGGCGTCGAACAGATGAAACCCGCCGATCGCGGCGTGAATCGGCGCCTGCCGGATGGTGGTCCGCGCGTGTTCGAGCGTGTTGATGATGCCCGAATGGCCGCAGCCGGAAAGGACCACGAGGCCCGCCTCCGTATCGAAGACCATCGACATGTCCTCGGGTACCGTGTCTTCTATCTGTCCCTTCGCCATGACGATGCGGCCCGATCCACTCCAATTCCGTTCCGGGTACTTGCGCGGTACGGGGCCGGTGAGCCAGACGCCGGGATGGATTTCGGTTGGCTTGTCGATCGAAATGAACTTCCCGCCCGAGGCTTCATAGGCAGGCTTCAGCAGTAGCGTGGCGTTGCCTTCGCGTTCATCGAATTGACTCGCGCGCCGCGGCAGGAAGATGCCTTCGCCCACGTAGCAGCGGCCTAGCGCTGGAGCCACGGCCTTGCGCAAGGTGAGCAGGCCGCCGTTGTGATCGCCATGGAAATGGCTGAGCATCATCTCGTCGACGGCGAGATCGACCTTCAGCGTCTTCGCGTTTTCGAGCACCGTATTGGGCCGCGTTCCGGCATCGAACAGAATCCGCTTGCCATCAACGTCCACCATTGCGGCGAAGCCCCATTCGCCGATCCCGGCTTCGGCCAGCATGGTGGACAGGATCTGAATGCGGAGCGATTTTACTTTCCGCCCGGGGGATTGCGCGAAGGCGGCCAGCGGAAGACCAAGAACGTGTCGGCGGAGCATACCGCGATTGTAAGCAATTGGATGGGTGCGGGACACTGAAGGGATGTCTGCTACTCCGGTATTCAGCCTATGCGGGGCCTCCGCGGCCGAGGCGCTCGTTCGCCCTCGGCTGGAGCGTTTCCCGGATTTGCGTTTGAACTCCATCGCCAGTGACGAGGTGCCGGTTTCAGAGACCTGGGAGGAGGGTTTGGATGCGACGGGAGTGATCGTCTTGCTGCATCCGGACGCCATGCCGCCGCAACCTTCGCGCCAGTATTGGGGCAGCTTGATTGATTACAACGGCCCGAAGCCCCTTGCCTATGTGCAGTGTGGCGCCCGCGCCTACCCGCCCGTATTCGAACGTCGCAGCTACTTCCGCTGGCCGGCGGATCAGCGGGCGCTCGAACGCTGGGTGGTGGCGCTGTTGCCGCGGACGCAGGTGTCGAGCGTGGCTCCGGCACAGGCGGAGGTCCCGGAGGAATTGTGGTCCGTGCTGGTGGATGGGGCGGGCACCTATTGGATTACCGGCAGGCCGGCCACCGGCAAAAGCCGGATGGCGCAGGCGTTTGCCTACGCCGCCCGAGGCCATTTTCAATCGACAATCTGGATCGGCTGCGGACGGCGTTCGACCGAGTCGATCCAGAACGAGATCGAGCGCCGGATGCCTGCGGGGCGAAGCCTCCTGGTGCTGGATGATCTGCGTGCTCCGCTGGACCTGCCCGGCGCGCCGCACTCGGTGCTGGTTACGGCGCCGGAACTGATGGGCGAAGGCGAGTGGCTCGACCTGGAGGACGTGCTCCCGCTGCCATCGGTTAACGACTCGCGGCTGTTGCAGGCGATGTCGGTCTGCCTGGCATCCGACTTTCCGTTGAGCTTGGCGCGCGAAATTGCGGGCGAGCCGCAGGCGCTTCCGGGCGACGCCGCCGAGTTACTCGATACGGTGCGGGACCGGTATCGTCTGGTGCAGCCAATCGAGGTGAGTCCGGACCTGCCTGGTCGCCATTTCGATGCCGTGCTCGGCCGCTTCCGGCATTGGCGCGCCCGGCCTGCCGCTTGCGCGGAAGTAGATTATGAACTGGAGGCGGCCCTGGATTTCGGCTTCGTCAGCGCTTGGGAGGAGGTTGTCGACCTCTGCCGCGCCGCGTTTGACTGCTACTCCGAAGGGGCGCGCCCGCGGGATGCGGTGGCCGTGATGCAACGCCTCGAGGCGGAAGCGGAGGGCCGCGGAGACCGTGCCACGGTGGACTTCGCGAGGTCGCGACTAGCGTGGGTCGTGGACGGCGACGGCGAATTCAAAGCCTTCGTCAGCGAAGGCGATCAGCTCTCGCTGTTCTAGTGTGGCATCCTCGTAGATTAGTCCCATGTCCTTTATCCACGACGATTTTCTCCTCTCCACCGCCTCGGCGCGGCACCTGTATCACAGCTACGCGGCGCCCGAGCCGATTCTCGATTACCACTGCCATCTGCCGCCAAAGGACATCGCGGAGAATCGTCAGTTCGCCAATTTGTTCGAGATCTGGCTCGAAGGCGACCATTACAAATGGCGCGCCATGCGGGCCAATGGCGTGGCCGAGCGCTACTGCACCGGCGATGCGACGCCGTTCGAGAAGTTCGAAGCGTGGGCTCGCACGGTGCCCCACACGCTCCGCAATCCGCTGTTCCATTGGACCCATCTCGAACTGAAACGCTACTTCGGCATCGACGAACTACTTGATGGCACGACGGCCCAGAGCATCTGGGACCGCGCGAACGAGCAACTGGCCGATGACAGCCTTCGGGTTCATGGCATCTTCAACAAATTTCACGTCCGCGCCACGTGCACGACCGATGATCCGACCGACGACCTCCGCTACCACCAGCAGATCGCCGCTTCCGGTCTGGCGACGAAGGTATTCCCAACGTTCCGGCCTGACAAGGCGCTGAACGTCCATCTGCCCGAACTCTTCTTGCCGTGGGTGAGCAAACTCGCCGCCGCGGCAAACGTCGACATCAATAGCTATTCGAGCTTTCTCGACGCGCTCAAGAGCCGTCACGATTTCTTCCACTCGCTCGGCGGCCGGCTTTCCGACCATGGCTTAAACCACTGCTACGCCGACTTCTGTTCAGAAGCCGAAGCTGCTTCCATCTTTGATCGTGCGCTGCATGGGCAGGCCGCCTCGCCGGCGGAGCACCTGCAGTTCGCTTCAAACTTGATGTTGTTCTTCGGCCAGTTGGATGCGGCGAAGGGCTGGACCAAGCAACTGCACCTGGGTGCCCGGCGGAACAATAGCACGCGCCTGTTTAAAACCATCGGACCGGACTCCGGCTTCGACTCGATGGGCGACTGGTCGCAGGCGGACGCCCTGGGCGCCTACCTCGACCGGCTCGATCAGGACAACACGTTGCCGCGGACGATTGTTTATAACGTCAACCCGGTGGACAACTACGCCTTCGCTACCATGATCGGCAATTTCCAGGACGGCAGCATCGCGGGCAAAGTGCAGTTCGGCAGCGGCTGGTGGTTCCTGGATCAGAAAGAAGGGATGGAACTCCAGATCAACGCGCTTTCCAATTGCGGCCTGCTCTCGCGATTCGTTGGCATGTTGACCGATTCGCGCTCGTTCCTCTCCTATCCGCGCCATGAGTACTTCCGGCGCACGCTGTGCAATCTGGTGGGCAACGATGTCACCAACGGCCTGCTGCCCGACCGCGAGGACTGGGTCGGCAGCATGGTGAAGAACATCTGCTACAAGAACGCGAGTGACTACTTGAACTTGGGCGTCTAGGTAACCGGCCCGGGATTGAAGGGCGCGAGATAGTTGTGCAGGCCCCAGTGGTCGGCCCAGGTCTGCTTGCGCCCGCTGGCCACGTCGCGGATCAGGTGGAATAGCTCCCAGCCGACGCTCTCGATGGTGGCGTTGCCGGTGGCGATGCGGCCCGCGTCGATGTCGATCAGGTCCGGCCATTTCTCGGCGAGAGCGGTGCGGCTGGAGACCTTGATCACCGGCGCCATGGCGAGGCCATAGGGCGTTCCTTCGCCCGTCGTGAAGATATGCATGTTCATGTGGGCGGCCAGTTGCTGGGTGCCGCAGATGAAGTCACTGGCTGGGGTGGCGGCGAAGATCAGGCCGCGCTCAGTCGGCACCTCGCCGTGGGTGGTCACTTGGCGCAGAGCTGACGTGCCGGATTTGGCGACGGAGCCGAGGGCCTTCTCGACAACGTTCGACAGGCCGCCGCGCTTGTTGCCCGGCGTGGGATTGGCCGACCGGTCGGCGCGGCCGGTGGCGAGATAGTCGTCGTACCATTGCATCTCGCGGATGAGCGCGCGGGCGACATCGGGAGTCGAGCAGCGAGGCGTTAAGAGATGGACGGCGTCGCGGACTTCGGTGACTTCACTGAACATCACGGTGGCGCCGGCGCGGACGAGGAGATCGGCCGCATAGCCCACGGCGGGGTTGCAGGTGACGCCGGAGAAAGCATCGCTACCGCCGCACTGCAAGCCCACGACGAGACCGGACGCGGGGCAGGGAACCCGCTTGCGTAGGTTCAAAACTTGGAGCCGCTTCTCGGCGGCTTCGCAGATGCGGGCGACCGTTGCCGCGAAGCCCTGGTTGTCCTGCAGGCGGATGACATGGTCGGCCGGTTGCAGGCCGGGGATGGTGAGCCGGACCGGTTGCAGCTTCTCGCAGCCCAGGCTGACGACGAGCGGATCGGCGCCAAAGTTCGGATGCAGTGCCAGATTGCGGATGGAGCGGATGGGGACAGCGGCGCCAGGAGCGTCGATAGCGACGCCGCAGCCGTAGGAGTGGGTCACGGCGACGACGTCATCGACGTTGGGATAGCGGGGTAGAATCTCGGCTTTGATCTTGCGAACGGCGTAGTCGACGGTAGGGGCTACGCACTGGACGGTGGTCGTGATGCCGAGAATGTTCTTGGTGCCGTAGGTGCCGTCGGCGTTGCGGTAACCCTCGAAGGTGTATTCGGGCAACGGCGGCGCGGCGGGAGGCGGAGCGGTAGCGAGTGCGAGCTCGCTGAGTGCGGGGGGAACCGGTAGGTCGAGGCAATCCTCTCGAACCCAAGACCCGATGGGCAGGGCGCGCGTGGCATGGCCGATCACCTGGCCGTAACGGATCACCGGGTCGCCCGGTTCCATCTCGGCCAAGGCGATCTTATGCGACTGCGGAATCGCCTCTGACGAAACGAACCCATTGGGGAAGCGTGCGCCGCTAGGCACCCCTTCCGGGTTCACGATGATCGCGACGTTGTCGTCCGGGTGGACGCGGATGTAGAGAGGTTCCAATCCGCTCAGTTTATCGCGGTTGCGTGCGCGGTTCGCCCCGCTTCACTTGCGCCCGGCGGCGGCCGCTGGCGAGCTTCTCGCGGGCCTTGGCTTTTGCCTCCTCCGAGATCTGGATATTGTTGATGACGCGAGTCGCCCCGGCGGACTTGGCCATGCGGGTCATAGCGCCTTTGTGTTGGATCACATTGGCCTTGCCTTCGATGGTGGCGGTGCCGTTGCTAACCTTTACCGTGAACCCGTTGGCCGCCATCTTTGACTTCGCCAATTTCGCCTTCAGCTTTTGCTCGATCTCGGCGTCAGACAGCTTTGGCGCCGCGGTTTGGACCCGCTTGTGTTGAGCCGTCGTGCGCGGCGTGGTCTGGCCCGAGAGGCAGAAGGTGAGCCAAAGAATTACTGCTACGATGCGCATGTAATCGGGTAGTGCTACGCCGGGTGCATTCTTCTCATAAAATGGAGATGCTTTCATGAGAGTCCTGCTGTCCGTTCTCCTTCCCGCGATCGCCTTGGCCGCCGAGCCGAAGGTGGAGTTCAATCGCGACGTCCGCCCCATCCTTTCGGACAAGTGCTACCACTGCCATGGGCCGGATGCGAAGGCCAAGGGCATCCCGTTGCGCTTGGACGTAGAGCAGGACGCGCGGGCCGCGATCACCGCCGGCAAACTGGTGGCGCGCATTACGACCGACAAGAAGGGGCAGCAGATGCCGCCGCCGTACTCCGGCTTGACGCTAACGGCGAAGGAGAAGCAGACGCTTTCCACCTGGGCCGCGCAGGGCGCGGAGTGGCAGTCGCATTGGAGCTTTGTTCCGCCGAAGCCGCCCACCGGCTTCGCCAGTATCGATCACTTCGTGAGTGCCCGCCTGGCGAAAGAAGGCCTGGCGATGCGCCCGTTGGCCGACCGCGAAACGCTGGCTCGCCGCGCGACGATCGACATCACGGGCCTGCCGCCGACGCCGCAAGAGATTGATGCGTTCCTGAAAGACACCTCGCCGAACGCCTACGAGAAGCTGGTTGACCGGCTGCTGGCGTCGCCGCGCTATGGCGAGCGGATGGCCGCCCGCTGGCTCGACGCGGCCCGCTACGCCGATACGAACGGTTACCAATACGACGGCGAACGGGTGATGTGGCGGTGGCGCGATTACGTCATCGACAGCTTCAACCGCAACAAGCCGTTCGACCAATTTGTGCTCGAACAACTCGCGGGTGACATGCTGCCGAATGCGACATTCGAGCAGAAGCTCGCCACCGGCTTCAACCGGAATCATCGCGGAAATACGGAAGATGGGATCGTTCCCGAGGAGTATGCCGTCGAGTACGTCGTCGACCGCGTGGAGACCACCGGAGCGGTTTTCCTGGGCCTGACTTTGGGCTGCGCCCGCTGCCACAACCACAAATACGACCCTTTGACGCAGAAAGAGTTCTACCAGATCTATTCGTATTTCAACAACGTCCCCGAACTTGGCCGCGCGATGAAGTACGGCAACTCGCCGCCTCTGATGCCCGCGCCGACCGCGGCGCAGCAGGCGACGTTGGCGGCGCTCGATGCCAAGATCGCGAAGCAGGAGCAATGGCTGGCCGCACGGGCGTCGAAGATCGATGGCGCGCGCCGCAAATGGGAGCGCCAGATGCCCAATGTCCGTTGGGCCCCAGTCAGCATGCGCGACGGCGAGTACTTCACGCAAGTGCCGCCGCAGGTGTTCGATGGCAGCCGCGTGGAGGTGGATGAGAAGTCGGGAAAATTCGATATCGACGACCTCTGGTCCATCTCGGCCTGGGTGGACGGCAAGGGCGCGGTGCTGACCCGCATGCCTGGCAACAAGCCGGAGGCCAAGGGCTATGGCCTGTTCGTGAAGGACGGCAAGGTGTTCTTCCACATCACGAGCAATTGGGTGAACGACGCGCTACGACTTGAAACCGTCAAGCCGTTGGAGCCCGGCCGGGCTCATCATGTGGCGGTGACTTACACGGGATCCCGCATGGCCGAAGGCGTTCGGGTTTATGTCGACGGCCAACTGGCCGAAACGACGACCATCATGGACACTTTGTACCGGCCGTTTCGCAATGCGGGAGGCGAGTACAAAGAGCCGGTTCGGATTGGCGGCGGCGCCGGGAAAGCGAACCAGTTTCAGGGGACGCTTGGCGAAATCCGGCTGTACTCCCGCGTGCTGACGAAGGAAGAGGTGGAAATGCTCGCCGTCGGCCAGCCGCTTTCGGCCCTCGCCGGCAAAAAACGAACCCAGCCCGAGCAGCGGCAGGTGGAGCTCCATTATTTTGAAACCGCTGCGGCCCCGGAGGTTCGGCAGGTTTGGCAGACGCTCGCCGGACTTCGGGAAGAACGCGAAAAACTCGAACGGACATTCCCCACCGTGATGGTGATGGCCGAGTCGCCGCAACGCAAGAAGACCCACCTGCTGCTCCGCGGACAGTACGACAAGCCGGGCGAACTGGTCGAACCCGGTCTGCCGGCATTTCTGCCGCAGCGCCCGGCAACGGATCGCCTTGGCTTCGCGAAATGGGTGGTGGATCCGCAGAACCCGCTGTTGGCCCGAGTGACGATGAACCGCTTCTGGCAGAGCTTTTTCGGTACCGGCATCGTGAAGACCACCGAGGACTTCGGGCTGCAGGGCGAGTGGCCGACGCATCCGGAACTACTTGACTACCTCGCCACTGAGTTCATCCACAGTGGGTGGGACGCCAAGGCGATGCAGAAAATGATTGTGATGAGCGCCGCCTACCGGCAGTCGTCCCAGGCGACGCCGGAGTTGATCCAGCGCGACCCGGAGAACCGCCTGATCTCTCGCGGTCCGCGCATTCGCCTGCCGGCCGAGATGATTCGCGACACGGCGCTGCATGCCGCGGGCCTGTTGCATGAGAAGATTGGCGGGCCCTCCGTGAAGCCGTACCAGCCGGATGGGCTCTGGAAAGAGGTCATCATGCAGGACTTTGACTATAACCAGTCGAAGGGTCCGGATCTCTACCGCCGCAGTCTGTACACCTTCTGGAAACGGACTTCCGCGCCGCCGATGATGATGAACTTCGATGCCTCCCAGCGCGAGGCCTGCACCGTCCGCGAAAACCGGACAAACACCCCGCTGCAGGCGCTGAATCTGATGAACGATGTGACTTTTGTCGAAGCGGCCCGCTTCATCGCCCAGCGCATGCTGCTCGAAGGCGGCACAGATGCCGAAAGCCGCCTGCGGCATGGCTTTCGCATTGCCCTCGGCCGCTTGCCCAAACCGGCTGAGCTTGCCGTCCTGCGGGGCAGCCTGAACTATCACCTCGATTACTTCGCCGGGAAACCCGCCGAAGCGAAGTCGCTGCTGTGGCAGGGAGACACCCGATCCGCCGACCTGCCGGAGCGCGAACTCGCGGCCTACCAAGCCGTAGCGAGCCTGCTGCTGAACACCGACGAATTCGTGACTAAGGAATAGCCGAACATGCAACGCCGCCAGTTTCTAGCCGCCTTAACGACCCTGCTGCAGCAGAACGGTTACGCCGAATCGGCCCCGGTTCTCCATCACGCGCCGAAAGCCAAACGTGTCATCACGCTCTTCCAGCACGGCGGCCCTTCGCAGCTCGATCTGTTCGATTACAAGCCGAACCTTGCCAAAGTACACGGTCAGGATCTGCCGGATTCGATCCGCCGGGGCCAGCGCCTCACCGGCATGACGGCGTTTCAGACGACGTTCCCCACCGCGCCCAGCATCTTCAAGTTTGCCCAACATGGCCAGTCCGGCGCATGGTTTAGCGAATTGCTGCCGCACATGGCGAAACATGCCGACCAGTGGACGGTCATGAAGTCGCTATCGACGGAACAGATCAACCACGATCCGGCGGTGACCTTCTTCCAAACCGGCTTTCAACTGGCGGGGCGGCCGTCGATCGGCTCCTGGGTTTCCTATGGCCTCGGGAGTGAGAACAAGGACCTGCCAGCTTTCATCGTCATGATTTCGCAGGGCCGCGGCGGCTCCCAGGCGCTGGCGGACCGCATGTGGGGCTCCGGGTTCATTCCCACCAATCATCAAGGGGTGAAGTTCCGTGGCGGCAAGGACCCGGTTCTCTATCTCAGCGACCCCGAAGGCTACAGCCGGACGGCGCGGCGACGGTTTCTCGACGACCTCGGCCAGTTGAACCAACTGAAGCTCGACGAGTTCAACGATCCGGAGATCGCCACGCGGATTGCACAGTACGAAATGGCGTTCCGGATGCAGGCTTCGGTTCCGGAGTTGGCCGATCTGTCGAAGGAACCTGAATCCACGTTTGAGATGTACGGGCCCGAGTCCCGGAAGCCAGGCACCTACGCGGCCAACTGTATTTTGGCCCGGCGTCTGGCCGAGCGCGGCGTTCGGTTCATCCAACTGTTCCATCGCGGCTGGGACCAGCACGGCAGCTTGCCGAAACAGATCCGTTGGCAGTGCGAGGATACCGATCAACCCTCGGCGGCTCTGCTCACGGACCTGAAACAGCGCGGTTTGCTGGACGACACCATCGTCCTCTGGGGCGGGGAATTCGGGCGTACCGTCTATTCGCAGGGTACGCTCACGAAGACTGACTATGGCCGGGATCATCATCCCCGCTGCTTCACCATGCTGGCGGCGGGAGGCGGGTTCAAGCCTGGCGCCAGTTTTGGCGAGACCGACGACTACAGCTACAACATCGCCAAGGATCCCATGGATGTCCATGACCTCCATGCGACGATGATGCACTGTTTGGGCGTCGACCACACCAAACTGACGTTTAAATTCCAGGGACGCCACTATCGGCTGACAGATGTCCACGGCCGGGTCATCCGTCCATTGCTTGCTTAGCTTTTACTACTTCTCTGCTTCCTTGGATTCGGCGAGCAACTCGGTAAGGAGTTGCTCGACCTGCCAAAGATCCACGCCGGCGGGGTAATCCACCACTTGGTCTTCGGCCTCTTCGGTCAGCCACTCTTCGGTCAACATAGACTCTTCCTATTGTTTAGACGCGCGAACCGGGGTCCGCGCACCTCAATTGTTTCAAAAATGTTTACGGCAGCAACAGTTTGCTCAGCAAGCCGTCGAATCCACCGTGTACGTTTACGGTTCCGACCTTCTCCGTTAGGCGTTCCAGGGTCTCTAACTCCTTCAAACGAATCAACGTCGGATTATCTTCCATCAATTTCGCCGTGTTGAGCAGCGACCGGGTGGCCGCAGTCTCCTCCCGTCGCCGGATCAGGTTGGCTTGGGCCTGTTTTTCGGCTGCAACCACCTGATTCAAAATGTTTCGGATCTCGCCGGGCAGAACAATGTCCTTCAACGCGATCACCGTCACCTCCACGCCGAGGGCCCGCATCTCGCGCCGCACCTCGTCCGCTGCCGCCGGTTCGACGTCGACCTTGTCGGCCAACAGCTCGTCCAGCGACCGCTTGCCGAGCGTTGACCGAATGGCCAACTGCAGCAGGCGATGCATCGTTTCGAGAAAACTCTTCGCTCCCGTCGCCGCCAGCGCCGCGTCGGTCACGCGATACTCGGCCAGAATGTTCACGCGGATCGATACCTTGTCCCGCGTTAGAATCTCCTGTCCCGGCACCTCGATCATTTGACGGCGCAGGTCGACCAAAGTTAGCGTCATCGCTGTTGCGGCGCTCCAGAAAGCGTACCGCCCCGGATCCAGCACCCGGACGAATTTGCCATCGCTGAAGAGCACCCCGGCCATCGTGGCCGGAACCTGCAATAGCGTCATTCCGTTCGGGATGGCCCGTTCGACGGCAGCCACCAAAGCGGACGGCACCTCCGGCGCCAAGTCCACGTCGATAATTTCCACCGTCGCCGGCTTCCAGAACAGCTTCCGCTGTCCGGGGCCCACGACGGATTCCAACCGACCGTTCACGCTGAGGAGTGCCACCTGCCGCTCCGCCGTTTCAACGGTGACGAAGTGCTCGGCGACGACGTCCGGGCGCGTCCGGAGCAGAATCTCCACCCAAGGCGAACGGAACTCGGCCAGCAACGTGGAGTGCCGCTCGACGGCCGGGAAGAAGCCGTAGCGCGTTCCCGGGCCGACGATGGAGACGAAGCGTCCGCCGCGCGAGAGCACGGCGCGCTCGGCGTCGCCAATGGAGATGCGAAACGAAAACATGAGAGTGTCCTCCAGGACAAATTGAGTCCGCTTGCGGGACGGCCGGTGGTGCAAGGGTTGCCGCTAAAGCCGTTCTCCGCCGTACGGCAGTTTCAACGGCAACGCAGGTTGCTCCACCATCCGCAAGCGGTGGTTAAGGGACAGCAAGGACGTAGGGAGTCAAGCCCGTCGGTTTTGCGACCGAGTGTCGAATTCAGAAGCGCGTAGGGAACGCAGTTACAGAGACTGCCTGCGCCGTAGACTTGTGCCGCATTCTGGGTTGACCGGGATGTGGGGATAAAAAGTCATGGCGTCTGCTCCGACCAAGTCAGAATAGCCGAACATCGCAATTTATGTCAACCACTAAAACGTGGTGTTTTCCATGCGCCGTCCTTCCCGCAGCGATCGGTTGGCCAATTGCACGACGAGTGCGGCCTGCGCCCCTAAGGCCATCGGCGCCGTTGGCCGCTGCCGCGTCCGCACGCATTCGAGGAAGTTTTGCACGTGCAGGTCCGTTGCCCAGCCGAATCCGCGGGCGCTCTTCCGTTCGAGAATCGGCTTCTCCTCGTCGCCGGCGGGCAGCACGCGGAAGGTCTCACGGCCGATGTCGAGCCGGGCTTTGTCGCCGTCCGCCTGGTTCAATTGATCGTTGCGGCTCTGATACTTCATCGCTGCGTAGTTCACGGTGAAGATGCCCAGGAAGCCTTCGGGGTACTCGGCGCTGACCACCACGCAATCCGGCTGATCGACGCCCGCTCGCAGCGGAGGGAGCGCCGAGGCGGTGACGGCCTTCACGAACCCGGCTCCCATGATCATCTGGATCCCGTCGAAAACATGCGCGCCTTGGTCGGCCACGATGCCGCCGCCATAGTCCTGATAGAAGCGCCAAGCGCGAAAGCGGTTGGCGTCAAAGGGCCGCCGCTCGGCCGGGCCCTGCCAGGCTTCCCAATCCAGCTTGCCGTCGAGCTTGGTAGCGGCCGTTGCATTGATGTGATTGTTGAGCCACCAGCTCCGCACCATCCTCACCTTGCCCAGCGTCCCGGCCGCGACCACGCCGCGCGCTTCCTGATACAGATCGTAAGACCGCCGCTGCATGCCAACCTGAATAATCTGTTTCGACTTCTTCTCCGCTTCGACGAGCTCGCGCCCCTCTTCCGGCGTCCGGCAAAGCGGCTTCTCGACGTAGACATCCTTTCCCGCGGCGAGCGCGTCGAGAATCATCCGGTGGTGCCAGTGCTCCGGCGGGGCGATCAGGACGGCGTCGATGGTCTTGTCCGCCAGCAGATCCCGATAGTCGCGATAGGCCTTGGCGCCTTTGGCGAGCGACAGCGCCCGTTCTAGATTGGGCTCATAAACATCGGAGATGGCGCCAACTTCGAGTGCCGCGTCCTTCTGGAACACGCCCATGACGAACGTGCCGCGACTGCCGCTGCCGATCACGCCCAGACGGACCTTGTTCGCCGGCCAATAGGCCAGCAGGCTGCTCCCGAGGAAGGTTCTGCGTTCCATATCGCGACGATGATACCGTAGTAATCGCGATGAAAGCACTGCTGTTGAAAGAGTATCTAAACCTGGAAGTCATCGACTTCCCTGAACCGGAATTGGGCCCGGAAGACGTTCTGATCCGCGTTGGCGCCTGCGGCATTTGCGGCAGCGACGTCCACGGCTGGGACGGCAGCACCGGCCGGCGCATTCCGCCGCTCGTGATGGGCCATGAAGCCGCTGGCGCCATCGCCAAGGTCGGCTCGGCCGTGACGCAGTGGAAGGAGGGCGACCGCGTCACCTTCGATTCCACGGTTTCCTGTGGCAAGTGCCACTTTTGCCGCGCGGGCCAAGTGAACCTGTGCGATAACCGCATGGTGCTCGGCGTCTCCTGCGGCGATTACCGCCGGCATGGGGCCTTCGCCGAGTTTGTCGCTGTGCCGCAGCACATTCTTTACGGCTTGCCGGATTCGGTGAGTTACGAGCACGCCGCGTTGATCGAAGCCATTTCGATTGGTGTCCACGCTGTGCGCCTGACCCCGATTGAACTCGGCGATACCGCCGTTGTCGTGGGCGCGGGCATGATCGGCTCGCTGACGCTGCAGGCTGCCAAAGTAGCCGGTTGCGCCCGTGTGTTTGCGGTCGATACGAACAACGAAAAGTTGGCGATGGCGAAGCGCTTGGGTGCGACGGAAACGTTCAACCCGCTCGAATGCGATGTGAAGGCCGAGATCCTGAAACGAACCCAGGGCCGCGGTGCTGATGTCGCTCTCGAATGCGTGGGCGCGACGGATCCGATCAAGACCGCGATCGCTTGCGTACGCAAGGGCGGCGCGGTGACGCTGGTTGGCAACATCACCCCGAACATCGAACTGCCGTTGCAGCAGGTGGTGACGCGCGAGATCCGGCTGCAGGGCACCTGCGGCTCCTCCGGCGAGTACCCGGCTTGTATTGAGCTGCTCGCCAGCGGCATGATTCAGGTGGACCCGATCATCTCCGCCAAGATCACGCTGGATGAGTCGCCGTCGTACTTCAAGCGGCTCTATGACTCCGAGCCCGGCTTGATGAAAGTGATCGTGCAGCCGTAGTTGGTGGCCGGCCCGGGGTGATTACCGCAACACCCCGGGCGTCGGCACGGCGACATCCACGCGTAGCTCCTTCAAACGCCGCGTGCGCATCTCGCCTAGCCATTGCCAGTTGTATTGCTTGGCCAAGTCGACGGTGGCCGTCGCCGCGGAGCCCTGTTCACGGGCTTGCGCTAGCCGTTCGCCGGTCGGGTCCATGATGTAGGTGGGATGGTCGTAGCCACTGGTGATGAGGAATACGCCGTTCTCAATTGCGCGGGCCTTCGCCAGCGTCTCGTCGCCGCCCCAGATGGGCATTAGGATCATGTCCGCGCCTTGGTTGGCCAACGCGCGCGCCGGCTCTGCGAAGAAAACGTCGTAGCAGATCATCAGGCCGACCTTGCCGAAGTCGGTCTGGAAGACGGGATAGTGGGTGCCCGGCGTGAGGCCGTTTTCAACCTCTTCGCGGGGTAGATAGACTTTCCGGTACTTGCCGGCGATGTCTCCGTTGCGATCGATCAGGACGGCCGTGTTGTACATGACGTGGCCCTCCTTCTCGTAAATGCCCGCGACGATGTACGCCTTCCGTGCCTTGGCAACCGCGCTGAGCGCCTGCGTGGTGGGTCCGGGGATGGCCTCGGCTACTTCCAGAATCTTCTTCGTCGTGCCGACGATGCTGATACCCTCCGGCAACAGGATCACGTCCGTGTTCGCCGGGACGGATTTCCCGATGGCGGCGATGAACTGGCTGACGCTCTCTTCGCGGCCACTCGTATTCCTCGGCCGCAGATTCACGGTGGCGACGTTCACTTTCCGCGCCGGCGGGGGCGGGATCCGTTCGAGCGAAATGTCGTCCCACCACACGGTTCCCTGTGGCGCATTGGCCAGAAACAATTCGACGTAAGCCGATGCCGTACCCTGCGGCGCTTGGGCTTCCGAATGCAGTTCGTTCCAGTCACCCTGCCGCTGGGTCCAGGGAATATAAGCGGGTTCGCCGATTCGCTTTCCGGCCGCGTTCTGCCAGTCGAGCCGGGCGATAACCTGCCAGTTCTCCGCAGCCACGCTCTCGGCCTTGTAGAACGCGCGCAAGCGCAGCCACTCGCCGCCTTGGATGCCGGGGACATGCTTGCGCCACCCGCCGTAGGCCGCGACGTTGCTGAGGCCGTTGATGGCCAACGAACCTTTGCCGCCCCGGCTGATTTGCGTATCGACAAAGGCCCTTGGCATCGTCTCCGGGCGGTGGCTCCAGGCCGACCAATCGGCTGTAGCCGCCTCAAAGGCGGACTGCCGGAACAGGACTTCGCCATACAACGGCAGAATCAGGAAACACAGCAGTCCGATGCGCATAGCCTTTAACCTACCAGTTTGTCAGCGATCCGTCGGGCCGTCGCAGCATCGGCGTCAATTGATACGCTTCGGTATAGTTGCCGATCTGCTGCAGTTGCGACGTATCGACTTCGACGCCCAAGCCAATCCGCTCATTTGGCCAGAGCTTGCCGTTGCGCAGGTCGTAGCTGCTCTTCAGGTACGGCCATGGACGGGTGCCGCCCATTACCATTTCCATCAGCACCGGCCCGGAGAACGCGGCGGAGCAGTGGACCATGGCGGCTTCTGAGATGGGCCCCGTGAAGTGAGGAACCAAGCCGACGTAGTGGGTTTCGCACATCGCGGCGATCTTCTGAAACTCGGTGACGCCGCCGACGTTCGGGATGGTTGCGCGGGCGTAGTCGATGAGGTGATCTTCAATCAGCTCATTCCATTCCCACTTCGGCCCGAACTGTTCGCCGACCGCAATCGGCACCTTCACCTGGCCGCGCAGAGTGCGGTAGACGGCGGGGTTTTCGCTGCGGACAAGATCCTCGACGAAGTAGGGCCGCAGGTGTTCGATCTTGTTGGCAAGCGTCACGGCGTCGGGGAAATCGAGCTCGGTATGGAAGTCGATGCACCAGCCGCCATCGCGGCCTACGCCTTCGCGAACCTCTTCACACATCGCGATCATGCGGTTCACGGTATCGAAGCGATCCATCACTTCGCCGCGCGCGTTGGTCGAGATCCGGTACGCCCGGAAGCCGGCGTCGACGCAAGCCTTGGCAATCTCTTTCTGGGTGCCCTTGGCCGGATAGCCCGTGGAATAGCATTCGACATACTCGCGCGATTGGCCGCCGAGGAGTTGATACAGCGGTACCCCCAGCGCCTTTGCCTTCAAGTCCCATAGAGCGACATCGAGCGCACCGAGGGCATGGACTTTTTCGCGACCCGCTGGATAGAAGTAGGAGCGGAACATGGACTGCCAAAGGCGGTCGGTGCGGAACGGGTCCTGGCCGATGAGCAGGCCGGCGCATTGCTCCATCACGTCGGGGGCGCCGCCTTCGCCAACGCCGATGAGGCCGGTGTCGGTCTCCACCAGCACGACATTCGTGCTCTGGTTGAAGAGCGGTTGCCGCGTATTGGGCCGCCCGGCGGCGTCGGTAGGAGTCTTGTAATAGCGGATCCGCGTAATCTTGGCTTTCGGCAACCCGAGGGCGTCCGCGCGGTCGGCCATGGAGATCGCGCCAGCGGCGCCGAAACAGGCCTGGAAAAATGCTCTACGATTCATTCTCGAGTAAGCATATCAGGCCTGAAAAACAAAAAAGCGACCCAAGGGGTCGCGTTCGAGATGTGGTGGCCAGGGAGGGATTTGAACCCCCGACACGCGGATTTTCAGTCCGCTGCTCTACCAACTGAGCTACCTGGCCACTACCCCTCTAAACTATCACTTTTGTAACGCTTCGAGCAACTCTCCGGTCGCTTTCTCTACGTCGGCATGCAGGCTGTTGCCATGGGCGTCCATGGTCACAATCGCCACGAAGCCATCCGCTTCCAGGTGCCACATCGCTTCCGGAATGCCCAGTTCGAGCCAGTGAACCGCCTTCACCTTCTTCAGCGTCCGGGCGTAGAACTGCGCCGCGCCGCCGATTCCGTTCAGATACACTGCGCCGCACTCCTGCAGCCCCTTTGAGGTCTTGGCACCCATGCCGCCCTTGCCGATCACCGCGCGTACGCCGTACCGCCGCAGCACTTCGGCTTGATAGGGCTCCTCGCGGCTCGAGGTCGTCGGGCCGGCTGCCTTCACCACCCACTGTTCGCCATTCTTCATCATCACCGGGCCGCAGTGGTACAGAATCTGTCCGTCGAGGCTCACCGGCGGCGGCTCATTCATCAGCCGGGCGTGTACGGCGTCGCGGCCCGTGTACATATCGCCGCGGATGATTACGACGTCGCCCACGTGCAGGCTACGCATCTGCGCCTCAGTCAGAGGCGGGGTCAGCGTGACTTCGCGCCCGGTGAGCGGGAAGCCATCCATCTTTGAAAGCTTTTCGACTTCGCGTTCCGGATCGCGGTAGAGCCATTTTTTGATGGCGCCGGTGTTGGCATCCAGGCGAACGCCCAGCCGCCGGTAGGCCCAGCAATCGTAGGCCACCGAAACGAAGAAGCTTGCCGGAAGCCGGTTGGCGGCCATCACCTTGCAGCCGATCAGCGAGACGTTGCCGCCGAAGCCCATCGGCCCCACGCCAATCTTATTGGCCTCTTCCATCACCTCGGCTTCGAGCTGTGCGAGCACCGGATCCGGATTCACGTCGTCGAGTTCGCGGAACAGTTCGTGCTTGGCGAGGTAATAGCCGTGCGCCCGGTCGCTGCCGACGCAGACGCCGATGGCGCCCGGCGCGCAGCCTTGGCCCTGCGCCTGCCATACGGCGTGGAGCAAGCATTTCTTGACGCCTTCGATGTTGCGGCCGGCCTTGCCGAGGTGTTCGAGTTCAGTGGGCAGCGAGTACTGAATATTCTTGTTCTCGCAGCCGCCGCCCTTCAGGATGAGTTTGACTTCGATGTCGTCCTGTTCCCACTGCTCCCAATGGATCACTGGCGTCTCGACGCCGAGGTTGTCGCCGGAGTTTCTGCCGGTCAGGGAGTCCACTGAATTCGGACGGAGCTTGCCGCGCTTGGTCGCCTCGGCTACGGCAGCCTTGATGGCTTTCTTGATCGCGATCTGGCTGACGCCGACTGGGGTATGCACGACGAAGGTCGGCATGCCGGTGTCCTGGCAGATGGGCCCTTCATCCTCGACGGCCATATCGATGTTGTTCGCAATGATGTTTAGCGCCTGGGAAGCCTGGGTATCCGGCTTCTCCTGTTCGAGCGCCACGCCCATGGCTTTGCGGACATCCGGCGGCAGATTCGTTGCCGTCTGCGTAATCAGTTCAATCAGGCTGGTTTCGAGGAATTGCATAGAATCCCCGATTCTATCAAGGCAGGCGGATCTTCACCTGAGCGGTCAGGCCGGGCTTGATCAGCGGGTTTGGGTTCTGGAAGAGCACCGTGACCCGGCCATCGGCAACCCGCGCCACTTCGCCTGCCATGGGTTCGTTGGCCATCTCGGTCAGGTAGACGGATGCAGGCGAGCCTTCCTTGATTTTCTGCTGCTGCGCCTCGTTCACCTCGGCGACTACCTGGAGGTTGCCCAGGTCGGTCGCGATCTGAAACAGGTCGTCCTCGCCCAGTTGTATCTCGACGCCAGCGTCGCCCTTGCGCATGATGACGACGCCATCGACGGGGGCATGCACCTGTGTGGCCTGCAGGCTGGCCTCGGCGTCTTCGAGGTCGTTGTTGCGTTCCTCCAGCGTCTTCTTCGCTACGTCGATGTCACGGGTTAGATCCGTGATGCGGCCCTCCGCAATCTGCTGCCGGGCGCTGGAGCTTTCATAGTCGAGCTTGGCGTTCTCGTACTCTTTCTGCGCTTTTTCAAACGCCAAACGGGGGGTAGCGCCTTGCTGGTTCAGCATGGACTGCCGTTGGTAGGCGCGGTCCGCTCGCGAGTACTCGTCCTTAACCCGCGCCGCCTCGGCACGGCCCCGGGAAGCCTCCAGCCGCGCCGCCAGCATCTGGCTTTCGAGCTGATTCACGCGCTCCTGCGCCTTGTCCGCACGCTCTTTGGCCTGCAGTTGCTCGTTCGACAGCGTGGGGTTGTTCAGCCGCGCCAGCAACTGGCCCTCGTAGACCTCTTCGCCCTCATTGACGAGATACTCTTCGATGGTGCCGGCAGAGGGCGGCTTCACCGCCACCACGTTCCGCGCTTCCACCTTGCCGCTCAGGCTCAGGTCGCCGCTCACTTCCAACGGCGGCGGCGCGGGGGCAGCGGTGACCACGGGCTTGGCTTGTTCCTTTCGCCAAACGGTGATTGCTCCCGCGGCGATAGCCAGCAGGATCAGACATCCTCCGAACAACAGCCATTTGCCGCGCATAATTAGAGTCTACCGTAGCGATGCTACAGTAGCCCCATGGAAGCCGCGCGCCTCGGCGCGATAACCGCCCTCTTCTTCCGGTCGGGCAGCTTCACGCTCGGCGGCGGCACTTCGATTCAGGCCGTGCTGCACCTGGAACTGGTGGAACGGCGCGGTTGGTTGACTTCGTCGGAGTTTGGCCTCATCTACGGGCTGGCCCGGTTCACGCCGGGCACGAACATCCTCGCCTGCAGCGCGGCGCTGGCTTGGCGTTTGGGTGGTTGGCCGGCGGCGGTGGCTGCTGTTGTCGCCGTGTCGTTGCCGGCATCGTTGTTGATTCTGGCATTGCTCGACGGCTATGAGCGCATTCGCTCCCTTCCGTGGGTCGCCCAGGCCATCAGCGGGGCTTTGGTGGCGGTTGTCGCCTTGATCGCCGTTTCGTCCTGGAAGCTGGTGCAGCCGTACGCGGCGAAGAAGCGTTGGGTGCGGATTGCTTTGCTGACGGGTGGCGCCGCGGCCGCACTGGCTTCGGGATTTCTCTCCCCGATTGCCATCCTCGCCGTAGCCATCGTGGGCGGTCTCGTGCTGGACCGGTTGGGAGTGGCATGAACCTGTTCTGGCTCTATCTTTTGCTTGCCAAGTCCACGCTCACGAGCTTCAGCGGGATGACTTCGCTGGCGATCGTACGCCAAGATTTCGTCGTCGAGCACCAACTGCTGACCGACCAGCAGCTCACCACCGCCATCGCCGCCGGACGCCTCGCTCCCGGGCCCAACGGTGTGTACCTGGTTGGCATCGGCTACTACCTGGCCGGCTATCCGGGTGCGGCCATGGGTTGGCTGGCGTTGATCACGCCCGCGTTTCTCAGCATCCCACTGCTCATCTGGCTCCGCCGCCACAGCGACCATCCCACGTTCCGGCGGGCGCTCGATTCGGTGCTTCTCGCCGCTGCCGGACTGAGCTTGGCGAGTGCGCTGCCTTTGGCGCAGGACGCGATTACAGACTGGCGCGGGCTGTTGCTTGGCCTCGCCGCCGGAGCCGTGCTGTTGCGCGCCAAAGTCGACTCCTTCTGGGTAATTCTCGGTAGTGCGGCAGTGGCTTTGCTATACTCTGCCGTATTATGAGCGAGTTTCGACTCGGCGATATCCTCGACGATTATTGCGTGAAATGCAAGCGCCTGACCAACCATGCCATCGTGTCCTTGGTGGGTACGGATCCGGCCAAAGTCCGCTGTTGCTCGTGCTACAAAGACCACGATTATGAGAAGGCCGTGGTCCCTCCGACGAAGAAGGAGTTGAAGGCACTGGCGCTGCTGCAGGCGCAGCAGGAAGGCGAAGGCAAGCCGAATTAGTTCCGCCGCATTTCGTCTTTGATCTGTGTCAGGATCTCGGGTTTGTCGTCCGATTCGAGCTCCTGCTCCAAGCGGCGAAGTGCGACACCGACCACATCCCGGTGATGGAGCTTATGTCCCAGGCCCTCGCGGTCCGTCAGCTTCAGCCAGATGTCGTGCAGGCGGTCAAGGTCTTCCGGCCACAGGCGGGGCGGGTGCGGGCCCAGGTTGACGAAGGTCGATTGCCGATCCGGCCGGATCACCTCGAGCGATAGCGGGTGCCGCGGCTCCGGTAGCGCTTCCCACGCCAGTCCAATCCGCCGCGCTAACTCCTCGGACGCCATTTTGGCGGAGACGCCGGTTACCAGCCGTGATGCCTTTAACTGGTTCGCCGCCTGAATCATCGCCGCAAATGGGTCCGTCGCCGGCACAACGAGGAGTTCGACCGGCTTGCCTTCCTTCTCGGCCACGGTGACCACGCGCGAGAACAACTCCTGCTCGTAGGATCCGAACAACTGTTCGTTTTGGAGTTCAAACTCGCCGGCCCCGGTGGAGATGGGATGAACGGTCATCACGACGACGTCATGCCGGCGCAGATTGGTTTTCTCTAGGATCCGGCGGAAGTGTTCGAGGTTGTTGTAGTCGCGAACGGCGACGAGAATGCAGCCGGGACGCGCCGTCAAATGGGCGGTATCGACGTGCGGCTGATGCTCCAGGTTGAACTCTTCGAGGTTATTCGCGTTGGCTGCTTCGGCCTTTCGCGTCTGGCGCGCGTTCACGCGTTCCGAGATCAGAAACACGGCAAACAGAACCAAAGTAAACGAAAGGCCGTACATCGTCGCGATCTTCTTGGTGAACAGATTCGCGATCGCGACGAGGAAGAGCATCAGCACCGTCACGGCAAGTCCGACTGGAATCTCCCGGCCGCCCAGGCGGAAGTTGAAGGGCGTTTTGTACTCCTGATCGTGGCGCTGAAAACGCAAGGCCAACACGCCCAGGCCCTTGAGGAAGAAGCTCCACACCACGCCGAACGCGTACGCTTCGCCGAGCAGGTAGACGTCGCCCATGCTGCCGATGATGGTCAGGATCTGCAGGAGAACGATGAGGTTGATGATGCGAAAGGTGGTGCCAAATTTGGTGTGTGGCTTGCGGAACCAGCTCAGCAAAACGCCGTCTTCGGCGACGCGGTTCAACACGCCGTTGGCTCCGATCAACGAGGTGTTGACGGCGCCAGACAGGATGAGTCCGCCGACAATGACGACGAAAATATGGAAGCCGAGTTTCAGCAACTGCGGCCCTTCCAGGTTCATCGACATGCCGCCGATCAGGTTGTCGTAGTACTGCGGACGGACGGCGTCGGGGATGATCATCACGGCGAGCAGCGAGATGAGGCCGGTCGAAAGGAGTGCGTAAATGCAAACGATGTTGGCCGTAATCCGCAGATTCTTCATCTTCGGATACGCAATTTCACGGTAGACCTGCGCCAGCGTCTCAAAGCCGCTCATCGCCAGCAGCGAGTGGCCGAATGCCACGACGAGCATCGCGGCGCTGATGCTTTGCCAGAAGGTGCCTTCGAGCCAGCCGAGCGAATGCTCGTTCATCGTCAGGTTTTCCGCAGTGGGAGGGGGCGGTAGTGGTGCGCCTCCGCGAATCACCAGAGTAATTACGGACCAAGCCACCAGGAGGACCACCATCACCGTCGTGATCTGCATGATCCGCAACGCGTGGCCGCTCGATTCGTGAATGCCGCGGGTGTTGCTCCGCCAGAAGTACAGTGTCACGGCAATGCCGAAAAACACCGCGAACAGGTTTGGATTGACGTGTAGCGGATGGCCGCCCATTTCGCTCATCTCGTTCAGGAGCCGGCCGATGTACTGCCCGGCGCTGACGGACGAGATGGGGCCGGTGAGGATGAAGTCCACCACCAGAGCCGAGACGGAAAGCTTGGCCATGTTCGGGCCGATCGAGTCCCGAACCACGACGTAGACGCCGCCGCGGACGAACATGGAGCAGCTCTCCATGTAGATGGAACGCACCGCGAAGGAAAACAACATCACGGCGAGCACGAACCACGGGGCCGACTTGCCAATCGCCTGCTCGGTAATGCCGCCGACGTAGAACATCGTCGAGGCAAGATCGCTCAGAACGATTGCAGCGCCTCGCCAAAACGAAATAAACGAAAGCGCAACGGTGGTGGCAACAACAACCCGGCTACTGCTGATGGATGTTGTTGCCTGGCGTTCAGGTGGCTCAGGCATTCCAGCTACGATAATAGCGGATGCAAGATGGCTCTGAAATCATCCGGACGCTGCGCGAGGCTGGATACAGCGCTTGGCTGGTCGGGGGCTGCGTGCGCGATTTGCTCCTCGGGGTGCCGCCGAAGGATTACGATGTGGCGACCAGCGCGCGGCCGGAGGAGATCGCCGCACTGTTTCCCGCGGCCCATCCGGTGGGTGTGCATTTCGGGGTGATGCTGGTTGGTGACGTCGAAGTGGCAACCTTTCGGAGCGACGGCGTTTATTCCGATGGGCGGCGTCCGGAAACTGTAAATTACGAAACGAAGCCAATCGCTGACGCCCAGCGGCGGGACTTCACCATCAACGGCATCTTCCTCGATCCCTTCTCGGGCGAAGTGCTCGACTTTGTCGGTGGCCGGGAGGACCTGGCTCAGCGGACGGTGCGCGCCATTGGCGACCCGGCTGTTCGCTTCGCCGAAGACCATCTGCGGATGCTCCGGGCGGTTCGCTTTGCCGCCCGGCTGGATTTCGAAATCGACCCCGCGACGTTGGCCGCCATCGATCCGGTAGCCATCCGCAAGATCTCCGTCGAACGGGTTTTCGCCGAACTCAATCGGATCTTTTGCGAGGGCGGAGCCGCTCGCGGACTCGAACTGCTTGATCGTACCGGCCTTCTCGCCGAACTCCTTCCGGAGGTGAAGGCGATGCAGGGTGTCGAACAGCCGCAAGACTGGCACCCGGAGGGTGATGTCTGGGTGCATACTTTGGCCATGCTCCGGCACATGGGCCCGGCGAAGCCGGCGCTCGCCTGGGGCACGCTGCTGCACGATGTCGGCAAGCCGGTGACGCAGACCATCGAAGACCGCATCCGGTTCAACGGCCACGACCGGATCGGCGCTGAAATCGCTCGTGGCATCCTGTCCCGCCTTCGCGCTTCGGCGGAGCTGATCGACGAGGTGCAGTATCTCGTCTCCTGCCATATGCGGTTCATGGATTTGCCGAAAATGAAGCCCGCGAGTTTGAAGCGCTTTCTTCGACACGACCATTTCCCGGAGCTGCTGGAACTTCACCGCCTCGACTGCCTGGGCAGCAGCGGCCGCCTTGGCACTTACGACTTTGCCCGGCAGCAGTGGAGCAGCCTATCGCCGGACGAACTTCGGCCGGCTCCGCTGGCGACCGGTCGCGACGTAATGGCCCTGGGTCTCGCCCCCGGTCCGCGCATTGGGGAACTGATTCGCGCTCTTGAAGAGGAGCAGCTCGAAGGAAATCTGACAACCCGGGAGGAGGCTCTCGCCTGGCTCAGCCGGCAAGTTTCGGCGCCAGCATCCACTTGAGCACGCCTCGCGGCCGCAGGCCCAACGACGGCACGTCGATTCGCACCATGGCGCCTTTCTTAAAGTCGATCTGTAGCTCCGGCACGGCCAGCAAGTAGCCGGTCAGTTGGCCCATGGCGGGTTCGTGGCCCACGAGCAGGAGCGAGGGCTCGCCTTTGTAGAGCCGGATCTCATCCCATGTCTCTTGCGCGATGGAGGACGGCACCAGCGTTTTCGTGGTGATGATCGGTTGGTGAAAGTCCAAGGCCTTCGCGGCGAGGTTGGCGGTTTCCATCGCCCGCCGGAAGGGGCTGGCCAGGATCTTGGTCGGATCGAGGCCGCCGCCCATCGCCCGCTTCAGGATGTCTCGCAGTTTGCGTGCACCCTCGCTCGTGAGCGGCCGTTCGGCGTCGGGCACTCCTGGTTTCGGATCTTCGGCAATGGCGTGGCGGAGCAGGTAAATCTGCATGGTCGCGGTAGTGGTGCTATTTTGCCATACTCAGAGGTTTGCGCATGAGTCCAGAGCAGTGGCAACGGGTCTCCATCGTGGTGGCCGGGTGCGCCCTTGTGGCGACGTTGTGTTCTATCGCGGTCTCGCAGATCCTGCTCGGCCTCGCCACGGCGTTGGCCCTGTTTCAGTGGCGCGAGCGCCGTTTCCCGCCGATTGGCTGGCCCTTGGGGGCCTTTGTTGGATTGTCCCTGCTGGCGGTTCTCTTCAGTGACAGCCCGGCGGCTGGGGTTCCGCAGTTGCGGAAGTTTTTCGTATATCTCATCCTGTTTGCCTTGGCGACGGCGCTGCGGCGGTGGGTAGAGGTCCGTTGGATTCTCGCCGGATTGGCGACGGCGGGCACCTTGTCCGCGCTGTGGTCGTTTGTCCAATACGGCCGCAAATATGCGGCGGCGAAGGCTGCCGGGGTGGACTTCACCTTGGCTTATATCGCCGACCGCACCACCGGTTTTATGAGCCATTGGATGACATTTGGCGGCGAGATGATGATCGTCCTGCTGCTATCCGTCGCTTGGTTCCTTTTCAAGAGAGATTGGCGCGGGGCCGTGGTGGCTCTGCTGACGGGGGTGGCGCTGCTGCTCGGCCAAACCCGCGGGATGTGGATCGGCGCGGGGACGGGCATTGTCTATCTGGTCTGGAGTTGGAAGCGTCCTGTCGTTCTGGCTTTGCCGGTGCTGGCCGGTCTGGTTCTAGCGCTGGGTCCGGCGACTTTGCAGGACCGGGCACTGTCCATCGTCCGGCCGCGCGGCGACCTCGATTCCAACGCGCATCGGCAGGCGATGTTCCGCACGGGCATTGCGATTATTCAGGCCCACCCGGTCTTAGGCATTGGGCCCGAGATGGTGAAGCGCAAGTTCCCGGAGTACGCTCCGGCGGATATTCTGCGGCCGTTTCCGATCCACTGGTGGTACGACCATCTGCACAATATCTATCTTCACTTCGCGGCCGAGCGCGGGATTCCCGCGGTGATTGCGTTGTTGTGGATGATCGGCGGCTCCCTGATCGTGTTCCTTCGCTCGGCGCGCCGGACGGAGGACGCTGAGCGGAGGGCGGTGTTGCATGGCGTGGCGGCGGTGATTATCGGAGTGCTTACGGCGGGGATCTTTGAGTACAACCTGGGCGACAGCGAGGTGTTGCAACTGTTCCTCGGCCTCCTGGTAGTGGGCTACTTTACAACTGAGGTATGATAGGGGGTAGGGGTATACCCTATCACGCTCATGGAACTCAAAATTGAAGGCATGCATTGCGGCGCTTGTGTTCGCCGCGTCACTCAGGCGCTGGAAAAGACGCCCGGAGTGAAGGTGGAGTCGGTCGCCGTCGGCTCTGCCGTGATTGAGACCGCGGATCCGGCGCCCGTCGTGGCGGCCCTGAAAAAGGCCGGCTACGCGGCGCAAGCCGTGTCATGAAAACGCTGACCATTCCGGTGGGCGGCATGACGTGCGCCGCCTGCCAGGTCCACGTCCAAAATGCGCTCGAAGAGGTGCCTGGGGTCGAGCGGGCGACGGTGAGTCTGCTGACGAATGAAGCCAGCGTCGTCTTTGATCCTGCCGTTTCGCCACAGGAGGCGCTCGTCGCCGCCATCGTCGATAGTGGCTACGAGGCCGAGGTCCGCGCGGAAACCGACTACGTTCGGCCCGCAGCCATCAGCATTGCCATCGGCCTTGTGATGATGGCCGCGATGCCGTTCGCTGGCCACGCCAATCAGACCTGGAACTGGATTCAGTTGGCGCTCACCGTCTTCGTGATGGCCGGGCCAGGCCGCCAATACTACGTCAAGGCCTTCAGCGGCATTCGGCACGGCAACACGGACATGAGTACGCTGATTACGCTCGGCACGGGGGCGGCGTTCGCTTATTCGGTCGCCGCCCTCGCGGGCTTCGTCCATGATGTCTACTTCGAAGCCGTGGTCTTTATCCTTGGCTTGGTGCTGGCTGGCCGGGCGATGGAGGCGCGCGCCCGCCATCAGACGGCTGACGCCATCCGCAAACTCGCCCAGCTCGCTCCCGCCACCGCCTGGGTGCGGCGGGACGGGGAATGGGTTAGCGTCCCGGTGGAGGCGGTCGCCGTTGGGGACCGTCTGCTGGTCAAGCCGTCCGAACGGATCCCGGTGGACGGCGTCCTTGAATCCGGTTCGTCGCCGGTTGACGAGTCGATGCTCACGGGCGAACCGATGTCGGTCGCGAAAGCTACGGGCGACCGCGTGTCCGCCGGAACACTGAACGGCCCGGGTTCGTTCGAGTTTCGCGCGACGGCCATTGGCGCGGGTACCATGCTGGGGCAGATTGTCCGGATGACCCGCGAGGCGCAGGCCACCAAGGCTCCGTTGCAGCGGTTGGCGGACCGGATCAGCGCGGTGTTCGTGCCGGTCGTTGTCAGCATTGCCGTACTTACGTTTGTGGCGTGGTACGTGTGGGGCGGGGAAGCGGGTCCTGCTCTCGAAGCCGCTGTCGCGGTGCTAATCATCGCCTGCCCCTGCGCCATGGGCTTGGCGGTCCCGGCGGCTGTGATGGTCGCGACGGGTCGGGCGGCGGGTCTGGGCGTCCTGTTTAAGGGCGGCGAGGCGATGGAGCGGCTTTCGCACGTCGACGTCGCGGTGCTCGATAAGACCGGCACGCTGACGGAGGGCCGGCCCGCGGTGACGCGCCTCGAAGGCGATCCGCAATGGGTTCGTTTCGTAGCTGGCGTGGAGCAGAGTTCCGAACACCCGCTCGCCCACGCTGTCGTCACCTACGCCGGTACGCCGATTCCGGCCGTAACCGGCTTCGTGGCCACGCCAGGGCAAGGCGCCGAAGGGGTGGTGGAGGGCCGCCATGTCCGTGTTGGGCGTCCGTCCTGGCTCGGTATCGAGAGCGATCTCCCGATCGCCGCGACAGTCGACGGGGCCTACGCCCTCGCGCTTGATGTGGATGACCCGGTGAAGGCGACGACCGCTGAAGGGGTTCGCCGCCTTGGCGTTCGTACCGTGATGTTGACGGGCGACCGCCCGGCCACCGCCCAGCGCGTCGCGGCCGCCGTCGGGGTGGCGGAGGTACACGCGGGACTGCTTCCAGGTGAGAAGCTCCAGTTCATTGCGGATTTGCAGAAGCAGGGCCGCGTCGTCGCCATGATCGGAGACGGGGTGAACGACGCTCCGGCCTTGGCCCAGGCTGATGTCGGTCTTGCGATGGCGTCTGGTTCGGACATTGCCGCCGAGACCGCCGCAGTCACCTTGCTGCGGCCTGATCTGCTGGCCGCGGCCGACGCCTTTGCCCTCGCTCGGGCCACCGTTCGCGTGATGCGCCAGAATCTGTTTTGGGCCTTCGTCTATAACGCCATCGGCATTCCGCTCGCCGCCTTTGGTCAGCTCAACCCTGTGCTTGCGAGCGCCGCGATGGCGCTGAGCTCCGTGAGCGTGCTCGCCAATAGTCTACGTCTTCGCGGTATTTCCTTATGAACAAAGAGAAGAATCTACAGCGTTTGAAGCGCATTGAAGGGCAGGTCCGCGGGATTCACAAGATGATTGATGAGGACCGCTACTGCGCGGAAATCCTGGTGCAGATCTCGAGCGTCCAGCAGGCGCTGCGGGGCCTATCGAAGCAGGTGATGCAGGGGCACCTTGAGCATTGCGTGACCTCTGCTTTTGCTTCGCGCGACCCGGCGAAGTCCGCGGCGATGCAGAAGGAGCTTCTGGAGCTAATGTATAAGTATTCGCAATGAAGAAACTCGCCTTCCTCTTCGCCCTTCCGCTCTTCGCGCAACAGGATCTTTCGGTCGCTTGGGTTCGCTCCAGCGCCGAGTACGCCGCGCTTTCGCAGCAGGCTTACCGGGCGGCCTCGCAATCGCTCGAAGCCGCATTGGCCGAGCCGCATTGGACTGCCGCGCTTGAGCAAAAATCGGGCTTTGAGGAGCTTCCTCCCGCCGTGATCCTGGACCTGGATGAGACCGTGCTCGACAATTCGGAACATCAGGCCTCGCTCGCCGCGCAGCGGATCGCCTTTGACAACGACAAGTGGAACGCGTGGGTGAATCAGTCGAAGGCCATCGCCGTTCCGGGCGCCATCGAATTCCTGAAGTTCGCGCAGATGCGTGGTGTTGCGCTGGTCTACGTCACCAACCGCACGTGCAAGGCGAACGACGAAAACGACCCGACCGTGAAGAACCTGCGGCGGCTGGGGGCTCCCTGGGTTCCTTCGCGGCTACTCTGCCGGGAAGGCAGCGGTAGCGATAAGAGCGCCCGCCGGACGGCGGTGGCCGAAAGCTATCGCGTGCTGCTGCTGATTGGCGACGACTTTCAGGATTTCGTGAGCGTGCCGAGTGAGCAGAACTCGGTCGCCGGCCGTCGCGAGATCTTGGGGCCGAACCAGCAGTTCTTCGGGGACCGCTGGTTCCTGTTGCCCAATCCGATGTACGGCTCCTGGGAGCGCGTACTTCAGCGCTGACGCATCACGATCGTCCCGGGCTTGGCGTTGGTGTGCTCGCCGTCCTTCAGGATCGCCACGCCGTTGACGAAGACGTGGACGATGCCGGTGGAGTACTGGTGGGGCTTCTCGTAGGTCGAGTGGTCGATCACCTTGGCCGGATCGAACACGGTGACGTCAGCGGCTAAACCGGTGCGGAGGAGGCCGCGGTCATAGATCCGCAGTTTGTTCGCATTGGCTGAGGTCATTTTGCGGATGGCTTCTTCCATCGTGATCACTTTCTCGTCGCGGACGTAGCGGCCGAGGACACGCGGGAACGTGCCGTAGTAGCGGGGATGGGGATGCTCGGCCGAGAGCAGGCCGGAGGTGGCGACGGCGCGGCCGTCGGAGCCGATCGAAACGAACGACTGCTTCATGGCGTAGCGCATGTCGTCTTCGTTGTGATGGAAGTAGACGGTCGGCACGGAGCCGCCGTTGTCGAGGAGGACCTGGAAGAGGGCGTCGACGGGCTCCTTGCCGAGGGCAGAGATGATTTGGTTCATCCGCTGGCCTTCGTACTTCTTGTAGCTTGGGTTGGAGAACGACGAGATCTGCATGCCTTCCCAGGAGCCGGTGGCCGTGTAGTGGTTGTACCAGTTGGTTCCGGGGATGCCGTTCAGAATCTCTTTGGTGAGGCGCTCTTTGAGCGACGGATCCTGAATCCGCTTCAGCAGTTCGTTCACCCCGCCTTCGTGGGCCCAGGGAGGAATGATGCTCGACAGATTGTTCTGGCCTGCCCGGTAGGGATAGACGTGGGACTCCACTTCGACGCCTTCAGCACGGGCCTTGGCGATGGTGGCGATGACTTCCGGCATCTTGCCCCAGAGCTTGTTCTCAGCGATCTTCAGATGGATGATGTCGACGGGCACGCCGGCGCGCTTGCCGATGGTGATGGCCTCGGCGATCGACTCGAATACGCCGTGGCCTTCGGTCCGCATGTGGGTGGAGTAGATGCCGCCGAAGGGCTTGGTCTCTTCGCACATGGCGACGAGGGTGTCGGTGTCGATCCAGGCTCCTGGGGGGCCGGAGAGAGAGCTGGAGACGCCGAGGGCGCCGTCTTCCATCGCCTGCTTGACGAGTGCGCGCATCTTGACAAGTTCGGCGGGGGTGGGCGGACCGGCCTTGGGGCCGCGGACTTGCGTCCAGACCTGGCTGGAACCGACGTAGCTGCCGACGTTGGGGGAGATGCCGGTGCGGAGGAGGCGTTCCCAGTAGTTGGTGAAGCGGGGGAAATCGCGGGAGGGGGCGGCCGAGGGCCCCTCGCCGAAGATTAGGGTGGTAACTCCCTGCCGGACGAAGGACTGCGCGTTGCCGTCGGCGAGCAGGGAGGTATCGGAGTGGTTGTGGATGTCGATGAAGCCCGGGGCGACGATCATGCCTTTGGCGTCGATCGTTTGGCGGGCGAGTCCGCTGAGTTTGCCGATGGCGGCGATTTTGCCGCCGGTGATCGCTACGTCAGCGAGGAATGTGGGGTTCCCGGTGCCATCGGCTACGCGGCCGTTTTTGATCAGGATGTCGTAGGGCTGCTGGGCGAGGGCCAGCACGGGCAAGAGGGATAAGAGCAAGCGCATGGCTTGCAGTTTATCGCTGTTGCGGGGGCTATGGGACCATCGGCCACGGTGCGGGTCCGAAGTTTCCAATAATTGCGGCGCCCGTGGGGCAGCCACTCGAACTCGCAAGCCTTCTCTGAATCTCAACCGGGAAAATGACATCGCTGCCAGGCGCGGGCAGGAGGTTGAGCGCGACGGCCGAACAGGCGGTACTATGCTGGCGTAGCACTTGGGCGAGGCCGTCGAGCCGAGTCCGTTGCACCGGGGTCAGCAGCGCCTGGATGGCGTCGATTGTCTTTTTCTGTTCCGCTTCGATCTCGCGCCGGATAGACTCAAGCTCGACGTGACGAAGGCCGATCGCCGTGGGGTCGAGCGGGTCCCGGGCCATCTCTTCGGCGAGTTCCCGTTGCACCTGCATCTGACGATTCAACTTTCCGACGCGATAGGCTGCCAACTGGGCATTGAGCCGTTGGATGCCGTTTACCTGTGCGTCGGTCAGTTCCAGATACCGGCGAAGGTCCTGCGGAATCGGGCCGGGGAGCAGACCGGTCTGAGCAGACGCTACGCCGGTCAATAGGAGGATAGAAGCGAGTAGGGCGCGCATGGCCCCATAATACCCTGATTAAAGAATCCGCATCCGGCGTTACGGTGGCGTGGGCGCTGCGGCGGACTGGACGATTCGGGCGGCGGTGCCTAACAGGTTAAACATGACAGATGAACAAGCTTTCCTCTGCTGGCGAAGCACTTGAACGATACGAAAGGCGTCGAACTGTGCGTTGCGCCGTTGGGTGCCGCTGGCCTGCTCATCGGTCAATTCGAGATAGCGGCGAAGGACCTGGGGTACGGGACGAGGGGGCACCTGTCCTGAGCGGATGCTACGCCGGTCAGCCAGAGAACACATGCCAGAGGGGAGCGCTTTCCCCCTTCCTACCCTCACTAAAGAACCCGAATCTGGCTCGTGAGAGAAAGCGGACGGTCATTGTCGAGTACGCCAAGGACGCCGCCGGGAGCAAGGCATCGATCCAACCCCATCAAGGGCGCCGAGCTTCGATTGGCCGCGTCCCGAACCTTCTGGACCGCCGGGAGTAACAGGCCGATCAGAATGGCGATGATTCCCTTTTCGTTCGACACGAGCTGCCAACCGGAGCGAGAGCTGGGAACGACGATGACGTAGTGGACGCCACCGGGGTGGGCAGCGCGAATCTGGGCAGGCATCACGGAACCGTCTGCCGCGGCAATGTTTTCCGGCACGAACGGCTTGTGCATCACCGAGGTAACGTCACCCTTGATGTCACCCATCTTGATGTAAATTGGCATGGTCGAATTCCTCCTGATGGAATCTATCCAGGAGAGCGCAAAACGCACTGGAATTCCATCACCGAGAAATAAAATACCCCACGGCGCGGCCGTGGGGTATCGCTCGAATGGACGACAGCTAAGCGACGGTGATGGTTACCGATGTGATGGCGTCGCCGCCCTTGATTGCGTCCACGACATCGAGGCCGCTGGTGACTTTGCCAAACACGGTGTGCTTGCCATTGAGCCAGGGGCAGGGAACATGGGTGATGAAGAACTGGCTCCCGTTGGTTCCGGGGCCCGCGTTCGCCATCGAGATGACGCCGCGTTCGTGCGAGTTCGGGTTGCCGGCGAACTCATCGGCAAACTTGTAGCCCGGTCCGCCGCGGCCGGTGCCTTCGGGGCATCCGCCCTGCACCATGAAATCGGGGATTACCCGATGGAAGGTGAGGCCGTTGTAGAAACCGTCCTGCGCCAGGAACACAAAGTTGTTCACGGTTTTCGGCGCGCTCTTGGCGTCAAGCGCCAGTACAATTTGACCCCGCGACGTTTCAAAAGTCGCCGTGTAGCTCTTGGCCGGATCAATGACCATCTCTGGATATGCTGCGTATTGCTTCATAGAAGTTCTTCCCGTTTCTGTTTCTCGAGCGCTTTGACGATATCGCTCACTTGTTGCGACCGGTTCCGATCCGCGATCAGAAGTGCGTCGGCCGTTTCCACTACCACCAGGTTCTCGACGCCGAGCAGGGCAACGAGTTTGCCCGGCACGTCGACGTAGTTGCCCGTCGCGAGCTCGGCGATCACTTCGCCGCGCGAGACGTTCGAATAGATGCCGCGGGCCTCGAGTTCATAGACCGCGTTCCAGGTGCCCACGTCGTTCCAGCCGAATTCGTCGGCGGGGATGCCGACGATGTTCTGGGCCTTTTCGAGCACGGCGTAATCGATCGAAATGTTCTCGCATTCCGGGAACGTGGTGGCCAAGGCAGACTTGAATTTTGAGCTGGCGAACGGGGGAAGGCTGGCCAGGAGCGCGGCAGTTTTCGGCAGATGATCGCGCATCGAGTTCAGCACGACGTCAGCCCGCCAGAAGAACATGCCGGCATTCCAGAAGAAGTTGCCGGCGTGCACGTACTCCTTCGCGGTCTCAAGAGTGGGCTTTTCCCGGAAACTACGGACGGGTACCGGCGTCACCTCGCCGGCGGTGACGCCGGGGGGGAATTCGATGTAGCCGTAGCCCGTTTCGGCCCAGCGGGGCTGCACGCCAAGGACGGCGATCTTGCCTTCGCCTGCCGCTTTAAACGCGGGCTTCACCAGACGCAGATACCGGGTGTTCTTCTCGATCACATGGTCGGCCGGGAAGACGCCCATGACGGCATCGGGATCCTGCCGGTGGAGGATCTGCGCGATCAGCCCAATCGCAGGGGCCGTGTTGCGCTGAGCCGGTTCGGCGATGATCTGCTTCTTCGGTACCTCAGGCAACTGCTTGGCGATGGTCTCGCGGAGGTGCGAGTTCGTAATCACCCACATGCGCTCCGGCGGGAGAATACTGCGCAGCCGGTCGACGGTCTGTTGGATCAACGTCCGTTCGCCGAAGAAGTTCAGAACTTGCTTGGCCGATCGCTTCCGGCTCCGCGGCCAGAACCGCGTGCCGCGGCCGCCGGCCAGGATTAGCCCATATTGGTGGTCAGTCTTTGCCATGTGCTATTGGAGAGGGTAGGAGGGAATGCGCCGGAAGGTCTGATCCCAGCGGGTTTTGGTAAAGAAATGGAGGGCCAAGTCCGTGGCGTGCGCCCACACGTGTTCCGCGGTGCGGGGCTGCCAATGTTCGAGGGGCGCATCGTAGGACCACCAGACAAGGATGGGCTTGCCGATGATGTTCTCGCGGGGCACGAGGCCCCAAAAGCGGGAGTCGGCCGAATTGTCGCGGTTGTCTCCGAGGGCGAAGTACTTGCCCGCGGGGACAATCAGCTCGCCGTCCTTCACGTTGTCCTGGAGCATCAGCAGGCCGCGGCGTTCGATGCTGGCGAATGGCGGAGCGTTGGGGAAGTTGCGCAGATACGGTACGTACAACTGGTCGTTCTGGCGCTTGTAAGGCTCGGCGACTGGCTTGCCATTCAGGATGAGTTGGTTATCGACGAAGCGGATGCGGTCTCCGGGGACGCCGATGACGCGCTTCACGTAAGGCTGCTTTTCGTCGAGGGGGTACTTAAAGACGATCACGTCGCCGCGTTGCACTTCGGCATAGGGCAACAGTTTCTTTTGCCAGTCTTTCGCCGGAGAGTAAACGAGTTTGTCGACGAACAGATGGTCTCCCACCCGGATGGTTGTATCCATCGATTCGGTGGGAACGACAAAGGCTTGTAGCAGCGTTGTCGTGCCGAACAACAGCATGAGGCCGGTGACGGTCCATTCCGCGAGCCAATGACGTTGTGTCTCCGAACGCTTCGCCATGGGTTATTGCACCGGGTAGCCGTGGATCAGGTTGAATGTCCGGCCCCAGCGGGTCTTCGTGAAGAAGTTCGTTGCCAGATCCTGAATGTGATCCCAGCCGGGCGTCGAGGACTGCAGCCGTTCTGTGGGGGCATCGTAGGACCAGTAAATGATGAGCGGCTTGCCGATGATGTTTTCGCGCGGCACGAAGCCCCAATAGCGGGAGTCGAGCGACTGATCGCGGTTGTCGCCCATGGCGAAGTAGGCGTTGTCCGGGACGACGATCTCGTTGCCGGTCATATGCTTTTCGAGCATGGTCCGTCCCCCTTCGCTCAGGCGGGTGTTGGGTTCAGATGGGAAGGTATCCCGATACGAATCGAAGTACTCGGTCTTGTGGTACTTATACGGCTCGTTCAGGGCTTTGCCGTTCAGGAAGACCTGCTTATTCTCGACGCGGATCTTGTCTCCCGGAACGCCGAGCACCCGCTTAACGAAGGTCATGCGGATGTCGTCCGGCCAGCGGAAGACGATGATATCGCCGCGCTTGACCTCCGAGTACGGCAGAAAGAACTTGCTGATTGGCCCCGGCGGCGCATACGCCAACTTATCCACCAGAAGGTGGTCGCCAATCAAGAGAGTGTCTTCCATCGAGCCCGTTGGGATAACGAAGGCCTGCACCAGCGTAGTGGTGCCGAATAGCAGCAGGAGGATGGTGACGGTCCATTCGGCAATCGTGTTGCGTGGAGTCTCTTCTTTCCTCTGCAGGAAGATCTGCTTCCACAACGGCGATTCCGGTGCGGACGCATCCGCGGGGGTCGGCTTCTGATCTTGTTCCAATGCCACAGTGTTCTTCCAATTCTAGCTAATCGAACAGCACTTCCCGCAGGTAGGCGTACAGGTCCCGTAAACTGATGCCAATGTTCACGACTCCTAATCCTGATACGGCGCCCCGGACGTATGGGTTCGCCCAAATTTCACGAGCGCCTTCCCGCCAGTTGGCGATCTCATTCCGTTCCCAGCCGTCCATCCAAGGGTAAACCAGCAAAAAGACGCCGAGCTCGAAGCAAAGAATGATCCAAGCCAATCCGGCCAGCCGGGCGAACCAACTGTTGCGAACGCGAGGATGAAGCGGCGGATCCGGCAGGGGAGTCATGAGAAGAGAGTCCGCTGCGCGCGCTCTCGAACGGGAGCATAGCAGAATCGGTGATCCGGGAGGGGGCCGAACCGGTCGAGTGCGGATAGGTGCTCGGGCGATCCATAGCCTTTGTGGCGAGCAAATCCGTAGGCGGGGTACTGGCGGTCGTACTCTCGGAGTCGAGAATCCCGGGCGGTTTTGGCTAGGATTGACGCAGCCGCGATGGATCGGGAGAGAGCATCTCCGTGAATAATGCTCCGCTGCGGAATTTGTAGATCGACAGTTGTTGCATCCACTAACAAGTAATCGGCGGCAACGGACAGATTCTCTACCGCCCGCCGCATGGCCAACCGGGACGCCTGCAGAATGTTGATCGAGTCGATCTCTGCCGACGAGGCCCAAGCTACGGACCAAGCAACCGCGCGCTCTCGAATCAGGACCTGCAAGTGCTCGCGCGTCGCTTCATCCAGCTTTTTCGAGTCGTCGAGTCCGCGAATGGGCTTTGCGGGGTCGAGGATACACGCGGCAGCGTAAACCGGGCCGAAGAGACATCCTCGGCCCGCTTCATCAACGCCGGCAATAGCCGCGAAGCCCAATTTGCGCAAATCGCGCTCGTGGCGGGTGGAGCAACGTTGCGGCAATCATCACCTCGCCGCGATAGAACCTAGTCGCGCTCTTTCAAGCGCGCGGCCTTACCCTTCAAGCCACGGAGGTAATACAGTTTGGCGCGACGCACAAAACCGGTGCGAACGACGTCGATTTTGTCGATGACGGGCGCATTTACCGGGAAGATCCGCTCGACGCCGGTGCCGAAGCTGATCTTACGGACGGTAATCGTCTGGCTGATTCCCTTGTTCTTCCGGGCGATCAACGTGCCCTCATAGATCTGAATGCGCTCTTTTTCGCCTTCGCGGATCTTAACGTGAACTTTGATCGTGTCGCCGATGCGGATCACCGGCAGGTCTGTCCGAACCTGGGCCTGGGCGATTTTGGTGAGAGCTGCGTGTTGCATAGTAAATTACCTCGGAGTTAGAGCTTGGGGAGAAGATCGGGCCGGTTTTTGCGGGTTTTGGCTATCGCCGCCTCGCGCCGCCACTGCCGGATCGCCTCGTGGTTACCGCTTTGCAGAACTTCAGGAACTTTCCATCCCCGGAAATCCGCTGGGCGGGTGTAGTGTGGATAATCGAGCAGCGGCTCGGAAAAACTCTCATTCGCGCGGGAAGCCTCGTTGCCAAGGACCCCGGGAAGCAGCCGGGCGACTGCGTCAATTACCAGAGCAGCCGCCAGTTCGCCGCCACTCAAAACAAAATCACCTACTGAAATCTCTTCGTCCACCAGATGAGAAGCGACTCGTTCGTCCACTCCTTCGTACCTGCCGCAGATCAATAGCAGTTCCGACATCTGGCTTAATCGGCGGGCGGTCTGCTGGGTAAACAGCGTTCCTTGGGCCGACATCAGGACAACCTTTCTATTATGACTCTTTTCTGGAAAAATTGCTTCAGTAGCCTGAAACAGCGGCTCCGGTTTTAGCAACATTCCTTCGCCGCCACCAAAAGGCCGATCGTCCACGCTGCGATGCCGGTCGAACGTCCACTGCCGCAGGTCATGCGTATGGATTTCCACCAATCCCGACTCGCTTGCCTTTGCCACCACGCCATGACGGAACGGGCCGTCAAAGAAATCGGGGAAGATCGTCAGGACATGGAACTTCATGGCAACGCCGCGCTACTTGCGGTTCAGATCGAGCAGGCCTTCCGGGATGTTTGCCCGGATGATCCGATTCGCTGGATCAATCACCGGACAAATCGCCCGGGATAGGGGGATCAACACTCCCGTTTCCAGCTCAATCAGGTTGGAGCCCGGCATTTCGAGCGCTGCCGCCACGGTTCCCAACGTTTCGCCGGTCGAAGCGTCCACTACGGCGCAACCAGGCAGGTCGGACAAATAGTACTCGCCGTCGGCCAATCGGGCCCGCTGGGAAAAGGGCACGCGCACCTCGCCACCGCGGAATCGTTCCGCGTCCGAAATGCTATCAACGCCCGCGAATTTAAGAATCAGTTGGTCCTGATGCAGCCAAGCTTCCTCAACGGCAAGTTGGCCCAACTCTTCTTCCTTCGCGTTGAACAGCGTCACGGTGCCCAGTTCGAGATACCGCTCCGGGCCTTTGGACAGGTCCACGCAGAGAAGTTCGCCCCGGTTTCCCCGGGGACGAATCACTTCTGCAAGGGTGACCCACGTTGGCGTTTGGTCGGCCACCGGTCCCTATCGATCCTCGACGATTTCCAGGCTTACCCGTCGGTTTGCCTTAATCGCCGCAGCCGTCAGCAGGGTTCGAATGGAACGCGCCGTCCGGCCCTGCTTGCCAATCACTTTGCCAAGGTCCGCCGGGGCGACTCGCAGGGCCAGGCTCGTGGTCTGTTCCCCGGCCGTCTCCGTCACGGACACGTCGGCTGGATTGTCCACGATCGCCCGGGCGATCCCTTCGACGAGCTCCTTCAGCACCGGCATAACTAAACGGCCACAGGCTCCGGAGCCGGGTTCGCCTTCACGAGCCGGGTTACCGTATCCGAGGGCTGCGCCCCAACTTTGACCCAGTGAGCAAAGCGCTCGTGGTCGAGAACGACGGTCGCCGGTTCGCTCAACGGGCTGTAATGGCCCAATACTTCCAGCGCCTTGCTGTCGCGGGCGCGTTCCTTTTCAATAACAACCACGCGGTAGGTCGGTTTTTTCTTAGAACCGAAGCGCGCAAGACGGATTGCCAACATTGTTTTCTTATACTCCTGATTGAACTTGCTAAAACTTGAAGTTGCCGAGATCGCCCAGCGACGGGAGTTTGCCCAGCTTGGAAAGCTTTTTACCCAGGAAACCCTGGCCCGACAACGTGCCCGAAAACGCCTTCATCATCTTTCGGGCTTGGGTGTACTGCTTTAAAAGGTTATTGACGTCCTCGACGCTCGTACCGGACCCCTTGGCGATCCGGCGGCGGCGAGAGCCGTTAATGATCATGTGGTTTTCGCGCTCTTTGGGCGTCATCGAGTCGATAATCGCCACCACGCGATTCAGCTCTTTCTCATCCACCTTAGCGTTTTTGAGCTCTTTCATCATGCCGCCGCCCATCCCAGGCAGGCTCGGCATCATTCCCATCAAGTCGCCGATTGGGCCCAACTTCCGAATCTGCTTCAACTGATTCCGGAAATCGGTCAGCGTGAACTCATTGTCGATGAGTTTCCGCTGCATCTCCTCGGCTTGCTTCTTGTCGATGGTCTCTTCGACCTTCTCGATCAGGCTAAGGACGTCACCCATGCCGAGGATTCGGTTGGCGACCCGGTCGGGGTGGAACAGCTCAAACGCATCCGGCTTTTCGCCGAGGCCGATGTACTTGAGGGGCTGGCCAGTAATCGATCGAATGGAGAGGGCCGCGCCGCCACGGGCATCGCCATCCATCTTGGTCAGAATGATGCCGGTAATGCCGAGCTGTTTATGGAACTGCTCGGCCGACTTGACGGCATCCTGGCCGGTCATGGCGTCGGCGACGAAGAGGATCTCCGTGGGCTGGAAGGTCTCCTTCAGCTCCGCCAATTCCGCCATTAATGCATCATCTATATGTAGCCGGCCCGCCGTGTCGATCAGGATGACATCGCGACCGGTCTGTACGGCTTCACGCCGGGCGGATTTCGCCAGTTCGAGAGGCTTGGTCTCCTCCGCGGTCCCTGTATATATAGGTAGGGCCAACTGCTTGGCGAGGACGGCCAACTGATCCCTCGCCGCGGGACGGTACACGTCGACCGAAACCAGGAGCGGCGCATGTTGATTCTTCGACAGCCAACGGGCCAACTTCGCCGAGGAAGTTGTCTTGCCGGATCCCTGCAGCCCAACAATCATAATGACTGTCGGCGGTTCGTTGGCGAACCGAAGCCGGGAGGCGTGCGTGCCGAGGGTCTTTATCAGCTCCTCGTTGACGATCTTGACCACCTGTTGGGCGGGCGAGAGCGAGGCGAGAACTTCCTGGCCGAGCGCCTTCTCCTTCACTGCCTCAATAAGCTGCTTGACGACCTTAAAATGGACGTCAGCCTCCAGCAGCGCTACGCGAATTTCGCGGAGTGCTGCCTCCATGTTTTCGGCAGTGAGTTTTCCTTCACCGCGCAAGTTCTTGAAAACTCGCTGCAGCTTGTCGGAGAGGTTATCAAACATGAGAAGACACACGGACATTGACCGCCCGTGTCGAGGTAAAACCATGATAGCGTCCCCGGGCATGTACTGCAACCGGGCTGCTGTCGCTGTCTCGGAAGGGCTTGTTTGCGGAAACTAGGGTCCTTCACTTAGGTCCTATGTGGAGACGGTACCGGCCGCGTCTCTCGCCCCAATCGGTGTCTTGGTTTGAACGTCCCTTATAATTCCCAAATTGGCCGAAAAGTACTAGGTACTAGTGGGCCGACGGTCAAGGGTCAGCATACGTAAAACGTTGAAAATATATGCTTTACGGAAATTTTACGAGAACTCTTGCGACCTTAAATCACATCTAGTACGAACAGCCTAAACCCTCCGAGCAAAACTATTGACACCCCTTCAGATATCCCTGTATAGTATGGAAGTACTCAAGAAGGTCTCGGGTCACGTGTATGGTGTCCCTGTTCCTTCTTGAACATGCAAATCCTTCGGAGGAATCGATGAAAAAATCTTTATTGGCCTTTGGCTTACTAGCCCTTGGCTCCCTAAATCTTCACGCAGCATCCTGCCTTGACGATACGTTGGCTAACTTGGCCGCCCTTGGCCCGGCCGGTTGCACCATTGAGAATGGTTCGAACACCTGGACCCTGTCCGGCTTCACCCAGTCTGCTCCGGCTTCCGGCGTGCTCGCCGGCGTGACCGGCAGCCAGCTCAACATCGACTTTGAGCTGTGGGGCCTCGGCTTCACTGTGACGACCAGCTACTCGGGCGGCAACTTTCAGGTTGTGACCAATGAGACTGGCTTTGTGGAGACCAACTACCGGATCGGCGGCAACGTCGGTGACGCTCTGTTGACCACCTTCGGCGCCAGCGTGAACCCCGGCACCTACAACGAAGGCACGTCGTGCGCTCAGTGCGGCGGCCCGCCCCAGGTTCAGCTCGTCAAGTACGTTCAGGGTCTCGATAGCTTGTCCCAGTCGCAGGCCAACTGGATCCAGCTTGAGCTGATCGCGAACTACGTTGACTTGGGCAACAACTCCAACAATGCGTTCGCCCCGCCCCTCGCGCTGAACCCGGACCTCATCTCGCCGAACGTCGGTACCTTGGTGGTTGTTGACAAGCTCAACCTCACCGGTGGCGCCCGTACGGGTGCTTTGGGTGCCGCTGCCAGCTTCACCAACTACTTCGCCCCCACGGCGTCCAACGACATCCCCGAGCCGATGACCTTCGCCCTGATGGGTGCTGGCCTTGTCGGTCTGGCGATCCTCCGCCGCCGCAAGTAGTTTTACACTACCCCTAACGGAAACGGCCTCCACGCTGAAAAGCGTTGGAGGCCGTTTCCTTTTGGTGAAGCAGTGAGTGATCTTAGACGCTGAAGGAGCTACCGCAACCACACGTGGATTTCACCTGCGGATTGTTAAATTTAAAGCCGGAGCCTTCGAGGGACTCAACATAATCCACCTCGGCGCCGTCGAGGTACAAGAGGCTCGCCTGATCGACGAAAACCTTGAGCGGCCCATAGGCGTAGGTTTTGTCCAACATGCTCGGGGTGTTCTCAAAAGCCATCGAGTAGCTGAACCCGGAACAGCCACCTCCTACTACAGAGATCCGCAGCCCGGCTGGCTTAGGCTCTTGCGAATCCAGGATCTCGGCTACTTTGCCAATCGCGCGTTCAGTCAAATTGATCATACGTTTTCTTTCTCCCTGCCGAATCGGCACAGACTCTTCTAGCTTAGCCCGTTGCGATCGCTAGTTCTACCTTATAAAGATGCATCACAGGCCTGCGACGATGCAGCTCAGGTTTTCGAAACCAGAACACGAATATTCGCGTCCGTAGGGTCATGAGTGGTGTACTGGATGTATTAAGCTTCCCGCTTGCGGGTTCGGCCGGCAGGACGAAGGCAAAAGTGGATCATAGTAAATCCGACGAAGCGCTGCTCGTCCGCCGGGTGCAAGCGGGCGATGAGATGGCGTTCCGCGAGATCGTGGAGCGTTACCAGTCCAAGATCTATTCGATCATCTACGGCATTCTGCGCAATCGGAATGACGCAGAGGATATCGCGCAGCAGGTCTTCGCCAAGGTGTACTTCTCCATCCGGAACTTCGACTTCCGCAGCTCTTTGTTGACCTGGATCTACAAGATCACGGTGAACGAGTGCTACGACTACCTGCGCAAGAAAAAGGTTCGGAAGCTGGTCTACGAGAGCGACTTCTCCGAAGACGACGCCATGAAGATGGAGAATTCCGACGGTGCGACGGAGCAGTCGGCGCCCATCGACCAGCGGTTAGCCAACCGCGACCTCGTGGTCAAACTGTTGGCGAAGATTTCTGAAGAGGATCGATCGCTCATTCTGTTGAAAGAAGTGGAAGGCCACTCCGTTGAGGAACTGGCGCAAATGACCGGAATGAACGAGAATACGATAAAGGTCAAATTGTTTCGCGCCCGGCAGAAGCTGTTGAAATCCGCCCAGCGATTGCTGCGGATTCCGGCGCGGAGCGTGTAAGCTTGTTATCTACCAAGGGAAAGGGTTCAGGTATGCATCGTTCAGTGGAAGATCATATCGAAGAGTTCCTCGAAGGCCGCCTGGAAGGGCCGGCTCGGGAAGCGTTCGCGGCCCATGTGGCCGATTGCCGCCAGTGTCACGATCTCGCCTCCCAGATGCAAGTTCACTCGGAGTTGCTACACGCCTTCCGGGCGCCCGCAGAGTTGGAGCCGCCGCCGGGCTTTTATGCTCGGGTGATGCGTCGCGTGGAGGCGGAAGGCCGCCCCTCATTCTGGAATCTGCTGTTGGATCCGGTGTTCGGCCGCAATCTGGTTTACGCCTCGGCCGCTCTCGTGATCCTTATGGGAGTTTTTCTCCTGGCAACGGAGCCGGTGAACCACGAACTTGCCAGCACACCGGTGCAGGCGATGGCCGCCGAACCGGCTGCCACCGTGGAAGGTGAGGAGAGCCTCCAAACCGGACGCGACTCGCTTCTCGTCACCTTGGCTACATTCGGAGAGTAGGGTCTAACTAAGATGACCCGCCCTCGCGAACCTTGGAAGAATCCGCAAATCCTGGTAACGCTGGCCTTGGTCTTCCTTTGTGGCGCGGTCGCAGGGGCCTTGATTTACCGGGCCTCTTCGCAACCTGTTAAGGCCGTTTCGTGGAACGACGCCAATAAGGAAGTAACCCTCAAGCGTCTGCAAAAAGAGCTTGATCTCACCCCGGACCAAACCGCGGAGATCGAAACCGTCCTCGACGATTTCACGATGTACTATCAGATGTTGCAGGCGCAGATGGATGAGGTGCGGGCGACGGGAAAATCCCGCATCGATCAACTGTTGACGGAAGAGCAGCGCAAGAAGTTCGGTCGCATCATGAGCGACTTCCGCGAGCGGCAGATCCGCTAGCCTGCACGAGCGTCAAAGCTGCCAGCGCAGCCGTTTCGGCGCGTAAGACGAGGGAGCCCAATGATGTTGGGATCCAACCGCAGTCAGCAATCTTCTCTGCCTCTCGATCGGCCCAGCCACCTTCCGGTCCCAACAGTAAAGTGACGGCGCTCGGCTTTTCGGTCTCCATCACTTCGAGCAGCGGCCGTCCGCCCGGCCGTTCGTCCAGCCATACCTTCAGCCCGTCGCTGCCCTGAATGGCGGTTTCCCAGTCGAGCAATGCACGGAATTCCGGCATGCGAACCCGTCGGCACTGCTGGCTCGCCTCCATCAGGATCCGCCGCCAGCGCTCGGCGCGCTTGGGCGCCGCCTTTTCGAGACCGTGCTCACTCCGTTCGGAAACGATGGGCTGAATGACTCCGACGCCCAACTCGGTGGCCTTTTCGATCATCCATTCGAAATGGTCGAACTTAAACAGGCTCGCGTAGAGCGTCACCGGAAAGGGCTCCGGGCGCGGCTCCAGCCGCTGCTTGACGCGGAACACGACCACGCTCTTCCGCGCCACCTCCACCTCCGCGAGATACAGATGCTCATTGTCGGAGATCTCGAAAATCTGGCCCTGTTCCACGCGCAGAACTCGCGTCAGATGCTGGGCCAGATCGCCGTGGAGTTCGGCCACATCCCGATTTACTGCCGGTACAAAGAAAAGTCGTCGCGCCATGGGAGAATAGGGTTCTTACCATGATTGCGCACCTGCGCGGCACCTTACTCGAGAAGCATCCTCATCAGGCGATCGTCGATTGCCAGGGCGTCGGCTACGATGTCGCCATCCCCGTCTCCACGTACACCCGCCTTCCGGATTCCGGGGCCGAGGTCAGGCTCCGCATTCATACCAGCGTTCGAGAGGATGCTATCCAGCTCTTCGGTTTTTTCTCGGCAGAGGAGAAGCAACTGTTCGAAAAGCTGATCACGGTTTCCGGCATCGGCGCGAAATTGGCGCTAACCGCGTTGTCCGGCCTGCCGACGGCTGATCTCGCCGCCGCCATCCGGGGCGGGGAAGTGACATTGCTCACCCGGATTCCCGGCGTCGGTAAGAAGACGGCCGAGCGCATGATCCTCGAACTCCGCGACAAGATCGACGCGCTCCCGGGTGGCGCCGCGAAATCGCTGGCTGCCGCCGTACCGGTCTCAGAGGTTGAGGCCGACATCATCTCAGCCCTCGTCAATCTTGGCTCGCCCCGCCCGGCGGCCGAGGCCGCGGTCCGTAAGGCCCGCACGACGATCACCGGCGATGACTTTGAACCCCTCTTTCGCCGGGCTCTGGAGTTGGTTCGTTAATCCATGTCCAATCGAAAAGTTATCTCCGGCGCCCCGGACGAGGAAGACAAGCAATTCGAGTCCGCGCTCCGTCCGCGCCGCCTGGCCGATTTCACCGGCCAACCCAAACTGAAAGAGAATCTGTCCATTGCCATTGAGGCCGCGCGGCTTCGTGGCGAAGCCATGGATCATGTGTTGCTCTATGGTCCGCCGGGCTTGGGCAAGACGACGCTTGCACAACTGATCTCGCAGGAACTCGAAGTCGGATTCGAACAGACGGCGGCGCCGATCCTGCAAAAGAAGCTCGATCTGACGGGAGTCCTCACCAACGTCCAGGCGCGCCAGGTCTTCTTCATCGATGAGATTCACCGGCTGCTGCCTGACGTCGAAGAGATCCTCTACTCCGCTCTCGAGGACTTCCGCGTCGACATCATGGTCGGCACCGGCCCTGGCGCGCGCACGCATTCGCTACCGATTCAACGCTTCACCGCCGTCGGCGCTACCACCCGCCAAGGGCTCATCTCGGCCCCGCTGCGCGGCCGTTTTGGTCTGGTCCTCCGGCTGAACCATTACGATGAGGCCGACCTCACCCGCATCGTTCTTCGCTCCTCCCGTTTGATGGCGCTTACGATTTCCGAAGAGGCCGCTGGCGAAATCGCCCGGCGGGCCCGAGGGACACCGCGCATTGCGAACCGGCTGCTGCGCCGGGTCCGGGACTATGCCCAAGTCCGGGCGAACGGCGAGATCACTTTTGAGGTTGCTATGACCGCGCTGGATCTGCTCGAAGTTGACCGCTTTGGCCTGGATGAGATCGATCAGAAGATCATGATGACGATCCTCGACAAGTACGCTGGCGGCCCGGTGGGCATCAATACGATAGCGGCGTCGATTGACGAAGAGTCCGCGACGATTGAAGAGGTCTACGAGCCGTACTTAATGCAGCTTGGCTTCCTGGACCGGACCCCCCGAGGGCGCGTCGGGACGCGACGGGCATTTGACTATTTCAAGATTGCTCCTCCGGCGGCCGGGCCGCAGAACTCTTTGTTTTGACGCTCGCCTATCTCGGACTCGGATCGAACCTCGGCGACCGTGCCGGCCACCTGAACTTTGCCTTGACCGCGTTGCAGCCTCTCCGCGTTTCGCCGTTCTATGAGACCGCGCCTCTCGGCTATCTGGAACAGGCCCCTTTCCTGAATTGCGTCTGCGAAATCGAAACTTCGCTTTCGCCGTGGGCGTTGCTGCGGGAACTGCACCGGCTCGAGAATCTGCGGCAGCGGGAGCGGCCGTTTCCGAACGCGCCGCGCACGCTGGATCTCGATATATTGCTCTATAGCAACTTAGTGATCCGGTCGCCCCGGCTGACCATTCCGCATCCCCGGCTCACGGAGCGCGCCTTTGTTCTGGCGCCGTTGGCCGATCTGATTCCGGCTTACCGCCCGCTGCTCGACCGGCTTACCGGCCAGCAGATCCGGCGTCTCGATGCCACAGCCCCTGGGCCGTCCGCGCCGCCCAATCCGCGCTGAAACAGGCGGCCAAGGCGAACGGAACTACCTGCAGGCCGAACAACTCCGCCGCCATCACGGCGCTGGCGAGCGGGGTGCGCGTGGCCGCGGCGAAGACGGCGACGAAGCCCAATCCGGCCATCCAGCCCATGGGCATCCCGATGGGGCCGCTGATGGCGTTGCCTAGCGTGGCTCCGACAAAGAACAGCGGAGTCGCTTCGCCACCGCGGAATCCACTGCCTACCGTCATCGCGGTGAGACTCAGCTTGGCCAACCAGTCACCTGGACCGGCTGGTTCGACAAAAGCCGCCGAGATCCCCGGCACGCCAAGCCCTGAGAACTGCCACGCTTGCGTGCTATAGAGCACCAGCGCCACCACGGCTCCGCCCACGACCACGGACACGTATCGTTTCACGACGTCGGTGAGGAGATGGTACGTCCAAGCGGCCAATCCGAAGGCCAAGCCCGCCGCTGCCGCCCATCCTATCGCCCACCATTCCGGCCAGATCAGGATCCGGTAGATGGTATGGTGCGCTCCCCACGCCTGCGCCACCCAGTCGCCGGCGAATGCGCCGATGAGGCACGGGCCGATCAGGTTCGGCGCCGCAGTTCGGAGTCCCGCGATCTCGAGCGCGTAGAGGAAGCCCGCCCACGGAGTCCCGAACACGCTGCCGAAGCTGGCGGCGATGCCGACGCGGAGGTCGGCCCCGGCGCGGCCGGCCAACGCCGCACCGGCCTGCACGGCAGTGCCCTCACGGCCGGCCGACCCACCACAGAGGTGGGTGAGAATTGTGCCCGTAAGCACGGCAGGAGCCATTCGCCAATTCACCCGTCCGCGCGGTTCCCGGATGTCGGCCAGCACCTCCACCATGCCGCCTGCCCCGGTCTGCCGGTAGAACCATTGCGTCAGCCATCCCGCCGCCGGTAGCAGCCAGACCATCCATCGATGCGTGGCAAACCAACTGGTGACAAGGTCGAGCGACCACAGGAGAAAGGCCGAGGCCGTACCCGCCAATAGCGCGGTCACCAGGGCTCTGGCGATCAGAGACATAGTAGTCGTTCCAGCCACGCCGCGGCATTGCGAACGTGCCTTTCCGGATCCTGCTTCGCTAGAACCACCAGTTCCCGGATTTCTTCTCGATGTCTTCCTTCGCGGGCGGCCTTTGAAAACGCGGCCAGCATTGCGCGCCGGACCCAGGGTTGCTGGGCGCTGGCCCATCGCAGAAACACCGCGGCCCAGTCGGGTTCGCTTTTAAGCGCCGGGCCAAGAAGGGCCATGCCGATCGCGTCGGCGTGCTCCGCCTTTGTCACATATTGCCGTAGCCAACCGTGGAACAACTGGACCTCGTCCATGCTGAGAGCTGTTTTCAATCGGGCGTAGAGCAGGATAGTGAGGTGCCCCTCTTCGAGGCCGCCGCTCTCCCAGAGTCGTTCAGCCACAACTGCCCGTTCCGCGACGGACAGTGCGGCAAACTCGCGTCCATGGGCGGCGGCCAGCTTTCGAATCGCCGCGATGGCCACGCCCCTGGCCTGCACCGGTTCGGCGAAGAAGTGCTGCGTATCCTTGGTTACCGGCAGCTCGCGCAGTTTCGCCTGTAGCCGCTCAAACATCAGCCCCGAGCCGCTCCACTTTCACCCGGGCTATCCGGTTCCGCTCCATCTCCATGACGGTGAAGCGAAGCTTCTCATGCACCACAACGGTCCCTACTTGGGGCAGGTCGCCCAGTTGAAACAACAGAAAGCCGGCCAGTGTCTCGTAGCCATCGTCCGACGGCAATTCGATACCGTACTGGTTTTCCAGATCCGGGATGTTCAGCATACCGTCCACTTCGAAACTCTGCGCGTCCGCAGCCGCGCGGGGACGGGAGATATCGTGCTCGTCTTCGATTTCGCCGAACACCTGCTCCAGCACGTCTTCGAGCGTTACTAATCCGGCGACCGAGCCATGCTCGTCGACTACCAGGGCCATATGGGAGTGATGCTCGCGGAAGTCGTCGACGAGTTCGTGCAAGGACTTCGTCTCCGGCACGAACAGCGGTTGCCGCATCACCTTCTTCAGTTCAAAGGCGGGGATGGTAACCCGGCGGGCATCCTGCGCGGCACGACGGCGCATCCATACCTGCACCAGATCTTTGAGGTGGACGACGCCGACAATCTGGTCCGGCTCCTTTTCGTACACAGGCAGCCGCGAATATTGATGTTCGTTCAACTGCAGCAGAACGTGGTCGAGCGAAGAGGAGACGCTCACGCAGACCATCTGCTTGCGGGGCACCATGATCTCTCGCGCGGCGAAGTTCGAGAGGTCGAGCAGCCGGCGAATCGCGTCCTCTTCAAAGCCTTCGAGGTGACCTTCCGTCCGGCTGGAAGCGACGATAAATTTCAACTCTTCCACCGAGTGCCCACTGTTGTGCGCCTCGCCCGTGACACCCAGGCGCGCCGAGATGAAATTCGCGGAGCGCTCAATGGTGGTTACGAGTGGACCGGCAATCCGGGAGAAGACGAGCAGAATGGGCGCAACCAGCACAGCCAGCTTGTCCGCTGAAGCCAAGGCCACGTTCTTCGGGACCACTTCGCCGAGGACGACATGGAAGTATGTCATCACGGTGAATGCGGCCGTAATGGCGACGCCGTGGAAAATGGCAGTGGTCGCCGGCGTCATGATCGGCTGCAGCCAACCGATCAGCATCTGGAACAACGTATCTTCGCCGGCCCAGCCCAGCCCAAGACTGGTGAGGGTTACGCCCACCTGCGTGACGCTCAACATCCGCTCTGGGTTTTCCAGTAGATTCAGCGCCATCTTCGCGCCGGCTTCCCCCTCGTCGGCCAGCGACTGCAAACGAGACTTGCGCACGGACAGCATGGCCGCCTCGGACGCAGCAAAGAATCCGTTCAGCGCGACAATAAACGCAAGTAAGAGAAAACGATATCCGTAGTTGGCTTCTGACATGAAGGAGTGCGCTCTCCCCGGACCGATACAATACAGGGAGTGCGCTCGAATCAGCTTCTCAAGTTTATCAATACGCTCATTGGCCTCGTGGCATTCGCTGCCGCAGTTGCGGTGTGGTGGTACGGATGGCGGCCCTTGCCGCAAACCAGCGGGTCGATGGCCGCGCCGGTGGCCGCGGCAGTCACGATTCAGCGTGATGAGCGAGGACTGCCGCGCATTGAGGCCGCCTCGCTCGACGACTTGCTTTTTGCCCAGGGGTACGTTGCCGCCCAAGACCGCTTTTGGCAGATGGAGTCTCTCCGGCGCGCCGCGACCGGCACGCTGTCGGAAGTGGTCGGAGCGGCCGCGCTGGAGACCGATCGCGAGACCCGCAGCCTTCGCATGGCGCGGATTGTCGAGCGCCAGCTTACTACCCTTTCTCCTGTCGACTATTCGGCGCTCGCGGCCTTCGCTCGCGGCGTGAACCATTACATCCGCCAGCAACGTGGCAACTACCCGATCGAATTCCGCATGCTTGGCTTCGACCCACGGCCATGGCGGATCGAAGACACGCTTAGCATCGGGCTCCTGATGTTCCGCACCCTTTCGTCCACCGCTCGGATTGAAATGCAGAAGGCGCTGCTGCTGCAGAAGGGCGACAAGGAGAAGCTGGACTACCTCTTCTCCACCCGCGGCGGCGAAGACATCCAGCCCGGCTCCAACGCCTGGGCGCTGGCCCCTTCCCGCACCACGTCCGGCAAGGCGTTGCTGGCCAACGATCCGCACCTGCAGCATGGCATCCCGGGGATCTGGTACCCCGTGCAGTTGCGTGGCGGCGGCCTGGATGTCATCGGGGTGACCATCCCGGGAGTCCCCGGTGTCGTCGTTGGTCGGAATTCGCGGATCGCCTGGGGCATCACGAATCTCGCTTTCGACGTGCAGGATTACTTTCTGGAGCAATTGGACCCGGCCACTGGACGTTACCTTTACAAGGGGCAGGTGCTGCAGGCTGAGCTGGACCGGGAACTCATCCCAGTGAAGGGCCAGCCCCCCGTTGAGTTCAAACAGTGGGTGACGGTGCATGGGCCGGTGAACGCCACGATCGGTAACCGCCAAGCGGCGCTGCAATGGACCGCCGCTTCGACGGAGCCATTTGTCTTCGCCATCCTCCCGCTGAACCGCGCCCGCAACTGGACCGAGTTTCGCGCCGCGCTCGAGAGTTTTCCGGCGGCGCCGAGCAATGTGGTCTACGCCGATGTTGATGGGAACATCGGTTTGCAGACCATGGGCCGCCTGCCAATCCGCCGCAAGCACGCGGGGGACGTTCCGGTGGAGGGTTCGACCGGCGAGTTCGACTGGGAGGGCGATATCCCATTTGCCGAGCTCCCCAGCTTCTACAACCCCCCGTCGGGCCGGGTGTTGACGGCGAACCAGAATCCGTTTCCGGCCAACTATCCCTATACCGTTTCTGGAAATTTCACGGCGCCCTATCGCGCCCGGCAGATCGCTGACCGGATTGCCGCGGAGCCGAAATGGTCTCCCGCCTCGACGATCCAGTTGCAGGCCGATGTCTATTCCGGACTGTCGCATCACCTAGCGCAACACGTGGTGAAGGCTTGGGAGCGCCGGCAGGCCACCAACCCGAATCTTGCACCCGCGGTTGAGATTCTGAAGGCTTGGAATGGCCAGATGATGCCGGAGTTGTCCGCGCCGCTGATTATCACCTACACCTATCAGCACTTGCGCCGCATGATCACGGAAAAGGCCGCGCGCCAATCGGGAGCCGACTACGATATCCAGATCGGATCGGCCCATATTGAAACGCTGCTCGACCGCCAGACACCCGGCTGGTTTCCCGATTGGGATGCCGTCGTGTTGCGAGCCCTGCAGGAGGGCGTGGAGGAGGGGCAACGCGCGCAAGGCGCTGATCTGCAAAAGTGGCGCTACGGCATTTATAACCAGCTCACCGTTCGCCATCCGGTACTCGACCGGCTGCCGTGGATCGGGCGCTACTTCAACCTGGGGCCGTATCAGGCCAACGGATCCAGCACGACGATCAAGCAGACGTCCGCCCGGATGCTCCCCTCCATGCGCTTCGTCGTCGATTTCGGTGATCCGGCTGGCGGACTGTACCATTTGCCGGCGGGCGTCTCCGGTCATCCGTTTTCCGGGCACTACAAGGACCAATGGCGGGCGTTCCAGAGCGCGGAAGGCTTTCCGCTCCAGTCGCCAGCGGCCGCGACCCTGACTTTGCAGCCGACTCCATAGAAACTTCTTCGACCTGCCGATACTCTAGGTAAAAGCATCGCTATGAAAAAGCTTCTCGCCCTTTGGGGGCTTACCATGTCCGCCATTCTGGGCGCCTCCCTTTGGTATCTTTTTGGTCCTGGCACCGTGCCGGAAGGGCAACCCCCGTTGCTCAGTATCGACTCAGCGAGCGTTGCGCGCCTCCAGGCCGATTTCAACCAGGCGGCAGACCGGATTCGAGTGGTTGCCATTCTGTCTCCTACCCGCCCGGAGTCCCTGGCTGGCGCCTCGGCGCTACAGGCGTTGCTGACCGAGTTCGAGGGTGCGCCGATTCTTGTGCAAGTAATCTGGGAGCCGCAAGCGGATTCGGATTGGGCTCCGCCGGCGACGGAGGTGATGGCCCGCGTTTGGGATACCCGCGCCAAACAGTATTGGGACAAGGGACACGCGGTTTCGGCAAAAGTTGGTGCTCAGCAGATTCGGATCTTTTCCCGCGGGGCGGCTTGGCGGGAGGAGATGCCTCCGCCCGGGGTAGCGGCCGACTCGGCGAGCGCGTCCGTGGAAGCGCTGCGGACGTTCTTACGGTCGGTTATTCCACCCGTTGAAACTTCCCGTCCGGGAGCAATCGATACCGTACCCCGCGCCATTTGATCGTATTGCCGAAGAATCCGGCAACCCAGAAAGCGAAGCTCAGCAGATCCTGCACCGGAATCCAGATCCATTGCCGACGGCAGACTGGATCTTCGAGGACCGCTTCCGCGGTTGCCCAACCGGCAAAACTACGAAACGAAGCCACCACGAATAGCACGGGCCAACACTCTGGACGCACGGCGACGAGCGCCAACGCGAGGGGGATGGGGTTCGTGAAAACCTGTCCGACGTATCCAGCCGGCCGCGAGCGGCGGGTCGACCGGTTCCAGCGGATCCGGTGGGCCGCGTTCTGGCGAAAGCTTTCGCTGCCAATCCGGTGTTCGATGACGAAGCTCGATAGCCCCACGCCCAATCCCTTTTCGGCGGCCAAACTCCCGAGGACGAAATCTTCGGCGAGGTACTGCTGCAGCAACTCCCAGCCGCCCACAGCGCGGATGGCGGACCGCCTCGCCGCAATCGTCGGACCGACGGCGAAGCGCATTCCTTCGAGCATTCGCGCCACCATCACCCCGCCCCAAAACTCCGTGTTCATCCCCATTGCTTCGAGCTGGGACCAGATCGACCGGCCGGCCACCGCCCGGTAAGGGCAGGTGGTCACGGCCAGTCCACGGTCCGCGGCAAACTCGCCGGCGATGGTGCGGGCCATCGCGGGAGTCACGCGGATATCGGAGTCACTCATGATCAGCAGGTCGAATTGGGCCTGCTCCATCATCAGCGACAAACTCCAGACTTTTGCATTCGGCCACGGTGGCTCACCCGTCAGAATCGTTCGGGTGGACACCGCGGGATACTCGCGGCGCAACTTCTCAACTAATCCATAGGCAGGATCGGCCTCCGTGCGCATCGCGAACAAAATTTCAAAGTTCTCATAATCCTGGTCCAAGAAGCTGCGCAGGTTTGCCTCGAGGCCCTCATCGAGCCCGGCAAGCGGCTTCAAAATGCTGACGGGTTCGGTGCCGGCTCCCACGCTCCGGGCGGCCCGGTATCGCCGGACCGCCACTCCAATCAACACGCAGTAAACGAGCGAACCCGCCAGCAGCGCCGCCAGAACCCACGCCAAGGGAGCCTATTCCGACGTCGCTCGCGACGCGATCAGTTGTTTGATATGGGCCCGGAACTCGTCAACTGGCTTGACGCCCAGGTCGCCCTGCTTCCGGTGCCGTACGGAGACATTGCCGTTCTCCGCTTCCCGGCCGCCGATGACCAGCATGTAGGGAATCTTCTGCATCTGGGCATCGCGAATCTTGGCGTTCACTTTGTCGTTGCGTTCGTCGAGGGTCACCCGTACGCCGTCCGCTTCAAGCTTGGCGACCACTTCACGGGCGTAGTCGTTCTGCTTATCGGTGATGGGGAGCACGGCGACCTGGACTGGCGACAGCCACACCGGGAAGGCCCCGGCGTAGTGCTCGACGAGGATGCCGAAGAAGCGCTCCACGCTGCCGAACAGTGCGCGGTGAACCATCAGCGGCTGGTGTTTCTTGCCGTCTTCAGCCGTGTATTCGAGCTTGAACCGCTGCGGCAGGGTGAAGTCGAACTGGACCGTCGAAAGCTGCCATTTCCGGCCGATCGCGTCGACGAGTTTCACGTCGATCTTGGGTCCGTAGAAGGCAGCCTCGTCCTTCATCAACTTCGCCTTCATACCGACCTTTTCGGTGGCGGCGAACAGCGCCTTTTCGGCCAGAGCCCAGAGTTCGGGCGTGCCGTCGTACTTGCCGCTGACGCCGTCGTCCCAGGTGGAGAGTTCGGCTTCGTACTCCGTAAAGCCAAAGGTGTGCAGCGTGTGGATAGCGAATTCGAGACAGGCGACCACTTCGCTTTCAATCTGTTCCGGGGTGCAGAAGATGTGCGCGTCGTCCTGGGTGAAGCCGCGGACGCGGAGGAGGCCGTGCATGGTGCCGCTACGTTCGTAACGGTAGACGGTGCCGAGTTCGCCGAGGCGCACCGGCAGGTCCCGGTAGCTGTGGGGCGAGTTGGCGAAGATCAGGATGTGGCACGGACAGTTCATCGGCTTGAGCTGGTATTCGGCGTCGTCCAGCTCCATCGGTTTGAACATGTTCTCGCTATAGAAGTTCGCGTGCCCCGAGACCTTCCAGAGGTCGCGCCGGGCTACGTGCGGGGTATAGACGAGCGAATAGCCGCGTTCGAGATAGGCTTCGCGCATCCAGTCTTCGAGCGTCTTGCGAATGATGCCGCCCTTGGGATGGAAGAAGATCAGGCCCGGCCCGGCGAGTTCCTGGATGCTGAACAGATCGAGTTCGGTGCCGAGCTTCCGGTGGTCGCGGCGCTTGGCCTCTTCCTGCCGGGCGATGAACTCGTCAAGCTCCTTCTTCGAGAAGAAGGCGGTGCCGTAGATGCGCTGCAACTGCTTGTTGTGCTCGTCCCCTTTCCAGTAGGCGCCGGCGAGGTGGAGCAGCTTGAAGGCCTTGATCTTTTTCGTCGAGGGGACGTGCGGCCCGCGGCAGAAATCAATGAACTGCGGGCCGAGCGTGTATTCGCTAAAGATTTCGCCCGCGCGCTCGGCGATCAGCTCGCTCTTCATCCAGAGGTTGGCGTACTTCTTCAGCCCCTCTTCCTTTTCGGTCATCACGCGATCGTAGGTCAGGTCCCGCGCCTGAATCTCCCACATTTTCGCTTCGATCTTTTCGAGGTCGTCCGAGGTGAACGGCACCGCTTTATCGAAATCGTAGTAGAAGCCGTTTTCGATGGGAGGTCCAATACCAAGCTGGGTGTCGGGCCAGATCTCGAGCACCGCCGCGGCCAGCAGGTGGGCGGTCGAGTGACGGTAGACTTCGAGGGATTCCGGGTCGCGGGTCGTCAGGATCTGGAGATTGACGTCGCCATCGAGCGGACGGGTGAGGTCGTACATCTCCCCGTTCACCTTGGCGGCGATGGCGTCGTCGGCCAAGCGCTGGCTGATAGCCTTGGCGACATCGAGCGGCCGCGATCCGGCGGGAACGCTCTTCTGGCTGCCGTCCGGCAGCGTGATCACAATACTGGACATGAGGTGTTTACTTCGGCGGAATCGACCCTCAAAGGGCTGAATCCAAAGGAGGAGAGTAAACATCAGAGTAGCATATGACCGGTTTGGCCCTTGCTGTCGCGTTCCCCGAATACCGGCCCGGCTGGTATGATAAGAAACCGCGCATGGATACCGCCAACGGGCAGGAACTCATCGACGAATCAGCTCTAGTGGAACTCGCTCGTCAAGGAGACGACGCTGCGTTTTCCACATTGGTCAACCGTTACAACCGGAAGATCTTCCGCCTCGCCAAGAATATTACGCAGAACGACGAGGACGCGGAAGATGTTTTGCAGGACGCCTTTCTCAAGGCCTATACCCACCTCGACGGCTTTCATGGCGACTCCAAGTTCTACACCTGGATTGTGCGAATTGCGGTGAACGAGGCGTTGATGAAGCTGCGGAAGCGCCGGAGCGACAAGACGGTCTCGCTCGATGAGGAGATCGACACCGGTGAAGAGCAGGTCACCCGCGAGATTGCCGTGTGGGACGGCGACCCCGAGCAGAAGTATGGGCAGACCGAACTGCGCCAGATTCTGGACGAGGCGATCCAGAACCTGAAACCAGCATTCCGCACCGTTTTCCAGTTGCGGGATGTTGAAGAATTATCGACCGAGGAGACGGCGGAAGCGCTCGACTTGTCTATTCCGGCGGTGAAGAGCCGGTTGCTGCGTGCCCGCCTGCAACTACGAGAACGCCTCACAAGGGTATTCAAGCGAAAGGGAGACGACGCGCTTGCTTACATGTAAAGATTTTCTATCCGGACTGAACGCCTTCCTTGACGAGGAGACGGATTCTCTACTCCGCGCACAGCTCGAAAAACACATCAACGAGTGCCCGAATTGCTGGGTGGTAGTCGATACCTGCAAGAAAACGATGAAGGTTTTCAAAGGCATGGAGCCGCAGGCGATCCCCACGGAAGTGGAAGACCGCCTGATGCAAGCTCTCCGCCGGAAGATGGCGGCGCGGCGCTGTGGCGAGGCCTGACCGGAGCTAGAGTCCGATCTCGGCCAGCATTGAGACGGTTTCGAGGGACCCCTTGTCTTTTAAGGCCTCAAAAATCTGCGTTAGCTTCCCCGAGTAGGCAGGAAACTCAATGGTCGTTTCCGCCCCACGGTGAAATAGCTCAGGATTCACGGGGAAATCGAGTTCCGCCAGTGTTTCCAAAGTATCTTCCAAGTCTTTCGCGGTTACGGCCACGCGGACCATTACCAGTTCACCACCCGAGCCGCACAAGGCTTCGCTTGGTCGCATAAATCGATACTCCTTTAGCACTTTTTAGCGTGGTTGCAATTAGCAAGGCTCGTTGAGATTATCTCCAGCCCTAAATCAATCCACGTTCCCCTTGAACGTATCATCGCTTTTGTCCGGTGGCAAGTAAATTACTGGTTGGAGAATTTGCTCACAACAGCAACGACACCACCCGATAAGACCCTCGTGAAAGCTCGAAGATCTCACGGCTGGTCTTTAAACATCGCCCCTAGAACACGCCAGATCCTGGCCAGACTGCCACTCCACAGCCGCATGTGGCTGGCAGTTGCACTCCTGACACTCCCCGTGGTCGCCGCACTCTTTTTTGTGGTTACCTCTTTGCAGCAGGATGTTCGCTTTGCGGCTCGCGAGCGCGCGGGCGTGGAGTCGGCGCGGCCCTTGGTGGCCAAGATTCTCTCTCGTACAGAAGACGCGCGAGAATCGCAGCGCGCATTGCGCCAGTTGCTGGACGACAGCTATTTAATCCTCGATCCGAGCCTGGATGCCTACAACCTGATGGACGCTGTCGGCCTGATTCTTCCGTTGCTGGCCAAACAGCCGGATTCAGCGGAGTTGCTGGCCCAACTGCTTCGGTCTGCCCGGGCGGCAGTGAATGAGGACGGAAACTTCTTCGGAGTCAGTCCATCCTTGCAGGCGCGCCTGCCCCTAGCGATCCGGGAGTTGGAGGTGGCCCTCTCTGGCCCGGTGCGAGACTCTCGCGCGATCTCCTCGAAGCTAGGCCGCTTCGCCGACGTGGCGTTGGAGGAGTTGGACGTTCTTCTTGTACTCCGCCAGGCCGCTTACGAGAGGAGGATCCTTCTGGCCTCGCTCACCACGGCGGCATTGTATTTCCTGGGCATCTTCGTCGCTGTCCAGGTCCCGATCAGCATCACGTCGGAGATCCGGGCGGCCGCCGAGACGCTGCATGCGGGAGCGCACCAAATGCGGGCGACGGCGGACTCCGTGGCGGGGGTGAGCTCTGAGATTTCCGAAGGGGCTTCCGAACAGGCAGCATCCGTCGAAGAGATCGCCGCCATGATGCAGGAAACTCGAGATCGTGCCCACCGCGAAAGCGAGGAAACGACCAGTATTGCCCGCAGTATTGCCGGGCTGACCAGCGAGATTACGCAGGGTCACGACGCGATCGCCGAACTCAACGCGGCGATGGAACAGATCCAGAACGCCGCTGAACGCGTCCGAGTCGTGGTGAATATCATTGGCCAGATCGCATTCCAGACCAACCTGCTGGCGCTGAATGCCGCGATTGAGGCCGCGCGTGCCGGGGAACACGGCATGGGTTTTGCGGTTGTCGCTGATGAGGTCCGCGTTCTGGCCCAACGCTGCGCGACGGCTGCCGAGGACACCGATTCCATCATGCTCGAGGCGAAGGCCAGCGCGACGGAGGGGGCTGCCCGCACCGGACAAGTCGCTCAAGTTTTCCGAGACATCCAGAAAGGGTCGGCCTCCATTGATAGCTCTGCCACCCTGCTCAGTCAAGGCGCCATCGACCGCACGAATGCCACGGACCAGATCGCTGCCGCGCTCCAGGGTGTTTCGGCCGTCGTGCAGAAGAATGCAGATGCAAATCAGGAGGCCTCGAGGGCGACGGACCGGCTGCGCGGCGAGATTGTGATGATGACGATGGTGGTAGAGCAACTCGACTCCCTGCTAGGTAAAAGCGGCTAAGTACTATTCCGGGCAGTGTTATGCTGCAGGGAAGGTACTGAGTTATGAAACTTTCTTCTCTCGTCGCTGGATTGGTGCTAAGTTCCTCCAGTGCGATCTGGGCGCAAGGGACCATATCGACGGCTGCTGGCACCGGGTTGTCCGGTTTTGGCGGGGACTCGGGACCCGCGATTTCGGCCCAGCTCGCCAGCCCATCCGGGGCCGCCTTTGATGCCGCGGGGAACATCTATATTGCCGACACTGGCAATTTCCGAGTACGCCGCATCACGCCAGCCGGAGTCATCACGACCTACGCCGGTAGCGGTGTTTCGGGCTATTCCGGCGATGGGGTGAGCGCCGTGAACGCCCAATTGCGGTCACCTCGCCGCGTCGTTGTCGCGCCGAATGGCACTCTCTATATCGCTGATTCCGAAGACCATCGGGTTCGCCGTGTCACGCCCGGCGGCATCATCAGTACCTACGCGGGCATCGGGGAGCAAGGCAACTCCGGCGACGGAGGGACGGCCATCACCGCCCGCCTCGATACCCCTAGCGGACTCGCCTTGGACGCCGCCGGCAATCTGTACATCGCGGAGCTCGGCAGTTTACGGGTTCGCCGGGTGACTCCCGGAGGCATCATCTCCAACTACGCCGGCAACGGCGACTTCTTTTCAACCGGGGACGGCGGGCAAGCCAATTCCGCTGGATTGGCGGGGCCCACCAGCCTGGCGGTGGATTCCGCCGGCAACCTATTTATCGGTGAGTTTCAGGGCAAAGTGCGCAAAGTCACCCCGGCGGGCATCATTTCTACCGTGGCTGGCTCGAACAACCTGGGTTATGCCGGCGATGGTGGACCGGCAACGGCCGCCCGCCTCGGCAATATACAGGGTATTGCGATCGACCCATCGGGGAACCTGTTGATCGCGGACACGACGAACCATCGCATTCGCAAGGTTACGCCCGGCGGTTTGATCTCGACGGAAGCAGGCAATGGCACTCCCGGCTCATCCGGCGATGGCGCCAATGCCACGTTCGCCCAACTCAACGCGCCGGCCGATGTCGCCGTTGATTCGACGGGAGCTTTCGTAATCGCCGATTCCGCTGCCCATCGGGTACGTCGAGTCGGGCCCGTGGCTCCTTCCACGACAGGCACCGCTCCGTTCGTCCTCTCGGGGATGTCGCAGATATTTACCTTTACGTTTACTCACCAGGAGGCAGCGTCGCAAATTGGGGTGGTGAACGCTCTCATCAACACGGCCCTTGTTGGTAGTGGCGCCTGTTACATTGCTTACTCGCAGCCGCTCGGCGTTCTCTACCTCGTCAATGACGGCGGAACGGATAGCGGCCTTTCGAACGCACTGGTCCTGGGCGGGGCCGGGTCGGTCAGCAACAGTCAGTGTACGATCTACTCGGGTGGCTCAGCCGCTACGGTTTCCGGCAACACGCTGACGCTGACTCTGAACGTTTTGTTTACCCCCAGCTTTATGGGGAATAAAGTCGTGTATCTCGCGGGCCGGTCGGTGGCCAATGCCTCCTCGGGATGGCGTACCGCCGGGGTCTCGATCATTCCCGAGTCGCTGGTTGCTTTCCCCCGTTCGGTGGATGCGACCCCCGGCGCGGGCGAAAACAACACGGCCGTTTTGACCTTTAGCTACCAGGACGTTTCTTCCACCGACAACATCCAAACGGTTTGGGCACTCGCCAATACGGCCGTGGACGGCAGCCGGGCCTGTTATGTCGCCTACTACAAGCCGGGAAATCTTCTATTCCTGATCCCGGACAACGGGGATGGGAACGCCGCCCAATCGATTCCGGTGACCGGTGTTGGCGCGATCGAGAATTCCCAATGCCGGATTTCGATGGAAGGTTCGAGCGCTACGACGGTCGGCAACACCCTGTTCGTGACATTGAATATGCAGTTCAAGTCCGGCTTCGGTCCATCCATTGGCATCTGGACCGCCGCCAATACCCTGGCCGGGCTCACCAGTCCGTGGAAGGTTGTTGGCGTCCGGCGCGTTCCGTAAAACGCGGGGATGCGGAAAGGTTGTCTGTGATATAAAATTTCAGAATGCAGAAGCCGCTCCGTGGGGTCTTTCCGATCCTATGCACTACTTTCGACGAGACGGGCCAGATCGACTATTCGAGTCAAGCCCGTCTCATTCACTACCTGCTCGATCAGGGTGCGCATGGACTTGGGCTTTTCGGCAACGCCAGCGAAGGGTACACCCTGTCCACGGAGGAGCGGATCGCCCTGATGCAGCTCATCCGTCGCGAAGCTGGTCCTCATGTCCCGCTGATCGCCTCCTCCGGTCACACCGGTACCGATGCTGCTGTGGCCCTCTCGAAAGAGATGGAAGACTTGGGCGCCGATGGGTTGATGATCCTGCCGCCGTACTACTTGAAAACGGATGGCGATGGGCTCATTCACTACTTCGGCGAGATTTCCAAAGCCGTCTCGATCCCCATCATGGTGCAGGACGCCCCGCTGCTTACTCAGGTGCCTCTGCCCGTGCCGTTGTTGGCTCGTATGGCCCGCGAGATCGAGCATGTTCGACTGGTGAAGGTCGAAGCGCCGCCGACGGCTCCGAAGACGTCCGCGCTCCACGCCGCCGCCGGAGACTCTCTAACGCTGTTCGGGGGACTCAACTGTCAGTTCTTTATCGAAGAGTATCAGCGCGGCGCCCGCGGCCAGATGCCCGGCAGCGACTTGACCCGCGAGCTGGTTTCCATCTGGAACGCTCTCGAATCGCATAATCTGGCCGCCGCGTGGGATGAGTTTGAGAGAATTCTTCCGCTGCTCCGTTTTGAACTGCAACCGGGGCTTGGCGTCTCAGCCATGAAACACAATCTCCTCGCAGAGGGGATCATCGCTTCAGCACGGGTCCGGCATCCCACCGCTTCCCTGGATGCGGCTTCGTTGGCCGAACTGCGCTTCCTGCGCGAACGCATCCGCGCCGGCGTGGCTGTCTAGCGATGTCCCCGTGGCGTTGGGGCATCGCCGGACTGTTGTTCCTGTCGACGGTGATCAACTACATCGATCGGCAGACGCTTTCCGTTCTGGCTCCCACCCTTACGAAAGAGCTTGGCATCTCCGACCAGCAGTACTCGAATGTCTTGACGGCATTTCTGGCCGCTTACACGGTCATGTATGTGGGCTCCGGTTTCATCGTGGATCGCTGGGGAACACGACGCTCCCTCAGTCTGTTCATGGTGTGGTGGAGCACCGCCAATATGCTCCATGCCTTTGTGCGCGGACCCTGGTCGCTGGGAGCGTTCCGCTTTCTTCTGGGCGCCGGCGAGAGCGGCAACTTTATGGCGGCGTTCAAGGGCGTCTCGGAGTGGTATGCGCCGAAGGATCGGGCCTTCATCAACGGACTGATCCAGGCGGGCGCCAGCGTTGGCGCGGTAATCGCCCCACCTGTGATCACAGTGCTCGCGCTTCACTATGGGTGGCGGTTCGCTTTTGTCGCCACGGGCGCGCTGGGGCTGCTTTGGCTTGTTCCCTGGCTCCTGATCACGCGGCATGCGGTGGCGCTTCCGGTACCAGCCGGCCCGCAGCGCCATTGGTCGGAGATGCTCCGCTACCGGCAGACGTGGGGCCTCCTGGCGGCTCGTTTCCTCTCCGATCCCGTGTGGTGGTTCTATCTTTTCTGGCTGCCCAAGTATCTGGTCGACCAGCGCGGGTTCACCGTCGCCGAAATGGGAATGTTGGCCTGGATGCCATACCTGACTGCCGATGCCGGAAGCCTCGCTGGCGGCTGGCTCTCCGGCCAACTCATCCGGCGCGGGTGGAGCCCGGTAGATGCGCGGTTGGCCTGGATGCTGCCCTTCGCCGCCCTGATGCCGCTCTCGATGGCGGTGGGTTTCGTCGAAAGCCGGACGGTATCATTGGCGCTGATCTGCGTGGTCACCTTTGCGCATATGGGCTGGAAAACCAACCAGGCCACGCTGACCAACGACATTTATCCGCGGGAGGTTATCGGTACGGTTGCCGGACTGCTTGCCTTCGGCAATGGGCTTGGAGGAACATTGTTTACTGCGCTAACGGGCTGGATGGTGGTCCAATTTAGCTATGCGAGCGTTTTCGTTTTGATGGGGTTGCTTCATCCGATTTCTTACCTGCTCGTCCGCTGGCTGGTCCGAACACCGCTGCAAACGACGCAATCATCGCATCCTTAGCCCGATAGATATGTTTCCGTAACGCCTCCTGCGCCCGCTTCACGTCCTTCGCCTTTAGCGCCGCCACAATCTCCTCGTGTTCGGCCTGCTCCTGCTGAAATCGCACCAACCACTCTTTACTTTGAAACGCTGTCTCCGTCTTTCGACTCTCCGATGCGTGGATCCGCGCAATCGTCAGATGCGCGTTCAACCCCGCATAGACCTCCTCCAGGCGCTTGTTACCGGAAGCCTGCAGCAAGGTTTGGTGCAAGTCGCTATTCGCTTCCTCATGTTTTCGCAGCGCTTCTTCATCGCCCACGGGCGTCCGCAGCAACCCAAGCAACTCGTCGAACTCTTTTTCGACAGCCCTTGTCAGCCGCGCGATCGCCAACTCCGCCGCCAGGCATTCGAGGGCGCAGCGCACCTGGAAGGTCGATTGAATATCCTCGACGGTCAAGGTAGCGACGAACGTGCCCGAACGCGGCCGGATCTCAATCAACCCCTCCGTGCACAGGCGCTGCACGGAGTGCCGCACCGGCGTCAACGAGACACCCAGTTTGTTGGCAATCTCCTCGACCTGCAATCGCTCACCCGGCTTAAATCCGCGGGTCAGGATGGCATCGCGCAGCGCCTCGTATACTTCATCAGTCGCGCGCTTCCGGGTCAGTCGGCGAAGTTTCATTCGGTTCCAGTTTCAATTATCAACATTCGGAGATCTTATGCGCATTGAAAACGTGACCGCCATTCCCGTGCGTATTCCTCGCGATACCAATGCGGCTCGCGGACTCGCCGGTTCTCCTACCGCGGTAAGCGGTGAGGGCCGTTATCGCTGGTCGACGGCGTATCCCGTCCTCTATCCCGTCGATTTTGAGACGGCGCTGGTCCGTATCGATCTCTCAAACGGCATGACCGGTTGGGGCGAATCCCAGGCGCCGCTTGTGCCCGAGGTTGCATGCACCATCATCGACCTCCTGTTCGCACCCCTTCTCGCCGGCCGCCCGTTCACTGGGAAGCCCGCCGAAATCATCGAGATTCGGGAATTGCTTTATAGCACCATGCGCGTCCGGGGCCAGACCGGCGGATACCAACTGGACGCCATGGCAGGCCTGGACATCGCGCTTTGGGACCTGGCTGGCCAACTCGCCGGGCAGCCGGTCACCCGCCTGCTCGGCGGCACCCGCAATCGGGTGCCTGCCTATGTGTCCGGGGTTGCTGGGGCTACCGACGACGAGCGCCTCGCGTTTATCCGTCAGTATGTCGACCGCGGCTTCCGGCTGTTTAAGGTTTATCTCGAAGAGTCGTGGCCGGAACTCGACCGCCGGGTCCGGCTGTTCCAATCCGCGTTCCCTGGGGTCCGTTTCGCCGTGGATGCGCTATGGCACCTTCCCTCCGGCGCCGGATTTGACCTCGACCTTGACTGGATGGAGTGCCCTTTTCCTCCTGAAGATACCGAGGAACACCATCGCTGGGTGCGCCGGGCGCGCTCTCCGTTGGCGCTGGGGGAAAGCTACCGGACCCGATATGAGCTACAGCCCTTTCTCGCCTTCACCAAAGTGCTGCAGCCCGACCTTGGCCGTTGCGGCATCACAGAGTCCGTGGCGATTGGCAAGATCGCCAAGCAGCTTGTGCCCCACGTCAGCATCGCGCTGGCGCCGCAAATTCTCGCGGCAGTTCATCTGGCCGCCGCGCTGCCGAACAGCCGCCTTTGCGAATACAATCCCCGAGTCCTTGAAGTTGCCAATCAGTTCCTCGCCGAACCCATCCTGCTCGATGGACCCAACTACGTGGTGCCGGAACATCCTGGTCTTGGCGTGGTCTTCAATCGAGAGGGTCTAGCCGGATCATGGACAGATTCACGCTGAAAGTTCGATCATCCGTCGGCACGATCCACGTCGGCCCCGCGAAGATCTCTACTTCATAGCTTGGGTCGTCGGGAAGGTCTGTTTCGAGAATGAAGAGCCCCGTCCGCTCGAGGATCCACCGCCGCTGCTCACGCCCATTCACGGTCACACGCACCCAAGGCGGGACGCCGCTCGCAAATAAGTTACTGTGCGCGTGGCCCCGGATGCGAAGCCGTTGGCTTCCTCCTCGAACATTTTCAAGCCGGGCATCAGCCTGCTCCCCTATCCAGCGGAACTTGTTCCCGTATACCCCTTCCAACTCGTGCCATCCTGCCCCCAACCGTTCGTGGTGGCTCTCCCGGGAAAAGTCGATGATATCCGCACGGTCGCCGGGGTACAACTCGTCCTTGTCCTCAGATCCCAGCAGGTTATAGACCCCTCCTTCTAGGGGTGCCGTGTATCCACAGTGACAGCGGAGCGCGCCGTTTAGCTCCCGGCCCAAGGGTCCCCCCTCGCAATCCGGACAACGTAACCGTTCCCAAAGCGATCGGGTGTCCGCGTCCGCCGTTCCCGCTTTCCTGCAAACTGCCGCCAGTGTCCCGCCCAGCCCCGCGCCAAACAGGCGCTTACCCAAGCGCTCACCCCACCCCCTTTCCGGGATATAGAGTTCATACTCCCAACTCTCGAAATGGCGATCCACCAAGTCTCGCCAGTCCTCCAGAACCATCGAGTGATTCTGACGGATTCCGAAGCTCTCTTCCTGATGCGCTCCAATCACATCGCGCACCAGGTATCCCAGAAGGCCCCATTTGTGCAGCAGGCGCTCCCAAGGCTTCATCGTTTCTGGATAGGGACAGCGGTACAAGCCAAGGGTCATCCGCCGCCGTACAGGCTCTTCGGCGAAAATAAAGACGCCACCGGGCCGCAGAACTCGCTTTACCTCACGGAATACGCTGTCGATGTTCAAAAACTGGCTCAACATCTGAAACGCCACGACACACTGTAGCGAGCCATCGGCAAATGGCAGATGCAGTGCATCGGCGGCCACGCGAATCGGAGACCGCTCCAGATTCCAGGCCTTCACTAGGGCTACTCCATGGCGCAGCGAATCGGCGGAAAGGTCCGATGCGAATCCTTCCGCTCCGAACTCGTTTACCAGCATGTACGAGGAGTGCCCGGCGTTAGCTCCAATTTCAAGAAACGGGGTCAGCGAACCGGCATAAGCCAAGTGATTTCGGAGGAATGCTCCCCGCCGCGCGTTCTCTTCCGCGTAAATGCGGAGAGCGCGCTCCGGTTCCCCCAAAGAGGCGAAGTTGTGAAATTCGATTTGGGCGCGCCTGACGGACGCGGACTGCGCAGCAATGCTCATGTTGGAGGGGAATTGCCAGTAGATTCCTTTCTGCTCCTTCTCGCAATACACCAAATCCTGTATGCCAACCGGTCTAGGACTGCTGAAAGGGATACTCTGTAGAGGAGTAGTTCGCCGATGAAGAAGTCGTCCAATAGCTTGTTCGTCCTCCGCGGCGGCTTCGCCGCCATTCTTCTCCTGCTCGCCGCATCGGCGTTTGAAGCCTTTCGCCTTCAGACGGTGGGCGGACCCGAGCAGCAGGCAGCGTATCGCCGGTTCCTCGAAAAGGATGAGGCTATCGCCGGTTTCCGGCGGACCGTCTGGATGGGCGGCATCTATTCCCGCGACTATTTCGTTTCTCCCACCGCCGCCGGAGAGGCGCGGTTTTTCAGCCGGCTGAGGGAGTTGGAAGTGCAGGGGGAACAAGCATTGTCAAGGCTCCGCGTGCTGTCTCCCAAGCCTGTCGAAGCCCTCGGCCTCCCCGCCGAATTTAAGAGTTTTGTCGAGGAGCTCCGCATGGCTCCCGGTTCCCCGAACTCGTACATCGAAACGGTTCTGGTTCCCCGCCGTCTCTCCGCCTTCGCCCTGATTGAGGAGTTCCGCAACGATGGCCGCCACGAACTGGTTCAGGCGCAGAACCGCTATCTGGCCGAGCGAGCAGCCGCCACGCGCACCCTCGTCTTCCTGCTCGGCGCGTCCCTGGCAGTGGGCCTGTCAGTCGCTTACTTTAGCCTGCGAATCGCTGCGCGTGTGGAGAGAGAACGCCATCTCCATTCGCTCGAACTCGAGAAGCTCTCTGCTCGGCTGCTCGAAATCCAGGAAGAGGAACGCCGCTCACTCTCTCGCGAACTCCACGACGAAGTTGGGCAATCCTTGACGGCTCTGCGGATGGAAATCTCCCATGCCATGTCGATGCTTCCCGAAAGCGACGCCCGTACCCGGTTGGCCCGGGCTCGCGAACTGGCCGAACGCACGGTTCGCATGGTCCGGGATATCTCGCTACTCCTCCGGCCAAGTCTGCTGGACGACCTTGGGCTCGGCGCGGCCCTGCAGTGGCAATTGGAAGACTTTGGCCGCCGATCCGGAATTCAAACGGAATTTGAAGGCGCCGAACTCGGAGAAAACCTCTCCGATGCAGCCAAGACCTGCATCTTTCGCATTGCCCAAGAAGCGCTGCACAACTGCGAGAAATACTCGCGGGCTTCGCTCGTTCGGGTCATCCTCGCTCACGACGACCATTCGCTTGTCCTCGAAGTCCAAGACGACGGAGTCGGTTTCCTTCTCAGCGACCGGGGGCTTCCTCGTCATGGGACAGGCATTTTGGGGATCAAGGAAAGGGCCCAGAAGCTCGGGGGGACTCTTTTGCTGGAGTCCCGGCCTCAAGCTGGAACCCGGCTTCTGGTTCGCCTACCAATCGAAACGCCCGCGGCCATGGAGGTCCATATTTAATGCCATTCCGAATATTGCTTGCTGATGACCATACCCTCGTCCGCCAAGGCCTACGCCGCATCCTGGAAACCCAGCCGGGCCTCCAGGTCGTCGCCGAAGCCAGCACCGGTGTCGAAGCCATCAATTTGACCCGAGAACACGAACCCGATCTCGCCCTGCTCGACGTCGGCATGAAGGGCCTCAATGGCCTCGAAGCGTTAACCCAACTCCGCCGCAACTCCCCGAACGTCGCCGTTCTGATGCTAAGCATGCACGCCGACGAACGCTATGTCGTACGGGCGGTGCGAGAAGGCGCCAATGGCTATGTGTTGAAAGACTGCGTTGAGGAAGAACTCCTCGCCGCCATCCACGCCGTTCGACGGGGCCGCCGTTTCTTTAGCCCCGAAGTGGATCGCTTTCTCCGGCTGCGCAATCCGAACGAGTCTCTCGACGATCGTTACGATCGCCTCACCGACCGCGAACGCCACATCTACCAACTCTTGGCCGAAGGCAACAGCAACAAGGAAATTGCTCATCAACTGAGCTTGAGTCTTCACACCATCGAGACCCATCGGGCCCGGATCATGGAAAAGCTGGGCCTGCATAGTGCCGCCGAGCTCGTACTCAGTGCGGTCCGCCGCGGAATCGTGTCGTAAATTTAATAATTCTTTACAGCGGATCTAGTATAGACGGCGCAACTTTCGATCCGGTATCGTGATGTTTCCCCTTCGATGCCTAAGACCGCAACAGTCCGTCCGATCGCGACCGCTGCGCCAACTCAGCGGTTCGCCCACAGCCTGAGCGTCTTTTTCCCGGCCTACAACGATGCCCCCTCGATTCCACCGCTGATCGCTAAGACCTTTGCGGTGCTCGAAGAGTTCGTCGACGACTTTGAAGTCATCGTCGTAAACGATGGTAGCGCCGACAACACCGGGGAAGTCCTCGAACAGCTCCACGTAAAATATGGGCCGAGGCTTCGCGTCATCACCCATCCCGAAAACCGGGGATACGGTGGCGCCCTGCGCACCGGCTTTGCGACGGCGACCAAGGATTTTATCTTCTACACCGACGGCGACGGCCAGTACGATGTGGGTGACCTTCCGCCGCTGCTCCAAGCGATGCAGCCTCACGTGGGACTCGTGAACGGGTACAAAATCGCCCGGCAGGATCCGTGGCATCGCAAGGCGATCGGGGCGGTCTATAACCAATTCGCCCGGTTTCTATTCCGGGTCCGGCTTCGCGATATCGACTGCGATTTCCGTCTGTTTCGTCGCGCGCTGCTCGAAGAAAAGCCGTTACGCTCGTCGAGCGGCACCATTTGTGTCGAACTCGTGAAGCTTCTCGAACGCTCCGGAATGGAGGTCGTTGAGTTGCCGGTTGGCCACCATCCCCGCCGGCATGGGCGGTCCCAGTTCTTTCGGTTGAAATCCCTGGCGACCACCTTTACCCAACTCTGCCGGCTCTACTTCACGCGTTAGGGTAGCGCGAAGGCGTGATAGCTGCCTCCGCTTGCGGCGCCGCTCTTACCGCCCCCCGCCGCGATTACGACATACTGTTTCCCGTTCACCATGTACGTCGCCGGGGTCGCATTCCCGCCGGCCGAAAGCGTTGTCTGCCACAGCAGCTTGCCGGTGTGCTTGTCGAAAGCCCGGAATTGGCGGTCGTGATTAGTCGCGCCGATGAACAGCACGCCTCCTGCGGTGACTAGCGGCCCGCCATAGTTCTCCGTGCCCGTCGTCTTGTCCGCCAATGCCGGAAACTCGCCGAACGGCTGCCGCCAAGCGTACTCCCCGGTGTTCAGATTGATGGCGTTCAGCGTGCCCCAGGGGGGCTTCACGGCCGGGTAGCCATCCGGATCGAGGAACTTGTTGTAGCCGTCCGTCTGGTAGGCCTGGTCGATCGGGGAACTCCCGGCCGTCCCGGCCGCCGCGGCGTCCTTGCCGGTCAGCAAGTACTCCAGTATCGCCTCCTGCTGCGGCGCTGGAAGGTGCCCAAACCCCGGCATCCGGCCCTGGCCCTTGGCGATGATCCGGGCGTGGTCCGCCCGTTTGGCCGCGTCCAGTTTCACCAGTTGCGGGAACTCCGGCGGGCTCCCGCCCCGGTCCTCTCGATGGCATGCGGCACAGTTCTGTACGTAGAGCATCTTGGCGGAGGTGGCGCCTTTCGCCGCTGGGCGAGGCACCAGCCGCAGGATCCACGGCATCTCGTTGGCGTTCACGTAAAGCAGCCCGGTCGAAGCGTCAAATGCTGCTCCGCCCCACTCGCCACCGCCATCGAAGCCGGGGAAGACGATCGTGCCTTCCTTGCTCGGCGGCGTGAATTGCGGCCCACTCCGTACCTGCCGGAAACGGGCCTTCGCCACTGGATTCGGGATCATGTCCTCGGTCAATTCCTGCCGGGCGAACGGCGCCGGCTTGAGCGGCAGCTCCTGTTGCCGGGCCAGTTTCTCCCCCTCCACGTCGCTGTCCGGCGTGTCCACCGTGGTCAACGGGAACAGGCTCTCCCCCGTCTCCCGATGAAAGACGAAGACGTGTCCAGACTTCGTGATCTGCGCGACAGCGTCGACCGTTTTGCCGTTACGTTTTACCGTCACAAGCGTCGGCGGCGCAGGCAGATCCCGATCCCAAACATCGTGTTTCACGAACTGAAAGTGCCACTTCCGTTTTCCGGTAGCCGCATCGAGCGCCAGCAGACTATTCGCGTAGAGATTGTCGCCGTGCCGGTTCGATCCGTAAAAGTCGAACGAAGCCGATCCCGTCGGCGCGAAAACGATGCCCCGCTTTTCATCGAGAGCCAAGCCCGGCCACGAATTCGTTCCGCCGGAATAGGTCCAGGCGTCCTTCGGCCATGTCTCATAGCCTGGCTCGCCAGGCCGGGGCAGCGTGTGAAAGGTCCAGCGAATTGCGCCGGTCCGTACGTCATAGGCCCGAATGTCGCCCGGCGCTGAAGGCAGACCCTCCGGCACGAGCGAGCCTTGGATCAGCATGTCTTTGTAGAGAATTCCGGGCGTCGGCGCGGAGATGGAAACGCGCTCGGGATCGCGGCCCAGCCCTTCTCGAAGGTCGACGCGACCCTGCTTGCCGAAGCTCTCAATGAGTTGGCCCTTTGCCGGATCGAGCGCGAACAACCAGTTCCGCCAAGTGAACAGCAAACGGCGTTCCGTGCCGTCCTGCCACATCACCAGGCCCCGATTCCGGGCGCGGGCTGGTTTGCCGCCGCTGGGGTCGAATTGCCAAAGCAGCTTACCTGTGGCTGCGTTCAGTGCGAAGATTTTCTGCTTGGCCGAACTGCCATAGAGCACGCCGTCAATCACGAGCGGATTGCATTGAATTTCGGTGCCTTTCTCGGCGTCCCCGGTGTCAAATGTCCAAGCAGGTTGCAGCTTCGCAACATTCGCTTTCGTAATCTGCTTCAGGGTGGAGGATCCCGTCTGCGCCGGTCCTCCCCGGTAGGTTCGCCAGTCGGCCTGCGCGAACAGGAGAGACGGCAACAGCCACAAAACAATTCGCATCCCCATATCATATGGAAATGCGACGCCGAGATTTTCTTGCCTCCCTGCTGGCTCCACCGCCTGGCTCCACGCTGGTTCACGAGCACATCCTTGTCGACTTTATCGGCGCTGACAAGGTGAGCCGGTCGCGCTACGATTCGGACGAAGTGTTCCGCCTGGCCCTCCCCCATTTGCAGGCCGTTGCCCGCTTGGGCTGCCGCCGTCTGCTCGAATGCACCCCGAATTTCCTCGGCCGCGACCCGCGGCTGCTGCGCCGCCTCGCCGATGCCTCCGGCGTCGAACTCTGGACCAACACGGGCCTCTACGCCGCCCGTGAGTTTATCTTTCTTCCGGACTACGCCAAGTCAGAATCGGCCGAGAAACTGGCGCGCCGGTTCATGCAGGAACACAAGGACGGCGTTGAGGGCACCAAGCCCCGCTTCATCAAGATCGGAGTCGACCGTGGACCACTGCCGCCCCTGAGCCGGAAGCTGGTCGAGGCGGCCGCCATGGCAAGTCGCGAGACCGGTCTGCCGCTCGCTTCGCACACGGGAGACGGCGTGGCTGCGCTCGAGCAACTGGAGATTCTGAACAAAGTGAACTGTCCGTTGAAGCATTTCGTGTGGGTGCACGCTCAGAACGAACGGGATCCTGAGGTGCACGCCAAGGCCGCGCGCGCCGGCGCATGGGTGGAGTTCGATGGCATTGGGCCGCGCTCGGCCGAATATCACCTCCGTTGCGTGAAGGCCATGGCGGAGCGCGATCTGTTGGGAAGAACGCTCATCTCCCAGGACTCCGGTTGGTATCACGTCGGCGAACCGAATGGCGGCAACTTCCGCGGCTACACCTATCTTTATAGTGACTTCTTGCCACTGCTTCCGGATGGTTGGGCAAATAGGTTGCTAGTCGACAATCCTGCCCTGGCGTTCGCCGCGAAGGCGTGAGTCCAAGTCGGACTGGTAAACGGTGACGTTCACTGTCGATGAAGCGCTCCTCCACGAGGCCCAAATCGCTTGGGGCGCATTCACGGACACCAGGACACTCCCGCTGGAGCTGGAAGGGGCCCTGCGGGGCAGCGCGGCGAAGCCCCGGAGGTGCCAAGACCTCGGGAACCGGTCGGATCCAAGCGAACGCAACGGAGCTGGATCGGGTTTAGGCGCTCGACGAGGTAGCTGGTCACGAGTTGGTCTACGGTGGGGGATTGAGGCGGCGAGAGGACGCTCGCTTTGGCCCGGGTCGAGGGATTGAAGCTGTGGAGTGCGCAAGTGCCGCTTCGCCCGCGGGAGCTCAGCGACGCGCTTCCACCCGCAGTCGCAGCCACGCCGGCAGCTTCGTCCACAACGCCAGAAACACCTTATACTTCCACCCCGGAACCACATAAAGTTTCCCCAGGTTCGCCAGCGATTCCTCCACCACGAATCCTGCGTTCAACCACATCCATTTCGGATGCTTGGCCCGGTCGCTCCCCATCACATCGTGAAATTCTGTGTAAGTGAATCCCGGGCACAACGCCTGCACCGTCACCCCCGTCCCCTGCAACTCCAGCCACAACCCTTCACTGAAGGCGTTCGTCCAAGCCTTCGTCGCGCAATAGCTGACGTTGTTGGCCGACCGTGCAAATCCAGCCACCGAACTGACATTCACAATCGTGCCAGCCTTGCGTTCGATCATCTGCGGCAGCACGGCCCGAGTGAGACGAACCGTGGCTAGCACATGCAGTCGATGCATGGCCATCTGCCCTGCAATCGCCGCCTCTGCCAAGTAACCTTGAGTCCCAAAGCCTGCATTGTTGATGAGCATCATCACGTCGCCGCGGCTCTCCAGATGTAAGGCCAGGCGCTCCACCTCTGCTTCGATGCTCAAATCGGCAACCCAACGCTCACCCTCGATCGCCGCCAGCCGCTCCTCCCGCCGCGCGACCACTAGAAGCGCGTAACCCAACCCTTGTAACTGCCTGGCAAACTCCGCTCCCAAGCCCGCCGAGGCCCCCGTAATCACCGCTACCTTCTGCATCTTCGCCCGATGCTAGCATGTCCCCAATGGCTGGCCACTCTGCATCTGGCGCCACGGCCGAAGGCTATGTCCGCTCCTGTTTGCGGTTCGGGTTTACCAACGCGCGCCCTCGATGGTCCTGCCGCCCTTCACGTCGGCCTCAAACCTCTCACTCCGGCCGGCCAACTCGCTCCCCCCCCAGGGCCCTCGCCAACTTTTCTTCCGCAGCTATCTCACGTTCAAGACCCGCAATGCCGTCTGAATCCCGCCCGCCTTCTGCAAGCCCGGCACAAAGCAGTTCGCGATCATCTCGTCGTCTGAACCGCGAAACGAACCCAACGGAGCCTCCAGTTTCACGGGCTGTTCCATTGCCGCCGCCGCGAATGTCGCCAGTACCGCCGCCTTGCCTTGGGCCCTAATCGTTATTTCCGTTTCGCCTTGCTGCCGCAGCCAAGCCACCGCGGTGACAATGTCCTGCACCCGCTTGGCGTCGTCGCTCCGGTTGAACGTCAGATAGTAGCGGGTCTCCATCTCCGCAGCCGGGGTGTTGGGCCGCAGTTCGATCCGCAGCTCCGTCCGGCCATCTCCCGGACCCGCGCTGCCAATGGTGACCACCGCCCCGCCCTTGCCCTTCCTGAATTGCCCCGGCGCCACTGCCACCTTCGCGGGCCACGCCACGCCTAGGGCAACCGCCAGTTTTTCCCGCATCAACTTCACGTCCCGTTCGGCTGCGTTCTGCTTCTCTGCCGCCGCCACCCATTGCTTAAACAACCCATTCAAGTCCAGAGCATTCGCCGGCAGCGGGCGGCCCATGAATACCAACATGTCCTGCAGTTTTTCCTGCCGGATTCGCTTCTCGCTGTACTTGGTCAGGTCACTGTCGCCCAGCACGTGCTTGGCGAAGAATTTATAGACCTGCTCCCGGCTGGCCTTGTTGTAGTTATGCGGCGCGTCAATCTGCACCGTCTCCACCTGCGGCCCCGCGTCGTAAAGCTCATAGATTTTCTTCATCGCCGGGTGCTCTTCCTTCAACGTGTTCCGCGTCCAGTCCCCGGTAGCGGAAACCATCAACATCGGCTTTGGCGCCATCAGCGCCCCAATCTCCACGTTGTTCGTCCCTACGCGCAGGCTGGGCGCGTTCTCACACGGCGATCCGCCCTGCATGATCAGCGAAATCATGTTCACCGGCGCCGACCACTTCGGCCGGTCATCCACGGCGCACAACATAAAGGTCTGCGTGCCTCCACCGGACTCGCCTGTCACGAGCAGCCTGTCTTTATCCACATCTGGCAGCGTCTGTAAAAAGTCCAGCGCCCGCACCGAGTTCCACGTCTGCAGGCCCAGCGGCCCGAAGCTCCATAGCTGCTCCCGCGGCGTCGTACCGAAGACGTGCGGCAACTGCATGGTGTCGTTGTAGCCAATCATGTCGTAAGCGAAAACGACATAGCCTTGCCGCGCATGGTTGATGCCCCGAGACGGAACGGAGAACAACTCGTCATCGGCCAGCCGCCCGTATTGTGCGTGCCCGTGCGGGGCCAGCATCCCGGGAAAGGGCCCCTTCTTCCCCACCGGCCGGTAGAGATTGCCCGCGAGGTAGAAGCCCGGCAGCGTCTCGATGTAGACCTTTTCGATCGAATAGTCGGCGTAGCTCAGTTTCCCGAACACCTGAGCGTTCAGAGGATTCCGCTCGGGGAAGGGAAGTAGCCCGGCGGCCGACATCACCTGCTTCTGCAGGCCGGCCCGCCGGGCTTTCCATTCCTCCAGCGATGAAAACGACGGAGCCGTGAACTTCGTATCCGTCGTCGGCACCTGTCCGAACAATCCAATCGTTGTAACTGCTGCCAGTAAGAGTTTCACCACTCAAATCGTCCCACAATCACGTGGTGCATTCGGGCGGTCCCAATGTCGGAAAAGCTGCCTCGGCCAATCCCATTGAAGCGGCCGAATTGCGCCAGCGCTTGCAGGTTGTAGCTGCCGCCCGCATCCGCCAACTGCGGTTGCTTGGTCGGGTTGTTGCAGTCCCAACGCACGGTGAACCGCAAGCGCTCTTTGACGGCGATTGTTTTTGAAAGAGATAGCTGCGTCCACTGCAGGCCCGGCGACTCCACGACGTTGCGGCCCATGGTGCCCGCGGTGAACGCCGCGGGATAGGCAAACGCTCCGACGTTGAAGTACTGATTCTGCGCCGCCAGCGGGAACCGGTTCCCGACTGAGTAATCGTCCACCACCATTTGTTCGGCCGGCTGAACAGCATTTGGACGAACCATGCCTGGCAGATAGCGGTTCGGGCTCCCCGCGGCCGTGATCATCATCGGCGGGCCGCTCTGGAACGTTTGCGTCCATGCCAAGTCCCAGTTGCCGAAGAAGTAGTTCTTCAGCCCGCCGCCGTTCATGAACTTCCGACCCTTGCCCACGGGCAACTCATAGGTCATCACGCTGACGAACCGGTGGCGGATGTCGTAGCTGGCCCGGCCTTTTTCGAGGTTTCGATTGTAGAACGTAATCCCCGTCCGTCCGCCGTCGTCGTCGCCGTCGTTCAGTGTTTTTCCGAACTGGTAGAACGCGTTCAGCGTCATCCCTTGGGCGTAGCGCCGCTCCATTCGGAATGTGCTCGAGTGGTGCGAATTGTGCCCGTAGTTCGAAAAATGCTGAATCGCGCCGAACTGGGTGAACGGCTTGTAGTTCTGCACGGCCGCGAAGACTTGGTTCAGTACCGTCGGGTCCGTTGAGATATTCAGTGGCACCACGTTCATGTCCCAGTTGTTCAACAAGCCTACGCCGGAGGAACCTTGATAGAGTACCTCGCCGACCCAAGTTTTCGACAACTGCACTTGGAATCCGCCCGACCACATGCTGACATACGGCATGCGCATGTTCGGGTCAAAGTAGGACGCGTTCCGTCCACCGTAGTTCGTTCCCTGAAAGGGTACGCTTCCGTCGGCCGCTGTGTTGAAGCGGATCTGTCCCGGCCCCTGCGAGAGCAGGAAGGCATGCCGCGGGTCGCCCGGTACCTGCTGCACATTGGCTGTCGCGATGTACTCTTCAAAGTTCTGCCCCGCCGTGTTCGTCATCAGGTCAACCGTGTACATACCGAAGCTTGAGCGAAACACGACTCTGGGATGCAGGTTCCACGCGAGTCCCAGCCGAGGTTGGAAATTGTTCAGGTCGCGCTTCGCCAGGTTCCCTTTGCCATGGACGATCGCCCCTCGCCGGCCTGTCAACGGATCCGTCGCTTCGGGGTCAAACTGGGACTGCTGCCCATACTTGGTCGAGAACGGAGACTCATAGCTCCACCGCAGCCCCATCTCCACTGTCACGTTCTTCACCGGGCGCCAGGTCGATTGCGCGTACCAGGCGTGCGACCACCAGCGGGGCAACCACGTCGCCTGGTTCTGCTGGAAGATGCCTTGGCCCACCGTGCCAAGCAGCAGGTTCGCAAATGCGTTTCCTGTGTTCGGGGTGAACGGCAACTCCGTTCCCGTCATGCGGTACTGCCCGGATGGAAGCGTCCCCTGCAGCGAGTTGTAGCGGGTGCGCATGAGTTCGTAGCCGAACTTCAGCGTGTGTTTGCCGGTTACCTTGGTTAGGTTTTCCTGGAAGGTAAAGTCTTCCGCAACGTCCTTCGATCGGCCGCCCGGCCCCAGTCCGTAGTAGCGTCCGCCGCCCGAGTTTTGGAAGTCAGGGAACGTATCCGCCGAAACATTGGGAATGCCCAGTTTGCCGGCCCAATCCTGCCCGAACGTCTCCGGCACCGCCGAATTCACGCGGCGGTTGAAGCCCAGGCGCATCTCGTTAATCGTTGTGGGGTTCAACGTGTAGGTATCCGACAGCACGATGTTGGATTGGTCGAGTGGCTTCACATAGACGCTGCCGTAGGTCACTTCGGTCAGCTCTCTTACCGGTCGCTCTTCGCTCCGATGCCGGACCAGCGAGTATCGTCCGAAGATCTTGTGGTTCTGCGTGAACTGGTGATCAATCTTGGCGTCGTAACGCGAGAAGTTGTAGGCGCCGCCTGCGTTGTAGGTTAGATTGTTCACCGGACCAGTGGGTTGAATCGTCCCCGGGTCGCTTTGCGGCCGCCACGCCTTCAGGTCGATGAGTTTTCGGGACACCGAGTCGAACAAATTCGCTGGAACGATGTTGCCCGGAAAGGGATCCCGGGTCCAAGTGGTGCCCACCTGCCGCGTCGTATACGGGTTATAGATTGGCAGGCCGCGTCCGCCGAAGCTAAAGTTGCCCGCCAGCATCTCGGGGCTGGGTACGGTCACAATCGCCGTCTCGCTCACTTTTTCATAGTGCTGCTGAAACCCGCCGAAGAAGAAGGTCTTGTCTTTGACGATCTTCCCTGATGCCGTCGCGCCCCACTCGTGATAGGCGAACGCTCCGGTACGCGGTAGCTGCTCGAGAAACGCCCGATGGATCAGTTTGCCATTCGTATACCGGTCCTCCAACGAGCCATGAAACTGGTTCGTCCCGCCCTTAAAAACCAAACTCAACTGTCCTCCCGCGGAGTGTCCAAACTCGGCCGGAGAGCCGGTCGTCCACATCTTGAATTCCTGCACGGAATCGAGCGATGCAATCATCGTCCGCTGGTAGTCGCCCAACTGACCCACCGCCGGTTCCTTTCCGCTTACGCCGTCCATCGAATAGCCGATCGCTCTCTGCCGCTGTCCCACCGCATGTTGCCCGTTGATGTTCGTCATGCCGGGCATATAAAGCAACACCCGGTGAACGAACTTCTGCATAACGGGTAGCTTCTCAACGACTTCGCCATCGAGTACCTGTCCGGAGCCCGCCGACTCCGTCTCCAACAAGGGTGGTGTTCCGTCGACTTTTACGGATTCGGTCACGTTCCCAATCTCCAATTGCACGTCAATACGGGGCGATTCATTGATGCGCAGGATCAGTCCTGACTGGACGAACTTCTTAAAACCGGCGGCTTCGACGACCACTTCATAGGAGCCGGAAGCCAGGCTAGGAATGTAGTAGGCGCCGGCTGAGTTGGTCTGCCCGGCGGAGACGAACTGGGTGCCAAGATTGCGCACGGATACCTTGACGCCGGGCACGACGGCTCCGGTGGAATCGGTCACCGTACCGACAATAGAGGCCGCGCCGGTGGATTGGGAAAAGGCCGCTGAGGCCGATAACAACAAAAGGAGGACGATACGAAACATGGTCGAAACCTCGAGAGGGAAGCTATCGCAGCGCGTATCCTATGCTCGCCGGGCCCCAAAGTCAAAGGGGGTTTCCGCCTCTGACGCCTCGTGATATGCTTTTGCAACTAAACGATCAAAAGGCAAATAAAAACCTGTAGTTGATGGGATTAGTTGCCTAAACGGGGATTATCTTTTATGTCTCGCTTCACACTTCCAGTTTTGTTTCTGCTGGCGCCGCTTGCCTTCGCGCAGAATGCGGCCATTCAAGGCGTCGTCACCGACGCAACGAAGGCCTCCATCTCCGGGGCTACCATAACGATCACCAACACTGCGACGCTCACCGCCCGGACTGCCTCCACCAATGCGGAAGGCTTTTACACCGTCCCGTTGCTCCCGCCTGGGGCCTATCGCGTCGAAGCCTCGAGTGCCGGTTTTGCGGCGCAGAAGGTGAACGAACTCCGGCTTGAAACCGGGCAAACCGCGCGCCTCGATTTTGAACTCAAGCCAGGATCGGTCGTCGAGTCGATTGAGGTATCCAGCTCCGCGGTCATCATCAATTCGGAAACCAGCGAAGTCGGCCAGGTGATCGATTCCAAGCGCATTCTCGAGATGCCGCTTAATGGGCGCAACTATCTCCAACTCGCGCTGTTCACCACGGGTGTCCTCCCGGGGGGCAACCTCGCTGCCGGCTCCCGCGCCCGCACGGAAGGCGCCTTCGCCGCCGTTGGCATGCAGATCGCGCAGAACAACGTGCTCCTCGACGGCAACGACAACTCGTCTCGCACCTCCGGCGGTCAACTCGGCTTTGAAGCCCAAGCGGTGAAGCCGCCGGTCGATGCCGTGACGGAGTTTAAGGTGGTCACCAACAATATGAGTGCTGAGTATGGCTATCGCGCCGGCGCCAAGGTCCTCGTCTCCACCAAATCCGGCACCAACAACTTTCACGGTTCGGTATATGAGTTCCTGCGGAATGAGAAGCTCGATGGCGCCAACTTCTTCGCCAACGCCTCTGGAGCCAAGAAGCCAACCTATCGCCAGAATCAGTACGGCGCCACGTTCGGTGGTCCCGCGATCAAGAACAAGACCTTCTTCTTCGGCTCCTATCAAGGCACCCGAATCCGGACTGGCCGTTCGTTTATCACTTCCGTACCCAGCCGCGATCTCGTCGAACGCTTCGACTTCAACCAACAGCCGGCGATTCGCCGCAATGTCTTCGACCCCCTCACGCTCACAGGCACGGGAGCGGCCGCCGCGCGCCTTCAGTTCCCGAACAACGTGATCCCCCGTTCCCGGCTCGACCCCGTGGTCGGCAAGATCCTCTCGCAATACCCCGCCTCGAACATTCCCGGATTGGACAACGCTCCGAACAATTACTTCTTCAGCCCGTCGGACTCCGACGATGCCGATCAGTATGACTTCCGCGGCGATCACAACATCAACGAGCGGCATCGCTTCTTTGCTCGCTTTAGCCGCCGCAATCAGGACCGCCTCGAAAACGGTGTCCTGCCCTATCCCGCTGCCGGCGGCCAAGGCCAGTCGGTGGTCCTCCGCGGCAACAATCTCGCCAGCTCAGTCACTTCTTCCCTCAGCCCCAGCATCTTCAACGACCTTCGCTTCGGCTGGACCCAGTTCAATACCGTGCTCGATATCCCGTACGAATCCTGGGATAATCCCACTCTCGGCATCAAAAACGCCCCCGCTGATTACCTCAACGACGGTTTCAAGAACAACGGCTGGACTCGTTTCTCTCCCTCTGGCTTTGCCGAAATGGGCCCGCGGAGCTTCTGGCCCAACGTGAACAACATCAACACCTACCTGTTTAATAACGGCACGGTGATTCAACGCGGCAAGCACAGCATCAAGATTGGTGGCGAGTACCGCCACACCAATCAGTTCCGCAATGCCTCCCGCTTCCGCCGCGGTCAGTTCGCCTTCGATGGCCGCTTCACCTCGCAGAACCCCAACGTTGGCTCCAGCCGCGCCAACTCCGGCAATGGCTTCGCGGACATGGTGCTCGGTTGGGTCTCTGGTGGCAACTACGGGACCAATCAGGGCGAAGATATCAACAATAAATATTGGGGTATCTATGCCCAGGACGATTGGAAGGTCTCGCGCACGCTTACTATCAACTTCGGCCTTCGCTATGAGGTGATCTACAAAGCAACTTTCCCGGACCCCGATAAACAGGGCGTCTCCCGCTACCTCTTCGCGGGTGTGAACGTGCCCACTATCGCGGACGAACGAATCACCTTCCCCACCGCTGGTTCCTGCGACTGCAAGAACGATCTCAACAACTACGCCCCGCGCCTCGGTTTCGCCTGGAGCGCCACGCCAAAGACCGTCATCCGCTCCGGCGCCGGCTTCTTTTACGGGGAGCCGAACAACCTCGGCACAGACAACGCCAACTTCGTCCCCGGGGCTCCCCGGGCAACCGAGATTGCGATTCAGAACGCCTTTGAAACCACGAGCGTCTTTGTGCAGCAAGGTTTCCCGACGATCACCTTCGGGAACACCATTCCTCGTGGCTCCAGCATCACAATCTTTCCGGATCGCCGGGAAAACCTGTTGGCGTATCAATGGTTCTTCGATGTCCAGCGCACCCTGCCGCTCGATATCCTGCTAACAGTCGGGTACAACGGCACCAAGGGCAGCTTCCTCGCCTGGAACCAGAACATCAATCTGCCCCGGACGCCGTCGGCGACGGTGGCCGCCAACCAGCGTTTCAACCGACCCGAATTCAACGGCGTCGGCTACGCGCAGACCGGCCAGAACTCAAGCTACAACTCGCTAGCCGTCAAGCTCGAGAAGCGCTTTGCCCGCGGCTTCACCTTTCTCAGTTCCTTCACATGGAGCCACAATATCGACTACAACAACGAGGATCTGCTTGATGGATCCACCGGTGTAGTCACCCCCTACGACATGCGCCGCGAGCGTGGGAACTCCACGCTCGACCGCCGGCTCGCCTACAACCTGTCCACCGTTTACGAGCTTCCCTTTGGCAAGGGCAAGGGCCGTCTGGAGTCTGGCCCTGGCAACTGGCTCCTCGGCGGCTGGCAGATCGGTGGGATCGTTTCGCTCTATGCCGGGCTGCCCGTCACCCACACGATCAACGTCAATAACCAGAACCTCGGCGGCGCGGTCCGTGGCGATTGGGTTCGCAACCCGAACCTCCCGGCCGGTGATCGCACGATCAATCGCTGGTTCGACCTCACAGCCTTCGCTCCCAACGCCCCTGGCACCATCGGCAACGCGGGTCGCAATCTGATCTACGGGCCGGGAACGAAGAACCTCGACCTGATGGTTAGCCGCTCCTTCGCCATGCCCTGGGAGAACCACTCGCTGCAGTTCCGCGCCGAGGCGTTCAACGCGACCAACACGGCCAACTTTGGCGCACCCAATACCGCCATTGGCACACCCGCGGCCGGCCGCATCACGACCGCGGCCGACCCGCGGCGCGTTCAGTTCGCTCTGAAATACATTTTTTAAACCCGCGGCGGCTCAGCGCAGCTTCTGCATCCGCAGGAGGTGCGCCCGGGCCGCCGAGCGTACCGCCGTGGCGTCGGCGCCTAACCACATCCGCGTGGCTTCCCAATCCACCCGGCCTTCGCGGTTATAGCGCCGCAGCCGTCCACCTCGCGGCTCGAAGACGTCACCGAGAAAGACGTGCAGCAACTCATGCACCACCGTGTTCATCGCCAGCAGGGGCACGCTGAGCCGCTGGGCCAATTTCATCGCGATCACGCACACCACATAGCCCTCATAAACCGTCGACCCGCCGGCCACCTGCCTGCCGTTGTCCCAGTCGAGCGGAATCGTATCCGTCAACACGACGTTCACCTGGCCTCGTTCCAGGCCGATGAAGCGCGGTCGGGAACTCGGGTACTTCAGAATCTCCCCGGCTCTCTCTGTGACGCGCAGATGCACCCCGCAGTCGGCAAAGGTGCGCACGGCCTCGTCCCAGACCCCGGCCCGGAACACGCGTACGGATTCAGGCTTTGTACTGGCCAATGCATTCATCATGCACAGCACCGGCACCTCGACCGGCGAATCTTCGCTGTGGGCCCGGATGGCCAAGGGGAGCGCGCTGAGGAGTAGCTGCCTTCGGTTCATCGCCACCCTGTCCGCAGACTATCAAATCCAAGTACCCTCGAAGGAGTCTCATGGCCAAACCTGCTTACCCCTCTGTGGATGCCTATCTCGCCGCGCAGCCCGACGCCGCCCGCGCGGCGCTCATGATGGTGCGCCAAGCCATTTGGCGGGCGATGCCGGATGCAGAGGAGTCGATCTCTTACCAGATCCCCACCTATAAACTCGACGGCCGCGCCGTCCTCTACTTCGCCGGCTGGAAGAATCATTTCTCCCTCTATCCGGTGAGCGCGCCGCTGCTGGCTGCCTTCCCCGGCGAACTCTCCCGCTACGTGGTCAGCAAAGGAACCATCCGCTTCCCGCTCGCCGAACCGGTGCCGGCGGATCTCATCGAACGAGTGGCTCGATTCCGAGTGGATGAGGCGCGAGGGGCTCGAATCACTTAGGCACTTGACTAATTGTTGTGCGGGCCTATACTTAGGAAAGTGCCTAACCAATCGGCTGTGCTCGACTCCATCTTTCAGGGCTTGGCCGACCCCACCCGTCGCGCCGTTCTAGCCCGGCTTGCCGCTGGCCCCGCACCGGTCGGCGAGTTGGCCCGGCCGTTTTCAATGGCGTTGCCGTCACTCATGCAGCACCTCTCCGTTCTCGAATCGGCTGGTCTTGTCCGCTCCCAAAAGACGGGCCGCGTCCGAACCTATCGCCTGGCGCCGCAGCGGCTCAAGATGGCCGAGCGCTGGCTGGGCGCTCAACGGGCCATTTGGGATTCCCGGCTGGACCAGCTCGACAACTACCTGCTCACCTTGAAGGACCAAAAATCATGAGTTCTATTCCGCATCTCTATCAACCGGATCCCACGCTTGATCTCTCTTTTGAACGCATCGTTGATGTTTCCCCGGACCTGGTCTGGCTCGCCTGGACGGATCCGGAGCACCTGAAGAAATGGTTTACGCCGGCTCCCTGGAAGACCATCGACTGCGAGATCGATCTGCGTCCGGGCGGGATCTTCCGGACGGTAATGCAAGGTCCGGATGGGCCGCCGATGCCAGGCGTCGGGTGCTATCTGGAGGTCGTTCCGCAGCGGAAGCTCGTTTGGACGAGCGCGCTGCTGCCGGGCTTCCGTCCCGCTCCGTCTGTTGAGGCCGGCGGCTTTGCGTTCACCGGCGTCATCACGCTGGAGCCGCATGGCTCAGGCACGCGGTACACGGCGCTCGTCTTGCACAGCGATGCCGCGGGAGCCAAGATGCACGAGGAGATGGGCTTCTATCATGGTTGGGGTGCGGCGCTCGATCAACTCGTCGCCCTAATGCGGCCACACTAAGGAAGCACCGTCACCTGGATCCAGTTCGACGCGCGCCGGCCGGAAGCGCCATCCATCCAATCGGCATCCAATCGATGGTTTCCGGCGGCCGCGTCGTCCACTTTCCAACTGCCGTGCCAGCTCTGATCCTTCCGGTGGTGCAAGAAGACCGGCTGGCCCTGCGAGTCGACGAGAAACAGGTTGCCGTCCGAGAGCAAGTGGCCGCAGCCGTCTCTTACCTTGGCCGCGATTGTGCCCACTCCGCCCGGGTGGACCGCCTGGTGCTCGCCGGGGATAGCGCCAAGCCCACTAAGTCCATTTCGTGTTCCGCGAAGGCCACCACAAGGTTCGCGAGGCGCCAGCCGGTTCCCTGGGTTGTCGCAGCCGTTGCGGCAACCGGAAACTCTCGGTTGCGGGAACGAAGCCTTCGGTCGCCGAAGCTTGAGAGTGCGCTTCGTCAATCTGCAGAGAGAAGTGGACCGGCGCGGGATTGGGGTTCCGGAAATGGAGCCAACGGGTGGCTCCGCCCTTGTCGAAGTGCAGCGCCGTTGTGTCGAAGGTAATCGGCGCTCTGCCGGCGAGGAATCGAAGCACCATACGGCGCCGTACCGCCATGCACGGCCGGACTCCAATGCATCGCCCTGCCCTGCGCAAGCACCGGAATCGTCCCACTAAATGGTGAGGGCCGCTTGCCAGATTGCTATCGGCAAACTGGCATTGATTAGAACGGTGTACATCATGGACCTCACACGCATGCATTGCGTATCGGTACCGATGATTCAGGCAAGAAGTGGAAAACTGAGCCCCTGCTTCGTGACACACTGTTGCTGATCCCTCATACGCCTATGTCGCTACCCGCACTGCTCTCCCTTCTCACTTGCCTGGCCGGCGCCGCCAGCGCCGAAATTCTTTTCAAAGCCGACTTCGAAACCGGCGATCTGAGCCAGTGGGCCCAAACGGGCACCCGCAGCCAGAACGCCACGCCGCGAAACGTCCAGGTCGTCTCCGATATCGTTCACCAGGGGAAACACGCGGTCAAGATGACCATCCACGAAGACGATGTCTTCAACGACCGCCAACTGCGTGTCCAACTCGGTGGCCCTCGCGTCACGGTCGCGGAAGGCTCCGACACCTACATGGCCTTCTCGCTCTACATGCCCGAGGCGCCGAAGGACCGCGACAACTTCTTCTATTGGGAGGGCAATCCGCCGCCCCGCTACAACAACGTGATGACTTGGTGGGTGGAACCAAGAGACGGTGGCGGCGCGCTGATCAAGTACGGCACCGGCAACCTCGGCCGCAACGGCATCCACTGGGAGGCCGACTTTGTCCCCGGCAAATGGCACCGCCTCACCATGCATATTCATTGGTCCGAGGACGAAACCAAAGGCAACGCCCGCCTGTGGTTCGATGGCAAGCTGGTGCTCGACAAACATGTCAAAACCAAGGGTGCCGAGGCAGTCTACTTCTGCCAGCCCGGCATCCATCGCAGCCCGCACCGGCCCTCGGTCGATACCATCTACTTCGACAACTTTATCCTCGCGGACACGCTTGCCGAGGTGCAGCCCTAACGCCGGATCCGCAGCAACCGCTTTACCTCGGGCCCGAACTCCCGGACGACATTCAGCGCGGCGCGCCCGCCTAGCTGCGTTCCGCCCGTACGCAGCCCTTCCCGCCATGGGCTATACCGTTCGGGGTACCAACTCGTCGCGATCATTCCTCCGCCCAGGTAGCCGCCCAGCAACGGCGCATTCAGCACCGTGTTTCCTGCATCCGTCCGGGTCAGTGCTGTCCTCGAAACGGCATATCCCAGCCGCCGCCAAGCGCCGTCGCATCCACAGCTCCGATACTTCGTCTCGGTGCGCAGAGCCGCCGCCGACCCGTGGAAAAGCGCCATTTGCAACTGATACTGGGCGGCTCGGCGTCCCACCCGTTCGCCGAACGCATCCCAACCCTGGCCGTACTCCGGTGGCCGATTCGTCCACTGTTCATTTGCGGCGGGAAGCACGCTCGCAAAAAAGGCGCCGGGAGAGAGGAAAGCGTCCCGGCTGTAGTTGTACCAACGGCCGGTGCCAGTCATTGGTTGGCCCACCGTCGTTCCCGCCTGCTCGCCACAAAGGGAAGTAGTAAGAAATAACAGGACAATCGCTGTCTTCATTCCCTTTTCTGACGTGGCCATCCCGCCGGCGGATTCACCAATTCCGGCCGTCGCTCCGGGTTTACACTTTGGAGATGCCGCGCCCTATCGTCTGCCTTCTTTTCGCCGTCGCCGCCTGGGCGCAACCGCCCGCATCCTTCACCTTGGCCGGCGATTGGGCCGTCCAGGTTTCTGTTCCCGGCGCCGCACCGCAGGTCCTCCGCGTTGCTCCGCCCGTCATCCGCAGTGTCACCGCGGAAAAGCACCTCACGCTTCCACTCTTCAATCCCCAGGCCGGTGGCTGGGCCAGAGGCGCCCGGCTCGAAGGTCTGCGATCACAGGAGACCACTAGCCCCTACCTGCTCGACCCCGCCAGCTTCGCCCTCCGCGCCGGCCCCAGCCCCGAATCCCTCCTGTTCACCTCCGGAGTTGACTACGAACTGGATCCGGTGTGGGGCACGTTCGGACGTCTCCCGGGCAGCCGCATCGCTGCCGACCAGCCCGTTTACGCCACTTACCGTCACGCCCAGATGCGCCTCGACGCTGTGGTTCTCACCGCCGCTGGCAAGATCGCCCTCCGCCCCGGAGAGCCACGCGCCGCCGCCCCTTCCCTCGCCGTGCTCGCCCCTGGCGACCGCCACCTCGGAAACATCTATCTCCCTCGCGGCATCGCCAAGCTCGAAACGGATCACCTCTTCCCCATCCTCGAATCCGCCCATCCGGAACCGCCCCGCGGTCCGCGCCATCCTGTCATCGAGAGGCTGGTCCGGCGCCTCCAAGCCGGCCAACCCCTGCGCATTCTCGCCTGGGGGGACAGCGTTACCGACGCAACCTATCTTCCTGATCGGGACACTCAACGCTGGCAGGAGCAGTTCGTCGTCCGCCTTCGGCAGCAGTATCCCCAAGCCCGCATCGAAATGTTGACCCAGGCGTGGGGTGGGCGCAACACCGGCAGCTACCTGGCGGAACCCCCCGGCAGTCCGCACAACTACAAGGAGACCGTGCTTGCCGTCAAACCCGATCTCGTCATCTCCGAGTTCGTCAACGACTCCGGCCTCACTCCTCCGCGAGTGGAGGAGCGTTATGCGAAGCTCCTCGCCGACTTTCAGGCCATCGGCGCCGACTGGATCATCCTGACGCCACACTACGTCCAACCCGAACGGATGGCTTTCACGCGGGAACGCGAGATCGATCAGGACCCTCGCCCGTACGTCGAAGGCCTCCGCCAGTTCACTGCGAAGCACAATGTCCCTCTCGCTGACGCTTCGCTCCGATACGGCCGGCTCTGGCGTCAGGGGATCCCCTACAACACGCTCCTGCTCAATGCCATTAACCACCCCGACGCCCGGGGCATGCGCCTCTTCGCCGATGCGCTGATGGCTCTCTTTCGCTGAAAGCCCGTCCGGGTTCTCGCCCCCCTGTGGCAAGCTGCGAACAGGAAACCCGGCCCCGTGTCTTTGCGCTCGCCGCCTTCTGCTTCGCCTGCTGAGCGGACCAAGGACCCATCAAATAGGCGATTGACCCCGGCCTCGCTCCGCGTCACCATACCGCAATGCGGACGGTCTCCCTCCTCCTCGGCTTCGCTGGCGCCCTTGCGGCCCAGCCCTCCTTTGATCTCCAACTCAAAGACGCCCGCTTCGGCCTCAACCTCCACCCCTTCAAAAACTTCGGCCCCGCCTCCTGCCTCGAACCACCGGAACGCTTCGCGCAAGGCTGCCCCCGCAACTTCGACTGCCAACGCACCGCGAATTTCCGCATCGCCACCACCGGCCATGGCCTCGGCCCGCAGGATCTTCGCCGCTTCTACGTCCTCCCTTTCAGCGATCCCGGCGCCATGCGCTGCTGGGGCGCCGATCTCACCACCAACGAGACTAACGATTACTCCGCCGTCGGCTCCGCTCCCTTCCTCATCAAGCGCGGCGCCACCGTGGAATCCGGCGACCTCCCCATTTACATCGACGGCTCCGCCCCCGTCCTCGCCCTCGCCCAACCGTGCTCCGCCTGGCCTATCGGTCTCGGCGCTTCCCGTACCTGCAAACTCACCCTGCATTGGAACCACCCCGCCCACGGCGGCAACATCGTTGGCTGCGACTGGTCCGACGACTCCCATACCCTCTCCCACGTCGAGGGCTGCGCTGCCACCACCGCCGCCTCGCCCAACTCCTGGACCAACCTCTCGAAATCCAGAAGCGCCGAACTCACGCTCTCCGCTCACATCCCCTGGTCCCAATGGACCCATGCCTTCGCCGTTCCGCTCACCGAACAACCCCAGTTCGTTCGACTCAAAATCCACTTCCGCCTCCTCGAAGGTGGCCCGGTTTCTTCGCAGGAATTCGCCGTTCCCTACCAAATCGCCTTGCCCTGGTATCTCCTGCTCGGCTGCCTCCTCTGCGGCACTGTCCTCGGCTCCGCTCTGCCGCTGGCGGCCACCTACGCTCGCAAGCAACCCGTCAAACTAGCCGCCTGGAAGCGCACCACCGTTGCGGTCGCGATCTATGGCATCGCTGCATGGCTCCTGCTCTACCTCACCCAGAGCCGCGTCGGCTTCCTACAGACCGAACTCCGTCTCAACCAAGCGATCCCCGTCCTCCTCTTCGGTCTTCTGATCGGCTTCCGCGGCCTGGGCTTCGTCATCGACTGGGTCGAAAAGCTCCTTACCCCGAATGCGACCAAAATCGCTGGGGCCATGCTCCTCATCACCTGCTCCCTCTCCGCCGCACCTCGCCAACTGCTGGTCGCCTCCAACCAACTTTTCCTCCTCACGGACCAGGGAGTCTACCGCCTCGACCGTTCCCTGTCCGTCCTGCATACTCCAGTGCAACGCCAGTCCGCCTCCGGTCAGATCATCCCCTTTGCCCAGGGCTCCCTCGCCGGCGCCGCCGCGGCTGGCACCGTACGTTTCCCCGGCGGTCCTCGCGAGGTTCTCTTCATCTCGCTCCTCCTGCGCGGCGGTGCTATCGTCATTGACGAATACCACCCCAACGGCGCCCAGCGAGAGAACCGTACCTTCGACCTCCGCCAACCCGGCCTCGACTTTACCGGCGCCCCCACTGCCATGGCTTGGGACACGTCCGCCCAACGCCTTTACGTCGCCAGCCCCAGCGGCACCATCTGGGCATTCCCCCGCACCGGCGCCCCGCAACGCCTCACCAACAGCCCAGCCCGCATCTCCTCCTTCGCTCTGGACGAATCCGGCCGCCGCCTCTTCGCCACTGACACCCGCCGCGGCCGCGTGCTCCTTCTCGATCTCAACGCCCCCGCCGCTGGCCTCCTCGCCTTTGCCGACGATTCTCCCCTCGCCGACCCCTGGTCCATCGTCTACGACTCAGCCTCCGCCCGCCTTTTCCTCGCCGATGAACATCGCGACAGCATCTTCACCGTCAAAGCCCCCGCCCCGCCCAACCGGCCGCTCACTACCCGCTGGACCCAGTTCGTCGGCCGCAACTACACATTCCTCAAGAACTACAATTTCGGAGACCCCGTCGCCCTCGCCATTCACCAGCAGCGCCTCTGGATCGCTGACAAACAAGCCGGCCTTATCTTCCCGGTCGACCTGAAGACCGGAGCCCAGTTCCACCCCCTCACCCCGCCGTAAACTCAGCGGATAGAATCAAGCGCATGCGCGTGCACTGGTTCGAGTTTGAAGATCAATCGTGGTTTCCTGCTCCGCTCCGGGTCGCGATGACGGCCTACCTCGTCGCGGCCTACAGCATTACCCCTTTCCCAAAACTTTGGGCCGAACGGCTGAGCACAGTGCTCACCCCGGGCCAGCTTAACGCGATCATCGATCTCGGCTCGGGCTCCGGTGGGCCCATCCGGGCCGTCGCCAGTGAACTCGCCACCCTCGGCTACCCCGTTAGCATCACCCTCACTGACCTCTACCCCAACGGCCGGGAACGCGACTTTCCACTGGGCGACGGCGCAAACATCCGCTACTGGCCGGATCCGGTCGATGCCACCCGCGTCCCGCCCACCCTGTCCGGAGTCCGCACCATGTTCGCCTCCCTTCATCATTGCCGCCCCGCCGCCGTTCTCCAAATCCTTCGCAACGCCGCCGATCAACGCCAGCCCATCTGCATCTTCGAAGCCACCGCCCGCAAGCCCTTGGCGATCGTCCTGTGTCTTCTCATCCCCTTGCTCGTCCTCGTTCTCACGCCCAAGGTCCGGCCGCTCTCCTGGTTCCAGGTCGTTTTCACCTACCTGGTTCCCATCCTCCCGCTGCTGATCTTCTGGGACGGCCTCGTATCCAACCTCCGCACCTACCACGCCGCTGAACTCGAGGCCTTTACCCGCACGCTCCCTCCGGCGGACTACCGCTGGGAGAGCGGCGAACTCGCTATCCCCGGCAATCCGCTGAAAGTGCCCTATCTCATCGGCCGCCCGCTCACCCCTGCTTCATAGCGCTCGGGTCAAACGCCCGCAGCACGCCCGTCTTCGTCATCGTCTGCGCCCCGCTTACCTGCCGCAGGCCCTGCTGCACAATGCCGAACACAAGGTACCAGCTCACTACCCCCACAAACGCCATAAACGGCAACGCGATCAACAGACCAAACCCTGCCGTAAAGTTCCATGTTGCATGCAGCAGCACCACGATGAAGAAAGCCCGCAGGAACTTTCCGTCCATCATCGCGTCGGCCAGGGAACTCTTGTGCGCCCTCGCCCTCCACAGCACCCCGGCAGTAATCCCGGTCCAGGCCACATGTCCGAACGGAGCCAACATCCCGCGCAGCATAATCGACTTCACCATCCCCTGCGCGGCAAACATGATTCCCGCCTGCGACTTATCCGGCAGCCCGGACAGGAAGGCGTTGAACGCATATCCCGCGCTCTCAAATGCGGCAAACCCGGCCCCCACCGCCGCCCCGAACAAGCACCCGTTCAGGATGTACATCTTGTCCCCTTTCCGTACCATCAAAACGACGGCGATCAACTTCCCCGTCTCTTCCACAACCCCCGCCGCCGGTGCTCCCAGATACCGGTGCAGCGACGTCAGCTCAAACCCGATCAGCGAGACGAAGATCGAAAGCACGCCCCCCGCGCACAATAGCGTCAACACCCGTGGAAACGACACGTTGCGCGGCGCGTTCAACTCAAAAAACAGAATCGCCGTCGCAAACGGCATCGCCAAAGCCCCGGTAATCATCATGCCCGGCAGCATCAAGGAGTTCCGGAACTGTTGAAACGCCAGATACTGCACGAGGTACAGCAGCCCCACAAACATCAGCATCCGCCCGAAGAACCATGGCTTCGGCCATCCCGTCGGCACCTCTGTGATGTCCGGCGTCGTCAGTCGCGTCCCCACCTGAAAGTAGTCGTCCACCTCGTCCTGCGTCCGTTTCCGGAACACCTCGGAGAACATCTCCTTCAGGCTGAAACCCTCCAGCTTGTCCAGACTGGCATGCTTGTCCACCTGCATCCAGAAGTTCGCCGCCACGCTCGCCTTGGGCCCGGCTGGTTGCTGCGGAGGCCACTGCGCCTGCGGAGCCGGATCCACCCCGGGCACATACCCGCAGGTTGGGCACGACGCCGAGCCGATCACTACCTGACCCCGGCAGCGGGGGCAGGGAACTGTCCCCGCCGCCTGCGGCTGAAATGAGGCCGGTTGTTGATACTGTGGCTGCGGTTGCGCTTGCGGCTGCGGATTCGCGCAGCGATGGCAATGTGAATACCCCGGCGGTATCGCCATCCCGCAACCCCGGCAGGCATTGGGAGCAGCCGCCACCGGGTGCCCGCATCGCCCGCAGGCGGGCGCTCCAGCCGTCAACGCAAAGCCACAATTGGCACAGTTCATCGAAAGACCTCACCGTCGAAGCAAAAAAGGAATAGGGATCCCGGACATCATACTCTGCTTTGGCGCAATCGAAACGCGAAAAAAAATTTGGGATCCTAAACACCAATCAGCTCGTAAAGAGTCTGTAGATTGGGTCAACTGTCGTTGGGAATCACCCTTAGGGAGATCCCCACATGTTCCGAACGATTCTCTTCATCCTCTGCTCGTTCTCGGCCGCTCTCTGCAGCCCCGCTACCAACGCCCATCTCGAACGTGCGGCCCTCCTCGAAACGCAAGGTCGCATCGAACAGGCGTCCGCTGAATTCAAGGCCGCCGTTGAGTCCGCCGCCCGCAGCGCCGATCCCGCCGATCTCGTCCGGAGCCTCGATCTCGCCTGCGCCCACTACCAGGACATCGGCCAGGCCGCGCAGTCCGAACCCTGCCTCCGGCGCCTCCTCACCCTCTCCCAGGACCTCCTCGGTCCCAACGCACTCAGCCTCAACCGCATCGTCAATCGCCTCGCCTGCGTCTACATCGAACTCCGCAGGCTCGGCCAAGCGGAACGTCTGCCTCTCGGCAAATGGCTCGCGCGCCTGGAATCCGAAGCGCCCCTCTCGACCGACCGCATCGACCTCCTCGGCACCCTGGCGGCCCTGGCGCTCGTGCGCGGCAACCCCAGCCAATCCGCCGCCCTCAACCGAGAAGCCTGGGCGATCATCGAAAAGCGCGGCGAGACGCAAACCACCTCCGCCATGACGGCCCTCAACAATCTCGCCATCGCCTACCGGGAAGCCAAACGCTACCAGGAATCCGAAGAGACCCTCCTTCGCGCCCTCGGTATCGGTGAGCGCGCTGGTTTCACCGACACTCTGGCCATGGCCTACACCCATGCCAATCTCGCCTACGTCTACCAGGCGACCCGGCGCTACTCTGAAGCCGACCGCCACGTTGTCCGCACCCTCGCCATCGTCGAACTTCGCTGCGGCCCCGCCAGCCCTCGCACCGGCGCCCTCCTTGACTTCCACGCCGCCGTCCTCCGCAAGCTGGGCCGCAAAACGGAAGCCCGCGCCGCCGAATCCCGCGCCCGCGCGGTCGGAGCCTCCGCATTCACCGGACACTCCGTCGACGTCGCCGACCTCGCCCGCCGCCGCTAGCGCGCCGGCTGATCCCCCAACGTCCGCCCCACGCTCGTAAACGAAATACCCAGGTTCCCATGCTGTCCAATCATCACCGCCTCCGCCATCGGCGCCTCCCCATCCGCCGCGCCGGACCACTCCACCACAAAGCTCGCGCCCGTGCCCCCACTCGTGTCCATGCGCTGAATCACATAGTCCGCCGTCGCCATCGGCCCCAGCATCCCCGGCTGCTCCACATAGTTCCGGACTAACTTTCCGGCCGAATCAAAGTACCGCGCCGAGTGAATCACAATGCCTTGCTTCTGATCCAAATTCCGGATGTACAGCGTAATCGCCATCTCACTCTCCACCCGGTCGAATCCCCAATAAACACTCGAATGCGCCGGCACATAGATCACTCCCCGCCGGACCTCCTTCGGCTGCGCCGCCTCCGTCAGCGGCCCCAACGCCGTATGCCCCTTCCCCTCCTTCACCGCCGTCGGCGCCTGCCCGCAGCCCACCACTCCCAATAGCGCCAAACAAATAATCCGCAACATAACGCTCCTTTCTAAGCCCAAGCCTATCAACTTACAAGCATCCACGATAAAATCGAAGCTGATCCTGATGGCGCCCCACTGCCGGACGAGCCTCGTCAAGCTGCTCCTCCTGCTCCTGCTTCACCAGTCCACCGCGTTCTTGCTGCCTCCTCAAGCCAGCGTCCCCGGCGAACCCACCGGCGCCACCCTCCGCTCCGCCGATCCTGTAGCCCCCGCTCAGGTCCACAACGAACCCCGGCTCCGCCCACAATCGAGCGCCAGAACGCCCGCGCCAATTCGCCCCTCCCCACCTCCATCCACCTCCACTCCCGCACCGGCCGCTCCCCTCTCTCCTCCCGACGCGATCAGCGCCGCCGCTCCCTCGCGTCCGCACGCCTTCACCCTCCAACCCCTCAAGGAAAATCAAAATGACTGGAAACAACCAAACTCCGCCGCAGAACAACCTGCTGCTTACCGTCAAGGTCTTCGCCCTCATGGCCACCGTCCGCGGCCTCCTCTGGTTCCTCGACCGGACCGTCGCCGGCAACGGATCACCAAGCCTCTCTCTGTCACCATCCCCAAGTAGCCATTGACTCCAGAAATCACTCGCTATAACATCTCGCCGGGTACCTCCCCCACCAATCCCCAGGAGACGAAAATGAAGTTCATTTCCACCTATTCCATCCGTCCCGGCTGCCTCCCCGAAGCGGCCAAACGATTCCTCAGCGGCCAGGCCGCCTATCCCACCGGCCTCAAACTCCTCGGCCGCTGGCACAACTGCGACCTCAGCGGCGGTACCTCCCTATTCGAATCCGACGACCCCGCAGCCATGCACGCTTTCTCTCTCTCCTGGTCCGAAGTCCTCATCATGTCCATCCATCCCGTCGTCGAAGACGCCGAAGTCGGCGCCGCCCTCGCCAAACAGTACGGCGCCTGATCTGACACCCCCGCGCGAAGGGGAATTCAAAAAATTCCCCTCCCCCTCACATCCAATCCCCGCCCCCTCTCGTACTCACCCCTGAAGGAGTACGAATTCCAACCATGAAAACCCCACAGTCCCTGCTGGCCGCCACGCTGGCCCTCATCCTCGCGGCGCCCCCCGGCTTCGCCGCCAACCATCGGGAAGCCCCCATCACGGCCCTCGACCACAAAGCCGACATCACCGACTTTTTCGCCTTCGTTAGCTACAACGGCAACCAAACCCCCAACCAACGCCCCTCCAAGGTCACGTTCATCCTCTGCGTCGACCCCCTCCTCGAACCCGCCAACGGCCCCAACTACTTCCCCTTCGATCCCAGCATCCTCTACGAAATCAAGATCGATAACAACCACGACGCCGAAGAAGACATCGTCTTCCAGTTCCAATTCGACATCGAACAACGCCTCCCCAATCTCTTCACCACCATGGCCGGCGCCGGCGAAGGCATCCGCACCCCCGCCAACTCCCCCGCGCCCGTCCCCCCGGGCACCCTCCTCGTCCCCCCGCAGATCCGTGATTTCGATAGCCCCGGCCTCGGTCTCCGCCAGCCCTACCGCGTCACCATGATCCGCAACGGCAACTCCACCTCCATGGCCAACGCTAACGGCGTCCCCTTCTACGCCGTCCCCGCTAACCCCGGCCCCCGCACCATCGACTATCCCGCCCTCTTCAAGGCCGGCACCCACTCCATGCCCAACGGCGTCAACGTCTTCGCCGGCACCGTCGACGACCCCTTCTGGATCGACCTCGGCGGCGCCTTCGACACCCTCAACCTCCGCACCCTCGGCTCCGGCATCCCCGCCGTCCTCACCGATATGGAGGACCGCGCCACCCAGAACTTCGCCGCCGATACCGTCTCCGGTTTCGCCGTCAACGCCATCGCCATCGAAGTGCCCATCGAAATGCTCACCTCCTCCGGTCGCGTCGAAGCCGCCACCGTCCCCGCCGCCACCATCGGCGCCTGGGCCGCCACCAGCCGCCAACGCCTCACCGTCCGCCGCTCCCCCAATCCGCTCACCAACCTCGGCGACATCCGCCAGGTCCAGCGCATGGGCCACCCCCTCTTTAACGAACTCCTCATCGGCACCGGCTTCAAAGACAAGTTCTCCATGTCCCAGCCGAAAGACGATGCCCAGTTCGCCAGCTTCGCCCTCGACCCCACCCTCGCCCGCATCGTCAACGCCGCCACCGCCGGCGCCGTTGAAATCCCCGCGGCCCCCCGCACCGACCTGCTCCCGCTCGTCACCTACGCCGCTCCCATCGCCGCCCCCGGTACCCCCTCCGGTCCCGTCGCCGATCTCCTGCGCCTGAATACCGGCGTCGCCGCCACCCCGCCCGCCCAAGCCAGCCGCCTCGGCCTCCTCGCCGGAGACCCCGCCGGCTATCCCAACGGCCGCCGCCTCTTCGACGACGTCACCGACATCGCCCTCCGCGCTGTCGTCGGCGGCGTCCTCGTCCCGAACTTCAACAAGTTTCCCAATAACAAACTCGGCGACGGAGTCAACACCAACGACGCCGCCTACCGCACCGAGTTCCCCTACCTCGCCGACTGTCCCTCTGGCCGCAACCGCCGCCACATCGACCCCGGCGAAATGGGCGCCAACTCCGTTCAATTGCCGGTCCAATAAGGAGCGCCCACCATGCGCTGCCTCCCCCTCCTCCTCCTCCTGGGCGCCACACTCGGCGCCCAGGAGCCGATTCAATTTGACCCGGGCGACTTCAACGCCCGCAAAACCCAAGCCCGCGCCGCCCTCGACCAAGGCCAACCCGCAGCGGCCCTAAAGCTCGCTCAACCCCTAGCCAAACAAGCCCCCGACGACTACGAACTCGGCTACACCGTCGCCAAGGCCCTCCGCCTCCTCGGCCGCCTCCCGGAAGCCGAAACCCAAACCCAGTGGCTCCTCGACCTCCGCCCCGAACTCCCCGGCGGCCGTTGGGAAGCCGCCCTCCTCCGCGAACACTTTGCCGACCTCACCGGCGCCGCCGACCTCCTCAGCCAGGTCTACCGCGCCACCCCGTCGACGCGCCCCGAACTCCGCATCCCCCTGCTCCAAGACCTCGTCCGGGTCTTCACCAAACTCCAACTGCCCGCCGACGCGGCCCAACTCCAACAAGAACTCCAAAAACTCCAAAAGGCGAACCCCACCCATGCGACTCCTCCTCCTGCCCCTGCTCAGCGTCCTCACGCTTAACGCCCACGATCTCTATCTCATGGCCAAGCCGTTCCGCCCCGCGCCCGGCGCCAATATCCTCCTCTCCGCCCACACCGGCGATAGCTTCCCCGTCTCCGAACAAGCTGTCGACCCCACCCGCCTCACCAGCATGCCCCCCGCCGATTGGCGTATCCTCGGCCGCGCCACCCACACCACCGCCACCGCCCAGCCCGGCTCCCAGTTCTTCGCCGTCCACACCCAGCCCCGCTACCTCGAAATGCAGCCCATCCCCTTCCGCGCCTACCTCGCCGAAGAAGGCCTCACCGCCGCCCTCGCCCGCTTCGACGCGAACCCCAATAAATCCCGCGAAATGTACTCCAAATTCGCCAAGGCTTACGTCGTCGCCGGCGCCCCTACCAACGCGTACCGCCGCCCCCTCGGCCTCAAAATTGAAATCGTCCCCCTCGCTGACCCGGCTTCCGTCAGCCCCGGCGGCCACCTCCCCGTCCAAGTCCTCTACGAAGGCAAGCCCCTCGCCGACGCCCAGCTCCTCATCGCCAGCCCCGCCACCCGCATCGCCGGCCGCACCAACGCCCAGGGCAAGCTCGACGTCCCCATCACCGCCCCCGGCCCCACCCGCCTCCACCTCGTCCACATGCTCGCCGTCCAACAACCCACCCACGATTGGGAGTCCTACTGGGCCAGCCTCACCTTCGAAGCCCCCGGCGCGACAGTATCCCAGACCCGCAATCCCGCCACCGGAGGCCGCTAACCTCCGCGCCGCGGACTCCTCCAGGCCGCGCGCAGGGAAGCCAAGTCGCCGCCCTTCCGCCCGGAACCGTCCGCAAGCGCAGCGTGGCCTCCCCGGCCACGCCAGGGTCACCGGCCCGGCTCAATCGAAGGCAAGCTCCTCGGCCAGCCAACCCGCACTTGCCCCTCGCCGAAATCGCCTGCTATCCTTCCCCCCAAGGGGTGGCCGTCAAACCCTTTTCACTGCCCAGCAGCGAGATTTCCATTGCATCCCCCCTACCAGCGGTAAGGTAGCCGGTAAGGTGCCGCCGCAGGCAGTTGCCCGTGGGATCCTTGCAAAAACTCCTCGCCCTCTACCTCCTGCTCACCGGCGCCGTCTCCGCCGTGGTGCTGCTCTTCCCCGGCCTCGTCGTTCTCGGCTTCTATCTCTTCATCGTCCCCGGCCTCATCCTCAGCCTCGTGCCCACCGCCTTTCTTTGGGGTTGCGTTTTCGCCGCCGCCTGGTTTGCGGCGAAGTCCTTTCTCGGCGATACGGCCCTCGCCGCCCTCCTCGCCGCCGCCCTCACGGCGCTCACCCTCTCCGTCGTCACCCAACCCTTCCGCGCCGCCGGCCAGGCCCTCTACGCCGAAACTCTCCTGCCCGATGTCACCCCTCCCTTCCGCATCCCCATGTCCGGTGATATCCGCATCGAAGTTCCCGCCCCACGCTGGGACAATCTCAACCCGCGCGGTTCCGACAAGCGGCGCGGCTTCGCCTGCGATAACCTCTGCGTCGCCCTTCTCTTCACGCCCGGTGTCGACAGCGTCACCATCCATCGAACCACCCCCTCGCTCCCTGCCCCGCGGCGAAAGGGCGCCCCCGCCTTCGATCGCGAAGCGCAAACCTACCGCCTCGTTCCCCCCTCCGCATGCCCCCAAGGCGGCCTCCGTCCGGACTTCCAGGGCCACAACGGCCTCTTCCCCGCGCCCGTCGAAGAAGGCCGAGCCCTCCTCGCCGAATGGCAGGCCCGCCTCGCCCTGCAGCACTGCCTGCAGCGCTCCGCCCCGCTCGAGCAACACGACATCCTCATCCGTCATCGCCGGGAAACCGCCGCCTACCGGTTCACCAAATACTGGGGCCTCACTCCGCAAATTTCCAAAACGGAATCCATCGAGCTGCAAAACGCCGCTGGCGAAGTGCTCCTCCGCCGCCTTGAAATCAGCGTCTCCATGCCATCCCCCTGGCTCACCATCAGCTTCGCCGGTGGACCGGAAACGATGCGCGCCGGTTGGGGCCGAACCGTCCTCACCAACAAATCCCCCGCCTCATCCGTCAGTCTCCTCAAGGAACTGGAGCAGCACACCAACACCCGCGGCCGCTAAGCCCTCGCCCCTACCCAAAATAAGTCCATAACCGCCCGCCTCTCCGCCAGTCTAAGTCTCCAGAAACCACGCGGCCTCGCCGCCCTTCGGAGTCAAACACTGTGCCCCCAAAATCTCTCTTCCTTCTCCCCCTCGCCCTCGGCGCCCTCCTCGCCCAGACGGACCAACCCCCCGCCGGCGACGAAGCCCTCAAGCTCGCGGCCATGAACGGCCTCATGCATGCCGACCCTGCCCGCGCCCTCCCTCTTGTCGAACGCATCCTCGCCCGCCCGGCCTCCCCCCGGTTTCACCAGCAAGCGATCCACCTGCTCTCCGAAAGTGACTCGCCCCAGGCTCGCGGAGCCATCCTCCGCATCGCCAGGGCTGGCACGAACCCCACCCTCCAGTCGCAAGCCGTCCGCGCCATTGGCGCCCACGGAAAGACGGAAAACCGCCAAGTTCTCGCCGAAATCTACAGCGGCGCCACCAACGCCGATCTCAAGAAGCAGGTCCTCCGCGCCTACCACTCCGCCGGCGACCGCGACCGCGTCTTCGCCATCGCCAAAAGCGACGCCGACCCCAACCTCCGCCGCGAAGCCATCCGCACCCTCGGCGGCCTCGGCGCCCAGGCCCAGCTCACCGAACTCTACCGCACGGAGCAATCGACTGACGTACGCAGCGCCATTCTCCGCGGCTTCATGGCTTCCGGCGACTCCGCCAAGCTCATCGAAATCGCCAAGAGCGAAAAGGACCCCACCCTCCGCCAACGCGCTATCCAGTATGTGGGCAACACAGACGCCCCCGCCGCCACGGACGCCCTCCTGGCTCTCTACAAAACGGCTCCGGACTCGGAAACCCGCCGCCACATCCTCCGTTCGCTCGCCCGCCGCCAAAGCGCGAAAGCCCTCGTCGACCTCGCCCGCACCGAGAAGGACCCCGAACTCCGCCGCACCGCCGTCCAGCACCTCACCCACCTGAAAAGCCCGGAAGCCACCGCCTACCTGATGGACCTCCTGAAGTAGCCCTCCCCCCACACCCAACCCCCACACCCAAGATGAACACCATCATGACCCGCACCCTCCTCCTCCTTCTCGCCGCCACCGCGGCCCTGTCCGCCCAGCAACCCACCATCACGAACGCGAACCTCCAGACCGCGACGGCCGCCAACGGCTTGCAGGCCGCCCTGCGCGCTGCGATGGCGAAGCAGGCCACCCCCGCGTGGATCGGCTACGCCTTACCCAAAATCCCCGGCGACCGGCAATCCTGCTGTTGGTACAACGAAGGCCAGCGCAGCAGCTACGGCTGCGGCCTCGAAGGCCGTCCCGCCAGCCCCGCCAGCGCCCCGGCCGGGCCCATCAAGCTCGAAGGTCCAACCCACATCACGGTCCTCTTCCGCGTCGAGCAGGGAGTGGTAGGCAAGCTCCAAAGCTTCTCGGTCGATTGCCCCTTGGACGCCGGAGGTCTGCCTCTTCACTGGTTGACCAACGTCCGCTCGGCGGAGAGCGTGGCCCTGCTGCGGCAGTACGCGGAGCAGCCGGAGGCTTCGACGGACCGCCGCCGTCGCCTGAACGATGCCGCGGTGCAGGCTCTGGCGCTGCATGCGGGCGGGGAAGCGGAAGCGGTGCTGGAGAGGTACGCGCTCTCCGGCCCCACCGTCGAGATCAAAAAGAAAGCCAGCTTTTGGCTAGCCAATTCGAGAGGCAAGCGAGGGGCGGAGATTGTGCAGAGGGTCCTCCGCGACGACCCGGACGAGAGAATACGGGAGCACGCGATCTTCGCGTTGACGCAGAGCAGCGAACCGGGAGCCATCCCGGCGATCCTGAAGGCGGCGAAGGAGGACAAGTCCTCCCATGTCCGGAGCAAGGGGCTGTTTTGGTTAGCGCAGAGGGCGGCGATCCAGGCGATCGGGCCGATCGCAGAGGCCATCGACCGCGATCCGGAGACGGAGGTGAAGAAGAAGGCGGTCTTTGCCTTGACCCAGATCCCGAATGGCGAGGGCATCCCACCGCTGATTCAGGTAGCGAAAGAGAACCGGAACCCCGCGGTGAGGAAGCAGGCCATGTTCTGGCTAGGTCAATCCAAAGACCCCCGCGCCCTCCAGTACCTGGAGCAGGCCCTAGCCAAGTGAACTTGGCTAGGGCGCAGGCGATCGCATCACAAGTGATGCGATAATGATGCGCAAGGAGCCGATACCATGATCGACGTCACCGCGGATATTCATTCTATGACGAGCTTCAAACGCGATTCAACGGGTCTGTTGAATCGAATGAAGAAATCCGGTAGGCCACTCGTACTGACCGTGAACGGGAAGGCCGAGGCGGTAGTGCTCGACGCCGCTTCGTACCGGGAAGTGGCGGAGCATCTGGATGCCGTTGCGGCTATCCGTCGAGGCTTAGCCGAAGCGAAGAAGGGGATGGGTCGTTCAGTGGGGGAGGTGTTTGACGACTTGGAGCGAGAGGCATAGGCCGGGTCCGGATGAGATACCGCGTCACGATCACGCCGGGAGCGGAGCAAGACCTCCGCACCGCATATCGCTATATCCGCCAACAGGGTGCGCCGAAGGCCGCCATCTCGTGGCTTGCTGGTGCAAGGAAGAAGATCAACACGCTGGCGGAGCATCCAGAGCGGGCGCATTTCGCACCAGAGAGCACTTCGTTTCACGAGCCCATTCGCGAATTGCTTTACGGCCGCGGCAATCGGGGTTCCTATCGAATCTTGTTCGTCATCCTAGACGATGCCGTGTTCGTGTTGCATATTCGACACGGTTCGATGCTACCGATGGAGCTGGAGGAGTAGGTGCCCTCCTCGTGCAGCTCTGTCACGAACGGGGATGTGCCCTCGACGTGACGCCGCCGCATCCCCCGTGCCTATCCCACGCGGACAGCTTCTTACCCTCTACCTTTAGGAACTTGCTGAAAAATGCTCAGCAGGCCCAAGTCGCCCGATTCTCGCCGACTAGTCCTTCAATAGAATCAATGAGTTGCGATTGAGAAACGGAGTGGTCGGGCACCGCTTTTGCGCGAAAGTGGGGTTTTTCAGCAAGTTCTTAGTACTACTGTGTTACAGACGAAGCCTGCTACATAGCGGGCAACATGGGAGCCTTCCGGCGAGCACCCTGGCGACGAGGATTCGCAGGGTCGCAATCGAATGCGGGTTATGACGTTGCGCCCGCGCCGCGCGGCTTCCAGTCGGGTGGAACTTCGGGTAGGGCAAGTTGGAGTTGTCCAGCGCGGGCCGAGGGGGAAAAACGGCTCCGTTCCGCGATCAGAAAGCCGTAAGCGGCAATGCAAAGTGTGGCGTGATGATGGAACCCGCGCCAACCACGCCCCTCATAGTGCCCCAAGCCAAGCTCTTGCTTCAGCTCTTCGTAATCCCGCTCAATGATCCATCGTAGTTTTGGCCGTCGTGACCAATGCTGTCAAGCTGGTATCCACCGCCAGGCTTCCCAACCAGTACTTCGTCGGTTGTGCTTCGTCTTCAGTCCATTCGATCAGCAGCCATTGTTCGGGCAACGGTTCACTCCGCTCGTAGTCCCGATTCGCCGGCCGGACACGCACTGCCGCAAAGCGGGACTGCAACTTCGTCTTTGTGCCATCGCGCCACGGAACAGTCTGCCAGTCCCTGGGGGCGAGTGCAGCCGCGAGATCCTTGGCCAGAACGGGTTGGTGGTTGGGCGCACGCTGGCGCAGTTTGGGCGGGCGGCCAACGGACTTGCGCGGCTTGGGTGGAAGCGGTTCCTTGCCCGGAGGCCACACAGAGAGGGTTGGCTGA
>CAMDCN010000013.1 GCA_945890485.1 Candidatus Sulfopaludibacter sp. SbA3 | reverse complement strand
ACTTGACGTATTTGCTACTTGAACATCCAACCAGATTGTCAAAGATCTGGACGACCCCGCAACCGATCTAAACCCATTAAGAGTCTAAAAGAGTCGCTCATCGCCGGCCTCGAAAGGCTTTTCGGCTTCCTGAGCTAGGAAAGACGCTTCCGCATCCTATCTAGTTCCCGGTTACCAAAACTCGGAAAACTTGTGAAACGAGACTACGCCAGGACCACCATTACCGCTCTGGGCCCACTTGCCGTCTCAACCGCTTCGGGTCGCTTTCGCTTCCCTGCTCCGTTATTCGTCGCTTGCGTTCAAGCGATGTTACCGCAGCTTTTTCAGATTATCAGCTCGTGGCTCGTTTTGCAAGGCTTATTTTTGCTTTCCTTGCCCACCCCGTCGCTTTCGCTCAGGGATGTTCGCTGCTCACTGACTCATTCAGATTAGCAAGGCTCTGATCGAAGCGCAACTGTAATCATCAATTTCTCTGATTGCGTCGATCAACTTTCTTTTCGCTCCCTCCGATACGACCCAAAATCCGCTGAGCCGCCCGCACTCCCCAGTACTGCGCTTCTTCAAAGATGGAGAATCCGCTCAGGTCCGCATGGGCAAACTGTAGGCCGTTCATCCCTTCTCGCAGCCGGCGCAAGTCGCCCGACCCGCGTACTCCGACACCCGGCCGGCTCATGGCATGCCCGTTGCGGAAGATGTCAACTCGTCGAATACACTCGCTAATTCGTGGATGGGCGCGTCGAATGTCCTGAACCACTCGGTCCCGCCAGCTCTCCCAGGTTGCTCCCAGCAGGTCCCGGCGAGCCGTGCGCGGATCCGCCCCTGCCAACGCCCAGTAGTGGGTCCACACTGTTTTATCGATGCGGGTGCGTAGGCTTTGGTGGGTAGCGGCCACGTACCCCAACGCCGGCGACCCATAAATGACGTTGTCCCAGGCAATCCCCTCGGCTCCATCCGGCATCCGGTCCAGCGTGAGATTCGAAACCACCCAGGGTGAATACGTCAGGGACGGTAGGGGAGCGAATCCCTCGATGAGATGAGGCGCCAGATACATGGGCGCTGCGAAGATAACGGCATCGGCCGTCCAGGCAGCCCCCTCCGCCTCAACCCGCCATCCAGTTCCCTGCTGGGCGATCCGTCGCACCAACTGCTTCGTTTTCAAATATTTACCCAGTTTCCCAGTCAGCTTCCGAAGCAACCAGCCATTTCCTTCGGGCCAAGTGAGCGGACCCTTTTCTTCGTTCTCCCTGGCGGCGAAATAGTGCAACCCCGCCCAGGCAGAGGCTTCGGTCAGCGCGGCCCCGTAGTCATCCCGAGTGGAATAATCACAGAACCAACGCAGGTACGGCGATCGAAAGCCCTCTCGATCGAGCCACGCCGCGAAGCTCAACCGGTCCAGTTCTTTGATGGCGGGGCCGGCCTTCCCTTCTCCCAGAGCCATCGGGATCGTAAATGCGCCCGTCCCGCGAAAGTCCGCTACACGCTCCGAGAAACGCCGATACTCCTCATGATCCGCTTTCGTCGCTCCGATTTCGGGCTCGATCCCTTCCTGCCAGCGGCCGTGGATGTACAGCCGCTCCTGGGGCGAGTGGCACAGGAACCGTTCCTCCCATTGCCCGTCGACAAACGCACCGAACTCCGTCAGGATCTCCCGCACCAGAACAGATTCGGTATTGGGTACCGGAATATAGTGCGCCCCCCACGGGTATGCACTCACGTCGTTCTGGCCAAACCGCGAGTTACCGCCGGCTTGCGGCTCCATCTCGAGCAAGACAAAGTCGTGGAATCCCTTTTTATCGAGCCACCAGGCGGCACATAAACCGGCCATCCCCCCGCCCACGATCACCACCGGCGACCGCCGCGTCTCTCCCGGCGGCTGATAGGCCACCCGATCCCGCAGGCGGTGGCCCCGCTCCTGCGACTCGAAAACGAAACCACCAGCGATCGGCCGGTCAGTCTTGGGCGCCAACCCCACCAGCGCCGGCGCACCCAGCAATCCCGTTACGATCTGCCGTCTAGTGCGCAATCTCCCGCCACTCCTTTTCGTAGTACCGCACCAGCGCCTGGTCGTTCAGCCGGTTCGGCTCCGCGGGAACTTCGGCCATATCCTGCGGAAACACGAACAATTGCGCCAGGGTTCGCTTATCGAGGAATCGTAATCCTGCCGGCAGATTCTCTGGCGGCGTATACCCGCCTGGTCCGGCCAGAATGAACCCCCACTCCCCGAAACTTGGCACATACACGTGATACGGCCAGGTTTGAAACCCTGACTGCTTCAAGGTATTGGCGATCGACCAGAAGCTTTGCCGCGCGAAGAGCGGACTTGTCGATTGCACGACAACCAACCCTGATCGGGAGACGTGCCGCTTCAGCAACCGGTAGAACGCTGTCGTATAGAGCTTCCCCAGCGAGAAATTCGTCGGGTCCGGGAAATCGATGATCACGAAATCGTAGATTTCCTGGTTCTGATCGAGCCAGACGAACGCATCCGCGTTGATCACCTTCACCCGCGGGTTCGAGAACGCGCGACTGTTCAACTCCTTTAGGAGCGAATGCCGCGTGAACAGGTCGGTCATCTCGGGATCGAGGTCGACCAGTGTCACACTTTCAACGCCAGGATACTTCAAAACCTCCCGCACGGCCAGCCCATCGCCTCCGCCCAGCACGAGGACGCGTCGCGCGGCCTGGATCGCCGCCAACCCGGGATGTACCAGCGCTTCGTGATAGCGGTATTCGTCGCGCGAAGAAAACTGCAGATGCGAACTTAGGAACAGCCGCAGGTCGTCCTTCCATTTCGTCAACACGATCCGCTGATAGCGAGTATTCCGGGAGAAGATCACGTCGTCGGCGTAGATGCTGTTGTCGGCCGCCTCGGTAATCCGGTCTGCGAAGCCCATCCCCGCGCCCAGCAATACGACAACCACCGCCCCGGCTACCCGCAAGAGCGGCGCGGGCCCGATCTGGGCGCGAAACAGGTACATCGACCACACCGCCACCCCGGCGTTGACGAGGCCGAACAGCAGGGCGCTGCGCACCATCCCCAGCTTCGGCACCAGCACCAGCGGAAACAGAAGCGAGGCGCCCAAAGCGCCCAGGTAGTCGAACGTCAAAACATTCGCCACCAGATCGGTGAACTGAAACCGTTCCTTCAGAATCCGCATCAGGAGAGGAATCTCCAATCCGACGAGAATCCCGATGACCGTTACCAGCGCATACAGCAGAAAACGGAACCCGTCCGTGTACGCAAATGCCAGGAAGAGCAGGGAGGAAGAGAAACCGCCAATCAGCCCGACCATCAGTTCGATGGTCACGAATCGCATCACCAACCCGCGATGAATATACCGGGAGAGCCAACTCCCAATGCCCATTGCGAAGAGGTAGCTGCCGATGACGGTCGAGAACTGCAGGATGCTGTCCCCGAGCAGGTAGCTCGCCAAGGCTCCGGCGATCAGCTCATAGATCAGCCCGCAAGCCGCAATGAGGAAAACCGAAATAAAGAGGACAATCGCCACGCCGTCTCGAGGCTAGTGGACCGCGGAGGCGATGATAATGCCGATACCCAGCATCATAAAGCCCACCACAATGGCCGCTGCGATATTGTGCTTCTGGAAAATCTCCGTATGCAACTCGCCCGGCGTCGCCTTATCAATTACAAAGAACGTCACCATGTAGATGACGATGCCCAGCGCGGCATAAACAACCGCATTCACGAAGTGGTCGATGCGAAATTCCATGATCTTCTATTTCCCCCCGATGTATCGGGCATAACCAGCGTAATGGGAGCGGTAGGCTCCCGGATTGTTGCGAACAGATTTGGGCACGCCTTTCACTTCGTCATACGGAGTAAAAGGGGACCACCCGGTGATGCTCGAAACCGCCAGCCCACCAGCGACCAGCATGCTGTAGGCCATGTACATTTTGCTCATTAGTCCTCTCCGTCACTCGAACTGCTGCCCCCGGCGTAGTCGCTCTCGCTCCACCGTTTCGCCTCGAACGCGGCCGACCGGATACTCGTCCAGATGGGCGGAATCAATAGCAGAAACATTCCGAGGAAATACCGGAAGTAATAAGGCACGCCGCGAACCAACTGAATCCTTGCCGAAATCGGCCCGGCTAATGTCGGGTCGGTGTCCGGTTCCACGCGCAGGTAGTACCGGCCGCCGGGGATGTTCGGCAGCAACACATCGTCGCTCCGGCTACCCTCCGTCCAGCTGCCGTCAGAATCGGAGCCGAAGTAGAAGCTCACTTCCCGGCCAAAGTCGAAGGCCTGCCCGGTCTCCTCGTTGATCAGGGCCATGCTGAGGTAGATCCACTTATTCGCTACATCGGCGTCGATGTTCACTTCCAAGTTGTCGTTGTTGCCATCGAGCGTGAACACTTCGGTCACGAAGCTCTTTTCGCCGGCCATGCTGGCCGGATTGATGATGACGGTCTTGTCGAACGCCTTCTGGCCTCGCGCCGTGATGGCAAAAAACACCATCATGGCGAACAGCACCATGCACATCAGTCCGTAGAGCTTCCACGAACTCGCCACCTTGCCAGCGAAAGGGGAAGGCTGATTGGCGAACACGCCAATTGGCGGCGGGCACGGGGTCTTAACCTGAAACGCCTGCCAGATCTCCGTGCCGGCCATGTACTCGCTCTGGCTCCAGGTCACCTCGTTTTCGGTCATTTCCGAAGAGAGCATCTTCGGCGGGGCGACATAGTCGGCGGCGTCTACCGTCTCCCCCACCTGCACCATCCACGGAAATTCTCCAATCACGAACCACGTATACGCCCGGGCCGTTTGAAAATGACGATACCGATCCGGGCCGAGCACCAAGCCCGGCGTGCCCATCACGGTAGTGGGGGCCGGCAGCGTCTGCATCGGCGTAACGAAATTCCAATGGTTGTTGTACTCGCTCAGGTAGCGAAAGCCCTGATACGGGTTCCAGAGCACATATTCCCGCCAGAAGTAGTTTGTGCCGTCGACGTTGATGCCCCGCTGCTGGAAGCCGATCGCCTCCCACAGCACGCCTTTCAACTTGCCGCGCGATCCCAAAGGAATCGCCGGCTCAATGGTCATGGCCGCTTGCCACTGCCCAATGATCTTCAGTTGCGGGTTTGTCGCGTCAATCGTGCTGCTGCAATAGCTGCAGATTACGCCCGCGGCGGCGCCAAGCGCGCGTAGCTCAATCTGCGATCCGCAGTTCGGACAGTTCAGAGCCTTTGCTTTGGGGACAAAGCCTTTGCGGGGAGCGGCTGGGTTCATGCGGTTGGCCACCCTTCGAACTCTTTCAGATTCTTCAATTGCAGGCTGCTAAATTCGACGAACTGACCCAGAAAAAGCAGCGGCGGATCCTCGCTGTAGTCCACCGTCCCGAACCGCCCATCATTCGTCCGGAAATCGGCGAAATAGCACTTTTCTTTGTCGTAGGACGTAAACGGGAGTTCCCCTTCCGTCGTTTCGTACATTGCATGCGTGATCACGGTCAGATAGAGCGGCACATTGTGCTGCACGATCATCATGCCGCGTTGCAACTGGCCCGGCGCCGGCGGGGCGTCGGTGAAGGAGTTGCCGAACGAAATCGCGTATTCCGCTTGGGCATCGGACAACCAACCGCTGCTCCCGTCGGTGAACATGAGATGCCACTCATTCCACGTACCGAGATCGTATCGATACACGATCCGCCCAATTACCTGAAACGCTTTGGTATTGAAAATACCTTCCGTCCCGATCTGAATCGGCGAGATGTCAATGGGCAGGTCAGCGGCTTTGCCGACCAGGGCCAAGTTGATGTCGTTGCGCACGAGAATCGACTTACAGTAGTCGCAGGTCGTCTGCACCGCGCCGGACCAGCGGAATCGAATTTCAGCACCACAATTTGGGCAAATGGCGTTCCGTGTACTCATCAGGAGCCGTAGGGCCTCTCCAACTGACGAACTCGTACTTCCCGAGCGAAAAAGGTCTTCTTAAGATACGACACAAAGTCCCAATCCGGGCGAGGCTTGCAACAAAAAACATTCAGGCACAAACTGCCGAACTCCGGAAAGGTGTGGCAAGCCAGATGCGACTCCGCGAGAAGGCATAATCCGGTGATCCCACCGGGCCCGGGAAACTGGTGCCACTGCGTCTCCGCTACCGGATGCAAGGACAGTCCGGCAATTAGATCCGCAAATAGCCCCCGCAGAGCTACGGGATCCTTGAGGAGCTCGGCTTCGCAGCCGAGCGCCTCAATCACCCATTCACACCCCGAAATTGCCATAGCCCAAAACTATACCGCAGGCTGGGGGGATCCGCACTCGCCGCAGAACTTCGCCGCGCGCAGGATCTTCGATCCGCAGTTGAAACAGAACTTCGTTTCGCCTTGCGGCGTCGCACTGGGAGCCGCGGCCACCGGAGGAGCCACGGGCGCCGCCGCCGGAGGAGGCGGAGGCTGCTGCGGTTGCTGCGGCTGCTGCGGCTGCTGGTAGGCTTGCGCCATAGCTCCGGTCATCGCTTGCGCCATGCCGTAGCCCGCACTCAGTCCCGCGCCAATGCCGGCGATTCCGCCTTCGTTCGCTGCCGCGATTGGAATCGACTGCGCCACCTGGAACTGGGTATAGCGGCCCATGTCGCCGATCATGTTCATCGAAATCCGCTCGTCGAGACGCTTCTGCAGCTCTTCCGGCAGGCTGAGTTCACGAACCACGAACGTATCGAGCTGCAGGCCCAGGTCGTTAAACGAAGGCTGCAACGCGGTCAGGATCTGCGCGCCCAGCTCCACTTGGTTGGCGATCATGTCGAGGAACGGAACGCCGCTCTGGGCAAACGCGTCCGCCATGCGGCTGATTACGATGTCGCGCAACTGGCCTTCGAGTTCCGCTGCCCGGTAGATTTCCCGCGTGCCACTGACCTTTTGGTGGAACGTCCGCGGATCCGCCAGGTGCCAAGCGTAGACGCCGTTCCCGCGGACGCGCACGGCTCCGAATTCCTTATCGCGAATCGTGATGGGGTTCGGAGTACCCCACTTCTGATTCAGTTGGTGCCTGGTCGAAAAGAAGTAGACGTCGCTCTTGAACGGGCTCTCGAACATCTTGTCCCAGTTCATCAGGTTGGTGAGCAGGGGGATGTTCTGGGTGGACACCTTGTAGGTGCCGGGCCCAAAGATATCCGCCATGCGCCCTTCGTTGACGAAAGCCGCCATCTGCGATTCGCGGACGGTGAGCGATGCCCCGTTCTGGATTTCCATGTCCATCATCGGAAAGCGATACGACAACACGCCGTCTTCGTTCTCCACGTACTGGAGAACATCAATAAATTGCTTCTTGACGAAGTCTTTTAAGCCGGTGCTCTTTAAAAAGTCGTTGATACCCATAGGGAATTTAGCCTGTGCTGAGTATAACGCCGCTTTTCGGAATTTGTTCCCGAAATCGGACAGCGCTTACCCCTACTGCTGCTGTTGCTGTTGTTGCATCTCTTCCCAGTGGTGGTCGGCCACCGGAGAAGATCCGCTATTGCTACTCGGAACCAACACCAGTTCTTCTCTATCATCAGCCGGAGCGTTCGTCGGCAGCACCCGCACCGCTACGGTCAATTCACTCGTGGCGCGGCCCTTAAAGACGCCCTTGGTCGGCGGCACGTCAGCATAGTCCCGCCCAATCGCCGCCCGGATATGCCGGTCGCCGCATACGCAGTTGCTCGTCGGATCGAACCCGACCCACAACCCCTGTTGGTTCGGGCCGATTCCGGGAATCCAGGCCTCAATCCAGGAATGGGTCGCCAACGGCGTTGCCCGCTTTTCCTCTTCTGGCCGCGGAAACACATAGCCACTCACGTACCGGCACGGAATCTTTAACCCTCGGACGATCGCAATCATGATGTGCGAAAAGTCCTGACAAACGCCCTTCCGGTTTATCAGCGCTTCGTCAATCGGGGAGTCCACCCGGGTCGATTTCGGCGCGTACTCAAACGCGGAATACATCTTCTGGTTCAGGCGCCGCAGCAGGGTTAACGGGTTCTCCCGGCGGTCTACGCCGAGCTCTTTCACCAGCTTATCGAGCTCAGCCGAGGGCTGTGCAAAGTGGCTTGGCATCTGAAACTCGTACAGTTCGCCCGATGCCCACATCTCGTCGATCGTTTCCCACGCCGCCATCGGCACCGCTTCCGGAATATCCTCGGGCTCCTCCACTTCCACTACCGCTTCGGCGATCAGCGCCAACCGGTTATGGTGCCCCGGCACGTCGAAGTAGTGAACGGTGTTACCCAAATAGTCCCGGTAGAACTGGACTCGCGCCCGGGGCGTCACATGCAGCTCAAACTTCAGGCACTGCTGCAGCAGCTCGCTGCGCGGCCGCATCCGCACCTCCATGACGCTCTCGCTCACAGGCGTGCTGTATTGAAACCGGGTGACGTGTCGAATGGAATAAAACATTAGAGGAGATTTCTAGGCTTCAAGAGCGGCTTCAATCGGGTACTCGATGTACACCTGGTGAACCGCGTTGTGAATCTGGGTACATTGGCCCTGGACGTTCTCGAGAAAGTCGTGCATCCCGCCGGCGGGGATCTCGTCCATTTGCGTGTAGCTCAGCGTCGCCCGCAACTTCCCAGCCAGCCGCGCCGGACGGTTGCCGCCCGTTCGAATCGACTCCGGCAGGGCGTTCATCACGGTATCGATCTGGTCCACCGCGAAACGGATGGAATGCGGGAACTCTTCACTGAGGAGCAGGAATTCGGCTACCCGCTCCGGCTTCAGGTCGGCGGTATACACCTTGCAATAGGCTTCAAAAGCAGTCAGCGATTTCAACAAGCCGATCCATTCCGAGTGCTCCTGAAAGTCAATCGTGCCCGCGCCCTCCGGCTGAAAATGCTTGAAGTGTTCATCCAGCAACAGCGACGTCGCACTGGCCCGTTCAATGTACCGGCCCAACTGAATAAACTGCCAGCCCTGGCCATGGTTCATGGTGGAGTCCGTGATGCCCTGGAACAGGTGGGCGCCGTCGCGCACGCTGCGCAGAAAGTCCACCGGCTCGGTCTCCCAATCCTCTTGCAGAGCGTTTGACCGCACATGGTGGAAGAGCATGTTGATCTGCTCCCACATCTCCGAACTGGTATGCTCCCGCACCTGCCGGGCGTTGTCGCGCGCAAAGGAGATGCAGGACACAATCGACAGCCGGTTTGACGGGTCGAAACAAACCCATTGCACCAGGTCGCTATCGCTCAAGTCCTCCGGTGGCTCCAGTCCCAGGGACGTGATCATCCGTTGCCAGTGCGCCTGGCTGGCCGTTGAAAACGACTCCAATTGCAGGCCCAAATGGACTTCTAAGACACGGGCGGTATGCTCGGCCCGCTCAAGATAGCGCGACATCCAGTAAAGAGAGTCGCAAACGCGCGAAAGCATGTGCATTAGTTCAGCACCCAGGTATCTTTGCTGCCGCCGCCCTGTGACGAGTTCACCACCAGCGAACCCTTCCGCAAGGCCACGCGGGTCAACCCGCCGGGAACAATCACCGACTTTTCGCCTTGGTACAAGATGTACGGCCGCAAGTCGATGTGGCGCGGCTCGATATTGCCGCCTTCCACAAAGCACGGCGCCGTCGAAAGACTAATCGTCGGCTGCGCAATGTAGTTCCGCGGGTCTTCGATGATCTTTTTGCCGAACTCCTCCTGCTGCTCCTTGGTCGAGTGAGGCCCAATCAGCATCCCGTAACCGCCCGATTCGCCCACCGCCTTCACGACAAACTTATCGAGGTTCGCCAGGATGTGCTTCTGCTCGGTTGGCTCGGACGCCAGGAATGTCTCGACGTTCTCGAGAATGGCGTCCTGTCCCAAGTAATATTTGATGATCTTTGGCACGTACGCGTACAGCGCCTTATCGTCGGCCACGCCCGTTCCAATCGCGTTAGCCAGCGTCACGTTACCCGTCCGGTAGGCGTTGAATAAACCGGGCACGCCGAGGATGGAATCTCGCCGGAACGAGAGCGGATCAATAAAATCGTCGTCGATACGCCGGTAGATCACATCCACTCGGCGCAGGCCGGACGTCGTCCGCATGTAGACGATGTTGTCGTGAACCACCAGGTCCCGGCCTTCGACAAGCTGGATACCCATCTGCCGGGCGAGGAACGAGTGTTCAAAGTAGGCGCTGTTGTAGACGCCGGGGCTGAGAAGCACGACGGTCGGCTCCGGTCGTCCCTCCGGACTCAGGTTCCGCAGAGTGGCCAGCAACGCTTGGCCGTAATGGTCGATCGGCCGCACCCCGCAGGCCTGGTACAACTTCGGGAAAATGCGTTTCAACACCTGCCGCGAAGTCAGCATGTAGCTGACGCCGGAAGGTACGCGCAGATTGTCTTCGAGAACGACGAACTCACCGTCGGGCCGGCGGATCAGGTCCGTTCCCACCACCGTCAGATAGTTTCCCTTCGGCACATGCACGCCGCGCATTTCGCGACGGAAATGCTTGCAGCTATAGATGATATCCCGCGGCACCACGCCGTCGGAAAGGATCTTGCCCTCGTGGTAGATGTCTTTCAGAAACAAGTTCAGCGCATGAATCCGCTGTTCGAGCCCCGACTCCACCTTCCCCCACTCCTGCGCCGTGATGATGCGCGGCAGCAGGTCGTGCGGAATAATCCGCTCGGTGCCCTCGTCCCGGCCGTAGACCGTGAACGTGATGCCCTGGTGCAGAAACGTCTGGTCGGCCGCTTGTTTATGGAGCTTTAGCTCATCAGCCGGCAGATCGAGCAGGAAGTCGTAGATCTCCTGATAGTGCTGTCGCGGGGCTCCCGATGCGTGGAACATCTCGTCGAACGGGTCGCCGAGTTCGTAGTTCTCGAAAGGAGCCGGAAATTTCCGCCGCTCAATGGCACTGCCAGTCATCGTCATAGGGATATGAAACGAGCACTTCGACGGAGAAGGAAGTTCTTACGCTAACGCGGTAAACGCAAGACTGTCAAATGGCTGCAACTATTGGGAGATCAGGTTAGCAAAGATTCGGGTGGCGCCGGGGACGGCATAGGGCAACTGCCGGTACCAGGCGAGTGCGCAATAGACCCATTTGCCCTTCCCGTAGCTAGCCTCCAGCCAGATTCCGCGCTGCGGGGTCTGCCCCGTATCCTGCGTCTCCAACATCGCCCGGTACTGCGGGTCCCACGTCGTGAAGAACTTGCTCCCTCGCTGCTCCACCCACCCATCGAAGTCCGCGGCCGTGATCCGATTGGGCCCGCGGAACACCGGCGCTTCCGGCATCAGCAGCCGCATGGGGCTATCTTCTTCGCTGACCTCTTCCGGGTTGCGGCCCATCGAGTACGGATACGGCCCATAGTTCTTATCGAACTCCGGCGTGTTGTACTGCACAATCACCGTACCGCCGTTTTTAGCGAATTCCAGCAGCCGTCCATTGTTCGCTGGTAGGTCCGGCCGCACCGCATACGCCCGGATCCCCAGCAGAATCGTCGTGTATTTGCTGAAGTCCGCCGTCGGCGCGATGAGGTCGTACGGAACGCCCAACTGCCCCAGCGCCTCCGGCACATCGTCCCCCGAGCCCATGATGTAGCCGATCCGCAATCCGCTCCGCACCTGCACATCAATCGCCCGCACCCGATGCACCGCCGTCTTCGACAAATAGATGGTCCGCAAACCCGGATAGGTCACCGGCTGAAAACTGGCGTCGTACTCGTTGCCTTGGTACCGCGCCACCGCCCGCACGGCGTTCTCGCCCGCCGCCAACCCCGCCGGCGGCATCAGCGTAAACGTCACCTTCGCCTGTTCCCTTTCCCGTTGAAATGAAAACGGCGCTTCCGTCGGCTCCGCCTTCCAGCCTGGCGGCAGCGCCAGCCTCACGGTTCCCGCCGCGGGACCATCCACATTGGTCCCCACCATCACCTGCACCCGATGGGTTCGCTTCGTCAGCGGTAGGATTCCCGCCTCGGTCGGAAACTGCAACGTAATGGGCGGCCCCACCGCCAAATCATGCAAATGCTCAATCTGGGTCGCGTCCACCGACGATGTCTTCAAGGTCGTCTCGATCACACCCTTCGCGTGATGCACCCGTACCCGCACCGGCGGCGCCGGCAACGGACTCGCAAAGTCGCCCGCCAACTCATACTTCGGGTCCCGAATCGAAGCCCGGCTCCAATAGGCCTTCGTATAGGCGGCATTCTCCGGCACCTTCACCGTGAATCGCCCGGGTTCGTTTTCGGCAATCTGATACCCCGGCCCCGCCACCAATTCAATTTTCGTCGCCGCCGCACCGTGCAGTTTCACCGTCGCTTTGAACGTCTGCCCCGGCACAGCCACCGCAAAGGTCTCCGCCGGACGGAACGCCGCAAACGGCCCTGAAATCGGATTCCGCGGATCCACCCGCGCCTCCACCGTCAGCCCCGGCTCCGGCCAGGGGTTCGCATTGGGTCCATCCGGAATCCGCTCCAGGAAGCTCTGCTCCTTCTCCGCCATCCCCACCGTCGACTGCGCCAGCCGGTAGTAGCTCGATTGCGGTCCCGGCCGCCCCACGGCTCCGCCCGTCGCCTGCGACCGCTGAAACCGCAGCCCCTCCCGCGCAATCTGCGCGTAGCTCCGGCCCAGAACCGGGTCGTATTCGCCCGTCTCGGTCTTGATCGTGTACCCATCAAACGGGTTCCTCGTCCCGACGTAAAGCTTCAACGGTTGCCACGCCGGCCCCGCATCCGGAAAACGCTTCAAGTCGGCCGCCGCGGCAAACGCCTCCTGCGCCAGAATGCCCGACGCCTCATGGTTCCCGTGCCCGTCCTGCGGCGTCCCCGACCAGCGCGAAATTAGAATGTGCGGCTTCTCCGCCCGGATGATCCGCACCATATCCGCCAGCACCTCCTCCCGCTTCCACTGCCGGAACGTCTCGCCGACGTTCTTCGAGTACCCATAGTCGATGAACCGCGTGAAGAACACCCGCGCGCCGTAATACTCGGCTGACTTCAGGACCTCCACCGTCCGTAGCGCGCCGAGCGCGTCGAAGAAGTCGTTGGTCACCAGATTGGCGCCGGATTCGCCCCGGTTCAGAATCAACATCGACATGTTCACACCGTACTTCCGCGCGAGCATCGTGATGGTCGCCCCGTCCTCATCGTCCGGATGCGCGGCAATGTGCATCGCGCGTATCGACGTTTTGGCCGACAGTTGGGCCCGCCGCAAACCCGCCGCCCCCCGGTCTTCCGCGATCGGTTCCTGGGCTTGCAACAACAGGGGGAGTACAAACAAAAGCTTCCGCATTCGTTTCAGTGTGTCATCATGAAGACTGCACTGGTTGGACGGGCAGTCGCTGGGTTCGCTTTGCTTGCAAAGTGGGCCTGGAGGAAAGTCCGGTCTCCACAGGGTGACGTGCCGGCTAACGGCCGGGGGGGCCGCGTGAAGGCGGCTTTACGGAAAGTGCCACAGAGAATATACCGCCTGGTCTTTTGGCCGGGTAAGGGTGAAAAGGTGCGGTAAGAGCGCACCGCGTCGGCGGTAACGTCGATGGCAGGGCAAACCCCACGCGGAGCAATGCCAAATAGGGGGAGAGGGGCGGCCCGTCCCGTTACAATCCCCGGGTAGGCAGCTAGAGCCTGCTAGCAATAGCAGGTCGAGACGAATGACTGCCGCCTCGCGCAAGCGAGGTACAGAAACCGGCTTATAGTCCAGCCAGTGCTTACTGATACTTCGCCGCGACCGCCGCCAGCAACTGGCTGCGGATCGCGGTAACTTCGTCGCCCGTCAAGGTCCGGTCCGCCGCGCCCAGCGTGATGCGGAAGGTCATACTCCGGCCTTTATCACCTGTGTAATCATACAGATAGCGAACATCGAGCGTCAGCGGACCCGAATGCTCCCGGATGAACCCAAGCACGGTCCCGGCCAACTCCCGCTCCGCCGTCGGCACGGTCAGGTCGAAGGCGCTCGTCGGGAACCGGCGCAACGGCTTGTACTTCCCGGCCGCCGGCCGCAGGGCCTGCACCTTCGTCAGGTCCAGATCGAGCACGGCTGCCCGCCCTGTTTCGACCAGCGACGGATGGAACTCGAACAGCCGCCCAATGGCTTCGTTTCGTAAAATGACTTGCGCGGACCGGAACGGGTGTTCAAACGGACGCGCCTCGACCGGCTCCACCGTGCAACCCGGCACAACGGTCCCAGCCAGTCGCTTCAGTTCAAACAGGTTCGCAACGCCGTCGCGGTGCTTCTCAAAACTCACGGCCGCCAGGTGCGGAATCTCTTCCGGCAACTCCCGGCCCCGCGCATGAATCTCCTTGCCGATCTCGAATAGCCGGAACGATTCGTACTCCTTCGCGTTGTCGTTGATGTTGCGTTTGATGTTCGGCAACAGGCTCGTCCGAAGCAGCTCCTGGCCTTGCGCGATCGGGTTCACCACGCGGACATGGTCTTCGATCGGCAGCCCCAACTCCGCCGCCTGCACCTCGTTCACGAACGAATAGTTGTAGACCTCGGTGTAGCCCTGGGCTGTCAGCAGTTGCCGCAGACCGCGTAGATAGGCGCGTTCCGGCGGCAGCGGCGGTACGACGCTCGGCACCAGCGGTGGAACCGGCGTCAGATTCCCGTAGCCGATCATCCGGCCGACTTCTTCAACCAGATCGTCCTTCAGCGAAACGTCCTTCGTCGCGCGCCAACTCGGCACGGTCACCGTGAACTGGCCATCCACTTCCGTTACGCCAAAAGCGATCGACTTCAGAATCCCGGTCACTTCGGCTGCGGTCAAATCCGGCTTGCCCAGCTTCCGCCGCATCCACGTCAGATCAAACGAAATCGGCGCTACTTCCGGCAGCGGATAGTACAAATCCGCCAACCCGCCGACGAGCCGGATCCCCGGCGACACCTGTTCCAACAGCCCTTTCGCCCGCGCCAGGGCCCGGACGGTATTCACCGGGTCCTGCGACTTCTCAAAGCGCATCGAGGCATCGGTCCGCAGCTTCAGCTTGGTCGAGGTCTTCCGGATCGAGGCCGCATGGAAGTTCGCCGCTTCGAGCAGAATCGTCGTCGTCGATTCGCTGATCGCAGAAGGCCCGCCTCCGATGACGCCCGCGATGCCCACCGGCCCGCCCGCATCAGCAATGACGAGATGCGACGAGTCGAGCGTATACGTCTGCCCGTTCAACGCCGGGCACTGCTCGCCGTCCTCAGCCACACGAACGATAATCTTCCCGCCTTGCAGCTTCGCCGCATCGTAGGCGTGCATCGGCTGCGCCAACTCCGCCATCAGGTAGTTCGTCACGTCGACGATGTTGTTGATCGGGTTCAGCCCCACGGACTCGAGCCGCTGCTGCAGCCACAACGGCGACGCCTGCACCGTCACATTCTCAAAGCGCAATGCCGAAAACCGCGGACACAGCTTCGCATCGCGAATCTCAATTTCCACCGCCGGGTCGCCCGCCGGCAGCTCCACCCCGAGGGGCTTCAACGGCCGCCCCGCAATCGCGGCCACTTCCCGCGCCATGCCGTGGTGTCCCCACAGGTCCGGACGGTGGGTCAGCGACTTGTTGTCGATCTCGACGATCGTATCCGCCGTACACCCGGCAATCGCCGCGCCCGGCTCGCCGTCCGCAAATTCAATAATCCCTTCGTCCTCGGCCGAAATCCCCAGCTCTTTCGCCGACGCCAGCATGCCCTCGCTATCCACGCCGCGCAGCTTCGCCGTGGTCACGCCCAATTGCCCCGGCGGAACGTACGCCGTCAACATCCCCGCCCGGCAGTTCGGCGCGCCGCAAACGACCTGTTTCACTCCGTAGCGCCCCGTATCGACGGACGCCACCGAAAGATGCGTCCCTGGAATCGGCTCCGCCGTCAGCACCTTGGCGATCACCACATGATCAAAATGCGCGCCATGCGCTTCGACGCCTTCGCACTCGGCCGTCTTCATCGTGATCAGCTTGCCGATCTCGGCCGGGGGCACGGTCAACCCGTCAATGTGCTCAGCGAGCCAGTTGTAGGAGAACTTCATGGCTTCCTTAAAATTGGGTCAAAAAGCGGAGGTCGCCGCCTTGCAGTTGCCGGATATCGTCAATGGCGTATCGCATCATCACCAGGCGCGTCATCCCCAGGCCAAACGCGAAGCCGCTGTACACTTCGGGGTCGATCCCACCCAAGCGCAGCACGTTTGGATGCACCAACCCACACGGCAGCAGCTCCACCCAGCCCGACTGCTTGCACACCGGGCACCCGGTTCCGCCGCAGATCAGACACTGAATATCGAGCTCGAATCCCGGTTCGACGAACGGGAAATACCCCGGCCGCAACCGCACCGTCACATCGCGTTTGAAGATGGCCGAGAGCAGCGTCTTCATGAAATAGATCAGGTGGGCGACCGAAACGTCCTTGTCCACCATCATGCCCTCGAGCTGATAGAACGTATGCTCGTGCGAAGCGTCCACTTCCTCGTTCCGGAACACGCGCCCCGGCGCAATCATCCGCAGCGGCGGTCCCAACTTCTTCATGCCGCGCACCTGCACCGGCGAGGTGTGCGTCCGCAGCAGATGCCCGTTAGATAGCCAGAACGTATCCTGCATATCCCGCGCCGGATGGTCCGGCGGAATATTCAACGCATCAAAGTTGTTGAACTCGGTCTCGACCTCCGGGCCATCCAGCACCGTGAAGCCCAGCGAAACGAAGAGGTCTTCAATCTCGGCCTGAATCTGCGTCAACGGATGCAGACTCCCCAGCCCCGCGCCCGCCGCCGGAGCCGTCAGATCCACCCATTCGCGTTCGAGCCGCGCGGCCAGCGCCGCCTCATCGAACCCAGTTTTCCGCGCCGTCAACGCATTTTCGAGAGTCTGCTTGGCGGCATTCAGCAGCTTGCCCACCACGCCGCGCTGCTCCGGCGACAGCTTACCCATGTCTTTCGACACTTCGGCCAGCTTGCCTTTACGGCCCAGCACTTCCACGCGAATCGCTTCGAGTTCATCGGCCGTCGTGACCGCGGCGATGCGCGCTTCGGTGGCGGCCGCCAGTTCAGAGAGCTGCGTTTCGATCATTGCCCTAAGCGCTCCAGCAGCGCCGCGACCCCGGCATGGTTCCGCGCGCGCGCCATATCCAGCGCAGTTTCACCTTTTTCAGATTTCGCTTTCGCGTTGGCCTCATGGGCCAGCAGCAGGCGCACCATCTCGTCGTCGCCGTTCGCCGCCGCCGAATGCAACGGCGTATACAGCCCGGCCTGCTCCGCATTCACTTCCGCGCTGTGCGAAAGCAGCAGCGCGCAGATCTCGCGATGCCGTCCCGCGGCCGCCGCATGCAGCGGCGTGTTGCCCATCGTATTGGCACTCCGCGTCTTGACGCTCGCGCCGAGTTCCAGCAGCGCCTCGACACAATCGAACTGGCCAAAGAAACAAGCCAGGTGCAGCGCCGTCCAGCCGTCGGAGCTGTGCATGTTCACCGGCTTCTCCGCTCCACCCAGCAACTCCCGCAGTACCGCCACATGACCCAGCGCCGCCGCGGCAAACTGGTCGAGCTCCGCGCCGCGGGCGATCAGCATCGCCGCGATTTCGCGCTTCCCGCTGTAGGCCGCGAGCATCAACGGCGGCATCCCCGCCGCGCCGCCTCCATGCACTAGCGACGCGTCGGCATCGAGCAGTTCCGCAATGCGGGCCTCGTCGCCGGATTTGATCGCGGCGTGAAGGGCCTGCGCAGGAGACATGACTACTGCCCTTCCTGCCCCGCGGGTACGAACAGTTCCGCGCCCTCGGACATCTCCATCGCCAGGTGGTTCAGATAGAACACCAAAACGCTCTTCGGCAGTTTTCCGTTGAACTCATCCCAAACGCGCTGCTGCCAGCCATCGGTGAGATGAGACGAAATGTCGGCGTCTTTATCGAAGAAGCCCTCGGTGTGCGGCACGCCCAGAAAATTGAGCACCGGCACAATCAGAGAATCGACGTGCGAGACTAGGATCGCCTGTGAGAGGTCCATCGCCAAGTCGCCATCGCGCTCGTCCTGCAAGCGGGCCCATTGGCGGGGCGCACTCTTCATCATGGACTCGCCGTTCAATTTCGCTACGCGGAGGCGAAGCTTAATCCGTTCGAAAAGCTGGTAGGTCCGAAGCTTTCCCAGGCTGATTTGTTTAAGCAGATCCCGGAACGTGGCTTCGCCCAGCCCGAGATAAATATCGCAAAGCTGCATCCTTTCGAGGTTAGCATAGTGCGCTAGAATTAAAGATTTGGTTTGCTCATGAGTAACATAATCGTATTGGGAGCGCAGTGGGGCGACGAAGGCAAAGGGAAAATGGTCGACCTTTTCTCCGAGCGTTTCGACATCGTCACCCGCTATCAAGGCGGGCATAACGCCGGCCACACCGTCTACATCGGTGAACAGAAGTTCGTGCTGAAGCTGATCCCCAGCGGGATCCTCCGGCCCGGCGTGCAGGCGGTGATCGCCAACGGGGTCGTGATCGATCCGGCGGCTCTGCTTGACGAGATCGCGACGCTCGAAAAGGCCGGTATCCCGGTCTCCCAGCAGCTCCGCATCTCGGACCGCGCCCACGTCATCTTCCCCTTCCATCGCATCGTCGAGAAGATGAGCGAGGCCCGGACGGACCGTACCGCCATCGGCACCACGTCACGCGGCATCGGCCCGTGCTACGAGGACAAGATCGGCCGTCGCGGCATCCGCATCGCCGACCTTTGCGACCGCGAAATCTTCCGCAGCTTGTTCACGGCGCTCGCCGATGACAAGAAGACGATGGCCGATGCTTTCGGCATCCCGTGGGAACTCGACGTCGCTGCCCTTCGTGAACAGTACGAAGGCTTCGCCGAACGCATTCGGCCCATGGTTTGCGATACGTCATTGCTTCTCGCCAAGGCGATGAAGGGCGGCCAACGCGTTCTTTTTGAAGGCGCGCAAGGCACCATGCTCGATATCGACCACGGCACTTATCCGTTCGTCACCTCGTCGAGCGCTGCCGCCGGCGGCGCTTGCACCGGCGCGGGCGTCGCCCCGACGCGTATCAACGGCGTCATCGGCGTTTCGAAGGCTTACATCACCCGCGTCGGCGGCGGCCCCTTCCCCACGGAAGACCATACTGAAGTCGGCGAACAGATTCGTAAGGCCGGCAAAGAGTTCGGCGCGGTCACCGGGCGGCCTCGCCGTTGCGGCTGGTTCGACGTCCCGCTGCTGCAGTACACCGCCGTCGTCAACGGCTTCGATAGCCTGGTAATCACGAAGATGGACGTCCTCGACGAACTCGCCGAGATCCCCGTCTGTGTCGGCTACAAAGTGAACGGCCAACTGATCGAAGGCATGCCCGCCGCGAACGATGTGGTCGAACGCATCGAGGCCTTCTACGAAACGCTGCCCGGCTGGCAGACCGTCACCCGCGGCACCACCCGCATCGAAGACCTCCCCACCGCCGCCCGCAACTATCTCGACTTTCTCGCCGCGCAAACCGGCGTCGAAGTCGGCTGTGTCTCTGTCGGCCCGGAGCGCAATGAAACCATCATTGTCCCCGGCTCCAAGCTAGAGAAACTCCTTGCCTAAGTGGCAGAAATTGGCCCTCGCGGCCTTGTTCGCCGCCATCGTATTCTACGGTGGCGCCATTTGGATGGGCATCCGGATTGCAAAACAGAAACCCGGGGTGCCCATCAACACCTTCGCGACCTTCGCGGTCGGTGATCCGATGCCGCAGTTGCGCTTCGAACACACGGCTTCAGAAAAGAAGGACGACATCGACTCTTTCCGCGGCAAGCCAGTCCTGGTCTATTTCTACAACCTCGGTGATACCGATCTCGCCGCCCGTTTGGCAGCCAAACACACAGTTCTGGCCCTCAGCGACGAGAAGCGTTACGCCATCTTGAAGGACTTGCTGGGCAAGCCGCGGCCCTTCACTTCCGGTCGCGTCACCCAATCCGATATCCGCTCGCAATTCCCGTGGTTCCGTCAAGGCCCTCGGCCCCGGGCGGTGATGGTGGATGCCGAAGGCCGCATCGCCCAACTGCTCGACACTCGAAGTGCCATCGAACAAATGGCGAATTAGAGTTTGTGGCTCGCCAGCACCTGATCCCAGGGCTTCCGATACGGCCGCGTCAACATCCGCGCCGCCTCGGCATCGCCGACGATAGTTTCCTTCTCTGGATCCCAGGTCAATTTCCGTCCCACCCGTAGCGAAATATTCGCCAAGTGGCACGCCGTCGCCACCGCATGACCGTCAGCGACATCGGCCACGGGCCGCTGCCGCGTCTTCACACAATCCAGGAAGTTCCGCACGTGCAGGTCGAACTGCTCGTCCGACGAGCCAGGCACTTTCATTGCCGGGGTCCAGGGCTCGGGCGGAGCGGTACTCCGCTGCGGCCCACCGCCCGGCGTTCCCTTAAACCGGGGAATGTTATTCGCCGGATCCACTTTCATATCCGGCACAATCTGAAATCCGCCGCGGTCGATGACCAACGAACCCTTCGTCCCGAAAAACTCGAGCGACCCGCTGCGCGGTGTCCCCCGCGAGGCTTCCCGATGATGCCAGGCGGCCGACCAGCCTGGAAACGCGAACAGCGCGTCCTGCGTATCGGGCGTCTCGCCGTCATCTTCGAGCGCATAGCGCCCGCCGATACTCACGACGGATTGCGGCCCTTTCGGCGCCAGCGCGTAGTACATGATGTCGATCGAGTGCGCCGCCAGATTCGTCATCTGCCCACCCGAAAAATCCCAGAACCAGCGGAAGTGATAGATTCCGCGGTGCGGGGAATACGGCTTCATCGGCGCCGGCCCCAGCCACATGTTGTAGTCGAAGTTCGATGGAACGGCCCCAGCCGGCGGCGTCCCAAAGCCCGGCATCACGTTCCGCGCCGACTGCATGCGCACATGATGAATCTTGCCAATCGCGCCGTCGCGCAGCAGATCCTTCGCCTTCGCATAGTGCCGTCCGGAGCGCTGCTGCGTCCCCACCTGCACCACGCGGTTGTACTTCCGAGACGCCTTGATCATCCACTGCCCCTCGGCGTGGAACAGTGTCATCGGCTTCTCGACATATACGTCTTTGCCTGCGCCGCAAGCCATGATCGTCATCAGCGCATGCCAGTGGTCGGGTGTCGATACGACAACAGCCTGCAACTCTTTATCGTCCAGCAGCTTCCGGAAATCGTTGTAGGCCCGCGGTTTCCCGCCCATGGCCTGCACGCCTTCCTCCAGTCGCGGCTGATATGCCTCGGCCATCGCCGCCATATCCACATCGCGCTGGTTCTTAAAGTCGAAAACGTGCTGCGCCCCGATCAGCCCATAACCGATGAATCCGACTTGGATTCTATCGTTCGCCCCCCAGACACGGGTCGAGGAGGCAGCGGTTGCGGCACCGAGAAAATAGCGGCGGGTCGTCGACATGGCGGCGATGATATCACTCCACGCGATAGACTGTCGGGTTAGCCCATGTCGACAATTTTTGATTCCGGCGACGCGTCGCTCTTTGATATCCGCACCAAGGTTCCTGGTCCCAAGGGCCAATTGCCCATCACCCCGGAGATGCTGCTCAACCGGCCCTCCGGCGACCTCTTTGGCTGGACGCTCAACGCCGGCATGGGCTGGGATCCCGCCAAGCTCGGTGGCCGGGAAGTGCTCCTGCTCTCGACCCACGGAGGAATCCGGCGCCCTGATGGCTCTCCCGTGGCGCTCGGCTATCACACCGGCCATTGGGAAGTCGGCCTGCTCGTCGAAGCTGCCGCCGAAGAGCTCAGCCGCCATGGCGCAGTGCCCTTCGCCGGCGCCTGCACGGACCCCTGCGACGGCCGCAGCCAGGGCACGCCGGGAATGTTCGATTCCCTGCCCTACCGGAATGACGCCGCCCTCGTCTTCCGCCGTCTCATCCGCAGCCTGCCCACGCGGCGCGGCGTCATCGGCGTCGCCACGTGCGACAAGGGCCTGCCCGCCATGATGATGGCCCTCGCCGCCCAGCACGACATGCCGTGCGTGCTCGTCCCCGGCGGCGTTACGCTGCTCGCCGAAGATGGCGAAGACGCCGGCAAGGTGCAAACCATCGGTGCGCGCTTCTCCCATGGCCAGATTACGCTCGAAGAGGCCGCCGACATGGGCTGCCGCGCCTGCGCTTCGCCCGGCGGCGGCTGCCAGTTCCTCGGCACTGCGGCCACGGCGCAAGTGGTCGCCGAAGCCCTCGGCATGACCCTGCCCCACGCCGCGCTCGCCCCTTCCGGCCACCCCATTTGGCTCGATATGGCCAAGCGCAGCGGCCGCGCCGTCCTCGAACTCGGCAAGCTCGGTTGGACAATGGCCGACCTGCTGACGGATGCCGCGCTCGAAAACGCCATGGTCACCCATGCGGCCTTCGGCGGCTCCACGAATCTGATCCTGCACATCCCCGCCGTCGCCCACCAGGCCGGCCTCCGCCGTCCCACGGTCGACGACTGGTCCCGCATCAACAAGCTCGTCCCGCGGCTGGTCGACGCGCTGCCCAACGGCCCCCGCAACCACCCTACGGTCCAGGTGTTCCTCGCCGGCGCCGTGCCCGAAGTAATGCTGCACCTCCGGAAGATGGGCCTGCTGAACCTGCAAGCAAAGACCGCCGCTGGCGGCACGCTTGACGATTCGCTGAACTGGTGGGAGCAGAGCGAACGCCGCGCCGAACTGCATAAAGTCCTCCGCGACCGCGACGGAATCGACCCGACCAACGTCATCTTCTCCGCCGATTCGGCCCGCGAGCGCGGCATCGGCTCCACTGTCTGCTTCCCCACCGGCAACCTCTCGCCCGATGGCAGCGTCATCAAAAGCACATCGATAGACCCCACCGTCGTCGACGCCGACAACGTCTACCGCAAGCGCGGCCCGGCCAAAGTTTTCACGAGCGAACCGGCCGCCATCCGCGCCATCAAAGAAGGCAAGATCGAGGCCGGCGACATCATGGTGCTCATGTCCCGCGGCCCGATGGGCTCGGGCATGGAAGAGACCTATCAGGTGACCAGCGCACTGAAGCACCTTCCTTTCGGCAAGCACGTCGCGCTGATTACCGATGCCCGCTTCAGCGGCGTTTCCACCGGCGCCTGCATCGGCCACGTCTCGCCAGAAGCCCTCGCCGGCGGCCCCATCGGACGGCTTCAGGATGGCGACACGCTGGAGATCATCATCGATCGCAACTCACTCGAGGGCCACGTGAACCTGCTCGGCGCCGATGGTACGCCTGCCTCCGGCACCGTAATGCTCTCGAATCGCGAACCGCATCCCGGCATTCAACCGGACCCACTACTGCCCAAAGACACCCGCCTCTGGGGCTTGCTGCAAGAAGTGAGCGGCGGACCGTGGGGCGGCTGCGTTTACGACGTCGACGCTATTGCTGCTGTTTTAGAGGCTGGCCGGGAAGCCCTGCGCCAGAAAGCTCAGTCTCCAGCTTGAACAGATTGATCGTATTCTGCAGTTGCATCGCGACAAAGGGGCTGGTCTTCCGGACATCGAAGACCAGCGCTTGCGCCTCCAACTGCCGCTTCTCTTTCAGATAGGCCACCACCAAGTGGCGCGCGGCCACAACGTGAAACGGGTCAAGCGCGCAAACCTTCTCAAAGGCCTTGATCTTTTCGTCCGTTGCGCCTGTCCCCTCGTAAGCGAGTCCGAGCAGATACCACGCTTCGGCGAAGTCCGGTTTCTTGGCGACCGCTCGCCGCAGATGCGGAATTGCCGCCACCGCGTTTCCTCGATCGAGTAGTGGTGCTCCCGCCCGCAAGTGGCCCTCCGCCACCACGTCGAGTCCCTTCTTCCATTCGGCCAGGGTCTCCGGTTTCCGCGTCTGCACCTGCACTGGTTGCGCTGAAAACAGCATCTCCTGGCCAGTCGTTGGCAGGGTAAACCCCAGCAGCACCTTGCCGCGGCTCACGTCCTCCCCGCGCACGGCGGCGAAGGCTAACTCGTTCCCACCTGGAGTTCGCGCCACAATCTTTGCCGCCTGAACGAAGCAAGCCCGCGCGGTCTCCACCACGCCGGGTTCGTTCGCCAATCGTCCTTGTTCCGAACAAATCTGCTTTCCGGCTGCGTTAAAACCCAAGACAGTCAGGGTCATCACTTGCGCCGGGGCCGCGACCGCGTAGAGGAACAAGAGCAACCGCATATGTTTGATGGTAGAACATCCATATCGATGTCCCGCGTTGCGAACATCGCCGCCGTCGCCGCCTCGGTGCTGTTTACTCTAGCCGTGTGCGAACTCGGGCTCCGGCTCGTTGGCTGGGGACCCAACGCCGCCGCCGATCATGCCCGGCTGCTGCAATTCGATCCAACTCTCGGATGGACCAAGGCGCCATCCACTAGCGTCACCTACCGCTGGATGGGGAGCCGCGTCGTCGAGACTTCGAACTCTTTCGGCGGTCGCGGCCCGGAACTCGAACCCTCCAAAGATCGCATCCTCTTTCTCGGCGATTCCTTTTGCGAGGGCTATCTCGTCAGCGACGACGAGGTCTTCTCCTCCGTCCTGGCGCGACTGCTGCCGGGAACCACGCCGCTAAATCTCGGCGTCGCCGGCTACAGCACCGACCAGGCTTACCTGCTCTACCAGCGCCTCGGCGCCAAGCTCGATCCGCAGCGAGTTGTCCTGCTTCTCTTTGACAACGACGTCTGGTTCAACTCCGTCACCGTCGAACACCGCGCTCCGAAACCGGCCTTTAGCCTCACGAACAACGGGCTCCGTCTCACTGGCACACCCGTCCCGGCGCCCACCCAACGCGCGGCGGCCGCACCCTGCGCCGCCTGTCCACCCTCGCTGCGGCTGCTCCAACTCCTCCAACACGCCCGCACCAATGTATCCCAGCCCTCGCCCGGCTCGAAGCCCTCCCTCCCGCCGGAACTGCTCGCCTACCGCCGCTCCGCGCCACCCGAACTAGAGAACGCCTGGCGGCTCACGGAGGCCCTGCTCGCCGCCCTCCAACAAGCCACTGGCGGCCGTCTTTCGGTCTTCTACGTCCCCACCGTTGCCGCTGTCCACGACGAGTCCTGGAGGCAAACAAAACAGGTCTTCGCGATGGATGACGATTGGGACATCCACCTTCCGGAAGCGAGGCTCCGCGAAATCTGCGCCCGCCAGACGATCCCCTTCCTCTCTCCGACAGCCCACTTTCGCGAACGCGCCGCCAAGGGCGAGACGCTCTACTTCATGCAGGACGGGCACTGGAACCGCGATGGCCATCGGCTGGTGGCTGAGATCCTTGCCGGTTCCCTGATATCCTCGACATCAAAATGAAACATTCCCCGCATCATGAGTCCTTCGCGGAACACGGGGCCGGAAAGATCGGCTCGGACCGATCGTTTTGTTTTGTCTTCGCCGCGGCATTCGCGGTCGTCAGCAGTCTGGGGGAGCGGCGCCCGTGGGCTCTCGGGATCGCGGCAGCGTTCCTGCTGCTAGGCCTGCTCGCTCCGCAGCTTGCCCACCCGCTGAACATCCTCTGGATGAAGCTCGCCGTGCTCTTGAGCCGGGTGACCAATCCGCTGGTTACCGGGCTTCTGTACTTCCTGGTCTTCACGCCCTTCGCGCTGGCATTTCGGCTCATCGGCCGAGACGCGCTGCGACTGCGGAAAGACCCCAGCGCTTCGTCCTACTGGATTCCCCGCCAACCATCCGGCCCGGATCCAGCATCCATGACCAACCAGTTTTAGAACCGTATGTCGATCCTCCTAGAACTCTGGGCCTTCGTCCGCCACCGGAAAAAGTTCTGGCTGTTGCCGATCCTCATCACGATGGCCCTGGTCGGCGGCCTCTTAGTCCTCGCGCAAGGCTCGGCCATCGCACCGTTCATTTATACGCTCTTCTGATCCATGCGTATCCTTGGCATTTCGGCCTTCTATCACGACAGCGCCGCCGCTTTAGTCGTCGACGGCGAGATCGTCGCCGCCGCACAGGAAGAGCGCTTCACACGAAAGAAACACGACGCCGCGTTCCCCGCTCAGGCCATCGAGTTCTGCCTCTCCTTTGTGCCCAACGGCATGGATGGCGTCGACGAGGTTGTCTTCTACGAGAAACCGTTTCTAAAATTTGAACGGCTGCTCGAAACGTATCTCGCCTTCGCCCCGCGCGGCCTGCGCAGTTTCCAGATGGCCTTGCCGATCTGGCTCCGCGAGAAGCTGTTTCAGAAGAATCTGCTCGAACGCCAGTTGCGCCGCTTCGCCCCGCAAACCAAACTCCTGTTCACCGAGCACCATCAGGCCCACGCCGCGAGCGCCTTCTTCGCGAGCCCCTTTGAAGAAGCCGTCGTGCTCACCATGGATGGCGTCGGCGAATGGACCACCACGTCCGTCGCCATCGGCCGCGGCAATCAACTCGATATCGTGCGCGAGTTGCACTTCCCGCATTCGCTGGGGCTACTCTACTCCGCCTTCACTTACTACACCGGCTTCCGGGTGAACTCCGGCGAGTACAAGCTGATGGGCCTCGCGCCCTACGGCGAGCCCAGGTACAAGCAGCTCATCCTCGACCATCTGATCGACGCGAAGCCAGACGGCAGTTTTCGCCTGGATATGGGCTACTTCAACTATTGCACCGGGTTGACGATGACCAATCGGCGGTTTGAGGAACTTTTCGGACAGCCCGTTCGCCAGCCCGAACAGCCGCTCACGCAGTTCCATATGGATGTCGCCGCGTCCATCCAGGCCACCCTCGACGACATCATGCTCCGGCTCACCCGGAGCCTGCGGCAGGAGTTCGGAATAAAGAATCTCTGCCTGGCTGGCGGCGTCGCCCTGAATTGCGTCTCCAACGGAAAGATACTACGCGATGGCCACTTCGAAGGCCTGTGGATCCAACCGGCCGCCGGGGATGCCGGCGGGGCGATCGGCGCCGCATTGGCTGCGACTTTCCAAAAGCATCGAATACCGCGGCTTCCCGGCGATCGCATGAAAGGCTCCTATCTCGGACCCGAGTATTCGCAGGCAGAAATCGAACAGCGTCTTCGATCCGCCGGGGCCGTCTTCGATGTCCTTCCAGAGGAAGCTTTACTCGCCACCTGCGCGGACGCCCTCGCCCGCGAGCAGGCGCTAGGCTGGTTCCAGGGCCGTATGGAGTTCGGCCCGCGCGCCCTTGGCAACCGCTCCATCCTCGCCGACGCCCGGTCCCCGCGGATGCAGTCGACGCTGAATCTCAAGGTGAAATACCGCGAAAGCTTTCGCCCTTTCGCGCCCGCGGTGCTGGCTGAACACGCGGCGGAATTCTTCGACCTCTCCGTCGACAGCCCCTACATGCTGCTCGTCGCCGATGTTCTCGAAAGCCGCCGCCGGCCAATGACCGCCGAGGAGCAGCAGCTCTTCGGCATCGCTAAGCTGAACGTACCTCGCTCGACGATTCCCGCCGTCACCCACGTCGACTACTCCGCCCGCATCCAAACCGTACATTACGAAACGAACCCAATCTTCCATGCGCTGCTGACCCGCTTCCGGGCGACAACCGGATCCCCGGTCCTGGTCAACACCAGCTTCAACGTCCGTGGCGAACCCATCGTCTGTACCCCGGAGGATGCCTTCCGCTGCTTCATGGGATGCGAGATCGAAGCCCTCGCCATCGGCCGCTGTTTCCTAAGAAAAGAGGCGCAGAATCCGGCCCTCCGGCGAAGCTACCAGAACATCTTCGCTCTGGACTAGCCCGCCCGTTTAACGGATTTGGCCGCATCTGTTCGATAATGAAGGTTCACCATGGATTGGAGTTCGCTCGACCTTAAAAAGACCGTAAACCTGCCACAGACGGCGTTTTCGATGAAAGCCAATCTGCCCACGCTGGAGCCCAAGCTGCTTGGCGAATGGTCAGAAACCAAGCTCTACGAGCGAATTCGAAACAGCCGCCAGGGCAAACCGCGGTTCATCCTCCACGATGGCCCGCCCTACGCCAACGGCAACATCCACCTCGGTCACGCCTTCAACAAACTGCTGAAGGACTTCATCGTGAAGTCGAAAACGATGTCCGGCTACGACTCGCCCTACGTCCCCGGCTGGGACTGCCACGGCCTGCCGATTGAGATCAAAGTCGACGGCGAACTCGGCGGCAAGAAGGCGCAGATGTCGACGGTCGAGATCCGCCGCGCCTGCCGCGCGTACGCCCAGAAGTACGTCAAACTGCAGTCCACCAGCTTCCAGCGCCTCGGCGTTTTCGGGCGTTGGGACGATCCCTATCTGACCATGGCTCCCGAGTATCAGGCCGCCATCGCCGGAGCGTTCGTTGATTTCTACGCCAAGGATTACATCTATCGCGGCCTCAAGCCGGTGAACTGGTGCATCAACTGCCGCACCGCGCTCGCCGAGGCGGAAACCGAGTACGAAAACCACAAGAGCCCATCCATCTGGGTGAAGTTCGCTCTCACTTCGGATGCGGCGGCGATCGACCCGGCTCTCGCCGGACGCGACGTCTTCGGCCTGATCTGGACGACGACGCCTTGGACAATTCCCGCCAACCTCGGCCTCTGTTTCCATCCGCGTCTGGAGTACGTAGCCGTGGAATCGCCGCAGGGTGTCCTGATCGTGGCTGATGGGTTGCTGGCCCAGGTCGCGAAGGATCTTGGCTGGGAAAACCATTCCGTACTCGCCCGCTTCCCCGGCGCCAGGCTCGACGGGACCGTCTTCGCCCACCCCTTCGCGCAGCGCGAGAGCAAGGGCATTCTGGGTGAGCACGTCACGCTTGAACAGGGCACCGGCATCGTCCACACCGCGCCCGGCCACGGCATGGAGGACTACATCGTCGGGCTGCAGAATGGCCTGCAGGTGTACTGTCCCGTCGATGCGGCAGGCCGCCTGTATCACACCGAAAACGAACCCGGCCATTTGCCGGAAGAGTTGATCGGGCTGACCGTCTGGCAAGCCAACGCCAAGGTCATGGAAATCCTGACAGCCGCTGGCGCTCTGGCCGGCCATAAGACGATCGAGCACTCCTATCCCCACTGCTGGCGTTGCCACAAGCCCACGATCTTCCGGGCTACGGAACAGTGGTTCATCGGCATGGAGAAGAATAACCTCCGGCACGAGGCGCTCGAAGCCATCAAGCGAGTGAAGTGGATGCCCACTTGGGGCGAAGAGCGGATCTCGAATATGATCGCCGGCCGGCCGGATTGGTGCATCTCGCGCCAGCGGACGTGGGGCGTGCCGATTGTCGCGTTCACGTGTACAAGCTGCGAAAAGTTGGTCAAGGACCGGGGCGTGCTGGATGCCGTGGTCGAACAGTTTAAGACTCATTCGGCTGACCTCTGGTATGAGAAGACCGCCGCCGAACTGCTGCCGGAGGGCTACCGTTGCGCCGAGTGCGGCGGGGCCGAGTTCTCGAAAGAGAAGGACATTCTCGACGTTTGGTTCGATAGCGGCTCCAGCCATTTGGCCGTTCTGTGCGACCGCTACGACCTGCCCTGGCCGGCCGACCTGTATCTTGAAGGCGGCGACCAGTATCGCGGCTGGTTCCACTCCTCGCTCCTCGTCGGCGTCGGCACAAAGGGCGATGCGCCGTACCGTGGCTGCCTGACGAATGGCTGGGCGCTGGATGAGAAAGGCCGGGCGATGTCAAAGTCGCTGGGCAACGTCATCGAACCCGAGAAGGTGATCAAACAGGCGGGCGCCGAGATTCTCCGGCTCTGGGTCAGTTCCGTTGAGTTCTGGGAAGACGTCCGCCTTGGCGACGAGATCCTGCAGCGGCTCACCGAGGCATACCGGAAGATCCGCAACACCTTCCGCTACACGCTCGGCAATCTGCATGGGTTCAACCCGGAGACCGACGCCGTTCCGGCCGATGCGCTTGAACCCATCGATCAATGGATCCTTGTTCGCGCTGAAGAGCTCGTTTCGAAGTGCCGGGGCTGGTACGAAGAGTACGCCTTCCATCGCATCTACCAAGCCTGCTACGCCTTCTGCACCACCGATCTGAGCGCCGTGTATTTCGACGTTTTGAAGGACCGGTTGTACACGACGGCCACGCGTTCCCAGGCCCGCCGCAGCGCCCAGACCGCGCTATACCGGCTGACCGACGCGCTCGTTCGGCTGCTCGCACCCATTTTGAGCTTCACGTGCGAAGAGATCTGGCGCAGCCTCGGCCACGCCGAAAGCGTTCATCTGGCGTACTTCCCCGAGGCGGCGGAGTTGACCGCGGGCATTCCGGACGCGCAGCGCGCCAAGCTCGCCGACTGGGACCGGCTGATGGCGATTCGCCCGGAAGTGACCAAACCGCTCGAAGCGGCCCGGCAGGCGAATCTGATCGGCGCTCCGCTTGAAGCGAAAGTGAAAATCACCGCCGACGAGGCGACGTATGCGCTGCTCGACGCCCATCGCGAGGTGTTGGCGGGGCTGTTCATCGTCTCGCAGGTCGAGTTGGCCAATTCCGGGTCCGCGCCGATCGCCGTGGAAGTGGAACGCGCCAGCGGCGGCAAATGTGAGCGGTGTTGGAAGTTCGTATCCGACATCGGCGCTGACCCGGACCTGCCCACGGTTTGCGGGCCCTGCGCCGGCGCGGTGAAGGAGATGTTCCCCGCCTAGTTGTTTATGACGCGAATCCAAGCGGCCATCGTCAGTATCGTCCCGGCGGTCTTTGCGCTCGATTGGGCTACCAAGCGCCTCATCGAAGCGCGCGTCAATTTCTGGGACGCTTATCCGGTGATTCCTGGTTTCTTTAGCATCGTGCATGCGCAGAACCGGGGAGCGGCGTTCAGTCTGCTGAACGATGCGCCGGACCATATCCGCGCCCTCGTCCTGATCGGCTTTTCGGGTGTGGTCACTCTCGTCGTCGCCGGGATGCTGGTGCTGTCGTTCCGCAAGCACGATAAGCAATCCAACTGGGTCCGTCTGGCGTTGGCTCTGGTGCTCAGCGGAGCGCTGGGGAACATGTGGGATCGCGTCCTGCGCGGCTACGTCACCGACTTCCTCCTGGTATACATCGGCGAATACCAATGGCCGGTCTTTAATGTTGCCGACAGCGCCATCTGCGTCGGTGCGGGTTTGCTGCTCCTGGATATCTGGCGGCAGCGCGGAGAAGAACATGCTGCCTAAGCTGTTTTCGAGCGGTGACTTCTTTCTGCCCACTTACGGCCTACTCGTCGCCGCCGGGGTTCTGCTCGGCCTCATGGTGACCACGCGGATCGCCCGCCGCAATGGCATGGATCCGGAGAAGATCACCAATCTAGTCCTTTATGTCGTCTTCGCGGGCATGATTGGCGCCAAGTTGGCGATGTTTCTTTTTGACTGGGGATACTATGCCCAGCGGCCGCAGGAGATCTTCACGATGGCCACGTTGCAGGCCGCGGGTGTCTTCCAGGGTGGCCTGGTTCTTTCGTTGATCGTGGCCTGGTGGTATGTCCGAAGAGAAAAGCTGCAGTTCTTGCCGGTGGCCGACGTTTTTGCACCCGGTTTGGCGCTGGGCCATGCGGTTGGCCGATTGGGCTGCTTCGCGGCAGGCTGTTGTTATGGCGCCTACTGCGAACGCCCGTGGGCGGTACGCTACACCAACCCTGACGCCGCCGCGATTAGTGGAACGCCGCTGGGGGTCCCGCTCCACCCCACGCAGCTCTACGAATCAGTGGCAGAATTAGTGCTTTTCGTAATTCTGTACCGGATGTCCCTCGCGCCCCAGCGCCCCGGAACGCTGATCGGACTCTACTTAACGGCCTACTCGGCCGTTCGGTTTCTTGTGGAGTTCGTACGTCACCACGAGCAGAGTCTGCAGAGCGGTTTATCGTTGACGCAGTGGATGAGCCTGGGTTTTGCGATTGCCGGAACAGTCTACTTATGGCGCGCTTCTAAGGCAAAAACCGCTCAGGCAGTACCCTAGCACTAAGGTATTTTTGAACCGTATCTAGGTACGGTGCTCCATTGGATCCGGCGAGTCCCTACTCTATTGTTGTGCTTAGGCACACTGCCACGGATCCTATGTCAGCTACTCCCCAATCAGCACGGCGGCGAAAGCAGTCTGGCAACGCCATGCTGGAATTTGGTTTTGTCTTTGTACCGCTCTTTGCGATTTTGTTCGCCATCTCGGATTACTCCCTGGCGATCTTCATGCGCGCTACGTTTCAACACGCGGTCCGCGAGGGCGTCCGCTATGCGGTCACCTACCAGACCATGTCGGGAATGTGTCAGGACGCGTCGATTCGCCAGGTGGTAAAGAACTCATCGGCTGGCTTTCTAAACAACACGCACGATTCGCTGATCAAGGTAACCTATCATCCGCCGTCCAACCTAAGCCAAACGGTGACGGGAGTCGGTAGCAACGCGGCCGGGAACATCGTCGAAGTCTCGGTGGAGAACTACAGTCACAACTGGATCGCGCCATTGATTCGCAGCAGCACGCCTCTCAGCATCACGGTGACGGCGGCTGACCGCACGGAAAGCTTACCGGGAACCGCCACCCCGCCCTGCCGCTAGGACTCCCCCATGCGCAAGACTCTTCCCCATTCTCCGAATCGTTCCGAACGAGGCAATTCACTCATCGAATTCTCGCTTTGTATTGTGTTCCTGCTGCCGATCATGTTCGGCGTCTTCTCCGTAGGTATGAGCCTGACCAAGTCGGTGCAGGCTGCCGTTGTCGCACGCGACGCCGGTTCCATGTTTATGCGCTACGTAGATTTTTCTACTTCCCAGAATAAGGCGCTGATCGTCCGTGTTTCGCGGGGACTCGGGATGACCGAGACCGGCGGGAATGGCACTGTCATTCTGACTCAGATTATGAAAGCGGGCACGTCGCAGTGCGTCCCTACCTATTCGAGTACCTCCGCGTGCCCCAACTACAACCGTCACGTCATCATTAAGCGGATTGTCATTGGCAACTCGACGCTTACTTCAAGCAGCTTCGGAACTCCGGCCTCGTCCATCATCACGACGGACGGTAGCATCACAGCCGCCAATTATCTTGCGAATTCGACGGCCCGTTCGGATGCCTTCGACGCCGTGATGAATCTCGGCGATGGTGAGTTCGCCTTCGTCGCCGAAGCCTATTTCCGGACGCCCGAGCTCGATATGCCCGGCTACCGAACGAACACCTACGTCTACCAACGCAGCATTTTTTAAGGAAGGAGACACTCGATGGCTCAAACGGTACCCATTTCAAAAGCACGCGCCGCCCGCGAGAAAGGCATCGCTATCATGTTGATGGCGTTCATGCTGATCTTTACGATTCCAATCGTCGGTTTAGCCATCGACGCCGGAATGCTGTATCTCATTCGAGCCAAGCTGAGCGCCGCCTGTGACGCAGCTGCCCTCGCCACCGCCCGCAACCTGAATCTCGGGCTCACGCTAGCTGAGCAAACAGCGGGCGCCACCCAACGCGGTACTGCTTTTTTCAACGCAAACTTCCCGGTCGGATACATGGGCACCACCAGCGCGACTCCGACCATCACAGTCACACAGGCCACGCTGAATACGCTCAACGTCACGGCCACGGCGACCGCCAACGCGCCGCTGTATTTTATGCGCTACATCGGAACGTCGGCGGCCCTCGCCAGTTCCACCGGACGGGCCTCCCGCCGGGATGTGAATCTGATCCTGGTACTTGACCGGTCTGGCTCCATGCAGGGTCAGCCCTGCGCCGACATGATTTCCGCATCCAAGACGTTCGTCAACATGTTCGTCAACGGCCGCGACCGGTTGGGAATGATCAGCTTTGGTGCCAGCGTCTACAATGCGTACGCTCCGACCAAGCAGTTCAAGGATTCCGGGGCGCTTCTCACATCGGCCATCGACCAGGTCACTTGCAGTGGATGGACCAATACCTCGCAGGCCTATTGGAACGCCTATCAGCAATTGGTGGGCATCAATCAGCCCTTGGCGCTGAACATGATCGTCTTCTTCACGGACGGCGTGCCAACGGCTTTCACCGCCCGATTCCCCATAAAAACGCTCGCCGACCAGAGGCGCGATTACAGCGGCGGACCTTGCGGTGGCACCGGTGTCTATTGCAACGTCCCCAAGAGCACCTGCCGCGACGATACCGGCAAGGAGAGCTACCAGTGGGGTTGGGGCACGTTCGCGCCAAAGCTGGGAGTGATTACCGGCGGCGATATCAACAACTCCAGTGGGGATACCAATGGCCTTGTAAACCCGGTCGCCACGTCCTACACGGGCGAGCCGATGATCGCCTCCTCCAAGCGCACGAATTGTCAAATGTCGCAGGCCCAGAAACGTGCGCGCTACGACCTCGCCTACGTACCCTGGCAGGATGCCAATGGCTTGAATACCACCGGGTATCAGAGTGGGCTGCTCACGAATGGCTCCGGCCACGCCTATCAGGGCTACCTCCGCCTCGACCGCCCCACCAACATCGCCAAAATCGGTATGAACCTCGCCGACAATGCTGCGGCCACTGCCCGCAATAACCCCGACCTCGGGATCGTTACTTACACGATCGGTCTCGGTAGCAACGGAGGGGTTGATGACGAACTTCTCCAACGGATGGCCAACGACCTCGACTCATCCAGCTACGACAACACAAAAGTGAACGGTCTTTATATCTTCGCCCCATCCTCCGCCGATCTCGGCAACGCCTTCGCCCGAATCGCCTCGGAAATCCTCCGGCTGGCCCAGTAATCTCTGAGCCACAGGATGTCGCCCTCGGCCGGTCGCTCCTTCGACCGGCCTTTTTCATGCTTATCTGGACCTAAGTCAACAATTCCATTCCGAAATGTTTTGGGGTACAGTATCCCTGAAGGGGGGTCGTCTTTATGATCAGCCCCGGAAGGAGTTTGCTATGTCCATGAAATCGCTGTTTTTTCTGGGATCGGCCCTCACCGTTTTTTCGGTCACCAGTTTTGCCCAGAGCATGACGTGCACCGCCACGCCACCTGCCGCCAGCACAATCCGGGAGGGTGGAGTCACCGAACTCGCGGGCGACATTTTTGTCTCCTGCACGGGCGGGACCCCGGTTACCGCCGGCCCATTCCCCACAATTAGCGTCAGTATGTTCTTCAATACAGCCGTGACGAGCCGTATCGTTGCCGCTGCCACGCCGCCCATCACCGAAGCGGTTCTCTTGATTGACAACCCGACCGCCGCCCAGCAAATTCCTTGCGTGAATGCAGTTTGTGGCAATACGGACAATGTATTCCAGGGTCGCTACGAGTCCTTCAACTCCCTCTCCTGGTCCAACATCCCACTCAATCCGCCCGGGCCAAACGCCCAGCGCATCCTGCGGTTCAAAAACATTCGGTTGAATACGAACAGCCTCCCCACCTCGGGATCCGCGCTCGTCTTTCTTTCCGTGACCGGCGCGGCGGTAGGCACGTTCGCCAACCCGCAACAGACGGTTGCGACGGTACGGCCGGGCATTGCCCTCGATCTGCGTTCGGCCACTGACGGCGCGTTGACCAGCGCCCTCAATTTCGTCACCTGTACTGGAACGAACGTTGACTTGGCCAACAATAGCGCCGCACAGTTCTCCACGCCAGGCGGCCGCAGCATGCTGCTCAAGTTCTCCGAGACGCCGAACTTTCCTGGCGCATTTAAGAAGAGGTCGGCCACAACTTCGGTCGCCAACCCGGCGGCAGTGTTTTCGCAGGACGATCCCCAATTGAACTATGCCAATGAAAGCGGCTTCTACAATGTTGCGTTCCCGGCGGTCAACGGACTCAATCGCATCGGATTGGCCGACAGCGGCACCATTCTGCGAGCGGTCTTCACGAATATACCGGCGAATGTAAAGCTATTCGTCACGACCCGCGAAACCCTACTCGGTTCCTCGGTCAACACGAACAATGTCACAACAACGAACGCGCGCCTGACGGCCAGCCCCACGTTGCCGTTTTCCGCTGTGGCGAACAGTTCCACGGCAGATGGCGGAATCGCGCCAGTGCCAGCAAGTGGTGAGGTCAACTGGGAAATCCTCGAGACCGATACGAACACCGTGGAAACGGTTTCCTTCGGGGTCGTTGTCGCGTTCGCTGGTGCGCCGCAGCCTTCCGCGGGAACGGTTAGCATCACCGGTGGACTGGGCCCCCAAGGCGGTAGCGCCTCGGCTTCGGCTACCGATCTGATTCCTCGCCATGTCAGCACCCTCACGGCAGTGCCAGCCTTTGTCTTCAACGCATGCCGCACGACGTTGCTGTTCCAGTTCTTAACGAATCAGGCCGGGTTCGACACCGGAGTTTCCATCGCGAACAGTTCTCGTGACACCATGGGTACCCAACCCCAGACCGGTCGATGTACGAGCACTTTCTTCCCGTCTCCGTTTACTCCAGCCACACAGGCCCTATACCCACCGCTCACCAGTCCCGTCATCCCAGGTGGTGAACAGTGGACCTTCACCGTCTCCGGGGCCCGTCCCAATTTCCAGGGGTACATGATGGTGACGTGTGACTTCCAATTCGCTCACGGCTACGCTTTCGTCAGCGACTTCGGAAGCACCAAACTCGCCCAGGGCTACCAGGCGCTAGTCATTCCGGACCGCAACAGGGTGGCGGATCCGATGACCACCGCAGGCTCCGGGTCCGGCGAACAATTGGTCCACTAGGCCAAATTCCTCGTTCTACGTCCTCCTCACTCCAGGAGAGCGCCTCCCCCGGCGCTCTCCTTTTTTTGCGCCTTCCGACATATTTGTTAACTCTATCCATTGCAAGAGGCTCGTTGATCAGTGAGCCTCGTCCGGCTTTTTAATGGTGTTATCGTTATAGCTCGGTTGGTTGTTGAATATGTGTAAGGGACGGTAAAACGATGCGGCTTCTGCTCTTGTTGTCCGTTGCAGGGTTTGTGGGAATCACGAACGGGCAGGACCTGGCCAACCAAGTCCGCGCCTTGGAATCCAAGGGTAGCAGCACGGCTGCTCGCGATCTGCTCGCCGAGGCCGTCCGAAACGCTCCCAACGATCCCGTCTCCCTCTCCTTTTACGCCGAGTTCCTCGATCGCCACGGTGATCCAGCCGCCCGCGACGCGTACGCTAAACTCCTCGGAGTTCTCGATAAGTCTGGCGGGGACCGCAAACAGACCGCCCGCCGGCTCGTCGTTCTCGATCTCCTCCACGGCGATCGCTCCGCCGCGGCGACCCACCTCGAAGCCTATCGGAAAGCGGGCGGACAGGATCTCGGCGCCACCATCCCAGAGCCCAAACCGCGAACCACGGGCCAAGAGTGGACGGCTGTGGAAATTCCCGGCCCGCTGCGCTCCTTCAATCGCATGGCCGCCCTTTCCCCCGACCTGCCGGAGGAAGAAATCCTTCCTGCGCTCGCCAGAAACGTTGTGACCAACGGCTACCAGGCGGCGAACTCCTCGGAAGGCCTTGAACAAACTGAATTCCTAAAACTCGTCGTCCGCTACCTGACCCAAGCCCGGGAGCTGGCCAAACTGGCCGGAGACGCCCGCAAAATCCAGATTGACCAGTGCGACTCCGCCATCACCGGCGACCTGCTCAAAGTACTCGGCTACCGCATGCGTGGCGCCTGCGGCGCCGAAGTCGTGCTTGAAACAGTCAATGCTTCTCGCGCCTTCCTCACTATCGATTCCGGTTTCCCCCTTGCCGAACTCGAAACGGCCCTTCGCTCCAACCGGCCCTTCTCCTATCCCTACGCCTCCACTTCCGTCCCTATCCTCTACAACTCGGAGTACTGGCTCGGCGCAAAAGAAAAGGTGCAAGGAGAGTTCATCGACGCCTTCCTCAGCGATCCTCAACTCTGCCGGCTCTATCTCGGCGTCTCTAAGCTCGACCGTGAAACCGCAGACAAGATGAAGGCAAGCATCCCGGTGATGCGCCTGAAAGCCTTTTCGCACGTGCTCGACTTCTTCGGCGGAATGTTCTACATCCGCGACGGCAAAGCAGTTGTCCCCGGTGGCCCCAAGGCTGAAGCGATTTGGGCCGAACTTGCCGGGGCCTCCCCCTCCGACCCCGCTGCCTTCTTTGAACGCCTGGTTGCCAAAGACGACGGTTGGCTCTGCAGCTATTTTGACTCCATCTCTCGCATTGCCGGGCCTGTCCAGGAGTTCCTGACTCAACCCGCCCGGCTCCGCCGCTACTACGGCGCCGTCAAGGGCCGCCTCACCAGCCCTGGACCCGCTCGTCCGGTATTCCGCGCCAACACGGATCTCCTCCTGCTCACCACTCGCCTCCGCCTGGATCCCGACGGCAGCGCCCACGTCCCCGGCAACGTCGAAATCTGGAAGAACCTGTTCGTCAAACACCCCCACGGGAAATATGATGGCAAGCTCACCAAATCCGCCGTCGGTTGGAAGGAATCCGATGACGTTATCGAAGCGCTCTTCGCGCTGAGCCGCAAGGCAGTCGAGAACGAACCGTTACGAATTTATATGGCGCTGAGCGATATGAACCGGCGCCGCGCGAAGCCTCTCCTGCCGGCAACGGTGGATCGCCTCGCCCGCGAATACCGGACGTTCGGTGCGCAGTATCCAGTTTTGAATGAGACGCCTCGCCTCACCGACGAGACCATCATCTCTTATCTCGATCTGTTGACCGCCGAAGCGTCCATCCGCGATCAAGGCGTTCGCGCCGACGCTGCCGGTACGCTGCAAGCTCTCGTCAGCTTCTGGCAGATATTCCTGCGCCAGGGCAGTATCCCGGAAGCCGACGCTGACAAGGTGTTCAATCAAATCACCCAGGCGTTCGCGAAAGTGAAATCGGAGCGCGACGTTTTCAACGCCGGGGTAGAAGGCGTTAAGACCCTTTTGTCCGCCACGAAATCCCGCCCCGAGGTCTCCCCGCAGGATCGCATGCTGGACCTTCTCGCCGGCTTCGACGCCGAGATGGAGAGCGAATCCCACATCACGCTGGTTCAGGATCTGATGAAGGTGTTCGAAGCGCAACGCCTTGTGTCGCTGAAGGCCATTTTCGATCTTTCAGAACACCTTGACGCCATTGGGAAAGGCGCCAAAGTGGACCCCGCGATTGTGGCCCGCGTCGCGCAACGGCTCGCCGATGTGCAACTCCCGCGAGCAGGATTGTCCGGGGTCGAGAAGAACTCGCTGATCTTTGGCTACTATGCCGAACGCCACATCGAAAACCAGCGCAAACTCAATCTTCGCGCCGCCATTGAAAAGGCTGCGGGCAATCCCGAACGCTTGGCCGACATCAAGGCCAGCCTGGCTCCGCTCTTACGCGATACGTTGGTCGGCCTGAATTACGCCCACTATGCACCGCCCGGCGCGCAGATTCTGTACACCAATCCCATCTTCGTTCGCAGCCATGATTTCCTCGGCATGCAGGGCGCCAACCAGACGTGGCGCCATACGGAAGTCGTCGGCACCGGTTGGCCCGCCAGCGCCGGTGGCCGCCTGGTCGGCTCGCTGGTCAGCCTCTCCTACGCCCTCGCCGAGGCCGAACAGAACTTCCTGATTCCCAGCCGGGAACAGGCTCTGATCTGGGGCGATCTGGTTCCGCAGATGGTCCAAAGCGCCAAGGTGCCGCGGTATTGGGAGGTGACACCCAACCAGCTCCACTTCACGGCGCTCCACCTCCGCTACGCCGATGCCCTCCTGGCTGAAGCAGCGATGAACGAAGGCCTGCGCACGCGCGTGGTCGAGACGCTTCAGCAACAGGCGCCCCCCGCCCGGGCGCGGCTGGTGGGACGGCTCCTTGCGGACGGAGCAGTCGTTAAGGCTCTCGAAAACGTCACCCCGGCCGAGGCGTTCGTGCTGGCCATGCGCCTTGTCGGCACGGAAGGCGTCGGCGACCAGGACTTGGCGGGCGAAATTCGCCGCTTGGCCAAGGCGTCCCCGGAGTCCGTCAATTATCCAACGATCAGCAGACTGTTCGGCTCCCCCAAGCCAACCCTCACCAATAGCTATCAGCCCGAGCTGCTTTACCTCCGCACATTCCCAACGCTCATGGGCTATTCGAGCCGGGTCATGGCCGAGAGCTGGGAGTCGAGCGCGCTCTATTACGCCTCCATCGCCGACGCTCTCTATATGAACCCCGGTCAGTTGAACGTCGTGATTCCAGAGTGGACACGAAGCACGGTTGAACGAATTTTCGCAACCCACCTCGAAGATTGGCCCGCCCTGTTGCGCAGCCTTCGCCAAGTGGGGCATGATGCGGTAAACAAGCGGACGAAGGTAGCCTCGGCTGCCGGGCTCGAATAGAATCTTTTTTGAGGAGGATGTCGTGAAGTCTCTTCGCAGCATTGTGGCACTAGGATTTGGACTAGCGATGTTTTCCGGAGCCGGAGTCTACCTCCTGGCGCAGGACACCAGCCGTCCCACGTTCCGCGTCAAAGTCGACATGGTCGTCCTCGGATTTACCGTTACGGACAACAAAGGCCGGTACGTCAACGGCCTGAAGCCGTCCGATTTTCGCATCATGGAAGACGGCATCCCGCAGAAGCTAAACACCTTCGCTGAGGGCAACAAGCCGGTCATGCAGGTCCTCGACGATGGCACGATGAAGCCGCTCAACCCGGGCGGGGACACGGACAAAGCTGGACCGGACGTTAAGTCCGACGCTTTCGTCGGGACCAATGTTTTTGTCCTTTTCGACACTTCTAACTACATGTACCGGGGCTTTGTTTACGCCTCCGATGCGATTGCCGATTTCGTTCGCGGTCTCGATCGCGCCGACTCCGTCGCCGTATATACCTTTTCCCGCAATCTTACCCGCGCTGCTGACCTGACCAAGGATCGCAATAATGCAATCCTCGGGCTCCGCAAGGCCGTCGCCGGGGACGATGCCGCTCTCTACAACGGCCTTTTGCTCACAGTGCGAGACGCGGCCAAGGTTCCCGGACGCAAAGTGGTGATCGTATTTTCAAATGGACCCGATAACGCCAGCATGGTCGCTCCCGACGATGTCCGTGCCGTCGCCGAGGACGAAGGGATCCCGATCTACGTGATCTCCACGGCTGAGGCCAGCCGCGACGCCATCTCCTCGGGCGTTTTCAAACGCATCGCCACCCGCACCGGAGGCAAGGCTTATTTCGCAAAAACCTGGCAAAAACAGGTGGAAGCCTTCGAATCCATCCGCGAAGACCTTGGCAACTCTTACACCGTCACCTATTATCCGCAGACCAATCCGAACGACGGTTTCCGGAAAATCGGCGTCGAAATTGTAGGGGATATCGGCAAGAAATATCGCGTCCGCGCACGTCCCGGCTATCGGCCCAGCCGCGGCTTCTAATCAGATTGCAACACCCCAAGTTATATAATGGGGCATGAAACGTGGCTACCTGATTGATATGGACGGAGTGGTTTACCGGGGGGCAACGGCCATCCCTGGAGCCGCCGAGTTCATTGCTCATCTCCACGAAGAGAGAATTCCTTATCTCTTTTTAACAAATAACTCCACTTACACGCCGTTGGATGTGGTGTTCAAGTTACAAAAGATGGGGATTGAAACGACCCAGGAGCATGTCTACACCTCTGGCATGGCGACCGCGGCTTTTCTGCATCAGCAGAAGCCGAACGGTACGGCATTTGTCATTGGTGAGGGTGGACTGCTGCTGGCGTTAAACGAAGTGCAATATGCCATTACCCGCAGCCGGCCCGACTTCGTCGTCGTCGGCGAGGGCCGTACCCTAACATATGAGATGTGCGAAGTAGCGCATCGCTGCATTGCCAATGGCGCGGGGCTCATCTCTACCAACGCCGACACTTGGTGTCCGACCGACGAAGGTCCGCGCCCCGGCTGTGGAGCGATTGTCGCCCTGCTGGAAGCAGCCTCCGGCAAGAAGGCTTACCATGTCGGCAAGCCCAACCCCTTCATGATGCGCGCCGCCAGAAAGCGGATGGGCCTCTCCACCGACGAGATCACAATGATTGGGGACACGATGGAAACAGACATCCGTGGCGCCACCGATCTCGGCTTCCGTACCGTCCTCGTCCTCACTGGATCGACGGAACGGGCGCATCTCGCGGACTATCCGTTCCAGCCTACGCGAATCGTTGAATCGATCGCTGAACTCCTGCCCATGCCGGCACTCGCTCGCTAGTCGGGCTCCCGCCCCCACGCCGCGGCCAAGCTCATGCCGCGGCTGGGTATGCGGGTCAACACCGCAGCGTACAGTAAGTGAGCCAACAGCGTAGCCGGTTGCGGCGTCATCCGGGCAATCAGCGGATTGAGAGAGCGCAGGATTCCATGTTGCAGGATTCCGTACCAGACCACCCCCGCCACAAGAGCTCCTAGCACGATCAGGCCGAATCGCTGCACCCTTCCCAACGCTAGGGCGATCACCGCCCCGGCCACGCCTCCCAGAAAAAGCTGCAGCGCCGCCCCGGCCAAACTCGCCTTCCCGAGACTCATACGGAAAACGGCATTCCCGTAAATGGCCGATCCCCACAGATTCAAGATCGCCCACCACTGCTGCCTCTCGACGAGCGAATCCAGGCCAAACCACACCATCATCAGGACTGCGCCAAGAACGCCGCTCTCCAGCCCCGCAAATAAAAGGTGAGTGGTTTCCGGCTGCGGCGCGGGAGGAGCCAGCACCGGCATCGGCACCGGAGGGGCGGGAACAACCACGTAAGGGGGAGGTTCGGGAGGCTCTTCCGGAGCTGGCGGAGGCGGCGGGGGAATTGTCTCCATCGAAATTCATATACTAACAGGGTGGAAGCTAGGCGGGTAGTCGTTACGGGGATCGGGGCGATGAGCCCGAACGGTTTGGGGAGGGAGCGATTCTGGCGCGCGTGCCTGGACGGGCAAAGCGGCGTCAAGCGGATCACTCGCTTTGACCCGTCAGAGTTTGGCGTCCAGATCGCCGGCGAGATCACGGATTTCGACGAAACCGCATGGACTGACCCCAAGGAGCGCCCGCACATCTCGCGGGTAACTCCGCTCGCCCGGGCCGCGGCCGGTGAAGCCTTGGGCCACGCTGGCCTCGATACGGCCAACATGACGATGGACCAACTCCGGGGCATCGGCATTGTGCTGGGGTCCGGCGGCGGCAGCCAGGAGTGGACCGAGCAGCAGTACCGTCACTGGTTCGCCGGCGAACACAAACAGTGCAGCGTCTACGTCATCCCGACCTCCACGATTGGCACCCTCGCCAGCGAAGTGTCCATGCACTACGGCCTCCGCGGCATGTCGCACGTTGTATCCACGGGCTGTACCTCGTCGACCGATGCCATCGGCTATGCCTACCGTCAGATTCAGTGCGGCATGATCGACTGCATGTTGGCTGGCGGCGCCGACGCGCCGCTCGCTCCGCTCATCCTTCGTGGCTTCCAACTCATGCGCATCATGACCCAACGTTGGAACCAGGAACCGCATCGGGCGTCCCGCCCCTTCTCAGGGGACCGCGACGGCTTCGTCGTCGGCGAAGGAGCGTGGATGTTTGTCCTTGAAGAACGGGAGCGGGCCCTGCGGCGCGGCGCCACCATCCTCGGCGAAATCGCCGGCTATGGATCCACTTGCGAGGCCTACCACCGCGTCCGGCTCGAAGAATGCGGCGAAGAGCCCGCCCGTACGATGCAAATGGCACTCCGCGAGGCTGGGGCCCCGCTGGAAGCCGTTCAGTATGTGCAGTACCACGGCACGTCGACCCAGTTGAACGACCGCATCGAATCCCGCGCCATGCGCCTCGCCTTCGGCGATCACGCGTACCGCCTGTGCGGATCCTCGGTGAAGAGCTTGATTGGCCATCCGCAGGGCGCCAGTGGCGCGGCGGGAGTTGCGGTGTGCCTGCTCGGTATGCGCGATGGGGTGGTGCCACCCACCATCAATCTCGAAACGGCCGACCCGGACTGCGATCTCGACTACGTGCCAAACGTAGCACGGCCACTTCAAATCGAAGTGGCCGTCGCCAACTGTATCGCTTTCGGCAGCAAGAACAGCGCGCTCTGCCTGCGCCGCCCGTCTTAACTTTCAGGCTTCTCGGCGGCCGCTTCAGCCTTGGCGAGGGTATCGGCTTCGCCGTCCTCCCGGGCCTTCGCTTCGGTCGAGTAGTAGTAGGAGTGGTAGTAGGTGTAGCGGCTGTATAGTTCGCCACGGCGAGCCCCGTTCACCGAAATACCCAGCACATTGTTTTCGCACAGAGATTGCATCGCCCGGGTAACCGAGTCGATTGTCGTCGTCCCAATGCGAACCACCAGGAGCGTTCCCTGGGACATCGTCGACAGCAGGTTCGCATCGGCGGCAAACAATAACGGCGGCGTGTCCAGAATCACCCAGTTGAACAGCGAAGGGAGTCGGTCGATCATGCTCTTCACTTCACGAAGGTTCAACAATTCGAGTGGATTTAAAACCGCCTCGCCCGCAGGCATGATGTAGAGGTTGGTGCCTGAAACTTTCTTGATGATTTCGTGCAACTTCGCCCGGCCCAGCAGGAAGTCGGTCACGCCCGGGCTGCGATCCACCTGGAACAAGGTGTGGACGATTGGCCGCCGGAAGTCGAAGTCCCCCAGAAGGGTCAGGTTTCCGGCCAGATGAGACTGCGCCAAAGCAAGATTCACAGCGGTGAACGATTTTCCCTCTGCCGGCGACGGAGAAGTCACCACAATCGCGTGGATCGGGCTGAGGCTCTGCATATGGTTCAGCCGGGTGCGCAGACTGCGGAACTCTTCGCTCGGGGCCTCGCTCGGCCGCGTTGGATCGATCAAATGGGCATCAGCCAACGGGCGGAACGGAATCTCTTCGATCTTCTCCAACAAACCCTGTAGATTCACCGGGTCGTTGGCCATCGAGGACACGCTTTGTAGTGCCTGCTGCGCGTAGGCGGGCACCATCGTCGTTGCTACAGACGATCCGGGCGGCGGCTGGAAAATTCCCGCGCGCTCGGCGCGGCGAAGGGCATCGTGAACTCTGCTCATGCTGATAGTTCTCTTAGGGTTACGGCTTTGTAGCGATGTAGTAGTAGAAGGACCCGGCCATGACCAGTATCCCAACGAGAATTGCCGTCGACCAGGCCAATAGGGTGAGGCGCTTCCGGCGCTTCACCACCAAATCTTCTTCGAGAAGGGGAATCGACCCGAGCACCGTCAGCTGCGTATACGCCTGCACGTCTTTCAGGTTTTTGAGAGTCGTATCCTTCATCTCCCGGGCGCCAACCAGCAGCAGGCCAATGAGCAAACCGAGCGCCGCTCCGGCACCGATAATCAATGGCCGCTTCGGCTCAGTCGGCTCAATCGGAAGCGAAGCGGTGTCGAGCAGCTCCAGCGTCTCGCCCTGATTCCGGCGCTCCACTTCCTGCCCACGCTTGGCGTCGCTCTGCTTCGCCAGCAGCTGTTGATACTCGAGCTTGGCGCTCTCATAGTCCCGGCTCAGAGCCGAGAACTCCTGGTCGGCCATCGGCGTCGAACCAATCCGGTTTTGGAACTCCCGAACCTGCCCATTCAGCCGCACAATCTCGGCCGCGTAGTCCTGCGCCTCGTTCGTCTTGGCCTGGACCAGAGTCTCCATCTGTTTCAGGGAAATCTGCATCGCCTGCATCTCCCGGGTCATCGGGACGGAGCTAGGCGCCACCTTGGCCGGTGCCGGTTTGGCGACCTCCGCCGCGTGGGCTTCCTCTTCCTTTTTGATGAGCTGTTCCCGTTGCCGCTGTAGAGCCTCTAAATTCGTCTTCACCCGCTGCACGTCCGGGTACGTTTCCTTGTACTGTTCCCGCAGCCGGCCCAAAACCTGCTCCGCGCCAAGAATTTCCCGCTCCAAAGCCACCAGGCGCTCGTTGGCAACTCGCGACTTTACAGCCTCCCGGCCGCCTCCCGCCGCCGCTGCGGCGCCGGCCGCCACGGCTTGGTTAAACTGCTCCCGCTGCAAGCGCAACTGCGCTTCGAGCATCAACTTTTCCTGATTGATCCGCTGAATCGCGCTGTTGATCGTCGCAATCCGCGTCTCCGTTCCTTGCAGCGCAGAGAAATTCATCCCCCGCTCATCCGGCAGTCGCCCCGCATTCTTAATCCGGAAATTGGTCAACGATTGTTCAATCTGGTCGAGACGCGTTTTGGCCTTCTGCACCTCTTCGGTCAGAAATTCCGTGGTGTTTTGGGTCACGCCCAATTGCACCCGCGTATTCTCGCTGATCAAACGGCTGACGATCTCTTGCGTTACCTTTTGAGCTTTGTACCGATCCTCATATTTGAAGCTAACCGGGAAGGCGCCCGCGCGAGCCGACTGACCTTGCAGCGAACTCACCATACCAATCGAGATATCCTTCGTGCGCATCCGGTCCACCACGTCTTCCATGGGCAGACGACGGCGGTCCCGCTCGTAAAGGTCGAAAGTCTGAATAATGTTGATCAGCGTGCTCCGGCTGAGCACTTGCTGAGCAATACTGTTGATCCGCTCGTTCAACATCTGGTTCAGCGCCGATTGCACGTAGCGCTCCGGCACTTGCGGAGGGGTCACCCGAACGACTGCCGCGGAAACATAGGTATCCGGCCATAGGCACGCCACGACCGTCGCGATCACGACTCCTGCGAAAAGCGGCCCCAGAATCCATGATTTGTGCCGGCGAAGGACATCGACATAGTCCTCCAAGTCCATCGGGCGCCGCCCGACATTGAATGTTTCCTGCGTTTGCATTGCGGTACTCTCGTTCCTATCTCTCGGCTGCGCCCTACGGTACGAAAACCTGATCCCCGTTTTCGATGAGAATGTTCTGCTCGAGCTTCTTGCCTTTCATCACTTCGTCGTAGTTGAACTTGATCCGCTGGCTGCCCCGCAGAATCACGATCTTCTTTTTATTTGCGAACTCGCGTAATCCGCCCGCGGCGTTGAGGGCCTCCAGTACCGTTATCGGCACAATCAGCGGAAACATGCCTGTACGATTCACTTCGCCGACCAGATAGAACTTCTTGCTGCCCACCCGAAGCAGGGACACCGAAACCTCCGGCCGATTCAACTGCTGGCTGAGTGCTTTCGTGATCTCTTCCCGTACGGCATCCAGCGTCTTCCCTTCCACCGCCATGTCACCACTCAAAGGCAGGGTAATCTTGCCGTCCGGACGAACAACGAACTGACCGCTCAATTCCGGCTCGCGCCATACCTTCAAGCCGATCACATCTTCCGGACCCAGCTTGTACCCCTTCGGATCCACCGGCGCCGCCACGTCAAGAGCTGCGTTCGCATTTGGCGACTTCGTCTCCTCCACCGCAGGCGTCGCTGGTTTCGGAGCGTTTTGCGCCCGCAGCGCCATCGGCGCCATCATGACGATCACGGCAAGCGCAGTGCGCAGTACATGCTGCAAGTCCATAAAGCCTCTCTTTTTACGCAATACCCAGGATCTCTGGCTATCTTTCGCTAGTTTGCGTTATCGTTTCTTTTATTGTATACCAGCCCAATAGGCCTAAGGGTTCCAGTTCTCTCCACTAAAACACCTTAGTCCGTTCGGTTAACCTTTTGCCCTACAGCTGGTTAGAACCAACGTCCCATGTCCAACACCCAGTTCCATCTCGCCAAGACCGACCCGGAAACCTACAGCATTTCCGACTTTGAAATCGATAAGAAAACCGTCTGGGATGGCGTCACTAACGCACAGGCCGTTCAATCCATCCGTCAGATGAAAAAAGGCGACAAAGTGTTTCTCTACCACAGCATGGGAGAATCAGCCATCGTCGGACTCGCCCGCGTCGACTCCGCCCCCCGCCCCGACCCCAATAACCCAAAATCCGCCGTCGTCGACCTCACCTTCCTCCGGCGCCTCGATCCCCCCACGACGCTCCACGCTATCAAAGACTCCGGCCTCTTCGCCGATTTTTCCCTGGTCCGCCAAAGCCGGCTCTCCACCATGCCCTGCCCGGAAGCCTTCGTCGACTGGGTCCGCAGCCGATACCCCAAAATCAAGTTCTAAACGAGTCCTTGCCGGCGCAACTGGCCATAGACTTTGGCCACCGGCAGCCCAACCACGTTCCAATAACAGCCCTCAATTCGATCAATGTACCGGCTAGCCCCGCCTTGGATGGCGTAGGCGCCTGCCTTGTCCATCGGCTCCCCTGTCGCCACATAGGCGGCAATCTCGGCCTCGTTCATAGCCGTAAATCGCACCACCGTCGTCTCGGCGTCAATGTACAGCTGGCCCCCCACCTTTAGGCAGATCCCCGTAATCACCTCATGCGATCGCCCCGCCAGCAACCGCAACATCCGCGCCGCATCCTGGCCGTCCTCGGGCTTGGCCAAAATCTCTCCATCCACCACGACGGTCGTATCGGCCCCTAGGACGACCTCCCCAGGCCTCCCGGCCGCCACCGCCTTCCGCGTCGCCAACCGCCGCACATAGCTCTGCGCGGCTTCTCCGTCCCGAAGGGTCTCGTCCACATCCGCCACCCGTACCGTAAAGGGGATGCCTGCCCGTTCCAGGATCTCGCGCCGCCGGGGAGACTGTGAAGCCAAAATTAACATGAGCCTCCTTTGATCCTACTAAACTGCCTGGTATGCACCTCGCGCTTGCCGTTCTTCCCCTGTCGGCGCCAGCGCTCAGCGCCAACGAAGTCCGCGGCCATCTCGGCAATCTTCTGTATCGCCACGACAAAGCGCTCTACGACGAATTCTTCTCCCCCTCCGCCGAGGGTGGCCCCAGCGGTCTCCACGATCGCCCCCGCCCCTTCGTCCTCCGGTCCCGCGCTCTCCACATTTTCAGCCCTCCGCTCGTTCCCCGCCTGGCCAGCCTCCTTGGCGCCCAACCCCAGTTCATCTCGTGGCCACTAGACCCCCTCCCCGCCCGCCGGCTCCGCATCGAGTTCCTCACCCCCACGGAACTCAAGCACGCCGGCAACACCCTCCGCCTGCCCCACTTCCCCGCCCTCGCCGCCCGCGCCCGGGATCGTGTACTCAGCCTCCTCGCCTTCTACCAAAACGAACCAACCAGCCACATCGACTTCGCCTCCTTCGCCGCACAGGCCGAGCTGGTCCAGGAAATCGCCCGGGAAGTGGAGGATACGCCGGGCGAACGGCGCCGCTCCGCCCGCAATCAGAACATCCATTCCCTGGGTGGCTTCACCGGCTGGGCCGAGTACTCCGGCCCTCTCGACTCCCTGGCTCCCTACCTCATCGCAGCGCAATGGACCGGCGTCGGCCGCCAGACCGTTTGGGGCAAAGGTGAGATCAAGGTCACTGTGTTACCGTTTGAAGAATGCGCCGCCTAGTTGTATTTGCCTCGCTCTCCGCACTACTCCTCGCCCAGGATCCCCCCAAACCCGAAGCGCCAAAAATCGAACCGCCCAAAACCGAAGCCGCTAAGCCTACCCCTACCGGCCGCCCCACCGAACCCCAAATCCTCCCCTACGATCGCATCATCACCAAGGACGCCAAATCCACCCCCGGCATCTTCACCGTCCATCAGGTGAAGGGTAAGTATTACTACGAGATCCCCGTCGCCGAACTCGGCAAAGACTTCCTCTGGGTCCAGCAAATCGCCCGCACCACCCTCGGCGTCGGCTACGGCGGCCAAGCCCTCGGCAGCCGCGTCGTCCGCTGGGAACGCCGCGAGAATAAGATCCTACTCCGAGACGTCCGCTACGACATCGTCGCCGATCCCAGCGCCCCGATCGCCAAAGCCGTCCAGGACGCCAACGTCAGCGCCATTCTCCAGGCCGTCAACATCGCCGCAGAAAACAAAGAGAAGAAGTCCGTCGTCATCGAAGTCACCCGCCTGTTCGCCGCCGAAGTCCCCGAACTCAGCGCCCGCAGCCGCCTGCGCGCCCGCGGCTTCGACCCCAACCGCAGCTTCCTCGACCGCATCTCCGCCTTCCCCACCAACATCGAAGTAGAGGCTACACACACCTACATCGCCCCGCCCGACGCCTCCCCCGGTGGCTCCGCCTCTCCCTTCGCTCCCTCGGGAATGCGTGGCAACAGCGCCACCGTGGTTCTGCACTATTCCATGGTGAAACTGCCCGAAAAGCCCATGATGCCCCGCCTTGTCGATGATCGCGTCGGCTTCTTCAACGTCCGCAAAACCGACTTCTCGCTCGACGAACCTCGCGCCCCCAAAGTGGCCTATGTCACCCGCTGGCGTCTCGAAAAGAAGGACCCCTCGGCCCTCGTCTCCGACCCCATCAAACCCATCGTCTATTACGTCGACCCCGCCACGCCGCCCAAGCTCATCCCCTATGTCAAAGCCGGCATCGAGGAGTGGAAAGTGGCCTTTGAAGCCGCCGGCTTCCGCAACGCCATTCAAGCCAAAGATCCCCCCAAGGACGACCCCACCTGGAGCCCGGAAGACGCCCGCTACTCCGTCGTCCGCTGGCTCCCCTCCGACACCGAAAACGCGATGGGCCCTCATATCAACGACCCCCGTTCAGGCGAGATCCTCGACTCGGACATTCAGATGTACCACAACGTGATGCGCCTGGCCTCGGCATGGTACTTCGTGCAGGCGGCCCCGCTCGATTCCCGCGCCGGGAAACTCCCCCTCCCCGATGATCTCCTGGGCAAACTCGTCCAGTTCGTCGTCGCCCACGAAGTCGGCCACACCCTTGGCTTCCCCCACAACATGAAGGCGTCATCCATGTATGAAGCTGCCAAAGTGCGCGACAAAACTTGGGTGAAGAAGATGGGCCACACCCCGTCCATCATGGACTACTCCCGCTTCAACTACGTCGCGCAGCCAGAAGACGGCATCGATCCCGCCGACCTCATCCCTCACGTCGGCCCCTACGACATCTGGGCCACCGCCTGGGGCTACAAGCCGGTCCCCGGAGCCAAGACCCCCGCCCAGGAGAAGCCCGTTCTCGATCAATGGGCTCGCCAGCAGGATCAAACCCCGTGGCTCCGCTTCATGACCGCTAACGCCCGCGGCGCTGACCCCGGCGAAGTCACGGAAGCCGTCGGCGACGCCGACCCCGTCTACTCGTCCGCCCTCGGCGTAAAGAATCTGGAACGCGTCATGAAACTGCTTCTCCCGGCCACGGAGAAGTCTGGTGACGGTTGGGAGAATCTCGAGGATATGTACGGCCGCGTCCTTGGCCAGTGGGCGCGCGAAATGCTCCATGTCGCCGGTGTCGTCGGCGGCGTCGCCTCCCAGCAGAAGCACGGCGGCCAATCCGGCGTCCTCTTCACGACCATCCCGGTCGCCCGTCAACGCAAAGCGGTCGAATTCCTGAATAGTCAGGTGTTCAGCACGCCGGCGTTCCTTGTCGACTCCTCGGTCCTCCGCCGCATCGAACCCGACGGTGTCCTCGCCCGCCTCCGCAACGCGCAGGCCACGGTGCTGGAAAGCTTGCTGACGCCCACCCGCATTCAGCGCATGTCCGAACAGGAAGCTATCGACGGCGAAAAGGCCTACAAACCTCTCGACCTCCTCGGCGACATCCGCCGCGGTATTTTCACCGAGCTCGCCGCCCCCGCCCCGAAGGTCGATGCCTATCGCCGCAACCTCCAGCAGACCTACCTCGAAGCGATGAATATGCGCATTAACGGCAACGCCGCTCCCCCCACTCACAGGTGGCTCTACCGCGGCGAACTGAAGACGCTCAGCGGGGACATCACGCGCACCCTGCCCCGCGTTACCGACCGCCCCAGCAAGCTCTTCCTCGAAGACGTGAAAGAGCAGATTGCTCGTATCCTCGATCCCAAATTCGCCTCGCCTGCCCCGTCCGCTCTCTCGTTGGCCGTCCGGCGCGCCCTCGAATCTCCCGATCCTCTGTCGTGCTGGCAAGAGTTAACCATCACACGGGACGGGATCACGTTACAATAGAGGTCTTTAACCCATGTATCGTCTGTCGCTGCTTCTCGCCCTGGCTGCCGCCCCTGTGCTCTTCGTCGGCTGCAAAAAGACGCCCCCTGCTAATGTGGCGGCTACGGTCAACGACCGCGCCATCACGTTCGCCGACCTCGAAAAGCAGTTCAAGATGCAGTTCCCCAGCGAGCCGGGCCAGCCCGAGAATGATGATCAGGCGATGATCAACAAGCTCGAGGTACTTCGCAGCATGATCGACCAGGAGATCATGATGCAGCGCGCCGAGAAGAATGGGCTGCTCGCGCAGCAGGCCGATGTGGATGCCGAGTTTGCCAAGTTGAAGGGCGGCTTCACCGAGGAAGAGTTCAAGAAGCGGCTCGACGAGCGCAAGATGTCGGCGGAGGACCTGAAGGCGGATATCCGCAAGAAGCTCAGCATCGAGAAGTTGATCACGAAGGAGATCACTTCGAAGATCAACATCACGGACAAAGACGTGAGCGACTTCTATGCTTCCAACAAGCAGAACTTCAACCTCGCGGAGCCCCAGGTTCATCTCGCTCAGATTTTGACGACGCCCGCCCCGGACGCGAACATTCGCAACCTGAAAAACGATAAGGCCCAGAACGACGACCAGGCCAAGCGGAAGATCCAGCAGATCGCTGACCGCATCCGCGCTGGTGAGGACTTCTCGATGTTGGCGCAGAATTATTCAGAGGATCCCGGCTCGTCGGCCAACGGCGGCGACCTTGGGTTCGTTTCGGAAACGGCGCTGGAAAAGGCGAACGTTGCCCTACGCCGCATGGTGAGCGAGATGCAGCCGGGCCAGGTTTCGCCCGTCATCAATACGGGCGAGGGCTACCGCATCCTGAAGCTTCTGTCGAAGGAGCCGGCTGGTCAGCGTGAATTGTCCGATCCGCGCGTACAGCAGACGATCCGCGAGACGCTGATGAACCGAAAGGATCAGCTCTTCCGCTCGGCCTTCTTGGAAGCGGTTCGCAACGAAGCCCACGTCGAAAACTACCTCGCCCGCGTCGTCGGACAGCTCGACCCGAAGAAATAGCGTGTACCGGGTCTTCAAAGTCGAGATCGGCAGCGAAGGCTTTGACGAACAAATCGGGAGTAAAGAGAAGTATTGGATTGAACATCCCGATTTAGGGAAGTGCCTATTCAAGTACTCCCGTCCCGACACAGGTGAACATTGGGCGGAGAAAGTTGCTTGCGTGATCGCCAGGGAACTATTCCTTCCCCACGCGCAGTACGAACTCGCGCGATATGGCCAACGCTGGGGGATAGTTTCTCCATCCTTTACGCCTGAAGGATACTCTCTGGTTCACGCAAACGAACTGCTCGCAGCGCTGTTTCCGGACTACGACCCTGGCGCCAAGGGTCGCCGCAACAAACATTACACGGTGAAATCGGCATCCGAGCTGCTCGACAGGATTGACGTCCCGTACCCACATTTGGTCGATCCACCTTCACTCGTGACGTCGGCCGATTGGTTCACCGGCTATCTGCTCTTGGACGCACTGATCGGAAACACGGACCGGCATGCAGAGAACTGGGGTGCTTTGCGTTCCAATATCTGGAGCCCCGCCCTTCTCCTGGCTCCGACGTTCGATCATGCCTCGTCGCTCGGCCGCGAACTGCGCCAGGGGCGGCTAGGAGTCGATTCGGTACAGGCATACGCCCAAAGAGCCAGATCTGCCCTTTTCGCCACACCGGAAGATCAGGAAAGCGCTCAGTCCCTTCGAGGCATTCTCGCACTTCGCCGCCGCTCGTCCACTCGCCGGTCGTTATTGGCGAGAGCGATTGCGCGACATCTCGGAACCAGAGTTCAACAGATACATCGATTGGCTCCCTCCCGATTCCTGCTCAGAGCCCTCGGGCGATTTCGCGAAAGCGATCTTGCAGCACAATAGAACTAGGCTTCTCCAATGAACTCTTCAGTAATCCACGTCGCCTAGCAAGACCCCTCCAGCCCACACTGGTTCCCGGTAGGCCAACTCTGGGAAGAAAGCACCCGTTTCCACTTCACCTACTCCGAAGGTGCCTTGACCGCGGCCGAAGATCAGCACTTCGCCCCGCTGAACGGCTTCCCTGACTTTGCCGGCCACTATCAAAGTGCGGATTTGTTCCCATTCTTCAAGAATCGGATCCTAGCGCCCAACCGGCCCGAATGGCCGAACTATCTCACTTGGCTCAACCTCAACGAGAAACCCAGCTCACCGCTCACGTTACTCGAACGAAGCGGCGGCACGAGAGCCACCGATCCCTTCTTTACCTTTGCCACGCCCAGTTCGTCTCTCAAACAACCGTGGTCACTCTGGTTCTTTGTCCAGTCTCCCATCACGCCACAGGAACCGCTCGCGGGCGTAGCGCTCCAACGTGACAACAGGCAACTGCGCGTACACGGCTACAACCTTGGCGACTTGCCCCACCACATCTTCTCCTTCGTTAGCGCCGCCCAAACACCGCCGGCCATTCGCCTAGTCCGGGTGAACCCGTCCCCGGCCCCGCGCAACTTCCGCATCCTTTGCCAAGCCCACTTCACGGACTCGCTCGCCACCCTCTGCGCCGCCAGTCCGCTCCTGGCTCAACTCCAACCCGTCACCGCCGCCATCTAACCTACTGCTTCTTCGCCGCCGGCGCCGCCTTCCTCACCTCTTCAAAATACTGCTGCACATAATCCTGATGATGCAGCGGAACCTCATCCCTCCGAATCTCCCCGCCCCATTCCGAATGCGTCGCCCCGGATTTCGAATATTGCGTCCGTAACTGCTGCTTCCCCCCACTCACCTCCACCATCACCTCCCCCGTAATCTTCTGCGCCCGCTTGCCAAACAGCTCACTGATCTTCCCCATCGCCTGCTGCTGCTCCGCATCCTTAATCGCCTTATCCCCATCCGCCTTCCCCACGCCCGACTTCGCATCCGGAGGCGCCTTCTGATTGCTATTGCTATCCGCCCCCTGCCCCTTGGCGTCCGCCGACTTCTCGCCCTCTTCGCCCGCCTGGTCCCCCGGCGATTCGCCGCTCTCCTGCCCCTCGCCCTTCTGCCCGTCCTGCTTCTGCCCCTTCTCCCCGCCCTTCTGCTGCTGATTTCCCGCGCCCTTCTCCGCCGCACCTTGCTTATTAGAAGCCTGCTGCTGCCCGCTATCCTGGTTCGGCATCTTCAGCTTGTTCATCATGTTCTGGAAGGCGTCTTTCATCTTGTCCAGCATCGACGAGCTCTCGCCCGGCTGCTGACCCGCCTTGCCTTCCTTCCCTTGCTGACCCTTCTGCTGCGGAGGCTGCCCACCCGGTTTACCGCCCTCACCATTCGGATCCGACTCGCCCTTCTCCCCTTCCTTGCCTGCCTGATTGCCTTCCCCGCCCTTCTCCTCGCCAGGATTCGTCGACGCGCCTTCCTGTCCACCCTTCGCCTGCTGGCTCGATGCCGCCTCGGACAGATCATTCACGTCCGGAATCTGCGGCGTCGTAATCTCGCCCTGCTGCACCCCATCAAACTTTCGCTGCTCGTCCTTGGCATCTTCGTCCGGCGTCAACCCCAACTGCTTCAGTTGCTCGTCCATCCATGGGCTCGCCTGCCGCTTCGCCGCCAACTTCTTCTGGTCGGCCGGCCGGAACACATCGACGATCGCCTCGGAAACCGGGGCCCGCAGGTCCAGCGTATGCAGCATGCCATACCGCAGCCCCAGCAAACTCACCGCCACCAACGCCAGCACGGCCGCGGCATACACCGCCTTCGGCCACACCATCGGCACGGCTACATCCGGCGCCAACTGTCCAGCTAACTCATCCGCCCGCCGCCGTTGGGACTCGACGATCGGCCCACTCTCTGCTTGAAAATAAAACGCCGTCGACAACGCATCGGCCAACCCCAGCCTCTGATCCGTCATCTGCGCCAAGCGATACGCGCTCGGCAGCGCTCGCAGAAACCGCCACGTCCCCCAGCCAAAAGCCGCGGCGAACAACACCGCCGGCCAAGCCCAATCCATCACTTGCGTCCCCAACAGCAGCAGCAGGATCAGTCCCACCAAACCAGCCGTCGCCGCCACCACGCCTTGCCGCAAAAGTTGCGTTGTAATGTACCGGCGCCGCACGCCGCCCAGGAACGCCGTCAGATTTTCGCTCTCAGCCATTGCCCTTATTGTGACACCGTTCGATTAAACTATCGACGTGAACCTATTCCTACTATTAGCCTTCGCCGCACTGCCCGACGGACTGCTCTTCCATGCCTCCTTCGAGAAGGATGGCAAAGCCTCCGTCGCCAAAGGCAACACCCAACTCTTCTCCGCCGCCACGTACAAAGGCAACCCCGCCGGCCAACCCGGCCTTGCCGCCGCCCCCAACGTCGTCCTCGCCCCCGGCGCCGGCCGCAACGGCTCCGGAGCCCTCAAATTCACCGCCAAGAACGAAAACGCCGTCTATTACGAAGCCGCCAAGAACGTCAATTTCTCCGCCGGCACCATCTCCTTCTGGCTCCGTCTCGATCCCAACAAAGACCTCGCCCCCGGCTTCTGCGACCCCTTCCAACTCACCGACAAGGATTACAACAACTCCGCCATGTGGGTCGATTTCACCAAGGACGAACGCCCCCGCTACTTCCGCCTGGGCGTCTTCGGCGCCCTGAAAGCCTGGAGCACCTCCGGCGTCGCTCCCGATAAAGACCCCGTCTTTAACAACCGCCTCATCGTCAACAAGAATCCGCCCTTCGCCGCCAACCAGTGGACCCACGTCGTCATCACCCACCAAGGGCTCGGCACCCCCACTGGTACCGCGTCCCTCTACGTCAACGGCACGCTGGTCGGCACCGCCAACAAGATCCCCGAAGCCTTCGACTGGGTGCCTGAAAAGACCAAACTCCGCCTCGGCGTAAACTACGTCGGCCTCTTTGACGACCTCATGGTCTTCAACCGGCCGCTGACCGCAGCCGAGATCAAGAACCTCGGCGCGAACTAATACAACCGGTCCCGATACCCCTCCGCCACGGAGGCTTCAATCTCGGCGGCCGTATCGGCGATCTCAATCTGGTCTTTCATCATCTGCCCGTAGGATGGCAGCGCGGTTCGTTCCACCCGCGCTGCCGGATCCCACAACCGACTGCGGATCATGGCTTTCCCGCAATGCAGAAAGGCCTCTTCCACCCGGATCACCAACGCCGACTTCGGCCGCTTCTCCCACCGCCCTAACAACTCCTCGGCAAACGATATCTCCGCCCGCCCGTTGACGCGTAGCGTCTCTTCAAAACCCGGAATCAGAAACAGCAAACCCACGCGCGAATCCTCCGCCAGATTCTCAAGCGAATCCAGCCGATTGTTCCCTGGCCAGTCCGGCATCGCCAGCGTTGTCTCGTCCAGCACCTGCACAAACCCTGGACGATCCCCCCGCGGAGTCACGTCCGCTCCGCCACTCCCCACCGTGCCCATGCAGACGAATGGCGACAGTTCAATGAACCGGCGGCAATGCGCGTCCAGCTTCCGCAGACTCTTCTTCCGCGCCCGCTCAATGGCCGGAGCATACAGATCCCGCAGTTTCATCAGCCCCTCACCCCGTGTACATGATACGGCACGTAATAGCGAGGGTCGTCATCCCGCGTTGTCAAAACGAACCCCGCCTCCGTCAAAAACTCCTTCACGAAACCCAGCGTCCGAAACGTGTCCCCCTCCCCGCGATCAGCCCGGAAGTCATGCGCCGCCACGCACACCTTGGCGGTGCGCGCCAACGCCTCCCGGCACCCCGGCAGTGCCTGCCGCTCCGCCCCTTCAATGTTCATCTTCAGGAACGAAATCGGCCCCATCCCCATCTCCCGGCTGATGACGTCGAATGGCCAACCCTGCACTGTAGCACTCGTCGCCGTAGCCGCCCCCCGCCGTACGTAGTTCGATTCCCACACCGGCATCGTCTCAATCTGCAACGTCTCCGCCTGCTCCACACAAGCCACCTGCACCACCGTCACGTTCTTCAGCCCATTCCATTCGCAAAGCTTGCGCAATGCCAGAAACGAAACCGGATGCGGCTCCAAGGCCCACACCCTGCCTTCCGGCCCCACCGCCTCCGAAAACACAAAGACATCTTCGCCCCGGCCCGCGCCGATATCGACGATCGTATCCCCCGCCTGCGGCTTGTACACGTGGAACCAGTAGTCGTTCACGTCCCGCCGGTACTTCTCGACGATGCCCGCCAGCTTCGGCCAATCCCGGTCCATCTTCGCCGGCAACTCTGGGTCCGGGATGCGGTAGCTCCCAATCCGCCAGCCCCAGACTTCGTCGAAAAACGCCTCCATTCCCGCGTCCGGGCAAGCCGCCCGCGCCCGCGCCGTAGCCTCTTGCGCTATGCTGTCCGTCGTATTCACCTCCCCATTCTAACGATGCTCACCCGCCGCCATTTCTTCCTGCTCGCCGCCCCCCGCTTTGAGCGCGAGCCCATACAAACCATCTCCCACCAGCCCGGCCACTACCACGCCTGGCCCACGCTCGTCCGCCGGCGGTCCGGCGAACTCATCGGAGCCTACTCCGGCGGCCGCGAACATCACGTCTGCCCCTTCGGCCGCCTCGAGCTCACCCGCTCCCTCGACGATGGCCGTACCTGGTCCTGGCCCCAGATCGCGATGGATACCCCCATCGACGATCGCGACGCCGGCCTTTGTGAAACGGCCTCTGGCGCACTGCTCCTCAATACCTTCACCTCGCTGGCTTACGAAAAGCTCCTCGCGGAAGCCGAAACGAAAAAAGAATGGGACCCCGCCCGCCTCTCCCGTTGGCAGGCCGTCCAACGAGCCACCACCCCCGCCCAGCGCCAATCCCTCCTCGGCGCCTGGATGCTTCGATCCACCGACGGGGGCATGACTTGGTCGACCCCTTACCGCGTCCCGCTCACCAACCCCCACGGCCCCATCCAACTCTCTGACGGCCGCCTCCTCCACGCCGGCAAACGCTACCCGCGCGGCGGCGAGGACATCGGTTTCACCGTTTCCACCGACGACGGCCTCACCTGGAAATGGCTTAGCGCCCTGCCCGCCCGCCCCGGGGACGATCCCGCGCAATATCACGAACTCCACGCTGTCGAAACCGCCGATGGCCGTCTCGTCGCGCACATCCGCAACCACAACCGCCCCAACGAACGGGAAACGCTCCAAAGCGAATCCACCGACGGTGGCAAGACATGGTCGGTCCCCCGGCCGATCGGCGTGTGGGGCCTCCCCTCCCATCTCCTTCGCCTCCGCGACGGTCGACTGCTCATGACTTACAGCTACCGCCGTCCGCCCCGCGGCAATCATGCTCGCCTCAGCGCGGACCATGGCCGCACTTGGTCCGATCCCATCGTGTTGTCGGACGACGGCACCGGCGACATCGGATACCCCTCCACCGTCGAGCTCCCGAACGGCCAACTCCTCACGCTCTGGTACGAGTCCAAATACTCTGGCTCTCACCCCGTGCAGCTTCCGCCTCCGCCCTTCTCTGTGCTCCGTCTCGCGCGCTGGCGCCTCAGCTAATTTTTTCCGCGCGGCATGATCGAAATTGCCGCGCCCATTCGCCCTCCTTGGTGTAACACGATTCACCGTAAAGGAGACAAAACAATGGGTTTCGCAATGCAAACGGGAGATAGCAGACTCCCCGAGATGTACAACGTAATTTACGCCGTCGGCCAGAACGCGGCCAACTATTTTAAGGACGTGAAGCTCGTCCAGTACTGCCTCCGGGCCATCTACGCCACCGGCCAGTACAAGGCTCCCAAAGGGAACATGGTGGTCGATGGTATCTGCGGCCCCACCACCCGCACCTGGATCAAAGCCTTTCAGAACGAAATGGTCGCCCAAGGCTGGTGTATGTCCCCGGATGGCCGCGTCGACCGAGCCCCCGCCAACGCCAACGACCATAACGTCACCCACACGATCACGATGCTCAACGCCGAACTCAAGCGCCTCAACCCCAACGCCTGGGTCATGCTCCCGGCTTCCGTCCCGGTCAGCCCCGGCACCCCGAGCGGCGCCGCTCCAGTCTATGTCCCCCCCGCCGGTGGCGCCTAGGACTTTCTCACTACCCACGTCGACATGCTGCGGAGCTCTTGAACCACGGTTGTTTTTAAGGGCTCCAACCACTCTCCGCCCAGCTCCTCCGTCCAGCGCTCCAGCATCGCGGCATCCACGAGAAACCGGTCCGACCCGTCGGGTAGTGCGAATCGCCGGCCTCCCAGCGCCGCCACTTGACCCTCCAACCCGATTGTCGAAGCCAGCCGCGCAAACAGCATTCCACCTGGCCGCAGCACCCGCCACATCTCTCGCACCATCGCCCCGAACTGAGCCTCGTCCGCCGCAAAGTGCAAGACCGCGCTGCTGATCACCACATCCGCGAACGCGTCCGGGAAAGGCATTCGCTCCACCGGCGCCACCTGGAATCGCTCCGGATCTCCGAAGGACGCCACCGCCTCCGGGTTCAAGTCCACGCCCCAAACGTCGTAGCCTTCGCTGAGGAGAAACACGAGGTTTCGCCCATAGCCGCAGCCCGCATCTACCACGCGCATACCCGGCGCAATCCGGCCCTTTAAGATCTGGTCCAGAAGATAGATGTCAATGGGTCCCAGTAACCGCGCCAAGTCCGTCATTCCGCCTCCGCATCATCAAACTCACCGCCACCGCCATCACGAAGAACCCGGCCGCCACATGGTTCACCAATTGGGAAATCCCCTTCGGATGAATGGCAAACTTCACAAGGGCATCCCCCACGCATGCCCACATCAGCAGGTTCAGCATCCGCCCCGGGTCTCCGTCCCATTTCCGCACCATCCATGCGAATCCCAGCGCCGCCAACACGGCAACTGTATATGCGGGCTCGGCCGGTCCACGCTGATACTCCTTGCTCCAATACCGTGCCAGATCTAAAGCTACCGCCGCGAACGTCACGCTATAAGCCACATGCTTCGCCAGCCAGCGAAACCGCGTCAACACCACCAGCAGCAGGCTTCCGCCCACCATATAGGCAAATCGCACATCGAGATTCCAGGCAACGCCAAACAATGCCCCGGCCATCACGATAGCTGCCCCCATCTCAACCCACCACGAAGGCGCCTCGTCTTCCTGCCCGTCCGCTTCCGGCAAGGCCGAATGCGCCATCGCCCAAGCCAACGCCCAACCAAAGCAGAGCCCAAAGAAGAACTCCATGTACTTCCACCAGTGCAAGTTCAGCTCCGGCGTATAAATCCGTCCCAAGCCCTGAATCGCTCCGCCCACGCCGAAGCCGATAAACCCGCCCACGAAACAAACCCACGCCCACCGCTGCGCCAATGGCCCCACCACCTTTGACAGAGCCACGGCCGCCAAAAGAAAACCCGCCCAAATCTCCGGCCGCGGCCTGTCCAGCAGGTTTGAGAAATAGATCAACTTCGGTTCGTTCACTAGCTTCCAACCCGCCCACGTAGCCAGGATCATCGCTGCCGCGCCGCAAGCCACCAGCCGGGTTCGCGGCGTGAAACCCATCACGATCACGGCCCCCGCCAAGGCCCCCCAAATCGCCCCCTTCAAACCCAGCCCCAGGAACCCCCACCAAAACGTCTCGGCCTTTACGATGAACCCAACCGTCTGTCCGTAGGTCATCTCCCCGCCAAACCCGACCCCGATGGCCCCAAACGCGGCCAGCATGGTCCAGTCGCGGCGCGGGTAGAGAAACCCTAGCGCCAGCACCACCATCGCCCCGGGAATCATTGCTCCGAACGGCCCGCCCCCTATAAAGCCTCGCAGGCCCCAGCCCAGCATCATCGCCACCGCCGGTAGCCAATATCGTCTGTCGTTCACCCACACAGAATAGCGCTGACGCGGCCGGGTAAAGTTCGGCGCCTCGGAAGCCGATACTCTCTCAGGTGCGGAACACGAGAATCGACTTCTGGATCAAGCTCACCGCGGCTGCGCTGATTGGCGCTGTCCTGTTCTGCTTCATGCCGCTCGGTCGTATGCTCCGCGCGGAAAACGACTTCGTTCACTGGTACGTTGGCGGCTTTCTCTTTGGCACTTCGGACATCCATCTCCAAGCACCCAACCACGCCAAACAGGCCGAGCTCCTCGGCCACACGTTAGATCACTCGTACTTCATCCGCCCCACATTCTACGGGTTCTTTCTCAAGCCGCTCACGTGGCTGCCCTACCTCACCAGCTACTACCTCTATCAGGCGTACAGTCTCGGCGCGCTGCTCTTTTTCCTGTGGACGTTCTCCCGCCGTTGGCCCGATATCTGGGTCTACGCGGCCATGTCGATCCCCGCCATCTCGCACATGGTCAATGGCCAGGACGTTACGTCCCTGCTTCTCTTCTGCACGCTCTCGATACTACTCTCCCGCAAAGGCCGCGACTTTCCGGCTGGCCTCGTCTTTGCGCTCTGCGCCATCAAGTTCCATCTGTTCATTCTGACGCCGTTTGCCATGATCGCTCATCGCCGTTGGCGCCTTTTCGCCGGCGCCGCTACGGGCGAAGTCATCTTGTTCCTGATCGGGCTGGCTGGTGGTGGATGGCCGGTGTTTCTCTCGCTCATCGCCCTGCTGCGGCGTCCCGAAAGTCATCCATATCCCGAACTCATGCCAAACCTGCGCGGCATGGTCGTCGCCTTCACGGGCGGTCCCAACCCGGCTGTTTACCTGACTCTCTGCGCTCTGCTCACCGCCGCCGCGCTGTACCTCATTTGGACCGCGAAAAGCTACGAGAAGAGCCTAGCGTTTGCCATCATGGCAGGGTTAGTCATCAACTTCCACGCCTACATCCAAGATCCCATTCTGCTGCTTCTGTGCGCGTCCCTCTTGTTCGACGAGGAAACGTCCTTCGCCTTGCGTACCGTCCTCCAGATTCTTCTCCTCCCCGCCGTCTACATCCTCCTGCTTTGGCAGGCCCCGTACAGCGGCGTCTATGGACTTCTGATTCTTACGGCCTTTGCGATCGCCCTCCGCGATCAATTGCAGGTCCAGTTTCCCGCCCTGCTGCGCCCCAACTCGTTAACCGTAGTTCCAAATAAGGCCTGATCCAGGGGTTGCCACTCGGGCGCCGCAAACGCAGTGGGGACTCCGAAGCCTCGCGGCTGGGTTCACTACTGTCGGAAGTGCGGTCCGGCATGGAACAATTCAGCAAGACTCTAGAACCATGACACAACTACGAAACGTCGCCTTTGGGCTGCTGTCCGCATTCCTTCTCCCCGCCCAGCCGCCACAATCCGGCCTGGGCCAAGGCTGGAATGGAGAATTCGACCTCGCCTCCCGGCAACTGATCGCATTGGCCGAAGCGACCCCAGCGAACAAATTTAGCTTCCGCCCGGCTCCCGGCATCCGTTCAACCAGCGAAGTCTATATGCATATCGCCGTCGGAAACTACTGGCTCCTGGCGCAAGCCGGTGTGAAGCCCGGAGGACCCCATTGGCCACGGCAGATCCCGCCAGATGCGGAGAAGAAGGTCACAGACAAGGCCGAAGTAGTCCGCTGGCTCAAGGACTCGATGGACGCCGTCCGCGCCGGGCAACCCACCGTCGACGGCGCGAAGAAGGTGAAGTTCTTCGGCTCCGAAGTCCCCGCCGCAAACGTCCTCCTCCGCATCCTGGTCCACAACCACGAGCACATGGGCCAAGCGATCGCCTACGCACGGATGAGCGGCGTAGCGCCGCCATGGTCCGCCCAGTCCGACCGCCAGTAGGTGCCCGATCACTCTGAAGCGATGCGCCAAGCGAGTGAAGCAGAACTCGCGGCCCTCATCTGCTGGACGCACTGCCGCCGTCTCCGCCTCCCCAAAGGCGGCTGTTGCCTGTAGGCGCAATCCGAACTCGGGTACCTGACGTCAGATATCGTTCTGTCATGCACCGGCCGAGACCCAGCCCTTCCCTCAACTGGCCGGCAAATCGATCGAAGCAGCACGCCCCATCGCTTCGATTAACTGGTTAACCCACTCCCGCATCCGAACCGGCCTCTCCCCCGGAATCGGCGACAAGGCCGCCGCCAGCAGTGCGGCCACCCCGGGCCCATACAACGACAGTAACTCCTCCTCGAACAAGTCGCCCTCACTCAGGCGCTTCCCGAGCAACAACTCCGACGCAACCACCCCAAAAGAATAAGTGTCCGTCGCCTGCGAGAACAGACCCTCCATCCTCTCCGGTCCCATGTATCCCAACGTCCCAGCCATATCCTCAGTCAGCACCGAACCTTCGTTCAACCCCTGAATTCCTGCTATTCCGAAATCGATCAGATACGCCCTTCCGCCATCATCCAGCAGGATGTTTTCCGGCTTCACATCCCGATGGACAATTCCCCTCTCGTGAACAGCGTCCAACGCCGCTGCGACTTGCCCCAGCACATCCAATCGTTGCGCTAAACTAACTGGCCCGGACTCCACCCACTCCCGCAGTGTTGGACCGTTAATGTACGGCATCACCAGAATCGGCCGCCCGTCTTTGTCAATCCAATGAGCCAGCAGGGAAACAACGCCACGGTGACTCACGCTCCGCAGCGCCGTCACTTCAACGGAGAACAGCTTCCGAATCAACGCCGATTCCGAGGCCCGCGCGTTGAGCACTTTCAACGCCACCGCCGCGCCATCCCGCTCCAGGTCCTCAGCGGAAAAAACCGTAGCCGTACCTCCCACCCGCACTACCCGCTGCACGCGGTACCGGCCATCCACCAACTCGCCAACAAGATCCGCGACTTCGGCGCCTCGCGTGGTGTGGTGACGCAGGTAAAGCCACTTCCCCGCGAAATAACCCCACTTTTCTAGCTTCGGCGAGCGTCGCAGCCCCAGGTAGCTGGCAACCGCTCCACCAATCGCGACGAGGAAGTATGGCCAGCGCGCCATCGGCTCCGCCCCCACCCGGAATCGCCAATGCGCCGCCGGCGCCGAGCCTGCTCCCGCGCCAGCATACGCTACCTCCAGGACGTACTCCCCATCAACCAGCGGTCCCATCGGCACCTCAGCCCCGTTCACCGTCGCCCATTCAGAACTCTGGGGAAGAAGCCGAAAAACGAATGGGCGCTGCCGAAACGTAACATCTTCGAACGATCCGAGTCGGGCAACCAGCTTGGACACCCCGGCGGGCACGGTCTCTGGCAAGAACGCTTCGTCGAGCCCATACGACCTACCGTCCACGAGGATCTGACTAATCCGTGGAACTCCCTGCGGACGCGCGAACCAGTTCTCTCGCGGCAGGATCCAAGTTAGACCCTTGCCTGAAGCCAGATACACCGACCCGTCGGAATTCTCGAAGAACCCGTTAGGACTTGCCCGACCTCCGGCCAGGCCGTTCTGTTCCCCCACAAAGAGCCACGCATTCGGGTCGAGGCTTTTGCCGTCGGACACCCGGACACCGTCGCTCGATCCGCGCCAAATCCAGCCCCGCCGATCAACCCGAAGATAGTGCGTATCCTTGGGCGAATAGCCCTCCTCCAGCGAAAAGTGCGTCACGATTCCCCGCCCAGAACGACGTTCCACCATGGAGAAATGACCGTTTTTTCGATAGCCCACCCAAATTCGATTGCCCGTTCGGTCGATCGAAAGAGTCCGCACTTCGTTCACAGGCTTGTCCGTCCGTAGACGCACCCACTTGCCAGCAGCCGATAGGCTCGCCAATCCGCCCGTGTATCCGACCCAGACCACCCCTTCTGAATCCTCGGCGAAGTCGATCGGCGAGGGGAAAGTACTGGCCTCAGGCAACGTTTGCAGGATCAAACGGAATCCTTTGCCCTCAGCGATTGCCTCGAATAGTGCTCGCCGATTCCCCACCCAGATGCGCCCCGTTCTATCCCGAAAGATGCGTCGGTAATCCTTCCGAATTCTTGGCAGCGGATCGGCGACCTGTTCCACCGGTCTCCCTTCTCCATCCAAGACCCAAAGACCCTCCTCCCGGCTCGCCGCCAGAAAGCGGCCATCGGACAGGCTCAGTACTTCAACATAGTCCCGCCGAGGCCCTTCAGAACGCGCCCAATGTCCCTGCTCTCCCTGAGATCGAAATAGCCCGCTGTCAGTGGCCATCCAGGCATTCGAGTCCTGATCGCGGAACACCTGGGACGGCGCCGCATTCTCTAGCTCATCGACAGGATCGACGCGCCATCCCGAATCGGGAGTCATGCGAATCAATCCCTGCCTTTCGTGAACCAACCATAGATCTCCCCTCGTCCCCTCAGTCGCCGTCAGGATCGACTCGTTCGCACCCTTCGATTGATACCGGTAGACGGGTCCCGGCGGGTCGCTGGTAATCGTGGATCCCAACAGCCATACCCGTCCCTCCCGGCCCATGATCGCGAGCGGCTCATCCCCCTTACGGGAATAGTTCACCTCCGGCACTGCGCCGTCCACCTTGCCGTCACGAAACGGAACGGCCCTCCGTTCTGAAGACAGCCAAACCCTCCCACTGGAACTTCGCACCGCTCGTCGAGTACTATCCCCAATCTGGAGATCCTTCGGAAAGTCCAACGTGGCGACGGCCTGTACCGCGTTTTCTCCAGGCAGCAACCGGAGAAGGTCTCTATCTCGAATGCCCCACCCCGCTCGATCCCGATCAAACTGCAAGTCGTCAAGTCCTCCGTTCGCCAGCTCCTGCCACGCCCCTTCGGACCACCTCCACCAGCCACTATTTCGGCGCACAAAGAGCGACGTCCCGTCAGTTCGCGAACTTTTTGAGAACTCCGGGATCGATCCGGCCTCGGAGAACTTTCCATCGAACTTGGCAATCCGGTGGTCATCCGTGATCCAGAGGACATCACCAATCGCGGCCAGCGACCGCGGGGCCCGCACCGGGCTTTGGGTCACACGTTCCAGGTGAAAGCCGTCAAACCGAAAGAGTCCTTCTTCCGGCGTGCCAATCCAGAGGTAACCCTGGGGCCCTTCGACGATAGCGGTGAGCGGCGAGAGGGGAACCGGCGAATACTTAGTCCACCGATGAGGCGGCGCGGAATGTGCCGCCATGCCGCTGAAGAGGACCCCAAGCGCCAGGAACTTGAGCAGGGCCACCGGCCACGGTGAGTTCGGCGCCGCGACAGCAATGGGCCTTTCGACGATCACATCGAGCACTGGGCGTCAGATCCTCAAATAACTAAGCTCGGTCCGCGAAGATCATTCTACTCGAACACAGGTTCCCCGCCCAGAAGTGGCTACTTAGGCGTCGTATATCCCACGGCTGTAACGACAAATGGCTCGTTACCGCCCAAGTACTCCACCGCGCAACTCAAGCGAAGCTTAGTCCGCGTCAGGGCGACCGCCCCGCCCGTTGCGTGGATCTTGACGGGCATCGCAGGAATGCCCTTCATTTTGATGCCCGGCTGCAGCGTAACCGGATCTGGAAGCGGCACCGAAGTCGTTTGCGCGGCTCCTTCCAGATTCTCGACAATCGGGCCGTGCGACTCAAGCTGACAATCCAACACCTTGCCGTAGATGCTCAGCCATGGGCCAACCACAAGGCTAATCTGCTCGATCGTCAGGATCCGGTCGTCGCTGGGCACTGGCAGGTCCAGGAACATGCGGCCTCCGGTCAGGTTGTGGCTGGTTTTGGTAAAGGTTCCCTGCCAGGGCTTCTGGTTCATTTGCGCCGAAGCAGCGCTCGCGGTCATGGCAAGCGCCAGGGCAGCGTAATAGATGGTTTTCAACATTTCGGTTCTCCTGATTACGTGAAGTTCATTTCGGCCGCATCACGTTGCCGCTGCGGGCCTCTGCCTCACGAAGGTGAGAACGCTCGACCAAAACGGTCATCCTCCAAGAAAAAAGCCGCTCCTCGCAACAGAGACGGCTTGGCGCGTTCGCCAGCGCGGCCCGGCAAACCACGCGTTCACGACCTCTTAAAATATTTCCCGCCAACAAACACAGGCCCGCCACGCACCCTGGGCCCGGTCTCTCCTCTCCGGCGAGACACCCTGAAAGCAACATGGCCAATCCATATCCGCTCACAAAAACAGTCTCCAGTCCAGAGCCGGGGCGAGCAATCCGCCCCGCCCGGGAAAAATGAAGCATGAACCCAGGAAGTGATTGACTCAACAGCCACTTCCGCGTTCGGTTCATCCAAACGCGGTACCCGGATAACCCCAAATGAACCCAAAGCTCAACCCGGCCGCGCTACAATAACGAAGAGCGTTGCTTTCCCCCCAGCAGCCCAGAGGCAGAGCTCATCCAGGGCGCCATTCGGTTCACCGTCCGGACCCCGGCGGGCGACCCATGAATTTGACGCAACCCGAATAGTTGCGCTATCTTGGATGGTTGGAAGGATCGCAGGGAGATCGTCTGTCTATGAATACCGTAGTTCCCTCTGGCAAAGATATCCAGAGAAATTGGCATGTTATTGACGCTTCGGGCGCGGCGCTCGGGCGCATCGCCTCGCAGGCTGCCCACATTTTGATGGGTAAGAGCAAAGCGCTGTACACGCCGTACATTGATATGGGCGACCATGTCGTCATCGTTAACGCTGAGAAAGTTCGTCTTACCGGTAAGAAGGAAGAGCAGAAGTTTTATCGCTATCACTCCGGCTACCCGGGCGGTCTGACCGAAATCAGCGCCAAAAAGATGCGCGCCACCCGTCCGATGAAAATGGTGGAAGAAGCTATCAAGGGAATGCTCCCCAAGAGCAAACTCGGCAAGCAGATGGCCACCAAGTTGAAAGTTTACGCGGGCGACCAGCATCCGCATCAGGCCCAGAAGCCAGTGGCTCTGGAAGCAATCGTACGGTAAAGAAGAGAGGAATCCGAAGTGGCTGTTTTGACTCAGTGGCTCGGTACCGGTCGGCGTAAGACCGCCGTAGCCCGTGTATTTTTGCGCAATGGAAGCGGCAATATCGTTGTGAACGGCAAGCCGTTCGAACAGTATTTCACCAGTGACTCGGCCCGTTCGGCCGTCAAGCAGTCGCTGCTCGCTACCGAAACGTCCGACAAGTTCGACGTGCTCGTGCTCGCCGATGGCGGCGGCATTAACGGTCAGGCTGGCGCCGTCCGTTTGGGCATCGCTCGTGCGCTGTGCGAGTTCAATCTCGAACTCCGCGGCAAGCTGAAAGGAATGGGCTATCTGACCCGCGACCCGCGCTCCCGTGAGCGCAAAAAGTACGGCCAGAAGGGCGCCCGCAAGCGCTTCCAGTTCTCGAAGCGCTAAACAACCAACCAGGATTCCACACAACCCTGCCGGCAGGACAAATACCGCTCGGAAAGTCCTGCCGGTTCGTGTGTTCAATCCCCAACTAAGGAGCTACATTGCCGTCTATTTCCATGAAAGAATTGCTCGAAGCAGGCGTTCACTTCGGGCACCAGACCAAGCGCTGGAATCCAAAGATGAAGGAATACATCTTTGGCGAACGTAACGGGATCTACATCGTAGATTTGCAAAAGACCCTGAAGCTGTTTAAGGACGCGATGGCCTACGTAGGCGACATGGCTTCCCAGGGTAAAAACGTACTTTTCGTTGGGACCAAGCGCCAGGCGCAGGAAGCGATCGCCGAAGAAGCTACGCGTTGCCAGATGTTCTACATCAACAACCGCTGGCTGGGCGGCTTGCTCACCAACTACACCACGGTGAAGAAGTCCATCGAGCGTCTCAAGATGCTTGAGGATCTCGCCGAAACCGGTAACTACGGTGGCCGGACCAAGAAAGAAATCATCCAGCTCGAACGCGAGCGTAAGCACCTTAGCGCCAACCTGTCGGGTATCCGCGACATGGGCCGTCTCCCCGACGTCCTCTTCGTTGTCGACTCGAACAAGGAAGCGATCGCGGTCATGGAAGCCCGCCGCCTCGGGATCCCCGTTGTGGCAGTTGTCGATACCAATTGCGACCCCGACCAGGTCGACTACGTGATCCCCGGCAACGATGACGCCCTGCGCGCCATTCGCCTCTTCACGAATAAGATCGCCGAAGCGTGCCTCGAAGGACGCCAGCAGGTCTCCGAGTCCGAACTCGGCGCCTCCAATAGCGATGACGACAATATGGACCTCGGCTCAGCCGAGCAGTACCTCGACCCGCAGTTCTCCGCCCAGCTGATGTCGGAAACCAATTCGGAGACTTCCGAAGAGGATCTGGCCCTGATCATGCCGCGCGGCAGCAAGACGCTCGTCGAAGAAGACTAAGTCCCAGTAAGTCAGTAACTTGGCGGCGCTGGATTCCCGGCGCCGCTTCCTACCCCTCCCCTTACCCCAACCACATCTGACGAGGTTTTATGGCTGAGATCACCGCACAAATGGTGAAAGCGCTCCGCGACCGTACCGGCGCGGGCATGATGGAATGTAAGAAGGCCCTCGAAGCGGCCGGCGGCGATATCGAAAAGGGCATCGAAGAACTCCGCAAGCGCGGCATCGCTTCGGCCGCCAAGAAAACCGGCCGCTCCGCCAAGCAAGGCGCCATCGTCATTAAGCTGTCCGACGACAAGACCTCCGGTGTCATCGTGGAATTCAACTGCGAATCCGATTTCGTCGCCCGCACCGATGACTTCCAAGGCCTCGTGGCCGACCTCGCTGAGCAGGCCTTAGCCTCCGCTGCGGTCACCACCCCCGCTGACCTGCTGAAGGAAGCCTACGCAAAGGATCCTTCGATCACCATCGAAGCTCTCATCACCGCCAAGGTTGCCAAGATCGGCGAAAACATGAAGCTCGCCCGCCTCGAGAAGCTCTCGGGCGGCGTTCTCGGCGCCTACATCCACCCGGGCGCTCAGCTCGGCGTCCTGATCCAGGCGACGGGTATTTCCACCTCCTCCGACGAGATCCAGGAACTGGTTCGCGACGTCGCGATGCAGATCGCCGCCGCCGACCCCCAGTTCATCGCCCGCACGGAAGTCACCGCGGCCGACGTCGAGAAGGAAAAGGAAATCCAGCGCGAGCGTGCAATCCGCGAAGGAAAGCCCCCGGCCATCGTCGAGAAGATGCTCGAAGGCCGCATGTCCAAGTATTACGAAGAGGTTTGCCTTCTCGAACAGCCGTTCATCAAGGAAAACTCGGTCACGGTCGGCCAGATGGTCGAACAGTCCAACAAGAAGATGGGCGTTGCTCTCACCATCGCCAAGTTCGTCCGGTTCAAGGTCGGCGAAACCGCCGGCCCCGACGCCCCGGAAGCGGAGTAACCCTTGGCCGCCTTCAAGCGAATCCTGCTGAAACTCTCCGGCGAAGTCCTCGCCGGAGAGAGCGGCTTCGGTATCGATCAGGACCGCCTGCATTCGATGGCCCGCGAAGTCGCTGAAGTCGTCCAGGCGGGCGTACAAGTAGGGTTGGTTGTCGGCGGCGGCAACTTTTTCCGCGGGGTTCAGGCCGCAGCAAAAAAAATGGACCGGGTCACTGCGGACCATATGGGGATGCTCGCGACCGTCATCAATTCGCTGGCGCTGCAGGACGCGCTGGAACGCCAAGGCATGCCGACCCGCGTCATGACCGCCATCACCATCCCCTCGGTGGCGGAACCCTATATTCGCCGCCGCGCCATCCGCCACCTGGAAAAGGGGCGGATCGTCGTTTTTGCGGCCGGTACTTCAAACCCGTACTTCTCCACCGATACCGGCGCGACCCTCCGCGCCCTCGAGATTCACGCCGAAGTGGTCGCGAAGGCCACCGGTGTTGACGGCGTCTACAACAAAGATCCGCGCAAGCATCCCGACGCGGTGATGTTCGAGACCGTCACGTTCCACGAAGTGCTTGCGAATTCGCTCGCCGTCATGGACGCGTCCGCTGTCGCCATGTGCCGCGAAAACAAACTGCCCATCCGCGTCTTCAACCTGCGGACGGCTGGCAATATAATGCGTATGGCGATGGGTGAACCCGTCGGCACTCTGATCTGTTGAAGGAATTCTTCTTATGTCGCAACCTTTCACGACCGTTAAGGAAGTAGAAGCGCACGCTAAGCAGCGCATGGAAAAGGTAGTCGCCGATATGCAGCACGATGCGGCGTCGATCCGCACCGGCCGGGCGTCCATCAACCTGCTCGATTCGATTCAGGTGGAAGCGTATGGCATGCTCTCGCCCATCTCGCATGTGGCGACACTCCATGTGCCCGAGCCGGCCATGATCACCGTTACGCCGTTCGATCGGTCTCAGATCAAGGCGATCGAAACCGCGATCCGCAACTCCGATCTCGGCTTGAATCCCTCGAACGATGGCGTCCTGATTCGCCTGCCGATTCCGCCCCTGAACCAGGAACGCCGCAAGGAACTCGTCAAGAAGCTGCTCGGCATCGCCGAAGATCATCGCGTAGCCATCCGCAACATTCGCCGTGATGCGAATGACGCCGTGAAAAAGCTGCTCAAGGACAAGGCGATCAGTGAAGACGACGAGCGCCGCGCCCTCGAAGACAACCAAAAGCTTACGGACAGCCTGATCGCCAAACTCGACCAAGTTGCCAAAGCCAAAGAAAAAGAACTGCTCGACGTCAAGTAGGCTCCCGATGCGTCTCTTCTCCGCCCTCTTTCTGGCATTCACGATGCTGGCCGCTGAAAAGTCGGCTGTTTATCCGAAGGTTGGTCCGAAGCCGGTAGGCCCCTACACGCCCGGGGTTATGGCCAACGGCGTCCTTTATGTGAGTGGGCAGGGAGCGCGCGACGCCAACAATCAAATGGCGGCCACCTTCGAGGGTCAGACGCGTCAGTGCCTCGAAAACGTGAAAGCGATCGTGGAAGGCGGCGGCCTTACCCTGGCGGACATCATCTATAGCCAGGTATACCTTTCGGATATGACGAACTACCCCGTCATGGACAAAGTTTGGAAGGAATACTTCCCCGGCGCCGGGCCCGTCCGCGCCGTGCTGGGTGTGAAGCGGATGCCGACCGAAACTCCGGTCGAAATCAACGCTGTCGCGACGAAGAAAACCCTCGACCGCACCTACATCCCCGGACTCTACGCCGCTACCCCCGCCGCCGCGATGGACTTGCTGAAGAAGGCCGTGCCCGATCTCGGGAATCTGGTTTTCGTTAACGTTTATGTCACGCCCGACCTCAGTCTCGCTGAAATGAACAAGGCCTACGCGCCCTTGTTCGCCGCGGGAGACGCCCCGGCGCGCGCCTCGCTGGTGGTGAACGAGCTCCCCAACGGCGCGAAGATTGCGATCACCGGCGTCGCCGTTAAGGATCGGAAGGACCGCCGCGTCGTCCGCCCTCGCAACATGGCACCGAGCCAGACCGCCAGCCCCTGCGTCTGGGCCGGCGATACCCTCTACTGCTCCGCGAAGTCCGGCTTCATTCCCGGGCCGAATTCGGGCATCTATGCCCCGACGGTCGAACTTCAGGTACGTCAGACGATGCGCAACCTGCTCGACGGACTCGAAGAAGCTGGCCTGAACTTCAGCCACTGCGTGCAGTCGAATGTGTACGTCGACGACCTCGCCGAGTTTGGCAAAATGAATGGAATTTATGGGAGCTTTTTCCCGCAGATCCCGCCGACACGCACGACGGTCCAGCCCCTCGCCCCGGTCGTTCGTAAAGAGCAGGCCAACGGCACTTGGCCGATGGTCGAACAGGTTTCTGTCGTCGCGGTTCGTCCCACGCCCTAAACCAGCTTCTCCCAACGGCTGAGTTCGGCCTCCAGTTCGGCGATGCGTTTCGCTTGGCTCGGGTCGTCAATTCGGTTTGTCATCTCAAGCGGATCCCGGCCAAGATCAAAGAGTTGCTTCGTAGTGACCCCCTTTACCGTGTAGCGGATTAGCTTGTGCGTCCGTGTCCGAACGGCGCGTTGAAAATCGCGATACACATGAAAGGTGCTGGCCCGGCCCACAAACTGCTCGCCGCGTGGCGCCGGGGCGAACGATTCTCCCTCGACAGTAGCAGGCTTCGGCAACCCGGCGAGATCGCACAGCGTGGCGAAGCAGTCTTGAACATACACAAGCGCCGAACTCTTCCGGCCTTTCTTAATTCCGGGACCCGCCACAAGCAGAGGCACGCGAATCGAGTGGTCGTACAAATTCTGCTTCCCTAACAATCCATGCTGGCCGACAGCCAACCCGTTGTCGCCGGCAAACACGATGATCGTGTTCTCATCCACCGCATCGAGAATGCGGCCGATCTGGCTATCGAGATGCGAAATCAGCGCGTAGTAGTCGGCGATCTCTTTCTTCACGGCCTCCGGCGTCCGCGGAAACGGCAGCAACTTCTCATCGCGAATCTCTAGCTCGCCGTTGTCGAACGGATGCTTCGGCAGGAAATTCTGCGGCAACTTGATCTTGTCGACTGGATACTTCGCCTGCCACTCGGGCGGGGCCTGGCGGGGATCGTGGGGCGCAGTAAACGCCACATAGGCGCAGAATGGCTTCGTTTTGTCGCGGCGCTGCAGAAATCCGAGCAGTCCATCGGTAAACAATTCGCTGGCAGATTGTTTGGGCGATCGTTCCGCCGCGGCGGGCGGGTACTGCGCGGAGGCATTGTAGCGGTGAAGCGGGGTGCGGTAGTGGTCGTTCATTCCGCCAAAGAAGATGGGGCCGCCGGCGGTGAAGGCTTCGTGATAGAGCTTTGGGCCGTTGTGCCACTTCCCTGCCCCATAGGTTTGGTATCCGGCTTGGGCGAAGACCGCGGGCCAGAGATGATACGGGCGCTTACCGGCCACGGCGTCGGTGGCATGATACAGCGACTGACCGGTCATCAGCATGGCCCGGGATGGCATACACACGGCCGGCTGGTTGCCGCCCATGATGGAGGCTTGGGTAAAGGCGACACCGCGAGCACAGAGCCGGTCGAGATTCGGCGTCTGGATCTCCCGATTGCCGAGCGCGCGGATGGTGTCGAATCGCTGATCGTCGGAGAACAGGAACAAGAAGTTGGGCCGGGGCTTTGGCGCGGCGAGGGCGAACAGGAAGTTGCGACGGTTCATCTGAATCGCTACTGTAGCAAGGAATGATTGCGGGAAACATTGTCCAGTTGGAACCCTTGTCCATGGATCACCAGCCGGAGCTCAGTGCGATCGGCCTGGACCCTTCCCTTTGGGACGTTGGAATCGAGCGGGTGACAAGTCCGGAGGAGATGAGCGCGTATATTGTCCGGGCAATCGCCGATGCGAAGACCCAGGCGTTCGCGGTTCGGCACCGGGCGACGGGCCGTTTAGCGGGATCGACGCGCTACATGAACATGGAGATGGCCCATCGCCGCTTGGAGATCGGATCCACGTGGTACGCCCCCGAGTTTCAGCGGACCGGGGTGAATACCGAGTGCAAGTACCTGTTACTGACCCAAGCGTTTGAAGAAATGGGCCTGAACCGCGTGGAGTTGAAGACAGACATGCTGAATCTTCGCTCCCAGAACGCGATGCGAAGGATCGGCGCCAAAGAAGAAGGGACCCTGCGGCGGCACATGGTCACTTGGAGCGGCCGGATCCGGGACACCGTCTACTTCTCGGTGATCCGGGAGGAGTGGCCGGGGGTGAAGACGCACTTGGAGGAGTTAATGGCGCGATGACGCCGTCCGAATTCTTCAGTATCGCCAACACGGTGGCATTGTTCGGCTGGCTTCCTCTAGTGCTTGCTCCGAGATGGCGCTGGAGTGTCCCGGTGGCGCGGGGCCTCGTTTGCGGATTTTGCTTTTGCTACGTGGCGGTGCTGGGGCTGCATTGGGGCGAGGGAGAGGGCGGGTTCGATACGCTCGAAAACGTGGCGAAATTGTTCTCGAACCCTTGGGTTCTGGCCGGAGGCTGGGTTCACTACCTGGCGTTCGACTTGTTTTGTGGTTCGTGGATTGTGGCGCAAGGGCAGCGGCGTGGCCTTGCCCTTTGGCGTATTCTCCCTTGTCTACCGCTGACCTTCTTGCTGGGCCCGGCGGGACTGGGCCTCTTCTATCTGCTCAATGGAGACCAGGATGCTTTCGGAGTTGCTGCGGAGAAATGAGGTCCTGGGATGGACGGCGGCAGCACACGCGATTCTGTTTATCGCGGCTTTGGCGCTCTCGCAGATTGACGGCAGGCAGTTGGCAGGCATCAACATCTGGGTCAAACCGATGAAGTTCGCGGTTTCCATAGTGCTGTACACGGCAACTTTTGGATGGATTTATCATCATGCCAACGCATCGGGCGGAGCGAAGGCAGCGGTGAGTTGGGTGATCGCAGGCACGTTGATTTATGAGACGGTCTGTATTTTTGGCCAGGCGGCGCGCGGCGTAGGGTCGCACTTCAACGTGGCGACTGGGTTCGATGGGTTCGTTTTCGGATCGATGGGGGTGATGATCGTCATCAACATGCTCGCGGCGCTGGGTGGGGCGTGGCACTGCTGGCAGACATCGCCAACCATTGGCCTGACTCCGGCGTATCTGTGGGGAATTCGGCTAGGAATCATTTTGTTCGTGCTGGCGGGATTCGAAGGCGGACTCATGGCGTCGAGACTGCAACATGCGGTCGGCGTGAACGACGGAGGGCCGGGGCTGCCGCTTCTAAATTGGAGTACGAAGGGCGGCGACCTGCGGGTGGCCCACTTTGTTGGGATGCACGCGCTGCAAGCGCTTCCGCTGTTGGGCTATTGGGTGGGAAGTGTTGCGTTGGTATGGGGAGCGGCGGCGGGGTGGGCGGGCGCGACGGTGTGGCTGCTGGTGCGAGCGCTGGGCGGCCGGCCGCTGATCGGGTAACGATGGAGCGGCCAGCCGCGAGAGGACCCGAGCTTAGTGGCCGGGCTTCTTCTTGTTGTGATCGTCCTTCTTGGGCTCTTCCTTCTTCTTGTGGTCGTCAGCGAGGGCGAAGGTGCCGAACGCGAAGGTGAGTCCGAGAGCAATGGTGAATAAACGCTTCATGTTGATGATTTCCCTTGTAAGTTCTTTCTGTTAAGCGCGATCACTTCCGCGCCTACAAGAGATTTCGACCACGGGCCGAACTCTGTGAATGGAAGCAAAAATTTTAATCGACCGTGCCGTGAGCCGATTCCCGAAGGAATGTCGTAACCAGACATATCAATCCTATATTCGGAGATTTAGTTCATGCGATCCCAGCGTGTTCTCTTGGCGTTGCTCTTGCAAGCCGGCGTGATTTTGGCGGAAACCGGTCAGCGGCAGATCAGTTCAGACGGTGGAGTCCGGGAGAGTTCGCTCGACGGCCGGCAGGTCCAGACCGAGCTTGTAAACGGCTCCATCGTGAATTTTGCGCTGCCAGCGTTTTCGCGGCCGACTCTCTTCATTGGAGACTTTGGCTACACCATCAAGATTCCCCAGGGCGCCACGGAACTACGGATCCGTCTGACGACGGGTTCCGACATTGAGCTTTACGCTAACTTCGGGTCCGATCCCCGCATCGGCACGAACGGGCAGGTGATTTCTGACCACTCGACGGAATCCATTCTAACGAAGGATTTGCGGATCACTCTGGGATCCTCGCCGGCGCTCCGTGCGGGCACCTACTTCCTTGGACTCGGAGCATTCGATTTCGCGGCCCCGAACACAGGCACGATTCAGATAACGATCACGAACCCCAATCCATTGCCGGTGAACGACTTATCCGTGGCGATTGGAGCCGAAGACAACAGCAGTTGCCCGGCAACGAAGAAGCTGCCCGTAACCGTGCGGGACTCGGCAGGCGCTCTGGTCTCCGGCTTGACGGTCTCCAACTTCACCGTCCTCGAGGGGACGACAGTGAAGAACGCGGGCGTCACTTGCCCCAGTGCAGGACAATGCACGATCTCCTATCCGCCCACCGACGCGACACGAAGCGCGGACGTGGAGGTACGGGTGAATGTGAACAATCAGCGGACCGGGAGCGCGCGAAAGACCGTGGGCCCGTGCTCGTCGACAGGAGGCGGAGGCAGTGCGACTCGCACCATAACCGGACTGCGGCTTGAGATGGGATCAGTGAACAGCACAAACGTTTTCGGCGGGAATGGCAACGTATGGACGACGCTGCCGGATTCTACGTATACGCTGGGAGTCTCTCTGCCAAGTGCGACAGCGCCCTTGTTGAACGCAGCCAACCGGAGCGTGAACTTGCAACCCGGGAGCTACTTCCTTTACGGCGAGCCGGGAGCTATGGGCAGCCACGCAAGGATCACGCTGAACTGGAGTGATGGGGCGACAGAACAGGCGGTGTTCCTGACTTCAGCGCTCACGGCTGCCGCTACGTGGGGTCGCGTGAGCGGCTCTTCCGGATTGAGCATGGGCGCGACGGGTTTGACGAATCTCAACAAAGTCGGCGCCAACACCGCCGTGGCGGCCAGCGGCGGCGCGGACTTTGTCTTCCAACTGGATGTGAGCGGCGCCGCGGAGGGTGCGTTGACGGTTGCCATCAGCAATGAAGACAACTCGGCCTGTCCGGTGACCAAGAAGCTGGTGGTATCTGTGGTGGACGGCTCCGGCCAGGCGGTGACGGGCCTTACCTCGTCGAACTTCACCTTGACGGAGAATCAGGTCTCGCGCCCGGTGAGCGTGACGTGCAGTTCCTCGGGCGGGAGCGGGTCCGCGGGATCGGGCGCGGCAGTGGCAATTGTGATCGACACCAGCGGATCACTCAGTACGACGGACTTGGTAAACGAAAAGGCCGCGGCGGTGAGCCTGGTGAACTCGCTCGGGGCGAGCGACCAGGTAGCCGTGTACAACTTCGATTCGGTGGTGACGAAGAAGCAGGCGTTTACCACGAACAAGCAGTTGGCGAATACCGCGATCAACAGCCTGTCCATCGGCGGCAGCACCGCACTGTATCTGGCGGTATTCCAAGCCGCGCAAGATCTGGCGACGATACCCGGAAGGCGGGTGATGGTGCTGATGACGGATGGATCGAACAACGTGAGCGGCAAGACGATCGACGAGGCCATCGCGGCGGCCAAGGCGGCGCAGACGGCCGTTTATGCGGTGGGGTTCGGTTCGGGTATCAACGAGACGGTACTGCAACGGATCGGGTCCGAGACGGGGGGCACGTTTACACGGGGCGCCACGTCAGCGGAACTGCAGGCGTTGCTGCAAACGGTCGCATCGAACATCACGAGCACTTGTGAGGTTTCCTACTCGCCGGCCGATCCGGCCCGGGAGGCCGACGTGGAAGTCTCGGTTACCGCCGGGACAAGAACGGGCCGGGGGACACGGCGGGTTTCAGCCTGCCAAGGCTCCGGAGGTGGCGGTACCACCGGCGTGGGATGGACGGTTACCCCTGGTTGCAACTACTTCGTGACCCCGCTTTCGGCGGCACCCCCACCGGCGCAGTCGACGGGGATCATCCGCGTGACGACGGCGGACACCTGCGCCTGGAATGCTCACAGTGAGGTGCCTTGGGTTCGACTCACCGCGGTTCGCAACGCGAACGGCAAGGGCTCGGGCGCCGTGGATTACGTCGTTTCGGCCAATCCGGATCCAGTGACGCGCACGGGCCGGGTGATCACCGCCGCGCAGGTACATACGATAGTGCAGGCAGCGGGCAGTTCGTGCACTGTGACGATCTCTCCGACGACAGCGCGGATGGGCCCAGGCGGCGGCAGCAGCACGATTGTGGTGAGCGCCACAACCTCAACCTGCGCCTGGACGGCGCGGAGCAATGATGCCTGGCTGAAAGTAGGCTCCCCTTCCTCGGGGACGGGAGCAGGCCGGATTCCGTATACGGTCGACGCGAACGCGACGACCAGCGCGCGAACGGCAACGATGACGGTGAACGGGCAAACGTTCACACTGACGCAGGAGGCGGGTTCCATTCCCGGTACGCCCACGGTGACCGAGAACGGGATCGTGAATTCGGCTAGCGGCGTCCCGCCGTCGCTGCCGGGCGGCGCCTTGGCGCAAGGATCGTTTTTCACGATCTTTGCGGCAGGCGTCGGCCCAACTCCGCCCCAGCAAGCTGAACAGTTTCCGCTGCCAACCAATCTGGGCGGGACACGGGTGCAGGTACGCCAAGGGACCCGGACGGTGGACTGCTATCTGGTGTTCACGTCGAGCACGCAGATCAACGGCATCATTCCGTCGAATGCACCGTTGGGCAATGCGGAGATGATCGTTACCTTCAATGGCAACGCGAGCCGGGCGGTGCCGGTTCGAATTGCCCAACACAACTTCGGGATCTTCGCGACGAGCCAAGGCCGGGGGCCGGGCATCATTCAGAACTTCCAGACGCAGTTGGAGCAGCCGCTGAATACCCGTTCGGCGACGGCGAAGCCGCGGCAGGTGATCATTCTATGGGGCACCGGCGCGGGGCCGATCACGGCGCCGGACAATGTGGCGCCGCCGGCGGGCAATCTGCCCTTCCCGTTTGAGATGACCATTGGCGGGAAACCGGCGAATCTCCTGTACACGGGACGGGCCCCTTGTTGCTCCGGGGTCGACCAGATTGTGGCCGAGGTGCCGGACGATGCCCCGCAGGGCTGCTATGTGCCCGTGCAGGTGAAGGCGGGCGACGTGTGGAGCAACGTGGTCACCATGGCGATTGAACCGAGCGGGCAGGTCTGCAAGGACGCGGCGAACCCGGTTTCGACGTTAACCTCGACAGGCGGCAAGGTGGGCGTGGTGATGCTGACGCGGCTTTCGGCCACGATCAACACGGTGACGGACGGCGAGCAGAAGCTGGATGCTGATCTGGGCGTGGCCGCGTTCCCCGAGGTGACGGCGGCGGGCGATCTGGGATTCAATATGCTGACCTCGATGCCGCCCGTGGGCACCTGCCAGGCGTTCGCCGGGGTACGGGACATTTCCGAGTTGCTCGGAGGCGCCTTCGGCGGTCCTCTGCAAACCACCGGCGCCTCGAAGATGCTGGACGCCGGGGCGACGTTGCGGGTGGGTTCGGCCGGCAAGACGGCGAACCTGGAGCGTTCAACCAATGGCACATATCTCGGCTTGTTGGGCGGCAGTATCCCGCTACCCGGCGCTCCGGCCATGGTTCCGCTGGACGCCGGAACGTTTACGATCTCGGGCACGGGTGGCCCGGATGTGGGCGCCTTCAACGCGAGCATTACGCTACGGCCTCCGCTGAACTGGACCAATCGGAGTCAGTTGGGGGTGATCGACCGGAAGGCGCCGTTCCGGGTGGACTGGACCGGCGGCACTCCAGGGGAGAGCTTGTTGGTGCTGGGTTACGGCACCGACCAGACGAACAAGGCCAGCAGCGGCTTCGTCTGCGTGGCGGAGGCGGGCAACGGAAACTTCACGGTGCCGGCTTCTGCCCTGGCGAACCTGCCGGCCGTGCAGGCGGCGGGCGACTTGGGAGAAAAGTTCGGATTGCTGGGATTGTTCAGCTTTCGTTCGGCCGGCCAAGTGGCTCCGTTCCAGGCTCCCGGGTTGGACCTGGGACTGGTGATCGGCGCGCAGATTGAGGCGCGTTCGATTGAAATCAAGTAGGCAGCGACGAGTTCGGAGAAGGGGCTGACCCATGTATACTTTGACAAACTCCAACCTAAGAAACCAACGGACGGGCGGCGACCCGACCCAGGTGATGGTTTGTCGAAACCAGCATGAGGACAGCCCCGGAAAACCTGACGACCCTATTGGCCGCGTTCGCGCACGGAGACCGGAGCGCGGCCGAAGAGGTCTTGCCCTTGGTTTATGAGGAGCTACGGAAGATCGCTCGCCGCCGCCGCTGGCAGTGGCGAGGGCAGGAGGCCCCGAACACCACCAGTCTGGTGCATGAGGTTTTCCTGCACCTGTCGGGAGGCCAAAGCGAGCCGTGGGCGAGCCGGGCTCACTTCTTCTATTTTGCTTCGGTGGCGATGCGGAACGTCCTGGTAGACCATGCCAAACACATGCAGCGGACCAAACGGGGCGGTGGCCTGCAGCGGGTGGAGTTGAGTGAGCAGGCTCGGATCAGCGAGCAACGGAGTGTTGAACTGTTGGCGCTGGATGAAGCGCTGTCGCTGCTCGGAGAGCGGGAACCGCGTCTATTGCAGATCGTGGAGTGCCGATTTTTCGGGGGTCTGACAGTGGAGGAGACAGCGGACGCGCTGGCGATTTCTCCAGCATCGGTGAAGCGCGGCTGGGACACGGCGCGTGCGTGGCTGTTTCATCATCTTCGCGGAGGCCGCAACGATGAGTCTCAATCGGTTGGATGAACTGTTTCACGCAGCCCGGGCGATGCCGGCCAGCGAATGGGCCGGGTTCTTGGCGCGCGAGTGCGGCGGCGATCAGGAACTAGAAGTGACGTTGCTGTCGATGCTGCAGACGGAAGGGGAGGCGTTCGCCTGGTTTGAGGACGCCGAGGGCTCTCTGCGCCTCTTCTGGGAGGACGCGTTGCCGGAGACCTTAGGCCCATACCGGGTGTTGCGGCGCCTGGGTAGCGGAGGCATGGGGACGGTGTATCTGGCCGAAGGCTTCGGCCGGACCCTCGCCGTGAAGTGCATGCGCTGGGGGGGAGCGGGCTTGCTGAGACGTTTTCTTGATGAGCGGCAGATTCTGTCCCGACTGGACCATCCGGGAATTGCCCGATTCCTGGACGGCGGGCGGACGGCGACGGGAGAACCTTACCTGGTGATGGAATATGTCGAAGGTGAGCCACTGGCGGACTGGCAGCGGAGAGGGAGAATCGTCGCTGAGCGGGTGAAGCTTTTCCGGGCGGTGGCAGAAGCGGTGGAGTACGCGCATGCCCACCAAGTGGTGCATGGGGACCTGAAGCCAAGCAATGTGCTGGTGACCGATGGCGGTCAGCCGAAGTTGCTGGATTTTGGAGTGGCCAAGTTGCTCGACCGGCAGGAGAGTTCCGCGCCGGAGCAGCGATCCGGCCCGTTGACCCCGGCCTATGCGGCGCCGGAACAGATGGCCGGCGAGCCGATTTCGCCGTTGACCGATGTGTATGGACTGGGAGGACTGTTATTCGAGTTGGTGACCGGACGGCGACTCGCCGGCGGCGAGATGCCGCCGGCGGGGGAAGTCGATCCTTGGCTCGCCGAAATTCTACGGCGGGCGTTACGACCGACCCCAGCAGAGCGATATCAATCCGTCAGCGCGATGCTCCAGGACCTGGGGGCGTGGGAGGAAGGCCGGCGGACAACGCCTACCGCGTAAGGTGCTGCCCCAGAAACCGCCAGATCTCGGCGCGAGAGTCGCGGGCAAGTTTGGTATCGAGGCGATTGAAGTGGTGACCACCGGGTGCGCCGTCCCATATCTTGGATTCAAACTTCTTGCCTGCTGCTTTGAGGGCGTCGATCATGCGGCGGACTTCGAGGACGTTAACGTCTTCGTCAATCGTGTTTCCGTCAATCCACAGTGGCGTTTCCAGCTTGGCGGCATGCGTGAAAGGGCTCCGCTTCAAGTAGGCATGCACATCCTCGTCCACACTCTTGCCGATATGGCTCTTGGCGCTGAATATCTTCCGGTAGGTCTCGGACTTGTAGCCGAGGCGGGCGACCAGGTCGCTCACCGGGACGCCAGCGTAGGCAACGGCATAGTCCTTGGGATGCTGAAAGATCGTCATTAGCGTGATCATGCCGCCGTGGCTCCAACCGAGGATGCCGACCTTGGCGGGATCGAGGAAGCTGTAGCGTTCGAGTAGCCAGGCGCGGGCGGCGTGGACGTCATCGTTTTCGCGACCGCCGTAGTCGATGCGGTTGTAGTAGCCTGCACCATAGCCGGTGGAGCCGCGGTAATCGGGGGCGATGACCGTGTAGCCGAGTTCGAGTAGCTCGCGGATGATGTGCGCGCCATTCGAGGCCCCGCCGCTCTGGAGATTGCTGTGCACGCCGCCGTGGACGTAGACGATCGAAGGCTGCTTCCTGGTGCGGTCGAGCGCTTTCGGGATGAACGTGTAGGCATAGACGATCATGTCGTTGCCGGCGCCCTGGCCGGTGGGGTTGGCTTCGTAGTGCGGCGGGGTGGAGGTGTAGGCTACCTGATCCACGACAGCAATGTCGCTGAGTTTGAGGTGCCACATATAGTTGTCGATGGACTTCAGGATCTGGTCCCCGCGGTGGTCGGGGCCGGGAGCGGGTGGCTGGGCCAGCAGTGGGAGGGAAACGAGAGCGAGCAGGGCGAAGCGCATTTCTATAGCGTAGAGTACTGGAACCCAAGTCCAGCGGTCATAGGACGAACACCCTACCCCGATCTATTCTCAAAGACGGACGGACGGGCCAAAGTGAAGTGTGACCTTAGTACACGACGTGATCCGCTATACGCGCCATTGGTTTCACTACGGGATGATCGCCCATGTGACGATTTGCATCGTGATTGCGGCGCTGGCGCACGTGCTCCAGCTACAATAGAATCTCATGCAGCTGCTTCAGGCCGGAAAGCACCGGCTCCTTTTGCTCGAATACGATATGGAACAGTTGGCGCAGGTTTGCCAACAGGCCGGATTCGCCGTGTCGATCGAGGAGACCTCTCTGGCGCTGACGCTCGATTTGACGGCGACGGAACGGCAGGTTCCCTTGCTGGTGTTTGACGCGGCGGAGCCGGCGAATCTGGGGTGGTTTTCACGCTGCCAGTTCTATATCGACGGCGCGACGGGTAACGTTTTGCAGACGCCGATCAGCGTGGGAAACAAGCGGGGACCGCGGGGCCAGTTGGAGCTGGAAGGTGTACGGTTGCGGCTCGCGAAGGAGTTGCCGACAGGGTTTAAGCTGCCAGGCCGGCAGAATGTGAGCGAACAGGTGATCTACGGCCTGCTCTTCAACCTGCTTTCGGCGATGCTGCAGGCGGGGGTGGCGGTGTGCGGCGCTGGGGTATTCCGGCCGCTGCACGGGCGCCGCGAGCCGGTGGGCAGCCGGAACTGACGTACTTAGTATTGGAGTTACATTCCAGTACTAATTTGTCTTACTCCTCTATTCAATCGGGCCGCGTGTGTGGCACGGTGGAAGGGTGGTCGCATCTTAGCGTTCGGAGGAAGATGCAGACCGCGCTCAGACGGGGCTGGCAGGCCGATCAGGCTCAGCCCCGTGGTCCCAGCCCCGTTGTCCCAGCAGGAATCGCAGGGGCCAGTCGGCGCAGCGAGTGATGCCGATGCGGGCCGTAACTTCAATGGGCTCAACGGGCGACGGCGCATCGAGAATACAAAGGGGCGCGTTCCAGAAGCAATGGCCGTAGAAGCGCCGGTCGACACCCATGGCTTTGGTGAGGCGGCCGGGACCGTCGAGGCGACCGGCGAGGCCGGCAACGGGCGTCAAGGCCCGGATTAACACGCAACCGGGGACGCCGTCAGGTTCGGCGACGACGTTGAGGCATTCGTGGATGCCGTAGTTCAAATAGACATACGCTCGGCCGGGGGGCCCGAAGATCACACGGGTGCGCGGCGTTAGGCCTCGGCTCGAATGGGCGGCAAGGTCATCCGCTCCGAGGTAGGCTTCCACCTCGACGATTCGGCCGGAGCGTTCCCCGTGGACGAGAATTTTGCCAAGCAGCGCCCGGGCCACCGTGACCGTATCGCGCCCGTAGAAGCTTTCAGGAAGAGCAATCAACTAGACTAGAAAGTTATCACGATGCGTTTGTTCACCGCGATTGATGTGCCGGAAGAGGTCCGCCAAAAACTGACGGAGTTGGTGGCTGTGCTCGAACCGACGGCACCGATTACCTGGAGCCCGGCCGCAAACTGGCACATTACGACGAAGTTTATCGGTGACTGGGCCGACCTAGCAGGGATTGAGCGAGAGCTTGGCACCGTGCGGGTGCCCGCATTCTCGCTGGAGGTCCGTGGACTGGGGTGGTATCCGAATCCACACCAGCCAAGGGTGCTCTTCGCCGGGGTGGCAGCGGCGGACGAACTGGGTGACTTACATGAGCAGACCGACGCGGCATGCGGGCGGCTGGGCATACCGAAAGAGACGAAGCGGTATTCGCCCCACTTGACGCTGGCGCGGATCCGAACGAGCGTACCGGTGACGGAGTTGCGGCGGGCGATCGGCGACCTCGAATCGATCGACTTTGGTAAGTTTCGGGTTGCGTCGTTTTGGCTGTATGCAAGCCGGGCGGAGGCCCAGGGCTCGGTATATCGAAAGATCAAGGAGTTTCCGCTGGGATGACTTTCCTGTGGCTGGTGGTGGCCTACCTGTTAGGCGGGGTTCCGTTCGGATATTTGCTGGTGCGGTGGAAGACCGGCCAGGACGTTCGCGCCATGGGCAGCGGCAATATTGGCGCAACCAATGTAGCGCGAACGAGCGGGAAGCTGGTAGGAATCGGCACGCTCTTGCTGGATATCGGGAAGGGATGGCTGGCGGTTTGGCTAATGGCGCGGTACGGCTCCGCCGAGCCGATGTGGCTGGCGCTGGCGGGGTTGACCGTGATATTGGGGCATGCGTTCCCTGTGTTTCTGAAGTTCCAGGGTGGCAAAGCGGTGGCGAGTTTTGTAGGCGCGTTTCTCTATCTGGCGCCGATGCCGCTGCTGGCCGTGACGGTAGTCTTTGCCGCTACGGTAGCCCGCACCCGCTATGTTTCGCTGGGTTCGATTGTCGGCGCGGCCATGGCGCCGGTGGCGGTTTGGATGATTGATCATCCCTCGAATTGGATTGTGCTGGCGGCATTGGTAGGCGGCGTGTTCATTATCTGGCGGCACCGGGGGAATATTGCCCGGTTGCGGGCGGGGACGGAGAATAAGTTGTGAGCCAATTAACAATCCTGGGCGCCGGGAGTTACGGGACGGCCTTGGCGATGGTGCTGGCGCCGCGCTATGAGCGGCTGGTCCTATGGAGCTTCGAGCGGGAACTGGCTGAGCAGATGCAGGCGCATCGGGAGAACAAGAAGTATCTGGACGGCTTCCGGCTGCCGCCGAACGTGCAGGTGGTCTGGGAGTTGGGCGAAGCGCTGCAGGCGGCGGAAATCGTGCTGGGCGCGGTGCCTTCGATGCATGTGCGGGCGGTGTTTTCCAGCGCGCTTCCGCATCTGCCGCCGGGGGCGCCGATTGTGAGCGCCACCAAGGGCGTGGAGCGGGGCACTTCATTGCGAATGAGCGAGGTGATTGATGCGGTGACGCGGCCTAAGTTTCCAGCACAGTTGGCCGTTCTGAGTGGGCCCTCGTTCGCGAAGGAACTGGCCCGGGGAGAGCCGACGCTGGTGGCGGCGAGTTCTGTCGACACGGCCTTGGCGGCGCGCATTCAGCGGGAGTTTGCTGGGCCAACGTTTCGGATTTATACGAATAGCGACCCAATTGGCACGGAGCTGGGCGGGGCGCTGAAGAACGTAATCGCGATCGCGGCCGGCGTGTGCAGCGGCCTGGGCTTGGGTTCGAATGCGATGGCGGGGCTGCTGACGCGAGGGTTGGCGGAGTTGACGCGACTCGCGGTTTCGATGGGCGCGCAGGCATCGACGCTGTCGGGGCTGGCGGGGTTGGGCGATTTGATTTTGACGTGCACGGGCGACCTGAGCCGGAACCGGCGGGTCGGGTTGGAGTTAGCCAAAGGCCGGACGTTGGCCGAGATCCAGGACGGCATGCACATGGTGGCCGAGGGCGTCGAGAACACTTACTCGGCGGTGGAGCTGGCCCGGCGGCAACGGGTATCCATGCCGATTGCGGAGACGATGTTCGCGATTTTCGAGCAGGGCAAAAGTCCGCACGACGCGCTGCGGGACCTGATGGAGCGAGAGCCCGGCGCGGAACTTTAGATTTGTAACAGCCGGGACCGCAACCTTTCACGAGACAGTGGGTTCAGATGGATATGATGGCCGTGGCCACGATCGAGCACGACGCCGAACTGATGTTGCGGGTTCGGGAGGGTGACTCCCAGAGTTTCGCGTTGCTGCTGGCGAAACATCGTACGCCGGTGATCCACTTCCTATACCGCATGATTCAGAATCAGGCGGTGGCCGAGGAGTTGGCGCAGGAAGTGTTCCTGCGGGTGTACCGAAGCCGGGCGAGCTATGAGCCGACGGCAAAGTTTACGACCTGGTTATTCCGGATTGCGAGCCATGTGGCTCTGAACCACATCCGGGACGGTAAGCATGAGCGAAACCAGGAGAGCCTGGACCAGGAAAGCGACGAAGGGATGAGCCGGCAGGTGGCCTCCGAGGCCCCGACGGTCGAGCAGATGATGGTGCGGGAAGCCAAGTTCGAGGAGATCCGCCGGGCGATCCAGTTATTGCCTGCCAAGCAAAGGGCGGCCGTGTTGATGCATAAGTATCAGGAAATGGAGTACGCCCAGATTGCAGCAGCACTCGAATCTTCGGAGTCCGCGGTGAAGAGTTTATTGTTCCGGGCGTACGAGACACTACGGGCGAAGCTGGCCCATATGGCCGGACGGGAATAAGTGGCGAGGAGGATGAAATGAACGCGAAGAACAATCAATGCCCGATGCAGAACGGGAACGCGGAGATCCTTCTGTCGTACTGCGCGCGGTCCCTGGAGGCAGAACAGGTAGCGCAGATCGAGCAGCATTTGACGGCGTGCGCGGAGTGCAGGGCGTGGGCGGCGGAGCAGCAGACCGTATGGGCCGCAATGGATGCGTGGGAGGCGGAGCCGGTGTCGGCCGATTTCGATGCGGCGCTGTTTGCCCGGATCGCGTCGACCGAGCAGCCTTCGGTGTGGCAGCGATGGACGGAGCCGGTGCGTCAATTCCTGCAGGGCGGACTGGGGTGGCGGCCGGTGCTTTCGGCGGGCGCGCTGGCGCTGACGTTGGTCGTGGCGCTCTCAATCGAAAACCCGTTCCGGACCGAGCCCGTGGGCCAGACTGTGAAATTGGAAGCGCAAGAGATTGAGCAGGCTGAACGGGCGCTGGAAGACCTGGAGATGCTACGGCAGTTGGAGCCCCCCGAGGAGGAAACCAGCTTATGATGATCCGAATTCTGATCGCATTGGGCGTGGTAGCCATGGGGCTGTGGGCCCAACCGCCGGCCCAGCAGGCGCGGGCTCTAGAAAAGCTGCGGCGGATGGCGCCGGAGGAGCGGGAACGGGCGCTGCAGGATATGCCGCCGGTGCGGCGGCGGATCATGGAACAGCGGCTCGACCGCTGGAACCGCATGGCGCCGGCGCGCAAGCAACGTCTGCAGGGTTCCTTCGAGAACTTCCGGCAGATGAAGCCGGAGCAGCAGGAGAACCTGCGCGGGCTGGTGCGGAAGTTTAACGAGACCATGCCAACGGAGAAGCGCGTGGATGGACGCCGGGCATTGACCCATTTGCGGAAGCTGGATCCGGAAGGCCGGAAAAAGTTCCTGGCGACTCCGCGGATGAAAGACCGATTTAGCGACGGCGAGCGGGAGCTGCTGGCCGAGATGGCCCAGAATATGCCGGACTAGGTTGGGGGCGTTGCCTGCGGCCGGATCTTATAGAGATGGTCGTAGGAGTAGATTCCGGTTTTGTGGCCGTCGTTCCAATGGATGCGGATGGCGTAGTTGCCGACGGCTTCCACGCTCTCCATCGCGATGCGGGGCTTATACATCTGGAAGGGACTTGGGTCTGGCACCCACTTTTGGGGTTCTGTGCCATGGGCGCCGGTGCACGTGGCACAAGGGCATTCGGAGCGGAGGAGTTCGACGGGGAAGCTGGAGTGCTCGCCGCCTTCCCAGTCGATCTCGATGCCTTTCGATTTCGAGATGGCGATGTGTTCGGGGTTCATGAGTTGGATTGGGAACGTTCGACGTCGCGAACGCCGCTGATGCGGCGGACGGAGTTGACGATGCGTTCGAGTTGCTTCTTATCACGGACGTCGATGGCCACGTTGACGATGGCGCTGCCGTCACTGCGGGATTCGTCCGGTTGCGCTTCCAGGGTTCGGATATTGGTCCCTTCGTTGAATAGGGAGCTGGTGAGCTGGTTGAGTATGCCGGGCCGGTCGTCGGTGTAGATGACGAGCTTTACGAGGAAGGTCTCGTTGACAGCGCGGGCCCATTCGACCTCGATCTTGCGCTCTACTTCGTACATCAGGTTCTGGACGTTGCTGCAGTTGACGGAGTGGACGGCGACACCTTTGCCGCGGGTGATGTAGCCGACGATGGCTTCGCCGCGGATGGGATTGCAGCATTTGGCCCGGTAGACCATGATGTCGTCGACGCCGCGGACTTTGAGGACGAGATCCTTGTCGTCGAGATTGGCGGGAGGGGGAGCGACCGGCGCGGGAGGCGCTTCGACGGCCTCGGCTGCGGCTACCTGTTCCGGAGCAAGTTGTTGGAGCACCTGACGGGGGGAGAATTTGCCGTAGCCGAGGGCGGCATGGAGATCCTCCATTTTGCCGAAGCCGTAATCGTGGGCGACCTTTTCGATCTGCTCCTTGGTGATCTTCTTCCATTGGACGCCGAGGCGGCGGGCCTCTTTTTCAAGGTGCTTTTCGCCGATCTCGACAGCTTTGGCGCGCTCCGTCGTGTTGATGACGTGCTTAATGCGATTGCGCGCCTTCGACGTCTTGACGAAGTTGAGCCAGTCCTTGGACGGGGTGTGGCCTTGCTGGGTGAGAATATCGACGACGTCGCCGTTCTTGAGCTCGTACTTCAGCGGGACGATGCGGCCGTTGATCTTGGCGCCGACACAAAGGTGACCGATGTCGGAGTGGATGGCGTAGGCGAAGTCGATGGGGGAGGCGCCGCGGGGGAGAATGATGACCTTGCCGCGCGGCGTGAAGGCGTAGACCTCTTCGGGGTAGAGATCGACCTTGAGGGTCGACATGAACTCGCCGGGATCGCGGACATCCTGCTGCCATTCGACGAGCTGGCGGAGCCAGGCCACCTGGTGTTCGCCGGTCTGGCCGCCCTTGTTGCCTTCTTTGTACTTCCAATGGGCCGCGATGCCCTCTTCGGCGATGCGATGCATCTCCTCGGTGCGGATCTGCACTTCGAAGGCCTGGCCACCGGGACCGATGACGGAGGTGTGAAGTGATTGGTAGAGATTCGGACGGGGGATGGCGATGAAGTCTTTGATGCGGCCGGGGATGGGAGTCCACTCGCCGTGGATGGTGCCAAGCGCGCCGTAGCAGTTCTTGACGTTGTCGGTGATGATGCGGAGAGCGAGGAGGTCGTAGACCTGATCGATGCTGATCTTCTGGCGCTTTAACTTCTGATAGACGCTGAAGGGACGCTTCAAACGGGCTTCGATGCGGGCGGGAATGTTCTCGCGAGCGAGTTTGACCTCGACGGCGTGGCGGATCTCTTCGAGCACGCCTTGCGTGGCGCGACGTTTCGATTCGATGGCCTCGGTGACCTCTTCGAAGGCGGGCGGGTCGAGGTAGCGAAAGCCGAGGTCTTCGAGCTCAGCGCGGATTTTCCCCATGCCGAGGCGATGGGCAATGGGGGCGTAGATTTCGAGCGTTTCCTGGGCGATGCGCTCTTGGCGTTCCCGGCTGAGCGACGCCATGGTCCGCATATTGTGGAGGCGGTCGGCGAGCTTGACGAGAACGACGCGAATGTCATTGACCATCGCCAGCAGCATCTTGCGGACGCTCTCGGCTTGGCGTTCTTCGCGGGAGTAGAAATTGAGTTTCGCGAGTTTGGTGACGCCGTCGACGCACTGCGCGACTTCGCTACCGAAGAGCTTGCGGACGTCGTCGACCGTAACGGAGGTATCCTCCACCGTGTCGTGGAGCAAGCCGGTTTCGAGGCAGACGAGATCCATCGACATGTCGCACAAAATGTGGGCGACTTCGAGGGGGTGGGCCATGTAGGGCTCGCCGGAGGAGCGCGTTTGGCCGGTGTGGTGAAGAGCGGCGTAGGCAAAAGCCTCACGCAGCGGAGCTACGTTCTCGGTGGGACGAAGCTTCGAGTACTTGGCCACCAGCTCTTCAAATCGAGCGGCCAGGGCAGGATCCATTGGACTCAATGGGGCGGGACTAGACAGATCGACCGGCTGACTCACAGCGAGACCCCTTTCCTTTCAGAGTACACGCTGCGAGACCAGCCGGTCACCATTATTTACTTAGACGGGTCTTGAATGATGCCGCCAGCGGCCTTCTTCTCGAGCGCTTCCGCTTTCCGCTTCTTCGCTTCGAGGGCCTTCTGCACGTAGTTGTCGGCCAGTTCGAGCTCTTTCTTATACTCCTCGGGAGTATCAGCGAGGTCGGCCAATTCGCGGTGCATCAGGTTGAGATAGGCGTAGGCGTCATCGTAGTCAGGGTCAACCTGAACAGCCGCTTCGAGCTGCTTCAGGCCGTCCTGAACGATGGCCAAATTCTTTTCCCGAACTTCTTCCCGAACCTTTTTGTCCTTGAGGGGACCCGGATCTTCCGGCTTCATGCTGAGCTTGGCGCGAGCTTCGCCGCGAACCGGGTAGGCCTTGCCCCAGGCGATAACGCCGAGGGTGTAGAGGGCTTCCTTGTTCTGGGCGTCGACTTTCAGCAGGCGCTCATTCCATTCTTTCGCTTCCTGGAACTTCTTCTGGTTGTAGTAGAGAGAAGCGATGGAGGCGATGGCGAGTTTGTCGTTGGGATCCTTGTCGAGGACCAACTGGAAGTTATCCTGAGCCGCCTTGGCAAACTTCATATTCTCTTCCGATTCGGCGCCGGGGATCCACTGGCTCATGTAGGCGGTTGCCAAATAGAGCCGAGCGGTGGTGAACTCGGGGTCGAGTTCGACGGCTTCCTGGAAGGACTTCACTGCTTCGGCGTACTTCGTGTTCTTGTAGGCGCGAACACCCTTGTTCAGATTATCGCGGGCCTTGAGCTTTTGGCAGCCCGTGGCGGAGAGAAGGAGGGCGCCGCAAGCGGCTAGGGTGAGGAGAGTTTTCATCATACGGTTTGCGTTCTCCTACTGTCCTTGCTCCATCTTCGGGGTCATGAGGCCCACTTTGTCGATGCCAGCGCCCTTAGCGATGTCAATGGCACGAGCGACATACTGGAACTCAAGATCCGGATCGCCCTTCACGAAGACCACACGCTCGGCGCGAGTGGAGAACACTTTCTTCAAGCGCTCTTCGAGATTTTGTTCAAGCACATCTTCGCTGTTGAGCTTGATGGACTTGTCCTTGGCGATGATGATCACGACGGTGCGATCCTGATCGGGCGGAGGAGGAGGCTGGTTCGGGGGTGGCGGCTGCGGAACCAGGGCGTCCAATCCCTTCGGCGTGAGCGGCGTGATGACCATGAAGATGATCAGCAACACAAGCAGCACGTCAATCAGGGGGGTCATATTGATGTCGGCTTGCGGTCCCTTGCCGCCGCCGCCTGTTGACATTGACATAAGAATGCTCCTTCGGAAGAGGAATGAGCCGGGCTAGACGCCCGGGGCGGCCATAGCGTCGCCTTCTTTAATCTGTTCCGTCAACAGACCGATTTGATCCACCTGAAACGCCCGGAGGTTATCCAGGACTTCGACCACCCGCTCGTAACGAGCGCGGGAGTCGCTTTTCAAGTAGACGGTCTTGTCGACACGATTGGTTAGCTGATCCTTCACTTTGGTGCCCAGGGTCGGCAGGTCGTTGAACTGATCGCTACCGAGGTACACCTTGCCGTCACGGGTGACCGAAACGAGGATTGCGTCCTCTTTGTCGGCAGCCTGCATGGCGATGGGGTTCTTCGTTTGCACAAGTTCAACGGTGATTCCCTTCGAGAGCATCGGGGTGATAACCATGAAAATGATGAGCATGACGAGCATCACGTCCACCAAGGGGGTGACGTTGATGTCCGACACGGGCGGCGGGGCCGTATTCTTTTTGCGGTGGGACTGTCCAATTACGATCGACATGAGGGAATCTCCTTAGTCTGGATCCGGCCGGGCAGAGGGCCCGGCCGGGCTCCGGATTCAACTCGACAGAAGAAAGAAGCTTAGTGCTTCGCGCTGGTGCGCGACGCGCGCTTGATGAAATAGTCGATCAATTCGGAAGAGGAGTTGCCCATTTCCACGTTGAACGCTTCGAGGCGGCTGTTGAAGTAGTTGAACACCATGACGGCCGGGATAGCCACGAAGAGACCGATAGCGGTCGCGACGAGCGCTTCCGAAATACCGCCGGCGACGGCGCCGAGGCCGGTGGACTTTTCAGCAGCGATACCTTGGAACGCGTTGATGATGCCGACGACGGTACCGAACAGGCCGACGAACGGCGCGGTGGAACCGATGGTAGCCAGTGCGCTGACGCCACGCTTCAGTTCAGCCTGAACGATCGCTTCAGCGCGTTCGAGAGCGCGGCGGGAAGCTTCGATGGTTTCCCCAGAGATGTCGCCCTGATTGTGAGCCTGGAATTCCTGCAAACCAGCAACGACGACCTTGGCGAGGTGCGACTTCTTGTAACGGTCAGCAATCTTGATGGCTTCATCGAGTTTGCCTTCCCGGAGAGCGCCGGCGACGGCGGGAGCAAATGCGCGGCTCTGCGTGCGAGCGGCGTTAAATGCGATCAGACGGTCGATCATTACACCGATCGACCAAGCGGACATAATGAACAGCGCGATGACGACGAACCGGGCCATCCAGCCCATCTGGGCCCACATGTCGGCCGGATCGAACGAGACGCCACCTTCCTGGATCAGAAACAGAGCCCATACCTGCAACTGAATGATCATGCTAATCTCCTGCGAGTTGAATTTTTGGAATAAGTAGCCGGTGTCCCGGCGGGTTTGGTCCCACCGAAGTGGGTGAGCCGCACGCCTTCCTCATGGATTTCGGCGGCTCGGGTACTGCGCGAACGGAATTCCGTTTCTTACGTGAACGGTTAATTGCTCAACGTGAAGTTCACGTCGATCTGGGTCTGCACTTCCACGGCTTCCCCGTTCAGCAAGGTGGGTTTATAGACCCACTGCCGGACGGCATCGGTCGCGGCGGGAACGAGCAGCGGGTGGCCGCTCATCATCTGCAGATTTTGAATGGTGCCATCCTTCGAGATGATCGCGTTGAAACGCACGACACCTTGAATGCGGGCCTGCTTGGCCAGCGGAGGATAGTTGGGCCGGACCTGACGGATCAGATTGGCAGCCTGGACGTTACCGCCCACGCGAATCGGACCGGTCGGTTTCGGCTTCGGAACTTCCTTCGGAGGCGGAGGGGGCGGGGCGGCGGACGGAACGCCACCGATAATACCACCGATCACACCACCAGGAACGCCTCCGGGAACACCGCCGGGGACGCCCCCGACGACGGCTCCACCCATGGGGGGCGGGAGCTCCTCTTCCTTAATCATCGCGATCTCTTTCGGGATCTGCTTGGGCGCCATCAGGCGGTTGGCGTCGAACTGACGCGGAATCACCTTTACGACCTTGACGGGTGCGGCGGCAGGCGGAGGAGGAGGGGGAGGAGGTGGTGGTGGCGGCGCGACCAGCATACTTGCCAGTTGCGCCGGTTGCAGGCCCTCGAAGAACCACATCGGCAGGACCACCAAGACGGTGAGTAGAACTGCCTGGATGAGGAAGGAGACAAAAACGGTCCAGGGCTTATTAGTTTTCCCGGTGCCATCGACGAATGTCTGATCAAACATTTCCGTTATCCTTTCGGCCCCGCAGCCAGAGTAGCGGAGCGCGTTGAGGTGGGAGGACTTCTAGTCGGCGCCGTTCCCGAGCATTGGAACAGAGGTCGACGGGACTACTTGACAACAACAAGAGCGATACTATTTCAGAGCTTTCGCCTTCACCGGGGTCACAGCGGGAGCAGGGGGTGCGTTGCCCTTTCGCCGTTTCTCCATCCAGTCCCGAAGGTAAATCAGGATGGGAGCCGCGATAAAGATCGAGGAGTACGTGCCGAAGATGATGCCGGCGACCAGGGCGAACGCGAATCCGTTCAATACCTGTCCACCGAACAGCCATAGCGCGAGTGCCGTCAGGAAGGTAAGGCCTGACGTCAGAATGGTCCGGCTCAGCGTCTGGTTGATGCTGAGATTGACGACGTTGTCAAAACTTTCCCGCCGCATTTGCGGCAGATTCTCGCGGATGCGATCGAAGATGACGATGGTGTCATTCATCGAGAAGCCAACGAGCGTGAGGAGCGCCGCGATCACCGTCAGGGAGATCTCTTTATCCAGAAGGGAGAAGAGTCCAAGCGTGATGATCACGTCATGAAAGACCGCGATGACGGCGGCCAAACCGTAAACAAATTCAAAGCGGAAGGCGATGTAGATCAACATGCCAGCCAAGGCCAACAAGGTTGCATTGATAGCTTGCGATTGCAGTTCCTTACCCACCCTCGGGCCAACCAGGTCGAAACCGCGGATGGTGTAGGGGCCGGGATAGGTTTGCTGCTTCAACACATTCACTGCCTCAGCTGTAATACCACTGACACCAGAAAGGGCGTCCAGGTTCCCGAGCAGGCCGGAGCGGGGAGCCGCGTCACGGTAGGCGAGGATGTTCTTCACCATCTCCTGGAGCTGAGGCTCGGTCGGTGCGGCTGATGTGGCGGCGAGCGGGCCGCGCAGTTTGTCGGCTAGTTGCGCCTGAGTCGCGGTATTGATATCCAGTTTGTCGCCTTGCGCCGCGCCGAAGGTGTTCTTCAGCGTGTCGAAGACCACCGCGCGGGCCTCATTCAATTCTTTTTCGTCGCGCAGGTCCGTCGAGATGATTACCTCATTCTGGCCGGTAACCTGCTGCACAACAATCTCTCCCGGAATCTTGGCGCCGAGCGCCTTCCGGATTTGATCTTCGTTCGGCGTCTGTTGGAAACGGACCGTGGTGACGGTACCGCCTTTGAAGTCGATGCCGTACTTGGGGCCGCCCTTAAGGACGAGACTTCCCACACCGACAACCGTCAAAACGATGGAGGCGATGATAAAGGGCATCTTCTTGCCCAGGAAGTCGAAGTTCGTGTTTTTAAAAATCTCCATGCAGTGTTGCTACTGGCGGCCAGTGGGTTTCGACACCACTCCTGCCCCTTTTGTTCCCGTTATGATCTCAGAAAATTACCACAATTCTTAATGTTTCTCAAATGCGGACAGGTACTAGTCCGAATTCGCACTGAACGAACTAAATGCTGAGCGTGGTGGGCTGTTGCTTTCCGCTCAATTCCCAGTCAAAAATGGTCCGCGAAACGAATACCGCGGTAAACACATTGGCGAGCAGACCGATCACTAGCGTGATCGCGAAGCCCTTTACGGCCGTGGTGCCGAAGATGAACAGGAAGGCACAGGAGACAACAGTCGTCACGTGAGTGTCAACGATCGTCCACCATGCTTTGCCAAATCCGGCGTCGATCGCCGCCATGACGCCTTTGCCATGCTTCAATTCTTCTCGAATGCGCTCGAAGATCAATACGTTCGAGTCGACGGCCATACCTATCGTCAGAATGATGCCGGCGATGCCAGGCAGGGTCAGTACGGCTCCAAGGTAGGCAAGAACAGCGATCAGAATGATTGCGTTCAGGATCAGCGCCAAGACAGCGTTGATGCCGGCCTTTTTGTAATAGACGAGCATTACGAGCACGACTGCACCTACGCCTACGGCGCCGGCGATGAGGCCGTCACGAATCGAGTCCGCGCCGAGCGACGGACCAACGGTCCGCTCTTCAAGATAAACTACACCAGCGGGCAGCGAGCCGGAGGTGAGCACCAGGGCAAGGTCCGAAGCTTCCTGCTGCGAGGGAGCGCCGGTGATGACGCCGGAATCTTCAATTTTGCTGTTGATGACAGCGACGCTGCGAGCCTTCCCGTCGAGCAAAACGGCGAGCTTGTTGCCCACATTCGATTCGGTGTAGCGACCAAAGCGGCGTCCAGCGTCAGGCGAAAGGACGAATGAGGTCTCCCATTTGCCGAACTGGTCTTGTGACGGACGCGCGTTGCGCAGGTCGCGGCCGGTGACGACAGCGGTACGGTTGGCTAAATACCAGCTTTCTCCCTGGTCGCCAGGGCGGGAAGCCTGTTGGATCGGCTTCGTACCGAGCGGCAGAATGCCACCGGACTTGGCGCGAAGGGCCTCTTCACTGGGGAACGGACCATCCTTGACTTCGACGATTTCAAGCATCGCCGCCGCCTGGAGAATCGACTTCACACGGGCCGGGTCGTCGACGCCGGGCATTTGCACCAGAATCTCGGGGTTGGTTTCGCCGTTACCTCGCTGCTGCACGGTGGCTTCGGCCAAGCCGAGGCCGTTGATGCGTTGTTCAATCGTCCGCATCGAGCGGGTAACCGTATCGCGGCGCATCGCCAGCGATTCCGTATTGTTCATGGTCAGGCGGTAAGCATCGGAACCGACGCTGGCCATCTGCCACGTGGAGAACTTCTGCGTCAGGATTTCGCGAAACGCCGAGGTCTTGTCGACCGGGATGCCCTTGATGTTGATCTGGATCGTGTCGGCATCTTCGATGGTCGCCGGGTCGTTCCGATCGACCGAAACGTAAGGGATCGCAGCCTTCTGCATCTCGTCCTTCAGACGTTCGATGTTCTGGTCGGCATCCGCCTTGAAGGCGTCCTGCACCTGAACTTGCAAAACCAGTTGGCTGCCGCCACGCAGGTCGAGGCCCAGTTTGATGCTTTCGGCAATATTACGGTCGAGTTCGGCTTTCGACTTGGGCAGGCCAATAATCCCGTAAATACAGATCAGAATCGTAGCCACAATCACAATGGCTTTGGTTTTGAGGTTCTTATCCATGAAAAAAATCCTAGGAAGCCTTCTCGGCCTTCGTCACGAGAGAGGCGATGGCGGTACGCGCCATCTGGAGCTTAACGTTATCCGGCTTCACGCGAATCACTAGCGTATCATCGGTTGCGTTCACCGCAACGACGGTACCCACGATTCCGCCAGTCGAAACGACTTCGTCACCGGTTTTGAGGTTGGAGAGCATCTCCGCGGTCTGCTTTTTCTGCCGCTGCATGGGCAGGAAGAGCAGGAAATAGAAGATCGCGAAGATCGCGATCATGGGGAGAAAGCCGATCAGGCTGTTCGCCGAGGGGAGTTGCAACAAAAGTCCAAGTGGCACTACTTCAAATCCAGTTCGGCCGCGCGGGCTGCCGCTAATAATCGGGGGAAGTCCCCAAGCAAGATAGCCTGCCTGATCCGGCGCATGATGTCAAGGTAATGCCTGAGATTGTGGAGGGTTGCCAGTACCGAAAACAGGATCTCCTCAGCTAAAAACAGGTGGCGAAGATAGGCACGAGAGAAATTCCGACAGGTGTAGCAGGAACAAGCGGGGTCGAGGGGCCCGCCATCCTCCCGATATTGGGCGTTCTTGATGACAACTTTGCCGACGGAGGTGAACAGGCAACCGTTCCGGGCGTTCCGGCTCGGCATGACACAATCCATCATGTCGATGCCGCCCGCCACATATTCAATGAGCTCTTCCGGCTTGCCGACTCCCATGACGTAGCGGGGTTTGGCGGCGGGCAGGAGAGGGGCGGTGGCCTCCACCATTTGGAGGCTTAAGTCCCGCGGTTCGCCAACGCTCAGGCCGCCGATGGCGTAGCCGGGTGCGTCGAGTTCGACCAGCTCGGCGGCGCATTCGCGGCGTAGATCAGAGTACATGCCACCCTGCACGATGGGAAACAAAGCCTGATTCACATTCTGGCGGCGATAGTGAGTGAACGCCTGGGCGGCCCAACGGTTGGTCCGGCGGGTGGAACTGGCGACGGCGTCGCGGGTGGCCGGGTATTCGATGCACTCGTCGAGGACCATCATGATGTCGCTGCCGAGAGCAATCTGCGTATCGACGGTCGACTCCGGTGTGAACAGATGCCGGTCGCCGTTGAGATGGGAATGGAACAGGACCCCCTCTTCGGTCACCTTCCGGATTTTCGAGAGGCTCCAGACCTGAAAGCCGCCCGAATCGGTCAGGATGGCCCGCGGCCAGTTCATGAACTTGTGCAGCCCCCCGAGCTGGCGGATGAGTTCGTGACCGGGGCGGAGGTAGAGGTGGTAGGTGTTCGAGAGGATGATTTTGGCGTCCAGCTCCTCTTCAATTTGCCGCGGCATCAAGCTCTTGACGGTCGCCTGGGTGCCGACGGGCATGAACACCGGCGTTTCAACGACGCCGTGCGGGGTATGCATCAAGCCGGCGCGGGCGCCGGTGACGGGACACTGGGCCTGCAGTTCAAAGCGCAGGCCCTCCTTAAGATCACTCATAGCGTAGGGCTTCAGTAGGATTCAATTGGGCGGCGCGATTGGCCGGGAGCAGTCCGAAGACCAGGCCGACCCCGAGCGATGTGCCAAAGGCCACGAGAACGGAGGTCGCCGAAATCGGGATATCGATGCCACCGAAATAGCCGGCAGCCAGCGGCCCGGCCACGCCTACGGCAATGCCGATTAAGCCGCCGGAGACGCTAATCAGCACTGCTTCGAGTAGGAATTGCAACATCACCATTTGTTTTGACGCACCCAGCGCCATGCGCAGGCCGATCTCACGGGTTCGTTCCGTCACCGTCACCAGCATAATATTCATGATGCCGATGCCGCTGATAATTAACGCGATGGCGGAGACGAGCACCAGCACGCCGGTGAGTATCAGCGAGATGTTCTCGGCCGCTTCGAGGATGGCGGAAAGATTGTCGACGTAGTATTTGGCACCCGGCCGGTGCCGGGCTTCGAGCAACTGCTGCACTTGGCGAGTGAGGGGAATGACGTCTTCGGCGCGGCGCGTCTGGACGTACATGGGGTCGATGCGCTCTTCGGTCGTCAGATATTTCATCACCGTGATCGGGATCAGCATGGTCTCGGTGGAAAGCTCGGACAGCCCGAAGCTGTCCGTTTTCTCGCGGAAGGTGCCAATGATGGTGAACTGCAGGCCGCGGATCTTGATGACCTGCATGATGGAGTTCGACTGGCTGCCGTACAGCCGAGTGGCCAGTTTCTGCGTGAGTAGCGCGACGCGATTGCGCTGCTGGACGTCATCGACCTGAATGGGCCGGCCGGCCAGGATGATCAGATTCCGCATTGGGACGTACTCGTGGTCCGAGCCAATGATCTTGACATCGCGCTCTCGGCCTTCCAGCACCATCTGGTCATAGATAGTCATCACCCCGGTGACGGCGGTCGCGCGGCTGCCCAACGCTTGGCGGGTAGCCTCCACATCAGCAATCTTTACGAAGTCGGCGTCAACGCTGACCCCAGTGCGGTTGCCCGCCTCAAAGTAGGCGATGATCAGGTTCGAACCGATACCGCGAATCTGCTCGATCACGTAGTCCCGGCTGGTGAGCGAAATCGTCACTACCAGAATCACGGAGGCGTTGCCGATAACGAGCCCGAGAGCCGTCAGCAGGGTTCGCACTTTGTTCGCCTGCAGCGCGTGGAAGCTAAAGCGAAGGGCTTCGCGCCAGTTCAAGCGCCGCCCCGGGCTTGCCGCAGCAACTTCTCGGCTTCGGCCCGCGACGGCATCTCCGGGTTCAGGTCGGACTTCAGATACTGTTCGAGGAGTTTGGTGGCCGTCGGAAGATTCTTCTTGGCGATGATGTAGGTCTGCGCCTTGTCGAAGAGCAGCTTGGGATTGTTCGGGTCGATCTTCTCCGCCTTGCTGATGAACGACTCGCTTTCGATGATCCGGCCGTGCCGGGCGAGGAACTTGGCAACATCGAGCAGCCGGCCAATCTGGCGGGGAGCGAGTTCGGCGGCGCGCTTCAAATGCTGCTCCGCCGAATTGAACTCCTGCCGCTTCTGCGCGAGTTGCGCCGTGGCGTAGTAGTATTCGGCCTGGTCATTCGCCTTGATCTTTTCGAGCAGCGCCTGCGCTTTATCTAGTCCGCCGCCGAGGAAGCCGGGCGCTTCGAGGTAGTAGTCGAAAAGGTCGTTGATCGCCTCGCCATTTTTCGGATCCATATTGACGGCGCGTTCGAACATCTGCCGGGCTTTCGAGGCGTAGTGGGGCGCCACCAGTGGGTTGCCGGATTCCGCCCGCCGGCCGTAGGCGCGGCCAAGCCAGTGGTAGTGCTCCGAAATCTGTCCGTTTAACTGGACGGCCTTTTCAAACAGATCGGCTGCCTTCTTGAAGTCGCCCATCATGTATTGGCATTTGCCGGCGAGTTCGTGGGCGGTCGGGTCTGCCCCCAGCACGGGCTGAAGGATCTTGAACGCTTCCTGATACTGGGTGCGCTGATAGTACTCCGAGGCCCGCGACAACTCCGCTGGCCCAGCCCAGAGGGAGAAGCCAGCAAGCGCCGCAACCAGGATTGCCTTCATCATTCAATTCGATGCCTCCAGGATAACGCGGGTTTCAGGTATCGTTTGGAACTCCGCAGCCGGGAAAACCATCCAACTGGCAGTCCTGATGTAGTATCCTCAGGGTTGATAAAAACTAGCTCCCCACGTCGGAGGTATCCCTTCATGAAATCCCTTTCCCGCCTGTTTTCACTCACCGCAGTGGCTCTTCTCTTCACGTTCGGCGCTATGGCGCAGACGGCTTCGCTCGAAGGCGAAGTGAAGGGGGAAGACGGCAAACCCCTCAAGGACGCCCTGATTAAGCTCACCCGGACCGACATCAAGGGCAACTACAAAGTTAAAACCAACAAGAAGGGCCAGTGGTTCCACGCCGGCCTGCCGCTGGGAACCTACGACATCGAGTGTGAGGTCGACGGCAAGGTGCAGGATACGGTGAAAGGCGTCCGCACGCGCATGGGCGATCCGCTGCCCGTGAACTTCGACCTGTCGAAGAACGTCGCCCGCAAACAAGCGATGGAGGCGGCGATGGCCACCGGCCAGGTGACCGAAGAGATGTCGCGCGAAATGACCAAGGAACAGCGCGAAGCGATGGAAAAGCAGGTGAAGGAACGCGCCGCGGCCATGGCCAAGAACAAGGAACTGAACGACGCATTCAACGCTGGTATGGAGAACCTGAAGACGAAGAACTTCCAGGCTTCCGTCGAGGGCTTTGAAAAGGCCGTTGCTCTGGATCCGAAGCAGCAAGTGATCTACGCCAATATGGCGGAAGCCTACATGGGCCTCGCGGCCACGAAGACTGGCGCCGAAGCCGAGGCGGCCAGCACGAAGGGCCTCGAAAGCTACGCGAAGGCGCTCGAACTGAAGAACGACGACGCCGGCATGCACAACAACTACGCGTTGGCCCTGGCCAAGGTGAAGAAGTTCGACGAAGCCCGCGCCGAGCTCGACAAAGCGGCCGCGCTCGACCCCACCAACGGTGGCCGGTACTACTACAACATGGGCGCGATTCTGACGAACGTCAGCCAGCTCGAAGCCGCCGGCAGCGCGTTCAAGAAGGCGATCGAGATGGACCCGAACTATGCCGACGCCCACTACCAGTACGGCATCTACCTCGTCGGCAAGGCGCAGGTGGCGGCGGACGGTAAGATCACCCCGGTTCCCGGAACCGAGGAAGCCTTCCAGAAGTACATTTCGTTGAAGCCGGATGGCCCCTTCGCCGATAGCGCCAAGAGCATGATCGAATCGATGGGCTCGAAGGTGGAAACGACGTTCCGCAACCCGAATGCGCCCGCCCCCAAGAAGGGCACGCAGAAGAAGAAGTAACGAACCCTTCCGGTTCCCGAAACTCGATACGATAGAAAGGCGTCCTACTACCAGTAGGGCGCCTTTCGGCATTTTATGATCAAAGCTCTCATTGGCATATTGGTTTCGATCCTCGCGGTCACGTTCCTCCGGGCCGTGATGACGTTGCTCGTCAAAGGCGCCAAAGAGGCGATGCAGCCGGAGCCGGAGAAGGCGGCCGGCAACGCGCCGCCGGAATCGGGCACGCGCCTGCGCAAGTGCAAGACCTGCGGAACGTTCGCGCCGGAAACCAGGATGCTCCGGCACAGCACGCGTGAGACCGATGTCTTCTACTGCTCCAAAGACTGTGAGAAGCAAGCCGCCGCTTAGCGGTTCGGCCGAAGCAATTTCGCGGCTTGGGCGCTAAGCCCGTTCAACTGCCGGAACTCTTCCTCGGCTTGCTGCACCGACGTCTGGATGCGAGAGAGCTCCCCCGCTCCGGGGTCGAGCCCCAGTTGGTCGGCCCGGGTCTGCACCCGCAGCGAAAGCGTCCGGTACTGGTCCGTGACCTCACGGTAGCGGCGCACCATGCTATTCAGCAGCACTTCGCGGCGGCGGTTCAGGTCTTCGAGCTCCTGCGCCGTCCGCATAGTCTTCGCCGATTCGATCTCGGCTTTGCCGGCGGCCTCCCGCACAAGTTTTTCGCTGGTTTCGATGCGGACCAACCGATCGTTCTTCGCCTTCAGCTCGGTTTGGGTGGCGGCAACAACCCGTTTGGTGGAAGCCAACGCCTCGTTGATCTCCGCCAGTTCCGCCATCAACTTCTCGCGTTGCTCCTGATCCTGCCCGGCCTTGGCCTGCAGTGCGGCAATCTCATTGCGGGCCGCCGAAAGATCCTTTCGGGCCGACTCCAACGTTGCCTGCGTTTCGGCGATGATGCGGATGTACTCGGTGGGAAGAACGGTGGGCGCGGTTTTCGCGATCGCCTTGCCGGTGGCGGGGGCCTCGGGCGCCTCAGGCTCCAACTCCGGCGCGGGAGCGGGCCGGGCCGTCCGCAGTGCCTCCACTTGCGAAGTCAATTCGACAACCTTCACTTCAGCGATCGCCCGGGCGCGACGCTCTTCTACCAGCAAGAAGGTTCCTGCGGCACTCAGTGCCACTAGTCCCAAAAGCGCGATCAGCAGACCCTTTCCAGTTTTCATCGCTTCACCGAGAACCTTTGCCGGTAAGTCATATCACAATCGGGCGCGGTCAAACCAACCACGATATTCCGAGACTTGCCCGGCGGCAATTCCAGGAACACGCTCCAATGATCGCGGATCCGCCGAAAGGCGTTCGCAAGTGCCCCAGGAATCTCCGCCAAACCCCGGCAGATGGCCGCTTCGCCGCCGGTGGCTTCGGCGAGTTGCTGCAGACCGCGCTGATAGGCCTCGTTGATCGTATCCACGCGATAGTGAATGTGAACAATCCAGATCGGCGTCTCCCGGTTGAGCAGAGAACTGATGAGCTTTTGCGTCTTCTCCCGAACCAACTGGTCGGGAAACCGGCGGCTCAGGTCACGCGAGTCGCTCGAGTTGATCACCGGGTTGGTGTAGTCCTCGCGGTAGTTGTAGATGCTGCTGTCGGTGCAGTAGAGCACGGCCACCCGGGCGGCGGTTTTCATCAGCAAGCGGTCGCCGAGCTTGGCGGCATCTTCCACCGTATCGAGGAGCCCCGCCTTCCCTCCCCCGGTGTAGGTATTCATGGCCGCCACCAACTCCTCGGCGCTGCCCGTGGGATCCTGCAGCACGCGAAGGCCGTCCTGCGCCCGCAGCACGGTCGCCCAGGCGTGCGGAGGCAGCTCCTTCACCGCGGCTTCCAAGCCCGTCCGCGCCGCTTCCACGTAGGAGATGTCGCCACTAAAATCGAGCACAATCAGCACCAGCAGATCATCCTGCGGCCCCTTGAGCCGTTCGACCTTGGCTGGCTTGCCGTCCACGGTAGCTTCGACGTTCGCCGGTTCGCCTTGGCCGACCAGGACGGGCACCCTCAGCCTACCTGGCGCCGCCCCTTCGGGCATCGGCGGCGCGAGCAGCGCAAGCAGGTGACGGCGCGTCAAAAGCTTAACCTCAGCCCGACCTGAATTACGCGGCCACCGCGCGAACCGATGATCCGGCCGGCATTTACATTGGGCGTCGAGGCGGGACCGATCACCGGATCCGGATCCGTCCAATTAGCGTTGTTGACGAAGTTGAAGCCGGTCGCCTGCAGTTCCAAGGCGCGCTCGGCATCGATGGCGATCCGTTTAGTTACGGAAAGGTCGTGGTTCTGACTGGCCGGATTGCGCAGAGTCGGATGGGTCCGCGGACCGTCACCCAAAGTGAAGTTCTCCGGATTATCGAACGCGGCCGGGTTAAACCAAAGGTCGGGAGACCGGTTAGACAGGCTCGGGTCCACGCCCGGAACCACGTTCACGCGAAGTGCTTCGACAAGGCCGCCGGTGTTGTTGAATTGCGGGCGCAGGGCGATCGGCTCTCCGCTCAGCAGCGTCGACATGCCACTGATCGACCAGCCATCGACGAGGTATCGCCGCCAGTCGTTGTAGGCCATCAGCGATTTCTTTGAGCCAATGGGCAATTCATAGGCGTAGGACAGGGAAACCCGATGGGGCACATTGTAGGCGGTCAGCGACCACTCAGCCTGCCGGTTATAGAAGTCCTGCACGCCATAGGGCCCCGAGTAGTCGTCCATTTGGCGGGAAAGTTCGTAGGTAGCAGTGAGGCCCAAGCCGCTCGTCGAGCGCTTTTCGACGCGCATGGAGCCGGCGTTGCGCTTGTAGTTGCCCAAGGGCCATGCGCTGAACACATCAAACCGCTGGAATTGCGGATAGGGTCTGAGTTCGCGGCGGAAGAGTTCATTGTTTAATTCGTCCCGGAACCGCAGATTTTCAAGCGGAATCGCGTTCGGGTTGGCGGCGGAGTTCGAGACGAAAAGCCGCTGGCCTCGGGAATGGGCCAAGGTTCCGGCCACGATGAGCTGGCCGGGGAGTTCCCGCTCATAGCTCAGAGAAGCCGACTGGTACATGGGTTGCGTCGCGGTCGGCTCGACCAGATCGGCCACGGTGTTGTTGGCAAAGTCGGGGCGCAGGTCCGGGAGCGGCCGGCCGAGCGAGGGCATGCCGTCGCGCAACAGAATCGCGGGGGCCAACTGCGTGTTCGTCGAAATCGACGTCGGCGTTCCATTGAAGCCCTGGGTGCCCCACTGCGAGGTATACAGCGGAACGGCCTGAAAGCTTAGGCTATAGCCGCCGCGGACCACACTCTTCGGGTTGCCCGTAGGGTTCCACGCAAAGCCGATGCTGGTACCGGGGCGGGTGCGAGTTGGCTGCGCGGCGCCGCCCGCCACAAGGGCGCCGGGACGGCCGTTGGCCGGGTTGATGACATCGAGGCGCACGGTCGAGATGCGGTCGTATTTCTCCGTTCGCGGCGTCGAGATGTCCAGATTGGCGCTGATATTGACGTTGAGCCGCTTGGTAATTTCGTACTGGTCTCGCAGCACAAAACTAGCCGCATTCCGCCGCCAATAGGAAGGCGAAGGGAACACGCTGGCCTCGGCATACTCCGCGGCGCCGAGCAGGTAGCTGGCGAACGAGTAGCCGGTATTGTTGATACCCGGCAGCGAGGTGTAGCCGGGCCCGAAGGTATAGCGGCCTTCGGGATAGTGCGGTAGGAAGGCGTGGACCTGATAATGCGTGAAACGGGCCACGGCACGCAGGCTATGTTTGCCAATGCGGGTGGAATAGCCATTGGAAAGCGAATAGGTGTTGTGCGCGGTAAGCTGCACTGGATTGGCGCGCCCCATACCCAGATAGTTGCCGGAGAAGCGATAGTCCGGAAAAATTTCGCCGGGCCGGCTGGAGTCGCTCCGGTCAGTGGCCAGGTCGAGCGTCAAGGTGTTGATCGTGCGCGGGCTTAACGTGAGAATATGCTCCACCGTGCCGCGCCGGGCGCTATAAATCCGGTCGTTCGCACCGGGGTCCGCAATTGTTGGCATCAACCGCGAGGCGGCCGCAAAACCGTTCGTCGTAGACAATGAAAGGCTCAGCCGGCTCTTTTCATCTACGGTGTGGTCCACCTTGATGATCATGCCGTCGGCCTTATTCGTCTCCGGCGAAACCACGAAATAGTTGTTGCGGAAGAAGGGCCCGGCGTCGGCGTTGGGTTCAGGGTAAAGCGAAACGCCGCGCAGCGCCGCCGGGTCCAGTCGGCTGGATGGAATCACGCTGCCGGGGAAGGGTTGGCGAATGTATTCGAGGTTGCTGGTCGATACTGGCTGCGCCGGGTCAAAATCCGGGTTCAGCCGGGTGGTCGCCGGATCGAAGATCTGCTGCGGGTCGCCTGCGCTATCGACGGTCTGCGAAAAGTCGCCGCGGCGTTCCGGCATAATCGCGACAGTACGCAGCGAGTTGCGGCCGATGCGTTCGCGGACACCTTCGTACGAGAGCGAGGCGAAGGTCGACTTGCCGATCACCGGCCCGGCGACATTGAAACCAAACTGGCCGCGCCGCAGTAGATTCTTTCCGCCGCCGCGCTGGGCGATTTCGTGCGGTACCGCGTCGAGCAGGTCGTTCCGCAGGTTGTACGACAGACGGCCGTGCCAGGTCTGCCAGGGGTATTGCCGCTTTCCGGCGGAACGCGCCGGCGAATCTGCACGCAGACCCAGTTCGCGGGTCGCTGCCTTAAACTCCTCAGCCGCCTTCTGTAACTCTCCCTGCGCCCACAGCGAGCAGGGCAACAGAAGAATCCATCCGGCTAAGGGAACAGACTTCTGCATAATAACAGTGTACTTCTCCTTATGACTTCTTCCCTAACTCTGGGCGAGCTGGCAGATAAGCTTGGCTGCATTTTACATGGCGACCCATCCATCGAAATTACCGGCGTTTGCGGCATGGAACAAGCCCTCCCCGGCCAGTTGACATTCCTCGCCAACCCCAAATATGCCCCCAAAGTGAAGGCCTCCCGCGCTTCGGCGATTCTGGCCACCGTTCCGATTGAAGGCATGGCCACGCTGCAAAGCAAGAACCCGTATCACGACTTCGCCCGGGCGCTCGAACTGTACTACCAGCCGCCACGGCCGGAGCCGGGCATCCATCCGTTGGCGGCCATCCACCCGACGGCCACCCTTGGCGAAGGTGCCTCCGTCGGCCCGTTCGTCGCCGTAGGCGCTCATGTGACGATCGGCCGCAATGCCGTGCTGCATCCTCACGTCGCCATCTACGAAGGCGCTCGAATCGGCGACGACTTCCTGGCCCACGCCCACGTAAGCGTCCGCGAGTTCTGCCAGATCGGCGATCGCGTCATTTTGCAGAACGGGGTTGTCGTCGGCGGCGATGGATTCGGATTCGCCAAGACGGCTACGGGTTCTCAGTACAAGATCGTGCAGAGCGGCATCGTGGTCATTGAAGACGATGTAGAAATTCAATCGCTTACGGCCATCGACCGCGCCACGGTGGGCGAGACGCGCATCAAGCGCGGCGCCAAGATCGACAACCTCGTCCAGATCGGCCATGCCAGTGTCGTGGGCGAGGACAACATCATCTGCTCACAGGTGGGCCTGGCTGGCAGCACCATCCTGGGCAAGAGTGTCCTGCTGGCGGGACAGGTGGGCGTCTCCGGGCATCTGACGATTCACGACAACGCCATCGCCTACGCGCAGAGCGGCATCGGCCACGACGTTCCCGCCGGTACGCTCGTCTCCGGTTCGCCCGCCTTCGACAACCGCACCTGGTTGCGCGCCGTCACCGCCTTCCCGAAACTGCCGGATATGGTCCGCACGATGCGAGAATTGGAGAAGCGCCTCGCCGAACTAGAGGCCAAAACTAAAGGCAACGAATGAACTCCCCCGCCAAGCCCCCCCTATTTTTCCAGGACGATGAATTTCTGGATTCGTCTGAAGCCCGCAGCGTCCGGCTGTTATCCGAGTATCTCGGCCCCTTGCGTGTCTTTCGCAAAGAGAAGATCCGGGACACGATCGCCATGTTCGGATCGGCGCGGATTCAGGACAACGATGGGCCGATGGGCCGCTACTACATCGAGTGCCGCGAGCTGGCCAAGCGATTGACCCAGTGGAGCGACAGCCTGCCGACGTCAGCGCAGCGATTCGTCGTCACCACCGGCGGTGGCCCCGGCATTATGGAAGCGGCCAATCGCGGGGCATACGATGCGGGCGGCCTCTCCGTCGGCTTGAATATCGCGCTGCCCTTTGAGCAGGCGCCGAACCCGTACATCACGCCGGACCTCAGCATGGAGTTCGGCTACTTCTTCATGCGCAAGTTCTGGTTTGCCTATCTCGCCAAGGCGCTCGTTGTGTTCCCTGGCGGCTTTGGCACCATGGACGAGTTGTTCGAAATCTTAACGCTGGTGCAGACGCGCAAGCTGCATAAGCCCATCGTGGTGCTGCTTTACGGCACGTCGTTCTGGAAAGAGATTTTCAACTTTGAGGCGTTGGCCAAGTACGGGCTAATCTCGCCGGAAGACCTGCATATTTTTCAATTCGCCGATGATGTCGATACGGCGTTTAACCATCTTCGCAACGGCCTCACACGGCTCTACCTGACGCCGGAAGAGGAGTTCGAGATGACCCCGGGCATTGCCCATACGCAAAATTCGTGAGCGATCCGTCCGCCCCCAATGCGCCGTTCCGCTATACGGCCGAACAGCCGCCGCACCCTGCGGCGATGCCGTTCGGCCGCATAGAGCAGTTCGCGTTGGTGGCGGCCATCGCGTGGCTCGGGGTGAGTTATTTTGCCCCGGGTTCGATTCTGCAGCCGGTGCTACTCATCGTCCTGCTCGCATCCGGATCCTGGGTCGCGATCCGCGGCGTCCGGCGCCTCGTCCAACATTCTGTGTGGCGGCTGCGGAACCGGCTACTGTCGAGCTATCTGTTCATCGCGGTCGTCCCGGTATTGCTGCTATTTGCCCTCGGCTGGATCGGCGCATGGGTGCTCGCATCCCAAACAGGCTTTTACCTTGTCGCCGCCGAGTTCAACAAGAGAATCGAGGTGCTCCACGACTCCTCAGCGGCCGTACTGAACGGCGCTGCCGGCTCGTCGAATGAGCCGGCCAATCGTCTGTTTTCACTGCTCAATGCGCGCTTCCCTGGAATTGAGTACCTCGTCACCCGGCCCGGCCAACCGGATGTTCGGCTGCCGGCGGGTTCAAAACTCACGAGCCCTCCCAACGTGCAGGAACACATCTCCGGGGTGCTCGCCAAGGACGGCCTGCTCTACGCCTGGGCCCATCACCATTCCGATAAAGGATCGGTCACCGTCGTTGCGCCGCTGACGCGTGCTTATCTGGCAGACCTGATTCCCGGCCTAGGCGCCATCACGCTGGTCGACATGCCTTCCGAAGGCGGGCGCATGAAACTGCACGACCGCACATCGGACGATTCTCCGCTCGAACTCTTCTCCACTCGCGGAGTTCCCGCCCCGGCGAACTTCTTGGATCTGCAAGTGCTCTGGGGGACGGAACTCCCTGTTTACGATTGGAGCTCCCCGCAGCGCGAGCGCAAGGTCGTTCTCGGCGTCCATACGCGCATCGCTCAAGTTTTTCGCGTCCTGTTCTCCCAGAAGGCGGACCGGGATCAGCCACTTCTGATCTCTGTTTTCTACCTGTTCGCCGGCCTCTTCCTCTTCTTCGAATTCGTCGCCCTGATCATCGGCATCTCCATCACCCGCACCATCACTGGCGCCGTCCACCACCTCTACGAAGGCACGCGCCGCGTCCAGCAAGGCGACTTCTCCACCCGGATCCCCGTCAAAGGCCGCGACCAGCTCGCCGACCTCTCCCATTCCTTCAACGCAATGACGGAGAATCTCGAAAAGCTCCTCGTCGTCGCCAAAGACAACGAACGCATCCAGGCCGACCTCACCATCGCCCGCGAAGTGCAGGAGCAGCTTTACCCACGCACCGTTCCGCCGTCGAACTCACTGATCCTCACCGCCCGCCTCAATCCCGCCCGTTCCGTCTCCGGCGACTACTACGACTACCAGCGCGTCAACGACCACTGCATCGCCCTTGCTCTCGGCGACGTGGCGGGTAAAGGCATCTCCGCTGCCATCCTGATGGCCAACGTGCAGTCCGCCCTCCGCGCGCAGATCCGCCACTCGCAGGAGTTAGGCCAGGCCTGCTCCACGTCCTCCATCGTCAGCCAGCTGAACAAACATCTCCACGCCCACACCACCGCCGAAAAGTACGCGACGTTCTACTTTGGCGTCTACGACGAGACGACGGGCATTTTGACTTCCACCAACGCCGGCCATCTCCAGCCGCTGCTTTTCCGGGGCGGCGAGATCATCCGGCTGGACGTCAACGGCATGGTGGTTGGCGCCTTCGCGTTGGCCAAATATGATGAGTCCACCGTGCAACTTGAACCCGGCGATCTGCTGGTCCTCTACACCGACGGCATCACCGAACCCGAAAACGAGTACGACGAGATGTTCGGCGAAGACCGCCTAATCGAAACCATTCAACGCGTCATCGATCGCCCGAACGAAGCCATCATCGCCGAAGTATTTCGCGCCGTCGAACAGTGGATCCACTCCCCGGATTCGAACGACGACATGACCATCCTGTTGGTTCGGCGGGTCGCGTGAACCGGTCCGTTTCGCCCTGGGCCCGCATCCAAAAGCGGCTCGCCGCGGTGGGACTCGCCGTCGCGAGCGTGCTGGTTCTGGGCGCATGGGGCTACATGACCTTCGGCGCCTTCCCCGCGTTTGAAGCCTTCTACATGGCTCTGACCACCATCACCACGGTCGGGTATGGCGAAATTCTTCCGATGTCCCGGGCAGCGCGAACCTGGAACATCGTCTACATCATTGTCGGCGTGTCGACGATGATTATCTCCCTCGGTGCGTTGACGCAGTCCGTGGTGGAACTCGAATTAAGCGGATACTTTGCAAAGAGACGGAATCGACGCATGATCGACAAGTTCGAAAATCATTACATCATCTGCGGCTTCGGCCGCGTGGGGCGGGCCGCGGCCGCTGAGCTCGATATCTCCGCCGTGCCCTTCCTCATCGTCGATCGCAGTGAAGACGAGGTGGAACGCGCCATGCGCATGGGCTACGTCGCCGTCGCCGCCGACTGCACCCGGGACGAGTCTCTCCGCGAACTCGGCATCGACCGCGCCGCCGGCCTTATCGCCGCGCTCTCCACCGACGCCGATAACCTCTATCTCATCCTCACGGCTAAGACGCTCAACCCCAAGGTGCAGGTCGCGGCCCGCGTCATCGAGGAGGACTCCGAAGCCAAGCTCAAACGTGCCGGCGCCGACATTGTCTACGCACCCTACGCCATGGCTGGTCATCGGCTTTCGCAAAGCCTGCTTCGCCCCCACGTGAAAGACTTCATCGACTTCACGACAGGAAACACCATCGGCCTGGACGTCCGTATAGAACAGATCCTGGTCACCGACCGGAGCGAGTTCGTTTCGAAGACACTCCGCGATACGCCGATCCGCCGCGACCTCGGCGTCATCGTGCTTGCCATTCGCCGGGCCAATGGTGAGATGATCTTCAATCCGCCCGCCGAGTGCATGATGGCGGCTGGCGACTTCCTCATTGTCCTCGGGCCGCCCGGACAGTTGCGGCGCCTCGAGGATATGCTGAAGAGCGCCGCATGACGAAGGTCCTCACCGCCGCTGAAATGCGCGCGATCGACGCACGGACGATCGAGGCCGGTCTGCCTGACCTCGTGCTGATGGAGAACGCGGCCCACCGCGTCGTCGAAGTGCTGGAGCGCCATTTCGCGCCGCTCAACGAACAACGCATCGTGATCTTCGCCGGCAAAGGCAACAATGGCGGCGACGGTTTGGCCATCGCCCGCCTGCTATTCAGCCGCTTCGCTCCTCGCACTCTCGACGTGGTGCTCGCCGCCGAACCCCATCCGCAGCTCACCCTGCTCCGCGCCAGCGGCTTCACAGCAATCCACGAGTCGATCCCGGCACACGCTCGCCTCGCGACCATCGTCGTCGACGCGCTCCTCGGCACTGGCCTCACCGGCCCGGCCCGCGAACCCTATGCATCGCTGATCGGCGAGATCAACACTGGCTTTCCGCTGGCGCAAGTCGTCGCCGTCGATCTGCCTTCCGGCATGAACGCCGATACCGGCCTCGCCGCCGGGGCCGTCGTCCGCGCGGACTACTCGATCACCTTCACCGCCCCCAAGCGCGCCCACTTGCTGGGCCACGGTCTCGGCAGCATCACGGTCTCACCCATCGGCACGCCTCCGGCCATGATGGATGAGGTCGCCCTTTGTCAAAACGAACCCATTGCGTGGCGCCACCTCCTGGCGCCGCGCCCAGCCGAGGGCCACAAGGGCACCTTCGGGCACGTCCTCGCCATCGGTGGCGTGGACGGCAAAGCAGGCGCCATCGGCATGACCGGCTTGGCCGCCCTCCGCATGGGGGCGGGCCTAGTCACCGTGGCCACCACGGCCCCGACGCTGCCTACACCGGAACTGATGACCACGCCGCTCGACGCCGAATGGCCCACCGCTGGCAAACATAGCGTCGCCCTTGGCCCTGGCCTCGGACTCGATCCCCGCGTTCCCGCCTTCGTCCGCGATTGCCCCCTGCCCATGGTCGTCGACGCCGATGGCCTCAACGCCCTCGCCGCCGCCATGCCTGCCAGCTTCGCCGCACCCCGCGTTTTTACTCCGCACCCGGGCGAAATGGCCCGACTCCTCGGCCGCCGCGTTGGCGACCGAATCGTCGATGCCCAGTCCCTCGCCGCCGCCACCGGCGCGACCGTCGTCCTCAAAGGACATCGCACCGTAATCGCGTCACCTGATGGCCGTACTGCATTGAACCCCACCGGCTCCCCGGCCATGGCCACTGCCGGCAGCGGCGACATCCTCACCGGTCTCCTCGCCGCGCTGCTCGACACCGCCCCGCCGTGGGAGGCCACCCTCGCCGCCGTCTATCTCCATGGCCTCGCCGGGGAACTCGCCGCCGCCGAACTCACCGAGCGCTGCGTCATCGCCACGGACCTGCTTCGTTTCCTGCCGGAGGCCATCCGCCGCTGTGCCTAGCTACACATGGTTCCCCGCCAACGTCGACGAGACCCGCGCCGCCGCCGTCGAACTTGCCGCCCTGCTCCCTCGCCGCGCGGTCGTCCAGCTCACGGGCAACCTCGGCGCAGGCAAGACGACGCTAGTCGCCGCCCTCGTCGAGGCGCTCGGCGTCGCACCTTCCGCCGAAGTCAGCAGCCCCACCTTCTCGCTCATCCACGAATACGGCGAGCCCACGCGCATCTATCACATCGACCTTTACCGCCTCGAAGAGCCGCGCGAACTCTTCACGCTCGGTCTCGAAGAGATTTTCGACGCGAACGCTCTTGTCCTCATAGAGTGGGGCGAGAAGTTCGCGCGCTTCCTGCCCCCCAACCGGATCATCCTGACCATCGAGCACGGCGACGGCGACCATCGCCGCATCACCGCTACAGGAGATCTTCTTTCGACCCGTACATCTCCTGAATCCGATCCGCGTATTTCTCCAGCACCTTCTTCGTCCGCACCTTCATCGTAGGCGTCAGTTCGCCGGCCTCAATCGAAAGGTCCTTCTCCAGGATCCGGAACTTCTTGATCGCCTCGTAAACGGCCAGCTCCTTGTTCGCCCGTTCGACGGCCTTCTTCACCGCCTTCTGCACCACGGGCTCTTTAGCAAGCTCCTCCATCGGCTTGCCCTTCATGCCTTCGAGCGCCTCGGCAGCCACAGGATTCAGCGTGAACAGCGCCGTCACATAGGGCTGCTGCTCGCCGGCCAGCACCATCTGGCTGATCAACGGCTCGGTCTTGAAAAGCGCCTCCACGCGCGACGGATAGATCTTCTTTCCATTCGAGGAGACGATCATCTCCTTCTTGCGGCCTACGATCGAAACGAACCCGTCTTCGGAAATGCTGCCCAGGTCGCCCGTGTAGAGCCATCCGTCCTGAAACACGGCGGCCGTCGCCGCCGGATCGTTGAAATAGCCGGTGGCGTTCGACGGAGACTTGATCAGCAGCTCGCCGTCGTCCGAAATCTTCATCTTCACGCCCTGCAGCGGCTTGCCGATCGTCCCCAGCCGCGGCTTATCCGTTGGGTTCAGGCAGTTGATGCCGCCCTCGGTGAGACCGAATCCTTCGATCAGCGGCATGCCGATCATGTCGTAGAACAGCCCCAAATCTTTACTCAGCGGCGCGGCGCCGGAAATCGGAAACTTCAGCTCGCCGCCAAAGCGGTCGCGGATCTTGGCAAACACCAACTTGTCGAACAGCTTCAAAGGCAATGCCAGCCGCAACGGCACGGAGTGGCCGCGCTGCCGGATCTGCGCCGCTTCCTGCCCCATGCCCAGCGCCGTAAACGCCAGCGTCCGCTTGATCCCTGTCAACTTCTGCAACTCCGTACGCACGGTCGAATAGACCCGCTCCCACACCCGCGGCGGCGCCAGGAAAAACGTCGGCTTCACACTCTTGAACTCATGAGGCATCCGCGCCAGGCTCTCGCTGAACCAGACAGGCACGCCCATCCGCAGCGGCAACAATTCCAGCGCAACGCGCTGGGCAATATGGGCCGACGGCAGAAACGCCAGCATCCGGTCCTGTGGGCCAATCGGGATCGCCGGTGGACCCATGTCGACATTAGCCACCAGTGCCGCATGCGACACTTCCACCATCTTCGGCTCGCCGGTCGCACCGGAGGTGAGGTAGAGAATCGCCCGGTCCTCCGGCTTCACCATCACACGAATCCGTTCGAAATAATCGCGGTCCTCCTTAATCGCCGCCTGGCCCCGGGCCCTCACTTCGGCGAGCGTGGCGACGCCTTCTTCAAAGCCCGTCAGCAGGATCCATTGCACGTCCAGTTCCCCGCCCCCGGCCGCCCGCAGCATCTTCAAGTACTTGGGGTCTTCGAGAAATACGATCTTCGCGCCGCACGTCCGCAACGCCTTCACCTGGTCGCCCGCCAACGAGTTCGCATAAAGCGCCGCGGCGGTTGATCCATTGGTCATGATCGCCAGGTCGGTGAGATAGAATTCGGCCCGCGTCTCACTACCTAACGCCACACTCTCGCCCGGCTGCACGCCCATGGCCCGCAACCCGCAGGTGATCTCGCGCACGGCATCGCGATATTGCGGCCACGTCCACGTCTGGTAGCTGCGCGCTTTGTCCACAACCACCGGCTGGTGCAGCGCCACGGCTTCGCCATACTTGCTGACGGCCTCTTCAAGGAGGGAATACACGGTTCGCAGGCTCATCGTTAGATAATAGTTCAAAGATGAATTACGAACGCGAAATCGCGGCGATGCGCCGCATCTCGAAAGCCAGCTCCTCCCTCGCCATGCGCTACTTTGAGCAGGGCATCCAGATGGAGGATAAGAGCGACGACTCGCCCGTTACGATCGCCGACAAGGAAAGCGAGAAGCTTATCGCCCGGATGCTCGAAGAGATGTTCCCGGAAGACGGCCAGCGCGGCGAGGAAGGCGTAGCCAAACCCTCCCGCTCCGGCCGCACCTGGATCATCGACCCCATTGATGGCACCCGCGATTTCGTGCGAGGTAACATGCTCTGGGGCGTCCTGCTGGGCCTCGAAGAGAACGGCCAGCCAGTCGCCGGCTGCGCCCACTACCCCGTGATGGAAGAGACGTACTTCGCCAGCGTCGGCGGCGGCGCATGGTGCAACGACGTCCGCTGCAAGGTTTCGAGCGTCGACCGTCTCGACCGCGCCGTCGTCTGCTTCAATGGCCTGCAGAACAACAAGAAATGGTCGTATCGCGACCAAGTGATGGATTTCTGTGCCAACTTCTGGGCCGTCCGTAGCTTGAGCGGCGGGCCGGACTGCATGATGATCGTCACCGGGAAAGCCGAAGTTTGGGTGGAACCCAGCGCCCAGCCCTGGGACCTCTGCCCCCTCAAAGTCCTCGTCGAAGAGGCCGGCGGCAAGTTCTTCAACTTCGCCGGCACCGATTCCATCTACGGCGGCAACGCGCTTATCTGTACTCCACCTTTTGAAGCGATGCTCCGGCAGGCGTTTGTGAAGTAAGCACAGGGCACCACTCTTTGGTCACGTAAAAACTCGCGCCCCCGGAGCAGCGGACCACGTTAAATACGAATCCCCACTCCGGGCGCGCCTCCGCATCGCCCACGGTGACCGTCCGAACGCGACCCCAACGTTTGTACGTGAACTGCGTCTGCGTGCCGTACAACAAGAGGTATCCCGGCCACACCCGCGGCGCGCCTTTCACTTTTCGGCTAAATACGCGCACGGCCTGCACCTGCCCGGGGACCCAAGGCGGTACTGCCTCCGAATCCGGCGTCAAGCCGAAGATCGACGTTACCCGCCCCCACAGGCCCGACACCAGAAACTTCGCGACCCGCCACAGAAACGGCAACAGCACCGCCATGCCCACGAGCAAAGCGAGCAGTACCGGGAGAGCCACCCACGGATACTGAAACACGAGCGCCAGCAGCGCCACCACCCCGACATCCTCGGCAATACTCATCACCGAGTGCGTCGCCGGTTCGGGCGTCGTATGCGCCATCAGCCGCACACCCATCTTGCTCGAATGCGTTCCCAGCGCCACGGTCCCAGCCGCTAGCATGGCCAGCGTTCGTACCATCGGGTCCATGTCGCCCGTCGCTCCTAACGCCAGCAGCGCCGCACCCGCCGGCCGGATGAAGGTATGGATGCCATCCCAAATCGGCGTGAAGAACGGAACCTTATCGGCGACAAACTCCGCCGTGTACATCACCCCGGCCGCGATCAACACCGCCGGATGCGCCAGAATGTTCAGTTCGGCAGGCAGTTGCGTCAACCAGCCGTAGTGGATCCCCAGTCCTGTCACCAGGACGGCCGCATACAGATTGAGCCCGGCGCCGATCGCCAGGCCCAACACGTTCGTAAGTACAGCGACGGACAGCATCGATCTATCCGTTCGAACGAACCATCCGGAAGGCGAACAGCAGAACCATCGCCCCCACCACGGACATTAGGAACCCAGCCGGCTGGCCAGCCGAGTAGAAACCCAAAGCCTGGCCGGCGTAGCTACCGATCATGGATCCGGCGATACCCAACAATGTGGTGATGATGAAACCGTGCGGGTCACGCCCTGGGAACAGGAACCGCGCCACCAGGCCGATCAGAAAACCAATCACGATCATGTAAATCATCTTGAGTACACCTCCAGAATGTAGATCCGTTTACACCGCGCCGTGTTTCTTAAACCAGGCCAGTAATTTCAACCAGCCATCTTTGGCCGCCGCCTCATTGTAGGTTGGTCGATAGTCGGCGTGGAAGCCGTGGTCGGCCTCCGGGTAGACGTGGATCTCGCCCGGCTTGCCCGCCGCCTTCAACGCCGCCCGCATCTTCTCCACAGAATCGAGCGGAATCCCGCGATCCTTGGCCCCGTAAAGCCCCAGCACCGGGACGCTCAACGACGCCGCCAAGTCCACCGGATGCTTCGGCGAATTCGTCGAAGCGTCGCCGACCAGGCGGCCGTACCACGCCACGCCCGCCTTCACTTTCGGGTTGTGCGCCGCATAGAGCCACGTAATGCGCCCACCCCAGCAGAACCCCGTCACCCCAAGCTTCTTCACGTCGCACTTGCCGGTTTTTCCGGCATAGGCCACGGCCGCGTCGAGATCCGCCATTACCTGGCTATCCGGAACCTGACCTACGATCTTAAAAATGTCCTGGATGTTCTGCAGCTTCGAAACATCGCCCTGCCGGGCGTACATTTCGGGAGCAATCGCGAACCATCCAGCCTTGGCGAAACGGCGGCAGACGTCCTTGATGTGTTCGTGTACGCCGAAAATCTCCTGCACCACCAGCACCACGGGGAACTTCTTACCATTGGCCGGCATCGCCCGGTAGGCCGGAATCTCGCCGCCCGCCGCGGGAATCTTCACTTCCCCCGCCGTCAGGCCCTCGGTGTCCGTGGTGATGGCCGCGGCCGAGACCGGCTGCACGGCAAGGGCGAAACCCGTCGCCAGCGCCGTCACAAAGAACCGGCGATTGGCTGGCTCGGCGGGTGGCGCCAAGCTGAGTTCATCGGCCGGAAAATCGGTTTCCAGGTAGTAGAGGGGTTTGGTCTTTTCCATCGCGTTGCCGCGATAGTAGCACGTTCGACTCAGGGATTCCCCCGGGGTTGCGCCCAGACCATCCAGACTTCGCCTTAGCAAGGCCTAAGTAAGTAACCGTACTTATTCGGCTAGGGCAATATTCTCCGGGTATTTCTCGTGTTGGTTTATAAATTTCGTAGTAACTTCTGGGTATGGCAATTGTCCGCCACTACGGCTTCCTTTTGTGTCTCGTCAGCGCTCCCGCGGGCGCAATGACGATTCACGATACCTCGTCGCCGGGCTACCTGACGGGCAACGCCTCGTACACTGGCGTCGCGAGTATTATCGGAAACTATATCGCCGGAGGATCATTCGGCTGCTCCGGGGCGCTTGTGTCCCCGACGGTCATCCTGACTGCCGGCCATTGCGTCGCCCCCGCGAGTAGTTGGGACGTCACCTTTCAAACGGCCTCTGGATTTGCCACCCTTGGCGTCACTAGCGCCGAAGTCCACCCTCTGTTTGCGAACCGCGCTTCCAACGCTGCGATTCAGGAGTACGACATCGCGATTCTACGGCTCGCGACGGTGGCGCCGGCCGACGCGACGATCTATACGATCGCCGATGGCACGGAGCCAATCGCGTTCAGCGACACCACCGGCACCGTGGTCGACATGGTTGGTTATGGACTCGGTGGTAACCCGTCCGGAGCGCTCCCCGGCGGAACGCGCCGCCACGCGCAGAACCGTCTTTTTGGAATCCTCGGGGGAGAAGTCGACAATCCACTCCTGACCGCCCACAACTTCGCGTCATCGTCCGAACCGGCCAACTACGGGATTGTGGCGGCGGGTGACTCGGGCGGCGCAATGCTTGTGAACAACGTGATTATCGGCATCGCCTCGGCGAGTACCATTCCGCAGCTCTCATCTGGCACCTATACGTCTGGATTCTATTACGGTCTCCATACGAGCCTGTACGACGAAGCAACCCGCAACTGGACCAGTTCCGCCATCAGCGATATTCCCGAGCCGGGAACCTATCTGCTCTTCGCCAGCGGCTTGAGCGCTGTGCTGATCCTTCGTCGTCGCAGGTCGTAGCGCATGAAGGCTAGCTCGGTTCGCTGAGGAAGATCGCCCGGTTGACCAGAGGCGCAGGCGCCCTTTCACTCGCCGCGGTATACAGCAGCACTAAGGCAGTGGTGGACACGCTGGATTCGGGAAAAGGCCGCGCCAAGGGCTCCAGGTCCACGAGCGCCAGATATTTGAGCAGGCCATAGATATCAGCCTGACCGGGCACGGCAATTTCGCATTCTTGCGTTCGCAGCTTTACGTGCAGCCCACGACGATCCAGCTCGAACGCTTGCGCGGCGACAGCACGAATAGCTTGTTCGAACCCGTCGGTACGCCACCCGCCAAGATCAAGCCACAGCTCGACGTCCTCCAGCTGCTCCACGGCAAACTCCCGCAGGTACATCTCCCCATGGCGTGCCGAAGTCCGCCAGTCGATATGCCGCGCGTCATCTTCGTGTCGGTATGGCCGCAACTGGTGAAACTCCGTCCCCCGGCCCTGCCGCCGCGCCTCAGCCTCAGCGAGCAATTCGACAAACAGCGGCTCCGTCAGATGACGCTCTTCCATCTCTGGATATACCAATACTTCCGCCAGCAGCGTCACCGCGGCCCGGCGCTCCGCAAACCCGAACGGAAACCGCGACGAGATCTCAAATCCGTTCTCCCGGTACCGCCCTCGCCGGGCGAACCGAACCTCGGCGTCAAACTTCACTACTTCTCCCGGTCCAATCAACGGGATGAACACGGGCCGGCGCAATCCGTTTTCGCTCGCGCTGGAAAGCCGCAACGCAAAGCTCGGGAACCACGATTTTGTGTTCCGGATTGCGATGCCTCCCGACACGTTCTCCTGAGCGAATAGATGTTTCGGCGGCTCAAACTCCACCTCCAAGCCGGCCAGGGTCAGCCGGTTCAGATTGCCGCTCACAATCAGCGTGGCCAACAACGCCGACAAGATGAGAAAAATGAGATTATTCGCGGAAAGAAATGCGCCCACGCCCGTCAGTAGGATCGTGATCGTGAACCACAACCCCGCCCGTGTAATCCGCTGCGCAATGCGCGGCCGGAGGGCGTTTTTCAGTCGCTGCCAGAACCGGCGCATGGCTTCAGGATGACACAGGACGCAGCGGCAAACGCCACCAGTACCACACCAACAACACCGCCACGACAATCAGACCCACCGACAGGCCAGCCCACAATCCCGCCGCGTCCATACCGCGCTCAAAGCATAGGTAGTAGCCCAACGGAAGCCCCAGCACCCAGTGTCCGGCCAGGTTCGCCACCATGGGCAGCCGAGTTTCCGCCGCCCCGCGCAGGACTCCGGTGGCCGCCACCTGCAATCCGTCGAAAAGTTGAAAGACAGCCGCAATCCGCAACAGCCCTACGCCGATCCCGAGAAGTTCTGGATCATTTGTAAAGGCGCCGAATACCAAGCCCGGCGCCAACGCAAACACCAGTCCCGCCAACGTCATAAAGCTGCCCGCGAAACCCAGCGCCACCCACCCCGCCCGCTTCGCCTCCCTCGGTTCATTGCGGCCCAACGCCTGCCCTACGGCCACGGCCCCAGCCGACGAAATTCCCAGCGGCACCATAAACGTGATACCCGCCATGTTCAGCGCGATATGATGCGCTGCTAACGACGCCGTCGACAACCGCCCCGCCAACATCGTTGCCGCGCCGAACACTGCGATCTCAAACCCAATCTGCCCCGCAGCCGGGGCCCCCAGCCGCAGCAACTCCCGTAGATCCTCGGCCCTCGGCTTCACCCACCGCTGTCCCTTCGCCCATAGCTCGGTCACATCGTCCAGCCGCGTCGCTACGATCAATACCGCCGCCAGAAACACCCGGGAAGCAGCCGTTGCCCACCCCGATCCCGTCACCCCGAACGCCGGCAGGCCCCATGCGCCGTGGATCAACACATAGTTCGCCGCCGCGTTGATCAGGTTCGCGGAGACCAACGCGATCATCACTGGGCGCACCCGGTCCGTCGCCTGCAGGAACCGCCGAAACGCAGCGTATAGCAAGAGTGGCAAGGTCCCCGTTGACAGCGCCAGAATGTATGGCTCCGCCAAAGCTCGCACCGGCCCCTGCACCCCGATCCATTCCATCAACGCCGGCAGACTCAAGGCCATCACCATCGTCGGCGGCGTCAGAAACAACGCCAGCCAAACGCCCTGACGCAGATACCGGTTCGCGTCGGCGGGCCTCCCGGCACCATACGCCTGCGCCACCAGCGGGTCCAATCCTAGCAACAAACCAAGCGAGAAGATGCCAAATGTGTCGTATAGGATATTGGCCACGCCCACGGCGCCAATAGCCTCTTTCCCCAATGGGCCCACCATCAGGGTATCGACCAAACCCATCGACATCCAGCCGAGTTCAGCAACGATGATAGGCCAAGCGAGCGCGGCCATGCGGAGCACGTGGCCGCGAACGGAGAGCATCTCTTAAAGGTAACAGCCTAGAAGAAACGAACCGAATAGCTGAACGAAACACCCCGGCCGATCTCCGGCGCCACGTCCTTGATGAACGAAAGATGGTTCCGGTAAAGCCGGTTGCCCGTGTTGAAGAAGTTCACCCCGAACAGGTGAATCGTGTGTTGGGTCGTCAACGTGTAGGTCCCGCGCAGGTTGAACACGGCGAAGCCCGCCGTCTCGGTTTCGGTCGTATAGATCCGGTTCTGCTGGTTCGACATCACGACCTCCGGCAGCAAGCTCCACCGTCCGGCCCGCAAATCCAATCCCACGCGCCCGCGCACCGGCGGAATCCGCGGCAGCGGCGTCCCAAGCCCGGTCAACTCCGCGTTCACCGCATCAAATCCCAAATTCAGCCAGGCATTCTTATGGAGTCCCGCTTGTACCCGCCCATCGACTCCCGTGTACCGCGAGTTGGCCTGTGCGTACTCCGCCACCAGCAGTCCATCCTCCCGCTCGCCCGTCGGCGCCAGAAACACAAAGTCCCGCATCCGGTAATAGAAGTAGTTCAGCTCAGCTTTCACACGGTTTGTGGTGTGCCGCAGAGAAAGGTCCAACCCGTCGCCCCGCTCCCGGCGCAGGTTCGCGCTGCCGATCTCGAACGTTAAATTCCCCAGGTGGGGCCCGTTGGCATAAAGCTCCTCAATTGCCGGAGCCCGGTACGAGTGGTTATAGTTGGCGACGAATACGCCGCCGTCCCAAATCGAAGCGTTCACGCCGACCGATCCCGACGCCCCCGTGAAAGAGCGGCTCCGCAACCCGTCCGGCCGGAACCGGTTGTTCTCCAGCCGTCCCCCGAACTGCATCCGCACCCGGTCGGACAGCGTCAGCGTCTCCACCGCAAAAGCGGCCAATGCGTTTTGGATCACTGGCGGGGTGATCGCCTCCGCGCCAATCGCCTTATAGTCGCGCCGCAACCCCCAGCCCCCGAAGCTGCCCGATAGCCGCCCTGAACGCCTCTGCTCGAACACCACCCGGTAGTCGGACTGCTTATTGAAAAACTGATTCTCAATCTCCCCACCGGCTACTTCGTTGTGACGCCAGTCGGTGTAGTTGTAGCTGTACTGAATTCCTTCTATCGGCCGATTCAGATTTCGGAATCCGCCAGCCAGCCGGACCCCCTGACGGGTGAAGGGGAGACGAACCGATTCATGCCCATGCCCCTCCTCTTCATGTTCATGCTCCTCGCCCTCGTGCCCCTCCTCCTCGTGGTGCTCTTCCTGCAACTCGGCGTTCGGTACCTGATAGGTTCCCCGCTGGGTGTTGTATGAAAGATTGAACCAGGAACGTTCCCCATAGCGAGCCACACCCGCTTGGCCGGAATAGTTCCGCGTGGCGGAATTGAAGATCCGCTCCGCCGGCGTGCGATAGTCTGACGCCCGCTGACCACCCGACCCCATCCGAAACACCCACCGGCCCACGCCGTAGTCGAGCCCCGCGCTGCCGCCATGCAGACCGTTGTTCGTCCCTCCGATGGTCGACAGATATCCGTGCAACCCCTCATGCCCCGCGGATTGTGCCTCGTGGTGGCCCGTGATCATGTTCACGACCCCGCCAATCGCGTTCGACCCATAAAGGAGGGTTGCCGGGCCCCGCACGATCTCCACTCGCTCCAGCGACTGCGGATCCAGCGGCTCCCCATGATCCCCCGACTGGCTGGACAACGAGCCCGTCCGCACCCCATCCTGCATAATCAACACCCGGTCGCCGTCGAACCCGCGCAGCACCGGACGCCCGGTGCCTGGCCCAAAGCTTCGCTTGGCAACCCCTGGCTGTCCATCCAGCACATCGCCTAGGGAGGCCGCCGCTTTGGTTGCCAAATCCAGGGTGTCGAGCGAAGAGACGGAGCTGAAAGCCTCCATCGTCGTCTCCGGCCGCCCGGAAGCAGTCACCGTAATCTCCTGCCGCAGCGGTGAGATGCTGAGAACAAAATCAGCCGACGCGGTGGCGCCGGCAGTCACCGTCACGGACAGACGCTCCCCGCTTAAGCCATTGACATTCGCCACCAACGTATATTTTCCCGCTGGCACGTCGGAGAAGCGATAGAGCCCGTCATCATCAGATTCGACTACCCTCCCCAGGGGTAGCAACAGGACGGAGGCGTGGTGCAAAGGATTCCCCGTCGCCGCGAGGGTAATTTTTCCGGCCACACTGCCGATAGAGGAAGAGGACTGCGCAAAAAGCAGGGCTGCCGGAATAAAACCGGCCGCAAAGATTCGTGAGATCGCCACACGAGAATGATAACACAATATCGAAAAGGCAAGTGTTTCAATTTTGTGTTGGAATCCACGGTGAGCTGTATTAAAATCTGAGAGCGGTAATGAAAATGAGTTGCAAGTATATGAAAAATCATAGACTTGCAAGTGAAAGAATATAGAAATTAAGAGGTCAGATGAGAATTAAACAGATAACCTCGTTGTTGGCTCTGTCAGTGCTGGGCGCAAGCTTGGCTTTAGGCCAGGTGGCCACGGGATCCCTCGGCGGTACGGTAGTCGATGCAAACGGAGCGAGTGTTCCGGGCGCGAAGGTCACCGCCACCAACGTAGCGACGAATTTGAAGATCGAAACGACGACAACGGACGCGGGCCTGTACGTTTTCCCCACGTTGAAGACGGACGTTTACACCATTGTTGTCGAAAAGGCCGGTTTCAAGCGGTTGAACCGGTCCAACATTGAAATCCGTATTGCGCAGCGCCTCGACCTCGACCTGAAACTGGAAGTCGGCGACGTGCAGCAAACCATCGACGTAACGGCGGATGCGCCGTTGCTCGAAACCTCGACCAGCGAACGCGGTCAGACCTTTTCGACCAAGTTTATGGCGGATATTCCGCTATTCACCGGCGCCATCCGCAACCCCCGCGCCTTTGTCTCCTACATGCCTGGCGTAAACGCCGGGGCGGGTGAACAGAGCATTTCGGGTTCCGGTGGCCGCGCGCAGGAAGTGCAGATCGACGGCGCTTCGCTGATCATTCCCGAGTCGGGCGGCACGGTTTTCAACATGCCTTCGGCGGAAATGTTCGGTGAATTCAAGCTGACGACCGGCGCCTACTCTGCCGAACTGGGCCGTTTTGGCGGCGGCGTCGAACAGTACGTCACCAAGAGCGGCACCAACTGGTACCACGGCACAGCGTTTTTGAACATGCGCCGCGACATTTGGAACGCCAACGCTTGGGCGCGTAACGCGCAGGGCTTGGGTCGTCCGAAGGAACGGCAGAACGAAGTCGGCGGCGCCGGCGGAGGCCCCGTCTACATTCCGAAAGTCTATGACGGACGGGATAAAACCTTTTTCTACTACACCTACACTCAGCGTTTGCTGCCCGCGAACGTCTCCTTCCCGGTCTCCACGGTACCCACCGCGCAGATGAAGCAAGGAGATTTTTCGCAGCTTGGCAACCAGATGATTTTCGACCCTGCAACCACTTCGGGCACCACCCGTCAGCCGTTCCCGGGGAATATCATCCCACAGAGCCGCTTCAGCCGGGTTTCTCGCAATCTAATTCCGCTGATTCCAAATCCGACGCGGGCGTCGCTGCAACAGAACTTCGACTTCGTCAACCAGCAGGTGATCGAACAGAAGATATGGAGCATTAAGGCCGATCATGCGTTCACCCCCATGAACCGTTTGTCGTTCTTCCTCAGCAAAGAGGATGGCGACGTCGGTAGCGTGACGAACTTTTCCGGCCCGATCGACCAGGGTCTCGGCTCTAGCTTTCAGAAGCCTTACAATCTCCGGTTTAACCACGATTGGTCGCTCTCCCCTACCTTCCTGATGCACACGACGTTTGGCTACTCGGCGACGCGGCAGGGATGGGACAATCCTGCTCAGAGAGGCGGTGCTTCGCGTTTGACGATTCCTGGAGTACTTCCGGACGGCGACGCGACTCCCCGGATCGTCTTCCGCGGCCAAGCGGGCTTGACCCCTTACGGCGTCCAGGACGGTAAGGTCAGCAACGGCGGACAGGACAACGACACCTTGATGGTCACGCAGGGTTACACCTGGGTGAAGAGCAAGCACGAGTTTAAATTCGGCTGGGACCATCGGCGTCTGTCGACCTTCGGCTATGACCTCGCGGGCTCGAACGGCCGCTACTTCTTCAACCGGGCGCAGACCGCGATTCCGAACAGCACCACGGGCAGCGGCCACGAATTCGCCAGCCTCCTTCTCGGAGCGGTGGATGAGGCCGACAGCACCCTGTTGCCTGTCCTCTTCCCGAACCTGGCTTACCGCTACACGGCCGGCTACTTCCAGGACAACTGGCGGGTGAACAGCAAGCTGACGATGAACCTCGGCTTCCGCTACGAAGTGCCGATCGCCTTCCATGAACGCGATGGCAACTACTCGGGCCTCGATCCGAGCCGGCCCAACCCCGGCGCCGGCAACCTCGCTGGCGCGCTGGTCTTCTTTGGCAACGGCCCGGGCCGAACCGGCTCGCTTCGTCCCTACCCGACCGACTACACCAACATCGGACCGCGGGTGGGCTTCGCCTATCAGCTCACCCCGAAGACGGTTCTCCGTGGCGGCTGGGGTATGTTCTACCAGACCCTCGGCAATGGTGGCTGCGGCTGCCGGCAGGGCTTCGCGAGCACCAATCAGGTTCTCGGCAACGGCGTCGATCCAATCATCAACTGGGACGGCGGCATTCCGGTGAGCCCCACATTCCAGCCCCCTCCGCTGCTCGATCCCACCCTGTCGAACTTTCAAGCGATCGACTTCTTTGGCCCGAACTTCGGTAAGGCTCCCCGCGTCTACAACTGGAGCATCAACCTGCAGCACGAGTTGAAGGGTTTCCTGTTTGACGTTGCTTACGTGGGCAACCGCGGCAACGGTCTTAACTCAACCATCAGCCAGAACCAGCTTCCCACCAGCCAGTTGGCGCGTGGAGGCCTGCTGACCCAGCCGCTGAACTCGGCAGCCGCTCAGGCCGCCGGTATCCGGGCGCCGTACGCTGGCTACCCAAACCGTTCCGTTGCGCAGTCGCTGCGTCCGTATCCCCAATACCTCGATGTCTGGAGCCGCAACTCGGGTCAGGGTCAAACCTGGTACGACTCGATGCAGGCGAAAGTGGAGCGCCGCTTCGGTGGCTTCCAACTCCTCGCTGCTTACACCTGGTCGAAGACGCTTTCGAACGCTCACTTCCGCCAGATCTTTAGCCAGCAGTTCAACATCGGTGCACAGGATGCCTACAACCTCGACGATATGAAGTCGTTCAGCCCGTTCGACCAGCCGCACGTTTTCAACTTCGTATGGGCGTACGACATGCCGTTCGGCCGCGGCCGCCGGTTCCTCAGCAGCTCGAACACCCTGGTAAACGGCCTCGTCAAAGGTTGGACGGTCAGCGGTGCACAGCGCTACTACTCCGGTAACCTCATTCAGTTGGTCACCCCGGGCAACCCGCTCGGCGCCACCATCTTCTCGACCGCCACCAAAGCCAACACGACGGGTCAACCCATCCGTACGTCGGCCAACTTCGGCGACCTGGATCCGAACAACCCGAACGTTCGCTGGCTTAACGCTGGCGCGTTCGCCCCGGCGGCTCCGTTTACCCTCGGCTCCGCGGCGCTCTACCACAACGATTTCCGCCAGCCGATGATCGCGTTTGAAAACGTGGGCATCTCGAAGCGGACCATCCTGTTCCAGAACGACAAGAACCCTGTAGAACTCACCTACCGGGCTGACATGTTCAACCTGTTCAACCGTACCCGCTTCGGCGGCGTGAACGGCGTAATTGGCAACGCGGCCTTCGGACGTCCTACCGGACCCCAGGTCGGCGCCCGCGCCATCACGATGGGCCTCCGGATTAGCTTCTAATCCAGAACCCAACACCAACCCTCAAAAAGGCCCGCCTACCCGGCGGGCTTTTTTGCGTTTAAGCATCCGGCAATTCTTTTCCGCAATGCGGGCAGCTTTTCCCACACGGTGCCTTCTTGCTCCGCGCCAACTCCTCAGCAAAGCCGCTTGCCAGTATCCCGGCTGGCAAGGCAAACAATCCCACTCCCATGAGTACCGAGATCCCAGCCACCACCTTCCCCAGCGCAGTGACCGGATAAACATCGCCGTATCCCACCGTAGTCAACGTCACAATTCCCCACCACATCGACGCCGGAATGCTCGAAAATACCTTCGGCTGCGCATCGTGCTCCACCGCGTACATTAAAGTCGATGTGATCACAACCAAAGCCATCACCAACGCCAAAGAAACGAGCAGCTCTTCCCGCCGCGACAACAACACGCGTCCCAGGAGCCCTATTGACGAGTGGTACCGCCCAAACTTCAGCACCCGCACCAACCGGAACACCCGCAGCAATCGGAAAACCACTGTGTTCGAATCGGCAAACGGCATCAGATAAAACGGCAGAATCGCCGCCAAATCAACCACCGCCATCGGGCTCATCGCATAGCGCAACCGCCCGCGCCACCCTCCTCCGTACTGCTCAATCTCCGCACAAGTCCACAGGCGCGCCACGTACTCAGCCGTGAAGAAGTACACAGCGTACGCCTCAATTTGAGCGAACACGCCATCGTATTCCGCCAGGTCCGGCATCGACTGCAGGACGACGACGCTCACGCTGATCAATATCATCAGCAGGACAGTAAAATCGAAGACCTGCTCCCAAGGAGAAGCCTGCTCTCCAGGCTCAAGCAAGTCATGAGCCTTCCGACGCCAACTTTGCATCCGCACATTCTACCAGCGGAACCCCATAGCCCCCCGGCGGTTCTGGGACTATTTGGCGCATTCCCTTAAGCCTCCGGCCAATTCGCCGTAGTTTCGAGCGACATTTTGTCCCATTCGGCCGATTTTCAGTACTTCCGATCTAAGGGTCCGGTACTGCGGTACGTCGCACCGGGAAGGTCCTGCAGTACGCCGGAACCAGACGGCCTATAGCCATATAAGTCCACTGTTTTGAGCCATATGCACCATTGGGCCAACCGCTGCCAAGCGAAATACTAGATCCATGACAGCGAAACGAACCCACCGCCTCCGGAACCTCGTGGCAATGATTGGCCTTACGGTTGCACAAGGAATGGCGATGACCATGACCTACGACGGCACCGTCCCGGCGCTGTTCGAGAACATCGATGTGAGGTTCGACAACCAGAGCACTAACATCTATGCCGGCCAAATCGGTGTTCGCTTCGATACCGGGGTCACGGCGCTCCTCTTCTGCGCCGATCCGTTCATCGGCCTCCGGCTCGATACCGTCGAAGTCACGCCGCTCGCGGGCAGCCAGGTTAACCAAGGCGAACGCCTCGCCTGGATGTTCAACTCCTACGTCCCCGCTATGAGCCAAGGCTGGCAGGCCGCCGCCTTCCAACTGGCCGCGTGGGACATCGTCGCCGACGGCGGAGACGGCCTCACCGCCGGGCGCATCCAAAGCTCGAACACGACCAACTCCCAAATCCTCAGCGCGGCCAGCGCACTCGTCGTCGCCAGCCAAGGCAAATCCGGTAACGGCGGCGTCTTTTACCAGCCCACGGCCGGCCCCCGCTACTCCCAAACCCTCTTTGAAGCGGCCGACACTTCGGTCCCCGAACCCAGCACCTACCTGCTGATGGGCGTCGGCCTCCTGGCGTTGAGTCAACTCCGCCGCCGCGCCTAAGTACAAGTTTTCGCGCAGTTCAGTTAGTGATTTACTCCCTCCTTACCTCCTAAATACGCCGCATCCAGCAACACCGGATGCGGCATTTTTTATTGGTTCAGAGCTTGGTCGAGGTCCCCGCAGATATCCTCTGCCGCCTCAATCCCAACGGACAGACGCACGAGCGAATCCCGAATCCCCATCCGCTCCCGCTGCTTCGGGCTCAGGTCCCGATGCGACGCCATTTTCGGATAGAGCATCATCGAATGCACATCGCCCAGCGACGTTGCCTTCACCACCAGTTTCAACCGGTTCATAAACGCGAACACCTCCGTCGTCCCGGCGTCCTTCACTTCAAACGCCACCATCGCCCCGAACTGTCCCGCTGGAAATAGGCGGCCGATCGTTGGAGCATCAACATGCGCCGGATCGTCGAGATAAAACACGCGCTCCACCCCCGCATGCCCTCGCAAGAATTGCGCCACTGCCGCGGCATTCGCGCACTGCCGTTCCATCCGCAGCGGAAACGTCTTGATCCCCCGCATGGCCAGATACGCCTCAAACGGCCCCAGCGTCGGCCCAGCCGTCCGGGACATCTGCCGCAGAATCGGCAGATGCACCTCATCCGCGATTACGGCCCCACCCATCACGTCGCCATGCCCCGATAGATACTTTGTCAGCGAGTGCACCACCATGTGGGCGCCCAGTTCAAGCGGCCGCACGAGCAGCGGAGTCGCAAACGTGTTGTCGACGATCAGCGCCACATCCGCCTCCCGGCAAATCCGCGCAATCTCGTCGAGCGGCCCCACCCGCAGCACCGGGTTCGACACCGTTTCCATCAGCACGCAGCCGGGCTTCTCCGCCTCAATCGCAGCCCTCACGGCCTCCGGGTTCGTAATATCGACAAATGACGTTTCGATGCCGAACGGCCCCATCACGTTCATCAGAAGGTTGATCGTTGCCCCGTACAAGGCACTGGCCGCCAGCACTTTCTTCCGGCGATCCAACAGCGCCGTCGAAATCGCAATCTGCAGCGCCGCCATACCCGTCGAACACGCAAGCGAGCCGGCCCCGCTTTCGAGCGCCGTCAACAACTCTTCCAGTGCGTGGTTCGTCGGGTTATCGAATCGCGCGTACGCATAGCCCGGAATCTCGTGGGCAAATACTTGGTCCGTCGTCTCGATGTCTTCGTACGAATAGCTCGCCGCCGTATAGATCGGAGTGGTTACCGGCACATGGGCGCCGGGCTTTTTCCGGTCGCCGGCGTGCACGGCCTGAGTTTGAATCTTCATTTTCTCTTCCAGCGGGTGCCGTCTTTCGTGTCTTCCAGCACGATGCCCTGCGCATCCAGCTCCGCGCGAACCTCATCCGCCCGCCCAAAATTCCGCGCCTTTTTGGCCGCCACCCGTTCGGCTATCAACGCCTCAATCGCCTCGTCGGAGAGTCCGCCCACGGATGCCGTCGGCCGCAACACATCAAAAACCGAATCAAACAGGGCCAGAAACGCCTGCGCAGACGCCACGTTCTCCGCTCCGAACTGCCCCGCGTCCATCGCCGAATTCGTGTCGCGCAGAAACTCGAACACCACGCCCAACGCGCCGGCGGTATTCAAGTCATCGTCCATCGCCTCGCGGAATCGCGCAGTCGCCGCCGCCGCCCGTTCCTCGGCCGCCGCATTCCCCCCGGCCGCAAACCTCTCGCTCTTCAACCGTAGCTCAAAGTTTCGCAACCGGTCGATCGCCGTCGCCGCCGCCTTCACGCCGTCCATCGTGAAGTTCAACTTGTTGCGATACGGAACGCTGGCCAGTAGATACCGCACCGTCTCCGGCGCATAGCCCAGCGCCAGCAGATCCCGCAAAGTATAGAAGTTGCCGAGAGATTTCGACATCTTCTGCCCTTCGACAATCAGGTGCTCGGCATGTAGCCAGAACCGCGCAAACGGCAACCCGGTCACCGCCTCGCTCTGCGCGATTTCGTTCTCGTGATGCGGAAACTGCAGGTCAATACCGCCGGCGTGAATATCCAACGTCGACCCCAGATACTTCATCGCCATCGCGCTGCATTCAATATGCCAGCCCGGCCGCCCATCGCCAATCGGCGTGTCCCAACTCGGCTCGCCTTCCTTCTTCTGCTTCCACAGCACGAAGTCGCGCGCGTCGTCCTTCTCGTACTCGTCCACGTCCACGCGCGCCCCGGCGATCATCCCGCCAAAGTCGTTGTGCGACAGCTTGCCGTACTCGGGAAACTTGGCGATCCGGTAGTACGTGCTCCCATCCGTTTCGTACGTAAAGCCCTTCGCGCCAAGCTGCTGGATCAGGTCCACCATCTCGCCGATGTGCTCCGTTGCCCGCACGACGCGCTCCGGCCGTTCGAGGCGCAGCGTCGCCATATCTTCGAGGAACGCCTCCTCGTACTGCGCCGTGTATTCGCGCAGCGTCTTGCCCTGCGCCATCGCGGCCCGGATGATCTTGTCGTCCACGTCCGTGATGTTCATCACGTTGTCGAGAGCAAACCCGGAAGCCCGCAGCCACCGCCGCAGGATGTCCTGAAACGTGAACGTCCGCAGGTTTCCAATGTGGGCGTAGTGATAGACGGTCGGGCCGCAGCAGTACATCCGCACCGTCTTGCCGTCTTGCGGCGAAAAAGGTTCCAGTTGCTGGGAGAGGGAGTTGTAGAAGCGCAGTGCCATCGGGAGGGAAAACTCTTATGGTAGTTCACCGCGCCTTCCAACTCCAAAAAACCGAAAGTTTACCCCGAGCTAACAAATCTTAAAATTCGATCCCGCGTACTGATCGGATACTGAAATTCGGTAACGCCAGCTCTCCAAATCAATGGTTCATTTATTGCTGATCGACGACGACTCCGGCTTCTGCTGCCTCGTCGAGCGCCTCCTCGTGCCCCAGGGTTTCACCCTCGAAACCATTCCTTGCCCCAAACGCGCCCGCACCCGGCTGGCGGAGCGAAACTTCGACCTCGCCCTCGTGGCCACCCATCTCAATGGCCTCGCCCTCCTGCGCGAATTCCGCCGATTCAGCGCGCTCCCCGCCATTCTCCTCGCCCCCGCGGCGGCCCCGGACGAAATGGTAAACGGACTCGAACTCGGCGCCGACGATTTCCTCATCAAGCCTGTCCCTCCGCCGCTGCTCCTCGCCCGCATCCGCGCCGTTCTCCGCCGTTGCCCCACGGCGCCTCGTCCGCTTTGCCACGGCGATCTCGCCATCGACCCCTGCCGCGCCGACGCCTCCTACGCCGGCCGCCCGCTCGGTCTCACCGCCATGGAGTTCGCCATCCTCGTCGAACTCGCCCGCGTCCCCGGCGAACCCGTCTCGCGCGACCAGCTCGCCCTCCGTCTCCACCAGCGCCCCGCTTCGCCGTTCGAACGGAGCGTCGATACTCACGTCGCCCGCATCCGCCGCAAGCTCGGCCCCGCCGCTCCACTCATCCGCAGCGTCCGCGGCGTCGGCTACGCGCTGCTCCCTTCCGCACCCTCGTAACACTTCTTCACACTTTCGTGATACCCGGCCAGCTCCTCGACCGCGTCCAGGGACCAAAGAGGAATTAGATCGCTTCATGAAACACACGCTTCTCGCGCTGCTCAGCGCGCTGCCCCTGTGCGCCCAAACGCAGCCCGCCTTCTCGTGGCTCACCTTCCATCCAGGTACCCGTTCCGAGGTCATACAAGCCGTACGCCCGGCATCGGACGGCACAGTCTGGGTCGCCGGCACCACCCGCTCAGACCTCATACTGCAGTCCCCCAACGAGCCCTTCCGCGCCATCCACGCGGGCGGTTCGGACCTTTTCATCGCCCGCTACCGGCCCCTGCCCGGCGGAGGCTCCACTCTCCTCTTCTGGACCCTTTACGGCGGGACGGGTGATGAAACCTTTGGCGACTTCAACGTCGGTGCCAGCGGTTTCCTCTATCTCGCCGGCTCCACCAACTCGATCGACCTCCCCATGGCCGGAGCCTCCCAGCGCCTCGAAATCGCGGGCAACACCGACGCCTTCGTCGCCGTCTTCGACCCCAACGGCGTGGGCGTCGATTCTCTCGTCTATGCCTCCTACTTCGGCGGAACGGGCACCGAAACCGTCGCGGCGGTTCCCGTGCGTCCCGATGGTTCCTTCGCCCTCGTCGGCGAAACCGACTCCACCGACCTCACCCTCAGCGACAACGGCATGCAGGCCGCCAACCGGGGGGCCCGTGACCTTTACATTGTCCAACTGAACCCCTTCAACGCACCCGAAAGCCACTACACCTCCTACCTGGGCGGCTCCCTTGGCGACTATGCCTCCGGCGCTGTTTTCGATCAAGCCGGCTACCTCTGGATCACCGGCGTTACCAACTCCGACAACTTCCCCGTCACCTACGACGAAGGCACCCAAACGACGATCAGCTCCATGCTCGACGGCTTCCTCGTCCGCCTCGATCTCGCCCAACCCGGCCTCGACGCCATCACCTACATCACCTATCTCGGCGGCTCCCTCGGCGACTTCCCCACGGCAATCGCAGCCGGCGCCGGCCAGCAGGTTTATCTCACCGGCTACACCTTCTCTGCCAACTTCCCCACCACCGCCAACGCCGCGCAACGCGTTCTCCGCGGGGAAATCGACGGCTTCGTAGCCGTTGTAGACGGAGCCGAACCGCCCGCCCAACGCCTCCGCTACTCGTCGCTTTTAGGCGGCGGCGGCGCCGATATTCCCCAATCCATCGCGGCCCTTCCCGATGGCCGCGCCGCCCTCGCCGGCTACGTTGCCAACGCCGGGCTACCCGTCAGCGGCGGGGCGCCACAGCCCTCGCCCGCCTCTCTTGGCCAGGAGGGTTTTCTCGCGGTGATCGACCCCAAGCGCGCCACCGAAGGCCTCGACCTCATCACCTACTTCGGCGGAGCCTATCGCGACAACGTCAACGCTATCGGCGCTGCGCCCGACGGCCAACTCTACTTCGGCGGCTCCACCGATTCGCCCGAACTCGTTGGCACCGACGGCACGTCCCGGCTCCAATCTCCCCGCGAAGCCGCCGCGTTCCTCGGCCGGCTGTCCCTCTAAAGAGGTCACTCATGCTACTCCTCCTAACGGTTCTCCTCGGTGTCGCCGGGATACCTTCCTCGACGCAAAGCCAAACCGCCGAGTCCCTCCTCCTCGACCTTCCGTCCGGGGTGGCTACGGTAAGCAACGGCGATGTCTATATCAGCCAGCGCGCCTCCGGGGTGATCCTTCGCGTGCTTCCCTCCGGCCGTAGCGAGCGCGTGGCTCAAGTACAGGAGCCCACCCACTTGGCCGCCGCTCCCGATGGGACGCTGGTTTTCGTCGACGCCTCAGCCTGCCGGATCTGCGGGCTTGCTCCCGATGGAGTCATGACCCACTTGGTCGGCACAGGGCGTTGCGCCACGGCTGCCGGCGGCCCGGGCGGGGGTTCCCCCCTAGCCAGCCGGCGTGCTCTCCAAATCGACTTGGCTACGATCGGCGGCCTCGCGTTTGACTCGACAGGCCGCCTTTATTTCTCGGACGAAACCAACCACGCTGTTCGCCGGGTAGACGCTGATGGCTTCGTCCGCACCTTCGCGGGAAACGGCTTCGCCGCGTTGGGTGGTGATGGAGAAGCCGCCACCGACGCCTATCTCAATACTCCAAGAGGTCTCGCTTTCGATACCGAGGGCCGCTTGTACATCGCCGATGCCGCTAACTGCCGCATTCGCCGCGTAACCACCGACGCAAAAATCGAGACGGCGGCCGGGAACACCTGCGCCCAAACAAACTCTGCCTCTAATGTTCCAGGCCGTCTATCGGCTCTTGCCTACGACGCCGGGCAAAACGCAGTCTACGTCGCCTCCCCCGGCACTGCCCGCATCCTCCGCTTCGATGTTGGGAGCAGCCGCCTCACAGTCGCCTTGGGCAATGGCAATCGCCGAACTCCCGATGTCGCTGCTCCGCTCACTACCAGCATCGACGAACCATCCGGCTTGGCCATCGCGTCCTTCGCTTGCACGGCGAAACCATCGGAGTCTTCGCCGGGCGCTGGCCCCAACTCGAGGAGTACCCGCCCGCGCTCGCCACGACGCTCCTCCGCCCTCGGGGACTGTGCGTTGACCCCACGAGCCAGGTTCTTGTCGTCGATGCTGGTGCGGAACGAATCTTGCGCATTGCGCCGTCAGGACAGGTCACTCCCGTTGCCGGCGCCCGCACGTTTCGCGGCTTCGCTTCCGGAGACGGCGGCCCTGCACTGGCCGCCCAGATCGGTGACCCCAGACGGGTCCTTTGCGCGCCTGACGGATCCGTCTACCTCGCGCAAGCGGATCGCCTTCGCGTGATTGACCCGCAAGGCAACATCAATACCCTGCTGAACACGATAATCCTCTCGAATACCGCCTCGGCTCCCAATTCCCCTCACGGGCTCGCCTTCGACAGTGAGGGCAATCTATACTTTGCCGAGGCCGGCGCCCATCGGGTCATCCGCCTCGATGGGACCACCCGCCGCGCCACATTGGTCGCCGGGTCGGGAACGCAGGGCTTTTCCGGGGACGGCGCCGCGGCCGTGAGTGCGCGGCTCAACAATCCCGGCGACATCGCTTTCGACTCCCAAGGCAACCTGTTTATCGCTGACCGCGGCAACGGCCGCATCCGCCGCGTGTCGCCAGCCGGAATCATCGACACGGTCGCGGGTTCCGCGCGCGGGTTCAGTTACTTCGATTTGTCGGGTGAACTCGCTACGAGTGTCGGGCTCGGCCCGGTAACCGGCTTGGCCGTTGCGCCCAACAACGATCTCTATTTCGCCGAAGAGAATCGGATAACCCGCCGGCTGTCCAGCGGACGGCTGGAGGTGATCGCAGGCTATCTGGGAGAAGACGATCAGGCGGTCCGCCGCTACCGGTTGGAAGCCTTGGACGGAATCGACTCCCTGGTGTTCGATCGCGATGGCAGCCTCTATTTTTCACTATCCTCCGGGGGCCGGATCTTGCGTTTGCCTGCGGCGGGGGAAACCAGCCTTCCCCCGCCGGTTGTCCGCGAGGGCGGCGTGATCAGCAGTTCGGGCTTCGGCGGCGCTCCCGTCACCGCGCCCGGGTCCTGGATCGAAATCTATGGCGAGTCGTTCGCCTCCGCTGCCAAGTCCTGGGCCGCATCGGACTTCGTGAGCGGACAAGCGCCAACGGTGCTCAACGGGCTTACGGTGACTTTGGCCGGCCTACCGGCCAGCCTCTCCTTCGTCGGGCCGAACCAGGTGAATGCGTACGTGCCGGCCACCGTTCTCCCTGGGGTCCACACCCTGGTTCTCACTCACGCGGGAGGCGCCAGTGCGCCCTATTCAGTCCAGGTGAATGCGACCCAGCCCGGCCTGCTGACAGTGACGCTAAATGGCACGCGCTACGCCGCCGCCGTGCTCCCGGATGGCGCCACCCTTGCCACCCCAAGCACACCCGCACACGCCGGCGACATCGTCACCCTCTACGGCATCGGTTTCGGTCCGCCCCCACTCGAATTCACGGCCACCCTCGGCGGACGCACCGCCCCGGTCCTGTACGCCGGCGTAGCTCCGGGCCAACTTGGCCTCTATCAGTTTAATCTCCGGATTCCCGAAATGCCCGCCGATCCGGCGGCGCCGCTGCTGATCAGGCTCGACGCCCAACCCCTCGCGGAAACCCACTATCTCGCCGTCACCACGCCCTAAGGAACCCCCATGACCCGTACGCTCCTACTTCTGCTGCTCCTGCTTCCGCTTTTAAGCGCTCAGGAGTTTTCCGCCTCACTCACCCTCCACATCAGTGACCCCGCCAACGCCAGAGTCCCAGGGGCCAATGCCGTGTTGATCAGTGCGGAACGGGGCGTGGAGTACGCCGCTTCCTCCGACGCTCGCGGGTCGGTGGCCTTCGGCGCCCTTCCCCCGGGCGACTACGAACTGCGTCTGTCCAAAACCGGCTTCCGCGAGATTCGGATCAGCCGGATCTCGCTGGCCGTTCGCGACCGCCAAACGCTCCAACTGGAGCTTACCGTCGCCCAGGAGAACGCTTCCGTCACCGTGACGGCCCGCGCCGAAGGCATCAACACCGACCCTTCCATCGGCGTCTCCATGGATCAGGAGTATTTCCGCCACCTGCCCCTCAATGGCCGCAGCGCCGAATCCCTGGTGCTCATGGCCCCCGGCGTGACGAGCGCTTCCGGCGGCCGAGGTGGCATCGGCGGGGGCTTCAATGCCAATGGCCTCCGCTCCAACATGAACTACTACACACTCGACGGCGTCAGCATCAACTCCGCCGTCGGCGGAGGGGCCCCACTCGGCGGTCCTGGTGGCGGAGCTCCAGGCGGGGCCGGCGGCGGAGGCGCCTCGACGGACCTCATCTCCGTGGATGCGATGCAAGAGTTGCGCGTTCAAACCTCCCCGTTCGCCCCAGAGTTCGGCCGTAGTCCCGGAGCCCAGATCAGCATGACGAGCCGCTCCGGCACCAATGAGGTTCACGGTTCGCTGTTCTACTATTTCCGCAATGAAAAGCTGGAAGCCAACGACTGGTTTGCCAATAGCCGTTCGCTCCCACGCGGGAAGCTACGCCAAAACCGTCCCGGCGGAACGATCGGCGGACCCATCATCCGCAACCGTACCTACTTCTTCGCCTCCTACGAGGGGCTCCGCCTCGTTACCCCCAACTCCATCGTCACCAGCGTGCCCGATCTCGACAGCCGTCGCGGAGTCGCCCCCTCGCTGCGTCCGTTTTTGAACGCCTTTCCGCTTCCCAACGGACCAGCCCTCGACGAGGGCGCCGCCGAGTTCAACGCCGTCGTGGCGAACCCTTCCTCGTCCGACTCGGCCAGCCTGCGACTTGACCACGCCTGGGATGCCAGCAACACATTGTTTGCCCGCTACAGCGTCACGCCGTCGTCGGTCGATTCCCGCGGCGGAGCCCTCTCGGCCCCGAATATTCGGACAAATCGAAACTCCCGTTCGCAAGTTGCCACGGTCGGTTGGAGCCGGAGCCTCTCCTCCACACTCCTGAACGACCTCCGGGTGAACATTTCCAACTCGCGCTCTTCCAGCTTCTCCGTAATGGATGGATTCGGTGGCGCAACGCCCCTGACGGATGCGCAAATTTTCCCGGCGGGCATCGCTCGCGAGAATGCCGAATTCTCGCTCCAAGTCCTAGGGCTGGGCGGTATCTCCAGTGGCTCCAGCGGCTCAAACGCTCAGGATCAGATCAACATCGTCAACACCGTCACCCACGTCTCCGGGGAACATACACAAAAGGCCGGCATCGACTTTCGTCGCATCATGCCCACCAATCGCCGGCCCGGTTACAACCAAAGTGCCGTCTTTAATGGCATCTCCGGTACGCCCGGGGCGCTTCTCTCCGGAGCCGCTTCGAACATCCAGGTCACTTCCAACGTCGAGGCCGTTTATCCGGTCTACACCAACCTCTCCGCGTACTGGCAGGACTCCATCCGCGCCGCGCAACGGACAACCCTCACCTTCGGTCTCCGTTGGGACCTCAACCCCGCTCCCGGGGTTCGCGAAGGAGAAAAACCCCTCGCTCTCGGCGATAACGGCGAGGTTACCCAGGACCGCGGCCTCTACAACACCCGTTGGTTCGATATCGCTCCCCGGATCGGATTGGCGTATCAGATGGATACGACGCCGGGCCGCGAAATGGTCGCCCGTATGGGCATCGGACTCTTTTACGACGTCGGCTACGGCGCCAGTTCCGGGGCGTTCGGGGGTGCTCCGTACTCCAACGCAAGAACCATCTCACTGGCCAGCTTTCCGCTCGATGCGGCGGATGCCGCTCCACCCATCCTCCCAGCCGAACGGCCTTACGGACAACTCACCGCCGCTGACCGCGACCTGCGTTCTCCCCTCATCACGCAGTGGAACTTCACCATCGAACGGTATTTCCGGTCTAGCCAAGTGCTCAGCATCGGCTACTCCGCCAGCACCGGGCGCCGTCTCCTCCGCACCGAAACCCAGCCGTCCTTCACTGGGGACTACGCCCTCCTCCGCATCGCGACCAATGGAGCCACCAGCGACTATCATGGCTTGCAGGTTCAGTTCCGGCGCCGCTTCTCCGCCGCCCTCCAAACCCAGTTCAGCTACACCTACGGCCATTCCATCGACAGCTCCTCCAACGATGCCGGCTTCGGCGGCTTCGCCACATTGTTCAGCGGAGGCCAACGCGGCTCTTCCGACTATGATATCCGCCACAACCTCAATTGGTCCGGCTCCTATCGCCTGCTCAAAGGCTGGTACGCCGACTGGGTGGCGACCTATCGAACCGGACTGCCGTTTGATGTGCAAGGTCTCAGCTCCGAAACCAGCGACTCCAGCGCCAGCCCCACCAACCGTCGCGGCGGCGTCTTCGCCCAGGTCCGGCCCGACTACAACGGCCAGCCCCTCTGGCTCGACGATCCGTCCGCCCCCGGAGGGCGCCGGCTCAACCGCGACGCCTTCGAGGCCCCCGAAGGGTTCGCCCAAGGCAATCTGGGTCGCAACGCCATCCGCGGCTTCAACGCCAGCCAAATCGATATCGCTCTCCGCCGTCAGTTCCGGCTACGGGAAGGCTGGCAAGCCCATGTCGCGGTGCAAGGCTTCAATGTCCTGAATCAAGCGAACGTTGCCAACCCCACGCCAAATGAAGGCTCCAACCTCGCCAGCCCAACTTTCGGGCTCGTCAATCGCACACTGGGGCAGATCCCGGGCGGTGGTGCCAACGCCATCTACCGAAATGGAGGCCCCCGTTCGGTCGAACTCAGCCTGCGGATTCAGTTCTAACGATCCTTCCGCCGAACGCGCTCCCGCTCCAGGGTGAATCCCTCACTCTGGGGCGCCGTGCCCATTGGGTCCAGCACGACATCGAAATACCCATCCCGCCAGGGGATCTCCTCGGCATCGACAAGGTGAAACATCACGTTGTCAAACTCCCCCGTCGCCGCCCGCGCCCGCGCTACATCCTCGGCCGTCCCCATTCCCACCAGCGCCCCGTCGGGCACCCGCGCGGCCCAATCGCGCAGGGTGCCCTCATCCGGGATCGAAATCAGCAGCACTCGAAAGTGCCGCTCCCAGGAACTACTCTCCAATCTTCACCAAGTTCTGCGACAGCACGGCCTCAGCATCGGCCGCCGTGAACTCCTCTACTTTCGAAGAGATGTTCATCGAGCAGAACTTCGGACCGCACATCGAGCAGAAGTGGGCATCTTTGAAACCCTCTTCCGGCAGCGTCTCGTCGTGATACGCCTTCGCCGTCTCCGGATCCAACGCCAACTCGAACTGCCGCCGCCAATCGAACTTGTACCGCGCCCGCGACAACTCGTCGTCCCGGTCCCGCGCACCCGGCCGGTGCCGCGCGATGTCCGCCGCATGGGCCGCAATCTTGTAAGCGATCAGCCCCGCCTTCACGTCGTCCTTGTTCGGCAGGCCCAGGTGCTCCTTCGGCGTCACGTAGCAGAGCATCGAAGCCCCGTACCAGCCAATCATCGCCGCGCCAATCGCGCTGGTGATGTGGTCAAAGCCCGGTGCAAAGTCGGTCACCAGCGGGCCCAGCGTATAGAACGGCGCCTCGTGGCACAGCTCTTTCTCTTTCTCCACCTGCATCTGGATCTGGTCCATCGGCACATGGCCCGGCCCTTCGATCATCGTCTGCACGTCGTAGCGCCATGCAATCCGCGTCAACTCGCCCAGCGTCTTCAACTCGGCAAACTGCGCCGCGTCGCTTGCATCGGCCAGCGAACCCGGCCGCAGCCCGTCACCCAGCGAGAAGCTCACGTCATGCTTCTGGAAGATTTTGCAGATGTCCTCGAAGCACTCATAAAGGAAGTTCTGCTTGTGGTTCTTCACCATCCATTCAGCCAGAATCGATCCGCCGCGCGACACGATGCCCGTAATGCGCTTCGTGGTCAGCGGGATATGCTGAATCAGCACGCCGGCGTGGATCGTCATGTAGTCGACGCCCTGCTCGGCTTGCTCTTCAATCACTTCGAGCATCACATTCTTGTTCAGGTCTTCGACGCGCCGAACGCGCGAAAGAGCCTCGTAAATCGGCACGGTCCCAATCGGCACCGGCGACTTCGCGATAATCGCCTTCCGGATCAGCGGAATGTCGCCGCCCGTCGAAAGGTCCATCACGGTATCGGCCCCGTACTTCACCGAGTATTCGAGCTTCTCCAGTTCACCGGCCACGTTGGAAGTCGTCGACGAGTTGCCGATATTGGAGTTGATCTTGCAGCTTGAGGCCACGCCGATGCACATCGGCTCCAGCACGCTGTGGTTCAGGTTCGCGGGAATGATCATCCGCCCCCGGGCGACTTCGTCCCGGACCAATTCCGGAGTCAACCGCTCCCGTTTCGCGACGTATTCCATCTCCCCGGTGATGATGCCCTTCCGGGCATAGTGCATCTGGGTTCGGATCGGATCATTCTGGCGCGCGGCCACCCACTCAGTGCGAATACTCATTGCTCAATTATCACCTAGAAACCGGCCCCGCTATACTTGACTCCATGCAGGCGACCGTAGCCCTACTGCTCCTCCTGGCGAGCCTCCTTCCCGCTGCCGTCTCGCTCGACGAGTATCGAGCCCGCCGCGCCGCCGTCCGCGAACGGCTTACGAAGGACAAAGCCGTCCTCGTCCTCTTCGGCGCCACCGAAGCCGAACGCGGCGACCTCCGCAACCGCTTCTTCCAGGAACCCAACTTCTTCTACCTCACCGGCTGGACCGACCCCGGCGCCACGCTCCTCCTCACCCCCACCGCCGAATACCTCTTCCTCCCTTCTCCCTCGGAAGTCAACGAGCGCTACACCGGCAAGAAACTCCAGCCCACCGACTCCGCCGCTCCCGCCCGCACCGGCGTCGCCCAGGTCCTCCCCGCCCCTAAGCTCGAAGTCACGTTCTATACCGCCATCGAATCCGCCCCCAAGCTCTACGGCCTCATCGACTTCAACCGCCCCGACCTACTCCGCCGCCTCGCCGGCGAACGCAAACTCGAAAACGCCGCTCCCTTCCTCTTTCCGCTTCGGATGAAGAAGTCCCCCGCCGAAATCAGCTTGATGAAGGAGTCCGTCGCGGTCACCCTCCACGCCCATCGCGCCGCCTGGCAGCGCGCCTCTTCTGGCTTATTCGAATATCAAATCGGCGCCACGATGGTCAACGTCTATTCCGAGCGCGGCTGCGAACGCAACGCCTATCCCCCCATCGTCGGCTCCGGCCCCAATTCCACCATCCTCCACTACGCCAAGAACGACCGCCGCATGGACGCGGGCGAACTGCTGCTGATGGACGTCGGCGCCGAGTGCCGCATGTACGCCGCTGACATCACCCGCACTGTCCCCGTCAACGGCAAGTTCACCGCCCGCCAGCGCGAGATCTATGAGATCGTTCTCGCCGCCCAACGCGCCGCCATCGCGGCAGTCAAGCCCGGCATGACCCTCGCTAAAACCGGCGAAAAGTCCCTCTACAAAGTCGCCTACGACGTGATCGAAGCCAAAGGCTACGGCAAGTATTTCACCCACGGCCTTGGCCACCACATCGGCCTCGAAGTTCACGACCCCGGCCCGCCGGAAACGCCCCTCGAAGCCGGTATGGTCATCACCATCGAACCCGGCATCTACATCCCCGAAGAAGCGCTCGGCGTCCGCATCGAAGACATGATCCTCGTCACGCCGAACGGAGGCGAGGTCCTTTCCAAAGCGCTCCCCCGCGATCCTGAGGCCGTCGAAAAGGCCATGCGCCATGACCGTAAACCGTAACTCTGGTTACTGGCTCGCCCTCGCCGCCGCCGGCCTCCTCGCCCTCCTCGTCGCCTGGGCGCCGCTCGGCGCACAGTTCGATAACTACGCTCTCGATTGGACCTACCGCCTCCACCGCCCCGCCGCATGGCCCACCTCCTCCATCGTCCTCGCCATCGACGACGCCTCCTATAAATCCATCGGCGGCGTCTCCAAACTGCGCACCGCCCTCGCCCAATCGCTCGCCCTCGTCATCGCCGCCCAGCCTAAAGCCATCGCGCTCGACGTCGTCCTCGCCGACTCCGGCGAACCCGGCGACGACAACGCCCTCGAACCGCTCCTCAAACATGTCGTCCTCCCCGCCGTCCTCACCCCCACCGAAGGCTGGGAACTCCCGCAAGACCGCTTTCGCAAAGTCGCCCCCGCCCTCGGCCACGTCCACGCCGACCCCGACTCCCGCGATGGCATGTCCCGGGCCATGCCCCTCGAAAAGCGCGTCGGCAACCTCCGCCTCTGGGCGCTCTCGCTCGAAGCCTTCCGCCTCGCCAGCGGCGGCGGCCCCATCACGGAATCTCCTGACGACCTCGAAGTCGCCGGCGTCACCATCCCGTCTTCCCTCGCCGACGGCCGTCTGATGCGCATCCGCTATCTCCCGCCGGATGAGAATGAGGTCTCCCGCATCCCCCAGGTCACCCTCAAGGCGCTGCTCGCCAACCCCGCCTTGGCCAAGGCCTTCCGCGGCAAAGTCGTCTTCGTCGGCGCAACCTCCCAATCCGCCGTCCGCGACCGCCTGATGACGCCCTACACGACGCTCCAACCCATGCCCGGCGTCGAAATCCACGCCCACGCTTACGAAACACTCGCCACCGGCCAGTTCCTCACCGACGCGTCCCCCTCCCTCGTCCTCCTCCTCTCCATCGCCCTCGTCGCCGGCGCCGCCATCATCTTCCATCGTTTCACCGGCCCCTCTGCGTACGGCCTCGCCGCCCTCCTCCTTGTTGCCGCCCACCTCATCCCGCATATCTTTTTCATGTCCGGCGTCGTCTTCTCCCACGTGGCGCCGATGCTCTCCGCCTGGTTCGCCGTTGTCGTCGCCGCCGCCTGGCAGTACTTCTCTACGCGCCTCGCCCTCGCCACGGCCGAAGGCGAACGCGCGCGCTATCAGCAGGCGATCCAGTTCGTCACCCATGAAATGCGCACGCCCCTCACGGCCATTCAAGGCTCCAGCGAACTCATGGGCCGCTACAAGCTAACCGAAGAGAAGCAGAAGCAGCTCGCCGCCCAGATCAACAGCGAATCGAAACGCCTCGCCCGCATGATCCAGACCTTCCTCGACGTCGAACGTCTCGGCGCCGGGCAGATGCAGTTGAGGCAAGACCCTATCCCCATCCCCGCCCTGCTCGAAGTCTGCCTTGACCGCGTCAAACCCCTCGCTGAGCGCAAAAACATCGCCCTCGACTTGACCACTCCTCTTGACGTCACCCTGCAAGGCGATCGCGAGTTACTCGAATACGCCGTCTACAACCTGCTCACCAACGCGATCAAATACTCGGCGCCCGATACGAAGGTGGACGTCGCCACTTCCAACGGCCAAGGCCGTCTGCGGATCGCCGTCCGCGATCAGGGCATGGGCATGAGCGCCGCCGAACTCAAAAAACTCTTCACCAAGTTCTACCGCACCACCAGCGCCGAACAGTCCGGCGAAGTCGGCACCGGTATCGGCCTCTCCATCGTGCAGCAGATCGTTACCTTGCACGGCGGCCGCATCGAGGTCACCTCCCAACCCGGCGAAGGCTCCTGCTTCACCATCTCCCTGCCCTCGAACTAATTGGTTTCCACCGGCTCCCACAGCCGCCAGTTCTGTTCCGCTTTCTCGAACTCTTCGCGCAGCGCCTTCCGGATCGCCGTTACATCGCCCGCCGCCGGAGGCACCGGAGCTTTGCCCGCCCAAATGTCATGTGCCGTCCCCACCGGAAACATCGTCCCGCCCCGGCCCAAGTCGGTCCAGTAGTGCGCCCTCCGATTAACGTGCTTGGTCTCCCATTTCATCGTCCCGGTCTTCTCCAGCAACTTCACCAGAGAGCGCGCGTTGCTGATCCGCTCGTCTTCGAGCGCCTGCAAGTGCACCCCTTCCCAGGCGATCTTATAAAGTCCCAACGAAAACGCGATCGTATCCCGCGCCTTCCAAAGCTTCCAACTCGCCGGCCCCAGCGCCCGGTTCATCTTGTCCAGCCAATCCGTATCCTCCCGGATCGCCCCCGTAGCATCCATCCATCGGAAGTTCCGGAATCCCAGATCGCACGCCCGCCCGTAATGGTGGGTGCTCTCCCCCGGACCCGCCAACGAATTTCGCCGTGAGAAACCCGTCTGGTCGCTGAACCCACGCCGCCAGCCCGTATACGTAATCCACAATACGATCCGGTGCTGCTCAAACATGCGCTGCACCATCGCTACAATCTGCCGCTGAAACGAAGGTTCAAACTCCGCGTAGCTCTCAATCTGATAAATCGACTTGGCCGCGTCCGCGACGGAGGCTTCGAAGTAAACGATCTTCGATCCCGGCAGCACCCGCATTCCCGCGTATTGCTCCGGCAACGCCGCCCGCAGCGCCGTCCACGTTGGCCCTTCCGGCTTCAACGGGTTCTCTACAATCTTTCGGTCGCGCTGAAACGAAGCCAACGCCGCCTTTGTTCCCGCTCCCAATTCCCCATCAATCCGGAACTGAACATACGGCCGCCCCGCCGGTCCTCTCACCGCCAGCAACATCGCCTGCAGCAGCGCCACATCGTCCGGTTCGTTCGTCGCGCCTTCTCCCACCGCCGCCGGAGAAGCCCAAGCCAGGGCGCAGACACACAAAGCCGCCCCCAGTCTGTGCCTCAGTTGTAGCATTCTGATAGCCTAGCGCAACATCTCCAGCCCATGAAAATCGCCATCGCCTCCTGCCTCCAGGAAAGCAACAACTTCTCCCCCGTCGCAACCACTTACGACGACTTCACGCCCGTCTTCGGCCCCGCCGTCTTCGAACGCCACCGCGGCAAGCTCACCGAAATGGGCGGCTTCCTCGACATTCTCGACACGACCGAAGCCACCATCGAACCCATCTGCGCCGCCTGGGCCATTACCGCCAACCGCCTCCGCCGCGCCGATTTCGCCCGCCTCTTGAATGAGTTCGCGCAACACCTCAAAGCCGCCAACCCCGACGCCCTGCTCCTTGCCATGCACGGCGCCCAAACCGCCCAGGGCGAAGACGACGTCGAAGGCCGTTTCCTCGAAATCGCCCGCCAAATCCTCGGCCCCGATAAGCCCATCATTCTTACCCTCGACCTCCACGCCAATATCACCCAGCGTATGGTCGCCCTCGCCAACGCCATCGTCGGCTACCACACCTACCCTCATATCGACATGTTCGAAACCGGCCAGAAAGCCGCCCGCCTCCTCCTCCGCACCCTCGCTGGGGAAGTCCGCCCCGCGATGGCCTATCACAAGCTCCCCCTCATCATCCAAGCCGAAAACTCGCAAACCTACCGCGGCCCGATGCACGAGCTCATCACCGCCGCCCAGGCCCTTGAAGCCTCCGGCCAAGCCGAAGCTATCTCGATCTTCCCCGTCCAACCCTGGCTCGACATCGCCGAAATGGGCTGCGCCGTCGTCGCCGTCACCAACAACAAGCCCAAGTCCGCCCAAGCTCAAGCCGACAAGCTCGCGAAGCAACTCTGGAAGCGCAAAGCCGAATTCGAAACGAAGCTAATCCCGGTTCCCGAAGCCATCGCCGCCGCCCTCGCCCTCCCCGTTGGCCCCACCGTGCTCGCCGAGTCTTCCGACTCCACCGGCTCCGGCTCCCCCGGCGACTCGACGGGCGTCCTCAAGCACCTGCTCAAGGCCCAGCTCACCGGCCCCGCCGCCATCTTCCTCGTCGACCCCGCCACCGTCGCCGCCGCCTTCGAAGCCGGCGTGGGAGCGACAATTTCCCGCCGCATCGGCGGCTGCTTCGACAAGAAGAACTCGAAGCCCGTCCCCGTCGAAGCCTACGTCAAGCTCCTCTCCGACGGCTCCTGGACCGCCCGCGCCCGCGGCTACAACACCGGAATCACCACCTCCCTGGGCCGCGCCGCCGTCCTCGTCTCCGGGCACGTCCACATCCTCGTCGCCGAACGCTCCGCCATGACCGTCGACCCCGAACTCTTCCGCAGCCAGGGCATCGAACCCATCTACTGCCAAATCGTCGTCGTCAAATCGCCCAACGGTTTCCGCGCCGCCTACGAGCCGATCGCCAAAGCCATCTTCGTCGTCGACACCCCCGGCGTCTCCTCCGCGAACCTCCGCCAGATGCCGTTCAAGCGGGTTCCCCGCCCCCTCTACCCTCTCGACACCGAGGGCTTCTAAGCCCTATGGCATACCGCCACCGGCTCGTCCTCCTCGCGCTAGTGATCAACATGGTCTGCTACACCGACCGTGTCTGCATCGCCATCGCCGGCCCCGAACTGCGTAAGTCCTTCGGCCTCTCCCAAACCGAGATGGGCCTGGTCTTCAGCATCTTCAGCCTTTCTTATTTCCTTGGCCAAACCCCGTGGGGAGTCCTCGCGGACCGCTACGGCTCCCGCGGCCTCGTCGCCTTCGCCATTGCCGGCTGGTCGCTTTTCACCGCCCTCACCGCAGCCGCCTGGAGCTACGCCTCCCTCCTCGTCATCCGCTTCGTTTTCGGCGCGCTCGAAGCCGCCTTCTCCCCAGCGGTCGCCTCCGCGTTCTCCCGCTGGATTCCGATCAACGAACGCGCCACCGCCTTCGGAGCCTTCCTCGGAGGCGGCCGACTCGGTGGCGCGCTCGCCCCGCCCCTGGCTGGCTTTCTTGTCCTTCGCTACGGCTGGCAGGCGCCGTTCCTCGTCTTCGGCGCGTTCGGCATTCTGTGGGCGGTCGCGTGGTATGCGTTCTATCGCAACCCGCCACCAGCCGCCATCCAAACCAAAAACGAACCCATCCCGTGGGCGGTCCTCCTCCGCTCCCGCCGCCTCTGGTGCCTGCTCGGAACGGCCTTCGGATCCACGTTTCTCTGGCAGTTTTACATCACCTGGTTTCCGACCTATCTCCGCGAGCAGCGCGGCATGTCCATCACCGAAGCTTCCTACTACGCCGGCCTCCCGCTGCTATTCGGAGTGGCCGCCACCTGGATCGGCGGCTTCCTCACCGACCTCCTCTCCCGCCGTCTCGGCGACCGCCGCGCCAGGACACTAATTGGCTTCGTTTCGTTATTTACGGGTGCGGCGCTGTTTACAGTCGGCATTTGGCACCCGGCCCCGGCCTTGGGAGCGCTGCTGATGGCGAGCGCCGCGGGCGGCGTCGATCTTTATTTAGGAGCGGCCTGGTCCTCGGCGACCGACATCGGCGAGACGTCGGGAGGAGCGGTTTCCGGCCTGATGAACGCGGCCTCGAACGCCGCCGGCTTCGCCTCCCCTGCCATCATGGGCCTCGTCCTCGACCGCTTCCACGACTGGAACGCCGTCCTCTACCTCTCCGCCGCCACCACCCTAGCGGCCGCCGTTCTCTGGCTGTTCGTCAACCCCCGCCGCACTGTGAGTCCCGTCAACGAATAGGTTCGAGTTGCGCACGCTCCTGTCGCACTCGTTCCACGAAAAGATCCTCCTTCATGCCGGCGTAGACAGAGCGATTGATCGATGCCGCCGCCGTATCATCCGGTGACATGGGATGCGCGGTACCATCGCGTAGCTCCCACGCCTTCGTCAGGACGTAGCACTTGCAAGAGATCCGGTTTCGCAAGAAAAGCACGTATCGTCCCCCCACCTCCAGGTCACGACCGTATCCTGGGACCTCGTGGACGAACTGCGTTCCGTCACTTAGGTCTAAGGTGCCGCCGGGTTGCAGCATCGCGATATGCACTTCGCCTCGCGGCGTATCAGGCGCGCTCAACGAACTAGGCACTTTCTCGGACAGCGTCTGCTCCACCAGGATCGACAACTCCCGATAGATCCCGCCCCGCTTCGTCATCAAGTGAGAGTGCACTTTCTCAACCCTGCCAATCAAGATCGTATCGCTCTCCCCGGATGGCAGTTCTGCCATGGGCTTCGGGCTAGCCGAGGACAGCATCCTAAGAACAAGCGGGTCGGTTCGGAGAATATCCGCGCTCGTCGAAAACATCAAGAACACCTGCGACCGCCCTGCTCTAACCTCGGGCGGCACAGTGTCAACAAAACCTTTGTCTATTACTGTTCGGGTGCCGGACCTCTCCTGCGCGAGCAGCACACCCGACAAGGCCAACACAAGGACGGAAAATCTCCAACAAACAAACAGCATCGGATCTCCTGCATCACATCCTCACATCTTCCCACCGCCCGGCCAACCAGATACAATCACGGCCATGCAACGCCGTCAACTCCTGCAATCCGCCGCCGGCCTCACCATCCTCCGCTCCGGCCTCCTCCGCGGCCAAACCGCCCCCTCCAACCGCCTCAACGTCGCCCTCATCGGCGTCTGGGGCCGTGGCACCGCCCACTACAACGTCCTCCGCGACGAAAACGTCGTCGCCCTCTGCGACGTCAACGACCTCCGCACCAAGGAAGCCCTCGCCATCTTCCCCAAAGCCAAAACCTACTCCGACTGGCGCCAATGCCTCGACCAGAAAGACGTCGAAGCCGTCATCATCTGCACCGCCGACCACCACCACGCCTTCATCGCCAACTGGGCCATCAACCGCGGCCAACATGTCTTCTGCGAAAAACCCCTCGGCATCTCCGTCGAAGAGGTCCGCACCGTCCGCGCCAACTACCTCAAAAACAAATCCAAAGTCGCCACCCAGCACGGCACCCAGCGCCACGCCTACCCCAACTTCGAACGCCTCCGCGAACTCATCCTCGACGGCGCCATCGGCGACCTCAAACGCGTCCACGGCTGGGACGCCCGCCAACTCCCCCGCCCCGGATACCCCACCGCCCAGGGCCAACCCCCGCCCGAACTCCACTACGAACAGTGGATCGGCCCATCGCCCTACCACCCCTATAGCCCCCAATACTTCGGCGGCTCCGCCGGTCTCAACTGCCTCTTCTGGAACATGTACCGCGATTTCGGCGTCGGCCAGATGGGCGACATGGGCGCCCACACCATGGACCTCCTCTGGAACGCAATCGACGCCGGCGCTCCCACAGGCATCGAAGTCGACCAGGAGAACACCGACAAGTACAACCCCGATATCTGCCCCGTCAAACTCAAAGTCACCTTCGAACATCCCGCCAACTCCTGGCGCGGCCCCATCGAAGTCCTCTGGTATCAGGGCGGCCAGAAGCCGGAAGCCCCCCGCGGCTACGTCGATATCTCGAAGGTCCCCAACGGCGCCATCTTCGAAGGCACCAAAGGCAGCATCTTCGCCGACTTCACCACGCGCATCATCCTCCCCAACAACGACGACGGCGACCTGACTTATTACAAGCGCCGCGCCGATCCCCTGCCCCTCATCGGCGGCACCGGCCAGGTCACGCAGAACGTGCCTCCGCGCCGTCCCTCCGGCGCGCCCGCTCCGCTGCCTCCCGGCTTCACGGCCATGCCGAGCCAGCAGCCCGGCCCCTCCGGCTTCCCGGAAATCCAGATGCTCAACGGCAAAGTCCCGGCCGCGCTCGGCCTACCGAACCCGGCCATCCCTGGCATCCTCGCGGGCAGCCAGCCCAATCGCACCATCGACGTCTTCCAACGCGAGTGGCTCGACGCCTGCAAAGGCAAGTCCAATAGCGTGACCCACGGCACCAGCAGCAAAACCCACTGCGACTTCGACTACTCCGGCACCATGATGGAGCAGATGCTGCTCGGCCTCGTCGCCCATCGCGTCGGCAAGAAGCTCACCTACGATCCCGCCACGGGCCGCATTACCAACGTCCCCGAGGCCAACGACTACCTGAAGCGCACCTACCGCCCCAACTGGACCCTCAACGGCTAACGGTCTTGTACTCGATTCTCCGCACCGCCCCGGTCGTGTTGTATGACGCGATCCCGAGCGGTGCGGAGAGTTCAATGTCGCCTGGCCGCATCGTAATCTGCCGGCCCGCGATCCCGACATTAACCACCCGCTCGGCCCCAATCCAACACTGAATCCGTTCTGGCATCACCGCCACCCGGATCGCATACCACTTCCCGTCCTCAAACGTGAAGTAGTTCCGAGTTTCGTTCTCCGACGCGTTCCATCCATCGATGCTCGAAACGCCGATGATGTCCCCGCCCCATCCGCCCAGCACGAAGGTCGCAAAGCCCGCCCCCACCGGAAACGTCAAGCTCGCAAAGAAGTCCCCGCCAGAAACCCGCATCGCCTCAAAACGAATCTCGTAGTTCGTCTTCGGAAACGAACCCTCGAAAGTAACACCCGTCAACGGAGCCCCACCACCCAGCACGATCCGCCCTTCCGCTACGGTAACCGCCCCGTGCCGCGGAAACGCCGTCTCCTTCCAACCAGCCAGCGACTTGCCGTCGAACAGCGGTTGCCACCCGTCCGCGCCGTGCGCGATTCCCGCCCAAGCAATCCACTGCCGTCGTGTCACGAAGCGAAGTGTACAATAACGGAACCCTCTATGCGCTACCTTGTTCTCTTCGCAATCCTCAGCCTGCCGCTGGTCGCTGCCGACAAGAAGAAAAAGCCGCTCGTTACGACCAAGACGAAGGTGCAGGTCGGCACCCCGGCCACCTCGAACAAGTCCACATCCTCGTTCGGCTTCGGCGGCCTCGACCGCAACGGCGACGGCTCCCTCTCCCGCGCCGAGTACCTTTACAACAAGAACTCCGCCCAAGGCGCCGACTTCGACAAACTCGACACGAACAAGGACGGCCGCCTCAGCCGCTCTGAGTATCGGTAAATCTCACTCCATCATAGATCTCCGCCAACGGCACGTGGCTTTTGAGACTCTCCAGCGAGCAGACAGCATCCAGCCCCTGCCAGCTCCGCATCGTCCAATTGCTGTCGGCGCTCCGCGTCCAGACTTCCACCTCAGGCGTCTCCGCGTTCACAAATACAAATTGCCGTAGCGTCGGACAGCCGCGATAATGACGCGCCTTCTCCCCCCGGTCCCACTCGCTGCTCTCCGCTGAAACCACCTCCATGAGCACTCCCGGATTCGTCAGTACCAACTCGCGCGAGTCCGTAAACTGCGGCTCGTCGAGCAGGGCAATGCCATCCGCATAGGCCACTAATTCCCCCGGCGTCACCTCCACCAGCAAGTTCGCGCCGAGCACATCCTGGTCGCTTTGGCGCAACTCGCTAAGCAGATTCGCCGCAATAATGGACTCCGCGATGCATACCGGTGTCCGAGCCCGAATCCGCCCCTGCCAGAAGTCGTGGGTTGCCTCCGCCTGCTCCTCCTGCACCAGAAACTCATCCAAGCTCATCCGCATCGCACGCTCCATTGCCGTACCATAGTAGTTCAAGCCCCATCCCCGTTCGCTGCGCTTATTATGGAGAACGTATTGTCCCGTCTTCTAGTCGTGGAAGATGACTCCTCGGTCCGATCAAACATCGTCACCTGCCTCGAGCTCGAAGGCTTTACGGTCGACGCCGTCGGGTCCACCCGCGAAGCCCTCACGCGCCTCGCCCAGGAGCATTACCCCATCGTCCTCTCGGACATCTATCTCGACGAACGCACCGGCCTCGATGTCCTCCGCGCCGCCCGCGAGAATAACCCCTCCTGCGCCGTCATACTGATGTCCGGCCGCGGCTCCATGGAGACCGTCATGGCCGCCACCCGCGGCGGAGCCTTCGACTACCTCGCCAAGCCCTTCGAGTTCGACGACATGATCGAAAAGATCCGCCGCGCCGAAGCCTCCCTCCTCGAAGCCGACGAGAAAGAATCCCGCATCGACGACATCCCCGAAACCGACATGATCGGCTCCTCCGCCGGCATGGTCGAAATCTATAAGACCCTCGCCCAGGTCGCCCCTACCGAAGCAACCGTCCTCATTGAAGGCGAAACCGGCACCGGCAAGGAACTCATCGCCCGGATGATTCATCGCCACTCCCGCCGCTCCGATAAACCCTTCGTCCCCGTCGACTGCGGCTCTATCCCGCCCTCCCTCCTCGAAAGCGAACTCTTCGGCGCCATGAAGGGCTCCTTCACCGGCGCTGATCGCGACCGGGTCGGCGTTTTCGAAGCCGCCCACACTGGAACCGTATTCCTCGACGAAATCGGTGACATCGATCTCAACTTCCAAGCCAAGCTCCTCCGCGTCCTGCAGGAAAAAGAGATCCGCCCCCTCGGCGCGTCCCGCGCCAAATCCATCGACGTCCGCGTCGTCGCGGCCACCAACAAAAACGTCCGCCAACTCGTTGAAGACGGCAAGTTCCGCGAAGACCTCTGGTTCCGCCTCGACGTCGTCAAAGTCGAACTCCCCGCCCTCCGCGAACGCGCCGGCGACATCCCACTCCTCGTCCAGAAGTTCATGGACCGCTACAACCAACGCTACGCCCGCGAAGCCGCCGTTACCAAGTCCGGGCTCAGCGCCCTCGACTCCTACACCTGGCCCGGCAACGTTCGCCAACTCCAGCACATGATGGAGCGCCTCGTCATCCTCGCCCCCCAAGGCCGTATCGACGAAGCCGCCGTCCGCGAAGCCATCGCCGACGCCGAAGGCCGCGACGCTCCAGTCGAGACCCTCGAAGACGCGAAAGCCGAACAGATCAAGAAGGTCCTCGCCGCCGCCAACGGCAACAAATCGAAGGCGGCCAAGATCCTCGGCATCGAACGCAAAACGCTCTACCGCCTCATCGACCGCTTCGGCCTCTGACCTCCGCAAACCACCGAAACACGCGGTCCTGCGTCTCCCGCCGGAAGCGGTTGAAGTCTAGCGGCGTCTCCACCGTCAGCTCCGGCCGCGCCAAGCCTTTCACGGCCTCCGCCACATCCCCCGCCCGCACATAGCGATCCAATGTCGGGGCAATCAGCAGCACCGGTCGTCCCGCCGTCAGCCGCACCGCCGCATCGAAATCAAACGGTGAACTCTTCGGAGCGTCGACATATGGGCCCAACCGCGGCATCAACCCGTGCAAATGCGAGTAGTGCCGAATCCCCTCGACGCCCCGGTCCGGCGTCGCCGCCCGCAACACGTCGAACCCACTCACCACGGCCAACCCTTTCACACGCTCGTCGAGCGCCGCCGTCAGCAGCGCCACCTTCCCGCCCAACGAATACCCCATCAGATACACGTCCCCCATCTCGTCCGTCTGCCCCAAAGCCTCCACTGCCGCTCGCGTATCCGCTACCATCTTCCCCATCAAACTCCATCGCGGATACCGCCGGTAGAAATCCTTCGCGTCCAACACCCGCGCCCCAAAACCGATCTGGTCAAACGCGAACACCGCAAACCCCTGCTTCACCAAATCCGGAATCGAAGGCCGCTGATCGTTCCGCCAAACGCTCCCCCCGCTGGCCCACGGACTCATAATCGACCAACCCGCCTGGTACGTATACCCGTGCAGCCAAACCACCACGGGATACTTCCCCTTTGCCTGCGGTAAAAACAGATCGCCCTTCAACCCATCGCCAAACGGTACCTCCGTCCACCGCATCCCCTCTTTCGCAATCCGCTGCCGCACCGTCACGTCCGTCGACGGTCGCCCCAACACCCCGGCAATCCAACTCTCGACCGTACTCACCTCGAGCGGCGCCCGACGCAGTTGCAAGTTCTTCACCCCCGCCGGCTCCTCGCCCAACACCCATTCAATCTGCGCCCGGTCCCCCAACTTCCCCGCCGGCCGTGGCTGCGGACCCTTGTACTCATACCCATGCGCCCAGGTCTCCAACTTCGGCATCACCGCCCGGCCAAACACCGAATCAAAGAAATCGACGAAATTCTCAACGTCCCCTGCCGACGTCGGATGCTCCCCCGCCCGCAGATGCAGCCACACCTTCTGCTCCTTCCCTAACCACCGGTACACGCGCCGCGCATCCCGGTATGCCTGCTCAAACCCAAACGGGTTTCCCGCCGACTCCGCATAACCGCTATAGAGCATTGCGCCTCGCGGAGCCACCAGCGCCAACAGCGTATTCTGATCCACCGGCAGCTTATCTTCTCTCCCAGCGAAAAACCGAAGCCGCGGATGGAACCAATGCGACTGCGCCCCGGTCAACAACTCGATGCTCTCATTCGCAAACGGCTCCGTCGTGTACCGCCACGGGTCCACCTCGCCACTGTTTCCGCTCGACGGCACCACGGCCCCAATCCGCTCGTCCATCGCCGCCGCCAGCAGCGCCGACTTCCCATTCCGCGAATGCCCCGTCGTCCCGATCTTTGCCGCGTCCACTTCCGGCCGAGTCACTAGATAATCCACCGCCCGCGACGCGGCCCAAGCCCACCGCGCCAACACGCTCCAGTCGTACTCCGGGTACAACTCCACCCAGGCATCCGAATCATCTCCGTTTTGGTAGCGCGGATCCGTCGCATGATACACGCAAGCAATGTATCCCCGCCGCACCGCCGTATAGATCCACGGCCGGTTTACGCCATGGTTTGTCAAAAACACTGGAAACGGCCCCTTCCCCTCCGGAATCACCAACTCCAGCCGCAGCGATGCCTTGTGTCCCGGCCCGAATTCCAGCCTTACCTCCCGGACCGTCGCCCGCCCCTCTTTCCGTTCCCCCGTCACCACGGCGCGAAGATTCCCCGGCGCCGGCGGCATCTTGCCGAATATCCAGCGCTCGACAAGCCCCTTTAACTCCACCCGCCGCTTCGCCCACTCCCCCCGCGTTTTCACCCCTTCGAGCGCATCGGGCAAACCCGGAATTGAACGCATCTTCGCGAAGTCCGGCGGCCGCTCACCCGTCCGCTTCAGCCAGTCTTCCCAAGTCTTGTCCGTCGCGTTGTACCGTCCATCCGGTGGCGGCGCGCTCGGCCGCAACAAACGTTGCAACTCCTCAAGCGATCCATCCTGACCGTGGGCCAAGCCCACCAGCAACAACCATCCCGCAATGCGCATGAGCCTTACTTTATCTTCACGAGCGGCGGCCGCGCCGGCACCCGGTCAAACGGCGTATCAGCGATGTACAGCGAACCCGCCCCCGGCGCCATCGCCCGGATCTCCGCCGGCATCCCCTCCACCGCCGTAGTAAACACGATCTTCACCTCCCCGTCCAACTCCACAAACTCCGGACAGGTTACGCGCGGCGAACCCGGGATCACCCACTCGCACTCCACGGCTCCATCCGCCACCCGGTACATCCGCGCCAATCCGTCGCTCACCGGCCCCGGATTGAAGAACGCCACAATCACGCTCTCCCCATCCGGCGACGGCCGCAGCCCATCGGGATACGCCGGCAGGCTCGCCGGATCCACAATCAACTCCCGCCCCGTGGCCCGCCGCGCCGCCACGTCCCAGTGGTACCGGCTGATCGCTTTCGGCGTCGAGTCGATATCGATCAGGCGCTCCCCCCGCAGATCCTTCCCATTGGAACAAGTCTGCCCTTCCAACACTGTATGCAGCAACCCCGCCGCAGAATCATAAAAATACAACGCCGCAATAGGCTCCGAAAATCCAAGATGCTTTGTTCCAAACAGCACCCCGCATTCCACCGCCATTCCGTCGTTGATGATCACCCGCTCATCCTCCGATACGGTCACCCCCAACTCCTCCACGGCCCCGGTCCCCCAGTCGACGATCACCAGCCGCCGCTCCATCCCCACGAGCCATCTGCCCGGCGTCTCCGTCTCGGCGAAAAATCCCGGCCGTCCCGGCAGAGTCAAACTCCGGTTCTTGCCACTCCTCAGATCAAGCCGGTTTAAGCTTCCTGCCGTCGACTCCGCAGTGTGCTGAATCGCCACCCAACCCAGTTCGTTCGTCCCGCGCAGAGCCCGCGGCCCCTCCGGCAAGTACCGCAGCCGCTCCTCCGCCGGAGCAAACAATTCTTTGGCCAAATATTGGGCATTCATGGATGAAACCCAGATGATATCGCGCCATCCCAACTTGACGTGATTGCAATTTTTCGATAAGTTTCTTAGGCCTTTGGATTCTCACTGGGAGTACCGCTACGTATGCAACTAAACCGAAAATCTCTTGCCGCCCTGCTGCTCGGCATCACCATCCCCCTCATATCCTACGCGCAGACATCTGACGCCGTACTTGTCGGCATCATCTCTGACGCCTCCAGCGCTTCCGCCGCTGGCGCGACGGTCGCCGCCGTCAACACGGCGACTGGTGTATCTCGCGAAGCCACCACGAACGAAACCGGCGCATATCGCCTCGGCCCGCTGGTCCCTGGCACTTACACCATCACCACAAAGCTGAGCGGCTTCAAGACGCAAGTTCAAAAGGACGTCGTTCTCCAAACCGGCGCCGTCGTCAAGATCGACGTAGCCCTCGAAATCGGTAACGTCACTGAAAGCGTCGAAGTCACCGGCGCCGCCCCCATGCTCCAGACGCAGGAAGCCTCCGTCGGCGGAGTCATCTCCCAGTCCCAACTCGCCCGCATCCCCGTCAACGGCCGCAACTACACGCGGTTGCTCGTACTGATGCCGGGTACCAGCGACATCCAACGCAGCCAAGGCCGCGGCGGACTCTCCGGCTCGCAGATGGTCTCCGTGAACGGCCAGCGCACGCAGGACAACAACTACACGCTCGACGGCGTCGACAACAACATGATGTTCATGAACTCCCCCGGCGGCTCCCCGCCCATGGACGCCATTCAGGAGTTCCGCGTCGCCACCGGCAACTCCGCCGAGTACGGCCGCTCCGCCGGAGCCAACGTCAACGTTTCCATCAAGTCCGGCACTCGCGATCTCCACGGTTCGCTCTACTCATTCGTCCGCAACGACAAGTTCGATGCCAACGAGTTCTTCGCCAATAAGCAGGGCCGCGGCAAAGTGCCCTTCCGCCAAAATCAATACGGCCTCGCCATCGGCGGTCCAGTCTTCCTGCCCAAAATCTACAACGGCCGCGAGAAGACCTTCTGGTTCCTAGGCTGGGAAGGCTTCCGTCTCCGCCGTGGCCAGACGACCCAGAGCACCGTTCCCACCGCCGAAATGCGCACCGGTAATTTCAGCGGCATCACCCAGCGGATCTATGATCCCCTCACCGGCCAACTCGACGCCCAGGGCCGCATCGTCCGCCAGGTCTTCCCCGGCAACATCATTCCTGCCGCACGGATCAACCAGGGTATGAAGCGCACCATTGATACGCTCCATCCCCTGCCCAATCGCCCCGGTCTCGTCAACAACTTCCTCCAGACCGAAGGCCAAGGCATCGATCGCGACATGATCGTTCTCCGTGTCGACCACACCATTAACGACAAGAACATCATCTGGGGCCGCATGCTCGAACAGCGCGTCGGCCAGAACGTCCCCTCGGCCTCCGCTTTGTTCGTGAGCGAAAACCGCTACGACGTCCGCAACTGGGGCCTCGGCTGGAACAACATCATCAGCCCCTCCACGGTGCTCGAGGTCAAGTACGGCTACAACAGCCCGAACAACCCAGGCTGTCCGGTCTTCCGCAACGGCATCACGCGTTCCGGTATTCTTGACGCCGCCGGAGTACAGATCTTCGACAAGGAAGCCCTCTGCGGCACCCTTCCCACCTTCGGCGCCCAAGGCTTCCTCGGAGCCGGCGGCGGCGGCGGCGAAACCATCATGGACAAGAACCACCAGACCAACGCCAAGCTCTCCATGGTGATGGGTCGGCACTCGTTCAAATTCGGCGGCGGCTTCACGTGGCGCGCCATGGATGCCGCCTACTCGAACCCCACCAACGGCAACGCTGATTTCTGGACCTCGCTCACCGCGGACGACCTGAACCCATCGCAAGGCAACTCCCTCGCGACCATGCTGCTCGGCTACCCCAGCTATGTCCGGCGCGGCTTCAGCATCCCTCGCCTCTTCGCCCGCCAGCCCTACGCCGAAGCCTTCTTCCAGGATGACTGGCGCGTAACCGACCGCCTCACCATCAACCTCGGCCTCCGCTGGGAGTCCGGCATCCGCCCCTGGGACGTCAACAATGCCCTTGGCAACCTCGTTATCACCCGCAACGACCAGGGCGTCTACGGTGCAGAGCTTCTGTGGGCCGGCACCAACCCCCTCCGCGACAACGCCCCCGCCAAAACCCTTGGCTACGGCCGTTCCCTCATGCGGAACGACATGAACAACTTCGCCCCACGCCTCGGCATTGCTTATCAAGCCAACAGCAAAACGGTAATCCGCCTCGGCGCCGGCGTCTTCTACAACACCACGTTCATGCAGGAGATCAACGACCTCCGCAAGTTCTGGCCCTACCTCCCGCAGCAGGAGATCAGCTTCAACCGCGGCGCCGTGCCGGACTACAGCATCAACCAACCCGGCCCCGGCTTCGGCTCCACGCAAGCCATCGGCGGCTGGCCCCAGAACCCGAACAACCGCACGCCGTACTCCATGCAGTGGAACCTCTTCGTCCAGCGCCAGATCCAGCAGGATATGACCCTCGACGTCGGCTATGTCGGCTCTTCCAACAAGAAGCAGATCGGCTACTACGGCTTAAACAACGCCTTCACCCCCGGTCCTGGCCCCATCGATCCCCGGCGCCGTCTGGCCGCCGCGGGCTTCGCCGGCAACATGGACGGCGGCGAGAACATGTTCAACTCCGAATACAACGCCCTGCAGATCAAAGCCAACAAGCGCTTCAGCAAAGGCTTGACCGTCCTCGCTAACTATACCTGGGGCAAGTGCATGGACAACCAGTCCTCTCTCGCCGAAGGCAAGTACCAGGACATCTTCAATCTGCGCGCCGATTGGTCCCGCTGCTCCTATGACATCACCCACGCCTTCAAAATGGGATATGTCTACGACCTGCCCTTCGGACGTGGCCGCAGCTTCGGTGGAGATTGGAACCGCTTCGTCGATGGCGTCCTCGGCGGCTGGGCCGTCGAAGGTATCGTCCAATGGCAGACCGGCACTCCGTCCAACGTTCGCACCGGCCAAGACCGCGCCAACGTCGGCCGCACGCAGGAGCGTCCGAACGTCCTGCGCAACCCGAACCTCTCCGGCGATCAACGCAGTCCGGATCGCTGGTTCGACACCTCCGCCTTCGTCATGCCCGATTCGTTCACCTTCGGCAACGCCGGAGCATACATCGTGCAGGACGACGGCCGTCGCGTGTTCGACTTCTCGATTGCCAAGAAGTTCCGCATCATCGAAGGTCATGCGCTCGAACTCCGCGGCGAGTTCTTCAACTTCCCGAACCACACCATGTTCGGCGCCCCCGGCTCCGGTGGCTACGTGTTGAACACTCCCGGCTTCGGCGTCATCACGAGCACCGCGGCCAACCGCCAGATCCAGTTCGCCCTCCGCTATACTTTTTAGCGGCCGAACCGGATGAAGTGGTTCTCTCTTAACCTGTTTTTCCTCACCCTCGCCGGTAACTGGACGGTGGCCCCCCTGGGTCCCGTCCTCGTTACCGGCGAGTCCGTTAAGAAGCCCCTTCCCGCCACTACCCCCGGTGGCATCGCCGTCTTCGACTACAACAACGACGGCCGTCTCGATCTCTTCTTCCCCAACGGCGGCGCCCTCCCCGCCGGCCCTAAAGCCCCCAACACCCTTCTCCGCAACGACGGCAATTTCCAGTTTTCCGACGTCACCGTCGAAGCCGGCCTCACCGGCCGACACTACGATCTCGGCGCCGCCGCCGCCGACTACAACAAGGACGGCCACCCCGATCTCCTTACCCTCGGCCTCCGCGGCCTCGCTCTCTATCGCAACCAGGGCAACGGCAAATTCACGGACGCCACCGCCACCTCCAAACTCGACAATCAAGGCCGCTGGTCCGTCGCCGCCGCCTGGTTCGACATGGAGAACGACAACGACCTCGATCTCTTCGTCGTCAACTACGTCCAGTGGAATCCCGCCACCGAACAGGTCTGCCTCGTCGCCGGCAAGCCCGATTTTTGCCATCCCCGCCACTACGCCCCGGAACCCAACGCGCTCTTCCGCAACAACGGCGACGGCACTTTCACGGACGTCTCCATCCCCTCCGGCATCGCGGCCCACAAGGGCAAAGGCATGTCCGTCGCCGCCGCCGATTTCGACGCCGATGGCCTCACCGATCTCTACGTCACCAACGACCGCACCTTCGCCTTCTACTTCCGCAATCTCGGCCAAGGCAAGTTCGAAGAGTGCGCCTTTGATCGCGGCATCGCCGTCCCCCAGGACGGCAACCCCGTCTCCGGCATGGGCGTCAGCGCCGAAGACTACGACAACGACGGCCGCCCCGATCTCGTCTATACCGCCCTCCGCGACGAGACCTTTCCGCTCTACCGCAACCTCGGCAAAGAGTTCGAAGAAACCACCGGCAAAAGCCGCCTGGCGCCCTTAAGCCGCGCTATGGCCGGCTGGGGCATCGCCTTCGCCGATCTCGACAACGACGGCTGGAAAGACATCCTCGCCGCTCGCAGCGATGCTCTCTCCGCCACCGGCGGCAACGGAGCCAAAGCCAAGGAACCTCCCGGCTGGTTCCGGAATCAAGGCAACGGAACCTTCGCCCTCGGCGATGGCTGGGCCAAGCTCGAACCCGCCATGTTCCGCGGCCTCGTTGTAGCCGACCTCAACGCTGATGGCTGCCTCGACGTCGTCCTATCGGTTCTCCAATCCACTCCCCGCCTCCTCCGCAGCCCCTGCCAAGGCGCCGGCAACTGGCTCAGCATCGACGTCCGCGAACTCGGCGCCCGCGTGCGAATCGGCAATCAGACCCGCTGGGTCTCCTCCGCCACTGGTTACGCCTCCTCCTATCTCGGCCCTCTGCATTTCGGCCTCGGCGCCGCCAAGCAGGTCGAGGTCGAAGTCACTTGGCCGGACGGTCGATCCAAGCGTATTGCCACGGAGACGAATCGTGCGATTCAATTGAAGCCATGAGATTGTTCCCCCTGCTCTTCCTCGCGGCTCTGCTCTCCGCGCAGGAGGACCCCGCGGCCGCCGCCGCCCGCGCTATGCGGGAAGGCCGCTTCGCCGACGCCGAACGCCTCTACCGCGGCCTCATCAAAGAGATCCCCAACGAGCCCCGTCTCCAACTCAACCTCGCCCTCGCCCTCCATTCCGCTAAGAAGTCCGCCGACGCCAACACGGCCTTCGCCCAATTCCTCAAGACGAACCCGCCGCCCGGCCCGGTCCATCTCGTAGCCGGCCTATCCCTGTTAAAGGCGGGCCGCGCCTGCGATGCCGCCGCCGTCCTCGAAAAGGCCAGACGCTGGCAAGCCTCCGAACAGGTGCTCACCGAACTCGCCGACGCCTACAACGCCTGCAAGCGTTACCCCCAAGCCGGAGCAACCTATATCGAAGCAGCCACGAAAGCCACCGCCAACGCCGGCCGCCTCAAACGAGCCGCCGCCCGAGCGCATTGGCTCGCCCGGGACTACCCCGCCGCCCGGCCGCTCTTCGCCGCCCTCCGCCCCACCTTCGCGAACGATGCCGAGTTCCTCTACGAGTTCGGCGACACCCTGGCCCGCACCGAAGGCTCCGCAGCTGGTTTGCCTCTCCTCGAACGTAGCGTCGAACTCGCCCCCGAACTCACCCCCGCCCGCGGCGCACTCGGCCGCGCCCTGGTCGAAGCCGGCCGCCACGCCGAAGCCATCCCCCATCTCGTCGCCGCGTCCCCCGCCGACGCCACGCTCCTCATGCCCCTCAGCCGCGCCTATAAAGCAACGGGCCGCGTCGAAGACGCGGCCCGTGTTGAGTTGCAGTATCGAAAGTCCGTCGCGGCTCAGAACTGAATTCTGACGCCCAACTGAACATTTCGTGGCCCGACGTTCGTCGTACCTGTTACGGTCCCAAAGTTCGGACTGGCGATGTCCGTATTCGCCCTCCCAAACTGCGGAGTGTTTGTCGCATTGAACATCTCAGCCCGGAACTGCGCCTTGATATTCTCGCCCCAGCGGAAGTTCTTCAGAATGGCCAAGTCCGCATGGTTCGTCGGGCCGTACCGGATGTTCGGAATCCACCGCGGTGCATTGCCCATCTCGTACGTGCCCGGCGCTGTAAAGGCCGCGGTGTTGAACCAACGCGCCGGCGTCGGATTCGAAACCGCTGCCGATTTCAGGTCCGACACATTCGGCCGCTGCGTCTGGAAGCCGAAAGCGCTCAGCGAATTCGGCGCCGTGAAGCCCAGCGGCAAACCGCTCGAGAACCGTATGATCGTCGAAACCTGCCAGCCGCCCACAATCGCGTTCGCCACGGGATGCATGTCGGTCAGGAACTTCCGCCCCTTGCCCACCGGCATCTCGTAAACCAGCGCATTCACGAAGCTCTGCGGAATGTCGTGAGCCGAGATCGAACGATCGACGCTCAGGTCATAGTAGTTCCGCAGCGTATCGCCCACTTCCCAGCCCTGCCACTCACTAGCGTTGTCTATCGCCTTCGACCATTGATACGTGCTCAATAGGTTCAGGTTCTTGCCCATCTGCCAGTGATAGCGCACCACCAGTGCGTTGAAGCTCGCGCTCGCACCCGGCGTATCGCCCGAAAGCCCTACGCCCAGAAACTGCGGATGCGGCCGCAGTAAGCGGTGCTGCGGAATTGTCGCGCCGGAAAGCGCACCGGTCGGAATGATCCCGAAGAACGGGTTCCGCACCGGGTTGTTCAATGCCGCGCCCAGCGAGAGGAACTCCGGCGGCATCTGGTTGGCCTGCTGGCCCGTGCCGAACGAGAGCTTCCGGCTCTGCGAACCGGTGTAGCCCGCTTCGAGCACCATGCCCTGTTTGATCTCAAACTGGAAGTCAGCGCTGAAGTTCTGCACATAGCCTTGCGGATGGTGACGCGAGAACGCATTTACGTTGTCGCCCACCTGCGTCAACAGCCCCCGGCTCGTTCCTACGGGCTGGTTAAACCCATTCGGAAATGGATTCCGCAGCAGCGCGTTTCGATTCGGGTTGATGCCGTCCGCACCCACCGTCGAAACCCATTCGGTCGTCGTCGCGAAGCCTTGGTTGGCGCCGCCACCCGTCTGCGGATAAAAAATCCCATATCCGCCGCGGAACACCAACTTGTCGGTAATCTTATACGCCATGCCGAAGCGCGGAGCCAGGTTCGAATAGTCCGTGTTCCATGCACCTCGGTTCTCGGGAGTCACGAACACGAGACCACCCACTAGTGGCAAACCCGTCTGTTGCGCCAGCGGACTCTGCGCCTTGAAGTCGAAGTTGTTCAAACGGTTGTACCGTTCCGTCCGCGCCAACTGCACCTCCCACCGGAGTCCCATGTGCAAAGTCAGTTTCCGGCTTGCCCGCCAGGAATCCTGGAAGTAGACGCCGTGGTAGCCCGCCGAATTCGCGACACCAATACCCAGCGGTGCACTACCGCTCGCACCGGTTCCCAGCAGCATCGAGGCAAATCCGTCGCCCGTCACCGAGCTCGCAATCGCCGCCGTAGGCCCAGAGGTCAATCCGCGCGTAAAGTTGAACACCGGAGTATTGAAGTCTGTGTTGTTCAACCGCGCCGCTTCGCCCAACCAGCCAAACTTCAAGCTGTGCGCACCCAGTTCCTTCGTCAGGTTCACCTGCAGGTTGTGCGTCTCACGCGGCACATTCAGGAATCGCCGGTTGTTCAGCGAGGCATAGCCCTGTGCCGAGAAGCCGGGGTAGGTCTGCGCCTGGAACTGCGAAACCAGTTGCTGCGAGAAACCGAGCGTCGTCGCGTTCAAGCCCTGCGACGGCGAGACCTGATTCTCCCGCCACCGGCCGGAACCCAGCAGCACGTTGATCACCCAGGTCGGCGACGGCGTAATCGTCGTCCCGATCACGGCATGGTGCCGCGGGTTCACGTCCGAAAAGTTTGTGTCCGCCCCATTGCCGAAGTACACGGGGGCCACGTTCTCCTGCCATGCCTTCGTGAACCGGCCGAACAGCGTCCACTTCTCGCTCTTCGCCCAGTCAATGCGCAGGTCGAAGCGATCGTTGACAGTGTTCGTCTTCCCCGCCGCCGCGAAGTTGCGTGCGTTCGTTCCGGGGTCGCCCTGCGTGTTCGGCAAGGGGAACAAGTTCATCACCTTCGCCGAAACGGGATCGATCATCGCCGCCGGAATCCGGTTGCCCGGAAACGCGTCGCGGATGAAGCCGCTCCCGTTCGGGTTCGGCCGCGTCGAGAAAGGATCGAAGATTGTCGCCTGCGACCCGTTGGCATTGAACGTCTGCGAAAAGTCACCATTCCGCTGCAGTTGCGTCGGCACCGTCGAAATGTTCGTGCCCGGCGATCCCTGCCGCATGCCTTCATAAGCTGTGAAGAAGAACAAGCGGCTCGACCGCTTAATCGGTCCGCCCACCGCCGCGCCGAACTGGTTCCGTTGGAAAAGCACCCGCGGCAGTCCCGCCCGGTTGTTCCCCCAGGAATTGGCATCCAGCTTGTCGTTCCGTAGGAACTCGAACACCGAGCCATGGAAGCTGTTCGATCCGCCGCGCGTGATCATGTTCACCGCGCCGCCGTCCGACTTGCCAAATTGGGCATCGAACTGGTTGCGGACAATGCTGACTTCCTGGACCGAGTCCACGCTCGGCGAGGCAATCAGCCCGCCCCAGTCGACCGCCGCCGCCGGCACGCCGTCAATCAGCGTCAGTCCTGCCTGCCCGCGGCCGCCGTTCATCGAAAAGCGGTTGTGGTTCTGGTCCTGCGTCGCTTGCGAGATGCCCGTGCGCACGGCGATCACGCCCGCATTCACATGCACCAGCACAAACGGGTTCCGCGAGTTCACCGGCAGATCCAGCACCGCCTGCTGATTCAGCGTCACCGACCGGTTGGCCGACTGCGTGTCGAGCATGCTCACACCGGCCGTCACTTCCACGACCTGGGTGACTTCACCAAGTTGCAGGTTGAAATTCACTTCGAGCGTCGCGTTCACGCGAAGTTCGGCATTCTTCTGCACGCTCTTCCGGAAGCCCGCCATTTCCACGGATACTTCGTAGTTGCCTGGGGGAAGCTGCGAGAAAATATAGCGTCCTTCGGAGCTGGTCACCGCTTGCCGCGTGTCGCTCGTTGCTTCGTTGCGGACGCGCACGGTAGCGCCTGCGATTGTTGCTTGTCCGGGGTCCATCACGACACCGGAAATACTTCCTGTAAATGTTTGGGCGCTGAGCGCTGCTGCTGTGAGCAGGAATCCCAGTACCGAGCTACTCAGTCGGACTGATTGTTTGTTCATAGATGAGAAACCTCATGCCACATGGCTAGAGTCAAGTGGGGCAAGTTTATGCGAATTTCAACTCCATTGCAACGGAGGATTGTCCGGCGCTGACGCTGGATCTCATCGGTTAGCCGGTATAGAATTGGCGCAATGATGTTTCCGCGTGCCCGGTATCTTCTCCTAGCGCTCGTCCCGCTCACACTCTGGGCTGAGGCAAAGGTGCCGCCCATCTGGCCGCAGATCCAAGGCATCTTCCCTCGCGGCGGCCAACGCGGCGCCACCGTCAAAGTCACCCTCAAAGGCCGCAACCTCCAGGACACCCGCGAACTCCGCTTCCACTCCCCCAAACTTACAGCCCGCGTCCTCTCCGCCTCGCCCTACGAGGTCGAAGCCGTCGTCACCCTCGCCCCCACCGCCGAACCCGGTCGCCACGACCTCCGCCTCATCGCCGCCCACGGCTCCGCCATCGGCTACTTCGATGTCGGAACATTTCCGGAGCGAACAGAAAAGGAACCCAACAACACCCTTGTCCAGGCCGAACCCCTCGCGTTCCCTGCCCTCGTCAACGGCATCATCAAAGCGGGCGATTACGACTACTACAGCTTCGAGGCGGCCGCCGGCCAGACCCTCACGTTCGATGTCCTCGCCACCCGCAACGGCGCCAACACAGACTCGGCCGTCGGCCTTCTCAATACCGACGGCGTCGAACTCGCCTTCTCCGACGACTACTACGGATTCAAGGATCCTCACCTGCGCTACACGTTCTCGAAGGCCGGTCGCTACATCCTTCGAGTTCATGGCTCGAGCGAAGCCGGCTGCGACACCTGCGACTACCGCCTCTTCGCCGGCCCCATGCCCCATCTCGAAACCGCCATGCCCGCCGGCGGCCAGCCGGGCCAGACAACGACCATTACGTTACACGGTGTAAACCTAAACCACCTCACCGCCGTCACGCTGGGCGACGGCCTCGCGCAAGGCGAGATCCTCAAGACCACACCCAACGAAGCTATGGTCCGCCTCACCGTCCCCGCCTCCGCCCCGCCCGGCGTCTACAAACTCCACGGCAATGGCGCCATCCTCCCCGCCCCCTTTGTCGTCTCCCCCTACCAGGAACTCACCGTCGCCGATGGCTCCGCCCGCAGCCGCAAGGACCCCGTTCCCGTCTCCCTCCCCATCGTCGCCAACGGCATAATCAATCGCCCCCGCGCCGCCGACCACTTCTCCTTCCGCGTCGATGGCCCCAAAACCGTCGTTCTCGAAGCCCACGCCATGCAGTTGGGTTATCTTACGGATCCCCTCGTCGCTATCTACGACGAATCTGGCCAGCGCCTCGCCTGGCAGGACGACCCCACCACCAACACCGGCAAGGAACCCGCTAACCTCGACCCCCATCTCGTCTTCCGCCTCCCCAAAGCCGGCCGCTACACGGCGATGGTCCGCGACGCCCAGTTCCGTGGCGACCCGGCGTTCCTCTACCGCCTCACCATGAAAGAGGCCGAACCCGACTTCTCCCTCCGCGTCATCGGCACCGACGACACGCTCTACCGCGGCCGCACCAACTCCGTCCTCGTTCGCGTCCGCCGCCTCGAAGGCTGGAACGAACCGGTCGAAGTCTACGCTGCGAACTTCCCGCCCGGCGTCACCGTCAAGCCAGTCGTCGCCGAACCCAAGAACACCCCCTACACCGGCACCTGCGGCGAGACCCACTACCTCGACGGCACCAACGTCGAACTGCAAATCGCCGTCGCCCCCGACGCGCCGCTCAGCCTCGGCCACCTCGAGTTCCGCGGCCGCGCCAAAGGCATCGAACGCACCGCCCGCGCCCGGTACTTCCGCTCCCGCATCCGCCACATCGGCGACGCCGAAGAGGACCATCTCCGCGTCACCATCGCCGACGCCCCCGGCGCCGTCCTCACCGTGCCCCCGGCCCTCGCCCTCGCCAAGGACAACACGGCAGCCCTCACCGTCATCGTCACTCGCCTCGACGATGGCCACGCCGAACCGCTCGAACTCTCCGTCGAAGCCGCGGCCGACGGCCTCACGGCCTCCGCCGAACCCGTGCCCGCCGCCTCCACCCGCGCCGAAGTCAAGCTCCGCGCTGCCGCCAACAAAGCCCCTGGGGACTTCGTCCTCGTCGCCCGTCGCGCTGGGACCATCGTCGGAAGGTCCCACCCCATTCGCCTCCGGAGCCCCCAATAATGCACCGCCTTCTCCTCGCCCTCGTCCCCCTCTCTGCCTTCGGCGCCAGCCTCTCCATCCAACCGCCCCGGATCGTCCTCCATGGCGCCGAAGCTACCCAGATCTACGCCGTCACCTACACCGACAACCAGGGCTACGAACACGACGTCACCGCCGAATGTGCCGCCAACAACGTCGCGCGAACCACCATGCGCTCCGTCGCCGTCGCCTGCCGCGGCCTTCGCGCCGTTGCGCCCATCACCGTCAAGCCCGCCGCCCGCGCCCCGGGCATCAGCTTCGTCAACGACGTCAGTCCCATCTTCACCATGTCCGGCTGCGCCGGCGCCAACTGCCACGGCTCCATCCGCGGCCAGCGGGGGTTCAAGCTGTCCCTGTTCGGCGTCGAACCCAAGCTCGACTTCGACGCCGTCACCGCTAAGCGCATCGACCCCAAGCAACCCGAGCAAAGCCTGCTGCTCAAGAAGGCGACCGCCGAAACCGCCCACGGCGGAGGCCTCCGCTTCACACCCGATTCTCTCCAGTACCGCACCATCCGCGACTGGGTGGCCCAAGGCGCGCCCTATGATCAGGACGATACCGTCCGCGTCGTTGGCCTGCAGGTCTATCCCGAAGAGCGCGTTCTGCTAGGCCCGCAGAAGAAGCAGCAACTCATCGCCGTCGCCACATACTCCGATGGCAGCGTCCGCGACGTCACCCGCCTCGTCCAGTACTCTTCGAACGGCCCCGACACCGTACAAGTGGCCGCGAATGGCGTCCTGACGGCCCTCCAGGCGGGCGAAACGGCCATTATGGTCCGCACCATGGGCCAGGCCGTCGCCGCGCGTATCCTGGTGGCCTCCGGCCCTACGCCCACGGACTACCCCAAGCTCGCCGTCAACAACTACATCGACGACCAGATCTTCGGCAAGCTTCGCCGCCTCAACATCCGCCCCTCCGGCCTGACATCCGATGGCGAGTTCCTCCGCCGCGTCTATCTCGATACCGTCGGTCTCCTTCCCACGGAAGCAGAGACGCGCCGCTTCCTGGCCTCCACCGAACCGAACAAGCGCAGCGCCGAAATCGACCGCCTTCTCAACCGCCGCGAGTTCTCGGAACTCTGGGCCATGAAGTTCACGGAGCTCTTCCGCGCCGGCACACGCGAAGCCGGAGCCAAGGGCGCCCGCATCGTCTACAACTTCATCCGCGATTCGTTCTTGCAGAACAAGCCGTACGACCGCTTCGTCCGCGAGACCCTCCTCAGCCAGGGCGCTCATAGCTTCTCCACCTCCTCGCTCGAAGGCGTCACCGAATCACCCACCAGCTTCTACAACATCAGCTTCGATTCGAACGCCCCCGACCACGCCACGAACATCAGCCAACTGTTCCTTGGCGTCCGCCTCGAATGCGCCAAGTGCCACAACCACCCGTGGGAGAAGTGGACCCAGGACGACTTCTACGGCTTCGCCGCCTTCTTCGCCCGCGTCGGCATCAAGGAGGTCTATGAGAACGACGAGAACGCGACGCAGTACATGGAAGAAGGCGCCGTCGAACATCCTAAGACCAAAAGGAAAATGGTCGCTCGCGTCCTCAACGGCAAGCTCGTTCCGGACTCGCAGGACTCCGACATTCGCGAGGATCTCCTGGCATGGATGACCTCACCTGACAACCCCTACTTCGCCCGCACCATTGTCAATCGAGTTTGGAAGCACTACTTCGGCCGCGGCTTCGTCGAAGAGGTGGACGACTTCCGCGTCACCAACCCGCCATCCCATCCCGCCCTCCTCGACGCCTTGGCCAAGGACCTCGTCGAACACAAGTTCGACCTCCGCCATCTGATGCGGACCATCCTGAACTCCCGCACCTATCAGCTCTCCGCCGAACCCAACGAATCGAACCGCGCCGACACGATCAACTTCAGCCGCTTCCCCATGCGACGCCTCGTTGCCGAAACGCTGCTCGACACGATGAGCCAAGTCACCGGCGCTCCCGAAAAGTTCCCCGGCTATCCGCCCGGTACTCGTGCCATGCAGGTCTATGCTGGCGCCGGCGGCTACATGCTCTCCTCCTTCGGCCGCCTGAGCCGGGATATCATCTGCGAGCGGGACGCCCAGCCCGACATGGCCCAGACCATGCACCTCATCTCCGGCTCTACGCTCCAGAATAAACTCTCGAAGGCGCAACTCGACCTCGCTCTGCCCGACGATCAGCTCCTTGAGCAGATCTACCTCCGCAGTCTCGTCCGCCTCCCGTCCCCGGCGGAACGCTCTGCGGTGCTCGAGCTCGTCAAGACCGGCGACCGCCGCAAGGCCTACCAGGATCTCCTCTGGGCGATCCTCAATTCGAAAGACTTCCTCTACCAGCACTAGAATGGAGATCCCGATGCATCGACGCGGCTTTATCAGAATCGGTTCTATCGCGGCCTTCGGGACGCTGAGCTGGGGAGACGTCCTCCGCTTGCGCGCCGCCGCCCCGGCCAAGGACATCTCCATCATTCATCTCTGGCTCGCCGGTGGTCTCAGCCACCTCGATACCTTCGACATGCGGCCACAGGCCGACCGCAAGTACCGCAGCCCATTCCGCCAAATCCCGACAACTATTGACGGCCTGCAGATCACCGAGCACTTGCCTCGCACCGCGCAGCGCATGAACCGCGTGACGCTGATCCGCAGCATGACGCACAAGCAGTCGGCCCACGGCGCGGCGCAGACGCTGATGCTCAGCGGCCACGACGCGCTGCCCACGCTCCTGGCCCCGGCCATGGCCTCCGTCATCGCGAAAGAGCTCGGCGCGCGTAACGAGCTGCCGCCCTACGTCAACATCCCACAGCCCCGCGGCAACAACGCCCGCGCTGGATTCCTCGGCCCCAAGTACAACCCCTTCTCTGCTGGAAACGTCAACGTCCCGAACTACTCGGTCCGCGATATGGACCTGCCGATGGGCGTCGACTGGGCCCGAATGGAGGGCCGCCACAGCCTGCTCAATCTCGTCGATTCGAAGATCAAGGATTGGGACACCTCAGAGGCTTTCGGTACCCTCGACAGCTACTATCAGTCCGCGCTCGAGCTCATGAAGAGCCCGCGCGCGAAGAAGGCCTTCAACATCGCCGAAGAGCCGGAGAAAGTCCGCAACGACTATGGACGCACGCAGATGGGCCAGGGCTGTCTCCTCGCCCGGCGACTGGTCGAATCGGGCGTCCGCTTCGTTAGCGTCGGCAAGGGCGAGAACGAATGGGACCACCATTCGAACCTGTTCCCGGCTTACGCTAATGAGTTCATGCCGGAACTCGACAACGCCTTCGCCGCGCTGCTCGACGATCTCGAACAGCGCGGTATGCTCGATTCGACTCTCGTGATTCTGACAGGTGAGTTTGGCCGCACCGCCGAGATCAACGTCAACACGGGCCGCGACCACTGGCCGAACTGCTTCTCGCTCGTCGTCGCCGGCGCGGGCGTACCCAAAGGGCAAATTATCGGCGCCTCCGATGCCGACGGAATGTACGTGAAGGATCGGCCCGTTGAAGTGCCGGATTTCACGGCGACGCTCTTTAAGAAGCTCGGGGTAGATTTTGAGAAGGAGTACATTTCGAACATTGGACGGCCCTTGAAAATCTCCGCGGGCCATCCGCTTAACTTCCTGGGATAGACCGTGCCCCTTCTGCTTTTTCTGATCGCCAACGTCTGCGCCCCGTGCCACCCTGCAATCGTGAAGCAGTATCAATCCACCGGCATGGCGCGGAGTAGCGGCAAGCTCGCCGGGACCACGATGCCTGCCACGGTGCATGATCCGTCGAGTGGAGCCACCTACCGGATCGGCAAGGATCACCGGATGGAGTTTGAGCGAGGACCAGTTCAAGGGAACCGGATGCTGGAGTGGTTCATCGGGTCGGGGAACGTCGGGAAGAGCTTCCTGTTTGGGATGGATGGACACTTGTTCCAGGCTCCGGTTTCGTACTACTCGGCGGCGGGGAAATGGGACGTGTCGCCGGGGTTCGAGGGGAAGCGGACGATTCAGTTGACGAGGGCGGTAGAGCCGGGGTGCCTGCAGTGCCATGCCAGCGCGGCGCAGCCGGAGGGTGGCGTCAGTTGCGAACGTTGTCATGGGCCAGGGCAGAAGCATGTTGTCAGTGGCAAGGCTGCTGATATCGTCCAGCCGGCGAAACTCCCGGCGGCTCATCGAGATGGCGTTTGCGCGCAGTGTCATTTGACTGGTGTCGCGCGGGTGGCGACGTCCAACCGGAAGGCGGGGACGTTCCGGGCCGGGGATCTGCTCAGCGATTACCTTGCGGTCTTCGTGTGGGATACGCCCGAGGCGGGCGAACTCAGCGCCACCAGCCACTATGAAAAGTTGGCTGCCAGCAAGTGTAAGCAGGCCTCCGGCGATAAACTTTGGTGCGGCAGTTGTCACGATTCGCATCGCGAACCGGCCGCCGCGGAGAAGGCCGGATTTTATCGGGAACGGTGCCAAAGTTGCCACTCGCAGAAGCCTTGCTCGAAGGCTGCGGCAAACAGCGATTGCGCGAGCTGTCATATGCCGAAGGGTGCGACCCGTAGTGTCGACCATGTCGCGTTTACGGACCACTCGATTCCACGCAAACCTTTGCCTGCGGCAGCCCCGGCGGCGAAGCGGGCTTTGCGGCCGTTCCTTCCTGCGCCGGCAGGAGCGCGGGAGACAGCCCTCGGCTATGCCGTCGCGGCGATGACGGAGCCGGGGGTTCGGCGGCAGGCCTATGAACTCCTTCTTAAAGCGCCTCGTGATGTGGCCGTGATGGCGCAGTTGGCGCAGTTTCATGACCGGATGGGGCAGGAGGAGCAGGCGATGGCTCTGTGCGAACAGATTGTCGCCATTGAGCCGGATCATCCAGCCGCAGCGGTGAATCTGGGCATCTACCGGATCAAGCGCGGGCGGACTGCTGAGGCGATCGCTCTCTGGGAGGCGGCGCTGAAGCGGAGCCCGGCGATGACCGGGGCGCGGATGAATCTGGCCGTTGCTTTAATGCGAACCGGGAATCGGGAGAAGGCGACTGCGGCGTTGCGGCAGGCGCTGCGATTTGAGCCGGATTTCGAGCCTGCGCTGCGGCTGTTGCGGGAACTGGGTGCAACGCCGTAAGCTTGGAGCAACTATGGAACGTAGAGAACTTTTAATCACCGGCGCGGCCGCGCTCTCCATCGGCACACGACGTATTCTTGGCGCGAACGACCGGGTCCGCGTCGGCTTGATCGGTCTCGGCGGCCGGGGCAACGCGCATCTCGGCAGCTACCTCCAGATTCCCGGCTCCCAACTCGCCGCGATCTGTGATGTGAACCAGGCGGCCCGCGAGCGCGCCAACGCTCGAATCACGAAAGCAGGGCAAGAGAAGGCCGTTGAGTTTAATGATATGCGGAAGCTGTTCGAGTCGAAGGATATCGACGCCGTTTCCATGGCCACTCCGAACCATTGGCACGCGCTGGGTGCGATCTGGGCGATGCAGGCCGGCAAGGACACCTACTGCGAGAAGCCGGCGAGCCACAATCCGTGGGAAAGCAAGCAGATGATCGCCGCGGCGCGGAAGTACAACCGCATGTGTCAGATTGGCTCGCAGAGCCGTTCGACGCCGCACGTGATGGCCGCCATTCAGGATTTGAAAGACGGCGCGATTGGAAAACTCTACCTGGCCAAGGGCCTCTGCTACAAGCGCCGGAAGTCGATCGGCAAGAAGCCGGATGGCCCGGTGCCGCCGGGCTTGAACTGGGACATGTTCCTGGGACCGGCCCCGATGCGTCCTTTTAATGAGCTGCGTTTCGCCTACAACTGGCATTGGTTCTGGGACACCGGCAACGGCGACCTCGGCAACCAAGGCGTTCACCAGATGGATATTGCGCGTTGGGGCATGGGCGTGGCGAATGACCACTCCGGCCTGAAGGCTGTTTCGTCGACGGGCGGCATGTACGCCTATGACGATATGCAGGAGACGCCGAACACGCAGTACGCTTCGTTCCACTACGGCGACAGCGAGATCACGTTTGAAGTGCGCGGCGTCCTGACAGGCGGCGAAGGCACGCTCGGAGCCGGACCGCGCGCCACCAACGCGGTGGGCAACCTGTTCTACGGCGTGGACGGCTGGATGGAGCTCGACGGCAGCGGCTATCGCATCTACAAGGGCGAGAACAACGAAGTCGTCAAGAATGTGAAGGCCGAACGCGGCCAGGACGGCACGGTGCGGCACATGGAGAACTTCCTGGCCGCGGTGAAGTCGCGGGACAACAAGAGCCTGAATGCCGAGATCGCCATTGGCGGCGCGGCGGCGGACTTCTGCCACTATGCCAACATCGCCTACCGGACCGGCAAACGCCTGAACTTCAACAGCAAGACCCAGACGTTTGACGATGCGGCGGCGAACAAGATGCTGACGCGGAACTACCGCGCTCCGTACGTTGTCCCGGCGAAGGTCTAAAGCTTTTTCCCGGAGACTTTGCCCGATCTACCGTCGGAGGCGCTATAAGTGCCTTCGGCGGTTCCGTTTTTCAGGGTGACCTTTACGGTGAAGGTCGCTTCTTCGGTTGGCAGCTTAAAGGTCACTTCATCGCCTGCCACGGTCAACTCCTTCACCGGCATCGAATCTCCTTCGGCGTAGAGGGTGGCGGAGTGCTTTCCGCCCGACTCGGTGATGACGAGTTCGACGCGGGACTCCTCGCCGGAGGGGGAGTTGCCGCGGAGTTCCCATTTCCCGGTGACGTCGGCGGCGAGGGAAAGGGCCGCGGTGAAGAGTGCAATCAAAAGGGCACGGTACATAAGCTTGGTCTCCTGTGATACAGATGGGGGAGTATGCTTAATCGTCGCGCGTTTCTAGGAGCGGCCGCTAGCGCGGCCATTTTGCCAGCTGCCGGCAAGAAGATTCCGGTGGGTTTGGAGCTGTACTCGGTCCGGGAAGAGTTGGCAAAAGACCTGTTCGGTACGGTGAAAGCCGTGGCGAAGATGGGTTATGAGGGCGTCGAGTTTTACTCGCCGTATGCCGAGTGGAAACCGGACTACGCGAAGACGGTGCGGAAGCTGCTGGATGATTTGAACATCAAGTGCCTGTCGACGCACAACAGCAACCAGGTGTTCGCGCCGGCGAATATTGGCCGGGTGGCGGAGTTGAACACTATTCTCGGTTCGAAGCTGATGGTGATGGCTTCGGCGGGCCGAGTGACGACGATTGACGGCTGGAAGGGCGTCGCGGAGACACTGAGCAACGCAGCCGAGGCGACGGAGTCGATGGGCATGAAGGTGGGCTTCCACAATCACAAGGTGGAGTTCGTACCGCTGGAAGGACAGATGCCGATGGTGGTGCTGGCCGAGAACACGCCGAAGCAGGTGGTTCTGCAGCTTGACGTCGGCACGTGTATCGAAGCGGGGCTGGATCCGGTGAAGTGGATCAAAGATCATCCGGGCCGGATTGTCTCGATGCACTGCAAGGAATGGGCGCCGCCGCCGGGCAAGGGCTTCAATGCCGTATTTGGTGAAGGCGCAGCAAAGTGGAAGGACATTTTCGCAGCGGCCGAGAAGTCGGGCGGCGTGGAAGGCTACCTGATCGAGTGGGAAGGCAAGGAGCAGCCGATGGAGACGGTCGCCCGTTGCCTCGCGAATTACCGCAAAATTAAGGGATGACGCGTTCGTTCCTTCTCCTGTTCGTTTCCTTCGGCGTCCTGCTTGCTCAGGACGCCGAACTTGTTTTGAGGACCACCGTCGGCTACGGCACGATGATGGCCAGCCGGCAGATGCCGGACGAGGTGAAGGCAGAGGCCCAGAAACTTGGGCAGGCGGCGCGGGCCGCGGCGGCGGCGGGCAAGTACGGCGACGCGATGCGCAGCTACGCGCAGGGCACGGCGCTGATGATGGGGCAGGAGTGGACGCCGGCAGTGGAATTCACGGCCGGACTCCAGGCCAGAGTGGACCACGCGGTGGTGGCGCCGGGCACGCTGATCCGGGTAACGCTGAAGCCGATGTTTGCGGCGACGCGGCCGTTGACGGAGAAGGTGGCGGTGACGGTGACGCTGCGGCGGCCGAACGAGATGGCGGGGCCGCCGATTGCCGCAGCGACGCTGGTGGGCCCTGACCGTTTGCCGCTGACGATTGAGGCGATGATTCCGAAGGACGCGGGAGGCGACTATCTGGTGGACGCGCGGCTTTCGCTCGGCGAGAAGTCGCTGCCGGGGCGGACGATTCCGGTGCATGTGGAAGACCTGACGGCGGAGGTGGCGGCGCTGCGGAAGCGGAACCCGGCGGAGCCGACGGCGGCCTATGCGCTGGAGCTGTATGACCGCGCGGACCGTGGTGACATTCTGCCGTTCCGGATCGACTTCAAGAAGGAGTTTGCGCGGGCCAATACGCTGCTCGATACGAAGAACCCGTTTGCCGGGGTGAGGGGCGATATCCGGAAGGCGTACCGTTCGCCGGTGGACCAGACGTTGCAGCCGTACCGGCTGTTCGTGCCTTCGACCTATGACGGCGAGAAGCCGGCAGGTCTGGTGGTGGCGCTGCACGGGATGGGCGGCGACGAGAACTCGATCTTCGACCAGTACGCGGCGGGACGGATGAAGGCCGAGGCGGAGAAGCGGGGCCTGTTCGTGGTTTGCCCGAAGGGGCGCGGACCGGCGTCGATGTACCGGGGCACGGCGGAGCAGGACGTGCTGGACGTATTGGCCGAGGTGAAGCGGGACTACAAGATCGACCCGAAGCGGGTGTACCTGATGGGGCATTCGATGGGGGCTTACGGAGCATGGTCGATTGCGATGAACCATCCGGAGTTGTTCGCGGCGCTGGGGCCGATTTCGGGAGGCGGCAACCCGGCGGGGCTTGAGAAGATCAAATCGATTCCGCACTACATCGTCCACGGGGACAACGACAAGACGGTGCCGGTGGCGCAGTCGCGGGCGATGGTGGAAGCGGCGAAGAAGCTGGGGACGCCGCATGTGTACGTCGAGGTGCCGAACGGGAGCCATACGGACATCGCGGTGCCGAACTTTGCGCCGATGCTCGACTATTTTCTGCAACCGCATTGACAGTGTATGATCGGTCCACAAGTATGCGTGGATCTATTCTTTTGTCAGTTTTGATGGCCTTGCCGCTGGCGGCGCAAGGGCCGGAGATGTACCCGTTGGGCCCTGATTCGCAGGTGAAGCCGGGGGTGCCGCAGGGCACGATTACGAAGTACGAATGGTCGTCGTCGAAGATCTTTCCGGGGACGACGCGGGACTATTGGACCTACGTGCCGGCGCAGTACAACTCAAGCAAGCCGGCGGCGGTGATGATTTTTCAGGACGGCGGCGGGATGATTGCCCGGGATGGCCGTTGGCGGGTGCCGGTGGTGCTCGACAACCTGATTGCGAGCGGCGAACTGCCCCCGATCGTCGGCATCTTCATCAACCCCGGCGTGATGCCGGCGGCGAACGCGAACGCCGAGGCGCGGTACAACCGCAGCTTCGAGTACGACGCGCTGGGCGACCGGTACGCGCGGTTTCTGATTGAAGAGATTCTGCCCGAAGTGGGCAAGAAGCTGAATCTGACGACGGATCCGAATTTGCGGGGGCTGATGGGCTCGTCGTCGGGCGCCATTGCGGCGTTTAACGCGGCGTGGGAGCGGCCGGACCAGTTCCGACGGGTGCTGAGCACGATCGGCACGTTTGTGAACATCCGCGGGGCGCAGGATTTCCCGACGCGGATCCGCAAGTTCGAGCCGCGGCCGCTGCGGGTGTTCCTGCAGGACGGCAAGAACGACAACAACATCTACGCAGGTAGCTGGTGGGTCGCGAACCAGGACATGGCGTCGGCGTTTGAATGGGCCGGCTATGAGTACACCTTCGTGGTGGGCGAGGAGAAACACAACAGCATCCACGGGTCGGCGATTCTGCCGGACGCGATGCGGTGGCTGTGGAAGGATCCGGCGAAGCCGATCAGCAACCGGCTGCGGCCGGGGGACCGGCAGTTTTCGCGGATGATTGCCGGGGACAGCAAGTGGGAGTTGGTGAGCGAAGGCCATCAGTTCACTGAGGGGCCGGCGGTAGACCGCGAGGGGAACCTGTACTTCTCGGATCCGCGAGCCAGCAAAATCTGGCGGATGATCGACGGGAAGGTGAGCCTGTTCAAGGAGGACACGGGGAACGCGAACGGGCTGATGTTTGGGCCGGACGGGAAGCTGTACGCGTGCGAGAACGGGCGGCGGCGGATTGTGGCCTACGACGTGAAGACGGGCGTAGCGACGCCGGTGGTGACGGATGTGACGTCGAACGATCTGGTGATCAACGCTAAGGGCGAGATCTGGTTTACGGACCCGACGGCGAAGAAGGTTTGGTACGTGCGGCCGGGGAGCGAGAAGCGCATGGTGCATGAGGGCTTCGAATTCCCGAACGGGATTATGCTGTCGCCGGACCAGACGCTGCTGACGGTGGCGGATAGCCGGAGCAAGTGGGTGTGGTCGTTCCAGATTGGGCCGGACGGTGGGCTGTTGAACGGGCAGCCGTTTTATCGCCTGGAGACGAACGACATGAGCAGTGCGTCGAGCGCGGACGGGATGACGATGGATACCGAAGGGTATCTGTGGGTGACGACGAACATCGGGTTGCAGATTTGCGATCAGCCGGGAAGGGTGACGGCGATTTTGAATAAGCCGCAGCCGGGGAGTTTGTCGAACGTCGTTTTCGCGGGGAAGGAGTTGGATACGGTGTACGTGACGGCTGGGGATAAGGTCTTCCGGCGGAAGGTGAACCGGAAGGGGCTAACGCCGTGGTCGCCGGTGAAGCCGCCGAAGCCGGGGCTGTAGGCACCCCCAGCGCATAGGCGAGGGATTCCTGGGGCCAGAACGGCCCCAGGAACGACTTTCTAGCGTTTGGGCAGTAGGACTTCCTTCCGGGCCTGGACGAGGAACCACATGGCTAATGCGCAGGCGAAGACCAGGTCGTCGTGCTCGCGCTGGCGGCCGTCGGAGCGGAACTGCACCAGTTCGTGTTCCAGGTCGTGGAATCCGGGGGCGTCCAGCGGCAGGTGGATCAGGTTTCGCTCAAAGACCGAACGGAGGCGCGTCAACAGGTCGGGCCTCGGGATGCCGGTATAGCTGTCCTTCAAGTCTGACTTGCTGAGGCCGCCGGTGATGGTGACCGGATGGAAGTACACCTTGTCCAGCGACTTTGAGGCACGGACCAGTTCGATGAGCGTCCCTTCGCCGGTGGCGTCCATGGCCAGGGTCGTTTTCGGCGTGTATGGCGCGTGAGCGGCTTGGCAGCGGGTGAGGATCGCCTTCAGCCGGGCCGGCAGATCGAGATAGGCGCTGCCGAGGGGCAACGATTCGGCGTGAAGCAGCGTGATGCGCGGATGCAGTTCGCGGCCCATATCGACGGGACTTTGCTTGCCTTCAAACCAGTCGAGGGCCAGAACGACGATGGCGGAATGGTCGATGCGTTTGCCGACGTCGACGCCGACGAAGAACTCCGTGGCAGACGGCAGCGGCTTGCCGGGAATCGGCGGCGGCACCGTGGCCGCGGCGATGAGTTCACGGTCCAGAAACTGGGTTTTGCTGGCGATGAAGGCGCACTCATACTCCTGCCGATAGAGGGCGTCGCCGAGAAACTCCCGTTCGAGGGCGAGGAACTCCGGCGAGATGCGCGGGCATTCGGTGGCCGGGGCGAACCAGACGGACCAGGCCGGGCTGGGTTTGGTGCAGAGATCGTGGAAGCGGCCGGTTTGGCCATCGGGCGTGGAGAGGACCCACATGGCTCCGTTCGACACGGCGAGCATGGGGGATATGGCCTGGAAGATGGCATCGTCGACGAAGGCGGCTTCATCGACGATGATGACGGCGACGCTGGCATAGGAGCGCGACGTGGCGGGCACGTCCGAGAGGGCCACGAAGCGGGAGCCGTTGGGAAGCACGAGCGACCGCGGATTGTTGCCGTCGGTGCGATTGCGGAAGCCGAGCATTTGCGCGAAGGCGCGGATGCGGCCGAGCAGTTCGCCGGCCTGACGGCCGACCGGGCAGAAGATTAGGATGAGCGACTTGGGGCGCGTGAGCGCGATATGGAGCGCTTTGGTGGCCGCGACCTGCGTCTTGCCGAGTTGGCGGCTGGTGCAGATGACGATGCGGAGAGCCTCCAGATCGAGTAGCTTGACCTGGAGAGGGTCTGGGGTATAGTCGAGGGCCTCGGCGGCCCAGACGGAGGCGGGCGGCAGGGGCCCGAAGCCGGCCGCGACGCTGAGCGGCGGGCGGCCCGTGGGTTTGGTGACTTCGAAAAAGATCATGCGGTTGCTCCAGCGGTTTGTGGTTGGGGTTGCGGTTCGGCCCGGCGAGTGGCTTCGGTTGGCTTCGTTCGTCGTGCTTGGGCGGGGTTCGCCGCGCCGGTCTGCTTTGTTCTCAGTAACATGCGACCCGCGGACTTCCGTATGGCGGCTACGCGCTGCCGCCGGCGGTTCGTGTTTTCGGTGCGACTTCGGGTTCGGCAATTAGCGGTGGCCGGCGATTGGGAGCGGCGATGGCGAAGCCGAATCCGGCACTGGCGACGAGCGGCTTCGGGTGGCTTCGTTCGTCGTGTTTTTGCGGGGTTTCGATGGGGTCTACTCCTGTTTTTTCAACATCTTGTGGGTTCGTTGCGGGCGGAATCTCGTCCGGTTCCGGCTGCGGTTGCGGGGCCGTCGTGTAGACCTTTTGGGGCACGCTGACTTCGGGATCGAACAGCATCGGCGGCCCGGCGATGGGATCGAGAATTCTGAGCTGACGGAGTTCGCGATAGGCCGCGGCAATGGTTCGTTCGGCGGCGGCCATATCGAGACGCAGCATGGCGAGTCCTCCGCCGGGGACCGTGCAGTTCTGATAGGCGCGGGCAAGATAGAGCGCGCCGCCGCATTCGGGGATGGCGCAGTGCTTCATCTTGTGTTCGATGGTTTGGAACTGATCTTCGAGCAGGACGAGGCGGATGCAACGGAGGCGGCGGATCTCCCATTGGCCGGCGGCGAGGCGATGGACGAGTTCGAGTTCGACTTCGTCGCGCGGGGCGAGTTTGGCGGCGAGGGCTTCGACGGAGCGGACGTATTCGGCCATGGGTTCGCCGGGGAGGAGAACGGTATTGACGGCTCCGGAGTAGTCGGTGAGTTGGGCGCGGCGGCCGTGTTTGATGGAGTTGTGCCGGGCGCGGGCTTTGCCTTCGGGGGTGCGCGGGCCGGTGCTTTTCTGAGCGTTGGCGCGATTGGTCGCGGCGCGCTTGGCCTTTTTCTCTTCGGGGGTCAGTTGGTTGGGCATGGCGATTTCCTTGGCAAAATGAGGGCGTAAAATGTCGAACGCCCCGCCGGGAAGACGGGGCGTTCGGAAGAGCGCCAAACTCACTTTGATTTGAACGTAGCAGACGGGAAGGCGAAAACGGATCGGTGGGGTGGGCCGGATTGGCTGCAAGCTGTTGTAGGGATAGGGACTTAAAAATATTCGGATGGGTCGTGAACGCCCGCCGGGCAGTGACTCACTTTGGGAAATGAGACAGGTAAGTAGCTGAACACAAACAACTTGTCCTGGAGATAGAAGCGCGAGAGCCAAGAATTGGGTGGAAATGGGGGCACCGATGGAGAGAGAAGCCAATGTTCCCAGGCGTTCGCTATGCTTAAGGCATGGCGCAAGTAGTCCTGGACCTACCCGAAGAACTAACGTCGGCACTCTGCGGGCCGGGAGGCGATCTGTCGCGGACTCTGTTCGAGAAGTTAGCGATCGAAGCTTACCGGGAGAACAAACTTTCGACGAGCCAGCTTCGACGGCTCCTGGGGTTTGAGACGAAGTACGAACTCGATGGTTTCTTGAAGGACAACCAGGTTTGGCTCGAGTACGGGGAAGAGGATATGGCTCGCGACCGGGCGGTTCACCACAAACTCGGGATCTGAAATTGCCTCTGGTCTGTGCGGACAGTTCCCCGCTTCGCTATCTGATCCTGATTGGTGAAGCGAGGCTTCTACCGCTGCTTTACGGCAATATACTCATTCCGTCAATCGTGTTCGACGAGTTGCGCCATTCGCGTACGCCGTCGATGGTGAAGGACTGGATGGACGATTGCCCGCCGTGGTTGCACGTAGTGGCTGACGAGCCTGCCTTGGTGCTTCCGTCGAATGAGTTGGACCCAGGCGAGCTAGCCACGATCCGACTTGCCAGCTACCGGGGCGCAGACCTGATTTTGATGGACGACCGCGACGCCGTGCGATTCGCCAGGGAAGAGCTTGGGTTTGCCGTGACGGGAACACTTGGTGTCCTCGACCGGGCGGCGGCATTGGGTTACGTTGCGATGTCCGGCGCTATCGACAAATTGCGCACGACAAACTTTCGGGCTCGACCTGAGTTGCTTAGCGGCTTGCTGGCGAAGCACGGCGACGGATAGCCAACGAAAAGGCAACATGGCTGGCGGTTCTCGAGGTGTGGCTCGAATACGGCCGGGAGGAGTTGCCTCCCGACCAGACGGTCGAACAAGAACTCGGACGGAGGCCTTAAGAGAACGACCTCAGTGAATTCGGCTACCATTCGCCGCTATCGTATCGGGAGGAGCGAATCGATCCGATGATCCTTTCCATTCGAGGGGTACCCGAATCGAGTTCTTCCGGCGCGATTCGCGGTTCAACGCCAAGGTCGCTGATGGTAAAGAGTAGAGGCCGATATTCGTCATCAAAGCGACAGTTGACGAATACGTTGTTATGAAATCCTGCCCGGCTTTACGCCTTCGATAAAAACTGCCCAGCCCCAAAGTCGCGACGGCCTTGCACGGTGCCATCCGAGCGATGGATGTACATCGCGCTACGTGCTTGTTCCGCCAAGTGCTCGGCGTAGGTAACCGCTTCCTGCTGATTTTCGAAAAGTTTGCTAGCGCGCGCTGCACCAGCTTTTCTCACAGCCCATCCCCCGCTAATTGTTGGCACTACGTGCTGCGACCTCTTCATGGCCTCTCCTACTGCAACTTTAAGCAATTTAACCCGCCCACCACTTGATTCTCTCAAATTGAAGCGCCTCAGCTTGTCGTGATAATCATTCTGCCGGCCATGTCTCCGGAGGGTACCGCGAACGCCCAGAGCGCCCACGGGATCGTTGTTGTCGAGGGCGAAGCCACCATCAGGTGCGCGATGTTCTGGTTCAATGGGAATGATGAATGAAAGGATGGGCGCTATGCATTACGCGGTAGTCCTCGCTTGGAGCCCGGAAGACGACGCCTTCATTGCGAAAGTGCCGGAGTTACCGGGATGTGCCGCCGACGGCGCAACCCGGCAGGAGGCCCTTGCTAACGTGGAAGCGATCCTTGGTGAATGGATCGACACGGCCAGAGAACTGGGCCGGGAGATTCCTGAAGCGAAGGGCCGGCTCTCGTTTGCCTAATGTCGATGTCTGCCGACGGTGCAGGCGAGTCGCGAACTCCCTGCCGTAGTATCGATGGAACCACTGTCTGAATGAGTAGGTTTTTGGTCCTCGGCTCTCTCGCATTCGCTATTCGCGAATCGCGAATGTAGAATAGGGATTTGGTACTGAAACCTCAGGACGTGTTCGTCGTGCTCAAGTTGGTGGCCGCTGGACCACGACGCCCCCCGTATGCCCAGTTGGCCGGCGAACTGCAAATGAGTGCCTCCGAGGTACACGCCTGTGTGAAACGCGCGACTGCTTGCCACCTGCTCCATGGACCAGAATTGATGAACCGGCCGAATCTCAAGGCGGTGGAAGAGTTCCTTGTGCACGGTATACAGTATGCTTTTCCGGCCGAGCGTGGCGAACTCACGCGTGGGGTTCCCACCTCGTATGGTGCGGCTCCGCTTCAGAACCTGATCTCGCCGGGAGCTGAGCCCGTTCCGGTGTGGCCGAGTCGGGATGGCACAGCACGCGGCTGGGCCTTCGCTCCATTGTACAAGACAGCCCCCCTTGCCGCGCCAAAAGACGCCGGATTCTACGAGCTCTTGGCCTTGACGGATGCTTTGCGAGGTGGCCGATCCCGCGAACGAAAACTGGCCGAACAAGCACTGAACAAGCGCCTTCAGGCTACCCCGTGAAGGATCGCAACCGTCAATCGCTCGTCGAGACAGCAAGACTGCTGGGTCCTTTGCTCGACCAACTCGTTTTTGTAGGCGGCGCAGTGACCGGCTTGCTGCTCACTGACCCTGCCGCGGGTGAGCCCCGTGTCACGATTGACGTAGACGCAATTGCGGAAATTCAGTCTTATGCCGAGTACGCCGCATTTGGCGAGCGACTGCGGGGCGTCGGATTCTCAGAAGATGCCAGTGAAGGCGCACCCGTTTGCCGTTGGGTTCAAAGGTTGGCAATCCTTGATGTGATGCCGCTCGATGAGAATATTCTCGGATTTTCCAATCGGTGGTACCGAGCTGCGATGGAAACGGCCGCCGTTCATCGAATTTCGGAGGACCTGGATATTCGGGTTATCACCGCTCCTTACTTCCTCGCGACTAAACTAGAAGCATTCCAGGGCCGCGGAGAGAGCGACCTATTCGCCAGCAAGGATCTGGAGGACGTGGTGACTGTCCTTGATGGCCGCCCCACGATTGTTGCGGAGATTCGGCGGGAGTCGGCCGAGCTGAGCGTGTTCCTGCAGGAAGCCATCGGTCGACTTACTGCGGATCCGCGATTTGCAGATGCGATCTCTGGCTACCTTCTGCCCGATGCGGTGAGTCAGGCACGAATCACTCTGGTCCTGGAACGAATGCATCAACTGAGCACTCTATGAGCGTTCGCGAGCCGATCCTAAAGTCCTTGCGGTCTGGGCAATTGAAGTTCTCACCGCAATGCCGTCGCGGCCTTCCCATGACTATCTGAATGTAGACGATGGTAAGCGGCTTGGCTTCTGACGAGGTCGTGCAACTCACGGAGGGATCAGCACCACAGGTTGGGACGTTGTCCCGCTGGCTCCGGCTTTCCAGATGAACCCAGTTCACCTTCTCTGTATGCCGTGCTCCTTACCCCGGTGGAGCGGTTTGATGCGTATCGGACTCAAGCGCCATCGCTCCGAGTCCTTGAAGGTCCCCAGTGCTCCCTTGTTCGCCGAGAAACTCAAGGCCGTAGCCGGGCTTTTCCCGAGCCCACCGGAACACGCTACCGTGCTCCGCGTTCACGAAAAGAGCCAAGTGCAGGCCCTGGACCGCCGCCTGGCCTGCCTTTGAAGCGCGGCCCGGCCGAGACCATGACCCACGACGATAAGCAGTACGGCAGCACGAATAGTAGAATACGGAAAGGTAGGGACTTGAAAAGTGCAATCAGAAAAGCCGCTTATCTTTGTGAGCTGCGGTCAATCCACGGAAGCAGAGAAACGCCTGGGACACGCAATATGCGCACTTATCCGGGAACTACGACCGGATCTGGCGGCATATTTCGCGGAGGACCAGTCAACCGTCGAAGGGCTGAGCAATAACATCCTGAAAGCGCTATCTAATGCGGCTGGTTTTATCTGCGTCATGCATCGTCGCGGAGACATCGGCACACCCGATAAACGCACGGTTGTGAGGGGGTCGGTCTGGATCGAACAGGAAATCGCGATAACAGCTTTTATGGGTCATGTTCTAGGGCGCACGATTCCCACGCTCTTTTATAAACAGGCGGGCATCAGCAGAGAAGGCATCCGGTCTGTTCTGCTGATGAACCCGCTCGTGGAGTTTGTGGAGGACTCACAGGTACTGGAACACTTGAAACTCACGTTGCCTTCGGTCGTCGTCAACCCATTCTATGAATACGACATTGAACCGGTGATTAGCTATAAATGCATGAGTAGAAACGATGGGGGACGGCATACATATCTCCTAACGGCGAACGTAAAGAACGTCGGGAAGCAGAGAATCACCGACTTCCTCATGTATGTTTACTTTCCACGTGAGTTTCTGAATTCACGCACCACCTGGGTAGCGGAAGACACTCGGCTCAGTACTCCCACCCACATCTGTTTCGCGGCAGACCAGAAGCTCGCACCAGCAGGTTTGTATCCCGGACAGGCTATGAAGGCACCGCTAAGCTTCGAATATTTCATGGACTCTCATCTCTTTTTCGATTCAACTGCGATGCAAAGCAAGATCTTCGTTGAGCTGTATTCGGGCTCGATCTGCAAAAAGCTGGAACTGAATATCAGAGACTGGCAGCAGTTTTAGAGAACATCGTTTTCGTGCGCACAAACTCAGGGGCGGTTGAGAGTTCAACGAAACAACCGTTAGGAAGCGCCTACTAAATGCACACTATTCCCTGTACTGAAACTCAAAGACTTCGGAACCCACAGCAACCGACACCACGAATGGAGCTTTTTTGGGCTTGATCTGCTCGAAGGTGAACATGAACATTCCGGCCTTCCCGGGCTGGATAGTAAGGTCTTGATTTTCGTGCGCGAAGCCGACAAGGTACTTTGCAAAAGCTTGTTCGCGATTTTGGGTGCTCGCGTACGACCGGGCGGCGATAGCTTGGCCAAGCTGATGCCAGCCCGCTGCCGAGTTGTCAACCGTAGTTGTGGCGGTCCCGTTCACGATCGTAGTACTTCCGAGTGTATTGGCTGTACCCGAGTACGTCGTCGTGGAGCGGCTCGGCGGTGGTGGAGGCGTCGAAATAAATGGTTCCGCCACACTGGCCCAAACGTCCGCGGCAGACTCGACTGTGTTAGCCAGAAAGACCGTATAGCCAGGTTTGTCGAACCGAACGAATTGGCGATGCAGTACCAACGGCATTTCAGCCTTGTTGACCACGCCGACTTCAACGTAGTAGCGCTTTGTCCCCCGGTAGGTAATGCAAGTAACGACCCACGGCCCTTTCTCAACAACCGGAAACTGGTTGTCATCAAGCTTGAAATACGTGTATGCCTTTGGATTCGCCAGCTTAACAACGGGCCGACTAAATCGTGATTCAGCAATCAAGAGGTTCACATTGACAAGGACAAGCAACAACGCGGCGCGGTGAAGTGACATAGAAAATCCTGAACTTCCTCTATAATAGTGGATCAGTTCATGGCGCGCACCCCGTCTGTCTGCTTACCGGTTGTTTGCCGTCACAGGGGGATGGTGCCGGTCGCGGTGTCCTGCTTCTTGCGTCAGACCCTAATACTACTGTGTCATAACATGTGATACACTTTCCGGGTGGCCCCGCAACCTCCCCCCGCGCCAGGCCCACGGGAATAGCGTCTTGCCGCCTACCTTCAGGGTCTGGCGCAAGCGGCAGGACACCGAGACCGGCATCAGCCCTTAACCAGCTACTGCCTCGGCCTCCTCTTGCCCGGAGAGCGCAAAAGCGTGGAACCCATGGCCGCCCGTCTCGACCCCAATAACGTCCGGCGCGCTCATCAATCCCTGCACCACGTCGTCGCCGTAGCGCCCTGGAATGACCAACTCCTCCTCCAAGCCGTCCGCCATTACGTTCTGCCCCAGATGACCTCCCGCGCTCCCATCTCCGCCTGGGTTGTCGACGATACCGGCTT
>CAMDCN010000012.1 GCA_945890485.1 Candidatus Sulfopaludibacter sp. SbA3 | reverse complement strand
ATGTCTCCCGCCGAACTGGAACGGATCCGCCAGCTCCTGTCCGCCTCCCTCGACGCTCCGGCCGATGAGCCATTCCCCGGCCAAGCCGAACTCGACGCCTTCTTCGCCGCTCACCCCTCCGCCCCCGCGTTCCTCGACCGCTCCCTCCCCCACCTTCTCGGCCTCGCCCCCCCGGATCCGCCCGACTACACCGGCACCACCCTCAGCCAACGCTACATTCTCGCCTCACGCCTCACCCGTTCCGGCTTCGCCAGCGTCTACCTCGCCCACGACCTCGCCGTCTTTCGCAAGCCCGTCATCGTCAAAATCCTCGATCAACTCGGCGCCGACCCCGTCGCCCGCCGCATGTTCCAGGCCGAGCTCGAATCTCTTGCCGTCATCGAACATCCCGGCGTCGTCGGCATCTCCAACACCGGCCTCACCCCCGAAGGAATCGCCTTTCTCGTTCTCGACTACGTTCCCGGCCCCACCCTGCGGGAACTCCTCGCCGCGGGCCCTCTGCCTCTCCCCCGCGCCCTGGCCATCTTGAAAGACCTTTGCCGAGCCCTCGCCGCCGCCCACCACGCCGGCATCGCCCATCTCGATATCAAGCCGGAGAACATCATCATCTCCGAACCGGGCGCCAGCGGCGAACGCGCCACCATCCTAGATTTCGGCATCGCCCGCCTCCGCTCCTCCTCTGCGGAATGGATCGCCGCCGGCTCCATCCGCTACATGGCTCCCGAGCAAGCCGCCGACCCCACCGTCCGCTCGGACGTCTATAGCCTCGGCCTCGTCGCCTGCGAAATGCTCACCGGCCGCCTCCCCACCCCTGGAGACCGCCCTCCCCACCCCGCTCTCGCTCGCGCTCTGGACCCCGATCCCGCCAAACGCTATTCCTCCTCCGAGGAACTCGGCGCCGCTCTCGAAAGCCAGCCTCCGCCTCGCCGCTCCTGGCCCTGGCTCGCCCTCGCCGGCGCGCTGCTCACGGTCCCTTCCGTCTTTTACTTCACCCGACCCCCTGGCCCCTTCTATGCGTCGCCAACTCCCCTCGTCACGCTCGCCGGCTTCGATCAGGATCCCGCCTTTTCCCCGGATGGACAGTGGCTCTACTTCGCCGCCGGTCCCTTCGGCTACAGCGACGTCTATCGGCAGTCCACCAGCGGGGGAAGCCCCATCCCCCTCGCCGTCGGCGCCACTGACGATTCACTCCCTCGCCCCACCCCGGATGGGAAGTCCTTCACCTTCCTGCGGCGGGAGAAATTCGTGGATCAAGTCGGCGTTTACCTGCAGTCCGTCACTCCCGGTTCTCAACCCCAACTCCTCTTTCGGGCTCCGTTCCTGGCCCACTACGGTTGGTCGCCGGACGGAACTTATCTCTTCTTCACTTACCGCACTGCCGCCGCCGCGGACCTGCGACTCGGAAAGCTGCACGTCGCCTCCCGGCGCTGGCAGCAGGTAATGGCAGCGCCCACCGGCACAAGCGTTACCTGGCCCGCCGTCTCGCCAGATGGACAGCATCTTGCCTATGTCCTCCTCGCCGGTCGCGGCAGCAACGTCTTCGTGGTTCCGCTTGCGCCCGGCGGAAATATCAAAGGGCCGCCCCGCCAGTTGACTACTGATAACGACCGCGTCACCGGCGTGGAATGGACCCCGGACAGTCGCGAACTCTTGTACCTGCGAGGGCCGTGGGATAGCGGCGTCATCTGGCGAGTGCCGTTGGCTGGCGGCCCCGCGGAGCGGACGACTGTCAGCTCACAACCCGTCAGCTCCTTCGCCATCGCGCCGCGAAGTTGGAAGCTCGCTTTCACGGTCGATATGTCTGACAACAACATTTGGAGCTTCGAGCTCACCCGCTCCGGCCCCACCGCGCTCCAGCCCGTCACTACCAGCACCGGCAACGATGAAGAGCCGAGCCTCTCTCCGGATGGACGTTTCATCGCCTTTGCCTCATCCCGCACGGGCCGCCAACAGATCTGGGTAGCGGACCGCGATGGTCAGAACTCTTGGCAGGTGACGAATCTCCAGGGCCAGGATGGGCTTAACGTCGAATGGTCTCCGGATTCCCAGTCGCTGTTCATCTCGACTCACCACGGAAAGTCCCACACCGTATATCGGACCTCGGCCGCTCGCCCGGATTCGGGTCACTCGAAGGAGCTAGTGCCCTATCTGGAGAACTCCGCACTCATCCGGTTTGCGCGCGACGGCAAATCGTTTTACGTCGCACGCTCCCCGAATGGGTTAGCCGAAGTCTGGCAGCTTCCCTATCCCGCCCTCACTCCGGCCGTCCGCTTGCCGTTGGCGGGTGCGACCTACCCTATGGAATCGCCTGCGGAGAACGCTCTGTACTACGGCCTGATCAACGGCTCCGAGGGCATTCGGCGCTACTCGTTCGACCGTCCCAACGACCCTCCCCGGCTCTACATCCCCCAGATCCTGTTCCGCTCCAGCTTTGCCGCCAGCCGCGATGGGCTCTACTATGTGGCGCCGGTTTCCGGTCCCTCTCACGGTCTCTACTTCCGTCCGTTCCGCGCTGCACGCCCGCGGCTCCTGCATCGTTTTGAGCACCAGTTGGCATGGGGCTTCCGCCTCTCTGCGGATGAGAAGACGATCTATTTCTCTCAAACTGATTCCGAAAACAGCGACATCTACCTGGTCGAGCCCTTCCGCTAGGCCCCATCGGCAGTTACGGCGCCATTTTTGGTGGTGGAACTCATTTCCAGGAAGAGCCATTGTCGTGCTGCCACCCAGGTCCGTTCCACGGTCCTCTGCGTCACGCCCAGGACTATGGCGATCTCGTCGTTAGTGAACCCGCCGAAGAACCGCAACTCAATCAATGCGACGGCCCTGGGATTCGTTCTCTGCATTTTCTCGAGCGCCGCGTCGATCACTAACACGGTAGTAGGGTCCAACTCCGGCTCGGCGATATCGCCTGAAGCCTCAACTCGCAGATGCCAACTCCGCTTCTGTGCCCGGGCTTTCCGCGCATGGTCGGTCAACTCCCGCCGCATCTCCCGTACTGCCATATAGATGAAGAGCCGGGGGTTGTCCGTCGGAAACGCCTTCCCGCGGCTGAGACGGAGCAATGCCTCATTGACGAGAGCCGTCGGTTGTAAGGTGTGGTCCCGCCGCTCCTTTTCAAGCAACAAGCGCGCCGTCCGGCGCAATTCGGGGTACACCGCCGACAACACCGTCCCCAGATCTCCGAAATCTAGGTGCTCCGCCATAAAAAAGAGTCTACTTCATGTCGGTCTCTTCGCAACTATCTCGCTACACAGGGTGCGGCGATTTGTTGCTTTTCGCCGCCTCGACATCTGCCAGCCTTGTCATGCGACTATTCCCGACCTTCCTCCTCGCCACCGTTCTCACGACGCCACTAGTCTGGTGCCAAGGCCAAACCCCTGTCGCCGTCGGTATGACCTCCGGCTCTGGCCTCACGCAAACGTTCTCCTTCACCTTTAGCGACGCCGGCGGTGCGCTGGCCAGCATGCCCGTTCCAAATACGGGCCCGCCTTTGAACGGCCAGTGTCCGATTTCCACTGCTGGCTCCACGCCAAGTGGGACAAGTTTGCTTAGTACGACTTTCCGAACTCTCAAAGACACTTTTGGGAAGTGTTCCTCCGTCCAAGCACCCTCACCTGAACCAAATCGTGGCCACTTCTCAACGGGCGGCAAATCGGATTACGGCGAGAAATTGCTTGATCGGGCAAGCACGCCTCCCCGGGGCGCACGGAATCGATGGAGTCTCTCCTGCGGTGATAGCCCTTGATTTCGAGCGGAGATCCACGGCGAGGGAGTACAGAACTGAGTCCGGTGGCAGTCGGTCCACCACATCTACACAGTCATAGGAGCCTTAAGATGCGATTACGAACGATGGTAATAATGCTTTGCCTGAATAGCTTCTCAATACCCCTGCTTGCAGTTGATGGCAGCGTCGCAAGCGACGCTTGCTATCCCTGTACCGGAAACGGGAATGGAAACGGAAGCGGAAACGGAAACGGAAACAACGCCGTCAATGGCCCCGAATTGCGCGTGAATGCCACCGACCGTTCCCTCCTTCGGTTTAACCTTTCAACCATCCCTTCCGGCACTCTCCCGGAGCAGATCAGTAAAGCCACGCTCCGCGTCTTCATTCGTGACGTGGGCGCGGCTGGTAATGTCGGCGTTCGCTTGGTTTACCAAAGTTGGTCAGAAACCGTCGTCGCGCCTGGCTTTAGTAGCATTGGAACGCAGGATATGGTCACCTTTCCGGTAACTACCGCTGATGTAAACACTTGGATTCTCGTGGACGTAACGGGCCTCGTGCAGCAGTGGTGGGCCGCGGGACCCAACAATGGCCTTGCCCTCGTTCCGACTGGTTCCCCGACTGTCAACGTGGTGTTCGATTCAAAGGAAAATACCGACACGAGCAAGGCGGCCGCCGTTGACATTGCCCTCACCGGCACTCCTGGGCCGACGGGGCCCACTGGTCCGGGCGGAGCACCTGGACCAACGGGTGCCACCGGCGTCGGCGGACCGGCGGGGTTGACTGGTCCCCAAGGCGTGACCGGCGCGGAGGGTGCCACCGGAGCGCAAGGCGTGGCAGGTGCTGTAGGCGCAACGGGGGTAACTGGAGCGATCGGCCCGGTTGGCGCAACCGGCATAGCCGGCCCGACTGGTGTGGCAGGCGTGACAGGTGTCGCCGGGCCGGCAGGTGTCACTGGAGCTGCTGGTGACGTCGGCGCAACCGGAGCACAAGGCGTGGCAGGCGCTGTAGGTGCAACGGGGGTAACTGGAGCGATCGGCCCGGTTGGCGTAACCGGTATAGCGGGCCCGACTGGTGTGGCAGGCGTGACAGGTGTCGCCGGTCCGGCAGGTATCACGGGAGTCACGGGTAGCGTAGGTGCAACTGGCGCTACGGGTATCGGCTCGGTCGGCGCCACCGGTGTAACAGGCGCCCAAGGTTTGACCGGCGCTGTCGGTCCGACAGGGGTAGGCGGCGCTATCGGTGCTACTGGCGCTACCGGTGTTGGCACAGCCGGCGCCACCGGTGTAACAGGCGCCCAAGGTTTGACCGGCGCTGTCGGTCCGACAGGGGTAAGCGGCGCTATCGGTGCTACCGGCGCCACGGGTATCGGCACGGTCGGTGCCACCGGGGCAACAGGCATTCAGGGTTTGACCGGCGCTGTCGGTCCGACAGGGGTAAGCGGCGCTATCGGTGCTACCGGCGCTACGGGTATCGGCACGGTCGGTGCCACCGGGGTAACAGGCGCCCAGGGTTTAACGGGCGCCGTCGGCCCGACCGGGGTGACTGGCGCGACGGGTATTGGCACGGTCGGCGCCACCGGTGTAACGGGCGCTCAAGGCTTGACCGGCGCTGTCGGTCCGACCGGGGTGACTGGCGCGACGGGTGTCGGCACCGCGGGTTCCACTGGCGCAGTCGGCCCTACAGGCGTGACCGGCGCTACTGGCGTCGGAATAGTCGGTCCGCAGGGTACGCCGGGCGTCAGCGGTTGGCAGTTGGCGTCGTATGATCCGGGCGCAGTGACGATGCAACCTACGGAGGTACTCGTTCGCACGGTGACCTGTCCCGGTACCAAGAAGGTTCTTGGAGGGGGTGGTAATGTGAATGACCCCAGAATCCACATTGCGGCAACCTTTCCAGCCGCCGACAACGTGTGGGGAGTTACGTTTTACAGCATCGCTGGATTTCCTTTAACCGGCGCACGCATGGCAGCATGGGCGGTCTGCGCAACGGTGCAGTAGCTGTAATACAGAGGAGAAGCAGCGTTGCTTCTCCTCTCCCAAGCAATCCGCAAAGGAGGTCCGACTGAGCGTGCAATCCTCACTCCAGGCCGATACTCTGTGCCGTCGAATCGGCCTGTCCCTGCTGATCCTCCCAATTCTCTTCAATCTCGTCCTTCTCGCTCCCGAACTGCTGATCGGCACGCAGCCGGTGAATGACCACCTGCTGCATCAAGCCTCCGCCCAACGGGCGGCCGAGGCACTCGCAGCAGGCGAGAATCCGCTCGACGCTTGGGTCAGTGAATTTTCGCTCGGTTATCCTCTCTGGCGCAGCTACCCTCCCCTGCCCCATCTCCTAACCGGATTCCTCTCAATCCTTGCCCGTCCCGTGGCCGATCCCGGCACCGTTTTCCTCGTCCTCCACTACTTTCTCCTTAGTCTCCTCCCCGCCGCATTCTTCTTTCTCGCGCGGGAGTTAGAATTGGGATGGATCCCGGCGGGTGCCGCCGCCGCGCTCAGCATCACTATTTCCAGCGGAGGTCAGTTTGGCCGCTTTGGAGTCGGCTATGGTGCGCAGGTTTGGCGCGGCTCCGGCCTGTACACGCAGTTGTGGGGTATCGCGCTCGCACTCCTGGCCATCGCCCTTTTTCTTCGCCTCCTTCGCACGGGAAAGGGCCGGATCGTGGCTCCTTTTCTAATCGGGTGCGCCTGCCTATCCCATTTTGTTGCAGGATTCTTCGTGGTGCTTTCCGTCGCCCTACTTACCGTCTTCCGCCGCGGCGAAACCCCTGCGGCCAGTCGGGTTTTCCGCCTCCTCACCGCCTCCGGGATTGTCCTCGCGATGACACTGTTCTTCGTCGTCCCGATGGCACTCGAGCGGCCTTTCATCAACCACAGCCGATGGGAGGATTCCTGGAAGTGGGACTCCTTCGGCGCGCGCACAATTCTTGACGCCCTCGCAAACGGTTCTTTGTTCGACGAGGGGCGTGCTCCCATCCTCACCGCGCTCCTTGCCATCGGCATCGCCATCTCCCTGTGGCGCACCGCCACCGGCCGAGCCCGGCTCGAAGTTACAATTTTGGCCACCTTTTGGTTGCTCGTCTTCTTCGGCCGCGACACTTGGGGCCACCTCCTCCGCCTCCTCGCCATCCCCGAGGACATGCACTTGCACCGATTCCAAATGGCCTTTGAGGTCTTTGCTCTCCTCCTCGCCGCTATCGCCCTCGCCGCCGCCATTCAGTGGTTCCGCCCTTGGGAAAACCGCCACAATCTCCTCTGGAGCATCTCGGCACTCGTTGCCTTGCTAGCTCCCCTCTACTGGGACCGCGCCCGGTACCTCCAGCTAAACGCCCAATGGGGACTCGAAAACCTCTGGGCTCGCCAATCGGAAGCCCCCGCTCTCCAACCTATCTTGACGGAGCTGGATAGACTTGCCCGCTCCGCCTCCGGTCGCGTCCACGCTGGCAAGTCCGCTACCTGGGGCGGAACCTTCAAGGTCGGAAGCACGCCCATGCATGGTGTCATCGCCCAGAGGCGCTTGCCCGGCACCAGTTTTCTCTACCACAGCATGTCGGTCGCCAGCGAAACCCAGGTGCTCCTGGATGACAACTCTTCAGCCGATCTCGCCCTGTTCGGAATCCGTTTCGTCATCGCCCCCAACACTTGGGCGGTCCCGCCGAACATTCGCTTCGTCACCGGCGCGGGTCGCTTCCGGCTCTATGAAGTCCCCGGCGGCGGTCTCTTCGATGTAATTGACATCCCCTACGCTTTTGAAGGCGAGCGGAACAACCTTTTCGAGCCCAGCCGCGACTGGCTTCGAAATCCCCTCCGCGCTCATGGCCAGTATGTCGCCATCTATCCCGGAGCCGCACCGACCTCAATCTATCGCACAGTGTTTCATCGTTGGGATCCGCTCCCCCCGCCAGTTCTTGATTTTGATGGCCCAGCCGGCGGTATCGAGAGCCAATCACAATCCGGTGAAAGCTACCACACCACAGTTATCGCCCACCGGCCTTCTCACCTCCTTTTCCGCTCCAGCTTCCACCCTGGCCTGAAAGCCGAAATCGATGGCACCATCGTCGTTCCCGTCATGGTTGCCCCTGGGTTCGCCGCCTTTCCTATCGCCACCGGCCGCCATCAGGTCCGCATCTTCTACGCAGCCGGTTCCCTGAAATCAATCCTGTTCTGGCTGGGGGTCGCGGCTCTGCTCCTCTTGGTTCGCGTCGCCCGCGCCGGCGGTCTCGATGTCGCCGAATTCTGGTTCTGTGACCGCCTTGGATGGCTTGGCTCTTTGCTCCAGCCCGCCCATGGAACGCCAGTCCAACACTGGATCTCCCAATGGCGATACCACCGCCTTCACCTCCTTATCCTGCTCGCCTTGGCACTCGTCTCCCTTCGCCCGCTCTACCGTGGCCTATTAATTTCCGGTCACGATAGCGCCGAGTATCCGCCTCGCCTCGTTGAATTCCACGAGAATGTTCGCAATGGTAATCCGTTTCCAATCTGGGCGCCAGACCTGGCAAATGGCTACGGCCAGCCGCTCTTTCAGTTCGTGCCGCCCGTTGCGTACTGGGCCGCGGAATTCTTCTATGTCTTCGGTGCAGGTATCACAGATAGCCTCCAGTTTGGCGCACTGGCTCTCGGGATCCTTTCATCTCTTTCTCTCTACTTCCTAGGCGTTGCTTTCGGTTCCCGTGGCGCTGGCATTCTGAGTGCCGCTGCCTATCTGTTCAGTCCGTATTTCCACGTGAATCTCTTCGTGCGCGGCAATTTCATGGAAGCCGCCGCGATGGCTCTAATGCCCGTGGCTGCCATCGCACTCTGGCGTGCGGTTGACCGGGGGGGGCCTCGCTCTATTGCGCTCGGGTCTTTTGGGCTCGCTCTGTTCTTACTTTGTCATAACGCCACATCGCTTCTCGGACTGCCGTTTCTGGTCGCTCTAACCGCCGCTTTCGCCGGCCCAGACCGCGTCCGACTGGTGCGCGCCGCCGCCACCTTGTTTCTCGGACCTTCTCTCGCCGCTTGGTTCCTCCTGCCTGCCTTGCTGGAAAAGCAGTACATTCACATCGATCGTCTGCGCGAGGGCTACCTTCATTACTCCGGACATTTCGCAACGATCGCGCAGCTACTCTTTTCCCGCTGGGGGTACGGCCTCTCAGTGCCGGGCGATGACGACGGCATGTCCTTTATGCTGGGACCGGTCCACCTCGTGCTCGCTGCCCTAGGCATGCTTTTCGCCTTTAGTTCTGCGTCATCGCCGCACCTCCTCAGACGGGTAGGGTATGCTTGTGCCGCAGCGACTCTCGCCGGAGCTTGGATCGCCACACCGCTCTCCCGGACACTCTGGTCCGTCTCGCCGACGCTTCAGTACCTCGAGTTTCCCTGGCGCTCGCTCGCCATTCCGTCTCTGGGCTTGGCTCTACTCGCAGGACTTTTCATTGTCCGGCTTCCGCAGAACCCTAACGTGCGTGCAATCGCCCTCTCCCTTTCCATCGGCGCCCTCATAGCGTTCAACCTATCTCACGCTGCACCTTCCGGTTTCTTGACATTTGACGACGCGTTTTATACACCGGCGCAGATCGCCCGCCTCGGAATGAACACCACTACCCGCGAGGAATACGAACCGCGTACCGTCCTAGAGCGTCCGTCCTTCCGCAACGAATTCGTGTCGGCCATCGGATGTGGCTCAGGCTTTAGTGCTGCCATGGTAGGAAAAACCCCGGAGGAACGCACCGTCGCATTGCAGTCTCTCATTCCCTGCACCGTAAGGCTCAGCATTTTCGCTTACCCAGGCTGGACGGCACTTCTCGATGGTCGCCCGGTCGCGACAAAGATTGAACCTGTGTCTGGTACTATCCTCCTCGACCTCGCCGCCGGCAGCCATAATCTGACTGTACGCCTGGACCCAACGCCTCTTCGGCTGAGCGTCCGTCTGTTCTCGCTAACCACGCTCGTAATTCTTCTAGCCTTGGCCACATTCGATGTGTGGCCGCAATTTCGAAAGATCCTACCGGATCGAATAAGTGTGTTCGCGCTGTCGCAACCTGTAAGGAAGGGGGAACGCAGCTAGCCGGATTGGTGCAAATTGTAGAACTTATTCCGCATACGCAAACTCATTTACGACTGCCTCGCGAAATGCGACCAATGGGCGGGACCATTGCTCTCGCCGGCGAATAGCCTCAATGATGGAGGCAATCATCAGATGTCTACGGGCGAACGCCATCGCTTCGTCTACGGCAAGCGGAAGCAGGGATCGGGCCACCACCGAGTCGGCTATCCGTGATTTGTTGGTCCCGGCAAATCGACCAAGCATGAATCCATACCTCCGCGAAAGCCGGGAGTCGATTCTTCCCGAAGAGAAGCAGTCCCCAATCGTGGGTACCGGTTGGCCTTCGTGGTCTGCCCTCACCAGAGAGGTCAGATTCTTGTCATCGCCAAGCGACTCGGAAGCTGTTCGGAAATCAAATGCTTCCGAGTACATACCCAGGATTGTTGGTTCGTCATAAAAATCCATCCGAATCAATCGCTTTAACCCTTCAGTCTAAGTCGGATCGGTCTTTCGATAGGTAGAGCCTACATGTACAAAGGTGCCGAATTCGGTTCCCAGCGCGGCCGAACCGTGGCGGCACGCGCTGTTCGGGTACACTTTCGTCGCAACCATGTTCAACTTGCACCAACTCAGAACCTCGACGTCGCGAATCGTTTGGAGACGAATCGAATCGGCGATCTGATGTGCCAGCCGTTCTGCTGTTTTGAGCACATCCAGAACGCCGCGAACTTTGCGGGAATCGTCCTCGACGCCGACGAGAAAGGTTCCGCCCACCGCGCTAGCAAGCGACCACGATGGTTCAAAAATGGACCCTAAGGCGAAGAAGGGTCACGCCTGAATTCAAGGGCCTCGCAGGTCCGCCCGGAGGGCTGCGCCGAGTGCGGTGCTTCTATTCCAGCTTCTGGTGACCGTCGATGACGGAGCGGCGGCCGGGGCAGGAAATTGGCAATTTCCTTAGCCTGAAAACTTCCTGAGATCTTCCGTCAAGCTGACGGTGCCCGGATACCCTTAACCCGTCCGGGCCGTTCTATAGCGCCGGGGAATCGGTCTTCACCCACACACAAAATATTTTCCCCCAATAACCACGGGCCTTCCGAGACACCCATACCCCGGATCCCCTTGATCTTCTGCCAAATTCAAAGCAGGAAGGAGACCCCTCATCATGACCCCCGAACAGCTCGAAAAGAAACGCGAAACCGCCCGCAAAAACGGAGCCAAGAGCCGCGGACCCGTCACCGCCGCCGGCAAACAAGCGGCCAAACAAAACTCCATGCGCCACGGCCGCTACGTCGACCGCAGCCTCATGCCCCCAAACTATGTCCTGCTCAGCGTCGAAGTCCAGGAAGGCTTCGCCATGGAACTCAAAGACAACACCCGCCAATTCCAGGTCGCCACCGAAACCCAAGCCAAAATCGTTCGCCAGCTCACCGCCGAACTCTGGATGTACAACCGCCTCGGCGACATGATGTGCGCCCTCGACGAACGAAACTTCGACAAGGCCTTCAAGGACTACCCCGACTATTCGAACTACGTCAAGTCTGCGGCCGCCGCACTCAATATGATGGAAACCGAGAAAATCTACCGGAGCATCGAGCGGCGCCGCGCCGGCCATCTCAAGGCATGGAACACCTTCTGCCGCATGGTCACCCATCTGCAAAAACATCACGGCGGCGCCATCCGGGATCCGGAGGTCCGCAACCTGGTGCAAGCCGAAGCCCAACTCGAAGCCGAGGCCGAACTCTGGAACGAACCAATCGAGCCGAAGCCACAACCTATTGAAAACACGGCACAAACGCCGAAATCACCTGAGTCGGCCGCTTCTCCGAAACCGGCCGCTCGCGAATGCGAGAGCGCCGGACCCCTGCGCAAGAATCCACTGCCGCCCAATGGGCAGGCCCCAGCGGCGCTGCGAAATCTCTGAGAGCCGCTGCCGCCACGACGCCAAACAGTACTAAAAACTGCTGACAAACCATCTGCCCTCTTGATAGTGTGGAATCAGGCAAGTCCCTTCCATTGTGTTACTTAGGCTGAGTCCCGCCATCTCCGTTAAAATTTCCAGACGCGTCTGGCACGCTGTGATACCTTTAGTGGTAGCTCCAGCGCTGGTGGCCGCGGCGGTTCCCGTTCGCTACGAATCCAGCGTGGATGCGATGGGCTCAACGTTCTCTGTTGCTGCCTACGGGCCGGATCGCGAGTCCCTCGCCGCCACCGTAGAGTTAGCCCTGGAGGAAGCCCGGCGGCTGGATCATTTGCTCTCGAATTACCGACCTGAGAGTGAATGGAGCCAAGTCAATCGCTTCGCCGGACAACGCGAGTTCACCGTCAGCCAGGAGTTGTTCGATCTGCTCGCCGCCTGCTACGCCTATAGTCAAAAAAGTCAGGGAACTTTCGATATCACGGTCGGTCCTCTCATGAAAATCTGGGGCTTCTATAAAGGAAGCGGCCGGATGCCGCACCGGGCCGAAATCCGGACCGCTTTAGCGCGTATTGGATACCAGAACTTGCTCTTGAACCCGACGACGCGCACAGTCCGCTTTGCCAAAAATGGCTTGGAGATCGATCCCGGCGGGATCGGCAAAGGCTATGCCGTCGATCGCATGGCCGAAATCCTCCGCCGCGGCGGCGTCAAATCCGCTCTCATCAACGCCGGCGGCTCCTCCATGCTCGCCATCGGCACCCCCCCGGGCGAATCCGGCTGGGAAGTCAAAATTCGCGACCCCCGCGATAGCCGGAAAACCATCCACGATCTGCGCCTGAAAGACGAGTCGATGGCTACTTCCGGCAGCTATGAAAAGTTCTTTACGGTGCGAAGAAAGACCTATTCGCACATTATGGACCCGCGGACCGGTTATCCGGCCCAGGGTATGTTCTCCGTTTCGGTAATCGCCCCTCGCGGTATTGACAGCGAGGCTTGGACGAAACCGGTCTATATCAATGGCCGCTCCTGGGCGGCCCAAAACATTCCAAAGGGGTTCCGCGCCTATCTCTGTGAAGGGCGCTCGGAATCCCCAGGGGAGGCCAAATGCGCGTGGCTCCAATGAGCAGCCGTTTCCTCGATGCATGCCGCCGCCGGCCCACGGACGTTCGTCCCGTGTGGTTCATGCGGCAGGCTGGTCGTTACATGAAGCAGTACCGGGACATCCGGTCGAAGCACACGATTCTGGAGATGTGTAAGCGGCCCGACCTCGCCGCTGCCGTCACGCTCCAGCCCATCGAAGTGCTCGACGTCGACGCCGCCATCATCTTCGCGGACCTCCTGCTTCCCGTTGAACCAATGGGACTTAAGCTCGATTACCGCGCCGGCGAAGGCCCGCATATCGATAATCCCGTCCGCGACTCCGCCGATGTCGACGCCCTGTCGATCTCAAATGTCGACGACCTCGGCTACGTCGGCGAGTCCATCCAGATGGTCCATAAGGCCCTCGCCAACAAGATCCCGATCATCGGCTTTGTCGGCGCGCCGTTCACGCTCGCTAGCTACATGATCGAAGGCGGCCCCTCCAAGAGCTTCCTCCACACCAAGCGCCTCATGTACTCGGACGAGACCCTCTGGCGCCGCCTCATGGGCAAAATCGTCGACGTCCTCGGCCCGTTTGCCATCATGCAGGTCGCCAACGGCGCCCGCGCCATCCAGGTTTTCGATTCCTGGGTCGGCGCCCTCTCGCCCGACGACTACGTCCGCTACGTCGCCCCGTACTCCCGCGCTCTCATCGAGCGCATCCGGTCCACCGGCGTACCCGTCATCCACTTCGGCACCGGCGCCAGCGGCTTCTTCAAGGAACTGCACGCCGCCGGCGGCGACGTCATGGGCGTCGACTGGCGCGTCAACATCGACCAGGCCTGGATGGACATCTCCTATCGCAGCGCCGTCCAGGGCAACATGGATCCCGCCGCGCTGTTCGCCCCTCTGCCGGAGCTCAAAGCCAAAGTCCACGAGCTCCTCAAACGCACCGGCACCCGCCCCGGCCACATCTTCAACCTCGGCCACGGCATTCTGCCCGAAACCCCGGTCGAGAACGTCAAAGCGGTGGTGCAGATTGTCCGCGACTTCCGGCCCTAACCGGACCGCTATCATCGGCGGCGGCATCTCCGGACTCGCCGCCGCCTGGGAACTGGCCAAAGCCGGCCAACCCGCCGTGCTGATTGAAAAGGACCCCGCGCTCGGCGGGGTCATCCGCACGAACGTCGTCCACGATTGCGTTATCGAGGCCGGCCCCGATAGCTTCCTCGCCGCCAAACCGGCCGCCCTCGAACTCATCCGCGAGATGGGCCTCGAAAGCGAAGTCATCGGCTCGAACGACCACCTCCGCGTCACCTATATCCTCAAAGGCGGCCGGCTCATCCCCATGCCCGACGGGCTTATGATGATGATCCCCACCAAGCTGATGCCCATGGCGCTTAGCCCGCTGCTCGGCTGGGGCACCAAGATCAAAATGGGCCTCGAGTACTTCGCGTCGAGTCCGCCAAACCCTCCGGAACGCTCCGTCGCCCAGCTCGTCCGCGAGCACTACGGCCAGGAGGCCGTCGACTATCTCGCCGAGCCCCTGCTTTCCGGCGTCTACGGCGGCGACCCGGAAACTCTCAGCGCCAACGCCGTCCTCGGCCAGTTCGTCGAGCTCGAAAGGAAGTACGGATCCCTCACGAAAGGCACCCTCGCCATGCGCGCCCAGCGCAAAGGCGCCCCCGCCGGGTCTCTCTTTAAGACGCTGAAAGGTGGCCTCGGCCAGCTCATCGAAGCCCTTACGCAGAAGCTCGAAGGCAAAGTCGAGAGACTCACTGCCACCGTCCAGTCGCTCGCCAAAACCGCCACCGGCTGGCAGGTCGTCCTGGCCGACGGCGCCGTTCTCGACGTCGCCAACGTCATCCTCGCCGCGCCCGCCGGACCCGCGTCGAAGATCGTCGCCAACCTCGACCCCGAACTCGCCGCAGTGCTGGCCGCCATCCCGTACAACAGCTCGATGACCATTGCGCTCGGCTACGACCGCCAAACCCTCGGCCATCCCCTGAACGGCTTCGGCTTTCTCATCCCCAAGGTGGAGCGCCGCAAGCTAGTCGCCTGCACCTGGGTCGGCACCAAGTTCAACCATCGCGTACCCGCCGATAAGGCCGTCCTCCGCTGCTTCCTCGGCGGCGCGAATATCGACGAGTCCGACGAGGTCCTCATCGCCGCCATCCGCGGCGAACTCCGTGACCTCATGGGCGTCACCGCCGAGCCCGCGTTCCACACCGTCCAGCGCTGGCGCAAGGCCATGGCCCAATACACGTTAGGCCACCAGGACCGCGTCAAGCAAATACGCACCCTTACCGCCCGCCACCAAGGCTTCGCCCTCGCCGGTAACTTCCTCGAAGGCATCGGCATCCCGGACTGCATCCGCACGGGGCAGGCCGCCGCCAAACAGCTAAACTAGCGGGCATGCGCCGCCTGGCTCCGCTTCTTCTCGCTCTCGGGCTATTCGCCCAGGAGCCGCCCGCCATTCGCATCAACGTCAACCTCATCCAGGTCGACGTCACCGTGACCGGCAAGAAGGGAGAACGCGTCTCCGGCCTCACCCCCGCCGACTTTGAAGTCCTTCAGAACGGGAAACGCCAGCCCGTCACCAGTGCACTGTGGGTCCCTGGACGCCCGGCCGTTGCCGCGCCGTCTTCGAATTCCACGGTTCCCGGCGCACCGCAGCCAGCCTTGAAGCCGCAGGACGTCCGCCGCACCATCGCCATTCTCGTCGATGATCTCAGCCTCAGTCTCCAAAGTCTCCACTACACCCGCCAAGCCGTCCGTGCCTTCGTTGAAGCCAACATTCAACCCGGCGACCTCGTCGCCATCTACAAAACCTCCGCCGGACTCGGCGCACTGCAACAGTTCACCACGGACAAGCGACTGCTCCTGGCCAACATCGACCGCATGACCCTCCGCAACGCTAGCGCCGTCGATGGATTGGGCACCATCGCCTCCAACTCCCTAGAAGAATCGGCCGATCCCGCCATCGCCGAAATGGCCATGCGGATGAGGCTGCAGGAGGAAGCGCAGAATCGCGGCCGTCAGGACATCCTCTCCGCCGGCAGTCTGGGCTCCGCCAAGTTCATCGTCCAGGGACTCGCCGAACTGCCCGGCCGTAAGTCCCTTGTCTACTTCTCGGAAAACCTGCAGCTCTACGATCCCCCCGCGTCGCTCACCAACCCGAATATGACCGTCGCCATGCGTATGAGTCCGGATGTGCAAGGTGGCCGCCGCGATCGGACCCTCGCCGCCATCCGCGACCTCACCGATTTCGCCAACCGCGCCGCCGTCGTCTTCTACACCATCGACCCGCGAGGCGTCGTCTATAGCGGCCTGACCGCCGCCGATGCTCCTTCGAGCGATCCCCGCCGCATGGCCGGCCAGATGATGGAACGCGAAATGTACCTTAATCTGTCCAAAGACGGTCTCGCCCTCCTCGCCGAAGAGACCGGCGGCTTCTTCTATCAAAACCGCAACGACCTCGCCGCCGCCCTCAACGACGCCGTCCAGGATCAGGAAGGCTACTATCTCGTCAGCTTTACGCCCGACGACGACAGCTTCGAGAAAACTAAGACCGGCGCCAAGTACCACAGGCTTCAGGTCAAGGTGAAACGCTCCGGCCTCCGGATCCGCTACCGCCGCGGATTCCTCGGCGCTACCGACGAAGAACGGATGCCCAAACCTTCTGATCCCCTCATCGCGGCGATGATGTCGCCCTTCCGCTCCGCCGGCGTTCCCATCCGTCTCACGCCCATGTTTCTCGAAGGCAAAGGCACCGGACCTTTCCTGCGGACGCTGATCCATACCGATGTCCGGCCGTTCACCTTCAAAGAGGTTCCCGCGGACGCTGCGGATGAGAACAAGACCCCCTGGATGGAAGCCAACATCGTCATCGCCGCCTTCCTGTTTGGCGACAACGGCGCAATCGTCGACAAGGCCAGCCAAGCCCAACGCCTGCGCGCCCGCAAACCCGTGTTTGAAAAGTTCCTCGCCGATGGCATCACCCAAACCCTCGAACTCCCCATCGCTAAACCCGGTGCTTACCAACTGCGCGCCGCCATTCTGGATCCGTCCAATCAAAAAGCGGGTTCCGCCAGCCAGTTCGTCGATATTCCGAACGTCAAATCCAAACGCCTAATCCTCTCCGACCTCGCTTTGTACGGCGAAGATTACACCCAGGGCAAGTCCAGTCTAAGTTCGCCCGGCGTTCGCCAACTGCGCGGCGGTGAGCGGTTCTCCTACGGCGCGTACCTCTATAACGCCGGTCCTGCTCCGCTGATACAGATCAGCCTCTTCCGCGACGGCAAGCTGATCCACCGCGGGAAAAAAGAACCCGTCATGGCGAAGCCTGATCCCGCAACCGGCATCCGCGCCGTCGAAGCCGTCATGACCCTCGCCGCCAAAGCCCCGCCCGGCGAATATCTCCTCGAATTCGCCGTCCAGGACCCGGCCGCTCCCAAGCAACAACAGTTCGCCGTCCGGACCATCGACTTTACCATCCGCTAGTCCCCGCCCTGCTACAATGAAGTTTCGATGAAAGCCGGTGTTGTAGTCTTTCCTGGGAGCAATTGCGATCACGATGCATACTACGCCGTGACGCAGAACGTGGGTGCGCAGGCGGCGCTCCTCTGGCATCAGGAATCTCAGATTCCGAGTGATATCGACGCGATCATTCTCCCCGGTGGCTTCAGCTACGGGGATTATCTGCGTTGCGGCGCCATCGCCAAGTTTTCGCCGATTATCGGCGCCGTCAAGAAGTTCGCCGACGCGGGCGGCCTCGTTATGGGCTTCTGCAACGGCTTCCAAATTCTTACCGAATCTGGTCTCCTCCCCGGCGCGCTGATTCGAAATAACAATTTGAAATTCCGTTGCCATCAGGTCGGTCTCCGCGTCGAAACGACGAATACTCCGTTCACAAACGCCGCCGAAAAAGGCCAGATTCTCACCATCCCGATTGCTCACGGCGAAGGCTGCTACACCGCCGAGCCGCACGTACTCGATCAACTCGAGGCCGAAGACCGTGTGGTCTTCCGCTATGTTCAGAATCCCAACGGCTCCCTGCGCGACATTGCCGGCATCTGTAACGCCAGCCGCAATGTCCTAGGGATGATGCCGCATCCGGAACGCGCCACCGATCCGCTCATGGGCTCCACCGATGGCTTGGTCGTGTTCCGCTCCCTCCTCTCCGCCCTCGTCGCCAAATAATCAATGAGCACCATCACTCCGGAAGTCGTCGCCGCGCACTCTCTCACGCCGGACGAATACCAGAAAGTTCTCTCGCTTCTCGGCCGCGAACCTTCGCTCACCGAGCTCGGGATCTTCAGCGTGATGTGGAGCGAACACTGCTCCTATAAGTCTTCGAAAGTTCACTTGAAGAAGCTGCCCACGCGCAGTCAGCTCGTCTTGCTCGGTCCCGGCGAAAACGCCGGCATCATCGATATCGGCCAAGGCTACGGCATCGCGTTCAAGATCGAGTCGCACAATCACCCGAGCTTTATCGAGCCTTTCCAAGGCGCCGCCACCGGCGTCGGCGGCATCCTTCGTGACATCTTCACGATGGGCGCGCGGCCGATCGCGGTTCTCGATTCCATCCGCTTCGGTCCGCTCGACGATCCCCAAACCGGTCCGCGCAACCGCCGCATCCTCGAAGGAGTAGTCAGCGGCATCGCGCATTACGGCAACTGCTTCGGCGTCCCGACCGTCGGCGGCGAATGCGTCTTCCACAAGTCGTATGACGGCAACCCGCTCGTCAACGTCTTCGCCCTCGGCGTCATCCCGAAAGACAAAATCTTCTTCGGCCGGGCCGAAGGCATCGGCAATCCGGTAATCTACGTCGGCGCCAAAACCGGTCGCGACGGAATTCACGGCGCCACGATGGCGTCGGACGAGTTCACGGAAGAGTCGAAGCAAAAACGGCCAAACGTCCAGATGGGCGATCCGTTCCTCGAAAAACTTCTCCTTGAAGCGTGTCTCGAAGCCATGTACACGGGCGCCGTCGTCGGTATCCAGGATATGGGCGCAGCGGGGTTGACGTGTTCGACCTGCGAAATGGGCAGCCGCGCCGGCACCGGCGTCGAGATCGATCTTCAATATGTTCCGCAGCGCGAAACCGGCATGTCGCCGTACGAGATCATGCTCAGCGAATCGCAGGAGCGGATGCTTCTTGTCGCCGAAAAAGGTCGCGAACAGGAAATTTTCGACGTATTCAACAAATGGGGCCTGGATTCCGCCACGGTCGGTTTCGTCACCGATGACGGCATGCTCCGCGTCCGCGATCATGGCGTCTTGATTGCCGAGATCAACAACAGGGACCTAGCCGACGAAGCTCCGATCTACGATCGTCCGCACACTAAGCCGCACCGCAACGTGCCGATGGAAGCGCCGGCGTTTGCGTCTACCGATCTCAAGGCAGATCTGATCACACTGCTTTCGAGCGGCGATCTCTGCAGCAAGAAGTGGATCTACGAGCAGTACGACTACATGGTCCGGACGAATACGCTTGCCGGGCCCGGTGGCGACGCTGCTATTGTTCGCGTGAAGGAGACCGGAACCTCGGTCGCCATATCGCTCGATGGCAATGGCCGCTACTGCTATCTCGACCCGCGCGAAGGTGCGAAGCTCGTCGTCGCCGAAGCTTGCCGCAACGTCTCGACCGTCGGAGCGCTGCCGGTGGCCGCGACCAACAATCTCAACTTTGGCAACCCGCAGCGGCCCGAGATCATGGCGCAGCTCGTCGAGGCTATTGAAGGCATGGCCGATGCTTGCCTCCATTTCGAGACGCCGATTACCGGCGGAAACGTGAGTCTCTACAATGAAACGCTCGGCGAAGGCATCCTGCCGACGCCCGTGATCGGCATCGTCGGTCTGTTGCCGACGCAGGCGCCTGTTCCGAGCCGGTTCCAGAACGAAGGCCGCACCGTTATGCTGCTCGGCGGCATCGGTAGTAGTGATGAAGTTCATTTCGGCGGAACGCAGTATGCCCATGTTCTGCTCAAGCAGATGTGGGGCCTGCCGCCCGCTCTGGACATGGATCTCGAGAAGAACGTCCATGCCGCGATCCGCGACATCGTTGCCGCCGGCCTCGTCGAATCGGCACACGACCTTTCCGACGGTGGTTTTGCCGTCGCACTTGCCGAAGCCAGTTTTGACGGCATCGGCGCCACAATCTCCCTCCCCAGCTCAGCCCTCCGCCCTGAACTATTGCTCTTCCATGAAGGGCCATCGCGAATTTTGGTGTCCACCACCTCCCCCGAAGAAGTATCGAAACTGGCCGATAAGCACGGCGTACCTGCCGTAGCCATTGGAACAACCGTGAAAGGTCAGGTTGTCATTGAGGGTCACCTCAGTGCGACCGTGGAAGAACTTCATCAGCCTTGGGCTACCGCCCTGGAGAGTGCGCTCCATGCATGAGACCCCGTTTGACGATGACAAACTCCATGAAGAGTGTGGTGTATTCGCGATCTATGGCCACGAAGAGGCTGCGAACTTAGCCTATCTAGGTTTGTACGCCCTGCAGCATCGCGGGCAGGAGTCGGCCGGTATCGCCTCCAGTGATGGCCGTCAACTGATTTGCCACAAGGCCATGGGCCATGTGGCGGACATATTTACGCCGGAGAAGCTGGCGGGGCTGCCTGGGTATATGGCGATCGGCCATACCCGGTATTCGACCACCGGCGATTCGAAGATGCTGAACGCGCAGCCGTTCAGCGTGGCCTGCAACAAGGGCCTCATCGCCGTGGCCCACAACGGGAACATCACGAACGCGGCGGAACTCCGGCGCGAGTTAGAGGCCGAAGGCTCGATCTTCCAGGCTTCGAGCGACACCGAAGTTATCCTCCACCTAGTGGCGAAGTCGCGCGAGCGGACGCTGGCCGGGGCGCTGCGCGAGGCGCTGCTGCAACTGGAGGGCGCGTTTTCGCTTGTGTTTTTGGCCAAAGACCGCATCATCGTCGCCCGCGACCCGCACGGCTTTCGCCCGCTGGCGATGGGCAAGATGGAGCTGTCGCAGCACAAGATCGGCTACGTATTTGCATCGGAGACCTGTGCTTTCGATCTGGTCGATGCTGTCTACCAGAGCGAAGTGGAGCCGGGCGAGATGGTGATCGTCGGGCCCGAAGGCGTGACCCGCGAACAATGGGCGCCGCGCCGGAACAAGGCTCACTGCGTGTTCGAACACGTGTATTTCGCGCGTCCCGATTCGATGGTTTTCGGCCGTCCCGTGCAGAAGTCCCGCGAGCGGATGGGCCGGTTGCTGGCGATTGAGCATCCCGCTGATGCCGACGTGGTCGTGCCGGTGCCGGACTCGGGTGTCGCCGCGGCGCTCGGGTATGCGAGCCAAATGGGGATCCCCTATGGCCAGGCGTTGATCCGCAATCACTATGTCGGTCGTACCTTCATTGAGCCGTCGCAGGCGATTCGCGACTTCGGCGTGAAGTTGAAGCTGAACCCGGTCCGCCATCTCCTCGAAGGCAAGCGCGTGGTGCTCGTCGACGATTCTATCGTCCGCGGCACCACCTCCCGCAAAATCGTCCGCATGGTGCGTCAGGCCGGGGCGCGCGAGGTGCATCTCCGCATCTCTTGTCCGCCGACCATCAGCCCCTGTTTCTATGGCGTCGATACGCCGAATAAGCAGCAGTTGATTGCCGCGAACTCGTCGAACGAAGAGATCCGCAAGTTCGTCGAAGCCGACTCGCTGGGTTATCTTTCAATCGGCAAGCTGACCGAGGCCGTGGAAGATCACAACCGCGACTTTTGCTACGCCTGCTATAGCGGGAACTATCCGACGCTGATCAATATTGAAGAGATGTCACAGGACAACCCGCCGCTCGGTTAGTATTGATGCAGGCTACCGTATCCTCCTCCGCCCAAGCAGTAGCCCCTTCCCGAATCCGGGAGTTGGCCGAAATCGCGATGACGATGGAGGGCGTGCATAAGCTCTACTTCGGCGAGTCGAATCTACCCACGCCTGAGTTTTTGAAACAGGCTGCAGCGGAAGCGATGGCGGCGGGCTTCACGACCTATACGTCGAACGCGGGACTGCTTTCGACGCGAGCGGCGCTGGCTGAGTACTACGCCAAGCACCAAGATGTAGCGCTGGACCCGGCGCGAGAGATCATCGTCACCAGCTCCGGGGTGCAGGCGCTAAACCTTTCGATCGGCTGCTTGCTTGATCCGGGCGACGAGGCGTTGATTCTGACGCCGGCGTGGCCGAATGCCTGTTCGATTGTGACCATGAACCAGGCGCGGGCGATCGAGATGGCGCAGCCGCTAGTCGGCGACCGGTACGCGATCGACTTCGACGCGCTGGAGGCGGCGGTGTCGCCGCGTACGCGGTTTTTGATGTACACGTCGCCGTCGAACCCGCTAGGCTGGGTGGCGACTCTTGAAGACCAGCAACGGCTGTTGGAGTTCACGCGGAGGCATGGGCTCTGGCTGCTCGCCGATGAGGTCTATGAGCGGCTGACGTATGGCCCGCGGAACCCGGAGCCTTCGATTCTACAGTTGGCCACGCGGGAGGACGCGGTGTTGGTCGCGCAGTCCTTCTCGAAGTCATACTGCATGACTGGTTGGCGGCTGGGCTGGCTGGTGGGTCGCGCGGATCTGATTGCGAAGGCTACACAGATGAATGAGTTCATCGTGTCCTGCGCCCCGGCATTCGTGCAGAAGACGGGTGAAGTGGCGTTGCGCGATGGAGAACCGTTTATCGCGGAGTTGCTCACCATGCTTCGAGGCAATCGGGACTACTGCACGCAGCAGCTACGGTCGATGGCGGGGGTGACGGTGCCGGAGCCGGACGGGGCGTTCTATCTTTTCCCCAAGATCGCTGGACTCACGGACTCATTCGATTTCTGTAAGCGTCTGTTACTGGAAACCAAGGTCGGGCTTGCGCCCGGGGTAGCGTTCGGTAACGGGGGAGAAGGCTCGGTCCGAATCTGCTACGCGGTGGAGCGCCCGATTCTCGAATCGGCCCTGGGCCTGGTTCGGGAGTTTTTGGCGGGCAGGTAGACGCGATGGCAGCGCGGACGATCGCCGAAAAACTGGCGCCCTTTTTTGACCGCGAGACCCGGAACCGTGGCTGGGACTATGTGCGCGCCAACCGGGTGAGCATCCGGCAGGGTAGTAAGTACGCCATTAAAGGCGTTGCGCGGGGGATGCAGGAATATCGCGTCACGATCCGGCTGGACGGGGCGGATGTCCACCTGTACTGTGGATGCGAAGCGTACCGGAAGAATGGTCCGTGCAAACACCTGTGGGCTGCGGCGATCGAGTCCGAGCGGCTGGGCTATCTTTCTGAGATTCGCTGGACGAGCCTAGAACTGAACATCGAAGAGGACGATAGCCCAGATGCGGTTCCCGGCGAGGCGACCCTGCCGAATTGGCGCATGTATCTGCGGGAGATCGACGCCAAGGCTACGGCATCGCCGATACGGCGCACGGAACCACGGCCGGACGATGAACAGATCCTATACTTCATCGATCCATTGGATACTTTGCGGAACGGACGGGCGATCTCGCTGCAGGTGCTGGCGAGGACGCCGAACAGGAAGGCCGGGGGATGGAACCGGACGTATCCACTGCGGCTGTCGCAGGAGCAGTTGCAGGCCATGGCGCCGTGCGAGGACCGGGAAATTCTGCTGAGCCTTGCTGGATCGCGCGGGGTGGTTTCGACGTACTCGACCATTGCGCCAGAGGAGATCCACAACTCCTACGAACTTTCCGCGGCGCTGGGCCACCGGCTGATGCCCACCATCTGCGGCACCGGGCGATGCTTCCTGAAGAGTCCGAACTCGGAGGAGCGGTCGCTGGCGCAGCCGCTGGTATGGGATCCGGAACCATTTCAATTTCGTCTGCTTTGGCAGCAGGGTGGGGATGGAAGCTGGCAAGTTTCCTCCGAGTTTTACCGGGAAGACGAGATGCTGGCGCTCGATGCCTCGACCCTGATCATCGCGGGTTCGTTTTTGTTACGGAAGAAAGCGATCGGGCCGTTGCAAGCGGCGAAGGCGTTGCCGTGGATTCAGTTCTTCCGGGCCCAAGGGCAGATTTCGATCAACGCGACGGAGACGGACGATTTTCTGCGGGAGGCCATGAAACGGCTCCCCGAAGAGGTGCTGCATCTCCCGATGGCGCTGCGTTATGAGCGCGTGCCGGGGTTGCCGCATCCGAGCCTGAAGCTGCGGCAAGCGCAACGGCGCGCGGACCAGGATCCGTTCACGGGCCGCCCCGAGTTCATCTATGGCGACGGTGTAGTGGCCCACGCCGAGACGGTGGCTGATACGCTGTTCCATCCGTCGGAGCGCAAGCTGGTGGAGCGGGACATGGCAGCCGAGCAGGAGGCCTTGGCCTTGCTGCCGGAGGCTGGGTTTCGCCCGGTGCAGTATGTCGGCTTGGAAGGGCAAAGTTGGGACATCACTCCGGCGAAACTGCTGCCCGGTTTGCGGAAGTTGTTCCAGGCCGGATGGTACATCGAGCTGCAGGGTTTACCGATGCGGTCGGCGACGAAGATGAACGCCAATGTGAGCACGGGCATCGACTGGTTCGAGCTGACGGGTGACATCCACTTCGACGATCTGTCGGTGCCGTTGCCGCAACTGCTGAAAGCGATGCAGCAGGGCGAGACGATGTTCAAGCTCGAAGACGGGAGCATCGCGATTCTCGATGAAGGGCAGCTCGGGCGGCTGCGGTCCTTGCTGCAAATCGCGGAAATTGAGAAGGGGCAGGTCCGGTTCCAGCGCAACCAGGTGGCCTTGCTGGATGCCTTGCTGGCCGCGCAGCCGGAGATCAAGGCCGATGAGACTTTAGAGCACGCCCGTAAGGAGCTGCAGAACTTCAAGGGAATCGGAATGGCGGAGCAGCCGGCCGGATTCCAAGGCTCGCTGCGCGACTATCAGCGGGAAGGGCTGGGCTGGCTGCTGTTTTTGAACAAGTTCAGATTCGGCGGATGTCTGGCGGACGACATGGGCGTGGGCAAGACGGCGCAGGTACTGGCTTTGCTTGAAATGCGCCGAGCGGCCCGGGCGGCGGGCGAACCGATTCCACCTTCCTTGGTGGTGGCGCCACGTTCGTTGATTTTCAACTGGCAGCGAGAAGCCGCGCGGTTTACGCCGGAGCTGCGGACCTTGGATTTCACGGGGCTGGCGCGATCGCTCGATAACATCCAGGATTACGATTTGATCCTGACGACGTTTGGGACGCTGCGGCGGGACATTGTGACTCTGCAGAACCACGTTTTTGACTACGCGATTCTCGATGAGGCGCAGGCGATCAAGAATTTTGGGTCGGCGTCGGCGAAGGCGGCGCGGCTGTTGAAAGCCAACCATCGGTTGACGATGACGGGTACGCCGGTGGAGAACCATCTGGGCGAGTTGTGGAGCCTGTTCGAGTTTTTGAACCCCGGGATGCTGGGGAAAGCTTCGGTGTTGCGGCTTTCGGGGGCGGGGTCCCGGACGGTGGCGCCGGAGACACGGGAGTTGCTATCGGCGGGGCTGCGGCCCTTCTTGCTGCGACGGACGAAAGAGCAGGTGGCCAAGGAGTTGCCGGCGAAGGTGGAGCAGACGTTGTTCTGCGAACTGGAGCCGGATGAGCGGAAGCTGTACAACGAGTTGCGGGATCACTACCGGGCGTCGCTGCTGGCCGGGACTTCGCGGACCTGGAACAAGCGGAAGCTGCAGGTATTGGAGGCGTTGTTGCGGCTGCGGCAGGCGTCGTGCCATCCGGGTTTGGTGGACAAGAAGCTGGCTTCGGGATCGAGCACGAAATTGGACACGCTGCTGAGTCAGCTGGACGAGGTGCTGCAGGAAGGGCACAAGGCGCTGATCTTCTCGCAATTCACTTCGCTGTTGGCGCTGGTACGGGCGCAGTTGGATGCGCAGGGGCTGACGTACGAGTATCTCGATGGAAAGACGAAGGACCGGCAGGCGCCCGTGGAGCGGTTCCAGACGGATCCGGAGTGCAAGCTTTTCTTGATCAGTCTGAAGGCTGGCGGCGTGGGCCTGAATCTGACGGCAGCGGATTATGTGTTCTTGTTGGATCCGTGGTGGAATCCGGCCGTTGAGGCGCAAGCCATTGACCGGACGCACCGGATTGGGCAGGATAAGCCGGTATTTGCGTATCGCTTGATTGCCAAGGACACGGTGGAAGAGCGGGTACTGGAGCTGCAGAGCACGAAGCGGGAGTTGGCGACGGCGATCCTGAGTGAAGACAATGCGCTGGTTTCGAACCTGAAGCCGGAAGATTTAGAACTCCTGCTTTCTTAATCTTCGGTAACGTATCTGTATGCAGCTTACGCGCCGGCAAATCCTCGCCTCGGCGGCGTTGCCTTGGGCTCCCAACCGTCCCAAGATCGCCGCCATCATCACCGAGTACCGCAAGTTCTCCCACGGCCAGCATATCGTCGACCGCTTCCTCGAAGGCTATGGCTGGGACGGGGAACATCACCAGCCCGCGATGGACCTGGTTTCGCTCTACGTCGATCAGCACCCCAACGGTGACCTGACCGAGGACCGGGCGAAGCGGTTCCCCAGCATGAAGGTGTACAAGACCATCGCCGAGGCGCTCACCAGCGGGACGGGAAAACTGGCCGTCGATGGGGTGATGCTCGTAGGCGAACATGGCAAGTACGAGCGGAACGAGAAGGGCCAGACCAAGTATCCGCGCTACGAGTTCTTCAAAGAGATCGTGAAGGTGTTCGAGTCGAGCGGAAAGGTGGTGCCGGTCTTCAACGATAAGCACCTGTCGTGGAACTGGGAGTGGGCGAAGGAGATGTACGATACGGCGCGGCGGATGAAGTTCCCGCTGATGGCGGGGTCGAGCCTGCCGGTCACTTGGCGAACGCCTTCGCTCGAATTCCCCACCGGCGCGCGCGTGGAAGAGGCGATGTGCGTCTGCTACGGCGGCGTGGACAGCTACGACTTCCATGGCCTCGAAACGGCGCAGTGCATGGTGGAGCGGCGGCGGGGAGGCGAGGCCGGCGTCGAATGGGTGCAGGCGTATCGCGGAGAGAACTTCTGGAAGGCTTATCAGGAGAAAGTCTGGCCGACTGAACTCGTGGAAGCGGCGCTCTGCCGGAGCCACACGCTGGTGCCGGCGCGGGAAGGCTTCAACAACATCTTCCCCACGCTCGACGACATGAAGCGGATCGTGAAGAACCCGGTGGCGTATCGCTATAGGCACGCCGACGGCTTGATGTCGACGATGATCCTGATGAGCGGCCTGCTGCGCGACTTCAACTTCTCGGCCAAGATCACGGGGCAGAAAGACCTCTTCTCGACGCAGATGTACCTGCCGATGCCGGACGGGCGAACCACCCTCGCGAACTTCTTCAGCCCGCTCGTCTACAACGCCGAGTTGATGTACCTGACGGGGAAGGAGACGTATCCGTTGGAGCGCACGCTGCTGACGACAGGCCTGACCGCTGCCGGCGTCGAGAGCCTGTTCCAAGGCCAAAAGCAGTTGAAGACCCCGCACCTGGGCATCCGTTACCAGACGACGAAAGAATCCACCTTCTGGAGAAGCTAATGAAGCGCATCGCTATCGTTTCGAGCATTTACCGTTATCTTTCGCACGCGCAGCACATGGGCGACCGCTTCCTGATCGGCTATCCGCACGAAGGCAAGTGGCACAAGCCGGACGTGCAAGTCGTGTCGCTCTATGTCGACCAAAAGCCGAAGGGTGACCAGAGTGAGGAGCGGGCCAAGGAGTTCGGCTTCAAAGTGTACCCGACCATCGCGGAGACGCTGCGCTGCGGCACGGATAAGCTTGCCGTCGACGGCGTCGTGATCATTTGCGAGCACGGCGACTATCCGAAGAACGAGTTGGGGCAGGTACTTTATCCGCGCTACGAGTTCTTCAAGCAGTGCACGGAGGTGTTTGAGAAAGACGGGCGCGTGGTGCCGGTCTATAACGACAAGCACCTGTCGTTCAACTTCGAGAAAGCCAAGTGGATGCTCGACGAGGCCAAGCGGCTGAAGTTCCCGGTGCTGGCCGGTTCGTCGTTGCCGGTGACGTGGAGGCTGCCGGATATCGAGATCCCGCTGGGGAGCGTGATTGACGAAGCGCTGATGGTGGGCGTGGGCGGGTCGGACCCGATGGACTACCATGCGCTTGAAGCGATGCAGTGCATGATCGAACGGCGGAAGGGCGGCGAGACGGGCATCAAGTCGGTACAGTTGCTCGAAGGCGAGGCGGCTTGGAATGCGCCGTATTCGAAAGACCTGCTGATCTCGGCGCTGTCGCGCAGCGATACGCCGCTGGGGCTGACGGAGAAAGACGGCCGGACGCAGGACCTGGTGCGGACGGGCGAGCTGAAGAAGCTCGTCGCCAAGCCGGCGGCTTATTTGATTGAACACAACGACGGGTTGAAGACGACGCTGCTGATGCTGAACGGCGCCGTGAAAGACTTCACGTTCGCGGCCAAGGTCCGAGGGCGCGGGACAATGTCGACGCAGTTTCTGTTGACGCCGGTGCCGAACGTGACGTACTCGGCGTGTCTCGTCAGCAAGATTGAAGAGATGATGGTGACGGGCCGTGCGCCGTATCCGGCCGCCCGGACTCTGATCGCTTCGGGGATGCTCGAAAGCTGCCTGCAATCGAAGCAGAAGGGCGGCGAGAAGCTGATGACGCCGCAGTTGAGTGTCCGCTACAACGCTCCAGCGCAAAGCCAGCACGCGCGGCGTTAAGCTAGGGAGCTATGAAGCTCCCTGCTCTATTTCTCCTTTCGAGCGCTGTATTCGCGCAGGCCCCCAACCTTGAGCAATTGAAAAAAGAAGCCATCGCCGGGGTGGAAGCCCGGCAGAAGATGGTGCAGGAAATCGTGGACTCGGTGTTCAGCTTTGGCGAACTCGGCTTTCAGGAAGTCGAGACATCGAAGTATTTGACGGGCATCCTCGAGAAGAACGGATTCACGGTGCAGCGGGGCGTGGTGGGTATGCCGACGGCGTGGATCGCCACGTATGGGCAGGGGAAGCCCGTGATTGGCTTTATCACGGACCTGGACGGGATTCCGCGGGCGTCGCAGAAGCCGGGCGTGGCGTATCACGATCCGCTGATTGAGGGCGCGCCGGGTCACGGGGAGGGGCACAACACGGGGAACGCCGTAAACGTTGTGGCGGCCATTGTGCTGAAGGAGTTGATGATCAAGCACAAGATCAAGGGCACGCTGAAGCTGTATCCGGGCGTGGCGGAGGAGTTGGTGGCGACGAAGGCCTACTACATCCGCGCCGGGCTGATGAAAGACCTGGACATCATGTTGGGCTGCCACGTGGGACATGAGTTGGCGACCGATTACGGCCACGCGCACAACAACAGCGGCCTCGTCTCGATTCAGTTCACGTTCAAAGGAGAGTCGGCCCATGCGGCGGGCGCGCCTTGGCGGGGGCGGAGCGCGCTGGATGCGGTGGAGCTGATGAACACGATGTGGAACTTTAAGCGCGAGCATCTGCGGCCGGAGCAACGTTCGCACTATGTGATCACCAACGGCGGCGACCAGCCGAACGTGGTGCCGCAGGAGGCGACCGTTTGGTACTACTTCCGGGAAGAGGATTATCCGCGCATCAAGGAGATGCAGGAGTTCGGGTCGACGATGGCGAAAGCGGCGGCGATGGCGACGAGTACGACGGTGTCGCAGCGCGTGGTGGGGCAGGCGTGGCCGACGCACTTCAGCAAGCCGGTGGCGGAGACGCAGCACAAGAACATCCTGATGGTCGGGATGCCGAAGTGGAGCGAGGCGGACCAGTTGCTGGCGAAGGAGTTGCAGCGGGAGATCCGGGCGCCGAAGGTGGAGCCGTTGAAGGACAAGCCACAGGAGTTGAAGGCGCCCGAACCTTGGAAGGGCGGCGGGACGGACGATGTGGGCGATATCTCTTGGATTGTGCCAATGACGTATCTGCGCTACCCGGCGAACATCCCCAATCTGCCGGGGCACCACTGGGCGAACGCCATTGCGGAGGCGACGCCGATTGCGCACAAGGGGTCGGTGACCGGAGCGAAGGTGCAGGCGACGACGGCGCTGGATTATCTGCTGCGGCCGGAGTTGCTGGCGGAGGCTTGGAAGTACTTCAACGAAGTGCAGACGAAGGAGTTGAAGTATCAGCCGTTGATGGCGGAGACGGATCAACCGGCGGTGGAGCTGAACCTCGAAAAGATGGCCAAGTACCGCGAGCAGATGCGGAAGTTCTACTACGACCCGGCGAAGTACGGGACGTATTTGGAGCAGTTGGGGATTACGTATCCGACGCTGAAGAAGTAGCTATTCGGCGCGGAGCGAGGTCATGGGGTCGATGGCCGTCGCGCGGCGGGCCGGCAGGTAGGCGGCGAGCGCGGCGGCGGCGAGGAGCAGGGCGGCAACGGCGGCGTAGGTGGCCGGGTCGGCCGGGCTGACTTCGAAGAGAAGGCTACCGAGCAGGCGGCTCATCGGGACGGCTGCGACGACGCCGCAAACCACGCCGAGACCGGTGAGCGTAAGGCCGTACCGGAGGAAGAGGCCCTGGACGTTGGCGCGCGGGGCGCCGAGGGCGAGACGGATGCCGATTTCGCGGGTGCGTTGCGTGACTGCGTAGGAAAGCACGCCGTAGATGCCGATCAAACCGAGCAGCAACGCCATGCCGGCGGCGATGCTGAGCATGGTGAGGGTGAATGATGTGCGCGCCATAGACCGGTCATAGACAGCCTGCATGGTGCGGGGGTTTGCGAGTGGGAGATCCGGGTTGACGGCTTGGACCTGCTGGCGAATATCGTTAAGCAGGGCGGCAGTGCCGGCGCGCGGAGTGCGGAGCACGAAGGCGAGGCTGGAATGGATATCGAGCTCATCGCCCCAGAAGGCCTTGACCGCAAGAGGAAGGTAGATGGTTGTGGGGGCGGGGCGATCGGCTCCGTTATCCCGTTCGTCCCCGGCGACCCCGATGATTTCACGCCAGACGCCTTTGGGGTTTTCACGGACGCGCTGGCCGATGGCGGCGGTAGCGGATCCCCAGAGTTCGACGGCCAAATTCTCCGAGACCTGGACGACGGGCCGGGCGTTGTGGATATCGTCCCATGTGATACCGCGGCCGGCCTTGAGCGGGTTACCCATGGTTTGGAAGTAGTTGGGGCCGACGAATTTGTAGCGGCGCATCGGTGGAATCTCGCCGTCGCGGTAGGACTTCGATTCGGCGAAGACGGGGTCGTTGCTTTGATTGCCGTCCATGGGGACAGAATTGGCGAGGCCGACGGACTGCACCCCGGGGATGGCGGCGAAGCGGTTGACGATCTCCTGCTGGAGGCGGGGGATCTGCGTGCGTTCCTTGACGAAAGCTTCCGGGATGGAGATGCGAACGGTGAGGAGTTGTCCGGGCTGGCTGAAGCCGGGTTCTACCCGCCCAAGGGCTTGCATGGTGCGGATCATGAGTCCGGCGCCGATGAGCAAAACGAGGGCCAGCGCCACCTGAACAACGACGAGGGCGCCCCGCGCGCGATGGCGTTCCCGGCCTTCGCTCATCGTGCGGCCGCCGGCTTGGAGGCCGTGTTCGAGGCGCGGCCCGGCGCATTTCAGAACCGGGATGAGTCCGAAGAGAAGCCCGGCCACGAGAGAGAGCACGGCCGTGAAGAGAAGGACAGCCGGATCGAGCGTGATCTCGGTGAGACGCGGAAGAGAAGAAGGCGCGAGGGACTGGAGGAGGGTGAGGCAACCCGCCGCCACCCCCACGCCGAGGGCGCCGCCGGTGAGGCCGAGGACGGCGCTTTCGAGAAGCAGTTCGCGGGCGATCTGCCAGCGGCTGGCGCCGAGGGCGGTGCGAACGGCAATTTCGCGCTGGCGGCCTTCGACGCGAACCAGCAGCAGGTTGGCGACGTTGGCGCAGGCGATGAAGAGGACGATGCCGATGGTGGCCATCAGAACCCAAAGCACCTTGCCAATATCGCCGATGACCTCTTCCTTCAACGTGCGGAGATTGGGCGCGATGCGGGCCTCTTCGATCATTTTCCGGCTCATGCCGGGAGCTAGGCGGTAGCGGTCCGGCAGCATCTTGAGCATACGGGCGACATCGGTGCTGGCCTGTTCGATGGTGACGCCAGGCTTGAGCTTAGCGAGGGTAGGGTAGCTGAACTGGCCGACGAAAGCGTCTTTGGGATTGAGGCGGAAGGGGGTGAGCAGAGCGGGCTGAGAGTTGAGGAAGCGGAAGGAGGCGGGCAGAACGCCAATAACCTGGTAAGCCTCGCCGTCGATGCGAATGCTTTGGCCGACGATACCCGGGTTTCCGCCAAACTTGCGTTGCCAGAGGCCGTGGGTGAGCATGACGGTGAGTGCCTGATTGGGCTGATCGTCCTGCAAGGTGAAGCGACGGCCGAGGACGGGTTCAATGCCGAGCGCGGGCAGAACCGCATCCGTGACGGCGAGAGATTCGATCCGCTCTGGTTCGGCAAGGCCTGTGATATTGACGGCCTCCTGGCGATAGAGGCCGATGTGCTCAAAGGACTGGCCTATTTCGCGGTAAGTGAAATAGGTGGAAGGAGAACCTGGAAGCTCTTTTATGCCAATTCCTGGCGCCGATTGCCAAACCGCGACGAGGCGATCCGCATCGGCGTAGGGCAAAGGTTTTAATAAGACTCCGTTCACTACGCTGAATATCGCCGTGTTCGCACCGATGCCCACCGCCAACGTCAAAAGTGTGATGGCAGTGAACAGGGGTGCTCGCGACAGGCGTCGCACAATCCAACGGAATTCGCTTGTAAGCCAGCCCATGATCCTAGTACGAATGACCAGGGGGAAAGTTCCTTAAGAATTTGCGGTCAATCGAATGGTCGCTTCCATGTGGGAGTAGGAGCCGCCGGTGTAGATGCCCGAGATGGGAGAGGCGAGATCGGAGTGGAACGCCGCGGCGACAGCGACGTGGGACTTGGTGACGGCAAGGCCGCGGGAGGGATCGTAGCCGCGCCAGCCAGCCGACGGGAGATAGACCTCAGCCCAAGCGTGCATGTAGGACTGCGTTTGGCCGGCGGAAGCGTATTCGTAGCCGCTGACGAAGCGGGCGGCTATGCCCATGACGCGGCAGGCATCGCAGAAGAGCACGGCGAGATCGCGGCAGGAGCCTTCGCGGGCGCGGAGGGTGTAGTCGGAGGTCCAAGGTGCGCCGTCGATACGCGTGATGGGGCGGCAGGAATGGAAGATCTCGTTCGTCAGGGCGGAGAGGAAAGCGAGCACATCGCCGTTGGCGCCGTTGGCGAGGGACTGGGCGAATTGGCGGACGTCGGGAGCGACGTTCGCGTCGAGGCGATAGGAAAAAAGGGCTGTGCTGAGGGGCTCGCGATACCAGAGGGGAAGGTGGAGCGAATCGTTGACGAGGAAGAAGTCGAAGGGGTTCTCACGGAGGTTTTCGACCGTGAAGCGGCTGCGTACGTGGAGGGACGTAGTGGGGTCCTGGAACCAGGCGTAATGGGCGAGGTTGCCATCCTGGTCGAGGCTTTCGGTGGCTCCGGCGGGCTCCGGCGTGATTTGGAGATCGTAGGCGAGCAGGCGCTGGTTGGCGCTCATGCGGGGCTGGAGTCGGAAGGTGTGCGGCTCCAGTTGGACAGGGAACTGATACCGGTAGGTGGTCGAATGGTCGACGGTGATCTTCATGAGTTACTCGCTGGGAGCCAGGCCGTGTTTGATGGCGTGCTGGATGAGCTCGGCGGTGGTTTTGAGGCCGAGCGAATCCATCATCTTGTACTTGTGGGTTTCGACGGTACGGGCGGAGATATCAAGGATGGCGCCGATTTCTTTGGCGGACTTGCCGCCGGCGAGCAACTGCAGGACATCGCGCTGGCGTTCGGTGAGCTCGATGGTGGAACGGAGGTGCCGGCGGTTCGGGTCGAGAAGTTCGGCGACCGAATCGGAGCGGAGGCGGGGGGAGATGTAGGTGTCGCCGCGGAGTATGGTGTCGATGGCGTTGACGAGCTCATCGGAGGCGGAGTGTTTGAGAACGTAGGCGGCGGCGCCGGCGTCAAGGGCGCGGGTGAGGTAGGTGATGTCGGGGTGCATGGTGAGGAAAACGACCTTGGCGGTGAGGCCTTCGGCGCGGAGCTTCCGGATGGCGTCGATGCCGTTGAGGTGAGGCATAGAGATGTCGGCAACGATCACGTCAGGTTGCAGGCGGCGGGCTTCTTCGACGAGGGCGAGACCGTCGGTGACGGTGGCGCAGAGATCGTAGTGGGGGTTGAGGAGACCGCGGAGACCGTCGATGACGATCTGATGGTCGTCGGCGAGGAGAACGCGAGGTTTATTGACCATAGGGAAGCTCGACATCAACGATGGTCCCACCTTCAGGGGTGGACGTGATGGTGACGGCGCCGCCGACGAAGCGGGCGCGTTCCTCCATGCTGGAAAGGCCGACGCCGGCGCGGTAGCCGGGCGCGGCCTTATCGAAGCCTTTACCGTTGTCGGTGACGGTGAGATGGGCGCCGGAAAGCGAGAGGCTGACCTCGGTGGCTTCGGCATGCTTGAGGATGTTGCGGAGAGCTTCCTGCGCGATGCGATAGAGGACGAGTTGGACGTTGCGGGGTAGTTCCGCAGGGGCGAGCGTGAGGTCGACCGGAGGGCCGCCGCGCTCGAAGAAGAGGCGGCATTCGGCTTCGAGCGCGGCGGGAAGGCCGAGGTCGTCGAGAATGGCGGGATGGAGTTGGCGGGAGAGGCTGTGAATGTCGTGGGAGATACTGGCGATCTGTTCTTTGATGCTCTGGTCGCCCAGGTTGGCGGCAGCGATGGCGACGGCGGCGAGGCGCTGTGAGAGATCGTCGTGCAGCTCACGGGCGATACGGCTGCGTTCGTCCTCCTGGGCGCTCATCAGGCGGCCGGCGAGGAGTTCGAGCTCGGATTTCGAGACGGTCGTGGCTTCCAGGTCTTCGGCCATGCGATTGAAGGCGGCGGCGAGCTGGCCGATTTCGTCGCGGGAGGTGATGGGGAGGCGCGTGCCGAACTGCCGGCGGCCGAGGCGGCGGACACCGTCAGCAAGGGCGAGGACGGGCTCGGTGACAGAGCGGGACAGGAGCGTGGCGACGAAGAGCAGGATGACGGCGATGAGGGCGCCGAGGCCGAGGGTGCGGGTGCGGAGGGCGCCGATGGCGGCGTGGGCTTCGGCTTCGTCGATCTCGGCGATGAGCGACCAGTCGAGACCGGGAACGTTGATGCGGGAGTGGGAACGGAGGACGCGGACCTGGCGATGGTCGAGGCCGATTTCGGTGCCGGGTGGCGCGTGGTGCAGGCGGGCGACTTCTGCGGTGACCTGGGTGCGGAGGATGCCGTTGCCGGGGTGCCGCGGATGCCGAAGGTCGCTGCGGAGCAGGGCATCGGGGCCGACGAGATACGATTCGCCGGTGTCGCCGAGGCCGTGCTCGCGCCATTGGCCGCCGGCCGTCATCACGCGATTGACCTCAGTGCTCGAAAGTTGGATGGCGAGAACGCCGATCTTATGGCCGGCGCGGAAGACCGGGGCGGCGAGGAAGGCGGCAGGCGCATTGCTGGAGGGAGGATAGGGACGATAGTCCTGGACGATGAACTGCTCGGGGCCGGCCAATGCCCAGGCAGCGCGATGGGCGGCGGCGAGTGGGGATTCGGGGGAGAGCCGGACGGCGAAGTCGGTTTCCTTGGCGACGGAATAAAGAACATCGCCTTCGGGGCTCAGCAGAAAGATATCGTAAAGGCCGAAGGCGCTCTGGTAGCGATGGAAGGTGGGATGGTAGCGGGCGTGGACATCGCCGTAGGGACCAGGGGCGCGGAGGCGGAGGGGTTGATGGATGAAGAGGGGCTGGACGGAAGGGGACCAGACGGGCGTGAACTCCTCAAACGCGTCGAGGGTGGACTCGTCGACAGAAAGGGCGAGGACGTGATTGCCGAGGTCCTGGAAGTAGCGCTCAATCTGCTGGGCGCGGGTTTGGCGGAGAACGGTGAGGCGGTCGTAGGTGGCGGCGCGGAGTGCTTCCGTAGAACCGCTCAGCGCCTGCCAACTGGTGAGGCCGACGGCAAATAGACCGATAGCGAGGAATGCGAGTTGGAGCTTGGCGCGATAGGAGGTCATTCTCCGCGGATCAGGTCTTCGTACGTTTCGCGGCGGCGGACGACGCTCCAGTTGGCGCCATCGACGAGCACTTCGGCCGCGCGGGGACGGGTGTTGTAGTTGCTTGACAAAACGAACCCATAGGCTCCGGCGGTGACGAGAGCGAGGAAGTCGCCGGGGAGGCATTGGGCCATTTCGCGGTCGCGGGCGAAGAAGTCGCCGGACTCGCAGACCGGGCCGACGACATCGGCGACAAAGGTGCCGGGGAAGGATTTACGGAGCGGGACGATGTCGTGATGGGCCTGGTAGAGCGCCGGGCGGATGAGGTCGTTCATCGCGGCGTCGACGATGACGAACTCCTTGGTCTCGGTCGTCTTGCGATAGAGGACACGGGTGACGAGGACGCCGGCGGGGCCGACGATAGAGCGGCCGGGCTCGGTCATCAGCGTGAGGCCGAGGCCGGCGCAACGGGCGCAGACGGCGGCCAGGTGGTCGGCGACAAGGGGTTCGACTTGGCCGTCCCGGTAGGGGACGCCGAGGCCTCCGCCGATGTCGAGGTGAGTGATGGGCACACCGGCCGCTCGGAGGCGGGCGATGAGGGCGAGGAGCGCCTCGAGGGCTTCGAGGAGTGGGTTGGTATCGAGGAGTTGGGAGCCGATGTGGGCGCTGACGCCTTCGAGTTGCAGGTTCGGGAGGGCGAGGGCGCGTTGATAGACGGCTTCGACCTCGGTGATATCGATGCCGAACTTGTGGTCGCGCAGACCGGTGGAGATATAGGGGTGGGTCGCGGCGTCGACGTGGGGGTTGACGCGGAGAGCGATGCGGGCGGTTTTGTTGAGCCGGGAGGCGATGGAGCTGATCAGGGACAGTTCAGCTTCGCTTTCGCAGTTGAACGAATGGATGCCGAATTCGAGGGCGTACTCGATCTCGTCACGGGTCTTGCCGACGCCGGAGAAGACGACCTTTCCAGGGTCTCCGCCCGCTTTGATGACGCGAAACAGTTCGCCGCCGGAGACGATATCAAAACCGGCGCCGGCCTCGGCGAGCAGGCGGAGGATGGAGAGATTGGAGTTGGCTTTAACGGCGTAACAGATCTGATGGGGGAAGCTGCCGAAGCCGGATTCATAGGCTTGGTAGCGGGAGAGGATGGCCTGTTTCGAATAGACGTAGAGCGGGGTGCCTTCGCGGCGGGCGATGGCTTCAAGGTCACAATCTTCGACGAACAGATTCTGTTTGCGGTAAGAAAAAGGGGGCAGGAGCATGGGGAGCGTAAATCCCATGGTAGCCGAGGGCGGAGTTAACGGCGGATGCGGGCGGTGGCGGTGCCGGTTCCGGAGAGGAGTGCACCGGCTGGGAGGCGGAGCGGATCGCGCAGGATGAGCCAGCGAGAACTGGGTTGCAGACCCCAAACGATCGGCGTGGCGGCGGTCCAGAGTTTGCCGGGGCGGTCGACCCGGAGGGCGAGGATCGTGATGGGGGAGGGAAGGGTTTGTCCGGGGCGCAGGGCGAAGTCCCCGCCACTGGGAACGGCCGCGGGACGGTTCGGGGAGGAAAAATTGCGAGGCTTTAGGAAGATGGGATCGCCTTCGGGCGCGCCGCCTTCGACCCACTCTGCAATACGGACAATCTCTTCCTGGGTGAGGGAGAAGTCGTTCGAGAACTCGCCGAAGCCTTTGGCCGCCGGCCAGGGGGGCATTTGGCGGGTGAGGACGGACTCTTTGATGGCGACAGCCCAAGGCTTGGCTTCGGTGAAGGTTTGGAAGGCCATGGGTGCGGCGCCGCCTTCGCGATGGCAAGATTGGCAGCGCTTTTCGAAGATGCGGGAGATCTCGCGGGTCCAGGTCAGATTGGTGGAGACTGGATCGTGGGCAAAAAGGAGAGCGGGCATCAGGAAACTAATGCCGAGCCCGCCCGCGAAGAGGAGGTTAGGGAACCGATCAGTCACCGGACGTTTTCTTCTTCGGCTGCATCAGATCGCGTTCGGTGGTTCCGGGCTTGACGGCGACATCGAAGAACCCGATCATCATTTCCTCCCAGCTCTGTTCGCCGAAGCGTACGGACTTGGTGGCGTCGGGATTGGCTTTGTTGTTCGGCGAGTTGTCAAAGTGGGCGATCGCTTCGAGCTTGGTTCCTTTCGGAAGGACCTTTTCGCCGGCCGGTTCGTAGATCAGCTGCCAGGCGAAGTCGTAGTGGGGAACACTGAGAAGCACTTCGGATTCGCCTGAGGGGTAGGTCGCGCGGTATTGGAAATCCTTCCCGCGGAGGTGCATATGCGGCATGAGAGAGGATAGCTTAGCGTCTTCCTGGAGAACCAATTCGGCCTTCACTTCGTGGTTCGCGGCGTGAGGAGGGATTTCGAAACGGTTGTTCTGTACGGCCAGCGTCAGGACTTGCTCTTTAGGCGTCTGCTTGGCATAGATGATGCCGATTTTCGAGGCGTCAGTCTGTTCTTTGCCGTTGGCAGTGTAGTGCATTTGCATGACGATGTCGGATCCAGCGGGGACTAGGCGAGCCTTGCCGGGGGCGAGGATCTGTGGTGGCATGCCGGGAGCGTAGGCGGTGAGCCATTGGCCACCGAAGGAGCTTTCGCGTTGTTCCTGGCCACGAGCGTTGACAGTGACCGGGGGAACGAACGGTTCGCCGGGTTTGGCATCTTTCAGCCAGCGGCTGCCGGGAGGGCGTACGAAGGCGATGACGTGATGGAGAACGGCGCGATTGCCGGGTCGGACCTCGGCGCGCTCCACCCAGACGTCCTGCTTGTTGCCGAGGGGCATAATGTAATACGTGTATTCGACCGTTCCCTGGGCGGGAATGGTAAACGGCTTCGGCATTTCAAGGACGAGGTCGGGATTGCCGATGTTCCAACCATTGAGGAAGGAGACGGGTTGGGGGGCGTCTTTGGGACTGCCTTCTTTGGCACCTGTGTCAGCCCAGGCGGTGAGGGTGTCGATTTCGGCCTGGGTCATGGACTTGTCGTTTGAGAACTTCCCGAAATGGGGGTCGGCGTGCCACGGGGGCATGCGCCGGGCGGCGGCGGCTTCTTTGATGGCTTTGGCGAAGGGGCGGGTGGATTTATAGGTGAGAAAGGACATGGGAGCGGCCTCGCCGGGACGATGGCAGCTCTGGCAATTCTTTTGGAGGACGGGTAGTACGTCTTTGTGGAACGTAACTTGCTTGGGAATAGCTGCCGCCAGAGTGGCGGAGACGGTAAGAAGGAAGAGTATGAGAGTTCGCATAGACGGTCGCTACTTCTCATCATACGGATTCCCTGTTGAGTTCGTTCTGCCGAAAATATTAATTAAGGCTTCGCGTTATCCTTCCGATGAGGGCAAGTAAGGCGCATTAGGTATCCGAATCGAGGTGAACCATGAAAATCAATGATGTGTATACCAGTTCGCAGGCGGCCGCGACCTATCAGAGCCAGACGCAGAAGACTGAGGCTGCCCAGGGTGCGGCGGCGGCGAAAGGTGTTGCAAACAATAGCGGTGGTGGCTCGGATGAAGTGAATCTCTCGAGCTTGGCCAATGTGTTGCAGGATGCGGTAACGGAGTCTCCGGAAAGGACGGCGTATCTGGAGAAGTTGTCGGCGCAGTATGCCGCGGGGACGTACCAGGCGGATCCACAGGCGGTAGCAAAGTCGCTAATTGGTGAAACTCTGGCCGATAAGACCGGGGAGAGCGGCGGAATCTAGTTTACGGGTGGAGAGGCCATATGAGTGACTTGCAGCGTTCCAAAGTGACACGGGTTCCTGATTTGGAACCAGCGATCCAGGATTTGTCCCATTTTGAGACGGCTTCGGCGCTGCTGCACTTGGAGACCGCCTTGGGAGCGTTGAGTGGCCTGGCTGGTGAGCTGGAGGAGGGCAAGCGGATGGATCCGGTGCAGCAGCGCACGACGGAACGCGCGTTGTTGGTTTTTCAGGAGCAGTTGCGTGTTGCGCATGTGTTGACGCGCCAGGGGCTGGCGTATTGCCGGAACTGGTCGGATTCGCTGGCGCCATCGGCGGAATCGTATGGCAGCCAGGGCCAGGAGCGGACGACTGAACTGGACGTGCATGGCGTGAGGCTGGACGGATAGTATGGGAAGCATTTCGACAGCGATGGTTTCGACCGCGGAGGCGATGCGGGTCATTCAGCGCCAGGTTACGGTGGTGCAGAACAACATCGTAAACGCTTCGACGCCAAACTATGCGCGGCTGGATCAGGCTACGCTCGCGAATCGATTTAATCCGGACTCGGAGTCGACGTCGGGCGGAATTAGTTCGGCGCCATTGATTTCTGGGCGGGATCGGTTCTTAGAGACCGCCGTATGGCAGCGTCAGACCGCCGCGGGATACTCGGACCAATCGCTCAGCAGTTTGCGAGCCATAGAATCGGCAATTCCGGTGACGGCGGACAGCGGCATTCCAGCGGCGCTGGATAGCTTCTATAGCAGTGCGGCACAGCTAGCCCTCTCGCCGAACTCGAATTTGGCGCGGCAGGGAGTTTTGGACCGGGCACGAGCGGCGGCGCTGAGCTTCAATCAGGCGGCGAACGAATTCGGGACACTGACGGCGCGGGCGGGGACTGAGTTGACGAATACCGTACGCCAGGTGAATGCTGTCGCTGGTGAAATTGCGGCGATCAACGCGGAGCGAAAGAGCAATTTTCGGAATGTGACGGATGCTGGTTTGGATTCCCGATTGCATACGGCGCTAGAGAAGCTTTCGGGTCTGGTGGATCACAACTCGCTGACGCAGGAAGATGGATCGGTGGTTGTGTTTATGTCCGGACAGGCGCCACTCGTCGTAGGAGAACAGGCTTATCCGTTGGCGACAAGCTTTGACAACGTCGAGTATCGGATTTTGGATGGTCGAGGAGAGGACGTTACCCGCACGATCACGACTGGAAAACTGGGTGCTTTGCTGGAGACGCGGAACACCACGTTGCCCGGATATAGCGCGCAGCTGGACACCTTGGCTCAGGGTTTTGCGGATCAAGTAAACGGGATTCTGGCCGGCGGACTCGCTTCGAATGGATTGCCTCCCACGCAGAATCTGTTCACCTACGACACTTCGGTTGGCGCGGCGGCGACCCTGGCAGTGACGGGGATGACGACGGATGAACTAGCGGCGGCGGGCGCCGGGGAACCGGGCGGCAATGCGAATGCGAACCGATTGGCCCAACTTTCGAATACTTCGGCGATTGGTGGGCTGACCCTGGCGCAGTACTACGGATCCATGGCGTCGACTCTGGGAACGCGGCTAGACGCAGTGAGGGGCCGGAACTCGTCTGACCAACAGCTACTGCTACAGGCGCGGACTCTTCGCCAGGAGGCCACGGGAGTCTCGGTGGACCAGGAGGCGGCTAAGTTGCTGGAATACCAACGCGGATTTCAGGCCGTCGGGCAAGTGATGGGCGTTTTGAACGAGCTGTCGGAGACGCTGCTTTCGATGATGCGATAGCAGAAGTGAGAAGTCATGATCAGTAACCTGAACACGCGAGATGAGAATTTCCTGAGCAGTCTGAATCGGATTCAGAATCGCATCGACCGCGCAACAGCGCAGGTATCGAGCGGGCTGCGGGTGACCACGGCGTCGGACGCACCGGACGAGATCGGTCCGCTGCTGCAGAGCCGGGCGGAGTTAGCCGTCACGGAGCAGACCCGGTCCAACTTAAACCGGGTGAAAGGCGAGGTGGATTCCGCGGAAAATGGCCTGCGAAGCGTAATTCAGTTGGCGGAGCGTGCGAGAGTTCTCGGGGCTCAGGGACAGACAGGCACGCAGACGGCGGTGACACGGGCAACCATTGCGGCAGAACTCGAGGGAGTCTTTCGCCAGATCGTTGGAACGGCGAACTCAAACTTTGAGGGAAGGTTTCTCTTTGCGGGGAACAATGATCAGGTTCAGCCGTTCACCGTAGACTTCTCCCAACCGGACGGGGTCACGGCGTACGCGGGCACAGCCGCAACGCGGAGCGTGCCGGATGCCAATGGGGTGCTTATCCCCATTGGGCGGAGCGGCCAGGATATCTTCAACTCGCCGACCCCTGGCGAAAACCTTTTCGGGGCGATCAGCACCCTGCGCAATGCCTTGCTGGCGAATGATGAATCGGCTTTGGCGACTGCCAATGAAAGCTTGGGTTCTGCGTTGGAGCATGTCAACACCCAGCTCACTCGGTACGGACACACACAGAACGACGTGGCGTCGGCGATTGAGATTGCATCGAAGCGGAGCATGGACTTAAAGGCCAAGATCTCGACGATCGAGAATGCTGACTTGGCGGATGCCATCCTAGAGCTGCAAACCGGACAGACGGCGCGGCAGGCGGCGCTACAGGCGAAGGGGCAGGAGGACCGGCGAACGCTCTTCGACTTCATCCGGTAGTCTACGCGGGCGATGCGGGGTGCTAAACGGCGGATCCGGCCGGTCAAAGGAAAAACCGGCGTGGGCACCCTAGTCGGTAACGCCCACGCCGGTAATAGTTTTCGTGATGCCTAGCCTAGCGGCCAAATTGGGCGGCAGCTGCAACGCGGGCACGGGCCCGTTCGGCAGCAGCCAAGGCGCGGGAAATGTCCATCTCGCCGCTCTCTTTAAGCCTGCGTTCGGCCCGATCCAACGCAGCCTGTGCACGCTTCAGATCGATCTCGTTCGGGTTTTCCGCCACGGTGGCCAGGACGCGGACACCGGTCGGCAATACTTCCATCCAGCCGCCACCCACGACGACAGAATGCTTGGCGCCACCAGTCGAATAGGTCAACAGACCCGGGGCCAACTCCGTCAATAACGGCGCGTGGTCCGGGAGAATGCCCAGATAGCCGTCGCGGCCCGGGGCCTCGGCCTCGGTCACCTGCTCGCGAACGAGCAGGCGATCCGGAGTCGCAACTTCAAGTTCGAACGTTGCCGGCATAAAAAACCCTACTTCGCCTTCTTCATCTCGGCCGCCCGCTCGAGAACTTCCTCGATGGTGCCCTGCATGTAGAACGCCTGCTCCGGAATATCGTCGTGCTTGCCGTCACAGATCTCGGTGAAGCCCTTGATCGTGTCCGCCAGTTTGACGTACTTGCCGGGGAAGCCAGTAAACTGCTCGGCGACGAAGAACGGCTGCGAAAGGAACCGCTGAATCTTACGGGCGCGGGCTACGATCAGCTTGTCGTCTTCGCTCAATTCGTCGATACCGAGAATGGCAATGATGTCCTGCAGATCCTTGTAGCGCTGCAACACAGTCTTCACGCGCTGGGCGCAATTGTAATGCGCTTCGCCGATCACTTGGGGATCGAGAATGCGGGAGGACGACGCGAGCGGGTCGACGGCGGGATAGATGCCGAGCGACGCGATTTCGCGGGAAAGGTTCGTGGTCGCGTCCAAGTGGGCGAACGCGGTGGCCGGGGCCGGGTCGGTGTAGTCGTCGGCGGGCACGTAGATGGCCTGCACGGAGGTGATGGAACCCTTCTTCGTCGAGGTGATCCGTTCCTGCAACTCGCCCATTTCAGTAGCGAGGTTCGGCTGGTAGCCGACGGCGGAAGGCATACGGCCGAGCAGTGCGGATACTTCCGAGCCAGCCTGGGTGAAGCGGAAGATGTTGTCGACGAATAGGAGCACGTCCTGCCCTTCTTCATCGCGGAAGTACTCGGCGGCGGTCAGGCCGGTAAGGCCGACGCGGAGCCGGGCTCCTGGCGGCTCGGTCATCTGGCCGTAGATTAGAGCTACTTTCGATTTCGTGTAGTCTTCGGGATCGAGAATGCCGCCTTCGCGCATTTCGTTCCAGAGGTCGTTTCCTTCGCGGGTCCGTTCGCCGACACCGGCGAACACCGAGACGCCGCCCGAGGCGTACGCGAGGTTGTGGATGAGCTCCATGATGACGACGGTCTTGCCGACGCCGGCGCCGCCGAACAGGCCGATCTTGCCGCCGCGGAGGTAGGGTTCAATGAGGTCGATGACCTTGATGCCCGTTTCGAACATCTGGAGGCCGGTCTGCTGCTCGTCGAAGGCGGGCGCCGTCCGATGGATCGGCATCTTCTTCGCCGTGTTCACCGGGCCCATGTTGTCGACGGGCTCACCGAGCACGTTGAGCACCCGGCCGAGGGTCTGCGGACCGACGGGCACCATGACGGGCGCGCCGGTGGAGATGGCCTGCATGCCGCGGACGAGCCCTTCGGTGGGCTGCAACGCGATGGTGCGGACGCGGTTTTCGCCGATGTGCTGCGCGACTTCCACCACGATGTTGATGGGTTCCGGCACGGTGAAGCCTTCCGAAACAATCCGGATGGCGGTGCGGAGAGGGGGGATCTGCCCCTCGGGAAACTGAATGTCGACGGCCGGGCCGGCGACCTGGATCACCTTGCCAACTGCTGTCGTGGTTTCGGTAACGGTGGACATCTTCAAAACTCCCTAAGAATCTCTACTTCAGCGCGGAGGCGCCGCTTACGACTTCAATGATTTCGCGCGTGATGCTGGCTTGGCGGACCCGGTTCATCTGCAGGGTCACCCGCTCGATGACGTCGGAAGCGTTGCGCGAGGCGGCATCCATGGCGGTCATACGGGCCGCATGTTCGGAGGCGGTGGATTCGAGCACGCTGCGCCAAAGCTCGACTTCGACATAGCGCGGCAGCAGCGAAGCGAGGAGCACTTCGGCTGGCTGTTCGTAAATGTATTCGGTGGTGTCGGCGCTTTCAGTCAGCGGCACAGGGAGGATCTGCTCCACCTGCAACTTCTGCGTCATCACGCTCTTAAATTCGTTGTACGCGACATAAACGGCGTCGATCTCGCCCTTGGCGTACCGTTCGCTAACTTTGGCGGCAACGGCGGCAACGTCGACATAGACGGGCTTGCGGCTGAAGTTCTGATGATCACCGGAGATGGTGAAGCCGCGACGGCGGAAGTAATCGCGCCCCTTTTTGCCGATGGATTCGACTTCAAAGGTGATGCCGGGCTGGTCCTGCATGAACTTCTGCGCGCCGCGATTGACGTTCGAATTGAACGCGCCGGCCAAGCCGCGGTCGGCGGAGACAACGATCACCACCGCATTCTTGATTGACTCCCGCTGCTGGAGCAACGGAAGTTCCTTCGCCGCATCGCTCCCAGCGGCGGCGCGGGCGACGTTCCCCAGCATTTCGCCAAGCATATTGGCGAAAGGCCGGGCGGCGAGCACCGCTTCCTGAGCGCGGCGCAACTTCGCGGCCGAGACCATCTTCATGGCCTTGGTGATCTGCTGCGTGTTCTTGACCGAGCGGATACGCCGCCGGAAGTCAATCAAAGAAGGCATGGCGGCTTATTTCTTATTGTCGGCTAGGAAACGGGTCTTGAACTCGGCGAGGGCCGCGTCCATCTTCTTCTTCAGGTCGTCGCTCAGCGCCTTCTTCTCACGGATTTCGGTGAGAATGCCGGGGTGAGCGTTTTCAATGAACGGATAGAGACCGGCTTCAAACGGACGGCAATCGGTGACCAGCATGTCGTCGAGGACGCCGCTCGTGCCGGCGTAGATGATGAGAACCTGCTTTTCGACCGAGAGCGGACGGAACTGGGCCTGCTTCAGGATCTCCGTGAGGCGTTGGCCGCGGTTGAGCTGCTTCTGCGAGGCGGGGTCAAGTTCTGAGCCGAACTGCGCGAAGGCCGCCAGAGCGCGGTACTGGGCGAGTTCGAGACGGAGCGAGCCGGCGACCTGGCGCATGGCCTTGATCTGCGCGGCGCCGCCGACGCGGGATACCGAGATGCCGACGTTGATGGCGGGACGGATGTTTGAGTTGAACAGGTCGGCTTCGAGGAAGATCTGACCGTCAGTGATCGAAATCACGTTGGTCGGGATGTAAGCCGAAACGTCGCCGGCCTGAGTTTCAATGAACGGCAGGGCGGTGAGCGAACCACCTGACTTCAGTTTCGAGGCGCGCTCCAGAAGGCGGCTGTGGAGGTAGAACACGTCGCCAGGGTACGCTTCGCGGCCGGGAGGACGACGGAGGAGGAGCGAGATTTCGCGGTAGGCGGCGGCGTGCTTGGACAAGTCGTCGTAAATGACGAGAACGTGCTGGCCGCGGTCGCGGAAGAACTCGCCCATCGCGCAGCCCGAAAACGGCGCGAGGTACTGCATGGGGGCGGGGTCGGAGGCGGTGGCGGCGACGACGATGGTGTACTCCATCGCGCCGTTGTCTTCGAGGGTCTTGACGACCTGCGCGACGGTGGAGCGCTTCTGGCCGATCGCGACGTAAATACAGATAACGTCGCCACCCTTCTGATTGATGATCGTGTCGAGGGCGATGGCCGTCTTACCGGTCTGACGGTCGCCGATGATCAGCTCGCGCTGGCCTCGGCCGATCGGGATCATGCCGTCGATGGCCTTGATGCCGGTCTGCATCGGCTCGTTCACCGGAGAACGGTCGATAACGCCCGGGGCGAGGCGCTCGATGGGGTTGAATGTGGTGGTGGCGATGGCGCCTTTGCCGTCGATCGCGTTGCCGTTGGCATCGACGACACGGCCGATGAGGGCCTCGCCGACCGGAACCGACATGATGCGTCCGGTCCGGCGCACTTCGGTGCCTTCGCTGATGTTTTGGAACTCGCCCATCAACACCGCGCCGACGTTGTCCTCTTCGAGGTTCAGCGCGATGCCGGTGACGCCGCCCGGGAACTCAATGAGTTCGCCGGCCATCACGAGCTCTAGGCCATGAATACGAGCGATGCCGTCGCCAACCGAGATGACCGTGCCGGTCTCGGTGACGCTGACCGCCTTGTCATAATTTTCAATTTCTTCGCGCAGTACTCGCGCGATCTCATCTGCCCGAATTTGAGCCATAGTTTCCGTGAGAGAGTATCAGAATTAGGAACGTACCAGACGGGCGCGCAGCGAATCCAGTTGACCGCGCACCGACCCGTCATAAACCCGTGAACCAACTCGGGCGGTTACGCCGCCGAGCAGAGATTCGTCAACCGCATACTGGCCGAGGACCTGCTTGCCAGTGAGTTTTGCCAGCGCGGCCTGCACTTGCGCCTGTTGTTCGGCGTCGAGCGGGCGCGCCGAAGTGATCTGCGCACGGGCGATGCCCATACGCTCGTCGAGTTGAGATTCGATGGAAGCGACCACTTCCGGCAGCATGGCGATGCGCCGATGGTCGATCAAAACGAAAAGAAAGTTCTTGATGAGCGTCGAAAGAGAGACCATCGGAGCGAGGCGCTCGACGACAGCTTTCTTCCGGGCGGCCCCAACGGCCGGGGAGGATAAGATGTTGCGAAGATCGCCCGAATCTTGCTGAAGCGATTGAAAAACGCGGAGTTGAGCGAGCGCGAGATCCGGGGTGAGCGCCGAAGCGGGACTCATGAGAATATCGACCAAGGCGCGGGCGTAGCGGGAGGCGACGGCGAGGGACATAGGCCTAGTTGTTCAATCCTTTCAGGAAGCCGTTGATAAGACCGGCATCGACCTGAGAATTGAGCCGGCCGCGGAGCTGGCCTTCGGCGGTTTCGAGAGCCAGTTTCGCCGCATACTGGCGAAGTTCGGCTTGGGCCTGCTTGGTGGCGGCTTCGATTTCCACCGTCGTATGGTGCTTCATCTTGGCGATGGCCTCTTCGCCTTCTTTCCTCACGCGGGCCTCTTCAGCGGCCATTTCAGCGGCGGCGTTCGAGCGGATGGAGGAGATTTCGCCTTCGAGGTTCTTGAGGCGCGCTTCGATGGCGGCCACCTTGGCGTCGGATTCTTTCTGCGTGGCGGCGGCGTCGGCCAATCCTTTCTGAATGTCGGCGGTGCGGCCGGCGAAGAACGGGGGCGCCATTTTGCCGATCAGGTAGCCGAGGCCGATGACAAGCAGGACGAAGTTCGCGATCTTCCACTTCAGCATCGGATCGCCTTCGGCGTGTTCCGTACCGTGCTCGGCGGCGCCATGTTGGGCGGGAGCGGCGTGGGGATCAGCGGCGCCATGCTCCTGGGCAACCAGGAGGGCCGTTGACAAAACGAAGCCAATCAGGAGACGACGACGCATGTTAAGCAGTCCTCCCGAGGATGCTGGCAGTGATGGTTTCGGCGATGGCTTCGGTTTCCGAGAGCAGGCCTTGGCGCGCGGTGGCCACCTGGGCAACTACGTCGGCCTTGGCTTCGGCGAGCTTGGTTTCGGACGCCTTGCGCTCTTCGGCGAAACGGGCGGACATCTCGTCGGCGAGAGCTTTGCGCTTCTCTTCGTTCAACTTATAGATTTCCGTACGCGCCTTCGTGATGGCGGCTTCGTACTCAGCGGCCTTACTCTCGGCTCGAGATACAGCTTCGGCGGCTTTCTTCCGGGCGCCGACGGTCGCGTCGTAGCGCTCCTTCAGCAGCTTTTCCATGGGTAGGAAGAACGTGCTCTTCAGGAAGAAATGGAGGAGGAGGACCAGAAAAAAGGTCGGTAATCCCCGGAGGATGATGTTGTAGAGCGCGTCTAACGTGGCGTCCATGCGAGAAGGCTACCTTATACAGTAACATACATCTCGACTCAAAACAGACATGGGATTCCTGTTTAACTGGAATTCATGCGGAAGAGTCGGTTATGACAAAAGCTCCCTAATGACGTTGCCCTCGACGTCGGTGAGGCGGAAGTCGCGGCCGCCGTAGCGGTAGGTGAGTTTGGTGTGGTCGAGGCCGAGCTGGTTGAGCATAGTGGCCTGCAGGTCGTGGGGATGAATCGGCTTCTCGACAGCCTTAAACCCAAAGTCATCGGTGGCGCCGTAGACGCTGCCGCCTTTGAAACCGCCACCGGCGACGATCATCGAATAGCCGTGGTTGTTGTGGTCGCGTCCGTTTTGGACGTTGACGAGGCCGGAGACCTCCATCGAAGGGGTTCGGCCGAACTCGCCGCCGACGAGGACGATGGTGTCCTTCAGCATGTCCTTGGCCTTGAGGTCGTCCATCAAAGAACCGATGGCGGGGTCGGCTTCGTTGGCCAACTTGCGATGGATGGTGATGTCGTCGTGGTTATCCCAGGGCTGGCCGTTGCCGTGATAAATCTGGATCATCCGGACGCCCTTTTCGGCGAGGCGGAGCGCGGTGAGGCAGCCACGGCCGACCGCGGTATCGCCGTAGCGGGCGCGGACGGATTCCGGTTCCTTCGTGATGTCGAAGACCTCGGGCGCCTCGCTCTGCATGCGGTAGGCGACCTCCATGGATTCGACGCCGGTTTCAAAGTGGGGGTCGTGGACTTGGTTGAGCTTGCCGAGCAGATCCATCTGGCGGCGCTGTTCGGCGGGGCCGCGCTGGGGGGTGATGTAGGGGATGAGCTTGCGGACGTCCTTCTCCTTCGTTTCGATATGGACGCCTTGGTGGACGGCGGGCAGGAACGCGGACGTCCACAGCTGGGAGCCGATGACGGGAACGCCGGGACAGAGCACGACGAAGCTCGGGAGATTGTTGTTCATCGAGCCGAGGCCGTAGGAGAGCCACGAGCCCATGGACGGGCGGCCGGGGAGAGGCACGCCGCAGTTCATGATCAGGAGGGACGGTTCGTGGTTGGGGCGCTCCGTATGGAGCGAACGGATGACGCAGAAATCGTCGATGTGGGAGGCGATGCGCGGGAAGATTTCCGAGACTTCGATGCCGGATTGGCCGCTGCGTTTGAACTCGAACGGGGAGCCGAGGAGGGCCCCGGTCTTGCGCTCCGTCTTGAGATTGACGCCGGAGGGCATGGGTTTGCCGTGATACTTCTGCAGGAGGGGCTTGGGGTCAAACGTATCAACCTGCGACGGACCGCCGTTCAGGAAGATGAAAATGACGCGCTTGGCCTTCGGAGCGAAGTGGGGCTGCGGGACGGTGGCGGCGAGTCCGCAGCCGCCGAAGCCGATGGAGAGAGTGGAGAGGAGTTCGCGGCGGGTCATTGTCGTTACTCGATGTAAAGGAATTGGTTGGAGCTGAGGAGGACCTGGACGTATTCGGACCATTGGCCGCCCTGGGCAAGGTAGTCTTTGGCGAGTTGGAGTTCCGCTTTGGTCGGCACGCGGGCGAAGATACGGCGGTAGGCGTCCGCGGGGTCCGGCCCTTTGATCGCTTCGGCGGCCTTCAGCATCAACGGGCTATTTAAAAGGAACAGGCGCTGCAGGGGGACATTGGTTTCGATGCGGCGCTCCGAGGTGTTGTTCGGATTGGGGAAATCGAACAGGTTCAACATGGTGTCGGTGCGGCGGCGGGAGACGTAGCCGTAGACGGTGCGGCGCTTGTTGGCCGGGTCGTCAAGGGGTGTGGCTTTGCCGCCCGTAGTCAGGTCGAGTTGGCAGGAGGCGAACAAGACGGAATCGCGAATCGCTTCCGCGTCGAGACGGCGCTTGGGGAAGCGCCAGTAGAGACGGTTCTCCGTATCGAGTTTTTCCGAAGTGGCGACGGGCGCGGCGGAGAGGCGGTAGGTCTCCGAGAGCATGATTTCGCGGTGGAGACTCTTGATGCTCCAGTTGTTTTCAACGAACCGGGCGGCGAGGTAGTCGAGGAGTTCGGGGTGCGACGGCCGCTCGCCGAGGATGCCGAAGTTTGAGGACGTGCGGACGATGCCTTCGCCGAAGTGGCCCTGCCAGATGCGATTCACCATGACGCGGGCGGTGAGCGGATTGTCCGGGGAGGCAATGCGCTCGGCGAGTTCGAGGCGGCCGGAACCTTTCGAGAAGAGTTCTGGCTGATTGGGCTTCGACAGGATGGCGAGCCAACCGCGCGGGGCCTCGTCGCCGAGGGTGGCGCGATTGCCGCGGAGGTGCACCTTTTCATTACGCGGCTTTTCGATGTCGGAGATCGTGTGGAGGAAGGGGTAGCGTTCGGGCCGGGCCTTCTCGGCAACGGTGATGATCTGGCGGAGGAAATCGAGGTGTTCGCGGTAGGGGCCTTGCAGCCAGCGGTCGATTTTGCCATCGCCGTAGAAGAAGACTCCTCGGGCGCCGAAGAATTCGCGGTAGAGGTAGAAGTCGTTCTTGGAGAGGGAAAGGAGGTCGGCGGAGGCAAGGTCGCGGCGGGCGTTGGAGCCGCCTAGGCGGATGAGATTCTTTTCGTCGATAGCGCGCTTTTCGCGGAGGACGGCGACCAGCACGTTGCGGAATTCGGTGGGATTTTCGGTTTGGACTTGCGGGGCTTCGCGATCTTTCCGGGCGAGATAGGCCTTGAAGCGTTCGACGGTTTCGCCGTCGAGGCCATCGAGCTTGCCTTTGCCGATGGCCGCGAGCATGTAGAGATCGGCCTTGGCGGCGAGGAGGTCCATCACCTGTTCGGACTGCTTCTTCACGAAGTCGTCGCGGTCGGCTTTGGCGCGTTGAAGCGCCTTGTCGGCGGTCTCGTAGGCTTTAACCGTGGCCTCGTCGGCTAGCGGGTGCTCTTTGTACTTGGAGCTATTGAAGATGCCGAGGAGGGAGTAGTAGTCCTTGGTCGGGATGGGGTCGAACTTGTGGTCGTGGCACTGGGCGCAGGCGACGGTAAGGCCGAGGAAGCCACGGGTGGTGACGTCGACGCGGTCGTCCTGGAACTCGGGATTGAGCCCGTACAGGCCGAGGGCAGGGAGGAGTTCGGGCTGGTTAAGATGGTCTGCGGCGAGTTGGGCCTTGACGAACGTGTTGTAGGGGAGGTCTTTGTTGAAGGCGTCGATCACCCAATCGCGGTAGCGGAAGGCGTTCGGCTGGGGCTCATCCATCGTGGAGTTGAGCTTGTCATCGGAGTAGCGGGCGACGTCGAGCCAATGGCGGCCCCAGCGTTCGCCGTAGCGGGGGGAGGCGAGGAGGCGATCAATGACGGTGGCCCAGGCGCTGGGGGACTTATCGTTCACAAAGGCCTCGGCCTCTTCGAAGGTGGGCGGGAGGCCGGTGAGGTCGAGAGTCGCGCGGCGAAGAAGGACGGACTTCGAGGCGGGGGGCGCGGGGGTGATGCCCTTGGCCTTCCAGGCGGCTTGGAGAAGGGAGTCGATATTGCCGGCGGGCTTGCGCACCGGTTGGAAGGCCCAGTAGGCGCGCTGCTCGGGGCGGATGAGGTAGTCTTTCGATTTCGAAACAGGGGCAGGAGAGGCGGGCCAGACGGCGCCATCCCGGATCCACGTTTCGAGGGCGGCGATTTCGGAGTCCTTCAGTTTGCCGCCGGCGGGAGGCATTTCGCCTGAGCGAACGCGGGTGAGCAGCAGGCTTTCGTTCGGCTTGCCAGGCACAACAACCTTGGCGAGCGAGGCCTGCGAGACCATTTCGAGGCCGCCGAGCTTCGTTTGCGTGTGACAGGAGAAGCATCGTTCGGCCAGCACCGGGCGAACCTTGGTCTCAAAGAATTCGGGATTGCCTTCGGCGGCGTGGAGGCACACGCAGGCCCAGGCAGCTACGGCCAGCCGTCTCATACCGGGACTATATCATTGGACGCTATACTTTTCTTCCGTATGGTGGAAACCGCTCAAGAGCTAGAGGCGCACCGGACTGCGTTGACGGGACACTGCTATCGGATGCTCGGTTCGATTGCCGATGCCGACGATGCGGTGCAGGAGACGATGCTGCGGGCTTGGCGCAGCCGCGATGCATTCGATGGCCGGTCGGCTTTGCGGACGTGGCTCTACCGCATTGCGACCAACGTATGTCTGGACGAAATCGAGAGCCGCGGGCGGCGGGCACGGCCGATGGAAGAGGGTCCGGCGGGAACGACGACGGGTCCGCTCGAAAAACGGGAGCGTACGCACTGGTTGGAACCCGTCCCAGACGCGATGGCGATTCCGGCGGATGAGAACCCGGCGAGACAGTTGGTGCTGCGGGAGAGCATTCGCCTGGCGTTTGTTTCGGCGCTGCAGCATCTGCCTCCCCGGCAGCGGGCGGTGTTGCTGTTGGTGGAGGTGTTGGACTGGGCGGCGGCCGAAGTGGCCGAGGGGTTAGAGATGACGGTGGCGGCGGTGAACAGCGCGCTGCAGCGGGCGCGGGCGACGTTGGCGGGACGGCGGGGAATGGCTCCGGCGGGAGTGCTTTCCGCGGAGCAGGGCCAGATGTTGGAGCGGTATGTGTCGGCGTTTGAGCGGTACGACGTCGACGGCCTGGTGGCGCTGTTGCGCGAAGACTCAACCTTCTCGATGCCGCCATACACGCTGTGGCTGCAGGGGCCGGCTCCTGTGCGGGAGTGGCTGTTGGGCCATGGGGCGGGCTGCCGGGGATCGAGGTTATTGCCCGTGGCGGCGTGCGGGTCGCCGGCGTTTGCGCAGTACCGGGCAGCGGAGGGCGGGGGACATAGACCCTGGGCACTGGTGGTGTTGGAGTTGGACGGGGACCGTATTGGGGGGTGGAATTCGTTCCTCGATACCGAGATACTGTTTCCGTTGTTCGATCTGCCGAATTTTCTTCCCGCGGACCGATGAGTTCGGCCATGCAGGCTGGTCTAACGTTTCATGGTTGCAAAATTAAACCCCTATCTGAACTTTAACGGCCAGGCCGCGGAGGCGCTGGCTTTCTACAACGAGTCGTTGAACGGCGAAGTGATCGACCTGCGGCATTGGCGCGACATGCCGGGGGCGGACCCGGCGGCGGCGAACGGCAGCATGGTGATGCACTCCGAGCTGAAGCTGGGCGGCGGTTTGTTGATGTTGAGCGACTCGGCGCCGGAATGCCCCGGGCCGGAGCGGGGCGGGAACGCAAGCGTCTGCCTGCACTACGAGGACCTGCCGGCAATGGAGTCGGCGTTTGCGAAGATGAGCGAGGGCGGCAAAGTGGACTGTCCGCTGGGCGATTCTTTTTGGGGAGCGCGATTCGGCATGTTGACGGACCAGTTCGGCGTGAGCTGGCTTTTCCACGGGCCGATGCCGAAGGCGGAATAATGGCGCATCGGGAAGCGGCAATTTGGATCAACCTGGCGGTGAAGGACCTGGACCGCAGCATCGGTTTTTTTGCGGTGCTGGGGTTCGGGTTCGACCCGAACTTCACCGATGGCAAAGCGGCTTGCATGAAGTTGAATGACAAGGCCCTGGTTATGCTGCTGCGGGAGGAGTTCTTCGCCGGATTTACGAAACGGCAGCAGTGCGATACGGCGACCCATACCGAGACCATGCTGGCCGTATCGTGCGGCAGCCGGGAAGAGGTGGACATGCTGGTGAATCTGGCGCTGACGGCCGGAGCGAGTCCGTGCATGGAGCCGATGGACCACGGTTTCATGTACGCTCGAAGCTTCTACGATTTGGACGGGCACCATTGGGAGGTGTTCTGGATGGACGCGGACGGGTCTAAATAATGGCGATGCGGAAGGGAACTGCTCCGGCCACGGTGGAAGAGTACCTGGACAGTGTGCCGGAGCCCGCCCGCACGACGCTCGCTAACGTGCGGGCGGTGATCCAATCGGTGCTGCCGCAAGGCGCCACCGAAGGGATCAGCTACGGGATTCCGAGCTACAAATACAAGGGCATGCTAGTTGGCTTCGGGGCCTTCAAGAGCCATTGCAGCCTGTTCGTAATGAATCCGGCGGTGTTCGATTTGCTACCGCCGGAGTTGCAGGCAATGCGGAGTTCGAAGGGGGCTATCCAGTTCCCGGTGGACAAGGCGTTGGCTGTGGCGCTAATCAAGAAAGTGGTGAAGGCGCGGATCGCTCAGAACAACGAGGAGTAGCAGGTAAATGACGCGAGGTCAGTTCTTGTCATGTGTGCTGCTAATGCCCGCGGCTGTGTGGCCGGCGGACGCCACTGGCAAGTGGACCGGCAACGTTCCGGGCCGCCGTGGAGACGAGGTTCAGATCGCGTACACACTGCAACAAGAAGGCGGAAACTTAACCGGATCCGCTGAAGGGCCCGGTGGGATGCAGATGCAGATCACCGAGGGCAAAGTGGACGGGGAGAGGCTGGCCTTCACGGTCGCCTTCGACAACGGTGGCAGATCGGCGAGGATCCTCCACGAAGGAAGCTTTTCGGGTGACGAGATGAAGCTGACGTTTACCATGGTGGGGCGGGAGGGTGGCCCCAGAACGATGACTTTGAAAAGGGCGAAGTAGAGACGGCGCACGCCGGTTGCGATAAGATTCGCAGCATGTTTCGATTTCTCAGTGTTGCGTTTTTGACCGGCATGATGATGGCCACGGCCCAGGAGCCACCGGCTACTCCTCCGCGTCCCGCCCGTCCCCCGCGCCCCGCGCCCCCAACGCGCGACCCGAACACCCCGGGGTACGTGAAGGCCAAAGAGCTACCCGACGGCACCGTGCCGCCCGTGAATAAGAACGGCAATTTCATCATCGGACCGACGCATCCCGCCGCGCCGGAAACCACCGTGCAGCCCGGCGTGCCGCAGGGCGAGATTTTCGAATTCACCATGTCCTCCGCCGATAGCAAGTTCTATCCCGGCATCGCGCGCGAGCCCGGAACGTTTGGCCGGCCGGATCCCAATAAGCCGGGACAATTAATCGTGCAGAGCAAGCCGGCGCCGTACACGCGAAAGGTGGCGGTGTATGTGCCCAAGCAGTATGTCGCGGGCAAGGCCGCACCCTTCATCGTGGGCGCGGACGGGCCGGACAGAATGCTCTTCACCGTACTCGACAACCTGATTCATCAGAAGCGGGTGCCGATGATGATCGCGATCTCGATTGGCAACGGCAGCGGCGATGCGCAGGGCAGCCAGCGCGGGCTGGAATACGACACGATGTCCGGCAAGTACGCCGAGTTTGTGGAAGCCGAGGTGCTGCCCCTTGTCGAGAAGAAGTGCAACGTGAAGTTGACGAAGGACCCGAACGGGCGCGCGACGATGGGCGGCAGCTCCGGCGGTTCGGCGGCGCTCATCATGGCCTGGTATCACCCGGAATGGTACCGGCGTGTGCTGACCTATTCGGGCACCTACGTGTACCAGCAGTGGCCGTACAATCCGGAAACGCCACGTGGTGCGTGGGAGTTCCACGCGACACTGATTCCGAACACGCCGCGGAAGCCGCTTCGCCTATGGCTGGAAATCAGCGACCGCGACAACCTGGGCCGGAACGATGATTACCATGACTGGGTGCTGGCGAACGAGAACATGGCCAAGGTACTGGCGGCAAAGAAGTACAAATACCAGTTCGTCTTCGCCCGCAACGCAGGCCATACGGACCGGGCCGTGAAGGCGCAGACGCTGCCGGCCGCGCTCGAATACATCTGGCAGGGCTACCCGCGGTAGCCCCGCCCTTGCTGTCTATAGGTCGGTCAGCCGCTGATCAGCATCGCCGAAGCGGTCGAGCTTCACGCCCACGCGGTCCATCAGCGAGAGGTAAAGACTGCATAGTTTGCGATTGTCGTCACCGGCCTTTAGGTAGTTCAACGAGCGGCCCGTTTTCAGCGTGCCGCCCAGACCTCCGGCCAGTACGAGCGGCAGGCGCGAGTTGTCGTGCTTGCGGCCGGACCAAAGGTTGTTGAGGAACATCAGGCAGGAGTTATCGAGCACGGTGCCATTGCCTTCGGGCATGGCATCGAGCTTGCCGGCGAGATAGGCCAACTGGCTGAGATGGAAGCGGGAGATGCGCTCGTAGCCATCGGAGAGATTGTTGTGCGAGGCGGCGTGGTGCCCTTCTTTCACCTGCAGGAACGGGTAGTAAAGGGCCGACAGGTCGCGGGCGAGGAGCAGCGTGGCAACGCGGGTCTTGTCCGTCTGGAAGGCGATGGCGACGATATCGCACATCAGGCGGGCGTGTTCGCGGAGGTCTTCGGGCAGGCCGTTGGCCGGGCGGTCCATCGTCCAGGCCGGGCGGTTCTTGCCCTTGGCGGCATCATCGGCCGTGGCCTTATTCTCGCGGGTCCGTTCGATCCGGCGCTCCACCTCGCGAAGGCTCGTCATGTATTCGTCGAGCTTGGCTTTGTCGGTGGCGCTAATCTTCGTCGTCAGCGCGGTAGCGCGGTCCTTCACGCGGTCGAGGATGCTGAGGTTGCGCAGGCTGCCGCGATTTTCAAACAGGCTGTCCCAGGCAAGCGACGGATAGACTTCGTTGGGGACCGGCGAATCGCTGCTTTGCCAGGAAATGTGAGAGCTGTAGGCCATCGAGAAGTTGGTCTCGTGGTACCCGGTCATCGGCTGTTCGCACGCCAGAACGAGGCTTTGCTGGGCGGTATCCTGGCCAATGTGGTTGGCGATCATCTGATCGATGGTGGTGCCAGCGTGGATGATGGGTCCGCGATGGATCACCGCGCCGGAGAGCAAGCTGCCGGTCTGCGCCGGATGGATCCCCTGGCCCGTGGCCATCTTCAGATAGAGGCCATCGATGACATTGATCTTGTGCTTCAGCGGTTCGAGCACGGAGAGCGTGCGGCTGAGCTTCATGTCAGCGCCGTTGCCTTCGGCGCTCCAATGGTCCTCATTGATGCCGTTGCCCATGAACAGCACGCCGAAGCGCTTCGGGAACACCGTCGTTTCGGGCTTGGCGTCGAAGGCCTGGAGCGATTCAAGCCACGGCAGCGCCATGGTGACGCCGGCGCCGCGGAGTACCGCGCGGCGGGCGATCCGGGAAGACTTCGGTTGTTCAGAACTGGGCATCTTAACTGGCTCCACGTTTGGTGAGGAACTGCGGGCTTGAGAGTATCGTATCAATCAACGCGCCGAAGCGGTTGCCGTTGGCGGCTAGCTTGGCGCGCATCTGTTCGACGGTGATTTCGTCCGAAAGCTGCAGCGAACGTCCGAGGGCGTAGGCGAGCAGCTTGCGGCAGAGGTTGTCTTGGAAGTCGTTTTCCCGCTTGGCGCGGATGTAGCTTTGCACCCCGTCGAGGCCTTCGCGCTGGCTGCCATCGGGGAACGTCGCTTGGATATCCACGGGGCGATTGGCCAGATCCTTCTCCCTCTTTTCGCCGATGGGGCCGTAGCCTTCAAAAGCCAAGCCGAGCGAATCGAAGCGGGCGTGGCAGCCCGCGCAGCTCGGGTTTTCGCGATGCTTCGCCAGCATTTCGCGGAGTGGGAGGTCGGCCTTGGCTTCGTCCTCCGGCAGCTCCGGAACAGAGGCCGGGGGCGGCGGGATCATCTCGCCGAGGACGCGCTTGGCCACCCAATAGCCACGTTTGACGGGGCTGGTGCGCAGACCGGGAGCGTTCTGCGTGAGGAAGACGGACATGGGCAGCAGGCCGCCGCGGCCGTAGCGGTTGGCGTCGTCGACGCGCATCCACTGCTCCGCCTTGCCTTCCACATCCGGCATGCCGTAGTGTTTGGCCAGCACCGCATTGACGAAGGTGTGTTTGCCATAGAGCAGATCGAGCGTGGGCCGGTTCTGCTGCATCACGTCGCCGAGGAAGCGGACGGGCTCTTCAAACATGGCCTGGCGCAGGTCGTTGTCAAAGGACGGGAAGCGCTGGCGATCGACGGCGTTGTGCTCTTCAAAGCGGCGGAAGCCTAGCCAGTGGCCGGCGAACTCCGTGGCGAAGCGCGTGGCGCGTTTGTCCTTCAACATGCGGCGAGCTTGTGCGCTGAGCACGCCCGGTTGCCGCAGTTGGCCGGCGGAGGCTACGCGCAGCAGCTCCTCGTCCGGCAAGCTGGACCAGAGGAAGAAGCTCAGGCGGCTGGCGAGAGCGAGGTCGTTCAACGGCTGCGCTTTCGAGATGCGGCCGGGCGTGAGGTCGATGCGGTAGCTGAAGTCGGGCGACATCAGAATGCCGACCACGGAATCGCGGATGGCCTCTTCATGCGTCAGGCCGCTCTTGTCGCGCATCTGGCGATAGTAGGCCAGAATGTCGGTGCGTTCCGCGGGGGTAAGCGGACGGCGGTAAGCCTTGCGGGCGAAATCGAGCAAGGCGTTGAGATGGCGGGGTTCGGAGTCGGCGCGCGCCTTCTCGACGGCGCGGATGGCGGCGTTGACGAAAGCGTAGTGCGCGGGAATCGCTTGTAGCGCTACCGGGTTGTTCGACGGATTCGACCTGGCCTTGGCCATATACTTCTCCTGCAAGCCCATCAGAATGGACTCGTGCGTCACGGGCCGGTCGACCGGCCGCTCGCTGCCGGACTCCCGGCCGTTGCCGAGGATCTCGCCGCTTTGGTTGAAGTAATACTGCGTGTAGGTGCGGATGGTGTGGTCGGCGATGAAGTCAAACTCCTGCCAGAGCTTTTCGAGCTCGGCGGTTTGTTTGGCGTCGAGGATCAGCTCGCGAAGCGGCTGATCGTCGCGGAAGTAACCCATCACATTATGGAAGCCGGCGCTGAGCAGGCGGCCGGTGTCCTGGGTCAGGTCCGGGAAAAAACGGCCGCGTTCGCTGATGTAGAACGCATCGGGGAAGAGGTTGGCGAAGCGGGCAAACGCGGCTTCGTATTGGGGCCTTTGCCCGGCGGGAACGCGAATCGGCTCCTGGTCTTCCAGGCGCGAGGCGATCAGCTTGGCCGCGGCTTGGCGGGCGACGACGTCGAAGTTACCGGGAATGAAGAACTGGCCGCGTTTGGGCGCGGCGGGGATCTCGGGCAGCGGCTTGCCGTCTTCGAGCAGCGCGGCGCGATCGAAGTCCCGGCGGTTGCGGGCGAACTGGTTGAGCTTCCAGTTCATCAGCGGCTGCGACGTGGCGCTGAGGCCTTGGACGAGCGGGCTGGAATAGTGCTTCGCCGTGAGGGCGCGGACGCGAAGGACGTAGTCGCGCATCTCCACCGTGCCTTCCTTGGCGAGCGTGACTTGCCCGGCTTTAGGCGTCGGCAGTTCGCGCCACATCGCTTGCAGTTTCGCGATGGGGCCAACCGTTTCGCGGGGGCCTTCGAGCATCTGCCAGATCTGCGGGAGATACTTCGGGCTCACGCTGACTTCGGCCGCGATGGAGGCTAGCGTAGCGGCTGGCTTGCCGAGAACCACGCGATGCTTGTAGCGCCATGCAGCTTCGAAATAGGCGGCGTAGTCCGTCGGCTGCTGCAGATAGAAATTGACGATGCGTTGAATGGCGTACTTCTCGCGGTCCGTTTCGACGAGCATCGGGTGCGGCGCGAAGTCGATGCCGTCTGGCTTCAGCACGAGATGGTTGCCGACCTCGCGGGCTGCCTGCAGATACTTGTTCAGCAGAGCGGGCGACATAGCGAGCGACTCGCCAGTATTGTCGAAGCCCTCGGGGTTGGCGGGGTCGACGGGGAATTCGCGGGTGGGGCGAATGTCGACGCCGGTGAGGTCTCGGATGGCGTAGTTGTATTCGGCGTTGCTGAGTCGGCGGGCGAGGACGATGCCGGGGTCGCCCGCATTCTTGCGGGCTTCGTGGTGGCGGACGGCTTCCACCCAGTCGATGACGAGCTTGTTCGCCGCGGCCTCCGGGTGCTTCATCGGCTTGGGAGGCATATCGCCGGCCTTAAGGCGTTCGGCGACCAGCGCCCAGCGGGGATGATCCTTCACGACATCGGCAAGCGTGGAGTAACCCTTGAAATCCAACTGCGCCGCCGGCGCCGAGCCGCTGTGGCAACTGATGCAGTAGGTCGCCAGAAAGGGCTGCACGGTTTCGGTGAACCGTTTTTCGAGGCCGGTTTCGACGGGTCCGGCGAACGCTGCCGACAAACTGGCGGATGCCAGGAAGAACCACTTCATTAATCCACTCCAAAGGTATAAACTACGCTGCCGTTCACTAGCGTCACATACTGCTTGTTGTCGAACATATAAGTCATCGGCGAGGTATGCAACGACTCCGTGAAAGGAAAGCTCCAAAGGCGCTTGCCGGTCTTCGCATCCGCTGCCGCCAGGGAGCCGCCGTCATCACCGAAAATCACCAGCCCGCCGGCTGTCGTCAGCGTCCCCGTCCAGGTGTCGCCGGGGCCATCCTGGGGCAGCTCCCAAACGACTTTACCGGTCTCAATATCAAAGGCCCGGAGGAATTTCTGCGGCTTGTCGTTGGGGTCGCGCCGTCCGCCGCCTCCGAGGTAGTTGCGTCCCGCTTGCCAGGCTGGCGTCGTGCGTTTCGTATACACCGCGCAGCGTTCGAGGGTGTTGACGTAGAACAGGCGCGTCGCGGGGTTGAAAGACGTGGAAAAGAAGTTGGCGGCGCCTTCGACGGCAGGGCAGATCAGCGTACCTTCGGGTGTCGGGACCTGCTTGGGGTTCATGACGGGGCGGCCGTCTGGGGCGATTTCCTTGGCCCAGGTGAGCTTCTTCACCATCGGGCTGGCGAGCAACATCTTGCCGTCGGTGCGGTCGAGGACGTAGAGGAAGCCGTTACGATTCGCCTGCAGCAGCAGCTTGCGGGGTTGGCCCTTCCATTGGGTATCGACGAGGACGACCGGCTGGACTGCGTCCCAATCCCACTCGTCGTGCGGCGTGGTTTGGAAGTGCCATTTCAGCTTGCCGGTCGTAACGTCAAGGGCGAGGATGGAGCAGGTGTAGAGGTTATCGCCCAGGCGGTTATCGCCGTTGAAATCGGGCCCGGCGTTGCCGGTGGGCCAGTAGATGGTCTTCGTCGAAGGGTCGTAGCTGCCGGTCAGCCACGTGGGTCCGCCGCCGTGTTCGATGTCGATGCCCTGCCAGGTTTCCGAGCCCTTCTCGCCGGGTGCGGGAATCGTCCAGAAACGCCAGACCTCTTTGCCGGTTTGCTGGTCGTAGGCGGCGAGAAAGCCGCGGACGCCCTCTTCGCCGCCAGCGGTTCCGGCGACGACCAGGTTCTCGACGGCGAGCAGTGAGCCGGTGGTGTTGTAGTTCTTTTTGAAGTCGGCCATCTCGGTTTCCCAGAGCAGTTGGCCGGTGTGGCGATTGAGGGCGACGAGATGGGCGTGGTCGGTCTGCAGGAAGACCTTGTCGCCGGCGACGGTGACGCTGCGATTGTTGCCGGGGGAGCGAGCGTTGCCGATCAGGCCGGGGGTCGCCGGGCGGGAGAACTCCCAGAGACGGGCACCGGAGCCGGCATCGAGGGCGATGACGGTGTTGGTGTTCGTGACGTACATCACGCCGTCGTGGACTTGCGGTGTACCCTGCAGGCGTCCGGCGTTGGGCACGGCGAAGACCCATTTGACGGCCAGTTTGGCGGCATTGGCGGGCGTGATTTGGGTGAGCGGGGCGTAGCGGTTGCCGCTGACGTCGCCGTGCATGCTGGGCCAGTCGGCTTGGGAGGTGACGCGGCGGTATTGGTCGCCGGATTTGCGGAGGAGATGGATGCGTTGGTCGTCGGTGCGGAGTTGGAGTTCACGGCTGGTGCGGGCGATGGCGAGGCCGGAAAGCGAGGTGCCGTCGGTGAGCTTGACGTCGAGGCGGATGGCGGGGGCGCGGCGTCCGCGGCGGGCTTGTTGGAGGGTGCGCATGTAGGCGACGAGGGATTTCACTTCGCCTTCGGGGAGTTGCTTGAAGCCGGGCATGCCTTTGCGGGGGACGCCTTCGCGGATGATGGCGGTGACCTCGTCGTCGTTCTTGGTGGCGAGGGTGGGGAGAACGGTGGGGGCGTGTTCACCGCCGTTACCGTCGGTGCCGTGGCAGCCGGAGCAGCGGGTTTGATAGACGGTGCGGCCATCGGGGGCTTGGGCCCATAGGGCCGCTGCTCCGAACAGAGACAGCCACAAGAAACAGGTTTTCACGCCTAACAGACTATCAAGGCTGAAGGGAGGTTACCGGCGGGCAACGCGGAAATCTCTGAGTCAGTGGGGGTTTGGGCCAGGGCTGCCGGTAGCTCCCGATACAAAGCAAGGCATGTGATGGCTCCCGGTGACCATACCTTGCACGCGCTTTGCAGCGATTCCCGCCCCACCCGTCGCGCTATACTCCGCCGGGCTGGTTACTACGAAACGGGACGAGCGCTCTCAACCCCCTTGGGGTCGCTCACTCAAAGTCCAAATCCCCATCCGCCCCATCGACAGCCCGCCTACCTACCGCGTCAACACCCTCGGCGGCATGGTCGGATTCCATCGGGAACCCGCCCCGGCGGTCACTCGTCACGGACTCCTCGCTTATTTCGTCGACTTCCTCAAAGTCAGCATAACCTGGACCGGGTTTGTCGAGTCCTGCCCCTCGATTACTACAGTCTCAACGCTCCCGACACAGCCGAGATCCTCGCTGGTCAACGCCGTTACAGCCACGGCTCCGCCCCCAGCGGCGACGCAGTTATGGCCACACGGACGAGGCCCTCCGTTGCCGATCAGGTCGTGGGCCTCGCTGCGGGCAAAGGTGTACCCAACGTCGATGCGCAAGCGGGCAACCAGTCGGCCAGCGAATACGCCCAGCCGCCAATTTGGGGCTGGGGCTGGTCGCGCGGGGCCGCGGGACACTACGGCGACATGCCCACTCCAACGAGAGGATGGTGGCTGTTGCCGAGGAGCGGTGGTTGCCGAATCTGTGCACGCTGTGGCAGACGCAGAACGTGGCGCGGGCGATCGCCCGACGAGTCAAGAACCCGACGAGTTGCGAACAAGATGGGGGAAGGGCAAGAGACCGGGCAGGGATAGTACGGCATAGAAGCGCAAGTACAGTTGCTTGGCTGGACGCTCAGCGCCGGGTGATCGTGTGGCGTAGAAAGCTAGCGGAACCACCGATGAAGATTTCGGGCAAGGGTGATGGGCAAGCTAGTTTGCCGGGGACGGGGTCGAGCACGCCAATCGGGATTGATATGAACCTTCGGTGGTGGTGACGAGTTGGGAACCGAACGACGTGCGGGTATTGGCGCAGGGGTACCGGGACCGGGCAGAAGCCCAGAATATGTTCGACGAGACGAAGGATCTGAAGCGGAGCCGGTCGATGGCGCGCTTGTTGGCGTTGAACGACAACTGCTCGGGGATCTAGTCGCGGATGGGGACGGGCGACAAGGACCAGGAGGCGATCACGACGCGACCGTCACTGATATACGGGATGGCGCAGCAGGCCGAACATGCGCGAACGGTGGCGCGGAAGCTGACGAGTTAGTACGGGAAGGCGAAGGCCATTGCGGACCAGTTGGAACCAGTCGCGCGCTGGCCGGGGGCGCCACCACGGGAGGGCTGATTTCGGCCGCAAACGGATAATTGCAGTCTTTAGCTCTACCCAGAAGACGCAATGTTCTCAAGCCACCGTCGTTCTTGCTTCCCGTTCACCCTGCAAGCGGAGCAAGACCGCGCCCTCCTCGCAGCAGATGCCAAACCCGGCCCGGATGTCGGAATAGATATCAGTTGCGATGCAGCCAGCCACTCGTGTGCCGGATGCTCAGAAGGCCACTCCCTCCGATCGCCCTTCCTAAGCCCCTTTGGCGCCCCCTTTCTGAATCGAGGCCGAAAGCTCTCGGATTAGTGCCGCGCCGTCGCCTCGATATGCGCTCCCATGCTGACAGGCGAGCATCGATGGCTGGAGGCCGGCAAGGCGTTCCAAGACAGCCGAGGTGCCCGTTCCGTGCGCGTAGTATTCCATCATCCCGCGCATTCCTTCGCTGGCGGTGAGTATCTCCGATTCAGTTACTGGCGCCAGGTCCGCTCCGGCTTGTGTGAACAGATCCCCGCACAGCAACGTCCCGGTGGAGAGATCGAACAAGACACCGCAATCCCAGCCGTGCGGAACGTGGGGCGTGTAGAGCCACTTCATCCGGCGGCTGCCGATGGAAAACTCCTCACCGTCCGCGAACCCACGAGCGGGGCGCGAGGCGAAGTCGTTCACGGAAGTCAACACGCCGATTTCGGAACCGAAAGGTGTCGATTCCGGAGCGGCCGCCAGAAGATCGTTCAATGCGCCATACTCGTCACTTTCAAAGTGTGATCCACCGATCCACCGCAGCTTTGAGGCTGGCAGGATCTTCCCAATGGCCTCAAGCGTGACTGGAAACAGTCTTCTATACCCCGTGTGGAACAAAACGGGCTCATCGTCTGCGATCAGATAGGAATTGAACGTGAATCCCCCGGGAATCACGTCGAGCGGTGTACAAATGCGATAGATGCCTGCCGCTACTTCGTCGACACGCGTACCGGTCGCTTGATTAGTAATCACGAAAGCTGTCCTCTGCCCCGGGCGGTCTTAGCGTCGCGGCCCAAGGCATTAAATTCCCACGAGTTTACCCCAATCGCCGACCTTGAAAGCGAGAGGCCGTGGCGCCTCGAAGCCACCAGTCCTCTCTCGCAATTGGAACAGAATGGATTACCCCATGGCGATGTACCCGCTTCTCGCTACCGGGTTTCCGGGCCGGAAAGATTTGGAGTCCTGTGTCGTTCCGGCGAGGAACGGACCTCTGCAATCTCGGCCTCCGCCCGCCCACTCGGAGCGACGTGAAAACATCTCTGGGAAATGGTTAGAACGCCCGACCAGTTAAGGCCGGGCGTTCCTTTTTACCCACCACAATTTGGAGAACTCACATGGCACCCACCCTCACAGACGAACAGAAAAAGGTCCGCCGCGCCGAAATCAACCCGAAAATGCCGAGAAAAGCACCGGCCCAAAAACCCCCGCCGGCAAAATGAAAGTCCGCCTCAACGGCCTCCAGCACGGAGCCCGCTCCACCGTCATCGACCTGTCTCAAATCGAAAGCCTCGTCCTTCTCCCCAGCGAATGTCCCCAAGACTACCAACGCATGGTCGCCAGTATGGCGGACAAAATCGAACCTCGCGACGAAGTCGAACTCGGCATCTGCCAACGCCTCGCCGATCTCCAGTGGCGCCTGCTCCGCCTCACCCGCAACGAACACATCTTCAACGAAGAGTGCCTCGTCCAATCCAGTCAAATGGCTCACCCCGGCGCCTCCGAAAAGCACCTTGGCGAACTCGATTGCATGAACGGCTTCGGCGTCGGTGTCGAGGCCAAAATGTGCAAAGAATTCCGCCGCGAAGAAACGGCGCTCCACCGCGCCATTGCAGCCACTCTCCGGGAACTCGACCTGTTCCGAAAACTGGACCCGCTGCCCAAAACGCCGCTCACCCGGACTGCCCAAATCATCGGACCGTCCCAATCCCCAACCATGCTCGAACCGCCTCCCACGCAAAAAGCTGAAGTCACCCAACCCGATGATTTTATTGAGGAAACTGCCCCAGCGGCCAACGACCAAAGCCAAATGCTAACCGGTTGGATCGCCCCCAAAAACATCTCGCCTTGGCCGCTCCGCATACCCAAGCCGCTTCCCGCCCTAGCCGCCGGAGCCGGCCGACATGGTTAAGTACGGAACGAGCTCCTATTGGCCCTGGAACAGACCCTTCCAACGGAGTCAGCCAGCGTTGGCGCTATCCCCATCGGCCTGGGTCGATCAAAACCTCGGTTTCACGCCAGATCCACGCCAAGCCGAGTTCCTCGATCTCGAAGACCCTCGAATCGTCTATCTCACCTCCCGCCAGTCCGGAAAAACCCAAACCGCCGCCGCGAAGGCCGTCCATCTGGCCTTCGCCTTTCCCGGCTCGGAGTTCCTGCTCTTCGGAGCCGTCGCTCGCTAGTCCGGGAACCTGCTCCGCCGCATCCGCGGCTTCCTCCAGCAGCTCGGCGCCCCGGGCAAGCGCCACCCGGACCACGCGCATTCCATCCTGCTGCCCAATGGCTCGTCTTTCGTCGCGCTGCCCGGCATCCCGAAGAACATCCGCAGCTTCGCCGCCATTCGCGCTGTGCTGATCGACGAGGCTGCCTTCGTCGAGGACGATCTCTATCCCGCAGTGCCCCCATGGTCGCCATCTCCCAAGGCAGCAACTGGGTCCTGTCCACCCCCTGGGGTCAAAACAATGTCTTCTCTAAGCTCTGCAATACCCCCAACAACGGCTGGACCGTCGTCCGCTCGCCCGCGGTCGAATGCCCTCGCATCAGTCCGGAATTCCTGGCCGCCGAACGTCTCCTCCATGGCGAAAAGCTCTATTCGCAGGAGTATGAGTGTGCCTTCGTCTCCGCCGCCACGCAGTTTCTCGATCGCGCGGTCATCACCCAGGCCTTGCTACCTCATCAGCCGCTACCCGTCCCCTGCTACGGCTTCAGCGAACTCTTCCTTGGCATCGATGTCGGCAAGCGGCAGGACCATACGGCCATCGTCGCCGTCGAGTTTTCGCTCTCGAAGGCGGAGCGGCCCGACCCCGTCACCTACGGCGCTCGCACCCAACCCCAGCTATCGCTTCGCCAGGCCGAATCAGCCCGGATTCGCGCCGTCATCGCGTCCTTGGCCAGGGCCGTTCAAAACCATCCATCTCATCATCGACGCCACCGGAGAAAGCACTCTCATCGAGGTTCTCCGCCGCGACCGGTCGCTGGACGCTTATCCATTGCGGCCTGTTGCTATCACCGGCGGCTATCACACATCCCGGTTGAGTGGAGGCTACCAGGGCATTCCCCGGCCGGACCTGCTCACCCGGCTCAGGACCGCGTTCCAAACCGGACGCCTCAGTCTGCCCGCAGCGCCCGGCCTCGCCGAACTCGAATCCGAACTTGTCGCCTTCCGCACCGACGGTCATCAGTCCTCCCACGATGATCTGGTTTTCGCGCTCGCCCTGTCGGTCTGGCTCGCCTACGAACAGCAAAAGGACCATCTCCTGCCGGTGCCGCGCTTGCGGTGAGTATGGTACACACGCCCTATGAGCTTTCGTCCGCCCGAACCGAATGCCCGGCGCCAGAACCTTTGGCGTGTCATCTTCCTCTCGGACACCCGGGCTGGCCGCCTGTTCGATGTTGTCCTCCTCTGGCTCATCGGGCTCAGCGTTCTCACGGTGGTGATCGAAAGCGTCGAATCCGTCCGTTTGGTCTACGGCGAGACCCTGATTCTCATCGAATGGGCCTTCACTGCCATCTTTACCGTGGAGTACGCCCTTCGTCTCTGGGTCGTCCGCCGCCGCTGGCGGTACGCTGCCAGCTTCTTCGGCGTCATCGACCTGCTATCCATCCTGCCGTCCTGGATCGAACTCGCCGTCCCCGATGCCCACTACTTCATGGCCATTCGGGTTCTCCGGCTCATGCGAATGTTCCGGATCATGAAGATGGCCGGCCATATCGAGGAGGCCGCCGTCCTGGCCGATGCGCTCCGGGCCAGCCGCCGCAAAATCATGGTCTTCTTCGTCGTGGTCCTCTCCGTTGTCTGTGTCGAAGGCACCGTAATGTACGTCCTCGAACACGGAGCCAACCCTGCCTATAGCAGCATCCCCCAGTCCATCTACTGGGCGATCGTCACCATTACGACCGTCGGTTACGGCGACATCTCGCCCATCACCGTCGCGGGCAAGGTGATGGCCTGTGTCATCATGCTCACCGGCTTCGCCATCATCGCCGTACCTACCGGGATCGTCACCTCCGAACTGGGGCGCGGCGCCAAAGGCGCTGACGTCGACCAACGCGCCTGTCCCGAATGCGGCTTCCGCGGCCATCCACCCATCGCCGCTTACTGTCACCAATGTAGCCGGCCCCTCGCGTAACAGGCCATGGTGATTTTTAACTCCCCCATTCCTCGTAACTTGCAGCATCGTACACTCCGGCCGCGCTTCTGATGGTGCGTATTCTGGCGCCAGGAGGACATGTTGTATGTCGTTATTGCAACCAACCCGTTGGGGAATCGCGAAACTGTATCGCTTTCCCTATTTTCAAACCAGAGAAGCCTTTCTCGAAGCCAACGGCCATGAGCCGCCGCCGTTCACAAATGAGCGGCCGCCCAAGTATTGGATTGACGAAGAAGCGAGAAATTCGGCTCGCCGCGTTGTCGTCTACGATCACGTCATTGCATACGCCGCCAATGGTTCGCCATTGGTCGGGCCGAATGATCAGCCCGTTGTGGAATCGCTCTCGCTGTTTCGCGAAGAGGCCTTCACCGTGAACATTCCGCCCCCCGGGGTCAATATCGATGGGGCCAGCCAGCCAGACGTCCCGGTGCCGTTGCGCGCCCTCTCGGGCGACGAAGAACTGTTCTTCGCCATGCCAGGAGTCGTTGCCGTCCGTCTGAAATCGCATCAGCAGCCGGACCGCGGCTTCACCGAAGAAGACCGATCTCTGCTGCAAGCTATTGCCCGGAAGTTGGGCCTCGCCGCCTAGCCGTTCGCGCGCATAAAGTTGGCCATATCAACGGCCGCAATCTGTGGGTTCTTCAGCGTCATCTCCGCGTCGAAGTTCTCCGTGCGGCCGTCTGCTCCGCGCACGGTAATCAACCGGTTGACGTAACTCCCGCCGGGATAGCCCACGGTCTGTTCGCTATATTCCATATCGATGCCGGCAAATGGCATACCCATCGCGGTTAGCGCACTGCGCAATGCGGCCATCGCCGGATGCCGTTCCGTACTCACCTCCGGCGTTGGTGGCGTCACGGCCGGCGCTGTCGTCGCCGCCGGTGGCGTCGTGGACGCCGGCGGAGCCGTTGGGGGCGTCGACGGAGCCGGGAAGGGCGAGATCAGCGCTGGGTTCAGTACAGTCAACCGGCCGGTGCCCCCGCTGTCGTCGCCTCGGCCCGTCGGCGACACCGCGCCAACATCTTGGCGGCTCGCGCCGCTTCCGGCAAGATCTTGGCGCCTTACGCCGCTCTCCCGCGCCAAAATTGCGTCGAAAGCGCTGCTCCGGGTCGTCGTCGTCCGGTCAATCTGCCGCGCAAGCGGCCCAAAATCACTGGTTTGCCTATGAATCTGCATGGTTACCTCGACAAGCTAACCTGCAAACCAACGACCAAACCGAAGCTAAGGCTTCTGCGGCAACTGCTTCTTGACTTCCTCGGGCACATCGAACCGAATGACCACGCCATACGACTTGCTGAACGGCTCAATCCGAATCCGCCCGGTGATCGTCGGCTTCGCCGCCAGGTCCTTCCCGGGATCGTACTTGAAGAGAACCTTGGTCTCTTGGCCCGATCCGATATCCTGTTGCTCCACCTTGTATGTGAAGCCGGGGATCACCTGATCCGGCACGAACAGTACACTGATGCCGCCCGGCATTCCGTTTAATACCCGAATCGAATCTTCCGATTTCGCATACGACTTCAGCAGGACTTGATCCTTCTCCACCTTGATCTGGTTAAAGATCACTTCGGGGTTCTTGATCATCTCCTCCGGGCTCAGGCCTTTGGTCTGGTTCGGGCCGGCCTTCATCGCGCCAAAGGGCGTCGGCTTCCCAGCTACCGTGTCGAAGTACAGCACCCACTTGTCATCTTCCAAACGCCAGCGGGAGGCCAGCGGAGCGCCCATCGGAGTCACCACACCACGCATTACCACTTCCGTCTGGATCACCGTCACGACAACCGCTTTCTTGAAGTCGTCCGACCAGTTCACCCGGACGATTTCGTGGCCCCGGATCCGCTTCTTCTCCTGCTCGTAGTAGATGTCCTTGGCGTCCTCTGCCAGATAGGCGTCGGTCTGCCGAAAACGGCCATCTTCCAACAGCTTGTAGAACTCGCCTACCCGTTTCCGCAACGCCTGGTCCACTTCCGGCGGCGCCGATTGGAACAGATTCGGCTGCTCCTGCGCCCAAAGGGCCGAACTCAATACCGCCATCAAACTCAGCGTTACAAATCGGTGCATCTCTTCTCCAGTCTACCTACTAGACGCTGCCGTCGCCCGAATCGTTTACCCGTGAGCTCTATTGTTTCACCGGCCCCTTCGAGCTGTACTTCGTCAGATTCTGCTTCGTCGTCGTGCCCCATTGCTCCAACGGAGGAGCCCCTTGGCCCTTGAAAAAACCCTCGATCTCCCCGCTGAGCGACTTCTGCACACTGGCCAGCGCCGGGTCGCCGAACCGGTTCTGCTTCTCGCCTGGATCCCGCTCCAGGTCGTATAGCTCGCTCGGCCACTCCTTCGTCCGGACCACCAGCTTGTACCGTTCCGTCCGTATCCCCCGCACAAAGCTGTACTCGAAGAACAGCCGGTCCCGCCAAGCCACCCGCTTTCCCTCCAGCAGCGGCACATAGCTCCGGCCCGGCCGCTTCCGGTCCGCCGGGGCATTCACCCCCAAGTAGTCGAGCACTGTCGGGAAAAAGTCGTAGCTCGAGACCATTTCGGTATTCACCTGCCCCGCCTTCAGCCGCGCTGGATGCGTCCAGATCAGCGGCACCCGGATCGACTCCTCATACATATTGAAGGGCCAGGTTCCGTTGCCCTTGCCCCAAACCCCATGATGTCCCGCGTTCCACCCCTGGTCCGAGGTGAAGACGATCACCGTATTCTCCCGCCAGCCCTTCTTGTCGAGCCATCCCAGCACTCGGCCGATGTTCCGGTCGAGGCCCGTGATCAGCGCCGAAAAGCCCCGCTTGGCCGCCTCGCTGTGGTGGAGGTTCCGTGTCCCAAAGTTCCGGTTCGGATTCTCCGGTTCTTCCGGGAAACAGGAGAACTTGGAGTCTTTGTAGGGAGCCCGGTCCTGCTCCGGTTGATAGTCGTAGGGAGTGTGCGGCGCGTAGAACGGCATATGGAGGTAGAACGGGGTGTCCTCCCGCTGCTGCCCAAGGAAGTCGAGGGCGAAGTCGCCGATCGCGTCCTCTTTAAAGCCCGGAACTTGTTTCCGCTGCCCGTTCTGCACGAACTCGACGTCCTTATAGGGCCCGCCGCCGCCCGGCACCGTCGCCCAGTAAGTGAAGCCGCGCTGGGCCTTCTCGTCTTCGCCCATGTGCCACTTGCCGGTCATCCCGCAGCGATACCCGGACTTGGCGAGCAGCTCAGGAAATGTCAGATGGCCATCGAGCCAGCGCTTCGCCGTCGCGCCGGTCGCGTCCTCCGGACGCAGCCAATCCTGCACCCCGTGCGTCGACGGAATGCGGCCGGTCATATACGTCAATCGGCTCGGCGAACAGACCGGCGTGCACGCGAAGGCCCGCGTGAACTTCACCCCCGCCTTGGCCAGAGCATCGATGTTCGGGGTCTGTATTTCGCTGCACCCGTATGTTCCGGTTGCCCACGGCGCGTGGTCGTCCGTCATAAAGACGATCAGGTTCGGCCGGCGGCGAGGCGCCGGAGCCAGGCTGGCGAGAAAAAGGCGGCGAGTCATAAATGCGAGAGGGGGAGACCGTTGTACAGTCTACCCCCTCGGCGCGTCGGTCGGAATCGACCTTGAGTTCAGGATCGATAAGTCCCCTTCTTGTCGGGGTTAGTCTTGAGTCTATCGCAACAGCCCTATGGGACAATAGGGGCTCATGGCAAAGATTGAACGGGCCTTGTTGAGCCTGACCGACAAAACCGGCGCCGTCGAGTTCGCCCGCGGACTCCGCGCCCTCGACATCGACCTTATCTCCACCGGCGGTACCGCCAAACTCCTGCAGGACGCGGGCATCCCCGTGTTTGACGTTTCGGCCGTCACCCACTTTCCTGAGATGCTCGACGGTCGCGTTAAGACGCTCCACCCGGCCATCCATGGCGGCATCCTCGCCATGCGCTCGAAGCCTGAGCACATGGAAGCCATCGAGCAGCACGCCATCCCGACGATCGATCTGGTCTGCGTCAACCTCTATGCGTTCGAGAAGATCGCCGCCAAGGCCGACGCCACCACCGAGGAACTGATCGAGAACATCGACATTGGTGGCCCCACCATGATCCGCGCCGCCGCCAAGAACTATCAGGACGTCGCCGTTGTCGTCGAACCGTCCGACTATCCGGCCATTCTCGACGAACTGGAGGCCAATCAGGGGCAGATCCTGGCCGAGACGCACTGGCGCTTGGCCGTAAAGGCCTTCCACCATACGGCTGCCTACGATCGCGCCGTGTCGAATCGTCTCGCGCTGGTCGGCATGCCGCCCGCCCCGCTCCCGGCGACGCTCGATATCCGCGTCCCGAAGGTCCTCGACATGCGTTATGGCGAGAACCCGCACCAGTCCGCTGCGCTCTATGCGGCTGGGAAATCCGGCGTCGCCGGGGGCGAACAGCTCCACGGCAAGGAACTCAGCTACAACAACCTCGTCGACCTCGACGCCGCTTGGCAACTAGTCTGCGAATTCGAACGTCCCGCTTCTGTCATAGTCAAACACACCAATCCCTGCGGCTGCGCCGAACAGGACACGCTGGCCAATAGCTACCGCCGCGCGTTTGAAGCCGATCCCATCAGCGCCTTCGGCGGCGTTCTCGCATTTAACCGCCCGGTCGACGCCGAGACCGCGACCGAGATTGGCAAGACCTTCATCGAAGCTATCGCCGCGCCGGACTTTACCGAAGGCGCTCTCGCTATCCTGACAACGAAGAAGAACCTGCGCCTCGTCAAGGTCCAGGCCGTTACCGATCAATATGTCGTGAAGTCAATCAGCGGCGGCTATCTGGTTCAAACGCCGGACCTCGCCGGTCTCGATCGCGCGACAGCGCGCGTTGTTACCGATCGGCAGCCGACGGAAGCGGAGTGGGCCGCCCTCGCCTTTGGTTGGAAAGTTGTTAAACATGTAAAATCTAACGCCATCGTCTACGCGAACGACGGCCAACTCCTCAGCGCCGGCGCCGGACAAATGAGCCGCGTGTTCTCGGTTGAGATCGGCGCGAAGAAGTCCGTACTGCCTCTCGCCGGCTCGATCGTCGCCTCGGATGCGTTTTTTCCGTTTCCGGATGGACTGGAGGCCGCTGCGCAACATGGAATTACAGCCGCGATTCAGCCCGGCGGATCGGTGAAAGACGCCGAAGTAATCACCGCGGCAAACCGCTTAGGATTGGCAATGGTCTTTAGCGGATTTCGCCACTTCCGCCACTAACCTGGAGTCTATAGTCGTATGGCCGAAATATTCATCGCCGAAGAACCCAAACGCGTCCCCGGCCGCTACGTCGTTTACTTTGTCGTCTTCTTTGCTTTCCTGGTCGCCATGTTCGCCTCATGGGGCATCAAAGTAATGCGAAAGTTACCACCAGAAGCCTACAAAATGGAACAACCCGCAAAGAAGTGAAAGCCTGTCAAAGGATTGACATCGATCTCCCTTAGATGCAATAAGGATATATGGGGTTTCATCCTCACTACCTTCAGGGAGGTAAATTTTGATAAGCTTTAAGATTTTTTGTCAACGGCTTGCGCTGCTGACAATTCTCCTGACTGCGGTTTCGGCTCTTCCGGTATCCGCGCAGGTTCTTTATGGATCGTTGACTGGCACCGTGGAAGATCAATCCGGCGCCACCGTTCCAAACGCGAAAATTACGCTAACCAACACGCAGACGGGTCTGACCCGCGACGTCACCGCCGACGGAACGGGCCGCTACTCCGCCGCCAGCATTCCTGGTGGCACCTACACTGTTAAAGTGACCGCGCCGGGCTTCAAGACCGTCACGATCCAGAACATCCAGGTGGGCGTCAATGAAGTTACCCGCGCGGATGCCAAGCTCGATGTCGGCGCGGTTTCGGACGCGATCACCGTTGAGGCGAGCGCCGCGACGTTGCAGACCGAGAAAGCGGACACCAGTTCTGAAATCTCGCAGAAGGCGGTTCAGAACCTGGCGTTGAACCAGTATCGGAACTACCAGCAGTTGCTGAACCTGGTTCCGGGCACGACTCCGGCCGGTTTCCAGAACTCTTCCACCGACACCCCGGGCCGCGCGCTTACGACCAACGTGAACGGCACCGCCCGGAATAATAACGGCACCCGTCTTGACGGCGCCGTGAACGTGAACATTTGGCTGCCCCACCACGTTGCTTACGTGGCACCCAGCGAAACGGTTGAGCAGGTGAATATTTCGACCAGCTCGTTTGACGCCGAGCAGGGCATGGCCGGCGGCGCGGCGATCACGGTGATCTCCGCCAGCGGCACCAATCAGCTCCATGGCGCTCTGTGGGAATACCACGAGAACCAGAAGCTGCGGAGCCAGCCGTACTTCCGGGCCTCGAACTTCGTGAAGCCGCGCTACACGCTGAACATCTTTGGCGCAAAAGCCGGTGGCGCGATCATTAAAAACAAGTTGTTCTGGTTTGGCCACTACGAAGGCACCCGTCAGGGTACCGGCGCGACTAGCCAGTTTTCGCTGCCCAACGCGGCGGTGAAAGCCGGTGACTTCAGTGGATTCGCGACGCCGATCTTTGACCCGGCGACCGGTGGCTCCGACGGCTTCGGCCGTACCCAGTTCCCTGGCAACCGCATTCCGGCCAACCGGATCAGTGCGCAAACCGCGCGCATCCTACCGTTGATTCCAGATCCGAACTTCCCGACGGCCAACTTGACGGCGAATCACTTTGTGAACGCGACCGGCAAGTTCGACCGCGGCAACTACGATGCCAAGATGAACTGGAACCGGAACGAAAGGCATAGTGTTTTCGCTAAGTTCTCTCTGCTGCGTGCCAATGTTGGTGGCGTCTTCGCCTTCGGCCCGAACCTGGGCGGCGTGGGCGTGGGTGGCGATCCTGGCGTCGGTGACACCAAGCAGTACCTTGGCACCGTTGGCACGAACTACACGATTTCGCCCACCTTGCTCTTTGACGCCAACTGGGGCATCACCGAGCAGGACCAAAGCGTGATCGGTTTCGACTACGGTAAGAACTACGGCAGTGAAACGTTCGGCATTCCCGGCACCAATGGCACGGACATCCGCTACAGCGGTTTGCCGGCTTTTTCGTTCAATACGTTCAGCGCTTATGGCATGGGTTCGACCTGGATGCCGATGTGGCGGAACGACCGCAGCTATACGTGGACGAACAACCTGACCTGGATGAAGGGCAAGCACGAATTCCGGTTCGGGTTTGACTATGTGAAGCACCAGTTGAACCACTGGCAGCCTGAAGTGGCCAACCCGCGCGGCGCGTTCAGCTTCAGCGGCAACATTACGGTCAACCGCGGTGTGACCCAGGCGAACAATCTGAATTCGTTTGCCGACTTCCTGCTCGGCCAGCCGACCTCGATGAATAAGAGCGTCCAGGCCTTCCTGATGACGGGCCGTGAACCGCAGCTCGGTTTTTACGCCCGCGACCGCTGGCAGGTGACCCGTAACCTGACGGTCAACATCGGTGTCCGCATGGAGCGCTACCCGCTGATGTCGCGTGCGGATTCCGGCCTCGAGAAGCTCGATCCTTCGACCATGCTCATCCGCCTCGGCGGCTTCGGCAACATCCCGACCAACCCCGGTATTGATGTGCAGCCGATCTTCGTGGCTCCCCGCCTCGGTATCGCCTATCGGATCAATGATTCGACGGTGTTCCGTGTCGGCTACGGCATGACGATTGACCCGCTGCCCTTCTCGCGGCCGTTGCGCGGCTTCTACCCGTTGACCGTGACGGGCAACTTCGTGGGCACCAGCGACTTCGATCCGTTCCGGACCTTGGCGCAGGGCATTCCTCCGATCGCGATCCCAGACACGAGCAGCGGTATCATCTCGCTGCCTCCGACCGTTGACATGCGGACCCCGGGCAACCGGATCGACCGTGGCTACATCCAGAGCTGGAACGCCACCATTCAGCGGAAGCTGCCGGGCAGCGTGATTCTGGACGTCGGCTATGTCGGCACGCAGACCACCAACCAGTTGGCTGACCTCGACATCAACGCTGCCGCCCCCGGCGCTGGCGCTGCTGGCCGTCCGTATGCCGCTCAGTTCGGTCGCCGTATTGCGTTGAACTACTGGAACGGCTACCTCAGCTCGAACTACCACTCGCTGCAGACCTCCATCAACCGGAGCTTTTCAAAGGGCCTGTTGCTGAAGGGCGCCTACACCTACTCGAAGGCCATCAACATGACCGACGACGACGGTTGGGCCGGCGTTGGCTGGAACCACCTTTCCGTGTTCGACCGCAACCGCGCTCCGGCCGGTTATGACCGCACCCACGTTTTCCAGATGGGCTGGGTATACGACCTGCCGTTCGGCAAGGGCCGCCAGTTCGTTCAGGAAGGCGTTGGCGCCGCGATCCTCGGTGGCTGGAGCCTGAACGGAGTTTACTCCGCCTACTCCGGTACCCCGTTTACGATCACCGCTGACGGTGGTCAGTTGAACGCTCCGGGCAATACACAGACGGCCGACCAAATCGGTCCGATGAACTACATCGGCAACAAGGGTCCCGGTCAGTTCTACTTTGACCCGGCCGCCTTTGCGGTGCCGACGGGTGTTCGCTTCGGCACGACCGGCCGGAATCGCTTCCGGAACCCGGGTGTGGCGGGTGCGGACCTGACGCTTATGCGGACCTTTAAGTTCACCGAACGGATGGATCTTGCCTTCCGTGCGGAAGCTTACAACTTCTCGAACACCCCCCGCTTCGGTGGTCCGGGTGCGAACAGGAGCGGTGGAAACTTCGGTGTGATCACCTCGGCGAGCGGCGAACGGCAAATGCGGTTCGGCCTCCGCTTCGGGTTCTAACCGAAAAGAAGCAATAACCAACGGGCGCTGATCTACAGGTCAGCGCCCGTTTTCTTTTTGGGAGAATAGAACGAGAAATGCGGATTGCCTTGGTCCTTCTGACGGTTTCGCTGTGTGCGCAGACGCCGGAGCAGTTGCGTCTGAGCCAGCAGGGCAAACAACTGATGGGGGCCGGGCGATTTGCCGAGGCGGTGCCGGTTTATCAGGCGCTGACCAAGCAGGTCCCGGGGAATCCGGGATTGCAGTTGAATCTGGGGATTGCACTGCACATGGCCGGGCGGGATCCGGAGGCGGTGGCGGTGCTCGAGCCGGTAACGAAGCAGTTGCCCCAGGCGTTTCCTGCCTTCATTCTGCTGGGTACGTCCTATATGCGGCTGGGCCAGCCGGCGAAGGCGGCGGGGCCGCTCGAACGGGCGGTGCAGATGGCGCCGCAGGATGTAGAGGCGCGGCGAATCTTGGCGGATGCTCTATTGGCTTTGAATCGTAATTCTGCAGCACGGCCGCACTTGGAGGCGCTCGCGGCACAGACGCCGAAGGATCCGGCGGTTTGGTTTGGCTTGGGCCGGCTGTACGAAGGTTTAGCGGGGGACGCGTTCGAGCAATTGCGACGGACGGCTCCGGAGTCGGCCGGAATGCTGTACCTGCTGGCCGAGACGCGGGAGAAGCAGGGGCGCAAGACGGCGGCGGAGCTGCTCTATAGCAAAGCGCGGGCGCTGTCTCCGAAAGCGCCGGGATGCCCGTCGGCGTACTGTACCATCCGGGATTACGACAACAAGGCCCGCGGAGCGTTCGCCAAGCTGGCCGAGCTGGGGGATTCCGTCGAGTGGCGGCAGACCCGGGCCTCAATTTTGACGAATCAAAACAAACATCGCGAGGCGACAGCAGAGTGGCGGGCGGCGTTGAAGATGGCCGTCGGCCGGCCGGACCTGGAACAGGGGCTGGCGGCGGCGTTGTACGCGGGGCAGCAGTATGACGAGGCCGAGGCCCTGTTGCGAAAGCTGGTGAAGGGGGAGCCGGGGAACGCGGAGCTCCATTTTCTGCTGGGAGACTGTCTGCTCGCCAAGGGCGACGCGGAGGCTGCGGCGCCTTCGCTGCGGCGGGCTTTCACGCTGAATCCGAAGTTCCCACCGGTGCGGTCCTCGCTGGGGCGGGCGTTGGCAGCGAGCGGCAAGATGGCAGAGGCCATTCCGCATCTGGAGGCCGCATTGCCCTATGACGAAGACGGGGCGACCCATTTTCAGTTGAGCCGGGCGTACGCCGCCACGGGTCAGAAGGCCAAGGCGGATGCCGCGGCCAAACGTTCTCAGGAGTTACGGCAATGAAGAATCTGCTATTTCTGATGGCGCTGCCGCTGGCCGCGCAAACGGTGCCCGAGGCGCTCGCCTTCCTGGAGCCGGCAGAGAAGGACCTGCTCACGGCATCGAACTACGCCAACCGGGCCGGCTGGTTGCAGTCGACCTATATCAACGAAGATTCCGAGACGCAGGCGGCGCTCGCGAATGAGCAGTACATTAAGCGAGTAATTGCTCTTTCGCGCGAGGCGAACCGCTACGACAAGCTAACGCTTCCGGCGGAGGCCGCGCGGAAGATGCGGCTGCTGAAGCTGAATCTCACGATGGTGACTCCCTCGAACGACGCCGAGAGCTCGGAGCTCACGAAGCTCGTGGCGCGGATGGAATCGACCTACGGATCGGGCAAATACTGCCGGGATGCGGCGGCGGATAAGGGCAAGTGCCTGGATTTGGTCCAGATTTCGAACATCATGGCGACGAGCCGGGATCCGAAGGAGCTGGCCGACGTGTGGCAGGGCTGGCACCGCGTGGGGCAGCCGATGCGGAAGGACTATACGCGCTTCGTCGAACTGGCCAATAAAGGCGCGCGGGAGCTGGGCTTTCCGGATTCAGGGGCGATGTGGCGGTCGAAGTACGATATGCCGCCGGATGAGTTCGCCAAAGAAGTCGACCGGCTGTGGGAGCAGGTGAAGCCGCTCTATGTTTCGCTGCATGCCTATGTGCGGAACAAGTTGCGGGAGAAGTACGGGGCGGACGTCGTTCCGGCGCGAGGGCCGATTCCGGCGCATTTGCTGGGGAACATGTGGGGGCAGAGCTGGGAGAACATCTACGACATTCTGGCGCCGGCGAACGCGACGAAGGCTTATGACCTGACGAAGATTTTGAAGGACCGGAAGATCGATGAGTTGGAGATGGTGCGGTACGGAGAACGGTTCTTCAGCTCGCTGGGGTTCGCTCCGCTGCCGAAGACGTTCTGGCAGCGCAGCCTGTTTGTGAAGCCGGGAGACCGGGAGGTGGTGTGCCATGCGAGCGCGTGGGACGTGGACAACGACGAGGACCTGCGGATCAAGATGTGCATTCAGATCTCTGAGGAGGAGTTCGGGGTGATCCACCATGAACTCGGGCACAACTACTATCAGCGGGCATACAAGAGCAAGCCGTACCTGTTCCGGGACTCGGCCAATGACGGGTTCCACGAGGCCGTGGGCGATACGATTGCGCTGTCCATCACGCCGGAGTATCTGGTGCAGATTGGGCTGCTGGACAAAGCGACGGACGCGTCGGGGGACATCGGGCTGCTGATGAAGCAGGCGCTGGCGAAGATCGCGTTCCTGCCGTTTGGCCTGATGATTGACCAGTGGCGGTGGCAGGTGTTTTCGGGCCAGATCACGCCGGCGCAGTACAACCAAAAGTGGTGGGAGCTGCGCCGGAAGTATCAGGGCATTGATGGCGGACCGCGGGGGGAAGAGTTCTTCGACCCGTTCGGGAAGTATCACGTGGCGGCCAATGTGCCCTATACGCGGTACTTTCTGGCGCACATTCTGCAGTTCCAGTTTCATAGGGAGTTGGCCAAGACAGCGGGGTGCAAGAGCCCGTTGCACCGCTGCTCGATCTACAACTCGAAGGAGGCCGGGGCGAAGCTGAACGCGATGCTCGAGATGGGGACGAGCAAGCCGTGGCCGGATGCGCTGCAGGCGATCAGCGGGAAGCGGGAGATGGACGCGACGGCGGTGGTGGATTATTTCGCGCCTTTGAAGAAGTGGCTCGACGAGCAGAACCAGGGCAGGCCGACGGGTTGGTGAGGCGCGATAGCATAGGAGACTATCGATACTGGAGTCCTCCATGCGCTTTGCTCTTTCTGCCCTCCTCTTCCTTGCCGGTGCGCCCTCTGTGTTCGGACAGGCCTCGGCTATCAATGGTCAAATTCTTGGTGTGATCACGGATCCAGCGGGGGCCGCGGTCGCCAGCGCGAAGGTAAAAGTGACGAACACGGCGACAGGTTTCACGGCGTCGGTGGAGAGTTCATCGAGTGGCATTTACCGGTTCAATGTCCTGCCGCTGGGTAGCTACGAAGTCCTGGTGGATGCGGCGGGCTTTGCACCGACCCGGCAGACCAATATTGTGTTGAACGCGGGTGCGACAGCGACGATCGACTTCGCGCTGCAACTGAAGGGCGTGGCGACGGAGGTGGTGATTACGGCGTCAAACTCCGTGATTGACCCGAGCCGTACGGAGCAGGGTTCGTCGCTGAGTTACAACGCGATCACGAATCTGCCGCTGGTGTCGCGGAATCCGTTCAATTTCATCCTGCAGCAGCCGAACGTTTCCGGGCGCGGCAATACCGAATTTGGGGTACCGCGGAAGTTGAATGCGAACGGGTTTAATGGCCGCATCAACTACCAGTTGGACGGCGCGAATAATGTGCAGAGCGACCGCGCGGGCATCCGGCTGATGCCGGTTTCGAATACGTGGGTGCAAGAGGTGCAGCAGGTATCGAACGGCTTTGCGCCGGAGTTCGGGAACACGGTGGGGACGGTGTTCAACACGATTACGCGGAGCGGGGCGAATGATCTGCACGGGGAGGGCGCGTTCATTTGGCGGCGGACCCCTTATAGCGCGCGCCCGGCCCTGTTGAGCTCTACGGCGCGGACGCCAGAGGTGAACGTGAACTCATACAATGGCAGCGCGGGTGGGGCGATTAAGAAAGACAAGGTCTTTTATTTCGGAGCCTACGAAAAGGTGAAGCGGGATCTGCCGAGCACGGTATCGGTGACTCCGGCGAATTTGGCGTTGTTGGGACTGCCGTCAACCTATGCTGATGCGATTCCCTTCCGGCAAAACGTGACGTTTTTCATGACGAAGCTGGACTGGCAGATCAATGATTCCAACAGGCTCTCACTGCGGTACAACGGGCATCGGAACGATTCGCCGTTCAATGGCGCCGGCGGATTGAGCGTACTTGAACGGACGTACAACTTCGTCGACCGCAGCCATGCGGGGGCGGTGCAGCTGATTTCGGTGGTGTCGCCGAAGGCAGTGAATGAGCTGCGGGTGCAGATTCCTTACCGGACCCAGCAACAGCAGCGGTTCGAAGCGACGGGTACCGGGCCGGCAATAACGATTCCGGGGATTGCCCTGTTCGGGAACTCGACGGCCGTGGGCTTCAATTATGAAGAGATGACGCCCGAGGTGACAGAGAATTTTTCCTACAATCTGGACAAGCATGCGCTGAAGTTTGGCGGGGCGATCCGGTCGATTCGGGACACACAGGTGTCGGCGACGGCGGCTACGTACACGTTCCCTTCGATTGCAGCCTACCTCGCGGCGAAGAATGGGACGAATCTGCGAGGGTACACGAGCTTCGCGCAGACGGTGGGAGAGCCGTCGATTCAGTACAACTCGCTGTTTACGAGTTTGTATGCGCAGGACGCGTGGAAGCCGCGGGCAAACGTGACGATCAGCTACGGGGTGCGGTACGACGTGTACCGGCCGCCGTCGGCTCGGGAGACTTCGCCGTTTGTTTCGTCGCGGTCGTTCCGGACGGACAAGAACAACTTTGCCCCGCGGTTGGCGGTAGCGGTGGGGCTCGGCAAATGGGTGCTCCGGTCGAGCGTGGGCATCTTCTTTGACCCGTTTCAGACGGACACATACCGGCGGGCGATTCTCAACAACGGGTCGCCGCAATTCTTCAGCTTGAGCGTGGCGCCGACGGCGGCGTTTGCGCCGGCGTTTCCGAACGTGTTCTCGGGGATTCCGAGCGGGTTTACCCCGTCGTTACAGGACATTACAACCGTGTCGCCAGACTTCGCGAATTTGTATTCGGCGAATGCGAATGTGACGATCAGCCGGGAGATTACGCCGGACCTGGGCGTGACGATGTCCTATCTGTTTACCAAAGGGAACCGGTTGCCGATCTTCCGGAACATCAATCTGGCGCCGGGGCCGAATTCGTTGGCGGACGGGCGACCGATTTTTGCGGGGACACGGCCGATTGCCGGGTTCGGGAACATTATCAGCGCGGAGAGTGTTGGGCAATCGAACTACAACGGTTTCAACCTGACGGTGACGAAGCGCTACGCGAAGAGCTTTGAGCTGTTCGGGAGCTACACGTGGTCGCACGCGATTGACGATGCGCCGGAGCAGAACAATATCGACAGCGGCGCCTTTCTGCTGAGCGATTGGAGCAACCGCCGGCGGGACCGTGGGAACTCGTTGACGGACCGGCGGCACGTTTTCAACGGGAACGCGGTTTGGGATCCGCGGGTGAACAGTTCGAGCAATGGCTGGAATTACTTCGTGAACCACAACAAGTTCAGCTTCGCGGTGAACGCGCAGACGGGGGAGAACTTCAATATGGGTTCAAACCGGGTGCTGAACGGAGACGCCTCGACGGCGGCGGCGTATCAGCGGCCGTTGTACGTGGGACGGAACACGATTGTGGCGCCGGCGACGTTTGAAGTGAACATGCGGTACACGCGGGCGATTCCGATTCGGGAGCGGTTTGCGGGTGAGTTCTTCCTGGAGTCGACGAACCTGTTTAACCGGACAAACGTGACGGCGATGAACAGCACGGCGCAGGTGGACGTGGCTGGGAATATCACGACGCGGGCGCCGTTGAACTGGACCGGTGCTCTCGATCAGCGGCTGATTCAACTGGGTGTTAAGTTTAAGTTTTAGTAATGTCTGGTGTGTTTTCGGGATAGTTTGGGCGCGGCTGGGCCGGTACCGTAGGAGTTGGAGGTATCGGCCCACTCGCGGTCGCCCATGCGTTATTTCTCGATTGAATCTTCCCAGATGCGCCGGATGGCGCAGTTTCTCCTCGCCTTGGTTTTGGGCTTGGCCCTGCTGACATGGGCTGCGTCATCGGTCGTGCGTACGACGGCACAGGAGTGGTTTGAGCGTGATGTGAATTCGCGAGCGCGTTTGGCGCTGGCGGGGGCGCGTCCGTCTTTGGCCGCGGCCTGGAATGGCGATCCCGGAGCGTTGCGGGCGCAGATCGTCGCTTTGAACCGGGATGAACGGGTGATGGGCGTGGCGCTATGCAACGCGGACTTCACTGTGCGCGCGAGCACGCCGGGGTTTCCGGAGGCGTTCGGGTGCTGGGCCGTGGGAAGCCGGGTGCGGGGCGAGGACGGCTGGTCGAGTGTGGCGACGTTGCCGACTGGGAGGGCGTCAGTAAACGCCGTACCGGTGGAAGAGTTGGGGTTTGCGGTGTTGGTGCAGGACCTCAGCTACATTGAGCGGCGAGAGAGCCAGGCGCAGACGATCCTGCTGGTGACGTTTGCGCTGCTGGCGGCGTTGGCGCTGGGTGTGCCGATGTTCGTGGCGCGGTGGGTTCGTTCCGGCCGGCGCGCGGAGTTGCGGAAGGTTCGGATGGAGATGGAAGAGCAGCCGGAGGATTCGTCGCTGCAGTGGAACGCGGAGCGCCTGAAGCGGACGTTGAACCGGCATCTGCACGGGGAGAAGATCGTGATCTTGTCGAACCGGGAGCCGTATCTGCACGTGCGCAAGGCGGACGGATCGATTGAAGTACAGCATCCGGCGAGCGGCCTGGTGACGGCGCTCGAGCCGGTGATGCGGGCTTGTTCAGGCACGTGGGTTGCGCACGGGGCGGGATCGGCGGACCGGGAGACGGTGGATCGATTCGACCGCGTGCGGGTGCCGCCGGGAGAGGAGAGCTACGATATCCGGCGGGTTTGGTTGACCGAGGAGCAGGAGCAGGGGTACTACTACGGATTTTCGAATGAGGGGCTCTGGCCGTTGTGCCACGTGGCGCACGCGCGTCCGCAGTTCCGGGCGGAGGATTGGCGGCAGTACAGGGAAGTGAACCAGAAGTTCGCGGATGCGGTGTGCGATGAGGCCGACTCGGACGATCCGGTGATCCTCGTGCAGGATTACCACTTCGCGTTGGCGCCGGCGATGATCCGGAAACGGTTGCCGGCGGCGACCGTGATTGTGTTCTGGCATATTCCATGGCCGAACGCGGAGCGATTGGGGATCTGCCCCTGGCGGGATGAGCTGCTCGAAGGTCTGCTGGGGAGCAGTATTTTGGGCTTTCATACACAGTTACACTGCAATAACTTCTTTGAAGCGGTGGACCGGTACCTGGAGACCCGGATCGATCGGGAGCACCACGCGGTGGTCCGGCAGGGCCACCGGACACTGGTCCGGCCGTATCCGATTTCGATTGAATGGCCAGTGCGATGGGCCGAGACGGGAGAGACGGCGGCGGAGAGCCGGGCGCGCGTGTTTGCGGACTTGGGGCTGAAGCCCAATGCGCTGCTGGGCGTGGGCGTCGACCGGTTGGACTATACGAAGGGCATCGAAGAACGGCTGGAGGCTGTAGAGACTTTGCTCGAGCGGTATCCGGAGTTCCGTGGAAGGTTCACTTTCGTGCAATTGGCGGCGCCGAGCCGGACGAAGATTGAACGGTACCGATTGTTAAATGAGTCGGTAGAAAAGTTGACGGAACGAATCAACGCGCGATTCGGGCAAGACGGATATTCTCCGATCGTGTTGCTGCGGGCGCATCATGAACCACCGGACGTATTCCGCTACTTCCGGGCGGCGGATCTTTGCTACGTGAGCAGTCTGCATGACGGGATGAACTTGGTGGCAAAGGAATTCGTGGCGGCGCGGGGGGACTTGAAGGGTGTGTTGGTGCTGAGCGAATTTACAGGCGCGGCGCGGGAGTTGACTGAGGCGTTGATTGTGAATCCATACGACATGGAGGCCGCAAGCGAGGCGATGATGGTGGCGTTGACGATGCCGGCGGAGGAGCAGCGGGACCGCATGCGGTCGATGCGGGCGGTGATTACGCAGTTCAACGTGTACCGGTGGGCCGGCAAGATGTTGGAGGATGCGGCGCGGCTGCGGAGCCAGGAGCGGGTGGCGAGCCGGTTGAGCGCGCGGAGCTTGGTGGGTTAGGCGATGCGATACCTATTCTCGACGGCAACCCAGCCGGTATGGGGACGGCTGGCGGCGGAGCGGACGCTGTGCGCATTTGATTTCGATGGAACGCTGGCGCCGATTGTAGAGCGGCCGGAGCTGGCGGCGATGCGGGAGGGGACGCGGGAGTTGTTGGGACGGGTGGCGGCGGTGTACCCGTGCGTGGTGATCTCGGGGCGGTCGCGGGAGGATTTGTTGGCGAAATTGGAGGGAGTGCCGGTGGTTGGAGCAGTGGGGAACCATGGGGCGGATGGGGCGGTGGAGACGGGGGAGTGGCGAAGAGTGATGGAGGCTGGCGTCGCGGGGATGGAAGGGGTTTGGGTGGAGGACAAAGGGGCATCCTTGGCGGTGCACTACCGGCAGTTCGCGGGGAAGGCGGAGGCGCGGAAACGGATTGCCAGCGTGGCGGCGGGGCTGGTGGGCGCGCGGGTTTATGGCGGGAAGGAAGTAGTGAATATTGTGGGGGAGGACGCGCCGCACAAAGGTACGGCGTTGGCGGCGGAGCGGGACCGGCTGGGGTGTGACTGGGTGCTGTTCGTTGGGGATGATGACAACGACGAAGACGCATTCGCGTTGCAGGGGAACACAGTGCCGGTGCGGGTGGGGGAGCGGGCGAGGTCGAAGGCGCGCTTCTACGTGAAGGATCAGACGGAGATTGACCGGCTGTTGGAGCGCCTGGCGGCGCTCCGCGAGCCAGTTGGTTAGGTCGTCTGTTTGAGGTGGACGGTGCGGATGGGGAAGGGAATTTCGATGCCTTCCTGGCGGAAGCGTTTGAAGATGCGTTTACGCATTTCGTGTTGGACCAGATACTGATCGACGAACTCGGCAACTTGGCAGATGACTGTGAAGTTGATGGACGAATCGCCGAAGCCAGGGATGAAGCGGACGGCGGGAGGCGGTTCGGCGAGGAAGCCGGGAATGACGCCCGCGCCGGCGTTGGCTTCTTCCAGGAGGATGCGCTCGACGACTTCGGGGTCGTGATCGTAGCTGACGCCGACGGGGATGAGAAGGGACATGCGGCGTTCGGGCAGGTAGTAGTTCGTGACGATGATCTGGGCGAGTTTGGCGTTGGGAATCACGATCAGGTTGTTGGCGAGGGCGCGGATGGTGGTGGATCGCCAGCTGATGTCCGTGACGAAGCCTTCCTCGCCGGATTCGAGCTTGATGTAGTCGCCGAGGCGGACCTGGCCGGCGAGGGAGACGTAGAAGCCGGCGAAGAGGTTAGACAGGGTGTCCTGCAGGGCGAGAGCGACGGCGATACCGCCGACGCCGAGGGCGGTGAGGATGGGCGTAACGGAGATGTGGAGGGTATCGAGGAGGATGAGGATGCCGATAATGGCAACTGCCAGGGAGGCGAGGCTTTGCGTGAGGGTCGTTACGGGGAGGACGGAGGTGGTGGAGCGACCGTAGAACTTCACGAGTGCGCCAGCGAGGCGGGAGGCGACGGCGGTGAGGGAGACGATCCAGAGGACGAGGAGCGCTTTGCCAACGAGCTCGGTGGCGCGGGCGGGGAGCTCGGAGGTTTGGGTGGCGGCGTAGATGCCAGCGATGACGATCCAAAGGAGGAACGGCCCGCGGAGGGCGGCGACAGCGATGTCGTCGAGTTGACCGGAGCTCTTGGTGGCCCATTTTTCGAGGGTCCGGAAGAGAATGCGGCGGAGGATGGCGCCGAGAGCGACGACGAGGAGAAAGACAGCGAAAGGGATAACGTAGATGGGCCAGTTTAGGGCCAGGGACTCTAAGATTAAGTTCATTTCATCTCCAAACCTCTAGAGTACCGAGGGCGGAGGGGGCGAGGGCATCGGGTGAAGGGGGGAAAGCGGGACGGAAAAGAGGCTAGACCTTCTTGGGGTCGGGATGTTGCCAAGGCTTGCGGTAGGGACGGGTGAGGAGGCGGGTGGCCTCGGGGTCTCCGATCACAATGTTCCGGGCGGGGTCGTATTGGAGGGTTCGGCCGGTCTTCATGGCGAGGTTGGCGAGGATGCAACTGGCCGAGGAGATGAAGCCCTGCTCGATGTCGGCAACGGGCTTGGAGCGGTTGTCGATGGCGGCGAGCAGATCCTTCATGTGGCCGCGGATCGCGGGGGCGACGTGGCGTTCGAGATCCTTCTCGACCTTGTCGACGGGGTACTCTTCGAGTTCCATTTTGACGTCGCGATGGATGGGTTTCTGGGTCTTGTCGAGGGGTTCAAAGTCGTAGCTGTTGACGCTCGCCTTTAGGGTTCCTTTCTCTCCGTAGAAGGTGGCTCCCCAGGGGTACTTGGGGTCGGGCGGGTGGCCCCAACTGCGATGGGTCCAGTTGACCTTGACGTCGCCGAAGTCGAAGGTGGCTTCCTGGGTATCCGGGATGTTGGCGACGCTGGCTTTGTCGATGAGGATGCCGCCTGTAGAGGAGATTTTGGTGGGCCAGCCGAGGTCCATCATCCAGCGGACCATGTCGAGCATGTGGACGCACATGTCGCCCATGATGCCGTTGCCGTACTCTTCAAAGGCGCGCCAGCGGCGGGGATGTTGGAGGCCGTTCCACGGGCGCATGGGGGCGGGGCCGGTCCACATCTCGTAATCGAGGTCGGCGGGGATAGCGGGTGTGGCGGGTGGATTCTTGGCCCGCATGTGGTAGTAGCAGTAGATTTCGACGTAGGCGATCTTGCCGAGCTTGCCGGTTTTGAGGATCTCGTCGCGGGCTTCGATCAAGTGGGGGGTGCTGCGGCGCTGGGTTCCGATTTGCACGACGCGATTGTATTTGCGAGCCGCGTTCAGCATGGCGAGGCCCTCGGTGACGTCGAGCGAGATGGGCTTCTGACAGTAGATGTCGGCGCCGGATTTGCAGGCTTCGATGAAGGGGAGGGCGTGCCAATGGTCGGGCGTCGCGATGAGAACGATGTCGAGATCCTTTTCCTTGAGCATCGCGCGGTAGTCGGCGTAGAGGCGGGGGCGCTTCTTGGAGGCCTGGCGTTCGACGACGATGTCTGCGCAGTTGCTGAGCATGGTCTTGTCGACATCGCAGAGGGAGACGACTTCGACGGGGGCGACCTGGAGAAGGCGGAAGAGATCGCTCTTGCCGTACCAGCCGGTACCAATGAGACCGACGCGGCGGGGCTTCTGCTGGCCGTAGGCGGCGAGGGCTGCGGCGGTCAGCGATAGGAAGTCTCGACGTTGCATGTCTCGCAGTATAAACTCGGGATGAATGCGGTGTCTTCTGTTCTTCGTTGCGGTAGTGGCTTGGGCTAAGCCGGTGGAGTTTACTCGGGACGTGCGGCCGATCTTGTCGGACGCGTGCTTCCATTGCCATGGGCCGGACGATTCCGCGCGCATGGCGAAGCTGCGGCTGGATACGAAAGAGGGTGCGTTTGCGAAGGTGATTGTGCCGGGGAAGGCGGCGGAGAGTCTGCTGGTGAAGCGGATTACTCACGCGAACAAGGCACTGCATATGCCGCCGCTGTCGGCGAAGGTGCAGTTGACCGAGGCGCAGGTCGAGACGCTAAAGCAGTGGATTGACGAGGGCGCCAAGTGGGAAGAGCACTGGGCGTATGAGAAGCCGGTGAAGCCGGCGGCGAAGTCGATTGATGAGATTGTTAAGGCGCGGCTGTTGAAGGAAGGGCTGGCGCACAATCCGCCGGCTGATAAGGCGACGCTACTGCGGCGGGTGACGCTGGACTTGACCGGCTTGCCGCCGACGCCGGCGGAGGTGGATGCGTTTCTGGCGGATAAGTCGGCGAAGGCCTATGAGAAGGTCGTCGATCGCTTGTTGGCGAGCCCGCATTATGGCGAGAAGCAGGCCATGCATTGGCTGGACCTGGCGCGGTATGCAGATACGCACGGCTTCCACATCGATTCGCATCGGGATATGTGGCCTTGGCGGGATTGGCTGATTGGTGCGTTCAACAAGAACATGCCTTATGACCAGTTCACGATCTGGCAGTTGGCGGGAGATTTGCTGCCGAACGCGACGCGCGAGCAGAAGGTGGCGAGCGGGTTCAATCGGAACCACGTGATCAATTACGAGGGCGGGGCGATTCCGGAGGAGTACCAGACGGAGTACGTGGTGGACCGGGTGGAGGCGACGTCGACGACTTGGCTGGGGCTGACGATGGGTTGTGCGCGTTGCCATGACCATAAGTACGATCCGATCAAGCAGAAGGATTTCTATCAGTTCTTTGCGTTCTTCAATAACGTGAATGAGAAGGGGCTGGATGGGCAGCGCGGGAACGCGGCGCCGGTGTTGACGCTGCCGTCTGAGACGCAGGCGGGATTGTTGAAAGAGATCAACGAGGCGGTGGCGAGCCGGGAGAAGCAGTTGGAAGCGGCGGATGTTCCCGCGCAAATGAAGGCTTGGGAGGCGGAGAAGAAGTTCGAGTCTCCAAGCCGGGCGGGTCTGTTGGCGCATTATGAGTTTGAAGGGAACATGCTGGAGACGACGGGGTCGTACAGGCATGGGAAGTATTTGGGGTTGCCGCCGACGCCGCGGGACGGGCCGGTGGGCCAGGCGGCGACTTTCGATTCGACGTCTCTTGCGGAGGCTCCGGCAGCGCATGACTTTGATGCGGCGAAGCCGTTCGGGTTGGCGTTCTGGTTCCGGGGCGGGAACAATCTGGATCCGCTGGTGATCTTGCAGCAGAAGAACGAGACGGGTTGGCTGTTCACGCACGATACGATCTTCAGCATTGGGGATCTGCGGCGGGGCGCGCACTTGATTGTGAAGTTCTTCGGGCCGGGCGGGGCGACGTTGGAGATGCAGACGGTGGCGCCGTTTGCCTATGCCGAGTTTGTGCATTTCGCGTTGAACTATGACGGGAAGGGGAAGTTTACGCTGCTGCAGGATGGGAAGCCGGCGGAGTTGAAGACGCTGAAGAATACGTTGAACGGGGCGAATTTTAAGACGAACGCTCCGTTGACGGTGACGAAGCTGGTGGGGTCGCTGGATGATCTGCGGATTTATGACCGGGAGTTGAGCGCGGCGGAGGCGCATCAGTTGGCGGTGGTGGAGCCGGTCCGGTACCTCGTGGAGAACTCGGGGATTCGGCGGACGAAAGAACAGTTGGCGACGGTGCGGGAGTTCTACCTGACGTATGAGGCTCCGGCGGAGACGAAGGGACTGTATGCGCGGTTGCAGCAGTTGAAGCGAGAGCGGAAGGAGCTCGAAGAGGCGATTCCGACAACGATGGTGATGGAGGAGCGGGCGGAGATGCGGGAGACGCATTTGCTGATCCGCGGGGCGTATGACCGGAAGGGTGAGAAGCTGTCGGCGGCGACGCCGGGCTTCCTGCCGCCGATGCCGGCGGGCGCGGCGAAGAACCGGCTGGGGTTGGCGCAGTGGTTAGTGAACGGGGAGCATCCGTTGACGGCCCGGGTGGCCGTGAACCGGATGTGGGCGCAGTTGTTCGGGACGGGCCTCGTGAAGACGGTGGAGGATTTTGGGAGCCAGGGGGAGATGCCGTCGCATCCGGAGCTGCTGGACTATCTGGCGGTGCGGTTTGTCGAGTCGGGCTGGGATATGAAGGCGACGCAGCGGGAGATTGTGTTGTCGGGGACGTACCGGCAGTCGGCGAAGGTGTCGCCGGCACTACAGGAGCGGGATCCGGAGAACCGGTTGCTGGCGCGGATGTCGCGGTTCCGGCTGCAGGGGGAGAGTGTGCGGGATAACGCGCTGGCGGTGAGCGGATTGTTGAACACCCAGATTGGGGGCAAGTCGGTGTCGCCGTATCAGCCGCCGGGTTTGTGGGAGGACGTGGCGTACGGGGCGCAGTTTACGGCGCAGCGGTATGAGCAGTCGCACGGGGCGGACCTGTACCGTAGGGGGATGTACAGCTTCTGGAAACGGACGCTGCCGCCGGCGACGCTGTCGACGTTTGACGCGCCAGACCGGGAGAAGTGCGTGGCGCGGCGGGCGACGACGAATACGCCGCTGCAGGCGCTGGCGCTGTGGAACGATCCGACGTTTTTAGAGGCGGCGCGGCACTTGGCGGAGCGGACGTTGACGGCGGCGGGGCCGGACCGGACGAAGCGGCTGCGGCAGATGTTCCGGACGGCGACGGCGCGGTATCCGAGTGCGGCGGAGTTGGCGTTGCTCGAGAAGGTGACTGGCGAGCAGTTGGCGGAGTACAAGGCGAAGCCGGCCGAGGCGGCGAAGCTGGTGGCGATTGGAGAGTCGAAGGCGAGGTATGCGGACGTGGTGGAGTTGGCGGCGTATACGAGTGTGGCGAGCGCGATTTTGAATCTCGACGAAGTGATTACGAAGGAATAGGCGATGACGACACGACGCAATTTTCTCTCGCAGTTGGCGCTGGGTTCGCTGTTGAGCGGGGCGACGCCGACGAAGGCGAAGTCGATTATTTACCTCCATATGTCGGGGGGCCCGTCGCAGATTGATCTGTTTGACCCGAAGCCGCAGTTGAAGCGATTTCAGGGGCAGGACTTGCCGGCGTCGATCCGGATGGGGCAGCGGATTACGGGGATGACGTCGGGGCAATCGACGTTGCCGGTGGCGAGTTCGGTGTTTTCATTCGGGAAGTATGGGCAGTCGGGGGCGGAACTTTCGGAGCTACTGCCTTGGCACCAGAAGATTGCGGATGATATCTGCCTTGTGCGGAGTGTGAATACGGACGCGATTAACCATGACCCGGCGATTACGTTTATTCAGACGGGTTCGCAGCAGCCAGGGCGGCCGTGCATTGGTTCGTGGGTGAACTACGGGCTGGGGAGTGAGAACAAGAACCTGCCGGCGTTTGTGGTGATGATTAGTCAGAAGAGCGGCATCAATGTCGATCAGCCGTTGTTCAGCCGGCTGTGGTCGAGCGGGTTTCTGCCCTCGAACTACCAGGGGGTGAAGTTCCGGGCGGGGACGGATCCGGTGCTGTTTTTGAATGATCCGGAGGGGATTACTCCGTCGACGCGGAAGAACATTTTGGAGCTTTCGGGGCAGTTGAATGCCAAGCGGGCGGCGGAGTTAGGGGATCCGGAGATTGAGACGCGGATTGCGCAGTATGAGATGGCGTACCGGATGCAGAGTTCGGTGCCGGAGTTGACGGACCTATCGAAGGAGCCGGAGTCGACTTACGCGTTGTACGGGCCGGAGAGTAAGAAGCCGGGGACGTTTGCGCAGCAGTGTTTGTTGGCGCGGCGGTTGGTGGAGCGGGGGGTGCGGTTCGTGCAGTTGTACAACCGGGGTTGGGATCAGCATGGGGATTTGCCCCGGGATTTGGCGTTGCAGGCGCGGGCGGTGGACCAGCCGTCGGCGGCGTTGGTGATGGATTTGAAGCAGCGGGGGTTGTTGAAGGATACGTTGGTGGTGTGGGGCGGGGAGTTTGGGCGGACGGTGTATTGTCAGGGGCGGTTGACGGATACCAATTATGGTCGGGATCATCATCCGCGTTGCTTTACGATGTGGTTTGCGGGGGGCGGGATCAAAGGGGGGCAGACGATTGGGGAGACGGATGATTACTCGTATAACATCGTAAGGGATCCAGTGCATGTGCATGATATGCAGGCGACGTTGCTGCATTGTTTAGGGGTGGATCATTTAAAGTTGACTTATAAGTTTCAGGGGCGGTATTTCCGGTTGACGGATGTGCATGGGAATGTGGTGAAGCAGATGGTGGGATAGATTTTGGGCGGCCCGGCGGGGCTCGATGCCCCGCCGGGCTGTACGGGACTTAGGGTGTTACCTGCTGGAAATGCGTCGAAGAGAGACGGCGCCGTGAACCACCAATACCTGGGAACTGTGTGGTGGACCGGCACGGTGGAGCAGGATGCTAACTACACTGCCGGTCGTGTGGCCCTTGTCCGACGCCGAGGGGGCCAGTCCCAGTCGTGATGGACGAGCGGCCCGGCCTATCCGCGGCGAACTCCAACGTGGCACCCTTAGGGCTCCGAATGCTCGTTTTCCATTGGCATGTGGCTCGCGTTGGTGATTTCGTCCACCGAAAAGCCCAGGTCGTTTACCAGCTGTTCCCAGGACATTCCGTCGTTGGAGAAAAACCAGGCTTTCGAGCGGGTGACGGCTTCCTCCTCCTCTGGAGAGATCAGCTCGTCCTCAATACGCTCGATTCGGTTTGTTTGTGTTGGGTTCATACGGTTGGGTGCACCTTCCGGATCGCCTTAATGATGTCGGCGGTGTCGGTGGGGGTGAACTTGGGGTCCATGAGGACTCCGGCGTAGCGCTGGAGGATATCGATGGTTCGGGGGCAGGTGTCGGGGGCGTAGCGGATCGACTTTCCCCTCGCGGACTGGAAGCTCGGCCAGTTCGGGTGGAGCGACTTCTTCGCCATGATGTGGGGGAGAGTTGGGAGGATCACCGAGCCTCCGGGTTTGCTGGCGAGCACGTTCTCGGCCTTCATCGCCGCCAGGAACTTGTCCGCGCGCTCCTTAGTCCTGAAGTCGAGGAAAACTCCAGAACCGAGCTCGCCGACGGGGTCGGGGAGATCGCGGAACTTTACGTTGGGTAGGTCGCGGATCCCTTCGTACACCTGCTTCGCGTTGTGGCGGACCGCTTGGCAGATACGGTCCAGCTTGCGGAGCTGGGCGAGGAGAACGCCGCCGGTGAACTCGCTCATGCGGTAGTTGGCGCCAAACGTCCAGCCGAGATGGGCGCCGCCTATCGCCTCGGCGTGAGGGGCGCGGAAGCCGCCGAGATCCTGGAAGCGGGCGGCTCGCTCAAAAAGCGTCGGGTCGTTGGTGACCAGGGCTCCCCCTTCCCCGGCGGTGATGGACTTGTTCATTTGGAGGGAATAGATGCCGATGTCGCCATAGGAGCCGACAGGGCGGCCTTTGTAGGAGGCGCCGACGGACTGGGCGCAGTCTTCGAGGACTCGGAGTTTGTGCTTCTTCGCGATGGCCAGGATGCGGTCTAGGTGGCAGGGGTTGCCTTGCAGGTGCACCGCCATGATGAGCTTGGTTTGCGGAGTGATGAGGCGCTCGACAGAGCTGGGATCGATGTTGAAAGTCTCGTCGATTTCGGCACAGACGGGGAGGGCGCCGGCGAGGACGACGGCGTTGAAGCAGGAGTGCCAGGTCCAGGCGGGGAGGATGACTTCGTCGCCGGGGCCGATTTCAAATGCCGCCATGGCGCATTGGAGGGCGGCGGTGCCGGAGGTGACGCCGAGCGCGTACTTGGACGCCATGTGGGCGGCGAACTCCTTTTCGAATTGGAGGACTTTGGTGGGGGGCTGGGGGCCGTACCAGCGGAAGGGGGAGCGGGAGTCGAGGACGTCGAGGAGTTCGGCGCGCTCCTTTTCGTCGTAGAACTGCGGGCCCCAGTAGCCGGCTTTGAGGGGCGTGGCGCGGACGGGAGCGTCGGCGGCTTGGGCAGCGGCGGCGAGGGCGGTGGCGGCTACGAATTTGCGGCGGTTCATGCGGGGCTCCTTGGGAAGGGGTGCCCTTATCGTATTGCAACTGCGCGCTATCCGTGGCGGATGGTGCGGCGAATGCGGATGCGGCTTTCGTCTACGATGACCAGGCCCCAGGGAGGGCGGTCTCCGGCACTTCCGCCAAGACGCGATCCAACGCGGTCTGCGTGGTCTCTATGGTCGTTGGCCATACGCGGAGCCGGATGACACCGCAGTGCGGCCCTACCGGGAACATTCGGGCGTCGGCGAAGTCTTCGTCAAAGGTTATGACGATGGACTCATCCGCTTGGGCCCACTCCAGAATGTGGGAGTCCGAAGCCCCCCAAAGTCCGACTTCTCCAACATGGCGAACGGTCCAGCCGGGACGGATGCCCTGAAGATAGGCCGCTGCAGCGCGGGGAACGTTCTGGTCGAACAGGATGCGCAACCGCACGTTAGTGGAGGACGGCTTGGTCTTCGTCGACCACGCGGGCGGCGTACTCCAGTGCAGCGGTGATGTCCTCGCGGGTCGGTTCGGGATAGCTCTCCACGATGCGTTCGACAGTGTAGCCGCCGGCTACCATCCCGAGTATGTTGCGGACCATGATGCGGGTTCCGCGGATGATCGGTTTCCCGCTGCAAATGGCCGGATTGACTTCGATGCGGTCCATGTCTCTTTCCAGCATAGTCCCTTACTGGACACGCAGGATGAGGATGGTCTGGTCGTCGAACTGGGGGGCCTCGCCGACGTGTTGCTGGACGTCGTCGAAGATGCTGGTGACGATGTCGTCGACCGCATCCTGGGAATGCTTCTTGATGGCGAGGCCGAGGCGGTCGCGGCCGTACTCGACCCCGGCGGCGTTAAACGCGTCCTGGATGCCATCGGAGGTCAGGATGATGAGATCGCCGGACTGGAGCTGGACGACGGTCTCGTCATAGCGCCGGTCATCAAGCAGGCCGACCGGCACGCCGGAGGTCTCGGGCTTCAAGAGTTCGTCGCCCCGGCAAATGATGGGGGGCGTTCCGCCGGCGTTGGCCATCGTCAGGCGTAGGGTTCTGGCGTCCCAGAGAAGGGCGAGGAGGGTGGCGTACTGGGCCTGGGCTTTGCGCTCGGCGAGGCTCTGGTTGAGGTTGCGGAGGAGATCGGCGGGGCCCCGTTTGCGGCGGGCTAACGAACGAAGCAGGCCACCGACGAGGGCGGCGTACAGCGCGGCCGCGGCTCCCTTGCCGGACGAGTCGCCGAAGACAATGGCCATTTGGCCGTTGTCGTAGTCGAAGAAGTCGAACAGGTCGCCTGAAATCTCGCGGGCGGGCTTGAGGCCAACCGCTATTTCCAGGCCCTCTACCTCGGGGGGATCACTGGGGAGGAGAATCGTCTGGAGTTTGCGGGCGGCTTGGAGGTCGTCTTCCATCGCCTTCTCGCGCTGGGCGATCTCTTCGTACAGGCGGGCGTTCTCGATGGCGCTGGCGATGGTGGGGGCCAGTAGAGTCAAGGTCCGAACGTGTTCCAGGGTGAAGTTGTTGAGGCGGGCGCTTTCGAGGTCAAGGACGCCGATCACGCGGTCCCGCAGGAGAAGGGGCACGGCGACTTCGGAGTGGATATTGGGATGGGCCGCGATGTAGCGGGGGTCGGCGTCGGTATCTTCAATCAGGACGGGTTGGCGGGTGCGAGCGGCGGCGCCGGTGATGCCTTCGCCGAGGGGGATGGCGTCGGGGTTGACCTCTTCGTCGTAACGGATGGAAAACGTGTGGCGGAGGACCTGGTTTGGCGTGTCGAGGAGGAGGATGGAGAAGGCGTCGTAGTCGATGAGGGAACGGATGATTGCGGCGAGTTTTCTGAGGAGATCGTCGAGATCGAGGATGGAGGAGAACTCCTGCGAGACGCGGGAGAGGGTCCGCATGGTGCGGTGGGCGATGTCGACGCGACGGTAGAGACGAGCGTTGTCGATGGAGATGCCGACGCGGGAGGCGAGGAGGCGGACGAGCATCTTGTCGTAGTCACTGTACGCATTGAGCGAGGTGGACTGGAGGTCGATGACGCCGACGAGGCGGCCCCGAGCAATCATGGGGGCGGCGAGTTCGCTGCGGACGGCGTCGAGGGCGGGGAGGTAGTTGGGGTCCCGGCGGACATCGTTCGAAAGGATGGTTTCGCGGGTCTTGCCGGCGATACCGGTGAGGCCCTCGCCGAGCGGGATGAGGAGGTTCTGGACGATTTCGCGGCGATGACCGACGGAGTAACGGATGCGGAGGCCTTTGCGGCGCTCGCTGTAGAGAAGAATCGCGAAGAGCTGAGAGGGGATGACGCGGGTGACGATGCTGGCGACGTTGGCCAGGATGCGGTCGAGATCGAGCGTCTCCTGGGTGGCGGAGGCGACTTCGAGGAGGAAGTCGAGGATCTCGGTGCGGTCTTTGAACCGGATGTCGGGCGGGCCGGGGAGGCTCATTTCTGGCCAGCCTGTTCGAGGATCTGGACGGAAGCGGAGGCGCCGATGCGGCTGGCGCCGGCGGCGGCCATGGCTTTGAGATCGTCGTAAGAGCGGATGCCGCCCGAGGCCTTGACTCCAATGTGTGGGCCGACGGTGGCACGCATCAGGGCGATGTCGGCGGCGGTAGCGCCGGACTTGGCGAAGCCGGTGGAGGTCTTGACGAAGTCTGCGCCGGCTTGCTTGGCGGCTTGGCATGCGGCGACCTTTTGCTGGTCGGTGAGGAGGGCCGTTTCGAGGATGACTTTGAGGATGGCTCCGCCGCGATGGCAGGTTTCAGCGACGGCGCGGATATCGGCTTCGACGGTGGGGAGGTCTCCGGATTTCAGGGCGCCGACGTTGAGGACCATGTCGACTTCAGTGGCTCCGTTGGCGATGGCTTCGGCGGCTTCACTGCACTTGTTAGCGGTGGTGGTGGCGCCGAGGGGGAAGCCGACGACGGTGCAAACTTTGACGGCGGAGCCGCGAAGTTCGCGGGCGACGAGGGGGACCCAGTAGGGGTTGACGCAGACGGAGGCGAAGACGTACTTGCGGGCTTCCTCGCAGATTTTGCGGACGTCTGCTTCGGTGGCGTCGGGGCGGAGGATGGTGTGATCGATGAGCGAGGCGAGGCTGCTGTCGATGCGGGTGAGCTTTTCGCTGGCGGAGACGCGGCAGGCTCCCGCGGCGACGATTTCCTTCGTCTTTCTTTCGCAGGTTTGGGCGCAGCGGCCGGTGCAGTCCGGGCAGACGAGTTCGGAGATGTTGAGGCCCTCGCCGCGGCGGGAAGGGGCGGCAGCGGAGGCTGCGGGAACGCGGGAGAGGATCTCTTCGGCGATCTGAGCGACGAGTTGTTCGAGTTCGGCTTCGGTCACTGGGCGTATTTCTTTTCGAGAGCGGTGATCTTGTCGATGCGGGTTTGGTGGCGGCCGGCGGCGTAGGGGGTGGCGAGCCAGGTGCGGAGGACCTCTTCGGCTTGGGAGGCGGTCAGAAGCCGGCTGCCAAGGGTAAGGACGTTGGCCGCATTGTGTTCGCGGGCGTTGCGGGCAGAGGCGCGGTCGTAGCAGAGGGAGGCGCGGATGCCGGGCAGTTTGTTGGCGGCCATGGCGGAGCCGATGCCGGCGCCGTCGATCATGACACCGAGAGCGGCTTGGCCTAGGGAGACGGCGAGGGCGACTTGTTCGGCGAGGTCGGGATAGTCGGCGGGCTGTTCAGAGTGGACGCCGACGTCGGTGACCAGATAGCCAAGTTCGAGGAGGACGGGTTTGAGCGTTTCCTTGAGGCGGTAGCCGCCATGATCGGCGCCGATGGCGACCGTGCGGGCAGGGTTGACGGCGGGGCGGATCTGCGAGGCAGGACGCTCAACGATGGCGATGCCGCGTTCCCGGGCCAGGTCGCGGGCGGCGGGAGTTACAATTGTGCCTGTGGCTACCTCGAGATGTCCATGCGAGGGAATGTCCTGGGCGGTGATGACAGGGGGCATCGGGGGGATTGGCGCAGGAACCATTGTAATGTTTATGCCGGGGGGCTGGCGCGATTGGATTATTTAAGGCAGTTATTGGGGCAGGGTGAGATCGGGGCGGGGCTGTGGTTGGCGGCGGTGGCGGTGGCGTTCGGGCTGGGGGCGGTGCATGCATTGTCGCCGGGGCATGGGAAGACGATTGTGGCAGCGTATCTGGTGGGGAGCAGGGGCACGTTTCGGCATGCATTGTTGTTGGGGGGCATCGTGACGTTGACCCACACGGCGAGCGTGTTTGCACTGGGGATGGCCACTTTGTATCTGACGGAGTATGTGCGCGCGGATCAATTGGCGAAGACGATGGGTGTGGTGGCGGGGGCCTCGATCGTGTTGGTGGGACTGTGGCTGCTGTTGCAGCGGACGGGGGTGCTGGAGCATGGGCACAGCCACGACGTCGAAGGTTCGGGCGGGTTGGTGGCGTTGGCGGTGAGCGGAGGGATGGTGCCGTGTCCCTCCGCGCTAGTGCTGCTGTTGACGGCGATTTCGTTGCAGCGGGTGGGATTCGGGATGGTGCTGCTGGTGGCTTTCAGCGCGGGTCTGGCAGTGGTGCTGGTGGCGATTGGGCTAGGAGTGGTCTACGGGAAGCGATGGTTGCCCGTGGAGGGGATTCAGGACCGAGGGTGGGTGCGGAGGTTGCCCGTGGCGTCGTCGTCGGCGATTGTCTTGGTGGGGATTTGGATGACGTGGATTGCGTTGGGATGAGAGGCGCAGCGGAGCCCCAACCGGCTCCGCTGGCATGGCGAGCGAAGGCTATTGAGGCGGCTTGGGGGCCGGCTTCTTTTCGTCTTTCTTCTCGTCCTTCTTCTCTTCCTTCTTCGGCTGGTCCTGGTCGTTGCTGAGCGGGGAGGCAACGGCGGACATCGAGAAGGTGAACAGGGCCGCAAGGGCCAAGATCGCAAGCTTCTTCATGATGGAGCTCCTTTGTGTTGCGTTGCCGGTATGCGGTCGGCCGGCTTCACCTCCCCAGCATGGGGCAGGAGGGGGCGGATCGCTCATAGCCCGGAGGGGCTAATGTGGGAGCCGAAATTGGGTTAGTGGGCAAATGCTTGATTTATCTGGAGTTGTGTTGCGATAGGCTGAGGATATGTTCGATAGAATCACGGATCGGAGCATTTTACTGGTCCTGACGTCCGGGTTTGGGCTGGTGATTCTGATGTTTTTGGCGTCGGGCTCGGTAAGCCTGCGGAATGCGCGGACGATTCAGGCATCGGCGGAGCGGCTGGTGGAGGAGCAGGGCGTGACGGCGCGGCTGGTGGGCGAGGTGAGCCGTGAACAGGGCGCTTTGCAGGCGATTTTGAATTCCTTGAGTCAGGAGTTGGGACCGGCTGAGCGCAACGAGGTGCACTGGCGGATTAACGAGGCGGAAGCAGCGATGGGCTTGGTGGTGGGGGCGGCGCGGGGACGGGAGGACGAGGCGCTCTGGCGCGAGTTGGGGAAGGCGTCGTCGGAGTTTGCGGAGGAGGCGCGACGGCTGGTGGCCTTGGAAGGGGAGGACCGAGTCTCGTTCACCGAGGTGTTGTTTGCGCGGCATCGGGAAGTGCTGGAGATTTCGCAGCATTTGATTGCGAACGGTTCACTGCGGAGTGCGGTGCAGGGGGAGGTATTGGAGGCGCGGTCGGAGGCTGTGTTGGAGCAATCGATGGTGTTGCTGGGGGCAGGGTTGGTATTGGGCCTGGTCATCGCAATTCTGACGGTGCGGATGACGGCAAAGATGTCGCGGCGGTTGGAGTGGCAGGCGGAGGAGTTGAGCCGGGTGAGTTGGCACATGATGGAGACGCAGGAGACAGCGGCGCGACGGTTTTCGCATGAGTTGCACGATGAACTGGGGCAGTCGTTGACAGCGGTGAAGGCCAACCTGGCGGCGTTGCAGAGCGAAGTGGCTGGGCCGCGGGTTACGGATTGCCTGCAGTTGGTGGACGAATCGATCAAAAACGTGCGGGAGATGTCCCAACTGTTGCGGCCGACGATTCTGGACGATTTTGGCTTGGATGCGAGTTTGCGTTGGCTGGCGGAGCGGTTTCAGCAGCGGACGGGGATCGAGGTGGAGTGCGAGGCAAGATTAGCGGAGCGATTGCCGGATGAGACGGAGACGCATTTGTTTCGCATTGCGCAGGAGGCGCTAACGAACGTGGCCCGGCATGCGAAGGCGACCAAAGTGACCATTGCGTTGAGAAGGGAAGGGGAGAGCGTGCGGCTGCGGATTGGAGACAATGGCGTAGGGCTGGCGGCGGGCGAAGAGCGCCGGGGGATGGGGCTGACGGGGATGCGGGCGCGGGTGAGAGGAATTGGCGGGGAGTTGACGGTGCTGGCGAGTGACGGCGGGGGCGTGGTGGTGGAGGCGATGGCTCCTGCGGTGGGAGTGGAGACGGAGGATCATGATTCGCATTTTGTTGGTCGATGACCATGCCGTGGTGCGGCAAGGGTTTCGGATGATCCTGGGCGCACAGCCGGATATGGAGATTGTGGGTGAGGCGGGGAACGGCCGGGAGGCGATTAGCCAGGCGGCGGAGTTGCAGCCGGACGTGGTGGTGATGGACGTGGCGATGCCGGAGCTAAATGGGATTGAGGCGACGCGACGGATTGCGGAGAGCTCACCGCGAGTCCGCGTGCTGGCGTTGAGCATGCATAAAGACTCGGTGTATGTCCGGGAGATTCTGCGGGCAGGGGCGAAGGGGTACCTGTTGAAAGAGTCGATTGATGTGGACCTGCTGACCGCAGTGAGGGCGGTAGCGAAGGGGGACGGGTACTTGAGCCCTGCGGTAAGCGACGCCGTGTTAACGGATTATCGAAAGCACGTGACGGATCCGCTGGATCTATTGAGCAGCCGGGAGCGAGAGGTGTTGCAGTTGATCGCGGAGGGGAAGACAAACAAGGAGATTGCGGGGGCCTTGAACTTGAGTGTGTATACCGTGGACGCGCACCGGGGCCGGATCATGGACAAATTGAATTTGCACTCGGCGGGGGAGTTGGTGAGGTTTGCGGTGCGGAAGGGATTGATCGACTGAGACGGGGCGCGACCCCGAGAAAGAGGCAGCGCCGTTTGGACTAGGCGCCATTGGGAGCAGAGGGTTGTTCCTTCTCGTTCTTCTTCTCGTCCTGGGCGGCATCGCGGTCAAGGTCGGGGCTAGCGGCGTAGCGGAGCAGAGTGAAGGTTGAGATCGCCACGAACCGAGTGCGCTTCATCCCGGGGTGAGGGTAAAAATCCAATCCTCTTCAGGGGACGATGGTGGCTTCAAGGAGGAAGAGGGGCCGCTGCGGCGTTTCTCCGTTGACGGGTTCCTTTTCGAACGCCTCGAGGATTTCGAGGCCTTCGACGATGCGGCCGAACGCGGAGTATTGGCCGTCCAAATGCGGTGCGTCGCCGAGCATGAGGAAGAAAGACGTGGAGGCGGAATCCGGGTCGTCGCCGCGGGCCATGGAGACGATGCCGCGGACGTGCTTGCGTTCGGGGCTGAACTCGCCTTTCAGGGTGCGGACCCAGCGGTCAGCACTGTGGGCGCGGCCGGCCGACATGCCGCCCTGGACGACGAAGCCGGGGACGATGCGGTGGAACGGGGTGCCGTTAAACCAGCCGGTGGCCGTAAGTTTGAGAAAGTTGCGGACGTGTTCGGGGGCCCAGGTGGGTTCGAGGGCGATCTTGAGGGTTCCAAGGGTGGTTTTGAGTTCGACGGTGCGGGCGAGTTCGGCAGTGGTGGCCGTGAGGAACGGCTCGACCTTCTTGGGTTCGATGGTGACGGAGAGGATTCTGACTGGAGTGGTGGTGATGCCGTTCTTGTCAGTGGGCGATTGGGAGATCTTCTCGACGACATCCATGCCTTCGGTCACTAGGCCAAAGGCGGAGAACTGGCCGTCGAGGGCCGTCTGCGGGCCGATGCAGACGAAGAACTGGGCGCCGTCGGAGTTGGGCTTTCCGGGAATACGGACGGTGGAGACGACGCCGCGTTCATGCTTGAGGTCGGAAAACTCGTCGGGGGTGAGGTTGAGACCGCCGGTGCCCCAGAGGGTGCGCGGAGACTTGGGGTTCTTCAGAAGTGGGTCGCCGCCCTGGATGAGGCCGTAGGGTACGACGCGGAAGAAAGCGCTGCCGTTGTAATAGCCCTGGCGGGCGCGGGCGAGGAACTGGTCGACGTGCTTGGGCGCTTTGTCCGGGGCGAAGGCGAATCGGAAGACCCCGGCGTCGGTGGTGACGACGGCTTCGAGATCGGCCGGGGACTGGGCGTGGGCGGCGAGGGCGAGGAGGAGCAGGGCGAGGGTACGCATGTTAGCGGGTGATCCGGAGATTGGCGAAGTGGGATTGACTGCCGGGGCCGATCCAGAGAGCAAGGGCGCCGGTGGGATTGCCGGTGAGAAGGTCGTTGACGAGCAGCGTGGGCTGCGTGGCGCCGTTGACGAAGAGCTTGGCGGTATTGCCACGGACTTCGATTTTTACTTTGGTCCATTCGCCGGGGACGAGGTCGACGTAGGACTCGTACATTTTCGGGAATTTTTCGCGGAGCGGCGACCAGTCGTAACCGGGGATGGCGATGTACTGCGCGGAGTGGTTGCGCTGGACCTGATTGGGGGAGCGGCCGTTATAAGGGCGGAGGTAGAAAGCGTTATTATATGGTTCGCCGCCGGGGCCGACGCGGAACGCGAGACCGGTGAAGCCGCGGGAGGATTCCGGGGCGGAAGGCAGGCGGTCGCCAGCCAGGCCGAATTCGATGATGCCGTCGGTGAAAGAGGAGCCTTTGAGAATGGCGAGGCGCTCTGGGGCGACGAGGCCGGTTGGGGCCGTATCGGTGAGGCGGATGCAGGCGCGCCCCTTGAAGGTCACCTCTTCCAGCTTGACGTTATGGGGTTCGAGGTTGGCGATCAGGAGCAGGAGCGGGAGGAGTTGCATTGGAGTAGACTGGGGGCGCTATGCGGATGATCTTGTGTTTTATTGTAGGCGCGGCGTTGGCGCTGGCGCAGACTCCGGGGAAGAAGAAGATCCTGGTGATTGGTCAATCGAAGGGATGGCAGCACGATTCGACGTCGGAAGGGATGGCGACGATCTGGAAGCTGGGGAAAGAAACTGGATTGTGGGAGACCTACATCCGGACGGACACGGAGTTGCTCACGAAGAAGAAGCTGGGGGCGAACGCGAAGAATCTGGACTATTTTGACGCGGTGTTCTTTTACACGTCAGGAGAGCTGGACTTGGATGAGGAGCAGAAGACGTCGCTGCTCGACTTTATTCGGAAAGACGGGAAGGGGTTCATGGTGGCGCATAGCGGAGTGGACACTTTGTACCAATGGCCGGAATACGGAGAGTTGGTGGGCGGGTACTTCGACTTGCATCCTTGGAACCAGTTCCAGGCCAAGCTAGTGACGGAAGACCCCGGGCATCCGGCGACTAGCCATTTTCCGAAGGATTTCTTCCTGTTTGACGAGATCTACCAGTTGAAGAGCTATTCGCGGGACCGGGTGCGGGTGCTGATGCGCCTGGACACGACCGGGGTGGACCTGCAGAAGCAGGGCGTGCATCGTACGGACGGGGACTTTGCCGTTTCGTGGGTGCGGAACTACGGGGCGGGGCGCGTTTTCGTGTCGACTCTGGGGCATACCGTGCAGGCTTGGGAGCATCCGCAGGTGCAGAAAATGTGGGTTGAGGCGGCGAAATGGGTGATGGGGATGACGAAGGAGGGCGACGCGACGCCGCGGCCGAAGCCTGCGAAATAAGCGGTCTGGCCGTGCCCTAGGTTACACTGAAGGGGACACTACCCACTTCAGGAGATATGAAAGAACATGGCAATTAAAGTCGGCATCAACGGCTTCGGCCGGATTGGTCGGAATGTACTGCGCGCCGCCCTCAACAATCCCGAGATTGAGTTCGTCGCCACGAACGACCTGACGGACACGAAGACGCTGGCCCATCTGCTCAAGTACGATTCGATTCTTGGGCAACTGCCGATGGAAGTTCGGGCGGAAGGCGACACGATCTATTACGGCGACCGGAAGCTCAAAGTGTTTGCGGTGCGTGACCCGGCCGAAATCGACTGGACCTCGGCGGGCGCCGATATCGTGATCGAATCGACGGGCCGATTTACCGATGGCGCCGATGCGGCGAAGCACCGGAAAGGTTCCGTGAAAAAGGTCATCATCTCCGCTCCGGCGAGCAATGAAGACCTGACCATGGTGCTGGGCGTGAATAACCACATGTACGATGCGGCGAAGCACAACATCATCTCGAACGCTTCCTGCACGACGAACTGCCTTGGACCGTTCGTGAAGGTCCTGCACGACACGTTTGGCGTGGAGAAGGGGTCGATGACGACGATCCACAGCTACACGAACGACCAGAGCATTCTGGACGCTCCGCACAAGGATCTGCGGCGGGCGCGGGCGGCTGCGATCAACATGATTCCGACGTCGACGGGCGCGGCGAAAGCGATCGGGCTGGTGTTGCCGGAACTGAAGGGCAAACTGGACGGCTACGCGATGCGGGTGCCGACGCCGAACGTTTCGGTGACGGACCTGGTTTGTACGACGGCCAAGAGCACGACGACGGAAGAAGTGAACCAGGCGTTGAAAGCGGCGTCGGAAGGTTCGTTGAAGGGCATTCTTGCTTATACGACCGACCCGGTTGTTTCGAGCGATATGTTGCAGAATCCGCACAGCTCGATCATCGACTCGCAGTTGACGAAGGTGATCGGGGGCAATTTGGTGAAGGTGGTTTCCTGGTACGACAACGAGTGGGGTTACTCGAACCGGGTGGTCGACCTTTGCATCTTCCTGTCGCAGAAAGGTCTGTAAAGTATTATTAATGAAAGGCTGCGGGCCCGCACTCGAGAAATCGGGTGCGGGCCTTTTGTCTTTCGTGGGGGCTTGCGCTCGGCGAAATCGTTCTGTGATGTGGAACGCAGTCCGATTTCAGGGGGATCTTCCTTTGCGAACCAAGTACGTCGCATTGTTGTGTCTATTTTTCAGTCTGGGCCTGAGCGTTTTCGGCCAGACTTTTGGTGATTTGTCCGGCGAAGTCCGTGACACCCCGGGCGCCACGGTGGCCGGAGCGAAAGTATCACTCGTCAACAGCGCCACGGGCGCGACTCGCGACACGGTCACGAGCGATTCAGGAACCTACGCCTTTCCTTCGTTGCAGCCTGGTAGCTACACGAGAAGGTAGAGAAGGCCGGCTTTAAAGCCGCAACACGGACGGCGCTGGAAGTTCAAGTCCAGCAGAGCCGCCGTGAAGACATCGATCTGCAGATCGGTAACGTCACCGAGACGATTGAAGTGGCCGCCTCAGCGATCTCGCTGCAGACGGAGAACGCCACGCTCGGTACGGCTATCGACAACAAGCGGATCGTGGAAATGCCGCTAAACGGCCGCAACTATCTGCAATTGGTTTCTTTGGCCCCGAACGTGAGCTACGGCTTCCCTTCGGCCGGACAAGCCGGTTCGCGGCAGGGCGGCATCCGTTCCGACCAGAGCATCTCGATTGGCGGGCAGCGGGCGCAGTTCAACCGCTACACGCTGGACGGTATTGAAAACACCGACCCGAATTTCAACACGTTTATCTCCCAGCCGTCGATCGACGCAATTCAGGAGTTTAAGGTGCAGAGCGGTGTTTATCCGGCCGAGTTCGGCCGTTCGGCGTCGCAGATCAACGTCCTGACGAAGGTCGGTGGCAACGAATACCACGCGACGCTTTTCGAATTCCTGCGGAATGAGAAATTCGACGCGAAGAATTATGCCTTCACGGCTGCCCGGCCTCCGAAAGATCCGTTCAAGTGGAACCAGTTCGGCTTCACGTTAACCGGTCCCGTGGTTATCCCGAAGCTGTTTAACGGCAAGAACAAACTGTTCTTCATGGCGAACTACGAATGGTTCCGGCAGCGGCGCGCGCAGCAGGGTGTTTACAATTTGCCGAGCGATGCGATGCGGGCGGGTAACTTTGCTGGAGTGAATTCGGTGTTCGATCCGCTCACGCGGGCTCCGGGCGCGAATGGCGTGGTGGCGGCGGTGCCGTTCCCGAACAACGCGATTCCTTCGAATCGCTTCCATCCGACGTCGGTGAAGCTGTTGGAATTCTACCCGAATGCGAACGTGGCAGGCGCTGGTTTGCGGAACAATCGTGTGCAGGCTTTGGGCCGGCCGATTGATCGCGACCAGATGACCATCCGCGGTGACTACAACGAATCCTCGAAATCAACCTGGTTCGGCCGGTATAGCTGGGGCGAAGAGAACCAGCTGACGGAGCAGTTGAAGCTGAACGGCGACAAGATCATCACCAACTTCGATCAGTACATGGTTTCAAACACGCGTGTGCTTTCGCCGACGGTGGTGAACGAAGCACGTTTTGGGTTGAGCCGATTCTACAACACGACGGGTCCGGAGCTGGCGTTTGGCCGGGACGTGGTGAGCGAACTGGCGATTCCAGGGTTGAACGCGGGACCGGGCGTACAGTGGGGAATTCCCGCGATTGGTTTCGGAGGCGTCTATTCCGGCTTCGGCAACGGATCAGAAGGACCGTACGAGAACAACAACCGGTTAATTCAGATCAATAACAATCTCTCGATTATCCGGGGTAAACACACGTTCCGGATGGGCGGCGAGATGCGTTGGGATAACTACTTCCAGGTGGGCAACCAGTTTGCCCGCGGCGAGTTCCTGTTCATTCCGAACGCGACGAATAACCCTGGCGTGTCAGGCACGGGCGACGGCTTTGCAGACTTCCTGCTGGGCCAGACGAACCAGGCCGAGGCGGCGGTGTCGATCGCGCGGGCGCGGTTCCAGGCTGTGAATTTCGCGTTGTATTTTGACGACACGTGGAAGATCACCTCGAAGCTCACTTTGAACTGGGGCATCCGCTATGAAAACAACCCGCCGTGGCAGGACCAGACGGGCACGTTGTTCAATGCGATCGTGCGCAACGACGTGGCTCCGACGGACTATCGGAATGCGAACGTGGCGAACCGGGCCGAGTACCCGTTCTTCATGCGGCAGGGCACGGGCTCGGATCCGTATGAGGGAATCAATCTGCGGTGGCCGAATATTGAAGTGGCGCGGAACGGCTCGCTGGGCAACCGGCTGGTGGCGCGCGACAACAACGACTGGGCGCCCCGGATTGGCCTGAGCTGGAATCCGAGTTCGAAATGGGTCGTCCGCGCGGGCACCGGCATGTTCTATAACCAGGACACCGGCAATCCGCGGTTCGATATGGCGCGCAATCTGGCTGGCCGCTTGCGGTTCAACTCGAACACGGTGACCCCGAACCTGACGTGGAATAACGCCCTGGCCGCGGCTGCGGGCGGAATTGCGCAGGTGCCGACGCCGTACGCGTTTGCCAACCCCTACAACCGCCGGACACCGTATACGGCGCAGTATCTGCTGAACGTGCAGCGTGAGTTGCCGGGCCAGATTCTCTTTGAAGTGAGCTACTTGGGCAGCATCAGCCGGAAGCTGGAAGCGTTGCGTGCGGTGAACGAGGCGCTGCCGGCGCCGCGTACCTCGGGCCAGTCGCTGGCGCAGCGGTCTCCGTTCCCGAACTTCGGGCGGATTCAGTTGGTCGACAACGGCGGCACGGGTAACTACAACTCGCTGGGTGTGAAGGTGACCAAGCGGTACTCTTCGGGTCTGACGTTCCTGACTGCCTATACCTGGGCGAAGTCGCTCGACACGGCGACGGCGATCCGGAATCAGGGCGGCGACACGTTGTTCCCCCAGAACAGCTACTGCCGCGCTTGCGAATACGCTCGTTCCGCGTTTGATACTCGCCACCGGTTCACGACGTCGATCTCGTGGGATCTTCCTTTTGGGAAGGGCCGCCGGTTTGCGATCGAGAACGGATTTGCGAACGCCGTATTGGGCGGCTGGCAGATGGGTTCGATCGTAACGATGCAGTCGGGCTTCCCGATGACCATCACGGTGGGCGGCGATCCTTCGAACTCGGGTGGTCAGTTTGACCGGCCGAATTCGACGGGTGTGAATGGAGAGCTGGAGAACGGTACGCCGTCCCAATGGTTCGACTGGCGGGCGTTTACGCGTCCGGTGGATGGGACGTTCGGCAATGTGGGCCGCAACACGATGAACAGCCTGGGAATTGTGGCGTGGGATTTCTCCACGTTCAAGAATTTCACGATGCCGTTCAGCGAGAAGCATGTGCTGCAGTTCCGGTTTGAAGGGTTCAACATCATGAACCATCCGGTGTGGGGCAACCCGAACACGAACCTGGCTTCGGCCACGTTCGCTGCGGGTTCGCTGGTACCGACGGCGCAGAACAACTTCGGGGTCATCACCGGCACCCGGACGAACATGCGGAACCTGCAGTTTGGCTTGAAATATAATTTCTAGCCTTCGGCAGACCATCGAACTGTTACGGCCCGCCCTCCTTCGGGAGCGGCGGCCGTAGTTTTTTCTACCTAGCTCTAAACCTTAGAGAGTGCTCGGCCGATTACTTAGGTGAGGTTCGAGAAGCATATGGCACTCCCCCTGATCGCCCTGCCAGGTAGTGGAATTGAGTTTGCTCTAGGCGCGCCGTCGTATGCGGCGCCACAAGATACCGGCTGGACCAGCGGCTTGGCGGAAACGCTCGCTGGCGCCTTAACTGCAACCGGACTGGCCCGGCAGCGGGTGCAGTTTCCGTGGACGTGGCTGGCGCGGTTGGAAGACCTGCCGCTGCCATCCGCCATGATTACCTCACTGACTGCTGGGGGCGTTGTGTACGCGATCCAGTTGGCGGAGATGTTGGGGCGGAGTGTTCCTTTGGCGCCGCGGGTACGCCGGGATCTGGAGGCGTGCTGCCGGCATCTGGGGATCGCTCCGGGCGAGAAGCTTCCGGCGTGGTGGGCGGAGCACATGGACACCCTGGAGGCCGCATTCGGCGACCAGGTGCGCCGCAAAACGGTGGAGCACGTGTCGTGGCAATTGCCATTAGGGGCCACGCAGACCACGCCGACGCGGATGGCCGGCGCGATCTTGCCAATGGTTCCGGCAAGCGAACCACGATGGAACAATTTACCCGTGGGGCTGGCCGTGCCGGCGATGCGACGGCCCGTGATCGTCCTGACGCCCGTGTATCCGGTGGAGCCGTTGGCCCGGTTCTCGGTGGTTGCGGCGGGCACGGTGCAGTTATCGATGGCGTATCCAATCGAATTGACGGCGGACGACCGGGCGTGGCTTTGGCAGGCCGATGAGGCGGAACCGGTTTGCTACCGGATCAGCCGGGGCGAGGAGAGGGCTTGGTGGGTGGATGGTGTGGCGGGAGCCCAGCGGATTATCGGGGCGTCGGTGGAGCGGGCCGGCGTATGTTTGGGGTCGGTGTTCCGTTCGACAGCGGACATAGCGGAAATGGTGCTGGCGGCCGACGGCTGGGAGTGCACGGCGGCGTGGCTGCGGTGGTGCCGGGTTCCGGTGTTTGAGGGCTTGGTGCAGCGGGCCGTGGCTCGCCGGGTGAAGGCGGAACCGGAAGCGACTTTGGCCGCTTGGCTGGCCCCCGGGGGGCCGGATGGATTGACCTGTGTGGCGGAATCGGCGACAGCGGAGCTGCTCCAGGAGTTCTTTGTGAACTGGTGGGCGAGCGGGGAAGAAGCCGACGCGATGATTCGGTCGGCCTCTTTGCAGGGGCGGGATCCGGATGCCTGGGTTCGATTAGCATCGGCGCACCCGGTGCTGCTGGGGCAGTTGCTGGCGGCGGGATGGCGAGAACGGCCGCCGCGGGAGAAGAAGTCCCTCATAACGGCGGTTTGTGACCGGTTATCGATGTGGATTGTTCCGGAAGGCCGGGGTGGCGAGGCGCATTGGGAGTTGGCGGAGCAGACGGCCCTGGCCCGCGCGTCGGCGGAATGGGGAGTGGGGGAATGGATGTTCACCTCAAGCGGGCAGGCGGGGGCCCTAACGGATTGGGTTCATGGCCGGCCGGTGCCTCCAGAGATGCGGCGGCGGTGGGTAAGCGCGTGGGCGAGCGCAGGCGCGTGTCAGTGGACGGCACTACACGTTGTGCGAGGATTGCTGGGCGAAGCTGGGGAGGGGGTCGGAAGCGTCTCGGCTACTGGCTGATGCCTGTAAGCGGGCTGGAGGCACTGGCGTAGAGGCGGCGGGGCATACGGCCCGCCTGAAAAGAGAGCCGTCCGGCGAGGACGGCATGATTCATCGCGGCCGCCATTCGCGGGGCGTCGGTGGCTTCGGCGATCGCCGTGTTCATTAGGATCCCATCGTAGCCGAGCTCCATGGCGATGGCAGCGTCGCTGGCCGTTCCGACACCGGCGTCGACGATGAGCGGCACGGTCGTAATCTTTTCGCGCAAGATGCGGAGATTGGTCAAATTCTGAATCCCAAGGCCGGAGCCGATTGGGGCGGCGAGGGGCATCACCGCTGCCGCGCCGGCATCGATGAGCTTCCGGGCGTTAATGAGATCGTCGGTGGTGTAGGGCAGGACAACAAAACCTTCTTTGGCGAGGACCCGGGTGGCTTCGAGGAGGCCTTCATTGTCTGGAAACAGCGTCTCTGGGTCGCCGATGACTTCGAGCTTTACCCAATGGGAGAGGCCCACTTCCCGGCCTAGACGGGCGGCGCGGATGGCCTCGTCGGCGGTATAGCAGGCGGCCGTGTTGGGAAGCAGGAAATACTTGTCACGAGGAATGTAGTCAAGAAGCGACTCCTGTGTGCGATCGGTGAGGTTGACGCGGCGAACGGCGACGGTAACGACCTCGGCGTCGGAGGCGGTGTGGCAGTCGGCCATCTCCTGGTACGTTCGGTACTTGCCGGTCCCCACGAGCAACCGGGATCGAAACGTGCGCCCGGCGATAGTAAGTCCATCGATCATGCTTTCATTCTACGCTGGCGGCGACTGGTGAAACGAATTCGGGAGGGTCCGCACACACAAGGAAACGCGGGATTCGAATATTTTTGCGATTTTTGATCGAAATATGGCACTGAATCCGCGTTCCCTACGAGGTTGTGCAGTAAAGAATCTGAGCCGGGTGGAGAGTTACCTTAATTCACTTGACTGGCCTCTGGTGCGCGGATATACTCCACTTGGATCACTAGATCGAGTGAATTCGGGTGCCCTGTGTCTATGCGCCCATTTGCAGTCTATTTCAGAGATTTTACCGAGCATCGCCTCAGGAGAACTACGAGGACCTTATGGCAAGAGAGAGCACGCAACACAAATTAGATCGTGTTCGGCCGCCGCGAGTACAGATCACCTATGATGTCGAAATTGGTGACGCCATTGAACTCAAAGAGCTGCCGTTCGTAATGGGCGTTTTGGGAGATTTCACCGGTCAACCCGTTGAACCCCTGCCCCGACTGCGCGACCGGAAGTTTGTCGAGGTGAATCCCGACAACTTCGATCAGGTGCTGGAGGGGATGAAGCCCCACCTTGCCTTCTCGGTCGAGAACAAATTGAGCGAAGACTCCGATGCGGGCCAGCTCAAGGTCGACTTGAAGTTCGCTAGCATGGACGACTTCAGTCCGGAGAACGTAGCCAAGCAGGTGAAGCCATTGAAAGAGCTTCTGGACTTGCGGACGCGCCTCTCCGACCTGCGGGGCACTCTCCAGACCAACGAAAAGCTGGAAGAGACCCTGATGGAGACGTTGAAGGACGCTAGCAAGATGGACAAGCTCAAGGCCGAACTGGGTACGGGAGGCGAAGAGTAATGAGCGACGCACAGAAGGCGCAGGCGGCAGCGCAAGAACAGACTCTCGAGCTCGGATTGCTGGACCAGATTGTCGAACAGGGCAAGGTTGGGACCGATTCGGCGACCAAAGAACGTGGAAAGTCACTGATCAAAGAGTTCGTGCAGCAGGTGCTGCAGGGGCAAATGACGGTTTCGCGCGACACCGAGGCGATGATCAACGCCCGGATTGCGCAGATCGACCACCTGATCTCGATTCAGTTGAACGAAGTCATGCATCACCCGTCGTTCCAGAAGCTGGAAGGCTCCTGGCGCGGGCTGAAGTACATGATGGATCAGAGCGAGACGAACGATATGTTGAAGATCAAGGTCCTCAATGTATCGAAGAAAGAGTTGCTTCGTGACTTGCAGCGCGCCCCCGAGTTCGATCAGAGCGCGATGTTTAAGAAAGTTTACGAAGAAGAGTTCGGCATCTTCGGCGGCGCTCCGTTTGCCGCTCTTGTCGGCGACTACGAGTTCGGCAAGCATCCGGAAGACATTGAGCTTCTGGAGCGCGTAAGCAATGTGGCGGCAGCGGCGCATGCCCCGTTCCTGACGGCGGCCTCGAACGACCTGTTCAATCTCGAAAGCTTCACGAGCCTCGACCAACCGCGCGATTTGGGTAAGATCTTCGACACGACCGAATACGCCAAGTGGAAGAGCTTCCGGGCGACGGAAGATTCTCGTTATGTGGGGATGTGCCTGCCGCGGATTCTGGGCCGTTTGCCCTATGGTCCCGACACCAAGCCGGTGGAAGCGTTCAACTACCAGGAAGGTGTCGATGGCACCGAGCACAGCAAATATCTGTGGTCGAATGCCGCCTATGCTTTGGGTGCGCGCCTGACGAACAGCTTTGCCAAGCATCACTGGTGTGCGGCGATTCGCGGTGTGGAAGGCGGCGGCTTAGTGGACGGCTTGGCCGTGCATAACTTCCGCACCGACGACGGCGACGTGGCGATGAAGTGCCCGACGGAAGTGCCAATTACAGACCGGCGCGAGAAAGAACTCGCCGACCTGGGCTTCATTCCGCTGGTTCACTGCAAGGGCACGGACTACGCGGCGTTCTTTAGCGTACAATCGGCGCAAAAGCCGAAGCTGTATGACAAAGACGCGGCGAATGCCAATGCCCGGTTATCGGCGCAATTGCCCTACATTCTGGCGGTCAGCCGTTTCGCTCATTACCTGAAGGCGATGATGCGAGACAAGATCGGCAGCTTCATGTCGCGCTCTTCCTGCGAATCATTCCTGAATCAATGGATCTCGCAGTATGTGCTCCTCGATGACGACGCCTCGGCGGAAATGAAGTCGAAGTACCCGTTGCGGGAAGCCCGGATCGATGTTTCCGAAATTCCTGGCAAGCCGGGCGCCTATCGGGCCGTATCGTTCCTGAAGCCGCACTTCCAGTTGGACGAATTGAGCGTTTCGCTGCGTCTGGTCGCCGACCTGCCGCCTCCGGCCAAGGGCTAATTTCTCGCGGGGGTTGATGGCTTTTCCCTTCGGCCCTCGCGTTATTTAGTGAACCGGCTTTCAGTAGAAGCGGACTTAGCGAAAAAACATCAGGTGACTAACCGAGATCTTTCGCTCAACACTAACACAAGTTTCTAGCAAGAGTTACTCAGGAGATAAGACAATGGCATTCGACGCATTTTTGAAATTGGACGGGATCCCGGGCGAGTCGCAGGACGACAAGCATAAGGAATGGATTGAAATCCATAGCTTCAGCATGGGGGTGATGCAGCCGAGCGGTGGTCAACGCTCGACGACAGGCGCGGCCACGGGCGGACGTTGTGAGCACCAGGACCTGTCGATTGTGAAGAACCTCGACAAGACCACGCCGAAGCTGAACCTGTTCTGTTGCAATGGCACCCACATCAAGAAGGTGGAGCTGGAACTCTGCCGCGCGACGGGCGACAAGACCCTCTATTACAAAGTTACGATGGACGACTGCATCGTGACGTCGATCCGGCCGGGCGGTTCGGCCAAGGGCGGAGATATCCTTCCCCTGGAAGAGGTCGCGATCAATTACGGTAAGGTCACGTGGGAATACACCCAGACCGACCACAAGACCGGCAAACCGGGCGGTAAGGTTCCGGCTTGGTGGAGCCTGGTCGAGAACAAGGGCGGCTAGTAGGCCTTCCTGCCCTTCCGAGGCACAGCCTTCAAAAAATGACAGCCAAGGATCTTTATCAGGCAGGAAAGCTGAAGGAAGCGATTCAGGCGCTGAACGGAGAGGTACGGGACAACCCGTCCGACGTTCGGCGCCGAACGTTTCTATTCGAACTGCTGACTTTCGCGGGCGAGTATGATCGTGCGCAGAAGCAGCTACAAGTATTGGCGGATTCAAGCGGCGACGCTAAGTTGGGTACGGTTCTGTACCTCTCCGCGTTGCATGCCGAGAAGACCCGGAAAGAGACGTTTTCGAAGGGAGATTATCCGACCCACGCCGGCGACGGCGCGGACGCTCCTCCCACCGGAACGTTGAATGGTAAAAAGTTCACGACAGTCGTGGATGCGGATCCCCGCATTGGCCCGCGCCTGGAATGTTACGCGGCGGGAGCCTACATCTGGATTCCGTTCAAACACATTGAAGAGATTGAGGCCATGCCGCCGAAGCGCGTCCGTGACTTGATCTGGATCCCGGCGATTGTGCGCACCGGTCCTTCGTTTAAGGCGATGGAGCTGGGCGAGGTATTATTGCCGGTTCTGACTTGGGACGCCAGCATGGACGAGGATGACAACGTCAAGCTTGGCCGCGTGAGTGAGTGGTACGAAAACGACAAGGGAGAAGTCTGCCCCATCGGGCAGAAAATGCTTCTGGTGGACGGGGAGGAGTTGCCGATCCTCGAACTGCGCAAGCTGGTGTTTGACCAGCCTGAAGAGCAGAACCCGGAAGTGGCCGAAGAATAAACGATGCCTCTCCGCGAAGACCTGCTCAATCCGATACCCGGAGACAATCCGAGCGGAGAGTATCTTTATTACGCTCCTGTATACGACAAGATCAAAGAAGCCCGTCGCGAGGATGACGAGGGGCCTGTAGGCGATTGGCAGCGGGAACGCAAGGTTGCCGATTGGAACACTGTCATTAAGCTGGCCGGGGAGGCCTTGGCAACTAAGACCAAGGACTTGCAGCTGGCCGCGTGGTTGGCTGAGGCGCATTTGCGCAAAGAAGGGTGCGGCGAGTTCCGGAAGGCCCTTGTTCTGATCAAGGGTCTGGTGGAGACGTTCTGGGACACGCTTTATCCGGAACTAGAGGATGGCGATGCCGAGTTCCGGGCAACGCCACTGCAATGGTTGGGCAATTTCAACCTGCAGATTCACATGATCCCGATCGTAAAGACATCGGCGGGATATAGCGACATCAAGTATCAGGAGTCGCGGAAGGTTGGCTACAAAGCCGATGCCGAAGCCGACAGTACCAAGCTGGAGCCTTTTCTTGAAAAGATCAAGGAAGGGAAGCTTAGCGCCGACGACTTTGATAAGGAATTCAATGCCACGCCCAAGGCATGGTACGTCTCGCTGCTCGAGTCGATGGACGGCTGTCTGGAGACACTGGACGAGCTCCAGGTAGTCTGCGAAGAGAAGTTCCAGGATATGGCGCCGGGCTGGTCAAGTCTCCGGGGTGCGCTCGAAAAGGTCCGCCAGACCGTTAATATCCTGCTGAACCGGAAACGCGAGAAAGAACCCGATGAGCCGGTGGACGGCGGCTCCGTCGAGGAGACGGTAGAAGTAGAAGAGGTTTCCTACCATGAGACGACCTCGGCGGCGCCGGTGGCTCGGCCTGTCAAGAAGGGTGGGGCGCTTTCCGCGGAGCCAGTCGATCGCGATGACGCCATCCAGCGAATGGTCTCGGCGGCGAAATTCCTGCGGACCGAAGATGCGTACTCACCCGCGCCGTACTTGATGCTGATGAGTTTTCGGCACGGCGAATTGCGGGCGGGGGGCGATACGTTGGACGCCCGGCTATTGGAACCGCCGCCGACGGAAATCCGCCAGCAGTTGAAGCAGCACTCGCTCGAGTTCAACTGGCAGGGTGTCTTGGATACGGCCGAGATGGCGATAGCGCTCGCGTGTGGGCGCGGATGGTTGGATGTTCACCGGTATGCGGCGCAGGCGTGCTCACAATTGGGTTACTATTACGCGGGGCTGCAGACAGGCATCAAGTCGGGTTTGCGGGGCCTGTTGACGGATTACCCAGCCCTGCTTGAGATGACGATGATGGACGACACGCCGACCGCGAACTCCGAGACCATGACGTGGTTGAAGGCGGAGGTCCTAACGGGCGGCGCGTCAGCGGAGTCGACGGAAACCTCCTACGCTCCGCCGCCGGTTGAAACGATGCTGACGGAGGTCGCGGCCGGTGAGCCGCTGCCGCCGGATACCTGGGAACTGGCGCGGCAGGCGGCGCGGGGTGGCCGGGCGCGGGAAGCCATGGATCTGTTGTCGCGAGAAGCGGCGATGGAACGGAGCGGCCGGGCTCGATTCCTCCGCAAGACACAGCTGGCGTCGATTTGCATGGATACGGGCAACGAGGTGATTGCGCAGTCGATTCTTGAACAGTTGGCCGCTGAGATTGAATCGCGAGGCTTGGATCAGTGGGAACCGGTGGAAACGGTGGCGCATCCGCTTCTGCTTCTCTACCGGTGCCAGGTGCGGCAGGATCGGGAGAGCCCGGTGGCGAAAGCGCTGTTTGCGAAGATCTGCCGGCTGGATCCAGGTCAGGCGCTGAGCGTCAGCCGGTAAACCGCCATGGCCAAAGGTGATTTCGATCAGAACGTAACGCTCTCCGTCCTGGACCGGCTGATAGATCGCGAGCCGAAGAACCCGACGGCGGAAGCGCGGATGTCCCGGGCGCAGTCGATTCGGGTATTGAAGACGGCGGTGAAGCGCGATCTCGAGTGGTTGCTGAACTCACGCCGGATCAAGGAAGAGTCGGTGGATGCCAAGTCGGAGTTGACCCGTTCGCTGTTCAACTATGGCCTGCCGGACCTGACGAATTTCGGACTGCATTCGGCCAAAGATCAGAACCGGCTGACGTGGATGTTGGAGGCGACCGTGGCGATCTTTGAACCCCGGTTGATCAACCCGAAGGTCTTTATGGAGCCGGTCGAGCCGGGTTCAAAGCAGTTGCGTTTCCGAATTGATGGGATGCTGGAGATGGATCCGGCGCCTGAGCGCGTCACGTTCGATACGATGCTTGATTTGACGAGTCAAGCGTACATCGTGAAGGGAGAGGGCGGTGCGTGACGAACTGCTGCACTACTATGAGCGCGAACTGACCTTTTTGCGTCAGATGGGCGCGGAGTTCGCCGACAAGTATCCAAAAATTGCCAGCCGGCTGATGCTGGAGCCGACGCAGTGCGAAGACCCGCACGTCGAACGCATGATTGAGGCGTTCGCCTTCCTGGCCGGCCGCGTCCATCTCAAAATCGACGACGAGTTCCCCGAGATCACCGAGGCTCTTCTCGGGGTCATCTACCCGCATTTTGTGCGTCCGGTGCCGTCGATGTCGGTGGCCGAGCTCTCTTCGGACCCGGAGAATGCTGCCTTGATTACAGGCTTCCCGGTGCCGCGGGGGGCCGTTTTGAGTTCGCGTCCGATTGACGGGTTACCGTTGCGTTTCCGCACCAGTTTCGACGTCACGATGTGGCCGCTCATGCTGGGCGGCACGGCGTGGAAGACTCCTGACCGGCTGAGTCCGGCGCCGAAGGCGAGCGGGGCGACAGCGGCCCTGCGCACCGAAATCCGGTTTGCGCCCGGGGTGCAGGCCGACAAACTCAATCTGCGGTCGCTGCGCTTCTTTTTGAACGGCGAAGCGTCGATGGTCCATTCGCTGTATGAGTTGCTTTGCAACAACACCACGCAGGTGTTGCTGCGGGACCTGACGCCAAACTCCCGGAAGGCGCCGGTGGTGCTACCGGCCAGCTGCCTGCAGCCAGTGGGCTTCGATGAGAAAGAGGCGCTGATTCCCTATCCGCGGCGAAGCTTTGAAGGCTACCGCCTGATTCAGGAGTTCTTCCACTTTCCAGAAAAATTCTTCTTCGTGGAGCTTTCCGGGCTTGAAGCTTTGGTCGGGTCGGGGTTCAAGGCAGGGTTCGAGATCGTGATTCTAGTCAGCCGATTTGAGCGGCCGGACCGGATGCAGCAACTCGAAGTCGGCGTGGGGCCGACGACGTTGAAGCTGAATTGCACGCCGATTATCAACCTCTTCAAGCAGACCGCGGAGCCGATTCTGCTGTCGCACAACAAGACTGAGTACAACATCGTACCGGACGTGCGGCGACCACTCGCGATGGAGATCTTTTCGATTGAAGAGGTCTTGAGCTCGAACCCATCGACGGGGGACATCACCTACTTCGAACCGTTTTACTCCTACCGGCACGGCGCGTCCAGGGAGAAAAAGCAGACGTTCTGGCAGGCGGTTCGGCGCCAGAGTACGCGACGGAACGACGACGGGACGGAGATGTCGATCTCGCTGGTCGATCTGTCGGGACGCCCCATGCGGCCGGACTTTGACGCGATCACCGTTCGGACGATCTGTTCGAACCGGGATCTGCCTTCCCGCATGCCGATCGGCAATGAGATGGGCGACTTGGAGCCGCAGGGGCTCGCGCCGATCCGGAAAGTGACGGTGTTGAGAAAGATGACTTCACCAGTGCGGCCTCCTGTCGGGAAAGGGGCATTGTGGCGTCTCATCTCCCATCTTTCGCTGAATTATTTGTCGATCGTGGAGGATGGCAAGGAGAGCTTCCAGGAGATTCTGCGCCTCTACGATTTTGAGAACTCACCGGCACTGCAGAAGCAAATTCTGGGGATCTCGTCGATTACGAGCCAGCGCCATTTTGCACGTCTCGTGTCGGAGAATGGGATTTCGTTCGCGCGCGGCTTGAAAATTGAGGTGGAACTGGATGAAGAACAGTTCGTTGGTGCCGGCGCGTATTTGTTCGCGAGTATGATGGATCGTTTCCTGGCCCTCTACGTGACGATGAACAGCTTCAGCCAGCTCACGGTGCGGACGAAGCAGCGGAAGGAGGTATTGGGCGCATGGCCTCCGAGAACCGGCCACCAGATCCTCCTGTAGTCGCGCCGCCAATGGAAGCGCCTCCGGCGTATCGTCCGGGAATGGCGCTGCTGCAGCAGCGGTTGGCGGATCGCGGCTACGACTTCGAGTTCTTTCAAGCGGTGCGTCTGCTCGAACGGCTCTCCCCGGACCGTGCGCCGGTGGGGCGGTTCAGCGTGCCGGGTACCGAAGTGGCGCGATTCGAAGTGAACCAGGAGATGGGGTTCCCAGCCAGCCCGATCGAAGGGATTGAGTTCGTCGAGGGACAGCCTGCCCGGGTAAAAGTGAATTTCATGGGGTTGACCGGGCCCCAGGGCGTGCTGCCGCTCTACTATACGGAACTGATGCGGGAACGGCTCCGGGCGCGGGATCACTCCGCCGTTTCGTTCCTCGACATCTTTAATCACCGGATGATCTCCCTGTTCTATCAGGCCTGGGAGAAGTACCGGTTTCCGATTGCATATGAACGGGGGGACCGGGACCGGTTCTCGCATCATCTGCTCGACCTCATCGGGCTGGGCACGCAGGGGCTCGAGAATCGGCAGCCGCTGCCGGACGACTCGCTGATTTTCTACACCGGTTTGTTGGGCCAACGGGCCAGGTCGGCGTCGGCGCTGCGCAATTTGGTGGCGGACTATTTCGACGTGCCGTGCGAAGTGGAGCAGTTCATTGGCGGGTGGTATCCGCTGATTGAAGAGACCCAGTGTTGTCTCGATGCGGAAGACGTTACCATCTCCGAGCAGTTAGGATTCGGAGCGGTGGTGGGAGACGAGGTGTACGACCAGCAGTCGGCGGTGCGCATCGTGCTGGGCCCCTTGTCGCTGGAGCAGTACTGTGGTTTTCTACCAAATGGCGTAGGTCATGAGCCGTTAAAGGCGCTGGCCCGGTTGTTTGGCGGTCCGACGATCGATTTTGAAGTGAAGTTAATTCTCGCGAAGGATGAAGTGCCGGAATGCCACATCGGCCCCCGGCCTCCCGCCGTTCGCGAGGAAGAAGAGTTCACCCTCGAGAACATCCAACTGGGATGGACCTCCTGGGTCAAGACGGCGCCGCGCCATGCCGATGCGGCTGATGCAATACTTCGTTTCTAGGTGAGCACATGAGCGTAAATCTAAAAAGCCTGATTGGCAAATTGAACCAGACGACCCGCGCCGCGCTCGAAGGCGCCGCCGGATTGGCGCTGTCGCGGACGCACTATGACATTGAGATCGAGCACTTTCTGCGAAAGCTGCTCGATGCCACGGACAGCGATGCCGCGCATATCATGCGGCACTTCGGCGTCGATGCTTCCCGGCTGACGCAGGAGTTGGACCGGAGCTTGGACCGGCTGAAGACGGGCAACGCACGGACCCCGGCGATCTCTCCTTCGTTGCTGAAAATGTTCACCGAGGCGTGGACCATTGGTTCGATCGAGTTCGGCGACGGGCAGATCCGGACCGGACTTTCTCTGCTGGCCTTGCTTAGCAATGAGGAACTCGCCCGCATGGTGCGAGACATTTCGAAAGAGCTGCAGAAGATCAACGCCGATGGGCTGAAGAAAGAGTTCTCGGCCATCGCGGATGCGTCGAACGAATCGGTTGCGCCGTTGGCGGCGGCCGGTCCTTCGAGTGGCGGGGGCGCGGGTGGTCCGGCGAAGGCCGGCAGCGGCAAACAGCCGAACCTCGATGCCTACACCGAAAATCTGACCGAAAAGGCGCGGAAGGGCAAGATTGATCCGGTGCTGGGCCGGGACGGCGAGATCCGTCAGGTGATCGACATCCTGCTGCGCCGTCGGCAGAACAACCCGATCCTGACCGGTGAGCCGGGCGTCGGCAAGACGGCTGTCGTAGAAGGGTTCGCGCTGCGGATTGCGACGGGCGACGTTCCCGGGCCGCTCAAAAATGTCGAGCTCCATTCGCTGGACTTGGCTCTGCTGCAGGCGGGCGCGGGTATCAAGGGCGAATTCGAAAACCGGCTGAAGGGATTGATCGAGGAAGTTAAATCGAGCCCGAAGCCGATCATCCTATTCATTGACGAAGCGCACACCATGATTGGCGCCGGTGGTCAGGCGGGCCAGGGCGACGCGGCGAACCTGTTGAAACCGGCGTTGGCGCGCGGCGAGATGCGGACAGTGGCGGCGACGACGTGGAGCGAGTATAAGAAGTACTTCGAAAAGGACCCGGCATTGGCACGGCGCTTCCAGGTTGTGAAAGTGGAAGAGCCGACTGAGGATGTTTGTATGGTGATGATGCGCGGCATCGTCGGCATGCTCGAAAAGCATCATCAGGTGCGGATTCTAGATGAAGGTTTGGAAGCGGCGGTTCGGTTGTCGCACCGGTATGTCGCCGGCCGGCAGTTGCCGGACAAGGCCGTTAGCGTACTCGATACGGCCTGCGCGAAGTTGGCGCTGGGCCAGAACTCGACACCGGCGGCGATTGAGGATTTGACGCGGCGCATCGACGACCTCGAAGTGCAGCAGCGCGTGCTGACGCGCGAGCAGGCCGTGGGCACCGATCACGCCAAGCGGTTAGCTTCGATTGAAGAGGAACTGGCCAAGTCGAAGGTGGACGTCGCGGCGTTGAAGGAGCGGTTCGAGAAAGAAACCGGTCTCGTCATGAAGCTGCGCGAACTGCGCGGGCAGATTGAAGAGAAGGCGCACGAGGCGAACGCGGCGGCGGAATTGGGCCCGATGCGGGAAGAGTTGGCCAAGATGGATGGCGAATTGAAGGCGCTGCAGGGCGAGACGCCGCTGATGGGCGTTTGTCTCGACGGCCAGGCCGTCAGCGAGATCATCTCGTCGTGGACGGGTATCCCGGTTGGCAAGATGCTGAAGGACGAGATTGAGAACACGCTCAATCTGACCGCGCAGCTCACGCAGCGGGTGATTGGTCAGGACCACGCGCTCGATACGATCGCACAGCGCATTAAGGTGACCAAGGCCAAGATGGAAGATCCGAACAAGCCGATTGGCGTGTTCATGCTGGTGGGTCCGTCGGGCGTCGGTAAGACCGAGACGGCGCTGACGCTGGCGGATCTGCTGTACGGCGGTGAGCGGAACATGATCACCATCAACATGAGCGAGTTCCAGGAAGCGCATACGGTGTCGACGCTGAAGGGTTCGCCTCCCGGATACGTGGGCTACGGCGAAGGAGGCGTGTTGACGGAAGCCGTGCGTCGCCGGCCATATTCGGTAGTGCTCCTCGATGAGGTCGAGAAGGCGCATCCGGACGTGTTGGAGCTGTTCTTCCAGGTGTTCGATAAGGGGCAGATGGAAGACGGTGAAGGGCGGGAGATCGACTTCAAGAATACGATCATCATCCTGACGACGAACGCGGCGACGGATCAGATCATGAAGCTGACGGCGGATATGGAGACCGCGCCGACACCGGCAGGGATCGTCAAGACGATCAAGCCGGAGTTGGATAAGGTGTTCAAGCCAGCGTTCCTGGGCCGTATGGTGATCATCCCGTACTACCCGGTTCGCGACGCGGCGCTGAAGCAGATCATCAAGCTGAAGCTGGGCAAAATCCAGCGGCGGCTCAAAGAGAATCACGCGATGGCGTTGCAGTATGACGAAAAAGTCCTTGATTCCGTGGCCGCGCGTTGTACCGAAGTCGAAAGCGGCGCCCGCAACGTGGACAACATTCTGACGAACTCCTTGCTGCCGGATATCTCGAACCAGATCCTTTCGATGATGGCGGCCGGCGAGCACAAAGAGGCGATCAACGTCACAATTGGTGACGACGGCGCCTTCCTTTACTCCTAACGCGGTGTACCTACAGGCAGGGGTCGCTTGGCGGCTCCTGCCTGATGTATTTCCAGCCTTGTTTGCGCGCTATCTTTTGAGAACGGAAGAATCGGTATGGCTCAACTTACACAGAAAGATCGTCGCCTTGTCCTAACGACCCCGCTGGGCGAAGACGTCCTGCTGATCCGCTCCGTCCGCGGGCGTGAGGCGGTGTCGTCGCTCTTCTCCTACGAGATTGAGGCGTTTACGGGGAATGACACGGATGTCGATTTTTCGAAGCTGATTGGCAAGGCGATGACGGTGTCGATCCGGCTGGCCAATGACGGCTTCCGGTATCTGAACGGAATCGTGGTGCGGTGCGCCCGTGGGGCGCGGGGCTTTGACTACACTGCTTACCGGTTTGAGATTGTGCCGAAGCTGTGGCTCCTGACAAAGATTCAACAGAGCCGGATTTTCCAGCAGATGACGGTGCCGGACATTTTAAAGAATGTGCTAACCGGGATCGATGTCTCATTCGAGACACAAGGCACGTTCGAGCCTCGCGACTATTGCGTGCAATACCGGGAGACGGATTTTGCGTTCGCTTCGCGGCTGATGGAAGAAGAAGGGATCTTCTACTACTTCAAGTTCACGGATGGCGGGCACAAGATGGTGGTCGCGAATGCTACGTCGGCGCACGCCGATATGCCGCATATGAATGAACTGGGGTATGCGGAGATCGGGGGAGGGGCAGAAACCGAAGAGGGCATTCTCTATTGGGAGAAAGTCCAGTCGCTGCGCAGCGGCAAGGTGACGCTGTGGGACCACTGCTTCGAGCTGCCCCATCGGCACCTGGAAACGGAAGATACGATTACGGAAACGGTGCAGGTTGGCAGCGTGGCTCATAAGCTGAATGTTGCCAACGATAAGCTCGAGATTTTCGACTATCCTGGCGCTTACGCACAGCGATTCGACGGAATTTCAGCTGGCGGCGGGGAGCAGGCGAACGAGATCCAGAAGATATTCCAGGACAACTCGCGGACGGTCGGCATCCGGATGCAACAGGAAGCGTTGCCGGGGCTGGTGATGGAAGCCCGCACGGACTTCGGAGGGATAACCGCCGGACACAAATTCAACCTCGTGCGTCACTTTAGCGACGACGGCGCATATGTGGTGACGGAAGCTGATCTGACTTTCAGCCAAGGCAGCGACTACGTCTCGGGCGGCGATGGCTCGGATGAGTATTTCGAAGAGGTGAGCTTCCGCTGTATTCCGTCGGCTCTGCCGTACCGGCCGCTACAGTTAACTCCGAAACCCGTGATTCACGGCACCCAGACAGCCGTGGTCACGGGACCGGGCACCGAAGAGATTTTCACCGACAAGTACGGTCGCATCAAGGTGCAGTTCCATTGGGACCGGCAGGGAAAATACGACGCGTGCAGCTCCTGCTGGATTCGCGTGGCCACGTTGTGGGCCGGGAAGAACTTCGGCACTGTATTCATTCCGCGAATTGGCATGGAGGTGGTGGTCGCCTTCGAAGAGGGCGACCCGGACCGGCCGATTGTAGTGGGCTGCGTGTACAACGCGGATTGCATGCCGCCGCATGTGCTGCCGGACCACAATACGATGTCGGGCATCAAGACGCGGAGTTCGCCCAAGGCCGGCAGCGATAACCTGAACGAGTTGCGGTTCGAGGACAAGAAGGGCGAGGAGATGATCTTCCTGAACGGGGAGAAAGACGTCGACTTCCGCACCAAGAACGACTACAAAGCCAATATCGGACACGACTTCCATGAAAAGGTGGTGGGCGACGTGAAGATCGCCTACGACACGAACTACGACGCCAAAATCGGCGTGAACAGTTCGTCCGAGATTGGGGCCGACTACAGTCTGAAAATCAAAGGCAAATCGGCGACAGACATCACCGGTGGCCACACCTTGAAAGTGGGCTCGGACTCGCTCTATCAGGCGGGCGGCAATACGCACATTAAGTCGACCGGGACGATCAAGATCGACGGCACCGGGGCGATCGAGATCACGAGCCCGGCAGGCGTGACCCTGAAGTGCGGTGGCAATTTCGTGACGGTGGACCCGAGCGGCGTATCCATTAAGGGCACCATGGTGCTGATTAATTCGGGCGGCGCGGCGTTGAGCGGGACGGCGGTGTCGGCCTTGGCGCCGGTGGCTCCGAAGGCTCCGACGGCTCCCTTGGAGCCGGGGACCACGGCGCTGCCGAAGGTGATGAGCGGCGGTGGGGCCGCCGCGGCCGCACTGGCCGAGGAATCAGCGGCTGCTGCGCCGGTGGATTCGGCCAAGAAGCACAAGCCAGAGTCGGAAGAGAGCAAGGAAAAGAAAAACTGGGTGGAGGTCCACCTGGTGGATGAGTCGGGGGCGGATGTCCCGAACGAAGCCGTACGGGTCACGCTGCCGGATGGGACCGTGGCGGAAGGGACGACGAACGAGAAGGGCAAGTACCGAGTGGATGGCATTGATCCCGGCAATTGTACCGTCACCTTCCCGAACCTGGACCAAGACGCTTGGAAGGAGAAATAGCCCATGCCAATGCACACAGTCAGCCGCGGTGACAGTATTCCCAGCTTGGCCCACGACCATGGGCACTTTTGGGAGACGCTTTGGAACCATCCACAGAACGCAGAGCTGAAGGCACTGCGGAAGACGCCAAACATACTCAACCCGGGCGATGAGGTATTCATCCCGGAGCTCCGGCTGAAGAACGCCAGCAAAGGCACAGACGCCACGCACAAGTTTGAGCGCAAGGGCGTGCCGGCGAAGATCCGGATGCAGTTGATGATGCTCGGCGAGCCGCGAAAGAACGAGCCCTATACGTTAGTGCTTGACGACAAGACGATTGACGGCACGACGGACGGCGATGGCTTTGTAGAGGCTTTCATCCGGCCCAACTGCCCTGGCGGCAAGTTGATTCTGACGAACACCGGCGAAGAGATTCCGATCTCTCTGGGGCACCTGAATCCGATCGACACGGTGTCAGGTGTCCGGCAGCGGCTTAGCAACCTGGGCTTCTATTGTGGCGACGGCGACGAAGTCGACGAAGCAACCCAGATTGCGCTTTCACAATTTCAAGGCGCGCATGGCCTGCCGAAAACCGGCAAGATCGACGACGCCACCCGCAGCAAGCTGCAATCGCTGCACCCTTAACCATTTCTTGGAGACGGCAACATGTTAGACGCAGTTAGTTCTGGCCTTGATGCCGCCAGCACGGCGCTGGGCGGTGCGGTGCCGGGAGCGCCCGGCGGTGCAGCCGAGATGAAGTTCACCAAGGGCGAGACGGTGGGGGAGACCGCCGAGGAAGCCCCCGGGTTTCAATCGCCAAACGAGACCCGACCACGCGACGGAGGCGCGCCGATCGAGTTCATCCACATGGGCTACGCCCATCCGGATACCTCGCTGAATTTCGACCACCCTTCGTTGAAGGACGATACGAACCTGGAGTTCGGCCCGGCGGCGAAGTCCCACGGCATCATGTTCCGCGCCGCTCTCGAACGGGAAGCGCTGCTGCTTTCTAGTTTCATGTCGGCGACGCAATCGGTGATGGCGGACCTTGAAAAAACGAAGGGCGGCGCCGGGGAACTGATGTCGATGGGGGCGGACCTGATCGGCGGTGGAGGTGGGACAGCCGCGCCAAAGGCCGCCGATGTGAACGCTTTCGGCGAGGCGGTGAAGTCGGCGGTGACGCCGGTGAACGCGGCGGTGATCACGTACAAAAACGTGCACAAGGCCGGGATCGATCTTCATCAGGCGCGAGCTAACTACCGGGCCTTCCTGGAGAAGCTGTTGGCGCCTCCGGCAAACGATCCGGCGGGCGGAATCATGGGCGGGCTGAGCAACTCGATCTCGATGATTCCCGGCATTCCGCCTGCCGTGAAAGACATCTTCAACTTCATTCAGGGTTTGGCGTTTAAGCCGATGGATGTGTACCTCGGATTCTACGTCCGGCTGGCGAAGGATCTGGAACCGGTCATCGAGAAAGCAGTGCGGCAGTACACGGTGAAGGCCATTCAGGAGCAGCACAGCCCGGTGTTCTACCTGTGGTACCCGAAGCCTGAGTCGCCGCCCGTGCCATTAATGGGTGATGCGCCGGAAGGCACGGGGATCGGTTTCCTGGACGAGGCGAAGAAGAAGTTTGATGAGACCCGGGCCACCGTGGAGAACGCGGTAGACGATGCGATGGACTTCTTGACGGCGGGTACGCCGCCGGAACCGCCACCCGGCGCGTCATATCTCGACCAGTCCCTGCAGATTGAGACGCCGCCTCCGGAGGCGGGAGCTCCTCCCTCTCCGCCGAAGGAGGTGACGGCGACGATAGTCAGTGGCTTCAAAGGGGCGCTGGGTATGTCCAGCATGCCCGGCTTTATCGAACGGGTGATCAGCGAAGTGACGCTGATGAACAACGAGTTTCTGCGGGAAGTGTACCTGAAGCTAATGGAGCGGCCGGCGGTCGAGCCCATTCAGGAGGCGGCGATGTACCGGGCGGCGCGGGCGCGGATGCTGGATAAACTGGTGGCGCTGGTGATGGAAAACATCGGGTTCCTGCAGCGCGCCAAAGAGTTCGCCGTGAACGTGCAGGGGAAATCGGTGTCTCCAGGGGCAGCGTTGCTGGAGACAGGGCAGGATGAACTGAACGACGAAGTACTGCGGCACATGAACGTGGCGCTGCAACTGACGATGGGAGAACTCGTCGACAAACTCGAAGGGGCGCGTCAGCAGGCCGTCAAAGAGAACGCGATCGCGATGGAAGTCTATTTGGGAATGTTCCCTTGGCTTCTCGCGCTGAACTTCCGCAATACGTTTTTCCCGGTGTGGGACCTGATCATGGACAATACCTATGGCAAGGTGAGCGGGCCGCTGGGAGATGTCGTCAAAAAGGCCAAGGATGCGATGGCCGAAGCGAAGAAAAAGGTGGACGAAGGTCGCGAAACCGCCATGCGGCTGAAGAAGATCAAGGACCGGGCGTCAAGCCAGGGTCTGCAGGCGGGCAGCGGCGGGCAGAATCTGACAGGGTTCAAGGATGATTGGGAGTCCGATCTGCCGCCGGATCAGGCGCCCGCCAAGCCGACAGTGGTGGCGTTTTTCCCGTTGGCCGCGCGGCTGAACGCGGGAAGCGCCGAGAAGATTAAGTTGGCCGTGTACAACGAAGTGAAGGGAAACCACAAGTACCCCGGCGCAGGAAATCAACCGTAGCGATTTCGCGTTAGCATGAAGGAGAATCGTAATGCCGAAAGGTCCAGCCGCCCGAATCACGGATAGTGTGTCCCATCCGCTTCCGCCCGTACTGACGCCGGGGCCGGGGTCATTGACTTGCTTGATTGGTTTTCTGCCAGCTTGGCGCGGGATGCCGCTCGCCGGTGCGGCGGCGGTGCAAGCCGCGCAAAAAGTAGCCCACACGACGATCGAGATCGCCAAGGCGGCGACCCAAGCCGCTTCGGGGACGCCCGCAATGCCGGGATTGAAGATCGCGGAGGAAACCACAAAGGGGCTGATGCTGGCGCAGATGACCAGTACAATCATGAGCGCTGCGGCAGGAGCCGACATCCACGCATGCGTCACGCCGCTGCCAGTTCCTCCGCACGGCCCCGGCGTGGTCATCGACGGATCCGCGACGGTTCTGATCGACAAGCTTCCGGCCTGCCGGTTGGGCGATACGGTGCTCGAAGCAATCGGTGGCCCCAACAAGATTGCCAAGGGCTGCACGACCGTGATTATCGGAGGCTAAGGCCGGGTGCGGCGCCGGTCATTTCTGCTTTTCGGTGTTGGCGCGGGCCTCTATGCGGGTCCGCTGGAGGACCGGATTCGGCGCATTGAGCAGCGCTGGCTACCGGTCACCTCGATGGCCGGGGAGCGGGTTCCAGCTGTAAGCATGGCGATTTTCCGCGCCGGGCAGATTGAATGGGCGCGCGCCTATGGCGTGGCGACGACCACGGGCACGCTGTTTCAAGCGGCTTCTATTTCCAAACCGCTGGCCGCCATGGCGGCGCTGCACATGGCGCAGTACGGCAACTTCACGTTGGACGAAGACGTGAACGGGAAGTTGAAAAGCTGGCAGGTGCCGGAGAACGAATTCACGGCTTCGGCCAAGGTCACCCTGCGGAGCGTGTTGAGCCATACGGCCGGGCTGACGGTTCACGGCTTTCCCGGCTACGACGAAGACGATGACGTGCCCAGCGTGCTCGAGATCCTGGACGGGAAGCTTCCCGCCCGCACACTGCCGGTTCGTGTGGATCAGCAGCCGGCAACGAAGTTTCGCTACTCCGGTGGGGGCTACACCGTGTTGCAGGTCCTGCTGGAAGATCGCTTCGGCAAAGCATTTCCGGAGTTGATTCGACGAATCGTTCTGCAGCGTCTATCGCTCTACACAAGTACGTTTGAACAGCCGCTGCCGGCCGAATTGGCGGCACGGGCGGCGGTGGGCTTTCATGAGAACGGCCGAAGCTATACGGGCGGCTGGCACACCTATCCGGAGATGGCGGCGGCGGGGCTGTGGACAACCCCGATCGACCTGGCAAAGTTCGCCATAGAAGTGCAGAATGCCTTGGCGGGCAAGTCGAACAAGGTGATCGAGAAGGCTTCCGCCGAGTTGATGGTGACGCCGCACATCGGGCCCTATGGGCTAGGGTTCGAGACGCGGCCCGGCTGGTTCGGGCACGGCGGATCGAACGCGGGTTACCGCTGCCGGCTCTGGGCGGCGCGGGATGGGTCGCACGGGGCCGCGGTGATGACTAACTCAGACGATGGCGCTCCGCTGGTGGATCGGATCGTAGCAGCGATCGCGGCGGAGTCCGGGTGGCCGGTGGGGCTGAGTTAGTTTAAGCGCGTCGCAAGCACGCGAGCTTCGGCGTCGGCTTCTTTCTCCGACAACCCCACCGTGCCTGCCATCCACGGACCCTTGGTGAAGACGAAGACGGGCTGGCCACCGTCGGTGCCGAAGTAACCACCGAAGCTGGGGACAAGCTTCGCGCCTTGCAGCGCCTTCTTCCAATCGAGCAGAAGGATGGCGGCCGTAGTGGGGTCCTTCAGCTTCGTGACGAAAACGCGATATTCCTTGGTGCCTTTCTTATACGTGGCCAGCGTACCGCCGGGCATGAACGACTTCCCAAGGAGAGCTTTGGGAATTACATCGGATTTGGTGCGGTTCGCCAGCGGCAGGCGGCGGGATTCGTCGGCGGGTTGGGCAAGCAGCGGGAGCAGAAGGAAGGTAAGAGAAAGGCAGAGTCTCAGCATGGCGGTATCGTTTACTCTAATCCATATGGTTCGCTGCGCGATACTGTTGCTTCCGCTTGCGCTTCTGGCGCAAGGCCCGGTATTTGAAGAAGATTTGCAAAAGTCGCGGCCCTTCCGGGAGCAGGGTTACCGGCAGTTGGAAGAGTATGTGAAGAAGCTGCCCGCCGCGGAGGCGCTGCGGCAGCAGTTTCGCACGAAGATCGGCTTTCCGCCGCCGGGATTCACGGACAAGCCCGCGATGCGGTGCGAAGCAATGGGTGAGGATTCGATTGCGACCTACTCGCGGTGCTGGGTGACGGTCGCGGCGGGGTTAGAAACTTACGGGTTGTATCTCGTGCCGAAGAATCGGCGGGGTGCGACGCCGTTGGTGGTTTCGCTGCACGGCGGAGGCGGGTTTCCGGAGATGGCTCTCTTCAAAGGCGGGACGAACTATCACGACCAGATTCGCGGAGCGGTTCAGGAAGGCTACATCGTTTGGGCCCCGCTGTTCGTGATGCACCCGTTTCGCGACCGGGACACAAGCACGCCGATTCCGGCGGAGGTACGGGCGGACTTGGATTTGAAGCTTCGGAATGCGGGTACGAGCCTGATGGCCGTCGAGTCGATGAAGGTGATCCGTTCCCTGGATGCAGTTCTGGAGCGACCGGAGGTGGATGCGACCCGCGTCGCCATGATCGGGCTCTCTTACGGGGGATACTACGCGCTGTACATTGCGGCGCTCGATCCGCGCGTGAAGGCCGTGGTGGCCTCGGGATGCTTCCGGGAGGCGCCGCTCGTGCGGGAGACGGTGATGGGCGGCCGGCCGATCGACCTGACATCGCCACAGCAGGTGGCGTTGATCGCCCCGCGGCCCTTGCAGATTCAGACCGGGGTGAAGGATGCCGCCGCGCCAATCGAGAGTGTACGGCGGACGTTGGCGGAGGCGCGGGTGCATCACCCCACGCTCGACTATCAGGAGTTTGACGGCGGACACGAATGGCGGGGAGACATTGCATGGACCTTTCTCAGGCAACACTTGCGGAAATAGCGCGGAAGAAAGAGCAGCGGGCCTGGTATTTCTACGACTGGGCGAACTCGGCGTTCGCCTCCACAGTACTGACGCTGTTCCTCGGGCCGTACCTGACTTCGATCGCCAAGAACGCCGCCGGCGCCGACGGCATGGTGCATCCTTTCGGCTTGAACGTGGATCCGCGGGCGTTCTGGGGATACTGCGTTTCACTCTCGGTGATCGGGCAGGTGGTGGTGCTGCCGCTGGTCGGCGCGTTGGCAGACTACAAACGGAACAAGCGCGAGTTTCTCGCGGTCTTTGCGTACCTGGGCGCGATCGCCACAATGGCGATGTTCTTCGTGCAGGGAAACCTGTATCTACTGGGGGGCGGGCTCTTCATATTTGCGAACATCGCCTTTGGTGCGGCCAATGTGGTTTCGAACTCGTTCCTGTCGGAGCTGTCGACGCCGGAAGAGCGGGATGCTGTCAGTTCCCGGGGATGGGGCTTCGGCTACCTGGGCGGCGGCTTGTTGCTGCTGATGAATCTGCTGTTCTTCTCGAACGCGGAGGCGTGGGGATTTAGCGAGGCGTTTGCGGTGCGGGTAAGCCTCTGCTCAGCCGGCGTTTGGTGGGCGGGGTTCACGCTGATTCCACTGGCGGGCTTGAAGAACCGGGGAACGCCGCAGGAGCTGCCGCCGGGCGAGAGCATTGTCTCGGTGGGCTTCCGGCAGTTCTTTCACACCGTGAAGGAGCTGCGGCACTACCCGCAGACCATGATCTATCTGGTGGGGTATCTGATCTACAACGACGCCATTCAGACTGTGATCGCGCTGGCGGGCCAGTTCGGCAGCGATGAGCTGAAGATGCCGATGTCGAAGCTGACCATGGCGATCCTGATGGTGCAGTTTGTGGCGTTCTTTGGCGCGATGCTGTTTGGATTCATCGCTTCGAAGATCGGCGCGCGGAACACGATTATGGTGGCGCTGGTAATCTGGGCGCTTACCCTGGGATACATCTACGTCGCGGTGAAGACGCACGAGGAGTTTTTCATCATGTCGTTCATCGTCGGCATGGTGATGGGCGGGACGCAGGCTTTGAGCCGTTCGCTGTTCTCGCTGATGATTCCCGTCGGCAAAGAGGCCGAGTACTTCAGCGTGTATGAGATCAGCGATAAGGGGACCAGTTGGCTTGGTCCCCTTATCTTCGCGCTGGCTTTGCAGAGCACTGGGAGCTATCGAACGGCGATTCTCTCCCTGGTGGTCTTCTTTGTGATTGGCTTCGTTTTGCTAAGCCGGGTGGATGTGGCGAAAGCCGCCGCTACCGCCCGAAATAGTTGATCGTGACCGTGGTCGAGCTCTTCGCGCCAGCGGCATCGGTGACGGTGAGTTCGAAGGTGTAAGCGCCCTGGCCCTGGCCGAATTGGACCGTGACTTTAGGCGTGTTGGCGGCGGCGGGGAACAGGGCCGCCGTCGGGCCGGTGGAGCGCCACTGATAAGTCAGCGGGCCGGTTCCGGTGGAGCTGCTGCCGTCCAGACCCATTTCGCGAGCGAAGGAGTCGCGGCCCTGGGCAACGATCTTCGCGGCGACGGTGACGGCCGGGGCGGGAACGGTCATCTCATAGAGCGCGATGGAACCGCTGGTTTCATTCGAAGTGATGAGCAACGGCTTGCCATTGGGGCTCTGCGTGGCGGCCAGCGCAAGAACGCCTTCCGGGCCAAGGTCGCCAGCGGTGCCGGCGCCGGGGTTGCCCTTGAAATCGCGGGAGTTAGTGTAGGCCACGTAGACAGGTTTTTCGGGGTCGGTGACGTCATAAACGGCAACGCCGCCAATCCGTTCGAGGCCAATGAAAGCATAGACGCGGCCATTCATCTCGGTGACGGTGACGCCTTCCGGTTCCGGGCCCTTGTTGTCACTGCGGTCGTCGCGGTTGTTGTTGGAGTTACTGGCATTGAAGTTGTCGGGGAACAGACGGGCCGTGAGCTGTTCGAGTTGGTCGCCGCTATCGAAAACGAGCTTTCCGGTGGTGTCCCAAATGGAAAAGCTGCGGCCGCCCAGGACATAGAGGGCATCGAAGTCGCCGTCGCCATCGGTGTCTCCAGTAGCTCGGGTAACCGTAAGGCGGCCGAGGTTGCCGTTTTGTTGGAGCGAGGCGGCGTTAGGGAACTTGGCGGGATCGAGGCGGAGGCTGCTGACGCGCGCTTCTTCTTCGTAAGTCGAGTACTCGCGGGCGTCGCCTTCATTGGCGGTGATGAGCCACGTCTTGCCCTTGGCCTGGAAAGCGGTGATTGCGTCGGGCTGGTACATGCCGAACACCGGCCAGTTGGCGATGTTAATGCGGTTGTCGCGGTCGCTGGCGTCGAGACCATTGCCCGGAAGGCTGTGGTCTTTGAATCCGAGTCCGATGATCTTTGTGATGCGGGCTTGCTCGATGTCGACTACGCCGAGGGCGTTGTTCTCCTGAAGCGTGACCCAAGCGGTTTTCGAATCCGGCGAGACGGCGATGTATTCGGGTTCCAGGTCCTGCGCGACGGTGGCGCGGGGGCCGTAAATGCGAACGCTGGGATCGAGCGTTGCGCCGTTGAAGCTTTTGAAATCGGCGGTGTGAACGTCGGCCTGCGTGACGTTGCGGAAGCCCTTGCTGACGTCGATGACGGAGACGGTGCCTTCGGGGTCGACAGAGTAGTCGGCGTTCGGTTCGCCTTCGTTGGCGACGAGGAGCTTCTTGCCGTCCGGAGTGAAGATCAGCATGTCCGGCAGGGCGCCGACTTTGACGGCGCTAAGAAAGTTGCCATTAAGGTCATAGAAGACAACCGAGCCCGGATCGGTTTTGGGACTGGCTTCGACAGCCGCCGCGATTACGCCATTGCCGACGGCGACGCTATTCACAGCCGCGCCGTACAGGGACGAGATATAGAGCCGGAAAAGGGGCCGGGGGCTGCTGGGGTTGGCAACATCGAGGCCTTCGATGACATTGGCTTGCGCGTTGACGAAGAAGAGGCGCTTGGTTCCCGCATCGTACGCAGCAATTTCTGCGCCCGCTTGGTTGAAGAGGTTGGTGGAATAACCGCCCACCCTATTAATCGTAAAATCCTGCGCGAACGCAGTGCTAGCAAGGGCCAGCAGAAGTAATGAATTTTTCATGCCTCCTAGCGATATCAATCGCAGGTGAGGAGGAGATGAATGTAACGTGAAAGTTAGATGACAACGACGGTTCTGCCCTGGACATCGCCTTCCAGAATCGCCGGTGCATGCAGGGGTACGCGTTCGAGGGCGATTTCACTGGTGAGGCCGTCAAGTTTGTCCAACGGCATAGTTTCGGCGAGGCGCTGCCAGATGCGGCGGCGCTCGGCGTTGGGTACTTCGACGGAGTTAATACCCAGTAAGTTCACGCCGCGGAGGATGAACGGGAGGACGGTGGTGACCAGTTCGACGCCGCCGACCAGTCCGCAGGCGGCGATAGAGGAGTTCGCGCGCAGTTGCCGCAGCAGGCTCGCGAGGGTGGCGCCGCCTACGGTGTCAACGGCCCCGCCCCAGCGTTCTTTCTCGAGCGGCCTCGGCGATTCTGCGCTCAGGAGGCTCCGATCCACAATCTCAACAGCGCCAAGATCGCGGAGATAGTCAGAGAGCGCCAAGCGCCCGGTGGAGGCGACAACACGGAAACCGCGGGCGGCAAGGAGTGCAATGGCAATGCTGCCGACTCCGCCTGCCGCGCCCGTAACGGCGATCTCCGGACCGCCAGGCAAGGCGCCATGGCGTTCCAGAGCATCGACGCATTGCATGGCCGTGAAACCGGCGGTCCCGATGGCCATCGCTTGCTGAAGCGAAAACGGCGCGGGGATGGGGACGCACCACTCCGCTTGGACCCTGGCGTACCCGGCGTACCCGCCCCAGTGCCTTTCACCAAGGCCGCAGCCGGTGACGGCGACCTCAGTTCCGGCGGGAAGATCCGCCGCGCTCGACTCCATCACAATACCGGCCAAGTCGATGCCCGGGATCATCGGGAACTTTCGCACCACTCCCGGCTTGCCGGCGATGGCTAGGCCGTCTTTGTAATTCAAGCTGGAATAGCGGACCTGAATAAGGACTTCACCAGGCGGCAACTCGTCCGTGTTGAGCGAGACGAGATTGCCGCCGGTTTCGGTGAGCAGGAGGGCGCGAAAATCAGGCATTGGTTACTTGGCCGTGAAGTAGTTGACTTCGCCCATCATGACGGATTCCACTTTGTCCGTCAGCTTGCCGTTCACTTCGCTGGCCTTGCGCGCGGCCACCCATTCCGGATCCGCGCCGAATGCCTTCCACGCCTTCTCGCGAGCCTCGCGGCTGGGGTACTTCAGGACGTAGACGAGCGTGTTGTCGGCGCCCTTCTCCTTGTCGGTGGGGCCCCAAAAGCCAATGACGTTGATGCCGTGCTTGGCGAACAATTTCATCGTGTGATTGCGGAAACGGTTGTGGAGATCCTCCATCTTGCCGGGGGCGGCGACGTAGGTCCGCAGCTCATAGCAAGTGGCTTCTTTCTTCAGGGAGGGAGAGGGAGCGGGCGTCTGGGCCAGGCTCGCTACCGCGGTGGCCACAAGGGCCAGGAGGAGTGTGCGCATGGGCCCCAGTTTACAATGGAGACTCCCCGCTATGAGAGAACGCGTTTTATCGGCGCTGGCGTTGGGCGCAACCCTGGTGACCGCGAACCGCCGGCTGAGGCGAAAGTGGCGGGCGGATTTCGATGCCGCGCAGCAGGCCGCGGGGCTGCGGGCTTGGCCGACGCCGGCGATCGTCAGTTGGGACGACTGGCTGGTGGCCGCCCACGACGATAGCTTTTCATCCCGGCTGCTGCTGACCGATTTCGCGGAACGGTACTTGTGGGAGCAAATCATTCCCGATGCCGTGCTGCTCGATCGGCCTGCGACGGCGAAGATGGCGTCCCAGGCTTGGGCGCTACTGTGTGCCTGGCGTGTGCCGCTGGACCATCCGGCGTTCCGGGAGACGGAAGACGCGATGGCGTTTGCGGGATGGGCGCGCACTTTTGAACGGCAGTGCGCGCAACGGGGCTGGCTATCGCCCGCGGCATTGGCGGATACCGTGGACCCGGTGGCGGCGGAGCTATGGCTCACGGGGTTCGACGAATTCACGCCGCAGCAGCAGGCGCTGCTAGAGCGGCGGGGACGCCCGTACTTTACGGCGGATGGTCCCGCAGGCGTGGCTGGGGACGCGGTGGTGAGCGCGTATCCGGATGCGGCGTCTGAGTTGCGGGCGGCGGCGGCCTGGGCGCGGCAGGCCGTGGAGGAGCGGGGCGCGGTATCTGTCGGCGTGGTGGTGCAGGACCTCGCGGCGCGGCGGCCAATGGTGGATGCAATCTTCCGCGAGACTTTGGGCGGGGACTTGGCGAACGTATCTCTGGGGCAGCCGTTGACAGACTATCCCCTCGTGGCAGCGGCTCTGCGGCTGCTGAAGCTTTCCGCTGGTTCACTCCCGTTGCGCGAGGCGGGACAGTTACTGCTGTCTCCCTTTTTACTGGGAGGAGAGGGGGAGTACCGGGCGCGCGCCCGTCTGGATGTGGAGCTGCGGCGGCAGAAGCGGTTGCGGGTTAGCGCGGCGGATTTGCAGAGTGACGAGTGTCCGCGGTTGGCCGAGGCCCTGAAAGAGTTGCGAACGCCGGAAGGGGCTCAATTGCCTTCGGCGTGGGCGGCGACCTATCTGAAACTGTTGGGCGGGGCGGGTTGGCCGGGGGAGCGGACGCTTTCGAGTGAAGAGCGGCAGACGGAGCGGCGCTGGCAAAGGGTGCTGGGATCTTTTTCGGACCTGGATCCGTTGACCGGACGGCTCGGAGCGGGTGCGGCGCTCCATCTGTTCCGGCGGCTGCTCGAAGAAGAGGTGTTTCAACCGGAGACAGCGATGCTGCCGGTGCAGATTCTCGAGGCACTACAGGCGGCCGGGGCGCAATTCGACGCGCTGTGGGTGCAAGGGGTGGACGACCGGGCCTGGCCGGCGGCGGCCCGGCCGAATCCGTTTCTGCCCTACCGGGTACAAAGGGAGCGCGGGCTACCGCACTCTTCGGCGGAGCGGGAGCTCGAATTTAGCCGGAAGATTCTGGGGCGGCTGCAGCAGACAGCGCCTCGCGTGGTCTTCAGCTTTGCGCGGCGGGAAGGAGAGATGGAGCTGCGGCCGAGCCGGTTGGTCAGCGGTATGCCGGAATTCTCGGAGGAGCTGAAAAGCTATCCGGCGTGGGCCGGGCTGATCCGCGCGGAGGCGAAACTGGAGACGTTTGAAGACGCACAGGGTCCGGCGCTGGCAGAGGGTGTGGCCGTCAGGGCGGGGACGCAGGCCATCAAATGGCAGGCGCAATGTCCGTTCCAGGCTTTCGCGCGGACGCAGTTGCGGGCGGAGCCGTTGGAGCAGCCGGAGGAAGGCATCGACCTGCGAGACCGAGGGACGATGCTGCATCAAGCTTTGGAGCGGTTTTGGAGCGAGTGCCGGGACCACGCGACGTTGGTCGCGACGGACTGGACCGAGACGCTGGAGCGGGCGGTGGACGGAGCCGTGGATGGGTTAAAGGGGACGATGCGGGAGTTGGAGCGGGATCGGCTGCTGCTCGTGCTACGGGAGTGGCTGGCGGTGGAGGCAGAGCGGGAGCCGTTCCGGGTAGAAGGGCTGGAGACGCGATTGACGCCGCATTTTGCGGGCCTGCGGTTTGCGACGCGGGCGGACCGGATCGACCGGATGGCGGACGGGAGTACGGTGATCGTCGACTACAAGACGGGGCTGGTCTCAAAGAAGAGCTGGGAGGGCGAACGGCCGGATGAGCCGCAATTGCCAATCTATGCCGTGACTGCGGAACCAACCCCGGCTGCCGTGGCGTTCGCGCAGGTGCGGCGGGGCGATTGCCAGTGGGTGTCGGCGCCGGTGCCGGTGGAAGAGTGGCGCGAGGTGATCGGGAATCTGGCGCAGGAGTTGCGCCAAGGGACGGCGGTGGTAAATCCGAAGGACGGCGGGCGGCCGTGCGAATACTGTCATCTGCAGACGCTGTGCCGTGTTGCGGAGGTGACGAGTGCCTGAGGTGGTGCGGCGACGCGTCCTGGACCCGGATCGCTCGTTTCTGATTCAGGCGCCAGCCGGCTCCGGGAAAACAGAGCTGTTGACGCAGCGCTTCCTGGCTTTGCTCGCGCGCGTGGAGCAACCGGAGGCCGTCGTCGCCATTACGTTCACGAAGAAGGCGGCCGGGGAGATGCGGGCGCGCCTGGTGCATGCGCTGGAGGCGGCGCAGGGTGCGGAGCCGGCCGAGGCGCACAAACGCAAAACCTGGTCGCTTGCCGAGGCGGTGAACCGGCGAGGCTGGGATCTGGTCGACAATCCTGCGCGGCTGCGGATTCAGACGTTCGACAGTTTCTGCCGGTCGTTGACGGAGCAGATGCCGTGGCTGAGCCGGTTCGGCGCGCCTCCTCAGATTGCGGACGACACCAGCAGCCTGCACTATACGGCTGCTCTGGCGGCGGTGCGGGCAGTGGAACGGGGCGACCCGGCAGTGGCGCGGCTGTTGTCGCATCTGGATAACCAGTTCAGCCGGGTGACAGAGAAGTTGGCGGAGATGCTGGCGAAGCGGGACCAGTGGCTGCGGCATCTGCATGTGGACCGGGAGAGTCTGGAGGCGGCGCTGGGAGCGTTAGCGGTACGGCATTTTGAGCAGTTGGCTGCGGCCGCACCTTCCGGAGTGACCGGGGACTGGGCGGCTGTGCAAGCCACGGCGCTGACCAAGTCCGGAACGGTAAGCCGGAAATGGGCGAAGGCCTTTGGGCCTTCGGAAGAGTTTGAAGAGCTGATTGCCAAACCGCTGCCGCCTTCGCGATTGAGCGATGCCCAGTGGGAGGTGATCGCGGCGATTCTCGACGTGTTGAAACTCGCGGCGGCGGAATTGAAGCTACTGTTCCAAGAGCAGCGGGAAACGGACTACGCCGAGGTGGCGATGGCGGCGATTCAGGCGTTGGGCTCGCCGGAAGAGCCGACGCCCTTGGCCGAGGCGTTGTACTACCGGATTGAGCATCTCTTAGTGGATGAGTTTCAGGACACCTCGGCATCGCAGTACGAGATCTTGCGGAGGCTGACGGCGGAGTGGGTGCCGGGCGACGGGCGGACGCTGTTTCTGGTGGGCGACCCGATGCAGTCGATTTATGGCTTCCGGGAAGCGGACGTGGGCCTGTTCTTGCGGGCGGCGGCGGAGGGGTTGGGCCATCTGCCGTTGGAGTTCGCGCAGTTGAATCGAAACTTCCGTTCAGACCGGGAACTGATTGGTTGGTTCAACGCCGTGTTCCCGTCGGTGCTATCGCCTGCCGTGGAGATTGAAACCGGGGCGGTGCCCTACGCCGCAAGCGAGGCGACCCGCGAGTATCCGGAGTGCCGCGTGGAGGCGCAGTGGGGCGGGGCAACCGAGATTGCCGATGTGGTGGAGGCGCATCCCGGGCAGACGATCGCAATTCTCGTACGGAACAAGAGCCACGCGGCGCCGGTGATGGGGGAGCTGCAGCGGCGCCGCATCCGCTATCAAGCGGTGGAGCTGGACCGGCTGGGGGAGCGAAGCGCCGTTCGGGACTTGGAGGCATTGACACGGGCGCTACTACATCCGGAGGATCGGACGGCGTTTCTGGCGGTATGCCGGGCGCCGTGGGCTGGCGCGACGTTGGCGCAATTGGCCTCGGGCGAATTGCCGGAGCGGGTGGTGTCGGCGCTGGACGCAGCGCGCCGGGAGCGGTACCGCGGACCGTTGCGGCGGCAGGTGGAACAGTTGTGGCTGGCGCTGGGAGGACCGGCGACGTTGACCACGGAGGAGGAGCGGGAGGATGCGGCGGCGTTCTTCGAACTGCTCGATTCGTTTGATCCGGCCGGGGATCTGACTGCGGCGTTGCAAGGGCTATTTGCGCCTCCGGACCCGCTGGCAGACGGACGGATTCAGATCCTGTCGATGCACAAGGCCAAGGGGCTGGAGTTCGATATTGTTATTCTTCCGGAGCTGCACCGGACGAGCGGAAGCGACCAGCCGAGTCTGCTGCGGTGGCGAATGGCCGAAGGCGAGCTGCTTCTGGGCTGCATTCGGGAAACGGGAGCGGAGCGGGATCCGATCTACGAATATCTGCGGGAGCATGACAGGACCCGATCCGGCCACGAACTGGCCCGCCTGTTGTATGTGGCTTGTACGCGGGCGAAGCGGCGGCTGTTTTTGTTTGTGCAGGGAAAGCCTAAGAAGGGGACGCTGGGTCATCTCCTGGAAGCGACCCTGGCGCCCGTGTTGCAGACGGTAGAAAAGCCTGGGGCAACGACTTCGCGGCAGGTGCTGCGGCGTCTGCCCGCTGCTTGGGTGACTCCGGCTCCTCCTCCGGAGATGGCTTGGCCGAAGGTCAATGAAATCGATGATGTGGAGGACGCAGGGGAGGAAACGGGGACGTGGGAGGTGAGGGCGGTCGGCACTCTGGCGCACCGGATGTTGCAGCGGATCGCGCGAGAAGGGCTGGTCGAGTGGCCGGAGGCGCGACTACCGGAGGTGATACCCTTCCTGCGGGCGCACCTGCCGGAAGACGGGGTGGCGAAATGCCTGGCGGCATTGCGGGCGACGCTCTCGAGTGAACGGGGACGGTGGATCCTGGATGAGCACTCCGAGGCGCGGAACGAGTGGGCGCTGACCGGACTCGTGGGCGGGCAGCGAGTGAGCGGGGTGCTGGACCGGACATTTGTCGACGTCACGGGGATCCGCTGGGTAATCGACTACAAAACAGGCGCCGCTGTGGCGGAATATCGCGACCAGTTGCAGCGGTATGGCGAATTGCTGGCGGCTATGGAGGATCGGCCGATCCGGTTGGGCCTGTATTACCCGTTGGAGGGCAAGTGGAACGAGTGGGAGTTTACCGCTTCTCGGCCAGCAGAATCAGCGACTGGCCAAGCGGAAAATTGATGCCGCTTTGGAGCAGACCGGCCTCCGCGGCAAGCGGGCCGTAGAGCAGACTGTCGAGCCAAGACGAGACCGGTTCGACTCCGCTCGAAGGTTCGCCGCCGAAGAGAGGCTCGACGACGCGGAACTTGAACAGGGCGACAGGCATGAGCAGGGAGTTGGCGTAGGAACAGCGCAGGGCGCGAAAGCCATGGCGTTCCGCGAGAGCGAGGAGGCGGGTCTTCGTGAAGCGCTGTCGCTCATGCGCGAAAGCCGAGTGGTGGCTCCGGAGGATATCGAGCGCCGAAACACGGAGAGCCAGGAATCCGCCGGGCGGCAGAACACGCGCGAACTCGGCCATCGGTTCGTCTTCCTTGCCGCGGGGCAGGTGGACAATGACGTCCATCGAAACCAGAGCGTCAAAGGCCTGATCGCGGTAGGGCAGCTGGCACATATCGGCCTGGACCATCCTTTCGACACCGAGCGTCTTCCCGAACTCCAAGCCCTCCCAGCCGAGATCAAGGGGAAACATCGGCCAACCGTATCGCTCTTGAAGCGCAAGGGCGAAGTGGCCGGTCCCGGCGCCAATTTCCGCGACACGGCGAAACTTCCGGTCGCGGGCGGTTCGATCGAGCAAGCCGAACATGATCTGCCGCATTCCGCGGTACCACCAGAAGGCGTTCTCTGCCTTGGCGATATTGGCGAACTCGGCGGCATTCATCATAAAAGTGACCTATTGGTATCGCAGATCGGGAACGGGCGTGTCAAGCCGCCTTGTCGAGGGTGTCGGCGTGGGTCTGCTCCAGCGATTTCGTGAGAACGATGACCAGCATGCGCATTACGGTCTCAATGTCGGAGTGGGGAATGATGCGGCGGAGCCGAGCTTCCACTGTGGCGAAGGTCCGCTGCACACTCCGTTCGACCTCCGTCGCTACGAGGCGGGGCTGACGTTCCACCTTGGCCTGGAGCTTCGAAGTGGCGGCCACAAGCTTCACCAGTTGAGTGATGATGTCCTCTTCCACCTTCAATATCGTTTGGAATCCACGTTGCGCGCGTCGGAGGCGCAAAAGAATCCGATTGGTGTTTCGGGGATCGAAAAAGCCCCGCCGGCTGGAATCGAACTTTTCGGTTACGGGGAGCAGCGAGCTCAAGACGGGTCGAATGTTCCGCTCGACCCAGAAAAAGCAGCGGGTCATCATTGCGGGATCAAGAACGTCGTAGCTCAACCGATCAACATGCTCGCCTACGGCGGGACGGGAAGCGCGCCAAGCGATCATGCCCTGGGCCATATCGAGATCGTCGAATCGGGCAACGCCATCAAAATACAGGGAGGGAATCCATTCGCGCATCGCTGTTTGAAGAGCAATCGATACGCGGGCGTAAACGACGGCGTACCGGGCACCACGTTCCGAGGGCGCCGCGGCCCAGCCATTGCGGGGTTGCCACATGCGGGGTTCCGGATCCCCGAGCAGGCCTCCTTTTTTAGGTTGGGCGTTGCACGGCTGTGGCAGGGGCTGATTGAAGACCGCGTGGTTGAGGAGTTGAAGAGCGAGATCCGCCGCAGAGACCGAGGGCTGGCCAAGCTGGAGGATGGTCGAGTGAGATCCGCCGAGGATGCCAGGCGGGATGTCACCCCATTGCTGGATGCACGAGGAGGACGAAGCCCCCGGTTGGGCCATGGGCAGGGAGAGCGGCTGCGCTGTGGTTGCGTGGTCGTGTTTCATCACGCCCCGAATGTAGCAATCGAAGGCTCGATTCCGAACCATGGGTTCGTTTTCCAGGGGGTGTCGGAGAGGGTCTAAGTGTCTCTGGAGTAATGAGATACGAGATATTTGAGATTTTCTTGAACGGGTTGTGAACGAGTTTCGCCGGGGAGGCCTTTCAGTACTATTTCGCCGAAGTACTAGGCGAGGATGTTACCGGAGAGGGCAGCGGGCTCGAGGGAGTCGGCTAGCGTCTCCAGAAATTGCCGGTGGGATCCGGACTCGCCGATCTCTGCAGCGAGGCGGCGACGGAAATGGGCAAAGTGATTCTGGAGCGCCGCGGTGGAGTTTCGCAGTTGCAGCAGAGCGGCGGCGCACTCTGCCGGGACCTGCGCTGACTCCATCGTGGAGACGAGTTGTCCGCGAAGTGAAAGCAACTGGGCTGCCTCGAGCTCGGAACCGAATGGGACAGCGAGCAGCTGTTCATCGATTGCGGCGAGGTGTTCAAAGAGTTCGACCATTGCCGGCTAGCCCTCGTTCTTCCCGAACATCACGAGTTGAAGACTCTTGAAACTGGCGTCGACGACACTCTTCTGAGAATCCAAGCTGCCGAGGATGGCGTCAACAGCCTGCAGGCGCTCGGCGGCCACGCGCTGCATCAGTTCGAGCCGAGTGGTCAGCGTTTCTACTTGCGACGCCAGCCGCTTGTCGGTTTCATCCATACGAGCAGTCTCAGTCGCAATCAAGCCGGTGACCGGGTCACTAATCTGGCTGACTTTTGACTGGAGAGATCCGAATCCAGTACTGGATGTGCCGAAGAAAGCAAATGCGTTCTGCAGGTCGGTCTCGTTGAGCCCGTCGAAAACAGTGCGATCGAAAGTAGCTTTCCCGTCTCGCCCAAAGGTCACGCCGAGAGTCGGTAGACTCTTAATGCTTCCGGTGCCTTCGTACCCGGAGACTTGGCGCAGGAGCCCGCTGGTCTCACGGACGATGAAGCTGCCAGTCAGCAGCCCCGCGGCGGAACCGATCTGCGCGTCTACCTGATCCAAGGTTCCGTTGTACGCCGAGACGAAGCTTTCGAGCCGAGATGCGAGCGTGTTCCGATTACTCGAAAGCGAAAGGCTAACCGTTTCATCAACCGCCGTGGTGCCGGTTATCGTGAACGTGACACCGCTGACCACGTCGTTTACCAGATTGCTGCTCTTGGAAACCGGCACCCCATTGATTTTGAAGTTGGCATTGGAGCCATTATCTTTGGTGACCAGTAGGTCGGTATTCGCGCCGGTAGGATCATCGGCGAGCGTAATCGGCTTTTCGCCTGCCGTCGTCGCCGTCAGTGAGAGGTAGTACGGTGTGGGGCCAGAGCCAGTGGTCAAGATGGACGCCGTGACGCCAAGGCCAAGGTCGTTAATTTTGTCACGAAGGCCCGTAAGGGTGTTCTCTTCCGGACTCAGTACGATGTCGTAGTCCGTACCGCCAAACCCGAGTCGCACCGTACCGGTGGCCGAGACCGTACCTGAGGTCGACGCGGCGTACCCAGCCGAGGTGGCCGAGGCGGAGCGGGCGAGCGAAGTGATCTCCGAAATCGTGTACGTAGCCGGGGTCTTCGCCGTAACCGTGCCGATGCTGACCTTCGACGAATTCGAAGACGACCCGCCCACCGCACGCGACTGGCCCACGTCCGCCAAACCCTTGATGGCGCTGTTTAGACCCTCAGCCGAAGTCTGTAGGCCCACTGCCAATGCCCGCTGCTGCAACAGATTCGTTTGATCCCGCTGCAGAGCGTTGATCGGCTGGGCGCCGATCGCCACCGTTCGTTCGAGGATCTTCTGAAAGTCCGCCGAGTAGCTGCTGACGCCGGAAAAGCGGAGAGGTTCAATACTCATAGTTGATCCCGGGAATCGGGTCTCCTAAAAGATCTATCGGCGAAATCCTTCGCGCCGTGAGGGAATGTTTAGACCGGATGATTCCGTAGGAGATTAATGGCACAATGGCGGAAGGAGTGAACTTCGATTATGAAGAAAAGGCTTTTTTCGGTTCTCGCTCTGGCGGCCACATTGGCGGCTGGCGCTTCAGCAGCGGATTTGAAGGGTTGGATTAGCGATTCGACCTGCGGCGCGGGCAATGCCGGGTCGGGCAAGGCGGAGCGCGAATGCGCCGATCGCTGCATCAAGAACGGTGCGGCCCCGGTGTTTGTAACCGAAAAGGAGAACAAGGTCTACCAGCTCTCCGACGCCGAGTTAGCCAAGAAGCATATCGACGGGAAAGTGATGATTTCGGGCGAAATCAAGGGCGATAAGATCATGATCGCCAAGATCGTAAACATTAAAGATTAGCCGGAAAGCTCCCGGTGGGGAGCGGGAGCTTTTTTCCGTGTAACTGCAACGGGTTCCATGCCATCTTAGTTGCATGAAGACTGTGCGAATTCTGTTCTCTACCCTGGCCGTTTGCGGCCTGAGCTTTGGGCAAGCGGCCTCACCCCACGCCGAACGACTAAACGAAGCGGCGGCGGTGCTGGAAGAGATTATGGCGGTGAAGGAAAAGGGTATTCCCCAGGAGCTGCTCGACAAAGCGCATTGCGCCTTGATTGTGCCCGGTCTCAAGAAGGGCGCCTTCATCGTCGGAGGTCGTTTCGGGCGTGGATTCCTCTCCTGCCGTCAGGCCGATGGGACGGGATGGGGAGCGCCGGCTCCGATGCGGGTAGAGGGTGGATCGATTGGTTTTCAAATCGGCGGCTCGGAGACCGACTTCGTGATGCTGATCATGAATGCTCGCGGCGCCGAACGGCTGGTGAAGAGCAGCAAGTTCTCGGTGGGCGGAGAAGCCTCGGCGGCGGCTGGCCCGGTGGGCCGGACGAGCTCTGCGGAAACCGACGCGACGATGCGAGCGGAAATGCTGACTTACTCCCGTTCGCGCGGCGCCTTCGCGGGCGTCTCTCTGAAAGGCGGGACGATTCGGGGTGACGACGAAGCAATCGGCGACCTGTACGGTAACAAGAAGATGAAGAACGAGCAGATCGTTTACGGAAAGACCCCGGCCCCAGCGGCCGCCGCTAAGTTCCTGGCTACCTTGAACAAGTACTCCAGCCGCTTGTCCAAATAAACTGGCTCATTTGCTCCACTGCGCGCTGCCACTGCCCGGCAGCGCGCAGTTTCTATTTGCACCGTTATTTCTTTTCAATAACTTACGGTTTGGCAAAGCACCTGCATTAGATAGGCGCAGGAGAGGTCAGCCGTGATGCAAGCCAGACTGGCAATTACACAACCAATCGCGCTTCCGTTGAGAGAGGGCTTCGGGAGTGTTGATTCGGTCTCGTGTTTTCGCCAACTGGACCAGTGCGATTCCCCCGACGTATTAGTGGCGGAGATTGCTCGGGTACTTCGTCCCGGGGGGCTTCTCCTGCTTACGGTCCCCAACGGCAATGTCGAAGCACTGCTTCGACCCTGGTTCCATGTGGAAATGCAGCAGGCGCTGAATTCTCCTGAGCAGCGCCTGCTGATTTGTACCCGGAATAAGAAGTCGGTCTAAGCCGCAGGGAGTTCGCGGGAGGCTTCGAGAAGCGTAGCCGTAATCCGCAGCGCCACTTCCTTCCCCTTCTCGCCGACCTCGCCGACCGGCCCAACACAACTCGGGCACCCCGATTCGCAAGGACACGCCGCGATGAGATCGGCGGCGGTCTGGACAAGTCGAACGTGCTGCCGGAACAGCGGTTCGCTACCGCCAATCCCCCCAGGATAGTTGTCGTACAGGTATAAGTTCGGCTCCCATTCGCGGAGACCGCCCGTCGAGTCCTCCGTCAGCGTGACGGCGAGGTCGCGAGGATCGCACATCAGCAGCAGCGCACCGACCGCGCGAAGAGCGTTGCCCAGCCCAACCAGGCCATTCTGCTTCTCGGTGGGGGTGTACTCGGGAAAGCGGGCCAGGAACACCGACGGGAAGTGCAGCCAGAACGAAGTCGTGTGCATCTCTTGTTCCGGCATGGACAGATTGCCCGCGCCGACATTCTCGAGCGTATAAAACTTCACCTTCTTGAAGCCGACAATCTGCCGGTTCACGCGGACTTCGCCCCAAACAGCCTGCCGCTCCTGGCCGAACTCGTTCAAAATCTTCACTTGGGTGTAGTCGATCGCATCTGTAAAATAATCGCAATCCACGGCCCGGACGTAAGCCTTACGCCCCTCGTAGTCGAACTTTTCCACCTGAAACTGCCGGGCGTCGTGGAGATAGATCGCCTTTTCGTGCAGCGTAGTCAGCGCCGAGGGGAAGTCGACTTCGGCAATCACCGTGTTCTGCCGAGTCATGTCAACCACCACGAAGTTATCGCTCGTGACGGCGCGCAGCGATACGGCATCCGCGGGGTAGGTATCGGAGGTCCAGTGCCAGGTTTCGCCGGAGTGATGCAGCAGGCCCATCTCCTCGAGAAAACGGCACAACTCTCCGGTTTCAAGCGCGCCAAACTTCTCGCCGTCGCGAATCGGTAACTCGAAGGCTGCGCACTTCATGTGGCTGAGCAGGATTTCAAGGTTGTTCGGATTGATATGCGCCGACTCCGGTGGCCGGCCAAAGAAATATTCCGGATGCTCCACAATATATTGATCAAGCGGCGCGCTCGAAGCGACCAGCACCGCCATCGACAGCCGGCCCCGGCGTCCGGCCCGGCCAGCGCGTTGCCACGTCGATGCGATCGTACCTGGATATCCGGCCATCACGATCGCATCAAGCGAGCCGATATCGACGCCCAGTTCCAAGGCATTCGTGGCGACGACGCCCCTTACTTCGCCCGACCGGATCTGCCGTTCGATCTCGCGCCGCTCCCGCGGCAGGTAACCGCCCCGGTACCCGCTGATCTTGCCCCGCAGGGCGGGAAGTTTTTCAGCGGCGTCTTTTAAATAGGTGGTCAGGACTTCCGTCGCCAGCCGGTTGTTCGTGAAAACCAGCGTCTGTTGCCCCCGGTCCAGGAACTCCAGCGCTATCCGCCGCGATTCGTGCAGGTAGCTTCGACGGATCCCGAGTTCGCGGTTCACTACCGGCGGGTTATAAAACACAAAGTACTTCTCCGCCTGCGGGGCGCCGTTCTGGTCGACGAGAGAAAATGGGACCTCGCCCAGCGCCTCGGCCAGTTCGCGAGGGTTGGCGATGGTGGCCGAACAGCAAATGAACTGGGGCGTCGAACCGTAAAACTCGCAGATGCGCCGCAGCCTGCGCAGAATGTTGCCGAGATGAGAGCCGTAGACGCCGCGATAGTAGTGCAACTCGTCGATAACAAAGTAGCGAAGGTTCTCAAACGCCTTGGCCCACTTTGTGTGGTGCGGCAAAATGCCGCTGTGGAGCATGTCCGGGTTCGTAAAGACGACGTTGGCGCGCTCCCGGATGGCGCGGCGTGCGTCCGATGGCGTGTCCCCATCGTAAGTAAAGGCCTTGATCGGCAAGGCCATGGCGTCAACCGTACGTTGAAACTCCTGCAATTGATCCTCCGCCAGTGCCTTGGTGGGGAACAGATACATCGCCCGCGCGCCCGGTTCCAGCGCCAGCCGGTTCAGGACCGGCAGGTTGTAGCAAAGCGTCTTGCCGGAGGCCGTCGGTGTAACCACGACTACATTACGGCCGGCTTCCACATGTGCAAACGCCTCCGCCTGATGCGAGTACAGCTCGCTAATCCCTCGTTGCGCCAAGCCCTTCTGGAGTTCCGGCGTCACGGACTCCGGTAGTGGAGCTGTGACCGGTTCTCGCGCAGGCTGATGCTGAATGGAACGGATCGGCGAATTCTCCGCCTCCATCCACTCCTGAAAACGAATCACCGCCCCGTCAAGGCCCGTGGGGCGATTGAGCGAGGCGGTGGGATCGGGAAAGCCTAGAGTTAAGTTCATACGCCGTGGTTTCGCTTTAGTTTCGCCGAAACCACGGCTCGAAACAAGCCGATTATTTGCTACGAATGAACTCGTAGCGCTCGAGGGTGGCGGCAATGGCAAACGGACGACGGGTCGTCGTCTGCTCCGTAGCCTGCACGCCCTGACTCCGAATCACCTTTCCCATGCAGCGCAACCGCACCGGCGCGCCGGATAGCGCACTGGGAAGAGTGACCAGGTATTCGATCGGATCGCCAACCGGCATCTCCGCCTCTGACGTGAACAGCACCCCGCCAGAACTCATATTCCGCGTCTCGCCCGCTCGCGAGACGGGCTCGCTCCCGGTGCGTACCAGCTCAAGGGGCAACTGGATTTCGAATCTCTTGGTTTTCCGTTGTTCGCTCACGACTGTTACAGACTAAGGCCAATTGCCTAGGACGGTCAATAGACCGAGTCCTAAAGCCTTACCACTAAAGGTTCAGTACTATTCTAGGATTTGTCCTAGGAGTCGAGCCAAAATGTCGCCGCTGGGCAGGTTGGTACAATCAAACTAGGGTTCTCTTTGCGCGCTATCCTCCGAATCGCTTCCGGTATTGGCCTCGTCATCATCGGCGTCATCGGCCTGATTTTGCCGGTCATGCCGGGCTGGATCTTCTTGATTCCCGGCCTGGTGATTCTGGCTGACTACTTTCCGCCGGTTCGCCGGCTGGTGGATTGGGCCAAGGCGAAGATGGAGAGCGTGAAGAATTCATGATTGACCGCATCACCGTTCATGGCGCCCGCCAGCACAATCTGCAGAATGTCAGCGTAGAGATTCCTAGGAATACTCTGACCGTAATTACGGGACTTTCCGGGAGCGGCAAGTCCTCGCTAGCTTTCGATACCATCTACGCCGAAGGTCAGCGCCGATACGTCGAGACGCTTTCTCCCTACGCCCGGCAGTTCCTCGATCAGATGGAGCGGCCGGAGGTCGATTCCATCGATGGCCTCTCGCCGGCCATTTCCATCGAGCAAAAGACGACGAACCGCAGCCCGCGTTCGACCGTCGGCACGGTCACCGAGATCTACGATTACCTCCGCCTGCTATACAGCTCCATCGGCGTTCCCCACTGCCCGGACTGCCATGTGCCGATTGCAGCGCAGTCGACCACGCAGATTCTGGAACAGATCATGCAGCTCCGGACGGAAGAGCGAGTGATGATTCTGGCTCCCGTCGTTCGCGGCCGCAAAGGCGAGTATAAAAAGGAACTCGAGAAATATCTTCGGCAGGGCTTCGTCCGGGCGCGGATCGACGGAGAACTGCGATCCCTCGACGAAGATATCCCGCTGGATAAGCGAAAAAATCATTCGATCGAAGTCGTGGTCGACCGCCTGCTCGTCAAAGCCGGGATAGAAAAGCGCCTGGAAGCGTCGATTGAGACAGCGATGAAGCTTGCTGACGGCCTCGTCATCGTGGCAATCGTCAATGGCGAAGAGCGGATGTATTCGAAAAAGCTCGCCTGCCCCGAGTGCGGGATGAGCGTACCGCTGCCGGAACCGCGCAGTTTTTCGTTCAACAGCCCGTTTGGGGCCTGCTCAGTGTGCAACGGGCTGGGTTCGAAATGGAGTTTTGATCCCGACAAGGTGATGGTCGATCCCGGCAAGCCACTGCTCGAAGGAGGGTTGGGTGCGGCGTCCGGCACGAGTGTGATGAACCATCGGCTTGAAGAGGTTGCCAAGCGTCTAAAGTTCAACTTGGCGAAGCCCTTTGACCAATTGCCGGCTGCCACCCAAAACCTACTCCTGCACGGCGGCGACAAGTTTCCAGGCATTCTGAAAATCCTCGACGGTATTTACGCGGACGCCGGGCCGGGCTATGCCGAGTTACTCATGCAGTATATGTCGCCTATCCTCTGCCGCGAGTGCAAAGGGTTGCGGCTGAAACCGGCCTCCCTGGCGGTGCGGGTCAAGAACGTATCGATTGCGGACCTGACAGCGATGCCCGTGGGGCGGGCGCTGGAGACTGCCCGGGCTTGGAAACTGGGGGAGCGGGAGACGCTCATCGCGGGCCGCATCCGGGAAGAGATCGAGAACCGGCTGGAGTTCCTGTTGGCGGTCGGACTCGATTATCTGAGTCTGCACCGTTCCGCCGCGACGCTCTCCGGCGGCGAGGCCCAACGGATCCGCCTGGCGACGCAGATCGGATCGAAACTGCGCGGCGTACTGTACGTTCTCGACGAGCCATCGATCGGACTGCATCCGCGAGACAACGAACGGCTGCTCGAAACGCTCTTTAAATTGAGAGATTTAGGGAATACCGTCCTGGTCGTGGAGCATGACGAGGATACGATCCGCCGCGCGGACTACGTCATCGACCTCGGACCCGGAGCCGGCCGGCTGGGCGGCCATGTGGTGGCGGCCGGGACAGCGAAACAGGTGGAGCGGAACAAGGCCTCGCTGACTGGGCAGTACATGAGCGGAAAGCGTACAATCCCGGTTCCGACCGTGCGCCGGCCGGGAAGCGGGCAAAAGATCGTTGTCGAAGGGGCGAGCGAGCACAACTTAAAGGACGTCACTCTCGAGATCCCGCTCGGCACCCTGACCGTAGTCACCGGGGTCAGCGGATCCGGAAAATCAACGCTGATCAACGATATTCTTTACCGGGCGTTGGCCCGGGAAGTATATGGGTCTCGCGCGGAGCCGGGAATGCACCGGGCGATTCGCGGCGCCGAATTGATTGACAAAGTCATTGAGATCGACCAATCGCCCATCGGTCGCACCCCGAGATCGAATCCGGCGACTTACACCGGGTTATTCGCTCCCATTCGCGACCTATTCTCGATGTTACCCGAGTCGCGCGAGCGGGGTTACAAAGCCGGCCGGTTCAGTTTCAACGTGAAAGGCGGCCGCTGCGAGGCCTGCCAGGGCGATGGGCTCAAGCGCATCGAGATGAACTTTCTGCCCGATGTCTACGTCACCTGCGACGTCTGCCGCGGCAAGCGTTACAACGCCGAAACCCTGGCCGTGAAGTTCAAGGGCCACTCCATCGCCGATGTCCTGGCGGCCACCGTCGAAGAGGCGATGCCGATTCTCGAGAACTTCCCCGCGATTTTCCAGAAACTGCAGACGCTGCACGATGTTGGCCTCGACTATATCCACCTCGGTCAATCGTCGACCACGCTCTCCGGCGGCGAGGCGCAGCGGATCAAACTCGCCAAGGAACTGAGCCGGCGGCAAACCGGCAAAACGCTCTACATTTTGGACGAGCCGACCACCGGCCTGCACTTTGAAGACGTCCGGCGACTGCTCGATGTGCTGAATAAACTCGTCGATCTCGGCAATACGGTGATCATTATTGAGCACCATCTCGATATCATGAAATCTGCGGATTGGATCGTGGACCTGGGTCCGGAGGGCGGGGAGCGCGGCGGCACGATTGTCGCGGCCGGTACGCCCGAACAGATTCTGCGCAGCAAGAAAAGCCACACCGCTCGTGCGCTTGAGAAGATTCTGAAACCGTGATTGCCGTCCCTGACACCGCCGCTCCCCGCTCCCCGTTCTGGGGATGGTTCGACGTTTTCCTCACGCTGGGCGCAATTCTGCCGGCGCTTGTGGTTTCCGGCGGCATCGTGTTGCTGGTGCTGAGCCTGAGCGGCGTCAAGCCGGAAGCAAAAGACATCGCGATGCCCTCGCAGTTGTTGGGCTACGCGTTTTGGGTCGCCGCGGCGTGGTTCAGTTTCCGCGTGCGCCACAAACAGCCGTTCTGGGAGAGCCTGGGCTTCGGGCTGCCGCCGCAGTATTGGCGCTTCCTCGCCTACGGTCCCGCGCTGACGATCTTCGTCGGCTTCGCCGGCTGGGCGCTGCAGGCGAAAGAAGTGAAAATGCCGCTCATCGACGAACTCCTGGCCGATCCCGTTCAACGGGTTCTGTTCTTCCTGTTCGCCGTGACCTTCGGCCCTGTCTGCGAAGAGCTCTTCTTCCGCGGCCTGGTGCTCCCATTGGCAGTAAGGAGTTTTGGCCAAGTGGCGGCGTTGGTATTGACCAGCGTCCCCTTCGCCCTTATCCACGGGCCGCAGTACTCGTGGAGCTGGCAGCATCTGCTGCTGTTGACGGTGGCAGGCTTGGTGTTCGGCTGGCTGCGATTGCAGTACGGCACGGCAGCGGCTACGTTAACGCACTGCACCTATAATCTTGCAATGTTCGGAGGCTTCATCCTGAATGGTCGAAACTATTGAATGGACGGCGGACGGGGTCGTAATGATCGACCAGACCCGCCTCCCGCGCGAAACGGTGTTTGTCACCTGCCGGAGCTATGGCGAGGTGGCGGACGCCATCAAGACGATGATCATCCGCGGGGCGCCGGCCATCGGCGTGGCGGCGGCCATGGGCGTCGCGATTGGCGTTGAGCGGAGCGATGACGATTTCGAGTTGATCTGCTCCACGTTAGCCGCCACTCGCCCCACCGCGGTGAACCTGTTCTGGGGCATTGAACGGATGCGGCGGCTGCATGCAACGCTCGCCGGACAGAGCCGCGAAGCGATCATCGACGCGCTCGTCACGGAAGCCAAACGCGTGAAGGACGAAGACGTCGCCATCTGCAAGGCGATCGGTGCGCACGGAGCGGACTTGGTGCCGGACGGCAAGACCGTCTTGACCCATTGCAACGCGGGTGCGCTCGCCACTGCGGGCTACGGCACGGCACTCGGCGTCATCCGCGCCGCGGTCGCCGCCGGCAAGAAGATCGACGTCTTCGCTGACGAGACCCGCCCGTTCCTACAGGGCGCCCGGCTGACCGCCTGGGAGCTCCAGGAAGACGGCATCCCCACAACGCTCATCACCGACAACATGGCCGGCCACTTCCTGAAGTCGGGCCGCATTGGCTGCGTGGTCGTGGGTGCGGACCGTATCGCCGGCAATGGCGACGTGGCGAACAAGATCGGCACCTATAGCGTGGCCGTGCTCGCGAAAGAGAACGGCGTACCGTTCTACGTCGCGGCGCCGATTTCGACGCTCGACCTGACCCTGACCAGCGGCGACCAGATCCCCATCGAAGAGCGGTCGTCGAAAGAGGTGACCGAGGTCTACGGCGTCCCTGTCGCCCCCGAAGGGATCGCCGTCCAGAACCCCGCCTTCGACGTCACGCCGAACCGCTACGTCGCCGGTATCATCACCGAGAAGGGCGTGGCCTATCCGCCCTTCACCGAATCGCTCCACCGCCTAGCCAATAGCTAAACGCAAAAAGGCCCTGAGCTTTCGCCCAGGGCCCTTTGCTCTGCTGGGTAGCAGGACTGGTTTAGTAGTCCATGCCGCCGGGGCCGTGGTCATGGCCGCCGGGAGCCGGAGCAGCCTTCTTCTCGGGGATCTCGCAGATCATCGCTTCGGTGGTCAGCATCAGCGCGCTGATCGAAGCGGCGTTCTGCAGGGCCGAGCGGGTCACCTTGGCCGGGTCGATAACGCCCGCAGCCAACAGATCCTCGTAGTCGCCAGAAGCGGCGTTGAAGCCGAAGTTGGCGTTCTTGTTCTCGCGAACCTTCTCGATGACGATCGCGCCTTCAAAACCGGCGTTGCCGGAGATCTGACGGATCGGCTCTTCGCAGGAGCGCTTGATGATGTCGACGCCGATCTGCTCGTCGCCGGGAACCTTCAGGTCCTTCAGCGCCAAAGCTGCACGGAGAAGAGCGATACCGCCGCCAGGAACGATGCCCTCTTCAACGGCCGCACGGGTGGCGTGCAGCGCGTCTTCGACGCGAGCCTTCTTTTCCTTCATCTCGGTTTCGGTAGCCGCGCCGACCTTGATCACCGCGACGCCGCCAGCGAGCTTCGCCAGGCGTTCCTGGAGCTTCTCACGGTCGTAGTCGGAGGTGGTGTCTTCGATCTGGTTGCGGAGCTGCTTGATGCGGCCTTCGATCCCAGTGGCTTCGCCGGCGCCGTCGATGATCGTGGTGTTGTCCTTGTCGATCGTGACGCGCTTGGCGCGGCCCAGATCTTCCAAGCGGACGCCTTCCAGCTTGATCCCGATGTCTTCCATGATGGCCTTGCCGCCGGTCAGGATCGAGATGTCCTCGAGCATCGCCTTCCGGCGATCACCGAAGCCAGGAGCCTTCACAGCCGCGCAGTTCAGCGTGCCACGGAGCTTGTTCACCACGAGGGTGGCCAGGGCTTCGCCTTCCACTTCCTCAGCAATGATGAGGAGCGGACGGCCGCCACGGGCAACCTGCTCGAGCACGGGCAGCAGATCCTTCATGTTGCTGATCTTCTTTTCGTAGATCAGGATGTACGGATCTTCCATCACGACTTCCATACGGTCGGCGTCGGTGACGAAGTAGGGGCTCAGGTAGCCACGGTCGAACTGCATGCCTTCCACGGTCTGAAGCTCGGTGACCATGGTCTTCGACTCTTCAACCGTGATGACGCCGTCCTTACCGACTTTCTTCATCGCTTCCGCAATGATGGTGCCGATGGTGGCGTCGCCGTTGGCCGAAATGGTGCCGACCTGGGCGATCTTCTCGTCGTTGGCAACCTTGGTCGCCATCGACTTCACTTCACCGATGCAGACCTCAACGGCCTTCTCGATGCCGCGCTTCAGGGCCATCGGGTTGGCGCCGGCTGCAACAGCCTTCACGCCCTCACGATAGATCGCCTGAGCCAGAATGGTGGCAGTGGTGGTGCCGTCGCCGGCGATGTCGGAGGTCTTCGAAGCAACCTCACGGACCATCTGGGCGCCCATGTTCTCGAGCGGATTCGCCAGCTCGATTTCCTTCGCGACGGTCACACCGTCCTTGGTGATGGTCGGGCCGCCGAACTTTTTCTCAAGGACCACGTTCCGGCCCTTGGGGCCGAGGGTCACTTTCACGGCGTCAGCGAGCTGATTCACCCCGCGCAGGATGGCCTGGCGGCTATTTTCCGAATAAACGATCTGTTTTGCAGCCATGTTTCTTAATCCTCGTAACCGTACGGTACTACGCGATCACGCCAAGGACTTCGTCCTCGCGCATGATCAGATATTCGTTGCCGTCAACCTTGATGTCGCTGCCGGAATACTTTCCGAACAGGATGCGGTCGCCAGCCTTGAGCTCCAACGGAGCGATCTTGCCATCATCGAGACGCTTGCCGTTGCCGACGGCGACGACTTCGCCTTCCTGCGGCTTCTCTTTGGCGCTGTCCGGGATGATGATACCGTTCATAACGGTCTCTTTCTCTTCAATGCGTTTCACGACAATGCGGTCGTGGAGCGGGCGGATGTTCATGTTTATGTCCTCCAATACTACCGAGTACTACAATGACAATTATTAGCACACTCGAGGCAGGAGTGACAAGACTTTTGTTTATCCTATTGAAAACACGAGAGAAATATATAAATTAAAAAACAGACATCACGGGTGTGCGGCGTCATGATGACATTGCGACACTCAGATTTACTTTATTGTCATAGAGTGATAGCCTAGCGTTCACCATGGCCCATCTCGATCTCAGCTCTCTGCGGCAGCACGTCGACACCGGAACCGTTGAAACCGTCGTCGCCGGCTTCACCGATCACTACGGCCGCCTGATGGGCAAACGATTCGACGCTTCTTACTTCCTCGATAGCGTCGCTACCCAAGGCACCCACGCCTGCAACTACCTGCTCACCACCGACGCCGAAATGCAGCCCGTCCCCGGCTACCGTTTCGCCAACTGGGAGCTCGGCTACGGCGACTTTCATCTGATCCCTGATCTGGCGACTCTGCGCCTGACCACCTGGCAGCCCAAGACGGCCTTCGTTCACTGCGACATCGATCATGTGGCCGTGGCGCCCCGCTCCATTCTCAAAAAGCAGATCGCCGCCGCAGCCTCGCTCGGCTATAACGCGATGGCCGCCTCCGAACTCGAATATTACGCCTACCGCCAAACCTACCGCGCGGCCCACGAGCAGGACTATCAGAAACTCGACCCGTTGAGCTGGTACCTCGAAGACTACAACCTGCTCCAAGGCAGCCGAGAAGAGTTCTTCACCGCCGCCGTCCGCCGTCACCTCCGCCAATCTGGTATCCCCGTCGAGAACTCAAAGGGAGAGTGGGGCCTCGGCCAACACGAAGTCAACGTGCGCTATACAGACATCCTTACGATGTCCGACAACCATGTGCTATTCAAACAGTGCCTGAAAGAGATTGCCGAACAAAGCGGCATCAGCGTCACCTTTATGGCAAAGCCGCACCATGGGCAAGCCGGATCCAGTTGCCACCTCCATCTGAGCCTCAGCCAGTTCGGCGACATCCACTCCGACACGTTCCGCCACTTCCTCGGCGGCTGGATTGCCCACGCGCCGGAGTTCATGGTCTTCTATGCGCCGACCGTAAATTCGTACAAGCGCTATGAAGACATGTCCTGGGCGCCCACGCGCCTGGCCTGGAGCAAAGACAATCGCACAGCCGGCTTCCGGGTTGTGGGAGAGGGCAAGAGCCTCCGCATCGAAAACCGCATCCCCGGCGCCGATGCCAATCCTTATTTGGCTTTCGCCGCTTCGCTGGCCTCGGGCATCGACGGCATCGTCAACAAGATCGAACCGCCGGCCGTCTTCCTGGGCGACATGTACTCTTCGCAGACGCTGCCGCGCGTGCCCTATACCCTCGGTCAGGCGACCGACCTGTTCGCCGCCAGCGACTTCACCAAACGGGCGCTCGGCGCCGATGTTGTCGAACACTATGCCCATTTCTTCCGCACGGAACAAAAAGCCTACGACATGGCCGTGACCGATTGGGAACGCCGTCGCTACTTTGAGAAGATCTAATTCTATGGACCGATTGAAAGACCAAGTGGCGCTGATTACCGGCGCGGGTAGTGGCATTGGCAAAGAGACGGCTCTGCTGTTTCTGGCTGAAGGCGCCAAAGTAGTGGCCGTCGACCTGAATGCCGATGCGTGCGCGCAAATTCCAGGCGTTCACGCCGTGCAGGCCGACGTGTCGAAAGCCGCCGACTGCGAGCGCATGGTGCGCGAGGCCGAAGAGACCTACGGCAAACTCACCATCCTCTTCAATAACGCCGGCATCTCACACGCCGACGATGACGACGCCATCACAACCACCGAAGATGTATGGGATCTCACCTTCGCCGTGAACGTGAAAGGGGTGTTTCTCGGCTGCAAGTATGGGATTCCGGCGCTGCGCCGCGCCGGCGGCGGGTCCATCATCAACACGGCCTCGTTCGTGGCTCTGCTCGGAGCGGCCACTCCGCAGTTGGCGTACACCGCGAGCAAGGGCGCGGTCCTCTCGATGTCCCGTGAACTCTCCGCCATTCATGCGCGGGAGAACATCCGCGTCAACGCACTCTGCCCTGGGCCGCTCCAGACCGAGCTGCTGATGAAATACCTCAATACCGAAGAGAAGAAGCAGCGCCGTCTCGTCCACATTCCCATGGGCCGTTTCGGTCAGGCCAGGGAGATCGCCAAGGCGGTCCTTTACCTCGCTTCGGACGATTCGTCCTTCGTCACCGGCACCGAGTTCCTCGTTGACGGTGGCATCACCGCGGCCTACACGACACCGTTATGATCCAGCGGACCATCTCTCCGGTGGACGGCTCCGTCTATGCGGAGCGCGAGTTGACCACCAACTTCGACGCGCTGCTCGCGCCGCCTCCGAAGCTTTCCCTGGCCGAACGGATCGCCCTGTGCGAGTCCCTCGTAGCCAAGTTTGAAGCCGAGGCGGACGCTATCGGCGAAGAGCTTACCTGGCAGATGGGCCGCCCTATCCGCTACACGCCCAACGAGATCCGCCGCGGGTTCGCCGAACGGGCCCGCTACATGATCTCGATTGCGGAACAGTGTCTGGCTGATATCCCGGCTCCGGCCGGGTTCATCCGGAAGGAGCCCGTCGGCATCGTCTTCACCATCGCGCCGTGGAACTATCCCTACCTCTGCGCGGTGAACTCCGTCGTCCCCGCGATCCTGGCCGGCAACGCTGTCCTGCTCAAAGCCTCCGCCCAAACGCCGCTCGTCGCCGAGCGGTTCGCCGCCGCCCTGCCGCCGGAGGTGCTGCGTTTTGCGCACGCCTCGCACGCTGACGTCTTGAAACTCGTCGCCGACCGACGCATTGGCTTCGTTTCGTTCACCGGCTCCGTGGCCGGTGGCCGGCAGATTGAAGCCGCCGCCCGCGCCCCCATGGCGCTCGAACTCGGAGGCAAGGATCCGGCCTACGTCCGCGCCGATGCCGACCTGGCCCACGCCGTCGAAAACCTCGTCGACGGAGCCATGTTCAATTCGGGCCAATCCTGCTGCGGCGTCGAACGTATCTATGTCGACCGCGCCGTCTACGCCGAGTTCGTCGAGCGCGCCGTGGCGCTGACCAACGAATACGTCCTGGGCAATCCATTCGATAAGGCGACCACGCTGGGCCCGATGGTCCGTCCCGCCGCCGCCGATTTCGTGCGGGCGCAAGTGGCCGAGGCGATCGCACAAGGTGCTGTGGCCCACCTGAACATGCCGGATCCTGGCGGCGCTTATCTGTCGCCGCAGATCCTCACCAACGTCAACCACTCCATGCGGGTGATGACGGAGGAGACCTTCGGCCCTGTCGTCGGCATCATGCCGGTAGACTCCGAGGCCGAGGCGATTGGACTGATGAATGATAGCGCCTATGGCTTAACGGCCAGCATCTGGACCAAAGATCAAGCCGCGGCCCTCCGCATTGGCGCGCAGATCGATACTGGAACCGTGTATCACAATCGCTGCGACTATCTGGCTCCTTCGCTCGCCTGGACGGGCGTGAAGGATTCGGGCCGCGGCGTAGCCTTGAGTGTTCTTGGCTTTTCGCAATTCACCCGCCCCAAATCCTTCCTCCTATGATTCTTCCGCTGCTGGCCCTCGCCCTCTCTTCGGAGACCCTCCTCGATTGGCGCAATCCCAATCTGCCGCAGATCTCGCCGGATGGTCAACGAATCGTCTACACGTTGGAGACAGCGGACCGGTTCAACGACCGGTTCGAGAACACGCTCTGGATGGTCTCCGTGGACGGCAAGGACCACCGGCCGATTGGGGCGGGGCGCTTAGCGCGATGGTCGCCCGACGGGACAAAGCTCGCGTATTTGAAGCAGTCGCAGCTTTGGGTTCGCTGGATGGACACGGGCGTGGAAGCGCGGATCACCGATCTCGATACCCCTCCCACGGCGATGAGCTGGTCGCCGGACGGGACGCAGTTGGCGTTCTTGCGGCGGGTGGCCGGGACGCCGGAGTGGTCGATCAAGATGCCGAAGGCGCCGGAAGGCGCCAGGTGGGCGGAGCCACCCTCGGTGGTGACGCGGTTACGCTGGCGGGCGGATGGCATCGGCGGGGCGGGTTTGATTCCGAACGGGTTCACGCATCTGTTCGTCGTGCCGGTTACTGGCGGCGCACCGAGGCGGATCTCCTCAGGCGATTTCAACCATGGCGGCGAGCCTTCATGGACTCCGGACGGAAAGATCATCTATCTGCACGGGGCGCGCAGCGGCAATGCGGATCACGAGCTCTACCCGGACGATGTGTGGGCGTTTGATGTCGCGACAGGCAAGGCGTCGCAGATCACGAAGGGCAATGGGCCGGAGCAGAATCCCCTGGTCTCGCCGGACGGCAAGCTGATCGCCTGGTTGGGCTATCCCGACAAAGGAAACGCGGCGCATACCACTTCGCTCTGGCTCGCGAATCAGGATGGAACGAACGCGCGCCGCTTGGCGCAGGGTCTTGACCGCAATGTCAGCACGCCCGCTTGGGGTGCCGACGGCAAGACGATCTATGCTGTGGTTGAAGACGCGGGTACCTCGTCCGTGTATTCGTTTGGTCTCGATGGAAACTACAAGGCGCTGACCGACGGGAAACTCCGCCTGGCGACGGCGTATGCCTCGGCCGAGCAGATGACCATCGCGCGCAACGGCCAGGTGGCCATCACCGGATCCAGCCCGAATCAACCCAAGGAAGTGTTCACCTTCCCGGCCTCCGGCGGCGCGCCGAGAAAGTTGACCGACACCAATGGCAGTCTGCTGGCGGCCAATCCTATCGGCGCCGTGGAAGAGATTCGCTACAAGAGCTTCGACGGCAAAATGATGCAGGGCTGGATCATTAAGCCGCCCGGCTTCGACGCATCGAAGAAGTACCCGCTGATTCTCGATATCCATGGCGGCCCGCACGCCATGTACGGCATCGAGTTCAACCATCAGATGCAGATCTACGCGGCCCGGGGCTTCGTCGTGCTCTACACGAATCCGCGCGGCTCCACCGGCTACGGCGAAGAGTTCGCCAACGTCATCCACGGCAGCTATCCCGGCGACGACTATCAGGACCTGATGGCCGGCGTTGATGCCGTAGTCGCCAAAGGCTACATCGACCCGAAGAAGCTCTGCGTCACGGGCGGCAGCGGCGGCGGCATTCTGACCGCGTGGATCGTCACCCGGACCGATCGCTTCGCGGCCGCGGTGTCGCAGTATCCGGTTATCAACTGGTTCACCCAGGCCGGTTCGGCCGATATCGGCCTGCTGATGACCCGCTGGATGAAGGCGATGCCGTGGGAGAACCCGAAGCAGTACATCGACCACTCGCCGCTCTTCTTCGCCGACAAAGTGAAGACGCCGACGATGCTGATCACCGGCGAAGAGGACTGGCGGACGCCGATCGGCCAAACCGAGGAGTTCTACTTCGCGCTGAAGGCCCGGAAGATCGACACGGTTATGGTGCGGATCCCGCGCGAACCGCACGGCATCCGCGGCGCATTCCCGAGCCATCGCATCGCCAAGGTCGAACACATCCTCGGCTGGTTTGAGAAATACGTGAAGTAGTTAAGGCTTCGGATCGGTCCGATCGCGCTTCAGTTCGTCCGCAATCTTGCCGGCGACCTTAGCTACATTGGGGGCCGAGGAGTCTTTCGGCCTGCCCATGGTCGACCAGATCACATTGCCGGTGGAGCGTTGTACCAAGAAGATATTGCCGCGGCCCCGGCCCCAGGAGCTACTGCCGACGCGGGCCGCGAGCACCGACTCGTTCTCTTTCATATCGGCGGGCGAAGCCGGCTTGGCCTTCTTCTTCTTGTCCTTCTCGTCTACTTCAGGCGCCTCCACCTTCGGCACCGGCTTCGGGGCGTAAAGATCGGCGAGCTTGCGTTCAAAGGCTTCGCCCACACGGTCGGTAAAAACAGCGTCGGCCTTCAACGGATCGGTGACGACTTGGACGACACCGGCCTTCGTGAGGTGGCTGGCCAGGTACTGGTCGAGGCCGTTGGTCATCGGGAGCAGGTAGACGGCCTTCACCTCCCGGACAGCCGGATCGGCCGCCCACAGGCTCAACGCGGAGAACAACACCAGGAGGAACTTCATGCCTTCATGATACCTTCAGAGTTTGTACAAAGGACTTCGGATCACGGTTATCATCCCTTGTCTCAATGAAGAGCAGGGAATCGAAAAAGTGTTGCGGCGCATGCCGGAATTTGTGGATGAGGTGATCGTCGTCGATAACAATTCGACCGACCGCACCGCCGACGTCGCCGAATCGCTCGGCGCGCGGGTGATCCGGGAGCATGTTCGCGGCTACGGACGCGCCTATAAAAAGGGCTTCTCGGTCGCGACCGGCGATGTCATCATCACCCTCGATGGCGACCACAGCTACCCGCCGGACGCGATCTCCTATCTTCTTGAAGCTTTCTTGCACCTGGAGGCCGACTTCCTGAACGCGAGCCGGTTCCCCGTCCGGGACCGCCAGGCGATGAGCTTCAAACACAAGTTCGGGAACTTCGTGCTTTCCGTGGCGATGAGTCTGCTCTACTTCCGCTGGGTGCGGGATTCGCAGAGCGGCATGTGGGTGTTCCGCCGGTCGATTCTGGACGGCATGAAGCTGACCTCGGACGGCATGGCGTTCAGTGAAGAGATCAAGATCGAGGCGTTGAAGCGGTCGGACGTTCGGTTCAACGAGATCTCCATTCAGTACTCATCGCGGCTGGGCGAGATCAAGCTGAACCCCTGGCGCGATGGCTTCTACAACCTCTGGTTCCTGGTAAAGAAACGATTCTCGTGAGCGTGACCGCCATCATTCCCATGTGGAACCGGGCGGAGTTGACCCGGCAATGCGTGGCGGGGTTGCGGGCGCAGACGGTGCCCTTCGACCGGATTTTAGTGGTGGACGACGGATCCGCGGAGCCATACGCAGGGGAAGACGTCATCCGGTTCCCAGAGAATCGCGGCTTTGCCGCGGCGGTAAACGCCGGGTGGCGGGCGGCAAAGACGACGCATGTCGCCGTCATCAATAACGACGTTCGGCTGGATCCGGCGTGGTTGGAGCAGTTGCTGACGGCCGGAGGGTGGTTTGCGACCGGCAAACTGTACATGCCGAATGGTCGAATTGATGGAACATTCGATCTGTTGAGCCGGGGCGGGTTCGCTTGGCGGGCGGGGAATGGACGGCCGGATGGGGGACCTTGGGACGTGCCGCGGGAAATTTCGATGGCCTCGTTCACCGCGGTCCTGCTACGGACCGAGTTGCGGGAGAAGGTCGGCTACCTGGATGAATCCTTTGGGACCTATTACGAAGACGTCGAGTTTGGCGTACGGTGCCGGCTTGCCGGCCTGAGCGGCCGTTACGTACCTGCCGCCACCGGGGTCCACGAAGGGAGCGCGACGTCCGGAGCCTGGAGCGAGTTTTCAGTCCGCCAGCTTTCGACCAACCACGCGCGTTTGGTCGCCAAGCATTGGGGGAAAAGACACAGGTGGGCGGTGGCAGTGGCCCAGTTTTTGTGGAAGCATCTGGCGCGCCGCCACGGGCAACGTGCGATGTTCCCCGTGTTCCCCGTGGAACATGCCGGGCCTTTGCCACTTGATGACGAACTGATCGAAGCACTGCAGCGGGAGACCGGCTTTGATACGTTCTGGCAGTGGTACTTCCGGCTGGTGCGGCCATGAGCCGTGTTACCGCCGTAATCGTTACGTACAACTCCGGGGCGCATCTAGCCGAGGCCGTGGCCTCCTGCCAGCAGTTTGGCGTGCCGGTAGTGATTGTAGACAACGCTTCCACCGACGGGACAATCTTCCCGGCCGGGGTGACGATATTACGAAACGAAGCCAATCGGGGGTTCGCTGCGGCAGTGAATCAGGGGGTGCGGGCGCATACGGCGCCGTTGACGCTGTTGCTGAATCCGGACGCCCGGCTGCTGACCGGCGTAGAACCGCTCTGTGACATCAGTGTTGCTAACCGACACACTGCCGCCGCCGGACTGCTGGTGGAGGCCGACGGACTTCCCCAGAAGGGTTTTAGTATCAGGCGTTTACCGACCGCTGCGGCCTTGGCATTCGAAGTGCTGGGAATAAATCACCTATGGCCGAACAACCCCGTAAACCGGGCTTATCGGTGCGTGGATGTCGAACTAAACAAACGGCAATCCGTGGAGCAACCGGCCGGGGCGTTGTTTCTGTTCCGGCGGGATGATTGGGAGGAATTAGGCGGTTTCGATGAGCGATTTTTTCCAGTCTGGTTTGAAGATGTCGACTTTGCCAAGCGCTTGCTCGCTCTGGGCGGAACTATCGTCCTGGAACCGGCTGTCCGGGCCGCTCACACGGGGGGCCACTCGGTTCAAAAGCTGGCTGACTCGTCCCGGATTCGATTCTGGTATGGTAGCCTGCTTAGGTACGTTGTTCAGCATTTCGGGCCGGTTACCAGGCGGCTCGTCGCGGGATGCGTACTACTTGGCCTGGCAGCAAGATGTATCTTGGGGATTTTCCTGCTGCGGGGCTGGCCGGTATGCGGCGCACACCTTGATTCCATACGACTCTCCGCCCGTTGTGTAGTTTTTGGGAATTTAAAGAACCACTAGACAACCTACATGGCTCAACCCGAACTGGTCTCCGTCACCATCGTCACCTACAACAGCGGCCGATTTATCAAGCGTTGCCTGGAGTCTGTGTTGACACAGAAGTACCCGAGCCTGGAAGTGATTGTCGTGGACAACAACTCCACCGACGGGACCATCGACATTCTCGAACAGTTCGACGGCCGTTGCCGTGTTTTCTATAACGATGAAAATACAGGCTTTGCCGCCGCCCAGAACCAGGCCATCCAGGCGAGCCGGGGCGAGTGGGTTTTAACCCTGAATCCCGATGTGCTGCTGCTGACGAACTTTATTTCGCAGTTGGTGGAGGCTGGCTATCTGCATCCTCGGATTGGCGCCGTTTGCGGAAAGTTGCTGACCATCAGCGCCAGTTTCGACCTGCCCGACAAACCTCGCGTCGATTCCACCGGCATCTATTTCACCCCGATGTTGCGGCATTTGGACCGGGGCAGCCAGGAAGTGGACAACGGCGAGTACTCAAATTTTGAGTACGTTTTTGGAGCCACGGCCGCCGCCGCACTCTATCGCCGGGAGATGATCGACGACATCTCGATTGACGGCGAATTCTTCGATTCCGACTTTTTCGTCTACCGCGAAGACGCTGACGTTGCCTGGCGCGCCCAGTTGTTAGGATGGCGCTGCCTCTACACGCCGAATCCGAAAGCCTATCACGTTCGCAACGTGCTGCCGGGTAACCGGCGGGCTCTGCCGGCCGAGATCAACATGCATTCGGTAAAGAATCGGTTCCTGATGCGAATCAAGAACATGACCGCTGATTTGTACAAACGGCACTGGTTCTGGATCACCGTTCGCGACGCCGTAGTGATCGCCTGTTGTTTCACCCGCGAAACCTCGTCCCTGAAGGCCTTCCCCGCAATTGTGAAGACCTGGAAGCGCGTCTGGGCGAAGCGGGAAGTGATCATGCGCCGTCGCCGGGTGACCGATGAGTACATGGCAAGCTGGTTCCAAAAGGAACCCACTTCCCGCCCGGCGCCGAAGCCGACGGCGGCTCGAGTGCAGTCCCGGTTAAAAACAGCCCGCGGATAGCCGATGCGCATTGCGATTGTTGGCACGCGCGGCGTTCCGGCCAACTACGGAGGGTTTGAGACGTTTGCGGAGGAGTTGGGGCAGCGTCTGGTGGAGCGGGGGCACGAAGTGCTCGTCTACTGCCGGGATCGGCACTCGGGCACCCACTTTTTGGGAATGCGCCTGTGCACACTCCCTACCATCCGGCATAAGTATCTGGAAACGATAGTGCATACGGCGCTATCGACATTTCATTTGTTGGGCCAACGGCAGGATGTCGCGTTGTACTGCAATGCGGCCAACGCGGTGTTCTGCTGGATGCCGCGGGTAGTTGGCACGCGGGTGGCCTTGAATGTTGACGGCCTAGAACGGAAGCGGAAGAAGTGGAACCGGCTGGCGAAGGCGTGGTACCGCCTGTCGGAGTGGCTGGCGACGTTCTGCCCAAACCGCGCGGTTTCCGATGCGCTCGCGATCCGCGAATACTATCGCCAGGAGTACAACTCCGAGACGACCTTCATCGCCTACGGCGCCGAGATGGGCAAGCTGACGACACGGGTGGCCCTGGATGAGTTGGGCCTGGAACCGGAGGGATACTTTCTCTACGTCAGCCGGATGGAGCCGGAGAACAACGCTCTGCTCGTGCGGGAGGCGTTTGAGCAGGTGGCGACCGACCGGCGGTTGGCGTTGATTGGTGATGCGCCGTACTCGGACGACTACATCGCCCGGGTGCGGGAGACGCGCGACCCGCGCATCGTGATTCCGGGAGCGATCTACGGACAGGGATACAAAGAATTGGGTTCGTTTTGCTACGCCTACATCCATGCAACGGAGGTGGGCGGGACCCATCCGGCGCTGATCGAAGCCATGGGCCGGGGCGCGCTGGTGCTGTACCTCGATACTGAAGAGAACCGTGAAGTCGCCGGCGGAGTGGGGCTGCCATTCACGGCGGCGAACCTGCCGGAGGTGCTGCGTCAAGTACTGTCCCTACCGGAAGCGGAGCGGGAGCGGCTGCGTGCGGCGGCCGTGAGCCGGGTGCAGGAGCGGTATAGTTGGGACGCTGTGACCGACGCCTATGTGGCGCTATTTGAGGAGTTATGCACCGATCGTGGTTAGAAGTGTCGCTCGGATGCATCGCCGGGAACTTCCGGGCGGTGCGGGCGGTGGTAGGGCAAGAGGTCTCGGTAATGCCGGTGGTGAAGGCGGATGCCTACCGGCATGGGGCCGTGGCGGTGGCGAGGTCTCTTGAGCGGGCCGGGGCGCGGTGGCTGGCGGTCAGCAATGTGCAGGAAGGTGCGGCGCTGCGCGACGCCGGAATTCAAACCCGGATTCTGGTGATGGCCGATTTTCTGCCGGGGAGCCGCGAGGCGTTCTTCGACTACCGGCTGACACCGGCGCTGCATGATCTGGGTGAGATCGCCGAGTTGGAGCGTTTGGCGGTACGGCGCGGACAGGCGGCGGCGTTCCATTTAAAAATCGATAGCGGCATGGGGCGGCTCGGTGCGCGGGCGGAAGCGGGCGCCGTGGCGGAGGCCGTGAGCGGCTGCAAGACGGCGCAATTTGAGGGGTTGATGACGCACTTCGCCTCGTCTTCCGACTATGGATCCACCCAGACGGAGGAGCAGACAAAATACTTCTTCGATCTGTTATCGGCGAGTGGACTACGGCCGGCTTATGTCCATTTGTCGAGTACGATCCCGATCGCCTACGGACGGCGGGAAGCCTGGGGCAATATGGTGCGGCCGGGACACGCCATCTACGGCTACATCTCCCCAGCCAAGGGTCCGGCGCCGGACCGGGAACTCGACGTGACGCCGGCGTTAACCTGGAAGACCTGCGTGCTGGAAGTGAAAGATATTCCTGCCGGGGCGGCGGTGGGCTATGGGGCCATCCACCGCGCGGCCAAGCCCATACGAATCGCCGTGCTGGCGGCAGGCTATGCTGACGGGTATCCGCATCGGCTCTCGAACAAGGGCAAGGTTCTGGTCAATGGCCGGGTCTGCCCGGTGATCGGGGCCGTTTCGATGGACGTGACAACGATCGACGTCACCGGCATCGAGGGTGTGAAGCCGGGCGACGCCGTGACGCTACTGGGCGGCGAGATCGACGCGCAGCAGATCGCCCGGACGGCGGGAACCATCTCGTATGCCGTTTTGTGTGGCATCAGCTCCCGCGTGGCCCGGATGTTTGTCGACTAACGGCGGACGCCGATCAACACGTTGGGTTCGAACAGGTACGGCGGTACGAGGCCGCAGAGGTCGCCGAGCGGCAGCACCTCCGGCGGCAAAACGAACCCGAGCGAACCGGTCATGAACTCGCGGCGCTGCTCGATGCGGGCCCAGACCCCGGGGTACTGAACAGCGAGCGCGGCGCGGAGGTTCGCGTCAGCGAGCGCGTAGCTATCTTCCATGCGGGTCGAGGAAAAGCGCTTCGAGCTGGGGATGATGTCGGATTGGATAATCATTCCGCTCGTCAAGGGCTCCGTCGACCTCGCGTAGATCGGTGAGCCGGGCCATTCATCGAAGTGGATGAGGTGGCCGGGGTTCAAGAAGATACCGAATTGGTCGAACGGCAGCAGACTTTGGATAAGGTCAAAGAGCTCGCCGCCGGGGCGGCCCAGCGTGAGGTGTTCGAACCAGGCGGCCATGGCGGCGACGTAGGGTCCCGCGAACTCGTCGACATAGCCGGCCGGGGCGTCGTTCGAATCGAAAGCGAGCCAGCCGCAGCGGCAGCAGTTGCTGCCCCAGTAGCTGACGTTGGCGGAAAAGTACTCACCTTGCCGGATAACGTTCCCGCTGGCGCTGGCCAGACTGACGCGGGTGGGGCCGGTCTTCACCGTCCAGTGGCAGGCCATGGGGAGGCCGTTGTAGCCGGCCTGGGTGGCGACTTGATGGTCGGTGAGGCCTTCGCGCAGGCCGAAGAGAATCCGGCGCATGGCATCGGCCGCGGCGACGTTGGAACCTTCGAAGTAGGCGATCTCCCAGGGGGAGGCTTGGGCGCGGAGGCGCGTAAAAGCGCGGGTTGCATTTTCGATGGGGGCGAACTCGCGCAGGAGGTCGATGAGGTAGGACGGGAGGTCGGACTGCGTGGGCTCGTCGTAGTCCTTCCACCCGACCACGCCGATCTTGGCGCCACCGGCGAGGCCTTCGGCCATGAGAATTTCGCGGAGCGTGCGACCGTGAGCGCGGGGCTGATCCATCAGAGAAAACGGCGGATAGACTTCGCCGCGGAGGAGGCCTGCCGTATATAGCCCGCTGATGCGGAGATACCCGATGCACTCGTTGCCAACGAGGAGAAGGGGAGGGCCTTCGGCGCCCAGAATGAGCAGAGCTTCTTCAAAGCGAGGGTCGAAGCCGGTGGCCCAGAGAAGGTTGGCGTAGTGTTCGCGGTCGCCGTAGACGAGTAGATGCGAATAGCCGAGGGCGCGGGCGCGGGCCAGTCGGGGGGTGAGTTCCGCGGCGTCGGCCCAGGGAAGGGGTTCGACTGGGCCGGTGTCCGGCCAGTCGGTTTCGATGAGGGTATGGGTCCAGTTCATGAACGATCGATGAGGTAGCCGCGGAGGAGGATGCGCGTAACGAAGCGGTTTATCGGCCAGCTATCCCAGATGACTTTCGCGCTTTCGTCGACGACGAAGCCGGTGGTCATCGCTTCCGAGGATCCGCCGCAACCCAGGAAGTCGAGCTGGGTGGTGGATTCGTGTACTTGCAGGGGATTGGACGATTGGTTGAGGGGCGTCAGGTAGAGGCGCAAAGTCACACACTGGGGGGTGAGTTGGTCGGCAGATTGGAAGCGCCAATCGAGGTCCGTGATGATCAGGTAACGGCCCTTAGGGATCTCAAACGGGAATTGCACGGTGGCGTCGGGCAGGATGCGTTGCCACGCGCCGGTGGGTTCGTTGGTGCGGACCCACTCGAGCACAACGTGGTCGCTGGGGCTCACTCCTAAATGCGATGCCATGAGGAGACAATAGCACCATGAGCAAAACCGTCAACTGGCTGGTAATTGGTGTGGGAGATATCACCACGAAGCGCGTACTGCCCGCAATTCAGGCACATGAGCGGAGCGCCCTGCGCGGTATTGTGACGCGCCATCCGGAGAAGGCTTCGCCCTATGGATGCAACGTCTATCCTTCGCTGGAGGTGGCGCTGCGCGACAGGGAGATCAACGCAGTTTATGTAGGCACCCCCGTGGCGCTGCACGCGCCCCAGACGGTGACGGCGCTGCACGCGGGCCGGCATGTGCTCTGCGAAAAGCCGATGGCGATGAACTATCCCGAGGCGCGGGACATGGTAACGGCGGCGCGGGATACGGGGAAACTATTCGGGGTTGCTTACTACCGGCGGCTCTATCCGAACCTGCAGCGTGCGAAGGCGCTGGTGGAGGCGGGAGCGATTGGGCAGCCCGTACTGTGCCAGGCGACTTGCCATAGCTGGGTGCCTCCGGGCATTGAGCCGGACTACTGGAGATTTGATCCGGAACTCGCGGGGGGCGGGCCTCTCTATGACATCGCCTCGCACCGGATCGATGCGATGAACTTTCTATTTGGCAATCCCGCGAAGGCGACCGGCTACACTTCGAACTCGGTGCATCGCTATGCGGTGGAAGATAACGCGACGGTGCTCGTAGAGTATCCGCAAGGCGTGCGCGGCGTGGTGGACGCGCGGTGGCACAGCAAGGTGGATCGGGACGAGTTCCGGATAGTGGGAACCGAGGGCGCGATTGAGATGACGCCGCTGAACAGTGGCCGCGTGGTGTGGCCGGGCGGGTCGGAGGACTTGCCGCCCCATGCGAACCTGCACTACCCGTTGATTGAACATTTTGCGAACGCAGTGCTGGACGGATCCCCATTGATTTCGACGGGAGAGACGGCGATGTGGACGGACTGGGTGACGGGGAAGGTTGCAATCCGGTTATGATGAAAGTTAATCGCCGCATCTGCGCCGCGTCAGCCTCTCCATGCCGGAAAGTACAAAGATCGATGTGAATAGTTGGCTCGAAGAAGAGCTATTTCAGCAGTACAAGAACAACCATACGTTCGTGGATGAAAGCTGGCAGAGCCAGTTTGCCGCGGAGAAGGGGAACGGGACGGTAGCTGCCGCAGCGCCCCCGCCGCCGCCTCCTCCCCCGCCACCACCACCTCCGCCTACTCCGCCGCCAGTTGCCGCGGCGGAAGCGGGCGTCACCACGACCCAAACGAAGGCCGTCGAAACGAAGCCAACGCCCAGCAAAGAGGTGGATTCCTCTGAGCAACTGGTTCCGCTGCGTGGCGCGCCGGCGCGGTTGGCTGAGAACATGACGCTGTCGCTGTCGATGCCGACGGCGACGAGCCAGCGGTCGATCCCGGTGAAGGTGATCGACGAGAACCGGCGCATCATCAACCAGCACCGGTCGCTACTGGGCCATTCCAAGATTTCATACACGCACATCATCGGATGGGCAATCGTCAAGGCGCTGCAGACGAATCCGGCATTGAACTGCGCGTACGCCGAGCAGGGCAAAGACCTTTTCAAAATTGTCCGCAGCCACATCAACATGGGCTTGGCGATCGATTTGCCGTCTCGCGATGGCGGTCGTGCGCTCGTAGTGCCGAACATCAAGAACGCCGGTGCGATGACGTTCTCGCAGTACCTGAAAGCCTTTGACGAACTCGTGCAGAAGGGCCGCAAGGGCAAGTTGACGGTGGCCGATTTCGCAGGCACGTCAATCTCGCTAACCAACCCGGGTACGGTGGGCACCGTGGGTTCGATCCCGCGGCTGATGCCGGGCCAGGGCTGCATCATTGCGACGGGCGCCATCGACTTTCCGGCTGAATATCAGGGCGTGACCGAAGAGATGCGGGCGATGCTGGGCATCGGTAAGGTGATGATGGTCACCTGCACGTACGATCACCGCATTATCCAAGGCGCTGAGAGCGGCGCATTCCTGGGTAAGCTGCAGGGCCTGCTGCAGGGTGACGACAATTTTTACGGCGAGATCTTCCACGATCTGCGGATGCCGCATCAGCCGGTGAAGTGGGAACCGGATCGGACGGCGATGTCGCGTCCGGCCGGCGGCTTCCGGCAGGTGGAAATCGGTAAGGAGAGCTCGGTTCTCCAGTTGATCAATGCGTACCGGATGCGTGGGCATCTGATTGCCGATTTGGATCCGCTTGGTTCGGAAATTCAGTATCATCCGGAACTCGACCCGGCCCATTATGGCCTGACCATTTGGGACCTGGACCGCGAGTTCGTGACCGGGTCGCTGGGCACGGCCGTGGGCGAAGGCGCGGCGCACATGGTGGCGACGCTCCGCGAACTGCTTGAAAAGATGCGGCAGACCTACTGCGGCAAGATCGGCTGCGAGTACATGTACATCCAGTCGCCGGAGCAGAAGAACTGGCTGCAGCAGCGGATGGAACCCAAGGCGAACAACTGGCCTTTGGGCGAAGGCGAACGGGTGCGCGCGCTCGAACGCGTGTTGGAATCGGAAGGGTTTGAGCAGTTTCTTGGTAATCGGTTCGTGGGCCACAAGCGGTTTTCGCTCGAAGGCGGCGAATCGACCGTGGCGATTCTCGATGAGATTGTGGTGCGCGCGGCGGACCATGCGGTGCACGAGATCGTGATCGGCATGGCGCATCGCGGCCGGTTGAACATTTTGACGAACATCATCGGCAAGAAGCCGGAGATGATCTTCAGCGAATTCGACGGCAACCCGTATGAGGGTTCGATGCAGGGTTCGGGCGATGTGAAGTACCACTTGGGCGCGAGCGGCGTCCGGCGGGCGCCGTCCGGCCGGGAGATCGTGGTGAGCGTGGCGCCGAATCCGTCGCACCTCGAAGCGGTGAATCCGGTGGTCGAAGGCATTGTGCGGCCGAAGCAGGACCGTCTGGGCGACGTGAAACGGGAGCGGGTGATTCCGCTGTTGATCCACGGGGACGCGGCGTTTATCGGTCAGGGCGTGGTGGCGGAAACGCTGAACATGTCGCAGCTCGAAGGCTACAAGACCGGCGGCACGATTCATCTGGTGATCAACAACCAGATTGGGTTTACGGCGCAGCCGGAATCGTACCGGAGTTCTCTGTATGCCACTGACGTGGCACGGATTGTGGACGCCCCGATTTTCCATGTGAACGGCGACGATCCGGAGGCTTGCATCCGGGTGGCGCAGTTGGCTTTCGACTTCCGTCAGCAGTTTAAGAAAGACGTTGTGATCGACATGATCTGCTATCGGCGGCATGGCCACAACGAGGGCGACGAACCGAGCTACACGCAGCCGATCATGTACCGGAAGATCCGGCAGCAACCGTCGGTGGCGACGTTGTTCGCGGAGCGGTTGGTGCGCGAGAAGGTGATTTCGGCGGACGAAGTAGACCGCATGAAAAAGGCGATTACGCAGCGCCTTTCCGAAGCCCAAGCCCGTAGCCAAGCCAACGCGCAGCAGTACGAGTTCCAGGAATTGGCGGTCGTCGACGATTCCGACGTGCGGCGCGAAATTCCCCAGACTTGCGTGGACCGTTCGATCCTCGAGCGAGTGATCTACGGATCGACCACCTTCCCTGAGGACTTCCAGTTGCACCCGAAGCTGAAGAGCTTTATCGACAAGCGCCTGCAGATTCTCGAAGGTGGGCCGGTGGATTGGGCGGCGGCGGAAGCGCTGGCGTTCGGAACGCTGGTGATGGAAGGGACGCCGGTCCGGTTAAGCGGTCAGGACTCCGGACGCGGTACCTTCTCGCAGCGGCACCTCGTGTTTTCTGACGCCGAGACCGGCGAACGGTACATCCCGATGCAGCATCTGGCCCCGAACCAGGCGCGGATTGAAGTGTGGGATTCGTGCTTGAGCGAATACGCCGTGATGGGTTTCGAGTTCGGCTACTCGGTGGCCGATCCGCTGTGCCTGGTTCTGTGGGAAGCGCAGTTTGGCGACTTCGCCAACGGCGCGCAGATCATGATCGACCAGTTCATCACCTGCTCGCAGCAAAAGTGGGGCCAGCCGAGCGGCTTGGTGCTGCTGCTGCCGCACGGGCAGGAAGGGCAGGGTCCGGAGCACTCGTCGGCGCGCATTGAGCGCTTCCTGACGTTGTGTGCTGAAGACAACATCCAGGTGGTCTATCCGACTACGGCCGAACAGTACTTCCATGTGCTGCGCCGGCAGATGCACGGCGGCGATGACCGGCGCGGAATGCGGAAACCTCTCGTGGTGTTCACGCCGAAGGGCATGCTGCGGCTGCCGCGGGCGAGTTCGACACTGGCCGACTTGACGACAGGCGGCTTCTGCGAAATCATTGGCGATACGGCGCTGACGGAAGCCACGCGCGTGAAGCGGGTGATCCTGACGACCGGCAAGGTGCACTACGACTTGGTTGATGCGCGGGAGAAGCAAGGCATCAATAACATCGCTTTGATTCGGATTGAGCAGCTCTACCCGTTCCCAACCGCGGAGTTGCAGGATGTGTTGGCGCGGTATCCGGTAACGGCGGAAGTCTGCTGGGTTCAGGAAGAGCCGCGAAACATGGGCGCTTGGCGGTTTGTGCGGGAGCAGGTGCAACCGCTGCTCGATACCAGCCGCCGGGCCATGCGCTACATCGGGCGGGACGAGTCGGCGAGCCCGGCTCCCGGTTCGTTGAAGCGGCATAACTTCGAACAGGCCGACTTGGTGGAAGAAGCCATGGATGCTTCCTCGAAGCCCCAGCCCCGCACTCGTCTGGTAGCGCGGAAAAAGGGCTAAGCGAAACGGGGTTCAGTAAGCGAGGCGCTGGCCGCTTCGCTTACTGAATGCCGAACATTTCCTTGAGTTGCATCGCGTCGCCCGCGGTGGTGGAGCCATCGAGCGAGTTGATGTCGGCCTGGGAGAGGTCTACCTTGGCCGCAAAAGCCTTGCGGTGGATCTCTTTGGAGAGCAAGCGGGCCGTGAGCTTGGTGTCCGGCAGTTGGACGACCGAGGCTTGCATGAAGACTGTGCCGTCGCGCCCGGAGAGTCGCGCGCCGACCCGGTTGCCGGCCGTAAAGACCGAGAGATTGAACCCTCGCCCGCGATGGAAGCGGGGGCTCTTTTCGAGGAAGCTGACGGTCTGTTTGGCTACTTCGCTGCCATCCGGCGAGAACGTGACGGGAACGGTCAGATCAAGGGTGCGGAAGAGGCCCGGGTTCCGTTCGAGCGCGTTACGATATGCCGTCACGGAGGCATCGCTTTGGCCGAGACGCTCGTTGGCGTAACCGATCAGGACTTCGGCGCGGGTGCGGAGGAGGACTTCTTCCTGCGGCAGGGCGTTGCGGGCGGCGGCGAGCGCTGTGAGGCCTTTGGCGTAGGCGCCCTGCGAGACCAACGTTTCGCCGAGCGCGGCCTGGAGATACGGCTTTTCACGAACGGCATTCTTGCCGGTGCGCTGCAGTAGTTTTTGCAGTTCCACTTCAGCGAGACCGTCCCCGACTGGAATGTGAAGTCCGGGACGCATCCATTCGACAATCGGCGAATCCGGGGCGTAGGGGCGGAGGATCCAGCTCAGGCGGCTTTGGGGTACGAGCAGAGAGTTGAGCCGGCTGTTGGCTTCCCAGAGTTCGCGCTCCACCTTGAGGCGTTCCCAGAGGGCCAGGGCCCACTCGGGAACGGTATTCCAGCTCATCTCCTCGCGAATCTGCTCGCGCTGGAGTTGCAGGGCTTCGCGGTAGAGATAGAGCAGCCCGATTTCAGCCTGTTCCGCACTGCCGCTGGTGACGCCGCGACGGTCCGGCTTGTTCCGGATCTTGCGAAGGATGTTGAGGGCTTCCGTATTGTAGCCGGCAGCCATCAGGATGATGGCGGTTGCCTGCTGGCCATCGTTCCAACGCTGCTGTTCGAGGGTGGGGTCGCTCCGCTTGTCCCAGGTGTGCATGTTACGGAGGGCGCCGAGCGATTCCGCGAGGCGGCCCTGGCCGACATAAAGGATGGCGAGCGACATCCACGGGTTCGAATTGCTGGATGGGTGAAAATGTTTGGTGGCGTAGAGAGTGTCGGCCTCGGCTTCCTGAAAGCGAAGGAGAACGGTAGCGACCTCGGCGCGATTGCGGACCAGCGTCGCGATGTTCACGCGGTCGCGTTCGGTGAGTTCGCTCTTTAGGATGGTGAACCAGCGGAAGGCCTCTTCGTAGTTACCGAGCGTCATTTCAATAGAGCCGATAGTGTTGAGCGCGCCGCGGCGGACGTCGGGATCTTTCGACTGAACATAGTGGCGCATCAGTTTTAACGCCTCTTCGTGCCGGCCCATTTTCATGAGCGCCCAGCCGGTGCGCTCGCCCATATCGATGCGGAAGAGTTCGTTGAACTCCGCGACGATCTTGAGCTGCTCGTCGTGCTTTTCGGTGAGACCGGCGACGAGGAGTAATTCGAACAGCACGTTCGAATGAAGCTCGGATCGATTGGCGTCAAAGCCGGTGAGTTCGGCCTTTTCGACGAGCGTCTGGGCGCGGCCGAGATAGTAGCGGGCCAGCGGCAGGTTCGCTTCGCCGCGGTGCATGGCCACCCCCATCAGGTAGTTGCCCATGACAGAGGTCTTGTTCTCGCGGAGAGTCTGTTCGGCGATCTCGCGGATACGGACAAAGCGGCCCCGGTCGATGAGATTGCGCGCCGAGGCGAGGTCGAGATCCTCGGCCAGGAGGGTGGCGAAAGTGAGGAGGAGCAGGACCAGGAGGCGCATTAGTTAACGGGACCGGCGGGGAAATTATCGGCGGGCGGCGCGGGAACCGGCGATTGGCCGGCCAGCGTCATCCGCGTGAGGTGCTCGAGCGGCTCGGCCAGACATTCGTGCACGACCTTCTTCATGTCGCCGGCGCCGGGTGCGATGACGAGCCGATGGCCGAAGACGTAAGGGGCCAGGTAGTGGATGTCCTGAGGAGATACGTAGTCGCGGCCCGCCAGCATCGCCATCGACTGCAGAGCCGGGATCATCAGGACGAGGCTGCGGGTGCTGAGCCCCTGAAGGACTTTCTTGTGGGAACGCAGGTTACGCGCGGTGTCGACCAGACAGTGGTTGATGAGCGGGTGGACGTAGACATACTGCTCGATCAACTGCCGGGCGACGATGACCTCATCGCGGCTGACCAGCCGACCGGACGGAGCGGACCGGCGTTCGCGGCGGGTGTTGAGCACCTCGACCTCGGACTCGCGATCAATGTAGTCCATGTTGATTTTGAACAGAAACCGGTCGAGCTGCGCGACGGGGAGCGGATAGGTGCCGGCCAGGTCGCGCGGGTTCTGGGTGGCGATGACGAAGAAGAGCTGATCGAGCGGGTAAGTGACGTTGTCGACCGTCACCTGCTTTTCGGCCATCGATTCGAGCATCGCGGATTGCACCTTGGGTGAGGTGCGGTTGATCTCGTCGGCGAGCAGGACGTGGGCGAAGATGGGGCCCGGGCGGAACTCGAAGCGGCCGGTAGGGGGATCGAAGATGCTGACGCCGGTGATGTCGCTGGGCAGCAGATCGGGCGTGAACTGGACGCGCCGGAAGGCGGCGATGTGGTTGCCGTTAGGGTCTGTGATTGACTCGCCAAGAGCCTTGGCAAGAGTCGTCTTGCCGGAGCCGGGATAATCCTCGAGCAGGACATGGCCGTCGGCAAAGAGCGCCGTCAGGATGAGGTTGATGACCTCGTCGCGGCCCTTGATCGCGGCGCGCAAACGGCTGCCGAGAACACGAGCGACTTCGGCGGCCGGGGTTAAGGGATGAGGGGCGGGAGTGGTTGAGGGATCCATGTTTACGAGACTTTCAGCGCTACGAGACTTTCCACCAGGAGAGCGGATGCAGGACGCCGAGCACACGGCGCCACCATTGAATGCCTTGGCCGGCCTGGCGGGCAACTGCCGCCGAGAGGGCCAGATACTTTTCGCGGCCCACCTTGGGCACGGCCGCGCCCAGCGCCGCCTGCATATGCAGGTTCGTCAGGTCGACCATTTCGGGCGCTTGCGGGGCAAGCCGCTTGGCGAATGCTTCGCGGGAGGTGCCGTAGTCGCGGTAAAAGCCGAGATCGGCGAGCGAATCGAGCGTGGCTCGGTAGGAGGCGACCGGCAGCCTGGACGGGCTGCAGAAACGCGGTTCCATGCGGCGCCAGAACTTCATGAGATAAAGCGCGAGCAAAGTAAAGAGGATCACCGGAACCATCGCCTTGCTCAGGCCCTGCAACGCTTCGGCGAGCGCTTTGCGCAGGTCGCCGTCGCCGGCCGGCGGATTCTCTTCCTTGGGCGATCCCGGAGTCTGGCGGGCCATTTCGCCCAGCATCCGCTGCAGATCCTGATCCACCTTTTCTTCCTGCGGCGGGGTGATGACCTTCTCCGGAGTGATGTCGAGCACCACCCAACCGAGGTCACGGACATAGACTTCGGGCCATGCGTGCGCGTCGCCATTGCGGATCAGAATCGTGGAGCCGTCGCCGCGCTGGCGAGAACCGACTGCGTAACCCACGCTGACCCGTGCCGGCACGCCGAGAGTACGGAAGAGGTAGACGGCGGAATGCGCCAGATGGACACAGTAGCCGTTGCGGTCGCCGAACAGGAAGCTGGCGACGGGGTCGGCATCTTCGTCCACCTGCGGCACGTTCAGGTTGTAGGTGGTGTTCTTGTCCATCCAGAACTTGATCGCCAGCGCTTGCGCAATGGGAATGCCGCGCAGGTGGGCCGGGAGAAGTAGCTTGGCCTGTTCGGCGATCTCGCGGTAACGTCCATCTTCGGGCACGTCGGTATAGTGATGCCACATCTCGGGGGTCCAATTTTCGGAGCCGAGGGAGCGGTTGAGCAGGGTACCGAAGTCGGCATCGAGGACGATGGATTCCACTTTGTAGGCGCGTTCAAAACGCTTCGCGTCCGGGTTCGGAGCCGGTTCCAACTTGGCGACATCGATCAGGCCGAAGGGCTTGGAATGGGGCGTCATCAACGCGACCGTGGTGCGGAGGCGATGGGCGAGGCGCTCCTTGCCGCCCTTGGCGACATCGGCGCGGTCGCGCAACGGAACTTCAATCGGCTCGGCGGGGAAGGGCATGCCGACGTCGGTATCCAGCTTGCCGGAGGCGTCACGGACCAGGCGGCGGCCGTTGTAATTGCTGAGCGTGTCCTGGCGGAAATAGAAGGTGCCATAGGGCGGCTGATAGTCGTCATGAAGACTGACCACAGCGACCGGGAAGCTCTTGCGCCCCTCGCCGCTCGACGGATTCGGGTCCTGATTCTGGCCTTGATCCTGTTTCTCTTCGCCTTTGCCGCCTTGGCCGCCGTGGTGCTGTTGTTCCTTCTTATCTTTCTCGCTGCCGCCGGCGCCGCCTGCGAACGCCGAAAGCTGGCGCAGTTTTCCGTCCGGGAGGAACAGGAAGAGCGCCACAATCATGGCGATGAGCAGCGCGGGATCAAGCAGGGTCCGCTTGGCCGAACTCCGGCTGAGCATCCAGACAACCAGGAGAATGCCAAGCAGGGCTCCCGCGCCAAGGAAGAACGGCATGGGATCATAGTTTCGCTCGAGCAGCCAATCGGTCAGGAAGAAGGGTCGATGAATAGAACCGTCGCGGTGGGCGGCGAGAACACTGGAAAAGATGCCAACGAGCGATGCGGCCTCGAGAGTCAGAAACATCGAGTAGCGCCGGGCGGACAGCAGTACGGGGGCGAGCCAGCAGAGCACGCCCATGAACCAGTTCTCGGCTTCCGTGATGGCGTAGACCACCTCGCTCCCCAGCAGGCTCACGACGCTGCTATTGCCGCGAAGGAACCAACTGATGCCAATCGTTATCCCCATCGCCCCAGCCGCTACCAGCCAGACCCGGCTTAGCCGGATGGGCAGCGCCTCTAGGCTGCCAGCCAGAGCGAACGCCGCGACGACCCCAAGCAAAGCGAAGAACAGGCCGAAACCGGACGTATAGCCGGCCGCGAGCAGCCCCACCGCGGTCATCCATATCACCACGCCGGGCAGCTTCCACCAGATCGAATTGCGCGACGTCATTTAGCCCCTACCTCCGAGGATATCCTGGAACAGGTGGCCGGTTCGCCGCTCGGCCACGCCAGCCGATGTGGCCAGCCCAGCCGAACCGATGGCAAATTGCCGCAGTTCTTCGAGCGTATATTCGTCGTCAACAGCCGGACGGAGAAACCATTTGGTAAGGCGGTCCTTCCATGCGGGGCTCGCTTCCTCTTCTGGCTGCACCGCTTCGACCCCGGTGAGGATCTGCATCCGCATAATGCCGGTACCCGTCACCTGCGTTGCGGCGTGCGCCCAGGCGTCTGCTTCCGGGGGGAGGAGCAAAATGCAGAATTGGTACCCTTCGTTTTCCATCTTGGAAAGGAATGCTCCCAAATTGCCATCCCGCTCGGCGGTGTCGGCCTCGCCGCTGCGGGCGAGAATTTCGAGCGCCTCTTCTCTTTCGGTGGCATGCCGGTCGACGCCGTCAGCGGCGAAACACCAGTCGTCGCCCAGCAGTCCGCGCTCGATCGCGATGCGCGCTACTGCAGCGGTGGCGTCATCGTTGGCGCTCGCCACCAGATACGCGCAACCCTTGCGCCGCTCGGCGACGCTGCGTTCCGGCGTCCGCACCATCATCCGGTTTGTCCGGGCGTATACCTTCCAAAGCACCATTCGCAACGGGTCGCCGGGGGCATACTGCCGCATCTCCACCCTGTCTCCGCGCGGCTCAGCATAAACATCGGAGAGGTCATCGCCGTCGGCCATGCCGGCAGGTGGTGGCATCTGTGCCAGCATGCCGCGCTCGGGCAGCACGCGCAGGCTGACTGTTTCCGCGCGGCGCCACGCGATTTCGGAAAGGCCAAAAAGATCGCGGACGGCGAAGCGCCGAACGACACGCTGAACAATACAGCGCCGCTGCGGCGCGGCCATTTCGATGAACTCCCCGCCTTGGCGTTCAATAGTGATGTTCGCGGCCGTCTCGCCGTTCCCATCGTCGACCCACTGCCATTGGGCGAGCGTGAACGGGATCCACCGCGGGTAGCGAACTCGGTAACCGGTCGGTTGGGGCGTTTTCGTTTCGAGGTCGAGCAATCCGGGCGTCCGTGCCCGTTTAGAGCTCCAAGTCAGATAGGCCGCGCCAATAAAGGTACAGAGGAGCAGGGAGGCGACCACCAGGATCCCCGCCAGCCCAGCTACGAGCAGAACCAGATCGAGATGCAGAACCCCTTGAAACCAAACCGCCAGTGCGAACAAAATAAGAAAGGCCACGCCGGTGCGCGTTAAGGGAAACGCGCCGTGAATTGGCCGCATCCACGGAAGAAAGAAGCGCCGCCAAATTCTTGCCGTGCCCTTTCGTAAACTGGGCCAAAATTTGGTCAGCCAACGACTCATGTAATGATTCTGACGTATGATCAAGGCTTTCTGGTGCCGTAAATGACGAATGTTTCTCGCCGCACGTTCCTTTCAAGCATTTTAGCCGCCAAACTGGTGGCCGCTCCTGCCAAGCGCAGTGTCGTACTGGTGTATGTCGACGATATCGGCTGGCGCGACTTCGGCTGCACGGGGCACCCCTATCATGAGACGCCGAACATCGACGCGCTGGCGAAGGATGGGCTGAAGTTTACGCAGGCTTACGCCGCCTGCCCGGTCTGCTCTCCCTCGCGGGCGGCGCTGCTGACTGGAAAGTATCCTGCCCGCCTGCAACTGACCGACTGGATCCCAGGCCGAAAACAGTGGCCCACGGCAAAGGTCATAACACCGGCGTTCGAGCAGCAACTGCCCCTGGCGGAAACGACCATCGCGGAGTTGTTGAAGCCAGTTGGGTACAAGACGGCCAGCATCGGGAAGTGGCACATCGGTGGTGCCGGTTTCGGCCCCGAACAGCAGGGCTTCGAGTTGAACGTTGCCGGAACCGATAAGGGCTCGCCGCCGGGATACTTCGGGCCGTTTTCCCTGCCGAATCTGCAGGGTGGGACGAAGGACGATCTACTGACGGCCGCGTTGACCACCGCGGCAGAGAAGTTCCTCGAATCCGCCAAGGGCAGCCCGTTCTTCCTTTATTTCCCCCACTTCGCGGTGCATACGCCGCTGCAGGCGCCCGCGGCGCTCATCGAAAAATACAAGAAAAAGATCGAGTTCATGGGGCTGTCCGGCAACCCGATCTATGCCGCGATGATGGAAACCCTCGACGACTCGGTCGGCCGCTTGCGGAAGAAATTGCAGGAGTTGGGCCGGGCGGAAGACACGGTCTTCCTGCTTACCGGCGACAACGGCGGTCTGCGGTTTGAAGGCAAGGCGAAGAATCCGGTGACGGACAATTCGCCGGCTCGTAACGGCAAGGGGCATCTGTACGAAGGCGGCATCCGCGTGCCGTTCCTGGCTGCTGGGCCGGGGGTGGAGAAGGGCGTCAACGCGACCCCTATCTCGAGCGTCGACTTCCTGCCGACCATCTGCGAACTGGCTGGGCTGCCGGCGCCGAAGGGCATCGACGGAGTCAGCCTAGCTCCCGCGCTGCAGCAACAGGCGCTGAAGCCCCGGCCTTTGTTCTGGCACTATCCGCACTACTCAAATCAAGGTGGCGCTCCGGGTGGCGCGGTTCGCGAGGGCGATTGGAAGCTGATCGAATTTTACGAAGACAACCGGCTGGAGTTGTACAACCTCGCGCGGGATCCCGGCGAAAAGCGGAATTTGCTGAATCAGCATGGCGACGTGGCGGAGAAGCTGAAACAGGCGCTCGGCAAATGGCGGAAGCAGGTGAAAGCGACGATGCCAAAGCCGAATCCCGGCTATGTCCCGGCGCAGGCGGATCAAGGTTTGACCGGCGTCGAAGCGCCAACCCCGCCGGTTTAATGCCGCGGGGGGAGGAACAATAGAATCGTCGCCACGAACGCGAGCACGATGACCGCGGTCAGGAAGGCCTTTTCCGGAATGCGGGAGATCAGTTTGCGCCCCACCATCGCGCCGGCGAGCGTGGGGATGACCAGCACGGCATCGTAGAGCAGGCCCTGCTGGCTGAAGAGCCCGTGCATCGAATAGACCGGCACTTTGCTGAGGTTCACGAAGAAGAAGAACCAGGCGCCGGTGGCGACGAACTCTTCGCGCGGTAGTTTCCGCGAGAGCAGGTAGATGTTCATGATGGGGCCGGCGGCGTTGGCAACCATCGTCGCGAAGCCCGCCGAGGTGCCGAAAAAGCCGGAAAACCACCACCCGGTGGGCGGCGGCCCGCTGGCGTAGCGTAGCCGCCAGAGGAAGAGCAACAGCATCGAAAGCGTGATAGCGCCGACCAACGGCCGGATGACCGCGTCGGGATAGACGAGGACGGCGGCGCCCGCGGCCATGCCGGCCATCACCCAGGGCAGCAGCGAAAAGAGGGCGTTGGCGGCGGCTTGCTTGCGGTAGGTGATGACGGCGTAGCAGTCGGCGACGATCAGCAGCGGCAGCAGCCACGCGGCCGAGAGGCGCGCATCGTCAACCGTAAACACGAATAGGGGCACGGCGAGAATGCCCAATCCGGGAACGCCGGTCTTGGCGACGCCGATTGAGAAGGCGCAGGCGGCGCCAAGGAGCCATTTCCAAAGAGGGAGGTCGGGCACAGAGGGGGAGAGGATGGCGGAAGCCAGTGGGAGTCGAACCCACCGCGCCGCTTACGCGACGCACACTGGTTTTGAAGACCAGGCCCAGCACCGGCCAAGCGTGGCTTCCGCGATTAAACCGTTCCTTGCAATCCTAGCAACTCCGCCCGGTCGCGCATGGCGCGGATGCAGAATTCGATGTGGGCATCGAGGTCCACGCCGAGTTCGGCTGCGCCGTTGAGGACGTCATCCCGGTTGACGGCGCGGGCGAAGGCTTTGTCTTTCAGCTTTTTGCGCACGGACTTCACGTCGACCTCGTGGATGCTGCGGCTGGGTCGGACGTAGGAGCAGGCGGTGAGAAAGCCGGCGAGTTCGTCGCAGGCGAAGAGGGTCTTCTCCATCTGCGATTCGCGGGGGACGCCGGTGAAGTCGGCGTGCGACAGGATCGCCCGGCGGATTTCGGCGGAAACGCCACGGGCTTCGAGGATGGCTTCGCCTTTGGTGGGGTGGTCCGGCAGGTTCGGATGAATCTCCCAGTCGAAATCATGGAGCAGGCCAGTGACGGCGTAGGCCTCCTCGTCGCCGCCCTGTTGGCGGGCGTAGGCCACCATGCAGGCCTCGACGGCGAGCATATGTTTCCGCAATCCGTCGGACTGCACAAATTCACAAACGATCTTCCAAGCTTCGTCTCTTGTCACAGGTCTCCTCTGATGGTATTCTAAAGGGGTTGTCCGAGAGCGGGCCTGTGGCGCAGTTGGGAGCGCGCTTCCATGGCATGGAAGAGGTCAAGGGTTCGAATCCCTTCAGGTCCACCAGCATTTATAATGATGGTGATGTCCGCTCGGAACTTAGGCATAGTCGTTATCGCATTCTGCGCTTTGGCGCACGATGGGCTTTGGGCTTGCACCTGCGATTTCGAGGCAGTTGGGTCGGATCTGGAACAGGCCGATCTAGTCTTTCGAGGCAAGATTGAGTCCGTTCGGTATCTCGATCCAGTGGCGCTCGTGCCTGTTTCCCCCGGCGATCGCCGAAACGTGAATCGGCCGCGGCGGTTCGTTATCACGCTGCGCGTAGGCAGCACGTGGAAAGGGAGTCCTGGCAGGACTATCTCGCTCTAGCACCGAGAAAGCACTGGGTCTGGCGGAGACTGTTATGGTTTCTGGACTGAGATCGGGCTGGACATATTTTTTTTGCATCGTACGAGACTGTCATGTCTCGCGAGTCCGAGGTCGGTCGTTATCTTCCAGACTGGTCCGATCAAGTTCCGGTAGGGCGGAAGATCATCACTCCCTCGATCTGCGCACCTAACGGTAAAATGGAGGACTCCGGGTTGCTCTTGCAACGACTCGGAAGGCCGCGAAGTCAGACGCAACCGCGAAGCACCCCCAAGTAGTCTTCCGCCGCCCGGTCCAAGCCGTGCTCCCTCCGCACCCGTTCCCGCAACACCAGCCCATAATCCCGCGCCCACGCCGGCCGCTCCGCCAGCAGCCGCATTGCGGCCCCCAGCGCCTCCTCCTCGCCCGCCCCGGTTGGAACCGGCAACCCATCCCCGTCGCTCGTCAGCACCGGCTTGCCAATCCCCATCATCCGCAACGCAATCCCCGACGTCTCCCCACTCGCCGGATACCGCAGATTCACCACCACATCCACCGCCGAACCCACCAGCCAGAATTCCCCCTCCGTCATATGCCCCACCCGGATCACCCCCTCCCAATCCAACGCCCGCGCCAAATCCGTCGACCCGATCTCCCCTGCCAACACCAACGCGACGTCCATCCCCTCCGCCCGCAGCCACCGGAACGTCCGCACCACCGCCATCACCCGCTTCGACTCCCGCAAATACCCCAACACCCCAAACAACATCGTCGACGGCTTCAGCCCCCGCTCCGCCCGCCAACGCTCCACCTGCCAACCATCCGGCAACACCGGCTGCTTAAAATAATGCGGAATCACCCGCGCCTTCTCCCCCACGCGCCGTGCCGCTTCCGCATTGTGCACAATCACCGCCCGCGAACGCTCCACCAGCCGCCGCAGCATCCCATAGCGGAAATAGCGCGGATCCGTCGCCGAACGCGACCGGTCCCGCCACAGCTCCTTCGCCAGCTCCCGCGCCCACTCGCCATAGTTGTAGACGAACTCCTCCACATACTCGGCTTCTCCCAGCGACCCCAGGAAGAAATGATGCAGCACCGCATCATGCAAAACCACCACCCCCGGCTCTCGCAGCGCCCGTGCGTAAATCTCCCGATGCAGTTGGTTGTTCCCAATGTGATACAGGTTCACATCGCCCGGCGCATTCACCCGCGCGGGCAGCAGCGGCAACAAATCCGCGGCATAGTCCGCCACGCCGGATTTCGCCGGCGGCAGCGGCGCAAAGTAGCCGACAATCACGGCTTCTTCCGGCGACCAAACAACGCCGTGCCCACCCGCACGATCGTCGACCCTTCCTGGATCGCCACTTCGAGATCGTTCGACATACCCATTGAAAGCCGCGGCAGATCGTGAACGGCGGCCAACTCCCGCAGCCGCCCAAAGTATGGCCGTGACTTCTCGGCGTCCTCGTCCCACGGGGGCATCGTCATCAGGCCGGTCAGTTTCAAGTTCGAGCAGGCGCGGATCGCTTCCACCAGCGCCGGTAGATCCGCCGGGTCGCAGCCGTGCTTAGCGTCCTCCTCGGAGAGCTTCACTTCGATCATCACTTCCATCGGTTTGCCGATTTCGTCCAGCCGCCGGGCCAATTTTGCTGAATCCACCGTCTGCACGACATCGAACAACTCGCCGGCCTTCTTCGCCTTATTCGATTGCAGGTGCCCGATCAAATGAAATCGCGCCCCCGGCAGCTCTGGAAGCTGGGGCCGCTTGCCTTCGAACTCCTGCACGTAGTTCTCGCCGAATTCCCGCATGCCCAGCGCATACGCATCCTCAATCACCTGCGCGGGGAAGACCTTCGTTACAGCCAGGAGCAGCACTTCGCTTTCGCTCCGGCCCGCTTTGGCGCAGGCCGCGGCAATTCGCGTCTGCACCGCATCCCATCGATCCCGCAGCGTATCCGTCATCAGCACCAAAAATCCGCCTATATCTGAGAGTTTACGCGACTTCCCGGAACCTACGTAGATATGCCCAAGTCCAGGCGTCCGGTCGCACCGGTCGCCGCTGAATTTTTGGAGGAGGCGATCCGCGCCTTCGCCGGCCGCTGCCGCCGCCCGTTGGTGCAGGAGCCAGGTGAAGAGGCGTTCCCCTTGCTTCCGGATCGGCACGAGTTTGGCCGCAGCGCGGGCAAACTGCTGCTCTCCGCTTGGGATGATGTGCGCAACTGGAACCGGCGCGTCGTCAACGTCGCGCACCACCAAACCGGACGGTTGACGCTCGTCATCGAAAAGTTCGGCGGCCGTCAAGCCGAAGCTTGGATATTCGATGGCGACCGGCCGGAGGCCTTGCAGTGGGACCGGCAGGGCGATCGTATGATCGTTCGGGAGCAGTTCCGGCGCATGCTGCGGCGGAGCTTCACCGGCTGGGAACTGGACGACCTGACCACGGAACGGGACCTCGAACATACACTTTCCGCCAACTACCCGCGCGCTGTTGTCCGGCAAGGCAAGCGCGCATGGGCAGCAATCCTCGCACCTCCCGAAGCGCCCCATGCGCTCTCGTTCGGGCTGATCTGGCTCGATTACGTCCGCCGTCGCCGGCAGCCTAAAATCGCGGTGGAGGGCCTCGCGCTCTTCCTGCCCGCGAAAGAAACCCAAGCCATTGCGCTCCGCCTCCGCTGGCTCGACCCCGCCAAAGCGGCTTTTCAGATCTTCGCTTACTCGCCGAATGGCGAGGCCGCGCCGCTCGATCTCGCCGATTGCGGCAACCTGCACACTACGATCGACCGCTGCCAGCACTCGATCCTCGCGCTGCCAGACTGGGTGGCGCAACTCGCCGGGTGGCCGCAGGTGGAAAGGGTCTCGCTCGCCGGCGGCGCCGCCAGCTTCCGAATCTTCGGTCTGGAGTTCGCCCGCTGGCGTGATGGCGAGCTGCGGGGCGGTTTTGAAGACCGGCGCTTGCTCCATCCCCGAGACCTGCCGGAGCTGCGCGCCGTCGCCGCTGAACTGGCGAATCTGCGACAGGAGCCTGGTAGCCTGCTCCAGCGGCGGTCTCCGGAAGCGTGGCTCGAAATGCGGGTCCGCGAGTCGTTGACGACGCTGGACGCGCGTTTGTGTCCGGAGCCGGTCTACGGCCAAGTGCCGGCCATGGCAGGCGTCGACCGCGGCATCGTCGATCTGTTGGCCATTGAACGATCCGGCAGGCTGGCGGTGCTGGAGATCAAGGCCACGGAAGACATCCATCTACCGCTGCAGGCGCTCGACTACTGGATGCGGGTGGCCTGGCATGCCGAAGCAGGTGACTTTACCCCGTGCGGTTATTTCCCGGGCCACGCCGTTTCGGCCGATCGTCCGCGCCTGCTGCTCATCGCCCCGGCGCTCGAATTCCACCCGACTACGGAAACCATTCTGGGTTTCTTCTCATCTGTAATAGCAGTGGAGCGCCTGGGTGTCGGGTTAGAATGGCGCGAGGAACTCCGGTTACTCTTCCGGCTCCACGGCGCCGAACGTCCCGCATGAGCAACCTAATGATCACTTCTTTTTTGACCACCGTCGCAAAGTCCATCCGCAGCCTGAATCCGAGTGATGTGCGGGAAATGGCCGAGCGGGAAGTGAATATCGGCTTGACCGCGATGACCGAGGATGGGCTGAACCGCATGTGGGATTTCCTGGCCCCGCAGCGGCTCTCCGAGAGCAAGAAAAACGAATTGGTGCGGTTCGTCCATCCCATGGGCCCGCGCCTGCCGGGCATGCCCGAGCCGCCGGCGCATCTCGATATTGAGCTCTGGGAAGAGGGGCTATCGAAGCCTCCGCAGGCGTTCACGTTCTACAAGCGAGATCCAGAACGTACCGTGCAGGAAATCATCGACAAGCGCGAGGAACTGGGCTTGCCGCTTTCAAGGCACTTCGTAGTGTTTCGGAAGCCGGTTACGGAAAAGATCATCAACACCGTCAGCCAGGAAAATGCGCTTTTCTCTGTCGCGACATCGCTGCCGAACATCGTGCCGAACATCCTCTCGCTCCCATTTGCCGTGGGCGAGTTCGCTAGCGACACGGCCTTCATCACGGCCAATCAGCTCCGCATGGCCTTCCTGTTGGCGGGCGCGAATGACCGGCCAATCGGCTATCGGGAGCAGAAAACACAGGTAGCCTCCGTGATCGCGGGAGCCTTCGGCTGGCGCTCGCTCGCGCGGCAACTGATCAGCAAGGTGCCATTTGGCGCCGGGGTCGTCAGCAAGGCCACGGTGGCCTACGCGGGCACGTGGATCGTTGGCCGTGGCCTGCAGAAGCTGTACAGCTTTGGCGGGCAGCTTTCCCGTGACGAACGGGAGCATCTCTACGACGAAGGCATTTCGAAAGGCAAGACCGTGGTCACCAATCTACTCCAGCGTTTCAAGAAAACCGCATAATAGTCGAGTGGTTACCGTCGAGATCTTTGAGGACCTCCAGTGTCCCGACTGCACCCGGTTGCAGCACATGCTTGAAGAGAAGCTCATCCCGGTGCTCGGCGATGAGGTGGAGTTTGTCCGTCGGGACTTTCCCCTCGTCAAGCATCCCGAGGCGATGAGTCTGGCCGCCGAAGCCCAACATCTCCGTGCGACCGAGGGCCGGACCGCCGAGTGGGAGTGGCGCAAGAGGTGCTTGCTTTCGCTGGGTAGGGTTCACGCCCCCGTGGCTGGGCGGGACCATGGCGGCGTCGATGCCGACCTTGCGGACGCCCACGCGCGCGGCGTCGCCAAAACACCCACCGTTTTCGTAGGCAATCACGTCCTCGTCGAGCACTTCACCGCCGACGAGTTGATCGCCGCGATCCAGGATTCGCAATGAGCAAACCCGTCGCCCTCATCACTGGCGCCAGCCGCGGCATTGGCCGGGGCATCGCCCTCGAACTGGCCAAGACCCATTCCCTGGTGGCTACTTACCGCGGTCGCTTGGACGCCGCCGAAAGCCTCCGCGCGGAAACCGGCGCCGAGATCATTCAAACCGACATCGGCAACGGCGAAGACCGCGCCCGGCTTCTTGCCTTCACGCGCGAGAAGTTCGGCCGGCTCGACCTGCTCGTCAACAACGCCGGCATGGCTCCCCGCGTTCGCCAGGACATGCTGGCGGCTTCCGAGGAGAGCTTCGACGAACTCATCAATACCAACTTGAAGGGCCCCCACTTTCTCACTCAGGCCGCCGCGAACTGGATGGCGGAGCAGGGCGATGGCCGCATCGTGTTTGTCACTTCGATTTCGGCCTATACCGCTTCCGTGAATCGCGCGGACTACTGCATTTCGAAAGCCGGCTTGGCGATGTCCGTTTCGCTCTATGCGACTCGTCTGGCGGAGAAGGGAATCAAGGTGTTCGAAATCCGTCCGGGCATCATCCGCACCGACATGATCTCGGCCGTCGAGTCGGTGTACGAAGAAAAGATCGCCAACGGCTTGCTGCCGCAGCGCCGGATGGGCGAAACGTCAGATATCGCGAAAGCCGTGCGCGGCATCGCCGATGGATTGCTCGACTATTCGACGGGCCAAGTGCTGAATGTCGATGGCGGCTTTCACCTGCGCAGCCTTTAGCGCAGGTTTTTGGCCGCCTTCTCCCGCGCCAGCTTTTCGCGGAAGGTTTTTTCCGCCAGCGCGATGGCTGTCGTATAGCCAGCCGGGTCTTCGAACGATCCCTTGGCATGCTTCGCCGCCAATCCGTATTGGGACCCGTGTCCAGCCACCCAGATCTTCGGCTGCAGTTGCTTGAGCTTCACGAAGGTGGCTTCGTAATCCGCGACGATGTTCGGATAGGCCTTGTTGCCGATCAGCGGCACCACCACCGACGGCACGTTGACGATGAGGACGCCATTCACCGAATAGCCTGCCGCGCCGCGAGTGTGGCCCGGCATCGAGATCACCTTGAGCTCCGTCCCTCCCAACGACACGGTGTCGCCGTCCTTCAGTCGCCGGTCTACTTTCACGGGCTTGAAGCTGATGTCCTGGGTGGCGAAGGCAATCACGAGCGGATCGCTCTTGCCGCCGTCTTCGAGATAGGGCGCGTCGCCAACTGTCGCGTAGACCTTGGCGTTTGACAGTTTGCGGATCTCGGAGAATGCAGCGACGTGGTCATAGTGAGCTTGCATGGTGAGCAGGATCTTGACGTCCTTCAGGTCGAAGCCCAGCGTTTTGGCGCTCGCCTGCATCAGCGGAACCGAATCCGCCAAGCCCGTATTGATCAGGATGTGCCCCTTCGGAGTCGTGATGAGATAGCACGCCAAGTCCTTCGTGCCAATGTAATGGAGGTTCCCGGCAATCGTGTGCGCGGGGAAGGGCGCGCTCCAATCGGAGTTCTGGGCCGGCAGCAAAGCGACGGCGAGGAGAGAGAGAAGGGCGAGGCGCATAAGGAACCAGTAGGCTATATGGTATAAAAGTCGTTCATGGAAACGCGCGCGAGTTCAAGCTTTTACGGCTGGTGGATCTCCATCGCTGCCTTCTTCACGTTCGGTCTGGCGGTGGGCATCCCGTACTACGGAATGCCGTTCTATTACGACTACTACGAGAAGACCTTCGGATGGGCGCGCACGGACATCACCCTCGGCTTCCCGATCGCCGCGACGCTGACCTTGTGGGTCGGCCCCGTTTTCATGCACCGGTTCAGCCCGCGCAAATTGATGATCGTCGGCACCGGATTAACCGCTCTCGCTTTTATTGGCTTTGGCACTATGGGCGGCAATGTTTACCTGTATTGGGCCTATTGGCTGCTGTATATGGTCGGCTATCTCTTCTCCGGCCCCATTCCGCACCAAGTGATCATCTCGCAGTGGTTTAAGAAGAATCGCGGCAAGGCGATGGCCGCCACGTATCTCGGCGTCGGCATCTTTGGCGCGATTTCAGCGAAGTTTATCGCTAAGCCGCTAGTCACAGCCTTTGGATTCCAGACGGCGCTCATCATCACCGGCTTCATCCTGTTGCTGGTTTGGCCTATCGCCGGCTTCGTCATGAAGGACAAGCCGTCCGACATCGGCCAGACGCCCGACGGCGAGCCTGTGGCCGCGAACGAGGTGCCCGTACCTTCGCGCGGATTCGGCGAACTCCTCCGCTCCCGCTCTTTCTGGCTCCTGATGATCGGCAGTTTGTGCTCCATCGGGTCGATCGGATCCATCAACCAACATATGAAGTTCGTTTTCAAGGAGCAGGGCTTCGCCGACCAAGCCACCCTCGACACGCTCTTCGCGGATGCCTTGTTCTACATCATGATCTCGTCCACCGCCGGCCGGATCGTCATGGGCATCCTGGCGGATAAGTTCTCGAAAAAATGGGTGATGGTCGCCACCTACCTGCTCGTGGCCGCCACCATTCCGCTGCTGCTTTTGGCCACTCCGGACAACCCGATGTACGTCTATCTTTTCGCCATCCTCTTCGGCTTTGGCATGGGCGCGGACTACATGCTGATTCCGCTGATGGCCGCCGAGCAATTCGGCGTCAACACCTTGGCCCGAGCGATGGCCATCATCCTTCCGGCCGACACAATCGGCCAGACTTGGTTCCCCGCTTTGGTCTCTCAGATTCGCGCGGGAGATACCAGCTACGGCCCGGCCCTCAACACCGTTTTTGTGCTCGCCTTCGTTGGCGCGGTAGCCATTATCCTGCTCCCTAAGCACGCTTTTACCGATGCGACAGTTTCACTACAAGAACCTAAGTCAGCTCCAGCAGGACGCTGAGACCCGCACCCAGTTCGTCCGGTTCGAGACCGATAAAGACGCCGTAAAATCAATTCTCGGCCGAAAGGTCCGGATTAGCGATGCTGTGACCCTGGGTAATGCCATGGCCATCCATCCGATGGAGGGCTGCGACTCCACCCTCGATGGCAATCCCGACGAGCTGACGTGGCGCCGGTATGAGCGCTTCGCTCTCGGTGGCGCCAAGCTCATCTGGTTCGAGGCGACGGCCATCCGCGAGGACGGCCGCGCCAACGCGCGCCAACTCTGGATCCATGAAGGCAACGTCGACGAGTACGCCCGGCTCTACGCCCGGATGATGCAGCTCCATCAGGAAAAGTTTGGCACGACGGACGACCTGCTGATCCCTATTCAGCTCACCCACTCCGGCCGCTACTCCTATCCGAAGCGGATTATCTTCTATCACAATCCTCTGATTGACCAGAAGACCGCCACGCCGGCGGACTACCCTGTCTTTTCCGACGAAGAGATGGAAGCGCTCGAAGATCAGTACATCGCCGGCGCCAGGCTGGCTTGGCGAGCTGGCTTCCGCGCCGTCGATCTCAAGGTCACCCACGGCTATTTGCTCGCTGAGATGCTCGGCGCCCGTGCCGGCCGCGATGGCCGCTACGCCGGTTCCCTCGAAAACCGCACCCGGTTCATCCGCAATGTTCTCGCCAAGCTACGGGCGGAGTTCGGCCCCGAACTGACCATCTGCATGCGCCTGGGCTGCTTCGACAGCGTTCCGTACGTTCGTAACGCCGAGACCGGCCTCGGCGAGCCCTTGCCCTATCCCACCCCGTACCCGTGGGGCTGGGGTGTCAGCGAAGCGGATCCGCTTACCGAAGAGCTCAACGAGGTGAAGACCGCCATCGGTTGGTTCAAGGAATGGGGCGTTCAACTCCTCAACGTCTCCATCGGCTGCCCCTACTACAACCCGCACATCGGCCGGCCGTTTGAAAAGGCCGACGATGGCAACTACGAGGAGCCGGAGCATCCGCTCGACGGCGTCGATCGCCACTTCCGCATCGCCGGAGAACTGCAGCGGGCCCACCCCGATCTGCCCATGGTCGGCACCGGCTATAGCTGGCTGCAGATTTATGCGCTCAATGCTGCGGCGCACAACCTGGCCGCAGGCAATATCCAAATTTTCGGGATGGGCCGCAACGCGCTCGCCTACCCTGATTTCGCCGTGGACGCGTTGGCCAAGGGAGAACTGGAGGAGATCCGCGTCTGCAAGACGCTCACCTACTGCACGTTCCTCATGCGTCAGAAAAACCACCCGCTGGGCCAGTTCCCCAGCGGCTGTCCGCCATTCGACAAGCTCGTCTATGGGCCCATTATGAAAGAAGCCCGAGCCAGCGTTCGCAAAGGATAACCATGTACCGCCGTGAAGCTCTAAAGACTGTCGCACTTGCGGCAGCCACCACCCGTCTGTCCGCCGCTGCCACGCCGCCGCGCCTGCCCCAAGCGAAGGTCGACGCCCACGATAAGGGCGTCGACGATCTGATCGCCAAACAGGAACTAACACCCGGCCATCGCCATCGAGGGAACATTCGCAACACCGACAGCCTTTTCTGGGGTGGCACCCCGGGGGGCATCATTAGTACCCTCTCGACGGCCTACCTTCTACCGCAATCGAGACACTACCGTAAACCGCTCGTGCTCGAACGGATCAAGCTCGCGGCCGAATGCTTCGCCCGCATCCAGACCCCCGACGGCAATTGGGTTCTGCCCATTACGAATTTCAATTCGCCTCCCGACACGTCCTTCATCATCCAGGGCATGGGCCAGACTCTCCTGAACGCCCGCCAGTATGGCTTTCCGGAGTTGGAGCCTCTCGTTATGCCCGCGGTGAAGAAAGCCGGCGAAGCCCTGCTGCGCGGCGGTGTCCATACGCCCAACCATCGCTGGGTCGTCTGTTCCGCCCTTGCACTGCTCAACCAGCTCTATCCGGATCCTCGCTACCTCAAGCGCATCGACCAATGGCTCGCCGAGTCCATCGATATCGACGCCGAGGGACAATACACGGAACGTAGTTCCATCGGCTACAACGGCATCTGCAACCGCGCGTTGACCATCTGCGCTCACTACCTGAATCGGCCCGAACTGCTGAACCCCGTGCGCCAGAACCTGCAGGCGATGCTCTACCTCCTCCACGCCGATGGCGAGGTGGTCACCGAGATCTCCCGCCGCCAGGATCTCAACCAGCGCGGCACCATGTTCAACTCCTGGCTCGGCATCGCCTACCTCGCCTGGAAGGATCGCGACGGGCAAATGGCCACCCTCGCCCGTTCCGTCGAAGCCCAGGGTGCCGGGGTCGCCTCGTATCTCAACTATCCGCAGCTTCTCGATAGCGAACTGCCGCCATCCAAGCCGTTGCCGGACAACTACGAAAAGGTCATGCCCATCACCGGCATTGCGCGGGTCCGCCGCGGCAAGATGTCGGCGTCCATCCTACGCGGTCGCGACCGCTTCTTCGCGTTCCGCTACGGCAGCGCGGTCGTCACTGCTGTCCGGTTCTCCTCGGCCTTCTTCGGCAAGGGACAATTTATCGGCGAGACGATGGAAAAGAAGGGCAACGCCTACGTGCTGACGCAGCGCCTGAAGGCCGGATACTACCAGCCCTTCGATCCGCCCCGCGTGGTCACCACCGAGACCTACGACGACACTCGCGAGCAGCGGCGGCTAACCGAAATCTGCGAACTGGAGTCCGTCGCCGAACTGACCGAAACGCCCAAGGGCTTCCGGCTCCGCATCCGCTCTGCCGGCACGGCCGAAGTCCCGCTGACCGTGGAGATCAATCTCCGCGAAGGCGGCACAATTGCCGGAGCTGAAAAGCATCCCACCTTCGCCGATTCGTGGGTGCTGCGCCAAGGCCACGCGACCTATTCGCTTGGCCAGGACAAGATCCGGATCGGACCCGGCAGCGCCCCGCATACTTATCTCGAAGTTCGCGGGGCGCTGCCGAAGTTGGCCGGTCCTTGTCTGTTCATCACGGCGATTACGCCGGTCGATCAGGTGATCGACTTTGAACGGTTGAGTTAGAGGTGGGTGGGTAGTCCTACTGGACTACCCACGCCCCCATGGCATGCCAGCCGCTGTTGCCGCCGGTCGTGGTTTGCACACCGCCGTAGACGATCTTGCGCCCGTTGAACGGGGTCTTGAACGTCAACTTCACGGTGAGCGTCATGGTGTTGCCGGAGATGGTCCGCGACGAGCCCACGGCATCCACCCGGCACTGGCTGTTCTCTGTAAATCCGGAGGCGCCTCCAGGGACGATACCCGGAACCAGCAGGTCATTGCCGGCATTGGTTAACAGATACAGCACATTGCTGGCGTTGTCGAAGCCCATGTAGCAGCCATTCGCGCCGTCGAGCGCACTGTTAATCAGAACCTGACTGGCCTGGATATTGCCCCCGGCCGTCGCGTCCCGATACGTAATGCTCAGCGTTGCACTGTTGCCGCTGCCCGAATTCGGCGTGAGGCTGACCACCATCGGGTTCGCCGCCGGTGTCGAGCCTACCGAATACGTGCCCATCGGCTGCCAGCCGGAGTTGTTCTGCAGCGTGTCGCGAGCCGCCATGTAAACCACCTTGCGGCCGGAAAACGTGGTCGTGTTGAACTGAACAACCAGGGTCAGCGTCAACGTGTTCCCGCTCACCGTCGCCGAGGAGCCCGCACCCACAATCGTGCACTGGCTGTTCGACGTCGTTCCCGAACCGTTCAACGCCAACGCCGTCAGATCATTGCCCGCATCGTTTACGAGGAAGAGGAAATTGCTCGGACGGTCGTAGGCTATGTAGCAGGCGCCTGCGCCGTTCAGGAAGTTGTTGATCAACACGTTCACCACCCCTAGATCGGCGGCGCCGTCCGGGTCGGCAAACGAGAAGGTAAACGTCTGCTGCGTGCCGGACGTCGCAATCGGGCTAAGGGCCGTTACGGTGGGCGTCTGCGACGGTGCCGTGACGGTGTATTTCGTGAGGAACGCGATAAATCCGCCGGGCTGCGCCGATTGGAACGCATTCACGGTCGGGAACGCGGTGCCGGCAGTCACACCCGTGACGTAAAGGGCTCCTCCCGTTCCAGAGAAAATGCTGTAGCCGAGGTCGGCGCCGGTGCCGCCCAGATAGGTGGAGAAATCCAGGCCGTTGCCGGCAGGCTTCAACTTCATAATAAAAGCCTCCTGTTGGCCAAGCGATGTGGTTTGCAAGGACTCCACCTGCGGAATGTCAGTGGAATACGTGTTGCCAACCAGGGCCACTCCGCCCGCACTATCGATGGCTATGTCGAAAATGAAATCGTCTCCGGAACCGCCGATATAGGTCGAGTAGGTGATGCTATTGCCGGCTGGCGCAAGCTTCGCCACGAAACCGTCCTGGAAGTTGGCCCCGCCGATGGGAGCTACATACGACCGCAGAGGATTCTGCAATGGGAGATCCGGCGATTTCGTCGTTCCTCCGACATAGAGGGCTCCGGTGCTGTCTACCGTGATCGCGTCAATCTGATCATACTGGTTGCCCCCAAAATGGGTGTAGTACAGTAAGGCCGTTCCGGTTGGGTTCAACTTACCAACGACGCCGTCATCGCTGCGGCCCTGCACCAAGCCGGGTGGGGCGCTGACTGACGGATAGGCCGGGCGGCCAGAACGGTTGTCGCCGCCAAAGTAGACGCCCGTCGCGTCGGAAGTCAGGTCCGCCACCACGATATCGCCAAGCGCCGTGAGCCATTCGAAGGAGTTGCCAGCCGGCCGGATCTTAGCGACGATGGCGCGGGCGGACGAAGGGTTCAGCACCAGGGGAGAAGGCGTCACCGTGAGCGTGCCGCTCAGATAGGTCGCGAAGTACACACCGCCATCCGGGGCCAAACTCAAAGATCCGGGCAGCGTGCCATTGGTACCGCCAAAGTAGGTCGAGTAGGTGATGTCATTTCCGGCCGGCGTGAATTTCGTGATCGTCGTGTCGCCGGAAAGGGGATTCGTCGAGTTCAACGTGCTCTGGATCGGCGTTTTCAATGGGAAGTCAGTCGAACGGCTGCTTCCGAGTACATAAGCCGAGCCCGCGCCATCCACCGCCAAGGCATAGGGCGCATCGTCGGCGCTTCCGCCCAAATATGTCGCGTAGATCAACGCCGTTCCTGCCGGGTTGAACTTCGCCAAGTAGATTTCGCCCAACGCCTGGCTGGAACGGAACGGCGTCACAAAGGGAAACGTCGGCGAGAAGCTCTGGCCCAACAGGTAGACGTTTCCGGCTGCGTCAGCAAACACCGACCGGCCCGAAGTCGGCTGGGTCCCCAGAAATGTCGAGTACACCATCACCGCGGGGTCAATTACCAGGGGCTTGGTGCGGTCATACCGGGCGAGTTCAAATCGCGCGCCGGCATTGGGCTGCAGCGAGTATCTTGCCTCGATCTTCACCTGCTTACCGTTCACCATCTGGTATACGAAGGGTCGCTGCTGCACCACCTGCCCGAACGCGGTATCGAGTACCAGGTTTCCCGCGTCGTCCACTTTCATAGAACGTGCGCCATTCCAGGCCACTTCCAACATTGAAGGGTCCACTCCCGGCGCCACCACCAGGTCATATTCCAGCTTCCGGTCTTTCCCGTACCAAACCAAGTCCACCCCCGGCTGAACCTGCTTCGCCGTGACAGACTCGTACGCAGGAACGTTCCGCCGCCAACTCGAAGGATCCTTGCCCAGGAAGTAATTGGAGACACCGGCCACCTGCTTGCCTTGCTCCCAACCCTTCGCCGGCCGCGCTCCCCGAATGGACATACGCAAAGTGGTGTAGTCCATACCGTCTTTAGGCTCGCGTCCGCGCGCCTTGTAAAGCACCATCACCGTTTCCGTGTCGGTCAGGTACATCTCGTAACCATTGGCCCGTGCGGCGTACCGCACTTCCGGGGCGAACTGGCCGCGGTTTTCCTCAAAACGATGGGGCAAATCTCCCACGCTCGTTTGCGCCGCCCGAACCGCTTCCGGCGAAAGGATAGCCTTGCCATCCAAACTCCCACTGCGTAGGTTCCTACTGGTCGGCGCTGCATTCGCAGTCGCGATAAATGTAAGCGCCAACGCGCCTATCGAAAGTCTGACCGAAGCCGGCATGCTCTCGTTCCTCCGAAAAAAAACTCCCCAATCCTTGGGACCTTAGGATATCATGCGGTGTTCCACTGATATCGCAGTACTAAAGTTGGGCAGAGCCCACAGTACCCCCCTGTCCCGCATTTCGAAGCTGTTCCGCGGCCGATTCCGGAGTCGTATCTCGCTGCGGACCGCCAAACATCTCGAATCCCACCATAAACTTACGGACTGTAGCTGACCGGAGTAAGGGCGGATGGTAGTGAGCATGCCAGGTAAAATTGGGATAGCTGCCACCGTCGACAGGACGCTGATGGAAGCCCATGGAATAAGGAAATGGAACCCCAAAAAGGAGGTCGTATCTTTGGCCGATTTCTTTCAATATTCCTGCCAGCGAGGAGTGTTCGGCTGGACGCATCTCGTCAAATCCAGTGAAGTGCCGACGGGGGAGCAGCAGGAGTTCGAACGGCCAGACAGCCCAGAATGGAACCAGCGCCACAAAATGATCGTTCGCGCAGACGACGCGAACCTGCTCGCGGAGCTCGATTTTCAAGTAGTCGACTAACAGCGGCCGCTCCAGCGCCCCGACCTCCTTGGCCAGCTGGTTCGGAATGCTGGAAGTGCACCAGATTTGCCCGTGTGGATGCGGGTTGCTGCAACCCATCATCTCGCCTCGGTTCTCAAAGATCTGGACCGTGGCAATTCCGGGCTCCGCCGCCAGCGCCGCGAACTCCCGGCACCACGCCATCACGACCGCGTCAATCGCCGATATCTCCATCCGCGCCAGCGCCTGACTGTGGTCGGGCGAAAAGCAGACCACCCGGCACCGGCCGCTTTCGGATTTCGCGACGAGTAGTCCGCCATCGTCAAACTCCGCCGTTGGCGTATCTGGGCGCAGTGCCGCAAAATCGTTGTCAAAAACGAAGACTCCGGTGTACTCCGGATTGCGCTGGCCACCAGCTCGCTCATTTCCCGGACACAAGTAGCAGCCGGGCACGTAGGCCGCCCCCGCAGGAGCCCCAACGGGTTCCACCTGACCCTGCCAAGGTCTCTTCATTCGTTGCGGTGAAACCAGAACCCACTCCCCGGTTAGCGGGTTGTACCGTCGATGGGGGTGGCTAAGTAGCTCCAAACCCCTACTTTAGCGCCTTCACCGTCGCCGAAAGCATTCCTGCCAAGGACTCCTGCGGCATCTCTCGCAGCAGTGGTTTCACCGCCCAGGCCAACCCCAAGGGAACTTCCCGCGAAAGGGAAATAGAACGGCACTGCAGTCGCACCCCCCCGGGTTCCGCAGTGATCGTCCAATAGGCGTTGAGCCGCCACAGGAAACCGTTGTCTCCACCGTCGACCTCCTCTACCTTTGTGCTGCGAGAGGCTACCCGCCATCGGCCCTCCCCGACTTTTTTGTATTCGACGTCGTACTCCGTGTTCAGGATTACCGTCAGAATCTTCTTCCGCTTTAACTGCAAAGCCGCCCGGAAGTGGTTGCCTTCCTTCGACAAGAGCCGGGAGGCGGTCACCTCCGGATAGATCTCCTGGTACCGCTCATAGCTCTGCAATACGGCAATCACCTGCTCTGGCGTACGGTCTTTGACAAACGCCTCCGCCGACCAGTCGTGGATCAACCCGCCTTTTACCTCATGCGTGGTTCCCGCCGTCATCGTTGCCTGCGCCTCGGCCTTTTTGACGTAGGCGTCAAATTCATTTGCCGCCGACCACGGCATCGAAAAGAACAGCAACAATGCGAGCATCAATTCACCACGTTCTCCGGAACGCCGGCGGCAAACGCCGCGACATTCCCTGCTGCAATCTCCATCAACCGTCCCCGTGCCTCCCGTGTTGCCCAGGCGATATGGGGCGTCACGATGCAATTCCGGGCGGAAAATAGCGGTGAGCCTTCAGTCGGCGGCTCAACGCTCAGAACATCCACGCCTGCACCGGCGATCGTCCCAGCGTTCAGCGCGTCCGCAAGATCCTGCTCCACAACCAGCGGTCCGCGTGATGTGTTGAGAAGAAAGGCTGAAGGCTTCATACGCTGTAGTTGGGATGCGCCGATCATCCCACGAGTTTCCGGAAACAGCGGGCAGTGCAAACTCACGACGTCGGACTGTTCGAGGATCTCGTCAAGAGGGATACCCTCCGACCGGCTGTGTATCAGCACTCGCATTCCCAGCGCCTCCGCAATCCGGGCGGTCTGGGCTCCAATCCGGCCGTACCCAATACAACCGAATGTCTTCCCGGCCAACTCCACCTGCGGCGTTTTCCAAAAACTCCAGTCTCTGTTCGCCGTCCATTCGCCGGCCCGCACGGCCTCGCCATGCGCGCCCAAATGGTGGCAGAGCTCAAGCAACAACGCGATGGTCAACTGCGCTACCGAATCGGTCCCGTACGTCGGCACGTTCGTCACCACAATCCCTTTCTCCCGCGCCGCTCCGACATCGATCACGTTGTAGCCAGTCGCGAGAACGCCGATGTAGCGGAGGTCCGGTAGCGCCGCCAGGGTCTCCCGGCTTAGCGGCGTCTTGTTCGTCAGGATCGCCTCCGCCCCGCTCGCCCGTTCCAGAATCAAGTCCCCTGGCGTCCGGTCGTAGATCGTCAATTCGCCTAGGCCTTTCAGCGCTTGCCACGAAAGGTCTCCTGGGTTCAGACAGTATCCATCCAGCACGACAATCCTCATTCGATCGCTCCTATTCACTCTTCATCCTGATTTTCTCCCACTCTGCCGTTCCCAAATTGTAGGAGGCCAATTCCCTGTGGTACAAATCAAACATGGCATATGTAATCGCTGAACCCTGTGTGGGCACCAAGGATACCGCTTGTGTTGATGCTTGCCCAGTGGACTGCATTCACCCCAAAAAGGACGATGCACGGTTTGAAGAGGTCGAGATTTTGAATATCGACCCTGTCGAGTGTATCGATTGCGGCGCCTGCGTTCCCGTATGCCCGGTCTCTGCGATCTTCGCTCTCGACGATCTGCCAGAAAAGTGGAACGACTTCACCAAGAAGAACGCGGATTACTTCGCCCGCTAATCTTTCGCGCGTCGGCCCGGAACCGCGGGCTTAGATTTCACTCTCGGTCCGAATTGAACGGGGTCCAGCTTCTACGGCCACCGTCCTACTAGCGGATTTGCGCCTGCAGGACGGTGGCCTCGCTCGAAGTCTACACTGCAGATGCTACACGGTCACCCATCTCGGTTGTGGTGAGCTGGCCGCCCATGTCCACCGTTCGCGCCGCTGGATCGGCAAAAACCGCACTCACCGCGGCTCGGATCATCTCCGCCCCCCGCCGTGTCTCGGGATGGTTCAGCCAATCGAGCATCAGTGCGACCGAAAGGATGGTCGCCACAGGATTCGCAATCCCCTTGCCGGCAATGTCCGGCGCCGAGCCATGCGACGGCTGAAACACGGCATGCGTATCGCCGATGTCAGCGGAAGGCGCCATTCCCATGCCGCCGACCAATGCCGCCGCGAGGTCCGACAGAATATCGCCGAACATGTTCTCCGTAACCAGTACGTCGAAACTCTCCGGCCGTTGCACCAGATACAAAGCGCACGCGTCCACATAGACGCGCTCAGTGGCAATCTCGGGGAACTCCAGTGCGATTTGGTCAAAAATGCTCCGGAAGTAGGCCATCGAGGGAAGCACGTTCGCCTTGTCCACCAACGTCACCTTCTTTCGGCGCCCTCCGGCGATCTGAAACGCCGAGCGAATCACGCGCTCGGCGCCCGCCCGCGTAATCCGCAATTGATCGGTCACTTGGTCGGCTTCGAGTGAATACGGCTCCAGCCGGGACACGAACAGCCCCTCGGTCGACTCACGCACCAGCGCGAAATCGATCGTCGTCTTCCCCTTCAACGGGGTATCGTTCGGGTGATAGAGAACGATCGGCCTGAGGCCGCAATAAAGGCCCAGCTTCTCACGAATATCAATTTGAGGAGCCATCTCCCGCCCGTCTGCCCAGCGGACATTCGGAATCCCCATGGCCCCGAGCAGAATCGTCGAGTATTGAGCGATCGCAGAAAACGTCGCCTCCGGCAGCGGGTCCCCACTGCGAAGGTATTCCCCTGCGCCCACCGCGAACTCGGCGGTCGAGAACGTTATCCCGTCCAACTTCTGTTCCACCGCCCGAAGGACCTTGAGCCCCTCCGCCACCACGTCCGGACCAATTCCATCACCCGGCAGCACCGCTATTGCAAAATTCGGCATAAGTCTGGTTCATAATAGCAACCTCGACCGGCCCCGACAGCTCCTCCCGAATCCCGCCAGCTTCGACTACCCTTCCGCACAATCGCCTGGCAAACAAAAAAAGACCGGCCCAGCCCGCAACATCCCTGTTGCGGACCAGCCCGGCCAAGAAGACCCAAATGGGCGTCAGAAGAACTGGTTCGGACCTCGCGCTAAACGAGATTCGGAATCTTGATAATCTTTTTCTGGATGGCGTACTGGACCAGTTGAGCTTTGTTATGGATGTCCAGTTTCCGCATCAGGTTAAACTTGTGCGCCTCTACCGTCTTGACGCTTAGGTTCAGATCACAGGCGATCTCTTTCACCGATTGACCTTCCGCCAGCATTTTCAAGACCTCGCGCTCCCGTGTCGTTAAAGTTGCGAAACGGGGAAGCCGATTCGCAGACTTGATGCGAGAGCGGAAGTCGTCCACTAACTGAGATAGCATCCGGGGGCTGAGGTAACTGCCGCCGCGAATAACATCACGGATAGCCGCCACTAACTGCTGCGCTGGGCTATCTTTTAGAACATAGCCACCGGCGCCCACTTCCATGCCTTCGACGAGATAGTCTTCGTCGTCGTACATCGTGAGAAATAGAATCTTAGTTTCGGGGCGATTCTTCTTGATCTGCCGCGTCGCCTCGAAACTGCTGAGACCTGGCATGCCGATATCCATCAGCACGACATCGGGCCGGATTTCATTGGCGCGTTCCACCGCGTCGCCGCCGTTCGCCGCCTCCCCGATGACTTCCATATCGGTTTCTGCTGCGATTAGTGTGCGAATTCCCTGGCGGAACAGCGTGTGATCGTCCGCTAACATGATGCGAATCTTGGCCATAGTGCTTACCGTTGTTGTTCTAAATTTTTACCAAACGAGCGATTTTTCGGACTGTTGATGGCGCAACGAGGCCCACCAACATCTCTCAACGACGGTCGGTTCCTGCTCCCGGCTAGCGGCTGGCAACGAATACCGGGGGCGCATCCTGCGCTTTCGTCCGGGAACTCTTCGCCCCTGCTTCATTAGCCTCTCTAGGAATCGGCAATTCGACCACAATCCTGGTGCCCAATACCTTGCGGGAGTTTACCCGCTTAGCCTCGGACCGATTACTCTCAATCTGAAACTTACCGCCGAGTAAGGTTACTCGCTCCCGGATTCCAGATAACCCAAAGGAATCCTGCTTGCGGAACGCCGCCTCAACGTCAAAGCCAATGCCGTTGTCCACAACCACCAGCTTTAAATATCCATCGGCGGTTCCGATCGAAATATTTACAGTGTTAGCGAAAGAATGCTTCGCAATGTTGTGAAAACACTCTTGTACCAGTCGGTACACAATGCTCTCCGTACGCTTCGGCAAATGCTCGAGCCGGTGGGCCTGCAATTTCACCTTGATCTCGTGGACCTGCCGGAATCGCTGGATGAGTTGGCGGATCGCCGCGCCAAGTCCCAGTTGCTCTAACACCGCCGGGCTCAGCGCGCTGATTAAGCGTCGCGTCTCAATGATCGTGTGCTCTACAGCTTCCCGCGTCTCGCGCAGGGTCGCCCGTTCGGCCGCTAGCGAATCGGGCAACCGCCCTTCCAGCATCTCCATTTGCAGCCGCACACAAAGCAGGCTCTGGCCGGCTTCATCATGCAACTCCCGGCTGATCCGGCGCCGCTCGGCCTCTTCGACGTGAAGCATATGCTCGGCCAACTGCCGAATCTGCTCCTCCCGCGCCGCCAAGCCTTCCACCAACTTCGCCTTCTCAATCCCCATCCAGCAGCGCTCTGCCGCCGCTGTCAGCAACTCTTGCTCCCGCGGTAGCCATTCGTACTCCCGCGCAAACGCAAACTGGATCACTCCGGAGGCAAGCTTCTCCCCCAACGGCACCGACCAAACCGAGCCACCCTTCTTCGGCCAGTCTCCATCCAGCGCACTCACCATGGCCGGACGCGACAATTTTCGCCGCAATGCCGGAGTGCTCGGTATCCGCAGACCCCGAGCCTTGATCAGACCCGTCGCCCGGGCTTCCGCCCGTAACTGCCACGCCGCCCCCTGCGCTCCCTCTCCCTCTTCGAGAAGAAAGATCCGCGCCTTATCCGCCCCGCAGAACTCCGCCAGACTCACCAATATCCGCGATAGCAACTCGTCCAGCGAACGCGATTCCAGCTCAATCCGGAAAAGATCGTAAAACGCCTTGGTCTCGGCCTCGCGCACCTGATAAAACGCATTATTCAGCGTCAGAATGACGCAGAAATTTAGCTGCTGCACTACCCAGTGCAAATTCGATTCAGGCCCCAAAAGCCGGGCATATTCATCGAGCGCTGTAATAATCGTCGCCGGCGGAATGTTCAACTTCGCCAATCGGCGCCCGTTGTACTCCACCTGCTCAAAGAATGCTGAAATCGTAGCGCCCTGCTGCAGCAGTCGAAACGCGGCGCCTGCCGTCGTCGCCAGCAGTGCTACCCCAATCCTTGCATCGCCCTTCCGGCCCTTCAAAAACCGCCGGTCGGCCTCCGCAATCCGAGGCCCCAACTCCCGCGCCGACTCCGCCAATTGCGCATGCAACTGATCGCTCAGCACATCGGCGGCATCGGCCAACAAGGCAGATTGTCGTAGTCTCGGCACTAGAGTACTTATCGAACCCTAAGCGAAATTCCTTTAGGGTGATCTGTACCGAAACTAGGGTAGATTCTAGTCGTCGTCCGAGCTTTGGTTCACTTTCAGCACCGCCAGGAACGCTTCCTGGGGAATCTCCACCCGGCCCACCCGCTTCATCCGGCGCTTACCCTCTTTCTGCTTCTCGAGCAACTTCCGCTTCCGGCTGATGTCGCCCCCGTAGCACTTGGCCAAAACGTTCTTCCGGATCGCCGCAATCGTCTCCCGGGCAATAATTTTGCTCCCAATTGCCGCCTGCAACGCCACTTCGAACATCTGCCGCGGAATCAGCTTCCGCAGCCGCTCAATCAGCGCCTTACCGCGCTCAAACGCCACATCCCGGTGCACAATAATCGACAACGCATCCACCGGCTCGCCCGCCACCAGCACGTCCAGCTTCACCATCGGCGAAGCCCGATGACCCGCCAAGTGATAGTCGAGCGAAGCATAGCCCCGCGAAGCCGACTTCAGCCGGTCATAAAAGTCCAGCACAATCTCGTTCAGCGGCAGCTCATATCCCAACAACACCCGCGAACCGCCAATGTAATCGAATTTCTTCTGCTTGCCCCGCTTCTCTTCAAGCAACGCCAGAATATCGCCGATATACTCTTCCCGCGTAATCACCGTCGCGTCGATAATCGGCTCGTTGATCACCTCAATCGCCGCCGGATCCGGCCACCGCGAAGGATTATCCACCTCAATCACATCCCCGCCGCGCAGCGTAATCTCATACCGCACGCCCGGCGCCGTCGTAATCAGGTCAATATTGAACTCGCGCTCCAGCCGCTCCTGGACAATCTCCAGATGCAACAGTCCAAGGAACCCGCACCGGAACCCAAATCCCAGCGCCACCGAGTTCTCCGGTTCAAAATTAAACGCCGAATCGTTCAGCCGCAGCTTCTCGAGCGCATCCCGCAGCAACCCGTGCTCGGAACTCTCCACTGAATAAAGCCCGGCAAACACCATGGGCTTAATCGGCTCGAACCCCGGCAGCATCTCCGCCGCCGGCGTCGCGGCGTCCGTAATCGTATCGCCAATCAACGCATCGCTGATCGTCTTGATATTCGCGTAGACAAACCCTACTTCGCCCGCGCTCAACTCCGTATTCGGAATCGGCTTCGGCGACTGGTACCCCAACCCCTCAACTTCAAAGATCTTTCCGTTCGACCAGAGCTTAATCTTCTGCCCCAGCTTCATCCGCCCATCCACCACCCGCATCAGGATGATGACACCCTTATAAGGATCGAACCACGAGTCAAAAATCAGCGCTCGCAACGGAGCCTCCGGATCCCCGGCCGGGGGCGGCACCCGCGCCACAATCTGCTCCAAAATCTCCGGAATGCCAATGCCTTGCTTGGCGGAACAAAGCACGGCCTCGGAAGCATCCAAGCCCACCAGCGTCTCGATCTGCTCCCGAATCCGTTCGGGATCCGCCGCCGGCAGGTCGATCTTGTTGATTACAGGGATGATCTCCAGATTCTGGCCCAGCGCGAGATACGTATTGGCCAGCGTCTGCGCCTCCACGCCCTGCGACGCGTCCACCACCAGCAGCGCCCCTTCGCAAGCCTGTAACGACCGCGAAACCTCGTAGGTAAAATCCACGTGCCCCGGCGTATCAATCAGGTTCAACTGATAAATTTGCCCGTCTTTGCTCGATTTGTGAAGCAAACGCACCGCGTGGGCCTTAATCGTAATGCCCCGCTCCCGTTCGAGGTCCATCGAGTCCAGGACCTGCTCCATCATTTCGCGTTGCGACAGTGCCCCCGTATGCTCAAGGAGTCTGTCTGCCAATGTCGACTTGCCGTGGTCAATATGGGCGATGATGGAGAAGTTTCGAATGTGTGATGGATCCATGCGTTACACTTGCTATGGGCCGGAGCTTGTATCCGATTATCCCATATGTCCCTAGAATTCCTTCTGTTTGACATTGATGATCATGGAATTGCCACGATCACCTTTAATCGCCCTGCGAAACTCAACGCCTTGAATGCAGGGACGTTAGCGGAATTCGACCAGCTCCTCGCCGAGGTCAGAAATAACCCGGCCATTCGCGCCCTCCTCCTCACCGGCTCGGGCGACCGCGCCTTTGTCGCCGGCGCCGACATCAGCGAGTTCGCCGCATTCACTGCCATCGCCGCCCAGCGCCAGTCTGAAAAGGGGCAATCCCTCTTCCGCCAGCTCGAAACCCTCGGCAAACCGGTCCTCGCGGCCCTCAACGGCTTCACCCTCGGCGGCGGCCTCGAAATGGCCATGGCCTGCACCGTCCGCGTCGCATCGGAAAACGCCAAGCTCGGCCAGCCCGAAGTAAAGCTCGGCATCATCGCCGGCTACGGCGGCTCCCAGCGCCTCCCCCGCATCGTGGGGAAGGGAATCGCCCTCGAAATGCTGCTCACTGGTGAGCCGATCTCAGCCCAAAGGGCCCACCAGATCGGCCTCGTTAACTACGTCGTCCCCGCCCCCGAACTCCTGGCCTTTTCCAAACAGCTTCTTCTCAAAATGCTAGCCAACGCCCCGCTCGCGCTGGCCCTCACCATCCAGGCCGTCGACGTCGGGCTTAACGGCAGTCTCCACGACGGTCTCCAGTTCGAAGCCGCCGCCTTCGGCCTCTCCGCCGCCACCGCGGACATGCAGGAGGGCGTCGCCGCCTTCCTCGCTAAACGGCCGGCCCATTTTCAAGGAAAGTAATCACACTCTATGCCGCATACCGAAATTGAAGGCGCTCTCACCGGCCAAGGACTCCGCATCGGCATTGTCATGGCCCGGTTTAACTCGCTCGTTACCGAAAGCCTCCTCGCCGGCGCCCTCTCCGGCCTCCGTCGCCACGGTGTCGCGGACGACGCTATCACTGTCGTCAAAGTCCCCGGCTCGTGGGAACTGCCGCTGACCCTGGCCACCATGGCTTCCACCCAGAAGTACGACGGCCTCATCGCCCTCGGAGCCGTCATCCGCGGCGACACCCCGCATTTTGACTACGTAGCCGGCGAAGCCGCCAAAGGCATCGGCAGCGCCATGATGAAAGCGGAAATCCCCATCGTCTTCGGCGTCCTCACCACCAATACACTAGAACAGGCCATGGACCGCGCCGGCGCCAAGTCCGGCAACAAAGGCTACGACGCCGCGGCGACCGTTATTGAAATGGCGAATCTCCTCCGGGAGTTGCGCGCTTAGTGCCGGCACGCCACCAGTCCCGCCGCCGCGCCCTGCAGGTTCTCTATCAGTGGGACATGCGCCAACCCCTGCTGTCTCTCGACGACGCCATGCGCGCCTATTATTCGTCGCTCTATTCCGAGGATCAGGAAGAGCGTCCCCCGTGGGACGAGTTCATGGAGAAGATCGCCCGCGGCACCCTCGAACACATCGAGGAACTCGACGCCCTCCTCGACCGCCACTCCCAAAACTGGCGCGTCGCCCGCATGTCGTATGTGGACCGCAACATCCTCCGCCTCGCGGCCTACGAGATGATCCACACCGACACCCCGGGCCCGGTAGTCATCGACGAAGCCCTCGAACTCGCCCGCCGATTCTCGTCCGATGAGAGCGTCGCCTTCGTCAACGGCGTCCTCGACGCCCTCCGCCGCCAGATCCCCACGAAGTAGCCTTACGGACCATCGTCCGAACCGCAAGGCGTCTCACGCGCAGCGGCAGAAACCCGGGATGCGAGGCCGATTCAGAACTTTGGTGTTCTGAACCAAAGAGGAAGGACAACGACTCAAGAGACCTTACTGGGCGAAGTCCTCCTTGCCTTCTTCTGTCCTTCTGAGACGACTTTGCACAGATAGCCGACGATATAATTTCGGTCTTCCTTCTCAATCAGGTCCTGATTGTTTACCAGATCGCTAATGCCTTTTTCGACCAGCGGCCATAGAGAGCTTTCCTCGTACTCCATATAGGGATGCCTGTATCCGGCCTCTCCGTACTTTGGGTACTTGCGTCTCATTTCCTCAATCTAACATGGGATTAACCCAACGAGACAGACAACCGCAATGCGCCATGCGGCAGCGACAAACCACCAATCTCTGTGGCAGATCTCGTTTAAGAACTGGCTTGACCGCCCAGAGTGCCTAGCGTACTTTGACGTCATGACGATCAATGTCACACCCGAACAGGAAAGTATCATCCAGCGGGAGATCGTCCGCGGTAATTTCCGCGACGTGGAGGACGTATTGGATCATGCCTTGGCGGCTCTGTTGGAAACGGCCCCAAACCCCCAGCTCCCAGCCAAACACACGAAGAGCCTAGTTGCAGCATTGAGAGAACCTCCGTTCGCCGGCTCGGAATTCAATGAAGCCAATCCGAAATCCCTAACGTCCCGCCCTGGCCTCCAGCAAGAGCCGATCCATCAGTGCCCGGCTTACCCGAAAGTTAGTTTGTTGCAACCGATCGAGCATCATCCCAAGGTCAACCAAGCCATCTCGCGCCGCAGCGACCAGTACGCCCAAAGTCCCGGTGTTCGCCACACGAAGCTGCGAAGCTACCGCCCTCCCCGCCGCATCGTCAATCAACAGTAGACTGTCTGCTTCCCCCACGGCGATTCGAATTGCCGCAGCCTCTCCCCCAGTTCCGATTGCTTACAAGCACCCTCGTCCAAAACTTCCAGCCAGTCTGGCCTCGTTCGAATCCAGGCAGACACTTGACCAGGAGAACCTTCGGCCGTCAACTCGCGATACACCGCCGAAGGAATCATCACACGGCTATACAACTGACGCAAGATATCCACACAACCAAGCAGAACCAAGTAGTTGATCGGAGACGTATCAGCAACCACGACTCTCCTCAAATACGGTAGCTCGCGGCAGTCGCCGCGTCCCGTTCAATCTCCTCCAGCGTCAGAGGCATCAGCACCCCATGGGCCTTCAGAAAGCCATCCATCTTGTACCGCGACGAGATCCCCAGCAGCCGGCGAGCTTGCGCTTCAGTCAGTTTCCCCGCCCGCAGACCCTCCAGCGCCAAGGCCTCCAGCGCCACCCTGCTCAGTCCATCCGGACTGGTGCCTAACAAGCCGGCCAGATCCTCCGGCAATTCGAGTGTCACCTGCATAGCTCCCTTCATTGTGCCGCGTACACCCCTCTCCGCAACCCCACCCCCATCTAGCGCATCATAGTACTAGATGCCCCCGTCCCACGTCGAAACCACCACCCTCCCCAACGGGGTAAAAATCGTCACCGAACGCATGGCCCACCTCCGCTCCGTCGCCCTCGGCATCTGGGTCCGCTCCGGCTCCCGCCGCGAAAGCGAAGCCGACAACGGCATCTCCCACTTCATGGAGCACATGGTCTTCAAAGGCACCAAACGCCGCTCCGCCGAAGATATTGCCCGCTCCTTCGACTCCATCGGCGGCCACATGGATGCCTTCACCAGCCGCGAGATGGTCTCCTACAACGCCAAAGTCCTCGACGACCACCTCCCCCTCGCCTTCGACATCCTCGCCGACCTCGTAGTCAACCCCGTCCTCCGCCCCGAAGACATCGAAAAGGAAAAAGGCGTCGTCCTCGAAGAGATCAAAATGGACGCCGACAACGTCGAGTACCAAACCCACGAACTCTTCTGCCGCAACTTCTGGAAAGGCGACGCCATCGGCCGCTCCATCCTCGGCACCGCCAAAACCGTCAAATCCATCACCCCGGACAGCCTCAAAACCCACTTCAAGTCCACCTACATCGCCCCCAACCTCCTCGTCACCGCCGCCGGCCGCATGGAGCACGCCGACATCGTCAAGCTCACCGAAGCCACCCTCGGCAAGCTCCCCAAACGCAAAGCCCTCCCCGTCCTCCCCGTCGCCCAAACCTCCCCCCAAATCTCCCTCAAGGAGAAGAAGGCCGTCGAACAGGCCCACCTCTGCCTCGGCGCCCCCTCCTTCCCCATGCCCCACCCCAAGCGCTTCGTCGCCTATACGCTGAACAACATCCTCGGCGGCGGCATGAGCTCCCGGCTCTTCCAAAACATCCGCGAACAGCAAGGCCTCTGCTACTCCATCATCAGCGAGCTCACCTCCTACCGCGACACCGGCTGCCTCGCCGTCTACGCCGGCACCAGCCCGGAAACCCTCCGCCGCGTCGTCGATTCCATCCGCGTCGAACTCTCCCGCATGAAGAACGATCGCGTGACCGACGAAGAGCTCCGCCGCTCCAAAGACAATCTCAAAGGCTCCATCGTCCTCGGCCTCGAATCCACCTCCAGCCGCATGTCCAATCTCGCCCGCCAGGAGATGTTCTTCGGCCGCCACGCCGAAATCGAAGAGATCCTCGAACGCATCGAGTCCGTCACCGCCGCCGAAGTCCAGGAAGTCGCCAACGAATTCCTCAACCCCGCCAAAATGGGCCTCACCATCATGGGCCGCCTCAACGGCCAACGCTTCACGAGAAAGGACCTGAACTGCTGAGCCAGCAATGAACAGCCTCTCCCGGCTCGCAACTCTCCTCCTCTTCCTCTCCTCCGCCTGGGCCCCCTCCGCTTGGGCAATTGACCTAGGCAAGCTAGTCCCCCAGGGCTACGTCAACGACTACGCCAACGTCATCCCCCGCCCCCAGCGCCTCGCCCTTGAACGCTACGCCGCCGCCGTCGAAAAGCAAACCGGCGCCGAACTCTCCATCGTCACCCTCCCCACCCTCGAAGGCGAGCCCATTGAAGACGTAGCCAACACCCTCTACCGCCGCTGGGGCATCGGTAAGAAAGGTAAGGACGAAGGCCTTCTCCTCCTCCTCGCCGTTAACGACCGCCGCTCCCGCCTCGAAGTCGGTTACGGCCTCGAACCCATCCTCCCCGACGGAGCCTCCGGCGACGTCCTCCGCCAAATGCGCCCCGCCCTCCGCGAAGGCGCCTACGCCGACGCCCTCTCCACCGCCGCTCACTATCTCGGCAACCGCATCGCCCAAGCCAAAGGCGTCGCCATCGCCGAAGAAACCGCTCCCCGCCCCAGCCGCCCCCGCGCCGAAGAACGCCCCATCCCCATTTGGCTCATGATCGGCGGCGGCCTGCTCTTTCTCTATCTCCTCGCCACCGGCAACATCAGTGCCCTCTGGCTCCTCTCTTCCCTCTTCTCCGGCGGCCGCGGCGGCCATCATCGCGGCGGCGGAGGCGGCGGCTTCGGCGGCTACGACTCCGGCGGTGGCGGTTTCGGCGGCTTCGGCGGCGGCGACTCCGGCGGCGGTGGAGCCTCCTCCGACTGGTAACCCCCTATGCGAAAAGAACTCGAAAAGCGCTGCACCGAGCTCACCGAACGAGCCACCAAAACCTTCGGCGACCGCCTCGTCTCCCTCATCCTCTACGGCTCCGGAGCCCGCGGCGACGAAGACCAGTTCTCCGATCTCAACATCCTCTGCGTCCTCAACCGCCTCTCCCCCCGCGAACTCGAACTCGCCGAGCCCATCTTCCGCTGGTGGCGGTCGCTCGATAATCCCGCCCCCCTCCTCCTCACCCTCGACGAGGTAAACTCCTCCACCGACTGCTTCCCCATCGAGTTCCACGACATCCAAGAAGTACATCGCATTCTCGCCGGAACCGACATCGTCGCCACCCTCGCCATCGACGACGTCTTCTATCGCGGCCGCGTCGAGTTTGAAGTCCGCAGCAAACAGCTCCGCCTCCGCCAAAAAGCCGCCGGCGTCCTCCCGGACCCCGACCTGCTCGTCAAGCTCATGTCCGAAAGCGTCTCCACCTTCCTCACCCTCGGCCGCCACGTCCTCCGCCTCGCCGGCCAATCCGCCCCCGCCTGCAAGCGCGAAATTGCCGCCGCCATGGAGAAAGCTTTAGGAATCGACCCCACGACGTTCTATACTTTGTTGGACCTCCGAGAAGGAAAAATCAAAGCCCGGAACGTCGACGCCAACGCAACCTTCGCCCTGTACCTGCAACAAATCGAAACGCTGGTCGCCTCCGTCGACCGCCTGGAGAAATAAACCATGAAAATTGCTTTGATCATCGTCGGAATCCTCGTTGCCATCGGCCTCTTCTTCGGCATGTCCGTCGTCGGCACCCGCAATGAACTCGTCACCCAGAAGAACATTGTGGAAGGAGCCTTCGCCCAGGTCGACGTCGCCCTCCAGCGCCGCGCTGACCTCATCCCCAACCTCGTCGAAACCGTCAAAGGCTTCGCCTCCCAGGAAAAGGAAGTCATGGCCTCCGTCGCCAACGCCCGCGCCGCCCTCGGCGGAGCCCGCACCCCCGCCGAAAAGATCAGCGCCAACGGCCAACTCGATGGCGCCCTCTCCCGCCTCCTCGTCGTCGTCGAAAACTACCCCCAGCTCAAGTCCGACGCCAACTTCATGCGCCTCCAGGACGAACTCGCCGGCACCGAGAACCGCATCGCCGTCGAACGGCGGAAGTATAATGAGACGGTCCAGAAGTACAATACGACCATCGAACTCTTCCCTAACAACATCGCCGCGTCCCTCTTCGGCTTCCAGCGTAACGACGCCTATTTCAAAACCGAGCCCGACGCGCGTACCGCCCCTAAAGTGAACTTCGGAAACAAGTAAATCAAGTCCATGCCAGAAACATTTCGTAATTACATCAACGGCGAGTGGGTCGACGGACCAACGTTCGAAAGCCGCAATCCCGCCAACACCGACGAAGTCGTCGGCCTCTTCGTAAAGGGCACCGCCGCCGATGTCGACCGCGCCGCGGATGCCGCCCAGGCCGCCTTTGCCAAATGGAGCACCATGCCCGGCCCCGCCCGTGGCGCCCTGCTCTTCAAAGTCGCCGACATTCTTGAGAAGAAGTTCGATCAGCTCGGCGAAGAGATGTGCCGCGAAGAAGGCAAAACCCTTCCGGAAGCGAAAGGCGAAGTCCGCCGCGCCATCAATATCTTCCGCTACTTCGGCAGCGAAGGCTCCCGCCTCCCCGGCCACCTCGTCCCCTCCGAACGCGACCGCGTCCACATGTTTGCCATCCGCAAGCCCATTGGCGTCGTCGGCCTCATCACCCCCTGGAACTTCCCCATCGCCATCCCGGCCTGGAAGCTCGCCCCTGCCCTTGTCTGCGGCAACACCGTGATCCTCAAACCCGCCAGCGTCGCCCCCTTTAGCGCTTGGCGCATCGTCGAAGCCTGTCATGAAGCCGGCATCCCCCCGGGCGTCGTCAACTTCATCGCCGGCAGCGGCGGCACCATCGGCGGCGCCCTCGTCAACGCCAAGCCCGTCAAGGCCATCTCCTTCACCGGCTCGGTCGAAATCGGCAA
>CAMDCN010000011.1 GCA_945890485.1 Candidatus Sulfopaludibacter sp. SbA3 | reverse complement strand
CCTTGCTGCCTTCGACCGCGCTGTCCCGAACTACGGCACCAAATTCAACTGCCCCCCGCCTTGGTGGGCGGGGGGCAGTTGAAACAACCGAACAAGAAGAACCGTCAGCACCCGTTAAAGGTATTGACAGGTCGTTTCATATCAGAAGTAGTACTTCAAACCGAGTTGCATGTTACGCGCGCCAACGCCGTTGCGCAAGCCCGTGATCTGACCAAAGTTCACCGCGCCGAAGCCGGTGGCCGGGTCGCCAAACATCGGAGTGTTGGTGAAGTTGGTCGCTTCAAGACGGATCTCGAAGCGGTGGCCTTCCTTCACATAAATGCTCTTCAACATAGCCGCGTCCAGGGTTTTGATGCCCGGTCCACGGTAGCCCAAGGTGCGGGGCGCCGTGCCAGGGACATCAGGCGCGGGCTGCGAGAACGCTGCACGGTTGAAGTATCCATTCAGCCGATCCTGAATTGCGCCAGACGTGCTGGGGTCGCCGATCAGGTTCGGACGCTGGGTACCGTCCCAAATCGCGCCGCCGTTCTGGGTGACCTGCAATGGCATGCCGCTCTGCATGAGGAACATTCCACTGAGGTTCCAACCGCCGGCGAACCAGTTCAAGACTCGGTTCATGTTCGAACCGATGGCGCGGCCGTGGCCGAAGGGCAGTTCATAGGAACCAGTCATGACGACGCGGTTGGCGATGTCATGCGCGGAAAGCGAGCGCTCGCCGCGAAGGTCCCAAATATTCTGAAGCGACGTGGATCCGCCCAGCCAGGAAACGTTGCCCGAACTATGCGAAACGTTGTCAATCATCTTCGACCAGGTGTAGTGAGTGAGCATCGTCAGCCCTTTGCTGAAGCGCTTCTCCCACTTAATCTGGAGGGCGTGGTAGTTCGAATCGCCACGAGCGGGTTCGGCCTGGCCGACGCTGGTGCCATCAAAATGCGGCATCGGCCGCAGAGTCCGAACGCGGGTGACGTTGGGCTGGCTCAGCGGGGACCGCGAATCGGTGATCTGGCCGTAGAACGGGTTGGGCACCTGCGCCGCGAGCGCCGTCCGACCGAGGGACCAGTAGGATGGGTCCAGCGGCGACAACGTCGTGATCGGCATGAAGAGGTGGGTGCCGCGGCTGCCGGTGTAATTCATTTCAAGGACGGACTGCATTGGCAGTTCGCGTTGAATGGAGAGGTTCCAGGAATGGTATTCCGGGTTCCGGTTGTTGTCGCGAACGATGGTGCCGGTGCCGAAGCCGATCAGCGTGTTGTCGCCTTGTTCACGACCGGGGGGCCGCAACACTCCGTTCGGGAACGGGTTGTTGAGCTGCGAGTTCAGCGTGGCATTGCCGTCAAGCGTCCAGATGGCCGGCGAGTTGATGGTAAAGCCGGTTCCCGGGCGGCCGAACACGGTGGCGCGGGAGAGGGTGTAGAAGAGGCCATAGCCGGAGCGGATGGCGGTCTTCGGGTTGAGCGCATAGGCGAAACCGATACGCGGCTGCCAGTTGTTTCTGTCGGCGTCGAAAGGCGAGCGATTGTTATCGTCAACGAATTTGATCACCCCACGAGTATCGTAGCCGGTGGCCTTGACGGAAGACTGCGCGTCGAGGTCCCAATAGCTATACCGGTTCTGGGTTTCCCAACGCGGTACATCGAAGTCGTAACGAACGCCAAGGTTGATGGTCAGCTTGTTGGTGATCTTCCAGTCGTCCTGGAGGTAGAAGCCCCAGTAGGCCGAGCGGGAAAACGCCTTCGGTTCGATGTGGTAGTTGCTGCCCGTGGTCCAGCCCAACAGCATCGTCGCCAAACCGTTGCCCTGGTTGCCGGGGCAGGTAAAACGGTCCGCGCAGGTTGCACTGCGTGCAAAGCTGTAGTTGCCCGACGGATGACCAGGCTGCAGATAGTCAAGGCGGTTGTAACGGCGTTCGCCGCCGGCCTTGATATTGTGGCCGCCAATCATCTTCGTCATCGAACCCGACCAGTGGTGGACGGCTTCTTGGCGATCCATAATCCAGTAGCCTTCGGTACCGAACTCACGGAAACCTTCCGGGCCCATGCGGGGGAATACGAGGTTGGTCGCATTCTCCTTCACGTTGGCAGCAAACCCAAGCGATGTGGGATCAAAGGTATCGAAAAACGGATTGCGCCCGAAGTTCGAATAGGTGTATCCATAGCGGAAGACGAATAGCGTCGTCGCATTCGCCACATGGGTGAAGTCACCCACCATCGACTGCGTCCGGGTGGAGTTGTTGCCGCCAGTGAAGTAGGCCGGGTTTCCATCCCCAAATAGGTTGGGGTTGACGCCATTGTTCCGCTGATTGCTCCAGCGACCGCTGATGCGGTTGTTCTGGTTGAAGTTGTGGTCGCCTTTAGCGGTGATCTGTTGCTGGTTGTTGTTGTTGACGCCCTGATTGAACCAGTTGTTTGCGTTCGTAAATGCCGCGCCCTGTTGATTCGGGGCAGGAAGGAACGAGAGAGCCTTGACGGCGACTGCATTCATGCGCGAAGCAGGGATAATGTTGCCGGCAAGGGGCTGACGCGTAATCACGCCGGCCGCATTTGTGATCGTGTTGAAAGGATCATAAAGCTGCATCAACTGGCCCGACGCGTTGAACGTCTGCGAGAAGTTGCCGGCAATCTGTTCCGGCGTCGGCAGGCTGGCCTGCTGGCTCGTCGGGCTCTGTTCGCGCGTATACTCATATGCGCCGAAGAAGAACGTCTTGTTCTTGATCACCGGTCCGCCGATCACGCCGCCGTACTGGTCGCGGTGGAAATCGGGAATGGCGCGGCCGGCGCGGTTCGAGAACCAGTCGTTGGCGTTCAGCTTGGCATCGCGCATGAAGTAGTAGCCCGTGCCGTGCAAACTGTTGGTGCCCGAGCGGGTAACCATGTTCACGACAGCGCCGCCCGTCTGGCCGTACTCTGCCGAGAAGAAGTTGGTCTGCATCTTGAATTCCTGCACCGCGTCAACCGAGGGCGTGAATTTCAAGTCCGAAATGCCAGAGTTCTGTTCGACGGTGGTAACGGTGGCGCCGTCGACCAGGACGTCCGAGGTCGAGTTGCGCGAACCGTTAGCGCTGAAGTTCGTGCTATTGTCTCCGCGGCGGCCGCCGGAACCGACAACGCCGGGCGTGAGGTACGCCAAGCTCATCGAATTGCGGGCGAGGTTGGGCAGTTGCAGAATGTACTTGTTGTCGATCACCTGACCCAAGTTCGAAATAGTCGTGTTGACCAAGGCAGCGGAGCCTTGAACTTCAACCGTGGTGGTGACGTCGCCAACCTGCAATTGCGCCATGATGGAGCGCTGTTCCTGAACCGCGACGCTAAAGGCGGCGCTCTGGAATTTCTTGAAGCCCGGGGCTTCAACGACAAGGGCGTAGTTGCCCGGGGGCAACGCGGTCACGACGAAACGGCCGGAGCCGTCGGCTACAGTGCGAAACGTGGTTCCCCGATCACGGTCGGTAACGACAACTTTAGCCGCAGCCACTCCCGCACCGGATTCATCGGTCACATTGCCGTTCACACTTCCGGTGAACGACTGTCCAAATAGGCTTGACGTGAGCCATAGAGCTAGCACCGCCAGCCAAGCAACTTTGCTTGTTTTCAAAAGAGACCTCCCTGGTTCCGTTAACAACACGTTAACGTCGAGAAGCATCATATAACAATTCTTTACAGTCGGAGACGGCCACCCAAACCGGTTAGGCAACGCCGCCTATCGCTTTCCGGCGCGCCGGTTCGCTCGGACGGGGGGAGCGTTCAACGAAGGGCCTGTCGAACGCGATTGTGGAGCCGTGTGAGCATATCCATCTTTCCGCCCAAGGAACCGTCGGGCTGCGGGTGAAGATGAGCCTCCTCGTTGCAGCAGGCGGCCAACCACGTCCGCGACAGGACGCAAGCAGCATAAACGGGAATGGCGGCATATTCGCCCGTCCAATCTGTTAAGGCTTCCGCTGGGATGAGTCAACGGATGGTCAGAAGCGAGCGAGAGAAGCGATCCAGCGACTACGCCAGGCGGTCTGACTTTCGATGCCGGTATCTGGCAGGGAACCATCGCTCAAACAACCGCGATGTCCTTGGTGATAGGCTACTGCTCCATGACCACACGATCGCATTGGAATCGGCGGCCGCATTGGAATCGGCGGCAACTGCTGCGCTTAGCGTTGGGAACTGTTGCGGGCGGCTGGCTGAGCCGGTATGCGGCAATCGCGGCGCCGTTCGCGGGCGTCGTGAAAATCACGGCTATCAAAGCGCTGCAGCTCGATTTTCAATTCGACGGATGTCTGATCAAAATCGAAACTGACGCGGGCCTGGCTGGCTACGGCGAGACCGGAACAAACGCTGCGATGGCGCGGACGCACATCGACCACCTGACCGGCGGATCGTTCCCAGGCGCGGCGAAGTACACCGGGGGACCGGCCGGGCTGATCGGCGCCGATCCGCTGGCCATTGAAAAGCACTTCTACCGCATGACCTCGCTGCAGCATCCCTATATGGCGCTGGTCGGTACGCTAAGCGGAATCGACATTGCCTTGTGGGATCTGGCTGGAAAGATCACCGGGCAACCCGTGTATAAACTGCTGGGCGGCCCGTTCCGCGATGGCTGCCGGATGTACTCCCATGGAGACGCGCTAAAGGACATGCACGACAAAGGGGCCTGCCGCGCCTGGGTAGACGAGATGAAGGCGCAGCCGGAAGGCTTCAACTTCTTCAAGTTCAATATTGATCAGGCCTTCGTGGTGGAAAGGCCGTTTCATCCGACGGTGACAAGCGAGGAGATGCGGAAACTTTACCGGGGCTACGCGAACGTGCGGGAGGCGGCCGGCGAGGCCTTCGACATCGGTGTGGCGTGCCATGGCGAGTTCGATACCCCCAGCGGCATCGCGATCTCGCGGGCGGTGGAACCCTTGAACGTGGCGTTTGTCGAAGACTCTTTGAACACGCACTATCACGAAGGCTGGGCGGCGCTACGCAAGGCGACCAAGGTGCCGCTGTTGACGGGCGAAAAACTGGAGTTACTCCGGGAGTTCAAGCCGTTTCTGGATTCGCAAGCAGTCGAGATTGTTCATCCGGACATCTCGTTCGCGGGCGGTTTGACGGGGTGCCGGAAGATCGCTGATTACGCATCGCTCACGCGGACTCCAGTGGCCCTGCACAATGTAGGGACGCTGGTGCGGACGTATGCCTCGGCGCATCTGTCGATGGCGATTCAAAACTTCTACCGTTCCGAGAGCTGGCTGGGCCGTCCCGGCAGATTGCGGGAGCAGATGACTAAAGGCGAACCACCGGCGGTGAAGGGCGGGATCCTCCGCGTGCCGGACAAGCCGGGGCTGGGCCTCGATATCGACGACGGGTTCTTGCGCGCGCACATGGCGAAGGGAGAGACTTGGTGGGGATGACTTTGACACGACGCGAATTCGGAACGATGGCCGCTGCGGCGGCGACAGCTTTTGGCAAACCCAACTCCAAGTTTGGCGGGGTGACGATTGGAGCGATTACCTATTGCTTCCGCTCCCTGCCGAGTTCGGCTCCGGACCTTCTTCGATATTGCACGGAACTGGGAATCAGTTCGGTCGAGTTGATGGGAGACGCGGCGGAGTCCTTCGCCGGCGCCCCTCAGATGCGAGGACCGGCCTTCGCGGGACGGGAGATGACACCGGAACGCCGGGCGGCGATGAAGAAGCTGGCCGACGAACGGACGCAGTGGCGGACGTCCGTTTCGATGGACAAATACAAGGAACTGCGGAAGCTCTACAACTCGGCTGGCGTAGACATCGCGATTGTGAAACTGGGGCTAACGGCGGAGATGGGCGACGCGGAGTACGACTACGTGTTCAACGTGGCGAAGGCGCTGGGCGCCCGGAGCGTGACCATGGAACTGCCGAAGGAGTCCTCGCTGACGCAGCGGATCGGCGAGTTTGCGGCCAAACACAAAGTGTATGCGGGATACCACAACCACATGCAGGTGAACGAGCAGAGCTGGGAGACGGCGCTGGGGCAGTCGAAATACAACAGCATCAACCTCGACGTCGGCCATTTCACGGCGGCGATCAACAAGTCACCGATACCGTTCATCAAAGCGAACGCGGCGCGGATTTCGAGCTTCCATCTGAAGGACCGGCGGTATGGAGTTGATGGAGCGGACAACCTGCCGTGGGGCAAGGGCAGCACCCCGATCAAAGAGGTGCTGCAGTTGATGAAGAAAGAGAAGTACTCGTGGCCCGCGAACATCGAGTTGGAGTACGCCATCGGCGAGGGGACGACAGTGATGGCGGAAATGAAGAAGTGCCTGGAGTATTGCCGCGAGGCGCTGGCATAGATCTGACCAATTGTTGAAAGTTTTGGCTGGATTTCCGCTCTTCGATTGAGGAGTTCATCCATGACAGTCAGCAGTTCATTATTCAATTCCGTCACCAACCAACCGTTCCGGCCCCAGTATCCGAGCGTCACGCTCAACTTCACCGAGATGAAGCGCAAGTATCCGACCGGGGTCGATGTGGTGGTCGTCGTGCCGACGACCACCCCCGGATGGAGCGAAGTCTCCAATTCCCGCGGCATCATCGCGGTCCTGATTGGATTGCTGCCGCCCGGCCAGGAGAAGGGCCACGACATTTCCATCCTTCCCGCGGGTCTCTTGCGGACAGGAGGCAAGTTCGGCGTCTCCAGATCACTGAACTTCGTTTTTCACAACATTACGTGGACCTAAGGAAGTAGCCGAAGCGACGGCTTCGTTTTCCGGAGTTTCTCAACACCATCCGGCGTGATGGCGGTACCCTCGATAGCCAATGTTGCCAGCGGCCACTCCTTGAGGAGCGGTACAAGCGAATCGTCAATGTTGCGGGCATACGCCAGGCGGAGTTCGCGCAAGTGGGGCAGGCTCTTCAGCGCCTGAAGTCCGGCGACGGAGACCGGCGTGCGACTGAGGTCGAGAAGCTCCAGGTTCTTCAGGCGGGCGAGCTTCTCGACTCCCTCGATCGATTGCCGTTGTTCCTCCTTCAGACCGGGGCGATCCGCGCCGAGGTCGCTCAACACCGCCCCATTCAGGCGAAGGGTTCGAAGGCCTTCCAGCCCACCGAGTTCCTCGAGCACAGCGGGAGTCAACGACAGGCCCCAATGACCGGAGTCGACCCGCTGCATGCCGGAGAGGTCGAGGTGCTTCAGATTAGGTACGAGCCTCAAAGCCGAGAGCGCCTGCACGCCGATGCGGGTGCCGCCGAGGGATAGCGACTCTAACTGTGGCAAGTCGGCTAGCAACTCGACGTTCGAGTCGTCGATCTGCGAGTAGCTCAGATCGAGGTGCTTCAGCGAGGAGAGCTTCGCGATGGTCTCGAAAGCGCGACTCGTCAGCCGGGTGCCGCGGAGGTTGAGGCGTTCGAGCTTGTCCCATCCCGCGAGGGCCGCCAAGCCATCGTCGGTGATGAACTCAGCAAAGTAGAGATCGAGTTCGCGGACGCCGATCAGGTCGCGCAGGCGTTCGAGGCCGTCGTCGGTGATGCGGGTTTGAGCAAGGCTGAGACGGTGGAGGTCGCGGCGCTGGGCAATTTGGTCGAGGTCGGCGTCAGTGACCCAGGTGGCAGTGAAATCAGCAAAGAGGAATAGCAGCAGGAGTTTCATGCGCGCCTCCGGTGGGGCATTCCGCTTTCCTTATCCCAAACAATGCGAGCCGCCGGAAGCGCCGCCCGGAGCTGGGCGAGGCCGGCAGCGGAGATGAGCGAGTGGTAAAGATCCAGGGTCTTGAGATTCGCGAGTTGGGCCAGACCCGGGACCGACTTGTCCGTGATCAGCGTGCTGTCTAGGATGAGCGTCTCCCATTGGGTTCGTTTCGTTAAAAGGGCGATTCCGGAGTCGTCGACGTCGGCGTAGGCGAGGTTCAGCGACTTGAGTGCGGGAAGACTGGCCAGCGCAGGCACGGCGGCATTGGTGGTGCGAGTACGGGCAAGATCGAGAGACTCCAGGCGGGCGAGAGGAGCCAGGAGCTTGACGCTCTTGTCCGTGATGCGGGTATCCCGCAGGCTTAGCCAGCGGAGATTGGTGAACGCCTGCCACGGCGCGAGGTCATCGACATCGGAGCCGGAGAGATCGAGGTGCTCCAGCGAGAGCGAGGCGAGGGTGCGAACGGAGGCGCCGGTGATATCCGTTTCGGCGAGGTTGAGCCGGCGAAGGCGAGGGAGTCGAGTGAGGCTGGCCAGATCGGAGACGGGGGCGCCGAGGAGGCTGAGCTCCGTGAGTTGGGCCCATGCGGGAAGATCGACAGCCTCGACGTAGGTATTGTTGAGTGAGAGTTTGCGAAGGTTGGATAGGGCGGCCAAGTGGCGGACTCCAGAATCCGATACCGGGTTCTGATTGAGGTTGAGTTCCTCCAGAGAGGAGAGGGCAGCGAGTTGGGCGAGCGCGGAGTCGCCGATACCGGTGGCTTCGAGGTCGAGCGAACGAAGGCCCGGCCAGCGAGCGAGTGCAGCCACGGCCGCCGCAGAAAGCGGGATGCCATTTAACGAAACGAAGCCATTGCGGACGGTCCCTCCAATGGAGGCAACCCACTGCCGGAGGTCGCCAGCAGGCGGCGCGGCCTGCGGCCGAGAGGGAGCCCCGGCGAAGAGAATGCGGGCTTGTGGCAGAACGGCACGGAAGGCATCGAAACCAGTGGAAGTAACCCGGGTGTAGCGGATATCCACCTGACGGAGCTTGGGCAGCTTCGATAGACGGACCAAACCATCGTTCGAAATCTTCGTGCGGTAAAGGTTGAGCGTTTCGAGGTTGGGAAGACGGGCCAGCGTAGCGATGGAGGCGTCCGTCAGGTTGGTGCCCTGCAGGTCGAGACGGCGGAGAGCGGTGAGGGGGAGAAGATGGGCGATTGTCTCGTCGGTGATGGCGGTGCCGTGGAGGTCGAGATCCTGTAGACGAGTGAGCGTCGCAAGGGGGGCGAGGTCAGTGACAAATGTGTCGCCCGCCCAGAGGCGTTCAAGGTCCGGCATCCGGCTGAGGGGCGACAGGTCGGCGATGGGGCAAAGGGTTAGGTCAAGATTGCGGAGCTTGGGAAAATGGCGGAGACCAGATCCGTTGACTTCGGCTTGGCGGAGGGCGAGTTCGCGCAGATTGGTGAGGGCTTTGATCTCGTCGAGGCCAGCGTCCTTGAAGCGGATGCGGTCGAGGAAGTGATCGGAGAAGGAGAGCTTCTCGAGGGTAGTGACGGCCGAAAGGAACTTGAGTTGCGTGCTGAGGTCCTTGCCGCCATCGGCGTTGCGATTCCAGAGCGGGCCGGGCAGGCGCAGTTCGCGGAGGGCGCGGAGGCCGGACATCCGTTCCAGGTCTTCGGGGACAGCGTTGACGGCGACCCAGTCGACCATTTCAAGTTGGTAGTCGGTGGCCGGGAGGCCGGCCACGTCAGTGAAAACCTGACCGCCGATGCCGACGCGGCCACCCTGCAAAATTGTCCATCGCGCCAGCGCCTGGTCCGCCGGAGCGGCGTGACAGACGAGTGCGACGAGGAAAACGAACCCACGCATCAGATGATCTCGGAGAGCTTGCGCTCGGCGGTGGGGTAGGCTCTGAGTGGAGCGTTCAGGACCTCTTCCGCTACGGTGAGATAGAGGTCGCCGAGGGTGCCGGTGGTGCGGGTGTGCTGGCCCATCTTGATGCCTCCGGCGTGGCCGGCGAGCAGAAGCGCGAGGTTGTTGTTCTTATGCGCGTTGGCTTCGGCGTGTTCATGGACAAAGGCCAGCAGGGTGTTGTCGAGCAGGGTGCCCTCGCCTTCGCGGATGGACTTCAGCTTGCCGAGGAGGTAGGCGAACTCGTCGACATGCCAACGGCAGATGTCGCGCAGGATCCGCATGCCGCGAGGCGATTCGACCTCGCCGTGAGTATATTCATGATGACGCTGGGCGGTGTGGCCCAGCCACGGGAAGCGCGTAAGGCCCTGGCACTTGGTGAGCATGTAGGAGGCGACGTGCGTTTGCTGCGAGGCCAGCGCGTGCACAAGGAGATCGCTCTGCAGCTTGGCAATCCGCGGATAGTCACGGAGGTCACCCGCTTCGGCCGGGCGCTCGACGGCGGTGGAGTATTCCGGCGGCAGGGTTGCAATCGAGGTTTCGAGTTCGCGGACCGATTGGAGATACTCGTCGAGCTTGCGCCTGTCGTTGCCGCCGAGCCGGGATTGAAGCGATTTTGTCTGCTCCTGGACGGCATCGAGAACGGACTTCTGGCGCGCGAGCGTCGCGGGATCCTTGACGCCGAAGAGCCGGTCGAAAAGACGGTGGGGGATCATCTCCGGCGGCAGCGGCCGGTCGCGATCAGCCCAACTCAGATTGCGCTGGATGCTCTCGCCGAAGGACTCCTGACAAACGCCTATTTGGAGTGAACGGAATCGCGTATCGCCGCCAATCTTCTGCGCGATGGCCTGGTCGATGGACGGACCTCCGGCGCCGCGTCCGGTGTAGGTCTTGCAGGAAACGACAGCGGACATGGACGGATAGTGGCTATTGCCGGGACCAGGAAGACGGGCGGCAGCGGAATCGAGTCCAGTGACAATATGGATGTCGGAGCGGAAGGGGGCCAGGGGCTGGAGGCAGGAAGGCAGGACGAAGTCAGCCCCGGTCTCGCGAGGGACCCAATACTTCTCGGGGATACCGTTACCGTTGAACCAAAAGACAAAGCGCTTTGGAATTGTTTTGGCAGGACCAAAGGCGTAGGCGTTGCCGCTGGGGTTGAACATCGCTTCGAGAGGGGGTAGGCCGAGGACGGCGCCCGCGGCGCGGAGGAGGGTTCGGCGGGAGAGACGGGTTTCAATGGGCATGGGATTCCTCAAGAAACGGCTGGGAGGTGACAATGGCCAGCACCAGTTCGCGGAAGCGGAAACCGGAGCGGGAGAAACGCTCGAAGGCCTTTTCGATATGCGGAAGGTCGGCGTCGGTTTCGGGGCGACCGAGGGCGTAGCGGAAGAACTGTTTGACGATGCACCGCTGACAGGCCGGGGTGCGGGCAAGGATCGCGCCGGCTTCGGCCGGAGAGGCGAAGTTGGAGTCAGCGATACCAAGGATAGAGGCCGTCGTGTCGACCGGCAGTTCGGTGGGGACGCCATCGCGGCGTACGTTCTTCTTTTCTTTGTCGACGGCGGGATAGATCAGGGCAATCTGTTTTTCGCGATAGCGGCCGATGGCGTCGAACTGTTCGAAGCCGAAGCCAATAGGGTCAACGAGGCGATGGCAGCCAGCGCAACTGGCGTTCGAAAGATGGATGCCGAGGCGTTCACGATTGGTGAGGGGCTTGTCTTCGGAAAGGGCCGGAAGAGTCGTGGAAACGCCCGGCGGCGGGGGCGGGACAATTTGGCAGAGGAAGTGTTCGCGGACAAAGAGGCCACGGTCGGTGGGAGCAGTTTCCGCGGGCTTGGAGGTGAGCGTCAGGAAACTGGCGTGGCCGAGGATGCCGGCTCGCTTGGAGTTTGCCGGGAACGGGATGGGAGCGAACTCAGCGGCGGGAGGAGGGAGTTCGTAGAGCTGCGCAAGAGTGGCGTTGATGAAGCTATACCGGGCGGTGAAGAAATCGAGGAAGTTGTTGTCGTTCCAGACGAGATCCTCGAAGAGCCGGGTGGTTTCGGCCAGCATCGCTTGAATGAGTTCGGGACCGAACTCAGGAAAGAGCTTGCGCTCGCGGAGCGCACCTTTGACGCGATCGAAGCGGAGCCATTCGGCGAGGAACTGGTTGAGCGCGAGGCGTGCGCGGGGGTCGGCGAGGAGGCGGCGGGCCTGGGCCTCGATCTCGGCTTGAGTTTTGAGTTTTGCGTGGCGGAGCGTATCGTCGGGGGCAGTGTCCCAGAGGAGATAGGAGAGGCGAGCCGCGGGCCCGGTGCTGGTGTGAAAAAGGAACCCAGGCGACTGCAACATGGCTTCGACGACCAGCGCCGCATCGAAGTTGGGGCCGAGGAGCTTGGTGTAGGCGGCAGTTTCCTGAGGGGTGAGGTCGCGGCGGAAGGCCTTCGACCCGAATGCGCGAACGAACTGTTCGGGGCAGGAGGAATGCGCCCTGTCGCAGGGGATGAGCTTGCCAAGGACACCGGATCGATGCGCGTTGCGAGCAAGCTTGGCCGCGGCGCGAGCGTAGTCTTCGGCCATCAGAGGTGAGATGGACTGGCCGGCGGCCTGATTGGTGTAGCCGTTGATGAAGTCCTCAGCGGGGAAGGCGTTGGCGGGGCGGGTGCTATCCCTCAGAAGAACAGCGACCGTGTTGTTGTACTGCGAGTGGGTAAGGCGGCGGAGGACGGTGGGAAGGGGCTGGGATTCGACCTTGAGGGCGGCGGTGGGCACGGGGAGCGCAGCCAACCAAGCGGTAAAGCGACGGAGGGTTTCGTCCTCCGGGGAACCTTGTTTAATGCGTTCGCCGCCGCCGTGTGGGATACGGTTGGTAGGTTTGCGCCAAAGCAGATCGGCGGTGGCGAGGGGCTGCAGGAGGCGGGGCAGGTCGACGGCGCCGCTCGGAAATTGAAGTCGCGTCGTGGAAGCGACGCCGTTTTCGGAATGGCAATCGCGGCACTGAGCTTTCTCCAGGATCGGCGCGATATCCGGCGGCTGCGCCGCGGCGGGCACAGCTAGCAGAAAGAGAAGCGTCCGAAGGCAGACCACGCGAAGTCAGTTCTATCAGATCCACGAGCTAAGCGCTACGGTGCCATAGGCGTGGTACAAGAAAAGGCTATGGAACGCCGCTGGATCGTGCTGGGACTGTTGTTTCTCGGGGTGGTGGTCAGCTACATGGACCGCGGAAACCTGAGTATCGCCGCGGTACCGATCATGAAAGAGTTCGGGCTGACGCCGGCGCAGATGGGGCTGCTGCTCTCGAGCTTCTTCTGGACGTACGCCACGTTTCAGGTGCCGGGCGGGGCGCTCCTCGATAAGTTTGGCATCCGGAAGTTATACGCCGGGGCGTTCCTCGTCTGGTGTCTGGCTTCGGCGGCGATCGGGTGGGCACGAACGTTTGAAGAGGTATTGGCGCTGCGACTGGTGCTAGGTATGGGAGAGGCGATTGCACCGCTGGCGAGCATGTCGTTCATCAAGCAGAACTTCGATGAACGGGAGCAGGGGTTGCCGACGGCGATCTATGTGGCGGGGTTAACGATGGGCCCTGCGCTGGGTGCGCTGATTGGTTCGTCGCTGATCGAGTGGCTGGGATGGCGGGCGATGTTCATTGTGACGGGGTTGGGAGGATGCCTTTGGGTGGTGCCGTGGTGGCTGCTGGCGCCACAGGGCGGGGCGCCCGTGGCGAGCAAGGTGGAGGGCTCATTACTTGACTTTCTGAAGGCTCCGGTGGCCTGGGGGCTCTCCTTGAGCGTCTTCTTCTATTCGTACTTTTGGTATTTCGTGCTGACGTGGGTACCGGCGTACCTGATGCAGGTGCACGACTTTCCGAATTTGAAGATGGGCGTGACGATGGCGCTGCCGCTGGGGGGCATGGCGCTGGTGAACCTGGCCGGCGGGGCTTGGGCGGACCGCGTGCTGAAGGGCGCGGCGGAACCGTTGGCGCTGCGGCGCCGGTTCGTTTGCGTCGGCTTCGGGCTGGCTTCGATCCTGATGGGATTAGTGTGGGTGGAGAAGGGCGGGCCAGTGATCTGGGTCTTGCTCGCGTCGTTGATGGGCGTCGGGATCGGCGCGGGCAACTACTGGGCGATGTCGCAAGCAGCGGTGCCGCGGGCGCTGGTGGGCCGGGCGCTCGGCTTTCAAAACATGGTGGCGCAGTTGGCCGGAGCGTTGGCTCCGCTGGCCACGGGATACCTGCTCGGCAATGGGCAAGACTATACCGTAGCGATCTTAGTGGCGGGTGCTTGCCCGCTGGTGGCCATTGGAGCGCTGTTGCTTTTCGTTAGAAGCGGCAGGCGGACGGATCCGATTTAAGGAAATACGCCTTATAGTTTTTTGCTTTTTTGTCCATGCAGCCGGACAGGTTGAGCAGTTCGACTTTGCGGAATTGGACGGGGTGGCTTTCGCTCTGCAGCGAGATGGAGCCGGATTCGAGGAGCTTCCCGTCGGTCTTGACGGCGGGGTCGTGGTTGGATACGTTGCCGCCGCCGACCTGCGGGTGCTCGTACTTGAGCACGGATTGGCCGTTGATGAAGTGCTCGACGGACTCGGAACCCTTGACGAAGACCTCGGCTTGCACCCATTGCTCACCATCGAAAGTGGGAGACGTGGAATTGAGGCAGTGGGCGGTGAATAGCTTGCCGTCGCGTTCGACATTGGTACCGGGAGTGCAGAGGTTGCCGGTGGTACGGGGCCCTTTGCCGAGGCCGCCAAGGAGCTGGACTTCAATGGAGATGGGGAAGTCCTGATCTTTCTGCATGGTGGCTGCGGGCTGACCGTGGACCATGATGCCGCTATTGCGGGTGGCCCAACCGGGGCCTTCATTGGCTTGATTACCGATGAAGCGGTATTCGAGGCGGATGCGGTAGTAGGAGAACGAGTCCTTGTAGAAGATGTGGCCGAATCGTTGATTGAACTTGTCGTAGCCCTCGTAGCCGACGGTGAGATAGCCGTCCTGGATGCGGAATGTGTTGGCGAAATTTTCGCCGACCGGGTAGCCAGTGATCTTAGGTGTCCAGCCAGTGAGGTCGCGGCCGTTGAAGAGGGGTAGCCAGTCTTTCGCGGTCTGTGAGAAAGCGGGGAGCGCGACGAGAGCGAGGAGGAGGAATGACTTCACGTTTGCGAGTATATCGTGGAGTCGGCGGAGAGGTCGCGGGCGCCGTGGATGAAGCGGATGATCAGAACCCGCGAAGGGCGGACGACGTAGATCATTCGATAGCTACTTACGAAGATCTCCCGGATGGAGTCGTCGTGCAATTCAGGGACAATTCTTCCTCGCAACGACGAGGCGTCAAGAGAACGAGCGGCATGGTCTGCAGCACGGTGCAACGCCACAGCCGAGCGCCGGGAGTCCATAGCTATGTACTCGACCGCATCCCGGACGCCGCGAAGTGCGGAGGCCGTCCAAATTACTCGGGCAGCCAACGATTCATCTCAGCAGTCACCTCGTCCAAAGTGAGAAATGGACCGGTTTCGGCCTCCTTCAGCCCCAGTTCAATCTCCCGCCGCACATAAATGGCGTAGCGGGCATCGTCATAGGTAGCATCGTCGGGCAACCGATCGATGAGCGCGTGGAGTTCTTCTTTGACGCTAGCCATAGATTGATTATAAATCTCTAGGCGAACAGGTCCGTCACTACTTTGCCCTTCACGAGTTCCCGCGGCTGATTCAAATGGTTGCGGATCTCCATCTCCGGATCGATTCCGAGCGCATAGTAAATCGTGGCGAGAAGGTCGTTTGGATGCACCGGCTTCTCCTTCGGACTCGACGCCGTCGCGTCGCTCTCGCCGTACTGCACCCCGCGGCCGATGCCAGCGCCCGCCACCACCGCGCTATAGCAATAGGGCCAGTGATCGCGGCCATCGGGGCTGTTGCTGTTGCCGCTCGTCGATACACCCATACGCGGACTACGGCCGAACTCACCGATGGCGACGACCAGCGTCTCCTTCAGCAAACCGCGATCGTCCATATCCTGCAGCAGCGCCGACAGGCTGCGATCCAGCTTCGGGCAATGCAGATTCTTGAGCGGACCGAAATTGGCGGCGTGCGTATCCCAGGCAGTCTTTTCCGGATCGCCGTTGGCCACCGAGGGCCAGTTCACCTGAACAAACTTCGTCCCCGCTTCAATCAGACGCCGGGCCATCAGCGTGCTCTGCCCGAACGTGTGTAGGCCGTAGCGTTCCCGCATTTTGGCGGACTCCTTCGTCAGGTCCATCGCGTCACGAGCCTTGCCGGAGAGGACGAGGTCGTAGGCCTTGCCGTAGTATTCGTCGACAGCGGAGGCGTTCAGCGCCTTCTCCAATTCCGGCATTGAGCCGTTGATGCCCTTCAGCAGTTCGAAGCGATCCTTCAGACGCTCCGGCGGAATCTCCTTGCGGAGCGAAAGATCTTCAAGCGTAACCTTCTGTGCCGGATCCTGATACATCCGATACGGATCGTAAGCTTTGCCGAGGAAGCCGGCCGCGCCACCCTTGCCGATAATGCCGGACTCCTGCAGCGGACGCGGTAGTTCGACGAAGGGCAACATGGCATCCTTCATCGGCATCATCTTCGAGATGTGGCTGCCCGCGGTGGGGAAGTCGGCCGCGTTGGGCGGCTCCAACTGGCCGGACGGCGAAACCTTATCCGGCGGATAGCCGGTGAGCATTTGATAGATGGCCGCGGTGTGGTTGAACAGGCCGTTGGGCGTGTAGCTCATGGAGCGGATGAGCGTGACCTTGTCCATCGTATCGGCCATCATCGGCATGTGTTCGCCGATCCAGGTGCCGGGGATCTTGGTCTTGATGGGTTTGAATTCGCCGCGGATGTTGGATGGGGCGTTTGGCTTCGGGTCCCAGATATCGATGTGGCTGGGGCCGCCCTGCAGGAAGATCATGATGACGTTCTTGGCGTTGCCAAAGCCTTTCGCGCCGGCGAACTTGTCCGCCACGGCGGCTGCTTGCGCGGCCTTCTGCGACATAAAGAAGCCGGGCAGGTGAAGCCCCGCTAAGCCAAGCGATCCGATGCGAAGAAGTTCGCGACGGGTGGGACCTTCGCAGGTCTGTCCAGCAATGCGGCCAGGAATGTTCAACATGATCGTGCTCCTTAGTAACTGTAGAGGAAACCTTTGCTGTTGAGAAGGGCCCAGAGGAGGTCCTGCGCACGCAGGGCGCGGGGTCCGCCGGAAAGGTACTTGATGCCGTACTCGGTCTCAGCCTTCGTGGGCGGCCGGGAGAGAGAGGCGAGATAGAGGTCTTCAACCATGGCAGCGTCCGACTTACCGGCGAGGACGTTCTTTGCGACACGGCCCTTCGGGTCGGCGACGGCGTCGGAGATGGTTTTACCATTCACGAGGTTGAGCGCCTGCGGGAGGCTGAAGTCCGTGCGGCGTTCGCACTCGCAGGCCGATTCGCGGGTGGGGCGGCCGAAGAGATCGAGGAAGCCGTCAGCGCCGACGTGCGGATCGAGCACCTGGGAAGCATTCGTTTCTTCTGGAACTTCGGGGAAGTTGGGCCGTGCGCCGGCGGCGGCGGCCACGGCATCCATCAGCGGTTCCGCGTTCAAGCGGCGCGGCATGGCGTGCGAGAAGTTGTCCGCGTCGAGGGCGTTCCATTCATTGGTCTGGAAGGAAGCCTGATACGTGCGGCTGCGAACAATGGTGCGCATTAGGTGCTGGAGATCGAAGTTATGGTCGGTGAGGTCCTTGGTCAGGGCTTCGAGAAGCGCCGGATTCACAGGCGGGTTGGAAGCGCGGATATCGTCGACCGGGTCGATGATGCCCTTGCCGAAGAAGTAGCTCCACACGCGATTGGCGACGGCTTTGGCGAAGAAGGGATTCTGCTTGGAGACCAGCCAATCGGCCAGCGCATCGCGGCGCTGCGGCCCGGCCGGGATCTTAGTCGGCGTGAGCGAAGCAATCAAGAACTCGGGGGCCACGACACGTGAGTCCTTCGGATGCTTCATGTCGTAGTCGGCGCGCTGATCGTACAGAATCTCTTCGCCGACCTCATAGCCGGGCCGGAGGCCGACGGCGGAGAAGAAGGCTGACATCTGGTAGTACTGATTCTGCGTCCACTTTTCGAACGGATGATCGTGACATTGGGCGCAGACCATACGGACGCCGAGGAAGACTTGCGTCGTCTTCTCCATGGTCGGCTTGGCGTCGCGGGTGGCACGGAAGTAGTTCCCGGCGGGGTCGTCGTAGGTGCTGCCTCGGCTCGTCAGCAGTTCGCGAACCATCTTGTCGTAGGGCTTATTGGCGGCGATGGATTCGCGGATCCATTCGCGGAAGCCATAGGCTCCCTTCTCTCCCAGAAACTTGCGAGAGGACTGCAGCAGGTCGCTCCATTTCACCGTCCAATGGTCAGTGAACGCGGGGCTGGCGATGAGCTTGTCGATCCTGCGATCGCGCTTGAGCTTAGATGGCGCGGGATCCGCGAGGAAAGCGCGAATGTCGTCTGGCGTGGGAAGTTGGCCCGTAAGATCAAGCGAGACGCGGCGGAGGAAAGCGGCATCGTCCGTGGCCGGCGAGGGCTGGATCTTCAACTTCTGCAGCTTGGCGTCGATGTGTTGATCGATGTAGTTATGCTGCGGGAGCTGCTTCCAGGCGAAGCCAGGCTTGGGGTTGAGGATAGTGACCGGGATAGTGGAGAACTTTCCTTGATAACGGACGAGCAGGGTTGCCTCGCCGACGCGTTCGCCAGAAACCTTGGAAGCGGGGTCGACCTTGGCGACATCCGGAGTGTTCGATTCGACGGTGGCCTCGCGGGTCACGTCGCGCGTCTGGCCATCGGCAAAGCGGGCGGTCACCTTCACCTGCGCGGTGCCGCCAGGGCCGGTCATGGCGACTTCGGCCGGGGTGACTTCGAGGGCCGTGACGTTGTCCTTGGCCGGGTCACCGTAGGGGACGCCCTGCGCGATCCAGTTGTAGATCGTCGTGTAGTAAGGCGACTTCTTATCGAAGCGGAGACCGCCACCGTGGGCGACGGACTGCGTGGGCTTGGCGAGCATCAGGCTGCGGCCGGGTTCGGCGCGGTTGAACCGGCGACCGGAGAGGTCGTAAAGCAGCGCCTCGTAGTCGAACTGGGGATCGTAGCCGCGAAGCGACAGTTTGAAGCCGTTCTTCCCCTTTGCCGCGCCGTGGCAGGGGCCGGAGGTGCAGCTTGTCTTGTTCAGGATCGGCGCGACGTCCCGCAAAAAGGTGACGGGCTGGGCGTGAACGGCAAGGGCCGCGCTAGCGAGCAGGAGTGGGATTCGCATCGTTCGGTTTCTCTTCGGGGTCAAGTTCCGCCACGGGTAGGCGCAGTAGCGGCGAGTAGATTTCCTGGGCCTGGCCGCCGGACATGAGGCGGCCCACGACGCCGATGTTGTATAGCGCCGGTAGGGTGTTGCGCGTGGAGGTGACAAGGAACGTGCCGGTCGTCCGGTCTTTCTTGTCCACTGCCATTTCGATGGCGCGGAAGTCGATGAAATTCGGCAGATCTACCGTGACGGTCTCCGGCACGGATTGCATGCGGTCCCGCGTGGTCCAACGCCAGCGGAAGAGGTACTCATATCCTGCTGGTTTCTTGGTGGACTTCTCGAGAGTGAGAGTGAGATTGGCCGGGGAGGGATCCGTCAGCGCGGTGGGGAGTTGGTAGCCGAGCCATTGGCCCGAAAGCGGGCGCTGACGATCGACAACGCCCTGCGCGGTGGCGCCAGCCACACCGATTGAGTACCCAAGACCCGCGGCAATGCGTTCAATCTTCGGGGTCTTCGGATCAGTCGAGATCACGCGGAAACCAATCTCGCCGGAGGCAAATTTGGCATCCGCCGAGGCGGTTAGAGTAAGAATGCCGCGGCGGCTGTTGGCGCGATTGTTGGGGTCGGGGATCTCGTGCGGAATGTCGCCACCTGCCACGGTGACGCCGGGCGGAAGACTGATCGGTTCGATGCGGAGCGGGCCGGTGTAGCCGCGGCGGCCGATGTTCACCGTTACGAGGGCGGTGCCTCCGGCAGGGATATTGACGAACGGCGTCGTGATCTGGGCCTGGAAGTCGGCGCCGGAGCGCGAGGCGTGAAGGCGATAAGCGTAGTGGGTTCCGCCACGCAGCGCGAGGTCTTCGACGGCCACCGTGATCTTCTTCACACCATCGGGGACCTTGAACTGAAGGAATGGATCTCCAAGTGTCCGGCTGCTCGCCTGCACCGCGCCGACGTCGACGGGGAGCGGTCCGTCACCGGCGGAGGCGAGTTTCTTGCCGGCTTCGTCGTACACCGTGATCAGGCCGGTCAGCTTCGAGGTGCCCAGTTCCCGGGCCTGGAGTTCGAAGAGGTACTCTTCGCCGGGCTGAACGTTCAGGACATACTTGTCGACCTCAGCCGCTTTGGCTAAACGTCCATTGATGGTGACAGGAAGCTGAAGCGGCGCGTTGACCGGCTCCCGAAGTTCGGGGAATTCACCAACGGCAAAAGGCAGGGGCAGCGAGGGCGAATCCGGAAGGTTCACGAACGTCTGCGGGGCCTTGACCGCCGCGAGATTCGCCTTTACGATCACGTTCGAAAGGGCAACATCGACGGCTTCGCCGCGGCGGCCACCGAGTGGGAAGATATCCGACGCATAGGCAAAAGCGCCCGTCTTAAAACGGTAGAAGTTCTGAGCTTGGGCCGAGAAGCGGGCGTCGTGGATCTCGACGTAGTAGAAGCCTTCCTTGGGGAAGGTCATGTCGAGCCGGGCATCGAGCCGAAGTAGAGGGTCGTCTTCGCTGCGGGCGATCTGCTTCCCGGCCGCGTCGTAGATACGGATAACAGGATCAACGGCGGAACCCGCGCGGCGGGCGTCGACTTCAAAGACGCGCCGTTCCCCGGCTTTCACCTGCAGCCTGTAGACGTCGCGCTCGGGCCCGGCCAGCGTGCCGTTGAGGGTCAGTGGCGTCGATGGGAGCGTCTGGGCCTTTTCTAGGGAATCGTTCTGATGCGCGGCGGCGCCGGGGCGGCTTTCCTCTTCGGTCAATTCTGGGAACGAACCGACGTTGAACAGCAGAATGTTGGAAAGACCGGTGGGGCTTTTGACACGGAGCGGGTAAATCCCGACCGCCCAGTCGCCGGTTGGTTCAACCAGAAACGTTGCATAGCGGGACTCCATGCCCGGCTTGATCGAGCCAAGCGGCGTAAACGTCGCGGGCAGTGAGGAGACGACCGTGGCGCCTTCCCCAAGATTCTGGCCAACGATGGTGAGTTCAAAGGGCCGTCCCTTTTGCGCGCCACGGGGCTGGAGGTCGGTGATGGCGGGAGGCGCGGCGCACAGGGCGGCGGCGAAGCAGAGAAAAGCAAGAAGTCTCATTGGACACCTGCGGAAAGTGGAACGGGAACGAAGGAATGGAGGAGTTTGCAATCCTGCGTCGCATAGACGCGGACCTTGCCGTCGAAGCCACCAGTGGCGAGCTTCGTGCTATCGGGTGAGAACGCGACCGCGTAGATTCCGGCGGAGTGGCCGGTGCACGCGGCCTTCTTGTCGCCGGTTTCGGGGTCGTACAAATTGACGTTGGCGGACTGGCTGGCCACGGCGATGCGAGTTCCGTCGGGAGACCAGTCGAGCGCGTTGATGGCGCCGTCCTGCCGTTCGAGCTTGCGGACGAGCGTTGTGTCGTCGGCAATCTTCATGTTGCGCGGGCGGTCCATTAAGTAGATGTAGGGGTAGCGCTCGGCGCCGCCGAGGACGACGACGTCCTTTTTGGGATGGCGGGCGATGGCGTTGAGCTCGCCGCGGAGAAGGTTGACATTTTCGAGGAACGCGCCGGAGTTAGCATCGATCAGCTTCGCGGCGCGGTCGCCGGAGGCGGATACGAAGCGTTTCGAATCGACGCCGAAGACCGTGGCGAGAACCCAGTTTTCATGGTTCCCGATCTTATAGAGTTCCTTACCCGTGGCCGTTTCAAACACGTGCACCGTGTTGTCGGCGCAGCCGACGGCGATCTTCGATGCGTCCGGCGCCAGCGAGGCCCCGAAAACGGTGTCGTTGGTCAGGCGGGCGGAGCGAAGGAGTTTGGCCGAGGCAACGTCCCACACTTGCACTTCGCCGAACTGCGCCGGGGTGCCTCCGCCGGCGATGAGCAGTTTGCCATCGGCACTGAAGGCGACCGATAGAATTCGCTCAGCGCGGCCAGCCAGACGATGCCGCAGCGTTTTGCCATCGGCGGAGTGGAGCAGGATTTCGCGGTTGCCAGAGACGGCGAGGGTCTGACCATCGGGGGAGAACTTCAGCGCGGTGATAACGGGTGGCTGCAGATAGACGGCTGCGCTGGTTTCGGTGGATTCTTCGGGCGAATCGTCTTTGGCGCCGTCGCGGATCCAGTCGCGGAAGAGGGCGATTTCAGCGTCGGGAAGCGCTGCGGCCGCCAGCGGCATCCGTGGCTTCGCTTCGCCACTCAGGTAGCGGACGGTAAGCGACTGGTCAGGCTGGCCGGCAACAAACGCAGGGCCCCGTTGGCCGCCCTTCGCGAACGCCTGATAAGTCGTGACATCCAGGTTGGCGGCTTTGGACGCGGGCTGGTGGCAGCCTTGGCAATGCTTTTGGAGCAGCGGCTGGATGTCTTTATGAAAGCTGGGAGCAGCGGCCAGTTGGCCGATGGCCCCGCAAAGGGCGAGTAAGGCGCGGAGCATGGAACTTCCTTTCGTAACCAAAAAGAAGTATATCGAACTGCGCCGGAGGCGGTTACCGCTTTACCGGCTTCCCTTCCTCGCTCGCGGCGATGAGGTTATTCGTGATCGAGAAAGCGCCAGGAACGCCGTTCGCCTGCAACTCGGCGATGGTCCGATCTCCAGTGTTGGCGACGACGCCCTCGAGCGTCACCTGTCCGTTCCTCACAATAATGTGAATGGGGTGAAAGCCGGGAGGCGGATCCTGCGTGATGCCCATGGTGCGGCGCGTCATCGACGGGAAGAGCGGTACACCGCGATTGGGATTGTAGCGGGCGAGAGATGGATGGCCATAGATCGCGACGTAGACGCCTCGACGAATATCGTCGTCAGCGGGCGAAAGCGAAAGTACCTCGATCTCGTTGACGACTTTTTCCACGCCTTCAATTCCCTTCACCACACGCTCGGCGGTGGACTTGAGCGTCGGCCGGGAGGCGTAGCCCCGAAGGTAGACGGTATAGCCCTTGATGCCGAAGCGAAGGTGATCGAACAGGCCGTATTCCGGCAACCGGATCAGTTCGCGCTGGACGTTTCGCGCCAACGCAATAACAGCCTTTTCGTTGGTCTCAGGAGGACGGGCGTCGCCCGGCTTCAGACCGCCAGCCTCCTGTCCGAACAGAGAAACCGAGAGCAAAGCAAGGGCGAACACCCGCATAAGAGACTCCTTAGAAGTTGACGATGGAGGCGAAGGAGGACGGTTCGAGACTGGCTCCGCCCACGAGTGCCCCGTCGATTTCGGGCTGGGCCATCAAGCCTTTCACATTGTCCGGCTTTACGCTTCCACCATAAAGGATGCGAACGGAGGCCGCAGTGTTGCCTCCAAATTTCGCTTCGACCCGGGCGCGAATGATGCGATGCGCGTCGGCGGCCATTTCGGGCGTAGCCGTTTTGCCGGTGCCGATGGCCCACACGGGCTCATAGGCGATCACGATTTGCTCGAACTGCTCCGGCGTCAGACCGGCCAAGCCGCCGTCGAACTGCTGGGTCAGGACGGCCTCGGTCTCGCCGGCCTCCCGCTCGGCTAGCATCTCGCCGACGCATACGATCGGCTTGAGCCCGGCGGCCAGTGCAGCCTTCGTGCGTTCGAGCACCGTAGCATCGGTTTCTCCGAAGAACTGGCGGCGTTCGCTATGGCCGATGATCACCCACTCCGCTCCAGCAGCCTTGATCATGGGGCCGCTGATCTCACCCGTGAAAGCGCCCTCATTCTTCCAATACAAGTTCTGGGCGCCGACGCCCACGCGAGAGCCAGCCGTGGCCGCCACCGCGGCCGGGATGTTGATCGCCGGCGGGCACAGTACGATTTCGCAATGGGTGGCGCTGGCCACCTGCGGAAGGAACTTCTCAAAAAACGCAGTGGTTTCCGCCGGATTCTTGAACATCTTCCAATTGCCGGCCATGACAGGGGTTCTCATAAGCTTGGTAAAAAACTGGTTCCTTTGGCGATTTGGACGCCGAAATTTTCTGCGACAGTCTGGCCGATATCAGCCAGCGTCGCGCGGGTGCCGAGAGCGGCGGGGGCGCCTCCATAGACCAGCAGCGGGGTGTATTCGCGGCTGTGGTCGGTGGACGGCGTGGTGGGGTCGCAGCCGTGGTCGGCCGTGAAGATTAAAAGGTCGCCGGGAGCGAGCGCGGCGAGCAGAGACGGGACCCAGGCATCGCACTCCTCGAGGGAGCGCGCGTAGCCTTCGACGTCGTTGCGGTGGCCGAAGAGCATGTCGAAATCGACGAGGTTAACGAAGACCAGGCCAGACTTTGAATCAGCCATGGCGGCCATGGTTTTGGCCATGCCGTCGGCGTTGGTTTTGGTCTTGTCGTAAAGCTGAATGCCGCGGCCGAGAAAGACGTCGAAGATCTTGCCGACGGAATGAACCGGCACCTTCGCGGCGGCCAGGCGATCGAGCAGCATGCCGGGGGCGGGAGGCATCGCGTAGTCCTTGCGATTAGCCGTGCGTCGATAGGCCCCGGATTCACCTTCGAACGGGCGGGCAATAATCCGTCCGATACCGGGCAGCATCTCGCGGGCGGTCTCGCAAATTTTGTACAGCTCCCAGAGCGGGATCACCTCTTCATGGGCGGCGATCTGGAACACGCTATCGGCCGAGGTGTAAATGATGGGCGAGCCGGTGCGAACGTGTTCGTCGCCGAGTTCGGCGATGATCTCGGTACCGGAGGCAGCTTTGTTGCCCAGGGTGTCGCGGCCGATCCGATCTTCGAAGGCCTTCATGAAGGCGGGATCAAAACCATTCGGATAGAGCGGCAGCGGCTGATCGAGATGGATGCCGACCATCTCCCAATGACCGGTAGTCGTGTCTTTGCCGGGCGAAGCGAGAGTGCATTTGCCATAGGCGGCCGTAGGCTGGTCGACAGGGCCAACACCGGCCACTGGCGCAATGTTGCCCAAACCCAACGAGGCAAAGTTCGGCAGATGGAGCGGCCGCAGACGCGCGATGTTGCCGAGGGTGTTCGACCCGGCATCACCGTACGCGGCGGCATCCGGCATTTCGCCGATACCCACCGAGTCGAGCACGATCCAGATGACGCGAGAATAGGGCATTACTCTTCCAGTATCCGCTTGACGCGGTCGGTGAGTGAATCGACAAAGCGATCCGGGATGAAGCCGTTCATCCGGCTGGCGAGTTCGCCGCGTTTATTCAGGATGATGGTGGACGGAATCGAACTGACGTTCATCAGCCGCGACAATCCGCCTTCAAAGAAGACAGACTTGTTCCATTGGTTCTTTTCAAGGAACGGGGCCACGAGAGTGCGATCCTCGTCAGTATTGATGTTAAGGAATACGACGTCAGTCCGGTCTTTAAACCGTTCCTTCACCTGCTCGTAGAGCGGATGCTGCGTCCGGCAGGGTCCGCACCAGGTTGCCCAAAAATCGAGCACGACGACCTTCCCGCGAAGCGTGGCCAGGTCGAGTTTGGCTCCTCCCGGACCCGTAACCACAAAGTCACCAGCGGTAGACCGCATGGCGTTCGGATCGATGGCGCGCAGCCGGATCAACCGTTGTTTGCCCCGTTCCACGGCGCGGTCGTGCGCTGCCAGGACGACGTCTCCCAAGCCCTTCTCATCGGGGTGCGTCTTGCGCCACTCGGCGCGGAGCACGGCCAGATCGGCGGTACGCTCGGCGTCCTGCGAAACGACGAAGGCCTCGGCGAACGCATCGCAGGCCTCTGGCTTTTTTTGCGCGGCGTAAGCTTGGCCGAGCGCGCGGGCCGACTCCGCCGTCGGATTGGCGGCGTGCGATTGCTGTGCCAAGGTCACCGCTTCCGGAACTTTATTGAGAGCAAGTTGGGCCCGGCTTTGATACAGCAGAGCCCGGCCAAGGCCCTGGTCAAGTTCAGCGCGGGTTTGCCAGCGGGAGATGTCGGGGGTATCCAGCGAACGCAGCGACTTCTCGTAGCGCTGCGCATAGGCGAGCGCCTTTTCGGCCTTACCCGCCAAAAGCAGCGCGCGGGAAACGGCATCAAGGGTTGCCAAGTCTTCGGGATCCTGCGCCAGCACCTGTTCGCCGTATTGCACGATGCGGGCAGTGTCTTTGATCTCGATCGCCGATTTCGTAATGGCGCGTTCCAGTTCGAAGCGGGAGGGCGTTTTTGGGTACTTCTTCAAATGCGTTTCGAGCGCGGCGAGGAACTCGTGCGACGAGTTGCCGGCTTCGGCCAGGGCGTTCGATAGCTCCTGCTGCTCCGCCGGCGGCAACGAACCTTGGGCCATCAGCAACCCGGCCCAGAAGAATGCCAATAGCCTCATTGCTTCGCCTCCGACTCCGCGCGGAAGGCATTCACCAGAAACGCGGCGCGGTCGCGGGCGATGTTTAGATACGATTCGTTCTTCACGATCCGTTCGAGCGTCTTATAAAACTGGTCCGGCGCAACGATTCGCTTCCGCTCCCAACTTGACTGCAGGAGGAGTAGCGCCCTATTCACGCCGAGTTTGTCGAAGCGAGCCGCCCGTTCGAGGTTAATCCGATGGCTTTCGGTCTCGGTGATCTTTTCAAACCAGTCGTGCAGGGCCTGCGCATCCAGGTCTTGGGTATAGTTGAACTTCGCTTCAAAAGCCTTGTCGCCGTCGATCCACCGAAAGCTTTTTTCGCCCATCTTCGCCACAGCCAATCCTGATTCCAATGGGCGGTTGAAGAAGTTCAGCTTTTCGGCCAGCGCAAAAATGGTCGAGGTCTGGTCGGCAGTCAACGCGAACGCCAACGGCTGCGGATCGTCCTTCTGATCGGTATAGATTCCCTTCCCATCTTTCGTCAGCGTAATCTGCACCCATTCCGGCAAGGAGCCGGGGAAGGATTTGCTATAGATCACTTGGGGCTCGGCGGAGAGTCCGGCCGCCAGCAGGCAAAGGGCAAGAAGAAATTTCATACGCGAATGGCCTCCTGGTAGCGCACCTGGTTGGCATGACAGATGGCAGCCGCTAATGCATCGGACGCATCCTGGCTCTTGATGATTTCATCCAGATGGAGCAAGGAGCGAACCATCAGTTGGACCTGCTCCTTCTCCGCGCGGCCGTAGCCGACGACGCTCGTCTTGATTTCGAGAGGCGAGTATTCGCCAACCGCCAACCCGGCTTCGGCCAGCACCAGCAACGCAACGCCGCGAACGTGGGCCAGTTTCAGAGCCGTCTGGGTGTTGACGGCGTGAAACACCGCTTCCACCGCGGCAGCCTGCGGTGCTTGGGCCACAATCACCTCACGCAGGCCGGTTGCGATGGTCAGCAGCCGATCCGCCAAAGGAGCCTTCGGCGAGGTCTTGATCACCCCGGCAACGACGAGACGGTGGGTCCGGCCATCGGATTCAATCACCCCATAGCCGGTCCGTTCCGATCCACAATCGATGCCGAGAATCCGCATCGGCTATTCCAAGTCAGCTTCGTCGATCTCGTAGTTGGAGAACACGCTCTGGACGTCGTCGTAGTCTTCGAGCGCGTCGTTCAGCCGCATCATGCCCTTCGCCGCGGTGCCTTCGAGTTTGATGGTGTTCTTGGGCACCATGCCGACTTCGGCGCTGAGGGTTTCGATCTTCGCGGCGGCGAGCGCTTCCACGACGGCTTCGTGCGCTGCCGGATCAGAGAGCACCTGCCAAACGTCGCCCTGCTGTTGGACGTCGTCAGCCCCGGCTTCGAGAGCCAGGTTCATCAGTTTCTCTTCATCAACTTTGTCAGCTTCGATGATGATGTTCGACTTTTTCTCGAACATCCAATTCACCGAGCCGGGTTCGCCCATGTTTCCGCCCCACTTGCTAAAGATGTGGCGAATGTCGGCGACCGTCCGATTCTTGTTGTCCGTCGCCACGTTGACGAGGATGGCGGCGCCGCCGGGACCATACCCTTCATAGGTATATTCCTCAATCGTCAGGCCTTCAATTTCGCCCGTGCCCCGTTGGATGGCGCGCTTGATATTGTCGGCGGGCATCGAGACGCCCTTGGCCGCCGTGATGGCAGTACGGAGGCGGGGATTGCCGTCCGGATCGCCGCCGCCACGGGCAGCGATTGTGATCTCCTTGATAATGCGGGTGAAGATGCGGCCTCGTTTGGCATCGAGGGCGCCCTTCTTGTGTTTAATTGTGTGCCATTTAGAGTGACCAGACATGAAAGAGAACCAACTCAATAGGATATCGAATTGTGAGGGTGGGCCGCTCGAATGATCGTGCACCCTTGGCGATCGAAGGCTGGGACAATTCATCTACTCCGGTAACGAAACAAAACTGTTGACGTTTTGGGGCAAGATGCATAGTCTAAGGCCATGCGGTACATCCTCGCATCGCTTCTCCTCACGCTCCCCTTGTTGGCCGACAGCAAACCTCTACCCGGGCACGTTACCCTCGTCCGGCCAGTACTGCCGGCAAAGAAGCCGGTACTGCAAAGCTTGATTATCCCTCGACCTGCGCCCGCCCGCCTCGTTGCCAGCACCGCCGCGTGTTCCCACATCGTCATCATTCCCGTCGACGCCGGCATCGATGCAAAGATGCCTCGGCACGTATCTCGGACGACCCACAATATGCCCAGCTACGCGGGCAGTCCTGCCTGCCGCTAGGCTCACAGTGCCCCCATTACGTCCAGGCTATGAAGTTGGGGGGACGCGAGAATGATCGTCCACCGGCGGCGATGGTGTCCCGTCTGGGTCGGAATTGTGACAGCGATCCTGACGGCGGGGGTGATCTGGGTGGTCCTCAGCATAGAGGGACGGGATAGGCTGGCCGCTCTGCCTCTGCTCTTCTTCGGGTTGCACCTTTCCCTGACCCTACTTCTGAACTTCACTACCGCCACCGTTACCGCTGACGGAGTTTTTGTCCGCGAAGGCGTCATCCCTGCCGGCTACCGGGATCGCCGCGTGGCCCGCGCGGATGTCGCGGCGGTCCATTGGCGCTACAACTTCCGCGGTCACCGCTCGGGCGAAGATTCGCATTGGGCGGTCATCGTCGCCTCGCGGCAGGACGAATTGGTTGACCTGCCGGAACAATATGAAACCGAGATGGCGGCGCAGCAGGAGGCGTATAGAGTCGGAAAGCTGCTGGGGATGAGGGAAGTGAGCCGGACAGAGGGACCACCGCTGCGTACGGATCGGCGCGTGCTGTGGGTGCTTTTGTACTGGTTTGGCTTGGTGGGAATCTGCATCGCCTGTCCGGCGATACTGTTGTGACCATGGCGGGAGGTTTGCACCTCCCGCCACCGACCCGGCTACTTCGCCGGCGGAACGAGAATCTGCACCGTGCCGAACGCATCCGGCACCTGCGTCTTCCCATACAAACGGCGAAGGCGCATCGTATTTTCAGCGCCCCAGCCCCAAACGTCGATCTGCGCATCGATCACATAGCCCTTGCTGGCGAGCTGCGTTGCCCGCTCGATCCGGGCCGCGAACGGATCCGCCCCTTCGCTCGGCTCGATGAATGCGAGCTCAGCGACCTCTTTCGGGATATCGGTAAAGACCGCCTTCCCATTGCTGTCCAGGAACGCCCGATGCTTCGCCGGATTGAACGACTCCGGCCAATTGACTTGCGACATAAATCCACCCTCCTACGGTGAAATAAAAAAGGTGCCCGGGAGGGGCACCTTCAGACTTCAACGTATAGGCGCGGCGTGACCGACCGAACCACCATCGCAAACCGATTTTCGGTAGACGCTAGAAACAAAAAGAGTTCACGGCGCAAAATAAACAGCGATGCGTTGTGAACTGGGTTTTCCGCGATTCTGTGGGGTGCCACGAGCCCAGGGGTGGGGAGAGGGCTCGTGGCGTTTTGCCGGTGGCTGGGGTGTTAGGCGGAGGAGCCACCGACAAACTTGTTGATTACGAGTGAATTTCTTGCAAACTCCAAACTCGAATCGGATCTCTACGACGACTGGCTGCAGCTTGCACTGCCGCTCTTGCCGCCGACATCGTCGTTATACAAGGTACTCTATACGTTATTGCGGCGCGACGCAAGGCTTTTTCATCACCGAAGCTGTGCACGCCGGTCGTCGTATAGATTGCCAACTGCAAACGACCCGCCTTCAACAAGTCTACCGCATTCGGGCGGCCTTCGTTCACCTTAAATACAGTCGTGCAGGCCAATCCCGCATTTTTTAACGCCGTCGCCGTTCCACGCGTCGCTGCCAGGCTATACCCAAGCTCCGCAAAGCGCTTTGCGACGTCGACCGCCTCATTTTTGTGCCGCTCCGAGACGCTGATAAACACCGTCCCTTCCGCCGGCAGCGGCGAACCAGCCGAAAGCTGCGCTTTTGCGAACGCTTCCCCGAAGTTCTCGCCGACGCCCATCACTTCGCCCGTCGACCGCATCTCAGGACCCAACACCGGGTCTACACCTTGGAACTTGTTGAACGGAAAAACCGGCGACTTGACGAAGAACTGCGGCACCGAAAGCACGCCACTCGTCTTGCCCTGCATCAACGAAGCAAACTCTTTTAGCTTGCGCCCGACCATCAGGCCCACCGCAATCTTCGGAATCGGGACACCGGTCGCCTTGGCGACGAACGGCACCGTGCGGGACGCACGCGGGTTTACTTCAATCACGTAAACCTTGCCTTCCTTGATCGCGTACTGCACGTTCATCAAACCGATGACGTTCAACGCACGCGCCAACTTCACCGAATACTCTTCGATCGTCTTCAGTTCGGCGACCCCAATCCCGAACGGAGGAAGAACACAGGAGCTGTCACCCGAGTGGATGCCCGCTTCTTCAATGTGCTCCATGATGCCGCAGATCAACACATCGTCGCCGTCGGACAAACAATCGACGTCCACCTCGATGGCATCTTCAAGGAACCGGTCGACCAGCACCGGGCGTTCCTGCGAGAACGTAACGGCTTCGCGCATGTAGCGGCGAACCGTGTCTTCGTCGTAGGCGATGGTCATCGCCCGACCGCCGAGAACGTAACTGGGACGGACGAGCACCGGGTAGCCCAGGACGTTCGCCACGGCGCACGCCTCTTCCACAGTCGTTGCCGTACCGTTGGGCGGTGAGGGAATCTTCAAATCATCGAGCAGCTTGCCGAACAGCTTACGGTCTTCGGCAAGGTCGATGTTCTCCGGCGCGGTACCGATAATCGGCACCCCGGCGCGCTTCAACGGAAGAGCCAGATTCAGCGGGGTCTGCCCGCCGAACTGCACGATCACCCCGTCCGGCTTCTCCGTGTCATAAATATTGAGCACCTCTTCGAGCGTCAACGGCTCGAAGTAGAGGCGATCGCTGGTGTCGTAATCGGTCGAAACCGTCTCGGGATTGCAGTTCACCATGATCGACTCATGGTCGAACTCCTGCAGCGCGAAACTCGCGTGGCAGCAGCAGTAGTCGAACTCGATGCCCTGGCCGATGCGGTTCGGCCCGGCGCCGAGGATCATGACCTTCTTCCGATCGCTCGGGTCGGCCTCGCACTCGGACTCGTAGGACGAGTAAAGGTAAGGAGTGAACGATTCGAACTCGGCCGCGCAGGTATCGACGCGGTTGAAGATGGCGCGGATGCCCATCTGCTTCCGGCGGTCCCGAATGCGCAGCGGGTCTTCGTCCCAAAGCCGCGCCAGCGTCGTATCCGCAACGCCGTACCGCTTGGCGTCGCGCATTTCGGCCGGGGTGATGGTCGCCAGCGACTTCTTGGCCAGCGAGTCGTGCAACTGCACCGTCTCGAAAAGCTGCTGCAGGAACCACGGGTCGATCTTCGTCAACTCGTGAACTTGCGCCACCGTCCAGCCCTGTTCAAAGGCGAAGAACAGATAGGGCAGGCGGTCCGGCGTCGGCGTGATGAGCTTGTTCGGAATCAGTTCGACATCGAAGGGATCGACCTTGGTGGCCGACTTGCCTGTCTCCTGCGAACGGATTGCCTTAGCCAACGCCGCTTTGAAGTTGCGGCCGATCGACATCACTTCGCCGACGGACTTCATCTGGGTGCCCAGCGTCGGGTCGGCGCCGGGGAACTTCTCGAACTGCCAGCGCGGAATCTTCGCGACGACGTAGTCGATGGTCGGCTCAAAACAAGCCGGGGTCAGCCGGGTGATGTCGTTCGGAATCTCATCCAGCCGGTAACCGACGGCGAGCTTCGCAGCAATCTTCGCAATCGGGAAGCCGGTCGCCTTCGACGCCAGCGCCGAACTGCGCGACACGCGCGGGTTCATTTCGACGACCACCATGCGGCCATCGTCCGGGTTAATCGCGAACTGCACGTTCGAGCCACCGGTATCGACGCCAATCTCGCGTAGGCAGCGGAGAGCCCCGTCGCGCATCATTTGATACTCGCGATCGGTCAGCGTCTGCACCGGAGCCACCGTGATGGAATCGCCCGTGTGGACGCCCATCGGGTCAAAGTTCTCGATCGAGCAGACGATGATGACGTTGTCCGCCAAGTCCCGCATCACTTCGAGTTCGAACTCTTTCCAGCCGAGCACCGACTCTTCCGCCAGCACTTCGTGGACCGGCGAAAGCTGCAAGCCGCGGGTCAGAATCTCTTCGAGATCCTCGGAGTTGTAAGCGATGCCGCCGCCCGAACCGCCCATCGTAAAGCTAGGCCGTAGAATCAGCGGGAAGCCGACTTTCGCCGCGAAGTCGTAGCCGCCCTGCAGAGACGTCAGCAGCGAGGAGGTCGGCGTTTCGAGGCCGATCTTCCGCATCGCGTCTTTGAAGAGCAACCGGTCTTCGGCCTTCTTAATGGATTCGATCTTGGCGCCAATCAGTTCGACGCCGTACTCGTCCAGAACGCCCGCCTCGGCCAACGCCACGGACAGGTTCAGACCCGTCTGGCCGCCGACGGTCGAAAGCAACGCGTCGGGACGCTCCTTGCGGATGATCTCGGTAAGGTATTCGACGCTGAGCGGCTCAACATAGGTGCGGTCCGCCAAGTTGGGGTCCGTCATGATGGTCGCCGGATTCGAGTTTACGAGGATAACCTCGTAACCTTCGTCCTTCAGCGCCTTGCAGGCTTGGGTGCCGGAGTAGTCAAACTCGCAGGCTTGCCCAATGATGATGGGGCCGGAGCCAATGATGAGAATGCGGTGGAGGTCGGTGCGTTTCGGCATCGATTAGCGCTTGGCCTCTTTCATAAGATCGATGAATTCGTCGAACAGGTAGAGGGAGTCATGGGGGCCCGGGGCGGCCTCCGGATGATATTGGACGCAGAAGAGCGGAGCCGATTTGTGGCGCAAGCCCTCCACGGTTTGGTCGTTCAGATTGATGTGCGTGATTTCGACGGCCGAATCGGCCAGCGAGTCGGGATCGACCGCGAAGCCATGGTTCTGCGCGGTGATTTCCACCTTGCCGTTCCGTTTATTCAGCACCGGATGGTTGCCGCCGCGATGGCCAAACTTCAGCTTGTACGTCCTGCCACCGAGCGCGAGGCCGAGGACTTGATGCCCCAGGCAGATCCCGAAGATGGGCGTCTCGCCGATTAGTTGGCGCACTTGCGCCGCTTGCGCCTGCAGCGGTTCCGGGTCGCCGGGACCGTTCGAGAGAAACACGCCATCGGGGCGAAGCGCCAACACGTCTTCGGCGCTGGTCGAGGCCGGGACCACCGTCACGTGGCAACCGCTCGTCACCAGGCGGCGGAGAATGTTCCGTTTGATACCAAAGTCGAAAGCGACGACATGATAGTCCGCCGGACGCAGTTTGCCGAGCCGTTCGGAAGGGGATACGGGCTCCACCGGATTGGTCCAGCGATAGCTCTCCGGCGTCGAAACGCGGGTCGCCAGGTCGAGGCCAGCCATGGATGGCGACGCTTTCGCCTTTTCCACGAGTTCGGCGGCGTTGGTGGAAATCGTCGACAAAACGCCCCGCATCACGCCGCGCGTGCGCAGGTGGCGCACCAACTTGCGAGTGTCGATCGAATCAATGATCGGCACATTCGCGCCGGCCAGAAACTGATCGGCCGGGCTTTCTGAACGCCAGTTGGAGACGATGGGCGAAAAATCGCGCACGACTAGCCCCTCGATATAGGGTTTGGCCGATTCCATGTCGCCTTCATTGGCGCCATAATTCCCGATTTGCGGGTAGGTCAGGACAACGATTTGGCCTGAATAAGAAGGGTCGGAAAAGATTTCCTGATAGCCCGTAATGGAAGTGTTAAAAACTACTTCCCCAGAGCGCTCCGTTTGCGCTCCAAATGCCCGGCCCTCGAAGACTGTCCCGTCTTCTAAGGCGAGGAGTGCTGGATTCAATTCGGGGAACCTCCCGCTGGATTTTACCTATTGGAACACATTGGGCCAACCCCCCGCAATAAACGCGGCTGAAATGTTGATAAACTCTCGGCAACGTGCGTTTTGTCGTCCTACTTACTTTCGCGGTTTCTTTGCCGGCGGCTGACCTAAAGGGTTCGGCGGTGGCGCTGCTCTCGCAAAAATGCCAATCGTGCCATGGACCGCAGGTGCAGCTTTCCGGCTTGCGCCTGGATACGCGGGAAGCGATCCTGCGTGGCGGCAAACAGGGCGCCGCACTCACCCCGGGTAAACCGCAGGACAGCCTGCTATTCCGCGTTATCTCCGGCGGCGACAAGGTCGCGATGCCCCCCACCGGCCCATTAGGCCCGGCCGAGGTGTCCCTGCTCCGCGAATGGATCACCGCGGGGGCCGTTTGGCCCACAGAGGCCGTCGCGGCCAAGAAGTGGTGGTCGTTTGAAAAGGTGAAGCCGGTGAAGCCGCCGGTGCTGGCCGATGCCTGGGTTCGCACGCCCGTCGACGCCTTCATCCTGCAGCAACTCCGCGCCAGGGGTCTCTCCGCCGCGCCAGAGGCTGACCGGCGTACCTTGATCCGCCGCGCCATGCTCGACCTGCACGGCCTGCCTCCCACGGCCGCTGAGATCGAAGCCTTCGAGAAAGACTCTGCCCCCGACGCCTACGAAAAACTCGTCGACCGCCTGCTCGCCTCCACCCGCTACGGCGAAAAGTGGGGTAAGAACTGGCTCGACCTCGTCCGCTATGGCGACACTTCCGGCTTCGAACAGGATCCCTATCTGCTCTACGCCTGGCGCTATCGCGACTACGTTATCGATAGCTTCAATGCCGACAAACCGTACGACCGCTTCGTGAAGGAACAACTGGCCGGTGACGAAATCTACGAAGAGCCTATCGCCCAGCAAGGGACCGGCTACTACACCGTCGGACCGAACCGCGACATGCTCTTCAAAGTCGAAGACATCAATCGGGTTGAAACGATGACCGACTTCGTCGACACCACTTCCAGCGTCTTTCTCGGCCTCACGGTCGGCTGCGCGCGCTGCCACGACCACAAGTACGATCCCATCTCGCAGAAGGACTACTTCCGGCTGCAGGCCATCTTCGCGCCCATCGTGAAGTCCCGCGTCTTCCTCACGTACAACCTCGCCCGCCAGTACGACCTGCAGGAGAACACCCGGCAATGGAAGCTCTACGATCTCGCCGACGAGTTCCAGCGGATGAAAGCCCCCTACGTAAAGCGACTCCGCGCCGAAAAGCTCGCGCAGCTCCCCCAGGCAGTCCAGATCGCCTTCGCCACCGAAGAGGACCAGCGGACCCCGCAGCAGAAGGCCGACTTCGAAATGTTTACGAAGAAGGTGGCGCCGCGCGACGACGAGGTTTTTTCGCTCCTGACGCCGGACGAGAAAGCGAAGCTCGATCGCCTGAAGACTCGCCTGCTTTCGCTATATAGCAATTACGCCCCCGGCCCCTTCTCACCCAGCGTCACCGATTCCGGCCCGCTCGGCCCGCCCGTTTACATCCCTGGCAAGGAGAGCGACGAAGTTCCGCCCGGCTTCCTTTCCGCCCTCGGAGGCGGCGACATCCCGCCGCCGCCTCCGGGCTCCGCCACCACGCTCCGCCGCAAGGCACTTGCCGAATGGATCGCCTCGCCGGAACATCCGCTGACGGCGCGCGTCGCCGTGAACCGTGTTTGGCAGGCTCATTTCGGCCGCGGCATAGTCGCAACGACATCCGACTTCGGAGCACGCAGCACGCCTGCGACTCACCCGGAGCTTCTCGAATGGCTCGCCAACGAGTTCGTCGCCAAAGGCTGGAGCTTCAAGCAGCTCCATCGCACGATGATGCTTTCGAGTGTCTATCGCCAGCAGACCAAACCGTCCCCCGCCGCACTGACCAAAGACCCCGAGAACCAATGGCTCTCGCACTTCACGCGCCGCCGCCTCGAAGCCGAAGAGGTCCGCGACGCCGTCCTGCTCGCCGCCGGTACGCTCAACCCGAAGATGCACGGTAAGCCCGTGGTTCCCGCCCTCGCCGCTGAAGAGCTCTACGGCATGAGCCAACCGCTCGGCAACGCCTGGGTGGTAACCTCCGACCCCACCGAACACACCCGCCGTAGCATCTACATGATTTCCCGTCGGAACTTCCGCATGCCGATGCTCGAAGTCTTCGACCGCCCCGAAGGAGTCTTAAGCTGCGCACGCCGGGAATCCTCGACCACGCCGACGCAGTCGCTCTCGCTGCTTAATAGCGACTTCACCCGCCATCAGGCGCTGGCTCTGGCAGCCGCTTCCCTGAAAGGGGACGAATCGGCCATCAGCGAAGCCGTTTTCCTCGCCACGCTCGCCCGCCGGCCCGACGCGAACGAACTCACCATGGCCCGCGACTTCCTGACGAAACAATCCCAATTGCTCGGCAGCGTCGAAAAGGCCGCCGCCGAACTCGCGCGCGGCTTGTTCAATACCAACGAATTCCTCTACGTCGATTAGGAGCCCCATGTACACCTCCCGCCGCCAATTTCTCACTCGCGCCGGCCAAGGCTTCGGCTTCGTGGCCCTCTCCGGCATGATGCAGGAGAACCTCCTCGCCGCTACCAAAGCAAAGCGGATCATCTATCTGTTTATGCACGGCGGCGTCAGCCACGTCGACACCTTCGACCCCAAGCCCGCGCTCGCCAAATTCAACGGCCAGCCGCTGCCGGGTTCGTTCGGCGAAGGCCTCGTCACCAGCCGCATCGACTTCCGCAAAGCACGCATGCTGGCCTCCCCGTGGAACTTCACCCGCAACGGCCAATCCGGCATCGAGATTTCGGACCTCTACCCGCACGTCCAAAAGCACGCCGACAAGCTCGCCGTTATCCGCTCCTGCCATGGCGATGCCTTCGACCACGCCCCGGCCATTAACCTCCGCACCAGCGGCAATCAGTTCCCCGGTCGCCCCTCGCTCGGCGCGTGGGCCGTGTACGGACTCGGATCCGAGAACAAGAACCTGCCCTCGTTCGTCGTGATGAGCGACGGAGCGATGAAGTCCGGCGCCGGGGCCTACGGCGCTGGCTTCCTCCCTGCCGCCTATCAAGGCACGGCGTTCCGTAGCGGCAAGAACCCCGTGCTCCACCTTGCCTCCCCTGACGGCATCACTCCCGAAGCCCAGAAGGAAACGCTCTCGCTCATCGACCGCATGAACCGCCGCCACTTCGCTACGCGCGAAGAAGACACGACGCTCGAGGCCCGCATCTCCTCGTACGAACTCGCCTACCGAATGCAGTCCGAAGCACCCGACGCCGTAGACCTGACCAAAGAATCAGCGGCCACAAAGGCCCTATACGGCATCGACGAACCGATGACCGACGACTTCGGCCGCAAGTGCCTGCTCGCCCGCCGTCTGGTCGAACGCGGCGTTCGCTTCGTGCAGCTCTACCAAGGCACCAACCTCGGCGACGATTGGGACGACGCCCATCTCGACCTGCTCGGCTCCCACAACAAGATGGCCAAGAAGTCAGACCAACCCATCGCCGGGCTGCTCACCGACCTGGCCTCCCGCGGCCTGCTCGATTCGACGCTCGTCGTCTGGTCGACCGAATTCGGCCGCACCCCGCTCGCCGAAGGCAAGAACGGCCGCGACCACCATCCCTACGGCTTCACCACCTGGATGGCCGGCGCGGGTATCGCGGGTGGTCGCGTCCTCGGCTCCACCGATGAGTTCGGCCTGCGCGCCGTCGAGCAGCGCAAGGACGTTCACGATATTCATGCCACTCTGCTGCGCCTGCTCGGCATGGACCACTTGAAGCTCACCTACCGCTACCAGAGCCGCGACATGCGCCTCACCGATGTCCACGGCGAAAACGAATTCACCTCCTGGTTGCTGAACGCCTAGTCCTTGAACAACGCCACCAACTGCTCAACGGCGGAGGCGACCATCGCCTCCCCGCCCCCGGCCGCCAGCCGCGACGAGATCACCTCGTAGGCGCCTTCGGTGTACGCCTTCCGGTCCGGTACGTAACCCAAGTTCCCGTTCGCCAGCTCGGCCACAATCGTCACCGGAAACGGCGACGCCAGCTTGATCGCCCGGCCATGCTCATTGAATATCTCGCCCGGCAGGCCCACCCACGCCACCGACTTGCCCAGAGCAATCACCTGCACCTCGGCCGGAAACGGCTTCCCCCCGCGCTCCACAATATCCATCACCTTGAACGCGTTCACCTGGTCATAAAACGGATTCGCGTTCTGCTTCCCGTAGTTCGCGATGATCGCCTTGGCCCGCTCCACGTCCTCCGCCGGGTACGGTGCGGGCGCCAAATTCACTAGCCGCGTCGAAGCCCGCACCGGCTGCACCGCCACCGGCGTCATCCGCTCCATCGTCTTCAGCACCGCCGCGGCCAGCACCGTCCCGATCCGCGCCGCCTCGCCGTGGCCCTTCTGTGGCCGATTGTGGGAGACATCAATATGGTTGATGTTCCCCGCGCAGCCAATCGTGAAGAGCGTCGAGTAGCCAGGACCCTTCACCCGCTTCATGTTCTCGCTTAACGCATAGGCATAGTCGGCTGAAAACTCCGCGCCGCCCACCGTGTCCAGGTGCAGCGCAAAGTTGACGTAAGCGCCCGTACCCGCGGCAACGACGGCCACATCCGGGTCAATCGTCCCCAGCACCTTGTCAATCTTCGGATTCCGTTTGCCTGGGTTCCAACCCGTCGTTCCGTCGATCATCCGGAAGCGCCGAATGAAGCTGATCGAATCCTCCTTCCCTACGCCAACGCTGATTTCGGCCGGCGCCAGCGCTGCATTGGCCTTCTCCACGCTTTCCGCAATCAGCCCCGGAATCTTCTGCCAGAAGCCCTTCGCCAACGCATCGATCTCCGGCTCCACATTGCGCAGCCGCGTCCCCAACTCCGGCCCCGTGTGCGAGTGCGTCGCCGAGATCATCACATGCGTGGCCGGAATGCCGGTCCGCGCCGTGATCAACTTGCGCGCTTCCTCGACGAACTGCCCCGGAATCTGCACGTAGTCGACGGCCACCAGCGCCACACGCACGCCCGCCTGTTCGACGACCATCGCCTTCGCATGCAGCGCGTCATGCAACCCTTCGTTCAGCCGGACGTAGTAGTATCCCGCCATCGGCATTTTTGCCGGCGGCGTGATGTCCACCTCCGCCCGTCCCACCTTCCACTGCGCCGCCGCAGCGGACGCCAACATCACGAAGAGAGCCAATCGCACCATGCCTGTTATCCTAAGGGATTCCAGTCATGGTCGTTTCCACGCAGACGAGGCGATTCGATTCCTTGGAGCTTGATTGTGGGGTCACCCTCGCTCCAGTCGACGTCGCTTACCAAACATACGGAACGTTGAACGCCGAGCGTTCGAACGCCATCCTCATCACGCACGCCTTTTCGGGTGACGCCCACGCGGCCGGAATTGACCCGCAAACCCAGCAAAAAGGCTGGTGGGACAGCATGATCGGCCCGGACAAGGGCTTCGATACCGATCAGCATTTTGTCATCTGCTCGAACGTGCTTGGCGGCTGCCGCGGCACCACCGGGCCCGGCTCCATCGACCCCGCCACCGGCGAAGTCTTCGGCATGACCTTCCCGGTCATCACCATCGGCGACATGGTGCGCCTGCAGGCCAAGCTGATCGCAGCCCTCGGCATCGAGCGGTTGCTCTGCGTCGCCGGCGGCTCCATGGGCGGCATGCAGGTGCTCGAATGGGCGGCCCGCTATCCCGACCGCGTCGCCTCGGCCATTCCCATCGCCACCACGCCGCGCCATAGCGCCCAGCAGATCGCCTTCAACGAAGTCGGCCGCCAGGCGATCATGGCCGATCCTGACTGGAACAACGGCAACTACTACGGCGGCAAACTACCCGGCCGCGGCCTCTCCGTCGCCCGCATGGTGGGCCACATCACCTACATGAGCGATGAGTCGATGCGCCAGAAGTTCGGCCGCCGCCAGCGCGAGGATCAAGGCATCTTCGAAGTCGAAAGCTATCTCCGCTACCGCGGCAGCCAGTTCGTCGATCGCTTTGACGCGAACTCGTATCTCTACATCACGAAAGCGATGGACCTGTTCGATCTCGCCGGCGGCCAGCAATCGCTCACCGCCGTGCTCGAACGATCGAAGACCAAGTTCCTCGTCATCAGCTTCACCTCCGATTGGCTTTACCCGTCCTATCAATCGCAGGAGGTGGTCAACGCCCTGCGCCGCCGCAACCAGGACGTCGCCTATATCGAACTCACGTCGAAGTACGGCCACGACGCCTTCCTCGTCGAAGTGGAAGAGCAGACCGAGATCGTGAAGGGCTTCCTGCACCGCGTCACGAAAGGAGTGAACCGCCGATGACCGCAGCCCAGAGAACCGATCCCTTTGTGCGCAACCTGCTCGGCCGCGGCGACTACGCGATCTTTAGTGAAATCGTCGCCCCGCAAACCTGCGTCCTCGACCTCGGCTGCGGCGACGGCGAACTGCTGAGTTGGCTCGCCGAGAACAAAGACGTCGACGCGCGAGGAGTCGAGATGGACGCCGCCAAGGTGCAGAAGGCCATCGCCAAGGGCGTCAGTTGCTACCAGGGCAATCTCGAAGAGTGCCTGGCCGACTACCCCGATGGCGCCTTCGACTACGTCATCCTCAGCCAGACACTGCAAGAAGTGCGCCGCCCCTTGCAGGTGATGAACGAGATGCTGCGCGTCGGCCGCCGGGCCATCGTCGCCTTCCCGAACTTCGGCCACTGGCGCGTCCGCCTCGCGCATTTGCTGACGGGCCGCGCCCCAAAAACCACTCGGTTTCCGCACGAATGGTACGACTCGCCCAACATTCATTTCTTCACCGTCGACGATTTTGAGATCCTCGCCGCGAAAGAGAACTGGAACATCGAGAAGCGGGTTTTCCTCGATGACAATCGCGAAGTAAAGATGTTGCCGAACTTGCTCGCGGAGACCGCCGTCTACCTCGTCCGCCTGAAGAGCTAACCGGATATAATCTGCGGGAACATGCTTACCCGCCGCGCCTTCCTCGCCTCTGCCGCCGCAGCGTCCGCCGCTGCCGCTCCGTCCCGGCCCAACGTCCTCTTCGTTTCGGTTGACGACATGAACGATTGGGTTGGCTGCCTGCGCGGCTATCCCGGCGTGCAGACGCCGAACATTGATCGCCTCGCCAAACGCGGCGTCCTCTTCGCGAATGCGCACTGCGCCTCGCCGCTCTGCAACCCCTCCCGGGCCGCCCTGCTCTTGGGCCAGCGCCCGTCCACGACGGGCATGTACAACAACGACCAGTTCTGGCCGCCGGTCCTTCCCGATGCCCTGACACTGCCCATGTACTTCAAGCAGAACGGCTACCACGTCGCCGGCGCCGGCAAAATATTCCATCACACCGCCGGCAACAATCCGCCCTCGCAATGGGACGAGTTCCAACTCCAGGTCTTCGACGACCCCTGGTATCGCCGCGCCGACTGGTACCCCTGGAACAAGCGCATCCCCGCCCCTCCAGGCATTCCGTTGAACGGCCTCGATAATTTCCAGGGCGAATTCGATTGGGGCGTCCTGCCCTATCAGGAACAGGCCTATGGCGACCAGCGCGCCATCGAGTTCGGCTCGAAGTTCCTCGCGAAATCGCACGCCAAACCCTTCTTCCTCGCCATCGGCTTGTGGCATCCGCACATCCCGATGTACGCCCCGCAGAAGTACTTCGACCTCTACCCACCAGAGAAGGTCACCCTCCCCGAAGCCCCCGCCGACGACCTCAACGACGTTCCCAAGATCGGCCAGGAGTTCGCCGCCTTCCGCCGCTCCGAGCACGAACGCATCGTCGCCACGGGCAAGCACAAAGACGCCGTCCGCTCCTATCTCGCCTGCGTCACTTTCGCCGACGCCATGGTCGGCCAACTCCTCGACGCGCTCGACAAGTCGGCCCACGCCAAGAACACCGTCATCGTTTTCTGGAGCGACAACGGCTGGCACCTCGGAGAAAAACAGCATTGGCACAAGTCGACATTGTGGCAACGGTCGACCCACATCCCGCTCATCATCGCCGGGCCTGGCACGTCCAAGCCCGGGGTCACCCGTACCCAGGCGGTCAGTCTGCTCGATCTCTATCCCACGGTCCTTGACCTTTGCGGCTTGCCCAAAAACCCGCGCAACGAAGGGCTCAGCCTCGTGCCCCAACTCCGCAACCCGAAAGCCAAGCGCCCGCCTGCCGTCATCACCTATCTCGAAGGCAACCACGCCGTCCGTACAGAGCGCTGGCGCTACATCCGTTACCGCGACAACACCGAAGAGCTGTACGATTGCGTGGCCGATCCCAACGAATGGCGCAACCTCGCCGGCGACCCGGCCCACACCAAGCTGAAGGCGGAACTCGCCCGCTACATGCCCACCACCAACGCGAAGGCCCAACCCCAGCGCACCGAATTCGATTTCGATTTCAACACCAATACGTACCGCAGAAAGGGAAAATAGCCCATGCCGTCTCTTCTCCTCCTTGCCGCCTCCACGTGGCTCGTCCTCCATAAGGGCGATAGCTCCCTCGGCTTCTACTCCGCCGATGGAAAGCTCGAGAAAAAGGTGGCCGTCAACGCCCATCCTCACGAAATGGTCCGCTCCGCCGATGGCAAACTGCTCTTCACCACCGACAACGGCACTATGCGCATCGAGCAGGCTGGCCAAGGCGGCAACACAGTTTCGATCATCGATCTCGAGCGCCGCGAAAAGATCGGCGAAATCTCTACCGGCCAGTATCGCCGGCCCCACGGCATCGCCCGCCTGCCCAACGGCAACCTGCTCATCTCCACCGAACTCCCCGACGCGCTACTCCTCGTTGACCCGGCCAAACGCACCATCCTTCGCACTTACCAAACGCAGGGCAAAACGGCGCACATGGTTACGGCCAGCCGCGACGGCCAGTGGGCCTGGGTTTCCAACTCAACTTCCTCGAACGTCTCCGCCATCCATCTCGCCACCGGTGAAGTGAAGCTCATCCCCACCGGCCCACGCCCCGAAGGCAGCATCCTTTCGCCTGACGGTAAGCGCCTCTACGTCTGCCAGCGCGACGGCAAAGGCATCGCCGAAATCGACACCGCCACACACAAAGTGGTCCGCACGCTCGACTCCGGCCCCGGCCCCGTCCGCATTGACGTCACCCCCGACAACCGCTACGTCGTCTATGGCCTGCTCGATGAAAAGGCTGTCGGCTGGACCGACACGAACACTGGCAAGGTAGCGGGCCGAGTCGAACTCCCCGCCCCGCTCGGCCAAATCGTCAGCCTCCACTTAAGCCCCGACGGCAAACTGGCCTACGCTTCCAACGAGAACCTCGACAAGGTCTACACGATCGATCTCGCGGCTCGACGGATCGTGAAGGAGTGGACCCTGAACAAGGGCTTCTCACCGGATCCGGCCATGGAACTTCACTAGAACAGCCGCGCGTCGAACTCGGCTTCCAGGTAGCTTTCCTTGCCCGGGAACCGGTCCCGAAAATCGAGCCGTGCCGCCTCAATCGGCAACCGCAAAGCAGCGTAGACCTTGTTGCGCGCCCGCCCTTCGGCCAGTGTCTCGCTGTTCTGCAGAATCAATTTCGCCACCGCCACGCTGGCCCCGCGCTTGGCCCGCCAGTCCACACTTTCGGTCACGACAAGGGCAGGAGCGGGCGCCAGCTCCACCGGATGACGGTGCTCCGGCTCCGCCGCCGCCGGCTGAATCAGCGGCGCCGATCCATTCACCTTTCGCAGTTCGAGCGACCCGGCCGCCAGCGACGTCAACGTCTCCAGCGCCGGCAGGTTCGCATCGCCCTCGGCATACAGAATCCCCAGCACCCTCGACTTCCCCACCACCGGCAACAGATGTGCCCGCTTGGCCAGCACCGGAGTGAACAGCGCGGCGCCCAACTGCGAAGCCGCCGTCAAACACACTACCAACTCTTTCGTATCGATCACCTGCTGCAGCGCCGGCGCTTCGGCCAGCGCCAGCGGCTCCGCCGGCAATTCGCCCGGCCCTCGCAACGCCTTGGCCACCACGCGGTCGCCATCGATGGAAAACAAAGCCACCCGAGGAGCAAACGCCGCCGCGGCATCGGCCACAATCTGAATCCATTGGTCAATCGATTCCGATTGCCGCAGCGCCCGGGCCGCTCGCTGCAGCGCGGCGGCCTCCGTTGGCACCGCCGCCAGCCGGCTGCTCAATAGGGCCGCCACTTCGTCGCGAATCTGCGCTATCTGCGTATTAGTCATCCGAACCAAAAATCCCTGTAATCGCTCCGAGGGCGCTTCGTTCATCGCCGCCGCCGGTGGCCGAAGGCGCCAGTTCACGCCGCAGCTTGCTCAGCGTCATGGATTGCACAATCGCCCGCCCCGGTCCTGTCAGAGTAGCGAGAAACAGACCCTCGCCGCCGAAGATCGCCGTTTTGATCCCGCCCACAAATTGAATGTCGTACTGCACCGTATCTTCAAACGCCACAATACAACCGGTGTCGACCTGCAGCATTTCGCCCGGCGCCAGGTTGAACTCGATGAAGTCGCCCCCGCCGTGAATAAACACGACCCCAGGTCCAGTCAATTTCTGAAGAATAAACCCTTCACCGCCAAACAAACCGCTGCCAATCTTCTTCACGAGCGCGATGCTTAACTGAACGGTCGGCTGTGCCGCCAGAAATCCGTCGCGCTGCACCAACACGCTCTTGCCCGGCGGCAGGTCAAACGCCTGAATCCGGCCCGGATACGATCCGGCAAATCCAACTTCCCCCATCCCATTGGCCCGGAAGTAGGTCATGAACAGAGACTCACCCGAGAGTTTCCGTTTCAAGGCGCCCCAGATCTTCTCGCCGATCGAGTTCCCGGACATCCTTGTTTCCCACTGCACCGACGGTGTCTTGTACACCATCTTGCCCGCCTCCGCGTATATCTCTTGTCCGGGCTGCAATTTCACGCGGGCCACTTGGAGGTTATCCCCTTGAATCGTATACTCGAGCGGCTGCGGCACATAGGCCACGGCCCCACCGGCTGCACCCATTTGCGTACCGCACTGGAAACAGAATCTGGCATCGTCCGCCTGATTCGCTCCACACTTATTACAGAACGCCATCGAAACAAATCCTCAGCAAGTTGTATTTTACAATGGGGGATGAGCCCCTCGATATTTCGTTACGCAAGTCTCGCGCTGCTGGTTCCGTTTTTCGCCGGGCTCGCCGAAGCGAAATCCAACACTTCCTGGTGCGGCACTTATCCCGGCCAGACTTACGAGGAACTCGACCTCCACCGCAAATCGATACGCGGAGGCAAGTTCAAGGCGGCCACCGGTCGGCCGGCTTCACGGATCGAAGGAAACATTCTGGTGCTCGACGATGCCGACGGCGTGGTCGCACGGCGCAACCCGTTTAACCTGCTCAACCGCGGCGTCACCTTCACTCCGAGCGACAGCGGCTACCGTTTCACCTCCGCCGCCGCCACTATCAACACGGCTGCCGTCGGAGATCGCATCGCCGAACTCGGCGACGACGACACCCGCGAACTCGACCTTCCGTTCCCCTTTCGTTTCTACGGCGCCGAGTACACCAAAATCTCGGTCAACTCCGACGGCAACCTGAGCTTCGGTGGCGGCGACGTCGATACGAGCGCCCGCAGCTTCGGGCGCCTTAACTCCGGCCTCCCCCGCATCGCGGGTTTGTTCGCTGACCTGGATCCCTCCGCCAACGGCGACGGCGTCAACATCTTTCGCTCCGCCACGCGCTTCAGCGTCACTTGGCTGCGCGTCCGCGAGTACAGCGACTTCGGCTTCGGCCAGCCGCAGACTTTTCAAATCACGCTGACGCCTGACGGCGCAATCGCCTTCGCCTGGAGCCAGGTCAATCTCGCCGAGTCCGTCGTTGGCATCTCGCCCGGCGGTCTGCAGGGCTCCTCCGCGCTCGTCAGCTTCAACACTGGCAGCGAACGTATCTTCACCGGTACCGTCGGCGAAAGCTTCGGCGATACCACCTCCGTCGATCTCGTCACGGCCGCACAAAAGATCTACGAGAACCATGACGATGCCTTTGACTATTTCGCGTTCTTCAATACGGGGGGCGTCTCCCCGGGCGGCGGCACCATCGCCTTTCAAGTCAGCGTCCGCGCGCGCCGCAAAGGAATTGGCGACTTCCTGCTGGATACCGGACGCGAGTATGGTTCCCCTAACCGCCTGCAAGCGGTCTTGAACATGGGGCCTCTCTCGCAGTACCCGGACGATCCCAATGCCTTGATGCCTTCCCGCGCCGGCACCGGCGACACCGGGCTCACCGTGGTCGCGCATGAAGCGGGCCACCTGTTCCTCGCCTTCGCCTCGAACCGTGAGGGCAACAGCCGACCCATGCTTGGCCGCCAAGGCTTCCACTGGGCCTTTACGTTCAACTCCGAAGCCTCTCTCCTCGAAGGCAATCGGATCGAAGATGCCGGTGAAGGAGTCAGCCCCCGCTTCCGCACCGTAGCCACGGTCGAAGGCTTCTCTCCTCTTGATCAATACCTGATGGGCCTGCGCCCCGCCAACGAAGTGCCCCCCACCTTTTATGTCCAGAACTCCGGACTCTCCCCCGCCCTGACGGCTCCCCGCGTGGGAATGACCTTCGACGGCACCCGCCGCAACATTGGAGTGGAAGAGATCATAGCCGCCGAGGGCCGCCGGACCCCTGATCACACGGTCGAGCAGCGCCGTTACCGCATCGGCTTCGTTCTCATCGTGCCTACCGGCACCACACCCACCGCTGCTGAACTCGCCAAGGTCGACCTCTATCGCCGCGAACTCGAAGCGGCATGGACCCGCTATTCCGGTGGCCGCGCCAGCCTCGATACCTCCTTCCGCCGCAACCTGCGCCTGAACGTCGAACCGGCCGCCGGCCTGCTGGCCGGACGCGCCGCCACCGCCTCGCTTTCGATCGATCGTCCGAGCCCCACCGCCGTCACGGTCGCCCTTCGCAGTGAGTCCGGCCTCGTCACTGTGCCCGGCAGTGTCGTCATCCCCGCCGGTCAAACCAGTGTCCCGGTCGAGATTGCCGCCGGCCGCTCCGGCGTCGACCTGCTCCGTGCTGAAGGCCCCACGGAGTACGCGCCGGTCGAAGCCCGCATCCAGGTGTTGCCCGCCGATGGCGCCGGCCTCAGCGTCGTACCGGTCGATGAACCAGGTGATGGACCCGTCTTCCGCGCCCAGGACATCAACGAACTGCCCTATCCCGGCCTCCGGCTCGCCGCCGGCGACACCGTCGTCACCACCGACGCGAACGGTGTGGCCGCCTTCCCGCCCGGCGTCGAACAGATTACCGTACCGGGCACCGGCATCTCCGCCAGCGTCGCCCGGATGCCCGCCCTCGCGGCCAACGGCGTGGTCAATGCCGCTTCTTTCCGTCCTGGTATCGTCCCGGGCGGCATTGCGACGGCTTTCGGAGCCAACCTGCGCGGAGCCGAGATCACCGTTAACGGCTTCCCGGCCGTCGTCTTCTTTAGTAACGAAACGCAAGCGAACTTCGCGGTGCCCACCGGCCTCGCCGGATCGAGCGCGGAGATCGCCGCCATCAATCCAGCCGGCACGACGGAGCTCACAGTCCCGGTGCTCGCCGCCCAACCCGGCATCTTCTTTGACGCGGCTTCCGGCCTGGCCGCCGCGATCCCTCGCGGCGAGACGATCTACGAGATCTACGGAACCGGGTTCGGCTCCGCCGCCGTCACGGCCCGGATTGGCAACCGCGCCGGCGAAGTGCTCTTCTCCGGCCTCGCGCCCGGGTTCATCGGCCTGCAGCAAATCAACATCCGCGGCGGCACTCCTGGTGAGTTGCTGACGCTTACTGCCGACGGCGTGGACTCCAATACAGTAGGGTTACCATGAAACATGGATCCGGAACGCCTTCGCCTCATCGAAACCGATAAACGCGAACGCCATTGGCGTCGATGGGGACCGTATCTCAGTGATCGCGCTTGGGGAACGGTGCGGGAAGACTACTCGCCCGATGGCACCGCATGGGACTATTTCCCTTTTGAACATGCGCATTTAAGGGCGTTTCGCTGGTCGGAAGATGGCCTGCTCGGCATCAGTGACAACCATCAGCGCCTCTGCTTCGGCCTCGCTCTCTGGAATGGAAACGACCCGATCCTGAAGGAGCGCCTGTATGGCCTGAGCGGTCCGCAAGGCAACCATTCCGAGGACGTCAAAGAGCTCTACTACTACCTCGATTCGACGCCGACCCACTCCTACATGAAGGCGCTGTACAAGTACCCGCAAGCCGCCTTTCCCTATCAGCAACTACGCGAAGAGAACCAGCGCCGCAGCCGCCAGGAACGAGAGTACGAACTCCTCGATACCGGCATTTTCGACGAGGACCGCTACTTCGACATCCAGATCGAGTACGCCAAGGCCGACATCGACGACATCGTCATTGAGATTACGGCCACTAACCGCGGCCCCGAAGCAGCGCCGCTCACCATCCTCCCCCAACTCTGGTTTCGCAACACCTGGACCTGGGGCCGCTCCCACTCGCCCAAGCCCGTCCTGTACCGCGTCAACGATCGCACCATCGCCTGCAAGCACCAGGACCTGGGCCACTACGTTTTCACCTTCGCGGAGCCAACCACCCAGTTGTTCACCGAGAACAATGGCGATAGCGAACGCCTCTGGGGCGGGACAAACTCGGGCTATGTCAAAAGCGCCTTCCAACGCTATGTGGTCGAAGGCCAAACCGCCGCGGTGAACCCTGCCAACTCTGGCACCAAGGCCGCCGGGGTCTTCGCGTTCAGGTTGGCTCCCGGCGAATCGCGCACCGTCTGCGCCAGGCTCACCGGGCTAAAGGACGATTCGGACCTCCCCGCCGCTATCTATCCCGAAGAGGTGATGGAGGACCGCCGCGCCGAAGCCGACCGCTTCTACAACGGCGTCCACAGCGTCCCGCTCTCTGAAGACGGCACCCGCATCTTTCGCCAGTCCATGGCCGGACTGCTCTGGACCAAGCAGTTCTACCACTTCGTCATCGAAGACTGGCTGAAAGGCGACCCGAATACGCCTCCGCCGCCCGAGCGGCGCAAGCGCGGGCGCAACTCCGAATGGTCGCACCTCTTCAACGACGACATCATCTCGATGCCCGACAAGTGGGAGTATCCCTGGTACGCCGCGTGGGACTCGGCCTTCCACATGATCCCCATGGCGATGATCGATCCCGGCTTCGCCAAGAGCCAGTTGAAGCTCTTCCTGCGCGAGTGGTACATGCATCCCAACGGGCAGATCCCCGCCTATGAATGGGCCTTCGGCGATGTGAATCCGCCGGTGCATGCCTGGGCCGTCCATCGCGTCTTTCAGATCGATACCCGCCTGACCGGCAAGCGCGATTTCGCATTCCTCGAACGCTGCTTTCACAAGCTGCTGATGAACTTCACCTGGTGGGTGAATCGCAAAGATACCACCGGCAACAACGTCTTTGAAGGCGGCTTCCTCGGCCTCGACAACATTGGGGTTTTCGATCGCTCCTCGCCCCTGCCCACTGGCGGCACAATCGAGCAGTCCGACGGCACCAGTTGGATGGCGATGTACTGCCTGAACATGCTGACCATCGCCCTCGACTTGGCCGAATACAATCGCGCCTACGAGGACATCGCCAGCAAGTTCTTCGAGCACTTCCTCTATATCGCCAGCGCGATGAACAAACCTGGCCAGGAGGGCTTGTGGGATGAGCAGGACGGTTTCTACTACGACCTGCTGCGCGTCCCCAATCGCGAGCCGTTCCGCATGCGGATCCGGAGCATGGTCGGCATCATTCCGCTCTTCGCCGTCACGACCATTGACGCCACGCAGATCGCCAATCTCCATGGCTTCCGCCATCGCATGCAGTGGTTCATGCGCCACCGTCCTGACCTCTGCCACAACGTGGCGTCACTGTTTGAACGCGGCCAGCACGAACGCGTCCTGCTTTCCGTCGTCACGCCGGACAAGCTCCGCCGCATTCTTCGCCGGCTTGTCGATCCGAACGAGTTCCTCTCCGACTACGGAGTCCGCGCCTTGTCGAAATTCCATAAGGACAGTCCATTCGAGCTGCACGTCAACCACGACGTCTACCGGGTCGGCTACGAACCGGCCGAATCGAACACGCACCTGTTCGGTGGCAACTCCAACTGGCGCGGACCCATCTGGTTCCCCGTCAACTATCTCCTCATCGAATCTCTACAAAAGTTCCACTTCTACTTCGGCGACAACTTCACCGTGGACTACCCGCTCGGCACCGGCGACCGGGTGAATTTATGGGAGCTTGCCGAGGCGCTCTCGCACCGGCTTACCAAGTTGTTCACGCGCGATGGAAAGGGTCGCCGCCCCGTTTTCGGCCCCTACGAGAAACAACAGACCGATCCGGAGTTTAAGGATCATCTGCTCTTCTTTGAATACTTTAACGGCGACACCGGCGAAGGGCTCGGCGCCAGCCATCAAACTGGCTGGACGGCTCTCATCGCTAAGTTGATCGCGCAAAACGGAGAATAATCAGTGCGTTTCTGGCTTTTTCTGCTGGCCGTTTCGGCGGTTGCTCAGCCGCAGCACGGGGTGCGGCCCGCCCGCATGATCATCAAGGGGGCGACGGTCGTCGAAGGCACCGGCACCCCCGCCCAAGGCCCTGTCGACATCACGATCGAAAACGGAGTGATCACCCAGATCGCCCGCGGCTCGCAATCGCGGCCCGGTGATGTCGAAGTCGACGCCCGTGGCAAGTACGTCATTCCCGGCCTCATCAACATGCATGGGCACCTGCATCAGGAACGCGGCGGCGTGCCAATGGACCCCAACTACGTCCTGAAGCTGTGGTTGGCCTGCGGCATCACCACGGTTCGCGACGTCGGCAGTTCGCTGCAGTTCACTCTGGATGCGAAAGCGAAATCCGAACGCGGTGAGCTGGTCGCCCCTCGCCTGTTTGTCTATCCGGTGCTCGGCCGCCCCGGTACGCCGGAGGCCGCCGTCAACCGCGTCAAGGAAATCAAGGCGCGCGGCGCGGACGGCATGAAGATCGTCGGCGCCTGGCGCAATACCTTCGATGCGGCCGCCCTGGAGGCTGCGGGTAACGGACTCCCCATTGCCATCCACATAGGCGTCGAAGAGACCAACGCCGCCGACGCCATCCGCAATAAAGTCGCCACCATCGAGCATTGGTACGGCATCCCCGACGCCGCCATCCCCGCCGGCGTCCAGAACTTCCCATCCAACTATAACTACATGAATGAAGCCGACCGCTTCCGCTACGCCGGCCGCCTCTGGCGCGAAGCCGACCCGAAGAAACTGGCTGCCGTCCTCGACGGCATGGTGGCCAATGGCGTCGCGTGGGACCCAACACTCGAAATCTACGAAGCCTCCCGCGACCTCCAACGGGCCCAGAGTCAGCCCTGGTTCCGCGATTATCTCCATCCCGTGCTGGGTTCGTTTTTCGAACCCAACCTGAACAACCACGGCAGCTACTTCATCAACTGGTCGAGCACCGACGAGGCCTTCTGGAAGGAAAACTTCCGCCTCTGGCTGGCCGCCGTCCGCGACTTCGAAGCCCGCGGCGGCACCATCACGATAGGCGAAGATGCCGGTTACATCTATCAGATGTACGGCTTCGGCATGCTCCGCAATCTCGAACTCCATCAGGAGGCCGGCTTCCATCCGCTCCGCGTCCTTCGCCACGCCACCGTAAACGGCGCCAAGGTGCTCAACGCTGAAAGCACCATCGGCCGCGTCCGCGCCGGCTGGTCCGCCGACCTGCTCATCGTCAACGGTAACCCGCTTGAAGATTTCAAAGTCCTCTACCCTGTATCGCCCAACTCGGGCACCAAGACCGGCATCGAATGGACCATCAAGGCCGGCTTCCCGTACCATATCCCCCGGCTCCTATCCGAAGTGAAGTCCCTCGTCGAACAAGCACGCAAGCAATGAACCCGGCTCCTCCTCTTCTCTACGCTCCCGGCGCGCTGACCCAGGTCGGCGCGCTCGCCCGCGGCCTCGGCTTTCGCCGCACGCTCATCGTCGCCGACCACGGCATGGAACACGCAGGCCACATCGCCTCGCTCGTCGCCACGCTATCCGAAGCCGGCGTCGAGTGCTCCCCCTGGTCGAACTTCAGCGCCAACCCCGATTCGGCCATGATCGAACGTGGTCGTGAGTTCGCGGCGCAGTTGGAGATCGATTCGCTGATCGGCCTCGGCGGAGGGAGTTCCCTTGATGCCGCGAAAGGGATCAACTTCGTCCTGACCAACGGGGGAACCATGAAGGACTACTGGGGCTATGGCAAGGCCACCAAGCCGCTGCTGCCGATGATCGGTATTCCCGCCACCACCGGCACCGGCAGCGAGGCGCAATCTTATGCGCTCATCAGCGACCCCGAAACCCACGTCAAAATGGCCTGCGGCGACCCCATGGCTTCGTTTCGCTACGCGGTGCTCGACCCGTTGCTTACGCTTTCGCAGCCGGCGGCCGTCCGCGCCGCTTCCGGCTACGATGCCATCAGCCACGCGGTGGAAACCTACGTAACTACGAAACGAACCCAATCGTCCCAGCTCCTCTCCCGGCAGGCCTGGCGTCTGCTCCACGAAAGCTTCGCCGCGCCGGCCTCGCTCGATTCGAACGCTGACCTCCAGCTTGGCGCCTGGTTCGCGGGTTGCGCCATTGAAGGGTCGATGCTCGGCGCGGCCCACGCCTGCGCCAATCCGCTGACCGCCCGCTTCGGCATCACGCACGGAGTCGCCATCGCCATTATGCTGCCGCACGTCGTCCGCTGGAACGCCTGCCCCGAATACGCCGACCTGCATCCGAATTTGTCCAGCTATCTGGCCGAGCTGGCCGTGGGCCTGGCCTTGCCTCTGCGCGAGTGCGGGGTGACGATGGAAGTGTTGCCCCAACTCGCCGAAGACGCGGCGCAGCAATGGACCGGCCGCCACAACCCTCGTCCGTTCGACGCCGTCGCCGCTCTGGAGCTTTACCAATGCGCTTTCTGATCCTCGCCACAACAGTCCTGTCGTCCGCCCTCTTCGCCCAGTGGCCGCAGTTCCGCGGCAACCCCGCACTGACCGGCATCGCCCCGACCGGCGCCCCCCCCGCACAGCTCAAACTCCTTTGGACTTGGGAGGGCGGCGAACAGTTCGAGTCGTCGCCGATCATCTCCGATGGCGTCGTCTACATTGGCTCCGGGGCCGGCGATTTGCTGGCGATCGATCTGGCAACGGGCAAGACCAAATGGAAATACGCGGCCGGCAGCGAGATCGGCGAATCGACCCCGGCTATCGGGAACGGGGTTGTCTACATAGGGGATTTGAAGGGCGTCCTCCACGCCATTAACGCTGCGGATGGCAAAGGGCTGTGGAAGTACCAGACCGCCACGGAGATCAAGTCCTCCCCGGTGGTTTCGGATGGTCGTGTGCTGGTCGGAAGCTATGACCAGAACGTCTACGCCCTCGAAGCCAAGACCGGCAAATTGGCATGGAAATACGAGACCACAGGCCCGGTCCACGGGACGCCGGCCATCAAGGATGGCATCGCTTACGTTACCGGCTGCGATGAGCACTTCCGCGCCATCCGCATCACCGATGGCAAAGAGGTCTTTCAGGTATCGAGCGGCGCGTATACCGGCGCAAGCCCCCTGCTTTCGGGCAACATGGCCTATTTCGGTACCTTCGGCAACGAGGTGTACGGCGTCGATATGGCCGCGAAAAAGATTGTGTGGCGTTATGAGCATCCGGTGCGGAAGTTCCCGTACTATTCGAGCGCCACCCTCGTCGATGGCAAAGTGATTCTGGGCGGCCGCGACAAGATGGTTCACGCCATTGACGCGAAGACCGGCAAAGGCGTCTGGACTTTTCTGACGCGCAGTCGCGTCGAGTCCAGCCCCGCCGCTGCCGATGGCCGTGTCTATATCGGCTCTAACGACGGCCGCTTCTATGTGCTCGACGCCGCCACGGGCAAGAAGCTGTGGGAGTATGAAGCCGGAGCCGCGCTTTCGAGCAGCCCCGCCATCGGTAACGGCAAGGTCGTGATCGCCGCGCAGGACGGCCGCGTGTTCTGCTTCGGCGGTTAACCTACTTCTTCAAGCCGTAAGTGATCGTGACGCGTGTAAATTCGGGCTCCGTGTTCAGCATCACGTGCAGAGTCTGCTTCTCGTCGTTCTTCGAAGCCACCATCATCGCCCCCGGTCCCTCGGAGCCAGCCACGGATGTTGTCGACTTCGTTTCGAAGCCGCCGCTATTGATCTGCTCTTCGTACCAGGTCTTTACCTTGCTGAACTCTTCCTTCACCTCGAGCATCAAGGTGCCGCCTTCGGAGTCCTGCATCTTCGAGCTCATGACATTGGTCTGCTTGGCACCGGGATAGATCGGGACGAAGTCCGGCGCTTTCCCGTCCACGTTCGCGCCCACTTGCACGGTTCCTTCCTCGCTGGAGATTTCGAGCTTGCCCTGCTTCAGATCGTCGATCGACACCGTGACCGTTTTGCCGGTCTCCTTATCCTTGATCGTCACCTTGCCGTTCGCGTCGTCCACTCCTAGCACTTCAATGTTCGGATTGGAAATCGCCGCAAGCTTCGCGAGAGCCGCAGTCGGGTTGTCGGCTACATCCTTGGCTTGGTTGTAAATGAAGACGCCTGTGGCGACCACCGCAATTCCGGCCAACAAGAACAATCCGAGCACTCCGGCTAAGATCCAAACCCAGACGGGCGTGCCCTTTTTTGCGGGTTGCGGCATCGGCGGCTGGGTATATTGTGGGTTCATCTTCAGCATTCTGGCATAAGAGCGGGATGTAGAATAGGGGTATGCGTAGGCTGCTTCTGTCCCTGTCCATTGCCGCCGGGGCAATGGCCCAATCGCCGGTTGATTTCGCCAAGGACATCGAGCCCATTTTTAAGCGCTCTTGTGTCGGCTGCCATGGGCCCGCGGTGCAGACGAATGGCCTGCGCTTCGACGACGGCGAAAGCGCCCTGAAAGGCGGCTACAGCGGCCCCGTCATCATTCCGGGCAAGGGCACGGAGTCGGAGCTCATTCGGCGTGTGATGAGCGACAAATCCAGCATCGTGATGCCGCCCTCCGGCCCCCGCCTGAGCAACGACGAGATCAGCCGCCTGCAAGCCTGGATCAACGCCGGAGCCGTTTGGCCGCAGCGGGCCAAGCCGATGGCCAAGCGCCGGGGTAGTTCGCATTGGGCGTTCCAACCGGTGAAACGCGAAACCGGATCCATCGATAGCTACGTCCTCGCTCGCTTGCAGAAGGAGAGCCTGACGCCCTCACCCCGCGCCGCCAAGCCGCAACTTATCCGCCGCCTGAAGCTGGATCTGCTCGGCCTGCCTCCCACTGCGGACGAAGTCGCGGCGTTCGTCGCCGACACCCGCCCGGACGCTTACGAGCGGCTCGTCGACACCTACCTTGCTTCGCCGCACTTTGGCGAGAAGTGGGCCCGCCAGTGGCTCGACCTCGCCCGCTACGCCGACTCCGACGGCTACGAGAAAGATCAGGTCCGGCCCCACGCTTGGCGCTACCGGCAGTGGGTGATCAACGCGCTCAATGCCGACATGCCCTTTGACCAGTTCACCGTCGAACAGATCGCCGGCGACCTGCTGCCGAACGCGACCACCGAACAGCGCGTCGCCACCGGATTCCATCGCAACGTTCTTGTGAACCGCGAGGCTGGTGTCGACCGCGCCGAGGCTCGCTACGAGCAACTGATTAATCGCACGAACACCGTTACGACGACATGGCTCGGCCTCACCGCCGGTTGCGCGCAGTGCCACGACCACAAATACGACCCGATCTCCCAGAAAGAGTACTACCAATTCTTCGCCTTCATGAACGGCGCTGACGACGTCGATATCGACGCGCCGCTGAACGGCGAGATGGGCCCCTACCTCCGCGCTCTGCCCGAGTACCGCAAGCAGCGCCAGGCCTTGATCGAGGAGTACAAGATCCCCGCGATGCTCGCCGGCTGGGAAGACAAGATGCGGGAAACCTGGGCCAACCCCGGCAAGGATCCGGAGTTCGATTTCTGGGTGACGTCGATGTCGGCAATGTTCGATCACGCCAAGCGCGTGGTCCACACGCCAATTACGAAACGAAGCCAACGCGACCAGGACCGGCTGGTGAACTACTTCGTAAACAACCCTGGCCCTCAATATCGGGACAACAAAGAACTCACGGAGAAGTTCAAAGAGCTCCGCACGAAATTGCAGGCGCTTGATGCCAGCTTCCCCGCCCTAACCCAGGCGTATACGATTACGGCTCATCCGGATAACCCGGTGACGCAGATCGCCGTCCGCGGCGACTACAAAAACCTCGGCATCAAAGTGGAACCCGGGACGCTCGAAATCCTTCCGGCGATGAAGGAGCCCGGCCGCCTCGGTTTCGCCCGTTGGCTGGTTTCGCCGGAGAACCCGCTCACGGCGCGCGTCATCGTCAACCGCTACTGGCAGGAGTATTTCGGCCGCGGGCTCGTGAAGACGTCGGAAGACTTCGGCACGCAGGGCGACAAGCCGTCGCATCCGGAGTTGCTCGATGCCTTGGCCACCAGCTTCATCGACAGCGGCTGGAGCGTGAAGAAACTACACCGGATGATCGTCACCTCGGCCACCTATCAGCAGAGTTCGAAGTACCGGCCCGAGGCCGCCGAGAAGGATCCGGAGAACATGCTCCTTTCGCGGCAGAGTCGCCTGCGCCTGCCGGCCGAACAGATCCGCGACGCGGCGCTGTTCGCTGGCGACATTCTCAGCCTCGAAGTCGGCGGCAAGTCCATCAAGCCGCCGCTGCCGAAAGGCGTCGCCGAACTGGGATACGGCAACAGCGTGAAGTGGGCCGAGAGCACCGGCAAGGATCGCTACCGCCGCGGGCTGTACGTCCACTATCAACGGACGACGCCATACCCACTGCTCGTTAATTTCGACGCGCCCGATTCGAACGTCTCCTGCTCGCGCCGGCGCACCTCAAACACCCCGCTGCAGGCTCTGAACCTGCTGAACGACCCTGTCTTTCTTGAAGCCGCTCACGGCTTGGCCATCCGCACTGCCGCGGAGCCCAACCGGATCGACCGCATGTTTGAGATCGTGCTCGGCCGCAAGCCGGTCGAGTCGGAACGCGCGTCGCTCGCTCGCTATCTCGATAAGCAGATTGGCATTCTGAAGGCCGAAGGCCGCCCCGCGGACGAAGCCTGGACCGGGGTCGCTCGCGTCCTGCTCAACACCGACGAATTCATCAACCGGAACTAGCCATGGAATACCTCAACACTCTCCGCCGCCGTCAGTTTCTGAAGAATTGGGCCTACGGCTTTGGCTCCATGGCCCTCGGTGACCTGCTCGCCCGCGACGGCTATGCCGCCTCGACCAACCCGCTGGCGCCGAAGAAACCCCACTTCCCCGGCAAGGCCAAGAGCGTGATCTTCCTCTTCATGGAGGGCGGCCCGAGCCAGATGGATCTCTTCGACCCCAAGCCGGCCCTGACCAAATATCACGGCAAACCGCTGCCGGCCGAATACACCAAGGATCTGAAGCTCGCCTTCACCAAGCCCACGGCCGCGGCCCTCGCGAGCCCCCGCGTTTTCCGGCCCTGCGGCAAGAGCGGCATGATGATGTCGGACTATATTCCACACATGCACGACCTCGCCGACGACATCTGTCTTGTCCGGTCGATGCATACCGAAGCGGTAAACCATCATCCGGGGCAGCTTTTCCTGTTTACGGGTTCCATTCAGTTTGGCCGGCCGACGATGGGCGCCTGGAGCGTCTATGGCCTTGGCAGCGAGTCGCAGAACCTGCCGGGGTTCGTTGTCCTTTCGAGCGGCGTCGGCACCTCCGGCGGCGCTTCGAACTTTATGAGCGGCTTCCTGCCGTCCACCTATCAGGGAACCCAGTTCCGCAGCGGCGGCGAGCCGATTCTCTATCTGTCGAACCCCGAAGGCATCAGCCCCGCGACGCAGCGGGCCGGGCTGGACGCGATCAAGGAACTCAACGAAGCGCACCTCGCCGATGTTGGCGACCCCGAGATCGCCGCTCGCATTCAGAGCTACGAACTCGCCTACCGGATGCAGACTTCCGCACCCGAACTTCTCGACTTCTCGAAGGAGTCGAAGGAGACGATGGAGATGTACGGCATCGGAAAGGAACCCACGAACCAGTACGCCACCAACGCCCTGTTGGCCCGGCGAATGGTGGAACGCGGCGTCCGGTTCGTTTTGATGATGGACGCATCGTGGGACACGCACACGAACCTGAATAGCTCCCTGAAAAAGAAGACGCAGGCCACCGATCAGCCCGTGGCGGCGCTACTCAAGGATTTGAAGCAGCGCGGCTTGCTCGACGAGACGCTGGTCGTTTGGGGCGGCGAGTTTGGCCGGACGCCAATCTCCGAGATCCGGAATACATCCGACCCGGAAAACGCCGGGCGCGACCATCACCCGAACGGCTATTCCATGTGGCTGGCTGGCGGCGGCATCAAGGGCGGCCAGGTGATTGGCGAAACCGACGAACTCGGCTTCACCATCACCCGGGACAAAGTGGCCGTGCATGATCTGCAGGCCACCATGCTCCACTGCCTCGGTTTCGACCATACCAAGCTGACCTACCGGCACATGGGCCGTGATTTCCGCCTCACCGACGTGCATGGCAACGTGGTGAAGGCGATGCTGGCTTAGCCGACGCGGTCCAGAATCTGCACCCAGTTTGGCCCCGCCAGCTTTCCGGCGACGCGGGGCCGTCCTGCGGCAAGATGCGGCGATTGCGAGTGTTTTTGCAACGCTTCAATGGAAGCCCACTCCTCGATAAACGTGAACTTGCACGGATTGCTTTGATCGACGAAGAGATCGTAGCGAATGCAGCCGTCTTCCAATCGCGTGGGGGCAATGTAGCTTTCGAGGACCTCCCGCACCAGCGCCTCTTCACCCGGCAGCGCCTCAATGTGGGCGACGACATCAATTTTCTGACTCATTTGGGTAAGGGTACACTAGTTTCAACTCCTGCCTTATGTCGACCGATCCGCAACTCCCGCCCAAGCCTGCGCGGCCCAGTCTGGCCGCATTGATGGCGGCGAAAGCCAGCGCGACAAAGGCCGCGATGGAAAAGCCAACGCCGAACCGGGAGCGCCCGGTGGCGACGATGCCCGGCAGTGCGCGCTCGGCAGACCGAATGTTCGAGATCAAGAGCGAGATCCATCGAAAGCTGATCGGCGTGTTGAATCTCGATCAGGTGTCGTCGATTCCGAAAGATCGCATCCGGAGCGAGATTGGCCGCGTGGTGGAGCGCCTGCTCGACGAAGAGCGCGTCCCGATGACGACGGCGGAGCAGAATCGGATCGTTGAAGAAGTTCTCGACGAGGTGCTCGGCCTGGGGCCGCTGGAACCGTTGCTGAAAGAGCCTTCGATCTCCGACATCCTGGTGAACGGCTACGACAAGGTCTTCATCGAGCGGCAGGGCAAGCTGCAACGGACGCCGGTCCGGTTCAAGGACAACGCCCACCTGCTCCACATCATCGAGAAGATCGTGGCGCAAGTCGGGCGGCGCGTCGATGAAGCCCAACCGATCGTCGACGCCCGGTTGAAGGATGGATCGCGCGTCAACGCGATCATCTCGCCGCTCTCGCTCGATGGGCCTTCGCTCTCCATCCGCCGCTTCGGCCGCCACGTCATCACGAGCGATGAGATGGTGGCCTATCAGACCATCATGCCCGCCATGCTGCAGTTCCTGGCGGCGTGCGTGCAGGCCAAGACCACGATTCTGATCTCCGGCGGCACCGGTTCCGGCAAGACCACGACGCTGAACGCGCTTTCGCGTTTCATTCCGGAAGACGAGCGAATCGTCACGATTGAAGACACGGCAGAACTGCAACTGCAGCAGCGGCACCTGGTGAAGTTCGAAACCCGGCCGACGAACCTCAATAAGGAGGGCGGCATCAACCAGCGGGTTCTCGTACGCACCGCGCTCCGCATGCGGCCTGACCGAATCGTGGTTGGCGAGTGCCGCGGCCCGGAGGCGCTCGACATGCTGCAGGCAATGAATACCGGCGTCGAAGGATCGATGACGACCATCCACGCCAACACGCCGAAGGACGCTTTCTCGCGATTGGAAGCGATGATCCTGATGGCCGAGTTGCAGATTCCGACGAGAGTGATTCAGCAGCAGTTGGCGAGCGCCATCAAGATGGTGGTGCAGGTGACCCGCCTGCAGGATGGTTCGCGTAAGATCATCAACATTTCCGAAGTGATTGGCCTGGAGGGCGACCAGATTGAAGTGCAGGATGTGTTCGCGTTTGAGCGAGTGGGGCTGAGCGAAGCGGGCAAGGTGCAAGGCCGGTTCCGCTGCTTCAACCGGCAGCCACGCATTCTCGAGCGACTGCGCATTAACGGCATCAAATTACCGGAGGGTATCTTTGACGAGGTGATGGACGTTAACCTATAGGTATGTACATCATCATGGGCTTGACTCTCTTGGGAGTCTTGCTGATCACCCTGTTAGTGACGCCGCCCACCGCTTGGGTCGATTGGCTGAAAGGCAAATCGGAAGGCAAGGACGAATAGCGTTATCATCTCCGCATGGCGAAATTCACGCGGAGACAACTAGGCGCCGCGGCGCTCTTTACGGCGTCGGTGGCTGAGGCGGCGGAGACCCCTTACACCGGGGCGCTCGACGGCTTGGAATCCAAGCTGCCGATGGCGAAGTTTGACCCGGTGGACTGGACGTTGCAGCGGTACAACGAGATGCCGCGCAAGCTGCAGTTCCGGGCAACGAACCGCAAGGCGGCGGAGGCTTGGCAGAAGAAGCTGCGCCCGAAGATCGTCGAACTGCTCGGAGGCTTCCCGTCGACGCGGACGCCGCTGGCTCCTCAGACGCTCGAGACCAAGACCTTCCCGACGTATCGCCGGGAGAAGTTCGTCATAGAAACGCGTCCCGGCATGATGTCGCTGGGCTACCTGCTGACGCCGCTGAACGCCAAGGGGCCGGTCCCGGTCGTGATCTGCGTTCCGGGCCACGGGCGCGGTGTGGACGACATTGTCGGCATTGATGCCAAGGGGCAGCCCCGGTTCGACAAGGCCGGCTATCAACATGACTTCGCGATTCAAGCGGTCGAGGCGGGAATGGCTGCCATTGCCGTCGAGCCCATCGCCTTTGGCTGCCGGCGCGATGCCCGGACGAAGAAGCGCGGGCTGGGCAATTCCGCGTGCCAGCCAACGGCAGGCGCGGCGCTGCTGTTCGGCGAGACGATGATCGCCTGGCGCGTTTATGACATCATGCGGACGATCGACTGGATCGAGACGCGGACGGAGTTGGATGCCAAGCGCGTGGGCTGCATGGGCATCAGCGGAGGCGGCACCTGCACGACGTTTGCCGCCGCCGTCGAACCCCGCATTCGCGCAGCCATGGTGAGCGGCTATCTGAATAGTTTCCGGGACTCGATTCTCTCGCTGGCGCACTGCATCGACAACTACGTGCCGGGGATTCTGCAGTGGGCCGAGATGTCCGACGTCGCGGGGCTGATTGCGCCACGGCCGCTGTTCATGGAGTCCGGCGACAAGGACGATATCTTCCCGGTGGAAGCCAGCCGGCAGTGCTTCCAAGCGCTGCAAGCGATCTATAGCACTTTCGAAGCCGGGGACCGCGTCGGCCATGAGGTGTTCCCCGGGGAACATAGCTTCCATGGCGGCCGCGGTATCCCTTTCCTCAAGAAAGCGCTGACTAGTTGACGCGCGCGGCGGTGACCTTATCCACGAGCGACTTGTACTGGGCGGCCTCAATGGGCGTGCCCACAAACTCGAACCGGTAGTCATCGCCCGTGAACGGCTCCACGCGGAGCTCGTACGGGTTCTTGTTTTCGAGCGACTTGATCTCCTTTAACTCCCAGCGGCGGGAGCTGCTCGGATCATCGATCGATTCAAAGATCAACTGGGTGCCAGCGAGCATCAAACGTCCCTTCTGGTTCTTGCCAAAGCGCTTCTTTTGCTGCACTTCGAGTTTGAATTCGATCGGGGTGTCGCCAGGCTTCGCCGCACCTGTGCCGTTCGACACAGCCGGAGTCGTGGGAGGCGCCGAGAACCAACGCTGCAAGGTGTCGGCGTCTTCTGGCCGCACGGCCCGCAGGCTGAGACGATTCTTTTCTCCTGCGCGATCGCGGAAGTTCTTCTTGAAGAGAGCATTCATCATGCCGGCCTCGGTAGCGAATCCAGTCATGTCCATTCGAGCGACGGCGAACGAAGACTCGGGCTTCTCGTCATCGAGGAACACAGCATAGCCGTCGTGTAGGACCAACTTCCCGGCAGCCGTACCGAAGGGCACCGCGATTTCAACAGGGACAATTTGCACAGCGCCAAGCTGCGCGAAAAGCGAGACACCGGAAAACAACAACGCAATTACGAACTTTTGCATACTCCCATCATACCGGGCAGCCCGAAGTTGTGAAAGAATAGCGAACCTATGCCTTATCGCTATCGGATGCTCGGCTTGCTGTTCATGCTGTCGATCATCACTTACCTGGATCGCGTTTGTATCTCCGTGGCTGGCAAGCGCATGCAGGATGAACTCCTGATTACGCCCGAAATGTGGGGCTGGGTGGTCGGCGCCTTCACCATCTCCTACGCCGCGTTTGAGATCCCCGCCGGGGTCTGGGGCGACAAATATGGCCCGCGCAATATTCTTACCCGTATCGTGTTGTGGTGGTCGGCCTTTACCGCCATGACCGGTGCAGTTTCCAGCTACGGTTTGCTGCTCGGCGTTCGGTTCCTGTTCGGCGCGGGCGAGGCCGGCGCCTATCCCAATATCGCCGCCACCGTCTCCCGCTGGTTCCCCGCGCAAGAACGGGCTCGCGCGGTCGGCGTGACGTGGATGGCCTCCCGTATCGGCGGCGCCCTATCGCCGCTCATCGTAGTCCCAATTCAGATCGCCTACGGTTGGCGCGCTACGTTCTACATCTTCGGCGCAATCGGCGTCGTTTGGTGCATCGTGTGGTGGTTCTACTTCCGCGATAACCCGCGCGACAAGGCCGGCATCACGGAAGAGGAACTCCTCCACATCGGCACTCCCAAAGTGGCCGAGGCGCATCATTCGCTGCCCTGGCGCGAAGTGCTGAAATCGCCGAACTTCCGCTATCTGCTGCTGATGTACCACACCTATTGCTGGGGTTCGTACTTTTATCTCAGTTGGCTGCACACCTATCTGCAGCGCGGCCGCGGCTTCAGTGAAGACGAGATGAAGCTCTGGTCGACACTGCCGTTTATCGTCGGGGCGTGCGGCAATCTTTTCGGCGGATGGCTGAGCGACCGCCTAGTGAAAACTCGCGGCTTGAAGTTCGGCCGCCGCGTCATCGGCGCTACCGGTTTGGCATTGGCCGGGATGTTCATGATCATCTGCACCCAAGTGGCCGACAAGCAGGTGGCCGTTGTGTGCCTGGCGCTCGGCTACGGCTGCATGGACTGTATGCTGCCGGTGTCGTGGGCGGTGTGCATGGACATCGGCAAGAAGTACTCTGGCGCGGTGAGCGGCAGCATGAATATGGCCGGCCAGCTCGGCAGCTTTTCGAGCTCCGTGCTGTTCGGCTATCTGGTCGGCTGGATGGGTGGCGATTACAACAAGGCGTTGCTGCCGTTGGCTTGTATGCTGTTGATCAGCGCGTTTTTCTTCACGCGGATCGACCCCACGCAACTGCTGGTGCCCGAGCGCGCTCCCGCGCCCGAGCCCAAGCCGGTATTTGCCTAAGAATGCTGTTGCTGCAGCAGGCGCTCCTCATGCACGTCGAGGGTCGCCTGCGGCACCGCGGAGCTTAATCGCCCGAGCAGTGTTCGTAGACTGGAGTCCAGCTCATCCATCTTTTGATCGATGGTGGAGAGTCGGATCTTCAGTTGGCCCCCCACTTCGCCGGAACTGCCGAAGGTGTTGAGCACCGCCGACCGTGCGAAATCAGAGATGCTGCGGGCTCCGCCTGACAGGCAAGCTTCACGCAGGTTTTGGAATTCTTCTTCGCTGACCCGGAAGTTAACCAACCGGTTGCGAGGCTTAGTGACAGCCATAAGTTATACCGGGTAGTGCGTCTGTCCGCACAAATCTCTCACAAAAGTAACCCTCAGAGAATACGGAGGCGGCTGACGGCGTCTTCGTCGAGATCGATGCCGAGGCCGGGCTCCTGCGGTACGGTGAGGTAGCCGTCGACGGCGCGGAACTTCTGGCGGGTGATCTGCTCACGAAGATTGGTGGCCTCTTGCGCAACAAACTCGCAAATGAGCGCGTTCGGTACCGCGTTGAGCCAGTGCAGCGCGGCGGCCACGTTCAGATACGTGGAGAAGCCATGGTTAGCGACGGGCAGACCGCGATCATAGGCGAGAGACGCGATCTTCATGGCTTCGGTGAAGCCGCCGCAGCGGGTGAGATCGACCTGCACTACATCCACTTGGCCTTGGTCCATCAGGTTCTGATAGCTCTGCCGGTCGCTTTCGTGCTCCCCGGCGGCGATGCGGACTGGCGTCGAGGCGGCGAGCTTGCCGTAGCCCACGTAGTCGTTTTCCCGCAACGGCTCTTCGAGCCAGAAGATATCTTCGGCGGCGAAGGCGTTGGCGCGCTGCAGGGCGGTCTTCGAGTCCCAGACGAGGCCAGCGTCGATCATCAGGTCGGCCTTGGCGCCGACGCCACTCCGGGCGCTGCGGACGAGCGCTTCGTCCATCTCCCGCGACTCGCCCATTGGGTGCCAGCCGAACTTCACGGCGCCGAAGCCTTGGTCGACCAAACGGCGGCCGATCAATTCCGTGTCATCGGGAGTGCGGCCGAAGAGGGTCGAGGCGTAGCAACGGATCTTTTCATGGAAACCTCCGCCGAGCAGTTTCCAAACCGGCAGCCCCAGCGCTTTGCCTTTGATATCCCAAAGGGCGAGGTCGATGCCGCTGATCGCGTGCATCAGAAGGCCGCGCCGGGCGCAGTAGGAGTTTGCCTTCACCATCTTGTACCAAAGGTATTCCGTGGCGAAGGGATCCTCGCCGATGAGCAGATGCGCAAGGCCGCTGGTGATGGAGTGGGAATAGGGGCCGTCGATGACGCCTTTGATGGCGAGCGGGGCCGAATCGACCTCGCCGAGCCCGGTGATGCCGGCGTCGGTTTCGACGCGGATGATGATGGCATCCTGCCCGCTATCGCACTGGTCCTTCACCTCGGGCTGCCGCAAATACAGCGCCTCGACTTTCGTAATTTTCATCCCGCTATCATAATGAGTTTTGGAGCATTCCCATTCTTAAGTTCTGCGTCCTGGCCTCATCCAGTTCCGGCAATTCGATTTTCGTCGGAACCGACCGCACCCGGGTGCTGATCGACACCGGGCTGAGCCGCCGCGAGATCGAGGCGCGCCTGTTCGCGATTGGCGAAGACCCGGCCAATCTCGACGCGATTCTAGTGACGCACGAACACAGCGACCACGTGAGCGGCCTGGGGGTGATGTCGCGCAAATACAAGAAGCCGATTTATTTGACGCACCTGACTGAAACGGCTATCGACTGGGACGGCATCGCGGTGCCGCGGCAGACGTTTCAGGCCGGCACCGGATTCACGATCGGCGACCTGGACATTGGCACGTTTACGATTCCGCATGACGCGATCGACCCGGTGGGCTACGTGCTGCGTTCGCAGGGGCTGAGCTGTGCCGTGGTGACCGATTTGGGCTACATGCCGGACTCGATCAAGATGCACCTGCGTGGAGTGGACGCTCTGCTGCTCGAATCGAACCACAATCTCGAAATGCTGAAAGTGGGCCCTTATCCGTGGTCGATTAAGCAGCGCATTATGGGCCGGAAGGGGCATCTGTCGAACGATGCCGCCTTCGAGTTCATCACGAACGATATGGATTCGAGCGTTTCCACGCTGATCCTGGGCCACCTGAGCGAGCACAACAACTACCCGACCCTGGTGCAGCAGATGGCTGAGCAGGCGCTGGGGCAGCGCGGTCTGAAACCACGCTTGCACGTTGCGGAGCCGGGTGTGGCCAGTTGCGCTTTCGAGTATTGAGGCTACCGTTCGAAGGGGAGAACGGCCTTGCCGGCTGGGCCTTCGTAGATCAGTTCGACCTTCTCAATGTTCGAATCTTTGCCGCGATAGGGGAAGAAGATCAGGCCAGCCTGGGGCAGCGGCCGTTCGCCTTCGGCCATCGCCGACTTGCGTGCGCGTTGTTCCATGGCGCGCCGAAGCGGTAGCGGCATCTTGGGCGGATCGGGCTTCGGGTCGCCGGCTGCGCCGCCGCCACCGGCGCTCAGGCCGCCGCCTTTTGATTTGCTGCCTTCGGGCGGCTCGGGTGGAATCCATTCCGGGTCCTTGAGACCCTTCATGGCCATGCCCACCGGGACCGCCGGCGTGGGAACTTTCTTTCCGTTGATCCGGATCGAGAAATGCTCCCAAGAGAGCTGCGTTTTCGATTCGGGTGGCCCAAAGAGGCCTACCTCTACGGCAACATGGTCCTCGGACGTCAGCGGCCCTTCCATCGTAGGCACTGAGTGCGCGACAAAGTCAGCGGCTATGGTGATGTCGCCGGCCTTGGCCTGCACCTGATACTCGGTGGGCGCTGTGCGGGCCGGCAAGCTGCCCTGTATCTGCGCGAAAGCGACCGTGCCGTAAATGAGCCCGGCCATCCATAACTTCATCTTCATGCCCAAATCTCTCCTGCTGGCATCTCCAGGGCGGGTTCCTGGAGGGTCAAGGTTTCGGTCGGTTTTACGATTGTGTGGTTCTGGTAGGTGCCGTCGACGGGGCGGGAGTAGACCTCGACGGTCTTCTCCTGCAAATTGATCAGCCAATAGACGGGGAGTCCCGCGCGGGCGTAAATCTCGCGCTTCCAGATGCGGTCGCGGTCTACGCTGGAGTCGGCGACCTCTACAACAAGCCCGATATCTGGCGCCAGGGGGTGGCGAAACTGATAGTCGCGGACCTGGCCACGAACCACCACCAAGTCGGGCTCTGGCTCGCTGTCGATGAGGGTGATCGGATCCTGCGAACGGATCGTCCACCCGGGAGGCAGCCGCCGAATCAACATCGAGTAAACAATCGCAGTGATTGTGCAGTGCGCCGGCTTCTTACTCATCTTCTCCACCAGGTACCCATCGAGCAGCTCGATCCGGTCGTCCGGCGTCAAGATATCCTGCTCAATCATCCGGTGGTACCGTTCGACGCTGATCCGCGCCGGCCGTACCTGCTCGGCCGTTCCGCCCGCGCGTTGCAACACCATCTCCATCCCTTCAACATACCGCATCGTTCCGTTCCGTTCCGGCACTTGGTATCCTGACCCTTTCCCTAGGAGCTTTTCATTGATTCAACGTTATACCCGCCCGGCCATGGGCGCGATCTGGAGTGACGGCAACAAGTACCAGTGCTGGCTCGCCGTCGAACTAGCCGCCAGCGAGGCTCTCGCCGAGCTCGGCGACGTGCCGGTCGAGGCCGCCCAGGCGCTTCGCGCTCACGCGGCAGTCGATGTAGAGCGGCTTTTCGAGATCGAACGCGAAGTGAAGCATGACGTGATCGCCTTCACGACAACGGTCGCCGAGAAGATGGCCGCCGCCGGCGTGGCCGAGGCTTCCCGCTGGTTCCACTATGGAATGACGTCGAACGATGTCGTCGACACCGCCCAAGCGTTGCAGGTGAAGCAGTCGGCGGACCTGCTGCTGGCCGCTACCGATCAGCTCCTAGATATCCTCCGCCGCCGGGCGTTCGAGTTCAAAGATACGGTGCAGATGGGCCGCACGCATGGCATCCACGCGGAACCGTATACCTTTGGCCTGAAGCTCGCCCTTTGGTTCGACGAACTCGTCCGCAACCGCGCCCGCCTCGCCGCCGCCGCGGAGGACATGCGCGCCGGCAAGATCTCTGGCGCTGTCGGCACCTTCGGCCATATCGGGCCGGAGGCCGAAGAGAAGATCTGCACGCGCCTTGGGCTTAAACCCGCCGCCATCGCCTCCCAAGTCATCTCCCGCGATTCGCATGCTGCCTTCATCAGCGCCCTGGCGCTTATTGCCGCGACCTGTGAAAAAGTCGCGCTCGAAGTTCGCCACCTCCAGCGGACCGAGGTTCGCGAGGCGGAGGAGCCTTTTGCTCCGGGCCAGAAGGGCTCGTCAGCGATGCCCCATAAGCGCAACCCAGTGACTTGCGAGCAGATCTCCGGCCTGGCGCGGGTGGTCCGTTCGAACGTCCAGGCGGCCTATGAGAATATCGCCCTGTGGCATGAACGCGACATCTCGCATTCGAGCGTCGAGCGTGTCATTCTGCCCGATTCCTGCTGCCTGGTCGACTATCTGCTCGCCAAGACGATTTGGCTGGTCGATGGCATGCGCGTGAATGCTGACCGGATGCTCCACAACTTGCATCTCACGAAAGGCCTGATCTTTTCCGGCCAGTTGCTGCTCGATCTGACCGCCGCCGGCATGCTGCGGGAAAAGGCGTATAAACTGGTGCAAGCCCATGCCATGAAGAGCTGGGAAGAGGATGGCGATTTCCGCGCCGCCATCGCCGCCGACCCCGAAGTGCAAACCTGCCTGAGCCCCGACCAGCTCGAAAAGTCCTTTGCGTTGGATCGCCAACTCGCCAACGTCGACAAGATTTTCGCTCGCGTCTTCGGAGGGTAAGTCCATGTCTCTATCCCGGCGTTCTCTGCTAACGGCCGCCGCTGTGCGGCCGTTGGTAGCGCTGCAGAAGGATCTCGTCTATATGAACGCCGCCAACATCGCGCCGTGCGGGAAAGCGGCGATGGCGGAGTATCTGAAGCAGTTGAGCGACTTCCAGCAGAACCCTGCGTTTCAAAACCGCGAGGTGTACAAGACGCTTTCCGAGAGTGTTCGCGCCCGGCTGGCAAAACTGCTCGGCTCGGCGCCGGACGAGATCGCGCTCACCCGCAACTCCAGCGAAAGCAACAACCTCATCGCGCAGGGGCTGCGATTGCAGACTGGCGACGAGATCCTGATCACAGCCCACAATCACCCCTCCAACACGCAAAGCTGGCAGTTACGCGCGCGTCAATCCGGCGCCACGGTGGTGACGGCGGAAGTACCTGTGTTCGCCAAATCTCCCGACGAGCTGTTGGCAACGCTTGCTCGAAAGGTGACGCCCAAGACCAGGGTGATCGCCGTCTCGCACTTTACGAATACGACCGGTCTGCTCTACCCAATCGACGCCATCGCCGACCTCGCCCACAGGCAGAACGCCTGGTGCCACGTCGACGGCGCTCAGTCGTTTGGCTGGATGAACCTGAATCTGCCGAAATTGAAGATTGACTCATTTTCGGGCAGCTTCCACAAGTGGCCAATGGGACCGCTCGAAAGCGGCATGCTGTTCGTTCGGGCTGCGCGTTTGGACGAGTTGACGCCGGCAATCCTAAGCGTCGATTACTGGTCCGACAAACCCACCGGGGCCCGGAAGTTCGAAACCCTCGGGCAGCGGGACGACCCCAAGCTACGAGGTCTTGAAAAGACGATCGAGTTCCTGGAGACCACTGGGATGGCGCAGATCGAATCGCGCGCGCTGGCGCTTTCGTCTCGCTTGCGGAACGGCGTGGCTGGGGTCCCCGGCGCCAAACTGAAGGGCAGCGGCGAATTGGCCGTCTCCGGGCCGGTCGTCAAGATCGACTTCCCGGGGCAGAATCTGACAGAAATCTACAACCGGCTCTGGACCAAGCACCGCATTGCGATCGCCAAAACGGACTCGGGGGACGCTGCTGGTTTGCGGTTTTCGCCGCACGTTTACAACACCGAGGCTGAGATCGACCAGGTGCTTCGGGCATTGAAGGGCTAGCCCTAGCCCACTAGCACTACCCTATTTGGGCTAGAACCCGTCCGGGATCCGTACTGGTGGAGTTGATTGCCAGAAACTTCCTTCGGCAAATCTTAACGCAACATACAGAAACTAAACGGGTTTTCAACCAACCGCAAATTCCCATTAGGACCCGAACCAAATTGGTACTTGGATATTTTCTCATTTCCAATACACTATGGTTAAGAGTTCCTTCGATGGCATCCGCTAAATGTGTCCCAGTTCCGACCTTTCAGGCCCGCGAAGTCGCTCGCGTTCTGCTCGTCGATGACGATCCCACCGCTCGCATCATTTTGCGAACTGTTTTGCAGGCTGGGGGTTACGGAGTGGATACGGCGGCGACCGCGATTGAGGCGATCGGCATGTTGGACAGCGAAGAGTACGCCTTAGTTCTCAGCGACCTCCATATGGAGTCGCCGGAAGCGGGGCTGCAGGTCATTTCGCATGCGCGGATGATGGACTACCGTCCGGCCACGGCGCTGATTACCTCGTGGCGGGAACAAAACGAAGCCAATCGTGCCCCCGGGACCATGCTGATTGAACCCGAGAACGTGCCGGAGCTGTTGGAGCAGGTCGCCGATATGATCGGCGAACGAGCCTCCCGCCAGCTCGTTCGCGAAATGCGCATCCGGAACTAGCGCTCACTGTCCAACATCGCCATCTGGTGGCGATCGTAGCGGGTACCTTGCGCCTCGGGCAGAGCCAATTCCAGGCGTGACGCTTCGTCTGCACTCAGGTTGAGGGCAAGGGCCCCGAGCATTTCGTTGAGTTGTGTCCGCTTGCGGGCGCCGACGACGGGGACAATCCGTGGCCCCTTTGCCATCACCCAAGCGATCGCCAACTGCGTCGCCGTGATGCCGCGTTCCGCCGCCAGCGTGTTCAGGGCAGCGACCACGGCCCCGTTCCCTTCCGTGAAGCGCGGGAGGTGCGCTCGGAAGTCCCCTGCCCCAGCCGGTTTCGAGCCGCTCAGTAGCCCACGTGACAAAACGCCATAGGCCGTCATCCCGATGCCGAGTTCATCGAGCACAGGAACGATCTTCTCCTCGACACCCCGGCTGATCAGGGAGTATTCAATCTGCAAATCGGTGATGGGATGGACGGCGTGAGCGCGGCGAATGGTGTCGGCACCCATCTCAGAGAGGCCGATCTTCCGCACGTATCCGGCGGCCACCATTTCGGCGATCGCGCCGACGGTGTCTTCAATCGGTACGGAGGGGTCCAGCCGGGCGGGACGGTAGATGTCAATGTACTCGACGTTTAGACGCCGCAGGGTGTAGGTCAGGAAGTTCTTCACGGCCACCGGCCGGGCGTCCACTCCGGTCCAGCCACCGTCGGGCGTTCGGAGAGCGCCGAATTTGACACTGATCACGGCCTGTTCGCGGCGGCCGCGGATCGCCTCGCCCAACAGCATCTCGTTGTGGCCCATTCCGTAGAAGTCACCCGTATCGAGCAGAGAGATCCCGGCATCGAGCGCGGCCTGAATCGTTGCGACGCTTTCGCGGTCGTCCGAGGCGCCATACATGCCGGACATCCCCATACAGCCAAGTCCAAGTTTGTTCATAAAGCCAGTATCCACGCAATAGTCACTTCTGGGAAGTAGGCACCTTTTTGTTCTATACTTACCTTGTGGATACTGAGGCCCTCGTCCAGGAGACTCTCGACCGCGTCGCCGACAAATGGACTCTGAACGTGATCGAAGAGCTGCACTCCGGCCAGCTCCGGTTCTCCCAGTTGCAGGCCCGCGTGCCCGGGATCAGCCAGAAGATGCTGACGAAAACGCTCCGTCAGCTTGAGCGCGACGGTTTGGTGACGCGGTTCGTCCACGCGACGGTTCCGCCGCGGGTCGACTACACGCTCACGCCGCTCGGCGAAAGCCTGAGCGAGGCGGTGTGCGGCATCTGGCTCTGGGCAGAGAAGCACGCGCCGGATGTGCAAGCGGCGCGCGCCAGCTACGATAGCCGTTAGATCGTTTCGCCTGCCCGGACGACGGCCTGTTCGAACGCGTCGAGCGCATCGACGAAGAAGTGGTCCTTCGATACGACGAAATCGACCGTTGGCGGCCCACTTAGCGTTTTGGCCAACGCCTCGAGTTCGACCATCGGCCCGTGGACGTCGATCGTCGAGTGGATAAACGTCCGCGGCACGGCGCAGGGTTCCAGGTAGCTCTTGTCCGGATATTTGGTGGGGAAGCCCACGGCGATCGCCCGCCGCATCTCCGGCAGTTGCCCGGCCAATTGCAAAGCGATCCGCGAGCCGAAGCTGAAGCCGGCGACGACGAAGGGCAAATCAGGGTAACGCTCGCGCAAGAAAGCTAGGCAGGCGCGGGCATCTTCGAGCTCGCCCACGCCGTCGGCGTAGACGCCCTCACTGAGATTCACTCCGCGGTAATTGAAACGTAGGACGACCGCCCCGGTCTTCCGGAGTCCGCGGGCGATGCGGTAGACGACTTTCGTGTGCATGGTCCCGCCATGTTGGGGGTGGGGATGGCAAACCAGCGCGGCGTATCGCGGTTCGCCGTCCTCGGGCTCTTCGAGAAGGGCTTCCAAGCGGCCAGCCGGGCCAGGGACGAATAGAGTTTCAATCCGCCGGGCCATCGTTAGCTCCGGTAGTTCGTAAACTGCATGTCGATCCCGAGGTCGTTCCGTTTCAGCAGCGCGATTACTTCCTGCAGCGAGTCGCGGTCCTTGCCGGAGACGCGGACGACGTCGCCGTTGATGGACGCCTGCACCTTGATCTTGGCGTCCTTGATGATCTTTACAATCTCTTTCGCCTTCTCAATCGGGATACCCGCCTGGAGCGTGATTTCCTGGCGAACGCTCATGCCGGTGGCGGGCTGGATGGGTCCATAGGTGAGCGCCTTGAGTGAGATTCCGCGCTTATTCAGCTTCGACTGCAGGATGTCGACGACAGCCCCCAGCTTATACTCGTCCGCCGAGCTCATCAGAATCTTGTTGTCTTTCTCTTTGAGTTCGATCGACGACTTCGAGTCCTTCAGATCATAACGGGTGCCGATTTCCTTCAGCGCCTGCTGGATCGCGTTGCTCACTTCCGGCATCTCCACCTTGGAGACGATGTCAAAACTGTTTTCAGCCATATCAGACTAGATGATGTCAGGCTGGGCGCAATGTCCGCAACACTTCCCGCGTAATCAGCTCGACCATCTGTGGCATCGCTTCGTCGAGAGCGACGGTCACGGCGGCCCGGATCCGCTCTTCATCCGAGATCGGAATCACTGGAACGGGAGGCGCGTCAGTGCCGAATTCGCCGGCCAGCCGGCGTTCCGCAACCTTCTCAAGCAGCGGCGTTAAGGCTTCGAGCAGGGACACGACGCCGAATGGCTTCTGCACGACGCCGTCGGCCCCGGAAGCCATGGCCTTCTCTTCGTCAACCGGCTCGGTGATGCTTCCGGTCAGTAGCACGCCAATATGGCGATGGGCAACCGTCTCCCGGACGAACTCAGCCAGCTCAAAGCCCGATCGCTTGGGCAGGAAGGCATCGACGATGAGCGCGTCGGGATCGACGTCGGCCAGACGCAAAAGCGCCGTATCGCCATCGGTCACCGAGACGACCTCGAAACCCTCTTCTCGCAACATGCGCTCGCCGAGACGCTGCGCGATGGCGCTGTCATCGGCGAGCAAGATCCGTGCGGCCACTAGTTCTTAACCTTGGTCTTCTTTTCTTTCTTCTGCTTCTTGGCGGGAACGGCCTGCCGGTTGTTAGGCAGCGGGGCCGGGGCCTGCTCGGCGGCGGGCGGCGGTTCCGTGGCGGGAGCGGCGGCGGCCGGGGCGGCGCTGCCGGATCCGCCGGGCTGCTGCGAACTCAAACGGGCATCGTCCTTCTTCTCGAGAGCGGACTCGCCGGTCAATACCTGGCCGCCGACGTCGTTCACACCGGTTGCCACGCCGAGCGGCAGCGGAATGGAGACGGGGAGGGTGGGCCGTAACGCTTCCATTGCCGGGGTGCCGGCCTTGGCGGCGGCGATCGTATCCGGGCTCTTCTTGAAGATGCCCCAGAAGTTGTACATCATGCCCGGCTTCGTCCGGTTCTCTTCTTCGTACTTCATGCGGGCAACGGCCACCGGATCGGCCTCCGGCACCTGCATTTCCATCTCTTTCAGTTTGTCGACGGCTTGTTTGGCGAGCGGCGAGAGCGGATAGTCGCGGACGAGACGTTGATAGCTCTGGCCGGCTTTCACTTTGAACCGCGGGCCCATTTTCGAGTAGCTATCGGCGAGCAGCCATAGGTCCATGTCGGCCTTCGAGTAGAGCGGCCACTGGTCGGCCACGTTCTGCAAGCGGTTGCTGGCGGCCGGGTTGGAACCCTTGGTGTTGTAGAAGGTGCCGACGCGGAACTCCTTCTCGGCCAGCACCTCCTGGATGTTCCGGAGCAGTTGCTGGGTCTGCGGCGCAAACTTCGAATTGGGGAATTGCGTCAGCAGCGTCCGGCACTCCTCTTCCGATTTGTAGGCGTGGCGATCGTCGCGGTCCGGCTTCTCCATCTGCTTGTAGTGGATCATGCAGACTTTCTGCTGCGCCTCGGCGGCCTCTTCCATGGTCGGGTAGAACAGGATGAAGTCCTTGTATTCCGCCTCGGCCTGCGCCATACCGTTGGAGCCGCCTTCGCGCATCCAGCTATCGGCGATGGCAAGCTTCGCCTTGGCGAGGTACTCGGAGGTGTCGTAGGTATTCATCAACGTGTTCAACGTGATGCGCGCCACTTCATAGCGGCCGCGCTCGATATCCTTGACCGCTTTATCGAACAAAACTTTGTCCGGCTGCTGCGTATCTTTCGAAATCGGGTTCTCGTACTTCTTCTTCCGGAAGCAGCTCGAGAGCGAAGGAATCGCCAAGGCCGTCACCATCAGAACCACCATCGTCTTGCGCGAAAGAAACATAATTCCAAGTCTCACTGATTAAGCTAGATGCCCCACGTTCGCAGCTTCCCGCAGCGAACGAACGGCCGCGCCGGAATCCGGCGCCCCAAACACACTGGAACCCGCGACGAGCCATTCTGCTCCCGCCTGGGCAATCTCTGCGACGTTATCGAGACCCACGCCGCCATCAATCTCTATTTTAAACCCGTACCCAAACCGGGCTCGGCGTTCGGCCAACTGCTGAATTTTCCGGAGCGAGCCAGGTAGAAACCGCTGCCCGCCGAATCCGGGGTTGACGCTCATGATAAGCACAAAATCGACGAACTCCAAGACTTCGTCGAGGGTCGCCGCCGGTGTGGCCGGATTCAAAACGACGCCCGCCAAGGCGCCCTCCGCTTGGATCATGCGGAGCGTTCTGTCCAAATGCGGACACGCCTCTTGATGCACGGACACGCTGTCCGCACCAGCTTCGATAAACACAGGGGCATACCGGTCCGGGTCCGTGATCATCAGATGGACGTCGAGGTGGGTTTTTGTGATCTTGCGCAGGCTCTTAACCACCGGCGGCCCCATCGTGATGTTCGGCACAAAATGGCCGTCCATGACGTCGACGTGCAACATCGTAACGCCCGCCTGTTCGACGCGCGCGATCTCCTCACCCAGCCGGGTAAAGTCCGCAGCTAGTAAAGATGGCAGAATCTCGACCATTGGAACGCAGTTCTCATGCTATCACGGCGTGCCAAAAGCCGTCCCCCGGCTCTTGCCCTGGCAAGCGATATCCCTCTTCCACCACCCGATCTCTGCAAACCGAATGGACCACGTCTTCATTTTCCTCTTTTTCCAGGGAGCATGTCGAGTAAACTAATCGGCCCCTTGGGGCGAGACAAGCGAGAGCGTTACGCAGGATCGCCCGTTGGCGGCCCGCCAAGTCCGTCAGATCCGCTGCGGAAATTCGCCATTTGATCTCCGGATTTCTCCCCAACGTTCCGGTCCCGCTGCATGGCGCGTCCACGAGAATTCGGTCAAATGTTTTTACAAAGGGCAACGGCAAAGTAGCGTCCAGCACCACCCGGTCCGCCACATCCACCTGCCGCAAGCGGTGTCCGTAGCGATCCGCGGCAACGACGACGCCCCCGGCGGCCACCAACTGGCGGGTTTTGTTGCCCGGAGCGGCGCAGAGGTCCAACACGGACATCCCCGGCTCGACTTGCAGCATCGGGACAATGGCAGCGGCTCCCGGATCTTGGCCCGGGGCGGCGGGCGGCTCCAAGAACGCCTGGGCGATCCCGGCAGCTTGCTCCGGTCCGAACGCCTTCTCCCAACGGGTTAACAGCCAGGCCGGCGCGGCGAACTCGACGTCGCGACCGGGCCAGGCGACGGGATCCCGCGTCACTTTCCGGAGTACCGCGTTCACGAACCCCATCGCCGACCGCTTCCGCGCCCGTTTCACGAGATCCACCGCCGCCGAGACCGCGGCGTGCGGCGGAATGCGGTCCAGATAACGAAGCTGGTAGATTCCGATCCGCAGCGCCGCACGGACCTCCGGATCGAGTTTGGCTGTCTTGCCGGAGTAGAGCCGGATCAGATGGTCCAATTGCGACTGCACCCGCAGTGGGCCCAGAACCAACTCCCAGGCCAAGTCCGCATCCCGCGGATCCAACGCAGCGACGGCCCCGCGCAGGACCTCTTCAGCCCAGGCGCCTTTCTCGACACGCAAGGCCGCGTCGAAGGCGACCTCTCGCGCTGTCATTGAGAAGCCGCCACTAGGCGACCACCGCTCCGTAATGCGCTTCCACGTACTCGTTCAACATCGTAATGAACTCGGCGACAATATGATCGCCGCGCAGCGTCCGCACCAGTTTGCCGTCGACGTACACGGGCGCGACAGGCTCCTCGAACGTACCGGGCAGCGAGATTCCGATATTGGCGTGTTTCGATTCGCCGGGGCCGTTGACGATACAACCCATTACGGCAACCTTCATCTCTTCGACTCCCGGGTGGTTCGGGCCCCATACCGGCATCTGTTCGCGGAGATAGGTTTGGATCTGGTCCGCCATGTCCTGGAAGAAGGTAGAAGTGGTCCGGCCGCAACCGGGGCAGGCCGTCACCTGGGGCGTGAAACTGCGGAGTTCGAGTGCCTGCAGGATCTGCTGGCACACGAGCACCTCTTCGGCACGGTCACCATTCGGGAGCGGGGTCAGGCTGGCGCGAATCGTGTCGCCGATGCCTTCCTGGAGCAGCACGCCAATGGCAGCGGTGGTGGCGACGATGCCTTTCGAGCCGAGGCCCGCCTCGGTCAACCCGAGATGTAAGGCGTAGTCGCATTGCGCCGCGAGCATCCGATATACGGCGATCAGGTCCTGGACGCCGCTAACTTTGGCGCTCAGCAGGATCTGATCGCGACGCAGACCATACTTTTCCGCTGCCGCCGCCGCTTCGAGGGCGCTGACGACCATGGCGTTCATGGTGACCTGTTTGGCGTCGAGCGGCTCAGCGAGCAGCGCGTTTTCGTCCATCATACGGGTCAACAGCGCGCCATCAAGTGAACCCCAGTTAACGCCAATCCGGACCGGCTTCTGGTGCTCCACGGCCACTTCGATCATCGAGCGGAAGTTGTCGTCGTGCTTCTTGCCGATGTTCACGTTGCCGGGGTTGATCCGGTACTTCGCCAGCGCCCGGGCGCACTCCGGATACTTCTTGAGCAGCAGATGACCGTTGTAGTGAAAATCCCCGACGATTGGCACGTGGCAGTCGTAGAGCATCAGCGTATCCACCACTTTGGGCACCGCCCGCGCGGCTTCCTCCGTGTTCACGGTCACGCGGACGATCTCTGAACCCGCCTTGGCCAGCGCCAGCACCTGGTTCGCCGTACCGGTCACATCCGCGGTGTCGGTATTCGTCATGGACTGCACGACAATCGGGTTGTCGCCCCCAACCATCACTCCGCCGACGTCCACCGGCACCGACTTTCTACGCACAATCGCTGGCATACTCTGCAATTGTACCAATGGCATGACACCGGCTTTGAATCGCAACCATAAGATTTTTCGATTGGATTGCGGGCTGATCCATCCGATACCGTAAGTGTAGGCGCACCGCCCCTCCGAGTTCGATATCGGCGCGGCGCTTTCTCCGGGTACGAGAGCAGACTAATGCAGATGGATTGAGAAGGACAACATGTCCCCCAGAATACTGCTCTATGGCTTACCAGCCGAACTCTCCCGCGAGCTGCGGGACGTACTCATCACGACGCACCACGTTCCTGAAATTGAGGATGAAGAGGAGATCCGGACCGGCTCAGTATCCTGGCCCGAAATCGACTTGGTATTTTGTCCCGCGGAACGGAGTTCTCTAGCCAATCTCCTGCAGGCCACGGCCCAGCAACGCCCCCGCCTGCGCATTATCGCCACCAGCCGCCTGCCTGAAACAGCGGAGTGGCTCGAGTCTGTCGAAGCCGGCGCCGCTGATTACTGCGCCGCCCCTTTTGAAGTCACCCAGATCCGGTGGCTCCTGGACATCCACCTTTCTAAGCAGAAACCCGTCGCCGCCTGATTCCCGGGCAGCCCTGTTCCCCCTCCATTAGAAACTCCGCCAGTTTCCTCTAACTGATTCGTTCACTCGAGGAGTATCTCCACTTATGCCAACATACAAACTGTTGGCGGTCGTGTGCCTTTTTGTAGGCAGCGCGGCCGCCCAGTTCTTGACCGATTCGTGTGTCCCCGTGACCTCCGGCGTGATTCCGCCGGCTTCCGTGGGGCATATGTGCGACCCCAAGGCGCCTTCGCTGTCGCAGTTCGAACGCGAAGTGGCGTCAGCAGAACAAAAGCCCATCATGAAGCCGCGCACGGCCTCCGTCTCCTATCATCAGTTGACCCACGAAGTGCCGGCAAAAGCGCGAAAAGCTTATCAGGCTGCTGAGCGATCGAAAGCCAATGGCGATCTCGCCAAGGCCATCCTCTACTATCAGAAAGCTCTGGCACTCGACCCGCAGTACATCGAGGCCTGGAACAACCTGGGCAGCGCCCAGATTCTCGCCGGCGATTTCAAGACAGCGGAGGTGAATTTCGAAAAAGCTTATGCGCTCGACCCCACCGCCCACCCGGTGCTCACGAACCTCGCGTTCCTACTGCTGCGCAGGAATCGTCCCGCGGAAGCCGAGTCCTTTGCGCGCCGCGCGGTGAAGGCGGATCCCCTGGCTCCCAGAGGTCTCTACGTTCTGGGTATTTCCCTGGCCGGCCAAGGCAAACAAACCGATGAGGCGATTCGGTTGTTGGAGCAATCCTGTGGAACGGTCGGTCGCGCCCACTTTGCGCTGGCGCCGCTACTGGCGCAGTCCAATCGGCTGCACGAAGCAGCCGACCACTTGAAGAAGTACCTCGCCCTGCCGTCGGCACCTGACCGCGATGTGGCTCAGGATTGGCTCACCCAGGTGGAGGCAGAACTCCGCCGGCAATAGCAACCAGAAGCGCTTCCTTTGCATCAAACAGCTATACTGATGAAGAAAGGAAGCGCTCTCCTGGTTCCGCGTATGTCTCTGCGTCATTTCGTCCGCCTCGTAACGCACACTCAACTTCTGCCCGTGCTCGAAAGCGGTGAGGAAACCCTCGTCGGCGGCCAAGCCGTGATGGAAGGCGTCATGATGCGCGCCCCGCACAGCTACTGTGTCGCTGTTCGCCGGTCCAATGGCGAAATCGCCACCGAAGAAGCGCCGCTGCCGCGCGTGAGCGAGAAGTATCCAATCTTTAAGCTCCCGATCCTCCGTGGCGTCGGCACCCTCGGCCAAGCCATGTCGTTGGGAGTGAAGGCCTTACGCTTCTCCACCAACATCGCGATGGAAGAAGAGAACGCGGCCAAGGGCAAGCCCGAGGCGTCCTCAGAAGTGCCGGCGTGGATGATGACGCTGAACCTGGTCTTTTCGATCGGTTTCTTCATCGTTATGTACAAGGTGCTGCCAGCCTTTGCTACCGGCCAACTGTCGAACTATTTTCCGGTTTTGCAGCAGGGCGCCCTGTTCAGCCTGGTGGATGGCGTGATCCGGCTGATCATTTTCCTCGCGTTCCTCTACGGCATCTCGAAGTACAAAGATATTCACCGGGTTTTTGAATACCACGGCGCCGAGCACAAAGTGGTGTACAACTTTGAATCGGGCCGGCCCGTGACGATTGAGAATGCGCAGAGCTTTACGACGCTCCACCCTCGCTGCGGCACCAGCTTTCTCCTGGTGGTGATGTTGATTTCGATGGCCACGTACATGATCGTCGACCCGCTATTGGGTCTGAACACGATCCCGGCCAAGATCGCGTCCCGCGTCGTGTTGATTCCAGTCATCGCTGGTCTCAGTTACGAACTGATCCGGTTTGCCGCCCGGCGCCGCGGATCCCTGCTCGCCGCCATGACCGTTCCCGGTCTTTGGCTCCAGAAAATTACCACCCAGCCCCCCTCGGATGATCAGACCGCCATCGCCATTCATGCACTCGAAGGCGCCATGGAGCTTGAAAAGAAGCAGGGCGGGCAACTAGTCATCGCCTAACATGCAATACGCCGACAAGTTGGATGCGCTCGAAACGCGCTTTGAAGAGCTGAGCCGCGCCATGGCTGATCCGGACGTGATCAACGATCCGGAGTCTTATCGCAAGACCGCCAAGTCCCACCGTGACATGGAAGAGGTCGTCAATAAATATCGCGAGTGGAAGCAGGCGAACGACGCTCTATCCCAGGCCAAAGGCATGTCCCAGGATTCGGATCCGGAGATGCGCGAAATGGCACTGGCGGAGATCTCGGAACTCGAACCGGCGATGATCAAGCTCGAAGAAGAGCTCATGATCTTCCTGTTGCCGAAGGATCCTAACGACGATAAGAACATCGTGCTCGAAATTCGCGCCGGCACTGGCGGCGATGAAGCCACCCTGTTCGCGGCGGAATTGTGGCGGATGTACTCCCGCTATTTTGAGAGCCAGCGGTGGAAGGTCGACATCACGGACATCAGTGATTCATCGGTAGGCGGGATCAAGGAAGTCATCGCGCTCATCAGCGGCGATAAGGTCTACAGCAAGTTGAAGTACGAGTCCGGAGTGCATCGCGTGCAGCGAGTTCCGCAGACGGAGACGCAGGGCCGCGTTCACACCTCGGCCGTCACAGTGGCCGTGCTGCCGGAAGCCGAAGAGGTCGATATCCATGTCGAGGCGAAGGACATCCGGATTGATACGTTCTGTTCCTCGGGCCCCGGCGGCCAGAGCGTCAACACCACCTATTCGGCCATCCGAATCACCCACCTCGCCACGGGCGTCGTCGTGAGCTGCCAGGACGAAAAATCGCAGATCAAGAATCGGGACAAGGCGATGCGTGTGCTCCGGTCCCGGCTTTATGAGCTGGAACTGGAGAAGCAACATGCTGCCATTGGCGCGGAGCGGAAGAAAATGGTCGGTTCCGGCGACCGCAGTGAGAAGATCCGCACGTACAACTTCCCGCAGAATCGGATGACCGATCATCGGATCGGCCTCACCCTGCATCAGCTCGATCTCGTTATGGAAGGACGTATCGAACCCATCATCGACGGGCTCGTCACCTACTACCAGTCCGAGAAGCTGAAGGAACAGGCAGGGGATGGCCAGCGAGCCGCCTAAACTCTCCGTCGGCCAAGCCCTGCAGCAAGCCACCCGTTTCCTGAGCGAACACGGCATCGATAGCCCTCGGCTGACCGCCGAGGTACTGCTCTGCCGGGCGTTACATAAGGAGCGGGTGTATTTGTATTCCCACCCGGAGGCGCCGCTGCCGGAGTTGGCCTGGATCCACTTCGGCCGTTGGCTGCACGAGCGAACGCAGGGGAAACCGCTCCAGTACATTACCAAGGAGCAGGAGTTTTATGGACGCCCGTTCGCGGTTGGACCTGGCGTACTGATTCCCCGCCCCGAAACGGAGCTGATCGTGGAGCTCGGATTACGAAACGAAGCCACCGCGGTGCTGGATATCGGTACCGGGTCGGGGATCCTGGCGATTACGCTGGCGCTCGAATGGGATATCGAGACTTTCGCGACGGATCTTTCGGCCGAGGCGCTTCGGATTGCCAAAGCCAATGCGAATGCGTTGGGCGCCCGGGTCCAGTTCGTGCAAGCCGATCTGGCGGCAGCGTTTGCGGACCACGCCTTTGGGGCGATTGTAACGAATCCGCCCTACGTCCCGGCGGGCGACGCGCCGACGCTCCAGCGGGACGTTCGCGAATGGGAGCCGGCTTCGGCGCTCTTTAGCGGGGCGGATGGCCTTGACCATTACCGTCGGCTGGAGCCCCTCTGTCGACGGCTTCTCCGGCCCGGCGGGTGGCTGCTCGGCGAGTTCGGCCAGGGGCAGGCGGACGCGATCGAAGACCTATTCAGCGGCTGGGATGAGGTGGTGATTCATCCTGACCTGGCCCGGATTCCGCGCGTGCTGGCCGCGCGGCGGCCTGTGGAATAGTAATCGGTGCAACTGATCACCGGGCAAAGGATGACCCGTGAGGCGTTTCTCGCTTGTTGGGAGCAGATTCCTGAGCTGAAGCACGCCGAGTTGATTGACGGACTCGTCCACGTTCCGTTGCCAATCGGCCGATTGCAATCGCGTCTCGACTGCCACATTGTCACATTGCTCACGAGGTACGCCGATCATACGCCCGGGTGCACGTCAGGGCACAACGCCACTTGGCTCATGCTCGAAAGCTCACCCCAACCGAACGCCTTCCTAGGCCGCAACGTGGTTCCCCAGGGAGAATTTTGCGCGGAGGCACCGGAATTGGCCGTCGAGGTGTGCGAGACAAATACCGAGGTCGACTTCGGCCCCAAGCTCGCTCTCTACCAGCGCGCCGGCGTGCAAGAGTACATCACGATCGAGACGCTCCTGCCCAAGATCATCTGGCGGCAACTCGTTAATGGCTCGTACCAGGCAATCCAGCCCGACGCCGATGGCATCTACCGTTCCCCCGAATTCCCCGGCCTTTGGCTCGATTCCGCCGCGCTCTGGGCCGATGACGGTCTCCGCCTCACCGCCACGCTCCAAGCCGGAATCGCCTCCCGCGCTTGACACTCTACGGCAAACGTGAAATAACGTTCGCTAATCATGCGACGCCGTGAACTCTTTCAAGGCGCGGCCCTAGCCGCCGCCGCTCAACTCCCCGCCTCCGCTGCCAAGTCGAAAAGCCAAGGCAAACCGGTCCTGATGAAGGCCGGCCACCAGCACGCCGACGACCCAGAAACCCTCAATACCCTCGCCGCCTTCGGCGTCAACAATATCTGCTCCGGTCTGCCGTCCCGCAAGCTTGACGAGAAATGGAGCGTCGATAGCCTCAAAGCCCTCCGCGACCGCGTAAGCAAGCACGGCATCACCCTCGACATGGTGCCGCTGCCGCTGAGCTCGGCCTATATCACCCGCGCCGAGTACCCGGCCATCATGCTCGGCAAGTCTCCCGATCGCGACCGCGCCATCGAGGAAGTCTGCCAGATGATCAAGAATGTGAAGGAAGCTGGCATCCCCGCCGTCAAGTACAACATGTCCATCCTCGGCGTCGTTTCGACGGCGGCGACGAAAGGCCGTGGCGGCGTCACCCAGCGGAGCTTCAAATACGAAGGAGCGAAGCAGGATCCACCTCTTACCGAAGCCGGCGAAGTTTCCGAGGACATTTACTGGGAACGCATCACCTACTTCCTGGACCGTGTGGTTCCCGTCGCCAACGAGTACAAGATCCGGATGGCCTGCCACCCACACGATCCCGCCATGCCCAAACGCAAAGGCTGGCGCGGTTGCGAAACCGTCCTTAGCCCCGAAGGATTGAAGAAATTCGTCTCCATTCGCGAGAGTCCCTACCATGGGCTCAACTTCTGCCAAGGCACCGTCAGCGAAGGCCTCGTGAATCCCAACAAAGAGATCCACGACTACATCCGCTACTTCGGCACCCGTAAGAAGCTCTTTAACGTTCACTTCCGCAATATCGAAGGCGGCTTCCTCGATTTTAAAGAGACCTTCCCGGACAACGGCTCCGTCAACATGCTCGAAGCGCTCCGCACGTATAAGGAAGTGGGCTACGACGGGATGGTGATGCCGGACCACGTGCCCCGTTTCGAAAGCGACCCCGGCGGCAAGAAGGCTTTTGCGTTCTGTTTTGGATACATCCAGGCCGGCATCCAAATGCTCAAGATGGAAGGCTAGAATCAGCGAGGTGGGCAGGTGCGTAAGCCTGCCCACCTTTTTTGCTCGCAGGCCTCGTCTACACTGAAGCCGTGCCCCTGCAGTTCACTACCTCCTACCTCGAAGATTCCCTCGCACTCTTCCGTCAATACAAGTCCTTTGCCGAACGCGCCATTGGACAGCTCACCGACGACCAGCTCTTCGCCACCCTCGATCCCGAAAGCAACTCCGTAGCCGTCATCGTCAAGCACATGGCCGGCAACATGCGATCCCGCTGGACCGATTTCCTGACCACCGACGGCGAAAAGCCGAACCGGCAGCGCGATAGCGAGTTCACCGCCCCGCCTCCCAACCGTCAAGAGTTGCTGGAGACCTGGGAGGAGGGATGGAGATGCCTCTTCAGCGCTCTTGAGCCCCTCGGAGAAGCCGACTTAGGACGCACCGTCACCATCCGAGGCGAAGCCCACTCCGTCATGCAGGCGATCAACCGCCAGATGGCCCACTATGCCCTGCATACTGGCCAAATCATCTTTCTGGCCAAACACCTGGCTGGCCCCCACTGGCAGACGCTCACGATTCCACGCAACCGCTCCGCCGATTTCAACGCGAACGTGGCGGCTGGCGAACTCAGCCAGAGGTAGCCGGTCACCCAACCTGCGACAATACTGTAGAGCTGGCCAAGCAGTACGGCAACGGACCTCGCGACCAGAATCGTCGCGAACGGGCCACCTTCTCAATTCCGCCGCTGCCGATCCCTTCTTCCCTGTAGCCCAATGGAACTCAAAGCCTTACCTACCCCTGTCCTCCTTCATATCGCGAAACTTCTCGAAATTTCGCTCCAAAGCCTGGTCGCAACCATAGCCCTTTTTGACGAAGGCGGCACCGTCCCCTTCATCGCCCGCTACCGCAAGGAAGCCACGGGCAACCTTGACGAGGTGAAGATCCTCGCCATCCAGGAAAAACTTGAATACTTCCGGGAACTCGAAGACCGCCGCGCCACGGTCCTTTCCTCCATTGCCGAGCAAGGCAAGCTGACGCCGGAACTCCAGGCCAAAATCGAGAAAACTCTGGACAAATCGGAACTCGAAGACCTCTACCTGCCCTACAAGCCCAAGCGCAAGACAAAGGCTTCCGTCGCTCGCGAAAAGGGCTTCGAGCCCCTGGCCTTTTACCTTTGGGAGCAGATCCCCAACGGCCAACCCCTCATCGAGTACGCCGCCACGTTTGGCGATCCGAACGAGGCGCTCGAAGGTGCCCGCCACATTATCTCGGAAATGGTGGCCGAAAACGCCGACTTCCGCAAAGCTGTTCGCGGCATGATGGCCGAGAAGGGCATCGTTGTTTCAAAAGCCATCGAAGGCGTTCCGGATCCGGAAGGCAAGTTCAAAATGTACGGCGACTTCTCGGAGCCGGTTTCGAAGATTCCCTCCCACCGCATGTTGGCCATCCGCCGCGGCGCGAAGGAAGGCATCCTGCACTTTGAGATCGAGCTCAACCGCGACGAAGTGTGCGCATCACTGCGCACCAAAGTCTGCCGCGAGCCTGGCGAATGGCAGCCTCATCTCCACGAAGCGATCGAGGATGGCTACGACCGGCTGCTTAACCCCTCGATCCAAACCGAGATTCGACTCGACTTGAAGGACCGCTCCGACGAGGAGGCCATCAAGGTCTTCCGTGAGAACCTCGAGAACCTGCTCCTGTCGCCGCCTGCCGGCGCGCTTACTGTCATCGGCGTCGACCCCGGCATCCGCACCGGTTGCAAGATCGCCGTTGTCGACGATACCGGCAAGCTGCTTGAACACACGGTGATCTATCCCTTAGAGCCCAAGAACGACGTCGCCGGGTCCATCCGGACGCTTTCCCGGCTGATTCAGCAGCACAATGCCCAAGCCTTCGCCATTGGCAACGGCACCGGCTCCCGCGAGGTCGCCGACATCATCAAGCAAGCGAATCTCGGACCGTTTTCCGTGGTTGTTTCCGAAGCCGGGGCCTCGGTTTACTCCGCCTCTGACGTCGCCCGGCAGGAGTTCCCGGATCTCGACCTCACCGTACGTGGCGCCATTTCGATCGCCCGCCGGTTGCAGGACCCGCTGGCCGAACTCGTCAAAGTGGATCCCAAGTCCATCGGAGTTGGCCAGTATCAACACGACGTCGACCAACGCCGCCTGAAGCAGGGCCTCGAACAGACCGTGGAAAGCTGCGTCAACCGGGTTGGGGTCGACCTCAACACGGCATCAGCGCCGCTGCTCAAGCAGGTGGCTGGGCTCAGCGAACGCGTGGCCCAGAAGATCGTCGAGTTCCGCAATGAGAACGGCCGGTTCAAGAGCCGCGTCCAACTCATGGCCGTCACCGGCTTTGGCCCGAAGACGTTTGAACAAGCGGCTGGATTCCTTCGCATTCGGAATGGCGAGAACCCGCTCGATATGACCGCCGTTCACCCGGAATCGTATCCCGTCGTCGAGGCCATTGCAGCATCGCTCGGCGTCACGGTCCCGGAGCTGATCGCCAAGCCTGATCTGGTGGAAAAGGTTAAAATCGAGGGCTTCAAAACCGAGAAAGTCGGCATCTACACCCTTAACGATATTCGGGAAGAGCTCCGGAAACCCGGGCGTGACCCGCGCGATAAGTTTGTGGTTCCGAACTTCCGCGACGACGTCAAGGAGATGAAGGATGTCGTGGCTGGCATGATTCTCGAAGGTGTCGTCACCAACGTCACAAAGTTCGGCGCCTTCGTTGATATCGGGGTCCACCAGGACGGCCTCGTTCACGTTAGCGAGATCAGCCATCGCTACATCACGGACCCAGCCGAGGCGCTGAAGGCGGGGCAGATCGTCAAGGCCATCGTCCTCTCGGTGGACCTGAAGACGAAGCGCATCGCGCTTTCGATCAAGGCGCTGGAACCGAAGCCGGCCGGCGGCGGTCGACCGCAGCAGCAGCAACGGCCGCAACAGCAGCAGCCTTCGATGCAGGATAAGCTAGCTGCCCTCTCCGGGAAGTTCCGCACCCGCTGATCGCTGCAACTGGGCCAAGTGCCTCCGCCCGTGGGCTGCCATCGTCAAGATCGCGCAGCCCAGCGGCGGCTTCAACAGCGAATTCCCGGGCGACACCACCTTGACCCGTTCGAGATCGTATTCGGCGGCGCGGTGGATCCGTTCAATTAAGGCATCGTGCGCGGCCAGGAACGCCTGCAAAGTAGCGGCAACGCCGGGCTGCACTCCGGGCTCAAACGCTTTCGGCGCGCGGAAGCGCTTCTTCACCGGCGGCTCAATCGTCCGCAAGAATAGCCTCCAGACCCAGCCGTATTTTGGCTCGCGGTCTGCCACGCCAATTTTCGGTGCGGTGGCCAACGCTGCGTCGATGGCAAACAGATACTGCTCTACGGTCACACGCAGATGATCGAGAATCTCCACCGGGCTCCACTCCGTTGAGGAGGGCCGTTGTCGCATCTCGGCCTCGGACAACCGCTCCGCCAGCGCCGTTACGCGGGCCTTGATGCTTTCAATCTGCCGGCGGTAGTCCTCCAGTACGAGTGGCAAGGGACCGTTGGTCACCTTACCTCCTGATGTTTCTCCGCCCCACGCTCCATGAACTCGATCTCCCACAGCAGGCCCTGAGCTGACATTCGCGCTTCAAAGATCAACCGGAAAGTCCCATAGGCCAGAAAGCACGCTCCGCCCAATCCCATCGTGACGGGCATCCAACTAAGTTGCTTCACGAACACGGAAGCGATGCCGATGGAGACGCTGGTGGCCACAAACATCGCGGCCGCCAGATACATCACCTGCATCACCTGTTGCAGCAGACGCGCGCGGCGTCCAAGGATCTCCACCTGCCCCAACAGCATTTTTTTCCGCTCGGGATTGATTCTCGTCTCGTGCGTCGGATCGAAGTCGTTCTCCAGTAGATCGGATATCTTGCGGATGCGATCGATGCAGCGGCCGAGACGAGTGGAGGTTGAGAGAATAAACGTACCGGTCGCGGAAAGCAGAAGGGCTGGCGTAATCATCGACGTGAGTACGGCCAGCCCCGCGGATAGCGTAAAAAACTCCGGATGGCTTAAAAACGGAGGAAGCTGAAGCACCCTTATAGGTTAGTCGTTCTTCTTCTCGATCCGCATCCGCTGAATCATCACCGGGCCGTGGTTCTCTTCCGTGGCCAGGGTGTAATCGGACGGCATCTCAAACAGCATCCGGGCCGGTTCGCCCTTCCGAAGGTTGGTGAGGCGATATGTGGTTTCGCCCGACTGCGGGTCCTTTCGCGTCGAAAGCACGAGCGTCTTCAGCTCGGTAGACATCCACCGTTCACTGACGGTCACCAGCGGCAGGTCATTGCCCACGGCGCCTGCGGGAATTGTCACGGTCGTCCGGGTTCCTTCCGCCTCGGTGCCTTCGATCATGCGCTTCCCGAGCGGCTCGGTTTTGGTTTCAAACTTCGGCCCGCCGCCTTCGCCCACCGGCATGGCCGGAATCGCACGGGTAAAGGTTGCCATCCGCTGCCCCGGGGCGCCCGGAGGAAGCGTAGGCCCGGCCGAGTTGAAGACCATAATGTTTTTGCCTTGGGCGCCGGCAGGAAGATCCGGCAGGGTGACTTTCCGCGCCGTCTTCTGGTGATTTTCGAGAATCAGATCCACCTTCGCCACGGGGTCATGGATAAACGTCATTGGCCCCATCTCGCGCCGTGTCCGGCCTTCGCCATCCCGCGCATACACTTCGCTCCGCTTCGACGTGATCCGGTTTCCGTCCGCCAACTGCTGCACGGTTTCCGTCACGAACTCGCCAGAAAATGGAGCGCCCTTCACGTGCGCCATCTCGATTGAGACCTCGCCGACGCCGTCCCACGTCGCGACGCCCATCGCGGTGTGACGAATCTCCGTGCGCTGAACATTCACCGTTGGTAGCGGCGCTTGCCCGTAGACAATAGCCCCCGCCATCATTCCCATTCCCATCAGTTTCTTCATTTCCGTTTCTCCTAAAGCTTTATTGAATCGACGAAACCAGCCGAATCGCCCGTACCGTTCCGTCTTCCCCCAACAACAATTCCACTGGCGCCGGCTCGGCCAATCGACCTGCTCCCACCGGCATGCCATATCTCGCCAACGTCGCCCGTGGCAGTTCCGTCCGCACGATGTTGGCGCGTTCGATCGGCTCGACGGCCTGCCAAGCGCCGACCGCGACAAACGGCTGCGGAGCCGGCCCTCTCGGCGGCCGTATGCGGCGTATCGTCGGCGCTTCGGCCTTCACCTCGTCCACAAACTCCACCGGGGGCTCCACCGCGCGCGCCACCTCAGGCTTCGGTTTCACCACCGGCTCCTGCTTTGCCTGCGGCCAGAACACTACGGCCAACGCCGCCGCGGCCACCAGCGGCGCGGTCCACGCCATCCGGCGTTTCCAGCGCCGCGCCCGCAACTCCCGCCGCAAAACCAACTCCACGCTCACCGGCGCCGATTCCAGCCGTTGCTCCGCCGCCCATTCCCGCAATTGCCGATCCATCACAGCACCCTCCTGACCACCGGAGCCATCCGCTCCGCCAACATCGCCTTCGCCCTGTGCAGCCGCGATCGGATCGTTCCCTCCGGAACCTCCGCGATTCTCGCCGCTTCACCGTAGCTCATCTCTTCCACCACGCATAACGCCAATACCTCCCGGAAAACCGCCGGCAAGGTTGGAATCAAGGTCCGCAGTTGCTCTCGCAGATCCGCGTGCTCCATCTCCTCCCGCGGATCCACCGCCGGTTCTGCGTCGTCTTCGGGCATGCACTCATACCGCCGTTCTATGGCGACATGCTTCAATACCTGCCGGCGGGCCACCGCATAGAGCCAACTCAAAACGGTCCCGCGTTCGCCATCCAGCCGGCTTCCCTGCCGCATCAGCGCCAGAAAAACCTCCTGGGTCACTTCCGCGGCCGTCTCTGCCGAGCCCGTCATTTGCAGGGCATAGCGATAGATCGCGCCCTGCCGCCGCCGGTACACCACCGTGAAAGCCGCTTCGTCGCCTTGAGATAAGGCGGGTAGAAGCTCTTCATCGGTTCGGTTTCCCATAGCTGGCTAATTCTATATACGGCCACCGGTCCCGGAGTTCCCTAAAATTATCAGCCGAGCGACCGCCGCACCGCCCGCCGGATTGGTTGCGGCAGGGAATACTCATCGAACTGGTGAATCTGGCACCACGCCGTCGCCCGCACCTCGTCCGAACCCTCCACCAGAGCCGACGCGGCCCGGAACCGGAAGATCAGGTCGTGATGCAGGTGAAAGGGCTCCTTCTTGCGGCCCGGAATCCCGTGCACATCCAGACCCACCAGCACCGGCCCTGCCCCCGTGTCGATCACGACGCCAGTCTCTTCCACGGCCTCGCGACGCGCACTGCCAGCGATCGTCGTATCCACGTCGACCTCGACATGTCCACCCGGCAGCAGCCACCGGTCCAATCGCCGGTGGTGAACCAGTAAGACGGCCGACTCTGTTGGGTGCATCACGCAGGCCGTGGCCGTCACGTGACCCGGAGAAAACTGATTTCGCGCAAAGGGGTACGGAGTCTCCCGCAGCAGATGCAGAATCAGCTCCCGGCTCTTCCACGCCTCGCCATCGCTCTCGTCCTGCCACCCGGCCACCAGCGACTGCACGGCAAACGGTTCCACCACCTAGAGATTCCTCTTCAGGAAGTTGATGATCTGGTAGCCGTCCATGAACTTAAACGGAGACTCGCCCATGGTGTAGTGGCCGCACGGCAGCGCTACGACCTTGTGGGGAATCCCATGGTCTGCAATCGCCCCCACGATCTCGCGGGAGAACTCCGGCAGAAACGTCGTGTCGTACTTCGTGTAAATGAAAAGATTTTTCTTGTGCTGATGCGCCGCATAGTGGCGCAGATAGTTCATCGGGCTGATGGCGCCCCACAGGTCGCGCAACCGGTCCCGGTCGAGATGCTCTTCAAACCCCTTCCGCACGTGGATCGTAGAAAGCCCGGTCCACACCACGTCCGCCACATATGACGAGCAGTGATTGTAGACGTTCACCTTGATCCGGGGATCGAACGTGCTCGCCAAAAACGCGTAGCACGACCCCAGACTCGTCCCCACGATGCCGATTTCGGAGTACCCCTGCCCGATCAGCCAATCCACACAGGCGCGGATATCGACCACCGCTTGCCGCGTCGCCTCGAGCGTTCGGCCGATATTCGACGAGACCGCATAGTCGGCCCGGTGCAGTTCCGCCGGCATCCGGTAGTCGTGATACGGCAGGCTCAGGCGCAGCGCCGAGATCCCAAATTTCGCTATCCCCTTCGCCAAACCCACGTGTTGCGGCAGGGTGGAGTTCCAGTGCGGCAACACTACCACCGCCTTGCCATTCGGCTTCTCCGCCGGGCACCACATCGCATGAACGACGTTATTTGACGGGTGCGGGCTCGCCACCGGTGTACGAAAACGCAGCCATTCCCCCTCCAAACGGAACTCCGTCGGCTTCTCGTAGTCGAAGAACGCTTCTGGCGAAGCAAGAATCGACTCGTTCAAATTCCGGAAGTATTGCTCGGGATCACTGCGGTCGCCCGCGGAGACGGGCCAGCCCTCCGTCCACTCCATTCCCCACTCGAAAGGCCGCACGACCCGGTCCGTCGACCGGAAGCACAGCGCCGTCTCCCATTGCGTGATCCACCGTTCGTACCAAGTTTGGAGCATAAAAGATCGAAACCTTTATTTTAGCAGCCCTCCCTGCTTAGGGCGAATTACTGAACCGGGGCGGAATAGATACTTAGCAGCGCCACATTTGACAGTTTCTGCTCCATCATAAGGTTGGAAGCGTAGACGTGAACTGTAAGTACTGCCAAAAGCCGATAGGTCTACTTCGTAGCCTAAAGGATCGCGAATACTGCTCCGACGCCCACAAAGCCGCCGGAGGAGCCCGCTCCGCCCGGACGTTGCGTGAGCTTGGCGAATTGGAATATCACACGGTTGCTTCCTGGGAAGGGGCGGACGATACCACGGTATCCACGACGAAGCAGCAGCCGTCCTCCACCCGGTCGACGGCAGTCGTCCTCGGACTTCTCGCCATTGGCGGTGTCTTGCTCCTCTCTCTCGACTCTTCCGGCGGTGCAGCGCCGGTCTCGGAGTCCGAAAGCCGGCGGCCCAGTTGGTTCGCCGAGCAAGCCGCGGGTATTCTCTCCCAACTGCCCAAAGGCACTCCCCCGGTTGAACTGCGCCAGGAATTCGTCACCTCCAGCCTCCGCAACTGGATGCCGTCCGGGAGCGGCCCCGGCTGGAGCTTCGACAACGGATTGGTCCGCCCTGGCGGTCTCCGCATCTGGAAGGACTCGCGAGACCTCTCCGACTACCGTTTCCAGTTTGAAGGACGCATAGAAAATACATCCATCAATTGGGCGGTCCGGGCCGGGGATCATCGTAATTACTACGCGACTAAGTTGATGGTAAGTGGCCGCGGCGCATCCCGCAGCACCGAGTTAGTTCGCTTCAGCGTTATTGGCGGTAAGGAAACCCGGCGCCTCCGGCTCCCCCTGCCCATCACTCTCGAAGACAAGGCTTTCTACGAGTACGAGGTCCGCGCCGCTGGCGACCGGTTTATGACCTTGGTCGGCGGCAAGGTCATCGACACTTTCCGCGATCCGCGCCTCTCCTCCGGCGGCGTCGGGTTCTTCAGTGAGAACCGCGAACGCGCGTCCATCCGCTGGGCCCGGGTCTCGGCCGGGGAGCACTTCGTCGACAAACTCCGCAGCTACCTAACCTTCGGCCTCGTCCTCCCCATCACCGAATAGTGCTATCAATGCAGATAGCATGCGCCTCTTTGCGATTTCCCTCCTAACGGCGCTCACGCTGCACGCAGCCGAATCCGACGCGCTCGCCATCTCCGCGCAGATTCAGGCCCGCCACCTTCCCTTCGGGACGATCCTCGACCCCTTTTACGCCTCTTCCACCTCGAGCGAAATCACGGGGTATACGCGCTGCGGCGATTCCGCCATCTGGACCGGCCACTACGTCGCCGCCGAGGTCTTCCGCTACCGCGTCACGCGTTCTCCCGACGCTCTGGCCAACGCCACTCGCGCCGTGGCCGCCCTCGATGGCCTCGTCGAAGTCACCGGCAACGACTCCCTCGCCCGCTGCCGTCTCCCCCTCGAATCTCCCTTTCGGCCCGGCATCGAACGGGAAGAGGCTGCGAACGGTGTTTATCGCAACGCTGCGCTCAGCGCCACCTGGATCGGGAATACCTCTCGCGACCAGTATCTCGGGGTATTTTTCGGACTTTCCGTCGCGTTCGAGCACATCCCCTCGCTCCGGCCCGCCATCCGCTCGCTTGCCACCCGCATCGCCGACCATCTCCTGGCCGATAACTGGTCCCCTTTCCTCCTCCGGCCCGACCACATCCTCACCATGCTCCAAATCGCCCGCCAAATCCACCCCGAGCGATTCACTTCCGTCTACGAAGAACACCGTGCGCGCCTCGTAGATTCCGTCTCCCTCCCGGTTGCCTTCGACTCGCTTTCCACCAGTTCCTACTTCAAATTCAACCTGATTTACACGTCTTTTTACTCCCTCATCCGCCTCGAAGACTCTCCGGCTAAAGCCACTTACGCAAATGCCTATGCCATCGCCCGCCGCTACACGGCCGGTCATCAGAATGCCTTCTTCAATCTGGTCGACCATGCCCTCACCGCACCGGACGCCCGCCGCGACGCCGAGGCCCGCGAACTTCTCGACCTCTGGCTAAAACGCCCGCGGCGCGACTTTTTCGTCGATCGCGCCAGCGAGGTCGCCGTCTGCAATGGACAGGCCTGTGAACCGCTGCCCGTCGATCGCCGCGTCCCCACCGACTTCCTCTGGCAACGGAATCCGTTTCAACTTGCGGGTGGTGGTTCCGGCACCATCGGGAACGCCGGCGTCGACTACATACTGCCGTATTGGATGGCCCGCTACCATGGCATCCTGCCCTCCCTCGGCGTTGCACCCGCCGCCTCACCGGACTCCATCATCTCCCTCTACGGACCCTTGCCGGCCGCTCCCCGCGTCGAAATCGAGAACCGTCCAGCGACCATCTTCTACACTTCCCCCAACCAACTAAATCTCCTCGTTCCGTCGGAAACCACTCTCGGCGCCACGACCATCCGCGTCTTGTCCGACGGGCCCATTCTCACGGCCGAGACCCGTATCAACGCCGTCGCCCCGAGTGTCTACACGCTCAACGCCGCCGGCCTAGCCGCCGCCACGGCCGACACTGGCCCGGTCTTCGCCTGCGTCCCGAACTGCCAACCAGTGCCGCTTCCCGTCCCTGCAGCCCTCTCGCTCTACGCAACCGGTCTCCGCCAAGGCTCCCGCACCACGGCTACTGCGGGCGGTGTTCCCGTCGCCGTCCTGTATTCCGGGTCCCAACCCACGTTTCCTGGCCTCGACCAGGTAAACATTGCCCTGCCGGTCGAACTCCGCGGACGCGGCGAGGTTGAAATCCGCCTGATTGTTGATGGCGTCGCCTCCAACCCCGTGATGGTATTGATTCGCTAATCAAAAGACGAATCGAAGCCCCATCTGCATCACCCGCGCTGCTGAGGTGGAGTCGATCTGGCCGGGGCGCACCGCGCCGATGTTGGCGCGAGGAGCGCCCAGGTTGGCATGATTGAGCGCGTTGAACATCTCCCAGCGATACTGCAGCTCTCGCTTCTCGCCGAAGTGGAAGCCCTTGAAGAAGGCGAAATCCAGATTGTAACTGCCAGGTCCCAGAAGGACGTTGCGACCGAAGTTTCCGTATGTGCCCAAGGCAGGAATCGCGAATGCGGCCGCGTTAAAGTAGGCAGCCATCTGTTCATCTCTGGATCGGCCGGACGAGAGATATGGGTTGCCGATGAGGTTCGCCCGTTGCGTACCGGTGCCAGCGAGGGCACGGTCACTGCCGGAGACCACGTTGATGGGGCTGCCCGTCTGCGCAGTGAAAATGCCATTGGTCTGCCATCCGCCGAAGATCCACTTAGCCGCGCCGGCCTTGGGGCCGGGGATGTCCCAAAGAAAGCTGGCGACGACCCGTTGGCGAACATCGAAATCAGAGAGGCCCTTGTCGGCGCCAACGTTGAGCGGATTCTGGCCATTGAAGCCATCCACTTCGAGTGAACTCGCATCGAGCGACCGGCCATAGGTATAGCTGGCCAGGATCGTGTAGCCCTTGCTGAATCGCTTGTTCAGGGTTGCCTGGAAGGAGTTGTAGCTGGAACTGATATTGCTTTGGTAGTTGATTACGCTCTGGAAATTGGGGGCATAAATGCGGCGGGCGTTGATGTTGGCAGTGGTGGCCCCGGCCCGGAAGAGTGCGGGGTTGGCTTCGACGCGCATGGGGAGTTTACTGCCCGCGGAGGCCACGTAGGCAAGGGTGGCCGTGAAGCCGGCGGCAAGTTCGCGTTGGACATTGACGTTCCACTGCTGCAGATACGAAGTCGCGAGGTCGGGGTCGATGGAAAGTCCAACCGTGGCAGGGAGTCTGAATCGATAGCGGGAGCGTTCTTCGGCCGTGACGGGCGGGGAGTAGGGAAAGGGATTGGCGATTCCCCGGTAGGGATCGGAAAAGCTAGCGGGCTGGTTGATCGTGGTCTGGAAGGAGAAGGGCGGCGAGTTCACAAAGTGGCTGAGCATGTGGAATCGCGGCGTATCGAAGAAGACGCCGTAGCCGGCGCGCACGCTGGTTTTCGTAGAGCCGCCGGGGCGCCACGCGATGCTGACGCGCGGGGCCATGTTGTTCCAGTCGGTGTCGGTTCCGCCACGCTGCACGCCGGCGTCTCCCACGTAGAGCAGGCCAGCTGGGGCGCTCGGAAAGATGCTCGATTGTTGCCCGGGGCGGAAGACGGTCAGTTCGTCGTTGGTGGCGTAGAACGGGAGATAGGGCTCCCAACGGACGCCGAGACTGACGGTGAGATCATTTGAAAGCTTGATGTCGTCCTGCGCGAAGAACGACGGGGAATGGTTGGCATTGCGATTTAGCCGGAGCGACCCCTGGGTGAAGTTAGCGGCACGGCCGAGGAGAAAGTCAGCGAAGGACTCCCCGCTGAAACGGCCGTCAAAAGTGAACTGCGGATCGATGCCATTCCCTGTGACGCGGTCCGAGAAGGAGTAGCGGTATTCGCCGCCGAGCTTGATCTGATGCCGGCCGCGGATCCACGAGAGGGTATACGTCCCCTGGTACGTCCGGCGATCGATGGTAACCAGGTTGTCCTGGTTGAGGTTCCAATAGCCGTTTACGGCGCCGCGATAGTGAGGCACCAGCTTCAGGTCGCCGGAGTCCGGAGCACCGCGGTTGACGTTGATTCCCAGGTCACGATACCCGATACCATCGGCGCTGCCGAAGGGGAGAGGTCCGCGATCAATGTTGGTGCGGTTGGCGGTGAACTGGCCGGTGCCGAGCAGACCCGGTGAAAACGTCCACGTGTGCTGGCCTTGTAGGTTCCAGCTATCGAAGGCATTTTGGGCGCGGAGCACGGGCAGACCAGCGGTATTGGCCTCCTTGCTGCGGCTCAAAAAGACGCGCCCGGTGAGCCGTTGCGCGGACGAGAGGGAGTGGTCGACACGGCCGATGTATTGATTGGAATCGACTTCCCCCGGCCGGTTAAAGATGAAACGATTGCCGGAGGCATTGGGGAGTGGGACTTGGAGCTTGTCGAGGAAGTTGACAGCAGCGGGATCGAAGCGGGTGGTGGGGATGACTCCGCCAGGGAATGGCTGGTTAGTCAGGGGATCGTTGGGAATGCGGGCCGCCTGGTTGAAGTTGCCGGCGCGCATGGCGGTGGTGGGGACGGTAAGGCCGGAGAACGTGGCGCCGGCGCGCTGGCGAACGCCTTCGTAGGAGCCGAAGAAGAACGTCCGGTCGCGGATGATAGGGCCGCCGAAGGAGCCGCCAAACTGATTTCGGCGGAGCTTGCCTTTCTCGAGAGCGAAGAAGCTGCGGGCATCCATGATGTCGTTGCGCACGAATTCGAACGCGGAGCCGTGGAACTGGTTGGTGCCGGACTTGGTGACGGCGTTGACGATCGCGCCGGAGTTGCGGCCATATTCAGCGGAGAAGTTGTTGGTTTGGACGCTGAACTCTTCGAGGGCGTCGGGGTTGGGGAGCAGAGCGGCGGTGTTCAGTTGCGGGTCGTTGTTGTCTCCACCGTCGAGGAGGTAGTTATTGGCCGTTCCCCGCGCTCCATTGATGGAGATGCCTTCGTTTTGCCCGAGGCCGTTGTTCCCCGCGCCGGAGACAGCGCCGGGAATGAGGCGAACGAGTTGGAGTGCGTTGCGTCCGTTCAAGGGAAGTTCCGTGATGCGACGCTCGTCGATGATCTCTTTGAGCGTGGCTCCGACCGTTTCGACTTGGGACACGGAACCACCTACCGTGATCGACTCCGTCACCTGCCCGAGCTGGAGAATCGCCTGCACTTGACGTGTCGCATCCGCATCGAGGCGGAAGGAGGGGGAACGAAATGGGCGGAAGCCATCGCGGTTGATATCGACGCGGTACTCACCAATGGGGAGTTGCGGAAGAGTAAAGCGCCCGGAATCGTCAGAAACGGCGCGAAACATCAATCCGGTTAACTCGTTTACGGCAGTGATGCTGGCCGTGGGGACGACGGCCCCCGAGTTGTCGTGGACCGTTCCAGCGATTTGACCGAAGCTTTGCGCATGGGCGGTGCTAGTGAAGAGGAAGGTGAGAAGGAAGGTTGTGCGGCACGACATGGTTGCAGATCCAGGAACGGAGTATATTCCAGGATCCGCGCGGACGCGACGGGTTAGGCGCTGAGCTGAACCGGGATCCGAGTTTCCATCATCTCGTCGGCCCCACCGATCGAAAACGCCGAGGCAGACTCGCGACCCATCGGGCTAGTCACTGGGGTTTCGTCTGGAACTAGACGCCACGCGTCGAGCAGCGTTTCGAGGAGCTTTTGGACTTCGACGAGCGGAGCCGGTTCCTGGTCGATGTTGGCCTGGATGAGACGCTGGTGCATGTATACATAGAGTTCTGTCAGATCCTGCGCGATCTTGCCTCCGCGGGCTTTGTCGAGGGAAAGAGTCAGTTCCTCTATGATCGAGCAGGCTTTGGTGAGCTGCCGGGACCGGCCGCGAATGTCCCCATTCTGCAGATTCTCCCGCGCGGCTTGCAGCGCCGCGATCGCCCCGCTGTACAACATCCGCACCAGTTGAACGGGCGAGGCCGACAACACGTTGAGATCCTGGCTGTTTTGATAGGCTGCGAGTGACATCGTTCTTCCTGAGGGTCTTATCGCACCGGTCAGGCGAATATTGAGCACAAACTTTTGCCTATTCCGCCCGAAGTTGCGACGCAATCTGCAGGGCGTATTCGGTCGGCAATTGCCGGATCACTTCCTTCGTCTCCCGATCAATGATTCGAATCACCGTCCGCTGATTCGGCCGATCGAACACAAACGTAAGCTCGTAGTTCTCTCCGAACAACTCTGATGCATTGATCGCCTTCACCGCTCGCACCAAATCTCGCCGTTCCTCGATTTGCTGCTTCTCCAAATCAAGAGTGGCCGGGGATGGCACGGATGGGAATTGGTCGATCGATTTCGTTTCCATATCGATAGCCCTCCGAGACTTTTCGGGTATATCGTTCGTATCGATCGAGTTAGCGGAATCTTTAATCCAAATTAAGCACTTTCATCGTCGTGCCCCGTTCGCCGTCGATTTTCTTCTGGAGCATCATGATCGCGTAGATCAACTGCTCCGGCCGAGGCGGGCATCCGGGAACATACACGTCCACCGGAATCACCTGATTCACCGGGACCAAAGCGTAGTTGCTAAACACCCCGGTCGACGTTGCACAGGCACCCATCGAAATCACCCACTTCGGTTCCGGCATCTGGTTGTACAACTGGCGAATCACGGGCGCCATTTTGTTAGAGACCCGCCCGGCGATGATCATCAGATCCGACTGCCGTGGCGAACCCCGAAACACTTCGGCGCCGAAGCGGGAGATGTCGAAGCGGGAAGCGCTCATCGCCATCATCTCAATCGCGCAGCATGCCAAACCGAAAGTCATCGGCCAGATGGAATTCTTCCGTCCCCAGTTGATCGCTTTGTCGAGCGTTGTCAACACCAGACTGTCCGACAGATCGCCCAAACCATCGGCATCAATGCGAGCAAACAAGTCTTCGGGCGCCGAGGGTAGAATTCGCTGTTCCATAGTGATTGGCTTCTTTTTCAGTATGCCATGCGCTTCACCCACACGGCGATTCTCCGCAACCCAGCTACACTAAAGATTCTCGCGACATGGCCTCTCCGCTTCCATCTCTCCCCTCTGCAGACCTGAATGACGCTACCGCCCAAGCAGCGGCGCTGCTCGGCGTCCAGTCCGTCTATTGGGACATCTGGGGTCAGGAACACCGGCCCGACGCCACCATCCAGAGGTCGATCCTCTCCGCACTCTCCATTCCCACCGGATCCGCCGGCGAACTCGACGAAGCAACCCGGCGGCAGGTTCACGCTTCAAGGCTGGCCTTTCTCCCTCCCTCGGTGGTCACCTCGCCGGACGATCCGTTCGTTCCTCTCTGTGTCCCCCACCCTTTCACCGCCACCGACGCCAACCACTGGCGCCTTACGCTGGAAGATGGCGCCCTACTCTCCAGCACTTACGAGCCCGTCGAGATCGAAACGATCCAATTTGAAGGCGCCCAATTCGACACGGTCTCGCTACGCGTCCCCCCGGGAGTGCCCTACGGCTATCACCGGCTAACCGTGACCTACGCCGGAACCCAAACCACTACTCATCTCATTCACTGTCCCCCTTCGGCGCCGTCCCTTCCTGTGGGCCAGCGCCTTTCTGGCATCGCCGTCTCGCTATATGGCCTCCGTTCGGAGCGCAACTGGGGCGTAGGCGACACGACAGATCTCGAAGGCTTCGTGTCGTGGGCTCACGAACAGGCTGGCGCCGCTTTCGTCGCCCTGAATCCTCTCCATGCCATCGGCAACCGGCTGCCCTATAACGCCAGCCCCTATCTGCCGAACTGCACCTTCTACCGCAACTTCCTCTATATTGACGTCGAACGCGTCCCCGGATTTGCCACCAGTCCGGTCTGCCAAGCCCGCTTCCAACGCTGCTCCCCGCTCATCGAATCCCTCCGCAAAGCGCCCTTCGTGCAATACGAAGCAATCGCCAAGCTCAAGCTGCGCTTTCTTAAACAACTCTATCGGGAGTTCCGCCTCCAACCCGATCAGGCAGCCTTCCATGCCTACGTCGCCGCGGAAGGCGACCTGCTCCGCCGCTACGCCCTCTACTGCGCCCTCGACGAAACCCTGCATAAACGGAACCCCGATGTCTGGATCTGGCCACAGTGGCCCGCCGAACTGCAGGAACCGGATTCCCCGGCCGTGCTAGCCTTCGCGGCGGCCCATCGCAGGCTCATCGATTTCTACTCCTGGCTCGCGTGGACCGTCGATCACCAACTGGCTCGGGTTCAGCAGCACTCGAAGTCCATCGGCATGCCCATCGGCCTCTATCACGATCTGGCACTGGCCACCGATAGTTGCGGCTCAGATCTCTGGGCCCACCGCCCTTTCTACATCCAAGGCTGCCGTGTTGGCGCACCGCCCGATGGCTTTTCGCCGCAGGGCCAGGACTGGGGATTTCCTCCGCCCAATGCCCTCCGACATCAGCAAGACGGTTTCCGTCACTTCGCCGCGGCCATCCGCAACAATTGCCGCCATGGCGGCGCCCTGCGCATGGATCACGTGATGCGCTTCTTCCGCCTGTATTGGATCCCCGCGGACCGCGACGCCACCGGCGGCACTTACGTGAAGGAACACTGGCAGCAACTGCTTCGAATCATTGCCCTCGAAGCGCACCGCGCCGGCGTCATCGTCATCGGCGAAGACCTCGGCACTGTCGAAGACTACGTTCGCCAGGCGCTCGCACAGTTCCAAATTCTCAGTTACCGGCTCCTCTATTTTGAACGCCACCCCGACGGCGCATTCAAAGCACCTACGGACTATCCGCCTCTCGCCATCGTCAGTTCCACCACCCACGACCTGCCCACTCTCGCCGGGTTCTGGACCGGCCGTGACATTGAATCCCGCCGCGCGGCCGGCCTGGTTGACGAACCCGGCTATCGCGCGCAATGGACCAGCCGTGAGCAAGACAAACAACATCTCCTGAACGTCCTGCACTCTTTGCGACTCCTGCCCGCCGGCTACCCGGACCACATTCGCCACGTCCCGGAACTCAGCGGCGAACTCCACAACGCCATCATCGGCTTCCTCGCCGCGACGCCGTCTCAGCTCCTCGTCCTCAATCAGGAGGATCTCACCAAGGAAACCGAACAGCAGAACCTTCCCGGCGCCACGTGGCAGTATCCAAACTGGCAGCGCAAAATGCGCTATACCCTCGAAGAGTTACACGCCGATCCCGGCGTCCACGACTTCACGCGTATGTATCGCTCCTGGCTCGAACGTACTGGCCGCGTCTAACCCCAGGTTCCCCGCCGCCCCTTCGAGTCGAGTAGCATTGAAGGTTGTGCGGATGTATACGCACGGGGAGTCCACTTTGATTCTGGGAAAGTTTTGGGGCGCCATCAGCGCCCAACTCAATAAAATCGCCAACATGTTCTGGGAAGCCGATCCGATCGCCCAGATGCAGCTCGAACATGATCGTGCCCTCGAGCAAATGAAAGAGGGCAGGCGCGGACTGGAAACCTATCGCGGACTTGTGGAGCGGGTTACCCGCCAAGTCGCGACAGCGCGCACGCACGTACAGAAGCTGGAGGCCGAAACGAAGGCCTATCTTAAGATCGGCAACCGCGAGACGGCCGCCAAGTTCGCACTCGAATTGCAGAAGGCCAAGCAGGAACTCGCCGGCCACCTCGAGCAACTCGAAATGCACGAGAAGGCATACGAGAACAACCTCAAGAAGATTCAGCACGCCAGCCATCAGCTTGCTGATGTGAAGACGAAGATTCAGAAGTATGACGCCGAACTCAAAATGAGCGCCGCGGAGGCGGAGATCGCCGCCCTCTCGGAGTCGTTCAACATGAGCGTCACCACGGACTTCGGGCAAATCGAGAGAGTGATTCAGGACCGCATCGATCGCAATCGCGGCAAAGCCCGCGTCGCCGCGGACCTTTCGAAAGAAGGCATCGCCGATATCGAAGCACAGGAACAGCTTCAGCAGTCGATGGCCGAAGACGCCCTTTTGCAGTTCGAAGGCGAACTGGGTCTCCGCTCGCCCGAAACGACTCGGCTCGCCGACACACAGAAAGATCTGGGGCCAGCTCTCGCTGACACCAAACTGACCGAACAGAACTAAATTCAATCTCGTAAATATTGCTATGGCTCAACCGAAACCTGCCTTTTACGTCGCTGTCTTCCTGGTCGTCGCCGGACTCCTCGGCTATGGGCTGTGGCGATTCAGTTCGCTGCCGCAAAAAGTCGGCGGCATCATCTCAAAAGAGGAGATCGGCGGAGGCGCTGAGGCGCCCGACGCCCAAGGCATCACCACCGCCAAGGACTATAACTATGTCCCGGCCCAGAAGCTGCCCGCCGTTCAAGGCATTTCCAGCTACAAGCCGATGGCCGACCGCACCGTCCGCTTCGCCCTCAACGTATGGGCTGGCTGGGCGCCGATCATTCTCGCCAATAACGGCCTGAAGCCTGGCAAGGTATGGAAGACTCCGTCGGGACAGGATTTCAAACTCGAACTCGTCCTCATCGACGATCCCGTCGCCATGCGCGACGCCTACGCCGCCGGCAATGTTCACATCGGTTGGGGCACGCTCGACATGGTCCCGCTGCTGCTCGACAGCCTGAAGAAGGATTCCCGCGTGATGCCCCGCATCTATCAGCAGGTCGACTTCTCGAACGGCGGCGATGGCATCGTTGTTCGCGACAACATCAAGTCGGTCGCCGACCTGCGCGGCAAGACCATCGTCCTCGCGCAGAACTCGCCCTCGCACTTCTTCGCGCTCAACGCCTTGATCAACGGCGGCGTCCAGCCCGCCGAGGTCAACTTCAAGTTCACGCAGGACGCCTTCCAGGCTGCCGCCGCCTTCAACGCCGATAAGTCGCTCGCCGGTGCTGTCTCCTGGGCGCCCGACATCTACAACCTTTCGAAGGTGAAGGGCAACCGGATGCTGGTGACCACCGCCACCGCCAACAAGCTCATCGCCGACGTCTGGTTCGCCCGTGCCGACTTTGCCAAGGACAATCCGGACATCGTCGAAGGTCTCGTCCGCGGCATCTTCGACAACATGGAACTGCTCAAGGAGCAGTCCAACAAGCAAACCGTGGCCAAGCTCATGGCCGCCGCTTACTCCATCCCTGAAAGCGACGCACTCAGCATGCTCGGCGACGCGCACAACACCAATCACGCCGAGAACCGGGACTTCTTCCTCAATCAGAACAACCCCACCAACTTCGAGCGCACCTGGAATACGGCGTACTACCTGTATAAGCGCATCGGCGCCGTCTCCGACAAAATCGACTTCGACCAGGTAATGGACTTCACGCTTATCGAAAAGCTGGGCAAGGAAGCCAAGTACTCGAAGCAGACCAATGAGTATAACGTCCAGTTCGTGCCCACCACGGCCAGTTCCGTCCAGGCCGAATCCGACGAGATCCTGACCAAGACCATCGTCATCCACTTCTATCCGAACTCCTTCGATCTCGCCAAGGTCGTCGTTAAGAACGTGAACGGCAAAACCGTGGAAGAGCTCTACGATCCCAATGTGAACTTCGTCGTCGAAGAGGTCGGCAAGCTTTCCGGCCAGTACGGCGCGGCGCGCATTGTAATCGAAGGCCACACCGATTCTTCGATGAAGGGCCAGATTCCGGATACCTCCGTCAAGGAACTCGCTATGAATCGCGCCAATGCCGTCAAAACCGCGCTGATCAAGAAGTTCCCCACGCTGCCCGCCAATCAGTTCTCGGCGAACGGCATCGGTTGGGACCGCCCCGCCGATCCTAACGACCCGATGAACCATGCCAAGAACCGGCGTGTGGAAATCAAAGTCTATCCGCTCGAGGCGACGAAGTAACCATGTCGTACTGGGATCTGCGCGTCCCGCCGCCGGGCCAAACCGGTAAACTGCTCGGCGGCTTAACGCTCGCGGCGGTCATTGGATTCTGGTGGTTCGCCACAAATGGCGATACGCCGGAATCGCGCTTGATCTCGCCCGTAATTCTGCCGTCGCCGGCGGAGGTGATCAAGAGCTTTCCAGCTCTCTGGAACGAGCGAGGTCTCCTCGCTTCGATTTTCGCTACCCTTCGCCGCGTTCTCATCGGGTTCGGGCTGGCGGCGATCATCGGCGTTCCTCTCGGCATTCTCGCCGGTTCCTGGCGCGTGTTCGATTCGGCATCCGCCCCACTGGCACTGTTCGGGCGGAATATCCCGGTGGCCGCGCTCATCCCGCTGACCATCCTTTGGTTCGGCATTGAAGAGACGCAGAAGGTGATGTTCCTGTTTATCGCCTGCGTCCCGTTCGTGTTTTCCGATTCCGTCCGCGCGATCATCTCCGTCCCGGAACGGTATGTCGAAACGGCCCAAACCCTTGGCGCCACCTCCGCCCAGATTGTGACCAAGGTCCTTGTCGCTCTCGCCCTGCCGGACATATACAAGAGCCTCCGGAGCCTCTTCGGCATGGCTTTCGGCTACATTATGCTCGCCGAACTCATCAATGCCGAGCATGGCCTGGGCTACCTTCTGTCGACCAGCCAGCGGCGGGGCATGTCCGATCACATCATCCTCATCCTGGTCATCATTGGGCTCATCGCCTTTTGCATTGATCGATTCCTCCTGTTCATGCAGCGCGGTCTGTTCCCCCACCGCACGGAGGCCGATTGAGAATCGTCCACTTTGAAAATGTCTCGAAGGCTTTCCCCGACGGCACCGAGCATGGTCACACCGTTATCAAGGATGTATCCTTCACCGTTGAGAACAAGCCCGACCACGGGGAGTTCATCGGCATACTCGGCCCCAGCGGCTGCGGCAAATCGACGATTCTTCGTTTGATTGCCGGCCTCCGGCCACACCATCCCGCCACGACGGGAACCGTCGAAGTGCTGGGCGGCCCAGTGAAAGGCCCGGGCTCCGACCGCGGCATGGTGTTTCAGGACTACACGTCTTTTGATAACCGCACGGTACTCGACAATATCGCCTTCGGCCTCGAATGCGCGGGCGTCGGCAAGAAGGAGCGCGAGGATCAGGCTCGCGTCTGGGTCGAAAAGGTGGGTCTCAGCGTCAAGCGCGACGCCGACAAGTTCCCCCACCAACTCTCCGGCGGCATGCGCCAGCGCGTCGCCATCGCCCGGACTCTGATACTGCGACCCAAGATCATCCTGATGGACGAACCCTTCGGGGCCCTCGACCCCGCCACTCGTCTCAACATGCAGGATCTGCTCGTCAGCCTATGGCGGGAACTGCAGGCGACGGTCTTCTTCGTCACGCATGATGTCGACGAAGCTGTCTATCTAGGCGACCGTGTGTTTATCTTCTCTCCGGCGCCCGGCACCATCCTGCACAATCTGGAAGTACCTCCGCCCGACCGTCCATCCCGCGAGATGCAACGCGATCCTGCCTTCGTTTCCATCTCTCGCGAAATCTCCGACATTATTGAGAAACTAGAAGGGAAGGTTTCCGACTCCTAGCCCATGGCGACCCTTTCTGCCGGTCTCGGTGAATATGTCAAACGCGCATTCCTCTACCGTTGGAATGTACTTGCGTTCGCCGGCGCCACCGCGGCTGCCTTGCTGAGCCCTTTTCCCGACGCGCTGCTGCCCCTAATCGCGGCCGGAGAGTTGATCTATCTCACGGGGCTCGTCTCCAATACTCGGTTCCGTCAGGCGATCGACGCCGAACGCCATCAGGCCGCCACGCAACAGACGGCTGCCACCACGCAACGCTCGCTGCAGGATATTGTCGCCACCTTTCCGTTTGAAGCCCGGCAACGATTCGAACAACTCCGCAGCCGTTGCATTGAGATGCGCGATATCGCGCACGGCGTTCGCGGGCGTCAGCAACCGGTCGGCGAAGACTCCAATACCCAGGCGCTCGATCGCATGCTTTGGGTTTTCCTCCGGCTGCAAACAACGCAACTGTACCTTCAGCGGTTTCTCGAAAAGGCCAACGAAGTCGAGATCCGCAATCGCATCAAGGAAGCCGAATCCCGCCTGCAGTCGCAGACCTCGCCCGACGAACGCATCAAGCGTTCGCTCGAAGATTCGCTTCTTGTTCAGCAACAGCGTCTTGAGAATCGCGAAAAGGCTAAGCAGAATCTCGACTACGTCCGCGTCGAACTCGACCGCATAGAAGCCAAGATCCAAGCCATCACCGAAGCCGCCGTCAATCGGCAAGACCCCGATTTCCTCACCAGTCAAATCGACTCCGTCAGCGAGAGCATGCAGTCCACCGAAAAGGCCATCAACGAACTCCAGCAGCTCACGGGCATCGTCGAAGAGATGCAGACTCCGCCATTAATCCTTGAAGCGGACCTCGGCCAGGTGCAGCGATGAACCCCGCCTGGGCTGACAAGCTCACCGAACTTTTCTTCTCCGGATCTACTGTCCTGTTCGCCTTGCATGGGAACACTCAGGACCTGGTTCCCAACGGCGATGGCTTCTCGCCCCTGCCTGACTTCCTCGCGCAACAGATCTTTGGACGCTGGGATCTCGTCCTGTATTACGATCTCGCCCGCGGCCTTCGTGCCTTCGCCGGTTCCGACGCTCCTCGTCTCAAAGAGATGGTCGTTCTTGCGAACCGCAAGGTCGGCGACCTCACGACAGCCCGCCGCGATCCCGCCATGGCCTTTGCCCTGCTCGATCGTTTCGTGCAGAACAACATCATGGCCGCTGACGCCGACCGCGTCTCCGCTGCCGTCGTCATCGACCACGCCAGCTTCCTCCTCCCCGCCGGCGAGCCGGGCCGCTTGTCCGTACCGGCGGCGACGCAGGTCGTCACGCTGCTCAACTGGGCGTCGAGCCCTCATCTCAAGCGCCTCAATATGGCCTTCCTGGTCATCGACGAAAAGCTTTCTTCGATCAACGAGCGCCTTACCACCAGCCCGCACACGGCAGCCATCGAAATTCCTCTGCCCGACGAAGCGACGCGCGCCCGCTTCGCGCCTCAACTGGCGGCCCAAACCGCGGGCCTCACGCTGCTCGATCTCCGCGCTCTGATGGAATCGAAAGAGCCTCTCGATCCCAAGCGCCTTCGGGAACTCAAGAAGATGCTTATCGAGCGCCAGTCGCACGGATTGCTCGAATTTATTGAACCGCGTTGGAACTTTGAGAATTGGATCGGCCATCCGCCCATCAAGCAGCGCCTTCAGGACGACGCGGTGCTCCTGCGACAGGGCAAGCTCAGCGCCATGCCCATGGGCTATCTGGTTTGCGGCCCCGTCGGCACCGGCAAGAGCTTTCTCGCCCAATGCCTCGCTGGTGAGATCGGCATCCCTTGCGTCACGCTACGCAACTTCCGCTCGAAGTATGTCGGTGAAACCGAGGGGAATTTAGAGCGTTTACTGAATCTGCTGCGCGCCCTCGGTCCCGTTATTGTCGTTGTTGACGAAGCCGACGCGGCGCTGGGAGACCGCGATCAGGAAGGCGACTCCGGCACCGGCAGCCGCGTCTTTTCGATGATCGCCACGCAGATGGGCGATACCCGCTACCGCGGCAAGATCATCTGGATGTTGCTCACCGCCCGCCCCGACCTACTGCCCATCGATCTCAAGCGCCAGGGCCGCGCGGAAGTTCATATCCCGTTGTTCTATCCGGCTGACGCCGATCAGGTCCGCGATATGTTCCTTGCGATGGCCCGCAAAGCGCATACGCCGCTGGCTGCCGAAGATATTCCGCCCATTCCCCATCTCGGCAAGCTTTCCGGCGCCGACGTCGAAGGCATTGTTGGCCGCGCCGCCCGCCAGTCCCTGCTCGCTGGTTCCTCCGGCATTACGAAGGAATCGCTGGCCGCCGCCGTCGCCGAGTTCCTCCCCTCCACGCAAAGCCTGGAGAAGGAGATGCAGGAGATCGCGGCCATCCTCGAATGTACTGACCGCCAGTTCCTCCCACCCGAAATTATGGAAAAGATGAACGCGTACGGCGGCCGTGAAAAGTTGCAGGAGCGCTATACGCAGCTCCGCCGCATGATCGAATTAGCATAGGAGATACAGATGCCCAAAGCCAGTTGGTTTGACGATTCCACCGACCTGCCCGTGATTGATGAGCAGGTCGCCAAGCTTGAGTCCTTTGCCGCGGCGATGGCCGATGGCATTGTGGAGCGGCACGAACTCGAGTCGCAGCAGTCCGCGCTGGTCGCCACCATGCGCAAAGTGGAAGGCTTGCTCACGGACGAGCAACACGAAGCAGTCACCCGCCTGCTCGTCGAGATGAGCGCCTACAACGTCATGCGCACTGTTCATGAGCTCCAGGCCGATCGCCTGCAGCGTTCGCTCGCCGGTTAGAACGCCACCCGCAGCGAGAGCTGCAGCGACCGGGGCCCGCCCACTTGGAACAGCGGGTTCAAGCCGCCCAGACCGGTGCTCAGGATCTGCGTCGATCGTCCGAAATTGCCGCTCGTCATCACGCCGGTCGGGTTGGCGAAGTTTGCCTGGTTCAACACGTTGAACGCGTCGACCCGGAATTCGAGACCGAGGCTTTCGTAGAGCCGGAACCGTCGCCGGATCGAAAGGTCCACCTGCGATAGCCCGAATCCGCGCAGAACATTCCGGCCCAGCGTACCTTGGCGGCCCTGGGCCAGCGGAGTCGCCGCGTCAAACGCGGCCGGGTTGAATTGCCGTCCACCGGCGAACGTTTCGCTTTCGAGGTAGAGCGGCTGGCCCGCCACCAGGTCCGGCCGCGCTACGTTCGTCAAGCCCAGGCCCACCGAATCGCGTCCCGTGACCACCAGCACCGGTGAGGCTGTCCGCGCCCGTACCACGGTATCCATCGCAAAGCCGAACGGCAGTTCGTAGCTCGCCGAACCCGTGAAGGCATGGCGGATGTCGAACGCCGAGGGGCCGCGGTCGGATTCCGGGCTCAGCCGGTTGGCCGAGGCCTGTAGATTGTTGATCGATTCGTCCGAGGCGGTGTCGATCGAGTGCGACCAAGTGTAGGAAAGCAGCGCCTGCAGCCGCCGGCTCATACGCCGCTTGAACTGCATCTGCAGGGAGTTGTAGCTGGAGTCGCCCTGGTTGTTCACGTAGTCTATACGCGTGAATGCCGCGTTTCGCAAGGCCTGCGGGCGCAAGCTTTCCAGACGTCCCAGCCGCCGTCCGGCCGCGCCGACGTAGGAGGCCGATACCGAATTCGCGGCTCCGAAAGGCTGCTCAATGGCAAAGCTGTACTGCAGGGTGTACGGCAGTTTGTAGTCCTCCGCGTAGGCGAACAGCCGGGGATACGGCGGATTGAGATTCGCCGGTCCCGCTGTCCCGTTCAACTCGGGATTGCTGATCGAGGTGTTCGTGAAGAAGGCGCTTCGTGAGAACGGGTAGTTCCCCGGTGTTAGTGCGGTGCCTGTGAACGAACTGCCCAGGTCGAAGAACTGGCCGAAGCCCGCGCGCACCACTGTCCCCCGATTCCGGAACGGCTGATAGGCGATTCCGATTCGCGGCGCGAAGTTCGCGTAGGTCGTCTCGTAGAGCCGAGTCCCCGCTGGCGCCAGCGTTGCGGTTGGCGGGTTGTTCAGTCCGCGCACGGTCAACGCCAAATTGCCGTTGGCGTCCCCCGGCGCGGGGTTCACCTCCCAGCGGAGTCCGTACGTCAACGTCAAGCGGGGCGAGATGCGCCAGGCGTCCTGGAAGAAGGCGGAAAAGTTCTGATAGCGCGGTTCGAGGAAGGTATCCACCTGCCGGATCTCCGCACTCGGTGCGATGCCGGTCACCAACTGGGTAATCGTCGGGATCGTGAGAATCTTCGAGTACAGCCGCCCGCCGATGGAAGGCGCCAGGCGCCGATAGTCGAAGCCGAACTTGAACGAATGCGAACGCACCGTCCAGTTGGCCGTCTCCACGATATTCATCTGGTTCTGTGTGTTTGCGCTGAACGTGCCCGGGCTGATGGTGTTCTCGTCGTTGCCGCCGATGGTGAGATAGAACAACGAAGTTGCCAAGTCCGCGAATGGCGGAAACACCAGCTCAGGCGCGAGCAACTTGGCTCCGCCAAACGTATCCTGGCGGTAGATCTGGGCCGCGTACGACTCGCTGAAGTTCATGCGGAGGTCGTTCGTTAGCGTCGGGCTCAGCAGCATCGTTGATCCTGCCGTGAATGTCTTCGTCCGGTTTGGCAGCGTCGCCACGAAGCTCGGCGTCACGAACCGGCCCCGCTCCTGGCTCTCCGATGGCGCATAGTGATACCGGCCGAACACAGTGTATTTGGGCGAAAACGAGTGGTCCATCCGCACGCTCGTCGCGTTCAGCGTCGATGGGTTCGAGAAGCCGGCCACGTACGGAGTCTCGTTCGGAGTAGCCGCCAAGGGTGGCGCCACCGGCAGGGGATACGCTTCGAGCAGGCTCTTCAGCAACCCTGTCGCCTGTTCCCGGGCAGCGATCGACGGCACCCGCGAAGGTACCGAGATCACCGGCTGAATCAACCGCAGACCTTCGTACGAGACGAAGAAAAACGTCTTGTTCCGGCCGTCGTAGACCTTCGGAATCAAGACCGGCCCGCCGAACGTTCCGCCAAAATCGTTCTGCCGCAGCGCCGGCCGCTTGATGTTGTTGGCATTCCCGAACCAGCTATTCGCATCGAACTTGTCGTTGCGCAAGTACTCAAAGGCCGAGCCGTGGAGCGAATTCGTGCCGGACCGCGTGACGATCGCCACCTGTGCGCCTGGCTGACGGCCGTATTCCGGCGCGTAAGTCGAAGTCTGGATGGTGAACTCCTGCACGGAGTCGACGGAGGCAAGCGCGCTGCTGCCCCCTTGCGCGCTGAACGACGGGACGGCTCCACTGGCGCCCTCATACGGTGTCGTCGCTGCGGGCAGTCCAAAGTTTGCGCCTACTCCATCCACCGTGAAATAGTTCGATCCGGTGCGCTGGCCGTTGACCGAGAACTGGCCCTGGGTCACCAGACCCGACGGCGCGAGCACCACGCCCGGCGAGAGATTGATCAGCGTTTGAAAGCTACGGCCGTTCAGCGGCTGGTTTTCGATGAACTTCTGATCGACCACCGTCGCTACCGCCGGGCTCTCGCTGACGAGCGACGCCTGGCTCGTGATCGTCAGTTTCTCTTCCCGGGCCGCCACTCGCAGCCGCACGCGCAACGACCGTTGATCGTTCGCGTTGAGCGCTAGGGCCGGAAACTGTGCTGTCGCAAATCCGTCCTTTTCCACGAGCAGGATATAGCTGCCGGCCGGCAACTGGGCAAAGTGGAACGAACCGTTCGCCTCGGCCGTCAACTCTCGTGCGTAGCCCTTGGAGCGGTCCTGCAGAGTGACCTTTGCTCCGTTCACGACGGCGTCCTGCTCATCGGCAACGGTGCCGGAAAGCGACGCTGTCGATAGTTGTCCCAGGAGGGCCCCAGCACAAACGAGCAAAAATACGAAACGAACCCAATTCATGAGACGACCTCCGGAAGTATCACTAATCGTACGATCGTGATACGATGCGAAGTCAAGATCGGATTTGAAAACATGCGTTTTTCTTTTCTCCTGCTCGCTTTTCCTCTGTTGGCCCACGATCTCTACCTGATGCCCAAGCGGTTCCGTCTGGAGTTGGGCCAGCCCACCACGATCGCCTTTCACAACGGCGACGACTTCCCGGTACCCGATCGTCCGCCGAAACTAGAGAACGTTCTCGACGCGCTCGTCGTCACGGCCAGCGGCCGTACGCCCTTGGCCAACCTTCGCGTCGACGGCAAACTCCTGCTTGCCGAAGCCATTCTTGCGAAGGCTGGCTCCGCCTACGCCATCGCCCGCACCCGGCCCAATTTCATCGAACTGCAACCCCAGAAGTTCGAGGAGTACCTTAAGCACGAAGGCCTTTCGAGCGTTCTTGCCTGGCGGGCACAACATGGCGAGTCCGCCAAGCCCGGCCGCGAGCGCTACAGCAAGTACGTGAAGTCGCTTCTCACGGCCGGCCAGCCCAGCGACTTCTATCGTCAGACCGTGGGCTTCCCCATCGAGATCGTCCCGGATCAGAATCCCGCCAACGTCCGTCCCGGTGGCCACCTCCCCATCCGCATTCTTCTCCGCGGCAAGCCTGCGGCCGAGCTCCAAATCGAGGTCGCCTGGCTGACCGCTGACGGCAAGTTCGGCCGCACCGTCGCCGGGCGCACCGCCAAAGATGGCACACTGAAAATTCCGATCACGACCGCCGGTACCTGGAAGCTCCATACCGTCTCAATGGAGCGTTGTGCGGAACCGGCTATCGCCGATTGGGAAAGCTACTGGTCCAGCCTGACCTTCGAGATCCAATGAAGCCCATCACTCGCCGCTCGCTTGCCGCCACCGCCGCCGTCGCCGCCCTGCATGCCCACGATGACGACGCCATCCCCTCCCTCGACCGGTCAACCCTGATTCACGGCTCTGCCGAACCGTTCGCCGTCGCCGGTTACCTCATGGGGGAAGCCGCCCTGGCCGCTCTTACTCTGGGCCGCGCGAGTGAAGATATCGAAGTCGTTCACTACTCGCCGCGCCAGCGCCAGTTCAGCAGCATAGTCGATGGTTTGCAAGCTGCCACCGGCGCGAGTCTCGGCCAATGGAATCTGTCGATCGTTGAAGCCAAGGCGGGCCCAACCGCCAGCGTGGTTCGCAACAAACGCACGGGCCAATCGGTCCGTTTGACGCTGCTGCCAGCTTTCGTCAAAGAGTACGCCGGCCTTCCAGCCGCCGCCCGCGCCGCCGCGGCTTCCCGCCTTACGGGCATTCCGCCAGCGCATATCTTCACGCTGACGCGAATCGGCTAGCGATACCATAGCGAGATCACCCATGGTCGATCTCGCTCAAATCCAGGCCGCCGCCGAACGCATCGCCGGCTCCGTGTCCTTGTCCCCGCAGGTCCGTTCCGAGGAGCTTTCCCAGCTCACTGGCAACGACATTTATCTCAAGCTCGACAACCTGCAGATGACCGGCTCCTTCAAGGAGCGAGGCGCCCTCAACAAGATCCTGACGCTCTCGGCTGAGGAGGCCGCCAACGGCGTCATCTGCGCGTCGGCGGGTAATCACGCCCAAGCCGTCTCCTACCACGCCACCAAACGCGGCATCCGCGCCTACATCTACATGCCCCTCCACACGCCGCGTGTGAAGGTAACGGCGACCCGCCGCTACGGTGCTGAAGTCATTCTCCATGGCAGCAACTACGACGACGCTTTCGCTGAAGCCAGACGCCGTGCCGACGCCGAGAATCTTACATTTCTCCACGCTTTTGACGATCCCGCTGTCATCGCCGGACAGGGCACCCTCGGCCTCGAAATGCTCGCGCAGGAACCGACGCTCGAAGCCATCGTTTGCCCCATTGGCGGCGGCGGACTGATCGGCGGCTTGGCCTGCGCCGTGAAATCGCTCCGCCCCGACGTCCGCGTCATCGGCGTGCAAACAGCCAGACTGCCATCGATGCGCGCGGCGCTCGAACACCGCGAACCGGTCACCATCCCCCGCGCCACAACGGTTGCCGACGGCATCGCCGTGCGCCGCGCAGGAGACCACACGTACCCTCTCGTGCGCCGCTATGTGGATTCCATCGTCACCGTGGAAGAGGAAGAGATCGCCAAGGCGATCCTGCTTCTACTGGAGCGCGAAAAGACGCTAGCCGAAGGCGCGGGAGCCGCCGCGCTGGCCGCCGTGCTGCATGACAAAACCGGACTCACTGGCCGCCGCATTGGTGTCCTGGTTTGCGGCGGCAACATCGACGTTACACTCCTCAGCCGCATTATCGAGCGGGGCCTCGTCAAGGACGGCCGGTTGGTACGCCTCCGCATCCACCTTCCGGACCACCCCGGTTCGCTTCATCGTCTCACTCATATCATCACTGAGAACGATGCCAATATCGTTGAGACCCTTCACGACCGGGCCTACTATGGCGTCAATTTAGGCGACACCGTAATCGACATCACGATGGAAACCCGGGGACCCGAGCACATCGCCAGTTTGATGCAGTCGCTGCTGGACGCCGGTTTTCCGCACGATCGGGTTCAATAGCCAGGCCGGGCGGCGCGAAGAATGTTCGCCCGCCTGTCCTATTTCCCCTCGCTTCTGCGCTATACCAACTGACCACGGGACAGTTGCAGCGGAAACGTATGACGGTGCAGTTTCAACTCTTCGAATGGAGCCTCCGTCGGGGCCTTTGCCGGAAGCGCCCTTCCCGGTCAGCCGGGCCTGGGTCTTGGCGCTTGGCTTCCGCTGGTTGTCCCACGGACGATCTCGCTGGCAGCTTCCGCGCGAAGGCAGGAACCGTCCAGACACAAGATATTCGTGTGCCGGTTTTCAAAAAGCGCTAAAACATATCGAGGAGATCTCTATGAAGAACAAATACGCGGTGTTGCTTTTCCTTGCAACATCGCTTGCATTCGGCCAGGACGCCCCCGTGGTCAAAGCAAAGTCCTGGGAGGTCGGCGGTTATGGCGGCTTCACTCGCGGCGAAGGCCAGACCAACGGATTGTTCGGCGCTAACTTCGGGTACGCCGTTACCAAGGCACTGTTCCCCTATCTCGAGTTCAACTATTTCCCGACGATGGCCCGCGAGATTGGCATCGATAGAAATCTTTTCAACGGAACTAGTTACCAAACGTCTGTCACCGAGGTCAACTCTGGAATTCACTACCGCTTTGCTCCCCGCCCCGGCTCCCGGTTTGTGCCCTATTTGATTGGCGGCGTTGGGTTCCTTCGGTATCCTGCTGGGAATTTAACGATTGGCGTGAAACGCCCTGGGAACCCGGATCTTCCGGTTGAAGCGTCGGTGGCCGGCGCCACGGGCGCCTCCGTCAACGGGGGAGCCGGGCTTCGTATCTATGTGACCGAGCGGTTTGGATTTCGCACTGAGGTGAAGGCCTATAAGCCGTTTGTCTCCGGGGCAACACTGACCGGCAATGGCGCTGCCGGTACCGTCGGCCTCAACCGTGCCTTTACCCGTATCGCCTTCGGCATCTTCTGGCAATCGAACTAGCTCGCTCCACGGTGGTGTTGCGGCTTCGCTAGAGGCCGTGTATGGTTTTTCGGAATTCGAGCCCGGCGGCCTGATTGGGCCGCTTGGGTACCGGTGCCGAAATTGTTGCATCCGCCGTCGACATCCCCAAGCGAACCAGTACTGTTGAGGGCACTATCTCTGGCTAGGGAGCACCCGCCAGCGCATGGTGCCGCTTCCGCGCCGCCAGCGCCTTCTCACGCTGCCCCGCCTTTGCATAGAGCTGCGCCAGCGCATAGTAGGCCGGCCCATATTCCGGATTCAGCTCCACCACCCGTTCCAGCAACGCCACCGCCCTCCCCTGCGCGACGCTACGATGCAACGCAAATGCCGCCGGCCAAAACTTGGCGTCCAACGCCCAAGCCTTCTCAAACAACGCCGCATCCCCCCGCTCCAGCCCCAGCAGATACCATCCCATCGCCGACCCCGCATGGCGAGCCGCATACCCCGCCAGCCGATGCTCCACCTCCTTCCCCGCCGGCAGCAGCGTCTCGAGTCCCGCGTAGAGGGTCTCCTCCTCGGGCGCGAGATCGATCGCTTTCACAAATGCCGCCACGGCATCCGCATTCCGCCCCTGGGCATACATCGCTAACCCCAACAGCCGCCATAGCTCCGGCTCCGCTGGATACGCCTTCACGGCCTCCTGCAGCACCGCCTCGGCCCGCTTCTCCTGGCGCGCATCCAACAACCCCTGCGCCGTCTCTCCCATCCGGCGCGCGAACATCGTCCGCCCCCGCTGCACCATAGTGGAACCCGGTGCCAGCCGCCCAGCCTGGTCCATTGCCGATACCGCCTCAGCCGCTGCCCCGGTCCGCAACCGCGCTTCGGCCACCGCCAGCCACATCACCGGCTGGCCCGGCGCCTGCCGCACCGCCTCTTCGAGCGCTATCCGTGCCTCGCTGGCATGCCCCGCCTTCAACGCCCCCAACCCCTTGGCCAACCACTCCTCCGCGCCGATCTGCAAGAACAACGCCAACACCATCACCATACTTTCTTCGCCACCACACCAGAACCTTCTTTAACGCGGTACAGTGCTCCCGCCGCTAACTTCCCGAGCGCCTCACTCTCCCCATTCGGCCAACGGATCTCCACCCGGTCCGCACCCGCCGCCTCCCCTAATCCGAAGTACACCGCAAAGTCATGCTGAGAAGCATAGCTCCCCCCGCTCCGCACCTCCTCCGTCAGCGTTTTCCCTCCCACCGTCACCCGCACCCGCGCCCCAATCGCACTCCGGTTCGACTTCGTCCCTTCGAGACGCAGACCCAAGCCGTTCCCTCGTTTCGCTTCCACGCGGTAAACCGCCGGTCCCGCGCCCAGGTTGGTGACGACAATCTCTTCGACGCCATCTCCATCCAAGTCGCCCAACGCCAGGCCTCGCGACGCCATCGGCGTCCCCGCACGCGCCGTCGCGAACACTCCTCCGCCATTCCAATACAGCGACTTCGCCTGCTTCTGCGCCGCCCCCAACTCGGGATAGATGTGACCATTCGCCATCACCAGATCCGATCGACCGTCCCGGTCCCAATCCATCACGCCCAGCCCCCAGCCCACCGCCGTGGCGTCACTGCCCAGCCCTGTCTCCTCCGTAGCGTCGACAAAAAACCAATCCCCCAGGTTCCGGTATAGGCTTGGCGTCTCATCGATGAAGTTGGTCTTCACCAAGTCCATTCGCCCATCCCCGTCCACGTCCACCGCGGCTACACCCATGCTCCCCAGCTCTTCCCCATTCGCCCCGTAAGCAGCCCCGGCTTCGACCGCTACATCCGTCAATGTCCCATCCCGGTTATTCCGCAGCAAAATCCCCGGCGTCGAGTCACACGCGATGTAGATGTCGGTCCACCCGTCCCCGTCGAAGTCAGACACCACGACGCCTAATCCGTAGTGCAACCCCTCCACGCCCTTCAGAGCCTGCTCCGTTACATCCTTGAACTTCCCCGCCCCTTCGTTGCGGTAGAGAATCGGCCGGTCGGTCGGGAACCCGCGTGGGCCGCAAAATACCTCGAGCCCCAGCCAGGTGCAGTACTTCGTCGCCCCCGGCTTTCCGGCATTCGCCAGGTCAAAGCCAACGTAGTTCGCCACCACCAGGTCCAACCGTCCGTCCCGGTCGTAGTCGACGAAGGCGCAACCGGTCGAGAATCGCTTCCCCTCGCCCGGCATTCCGGCCGCCGCCGTCACGTCGTGGAACCGACCCTCGACATTCCGGTACAACCGGCTTGCCCCGTAGTACGTCATCAGGACATCGGTCCAACCGTCGTTGTCGAAATCACCCGCGCAGACGCCCTGGCCCCAAGGCCGCGGCGCAAAGCCGCTGCCCGTCGATACGTCTTCGAACTTCCCCGCGCCGGTGTTCCGATACAACACAGGAGCCACCCCATCGGCGAACAGCAGGTCCACGGCCCCGTCGTTATCAAAGTCGAAGGCGGCCACTCCGTTCCCTGTCATGCTCAGGATGTACCGCGAAGTTCCGTCGCCGTACCGGTGCTTCGCCGTTAATCCCATCGGCAGCTCTCGCAAAGAGAAAGCGGGCGCAGCCACCTTCGGCCCGCCCGCTTTCTTACCCGCCCGGGGACCGCTGCCCATGCCTTGCGCCAGCAGCAGCCCCGGGAGTAACCAAACCAGCAACCTCATTAGAACGTCAGCTTCAACGCCATCTGCACCAGCCGAGCGTTCACCGACGTCGAGTTAATCTGGCCGAAATTGGCGTTATCCATGCTATTGCCAGGATTACCAAAATTAGCCTGATTCAGCAAATTGAACATCTCCGTCCGGAACTGCATGTTGAACCGTTCGCCGAACTTGAAGTCCTTGAACACGGAGAAGTCGATGGAGCTCTGCCCCGGTCCGCGGAACATGCCGCGGCCCGAGTTGCCCCAGGTGCCGCGCGGCGCCGGGCTCCAAGCCGCCCGATTGATGTAGTTCCGCAGGTTGTCTTTGACGTCGCCCGGATTCACCAGCGGCTGCCCAGCAATGACGTTCGAGAAGAACGCCCCGGCCGGGTCCGACGCCAAACCACCGAGGCCTTGGCCGCTATCCCGGTTGAACACCGTTACCGGGGTGCCCGTCTGCGTGACGAAAAACCCGTTCAGGCTCCAGTTGTTCAGGAAGAACTTCCCAACCCCGCCGGTGAACAGATTCGGCAGGTCCTGGTTGACGACGAGCGTGAACCGGTGCGACCGGTCAAAGTTCGCCGGACCTTTCGCCCGGCTGAAATCGTTCCACGGGGTCGGGAACAGGGTCGTGAAGAACCGGTTGCCGTCGTCGCCGTTGCCCAGTGTTTTGCCCCAAGTGTAGGCGCCTTGCAGCGTCGTCATCTTGGTGCGCTTCTTCACCGTCGTCTGGAACGAGTGATAGCTGGAAGAGCCATTTTGCGCGGTGATCAGCATCGTGCCGAATCCGGGGTACTGACGGACCGTCGTGCCATTCGCCTGCGGGATAATCGGATTGAAGTTCCGCCGCGCCATCAAGTTTGTTCCCTTCGTGCCGACATAGGCGCTTTCCACCAGCACATTCCCAGGCAGTTGCTTCTGGATACTGAAGTTGTACTGCCAGGCATGGTCCATCTTGGTATTCCGCTCGGTGCCCCAAACCTGCAGCTGCTGAGTCGCCGAAGTCGGGAACGGAATCCGTGTCGGGTCATGCTGCGGATCGAGGTACGTCCAATTGTCCGGCGTATTCAATCGGCACGGCGTACCCGGCGCATTACAATCCGCTTCAACGCGGGTCGAGGTTGGAGGATTGTTAAACGCCTGCTGAGCAATCTGACCAGTCCGTGTGTCGTAGTACAAACCGGCACCGGCGCGGATCACCCACGTATCGGAGACGCGGTAGGCCAAGCCCAAACGCGGCGCAAAGTTGTTCCCGTCGTTATACACCGTGCTCTTCGGCACTCCATTGACTCCTCCCTGCACGATGCCTGAACCGGCCAGGGTGCCCACGCCCGTATAGTTCTCGGGCCACCAGTTCAACATGCCCAGGTTGTAGGCATACGGCTGGAAGTGATACTCGTACCGCACACCCCAGTTCACCGTTAGCTTCTGGCTCACTTTCCAGTCATCGTTGAAGAAGCCCGCCATCAAGTTGTCCCGCATCTTCAACTCGCCGCCCGTGCCGGGCGCGCTGAATTGCTTCAACCGCGCATGGCTCAGCAGGAAGTCGGCGTACTCGTCGCCGCTCGCCAACCCGTTGTACTGCCACAGTCCACGGCTGACCTGAGCATTCTTCGGGTTATAGTCCGAGACCTGACTTTCGCCGCCGTACTTGAAGTTGTGCTTACCCTTGATCCAGGTCATGGTCGCGCCACCCGTGTAGCGTTTGATAAAGTCCGACCAGTTTGCCTCATTGCCGAACTGCACATAGTTCGTGATGTTGATCCGCGGCGGACCATCCAGATTCGTCACACCCAACGGCTTCAAGCCTACCGTCGTCGGGTTGTCATTGTTCTGCATGGCCAGAAATTGGGACGAGTCGTCAAACCCGAACCGCGCTTCCAATACCTGATTGGAGCTAAATAGATGGGTATGCGTCACGTTCCCGGAGTCCTTCTTCCGGTTCGCGATACGGCCCAGCCCGGGCAGTCCGGAACCAAACGGGGTCAGGTCGCCCTGCCGGCTAATGAACCACCGGCCCGAGATGTTGTCTTTGTCCGAGAAGCGATGATCGAACTTCACCGTCCACATATCGATGTCCGTGGCAATCGATTGCGCCGCGAAGAAGTTGTTCGCGCCCTGCGAGAAGTTCGGCACCGGGATATAGCGGTCCTGAATCGCCTTCGAAATCGGATTGATCCGCGACGCCGGAATCACGTTGCCCGGAAAGGGCTGCCCTGTCACTGGATCGTTGATGATCCGCCGCCCCGAGAAATCGCCGTTCCGCTGCGCCGTCGTCGGCACAATCCGCTGAATCGCCGCGGCGCCCGAATTAGCATTCAACTGCCGCGAACTTTCCCAACCGAAGAAGAAGAACGTCCGGTCCTTGCCGTTGTACAACTTCGGGATCACCACCGGTCCGCCAATGTTCGCTCCGAACTGGTTCTGGTTGTTCTGGCCCCGCACCGGATTGAAGAACGGGCGCGCATTCAGTTTCGTGTTCCGCAGGAACTCATACGCCGCGCCATGGAACTGATTCGTGCCGCTGCGCGTGGTCACGTTGATCGTCGAGCCTAGGTTCCGGCCATACTCGGCGCTGAAGAGGCTCGTCATCACCTTGAACTCGCTGAGGAACTCGATCGACGGCGTGCCGTCGCCATCAGGGGCGTTGTTCAGAGGGTTCGTCGTCGGCACGCCGTCGACGAGCAGGTTGTTGCTGCCGCGCCGCGCACCGTTCACGCTCACACTGTCGCTGCCCGTCCCCGGATTATCGGCGTTGAAGATGGAGCCCACCACGCCCGCCGACGTTCCCAGGATCTGCGTAAAGTTTCGCGTTGCCAGGGGGATCGATTGAATCGTCCGCTGTTCCACCACTTGACCGATCGTCACGCGTTCACTCTGCAGCAGAGGGGTCTCCGCCGTAACGTTCACCGTATCCGTCAACTGGCCGACACTGAGCGTCACATCAATGCGCGACCGTTCACTCGTGTTCACAATCACACCGGACTGCAGCACGCGCTGGAAGCCCTTGCTCTCGATCACCACGCGGTACGTTCCCGCCCTCAGGAGCGGAAACAAGTAGCTTCCCGACTCGTCCGTCACCGTGCGGAACTCTCCGCCCGTCTCTGTATTCGTTGCCGTCACGGCGGCGCCTACAATAACGGCGCCGGTCGGGTCTTTGACTGTTCCTGTTACGCTTCCCGTTGTTTCCTGGGCGGCTAACGTCGCCAAGCCCAGAATGATCCCTGAAAATATTCGCAAGGCGCGATTCATGCGCCGTAGTATATACCAACTATTGTTTCAGAGCGTTGACACCCGGATACGGCGTCGAGTAGCCTTTCGCATCGCCCCACAAGATCCGGTTCAATGTGTCCGTTGGCACGTCGTCCACTTCACTCCAATTCATCTTGGCGGACTCTTCGGCAGCCCACCGCTCGCGCCCTTTCAACGCCTGCAATGGCGGATTCAACTCATCCAATTTCACCCGCGCCGGCAGATGCGTGAACGGCTTCAAATCCGCGTCTTTCACGAACACGCTGTTCATCGCCCGCGATGCCTTCAGGAACCTGGTCTTCGGCTCAATCCGGAACACATCCTGAATCGTACGTACCAGACTCGTTTGCGTGAAGAAGTTCGAGTTCAGTGATTTCCGCTTGATATGCGGCCCGATCGCCAACGCCACGGTCCGGTTCCCCGCCACATGATCGACACCGTCCTGCGCGTCGTCCTCGACGACCAGGATCAAGGACTTCGCCCACATCTTGCTTTTGCTGATCCCTTCCACCATCCGGCCCAGCGCCAGGTCGTTATCCGCCATCATCGCCCGCGGCGTCGGCGCTCCGGGATTCTTTCCTACGGTGTGGTCGCTGGTCATCGTCACGATGGTCAGATTCGGCGTCGTCCCGTCCTTCTCCCACTTGCCTAAACGCTCAAGAAAAGCCTCTGCGCGGATTACGTCGGGAATCTTCATCTCACTTGGGGGGAACCGTTCATCATAGATTCCCTTCAGCGCCGGCACCCCGCATTTGGAAGCGATCACGTCGCGCCAAGTTCCTTTCTGGTAGTGGTCCCAGTAGTACGTCCACGGCGGCAGGCCGCTTTCGTTGACATCTTTCACGAGTCCCGTCTTCGCATCAAAAATCGCGGGCAGCGATAACGGCCCCAACAACTGCACCTTCAATGGACGCCGTGCGCTCTGCCAAAAGAAGCCCTGCGGCGAAACGGCCAACCCATCCGCCATATTCCACGCATAGCCCCGCGGCGCCGACTGCAGCGCCCGCTCCACGTGGTCGCTCACAAATCCCATCATCAGCCACTGATGCCCTTCGAAGCTGATCGCTCCTGTCGCATAGAAATTGTCGAGCAGCACGAACTCTTCCGCCAACGCATGATGATTCGGCGTGATCTCCCGCGGGTAGATCGCAAACTCCTTCTTCCCATTGCCTACGGGCATATCGCCAAACACCTGGTCATATGTTCGGTTCTCTTTGATCAGCAGAAACACATGTTCTATGCCCAGCCGGTCCAGATCCTTCACCCCGCCCTGCGGCGTGAAGCGCGGCGCGTTAGCCAACTTCACTTCGCGCTGCCCCGCCGCGGCTTGCGCCCGGCTTGGCGCCGGAATCGTCAACAGGCTTCCCTCAAACGCCCGGCTGTTGAACTTGCCCGGCTCCTGCTCCGTGTTGCCGACACCCTTAATGTTCACCACGCGCAGGTCACCTTTGCCATCCAGGGCCAAAGCCGAAGGGAACCACCCGGTCGGAATGGCACCCACCACTTTGCCGCCCTCCACGACAGCCACGGCGTTCTCCCCCGCGCAGGCGACATACAAGCGGCTTCCGTCAGCGCTATAGAGCACTCCAATCGGCTGCCCACCGGCGGCCACTGTCTTCGTCTTGCGCGTCTTGGTGTCGACCAGCGTCACGGTGTCCGAATGGCCGTTCGCCACGGCCACCTCGCCTCCATCCGGCCGCATCGCAATGCCGGACGGCGCACGGTCCACGGCCACGTCCTCCCGCTTGCCGTCCGCCAGCGATAACACCGTCAGACTTCCGGGCAGCACCGATCCATTCGCGTCTACCGGGACATCTACGCCACCGCTCGGCGCCGTCGCCGCTCCCGGCGGAATCGACGATCCCGCACGGTTCGTCACGTAAGCCATCCCGTCACGCACCACGACGCCGAACGGCGCGAGGCCCGTCGGCCAGCGCTTCGCCTCCTTCCGCGTCGCCCGGTCAAACGCGACCAGCACGTTGTCCCGATGCATCGCGACGTAGACGGTTTTCCCGTCGGCCGAGAAGGCGATGCCCGTCGGCACCGAATGGCCCGGCAGGTTCAGCCGGTCTGTACCCGTCACTTTGCCGTTGGTTCCGACGCCGATCAGCAGCAGACTGTCGGGCCCGGTTCGCGTGGTCTCGGACGCCCAGATCTCTTTCCCATCCGGAGAAAATGCAATGCCCGCGTAGGAGGTCGTCTTCGACTTCGCCCGGTCGACAACGCTCCCGCTGGTCCCATCGAGAATAGCCACCTCGGTTCCGCTCAGCACGGCCAGCCACCGCTTGGCCGGGTCGAACGCCATGTCCACCGGCCGGCCCTTGAAGAAGAGCTGCGTCCCCCAAGGCTTCACAAGCTGGTGACTCACGAGCAGAAAGCTGCCGTCCACCTGCCGCCCCAACAGGGTCGTCGAGATCAGGGGCGCCGAGGCCGCCCCCAGCGCGGCCACCGCCGCGACCAGGAAAGCCGTATTCCGGAATGTCATGGTCCACAGACTATCAGGCTTAGATGACGCGCCGATGTCAGCCCTCGGGTTACCCTGTGTAGATGCACCTGATCGAAGCCATCGGCAATACGCCGCTCTTCCGGCTCGACCGCCTCACCTCTCACCTCCCCGGCATCGAACTCTATGGCAAAGCCGAGTTCGCCAACCCCGGCGGCAGCGTCAAAGACCGTCCGGCGCTCAACATGATCCTGGACGGCGAACGCCGCGGCCTCCTCACCCGGGACAAAGTAATTCTCGATTCCACTTCCGGCAATACCGGGATCGCCTACGCCATGGTGGCCGCCGCCCGTGGCTATCAGGTCAAGCTCTGCCTTCCGGCAAACGCCTCGCCGGAGCGGAAACACATCCTCAAGGCGTACGGAGCGGAACTCATTCTCACCGATCCCGACACCGGCTCCGACGGCGCCATCCGCGAGTGCAAGAAAATCTACGCCGCCGACCCTGACCGCTACTTTTATCCCGACCAGTACAACAACCCGGCCAACTGGCAGGCGCACTACGAATCCACCGGCCCGGAGATCCTCGCGCAAACCGAGAACCGGATCACCCACTTCGTCGCCGCCATGGGCACGTCCGGCACTTTTATGGGGACTACGCGCCGGCTGAAGGAGTTCAATCCGAACATCCAGTGCTTCTCCGCCCAACCCTCCTCCGGCTTCCACGGCCTTGAGGGGCTAAAGCACATGCCCACGGCGATTGTCCCCGGCATTTATGACGAATCGCTGGCTGACGAAAACCTGTGGCTCGAAACCGAAGACGCCTATCGCATGGTCCGGCGCCTCGCCCGCGAGGAGGGCCTGCTGGTCGGCATTTCCGCGGGCGCAAACGTCTACGGAGCCCTAAAGCTCGCCGAACGCATCAGAGAAGGTGTCATCGTCACCATCCTCTGCGACGGCGCCGAAAAATACCTTTCCGAACCCTTCTGGAACGACCCCCAATACTCATGATCCGCGTACACCCTGAACCCTGGACCACCATGGTCGCCCACGCTGAAGCCACTTTCCCCAATGAATGCTGCGGCGCCATGCTTGGTACGGCCGACGGCGACGACAAGACCGTCACCTTCGCCCTCCCACTCGAAAACGCCTACACCGGCGGGCAGGAGGATCGATACGAAATCCGTCCGGAGGATCTTCTCCGCGTCGAGCGCGAAGCGCGTCAGCGCGGCCTCGATGTCATCGGCATTTTCCACTCCCACCCGGACTGCGATGCCTATTTTTCAAAAACGGACCTCGAAAACTCCTGCCCTTGGTACAGTTTCATCGTTTTGAGCATCCAAAAAGGGAAGTTTCATCACGCGAATAGCTGGCTCCCCAACGCCGAGCAAACGAAAGCCGAGCAAGAGCCTTTAGAATATTAAGAAAAGACCCAATGGCCAAGATTCTCATTCCCACCCCCTTGCGGCAATACGCCGAAAAGAACAACTCCGTCGACGTCTCCGGCGCGACGGTCGGCGAAGCTCTCGCCAGCCTTACCACGCAGTTCCCGGACCTCCGGAAGAATCTGTTTAACGACGAAGGTAAGCTACGCAGCTTCGTCAATGTCTACGTTAACGATGAAGACATCCGCTACCTGCAGAAGGACGCGACCGCCGTTGCCGACGGCGACACCATCTCCATCGTTCCCTCCATCGCTGGCGGCCTATGCTAACGCAGGAAGAAGTATCTCGCTATAGCCGGCATCTCATCATGCCGGAAGTCGGCGTCGAAGGGCAGGAGAAGCTCAAGGCGGCCAAAGTCCTGCTGATCGGCACCGGCGGCCTCGGCGCCCCGGTCGCCATGTATCTCGCCGCAGCCGGTGTCGGCACCATTGGTCTCGTCGATTTCGACGTCGTCGACGTTTCGAACTTGCAACGCCAAGTGATCCACGGAACGAAAGACATCGGCAAGAAGAAGATTGATTCGGCGGAAGAGACGATGCGGGACATCAACCCGCTCATCAAGATCATCAAGCACGAAGTCGCCCTCACCAGCGCAAATGCCCTCGAAATCCTGAAGGATTACGACATCATCGCCGACGGCACGGACAACTTCCCCACCCGCTTCCTGATCAATGACGCTTGCGTGATGCTCGGCAAGCCGAATGTCTACGCCTCCATCTTTCGTTTCGAAGGCCAGGCCACGATCTTCGCCGCCGAAGGCGGACCGTGCTATCGCTGTCTGTACCCGGAACCGCCGCCTCCGGGTCTCGTCCCGAGTTGCGCCGAAGGCGGAGTCCTCGGCATTCTTCCGGGCGTCGTCGGCCTGCTGCAAGCCACCGAAGTGGTGAAACTCATCCTCGGCGCCGGCGAGCCCCTCATCGGCCGCCTGATGCTTTATGACGCCCTCGCCATGAAGTTCCGCGAGTTGAAGCTGCGCAAGAACCCCGAGTGCATCTGTGCCACCGGCGATGTGAAGCTGATCGACTACGAACAGTTCTGCGGAATTCCCAAACAACCGGAGCCCCCACCCATGTCCGCTGAAATCAGCCCCAAAGACGTCAAGGCCCTGATCGATGCCAACGAGACGTTCATCCTGATCGACGTTCGCGAGACGCACGAGTTCCAGATCGGCCGCATTCCTACGTCCACCCTCATACCACTCGGCGAACTGCCGAAGAAAGTGGCGGAGCTTGACCCCAGCGCCAACTATGTCCTCCATTGCAAGATGGGCGGCCGTAGCGCCAAAGGTTGCGACGTCCTTCGCCAGGCTGGCTTCAAGAATGTGCGCAATATGACTGGTGGGATCCTCGCCTGGTCCGACCAAGTCGACCCGTCGGTTCCTAAGTATTAGTCATTCAATATTCATGGGCTACGCGATACCATTGTGTAGCCTATGAGTAGAATCTCGTGTTTTTTGCTGGCCTCCATGGCCATGCCCTTGTTTGCGCAATTTGACTCCGCCACCGTCCTGGGTGTCGTTCGCGACTCCTCCGGACTCGGAGTTCCCAACGCCAAACTGAAGCTCACCAACGTTCGTACCGGCGTCGAAGCCTCTTCGGAGACCGACGGCACCGGCACGTATCAGTTCCTCACCGTCCGTGTCGGCCGCTACAAAATCGCCGCGGAAGCCAGTGGGTTCAAGACCGCTGTCGCCCAGGAATTTGAAGTTGCCGTCAATGCGCGCCAGCGTGTCGACCTGCAGCTCGAAGTCGGCGCCACCACGGAAAGCGTCACCATTAACTCGGCTGCCCAGATCCTCGAAACCGATACCAGTTCCCGCGGTACTGTCGTCGGCACCCAACAGGTCGTCAACCTACCGCTGAATGGTCGCGCCTACGCCGACCTTGCGCTGCTCGCCCCCGGCGTCCGCCGCAGCGGCATCGCCAACTCTCGCGACGCCTCGTTCAACGTGAACGGGATGCGCAGCTCCCAGAACAACTTTGTCGTCGACGGCGTCGACAACAATTCTTATGGAACATCGAACCAGGGCTTCTCGAATCAGGTCGTCCAGATCACCCCGGATGCCGTGCAAGAGTTCCGCCTCGAAACCAACAACTTCTCGGCCGAGTTTGGCCGCGCCGGCGGCGCTGTCATCAATGCTTCGATTCGCAGCGGGGCCAACGATCTCCACGCCTCCGCGTGGGAGTACCTGCGCAATACGTCCCTGAACGCCACCGGCTTTTTCAAGCCCGTGAATAATCAGAAGCCGACGCTGATCCAAAACCAGTTCGGCGTTGCTATGGGCGGAGCGCTCGTCAAAAACAAGATGTTCATCTTCGGCGACTACGAGGGCTTCCGCCGCGTCAGCCGCACCATCACCTACGCAACGCTGCCGACGCTCGCGATGCGGCAAGGCAATATGGGTATCCCCATTCGCAACCCCTATACGGGTGAGGTTTACAGCAACGGCGTAATTCCGGCCAGCGCCATTACGCGATCGGCTCGCGAAATCCTCGCCGATCTGCCTGCGCCGAACCGCGCCGGCACCGGACCGCTGGGCGTCGGCAACAACTTCGAATCCCAGCCGCGCCGGACCGACCAGAACGACAAGGGCGACATCCGCTACGACCAGTACTTCAACGACAAGTGGACGGCTTTCGTTCGCTACAGCCACCGGCTGATGAACAACCTTGAACCCCCGGCCATTCCCGGCGCTTCCGGCGGCAACGCCAACGGGACCGTCCGCGTTCGCAACGAACAGATGGCCATTGGCAGCACGTACACGCTCAGCCCCACTTCGCTCATCGAGATCCGTACCGGCATTTCCCGCACCGAAGGCGGCAAGTTCCCTCTGTTCGTGGGCACTCCCACCATCGGCGAGCGGTTTGGCATCCCCAACATCCCCAACGACCCCCGCTTCACCGGCGGCGTGATGGCGTCCAGCATCAACGGCTTCACGGCACTCGGTGTTCAGAACTCGAACCCCCAGTTCCAGAACCCATTCGTCATCAATCCCAAGGTCAACTACTCCAAGATTCTCAGCAAACACAGTCTGAAGGCTGGCTACGAGTATCAGAGCATCGACACCGACATCGATGACTTCAACCCGAAGTACGGCAGCGTCGGTTTTAGCGGCCGTTTCTCCCAGGCCCCCGGCACCCCGAATGACGACCGGCAGTTTATGGCCGATTACCTTTTCGGTGCTCGTTCCAACTACTCCTTGAACACGGCGACCATCGTCAACTACCGGCAGCGGATGCACTTCCTCTACCTGCAGGACGACTTTAAGGTCTCCCGCCGGCTCACGCTGAACCTCGGCCTCCGCTATGAGTTCGCCACCCCGCAATGGGAAGGCGGCAACCGCATGGCCAACTTCGACCCCTCCACCAACACCGTCGTGCTCGCCAAGGACGGCTCGCTCCGCGATCGCTCGCTCGTCAACCCGGATCGCAACAACGTCGGTCCCCGCATCGGCGCGGCATATACGCTTAACGATAAAACCGTCATCCGCGCCGCCTTCGGCGTCAGCTACATCCATTTTAACCGGCTGGGCGGCGAAAACCTTCTTGCATTCAACCTCCCATTTATTTTGGGCCCGAACATCAGCCAGGTAGCCCCGGCCGTTCCGAATGGCGGCCAGCAACTCTGCCCCTCCACCGGCAACTTTAACCCGGCTACCTGCTTCCTGCCGTTCGAGCGCGGCTTCCCCAACAACTTCCTCGATATCTCAAACGTGCGCACCAACACCGTCCGCACCAACCAGATTCCCTTTGATCTGCCGTCAGCTTCGGTGAAGAGCACGCACTTCACCATCCAACGTGAGCTTGCGGAAGGCCTGGTTCTCGACCTCGGCTACGTCGGCACCTTTGGCCGCAACATGATGATCCTCGGCGACCTCAACACCGCCCGGGTAAATCAGCCCGGCCAGAACCTCCCCGTTGACGCCCGCCGGCCCATCCAGGGCTTCAGCTACATCCAGTCGGCCTTCCCCGGCGGCTTCCTCGACTACCATGCCTTTCAGGCGAAGGTGGAGCGGAAGTTCTCGAATGGCTTCTACTTTCTGAATTCGTTCACCTGGTCCAAGGCCATCGACAACGCCTCGGGACATCTCGAATCCCAGAATGGCGACAACAGCCGCGTCAACTACAACAACCTCGCCGCCGAGAAGGGCCTGAGCGGTTACGATCAGCCCTTCAACAACGTGACGACGTTCCTCTACGACCTGCCCTTCGGCAAGGGCCGTTCGTTTGGTACCGATTGGAACAAGGCGGCCGACCTCGTGGCTGGCGGCTGGCGGCTTTCGGCCATCAACTTCGCTGGCAGCGGCACCCCTGTTAACCTGAGCTGGAGCCCCTCGGCGCAGTTCCAGGTGAGCGGCGCTCCCACATACCGGCCGAACATCACCGGCAACCCGTTGCTCCCCGAGGGTCAGCGTTCCGTGTCGCGCTGGCTTGATCCCACCGTGGTTTCCATCCCGACCGACCCCCGGTTCCCCTTCGGAAACGCCGGCCGGAACATCGTCCGCGGCCCGTCGCTGCACCAGATGAACTTCGGTCTCCACAAAGACTTCCACATCACCGAGAAGTTCAAAGCGGAGTTCCGTATGGAAGCGTTCAACTTCCTGAACAAAACGAACCTGGGCAACCCGAACGGCAACCGCTCGGCGGGTGGCTTCGGCACCATCACCGGCTTGAACGGCCCGGCGCGCGAGATCCAATTCGCGCTCCGCCTGGCGTTCTAAGGCTAAACTAGCCGCATGCGATTCTGGGTCGCGCGCGGCACAACAACGACCATCAAGGAGCAACTGATCTCTCAGTTGCTCCTTTCTATTTTCAGCGGCCGTTTCGAGCCTGGTGACCGGCTGCCCAGCGTTCGGCAATTGGCGCGCCGTCTCGGCCTGCATGCCAATACCATCAGCACCGTCTATCAGGAGCTCACCGTCCGGGGCTGGGTAGAACAGCGACCCGGCAGTGGAGTCTACGTCCGCTCCCGACCGCCTTCGCACTCGCTCGACGCGATTGTAGAAAGGTTCCTGGCCGAAGCAGAAGCGGCCGGCCACCCGCCAACCGCCGTGCTGGACGCCCTTACTCGGGCCGTCCATCTTTCGCCTGCCCCTCCGCGCGCCGTCATCGACCCGGATCCCGCACTCGCCGAGGTGATTGCAGCCGAGCTTTCGGCGCAGTGGGGCGAGCCAGTCCACTTCGCCTCCAGCGCCGAGCCGCCGCCTGGGTATCAGCTCTGGGCCAGCGCCGGACGCCTCCCGGAACTTGGCCAGAGCGTCCTCCCGGTGCGCCTGGTGTCGCTCGAAGAAATGCTCGCCAGCGCACGCCGCCCACCGGAAAACACGCTGTTGGCTGTCGTGTCCATCTCACCCACCATTCTCGATTGGTCGGCCCGCATCCTTTCCGCTCTCGGAGTCTCACCGGACCTTGTTCTACTCCGCAATCCACGGCACGCGAATGGCATCGATGGACTCTCACTGTGCGGCTCCATCGGCGCGGACGCCGTAGCCGCCGGGTTACTCCCCGCGGCCACCCCGCATCACGTGTTTCGTGTTGTGGCAGTTCAGAAACCGTCCTAATCCTGCCGCGACGCGGCGGCGGAAGCGCTTACCGTCTGAGTATGCGAACTGTCTTCTTCCTGTTTCTACTCATCCTTCCGCTGGCCGCGGAAGGCGCACAGGAGAGGGTCGAATGGTGCCGGGCGCCGCAAGCATTGGCTGGCCGCCTCATTGACGTCCACCTCCTCTCCGGCGAGCGGATCTCCGGCGCCTGGGCCGCCGTCACCACGGACGCCGTCACCATTACCCATACGAATGGCAAATCCCGAACCGTCGCCCGCCAACAGATTCGATCGGTCCGCGCCAGCCGTCGCCGCGTCCGCGGCCGCGTTTTAGGCACAGTGATCGGATTCTATTCCACTGTTGCCATCGGCGCCGCTTCTACAGGGAGTGCCGAAGCGCTCCAAAGCGCCTGGGGCCCCGTCGCCGTCGCAGTTGCCGTCGGTGGATACTTCGCCGGCAGGTCCCTTGACCGCGATGCCCGCGAAATCACGCTCCTCTTCACCCGTGGATGTGATTGAATAGCGGGGTAGGTCTTCTATCCGCATGAAACGATTTTTTAGCCTCACCCTTTCGATTGCCCTTCTCGCTTTGGCATGGCATCTCGCCCCAGGCGGCCCCTCCTCCGTTCTTGGACAAGCGGGCAATGTCAGTGGCGACGGCAAGTACAAATTCCGCGTCCTCTTCAATTCGTCTCACCTCCCCGCCGAAGCGCAGAAGGTGCTGAAGGCCGCGCACGGCGGCTTCGCCATCGACAGCCGCAAAGGCAAAGGCGACATCTATTTCGCCCTCCCCGGCGCGGGCATCATCCGGATCAGCTCCGACCTGAAGACCACGACGCTCCTGCCGACGGATCCCTCGATGCGGGATACCAACATGCACAACGCGCTGTTCTGGAAGACGAAGGACGGTACCCCGCTGCTCTCCTTCCCCGGCAACTCCGTGGGCAAGATTTTCACAACCGCGATGGACGGCAAGCTCCTCGGCACCCTCAACGCCCCAGCGCCCAAGACCGACATGGGTAACCCCACGGCCAATGAATACTTCGCCGGCGGCGGCGCCTTCGTCCCCACTGACGTCGAACAACTCGATGGTCTCTTCTATATCCCGACGGGCTACTCCAAACTGGATTACGTCCTGACGGCTAAGATCAACTCCACCAGCCCCTTTGCGGCCACTTGGAACCCGCTCGCCTTCGGCGGTCGCGGCACCGGACCCGGCCAGCTCGGCACCGGCCACGGCGTCACGATCCCGCCGGGCACCACCCGGATAGACGTCGCCGACCGCCCGAACTCCGAGATCGACCGTTACAGCCGCACCGGCGAATACCTCTCCACGCTCAGTCTGCCCAAGGGATCCTTCCCCTGCGACATTCAGTACCTGGATAAGTTTGCCGTCGTTGGCGCGCTTCATGGGCCCGACCGGACCAAAGGTGCTCCCATTTACCTCCTTGAAAACGACAAAGTGGTTTCAACAATCATGCCGAAAGAGGACTTAGGACTGTCCAACTTCCAGCACATCCACAACGCCGTCATCAAGAAACAAGGCGGCAAGCTGTTCATCATCGCCCAGGCTTGGAACCCGGGCGACTTTGCCATTCTCGAACAAGTGAAATAGCGGCTAGAACCAGGGCTTATCAGTCAGGTTGTAAATCTCGTCCAACTCGTGGAGCCGCTCCTCGAAGTTGATATCGAGATCATTGATGAGCCCGGTTTCCAAATCAAAGACCCAGCCGTGTACAGTGGGAAAGCCATACTTGGCAAATGAGTGCTGCACGGCGGCGGTTTTGATGACGTTAATGCATTGCTCGATGACACTCAACTCCACTAACCGGTCATAGCGCGCCCAGCCGTCTTTAATCGCGTTCAACTCGTCTTTGTGCATCCGATAGACGTCCCGCACGTTCCGCAGCCACGGGTTTAGCAGGCCCAGATCCTTAGCTTCCATGGCGGCTTTCACCCCGCCGCAATGCGTGTGGCCGCACACCAGAATGTGCTTAACCTGCAGATGGGTCACGGCATATTCAATCACCGCCATCACATTCAAGTCTGTATTGGCCACAATATTGGCAACATTCCGGTGGACAAATATCTCGCCCGGCGGAACCCCTAGAATGTCTTCCGCCGGTACGCGACTATCCGAACAACCGATATACAGGAAGTCGGGGCTATGCTCAGCGGCCAGTTCGGGAAAATAACTGGGATCCTTCGCTTTCTCGGCGGCCCAGCGGCGGTTGTGTGCGAGTACTTCGTCGTATGTCATTAAGAAATAATTATTCCTGAACCTTCGCCGGAATGCACATCTATTCTTTCGTCTGCTAATCTTTCGTGAATTGCTACCGATACGCTGCTAGGGACAAACTATGGCCCGATGGCTCCAGTATTTGCTCACGACCGGAACTCCTCGTCTCCTCTTCCTACTGGTCGGAGTCGCTGGAATAGCCGCGACTGTGTATTTCTGGACGACCAGTTCCGCGCTACCTCATCGCCCGTTGCGGGTTGGTACTTGGCACGGCCCTCCCTTTGAGATCCACTCCCCGGACGGAAGCATAGGCGGCCTAGGCCCGGAAGTTATCAGTGCGGCGGCCAAGCGTTTGGGGATGCGCATTGAATGGGTTCGCGCCGCCCGCGGGCCCGAAGAGATGCTTTCTACCGGGGAACTCGATCTCTGGGGAAGCCTGTCCATGACACCACCCAGGGTGGAGAAACTCTACTTCACCAGCCCTTGGGCGGAGTCCTACTTTGGGCTGATCTTCCTCTCAACACCCACGGCGCCCAAGGAAGACGTCATCGGAGTCATGAACGCTCCGGTTCCGAGCTTCCTCATCAAGCAGGTCCGTCCCAGCGCCACGATCCGGAAATACCCCGATCGAGACCTTCTGTTCGATGCCCTCTGCCGGGGCGAGGTCGATCAGGTGTTCATGGATCAGCGCTCGTTCGTCGCCCAGGCAATGAACCGCACACAGGCGTGTCGAGGAGCCGCCTTCAGCGCCGTCTACCTACCCAGCACGAGAACCGAAGTTTCCACCGCAGCCGCCCCCGGCATGGAGGTGCACGCTCTGGCGCTCCGGCGCGAGATCGATCGGATGGCCGTCGACGGAACGCTCGGCCGTATTGCATCCCGTTATCCCATTGGCCTCGGGAGCACGGAATGGCTCATGCAACTGGCCTCCTCCGAACGCTGGGCGCAGTTGCTCCAGTTCGGCATTCTCGGTGCGCTGGTTTTTGCCGCCGTCACCTCCTGGCAGGCAGGCCGCGTGCGCGCGGCCCGCCGGGAGGCCGAGCGTGCCAACCAGGCCAAATCGACCTTTCTGGCGACCATGAGCCACGAGATCCGTACGCCCATGAACGGGGTTCTCGGCCTGACCAACCTGCTACTGGCGACGCCACTGCAACCCGAACAAAGGGAGCTCGGAGCCTCCATTGAGTCGTCGGCCCAAGCCCTCTTGAGCATCCTCAACGGCGTGCTCGATCTCTCGAAGATCGAAGCCGGGAGCTTGGTCATCGAGTCCCTTCGGTTCTCGCCCGCGGCCCTGACGCGCGAGGTGATTGATAGTTTCGCGGCGCTTGCCGGCGAGAAGCGTCTCCAGTTGACTGTGGATTTCGACACCGCACTCCCGGCTTGGGTACTCGGAGACCCATCCCGCATTCGCCAAGTCTTGGTGAACTTGATCGGGAATGCATTGAAGTTCACCGATGCGGGCTCGGTCAATGTCCAATGGACGGTCCACGACCGTGGAAGCGACTCCGCTACCCTCCGCCTGACTGTGGCCGATACAGGAGTTGGTATCGCGCCGGAGAGCTTGGATGTGGTCTTTGAACCCTTTCGTCAGGCCGACGCCACGACCACCCGCCGCTTCGGCGGGACGGGCCTCGGACTGGCCATCACCAAGCGCCTCATCAAGGCAATGGGGGGCAGTATTCGTGTCACCAGCCAACCAGGCCAGGGCTCTAACTTTGCCGTCACCCTGCCCTTCCCGTTGACCACGGCGCCCGCTACCGCGGCACGCCCGGATCCCGCCTGGACTCCGGCACATGGGCTGCGGCCCCGAGTTCTCGTCGCTGAAGACAACCTAGTCAACCGCCGGATCGCGAACGCCATTTTGGACCGCTTCGGCTGTGACGTGGTCAACGTCGGCAACGGCCGGGAGGCTGTTGACCTGAAGTCCCGCGAGAGTTTCGACCTGATCCTGATGGATTGCCAGATGCCCGAGATGGATGGCTATGCGGCGACCGAGGAGATTCGCCGAAGGGAAGCGGGTGGGACCCGAACGCCCATCGTCGCCATGACCGCGAGTGTCCTGACCGTCGAGCGGCAACGTTGCCGGGAATGTGGCATGGACGACTTCCTGGCCAAGCCTTGGCAACCGAAGGAGCTGGGAGTCATTCTCGCCCGCTGGTGCCCACCGTTTGCCCGAACGCCCGGATAAACTCCTGACTGCCACAGGGCTCTCTGAGCGAAAACGCTGACCGAATTCGCCATAATCAGCAGGACCACCGCGATGCAACCCTCTGATCTCTCCCCGGCCGACCGCCGCGACTATGAAAACCTGCCACCCGTTCTCCGTCAACTCCTCGACGCAGAGATTGCGGCGGGAAACGAAATCGCCGCCGTTGAACATGGCTTTCCCGCCGCCCCGATCGGCGCCTCGTTCCTGCTTCACGGCCCCGTTCGCTCGCAGCCCCGCGCCTCCACCGGCGATCTCCGTTTCTACGAACGCAACAGCTCGCAATACTCCGGCGAGTTTACCGTCGAACCTCGGCACTTCTTCATCCTGGAACCGCCCCTGCCGGAGCCCGAAGTCGTTATCTACACTCCCCCCGTCCCGCCGCCCGCTCCGATAGTTCCGCCTTCCCCGCTCCTCGATCAGTTCAGGGCGAGTATGGTGGTGGACTACGACAAATGGCGCGAAGGCATCGGCTACGCTCTCGATCTCTTGCCGCAAATGACGCCCCGGGAACGCCATAAGATCGAAGGTGAGTTGATCCAGAAGCTCCTCCGTGATGGGGACTGGCGCGACCTGGAGGCTCTCGCTGTCATTGACACGCCGGCCTCGCGGGCCGCCATCGATGCCGCGCGCTTCCACTCGGACCCAGAGGTCCGCGCCTACGCCGTCGACCAAGCAGTCGAGGCGGGAAGCCTACCCGTGGAACTCATCGAGTCCGACGTCATCGGCGTCATCGAGCGGGCCGCCGCCATGAGCACTTTGAGCCGGGCGCTCTCCCTGGCCGAATCCTGCCAGACTCCGTCCGTCCGGCGCGCCATCCTCAATCAAGCCCGCACCGGCGATTCGACTACCCGGGTCCACATGGCCGCGTTGCTCTTCTATCTGTGCGGCAGAAGCGAACAGCCCTTCGACTGGAACCACCGCCCTTTTTTCCTTCGCTTCGGAGACCACAACGACGATGCCGACTTCCGTGCCGCGTGGAAGGAACTCCGCACCATCTGGGAAGCGTTTGAGGAGAGCCAACCGAAGCGGGACGCCTGAGTTTCGAGCGATCATGGGAGAGTTCTGCGGACTACCCGGGAACGATGCCGTTCGATTTTTGGAGAGTTCTATTTTGGTTTTCACGACGGAGAGCCTGAGCGACGCGCACCGCCGGAAGTGGGGAGGCAGCAGCGCGGATGTCAAGGTATACCGCGCTCCGGGGCGCGTCAATTTGATGGGCGAGCATACCGACTACACCGAAGGCTTCGTGCTGCCGATCGCGCTGGACCTGGCCTGTTATGTGACGAGAAGCAAGAACGCCAGCGGCGAGCTGCGCGTAGTTTCCGAGAACAACGGACAGGAGCGGCGCTGGCCGACCTCAGCGCTTCCCGTAGTGCAGCCGATGCACGATTGGAGCGACTACATTGTCGGCATTGCCAAGGAGCTTTTCCGCGCTGGCTATCCGGTTGAGCCGGCCAATCTGCGGGTTCATTCGACGGTGCCTATCGGCGCGGGGCTAAGCTCTTCGGCGGCGATTGAGGTAGCTACGGCGCTCGCGCTGCTCGATGGCCGCTCGATTCCGGACATCGAATTGATTCAACTCTGCCGGCGCGCGGAGAACCGGTTCGTCGGAATGCCGTGCGGCGTCATGGACCAGTATGTCTGCGTGAAGGCAGGGGCGGGATCGATGCTGGAGATCGATTGCCGGACGCTGGAGAGCCACGCAGCCCCGTGGCCGGAGGAGGTCGCTATTCTCGCCGTCAATTCGATGGTGCGGCATGAACTCGGGCAGGGGGCCTACCGCACGCGGGTGGCCGAATGTGCCGAGGCGCGCGACCTGCTGGGTGTGCGGGCCTTGCGGGACGCGACGCTCGACCAAGCGGATACGCTGCATGGCGAACTCCGCCGCCGCACGCGCCATATCGTGAGTGAAAATGCACGTGTCCATGACTTCCTGGCGGCGGGCAGCCCCGCCGAACGAGGCGAACTGTTCTACGCGAGCCATGCCAGTCTGCGTGACGACTACGCGGTGAGTTGTCCTGAACTGGATAGTCTTGTCGAAATCGCCCGGGGGATTGAAGGCGTTTACGGAGCTCGGATGACCGGCGGCGGATTCGGCGGTTGCACCGTAAATTTAGTCGACCCGGCCGCGATTCCCGAGTTCGAAGCCAAGGTAAGGCAGGACTATCTGGCAGCCTATGGTGTGGTACCCGGCATCTACCGTTGTATGCCTTCGGCCGGCGCGGCACGGCAGGTGTAAACACGATCTGACACGATAGTGGAAACGGTTGTCCGGGTTGATGTATCGAATATTGGAGGAGATTGATCTATGCAGAGAAGCTGGCTTTTGTTAGCCCTCAGTGGAATTCTGGCCGCGCAGGTCCCGGATCCCGATGTACCGCTAACCACCTTCAAAGTAGATGTCGTCGCCAAAACGGCAAAGGCGATCAACTACCGGCACCGCAGTGGAGCCACCAAAATTGACTTTGCCGGAACATCAATACTTCCTGATGCCAAGGGGCAGGCCAAGGTCGAGTCGAAGCAGGGTTACATTGAGATCGAGGTGGAGTTCGCGAATCTCGTACCCGCCACTAAGTTCGGCCCTGAATACTTAACGTACGTCATGTGGGCAATCACGCCGGAAGGCCGCGCGACGAACCTGGGGGAGGTGTTGTTGAATGGAAACCGCAGCAAACTCAACGTCACCAGTGAAAACCAGGCGTTCGGCTTGATCGTCACCGCCGAACCGTATTTCTCCGTCACGCAGCCTAGCGACGTGGTCGTGATCGAAAACGTGGTCCGTCAGGATACGCTCGGCAAAGTGGACGTAATCGACGCCAAGTTCGAACTGCTTCAGCGCGGAAACTACGCCAATATGATCCCGCAGAAGATGGTCATCGATCCGAAGGTACCGCTCGAACTCTACGAAGCGCGCCAGGCCATCCAGATTGCTCGCGCCTCCGGCGCCGCCAAGTACGCCAACGACACTTTCAAAAAATCGACCGATCTGCTGGCCCAAGCCGAAGGCTATCTCGCCCGGAAGGCCGGCATGAAGCCGGTCGCCATGATCTCGCGGGAAGCAGTGCAGACGGCCGAAGACGCCCGCGTCATCACCATCAAACGCCGCGAAGAAGAGGCGCTGATGAACGAGCGCGCCGCCGCCGCCGAACGCGAAGCGAAAGCGCAAGCCGAGGCCGCCGCCGAAACGGAACGGGCTCGCCTGGCCAACGAACGCGCCAAGCAGGAAGCCGAAAATGCGCGCCTCGAAGCCGAGCGCCGGAAACAGGCCGACATGGAGCGGATGGCCGCTGAAAAGGCCAAGGCGGAGGCCGAGGCCGCCACGGCGGAAGCCCGGAAGATGAAAGCCGAAGCCGACCTTGCCCGGGCACAGGCAGAAAAGGCCCGTGCGGAAGCGGATGCCGCCCGCCAAGCCGCCCTGGCGCAGCAACAGGCCGCGTTAGCCGACCTCGAACGCGCCAAAGCCGCCACGGCCGAGGCCGAGAAGGGACGTCTGCGCGCCGAGGAAGAAAAGACCGCCCTCCGGCAGCAGTTGCTCGATCAGTTCAACCTGATCCTGGAAACCCGCGATTCCGCTCGCGGTCTAATCGTGAACCTTTCCGATGTCCTCTTTGACTTCGGCAAGTACTCGCTCCGTCCGCCGACGCGGGAAAAGCTGGCCAAGATCTCCGGCATCGTACTGGCGCATCCCGGCTTGAAGCTCGAAGTCGAAGGCCACACCGACGACATCGGCAGCGAGGAGTTCAATCAAAAACTCTCCGAACAGCGGGCCGACACCGTCCGGACCTACCTAACGGAACAGGGTCTGAATGGCGATATGATCACCGCCATTGGCTTCGGCAAGACCATGCCCGCCGTGCCCAACACCAACGCGGCGAACCGCCAGAAGAACCGGCGCGTCGAGATGGTGGTGAGCGGCGAGATTATCGGCAGCAAGCTGACCAGCAAAGCGCCGGCCAACAACTAACCCTATAGGTGACGCAGGGCGTGTTCGAGAGCTTCGATAAAGAAGTGGTCGCCCCAAATGACGCTCTCGTTCACGCCCAAACCTTTGTGCATGTGGTAGACGCCACCTTTCAGCACGCCCTCCCAGCCCTTTTCCTTATCGGCCAAGTGCTTCTCGGATAGCGTCCGCAGAATCCGCAAGCCGGTGTTCCAGTAGAAGTGGCCTTTCACCGGATCCTGCAAGAGCCGCGACAGGCGGAGCAGGCCGGAAGCGGCAATTGCCGCCGCCGAGGTGTCGAGTTGCTTGCGGCTCTCCGTGGAAGCGTTGAAGTCCCAAGGCGCTACGCCATCGGCTGGCGAATGGGTGATGTAGTAGTCCGCGCAGCTTTCCGCGGTTTCGAGGAAGTGCGGATCGCGGCTGTACTCGTAGCAGGTGCCGAATCCGTACAGCGCCCATGCCAGACCACGCGACCAACAGGAATCGCCCCGGTGCCCCTGGTGCGTCGTCTGCCGCAGGAATTCGCCGGTGGCTGTATCGAACAAGCCTTCGTGCGCGGTGGAACCGTCGCCCCTCACCAGCACCCGCCGCGTCGTCAACGCATGCCGCAGGGCTACTTCCCGAAGGTGCTTGTCGCCGGTCGCCCGGGCGGCGTAGAAGATAATGCCGACGTTCATCATGATGTCGATGAACAGCGACTCTTCGCTGACGAAAGAACGCAGATACTGTCCCTTCTCGCGAAAGCGCAGCGCCAACGTCTTGCCAGCTTCGATCAAGACCGCTTCGTGTTCTGGATTGCGATCGACCTGATACCAGCGGTAGTAGGTCGACAGGAAGATGAAGCCCAAGTCGTGGACGTCGCGATCCGTCTTCCGCAGTTCCAGCGGCTTCGAGTACTTGATCGCCTGCTCTTTCCAGAACTCTGTGTCCTTGCCTTTGCGGTCCGCGTCGAAGCGGCGGAAGACCCACATCATGCCCGGAAGGAACCCGTCGCACCAGTGGGTCCAGGTGGCCCCCTCGTGCTTCCATTTCCCGTTCCGGGTGTACATGGGAGAGAAGCCGGGCGACTTATCGATCAGCTTTTTCACCTGCTTCTGGCCAAATCGCATGGCGCCTTCGAACAGGGCTTTGTCGGTCTCAAGTTGAAATTGAATCACGATCGTTTCCAATTTCAGGGTATCACCCGGAGTTGCAGAAGGAGACCCTTCGGCATCCGGGGCGGCGTGCTCTTCACATAGATCATGGCCGGTCTTGAGTTTGCGGCCGGCATTAACGCATAAAAGCTGGTGCGTAGCGAAACGGAGCCGTCTTCGACCACCTCGGCCTTTAACGGAACGATTTGCCCTTCATGCTCAATTTCCACCAGTTGAATTCCCACGCCCATCGAATAGCCTCGCAGGGGCCGGCGGTCGACATCCCCCACGCGGGCCCGAATACGCGCACCTTTCGGCACGAGGGTAATCTTGCGGCGGCGGGCGTCCCGTCGCACGGTGAAAGAGAGCAGATCTCCCGTCGCAGCCTTATCCATGGCGAAGGTTTCGTCGAGCGCAGCCTCGATGAGCAACTCGACCGGCAGCTCCGTGGCGACGCGCGGCGTCACTGGCGGTGGAGGGGCGGCCTCCGCGGTGGGCTCGGGATCATCGAACCGCACAACCGACTCGCCCGAATACTGCCGACAACCCGAAAAGGTCACCTTGTTCCGGCTCTCACCGCCCTCGATCCCCACCATGGTCATCTCTGAGGAGACCGGCAGGAGATGATCGGCTTCTCCGATCCGCTGCCTCGCGTAGTGCATAAAGTCACTCGCGCGCTGCAGCTTCAAATGCGGCGGCAGTTCGTCGGCGATCACTTCGAGATCGATCAGGTCCAAAGTCGTCGCGTCCACCACGACCTGCCCGTGGTAGGGCACCACGGCCGACGCATCGCCCACCCGGATCTGGTATCCGCTGAACTGCTCCGGCACGTCGTAGTCAAACCGAGCCACTTCCCTGCCCTCTCGTTGCTCCTTGCCGCGAAAGGTGAACTTCACGTAGTTCCCGCCGAACACCGACTTGGCATGCAGCGCGAAGTTGCCATTGCCGATGGCGCCACCCGGAGCGAGTTCCCGCAGGTCCCGCTCTTTGAATTGCCGCTCACCGGGCCAGGAGAACAGCTCCTTCCCATCGACTACGGCCACCTCCAGCCGCAGCGCGTCCACCAGCGTCGCCCGCTTCGAGCGCGGCTGGCGGATGGTCCGCTCAATCGTTTCAAGGCAGGTGTAGTTCGGGATCCGCCGCAGCGTCTCCACCATGTGGTAGCGGGTCCGGCCGAGCAGAATCGTTTCTGGCGTTAGCGGTTGCGCCGCCAATGCAGCAGCCACCCACAGCGCAAACAGACAACGACCCATGGCATCATTGTAAGCAACGCATGGCTACCAAAGTCACTATCTTCAACAATGGTCCGATTCGGATCGAAGGCGATATCTCCATCGTCGACGCAACGGGGAAAGAGTTCGGTCTCGGCGGACGCACAGCAATTGGCCTGTGCCGCTGCGGTTTGAGCGAGAACAAGCCGTTCTGTGATGGCACCCACGGCAAAAGCGGCTTCTCCAGCATGTGCGAGGCGCGCGACCTACCCCCGCCGAAGCCGAAGGTCTAAGCGCCTTCGCTGAGCACGCAGATGTCTTTCAGGCCTCGATAGTTTTCATCAAAGTCGAGGCCATAGCCCACAACAAACGCATCGGGAATGGAAAACCCCCGATAAGCGACCGGCACTTCCCGGCGACGCCGATCCGGTTTGTCGAGCAAAGCCGCAATCTGAATGGATTGCGGCTTTCGCTGTTTCAGCACTTCCACCAGATAGCTAAGGGTCACGCCGGTGTCGACGATGTCTTCGACAATTAGCACGTGGGCGCCCTCAATTTGCATATCGAGATCCTTGGTCACCTTCACTTCACCGGATGAGATCGTGCCCCGGCCATAGCTGGAGATGCCCATGAAATCAACCTTTAGCGGCCGGTCGATCGTCCGCACCAGATCAGCGACAAACAGAAAGGCGCCTTTCAAAATCCCTACGACGATTAGATCGCCCGCGGGATAGTCTTTCGTGATCGTGGCGCCGAGCTCGCGGATGCGCGCTTGAATCTGTTCGTCCGAAAAGAGGACCGTGGTCTGCGGGTTTTTCATGCTAGTCGAAGCTGCGGAGGCGCAGGCTGGGGGGACCGATGTGGATATGCGGGGCCGTCGCTTGGCCGCGGATCGAGGAGCGGAACGCGAAGAAAGGGATCATCGCCTTTTCAAGATAGGCGGTCAGCCATCGGCCTTCGGGATCATCCGGATTCAATGCGATGTCCACGCGATCGCGATGGTCAAAACCCATCGTCACATGGAGGGCGGTCTGCCCTTTAGCGCTTACCGGCAGTTTCCGGTCGAACTGCTTCTCGTAGGCCAGTAGAATCTTTTTGAAGTCGCTGGCGAGGCTGAACTTCATGCCGCCGGTGAAGCGCGTCACCACAGGCATCGGCCCTTGGATGGGACCCTCCTCCGGTTGACCCGATTCCGCTTCTTCCACTCGGATCTGCGCGATCAGTTCGTTTACCGTCCGCGCGCGCTCCTCCGCCGACGAGAGCGTCCGCCGTGCACTTGCAATGTCCTCTTCGTACGGTAGCAGCGACGACCGCGGCGCCACGCCAGCACTGACAAGCTTAGCCGCCTCGGCCAACTTCGCCTGCTCGCGGGCCAACCGGCGCTGTGCGGCGGCCGTCATAGCGGCGGCCTGCTCCTCTGTCAGCTCTTCGACAGCGAGTTCGCCATAGACAGCCTCGTCGATCTTTTCGTCTTCGAGGGCTTGTTTCACGGCCAATTCAGCCTGTTCCACCTGCCGGGCCGAGACCGCTCCCGCCGCGAATAGCTCCTTCAAATTGGCCAGGCGGGCGCGGGCGCGCTCCACTGCCGCCGGCTCCGCCGCAAGCAGACTGATGCCTAGAGCCAAACCGATGGCCACGATCCGCCGAAAATGCACGATACTAGTAGTGTAGTACGATACCGACAGGAGTCGATTTGCAGGCAAAAGTAACGCGGAAACCACCCGTGAGTGTGGACACCGAAGCAGAAGTCGCTTTGGCGCAGGAGGAAACGGAGGACCTAAGTCCCACTTGGTTCCTCGCGGCGCAGGCAGCGCAGGCCAAACAAGCCGTAGATTTAGTCGCCCTCGATTTGCGGGGCGTCACCACCATGGCCGATACCTTTCTCATCTGCCATGGCCGCAATAACCGTCAAAACCAGGCGATCGCTGACGAAATCGAAAGCATCCTGAAGAACGAAGCCGGAGAGCGTCCGGTGAACATTGAAGGCTATCAGACCGGCGAATGGATTCTGATGGACTACGGCGACTTGGTCGTCCACGTCTTCTCAGAAAAAGCGCGCACCTATTACGACCTGGACCGCCTCTACCGCGAAGCCAAGAAATTGGAGCTTCCGGTGGACCCGCAACCCGGTCAGTAGTCCGTGCTGGCGCCGATGGCGCCGCCGGCGGTGGTTAAATCGGCGAGCGTCGATTGCGCGGCCTCCGCGTCCAGCTCTTTGATGGCATCGGCAAGCACGGTTACCCGCTTGCCGGTCGCCAACAGGCCCCGTATAGCGTTGCGAACGCAGACTTCCGTGACGACCCCATAGACCACGTAGTGGTCGGCCTGTAGCTCCGCCAGAAGCGGCAGCAGAGCCGCGCTCGTGAAGCAGTCTACGTGCTGCTTGGTGATGAAATGCTGCCGTCCCCGGCTACCGGCGAGCGTCGCCTCCGGCTTCCGCTGCCCGAGGCAGCCCACCACGCAATGGTGCGGCCAAGTGGCGAACTCCGGGTCTGCCCCGGTGTGAGCATCCATCGTGGAAACGATGGGGATGCCGTGTGTGGAGGCATAGGTCGTCAGCCGGGCAAGAGCCGGGACGATCGTTTCGGCCCCTGGCACATAGAGCGAGCCGGCCGGATACAAAAAGTCCAACTGCGTATCGACATCAAAGAATACGGTGTTCATCGGGCCGCTCCTCGCAGGCTCTGCTTCACGCGGGCGTCCAGCGCCAGCAGTTCGGGCGAATACTCGACGCGCCACGGATGTTCTTCCGGAGCGTAAAGGCTTCGTAGCGCATGCGGCAACCGCTTGATATTCTGCTGGGCTGTCTTGCGCGCTTGATGGGCGTCCGGCAAGGGCTCGATCAGTTGCCCCTGCACGATCACCGGCCGCAATAATGCCTCCACGGGCTCAGTGCCGGTCGGGCACTCCCATTCGCAACTGATGAGATCGCGATTCCGGTAGCGGAACACCTGTTTGGCCCCAGGGCGCGTATGCTTCTCTTCGCTGTACTTGGCCGTGTACCGTTTTGCACCGTCGGTTTCCAGCTCGACCAGTTTATATACCGCACCCAGGCTCGGGCTGTCGGCGGAAGTCGCCAGATCAGTGCCGACGCCGTACAGGTCGATCGGCGCTGCGGCCGCCGTCAGTTCCAAAATCCGGTATTCGTTCAAATCGCTGGTGGCCATGATCTTCACGTCGTTGAAGCCGGCCTCGTTCAGAATCGTCCGCACGCCGCGCGACAACTCAAACAAGTTCCCGCTATCAAGGCGCACGCCAGCCATTGGCCGCCCCAGCGCTATCGCTTTCCGGGCGCCCTCCAGCGTGTCGTAGCTATCAATCAGGTAGATTGTGCCCTCACCCAGCAACTGCTGCAACTGCCGGAAGCTCTCCGTCTCACTCGCAAAGCTCATTACCCAGGAGTGAGCCGAGGTGCCGTACACCGGGATCCCGTAACGAAAGCCCGCTTCTACATTGCTCGACCCAATGCAGCCGCCGATGTACGCCGCACGAGCCGCCAGCATCCCGGACTCAGGACCGTGCGCCCGGCGCGTGCCAAATTCAACGACCGACGCTGCCGCGGCGGCCTCCACGATCCGCGTGGCTTTGGTCGCGATCAGCGTTTGAAAGCCGATCGTCGCTAGAAGATAAGTTTCGACGAGTTGGGCCTCGATCAATGGCGCCCGGACCGTGAGAATGGGTTCGTTTGGAAAAACCGGGGTGCCTTCCCGCATCGCGAACACGTCGCCCGTGAATCGGAGGGCAGCCAGGTAGTCGAAAAACTCGGGCGCCACCCGCGCAAACTGCGGCAATCCGCGAAGCCACGCGATCTCCTCCGCGGTGAACCGCAGGTTCAGCAAATACTCGACCGCCTGCTGCAGCCCTGCCGCCAGATAATAGTTCCGGTTGTAGGGCAACCGCCGGACGAACAGTTCGAAGGTCGCCACCTCGCGATGCTTGCCGGCCGAGAAGTACCCGGCCGCCATGGTCAACTGATAGAGGTCCGTCTGCAGCGCGTTCATGGCAGAGTCTTTGCATCTGCCGCCAGTTGGCGCAGCTCATCAACCACTTTGCCATCGAGTTCATACACGGTAGTGTCGCCGGGACGGCTGGCAAAATACTTCTCCCCGGCCTGACTCACTGCCACCTTTTCCGCAGCCTTCCCGGCAACCGTGATCGAGTACTCCGCCGCCGGCTTGCCGCCAGCACTGGCCGCAAAACCGGATGCCGCCAGTTCGCGCAGCTTGTCGACGATCTGCTGTACGGAGCCCGGGTCCACCTTCTTGCCGCCGGACTTCCATTCTGGGCCGGCTTTTTCAAAGATCCGAGCGGTCTCGCCGTTCTTCACTTCCACTTTGGAGGGCTCGGCGAAACCGAACTCAAACAGCTTGCGGTCCCGGAACTCTTCGGCCTTCTTGGCGAAGCTCTCGACGGCCTCGGGTGGCAGGCGGAAGAAGCCTTCGACGGCAGTCGATTTCGCGTAGAAGTTGCCTTCCTTGTCCTTGCGTACCTCCAACTGCTGGGTGCCTTGGTCATCGGTTGCCTTGGCGAGGGCGTAGGGCGCGGCGCCGGCAAACTTCGTCGCGAACTCCTGTTCTTCATCCTCGGGGACGACTTCCATCTTGGCTTCGCCCAGCTTGCGAACCAGGTCTTCGACGGCAAAGTTGTCCGCCCGCCAGGGCTGCGGCTTCGTCATCGCCCAGCGGTCGCCGGTCTTGGCGAACGCGATCCCGTTGAGTTCGACACTCCGCAGCTTGGCGTCGTAGAAAGTCAGCATCCGGCGGTCGCGCAGGTCTTGCCACACTTTGTCGATGGCTCCGCGCGTGGCCGTCGAGACCGTGTACAGCCGCGGATCGCCGGCCACTTGGGCATAGACGGAAGTCCCGAGCGGCGTATCGGCGCCGATTAAAAGCTTGTGGGTCTTGCCATCCTTTCGCCCAATGGAGACTTCCAACTGCGGAGACGCGAACCCATACTGCATCAGGTCGGCCGGCTTCTCGTCCACTACCTGCTCGGAAGAAACCAGGGCCAACGACGTCACCACCGCCTGGACGGCCAAGCTGTCCACGGGCAGGGTCTTCGGCGCGGTCAATCGCCAGCCGCTCGCCTGCCGCTCGACGACCGCGACAGCGCCGTCGCGGCGCTTGATTTCGATCCGGGTGAACTGGTCCTCGGGAATCTCCAGGAGCTTGGGCGGGGCGTCCGCGGCGGGCGCCCCAGCCTTCTTCTCCTCTTCCTTATTCGACCAGTAGATGCCACCCGCCAAAACCGCCAGCAGCACTACCGCGACTAGCAATCCTCGATTCGGCATCGCTTACCTCCGGCGCAACCAGACCATCACGCCGCCAATGATCACCAGCAGCGGCGGGAAAAAGCTCGCGAAGGGGAAGACCCAACCCTGCCCCGGCCGAACATCCAAACGCCGGTCATCCGGTTCCTTCGGCCGGATCGAAAGCAGGTCCTCATCGGAGGACATCCAGCTGAAGGCGTTCAAAAACAGGTCCCGGTTCGCCTGATACTGCAGCGATCCGTTGGTGGCCCAGCTCACCGACCCGAAGACAACAACGCGGGCCTTGCCGACCGTAGTCGCCGCAGCCAAGGTCAGCGGGCCCTTGGTCCCGACAGAAGGTTCGGCCGCGATCTTTTTCAGATCCAGATCCTTCGTCGCAAAGCTCTTCTCCGGCGTCGATATGACCTTCTCCGCTCGATCCTTGGTCGTCAAAGATCGAACTAGCGGAAACAGGACGCTAATGTTCCGCAACTCCCGCACCATCGGGTGCTGCTCGAACTGGTCGACCACGAAGACGACCTTGCCGTATCCGTAAGCGGAACCGCTGCCGCTCTCGTCGATCGCCACATCGTTGTTTACCGTGACGCCCCAGGAATCAAGCAGCGCCGCCAACTTGTCGTTAGGAATCCCGTCTTCCCGCTCCGTGCGGAGCGCGGGGCCGAGTAGAAAGAGCGCGTGACCTCCCTTTTCGACGAAAGCCTTGATGCCGGCAATCACCGGATCGGGATACTCGGAACGCGGACCGGCGACCAGGATCGAAGTGCATTCGGCAGGCACCTCGGTCGTCTGGAGCGATTTGATGACTTGCGTCTTGTAGTTGTTGCGTTCGAGCGAGGCCTTGGCGAAGGCGAATCCATTGCTGGCTCCATCCTCCAGTGACGGTTCGCCGGCGCCGGAGTAAACGCACACGGTGCGGTCGCCGGTCTTGAGCAGCTTAATGACGGCTGCGGTCAACTCCTGCTCGGTCATCGCCGCGGCTTCCTGAGTCTTCGTGCCCGTCTCGACGAACACTTGCCCGAACGGCGGACGTGCGCCAAGCGCCATGGCGACCTGAGGATTCTTCACCGGGTCGACGTACTCGATTTTCACTTTGCTCGACAGGTTCCGATACTGTTCGAGCAGATCACGCCAACCCGTGAAGCGGGCAGTCTGATCCACCACGGTGAAGGTGATATCGCTCTTGAGGCCGGTGATCAACTTCACGGTCTGATCGGACAGCGAATATCGTTTTGTCGCGGTCGTATCGAAGGACTTATTGTATCGATTCGCGAGGAAATTAACGCCAGCAAGAATAGCGACGAAGACCAGAATGTAGGTGCTGGCGTAGGCGGTGTAACGAACTTGACGGCTCGCCATTATGCCCTCCACCGCAGTGACTCAAGCGACCGCGTGGTGAGGAACAGACCCAACACGATCACCGAGACGTAGAAGACCACGTCTTTTGAATCGATCACGCCTTTTGAAAACTGCTCAAAATGCGCGGTCAGCGAAAGATAGGCCAGCACCTTCGCCCAGGCGTCGGTTTTGAAGCCGGTGAACCAATCGAAGGTCCACATCATCAGCGAGACACCAAAGGTCATCGCGCCAGCCATAATCTGATTCTTGGTCGTGTTCGACAGGAACGCGCCAATCGATAAGAGACATCCGCCCTGCAGCAGCATGCCCAGGAAACCGGTGGCAATCGGCCGCCAATCGGGACTGCCGAACAGGAACAGAACGCTAAGGTTCACCGCAGTCAGCGAAAGGATACAGGCATACATCGCCAACGCGCCGAGCCATTTGCCAACCACGATCTCGTAGTCGCGAATCGGCGAAGTGATCAGCAGTTCAATCGTGCCGGATCGCTTTTCCTCGGCGAACAGGCGCATCGTAATCATCGGAATGAGGAAGAGCGAAATCACGCCCACGTTCATGATCACCGGCCGGATCACCCACTCATTCACGTCCATGGGTCCGCCCCGCGCACTTGATGGATCGAGTGACCGGTCGAGAAAATACCCGACGGCCACATAGGTGAAGAACCCCGAAACAATCGCGTAGATCGCCATCAGCGCATAGGCTATCGGCGAAACAAAATAGCTCTTGATCTCTTTCTGGCAGATGGTAAGGATGTTTCTCATGCGGAAGCCTCCGTCGCGGTCAATTGGAGGAAGACCTCTTCCAAACTCAAACTTACAGGCCGCAATTCGGTCAGGTCCCAGCCCGCTTCCACGACAGCCCGGGCCAATTCAGCCTGCACGCGGCGCCCCTGCAGGCTTTCCACCTCGAAGAAGAAACCGCCTTCCAGCGTCTCCTTCAGAATCACGCGGCTGACCCCAGCTACCCGCTCCAGCTTCTCCTGCACGGGTCCGCTTTCCGACGCCGTTTCCACGGTCAACCCGATGACATGCGAACCGTGCATCCGGTTCTTCAGGCCTTCCATCGAATCGGTGGCCACGAGTTTGCCGCGCGAGATGATCACCACGCGTTCGCAGATCTGCTCCACTTCGGGCAGAATGTGCGTGCTCAAAATGATCGTGTGTTCGCCGGCCAGGCCCTTAATCAGGTCCCGCGTTTCGTGGATCTGCTTCGGGTCGAGGCCGGAGGTCGGCTCGTCCAGAATCAGCACGTCCGGATTGTGGATGATCGCCTGTGCCAGCCCCACGCGCTGCTTGTAGCCCTTCGAGAGCTTGCTCACCAGCTTCTGGCTAACATCGGCGACGTTGCACTTCTCGGACACTTCCGCTACGCGCTTCTTCAGGTTGTCGCCCGACAAACCCTTCAGCTTTCCCACGAAAGTCAGGTACTCCGCCACTTCCATTTCGGGGTAGAGCGGCGGCGTCTCCGGCAGATAGCCGATGCGCCGCTTCACTTCAAGCGGATTCTCCAGCACATCAAAGCCCGCCACCGTCGCACTTCCCGACGAAGGGGGCATGAAGCACGTGAGGATGCGCATCGTCGTCGTCTTCCCTGCCCCATTCGGGCCAAGAAAGCCAACAATCTGTCCTTTTTCGACTTCGAAGGAAATGTTGTCTACCGCGGTGTGTCCCGGGTATCGCTTGGATATACCTTCGACTTTGATCATAGTGTTCGACTAAAGACCCATGACTTGAAATCCGGCGTCAACGAAGATGGTATTCCCCGTGACGCCACGGCCCAGGCCGGAGGCCAGAAACACGGCCGTGTCTCCCACTTCCGCCGGGTCGCAATTCCGTTTGAGCGGCGCGTGTGCCGCCACCGCGTCCAGAACCTTGGAAAAATCTTTGATGCCGCGCGCCGATGCGGTCTTGATCGGGCCCGCGCTGATCGCGTTCACGCGAATGTTCTTCGCGCCCAACTCGGCCGCCAGATAGCGCACGCACGCTTCGAGGGCCGCCTTCGCCACGCCCATCACGTTGTAGTTTTCGACGACGCGGGTCGCGCCCAGGTAGGTCAGCGTCATGATCGCGCCGCCGTCCGTCATCAACGGCGAAAGCGCCCGGCTCATCGCCACCAGCGAATAGGCGCTGACGTTCTGCGAGAGCAGGTAGCCGTCGCGCGAGGTCTCGCTGAACGGGCGGCTCAGGTCTTCCTTGTTGGCAAACGCGATGCTGTGCACCACGGCGTCCAACTTCGGGAACTCGGCCTGCAGCGTTGCGACAAGCGCTTCGAGTTCAGCGTCGTTCGTCACGTCGCAGTTGAGCACCTTGGCGGCGCCCAACTCCACCGCAAGTTCTTCCACCTGTCCCCGTAGCCGCTCACCCTGATAGGTCAGCAGCAGCGTCGCGCCTTCCCGGCGAAACGCTGCGGCAATCGAGTACGCGATGGACCAGCGGTTGGCGACTCCCGCAACGAGCGCCGTCTTTCCTTCAAGCAAACCTGGCATAAGTTCCAAGTTTACCGCGAATTACTGGAGTTTTACGGGCTTGCCGCCCTGCTCCTTGCTCTTCTGCGCGGCTTCCATGAAAGCGAACATTTCCATCGTCTGGTCCATCGGCACCGGAGACTCGCCGGTCTGGAAAAACTTCACGATCTGGCCCAGCATCGGCGCGTAGCTCACCTTCACTTTCGCCGGTCCCTGCACCACGGTTTTCTCTTTGAACAACATGGAGCCGAAATCGCCATAGGGGCGCAACAGATGCACGGTTCCCGTGCGGCCGTCCTTCCATTTGCCGACGACCACGTCATCACCCGACGCCACGCGCGTCACTTCCACGCAGCCCGTACCCATCATCGCGTAGAGCATCTCGACCGCATGAATGCCGTACCAGGTCATGTCTAGCTTGTGCGTCACGTCCATCGGCCCCGGGCCCCACACGACGACAGCCTTGGCGTCTTTAGCGTCCAGAATGCCATCGCTCCAGCGAAGGCTTGATGAAGAAAACCACTTCACTCCGTTCGCCTTGGCCAACTTCTCAATCGCCAGCGCGTCCGCGCGGTCAGCGGCCAGCGGCTTGTCGATGAACACGGGCTTCTTGTGCTTGAAGATCTCTTTGGCCTGCGCCAGATGCACCCGGCCGTCGACGCTTTCGAGCAGAATCGCGTCCACTTTCTCGCAGAGCGTCTTGATGTCGGGCACGATCTCCACGCCCCACTTCTCTTTCAATTCCTTCGCGTAGCCTTCCACGCGGCTGCGGCTCGATTCGAGATCCGGGCTTCCCCCCTTGTAGGCGGCCACGATCTTCGCGCCCGGCTGATAGTCCGGATTCTTGGGATCGTTCAGAATCTTGGCGAACGCAATCACGTGCGATGTGTCGGTACCAACGATACCCACGCGTAGGTCAGCAGCCATGCCGACGATAGCGGAGAATAGAAAAAGTGCAGAGGCCTTCATAACTGGGAATTGTAGCGTAAGTGAATCTTGAAACCCCGCTCGTATACGTGAAAGGCGTGGGACCGCAGCGGGCGGCGATGCTCGAGACCAAGGGTCTGGTCACTGTGGCCGACCTGCTGCACTACCCCCCTTTCCGCTACGAAGACCGATCCAACCTGAAACGTATCGACGAGCTTGCCCCCGGCGAGATGGCGACGGTCATCGTCGATGTCCGCGCCACCAGCCTGCCCGTGCTGAAGAATCGGCGTGTCGGCTTGTTCGAGGCCACGCTGGGCGACTCCGGCCGTATGGCGCTCTACGGCCGCTGGTTCAACGGCGGCTACCTCGCCAAGGTCCTCGCCGAAGGGATGCGCCTGGCCGTCTACGGCAAGGTCGAGTTCGACTCCTACCGCGGCGAGCTGCTGATGAAGAATCCGGAGTTCGAGATTCTCTCGCAGGACGATGAAGACGGTGACGCGACGCTGCACACCGGCCGCGTTGTTCCCATCTACGAGGCCGCCCAGAAGGTAAGCCCGAAGCTGATGCGAGTGCTGATGCGGCGCGTGCTCGATTCCATCGCGCCGGTCGAAGACATGCTGCCCGGCCGCATCTGCGAGCAGCTCAAGCTGCCCACGCGGTGGGCCGCGATTCAGGGCATCCATTTTCCGGCCGAAGAGAGCGACATCCGCCTGCTTAACGCCTTCCGCTCCCCAGCACATGTCCGCATGATCCTCGAAGAGTTCTTCTGGCTGGAATGCGGCTTGGCGCTCAAGCGCAACAAGGCCCGCGAGGCCCGCGGAATTCAATTCGCTCTTACCGATCAGGTCCGCGAGAAGATCAAGGCCATGCTGCCGTTCAAGCCCACCGGCGCGCAGAAGCGCGTCCTCGGCGAGATCGCCCGCGACATGGCCGCGCCCCAACCGATGAGCCGCTTGCTGCAGGGCGACGTTGGCAGCGGCAAGACGTTGGTCGCCGCCGAGGCCGCCATCATCGCGATCGAAAACGGCTATCAGGTTGCCGTGCTTGCTCCCACCGAAATCCTGGCGGCGCAGCACTTCGCCTACTTCAAGAATCTCTTCGGCAAGCTTGGCTACCAGTGCGTGATGCTCTCCGGCTCCTTCAAGCCGAAGGAGAAGGAAGCCATTCGGCGCCTCATCGCCAGCGGCCTGATTCACGTGGCCATCGGAACTCATGCCCTGCTCGAAGCCGATGTCCAGTTCCATCGGCTAGGCCTCGCCATCGTCGACGAGCAGCACCGCTTCGGCGTTATGCAGCGGCTGAAGCTGATGGAGAAGGGCCAGACGCCGGACGTCCTCGTCATGACGGCCACCCCCATCCCCCGGACGCTGGCGCTGACCGTCTATGGCGACCTCGACACTTCAATCATCGACGAGTTGCCGCCTGGCCGCCGGCCGATCGTCACGACCCACGTCAACGCCAACCGCATCGAGGAGGTGTGGTCGTTTCTTCACGGCGAAGTCACCGCCGGCCGCCAAGCTTACGTCGTCTACCCCGTCATCGAAGAGAGCGAAACGCAGGCGATGAAGGCGGCCGAGCAGATGTACCTGCAGCTTTCGCAAACCGTATTCCCGCAGTTCCAGGTCGGCCTGCTGCACGGTAAACTGGCGCAAAGCGATAAAGAAGCCGTGATGGCGTCGTTCAAACAGGGGCAGATTCAGGTGCTCGTTTCGACGACCGTCGTCGAAGTGGGCGTCGACGTTCCCAACGCTACCGTCATGGTGATTGAGCAGGCCGAACGTTTTGGTCTCGCGCAGTTGCATCAACTGCGCGGCCGCGTTGGGCGCGGTGGCGAACAGAGCTACTGCCTGCTGGTGACGGACAAGCTCAGCGAAACCGGCAAGGAACGCATTCGCACGATGGTGGAATCGAACGACGGCTTCTACATCGCCGAGATGGACCTGCGCCTCCGCGGGCCGGGGGAGTTCTTCGGCACGAAGCAAAGCGGCTTGCCGGCGCTGCGTTTCGGCAACATCCTCCGCGACAGCGAACTGCTGGAGATTGCGCGAAACGAAGCCAATGCGTTCATCGACAATCCGCCGAGCGAAGCGGCCCTCCGCCAAGCTATCGCCTACCTGCGGGAGCACTGGCAGCGCCGCTACGGCTTAGTATTGGTAGGGTAACCATGCGAGTCATTGCCGGAGAGTTTCGCAGCCGCAAGCTGCAGAGTGTAGAAGGGTCCGAGGTGCGGCCGACGCCAGATCGTCTACGGGAATCGTTGTTCAACATCCTCCAAACGCGCCTTGATGGCGTCGTGTTCGTCGACGCCTACGCCGGCACCGGCGCCGTCGGCCTGGAAGCGTTGAGCCGGGGCGCGCGCCGCGTCCTCTTCATTGAACGCAACAAGGAAGCGATCCGCGTGCTATTCGAAAACATCAAGATGCTCGGCGTTCAGCCGCGCACCGCGATCATCAAGCGGAAAGCAAGCGACGCCCTGCGCACGATGGAGGCGGACATCGTGTTCCTCGATCCGCCCTTTACCATTCCCAAGGAGTTCGACGCCGCGCTCACCGCGCTCGCCGAATCGACGGTGCCCTACGTCATCGTGCAGCATCCCCCGCGCCAGATCCTCTCAGACGAGTACGGCCCCTTACGCAGGGGCCGTATCGTCAAGCAGGGCGACAACTGGCTTAGTTTCTACGAGCGGTAAACGGCTGCGATTCGCCGACGCTGTTCGTCAACCGCACCACCACCGAATCCACCGCGCTGAGTTCACCGGTCACCGTGAGCGGCAGCACCAACCGGAAGCTACCGCCGAACGGGTTGGAACCGCCCGAGTTGAACCACGCATTGAACGCCGCCGTCACCGGCACCGTCACGGTGGTCGTCTCCAGGCTGCTACCCGGGGTCGGGTTAAACTGCAGGGTCATCGTCGACACTTCACGAGTGTTCGAGAAGCCCTCCACCGTCAGGTTGAATCCACCGGAACCGGGCGCGAGCGAGGCCGCCGTGATTACCGGCACCGCCCGGGGGATGGTGACCGTGATCGTCGGACCCGGCGTCGGCTGCCCCCCAAGCGGAGTGAACGTAGTCTGCAACTCCACCACGCCAGCCACTGTGCCCACCTGGAACCGCAACGGGTCGAGCGGGAACTGCGCGTTGGTCTGGCCAGCCGGAATCGTGAACGTCACTTCCCGGCCGCCGGAGGTCAACTGCACCGCCGGGTCGTCGATCGGGTTGGTAGCGTTCGGTGTGAACTGCAGGGTTAGCGTGCCGGTGATCGGCACCGGATAAGCACCGGCAATCTGCACCGTGATGGTCCCCTGCTGACCGGTTTGAATGGTCGGCGGAGCGCCCACGAAGCTGATGGGAGGAACCGGCGGCAGGCCAATCGCGATGGAGAAGGCTCGGGTCGCGCGGTTGCCGATTACGTCCGTCGCCTGGATCGTGAAGCCAAATCCGCCCGCGGCGCTGGGGACGCCACCGAGCGAGCCATCCGCTCCGAGCGAGATGCCCGGCGGCAACTCCCCTTGCGTGAGCGAGAACGTGTACGGCGCCTGACCGCCGGAGGCTCCGACGCCCGCGCCGTATGCCGTCCCGACAACGCCACCCGGCAATGTCGTTGCATTCACCGTCAACGGAGGAAGCACCCGAATCGTCGCCGACCCGGTGGCCGTGTTCTGCAACGAATCGGTCACCGTAACGCCAAACGTGAAGCTGCCTTCCGCCGTCGGTGCGCCGGTCAAAGCACCCGTTGACGAAACGAACCCAACGCCCGGGGGTAGCGAACCGCTGGTGACGGCCCACTGATAGGGCGGCCGCCCGCCCGCGGCGGCGAACCCGCCGCCGATCTGTTGGCCGATCGCCACCGGCGTTGCGCCCGGCGAACTGGTGATAGTCAGCCGCGCCACTACGGTCAGCGAAAGCACCTTGGTGGCCCGCTGGCCCCGTGCGTCCGTAACCTCGGCAGCCACTGCGAAGGTTCCCGCGGCTGTTGGCGTTCCGGAGATGGCCCCATTGCTGCCACCCGTCAGGCCAGGCGGCAATCCACCAAGACCGAACGTATATGGCGCAGTGCCGCCGGCAGCTTCCACTTGAGCGCCGTAGGACACCCCGACCACAGCATCCCGCAGGGCGGCAGTGGTAATCTCCACCGGTCCTAGAATCGTGATCGAGAAGCCTCGCGACGCCCGCGCATTCCGCGCGTCCGTCACCTCGAGCGTGAAGCGGAACGTTCCCGTCGCCGTCGGCGTGCCCACCAGCGTTCCATTGCTCGTGAATACAACACCAGGAGGCAGATCACCCGTCAAGCTGAAGCGGTAGGGGGTCTGGCCGCCCGATGCGCCAAGGCTGGCCGCATACGGCTGATTGACCACACCCGCCGGCAGAGACTCGGGCGTTACCGTCAGCGGAACCAGCGGCGCGGCCACAACGATGGTGAACAGTTGGCCGGCCGACCGGGCACCGCCATCGGTAGCCAGGATGCCAAAGGTAAAGGAACCCGCCAGCGAAGGCGTACCGCTGAACGTGCCCGTCCCAGTCATCGTGATTCCGGGCGGCAGATTCCCTTGCGAAACCCGGAACCCGTACGGCGGCGCTCCGCCCGTTGTTCCCAACTGCGCCCCATAAGCAACGCCCACCAGCCCATTCGGCAAGGTCGCCGGGGTGATCCCTAGCGGCGCCGGTCCGGGCGCGGTGACGTTGAACAGCAGCGTCGCCGTGGCCACCTGCTCCAAGCTATCAACCGCCTGGATGACGGCGGAGAACTGACCGGCCGGCGCGCTGGTTGTTCCGCTAAACGTGCCATTCGCGGCATTGAAGGCGATGCCGGGCGGCGGTCCACCGCTCAGGACAGTGAGTTGGTACGGGGGCCGTCCACCGAAAACTGTCACCGGCGAGGAGAACAACTGGCCCTGTTCAATCGGGAAGACGTTGGCCGTAATCCCGAGTTGCGTCACGGTTTCGAGAGCGAAGGGGCGGTCAGCGGTGGTTCCGACGCTGTCGGTCACTCGCACCGTAAAGTTCGCCAAGCCACCCTGCAGCACGACGCCGAGCAGCTCGCCCGTGGTGGGGTTCAAGGTTAAGTTGGGCGGCAGCGTGCCGCCAACGATGGACCACCGGTACGGCGCCGCGCCGCCCGTGGCCGCGAAGGTTTGGCTATACGCAACGCCGGCCGTCGCCCGCGGCAACCCGCTGGTAGTAATGCTCAATAGCGACGGATTGACGGTGATCGAAAGCGATACACTGTCGCTCCGGAGTTCAGGATTCGCCGAGTCGACGGCGCGGATTAGGAATGTGCTCGTGCCAGCCTGAGTTGGCGTCCCGCTGATCACACCGGTCGCTCCGTTCAGCGTGAGCCCGGCGGGCAGGGACCCGCCAGAAAGCAGCGTAAAGGATGCCGTACCAATCGCACCCTGAGTCTCGATGGGCGCGTTATAAAGAAGGCCGACAGTCCCCGTCGGCAGCTCGGTGGTCGTAATCACGAACCGCAGCTGCACGGTGATCGTCAATTCGCGTGTCGCGGTCCGCTCTTGTCCGTCGTTCGCCGTGACAGTGAAAGTGAACGTTCCGCTGACGGTCGGAGTACCGCTGATAACACCAGTACCGGCCGTCAGAGTCAGACCATTCGGCAACGCCCCGGCGGTAACAGAGAAGCTCACCGGCGGAGCGCTATTCGCCGTCTCGAGTGTCGTCGAGTAGGAGAGCGATACCGTGCCGGTGGGTAATGTCGTCGTGCTGATCGCGAATGCCCCACCGATCGTGATGCTAAATTCGCGCTCGGCAATCTGATCGACATGCCGGCCCCCCGGTCCCGCATCAAGGAACAGCGGGGGTTCGGAATCGGTTGCACGGACCGTGAAGGTTCTGACGCCGTTCGCAGTCGGCGTTCCACTGATCACGCCAGTGGTCCCATTCAACGTGAGCCCGGCGGGCAGAGTACCCGAAACCACCGCGAACGTAACGACGTTCTGCGAAGCCTGGACCTGCAACGTTGCCGAGTACGGTTCGCCGATCTGACCATTAGGCAGGTCCGATGTCGTGAAAGAGAACGCTTGCAGAATCACGACGGTGAAGCTGCGCTGCGCGGTTTGCGTTTGCGCATCCGTGGCCGTGATCGTGAAGGTGCTGCTGCCCGCGGCGGTTGGCGTCCCCGTGATCGCACCGGTGCCGGCGTTCAGTGTCAAACCGGCGGGGAGCGTTCCGGTCGTCACGGCGAAGGAAACGGGAGCGTTCCCGTTCACCGTCTGCAGCGTCGCCGAGTAGGGCGTTGAAACGTTGCCCGAAGGCAGGGTCGCCGTGCTGATAGCGAACGATGTTCCAACGGTGATGGTAAACGAACGCTCCGCAATCTGGTCGATTGGGCGGAACGCAGGTCCACCCCCGTCAAACGACAGAGGTTCGGTGTCACTCGCGCGAACGGTAAACGTACCGGGTCCATTTGCGGTTGGCGTACCGCTGATGACTCCCGTGCTGGAGTTCAAGGTGAGCCCCGCCGGCAACGTTCCGGAAACGACAGCGAAACTGACAATCCCCTGCGCATTTTGCGTTTGAACGGTCGCCGAGTAAGCGGTGCCTACGGCCCCGTCGGGAAGCGCCGTCGTGGTGATGACAAACACCGGCAGGATGGGCAAGGTGAAGCTTTGCTGGGCAGTAAGAGAGGTGGAATCCGTTGCCGTAATGGTGAACGTGCTGCTCCCTGCAACCGTCGGAGTGCCACTGACAACTCCCGTTGTGGGATTCAACGCCAGCCCCGCCGGCAATGCACCGGCAGTAACGGCAAACGTTACGGCGCCTGTCCCGCCGGTGGTGACGACGCTTCGAGCATAGGCGAACCCAACCGTTCCCGTGCCGAGTGAGGTCGTCGAAATCGAGAAGCCACTGGCGATGGTGACGGAATAAGCGCGTGGCGCCGTGCGCGGCACGCTGTCCGTTGCCGTAATCGTGAAGTTGAAGGTGCCTGGAGTGGTCGGCGTTCCGCTAAGGACGCCGGTGGCGCCGGCCAGCGTCACCCCAGTTGGCAGCGTACCGCTGGTAACGGCGAAGCTGACCGTACCCACCGCTCCCGTCGCACCGACTGTCGCGTTGTAGGCGGTGCCGGTTGTCCCGTTCGGCAGGGTCGCGGGGGTGACTACCAGCGGATCGTAGATGTCGATAGCATAGTTGCGGACGTCCGAAAGGCCCGAAACATCGGTCACCGAGACCTGAAACGGGAAGTTGCCCGCCAGCGATGGCGTTCCGGAAATCGCCCCGGTCGTTGCGTTGAGAGAGAGTCCAGGCGGAAGCGAGCCTGTGGTGAGGACGAACGTATAAGGGGCAGTGCCGCCGGCCACTGTCGCGGATTGCGAATAGGCCGTGCCGTTCGTGCCATACGGCAGGGTTCCACTGAGGATCGGCGGACCGCCCACGGTGTGCGAGAAGGCGGTCTGCACCTCACGGCCATCGGCGTCACGGGCGGAGACAGTGAAGGCATAGGTACCCGAAACGATCGGGAAGCCGCCGAACAAGCCGCCGGGCGCCATCGCAAGGATAGCAGGAGGAGCGTTGTTCAGTAACGTGTACTGCACTGGGCTCCGGCCACCCGCGGTGCTGAACTGGAACCCATAGGCGAGGTTCAACGGGGCGGGAGTGATGGGCGACGCGGTTGAGAACGTCAGCGGGTCGGCAATCAGCACAGTAAAGGCGTTGGTCGCGGTCACCCCGAACGTGTCCGTCGCCCGAATGGAGAAGCTGAACGTGTTGGCGACAGATGGGATGCCCGAAAGTGCGCCAGTCGTCGGATTCAGGGTTACGCCCGTCGGGAGCGTTCCAGACGCCAGGCTGTACGTGAGTGCGCCCGTGCCGCCAGTCGCCGTCACCGTCTCGGCATAGCTGACGGTGCGCGTGCCATTAGGTAGGCGGGGCGAACTGAACTGAATCGCCGGACCGACACGAAGCTGATACGTGGCCCCCACGGAACGGAAATCGGAATCCGTCACGGTCAGGTCGATATTGAAGAGGCCGGTTTGCAAGGGAACACCGTGTATCCGCCCGGTGTCGACGCTCAGTTCCAGGCCCGACGGCAGGCTCGACTCACCGTGCGAAAACGTGAAGGGGCCATTGCCGCCAGAGGTTTGTATGGTTACAGAATAAGCCTCGCCTTGCGTGGCCACGGGTAGGGGAGACGCCGTCACCTGAGCCAGGGTGTTCGCAATCACTACCTGGAACGCCCGGACGTTTGGCGTGCCGAACCCGTCCGCACGCGCCGCTTGGATGCTAAAAGCGTAAGTTCCGGCGGTGGTCGGGGTGCCCGAAAGCGCCCCGGCCAAGGAAAGGGTCAATCCCGGCGGAAGCGATCCGGCGCTAACGGTAAACTCGAATGTAGTTGGCGCACCTTGCGCCACCAGGGTGTCCGCGTACACTTCGCCGACAGTGCCGTTGTAGAGCGTTTCGTTGGCGACGGCCACGGTCGGGACGACATTCATCGTATAGGCCTGGCTCGCCGTCCGCCCGCCTCCATCTGTCACCTGAACCGTGAAACTGTACGGCCCAACTGCGGTCGAAGCGCCGGCGATGAATCCGTACAGCGAATCGAGGGTCATCCCTGCAGGTAGCGCGCCAGAGAGAAGCGAATACGTGCGCGGGAGTTCGCCCCCAGTCGCACCGGCAGTGGCGTAGTATATGGCTCCGCCGCTCGCCGCGTAGTCTCGCAGTGGGCTCGATTGCTGGAAAGACAACGGAGGTGCGATATAGAACGAAATTCCGGTTACCGCGTAGCCACCCAATTCGTCCGACACCACGAAGTACACGGCATAATCGCCGGACTCCGTTGGGGTGCCGGTGATAGCGCCAGTCGTCGGATTCAGCGTCAGCCCCGGGGGCATTGCGCCAAGAATCGGGTAGAAGCTGAGAGTCCTGGAGCTTCCCCCTCCGCCAATCGATAGACCATTTGAATACGCCTGACCCACCATTCCGTCGGGAAGGTAGGGTTCAGAGAAGTAAATGGCGTTCGCAATCGTGAAGGTAAATGTCTGAGAAGCCGTGGCTCCCCGGGCATCGGTCACTTGAATGGTGGCGGCGTAGGTTGGTGTCTCCGTATACGCCACGTCCCCATGCAGTACGCCGGTCGACGCGTCGAGGACGACACTCGGCGGCAACGCACCGGCGGTGACGGCATACGTGAAGGGCGCCACACCACCTACTGGGCTCAAGAGGGCTCGGTATCCCGCACCGATCTCGACTGTGGGCGGAGTGGCGCCAGTGGAAAACTGAAGCCCTGAGAGATTGCTGATCAAGACGTTGTAGGTCCGCCAGGCTGAGGAGATGGAACCGCCGGTGATCAAACGCGACTGAACAGTGAACCAGAACGAACCAGCCGCCGACGGGGTGCCGTTAAGGGTCCCGGTCGTGGGATTCAGTGTGAGCCCCGTGGGGAGCGTTCCATCGGCAACTAGCCAACTGCCACCCGTACCGGTCGCCAAGCTAATGGTCGAGGAATATGCCACGCCGACCGTGCCATTCGCCAACGAAGGCGTCGCCAAGCTCCGCGTCGTATTGGGCGAGATTTGAAAAACCGAAGTCACCGAACTGGCGGGCGTGCCCGCGTCCGTCACCGTCACGCTGAAGTTGGCTGGAGCCGCGAAACCGGACCCAAGAACGCCGGTGATCACACCGGTCGTAGGATTCAGACTGAGTCCCGGAGGCAAGGTGCCGCTCAACGAAAAACTATAGGGAGCAACTCCCCCGCTCGCGCTCACTTGATCCGAATAGCTGCTGCCAAACGCGCCGGCCGATGCTAAAATTCGTCGGTCGATCTGGAGGGCGCTGTTGATTCTCAGCAGGAAGGTCTTGCTCGGAACTTGAGCGACAGAGTCGAGCACACGGACGGTAAAGGCATAGCTGCCTGCCGCTGAGGGTTGCCCCGAAATGATGCCCGATCTGCTATCGAGCGACATTCCGGCAGGTAGCGAACCTCCGTCGAGCACAAAACGCAGCACCGGGTCGCATCCGCTGGTCGCAATTTGATACGAGCGGGCGACATTGACGGTACCTTCCGGCAGCACGGCCGCCGTGGTGATCAGGCACATCCCGTCCGGATTGGGGAACGCCAACGCGGACAGGGTCAGCGCCAAGCCTGATAACAAAACTCGCAACGCGCGCATCAGTTCCGCCCCCCGCGAACGAGCGGTATCTGCGCCCATTGCATCGCAGTGCCTCGCAGTGCGAGAGTCCAAACGGATTCACCTGCCTCGCTCGAAATTAAAAATGTCCGGCCATCCCGCAACGGCGTGATCCGGCCAGCGGCGAACGGAATCGGCTCCTCCGCCCATTCCCGCGTCAAGCGATCGAACACCCGAACTTTCATCGACTCCCCATCCAAAACCACGACCGTCGAACCATCAGCGGTCAATCCCAAAGCGCTACCCCGCGCGTCAGCGAACTCCTCGCGCCGGCCCATCTGGTCAATCAGGAAGAATCGCTCCGCTAACCCGCACAGGCCAGCGTTGTCCGGCAAAACCTGCAACGCGCGAACCCCGGCGATCGAAGTCTGCAACAGTTGCTCTCCTTCAGGCCGCCACAGTCCACAGCGGTCGGCGTCCGCCGCCGCAATCAATGCCCCGTCGCCTGCCACAGCCAACGCCATGGGCGTCATACCAAGATCCAACACCGCTCCGGCCGCGCCGTCACGCGCCACGGCAATCCGGGAGTCCCGCTGCACCACCGCGACGCTCGGTCGAGGTGATCCGACCACCATTCCCCAGCCGCCTTCCGTCTCCACACGCCGCAATTCCTGCGTCCCCAGGCCGTAGAACAGTTGGCCCTCGGCGTCCAACCCATAGCTGCCCGTCCAATCCCGCAAGGCCACTTCCCCTGATAGCGGTTGCGCCAAGTAGGCGCTTCCCGCGGGGCCAATCAGCGGCCGGACGTGGTGTTCCGCATCCAGCGAGTAGCCGAGCACCGGCCCTGCCAACCCGGATTCCTGCGCAACGGCAGTCATCCCCATCAATCCGAAAACAAAACCTCGGCGATTCATTGCGGCGCTCCCACTGTGGGCGTACCGGGAGAAACCACGGTAGGCCTGGGTCCTGCCGGCGTGCTGCCGCCATTGCTCAACGCCACCCCGGTCACTGCCGCGGCCCCACCAATCGCCCCAACGATCAACAACCATTTCAGGCCACCCAACCCAGCCGCCGCGCCAGCACCCGCCGCGGCAATGTTACTCATCCCGATCGAAACGCTGGCGGTCTGCCCTCCGGCAGAGGCCGTAACGCGCATCTGGTATTCCCCCGACAGCTTATTGGCCTGCAATCCTCGGGCCACGGCCTGTCCGTTGTTGTCGGTCAAGACGGTCAGCGATCTGGCGCCATTGGCAAAAGTCGCCCCCGCCCCCTGATTCGGTAGCAAAAACACCACCGCTGCCCCCGCCACCGGCTTGCGGTTCTCGTCCTCAACCTGGACAATCGGAGCCCGCGCCACGCGCTGCCGGGCATTGTTTACGGCGCCTTCTCCCTCTACAATCACGATATTCAGTTTCTTGATCGCTGCCCCGGCTTGTTGATGGGCCAACCCGTTCGATTGCGCGAATATAGTTAGTAGGAGTGTGAGTGCAAGAATTTGACGCCCAAGCAACTCTCCTACTCTTTTACCCGTCTTAACATTCGGACGGCACGGACCCGAACGGTGAGTCCTGGTCGTGGAATAAGGTTGAAAATCCATGCGTTTCCTAAATTTTTTCGCGCTTGCTGGGAGTTTGCTGGCCCAGGATTTGACCCCTCGCGAGCTTTTCTTCTCCGCACCAGGGTCGCCTGTTAAGGTAACTCGAAAAGCAGACCCAAAACCAGTCACTAAAACCGTGGCGCAGGCCAAGCCCAAGCCGACGGCCAAAACCGAGCCCAAGATTCCGGCCACGCCGCCCGCACCCGAACGCTCCGGAGAAGCCTCCGTGGTGTTGGCCTCGTCGAACGCCCCGACCCCGCTTGGCCTCCGGTACAGCATCCTGCTGAGCCGCGACAATGCCGCCTACAGCGAAGTCGACACCGACAGCACCTTCCGGTCCGGTGATCGCCTGAAAATCCAAGTGGAAGCCAACGAAGGAGCGTATCTCTATGTCGTCGCCCGTGGTTCCAGCGGGAATTGGAGTGTCCTCTTCCCCTCCTCGGAAGTGGAGAATGGCAACAACTTCGTAGCTCCCTTCCGCCCCTACATGGTCCCCGGAACGGGCCGTTTCTATTTCGACGACCAGGCTGGCGAAGAGAAGCTTTTCATCGTCCTGGCCCGGAAACCAGAGGCGAATCTCGAAGATATTATTTACAAGATTAACTCTCCGTCCCAGGCTGTTCCCCAGGAGACTAAACCCGCCAAGCAACTCCAACTGGCTCAGATGATCCGCCCCATCGATGACCAACTCGTCGGCCGCGTGCGGAGCACCATGATGGCCCGCGATCTGGTATTCGAAAAAGTCGACGACTCCAAACCGCTGAACCCGGAACGGAAAGAAACCGCGGCGTACATCATCAACAAGAACCCGGCGCCCGACGCCAAGCTGGTCGTCGACCTCAGCCTGAAGCATCGCTAAGGAATCCATAATGAAACGCCTGGCTCTGGCCCTGCTGTTCTCCGCCACCCTTGCCGCGCAGCAACGCGTCGAGATCACCCTTGAGCGCCGTGAGGCTGGGGCCTGGAAGACGTCCGACCCGGGACACGTCTTCGCCAACGGCGACCAGGTGCGCTTCCGCTTCAAGTCCAATACATCCGGCTTCCTCTACGTGGTCAATGAAGGAACCTCCGGCGATACGGCCACCCTGTTTCCATCCGCCGAAACCGGTACCGACAATAAGATTGAGGCGGGCCGCGAATACTTCATTCCCGGCAATCAGGGTGCGTTCAAACTCACCGGGCCCGCGGGCTACGATACGGTCTATTGGATCGTCTCTCCCGTCCGCCTGGGTCACGAGGCGCCGCGTTACAAGCCGCTGCCACCCCCACCCGCTCCGGGCGTAGCCCCGGCAAATTTACGCCCCCGCTGTGACGATGCCATCCTGCGCGCCCGCGGCGAATGTGTGGATTCTAACGCCGGCCTTAAAAAGAACGAAGTCCCCGGTCTTCGTTCACGTGAACTACTGTTTCTACGGAAGGATCAAGGTTCCGTCGTCGCCGCCCCGCCAGCCGCCCCCGGCTCGGAGAAGCCCGGCCCGTTCACCTACCAATTCCGCCTCGCGCATCGCTAACCAGGAATCGTCATGAAACGCCTTTGGATCCTCTTCACGATTGCCGCTCTCGCCTGGGCGCAAACGCCACCACCCGCACAGAAGAAAGCACGCGACCTGAAATACGAAAAGGGCCCCGAGCCCATTACACCGGCATCCACCGGGGTTACCATTCCCCGCAGCTACGCTCTCATCATCGGCGTCGGCGACTACCAGAACCTGCCGGCCAGCGCCAAGCTGGAGTTCGCCGAGCGCGACGCTGAAGCAATCTATTCCGTCCTGATCAGCCCGGAAGGCGGCAATTTCCGCTCCGAGAATGTGCGGAAACTGACCGGCGCCCGCGCCACCCTCGCCAACTTGCAGAAGGAGATCGATGGCTGGTTGCCAGGCGTCGCCAAAGCGGACGACCGCGTCCTCGTCTACTTTGCCGGCCATGGCTTCGTCGATCCCCACTCGGGCAAAGCCTACCTGGCGCCCTACGATCTGGACCCGAAAAACATTGCCCGCACCGGCTATGCCATGGACCAACTCGGTCAAGTGATCGGAAGCAAGGTGCAGGCCAAATGGAAAGTGCTACTGACAGACTCCTGCCATAGCGGGGCCATCTCCCCGGAACAGGGAGAAGTCGTCAACCGTTCGCTGCTCGATTTGAACCGCTCCATGTTCTCGATGACGGCCAGCCGCGCCCGCGAGCGCTCCTTTGAATCGAAGGACTGGGGCGGCGGCCATGGAATTTTCACCTACTATGTGGTTCGGGGCATGGAAGGCTATGCGGATGCGTCAAAGGACGGCATCGTCACCGCCGATGAGCTCGCCGAGTACGTTCGCTCGAATGTCCGCGAAGCCACAAAGGGCCAGCAAAATCCGACCTCCGACAAGGGCAACTTTGACGCCCAGATGCTGCTCGCGTTCAATCCCACCGGCACCTCGCCGGGCGAAGCGCCCGCTCCGAAGTTTGGTACCTGGGTGCTCGAAGCCAACATGGACAACGTCGAGGTGTTTGTCGATGGCAAGTCCGTGGGCACCGTGAGTAAGGGGACGCCGCTTCGGCTTCCGGGACTTCCCCCCGGGGCCCACTCGGTGAAGGGTGTCCGCATGGGCTATGAGCCCGACGGTCCCCGCGAGGAAACGGTCTACCCCGGGCAGGAATCGACCGTTAGCATCAAGATCAGCATCCCGCGGCGCCGCACGAAAGCGGCGCTGGATTCTTTGGAAAAGGGCCTCGAATATTACAACAAAGGAACGCCGGAAAACTACAAGAAGGCTGCGATCGAGCTGAAGACTGCGGTGGCGGCGGATCCGCAGTTTTCGCAGGCTTGGCTCTACCTGGGACGCGTGCAGCGCGATCTGTTTGAGGTCGAAGAAGCGGAGAAATCGTTTCGCAAGGCGCTCGAAATAGACCCGGATTACCTTGAAGCCCGCGCGACCTTCGGCGGGCTTTTGCTTGATAACGGCAGCTACGACGAGTCGATTCGGCAGTTGAACCAGGTGGTTCAACGCGACAAGAAACAGGCCACCGCATGGTACCTGTTGGCCCAGGCCCAGCGGATCAAGGAGCTCTATCCCCAGTCCATCGAATCCGCCCGTCAGGCCATCACCCTGGCTCCGCAAAATGCCGACGCCTATTTTTGGCTCGCCGAAAGCCAGCGGATGAGCGGGCAATACGCCCCGTCTGTTGAGTCGTATCAGCAGTATCTGGCGCTAAGCGACTTCGACGCCAAATTGGCCGGAAAGCTGAACTATTACGTGCTCGGCTACCTCGCCGGGATCGGGAAGAAGAAGCGTGCCGCCCAACGCGACGTTTGGGCCGACCTCCGCAGCATGGCCTATTTTGGCCTCTGCGATTGTGAACGCAAACGCGAAAACTTCGAAGCCGCCATTGGCTACTGCCAGCGCGCTTTGCGCTACGATCCCCAGGATCCCTACTCTCACTACGTCCTCGCTCTCAGCTACGCCCGCAGTGCGCAAAAGAAAGAAAGCGTCGAGCTCTACGCCGCGGCCCTCAAGCACTTTCGGCGCATGCTCGACCTGAACCCCGACCTCACCGAAAGCGACTACGCGAAGAAGAACGTGCAGGCCATCGAAGCCGCGCTCCGCTAAATCCGGTGGAATCCCTTGAGGATTTCGCGCGTCGAATAGCGCAGGGCAATCGGCCTGCCGTGCGGACAGTTTGTGGGATACTCACACTCGGCCAACCGCGCCAGCAGCCAGTCCAAGCGGGTTTGGTCGAGCCGCATATTGATCTTGATCGCCGCCTGACAGGCGATGGAAGCGGCAATGTTACGGCGCAGTTCATCGAGGCTGGCCCCGCGCAATTCGCGCTCCGCGACTTCCAGGATTTCGAACAAAATCGACTCAATCTGCGACGGTTTCACGTCCACCGGCGCCGTCTTGATCGCAATGGTCCGGTTTCCGAACGGCTCGCTCTCGAAGCCGTTGGCGCCCAATTCATCCGCAATCCGGGCATATTCGATCTGCTGGCTAGCCGTAAGTTCCACGACCATCGGAATCAGCAGTTGCTGCTTTTCAAGCCTTCCTGCCGCCCGCTGCTTTAGAACCTGCTCGAAGAGAATCCGCTCATGCGCTACATGCTGGTCGACAATCCATAGCCCGTCCCGTCCGGCCGCGATGATGAAGCTCTCGTGCAATTGGCCGATCGGACGGAGGTCTTTCAGGACATCGAGGCTCGGCATCCCATCGAGCTGCACCCCTGCCGGCGCGCCTCCGTGATGATTCGGGACCTTTAGCCGGGATGGCGCCACGTCAACCGGAGGTGCTGCCGGAGCGGGAGACGGCAACTCTATGCGCGGCTCGATACGGCCACCAGAAAACACGGGCAGATCGGCATCCGCAACGCCATCCGGACCCGCCGCGGGCTCCGGCAGAACGCTGCGCCATTCAGGCAGTTCCAATCGGGCGTTCTCGAGCGTCTGCGTGAACTCAGAGTACGGCAGTGCGGCCGCAGGTTGCGCCCTCGGGGGCTCCGGCATCGGCAGAGCCGAGGCGGGCCGGCTCTCGATTAGCGACCCGCGAATAGCGTCCCGCACGAAATCGTGTACAAACGAACTGTGGCGAAACCGGACTTCCGTCTTTGAGGGATGAACATTTACGTCCACCTCCTCGGCGTCGCAATCGAGGAACAGCAGAGCAAACGGAAACGCGCCGGGCGGCATCAGGTTGTAGTAAGCCGCCGAAATCGCGTGGAGCAGCAGCCGGTCCTTGATCAACCTGCCGTTCACAAACAGGTAGATGGAGCTGCGATTGTACTTCTGCACCTGGGGGCGCGAAACGAACCCACGCAGCAGAAACGGCCGGACGAGATCCTCCGCAGCGACGGGCTCGGCATGCGGATGCGGGGGCGGCAGCTTCAGCTCGACTTCCCGGGTCCCCAAGTCAATCACATCGTCGAGCACCTGCGCGCCAAACACCTGGAAGACCCGTTCCCGCAAGCTGGCCACGGGCGTCACCTGCAGCAACTCTCGGTAGTCGTGGTAAAGCTCGAAGGTCTTGTCCGGATGGGCCAGGGAGTAGTGCGTAACCAGGGAGGCGATATGCGCCAATTCCGTTTGATCAGACCGCAGAAATTTCTTCCGCGGCGGAACATTGAAGAACAAATCTCGCACAGTGAGGATCGTCCCCGCCGCGAGAGCCGCTTCCTCGCACTTGATCATCTTCCCGCCGTGGATCTCGACACGCGTGCCCGTCGTCTCTTCGGGCGAACGAGTCTCCAGGGTCAGCCGCGATACGCTGGCGATGGATGGCAGCGCCTCGCCGCGGAATCCGAGCGTGGCGATCGACTGTAAATCTTTGAGCGAAGACAGTTTCGAGGTCGCGTGCCGTTCAAAGGCGAGCATCGAATCGTCCCGCAGCATGCCGTGTCCATCGTCGGTGATCCGAATCATCCGGCGGCCGCCGCTTTCGGCCTCGACACGAATTGCGGAAGCACCCGCATCCAGCGAGTTTTCCAGCATTTCCTTGACCACGGAGGCGGGGCGTTCTACCACCTCGCCTGCCGCAATCTGGTTTGCTACTGCGTCCGGTAGAACGCGAATTCGGCCCATCTGGCCTTATTGTACTTTGATTCCGCGTTCGTCCAGCAATTCTCCCGTCACTCGGAGAAGGTTCAACTGGTTGCGGCGATACTGGACGGTCTGGTTGACCAAGGCAGCTTCGGCATTCACCAGCCGAGTCTGCGCGTCGAGCACGAAAAAGATCACTGACGTGCCGAGGTCATACTTTTTCTGTTCGGCGTCCAGCTGCTTCTGCGCGAAGTCACGGGCCACCGCCGCCAGCTTCACGCTGGCCTTCGAGGATTCCACTTGACTGATCGCGTTGAGAACCTGCTGCCGGACATTTTGCTCCGTGCTCCGGCGCGTCAACATGTCCCGCCGCTTGCTCAGTACAGCATCAGCATAGTTTGCCGTCGCGGCGCGATCGCGAATCGGCAAACGCATCTGGAGACCGAACGAGTAGATCGGGAAACCGAATCCAAACGCTTGATCAAGCGCGTCGCCGAAACCACCGGGAACCACCACCCGATTCGCTCCGGAGCCCAGGAATTGCGTACCGCCCCGGCCGGTCGAGATGTAGGTTCCACGGAGGGAGAAATCCGGGCGAAGCAAGTTGGTTTGCTGCCTCAATACCAAGTCGTCTGTCACAATCGACTCATCCACCGAACGGATTTCCGGCCGCATCCGGACGGCGCGCTCGACGATCTTTTCGCGGTCGAAATCGGCATCGTCCGTCGGAGGCGTTACCGCCTCCGTGAGATTGATCGGCATCAGCTTGAAGCGGGTATCGAGATCGGCGCCCATTTGACGCCGCAGCACATCCTCAGCCTGTTGCAACCGGTACCGCGCCTGGAGGACTTGGATCTCCGCCGAAGCGTAATTTGCCTCCGGCTGATAGATGTCGAGGGGGCTGATCGCGCCCAACTCCAACTCGCGGCGGGAGCGTTTCAGTGCCTCGCTGGAGAGTTCAAGCGCCTTTTCTTGCACTCGCAGGCTTTCGCGCGCGCCAATCACGTCCCAGTACGCCTGTTCCGCATTCGTTATCAACTGCAGCAAACTGGTCAGGAAGTTTTCCTGTCCAATGCGCAGGCGGCTGCGCGCAATGGTGATCGGCAGCTTATTGATCGCGGTGCCCCGATTACGAAGCAAAGGAATAGTCACACCGCTAACCAACTGGGCGTTCAATGCGGGATTGAAGAACGCGAACGAGTTGTTGGTGGACAGCTTGCTCGCGGTGAAACCGGTATTGAAACCAATGCCGTTGGCAAGGGTCTGTTGATAGGAAAGATTGGTTGGCTGCGAGAGCTGATTCAGAGTCGCGGCGCCTTCGAGCGAGTTGGTCGTCGGTGTGATCGTGCGTTGGCTGTTGAAGCTTCCAATCAACACTGGATCGAACGGCGCATAGGCACGAGTGATTGCATTCCGTTGAATCTCCACGCCAAGACGTTGGATATCGATATCAACGTTGTTGGCCAAAACCAATTGCAGATAGCTGCGCAGCGAAAGTTCGAGCTTGTTGTCGACAGCGAAGTCTTCAAACTTCGCCGCGCTTCGCATCTCAAATTTCGGGCGTTCATTGCCGAAATGCCGCTTAAAATAGGCCTTTTGCCCAAAGATTGGCGCTTCGAGCAGGTCCTTGTCCTTCTTGGTGTAATTAAACACCGGGTCGGGCGCCATGGTGCTGCCCAGCGGAGTGCCGGCTTGCTGCGCGAACGAGCTTGTAGTGACCACGGTTGCCGTGGCGAATGAGAGCAGTCGATATTTCCAGTTCATGCGAAACCAAATAGAGGCGAAAAAGGAAAACTCCAGAATTTTCTTATTCGTAACGGATGGCTTCGATGGGATCGAGCCGCGCAGCCTGCACCGCGGGATAGATCCCGAAGAGCAAACCGATACCACAGGAAACGCCTAGCGCCACCACGATCGAGGAAGTCGTAACTACCGTCGACCATCCAGCGGCGGACGCAATAATTTGCGATAAGGTGAAGCCGAAGGCCACGCCGATCAGCCCGCCCAGTGTAGAAATCAACACCGCTTCAGTCAGGAACTGGCGGACAATGTCTTTCTGCTTCGCGCCGATGGCGCGTCGAATGCCGATTTCGCGGGTCCGCTCGAGCACGGTCGCCAGCATGATGTTCATAATGCCGATACCGCCGACGAGCAGCGAGATGCCCGCGATACAGATCATCACGATGCTGAAGATAAAGCTCGTCCGCCGGCGCTGTTCGAGCAATCCAGCGGGGACGGTGATGGCGAAATCGCCCGCATCCTTGTGCGTGGCCGTCAGAATCGCATTCACAACATTCGCGGTCTCAATCGAATCCGTACCCGTCGCCACCTTGATGTACATCCCGTCAATCTCGTCCTTCAGATACGAGTTGTTGTCTTCAAAACGGCGCATCACAGTGTTCAACGGAGCGATGACCAGATTGTTACCGCTCGCTACTTCCAAGCCCTCAACGCCGGTGTCGGCCGTCGCCTGCTGCGAAAGCACCCCGATCACCTGCAGCCAAGTGTCGTTGATTTTCACAAACTTACCCACTGCGTTGTCATACCCCAACAGGTTAACTTTGGCGGACTCACCGAGGACGCACACCGGCGCCGATCGGGCATCGTCATCCTCGTTAAAGAAGCGGCCCTCCACCATCCGCAGACTGTTGATCTGCATGTAGTTAGGAAGTACTCCGATTAGGATTGGCGCTTCCGCGGAAGTCTTCGGCAATACCTTCTGCGGCTTGAACCGCTTCCGCGGCGTCAAGGCTTCAAGGCCCTGCACGTTCTCTTTGATCGAACGGAAATCGCGGAAAGTCATTCCCGGCGAGATCACGCGGCGGGCCTGCAACTCATTCCGGTCTACCGCCTCTTTGGCTTCGATGATGATGTTGTTTACACCAAGAAGATCGATGTAGCTCATCATCTCTTTTTGGGCGCCGGCCGTGATCGACAACATCGCCACCACAGCGCCCACGCCGAAGATCATGCCGAGCATGGTCAAACCGCTGCGAAGCTTGTGGACCAGCAAGCTGGCCAGCCCCATTTTAATTTCAGGAAGAATATCCGCAACTATCGACATGAGTCCCGTTCCTCGCCAACCATCAACTACGACTTTCCACCCGGCAGTGCGTTCATCGGGCCGCCCGATCCGCCCTTTTCCTGCTTGCCGCTACCCGGCTTAGCCATCGGATCCGTTAGGGCGATCACTTCATCTTTCTGCAGCCCTTCCGCGATAATCAGCGTCGAGTCGCTACGCTTCAAGGGTTTAATCACACGCTTCTCAAAGCGTTCCCCCTTCTTGACGTAGACGATCATTTTGCCCTCATCTTCAAATACCGCTTGGGCCGGAATGTTCACGGCGTTCGGAATCTTCTCGACGACAATCTCGACATCGGCGAGCAAGCCCGGACGTAACAACACATCCAACTGGGAATCCTGGTCAGGAGGAGGAGGAAGCTTAGCATTCTTGATGTCCGCCTCGCTGAACCGGCCTGGACGCGCCGCGCCCATCGCCGGAGCGCCACCTTCGGGCCCCGCTCCGCCATTCCGCCGACGGCGGCCTTCACCACCTGCTTCGGCGCCCTCGCCTGCGGCAACGGTACGAGTCCCGCTACCCCCAGCGGGACGGGTGATCCCCGTCTGCTTGGCAACATCGGCCATTAACTTGGTCCGCTCGTCAGCCGACAAATCCTGCATCGTCCGCCCGTTGAGCGCTTTCTGAATGGCTTCCCGCATCTTCAAACGATCCGCGCTGGAGAGGCCAGCCATCGCGCTAGCCGAGCCGCCATTGCCGCCCCGCGGACCACCCATACCCATCGTTACTCGGGCGCCGCCGTCAGCTCCCGCAGCCCCAGGGGCAGCCATGCCGCCTCCCATACCTTCAGGACCACTAGGCATCCCACCACCCATCGAACCGCCGCCCTGCGCCATCATCATCGACGCCATTCCACCGAACGAAGGCGAAGGCGGCCGGTTCCGGTTCGCCTCGGCAGTCGCGAGAATCTTAGCTACCTGATCCGGTTTCGCACCAAGGGAGGTTAGCAACTCTTTCATGTCGATCGAGAACACGACGTCGAATTTCTTAGCCGGATCGCTCGAATTGACGTTCGCGCTGGCCGTCGAGGACATCGACTTGATCTTGCCGTGGAACTGTTTGCCGGAGACGGCATCCAAGGCCAGAAATACCTCTTGTCCCTCAATTAAGTTCGCCCGATCCAATTCGCCCACCCGGCCCAAGACTTCCAACTCAGAGAGGTCGAGGACGTCAGCGATGGGCATTCCCGGCTGCACCTGGTCGCCTTCCCGGATGTCCGGTACGTCAAAACCGATACCCATGCGGCTGGTCTGGTTCTGCCGGACGGCCACCAGGCCGCTCATCGGCGCCAACACTTTCACTTGGGTCAAACGGGCCCGCTCACGACCCAGTTCGAGCACCGCTTTCTGGCGACGCTCCCGGAGAACGGCTAGTTCGGCCTCGGCCTGCTCCTGACGGGATTTGATGTCGCTTTCGAGCTGCTTCAGGCGCCGCTTCGCTTCCTCCAGATTGAGTTCGTTTCGCTTGGCGTCAATGGGAGAGAGCAGCTCGTTCCGCTTGACTTCCAATTCCGACCGCCGGACGGCATAGCGCGCCCGCAGCAACTCCACCTGATCGGAGTTATTCCGGATCGCCAAGTCGGCCTGGGACTTCTTGAATTGCTCATCAATCTGATCGATTTCGAGTTGCTTCTCTTCGAGACGGCTCAGCAGTTCGGCGTCGTCAAACTCGACGACCAAATCTTTCTCCCGCGCAAAAGAGCCAATCTCCGCCAACTTCGTCACCTGCACGGTGCCGAAAAGGTTCGGAGCTGTGAGCGTCGCTGACCGCACCGCGCGCAATTCACCACGGGCGAAGGTTTTTACAACGATGTCACCTTGCCGCACCTTGGTCGTCGCCACCTGCGACTGCCGCTGCGGAAGCTGCTGCACAAACCGGTAGCTCGCCCACGCGGCGCCCACTACCACCACCAGAATAATCAATCGGATCAGGAGCTTTTTCATGTCGACTCGCTTACAGTTTCTTGGCTCGCTTGGCCGCTTCGTTGGGATCTTCCATCGCGATGGTGTCTCCAGGCTTCAAGCCATTCGTTACCACCAAATCAGTATCGTTCCGCTTTCCCACTTCGATGGGTCGAATTTCGAACCGATCTCCCTTTTGGATCCAAACGGCCGGCTTTCCTTTGTGGAGGAAGCTCGCCCGAGCGGGAATCAACATCGAATCCGGTTCGCTCTCGATAATGATCTCCGCAGTGCTGCTCATACCCGGACGGAGCCGGGGATCCACTTTGGTCAATGTTGCGCGGGCAGGAAACGTCTTCTCCGTCAAGCCCATGCCCTTCCAGATAATCGCCGCAATAGGGCTGATCCAATCGAGTTCAGCGTCGAACTCAACCTCCGGGATCGCATCGACGCGGACTCGCAATTTCTGGCCCAGTTGCAGCTTGCCCCGATCCACCTCGTCCAACTTCAATTCGACGCGCATGGAGGAGAGGTCAGGAATCTCGGCGATCGCTGCGCCCGTCCACGCCCGGTCACCTTCTTTGAAGGGCGGCGGTGACGAACCGAAAGCGCCAGCGGTCCGGGTGTTCGGGAGCACGTTCACAATGCCATCGTTAGGAGCTGTGATGGTCATTTTGGAGAGGTAACTTTGGGCGCGGCCCGCGTCACGCACAGTCTTATCTTTCTTCTGTGTCAGGCGCTCCATGTCCGCTTCCTGCGTCGTCTTCCGCGCCTTCAGCGTTGTCTTCACTTGGTCGAGATCGCCCTCGGTTGTCGTGACGTCAATCCGGTTCTTCTTGCCCTCGATCTCAGAGAGAATCTCGGCCTTCGAAGCCTCCAACTTAGCCCGCTCGACGTTGTAGCCGGCCGTCATGAGATTCATGCCATCCATTTCGTTCGTGATGCGATGGGAGGCCTTTAACTGAACAATTTCCTTGTCCACGGTCCGGACGCTCGTCGCCCGGTCAAGGTAGGTTTGCTCTTGCTGCGCCCCGTCGAACTCGACAATGACGTCGCCCCGGCGAACAGGCTTGCCGGTTTCGGCCAAGCGAACAATGCGGGGGTCCGGAATCTGCGGCACCGTAATCGTGACAGATTTGGTGGACCGCACATCGCCACGCGCCTTTACGGAGATGACGAACTCACCCTTCCGAACTTTAGCTACCGGAACCTCGACTTTGGTTGGATTGCTTTGCTGGTAGTAGTAGTAGCCGCCACCCGCCGCCGCCAGAACGAGCACGGTCGTTATGATGTTCCGGCGGCGCAGAGACTCTTTGGTCTGCCCGAGACGCACCTTCGGCTTAATATCTTTGGACGACATATTTTCCTCTCTGGTTCTCTACCGGTTTAACTCGACTGTCCGTCAGCAGATGGGCTGGGCGGCTTGTCGAGCGCCACCACCTCTCCCGGCTTTAGACCTGTCTTTACCGCCACATGGGTGAAACTCGATAAACCAAGCTCAACCTGGCGGCGCTCCCACTGGCCTTGCGCCGAACGAACCAATACAAAAGCCTTGCCATCGCCTTCGTAACTTTGGACGGCTTCCAGCGGAGCAACGGCCGCGACGTTCTCATCCTCTTCCAGAATCACATCGGCGCTAGCGCTCAAATCTGGAATCACCCGAGGGTCCATCTTTTCAAGGCGAAAGCGAACCACTACATCTTTCTTAAATTGCGCCCGCATGCCGCCGGTCTTCGTGATGGCGCCAATCAGGTACAACCGGCCCGGAAGTTCCAAACCGGGAAACGCATCAAACCGAATCTTGGCGCGCTGCCCGATGCGCAGCGATTGTACGTCCGACTGGTTCACCGTGGCATTCACAACCATCGAGGACGGATCGACAATCTGCATGAACAGGTTGCCCGGATACACTTGGTCGCCCTGCTGAATGGGCCCAAACTCGCCGCCGCGGAACGTGTTCTGCATCACGACCAACCCGTCGCGTGGAGCTTTCACCAACATCCGGTCTGCATTGGCCTGCGAGCGCCGGAACTCCAGCTTCGTGGCTTGTAATTCCAGTTCGGCCGAGCGGACTTGGGCCTTCTCCCCGATGTCAAGGAACCGCCGGGCCTCCTGCATCTGCTTCAGATTGGCCTTCGCCTCTTCCAGTGCCAGCCGCAACCGTTCGCTATCAATCGCGCTCCGCACGGGGATCGTCCTGACGTCCAACTCAGCCTTTTCCACGGCATTTTGGGCGGTCAAAACCTGTTGTTCGTAGGTTTTTCGGGTAATCTGCAGCTCAGCAATCTGCTTCCGGAAGTCGGCTTCGGATTGCGTCACCGTGGACTGGAAATCGTCCAATCGCTGCATCATGTACTGCCGGTCAAACTCAGCCACAATCTGGTCTTTCTTGACCATGGAACCGCTTTTGGCAAGTTCCTGCAGTTGGAGCATAAATTCACTCCCCCCACGACCGCCGCCACCACCACCGGTTCCACCACCGCCTCCGCCACCACCCACAAGGGCTCCGGAGGTCGAACCAAGGCCGGAACTCGCCGAAGAGGCGCGCGTCGTGGTTGTCGGCCGGGCCGCCGCAACCGGTGCCGCTGCACGGCCAGACGCCGTACGCGCCGAACGCAATGCGGGAGCTGCGCCGCCACCGCCACTGCCGCCCGAGGTGGACGCCAAAGTCTCAACCGTGGGAGCACTGGAGGCAGAGGCTCCACCGGAGGAACTCCCTCCGCCGCCGCTGTTTCCACCACCGCCACCGCTGTTACCACCGCCGCTATTGCCGCCACCACCACCACCGCCGCGGCCCATCATCGACATACCGCCGCCTTGACTCACCAGATTGCCGCCACCGCCGGAGCTCCGCCCGCCGCGCAAGGACGGGGCGATAAGCGAGGAATACTTCTCTGCCGCCGTCACACCGGTCAGACGCAGCGTCTTTTCAATTTTTCCACTTTGAACCGCTGCGGTACGGATGGAAACGGCCGTCGCCGACTGTGCTTCTTGCTGATTGCCTTGCCAGTACCAATACCCAGCCCCGGCGCACAAAACGAGTGCGGTCAACCACATCCAAGTGCGGCTCCCGCGCGGCGGCCGCTCCGGGATCACTGCCTTCGGGCCAGTAGAACTGGGCGAAGCCGGCGTGGGCGCTGGCATTTCGGGCAATGCGGCGTTCGACATGTACAGCGGGTTTGAATCCATCGGCTGAGACGACATAGGCGTGAATATCCTTTAAGGACTTCTACAACGGTTATGACGAAAATTTACAGCGAAAGGTTATGCGTGGTCCCTCCGCGAAAGTGAATTTCCTTACCCACTCATCGAGGCCAGAAATTCAGCGTTGCTCCGCGTCTTGCCAAGCTTGTCCTGCAACAACTCCATCGACTCCACTGGAGACAGTGGATTCAATACTTTACGCAGCACCCAAACCCGGTTTAGCTCTTCTTTCGGCATCAGCAACTCTTCTTTCCTGGTGCCGCTCTTGTTGATGTCGATCGCCGGGAAGACTCGCTTGTCTACAAGCTTGCGATCCAGATGCACTTCCATGTTGCCTGTGCCTTTGAACTCCTCAAAGATCACATCGTCCATCCGTGAACCGGTATCGATCAGAGCCGTCGCGATAATCGTCAACGACCCGCCCTCTTCAATATTCCGCGCCGCGCCGAAAAAGCGCTTCGGACGCTGCAACGCGTTCGAGTCCACGCCACCGGAAAGCACCTTGCCCGACGGCGGTACGACGGTGTTGTACGCCCGCGCGAGTCGCGTGATCGAGTCGAGCAGAATCACGACGTCCCGCTTGTGCTCCACCAACCGCTTGGCCTTCTCAATCACCATCTCTGCAACCTGGACGTGGCGGGCCGCCGGCTCGTCGAAGGTCGAGCTGATCACTTCGCCCTTCACGCTCCGCTGCATATCCGTTACTTCTTCGGGCCGCTCATCGATCAGCAGTACGATCATGGTGACATCGGGATGATTCGTCGTCACCGAATTCGCAATCGCTTGCAGCAGCATGGTCTTGCCGGTCCGCGGCGGAGCGACGATCAACCCGCGCTGCCCTTTGCCGATCGGCACCATCAGATCCATCACCCGGCCGGAGAAGTTGTCCTTCACCGTCTCCAACTTGATCCGCTCTTGCGGGTACAAAGGCGTCAGATTGTCGAAGAAGATCTTGTTACGCGCCTCTTCGGGTGGCTCAAAATTGATCGCATCCACCTTGATCAGGGCAAAATACCGCTCGCCTTCCTTCGGTGGGCGGATCTGACCGCTGATCGTGTCTCCCGTTCGCAGGTCGAACCGGCGGATCTGCGAGGGCGACACGTAAACATCGTCCGGCCCGGGCAAGTAGTTGTACTCAGGCGCCCGGAGGAATCCGAACCCGTCGGGCAGGCATTCCAGCACGCCTTCCGAGAAGATCAAGCCGCTTTTCTCGGCCTGCGCTTGCAGAATCTTGAAGATCAGCTCCTGCTTCCGCAGTCCCGCCGCACCGGCCACACCAAACTCTTTCGCGATAACATTCAGCTTCTGAATGCTCATCTCTTTGAGTTCGACCAGATCCAGCGTATTCGGGTCCCGTTTGCTGGGTTCCGCCGTGTCGCCGCCGGCTCCATTCGCAGCCGCCTTTTCCACTCTGGCGGCTTTCGGCTTGGCTTCTGCCGGAGTCGCTTCGGCTCCGGTCTCTTCCGGCGTCACCGGCTGGTTGATTTCTTGATCGCTTGCCAAATTTCCCTCGCTCCCTGACCGGTTATAGCCGAAAACGGCACCAGCTCGCCCCCGGAGATTTCCTCCCGGATGGCGGCCAAGCCGTGATGCAGTTCGGATTGATTGAGTTTGTCTATTTTGGTCGCTACCACGAGGTAGCGCTTTTGATGATGTTCCAGCCACTCCCGCAGGACGCGGTCGTGTTCCATCCAGCCTCGCCTGCCGTCAAGCAGCAGAATGCAAAGACCTAAAGTCTCGCGACGCAGCAGGTAGGTTTCCACCATTGCCTGCCATGCGTGTTTGATTTCTAAGGGAACTTTGGCGAAGCCGTAGCCAGGAAGATCGGCGAAGATGATCTCTCCACCAATGCGGAAGAAGTTGATGGACTGTGTTCGGCCCGGCTGCGAACTGGTGAAGGCGAGCTTTTTGCTCCCAGCCAAACAGTTCAACAAACTGGACTTGCCCACGTTACTGCGGCCCAGAAAGGCAACCTCCGGGGTGTGACCCTTCGGATATTGCTCTGGGATGGTTGTACTTAGTATAAACTCTGCGGTGGGTTTAGTGGAGGGGGGCACTGCGGGTTGTTAAGAAGGGGCAGTTGGGCACTGCCCCCGTCCTGTTGGTTAATGCGTAATGTCGTCCGAGCCCACAGGAGCTTCGGGCTGGGACGTTGCCGGCGGAACAATCGGCAAAGGGGTCACTTCTCGCTCAAGAGCGATCTTCAATACCTCGTCCATACTCTCGACGAAGTTGAGCTTCATTTCCTTCCGAATCGTTTCCGGAATGTCGTGCAGGTCTTTCTCGTTGTCCTTCGGCAGAACGAGCTCGAAAATGCCTTGACGGTGGGCCGCCAACATCTTCTCCTTCAAGCCGCCGATCGGCAACACCTTGCCCCGAACAGTAATTTCTCCGGTCATGGCGATGTCGCCCCGCACCGGAATATTCGTCAACGCGCTGCACATGCTCGTCGCGATGGTAATACCCGCGGAGGGGCCGTCCTTGGGGATTGCTCCTTCCGGTACGTGCAAATGGATGTCCAGGTTCCGGTAGAAGTCCCGCGCCAACCCGAGCGAGTTCGCCCGGCTCCGCACGTAACTCATCGCCGCCTGAGCCGATTCCTGCATCACGTCGCCCAGTTTCCCGGTCAACGTCAGCTTTCCACGGCCTTCCATCACCGTAACTTCCGTCGTCAGAATCGATCCGCCGACCTCCGTCCACGCCAACCCGACCGTCGCTCCGATGTCGTTCTTCTTGCTGGCCTGCGTGTCCCGATACCGGGGAGGTCCCAGCATCTCGATAAGCGACTGCGCCGTTACCGATACTGGCGGCAGTTTGCTCTCGACGGGTTTGGCGTCGACGGCGTCCTGTGCCGCCTTGGCCTTCTTGCCTTTCTTCGCGGGCTTCTCGGCCGGTTCTTCGACCAGTTCGCCGCCCTTGGCAATCACTTCGGGCTCATCGTCCACCGATGCTTCAACAACCTTCCGCGCCACTTTCCGGCAGACGTTCCCGATTTCGCGCTCCAGGTTCCGGACCCCGGCTTCCCGGGTATAGCTCTGAATCAGGGCAGCAACACCCTCGGGAGTAAAGTCGACCTGCGTTTCCGCCAAGCCGGTCGCGGCCTTCTGTTTCGTGATCAGGAACCGCCGGGCGATCTCGGCCTTTTCAAGCTCGGTGTAGCCGCTCAACCGGATCACTTCCATGCGGTCCTGCAGCGGCGCGGGGATCGTGTGCATCACGTTCGCCGTCGCCACGAACAACACTTCGCTCAAGTCGTAATCGACGTCGAGGTAGTGGTCCATGAACTTATCGTTCTGCGCCGGATCGAGAACTTCGAGCAGCGCCGCCGAGGGATCGCCCCGGAAGTCGGTCGACATCTTGTCAATCTCGTCCAACATGAAGACCGGGTTCTTCGTCCCCGCCTTCTTCATCATCTGGATCACTTGGCCGGGCAGCGCGCCAATATAGGTCCGCCGGTGACCACGAACTTCGGCCTCATCCCGCACGCCGCCAAGGGAGAGCCGCACGAACTTTCGGCCTGTCGCCTTCGCAATCGACATCCCCAGCGACGTCTTTCCTACGCCGGGAGGCCCGACGAAACACAGAATGGACCCTTTCGGATTCTTTACCAGACGCCGTACCGCCAAGAACTCAAGGATCCGCTCTTTGATCTTCTCGAGGCCATAATGATCGCTCTCGAGCACTTCCCGCGCAAACTTCAAGTCGCGAATCTCGCGCGTCTTCTGCTTCCACGGCACTGCGAGCAACCAGTCGAGGTAGTTACGCGAAACAGTTGACTCGGCCGACATCGGCGGCATCTGCTCCAGGCGCTTCAGCTCCGCCATCGCCTTTTCGAGCGCGTCGGCCGTCATCCCGGAAGCTTCGATCTTCTTCTTCAGGTCGTCGTATTCGCTCTTCTCGCCCCGGCCCAGCTCTTTCTGGATCGCCTTGATCTTCTCGTTGAGGTAATACTCTTTTTGCGCCCGCTCCATCTGCCGCTTCACGCGACCCTGGATCGTGCGGTCCACCGAGAGCTTCTCGATCTCGATGTCGAGCATCTCAGCGACACGCGTCAACCGGTCGATCGGATCGAAGATTTCAAGCAGTTCCTGCTTTTCTTCAATCGTCAGTTGCAAGTTTGCGCCAACCGTATCCGCCAGCTTCCCCGGATCGTCCACCTTGATCGTCGCGATCATGGTCTCGTAGTTCAGGTTCTGGCTCAGCTTGACGTACTGTTCAAACAGCGTCGTCACGCGATTGGTCAGCGATTCGAGCGAAACGCCCGTGTCCAACTTGCTCGCAAACGTCTTCACCGTCGCGCGAAAATACCCGTCTTCCGTACTGACGGAAACCACCTTCGCCCGCTCCGCGCCCTCCACCAACACCTTGATGTTGCCGTCGGACAGCTTCAGGCTTTGTACGATGTTGGCAATCGTGCCGACGCTGTAGATTTCGTCCGGCCGCGGCTCGTCGACGCTCGCGTCATGCTGCGTGGCCAGAAAGATCTTCTTTTCGCCCGCCAACGCTTCTTCGAGCGCCCGGACACTGCTCTCCCGTCCCACGACGAACGGGGTCATCATATGAGGGAAGATGACCACGTCGCGTATCGGCATCATGGGAAGCCGTTTCGTTTCGGATTTCTCTCTGGTACTCATGGGTTACTCTTTCTTGATTCGCGCCAAAGCAAAAAGGGTTCACGGTTCCCACCCGCTAGGGCGGAACCTGCCCGCTTCGGCTTCCTTTCGTTACGTCTAGCCCGCTTTCTCGAGCAGCGCGAGGTTAATCTTCTGCGAAAGCACCATCTCTTTGGTGACGTGAAACTCTCGCACTTTCTTATACGACGGCAGGAAGTACATCAGATCCAACATCAGGTCTTCGAGGATCATCCGCAATCCGCGGGCGCCCACCTTCCGATCCAGCGCCAATACGGCGATCGCCTCGAGAGCATCGTCGGAAAATTTCAGCCGGACATTTTCAAACTCGAAGAGCCGCTGATACTGCTTAATGATGGCGTTCTTCGGCTTCGACAGGATCTGCACCAGCGTCTCTTTGTCGAGATCGTTCAACACGCCCACCACCGGCAAGCGCCCGATAAACTCAGGAATGAAGCCGTACCGGATCAGATCCATCGGCTGCACTTCGTGAACCAGCAGTTCGTCGTCCCGGCGGATGGGCGTGGCCTTGGCCTGCTTGCCATCAGCGGAGGCCGCGGGAGCCTGGTCGTCCATAAAGCCCATCTGCCGCTTACCCACTCGGCGCGACACGATCTTATCAAGGCCGATAAACGCCCCACCGCAAATGAACAGGATGTTCGAGGTGTCCACCGGAGTGAACTCCTGATGCGGGTGCTTGCGCCCGCCTTGCGGCGGTACGTTCGCGATCGTCCCTTCGAGGATCTTCAGCAGCGCCTGCTGCACTCCCTCACCGGAAACGTCACGGGTAATCGACGGATTCTCGTCCTTCCGGCAGATCTTATCGATCTCATCGATGTAAATAATGCCGGTCTGGCACCGCTGGACATCCCAATCGGAATTCTGCAGCAAACGGAGAATAATGTTCTCGACGTCCTCGCCAACGTAGCCGGCCTCCGTCAACGTCGTAGCGTCAACAATGGCGAACGGCACGTCCAAAATACGCGCCAGTGTCTGGGCGAGCAGCGTCTTTCCGGTACCGGTCGGTCCGATCAAAAGGATATTGGACTTGGCCACTTCCACATCCGCGCCCCGTTGCCGGTTCATCTGGATGCGCTTGTAGTGGTTGTAAACCGCTACGGCCAACTTCTTTTTCGTGGCGTCCTGACCAATCACGTATTGGTCCAAGTATTCTTTCAACTCTAACGGTTTCGGCAGTTTATGGGGCGTGGCATGGCTCTGCTCGTTCCGGTCGTCTTCAAGAATCGAGTTGCATACGGCGATGCACTCGTCGCAGATGTACGCCCGCGGGTAGTCGCTCGGCGAAGAAATCAACTTGCCGACAACGTCCTGGCTCTTGTGACAGAACGAACAACGAAGGGAATCATCACTACCTGTACGCTTCAAACGTCGACTCCCTGATGGAAATAATTTGGGGACCGGAAAACATGTTCGTTCCTTCTGTCAGTATACCCTTCCGCCGGGATTGCAACCGGGTCGTAACAACGAATTCTGCTCACGGCTTCATCATCTCGCCCGCCAGCAGCATCGCCATCGCCCCGCCCCGAGGATCTTTCCCCCACACAGCCACCCGCTCAAAATACGCCTGCAACGATGTCTGCTTCCCGGTCGACTCACAAACATCCATCACGGTTCCGTCTGTCCCCGTCCGCATCAGCACCGCCCGCCAAGCTTTGTCCACGGCCGCCTGGTACGTCGCCGCCGGCAGCCATCCCGCCCGAATGGCCTTCTTATAGGACGCCGCAATCATCGCCGTCGCCGAAAACTCGGCGTACGACTCGGGCTTGTCGATCACCTGATGCCACATCCCGTCCTCATCCTGGCGAGCCAACAACGCCGCCGCCAGCGCCCGAAAGCTGCCCAGCACCCGTTCGTCCGGCTTTGCCATCGTCTCGAGCAACAGCGCCTGGCCCAAGAGTGCGAACGCATTCCCCCGCCCCCAAGCCGCCTCGTCCAGCGGCGAATGCCGGTAGATGCCGTCCTTCCGCAGGCACAGCTTCTCCATAAACCGCAAATGCTCTATAGCTTTTTCATACTCCCCGGCCGCACCCAGGATCGGGCAAGCCATGAAGACCGAATCGCTCATTTCGTTGTGCATCGGCGCAACAATCGCCGCGGCGGCCTTCACGCGATCTCGCTTCCCCAACGCGGCAAACAGCAGATGCCCACTGCCGTGGCTCCCGGTCGCCTTGGCGAGTGAGTCTTGCCGGCCATCCAAATAGGGCGCCACTAATCGGTCCACCAGGTCCCGATTCCCCAGCGCCAACTGTCCCATCACTGCGAACGCAGGAATGTACACGACGCTGCTCAACTCCCGCCCGTACACCTCTCCCAACTGCTCCAACACCTGCCGCGGCGTCCGCGCCAGCCGCTCCTCCATCGTCAACCGCAGAAAGGACTTTTTCGGCTTGTCAAACGGCGCGCCCCGCGTCACGGGAGCCTTGCCTCGCAGCGCCTCCACCAAACCCGGATAGTCCCTCAGCATCACCACCGCGTCCGGCGCGATCAAATGCAGCGCCCGCCACACGCGATGCGCCTCGCCATGATCTTTGTACGCCGGCCCCACCGGCGGAAACACCGGCGTCCCCGTCACCGGGACGTCCACCACCGTGTACAACTTCACCAACTGCCGCCGCATCTCCTGCACCCGCGGCAACTCGCCCACCACCGCCACCACCGGCCGCTCCTGCGCCGCCAGCGTCATTACCAGTCCGCAAAGAATTAGGGTCAGTTTCACAGTGTTTCCAGCGTATCCTATCGATGACGTTCTCCCCATGCGACTTTTCTCTCTGCTTTTGTTCGCCGTCGCGCTCCCGGCCCAACCGCTCTTCTTCCGCGGAGTCTCTTTCACGGCCGAGCGCGGCGTCCGCTATGAGTCGCCCGAATCGGTTACTATGCTCGACCAACTCCGCGGTTATCACGTCGACAGCGTCGCCCTCATCCCCTTCGCCTTCACCCCTCGGGGAGAAAGCAAAATCGTCTTCGGCAGCGCCCGCTCCTGGGAGTCCGACGCTGGCATCACTAAGGTCGCCGCAGCAGCCCGGCAACGCGGCATGAAAGTCCTGCTAAAACCGCAGATCTGGCCCAACAAACCTGTCGATCTCTCCGACGCCAACCGCCGCCGCGAATGGTTCGCCCAGTATCGCGCCATGCTCGTCCACTACGGCAAACTCGCCGCTACCATCCAGGCCGACCTCTTCTGCATCGGCACCGAACTGGCCTACGCCACCGAACACGAATCCGAATTCCGCTCCCTCATCGCCACCGCCCGTACCCACTTCAAGGGGCCGCTCACCTACGCCGCCAACCACGGCCCGGAGTTTGAACGCATCACGTTTTGGGGCCAACTCGACTACATCGGCCTCGATAACTACTACCCGCTCCCCGACACCCTCGACACCCGGCCCCTGGCCCAAAAGCTCGAAGCCGTCCATCGCAAGTTCCGCAAACCGATTCTCTTCACCGAAGCCGGCTATGCCGCCGCCGCTCACTCCCATCGCACCCCGTGGGAGGACCGCTCCGAACGCCCAGTACACCTCCAAACCCAAGCCGCCGCCTACGACGCCCTGCTCAAGACCTTCTATTCCAAGTCGTGGTTCGCTGGCGTCTTCTGGTGGAAACTAGGCACCAACGGCTTCGGGGGCCCCCAAGACAATACGATGACCCCCTGGGGCAAACCCGCCATGGATATCGTCAAGCGGTGGTATCAGGACCGCCGCGCTATCAAGCCCACCGACTCCCGCCCGTCGAAATAGAGACTCGCCGGCAACCCATGCCGCCGGTAGTAGCCGCAGTACTCGATATCCCACTGGGCAAACAACCGCCGCAAGACCATTTCATCCAGCAGATGGATCGAACCCGGGTACTGGTGCAGTCGTCGATAGTCTGTAATCGAGCGAGTCTCCGCCACCCACCCCGGCCAACGCTCCCCCGCCGCCATCCGCCGCGTGAACTCCGGCACGAACCCCGCAAACGGCCGCTGAAACGGAGTACTCGCTTGGATAAAGACCTTCCCGCCCGGCGCCAGCCATTCGCCCATCCGCCTCACGCCCTCCTCCAACTCCTCCCCCGTCTGAAAGTGCAGCACGTTCGAGGCATGCACCGCGCCTAAACTCCCCGTCCGGAAAGCCATCTCCGGAAACCTCGCCACCAGCCGATCCATCCTCGCCGGCAGAGCAGCCAAATGGTCAATCTCCAGGTCAACTGCAATCGCCCCCGCCGGAATCGCCGCCACCCCGTAGGCACACCCAATATCCACCACCGGCCGCCCACACTCCTGGGCAAAGGCAATGAACTGCTCGCTCATTTGCCCCGGCACCGCCGCCGTCCACCCCATGCCGTTCTTTGTCCGAAATTTTTGCCGACGCGAAATCATCTTGACAGAATGTTGCATTAATTATACGATCAGTTCAGGCCGATGACGAATTCCAAGGTCAACTCGACAAATTCACTGTTTAACCGCATCGGGGTCCTGCGGGCTGAGCGCCACCTCAGCCGTCAGGAACTCGCCGACGCTCTCGGTGTCAACTACCAAACCATAGGCTACATGGAGCGGGGCGACTACAACCCCAGCCTCGAACTCGCCTTCCGGGCCAGCGAGTTCTTCGGCCTTCCCATCGAAGCCATTTTCTCCCGGCAACCGTTCCGTCCGTTGAGTGAACAGCTCTACGGATCCAACAAACCCACTCAAGGATAACCATCATGAGAGAAGATCTGCTCATCGCCGGAATCGACTTCCGCCGCCGCACCAATCGCCGCTTCGCCTGTGTCGCCACCTACCTCGGCTACATCCTGTTAATTGCCGCCTTGTATACCGCCTTCGAGCTGAGATCCATTGTTTGGGCCCTGGGGGCCATTCCTGGCCTCCTGTTGATGGGATACGGCTGGTGGGTCCTCAACCAGGTCGCCGCGCCCTATTCGACTGACCAGACCGACGAGCGCCAGACCCAGGTTCGCAACCAGGCCTTCTTCCGCGCCTATCAGGTCATCGCCGGGCTCTCGCTCATCTTCCTGTTCTACCTCGATGAAGCGCCGCAACTCGCGGCCAAGAAGGGCTGGGATCTCTGGCTCCCGCAACCCGGCCAGGACTTCCAGCCCATCATCTTCGGCTACCTGCTCGTGACCATCACCTTGCCCCACGCTTTCATCGCTTGGCAGGATCCGGACTACCTGGACGTCGATTCGCCAGCGTAACCACCGTGGCCCCCCATCCTCCCGCCTCCATCGGCGCATCCCCAAACGCCATCACAAAGGGAGTCCGCCCCAGCACCTTCCGGACGGCCTCCCGCTGCACCCCAATCCCCTTCCCGTGAACAATCCGCAGCGCAGTAAATCCCTGCTCCCAAACCTCGTCGAGCCACGCTTCCACTACCGCCGTCACGTCCCTCGGCGGCACGGTATGCAGATCCAGGGTGTCCGTAATTGGCCACTCGAAGACTGGATCTTCCTCGCCGCTTTGTTGACTCTCCGTCATCAGATTGCTATGGTCGAGTGTAGGCCATTTTGTCCCTCCGGTGCGGTAGCCAAGTGGTAAGGCCAGAGTCTGCAAAACTCTCATTCGTCGGTTCGATTCCGACCCGCACCTCCATCTTCCTGTTATGCGCCCAACTGGTTTGGGGCGCTGATCCGGCCCAACTTCTGGATCAGGCGCTCGCCGCAAAACAGGCATTGATTCCCCGAATCAAGGACTACCTCGGCCAGGAAGACATCCGGTACTACCGAACGACCGGGTCCGGCCGCCGCAAACAAACGGCTTGGACCACCTACGACGTCTTCGTCGTGGATAAAGAGCGGGTGTTCCGGATGGTCGCCCGCGACGGTAGACCCGTCAAGCCGGGAAAAACCAACTCCCGGCCGCGCCAAGGCGAAAACGATCGCATTGCCTTTCAGGTCGAAGACCTTCGGCGGAACCACGCTCTAAGCTTGCGCGGAGAAGCCATGTTCCTGGGCCGCCGCTGCTGGGTGCTCGAAGGAATTCTGGACCCCGCCGCCCCCGATGTAGTGGGCCGCTCGACAGGCATGGCCTCCTCCGACGGAACCCTCTGGATCGACCAGGAAACCCACTGGATCCTCAAGGAGGAGGCCCGCCTCCGCCGCCGCTGGCTTGGGTTCCCTGAAGGCTCCGTCGTCACGCACGAGGTCCTCTTTCACGACGGCCTGCCTCTCACCGGCCGCATTCACCTGCAAAGGTTGGCTCTCCACGACGACGACCGTCGGATCCTGCTCGAAACCGAACAGACCTACTCGCGCTACCGCCGCTTCGGAGCCGAAACCGTCATCGAGTTTAATCCAGTGCAATAATCCGGCTCATCAACTCCGCCTGCCGCCGAGTCCCCGTCTTCGACATCGCTCGCTTCAGATGTGTCCGCCCGGTCTGCTCGGCGATTCCCAACTGCTCCGCCGCGTCCTTCACCGACAAACCGGAAGCCAGCATCGACGCAAACCGTGCCTCCGCCGGAGTCAGTCCAAACAGGGTTTCCAACTGCGCGCTATCGGCCGAGGTCGGCCGATCCGGATCGCGGACCTCCAAAATCGCAGTCATCCGGACGACCCCCATCGGATGCCAGGTCTCCGCTTGAATGGGCCGCAAAGTCGCCCAGTAGGGAGTACCTCGCCGCCGGCGCCGAATCGCGAACGATCGGGTCCGCTTTTCCGGTCGCACGATGTCCCCGGTCTCCAGCAGAATCTGGTCGTCCCGCAACGCCAACCCGTCGGACTTACCGGCCAGCTTTTGGAAGCGCCCATTGCTCTGGACCACTTTGCCATCCTGATTCAGAATCGCCACCGCAAATGGCAGCTCTTCAAAACAGATCTTCACCCCCGAGCATCCTTGAGCTGCCAAGTGACGCTCCTCGAGCAACTGCACGCTCCGCCGAATGTGCCCCGCCATGCGGGTCCCCATCGCAATTTCATGCTCGGTTAACGGTCCCGCCTCTTTCGACCGGATCACCGTCAGAAAAGACTCCACCTCGGCCCCACGCGATATCCACGCGCCCCCGCCATAGTGCAGCTTCCGCGGACCAAGGTACTCCCGGTAAATTTCCGTCGCTTCCAGCTCCTCGTCCGTGATTACGCTATGAGAAGGAGAGAAAATCCCCACCTCTTGCGTGAAGCGATCCAGGCGCAGGTACCAAGGGTCCCGGGACGCCCATTTATCCAAATATTCTTTTCTATCTTCATCGCTTTGGCCGTGAAAACAGCTCGTGCTCAGCTCCGCATTCCGTCGTGAATGAATCCAAAAACTGCCCTGAGGGCAACCGAGAAGTTCACAAACCTGCAATAAAACACGAGGCCACAGGCCCGCATCCCGCGAAGCCTCATAGATCTCGGAGGTCAATTTATCAAATTGATCTAGAAACATGGTCGGATTTATAAACGTGTCCCCTAAATGGGGGATGTGTTACCGGACCACTCCCCGTTACACTTTTTCTACCGCTAGCCTTTATCGCTTTCTTGGGTGTTTCCGGTCGCTGCCTGCAGGTACTTTAGCCATACTCTGCGCGGACCTCGACCATCGCATCACCCATAAGTGGTATAGCGATAAAGGCCGGCGGAACAGGACACGAATCCGACGGTTAAAGTTCCTTAACGCGAAGATTCCGGAACTCTACCCGAGTTCCATGGCCGAGGAAGCCCAAGTACCCGGTCTTGCGCAGCAGTCCCGGATGCTTCTTCAGCACGGCCGGATCGGTTACGGTCGAAAGATCGGCTTCCGAGATCACCTTGCCGTTCAACGTCACCGTGACTTTCGAACCATCCACCCGGATCTCTTCTGAATTCCACTCCCCCGCCGGCTTCAACGCGTCCGCCTTGGCCGGAAATACGTCATACACGCTCCCGTGCCGTTGTGTCGGCTTCAGTTTGCCCTTGTAGTTCTCGTGGTCGTGGTCCAGGATCTGAATCTCCATCCCCGCGTATGCCGCATCGCCGGTCAACGGCGACCGGATCCCCACCCCGTTGTTCCCGCCCGGCTCCATCTTGAACTCGAAGCGGAATACGAAGTTGCTGTACTGCTTGCCGGTGTAAAGGTTCCCTCCTCCCTCTTTCGGGCACACGATCGTCCCGTTTTCCACCACGTAGCCCGGCCCCCGGCCGTTCACAAGTTGCCAGCCGTTCAACGTCTTGCCGTCAAATAGCGAAACGAACCCATCCTCGGCACCCCACGCAGAAACCGCCAGACAGGCCAACATCAAATAACGCATCGTCACCACTCCTTTATTGCGTCACAGCTCCCGCGGGTCGCGTCGAAGCTGGACGATCCTTAACCTCAGCATAGGCCTTTCGGATCTCCTCGGGAAACCCGGCGATCAATTTTTCGATCTCCCCCAACATCGCCGCTACCACCTGCGGATTCTCCGCCGCCACGTCATAGCTCTCATCCCGATCGGTCACCACGTCATAAAGCTCCGGCTTCGCCAGGCGGACATTCTTCCGTCCGCCCGCCGGCGCCGGACTGTACGTGACGTTGTTGTATCGCGAGAAGTGCAGCTTCCACTTTCCCCACCTGGCACATTGCACGTTCAACCCATCAAAATACAGAATCGGCGACCGCTCCAGTTCCCGTGACTTCCCGCTGAGCAACGAACTGATATCCAAGCCATCCACTGGCCGCGCCGGCAGCGAAGCCCCCGTCATCGCGCAGATCGTCGGCAGCAAGTCCATCGTCGAAACCAAGCTGTCGCACACCAATCCCGCCTTCACCCGTCCCGGAAGGCGCGCCAGGAGTGGCACCCGCACCCCACCCTCCCAGGTCATCCCCTTCCGGCCACGTAGCGCTCCCGGACTCCCCTGATACCACGGGCCGTTGTCGGACGTGAACACCACCAGCGTATTGCCGTCCAGTCTGTGCTTCTTCAGCGTCGCCAGGATCTGGCCAACCGACCAGTCCAACTCCGTCAACACATCCCCATAGATCCCCTGCTTCGACTTCCCTCGAAACGCCTTCCCCGCCCCCAATGGAATGTGCGGATACGTATGCGGCATGTAGAGGAAGAACGAACTGTCCCTGGCGCTTTCGATGAACTCCACCGCCCGCTTCGTATATTTCTCCTGCAGCGTGTCGAGATCGGTCTGCTCCTCCAGCACCTTCTCATCCGCCATCAACCACCGCGGGCTCATGTCGTTCGAGTAGGGGATCCCGTAGTAGTGGTCAAACCCTTTATATGTCGGCAAATGCGGCGCCAGGTGCCCCAAGTGCCACTTGCCTACGCACATCGTCTGGTATCCCTTCGCCTTCAGCAGATTCGCCACCGTCTGCTCGCCTTCGGCGAGTCCAGTTTTGTCCACCGGAAACAGCACGCGGGGCACCCCGACTCGGGTCGGGTACCGCCCCGTCATCAGCGCCGCCCGGGACGGACTGCACACCGGATTCGCAGAAAGGCAATGCGTAAACCGCGCCCCTTCCTTGGCGAGTCGATCAATATTTGGCGTCGCGATCGGCGACCCGTAGCATGACAAGTCCCCCCATCCCAGGTCATCGCAGAAGATCACGATCACGTTCACCGGTCGGGCCGGCGCGGCGACGCTCGCGGCGGCGGCGGCGGAAGCAAGAAAACTACGGCGGCTCAGCATAAGTCCCCGGATCATAACAAATCGGACTGACAATGTTGTACACTGCAGTTTTAGGAGGTGGATCTTCCCGAAAGGGCCCGTATCCAATGCGCACACTCCGCTCCTTCCTGCCGTAATTCAGCGGACCCTCGCGTCCCTGTTCAACCTTGTGTTCCCCCAAGACTGCAAGGTATGCGGCCAGCCTGTTCGGCACGCCCGCCGGATTCCGGTCTGCGAGACCTGCTTGGCTGCGCCCGCTCCTCTGGCGGCTGATTACTTCTGCACCCAGTGCCGTACGCCGTTTCTCAATGAGGCGCCTCTCGATGACCATGGAGTCTGCGGCCGCTGCCGCTCCGGCCTTACCGGGTACGACTCCGCCTACTCCTATGGATATTACGAAGGAGCACTGAAAGACCTCATCCACCTGTTTAAATACGCTCGCGTCGAAACGCTGGGTGAGCCTCTTGGAGCCTACCTCCTCCGCGCCATCCCGCTCGATCAGCGCTTCGACCTGGTAGTTCCGGTTCCCCTGCATTGGAGGCGCCGCCTCTGGCGAGGCTTCAACCAGGCTGAGCTACTAGCCCGGCCACTGGCGCACCGCCTAGGCGTACCGGTCGGCGGCGCGCTCGAAAGGCGCCGCCATACGGATACGCAGGCAAGCTTGAGCCCTTCTGAGCGCCGGTCCAACGTGGCCGGCGCTTTTGCTTTGCGCCGCGGCTCGGAGGTTCGCGGCAAACGGATTCTGCTGGTGGACGATGTCCTCACCACCGGCGCCACGGTCGGTTCGGCTGCCGCAGTCCTGCGGCGTGCCGGCGCCAGCCATGTCGCGGTCCTCACGCTCGCCCGTGTCGACCGCCGTCCTTCGTGGGCCACCCTCGCCAAAGCGGCTCACGAACAACCCGTCACCCACCCCCAAACCGATGTCCAGTAGGAGCCTCGTCAGAATGCCAGCTATCGACCGCTTACATCAGCCCGTTCTGGTGCTCAACGCCAGCTATGAGCCGATCAACGTCTGCGCTGCCCGGCGCGCCGTGGTTCTCATCCTCAAGGGTCTCGCCTCGGCCGAAGAGCATGTTGCCAGCCACATCCACTCTTTCAACCGGGCGGTACCGCTCCCCAGCGTCATCCGGCTGCTTGAATACCGCCGGATTCCCCAGCAAACCCGCGCCCTGTCACGCAAGAACATCCTGATGCGCGACCGCTACACCTGCCAGTATTGCCACCGCGTTCTACCGTCGGGAGAATTGACACTCGACCACGTCATCCCTCGTTCCCGCAGCGGCGGGTCCTCTTGGGAGAACCTTGTCGCCTGCTGCCATCCATGCAATAACCGCAAAGGCAATCGCACCCCGGACGAAGCCGGTATGCGCCTGAGCAAACAACCCCGTCCCTTCAGTCTCCACACCAGCCGGCATCTCATGAGGATGCTCGGCAACGCCGACTCCCGTTGGCGCAAATATCTCTTCTACTAGAAATTACGGCCTTGGTTGGGGACTGCACTCCCGCCAAGGCCGCCTCCGAAATTTAAGCCGCTAGCGGATAATTCCAAGTAGGTAGGCGATCAGCAGAATCACTAAAATCGTCCCGAGCCCCACACCCGCGCCACCGCCGGCGCCCCAGCGGCTATGTCCGTAGAAACCTGTACCGCCACCTATCAACAAAATCACCAGAATCAATACGAGTATCATCGCTTCTCCTTTTTCCCTACTTTCGTCCCGTCAACAGCAATACCACTCCAGCGGCCAATGCCAGCGCCCCCGCGATCGGAGGCACCGGCAACGTGCGGGTCTTATCCCGCGTGGCTTGAATGGGACCCAAGTCGACCACGGTCTCCTTGGTTGTGTACGAAATCCCACCCCACACCAGGCCAAGCACGCCCAGTGCAATCAGCACCATCCCCGCGATCTTTGTCATAAAGCCTCTAGTGATTCGTCGTGTGCGCCACGGCTGGATAGTCTGCGCTCGCTTCGCCGGCCGCGGAAATGTCCTCGGCCCCGCTCGACTTCAAGATCTCTTTCGCTCGCGTAATCTGCGCAGCGCTATCACAATGCACCGAAAGCAATACGCCGCCAGCCTTGATCCGGCCTTCGTAGCGCTTCGCTTCAAACTCGGGCATACCCATTCCAACCAGGGCGCCGATCACACCGCCCACCGCGCCGCCCACGCCCAAACCGGCCAGTGCGCCCATAATCGGCCCCGCCGCGATAAACGGGCCAACGCCCGGGATCGCCAGCATGCCAATTCCAGCCAACAGGCCCAAAGTTCCACCGACCACGCCACCGGCGCTGACCCCAACGGCCGTACCTTCCGGCGCCTTGGTGTTCTTTTCGTGCGCGAAATCACGTGTCCCCTGACTATCCGGCAGCAGGACAGAGATGTCCCCGTTCGAAAACCCAGCCATCAACAAATCGTCCACACCGCGCTCGGCGAGCGTCGAAGTCTGATAAATCCCAAACACTGCAATTTTTTTGTTTTCCATGGTCAAAATTCCTACTACTTCCCGCTCTTCGAAGCCGGCATCACCGACATCTCATTCGAAACCTTCGACGCCGAACCCGCGATCTCCGTCGCCTTGTCCAGAATCGATTTCACTTCCGCGTCCGAATCCACTGGCCCCTTCAGGGTCACCTTGCCGTCCACGCTCACAATCTTCACGTTGTGCCCATTCATCGACAACGTCTTGTCCGCCATCACGGCCCGCCGGATCTTAGCCGTCAGTTCCCGATCTACCGCGTTCATCTTTTGCTGGTCCGCCGTCTTGGCGCCAGGCTTCTGGTCCCGCTTATTCACAGCGGTGTTGTCGGGCTGCGGAGCCTGCGGCGAGAAAGCGGTAGCGCTCACCGGCAGGAACAATGCAGAACCCAATAGTCCGATCATCGTGATCTGGTAAATCTTCATACCCTTCTTTCGATGCATTTCCATAGCCACCTCGCAACTGCCATCGAATCATCACCAGGACCTCTGCCTCTGCCGACCGCCCACCGTCAAGCGACTGCCCGTGCTCACGCCCAAAACGCGATACCTTGAATGCGTGCGTCCCCTCTTCTTGCTCCTTCCCTTCCTCCTCGCCGCCCAATCCGAATGGCCCAACTTCGGCAACGACCCTGGAGCCATGCGCTGGTCCACTCTCCGTCAGGTCAACGCCGCCAACGTCTCCAAGCTCCAACCCGCCTGGACCTTCCGCCTCGGCAAACCGGGATCGGAGGCAATCCCCGTCGTCGTCAACGGCACCCTTTACGTCAATGCCCCTGACGGGGTGTACGCGCTCGTCCCCGAAACGGGCGAACTCCTCTGGAAACATGCGGCTGCCCCGGTCGCCATCCGCGGCCTCGCCTACTGGCCCGGCGGCAAATCCCTCAACCCCCGCCTGTTCACCGGCAACGGCCACCACCTACTCGCGTTGGACACCACCACCGGCAAACCCGCCCCCGGCTTTGGCATCGAAGGCCGCGTCGATCTCAAAGCCGGTGTTCTCGACGGCCTCCCCGACGGCCGCTTTCAGCTCCAATCCCCACCAGCCGTCTTCAACGACATCGTCATCACCGGTTCAAGCAACGGCGAAGGAGCACCCACCATCGGAGCGTACGGCGACATCCGCGGCTGGGATGCGGTAACCGGCAAACTCCTCTGGACCTTCCACACCGTTGCCCGCCCCGGCGAACCCGGCGGCGACACTTGGCCGGCAGGTGCGTATAAAAACCGATCGGGTACCAACGCGTGGGGATTTTTCACCACCGATACCGCCCGCGGCATCGTCTACGCCCCCCTCGGCTCCCCCACAAACGACTTCTACGGCGCCGACCGCACCGGCGATAACCTCTACGGCAACTCGCTCGTCGCTCTCGACGCGCGCACCGGCAAAAAGCTCTGGCATCAGCAACTCGTCCACCACGACATCTGGGACTACGACCTCGCCGCCCCGCCCGCCCTCTTCGACATCAAGCGAAACGGCCAAACCATCCCCGCCGTCGCGCAGATCACCAAGATGGGCCTGCTTTTCATCTTCAACCGCGTTACCGGCGAACCGGTTTACGGCATGGAGGAACGCCCCATCCCTCGCTCCATAGTCCCCGGCGAAATCAGCGCCAAAACCCAACCGTTCCCGATCAAGCCCCCACCCCTCTCCCGCCTCGACTTCACCGAGAAGGATTTCTACGACCGCTCCCCCGAACACGCCAAGTTCTGCCGCGAACTCTTCACCAAGAACAAGATGAAAATCGGCGCCGGTCCCTACGTTCCCCTCGGCCTCAAAGACAACGATCTCTTCTTCCCCTCCACCCTCGGCGGCGGCAACTGGGGCGGCGTCTCCATTGACCCGACGCAGAACACGCTCTACGTCAACGTCATGCACATCGGCCAATGGGGCCACATGGAAAAGAAGGGCAATGAGTACATCCGCACCTCCGCCTACGGCACCTACGCCCGCTTCTGGAACCGCGATACCCGCATCCCCTGCAACAATCCACCGTTCGGCGAAATGCTCGCCATCGACCTTGCGTCGGGCGACGTCAAATGGCGCACCCCTCTCGGCCATATCGACGCGCTGGATGCGATTGGCGTGACGAACACCGGCGCCATGAATATCGGAGGCAGCATCGCCACCGCTGGCAACCTCGTCTTCATCGGAGCCGCCAACGACTCCCGCTTCCGCGCGTATCACAGCGGAACCGGCAAGCTGCTTTGGGAAGTGAAGGTGGAAGCCAGCGCCCATACGTCCCCCATCACGTACCTTGGCCGCGACGGCCGCCAATATGTCACCGTCATGGCCGCCGGCGGCGGCGGCTTCCTCGGCGGAGGATCCAGCAATACGCTGGTGGCCTTCGCTCTGCCGGACGTTAAGCGCAAGCCGCTGCCAGTCTCGGTATCCCGCGCCGTCGCTGCCGCGGCGGCCAAATTACGAAACGAACCCAAAGTAGGCGCCTTCACCCCGGTGACGCTGCCGCCTACCGCAGCGCGCGCCCTCGCCAACCGCACCTGCGGCCAAGGTTGCCATGCTATCGAGGTCGTCACTACCCAACGCCACTCCGCCGCCGAGTGGAAAGATCTCGTTCAGAACATGATCGCCCGCGGCGCGCCCGTAAAGGATGACGAAGTGCAGGCGCTCGTCGACTACCTCGCCGCTACGCTTCCTCGACAGTAGGCCCTCGCGGTCTGCCAAAATAGAAGTTTAGGAATGGAAAAACGAATCGTTGTGGCCATCGATGGCCCGGCCGGGGCCGGCAAGAGCACCGTTGCCCGCCAGGTCGCTGACCGCATGGGCTTCCTCTACATCGACACGGGGGCCATGTACCGCGCCGTCGCACTCTGGGCCAGCCGCCAAGGCACAGCCTTTGACGACCATCTGAACCTGACGCAACTCGCCCACGCGGCCGAGATCGACCTCGACTCCGGCCAAGTGTTCCTCAACGGCGAAGACGTCTCCCAAGCCATCCGCACTCCCGAGATCGCCACCGCCGCCTCCCAGGTCTCCGCTGTCGCCGGCGTCCGCCGGGCCCTCGTCGAAAAGCAACGCGCCATGGGCGCCCGCCAAAGCGTCGTCATGGAAGGGCGCGATATCGCGACCAACGTCTTCCCCGACGCCCAGGTGAAGATCTTCCTCGACGCCTCCACCGAAGTCCGCGCCAATCGCCGTGTCGCCCAGGCGGGCGGCGAGCTATCCACCGTGGCCCGCGAAATCCAAGACCGCGACCACCGCGACCGCACCCGCGCCGAGGCCCCTCTACTCCAAGCCCCCGACGCGACTTATCTCGATACCTCCCACATCCCGCCCGAAGAAGTAGTCGAGGAAATCCTCCGGCTCATCCGCGCGCGAACCTCCAATGGAAAGGCAGTAACCAGTTGAACAATCTTCTCATCATGAAATTCGGCGGCACCAGCATGGGCTCCGCCGATCGCATCCGTGTGGCTGCGGACCTCACCGCCGCCCAGCAGCGCCTTCGTCCTACGGCCATCGTCGTCTCGGCGATGAGCAAGGTGACGGACCTGCTTCTCGATACGCTCCGCCACGCTGAGAACAACGACACCGAAGCCATCGCGCAGAACCTGGCCACGCTCCGCACGCGCCATCAGGAAACCGCCCGCGAACTCCTGACGGCGGAGTCCTTATCCACGGCACAAGCGGAGATCGACAGCATTCTCGCCGAGTTCGAACGGATCGCCAAAGGCATGCAACTCCTCGGCGACCGTCCACCCCGTTCCGTCGACGAAGCAATCGCGGTGGGCGAGCGACTCTCGGCACTGCTGATTGCCACGTATCTAACCGGCCAGGGCACGCCTGCGGTTGCCATCAACTCCGCCAAGGTCGTTATCACGGACACCGTCCACGGCAACGCCACGCCCCTGCTCGATCTCACTCGCGCCAAAGCTGCCGAACATCTCGCGCCGCTGCTCGCCGCCGGCACGGTGCCGGTGCTGACCGGCTTCAACGGAGCCACCGCCGACGGCAAGCCCACCACGCTGGGCCGGGGCGGCAGCGACTTCTCCGCGTCGATCTTCGCCTATGCCCTCGACGCCGCCGAGCTATGGATCTGGACTGACGTCGACGGCATCATGTCGGCCGACCCCCGCTTGGTGGCCGATGCGAAGGTGCTCGACGAGGTCACCTACGCCGAGGCCGCCGAGCTTGCCTACAACGGAGCCAAGGTTCTCCACCCGCGCACCCTCGCGCCGCTCGTAGAGAAGAAGATCCCGGTCTGGAGCAAGAACTCGTTCAATGTGGCGGCAAAAGGAACCCACATCGCTCCGGCGCTTTCGACACCCGGCCAGGGTGCGCGAGCGGTGACGTCGATGGCGAACGTGGCGATGGTTTCGGTGGAACCGGCCAGCGCCGAGATCCCCGGCACTCGCATCATGGCGCGAGCGCTGGACGCCTTGGCGATGGTGGGAGCCGAGGTCCTGACATTTTCCAGCTCTAGCTACCGGCAGAGCTTTTGCTTTCTGATTCGCAAGGATGAGCTGCAACTGGTCCTGCAAGCCCTGCGGGAGACGTTGGCGCTGGAGCTGGAGCACGGGTATGTACGGCCGGTCGAAGTGGATGACAACGTGGGGTTGATCGCGGTGGTGGGCGAGGGGATGCGCGGCCATGCGGGGCTGGCCGGCCGGGTGTTCACCGCCGTGAGCCGTGAGCAGGTGAACATTATCGCCATTGCTCAGGGTTCGAGCGAGTTGACGATCAACTTGGTGGTGCCTCGATCCGGGATTGAGAAAGCGGTCAAAGCGATCCACGCCGAGTGCGCGATGGGGCGATAGACTACTCCCGAGTTAGAGGTATCAACCTCGAAACGGGCCGATTGACTTCACTACCTTACGAATGATCCTCTGAGTTTCAGCATCGGTCAAGAGTCCAGCCCACTTCCCTAATTCTTCGATCAAGGGATCTTCGGTTTCGAGCGGAGTGGAACTGAGGAAGAACTCATCGCTGCAACGCACTATAAGCTGATTTAACTCCTGCGCTGCAATCTTTGGGCACTCACGGGTATGGCTTCCAATTAGAAGCCGATCTGACGAGACTGGCAGATACAAGCGGTGAATGTGATCGCCACGGCCGTCCAGCGGCTTGAACCTGCTGTCGCCGTCTGTCTCCAACACGATCACGGTGTCGCCAAGCAGGAGAGGGCTGTCCGACGCCATAACATGCCATCGAAGTTCACGATAACCTTCCGCGCGTTTCGGAATTCGCACATTTTTCCGCATCGCATCATTGCATCCTTGCCTTACGGCCTCATGGAGTTGACCTTTGACCCCCGCATACAGTTCGTCGAAGTACCCCGTCATCTCGCCTTTGAATTCGGGATCGTCTCGCATATGGCCCTCGACCAACGCCCTTCCTTTTCGCGATTGTATTGCAGCTAGGCCTTCTGCACCTCCCGCATCGAACGCGGCAGCTTCGAATCGATCGCGATCGGCACCAGGTCGACGAATTGCGCTCGCCACAGTTCGCGCCATTACCCCGTCGCGACTTAGCTCTTGAATGGCCCGCTGTGTCAATTCATCAAACATCCGGGCAGCAGATTGTCGAATATGGCGGGTCCGAACACAAAGGTGAGCGACCATCTCCGGAATTAAATCGGACTGGATCGCCTCCCCATCCTCGCGAGTTCTTAAGTGATTCAAGAGTGATATGTACTCATGCTCAAACTTGGTGATCGCTTCATCCAGTTCTAGCTCCGACTGGTCCCCATAGAAGAATCGTTCTACCGCCACGTCAGCGATCCCCACCTGTCTACCGGCTTGGCCCTTGCGGTACATCCAAACCCTTGCTTTGTCTCCTTCCCCCGTACTTGCAAACCCCCGCTGCAGGAACTGAGGGATTGTATGCTGTCGAATGCCTGCCATGCGAGTCCTCCGCGATGCCAACCCAAGGTTAGTTCGATCCGCACCAATACGCGTCGCGCATCCTTCCCGCAGGATCGCATAAGCGCTGATTCGCCGGGACTTCGATCGATTCGTCTTATCCGAACGGTAGACCCGAGGAGCCAACGACCATACTCACCATTAAACGCGAGGCCCTAACCGCTGCATCGCAAATGGTTCGCGAGCAGTTTGGCCAGCCACATGCGACTAGCTCCTATATTTCCGACCACAAGTTGGCAAGTGACAATTCATGCCCCATCGGTGAAGAACAGGTGTAGTTCGACCACCTGTTTATCTACCGAAAGGGCCCAGACGCAGTTCCTGCCTGAGAATGATGCCAAGCGCGCAACTCCGCCAATCGTCCCGCCCACAGCACCGGATCCTTCTCACTCGCCAGGACCAACAATCCCTCCGCGTACTTACCCAACTCCCAGCGCACCTTTCGCAGCGCCCCTTCCTGCCCCAACTTCGAATCCTGCGTGTGTACCAAGTGCTGCGCCAAGACCGTTCCCACGTGCCCCGCCATCTCCAGATCCGTTCCACCCGCTAGCTGTTCCCGCACCCGCTCCCCGAGTCCGGCATGCAAACGGAATCGCCCACCGATCGAGCCCACCCCCGCCTTGGTGTAAGTGTCCGCCGCCACCTCCTCCGCATAGAGAGCAGCCAGCCGCATCACCCAGCGGAGCTTGTTTCCCCCGTCCAATTCCCGCGCCCGCTGCAAGAACCGCTCCGCCTCGACCGGCTCCGCCCAACGCAGCGCGTCCGCCGCGTGCTCCAACACCCGTAAATTCCCGTCGTGCCGCGCCGCCTGTTCCTTCCACAACCGCCGCGCCCGCTCGCCAACGCGCTCCAACTCCGCCGGTGTGCCAAACCCCGCAAGAGACATGGACATCGTCGGCCCAGCCCCGGCCAGCTCCGACTCCGGCCGGTTCGCGATCACCCAGAACACATGCGCGCCCGCCTTCTCAAAGTCTGCGTTGTAGCAGTAGTAGGCAATCAGCTTCGCCCGGACTCCTAGCGCTTCCGGCTCCCGCGCCACTTGCCGCTCCAACTCCCGCGCCTGCTCCGCACTCGTCCGATGTCCATCCTCCGGCCAGTTCCAGCCCGGCCGGACGTCGTCCAGATCCGCCATCGGCCCGCGCGCCTGCGCCATTGCCAAAACCACCACCACCGGCAACGTCGCCAACGCAATCCCCGCCCTCGCCCGCCTCGGCGCCAGCCCCGACGTCCAAGCCATTCCCGCCAACAGCCGATCAATGCGGCGGCCCGTGGGGCTCACCCCCGCCATCGAGATACCCAACGAGACGCGCCGCCCGGTCCCCGCCGCAGCGATTTCCAACAACACCTGCGCGTACCGCGGCGCATCTCCCATCGTCCGTACCGCCGCATCGTCACAGGCCTGCTCGCACAACGCTGCCAACCGACGCTCCATCCACCAGGCCAAGGGATGGAACCAGAACATCGCCCGGTTCCACGCGGCCAGCACCACCGTGCGCCCATCGCCCCTCCGAACGTGCGCCAACTCATGCGCCAACATCGCCCGCAATTTCCAATCGTCCCACTCCCGCCACCCCGCCGGCAGCAGAATCACAGGAGCCTGCCTGCCCACCACTACCGGCGCCGTCAGATCCGCACTCTCCAACACCGCGGGCCATGGCATCAACGCCCCCTGCTCCCGGGCCACGGCGTCCAACGCCGCCGTCACGCGCTCCGCCCGCACCCGGGCGCTCCTCCCCGCCAAACGCCCCGCCAAAAACGAACCTATCGCCAGACGCCCCAGCATCCCCAACAAACCCGCCAGATAAACAGCCGCCGCCACACTCCCCCATCCCCACTCCACGCGCGGCCCGGCCACCTCCGCCCGGACTGCTCCGCGCCCGTCGATCGGAATCGTCACCGGATTGGCTCCCAACGGCAGCGCCGCCGCCGGCTTGGCCGGAGCGCGCAGCCAACCGGGCGTATCCATCGCCGCCGGCAATGGAACAATCGGCGGCAGCAGCGGGCCGAGCAGCAGCAGCATCATCGCAGCCACCACGACAGTCCACACCGCATGTTGCACCGGCGCTGTGCGCCCTCGCCACACCCACAACGCCACTCCCGCGATCCCCGCCAAAACCAGCGCCCGCAGCGACGCGCCCCCCAACGCCTGCAGCAGCACGGCGCTCCAAGACTCGATAGAAACCATAACGCCTCAGTCTTTCTTGCGGCGCTGCGCAATCTTCTTGGCCAGCGCGTTAAGCTCCTGCGGGCTGATCATCTTCTGATCCACCATGCCCACCAAAAGCTGCTCCATCGACCCGCCGCAGAACCGATCCAGCAACTGCCGGATCGCCTGTACGGCGACATGCTCGGGCCGCTCAAGGCCACGGTAAATGAAGGTGCGACCCTCCACCTCATGCGCCACATAGCCCTTCTCTTCGAGACGTCGCAGCACCGTCCGCACTGTCGCCTCTTTCATCGGGTGCTCGCCGGCCAACCCTTCCCGCACCTGCTCCGAACTCACCGGCCCCGCGGCCCAGAGGTACCGCATAAGCTTGGTCTCGAGTTCGCTCAGCGGCTTTCGTTTTGACATCTGCTTACTGCTACGTATTGTAACAGTACAACTTGTAGCAGAGGAATGCACGCCTGTCAACAGCCGCTTTCGCGTAGGCTCCATACCCTAGCGGATATACTTGCTCCATTCCATGAAACTCTGTCTCCTGCTCCTGCTCGGCGTCACTCTCGCCTCCGCGCAAGCTCCCCTCACGGCCGAAGACGCACTCGCCGTTCCGCAGGTTTCGACCTTCCTCCTCTCGCCAGACGCCTCCGCCATCGCCGTCGCCACCACCGAAATCGACTGGACCAACAATCGCTCCAAGGCCGTCTGGACAAACCTCCAAGGCAAGCTGTCCTTCGATCCGCAAGGGGCCGGCAATGTCGTCTGGAGCCCCGACGGCCGCCGCGTCGCCTTCTTCCGCGCCGAGGCCGGCAAGACCATTCTTTACGCCACCACCAGCGCCACCGGCGCCATCCGCGCCGTCTGCGAACTCTACACTCCCAACGCCTACCTCGCCGCGGCCGGCAATCGCATCGCCTGGTCAGCAAAAGGCGACCGTATCGCCTTCACCGGCACCTTTGATCCACCACCCGCCGAGCAAGACCCCCTCGTCATCGACCGCATCCAGTACAAGTCCCGCACCGGCATCTCTGACAACCGGCGCTCCCGCGTCTTCGTCGTCTCCGCCGCGGCGGGTTCCCCGCCCCGCGCGCTTACCCCAGCCGATCGTGATGCGCATTCCATCTCCTGGGGACCCGGCGCGGAGATCGTCTATCTCGCTAACCCCGGCGCCGATCCCGACGCCAACCACAACTACGATATTTACGCCGTTCACCCCGGCTCCGGCGCCACACGCACCGTCGTCGCTAGCCCGGGAGTCGAGATGGATCCTCAGGTCTCGCCGGACGGCCGGTGGATCGCCTACCGCGCCACGACGCGCCCGGTCACGACAATCGACAGCGTCGCCGAAGACACGCATGTCTGGGCCGTGCCCTACGCGGGCGGCGCGCCGCGCGAACTCAACCGCGCCCTGGACCGCCGCTGCACGGCGCTCCACTGGATGCCCGATAGCCAGTCTGTCGTCTATCTCGCGGCCGATCATGGCACGCTGCTGCCGTACCGCAGCACGATCACCGTCGCCCCGGCCAAGCCGCTGCTCACCGGCAAGGCCGTCGCCACGAGCCTGCAAGTTGCCGGTAACGGCGACTTGTACGTTGCGCTGAGCGAGCCTACCAAACCGGCGGAGCTCGTTCGCATCTCCGCCGCGGGGGCAGCGGAAACGCTCACCAAGTTCGCAACGGAAGCGGCCAAGACCTGGCAACTGGTTCAGCCGGAAACCATTCGCTTCCCCAGTTTCGATCGCACGGAGGTGGAGGCGTTCTTCTATCCGCCGCTGGACCGCAAGGGCAAGTGGCCGCTGATTCTCAACATCCACGGAGGTCCCCACAGCACACACGGCTACGGCTTCAACGGCGGCACGCAGTTCTACGCCGCCCGTGGCTACGCCGTGCTGGCCGTGAACCCACGCGGCTCGTCCGGCTACGGGCAGAAGTTCTCTGATGGCTGCATCAACGATTGGGGTGGCGGCGACTACCGCGACCTGATGGCCGCTGTGGACGAGGTTCTGCGCCGCCATCCCGAGGTGGACGCCAATCGTCTGGGAGTGATGGGAGCCAGCTATGGCGGGTACATGACGAACTGGGTGATCACGCAGACCAATCGCTTCCGCGCGGCGGCGCCCATCGCCAGCCTGTCGAATCTGATCAGCTTCTACAGCACGTCGTTATACCAGGACTTGGTCCACGCCGAGTTCAATGGCTTTCCTTGGGCGGGCAACAACTTCGAGACGCTTTGGCAGCGTTCTCCGCTGGCTCACATCAAGAAAGTGCAGACCCCGGCACTCCTCCTTCACGGTGAACGCGACAACGACGTCCACATCACGCAGGCCGAAGAGATGTACACCGCACTGCGCCACCGCGGCGTGCCGGCAACCTTGGTGCGCTACCCTCGCGAAGGCCACAGTTTTGGCGAACCCAGGCATCAACTGGATGTCCTCCGGCGGGTGGCCGAATGGATGGATCGCCATCTGGGTAGCTGATCCTCAGCCTTTCACCGAATATTGAATCCGATGCCAGTTGCGAAAAATCGTTGACAATCGGAGTTACCCGAATATAATTAGCGATATTGCTCGTCCTCGAACGATTCACCGTCCGATAGGGACTCCAACCATCCCTTCCTTGCCGTTCCCTTGGAGCCAACGTACGCCGGGCTCCTTAGGAAATCGTAACTAGTAGCCGCCAAACCTCTGTCTGGCTTGCGGGTCCGCGTCCTTCCCATTCTGGAAGCAGTCATTCCAGGTAGTCCGTGCGACTTTTGAGTGGGCTCGGTTGCCTTTGCCGCTTGTGGGTGCTTGCGGAAAGTACGGGAATTTCCCCCGGCATCTATTGCTAGGAACAGATCGGCCCTGACCATGTACGCGAGTGCACAGGGCCCCATATGGAATGAGAGGAATATGAAACGACTTCATTTGCTCCAGGTGCTTGCTGCGTTGACCGCCTCAGGTTGCCTGGCCCAATCCGCGCAGTCGATACAGGGACTTGTCGAAGATGCGTCGGGCGCGATTGTTACAGGCGCCAAAGTGACCATGACCAATGCCGCCACCGGCATTTCCCGAGACACGCAAACGAATGCCTCCGGGCTCTATAGCTTTCAGTTGGTGCAGGTCGGCAACTACAACATTCGAGTCGAACTGCAGGGCTTTCGAACGGAAACGATTTCCAACATCCGCGTGGAGACCGCGGCTCAGGTCCGGCAGAACTTCAAGCTGCAGGTGGGTACCGTCGCGGAGAACATCGAGGTTTCCGCCAATGCCGTGCAATTGACGACGGAGAATGCCAGCGTCGGCGGCGTCATCGAAAACAAGCGCATCATCGACTTGCCAATCAATGGCCGGAACATGGTCGGACTGGCCGTCCTGGTGCCTGGCGTGCAATTCGGCGAACGGACGGGACGTGGCGATGGACTTGGCGGGTTCCCCATCCCCGGTTCCGGGTTTTCGGTTTCGGCGAATGGCCAACGCGAAACCTTCCAGGTCGTGTCACTCGACGGTGTCGACGCGAAAGATCCGCGGATCAACATCACGAACTTCGTACCCTCCATTGAAGCCATCGACGAGTTCAAGATCCAAACCAACGCATTCACTGCGGAGTACGGCTTCGGCGGCGGCGCGCATGTCCAGATCACGATGAAGAGCGGCACGAACGACTTCCACGGCACCTTCTTTGAGTTCGTTCGCAATGACATCTTTGATGCCGAGAACTACTTTCTGAACTTCGACCGCCCGGCCAATTTGACGAGGCTGAAGAAGGATCCACTTCGGCGCAACCAGTTCGGCTTCGTCCTCAGCGGGCCAGTGCTTTTCCCGAAGCTATACAATGGCAAAAACAAGACGTTCTGGGCGTTTAACATGGAATACCGCCTGGACCGGATTACGAGCGTCCAGAACGCCGACTTCGGCTTGGACACCTTTCGCCGCGGTGACTTCTCGGAGCTCCTAAACCCAACTCCGATTACAGGGAGTTCGGCCCTGCGCAATCCGGTAATCATTTACGATCCGTACACCGGCATGCCGTTTCCGAACAACATTCTCCCGGCCAGTAGGTTGCATCCCGGAGCTTTAAACATCCTGAATACCTACGTGCCAAGGGCGCAGTTCCGGCAACCCGATCCGTTCGATTTCAATGCCACCGCCGGCGTCCCGCAACCCGTAAATGTTCACACCTACTTCTCGCGATTCGATCACACCTTCAATGATCGCGACCGTGTCTTCGCCCGACTCGCGTGGGACCGGTCTAACCGGACAGCAAACAACATCAATCCATTCCTCCCGGTCTTTGTCGATTCGAAAGTGACCAATTTGGCGTCACAATGGATCCATTCATTTAGCCCTACCGTACTGAACGAGCTCCGGTTCGGCTTTAACATTTCCGACGACTTGACGTCCAATCCCCGGACGGACAATACGTCATTCGATATGGATTCCCTCGGGATCGGCCAGTTCCGCGTTTTCTCCGATGGCAATCGGAAGCTGACGCCCCGCGAGCATGGCCTCCCGCGTCTGAACGGGCTCCCCTTCCCGGTCGGAGAAAACACCAACGGAAATGGCTACGACAACATGGATACCCTCCAAGTCAGTAACCATATGTCGATCTTCCGCGGGAAGCACAATATTAAGGTCGGCGGCGAAGTCTATTACATCAGCATGGAGCGCGGCGCGGCCAACGTGGAAGAGGGGGCATTGGGCTTCAGCGCTAACGAATCCGGCTCAGCGCTCGCCTCCTTCCTCCTAGGCCTGCCGAACTCCAGCACTTCACCCGAAGGGCTTCCCCTCACGTTTCCTCGCAGCACACGCCTCGGCGGCTACTTTCAGGACGATTGGAAAGTAAGTTCGCGCGTCACCGTGAGCGGTGGACTTCGTTGGGACTATATCGGCGCCCCGTATGACTCAAAGGGGCTCTGGCGGACTCTCGATTTCCCTGGCACAGGACTTGGCATCCAGGGTCGAGGCGGCGGGTATCAAGTACCTGGTGGCGGCGTGATCCCCACTATTGCGCCTGCAGGTTTGGGGGATCCGGGAGCCATTGCCTTGTTCAAGGACAAGAACTTCTTCATGCCTCGCCTTGGTATCACCTTCCGGCCAACCGATAAGTGGGTCATCAGGACTGGCGCCGGTCTGTTCGATAACATTCATCACTTGAACACGTGGACGATATTCAATTTGATGCCGCCGAAGTCGGGCTCGCTGGTATTCAATTCCGTCACTGACGTCGCCCAGACTATTCCGGTCACGGGCGGCACGGGCCAACCGGTAAATTTACAGACCAGACGGTTCCGCGCCGGCCAACCGGTTCTCACATTGAACGATCCTTTCCTGCAGGGCGCCGGCGTCGCCGCAGCCGCTCGACCGGTAGCGCTCAATTATGTCCCGCCTGACTATAAGCACGGGAGTGTGTGGAAGTGGAGCTTTGATATCCAGCGGGAGCTGCCCTTTAATACGGCGCTGACGGTTGGCTATGTTGGCTCGAAGGGCACCCATACGGGTAACTCTATCGGCAACTACAACCAACCTTCGCCTTCTCCCGATACGAACATTCAAGCGCGTCGGCCGTATCAGCAGTTTTATGACCCGGCGTTGCCGGAGCGCGGAGTCCAAACTCTCAGCACCATTCGCTATATCGATTCTTTCGGAGAGAACTTCTATCACGGTTTGCAGGTGAAAGCGGATCGGCGTTTCAAGAGTGGCATCGCAGCCGGCTTGGCCTATACCTGGTCCAAGGCCCATGGCGACGGCGAGAACGGCGGCCAGGAGGGAGTTTCCTTCCAAGATCCGCTGAATCGGCGAGCGAGCCGGGGGCGGTTCCGCTTTGACCAACGTCATGTCTTAGTGGCGAACTTTGTCTGGGAACTTCCCGGCGCTTCGTTGAAAGGACCTCTCGGCTTCTTGATTGGTGGCTGGCAAACTAATGGAATTCTTTCCATCCGGACTGGTTTCCCTTTCAATGTCACGCAGGGCGGAGACTTGAATACGGGCGGACCAGTGTTTCCGGACCTTACAGGTGACCCGTATTTGGCGAACCCGTCGCGCGCGCAGTGGTACAACCCGCAGGCTTTCTCGCGGGTGACGTGCAATGTCCCGAACCGCCCTGATCTTTGTCGCTATGGGTCGTTCGGATACAACGTGATGAGTGGACCGAGCCAACGAAATTTGGACTTCTCTATGTTCAAGAATTTCCGTTTTAAGGAGCGTTTCAACGTACAGTTCCGTGCCGAGGCGCTGAACGCGACGAACACGCCGTATTTCGGCGATCCCGGTGGCATTGGGTTTTCCAATGTGAATCAGTTGACTCCAGACACTTCTCGCATGGCGGAGGTCCGCAGTTTGCGTACGCCAATGCGAATCATGCAGTTTGGGTTGAAGTTGATGTTTTGAGCAGCTTTACCCGGCAATCGGCGGCACACACCCGGCGCTTTGGACTCATCGCGCCGGGTGTGGATCGGCCCTTCGCCTAATGCGGAATCCGCGGATGTGTTTCGCTACCCAGCCGGATTTCCCGCGTCAGCTCCTCACTCGGCGGCAGCCCCAGTAGCCGCGGCCGGAGCAGAACCACGGTCTCGGACTCGTCGAACTCCACAGAATTCCGCCGGAACAGCGCCCCGATCCAAGGAATCTGGATCAACCCCGCCGGCCCCGCCTTAGTCAACGTCCGCGTCGAACTGCCCACCCCGGACATCATCGCCCACTCCCCGTTCAGTAAACGAACCGTCGAGGTAAACTTCCGGTTCGCCAGAATCGGGATCCCGTTAATCTGCGCCCCCGTCAGCACCTTAAATTCGGCCTCAATCTCCACCGTCGTCTCGCCCAGTCCATGCGTAAACGGCGTCGCTTTCAGCGTCAGTCCCAGGTTCTCAAATTGAAACGTAGGCGGCGGCCGGAAGGCGTCCTCCCCGATATCGCCACCGAAGAACCCCGCCGTCAGAATCGGATACCGCTCGCCCACCGCAAACTGCGCCGGCATCCCGTGCATCGTCCGGATCTCCGATCGCTGCACCTGGCTACCCACCGTCCGCAAGAGATTCGCCACCACTTCGGCATCGCCGAGCGTGATCGCCAGTTGGGGCTCCACAATCCGCGCCGACGACAAAGGAATCGCGGGAATCCGCGTATCCTCCCCCGTCGCCGGATTCTGCGCTACGGCGAAGATCTCCGTCGAAGTCGGAAGCCGTGTCCCCGCGTTCAACGTCCGATTCCGCCGAATCTCATACACCTGAACCTCAATCGCAACCGCCGGCCGGGCGCCCATCATCTGCTCGAAAATCTGCTGTGCGGGCCGAACTTTCGAGATCCGGTCCCGCATCAGCACCAGCCGCCGCCCGTTGTCGATCGCGAACTTCTGCAGCTCCATCGTCTGCTGCACCGCCCGCGCCAACTCTTGTATTTCCTGCACGCTCACCGGCTCCGGCAGGGACAGCACCACGGCCACCATCGGCTCCAACTCCTGCCGCTTCTGCACCGTATCTTTAGCCACCAGCATCCGCTTCGGCTTCAGCGGCACGAAGAACGTCCCCGTCGCCGCGGCCAGCGTATCCAGCACTTCGGCCCCGGTCGCCCCACTCACCGCGAACCGGACCGGCGTCCCGCCTGCGGGAAAGTCGTTGTCAATCTGTACCTCGACCCCCAACTCCCGCGCGGTTCGTTCAATCACGTCACGCGGTTCCCCACGCAAGGCGATCGAGTACGCCCCGGCCCCTAACGCCAACTCGGGCGGCGGCAATAGGCGCTGTGCCTCGCGCAGGTCTTGCTCCGGGATCGACGCGCTCGCTTCCGCCGTTGGCGTCTCGGCGGCCATGGCCGGCGGCGGAGGCGGACTCTGCCGTAGCGCGCGCTCCGTCAGGCTCCGGCTCTTCGCCGCATAACTCCGGTTCCGCGGATCCTTGGCATCTGCCTGGTTGTACAACAGAATCGCCTCGGCAATCTGCCCGGCCTTCTCCGCCTTCGCCGCCCGGCGGCCGAGGCTTCGCGCCGACTCCTCGGCTGACAACAGCGCGAGCCCCCAAGCGATAACGAACAGAAGACGCAGTACGGCCAAGTAAGAAGGACGCGCCGCCAGCCGAAATCGTGGACTAAAGTTTCTCCATCCGGCGTCCGATAGAAGAGCGATGTCGATGCAACCTCTCTCCATTGGTGCTGCACTGCCGGCCGGATTCGCTCCTCCGATTCCCATGGATCTTGCCACCCTGGGGGTGCGGGAAAATCTCGTGCTCGACCTGGTGCTTCGCCGCCTCATGCTCGAAGGGACCAGCAGCCTCACCGCCATGGCGCAGAAGCTCCGCGTCTCCGTCCCGGTCGTCGACCACATCTTCCGCTACATGCGGGCCCAACAGATGGTCGAGGTCAAGGGCATGACCGGCAACGACTACAACTTCGTCCTCTCGGTCGCCGGCCGCCAGACCGCCAGCGAACGATTCCAGATCAGCCAATACGCCGGAGCCTGCCCCGTTTCGCTCAACGACTACCACGCCGCCGTCCGCGCCCAATCCGCCAAAGTACAAGTGGACCGGCGTGCCCTTCGCCAAGCCTTCGGCGACCTCGTCGTACCCGACCGGCTGCTCGACCAACTCGGCCCCGCTCTGATCGCCCAGAGTTCCATCTTCGTCTACGGGCCCTCCGGCAACGGCAAAACCAGCCTCGCCGAACGCATGCTCCGCGTCTATCAGGACGCCGTCATGATTCCCTACGCGGTCGAAGTCGACAACCAGATCATCAGCATCTACGATCCTGTCGTCCACCACGCCCTTCCTATGGAAGACAACGAGATGGATCCGCGCTGGGTCCTCTGCCGACGCCCGTGTATCGTAGTCGGCGGCGAACTGATCCCGTCCATGCTGGAACTCCGCCTCGACGAATCGAGCGGCATCTACTCCGCCCCGCTTCAGATGAAGGCCAACAACGGTCTTTTCATTGTCGACGACTTCGGCCGTCAGCTTATGTCGCCCCGCGACCTTCTCAATCGCTGGATCGTGCCCCTCGACCGCCGGGTCGACTACCTCACGCTCCGCTACGGCGTGAAGTTCCAGATCCCGTTCGAGCTCCTGGTCGTCTTCTCGACCAACCTCGACCCGAGCGATCTCGCCGACGAGGCCTTCCTTCGCCGTATCCCGAATAAGATCTACGTCGAGAGCGTTACGGCCCAGGTCTTCGATCAAATTTTTGACCGCGTGGTAGCCGCTCGCCGCGTACCCACTGAGCCCGACAGCGCCGAGTACCTTCGCCGCCTCTGTCTCCGCGAGGGCCGCACCGAACTCCGAGCCTGCTACCCGACGGACATCTGCAACATCCTCTCTTCCATCTCACAGTATGAGAATCGGACGATTCAGATGACCAAAGCAGACCTCGAACGCGCGACGGCGCTCTACTTCGCCAAAGGCTAAACCACTCCCAGCGACCGCAGGTTCTCCGCCCCAACCGAGGGAATATCCTCCGGATTGTCCGCCAAGTCGCGCCAGATGCACGCCGCCGCCGCGATCTCTTTGATCGCCGGCCCGAACGTCTCGATCACACACCAGCCGCTATACTCGATTTCCCGCAGCGCACCCACCACGCCGATCCAATCGATTGGTCCCGTACCCGGTGTCCCGCGGTCGTTTTCGCAGGTATGGACGTGGAAGATCCGCGAACCCAGGAGCCGGATCGCTTCCGCCTGATTCTTCTCTTCGATATTGGCGTGGAAGGTGTCATACAACACCCCAATCTCGGGATGCCCCACGGCGTCGATCAACGCCTTCGCGTCAGCCGCCGTATTCAGGAAGTACGTCTCGAATCGGTTCAACGGCTCCACCGCCAGCCTTACGCCATGTTCAGCACAAACCGGCCCCAACTCCTGCAGGCCCTCAATCGCCCGCTGCCACTCGTCGGCTGTCCGCCGACGTCCCGGTAGCAAACCGACCGCCGAGCAGAAAGGGCCGGCGACCATCGAGATCCCTGCATTGGCCGCACCGCGAATCGCCGTGCGTAAAAATTCGAGCGTCGCCGCGCGAACCGCCCGATCCTCCGTCCCAAGGCTTTGATTTCCCGTCAGCGCGGTGCAAATCAGCCCGGTCATCTCCTGCGCGGCCAATTCCTGCCGGACCGCGGCGGCCGGAAAATTGGCGAAGTCAAAGACGCCCATCTCGATTCCGTCGAGTCCAAGGGCTTTCGCCCGGGAGATCAACGGCAAATGGGCCTCGGTAAAGTTGGCCGTCCAAAGGAAAGAGTTAACGCCGATAGGCATGGTTATCTCGGGTTGAAACGGAAATTGCTCAGGCCGAAAACATCGTTACCCGGGATGTAGAGGCCAAACTTGCCTTCGGTCAGATTGCGGCCGGGCGACGTAAAGGTGTCCATCTCAATCCACTTCGTCCCGTTGTGCAGCGAGTGCCTCACCGCTCCCGGAGCGATGTCGATCTGGATCGTGTAGCTTTCCTGCTTCTCGAGGTCATGCCCCACTTTGTATTCGCTCGACCGTCCGTTCACCACATCCCGGCGGAAGAAGTTCTTCCGGTCCAGTTGGTACAGGACGTGGTTCTTGGAGTCCGTATAGCTGGCAAACCACTGCAGCCGCCGGCCCTTCAGCAGAGCGATGTTGAATGTGAAGGTGCCATTCGCCGGAGTCGTCCCGTAGAGCACGAAGTTGCCACCCTTATGGACGGTCCACCCTTCTTGTTGCACCCATTCCCCAGGCTGCTCCCATTCGAGCATCGTGCCCAGTTTCTTCGTGATGACTTTAGGAGCCTCTTTCAGGGTGATATCCACCGTCTTGTTCTCGCCCGAAGCCACCTGCACGGTCGTGGTTCCGTCGACGAAGTTGGCGGCCTTGGCGACCACCACCCAGGTGCCTGCGCCCACGTTGATCGTGTTCCCATTGGCCTGCCGCAGTTGGCTCTCATCGCTCTTCCGGTAGAAGATCTGCGCCGTCGCGGGCTTCACGTTCACCCGGACCGAAGACGCGGCCGCCACCAGCGTGACATCCGCCCCGCTCAACTCCACGGTCTCGCCCGCGCGGAACTGCCGCGGATTCCGTTTCGGCGCGAACGACTCTCGCCGGAACTCGATCGTATGTTCGCCCGGCGCAATCGTCGTTGACGAATACGAACCATCCGCCGCGATGATGCCAAGCCCCTGACCGTCGAGCAGAACCGCCGTGCCCGGCGTCGCCCCGCTGATCCGCAAATTCGCCAATTTCGGAATCGCTTTGAGCGTAAACTCAACCCGCGTCTCCTGGCCCTTCGCCACGGTCGCCGGCTTCGCCGCTTCCGCCGTGTAGCCGTCCTTCACCACGCGAACCATGTACTGCCGCACCGGCAGACCGAGCAACCGCAACTGGCCGCCCTTCGTTTTCCGTTTCAGCTCCGTGTTGTTCAGGAAAACGGTCACATCGTCCAGGTCACCCGCCGCTACATACAGGCTGCCCAAATTCACATCGAGTTTCAGGTACGCCGTCAACGTCGGCTGCGCTCCCACGGAGACGAGCAGCTTCCGGTCCACCGACCCGTCGTTGATCGCCAGTTCCCGGTCACCCGCCGCGAGATTTTCTAACGCGAGTCCACCCGCTCCCGCGTCACCCGCCGGAGAGCCGTCCACCGCCACCTTCACATTCGCCGATGAGTGAACCTTTGCCACCTTACCCGCGTTTGACACGACGATCGCCAGGACATTTTTCGCCACCACCGGTCCCACAATCACCGGCGCTTGCCCGAGCTGCGATTCAAAGTCGAAAGACGCTTCAGTAGCCTGATTGGTCACCTTAACGGAGTGCTTCCCGGGAGAAACCCGGTCCAAAACCAACTGCCCATCCTGCAGGTCACCCAACGGATTGCCATCCAGCGTCACCTTGCCGGCCTGCAAATCAGTAAACAAGCGAACAGAAAGCGGCATCGGCTGCAGGCTCAGCGTCAGTTCACCCGGCGTACCCCCCACCACGTTCAGCGCGCTGGTCGCCGACTCGTAACCAGGCATCACCGCCAGTACCTCATAGGTGCCCGTCGGTAGTTCAATATTGCAGTTCGACGTACATTTTACTTCGCCGTTTACGCGAATCGAAGCACCGGCCGGGGAAGTTTTAATAGCAATACTGGAAGCCCCGTCAGGAACCTGCTTTTGTTCTTCCGCTTTTTTCTGCGCGTTTCGTATGGTGTAAATGCCACCTGCCGCGATCAACAAGCCAACCACGCCACCTACCGCCACCGCCCGTTTCCAGTTAAAGGGAGGAGGTGAGGACGGGGGAGGGGTCGAAGGCGGTGGGCCTGGAGGCGGAGGAGCAGCAGTAGGGGGCGGGGCGTACGACGGAGGCTTCGCCGCCAACGAGCCGCTTTGAAACACCTGTGTCGGCTGCTGAACCGGCGGCGCGAACGCTCCGCCCGGCATCTTTGCCGCGGCCTCGCGCTCCGCCGTGCTCTGCATTTCCATCAGCCGCTGCCCGAACGTCACCATCTTGTTCCGGACGTCGCCAATCGCCGACTGCATTCCGCCGTCCCCGGGGAACCCCTGGCTGATCTCTTCGAGGCGATAGTAGATTGGTTTCAGGTCGTCGATCGACTTTGCGGAACCCACCTGTGCATCCAAACGCCGGAGCTCGTTGAGGAAGGCATCACGCTGGGCAGAGTTTTGGCTCACGAAGGGCTCCTTGGGGCGCGGGACTACACGATGATTATAATCCACCAGTGTAAGAATTCCCGGCGCCATTTCACACCCCGGGATTCCCCTTATGATACAAACGAGTGGAATGCAGCGACGGCACTTTCTTTCCACCCTAGCGGCGGCCTCGGCCGCCTCAAGCCAAACCCAGGAAAGGCCCAATATCCTTTGGATCACCTGCGAAGATATGAGCCCCTCGTTGGGCTGCTACGGCGATCGCAATGCCGTCACGCCTCGCTTGGACGCTTTCGCCGACGAGAGCCTCCGCTACACGTGCTGCTGGTCCAATGCGCCCGTCTGCGCGCCAGCCCGCACCACGATCATTTCGGGGATGTATCCCCCGTCGTTAGGCGCCGAGCACATGCGTTCGCAGACGCGGATGGGCGCCGGACAGAAAATGTTCCCGCAACTTCTCCGCGAAGCCGGCTACTACACCTCGAATAATTCGAAGGAAGATTACAACATCGATCTAACCGGCGCCGTCTGGGACGAATCGAGCAACAAAGCCCACTGGCGCAAGCGCAAAGATGGCCAGCCGTTCTTCGCGGTCTTTAACTTCACGATCACCCACGAGAGCCAGATTCGCACCCGGCCGCACAAACTTCGCCACGACCCCGCGGAGGTCCGGATCCCTGCCTACCACCCGGACACCCCGGAGGTGCGCCAAGACTGGGCCCAACATTATGACAACGTCAACACGATGGACGGCCTCAGCGGCAAAGTTCTCGACGAGTTGAAGGCGGACGGACTGGCCGACAACACCATCGTTTTCTTCTACTCCGACCACGGCAGCGGCATGCCCCGCAGCAAGCGGTGGCCTTACAATTCTGGGCTTCGGGTGCCGTTGATTGTTCACTTCCCTGAGAAGTGGAAGGCCCTCGCTACCAGCGAGTACAAGGCTGGCGCAACGACAGACCGGCCGGTCAGCTTCGTCGATCTCGCGCCGACGGTCCTCTCGCTCGCCGGCATTCCGAAGCCCGACTATCATCAGGGCTTCGCGTTCCTCGGTAAAGCCGTGGAACCGCGGCAGGCTTACGTCTATGGCTTTCGCGGGCGGATGGACGAGCGGTACGACATGGTGCGATCGGTTACCGACGGGCGCTACGTCTACCTCCGCCACTACATGCCCCATCGGATCTACGCGCAGCACATCGCGTACATGTTCGAAACTCCGACCACGCGGGTTTGGCAGAAGCTGTTCAAGGAAGGAAAGCTCACCGTCTCGCAGCAGCACTTCTGGAAAACCAAACCGGCGGAAGAGTTGTACGATCTCCAGTCCGATCGCGACGAAGTAAACAATCTCGCCGGCCAAGCCCGTATGGCGCCAATCCTCGCCAAACTGAAGAATGCGCAGGAGGACCTGGCCACGCGCATCCGTGACATTGGGTTCCTTCCGGAAAATGAGATCCATGATCGGGCGGGCAGCGGCGCGCCCTACGATGCCGCCCGGAAGATTGCAAACCTGCCCCAGATTCAGGCGATGGCCGCAGAGACCGACCCGGCGAAGCTCGCGGCGGGATTGAAGGATCCCGATAGCGCAGTCCGGTATTGGGCCGCGATGCGGCATCTGATCCGCCAGAACGCGGCGCCCCTGCGACCGCTGTTGCAGGATCCCGCTCCCGCCGTCCGTATCGTCGCCGCGGAAGCAATCGGCCGTTATGGGGCGCCGGCGGACCTGCCCGCAGTGCTCGAAGTGCTTGTGGCGTTGGCCGACCAGGACAAGCACGGGATTTTCGTCTCGCTGCAGGCGTTGAACGCGATCGACTATCTCGACCAGAAGGCTTTACCCGTCAAGACACAGCTCGCGGCGCTGCCCAAGCAGAAGAAGGGCGCGATCCAGAAGCTCAACGGCTACGTGCCGCGTCTGCTCGAAACGGTTTTGCAGGACCTGCCTTAGCGGATGCAGGTTGCTCTCGATGCGACGCCGCTGACCGTCCCGACGGGCGGCGTCACTCGCTACATGGTCGAATTACGGAAGGCCCTGGAAGCAGCGTTTCCAGGGGACCAATATCAGTTCCTGAGTGACCAACCGGTGCCTCGGCGACCAGACTGGCCTTCGCATTGGATGACGCCACCGCCGGGTTCGTTTTCCTCGAAATGGTGGTTGCTCGGGCTACCCCGCACGCTCCTACGCCTCCGGATGGACGTATTCCATGGCACCGACTTTTCGGTTCCTTACCTCCGCGTCTGTCCCAGCGTGCTGTCGCTCCACGACCTCTCGCCCTGGCGCGACGCGGGCTGGCACGTGGGCGCGGATCGCGTCCAGCAGCGCACGCCTTGGCTGCTGCGACTGGGCCGGGCGTCGATGGTGCTGACCTTGAGCGAGGCGATTCGTCGCGAGGCCATCGACCGGTTCTCCCTGCGGCCCGACCGGGTCGTCGCCGTGCCGCTCGCCGCCGATGCACGGTTCGCGCCACGGCAGCCGGACCCCGCCGTGGCGCCGTACTTCCTTTATGTCGGAACGCTCGAGCCACGCAAAAACCTGCCGTTTCTGGTCGAGGCTTGGCGCGAGGTCTGGCGCCGCCACCGGATCCCGTTAGTTCTCGCCGGACGCCGGCGCGAGGACGGGCCAGCATTTGCGGACGAGGAGGGGCTGCGATTGCTGGGGGCGGTGGAGGAAGCCGAACTGCCGTCGCTTTATGCCAATGCTTTGGCCGTCGTGTACCCCAGCCTATATGAAGGCTTCGGGTTGCCGATTCTGGAGGCGATGCAGTCTGGCGCCGCCGTGCTGACGTCGCGGGACCCGGCCGTCACCGAAGTGGCCGGGGGCGCGGCGTGGCAGGGCGAAGCTACCGACAGCCGGGCCTGGGTGGACGGGATGTCGGCCTGTGTAACGAATCCGGAGCGGTTGGCGGCTTGGCGGGTAGCCGGGCTGCGGCGAGCGGCCGAATTCAGTTGGGAACGAACCGCGCGCGAAACCCATGCTGTTTATGAAGAAGCCGTGCGGCGGGGGTAGCCTGGAATTATGGCAATGACCGACCACGAACGCACCACGCTGCTGCGCGCACTCCGCGACCAGGAGGCAGCCCTGCGCGAGGCCTGCCAACCATGGGACCAGCCGGCGCCAGAGGGCCAATGGTCCGTCGCCGCCATCGCCGAGCATTTGGAGAAGACGGACCGCCGGATCTTCGGCCTATTGCAAAGCCCTGCCCTTCGTTTTGACGATCCCACCCCACCGGTGCTGTCCGATGAGGAACTGTTTTCCCGCGTCTCCCAGCGAACCCGGCGCGCGCAGGCCCCCGAGGCGTTGCTTCCCGAAGGGAGGTGGCACTCGGAGCAGGAGTTCTGGACTGCGTATGGAGCTCTTCGCGCGAAAATCTACGCGTGGATAGAGGAGACCGATGTCCCGCTGCGGGAGGGGCGCTGTCCCCACCCGATGATTGGCATGTTCGATGGCTACCAGTGGCTGCTGTTTCTGGCCGCGCATGGCCACCGCCATACCGCGCAAATCCTTGAACGGGCACAATAGAAGATTGTCGCGTCGCGTTCTTTTTCTCACTCCGGAATCGCCGTTTCCTGTCCTCGGCGGCGGCGCTCAGCGTATCGCCTCGCTCATGGAATACGCTTCACAGCGCGGGGCCTCGGTCGACCTGCTCTCCTTCGCCCCCTGCACGCCGCCGTCCGGCGCGGTCGACCGGCATTGGCACATTGCTCTGCCGTCGAATGGCCGCTCCATGCCGGCGCGCATATTGAGAAACGCCGGGCGGTTTGTCCGAGGTGTCCCGCCGCTGATCGATCGGCTGGCTGGGTTCGAATCGCAAATTGCCGCCGTGCTGCAAGGTCAACGCTACGACGTGATCTTCGTGGAGCACTTCTGGCTGGGGCCCTACGTCGACCTGCTTCGCCGCTTTGCGGACTCCGTTGTCTGCGACTTGCATAACGTAGAGAGCGAGTTTTTCCACAGCCTGAGCCGGGCGGAGCCTTGGCCAGGACGATTGGCGCATCAACGCTTCGCCCGACTCTCCGAAAAACTCGAACGCCACTACCTGCCCCGATACTCAGCCGCTCTGGTGACCTCGGACCGGGACGCGGCGCGGGTGGCCCTGCTGGCGCCGGGATTGGCCTTGACCGTCTATCCGAACACAATTCCGTGGCGGGCACTACCGGAAGCGGGCCGGGAAAACATCGTCGTTTTTTCGGGCAACTTGGAGTACCACCCGAATCAACAGGCAGTGGCTTGGTTCGCGCGCGAGGTGTGGCCGGCCTTGCAACAGAACGAACCCAGCCTGCGCTGGCGGCTCGTGGGGATGAATCCGCATGCTGTGCTGGGCTCGGTAGCCGGACTGGACCGCGTGGATCTGACTGGGGCCGTGGAAGATGCGTTTGCCGAGATTGCGCGCGGTGCGGTGGCCGTGGTGCCGTTGCTGGCCGGGAGCGGGACCAGGGTAAAAATTCTCGAAGCGTGGGCAGCCGGGACACCGGTTGTTTCGACCCGAATTGGCGCCGAAGGGCTGCCGGGACGCGACGGAGAGCACTATCTGCTGGCCGATTCGGCGGTTGACTTCCTTGCCGCCGTCCGCCGCTTGTTACAAGATGAAAACTTGGCCACCAGACTTCGAACCGCGGGCAGGCTATTGTATGAAGAGACCTTCCACCGCGCCGCGGCCTGGAAACATCTCGACAAATCACGGATCTTAGGTGATTGAGGTAAATGAACTTATACTGGATGAACCAGCATGCGCTTCGGCATTGATGCCCACGCCATTGGGCGCCACCTGACCGGGAACGAAGTTTATGTCCGCAACCTGCTCGAACAGTATGACGGGCTAGATCGGGACTCTCAGTTCCTCGCCTACCTCTCCGTCCCTGGGGCCGACGAATTGGTTCCCGCGCGGTTCGGCAAGCGCTGGGTCAGCAACAATCCCTTTCGCCGGTTAGGGTTCGACCTTGCCAGCGGGCTCCGGCGAGACAAACCGGACATGATCCACGTCCAATACACTGCGCCGCTGTTTTGCCCGGTGCCGGTGGTGGTAAGCGTCCACGACGTGAGCTACCTGGAGCATCCCGAGTTCTTCCCAAGGGCTCGCTGCATGCAATTGCGCTGGTCGGTCGAACGGACTGTCCGGCAGGCGGCTAAAGTGGTGACTTTGAGCGAGTTCTCCCGGGCGGGCATCTCGCGCGCTTACGGGATGGACCCGGACAAGATCGCCGTCGTGCCGGCCGCCTGTTCAGAGATTTTCCGGCCGCAGCCGCGCGCTCAGGCCCAGGCATTCGTCGACGGCCGCTTTTCCATCCGCTCGCCGTTCATCCTTTGCGTGGGCGATTTGCAGCCGCGGAAGAACCCCATCGGACTGATTCGAGCGTTTGAAGAGCTGGTGGCGAACTCTCCCCAATTGCCTCACAAGTTGGTATTCGTCGGTAAAGATACGTGGTTTGCGCCGCGCGTCCATCAAATCGCCGAAGAATCACCTTTTGGCAACCGGATCCACTTTACGGGGTACGTGAACGATGAGGAGTTGCTGCAGCTCTATAACGCCAGTGACTTGTTTGTGTTCCCGTCCTTCTATGAGGGCTTCGGGATTCCAATTCTAGAGGCGATGGCGTGCGGCGTCCCCGTCGCTTGCGCCAATACATCCGCGATGAAAGAAGTGGCGGGAGAAGCCGCGCAATTGTTCAATCCGTATTCAACCCGCGAAATGGTGATGGCGATGCGGGATCTTCTGTTGGACAAGGATTACCGCACGGAGATGGGCCACCGGGGAGTAGATAACGCAGCCCGGTACACGTGGCGGCAAACGGCACGGCAGACGCTCGATATCTACCAGAGCGTCGTCACAGAGTCCAAGCGAAGGGCGACGGTTAGCCATCATGCGTAGCTGGGTGCTGCTCTTGAGCGCGGCGACGGCTTGGGGCGCCGGGGGCTGGGAGGAATCGACTCGGTACCAGATCAGTTGGCCGAGCGGCTTAGGCTTGGGCGAAGGGCAGTTGACGGCGAAGAAGGACAGCGGGCAGTGGAAATTCGCCTTGATGCTGGAAGCGGCGATCCCGGGATTCAAGGTGGTCGATACGTTCCGAAGCACGGCAACCGCCGGGCTCTGTTCGGTAGAGTTCTCGAAAGATTCGGTCCACGGGGCACGCAAGCGGCAGGAAAAGACGACGTTTGCGGGGACGATGGCGACGCGGACGACCGAGGCCGGGGGCGGCAAGACCGAGTTCGCCGTGCCCGCCTGCGCGCACGACGCCTTGGCCTATCTGTTCTTCGTCCGGCAGGAGCTGGCCGCGGGCCGGACGCCGGGGCCGCAGCGGATCTTCTTTGGCGCGGCCTACGACATCCGGCTAAACCGCGTCGGTGGGGAGCGGATCACCATCGCCGAAGTGCCGACGGATACAGAGCACTTTAAGGCCACGCTAGTGGGGCCGAAGTCGCGATGGGAGTTTGATCTCTACTTCGCGAAAGACGAGGCGCGGACGTTGGCGCTGGTGAAAGTGCCCTTCGTCATGGGAAGCTTTGCATTGGAATGGGTTCGTTGAAAGTTGCTTTTTTCTCCCCGATGCCGCCGGCCAAGAGCGGCATCGCTGACTATTCCGCCGCCCTGGTGGAGCCGCTAGCGAAGTACACGGAACTGACGATTTTTGAAAAACCAGGCACGGCCGAAGGCATGGGCCTCTATCAGATCGGCAACAACGGTTTCCACGCCTATGTGTACGAAGAGGCGCTGCGGCGGCCGGGCGTGGTGGTGCTGCACGAATCGAACCTGCATCATCTGATCACCGACCTGACGATCTGCCGCCAGGACTGGGACGCCTACGTGCGGGAGTGCGAGTTTGACGGCGGCGCGGCGGCGCTGGCGTTCGCGGAACGGGTGCGGCGGTTGGAAGTGGGCCCGGACTACGAGGGCGTCCCCATGCTCAAGCGCATTCTGGGCGCGAGCCGGGGCGTGATTGTGCATAGCGAAGCCGTGGCGAACGATGTTCGGGCGGCCGGCTACACGGGCCCCCTAGCAAAGATCCCGCACGGCGCATGGCTGCCGGAGATGGGTGACCGGATGGGTTTCCGGGCGCGGCTGGGTCTGAGCGAATCGACCCCGTTAATTGGCGTCTTCGGCTTTCTGAAGCCATATAAGCGAATTGCCGAATCGTTGCGGGCGTTTAAGCGGCTGATCCGCGTGCGCCCGGATGCGCGGCTGGTGCTGGTGGGCGAGCCGCATCCGGAGTTTCCGCTGGCGTCGATCATCCGGGGCATGGGGCTCGACGAGCACGTGCGGATGTTGGGCTTTACGCCGATTGAGGATTTTAACGGCTACATTGCGGCCTGCGACGTGATTCTGAACTTGCGCTTCCCGACGGTGGGAGAGAGTTCGGGCACGCTGCTGCGAAGCCTGGGGATGGGCCGGGCGGTCGTGGTGAGTAACATCGGCAGCTTTGCCGAGTTCCCAGATTCGATTTGCCTGAAAGTGCCGGTGGATGCGACGGAGGAGGATACGATTTACGAGTATCTGAATCTGCTGGTGAGCCGACCGGAGTTGGCAAGAGAGATGGGGGCGCGGGCGCGGGCGTGGGTGGAGAAAGAGTGTAATTGGGACCTGTGCGCGCAGCAGTATGCGGAATTCCTGACGGCGGTGGAGGCGGGGCGGCCGTGGGCGCAACCTGTAGCCGTGCCTTCCGAGATCCAGCCAGAGGAGCCGCAGGAGCCAGAGGCGTCCCCGGTGGTGGTGGAGCCGGAATACATTCAGTCGTGGATGGCCGAGACCGAAGAGTCAAAGAAGTATGGCGAGATCCACCTAACGCGATTCGAAAAGACGCTATCCATTACACCGCCCGGAACGGAGAACGACCGGATTCTCGAAATGGGCGCGTACTTGCAGATCACGCCCTCGCTGCAGAGTAAGTTGGGCTATGGCTACGTGCGGGGTTGTTACTATGGCCCGGCCGGGCAGGTGGACCAACGGTCGGTCACTTCATCGACCGGGGAGACGTTCTCCTGCGAAGTGGATCTGTTCGACGCGGAGAAGGATCTGTTCCCGTATCCGGACGAGCATTTTTCTACCGTGCTCTGCTGCGAGTTGATTGAACACTTGCCAAGCGACCCGATGCACATGATGGCCGAGGTGAACCGGATTCTGAAACCCGGTGGCCACTTTGTATTGACGACGCCCAACATCGCCAGCCTGCGGGCGCTGCGCGCGATTTTAGACGGGTACCATCCGGGGTTCTTCCCGGCCTACATCAAGCCATCGAAGCCGGGCGAAGAGGTGGAGGCGCGGCACGCCCGAGAGTACACGGCGAAAGAGATCTACCATCTGCTGCTCGATAGCGGCTTTGAGGTGGCTCTGCTGGAGACCGGCGAGTTCCGCGAGATTCCGCGGCCCGAGGACCAGTGGATCTACCACTTGCTGGACCGGTACTTGCTGCCGAAGGAGCTGCGGGGCGATGGGATTTATGCCGTGGGACGGAAGACAGGTCCGCTGAAAAAGCGTTACCCGGCTTGGCTGTACGAGGGCGGGGAGTGACCACGATCGTCCAATTCGAACCGGGCGCCGGGCGGAATGCCGGGTGGCAGGTTTTTGAAACGGGGAGCGGGCTGTGCATTGAAGAGGGGCCGTGGGGGCCGGGCGGGAAGTTGGAAGTGACGATTCCGGAGGATGACGGCGAGTACCGGGTGCTGGTGTCGTCGATCGATACCGAGCGCGGCTGGGGCTACGACCGGGGAGAGACGTTCCTGCTGGTAGAGGCAAGCGTCAAGGGCGGGCGGGCGGAGATCCGGCAGCGGGAGACCACCATGCGCCGGCTGCGCTGGCAGATGCTGCCGCGGCAGGCGATGCAACTGCTGGTGGAGCCCTGGCAGGTGCTCATTCGCAATCGCGGGCTGATCGCGGCGATGGTGGAGCGGGACATTCGGGGGCGGTACCGCGGATCGTTCGGCAACATGATCTGGACGGTGCTGAACCCGCTGCTGCTGATGATTACGTATTTCTTCGTCTTCGGCATCGTGCTGCAGACGCGGTTCCCGGGGGACGAGGGACAGGCTGGGTTCGTATTGTATTTTCTATGCGGCATGCTGCCGTGGCTCGCTTTCAGTGAAGCCGTGGGCCGGGCGCCCGGGGTGATCTGGGAGCATCGGAACTTCGTAAAGAAGCTGGTATTCCCGGTGGAAATCTTGCCGGTGAACCTGACGATCTCCGGCCTTTGCACGAGCGGCTTGGCGTTGATCGTGTACCTGTTCTTTCAGATGGCCGTTCGTGAGACCATCCCGCTGGAGGCATTCTGGCTGCCGGTTTACGTGATTCCGCAGTTGTTGCTGACAATGGGGATTGCCTGGCTGTTTGCGGCGATCGGCGTCTATCTGCGAGACCTGATTCAGGTGAACGGATTCCTCTTGACCCTTGTCTTCTTCCTGACGCCGATCTGTTACCCGCAGGCTTCGTTGCCGGAGTGGGCCTGGCCCGTGTTGCAGCGCAGCCCCATTTTTAAGATCGTCGCCGGATACCGGAAGCTATTTCTCGAGAACTCGGGCCCGGCGTGGCAGGAGGTCGCGCGGATCTGGGTCTACGCGCTCTTCTTCTTCTACTTGGGATACGCTGTATTCCGGAAGCTGCGCAAGGGCTTCGTGGACGTTATGTAATGGCAGACTGGCGGAATATTCAGAACGGTTCCGTGATCCCGGATGAGGGGTACGCGGACCAACCCTATATCGTGAAGACGCGGGACGGCGCCTGGCTCTGCGTGATCACCACCGGGCCGGGCGAAGAGGGGCAAGGCGGGCAGCATGTTGTCGTCACGCGGTCGACCGACCAAGGGCGGACGTGGAGCAAGCCGATCGACGTCGAGCCGGGGACGGGACCCGAAGCTTCGTGGGCGGTGCCGCTGGCGACGCCGTCGGGACGGATCTATATTTTCTATACGTACAACGAGAACAATGTGCGCGTGGTGCCGGACGTCGCATCGCCCGGGATTGCCAAGCGCGTCGATACGCTCGGCAAGTTCGTGTTCAAGTACTCGGATGACGGCGGACGGACTTGGTCGGCGCAGCGGTATGAGGTAAAGCTCCCACTGCTGGAGGCCGACCGTCGAAACAACTTTCAAGGGCGGGAGATCTTCTTCTGGTCGGTGGCGAAGCCGCTGGTGGACCGGGGGCAGGTGTTCATCGGCATCGGCCGGGTGACCAAGTGGGGGCTGCCGGGCGTGTTGATGCGGTCGCGCGGTTTCGTTCTGCGCAGCGATAACGTGCTGACGGAGATGGACCCGGGCAAGGTCCGCTTTCGGCAGTTGCCGGAGACCGAAGAGGGGCTGCGGGCTCCGAAGGGGCCGATCGCGGAAGAGCTCAACGTGACGGCGTTGAGCGATGGAACGCTCTATAGCATTTGGCGGTCGATTGACGGCTACTTGTGCCAGGCCTATTCAACCGATCGCGGGGTGACATGGACCGCGCCGGCGTATGCGACGTACGCTCCGGCGGGGAGGCGGATCAAGAATCCGCGGGCGTTCAGCTTCTGCCGGCGGTTCGCGAATGGGCGCTACCTGCTGTGGTTCCACAACAACGGCGGCGAAGTTTCCGTGAGCCGGGAGAAGTGGAACGTCTATCTCGACCGGAACCCAGGCTGGGTGCTGGCGGGGACAGAGAAGAACGGGCGGCTGCACTGGAGCGAGCCGGAAATTCTGCTCTACGATGACGACCCGCCGACGCGGATGAGCTACCCCGATTTCGTCGAGGAGAACGGGAAGTTCTGGATTTCGGAGACGCAGAAGACGGTTGCGCGGATCCACCCGATCGACGATTCGTTCCTGCAGCGGCTGTGGAATCCGGTGGCGCCCAAAAGGAACGAGACGACAGGTGCGGTGTCGACGGCGACCGGGTTTAGCATCGCTTTTACGAGCTACTTGGAGGACCTGTATCCGGGGCCGGTGGCCGTGACTGGCGAGAAGTTGCAGATTGCAATTTCGGACCGCTTCAGCTGGAAGCTGACGCTGGGGGCGTTCTCGCATGAGTCCGACACGGGGACGCACGAAGGGACCTTACTTGCCGGGCGGAAGCAGCAGGTGGTGGTGACCGTCGATGGCGGGTCGGGGATTGTGTGGTGGATGGTGGACGGCGTGTTCAACGACGGCGGGGCGACTCGGCAGATGGGCTGGGGGCGGCTGCCGCGCGACTTCGCACACTTCTCGACGCGGCCATCGGGGCCGGGGGTTACCGTCTATAGCCGGGCGCTGCTGGTGAACGAAGCGGCGGCTCTGTTTACTTCGCTTTGATGCGGACGGAGATGGTTTCCGGCGCGGCCGAGAGGTTTTGCTGGGTGCTGCGGGTTTCGACGCGGCCGGCGACGGCGATGGTGTAGTCGCCGGGTTCGGCTGCCGGCGTGGCTTCGATGAAGAAGGTCCGCTCGGTTTCGCCTTCGTTGAGAAGGACGCCGTTGAGGCCGAAGTCGGGCAACTTCACGCGGGGAGGGAGGTTGACCACATCGACGGGGACGCGTCCGGCGAAGCCGTTGTGGCGGCTGATCTTTACCTGGATGGCGGCGGTTTCCCCGGGGGCGATTTCGACACTGCGCGTGGTGCTGGTCATGAGGACATCGGGGTTGGCGCCGACGGCGACGAGCTTCAAGTGGTCCTCCGGACTGGCTTGGCGCGTGACGCCGAGGGCGGCGCCGGTGATATCGAAGCGGAACGCTTCGACGACCTTCACGTCCGCGGCGGCGGTGAGCAGGAGGACGCCGACGTTCTGGTTTGGCTCAATGCGGCCCTTGGTAGCGGTGAAGCCTTTGGGGAGGGCGGAAAACGAGAGGTCGATGGGGCCGGCGTAGCCATCGAGGCGCGTGGCCGTGACGGTGAGCGGGATGGTGCCGCCGCGGGGGACGTTGGGATTTCGGGGATTGACGGAGAGGCGGAAATCGGGCCGAGGTTCGCGGATGTTGAGGCGGTAGGGTCCAGTTGCGCCGGTGACGTCGCGGACGACGAGTTGGTAGTCGGCGTCGGCCGGGGCGGTGAAGGTGAGGTAGGAGTCCTTGCCGAAGCCGGGGCCGCCGTCGTCGTTCTGGGCGTAGATGCGGGTGACGGGGAGGCCGTTGGGGGCGAACTGGGTGCCGGGGGGGTGGATCTGGACTTTGTAGACCGCTTTGTCGATCGCATGGGCCTCCGAGGCGGTGTTGAAGTAGGTGACCCGTTGGCCGTTCAGTTGTTCATAGAGGATGTCCGCGTCGGGGCCGCGGGGGAGTTCGGTGACCCGGACGATCTCACGGCCGAGCATCATGTAGTCACCGGCGTTGATGTTGTTCCAGTGCGTGATGCGGACGCCGGGTTGCGTCGAGTCGTGATCGCGGAGCGTCGTGAAGGTCTCGACAACCGGGCGGACCGCGGCGACTTCGATGGGTTTGCCGGCGGCGGTGAGGACTTCGATGGAGGTGTCGAGATCGGAGCCGAGGCGGCGGGCCATGACTTCGAAGACGATGGCCTGGCCTTTCTTCGCGGCGAAGGTGAACTTGTGGATGGGATTCGTTTTGTTGAGTTGACCGTTGAGAGTGACCGGGAGGGTGAGCTTGGGGGCGGGTTGCGTGACGGTAAGTTCGGGGTCGCGGCCGAGAGCGAGCTTTACGCGGTTGTAGGCGCCTTCGGGACGAACCATCGTGGCAAAGGGATCTTCGACAATCGGCGTGCCCTTGGCGCTGATGGTGGCAGGGACGTTGTAGCCGGTGAGGTTGATTTTGGCGACGGCGTCGCGTTGCAGGCCGAGGGGGAAGAATTGCGAAACGAAGCCAAACTCGCCGACCTTGATGCGGTACTGGTGGCTGGCGCGGCCGGAGCGTTCGTAGTCGGCGATGCGGATGTAATAAGTGCCGGCTTTCGCGAACTGGTGCGAGAAGTTCATGGTCGTGCCGTCTTCGCCGTAAGTGCGGAGGACGGCGCCGTTGGCATCGAGAATGGCAATGACGGGTTGGAGGGAGGAGCCGACCTTGTCCGACGAGTTTTCGATGACGATGGTCTGGCCCGCGCGGGCGGTGATCTTGAAATGGTCGAGGTCGCCGGGCTTGGAGATGGCTCCGGTGAGGACGGCGGGGAGATAGGTTTCGAAGGCTCCGGCGAGGGTGTCGTTGGGTTCCTTGTCGGGGGCTTCGCCGACGTAGGGTTCGACGAGCAGGGCGCCTTCGGGTGAAGTGCCGAGAGGGGTTTGGAGGCGGAAAGAGACATCGCCGATTTCGGTTTCGGGATCGATGTCGACCTCCACCGTGACCTGATTTCGCGGGGGGAGAGGGCCGACGTCGATAGAGGACTGGGTGCCGTTCGCGCCGATGCGGATATCGGGGAGGTCAGGGAGTTCCTTGACGCGAAGAATCTTCCCGGTGACGCGGCGGTCAGAGAAGTAAATGGCCGAGGCGTTGGCGAGGTTGAAGCCTTCGATGACGAGTTCCGCCGTCATGCCGCGGGCGATGCCGCGGGGGGAGATGGACTGGACGGTGGGGGGCGTGGTGCGAGGGGACTGAGCGAAGAGGGAGGCGGCGAGGAGGAGGGTGAGGTAGCGCATGGGAAAGTCCTCTAGGGGATCGGATAGGTTTGGGTGGAGCCATCGAGACGGGCGACGCGGAGGGTCTTGCCGTCAGGCGAGAAGTGGAGGCCGGTGGGCCAGTCGGACTGACCGGCGAAGGTTTTGAGTTCGGTGAGGTCGGCGGTACGGAAGAGCTTGACGGTGCGGTCCGCGCCGCCGGTGGCGAGCGTTTTGCCATCGGGGGAGAAGGCGATTTGCAGGATCGTATCTTCGTGCGCGATCAGGGAGTTCTTCAGAGCGCCAGCCTTGGGCGAGAGGTCCCAAAGGCGGATGGACTTGTCTGCGCCGCCCGCGGCGACGAGCTTGCCGTCGGCGGAGATGGCGACGACTTGCAGGGCGTCGGTGGGTTCGGAGAGGGTGAAAAGGCGTTCTCCGGTAGCGGGGTCCCAGACTTTGACGGAGCGATCGGCTGAGGCGGAGAGAAGGCGAGAGCCGTCCGGCGAGAAGGTGAGGGCGTAGATGGCGTCGACGTGATCTTTCAGGGGACGGATCTGCTTGCCCGAAGCGGTGTCCCAGAGGTAGATCATCTTGTCGTAAGAGGCGGTGGCGAGGAGCTTGCCGTCGGGCGAGAAGGCGACGGCGTAGATGCAATCTTTGTGGCCAGCGATGGTCAGACGTTCCGTCTTCGCGGCGACGTCCCAGATTTTGACTTCGCCCTTCTGGGCGGGGAGGCCGCCGCCGGCGGCGAGGAGGGCGCCGTCTTGCGAGAAGGCGACGGCGCGGACGGTGGATTGATGGCCGGCGAGCTTGACGCCGTTCACGGTGACGACTTTATGGCCGGCGTAGGCCATGAGAGCGCCGTCGGCCGATTGGGCCGCAGCGAAGATCTGCGGCTTGGGGGCGACGCGGGGGGCGATGTCTGGAATGCGGATCGACTGGCGGGGAGCAGCTTCGACAGCGGGGCCCTTCGCGCCAGCGTTGATCCAATTCTTGATGACGTCGAGTTCGGCCGCGGCGAGGGTACGGCCGTCCATCGGCATGGAGGGCTGCTTCTTCCCGGCGGACATGAGGTAGAGGCGGCTCTCTTCGGCTTTGCCGGGGACCACGATTTGGCCGTGGTTGCCGCCGGTGCGGATGCCGGCAATGGTTTCGAGATCGAGCGAACCCATCTTGACGCCGTGGGCGTGGCAATCGAGGCAGTACTTGCGGAAGACCGGCTGCAGGTCCGCTTCAAAGTCCTGGGCGCAGCAGACGGTGGCAATCAGAAAGAGGGCGGCGCGCATGTCAGTAGTTGAAGAGGAACTCTTTGCTGGTGAGCAGGCTCCAGACGAGGTCTTCGAGGCCCTCTTGTTTGGACGACTGCTTGGCTTCGACAAGGAGCTTGTTGAGTTGGGCCATTTCGTCGGGCCGGGGCGGGCGCGAATAGGCGGTGAGGTAGAGGTGTTCGAGGACTTTTTTGTCAGAGAGGCCGAGCTTGAGGAGGAGGGCTATGCTGCCTTGGGCGTCGGCGAGCTTCTTGTTGAGCGTGTCGCCGTTGATGACGTGGAGGGCTTGGGAGATCGACGGGTCAGAACTGCGTTCGGCGGCGTCGCAGAGGATGCGCTCGGGGCGGCCGAAGGAGGTGAGGAACTGGCTTTGGACGCGGACGTCCGGCAATTGCATCGCGCGGGTGCCGGACGGGTAGCCGGCGAAGGCCGTGGGGACGCCGGTGACCTGCGACATGGCATCGAGCAGCACTTCGGCGGGCAGGCGCTTGATGACGTACTTCGAGTAGAAGACGTTATCGGACTGGTTGGTGGCGTTGGCTTCCGAGGAGAGCTGATAAGTCGCACTGTTCATGATGGTGCGCATGAGGTGCTTCAGGTCGTAGCCGTGCTTGACGAAGTCGGCCGAGACGGCGGCGAAGAGCTCTTCGTTCGAGGCGGGGTTGGTGGCTCGGACATCGTCATAGGGGTGGACGAGGCCGCGGCCGAGGAAGTTGGCCCAGACGCGGTTGACGATGTTGCGGGTGAAGTAATCGTTGTCCTTCGTGAGCCAGTTGGCGAAGTGGACGCGACGGTCGGCGGTGGAGTCGAGGGCCATGGGGAGGCCGTCGAGCGGGGCCGGGGCGAGGGGGCGGAGGAGGCGGGGATGGTTGATATCGCCGGAGGTCTTGGCGAAGACGACGTTGTCGGCGGCGGTGTTGCCGTTTTTGATCCCAACGCGGGCGAAGAGATTGGCGAACTGGTAGTACTGGCGCTGAGTCCACTTCTCCATCGGATGGTTGTGGCAGCGGGCGCAGGTGAGGCGTTGGCCGAGGAAGGCCTGCGTCACGTTTTCGGCCATTTCGATGGTGTCTTTGTGAAGGACGAAGTAGTTCAGCGCGCCGTTTTGGCGGGTGGATCCGGCGCCGGTGAAGATGTCGCGGGCGAACTGGTCCCAGGGCTTGTTGGCTTGAACGGAGTCACGGATCCAGTTATAGAAGGCCCACATGGCCGGGGTACGGAGCTTGCGGGAGCTGACGAGGAGGAGGTCAGAGAACTTGTACGCCCAGTAGTCGGCGTACTCGTCGCGGTTGAGGAGCTGGTCGATGACTTTCGCGCGTTTGTTGGGGTCGGCGTCGGCGAGGAAGGTTTCGACTTCATCGGCGGTGGGGAGGATGCCGGCGGCGTCGAGGTAGGCGCGGCGGAGGAAGGTGGCATCGTCAGCCGCCTTCGAGGGCGTGAGGTTGAGGGACTTCCACTTGGCGGCGGCTAGGTTGTCAATGAAATTGCGCGGGCGGAAATCGGAGATGACGGGGGTCTGGTTAATGAACGGGACGGTGACTCGGGCGTAAAGGACCTTCGAGGCGTACCAGAGCGTGATGGCGGATTCGCCGTGGCCAGTGAGTTTGACGAGGCCGGAATCGTCGACCGTGGCGACGCCTTCGTTGGCGGAGGTGTACTTGACCCAATTGGTGACGTCTTCGGTGCGGCCGTCGGAATACTTGGCGCGAACGATGAGTTGCTGGGTCGCGTTGGGCTGCAGGATGGAGGCCGGGGGATAGACTTCGAGGCCGGTGACTTCGGGGTCTTTGTCAGCGGGGGGCGGGGCGCCGGCGGCGATCCATTCGGCGATGACGCGGTATTCGAGGGTGTCGGTTTTGAAGCGAAGGCCGCCCATGTGGGGGACGGCGAAGGTGGGCTTCAGGAGGAGTAGCGAATGAGCTGGTTCGGCGAGGTTGACGCGGCGGGAGGCGGACTGGCGGGTGAGGGAGTCGTAGTCGACTTCGGGATCGTAGCCGCGGAGGGTGAGCTTGAAGCCGTTCTTGCCGGCGAGGGCTCCGTGGCAAGCGCCCTGATTGCAGCCAGTCTTGGTAAGGACGGGCATAACGTGGTTCTTGAACGACCACGTGAAGGGTGCGGCAGCGTTGCGGACGCGGACAGTGACGGAGGCCGTTAGGTTGTCTTTGCGAGCGGTGATAATCGCTTCGCCGTCGGCCTTCGGCGTGACCAGTCCGGTGAGCGAGACGGCGGCGACGGCGGGGTTGGACGAGGTCCAGGCGGCGTTGCGGGTCCAATCAGCTTGGACGCCGCCGTCGAGCAAGGCTTCAGCGAGGAGCTGCTGGCGGGATTCCGCGGTGGCCAGCGTCACCTCCTTCGGCAGGATGGATAGCGACGGGGCGGCATTCAGCAGGGCCGCGGTACAGCAGAGCAGGAGTGAAAAACGCATGGTTTACACGAAGAGTTCTTTGATGGGTTCGGTGCCGCGGTCGACGACCGGGATGGGCCGCCCCTGCGCGCCGGGCAGTTCGGTTTCGAGGTCGATACCGAGACCTTTATAGATCGTCGCGGCGACTTCGGCCGGGGTGGTCGGGCGATCCTTCGGCATGGCGCCGATTTCGTCCGACGAGCCGACGATGGTGCCGCCTTTGAGCGGGCCGCCCCCGGCGAGCATGGACCAGCATTGCGGCCAATGGTCGCGGCCGCCGGCGGGGTTGACCTTCGGGGTGCGGCCGAATTCGCCGGTGCCGATGACCATGGTGTTCGAAAGCAGGCCGCGTTGAGAGAGATCCTCGAGCAGAGAGCTGTAGGCCATGTCGAACATGGGGCCGACCAGATCCTTGTAGCAGGAGATGGGCGAGAAGGGTTTGGAGCCGTGGATGTCCCAGGTGATTTCGTCGAACACCGTTTCGAACATGTTGATGGTGACGAAGCGGACGCCGGCTTCGACGAGGCGGCGGGCGAGCAGGCAGCTTTGTCCGAACCGATTGAGGCCGTATTTCTCGCGAACGGCTTCTGGCTCGCGGTGGAGTTCGAAGGCGGCGCGGGCCTTGGCGGACGACATCAGGGTGTAAGCCTGCTGAAAGCTCGAATCGAGCAAGCGGGCGTCTTGCGACGTTTCAAATTTGCTAACGGACTTGTCGATGGCTTCGCGCCAGTTCTTCCGCCTGTCCACGCGGTGGGACGAAAGATAGTCGGGCGGGAGCATGTCGGGGACGCGGAAGTTCGGGTCCGACGGATCGGCGTTGAGGATGAAGGGATCGTAGGCCTTGCCGAGGTAGCCGGCCGCGTGGCCGTGGGGCATGTTGCCGCCGGTGGCGCCGATGGGCCGGGGCAACAAGATGTTCGGCGGAACGTCACCTTTCGCGCCGCGGAGTTTGCCGAGGACGCAACCGTAGTGCGGATGCTCGACGCCGCCCTGGAAGAGACGGCCGGTCTGCATCATCTGGTGGCCGGTGTCGTGCACAGCGGCGGCGGTGTGGTACATCGAACGGACGATGGAGAACTTGTCCGCGTGTTTCGCCATGCGCGGGAAGTTTTCCGAGATCTCGATGCCGGGGACGTTCGTCTTGATGGACTTGTAGGGGCCGCGGATTTCGATGGGCGCGTTCGGCTTCATGTCCCAAGTGTCGAGTTGGGAGGGGCCGCCAACGAGCATCAGCAGGATGCAGTTGACGTCCTTCTTGGGGTCGACGGCGCCGTGCGCTTTCAGGCCGGCGAACTGGGCGAGACCGAGGCCGAGCGTGGACAACGCTCCGGCGTGCAAGAAATCACGGCGACGGGTCCCGTCGCAAAACTCAACTGGCCGATCCGCATCCAGACGAAACATAGGCGCGCTCCTTACCGATTCTGGTGCTTCGATTCTATCGCAGCGCCGTAACCTGAACAGGGGCGGTAAACTCGGCGACTTGGTTGTGTTCGTTGGTGAGTTTGATCAGGACACGGTCGCGTCCTGGAACATGCATCACGCTAATAAAGACGTCGACCCATTGGCCTTGCGGATCGACCTCGGCCGGATGGCGATCGGAGTCTCGCGAGAGAGAGCTACCGACGAATGATGCCGCATCGAGGGAGACCGAGACATCTTTGGTGAAGCCGGCGCCGAGCAGGCGGTAGCGGCGAATGCGATTGGCTTCAATCGCGGCCGGCTCAATGCGGTCCACGCGCAGGGGTTGCTGCGAGGGAGGTATATTGCAGGCAACGATGGGGCCAGCCTGGCTCAGCGCGGGGTAAACGGTACCGGCAGCGTCGATGCAAGAGACGCGGTCCTTGGCGACATCGATGGTGCGGAAGGGCTGATAGACCTGAACGGTAGCGCGGCGTGACTGGCAGGGGACCCGGATCTCGCGGCCGAGGAAGCTCGAAGCCATGACGACGGGCGCCCCTTCACAAACCGCTTGCAGCCGGTAGATGGCATGGGGGCCGACCAGCCACACGGTGGCGAAGAGGAGGACCAGCCAGAGCGTGTTCGAGTAAAAACGGGCGCTCCGATGGGAACCCCATAGCAGATAGCCCATCACCATCCGGTAGGGCGCGGTGTCCCGTGAGCCCGCTGTAACATACAGACCCGAGAACAGCAGGGTGATCACGGCGCCAAGAAACAGTAGCAGGAAAAGGGCCGCCGCTGTGGGCTCCGCGCGCAACCAATAGATGGAGGCGGCGAGCAGCAATCCATTCAGGATCACCAGAAAACCAAGGATGAATTGGCGAACCACGTTCTTGGTCATTGATAGCAATACTCCAGGTAGCAACTAGAGCGGACGGGGTTCCGGCGACGCGGACTCAGTTAGTAGTTCCCAATTGTAACTTGATTCCGGCGGAACGAGAATGAATATTTCAGTGTAATCTCCGTAATACGATCGGAAGATGCTCGACGGAGATAACACTCCCGGGAGGCGTTCGAAGTTGCCGTTCGATAATCAACTTACCGTCTCGGAGGAACCATGCGGCCGAAAAACTGCTCGTTCGCACGGGTTCTGGCATTTCTTCGACCATCCAGCCGGGGTGCAATTCGATTTCGACAGTTTCGTGGACCGAGACAGCTCCGCGATGCGGGACCCAGGGAAGGAGAGGCTTCCAGATATATAATTCACCGGCCAAGGCCAAGCGGCTCTCCTTATCGAACTGTGCATACAAATGTACTCCATCCTGAGGAAACTCATCCTTTACTGTCACTTGAGTTAGTTGGGCGTCGAGCCGGGCACTGACTACGCTGTCATACGGCCCGGAGGATAAGAGTGCCCGGGTCTCGGCCGCGGCCGATCCACGGGAGGCTTCAAGCAGCCTGCCGGTAACTCGGCCGTCCTGTTCGAGGTAAACGGTGATTTTCCGTTCGACTTCGCCGGGCTGTTCCGGGGTGACTTCGAGGGTTGCGCCCGGACGCAGGACCAATGCGGGCGCGCCCTGTAGGGCGGAGGGCAGTGCCCCGAGTGTGCTGTGGGGGTCGGAGGGATCGAAATAGATCAGGCCAGACTCCGTCTCGATAGCGACGATGGCATGGTTAAAGACCCGGGGGGAGGGCCACTCGGGCCGGGCGCGGGATCGATCGGTCGCGTTGATTGCAACGAGCCAGGAGTTGATATTCACCGCTCGCAGGAGAGCCCGGAGGAGCGTGGCTTTGTCTTTGCAATCCCCATAGCCGCGAGAGAGGACGGTTTCGGCCGCAGCGGGGGTGAAGCCACCTCCCTGCCCCAAATTCTCGTTGATGGCGACGTAGCGGAGGTGCTGGACGAAAGCGCCTAAAGCCTGGATACGTTGGCGGTCCGTGCCGAGCCCGGCGGTGACTTTTGCTGCTTGAGAAGCGACGAGCGGGGTGGGTTGAGCCGCGGATTCGGCGCGGTCGCCAAGCCATTGGGCGACATCGGACCAAGTGGCGAAGCTCGGCAGATCGGTATTCCGTGGCAGGAGAGTGACGGCGAGGCGGGGGAGCACCTTGGGACTGGCGGGCAGGTCGCGCAACTCCCAGGTATTGCCGGTACGACAAGGGCTCGCGGCAAACGCAACCGGAAGGATGTCCCACGCGGTAGGCGCGATCAGATGGAAACGGCTGTAGCGCACGGGCAGTTCGTTTTCCTGGAACTCGAATTCGAGTTGGGGGAACGCGGTTTGCGCTACGACGGTGGACTGATAGAAAAACAGGCTGCCGGGCTCGGCAGAGGCCTCGACTTGCCGCTGGCGGAGAGACGATCGCAGTTCACCCTGCGAGAGGTTGCGATCGGTGAACTCGCGCGAGTCGATCTCTACTGGCTCGCCGCCGGAAGGCTGGACCCAAGCGCGGAATTCGACCAGCTTGCCACCGGCGCTATCGTAGGCAACTCCCGCGCGGGCATAGCGAGCGCCTTCGGGAGTGAGGACGCGGACGACTCCGCGTGACGTCGTGGTCTGCCGGCCACTCGACTCCACCATCACAGACTCTTCCCGAAGCAGGACGTGCGCCGCGGCGCCAGCGGGAGAGGGAGCGGATGCCACCTCTTGGAACCAGCTCGTAAGAAGTAAGAATGCAAGCACTTAGTGAAGTCTCTCCATGGGAAAAACTTCTCGCCCTGCGTCTTGAAAAGTAGCCCATTCTTTGCGGAGGTACTGGAACTCTTCAGGGGGGTACCAAAGCTGCTCTTGTTTGAAGTCTCGTTGGAACACGCGTTGATCGCCGGAGGGGGCGACGATGGTGACGGTGTCGTGGACGGAGAAGGCGAAGGGGAACTCGACGGGTTGGGTTCGTTTCGTATTTTGGAAGCGCGGGACGGCGAACCGGGCGAAGAACCGGCCGGGGAAAAACAGGCGTCGAGGAGAACGGTCAGCATAGTGGGAGACAGCTACCTGAAACGATATGCGTACTGGAGCGGCGGGAAGTGCCAAGTTTTCCATAACGACGTGTTCGATTTGAGCGCCGGGGAACTCCTGCCGAAGCGCGGCGAGACGTTCGTCGGGAGTTTGGCGCTCCGCGCGGCGCTTCCGCAACGTGGCGGCATGGCCGGTGTAGGTTAGAGTCACGGTGCCTTGGACGCTTCCGTCCGGCAGGGCCCGCAGCTCGGCGGTGCGTTCCGTGCGGTTCTGGCTGGCGGTGGAGCGCGGCAGCTTGGCGAAGTCCGGCCCGTCTGGAGTGGCGACGAGGGCTGTACGGCCTTCTTCATCCAGGTCGAGGATGCCCGGGCTCAGGTAGGGCACACCGGGATTGAAGAAGGCGTAACCATCGCGTTGGCGGACGGCAATCAGTTCGCTGGCCAGTTGAGAGGGGTCCGGGAGATCCTGACGGTTGACGACGCGGGCGTAAGAGACTTCGTGCCCGGCGGCGCGGGCGAGGGCGGCGAAGAGGAGGTTGATTTCGTGCGGGGTGCCGTAGCCGCGACGCCAGGTGTCGGCGGGGGAACGATTCGGCTCCGGCGTGCCGCGGAAAGTGAGGTTGTCCGTGCGGTAGAGGACGTTCTGGATGCGGGTGCGGCAGAGCTCCGCGAGCGCCGTGAGGTCACCGGGTGCTGACACCGGTTCGGCGCCGAGCTCGGCTTCAAACTGGGCGGCGAGTTCGTGAGCGATGGCGGTCCAGGAGGTTTCGGGGGGATGGATCAGTTCGAGGACGGCCCGGCCGTCGGCGGGGGCGTCGGGTTCTTCGCGGTAGGCCGGAAGGTGGGTGCGGCAGTTTTCGCAATTGCGATAGTGCGACAGCAATCCCGGAGGTACAGAGACTTCGCGGGAACGAACCGGCAGCTCGCGCTGGAGGGGGATGCGGAGGGGCTGGGCGAGGCCGTCGGCATGACACTCTGTGTATTCGTACTCGACGACGGCGCCGGGTTCGACAGAGGAGAAGGCCCAGGACACCGTCCGGTGTTCCCGTTCGCCGCGCTGCCAGACCACGGTATCGAAGATCGCATCCGCCGGCACGGGGATTCGCGTTCCATTAGGCAGGACGGTGGCGGCGCGCACGCCGAGGAGGGACTCCCCACGGCTGGGCGAATAGGGGAGAACCACGACGCCGTAGGTCTGCACATCGGCGGTCGTCGAGAGCGCGATGCGGACGACGTGAGTCAACTGGCCGGGGAGTTGCACTTCTGTTCCCCAGAACAGGACTTCGGCAAAGGCGAGCAGGAGAAACATGGAAGTCCCAGGAGACCATCCACGCCTGCATGGAACCAAGGGCGGCGGGTTCTGGGACTGGCTATTCCGGTGGGGTTAGGCTTCCGCCAACAGGGCGCCCCAATGGAAGCCGGCGCCGAAGGCGGTGAAGCAGACCGACTCGCCGGCCGGCCAGCCGGACTCGGCCCATTCGGCGGCGGCGATGAGCATGCTGGCGGAACTGGTATTGCCGTAGCGGGCGATGTTCGAATAAAAGCGCTCAGCGGGCACTTCGAGAGCCTGGGCGACGCGATCGATGAGGTTCTGATTGGCCTGGTGCATCAGGAAGGTGCCGACGTCGGCGGCTTTGCGGCCGTGCCGGTCGAGGAGTTCGCTGATGGCGCGCGGCACTTTCCGGGAGGCCTGCAGAATGACGGACCGGCCATTCATTTCGAGGGGCCGATCAAAACCAAGTTTCAGATCTTCAGCGAAAGCGCCGTCGGTGTGGAGGGTGCTGCCGAGGACGCGAGCTTTGCCTTCGGTGGGGCTGACGAGGCAAGCCCCGGCACCGTCACCGAAAAGAATCGCAACGCCACGTTCCATGGGAGGCCGCAGAACGACGCTCGACATCTTCTCGGCGCCGACGACGAGGATCTCACCGATGCTATCGCAGAGGCGGGAGGCGAGGGCCATCGCATACAGAGTGCCCGCACTGGCCATGGGCACGTCAAGCGCCGGGGTGCTGTCGAGGCCCAAGCGATGGGCAACGGTGGCGGCTGGCCCCGGGAATTGGCGTTCCGTGCTGCCGCTGGCGATCATGATCATGCCAAGAGCGGAAGCAGAGACTTTTGCTTTCTCCAGGCAAGCTTGGGCCGCGCGCAGTGCCAGATCGGCGACGGATTCGTCATCGGCGGCAAAGCGGCGCTGTTCAATGCCGCTGACATTCTTAATCCATTCGGCGTCACAGCCGACTTGTGAGCCAATCTCGGCATTGGAGACGACCCGTTCCGGAAGATAGGAGGCAAATTCGCGGAGGAAAGGCAAAGATGTTATTTCCCGTGGGCTTCGAGATACGACTCAATCCGTTCGATGGAGTCGAACTTGCGGGGGTTCAGATCGGCATCTGGAATCTTGAGTTCAAACGCCTTCTCAAGCGCCGAGACGAGGTCGGCCAAGGCGAACGAGTCGAGGAGGCCGGAGTCGAATAGGGACTCGTCTTCAGCCGGGGCGATCGTCTTGCCGGCGATCCCGTTCAGGATCTCATTGATTTTCGTTCGTTTGTCCATTGATGATCTTTGCTGCCGTGGGAATGACCGATGTGTCTTGCGCTGTTTGGGCTGGGATGGCTTCGTTCCGCACCCTGACATAGGTTGCGTATTGGCCCATCAATTCCTTATACAATGCCGCGCCCAGAAGACGGTAGCCTTCACCCGTAAAATGCACATAATCGCCCTGCGCCATGCCGGCGGCAACCCAGCGGCCCATCGCCCCTTTGCCGCCCATCCGTTCGCGTAGATCCCAGAAAGCCACTCCGCTGGCGTGGGCAGCTTCGCGTTGGGCTTCGAGAATGAGGTCGATCTTTTGGTGGGAAGCCATGCCGGTGGAGTAGCGATAGAAATGATCCGGCGGGCCGATGACCAATATGGACGAAGTAGGGGCCAGGCGGCGGAAGCGGGCGAGAAGTTGGACGAACATGTCGCGATACGACTCGTGGGTCCAATCTTTGTTTCGAGCTTCGTTGGTGCCATAGGCGAGGATGATCAGCCCGGGTGGCCGCCGGCGATAGTAGTCGCCGAGGACGGTCTCTTCCCATTTCAAGCCGATGCTGGCTTGGGCGCCGTTCATGCCGAGCATGTCGTAGGTGAGGCCGCGGCCGTTTTCGGTGACCCAGCCAAACAGGCGGACCTGGCCGCCTCCCCGGGTGCGAGCGGCAAGCTGATGCATGCCGGGCTGCAAGCGGAGGGGATGAACCCCGGCGCCAGGCTCACCAGCGGTTGAAATGGTGTCGACGACGACACCGTTGTCGAATATTTCCACCAGTCCGCCGGCGGGCTGGCGCAGAAAGTGGAGTTCGGCGGAGGCGCAATCCGCCTGGAGGGTGACGGATTCTCCGGCGCGCTTGGTGGACATGGAGATGCCGGAGAGGCCGTACATCCCGTCTCCGTCCCGGCCGACGAGACCGTCGGTATACCAGGCGCTGGTAGACCAGGACTTGACGTCGAGGCGGCGATAGCCCAAATAGGGGCGGCCAGCGTGGGTGAAGCCGGGGCCGCCGTCGCCGAATCGCGCTTGCATCAGATAGCGGGTGGTGCCGGACCAATCGTCGGAGGCGGTATGAGAGTCGCCGTAGTGGAGAACCCGGAGGACGCCATTGCCGGTTCCGCTTTCCAGCCGATAAAGCTGTTCCAGGAAAGGGACCAAGGCGGCCGGATTCTCAATCGTGCCCGGCTGGTTGAGCCACTCCGAGACGGCGGAACTCGCGGCCTGGCGCACCTGCGGAGCTACCGGAGCGGCGCGGGCAACAACGGGACGGCGGCGAGTGGACTTCTTGGCGTACTTTTTTACGGGCCGCTTAACCGCGGTGGTCTTCTTTTTGACGACCGGCTTCTTCTTGGCCGGGGCTGCGAAAGACACGCTCCCCAGTAAGGCAAAGATGAGGGTCGCGGCAACAAGAAATCGATTCAATGGTTCAGTTCGCCGGGGTGGAGTTGGACTCCTTGATTGTCGCAAACTTCTCCCGGGCGATGCGGAGCTTGTGCCGACGGTAGCCTTCCTGGAGCGACTTGTAAAGGAGGTTGCCGACGATGCGGGCGCCGTTGGGCATGGGGTGGATAAAGTCCGCGCCGACAAGCCGGGGCTCCGTCTGATACCAGCGGCCCATGGTGCCGGGGCCACCCATCGCTTCAAACGTGTTGAAAAAGGCACAACCCTGCTCGGCCGCGACCCGCTGCTCGATGGCGACCAACCGGGAGAGCGCAGGCACGGTGCCGATGGAACCGTCGTCCATCTTCTGGCCGCGGTCCATCGGCGACATGATCAGAATGGCCGCTTGGGGGACAGCCTTTTTCACCCTGGCGATGGTGCGAAGGAGTTCGCGTTCGAAGGCGGTGTCGACGAATTTTGCGTAGACGCTCTCGTTCGTGCCGTAGTTGATAATGACGAGGTTCGGCCGGTGGTGCTGTAGTTGGTCGCCCCAGTGCTGCTCGTCGACCATGCGGGCGAGGATGGAAATGTAGGCGCCATTGACGCCCAGGGAGTTGTATTCAACGCCGGCAGTATCCTTGCCAAAGCGAAGGCCGTACAGCCTTACCCGGCCCGTGACGTTGGCGATCCGGATCTCGCGAGCGCCATCCGGGAGTTTGAGCTTCTTGAACGACGGGGTGACGACAGGCGATTCGGTCTCGACGATTTCGAGGGGGTTGCCGTCTGCGAAGACGCCGAAGGAGCCGCCATCGGGCTGAGAGAGGAAGGAGACTTCGACCTCCGAGTGGGTTGGGTCCTTCAAGACGATACGGGACTGGGCTCCCGCTCCGCCGCGGAAGGAGACCGCGCCAAGGCCGAAGAGGCCGTCCTTCAGTTCCGCGGTGTTCGCAGGTTCGATCTTCCAGCCGGAGCCCTTGATATCAAGACCGCGGTGGCCGTACCAGGCCCAGGGCTTGGCGACGAGGGCGAAGCCGTGGCCGGCGTCGCCAAAATCTTTCTGAAAGAGCGATCGGACATCGGCGGTGATCAGGTCGGCGGTCGTGGGGGAGTCGCCGTAGTGAAGAATGCGGGTAATGGCGCCGGCCTCCTTCCGTTCCGTCGCGAATAGGGCGGCGTAAAGAGGTTCGAGGGCTCCCTTGGGGTCTACCAGAGGCCGGACCGGCGTCTTTTCGACCGAAATTTCCGGCTTCAGCCGCTGCTGTTCCTCTTCGACGGGGTTGGCGCTGCGGACGCGCGGCTGGAAGTCGACTACCTTTGCCACGGAGGTCCAGTCGAAGACATGGTAGTCCTTCAGGACTGGAATCAGGTCTGGAGCCGTGATCAAGAGCCCGAGAGAAAGTAGGGTGAAGGTGACTTTACGGGGAAGAGGCACTGCTTAAAAGTTAGTGTAGATAAACGGGGCAGCGCCTGTCGCGGCAATATATTGAATGGCGACAATCAAGGCCATCAAAACCAGGGCCTGGACGAAAAACGGAGCGCGGACGAAGCCTTCGCGGAGCTTTTCGAACGGGACTTTGGGCAGATAGTGGCCGGCGACAGCGATGGCGAGGACGATCCAGAGGGGGCCGGAGACGTTGGTTGTGGCGTAGGAGAGCTCGCCGAGCTGCTCGATAATCTTCGAGGCCTGTTCTAAATTGGTGGCGCGGAAGAAGATCCAGGCGAAGCAGACGAATTGGACGGTCCAGAAGGTGCGGAACCAAGCGGGGGTCCACGGGGTGGCCTTGGCGCCGCGCCAGGATTGCCAGCCGCGGGCGATGGCTTGGGCGACGCCGTGGAGGACGCCCCAGATGACGAAGTTCCAACTGGCGCCATGCCAGAGGCCGCCAAGCGTCATGGTGATGATGAGATTGCAGTACGGCATGACGGCATTGCGCTTGCCGGGGAGGGAAAAGAAGAGATAGTCGCGCAACCAATTGGAGAGGGAGATGTGCCAGCGGCGCCAGAAATCGTTAATGTTGGCGGCGGCGTAAGGCATGTTGAAGTTCTGCGGGAGCTTGATCCCAAGCAGTAGGGCGGATCCGATGGCGACGTCGGTGTAGCCGGAGAAATCGTAGTAAAGCTGCAGGGCGTAGGCATAGACGCCGACGAGGACTTCGGCGGAGGAGTAAAGTCCGGGAAAATCGAAGACGCGGTTGACAAGGTTTTCGGCGAGGTAGTCGGCGATGAGGAGCTTCTTAAGCAGGCCCAGACCGATGAGGAAAAGGGCTCGGCCGCCGTCTGCGGGGTCCAGTTGCTTGTTGGGGCGCTCGAACTGTTTGATTAGGTCAGCGACGCGGGTGATAGGCCCGGCGAGGGTGGTGGGGAAGAAGGAGGTCGCAGTGAGGTGGGCGAGGAGAGAGCGGGTGGGCTTGGCGTCGCGCCGATAGAGATCGAGAGTGTACGTGAGGGACTGAAAGGCGTAGAAGGAGATGCCGAGGGGAAAGGTCCAATGCCAGGCGGGAGCGGGGACGCCGGCGACATGGGCGTAGTTTTCAAAAAGGAACGGCATGTACTTGAATGCCGTGAGTAGCCCCAGATTAAGGAGAAGGCTTAAGGAGACGAGGAGTTTGCGGACGCCGGGACGTTGGAAGCGGCCAAGTCCCAGGCCGATGGCGAAATCGATGGTGGAACCGAGGGGGATGAGGAAGAGGTAGAAGAGATCCCACTTGGCGTAGAAGAAATAGTTCGCGAAAAGGAGGATCGCCAAGCCGGCGGCGCGCCAACGCGAGAGCGGCCAATACAGGAGGAAGAGGGCCGCGAGGAAGATGAAGTAGGTGGAGCTGGAAAGCAACATCGGGCGGCCGGGCGAAAAAAAGCGGGCAGCAGCCGTCCCCGGTTAGGGAATGCCGTTGCCCGCGTCATCAGGGTTGTACGAACGAGCAGAGTGAAACAACAGTGAAAGGGCCACGATGGCGGCGGCGGGCAGGGAAAACTAGGGCTTCGGCGCTTCCGTGGTAAAGCCGGGAGGGAGATTCACTCCGGTACCAAAGAAGTACTGCTCCATCTGCTCCAGCAGAAATTCCTGAGCCTCTTTGGTGCCGAGGTTGAGGCGGTATTCATTCATGAGCATCTTCATATGCTCAACCCACATCTTCCAGGCGTCCTGGGAGACGTTGTCATAGATCCGTTGGCCAAGAGGATGACCTTCAAACGGGATCTCTTTGAGAGCGGGAAGCTCTTTCTTCAACTTGACACAAACTACTGTACGCTCGGTAGCGTCCGAGGCAGACGACATGGATCCTCCCACAGGGTGAACCTTTATGATAGCTTGCCGGGATCCTAGCTGGAGAACGATTTTGCGGTGCTCTCGCGTTTCAGGCGGTTGCCCTCGAGGTACTCGGAAAGCTTCATGGGGGCGGCGGCGCCCTTTTCCATCTGGCGCTGGACCGCGCGCTGATAGCGGCGCATGATCTCACGCTTCTGCCCATCCTTCAGTTGGCAGGATTCGATATCGAGAAGAATTTCGATTTCCCACGGACGAAACGTATTGCGCGCCATGGTGCCGCGCAATAGTTCCTGCACTAAACGATTGAACTGGTTTAGCAGGGTTTCGGCGTCGATTTCGCGTTCTAATTCAAAGTTGGCGCGGGACGGCATTCAACTCCTAATCGGCCAGGAGGTGAAAAACCTTTAGCGCAGAATTTAGATTATTTTTCCCTACCAATGCAGGACGACTTTGCCGGTGTGCCCGCCTAGCATCAACTCGAAGGCTTCTTCGTACTGCGTGTAAGGGAAACGGTGAGTGATGACGGAGGAGATGTCGAGGCCACTCTGGATCATGACAGTCATCTTGTACCAGGTTTCGTACATTTCACGGCCGTAAATGCCCTTGATCGTGAGCATGTTAAAGATGACGGTATTCCAGTCGATGGCCATTTCGCCTCCCGCGGGGATGCCGAGCATGGCGATATGGGCGCCGTGAGCCATGTTGGCAAGCATGTCGCGAAAGGCGTGGGGATTGCCGGACATCTCAAGGCCGACATCGAAGCCTTCCGTCATCCCGAGTTCTTTTTGAACGGCGGAGAGAGGCATCTCGCGCGTGTCCACGGCGCGGGTGACGCCAATCTTGCGGGCGAGTTCGAGGCGGTAGGGGTTCACGTCGGTGATGACGACGTGGCGGGCGCCGGCGTGGCGGACGATGGCGGCGGCCATGATCCCGATGGGTCCAGCGCCGGTGATGAGGACGTCCTCGCCGAGAACGGGAAAGGATAGGGCCGTGTGGACGGCGTTGCCGAAGGGGTCAAAGATGGCGGCGATGTCGCGATCGATCTTTTCGTCGTGGTGCCATACGTTGCTCATCGGCAGAGCAATGTACTCGGCGAAGCAGCCAGGGCGGTTGACGCCGACGCCGCTCGTGTGGGCGCAGAGATGGCGGCGGCCAGCGAGACAGTTGCGGCAGCGGCCGCAGACGACGTGGCCTTCGCCCGAGACAAGCATGCCGGGGGTGAAGTCATTGACGTTTGAACCGACTTCGACGATCTCTCCGACGAACTCGTGGCCGACGACCATGGGGACCGGGATCGTTTTGGCGGCCCATTCATCCCACTTATAGATGTGGAGGTCGGTTCCGCAGATGGCTGCCCGGTCGACTTTGATGAGTACATCGTTGATTCCGATGGCGGGGACAGGGACGACTTCGAGCCAGAGGCCGCGCGCCGCTTCTTTCTTAACCAGAGCCTTCATCCGTTATCTTGCACCTCGGTTCCAGTATACTGGATTTTATGCTCGATGAGTTTTCGCGGCGCGTGAAAGAGTTGCGAGTGGCGCGGCAGTGGTCGCTCGACGATCTGGCTCGGGCGAGCGGGGTGAGCCGGTCGATGATCAGCCAGATTGAGCGGGGCGAGGCGAACCCGACGCTGGCGGTGACGCTGCGAATGGCGCAGGGGTTTGGGCTGTCGCTGAGCGAGTTGGTGGAGGCGCCGGGGCGGGCGTCGAGCATTGCGGTGATCCGGGCCGATGATCGGGCGCATGACTACCGGCGGGACGACGAGGTGCAGATTCGGACGCTGTCGCCGCTGGAGATGGAAAAGGACGTGGAGTTGTACGAGGTGAAGTTGGGGGTGGGGGGCGCGTTGCGGTCGGCGGCGCACTTTGCGGGAACGCGGGAGTTTTTGCAGGTGGAGGCGGGACGGGTGCAGGTGGAGAGCGGCGGCGATGTGGAGACGCTGGGGAAACGCGATTCGGCCAGCTACCGCGCCGACGTGCCGCACGCGATCGTGAATGTAGGCAAGACGCCGGCGACGGTGCTGCTGGTAGTGGTCTACCGTTAATTGTTTTCGGGGCGGCCGCTGGGCCAGGTGGCGTCGAGCACGGGCGCGAAGTCGGCACGGACGGCGGCAAGGAGTTCGAGATCGAGCGGCTCTTCGAGGGCCGAGATCGAGTTTTCGAGTTCGGCGAGGGTGGCCATGCCGGAGATGGTGCTGGCGATGGCGGGGTTGGCGAGCGACTGCTGGAGCGAGAGTTTGGCCAAGCTGACGCCCTTGGTTTGCCACTTGGCGACGACTTGGGCGACGAAGTCTTTCAGCGCCGCTGGGGCGGGGTGCCAGGGTTGGGGTCCCTTCTCGGAGAGCATGCCAAGGGCAACGGGCGAGGCGTTGAGGACCGTGATGCCTCGGGGCTCGGTGAGCGGGAAGAGCTTCATCAGGGTGGTATCGAAGAGCGAGTAGTGGGCGTAGCTGATGATGGTGTCGACGGGGTACTGCGGGAGGACCGTTTCGAAGATCTTGAGGGGCAGGCCGGTGACACCGATGGCGCGGGCTTTGCCTGACTGCTTGATCTTCTCCAGGGCCGGGAGGGATTCTTCGATGATCTGTGTGAGCGAACCGAATTCGATGTCGTGGATCTGGAAGATATCGACATAGTCGAGGCCGAGGCGGGAGAGGCTTTCGTCGATGCTGCGAGTGAGGCGTTCGGCGGAGAAATCGAATTCCGCCATGTCGTAGCGGCCGCACTTGGTGGCGAGGAGGAAGCGGTCACGGTTGACGCCGGCGAGGCCGTTGCCGATGACGGTTTCCGATTGCGTGACGCCGTAGTAGGGCGAGGTATCGATGAGGTTGATGCCGCGGTCGATGGCGGTGTGGATGAGGCGGATGGCGTCGGCGTCGGTGAGGCTGCCGTACTGGCCGCCGAGTTGGGCGCCGCCCAGGCTGAGTTTGGGAAGGTTCATGATTTCGCTAGCGGACCCAGTCCATGATGCCCGTGTGAGGCAGGGGCGGGGCGTGGGCTTCGCGGATGGAGGCGGCCAGGCGGCGGGCGATCCGGGGATTGGATTTGGCGAGATCATTCGACTCGCCTTCGTCGCTGGAGAGGTCGTAGAGTTCGACCGGTTGGCCGGGCTTGGGCATGACAGCTTTCCACTTGCCGAAACGGACGGCCGCACCTTGTGGCGTGAGGACCTGGGTCTTGGCGTTGTAGGTGTAGTGTTCCCAGTGGAGGGTTCGATTGGGGCCTGGCTTGCCGGCGAAAAGCGGGAGGAGCGAGGTACCGTCGACTTTGGGGGCGCGGGCGCCGGCCGCGTCGGCGAAGGTGGGGAAGAGATCGGCGAAGTAGATGGGGCTCTTATTTTCGCTGCCGGGGGCGATGCGGCCGGGCCAGCGGGCGAGGAATGGGACGCGGATGCCTCCTTCGTAGAGGGTGCCTTTCTGGCCGCGGAGGAGGGCTCCGGAGGCGGTGCGCATGGAGTCGAAGAAGCCGGTGGAGTGGCCGTCGGCGGTGACGCCGCCGTTGTCGGAGGCGAAGATGACGAGGGTGTTCTGCTCGACACCCATCTCCTTGAGCGTGGAGAGGATGCGGCCGGCGTAGGTGTCGCCCTGGGTGACCATGGCGGCGTAGGCCTTCTCTTTTTCGGGCCAGTCCGTGGCTTCGTACGGGGCGAGGGCAGGCGTTTCGTAGCGGCCGTGGGGGACCGTATAAGTGGCGTAGAGAAAGAAGGGCTTTCCCTTCTGCTGTTTCAGCCAGGCGATGGACTTGTCGGCGATGCGGTCGGCGCTGTATGCGCTTTTGCCGAGGACATCGTGTTTGTCGTTTTCCCAGAGGAACTCGGGGAAGTACGTGTGGGCGTGGACCTGGTGGAGGTAGCCGTAGAATTGGTCGAAGCCGTGCTTGGAGGGGACGCCGGAGGTGCCCGCGTCACCGAGGCCCCATTTGCCGAAGCCGCCCGTCGCGTAGCCGGCTTGCTGGAGGACCTTCGCGATGGTGAGGCTGTCGGCCGGCAGCGGGGAGGTGCCGGCGTTGGCGCGGATGGGAGCGTGGCCTCCGTGGAGGCCGGTCATCAGAACGCTGCGGCAGGGGGCGCAGACGGAGGCTCCGGCGTAGGCGTTGGGGAAACGCATGCCGTCGCGGGCCAACGTATCGATGTTGGGCGTTTTGATTCGCTTCTGCCCGTAGCAGCCGATGTCGGCGTAGCCGAGATCGTCGAGCAGAATGAAGACAATGTTGGGGCGGGGCTGGCTTTGCAGCAGCCCCGCGAGAAAGGATCGACGACTAAGAGCAGCCACTCGTACCACCGCAGTTTTCACATTTAAAACAGGCGCCGTTGCGGGTCATGAGCCCGCCGCACTCAGAGCAGAGCGGGGCGTCGGTGGCAATGTTATCAAAGCGGAGGGCTTGCTGCGGTTGGGCTTCGGTCGGCTTCAGCTGGAGAGCGTTGCCGGCTTCAGTAATCTTGTAGTCCGGGTGGAGGAACTTGGCGCCCATCCAGCGGAAGATGTAATCCATGAGCGACTTAGCGTATGGGATCTCCTTGTTGCCGGTCCAGCCGCTGGGTTCGAAGCGGACGTGACTGTACTTGTCGACGAGGAACTGTAGCGGGACACCGTACTGGAGGCAGAAGCTGATCGAGGTGGCGAAGCTATCCATGAGGCCGGAGATGGTGGAGCCTTCCTTCGACATGGTGATGAAGAGTTCGCCCGGGGTGCCGTCTTCAAAGAGGCCGACCGTGATGTAGCCTTCGTGGCCGGCGATGGAGAACTTGTGCGTGAGGGACTGGCGCTCGTCCGGCAGTTTGCGGCGCAGCGGGCGGTACACGATCTTTTCCACTGTCTTCACTTCCACCGGCTTGGCCGGGGTTTGCGAGGTGGACATGGGCTGCGAACGTTTACAGTTATCGCGATAGATGGCGACGGCTTTGAGGCCGATGCGCCAGCTTTCGATATAGGCGTCCATGATGTCTTCGACGGTCGCCTCTTCGGGCATGTTGATAGTCTTCGAGATCGCGCCGGAGATGAACGGCTGGACGGCGGCCATCATGCGGACGTGGCCCATATGGTGGATGAAGCGGGTGCCGTTTTGCGGGCGGAAGCTGCAATCGAAGACCGGGAGATGTTCGGGCTTTAGGAAGGGCGCGCCTTCGATGGTGCCGGTCTGGTCGATGTGTTCCACGATGGCGTCGGCCTGGGCGGGCCGATAGCCGAGACGGAGGAGCGCCTCGGGCACGGTCTGGTTGACGATCTTGATGACGCCGCCGCCGACCAGCTTCTTGTACTTCACGAGGGCGAGGTCGGGCTCGATGCCGGTGGTGTCGCAATCCATCATGAAACCGATGGTGCCGGTGGGAGCGATGACGGTGGTTTGGGCGTTGCGGTAGCCGTAGGCGCGGCCGGACTCGTAGGCCGCGTTCCACGCAGCGGCGGCCGCCTCGCGGAGATAGGCGGGGACGGCATCAGGGGCGATAGCGTCGACCGAGTCGCGATGCATGGCGATGACTTCGAGGAAGCTGGCTTCGTTGCCGGTGTAGCCGGGGAAGGGACCGACGGCGGCGGCGAGGCGGGCGCTGGTGAGATAGGCCTGGCCGCACATGATGCCGGTGATGGCGGCGGCCATGGCGCGGCCGTTATTGGAATCGTAGGGCAGGCCGAGGGCCATGAGCGTCGCGCCGATGTTGGCGAAGCCAAGGCCGAGGGGCCGGAAATCGTGTGAGTTCTTGGCTACCTTTTCGGTGGGGTAGCTGGCGTTGTCGACCAGGATTTCCTGGGCGATGATGAGGGTGTCGACGGCGTGGCGGAAGGATTCGACGTCGAAGGCGCCATCGGCCTGGAGAAACTTCATCAGATTGATGGAGGACAGATTGCAGGCCGAGTCGTCGAGGAACATGTACTCGGCGCACGGGTTCGAGGCGTTGATGCGATCGGTGGCCTTGCAGGTGTGCCAGCGGTTGATGGTCGTATCGTACTGCAGGCCGGGGTCGCCGCACTGGTGGGTGGCTTCGGCGATGGAGCGGAGCAGGTCGCGGGCTTTCCAGCGCTTCACGGGGTTGCCGTTGACGCGGGAGCGTGTCCACCAGTCGGCGTCTTCGATGGCGGCGGCCATGAACTCGTCGGTGACGCGCACGGAATTGTTGGCGTTTTGGAAAAAGACGGAAGTGTAGGCCTCGCCGTCGATGGCGGAGTCGTAGCCGGCGTCGATGAGGGCGTGGGCCTTTTTCTCTTCCTTGGCTTTGCACCAGATGAAGTCGTTGATATCGGGATGGTCGGCGTTGAGGAGGACCATTTTGGCGGCGCGGCGCGTTTTGCCGCCGCTTTTGATGACGCCGGCGAAGGCGTCGAAGCCTTTCATGAAGCTGAGGGGGCCGCTGGCTTTGCCGCCGCCGGAGAGGGCGCCGTTCTCTTCGCGGAGATTCGACAGGTTGGAACCGGTGCCGGAGCCCCATTTAAAGAGCATGCCTTCGGTACGGGCGAGTTCGAGGATGGATTCGAGCGAATCTTGGACACTATTAATAAAGCAGGCGGAGCACTGGGGCTTGCGAACACCGGGGGTGACCGGCTGCGAGGAGTCGGTGGCCTCGTCGTAGTAGTAGCCGGAGCCGCGTTGGGATTTGACGCCGACGTTGAACCAGACGGGCGAATTGAAGGCCGCTTTCTGTTCGAGCATCAGGTGAGCGAGTTCGAAGCGGAAATTTTCGGCGTCGGCGGGGGTAGCAAAGTAGCGGCCGGCGGCGCCCCAATCGGTGATGGTGTCGACGACGCGATGGACGAGTTGGGCTACGCTCGATTCGCGTTCCGGGGAGCCGGGTTTTCCGTAGAAGTATTTGCTGGCGACGATATTGGTGGCGGTTTGGGACCAGCCGATGGGGACTTCGACGTCGTTTTGTTCGAAAATCACGGCGCCGGAGCTGGAGCCGATGGCGGCGGTGCGTTTTTCCCAACGCACTGCATCATAAGGAGTTACGCCTGCGGCGAGGCGGGCGGTGAAATGGCGGGAGAAGGCGACGCCGGCACGTTGTTCCGGAGTGATGGCACGCCGGGCAGAGGCCGGGCGCGCGGTTAAGTCGACGGAAAGTTGACCCATACTTGGCAATGGTGACCCAATCCCTAGGGGTGGGTCAAGGATATTATCCAGATTTAGTAGATTGGTTTACCGGGTTCAAATCGGGTTGAAACCGGGTTGATTTGGGTTCGAGCAGGAGCCGAAAACGGATGAACCCAACTGGTAAGTTGTTTCTTTTTCAAGGACTTCCTGGGACCATCGCATCTGTTTTTGCCAGATGTTCGCCCTTCTCTGAACATTCCTCATTTTAGGAGGTTTCGCGGCGCTGGCCGAGCAGGGGTTCGCGCAAGTGATAGGGAGCAAGCGAGATATGTTTTGGGATTGGGGTGGACCCGTGCCGGGCTCCCAAGAGATGCGCCCCAGGACCGACGGTCTGCGAATCGTGCCCTCCGGAAAAATCTTATCGAATTTTCTAGAAAGGCCTTGCAACGCGCACATACTGAATGGTATACGCATACCAAATGGTCCGATATGAACAAAACCATCTACGTTCGTGATGAAGACGTCCCAATTTGGGATCGAGCGAAAGAACTCGCGGGGGACAAACTGGCACCAGTGATCATGGACGGGCTTAGGAAGTTTGTGGCTACCAAAGAGCTGGAGGGGAATGGCTACGAACGCATCGAAGTGCGATTCCGAGATTCGAATGCCAATAATCTGCCCACGGCGAAGGCCTTTATCGGCAGATGGATCTTCCCTCCCGACCAGCCGTTGTCATTCGACGAATTCGCCGGTCCCTCCCAGTACTACGCTGTAGCACAAACGGCAAAGAACCGTCTTGCCGTTCTCTCTTGGGTGGTCGATGGAGTTTACGATCCCCGCTATGAGTTCTATGTGTTCCATGACATTGATGGGCTCCGCGCTGCCGGACTTCACCCTAACCTAGCCCCCGAAATTGTGGAGAAAGTTGGCGTCGAAGTCGAGGAGTTGGACATTTAGCCCGAGGCGACCATGAAAGAAGCGTACAAGTATCAAGTGGAATTCGGGCGGAACGGTCGTTGCGTAAAGCGTACGATCGAGATCGGGGCAACCGTACCTTGTGCGGTCATTGCGATTGCGTTCGCAGTTGCAGGCAAAGACATTTCGCCGTCCGTATTGAGCTTGATTCAAGCGATTTTGAAGTAGGTCTCGGCAAGAAACGTCAAAGAATACTAAACTACGTCACCGAAGATGCGCTGAGCCTCCGACATTGCCCTAGAGTAGGGTCCCGCGCATGAGCAGGGCGGCGACGGTGAAATAGATGACGAGTCCCGTGATGTCGACGAGGGTGGCCACGAAGGGGGCGGAGGCGCTGGCGGGGTCGAAGTTGAGGCGGCGGAGGATAAAGGGCAACATCGAGCCGGCAAGGGTTCCAAAGAGGATGACGCCGAGGAGGCTGACGGCGACGGTAATCGCCACCACGTGATAGTGGGGACCGTAGAGGTGCCAGATCGACTGCCAGAGCATGATGCGGGCATAACCGATGACGGCGAGGAAGGCGCCGAGGACGAGGCCCGCGCCGATCTCGCGCTTCATGACCTTCCACCAGTCGCGGAGGCCGACTTCGCCGACGGCCATGGCGCGGATGACCAGGGTCGTGGCTTGGGAGCCGGTGTTGCCGCCGCTGCTGATGATGAGCGGGACGAAGAGGGCGAGGACGACGGCGCGGGCGATCTCTTCTTCGAAGTAGCCCATGGCGCTGGCGGTGAACATTTCGCCGACGAAGAGGACGCAAAGCCAGCCGCCACGCTTTTGCACCATGCTCCAGAAGCTGGTTTGGAGGTAGGGGGCGTCGAGCGCGGACATGCCGCCGACCTTCTGAATGTCCTCGCTGGCTTCTTCGGTGACGACGTCGACGATGTCATCGACGGTGACGATGCCTTTCATGCGGCCTTCGGCGTCGACGACGGGGATGGCGAGGAGGTGATGGGCGGCGAAGAGTTTGGCGACGGCTTCCTGGTCCATCTCTTCGGTGGCCTGGACGACTTGGGCGCGCATGAGGTCGCGGACGAGGCGGTTCCGATCGGCTGCGAAGAGGTCGCGGAAGGAGGCGACGCCGAGGAGGCGCTGGTTTTCGTCGAGGACGTAGCCGTAGTAGATGGTTTCGAGGTGGGTGGTTTGGCGGCGGAGGTAACTGATGGCTTCGTCGGCAGTCATTTCGGGACGGAGGCGGGCGAAGCGGGGGGACATGAGGCCGCCGGCGGCGTCCTCTTTATAGGCGAGGAGGGCGGTGACTTCGCGTCGGGAGGTTTCGTCGAGGAGGCCGAGGAGGTGGGGCCAGCGTTCTTTGGGGGCGAATTGGATGAGGTCGGCGGCGTCGTCGGGGGCGAGTTGGCGGATCCAGAGGCGGTTGATGCCGTCGGGGAGGTCCTGGAGGAGGTCGGATTGCTGGCGGCTGTTGAGTTCGAGGAAGAACTCTTCGGAGCGTTCGGGGGGGAGGGATTGGAAGGCGTGGAGGCGCTCTTCCGGGGTGAGGCCGGGCCACTGTTCGAGGAGGGTTTCGAAGCTGAATTCGGTCATCGGAGGGTGGCGCGGGCGGCGAAGTCCAGACTCCTTCACTGTAGCGTATGGGGTTGGGAGGGGGTAGATTCTGGCGGTGGGGCGGGCCTCGATGGCCCGGCACGCCGCTGGCGGTGGGGCTACTTCGGTCTTGCGGATGATGGATGCGGTTTCATATGGCTCGAATATTCAGTACCGTAATTCACTTCGAGCGTCGATCCTGCCGGTAGGGCGCGAGGCTCAGCAGGACATCGAACAACAAATCGCCAAAAGCCCACTTCGATTTTGTTCAAATATGCTGCCAATGCGGGAGCGGCGGAGCATTTCCTGAAGAACTACAGTGAATCTCAGAGGCGGTGGTCCCATTCCACAGCGCGACTCATCCACTCGACGTCCGAGTCTGGAAACGAGTGTTCAACCGAGCCCCGGAGTGCATTCGTTTCTTCGGCAAGGCGCTTCGAGGCCAAATACTGCAGACGATCCTCTGGCGGTCCTGCAATTCGTTTAAAAGATTCGTGAAGCCCCAGAGCTGGAGGCTGAAGACGACTTCAATCGGACGTACGGCTTGCTCGTGCTGCTATTGCGGGAAAGGCGTGTTCCGGTGCTTCGGTCGATTCCTTCAACTTCCAAGGTCGCGTGATCCTTTGGCTCGTCGATGGCCGTACGAGGCAGGTCCATTGTCAGTTCGGCTGGCTCCAGCCCTTCCGGACCACCCACCGTTTTGCGATCCCATGCACGAAGTTGGCCGAACTGCTCACGGCGCACATACCCTTGTCCGTCCGGCTAGGCTATGGAACAATGCGGCGTGCGTCGACCCACCTACCTCTTGCTTGCCCTGTTTGTCGCGGCGACCGCTTTTGGGCAACGACGAATGATCCTGATCGACCAGGATGGGTCAGGCCCCGGCGGCTCGAATCAGATGTCGATGATCGCGCTACTCCAGTCGCCTGACACCGACGTCCTCGGCATCACAATAGCGACCGGCAACGAGTGGCGGGACGCGGAGGTCCAGCACACCTTGCGAATGCTTGAACTGATTGGCCGCACCGACGTTCCGGTGGTCCCAGGAGCGGTCTTCCCGCTCGTGCGAACGGAATTGGCGACCCGTCTCACCTTCCCTCTCTACGGAACACCAGTCTGGCTGGGAGCCTGGGGCCGGCGTTCCGTCGATGTCGAGCCGCCCAAGGGCTCGAAAGAGGCGCCACCCTACGCACCCGGTATGGCACCGGGGCCTTACGATGTGCCTGCGCTTCCCGAAGGGCGCCCTTCGACCCGCGCACTGGAGGAGAATGCTGCGTCGTTCATGGTGCGCCAAGTTCGTGCTCATCCCGGCCAAGTCACCATTTTCGCCGCCGGACCTCTAACCAATGTCGCACTCGCCATTTCCATTGAGCCGCGCTTTGCGGAGATGACCCGCGGCATCGTTATCATGGGCGGCAGTCTAAATCCTCAAACTGAGGATGTGGAGTTCTCCACCTCGCCGCGCCACGAATTCAACTTCTGGTTTGACCCGGAGGCGGCCCACATCGCACTGCGCGCCGCGTGGCCTCAAATCGAAGTCACCACCGTGGATGTCTCGATCAAAGCGATGTTCACCGAGCAGATGCTTGCAGAAATTGGAAAGTCCCAAAATCCAGCCGCGCGTTACATCGCCAAATACTCGGCCGAGCGCTACTATTTATGGGACGAGATCGCCGCCTGCGCATGGCTCGACCCGTCCATCATCACGCGCCGCCGGGACCTGTTCATGGACGTGGACCTCAGCCGCGGCCCGGGTTACGGGTTCACTTTGACATGGATGGATAAGATTAAACCAGCAACCGGAGTGCGGCGCGTCAACGCACAGGTCGATCTCGATTTGCCGAAGTTCACCCGCATGTTCAGCGATCTGATGTCGGCCCCTACGGCTGCCCCGGTCAAACGCCGCTGATGGGACCGGAAATGGCGATAGTGATGTTAGCTCCTTGCGTTCCGAGTCGTCGATGTGACCGGCTGCATTTCCAAGGCCGAGCAACATCTGCGGATTGTCGCCGGACAAACTGGCCGCATCGATGAACCCTCTTTCCCGCACCTGAAGTTCGAGACAGGTAAAGAAGCGGGTCTAGTGCGCGGGCAGAGCTCCCGAGAGATGAGGACGCGGGCCGCGTCGTGGCGCCGGACATGTGCGGGTGGGCGGCACCGATCAGATCCATCAGGATGTTCGAATCGATGAATATTTGAGACTGTAGCCTCGCTCAATCTCGCGATTCATCTGCTCGACATCGGAGACAGGGAACGCATGTTTGTCTTGGACTGTGCAAGCAAAGCTCGGCAGACCTATTCGCCGACCGAGATGCCGTCGACCTGGGATTGACGTTCGATAGTCTCCATTTCCTCGTTCGAGATCAGCACGCGCAAACGCTTACTCATGGGTTATGTATACGATCCTCCATTCGTGAGTGGGAACGGGACGCTGGCCTGCCCACGATATGGAGGGTGGGATTTTGAGGTTCGAGTTTCGCGGTGTTGGAATCGAGTTGCTCCGGAGGCCGTCCTTGACGGCAATGGGGTAGCGAAGCCGAGTGGCGGTTTAGTGCGCCTCAGAAAGAGCGTAGCGCTACATCGGCACCCGCTCCAACCACCTCGTACCGGCTGGAGTATGTGGTGAGCACCGGAAAGGCGAACCCCTCATCGACATCGCTGCGGAGTACCGTGACTTTGGAGCCGCGCGGCAACAGGAGCTGCCTGTCGGCATTCAACGCCATCAGGAAATACTGCGGAGAGCTTTGCCCTTTGAAAAAAAAGTTGGCGGCCGACCGCAAGCTCCCGGGCTTCAAAGCAGAGTATTCAACGCGGTTCCATTCGTGGGTTTTCTCTACGAGGTTGAAGACCGCCCGAAGAGTCGAATACGATCCTTCCGGCGATACAACAAGCACACTGAGCTCCGGCACATTTTCTACTCCGGAATGGAGCGCGATTCGTTGCCGCTCGAAAATCTTCGCGTTGGGCGCCGGATCCGTACGCAGCAGTTCCGTCTTGCCACCCTGGATCCGAAATACCTGCGCCACCACAGACCCTTTGTCCTCGTGGACGAAGCCCAGAAGCGCGGCCCCTCCCGATTGGCCCGGCAGCGGTACCGAACTGTAGAGCGAGGGCTCATGATCCAGTTGGATCAGCTCCGCCACACGGTGTACGGGCGGACGGCCGAGTACCGATGTGATCCGGTGAAGCACAACCCGCCGCCCGGCAAGGGCGTAGATATGCAGATCCTGCTCGCCATCCATCATCGGACGTCCTATGATTTTTGCGCCACCTAGATCAACGGCAATCGGCCCTTCCTGCAGAATGGAAAGCGCGTAGACCGTTGACTCTTCCTGCCAAGCTACCCAAAAGTTCTTTAGCCGGTTTCTCAGCCAGCCGCTCTCCGGCATCAGAAGTTGTGCACCACGCTTAACATTGTGGTCCCAGGGAACCCGCTTCAGCACACTGACTTTTCCAAGGTCCGGCCGGCGCTCAAAGAACTGCACCGTGTGCAGTGCGCCGGAGGAACCGTCCGTGTAGGCGACGAACAGCTCCGAAAACTCGCCGTCGTAGAGAACGCTCGCGGCTTCGATTGGTGTGGCGGATCCAAGGTTCGACATAAGAGAACACCCCGCAAAGGACATGAAGACTGGAAGAAACGACCGGCGCGTGACGCCAACGAATCGATGGTTGCTCATGGGCTGACTACCGCCTTTCTGCTGATCTTGGATGGGTCCCAGCCGCGCAACTTCAACTGGCAGAAGCCGCAAAGAACCACAGGTTTGCTCTTGTGGTAGGACATGACGCAAAACTCGAGTTCATCGTGTGCCTTGGCTTGAAAACCGGCAGGTTGAGTGCCGGCTGTGTTTGAGGGGTCGTCGCTCGTATTATTGAAGTGGCCGGGGGCGTGGGCCAAAAATACCTGGTGGCCCACTTCGTGTATGAACGTGTTGGCGTTGGTGGAGCTGTTAAACACGAAGAACGCTGTCTTGTTCCGATTCGTGTAACCGTCAATCGATGGGGCTATGCCGACGGTCGCGGTGGTGCCCACTTGATTGTGCGCACCAAAGGTTCGCCAGCGGAAGAAGGTGATGCCATTTGCTTGCAAAGGAAACTCTTTGGCCGCGGTCGTATAAATGCGAAATGCCTTATCGTCACACTCGTTTTTGTAATCACTCTCACTGTCGGCGCCGAAGAACCTGCGGATCCGATCCCACAATCTACCGAAGGCGTTCGACTCGGCGTCGATTTTTGCCAGGTAGGCGGCATGGCTTTCGTACGAGACGGGGTAAAGTCCGGGGTCCGGCAGGCAAGCAAACTTCACAAAATCGTCGGTTGCACCGAGGCTATTGACCGCCTTTTGGTAGGCCGCCTTCCATCGCACCCGAATCTCTTCGGCGACAAAACCGGCCGGGGCTTCAAACCGCATCGCTGCCTCGTGGTAGGCATCGAGATCGCTCAACTGCAGGGGTGTTGTCGCAGCGTCGATGTAGTAGTTGTTCCGGACAAATATTCTTCGCCAGTTCGTGTAACTGAATTCATTTGACTTTCGCTCTGCCGCCGCGCCGGTGAGTTTCGCTTCGTCGGTAACGTCGAGAGTCAGATCGTGATTGAGATATGCGCGAATCTTGTGCGTATCTCCTCCCAGGCGGCCGCCCACGAAGATGATCCCGGAATCGTAATCGGTTCCGGCGAGTTCCGCGCATACTGTATGCGCATCCCAGATCCGCTTTGCTGGAGTGGAATGCGACCAGGCGCCAACCAGTTGCGACCATTGCTTGTTGGCCGGCCGGTCGGCGCTCTTGGCTCGCTGGCCTCCCAGGGTGAGGTAGCCGGTCCGGCCTTTGGGTACCGTGCTGTCCTTCTCCACTGCGTTGGCTTTGGTGATGAAGGTCTTCGCGGCCGCGTGAACGGCTCGCGCATCCATTTCCGCCGTTTCCTCGGCATCCGGGGGCAGTAGTACATCCCACAGCAGCTTCACTCCGGCGAGCGCCTTGAGCCCACGCTTCCCGGAACCATCCTTAGCTTTCAATAGCACCTTGGCAAAGAGTGGGACGCGGGGGCCTTTTTGCCAGGCGGTCTCGAACTCCACAAAGGAGGAGTCATCGGTCATCTCGGCGCTGTTCAGTTTGAAGATCGCGCTATCGAGAACCAACTCCCCTTTCTTGTTCGCGTCCGTATCCGGTTTCATCCCTTCCACGGCCTTCTTGTCCCGGGCCGACAGGCTTGCCGCTGGGAGGGTATCCACTTGGATGGTGACGCTGTGCGGCAAGATTTCCAGCTTCTCGATGTTGCTATCGATGCCGGCTCCCAGAATATTCGTCAGCACAAGCTTCATGTCGTACGGCGATTTCAAAAGAGACAGCCAGCCTTTCATGTCCGGATCGGACACCTTGTCGCCCTTCCAAAGAAACTCCCCTGTCGCGGCATATGGCGCGGGCAACTCGATTTGGCCGACGACGGTTTTTGGATCTCTTTGCATCGTAATCACGGCCATGACCTTGACCACCTGCGAAAGAGGGCCTTGGATGGTGTAGGACATCTTCAGCTCCTCCACATCCGGAATGAAATGGGGCGAGTCCAGCGCCAAGGTAATTGTGTTTGGCAACAGGACCGGAACAACGCCCTCGCAGGGGGAGTCGATGACCAGTCGGTGGTAGAAACGGCAAGCAAACGTATCTTTGGTGTCTTTGAATTCCCGATGCGCGTCCTGGTTGGAGCGGCGCGTTTCGCCATCGGACCAGAACCGTTTTTTGCATCCCGCAACGCCCTCCCCCGGTCGCGGGCAGGGCCATTTCTCCGAGCGGACATTCGTGCCGGGCCGGAACAGCAACACCATAACCCGCCGGTTCATACCGTTCTTTTCGTTTCGCTCCGCTTTTTGGGAGGGCTGGCTGAACTCGCTCTGTTCCGCCTTTGAAAAGACCATCACCGGATTGAACTCGCTACAACCCTGAAAATCTCCTTTGCCCCCCGCATCGGCGCCTTGCGATAGAAAGTCCGTCTTGGAGAGACTGACCGGCCAAAGAAAGGTCATGTAGGCAGCGAATAGTTTGGCGCGGGTGTTCTTACCGGGGCTGCCATCCACGGTCAAATCATTCTTTCGCTGAAAGCTCTCCGTCGCGGTTTTGGTTTGCGCGTTCATGCCGCCGGTAACTGGTCCGGGATCTTCGCCCAAGGCCCGCAGCATATGCTGCACAGAGGCCACTCCCCATCCCTCGCCCGCGCCGGCCGCGTTGTAGAGTTTCTCCCAGCGGTCCGTATCGTGGATCAAGACGGCATAGACCGACTCGGCCCGATGATCGCTCAGGCGCTTGTTGAATGTGTCGTCGCTGACTGGGTCGGCATGACCAAAAACCGACAGCGGGGCCTCGGCGTGGTCTTTCCTAAGTTGCGCCAACTCGTCGAACTCGCCCTTGGAGTCCGGCAGGATGAAAGAAGAGCCAAAATCGAAACGGACATCGTTGATCTTCCAGCAGGCGACTGGGATCAGCTCCATTCGGATTGTATTCTTTTCTTTACCGGTAGCCGGCGCCAGCATTATCGGCAGCAGATAGGCTGGGGGATGGTTTGCCGTTTTTCCACCAACATTTTCGGGTGCTACCGGAGAAGAGGAAGGGTCACTTGGGTTAGACATACCATAGCTCGCAAAAGACCATAGTTACGGTAGCAATTTATTCTCTTGGTGGACACCCACTTTGGTTGGCCGGTTTTCAGGTGTGGCCTGAGGTACCGCGCTGCGACCTGCGGCATCCGCCTGCGCAAAGTCGCTCCGCGCATCGGCCAGCTAATTCCAGTCCGATCTTCTGGTTATCCGATACCAGTTCTTCAGCGAGAGCAGCGCACCCTCAGTACTCCTGTTCGAGACGGGATGCGAAGCTGCATTCGGGCATCGGTCTTGTGCGAGTGGCAGAACCGATCCGTTACATTGGGATGCTTGAATCGATGAATATCAGAAGTTGTAGCTGTTCGATCTCGCGGTTCATCGACTCGATGTCCGCGACCGGAAACGAATGTTCCATCGAAGCCCGGAACGCCTCCAGTTTTGCGGTGGGGATCTTCGAGGGGCGCTTGTCTTGGGCTTCGCGCGTGGAGATGTGATATTCGGCCGGTGAGCGGGGATACGTGTCTCTCGTCATCCTTCGAGATGGGAGCGAGATGGATTTTGGCGGGGTTTCGCGGTGTTGTAGTACCGGCCACTCGAATACTACGCGATCCGAAGCTTTGGGGTTGATTCCAATTGAGGTCCGAGCCTGGACGCTCTAGCCATTCTTGGCGGTATGTCAGACTGGTGCGGTTCGAACAGGCTCGCCCGAACTGTCATCTCGCCGGACCCATCCGGCCTCAGTTCTCACGAATCTCGCTTCCGACGATTCTTGAAACCCGCCGGCGGTCTCGTCCCATGTCCACTTCGACACGTCAACGATTTGGCGGTCCTCGACCCGAATCACGTTAAATGAGTTTGCCGCGCCGCGGCCGCGAGTGGAGGTTGCCGTGCCCGCAGCGACGACAATGGCCTGCCAACCTACGTGGCTGTAGCGCTGCAGCGTCGTCGTCGACTCGCCAACATGTAGGTGACCGCACAGCAACAGGTCGGCGCCACAGTCCGTCCATCGCTCCAACGCCGCTCGCGCCGAACCGACGAGTTCTCGGTGGTGGAATCCTGGCGGCACTTCAAACGGGTGGTGGGTCACCACGATTCGCGCGACGCCGGGGCTGGTCGCGCACAATCGCGTGCGTAGCCCTTCAATCTGCCTGCTGTTGATTCTGCCCCCTTTCCACGTGGAAGAACGAGCAGTATTGACTCCGAAGACGGCCATCTCAGGGTCCTCATAGACGGGCTCCAGATCCGCGGAAATATAGGTTTGAAAGCGGCTCAGCCGGTGCACAAACCGCGCATACAGATTGTGCAACGGTACGTCGTGATTTCCAGGCACGACCAGACGCGGATACGGGAGCTGCTCCAGAAAGGCGTGAGCCTGCTGAAACTCGACTATCTTGGCTCGCTGGGTGAGATCGCCGGAGACAACCACCAGATCCGGCGCAATCTGCTGCGCGGCTTTCAACAGCGCTTCGGGCAAGGCCGGCGCGATGCGCCCGAAATGAAGGTCAGAGAGATGGAGAACCACGCGGCTCATTCCTCGCTCCCGGCAGAGGGCACAATCACGCGCAAGGCACGGGGGCGGATCTCGTACTGCAGCGGTGTACGGAGCTTGACGACTTCGCCGTCGAGGGAGACCGGCACGATCTTCCGGCGGGGCCTGATGACGGCTTCGCGCGTTGCGAGCACATCCAAGTCCCGCACCCCTTTCAGCCCTTTGAAGGCCATCGCAATGACGGCGCGCAGCAGACCGAAACGGCGGGTTCGGCGCGCTACCCAAACACAGAGTTTTCCGCTGTCGATGCGGGACCGTCCGCCAAACTGGAGCCCCTCCACCTCGTACGGATTGTTTCCCACGAACACGAACGGGGTGCGGCGCTCAATCGTCTTTCCGTTCACCTCCAGGCGCACCCGCAGGAGCGGAAAGCGGAACAAGGTAAGCACCGAGGCCATCAGCAGAGCGGTGGCTTTGCGAAAGCCGTGCCGCCGGATCTCTTCCCGCTGCATCACCATCTCGGGATAGAGACCGAGGCCGGAGTTGTTCACGAAGATCCGGCCGTTCACCGCGCCCACATCGACCAGCTTTGTGGCGCCGGACTTCAATACGGCCACCGCCTCCGCAAGGTCCTGCGGGATGCCGAGGTCGATCGCGAAATGGTTCAACGTTCCCCCAGGAATTACTCCGAGGCTTACGCCGGTACCGGCCAGGAGAGCGGCCACCGCGTTGATCGTGCCATCCCCGCCTGCGGCAACTACGGTTTGGCAACCGTTCTCCAAGTGGGGACGAACGGCGGCTTCGATTTCGCCACCATCGGCGATATCGATGACATTCCCGTCCAATCCAGCGTTGCGGAGGGCCTCTAGCAATATTTCCCGATTCGCCGGAATGCTGAGAGTTCCAGAGCCTGGATTTAAGACGACGACTACCTTCATGGCTGGCGTCGCCGCGAGCGGGGCTGGTTGAAGGGATCGCGCTTTCGGTTCAAGTGCATAGATGCTGGGGCGCTCGCTGCCGTTACTTCGCGCGGCTCCCTAACGGCTGTGGCGTGTCGCTCACCGGTAAGCGGAGGATGGCGCGCAATCCTCCGCTTGGAGAGGCGCACAACTGCAAGGAGCCTCCGTACAGATCGGCCAGTTCGTGCACAATGGCCAAGCCGAGGCCCGTGCCGGGGGCGGCCTGGTCGATTCGAACACCACGGGCGAGGACGGCCGTGCGGAGATCTTCGGGAATGCCTGGGCCGTCGTCGTCCGTGATGAGGGCAGACTCGGCGTAGTGCAGGCGGACCTCGGTGCGAGCCCATTTGCAGGCGTTGTCGAGCAGATTGCCCAGCATTTCGTCGAAGTCTTCTCGCTGGACTCGGAAATGGAGATCCGCAGGAATCTCGACCACGATATTGAGAGCCCTGCCGGCATAGAGCTTCGAAAGCGTCCGGGCGAGGGCGTGCGCGGACTCATGCGCGCCACAGCGGGCGTTGCCGGATCCGCCGGAGGCGGCGGCACGAGCGCGGGCCAACTGGTAGTCAATCTGTCTCGTCATGCGATCGACCTGTTGCGCGAGGTTCTCAGCGATTTCCAGGTGGCCGGAGACCTCGGCTCGCTCGGACTCCTGACGCAACAACGCCAATGGGGTCTTGAGACCGTGGGCCAGGTCACCGGCGGTTGTGAGGGCACGCTGGACCGCCTTTTCCCGATCAGCGAGCAGGGTGTTTAAGTCGTCAATCAGAGGCTGTACTTCCGTGGGGTACGATCCGGCGATCTGCCGGTCCCTTCCCGCGCGGACAGCGGCCAGAGTGCCGCGCAGCCGGCGAAACGGCTTCAGGCTGAACCAGAGGACGACCACGCCGGCGCACATCACGGCGATTGCGATCGAGACGGGCACGCCAAGCTGGCCGGGGCGAAATCGGGGGAGATGATGGATGGCGACCATCGAAAAAATGTGCAGCGCCATCAGGAGGCCGCCGGTCCACAGGACGGAAGCGAGGATGAGGCGGGAACGGAGCGAGCGCAGCATGACTATTCGCCCGGTTGCGCGGGGTCGCGCAGCCGATAGCCTAGTCCCCGGACGGTTTCGATAAAGGGCATCCCCAACTTTCGGCGGAGCCGGACGATGAAGACTTCGACGGTGTTGGAATCGCGGTCGGCGTCCTGGGCGTAGATGTGGTCGATGAGTTCGGAACGGGAGACTATCTTTCCCTGCCGGTGCATGAGGTAGGAGAGTACGCGAAACTCATGGCTCGTGAGTTTGATGGGAAGGCCTTCGACGGAAACATGGGCGGTGGCGGTATTGAGCGCCAGGCCGGCGCATTGGAGCTCCGGGCTGGCAAAGCCGCTGGTGCGGCGGATGAGGGCCCGCACGCGGGCTAGCAGCTCCTCGATACGAAAGGGTTTGACCATGTAGTCGTCGGCGCCGCCGTCGATTCCCTGCACCTTTTCGTGCCAGCTTCCGCGGGCGGTGAGGATGAGGATGGGTGTCGTCAATCCCGCCGCGCGCCAGCGGCGGAGAAGGCTGAGGCCGTCGATTTTGGGCAGGCCCAGATCGAGAACGATGGTGTCGTAGAGTTCGGTCGAGACCAGGACGTCCGCCTGCTCTCCTTCGGCGGCGCAATCGACGGCGTATCCACCGTCACTTAGCCCCTTCGCTAACTGCCGGGACAGGAGCGCTTCGTCCTCCACCACAAGAATCCGCAATGCCCCAGTTATACCTTATGGCGATGAATGGGAGCTGAACGTGGCGTTCAGGGGCCGTTCAGGCCGGGTGTGGCAGAGTGATCCTCATGAATGAAGCGTTGGATTTCGGGTACCCGTGGTGGTTGAGCTATGGCCATCTGATTGTATTGCTGCCTGCGTTGGCGCTTTTGGCGGTGGCTTTGCGGAGGAGTTGGCGGCGTTGGGTTGTTGCTTTGTTAGCGGCCGGGGTGGTGTGGTCGGCGGCTTCGTTTTTGATCATGCGGTTCGTGATCAACGTGAATGGCGAGCCGGTATTGCCGACGGCGCGGTTCTTGGAACGGGGTACAGGCAAGGTGCTGGACTTGGGGGCAGGAACGGGGCGATCTACGATTATGGTTCTGAAGGCGCGGCCGCAGGCGACCGTGGTGGCATCCGACTTGTTTGGAGAATCGTTCGACCATCATTTCGGACATAGTGATTCGCCGCAGGCAAAATTGATGGCCAATTTGAAGGCCTCGGGAGTGGCGGAGCGGGCGACGATCGTGACGGCTGATATGCGGAAATTGCCGTTCGAGCCGGGGACGTTCGATGCGATTGTGAGTGCGTATGCGGTGGATCACTTGGGACGGCAGGGTATTCCGGAGGCGCTTTCGGAAGCGGCGCGGGTGCTGAAGCCGAAGGGGGAGTTGTTGTTGATGCTGGTGGAGAATGATGGGTGGGCGCGGTTTGCTTTTGGACCGGCGTTGTCGCATGGGGCGACGCGCGGGGCGGTCTGGTGGAAGGGGCGGTTGGCTGAGGCGGAGTTTGAGGTAGTGGAGGAGGGGACGAAGCCGTTGACGCTGTACTTTTTGGCGCGGCGGAGATAGCGGAAAGGCGGCCGTTGCCCGGCTCGATTCGACCACCCACCGTCGACTCCCGGTTGATCAGCCCGGCTCTTCGCTAGGAATTTAGATCGTTTTGAGCCGGGCGGGAATTCGTTTTCCATACGAGACGTTGCCTGATTCAGTTTCACGAGGGGTCGCGGCACGCTAGAGGGCCGCAGCGAATGTCTACGCAGACTCCCCGAACCATTTGGTTTTAACGTCGCCGGAGGGTTCGACATGCCCGATTATGCGGCCTCCCCACAACGGAAAGGTGAGGCCGGGAACGAATTCTGGCTCCGTCGCGGGATCAAGAAACACTACCCATACTTCGAACGGCATGCCGGCTGTCATGTGCGTTACCCCTGATTCTCCCAGCAATAACCGGCAATCCTTGTATTCGCCTCGAATGACGACGGAAACGCACAGGAACTCAGCCATCTCGCGGGGAGGAAACGGACGCCCCAATGGCGGCGGATCGATTGTGACAGTAGCCCAGAATAAGTTTCGCAGTACCTTCCTTCCGGATCGAGTGCTAGCCCGATCCCCGCTCTCGACCCAGTGACCGAGAGCTCTTCGAGTTGAGGGGTAATTCTCGACGGACAGCAACTCGACAACGCGCTCCAACTTCTCTTGTAGCCTCGCACTCGCTTGCCAGAGATCGGCGAAGGGCGCACGGGCCAGGTCGTTGGGAGAATCGCACAGCGAAAGCAAGTCTGCGAGGTCATCGCCCTCGGCTGATTGCCACGCGGGAGAAAGAAGTACCACATCCTCACCGCGATATCGGCGGACTGTCAAGCGGAATGCTGGTAGCAAAACATCAACCTGTGCAAAGCCATATCCGAGACCAATCGCCTTCTCCAGGTCGGGGCGCTCGATGTTCCGGTCTTGAATCGACAGGTAGATGAAACTGTCCATCACGTCTTGCTTCAGCCGATTGTTGTTTCGTCGGGCCAATCTGCGATCAAGCAGTTTGAGGGTGAGCGGGTACACCTGTTTCAATAAGAAGCGAAGCATCTTGAGCGGTAAGATCATCATCCACGTTTTCAAAGAGCTGGAGTTAGACTTGGACGATGGTGACTCGGAAGGTGGCTTTGAGGATGTTCGCTCCGTTGGCGGCAGCGTTGACGTGCTGGGTGGCGCCTGAGGCCACGGGTTGGCGAGACTGGCTGGCGCTGACGGTGTTGTATGGGCTGGTGGCCGTCTTGTCGGATTGGGTGAGGGCACAGGGGTTGGGATACTTAAGCAACATCGTTGGGATGGTGACGTTGTGGTCAGGGCTTGGGCTACGGCAGGCAAAGGGGAGGATCGGACTGGGTGTGGTTCTGGGGGGCTTCTTTTTGTCACTCGCGTTGCTGGGGACCTATTTCGTCAGGCGAGCGGAGATCAGTGCGCGGACGCCGGGATCGAGCTCGGTGAGCGCCAATCGTTCCCTCGACATTTCTTCTTGAACCATTCCGTGGCGTCATAGTGCCGCCACATAGTCGAGGTCCTTCTCGCGGCCCGCGACGAGCTTGGCTAAGGCGAGATCGTGTACTTCGAGACACCAACCGCGAATGGATCGGGTATTCGGACCGGATATAGGAATTAGCCGCGACTGCCAACCAGCCGGAAGGATGGCGGTCTCCGGCCCGACGCCATGGGCGCAGTAGCCGTAGGCAAGTTCAAAGGGGGAGGCCTCTCCAATCGTGCCGTCAATCAGATCGGAGCGTTCCTGTAAGTTTCGCAGATAGACGTCAGCCCCCTGAGAGACAAGGAACTCCTCGGGGGCGTGAGGGAACTGTCCCAGGATCGCCTGGCTGCCGATCACGACGATGTCATCGTCATCAGCGATCGTTCCCGCTGCCCGGATCACATGCTCCAGTTGCAAACGCGTCATAAATAGCCCAGCGCTCCTTCGGGGTTAAGACTCCGGCGAATGGGGCCGCCTGCCGCATCGCTCGCATCGGCTCGGTGTCCTGCACCATCAGTTCCAACAATTCTTCGAGCGGTTTGGCCAAGAGTTGTTCCCACGCGTCCAAGTATGGCTGGGAGCGGCCCGCGGTCGCGGACCAACGGCGGATGTTGTCGTGCGCAATCGCCAGCAGTTCCGGCGCAGCGCGGAGCTTCTCGGCGATCGCGCGATGCATCGCTAAACTGCGCGCGTCAATTCGCGCGTGTCCTCGAAGCTGGGCTGGAGCGGACATCAATTCCCTATCCGCATTGTAACTTCCCTGCCCCGCTAATCCTTTTCCACTATTGTCGCCAACAAAGCGGAAGAATAGCCTCTTTCCACTATGGAACCGATGTTTCTTCCCGATGTGGAGGCGAATCCAGAGCCTGGCCCCTACGCCCATGCGATTGCTGCGATGGCCAAGGGCGGCGGGGAATATCCGCAGATTTGGCACCTGTTCGCCTACAAGCCGCAGGCCACGGAACACTTGGCGAGGTTCACCCATGAGATGCTGCATGGCGAAGCACCACTCTCCCCAGGGCTGCGGGAGCTGATCGCGGCGTTTACTTCGGCGCGGAACCATTGCCCGTTTTGACTGAAGTCGCATGCCGCGGTCGCGGCAGCACTCCTGGGGAGCGAAGAGGCCGTGCAAGCAGTCATCGCGGACTTTGAAACCTCCTCCCTGACCGAGGCCGAGAAGACGCTGTTTCGATTTGTGGACAAAGTGAATAGCCGGTCGCCGGAGATCACCGCGGCCGATATGGACCCGCTGCACGCGGCGGGATGGACCGATGAACAGATCTACTATGCGATTACCGTCTGCTCCCTCTTCAACTTCTATAACCGGTGGATTGATGCCTCCGGCGTCCACGCACTCTCCGAAGAGGCCCATCGCGCGGGCGGGAAGCGGACGGCGTTGAATGGCTACGTTCGTAAGTAGTCCGGAATCGTCGCTGGGGTACGCGGGCTGGCGCGTCGTGCTGACCGCGCACTGCGGCGTGATGATGAGCTTCGGGTCGTTGCTCGTGTTTACGTTCAGCGTGTTTTTGAAGCCGCTCACCGCGGAGTTCGGCTGGGGCCGCGAGGAGGTGTCGCGGGCGTTCGCGATCGCGGCGATGACCGTGGCGGCGAGTTCACCGTTTCTCGGTCGGTTGCTCGACCGGGGAGAGCCGCGACGGGTGGTGCTTCCTTGCCTTGCCGTGTTCGGGCTGGCGTTCGCCTCGTTGAGTTTCCTGACTCCGCAGATTTGGCACCTGTACGCGATTTTCTTCGTGATCGGCGTAGTGGGGAATGGCACCACGCAGATGGGGTTTTCGGGCGCTGTCTCGTCGTGGTTTACCGAGCGGCGAGGACTTGCTTTAGCGCTGGTCATGGCCGGGGCGGGATTGGGTTCGATCGTGCTGCCGCCGACGGCGCAGGGGTTGATTGAGACTTATGGATGGCGGGCGGCCTACTTCGTTTTAGGAGGCATGGCGCTGGCCGTGAGTCTGCCGCTGGCGGCGCGGTTTCTGCGGGCGAATCCTTCGGCAGAGCGTCGGCAGACCGGGGGAGCGGGCGGGGCGGGGGCGGCGCTGCGGACGCGCGCCTTCTGGATTCTGGTGGCGACACTCTTCCTGAGCTCGATAGCGGCGAACGGGGCGATTGCTCACTTGGCCGCTCTGCTGACGGACCGCGGGCTAGAGGCGGGGACGGCCGCCTGGATTGCGGCGGCGCTGGGGGGCGCGAGCCTGGGCGGGCGGTTGTTGACAGGCCATCTGTTGGACCGATTCTGGGGTCCGCTGATCTCGTGCCTGCTGCTGTTCGCGATGGCGGCGGGGATTCTGTTGCTCGCCTACGCGCATACTTTCGCGGCGGGATTGGCGGCAGCACTGCTGATTGGCCTGGGGTTGGGCGGCGAGGCGGACGTCACGCCGTATCTGCTCTCTCGATACTTCGGGTTGGGTTCCTTTTCGACGCTGTACGGATTGACGTGGACGTTCTACGCCATCGCGGGCGGGTTGGGCCCGGTGCTACTCGGACGGGTGTTTGATGCGACGGCGTCGTACACTTTGGTGCTGAGCCTGCTTGCCATTCCGACCGTCGTTTCCGCCATGCTGATGTTGTGGATGCCCGCTTACGAAACATGAGGTCACCGACTACACGCTTGGCGGCCGGCGTAGTGGTGACGCTGGCGATCATCCTGGCCTACGCCGGCTATACGCTGAACTCCGTGCGGCGGATGCGCGAAGTGCAGACGGAGATCGTCGACCAGAACCGGAAGGCGGCGCTGCAACTGATCCGGATTCAGAGCGACTTGAACTCGCTGGCGCTGGCGCTGCGAGATATGCTCGACCAGACCGATGGGTATCCGCTGACGGCGTGGGGTCCGCAGTTGGGGCGGATCCGGGAGAATTTAGACGATGCGATTCGCGTGGAGGCGGCGCTGGCCGCCGGGCGGCGGGATCCGCAGCAGGCTGCTTACCTGGCCGCATCGTTCGCGCAGCTTTGGACCGCGGTCGACAGGATGAAGGCGCTGGCGGAGACGGGACCGCCGGCGGCGGTGACGGCGTTTATCCGGGAGACATTGGAGCCGCAGTTGCAGGCGTTGACCTCGCTGACGGCGCGGTTGCTCGTGCAGAATAACGCGGAGGAGCAGCGGGCGGCGGAGCAGATCGCGGGGATCTATGGGGAGATTGAGCGGAATGCCTATGTATTTCTTGGGCTTTCGCTGGTGTTGGTTTTGGTCGTGAGTTTGGCGTTGATTCGTTCGAACCGGATTCTGTTCGAACGGTTGGCGAGTTTGTCGAACCAGCGGCGGGAGTTGGCGCAGCAGTTGATCGCGACGCAGGAGAGCACGCTGCGGACGGTGTCGCGGGATCTGCACGATGAGTTCGGGCAGATTCTGACGGCGGTCGGAGCAATGCTTTCGCGCGCGGGGCGGTCGGCGCCAGCGGCGTTTACCCAAGAGTTGCAGGAGACGAAAGTGGTGGTGCAGGAGACACTCGAAAAGGTCCGGGCGCTTTCGCAGGCGCTGCAGCCGGTGATCCTGGAAGAGCAGGGGTTGGGGGCGGCGGTGGAATGGTATTTGCCGGTGTTTGAGCGGCAGACGGGGATTGCGGTGCGGTACACGGGGCCGGCGAATGCTCCGGTGTTGGATGCGGGGCGGGCGATTCATGTGTTCCGGATTCTGCAGGAAGCTCTGAACAACGTGGCTCGGCATGCGGGGGTGAACGAGGTGGCGGTGGAGTTGCACAGCGAACCGTTGCGGCTGCGGGTGGCGGATGCGGGGCCGGGGATTGCGGCCGATGCGACGCCGGGGGTGGGGCTGGCGGGGATGCGCGAGCGGGCGGAGCTGTTGGGCGGGACGCTGCTCGTGGAGACGGCCGGGGGCACTACGATTACATTGGAGGTTCCGCGTGGCTAAGATCCGGGTGCTGTTGGTGGATGACCATGCGCTGGTGCGGAGGGGGTTCCGGCGTTTGCTGGAGGACGACGCGGAGGTTGAAGTGGTGGGCGAGGCGAGCGACGGGTTAGAGGCCGAAGAGGTGGCCCGGCGCGTGAGGCCGGACGTCGTGGTGCTGGACTATGCGCTGCCGCTGCAGAACGGGGCATTGACGGCGCGGAAGCTGCTGGCCGCTCGGCCCGAGCTGAAGATTCTGATGCTGAGTATGCACTCCGAGCCGAGCTATGTGACCTTGTGCCGGGAGGCGGGGGTGGCCGGATACCTGCTGAAAAATGCGCTGGACTTGGAACTAGTGGACGCGGTGAAGCAGGTGGCGGCGGGGGAGACCGTGATTGATCCGCGGCTGCAGCAGGCGGCGGCGCCGGTGGGCAAGCGGCCGCTGAGCACGCGAGAGATGGAGGTGCTGCAGCACATTGCCGCAGGGCGCGCGAACAAGGAGATTGCGGCGATTCTGGGGCTGAGCGCGAACACGATTGCGGTGCATCGGGCGAACATCATGGACGCGTTGGAGGTACACAACACGGCGGACCTGGTGATGCACGCGATCCGCCATGGGCTGGTGACGCTGCCATGACGCGGCGAGAGCTGCTGTTCGCGTTGGCGGCGCCGGGGCCGCGGCTGCAGCTGGTGGATGTGACGCGGGCAGCGGGGCTGAACTTTACGCATCATACAGGCGCGTTTGGCTCGCGCTATCTGCCGGAGACGCTGGGGCCGGGTTGCGCGTTTTTGGACTACGACAACGACGGGTGGTTGGATGTGCTGCTGGTGAACGGCCAGGATTGGCCGGGGCATCCGAAGCGGCGGGCGACGTTGCAGTTGTACAAGAACAACCGGAACGGGACCTTTACAGATGTGACGAAGGCAGCGGGGTTGGATATCTCGTTCTATGGCCTGGGCGTGGCGGTGGCGGACTTCAACAACGACGGATTCCCGGATTTGTATGTGACCGGGGTGGGGCAGAACCGGCTGCTGAGGAACACGGGGCGAGGGACGTTTGTGGACGTGACGGCGGCGGCGGGGTTGGGGAACCGGACAGGGTTTTCAACGTCTGCGGTGTGGCTCGACTATGACCGGGACGGGCACCTGGATCTGTTCGTGTGCAACTACGTGCGGTGGTCGCCGGAGTCGGACGTCTTCTGCAGTTTGGACGGGAAGGCGAAATCGTACTGCACGCCAGAGGCTTACCGGGGGACGACGTGCTGGCTGTTCCGGAATAAAGGGAACGGAACGTTTGAGGACGTAACGGCGAAGAGCGGGCTGTTCGATGCCTCGTCGAAATCGCTGGGCGTGGCGATGCTCGACTACGACCAAGACGGCTGGCCGGACCTGTTTGTAGCGAATGATACGCAGCCGAACAAGCTGTACCGGAACAACCGGGACGGCACGTTTCGCGAGATGGCGGTGCGGGCGGGCGTGGCGTTTGCTGAAGATGGGCGGGCGCGGGCAGGAATGGGTGTCGACGCGGGCGACTTCCGGAGGACGGGGCGAGAGGGGCTGGCTGTAACGAATTTCGACAACGAGATGATCGGGCTGTACGAATCGACGGGAACGGGGTTTGTCGACCGGGCGGCGGAGACGGGAATTGCGGCGGCGTCACGGACGACGTTGGGATTTGGGTGCCTGTTCTTCGACGCCGATCTGGATGGGCATTTGGACCTGCTAGCTGTGAACGGGCATATCGACGACTCGGTGCGGAACTTGGCGCGAGGACCGGCGTATGCACAGCCGCCGCATCTGTTTTTGAACGATGGAAAGGGGAAGTTCCGCGACATCAGCGGCGAGGTGGGCGGCGGGTTCCGGGAGCCGAAGGTGGGGCGGGGGTTGGCGTTGGGCGACTTTGACCGGGATGGGGACCTGGATGTGCTGTTGACGACGAACGGCGGGCCGGCGTATCTCTACCGGAACGATGTGGGGAACGGGCACAGGTCGATCCGGTTCCGGCTGGAGGGGCGGACGTCGAACCGGGATGCGATTGGGGCGGTGGTGCAGGTGGAGGATGAGGGCGGGTGGCAGATGCGGCGGATTCGGAGCGGGTCGAGCTATTTGTCGTCGTCGATGCTGGCGGCGACGTTTGGGGTAGGGCTGCAGACGGCGGTGAAGCGGGTGGTGGTGCGATGGCCGAATGGGCGGGTCGATGAGTTCAAAGGTCTGCCGACGGGAGTGACCTACCACTGCGTGGAAGGGCAGGCGCCGGTGGCGCTGAACTATCGGTAGTCGAATTGGATTACTGCGGGGCGGGCTAGGGACGGGTAGCTTAGCGGGGTGCGTTTCTTACTCTTTCTACTCACTGCGCTGCCTGTTCTGGCGCAGGACCCCGTGGCCACGATTGAGGGCAATCTGCTAGATGCTTCCGGCGGTACGGTTTCGGCTGGCCGCGCGTCGGTGACCAACGTGGATACGGGCCTGGCGAAGGCTGCCCCTGTGGAGGCCGGGCGGTACCGGTTCGCGATGTTGCCGGTGGGGCGGTACAAGGTGGCCGTGGAAGCGCCGGGGTTTGCCCGGTTCGAGAGCCAGCCGTTGGCGGTGGAGGTGAGCCAGGTGCTGCGATTGGACGTACGCCTCGAAGTGGCTGGGGTGCGGGAGTCGGTGAGCGTTTCGGGCGAAGCGGCTCTCGTCGACACGGCGAGCAACGCGCTGGGGAAGACGGTGACGACGCGGGAGATTCTGGATCTGCCGCTGAATGGACGGAACTTCACGCAGTTGGGGCTGCTGCAATCGGGCGTGGCGGATTTGACGAACGGCATCGCGACGGCGGGCGGATCGCTGCGCGCGGGCCAGGCGTATTCCGTGAACGGGCAGCGGCCGGAATCGAATAATTTTCTGCTGGACGGGGCGAAGAATGTGAACCGGATGGACGGCGGGTTTGCGTTGCGGCCGCCAGTGGATTCGATCAGCGAGTTCCGGATTCTGACGCATACGGCTCCACCGGAGTACGGCGGCGCGGCGGGTTCGAACACTTCCGTCGTGACGAAATCGGGAACGAACCAACTGCACGGCGGGCTGTATGAGTTCTTTCGCAATGACGTGTTTGATGCACGGAACTTCTTTTCGCGCGAGGTGGAACCGCTGAAGCAGAACCAGTTCGGCGGGACGCTGGGCGGACCGGTGAAGGCGAACAAGCTGTTCTATTTCGCCTATGCGGAGGGCTTCCGGAACCGGCAGGGCATTACGCGTTCGGCGAACGTGCCGACGCCGGCGCAGCGGGCGGGGACGTTCGCGGCCGGGCAGATTCCGCCGTCGCAGATGAGCGCGGTGGGGCTGCGGGTGGCGGCGCTATATCCGTTGGGGAACACGACGCCTTCGGTGTATACGGGCACGGTGGTGACGGAGAACGAATCGAACCAGGTGGGCGGGCGCGTGGACTATCTGGCCAGTGAGCGCGACCAATTGCACATGCGGTACTCGTTTGCAGACGGGTACAACCGGAACCCGATTTCGATTCGCGGATCGGACTTGCCGGGCTTTCCGGTACGGGATGATTTGCGGACGAATTCGCTGGCGCTCAACGAGACCCACGTGTTTTCGCCGAACGCGGTGAACGCGTTCCGGGCGGCCTTCTTCCGCCATGTGTTCTTGTTCGATCAGCGGCTGAACCAGATTTCGCCGCGAGATTTTGGATTCAATTACGACTCGGCATCGCCGCAGGGGCAGAGCGCTCCGTTCTTCAACGTGAGCGGGTACTCGCCGGTGGGCGGGTCGATTACAGGTCCGCGGACTTCGGCGCAGACGAGTTGGGAGATTTCGGATTCGTTGAGTCTGACGCGGGGACGGCACTCTTGGAAGTTGGGTGCGGAGGTGCGGCGGCTGTACCTGAACATGTTCCAGGCGATTGCGCCGAATGCGTTCTTTGTCTTTGCGCCGACGCCGCCGTATGGGGACGGGTTCGCGAATTTGTTGCTGGGGCGGCCGGCGGTTTTCTATCAGGGGTTGGGCGATTTGTCGCGGGGGATGCGCGGATGGGAGACGTCGTTGTACGCGCAGGACGAGTGGCGCGTGGGGCGGACGTTGACCGTGAACTATGGGCTGCGGTGGGAGGTGAACACGCCGTTGACGGAGGTGCGGGACCGGATGAATGCGTTCGTTCCGGGCCAGCAATCAACGGTGCGCCCGGAGGCTCCACGGGGGCTGCTATTCCCTGGCGATGAGGGCGTAGCAGCCGGGGTGGCTCCGGTGTTCCGGAAGGGGTTGATGCCGCGGTTCGGGGTGGCCTGGAATCCGGATGGCCGGGGGCTGCTGAGTGTGCGGGCGGGGTATGGCATTTTCTTTGACCCGTTTGCAAACGGGTCCGGCGTGGCGTCGCAGGTGCCGGTGAGTTCGCTGCCTTCGACGCAGTTGATTCAGTTCAGCGGGCCGAGCGTGAACTTCACCAATCCCTACGGCGGCGCGAACCGGCCGGCGCCGGGCACGTTTCCATTGCCGCTGACGCTGGTGGTGATGGACAAGAACGCACGGCCTCCGTATGCGCAGAATTGGAACTTCACGTTGCAGCGTTCGCTGCTCGGGAAGTATGTCGCTGAGGCGCGGTACCTGGGCAGCAAGGGGACGCGACTACCGCGGAACATTGAAGCGAATCCGGCGGTGTTCGGACCCGGGGCGACGGCGCAGAACGCGGATAGCAGGCGGCTGTATGCGCCGAACTTCACGCACGTCGCGATGCTGAGCTACATTACCAACTCGTCGTACCACGCGGGGCAGTTCAGCTTGAGCCGGCGGTTTGAATCGGGGCTGGGGTTCAATGCTTCGTACTGGTTTTCAAAGACGATCGACTATCTTTCGGCGATGAACCTGGGCGGGGCAGCGGCTCGGCCGTTGGCAGGGGAGAACGACATTGCCCAGAATCCATTTAATCTGCGGGCGGAGCGGGGGTTGTCGTTGTTCGATGCGCGGCACCGGTTCGTTTTCAGCGGGAGCTGGAATGTGAAGTGGGGATGGCAGTTGAACGGAATCTGGTCGGCGCACTCCGGGACGCCGTTTACGGTATTCGATTCGACAAACGTGGCGGCGCAGGCTTCACATCCGCCGATTTCTGGCTATAGCGGGGGAAGGCCGGATCTGATTGCAGATCCGAACCAAGGGCCGAGGACCGTGGAGCAGTGGCTGTCGCGGAGCGCGTTCCGGCGCTTGAGTCCAGTAGCGGACGCGGGGCGGTTCGGCAACGCGGGGCGGAACATCGCGCGGGGGCCGGGTTTGGCGAATCTGGATTTGTCGTTATTGAAGACGTTTTCGTTGACGGAGCGGCTGAAGCTGCAGTTCCGGGCGGAGGTGTTCAACGTGGCGAACCATGCGAACTTTGCGGTGCCGGTGAGCGATTTGAACTCGCCGAACTTTGGGAGGATTTTGGAGGCGGGGCCGTCGCGGCTGGGGCAGTTGGCTTTAAAGTTGAGCTTCTGATATGAAACGACCTGTCAATACCTTTAACGGGTGCTGACGGTTTTTCTTGTTCGGTTGTTTCCACTGCCTCCCGCCCACCAGGGCGGGAGGCAGTTTTGTTTGGTACCGCAGTTCGGGACAGCGCGGTCGAAGGCAGCGGGGAGGGTAGCGCGACGATAGATCACTCTGATATACGCGGGTCGGAACCGCAGGGTCATGATTCGTCGGGAGCTGCCTCGGACTGAGCGCGCGGGTTGGAGCCGGAGCTCGTTCCGCATAGAAGCTGACGAGGATTCTCCTTTTCGTCGGGTCCTCGCTGCCTTCGACGCCGCTGTCCGGAAAGAGCACATCGGGTAGCCTTAATTGACCGGAGCTGCTTGCCCCTGTTCGGTATGCGTGGCGATCGCCCAGACAAAACCCAACAACTCCCGGGCGATCGCCGTCACAATCTGGTTCTTGTTTTTCCCTTTAGCCGCCAACGTTTTGTAGCGTTTGTTCAGGCGGTGCTGAGCCTTCCAAGCGATCGCCTTCACTTCCCCGCTCAAAGCCAGCGACTTCTGCCGCCGCAAGAGAAAGCCCGTCACATTGGGCCGGTGGTGATACGACCACGCCGATTCCACCAGCACCCTGCGGAGATGGGCGTTACCGGACTTAGTGATCGGCCCGCGTTGGACCCTCCCGCCGCTGGAGTGTTCGCTTGCCACTAGGCCGCTGTAACCCATCAGCTGCCGGGGATTGGCAAAGCGCGTCAGCGATCCCAGTTCCGAGACGATCGTTGCGGCGGTCGTCTGCGCAACGCCACGCAGCGCCTGCAACGCTTCGATCACAACCCG
>CAMDCN010000010.1 GCA_945890485.1 Candidatus Sulfopaludibacter sp. SbA3 | reverse complement strand
AGCGCGATGACTTGTTGTCGCTTTTCTTCGCTCAAGACATTGCTCACGACGATGGAGGGTACGCCCCCATCGGGATTCTTGTCTTGCCCGATCGCTATTGGCCGGTTTTCAGCTGTCCCTCATTGGCCGGTTTTGGGTGTCCCCCAAGGAGAGATGATCGAGCACGTGAACTTCTTGCAGTGTTCCATCGAAAATATAGAAAAATGCCGCAATGCTGCCGCGCAGATCGAGCGGCGTCCAGAGTCGTGCCCAGGGGGAACAGCGACAGGTAGAGGTCAAAGGTAGTGGTGGCGTCGAGAGCATAGAGGCTCTGTCCCGAATCAATGGCCATAGGGTCGGTGGCGTGCGAAGGGCGAGCAATGGCGATCAGCGCTTGGGCGAAATCGGCAAAGAAGCGCCAGTCCCAGTTCCCCGTGGCATCCGCCAAAGTGGAGCGGGCAACCGAGCCGCGAATGCCCAGATGATAGAGCTTCCCGCACATGGAGTAGAGGCCACTTTCGACATCCCGGAGGCCCTCGCGGTAAACAAACTGAGCGAAGGCCAGGGTTAGATACCGCTTCCAGCAGGAGAACTCCTTCAAGTAGCGATCGCCGTTACAGCGGGTACGCACTTCTGGAATTCTTTGCGCGGTACTTCGGCGAGCAGTTTGAGCTTTCGGCAAAGGTGCGCAGATCGAATATTGATGGTTTGGCTAGGCCGAAAAAGTGATATTTGCGGTCAGCTATCGCGTTTCGAGTACCTCGCAAAGAGGGAATCCAAATCGTCGCCTACGCCGTAACCAAAGTTGTGGCTGATACTTCGTACGCGATCCAGCCGGTCGAGTAGGGTTTCCCGGTTGTTGCCTGGCAGCGTTCTGGCAACGCGGAGCGCTTGCTCAAACATTCGCACGAGCGCCGCAAAGTACACTTCGTCGTCATTGCCGAGATCATGGCAAAACCCAGCGGCCTGTTCACAATAGAAAACCATTAACTCGGCCAATCCGGCTGGTTCGCCAACAGCTTTCTTGTAACTGGCAATGGATTGTTTGGCCTTGGTGACAGACGTGTTCTGGTTCCGAATGACATCCGGCCAAAGCCACCGCTCTATCGTCTGCTTGTATGGTTCCAGCACGTCCTCGCTTAGACCGAAGCGGGCGTGGAGAAACGTCCGATTCTCCTTGCCCGCAGCGTAGAGATTCCGTACCAGCCCCAGCAATTCGGCGCGATCAAAAGTTGCGAGTTTCACCTTAACAATCGTCCAGGTCGGGTTCTTCATCGTTGCATTGCCAGGATACGGCGTACCGATGTCCGTCCCATACCGAGTCGCCGCGCAATCTCCGCTTTGCTGATTCCTACGAGAAAAGGTCTCTAGCGGAGCCCGCTTTGCCAGCGGCCGCCGGCGGCTGCCCAAGGCGCGTCCCCTACAGTCGCGCATGCGCCAAACCCACCCGCACCCGCTCCCGCATAAGGTCGTCCAGCGCTCCCTCCAATAAGTCTAGTCGAGGAAGAGCCTACGTGGCGATTCCGGCGGGTCTTGTCCAAGACTCACTGTTGTCGTGGCGTCGGAAAGTCCAGCCGATTTGCAGCACCAGGATCCGCAACGGAGGGATCTGCCTCCCAAACCACGGGACTTTAGGTGCATCGGTGGAATTCGAAGTTTTCCACGGGCCTCTGCGTGCACATCGCCGCACGAATCACGGGCCTCTGCGTGCAAGGGCACGGGCCTCTGCGTGCACCATCTTTATCCTGTAGAACCTTTAGAAGAAACCAGTAGCCGGTGGGTGAAACGCTGTTGAAATGTGGAAGACTGTTTTTGCTAACCGCGCCGCCCCCAAGGGCGGGAAAAAGGGACTTCGGCACCGTAGGGATGTTGCCGGATTTACTGCACTACTCTTGACAAGAAGGCAATTCTGGGGCATCGTCAAGAAACGCGGCGGATGCCGTGCGGAGGAACGATATGCGTGTTTGTTCGCGCATTGCAGTGACGATTCTCTCTATTTCGTGTTGGGGGCAGGATACTCCTCCTACGAATGCCTTGGCGGAAGCTGACCGCTTGGCAGAACTTCGAGCTTGGACGCGCGCAGAACCATTCTTCATCCAGGCCGAGAAGGAATTCGAACAAGCCGGCGATGCCCGGAATGCTCTTTGGGCCCGATTAGGGCGCATCCGCGGTGAACTTCCCCGCCGTTCCGTCGCCGAAGTCTCCCAACAGCTCGGGGAGATCCTGGAATCGCCACTCGCAAAGAGTGACGACAGAATCCGTCTGCGCTGCCTGATCATCAAGGGCGAGACCGACGAGGACTACGACGCGCTGTTGGCCGAACAGGCTTGGCGGGAGGCGCTGGAAATCGCGAAGCGGCTGAGTGACGCCAAGTGGGTGAACCGGGCGAATGGCGAACTCGGAATCGTCGCGGGGCTGCAGGGGAGAGCGAGCGAGGCCATGTTCACCATCGGCAGCGCTATCCAGACCGCGAAGGCGCAGGGCGATCTGGCATCCGTGGTCCGCTTTCTCAGCATTCTAGGCAACGGCCTGGTTCAATTTGGGAGACCCGAACAAGGCCTGATGTTTTTCGACCAAGCGATCGCCGCCGGTAGCAGCGTAGATGAGCTGCGATTCTCCGCGATGGCGAATCTCGGAAAAGTTGGCGCACTCGTCAAACTGAGTCGGACAAAGGAGGCGCGAGAACTTCTGGCGGTCACCTTGGACGTCGCCCGCAAGCGGGATGGGCTCGGCTACATCGCCGAACTACTTCGCGAGCATTCCCACCTGGACGAAGCCGCCGGATTGCGAAACGAAGCGATTACAAAGCTGCTGGAAGCCCTCGAATTCGCCCGCCGCGCGGGTGCAAACCGGATACTGGCGGAGATCTACCTCGACCTCGGCCGCCTTCAACTCGCGCTCGGCCGAAAGTCCGACGCCGCGAACTCGTTCAGCGCAGGCGTCACGGCCGCGCGGACGATGCGCGAGAGACTCGTCTCCCCTCGTCTCCTCGCGAAATTTGCCGAGAGCGAGCTATCCCAAGGCCGGCTGTCCGAGGCGAGGAAACTGCTGGAGGAGGCCAGTGAGATCACCGAGGGCCTCCTCGCCGGCGTTTGGAGTCCGTGGGTGAAATCGCGCCTCGTCGGAATCATGGACGAAGTATTCCTCGCGCGAATCCGACTGGAAGTGAAGGCCGCCGCCGGCCCTGACCGCATCTTCGCCATTGTGGAGCAGGCTCGAGGAAGAGCGGTGACCGACCTCATGATGGGGCGCGGCTTAGGGGAAAAGTCCAGATCCGCAGCGGCACAAGCCGGAGATCGACGAATCTCCGCCCTACAGGCCCAGCTTTGGACGGCCACGGGAACAGCTGCGCGAAATCGGATTCTGACGCAGATTCTACGTGCGGAAGCTGACATGGTGGCCGTCTCCGCTCAGTCGAATCGACGACGCCAGTCTGCCAGCGCGCGATCAATCCCGCGGCTTGGCAGCGTTCGGCAATCCTTGGCGAGCGACGAAATTCTGCTCGAGTACGTGGTCGACGATCCGGCCTCGCTCGTCATTGTGAGCACACGGGAGAGTTCGAGTATTGTGAAGCTCCCCGCACGGACGGCCCTGAAGAAGCAGGTCGCCGACGCCTGGACAGCGATTCAAGCTGGAAACGAGCTTTCGCCGACCTCGCCGCTCAACGAGCTGCTCCGCATCCCAGGGCTCGAAACGAAGAAGCGCGTGATCATCGTCCCCGACGGCGATTTGAATCGTCTCCCTTTCGAGGCCCTGACGACACCGGCCACCAAACGTCTTCTCGAATCGCACGCGGTCGGCTACTCGCCTTCCGCCACTGCGCTCTACCTGATCCGGCGGCGGCCTCAACCCGCAGCACAGAACGCCGTCCTCGCCGTCGCCGCGTCTCCTGATGCGCAACCTGGACAAGGCGCCGCGGAATTTGGCAAGGTTGGCCGCGGTGTCTACGATATTGACGGCGCCGCGCTGCCAAGCCTGCCAGCCGCGAAGGCGGAGGCGCAGATGGCAGTCGAGACGATGACTTCACCGGCCAACCGCCTCTTGACGGGGGCCGAGTCAACGGAGTCGGCACTCAAGAAGCTGCCTTTAAAGAATTTCGCCGTTACGCATTTCGCCACGCATGGGCTGCTGAGCAGCACATTCCCGGAGCGCTCGGCACTCGCACTCCGGCCAGGCGGACAGGAGGACGGATTCCTGCAGGCGCGTGAGATTCTGAATCTGGATCTTCGCGCGTCGCTCGTGACGCTGTCGGCGTGCAACACTGGCACCGGCAGGCTCTTCGGTCAGGATGGCGTTTCCAGTCTCGTCCGGCCTTTTCTCGCGTCAGGGGCGCGCGCGGTTGTCGCCAATCTTTGGACAGCCGACGACTCCTTCAGCCTTGCCCTGATGACGGAGTTCTATCGAGAACTCGCAATCGGTAAGCCAAAGGTGGTGGCCCTCCAGGAAGCGAAGCTTGCCCTGATTCGGAAGTTTGGCAAGTCGGCGACACCTAAGCTCTGGAGTGGGTTCCTCCTGTTTGGCGAAGGTTCCGAATCCGTGATGGCAAAGAAGCAGGAGACTGACTGATGCCAGTGCTCAACGAATCCCAACGGCGGAAGATACTCGCGTCCGTCGTGGCAACCACTGCAAGCAAGTTTGCCGATCCCGCCATGAACGGCGTGGACTGGGCTACTGTATCGGCCGCCGCCACCGAGGAGATCATCCGGGCGGCCGACAGCGAGGAGTTCGAGCGGCGGATCAATTCGCTCTTGCAGCAGTTGGGGACTAGTCACATTGGGTTTTTTCATGGGGATCGCCCGCGAAGCCCGGGCCGGATCGCGATAGCCGCCACCTTCATGCAGGCGGAGACGAATGAAGGCCTCCGCTGGATGTTTCAGGACGTCCATCCCGGCGGGCTGGCCGCAAATGCTGGCATACGGCCGGGCGATGTACTGCTCACCCTAAATGGCGCAGAGGTTGTGCCACCAGCCCCGCCGGTCTTTGCTCTCGGCGCAGACCATCGGGCCGTTTACCGGAGACACAACGAAGATGCTATTGCCGTCACCATCTCTGTGCCAGCATCCCAAAGCAAGAAAAGACCGCTCATCATCCCGGACCAAGTTGTCACCAGCCGCAAGCTCAATGGTGGAATCGGCTATTTGCGCGTCAGCATGTTTCCGGGCATGCTCGGAATCGACGTAGCGCGTGACATCAGCGCGGCGATCTCCTCTTTGGCGGCGGATCGGCTTGTGATCGACCTTCGGGGAAATACAGGCGGCGGGATTGGATGCCTTCGTCTCATGAGCTTCCTTTGTGCCGACAAGCGCGGAGTCGGATACAACCTGGGAAGGCGGCAGATCGAGGCGGCCACATCCAGGGACAGCCTCCCGGCCTTCGACAAGATCCCGGCAAGCAAGTGGGGGATCCTTCCTCTGGTTGCCAAGTTCGGCATACAAGGCCGGTCCGTCGCCTTGTTTTCGGAGGGACTTGGATCCGCGCGGCATCACGGCCGTGTGGTTCTGCTTATCAACGAACACTCCGCGAGTGCAACAGAAATGGTCGCCAGCTTCGCTTCAGAGTACAAGTTGGCACAGCTCGTTGGAGTGAAGACACCAGGCAAACTCGTTGCCGCTTCTTCTTTCAAGGTAGGGCATCACTACCGAGTGGTTCTGCCAGTCGGTGCATACTACACTTGGCATGGCACGAAGCTTGAAGGGCGGGGCGTGAAGCCCGACGAGTCTGAAGTGCTCAGCCCAGAGGACCTGTCTGCAGGAATTGACACCCAGTTGAACCGAGCGCTTTCGATAGTGTGATGCGACGGCGGGAAACCAACCCACGACGCTTAAGGCGTTCCGAAAGGCGGGGCCACTGAGGCCATCGGGCCAAATGGCCTCACCGTATTCTGACTGGGTTCCGCTCTGAATTCCAACCCGCAGTGATGCACACCACTCGTCTCGCTAGAGCGGTAAACTCGAAGATAGGTCTTAGTTAAGCCGGAAGGAAAAGACTTAGCAAGGCGATCAACTGGGGCTGCTTCGGCAGCAAACGGGTTTTTTCCGCCCGCCCAGTACCATTTACCGGCTAGTCTCTTACGCCTCGCAGCATGTGTTGGCCGTTGTCCACGCACAACCGTTCGCCGGTCGGCAGCCGAAGGTCCAAGGATCCGCTGCCGTACGGGCTGTGTCCCTCGCGGCGTCTCATAGAAAAAGCCTACAACTTTCGGAATCGATCGAACAACCTTCACTGCGCCATCATTGGCACACTAAGTCAAGTTTCCTTTCTCACCCTCAGGCGTTGGCAACGACAGCCAGGAGAATGGGAATCCCAGAGTAGCCGAAAAGTGAGCGGACAGCAGTGGCTTCCTGGGGTATTCTTGCCAAACGTCGAAGCCAATCGCATCGCGCAGCACAACGACGAGGCAATGCCTGCCCGCCCAGCCCGTCCGCATCCTTGGTCAAACGAAACTAAGCAACGCTAAGCTTCGCGTACCACGCGCCGGAAATCGTAGAGCCAGAAGCGGCCTTCCAGTTCGATCCTCTGAACGAGGCGGTCGGGTTGGAAATGAATGGCGGTCTATGCAAGCCTCAAAGATTCCCTTCGACAGATCCTCCTCCCGCGGCGCGGCCAGCTTCGGCTTCAGCCAAACGACGACGCGCCGAATGGCCTCATGCACACCGGATTGCCAAGGAGACTCCCGCTCGGCGATTGATGGGCATCGCGCTGGTCGAATCGTAGGAACGACGTGTGTCAAGCCCGTGCGCCTTGGATTGGCAGGGCGTTCGCGGCGGCTGGTGCGAGAATGTGCAACCGGTAGTCGCTCGGCGCCAAGGTCTGCTCTACGATGGCCGCCTGATGTGCGTGATGAGTAAAGACCAGAACCTGAGTCTTTCGAGACAGGTCTCGCAGAGCGCGAAGTGCCGCGGCGGTACGAGCGTCGTCGAAGGCCATCAGGACATCATCCAGAATCAGCGGGCATGGCATTTCTTTGTCGCACTGCGTTTCGATGTAGGCGAGGCGAAGGGCGAGGAAGAGTTGGTCTCGCGTCCCGTCGCTCATCCCCCTCAGATCGAGATGGGCTCCGTTTGAGGAGCGAACGCCTCGAAGGGATCGCTGATCTTCCTCGTCATCGATGACAAGCGCCGAGAACGCTCCGCAGGTCAGGGTGGAGAAATAATCACCCGCGAGCTTCAGCAGCGGATCCTGGTTCTTTTCCCGGTAAAGCGCAATGGCTTTCGTCAATAGTGTCGCGCCGATCTGCAGTTCGAGATACTCCATCGCAAGGGCATCGATCCTGGCGGCGGCTGAGAACTTCCGGCATGCCGCCTCGCTCAATGCGGTAGCAGCCTCACGCAAATGGAACTCCCGGTCGATGCCGTCCCTCTCGCTCACGCACTTTGCTTTTGAATCCTCCAGCGCACTGAGCTCATCGCGAATTTGCTGGAGCTCAGTTGGCAGGAGGTCCAAATCTGCGGACTGGACCTGCGCGATAAACGCGTCCAGCCCAATATTGCCGCATGAGTCTGCCAGAGCGGCTCGGTGCTCCGTGATTTTGCCCTGCAGCTGAAGGCGGGCCTTACTGGATCGAATCACTTCCGGCAAAGAGCTCACGGTCGGCGCCTGGGCTTCGTTCCGAAGTTCTTCCAAGGTCGCTTCCTGTCGTGCGATGACCCCTTGCGCCTCCTCTTGTTTTCGTTTTTCCCGGGCCAGGCTTTCGCTGATACTCGCAGCCTTCGCTTCGTTCTCCTGAGCGGCCCGCGCCAACTTCTGCAGTTCGCTAATGACGATCAAGGCATCGGCTTCGACCAAATCGTGCCGCCCAGCAGATACGGCAAGCCCACGAACCGCCTCGACGTACTCGGATTCATCTCTCTTCATGGCCTCGATACGGTACTGCAGTCCGGCCATTTCCTCAGACTTGGTGTGCACCTCATCGATGATCTTGACCACCTCCTGCGCCGCCGCGGGATCAGCGCCGCTGCTAACAGGCAGTCCAATCACAGCTTCCGCCCATGAGGCCCGCCATCCATCCAGGTCGGCTGTATTTCGGCGCTGCTCGCCTCGCGCCGTTTCCAGGTTTGACTTGAGCTGGCGAATCCTTCCGGAAACCTCAACGCGCCCCTTGCGATTCTCTACCGCCTCACGCACGCGGGCCTCTGCTCGATTCACCAAGTCTGCCAGGTCCCGCTGCGCACTCTCGCCCAGTGCCGCACGCAACAATTCCTGCCAACGCTTCACTTCGGCTTCTGCTTCCATCACCTGAGCACTCAGCCGGTTCAGATCTCGAAGCTGCCCGACGAGGCTGTTGCGCTTCTCCAACCAGGCCTGCATCTCCTTCGGGGTTCGAGGAGTGATGTGTGTGTCTAACCAGATGGCTTTCCATTCAGATTCAAGGTTTACGAACTCGCTCTGGTGGCGCTCGATGATCTCAGCGTTGGCCGCGAGTCGTTGCTTTGCCAATTCCAGCGCCAATACCGCACTCCGCTTCTGTTCCACGCGGTCTGCCTCAAGGCGCAGCCGATCCGCCAAAGAATCCGCACTTACCACCGCCTGTTCATAGGCTTCCGGCAAGGGCTTTGCGGAGCCCGCGAGGAAAGTGGCCTCGGCCGCGCCGTCTACCAACCCATTCATCCAACGGTCTTTGATGGCAGTCCAGCCGAGATCGCGCTGTGCACGCGCATCGAGCAGTTCAGACTCCGTTGGTATCAACTGCTGTTGTTCTAGCTGATCCAACTTCCTGGCACAGTCCTCAACCCCAGCGGTCAGGGTGCGGTGATCGTCCGTCAACTGCTGGGACCGAGTTTGATGCCGAACGAACCGATCAGTGAAGTCCGCCACGGAAGCGTTCAATGGTACGCGCAATGTCTCCAACTCTTCCGCAGTGCCACTCCACATAGGAATTGCCTCGATATCGCGCCGCAGTCGACCGGCGAAATCGTCCCGTTCGGTTCGCAGACGCTTCGCTTCGCGTTCCGGCTGCTTCCTCGCGCGCACCTGCGCTAGTAGGTCGGCCAATGCGGTCGTGTCGACTCCGGCTGGAAGTGTCTGGAAGATAGCTTCCCCTTCGGAAAGGTTCACCTCGAGGTTGGAGATTCGGTTCGGCAGATCTGCCAGCTTCGAGTCAAGTACAAGCTTCTGCCCAGCCAACGATTCAATGCGTTTGCGCTGCTCGACGAGCAAACGCGGAGTGGCCTCGGCCGAGATGCCAAGCCGCGCGCACAGAGATTCTCGGGCAATGCACAAGCTCTTCCACTCAGCTTCACGTTTGGGATAGTCAATTCGCGCAGCCAGAATCTTGCCTGATAAATCCTTCCAGCGATCGATCTCCGGAACCAGCCCCGCCAAAACCGGATCGCGGGGGATGGCGGCGAGTTCGTGGTTCCACCGATCCAACTCGGATGTTGCCTCATAGCGCCGCCCTTCGCCACTCTTCAACCCGGCCAGGGCGTCGTTAAAGCGCTGCTCGAAATCCGCAGGCAAGAGAACGCTGTTGGCGAAGGCCTCCAGTGCGTTCTCATCCTCGATTAGCCTGCGTACATGGGGCGCCGCCGTTTGTATGCGGGTGAGCCTGTTTAGCTCCTCGGTGTAGCGAATTCGGTCAGAGCCGATCTGTATCAGTTCTTCCTCCAACTCATCCCGTCGAGTCACAGAAGCTTTGTACTCGCGAGAGGTGAAACGTTCCTCGCGAACCGCTTTGTCGGCCGCCTGATAAGCGGCCAATGCCTGCCTCAACTGAGACGACGTCGCCCTCGGGCTGTAGATCGTTTCCGCGCGGACCATCATCTCCTGCAGACAAGTCACTGTTTTCCCGAGGTCGCCCGCCGCCGCCAGGAGGGCCTGACCGATGTCGTTCCTGAACTCGGCAAGCTGCTTTCCGCCATGCAGCAGCCGATCGTAGTTCAGCGCGAACATCTGCTCGAACAGCTCCGCGCTGTCCACCGGCAGCACTCGCGCCCATTCCTCCACCGGCACCGCCTTTTCCGAGCCAACAAACAGCAGGCTCTTGGCGCCCCTCCCTTTGCGGCGCTCCACACTTAAGATTTCGCCGTCCGCAGTCTCCACCTTGAGCCCCACCCGCAACATATCCTTGGGATGAAGGTGCGCATCATTCATGTCGGTCATGCCGAACAGTACAGCGCGCAGAGCCCGCAGAGCCGTGCTCTTGCCGGTTTCGTTGGCACCGAGTACGATGTGAAGCCCGGGAGATCCAGCAGCCGCCACGGCGCCGAACTCGATTACTTTGTTTGTGAACGGGCCGTAGGCCCGAAGGTTCATTTGAATGAATCTCACGACAGTTGTCCTCCGACCTTCGCTACCAGGCTTCGAAATGCCTGCTTAGCGCTCAATGCCACCGCCGCCTCGGACTCCTCGAGTTCCCCTTGCAACCGCCAGCGCAATTCGACGAAACCAGCCATCCATTCCGATACGACAGGATCATCCTCCTGCAGCAGCGCGATCAACCTTTGGATCTCCTCTGCTACTGGTGACGGCAGGGCATGGCCCGTTGGCGATTCGCTGTCGCGGGCTGGTGGAATGACTAGGATTTTTTCCAACCAAACGTCCCCAACTTCTATGGCAACCGCATCAAGACGGTCCCGTAGAGCCTGGCCACCAGCAACGAAGCCTTTCACCTGGAGGCGCACGGCAAGCAGTCGACCATCGCTCTTCGCGACGGCGCGTTCCAGCGCTTCGCGGACGTCGAGTTCGAGCCCTGCGTCGTCGGTAACGACAGAGAGTTCCTGCCAGCGAACAACGTCGAGCGCGTGAAACTGCGAAGTCACCGTATGGTCGTCTTTCACGGTCACCAGGGAGCATCCCTTGGCGCCTGTCTCTCGAATCGACCTTCCCTGCGAGTTACCGGGAAATGCGATGTGAACACCATTGCGGCTGAAGTCGCAGCGCTGGTGGATGTGCCCGAGCGCCCAATACTCATACCCATGCGCGGCCAATCTGTCGATGCGGGCCGGAGCATAAGTTGTAGTGCCGTCCTCCAGGCAGGTGTGGAGAAGCCCGATGTTGAAAGCACCTGCCACGGGAGCCGGAAACTCTTCCGAAAGATCCTGCGTGACCTGCGGCTCGCCATAGCTCTGACCATGGATCGCCACGTTCCATTTTTCCAGATGTATCGTGTGCGCCTTCTTGTGGTTGAAGAACGTCACGTTCTCGGGCCAATGGCGGATGGCGCTCGTCACCTTGCTCTCGGCATCGTGATTCCCCTTAATGACAAAGATCGGAATGCCAGCCTTACCGAGCCGGGCAGCTTGTTGGATGAAGAATAGCCCCGGTGCGGAGTCGGGCCAATCACCATCCCAGAGATCGCCAGCGATCAGGACGAAGGCGACTTGTTCTGCGACGGCAAGCTGAACGAGATTGCGGAAGGCTTCGCGGGTGGCGGATCGAATTCGCTCAACGGGAGCGCCCTCAAAAGTTGCCAGCCCGCGCAATGGACTGTCGATGTGAATGTCGGCTGCGTGGATGAACTTGAACATGCTCTTCTCATTAGTGCATGTTCCGTACCAAAAGCTAAGTTGCAGATTTCATTGTTCGTCAGCCTCTTTGCCGAGCTCAGAAACGCAACTTGAGTTTCAGCGCCACCAACTATAGTTGAACATTACTTTGGCGTCACAGCCCACCTGAGAACGCCCGTGCAGCGAGAGCAGAACTGGCGTACTGGGCTTCCGCATGATGCTCAGCAATGTAGTTCTTGATCGATTGGACCTTTCGCAACCTCAACACGAATTCTCTTTGCTGGTCCATTGGTGGCACAGGCAGAACAGCGCCAAGGAGGCGTTCTTTCGAAATATTTGGCATCGACCCAGCAGAGCCACCTGCAAGCTTTTGAATCCGGCCTCTCAGCGAAGGCTGGACGAGTGCTTGCCAGAGATACTCGGGCAAGACTAACTGTGCCTCACTAATTTTCAGCCGGAAGATCAAATCAGACATCATCAGTCGAGGCGGCGGATCAACTGCCAGTGCGCATGCAGCCACGAGTTCATAGGTATTTTTGCGTGCGAAGAGAACGTCGCCATCACGAACTTCGATTTTCGGCCTTGGGGATGTTCCGGGCAGTAGAGCTTTGTTTTCCTCGGGCTTGAAAACGCAGCTAGTAACGGCTCCCAACTTTAATACTCCCCACTCACTATTCTCGGCATGGCGATCGGCGCAAGTTGGGCTCCACCCACTTTCGATTCCAGAGAGGAGTTCACAAAGTTGATAGGTTGGCCAGCCCTTCGGATTGGTCACCGGGTCGCCGAACATGTCGAGGAAGAGCGAGCGCAGGAATTCGTCGGCGAGTTCGATAGCCTGCTCGCGCTTTCGTCGGATTGCGTCCGCATTGTCCAGTATCGCGGCGATTCGCTTCTGCTCTTCGAGCGGCGGAAGTGGGATGACTAGCTGCCGAAGAAATTCTGAAGGAACTCGCTGCTGCCCTGCGCTGCCAGTCATACGCTGAGCACCTTTTCGTCGAAATTGCTGCGTCGTGACGAATCGATACAAGTACGGACCATGAATTGCAGGACTTGGCCTTACTACGTGAAATTCCGTTGAGCCAAACCCAATTGGAAAGGGCAGGCGATTGATAAACGCAGCCTTTCCATTCTCAAAGCATGGCGTGATTTTCGCGATGAGCACATCGCCCACTCTGAATTGAGTGAAACCCTTCGCTACCTCTGCGTAACGACGAACCTCGGGAGTAAAAAGTCCCGAAGCAGAAACTGCCGACATTGGCAGGAAGCTGACCTTCTTTTCGGCATCACATTCGACTCGATCGACAGGATTTATCGATGCAACTTCACTTAGTAAAACACCGCTCACAGCATCGCCTCCAACTCTCCTAGCTCCTTCTGGATTTCCCTCTCCAGGGCCTTCATCCGCTCCAGAATTTCCTTGGGCGGGTCATGCCGCTCTTCCGCGTGCACCGTCTCCTTGTAACGATTCAGCGACAGATCAAACTTGTTGTCGGCGATCTCCTTCCCTGAGACAAAGAACGCTTTGCCTGTTCGGTCTGTATCCTTGCGAGGGTCTCGTTGCTTCCATCGCAGCAGTGCGTCAGGCAGGTCGTTCGCTGCAACAGGATCCCGTTTGTCGTCGAGCGAGAAGCCGTCCGCTTGAACGTCATAGAAGAACACTTCGTTCGTTCGGCCGCCCTTCGTGAAGACCAGAATCGCGGTTGAGACGCCTGCGTAGGGCCTAAATACGCCCGAAGGCAAAGAGATTACCGCATCCAACTGGTTCTCCTCAATCAGCATCTTGCGAAGGGCCTGGTGGGCATTGCTGGAGCCAAAGAGCACCCCATCCGGGACGATGGTGGCGGAACGGCCACCGAGACGCAGCATTCTCAATATCAGTGCCACGAAGAGGAGTTCCGTTTTCTTCGTTTTCACCCGCGCCAGAAGCGCAGGCTGCACATCACTGTAATCTAGACTTCCTTTGAAGGGGGGATTGGCGAGAACCACATCAAATGCATCCTGCGACAGCGCCCGGAAGCGATCCGGGAAGGTGGTGCTGAGGGTGTCCTGATAATGGATATCCGGCTCGTCAATCCCGTGCAGAACCAGATTCATGGCCGCAATGCGGAGCATCGTGACGTCGAAATCGAAGCCCTGAAACATGCCGCGCTGCCGGTGCTGGCGGTTGGCGTCAGTGAAGAGATCGCCTGAGAAAATCTTCTGGCCCTCTTCCACCACCACGCCCGCTGGCGAGGTGTACTTTTCGAGCAGGTATTCCGCGGCGCCTACTAGGAAGCCAGCCGTGCCACAGGACGGATCGGCAACGGTCTCATCCGCGTTCGGATCGAGCAACTCGACCATGAAGCGAATGATGTGGCGCGGCGTGCGGAACTGGCCATTCACCCCGGCCTGGCTCAGCTTGCTCAGAAGGTATTCGTAGAGGTCCCCCTTGATGTCGGTGCGTTCGAGTGGCAAGGCGTCAATCATGTTGATGGCGGAAACCAGCAGACTCGGTTTCTGCACCATCAACTGCGCGTCCTTCATATACTCGGCGAATCGACTCCCCTGGCCGCCGAGCTCACGAAAGTGCGGAAATGCACGGTCACGCACCAAGGGCAGCAGCAAGGGGGCCGCCAGATTCTTGAAATTCGACCAGCGAAGCTCCTGGTCCTCTGGCGAGAAGATGGGATTGGCGACGGGCTTTCCCGTGCGGGCGGCGCGCTTTTCGTTGCGCGATTCTGTCATATCGAGCATGCGGGCGAAGAGCAGGAAGGTGATTTGTTCAATCACCTGCAGTGGATTGGCGATGCCGCCAGTCCAGAACTCCTCCCAGAGCTTGTCGATTTTGTTGCGAAGGTCACCTGTGATCATATGGTTTGACTTGTTGCGTCCGCGGAGCCAGCGGGTTGCGGCTCAAACGTGCGGACGATCTGCAGCAATTCCTGAATCTGTCGTTCGTCGCCGAATACGCCATCCAGTCCGTCGCTGTGAACGGCAGTAAAGGGCGAGTCGTAGAGACGGTCTATGGCAATGGCGCCATGTTCGGCGATTTCGCGCTTCAACATGGCAAGAAACTGGGTCTGGGTAGCACTTAACGGATACTTGCCGGCGAACGCAGCGAAGCGACCGTCGACGGCCTCTGGTTCCATGCCAACGATGCTGCGAATCAGGTCCTCCAGACTCCCGGCGGTTGCCGGGTAGAACTCCCGCAGCGTCCGGAGATCGACGGTCGGATTCTGGGTGAGCACCAGAGAGACCAACGCTTCCAGATCCGCAGGCTGGACTGGTTCGCCGCGCCTGACCTTTTGCAGAGTCGCATCATGCGTGAAGAGGTGCCGCAGAGTAGAGAGCACCCGTTCCCGGTAAACAGCCATATTGTTGCTGGCCGAGACGCCTCTGTGTTCGCCGGTCTGGATTCCATCAAGCTCCTCGGCAATATCGGTGATTCTCGGTTGCCCGGTGCGTGGGTCCCATTGACGGTACTGCATGATCCCGCGGAGTTCCGTGCGCAGCGTCTCCAGCGCAGGCACCGTCACAGATTGCCAGAATTGAGGGGAACGGGCCTGCTGAATCGCCGCAGTGCGCTCCCTGACCGGGTTGAGGTTCATTTTGAGATCGCTGAGCCGGTCGATCAGAGCAGCCTGCAGATCGGCTACCTTCATGGAGCCTTTCGCCAACTCCGTCTCTGTTCGAGCGAGCAACAAGTCCAGTTCATAGGCATCGCGGGAACCAGCGATGTCGATCCACTGCATGAGAGGCGCGACATCGCGGCGAAGGGTCGCTACTGTTTCATTCGAGAACTGATTCAGGGCGTCGGGATGCGAGACAGTTTGCACTTCGCGCCATTTCTCGCGAACAGAAACGGCTTCGGCCGGCAACGTGGCAATCTGGGCGGCAATCAAGTCCCTGGCGATGGCAAAAGTCTCCGGCTGGGCATTGGCCAGCGCCGTTTCCGCGAGCTCGATCCTGGCTTCGAACAGGCGCTGGAGCAAGGACTTCGGCTGTGCCGGCTGCACCTCCGGACGGGGCTGGTCGAAATATTCGAAATTGCCCCAGTGATCGAAAATGCGGAACTTTGTCTTGTCCACACCTGCGCCGAAGAGGTCTTTGCACAGGCGCGTGCCGCGGCCGATCATCTGCCAGAACTTTACGCGCGAGCGAACCGGCTTGGCGAAGACAAGATTGACGATCTCCGGAACGTCAATTCCGGTGTCGAGCATGTCCACTGAGATGGCGATGGTCAGGTCGTGATTGGAGTTCTTGAAGTCGTCGATCAGTTGTTCGCGGGCATCGATCTGGTTGTCGATGACGGCGCAGAACTTGCCGCCATATTGCGGATACATCTCGTCGAAGAGTTCGTGCAGCAGCACCGCGTGATTGTGGCCCCTGGCGAAGATGATTGTCTTGCCGATTCGCTGGCCAGTGGCGTCGCGAATGCCATTCTCCATTAGGTTGCGAAGAATGACGCGGTTGGTGTCTTTGTTGAAGATCTGCTTGTCAATGCTCTCGGCGTCATAGTCGAAGGTGGTGGGGTCTTCGCCGTCCTCTTCAAGCTGGCGCCGCTGCTCCTCGGTCAACTGCGTGTACTTGATGCCTTCCCGAAGGAAGCGTGTCGTGTGGGTCGCCACCTCGTGCGGGACCAGATAATGCTGCTCGACGGCTTCATCGAGGTCGTAGTTAAAGGTAGGGTCCTGGTTGCCGCAATCGAAAAGCTGGAAGCTGTTCCGTGCGATGAACTGGACAGGAGTGGCAGTGAGGCCCACCTGGAGGCAGTCGAAGTAGCGAAAGAGATCGCGGTAGTGGTTATAGACGCTCCGGTGCGATTCATCGGCGATCACGAGATCGAAAAAGCCGGGATCGAAGTTCTGGAAGAACTTGTCGAGAGCCGGATAGGTAGCCAGGTAGATGCGGGCATTCCGGTCGTGCTGAGTACCGGAGTCGAGGATGGTGAGGGGCTCTTTGAGGAAGTCACTGAAGGCGTTTTTCGCCTGCTTGCGCAATTCCGTGCGATCACAAAGGAATAGCACGCGCTTCACCCAGCCGGCGCGCATGAGAACGTCGGTGACAGAGATGGCGACGCGGGTTTTGCCGGTGCCGGTGGCCTGAACGAGCAGAGCCTTTCGATGCCTGGCGGTGAATTTCTCCGAAACACGGCGAATGGCCTCAATTTGATAGAGCCGGTTCGTGATCGCGGGATCGACCGTGATATCAGCGAGCGGTTTCTTAGCTCCCCGCTGGTACACCAGATACTGCAAACTGTCCTTCGAGTAGAACCCATAGATCGGGCGGGGAGGATAACCTTGCGCGTCGTCCCAGAGGACGATGTCGTGCCCGTTCGCGGTGAAGATAACCGGCCGCTGGCCGTGCTGAGCTTCCAGTTGATCCGCATAACTCGCGGCCTGCTTCCGGCCTGCTTCGGGGTCGCGGGACGTCCGCTTCGCCTCCACCACGGCGAGAGGCTTTCCGTTGTCATCCCAGAGAACATAGTCCGCGCGGGTGCCGTTGTTAAGGGTGTGTTCCTGGGTTACCTCGTTCGAGTTCGCGCCCTTGTAACCCACCTTCCAACCCGATTTCGCCAAATCACGATCGATCAGCCGTTGCCGGGTCTCCTCCTCGCTAATGTGGAGCAGGTTGGCGGTCTGTTGCCCGGCGGCCTGAATGGCGGCGAGTTGCTCCGCTTGCTGCAAAACCTGGTCATACTTCCGCTGCAGTTCTTCGAGAGCTTTGACCTTTTCGTCCAGTTCCTTTTCTTGCGCGGCAAGCTTGGCCTTCTCCTCCTCGGAGGGTTTGGCCGCGGCAGCTTGCGCCGGTTTCAGCGGTTGTTTGAAGGTGGGAAGCGTTGCAGGATCGGCGGCAAGGGCTTGGACCGACCACCACTGGGCGAGTTTGAATGCCTGCTCCAGCAGGTAAAGCGCCGTCTCCGGTGAGAGTGGACTACCGTGGGCGGCCTGATTCCCCTCTTTTCTCATCGCGTGCAGCGGATTCAGGATGGCGGCGGGCACGGCACTCTTGAAAACCGCAGCCGTTAGGAGCTTTACGAATTCCTCCTCCAGCGGACGCTGCAACTTGAATTTCTCGTAGATGGCGCCGGTCAGGAGTTCGGCGAACGCGCGCAATTTGACCCCCGCACTCGACGGATCAGAATACACATAGGTCTCGGCGTAGGCACCGAGGTCGGCGAGCGCCGAGTATTCTGGTCGGAGGAATTCGAAGTTCAGAGATTCCATCAGGAAGGACTATTCTACCCGTCTGGAGGGGAATAAAGCAAAACCAGAACCAAGCTTAACTGATTTAAAATGAGCAGCTTGCACAACCCACACAAACAACCCTTTCAACTCCAGTTGTAGAGACTTCATCCGCCGTTGGAGCGGGTTTTGAGGAACTTGCTGATGTTCTGGGCGCTTGTTCCAAGCAACCTGGCCGCCTGGCTCTGGTTTCCGTTCGACAGCTCCAGCGCTTGGTCGATGAGAGTTTCGCGCGCTTCAGACAGGAACGCATCCATTTGAAAGCCCTCGTGCGGCTGCGGAAGGTGAGACGAGGTTTCGACTTCCGCCAGATCGAGATCGGCGGCATGGATGAGATCCGTCGCAGCGAGGATTACCGCCCGGGAAATAGCGCCTTCCATCTGGCGAACGTTTCCGGGCCATGGGTACGTCGTGAGTCGACGCAACGCATCCGGCGAAAATCGGCGCTGCCGGCGAAAATTGCGATTCAGGCGGTCCAGCAGATAGACGGCAATGCGCGTAATTTCCGACCGGCGTTCGCGGAGGGGTGGGATCTTCAGCGTGATCGGGCAGAGACGATAGTAGAGGTCCTCCCGGAACCGCTTGTTTTTGACCTCTTCGAGCAGATTCCTGTTGGTCGCGGCGATCACGCGCACATCCACCTTACGGCTTCCGTTCGCGCCGATTGGTTCGATCGTCTGGTCCTGCAGCACTCGGAGTAGCTTGACCTGGGCGGTCAAGGGCAATTCGCCAATCTCATCGAGGAGCAGCGTTCCTTCATGAGCTTGCTCAAACTTCCCTGTTTGGTTGCTAACTGCCCCCGTAAAGGAGCCCTTCACGTGTCCGAAAAGGGTGCTCTCCACCAACTCGCTGGGAATCGCTCCGCAGTTGAGCGCGACGAAGCGGCCACGGCGTTTGCTCAAAGTGTGGATCAGTTGGGCGAACATCTCTTTCCCCGTGCCCGTTTCGCCCAGCAGGAGCACGGTGGTGGCCACCGGGGCAACATGAGCTGCACTCTCTGCGACGCTTCGCATCGCAGCATGTTGCACCACGAGGCCAACGCTTTCGAGTGCGGAGTCAAGAAGGAAGAGCGGGTCATCTTCTGCCGCAACCATACGGTTTGGAAGGACACGTGGAAAGTCGCTAGCCGACGGGACTGTCTCAGTGACGACAGGCAAATCCTTCGTAACGTAATTTGGCGGGCGAACTTGAAGCAGGGTGGCAGGAATCTCCCCACTGGCTGTTAAGAGAAACCAGCAGGCATGCATTTGCGGAGTGCCGGAAGCAGTCGCCACAAAAAACTCCGCGTCGAAGTGCTGCTCTCGAATTTCGCTCCACTCCCGCCGAAGCTCTCGAAGAATGGCGAGGTAGTCCGTAGGGTCGGGGAGTACGAGGGTTCGCACGCTAACCGCCGGACCAGTGATAGCCGCGGCCGTTTCGTCAGTGATACCCGCCATTTTCGGAGTGGAGAGGAGGATCACGCGATCAAATTCGCGGGCGGCTACCAGGGACAAAACTGGGCCGGCTTGCTCTTCACCTTGGACCTGTGAACGCGAATACGGGTCGTTCGAACCGGTAAACGTGATCAAAACCTTCATTGCCCGGCGATTGTACCAGCTTTTCCAAGTATTAAGTGAGTTTGTAAAAATGAAGTGTTACGGGCATCAGAACACCTCATTCGGAACTACTCCAGTGTCCCATTGGTCATCCCGGCCTACTAGCTCAATTATGTCGGAACGAAGCGCCTGCCGCCCCCTCGGTTCCGGCTTACTGCACAAGCGCGATGGTCGGGCCACGGAAACGATCCACGCGTCAATTGCCTCGGCACGGGCCGCCCTCCCCTGCAACGCGCCGCCGAGCGAACCGAAATTGTCCACTTCTCGGCGCCAACACTTCGCATCAAGTGGCATAAATTCCCAGTTCCCTCCGATAGAATCGCCCAAAATCGAAGCCAACACTCCGGCTTCTCGTCGTTGCTGCCGCACCTCAGATCACGGACTTCTCTCCCTAATGCCCAAGACCAGGCCGTGTAACCTGTTGCGGGTCCGTCGCCCAGGGTCAGACCAACTCAAATCGAAGCTGCCGGCCCGCCGCCCCCTACGCCCTTCGAAGCGCGTGCGAGGTGCCCCCGTATTCGTCGGGGTCGATAACCGATCCAGCGCCCGCCGGTTGGTGTGCGTCCGCTCCGCCATTGCGCTCTTGGTCATTGCACGGAGGAGGGTGCTCACCGGGCAGACGCCGGCAGACGAACCGCCGTTCGGCGGAAAAGCATGGTGAACCCTTCCCGACCGTTGCCAAGACACTACCGCAAAGCGATCTGTGAGGTCAGCATATGCCCATGCTGGCCACTGCGGCTTCTACCTAGGTAACTCATCAGCACGGAGGCGAGATTTGCAAAGGTGCATCCGCGCACAACTCTCAGTTACCACACCTCCAGCGGGAAAAGGCGCCAGTCTTCCGGTTCACGCTTTATTGCAAGCGTGTAACGGCCAGCCTGGAGGTCCGTCAAGTCCAGTTCCCTCGTGATGCTAGTATTACCGTTCACCAGCGCAGCTACCGCGCTGGTGGAAAGCCGAGGCTTCAGGTCCGCATCCAAGATCCTCAATGAATACTCTCCCTCTGCCGACGCAACGGGCAGCATGAGAACAGCCATCTGCACCTTCCGCCGCAATGACAAACTGCCGACGGGCTTCCCAGCCTCTTCACTGCGGGAGACGGCATACGGGCGAAGATCCAAAACCGTCGGAGGCAAGGTTTGCGCTACGATTGTGGGTGGATTCGGCGACCGCGAAGAGACGAAGTACGAAGTTCCGCCGACAACAACGAAGAGGGCAGCCGCCGCGGCCAACCACTGCCACCTTGGTCGGGGCTGCGCTTCAAGACGCACACCGTGTTTCGCCTGCAGCTCCCGCACATCCGCATAACAGGGCGAGCATTCAGAAACATGCGCCCAAAGCGGATCATCCGCCGCGCGAACGCGTAACGCCAAGCTGATTAGGTCCTCACGCGCAGGGCACCCCAATCGCTCCGGATTCGGATTTGCATGCAGCAGGATGTTCTCAATGGGTTTGTTATCGTCGTCACGCGACATGGAGCCTCAATCACCGCCGGGGGACTTGGGAGCTGTCACTCGCAACAGCCGCAGTCTTCCCCGCAACTTTTCACTATCTTCCGCCGCACCTCGAATCCGATCGCGGACCCGCTGCATCATCTTGTCAACGCCGGCTGGCGTCATGCGCAGTGCCTTCGCCACGCCGGCGCTCGTGTATCCAGCCGTTTTCAGCACCGCGCAAAGGCGCTCCTTCTGACTCAGCTGCGAGTAGATCTGCTTGGCATGGATTCGCGCGTGAATCTCCTCCGCAGTCTCCACTGTCGACTCAGCGGCCATCAGAGTTCGCTCGCCGGCTATACCGGCCAACGAACCGTTCGAAACAATCTCCTCCGAACGCCGCAATTCCGAAACCGCTAGATTCTGGAGAATTCGCCACGCCAGCGCTTCCGGATGATCAATTCTTGCGCCAGCTTCTACCTCGCGGGAAAAGCGCTGGGCTGCACGGTCGAGCAGGTTATGAATAATCGCCTCATCCCGAATGCTCGCGAAGTGCCGACGGAACCTTGCCTGCAACGGGCGAAACACCGCTTGCAACGAAGAAGCAAACGGGCGCCCCTCTTCGTCAAGAAGTTCGAATATTGGCACTGGCTGTAACGATTCCCGCTGCTTCATGCGGCTGGCCGATCAAGTCGATATTCTCATTCAGCCCGTCAGGATTCAATAGTTTTTTGCGTCTTGCCTAGTAGAGGGCGAAAACATGTTCCACGATCTCCACTGGCAGGATATCTTCCACCAGGAGCACCCGAATGCCCGGCCCGCACCCGCCTCGCCGTTCCCCGCAGGCGACGGGATCATCGAGGTTGGCGTCTTGGCGCCCGGCGCCCACATGGTCTATTCGTTTGAAATGCAGCGCGGCGATCCGCTGCACTTCGGCGCCTACTCCAACCGGCCTATCTCAATCGCTCTGACGACGTTTACCCAGTTCGAACGATGGGCCCTCGCCGCCGTACCGTATCAGGAGCTCCAGTCGCTCCAGCGAAATGACGGCCGCCTGCCAAAGAGGATCCGCTTCCGCGCCAGCCGGAAGGGCTGCTACCAGGTTGTGGTCATGAACCTCAGCAACCGGCGCGCCAAGGTGATCGTCGAAGCGCAGTCCTTGACGTAGCCCGGCCTACCAACTACCGCAGGCTGATCGCACCCTTCTTCGCCAACCAGTACGCGAGCCCGGTGTTCACTAGGATATTCATCGACGTCCCGCGATCCTCGGCGACCTTCTTCAACTTCTTATGAAGCGGACGCGGCAGAGAAATCGTCGTATCGCGAACCATCTTTTCCTCGACGCTAACGAGCGCAACCGTAGCAAGATCGATACCCTCAAGGGCCTCAATGGCCATCACCGAAAGATCGCCGCGATAGCGAATGAGCGAACGAAGCGCCTCATTCACACCCTCATTCAGCCGAATCGCCAGCTTGATGATCGGGTCCTGGGCCGGGGGGGCCTTCTTCTTCTGTTTCTTGTCCTCGGTGGGGCGCTCAAGTCGAACGATGGGTTTCGCTGGGTCGGGCATTTCGGTTGCCTGATTTCTTTAAGAGGTTGTACAGGCATTACGGTACCACCTCTTGCGGCAATTGTTCCAGCCCCGCGTTGCGGCCGTCAATTCCGGACCGGCCGATACGGGCCGTCGAAAAGGATGTCCCGATTCACGCGGACATTGAACCGATACCCGATCGGCACCTTGATCGTCGGCTGGATGTTCAGATTACGCCGGGTAACGTCCGCACCCAGTTGAGACATCTCGCGGCCGACAGCGCTACCGGCGATCTCACCGGCCGACGGATAACCAAGCAACCCGCCCCGGCGAGTTTGAGAAAGCTGAAACGAGGCGCTGAACAGGCTGGTCAACAACCCGAAGCCAAGCAGACGCCGATAGTGGTTGTCGACGTCGTACCGCAGTCCGGTGTAGCCCTTCGCGTCCTGGCCCGACATCCCACCAAGATCAATCGACGAGGCATCCGGAAAGATCAGCCGCGCCCACACCACTTGCAGCCCATCTTGACCATACGAAACGTGGGAATCGTACGTACCCACCAAGCGGGAGCCCTGGGGGATGAGCAAGTATCGTCCAGTCGCCGTATCGTACACGTTCTCTCGAACCAGCGCCTTGATCTCGCCCGGAAGATCGGAGTTTAGCGCCTGCTCCAGAATCGCGGGGATATCCCAGCCAGCCTTCAACTCATAGCGGCTCATCGGAGCCGTTCTCGTTGAGTCGAGATAGTTGCTCTTCTCGGTGCGGCGCGCGCGGGCAAGAAAGGCCTCCTTCCGATCCTGCATGTTCTGCGCCTCCGGTCCCTCATCGGAAGAGCCGCCAGTGCCGAGAGACAGGCCGGGAAGCACGGCAGTGGCCTTGGCCTGCCCCGAAGGTCCTTGCATCGCCCGCAGCAGACTCGTCATCTGTCCAATGTCTCCCGACGCAGTGGGAAGTGACGGCCCCCCCGCGCCGCTCGACGCGGTCGCCCGGAAGCCGTCGCGTGCAGTAGTGGCCGCATTCATCGCCTCCATTTCCCTTTCGTAGGCTGCCATCATGCGCCGTTCGGCCAGGCTGGGTTCCCGAGGCTGGGCGACTTCGGCGGCCGGTGGCGGAACCGGCGGCGGGTAGTAAGCCTGATTGCGCGGAACAGTCAGCCGCTCCGGCTCCGCCGGGGTCACTTCTTCTGTAGGCGGAGCAGCAACCAACGTCGGACGGTTCGGAACCTGGGCGGCTACGAGCTTGCCGGCATCCGTCGCGGCGGTCACTCCGCGGGTCTCATCGGGCTGAAAGCCAACCTGGTACTGCGCCTGGCCGCGAGTGTAGATGCCGTACCCGATCTGGGCCACCACGACGAACACGATCACCAGCGCCAAGATCCCCGCCCGCTTGCTAAGCCGTACGGGCGAAGGCGGCTCCGGATTCAAATCGATACCGGAAGGCGATTCGATATCCCGAACCGGCTTCATCGCAAGCCTCCCTGCTTAGCTCCCACCGTCGTGTAGGGATCGCCCTTCAACTTCAGCTTGCCTCGATACGTCCCGCGGATGATCTCTGCCCGCTGCCCCTTCTTCCCGACGCCGAGCAGCAGCGCACCACGCTCGAAAAGGCGGTCAACGATGTACATGTCGCCCTTCACCCGGTAGTTCACCATCTCCGGCCCATCCGGCCCGATCACCACCAGCACCGGCGCCTCCCGGTGGGCCGCATCGGGCGTCATTTGAATGAACGTCTTCTTGCCGTCATCCACCACCCTCACTGGACGAATATGCGGATCGGCACTGTCGATCCTGTAGTCGAAGTACAGACTCTCGAGCGACTCGACCGGAGCAACCTGAACGGCATCGCGCTCCGCCTTCCGACGCTGCTCCTCTTCCGCCAAGTGAACCTGCCACTTGCGAACCTCGTCGTCCGGATACGCGAACGCCACTCTTGCCAGGTACTCCTCCGGCTTCGAGATCAACCGGAGGTAGTAAGCCCGACGATCCGTCGTCACCAGCAGGTTCGTATCGAGTCCCGCCTGCTTGGGCTTCAGTACAATCATCGGCGTAACGGCCTCGCCCTGCCCTGCCCCAGCCGGTGCGATGATCCACCTCACGGCATCGCCGATGTGCGGCTCGCCGACGACCCGCTCGCCTGCCTCCAACTCCACAACGCACACCCGAAGCGGCGCGCAAACCACGGTCGGCAAACCCGAGCCGTACGTATAGAGGACCCGGCCGTCCCTCCCCGGAGCGGGCGTATGCTTCTCGCTCATCCAGGCCTTGCCAACGGCCAGCGCGTCTTGCGCATTCTCCGGCAACAGCACGTCCTTCTCGACAGCAAGGCCCTCTGGTTCCACGGCCACCACCGGACGAGGCGGAGCGACCGGCGGCGGCGGGTCCGCCTCGAGCGTTTGGATCAATTTCCCAAACGGGTACTTCTCCGGCGACGGCACGCCCTCGGCCGGCGTGGGAACCCGCTTCACTTCCACCGGCTTGGGTTGCCCCAGCAGCACACCGGCCGCAACCACCGTGCCCATCAGTACACTATTCATGCGCCCTCCCTGTCATCAAGTCTTCCGCTACAACACCCGCGACCAGCTCACGTTAGTCACGTAGATGCCTAGCGGGTTAAGCCGGATCAGCCGCTCATCCGTTGGCGGATTCACCGCGATCGTGAACGATCCCTTCCACCGCTCCTCACTCTCCACTTGCCCCGACAAGCCGCGAATGGTCTCCGTCCATTCGACCTGATACGTCCTCTCGCTCGTCGCAAACGCCGCCTTCACCTCAACGTCAACCGTCCGCGTCTGCGCCCGCTCATGCGGCGGCGCCAGCCGATAGAAATCGCCCACCTCGACCTGCGCGGGGCTCCCGCTCGCGATCATCGTGTAAACCCGATCAATCGCCTTGCGCTGCGCCACCCCGTCAATCGTCACCGTCCGCAGGTCACTCACCCAGTGAAACAGCGCCGCCCGCTTCAACTTGTCGTCCGCCGAAGTGGTCTGTTCGGCCGGGCCAGACGCCACCGTCCGACCCAGGCTGTCGATCGCCACTACATAAGGAACAACCTTCGATTTCATGGCCAGCGCTATCAGCCCGCCCGTTTCGAGTAGCGCAATCAACAATGCGACAAACGCCGCCCGCCGCCAATTGTTGGCCCGCGAAATCAGACTGCCGTACCGCTCATCCCACTCTTTCCTCGCATCGAGATAAGGGCTGTTCCGCGGCGGTGTATGAACCTGCGCCGGTGTCTCCATAGCTATTCCGTGTCTCCTGAAGTGTTCAATGGCGGCGGCGCAACCTGCGGCGCGTGATCCGATGGGACTGCGCCCTGCGATGCACGAACGAACGCCGTAGTGGTGGCCAGCCCCCGGGCCACCCTCTTACCCTTGACCGCCACCTGCGCCGCGCGACTCGGTTCATCCGCCGAGGACGATGGAGGACTCGATCCTTTCTCCGGCGGTGGCGGAGTCGCGGAAACTGATGGTTCCGGCGAACCCGCAACGCCGTTTGATCCGTTCGAAGAGGAAGGCGGAGGCGGGGCCGCCTGGCCGCCACTCGACCCCGCAGACGGCGATCCACCACCGCCCCCCGAAGAAGGCCGAGGTGCCGAACCACTAGCACCGGCCCCGCCGGATGCAGCACCGCCCGCACCCATGCCAGCCGCCTGCCCAGTGGACATCGCACCCGATGCCGCGAATGCCTTCGCGCCCAACGCCGCACCACCCGCCACCGCCGTCCCCGCCAGCAACGCACCCTGCGCCAACGCCCCCGCAGTTCCGACCGCATCGCCACCTGTAAACGCCGGCGTCCCGCCCAGAATCCCCGCCGTGAACTTCGGCGCATTCCAGCAGATCATCAACAGCAGAACGGACGAAGCCGCAATATCCAAAGCGTCCACCGCCGGCTCCGGCCGTGTGGGCACCGCCGTCGCCGCCGCCACCCATCCATCGGTCAACGACATGCCCGCGCCCATCAACAGATAGAGCACCATCACCTTCACGCCCGTCGAAACGGCCAGCGAGATGTACCGCTCCACATACGGCGCCGTCCACCTCGATCCACCGAACCCCAAGAAGATGAAGCCCGCGCCAACCACCAGGTAACTTTCCACCAGCGTGACCACAAGCTGCACCGTCATCCCCAAAAAGGCCAAGAACGCCAGCAACGCTGCAAACACCAGCGCCAGCGCCGAACCAACATTCCCCAGCCAGCCCGAAGCCGCTGCCCCACTCAGCAGATTCCCCGCAATGTTCAACCCACGAACCAGCACATCCGTCGGAGCCAGCGACGGCAACCCAGACGCATTCTGGCCGATGATCTGAAAGCTGTTGATGATCCGCGGAATCCAGTCCGCGCCGAAGCTCAACAGCGCAAAGAACGCCCCAATGAACATCATTTTGCGAATCAAGGCCGCCGTCCAGCCCTGCAGGTCGGTCTTCTCCAGCACCAGAATCGCCGCCGTCCAAGCGAACTCAATCAGCGCGAGGATTCCAAACAACCGGTTGGCATAACCCGCTGCCGTCGTCAGCCAAGAGACCCGCACCGCCCGATATTGATCGAGCATCACGCTCGGTGACGTTTGCGCCAGCGCCGAATCACTCAGTAACCCGCAAGCAAGGCACCCAAGCGCCGCCCATCGGAAACTCTGTCGGATTGTCATCGCTGCTCCTTTCGCAGCGCGACAACCGCTTCAAGTCGCCACGCTACTTGCCCGCTTCGAACCCTCTGCCGTCGCCCTTCCGCTCCTGAAAGCGAAAGACACTCGCCACGCTAGCCGCCGCGCAAACCTTGCCCTCGGTCGAATCCGCCCAGTTCGCCGGGGCGCTTTTCTGCACCGGTTGGCAAAGCTGCCTCACTTCCAGGGCCAGGTCCCGATGTTGCTGAAACCAACTCTCCACTGCCTGCGGCGAGGCGCTTCGTAGATCGCCCGCCCCAGCCGCTTCCACCTTCGCCACGATGGCGCTCGACGATTCCTTCGCGCAGCCACCCAAAACCAGAATCAGTGCAAATGTCCCTATTCGCATGCCTCCATCATTGGCCAGCCTGAAAGCCACGTCCATCCCCTCGGCGCACATTGAACCGGAAAAACTGTTCCGTCGCCGCCTCGATCGCCGCCTCCCGCTGAATCTGCGCCGCCTGAAACGCTTGCTTGCTCTGCAAGTCCGCCAGGATCAACTGCCGCAGTTTCATCAACTGCTGCACCTGCTGCTCCGCGATCTGATTCGCCACCTGCACCGCCTTCAGCCGCCCATCCGACGAATTGGCCATCCCGCGCAACCGCTGCAAAACAGCTTCCTCGCTCTGCATCTGCCGGCTCTGCAACCCCGCCGCCCGCAGCGTCCCCAGCGTCGTATCCAAGCTGGTCTGCGACCAATTCCGGTAATCGGTGAACCACGCCCGCGCGTTGTACCCCCACCCACGAAAACGGTTCCGAAACTCGGCATCCAGATTCGCCATCGAGTACGCCAACGACCGTCCACTCTGCACGATCCCCGCCAACGACGAGATGTCCGCCATGATCGGCCCGAACACCTGAAACGGCAGCTCCGCCGTATTCCGCGCCATGTCGATCATCATCAGGATCTTCTGCCGCAGCTCCTCACCCTGCCGAATGTAGCTGGTAATCAGTTGCAGATTGTTTGAAAGCTGCGTCCACTCCGTGGCCACGCCCGCCAGCACTCCCGCCCGCGCCGGTCGCGCGCCCGTCAAGAAAGCCGCCGCCGTCAGCATCGCTGTCCGTCGAGAAAGTGTTCGGCTCATGCCAGTAACCTCCGTTCGAATTCGTCCTGCCGCTCCAGATACTCCGCCCAATCCACCAGGCCGCGCATCCGGACCCACTCCGCCGCCCAGTCCTCCCCAAACTGCTCCATCGTCTGCTCCGCCAACTGCCGCTCCTCGCGGCTGCTGATCCCAACAAACGAAAGCCCCACGCCCCCCAGCCCCAGCGAGATCAACCGCCGGCCCACCGGCGAGACAACATAGTAGTGCCGCTTCGGAATCGACTTCTGGATGATGTCCACCTCGCGGTCATTCATGCCAATCGACTCGTAAAACTCACGCGAAGCCGGATTCGCCGCCTCCGCGTTCGGAAGCAGCACCTTCGTCGGGCAAGACTCCAGCACCACATCCCGAATAGGCGAGTTGAAGATGTCCGAAAGATTCTGTGTCGACAGCAGCACCACGCCATTGAACTTCCGCAGCGTCTTCAGCCACTCCCGGACCCGCTCCCGGAACAACGGATGCCGCAAATACACCCAAGCCTCATCGAGAGGCACCAGCGTCGGCGAACCGTCCAGCCGCTTCTCAATCCGCCGAAACAGATAGAGCAACACCGCCACCACCGCCTTTTCCCCTAGGCTCATCAAGTGCTCAGTTTCAAAGGTGAGGAACCGGCCCTCCCCCAGCATGTCCTCTTCAGCGTCCAGCAGATGGCCCATCGCCCCGCCCAGCGTGTAGTAATGCAGCGCCTCGCGGATATCGGTATCCTGCACATTCGCGCAAAGCTCCGTCAACGTCCGCGTCGGCGAGTTCTGCAACAGCAGTACCGCCTCCGTCAACGCATTCCGCTCGCGCGGACCAATCTTGAAGTCCTGCAGTGTACACAAGCTCTCCAACCAATCCACCGCCCACGCCACATCGGACGCGGTGTCAATCTCCTTCAGCGGACAGAATGCCCAATCCGTCTTCTCCCCGCCAATGTCGTAGAACTCCCCGCCCGCCGCCCGGGTCAGCACCAGCAACGAGTAGCCTTTATCGAACGCAAACACCTGCGCCCGCGGATATCGAAACCATTGCGCCGCCGTCAGCCCCAGGAAAGTCGACTTGCCCGCGCCCGGGGGCCCAATCATCAACGTGTGCCCCAAGTCGCCCACATGCAGATTGAAGCGGAACGGCGTCGCCCCGCTGGTAGCCGCATAGAACAACGACGGCGACTCCGCCGGCATCAGCGGCGACGGGTTCTTCCGCTCCCCCGCCCACACGGCCGTGATCGGCATCATGTCCGCCAGATTCAGCGTATGCAGAATCACCCGCCGCACGTTCCGATATCCATCGCCCGGCAAACTCCCCCGCCAGGCTTCCACAGCATTCACGCTCTCCACGCGGCACGAGAACCCCAGGTTCTGCACCGTCTTCACCACCAGCGCCGCGGACTCTTCCACCGACTCTTCCCGCTCATGAAAACAGAGGATCACCGTGTTGTACACGCAGAACTGCACATCGCCGCTACTAGCCACGCCCATTGCTTCCTCGGCGTCCACGGCCATCTCCTGCGCGAACAGGTTCACCGGTCCCGTCTCCGTCCGCAGCAACTGATCCTTCCACCCGCGAATCTTCGCCCGCCACTTCCGCCGCGTGCGATCCAGCAACCCGCGCGCCTCCTCAGGCTCCAACAGAATGGCGCGCGTGTGCCAACGATACTCAATCGCCAGCGCATCCAGCGCACCCAGAATCCCGGGATAGCTCACCCGCGGAAAGCCGTCAATCGCGATCACCCGGATGTGTTTCCGCCCAATCTGCGGATTCATCCCACCCACAAAATCCCGCGACGAAAGCACATCGTTTAGATAGCTCGGCACCTGCGGAAGCCGAATCGGATGGTCCACCGCCGCAACGCACCGGTGCACATAGCGCAACAGCTCATCGCCATTCCGCCCACCGGCCAATCGCTTCGCCTGAAACAACGAACCAAAGATGTCGTCAAAACCGCTCACCCGCCCCTTGAAGTAGTCCAGCGCCCGCAACGCGCTCGACTTCCACTCCTTCCGCCCATCGAACATCCACCCCTTCACCCGCTCCTCGCTCTCCTCCGGCGGAAGGTAGGTCAGCGCGACATAGTAGTCGCTCTCATAGTGCGAACCCTCGAACGTGAACTGCTGGCGCCGCTCATCATCAATCAGCTTGGTCACAGCGTCCGGAAACGCACCCACCGGCGGATACTCCGGCGCCATCGACCGAATCGCATCGCACTGAATCATCCATCCACTGCCCAGCCGCAGAACAGAATTCAACCGCGCACTCAACGCCCCCATCTCCGAATGCGTCGCCGACGCCATGTCCGGCCCCCGGAACGACCAAGCCGCCAGCATCGCCCCATCCTGCAGCAGCAACACCCCGTCATCCACCATCGAGTCGTAGAGCAGCAGATCCGCCAGCCCCTGCACGCGCGAGCGATGTTCAGCGAGTTTCATCCTTACCTCCACTGCCTCGGAATCGCGGCCGTCTCCCGGCCCAGCGATCCCTTCGCCAAGTAGAACGGCCGGTACTGGATATGGCGTAGGTAAACCTGCCGTAGCAGCGGGTCCGAACGCCCCATCCGGGAAAGCACCGCCACAGCAAGAATCCATAGCGTGATCCCCGCCACGACGCCCCACCATGTCACCAACGCAAAGACCAACATCGCCGAAAGCAAAGCCGCAAACAGAACGAGCTCCCGATCCCCGCCCATCAGCAAGTGCGGGCGGTTGGCGGATTGATGGATCACGATCTCGCGCGGCTTCTCCATGGAACTCCTACAGGACCACCGCGCCGCCAACACCGAACAGCGTCGTCATAAAGCCCGCACCCAGCACCAGGAACGCAATCGCCAGCACCGCCACGCAGGACCGCCGAGCGAATTCGCTCAGCTCCCCGCCAAACACCAGCGTCCCGCCGGCCACCATCAGCGCGATCAAGGAAATCGAAAGCGCCACCGGGCCAGTCATCGACTGCGCCACCCGGTTCAGCGGCGTCTCCCATGGCAAGCCACCACCGCCACCGCCGCCCGCCCAAGCGAGTTGCGTCGCGACAAACAGCAGGCCCATCAATAGCCAAGTCCTTGTCCAACCACGATCAGAGATTCTCATCGCATCCTTCCTTCCCTTGGTTTAGAGAAATTCCACCGAGTACTGTCCGTTCTCGTACCCGTTCACCAGCAGCAGTTGCCGAACCTTGCGGCCAGCCGCCAGGTCTGCTTCCTCGTCAATGAAGACCACCAGGTCCACCGCCTCCGCAATCAACGACTGCATCGGCGCGGCCGTAGCCTCCGCCACAAGACTTTCAAGACGCACCAGGCCGCTAAGCGCGTCGTTCGCATGAACCGTCGCTGCACCGCCGGGGTGCCCCGTGTTCCACGCCTTCAGCATCACGTGGGCTTCCGCCCCGCGGACTTCGCCAACCACAATACGCGTCGGCTTAAGCCGCATACAGGCCCGCAGGCAATCGAGCATCGTCACGTTACCAACCGCCCTCAGGTCTACGTAGTTCTCGACCGGGCATTGGAGCTCGATCGTGTCTTCAATCGAGATCACCCGATCCGCCGGAGCCAGCTTCGCCAGCGTCTCCAGAATCGCGTTCACCAGCGTCGTCTTCCCGGAGCCGGTGGAGCCGACAATGAGAATGTTCTTTTTCTCCGCAATGGCGGCGCGGATCACTTCGGCGTGGGATAGTCCCCGAACCAGATCCGCAAACCCAGTCCGCCACCGACGCTTATTCAGAGCGTCCTGCGAATCACTGAGTATTCCCGCCTGCTCATAGTCATCGAGAGTGAAGATCCGCCTGGGCCGTTGACGGATTGCAAAGATCGGCCGGCTAACCACCGGCGGCATGAGTCCTTCAAAGCGGCTGCCATCGATTGGCAGCTCCGTTTCCAAGATGGGACGGTCGTGGTTGATCACCGTTCCCTTCTGCGCCGCTATAGTTCCCATCGCCGTCTGCGCCTGTGCGGCGGGCATTTCCCCGATGCATTGGAACCCCTCACCCTGCCGCTTCACCCAGAGCCGGGAGTCCGGGTTCAGGACCAAGTCTTCCGTCCGCTCATCAGCCAATGCGCGCAGGACCGTCTCCCCCAACTCTCGGCGCAGCTTCGCGTCCAGCCGGGCAGATTGTCCCCGGTCGTTGATCGGAAGCGGAGAAGTGGTGGGAACCAACATTTTCAAAACTCCAGCCTTGACAAGCGCACAGCCAGCCTGTACAAGCTAGCTATGCAGACGATTATTCCCGAACTTGCATCGGGCGTCAAGGAGAAAAGATGAAGAACCGCACCCTAATCGCCGTCGAACAGCAAATTGCCGCCATGGGCTGCGAAGTCTACGAGATCGGCCTCTTCAAACCACACACCCCTGACTCCGACCCCCGCGAGCCCGAAATGCTCCCCCGCACCTGGGACCGCGCCACTCTGCTGAAGTCTGTTCCCTGGCTCCGATACCAAAACAGCCAAGGCCGCAACATCTACATCCGCCCCAATGGCGAGCACCACCTCAGCATGGTCGACGACCTCACTGCCGACGCCATCGAACGAATGAAGACCGAAGGCTACACGCCGGCGCTCGTTGTCGAAACCTCACCCGGTAATTTTCAGGCCTGGCTCAACCATGGACAGGTCCTTCCGCAGCGTCTTTCCACACTCGCCGCCCGCGCCCTCGCTGAGAAGTTCGGCGGCGACAAAGGCGCCGCGGACTGGCGCCACTTCGGAAGGTTGGCCGGCTTCACAAACCGTAAGGAGAAATATCGTGATGAAAGAGGAACTTTCCCATACGTGCATCTGACGGAACGCTCTCTGGGTGAGCAATTTGCTCGAAGGACGGAATTGCTCGGCATCGTTGCTGCGCTAATCGACGTGAAATCTGCAGCGGGCGTCTCAGCACCCAACGATTCACGCCTTTGTGGTCCGTTGCTCACGATCGAGGACTTTCGAGCGAGGTCGGAGTATGGCGGTGACGGGAACCGAATTGATCTTGCCTATTCCATCTATGCCTTAGCCCGCGGAGGTACCATTGACGCCATCGCCACGGCGATCAAGTCCCGCGATCTCTCCAAGAAGGGCATTGAAAGTCGGCAAAATGACTACACCACCAGGACAATTGCGAAAGCCGAGAGAATAATCAGTAGACGCTGATGGACGACCGCCCGGCTTGATGACGATCACGCGCATCGGCTCAGTAGCATCGCCTTCTGGTCCAACGGGGCCACCTTGCCCGAGATCCATGAAATACTAGCCTTGATGAAAACGTCCGTTGCGGAGCTTTTTCAAGTTGTGTTACGCCGACGCGGCGTGACGTTCGCGTACGACCAGACCTCAAACCGGTTTGAAATTCACTCGAATGGATCTACACTGCTGGTCTCGCTGGAGAATCTAGAGCGCCAATACATCGCAGACGGTGACGGGGCGGGGATCGACCGATTTGCTGATCTGGTTCTATCCATACCGCAAGTGGAATGTCCTCAATGGGAGACTGCGCGAGGTCAGGTTTTGCACTCCTTCGAGCTAAATGACTTCGCTGAACCATCGGAGTTCAGAATTTCTGTGACGGACCGGGTTGATCGTGTGCCCGCCCTGCTCGACGATTCTGCCGGAACGCTTACATGGATAGATGCAGATATGCTGTCGGACTGGGGCGTGATGATTGGAGACATCACGGAGGCAGCCAACGCGAATCTAGCCGCGGCCATTCAAGAGTCGACGCTAAAGTTCCAGGAACTCGAGTCCGGGCGGCTCGGATACTTTGAAACTTCACTTCCATTTAAGGCTCCCTTGCTGTTTGCGCCGAACCTGAGATTGGCGGTGGAGGCGCAGATCGGCTGGCCAATCCACGCAGCTATCCCGGATCGAGACTTTCTCTTCATGTGGTCGGCGCAGACGGCAGGTATCGACCGTCAGGTTGCAGCGACGGTAATTGAGGAATTCAGTTCTGCGCCGCATCCACTCACAACCGAGGTTCTAGAAGTATCCGACACCGGAATTCGGGCCATCGGAGATCTTTTGGAATTGGTGGCATAACCGCAGAGAGTGGGCTTACGTTTGAGACCGTTCTTGGTCCTCACCGCCATCAGGTTAGCCCCTCGCCCTAGGTGTTTCGGCGCAGGGCCGGGCACACCTAGCTGAAGTCATGCTGCCTTCCGAATAGCGATGTAGGCATGGAGGTGATCGATCAGCTCGCCTATCCTCCGTACCGTGCCAGTCCCAGACTTGAATGCCCTGTAAGTAGGAAACAATGTCCTGCCGTGCATGACGGCGTCACGAAATTCGGTGAAATTAAACTCACGCTCGTAGTCCGCTTTGCTGATTGTGGGGGCAAGCCGCGCCTGCAGAAACTCAAACCACGGTTGGTGCTTCCGTAGCGCCTCATGAACGTGGTGGAACTGCAATTCATCGACAAAGCGATTACCGCCCATTTCCTGTCGGACGAATTCGAAGCGCTCGCGTGCCTTCTGGATAACTGCGGGCGAAAGGCGTAACCCGTGTTCACTATCCACGCCACACTTATCTCCAGCGAGAAGATCCCGAGAGAGCTCTTCCACTCTGCTCAATCCCGCATAGAGCTGAACCCGAAACTCACGGCTGTTAAACGCCCAATAAGTAATGAGCCCGGAAACGCGATTTGCTCGTATTGCAAAGTACCACTCGCGCGAGTCGAAGAGATAGAATGCCTCGGCAAGCGGCGTCGAGTCCGGAATGTGATCGGACAGATTCGTATCCCGCCGATCCGTGATCGCTCTATCGCTATTCGCGTGATGCTCGGTCCAAAACACATAAGGGAAGTGTAGTGAATCCACGGACGCGGGAACGACCGAGTACTTCTTCTCTCTCACAATGCGATCAACTGCATACCGATCTGACGGATTTACCGATGCAATTTCGGCCAGCGGAACCATAACATCGCTCACGGTAAAGGTCTCGCCCAGGCGTTGCATTAATGCAGCGAATGGATGAGGTTGTGACCCTACCGGCGGTTGAGGGGGCAGCTGAATCATGGGGGTTTCGAATTCCACCAATTGTATCGATCAATTGCGTGTACATGGCACATGGGACCTGGAGATCTCATCGGAGAGTCTCGGTTTTCGCCTCTCCCCTGGTATCAGAAGCGCAGCACACCATTTGCCAATGAGGAGCGAGGTTATCGATGCGCGTTCAGCCTCTCCGTTCCGGGCCGCCGCGGCTCATGTAGCTGGAGACATCTAGTTCCGGCAGTTCTCCAAGGACTTAGGTCACAAGTCCGATTGCCTCCTCGCCCCCGCCCCTGATCGGGCACCGCTTCGCTTAACGGCTATCGCCTAGCCGCGCCCGGCGCTCGGCTCCGTTCTGCTTTTTCGGCTCCCCCAGCCGGATTCCGCCTCCCGGTCCGTTCGCTACCACTCACCGGAATCCGCCCGGTCCCCCCAACAAAGCACTCCCCCTCCCTTGGGAGCGCCCCCGCTCGCTTTTGGGTGCCCCGATCAAGAGACGGAGGCAGAAGGAGATAGCAATGAACAACGTGACTCTAATTGGTTACCTCGGCAGCGACGCCGAAACCCGCACCACCCGCAACGACTCCACTCTCACAACCCTCTCGCTGGCCACCCAGCGCACCTGGAAAGACCGCGAATCCGGCGAACGCCAATCGCAAACCACCTGGCACCGCCTCGTCGTCTTCGGCCGCCTAGCTGAATACGCCGCCACCCTCACCAAGGGCGCCCATCTCAACATCACCGGCGAACTCAACACCCGCCAGTACACCGCCAAGGACGGCTCCACCAAGCACGTTACCGAGATCCGCGTCCAGCGCATCAACCGCCTGGACCGCTCCCCCAAGCAGGAGGTGGCCGCGTAAGCGGCCGATCCTGCCATGGCCAACCGCGACCAACTCATCCTCGATCATCTTCCCCAAGTGGAACTGCTCGCCCGCAAACTCCATCGGCGCTGCCCGCAGGTCGAACTCGACGACCTCATCTCCGCCGGCACCATCGGCCTCATCGGCGCCGTCGACCGCTTCGACCCCGCCCGAAACCTCAAGCTGAGGACCCTCGCCGAGCACCGCATCCGCGGAGCCATGCTCGACTATCTCCGCCAACTCGACCCGCTTCCCCGCGCGGTCCGCCAATTCCAGAAGCGTTGCGACGCCATCCCAACGCTGTCCGAAAATCCAACGCCCGACGAACTCGCCACCCTCCTCGGCCTTCCCACACAAAAGGTCATCCACTGGAGCCAGATGGTCCGCGCGTCGAAGACCATCCCCTTCGAAACCCTGCCGGAATCCGTCCGCCGGAAAGTCGCCTAAGGCTTTCCGAACGAGGCGGAGCAACCACTCCGCCTCAACCCCGATGGACCGCCATCGCTAATGCCAGCACCGCCACCAACCCAAGCGCTACCACCCCAACGACCCAAGCCGCCCCGTAAAACAGCAACACCGCCCACCCCGTGAACGACTCACCCATCCCCAAATAAACACAAACCCAATCACGAAATCTCATACCAACCTCCCAGCGACAAATCCCAACAAAAACGCCAACCCAACCCACCGCCAGCCCAGCATGCGAGAAGGCCAAGCCACCCCGCTCCCCGCCCGCGCAACCTCCCGAGCCACCGCCACCCCAACCCCCTTCTGCATCCGCTCGCCCGCGGCATCAAACTCCTTCGCCGCCTTACGGATCTCATCGGCCACCCCGCAAACCGCCTCCTCCAACATCAGCCGGTTCAGCGTCACAATCACCATCGCCGGATCATGCGCGTCCAGCTTCACCCCATGCCGCGCCACCGCCTCCGCCATCAATCGGTTGATATCCATGGCCTATTGAAACGACAGCCCGTCCAACTGGTCGAACAACTCCCGCTGCATCACCTTCAATCGTTGCCGCATCATGATCGAAAACCCCGCCGAGTCAATCGCCTCCTGCAGCGTCAGCTTCCGCGTGATCACGTCCTCCATGTCCCGCCCAAACGTATCCTGATTCCGCCGCGGAATCACCACCGACCCCAGCACCCGCCCAGCGTTCTCCAAATACACCGGCATCTCATGCAACTGCCGCCCCTCCCGTTCAATCCGCCCAAAATACTCATTGATCCACAGCACAATGTTCTGATCCTCCGACGTCTGCGCCAGCCGGGCAAACCCGCTCAACGTATCCGCCAGCGCCTGCCCACCCGTAATCACGCAATGCACATACAGCTTCCGCCGCGACTCCTTCAGCATCGCCATCGCATTGTTCTCTAGCATGTAGTTCCACAGAGGAATGAACGTCGAAGCCCCGTTGTCCACGATGAATGTGCCCGGCTGCGTCAACAAGCTCTCCATCAACCCATCGAACGCCCGCTGGTCAACCGAGCCATCCCGCAACAACTCCATCCGGTCCGCCCCCAGTTCCCGATACTGGGAGAACGTCTGATTCACCGGGTCCGTATCAATGCACCGCACCGGAATGCTCCGCCGGTGCCGGAAGTACTGCGCCAACAACGAGGCGGCCAAACTCTTGCCGACTCCCCCCTTCCCCTGCAGCGAGAAGTGGATCTCACCGTCAAACTCAACCCCATTCGCTTTCGCTCCAGCCATCTTTCGTCTCCTCATTTCTTCCCAAACAATTCCTCGTCCGACATCGTCCCGCTATAGTCGAAACCCGGCCGGTTCCTCGCGGCACGATGCAAATTGCCCAGCGGATCACTCCCCGCCGGCCCGTTCGTCATCTTTTCCCCAGCCTTCGGCGGCGCGGATCTCTCATTCGCCGTCCCCGACTTCCGCAAGTTCGCAATCGCCCAACACAGCGTCGAGTACGGGATCGCGACGCCATCCGCCTGCAACCGAGCCTGTATCGCCCGAACCGAATGCCCCGCATCGAGACAAGCCCGGATCGACGGCCACAAATGGCGGATCAACCCCACCCGCCTCGCAGGGACCTCGGCGGCCAATTCAGCCAATCGCGGCAATTCGTCAGTCTTCGGCATCGGCGACACGTCTGTCTAAACATTTACAGCAGATTCCAAACAATTACAAGCTAGCCTGTACAGGTTCTAAGAAATTCCAAGTTCTTCTAACGAATTCCAAGAACTTCCAACCCGTCCGCTCCCAACCCCTGAAAATCCGGCAAAACAGGTGATAGTGGAACATAAAGGGGAATCCGGGTCGCGTGGCGGTTTTTCTTGCCTATCTCACATGTTTGCCGTACTATACCCATACGGTGCAGGCTAGCCTGCTACCCGGGAAGTACCCGTATGCCGAAGACGCAGCGTTTCGAACTGCAGATCCGCCCCGACCATCTCGCCGCCGCCCGCAAGGCCGCCCAAGCCCGTGGCTACGATTCGATCTCTGCCTACTTCCGCGCCCTTCTCGACGAGGACACCCGGAACGCCCAGCAACACGATCAACTGGAAACCGCCGTCGCCAGCAGCATCGACCGCGTGGCGAAAGAGATGCGCCGGCTCCACAACGCCAACCAGGCCCTCTTCGCCCTAACCGACAGCCTGGTCCGCCTCTATCTGACCTGCACCCCAGAGCCACAGGCCGAAGTGCTCGACGCGACCAAGCGCCGAGCCAAACTCCGCTACGAGCGATTCATGCTCTCCGTAGCCCAAAACATGACCGGCGACGCCCGCTCCGCCCTCCTCGACGTTCTGAAAGGAGACCCCAATGCCTGACGAAGAGCAGATCAAACTCCGCCCCCGGCGCCCGAAGTTCGTCCGCGACGAGAGCAAATCCTGGTCCAGCGCCTTTAAAGGCCTAATGCGCATCGCCCGGATGACGAGCATCCGCAGTTCCGCACCGGCCGCCATCCGTCCCCGTAAGCCCTACAAACAGCGCTGCGCCATCCGCGTAACGTATTCGCCGAACCACGTCCGCGGCCAATGGGCCGCCCACGGCCGCTACATCGCGCGGGAGAGCGCCAACGCCGACGGCGTCGGCTTCAACATGACCAGCGACGAAATCGCGATCCCATCAACGCTAGCCGGGTGGCAGAGATCCGGCGAACGACGACTCTTCAAGATGATCGTCTCCCCGGAGTTCGGCGAGCGCCTGGACCTGAAGAAACACACCCGCGACCTGATAACCCGCCTATCGCAAGACCTAAACGCCGACCTCGAATGGGTCGCCGTCGCCCACTTCAACACTGGCCATCCCCACGTCCACGTAGCCATCCGCGGCATCACCCCCGCCGGCAACCTCCGCCTCCCCCGCGACGTCATCAAACACACCATTCGCAGCCACGCCGAAGACCTCTGTACCGAACAACTCGGCTTCCGCACAATCAACGACGACATCGAAACAGCGCGCCGCGAAATCAACGCTCTCCACGTGACTTCCCTCGACCGTGAGATTCAAAAACGTATGATTCCGACTAACGGGGAGGCTGCCGAACTGGAACTCCAACAGACTACCAGATCTGGCCTCCGCCAACTTCCCGCTCATCACCTAGCCGCGCGCCTCCACTTCTTGGCGAAACTGGACCTCGCGGCACCGCGTTCACAGAACCGATGGTCAGTGTCAGTAGATTTTCACCAGACACTTCGCTGCCTCCAGCTTCAGAGTGCTCCCCAACGCAGCCTAGCCTACAAGTCGGAATCTCACCGCGGCTACCAACGAGACGCCCAATACACTACCGCGGCATCCCGTCGTTGAACACCTTTATGCAAGTTAGGGGTCGTTCACTTTAGACCGTAATAGATGAATTTCACCCAAAGGCCGTTTCCGTTCAACTTCAGAATGCCGGAGGATCCGTTCAGAACTTCAGCTTCCCACTACACGACTTGGTACCCGCCAACTTCCAGATCGCGCGTGACCTGGGATGAATAGCTCAACACTGCGCGACTTTGCGCGATCTATCTGTTGCGGAGGTCGCGCTTGCCTTCGTCTGGGGGCCAACAATAGGTGCCGCCGTCCGATGAACTGACCGCTTTCTTGAATAAATCTTGCGGAAGAAGACCTCGCCTAAGGAGCTCAGCCATGAATTCTGGTCCGCCCCGCGCTTCAGTTGGTACAACAGCGGGCTTCTCTCGTCCTTGAACGTCAAGAAACACCATGTCCGACATCGATATGCCCCCGTCGCTGAAGCATACCCTCGTCACTGCGCCCCAGAAGAACTCCTGATTCCAGTCCTTGGAGAGCGAATCCATCATCTTTACCCGAACCACATTGTCATCCCACTCGATGGGCAAACGCTTGGAGAGGTCCTGCGGTCTCCGGGATGCCCACCAAGATTTCAGTTTGTCCAGTAGTCGCGTCATCGCAAGGGCCCGTCGCTTTAGTGTAATTGGAAATAACTCCCGCTAAACGGCGCAGCGCTTACGAATCGTGTCCAGCTGGTCGGCGATCTGGAAGTTGTCGACGGACCTGCTGCACGCGGCACCATTGAGCGGGCATTTCCCAACCGATATCGACCTTGCCATTCTGAATACCCGCCGAGGCGGGATCGAGGGAGTCTACTGAGTGCGCATCGGTTCAAGCCTTTACCACTGTCCGGGAGGTGAAACGACTCTAATCGTCCGTGAAGTTCAATTCTGACCATTGGCAGGCGTTCAGTCGGAATCGTTGGCAACTGAGGTTTGTCGCTTCATCCCCGCTAATGGACTGCTTTTCCCCCTTCCCGCTATCCGCGGAAGGTGTTGCCGACAACGTTCTCGTACCTCGCCCCCAAAGCCGATCCCGCCTGGTATGCACCGTCGCCAATGTCATCTTGACAAGAGCGCAAGCTGCAGCCATACTAACCTCGTGCTAGCCTGTACATGCTAGACAGCATATGCAAGAGACAACAAAACAGCCAGCCGTTGATCCATTACCCGAGCAACGCCAAGACAACGGTACCCAGGAGCTATTCGGCTCCGGCTTCGAAGACGAACAACCAGAACCCGACTTCGACGAAAGGATGTGACCCGTGGCCGATGACTCCACGCAGAACGAAGCCCCAGCAAAACGCGACTTCCGCAAAGAAGTCACCGATCAAATCATCGAAATGTTGGAGAAGGGGACCGCGCCCTGGCAAAAGCCCTGGGAGCCAGGTTCGCTCCAACTTCCCGTCAACCCAACCACCGAGAAGAACTACCGCGGCGGCAATGCCTTGCACCTGATGGCCGTCGGAACGCAAAAGGGCTTCGACGATCCACGTTGGCTGACCTACAAGCAGGCCGCCGCCAACGGCTGGCAAGTTCGCGCCGGCGAGAAGGGAACTCAAATCGAGTTCTGGCAATTTGGCGAAGAGGGCAAGAGGGGCGACGCCCCCGCAGAACGTCCGGAAGCCGAAGCCAAAAGCGGCGACTACCGAGGTCCACTCCGCCGAGTCTTTACGGTCTTCAACGCCAACCAAATCGATGGCATCACCCCATACGTACCCAAGCAGCGCACTGAATGGGAGGTCGTCGAGACCGGCGAATCGATCCTCCACAACTCCGGAGCGAAAATCATCCACGACCAGAACGACCGAGCCTTCTACAGCCGATCTACCGACAACATCCATCTCCCCCCAAGCGCCGCCTTCAAGACCGCCGCCGACTACTACGGAACCGCCCTCCACGAACTCGCCCACTGGAGCGGCCATCCCGACCGCCTGAATCGCCAAACCCTCAACGAAAGCTACCGTTTCGGCGATCCCAACTACGCCAAGGAGGAACTCCGCGCCGAACTGACCAGCGTCTTCCTCACCGCCGAGCGCGGCATCCCGCACAACCCCGAGCAGCACGCAGCCTACGTCCAGTCCTGGATCAAAGCGCTCAGCGAGGACAAGAATGAAATCTTCCGCGCCGCCAAAGATGCTCACCGCGCCGCGGATTACCTGCTAGATCTCGAGCGGGGGAAACAGCTCCGAACCGAAACATCCGAGCACGTAGCTGCCTTCGAACGCGGCAACGCCGCCGTTGCCATCACAGAGAAAGAGACCGCCACCGAACGCCGCGAACCGGTAGCCTCGCGAGGCATGGCCAAGCTCCAAGCCGAGAAGATTCTCGACGGCGAGGTCGACGGCCGCCGTCCACCCGGCGACGAAGCCATCAAGGAATCTTTCGCCGATGCCGAAGCGCTCACCCGCAAGATCATGGGCGACCAGGCCCGCACCTACACAGCCGACACCGGCTCCGGCAAGTACCGCGGCGAACTGATTGGCGAGACGGACCACCACATCATCCAACGGCTCAGCGCCAAAAGCGCCGTGGCGCACGAAAAGCATCTGCTGCCCGGTCCAGCCAATCGGGCGCAAAACGTGCTCGTCGCCTACTCCAACCAAGTCGCCCAACTCAGACCGAACCAGGACCGGCAACGGTCCCACGCGCTAGCGCGCTGAGAACCCACCAATGCCACGCGAGCCAAAGGTATACAGGACGCCCACCGACCCCGGCTTCGTCGGCGGCTACAACTGGTCGGCGATGCTGACCGGGCTCGCCCTCCTCGCAACGGTGAACGTCGCCGCCACGCAATTCATCGCCCACCAATTCCGATACCAACCCGCACTCGGCCAGCCCATTCTCGTCCACTCCGGCCACGCCATCTATCAGCCCACCGCCTGGGCCCTCTGGCTCATCCAGCACAGCAACACCACCAACCTCCAAGTGAAGCAGCCCCTCTTGGCCGGAGCGTTAATCGTGGTCGTCGGCTCCGCCGTGACAGTCTTGATCGTCTACGGCCTTAACCTCCGCCGTGCCCGTCGGCTCTCCGCCAACACCGAAGACCTGCACGGCTCCGCCCGCTGGGCCAGTGCCGGCGACATCCAATCTACCGGCCTCCTCAACGCCCACCAGGGAGTCTACGTCGGCGGCTGGCTCGATCCCACCACGCGCCATCTCCACTACCTCCGGCACAACGGCCCCGAACACGTCCTCGCCTTCGCCCCAACCCGCAGCGGCAAGGGCGTCGGCCTCGTCATCCCGACTCTCCTCGCCTGGTCCGAATCCGCCGTCGTCTACGACATCAAGGGCGAGAACTGGGCCCGCACCGCTGGGTTCCGCGCCAAGGCCGGCCACCTCTGCTTCAAGTTCTCCCCCGTCGAAGTGGCCAACGGCTCCCGTTTCAATCCCCTCGCCGAAGTCCGCATCGGCACACCCCGCGACGTGTCCGACGCGCAGAACGTCGCCGACATGATCGTCCGCACCGGCGAGGACAGCCCGATGGAGCGCTACTGGCAGGACGCCGCGGCATCGATTACGACCGGAATGATCCTCCACGTCTGCTACGCCGCCGCAGCCGCAGGCCGCGAGGCCAGCCTCGGCAACCTCGCCGCAACCTTTACCAAGTCCGGCCAGAGCTTCCGCGACACCCTCAACGAACTGGAGAATTTTCCCCACGATCCCCAAAGAACCCATCAATGGATGACGCCCGATGGAGAACGAACTACTACCCATCCTGTAGTCCGCGAGAAGGTCCGCGAGATGCTCGACAAAGAAGACAAAGACTTCTCCGGCGTCCTATCAACCGCGAAGACCGCATTGACGCTGTACAGTGATCCGCTCGTCGCCAAGAACACCGCCGCCAGCGACTTCACCATCAACGACCTCGTCAACCACACCCGACCCGTCTCCCTCTACCTCGTCGTCCCTCCATCGGACAAAATCCGCCTGCGCCCGCTCATCCGGCTGATCTTCACCATGATCGTCAACCGACTCACCGAGCGCATGGACTTCGAAGGCGCCGCTCAGAAGCGCAACCGCCACCGGCTGCTCTTCATGATCGACGAATTCCCCTCGCTCAAGCGAATGGAGATCTTCGCCGACGCTCTCTCCTACATGGCCGGCTATGGCCTCAAGGCCTATCTCATCACGCAAGATATCCGCCAGATCGTCGACGAATACGGCCCCAACGAAAGCATCGTTTCGAATTGCCACGTCCGCGCCGCCTACGCACCCAACCAGTTCGACACCGCCGAACTGCTTTCCAAGATGACCGGCACGAAGACAATCCAGAAGGCGACCTTCAACTTCTCCGGCTCCCGCCTCGCGCCCATCGCCAACCATATGAGCGCCACCGTCGACCAGGTCGAACGTCCCCTCGTCACGCCAGACGAAGTCATGCGCCTGAGGCCCCCGCTGAAGTCCGGCGAAGGCGCCACCGAGCGCATCACCGCCCCCGGCGACATGCTGATCTTCGTCAGCGGCCAACACCCTATCTACGGAACCCAGATTCTCTACTTCACCGACCCTGTTCTCAAACAACGAGCCGCCATTCCCCCGCCGACAAAGTTTGTGGCGATCGGAGAAGCCGGCATCGAACCGCAACTGCCCCCGGATCGAACCCGCAACGTCATCAGCCGTCCGGAGTTCGTTCCCCAATCGCCAATGGAAGCTGCCTTCGTCACCGAGTTGAACGGCCGACTGCCCACCAAGCCCGGCTTCATTGAACAGCTCGACATGGATCTTCACGAGGAGGAAAGGAAGGACTGACATGCAAAAGAACCGCATCGAATTGGCAGGCTACCTCGCCGACAAACCGCAAGTCCGCTACATGCCTTCGGGGATGCCCGTCGCCAACGTCCGGATGGCCGAAAGCTACCGGTACACCGACCGCAACAACCAATCCCAGGAACACACCAACTGGCACAACCTCGTCTTCTACGGAGACCTGGCCGACATCGCCATCACCTACGAGAAGGGCGAGAACGTCTTCGTCGAGGGCACCCTCCAGACCCGCAAATTCACGCCTAAGGACGGCAGTGCGCGGACGATCTACGAAATCATCGCCCGCAGCGTCTACCTGATCGCCAAGCCGCGAACAACCAAAGAGGCCCCCGAGGACAACGCGCCACAGATGGACGAGACCACCAAGGAGGTCGAAAGCGATGCCGCCGTCTGGCCGTCATAAAACGCTCGCCCTTGCCATCGGGACGCCAGCGTTCGCGGTAGCCCTGGCATCCGCGCTGGCCATGCAGTTCGGAATCCGCATCAACACCAGCTACAGCCTCCCGCTTGGCCTGTACGTGACGACGAACGAACCCAACGCGGACCTCATCGAATTCTGCCCCGCCGAGCCATTCGCTTCCGAGTCCGCTTCGCGAAGCTACCGCACCCCCGGCTTCGCGTGCCCCGATGGGACCGTTCCGCTATTGAAGCCCATAGTCGCCCGCCCCGGCGACTTGGTCATCGTCGGCCCCGAAGGAATCAGCGTCAACGGACACCTCCTCCGAAAGACGTATCCAATCCCGTACGACGCCAGCGGCAGGCCGCTCGAACCCTGGCCGCCCGGCCTTTACGGCGTAGAACCTGGAACCGTCTGGGTCGCCTCGACTTATAACGCCGGCAGCTATGACTCGCGATACATGGGACCAATTCACACCAGCCAAATCCGCAGGAGGCTTCGCCCACTATGGCTCCTGCGTGGATAGCACTCTCCGCATTCATGCCGTGGATCGTGTTCCGCCAACGAACTCGCACCCGGGCCGCCGTCGCCGCATTCACGTATTTCGCCGCTGCCTCCGCCCCGATCCCATGGATAACCGAAGACCCTGCCGCCGGCCTCGGACTTTTGATCACCGCATCGGCCGTCCTCACCGCACCGTGGATCGTTCTCTGGAACGAAGACTCTGCTCAACGCTTCTGGCGAATTCCGTCAGCCCTCTTCCTCTCGGCGATTCCACCGATCGGAATTATCGGTTGGGCCTCGCCGCTAACCGCCGCCGGACTCCTCTACCCAGGAACCGGTCTAGCCGGCTTAGTTGCAACCGCACTCACCGAAGCGATCTGGCCCGTCCACCCCAAAACCATCGCTGCCGCAATCCTCGCCACCAACCTCTTATATGTTCCTCCAGCCCAACCGCAGGAGATCAAAGCCCTCAACACTGCCGATTCCCGGGACACCTTCCTGAAGGAAGAATCCTCCCGACAAGCAGTCCACAATTCGACCGCGTCTCTCACAATTCTCCCGGAGGGCGCGGTTCGCCGTTGGACAGAAGCGACAGAAGTCTACTGGACCGACACCATCAATCAACTGAAGACCGCTAAACGGACCGTCCTCATCGGCGCCGGCCGACCGATCCCCGGCTCCGACGAATTCAACAACTCCGTCCTCCTAATCGGCGCTAGCCCAGCCAACCGATTCGATCAGCGAATCCCAATCCCAGTAGGCATGTGGAAGCCATTCGGGCCAGCCGACGGCGTCCCGCTAAACCTTACCGGCCCCGGAACCCTCAACGTCGGTCAACATCGACTAGCCCTCCTAATCTGCTACGAGCAACTGCTCGTCTGGCCCATGGTCCACTCCGCCCTCGAAAGCCCAACTCTGATCGTCGGAATCTCAAATGCCACCTGGACCAAAGACACCTACATCCCCGCCGCGCAGGAGGCCTGCCTCCAAGCATGGTCCCGTCTGTTCGGTATCCCCTATGTTTCGGCCGTAAACCTATGAGGTGCACAAATGCAAAACCCGCCAGAGCCTCAAGCGGTACTCACCATCCGCGACGTGGCGTCCCTCCTCCGATGTTCGAAGACGCACGTCGCCAACGTAATCAACGGGAAGATCCCCGGGATACCCCGGCTCAGCCACATCTCGATGGGCCGAAGGAAACTGGTCCGCCGGGAGTGGCTGGACCAGTGGTTGGAGGCGAACAAAGAGAGGTGCTAGCCTCAGAGGCATGTCAGGATTCTCCGCCATGGACGCAAGAAGAGGAACAATCTATGCGTCGAAAGCGATTCCAACGCGGCAGTTTGAAGCCGCGAAAACGGAATGGGAAGAACTACTGGTATGCCCAATGGCGGGAGGATGGAAAGCCACGATCCAAGGAACTCGGACTCTGCAGCAAGGTAAGCAGACCCGAAGCCGAGGCGAAGCTGGCCGAGATTCTTTACCCCCAGAACTTGCAGGCAGGACAACTGGTGACGCCGATCTACACATTCGGCCAGTTCATCGAAGTCATTTATCTGCCTGTCTACCGCCGCAAATGGAAACCGTCCACTGCGGCCACCGAGGAGAATCGGCTCACGGCTAACCTCGTGCCCGATCTGGGGTCCATCCTTATGACAGAGATCACCCGAGGTGCCCTTCAAAAGCTCCTCGACTCCAAGGCCACGACCCACGCCACCAGCATGGTGGCGCATCTTCGGTTTCGGCTCCGATCCATTTTCGAACTCGCAATGAGTGAAGGCGTCGTCGACCGCAACCCGGCGACCGCGCTCTACACTCCGAGACAATGCCAGCCTAGCCAGCCACGCAGAGTCTTGACCAGCGAGGAAGCCGCGCAATTGATCGGAGCATTGGATCTCCGAGAGAAGCTAATCGCCCGCCTCGCTACCTCGGAAGGAATGCGACCGGGTGAGATCCTCGCTTTGCAAGTTGGTGATGTGGACGGCAGTTCCGTCTGGGTTCGGCGGCGCCTCTACCGAGGCCTGATCGACACCCCAAAGACGAAACGTTCCTACCGGCAAGTCGCGCTGTCGCAGGGCACCTTAACTCTGCTTTCAGCCTGGCTGCAGGAGGTCGGAACCACCAACCCCGAAGCATGGCTTTTCTCGACCGAGAACAATACGCCAATCTGGCGCAACAACGTCTGGCTGCGCAACATGCAGCCGAAGTTGAAAGCGATCGGGTTGGACTGGGCAACCTTTCAAGTCATGCGCCGCACCTTTGCCACGCTATCAAAGCAGGCAGGTGTCGATGCTCACACCCGTTCCGCCCAAATGGGCAACACGGTGAACGTTAACGAGAACGAATACGCAATCAGCAGTTTTGAAGACCGCTTGGCTGCCGTTCGACGCTTGGAAACGAACCTCGTCCAGTAGACGATTCCGGGGCGCGTGCAAGTTCCGCCGTGCTCCAAAACTATGGCAAATGTGAGGGGTCTAAACGGCCAAAAGAGGACAGGGAAGAGAAAAAGCAGTAATCGCAGTAACGAGGGTTCCTAGGAATGTTCCCAAGTTGTTGAAAAGATGGAGCGGGAGATGGGATTCGAACCCACGACGTCCAGCTTGGGAAGCTGGCATTCTACCACTGAATTACTCCCGCTCAGAAGCAATCTCTATGATACCTCACCAGTCCCGTCTCCGCAGGAACTCTATGAATCGTTTCTGCACCGGCAGCACATGATGCCCCCGCGCCTGAGCATAGCCGATCCGTCGAACCGCCCTCGGCTCCAGCGGCACCAACTGGCAATCCCGCGCCTCGGACGCCGCCATTCCCGGCACAATACTCACCCCGAATCCGTTCGCCACCAACGAAAATATACTCGCCAAATGGTCACTCTCAAAGATCTGACGGAACTGCACCTTCGCCCGACTGCATACCGTCAATACGTCGTCTCGCAGGCAATGGCCCTCCCGCAGCAACAACATCTTCTCACCCAGTAACTGGGGCAGCGCCAACGCCTTCCCCCCACCCAAAGGATGATCCCGGGGTATCGCCACCAGCAAGGGCTCGCGAAACAACTCGCTGCACACAATCTCCGGCTGCTTAATCGGCAGGGCCACAATCGCCAGATCCACCAGCCCACCACGCAACCCCTCAATCAATTTCTCAGTCGTCGACTCCCGAACTTCCAACTCCACCCGTGGATACTGCCGGCGAAAATCCGCCATCGGACGCGCCATCGAGTACGGCAACACCGTGGGAATCACTCCCACAGTCAATCGCCCGCAGTCGACCTCCTGCATACTACCCAACAACTTCTCCGTCTCGGTCACTTGCCGAAGAATCTCTTCGGCCCGGGGCAGCAGAGCCTCGCCAAATCGGGTCAACTTTACCCCCCGACCCAATCGATCAAACACGGGAATCTTTAAGTCCGACTCCAGACGTTTGATCTGCTGAGACAGCGAAGGCTGCGCTACGTTCTCTTCCTCCGCAGCCCGGATGAAACTGCCCGTCCGGGCAACCGCGAGGAAGTATCGAAGTTGCTGCAAGTCCATCTATCGCTTACCTCTCCCCGCACGACTTCGCCTTCCGCCCTAGTCACACCGCCAGCGAATCCAGGCCCTCCCCTCGCTTCCCAGCCCTAGTGCTTAACGGGCTCGTCCCGTTCAATCTTGCCGTCACGGAGAAAAATGATCCGGTGAGCATGCATCGCAATGTCGTGTTCGTGCGTGACGAGTACGATCGTGTTGCCCTGCTGATACAGGCGCTCGAATAGCGCCATGATTTCCACACCGGTCGCCGAGTCCAATGCACCCGTCGGCTCGTCCGCCAGCAGGATGGAAGGATTCGTAACCAGAGCGCGAGCGATTGCCACACGCTGGCGCTGACCGCCGGACAGTTCGTTCGGCTTATGGTACATGCGCTTCTCGAGGTCCACCTGCCGGAGGGCCAGCTTGGCGCGCTCGATACGCTGGTCCGCGGGAACGCCAGCATAAATCAGGGGCAACTCGACGTTGTGCAGCGCGGTAGCACGCGATAGCAGGTTGAACGTCTGGAAGACGAAGCCCACTTCCTTGTTGCGAATGTGCGCCAACTGGTCGTCGTTCATCGAGCTAACAAGCGATCCGTTGATGAAATAATCGCCCGTACTCGGCGTATCCAGGCACCCGATCAGATTCATCAACGTCGACTTGCCCGACCCGGAAGGTCCCATGATGGCGACGTATTCACCTTTACGGATCTCCATATCAACGCCAGAAACGGCGTTGATGGTCTGGTCGCCCATCTGGTAGGTCTTCCAGAGACCGTAAGTCCGAATGATGACGCCGTCGCGCCGCAGTTGTTCGCCGCGCGCCTGAGCCGATGCTTCCGCTGCTTGTGCCATGGGTATAAATGAAACTTCCTTATGATTCTGCCTTGACGGGGGACTTGTTGTCCACCTTGATCTTGGCTTCGTTGCGCAGCGTCCGGATGACCTTGTAGCTGCCAGTGATGATTTCTTCGCCCTCGTTTAGACCACCGAGGACCTCAATATCGGTGATGCCGGTAATCCCGGTTTCGACTTTCTTGAAGACGGCCTTCTCGCCTTGAACGACGAAAACACCCTGAATCTCTTCCTTGCGGGCTCGCAGCGCGGCGGGATCCGTCGGCAGTTCGGGCTCCTTCTCGCCTTCTTTCCTCGCTTCCAGGTCACCCTTTTGCCGAACCGTCAGAGCCTGAATCGGGATCGTTACAGGTTTCTGACGGGTAGCCGTGATGATCTTCGCCGTGCAACTCAGCCCGGGACGCATCTCATCCGGAGGGTTATCGAGCGCGATCACCACCTTAAAATCTTTCGCTTCCTGACTCGAAATCGCCGACTGCGATGCGGCCAAACCAGTGGACCGCAAAATCGCCGTATTGCCAATCTCGATCACATGACCCTTAAACGAGCGGCCCGGCATCGCGTCCACTGTCACGTCGGCCAGTTGATCCAGCTTTACGTTCACAATGTCCGTCTCGTCAACCTTCACTTCGGCAGTGATGATCGACATGTCGGCGATGGTCATGATCAGTGAAGCTGACGAGTTCTGAATACCCGGCACCACGGTCTCGCCAACTCGTACAGGCAGATTGGTCACCACGCCATCAATCGGCGACGTCGACTGCGTCCGGTTCAGCACGTCGGTCGCCCGGCGCAAATTCGCTTCGCTCACCGTAATCCGCCGTTGCGCGGCCGACAGGCTCGCGCGAAACTGCTCAATCTGCGCCTTCGCCTGCGCCAACCGCGCTTCCGACTCACGCACTGTGGCCTCACCTGACTGCACTGCCGCTCGCCGCGTGTCAAAATCCTGCCGGGAAACCAACCCCTCTTTGAGCAAAAGCTGCGCCCGATCGAAATCAAGCTTCGCACGCGTCAGGTCAGCCTTCGACCGCTCAATCGAGGCTTCCAGCGTCCGCAGATTGCTGTCCTGCGCTTTCAAGCTCGCTTCCGCAGCGGCCGAATCGGCCTGCGTTGAGGTGACCGTCGCACGCTGGGCGGCCACGTCAGCTTCCGGCTGCACGCTCTCCAATTTTGCCAATGCCTGCCCTTTTCGGACGCGATCGCCCTCCTTCACGAGGATGTCGGTGATCCGAGCCGGCCCTTGCGCGTTACTGCCAATATTGATATAGTTCCGGGGTTTCACTTCCCCTGAGGCAGTCACCAACGAAGTCAGATCCTGTCGCACAACGCGCCCGGTCTGGACCGTTACAATCCCTTTCTTGCTCCACTGCAAACTCGCGTAGATGCCGCCGGAGATGGCTAGCAGCAGGCCAACCCCGACGGCTATCTTCCATTTTTTCACGTGTAAAAGGCTCCTGAGAGAATCAGACGGAGGAGCAGGCCGGAAAGTTCAAGTTTTTCACTGAAGAAGACGTTCCGGCGAGCTCTGAGGTAACTGGATTTGTTAGTTACCTTTCAGCCACTTAACAGAAGTTGGATTGGTTCCCTGGCAAGCGATCGAATCCGTCATCCCCGAACTGATCAAAGCACAGGCGTTATCGGAGGCCGTACGCAACGCCGCCTCACGATTTGCTCCAGATGCGGTACGGCACGCGGTACGGCCCTGAAACTCCTTACAAACTTCCACCCGATACCCAGCCAAGTCCATCGATGAATAAATCATCAATCCAATCACGGCAATCGCCACGCCCGCAATAATTAATCCGGTGCGGTTTTTCACTATTCCTCGAAGAAATTCGCCATCTGGCGGAATTTCTCATATCGATGGTCCATCAACTCGGAGGAACTCAGCTTCTGCAAATCCGCCAGGGCTGACCGCAACGTAGTGGCCAGGAACTCCGCGGACAAGTCCCAATTCTCCTGCGCCCCGCCGGGAGGTTCCGGAATCACCCCGTCAATCAACTTTAAGTCCAATAAGTCCCGTGAGGTCAGACGCAGCGCCGCAGCGGCCAATTCGGCCTTTCCCGCATCCCGCCAAATAATCGCGGCGCACGATTCGGGGCTGATCACGCTGTAGATCGAATTTTCCAACATGTAGACCCGGTTCGCGACGCCCAGCGCCAGCGCTCCTCCGGAGCCACCCTCACCAATAACAATTGAGATGACCGGTACGCCCAACCGGGTCATCTCCCGCAAGTTCACGGCAATCGCCTCGGCCTGCCCGCGCTCTTCGGCATCAATTCCCGGGTAGGCACCCGGGGTGTCAAGGAGGCAAACGATCGGTCGATTGAACTTGGCAGCCAGCTCCATGCAGCGCAACGCCTTCCGGTAACCTTCTGGCTTTGGCATGGCAAAATTGCGCTTCAGCTTCTGCTTGGTATCCCGGCCCTTCTGGTGACCAATCACCATAATCGGTGACCCTTCAAAGAACCCGTATCCGCAAACGATTGCCGCATCGTCGCCGAACGAGCGATCGCCGTGGATTTCCTGGAAGCCGGTAATCAAACGCTCGATGTAATCCAGCGTATGCGGGCGCTTCGGATGGCGCGCCAGTTGCACGCGTTGCCAAGTGGGGGCGTGAGGCGCTGTTCCTGCCTCGACGCCGATGGAGTCTTCTTCTGGGGGCACCGTCATTATTGTAACGCGATGGACGGCGCCGCCCACAGCCGTGCTTTGTTAAGCCTTCTTCTTCGCGGCCTCGCCAGTGCCCATCTTGTCGAGCTCGGATGCGTAGACTCGCCGGCTCTCGTCCATCGCCAGATTCGAGAGAATCACGGCCGAGGAGTCGTTCAGCCCAATCTCCAGATCCGCCTTCGGCTTTGCCAGAGTCCGGCAACATTCGAAGAACTCGATAAACTGCTGGTCCACGGGATTCCGGTCTTCTTCCGGAACCATGACGCCCTTGGCATACAGCCAGCGCTTGGCGAACTTCAATTCGCGTGTCATGAAGCTGTCCTGCTCGGTGATCTCGTCCTTGCTCAGCAAAATCGGCAGGGGGCGCGAACCCTTGCCCGTCGAAGCGAGCGAGGCGCTGGCGACAGCCGCCTTCGCGGTCCCCGGATCCGGAACCTTCTTCGCCGGCTCGCGGTACCACATTCCCAACGCGGGCTCATCGTCCGTGCCCACCGTGATGTGAATCGTGCCCTGCGTTCCCATAATGCACTCGCCGAACTGCGCGCGCTGACCACCGAACAAGGCGCAATGTTGATTCGTCGAGATATAGCTGGCCATCAGCCGTTGGCCCTTCGGATACCGGAAGATCAACTGAACCGAGTCATAAACGTCGCGGCCGTCTTTGAAGTAGTCGATGCCGCCTACGCCGCTCACGAACTCAAAGTGCGATCCGAACATCCAGTCGGCGATGTCCATCTGGTGCGAACCCAGTTCCGCTACCAAGCCGCCGGAGTACTTCCGCAGCAATCTCCAGTTGGCGTCCTCGCCGCGCGGGTCGTTCTTCTTCATCGTCCAGGTCGCGCTGGGGACGTTGATCAGGTTCCGATGCCACTGGGCATAGACGTTGGTCACGTCGCCGATGAGCCCTTTCTCCACCATCTGTTTCGCCGTCTGGTAGAAGCGGCTGTACCGGCGCTGCAAACCAACCTGCAGCACTTGCTTCGGCCGTTCGTTGACCATCTTCCGCAGCGCATGGACCTCTTCCGCCGAATGCACCAGCGACTTCTCGCAGAACACGTGCTTTCCCGCCAACAGCGCGTCGCGCGTCACGGGGAAGTGCATGTAGAGTGGAGTCGAAACGATTACCGCGTCGACGTCTTTGTTCGACAGGACTTCGCGGTAGTCCTTGTAGCCCTTGGGCTTGTCCTTCGATCCATTGACGGCCTTGTCGAGGTTCGGCTGAAAGATGTCACAGGCCGCGACGAGCTTCGCGCCATCGAGCTTGTTGAGGTGGGTGATGTGGTAGTAGCCGCGGCCGCCAGTACCGATGATCCCGAGTTGAATCTGGTCGTTCGCCGCCTTCACCTTCTGAATCCAGGGCGCGCCGGTAATCATGCCAGCCGCCACGGCAGCCCCTGCTGCAGCCGTCTTCACCGCGTCGCGACGCGAAATCTCGTTCTTCTGTTCGTTGCCATCAGCCATGGAATCACCTCTCTACGAACTCACCATTATATTCAACTGTTCTCTTCGCGCGAACGCGCCGACCACTCGGCGCCTGCCAAAACGATCATACTCGCCAAAAAACTTACAAGTACTATGATGACGGCCCAATAGAAGGGACCGTATTCAATTTGCAGCTTTCGCAAAAACCAAGGCCAGATGTACTTCAGCGTATACTTCAACGCTTCGAGGGCCAAGCCGATTGTGATCGCTGTCGGCACAACGCGCGAAGCCGGGATCTTCCGATTCGGCAGGATCCAGTAGACCAGGAAGAGGCTCGCCATCGTAACCGGTACTGCGGCGAGCTTGCCATAGATTGGGGCGAGGACCCCCGCGAGCGCCCCTGCCGAGGCGTAGTATTCGCGATTGAGAGCCGAGAGCGCGATGGAGAGGATCGCCAGGGACCCGCACGCGAAAATCAGGCCCATCGAGATCAGTTGATTCTTGAAGTAGCTGCGATTTTCCGTGATGCCCCACGCGCGGTTCAACGCGACCTCCAACGGCTCGAATATTCCGTTCGCGGTGAAAAGGAGAAGAAGAATAGAGGTGTAGCTGAAGTTCGAAAATCGGTTGGGGATCCAGCCGATTCCGACGCGGAGTTGCTTTTCCACCTCCGGGCCAAACAGGTCGCTCATCGCGACAAAGACGGACTCTTCGGCCGCAACCCAGCCGACCAAGCGCGTACACCAGATCAGCACGAGCAGAAACGGGAAGAGAGACAGCAGCACGTTCGCGGCAATCGAAAAGGCGTAGACGTGGACTTCCACTTCGAGCAAGTATTTTATGGTCGGGAGGAGTTTACGCACTAAACTTCCCGCCGCTTCCACCGCTCCACTATCCGCTCACTTCCTCGCATGGCCAGCGCCAGAATCGTCAACGTAGGATTCTGATTCCCCGCCGTCACGAAGATCCCGGCGTCATGCACGAACAGATTCGGCACATCGTGCGACTGCCCAAACGGGTCCGTCACCGACGCCTTCGGGTCCTTCCCCATCCGCGCCGTCCCTACGTAGTGGATCGAATGCCCATACGGCATCCACTTCGGGTTCTTCGGCGGAAAATACTCCGCCCCCGCCGCCTTCATCAACTGCTCACCCGTCTCCATCATGTCCGCAAACATCGCCTTCTCGTTCTCCCGGTAGCTGAAGTGGAAGCGGACACCCGGAATCCCCGCGTCGTCCTGCAACGTCTCATCCACTTCAATCCGGTTGTCCCGATACGGCAACACCTCACCCTGAAACAACACCGACGCACCCGCCGTGTAGTAGTCCCGAATGTTTTTCTTCCACTGCTGGCCGAACCCCGGTAGCGACTTCCCCACAAACGTCGTTTCGCCCGTGCCGCCGCCGGGGAAGATCTGATACCCCCGCACGAACTTCTTCCCCCGCCAGTTCTTCGTCAGATCCGGAATAAAGCTGTGTGCCCCGTTGCCGTCCTCGTTCGTCACCGCGCGCCCCATCAACTGCGGCAAGTGACCGCCAATCGACGCATACATGTGCTCCGATAAGTACCGCCCCACCAGCCCCGACGAGTTCGCAATCTTCGAGTTCAACAGAATATGCGCCGACTCCACACACCCGGCCGCCATCACGAATTGCTTCGCCTGCAATTCCTTCCACGTCTTGTTGGCAACGTCGTAGTAGTGCGCCTTACTGGCCCGTCCTTCTTTGTCGAGTTCAATCGAACGGACCCTCGAACCCGGCAAGAGCGTCAACTTGCCCGTCTTCTCCGCCGCGTTCACAAACACTCGCAACGAGTCGAACTTCGACCCGCTGTCGCACCCTACCCAGCACGGCCCGCAATAGTGGCAAGCCGGCCGCCCATTGTGGTCCTTCGTCAAGATCGCTTTCGGGATCGGGATCATCTCCAACCCCTTCCCCAACTTCCCCGCCACTTTGGCAAACTCCAACTCCGCCGCCTTTGGCTTCAGCGACGGCAAGCCATTGTTCAGCGGAAATGCTCCTAGCGGCTTCCCCGACGACGAAACACCAATCAGCGCTTCCACCTTGTCGTACCACGGCGCCACTTCTTCATATGTAATTGGCCACCGCGTATCGTGATCGTCCAACGGCTGAAACTCTTCGACCCCCAAGCGCGGCGTCACCCCCGCCCAGAACAGGCTCTTTCCGCCGACCGCACGCACGCGCACGAACTGAAAATAGTCATCCCCAGCCCACCCGTACGGCTCCTTCTTGTCATCAATCAGGAACTTCGTCTCTTCGAGATACTCCTGAAAGTAGTCGCCCCGGATGCCCCGCTTCGGCAGGTTCCAGCGCCGGACCCGATGCACCGGCAATTCCGCCGGATCGCGCCGCGGACCCGCCTCCAGCATCGCCACGTCCAGGCCCGCCTGCGTCAACACGTGCGCGGTCATGCCGCCGGCAGCGCCGGAGCCGATGATGCACACGTCGTAGGTTTTCGCCATCGTCCTAGCTCCTCTGCCGCAGCAGCGGTTGGTAGCCCGCTGGGGCCTGCAGGTCCGCTGGCTCGGCGCCGGGGAACTCCCGCAGGAACGTGTACCCCTTGTATCCAAGCTCCTTCACGATCCCCTCCCGCGAAGTATAAAACCCATCGACACACGCGTCTTTCAGCATCACGAAGAACCGTTCCGCCGACGTCCGCGGCCGGAACTCATTTTTTGACGCAGCCGTCAAGAGCGCCAGCGGATCGGCCGCGCCAACGTATGGACGCAAGCCGGTCCGCCAAGCGGTCTGCAATGGTTTCTGAGCGTGGAACACGACGGTCTCGATGTACTGCGACACGTTGGCCGCCACCGCTCCGCCGCTGCGCTCATCGGCCGGCACGATCAAGTCCGTCAGCCGGTATAGGATCTCCCGCTCTTTCACCGTAAAGAAAGCGGGCGTAGCCGCCGCCACCTGCGGGGCCAACTCATGGTGATGCTGCTGCGCCGAGGCCACCGCCTCCGCCCACAGCGCCGCCGCTACCGTCGCGAAATCCCGGCGAGAAAGCATGATACGCCTAGGGTAACTTGCGCGGCACAATCCGGTAAACCGAAACCGGGCTCTCGTTCCCTTCCCGGTCCACCGCCTTCACTCCCAGCACGATATCGTCCACCGACACATCCACCAACCGGAACTCCTTGCCGATGCCAATGAACTGCTCCTTCTCCCAGTAGGGCGCCGTCGAATCGCGCCGTACAATCGAGAAGCCCGCCAGGTCGGTGACGTCGCCCACCTCTTTCCATTTCAGAAAAGCGTCGTAGCCGCTCTTGCCGCGGCTGAGGTTCGGCCCCTCAATCTCTTCTCCACTCGTCACGGACCGGGTCTTCGTCATCACATCCGGGGCCGGTGGCGCCCACGCCAGGGCCGCCGCCACCGCGCCATTCACCTGGGTCACCCGCGCCGCATACGCGGGCGACGCGTTGGCGAACGTATCCGAACCCGTGTGCTGATTGGCGTAAAACTCGCTGGGCGTCGTGAACCGGACCGCTGGATATCCGATCCGGTCGAACGGCGTATGGTCGCCACCCCGGCCAAACCGGTCGGCGCGAAACACCGTGTTCACTGTCATCGACGGCACATACCGCTCACCCACCTCTTTCACGTAGCGGGCGAGCGTGCGCGAAGGCGAATCAATCGGATCCTCCGAAAACAGCCGCACTGACGAGTTCGCCGCCCTTCCATTGCCGGCCATATCATTGCCGATAATGTCGTTATTTAGAACGGCATCAATTACCATCTTCTGTTCCTTGGCCCGCTTGGCGTACTGATTGGCCCCCAACAAGCCATACTCCTCTCCGGCAAACGCGATGAACACGATGGTTTTTTCAAACTCGAACTGGCTCATCACCCGGGCCAACTCCATCACCGCCGCCGTTCCGGACCCGTCGTCGGACACGCCCGGCGCATCAGCCGCCACCGTTGCCTCCTGGTCCATCTGCTCCAGTTCCCCCACTTTCTTCCGCACGATATGCAGCGAATCGTAGTGGCCGCTGATGATGATGTGCCGGTCCTTTTGCGTCGTTCCCGGAAGCACGGCCACCACGTTCACGATCTTCACATCGCGGAACACGCGCGCTGCTTTCTTCAACTCGTGCTCGTCGAGAGATACCTGCAGCCGAGGGCTATAGCTCTTCATCTCTTCGGCGATCCACCGGTACGCCGCCCCCACGCCGCGAGTCGGATGCTCTTGGGACGAGAAGATATTCCGTGTGCCGAATGCTTCCAGACGCTGCAAGGTGGCCGCGATCCTTTCCGTGGAAACCCCCGAAACGATCTTTTCCACTTTAGGATTCAGTGATTTCAGCGGCGCTTGCGCGTGCAGCGACAAGGCAAGAAAAAGTGGGAGATAGAGACGCATGGCGTTATCTGCGAAAATAGCAGATTAGACACTATGGTCATTGACGGAATTTACTATGCGCTCGGTCTGCTCGCCGGCGGAGCGTTGGCTGGCTACCTTACCCGCCCCTGGATGGCGATTCCCTTCGTCATTCTGGCGATGTTTTGCCTGTGGTTCTTCCGCGACCCGGAACGCGAGGTGCCTACGGGACCCGTCGCTGTCTCCCCTGCCGATGGCAAGGTCACGCTGATCAAGCAGATTAACGGCAAGACTCGCCTCAGCATCTTCTTGAATGTCTTCGACGTCCACGTCAACCGCACCCCGATCGCCGGCAAGGTGGTCGATGTGAAGTATCAAACCGGCAAGTTCCTCGTGGCCAGCAAGGACGAAGCGTCCACCGACAACGAGATGAACACCATGGTTGTCGAGGCGCCCGATGGCGTCCGCGTCTCCTTCAGCCAGATCGCCGGCCTCATCGCCCGCCGCATCATTTGCTACAAAAAGCCAGGCGACGTGCTTTCCGCTGGCGAACGAATGGGCTACATCAAGTTCGGCTCGCGCGTGGACGTGTGGTTCGGTCCCGAGTGGGAGCTTACAGTAAAGGTGGGTGAGCGCGTCTCTGCCGCGTCGTCCATCATCGCGAGAAGGAAATGATGCCCCGGTTGAATTTATCTGAGCGTTTGATTGATCCGAAATCACCGGACCGTCGTCCGCGCCGGGCGGCGTATGCGCTCCCTACGATGTTCACCGCGGGCAACCTGCTCCTCGGCTTCCTCGCCATTATGGAGTCGTTCCGCGGCGCTATCGATACCGCCATGGGCGCCTCCGAAGCAGCCCGTGACCACTTTGAACTCGCCGCCATCATGATCGGCATCTCCGTATTTGTCGACGGACTCGACGGCCGCATCGCCCGCATGACCAACACCGTCAGCGATTTTGGCCGCGAGATGGATTCGCTCGCCGATGTCATCTCCTTCGGCCTCGCACCCGGAGTTCTCGCCTTCACGTGGGGCATTCTCTTCATCGATTGGTCCCTGCTGCCGGATATCGATATGCGCGTGCCCCTCGAACGAGCCGGCTATTTCTTCACCTTTGTCTTCCTCCTTTGCGGAGCTTCGCGCCTCGCCCGCTTCAACGTGCAGGTGAACCCGGTCCCCAAGAACCCGGGCCGCCCGGATCGGAAGTACTTCGTCGGACTTCCCATCCCGGCCGCCGCCGGAATGTTGGCCGCCGTGGTCTATGCCGCCAACTCCTATCCGCTTCGCCACTGGGTGGCGGCGGTGGCCTGGATGACCCTCATCGGCCTGCTCTCTTTTCTCATGGTCAGCACATGGCGCTATCGGAGCTTTAAGGACTTCAACCTGATGAGCCCCCGCTCCTTCCGGAGTGTCATCACGCTCGGCGCCATGATTTTCCTGATCTTCAACTTCTCGCAACAGGTATTGCTTGCCATGGGCATCGCCTATACCGGCAGCGGCATCGTTGTCCGCATCGGCGGTCTGCTGCAGCGCAAACCCCACGCGGCCAGCCCCACCCCGGAGCACCAAATTGGTTAAGCCTATCGTTCTCCTGCTCGGCGGCGAGTCACTGGTCGGCAAGGACTTCCAGGCTCGTTTCGAAGACGCGAAGCTGAAGGCCCACCTGACGCTAACCGCGGCCGGCGAAGGGGTTAGCGCGATCATCGCCGCGCCCGCCAGCGACGACGACGACGAACCCGAAGTGATCCAGGCGCTCGACGGCGACCAGATCGCCTCCGCCAAAGTCATCGTGCTCAGTGGCGGCTCAGAAGAAGCGCGCGCTGCGTTCACCCTAGTGCAAAAGCATCAGGGCCGCGCCGCCGTCGTCGATCTCACCGGCGAACTCGCCACTCAGCCCGAGTCCCGCGTGCGTGCCCCGTTTTTCGAAACGAAGCCACCGGAGGCCGGGGTCGTCCACTCCATTCCCCACCCCGCTTCGTACCTCCTCGCCCACTTTCTTACGCAACTCCACCAGGGTCAACCGGTCCGCCGCGCCGTCGCGACTGTTTTTGAACCCGCCAGCATGAGCGGTCTGCGGGCCATCAACGAACTGCAACGGCAAGCCATCGGCCTCTTCACCTTCAAGCCGCTTCCAAAGGATGTCTTCGGCGAGCAGGTGGCCTTCAATCTCATCGCCCGGCCCGGCGAAGAATCCACCATCGGCTGGGCCGGGCGTGAGAAGCGCATCGAGCGCGATCTGGCCTCGCTCCTCGCCATCGATGGCGCCGTGCCGATGCCCTCGCTCCGCCTGGTGCAGGCCCCGGTGTTCCATGGCTACGCCATCTCGTTGTGGGTCGAGTTCGCGACCAGCGTCAAGCTCGCCACTTTGCTCGATCACCTGAAGGAAGAGGGCGCGGACCTTCGCACCGAGGACCTCGATCCGCCCAACAACGTCAATATGGCCGGCCAGTCCGGCTATGCGGTCGGTGCCGTCGAGGTGGACCACAATGACAGCCGCGCCTGCTGGTTCTGGCTCGCCGCCGATAACCACCAACTTTCGGCCGAGCTCGCCGTGGACGTTGTCCGGGAGTTATTGTGAAGCGGCGCGCCCTGCTCAGCGCACTTGGACTTGCCGGATGTGGCTACCACGTCGGGGGCAAAGCCGACCTGCTGCCGAAGACCGTCAAGACTATCGCGATTCCGACGTTCGGCAATCTCACCACCCGCTACAAAATCTCCGACCGCCTCGGCAGCGCCATCAGTCGCGAGTTCCTCACCCGTACCCGGTATCAGATCGTTGCCGATCCCAATGATGCCGACGCCACCCTCAGCGGATCCGTGTTGAACTACACCGCCTATCCCACCGTCGTCGACCAGGTCACCGGCCGCGCCGCCGGCGTGCAGATCTCCGTCATGCTGCAGTTAAACATGACGGATCGCGCCTCCGGCAAGCTGCTCTTCACCCGCCCCAATATGGAGGTTCGTGAGCGCTATGAAATCTCCATTGACCAGGCCCAATATTTTGAAGAGTCCGAAACCGCTCTTGAACGCCTGAGTCGCGACGTGGCCCGTTCGGTCGTCAGTGCGGTGCTTTCCGGGTTCTAAATGGCAGGATTCTAAATGGCACTGACCCCGGATCAGTTTCTCACGCAGATCAAGCTCGGCCGCCTGCTGCCAGCCTACCTCTTCATAGGCCCGGATGCCTACCGCCGGGACCAGTGTCGCCGCGCTCTGGTCGAGTATTGGCTGGCCGAGGGCGAAGAGCGGGAGCAAGGGCTCACCCGGCTCGACCTCGACGAGACCTCGCTCTCGGACGCCATGGACGATGCCTGCTCCTACTCCTTGTTCGCCACAAAACGCGTCGTATGGATCACCTCGGCGGAAGTCGCCCTGCCCCGCGGAAAGGACACTGAAGGCGGCGCGACCCCCGTTGCCCGCTATCTGAAGAATCCGCCGCCCGGCGTCATCGTCATCCTGCAGTGCGGCCGCTTTGAGTTCGATGGCGACGACAAGGCCAAAATCGAACGCGTTCAAAAGTACTACGGCTGCCTCGGCGGTCAGGTCGAGTTCCCCCACCCCAGTCCTCTCGAGGCCAGAGCCCTCGCCCAACTCCTCGCTCGCGACGCTGGGCTCCGCCTCACATCGGATGCCATGGAACTTCTCGTCGAAGCCACCGGCAACAACTCGACGCGCATTGCCATCGAAATTGAGAAGCTGGGCCTGCTCACCGGGGAGGGCGGCCCCATCAGCGTCGATCAGATCCAGAAGATGGTGCCCGACGCCCGGGAATCAACGATCTTTGCGCTCGTTGCCGCGATGGGGCGCCGCGACCGTCGGGCTGCCCTCGAAGTACTCGATACCCTCGTCCGCGAAGGCGAGTATCTCCCGCTTGCGTTGAGCTTTCTCGCCGGGCAGTTCCGGATGGCGATTACGGCCAAGGAGGCGCGCCTCGCCGGGGCTGCTCAGATCCAGCAGTACTTCTCCCGCCAGGGCGTCCCCATGTGGAAGGCGCGCGCCGAACAAGTGGCGCAAACGGCTCAGGCGTTTACGCTGCCCCAGATGCGGACCGCCGTCCAGGGGCTGTTCCGGGCGGATCGCGGTCTTCGCGACATCCGCCCGGATGACCGGATCATCATGGAACAGTTGATCCTCTCCCTTACGGCATGAGCGTGTAGTTCACCCGCACCACCGTCCGCACCTCCACCGGATTTCCGTTCAGCAATGTCGGCTGATACACCCACTGCCTTACGGCGGTGAGCGCGGATTCAGTCAGGTCGGCATGGGGCGTCGCAATCACGTCGGCGGAAGCAACGTTGCCGAGTTTATCGACCTGCACCTGTAACTGTACGGAGCCTTGTATGCGCTGCGCCTTCATCGACTGGGGATACACGGGCGGGACTTTCTTCAGCAGCTTCGAGCTCATCAGGTTTCCTCCCACTTTGATCCCCGGCCCTGCGGCGTCTTCCCGGTAGTGCACATCCAACACCTGCGGCGAATCGCCCAGCGTTACATCAAACAGGCGTCGCCCGTTCACGACCACGCTGTACTCCCCGGCCGTCAAACCGCGAAACGAGTATTCGCCATCGCCGCCGGCGCTGGTCCGCGCTCGCTCCTCACTTCCCTGCATCAGCTTGATCTCGGCATAAGCCGCATTGAACACGGTGCCGCTCAGCACCGGCGCTTGGGCCACCAACAGGAGCGGCGCCGCGAACAGCAACGCTAACGAAACCCACACCCGCCGACGAGCCGGCCGGCGATCCCGCGACGAATCGAGAATTGCCCGCACCCGCGGTTCCAGATCGCTTCCCGCTCCCAGTGCCGCGCTATGGGAAGTCGACGTCCTCCGCGCCACGGACAACAACTCTTGTGCGTACTCCGGAGCATTGCCTTCAAGCACCATCGCGTCGTCCACGGCAAATTCCGCCTCTCGCCGCTGCTGCGCCGCCGACCACCAAACCAGCGGATGAAACCAATAGACCGCAGTCGCTACAGTTCCCACGGCGCTCGCCCAAAGGTCGCCCCGCTCAACATGGCACCGCTCATGCGCCAAAACGCGGGTACTTACCGGCCCTTCCGGCACGAGAATTACCGGCCGGGCGAAACCGTACGTCAGCGGGATCGTCACCTCGGCGCTGGCGAAGACACCCGCCGCGATCTGCCGCCCGTTCCGGCGCAACCGACGCAACGTCAGCAGACTCATCCCCTGACGTAGCAAGACCAGCGCCACACCGAGACCATAGGCCATCGGAAGCCAGTCCATCGGGGCGTCCGGACGCACGGTGATCGTCGTCTCTGGAGTCGTCACCACGGCGGTTGGCAGCGCCGCGACCGTTGGCACAGCCGCTGGGCGCCAACGTAGCCACACCGGCAAGATCAAGGTGGCGGCCAGCGCCACGGTCCAGATCGCGTGCCGAATCGCGGCTCGCTGAATCAGGAGATGCAGTAGGGCGGCCAAAGCCAAAGGCGCGGTCGCCGCCAAAGCGGAGAGATAGAGAAGTTTCATTGGGAAGGTCCTTCCTGGCGGGCTTTGTTGATGAGGGCTTGGAGACGGTCGAGTTCTTCGGTGGATAGCTTCGCCGCCCCGTCGTCAAGCAACGCGGCGGCCGCCCGGGCGGGCGATCCATCGAAAAACGTATTGAGGAGATGCGTCAACGCAGAGCGCCGCGCCGTTTCCGGCTCGACGGCGGGATGGAACAGATACCGCGGCCCGTCCTCGGAATGCCGGATGTGCCCTTTCTCCTCTAATATGCGGAGATGGGTACGAACCGCCGAGTAGCTCGGCGAATCCGGCAGTGCAGCAAGAACCTGTTGGGCGGTGGCCTGACCCAGACGATACAAAACGTCCAATATCTGACGTTCGCGGCGGCTTAAGGAGGGGTGAGAATGCAACATGCCTGTGCTAATTTTTTAGCACAGGCATGCAAACAAGTAAAGCTAATTTTTTAGCAGGTCGATGACCGGCCTACGCCGCTAATTTCTTAACGTGAGCCGAAACGCGGGACTTGTAGCGGGCGGCAGTGTTCTTCTTGATGATGCCCCACTTGGCGGAGCGGTCAACGATGGAGAAAACCGACGGGAGGACCGCGACGGCGCCGTTGGCGTCCTTGCTAGCGATCAGCTTGCGCACGCGCTTGATGGCGGTGCGGAGGCGGGATTTACGCATCCGGTTGATCTCGGTGCGCTTTTCGGTAACGCGGACCCGCTTCAAAGCCGAAACATGATTTGCCATTTACAGAAATACCAATCCTTACAGAACTTTCCCTCTTGATGTTAGCAACTCAGGGCGCGACCGTCAACGGAACGGTTGCCGAATAGGCTTTCCCGCCCACCGTTGTTAGCACGGCTTCCATCGTGTAGTCGCCCGGCTCGAGCCGTAACCGGTCCGTCGCCGTCCAGTTTTTCTCCCCTTCTACAGTCTCTTCGCGCATTACGGCGATGAAGAGGCGTGTCGCCGACCACGTGTACACTCGGTTTCCCCGCGCGTCTTTTATGTACACATCGAAGGTCTGTCCACTGCTGAACTGAAGGTTTAGCGGCTGGCCGGTTGAATTCTCAAGGGTCATCCGCGCATTGAATTCAAACTCCCGCTCATAGACCAACCGATCCAGACTCAGCCGGAACGAATGCTCCGCCCCGCCGAACAGCGCCAGGCCTCCCACGCGCGCGTACGTCAAACGGTAAATCCGCGGCCCGCCAAACGTGGTCACCTCCCGCTCCGCCAGCCCCACTCCCGGAACAAAGGCTTCCCGGGTGATTCCGGCATCAGCACAAGAGGCCGGGCTGTAGCGAACCGTCAGACCATCGGTGAATGTCCTTTTCCCTAACTCGATCTTAGAATCCCGTGCCTCCACCGTCGCGGCACCGGTGCATTGTTCAAAGTTTGCCTCGTACCGGTCCGCTGTAAAATCCGCCCACAAACCCTCGGTGCCGTCCGTTCGTAACAGTATCAGTTGACCCTGATCGTTTAGGCGCAATCGTACGGTCTGTCCGTCAATGCCCTGGTAGACAAAGTATTGCTGCCCGGCCACCTCCTCGGTTCCCCGGACCTCCGCGACTACCGTCTCTTTACCCAACGCCCCGTCAGCACGATAAATCCATTGGTTCCCCACGGCCAAGGGGAAGTAGTCCGCCGCAGCAGCCGGCAAAGTCAGTGCCAGCGCAAACCATCCTAGTTTGAATGAAGTCAACATCATGCTCACAGACGCGCGAACTGTAAGTTTCGTAGTCCGCAATTTTGGTAAACTTCGCCGGCTGGTCCAGAGTTAAAATGAAGTTCCAGATCTTTAGACTATGACCCACATTCAAGGCCCGCTCGCCGCTCTCGTCACCGTCCGCCGGCCAGCCGGCCATACCATCGACATTGGTCCCGCCCTCGATATTATCGACTTTTTGGTCGGCCACGGTGTTACCGGCATCGCCCTGCTCGGCGCCACCGGCGAATTTATTCATTTTGACGTTGAGGAAAGGATGCGCTTTGCCCACATGGCCATCCGGCGCAGCCGGGTCCCTCTGTTGGTAAACGTATCCCATTCGACGCTCGAAGGGGCGCTGACTCTCGCGCGCGATGCGGCCGCCAACGGCGCGGCGGGGCTTCTGCTGATGCCCCCGCACTTCTTCCGTTACAAACAGCAGGAACTGCGCGAGTTCTATCTCCGTTTCGCTGACTCCGCGGCGGACCTTCCGCCCACGTTCCTTTACAATCTCCCGTTCTTCACCAACGGCCTCGAACCCGCCACCGCCTGCGAAATCCTCGCCACGGGGCGCTTCGCCGGCATCAAGGATTCGAGTGGCAACCTGGATATGTTCGCCGCCCTCGCCGCACAGCGTGAGCGCCAGCGCTTCACCCTCCTCATCGGCAACGATTCCATTCTCGCGGCCCGCCGTCACCTTTGCGACGGTGTCATTTCCGGCTGCGCGTGCGCCGTTCCCGACCTCATCGTCGGCCTGGACCGCGCCGTCACCATCGGCAATACGGCCGCTCAGGCCCGTCTCGCCCAACGACTTGTCGAATTCATTGAAAAGATCGACCCGCTGCCGACTCCACTCGGCGTCCAGGAAGCTCTGGCCCTGCGCGGCTTCCCCTCCGCTTTGGCTCCTACCCGCCTCGGCCCAGACCTTCTGCGCCATCGCGAACTCTTCCGCGCATGGTTCCCGGGCTGGCTCGAAGCCATGCGACAGGACCTCCAATCGATCTAGGAGACTATGCACGACGTCGAATCCTTCCGCCCGGTGGCTCGTCAGGCAATCGAATGGATCGCCGACTACCTCGCTAACTCCCGCCGCTATCCGGTCACCCCCCGGATGAACCCGGGCGATCTGATCGACCGTCTTCCCACCCATGGCCCAGAAATCGGCGAGCCCCTCGCCCAGTTGCTCGCCGATTTCGAAACGCAGATCCTGCCTGCCATTGGCCACTGGAACCATCCCCGTTTTTTCAACTACTTCTCATCCACGGGCTCCGTACCGGGCGTCCTCGCGGAGATGCTCGCCGCAGCGTTGAATTCGAACGGCCTGAACTGGGCTGCAACCCCCGCCGTCTCCGAACTCGAACAGGTTGCTCTCGCCTGGCTTCGCCAATGGTCCGGCCTGCCGGATGACTACTTCGGCCAGATTTTCGACACCGCCTCCATCAGTACACTCCATGCCCTCGCCGCTGCCCGGGAAATGGCGAATCCGGACTCCCGCCGCCTCGGGCTCACCAAGCGCCTCCGGGTGTATTGCTCCGATCAAGCCCACTCCAGCGTCGACAAGGCCGCCATCGGCGTTGGGATCGGCCTCGATAACCTCGTCAAGATCCCTTCCGACGCCGAGTTTCGCCTCGAACCGGCACTGCTTCGGCAGGCCATCGCCGACGACCTCGCCGCCGGCCACACACCGTGCGCCATCGTCTCCACGCTGGGCAGCACCTCAACCACCAGTGTCGACCCTCTCAGCGAGATTGTTGCCATCGCCGAACCCCACAATATCTGGGTCCATATCGACGCTGCCTATGCCGGCGCCGCTTTGCTCCTACCGGAGTTCCAACCCCTGATTCGGGGCGCCGAGCGGGCCCACTCCTATGTCGTCAACCCCCACAAGTGGCTTTTCGTGCCCGTCGATTGCAGCGCCTTCTACACGCGTTTCCCCGAAATCCTCCGCCGCGCTTTCTCCGTCACCCCGGAGTATCTGCGCACCAGCGCCGACCCACGCGCCGTCAACCTCATGGACTACGGCATCCCCCTCGGCCGCCGCTTTCGCGGACTGAAGCTCTGGTTCGTTCTTCGCTATTTCGGCCGCCAAGGGTTTATCGAGGAACTGCGCCGGCAGATCGACCTGGCGCAATCTCTTCGCCGGTACGTCGAAGCCGATTCCCGCTTCGAACTCGCGGCCCCCGCCCCGTTCTCGACGGTCTGCTTCCGCAAGCTGGCTCCAGAGGCCGAAAATCGTTGGATCGCCGCCGAGATCAATCGCAGCGGCGACTTCTTTATCTCCCAGACTATTCTTCGCGGCGAATTCACGCTCCGGGTCGCCATCGGCAATCTGGCCACTACCCAAGCCGATATTGACGCGCTGTGGGAACGAATTACTGCGCTGTCCGAGCTAGCGCCTGCTCATTGTGCCGGCTGAGCCGGGCAATCTCACTTTCGAGCAGTAGCAGCGAGTGGCGGATGGCGAGTTGATCCCGCGCCGTGGCCGCATCTTCGAGACGCCGTGCCCGGTCAGCCACCAGGCTCGCCGCAATCGACTTCGCCGCCGATTGCACCTGCCGGGCCTCTGTCGCGATCACCGCGATTTCGTTCCCCTTCACGGCCTGCTGCATCCGTTCCAGCCGTTCCGGCGCCAACTGCAGGAACAGGCGCACCATGTTGTCAACGATGTTCGTGCCATCGGGCAGGAAGCTCGACGTGAATCGGGGATCGAGCAACGGAGCCTCGTCCGGCCCACCCCGCTGCGCCTTCGCATCGCCGCTGACGGCGACCATGTAGCTATCCAACGTCTGGAACAACTCGCGCGAATTGATCGGCTTCGTGAGGTAGGCGTCCATGCCGGCGGCTAAACACCGTTCCCGGTCGCCGCTCATCGCATGGGCGGTCATCGCAATCACAGGAAGTTGCCACCAGCGCTCGCTCTGCCGAATCTGCCGTGTCGTTTCAAGGCCATCCATCACCGGCATCTGCACATCCATCAGCACGAGATCGAAAGTCCCGCCCGCCAACACCTGCAACGCCTGGGCCCCGTCGTTGGCGATCCCGCAAACATAGCCCCGCTTCTTCAACAAGCCCTGCAACACCTTCTGGTTTACCAGGTTGTCTTCGACTACCAGGATCCGCCCCGTCCGTTCAATCGCCGTGCCGGCTGGGGCGAGGCTCTCCGCAGCGGCCGACTTCTCAGCAGCCCGAAGCTTCAACATCACCTGAAACTGGCTACCCACGCCCACCCGGCTCGATACGGTTACGTTGCCACCGTGAATCTCCGCCAGCTTCTTGGTAATGGCCAGCCCCAGCCCCGTGCCGCCAAATCGCCGGGTGATGCTCCCATCCGCCTGAGTAAACTTCTCAAAAATCAGCGGCAGCTTCTCTTCCGGGATCCCCATTCCGGTATCCGCTACACTCAAAACCAAATCGAGCAGGCCCGTCCGCTCCCGCGCATGCGCGGTCACGCCAACCGTAATCTGCCCGGCATTCGTGAACTTCACGGCGTTGCTCAACAGATTGTGCAGAATCTGGCGCACCCGCAGTGGATCACCCACAAACTGGCTCGGTAAATCGAGCGGCATGTCCATCACCAGCCGCACACCCTTCTGCGCCGCCTTCGCCCCGTGCGCTTTCACACAATCGCGGACCAAAAGCCGCAGGTTGAACGGAATCTGCTCCAGCACCATCCGGCCGGATTCAATCTTCGACAGATCGAGAATGTCGTTCAGCAGTTGCAGCAGCGAAAGCGCGCTCCGCTGCGCGGTCTCCAATTGCTCCCGCTGCTCCGCCGTCAACGGGCTATCCAGCACCAACTCGATCATCCCGAGAAACCCATTCATTGGCGTTCGCAGTTCGTGCGACATGTTCGCCAGAAACTCACTTTTCGCCCGGCTCGCCGCCAAGGCGTGCTGCATCGCCTCTTCGAGCGCCTCCGTCCGCTGCCGGATCCGCTGCTCCAGTAGCTCCTGATGCTGCTCCAACTCAGACCGCTGCTTGCTCAGCATCCCGATCATCTCGTTGAAGCTCCGCGCCAGGAACTCCACCTCGTCTCCCGACTTCCGGTACCGGATGGGTCGCAGATGGCCCTGCCCCACCGCCACCAGCCCCTGCTCCAGGGTTTGGATCGGCTTCACCAACAGCCGCATCGTCACCTGCACCACCAGCGTCGCAATCACCAACGCAACACCCAGGAGAATCGCGCTCTTCCCCAGACTCAGAGTCCCGTTAATTTGGTCGTACGCCACCACCACCAAAACGAGCCAAGCCATCATTCCTGCTGTAAACAGAAAGAATTTGGTGCCAAGTGAGCGATACTTCGCCGGCTGCGTCCGTTGGATTTTGGGTTCCACTTTGGCGATACTGTCCCTTCTAAACCAGCTTCCACGAAACACCGAGATGGACCTATCCGGTGTAGACCTTAGTTCGCGGGTCACCTTCGCTGACCCCGGCGCAATCGATGGTACTGATACTGTGGAAGTTTGGCCTTTCCAATGCCCTCTACGCGCTTATCGACCACTTTCTGCGGAATCCGACTAAAAAATCCGATCATCGCTGCCTCCGGCACTTTCGCCTATGGCATCGAGTTCGCTTCTCTCCTCGACCTCAACGCCATCGGCGCCATCGTCGTCAAAGGCCTCTCCCGTCAACCCATGGATGGCAACAAGCCTCCCCGTATCTTTGAAGCCGAAGCCGGCATGATCAACTCCATCGGACTCCAGAACATCGGCGCCCGCGCCTTCGCAACCGAAAAGCTCCCCGCCCTCCGCCAATACCAAACCCCCATCATCGCTAACGTCTTCGGCTACGCACCCGAAGACTACGAAGAGGTCATCCGCACCCTCGAAGACCACGAAGGCCTGGCCGCCTATGAGCTGAACGTCTCCTGCCCCAACACCAAACACGGCGGCATCTTCTTCTCCTCCGACCCCGCCCTTCTCGGCGACCTCGTCGCCCGCCTACGCCCTCTCACTAAACGCCCCCTCATCATCAAACTATCCCCCAACGTCGCCAAGATCGAACCCGTCGCCCAGGCTGCGGAATCCGCGGGCGCTGACGCCCTCAGCCTCGTCAACACCTTCGTCTCCCTCGCCATCGACGCAAAGACCCGCCGCCCCCGCATCGGCAACGGCTACGGCGGCCTCTCCGGCCCGGCGATTAAGCCCATCGCACTCCGTCTCGTCTACGAAGCGGCAAAAGCCGTCAAGATTCCTGTCCTTGGCCTGGGGGGCGTCGCCTCCGGCGTCGATGCCGCTGAGTTCCTCATCGCCGGCGCCACCGCCGTCCAGGTCGGCACGGCGACCTTTTGGGATCCCTCCGCTCCCCTTCGCATCGCCCGCGAACTCGATCAGTTCCTTCGCGACGAGAAGATCGACCGCGTCGCGGACCTCACGGGAACCCTCAAGATGCCAAACTAGTACCGATGAAGATCATTGCCACCCCTTCCGCGCCGCGCGCCATCGGCCCCTATTCTCAGGCTATCGTCCACCACGGCATGGCCTACCTCTCCGGCCAGATCCCCCTCGACCCCAGCACCGGCGAAATCGTCGAAGGCGACATCACCGTACAAACCGAGCGCGTCCTCACCAACATGGCCGCCGTCCTCGAAGCCTGCGGCTCCTCACTCCCCCGCGTCGTGAAAACTACGGTTTTCCTGAAGGACCTCGGCGAGTTCTCCGCCATGAACGCCGTCTACGCGAGTTTCTTCGAAACGAACCCACCGGCCCGTTCCACTGTCGAAGTCGCCCGCCTGCCCCGCGACTCTCGCGTCGAAATCGAATGTATCGCTATTGTGGATACCGAGTAACGGTTTCCCGCGCCAGCAGGTGATCCAGATGGTGCTGCATATGCAGCACATAATCGCCGATCAATGCCGAAAGGCCCACTGGAGCCCCATCGCCAATCGTGCAGGGGCTCTCCAGCTTGTCCGTCGGAATTCGCTTGATCAAGTGGATCAACAGCCGGTTCTGGTCATACCAAAGGTCGATCAGTTCCATCCATGGCATCGTCTGATATCCATGGATCTCCACCCAGGCATCCTGGGCGTAAGTCGGCCCTGTGTACGACCCTTCGAGAGCCGCCCGGACAATTCGCATGTGGTTGTTCGCCGCGGAATCCACTAAGTGCCCCAATTCCTGTTTGGGCGACCAAGCCCCGGGCTTCGGTGCCTGCGCCGCCTGAGTCGCGCTTAATCCGCGGAGGTATTGCAGCTCCCGGTCAATGGTCGATTCGAGCAGCGATGCCAACATCATTGGTGCACCGAGTGCTGCGGCTGCGGATCTTTCAATTTGATCTCGACCGTCTTCTCTTCTTCGGCTACGTCAAAAATCTCGCCGAAGGTTTGCAGGCCTTTCGCGATGATCTGCACCTGAATCTTCCCCTGAGGAATGGGCGGAATCATCGCCACGCCTTCCTGGTTCGTCTTCAATTGGTACGAAGTCATGATCTTCTTGCCCAATTTCAGGGCGCTCCGGCCTTCGACGAAACGGACAATTACGCTCGCCCGCTCCACCGGCTTATCGTTCAACGCCTTGCGAACCTCCACACGGAGCCGCGTCATTGGCGGATCGGCCCAAACCGGTAACGCCAGCAAAGTCACAAGTAGAACGCGTCGCAACATCATAATTTCCATTATGCGATATCGGGAAGCAGAAACCGCTCCGGCTTGCCGAGCATTTCCGTAACAACTTCCGCCGCCATGTACCCGCTCCGCGCCGCCCCCTCCATCGTTGAAGGCCACCCGGTGCGCGTCCAGTCGCCCGCCAAAACAAAATTGCCCAATTTCGTGCGATTCCCCGGACGGTGTTTCCCCAGTCCCGGCAAGGCGCTATAGGTCGCCCGTGCCTCTTTAACTACCTGCGCGTTCTCGAGCCTCGCCGCCCGAACGCCGGGCAGGTATTCCGCCAGCTCCGCGAGCGCCAGATCTATCACTTCCTGGCGCGGCAGTTTTAGCCATGGCTTCGAGGCACTCACGACCAGTTGCAAATACCGGCCGCCGTCTTTAGAAAAGAACCACTGCAGATTCCGGTCGAGCAGCGTCCCGTAAGGTAGCGCCGTCACGGGCCGGTCGAACCAGAAGTGAATGCCCGTAATCGATGAGTGCGTAAACGCGCTCACGTCAATTCCGGCCTCCGGAGCGAGCGCCGCCGCCTTCTCAAACGGCACCGCCGACACCACCACCTTCGCGGCCCGCTCCTCGCCGTTCACCACGACCCCTCGCGCTACCCCGTCCGAGACTAGTACTCGCTCCACCGGTTGCCGCAGTCGAATCGAGACGTTCGGCATCTTATCCCACGCCCCAGAGGTGTACAACTCCCCCAACGGTACGGTAGGCACTCCCATCTCGTATGAGGTCGACGAAGCCAGAAATCCAAGCCAGAAAACCTGGAAGCCGTGGATCGCCGCCATCCGATCCAACTCCTCGTTGATCGCGCTCACCAGCACTTGGCGCCAGAACCGCTCAATCGCGCTCGGCGATTGCCCTTTCTCGCGCAGCCAGTCGAGCATCGAGATCTCCTCGAGATCTTCTCGACGCCCTCTTTCCCACAAAATCGCCAGAAATCCCCGTGCTACACAAACCTTATCCGCCCACGAGAGAAAGCTCATACGCAGAAACGATTCCGTGAAGTGCAGCGGCGCGGGCAGGGCTCCCCGCTGAAAATGGCTGACCCGTCCACCGGGTTCGACAAAAGGAATATCCTTCCCGAATTCCACCCTATCAGTCACGCCCATCCGCTCATAAAAATCGAGCAGATTCACACAACAGCGCAGCAGAATATGCTGGCAATTATCAATTACACCGGAGTTCGGCAAGGCGTACGATGTCGCCCGGCCTCCCAGATGGGGCCTCGCCTCCAACAACTCCACCCGCCAGCCAGCCCTACCCAATGCCGCCGTGGCCGCTAGCCCGGCAACGCCACCGCCAATGACAATAACGTCTGCTGCCATCAATGAATAGGTTGGCGCGACCGCTTTCCGCCGTCACCGCCACTCATCTCAATCGCCATCCAAATCACAATCATAAGGGAAATCACGTAAATGGCGTCTGAGAGATTCATGAGGGGTCCAGGGGTCTACAGTACTCAGCATAGAGCGAGAGTTGCAGAACGGCAATAGCGGTTAGTCCCAGTACCCTTGGCCAATTCCTACTAGTAGCGCCCCGATTCCCCCTAGAAGCGGGAAGGCTAACCACCCGCCCAGCAGCCTCTGGGCCCAGCCAAGCGGCCGTTTCGTGAACGCCAGCCACCCTTGGGCCATGAACACAGGCACCATCGCCACCACAAATCCCACGCCGCCATGCGTACACCACGGGCAGTGCTTCGCCGCGTGGTGATCGTTGATATTGCAGTGCGCCGCCCCAGCCCCTAGAACGCCCTGACAGCCGCACTGGTACACCAAATTGCAAAAGTCGATGGCGAAGAACGCCGCTATGCCGGCCGTCGCCGCGAAAATCGCGATCTTCGTCTTCACCCTGTCACCAGTCGTCGGCTTTTCGCCCGTCCGTGAATGCGGACCATGTTTTCGATCATCCGCACCCCGGCCTTCTCCTCCATCGTCAAGATCGACTCCGGATGGAACTGCACGGCCTCGATAGGCAACTCTTTATGACGTACCCCCATAATGATGCCGTCCTCGCTCCGCGCCGTCACCTCCAGGCAATCTGGCAACTTCTCCGGCAACGCGTAGAGCGAATGATACCGGCCCACCTTGAGCGGATCCGCCAGCCCTGCAAAGCACCCAGCGCCACCATGCCGCACGAGTGACGGTTTGCCATGCATTGGATAATCCAGCACACCCAGCTCGCCGCCAAACGCTTCGACAATTCCTTGCAAACCCAAGCACACGCCCAACACCGGATACCCGGCGCTCGCGGCAAAACGCACGAGCGCGGGCACGCCGAAATCCTCCGGCCGCCCCGGCCCCGGCGAAACCAGAATCAGGTCCGGGTCAATCTCCTCGATCTTGGCTTCCGAAATCCCGGCCCGGTAGGTCACCACCTCTGCCCCCGTCTGCCGCGCATAGTTTGCTAGCGTCAGTACAAAGCAGTCGTCGTTGTCGACCAGCAGCAACTTCAGCCCCTCACCCACACGGGCCGACTCTTCCGCCACCCGCTTTACCGGCTTGCCCATCGCTAAGGCCCGAAAGAATCCGGTGGCCTTGATTTGCGTCTCCTGCTCCTCGCTCGCCGGGTCGGAGTCATAGAGCAAAGTCGCCCCGGCCGAGTACGAAGCCAGACCGTCCTTTAAATGAACCGTCCGAATCGTGATCCCGGTGTTGATGTCCCCGTTCAGCGACAGCATTCCGATCGCTCCGCCGTACCAGCCGCGGGCGTCTTTCTCCAGGTTCTCAATCTCCTGCGAGGCGGCCTTTTTCGGCGCACCGATCAGCGTAACCGCCCACATGTGCGAAAGGAAGGCGTCGATCGCGTCGAAGCCCGGCATCAGCAGGCCCTCGACATGATCCACCGTGTGGAACAACCCCGCGTAGCTCTCGATCAGCCGCCGCCCGATCACCTGCACCGTCCCCGGCACGCAGACCCGCGACTTGTCGTTGCGGTCGACGTCCGTACACATCGTCAACTCGCTCTCTTCCTTGGCCGAACTCAACAGATTTTTGATCGCCTCGGCATCCGCCATCGGGTCGCCCGTCCGCCGCGCCGTGCCCGAAATCGGGCAGGTTTCGACGCGCGGCCCCTCCACGCGGACAAACATCTCCGGGCTTGCGCCGATCAACTGCTCCTCGCCCAACTGGAGCAGGAACTCGTACGGCGATGGGCTTGCCTGTTGGATCCGGTTAAAGAGCACTGACGGCTTCTCGGCATAGGGCGTCGAGAAGGTCTGCCGCAGCACGACTTCGTAGTAGTCGCCCACCTTCATCCGCGCCCGGACCTTTTCCACGTTCGCCATGTACTCGGCCGGTGTGTGGTTGCTCGTCACCGGAGCGGGCGGCAATACCGGCGGCTTCGAAACCCGATCCGCCTCCGCCGGCAACCCAGCCGTCGTCAACTCTTCGTAGGAGAATTCGTAGCGGTAGCGCTCGATCACCTCTTTCTTGCGGTCCATGTAGAAGATGTCGTCGCAGAAGAAGAGGTGCAGATCTTTACGGTCGCCACGCTCCAGGCGCAGTTGGATCGGGTCAAACTGAAACAGCAGATCGTAGCCGAACGCGCCGACAAACGAGAGCTTCGAATCGTCCGGATGCCGGAACTCTTCGACGATCGCCCGCAGAATGGAGAATACAGACGGCTGCTTCGACCGTTCCTCTTCCGGGAAGAACTCCGGCAGAGGCTTCAGCGTGCCGCTGAGCCCAGCCGCGGTGGCGGAAAACGATTCCCAATGCGGATGGTCGGCCAGGACGCGGCCAAACATCTGGCAAATCACGGTTCCGCGCTGGTTCAGTGCCCGGAACTCAACCTTCCGTCCCCAAGCCACGACTTCCAGGGGCGGTTTCATCGATGCAATATCCCATCGAGAATACCGCCCGGGATACTCGTATCCCGAGGAAAGATAGAAGCCGCGATAACGGTCCAGATCCTGAAGCAGACTACGGAGGCCCTTCTTATAAGGGGCCTTGCTCAGGTTCCGGGTAACCGCTATGCCGCTCTTCGTTTCGTAGCGGAGAAGTGGCATGGAACCCTCAGAAATAAAGGTTTAGGATACCATGACCCCTCCCTTTCGCCCATCCTAGGCCAGAACGGCCCCTGTCTGCGCCGTGTCGTAGCCCGCCAAGACCTCGAGCTTGCGGCGCAGCGCAGCACGCTGCAGGACGTCCAGAAAGATCTGCGCCGCTGGCGTCTCCATCATTTGTCTTCGCATCACGAAATCGTAGCGCTCACTCTGTAGCGGCACAAAATCAAGCTGAAACGTCTGCGCGGCCGAACGGGTGGCCACGCAGCAGTCCGCCTCACCCGTCAGCACCAGATACGCCACCGCCAAATGCCCATAGGCCAGCCGCTTATACCCAGACACCTTTCCCGGCGGAACACCGGCGGCCCCCAAGAGCCGGTCCAATAGCGCCCGGCTACCCGACCCCGCCTCTCGATTCACAAACCGCACCGTCCGTTTGGCGAGGTCTTCCACCTTCCGGATTCCCTTCGGATTTCCCGGTGCCACGACGAATCCCTCTTCCCAACGTGCGAAACTCACGACGGCAAAGTCCTCTCCCGGAAACTCGCTACGCAGATACGGCAGGTTGAACTCGCCACTTGCGGCATCCTCTAGATGAGTGCCGGCAATGTTGACCTTGCCCTCTTTCAGCCACGCTAACGCCAACTTGCTGGAGGCTGCCGCCGAAACAATCTCTACGCCCCCGTTCCGTTCCACCATGCGGGCGACCAAGCCAATTGCCGGGTCACAGCCCGCCAGCACGAGCCTTTTCCCGCTGCCCTCTTCCGGTGCGAACACGACGACGTCCCCTTTCCCCGGGGTCCGCCCCACCTTCGCCACCACGCCGTCGGCCTCCGGCAGATAGTACGGAGCCGCGTTCACCGGGATGCACACCCGGTGTGTCCCGACCAGACAAACCCGCACCGCTTGCCCCTTCCCCACGGAAACCGCGCTCAGTACCTCGGCCGGTAGTGCCTCCGGCGGCGCCGATGGTTCCGGGTTTAAGGAAAATATCTCTTCCACCGGCGCCTCCAGCGCCCTGGCCAGACGGAGCGTCACTTCCGTGTTCGGCATATACGTCCCAGATTCAATCGCGTAGATCGTCTGCCGGCTGACGCCCACCCGCTTGGCCAGCTCCGCTGCCGCGAGTCCCCGGCTGCGTCGCACGGCGCTCAACTGGTTCTGAATGCTGGAATCCATGACCCTCAGAATTGTAGCTTAACCACCAATTCGTACACCCGCGGATCCAATGCCGTCGTAATCGTCCCGAACGCCGGATTGCCGAAACTGCCATTGGGATTGCCCAACGGGGGCGTATTCGTCGCGTTGAACGCCTCCGCCCGGAACTCCGCACGCAGGCGCTCCGACAGCCGGAACGTCCGCCCGATCATCGCATCCAATGTCCGGTAAGCAGGCCCTACCACCGGGTTCCGCGAACTGTTGCCGATCGTGAATTGCGGCGCCTGGGCAAAGGCGCTCGTCCTGAACCACCGCGCCGTTGATCGCTCTTCCGCGGCCAGCGCCGGATCCGCTACCCGGTTCGGCCGCTGCACGCCAAACCCGGCGAACGCATTCAAGTTCGTCGCCTGCGTCACCGCCACCGGGCTTCCCGATTGGGCCCGCACAATCCCCGCAACTTGCCAGCCGCGCCGCCAGCGCCCTTCTCCCGCTAGCTCGTACACGAATCCGAACGAGAGGTTGTGCGGCACGTTGCCGGTTGAGACGTCCTTCTCCAGCCGCTTGTTAAAGCTATCCGCCGCCTGAAAGTTCGCCACCGGGCCCGTCAGCACAGCGGAGTCGAACACCGCTCCCGCATCGTCAATCAATCGCGAAAACGTGTACGCCATCGTGAACGTCAACCCGCGCGAGAGCCGTTTCTCCAGGCGCCCCTGAAACGAGTGATAGGTCGAGTGGCCCACGTTGTTCCGGTATAGCGCCACGGTCGTAAACCGGGGGAAAGGCCGCAGCAGTTGACCACGCGGAATCGTCGCGCCGCCCAACGAACTGTTCGCCGGAACCTGGCCCAGAAACGGATTTGACACCGCTTGGGTTAACTGCGCCCCGAGCGCCAACTGTTCCACCGTCAACTGATTCAGGTTCCCATCCGGAACCCCGAGCCGGGTCAACTTCGAACCCAGATATCCGGCCTCGACGCTCCAGTCGGAGCCGAAGGTCTTCTGCAGGCTGAAGTTCCACTGCTGGGCATAGCCGCTGCCATTGTCGCGCTGCACGCCGAATACACCTTGCCCGAGTCCCGCGTCCGGGCCAAGCGGCTGTACTCGCACCGCCGGGCCCTGCGACAAGACGAAAGCCGGGTTGATGTTGTCCAGAGTCTGCTGGCCTAACGTCTGGATGAACGGAAACAGCGGCGTGGTAAACGGCGTGGTGATGCCTGCCTGCTCAATCCACGTCAAACTGTAGCCCGAGCGCAAAACCAGAGACTCCCTCAGCGAATAGGCCAAGCCGGCGCGAGGCGCAAAGTTCTTCTTCTCCAACTCGCGCGCCGTCGAAGGCGCTCCGTTCGCACCGAGGTAGTCCAGCCGCTGCGTCGCCAGATTGAACACCGCTCCGCGGTCGCCCACTACCGTCGAAGGAAAGTTCAACGTATAGCGCACACCCAAATTCAGACTCAGGCGGCGGGAGGCCCGCCAGTCGTCCTGAAGGAAGAACTCCGCGATGCGCGCTCGCGGCTGCAGCAGTTCCGGTTGCGCATCCAGGCTGAACCGGCCCACTTGGCCCAGGAGGAAGGACCCGAACGCCGACCCTCCGGTGACCGCACCGGAAGGCGCCAGCGCCCCCGTGAAGATACCCGTGAACTGAAAGTTTCCGGTCGGACTCGGCGGCTGCAGAACATCGAGCGTCTGCAGACGAATATCCGTTCCTGCCTTGAAACTGTGCCCGCCTCGAAGCCAGGAGGCATTGTCCACCAACTGCGTCACCGAGGTAGTGAAATTCGAGTTCCCGCTCGCGGGCGGCCCCAGTTGCTGCAGGCCAACGATGTCGTACGTCGGTAGGACGTCCGCAAACGAAGAGGCCGGGATGTTGGGAATCAGCGTTGCCTCGCTCGCCGGCCTGCCCAACCGCAACGAACTCCGCGAAAACCGTCGACGCGTGTAGCCCGCACGGAGCTGGTTCACCACCGTCGGCGCCACATTCCAGGTGTGCTCCCCCACCACGCTGTCAGCCCGCGTGATTGTGTCGCCGATCGTCCCGGCGGTCAGATTGCCGCTCCCGTCGGGAAGTGGGGTCGACGGCCGGCTGTCGTCGCGCAGGAACGAGTAGCGGCCGAAGAGGCGCTGATTAACGCCCAGATACCGATCCACTCGCAGGTCAAACTGCTCCGCCGCCGTGTCGTCGTTTCCTTGCCGGCGATAGTTGTTCGCGGTCGCCTCGGCCCCGGCCGCGCCGAATCCGTTCGGGGCCGGATAGCGGTCCACCACCGCCTGCGCCGCGCGGTCGAACCGCGTCGCCGGAATGACATTGCCCGGAAACGGATCCCGCGCGAAACCCGCCTCGGACCGCCGCGTGGTGGCAGGGTCGAAAACCGCATTGACGAAAGCGCCGCCGCGCTGCGCGGTTGTCGGCACCGTACTTGTCCGCACCACTCCCGTGTTCAGCCGCGTCCCCTGCCAGTCCGCGAAAAGAAACGTCTGGTTCTTCTGCAGCGGTCCGCCCACTACGAACCCATACTGATTCCGCCGAAAGCGTGGCTTGTCCCCGGTCGTGGCAAACAGGTTTTGAGCGTTCAGCTTCTCGTTCCGGAAGAACTCGAACAGCGTGCCGTGCCAGACGTTGGTGCCGGACTTCTGGTTCACGAGGATCACGCCCCCGTTCGACCGTCCATACTCGGCCGAGTAGCTGTTCGTCTCCACGCGGAATTCCTCAATCGCATCGATGATCGGATAGTAGGCGACCTGACCGGGTTCCGGCTGTAACACGCTGATGCCATCGTAGATGTACTCGCTCACGCGCGGACGGCTACCGTTTATCCGCGGCAGCAGGTTGCCCGGCGGCAAGCTCACCCCGGGGGACAGCGCAATCAGCGGCACGAAGTTTCGCCCATCGAGTGGCAGGGTCACAACCTTGCGCCGCTCCACCACGAAACTCACCGTGCCCCGCGTGGCCTGTAGCAGTGGCGGGGCATCCGTCACCTCCACGGCTTGGCTCGCGTCGCCCAACTGCAGGTTCAGGTCCAGCGCCAGGCGGTCTCCCACACGCAGCAGAATCCTCTCGCGTTGCAGTGGAGCAAACCGCAACTTCGTAACCGTGAGTTGGTACTCCCCGGGAGGCAGGGCGAAAAACTGGTAGCCGCCGTCAATGCCCGATGTCTGCGCAGACGTCAGACCGGTCGCGGTGTTCCGTAGATTCACGAGAGCGGAAGTCACCGGTAAACCCGCCGGGTCGCGAACTACCCCCAGGAGATCCGCTTTCGTCGACTGGGCGATGGCAGTTGGGCGCAGAGAAAGCAGGAGAAGGAGTGGGAGTGTAACGCGCAAGGACATTACTGTATTCAAGACACTGACATTTTATCACGACACCCTAAACCAGCCGCCATTACCCGTTGTACTCGGCCCTGACTTCGGATATGCTTCCCGCCGGTCGTAAGTCCAACTCCACAGGGGATTACCATGAGAACCGCTATTTCCAACTTCGTCGTGGGAGCGTTATTGGCAGTTTGCTTTCTCCCGCCACCGTTGACAGCGCAGACTGTCGCCGGGCAGATTTCGGGTCTTGTCACCGACCCTTCCGGCGCGGCAATTGCCGGCGCCAGCATTGTCGTCACGGATATCGAGCGGAACGTCAACCTTCGTTCCGCCTCCAATGAGTCCGGGTTCTTCCTTGTTTCGCCCCTTCCCCCCGGCCGCTACCGCCTCCGGGCAGAGAAAGCTGGATTCCGGGCGCACCTGATTGAACTCATTCCCATCGCCACCCAGCAGAAAGCGGAAGTCAGCATTCCTCTGCAGTTGGGCGCTGTCACAGAGTCGGTGACAGTATCCACGGGGGCCGTCTCGATCGACACCACCAGCGCCACGCTAAGCGGCGTCGTCGAGAACAAACGAATCATCGACCTCCCCCTTAACGGCCGCAACGTCTACGGATTGGCCGCCCTGACCCCCGGAGTTTTCGGATTTCGTCCAGCCGGCGGGAATGGCGGCGTCGGCGAAGGCTTCGAATCGATCGGCCGATTTACCGTAAACGGAGGCCGCGATTCTTCCAACGCAATCATGATGGACGGCGTGCCCGTCACCATGAACGCCAATACCGCCAACATGAACGCCAACAGCGCGGTGCCCTCGGTGGAAGGCGTGGAAGAGTTCCGCATTCAAACCAACGCCTTCAGCGCGGAGTACGGCCGCAGCGGCGGCGGCATTCTGACAATCGCCACCAAGAGCGGCACGAACACGCTCCATGGCAGCGCGTTCGAATTCTTGCGCAACAGCAAAATGGACGCCAACGGCTGGTTCTCCAATGCCAGCGGCGCCAAACTGGCTACATTCCAGCGGAACGAGTTCGGCGCCAGTTCCGGCGGACCGCTCGTGATCCCCAAGGTCTACGACGGCAAGAACAAAACCTTCTGGTTCGCCGTCTACGAAGGCCGCCGGCAACGGTCGGCCGCAACGCGGTTCTTCACCCTCCCCACCGACGAACAAATGGGCGGCGACTTCTCGAAAACCCTCACAGCCGCCGGAGCGCTCCGGAACATCTACGATCCGTTCTCCACCTCGCCCGACCCGGCGCGGCCAGGACAGTTCACCCGTACTGTGTTCCCCGGCAATCGAATTCCTGCCACCCGTATCGACCCGGTGGCGGCGAACGTGCTGAAGTTTTATGGACCCAGGCCCAACCTCCCCGGGCAAGCGAACACGGGACAGAACAACTTCTTCTTTCAGGGCAAGGCCCCCACTGACGTCAACCGCGGCACGACCAAGGTCGACCACAACTTCAACGACAGCCAGCGCATCTTTTTCCGCTACACCATCTTCCAGAATCAGAACTCCCAACCGGAGCTGTGGGCTGGCCCCGGATGCCCCGATGGCGGCTGCTACTCGAATTACGAACGGCAACAGAACGCCGCCCTCGACTATAGCTGGACCATCAACTCCACCACGCTGCTGAGCCTCCGCTACGGCTTTGCCCGCTCCATTCTCGACCGCGGAAGCTGGCACAAGGGTTTCCGGCCCACCACCCTGGGCCTGCCCGCCTATACCGAGACCGGCGCGGACCTGCTGGCGTTTCCAGAGTTCAGTGTCGAGGAGATGACGATGCCAGGCCTGCTGCACCACTGGAACTTCCGGTCGGCGAACCAGTCCCACACCTTCGTCGGCACTTTATCCAAAGTCTTGGGCAGCCACTCCCTCAAGACCGGAACGGAGATCCGCGGCAACCTCATCAACCACATGCAGGCACCCTGGAGCATGAATTTCACCTTCAATCGCGCCATGACGCAAGGCCCTGACCCGCGCGTTGTCTCCGCCACCGGGGGCTTCGGCTTTGCCTCGTTCCTGCTGGGCACCGGCGCCGGTGGTAGTGAGGTTCACGGCATTCGTCCGGCCCTGGAGAGCAAGAGCTTCGGTTTCTACCTCCAGGACGACTGGAAAGTAAACCGGAAGCTTACGCTCAACCTTGGCATCCGTTGGGACTTTGAAACCGGCCTGACCGAGCGCTATGATCGCTACGCCGTTTTCGATCCCTCCGCCCCGAGTCCGCTCAGCCAGCAAACCGGCTTGAACCTGCAGGGAGGCTGGACGTTCGCCAATCAAGGCGACCGGGGCCGCAATCTCAAGAGTATCGAATGGGGTAAGATCGCCCCCCGCATCGGCATCGCCTACCAGATTCGCCCTGGCACCGTAATTCGGACCGGCGGCGGCATCTTCTACACGACAGCACCGTATGGAGCGAACAACTACGGCACTGCACCCTTCCGGGCCAGCACGCCGTGGGTTACCAGTGTGGACGGCGTCACGCCAACCGACCTCTTGCGCAACCCGTTCCCCAATGGAGTTCTGCAACCGGAGGGATCGGCGAACGGCCTCCTCGCCGCGCTCGGCCAGGGCGTTGGCTCGCCAATTCCCTCCGTCATGACGACACCGAACAACGCGCAGTGGAACTTCTCCATCGGCCAGGATCTCGGAAAGACCTCCGTTCTCGAAGTCGCCTACGCCGGCAACAAAGGCACGCACCTGCCGCTTGGCTGGCAGATGGACCAGTTGGCCGATTCGCTCATCCGTCCTGACGCCGGGTTGTTAGATACGGTGCCGAATCCGTTCTTCGGAATCATCAAGGTCGGCGCACTGTCCACCCGAACGGTTCAACGCGGACACTTGCTCACGCCCTATCCCCACATCCCCGGCGTCTCATTCGCGGGCACCTCGTGGGGCAACTCGAACTTCCACAGCCTGCAGGTCAGCTTTAAGAAACGGTTCTCCCAAGCCGGCTCCGCTGTGGTGGCCTATACCTGGTCGAAGCTCATCGCCGACGGCGGCGACAACGCCTGGGATTCGGCCGGCTTCCGCAACTTCAACTGCCGCGCCTGCGAACGTTCCATTTCGCCGTACGACTACCGGCATCGGCTAGTCACCAGCTACACCTATGAACTGCCGTTCGGCAAAGGGAAGCAGTATGGAACCCAGTGGAACGGTTTCCTGAACGCAGTCCTCGGTCAATGGCAAGTGAACGGGATCATGACTCTCAGCAGTGGCTCCCCCCTGCAGATGCTCACCACCGGAAACACCAGCCAATCTTTCGGCGGCGGCCAGCGCCCGGACTCGACCGGCAAGGACGCCACTCTCGACAACCCCACCCTGGACCGCTGGTTCGACACCAGTGCGTTCACCCTTCCGGCCCAGTTCACCTTCGGCAATATGGGCCGCATGCACCCGAGCCTCCGCAGCGACTTCGTCGAACTGCTCGACCTCTCGGTCTTCAAGCGGTTCAACATCGTCGGCGAACGCGTCGCGCTCGAACTCCGCGGAGAGAGCTTCAACGCCCTCAACCACCCGGTGTTCGGCTCGCCGAACACCACCGTTGGCAACGCCCAGTTCGGCCGTGTCACCGGTACCGCCAACGCGCCACGCCAGACTCAGTTTGCCCTGAAACTGCTCTGGTAGTCTCGCAACTAGCCGGCCGGCCCTCTCCCTGGGGGCCGGCCACTCTCCTACCTGCCCGCCAGCCGCTTCAACGTATCCGAACCCGCCGTCTTCCGCACCACCTGTTTCAACTTCTCCGGGTCGCCTTCGGCCCCCTGCCTCTGAATCGCTTCCCGATACCGTTCCTGATGGTCAGCCAGATCCACTGGCGTCTCGCCCATCGAATTCTTCGCGTCCAGGGCCGCCCCTTTCGAATGCAGAAACTCCAGCAGTTCTGGCCGCCCCTGAATCGCCGCCAAATGCAGGATCGACTGATCCTTCCGCGCCAAGGTAATGGCCTCCACCGGATCGGGGATCTTGTCCTGCGGATTCCACCGTCCGCGAACGTCGGCCCCGCGCTCGACCAGCTCCCGAACGATCGGCAGGTCCCCGGCGAGCACAGCAACAGAGAACGGCGTGTGGCCATCCTTGCGGACGAGATTCGGATTGCCGCCCCGGTCGGCCAGAACTTTCACCAGATCCACGCTCCCCGAACTCGCGGCGATGTGCATCGCGGACGATCCCGGCGGAGCGGGATTGATCCGCACATCCCCTGCCGGCCCTCCGGTGGGATACACCGTCTGCTGATTCGGATTTGCGCCCGCGTCAAGCAGCCTCCGGACAATGGTCAGCGCATTCGGCAGGTCCGAAGCGCCCAGGCTACCGTCATCCGCGCCAAGCGCCAGCGCTGCCGCCGTCTGGCCATAAGCGCCTCGCTGCCGCGTCCCGCTGCGAGCAGCCTTCGCCACCGCCAAGGCAGCGCCGTGCAGCGGGGTGTACCCCGCGCCGTCGGCCACCTTCACCGAGGCCCCGCGATCAAGCAGCAATGCCGCCAACGCCAGATCCGGACGAAATCGCTGCGAACTCCCCGCCGTCGCCGGAGCGCCGCGGCCGGGGACGAACGTACCCGCGGGCGAGTCCCATTTGTACAGCGCGGCCAGCAACGGAGTCGTCCCGTCAGCGGCCATTGAATTCGCATCCAACCCGGCGTCCAGCAACGCCCGCGTCGATTCCAGGTCGTTCTTCTGTACGGCAAAAAACAAAGCGTTCAGCCCGCCCTTCTTCGCGATATAGTCGCCCTCGTTGTTCCAAGGAATCCCGGTCTTGCCCAGCGTCGCCGTCGTCGGCAGATAGATGGTGTACTTCACGTCCCAGGTCTTCGTGGTGGCTCGAACGTCAGCCCCATACTCAAGCAGTAGCCGCACCGCCTCCGGACGACCTGCCGCCCACATCAGCGCCGTCTGGCCGAACTTCTTGTCCCGTGCGTTGACGGTGGCCCCCTTGGCCAGCAACCGCTTCATCATGTCCACACGGCCCATTCGCGCTGCGGTCATCAGCGGCGTTTCGCCATTCTCGCGAGCGAGATTGGGGTCCGCACCACCGGCCAATAGTTGATCAACAATCGAGAGCGAACCGTTGGCAATCGCAAGCGCCAAAGGGCCGATGCCGATTTCGTTGGTTCGATTGGGGTCCGCTCCCGCCTTCAGCAGCAGAGCCACCATTTCCGTGTTGGCTCGCACAGCCGCCCACGCCAGCGGCGTGGTTCCGTCGCTCTCCCGATCGTTGGGATCCGCTCCCTTCGCAAGGAGTTGCCGGACCCCACCGCCATCGTCGCCGCGCGCTGCATTCAGCAGGGCGCCGCCGTCCGCCGCGAACGCCGCCCCAAACGAAAGGGTCAGGAAGACAGGGATTGCGTACCGCTTCATCGCTAGACCTCCAGCCGATTCAACCGGCCAGTGCTATCTCCCAACTTCTCGGTGGGCACGCCCACCTTGTCGAGCATCGTCAGGTATAGATTTGTCAGCGGCGTCTCATCGCCCGGAAACTTCAAATACCGTCCGCCGGCAATTCTGCCCGCGGCCCCACCGGCAAGAATAATCGGCAAGTCTCGTTGACTATGTGACGTCGGCACGCTCAGATTGCTCCCGTACAGAATCAACGAGTGGTCCAGCAAGGTGGAGTTCCCCTCCTTGATTGAATCCAGTTTGCTCAGGAAATAGGCGAACAGCCGCGACTGATCCACGTTGATCTTGGCAAGTGCGTCCAGCTTGTCCTTCTCAAAATTATGGTGCGAGATCTCGTGGTGCCCCATCGAGATATCCAGGTGCGGGTAGTTGATCGACGTCGCCTCCCGGGCATACATGAACGTCCACACTCGCGTCAGATCGGCCTGCACGGCCAATGTTTGCAAATCAAACATCAGCTTCACGTGCTCCGGCCAGGAGTCGGGCACGCCCGCCGGACGAGACATTTCGGGCAGGTCCGTCGGACGCTTCCGCGACGCCACCTGAATCCGCCGCTCCACATCGCGGATGGACTCGACGTACTCCTCGAGCTTCCGTCGGTCGCCCGCGCCGAGCTTGGCCTTCAGTTCGGTGATCCGCTCCGTAACACTGTCCAAGCTGCTCCGGTCGGCCGCGTCCCGGGCCGCGGCGGCGGCGGGATCGATACGCCCCCCCTCTCCAAACAGCCGCTCAAACAGCCGCCGCGGATTGAACTCAAACGGCAGCGGCGTCGTAGCACTCTTGAACACTGGGCCCACATGCGCGGCGCCGCCATTGTTGTTCTCCGTCGAAAGCTCAAGCGAGGCAAACTGCGTATCTTTGCCTAACGTCCGCGCCGCCAATTGATCCACCGAAATACCGACGTGGACCTTGCCCTTCGCCGGCTCCACGCCGGTGAGGAAGGAAGCCAGCGCCCGGTCATGAAACCCGGCCTTGCTCCGGTCCGGGTCCGACGAGAGACCGCTCATCACCACCATCTTTCCGCGATGCGGCGCCAATGGCTCCAACGCCTCGCTGAATTGATAGCTGGTCCCTTCCCCCTTGGGCCGCCAACGGTCTTGATCTACGCCCAACGGGTAGATCACAAAACCCAATCGTCGTACTGGCGCGGCGGCGGTCAGTTTTTCGGCGGTCAGCGCGGGGACCATCGCTTCCAGCAAAGGAAGTCCCAGGCACACCCCCGCACCACGCAAGAACGTGCGGCGGGGAAGATACTTCTGCTGAATAAACATGGTTTCAGCGCTCCTACTTCTGTCTCATTTGAAAAGGTGCGCTTCTCACGATGGCAAGAACCAAGTCATGGAAGCGATACTCAGCGGCTTCGGTCTGGCGTAAAATCGTTCGAATCGTGGGCTGATCCCGGGCGTCCAACTCGCGCCCCAGGGCATAGGTCAGCAGGCGCTCCAGGGTGGCGTGAACGAACTCATCGGCGCGGCCCAGCAGCATGCCCTTCAATCCCTGCGGGCCAGTGAACTCGGTGCCACCGAGCATCTTGGCGGAGGCATTGATCGGTCCGCCCTCATCCTTCGTCCGCCAACGGCCAATCACGTCGTAGTTTTCAAGCGCGAATCCCAGCGGATCAATCCGGTCATGGCAGGATGCGCAACTGGGATTAGCCCGGTGCCGCTCCACTTGCTCGCGTGCTGTTAGCTTCCTCCCATCCCCCGCCTTCTCCTCGAGAGGAGGCACGTTGGCCGGCGGCGCGGGCGGCGGGGAATTCAGAAGATTCTCAAGAATCCATTTGCCCCGCAAGACAGGCGAAGTCCGCGTGGAATGCGAAGTCAGCAGCAGCACACTGCCGTGTGTCAGCAGACCGCCGCGGCCGGAGGCGCTATCGAGCGGCACCCTGCGGAAGCCGGGCCCGGTAACCCCGGCTATCCCGTAGTGACCGGCCAGACGCTCATCCAAGTATGTGTAATCGGCGCGGAGGAGATCGAGGACACTGCGATTCTCGCGAATCAGGCTGTTGACGAACAAACGGGTTTCTGTTCGGAATCCAGCCGCGAGCGCGGCATCGAACTCCGGAAACAACTCTTTATCGGGAGCCGCTCCGGCCAACTCGCGGAGCCCGAGCCACTGCGCGGCAAAATTGTCCATCACCGCGGTGGAGCGCCCGTCGGCGAGCATACGGCGAACTTCGCGCTCCAGCATCTTCGGGTCACGTAGTTTGCCGGCTGCCGCCGCATCCAGCAACTGGTCGTCAGGAATGCTGCTCCAGAGGAAGAACGATAGCCGGGAGGCGAGTTCGAACTCCGTCACCGGTTGGGCGCTGCCTGGCGCGCCTTGGGTGGAATCAAACTCCAGGCGGAATAGAAAGTCCGGCGCGAGCAGAACGTCTCGGATCGCAGCCGCAATAGCGGCATCGAAGGGCTTGTTCGCGCTGCGGGCAACCCGGAACGTTTTGAGGAAGGGATTCAGGTCCGTGGGGGTCAGGCTCCGCCGGAATGCTCTCCGCACGAGAGGCGTCAGGATCCGTTTGGCGCAGTCGCCCTCGTCCGCTTCGGCTGCCGTAGGCCGGCAAACGAAGATCCGAGCCCGGCTTGGCGTCTCTCCCGGCCCGGTCGCGTTATACGGTCCGGCAATCTCAATTCGCCCCAACACAGGCGGTCCGGGCAGGCCGTCGAACGCCGCCTCCCCCGCCGTCATCCCGCCAATCTCGAACAATTTCACCCGGCGGCCATCCACGCGGAACTCAATCGTTGGGCGCACTGCGCTGCCGAGCACGTCCAAGGGGCCGCCAAGCGCCGCCCCCCCAGGCCCGCCCACGTTCAATACCGGCCCTTCGCGCTCCGCATACTCATCCGGGAACGTTACCACCACCGTATGCGAACCGGCCTTCATCTTCGCCAGGCGCATGCGAAAGAAACGAACGCCTTCCAGCGGAGTCAGACTCTCTTTTGCCAGAAACGCCCGCAGATCGTAGTCCCCGTCCTTCGGGAAAAAGTGGGTCACACGAATCCCACCGCGGGTACCGAACGGCATCCCTTCGCCCTGCCATACCGCCTGCGTCCCCGTGGCGGGGAATATCTCCACGACGGGCGATGCCTCCCCCGTGCCCGTGGCGAGCGCGCTCACCCGCCGGGCTACGTTCAGGTATCGCTCCAGCAGCAGCGGCGACATCGAAAGCGCATCGCCAATGTTGTCGAAACCAGCCGCGGTCTGGTCCTGGGGAAGTTCGGCGTCCAAGGGCAGCTCAATGCGCAACAGATCCCGGACGGCGTTCGTATACTCCGTTCGATTCAGCCGCCGGATCACCGGCGATCCGGCATACGGTGCGCGATGTCCGCCACGATCCAGCTCCCCGATCAATCCGCCGAGGAAAGCAGCAGCCGAAGCCTCCTGCGGGCGCGGCATCCCCGCTGGGGGCATTTCCCGCGCACGAACCCGTTTCGCAACTTTCTCCCAGACGTCTGGACGAAGCGACGCATCGGCGTGCGGAACCCCTTCGAGCACGAAGCCGCCGGCCTTGGCCCGCTCACTATGACAACCCAGGCAATACCGCCCCACAAAGGCTTCGCGACTCTCGGTCTGAGCAGACAAAACCGCCGTTAGGCAGGCCGCGATGGGGAGCGTACGGAGATAGCCAGCCATTCTCTTCATGGAGTTTCTGTGCGGATCCGATTTCCGTCTGCTCCGAGTTTACATCGAACCGCCGCGCCCCGGACTTGATATAGAATCAGGGACCGATAAGGAGTTCCCTCCCCATGCTCGACGAGAAACATTCTCATCCCTCCCTGAGCCGGCGCACCTGGATCGCCGCCGCAGCCGCCGTCGCCACGGCCTCCGCTTCTCCCGCTGACGCGATCCCCATCATCGACACCCACTTCCACCTCTACGACCAGACCCGCCCCCAAGGCGCCCCGTTTCCTTTCACCCCCAACAACCCGCCCTTTCTCGCTCATCACTACCGCGAGTCGGCGGTCCCGCTCGGCATCGTTGGCGGTATCAAGGTCGAGGCCAGCCCCTGGGTCGAAGACAATCTCTGGGTGCTGATGATGATCGAAAAGGAACCCATCATCACCGGCATGATCGGGAACCTGGACCCCACCATCCCCCAGTTCCGCGAGTATCTCGAACGCTACCACCGGAACAAGCTATTCCTGGGTATCCGCTACGGCAACGTTTGGAAGGGGCAAGACCTTGTCACCGCCATCCACCAGCCTCTGTTCATCGAAAACATGAAGGCCTACGCGCAAACAGGCCTGACTCTCGAAGTCGCCAACCCCCGCCTCGATCTGATCGAAGCCACGCTCCGTCTCACTGACCAGGTCCCCAACCTCCGCATTGTCCTCGGCCATCTCCAGGCCCTTGCCCTGCCCACGGACCCAGCGGTGCTGAAGACCTATGCCGGCCATCTCCGCGGCCTTCGCCAGAGGAACGCCTTCGTCAAACTCTCTGGCTTACATCGCGCCCGCGCAGCCGGCAATACGCCATTCGACCCCGCCGTCTATAAGCCCGTCATGGACTTCATCTGGGACATCTTCGGCGAAGACTACCTCGTCTACGCCGGCCGCAACAAAGCGGCAATTGACATCTTCCGCTCGTATTTCTCAGCCAAGAGTCCTGGAGCCGCCGAGAAGTTCTTCTGGAAGAATTCCATCCCCGCGTTTAAGTGGATCCGTCGAGATCCCGGGCAGCCGCAACTGGCCTAAACACTACGGCATCAAGGTCGCCGAACGCCTCCCTTCAGTCACTCGAACCCGCCCGGTCCACGTGCCCGTTTGCCAATCTCGCACGGCCCTCGCCTCCGCTTGACTCGCCGGGCCGGGCCGGACCTGCAGGCCCCATCGCTCGGGCGGCGCCCCCACAATATCCGAATAGTCGGCGCCCAATATAATCCGCGCCGGCTTATCGTGATCGCCGAGATAGATCGTCCCCGCCCCGTCCTCAAGGCCATGCACCCATCCGCCCACCACTTCACCTTTCTGCTCCCGAAAGAGCAATTGACGCATTGAGCTGAATCGGTCCACGCCCAACGTAGCCACCTCAACCCCGGTGGCGGAGTAGCAGACCAGTTCCGTCATCTTGCCCCGCGTCATCAGCCGAGCCGCCACGCGACCCTCCGGATCGCGAACCACCACCTAACGCTCCGCCGACTGCGCGTCCACCGGAAACGTTCAAAGATACCGCGCAATCCACTCGTAGGCCGCAAACCGCTCTACATCCGGAAAATCATGCTCACTGTCCGGATGCTCCACCCGCAGCCTCTCTTCCGCCCCGTACAGCTTAAACACAGGCAGCGCCGCATCCCGAATCCGGTCCACGCTCGCGTGGCGGAAGTTCGCATCTCGTAGCGGCGCGTTCACAAAAACAGCACGCGGCGCCAGGGCGGCGATCAACTCATAAAAATCAAACGGCACATCCTGCGGCGCACTCACGTAACGCCCCATGCGCATCATGTACCGCTCCTGCACCCAGCCCTTAATGTTCCCGCCGTAGTAATCCAAAAACGAATCGAAGCCGCAACTCGAAACCACCACCCGGATCCGCTCATCATGCACGGCCGTATAGATCGCGTTGTGCCCGCCCAACGAATGGCCAATCGCCGCATACTTGCCCTTCCGTACCTGGGCCAAGCCATCAAGCAGATCCAGCGCGCGAAGGTTGTCCCAAATCGCCTTCATCGTCCCGCTCTCGTAGCCAAGCTTCCGCACATCCGGCTGATACTCCGCCAACTGCACATAACTCGGCGAGATCGTCACGAAGCCGCGCTCCGCCAACTCCGAAGCGTATTGCCGATGCGGCCGCCCGCCCAGTCCCACCACAACCTTGTACCCCGCCACATTGTCCGTAGGATGCAGACACAGCACCGCGGCAGCCTTCTTCCCCGCGAGAGCAGCCTTCGGAATACAAAGATACGCCGTCACCCGGGATCCCGGCTCCGCGGCATACGAAATCGACCGCCGCACATAGCTGCCCATGTCGGCCTCGTCATGCACCGTCACAACTAAAGGACAGCGCTTCTCCTTCCCCGGCAATGGACCCGTTACTTGGTGCATCGCGTCGATTGCTTCCCGCCGCCGCACCTCCCACTCCCGCCGGCTCTTGGCAATCCGAATCGCCCCTCCGTCCCGATACTCCAACAGGTTCGTTCGGCTCAGCCCCCGCAGCGGCGGCACCGCCGAAGCGGTCTGCGCCGAGGACAGCAACGGCAGGCCAACGAGAAAAAGGCGGCGATTCATTTGACGTTCTCCCTTAGATCCGGCGGCGCCTTCGTCACCACCTCCACCAATCCTACAATCTCGTCCAAACTGTTCCGCACCGGAGCCAACACCGAGATAAACCCAGGCTTCTCCTTCACCGTCTGCCGCCGGCCTGTTTTCAGCACCTCCAACATCGGGGCCGGCGCTGGCTGAAACAGCTTTCCCCACGGCCAGAACTGGCTCATCTCATGCCGGTTGCGAATCACCACATGCACCGTATCCGGCTTGATCGGCATCCACAAATTCACGTCCACCGGATAGTCGGCCAACATCGCCAGCCGCATCAGCGTCTTCTTGGTCGCCAGAAAAGCCGCGTCGTTCACGTCGTAGTTGTCCGCGTCCGCCCATCGGTCCGGCGATGGATTCCGCAGCATAAACTCGAGCGCCCGCGGCGTGACGATCCGCTGGCAGACATCGCCATCCACCATCACGCTTGCCGTCCTGGCAATCGCATCCAGCTCCTGCTCCCGCTGGGCGAGCAGGGGGCTCATCAAAGCAAAGGCAATTACTAGGAACCTCATTGGCCACCCCCAACGGCGTACTCATGAACCCGTTGCCAGGCATCCGCCGGCACCTTCGCGAATTTCGCCTCGAACGGCGCCAACGCCTCGCCGATGTTTATATTGTTCCACTCCAGCACCGGCGTCTTCGCGAGCGGCGGCGCTGCATTCCGCCAATCGGCAGCCGTGGTCCCGTTGAAACGCTTCAGCACCTCCGTCATTACCGCCGCCCGATTCCCCTTCGCCGCGCTTTCCTCCAAAAGTGCCAGATCCTGCAAACAGTTCCGCTGCACCTTCAGCCGGATGCACGCGAGCGGCTCCCCGATCCCGAAGCGGTCGCCGGGATAGACGAGCGTCTCCCCGCCCCCCTCCAACCCGAACCAAGGATCCGGCCCCGGATCCACCGTCTGCCACCGCACGAACCCCTGCACCCCCGTCACCCACGAACGCAGCGGATTCAGCGTAATCATGGCAGCGGCCTTCTCCACCGTCGGCGTCCCGCCATAAGACCAGATATGGTCGCCACGAGCCCGCAGCATCTCCGCCGAACCCGGATACCAGCTCAACATCCCCTCACCCACCACCCAGAAGTTCACGACCTTTTCCAGGCGCTTGAACTGTTCCTCCATCGTCCAACTGGAATCGATGCGCGTCAGGAATTTCACCGGCGAATCCGCCGGCACCGATTTGCCGAGAAGCCGCCGGTACTCTACCAGCCAGTCGTTGTCCCGCGCGAACCGCTGTTCGTCGCCGTCCCACGAAAAGCCCTTATAGCGCTTCTTGTGGTTGAAGAAGAGTTCAAAGTGAGTGCCGGTCCAGCCCTTCTCGCGGAAGTGGCGCTCCATGGCGGAAACCACATTCGTGAACTCCACTTCGTACCCCGGCTCCCCCCACCAAAGTTGCGAGGCAGGCCAGTCCGGGTTGATCGGCAAATACACGTAGGGAATCGGCCGCGACCCACGGCGCGTATTCCGAAACGCGCTCCCATCCAAAAGTGGGCCGTAGTGACGATCAAAGCGGTCCCAACTCGTGATGTGCTTGTTCCTGCCAGTTCCCGCCAGTTCCGGCGCGAACTCGGGCCCCACCTTTCCACCATGGCCATACCCGAGTTGATGGTAGACGCCACGATGCTCGTAGAACCGCCGGTGATAGGAGTGGATCAGTTGAAACAGCTTGTCGTCATTCTCCGGCGGTAGCGTATTCGGATACTGGCCAAACAGCCACCCGGTGCCGTACGAGTTGTGATCGAGAGTGATGGCGTCTTCCTTCGGGATCACGCCGGGAAGAACTTCAATCTCGATCGCGGCATTCAGGCTTCGCCCGCCTTCCGTCAGCGTCACCGCAGCCTTGTACACTCCGGGATTTGTATCTTCCGCAATCCAGAAGTCGACCCAGAACGCCTGAGCCGTCTGATTCGGAATTCGATTCTCGGGATCAGGAATTGCCAACGACGCGCCGGATGCGATCGGGATGAGAGCGTCGGGAAAGTACTTGCCGTCGGGCTTCGTCCGGTGGAACCACTCCCGGTACAAGTCCGCAGGAAATGGAGACGAGACAGCAAGCCGATAAGCCATCGGCTTGTCCGTCACGGCGACGACCTGCACGGAGGCATAGCCCCGGCGCGCCGTCGTCAGCTTCCCCGAAAAGGCGGCGACCGTACGGTCCGCTTCGACCGTCGCGCCAAACGGGTCCGAACGTTGATACTCCGGCAGCAGGCGTAGTTCCGCCGCGTGGCACACCGCCGCGAACAGAACGAACTTACTTAGCAAATTCCACATATCGATGTCGTTCCAGAAATCGGAAATAGGCGCCGAAGCGGAACGAAAGCGGACGGCCCATCTCGAATTCAGTGAGCCGCGCCACCTCGTCAACCGTGCGCTTGCCATCGCACCAATACAATGCGACGGTCACCATCTTGTCCCACGCGCCAGACGGAAACCCTTCCCGCTTCTCCTGCGCCAAATCGTCGAGGGGGATCGTCCCGATCCGCTTCCGGCGCACCACCAGCACCCCGTCTTTGCCTTCCCGTTCACGCTGGTAAACCCGAAGGCCCTGCCCAGTCAGGCGCGCGGAATGCGCCTTCTCCAAAGCCCGAATGTGCGCCGCCGAGGACGCGATCGCCGGGTGTTCGCCGAGCTTCCGCAGACTGCCCAGCGCATCGATGTTGCGCTCCGCCAAATACTGAATCCGGGCCAATGCGAATGCCGCCGCAGCCTTATCCCCGGCCAACAACGCATCCATGCCGGCCGCCCCCGCTGCACTCAAGTCCTCGGCCGCGCTATCGACAAGCAGGCTCGCCAACCACGGAATCTCACCGTCCCCGGCATTGGCGGCAACATACAAATAGGCCGCCACCATGGCCGTCAGGTCCCCCAGCGATCGCAGGTCCACCGTCGCCGGTACGTCGGCGCTATTGTGATGCGTCACGGTTCCCGTACCGCTATAGAGCCACACGTTCGGTACGCCAATCGTCGGGTCCCCCAGATAAGCGTCCGTGCCGGTCGTATGCTCCGCCGTGTGGAACGGCCGGAACTTAGGCAACGTCGCTCGCGCAATGCGCTGAATCAAAACATCGGTCCACGATTTGGCGACGTGTGGATTCTTATACGCGGTGTACTCCGTCCCAGCCAGATCGTAGGAAGCCGCCGGGGTGTCCACCGTAATCGCCGCCACCGTCCGCGCCATTCGTTCGGGATGGCGTCCGATGTAGTGGAGAGAACCATATACCTCCGGCATCAGAAGAACGCGGATGCTTCGCCGAGGACGGGGCAACTGGCCGGATTCGATCAAACGGTGCAGCGTCCGAAGCGCCTCCACCGTGGCGGCTACGCCGGTCGCGTTATCCTGCGCCCCTTGCTCGGCAATGTGGCCCAGCGCCAGCACCTCTTCCCCATTGCTAACGGTTCCCGGCAAAATCGCCGTCACCCACGGGTATTCTCCCGCATACAACCTCGTCTCCGCCCTAGCGCGCAGCACCACCCGTTTCCCCGCCGCCAACAGCTCCCGCAGCCTGGCCGCCTGATTCGGCGTCACCGAGTAGGAAAGCAACGGCGTGCTCGCCTTCAAAAAACCCCATCCATGGTCGCCCCAGGCATTGATCCACTGGCGGTCGTTGCCCAGCTCCGGGTTTTCGCTAAACCCATTTACGGCCCCCAGCGCCCCGTTCTGGGCCAGCTTATCTTTCAAGTTGGCCGAGTTCTGGCTCGTCAGCACCAGCTTGCCCCGCACCCGGCTCCACGGTGTCGCGTCCAGGTCCACCAACTCCGCCTCCACCCCCGCCGGCGGCGTCGGGCCGCTCCACATACCGAGGCAGGTCGGAATCTGGGCGTAGTCGCACAGCGTCTCCCGTTCCGGCGCCGTCATCTCAAGCGAGGCGGACGCCACATCCCAGGCCATCGGCGCAGTCCAAAATCCAGCCTGGGTCACCCCATCCGCCCGCAGCGCTCCCACCTCAATTTGCGCAGCGCCGCTCCGCTCCAGCAGCGTCTTTAACTCCCCCACCGTCTGCTGGAACTTCGGAAACGTGAACCAGCGGTCGTTGGCGTAAACCAGCTTCACCGTCTCCATGGCGTGCCGCGCGTCTACCGCCTCAGCAACCTTGCGCACAACGGGGGATACCGGCGTCGGTTGCCCCACAGCGGCAACACGGAACAGCAGGACGAGCGGAACGAACCAGGAGATTGTCTTCATTCGTGCAAGCTGCAAGAAAGTCTAGCGACGATTCGCCGCCTGCGTCAATTCATTCTACCCGGCGCGGTCGAGTTGGAAGAGCGGAGCAAAGGCCAGCGTAGCCGCGCCCACCAGCGTCCCCTGCTCGCCCAAGCCCGACTGTTGCACCCGCAGGCGGCGAAAAGCCGGCCATTCCGCGGTATCGGGGAACTGCGCCTCAATCGCTGCAAGCAGAATCGGCCAAACCGTATTCAACGTCGAATTGAGGACGATCACCTCCGGGTCGAGCCCCCACGCCACATTCACAATACCAATCGCCAAATAGCGGGCCGCCCTTGCAACCACCTGCATGGCCGCTTGGTCGCCGTCGGTGGCACGTTGGCAAATGCGGCGTACCTTTGCGGCGCTGTCCGCGGTACTGGCGGAATTAAAGCGTCCCTGCGTCTCCGCATAAGCGTCGCAGACCGCCATATTCGAAACCAGTTTCTCCAGGCAACCCGGCCGGTCATGGCGCGAGTTGCTGCCGTCATCGGCAATCACCATCTGCCCAAACTCGCCAGCCGCCATCGAGGGGCCTGTATAGACCTCCCCGTTCAGAATCAGGCCGACGCCCACTCCCTCATCCACGCGAAAGTAAAGCAGGCACTGCGGCGCCAACTCCCCGGCGTTGGTGTAGTTGTACTCCGCCGAGGCGGCCGCGCGGACGTCGTGCTCCACCGTCACGGGCAACCCCGTCGCCGATTCCAACATCGCGCGTAACGGCACATCCACCCAGCCCGGAGCGTTGCCCAATTGCACCACCCCATCCCGGCTGTTGACGATGCCGCGCGCCGTTACCCCCACTCCGTGCAGCAAGGCCCGTCCATGGGTCCTGCAGTAGGCCTCCACCTGCGCACCGATCATCTCTACGGTCTGTTTCGGCGTTGCCGGGGTGCGTAGGGCCGTGGTCTCCAACAAGGCGCCCCGGGTGCTGGCGACGGCAAAACGCGTCTCCCAGTTTTGAATCTCCACCCCAATCGCCCGTGGAGCATCCGAAAGCTGCAGCCGCGTCGCGGGGCGCCCTCCGGTTGAGTTTTCCGCTCCCACTTCGGCCACCAAGCTCTGCTCGCGAAGTCCGGAAACAATCCGCGACACCGTGCCTTCGGACAGGCCGCTGCGCCGCGCCAAGTCCGCCCGCGAGATCCGGTCAAATCGGCGCAGGAGCTGCAACACCACGGCGCTATTGGCGCCGCGGACCTGTTTCGGGCGCAAAATTCCACGTCGATGTGGGTTGATAATCTTCAATGTTCTTCTTATGCGGAAGCATGCCAGTCTATCGACCCGCGAACCGAATAGTCAACGGCGAATCACCCCATCGAATCAACCCGGGAAAGATTGCTATACTTTCTTGCGATACGTAAGAAAGAAGGAGCCGACTAGGAACCACGTGGCAGCCTCCCCTGCGCCCGCCCGCGAACTGAAACGAACGCTGGGCCGTAAAGACCTTATCGTCTATGGGCTCGCCATCCTTACGCCCACCGGCGTCTACGCTGTCTACGGCGTCGTCTCCCAGGTCTCGAACGGCCATGCCGCGCTCAGCTACCTCGCCGCCATGTTCGCCATGCTTTTCACCGCAGCCAGCTACGGCAAAATGGCCACGGCGTTCCCCACCGCCGGGTCCACCTACAGCTACGCCCGGCGAGCTATTCATCCCGTCGTCGGCTTCCTCGCCGGCTGGTCCATGATGCTCGACTACGTTCTGGTACCCCTCCTCAGCTCAATCTTTGTCTCACTCACCGCCCATCGCCTCGTCCCCGCCGTACCCTTCACAGCCTGGGCGCTATTGTTCTGCACCGCCATCACCGTCGTCAATGTTTGCGGGATGCAAGTAACGAAACGCGTCAACGAGATTATGCTGTTTCTTATGTGTCTTTCCGCGGCTTGGTTCGTCCTCGCCGCCATCCTCCACGGCGGCAGCCCTCCCGGCCTCCTTCGCCCAGAGGCCATCTATAACCCCGCCACTTTTGCCATCGGGCCCCTCATGCTGGGCGCCGGCATCGCGACGCTCTCCTATCTCGGTTTCGACGCCGTCTCGACGCTAGCGGAAGAAGCAAAGAACCCCCGCTCCGATATCGCCTTCGCCACCGTCTTCGTCTGCGTGATGCAAACGATGATCTGCTTCCTGATTGCCTACCTCGCCACCATCGTCTGGCCCGCCGAAAAACCGCTGCCCGAAGTCGAAACAGCCATCCTCGATATCAGCCGCCTCACCGGTGGCGAGTCCCTTTTCGCGTTCAACACAGTGGTCGTCCTCGTGGCCGCCGTCGCCAGTTCCCTCGCCAGCGTCGCCGGAGCCTCCCGCATGCTCTTCGGCATGGGCCGCGACCGCACCCTGCCGCCAGCTCTCTTCGCCCACCTCAGCACCCGCTTCGCCACCCCCGTCCGCAGCATCGTGCTCATGGGTGCTCTCGCCTTCCTCGGCTCCCTGTTCATCAGCTTTCAGCAAGTCGTCGAACTCGTCAATTTCGGCGCCTTCGCTGGATTCGTCCTCGTAAACTGTAGCGTCATCGCCCATTTCTACATAACCAAGCGGGAACGCACCGGCACGCACCTCTTCACCAACCTTCTCTTCCCCGCCCTCGGCGCGACAATCTGTATGTATATTTGGTTCAGCCTCTCGACCGGCGCTAGAACGGCAGGCTTCGCCTGGCTCGCTACCGGCCTGCTCTATCTGGCATTTCTCACCAAGGGCTTCTCCCAGCCAGTAGGAGAAACGGAGTTTCGATGAACGCAGCCACCACCCGCAGCCTGTCCGGGTACGTCGACGCCCGCCGCGAACGCCTGGTCGCCATCCTCACGGACCTCGTCCGAATACCGTCAGAGAACCGCGCGCCCGCGGGCGCCGAACTGGCCTGCCAACTCTATCTGGCCGATCGGCTGCAACGCGCCGGTTGGGACCCGACACTCTACACTCCCGACGAGGTCCCGGGCATCACGGATCACCCGGTTTACTGGCCGGGCCGGGACTACGAGCGGCGCCCCAACCTCGGCTCAACCTACCCCGGCGATGGCGGTGGCCGATCCCTCATATTGAGCGGGCATATCGATACCGTTCCGGCCGGGTCACTGCCCTGGACCCATGCTCCCTTCGGCGCCGAGATCGCCGGCGGCCGGCTCTACGGCCGAGGCGCCTTCGACATGAAGGCCGGTATCGCCTCGAACGTCTTTGTGGTGGAGGCCCTGGCCGAACTCGGCTTCCGCTTGTACGGCGACCTCACGTTCGAGTCTGTCGTCGACGAAGAGTTCGGGGGCGTCAATGGAACCCTCGCTGGGCGGCTCGCCGGCTACACGGCGGACGCCGCCATCCTCTCGGAACCGTCTAACCTCCGCATCTGCCCGGCCCAGCGCGGCGGACGAACCGTCCACGTTAGCTTCACTGCTCCCAACGGAGGCATCCTCTGCCCCGCCGATTCCGCGGGAGTGATCGAGCAACTGCGCCTCTTCCTGAACGCCCTGCCCCAATTGGCCGAAGTCCGCCGGCTCGCCGCGCCCGAACATATCCTCTACGCCCATCTCGCCGACCGTGTGCCGGTCACCGTCGCGCGCATCCACACCGCCCCCTGGACCACCGACGAGCCCCCCAACGTCCCGCCCCTCTGCCGCCTGGAAATCTTTTGGCAGGCCATGCCGGGAGAAACCGTCGAGGCCATCGATCGGCAGTTCAACGTCTGGCTGGACGCCCTGGTCGCCGCCAATCCCCAAACCTTCAACGTCCGGCCCACTATTGAACATCCCATCCGCTGGCTGCCCGGCTCTGCTCTCGCCCCGGACCACCCGCTCGTACGGGAGTTCGCCACCACGGCGCAAAGCGCCACCGGGCAGTTGCCCAAGGTCTGCGGCATCGAAGGTCCTTGCGACATGTATGTGTTCCACGACTTCGGCATCCCCGCCCTCCTCTGGGGCCCGCGCGGCGGCAACGCCCACATGCCGGACGAATACGTCGAAATCGATTCGTTGGTCGAGTCGACGAAGGCGCTCCTGACCTTCGTCTGCCAGTGGTGTGGAGTAGCTTCGGAATGAAACTCGCCTATCTCATTATTTTCTGCGGAACGCTGTTCGCCAAGGACGGCTTTGAATCGCTGATGCCCAAGCGGCAGATCAGCGAACACTGGACCGTCGACGGCGCGGCTCCGCCAGAAGCGTGGTTCCTGCGCGACGGCGCCATCGGCACCACCGGGCAGCCAAATGGCTTCCTGCGCAGCAAGAAGAAGTACCGCAACTTCGTCCTCCGCGCCGATTGGCGATTCCAGAAAGGCTTCAAGCAAAGGCCCGGCAGCGACGAAGAGTGGCCCAATGCCGGCTTCTTCATCCTCGCCGGCCCCACCAAGGACGGTTGGCCCACATCGCTCGAAGTGCAAGGCTACTTCGGCGAAGTCGGCAGCGTCTTTGGGGTCCGCGGCGGTAAAATTACCGGCGCGAAACGCGGCCCCTTCGTGAAGGAGAACCGGCCCGCGTTCGGCGATTGGGATCACTACGAAGTCACCGTCAAGGATGGCAAGGTCACTGTCATATTGAACGGCGTCCTCGTCAACGAAGGCACCGGCGCTTGGCCGGAGGAAGGTAACATCTGCCTTCAATCCGAAGGCTGGCCCGTCGAATACCGAAACGTGTCCGTCAAGGAGCTGCCATGACCCGCCGGGACCTCCTCGCCTCTGCCCTGCCCGCCCTTGCTCTCGCTCAGGCCGCACCCACGCGCTTCCAATTGGCGTGCATGACGCTTCCCTACTCCGGCCATCCCTTTGAGCGCGCCCTCGAAGGCATCAAGCGGGCCGGGTATGACCATGTCGCCTGGGGCGTGAATCATCGAGATGCTCAGGGCCGGCCCAAACCCGCCCTGGCCGTCGATGCGCCCGCCCGCGATGCTGCCGCGTTAGCCGCCCGCTGCCGCGACCTCGGATTGGATCCGGTCATGATGTTCAGCACCGTCAATCTCGAAGCCGCCAACGCCCTCGACGCCCATCTCCGCCGCATTGAACAGGCCGCGGCCGCGAAGATCCCCTTCCTGCTCACCTTCGGCAAAACCACCCCCGGCGAATACGAAACGTTCGTCAGCAATCTGAAACGCATGGCGCCCGCCGCGCGCAAAGCCGGCGTCATGGTCGTCATCAAGCAGCACGGCGGCAACACGGCGACCGGAGAGCATTGCGCGCGCATTGTCCGCGAAGTGGCGGATGAAGGCGTGAAGGTCTGCTACGACGCGGGCAACGTCCTCGACTACGAGAACCACGATCCCATCGCGGACATCCAGACCTGCTGGCGCGACATCCGCGCCTTCAATATTAAGGATCACCGCAACACCCCGAAGGACGAGGACTGCGGCCCCGGCTTTGGAGAGATAGACCACTACAAGCTGTTCGCGCCCATGATGCGAACCGGCCTCACCATCCCCCTGACTTTCGAGAACATCTTTGAACCGCTGGTCCCCCGGCCGGCGGAGGCTACGGGAATCGACGCCTTGGCGCGTCGTTCTCGCGAATACATCGACACGGTTTTGCGCGGTTTACAAACACAAGGAGCATGAACATGGAGAGACGCAATTTTCTATTGAGCGCGGCGACCGCCGCGCAGGCCGCCTTCGGCCAGGGCGCCAACACGCAGGTCGCGACGGCCGTGATCGGGGTAGGCAATCGCGGCTCCAGCTTGCTCGGCGAGGTCATGCAGCAGCCCACGGCGCGTGTCGTAGCCCTCTGCGACAACAAGCCCGACCGCCTCGACAAGGCCGCCACCCGGGCAGCCAGCACCAACCCCAGCACCACGAGCGATTGGCGAAAGATCATCGACAACAAGAGCGTCGAAGCGGTCTACATCGCGACCCCGCCGCACATGCACGTTGAGATGGCGATTGCGGCATTAAAGGCTGGCAAGCACGTCTACTGTGAAAAGCCCATCGGCACGACGCCGGAATCGATCCGCGAACTGCTCAAGGTGGCCCGGCAAACGAAGAAGGTGTTCGTGGTTGGGCAGCAACTGCGGTCGTACACGCAGCTTGGCGCCGCCATCAAGTTGATCCACGAAGGCGCGATCGGCCAGGTGCTCTTCGTCAAGGCGCAGCGCCACGCCACCTCCGATCATCCGCATGATGCCAGCTCCGCCGACTGGTACTTCGACAAGAAGAAGTCGGGCGGCTATCTGGTCGAGCAGTCGGTCCACAACCTCGACGCCTGCAACTGGGCGATTGGCCAGCGGCCCACGCGCGCGGCTGGCTTTGGCGGCACGAACATGTACAAGGACGATCCCAAGGGCCGCGACATCATGGATCACCAGAGCATCACGTACGACTATGCGAACGGAGTGAAGCTCTCGTTCACGCAGATGGTGTTCCACCCCCGGTCGATGCCCAGCGGCAACCAGACGATTAACGTGTATGGCACGAAGGGCGCGGTGGAGTTGATGAATGGAGCCAAGTTCTATTCACTCGACGGCAAGGAGCAGCGGCTGTTGTCGCCTGAGGTGCAGCAGAAGAACGACGCGCACACGACGGCCTTCTTTAACTCGATTCTGACCGGTGCTCCCTCGCCAGCGGGGATTGAGGTGGGGGTGACAGGTGCGCTGACCGCCATCCTCGGCAACCAGGTCTGCGAGCAGGGCCGGGTGATTCAGTGGAGCGAATACGGAGTCGACGTCTAAGTTCGCGGTGGTTAGCTTGATTCGAAGGGCACTTGTTAGACTGGGACGAAGATGAACGACGACCAGTCCGACAAAGATTGCGCCCTTCGAATCAAAAACCTGGCCCAGCGGCTCATTGACGCGGTGGATACCCGGCGAATCTACGACGCAGGCGATCATTACGAGCAGTCGCCCGAGGCCGATCGCCTCGCCTTGAATACCAAACTCCTTCAGCCGGATGCGCGTGAGGAAGATTGCCAAAGTCTGTTGATTGAAGGAACCAGAGAGAGTCTGGAGTTTCTTGCCGAATTAATCCTTCTCCATTGCCTCGAAAGGCGAGATTGTGGCTTCCAGTTGGGACCGAAGGGGCCGGGCTGCGGGTTGTTCACCGAGAGTAGTGAAGTTGGAATCTATATCCATGCCCTGCCATGCCTGAGCCCACCCAAGCCCGATTCGAAGCAGTAAGGAGGGATCGGCCCCCGCCACAATCAGGCGCTACTTTCCCTGCCCCACTGCGGCATTCTCACCCCGGGCAGAACCTTCCAGTGTCTGGGTAAGTTAGGCGCCTCGCCGAATGGCAAACCTAGACCACAACAACCACCAGCTAGCCCGCAGCGCCGTAGCCGCGGAACTGACCCAGAGCAGATTCCATGTAATCCAGCGCACCGGGACCTCGCGAGGCAAGTCCGCTCCGGCTAGTGATTAGTAATCCGCCCGTCAATCATGTGATAGATCCGATCGAACCCATCGATCATTCGCTCGTCGTGGGTGACGACAATCACCGCCGCCCGTTGCTCGTGCCCCAGTTGGCGCAGCAGGGCCATCACGGCCTTACCGCGCTCCGTGTCCAGGGCAGCGGTCGGTTCGTCCGCTAGAATCACGATCGGATCGTTGATCACGGCACGAGCGACGGCCACGCGCTGTTGCTCTCCGCCCGACAAGATGGCCGGATGCGTGTCCGCCCGGTGCCCCAGGTCCAACCGTTCCAGCAGATCCCTCGCCCGCTTCATCGCTTCCCGTTCTGAAACGCCATTCAGCGTCAGCACCAACGCTACATTCTCAGCCGCCGTCAGAAACGGAATCAGGTTGTACGCCTGAAAGATAATGCCCATTCGCCGTCGCCGCATCTTGCGGTCATCGGTCAATACTCGCTCTCCTTCAAAAACCACATCGCCACCGATCAAAACGCGGCCCTGCGTTGGCGGATCAATCAAAGACAAAGCGCGCAGCAAAGTGGTTTTCCCGGAACCACTCGGCCCCATCAGCGCCACCACCTCACCCGCCTCAACAGCAATACTGGCACCGCTGAGCGCCACCACCCGGCTCGCGCCCTCGCCAAAACTCTTGGTCACATTCTCGGCCTGAATCGCGGACACTACGCGCCACCTCCCATTGCGGTGGTCGCATCGATGCCCAAGGCTCGGCGAATGCCAAGCACACTGGCCAGGACGCAGATAACGAGGACGATTCCGAATAGGACAGTTTGATCGAAAGCCAGAATCTCCACTCGTCTGGGAAAATATTCGTAGGTGAGCTGGATCAGGATCGCGCCGAAACCGTAGCCAAGTGATCCGAGCGCGATCGACTCCTGCAAAATCAGCCCCCCAATTTTTGTATTCGGTGCGCCAATGATTTTGAGGGTGGCGATATCGCGGGTCTTCTCCATCGTCATCGTGAAGATGATCAGCGCGATGACAACGGTCGAAACCGCCAGCAAAATCACCCGAAACAACAGAATCTGCTGGCGCGCACGCTCGATCACGGTCTTCGCGACAACGTCCGCCTGCTCCGTCGTCGTCATGGCCCGGTAGTGATTCCATCGCTCGATATGCTGCGCCACTTGCTCCGGGAGAGCCCACGATTCCAACCGCACTAAAACCGCATTGGCCAGATTCGTGCCAGGAAGTACCGGCTCCATCGCCGCGGCAGGAATATTCGCGAAAGCCGGATTCTGCCGGATACTGACCTGCAGCCGTGCCCGGTCGTTGCGGATGGCTTCGCTGGCTTTGAGGAACTGAAGCTCCTGCGCATCCTCGAGCGAAATGAAAGCGACCGGGTCGCCGGAGCTCGAAACGATGCCGTCGGTCCAACCAACGACCGTAAAGGTCATGCGGCCGGAGGGAATCCGCGCACCAATGGGGATACCCGCCTTGCGGTCAATCACCATCTCATAACGACTGGCCACCATCGGCCGGCCAGCCACCACCGCCGGCGGGCCGCCTAGGCCATGAAGTCGATGGCCGATGATCTGGACACGAATCGACTTCGCGCCGTAGGAGATTTGAATGGATTGAAAAGCGATCGGACTCGCTTCGCGCACGCCCGGCACGGCGCGAATCACTCTGTACAGATCGTCCGGGACCCGCGAACTTTCCGCAAACGGACCGTTGGTGTCTTTTTGCACCACCCACAAGTCCGCATTCGGCGCACGGATGATACTCAAGGCATCTTCCACCATCCCTCGGTAGATCCCGCCCATCGCCATGACAGTTGCGAGCAGCAACCCGAGGCCAAAGGCCGTCAGGACGAACCGCCCCAAGCGATACCGCACATCTCGGATGGCCAGATTCATGGTCGCCCGCTAGCTGGCGCGACCACCGCCACTCGTCGCCCCTCGTTTCCCGGATCGGACAGCTTCCCAGGGGCGACCACCACCTGTTCCCCTGCTGCAAGGCCCTCGGTGATTTCAATCCATCCCGACGGGTCGGCCACGCCAAGACGCGCTTGTTTGAAGTGCAGCCGTCCGTCCACCACCGTCCATGCGCCCAGACCATCGGGCGTACGCACGACTGCCCCAGGGGGCATGGCCGCCGTTCGCCTCGCCGCTGGGCGGATCGTCGCTTCCGCTTGTTCGCCCAAGGTCACTAACGCGGGAGGCTCATCAAAGGCAATGTCCACGGTGAACTGCTCCGTCACACGATCACTTTCTCTCCTGAGCCTGACAACCTTGCCCTGCAGCCTACGGCCCGGTAGCGAACGCAGCGCCAAGTCTGCCCGGTCACCCACAGCGATCCCGCCCGCCTCCACTTCATCCACAAACACCGTCACCCAGACGCTGCGGGGATCAGCGAGTTTAAGGATCGGAGTTCCAGGATTTACGGTGGCGCCCGGTTCCAGCTCCCGGCTCACCACAAACCCATCCATCGGGCTAGTAATGATGGTGTCCGCCTTCTTCGCCTGCACGGAGGTTCGTGCTGCAGCGGCGGAGACAACTTCGCTGCGGACAATCGCCACGGCTGCCTTCTGCGCGGCGATCTCCTGCACGCCCGCCTCACGTTGCGCTTCCGCGCTCTTCAGCTCTTCCTCAGCAGACTCCGCCGCGGTGACACGCGCATCCAAATCCATCTGGGGAACGTCGCCAGTGGCGGCGAGCTTGCGCCAACGGTCCGCATTGGCCCGCGCCAGCATCCGGTTCGACTTTGCTTTAGCAATCGCGGCGTCTGCCGCCGCCAAGTTTGCTTGCGCGCGGAACACCGCCGCTTCCTGCGCCGGCACAGCTAATTGCGCCCGTGCGAAGTTTGCTCCCGCGCGCTCCAGTTCAGCCCGCGCTTCGGCATTCTCCAGCTCAATCAGCGTCTGACCCTTTCGGACCGTATCCCCTTGGTCCGCCGCGATGATGGTCACTCTGCCGGGAACCTTGGCCGCCAGCAGAACGACAACTTTGGCCTCCACGGTACCTACGCCCCGGATTGCCGGGCTGATGTCCCGCATCGCCACTGCCGCTGTTGTCACCCGCGCAGGCCGGAGCCAGAACCAAACCGCGCCACCCACCAGCGCCAGAATCACTCCGGCAAATACTGCTTTTTTAATGATCCTGATCATACTCCGGTTTCAGTTCCTGATGTGAATTGGGCGGCCGTTCCGCTAGCGGATTGCGAGCTCCACCGTATCGCTTGTCCCCTCGCGCGAGACCAAAGAAATCGGGACAGCCGGGCCCCGCCCGAGAGCAGTCGGAAGGCGGACGTTGATCTGATAAAGACCCGGCCAGAGCGGGTGCGGCCCAGCAAAGAGCACCTCCGCCTTTGCACCCCCAACCCAAAGCTCCAGCCCCGGACTGGCGCTCCCCAATCCAGTCGCCCAGACCACCACAACCTCGGCGGCAGCCGCGGGATTGGCTGCTGTTACCAGCGAGAAGTCGGCGTGCGTGATGATCCCCAATCCGGCCCCCGAAAGGTCCGCGGAGAATATCGTGGGGCTCGTAAGCGCCAGCGGAACCGCCACGGGCGATGAAGACTCCCCGGCGTTGGTGACGAGGAATTTCGCCTCGCTCCCGGCAATCTCGCTCGGAATCTGGACATTAATCTGCGAGGGCGAAACGAAGTACATCGGCGCCCGGATGCCATTAATCTCCACCGCGACATTCGCCAGGCTAAGCGGCAACGCCGTCCCTTCGGCTGCCACTGTCCGCGGTGCAAGCCCGGAACCGTAAATGGAAACAATGCTGCCGGGGCTCACCGGATTTCCCGGGGTGTTCGATGCCGCATCGGTGATTCCGTGCGGATTCACGAACACGCCGGTTCCCGTGATCGCCGGGGCGGCCACCGCCAGAAAAATGGCGTTCGCCGTCGGGGTGCTGGTAGCGCCGATCAGCGTACCCGCGCCCGAGAGCGCGACGGTCGAAGATTCAAGGGTACCCGATCCGTCGGCATTCATAAGTAGCCGATTCACACCCCGGAAATCCTGCGCGCCTTCATAGGTATTGAGACGCTGCGACAGACGAACCCGACCGTTGCCATCGGGCCTCAGACTCCCAATTGCCACGCTGGCACTATCCCGCTCCACTGCAAATTCTGTGATCCAATAATGGCCGGCCGTTTCTCCCGTCGCAGATCTTCCCGCCAACAGCAAACCGCGATTCGACCCAGCGCTCGGCACACCGAAAACCAAGCCCCCGTCGCCAGAAACGATCACCTGATAAGAACCCGCCTCCGGCATCGACAACGTGCCCGTACCATCGGGCTGCAGAAGCACCGTAGCCGCTGACGCCTGAAACGTCAATGGTCTCGCCTTCGCTACGGCTGTCGCGCCAGGCAGCAGCTCCAGCACCGCGGCGCCATAAGAACCGCTCAGTGCGGGTGGGGCGACCGGGACCAGTGGGGCCTTCACGGCAACGAACACGCTCAGCAGCCCGCTGGTCTCCGTAACCGCCCCGAGCAACACGTCCGCTCCAGCGCCAAGCCGGGCAGTGATAGTCGTCGCCGGGTCGCCCGGATTCGTGAGAACGACCTGCCCGCCCATCGAAGCCACATAGCTACCCGCGCCGGTCGCCGTCAGATTGTCCGCTACCGAGCGTTGGTCAAAAGTGAAGCGGCCGTCTGGGCCAAACTCGGCACTTCCCGTGAAGTTCCTGGCCTCCGAGACGCTGCGCTGCTGTCCCGCTGCGATCTGCAAAATCGCGAAGTGATATTTGCCGCTGATCTGCTGAGCGTTAATCGCGGTCGCCCCCAGCATCACGAGAGTCAAACCAAAGTAGATTCTCATCGCGTTATCAGGGCCTCCTGCCGCGCAATCACCACCCCGCCCTTGTGACGGGTGTGCAGGTCGAGAAACGCCGACTCTTCCGTCGATCGATGCCGATCCATGCCCTCCAAGTGTCTCGGCTTCACGTTCTGGAAGTAAACCTCGACGGAAACTTTAAAAGGCGCACCGCTCGGCGGCGCCGGGATTGCATACTCCACCCGATCGGAACCGGGCCGGAAGCTCTCGTCGCCGTCCACCCCTGCCGGGGCGAACAGGGAAGCGCTGATTCCCGCCGGCAAAGGCTTCGTCGGGTCGAAGCCGCGCGGCAAAATGCGATTGTCCTTTAGGTATCCCGCCGCCCGCAACAGCGACAACGTATGGTTCCCCTGCGAGTCCTTCAACTCCGCTTCATAGATCATCACCTGATCCGGGCGTGTGATCTTAGCCCAATGCGGCTGTACGCCCGCGGACAGGCCCGCAATCTCACCGGTGCGCGCATCCAAACGGCCCGACTCAAACACCTTGGCTCCCGTGTTGTCCGTAACGAGAACATGCAGCCACATCCGCCGGCTCGGGTACGCCGTGGGCAGCTTATGCCCGGTCCGATTCGTGACATCCACGGACAGAGCCAACTCACCGGCTTCCACCCTCCCGGTCACCTTCAGGTTTACGGCGTCCCGCAAGCTCTCCATCGTCCGGTGGGCAGAAGCGGTCAGTTGCTTGTTGGCGGGGTCCATCTCCGCCAGCATCCCTAAAACCTGCACATTGGCCCCGGCAAAGGTATGCTGGCCAAATGGCGCCCGCGGTGCGGTGGAAGGAAAGGGGGCCGGGCTATTCGGACGATGTGCGATGTATTGCGAAGCATCCCTGCCGCTGGTGTCCTTGAGCTTTGGCATGTGGCAAGACTGACAAGTCCTTCCATTCGCGGGAAAGTCACTGACCAGCCACTCCAGATAGGGAGCCTGCTCGAGAAACTCGCCCAGCACACTCCCATCGGCCCCCAACGTGGGAGTAATCACCGTATGGCAGGTCGCGCAGAGCGACGACTCCAGGACATGCGCCGCCTGTACCGGTGAATAGCCGGAATTGGCAACCATCGGATTGGCAAACGGGTTGGGGTGGGGACCGTAAATCTGCCGGTTTTCATTAATGAGAAAGCGTGCCGTGAAAGAATCCTTCGTCCCCAGATTGGCGGCGGAGATCTGATGGCAAACCGTGCAGCTCACCCCTTCGCTACCGAGAGCGTTGATATGGTTGAATTCCGCCTTTCCGCCCGCGATCCGCGTGTCGTACTGCTGCATGGGAGTGTGGCAACTCATGCACTTGTCTTCGATCGTCGCCCGCGCGGCCGGAGTTGCAGCCACTTCATAGCGGACCTTCGCCCTCCAGTAAGGATCGATTGCCGCGTTGGCCATCATCGATCCCTGCCACAAGGGGAACGGGGCAATAGAGCCGGGCTCGGGTTTCGCGCCGGATCGCATCCGATGGGGAACGCCGGCCTCAGCCGTGTTCACTGCCTGGGCTGGCAGAGCGAGGCTGGAATGACACTGCTGGCAGTTCGCCGCAGGAGTGAAGCGGCTCGACACTTGAGCGGATAGCCCCAAGGCAAACAGCAAAATCAGGGCGCTGTATTTCATCGCTAAATCTCCGTGCGCGCGAGCGCCCGCCTGCCCCGCTGTCGCAATGGGAGCGGGAACGTGTCATAAGGTCGTGCCAGTGTGCGTGTTCTCACAGCCCAAGCGCGTTCTCTAGATCTTTCACGTGTTCCTCTTCCATTACGAGGATGTCCTGCAGCACGCGCGCCAAGCCATACTCTCCCATAGCCATGGCATCCCGAATCCGAGTCTTGTAGCGAGCAACGGCCGCCTGCTCGCCGGCCAAATCCTGCCGCAGCATCTCCTCGGAATCGTCGGAGGTAGCAATAGCGTCAACGGCCGTATTGGGCTTCCCACCCAGAAACGCGACCTGATCGGCCAGGGTGGTGGCATGCTGCATCTCCTCGGTGGCGTGAACGAGGAGCTCTTTCTGAATGGAGCCGAAGCGCGCGCCGGTGATCAATGCCGCATGGTTGATGTATTGAATGGCGCTGGCAAACTCATCGGCGAGATCGCCGTTCAAAGCGTCGATCATCTCTTCTTTCGTCATGGTTTTCTCCTTGAAATTCCCGGCAATTGACCCGCCGCTTGGGTGGGGCGGAACTGCCGTCCAACGATCAGGATGCGTTTGTTCGGAATGTGTGACAGGAAACTGAGTCAAATCGCGCACGGGCTCGCAGTCGAACGGAAGTCCCCAGCCCTGCCTATGCGGATCGCGACAGCGTTGCGCGAATCCGGAGTCGGCACAACCAGGCAGCTAAGCCTTCGCCGCGGCGGCATTCCCTCCGCGGGCGGTGTCGAGCGTATGCGTAAACTGCGCGCCGAAAAGAAAAATCATCGCGGAGTAGTAGACCCACACGATCACGACCACCAGCGAACCTGCCGCGCCATAGGCCGATCCAATCGCCGCCTTGCCCAGATACAGCCCGATCCCGAACTTGCCAATCGAGAACAGCAGCGCCGTAGCCGCCGAGCCAATCCAAAGCGGATGCCAAGCGATCCGGCGGGCCGGGACGTATCGAAAAATCAGGGCAAATAGCCCAGCGGTGCCGGCAAACGAGACTACAAAGTTGATGATTTCGAGGACGAATTCCGACACCGGCAAATACTCGGCGAAGAACTTACCCACCGCCGCCAGCACCGCGCTGATGACAAGCGAAATCAGCAGCAGGAATCCCACAGCCAGCACCATGCCAAAGGAAAAGAATCGCTGCTGGATCAAATCCCAGAGGCCCCCCTGCGTCTCTGGCCGCACCTTCCACATAATATTCAGCGCGGCCCGAAGTTCACCGAAGACGCCGGAGGCGGCAAAAAGAAGTGTGGCGAGGCCGATGAGCGAGGCCAGGGCCCCCGTGGCGGGACGCTGGGAGCGAAGCATCTCCTGAACCACGTCCCTGCCTTGCAGGCCGATCGTGCTCTCTACTTGCGCCAGTAGTTCTGCTTCCGCGGCGGAATGGCCCAGGAAGAAAGCCACCATGGCAACCACGATGATGATCAGCGGGGCCAGCGAGAGCGTTGTGTAAAAGGCCAGCGCAGCCCCTAGGCGCGGAGCCTCGTTTTCATCCCACGCGTCGAACGTTCGCCGGAGGAGTTGCCAGAGCGTTTTGTGGTTCATAGTCTGCAGAGAACGGCCAGACGGGCAGACGGAACGGACCTGCCACCACTATAGCGCCCTGAACTAAGGACCAGGCCGTCTTCACGCCGCCAGGCTGCGAACCTGCTCCACCACCGGTTGCAGAAAACTCTTCCGGTCCACCTTGCCCGACTGCAGACTCGCTGTGCCGCCCGCCGTCACGAATGTCACGTCCGTCACCCCCACGAAGCCGAAGATCGTCTTCAGGTAAGGTTCAATATGGTTCATCGATGCCGCCGGTGTCCCCGGCGCATAGACGCCGCCGCTCGCCACCACGATGGTCGCCTTCTTGCCGCGCAACAACCCCTGCGGCCCGTTTACGCCATAGGTGAACGTGCGGCCCTTCCGTGCAATCTGATCAATCCACAACCGCAGCAACGTCGGAATACTGAAATTGTGCATCGCCACCCCAATGACATACTCGTCGGCCCGCTCCAACTCGCCCACCAGTTCGTCGGACAGCGCCAGCGTCTTCGCCTGTTCTGGCGTCAGCGCCTCCGTCGGCGTATAGACCGCGCCAATCCACTCCGCGTCAATCGGCGGCGGCGGGGCCGCAGCCAGGTCACGATCAATCACCGCTCCACCCGGATGGGCGGCCTTCCAGGCGGCAACATATTCTCGCGTCAATTCCCGGCTCACAGAACCAGCCAATGGACTGGAATCGAGGTGTAAAAGTGTCAACATAAAGCTCCTTCGATGGCGACATATGTCGCTTACCCATCTTTTGCTGACTACTTGGACGACGTATGTCGCCAAAAGGATGCAGCCGGATGATAAAATAAAAAGAGAAGGTCCCATGCCGCTACCAGACCACAGTGTTCGGGATCCCCGGATCAAACGAACGCGGCAACTGCTGCAAGACAGCCTGCGCCAACTGCTCCAGCAAAAGCCGTTCGACGAGATCCTGGTGCAGGACATCACCAGCGCCGCCACCGTCAACCGGGCGACCTTTTACGACCACTACGTCGATAAGCTCGACCTGTTCAACGCCTTAATCGCGTCCGATTTTCAAAAGCTGCTCGATCAACGCGGCGTCTGCTTCGAACAAGGCGACTCAGCCGGCCTCACCGCCATCGTCATGGCTGTCCGTGATTTCCTCGCCCAACTGCAAAGCGACCACGCCAAGTGCTCGCGCCAAGCCGCCACCGGTCCCCTCATCGACGGCGCCATTTCGCTCGCCATCCACCGGATCATTCAGTGCCGCCTCGAAGAGCAGCGAGGCAGATTCGCGCTCCCGGAGTCCGCCCTGGCGGCCATCGTCAGCGGCGCCGTCTATCGCGGCGTGAAAGACATGATGGCTCAAACCAGTGGAACCGCCAACGAAACCGCTCTGCAGCCACTGATCCGTGTGGTTCTCCCTCTATTAAAGCCGGCCGCCTAGCCGATACCCCCTCCTATGTTCTGGCCCGCGGCGAACTGCAATAATTGACCAACGGAATGTCGGCGACCATGCCCCTGCGATCAGATTTCACCCGTCGGCACTGGATCCTGGCGGCCGGCGTTTGGCAGGCCGGATGCCACAGCACGGCCGTGCCGCCCCGCCCCACCATTCAGTTCACCCGCATCCCCAAGGCAGATCACCAAGGCTCCGACCAGCACGACATCATCGAAGGCACGGTCACCGGAAGTCGAGACGGCCAGCAACTGGTCCTCTACGCGAAAAGCGAATCCTGGTGGCTGCAGCCGCTGGCCGAGGCCCCCTTCACGCGAATCCTGCCCAAAGGCACTTGGCTCAACGCTACCCACCTGGGAAGCGACTACGCCGCGCTTCTAGTCGATCCTGGCTATACCCCGGCGCGCAACATGAAGGAGCTTCCTTCTGCCGGTGGTCTCGTCGCCGCCGTCGCGGAAGTCCCGGGAAGCGCCCATTCGCCTTCCACCATCCTGCCGTTCAGCGGCTACGATTGGCGCGTGCGAACCGCCGCCAGCAATCGCGGCGGCAAGCGAAATCCCTACGCCGCCAGCAACGCCTGGGTCGACCCGAACGGAGCGCTGCACCTGCGCGTCAGAAGGAACGCCGATCACTTCGAGTGCGCCGAGGTCGCCTTGACCCGCAGCTTGGGCTACGGCGCCTACTCCTTCCACGTCCGCGACGTCTCCCCCCTCGCCTCGGACATTGTGCTCGAAATGTTCACCTGGGACTACGCCGGCGCGGGCCAGAACAACCGCGAAATGGATATCGTAGTCCGGCGGCGGTCGCCTGCGAAACAGATCGCGCGGTTCATCCTGCAGCCTTATCAGGTTGCCAGCAATCTCCATGAATTCAATCTGCCGCCCGGCCCATACGTCTATTCGTTCCGCTGGGCCGCCGGACAAATCGAATTCGCCGCCACGACGTCCGATCGGCGCAACAGCCCCATCGCGCAGCACCAGTTCACGCTAGGCGTTCCCACGCCGGGGCTCGAATCCGCCCGCATCGCCCTGTACCTGCAGAATGGCCCGGCCAAGCAACCGGCGGAAGGGGAGGTCGTCATTGACCGCTTCGAGTACACACCCTGATCGCCCGCCTCGCGAATACCGGATGCTCGCAGCTCTGGTCACGCTGTGCGCCGTCCTGTCCGCGGCGGCGCCAGCCAGCATCGCGAACGAGGCAACCCAGTATTCCTGCGAGGAGTGGGACGCCTCGCTCGGCTATCCCGGCGGCCGCATTTACGGAATCACGCAAACCCGCGACGGATACCTCTGGATCGGCACCGACCGCGGCCTGGTTCGTTTCGATGGAGCCGCCTTTCACCTCTTCCGGGAGACCAGCCCAGCGCGGAACCCCATTGACTCGGTCTACGCCCTCGCCGGCGACGCCGAAGGAAATCTACTCATCAGCACAGCCACTCTGCAGCGGCTTCGCCTGCGCAACGAGAAGCTGGAAGAACTCCCCCCGCTTCCCGGCCAGCCGGACGATACCGTGTCCGCCATCTACCGGGAGGCCAATGGCGCCATCCTCATCGCCCGGGTGCGGCGAGGTTTAGTCACCTTCAACGGCAAGACGTTCACCCCGATCGAGGGCACCCGCTCCGACATCACCTCCGCCGTACGAGCCCGCGATAACACGATCTGGATGGGAACCGCGACCCTGGGACTCTCGGCGTATCCCGCCCGCCAGTTTCCCGAAAAGCCACCCAGATTCGATCACGTAAAAATCGGCGCGCTCGGCCACTTCAAACAGCACGGCATCAGCATCGGCACCGACAAAGGCCTGCTGCAATGGGATGGCCTCAGCCCAACCGTCCGCGCCACCGGCCCGCCGCGGATTCAAGTCATGCTGCAAGACCGCCGCGGGGCCCTCTGGCTAGGCGCACATAGCGGCCTCCATTACATGGCAACCGAGGACGCTGCCCCAGCCCCCGCACCTTGCGTTCGCCACACCGTCACATCGCTCTTCGAGGACCGGGAGGGAAACATTTGGGCCGGCTCTTCGACAGGCATCGCCCGGATCCGCAAGCGGATCCTCACCACCTACGTGCTCAATGGGAATCCGGACAGCACCGGCGGCTCCCTTTTCGTCGATCCACAAGGAGCCGTCTGGTGCGCCAGGCCGAATCTCGGGCTGGTGCGGATCGCCAATGGCCGGCCGGAGCAGGTCCTCGCAACGGCAGGTTTCACCTCGCTTGCCGGCGCCGGTTCCGATCTCTGGCTCGGCCTAAAGAACGGCGCCATCTGGCGAGCCAACCTGCCGCTCTCATCGGCCAGCCGCACGCCCTTCGAAGAGGTCCAGGGCAAAGATCCCGTTCTCTCGCTGTTCAAAAGTGCCGCGGGCTCCCTCTGGATCGGAGAGCAAAACGCCGGAGTGTCGGAACTCGCGAATGGGCAAGTTCATTCCTACGCCAAGGCAGGAGAACTGGCCCTGACAACCGTCGCCGCAATCGAGCAAACCCCCGACGGCTCGTTGTGGTTTGCCACCGCCAACGGCCTTGCCTCCCTCTCGCAGGGCCAGTGGCGGACCTTCACCGCCCGGGATGGACTTCCGCCGGGCCGCATCAACTGCCTGCTCGCCGATGGCTCCTCCATCTTATGGGTTGGCGCGGAACGCGGCCTGGCCTACATCAAGACCTCGAACGAGAAAGGAAAGCCTCCAGTAGCAGCGATCAACCCGCCCTTGCTCCAGGAACCAATCTTCGGCGTCGCCGCCGATCGCGATGACTTTCTCTGGATTCTCACCGCCAGTCGCGTCCTCCGCATCCATCGCAACAGCCTGCTGCACGGCGAAACTCGCCCCGCCATCATTCGCCAATTCGGCCTCCAGGACGGGCTGCCCGCCGTCGCTCCCAGCCGCACCGGCCGCTCCATTGTCGCCGATTCCGCCGGCCGAATCTGGATCTCGCTCGGCAACACCGTGACCATGGCGGACCCCGCTGAACTCAGGCCGCTGGCCTCTCCCACCCTGGTCCAGTTGCAGCAAGTCTCGGCCGATGAAGTCGCGCTGCCCATGGAAGGCACCGTCAAAGTGCCAGCCGGTCACCTGCGAACAATCCTTCGCTTCACCGGCCTGAACCTTACCGCCCCCGACCGGGTTCGGTTTCGCTACAAGCTCTCCAGCTTCGACAACGATTGGAGTGAACCCACCTCCATCCGCCAGGCAACATTCACCAATCTTGCGCCCGGTCCCTACCGGTTCGAAGTGCAGGCCAGCAATATCGATGGTGTATGGAACGGCCCCACGGCCAGCGTCGACGTGTATCTCGAACCGGCCTTGCCGCAGACCTTGTGGTTTCGCACGACGGCCGTTCTGTTGGTCTGCCTCGCGGCGTTCGCCATCTACCGATGGAGATTGGGCTCCATCCGGCGGCAGTGGAACGTTCGTTTCGAGGAGCGCCTCGAAGAGCGTACCCGCATCGCCCGGGACCTGCACGACACCCTTCTCCAAAGTTTTCAGGGGCTCATCCTGCGCTTCCAGGCCGCGCAGGATATGTTGCCGGCTAAGCCGGAAGCCGCCACTCAGGCCCTCACCCGCGCCATCGAGCAAGCGGCCTCCGCCATCGAAGAGGGCCGGGACGCCGTGCAATCCCTTCGCGGTGAGGAAGACGACGACAATCTTGTCGAGTCCCTTGCGGCGATCGATCGCGAATTCCGCGCCAATGGGCCGGATTCCGAGCGCAACCAGACCAAAGCCTCCTATCGCGTTCTCGTCGAAGGCACCCCGCGCCGACTGCATCCCCTGGTGCGCGACGACCTATACAGAATCGCTCGCGAGGCCGTTCGCAATGCGTACAACCATGCCCAGGCAAAGCAGATCGAACTCGACATCCTCTACGACGAAAGCGCCCTGCGCCTGCGGGTACGCGATGACGGCGCAGGCATTGACCCGCAGGTCTTGCGCAGTGGCCGGCGCAAAGGACACTACGGCCTTCCCGGCATGCGCGAACGCGCCACCAGCATCGGCGGCCAATTCGAAATGTGGAGCGAACTCCGTCGAGGCACGGAGATCGAAGTCACCGTCCCGGCCCTCATCGCCTACGTGCAATTTGAGGATTCCAGGACAGCCGACTTATACTGATCCCAACAAGCGCGCCTGTGAGGACTTCCGCCAGTCCGATGGACCATTCCACTCCAACAACCCGGCCGATTCGCATCCTGATTGTCGATGACCATCCGTTGATCCGCGAAGGCATCGATGCGCTGCTCGCTGGCAAGCCGGACCTGGAATTGGTGGCCCAAGCCGCAAACGGTCTCGAAGGCGTCGAGCAGTTCCGGAAGCATCAGCCCGATGTAACGCTCATGGATCTCCAAATGCCCGGGATGCACGGCATCGATGCCATTATCGCCATCCGGGAACAGGCCCCGGACGCCGCGATCATTGTCCTCACAACGTACTCCGGCGATGCGCAGATCAAGCGCGCGCTCAGAGCCGGCGCGCGGGCCTATCTGCTCAAGAGCCTGCTGCACAAGGACCTGCTCGATACCATCCGCTGCGTACACGGCGGCCGCCGAACCGTCTCACCGGACATCGCGGCGGCACTATTCGATCACTCGATGGACGACGCTCTGACCGACAGGGAAATGGAGGTGCTGGAACTCATCTCCCAGGGGCACGCCAACAAAGAGATCGCGGCGCGACTCGCTATCTCGGAGGAGGCCGTGAAGAGCCGCGTGAAAAACATCCTGGCAAAACTGCGCGCCAACGATCGCACCCATGCCGCCATGATTGCCGTCAAGCGCGGCATGTTGATGCCGTAGCTTCACTCAAAAGGGGCCTCCTGCTCTCTACCTACGAGGCTTGTCCGTTTCTTGGTCACCGCCTATCGTCAAGACAGGACCTCTGCAGCGCTTATACTCCACCTTCGCGAACGCTTGGCCGGGCCGTGGCCTTCTGTTGCTGCGGATCGCCATCGCCACTTTTCTGATCGCGCATTGCCTCGCCTGCTGGACCCGTCCCGGCTCCGAGTTTTGGGCTGCTGCCGTTGCTGCCGGCTGTGGTTTGCTGCTGCTCGCCGGACTGTGGACCCCCATCGCCGGCGTCCTCACGGCCTTGTTGCAACTCTACCTCGCCACTCGGCCCGGCGCGGCCCCTGTCTCCCATCTGCTCGCCGTCGCGATTGCCCTCGGAGTCAGCCTTCTGGGGCCAGGGGCGTGGTCCGTCGACGCCCGACTTTTCGGTCGACGGCGAATTCCGATGTCGGATCGATAGCCCAAAAGGGTTAGCCGCGGCGACCCGAACGAGAGGATCGGCTAGCCCCATTCAGGGTTCAAAGTCCATAGGCATACAACGCACCCTGGAGATGGAAGCAAGTGGCGCGGCCGATCGCCTCACTTGGCCACAAGGAAAAACTCATGACCATCACAGAAATGCCTCAGATCAGCACGCAGTTTCCGGTGCACTATAAAACCGCCCGCGTGCAAAACCTGGATATCTTCTACCGCGAAGCAGGTTCGGCCACCGCGCCCGTCATCCTGCTCTTGCATGGATTCCCGACCTCCTCGAACATGTTCCGGAACTTGATTCCCCGCCTCGCCAGCTCCTTCCGCGTGATCGCGCCGGACTACCCCGGCTACGGCCAGAGCAGCATGCCAGACCGCGACTCGTTCGAATACTCCTTCGCCAACCTCACGAAGGTGGTGGAAGGGTTCGTCGAGACGCTCGGGTTGACCAAGTTCTCCATGTATGTGATGGACTATGGCGCGCCCATCGGCTACCGCCTTGCCCTGCTGCATCCGGAAAAGATTCAAGGGTTGGTCGTGCAGAACGGCAATGCCTACGAAGAGGGGCTCCTCGAGTTCTGGGACCCGATCAAGAAATATTGGAAGGAACCAACCCCGGAGAATCAGGTGGCCTTGCACTTCCTCGTCGACGCGAAAGCCACCCGTTGGCAGTACGAAACCGGCGTCGCGGATGTCTCGCTTCTCGATCCCACCGCATGGCTGGTGGACCAGGTCGGGCTCGATCGCCCCGGTAACGCCGCCATCCAAATGGACTTGTTCCTTTCCTACGCCACCAACGTCCCTCTCTATCCCGACTTCCAAGCCTTCTTCCGGAAACAGCAACCGCCCACTCTGATAGTTTGGGGAAAGAACGACTTCATTTTCCCCGCCGAGGGCGCAGCCCCTTACGCCCGGGACCTGAAGAATCTGGAGACGCACCTGCTCGACACCGGTCACTTCGCACTTGAGACCCACGGCGCCGAGATCGGCGACCGGATCGAGACGTTCTTATTGAAGAATCTGGAGCCCGCGCGGTAGCTCCAGGGAGGGACCATGGCACATCATTTTGGAGATCTCGTCTTTACCCCGCTGGTGAAAGAGCTGCAGGAACGGTATGGCAGCCGCCGCCAGTATGCGCGTATGGCGACGGGATCTCCGGCGGCCGACCGGCTCGGCCCGGATGAGTCGCAGTTCATCGCGGAGCGGGACAGCTTTTATATGGCGACCATCGGCGCGAGCGGGTGGCCATACGTGCAGCATCGCGGAGGGCCGAAGGGGTTCCTGAGGGTGATCGACGATCGCACGATCGCCTTCGCGGACTTCCGTGGAAACCGGCAGTACGTCAGCACCGGAAACGTGGCCACTGACGATCGGGTCGCGCTGATCCTGGTGGACTACGCAGCCAGAGCGCGCCTGAAACTTTTGGCGCGAGCCAAGGTTTTCGAAGGGGGTGCGGATGGGGGATGGATCGAACGTCTTCGCGAGCCCGGCAGTCAGGACGTCATCGAAAGGGCCTACGTGCTCCAAGTGGAGGCGTTCGATTGGAACTGTCCCCAGCACATCACGCCGCGGTTTACGGAGGAGCAGATTCGAGAGGCACTGGTCCCCTACGAGCGCCGTATTGAGGCGCTGGAGCGCGAAAACGAGAGGCTACGGGGCCAGATCGACGCAGACTCGATGCCGCGATAGCGCCGCCCCCAGCCGGCGATCTATTTTTTCGGAATGGATACTGATGCTACGATCTCGGCACTCAGCGATCTAACTGATCGCGCCATCCACTCCCGCCTTGCGACCGGCGAGGCTACGGTCAGGGAGTTGGCCCACCAGTTCTCGATAGACCCAACCGGCCCATTTTCGGCACCTTCGGGTGCTGGAGGAAGCCATCACCCGGCGGGTGGAAGGATGCGGATGACGCTGCGCGACGCCAACACGTGCGAAGTGATGCGCGGCACCGGCATGGCGAAACGCATGGAAGCTAGCTACGTTCATCTGGAAATACTCCTATAGCCGCTCCCCCAGGGACGGCGGGAGGTCCGCCAGCCGGCCCCAGAGCGCGATCCCCAGCTATCTCGATCCTCCAGTGCCTACGCCTTCTTGATCTCGGTCCCGGTCGAGAATTAGATAGACCGCCTCATTGCCTGAAGCAGGGAGTTTACCCTCTGAGTTAGGAATCGAGCACCGAAGATCATCGATTTGGTGGAGCTCCGCCGAATAAACCACGCCACTGACTTTTTCAAGCTTTCGTATGAGGCCGATATAGATCACCTTCCAGCGGCATATGAGTATCCGACGGCTGCCTCGTCAGGGCACGGTTCTATCTTGCGTGCCGAGTTCAGCCCGTTGGGACATTGAACACTCGGCCAACGACCCGCTGGACAACGACTAGATGCAAGTGTGTGGGCGACAGCATTGAGCGTTTGCCAGGAACCGCCACGAAGTCAACCAATCCTTCCGATCGACGCATGACATGTCGAGGAACGAGGAAGTCCGACCTATAGCTAGGGTAGATATCGTGATAGTCTATTTAGAGGTCTGTCTAGCCATGGCTTGGTCACCCGACGACTCGCTCGTTATCGGAATTTCGTCCCGCGCCCTTCTCAAGCTCGACGCGGAAGACCAAATCTACCGAGAGCTCGGAGCACAGGCTTTCATCAACTACCAAAGGGAGCATGAAGGCGAGCTAATCGAGCGTGGCGTTGCATTCCCGCTCATCCAAGCGCTGCTCGGTCTGAACGAAACGCTTGGCACCGATGGAAAACCCGCCATCGAGGTGGTGATCGTATCCAGAAATCACCCCGAATGTTTGATCAGGATTAACAAATCTCTTCGACATCATGGCCTCAAGATAAGGCGCGCGGTCTTCACGGGGAACGGCGATCCGCTTCCCCATTTGAAGGCCTTAAAAGTCGGACTGTTTCTGTCGAGTGAAGAACATGCGGTGATAGAGGCACTCAAGGCCGGAATATCCGCGGGATTGGTCCATGGGGGACCGGAGTTTGCGCAGGAACTTGATGGGACGCCTATCATAGCGTTCGACGGAGACGCTGTACTGTTCTCGGATGAGTCGGACAAGGCCTACAAACAGGGAAAGCTTCCGGGTTTTAGGGCCCACGAAATGGCAAAGGCAGATGTTCCTTTGCCGCCTGGTCCATTGCATCGATTCGCAATGGCATTGGAGAAGCTGAGAGAGAAGTATCCGATCCAGTCGCCGCCATTCCGGATTGCGCTTGTGACAGCGCGCGACATGGAGTTCGGCGATCGGCCAATTCGCACCCTACGCCAATGGGGTATACGTCTCGACCATGCGACATTTTGCTCGGATATGTCAAAGGCTGTTGAGCTAGCGGCCCTGAAGCCGCTGATTTTCTTCGACGACAATCATCGCAACTGTGTCGACGCGTCCGCCTCCACCCCAACCTTTAGGGTCCCGATCGTTGAGCAACTTGTGACCGCATCAGAGGAGAAGGCAGTCGTCACTTTGTCTTCAAACAGAAGCGGATCCAATCGGCCGGAGAAATTTCTCGGCGTCTGCAAGATCTTTTTGCGCAAAAGCTTTGGCAATCATGAACCAGCGTTGCGTGAGTGGCAACAAGAGCACCTAACGGATCTGAGCGAGGAAGCTTTCGAGAATTTTGCCGCCGAACTCGAGAGAAGTGCGAAAGGCACACCCGCCGGAAAGCAGCGTAGAGCAGCCGGGGCCAAGAACGAGGATTTGACAAAACTACTTGCGTTTGCGGCGAACCTTAAGCGCAAGTACTCGGTATAAGGCATTGGACTCGATAGATGATTTCCTGGAGCGCCGGATCGAGAGAATACTTCCCGATCAGGAAATACCGGTTGATCTAGTCGCCATTTGCGCCCATCTTGGCGCGACTCTTGAAGAGCGCGAAATGATTCCCGAGGCGGCGATGCGGGTGACTCACGGCCGATTCCACATTTATCTCCAGAGTAATTTCTGCGACTTGCCGGGAGCTAACCTGCGAAGGCGCTTTTCGCTGGCACACGAAATTGGCCATACACTTTTCTATGACATCCAGAATGGCGAGATAAAGCCTCGGAAGGACAGCCCACGCGGCGACAATCTGGAAGCTGCCTGTCACAAGGCAGCCTCCATGATCTTAATTCCCACGAGGGTGATCGATCGCGAGTTGAGGAGCCACCCCCCAGCGAACGCACCAGCCCTCATGGCGCTGGCGAACCGCTTCGAGGTTTCCGCAGAGGTCCTGTTACGCCGGCTACACGGATTAAGAGTATTTGAACGCGATTGGGTCCCGGTGCTTACACGCAAGCACAACCATCGAATGACTATCGAGTTTGCTCCCTACCCGCCGTGGCTAAGGTCGCGCCTAACACCTCCCAAAAGGGGCATGCCTTTCAGTGAGTGGTTTAACGGCAATGAACAAACTGACGGCAAGTCGATAAGGGCGACTGACGGGGGCGTCTTGGAGGCATCACCCATAACACTAACGCGATCTACGGTAATTTTTGAAGTGCGATTGAAGGTATAAGGGACGGGATGATCGAGCACCGCCCTTAGAGTAAGACCCCAACCCCTTCTTTCCACGTCGGACAAACGTTGATCCCTCGGCGCCGCCATCGTGCGGAGTAAAACAAAAATTTGCACAGCGAATGGTACGCGGCACTGCATTCACCCCTCTAGCCAAATCCGGATTCACCAGTGCCCAGACCGCGTGACTATTGTTTAAGTTTTTTGGGCCTGGCCTTCATCTGGACCTTCAAAGCTCAGCATATCATCGACTAAGTCATTCGGGCACAGACCGCACTGAATAGCCAGCAGACTGTTTGAGGTACAGCACTAGTTTGGTGACTATCCGGCGAGTAGACGAAGGTGCTGCCGCGTTCCGCCGCTCGGTCCAGTAGACCAGCCTCAGCCCCGTCGGTCCAGACGCTGATCATCGAGATCCTCTTGGATCAGTTCCTCGAGGGTCGGCCGGTGGGAACGCGCAGCTCCAAGAGTTAACTCCAATCCAACAGCGGCGAGAAGCCGGCTGACCTTGGCAAATCCCACCTCGCCGGACCTTCCATTCTCCAGTGCTTCCAGCGTCGCTCGGCTCAGCCTAGCCCTTCCCGCCAGTTCGGATTGGCTGAGCCCAAGCGCTTTGCGCCGGCCCGCAATCTGTTCGCCGATGGAGATCAAGTCGAGCACTTCGCCTATTATACTAGGCAACTCTCAGTTCTGATCTCATTTTGCCTGATGAAATAGGCACTATTTCTTTCGGAGGCGCCGCCAAGCCTCTCCGCCAAACTCAGCAAACGCATTCCCCGCCAAGCGACCGAGAAAACCATAGCCCGTTCGCGAAATCGCCCCGGAAACCGTCGCTTCGCTGTCTGGCCGCCACGTGTTCGATAGAAAATTGCCGCCGCTGATCGCGGCATAGCGGGCATAGGCAGGGCCGTAGGTGCCATCCGTGCGCTGAACCATTACGGTCTGTTTCAGCGTGCTGGCAAGCCTGGCCTTAAACCCTCCCGAGGCCTTTTTGTACCGAGGGTCCTCATCCAACGCCGCGCCCAACCCGGCCTCAATCACGTTCTGCGTGGCGACTCCCGTCAGCCGCATCCCATAGCGTTGACCGAAACCCTTCCATTGCGTGTCATACTCCACCGGTCGGTCACGCCATGTTCCTAAGCCAGCGCTGAAAAGGCCACCCGTAAGGCTCGCTGGACCAAGTGTCTGTTTCAGCAGCCAGTCCTTCCGGTCCAACTCGGCGACGACCGGTTGACTATGAAGCGCCGGGAGAATCAGACAGGTTAATAAAAGATAACGCATAGACCATTGTCCTGCATGCCTTGGGCCAATCGGAGTATTGGCGAAGAATCCAAGGGGTCCGTCCCTACCACCCACGCGGTGGCGCCAAACGGGCCATCGAGGCCCGTTTGGCGCCCAGAATCAAAGAACCAAACCGCGTCCACACCGGATCGCGAAAAACATCTCCCGGAAAATCAACAACATCCAGGCATCGCACCCATCGTCCAGCCACGATTACCCCTATTCTGATCATCGGGAGACCTATGCTGATCTCAAGTTGCAGCCAAGCGGCCAGGATCAGGGAGATCTGGCAATCTCTCCAAACGAAGCCAATTTTCCAGGTCGCCAGAAAATCGCAAACCGCTGAAACCAAAGAAGAAACTTCCCGCAGCGACCAGTTCTTAGCCGATTTTTCGCAAAAACAGAAGAACGAAGCCACTGGCCCATCCAGCCTTCCGATCACAAACGAAGCCACTTTCCAAGTGCCAGCAAGAACAAGTACCCAAAAGAAACTAAACCAGTTAGTCAATTTCGAGTCGTCATTTTCCCCCGATTTTCTTCAAATTTTACGGACGAAGCCACTTCAGCCTCAGTCCACTTCCCAAAGCACAATCTGCAACTGCCCCTGCCGCTCAATATGCAGCGCCACCACCTGCCCATGCCCCAGAAACGCTACCTTCTGCCGAAGCTCCGCCACGTTCCCCACGGCCTCCCCGTTCACCTCATAAATCACATCCCCCTGCATGAGCCGGTTCTCTTCCACCGCCAAGTCCAGCACCACCCCCGCTACCACCACCCCCCGCAGCCGCCGCACCGGCCCCAGAATCGGCGTCACCTTCTCGTCCAGGTTCACCACCAACAACCCCAACTTCGCCACCCGCGCCGACTCCCCTTGCACCAGCGCCGCTATCCGGTCCGGATCCCGCGGCCGCTCCAACACCGCCACCCGCTTCTCCACCTTTTGACCGCCTCGCAGCAACTCCAAAGTCACCGTCTGCCCCGCTTGCCGGTAGATGTTCACCCCCAACTGCCGCGCGTTCTCAATCGCCTTCCCGTTCAGACTCACCACAATGTCTTTCACTTCAATCCCGGCCGCCGCCGCCGATCCCTCCGGCGTCACGTCCGCGATAATCGCCCCCCAATCCCGCGGCAGCTTCATCGCCTCCGCCAGCAACGGCGTAATCGACTGCGCCACCACTCCAATCTGGCCCCGTCTCACTCGCCCAAACTCCCGGATCTGCTCGTATACCGCCTTCACGATGTTCGACGGCGCCGCAAACCCAATCCCCTCACTGCCCCCGCTCTTCGTCAGGATGAACGTGTTCAGCCCCACCACATTCCCGTCCGTGTCCACCAGCGGCCCCCCGCTGTTCCCCGGATTGATCGCCGCGTCCGTCTGAATGTAGATCATCGGATCGTCCGGCCGCACCTGCCGGGCCACCGCGCTCACCACGCCCATTGTCACTGAGTTCTCAAGGCCGAGCGGGCTCCCGAACGCAAAGACGATCTCCCCCTGCCGCAGCCGCTCGGAATCGCCCAGCGGCAGTGACGGCAGCTTCTCCCCGGCGATCTTCAACACCGCCACGTCGGTCTCCCGGTCCACACCCACCACCGTCGCCGAAAGCAGCTTGCCCGTCGGCTTCAGCAGGCTATGCCCCGGCGAAGTGTCCTCGGAAGGCTGCGGCAGCAACACCTGCACGCTCCGCGCTCCGCCCACCACATGGGCATTCGTCAGAATGTATCCCGACGGGTCAACAATCACCCCGCTCCCGCTACCCCGTTGGCTCCGCAACAGCGTACCCGGCCCGTCGCCCGCCGGGCTGAAGCCCCGCGTGACGATCTGCACCACGGCCGGGTCCACCCGGTCCACCAAGTCTTCAAACTGCTTGCTCAGCCCCCGCAGCGCGGCGGATGGCTGCCCCCAGGCTGCCGTCCCCCACGCCACCAGCAGTACTCCGCTACGGCACCATTGTCTTAGCCACTGCCACGTTGTCCGCATAGTCCGTTACCCGCACCGCCACCACGGTCTCTTTGCCGGCCAGCTTCGTTACAGGCAACGAATACCGCAACTGCTTCGCGTCCTGCAACCGGCTCACCGGTTCCACAATCGTCCAGTCGCCCCCGTTCAGCGAATACTCCGCCTTCTGCAAGATCGACCCGTCATCCGTCGCGGTCCACGTCACCGTGTTGCCCTGCGCCCGCAGCTCTGTAATCCGCGGCACGCTGTTGTCGATCAGGAACCAGTCGCTCTCCAACCCATGCCGCAGGGCCTTCGCCGGCACATTCGACGGCCCATCCGACGCCGTCACGCGTAGTTGATACTCCCCGTCCGGGAACGCCTGGCTATCCCACGAGATGTGACGCGCCGTTACCTCATCCTTCAACAGCTTCCAATCTTTCTCGCCGCGGCCACGAATCTCCACGGTATAGACCAGCTTGTCGCCGTTCGCGTCTCCCGCCTTCCAGCGGGCGCCCTGCGAACCCTTCGAATAGTTCAGCGTCACCGCGCCAGGATCGGACGACGGCACCGAGGAACTCGACGAACTCGTCCCCGACATCCCCGGTAGAGACAACGAGCTTGCCGGCGTAACGCCAGGCACCGTGATCGGGAACCGGTAGTTGGCCGGCGTCACCTCGATCGCCTCCACCAGTGGGGCGATGTTCCGCGGCAGATACGCCAGTTCGACGTTCACCAGCTCCGCCCCGCCCGTCAGCGTCATCCGGTACTGCAGGAAGCGCGCCGCCGGGGAAGCCACCCGCTCGCCCACCGGTGCCCACGGGCTCCAATTGCTCTGCGCCCGGTCCACATTGCCACTCCGAGTCTCCCACTTTACGGTGCCCCCGTTCGCCACCAGCTTCGGCTCCACGCGGCCCCACTCGCTGAACACCCCGGCGTCCATCACCTCGCTCTCCAGCGTGCCATCTTTTTCAAGATCCGGCCCAATCGAATACACCTTGCCGATGTTCCCCGTCACGGCCACAATCGGCCCCTTTCCCGCCGCCACTAGCGCCGTCACCTGCGTCGGAGCCAGCGTCACCAGCTTCGTCGAAACCAGCTCGGACTCCACGCGATACACACTGCCCTTGTTGCCCGTGCCCAGCACCGGCTTGCCACTCGCGTCCAGGCAAATACTGTAGATCACTTCGGTCCCGTCCGACCACATCTTCGACGGAAAGCCGTCCGGTGCGATCCGGGTCAGTTCGCTACCGCCGGCTACCGAACTCGGCGTCGCCGACGGCGGTGGCAAGGGCGTCAACACTCGTGTCACCACCGCCACGTTCGCCCCACCCGCAGCCGCCGCAGGGGCCGGAGCGGCCACCGGAGCCGGAGGAGGCATCGGCGTGGGCGCGGCCGTTTTGTTCCCGACACCGGCGGCATAGATCGTCCCGTCCGCCGCCACCGCCAGCGCCGTGATCTCGCGCTTCGACGATTGATGCAACACGAAGCCGCCGCCCGCGTTCACCCGCAGAATCAAGCCGCTCGGCTCCGTCCCTGCGATCACATCGCCCTTCGGAGTCACCGCCAGCGACCGGATGTTCTCATCGTCAGCCTTGAAGAAGATGCTGCCCGCGCCCGCGGCCGTCACCTTGTGGATCTCGCCCCGGTCGCCGGTTCCCACATACAGGTCGCCCGCCGGCGAGAACGCTAGCGCCCAAATGTACTTCGCCCGCGGGTCGTAGAACACCGTCCCCTTCCCGTCCGCGCCCAGCCGGTACACCTTGCCGTCCGGTGCCGTCGCGACATACACCTGATCCCGCGAGTCCACCGCCACGGCCTGAATCTGCAAGCCCGGAACTTCGCCCGCCACGCGGCCTTGGCCCTGCGCGTTCACGGCGTAGACCTTCGCGACGGTTCCGCCCGGGCTGCCGCCGCCCGTGTAGACGGTCCCTTTTGAGTCACGCGCCGCCGCCCACAGGTACGACACGGAAGGATCAAACAACTCCTTCACCGCCGGGGCCAGCATCACGCGCCCGTCGCTCCGCAGCGCCAGTCGCTTCAGCGTCGCCTTCTCATAGTCCACGCGGGAATTGTTCACCCAGAACTGGGTTTCCACCCCCAGGGCGAACGTCACCATCAGCGCCGCGGTCACGCCCGCGCGCAGTACAGGATGCGAAGAAAACATGCGTTATTTCACCGTCACGCGCAGCGAATGGCTGCCGCTGACCATATAGTCAAAGGGAATCGAAACTTCCGCCAGCGCCGTCTCCGGCGTGGCCATATAGCTCCGGGCCGAACTCCGCCCGTTCTGCATCACATTCAAGACGGACGAAGGCAGGTTTGGCATCGTCTTATCGTCCACGTACATCGTCGGCCGGCTCTGCACTAGCGAGGCGTACAGCCGGTTATTCGGCCGCTCCTGACTGATCAGCGACACAATCTCCGGCACGTCCAGGAAGCGGTTCATCTGCCCCGCGATGTTCTGCATCCGGTTCAGCGTGTCCGCGTCGCTCAGCACCACCCGGTACTGGCCGTTTGCCATGCTCTTAGGCAGTTGCAGCTTGATCTCACGCTCCAACCGTCCACCGCGATAGGGCCGCAGGTACACTTTCACGGCTAGCTCCGCGCCGGGCTCCACTTCGCTCACCGGCAGCCACGCGCTCTCAATCGTCGCCGACCGCCGTTCCGGAATCAGATCGATACTCACATCGACGCTCTTCAAATCCGGCACCGAAATCTGGTTCAGGAACAGCCGGTTGAACTTGTCGCCCCACCAGCCCGCCAACTGCATCGACGCCGGCACCGGCGCCTCGCTCGGCGACTGCATCGTCGACAGATCCAGCTTCTGCCCGCCGCCTAGCTCGACCAAGCCTTTCAACCGGTAGGTCGTATCCTCGGCAAAGTCGTTCATCCCCGAGATCGAGTTGAACAGCGTCACCATCATCAGATAGGGTGTCCATTTCTGCTGCACGAACACGTTGAAGTTCAACACCTTGTTCTTCACGGCGTTCCCCGTGTCGCCCAACGTATTCACTTTCACGGACACCGGAATCATCCGCGCCTCTTCGCCGAGTACGCCCATAATCCCGCTATGCCGGTCTTGCCGTAGCGCGCCCACGATCTCTGTCGCGTTGGCGAATTTGTTCGGCTGGAAGGCGCTCGAAAGCACCATCAGCACTTCGCCCTTGCTCATCGGCATGCTCACCGGACCCAGATTGAAGAACGAGTGCCCAAAACCCAGCACACGTTTACCGTCGTTGTAGGTCACCGTGCCCAGCCCGGTCATGCTCATGTCGCCGCTTACCAACACCCCGGCGATCGCCTCGCCCGGTTGCAGCGCCTGCTCCCAACCCAGCGCCGGTTTCGCCGCGTGCAGCGCCGCCGAGGCGCCGCCCTGCACCGGATTCAATCCCATCTGCCGGAACATCGGCCCGAACTGCGTCAGCACTTCCGTATGGAAGCCGCTCATCGTCAGCGGCGTTTCGATGGGCACCATATACGGAGCGCTCATCACCTGCTGGAACTCCTGTGGCAACGGCAACCGCGCCTGCTGCGATCCGCCCTGCGGAGCCCGCGCATCGCTCGGTTTCGTCTGATCGTAGTCGTTGATCTCGAGCATCAGCTCGATTGGCGTAATCCCGCAAATCGCATCCGGCGAAAACACGCTCAGCCGCAGCGACACCGCGCCCATCATCTTGCCGTCAATATAGACAGGGCTGCCCGACATGCCGCCCGCCACGTTTGTCCGCTGCGCCCTACCCCCCATCTTGCCGAGGATAATGTCCTGTTTCGGACCCCACGCGTTCTTCCACACGCCGATGATCTCAATCGGCACCGCCTCCGGCTCCGACCCTTCGAAGACGGTCCAGGCGGTAGCCTGCATCCCTTTCTTCACTTGGCCGATTGGCAGAATGTCGACGCGACCAGCGCGCGGTTTGGGCATGTCCGCGGCCTGGGCCAGACTGGCGCCGGCGACCGCTCCGAGCAACTCTCGTCTTGTCATAAAGCTGTTACTAGTGTAGACGCCGCCGGGACTACCGTTGGCGAGTAAACTTATTGCCCGAAAACATCGCCAGATTCGCCATGTGCGGACCAGCCACCGCCGCCGCCGCGATCTCCACCGTGCAATTCGGGTCCTGCCGCGTCTTCATGCAGTCGAAGAAGTTCTGAATGTGGGGCTCCATCGGCACCGGAGCCTGCGCCTGCTTCACCGGCGCGGCCTCCCGCTTCCACGGCTCTTTGTAAACTGCGTACCCGGCATCGTCCAGCACCATCGTCGCCTCATCGCCCAGAAATGTAATCGACCAGCCGTTCTGGTACGAGTTCGCATAGTCCAGCGTCCACGTCACCAGCATCTTCGGAAACTCGAAGATCGCCGAGAACACATCCGGGTGCTCCGAACCCTTCATCTTGGCGACATACCCCGACGCCTGCGCCGCCAGCGGCGCCGTCTGCCCGGTGAACCACTGCGTCACATCCATCAGATGCGTGCCCTGGTCCGTCATGTTCCCGCCGGCGTAGTCATAGAAATACCGCCAATTCCGGAACCGCATCGGCTCCAACTCCCGCACCGGCGCCTCGCCCAGAAATGCCCGCCAGTCCAACTCGCCCGGCAACGGCCCGTTGTTCAACTCCTTGGCGATGTTCCAATGCCACTGCGGCTTTACTAGCGTCACCTGCCCCAACATCCCTTCATCCATCAGGCGCTTGGCCTCGATCAGCGCCGGCGCGCTCCGCCGCTGCATCCCCACCTGCACCACTTGTTTCGAAGCCCGCACCGCATCCACCATGATCTTGCTCTGTTCGAGCGACTTCGACAGCGGCTTCTCGAGATAGACGTCCTTCTTCGCCGCCAGCGCCGCCTGCAACATCGGCCAATGCTGATGGTCCGGCGAGGCGATCACCACGCAGTCCATCTTCAGCCCGAGCAACTCCTGATACTTGGTGAACCGCCGCGCCTCGGGCGAGATCGCCGCGGCTTTGTCCAGGTTCGGCGAGTAAATGTCGCAAATCGCTACGCACCGCGCGCCCATCCGCTGGAACCGCTCCTGCAGGTAGCGCCCGCGTCCCCCCGTCGCAATCACCCCAAACGTGATCTGCTCGTTGGCGGCCTGCGCCGCTACGGCCGCTGCCGCACCCATCCATTCTCTCCGGCTCAACATGGTTCCTACTCCTTACGGCAGCAGAGTACTCGCGAAGGATAGAAGCTCTGCCGATGCGATTTGTCGCCCACAATACGGAAATCCAGACTCTTAATCAAGGCCGGCATCCCCGCCTCCACCTGACGGCCCCAGAACGATGGAAGTACGCTGCTCGCGGCTCGATACACGTTATTGAAGAGTTCTGTGTTCTGGCCAATCAGGGTCGTCGTAAACGTACCGTGGGGACGCAGCACGCGCCGGATCTCTTCGAGCGTACCGACAATATCGTCCGTGCCCAGCAGTTCAAACAGGTAACAGCAAAACACCGCGTCAAACGTCTCATCGCGGAACGGCAGGCGCCGCGCATCCACCGCCTGGCAGTGCGCTCTCGCAGAGGGGTAGTGTTTCCGGGCCAGCCGCTGCGTCCGGGCGGCCATATTGGGGGAGATGTCGATCCCGAGCGTCTGCCCGTTGCGGTTCTTCTCGGTCAACCGCCCGAACATCTCGCCGGATCCGGTCGCAATTTCCAGCACCCGCATCCCGTTGCGGATACCGCTCATCTCCAGCGCCGCTTTGTGCGCCCGGGAGTGAAACAGGTAGGAAGAGGCCGGGTAAACACCAGAGAGCAGATCATACATTCTCCGGGTACGACCGATGATCGCCTGTCGACCCAACCCTAACTCGTAAACAGGCGGCTGCATTCAGGATGCTCGTCACCACATCCTACCAATATCAACGCGAGGCCGGAAATTCGATCTCCGTCCGCGTCCCCTCCCCCTCCCGGCTATCGATCACCATCCGGTACTTGTCCCCGTAAAGCACCTTCAGCCTTTCATTGACGTTACTGATTCCAATGCCGCTCTCGAATAGCGTCGCCAGCTTCGACTCCGGCACCCCAACTCCATCGTCTTCAATCTGGAGTTTCATACGGCCCTGTGTACACTCCGCCGACAGCCGAATTTTTCCTCCGTCTATCTTCCCCGCAAGTCCGTGTTTGATGCTGTTTTCAATGATCGGCTGAATCAACATGGCCGGCACCAACTGATCAAGTACCGCCGGATCCACCTGCCGCTCAAAGCGGAGCTTATCGCCGAAGCGGGTCATCTCGATCGAAAGATAGTCATCGATAAACGAAAGCTCATCCCGAAGCGGGGTCATGTTGTCGGTCTTTCGCATCAACCGCCGCAAAATACTCGACAGCTTCACGACCACCCCCCGCGCCTGGTCCGGGTTGATCCGGATCAGCGAGTTCACGGTGTTCAGGGTGTTGAAGAGGAAGTGCGGGTTGATCTGGCTCGTCAAGGCGTGAAGCCGGGCCTCGGTCACCAACCGCTGCTGCTCCTGCAAGAGCAAGTCGGTTCGGATGGTATTCCAAATCTTCAGCGGCAGCGCGACGGCAAAAACCGTCGTCGCGCAGATCAGGACCACCGACCCCCAGTCCGGATCCGTCCAACTGGCGTAGATCGAATAGAAGAGCCGGTCTTCCACGATCCGGTCGATGCCCCAGCGCAGGAGCTCGGCGAAGAGAATCGTCAGCAGAAAAATCAAATGAAAGGCGGTAACCCGCGTATCGTACTTGCGGCGGAACAGCCGCGAGATCGTGAGGTCAAAATACGGAGAGAAGCTCCACACGCTGTCCGGAAACGGAGCCAAATCCCGCAGCAGACCGCCGAGCACCCCGACCCCGGCAAACAGAAGCATGCTCAGATACTCGCCCGTCAACATCGCGGGCAGCGAGATCAGAATGCCGCCGGTGAGCCCCGTGAAGTACCCGCCGAGCACACCAGCGAGCAGCGCGCCCTCCAGCCCCAAGTCGACGGCCAGGTACGCATTTTCCGTTAAAACCCGGCCCGCCACGCCTGCGCCGAACAGCAACGCCAGGATCGCCGCAAAGCGAAACTGCTGTTCCATGTTTCTTTCTTCGCGCAGAAGCATCTTAACGAATAGGCTCGAACGCCCCAGAATACTGGCAAGCGACGCGGCCACGGCCAGCTTCATCAGCAGCACTGCCAAATGTTGTTCGAGCATTCAACCCTATACTATGAGTGTGTTTCGTTTGGAAAAAATAGCCGACGCCCGGTTCCCTACCCGCTTCGGCGATTTCCGGATCTTTGGATTTGTAGGACATTTCGCCGACCGTGTGGAAGAAGCCGTTGTCCTGGTCATGGGTGACCCGGCCGGGCCGCCTCCGCTGGTCCGCATTCACTCTCAGTGTCTCACCGGCGACGTCTTTCATAGCCTCCGCTGCGATTGCCGCGATCAATTAGAAATGGCGCTCGAAAAAATCGCCGCCGCCGGCCGCGGTATCCTCCTCTACGAACATCAGGAGGGCCGGGGCATCGGGATCATGAACAAGCTGCGGGCCTACGAGTTGCAGGACCATGGCGCCGATACGATCGAAGCCAACGAACAGCTCGGCTTCGCGGCCGATTTGCGCAACTACGAACTGCCGGTCGCCATTCTGCAACACTTCGGTTTGCGGTCGGTTCGTTTTATGTCGAACAACCCGGAGAAGATCTCCGCGCTCGAAGCTGGCGGCATCGAAGTGGCGGAGCGGGTTCCCATGGTTGCCGAGCCGATGGAACAGCGCGATTTCTACCTCAGGACGAAGCGCGACCGGATGGGCCATCTGTTCGAAGAGGCGCTGTCTGAACCTCCCATTGCGTAATCCGCACCAACGCTTCGGCGGCGCTCTCGCCGCACATTTCAGGCTGTGGCCGTAGTCCAACGCAGACGGCTGGACGGTCGGGTAGTCCGAACAGGTCGCAGAGGTTCTCAGCCGTCAGATGGGCGCAGCGGAGGCCGGCCGGCTTGCCTTGCGGCATCTTCGGCATTGGCGTCGAGATGGAGGGCGCAATGCAGCACGCCCCGCATCCCGCCCGGCAGTTCACGGCTTATACACCGCGCTGCATTGATCCATCTCCCAAACCTCCACCCGCGCAATCCGCACCGCCGTTTCCGGCTGCAGAGCCGGGAGGTCGGTATTGAGATCGTCGTGGATGAACTTCGCCACATTCTCAGCCGAGGGGTTCACCACATCAAAGGGCGGCACCTCATTCAGAAAAGTATGATCGAGGCGGCTCAGCACCCGCGCGATCGACTTCTTGAGTCCGATGAAATCGACGAGCAAACCCATCGAATCCAGCTCCGGCCCTTCGATAGTCACTCGCATTTTCCAGTTGTGACCGTGGATCGGCTCGGTCTTGCCGTAGTAGTTCCGCAGGGCGTGGGCTGCGGGAAAGATCGCCTCTACATTCACTTCAAACACGGAAGAACTCCTCTACGTCTTCAATCTTGGTCGTAAACGCGTAGTCCGGCAAGCTGTCGAAGAAGATCTGGCCGTAGCGCTGACGGGTGATGCGGTGATCGAGCAAGGCCAGGACGCCGCGGTCCGTCCGGCTGCGGATCAGACGGCCGAACCCCTGCTTCAGGGCGATGGCCGCCTGCGGAATCTGATACTCGCGGAAGGGGTCGCCGCCAGCCTTCTTCAGGGCGTCGGTACGCGCGGAGACGACGGGATCGGACGGCACGGCGAAGGGCAGCTTGTCGATGATCACGCAGCTCAACTGCTCACCCTGCACGTCGACTCCCTGCCAGAACGAAGACGTCGCGAAGAGGACGCAGTTCTTGGTCCGGCGGAACTCTTCGAGCAGCGCGCTGCGCGGGCCAGTGCCCTGGATCAGCGTGGGATAGAGTATGTCGAAGGCAACCCGATCGTGGAGTTGCTTCATCGACTGGTAGCTGGTGCAGAGAACGAACGCTCGGCCCTGGCTCAGTTCGAGGAGCTTAATGATCTCTTCGGCGGCCCGGGGGAGGAAGTCCATTCCGCGAGGGTCCGGCAGATGCTGGGGAACGTACAGCAGGGCTTGCTCGGGATACTGGAACGGGCTGCTGACAATCAACTGCCGGGCGTAGGCGATGCCGAGGCGCTGTTGGACGAAATCGAACCCACCGGCGACGGCGAGCGTGGCGCTGGTGAGCGTGACGGAGGGGACCTTGTCGAAGAGCTTTTCCGTGAGCAGCGTCGAGACGTCGATGGGCGTAGCCTGCAGGTAGACGCCGCGGTTGCGGCGTTCGATCCAATAGACGTAGTGCAGAGCGACGCCCTCCACCCAACGCTTCAGGTTGTCGGCCAAGCCCTGTACGCGCACGGCGAGGGGCAGCACCTCGCCGAGGTTCTCCTTCAGCAATTGCAACTGAACATGGACCGAGTCGAGCGCACTGAGCACGTCCTGATACGCGTCGGCGTTGCGCTCGCGAAACGGCGCATGTTCGCTGAAGCCACGGCGGCCTTCGGCGGGTGGAAAGAGCGAGAAGAAGAAGTTCGCCGCCTCCTCCATGTTCTGTAGGCGATGGTCGAGCTCAACACGGCCCATCTCTTTGCGCTTGCAAAGGGCGGTGATGTCGCGGCGGAGGTCGGAGAACTGGAGGTTGCTGACGGAGAGGCCGAAGTACTGGCCGGCGACGTCTTCAATTTCGTGAGCCTCGTCGAATACCACAGCCTCATACTCCGGAATAATGCTGCCGAATTCGCCGTCCTTGATGGCGAGGTCGGCGAAGAAGAGATGGTGGTTGACGATGATGATGTCGCTTTCCGCCGCACGGCGCTGCATTTGCGTAATGAAACAGCGGTCGAACTGCTGGCAGCGCTGGCCGGTGCAGAGGTCGCGGCGGGCATCGACCTTGGCCCAAGCGGAGCTCGATTCGGGGAGCGTCTTAATCTCGGCGCGGTCGCCGTACTCGGTGGTCCTTTCCCAGTCGCGGATGACCTGGAAATCGGCGACCTCTTCCAGGCCGGTCAGCACGGGCTCCTTTTCGGCGTCGTAGATGCGCTGGCGGCAGGCGTAATTATTCCGGCCCTTCATGTAGCAGACGCGGAGCTCCTGCTCGAAGTGCTGCTGCAGAAACGGGATGTCCTTGAGGTAAAGCTGCTCCTGCAGGTTCTTGGTGCCGGTGGAGATGACGATCCGCTTGCCCGACATGATGGCGGGCACGAGATACGCGAGGGTCTTGCCCGTGCCGGTGCCCGCTTCGACGAGCAGGTGGCGGCGGTCGTTGAATGCTTGCTCGACGGCCTCGGCCATTTCCAACTGGCCGGCGCGGAACTCGTAGTTGGGATGCCACTGCGACAGGGTGCCGTTGCGCGCGAAGAACTTGCGCACCGATACCGCCCCCGCCCTGGTGGACTTCCCGCTCAAGACTTCAGTGTATCGGCCAGCGCGGCGAAGAGGGCCCGGTGCGGCGGGTGGGTGCCGACCAGATCCTCCGGGTGCCACTGGACCGCCATGACGAACCGTTTGCCGGGCATCTCAGCCGCTTCGATCACGTCGCCGGAGCGCGCCGTCACCACGATCCCATCGCCCAACTCGTCCAGCACCTGATGGTGCCGCGAATTGACTTCAAACTCGGTTTCGCCGGTAACCTGGGCGAGGCGGGAGCCGGGCTCGACAGCAACGGAATGGAAGACGTTGCGATGGCCGTCGATGTGCTGCTTGAGAGTGCCTCCGCAGGCGACATTGAGCAGTTGCATGCCACGGCAGATGGCCAGGATCGGGAGATCCCGCTGCAGCGCGGCCCACGCGATGTCGAGCTCATAAACGTCGCGGGCGGGATCGAGTTCGCCGAGTAGCGGATCCGGCGCTTGGCCGTAGTGCGCTGGATCGATATCGTTGCCCCCAGCGAGGACCACGGCGTCGTACTCGTCGGCGCCCGGCTCGACAGGTTCCAGGCCTACGCTGCGTACGGCGTCGAAATAGGGTTGCATCCGCGGGGCGTACTCCGCGCTATAGGTCAGCAGGACTCGCTTCATTTTTCGTCCGGCGCGATGATGCTACTGACTTCGGCTTCGCGAACTCCGTAGAGCTTCTTCACGACACGGCAGATCTCCCACCCCAGCCGCTGGGGCTGTTCCCCATCTGGCAATTCGACCACTACTTTGACGTAAATCTGCATCTCCCGCATATTGCCCATGATACTCTGGCGCTTATGCAGCGCCGACATTTTCTCGCCGCCGGAGCGCTGGCCCCGGCCGCCGCAGCCGCGCCGAAGTACTCGTATCGCCTCCGCTACGCCCCGCATGTGAGCAACCGGGATGTGGACCACCACCGGCAACTGGAAGTATTTGCCGATCAGGGCTTCAAGGCGTTTGAATTCAACGGTTTGCCAAAGCTCTCGAACTCCGAGATCGCGGCGTTGGCCAAGACCAAGGAGCGCCTCGGCTTGGCGATGGGCGTGTTCGTCATCAACCGTGGCGGCTGGAAGCCGAGCGCCCTGGTGGACCGGAAATTCCACGGCGATTTTCTGGCGGATGTGAAGCGGGCAGTGGAGATTCACAAGATCATCGGCAACGAGTGCGCGACGGCGACCTCCGGCCTGGGGATCGACACTCTCAGCTATACCCAGCAGACGACGAACTGCATCGAGGCGTTGAAACGGGCCGGAGAACTAGTCGAGAAGACGAAGATGGTGATCGTGCTGGAGCCGCTGAACATCCGGGTGGACCACGCGGGCTACTTCGTCGTGATGTCAAAGCACGGGGCCGAGATCATCGCGAACGTGAACCACCCGAACGTGAAGTTACTGTTCGACATCTATCACCAGCAGATTTCCGAAGGCAACGTGATCAATCATCTGCGCCAGCATTGGGCCCAGATCGGCTACTTGCAGGCGGGAGACGTGCCGGGCCGGAAGGAGCCGGGGACGGGCGAGATCAACTATCAGAACGTGTTCAAGGCGGTCCACGGGTTGGGCTACCAAGGCATCATCGGCATGGAGCACGGGTGGACCAAGCCGGGCATTGCCGGCATGGTGGAAGGGTTCGCGCAGTATCAGAAGGCGGACGGCTGGACGTGAGTTGCCCGCGCTGCCGGAGCCGCAAGGCGAAGCGCCATTGTCCGGCGCTGAACTTGGATATCTGTCCGCAGTGCTGCGGGGCGGAGCGGGAAGAAACGATTTCCTGCCCGCTGGATTGCGCCTATCTGCGCGACGCGCGGCAACACGAAAAGCTCGTACCGATGACCGCGGCGGAGTCTCCCCACCCGCAAGAGGAGATCACGGACCGGTTCCTTTTGGCACACCAGACGCAGCTTATTCTGTTTACGAATGCCTTGTTCGTGGCTGCCGCGGCGGAGGAGTACACGGATGCGGATGTGCGGGCGGCGTTGGAGGAACTGATCGCGGGTACACCAACGCATCCGATTGCGACGGCATTTTCGGCGCGGCTCACGGAGGTACTGGCCGGACTGACGGCGGAGGCGCAGGAGCGCTTCTGGAACGAAAGCTCCTTGAGGAAATTGCAGATCTTTCTGCTGCGGCTGGCCGTGGGGCGCGACAATGGAAGAAGCCGGGGACGGGCGTTCGTCGCATTCCTCGAAGACCATTTCAACCGCACCATGGGAGGACAATGAACGACGTCGGCGTAGTTTTGTTTGGACACGGATCGCGCGTGCCGGAAGCGAACCAGTCCGTAATGGCCGTGACGGCCGCGATGCGGGAGCAGGGCGGCTATGCGTTAACCGCGACCGCGTTTCTCGAATTGGCCGACCCGGACCTGCCGGCCGCAGTGGCGTCACTCGTCCAGCAAGGCGCACGGCAGATTCTGGTGATTCCGTATTTCCTGACGCTGGGCATCCACTTGCGACGCGATCTGCCTCGCATCGTCGAAGAGCTCGAGAGCATCCATCCAGGGGTAAGTATCCGGGTGACAGAACCGCTCGACGGCCATCCGGCCTTGCTGGAAATCGTTATGGCGCGCGCTGGCGCCGCATTGAAAACCGCATGAAAGCTGAACTTGTCTCTTCGCGCCAGATGGCGCCTGAAATCCGCCAGTTTGAGTTCGCTGTTCCTGAGCTATCCGATCTCAAGTTTCTCCCGGGGCAGTTCGTCTCGCTCTCGGAAACGTTGAACGAGAAGAAAGTGACGCGCGCGTATTCGATCGCGACGCTGCCTGAGGGCAACCGGTTTTCGATCTGTCTAAACCGAGTGGGAGGTGGCCTGTTCTCTCCTCACCTGTTTGCGCTGAAGCCCGGCGAAACCGTGGACATGAAAGGACCGCTCGGCGTTTTCGTTTGGAAACAGCCGAAGGCGGACTCCGTGATGGTGGCGACCGGGACGGGCGTGGTGCCCTACCGGCCGATGCTGCTTGAAGCGCTGCACGGCGGGGCGACGGAGCAGTTTACCCTGATCTACGGGACCCGGCATGAAGAGAACCTGCTCTATATCGACGAGTTTCGGGCGCTGGAGCAGCAGTATCCGAACTTCCGGTTCCTCCCGACCGTGACGCGGCCGACCGAGAACTGGAAGGGGGCCACCGGGCGCGTGCAGCCGCATGTCCTCGCGGCGATCGGCGACCGGCGGGACATACACCTATACGCCTGCGGACTGAAGGAGATGGTGGACAGCGTCCGCGAGATCGGCAAGGAGTTGGGTTTCGACCGCAAGCAGATCGTGTTTGAAAAGTACGACTGAGTACACTGGTAGAGAATGAATCAGCGTTTCGCCATGGCCGCCGGCGGCATCGTCGTTGTCTTCCTTGTGACGATCGCCATCGCCTTTCAACTTATGCCCGGGCCGTTGAAATCGACGGACTATTTAGTGGTCGGGGCGATTGCCACGTTTGTATCGATGTTAGTGCTGTTTGTGATTCTGACCCAGACAGTAGGCACGAAAAAACAGATTTTCACGAAGGATAAGCCGCCAAAATCCGAGGATTAGGCGGAAAGGATCCGCAGCTCGACGCGGCTGTGAATCTGCTCCGTTTGCGCGAGATTCGCAAACGAGATGCCCGGCAGCGTAGCGGAGGCGGTACCCGCGGCGACTCCCCAGCGAACGGCGTCTTCAAATGACTTGCCCATCGAGATAGCCCACGCAAACGCGGCAGCCAGCGCGTCACCGGCGCCGATGGGACAGACGGCATCCACGATGGGCGGGATCGCTTCAACGAGTTGGTTATCGGAAGCGCCGACGGCTCCTCGACTGCCGAGCGAGAGCACGACCCACTTCGCGCCCATGGCGTGGATGCGGCGGGCGGCGTCCTGGAAGTGCTGGCGGGTGATGAGGGCGCGGTTGAGGAGGCGCTCGGCTTCCGCCTGGTTGGGGGTGACGGCGGTGGGGCCGGCTTCTAGGCCGTGGAGGAGGGCGTCCCCATCGGTATCGAGGAGCGTATACACCTCCTGCTGCTTGGCTTGGCGGATGATGCGGGCGTAGAAGTCAGCAGGCACGCCGGGCGGCAGGCTGCCGCAGATCATCAGCCATTTGGCGCCGAGGAGATTCTCGGCGACGGCCTTTTCAAACTTGGCGAGTTCGCTGGCTTGAATGTGCGGTCCGCGCTCGTTGAGCTTTACGGCGAGGCCTTGCTTGTCGACGATCGTGAGATTGCTGCGGACGTTGTTCTTGATCTTTACGTACTCGACGGGGAACGACTCGTTCTGGAGCAGTTCTTCAAAGCGCTTGCCGTTCTTGCCGCCCGCGGCGGTAATGGCTTTCGTGCTGGCGCCGAAGGCCTGGAGCACCATGGAAGAGTTAATGCCGCGTCCGCCGGGGGTCTCGTTCGTCGAAAGGATATAGGCGCGGTCTTCAAAGACCAAGCGGTCGGCCTGGACGTTCTGGTCGATGGCCGGATTCAATGTTAGCGTCAGGATCAAACCCCTATTCTACGGTGTTAATCTGTTTTATGGGCTCCCGTCCGCTCCTGCTTCCTTACCTTGCCCTGGGCGCGGTTTGCATTTTTTGGGGGACGACCTACGTCGCAATCCGGGTGGCGCTGGAGTCTTTTCCGCCGTTGGTGCTGATGGCGCTGCGGTTCTTGCTGTCCGGTTCGATCCTGCTGGCGTGGGCCTGGTACAAGGGGATGGCGTTTCCGAGCGGCCGGACGATGGTGCGGACGTGTGCCGTGGGGCTGATGCTATTGGGTGTTGCGAACACGTGCCTGACGTTCAGCGAAACGTTGATTCCAAGCGGCTTGGCGGCGTTGTTCTTGACGACGGCTCCGTTCTGGTTGGTGGGATTGGAAGCGCTGGTGCCGGGCGGGGAGAAGTTGACGTGGGCGGTGACGGTGGGGTTGGCGATTGGGCTGTGCGGGACGGCGCTGCTGGTGACGCCGGGAGCGGGGGCGCTGGAGATTACGCCAGCCGTATGGACGGGTTTTCTGATTCTGCAGGTGGGGAGTTTCTTCTGGAATGCGGGGTCGATTCTGCAGCGGCGGTGGAAGACGGAGACGCACCCGATGTTGACGGGGGCGCTGCAGCAGATGGCGGTGGGGGTGGTGTGTTTGGTGTTGGCGCTGGCGATACCGCAGCGGGCAGTGCATTGGAGTTGGCCGGGCGTTTGGGGCGTGGCTTGGCTGGTGACGTTTGGTTCGATTGTGGCTTACAGCGCGTATATATACGCGTTGGAGACGCTGCCGATTTCGTTGGTTTCGATTTACACGTACATCAACCCGGTGGTGGCGGTGTCGTTGGGGAAGCTATTTTATGACGAGCCGTTTGGGGTGAAGGAGTTGGCGGCGATGTTGGTGATTTTTTTAGGGGTCGGGATTGTGAAGCGGTTTAGTCATCCGAAGCCGAAGACAAGGTAGTTGGCGAGAGGCGGCAAGAATGCGAGGGGCGGGGGAGCCCAGAGCACTCGCTGTTGCGAGGGATGTTCCCACAACCAGCCCTGCAGCTTAGCCCACGGGATGACCGACGAGTGGATGGCAAGGCCACCAGGGTGAACGGATAAACGGTCCAAAAAGTAGTGAACCCCGGGCGCCAACCAGAAGCAGGCGTTGATCGCTGCTACGAGCATAGACGACAGCAGCAGCCAGCGACCCGACAAACACCATGCCAGCGGTGTTGCGGAGACGTCTTCAGGATCGCGGGGCCAAGGGTTCGTTGGCGGAGCCAAGTGAAAATTCCAAAGCACAAATTGAATGTGATACCTGTTTGAACACCTTCGCCGCAAGAATTCCGCCAAGGTCGGCAGGATGGTGGCGCTCCTAGGCTGGCTTACTTCCAGGGTCGAGGGATTGTGAAGCGATTCAGCCACCCGAAGCCTAAGACAACCTAGTGGGGGACGGGCGGAATCGTTCTGGGGCGAAACGCTGAAGGAGGGCTTCGAGTTCGATTGACTTCACGCGGCCCGTCTTGCAACGGGTAATGGCGCGAAAGGGTAGAAGGTGGATAGCAGACCACGGAGCCCAGAGCACGAGGTTTTGAGAGGGAGAGTCCCAGGCCCAACCTTCGAGCTGAGTCCACGGGATGATGGATGATCCGCAAATAATCCCATTGCTGTGAATCGAGAACCGCCCAGCCAAGAACATTGCGCTCGCTATTAACAAAAAGAAGCCCACTTCGAGCGCCACTTCACGAAGGGAATCGCCTCGGGAAGCGTAGGTGGCAGCCAGGCAGGCAATGAAGACCAGAAGCCACGCTTGCAAGCGGTTCCGAGATGGCAGCTTTAAGAGGGCGGGACCGAGGGTACGTTGGCGGATCCAGCCGACAAGGTACAGGTACACGAAGGTTGCCACAGCGATGGATCGCAGAATCACCTGTGCAGTACTAGCGTCATTCATGGGCGGACTCGCCTCACCCTAACACACCGTTAGCCGTCTTTCTTGAACACCTTCGCGGCGAGAATGCCTCCGAGGGACGGCAGGATCGTAGTCACGCCGAAGAGAATCGCGATCACGAGGAGAATCAGCAGGGCGAAGCTGGCTGGCTGCTTCATCACCTCGACCGCCTGCTCCACGCCCGGGTCGTTGCCGCCGTTTTGGCGCATCTGTTCGGACCAGGCGCTAATGAGGTCCCCGTTCGACGAGATGGCGACCATAGCGATCGTGAGGACGAGAAGCGTCAGAACAAACGCGAAGATGCCGGTGATCCAACCGATGCGCGCTCCGCTCTTAATCGTCATCGTCTGGCCGGTCCAGCGGCGATAGAAGACCACCGAGAGAAAGCCCCCGGCGACCAGGATCACCACGCGCCACAACAGCGCTGCGGCGAAAGGAAGCGGTACGGTGGAAAAGAAGAAGATCAGCGACGCCGTGAAGAGGGCGGCGCGGATGGCCTTGCCGTTATGAAAGTCGATAGGCAGCGGCCCCTCGACAAGAGGGGGCGGCGGAGGCGCGACGGCCGCGGCAACAGGCGCTAGTTCCGGCTCAACCTCTTCAAACTGCGGCTTGCCGCATTTATGGCAAAACCGCGCGTCTTCCGGCAACCGCGCGCCGCAACTACAAAATTCTGGCACTGCTTTAGTTTCCGCCACATACGCTAGATGCCGCAACCAGCATGATACGGTGTAGTTCATGTCCCATCTGAGCATCATGGTCATTTCGAATCCGGCCGCCCCCTATTTGCGTTGGCTGGACCAACTGCCTGCCGGCACGGAAGTTGTGATTGGCAACACCCCGGAAGCCTTCGCTTCTCTCGGTGATCGCGCCGATGTCGTCCTGAACTGTATGAATGCGGGCGTGAAGCTCGAATCGCTTTGGCACCTGGCGCCGAACGCGCGCTGGCTGCATTCGATGTCGGCCGGCCTGGAATCGACCTTGTTCCCAGCGCTGGTGGAGAGCGAGATCCCGATGACGAACGCGCGCGGCGTGTTCAAAGAGTCACTGGGCGAATTCGGCATCGCGTCGATCCTGTTCTTCGCGAAAGACTTGCGGCGGATGGTTAAGAATCAGGAAGCAGCCCGGTGGGAGCAGTTTGACGTCGAGATGATCACCGGCAAGACGCTGGGAGTGGTGGGCTACGGCGAGATCGGCCGGGCAACCGCGGTGCGGGCGAAGGCATTGGGGCTCGAGATCCACGCCATCCGGCGACGGCCGGAGCTTTCGGGGAACGACCCGATTGTCTCGAAGAGCTTTGCGATTGCCGACCGCGCCGAGATGCTGGCGGGCTGTGATTATGTATTGCTGGCGGCGCCTTTGACGGACGAAACCAAAGGCCTGATTGGCGCGGCGGAACTGGCCGCGATGAAGCCTTCGGCGGTTTTGATCAACCTGGGCCGGGGACCGGTGGTGGACGAGGCGGCGCTGGTGGAGGCGTTGGCGTCCGGGAAGATTCGCGGCGCGGCGCTGGACGTGTTCGACGTGGAGCCGCTACCGGCCGAGCATCCGTTCTGGAAGATGGAAAACGTGTTGATTTCGCCGCACTGCGCCGACCACACAGCGACGTGGACCGACGAGGCCATGCAGTTCTTTGTCGAAAACTTCTTCCGGTTTGTGAAGGACGAGCCGCTTGAGAATCTCGTGAACAAGAAACTCGGCTACTAGTTCTTCAGGCATAAGGCGTTTCCCCGCGCCCGAGCATTGCGACGAATTCAGCGATGCGCCGGGCGCGGGTTTCCGCACGTTTCAAGGTTTGGAGCCGGAAGAGCATAGAGTACCGATTCTGACTTTTTAAGCTGGCGTAGTGGGCGGCGGCCGCTGGGTTTTCCGCGAGAGCGGCAGCGAAATCGGGCGGGGTCTCGGCGGTTTTCGGGGAATCGTAGGCGGCATCCCAACGGCCGTCGGCTTGGGCGCGTTCCACCTCGGCGAGTCCGGGCGGACGCATGCGGCCATCGGCGATGAGCTTGGCGACTTTCTCGCGATTGATTTTCGACCAGATGCTGCGGCGGCCCCGCGGCGTGAAGCGTTGGCGGTAGGTGGTGGCGGACTCGCTCTTCACCTGCGCGTCGATCCAGCCCCAGCAAAGGGCGGCGTCAACGGCTTCCGGATAGGTGACGCTGGGAATACCGGAACCCTTTTTTGCGAAACGAAGCCAGATGCCAAGGGAGGTCCCATGATTCTCGGCAAGCCACCGCAGGAGCTCCTCTTGCGAGGCGAAGCTCAGGATCTCCGGCTGTTCCACTTTTCGAGTTCCACGGCCACGAAGATGATGAGGCTGAGCCCGATGGATACGCCCAACTCCTCAGCGGTTAGAGCCGTGGTGGAGAAGAACGTCTGCAGAAAGGGGACGTAAATCAGCGCGAGCTGGAGGACGAACGTGAGCGCGACAGCAGCGACCATGTAGGGATTCGAAAAGAAGCCGATGGTGAAGAGCGATTGGTCTTCCGAGCGAATGGCCATGACGTGAGCCATCTGCGTGAAGGTGAGCGTGCTGAAGAGAATCGTCTGCCAGTGGGGGTTCCCCTGGCTCCAATACCAGTAGCCCACCCCGAGACAGAGTGCGCCCATCAGCAGGCCGACCCAAGCCACATGGATGCCCAAACCGCGAGCGAAAACGCTCTCGGAAGGCGGGTGAGGCGGCTTCTGCATGACGTTCTGTTCCGCCGGTTCGACGCCGAGGGCGAGGGCGGGCAGGCCGTCGGTGACAAGGTTCAGCCAGAGGATTTGCAGGGGGAGCAGAGGCAGAGGCATCCCGGCGAAGGGCGCCGCGACCATCAGGCAGATTTCGCCGGCGTTGGTGGCGAGGATGTACTTGATGAACTTGCGGACGTTGTCGTAGATGATGCGGCCCTCTTCCACCGCGGCAACGATGCTGGCGAAGTTGTCATCGAGCAGCACCATGTCGGCGGCTTCCTTGGCGACGTCGGTGCCGGTGATGCCCATGGCGATGCCGATGTCGGCCTTCTTGAGAGCCGGGGCGTCGTTGACGCCGTCGCCGGTCATGGCGGCGATATGGCCGAGGCCTTGCAGTGCGTCGACAATCTTGAGCTTGTGTTCGGGGGAGACGCGGGCGTAGACGGTGGTTGCGGCGGCGCGCTGCTTGAGTTCGTCGATGGACATGCGCTCGAGTTCGGGTCCCTTGATGACGCTACCGTCGCCGGCGAGGCCGAGTTCCCCGGCGATATAGATAGCGGTGAGGGGGTGATCGCCGGTGATCATGACGCCTTTGATGCCAGCGGATTGGCACTTGGCGACCGCTTCGGCAGCTTCCTTGCGCGGCGGGTCAATAATGCCCGTCATGCCGATGAAGGTGAGATCGGCTTCAACGGCCTCGGCGCCAGGCGCCAGGGTGCGGAAGGAGACTCCGAGGACGCGCATGCCCTGGCTGGCCATCGCTTCATTCGCTTGCTCGAGCTTGGCATGCCAACCGGCATCGAGGGGCACGGCCTGGCCGTCAGACCAGACGTGCGTGGAGAGCTTCAGGAGACCGTCAACAGAGCCCTTGGTGAAGGCGAGGCGCGGGGCGGACTGCAGAGAGTGCGGGAGCAAGGGAGCTTCGCCGGTGCGGTCGTGGACGGTGGTCATGCGCTTGCGGCCAGAGTCGAAAGGGATCTCGCCGACGCGGGGGAGAACGGGTTCGACGTGGGCGCGGTCGAGATCAAACTTGGCAGCCGCGACGGCCAGGGCCGTTTCGGTGGGGTCGCCGAGGACCGCACCGTTCGGTTGGAGGATGGCGTCGTTGCAGAGGGCGCCGCCGAGGAGGAGGAACCGGGAGTCGGTGGGGTGGAGGCTGGCGACCGTCATCCGGTTCTCGGTGAGGGTGCCGGTCTTGTCGGAGCAGATGACCGTGATGGACCCGAGACTTTCGACGGCGGAGAGGCGGCGGACAAGGACTTTTCGTTTCAGCATGCGCTGGGCGCCGAGGGTGAGCGCAATGGTGACGACGGCGGGCAGCCCTTCGGGAATAGCCGCGACGCCGATGCTGACGGCGGTGAGGAACATAAGCTTGAGGTCCTCGCCGCGGAGAAGACCCTGGACGAAAATGGCGGAGACGATGGCGAGGGCGATGGCGGCGAGGCGCTTGCCGAGAACATCGAGGCGCTTCTGGAGCGGGGTCTGTTCTTGTTCGACGGCTTGGAGCAGGGTGGCGATGCGGCCGAGTTCGGTCTTCATGCCGGTGCCGGTAACGATGGCGGAGCCGCGGCCGGCGGAGACGAAGGTGCCGCGGTAGACCATGTTGCGGCGATCGCCGAGGGAGAGTTCGGGGGTATCGATGGCCTCGGTGACTTTGCGGATGGGTTCCGATTCGCCGGTGAGGGCGGCCTCTTGAACCTGGAGATGGACCGACTCCAGCAAGCGGCAATCGGCGGGGATGAGGTTGCCGGCTTCGAGATACAGGATGTCACCGGGGACAAGATCGGAGGAGGAGATTTCGCTGGTCTCGCCGCCGCGGCGGACGCGGGCGTGGGGAATAGCCATCTTCTTCAGGGCGGCCATGGCCTGTTCGGCGCGGTATTCCTGACTGAAGCCGAGAATGCCATTGAGGAGAACGATGACGCCAATGGCGACGGCGTCCTTCAGGTCCCCCAAGGCCGCGGAGATGACCGCCGCGACAATCAGGGTCAGTACCATGAAGGCCGTAAACTGTTCGAAGAGGATCTTCCAGGGACTGCGGACGCCCTGGACGATCAGGTCATTGGGACCGTGTTCGGCAAGGCGACGTTGAACTTCGCCGGCCGGGAGGCCTTCGGGAGACGCGGCCAACTTGGCCAGGACGTCGTTCTCGGACAGGCGGTACCATTCCATAGCACCATGATAGGAGGTATTCCCCGCGATGAAAGCGAAAGAGATAATGACTCAGCCCGTCCGTGTGGCCCACGAAGATTGTTCCCTCGAAGCAGCAGCGCTGTTGATGCTCGAAAACAACATGGGCTGCTTACCCATCGTGAATGCGAAGGGTAAGCTTGTTGGCATCCTAACGGAGTCCGACTTCGCCGGGCAGGAGAAGGGCATTCCCTTCTCGTTGTACAAGTTTCCCCAGGTCTTTGGGGAGTGGATGCCGAAGGATGGCGTCGAGAAGATGTTCGAAGCGGCACGGACGCGGAAGGTGAGCGAGTTCATGAATCGGCGGGTGACGACCATTGACGTCGAGGACTCGGTGGAAGCGGCGATCTCGGCGATGCAGCGAACGGGGTATCACCGGATTCCGGTAGTGTCGGACGGGGCACCGGTGGGCATCATTACGCGGCATGATTTACTGCGCCTGATGGTGGGGCGGCTGCACTAAAATAGAGGGAATGCCCCTTGCTCCATGTGCGGAATAGCCGGCTACACGCACCGTAGCGGCGCGGTCACCGCTGACCGCATCAAAGCCGCCACTCAATCGCTGCACCATCGCGGGCCCGACCAATGGGGCGTTCACGTATCTTCGGGAGGGGTGTCGCTGGGGGCGGTGCGCCTGCGGATCATCGACCTCGCCGGGGGCGAGCAGCCGATCTACAGCGCGGACCGGGATACCGTCATTGTGTTCAATGGCGAGATCTACAACTACCGGGAGTTGCGCGAGGAGCTGATTGGGCTGGGTCATCAGTTTAAGACGCACTCGGATACTGAGGTGGTGCTGCAGGGGTTTCTGGCTTGGGATACGGGCGTATTCTCGCGGCTGCGCGGGATGTTCGGCGTGGCGATGTGGACAGAGTCGCGGCGGCGGCTGGTGTTGGCGCGGGACCGGATGGGGATCAAGCCGTTGTATCTTTGCCGGCATCAGGGCGAGCTGTATTTCGGTTCCGAACTGAAAGCGATTCTGGCGCATCCGGAGATTCCGCGGCGGATCTCACGGCCGGGGTTGAACGCGTTTCTGCAGTGCAACTACATCCCAAAGCCGTACACGATGCTGGAAGGCATTGAGAAGCTGGAGCCGGGGTGTTTTCTCGAATGGCAGGACGGGCGGGAGCACGTCGAGCCATATTGGCAGCTTCGCTTTTCGCCGGTTGCGATGAGCCTGGAATCGGCCAAGGAGCAGTTGGACGGGCATCTGCGCGAGGCCGTGCGGGAGCATCTGATTGCCGATGTGCCGCTGGGCATCTGGGCGTCGGGTGGCGTCGATTCGACCGCCGTGCTGCACTATGCGGCGGAAGTGGCGTCGGGACGGCTGAAGACCTTCTCCGTGTCGTTTGCGGGGCGGAACTTCGATGAGAGCCCGTGGTTCCGCGAGGTGGCGCAGCGGTATGGGACGGACCATCATGAGTTCGACTGCAACCCGTCGCAGGACTTGGCCGATGCCGTGAACCAGTTTGCTTATTACTCGGATGAGCCTTCGGCCGACGCGGGGGCATTGCCGGTCTGGTACCTGTCGAAGATGACCCGGGAGCACGTGACGGTGGCGTTATCGGGCGAGGGAGCGGATGAGTTGTTTGGCGGGTACTACACGTATCTGGCCGATGACTATGCGCGGCGGATCCGGCCGCTGCCGGGGAAAGCGTTGGGACTGAGTTTGGCGAAGGCGCTGCTGCCGGTATCGGACGACAAGATCAGCTTTGAGTACAAGGTGAAGCGCTTCTTGACCGGCGCGCAGTTGGACCCGCTGTCGGCGCATCTGTTCTGGAATGGCACGTTTACCGCGGCGGAGCGGGAGCAACTGGTGACCAGCCAGTGGTTCGCGAAGATGCACCAGCCGCCTCCCTATTCGGACTTTTTGGAGCTGGACCAGCACTGGTATTTGGCTGACGACATTTTGTACAAGTGCGACCGAATGTCTATGGCGCATTCGCTGGAGGTGCGGCCTCCGTTTCTCGATCACCGGGTGGTGGAGTTCGCGGCGCGGCTGCCGCGATCGCTGAAGATCAACGGGGGGCAGTTGAAGTACGTACTGCGGCAACTGCTGCGGGGCAAGGTGCCGGATAGCGTGCTGGACCGGAAGAAGGAAGGCTTCGACATCCCGGCGCATGACTGGTTCCGGACGGCGCTGCGGCCTCTGCTCGAAGATACGCTGCGGACGCCGAATCCGTTGTTCCGGCCGAGGGCGGTGGAGAAGGTTCTCGACGACCATCTGGCGCGGCGCGGGAACTATGGCTACCACTTGTGGGGCTTGCTTACGTTATTTTTGTGGATCAAACGATGGAACGTAGATACCAACTGATCGTCGTCCTGGTTGCCGCGATCATTTACCTGGGCTGCATTGTGAGCCCTCCGGGCTTGATGGACGATGTGGACGCGGTGCAAGCGCAGATTGCCGCGAACATGCTGACGAGCGGCGACTGGGTGACCGCACGGCTGAACGGCGTCGCGTATTTGGAGAAGTCGCCGCTGATCTACTGGTCGATGGCGGCGAGCTACGCCGTGTTCGGGATTCATGATTGGGCGGCGCGGATTCCGCTGGCGCTCAGCGTGATTGCGCTGTGCTGGTTGACGGCGCGGATTGCGCGGTGGGCGTTCGATGAGTTGACGGGATTGTATGCCGGGCTGATTCTGGCGACGTCGATTGGGCTGTGGCTGTTTACGCGGATCCAGATTCCGGATGCGATGCTGACGGGCACGATCGCGCTGGCGCTGTGGGCCTTCTTGCGGGCGATGGAGGGCGAGCGGCGGTGGGCTTATGTGCTGTGGGCCGCGATGGCGACGGGGCTGCTGCTGAAGGGTCTGATTGCGATGGTGTTTCCGGTTGGGGCGATGCTGCTGTGGCTGACGCTGACGCGGAGTTGGGCGGAGTGGCGGCTGCTGTCGCCGTTCGCGGGCGTGGGGATCGTGGTGCTGATCGCGGCGCCTTGGCACGTGGCGGCGGCGGTCGCGAATCCGCCGTTGTTCGACTTCACTATGCATAGCGGACCGGGCGAGTACCATGGCTTCTTCTGGTTCTACTTCTTCAACGAACACGTGTTCCGGTTTTTGAACATGCGGTGGCCGAGGGACTACAACACGGTGCCGCGGGCGCTGTTCTGGGCGTTCCATCTGCTGTGGCTGTTTCCGTGGTCGGCGTTCTTTCCTGGTTTGGTGAAGCTGAGCTTTCGTGGCGAGGACCGGGCGCACCGGACGCGGCTGCTGGCGCTCTGTTTCACCGTGTTTTTGTTGACGTTTTTCACGTTTTCGACGACGCAGGAGTACTACTCGATGCCGTGCTACCCGGCATTGGCGCTGCTGCTCGCGAACGTCTTGCGGATGGAGACGGGGCTGGTGACGGTGGGGCGGCGGGTGTTGGCCGGGGTGGCGGCGGCGGCGTTTGCGGCGATTGTCGCGATTCTCGTGCGGGTGCAGGGCTTACCGACACCGGGCGACATTTCGAACGCGCTGGTGCTGCAGGCGACTGACGCCTATACGCTTTCGCTGGGGCATATGGGCGATCTGACGATTGAGGCGTTTGCGTATCTACGGCTGCCGCTGGTGATCGCCGGGGTGGCGTTCCTGATTGGCGCGGTGGGGGCGACGGTATTTCGCGGGTTGCGGTTGGCGCTGGCGCTGGCCGTGATGATGATGCTGTTCTTCCACGCGGCGCGGGTGGCGCTGATCACGTTTGATCCGTATCTGGGATCGCGGGCGCTGGCAGAGGCCTACACTGCCGCGCCGCCGGGGCAGTTGATCGTCGATAACCAGTACTACACGTTCTCGTCGGTGTTTTTTTACGGAACGAACCCAAATGCGCTGCTGCTGAATGGGCGGGTGAACAATCTGGAGTACGGGTCGTATGCGCCGGGGGCGCCGCAGGTGTTCATCGACAACGAACGGTTTGCGGAGCTGTGGAAGTCGCCGGCGCGGCACTACCTGGTGATTGAAGGGCCGGCGATCAAGAACGTACAGAAGTGGGTGGGGAAGCCGCGGATGTATCTCGTCAAAGAAAGCGGCGGCAAAATGCTATATAGCAATCAATTTGTGCGATAGACTGCGGGCATGACGTGGTCGCTTCCACTTGGTTCGATCGCCGGGATCCGGCTGCAGGTTCATTTCACGTTTCTGGCGCTGTTGGCCTGGATGACGGTGAGCGGGTGGCTGAAGGGCGACCTGTCCGGAGTTCCATTCTTCCTCGGCCTGTTCCTTTGCGTGCTGTTGCATGAACTGGGCCATGCGTTGATGGCGAAGCATTACGGGATTCTGACGAAGGACATCACGCTGCTGCCGATTGGCGGGGTGGCGCGGCTGGAGCGCATGCCGGAGGATCCGCGGCAGGAGCTATGGGTGGCGCTGGCGGGGCCGGCGGTGAACGTAGTGATTGCGGCGCTGCTGTTTGCGGTGTTGGGCGGAAGGATGCCGTCGGCGGAGACGTTCGGGTCCGGGCCGATTCTCGAGCGACTGCTGATCGCGAACATCACGCTCGTGTTCTTCAACCTGCTGCCGGCGTTCCCGATGGACGGGGGCCGGGTGCTGCGGGCGCTGTTGGCGACGCGGATGGAGTATACGAAAGCCACGCAGACCGCGGCGACGATCGGCCAGGTGATGGCGGTGATTTTCGGCTTTGTCGGCTTCTTCGCCAATCCGTTTTTGATCTTTATCGCTTTGTTCGTCTGGATTGGCGCGGGGCAGGAAGCGAGCATGGTGCAGATGAAGTCCGCGCTGGGCGGGATCCCGGTGCGGGCGGCGATGCTGACGGATTTTCAGGTGATTGGGGTCGACGATTCCCTGGACCGGGCGGTGGAGCTGATTCTGGCCGGGTCGCAGATGGACTTCCCCGTGATGAACGGGGACGCGGTTGTCGGCGTATTGACGCGGGACGATCTGCTGCAGGCGCTGGCGAGGAAGGAAGAACGGGGCGTGCGCGATGTGATGCGGACCGATATTCAGCCGGCCCAGGCGGGGGAGATGCTGGAGGGCGCGTTGCAGCGATTGCAGCAGTGCGCGTGCCGGACGATGCCCGTGATGCAGGGTGGGCGGCTGGTGGGCCTGCTGACGATGGATAACGTCGGGGAGTTTCTGACGATTCAGGCGGCGGTGGGGAAGCGGGCGTTGCGGACGCTGCCTGTACTGTTGCTGGTTGCGTTGGCCGGGTGCGGCGGGAAGCAGGCGGCGGCGCCGGAGCAGGCTTCGGCATATGCGGACGCGCGGAGCTGCGCGCCGTGCCATCCGCAGCAGGCGAAGCCGTACGCGTTGACGGGGATGGGGCGATCGTTCAAGAAAGCTACGGCGGCGGATGCACCGGCGGGGGCGGCGTTTGCGCACGAGGCTTCGGGGCGGACGTATACGTTCGTGCAGCGCGAGGGCAAGCTGTTTTTGCAGCGGACGGGGGCGGGCGTGGAGACGGTGGAGAAAGAGATCCACTACGTTCTCGGATCGGGAAACTCGGCGAAGACGTATCTGCACCGGACGCCGCAGAACCGGCTGCTGGAGATGCCGGTGAACTGGTATTCGGGCGGTAAGGGTTTCCTGGCGATGAGCCCTGGGTACGATCGGCCGGACCATATGGACATGCGGCGGACGGTGGGCTACCAGTGCATGTTCTGCCATAACGGATACCCGGAGGGGGTTCCGGATGCAACGTTGACGGCGGACCCGGTGTATCCGGGGGCGGTGCCCGAGGGGATTGATTGCCAACGGTGCCACGGGCCTGGGCGGGCGCATATTGAGTCCGTGAAGGCGGGCAAGCCGGCGAACATCTACAACCCGAAGCACGAGACGCCGGCCAAGCAGATGGAAGTCTGCATGCAATGTCATTTGGAAACGACCAGCTTCTCCTTGCCGAATACGGTGATCCGGCCGGAGCGGGGCGTGTTTTCGTTTAACCCGCGGGAACCGCTCGAGCAGTTCATTGCTCATTTCGACCATGCGCCGGGGACGGGGCACGAGGACAAGTTTGAAATCGTGTCGTCAGTGTACCGGCTGCGGCAATCGAAGTGCTTTCTGGGGAGTGGGGAGAAATTGACTTGTACGACCTGCCACAACCCGCATGAGACACAGAAGAATTTCGACGCGCAGTGCTCGGGGTGCCATCCGGGGATTGCCAAGGCGGCGAACCATCCGGCGAAGAAGGAGTGCGCGAGTTGCCACATGCCGAAACGGCGGACGGAAGACGTGGTGCATGTCGCGGTGACAGACCATAAGATCCAACGGCCACCGAAGGGGGCAAACCTGCTGGCGGCACGGGCGGAGCGTCATGAGGTGATTGGACAAAGCTCCTACAAGGGCGAAGTGGTGCTGTACTATCCCGCGAAGCTGAGCGGCCCGGCGCAGGAGTTGCTGCCCGCGATGGCGCAGCTGGCGCACCAGAGCAATGTGGCGGCCGGGGTGCCTCGGCTGCAGAAGGCGTTGGCGGCGCACAAGCCACAGCACCCGTACTACTATCTGATGCTCGCGCAAGCGCAGAAGGGGCCGGAGGCGATCGCGGCGTATCAACAGGCATTGGCGGTGGACCCGAACTACCTGCCGGCGCTGCGGAACCTTGGGGCCGCGCAGGGCGGAGCGACCGGGGTGGAGACACTTGAGCGGACCACGAAGCTGCACCCGGGGGATTCGCTGGCTTGGCTGGAGTTGGCGCGGCAATACCGGCAGGCGCGGCGGGGCAGCGATGCCGACGCGGCGGCGCGCCGGGCGGCGGAATTGGAGCCGGAATTGGTGGAAGCCCATGTGTTCCTGGGCTCGCTTCGGTTGGAAGCCGGGGACAAAGCCGGGGCGGCGACAGCGTTCCGCGCGGCTCTGCGAGAGCAGCCGGACCATGCGGAGTCGTTGGCGAGCCTAGCGACGGTGGTGGCGGGAGCGGAGGCGGAGGCCCTGTATCTGCGAGCAATTCGGCAGAACCCGAAGTTGGTAGCGGCGCGATTTAACTTTGCGCTGCTCTTGGCCAACGCGCGACGGTTTCCGGAGGCGATTCCGCAGGCGCGGGAAGCAGTTCAGCTAGACCCGACGAATAGCGGCGCGCGGGATCTGTTGGCGAACTTGTACATGGCGGTGCGGGATTTTGGGATGGCAGCGGCGACGTATCGAGGGACTTTGGAGCGGGAACCGCAGAACGGGCGCGCCCTGCTGGGCTTGGGGACGGCGCTGGGAGCAGTGAACGACTTTGCGGGCGCTCGGCGTTACTTCGGGCAGGCGGCGCAGTCGCTGGACCCGGCCGTGCGGGGGGAGGCGATGGAGATGTTGGGGTCTTTGCCGCGTTAATCCGGGATGGCCAGCCAGAAGGCGGCGGCGGAGTGGACACCCCCGCTGGTCGCCGTGGCGAATCGGATGGTGAAGCCGGTGGCCGTGATACTGTCCGGCACAATCCGCACCTCAAGCCGGGAGGAGGGACCCTCACCGAGTTCTAGCGCGGAGAGACCGGCCACGACTCGGGGGGCACGGTAGAAGGGCTCGTCGAAAGCCACTCTGGCTGTGTAGTGGTACTTTCCCGTGTCTGGTGCGACGGCCCACAAAGAACTGGGGACCTCGACTTCAAACACCCCATGGCAGGCAGCGGGCGGCGGTAGCGCGGAGCGCACAGTGGACAAGGTTCGGCGGCGACAGGTGGAAGGCAGCATGTAGATACTAGCGAAATCTGCTGCCGAAACTGGACAGAAACTGTTAAGAAAGTTTCGCTTTCGCCCGCTGAGCGAGTTCATCCATGGTGACCCACTCGCGCTGCGCGTGGGCGATCACCTGGAGCGACTGTTCAAAGCGAAGGCGCTTCTCTTCGAGAGACCCGCCAATGCGTTCGAGGGAGTTGATGGGCATATCGGGAAAATCCTGGTCGCAGGTGAGGTCGGCGGGGTGGACAACGTAGTAGAAGAACTTTCGGGCGGCGAGGGCGGCGCGGAGCATGGCGAAGTGTTTTTCCCAACCGAGGAGGAAGCCAGTGGTGTGCCAGATGGTCAGGCCGAAGGGTCCCGGGGTGCTGGGAACAGGGAGCATGACCATGCCGCGGTCGAGATAGGGCTCGCGCGATCCGGTGAGTGGTGCAAGCCAGTCGCGGCGGTCGAGGACGCGCCAGAATTTCTCGCTCTGCGTGCGATGGTTCCAGGCGTTTTTGAAGACGAAGGGGTAGTAGAGCAGGCTAGGAAACAGGCTCGTGTCATAGGCGTAGCCTTGCTCCGCAAGGACGTCCATCATGCGATCGGAGTAGCTCCAGGCCGGGGCGATGAAACCGTTGGGAGCTTGGCCGGTGGCATCGGCGAGAGCGGCGTGGGTGCGACGAATCTCTTCCGTGAGTTCGCCTTTCGGAAGGGCGCCGAGGTTCGTGTAGTGATTCCAAGTGTGGTTGCCGATCTCGTGGCCACGCTCCGCCCAACTGCGGACTTTGGCGCGGTGCCGCTGCTTTTCGAGGTCGCGTCCGATGACGTATACCGAGTAGCGGAAATCGAACTGGTCAGCGAACTCCTCAAACCGGTCCATGACCGGGCCAAAGGTAGGATCTTCGTAGCCGGCGGGGTAGCCGAAGGCGTGATCCATGGAGTCAAGATTTAGACTAACGGCGGCGTAGCTCATCCCTACCGGGATATATCGACTTAAGATTCCTCAAACATTAGGTAGTCGGTCGCGGACATGCCCAAACGTTGGTAGGTCTGCTGGGCTCGGAGGTTGTCTTTTTCGACATAGAGGCGGAAGCCGCAGCAGCCTCCTTGGGCGGCGGCGACCTCCTTAACGTGTTGATACAAAGCACGATAGACGCCTCGGCCGCGGTAGGTCGGCTCGACGAAAACCGACTGGACCCACCAGAACATGCCGTTGCGCCAGTCGCTCCACTCGTACGTGATCATGAGGCAGCCGACGGGTTGGCTGTCGAGTTCGGCAACGAAGTAGCGTCCGAGTTGGGGGTCGGCCAGGACGCGGGCGACACCGGCGCGGATGGTGGCCGGGGGGAGCACTTTGTGCTCGGTTTCGAGGGCCATGCGCTCATTCGCACGGGCGATGAATTCGGTGTCGGGGAGTTGGGCGGGGCGGATCATCTTGATGAGACGAGGAGAATACGGACGTCCATGACGTTGGTGCGGGTGGGACCGGTGATGAGCAGGTCGCCGGTGCTTTGGAGATAGGGGTAGGAGTCGTTGGCGTCGAGAGCGGCGCGGGCGGCGCGAGGGTCCTTGGCCGTGGCGGAGGTGGCGAAGGCACCGGCGGCGTCGGTGGGGCCGTCGGTGCCATCCGTGCCAGCGGAAAGGACGAGAATTCTGGGTTCGTTTTCGAGGTCGAGCGCGGCGGCGAGGGCGAACTCCTGGTTGCGGCCGCCTTTGCCGGAGCCGCGGAGGGTGACCGTGGTTTCGCCGCCCGAGAGAATGCAGACGGGAGGTTTGGCCGGGTGGCCGCTGCGGAGGCACTCGCGGGCGATGGCGACGTGCATCCGGGCGACGTCCCGGGTTTCACCTTCGATAGTGGTGGAGAGGATCAGCGGTTTGTAGCCGAGATCCTTGGCTTTGGCGGCGGCAGCGCGGATGGACTGGGCGTTGCTGCCGACGATTCGGTTGGTGACGTTCGAGAGCTTTTTCGGGGTTTCGCGACCGGGGAGCGGGTGGGTGATGCCGTAGCGGTGGAAGATGGCGGCGACATCGGCGAGCGTGGAGGGGTCGGGGGCGGTGGGGCCGGAACCGATGGTGGAGACGTCGTCGCCGATGACGTCCGAGAGGATGAGGGTGAGGACGGGGGCCGGGGCGGCGAGTTGGGCGAGTTGGCCGCCTTTGATGGCGGAGAGGTGTTTGCGGACGGCGTTCATCTCGTGGATGTTGGCGCCGGAGGCGAGCAGTTGCCGGGTAATGGCTTGCTTTTCGGCGAGGGTGACGCCGGGGGCGGGGAGCGGCATCAGAGCCGAAGCGCCGCCGGAGATGCAGCAGATGACGAGGTCTTCGGCGGTGGCTGCGGAGGCGATTTCGGCGATTCGCTGAGCGGCGGCGACGCCCCGTTCGTCGGGGACGGGGTGGCCGCTTTCGCGAATTTCGGCGTAGCGGAGCGGGGCGGTGTGGCCGTCCTTGACGACGATGCAGCCGGCGACGATGCGGCGGCCGCAAACCTTCTCGACGGCTTGGGCCATGGGGGCGGAGGCCTTGCCGGCGCCGAGGAGGAAGATCCGTTTGGCGCGGCGAAGGAGGGGCTCGTCAGCGGAGAGGTGGGCGAGAACGGCGGCCTTGGGGTCGGCGGCCTTCAGGGCGGCATTGAAGATTTGACGGGCTTGGGTTCGTTTCGTCATAGGAGGGGCAGGATGGCGGCGACCGCGTCGGCGGGGTCGTCGGAGGTGATGGGGATGGCGTGGTCGGCCTGAGCGTAGGCGGCGCGGCGGGCTTCGAAGAGTTCGGCGAATTTGACGGGGTCCTTGGCGAGGGGGCGGTGGCCGGCGCCGGAGACTCGGCGGAGGGCGCGTTCGAAGGGGACGTCGAGCCAGATGACTTTGGCTTGGCCACGAAGGAGGTCTCGATTGCGGGGTTGGACGTAGGCGCCGCCACCAAGGGCGAGGACGCCTTCACCGGCAAGGGCGAGGCCGAGTTCGCGGTGTTCGAGATCGCGGAAGGCGGGTTCGCCGTCATGAGCGAAGATGTCGGAGATGGCGCGGCCTTCGGCGGCTTCGATACGGTCATCGAGGTCGACGAAGGGGAGGTTCAAGCGTTGGGCGAGGCGGCGGCCGACGGTGGTTTTGCCGGAGCCCATGAAGCCGACGAGGACGATCATTTATGATCCCTTTGGAGTTTTTGGAAGACGCGTTCGATGAGGCGCGGGACGACGCGCCAGCCGGCGACGAGAGCCCAACCGGCGGCGGGGTGGAGCACTTGGCGGCGGTCTCGGGCGATGCCGTCAGCAATGGCGCGGGCCAGGGCCGGGGCCGTGGTAGCGAAACGGCGGCCGGAGGCGAGTTCATCGGGGGGACGGCCGACGAGAACATTTTGCTGAAAGTTTGTTTTGACGTAGCCGGGGCAGACGAGCATGGTTTTCAGGCCGACGTCTGCGTTTTCCATGCGGAGGCCGTCCGTGAACGATTCGATGGCGTGTTTGGTGGCTGAGTAGAGCGTGAACCAGGGGAGGGTGACTTTGCTGGCGATGGAGCCGATGTTGACGACCATGCCGTGGCGGCGTTCGCGCATGCCGGGGACGGTGAGTTGGGCTAGGTGGAGGGCGGCGAAGAAGTTGAGCTCGAACATGTGGCGGACTGCTTCGTCATCGGCCTGCCACGAGGGTTGATAGAGCCCGATGCCGGCGTTGTTGATGAGAATGTCGATGCGGCCGTAGTGGGCGAGAGTGGTTTCGACGAGGTGGCGGCGGAAATCGGGGTCGGTGAGGTCACCGGGGACGGTGAGGTGAGTCGCGTGGGGGGTGATGGTGCGGGCGGTGAGAGCGAGGCGGGCGCCGCGTTGGGAGAGTTCGGCGGCGAGGGCTTGGCCGATGCCGCTGGATGCGCCCGTGATGAGGGCCACCTGGCTTTCAATGCGCATTGCTTGTCTTTTCGGGACCTTGCGAAGCCATAATGGTAGCATGCCGGGCCCGCTTCTCCCTCTCTTTCCGTTAAGCGTGGTTCTGTTCCCGCGCACCGATCTGCCGCTGCACATTTTCGAAGACCGGTACAAGGAAATGGTGGGGGATGTGCTCGAAGGGAACCGGGAATTTGGCGTGGTGCTGGCGCTTGAAAAGGGGATTGCGTCGGTGGGGTGCACGGCGCGGATCCATGAAGTGGACAAGAAGTACGACGACGGCCGGATGGACTTGTCGACGGTGGGATTCCGGCGATTTGAGATTCATGATCTGGACGAGGAGCGGAGCTATTTGCGGGGGAAGGTGGAGTTTTTCGACGATGAAGGGGGCGAGTTAGCGGAGGAGGCGGTGATTCAGAAAGCCATTCGGGGCTACTACTCGATTCGGGCTCTGGAGACGGGTCACAGCCTGCCGGAACCGATGCTGAACGATCCGCAGTTGAGTTTTCAGTTGGCGCAGGCGGTGACGGATTTGAACGTGCGGCAGATGCTGCTGATGTCGAAGAACGAGGCGGAGCGGATGCGCCGGTTGGCGGAGCATTTCCCGGTGACGGCGGCGCGGGAGCGCCGGATTGAGCATTTTCGGACGATTGTGCCGCGGAACGGGCACGGGAAATTATTGCCAGGCGCATGACACGGCAGCACCTCATTATTGACGCCGATGATACGCTGTGGGAGAACAACATCTTCTTCGAACAGGCGTTCGAGGAGTTTGCCGACTTTCTGGATCACCGGCATCTGAGCCGGGAGCAGGTGCGGGATGTGCTCGATTCGATTGAGGCGGTGAACGCGAAGATCCACGGGTATGGGTCGAAGCGGTTTGGGCGGAATCTGGTGGAAACGTATCATCGATTGGCGCAGCGGCCGATTGGCGATGCGGACTTGGAGCAGGTGGTGGCGTTTGCAGAAAAGATTCTGGAGCACCCTATCATTCTTCTCCCGGACGTCGAAGAGACCCTTGTGCATTTGGCGGAACGACACGATTTGACGTTGTTTACGAAGGGGCATCCGGACGAGCAGCAGGCGAAGGTTGACCGGTCCGGGTTGGGGCGGTTCTTTAGCCATGTGGGGATCGTGAAAGAGAAGGAAGTGGGGGTGTATCTACGATTGGGGGAGGAACGGGGGTTCCATTTTCCGCATACGTGGATGATTGGGAATTCGCCGCGGAGTGATGTGAACCCGGCGCTGCGGGCGGGATTCAATGCGGTGTATATTCCGCATCCGCGAACGTGGATTTTGGAGCGGGAGGAGGTGCAACCGGTCGAGACGGCGAAGTTGTTGCACTTGGAGCGGTTTGGCGAGTTGCGGGAGTGGTTTTAGGGGTTCGTCCGCAAAATTTTCTCACGTTTTGAGAACTGGGGCCGAAGTGTGTTTTAGGTCCCCCTATGAACATCCTATCGACGTCGGTCGAGGGCATGGACCGTGCGCAAGCCAAAGTGGAGCGTGCGGCCAAGCGCTTGGCCCAATTTGCGGCATTTGAAGATCAATCGCCGGTTGATCAAGTGGAGCTGAGCGAGGAGATTGTCTCGTTGGTGGCGGCGCAGAATGCGTTTGCCGTGAACGCGACGGTGGCGCGCACTGGGGCGGAAATGGAGCAGAAGCTGCTCGATATTCTGGCTTAGGTGACGAAGACCAAGGCGCCGGGCTTGGCGGCGGGGAGTTGACCGGCGACGAGCAGGTTGAAGAGTAGGACGGAGCTATTCTCTCGCGCGGCGTCGGCGAGGAGGCCCTGGCAATAGGCGAAGGGGAAGGCGGCGTAGTCGCGCTGGGGCGAGACGAGGGCGATTTGGGGTTCGCGGTTGGGTAGGGCGAGGTGGGCCCATTGCCAATGCAGGGTGGTGATGACGAGGTGAGCCCAGGCTAAGCCGAGACGTTCGGTGTGGTCGAGGAGCTCGTCGCCGGTGAGGGGGCGGAGGGATTCGATCTCGCGATTGACGTCCTGGATGGTGAGGGGCTCGGCGGGCGCGACTAGCTCGGCGGCGAGGTCGGGCGGGATGGGCGATTCGACCCAGCGGGCACCTGGAGGTGGGGGTGGCGGACCGGTGCGAGGGACGGGGATCGAAGGGAAGCCTTGGGCCCAGAGGGAGCACTCCTCCACAGGAGTCAACTTCACGTTGGTGATCCGGAGCTGGCGGAACAGTTCCCGGAGGCGGGGGGTGACGACAACGTGGCTGGTCTTGCCGTCCGCGGCGCAGAAGATGTCACTGCCGTCCCAAGTGGGCTCGTCGACGAGGAGGCCCTGGTGTTCGGGGTACCAACCGTTGGGGGACCGCCGATACACCAGCTTGGCGGGGTCGCGATCAAACGTGATGGAGGCGCAGCGGCCGGTGATGACCAAACCGTGGTAGCCGGGCAACAGGACGCCCTTGCGTCCGTGCATAGTGACCGGATAGGTGGACCAGCCGGTGCAACCGGCGGCGGTGAGGGCATCGACCACCCGTTGATGGATCAGCGGCACCGAGGACACCCAGATGAAATCGCGGAGGTCGCGACCCATATCGGCGAAGACCTGGATGGGTTCGGTGGGCAACGCCCGCCCGCGGTGCGCCTGCTCCATGCGGCCGTAGTCGCCGGTGCCATGGACCGTACCGCGGAGAGGGCTGTTGGTGAGCGGATCGGTAAAGTAGAACCACTCCGAACCGGCCATGGGATTTACTTGACGAATGTCGCGAAGCGGTTGGCGTAGTCGAGGACGAGACCGGGGAAGACGCCGAGCGTCAGAATGCCCGCGGCGCTGAACCACATGGTGAGTTGGATGCCGCCGGGGACGGGCTCGGGGTGGTCGGTCGTCTTGGGTTCATGCATGTACATGGCGGCGAGGATGCGGAGATAGTAATAAGCCGCAATGGCCGAATTCAGCAGGCCGAGGGCGCTGAGCCAGTAGAGATGGTTGTCGATCGCCGCCTTGAAGATATAGAACTTGCCGAAGAAGCCAGCCGTTAGCGGGACGCCAGTGAGGCTGAGCAGGCAGACCGTGAGCAGGCCGGCCACGACCGGCTGTTTTGAGGCGAGGCCCTTGAGATCGTCGATGGTGACGTGCGATTCGCCGCGGCCAGCCAAATGCGTCACGGCGGCGAATGCGCCGAAGTTCATCAGGGCGTAAGCGGCCAGGTAGAACATCGCCGCCGCAGTGCCGACGTTCGAGTTCGTAGTGACGGCGACGAGGACGTAACCGGCGTGCGCGATGGAGGAGTAGGCCAACATGCGCTTCACGTTCGACTGCCACAGCGCGGAGAAGTTGCCGACCAGCATCGTGGCGAGAGCCAGAATCCAGAGCACGGGTTCGTAGCGGGAGGAAAACGACTCGAACGAGGTCTGGAAAATGCGCAGGAAGATGGCAAAGGCGGCGGCCTTGGGGCCGGCCGAGAGGAAGCCGCTGACCGGGGCGGGTGCGCCCTGATAGACGTCCGGAGCCCAAGCCTGAAAGGGGGCGGCGGAGACCTTGAAGGCGAGGCCGATCAACATCAGCGCGGCGGCAGCCACCGCCATGGAGTTGCCGCTGGTGCCTGCGGCGAGCGATTCGCGGATCGCGACGAGATTCGTCGCCCCGGTGACGCCGTAGATCCAGGAGATTCCGTAGAGCAGGAAGGCCGTGGCGAACGAGCCGAGGAGGAAGTACTTCAGCGCCGCTTCGCTGCCGCGCTTGTCGTCGCGGAGGAAGCCGGCAAGGACATAGCTGGAGATGGACGCGATTTCGAGGCCAAGGAAGACCATGATCAACTCGTTCGACGCCGCCATGATTCCCTGGCCAGCGAGCGAGAAGAGGACGAGCAGATAGAACTCGCCGGTGTTGGCTTTCTCGCGGCTGAGATAGGACGTGGAGCAAAGAAGAGTGAAGAGGCCTACCAGCAGGGTGACCATGCGGAAGAAGGCCGCGAAGCCGTCCGAAACGATCATGCCGTTGAACGACGTGCCGGGGTTGGCGAGGGCGACGGGGACGGCGAACATCGCCCCGAGGACGACGGCGATGGCGAGGTAGCCGAGGCTGCTCTTGTCCTTGTTGTCGCCCGTGAGGGCTTCGAGGACGAGGAGGAGGACGCCGCCGATGGTGAGGATCAACTCCGGCAGGAAGCGGAGATAATCCGTCGCGGTCGGGTAAAAAGCTGCGGGGTTCATTGGGCCACCTGCAGGGCGATTTTAGAAGTGGGTCTTTCGAGAAGCACTTTGTTGGAGGCGCTGATGCCGGGGAGCCAGGTTTGGGTGAAGATGCCCATCCACAACATGAGGACGAGCAGGGGGGTGATGGTGAGCCACTCGGTGGGGCGGAGGTCCGTAAAGGCCGACTTCGCTTCGCCGAGGAAAGTGCGCTGATAGAACCAGAGCATGTAGCAGGCCGAGAGCACGACGCCAAGCGCGGCGAAGGCGGCCCACCAGATGTTGGCTTTGGCGGCGCCTTGGAGAATCAGGAACTCGCCGACGAAGTTGTTGAGCAGCGGCAGGCCGATGGAGGCCAGCGTCGCGATCAGGAACACGATGGCGAAGTTTGGAGCCGGCGTCGCGAGGCCGCCGAAGTCGGCGATTTCGAGCGACTGTTTGCGGTCCTGCAGGTAGCCGATCAGGATGAACAGCGCCCCGGTGGAGATAGCGTGGCAGAGCATCTGATAGACGGCGCCATCGAGACCGAACTGGTTGCCAGAGAACAGGCCAAGGACGACGAAGCCCAAGTGGCTGATGGAGGAGTAGGCGACCAGACGTTTCATGTTCGGCTGGACGAGGGCGACGAGCGCGCCATAGACGATGCCGATGATGGCGAGGACGACAATCCAGGGAGCGCAGTCGTGGGAGGCGTTGGGGAAAAGGTTGAGATTGAAGCGGAGGAGGCTGTAGGTGCCCATCTTCGACATGACCGCGGCCATGAGGAACGTGGCAGCAGTGGGGGCTTCCGCGTAGGCGTCGGGCAGCCAAGTGTGGAGCGGGAAGATGGGGACCTTGACGGCGAAGGCGAGGAAGAAAGCGAGGAAGAGGGCAAGCTCTTCGGCCTGCGTAAAGGCGACCTTGCCCGCTTCCATTTGGAGGAGGATGGCCGGGAGGTCGAAGGTGCCGGCCTTCGTATAGATGTAGAGGATGGCGACCAGCATCAGCATGGAGCCGGCCATGGTATAGACGAAGAATTTCGTGGCGGCGTAGATGCGGCGTTCACCGCCCCAGATACCGATCAGGAAGTACATCGGGACGAGGACGACTTCCCAGAATACGTAATAGAGGAAGAGGTCGAGCGAGCAGAAGACGCCGATAAGGCCGAATTCGAGCAGCAGTAGATAGGCGTAGAACTCTTTCTGCCGGTGAACGATGGTCTTCTGCGAGATGTAGGCGGCGAAGGGGGTTAGGAAGGCCGAGAGGATGACGAGCCAGAGGCTGGCCCCGTCGACGCCGATGTGGAAGCGGATGGCAGGGGTGTCGATCCAGGCCGTGTCGGTGACCCAGGTCATCCCAGCGGGGTTCTGGACAGTAGTGCCGATGAGCAGCAGCGAGACGGCGAAGATGAGCAGCGAGAAGCCGAGGACGAAGCGCTTCGTGACGGCCGCGGGAAGAATCAACGCAGCGACGAAGCCTATTAACGGCAACAGGAGGAGAATGGCGAGGATGTTCATCGGGCACCTCCTAGCAACGAGAAGGCAGAGAAGATGAAGACGGCTCCGAGGACCACCCAGGTCGCATAGTTGCGAACGACGCCGCCCTGAAGGAGGCGGAGGAGGCTTCCCAGGCCGAGCGCGCCGGAGGAGGCGCCGTGGACCATGCCTTCGTCGATGACGTTCTGATCGAGGAATTTCCAGAGGAAGCCGCGGGAGGTGCGTTCGAGGGGGTGAACGACGGCCGCATCGTAGACTTCGTCGACGAAGTACTTGTTATAGACGAGGTTGTAGAGGCCGGAGAAGGACTCGGCGAACGAATCGGCGAGGCCGGGGCTGGCGACGTAGAAGAGATAGCTGAGCGCGATGCCGAGGAGGCCGGCGGAGGAGCCGATGATCTCCAGCGTCATGTCGTGGCCATGGGCGTGGGCCGGAAGGACACCTTCCAAAAAGTGCGGGACATTGAAAAGGAACCCGCCAACGACCGAGAGCACGGCGAGGACCGCAAGCGGAATCCACATAGCGGCCGGGGACTCGTGCGGGTGGGCGTGACCTTTATATTCCCCGAAGAACGTCAGCCAGATGGTGCGGAAGACGTAGAAGGCGGTCATCATCGCGGTGAGCGCGGCGACCCAGAACATCCAGGGCGAATGGGCGTGGGCGGCGCTGAGGATGGCTTCCTTCGAATACCAGCCGGAGAAGAAGGGGAAGCCGGCAATGGCGAGCGCCCCCATCAGCAGCGTGAAGAACGTGATGGGCAGTTTGCCGCGGAGGCCGCCCATGTGGCGCATGTCCTGTTCGCCTTCGAGGGCATGGATCACCGAGCCCGAGCCCAGGAAGAGGAGCGCCTTGAAGAATGCGTGCGTGACGACGTGGAAGATGGCGGCGGCATACGCGCCGGAGCCCACGGCGAGGAACATGAAGCCGAGCTGAGAGACGGTGGAGTACGCGTACACCTTCTTGATGTCGTTCTGGACCAGGCCGATGGTGGCGGCGAAGAAGGCGGTGGCGAGGCCGATGTAGGCGACGGTGTCCTGCGCGATGGGCGCGTGTTCAAACAGGGCCGAAGCGCGGCAGCAGAGGTAGACGCCGGCGGTGACCATCGTCGCGGCGTGGATGAGCGCGGAGACGGGGGTGGGGCCTTCCATGGCGTCCGGGAGCCAGGTATAGAGCGGGATCTGCGCGGACTTGCCGGCGGCGCCGAGCAGGAGCAGCAGGCAGATAGCCGTCAGGATACCGGCGGAGAGCTCAACCGGCATCGTCTTCACCTTGTCGGCGATCGTCTTGAAATCAAGCGAGCCAAAGGTGTTGATGAGCAGGAGCATGGCGAGCAGGACGCCGAAGTCGCCGATGCGGTTGACGATGAAGGCCTTCTTGCCCGCGTCGGAGGCGGACTTCTTCAGGAAGTAGAAACCAATCAGCAGGTAGCTGCAGAGGCCGACCCCTTCCCAGCCGACGAACAGCAGCAGGAAGTTGCCGGACATCACCAGCACCAGCATGAAGAACATGAACAGGTTCAGGTACGTAAAGAACCGGTAGAAGCCGCCTTCATGCGACATGTAGCTGGTGGCGTAGATATGAATCAGCGTACCGATGCCGGTGACGACCAGGAGCATGACGGCGGTTAGGCGATCGACAACAAGATCGACGCTGAGCGAGAAGTTGCCGCTGGAGATCCAGGTGAAGTAGCTTTCGCGGATCTCGGCGCCGGGGGCCGGCATGCTATTGAGAAGAATGTTGAGGACCCAGAGGAACGACAGGAGAACGCTGCCCACGGCGATGGCGGATTGGATGCCCTGACTGGTGCGGCGGCCGGTGAAGCCGTTCAGCGCGGCGCCGAGCAAGGGGAAGATGGGAATGAGCCAAAGTTGCATTGGGTTCTAGTTTTTGAGCGTGTCGATCTCGTCGATCTGGAGCGTGCCGCGGTTGCGGAAGATGGTGAGAATGATGGCGAGGCCAACAGCGGCTTCGGCGGCGGCAACCACCATGACGAAGAAGCTGTAGATCTGGCCGTCCACCTTGCCGAACTGGTAGGAGAAGGTGACGAAGCTGAGGTTGACGGCATTGAGCATCAACTCAATGCACATGTAGATGGTGATGATGTTCTTGCGGAACATGAAGCCGCAAGCGCCGATGGCGAAGAGAATGGCGCTGAGGATGAGGTAGGCGTTCAACGGGACGGTGGCCGTGAAGAACTCCGGCGGGAGCAGGTGGGTCATTAGTCGATCTCCTTGCGGGCCAGAACGACGGCGCCGGCGATGGCGATGAGGATGAGGATGGACGTGACTTCAAACGGGAGCAGGTAGCGGGTGAACAGCTCCCAGCCGACTTCTCGGGGGCCGCCGCCGGTGAACGCGCCGAACTTAACGGCCTTGGCGTTGGACATCGACTGCGTGATGACGTAGCTCGCAAAGACCAGCAGGATGGCCGTGAGCGGCAGGCCGAGGAACTGGGCGAGGCCGCCCTTGCGGCTTTCGCGTTCCGCGCCGGCGTTCAGCAGCATGATGACGAAGACGAACAGCACCATGATGGCGCCCGAATAGACAACCAATTGCGCGGCGGCGATGAACTCCGCGCCGAGCAGGAGGAATAGCACCGAGAGCGCGACCATGACCGAGACGAGCGAGAGCGCGCTCGAGATCGGATGCTTCTGCAGGACGAGGCTGACGGCGCCGACGATGGCGACGAGAGCGAAGAAGGTGAAGAGAATGACGTCCATGTTAGTTCGATTTGGCCGCGACGACGAACGCGGTGAGGAGGAGGTTAAGGAGCGCGGCCGGGAAGAGCACGAGCCAGGCGAAGCGCATCAGCTGGTCATAGCGGAAGCGGGGCACCGTGCCGCGAACCCAGATGAAGACGAAAATCAGGAAGCCGGCCTTCGAGGCGAACCAGAAGAGGGGCTGAGCGAGATCCTTTACGACCGGCACCTGGAACATGAGTCCGAGGCCGAGGATGATCGCGCCGATGACGCCCATCGAGAGGCGGTCCGACGGGCGAGCCGGGTTCAACGCGTGGTAGAAAAGGACGCCGGCGAAGAAGAAACAGATCAGTGTTGGGATGAACTGACCGCCGAGTTCGTTCGGGATGATGGGATGCCAGCCGCCGAGGAAGAGCGTCGTGGCGACGGAGCAGGCCGTGATGATGTTCGCGTATTCGGCCATGAAGAAGGCCGCGAACTTCATGGAGCTGTATTCCGTGTTGTAGCCGGAAACAAGCTCGTTTTCAGCTTCGGGAAGGTCGAACGGGATGCGGTTGGTTTCGGCGAAGGCGCAGATGAGATAGATGAGGAAGCTGAACATCTGCAGGCCGCCGACGGCGTTCCAGTTGGGGATGATGCCGAAGACGTAGCCGGCTTGGCCGTTGACGATCTCGCGGAGGTTGAGGGTGTTGACGATCAGCAGCGGCGAGGCGATGGCGAGGGCCATCGGGAGTTCGTAGGAGATCATCTGCGCGGAACTGCGGAGGCCGCCGAGGAGCGAGTATTTATTGTTGGAGCTCCAACCGGCGAGCGCGATGCCATAGACGCCCATGCCGGTGAGACCGAGGATGAGGAGAAGGCCGATGGAGATGTCAGCTTGACCCATATTGGTCTTCACACCGAAGATTTCGACGATGGGGCCGATGGGGATGACGGAGATGGCCGTCACCGCGAACATCAGGGCGAGCCAAGGGGCGAGCCAGTAGTAGACGTGGTTGACGTAGCTGGGAATGAAGTCCTCTTTCGTGAGGAGCTTGATGGCGTCGGCGATGGGCTGCAGCAGGCCATGGGGACCAACGCGGGAGGGGCCCATGCGGAGCTGAACGTGCGCGAGGACCTTTCGTTCGATCCAGACTAAATAGGCAAGTGTCCCGAGTAGCACGGGGGCGGCGATGGCCGTCTTCAGAATCGACAGGAGGATGAAGTCCATTAGCTGTAGAGGGCTCCGGGTTTCTCGAGCACTTCGTTGAGGATTTTGGAGTAGCGTGTCAGCGAGCCGGTGGTGAACAAGGTGTCGCGGGCGCTGGCGATAATGCCGGGTACGGAACTGGGCGGAACGCCTCCGTTGACCGGATGGGTCTGGACGGCGCCGCCGGTGAGGATGACGGGCATCGGCAACTGGTTGTAGCCGGGGACGGAGGCGGCGATCTCGGCAAAGATCGCGTCAGCATCTACTTTACCGAGGTTAACCCCCATGCCGCGCGCAAGCAGACCGATGATGGCAAGGTCGGCCTTGGAGCCCACCGTTTCGATCCCTTTCTTCAGTCGCTGCACTTGGCCGCAGACGTTGGTGACGGTGCCGTTCTTCTCGTAGGCCGAGGCGGCCGGAAGAACCACGTCGGCACGCTGCGCGGTTTCCGTGAGGAAGAGATCCTGAACGACAACGAAGGCGTTGGTCGAAGCCAGCGACTTGCCTCCCTTGAGCGGGTTGGAGCCGACCACCCAGAGGGCGGCGAGCTTCGGATCGTCCAACATCTGCTGCAGGCTGCGGCCGGGAGCGGTAGCGTGGTAGCCGGGGCCGAGGTCGGGCAGCAGGCCCATGTCGAGAGCGCCGCGGGAGTTGGCGTAGTCGACGAGGGCGACGTACTTCACCGGGATGCCGAGCGATTCGCCGAAGGCGACGAGTTGCCGAACCTTTTCGCCTTGAATGGCGTCGCCGTAGATGATGACGAGTTCGGCCTCTTTGGAGAGGGCTTCGCGAAGTTGTTCGACACCGGCGAGGGAGTCGGCTTCAGCAATGCGGATGGCTTTGCGCGCGATTTTGTCTTCGCGGACGGGTCCGGGGGTGACGGTGTAGACCGCCGCTTTGTGATGGCGGACGTTGGCGCGGATCTTGTTGGCGAGGAGCGGCTGCTGCTGCGAGAGGTCGCTGGCGACGACGAGGACCGCTTTCGACGTGTAAAGATCCTCGGCGGTGGCGAGTTGGCCGGTCTTGCCGCTGAGCGAGTCGATCAGGGTGACGACGTCGCCGGTGCGGTGATGGTCAATGCTCGCGGTGCCCAGCGCGGTGCGCGCGAACTTCTGCAGCAGATAGTTTTCTTCGTTGGTCGTGCGCGTGGAACCGATGACGCCGAAGTCGGGTCCGGCGAGGGCCTTGAACTTTTCGGCGACCAGCTTGAGCGCACGGCTCCAGCTTGCCTCTTCCAGTTCTCCGGCGGCGTTGCGGATCAGCGGGGTTTGGAGACGTTCGGGGTGCTGAGTGAAGTCGAAGGCATAGCGACCTTTGACGCAGAGGAACTCGCCGTTGATGCCGCTCTTGTCGCGGTTGTTGCCGCGCACGATTTCGTTGTTGCGGACGCCGAGGGTCGTCTTGCAGCCGTTCGAGCAGTGGGTGCAAACGGTGCCGACGTGCTCCATCTCCCAGGGGCGGGTCTTGTAGCGATAGATGCCGGAGGTCAGCGAGCCAACCGGGCAGATATCGATACAGCTTCCGCACTCGTCGCATTCGAGATGGTCGCCATTGGACGGGATGATTTCGGCGTTGACGCCACGGTAGGAGACGCCGAGCGCGCCGACGCCCATGCCTTCGTTGCAGACGCGGACGCAGCGGTAGCAGAGGATGCAGCGGGGGGCGTCGTAGAAAACCACCGGGCTCCACTGCTTCTCCGGCACATGCTGTTTGATTTCGGTGAAGCGGCTTTCGCCGACGCCGTACTTAAACGTCATGTCCTGCAGTTCGCACTCGCCGCCTTTGTCGCAGACGGGACAATCGAGCGGGTGGTTCGAGAGCAGGAATTCGAGGGTGGTCTTGCGGGCCTTGACGACGGGCTCCGATTCGGTGCGGACGACCATGCCTTCGGCGACGGGGAGGGTGCAGCCGGCCATGAGCTTGGGAGCCTTTTCGACTTCCACCAAACACATGCGGCAGGCCGCTTGCAGCGACATGCCTTCGTAGTAGCAAAACGCGGGGATTTCGATGCCGTTTTGCTTGGCGACCTCGATGAGCAGGGCGCCGTTTTCGGCCTGGACCTGGACCCCGTTAATGGTGACGTTGACGAGTGCCATGGATCTCCTAAGCGATGGATACGAGTTCGGGAGAGGCGAACGGGTTCCGAGCCACGTACTCCTCGAATTCGTTCCTGTACTTCTTGACGATGGCGATGGTGGGCATCGCGGCGGCGTCGCCGAGCGGGCAGAAAGTGCGGCCCATCATGTTCTGGGCGAGGTCGCCGATCAGGTCGATATCGCGGGTTTGGCCGTGGCCGTCGGAGACGCGTTGCAGCATCTTCTTGAGCCACGTCGTGCCCTCGCGGCACGGGATGCACCAGCCGCAGCTTTCATGCTGATAGAAACGCATGATGCGGAGAGCCACCTTGACCATGTCGGTGGTTTCGTCCATCACCATCAGGCCACCGGAGCCGAGCATGGAGCCGGCCTTGGCGATGGAGTCGTAGTCCATGGGGATGTCGCATTCTTCGGCCTTCAATAAGGGGCTCGACGAACCGCCAGGGATGATCGCCTTCAGCGCGCGGCCTTTCCACACGCCACCGCCGATTTCGTTGACGAACTTCATCAGCGGGAAGCCGAGGGGAACCTCATAGACGCCGGGCTTGTTCACGTGCCCGGACATGCAGACAAGACGGGTGCCGCCGGAGCGGGGCACGCCGAGATCGGCATAGGCTTGGCCGCCCATGCGCAGAATGGCGGGCACGGAAGAAAACGTTTCGACGTTGTTCAGCAGCGTCGGAGACTGGAACGCGCCGGAGATAGCCGGGAAGGGCGGGCGGATGCGGGGCACGCCGCGCTTGCCTTCGAGCGATTCGAGCAGCGCCGACTCTTCGCCGCACTCATAGGCGCCGGCGCCGGTGTGGGTGTACAGGTCGAATTCGAAATCGGTGCCGCAGATATTCTTGCCGAGGTAGCCGTTCTTATAGGCTTCGGCGATCGCCTTATCCATGATGTGGATGAGGTAGTTGTACTCGCCGCGGATATAGATCCAGCCCTTCTTCGCGCCGACAGCAAGGGCACCGATCAGGCAGCCTTCAATGAGCTGATGGGGATCGTGCTGGATGAGGAGCCGGTCTTTGCAGGTGCCGGGTTCGGACTCGTCCGCATTGACGACGATGTACTTCGGTTTCTCGCTGGCGCGGGGGACGAAGCTCCACTTCATGCCGGTGGGGAAGCCGGCGCCTCCGCGGCCGCGGAGGTTGGACGCTTTCAGCTCGTTGATGATGTCGTCGGGGCTGATCTCAAGCGCCTTGCGGAGCGCCTTGTAGCCGTCGTGAGCGAGATAGGTATCGATGGAGGCGGAGTTCTCGAGGCCAAAGCGGAACGAGATGATTTTGGTTTCGAGCGGACTCGGTTCGTTAAACAGCTTCACTTCTTCAGGCCCTCCAGGATCGTGTCGAGCTGTTCGGTGGTGACTTCGTGATGGAAGTCGTAGTTCACCTGAATGGCGGGAGCCCAGGAGCAGGCACCCATGCATTCCACCTCTTCGAGCGAAATCACGCCGTCAGCGGAAACCTCTTTGTGGCCGAGGCCGAGTTTGTGACAGGCGTGGTCGTAGAGTTCCGCGCCGCCGCGCAGCATGCAGGCTACGTTGGTGCAGACCTGGACGTGATACTTGCCCATGCCCTTCTTATGCAGCATCGAGTAGTAGCCGACGACTTCGTCGACCTGCATGGTGTTGAGGCCGAGGCGTTTGGCCACTTCCTCCATGAACTCGGGGGTGATTGAGCCCACCTCTTCCTGCCCGAACATCAGCATCGGAATGAGGGCGGCACGCTGGCGGCCTTCCGGATAATGCGTTACGAGGTCGGCGAACTTAGCTTCCAGTTCCGGCGAAAACGTCATCGATCACAATCTCCCAGTACAAAGTCGAGGCTGCCCATGATGGCGATGGAATCGGAAATCTGCCGCTTTTCGACCAGGTTGGGCAGACCTTGCAGGTTGGCGAAGCTCGGGGTGCGCATGTGGACGCGGAGCGGTTTCGCACTGCCGTCGCTGACGACGTAGTAGCCGAGTTCACCGCGAGGCGATTCGACCACCTGGTAGATCTCGCCTTCGGGCACCGCGATACCTTCGGTGACAATCTTGAAGTGATAGATGAGCGCTTCCATCTGCGTTTTCATCTTTTCGCGCTCCGGCAGAACGACGCGGTGAGCGTCGGCGCGGGTAGGGCCTTCGGGCAGACCGTCGAGCGCCTGCTGCACAATCTTCAGGCTCTCGCGCATCTCGGCCATGCGGACGGCATACCGGGCGAACACGTCGTTTTCGGTGGCCGTCGGGACTTTAAAATCGAACTTTTCGTAGCTCGAATACGGCGTCATCTTGCGGGCGTCCATCGGGATGCCGGCGGCTCGGATGAGCGGGCCAGTGATGCCGACTTCGAGCATCTCTTCGACGGGCAGAATGCCGATGCCTTTCGTGCGGCGGAGCCAGATGGGGTTCGCGTTCAGGAGCGATTCGTATTCGTCGATTTTGCTCGGGAAATCGGCGAGGAAGGCTTTGACGGGCTTCTCCCAGCCGCGGGGCGGATCGAGAGCCAGGCCACCGGGGCGGATGTAGCTGGTCATCAACCGCTGGCCGCTGAACATTTCGAAGATGCGGAGCAGGTCTTCCCGTTCGCGGAAGGTGAGGAAGAACATCGTCATGGCGCCCATGTCGAGAGCATGGGTGCCAAGCCAGACGAGGTGGCTATTGATTCGGGTGAGTTCGGCGAGGAGTACCCGGAGCCATTGGGCTTTCGGCGGGATCTCCAGGCCAAGAAGTTTTTCGACGGCCAGCGAATAGCAGAGGTTATTCGAGAGGTTGGCGAGGTAGTCGACGCGGTCGGTAAGGGTGATGACCTGCTGCCAGTTCAGGGCCTCGCACTGTTTTTCGATACCGGTGTGGAGGTAGCCGATCTCGGGGGTGGCCTTTTCGATGAACTCGCCGTCGAGTTCCAGCACGACCCGCAACACGCCGTGCGTCGACGGATGTTGAGGGCCCATATTCAGAGTCATCCGCCGGCTACTGCCCGCTTCCGGTTCGTGATGCAACTCGGGCTCTGTGATGGTTTCGCTCATATTCCTTGGAGGGTTATTTCTGCTCGCCGTAGGTGTACTTGAAGCCGTGCGTGGGGAAATCCCGGCGCAGGGGGTGGCCTTCCCAGTCGTCCGGCATCATGATCCTTTTCGGATTGGGATGGCCGCTGAAGACGACGCCGAACAGGTCGAACACTTCGCGTTCGTACCAGTTCGCCGCGGCATAGACCGCGGTGGCGGAGGCGATTTCAGCGGTGACGGAGGCCTTGAGGCGGATCCGGAGGTTCCGCGCGACCGACTGGAGATGGTAAACGAGTTCGAAGCGAGGCTCCATCGGGTAGCGGTCGACTGCGGTAACCGTGGAGAGGCGCTCGAACTTCTGCTGCCGCTTGAAGAACTCGAGTACGGCCAGGATGTCGTCCGGTTCGATATGCAGAGTCAGTTCGCCGTGGGCGAGAACACCGTCGATGATGGCGGCGGGATAAACGGCGGCGAGGGCCGCGGCAAGTTCATTTTCCTGAAGGGTCTCAGGCAACATGGGTAACCTTTTCGGGCGCTGGGGAGTTGTCGGACCGGAGCAGGGTGCCGGCGGCGGCCTTCCGCTCCACCTCTTCCGCTTGGCTCCAATCGAGCACTCCCTTCTTCCAGATGTAGAAGAAGCCAGCGAGGACCAAAACTACGAACAGGAGCATTTCGACAAAGCCGAACCACTTCAAGTCGCGGTACACAACGGCCCACGGATACAGGAAGACGGCTTCAATGTCGAACAGAATGAAGAGCATGGCCACCAGATAGAACTTGACGCTGAAACGCTCTTTCGCGCTGCCGGTGGGGGTGATGCCGCATTCGTACGGGGTGTCTTTCGCCTTATTGCGGAATTTTTTGCCAAGAACGTAGCCGGCGACGATAATGCCGGTCGCGTTCGTAATCGCAAACATCCACGTCAGAAGGACGGGTAGATAGGACTCGGGCAGTGACGTTGGCAACATCGGTAAAGTGTGTGGTCGGAAGGAGGGGAAAAGAACCCCTTACAAAACTATAATGACCTTAGCTAGGGCTAGTCAAAAAACCGCTTTGGCCGGACGAGGGAAATCCGAAGCATTTATGCATGAAATTGTTTTGAACGGAGAGCCGCGCCAGGTGGCCGAAGGGTCTACCGTGCTGAGTCTATTGGGCGAACTGGGAATTCCGGCGCAACGGGTGGCCGTCGAACTGGACCGCGTAATTTTGAAGCCGGCCGTGTGGGGAGAGACCCCCTTGCGGCCGGGCGCCAAGGTGGAAATTGTCCATTTCGTCGGCGGGGGCCGCCGCTAGTTTTTCTTTTCGAATTGGGCCATGGCCTCGGCAACCACTTCGCCACAGCGATAGTCGGGGTGGTCGGAGGGTTCAAAGGGCTTTACCGCTTCTACCTCTTCGACCGGCTTGAGCATGGCGCGGATCTTTTTTTCCGAAACGCCAACGGACTCGGACCAGCGGATTTCACCGCCGTCGGAGAGGCCTTCCGAAATCTCGACGACGTCGCGGATGCCGCGGAACGTGATGGTGACCTTTTGCCCTTCGGGGTTCAGGTATTCGTCGGCGGCTTCGGCGCCGAACTCGGTGGCACGGGCGTAGGCATGTTCGCCGTCGCGGGCCTGGAGCAGGCGGGTATTGACGTGGACGACGTTGCGGGTGTCGCCCTCCACCCGAATTTCAAGAACCTCTTCGGCGAGGTACCAGCCGTGGCCTTTTTTGAGACGCATGTCTCTATTGTCTGATATAACAGCGGCGATGCTACTGCTTGCTGCTGTCACGGTGATGTTGCGCTTAACGGACGGGTCGACCGTCGAAGGTCCGGCCTCTTTTTCGATTGGAGGGAAGGGCGCGTCGCAGATTTTGTCCTTCCATAGCGCCTCTACAGCGTCGCCCAAGGAGGCGCAGCAGATTGCCGCCGACCTGGCGACCGTGCAGGCAGACAAAGACCGTGGAGCGCGGGACCTGGCCGTCGAACGGTTGACGGCGATTGGCCTGCCGGTGGTGACCCCGCTGTTGAATTTGTACAAAGACACCGACCAGCATGAGCCGCGGCCGTTGTACCGGCTGTTTGAAAAGATCATGCCGAGCGAGGCCGACGGATTTGACCGGACGCAGGGCCTGCTGCGGCTGACGAACGGCCAGATGCTGCGGGTGGGTGCACCGTCGGGATCGATCAAGGTGGACAAGCGGGAGATTCCGTGGGGCGAAGTGCGGACGCTGGCCGTGCGGCAGAAGAAAGTGGTGAAGACGGCGGAGGTACACTCCATCCGGCATTCGACGCAGATTGAGTACTTCGACACGGGTATTGTGCTGGGCGGCGGGTCGCAGGTGACGGTGAACGCGAGCGGATTTACGCGGCTTTCGTGGAAGGACGATGGTTGGGCGACCGATCCGAACGGTCTGACCAAGCCCGGGAGCCCGGCCTACAAGACGAATCTGGTGGACGGACACCCCTTTGGCGCACTGCTCGGACGACTGGGCGCAAAGGGCGCGACGTTCGCCATCGGGAAGTCGTACGGGCCCAAGCCCCCGGGAGCGGGGCGGCTGGGACTGGCCATTAACGACAATCGGCACTGGCAGAACAATCTCGGTACTTACCGGGTGAAGTTGACGGCAACGGACGCTTACGACCTGGGTGAAGCGCAGTAAATTATTAATTCCGCAACAAAATTGGCGATACCCGAATCGCTGTATCTACAATGGCAATTGTGACAGCTTGCATTCGGGCGTTTGGGGTGGTGGGTTTCATAGGCCTTTTGGGGCTGGCCGGATGTGCTTCCTCGGATGCAACGCCGAAGCAAAGTGCTGCACATGCGCCGTTTGTGATTGCGGCGGACCCTTACGCAGACGACGCCGCGCGTTTCCTGGCCGGCTTGCCCGGAAGAGCGGAGAGTCCGTTTAAAAAATTCGAAGACGAGAAGCAATGGCTGGCTCACGCGGCCGGCTTCGACGGCGCCTTCGCGCGATGGAATGCCGGACGCCGCCCGCCGATCGCGGCATTTCAAAAAACAGAGCTGGCCGGGAAGGATCTGGAGTCGGCGACAGCGTTCTATCCGTTTGGAGGACCGGACGTCGTCCATGTGATGACCTTCTATCCGCACAATCCGGAATACATTCTGGTGGGATTGGAGCCGCCGGGAAGCTTAGCCAAAGTGGGTAAGTTATCGGAGACTGCTCTAGAAACCCAACTGCCCCACGTGCGTAAGACGCTCAGCGACGTACTGGGCAGGAGCTTTTTCATTACCCGGCAGATGGATCTGCAACTCCGCTCGGGGCAAGTAACCGACGGTTTGTTGCCGATTATTTTAGTGCAACTCGTGCGGACGAACGCCAAGATATTGGGCGTCGCCCCAGTAACGCTCAACCACGCCGGAGACGTAGTGGCGAGAGAACCGGCGCCTGAACAGGCCAATCCGGGAGTCGCGATTGATTTCCAGATGGCAGAGGACACCGGCAACCGGCGGCTGTACTACTTCTCGGTCAATTTGGGCGATGAGAAGTTCTCGGGCAACACGCGGTTCCATAGCTTCCTCGCACGGCCGGCACGAATGGTGAGCATGTTCAAATCCACGTCCTATATGCCGCACCGGAAGGATTTTTCAAAGATCCGCGAGGTGGTGATGAGCCGCAGCCTGGCCGTGGTGCAGGACGACTCCGGTATCCCGTATCAGTTTTATGCCGCTGGCAAATGGGACGTGGCGCTGTATGGCAGTTACAACACGCCGTACGGTTCGTTCCGCAATCTGGTGCAACGGGACCTGCAACAGGCCTACAGTGATCCGAAGAAGACGAAGCCGTTACCCTTTAACATTGGGTATGGGTTTCAGCGCGCTCCGTCCAACCTGCTGATCGCCCGCCGGAGGGGTTAACATCATGGCGCGAATGCGGCTGCGGGCTGAGAACAATCGGCTCAAGATTGAGCATTCGATCATTGAAGGCGTGCGGGAGATGCTGGAGCGGTTGCTGCGGGAGTATCCCGAAGAGGTCATCCGTTCGGTGGTGCCGGGGCGCATTTCCAAGGTGCGGGACGCACGGGGGGCTTTAAAGGTCCACATCACGGTGCCGGTGATGAACGGTTGGAAGGCGATTGCTTTGAGCGCGGGGTCGCGGCAGGAGCTTTTCATCAGCACGACGCTAGGGGAGCAGGAGTTGCTCGCCGCGTTGACGCGGGCGGCTACGGGGTCTCGTAAAGGCGAATCGTCGGCTGCTGGCGGCGATTGACGAACACGCGGCTGGGGCGCGCGGCCAGAGCGGGCCCGGCGGCGGTGCGGATGCCAGGGAAGAAAGCGGCAGCGCCGTCTGCCCATTCGAGCAGGCAGGCTTGAGGATCGGCGGCGCGTTGGGCGGCCTTCGCGCGTTCGGCCGGGGGGAGTTCCGGCTGCCACCACTCATCGGCGACGGTGTCGACGCGGTAGCGGCCGCGGCCCAGGGCGGTTAGGTTCTCGCTGAAGCCCCAATCGAGGGCGTAGACACCGCCGGGACAAACGCCGGGCTGAGAGAGATGCGCGGCGACCGGCGCGGTGGCGTCGGTCCATTCCCGGCGAGCTCCCAATGCGGCGCCCTGCCAATAGAGGCTCCAGACTTGCAATTGCAGGACGGCCAGCAAGCTGAATGCGGCGATGAGAGTCCAGCGGGGGAGAGGCAACGCGGCCAGCGTTGTGCAGACGGCAGCCCCAAGCAGCGGCCAAGCCAGAACGTGATGATGTACGGAGCCGCCGGCGCCACCGGTCAGAATCATGGCCGCAAGGGCGGCGAGGGTGGCCGTCCAAAAGAACGCCGGCAGGCGGCGGCGGACGGCGAAGCCGAGAACGGCAAGAGTGGCAAAGGTCGCGAGCAGGCCTACAGGATGCTGCCCGAGAGGCAACGGGAAGAGGTAGGTCGCCATCGCGGTGCCGTCGAAGGTTCCGCGGAGTGCGTCAATTTTGGGGCCGAGGCTGGCGAAATCAATGTCGGTGCGGAAGCCGGCCATGGCGTCCCGATCAACTACGCGGTAGTAGAGGTAGGGCGAGGCGCCGAGGACAAAGGCGGCGAGGACGCGCCAATGAAGCAGCGGGCGCAGACGGGCGGGATAGAAGAGGGCGGCGGACCCGGCCACGGCGGCAAGCACCCAGACGGCGACGGCTTTATCCCAGACCATGAGCCCCGCCAGCAAGCCGACCGCGGCAAAGGAGCCCATTCGATAGGCGTGGAACGCCAGCAGCGTGAAGAGAAGCTGCAGGCCGACCGGTCCCCAGTCGAGCACGACCGGAATCGTGAAATGGGGATGGGCGATGACGAGCGCGGCCGTGAGGATAACCACAGCGCTGGAGGCGAGGCGCGACCAGAACCAGAGCGATAGGCCGGCCAGAATCGGAACGAGCAGCACCATCGGCAGGCGCAAGGTGAAGGTGTCCGACGGTACGAGCTTCAGATAGGGGACGTACAACGCCGCCTTCAGCGCGCCGACATACGGCATGATCATCAGCGCGATTTTTCCGTTGCGGATGGAGTAAGCGCAATGGGCGGGGCTATCGATGGCCTTCAGAAACAGAGCTTCATCCTGCTGCAGTCCGCACCAGTGGGCAACAATCCAGGCTAAAAAGATCAGCGCACTAAGAGTGGCTGCGTACACCCAACGCATGATTCAGGGTAGCGCTACCTGACAGTAGGGGCAGCAAAGGGACCGCGACGCCGGCGGACGGACGGTAGTACAGGCGTTCGGTCCAGCGGGCGGCCACTTCCCATCCGGTGACGACTTGTCGCTGGGCCAGTGGCTTTCGGTATTGGGGCAGGAAGAGAACATGGCTGCGGCGGCGGAAACGGACTTCGTGAATGAAGTCCGGAAAGGTGCGGGCGGGAGTGAGGTTCAAATTGGCGCTGGGCTCGTTGCCGTGGCGATCTCCTCCGCTGACGTAGGGCAGGCCGAGGTCGGTGGCCATGCGGATCACGGTTTCATTTTCGGCCCAGGAGCGGAGCCCATTGAGTTCCAGGGCGTGGAGGCAACTGCCGTGGCGGGTGAGGAATTCGCCGAGCAGCAGGCCATGGTGGGCGGGCCCCAGGCGGGCTTCATCGTAGAGCGGATGGTTGACGACGAGGAGGACTTCGGGGAGGCCGTCGAGGTGGTGCAGGAGGCTGGTTAGCTTGTCAGGTTGCGGACGAGCTGTATAGTCGGCGAGTTCGGCCATGAGAGCGCGCGCGGAGTTGCGAGGCAGGTTGTGCACGCCGAGGTGGAATAGGGCGCGGCCGAAGGGCACCGTCCATTCGACGGAGATGGGGACATCGTTGCAGCCACGCTGACCCTGGAGACGGAGGCCGGCGTCGCATTTGTCATGGTCGGTGAGGGAGACGAGCGGGTGGAGTTGGAGGTTGGCGATCTGGGTTCGCTCGACCGCGAGCGAGGCGGCGGGGTCGAGGGGCGGGGTCCAATAGGCACGGCGCCAATCGAAGACTTTCCCGCCCTGTCGACGGGCGTAGCGGGATTCCACCCAGCGCGCGAATGTACGGACCGCCACGCAGGTAGTGTGGTGGAGGATGATGTCGAGCGCCTCTTCCGAGTGAGAGGTGTGGCTGTGCAGGGAGACCGCGGAGTGGACGGGGGCCGGGGTGGTTTGGTCCTGCCACCAGAACTGAAACGAGAGTCTGGGCATCGTTGGAGGGGATCCTGTCCCTGACAATAGGGCCGTACCAATAACGGAGCGATGACGAAATTGTGAAAATTCAACGCGATAGCCCGGAAATGTTTGCTTGGGTAAGGGAAAGCGGTTGGTACACTGGAGGTAGGCTTCGTTTTTGAGGTAGCGTTTGGGTCTTCGACTTTTTCTATTCTTCCTTCTTGCTGGTCCCGCACTTTTCGCCCAAGACCTTCTGCAGCGCTATTTCGAAGCGACCGCGCTTCAGGCCGACCGGACCCGCGATCTCCACATGGAGATGGACTTTGATGCCCGCCTACTGAAGCTGAAGAAGGTGGGCCATCTGACGGGGCTGCGCTACGTTGCGAAAAACGGCCATGTGGAGTTCGTGGTGAAGTCCATTACGGGCGACGACACCGTCAAGAAACACGTGATCGCCCGGTACTTGGCCGGGGAGCAGGAAAACAGCACCAAGCAGTTGAATACGGGAATCAACGACAAGAACTACAAGTTCAAGTTCAAGCGCGTGTTGGAGCCGGAAGGGCAGCGGGTACATGTCTACGAGATTTCGCCGCGCAAGAAGCGGGTGGGCCTGTACAAGGGCGAACTATGGATCGACGAAGCAACTGCCTTGCCGGTGCGGGAATCGGGACAGTTCTCGAAGTCGCCGTCACCGATATTCCTGAAGAAAGTGAGCTTTACCCGAACCTATCTGTTCCTGGACGGCGTAGCCTTGCCCACCAGAATTGAATCGCTAATCGAAACGCGGATCGCCGGAAAGGCCGAATTGGTCATCAATTACACGAACTTCTGTGCTGGCGGCGACGCTCCCGCCGCTGAGGCCCAATCTGGGACCAATCAGTAACGCGATCTTACTGTTTACTGATCGCCGGTTGTCATAGTAGGCCAGTGTGCCGTACCGTTAAAGAGAGGCATTATGCGCACGCTTTTTCTAAATCCTCCTTCTTTTGAAGGATTTGACGGCGGTGCCAGTTCCCGCTGGCCTGCTTCACGTGAGATTGAGTCGTACTGGTATCCCGTGTGGCTGTGCTATCCCGCGGGCATGCTACCCGACAGCAAGGTGGTGGACGCGCCACCGCACGGCATTTCTATCGAACAAACGGTAGAGATGGCGAAGGAGTTTGAGCTGTTGGTGCTGTTCACCTCCACGCCCGGTTTCCATGTGGACGTTCACATGGCCGAGATGATGAAGGACATCAATCCGAAGCTGAAGGTCGCCTTCGTGGGACCGCCCGTCACGGTGGAACCGGAAAAATCGTTGCGCATTGCTCCCGCGATCGATTTCATCGTCCGTAAAGAGTTCGACCACGCGATTGTCGACTACGCCAACGGCAAGCCGCTTGAAGAGATCCCGTCGGTTTCGTTCCGCCGGCCGGACGGCTCGTTCATGCATAATCCGGACGGGCCGGTGATCGAGAACCTCGACGCGCTGCCGTGGGCCTCGAAGGTCTACAAGCGCGATCTGGACTTCCGGCGTTATAACGTTCCGTTCCTGCACAACCCGTACGTCGCGATTTACACCTCGCGCGGGTGCCCGGCGCAGTGTACTTTCTGCCTGTGGCCGCAGACCCATTCGGGTCATCGGTGGCGCTTGCGCTCGGTCGAAGATGTGGTGAACGAAGTGAAGTGGGTGAAGGAGAACTTCCCCGGCCTCAAAGAGATCTTCTTTGACGACGACACGTTCAACTACCAGAAGGCGCGGACGATCGCGCTTTGCAATGAGTTGGGCAAAGTCGGCGTGACGTGGTCCTGTACCTCGCGCGTCACCACCGACTTCGACACGCTGAAGGCGATGAAGGACGCGGGCGGCCGTTTGATGATCGTGGGCTACGAATCCGGCGATCAGCAGATCCTGAAGAATATCAAGAAGGGCGCGACGATCGATATGGCGCGCCGGTTCACCGCCAACGCGCACAAGCTGGGGTTGACGATTCATGCCGACTTCATCGTCGGCCTGCCGGGCGAAACCCGCGAGTCGATTCGCAATACCATCAACTTCGCCAAGGAGCTGGATTGCGAAACGATCCAGGTTTCGCTGGCGCATCCGTATCCGGGCACGGAGTTCTTCGACTACGTGAAGAAGAACAACCTGATCACGCTCGACGCGATGACAGACGAGAAAGGCCACCAGTTGCCCAATATCATCTATCCGGGGCTCGACCGCGGCGAGTTGGTGGATTCGGTGGAACGCTTCTACAGCGAGTATTACTTCCGGCCGAAGGCCGCGTGGCGCATCGTGAAAAAGTCGATTTTCGACTCGACCGAGCGGAAGCGGCTTTATAAAGAGGCACGCGAGTACATGGCGCTGCGGAGCAAGCGGAAGCAGTTCGTCAAGGATCAGAAGGACCAGAAAGAAGCCTCGCTTGCCGGTGTCAAGTAATCGGCTGGTCAGGAAGACGCGATTGTTCTCCGCCATCGTCGTCGCGACGAATGTGCTGGGCAATTTCGCTCTGAGCTGGGGAATGAAACACGGGGCTGAGCTCGACGGCAGCCCCCTTTCCTTTGTCCTGGTGGTGTTCAATCCGTGGGTGCTCGTGGGCATTACGTTGTTAGCGGGTTGGGTGCTGTCGCGAATGGCGCTGTTGAGCTGGGCCGACCTAAGCTACGTGATACCTGTGACGTCGGTAGGGTTTGTCTTGAACGCGATTATGGGCGCGGTTTTTTTGGGTGAGACGATCAGCCCAATGCGCTGGATGGGCACGTTGTGTATCGTCGGAGGAACGGTGTTGGTGGGATTGACCGCGCCGAAGACAGAACGATGAGCCCGTGGATCTACGTCGCGATCATTGTCGTCAGCACGGTGGCCAGCGACCTGTTGCAGAGCTGGGAGATGAAGCGGCAGGGCGAGGTGATGAACTTCGGCATCGGCAGCCTGCTGCGGACGCTGCTTTCGAAGGCGCCGCTCATCGCGTCCGTCGTATTCCTGGCGATTTCCTTCTATGCGTTCCTAGCGCTGCTGCAAGTGTCGGACCTGAGCTTCGCGGTTCCCGCGACGGCGTTAAGCCTGGTGGCAGAGACCATCCTGGCGCGCTTGCTTTTAAAGGAGAGGGTCACGGCGGCCCGCTGGGCCGGGACGGCGCTGGTGACCGTCGGCGTGTACCTGCTGGCGCTCTGATGGAGTTCGTTTTTCTGGTTCCGCTGGCATACCAGTTCATTGCGCTGCTGGCCAGCATCAAGCGTTTGTTCCAGAGCGATCCAGAGCCGACAGCCTTTCCTCCGATTTCTATTCTGAAGCCGGTTTACGGCGCCGACCCCAAGTTCTATGAGGCGCTTCGCTCGCATGCGGCGCAGGACTACCCGCACTTTGAGATCCTGTTTTCCGTTGCCGACCCCAACGACGCAGCGGTGCCACATATTCGGCGGCTGATGGAGGAGTTTCCGCACCGGAGAATCCGGTTACTGGAGCGGGAGACGGTCACTCCGAACCGGAAGGTGGGGGCGTTGATCGACCTGGTGAAGGCGGCTCAGTTCGACGTTCTTCTGATCAATGACGGCGACATCCTGGCGCCGCCGAAGTACCTGCGAACAATTATGGGAGGGCTGGAGCAGCCGGGCGTGGGCCTGGTGACGGCGCTATACCGAGGCCGCGCGCAGAGCTTAGCGGGGATGGCCGAGTCGCTGGGGGTTGCGACGGATTTTGCGCCCAGTACGCTGGTGGCGCCGCTGGTGGGGGTGGCCGAGTTTGCCATGGGTTCGACGCTGCTGCTGCGGCGTGCGGATCTGGAGGCGATCGGCGGAATGGAGGTGCTGGCGGACAAGATCGCTGACGACTACCAATTGGGGCTGGAGGTGAGCAAACTGGGCAAGCGGGTTCATCTCAGCACGGCGGTGGTGGAGACGAGTTTGGGGGCGCGGAGTTGGAGCGAGGCGCATCAGCATCAGTTGCGCTGGGCGAGGACGATTCGGGTCTCGCGCGGCGGGGTGATCGGGTATTTAGGGATGCCGGTGACGTTTGCGACGGTTTGGGCGATTGCGGCGCTGCTGGCGGGGGAGTGGGCGATCGGGTGCCTGTTGTTGGGGCTGCGGATGAATGTGGCGATCGTGGCGGGGATGATGGGCCTCGAAGACAGGAACGTGCTGTGGTTGCTAGGATTTGTACCGGCGCGGGATCTATGGGGCGCGGCGGTGTGGGTGAACGGGCTGTGGGGCGAGACGGTAGAGTGGGGAGGGAGGAGGCTTCGTTTGCGGGCGGACGGGCGAATTTCAGAGTGAAATAAAGACCCGCGGAAGCCCCCAAAACCACGCCGGCTATGCTAATCTGGGTTCTGTCACGCCTTTTCGTGCGCTCGTAGCTCAGTTGGATAGAGCGTTTGGCTACGAACCAAAAGGTCGGAGGTTCGAATCCTTCCGGGCGCACCACACATTTGAACGATCGAGGTTCAAACCAGGCAGCGTGATCGTTAACGGCAGATGCGAACTACTTCGCCTGCTATGGCGTGGAGCGGCAAGATCCGGTCCACACTGCCAAGTTTTATGGCTTCGGCGGGCATGCCGAAGACGACGCAGGACTGTTCGTCCTGAGCGATGTTGAACGCACCGGCCTGCTTCATTTCCGCCATACCCCGCGCACCGTCGTCCCCCATGCCGGTCATGATCACGCCAACGGCGTTTCGCCCGACGTAGCGGGCTGCAGAACGGAACAGCACGTCGACGCTGGGGCGGTGACGGGCCACCAGCGGGCCGTCCTTGATCTCAACCAAATAGCGGGCCCCGCTGCGTTTGATGAGCGTATGGCGGTTGCCGGGGGCGATCAGTGCCTGGCCACGAATCACCGTATCGCCGTCAGCGGCTTCCTTGACGGTGACCTGACAGAGTCCGTTCAAACGCTCGGCGAAACGGGCGGTGAACTTCTCTGGCATGTGCTGCACAATCACGATACCGGGCGCATCCGGGGGCAGGACTTCGAGGAACTCACGGAGCGCCTCAGTCCCGCCGGTGGAGGCGCCAACGACCACCACTTTCTCCGTGGTCTGGATCATCGCCGAGCCGCCGCGCTCAAGGACGGCGTCGGCCGTCATCTTCGGACGCACCGCTATCGCCGTGGCGACCGGCCTGCGCTTGAGCCGGGCCTGCGCCGCGGACTTCACCACATCACAGATGCGGACACAGGACTCCTGGAAAAATTCGCGCGAACCGAGCTTTGGCTTCGTGATAATGTCGACGGCCCCGTGTTCGAGAGCGGCGAAGGCCGAGTCAGAACCGCGCTCGGCCAAAGTCGAGCAGATGACAACCGGGATGGGATGCTGCGACATCAGCTTCTGCAGAAACGTAAGCCCGTCCATTCGCGGCATTTCTATGTCCAGCGTGATGACATCGGGAACCTCCGCCTTGATGCGCTCCGCGGCGGCGTAAGGATCCCCGGCCATTCCAATGACGGTCAGGCCGGGGTCGGACTCCAGCACTTCCTTGAGCGATTGGCGAACGCTGGCCGAATCGTCAACAATGAGAACGCGGATGGGTCTAGGCATGGCAGTAGGGGTTAGCCGATTTTCTGGAAGATCGCCGGTCCGGCTTGCCGCAACGGGAGATCGAGGCCGGAGATCGATTCTGAGTGGCCGACGAAGAGAAAGGCGCCAGGACGGGCGTGGCGCAGGATGCGGCTGATCACCATCTCCTGAGTGGGACGGTCGAAATAGATCAACACATTGCGAAAGAACACAACATCGAAAACATTCTGAATCTTGTAGTCTGGACTCATGAAATTGAGCCGGTGGAAGCCGATCTTCTCGCGAAGAGCGGGCACCACGCGGACCAGGTCATGGGACCGATCGCGATGACGGCGCAGATACTTCCTCCGCAGCGGTTCGGGAATCGGGGCAATCCGGGACGATGGATAGATTCCCGCACGCGCGCTCTCCAGGACGCGCGTACTGATATCGGTCGCCAGCAGCGAAAACGGGAAGTCGCGGTGCGCTGTCCGCTCGTGTTCGGCGTATTCGCTCAAGAGCATCGCCAAGGTATATGGCTCTTCTCCAGACGAACAGCCAGCGCACCATAACTGGAACGGCTCCCGGCGGTTGATGGCACGTCCTCGCGACAGGAGCGGAATCACGGTGTCCTGCAAGTAGTCAAAGTGGTGCGGCTCGCGAAAAAAATCCGTCTTGTTGGTCGTGACGGCGTCGATGAAGTGGATTCGCTCCTCATCGCGGCCGGGGCTGTGAAACAGGTGATGCCGATAGGCGTCCAGGTTGTCGAGGCCCAACGTGCGCACCCGCCGCATCAGCCGGCTCTGCAGCATTTGCGCTTTGTTGGCGGGCATCTTGATTCCCAATTCGCGGGTGATCAGTTCGGCGAAGCTATCGAAGCTTGCCGAAGCCATCTCCTCAGATGTCGAAGTGGTCGGAGGCATTTTCGCTTCTCCCGGTTTAGCGTTCCGCAGCCGGAACCGCGCCCAGCAGGGCATCGATCTGCCGCAGGAATTCGTTCTGGGCGAACGGCTTGGCGATCGTCGCATCGGCACCCATCACGCGGGCGGTGGCCAGCATGTTCCAATGGCCATCCCGCGCGCTCATCGCGAGGATCTTCACCGGCGGCCGCAGGCGCCGGCACTCCCGGATAATCTGAATGCCGTCCGCGCCAGGCATGTAGATGTCGGTGACCAGCAGGTCGTACGAATTGGCAACCAGTAGGGCAATGCCGTGCAGTCCGTCCGTGACGGACTGCACTTGGTGCCCGCGCGTGGCCAGCATCTGCTCCACCAGTTGAAGTGTGGATGCGGAATCATCGAGGAGAAGAATGCGAGCCATAGCGGTTCCTTATTGCGTTAGGGCAAGGCCTTCATTCGCAGCGGCGGCGGTTAGGTCATCAAGAGCGAAAACCGACTGGATATCGAGCACGATAATGAAGTCGTTTCCACGCCGCCCCATCCCTCGAATCAACTCGTTGCGCCACCGTAACGCGATCCGCGGAGGAGGAGCGATCTGGTCGTTCTCGAGTTCGATGACCTCGTGAACGCTATCGGCGATGCCGCCGATCACCGTTGCCTCTCCGTCGATGCAAACGTCCATCACTACGATCCGCGTGTTTACGCTCTCCGAGGTGGGAGGCAGACCAAATTTCAGGCGGAGATCCGCCACCGGAATCGCCTTCCCCCGGACATTCACCACCCCCCGCATATAGTCCGGTGCCGTCGGCACGCGGGTAATATGCGGGATCTCAAGAATCTCCCGGACATTTGCCACCTGGATAGCGAACAGCTCATCGCCTAGCTTGAACGTGAGGTATTGATTGGATTCTGACATCATGATGCAACTCCGGCCTTAGTAGGACGTGAACTCCTGGTCCCGGCTGTCCGCCGAACCTCGGCCATCTTCGAGGTCGATCAACGCGCCCTCGCTTTTCACCGCCGAGCTGAGATTGGCGAGCTGCCGGCCGGACGAACGGCCCGCGGAACGGACGGGCGATGCGGCAGCCACGGGCCGGGCAGCCGGACGGGAAGGCTTCCGCACCGGCCCGGCGTTCCGGGCCTGTGGCCGCGCACCCGAGTTGTTGACGCGGAAGAAGCCGATGGCCGACTGGAGTAACTCCGCCTGGCTCGACAACTCCTCAGAAGTCGAAGCGATCTCTTCGCTCGCCGCCGAGTTCTGCTGGATAATCTGATCGAGCTGCTGCATCGCTTTGTTCACCTGAGCGGCACCCGTGCTCTGCTCCGCGCTGGCGGCGGCAATCTCCCGGACCAACTCCGCAGTCTTCCGGATGTCCGGCACCAGCTTCGTCAACAGTTGCCCGGCCCCTTCCACCAACGTGACCCCTTCCGTCGTCAGAGTGCTGATCTCGGCGGCTGCCAACTGGCTGCGCTCAGCTAGCTTGCGCACTTCGCTGGCGACGACCGCAAAGCCTTTGCCGTGTTCCCCGGCCCGGGCTGCCTCAACGGCGGCATTCAGGGCCAACAGGTCAGTCTTCCGGGCGATCTCTTCGATAATGCTGATCTTCGAGGCGATCTCTTTCATCGAAGCCACCGTCCGCATCACCGACTCACCACCCTCTCGCGCATCCTCGGCCGCTTTGCTGGCGATCTTGTCGGTTTGCCGCGCGTTGTCGGCGTTCTGTTGAATGCTCGCCGCCATCTCCTCCATCGAAGCGGTGCTCTGCTCAGCGGCCGACGACTGCTCGGAAGCGCCTTCCGCCACCTGTTGCGAGGCGGAACTCAGCTCCTGGCTTCCAGCGGCGACCTGGTCGGACGCCGCCGTTACTTCGGCCACCGTCGCCGAGAGCCGCTCCACCATTCCCTCCAGAGCCTTACCCAGCGCATCCTTATCGCTCAGCACCTTCACGCGGACGGTCAGGTCACCCTCCGCGATCCGCAACGCCGCGGTCGCATTTTCCTGCAGCGTCTCCACCATCGTATTCATGGAGGAAATCATCTGCCCAAGTTCGTCGCGGCTGCGAACCTCCAGCTTGGCCGAAACGTCGCCCTGGCTCACCTTGGTAATAAGATCCATCGCCGAGGCCAATGGCTGCGTGATGCTCCGGGTTACGAATAGCGCGACCACGATTCCGGCGACCAGCGCGAGTCCCAGGACGATCAGAATGGCGCTTTGAGCGCTTGCCACACTCTCCAGGATCGCCTTGCTCGCCGCTTCCCCATTGGCGCGATTGAAGGCAACCAACTCCGAGGCGCTTTGCTGAAGCTGGGAATGTGCCGGCGCCAACTGCTTTTCAAAGGAGGCGAGTGCATCCTCCGTTTTGCCCGCCGCACTCAAGCGGATCACTTCATCGACCGCTGCGGTGAACGCCGCGCGGCGATTCTTGAGCACCTCGAAGAGTTCCCGATCCCGGCTCACCTTGATGGTGCTCTCGTATTGCGTCATTACCTCGCTATTGCGGGAGCGGGCCTCGCGCACCGCAGCCTCCCACTCGGACCGGATAGCGGGGTCCTTGGCGATGACCATTTGAAAGAGCAGGCCATAGCTCGTTGCTGTAGTGATCTGCACCTGCGCGGACAGAAGGGCGCCGGGCGTAGTGTCGGTGGCGATCGTATTCGCGTTGCTATCGATGCCTTGTAGTTTTAAGAAGGCGAAAACGCCAAGAGTAGCTGCAAGTGTCAGCACGAGGCCAAATCCGGCCGCGATGCGCATTCCAATTTTCCAGTTAGACATGAAGAGGGGTTCCTAGGCTTTGAGGTTGTAGGCGTTCCGTTAAAACGGGTTGAGGGGACTCTGGACATCCCGGGTCGCTGCCGGCTGGGGCAGACGAACTGGAGAGCGGGCAGGGTTGGGGTCGGGCCGGGCGGTGAAGCGAACCAGCCCGGCAATATCCAGGATCAGAGCCACGCGGCCGTCGCCGGTAATCGTGGCACCCGAGACGACCTCGGTGCCCTTGTAGAAGCGGCCCAGACTTTGAATGACGGTCTGGTGGCTGCCAAGGACGCGGTCGACGGTGAGCCCTACGCGTTGATCCTGGTGGCGGACAATGACGATCTTTTCCATCTCCGGCGGCTGCCCATCGATTTGAAAGTGAGCGCGAAGATCGATGTAGGGGATCAACTCCCCGCGAACGGCGAAGACATTCCGCCCGTTATTGCGGCCCCGGTCGCTTCGCGTCAGTTCAACGTTCTCGGTTACCGCCGACATCGGAACGATGAATTGATCGCCGGCCACCTGAATCAACAGGCCATCGATAATGGCCAGCGTCAGGGGAAGCGTCAGCGAGATCGTGGTGCCCTGCCCCGGCGCGCTGCTCACCTCGATCGTGCCCCGCAGCGCCTCGATCTGGCGCTTGACCACATCCATTCCGACTCCGCGTCCGGAGATGCTGGTAATCTCCTTAGCGGTCGAGAATCCGGGCAGATAGATCAAACCCAAAATCTCGGATTCGGTCAAGGACGCGTCCGGGGCAATCAGTTGCCGCTCGATTGCTTTGGCCTTTAGACTTGCCGGATCGATCCCCTTGCCGTCATCCGAGACGCTGACAACGACGTTTGAGCCCACATGGCTGGCCGTCAGGCGGACCTTCCCCCGCCGCGGCTTGCCCCGCTCAATCCGCGTCTCGGTCGTTTCCACTCCGTGGTCGATACTGTTGCGAATCAGATGAACCAAGGGGTCGCCCAGTTGGTCCAGCACGGTCTTGTCGAGCTCCGTCTCGGCGCCCTCAGTGATCAGCTCAATCTCCTTGCCGAGTTCCGCCGACAGGTCATGCACCAACCGTTTGAACCGGTTGAACGTAACGCCAATCGGAGTCATGCGAATTCCCAGAACGCTATCGCGCAACTCGGAGACCAACCGCTCGATCTCCTCGACCGGCACCGCCAGATCCTGATCGGCATGCCGGGCTGCGGCCTGGGTGAGGCGAGACTGGTTGATCACCAACTCACCCACCAGATTCACCAGACGGTCGAGCTTTTCAGCGGCGACGCGGACGGTCGCCGCATTTCGCTCCGCGATCGCCCTTTCCCGGGGAATCTCAGCGGATGCCGCCGGGACTGCAGAAGTGGCCAGCTCCGTAGGCATTGCCGCCGCGTGGGGTTGAGCCGCTGCACCGCAGAGAGGCACGATGGTGATCTCGCTATCGTCTTCAACGAAAATGAATACGTCCTTCACGGCTTCAATCGCACAGCCCGACAGCAGCGTGAAATGCCACTGCAAGTGCAGTTCGTTCGGATCGAGCTGCTCAAGAGGGGGAATCGCCGTGGTGGTTCCTCGAATGACCACTGGGCCGAGTTCCCGCAACTCGGCAAACAGAATGTCGGGGTCCATCCCGCGCTGGGCCATATCCCGAGGCGGTCGGAAATGAATTTCCCAACCGGCCATCGAATTAGGCTCCGGCGTCCGGATAGCGTCTGACTCACCGGCACAGAGACGTTCCAGCGCCACAATAACCGCCCCCGCGTTGGAGGGCTTGGCGCTGCCGCCGTTGATGGCGGCAGTCAGAAGATCCCGGATCACATCCCGCGCCTCCAGGACCAGACCGGCCAAGGCCGGAGAGAGCTCCAGTTGGCCTGACCGCACCTGATCGAGAGCAGATTCCAAATGGTGCGTAAAGCTGGCGATATCGTCGAGCCCGAACATCGAACTCGACCCCTTGATCGTATGGAAGGCTCGAAATAGGTGATTGACGGCATCATTCGACGGGGCGGCCGAATGCTCTGGATTGCAAAGCCCGAGGGCAATCTCCTCGATCTGTTGGAGCAGATCTTCGGCTTCGTGGAAAAACGTGTCGAGAGGGTTTGGGAAGCTCATGGGGGCTCAGGGGCGGCCTAGAAGGCGATGTACAACAGAAATCAACTGCTCGGCGGCAAAGGGCTTGGTAATCCAGCCACTGGCCCCGGCTGCCTTCCCTGCCTGTTTCAGGTCGGGATGGGATTCGGTGGTCAACATGATGATCGGGATGAACTTGTACGCATCGAGCGACCGCACCGCTCGGATGAGCCCGATGCCGTCCAGGTTCGGCATGTTGAGATCCGTAATCAACAGGTCGACACGCTGCGCTTTCAGGCGGACAAGCGCCTCCTGGCCATCCTCCGCTGCGACGACGCCGAATCCGGCGCCGGTAAGGGAGAAGCGCAGAATCTGGCGCATGCTGGCCGAATCGTCAGCCGTTAGAATCGTCTTGCTCATAGCGCCGCGTCGTTCCCGGCGTTCAGCAGGGCACCACCAAGCGGCAGCGGAAGCCCCAAAGCACCGCATCGTTCTACCAGGCACGGTGGCATTGTTCCGGCCAAGGCAGCTCTTCCCCCGGCGGCAAACAGCAGTTGTAGAGAGAGGGTGTCGCAACTGGCAAGGCCGCTGAGATCGATGACCGGATGGTCTGTTTCCGACACATAGCGGCAAAGCAGCGTATGGAGTTCCGCAGCCTGATAGGCATTTGCATGCCCGGAGAGGCGGAGCGGTTCACCCGGCCCCCAGGGATGTATTTCTAGCGATAGATCGTCTTGCGGCATAGGGATAAAGGAAGCTAAGTCAGACAATCCCGCGCAGTCTTTCAGCACGGGTAATCCGGACGGTAAGGGGTTGGGCCTGGCGGCTATTGCGGAAAGCTCTCGTTACGTCGCCGGCCAGCAGCGCCAAGTTGACGTTGCCGTAGGCGGAACACCCCAAGAGTCCGCCATCGAGTATTCAGGGAGACTTCCGGAGCCGACGATATGCCGAGCCGAGTTTTGAGGGGAATGCCTCAGTCCAACGAACATTAACTTCCTTATCGAGGGACGTTGACGAAACTTGAGTTCGAAGGTCGGCTTTCCGGCGCCCTTCGGGAAAAACCTCAGTAGATGCCTTTATTTCATTGATCGCGCTAAAAAATCAGCGCCTCCCGGAAGAGGCGCTCGCCGCACACAGCAACCGATCGGGACGAAACCGTTATTGGCGTCCGCCAAACCAAAGCTGCCGCCGCACCACGAATCCGGCAGAAACGAACCAGGATCGCTGGAATAGCGCGACCTGTTGTCCCATCGAAAAGTCAAACTGGGCATCCTGCCCGATCGGTCTGGACAACCCGCCATCCACGGCCCAAACCCCCGTGGCTCCTCGGCTCGCCTGCGATATCAGATAGGCCTCTCCGAACCCGCCCCATTTGCCCCACGCCGGCCGCGATAACTGAATACTCAACGAACGTTGCAAAAACCGGCCTCCCCTGTCCGTCGGCACCGCCACATTGAAGTTTCCAACCGCCGTCAACTCCCGGTCCAGGCCCTTTGACCAAGCCAGCTTGAAGGTCGGATCCACTCCCGCACTCCGAAATCGTGAGTGCCCCAGCGGAAGCGATGCCGACGAGATGACAGACAATGCTGGGCGCAGCCGCTGTTCAGGCAACAGGCTCACCTTGAGGCCAATCGACGGGTCTGCAACTCCACCGACCCGATCGCTTGCGTCCAAGCTCCGCATCGAACGGCGGCGAAACCCGTCGCCCGCCAGCCGGATCTCCGTTCGATGCCCTACTCCCAGCCGCAGCATCGGACTTCCGACCGTCAGTACGCGCTCCCTCAATTCCCCATTCGAATACCCGCTCACCCAAACGCCGCTCTCCAACTGCATCACCCCTGGCGCCATCACCATCACCCCATCGCTAAAGCCCGGGCGGTCGGTGGTGAGCGGTTCCTCAAAACCACCTCGCAGCTCTGGCCCAACCGGGCGCGGCGCGGGCTGCACCGGCCGGAACGAGAAGCCCTCCGGCCAGATCGGCAGATTACTGGTCATCAAAACCGGTTGTACCGCCGGCCGGATCCCCTCCCGCGACGGGAAGCCAAGACCACCCACCAGCCACCCTCCGCCCACCGTCCAGCCACCAGAGCGGTCGGGCGCGCATCCCCGGTGAGTCGTGCCGCCCGCACTCCCCCAGGCAACGCAACGATCGGTCCCCCCAAACTCAGAACGCCCCGCCGCAATCAGCGCCGGCAACGAGAGAAGGAACCCCAGCGCGGCGGTTCCCTTCGGACAATATGGCATATCAGGCCATATCGTCCCCTCGCCCACCTGCTTGAACAATCCTTCAGGCAGGAAACCACGGAGCGCCAAAATAGCAAAGGACGGCCGCCACGAACGCCATCGCAAATCCCCAGATCGTCAGCCGGGTGAACAGTTGGCGCTTGTTGACGCCCTCCGGAGCCGCCGCAATGCAGAGGGCGCCAATCGTCGACAGCGGCGACACATCCACCATCGCAGAGCCAATATTCACCGAGATTGCCAGCGCCAGCGGGTCCGTACCGGGCAAGCGCGCGGCCAAACCGGGAACCATGGGCAGAAAGGCGGGCAACACCACCGCGGAGGTGCTCGAGTAGGCTGAAATCAGCCCCGTCAGAAATGCCAGCACGGGATGCACCGTCTCCGCCGAGGCCCAGCGGACTACCGCCGATTGAAACCAGTTCAGGCCGCCCGCCCGCTCAAGCATCCCCACCGCGGTACTGATGGACACCACCAATGCGATCACCCACCACGGCATCTTGCCAAGGGCAAGCTTCCAATGGGCCTGTGCCGACACCAGCAGCAGCACCGCCACCCCTAATGCCGACCATCCCAGCGGCCATCGAAAAACGATTACCCCCAGCATCCAGCCGGCTAGCGCGGCAAGCGAAATGATCTGCGCCCGGCTCAGCCGAGGGGTATCCACCGTCGCTCCGGCCGCGGAACGCCACGACAGCCTGAGCCCGCCAAACACAAGATAAGCCGCCAGCGCGACGGCTAGGTGCGCCGCGGCATGGAAGAACCAGACGCGAAGTTCATGGCCGCCCAAACCACCTCGCGAAAGCAGGCCATGCACGATCACGCCAATGGAAGAAAACGGCGACAGATTGCCCGCATTCGCACCATTGCCAATCATCAACGCGACCAGAAACGGCGAGATTCCCGCGGGCACCCCGGTCCGCATCGCGAGTGGCGCCATCAGCGCCACGCTGAGAATCGCGCCCGGGCCCACCATCGCCAGCAGCGCCGCCAAGCAGAAAAATACGAGCGGCAACAGGGCCACCCGGCCGCGGCAGAGCAGTAGGGCACGTTGCGCGGCCGCTTCCATCGCGCCATTCGCCTGGAGGCAAGCGAATAGCAGGCTGACGCCGGCCAGCGTGAGGAGCAACTGGCCCGCGGCGCCGAACATCAGGGCTCCCAACGGGGCAACAGGTGTTTCTGCACCTTGCCCAGGGCAGTGCGCGGCAGCCTTTCTATCGAAACGAACCCACGGGGGATTTTGAACGACGCCAGACTTTGCCGGCACGCCTCGGCCAGTTGCCCGGCGTCAAACTCACCAACGACGTACGCCACCGGCACCTCCCCGCGACGAGGGTCCGACACACCGGCGACGGCCACCTCCGAAACCCCTGGCCGCTCAGCAAGGAACTCTTCGATTTCGCGCGGGTAGATATTGAAGCCGCCGGAGATGATCAGGTCACTGCGCCGGCCCTGCAGCGTGTAGTAGCCATCAGCGGACCGTACCGCGATATCGCCGGTTTGGAACCATTCACCGGGGGTAAACAACTCGGGCTTGCGCCAATACCCGGCGAAGAGATTGGGGCCGCGCAGGAAGAGCTCGCCGACTTCCCCATCGGCGGCGATGTTGCCATCCGGAAGACGGTTCTGCACCGCGACGCCTGGAAACGGGAGTCCCACAGAGCCGGGGCGGCGCTCGCCATAAAGCGGGTTCGATATGTTCATGAGCGTTTCGCTCATGCCATAGCGTTCGAGAATCGTGTGGCCGTAAAGGGCGCGAAACTCTTCGAGCACCTGCGCGGGCAACGGCGCGGAGCCGGAGACAAACAGACGCATGCGTTGGCCAATGGCGGACGCCTCCTGGGCGGGCCAATCCAGCATACGAACGTACATCGTCGGTACGCCGAAGAAGACCGTGGGCGCAAACTCGCGCATCCAGGATCCGGCCTGTTCGTGCGCGAACCGCTCGGTGAGGCGTAGCCGGCATCCGCTCAGAAGCCAGGCGTGCAATCCATTGCCGAGGCCGTGGACGTGGAAGAGCGGGAGCGTCAGCAGCAGGCGGTCGGCGGCCGTGATCTGCCAGCAGGTAACGACGTTGATCGCATTCGCGATGAAATTGTTGTGCGTGAGTACGGCACCCTTCGACGCCCCCGTGGTGCCGGACGTATAAACGATGGCCGCCGGAGTTTCGCCATCGACAACCGCCACGTGCCGGGCAGTGGGGAACGTTTCAACCGTCGTGCGGAGCTCTTCGAGGGTCCAGACCGGTGCTCCCGCGGGAACGTGCATCTGCAGTTCTGCGGTGGTAATCAGGGCCACCGGATCGGCATCCGCCAGAATGTGGCGGATCTCCCGATCCCGGTAGAGAACGTTGACCGGGACGAAGATTACGCCCAGCCGGGTGGCGGCCAGGAACAGATCAACGAACTCAAGACAGTTCGGGAGGTAGACGCAAAGACGGTCTCCCATCGCCAAGCCCCGGGCGGACAGCAGGTTTGCCATCCGGGAAGCGCGGTCGTCGACTTCGCCGAACGTGTACGCCCGATCCCATTCGAGCGCTACTTCTTGGCGACGGCCGGAAAAGGAGAGCTCGAACAGGTCAGGGAGAGTCACGAGATGGCTAGGAGATCACCCGCAGGGGATCGTTCGAAAGCTGGGGCTGCGGTTTGGGCCGGCGAACCGGCGTCTGCAGATCCGGCATCGGCTTGGCCTGGAACAACTTCTGGGTGGGCTTGGCCAGCCAGCGGGCCCAGTTGTTTGCCTTCGACCGGCGGGCGCTATCGGTGGCGATACCGGTGGAAGCATACATCTGGCGGTACAACTTCGAGATGAAGATGAACGCCAGGCGCGCGCGAAGGTTAGGCGTGCAGGAAGACCGCTCCCAGATCGCTTTAAAGCTGTAGAACTCGTCCCACACACCCTGGGTCCGTTGCCGGAGCTCTTCCGAACTCATGGTGGGATGCGGCATGAACATCTTCGGCCGCTTGTGCGCCGGGATGAGCCAGTAGCGGGTGATCGGGATGCCATCCACCGTGGGCGGATTGTCGCCTAACCCCTTCTCCCACTTGTCAAAGTCGACTGTACCCGGGAAGGGCGTCAACATGACGAACTGAGCGAAGGTGAGGTTGGCGCGACGGGCGAGCGCCTGGGTGGCTTCGAAAGTGAGTTCCCGGTCGGAGGCGAGGCCGAAGATGAACGAGCCCAGGACGTGGACGCCGTTTTCACGGAACGCCTTCAGCCGTTCCACAAGCTCCTCGCCGGCATAGTTGAAGTCCTTATAGACTTCTTTCAGGCCTTCGGGGGTGACCGCCTCAACGCCGACCAAAGCGCCGCGGATGCGGGCTTTCTTCATGGCGGCGAGGAATTCAAGATCCTCCGCGGCTTCCATGGTGATCTGCGTGAAGAAGTTCATGTCGCTGGGCAGTTCCGCGAGGCGCGCCATCAGCTCAAACCGCTCTTCGCGGATCGCATGATAGTTGGCCACTTTCTCGGCGTTGCCCTGGCGTTCAGCCAGCTTGATGTCGGTAAAGCTGACAGGGTAGAAGTTGTCGTCGGCGAGCGCGATGAAGCGGAAGCCCAACCGGCGCAGTTGAACGATCTCGTCGAGGACGACGTCAGACGTGCGTTGCCGGGGCTTTTGGCCGTCGGTGCGCCAAACAGAGCAGAAAGAGCAATGCTTGGGACAGCCGCGCACGGTCTGTACCGAGGCCCACATGTAGGCTCCCTTCGGCAGCAGGTCCCAGCGGGCGGCCATGAAATGTTCGGGGGGCACTTTGCCGCCCTCGTAGATCCGGTCCGGATTGCCCTTAACGCAATCGCGGATGGCCTTGGCCCACACCTGATCGCCATCGCCCTTCACAGCGACATGCGCGTGGCCCCGTTCGAGGATCTCCTCCGGGTACAGGGTGGAGTGAATGCCTCCGTAGACGACCCAGGCGCCCCGTTCGCGCGCCAAGCGGCCGACTTCGTAGCCCCGAAGCGCATTTCCGGTATGTACTCCAATGCCGACTACGTCGCCGGCTTGCACCTGCGCGGGGTCAAAATGCTCGAGAGTTTCGTCCCAGATTACGGGATCGCCAAACTCTTCGGGCGTCGCGGCAGCTAGAACGTACAGCCAGCGTGGCGTGATAACGGCCGTGCCGAAAGCCATATCACTCGGATTTACCAGATGAACACGCATAAGGGAAATGCTCAGTCTACCATCTAAAAGAGATCCGCAATGATCCCTTTGCAATACTTTCCTTTTTCGACACCCCGATTCGAACTGCGCCTGGGCGTTACGCCGCTCAGCGCCGGACAATCGATTCTTGAGCGAAACGAGGCCACGGCGGAGGAATTGCGAGAGAAACAAAAGCTGTTAGCAGAGATGCCCGAATACTATCAACAAGCGCTTCCGGGATCAGAAGGGGCGCAAAGAGAGGTTTCTGATGTGCTCGGCCTGCCAGGACAAACATTCGCCGAAATCGGGGCCGCATATTCTGAAGATTTTTTAATCTTACGGGCCGGTGGCGACCAGGAACTCATTGCCGGCCATTTATGCTTCGCCAACGGCTGGTGCCTCGACGAGAAAATGGGACGCCCCCTTCTCGATATCCATACCCCGGTGCCGGGCTATGCGGAGAAGTTAGGCGCCCCCACGCGGAGCCTGCTCGAACGGCTCAAGCCGGGGCGGCCAGTAGGCCGCTTGAACTGGAGCATGAAGCCGACGAACCGGCTGGACTTGAGTTCCCGGTGGAATGATTGGCTTCGTTTCGTAATTTGCGATGTGACGCCCGAGAACGCCGGAGAGCGCTGCTTCCTCCGGGTGGAACGCCAGACGTTGACCGCGCTGCCGGAGTCGGCGTGCGTTCTCTTCACGATCCATACGTATCAGCAGGCGCTGGCGACCTTGGCGACGGAGCATAAGGCGTTGCTCCAGGGGGTTCTCGAGACGATCCCGCCCGGAATGGCCGACTACAAGGGCCTGACGCCGGTTCTGGGATCCACGCTGCGATGGTTGCGCGACAACTCCCAATAGGCGCCCACAGCGATCGCGCCCAGGAAAAGAAACATCCAGAGCAGTACGGCCATACGCCAACCGGCGGTGGGACTAGCGGTCTGCAGCGTCGGCCGGACATCCAGTTTCGCGGCGGTGGCATGAGTATTCAGCACGCCGCAGATCTCGTAGGCGGCCGCCCGTGCGGTGACGACCGACGGCAGCGGGCCGGTGATGTCCTGGATTCCTGATTTCTTCGTCTCCACGCCCGCCAGATAGTGCCGGTCGACCTCCTGCCCGTCGTTATACTCGACGACCTCGCGAACGTAGCAGTGCGAAATGTCCTCGCGCCGCACAGACATCCCGGTAACCCCGGGGAACGGGCGGTTCCGCAGGCGGACGCCGTTCGCACTCACGATCACGTGGCGTTTGTTGAAAGCCAACTGAAGCAGCAGGTACGTCGCCGGGACGCAGATGGGGATCGCGATCCGGACACCTTCTTCGTCACCGAGAAACGGCGCCGCGAAAAAGGGTGACAGAACGAACACACACAGCAGCGCCAACCACCACTTCGCCCACCGGCTGGAGTACCGGAGCTCGGTGCTGGGGCCGGGAGTCATTCTGCCAGAATCACTTCAAGCGTTCGCGGGCCGTGGACACCCTTGATGCGGATCATCTCAATATCGGACGTGGCCGAAGGGCCGGAGATGGTGGTCAGCGGCGCGGGAAGCAGGCTGGCCATGCGGCGCATGCCTTCGGGAACCGTCGCCACCAGTTGATCAAGATGAACGACGCAGAGATGGTAGTCCGGCACTAGCGACAGTGCGCGGCGGCCTTGCGCCGCGGAGTGCGCGATGACGATGGTGCCCGTCAGCGCGATGGCGACATCGCAGGCCGTCAGTACGCCTTCGCTCGCATCGAGTTCGGCATAGGAAAGGCCCTCGTCGACCCGGAACGTGAACCCGGACGGGAGCCAGGCGGAGGGCAGCCCGGCCGGAACAAGCAAACCGGACTTCTGGCGCTCCCGCAGGATACTGGAGACCGTGTCCGCGATCGCGGACACCGCGACATGATGGACGGACGCGTTATAGTCCCGCAGGCGATCGGCGAACTGCTCGACAACCTCAGCGCGGGAGAGCGATGAGGAATCAGCATACTCGCGCGGAATCGACTGATCCGCCGGACCGCCCTGATTCTTGCGGATTCGGGCGAGAACTTCCTCGCGGGCCGTCATCGCTTGGACCACCATTCGCGGAATGATTCCGAGGGGATTGCGTCCAGGTCGCGGGTTTCCGTCCAGCCGGCTAGCAGACCGGGCAAGTTGTCGAGTTTGCCGTCGTCATTGAAGGGCCACTGGCCCAGGCGCGCAAACGCATGCGCGAGGCTAAGGCGGCTGGCTTTCGACATGGCGAACGCCGCGCCCTTCATCGCCAGGCGCTCGGCGAGCGGCGCGTGGCCGCTGTCAACCACCTTCGTGCGCAGGTGAATCAGAATCTCCGGGATATTGATTTTCACCGGGCAAACTTCATAGCAAGCGCCGCACAACGACGAAGCGTAGGGCAACGTTTGCGAGTGCTCCATCGATTGCAGTTGCGGCGTCAGAATCGCGCCGATCGGGCCGCCGTAGACGGAGCCATAAGCATGGCCCCCGGTCTGTCGATAGACGGGGCAGGCGTTGAGGCAAGCTCCGCAGCGGATGCAATCGAGCGTTTCGCGGGACTCGGGATCGGCGAGCACTTCGGTGCGGCCATTGTCGAGCAACACGATATGGAACGCTTGCGGCCCGTCGCCGGGGGTGACGCCGGTCCAAATCGAGTTGTACGGATTCATGCGCTCGCCGGTGGCGGAGCGGGGCAACAGTTGCAGGAAGACCTCAAGGTCTTCAAAACGTGGAATCACCTTCTCCACGCCGACGATGCTGATGAGCACCTCCGGCAGCGAGAGGCACATCCGGCCGTTGCCTTCCGACTCGACGACGACGACAGAGCCGGTTTCGGCAATCAGATAATTCGCGCCGCTGATGCCCACCTTCACGCGCAGGAACCGTTCCCGCAGGTACTTGCGAGCTGCGGCGGTGAGGTCTTCGGGCAGGTACCCAAGCGAATCAAGACCCATCTTCTTCATGAAGATTTCGCGGATCTCCATGCGGTTGCGGTGCAGCGCGGGGACGACGATGTGCGACGGCTTGTCTTCGCCGAGTTGGACGATGAGGTCGGCAAGATCCGTTTCAAACGGGGTGATGCCGGCGGCTTCGAGCGCGACGTTCAGCCGCGTCTCGTCCGAGGTCATGGTCTTGACCTTGATCACCTCGTCCGAGTTGTACTGCTTCACCAGGTCAACGATGATGCGGTTGGCTTCGTCGGCGTCGCGAGCCCAATGAACCTTGCCACCGGCTTTGGTACAGGCCTCTTCAAACTGGACCAAGTAGCGATCGAGGTTCGCGAGCGTGTGGTCCTTAATCGCTTTGCCCGCGTTGCGCAGCTCTTCCCAATCTTCTTTCTCGCCGACGACGCGGCCGCGTTTCGTGCGGATCACATCCGTCGCGTGGCGCACATTGCGGCGCAACTGCGAGTTGGCCACCATCTTCTTGGCGGCTTCGGGAAACGGCGGGGCGCTGGCGGCTTCGCCGACGCGGACGCTCATGAGCTCTTCTCCGTCGAGGCCAGAATCTCAGCCAAATGGATGGTGCGGACGCCGGTGCGCTGCCGGCTCAGCGCGCCGCCGATATGCATCAGGCAGGAGTTGTCCGCACCCGTACACGCTTCGGCCTTGGTGCCGAGAACACACTGCAGCTTATCCGAAAGCATGGCCGCGGAGACGTCCGGATTCTTCACGGCGAACGTGCCGCCGAAGCCGCAGCACTGGTCGGCGTCCGGGAGTTCGAGCAGCGTCAGACCCTTCACCTGCTTCAACAGTTCGGCCGGTTTCGTGCCGATATGAAGCGACCGCAGAGCGTGGCAGGAGGAATGCAGCGTCACCGTATGCGGATAGAACGCGCCCACATCCTTCACGCCCAGTTTGTCGACGAGCAACTCCGAAAACTCAAACACGCGCGGCAGAATGGCTTCCACCTGTGCCTTCAACTGCGGGTCGTTAAGCTGCTCCGCCATCTTCGGATAATGGTCGCGCATCATCGCCACGCAAGACGAGGACGGGCACACGATCACCTCGGCGTCGGCAAACACCTTGAGAAACTGGCGGAGCAGATCGTAGGAGTCGTGCCGGTAACCGGTGTTGTAGTGCATCTGCCCGCAGCAGGTTTGCGCGGCGCGAAACTCCACCGTGTGGCCGAGGCGTTCCAGCACCTCGACCACCGCCTTCCCCGTTTGCGGGAACAGCGCATCGTTGTAGCAGGTAATGAAGAGCGAGATGACCACGCTAGTCTTCGCTCTTTTCTCCGTCGAGCAAGCGCATCCCTTCAAACGCGTTGGGGCCCAGCAGGCCGGCGTTCGAATAGATGAACAGCTTGTCGCGGCTATCGGTAATGTCCAGGTTGCGCATGGTCAGTTGCCCAATCCGATCGAGCGGGGTGAACTCACCCTTGCCGCTCTCCATCGTGAGGCGTTCGGGTTTGTAGGTGAGGTTCGGGCTCTTCGTATCGAGGATACTGTAGTCGTTGCCGCGCCGGAGTTCAATGGATACTTCGCCAGTGGCGGCTTTGGCCACCCAACGCTGCAACGTCTCGCGCAGCATCATGGCCTGCGGATCGAACCAGCGGCCCTCATACAGCAGGCGGCCAAGACGGCGGCCCATCGTGTGGTACTGCTCCAGCGTGCCTTCGTTGTGGATGCCGGTGAGCAGCCGTTCGTAAGCGATAAAGAACAGCGCCATCGCCGGCGCTTCGTAGATACCACGGCTCTTGGCTTCGATGATGCGGTTCTCGATCTGGTCGCTCATGCCGAGGCCGTGGCGGCCGCCGATGCGGTTGGCCTCCATCACGAGTTCCACCTGATCTTCGTAGTGCTTGCCGTTCAGCGCAACGGGCAGCCCCTCGTGGAACTCGACGGTAACGGTCTCCGCCTTCACTGTCACGTCGTCCTTCCAGAACGCGACGCCCATGATGGGTTCGACGATCTTGATGCCGGCGTTCAGGAATTCGAGATCCTTGGCTTCGTGCGTGGCGCCCCAGATGTTGGAGTCGGTGGAATAGGCCTTCTCCTTCGACATCTTGTAGCCGAGGCCAGCCTTTTCGAGCAGCTCGGACATCTCTTTGCGGCCGCCGAGTTCGTCGATGAAGGTCTGGTCAAGCCAGGGCTTGTAGATCTTCAGCTTCGGGTTCACCATCAGGCCGTAGCGATAGAAGCGCTCAATGTCGTTGCCTTTGTAGGTGCTGCCGTCGCCCCAGATGTTGACGGCATCTTCCTTCATGGCGCCGACGAGCATAGTGCCGGTGACGGCGCGGCCGATGGGCGTCGTGTTGAAGTAAGCGACCCCGGCGGTGGTGATATGAAACGCGCCGCATTGCAGGGCGGCCAGGCCTTCGCGAACAAGCTGCGGCCGGCAATCAATCAAACGGGCCTGTTCCGCGCCACACTCCATGGCTCGCTTAGGGATCTCATCGTAGTCCGGCTCGTCCGGCTGGCCGAGGTTGGCCGTATAGCAGTACGGTACGGCGCCTTTTTGCCGCATCCAATAGATCGCCGCGCTTGTGTCCAAGCCGCCGGAGAAAGCGATGCCCACCTTCTCGCCGAGCGGGAGGGACTGCAGAATATTACCCATGTAGCCAGTGTAAAGGGTCGCGGCGGCCAACCGCACTATTTCGGGAGCAGGACACAGCGGAAGCCAATATTCGGGCTGACAAAGCGAGCCGGCAGGCTGACGAATTCAAACGAGAGCGCCTCGGCGATCCCGCGATCAAACGAGCCACCCTTGATGTAGTGCCAAGGCTCCGTCGCCGTGGGCGCTGGCTTGAGAGCGCTCTGCAGACTTTCGACAGCCAAGGCGCTGGGCGTATGCGGTTTCTCCACCCACTCCCAAACGTTGCCCGCCATATTCAAGGCTGCGGAGGGGCTTTGGCCTGCGGTAAGCGAACCAACGGCCAGCGGGCCATTGGCCGCCAGCGGATTCTCTTTCACCGCGGCCAGTTCGGCCTTCATTTCGCTGCCCCAGGGATAACTACGGCCATCGGTGCCGCGCGCCGCCTTCTCCCACTGCTGCTCGTTCGGCAGTTGCTTACCGGCCCAGGCACAAAACGACTTAGCCTGGTCAAAGGTCACGTTCACCACCGGATGCTCCGGAGAACCGGCGGGAACAGGCGCGCCGGTGGCCTGAGCGAACTCGGCATAGGCGCGATTGGATACTTCCGTTCGATCAATCGAAAACTCGGCCAAAGTCATCCTGGCCTTGTTCGAACCAAATTGAAAATCCCCCGCAGGAACGGGCACCACCGCGCCACCGCGAACGGGCGTCTCATTCTTCGTCGTGGGAGGGGTTTCCCCACTGGGCTTGGGCCGAAGCGCGTACCAGAGGCCAACGCCACCGGCGATCAACACCAATCCGATCGCCCCCGCGATCAGGCCGATCTTCATCCCCCCGCCGCCCGCTCCGCTCGAAGTAGCGGGTGGCCGAGGAGCGGCTACCGGCGCCGGAGGCTGATAGGCTCCAGCAAGAATTCCTTTGAGCACTTCAACAATCGCGCCAAAACTCTGCAGCCGCTCTTCCGGCTTCTTGGCAATACAACGCTGAATCAGGTCGATCACCGGGCCGGGTGTCCCTGCGGCGATCAGCGGCTGTTGGTCGGGGGTCTCGTGCAGAATGATGTAGAACAGACGCTGCAAGGTATCGCCGTTGACAGGCTTCACGCCGGCAAACATCTCGTACAGCACCATGCCGTAGGAATAAACGTCGGCGAGCGAAGTGATGTTGGCGCCCATCACCTGTTCCGGGGCCATATAAAAAGGCGTCCCCATCGAGTTCCCCGTCTTCGTGAGATTGAACCCTTCCGCCTTGGCGATGCCGAAGTCCATCAACTTGGCGCGTCCGCTCTGCTCGATGTAGATATTCTCCGGCTTAATATCGCGATGGATGATGCCGCGCTGATGGATGAAAGCGAGCGCCTGCGCCACTTCAAGCGCGATCCTTACCTTGTTCGCGTTGTCTCCGGCCCGGCCCTTGCGAATGGCTTCCCGCAAGTCCTCTCCGTGGAGAAACTCAAGCACGATAAACGGGTAGCCCTGCTCTTCGCCGTAGTCGTGAACCGTGACGATGTTGTCGTGCTGAATCGACCCGGACATCCGGGCTTCATGCAAAAAGCGCTGTTTGGCCTCTTCGTCGCGAATGCCCTGCTCCGTGAGAATCTTCACAGCCACGGCGCGGCCCATCACCGTGTCTACCGCGCGGTAGACATGCGACATTCCTCCACCCAAGAACTCTTGCAGCTCGTATCTGGCGAACCGCACAGGAAGTTGCATACAGATAGTTTACGCAACCAGCGAGATTGCGAAATAAAGCACAACCATGACGAGCAGCACGCCCAGGGCAACCAGAATCATTAAGCCCGCCTGACTCTGCAGCGGACCAGGCAAGGCGCGAACAAAAGCGGGTAGACTCTCATCGACAGTTGGCGCCGAGGGCCGGGGGGCCGGGACCGGGGCGGGGGCGGTGTAGGAAGACGACGGCTGATACGGTGCCGACTGCTGCGTGGGCCGCGGACTCGACATCGATGACGACGGTTGCGACAGGGTCGGCACTGGCGCCATGCTGGGCGCGGCCGGCATCGACATGGTCCCGGTGGAGGGGCGCTGTGCGCTCGGATTCAAACCGAGGAAGCGTTCAATGTCCACCGCCACGTCCCAAAGCTTCGAGTACCGGTCCTGTGGGCTCTTCGCGGTACAGCGACCGATGATTTGGACAATCGGCTCGCCCAGACCAGCTTGCCGAAGCGGATCCATGTTCAACGGCTCGTAGAGAATCTGATTGAAAATCTTCTCAATCGTCTCGCCGTTGATGGGTTTGATCCCAGTGAGCATCTCAAACAGCAGGATGCCGAAGGCGTATACGTCGACAGCCGACGTCACCTGCTGGCCCAGAACTTGTTCCGGGGCCATGTAGTAAGGCGTGCCCAGCGTGAAGCCGGCACGCGTCAACTGCATGCCCTCCGACTTGGCGATGCCGAAGTCCATCAACTTGATGCGGCCGGATTGATCCACCTGGAGGTTTTCCGGTTTGATGTCGCGGTGAATGATCTTCTTGAGATGGATGTAGTCGATGGCCTTGGCGATCTGCACGGCCAGCATCAGCCGATTGCGCGCATCTCCCGCGCGTCCGCTGCGAAGCGATTCGCGCAAGCTTTCGCCCCGCAAAAACTCCATGACAATGAAAGGCTTCCCCTGCTCCTCTCCGAAGTCGTGCACGCTGATAATGTTTTCGTGCGCGATTCCAGAGGCCAAGCGCGCCTCTTGCAGAAAGCGAGCCTTCGCTTCCGCGTCCGCACAGCCCTGCTCGGTCAGTATCTTGACCGCCACGGTTCTACCCAGGACAGTATCCTGTGCGCGGTACACATGGGACATGCCACCGCCGAGGAACTCCTGAAGCTCGTACTTGCCGATGCGGGAGGGAAGTTGCATTGGATTGGAGTACTACCTCCTCATGGTACTATTTCGCCGGATTGGACACGCAGCGAAGTTGGTTAAAGAATTGTTTCGAGAAGATCGGGACGTCCACTTGGAACTTATAGCGGACTTCCTTACCCTCAATTTTCATCGTTTCGTTGTTCCGGCCCGAACGGAGGAACCATTCGATCACATAATTGGTGCCGGACGGGGTCTGATTGTCGGCATTGGCAAAGAAGTGGAACACCGCCCAGAGACCGCGCTCTTCCGCTGCGGAGAACTCCGTCCCGCCACTCACCTTCACGCCAATCTTAGCCTCTCCCGCGCCGGGCCAAGTGAACTGCTTGCCGGCGCCGCTCGCGCCGAGCGAGGCCTTCTGGCCGTCGATGGAGAGATTGAAGCCTTGCACAACGTCGGTTTTGACGGGTGTCAGCGTGTACTTCAGCGAAGGCGCTGATGCGTTATTCGGATACATCATGTCGCCGAACCGCATCGCTTCGCCAAAGAAACGGACGAACGCCGGGTTCATTTGAATCGGGCCAGGCTCGCCGGTCGGCTTGTACTCGTCGCCTTCCTTCTTCAGGTACTTCTGCAGACTCTCTTTATAGAACGCCGGCAGCAGACCATCGGCCGGACGGAAAACGCGGTTCACATCGTCGATGGTCGCGTCCACCTTCGAGGTCGGGTTGAACGGGAACTTGTTCGCGAGAGCATTGAAGCCGCGGCACATGCCGGCGCCCTTGGCGTTGAGTTCATCGGCCCCGACGCCTTTCAACATCCGCTCCACCTGAGTGATGGGTTCTTCGAGCAGCTTGGCGGAGATCTGGTCGACCTGCGCACTCGGGTCCGGGTTAAATCGCCGTGCCACACTCTTGACGGTCATCCGCGCATCACTGGCCATCGTGATGGTCTGGTTAGCAACGTTCACATCAGCCTTTGCCGCTACAGCGTCGGCCACGCCTTTCTGTAATTTGGTCAGCGAGTCGATGTACGTGCCGTTCTTATCTTCGTAGATGTACTTGACGAGGGTAGCCGGCGGCGGCACCACCTCTTGAATCGGCTGGAACGCGGTTTTGATCTTGTCGTTGTCGACCGACGTATGCTGGGTGGCTAGCCAGAAAAGGGCCATCAGCGGTGTCGTGTTGTTCGAAAGAGCCTCGAGCTTGGCCGCGGCATCCTCCAGGTCCTTAAACTTCACAACCGACGAGTTTTTCATGTACGCCTGCCACGCACGGACGTAGTCGGCACTATAAAGATCGGTCAGATCCTTGCCGAGCTGGGCAAGATCATAATTCTGACGGGAGTCGCACGTGGTCCTCGCCGTATCTTTGCTCACCGCGGGATCGCCGCAGAGGATCCAGGTCTCCCCGCCGAAGAACGGCTTCGGGTTCTTGATGAAGCCGGACATGGAGGCAAATCCAGGCCGGGTGAAAGCACCCTGTACGTCCTTATTGTTCACGACGAAGTCCGCCGTGTCCTTAATATCGCGATTGAAGTTCACCGGCTTGTTCGCCTTGTTCGCGGCGGCCAGCATCGACGCATAGATGCTGTTCACGCCGGAGAAGCCCGACAAGTAGCGGCGGGAGTTGCTGACGGCATCCGCATCAAACGGCAGCGGGCAACCGCCCGTCTTCATGAAGTCGCTGTAGAATTCGAACTGTTTCCGGGCCAGATTCTGCCGGGGTTCATCCACATTTTTGCCGGCCGACCAGGCAGCCAACAGCGCCGGGCTGGTCAACTCGGGCAGGGCTTTGTCGGGATACGCCGTCACGGTCAGGTAAGTCCGCAGATTGGAAAGATTGGCGGAATAGTCGTCACCAGCATTGGGGGTGGCCGGCAGCCGCTTCATCTGGTTCTGCAGATTCATGACCGTGGGCCCCAGCAGCTGCTGATTGAACTTTTGGCACCAGATCTTCTTTACTTCCGGATAGGCCGCATCGCCAGAATACAGGCCCCAACGCAAGCTGTAGGGAGCGCCGTTCACGCGGTAGCCGTCCAGGGTCTGCAAGGTGCCCCGCAGCGTTTCCAACTTTTCGAGCGCCGAGACTTCGGGCAAAGCAGCCGGGTCGGCGGCATTGACACTCGCCATCCCCTTGGCCGCTTCGATGGCGTCGTTCTCGAGGCTGCGATTGCCAAAGTAGGAAACCGTAAAGCCGGTCAGCGCCACCAAACTGATCGCCGCTGCCGTCGCCAGCAGAATTCGCTGGGCCATGCTCGTTTTCGTCGAAGCACTCGACGCCATCAGGGCGTCCTTGTCACCGAGCAGAACGTCGTTGAACAAGCGTCCGAGGAAGGTCCATTGCGGCACCTTGCGCGTGGCGCCGACTTGCGGCGTCCCCTGCACTCCCTGCGCCATCAGACCGCCCGGGCCGAGCTTGAAAACCTTGGTCGCGCTGCCGCCCGCATCGAGTGCGGGTTGGTGCTGTTCGCGGGCCGACCGCAGCGAACCGCTGTCATCGACCACCACCGGCCGCACGCCGGAGAAGTAGAAACCACGCAGGAACGGCGACGTCCGCAGTTGGCTGGGGCGGCACAAATCCACGAGGAACTGGACGATCGGCGCCCGCAACTTCCGGAACTCGCGGGCGAACTCGTAGGCGCCCGGCAGCTTCTCGGGATCGGTCTCGCGGGGCAGATAGGTCAGCCGCTTGTCGCTCAGAGAGTGGCACAAGTTCTGGAAAAGCTCGCTGATGCGGCGGGTCGCCTCTTCGGCGTAGATGCCCTGCGTTGCGCCGGCCGCCAGCGGCGCCGTCGCGCCAAACACCTGGAAAGCCTCTTCGTTCGCGAAGTTCCGGACAAAATCATGGAAGAACGGCATCCGGTCCATGCGAGTGAACAGGACGTATACGGGAAAATTGATGCCTAGCGTCTGCGCGATATCGCCCAAGCGGGCGTTCAGATTCCGCGCCGAGGCCGTGATCGCCTCTCCACCACCAGGGGCGAGAAAGCGTTCGACGTCAAAACAAACCACCACCGCGCGCGGGGCCTGGGCCGCACCGCCCATCACGCTCTTCAAGGCTCCCGGCGCCATGCGGCGGACGAGCCGCTGCCAGCGATCGGCATTGCCCATGAGCGGACCACCGGTATCCAGGAACAGCGTGTTCTTGGCCAGAAACACGTTGGCGAGGCGCGTCGGCACCACGTTCGTGTCCTGATAGACCTGACCGCAAACCAGCTCCGGCTCGAGCGCCGAATGGAGCATGGAGGTCGTCTTCACGCTGCCGGGTTCGCCCATGACGAAAAACAGCGGCAGGTTGCCGATCTTGGCGCCCGCCACGGCCTTGGCCGCCGCCAACTTGGCTTCCACTTCCTTCACCAGGCCGTCAATCTCCGGGTCGCCACTGGGCTTCGCGCCGCTGGCTGCGTCCTGCTTGTTCTTCCACCACACGAACAAGCCAGCGCCAATAATGCCGACAATGCTGAGCAGGCCAATAAAGATGTAGAGCGTCGAGCCTTTCAAGGCCATCAGGAAGCCGACGCCGACCGAAAGTCCGATCCAGAGGATAAGTCCGATGAGGGCAATGACAAGAGGGGACATCGCGAGGCTCCGTTAGCGTCCTAAGGCCAGTTGCTGCAGGGTGGAAATGCCCCCGTCGAGCAGATAATAGTAAACGCCGTAGCCAATGACGGCAAAGGCGATGCAGCCGACGGCCGCATATAGAATTCGTTTTACCCAAGGGTCATGGGTCGCGGGCGGCGCATTTGTCGAAGGCGGCGGCTGCCACTCCGGGGACAGCAGGGCGGACGAACGACGGATTCGATGGATCTTCTCACCAACGGCGTTAACGATCGGCGTAATCTCGGCACGGTTGCCGATGGAATAGCGGCCGGCGAACCCGAGCAACATGCAGAGCTGAAACATCTCCAGCAGGTCGGCCAGGGACTGCGAGTCGTTCATCCGGATCAGATTATTGAGGTGTTGAAAGAAGACTTCTCCAGCCACATGGTGGCCGAAGTACTCTTCCTGCAAGGGCTGCCGGGGCCAATCCGCAAATACCGGGCTGCGCAGATTCAAGATCGACTCATCGAGAAAAGCAATCACCGCAAAAATCGCCAGTTGGATCTCCTGCTGATCGTAGCCGCGTTTCCTGGCTTCCGCGTCGGCGCCCTTGATCGCTTCCCGAACCTGTTGCCGGAACACGTTGGGATCGGTCACCGGTTGGCGGTTCGAACGAAGCCGTTCGGCGACGGTAAACACTTCCTGAAACACAAAGGCGAGGTTCTCAGCGCGGCGTTCCGTGCCGTAAGCGGCGGGCGAGGCTGTGGTGGCACTAGGGTTCATCGGGTCCTCAGGATCTGGGAGTTACGAGTCCAACAACGCAAACAGCTCGAGCTTGGGGTCGGGCAGGTCGCCCGGAATGTAGAGGCCTACCTGCCGGGTCCGGTTGATCTGGCTCCAGTGAGGATCGGCGCACGTCACCGAGAAATACTGGGCGTCTACGCGGCTGCGAATGGCCGACGGTGGCACGGGCAAGTGCGTGAGAGCCATGCCGCCCATCGCGCGTTCGACCAATTTGGGAACCCAGTCGTAGGAACTGAGTTTGGCCAGCATCGGCGTGCGCCGGATCACTTCGGCCTCACCGATGTTGCAGCGGATGGCAAGAATCCAGCGGGACTTGTTGAGCGCGCGGGTATCGGTAACGGCGCCGCTATAGAAGTAGTCCGCAGTCTTCTCGAGTTGGATTTCGACATAACGGGTTGGGACGATCGTCTCTAGATGAGTGCGAATGTGGAGGTCAAGCGCTTCAAAAGTTTTGTCGAGATTCCGGTGATCATATAACGGCACGTCGCGCGGGTGCGATTCGAGCGCAAACGTACACAAAGCCCCGCCCAACCGCGCCATCGTCGTATACAACTCTTCCGGGTGGCCTTTCTTTACACGCAAAATATGGCGCAATTCCGGAACGGCCGCATTCACACTGTGCAGCATCCAGAACGTGGCGATCTCACTGGTGGAATATTCCGACCACAGGCTGGCGCCGGAGGTTTTGCCCCGGCTTAAGGTGGAGCTCTTTTCTTCCAGGATTTCGATCAACCGGGCCAACATGGCGAGAAGCCGCTCACTGGCGCCGAGCTGGATACTCGGCGGAATAAAAGTGGAATCGAAGACGAAACCGCCGGTGCCGTCGCGCTGCACGCGGGCGATGGCGATCGACTGCTTCGGGTCAAACGGTTCGGTATCGAGCACGAGGCGGACGTTCTTGCGTCCCAGCCGGACTGGCTTCTCGTCGCGGCCAGTGGTTTCATCAAACAGCGAAACCGGTTGTGCGGCGAAGCGGACACTCGACCCGGGGTTGTCCTCGGTCGGCATGCAGTTGAGGCCGTTGTGCTTCATCGGCGGCACGGTCAACAGGACGGTGACGGTATCTCTCGTCACGGGGAACAGGTCGGCGAAGGATCGCTGGGCAGGCAGCGCGTCATGGTCGGGCATGTGAAAAGCCAGACCGTCCGGGAAGACGCCGCGCGCATGCAGCAGCGCCAAGGTTCCGTTCAAGAGCGCTTCAGAATCGAGTTCGCACCCGATGAGGCCCCACGCTTCAAACCAAAGCGACGAGGTGACAAAGCGAATGGAGTCTTCGAAGTACCGGCCCTGCACCTGGAAATGGTGCGGCCCGAGATACATCCCCTCCGACCAGACAACGCGGGAAAGCTGTTTCATTCCAGAACCTTGCCATTTCTGGCAGCATTCACTCTACCATAGCCGTTGTTCATCGTTACCCCTTATGTTACGCGGAATGTCGCCAAGAAATCCGCGCGGTCTGGACAAAATAATCAGGAGTTTCCGCAAGCAAACTCGGTGATGGAACCAGTCTCGAAATTCCGCGCTGCATGGTAAGCTTGACTCACCAGAAAGGCGAATTGGCTGATGAGCTTCTACGACAAATACGAATTGCTGGCTCCGCTCCGCGATGACGGCATTAAGACTTTTGTGGCCCGGGAGATCGCAACCGGCCGGGCGCTCGAAGCCCACCTCTTCGTCGCCGGACGAACACCGGAGAACGAAACGATTCTGGCCAAGCTCGACCAGCTAAAGCCAGATGCCGCCCGGCTGATTGTCGAACGGGGAGAACTCGAAGGGAGTCCCTACGTCGTCGCCGAACTGCTGCCCGACCGTAAATCGCTCCGGGCGTGGGTTGAATCGCTGCCCGAACCGAGGCGGGATCTGCCGACGGAAGAGATGCCCCGGATGACGCCGCCCGCACCGCCGGCGCAAGCACCCCCAGCACCGGTAGCCGAACCTTCATTCACGGCGATGTTCGCAACGGCGACCCCGCCTCCGGCGCCGGAGCCCGCAACCGAAGCGCCGTCCTTTACCTCTATGTTTGCGACCGCTACGCCCGCCGCGCCACCGGCCGCGCCGGAAGCACCGGCCCCCGCGCCGCCGGCAGAAACTACGTCTTTTACGGCAATGTTCGCGACCGCACCCCCGGCCCCTGCGCCTTCTGCGCCTGAGGTTAAACCGGCGGCGCCCACACCACCGCCCCCGGCCGCCCCGGCCGAGCCAACCTCTTTTACGGCGATGTTCGCGACCGCGCCGCCTGTTCCACCGCCCACTGCGCCGCCCGCGCCCGAGGTAAAACCAGTCGCTGCGGCAGCACCTCCCCCGGCCGCTTCGGGCGAACCAACCTCCTTCACCGCGATGTTCGCAACCGCGCCGCCGGCGCCGGCGGCCAAACCAGTCGAGGCAGCGCCGGTGGCCGTACCCCCACCCCCAGCGCCCGCTCCCGCAGCGAGTTCGTTCACGGCAATGTTCCCGACTGCCGCCCCTTCGCCAACGCCGAAGCCGGTGCCTCCCGCTCCCCCGGCGAGCGCACAGGCCGAAGCGCTGAAGCGCGGCGAAACACTTCCTCCTTTCAAAGCGCCGATACCTGCGGGCGCCCTCGAACGCGGCGAGACTTTGCCGCCATTTAAGGCTCCAACCTTGGCCGGCGCCCTCGAACGCGGCGAAACGCTTCCACCTTTTAAGGCCCCTGTTCCATCCGGCGCCCTGGAGCGTGGCGAAACCCTGCCTCCTTTTAAAGCCCCGATTCCAACTGGGGCTCTCGAACGCGGCGAAACATTACCGCCGTTCCGCGCTCCGATTCCTCCCGGCGCTCTCGAGCGCGGTGAGACGCTGCCGCCGTTCCGCGCCCCTGCCGGTGTCACCGCCTCCGCTTCCGAAGTGACGCCCGCCGCCCCCGCGGCCGGCGAATTCACGCGGATGTTCAATCCGAACGCGATCATGGCGGAGCCAGCCGGCTCGGCCAAACCCCCGGCGGGATCCGGCAACCGGGATGATGATTTCATGAAACTGTTCCAGGTACCGTCCCGCGACAAACCTGGAACATCCATGTCCAGCGCCCCGGCCGCACCCCCGGGAGAATTCACGCGGATGTTCTCGACGCCTTCAGCGCCACCGTCAGCGCCGGCTCCAGCTCCCACTTCGGCTTCGCCACCGCCCGCACCGCCAGCGGCAGCAGCGCCTCCTCCCGCGGCCCCATCCGCCCCCGGGACATTCACGCAGATGTTCTCCGCCACTCCGGCCGCCGCACCCGCCCCACTGCCGCCGCCCGAAGCGCTGCCCGCCAGCCCCGCCAAGGGCCCCGGCGCTGCTCAGCAGCAGGGTCCCGGTGAATTCACCCGAATGTTCTCGGCCAGTCCGAGCGCGCCGCCCCCCGCGGCCCCGAAGCTCCCAGATCCTGCGCCGCTCGGTGCTGCGGGCTTACCCAGCCCCAGTTCCGGCCTCCCCCCGGCCAAGCCGATCGATAAGCCCGGCCAATTCACGCAAATGTTTGGCGCCGTCGGCTCCCAGGGCGGTCCGCCTCCCCCCAGTGGTTTCAGCGCGCCTCCGCCCTCAAGCGGCGGCTTCGGCGGACCTCCGCCGAGTGCCACCCTTCCCTCGTTCACTCCCGCCCCGCCACCGTCGGCGCCGCCAGCGAACTTCCCGCCCACCGGCGGACCCAGCGCACCACCCGCCAGCGCCACCCAAGTCTTCACCACGCCCCAAGCTCCCATCGGCGGGCCCGGCGGCGGTGCACCGGCAGGCCCGAGCGAATACACCCGTATGTTCGCGGCGCCCAAGGCACCGGGCACCGGCGACCCCGCTGGAGCTCCGCCCGCCCCCGGCGGCGGTATGTCTGGCATGGCGAATCTGCAGATGCCACAAGTTCCGCAGATGCCTCAAATGCCGCAGATGCCACAGGCCCCGCAAGCGCCACAGATGCCCTACGTGCAGATGCAGACTCCGCAGATGCCGTACGTCCAACAGCCTCAAATGCCCCAGATGCCGCAGGCTCCTCAGATGCCGCAGATGCCCCAAATGGCGCAGGCGCCCGCAGCCGCACCTAAATCCAACTTCCTGCCAATTGTGCTCTTCGGGGCGCTGCTCGTCATCGCCATCCTGGTCGTGGCGTTCTTCGCGCTCCGCGGGTAGTCGATCTGCCCGGAAGGCGCGAAGCTTACTTCGCGCCTTCCGGCAAGAGAATGATCAGTTCCAACTGCGGCCGCGGAAAATCCGCTGGCACGTAAGCGGCTAGGTTCCGCGACCGGGTTATCGCCTCCCAGGCCATTCCCCCCGGGCTCTGATCGAGGCTGAAGTACTGCGAATTCAGCTTCGCCGGCACTCCGCTCGGAGGCCGAGGCACGTGCGTCAGCGGCACCCCTGGCAACGCTTGGCGCACCAAGTGTTCGATGTGATTCGCCGAACAGAGTTTGATCAAATGCGGCACTTTCGTAATGATCTCGGCCTCGTTCATCTCGGTCGTCACCGACAGATACAGACGCGTATTCTTGAGGAACCGGTCTTCCGCCAGCGGCGTGCCCCAAATCGAGGGCTGCAGCAGCTTGAGCGGCAGGGAAATGAAGTTGCTCGGGATCACCGTCTCCAGCAGATTCCGGATCATGTCGTCCAGCTCGGTGAAACACCCGGCCAGGTTGTCATGGTCATACTTCGGCAAGTCGCGGGGATGCAGCGTAGTCGAAAAAGTCGTCATCGCTCCGGCCAGCGACAGCATCGTCTCGTACAGCTTGGTTGGATGCCCACGCCGTACTTCCAACAGATGCTGAAACATCGGGAAGTGCGAGTTGATCGTGTAGAGCAGCCAGAAGTTAGCAATGTCAGCCGTGCCAAAGTCGGCCAAGCTCAGATTCTTCTGCCGCCGGCCTCCTGCGAGCATAGAGCTCTTAGCCGCCAGGATCTCCACCAGGCGCCGTGTGATCGCCATCAGATAATCGCTGCCCGCGACATCGAGCAGCGGCGGCACAAAGCGCTGATCGAGTTCGAGGGTCCCGGTGGCGTGCCGCTTCACCCGGGCAATCCGGATCGTCGAATACCCTTCCCTCGCTTCGTTGCCCGTCAGCAGCCGGAAATTCTTCCGCGCCATCTGAACAGGCTTCTCCACCGTACCGTTATTCTCATCCCGCAACATCGCCACGTCGGCGTAGTAGCGCGTCGCCGCGTCTTTCTTCGTCGCAAGCGAAATGTTCATACCTGGAATCCGCGACTCCGGAATGCATAGGTAAATATCGAGCTCTTTCTGGTCCGGATCAAACGCCTCCGCCAGTAACTTCGGCGGCGGTGGCGGATCGGCCACTGGGATCTCGAACATCAATCCGTCGGGCAGCATTCCCCGCGCTTCCGCCACGGCCAGGTTGCCGTTGGAAAGCTGTTCGTGGTCAATGCGTACGTCTTCAAAACCCCAAGCGGCAAACGCTAGAGCTTCCGTCTGGAATCGAAGGGTGGATTCAATGAATCGGTCCTGCGTCTGCAGATGTTGGGGACTCAGCAGAGTACCCTTCATCCAGATCACCGGCTGGAGTTGCCTCATATCGCCTCAAAGGTACCACGCGGAAACCAGGGGCCGGAACCCGCAATTACAAAGGAAGAATTTCTTCCCGGTCCGGATTGTAATTCAGCCGCCGCTTTTGCACGTACGCGATATTACCCAGGTGCGACGCCGCCGCCGACCGGTGGCCGATATACACGTCGCCATTCGGCAATTTCCGCGTCCGGCAACACTCGAGGAAGTTCTCCACATGGTCAATCGTCTGATCGCGCGGGCTCTTCACCGTCACCGGGACCGCGTTCCGCTCCGCCGGCGTGAAGATGAACTCACTACGCGTGATGTACAACTTCCCTTCCGTGCCGCAGAACTCAATCGCCGCGCCCTTGATCCCCGGCGCCAGCGTCGCCTCGAATGTCGCCGTCCAATCGTTCGGGTACTCAAGCAGGACATTGATCGTATCCGGCGCCGTCCGGCCGTCTTTGTAGTGATACACCCCACCCGCCGCGCTCGCCGCGATCGGGTTGTCCTGGTTCATGAACATATGGACCACGTCGATCCAATGCGTGAACAGGTCCGTCACCTGGCCGCCGCCGTAGTCCAAATACGCGCGGAAATTGAAATACTGCTGCGGATCGTAGTCGCGCCATTTCAGCGGACCCAGGAACTTCGCCCAATCGAGATTAGACGGTTGCGGCGACAGCGTGGCCGGGGCTTTCCGCAGGTGATACGTGTTCCCATGCCACCACGTGCGAACGAGGGTAATTTTTCCCAGCTTCTTCGTGTCGAAGTACTCCCGCTTGGCTTGCAGGTAGATCTGTCCGCTCCGCTGTTGCATGCCCACCTGGCAAATCCGATTGTTGATCCGCGCCGCCTTCACGATGCGCGGGCCTTCTTCAATCGTCAACGATAGCGGCTTTTCAACGTACACATCCTTTCCCGCGTTCAACGCGTCGATCGCCGTGCCCGCGTGCCAATGGTCCGGCGTCGCAATCAAAACGGCATCGACGTTCTTCTGCTCCAGCAGCTTCCGATGATCGTTGAAACCCTTGGCCCCCGGCGCCTTGGTTTGCATCTTGTCGATCTTGGCGCCGTACACGTCGCAGACGGCTGTCAGGTCGATCTGCTTAGTGCCCGAAAAGATTCCGGCGACATGTTCCCCCCGGTCGCCACAGCCGATCAACCCAAGGTTAATCCGCTCATTGGCGCCCAGAATGCGCCCGTAAGAAGCAGCCGTAAAGAGAGCCGCACCGCGATAAGCAAGAGTTCGACGAGTCATCTTGGACCCGATTGTATCAGCAGGGCGGCCCGCCAGTGGCGTGCTAGACTCAAAAACCTGGCGGAATGGCTTCTCTTCTCCAAGCGCTCCGGGAGTCGTTCAACGGCGAAGAGAAAGACTTCACCGAAGGATCCCTACGGCGCGCCATCGCGCTGCTTGCAGTTCCCATGATTCTCGAAACGGCGATGGAATCCCTCTTCGCCGTCGTCGATATCTTTTTCATCGCCCAGCTCGGCGATGATGCCGTCGCCACCGTCGGCCTCACGGAAAGCCTGCTCACCTTCGTCTTTGCCATCGCCATGGGGTTGAGCTTCGCCACCACTGCCTACGTCGCCCGGCGCATCGGCGAAAAGGAGCCTGAAGCCGCCGCTCATGGCGCCATGCAGTCCATTTACATCGGCATCGCTGCGTCGATCATTATCGGCATGGCCGGCGTCGTCTATGCCCCCCAACTCCTCGGCCTGATGGGCGCCACCGAGGCCATGCAAAAGAACAGCGGCTACACCCGCGTCGCCCTCGGCGGCTCGGCCTCCGTCATGCTGCTTTTCCTGCTCAACGCCATCTTCCGCGGCGCCGGCGATGCGGTCATCGCCATGAAGGTTCTCTGGTTCGGCAACCTGATCAACATCGTGCTCAACCCCTGTCTCATCTTCGGATGGGGTCCTTTTCCGGAGATGGGCATCGCCGGCTCTGCCGTCGGCACGGTGATCGGCCGCAGCTCCGCCGTCGCGTATCAAGTCTGGCAACTTTTTCGCGGACCCGGCCGCATCCGCCTCACGCCCGCCGCGCTCCGCTTCGATCAAACCTTGATGGGCCACATTCTGAAGCCTGCCTTCTCCGGCATGTTCCAGATCTTCGTCGCCACAGCCAGTTGGACGGCTCTCGTCCGCATCGCTTCCACCTTTGGCGCCGAGGTGCTTGCTGGCTACACCATCGCCATCCGCATCGTCATCTTCTCGATCCTCCCCTCCTGGGGCCTCTGCAACGCCGCCGCCACGCTCGTCGGCCAGAACCTCGGCGCCGGCAAGCCCGACCGCGCCGAAGCCTCCGTCTGGGCAGCCGCCCGCTACAATCTCTATTTCCTCGGCGGCCTTTCGCTCTTCTTTCTCGCCTTCGCCGAATCCATCCTTGGGATCTTCACGCAGGAACCCAACGTCATCGTCATCGGCGCCGAATGCCTCCGCTTCGTTTCAGCGGCCTACGTTTTCCTCTCCTACGGCATGATGATGGAACAGGCGTTCAACGGCGCCGGCGACACCTACACCCCGACACTGATTAACCTCGGCTGCTACTGGGTTCTGCAGATCCCACTCGCCTGGACCCTCGCCATCGGCCTCGGCTATGGCCCACGCGGCGTCTTCTCCGCCATCACGATCGCCGAAACCGCCGTCGCCATCGTCGCGATCCTCGTCTTCCGCCGCGGCGCCTGGAAGCGGCAACAGATTTAGCCGCCGGGCGGCGGCGGCAGCGTCACATTTCCGGTCGCGGCCCATTCAACGCCCCGCGCGAACGTCGCGCGGAACCCCGGCGTCCGCAGGTTCGGATTATCCTCACCCTTCCACGTATGGCCGAACATCGTCGTGTACACCCGGCCCTTGCCCCATTTCCGCGTCCACTCCATGGGTTCGTTTCGTAAAGAGTCCTTCGACCACGCGTAGCTGATGATGGTCAGCTTCCGCGCCGGACCATGCTGGCCGTGCGTCAACTGCTCGGCCCGCTGCGTCCACTGACGCGGCATGCCTTTCGTCAGCGGATGCCCGTTCTGCACCGGGGTCACGGCGAAATCATGCCGCGGTCCGTGCCCCGGCTTCGGACCGTCCGGCGGGGGCACCATCTTCACGCCGCCACGCTTCGTAACGATCAATCCCGGCCCAAATGCCGGATCGCGCCAACCCAGCCCGATGATCTCGTTGTACTCCGGCCAGTCGACGAAAGCATTGTTCGCCGCATGGAAGATCACTACGCCGCCGCCCGTGGCCAGATAGCCCAGGAAGCTCTCTTCCACCGCCAGCGGCCACCGGTTCGCAGTCTTCAAGTGGCCACTGTTGTAGTTCAGAATCACTACGTCGGCGCTGGCGAAGGGTGGCATCCAGCCCGGCGCCCCGCTCGTCGAAACGCGCACATCGAACCGGCCCGTCGCCTCCAAAATCTCGCGCAGCGCCGCCGTCGCCGTCTGCCAATCGTGGTTGTTCTCGCCATCCACGATCAGCGCCCGCAGCTTACCAGCCGCGAGCGCCGGCGCCATCAGGAAGCCGCGCCGAGTTAAACCGTGCATGCCTCAATCGCCTCTAGCAGCGCCTCACGCGCGTTCTTCACGACCGGCGTGTACTCGTGGCAAATGTAGCCCGTGTAGCCCATGTCCGCAATCTTCTTGCACACGCCTTTGTAGTTGATCTCCTGATCGACACTCAGCTCATGCCGCCCCGGATTGCCCGCCGTATGGAAATGGCCAAACCACTGCATGTTCTGCTCAATGGTGCGGATAATGTCGCCTTCCATAATTTGCATGTGGTAGATGTCGTACAGCAATTTCACGCGCGGCGACCCGACGCGCTTACAGACCTCGACACCCCACGACGTACGATCGCACTGGTAGTCCGGATGGTTCACCTTGCTGTTCAGCAACTCCATGCACAGCGTGATGCCTTTGTCCTCGGCCGCCTTCTTCACGGCGTTGAGCACCTTCACCGTGTTCTCAATGCCCTGTTCATCCGTCTTGCCCCGGCGATTGCCGGAGAGCATAATCAGGTTCGGCGCGCCCGCGGCCGCCGCGGCGTCCAGCAGCGACAAAGTGTTCTTGATGATCTCCGGGTGCAGCGCCGGATCGTTGCAGCCATCCGCCAGCTTGCTGCTGCCGGGCACCAGCGTCGGCACAATGCCGTATTTCTTCAGAGTCGGAAACCGGTCCGGGCCGACCAGATCGTAGCCCACCAATCCCAACTCCGCCGCCAGCTTGCACTGGCCATCGAAGTCCAGATTGGAGCCGCGGAAGACGCCTCCGCACACCCCCTGCTTCAACCGGCCTTTCTTCGCCGGAAGCGTCTGCGCCGCGGCGGTCGTCGACAGGGCCGCACCCGCGGCCAGAGTGGTGGCAAAACTACGTCTGTTCATGCGCTCGATAATATCATTCATGGGCTTTGCACTCTGGATCGAGGATGAACAGGCTTGGGCCGCGGGCACACATGAATACCGGCCGATGGGCGCCGCCGTCATCGCCGAAAACGGCAGCTTCCGCTCGCGCGACTTTTCCCGCGAACGGCGCGCGCCCGGCCGCCGCCACCCCAGCTTCATCGGCCTGTTCGGCTCGCTCGAAGAGGTGAACGTCTACCTCCGCAAGCGGCCGCAAACCCGGCGGCCGCCCAGCGAAGCCATTCGCCAGCTTCTCGACGACTAGGCGCCCACGGAAGACTCGTCTTCTTCGAAACTCTCCGCCGGGCCTAGAATTTCTTTGCCCTCGAAGATGCCATACAGCGTCGGCACCACGATCAGCGTTAGCAAGGTCGACGTGATCAGTCCGCCGATCACGACGATCGCCAGCGGCCGCTGCACCTCGCTGCCGGGGCCCGTCGCGAACAGGAACGGCACCAGGCCTAACGCGGCCACCGTCGCGGTCATCATCACCGGCCGGAATCGGAGCTTGGTCCCTTCCGCGATCGCCGTCCGCTGGTCCATGCCCTCTTCCCGCAGCTTGCGGATGTAGGAGACCAGCACGACGCCGTTCAGCACCGCGATGCCCCAGAGCGCGATGAAGCCTACCGAAGCCGGAACCGAAAGGTACTCGCCGGAGACGAAGAGCGCCACGATGCCGCCGATGGAAGCAAACGGCAACACCGTGATGATCAACCCGGCAAACCGCAAGGAACCAAACAGCAGGAAGAGCAGGAAGAAGATGGCGCCGATCGTAATCGGCACAATGATCTTCAAGTGGTTCAATGCCCGCTCCATGTTCTGAAACTGGCCACCCCATTCGATGGTGTAGCCGGTGGGCAGTTGAACATCCTTCTCCACCTTCTCCTGCAACTCCTTCACGAAGCCGCCCAGGTCGCGGTCCTGCACATTGATACCGATCACGATGCGGCGCTTCGCCGTGTCGCGATTGATCTGCGCCGGACCCTCTTTCACGCTGATCTTTGCCAACGTCTTCAGCATCACCTTCGAGCCCGATGGCGTGTTGATCAACAGATCCTCGACGTCCGCCATGCTGTTCCGCAGATCCTCGGGATAGCGGACCACCAATTGGAATCGCCGTTCACCCTCGTAGATCTCCGTCGCCACCTTGCCGCCAATCGCCGTCTCGATCACATCGTGAATATCGGCCGCATTCAAATCGTGCCGGGCAATCGCCTGCCGATCAATCTCGATGTTCAGATACTGCTGCCCGCCCACGCGGTCAACGCGGGAATCGCGCATGCCCCGAATCGTCGAGGCGACCTTCGAAACCTCGTTCGCCTTGCGGATGAGCATCTCCAGATCGTCGCCGAAGATTTTCACGGCCACATCCGCGCGGACGCCGGTAACCATTTCGTCGACACGGTCCGAAATTGGCTGCGCCATCACCAGATTCACACCCGGCACGCTCACCAGCCGATCCCGAATCTCCGCCGCGATCGAATCCTGCGTCATGCCCTTTGGCCGTTTTTCCACTGGAGTCAACGTGGCAATCACATCAGCTTCATTCTGACCCGCCGAGTCAGCCGGCGATTCGCCTCGACCCATACGGGATACGACTTTCTCTACGCCTGGTACCGCGCGCACAGCCTTCATCGCCGCCATCTCCATCTTGATCGACTCTTCGAGCGAGATGTTCGGCACGCGGTCGATATTGGGCGAAATCGATCCCTCTCGCATCTCCGGGATAAATGCGGTGCCCAGATACGGGAAAAGAGACACGGAAGCGCCGAACGCGACCATCACCGTGGCGATCGTCTTGTATGGATTCCGCAGGGCCATGCCCAGAAGCCATTCGAACGGACGCTTCATGATCCGGAGCAGTAGCGTGTCGTGCTCCGCCCCACCCTTCAAAAGCAGGAAGGAGAGCACCGGCGACAGCGTCAGCGACAGCACCAGCGAAATGCCCAGCGCAATCGCAATGGTGTATGCCAGCGGCGCGAACATTTTTCCTTCCATGCCTTCGAGCGTCATCAAAGGCAGGAAGACCAGGATGATGATGCCGATGCCGAAGATCACTGGCGTACCGACTTCCATAACCGCTTCATGCACTATCTGCAGCTTGTCCTTTCTGCCGCCGTGCGCGAGCTTGCCGAAAACATTCTCGACCACCACCACCGACCCGTCCACCATCAGACCAATCGCAATCGCAAGCCCTCCCAGCGACATCAGGTTCGCCGACAAACCGTACTGGTTCATCACGAGGAACGTCAGCAGCGGCGTCAACACAAGCGTCGCGATCACGATCACGCTGCTGCGCAGATCGCCCAGGAAGAGGAACAGCACGATCACCACCAGGCCGATGCCTTCGAGCAGCACTTTCGCCACTGTCATTAATGCAGCATCCACCAGGGCGGAACGGTCATAGAAGGGGACAATCTGCAGGCCGGCGGGCAGCATGCCCTTCTCATTGATCTCCTGAACGCGTGCCTTGATCTTTTCGACCACGGCTTTCGCGTTGCCGCTGGCTATCATAATCACGATGCCGCCGACGGCCTCGGTGTAGCCGCCCTTGATCATCGCGCCGTAGCGAACCTCTTCGCCCAGTTGCACCGTGGCCACCTGCCGCATATACACCGGCGTGCCGCGAACTTCCTTCACGATGATCGACCGGATATCATCCAGATTGCGAACAAGACCGATTCCGCGAATCAGGTACTGCTCTGCATGCTGCCGCAGAATGCCACCACCGGCATTGGCGTTGTTGCGCGAAAGCGCTTCCGGAATGTCCTGCAGCGCGATGCCGTAGTGACGCAAACGGTCCGGATCCACGAGCACCTGATACTGCCGTACATAGCCGCCCGTCGAGTTGATCTCCGCCACTCCGGGAATGGATCGAAGCAGCGGCCGCACCACCCAGTCCTGCACGATGCGCCGGTCCACCAGCTCTTCCTTCGTCAGCGCCCGTTCGCCGTCGCCGGGCTTTTCGAGCGTGTACTGATACACCTCGCCCAGCGCCGTCGACACCGGCCCAAGAATCGGCGTGACATCTTCCGGCAAACGGCTGCGCACCTCTGCCAGTCGTTCCATCAGCAACTGGCGAGCAAAGTAAACATCGGTCGAATCCGTGAACACCAGGGTGATCAACGAAAGGCCCGGCTTATTTAGCGAGCGCATCTCCGTCAATCCCGGCAGGCCCGTCATCGCGATCTCGACGGGCACCGTGACGAATCGTTCCACCTCTTCGGGCGAGCGGCCGCGCGCTTCGGTCGCGATCTGCACCTGCACGTTGGTCACGTCCGGGAAGGCGTCTACGGACAGTTTCCGCGAGGCATCCAACCCAAACACCAACAGAATAATGGCTACCACCACCACCACGATCCGCTGGCGCAGCGATGCACGAACCAACGCGTTCAACATTGCCTCAGCTCCCTTGCGTCGCCAGACGCCGCCGCTCGTTGTTCAAGTGAAACGCCCCATCCACCACCAAGCGCTGCCCCGAAGGCCAAGGCTCCTCGAGGACGCGCGCATCGTCGTGCTCGGCTCCAAGCTTCACAGACTTCATCAGAAACTGGCCCGGAGCCTTCTCGACGAACACGTAGTCTTTGTCTTCCTCGCGCACAATTGCCGTCACCGGGATCACCGTCTCGCGCTCGGGCGGGTCTTTCAATTCCATCATGGCCAGCATCGCTGGCTTATACCGTCCCTTCGGGTTCGGAAGGTCCATCCTCGTGCGGACCGTCCGTGTTTCCGGATCGATGATGGAACTCACAAAGCTCAGCCGCCCGCGAATGATTTGGCCGGGGAAAGCGGAAACCTCGGCCTCCACCGTTTTGCCAAGTTCGATCGTGCCGCCCTGCTGCTCTGGCACATCAGCCACCAGCCAAACCTGGGAAAGGTCCGCGATCACCAGCAAGGTATCAGCGGGTTGCACAACTTGGCCAATCGTCACGTTTCGGGACAGGACGGTTCCGTCAATCGTCGCCACGATTTGCGTCAGACTGTTCACGGTGCGCCCCTTCTGCAGTTTTGCGATCGCGTCTTCGTTCATGCCTAACACTCGCAGTTGATCGTGAGCGGAAGAGAGCTCCGCGTTCGCCTCCAGCAGTTCGGCTTCGCGCCGCTGCACTTCCGCGGCGCCAATCACATCGGCCTTCAACAACTGCTGCGCCCGCGCCGCGGCGCGTTGCATCAGCCCCTGCTGCGAGACCGCCTTCACATACGCGAACTGCGCGGTGGAAAGCTCCGTGCCATAGAGAGTAGCCAGCACCTGCCCTTTCTTAACGGCTTGGCCGGGATAGACATCCAACTGCGTAATGCGGCCTGTCACCGGCGCGCTCACCCGAGCCATCCGCGTATCGTCCGCTTCCACGCGCCCGGAAACCCGCATACTCGCCGTTACCGGCTTAGCCGTCGGAGTGCCGACCTTCAGTTGCTTCAGCAAAGCTTCTGCCGGCCGCACCTCCATCGGGTCCTGTGCGGCGCCCGGAGATTCCGCTTTCGCTGCCGGCTCCACGGGCTTCGCGCCACAACCAACCAGGAAGACCAATGCCCCCAATCCGCCCCAAAAGCTTGCCGTTCGTTTGCTCATTTCTGCTCCGGATCCACCGCGCGAAGTTGTTCAATTTCGATAATCGCCGCTTGCAGGTCATACTGCGCGCTGAGATAGTCCAACCGCACCGTACGCAACACACGTTGCGCATCGAGAACGTCAATAATGCCGCGCTCGCCAAACCGGTAGGCTGCCTCAGCCGCCTTCACGGCGGCATCGGCTTCTCTCAGTACGCCGTCTTCAAACGACACCAGTTGCTGCGTCGCCACTTCATACAAACCGTAGGCGCGCTCCAGGTTGGCGTTGATCTCCAACCGGCGCAGGTCCGCCAGTGCGTTGGCCTGCCGCAGTCCCGCCGCCGCCTCGCCAATCGGCCCTTCCCGCTTGTTCCAAATTGGCATTGGTAACGACACGCCAAAGCGATAGAACTGCAGGTCAGGCTGGTGCTCATACTCCGAGTGCACGGTCGGCGACGGACGGCGCATAGCCATTTCCGTACGCAGTCGCGCATCTGCTCGGCGAATCTCCGCTTGTGCCTGCGACAACGATGGGTGCCGGGAGACAACCTCCTCACGCAGTGACTCCAGAGCCGGTAGCGCCTGCCGCGTATCGAGTTGGCCGTCCAGCTCGACGCTTGGCCCCAGGGGTGCCCCGACGACGGTGCGGAAATAGGCCATAGCATTCGTGTAACGCAATTGGGCGCTGGTTGCCAGCGTCCTTGCCGTCGCCACCTCGGCCTCGGCCCGGATGAGTTCGAGGCGGGCCGCTTCCCCCACTTCCACTTGCACCTGAATCCGGCGCCGCAGATCCTCAATCAGCCGCAGATTCTCCGTCGCCAGGGTAATCTCGTTCCGGCGTCGCAACACTTGGAAAAACGCCTGCTTCACCATCGCGCGAACCGCCAGGCGCGCTTCCAACAATGCGTAGCCGCTGCTCTCCCGCCCGGCCTGCGCCGTCCGAATCCGCGCCGAGCGGACGCTCGGTAGCTCGATCGGCTGGTGAACACTATAGTGCTGCAACAGCCCTCGCGCCCCCGGCCCGGTCAGTGCATTGGGGCGAGAAAACTGCGGACCTACCATTGTCATTAGCTCCGGGTTTGGGTAGGCCCGAGCCGTTAAAACTCCAGCTTCGGCTCCTTGGCGGAGCGCGGAAGCTACTTGCAACTGGGGATTATGTTCTAAGGCGAGGGCTAACGCCCGATCCAAAGTTAACCGCTGCATCCCCTGGGCAACGATCACTCCGACGCCTACGACAAACATCCCTGCGAGGCGGGGTAGTAAGCTCATAATTTAAGAACGAACTTTAACTTTCAAGTGTAACCCATTTGTCTTAGCTTTCGCCACTTTGGCTATTCTAGGTCCGGCCGCTACAATCGAACCATGACTCCCCAACAACGCGCCGAAAGCCTCGGCCTGGTCTTTGAAAAACAGACCCCCGGTTACTTGAACCTCTGCATCCGCTCCGGAAGCCAACTGCTTAGCTCCGGCCACGTCAGCACATTGAAGGGCAAGCTTGGCGCTGGGGTGACCACAGAAGAAGGCTACGCGGCCGCCCGCGATTGCGTCACCAAGATCCTGAATTCAGTCTGGAACACCCACGGCACGCTCGACGGCCTCCGCGTGCTCAAAGTGCTCGGCTGCGTGAACTCGGCGCCTGAGTTCGTTGAGCAGCACCTGGTCATCAACGGAGCTTCCGACCTGCTGCACGAAGTCTTCGGCAAGACCGGCGACGGCTATCACGCCCGCTCCGCCCTTGGCTTCGTTTCGTTGCCGACGGGCGCCGCCGTCGAAGTCGAAGCGATCTTTGAGATCCTCTAGCGCAGAATCGCCTGAATTGGCCCGGTGCCTTCCTCGATCAAGTGGAAGGCCCGGCCGTTCGTATTGAAGTCCATCTTCTTGTAGTTCAGGCCCATCTGCTGCAGGATGGTGGCCTGCAGGTCGCTAATGTAATGCGGGCTCTCGACCGCCTTATAGCCGACCTCGTCGGTCGCCCCTTCGATCACCCCGCCCTTCACGCCGCCCCCTGCCAACAACGTCGAAAATCCCTTCCCGTTATGGTCCCGGCCCGTCGTGTTCTGCGACCACGGCGTCCGCCCGAACTCGCTTGTGAAGACCACCAGCGTATCGTCGAGCAAGCCGCGCTGCTTCAGATCCTGAATCAGGCCGGCGATCGGCTTATCGACCGCGCGGCAGAGCGGCCCGTGCGTCTCCATATCGCCATGCGCGTCCCACGCCCCGTTGCCGCCGCCCGCGTGGCACAACTGAATGAAGCGGACCCCGTTTTCCACTAGGCGCCGGGCCAGCAGCAGTTGGCGGCCGAAGTCGTCCGTCTCCTTCTCGCCGATGCCGTAGAGCGCCTTCACGTGGACCGGTTCCTTCTCGAAATCGACGATGGCCGGTGCCGTCCGCATTAGGTTGCCGGCCAGTTCATAGGCCTGCACGCGGGCCGCGATTTCAGAGTCGAGCGCGTAGTCGGCGCGAAACTTCGCATTCAGCTCGGTCAGCGCCTGCATCTGCCGGTCCCGCTCCGCGCTGGTGGCGGTGGCCGGCGGAACCAGGTTCGGAATCGGCGTATCGCCCGGCTGAAACGGCGTGGCGGAATAGCGGGCGCCGAGGTAGCCACCGGTGAGCTGCACCGGCGACGAGGGCCGTCCGATGTTCACGAAACTTGGCAGGTTCTTGTTCGCCGAACCCAGCGCGTAGGTCACCCAACTGCCCAGCGACGGATGCTCGAACTGCCGCAGCGGCTTGCCGGTGCAGTGCTCGATCACGGCGGGGAAGTGGTTCGTCTGGTGGCAGTACATCGAACGCACGACGGCGAACTCATCAATCACGCCGCCGATATTCGGGAACCAGTCCGACACCGGGATCCCCGATTGGCCATAGCGCTTGTACGTGCGGAGTATCGGGATCACCGGCCGCTTCATCGGCGCGTTGTTATCGCCAAAGCCGATGGCGTCCATCATCGTTCCCGCGAACTTGTTGTCCTTCGGATCGAAGGTGTCGATGTGGCTCACGCCGCCGCACATGAAGAGATAGATCACGGACTTCGCGCGGGGAGTTCCCGGCAGCAGCGCGGCAGGCAAGCGGCCATCCGCGGCCCACAGGCCGCCGACAGCGGTGCCCAGAAAACCATTAGCCAGGCGGAGGAGTTTACGTCGAGTGAGCATTGGGTTCGTTTCGTCAGCGGACGAACAGGAATTCGTCAAGGTTATAGAGCATCCACGCCAACCCCTTTAGCTTGCTGGGGTCGCTGCCGACATAGCTGAGCGCACGGTCGAGTTCGGCGGCCGAGGGAGGGCGGCCGATGGTTTCGCGATAAGCCGACTGCACAGCGGCGGGCAAGTCGCCAGCCTTTTGAGCGCGAGCCGCCAACTTCGCGGTGGCTTCCTCAATCAGGGGATCGTTCATCGAGAAGAGCGCTTGCGGCGCGGTAATCGTCTGCGTCCGCACCGGGCACGGCGTGCGCCCGTCGTCGACGTCGAAGGACTGCAGGAAGTGCGCCATCACCTCGGTGCTTGGGATGTAGCCGCGCGTCAGGTAGGCCGCCCGGCGGTTCTTCTTCGCCTCAAACGTCCCGTCTTTCGGCAGGAAGATGCTCTGCTTCGCGTCGGTCTTCACGATCTGAAACGACTTGCCGCCGATGGTCAGGTCGAGTTCCCCGGCGCTCGAAAGAATCGCGTCCCACAGTGGTTCGGCTTCGAGACGCTTCAACCGGAAGCGCCAGAGCGAGGCGTTGGCCGGGTCGATCTTCTGGTTTGCCGCGTTCGGCAACGACGACATCTGGTACGCCGCGGAGGTCATGACGAATTTATGCAGCCACTTCATGCTGAAGTTGTGGCGGATGAACTCGCCGGCGAGATAGTCGAGCAGTTGCGGGTGGCTGGGCCGGCCGCCGAGCAGGCCGAAGTCGCTCGGCGATTTCTGCAGCCCTTCGCCGAAATGCCACTGCCAAACCCGGTTGACGGCCACCCGCGCGAACAGCGGATTCTCTTTGTCCGTCAGCCAGTCGACGAAGCCTTCGCGGCGGCCGTAACGGAAGTCGGTATCGGCGGGTTGGAATGGAAAGCCCGGCGCCACGGCCTTATCTTTTTCGGGCTTGGTGGGGTCGCCGGAGGTGAGGATGTAGGTTGGCTGCTGCAGCCGGGCGGAGTCTTCTTCGACGATGACGTGGGCATCCAACCCGGCCGGGGCTTTGATCTCTTTCTGCTCTTTGAGCAGTGAATCGTAGACCTTTACGACATCTGCAGGCATGATCTCTTTGAGCTTTGGCGGATCGATGCGGAGCACGGGGAAGTAGTCGTCCGCCGTTTTCTGCTCAGCTTCGGTGCGCTTGCGTTCGGGCTTCAGCACGATGGCGCGGACGTCTGGCGGCAACATCGAAACACGCTCGGCGTACAGCTTGTCGTGGTACGGCGCGATCAACTTTTCGATGGCCTGGTCGACCGGTTCCTTTTTCCGCCGGTACGCGTCGAGCGCCTTGCCGTAGGCGTAAATCTCCTGCGGTGTCGCCAGCGGCACGCGGCGCAGGACCAGCGGATCGAAGAGCGCCTTCATGGCGTAGTAGTCGCTCTGTTTGATGGGGTCGAAGCGATGGTCGTGGCACTTGGCACAGGCGACTGTCATGCCCATGAAGGCGGAGGATACGGTCTCGACGGCTTGGATGGCGATGTCCTGATCGCGATCGTTGCCCGTGAGCGCGGCGCGGGAGAGGAACCCGAGGGCGAACTGATCCTGCGGCACGGCCTCCGGCTTCGACCGGGTGCCGAAGACCGTCAGCGTGGGCCGGCCGCCATAGCGATTCCCAAGGAGCTGCGCGCGGACGAACTGATCGTAGGGCAGGTCCTCGTTGAGGGCCTGGATCATCCAATCGCGCCATCGATAGATGCTGCCGTTGGCGGGCATCACGCCGCCGTCGGTGCCATCCATATCGGCATAGCGGAGGACATCGAGCCAGTGGCGAGCGTAGCGGACGCCGTGCTGCTCATTGGCGAGCAAACGGTCAATCAGCTTTTCGAATGCGTCGGGGGAGTTGTCGGCGAGGAAGGTGTCCTGTTCGGCGGGAGTCGGGGGTAGGCCAGTGAGATCGAAGGTGGCGCGGCGAAGAAGGGTGAGCTTGTCGGCGGGACCATTGGCCCGCAGGCCTTTGGCTTTGTGTTGAACAGCGAGGAAGGCGTCGACGGGGTGGGCGGCGCCAGCCGGGACGGCCGGAGAAGTGACCGGCTGCAACGACCACAGCTTCAGCTTGGGCGGCTGGGCCGAAAGGGAAGCGACGGAGAGCAGAAGGCCGAGGGTCCGGAGGAGCACCGGACCATTATTTCACGGCCTTCCGCAGCAGGTGAATAGCCCTACATGATAGAGGAGAGCGCTTTATCGAGGTTCACCCACAGGCCCTTGGCCTCCAACTGGGGAACGGAGTAAAACTGGCTGTAGTAGTTTTTGTAGACTCGGCCGTTGGAGTGGCTCAGTCCTTCCAGCAAGTCCTGCTGGTAGATCGCCACCAGCTCCGGACTGGGGTAAAGAATGTTCCGTTCGAGGACCTGACGGCCCACATTCTTGTCGGCGGCTTTCACGTCGTTAGCTGGGAACCAGGACTGGTACGTCGCCTCACTGATCAGAAGCTCTTTCGCCGGGCGAGGGCCCTTCGAGAGCGAGCTGTACGGATCATCCCCGTGCGACAGATACAGTTTCTCGGCGACAAAGTGGGGCGCCAGATGGTATCCGACGGAGGCATGAGTCACTGGAATGTTCACCGCTTTAAATACCCAAATCAGTAAGGCGGTCGTGCCGTAGCATCCCTGCGTCCAACGCTGAAGACCTTTCAGTTCGCTTGGCACAGAGTCGGCGGTGTAGGTTCCCTCGATGATTCGCGAAACCGGCGGTTTCCCCCAGTACTGCCAATAGTTGTAATAGTTCTGCGCAGTGTAGGCGCCGAACATGTGACTCAAGTTCCATCGGCTCCAGTTCAAAACGCGGTCAATTGTGTCCATGCGCGAGTGCCCAATCAGGTTGTTTTGCTTTAGGAACTTGAATACGGTGATGGCGTTCGAGGGCACGGCGGCCTGCATGACATGCCATCCAGATATCGAGCCCGAGGTTTGGTACAACATCCCCGAGTCGAACATCCAGTGCATGCCCAGGTGGTCGTAGTTATGAATCGACCAGGGAACCCATCCGTGGATTTCGCTGGCCAGGGTTAGCGCTACGTAGCCGATGTACAACGGCCAGGCGGACTTTGCGTCGTCGAGTATCGTTGACGGCGACTGCCCCGCGATGTAGGCGGCCTCGTTCAGGTTGGCGACCGGCTCGGGCGGCAACGTTCCGGGATAGGCGTTCATGCCGCCGTTGTACCAGGCCACGGTATTCAGATACGCGAGGTTCAAATCCTGCTTCGCCCAGGCCGGCCAGTCCTTCCAGTTCGGAACATCTGACGTCTCTTTGTTGAATCGCCACTTAATCCGGTACTGCACCTGAAAGTTCGCCGTGTCGTTCAGATAACATGCCAGCAACTCGGATGGAGCGACCCTCCGGCAATTGACCGGCACCTGACCGGAAGGAATGCCATCCGGAATCGGCTCCGGCCGTGGACCGGGGGTCGAGCGTGGCAGCACCGACCGCCCATCGGATTGCGCCGCCATACAGGCAGCCAGAACAAGGAAGAGAGGAAGTAGTTTTCGCATGGGATTCACCTTGCAGGGCGCAAGACAACTCCCATTTCAATCAGCCGCGAATGCGTAACTGCGGCTCAATGATGACTTGCTGAAACGCCCGCTCCGGTTGCCGGATCCGTTGCAGCACCATACGGGCCGCCTCTTCTCCGATGTTGTAGTTGTGCTGAATGATGGTCGTGATCGGCGGATGGAACAGATCGAGCCAATCGTAGTCATCCGAACTGGCGACCTCGACATCCTCCGGGCACCGTAGCCCCGCCTCGCGAATGGCGCGCATGGCGCCGGTGAGCATGGGGAAGTTCACCGCGAAAATCGCCGTCGGTCGCTGTGGCAACTGGAGCAGCTTTTGCACGGAGGCATAGGCCGACGCCTCGCTCCAGTCGCCCTCGACGATCAGTTCCGGCCGAGCCTTAATCCGGTGCCGCCTCATCGCCTTCTTCCAGCCATCCACGCGCTCCGTTACCGTCGACAACGAGTGGTGGCCCAACAGCATCGCAATGTCCCGATGCCCCTTGCCGATCAGATGATCAATCATCAGGAGCACCGCCTTCGTGTTGTCCGCGGTGATCGAGTCGGCGGCGTAACCCTGCGGGAGCCGGCCAACGAAAACTACTGGCTTCCGCGCCTCCACCATCCGCTGCACCTCGCTCTGGTCGCCCGCCGCTACGTAGATCAACAGGCCGTCAACGAGTTTCGACCGGAACACTCCCAGATACCGTGCCTGCTCCTCCACGTGGTCGTAAGTGCTGCCCAGTATGAGCGAGTAGCCCTCCTGCCGGAGCGTGTCTTCGACTCCCTGCACCACGATCGCATAGAACGGATTTCCGATATCAGGGATCAACATGCCGATGGTGCGGGTGTTCCGCGTCTGCAGGCTGCGAGCCACCGCATTCGGCGTATAGTCCAGGTCCCGAACTGCTTTTTCAACACGGGCCGTTAGTTCCGGACTCACAAAGGCCGATTTGTTCAGCACGGAGCTGACAGTGTAGGTCGAGACGCCCGCCCGTTTGGCGACGTCATAAATTGTCGGCATCGTTCTTGGCATTATAGCGAGGTGGGTGCCCCGGAATGAATTGCTTACTTGCCGCGATAGCGGACGACTTCACAGGCGGGTCCGATTTGGCCGGCATGTTGCGCGAGCGGGGCGTGAAGACGCTGCTGCTGTTCGGTGTGCCGGAACAGACCGCAAGCTGGCGGGGACAGTACCAGGCGGTGGTCGTTTGCCTGAAAACACGGGCCGCCGAACCCGTCGAAGCGCGCCGGCAGGCCGTAGCCGCATGGCAAGCGCTGCAACCGTTGTGGCCTCGGCAGACCCTCTTCAAATATTGCTCCACGTTTGACTCGACGCCGCGTGGGAACATCGGGCCGGTGACCGAGGCCCTGCTCGAAGCTACCGGCGCCAACTTCACCGTGCACCTGCCGGCGTTGCCAGTGAACGGGCGGACACAGTACCTGGGGCACTTGTTCGTCCACGGCGAGTTACTCAGCGAATCCCCACTCCGGGAACATCCGTTGAATCCCATGACGGACTCGAACCTCGTCCGTTGGCTCGGCCTGCAAACCCGGCAGCAGGTCGGGTTGCTCCCGCTGCGGGACGTCCGCGGCGCGCTACGGGAACGGGCGGAAGAGCTGCAGGCCTCTGGGGTTTCGATGGCGCTCGTGGACGCAGTTGAGAATCTGGATCTCGATCTGGCAGCCGAGGCGTTCGTCGACTTACCGCTCCTGTGCGGTGGCAGCGGTTGGGGCGTGGCGTTGCCTGCGGCTTGGCGGCGGCGCGGCTGGCTGGAGGAGCAGGACGCGGCGGGCCCAATTGGCGATTCGACCGTGCCGACGGCCATCCTTGCCGGAAGTTGCTCGGCGATGACGCTGCGGCAGTTGCGCCTGTTTACGGCCCCCCAGTTCGCGGTGGATGTCGCGGCGCTTCGACACGACCGCGAGGCCGAACTGGCGCGCCTGCTGGCAATTGACACGCGGCCGTTGGTGATTCGGTCGTCCGCCGAAAAGTCGGCGCAGCAGGAAGGCGCGGCGTTGGAGATCGAGTGGCTATTCGGCGAGCTGGCGCGGCGGCTGGTGGCGGAGAAGGGAGTCCTCCGTTTGATCGTCGCCGGCGGCGAGACCAGCGGTGCGGTGGTGAACGCATTGGGCGTGACGGCGGCGGAAGTGGTCCGCGTGATCGACCCAGGCGTTCCGGCGCTCCGGACGATTGGCGAAAGGCCGCTCCGCCTCGTGCTGAAGTCCGGGAACTTTGGCGGAGAGCATTTCTTCTCGAAAGCGGTTGAGAATAGCTAGATGCAGAATGAACTCGAAAACCTTTGCGAAGCGGCGGCCAGCTTCCACGCCCGGGGTTACGCCTTTGGTTCGACGGGAAACCTGAGCGTGGCCGACGGCGAGCGCGTCTGGGTTTCTCCCACCGGCGCCAGTCTGCGCCGTCTCACTGTTGACCGGCTGGCCGAGATCGATATGGAGGGCAAGGCGCTCAATGGCAACAAGGCGTCGAAGGAGTATCCGTTTCACCTCGCGGCCTATCGCAATTCGTTCTCCGGCGCTCGGGCCCTGGTGCATCTGCATTCCACTTGGACCGTCGCGCTCTCGTGCCTGGAAGACCTGGATCCAGCCGAGCCGCTGCCTGTCTTCACCCCGTACTACCTGATGCGCGTCGCCCCGCTGGCGGTGATTCCGTACTTGCGGCCAGGGTCGGCGGAGTTGGCGGCCGCGGTGGGCGAGGCTACCCGCGCCCACGATTGCATCTTAATGCGTAATCATGGGTTTTTGACGCTGGGCGCGACGATGGACGAAGCGGTGGACCGGGCAGAGGAGTTGGAGGAGACGGCGAAGTTGTTCTTCCTGCTCCGGAACGAGAAACTTCGCTACCTCACCGGCGCAGAACGGATCGAGATCCAGCAGACATTCGGGAGAAAGAAGTAGATCCTCATGTTCGTCATTCCAATCGGGGTCAAACACGAACTCCACTTAGTTGTGGACGACAAGAACGCCATCAGCTTTCTGGGTAACGATCGGGCGCGCGTGCTGGGCACGCCGTGGATGATTGCGTCCATGGAGATGACGGCACGAAACGCGGTCGCGCACCTTCTCCCGGAGGGATACGACACGGTGGGCACGATGGTCAACGTGCGCCATGTATCTGCTGCGCCGATGGGCACCTCCGTCCGATTCACGGCCGAGGTGCTCGAAGCGACCGAACGCCGCATCTACTATCGACTCGAATGCCACGGACCGAACGGAGTGGTTGGCGAAGGGACGCACGAGCGTTTCATCATCAACGTGGAACGCTTCGCCAAGCGCCTGGCTAGTAAGCCGGCGTAAACGGCAGGAATTCGTACTCGACCGGGTTGAGCCCCCGCTGCCGGAGCTGCGCGGCGCAGTCGGCGACGGTCGGTCCGATTGCTGCAATCTGGCGCAGCGCCAAGTTTTGCGGCGTATAGAGGAGAAACGCTCCCCATTGGCCCGTCAAGGCGCGGCGTTGGCCGATTGAGAGTTGCTCCGGCGAGGAGCCGATGAGGCTGGCGAAATCCACGTTTCTATTTTCGCAAGTCTTCGAGCAGCGCTTTCAAGCCCGATTTGCGGTAAAGCTCGACCAGACGTTGCTCCTCCGGTGACGGCGGGAGGAGGCGAGCAAGACGTGGATCTTCGAGCGCCACCCGCGAAGGGATCCAAAGTTGACCGTCGGCGAACTCGACGGCATGGGCAAAACCAACTACGTTGTCGATGATGACGCGGGAGCCGGTACGACTGCTCAGCCGCAGAGCGGCTTCATCGAGGATCGTGGTTTTTCCGTTGCCCGCCAATTGGACATCGGCGGGCAGGGTTCCCGCCAGGAACTCAGCGCCATCCCGCGTGCCGACTACCCAACCGAGCTCCAAGTGCCGAATGGCCTTGCTCTGTTTGTTCACGATGTCAATGCTTGGGGCTTTCGCCTCGTTGCCGGCTACCTTGGCCGCTCCGCCCGTCAGTTCAATCGGGGCGTCCGGGAGACGGAGAAAGGAGAATTGCACCGCGCGTTCCGGTTCAAAAGCGGTGGCCGGCGCCGAGGCTGGGCGCGGGAGTCGGCCGCGCCGGGAGATCTGTACATCAAGACGGGGGCGCTCCTGCAGCCGGCTCACCGAGGCGACGAGTTCTCGCTGGAGAGCCTCCGGACCCTGCGCTTCGAGCAACTGCTGGAAATGCTTCCGGTCTCGCCGGGCTTCCAGTTCCCAAACGGTCAACGATCGGCGAGAATTCAGCCGGTTTTCTCCGAAGAAGGTCAGGTCATCAAAAAGCACGCCGTCCAGCAGCACCTGTACCAACGGGCCGTTGCCCGCGGCCAGGGGCCGCAGCATTCGCAGATCGATCCGCACCGGAAAGTTTTCGCCGGGCGCGATATCCAACGCGGGAACCGCAACCGAACCGCGGCCGCCGGGGGTAAAGTCCTGCGCTAGCACGAGCAGCGTGACGCCGCGAATCCGCTTGCCCGAACTGTTGCGGAGCAAGAGGCCGGAGTTCAGATCCAGCGTCATCGCGCCGCCTCGCGCGGTGGCCTTCGAGCCGCCGAGATCAAAGGTCACCAGCGTCACCGGCGAGTCCTTCGGGAAGTTGATCTTAAATGAGGACGCAGGGTCCAACGTCGTCTCCTGCCCGAAGGCGGAGAGCGCGAGGAGCGCGAATGCGAGGAACCTAGTCGTCAAGATAGACATGGTTCACCGTGATTTGGCCGGTTTCGGCGTCGGTATAGCGGGTCTCGGCAGCACCCCGAGTGGTGACGGAGACAAAGGAGGCGCGGGAGGCGGGGGTCCGCAACTCCAACGTCAGATTGCCGTCTGAAATCTCCACCCCAGAATCCGTCGCTTCAACGACAGTCGGCTGCGTGGCAATCGCCACGGGCTGCTGCAATTTCTTCACGCTGACGGCGAACCACCAACCGGTGCTGAGGACCGCCATCAACGAAGCGACCAGGACGGCAGCACGCCAATTCAGCCAGCGCTCTTCGGCAGGAGACGGGCGGCGGTAGGCGGCGATCGCCTCGGAGGCCTCCAGGCCTAACCGGATGTTGGCGCGCATCTCAGAAGCCAACGGTTCCCAGGTGATGGACGGAATCATCTCGTCCGCAATCGGTTGGGAGGCTAAATTACGAAACGAAGCCACCTCGGCCGAACAGGCCGGGCAATTCGAGACGTGGCGGCTGACCTGCCACTGTTTCCAGAAAGGAAGGTCACGGCCAGCGAACAGTGCCAGATCAGCAAGATCGGGATGTTGGTTCATGCTCTCCTCCTTTCCATGTAGCGTTTGAACTTGATACGGGCGTTGGCGATGTGGCTGCGGACAGTGGCCATGGAACAACCCAAATGTTGGGCCACCTGCTCGGCCGGAAGATCCTCGACGTCGCGCAGCAGCAGCGCCGTCCGTTCCTTCACCGTCAGTAGCCGGAGGCCATCTTCGAGATATTTCTGCTGTTCTCCGCGCAAGAGCAGGCTTTCCGGATTGCGCTCGGTGGGCGTCTGCAGCGGCTCGATCAAGGTATCAATCTCAGTAAAATTCACACGGCCGTGCCGCCTCAGAAAGTCGATCGCCGTGTTGTGGGCAATCCGGGAAAGCCACTGGGCGGCTTTCTGGGTGTCCTTCAACTGGTCGCCGCGCTGCAGGGCCTTGATGAACGCTTCCTGCGTTAAGTCCTGCGCGTCTGCGACGTTCCCGACAATGCGATAGATGATCAAGAACACGCGGCGCAGGTTTTCCTGCACGAAGCGGTTCTGCCGCTCCGCAATGTCCGGGCTGTTCACGCCGGCGGAATCGCGGGTGGGGTCAGGCATGCGGATGTTTTCCTGAGCCGTATCAATCACCTTACAAGCCCTGACGGCCGAAGCATCCAAAGCGTGGAGAAGATTTTCGCGGCGCTATTCTGAGTATATGAGACCGGTCGCCGTAATCGGGATTGGCAAAACCGCATTTGGCGCGTTTGCCGACCAGGGAATTCGTTCGCTCGCCTCGACGGCCGTGGAGGGGGCGCTGCGGGATGCGGCGGTCGCTGCCGGTCAGGTGGAGGCCTTCTACTTGGGCAATTTCGCGGGCCCAAGCTTTACTGGGCAAAGCCACTTGGCGCCTTATGTGGCCGGCGCTTGCGGCTTGGCGGGCATTCCGGCGACCCGCTTTGAGGACGCCTGCGCGTCGTCCGGCGTAGCGTTCCATCATGCCTGGCAGGCGGTAGCTTCCGGGGTTCACGACATCGTGGTGGTCTGCGGCGTCGAGAAGATGACGAACCAACCGACGGCCCGCGTCGGCGAGATCCTCGCGATGGCCGGGGACGTGGAGGTGGACCGCCAAACTTTTCCTGAGCTCTTCGCCCGGATCGCCCGCGCCCACATGGAGCGCTACGGCACCACGCGGGAGCAAATGGCGGCGGTCGCGGTGAAGAATCATCGCCATGGCTACGCGAATCCGTACGCGCATCTCCGCAAATTGATCACGGTGGAGCAGGCATTGGCCGGCAAAGTGATCGCGGATCCGCTGACGATCTATGATTGCTCCCTGGTCTCGGATGGCGCGGCGGCGGTCGTTCTCGCGCCCGAAGGCCGCTTTCGCGTCCTTGGCATTTCGCAAACCTCCGACCATGTTGCTCTGTCCGCCAAGGCGGACCTGACCCGGCTTCCCGCCGTCGAGCGCTCCGCCGAGAAGGCCTACCGCATGGCGGGGGTCAGCGCGGCGGACATTCAATTCGCCGAAGTCCACGACTGTTTTACCATCGCTGAAATCATCGCGATGGAAGAACTCGGCTTCTGCCCCCGCGGCGAAGGGGGCGCCTACGCTGCCAGCGAAGCCCGGCCCATCAATCGCAGCGGCGGCCTGAAGAGCAAGGGCCACCCGGTTGGCGCGACCGGCGTGGCGCAGATTGCCGATGTCGTCGGCCAGATGCGGGCCGGACTTGGCGACCTGGGCCTGGCCCAGAATCTCGGCGGCACCGGCGCAACCAGTGTCGTCACCGTGCTTGGAAAGGTATAACTAAAGGCTGATGAAACTCGCGTCGCGGATGGACCGCATTCTGATTGAGACCGCCTTCGAAGTGCTGCTGAAGGCCCGCGCCCTCGAAGCGCAAGGCAAGAACATCGTGCATCTCGAAATCGGCGAACCGGATTTCGAGACCCCGTCGCACGTCATCGCCGCTGGGAAGCAGGCGCTCGACGAGGGCTGGACTCACTACGGTCCGACGCAGGGCTATCCCGAATTCCGCGAGGCGATCGCGGCGCATGTCAGCGAGACGCGCGGCATCACCGCGAAGGCCTCGCAGGTCTGTGTCGTCCCCGGCGGCAAACCCATCCTATTCTTCCCGATGATGGCTTTGCTCGAAGAGGGCGATGAGGTGATCTACCCCAACCCCGGCTTCCCGATTTACGAGTCGATGACTCGCTTCCTCGGCGCGACCGCGGTGCCGATCCCGCTCGTCGAAAGCCGCGGCTTCAGCTTTGACCTCGATCGCTTCCGCGACAGCCTCACCGACAAAACGAAGATGGTGATTCTGAACTCGCCGCAGAATCCGACGGGCGGAGTGATTCCGCCGGACGACCTGCGCGTGATCGCCGACCTGATCCGCGACCGCGACCTCGTGGTGCTCAGCGACGAGATCTATTCCCGCATCTATTACAACGAGCCGCCGATGTCGATTGCTTCCCTGCCCGGCATGCAGGAGAAGACCATCATCCTGGACGGTTTCTCGAAGATCTACGCGATGACCGGTTGGCGGCTCGGCTACGGCGTGATGCCGGAGTGGCTCGTCGATGCGGTCAACAAGCTGATGGTGAACTCGAACTCCTGCACGGCGAGCTTCACGCAACGCGCCGGCTTGGCCGCACTCACCGGCCCGCAGGACGAGCCGCTCGCGATGGTCGCCGAGTTCCATCGGCGACGCGACGCCTTCATCGACGGCCTGAACACGTTGCCGGGCTTCCGCTGCGCTAAGCCGGAGGGCGCCTTCTACGCCTTCCCAAACATCGAAGGCACCGGCCGCACGTCCAAGCAGTTGGCCGACGAGTTGTTGTACGAGGCCGGGGTGGCCTCGCTCAACGGTGGCTCCTTCGGCGCCTTTGGCAACGGCTACCTTCGGTTCAGCTATGCGAACTCGCTTGAAAATCTGATGGAAGCCGTGGAGCGGATGCGGCGGCACCTGACCCGTTAGCGTTTGCGGCCGAGACGGTCCATCACTTTGTAGACCATATTCATCACCCGGTCCTCCACGTCTTCCGTGAACGGGCCGGGTTGGCCGTAGTAGATCATGCTGTCGTTGGCTTCGTACCCGCCCTCTTTCAAGACGCGGAGCGACGGGATGTAGCACATTACGTCGTTCGAATAGCCCGCGACGATCAGGTTCTCGCCGGGGAACTCTTTCTTCAGGCGAAGGTTGTAGTCGACCACGACCTCGCCGCCAAGGGCCACCAGCGTCAACGACTTGCCGAGCCGGATGCCCTGCACGGGATACGGGATGGAACGAACCGGCGCCCGCCTGTCGTAGGCGGCGAGCATACCCGCAGCGCGCTGCTGCTTGTACCAGTTGGAGTCCTTGCTTTCGGTCTCGAAGGTTTCCCGCGTGTGCGGCACGAAGGCGAGCTCCGCGGTATGGAAGGCGCTCCGCAACTGGCCGGTGACAGGCTCCAGTTTCCCGGCCAACACCCGCGTCACTTCTTTCGCCAGCGACGCTCCATGTTGCTCAACCAGCGCCACAGTGCCCCGCGGATTGGGATTGGCGTCGGCGCCGCAGAGCATCAGGAACATGGCGGTCGAGTTGGGGTGCGCCGCTTCAAAGCTCGCCTGCGCGAAGCCGGCGTAGTCACCGTTGACTTGAAAGAAGTCGCCGCCCATGGTCGTGTTGTGGCACGCGTAGCCGAACAGAACTCCGAGCAGTTGGCCATTCGCTCCCGCAACGCGGACTACCGGGACATCCTGGTCCACGGGCCCGGCCGGGTTCACTCCGCCTTTGACGCCGGTGGGCGTGATCACCCGCCGGTTGACGGCGAAGCTACCGGCGCCGTGACCGATATCGAGGCGGGCCGGCTGCATGTTGCCGAGGGAGGAGCCCACGACGTCGGCGATCTGCTTGGCAAGCGTCTGGGTATAGTCCGTGATCGCCCGCTTTTGGCCTGGCGTGAGGTCGAACATGGAGGTCAGGTTGCCATGAACCACGGGAGCACTATGCGTATGCGACGAGTTCAGCAGCAGTTGATTCCGCCGCAGGCGGTAACGCTTCTCGACTTCGGCGCAGATTTGGTCTGACACGTGGCGCGGCAGGCCGATCAGGTCCGTCGTGACGATGACGACGCGGTTGCCCTTGTTGTCTTCAATCGCCAGGGCTTTGGCCCAGATCTTCTGGAGCACGCCTTCGCTGGGCTTTTTCCGCGCCGCGTACCCGGAGAGATAGATCGGCTGCGCCGGGGTGATGTCCATCCGGCCGAAGCCGGCCTTGTAGTCCGCCGCCAGCAGCGGCAGCGCGAGAAGAAACCCCAGCCACCTCATGCGCGAATGATCTCCACCGGCTGATCCGGGTGCTTCAGGCTATGTTTGCTTGCGTCGAACATATAGAGCGGATCCAGGGTGGCGAGCGAGTAGATCGGAATCGGTGCGAAATCGGGGCAGTCCGGCGCGGGCTGCGCGACGATGACGGCAATCCCAACGACTTCCGCCCCGGCGTCTTCCACCATCTTCTTCAGCTCCAAAAGCTTAGCTCCAGTGCGAAGGATGTCGTCAACGAGCAGTACCTTCTCCCCAGGATCGATATCAAAGAACTGCCGCAATTGCAGGGGTTCGTCGACATTCTGCCGCTCGGCCCAGTAGACCTCATACGCTCGCAGCGCCTCGCAGACGCCGAAGGCGACCGGCAGACCGCCAACCGCGGGCGTGAAGATGGAGAGCTTATCGATGTTGGCCCGAATCTCCGGGTTTGCGCGTACTTTGCGGCTCAGCGCGACACTCAACATTTTCGCGTGCTGGAAGTACCGGAAGGCGAGCGGAATCTGCAGGAACTGGTCCGAGTGCAGACCGTTCGGATAGACGAAGTTGCCTTCGCGCAGCGCGCCGGTTTGCCGCAGCAGTTTCAAGATCTCTTCCTGACTCGGAATCAAATCCATATCTTAATGAGCTCCTCTGCCAATCACGACCTGCGGAATTGTGCGCAAAATGATTTTCCAGTCGAGGGCTAAAGACCAGTTATCGATGTAACGCATGTCCAGGGTCATCCACGTTTCAAAGTCTACGGTGTCGCGGCCCTCAACGACCCAGAGACAAGTCAGCCCTGGGCGCATTCGCAGGCGGCGCCGCTGCCACCGCTTATATTGTTCCACTTCTTCCGGGATAGCTGGCCGGGGGCCGACGATCGACATGTCGCCGATCAAGACGTTCCACAACTGCGGCAATTCATCGACAGAGAATTTTCGGAGCCACTTGCCGATGGGAGTCAAGCGCGGATCGTTGCGAATTTTGAAAACCAGCTCGCGTTCATTCTGGCTCATCAACTGCTGCTTTAGCGCCTCGGCGTTGGCCACCATCGAACGGAACTTGTACAGGCGGAAGCGGCGTCCGTTGAGTCCGCAGCGAATCTGCGAAAAGATCACCGGCCCGGGCGAAGTGAGGCGGATGGTCACGGCAACGGCGAGCAAGAATGGGGCCAGCGCGGCAAGCGCCAGCGCGCTGAAGAAGACGTCGGTCGCCCGCTTCAACAGCAAGCGCAGTTCATCGTGCGGCGCGCCGGAGAAGGTTAGGAGCGGGGCCGGCCCTAAGCGATCCAGGTAGACGTCGCTGTTCACGTGCGGAAAAATGTCGAGGGCGATGCGCGTGCGAACGCCTTCTTCATCACAGAGCAGAAGCGTCTCTTCGAGGCGCGGCAGGTCCGCGGCGGGAACGGCGAAGATCACTTCGTCGACGACGCGCCTTCGGAGAATCTGCGGCAGTTCTTCGAGAGCATGGACGGGGTATTCCTGCCCCAATTGCAGCGCTTGCACGGCGGGCCGCTCGTCCAGAAACCCGAGCAACCGCATACCGAACGAATCCGCCTCTTCTACTAACCGCGCCATCCGCCGCGCGCTTTCCCCCGTGCCGGCGATCATTACATAATGTTGCGCGCCGAACCGCTGCCGGAACCAACGCAGCAAAGGACCGGCGTTCGATCGGAAGGCGAGAAGGCCCAGGCACGAGAGCGCGCCGAACAGGCCGAGAAACGCGCGGCTGACGTCGAGGCGCAACACAAACTGAGCCAGGACCACGATGACGACGGCCAGCAATGTCTGCCGCAGCGTCTCCTTGACAACGTCGCGGCGCCTGGCTGATTCGAGACGTTCATAGGTGCCGAACCATGCTGCCGCTCCCAGGAAGGCCAGTGCCGCTACCAGCAGCAGCAGGTACTTCATCGGGGTATCGATATAAAACTGTCGTTCTAGGTTCCAACCACTGCGGGTCTGGTAAGCCAGCTCATATGCCGCCCAAACAAGGGCGGCATCGGCGAGTCCAAAAAATAGCCGAAGCTTTCGCTGACGCCGGGAGTACACTTCGCTCATCAGAGTAACAGAGCGCGTTTGCGCCCGTTACCTAGCAACTGCTAACCTAGTGAACGCTAATGGCTGTAAAGACAAAGCTCCATCGCGCCGAACGGCGGCAAGTCATCGTCGACGCTGCCTCCACCCTATTCGCGGAACGAGGATTCCGCGGCGTCACCACCCGGGAACTGGCCCGCAGCGCCGGCGTCTCCGAACCTGTTCTTTACGAACACTTCCGGACCAAGGAAGATCTCTACTCGGCCATCATCGACCACTCGAAGCAGCAAAAAGTGGGCGGCGAAGATCCGCACGCCCAGCTTGATTCCTGGGCGTCCATCGAAGACCCTCGCGTTTACTTCACGAAGCTCGCCAATGTGATTGCCGACTTCCACACGACCCACCCGGAGTACATCCGGCAAGTGTTGTTCGCCGCCCTCGAAGGGCACGAACTCGCCGACCTCTGTTTTGAGCGCAACTCGGGACCCGTTTTTGCCAAAGTTGCCGCGTATCTGAAATCACGGATGACCGCCGGGCAGTTGCGATCGATCGAGCCGACCATCGCCGCCCGGGCGATTGTCGGCGCCATTATGCAGTACTGCCTCTTCGAACTTCATTTTGGCTTTCGCACGGTTCGCGCGAGTAAGAAGCGCACGCTCGAAGGTATCGTTGACATCTTTTTGAACGGAATCCTCAAATGAAATCCTTTGTTACTGTGTTGCTCGTCGTTGTTAGTTTGCTCGGGGCCAGCTGCGGGAAGCAGGCAGAAAAGGCCGCCGCCGTGAATGCGGCCACCAAGACCGAGGCCGAACCACTGACCGTAAAGACCGCCTCGGCCGAACAGCGGAGCGTCGAACGATCCATCTCCGCCACCGGCTCGCTGTTGCCGGATGACACGGTGACCCTGAGTTCGGAAGTGCAGGGCCGCGTCGCGAAGATCCACTATGATTTTGGCCAACCCGTCCGGCAGGGCGCCGTGCTGGTTGAGCTCGACCCCACCGAATACGACCTGCAGATTGAGCGGTCCCGCGGTGCGCTGAACCAGGCGCTGGCCCGCCTCGGTCTACCGGCGTACACCGGCAAGGTCAGCCCGCCTGAGTCGACGCCAGCGCTTCGCCAAGTGCTTGCGCAAGTGGAAGACGCGAAGTTCAAATATGAGAGCGCCGCCAAACTCGTCAAGTCCGGCGACGTCTCGCAGGAACGCTTCACGGAAGTCGAGAAGGCTTACCGCGCCCGGCAGGCTGCCGTGGAACTCGCCCGCGACGAGATGCGGGTATCTTGGATGAACGTCACCGCGCTTGAGGCAGACCTGAAGATTGTCCAGAAGCGCCGCGGCGACACCGTTCTGCGTGCCCCGTTTGATGGGGAGGTCGGCGAAAAGGTGGCCGCTATTGGCCAGTTCGTCAAAGACAACACGCCACTCATTCGCATTGTCAAAACGAACCCGTTGCGTCTTCGCGCCGAGATTCCAGAGGCGGCATCCGGCTCCGTGAAGATCGGCACCCAACTGACGTTCACGACCGACGCCGTCCCTGGCGCTGAGTTCACCGCCGTGGTCCGGCAGTTGAACCCCTCGCTGGATGCGCGTTCGCGGACGCTTTCGGCCGAAGCCCGTCTGGTGAAGGGCGATGCGCGGCTGCGGCCCGGCATGTTTGTCCAGGTGAAACTGGTGACGCAGGCTGCCGCGCCGATGGTTGCCGTGCCTCGGCAGGCGCTTTACAACGTAGCCGGACTCACGAAGCTGTTTGTGATTGAGAACGGGGCGGCCAAGCTCGTCACGTTCACCCCGGGCACTGAGCTGGATGGTTGGGTGGAGGTGCCGAACGGCGCCGTGAAGCCAGGCGACCGTGTCGCGGTTTCCGAACTGGGGACGTTAACCAACGGAACCAAGGTGAGGTTATAACTCATGCAGACACTCGCCGAAATCTGCATCAAACGTCCGGTGTTCGCGACGATGCTCATCCTGATGCTCGTCGTGCTTGGCCTGGACGGCTATCGGAAACTTGGCGTCGACCTGTTTCCGAAGATCGAGTTTCCTATCGTCTCGATTACCACGACGCTTCGCGGCGCTTCGCCCGAAGAGGTGGAAACGCAGCTCTCAAAGCGCATTGAAGAGGCCGTGAATACGGTCTCCGGCATTGATGAACTCTTCTCGAACTCCTCGGAAGGCCTGTCGCGCGTGACCATCCAATTCACGCTGGAGAAGGACGCCGAGGTTGCGGCGCAGGAGGTCCGCGACAAGATCTCTACGGTTCTGGGCCAATTGCCACGCGACGCCGATCCGCCCGTGGTGGAAAAGGTCTCCACCGACGCTTCGCCTGTTATCAACGTTGTGGTCTCCGCGAATCGCGATTTGCGGGAGACGACCAAGCTTGTCGATGACATGATCAAGAAGAGTATCGAGTCGCTCGACGGCGTCGGCCAAGTCCGTTTCATTGGCGACCGGGAACGTGCGATCCAAATCTGGCTCGACGGCCAGAAGCTCTACTCGTACAACCTGAACATCGACCAGATCCGCGCGTCGATCGGCCTGCAGAACGCCGAGATTCCCGGGGGGCGCCTCGACCAGGGCGGCCGTGAACTCAGCGTCCGCACGCTCGGCCGAATTATGCGCCCGAGTGATTTTTCGAGCCTGATTGTAGCGAACACACCGGGTGGGCCGATCCGGATTCAGGACATCGGCAACGTCGAGGACGGGTTCAAGGAACAGCGCACGCTCGCTCGGCTTGATGGCCGCGAGGCCGTCGTTTTGCAGATTCGTAAACAGGCCGGCACCAATACGCTCTCCGTGATCGACAAAGTGAAAGAGCGCATCGACGAGATCCGCCCTTCGCTGCCGCCCGACTTCCAGATTGCCTACATCGGCGACCAATCCTTCTTCATCGTGGAGTCGTTCCACGCCGTGCAGGAGCACTTGGTGCTTGGCGGCCTGCTGGCCGGGGTCGTCGTGCTGTTGTTCATGCGCAGTTGGCGATCCACGCTCATTGCCGCCGTCGCCATCCCAACGTCGATCATTTCGACGTACACGCTGATGAACCTGATGGGCTTCACGCTGAACCAGATCACGATGCTGGCGCTGACGCTGATGGTCGGCATCGTAATCGACGACGCCATCGTGGTGCTCGAAAACATTTTCCGCTTCCTCGAAGAAAAGAAAATGACGCCCATTGAAGCCGCGATTGAAGGCACGCGCGACATTGGCCTGGCCGTACTCGCGACGACGCTCTCGCTGGCCGTCGTCTTCCTGCCGGTCGCATTCATGAGCGGCATCGTCGGCCGATTCATGTCGAGCTTCGGCTTCACGGCCGCCTTCGCCATCATGGTTTCGCTGGTCGTCAGCTTTACGCTGACGCCTATGCTCTGCTCCCGTTTTCTTAAGCTTTCGCCGGACCACGACCCGAACGCGACGAAGCAGACGCTGATCTTCAAACTCGTCGACGTGCCGTATCAGGCCATGCTCCGCTGGTCGATGCGACATCGCTGGGTGATCGTGGTCATCTCGATTGCGACGGTCCTCTCTACCGGCTTCCTCTTCCGGTTCCTTGGCGTCGACTTCCTCCCGCAGGACGACCAGTCCGAGTTCGAGGTCACGGTCCGGATGCCGGCCGGCTCTTCGCTCGAAGGCACCGACAAGCTGATGCGCGACGTTGAAGCGGACCTCCGCAAGTTGCCGGGCGTGAAGAATCTGCTGACGCAGATCGGCAGCGACCCACGGCAGCAGGTGGACCGCGGCACGATCCTCGTTGCGCTGGTGCAACCGGTGGACCGAAAGGAAGATCAGTTCCAGGTGATGGATATGGCGCGTCAGACCCTGCAGAAGTATAGAGATCTGATCATCGCCGTTCAGCTTCCGGCCGTCATTCAAGGCGCTGGCCCCAACCGCGACTTCCAGTATTTCCTGCAGGGTCCGGACCTGGCGCAGTTGGATGTGTACGCCAAGAAATTGGTGGCCAAACTGGCCGCTACGCAAGGCGTCGCCGACCTTGAAAGTTCGTACGAATCCGGCAAGCCGGAAGTGCGCGTTCTCGTCAATCGCGACAAGGCGGCGGACCTGAATGTGAACGTGGCTTCGATCGCCACGGCGCTCCGCACGCTGGTCGCTGGAGACGATCAGGTGACCACCTACCGCGAGGGCGATGACCGGTACGACGTGGGCCTACGCGTCACCAAGGAGTTCCGCAACTCGCCCGATGCCATGAGCCGGCTGTATGTTCCGTCGAGTTCGCTCGGCAATGTGGCGCTTTCGAGCGTCGCAACACTGAGTGAGGACACTGGCCCCATCGGAATCGACCGTCGCAACCGGCAACGCCAGATCCTTATCAGCGCCAGCGTCATTGGCGGTCAGTCGCTCTCGGAAGTCATCAACGTAGCGGATAGCACCGTGAAGGAACTCAACATGCCTCCTGGTTTCCGCACGGGAACGATCGGCCGAAGCAAAGAGCTCGGCCGCGCGGGCGCAAGCTTTCTGATCGCCTTCCTTCTCTCGATCATTTTCATGTACATGATTCTGGCGGCGCAGTTTGAAAGCTTTGTCGATCCCATCGTTATTCTGCTCAGCCTGCCGCTGTCGATGCCGTTCGCTCTGCTTTCGCTCATCATCATGGGAGAGAACTTCTCCATCATCTATAGTTCGGTAGGTATCCTCGTGCTCTTTGGCATTGTGAAGAAGAACTCGATTTTGCAGGTGGACCACATCAAGTCGCTGCGCCGCGAAGGCATGCCGCGTCTTGAAGCGATTCTCAAAGGCTGCGAGGACCGGCTGCGGCCGATTCTCATGACGACGGCCGCGCTGGTGGCGGGCATGTTGCCGTTGGCTCTGGGCCAAGGCGCGGGCGCGGGAACTCGCCGGACGGTGGCCATCGTCGTCATCGGCGGGCAGACGCTCTGTCTGCTGCTGACGCTACTCGTCACGCCCGTTTCTTACAGCTTGTTCGACGACTTTGCCAGCGCGCACTGGTTTCGCAGGTTCGCGAACCTGTTGCGCTGGCGCCGGACGGCGGGCCAGACGGCCGCGCTGTTGACGTTGGCTGCCGTGCTGACGCCGTTGGCATACGGCGCGGACGAGCTGAATAAGCAGCGTGTTGGGGTGAGCCTCACTTCTCGGAAGCTGACGCTGAAGGAGGCGGTGGAAGCCGCCCTGCAGAACAACCTGGAGATCGAGATCGAACGGACCAACATCGCCACCGCACAGCAGTTGCTGAATGCGGCGAAGGGGGCCTTCGATCCCGTCCTTTCTTACAACCCGAGCTACGAACGCCGCGATACGCCTGCCGCCTCCGTCCTGCAGGCTGCCACTGGCAAGCTCGAGGAACGCTTCGTCAACAACAACGTCGGCATCCGCTCTCGTGCTCCCTGGCACGGCATGAGCCTCGGCGTCAGTTTTGACAACACCCGGACAGAGACGAACAACCCGTTCGTTAGCCTGAACCCGTACCTGAACTCGCGGCTGCTGTTCACCTATACGCAGCCGCTGTTCCGGAACCGCGTGATTGACCGCGAACGCGCACAGATCAAGATTCGTAGCAAGCAAGTTGGCATCTCCGAAACCGACTTTGAGCTCCGCGTGATTGACGTCGTGGCCCGCGTGGAGCAAGCCTATTGGGACCTCGTCGCCGCCCGGCAGGCGGTGCAGGTGGCCGAGGACGGCGTGAACCTGGGCCAGGAGCAACTCTCCCGAACCGAGCGGCAAATCTCGGCCGGTTCGCTCGCGCCGGTAGAAATCTCGCTCGCTCGTTCGGAGTTCGAACGGCGCCGGGATTCGTACTACGCTGCGCAGGATATCCTGACCGCTGCGGAAAACAACCTGAAACTGCTGGTCGCCAACGGCCGGGCCAACGCGGTGTGGAGCGACGAGGTTGTCCCGACGGACGCGGAGACGATTGCCAAGCCGGACGCGGAAGAGCTTGGGTCCGCCGTGCAGGTGGCCATCACGAAGCGCCCTGAGATTCGTTTGCTCGGCCAACGGAAGTCTGTTAACGACATCGAGAAGGAACTGAACCGCGACCAGTTGAAACCGCAGGTGAACTTCGTCGCCGGCTACGCCAATAGCGGATTGGCTGGATCCCTCAGCACGGCTCCAAACCCGTTCGAGGGCCAGAACACGGGCATTTACAGCCGGCTGAATCAATTGAGCGGTTTGGTCGGGCTGCCTCCCGTTCTGCCGCCCGTGCAGGGTGGGTTGCCGCCGTTCCTGATCGGCGGCTACGGATCGACGCTGGCGAACGTGTTTACGGGAAGATTCCCGACGGTACAGGTCGGCATGCAGTTCGAACTCAACCTTCGTAACCGGACGGCCGAGGCGGCCTTGGCGCAGACGGCGATCGCCGAAAAGCGGCTGGGGCTGGAGCGGACGCGCCTGGAGCAGGCCATCGACGCGCAGGTCCGCAATGCCCTGCAGGGGCTGGTGGCATCCCGCCAGCGGATCGCCGCGGCGGAGGCCTCGGCGAAGGCCGCCGAGGAAAAGTTGAACAGCGAAGTGCGGTTGTTCCAGACTGGCGAGTCGACTAACTTCTTCGTCTTACAACGCCAGAACGAGTTACTCGAATCGCGCCGCCGCGCCGTGGTGGCTCACCTGGAGTACAACAAGTCCGCCGCACGGCTTGAACAGGCTCGCGGCGAGACGCTCGAAACCATGGATATCAAGCTCAAGTAACCCTCCTGTGGAAAACCTGAGGACAGCGGACTTTTGCGTGCAGCGCCGGAGTCCGCTACTTTTTGTCTATGGCTGCAAATGACCTCGTACTTCAGAAAGGCCTACCGGCCAATCTGGACATCGAACGCTACCTGCTCGGCGCGATCCTGGTAGACCCTTCGGCGTTTCTGAACATCGCCAGCCTCATTCAGCCCACCGATTTCTCTGTTCAGTCGCATCAGCTCATCTTTTCGCGGATGATTGAGCTGTCGGAAGCCAATAGCCATATCGACCGCGTGACCTTGGCCAACGAGTTGATGCGCCAGGGCGAACTCGAATCCGTCGGCGGTTTAAGCTACCTCGTGTCGCTCGACGACGGCATGCCGAAGCTGTACGATCTCGAGCGATACGCCAGCATTGTGCGGGAGCACTCGCTGCGGCGCCGGCTGATCCTGACGAGCCAGGCTTTGATCGACCGCGCCGTCAGCGGGCAGGAGAGCGCCGACGAGATTCTCGCCAGCGCCGAAACCGATTTGCTGCAACTGGGCGAATCGCATGTCGCCAACAAGCTGTTGCATACACGCGACATTCTGAGCAAGGCCGAAGGCGGGGTGAATGCGTTTCTCGATCCGACAAAGCGCATTCGCGGAACCTCCACCGGGTTCCTGAAGCTGGACGAAATGACCGGTGGATTCCGGCCCGGGGAGCTGATTATTCTGGCCGCCCGGCCAGCCATGGGCAAGACGGCACTGGCGCTGAATGTGGCCCAATATGTGGCGATGAACCCGGCCAATCCTCGGGCGGTCGCCATCTTCTCGCTCGAAATGTCGAACGAGTCGCTACTGCAACGTATGGTTTGCGCGCAAGCCCGTGTCTCGCAAACCAAGTTTCGCGAAGGGTTTCTGGACGGCGAAGAGCGCCGCCGATTGCAGAAGGGTCTCGTTGAGATTGTAAAGGCGCCGATCTTCATTAATGACAGCTCGACCATCGGACTGATGGAGATCCATGCAGAGCTCCGCCGGCTCAAATCGCAGACCGACTTGGGGCTGGTCGTGGTCGACTACCTGCAACTGATGACGAGCAAGGGCCGCGTCGAGAATCGGAACCAAGAAGTGAGCGCACTCTCTCGCGGCCTTAAGTTGCTTTCGAAAGAACTGGAATGTCCCTTCCTGGTTCTGTCGCAGCTAAGCCGCGCGAGCGAAACCCGGCCGGGCGACCATCGGCCGGTGCTGAGCGACCTCCGGGAATCCGGATCGATTGAACAGGACGCCGACATGGTCGCGTTCGTCTTCCGCGAGGAATACTACAAGCGGTTCGATGCTTCGCTGCATGGGCTGGCGGAGCTGATTCTGGCCAAACAGCGCAATGGGCCCACAGGGATTGTGAAGCTCTCGTTTTTGCACGAATACACGAAGTTCGAGAATCGCATGGATGACATTCCGGGCGACGACGGTCCGCCCAATTAGGCTTCGCAGAGCCGCTTCGTCACCGAGTGACGGTGGCGAAACATGAAATACAACTGCAGCTTCGCCGCCCATCCCAGGAGCAGATCCGCTACCGGTCCGCCTTTCAGGTGGAACTCGATGCGGTCGGCCAGCACCGAAGCCGAGCCCTGGGGCAGGAATTCGTGCCGGTGCTTCCAATAGGCAAACGGCCCGCTCTCCTGCTCATCGACAAACAACCGATTTTTCTCAAATGCCGTGTGTACCGCGACCCAGGTAATTGGGATTGGGCCTAAAAAGGCCTGAAAAACTACGCGGGCGCCGGTTTCGAGGCCACCCTGCCGGCTGACGAGCTTCACCTTTTGCCAGGGAGGCGTAAGGAGGGCGAAGATATCCTCGCGCTCGTGAAATGCGAAAACTTTCTCCGCCGGGGCCGCAATTTTCGTGATCATTTCAAAACGCATTGTAAACTGGTGAATTCGTTATGTTGCTGCAAATGAAGGGCGTCGAGAAACGCTTTGGCGGAGTGACGGCACTCCGGCAGGGTGACCTCGAGATCCGCGCGGGCGAAGTTCATCTCCTGATGGGAGAAAACGGCGCCGGTAAATCTACGATGATGAAGATCATCGCCGGGATGCAGAAGCGCGACGGCGGCGACATGATCTGGCAGGGCCAGAGCGTGGATCTCGACAATCCGAAGCAGGCGTCCCAGTTGGGGATCGCCATGGTCCACCAGGAGTCTTTGCTGGCGCCGCATCTGAGTGTGGCCGAGAACATATTTCTTGGACGGGAGATTCCCGGCCCTTTTGGGACCGTGAATCGCCGCAAGATGCTGGCCGAGGCCACGCGGCTGATTGCGCAGTATGGCTTCCGGTTACAAGCCGATTGGATGGTTGGCCGCCTGAGCCCCGCCGGGAAGCAGCTCGTCGAGATCTGCCGGGCTATCCAAAATGGCACCTCTCTCCTGATTTTTGACGAGCCTACGTCGTCGCTCTCCGAGGCGGAGACGCATGAAGTGTTCCGGATCGTCCGCGAACTCCGGGAGCGCGGCACCGGGGTGATTTACATTACCCACCGAATGGAGGAGCTGCGTAGCGTGGGTGACCGCGTCACCATTCTGCGCGACGGCGCCACTGTTCATACGGAGGCGCTCGCCACGCTGACGAAGGAGCGGATGATTCAGTACATGGTCGGCCGCGAGGTGAACTCGATTTACCGCCGCGATCCATTGCCGCCGGGCGAAGCGTTGCTTTCGGTCACGGGGCTTTCTACGCCGGACCTGCTCCGTCACATCAGCCTGAATCTTCACGCCGGGGAGATTGTCGGCCTTGGGGGTCTGATGGGCGCCGGGCGAACCGAACTGTGCCGCGCTATTTTTGGCCTGGACCCCATCAGCACGGGAAGCGTACAGGTGGCGGGGCGGCCGGTGTTGCTCCGCAACGCGAGACAGGCCGTTGCCGCCGGCATCGCCTTGATTCCGGAGGACCGGCAGCGAACCGGCCTCGCTCGGGAACTGCCCATTGCGTGGAACGTGACGATGGCGAACCTGGACGCGGTGAGCCCTGGTGGCGTGATCCGCCATCCGGAAGAGGCGAAGGTGACCAAGCAGGCGATTGACCGGCTCCGCATCCGCTGCGAGAACGGCAAGCAGCGCGCCGGCCGGCTGAGCGGAGGGAACCAGCAGAAGGTGGTTATCTCGAAGTGGGTTAACCGCGGGGCTCGCGTGTTCCTGTTCGATGAACCGACGCGCGGCATCGATGTCGGCGCCAAGGTCGAAGTATTTGAAGTCATGGACCAACTTGCGCGGGAAGGCGCCGCGATTCTGATGGTCAGTTCCGAACTGCCGGAATTGCTGCAGGTGGCCGACCGGATCCTGGTGATGAGCCAAGGCCACCTTGTCGGCGAACTGCCCCGCTGCTGTACCCAGGAAGACATTATGAGGCTGGCCACCGTGCCGCCAGACTCTGGAGAAACGTTGCAATGATCAAGCGCTTGCTGCCATTTTTGGCGCTGCTCACCCTGTTCGTGGCATTGAGCATAGCCAGTCCCTCGTTCCTGACCTCGCAAAACCTATCGAGCGTCGTCCGGCAAACGGCGGTCTTCAATACCCTCGCGTTAGGGATGACCCTGATTATTATCTCTGGCGGGATTGACCTCTCCGTGGGATCCATTGTCGCCCTCGGAGGCTTGGCTGGCACGATGGCCATGGCAAAAGGCGTTCCGATTCCAATTGGCGTCCTGTTGGGGGTGGCGACGGGCCTCCTCTGCGGTTTTATCAATGGGATCTTGATTACGCAGTTGCGGATCATCCCGTTTATCGTGACCCTGGGTATGATGGGCGTCCTGCGGGGTCTCGCGCTGATTATTTCGGACGGCATGCCCGTCCATGATGTCCCCAAGGGGTTTCAGTACCTCGGCGAGGGGACGATCCTCGGCTTTCCTTTCGTGCTGGTCGTTCTGATTGCATGCGCAATCCTGGTGCACTTTATCCTGGAGCACACCCGGCTTGGCCGCTACGTTTTTGCCATTGGAAGCAATTCCGATGCCGCAGTGTACGCGGGCATCCCGGTGAACTTCCATACGGTGGCGATCTACGCGCTTTGTGGCGGCCTCGCCGGTCTGGCTGGACTGATTGAAGCAAGCCGCCTCTCCACCGGCCAGCCCACCGCTGGGCAAGGCTATGAGTTGCAGGCAATCGCTGCCGTTGTGATCGGCGGCGGCTCTCTGCGGGGCGGTGAAGGGACAGTGATTGGCACCTTGATCGGCGGCTTCATCATGGGCCTGCTGGCGAATGGCAGCGATCTTCTGGGCATCAACCCGTATGTGCAGCAAGCGCTCATTGGCGCCATGATCATTGTTTTCGTGGCGGTCGACGAGTTGCGTAAGCGCCGGTCTTAATCCGCTCGCAAGGCCTGCATCGGATCGATCGACGACGCCCGCCGGGCTGGAATCCATCCGGCCCCCAGCGCGACGACACACAAAAGCAAAGATGCGCCCGTCAAAACGACGGGATCCGTCGGTTGCGTCGGGAACAACAGCGTTTTGACCAGTTGGCCCAATCCCAACGCTGCCGGAACCCCCAGCGCGATCCCCACCGCCGCCATCCACGTCACCTCTCGCAGCACCATCCGCAACACTTTTGCCTGGCTCGCACCCAACGCCATCCGGATGCCAATCTCCCGAGTCCGCCGCGCCACGTGAAAGGCCATCACGCCATAGAGGCCAATGGAGGCCAGCACCGTCGCGATCAAACCGAAACTCGAACACAGGGTTGAGATCAGCCGTTCGAGTGTTAACGCGACATCGATCTGCTCCCGCACCGTCCGCAGCGAGAGAATCGGCAGATTCGGATCGATCCGCCGCACAAGTGCCCGTATGTCCCGCGTCATCGCCAGCGAATCCTCCGCCGTCCGGATGTAGTAACTCATCTGCGCTACTACATCCGATTGCGCCACCGGCGTATAGACAAACCGGAACGCGTTGGCGTCCTCCCGTGGGTTCCCGTGTTTGATGTTCGCCACCACCCCGACAATCGTCATCGACACGTCCCGGAACGCGATCCGCCGGCCGACCGGGTCCTCGTCTTTGAAAAAATATCGCGCGAATTTTTCATTCACCACCGCCACCTTCGGCGCCGCCAACGTATCTCCTTCCTGGAACTCCCGCCCGCGCAACATCGGGACTCCCAGGGTTCGAAAGTAACCCGGACCCAATTGGTTCACCCGCGGATTCACATCTTCACCTTCCTGCGGCGTGTACCCTTCCACGCGGACCGTCCGTTGGCTCACCGAGTTATCCAGCACCGGAATCTCCGCCATGGTCACGCCCCGCACCGAGGGCATTCCGGCCAGTTCCGCGGCGACCCGCTGGTGCAACTGTTCAGCCGCATCCCGCCGGTATCCATTCAAAGAGGGGTCCAGCGTAAATGTAACCAAACGCTCGGCCTCGAAGCCGGGATTCGCTTGCCGTAGCGCAAACAATGTCTTTGTGAAGAAGCCGGCCGCCGCCAGCAGGATTACGGAAAGGCAGATCTGCCCCACGACCAGCACCTTGCGCAGCCATACCCCACCGCCTGCGACACTCCCCACCTGATCCTTCAGCGTCGGAGCCACATCCGCTTTGGTCGCCTGCAACGCGGGCAACAGGCCAAACAGTAGACCCGTGATCATCGTCAATACTAAGGTGAAGAGCAACGTACGCAGATCCATCTGTCCGCCGAAGTTGTTCACCCCCGGCGTCTGCAGACTTAGGATTCCGGCCAAGATCCAATCGGAAAACAAGAGCCCCAGCAAGCCGCCGAGCGCCGCCAACACCATGCTCTCGGTCAACAACTGACCGACCAACTGCCGCCGCGACGCACCCATCGCCAAGCGGATAGCAATCTCCTTCTTCCGGCTCGAACCACGCGCCAGCAGTAGATTCGCCACGTTCGCACATGCGATCAACAGAACTACCACCACCAGCGCCATCAAGGTCCACGTCACGTTTTGAATGGACTCCCGGTCGCTTAGGTTGCCTTGCGCCGCCGGGTGCAACACGATCCGTTTCGCTAAAAAGTCCCGTCGCCGCTTCTCCGGCAGATCGCTCAGATTCGCCACTTCCTCCTGCAACACGGGCCCGAGCACCGCGTCCAACTCAGCCTTTGCTTCTGCCGGCGTTACGCCCGGCCGCAATCGACCGAACACATGTAGGAAAAAATGTTGTGATGAGTCCATCCCGTCCCATGTCGGGGTGATCTGCGCCTTCATCGCCAGTGGAATGTAAAGTTGAGGCGGATCTAAAGCGTCGGTGCCACGCCATGCCTCCGGCGCGACGCCCACGACCGTGTACTTGTGGCCGTTGATCAGAACCTCGCTATCCAAAACGTTCGGGGCACTCCCCAGCAGGTCCCGCCAGAATCCGTGGCTCAACACGACCACAGGATGTCCGCCGCGGACCACGTCGTCGCTCGGTTGCAGCAACCTTCCTAGCGCCGGCGCCAATCCCAGCGTGGAAAAATAGTTTCCACTCACGAGCAAGGCCGCGGCCCTCTGCGCCCCGCCCTTCGTCGTAAAACTTACCGGACTACCATACTGCGCCCACAAACCCGAGAACCCGCGCACGCGCTCCCGCATCGCCATGTACATCGTGTTCGAGAAGGGCCGATTCGTCGCAGTCATTCCCCGTCGCGGACCGGGCAGATCCAACTGCACCAATTCGCCGGGCTGTGCGACTGGCAGGCTCCGCAATAAGAACTGGTCAAGCAGCGTGAAGATAGCAGTGTTCGCCCCAATCCCCAAAGCGATCGAGAATAGAGCCACCGCCGAAAAGAGCGGCTGACGGCCCAGATTGCGGAGTGCATAGCGCAGGGAGGAAACCATACCCGTTACCAGTGCAACTCAATCCCCATGGCTATCTTGTTGATTCGCCGTATTCGGCGAAGCCGTTGGCGGTCTTTTACGCGAATGCGCTGTCCATTCCCGAACACCTCACGCCACCTCCTCCAAGCTCTTCAGCTTGGCGCTCAACGTGGTCCGCTTCAGCCTGAGCATATCGGCCGCCTGCTTCTTGTTGCCTTTACTCCTCCGCAACGCCTGCTCAATCAACGTTCGCTCCAGCCGTTGGATCGTTGCCGCGAAGTCCAGCCCTTGGTCCGTCAAAGCGGGAACGGCTTCCGCCACCGGCGCGGGAGCGCTCACTACCGTGCGCACCGGCAAGTTGAAATCCCCAAAGTGAAGCGTCGGGCGCTCACCGCTCAGCGCCACCGCACGCTCCACGGTGTTTTCCAACTGCCGCACGTTCCCCGGCCACGAATACTCCCGCAGCCGTTCCAACGCCTCGGCCACTACCCGTTTCCGAGGCAAGTCTTCCGCCCGGCACACCTTGTCGACGAAATGCTCGATCAGCATGGGAATGTCATCAGGACGCTCCCGCAGAGGCGGCAGATGCAGGGGCACCACGTTCAAACGATAGAACAAATCTTCGCGAAATTTGCCCCGATCAATCCGCTCTTCCAGATTCGCGTTCGTCGCCGACACCACGCGGACGTCCAGCTTGACCAACTCGCTCGACCCCAGCCGCTGGCACTCCCGCTCCTGCAGCACCCGCAGCAGTTTCGCCTGCGTTTCAATCGGCATGTCCCCGATCTCGTCTAAGAAGATCGTTCCCTTGTCCGCTTCTTCGAAGCGGCCCTTTCGCCCTTGAAATGCGCCCGTATAGGCACCCTTCACGTGCCCGAACAGCTCTGCCTCCAAGAGCGCCTCCGGCAAAGCCGTGCAATTCACGGAAACCATTGCCTCGCGCGCCCGCAAGCTCGCCGCATGAATCGCCTTCGCCACCACCTCTTTTCCCGTCCCGGTCTCTCCAGAAATCAGCACAGTGCTCCGTCGCGGTCCCAGCAATCGGATGGTATCCAGAACCGGCCGCATCGCCGGACTATCGCCAATCAGCAACCGCCGCCAAGGCTCCGCGACCGGAACTACTGCCAAAGGTACCCGTCCCGCCGCCGCTAGCGCTGCTCCCCTTGTCTCCACGTAGTCCGTCGCGCCTGAACGCAACAGCGCCACCGCTTCCCGCACGCTGCTCCCCACAAACACCACCCGCAGGGCCGGCCGCAACCGCAAGGCGGCTACCAACCACTCCTCCGGGCTCATCCCGGCGACTGGCAACTCCACAATCGCCGCCTCGCACGCGTGTTCTTGTAGGCACTGGAGCCCCCGGCGGGCGCATGATTCGCTCTCCCAGCCCGACGGCGGGGCGGGAGACCCGACCGGATGAAGGTACAAAGTCCGCATGTTTCCTATGAGTTCAATCGGCCCGCCCCCCACGGAACAGTAGATCGGATTGTCCCTAGCAGTACTATGGGGTATGCATCGTCGATCTATGCTCGCCACGTTTTTCGCAGCGCTTCCTCTGTCCTGCCAAGCGCAGGAAAAGGAGCTTTCGGCCGACGGCCTCAAGGACCTGATCGACAAGAAAGTGAAGCTCTTTTTTCTTGACGTCCGCGAACCCAAAGAGCTTGAAGAGCTCGGCACTATTGAGGGTTACGTCAACATCCCCATGAGCCAACTCGAATCCCGTCTCAACGAGATCCCGAAGGACGCGCTCCTGGTCGCTGGTTGAAACCGCGGAGGCCGCGCCCGGAGGGCAGCGGAAATCCTGCGCAAGAACGGCTACAAACAAGTTAGTTTCATGGGCCTCGAAGAGTATAAAAGGAAGGGCTACGAGTTGATCTATCCGAAAGAAATGAAGAAGAATTGATCCTATACTGGGGTCATCCCTTCATGGCAAAGCGACTCCGGCAACTTCTTGGCACAATTCTGTTCTGCGCCTCAATCGCAGCCGCCAACCAAACCGACCCGAAACGTGCCCAGAAGGCCTACGAACTCGGCATGTCCGCCATCGCCCGCAACCGGTCCGCGGACGCGCTGGAGTCGCTCACCACCGCCATCCTTTACGCCCCGGACTTCGCGGACGCTTATCGCGAACGCGGCAAAGTCTTTCTCCAGCTAAAGGACACAACTCGCGGGGCCGCCGACCTGGAGCAGGCCCTCCGCCTCCATCCAGACGACCCCGATGCGCTCCAGGCCCTCGGCATCCTGGACTTTGAGTCCAGCCGCTGGGACGCCGCGATCACCCGCCTTACGCAGGCCATCGACGCCGGAGCCAACTCCGCCAAGCTCTTCCATTCCCGCGCCCAAGCCCGCGTCCAGAAGAAGCAGTTCGCCGAAGCGATCGTCGACTTTACGGCGGCTATCCGCCTACGCCTCGATGACCCTCAGCCCTACTTCGACCGCGCCAAGGCTGCCATTGAGATCCAGCGCTGGCGGGACGCTATTGATGACTTCAACCGATGCATCGACTTCCGCCCCGACTGGGCTGAGGCGTACACGGAACGCGGCTTCGCCCACGGCCAGATGGGTCTGTTCTCCAACTCCGTCGCCGACCTCACCAGAGCGATCCAACTTTCGCCCCGCTCCGTGCGCGCCCTCTTCCTCCGCGGGGAAGCGCACAAACGGCTCAACCAATGGCAGTTGTCGGTCGAGGATCTCACTGCCGCCCTCGCACTCACTCCCGACGATGCCAACCTTTTTTTGGCCCGCTCCGGAGCCCTCGTCCAGCTCGGCCGTATCGACGCGTCCCTCGCCGACCGTTCCGAAGCTATCCGTCTGCAACCGGATAACCCCCGCGCCTATATTGCCCGCGGCGGGTCCTACCACCTTCTCGACCGCCACCCGGAAGGCTTCGCCGATCGTACTAAAGCCATTGAACTCGCCCCCACGCTGGCTGAGGCGTGGCTTGCGCGCGGAAGTGCCTACTTCCTCACCGGCGAGTTCGACAAAGCGCAGACCGACCTCCGCAAAGCCCTTTCTCTTCAACCAGATAACACAGAGATCCGCTCTATTCTGAACCGCACGCAGGAGCGTCTTCTGGCAGGCAAGCCTGCCCCGGCCCCGCCACCGGCGCCCGCTCCAGAGCCGCCCCCGCCAACTCCAACCGCTCCGCCACCGGTCCCGGCGGTCGCGGCAGTCGCTACGGTTGTCGCTCCGCCGCCACCCGCCGCTGCGCCGTCGCCCCGGCCAACAACACCAGCCCCCACCGCCGACGCCGCGCATAATCGCGCCCGCGCGCTCGCCCAGGCCAATCAGTTTGCCGAGGCGATTGGTGAGTTCGACCGCGCCATCTCGCTGCGCCCCAATTTCCCGCTTGCGCTCAATGGCCGCGGCTACGCCCGCATGCGCCTTGGCCAGTACCAAAAGGCAGTTCCCGACTTCACGGAGGCCATTCGCCTTAACCCCAACTACGCCAACGCGTATCGGAACCGTGCCGCCTCCTATCGGGCCCTCGGCCAGACCTCCCTTGCCGACCAGGATTCCGCCAAGGCCGCTGCGCTCTCAGCGCCATAAGTTGACTTCCCCAGCCTAAACCCCTGACAATAAAGCAACTAATTGTTTTCAGGGAACCGCATCCCCATGCGGCACGTCTCCGGTCTGTACTCGTTCGCTCCCGCGTCCGCCTTCCCGCGAATCTAACTTAAGCTTTGGCACCAAACTGCCGATTTGCACCTATATCGACGCTGATGAACTATAACTGCGCCTCTTTTTCCCGCCGCTTTTTCCTACGGGCCCTAGCTGCGGTTTCCATGCCCCTGCCGGCCGCGTTCAGTATGAAACCGATTCTCCGGCGAGACTACCGGGCCGACGCGGTGATCCTGCTCTTCTCGCTGCCGATCTATACCCGCGAGGGCGTGGGCGGTGGTTTTGCCGCCGCTCAGTTGCAGGGGGAGTCGGGCCAGACCATTGAGTCGCTTCAGTTCGCCGCCGGTTCCGATCCGGAGCGTGCCCGCGGCCTCAATCGACTGGGCTTCATCCAGGAGACAGTGACGTCCGCAGGGGGGGCCCCGGCGGAGAGCGTGTACACAGGCTTCATGACGGCCTCGGACGAGCAGAGCTTCGCCCAGGCCAAAACCGCACTCGAGACGACTGCCGAAAAGCTGCAGTACCAAGGGATCGAGGGGCAGATCCAGTCCGGCGCCGCGCGCTCCCGTTCCGTGCGCTTCGAGACGCCCGCCGCCTGGAATTGGACCCGTTTTGAGGAGCTCTATCCTTTTGCCGAGCAGATGATCCGGCAGGCCGCACCGAAGGGTAAGGAGGTAGTCCTCCAAGCCCGCAGCGCAACGCGATCGTTCCTTTCCGCCATGATGCAGACCATTCGCGACCCCGCGGAGAAGACCGAATGCACTTTCGTGTACGGCGGCGGTGAGCACAAACTCGTCGCCGAAAAACGCTCTGATGAGAAGGTCGCCAAGCGTCTCGCCGCCCGTGGACTTACTCGTTTCCCGGAGCGGATTATCGCTGTCCACGGCCGCCTACAGGAGCTCAGTGGGTCCCGCGGCAGCAAGTTCCGTATCTGGTTCGAAAAAGGGTCGGACAACCCGCTGCCCCTCCGCATTGAGTTCCAGCCGAAGGCATTTCTGGCGCTCGCTTTCGAGGCCAAGACCGCCTAGAATCGCGCGGTGGTCCGGCGCCCCACTGTCTCACCCCGCAGCCAAACATAAAGCGGGGCACGAGGCGCCGGTGCGGGCCACGGCACGGCCATCCGGAGCTTCTGCCTGCCGCTCTCTCCGGACGGCAGTTCCGTCACCGGCAGCCCGTCTCGTTCATTCCACCCCACGCGGACAATTCGCTCAAGGCCGTTGCCGGTCAGTTCACCCCAAAATTGGTTGGTCCCGGCGGCATCGCCACTCAAGGTGAAAGCGGACAACTCTGGACGACGCACGGCCTTCCCCACCTCAACCTCAACGCCCCCGGGCTCCACTTCCACGCTCACGCGACATCCGTCCACGCCCTCTGGCCGCACGACCAAGAACCATTCACTCTCGCTCAACCGGTCCGCTCGCTCCAGGGTTCCGCAGCGCACCACTTTGGGTGCTTCCGCCAAGGGCCCGGACAGCTTCACGGCCATACTCACCGGCACGCCAGCGTCCACCTCTGTCTCCAACAACTCAACGGATCCAGCACTCCGCGCGGCCCGCTGGAGACTCACCACTCGCACCGCTGGCGGCAGGACACGAATCACTTCCGGCCACTTCACCGGCAGGTTCCGTCCCCCCACCCAAGCCGATAGCTCCCAAGTCGTCCCTGGCAGAGTCTGCGGATTCAGCCGCACCTCCGCCTCTTTCTGTTCGCGCGACCAGGTGACGCTCCCCCCGGCAAATTCCAAGCGCTCCACTTCCTCCAGCCTCTCCCCCACCAAGCGAAGCCGCTGCACCGAACCATCCTGCCGCACCGTCCACGGGCCACCCGTTAGCCGCGGCGCCGGGCCATGGACCATCGCTGCAAACGCATGCGTCTCGCCGTCCGCTCGCGTCAACCACACGCGATGCGCACCTTCACGCAGCCGGTCCGAATCCACTTCCATTTCGAGTTCGAGCGTCGGCCCCTTCAGAGGAACAAACCGCGCCGCCACTCGTTCGGCCAACGCATCCGCCACTGACTCCAATTCCACCTTGGTCACGAATTGAAAATCGACACCCGTCAGCCGCAGGCGCACCCGTCCCTTGCCCGCTTCCAGCGCATCCGCGGAAGCCTCGGTCAGCCGCACCGCTGTCAGGTCTGGGAGGGCATGCACCGTCACCGGCTCAGCGGCCTTCAGTTCCTGCCAATCCCAGTCGCCGGCTAACGCATACGTTCCCGGCGCCGGAGGTTTAGCCAATTGCAGCGCGCCGCCATTCACGACTCCCACGGCGGGCACCGAGTTTCCCTCGGCATCCACCCAGCGCCACTTCTGCACCTGGCTCCACGCCCCGGCCGACTTGGTAAATTCCACCTTCGCCGGCAGCCCGGCACCCAGATGCAGCGGTTCCCGCAACGCCAGTTCCGGCTGTCGCGACTCCGGAAAACGGCGCGCCCACAGGTAGGCAAAGCGCACGCCGCTTCCGGACTCGCGTTTGGCGCACAGCGCCGAATCCCGCCGCAGGGCGCTTCGGAACTCCGTCCGCGGGAATGCAACGCTCCGCAAATTCAAGAAAAGCGTCGCGCTTGTCGCCGCCACGGCCACGGTGTTCCCAAAGAACAGGCCCGCCACAGCCGCCGCCAGCCCCGCGGACTGCTGCCATCGCACCCGAGGCTCTGGCGACAACGGATCATAAGCCGCCAACGCGGGGTTCAAAGCCCGCATCATGGTCAAAGTCTGTTGGTCGAGCGTTGCGTTCCGGTCCAGCCGTGCGCCGCCGGCCCCGCTCGAAGCGAATCCGCGCAGCGCGGCTTCCATGGTCTGGGCGTCGGTTGCAGGCCGGGACATCGCGGAAACGAGTGTCTCCACTTGCGTCGTCCGTTCACCGTATTCAGCCAGTTGCGCCACCAGTTCCGGGTCCTTTTTCACCATGTTCTGCACCCGGTCGGCCCGCAACCCGGCTGGCCCATACGCCAGCGCCACCACCGCCGCGTCGTGCTTCAATTCCCATCGTTGCCGGCCCAGCGCCGGCTTCCGCTCCATGACTTGCAGTTCCTGGCCGTCCTTTGGAGCTACCAAGAGCACGACGTCGGCTTTGTCGAGGTCGTCGCCCGGAGCCGGGTCACCCGGCACGTAAATCACGGTGTCGCCTCGCCGCAAGGCGTTCAGGTTTTCAATCGGCAACACACCCTTTTCGCCCGGCCGCTCCACCTGGAGACGAAAGGTCGCCACGGCGGAACCTCCTGGACACAGGGGCTCGGCCGTGGCGTAGGCAGAAGAAAAGGCAATCAGGAGAAGGACGATTTCACGCACTCTCTCTTTGCAGACGCGGCATCGCATTAAAAAGTTTTACTTGGCAGACGGTTTCTTCACGAAAGCCACCGTTCGGTCGAGAGCGTCCAGCGTTGCGTCCAGTAACGGCTCGTCCCTGCCGGCGTGGCCCTGTGGCCCCATCACGAAGTCGTGATAGCCGTTTTCGTAGATCAACATCATCACTGGTTTCCCCATCGCCACGGCCAGGTCATGAAAGGGCTCGTCCACGGCGATCAGGTTGTCTTTCGTCCCCACGAGTAGCAGCACCGGGCATTGCAGCGCGGCGAGATTTCTTTTCGCCACGGCCTCGTTTACTGGCACGGTCTTCGACTCCCGGTTCCATCCCTCCACGCCGAGAAACTCGATCACGGCAGGAGCCCCCAGCACCGCCGCGTGCAGCTTCGTGCGTCCCGCCAGATGGGCTACCAGGTTTCCGCCCAAGCTCACGCCATAGGCTGTGATCCGCCCCGGATCAACGTATTTCTGCTGTCGCAGCCATTCCACCACCGCCAAGCCATCGTCCACGTACGTCGGGCTTTTCGCCTCCGCGACGCTCGCCATCATGGGCGTCGGGTGCCGGTAGTCCGCCACCACAACGACGTAACCTTCCTGCAGGAAACGCTCCCACATCGGCCCGCCCGTGTCGCCCCGCACCCACGTCACGAGCTTCTCCATTCCTCTCCCGCCCGGCGCCCCATGGAAGTGCAGCAGGACTGGAAACGGTCCGGGGCCCTTCGGCTTTCGGATCGCCGCCGCCACATACACGCCGTCTTTCGACTTGATGTAAACCTGCTCTACCGGCGAATCCCTTTCGCTCACCGCATGAATGTATTTTTCATGCGGCAGAACCTTACCGCCGGGAAGGCGCTCTTTCTCGGCAAAAAGCGGCACAATCCACAGAATCAACGCGAAGGCTCTCATGGCAAGTTACGATAGCAGAGAATGTCTTCGGACGAACGAGCGGCCTTAGTTCTTGGCGCCACCGGCCTTATCGGCAGTGCCCTGCTGAACCAACTGCTCGATTCCGCGGATTACTCTCCGGTGGTCGCACTGCTTCGCCGCTCTTCCGGCCGCAGCCATCCGCGCCTGCTTGAGCGGGTCACGGATTTCGCCTCGCTCGACAATCTCGACACCCCTCCCCTCGCCACCGTCTTCTGCGCCCTCGGCACCACCATCAAGATCGCTGGCTCCCCAGAGGCCTTCCGTCGCATTGACTACGATCTTCCGCTCCGGCTCGCCCGCTGGGCTCGCGCCAGCGGCGCCAACCATTTGCTCCTCGTATCGTCGGTCGGCGCCGACCCGAAATCCCCGAACGCTTACCTGCGGGTTAAGGGCGAACTCGAGCGCGACATCGCCGCCCTCGGCTACCCTTGCGTCGACATCTTTCAACCCAGCGTCCTTCTCGGCCCCCGGGCCGGATTTCGCCCTGCGGAATGGATCAGCAAAGTGGTTCTGCAGGCCGTGCCGTTCCTGCTCCTTGGCAGTCTCCGAAAGTACCGGGCCATCCGCGGCCACGACGTCGCCGCCGCCATGCTCGCCGCATCGCAAACGCCGTTGCCGGGTCTGCGACGCCACCTTTACGACGACATCATCAACTTAGCAGCACGCGCCAGGTAACCACGACGAGCGCATGGCAAACCATCGCCGCCCGGATGCTTCCAGCCTCCAGAAACGCCCGGCCATAGACGTAGTGAGCGAGCGTGGCCAACAGCGCGAACCGCCAATTCGGAAACTGGCGAAACGGCAAATGCGCCGCCCCGCACAGAAGCGCCACCACAATTTGCGACCGCTGCAAACTCCCTGTCCACTCCGTGAACCAAGGCAGCAGCATCCCCCGGAATAGGAAATTCTCCCGTAGGGCGACAAAGAGAAAGATCCCGAAGAAGGTCCCCACGGCGTTCAACAACATTTTCTCCACCACCCACGGCCCCTGCCGCAAGCCCGTAAATCCAATCGCCCAACCCAACGCCGCTCCCACCGGCAAGAACACCAGATACCACTTGAGCCCGATCCCCAGCTCCCGCCGGCTTGGTACGAAGCCGAAGCCGACCCCCTTCTGGCCGCGCACCTCCAGCACCGCCCAGATCAAGATGCGCGCCCACGCCAGTTCTCCCAAAATCGCCAACGGCAGTTTCCCCAGCGCCACCGGATAGAGATGTTCACTCAATTTTCCGAGCGTAATGGCGCCAAACAGCAGCGCGTACGACGCATCCGTCCATCCGCTCCGCGGCAGCGCGATGTACCAATAAGCCATCACCCCACTCACGGCCAGCACCAGCGGATTGGCGCCCACCAGCAACGCCGGCACGCCCACGCTCGCCGCTATCAACCATGGCCTCCACCAGCGCCGCGCGGCGTCGTTGCCCATCGAAAGGAACATCGCGGCCTCGAGAATCAACGCGACCAACGCTGGTGCTGCCTCGCCAAAGGCGATATTCTGCGTAGACAGGTAAACGCCCAGCCCGGCCGCCAGCAGCGGCAGCACCATCGCCATGCTCCTGAGATACGCCCTCATCCCCGCCGTCTTCTGCACCTACTTAGTATCGCCAATCCTCGCCGGCGACCCTCCGCGCGACCTCGCCAAACGCATCGCCGAACGCGAGACCAAATCGGAAGCCATTCGCGCGCAGTATATGTACAAGCAGCAACTTCTCATCGAGGAGTTCGACAAACGCAACGTCCGGGCTGGCGACTACTCCGAACACCGTGAAGTCATTTTCTCGCCCGCCGGGGAACGCACGGAGAAGGTGACGCAGAAGGCTACCGACCGCCTGGTCCGCCTCAAACTGACGCCCGAAGACTTCCGTGACATCCAGGAGATCCAGCCGCTTCTGTTGACGAAAGAACGCCTGTGGCTTTACCAGACGCAGCCTCGCGGCGAAGAGACAGTCGACGGCGTGCCCTGCTGGGTCCTCGAAGTCAAACCGAGGCAGATTCTCGACGGCCAACGCCTGTTTGAAGGCCTCCTCTGGGCCGCCCAGTCCGATTTTTCCGTCGTCCGCTCGGAAGGCCGCGCCGTCCCTCAAATCCTGACCAAGAAGGACGAAAATCTTTTCCCCCGTTTCACCACGATTCGGCATCAGCAGGAGGGAGGTTATTGGTTTCCGCGAATCACTTTCGCCGACGACACCCTTCCCTTCCGATCAGGACCCCTGAGGTTGCGTATGAAACTGGAATTCTCCCAATATCAACGGTTTGGTGCTGAGTCCACCATCCGCTTCGAGGCACCCAAACCTTGAGTGTCGACCCCGGCCTGTGCGCCAGTTGCGTGCATAACCGCCGGATTGAAACCGCCCGCGGCACGCGTTTCTTTCTCTGCGAAGTGGCTCTCTCCAACGGTGCGATGCCCAAGTACCCTCATCTCCCAGTTCTCCGTTGCATAGCGTATCTGCCTGCGCCCTCGTCTTAGCGCTGCCCTCTCCTACGTCATCGGCGGCGGTGACCGCCTTGAAATCTGATAGAGTGTCGCCGAACGCCCTATGCGCACTTTCGGCCTCCTTTTCCTCCCAACTCTCCTCTTCGCCCAACAGGAGTGGCGCTCCTGGTCGGGCGGCAACGACGGCAACCGTTACTCCCCCCTCACGCAGATCAACAAAAGTAACGTCAAGCAGCTGAAGGTTGCCTGGGAGTTCAAGTCTGGCGACGCCGATGAACGCGGCCGCACCGCGATCCAGTGCACGCCCATCATCGTCAACGGCGTCCTGTACGCCACCACTCCCACCCTCGACGCCGTCGCCCTGGACGCCGCCACCGGCAAGCAACTCTGGCGCTTTTCGCCGCCAGCCTCCCGCTTCCGCGGAGTCAGCCGCGGCGTGATGCTCTGGCAAGACAAGGCCGAAACCCGGATCTTCTACGCCGCTGGCGCGCAACTCTTCGGCATCGACGCCAAGACCGGCAAATCCATCCCCACGTTCGGTGAAAATGGCGCGGTGAACCTCGCCAAAGACCTCGACCGTGATCCGCCCGGCGCGATGAACGGCTCCTCCTCCCCCGGCGTCATCTACAAGGACCTCATCATCATGGGCTCCAGCGTCGGCGAGGGCCCTCGTATGGCCGCCCCCGGCCACATCCGCGCCTACGATGTCCGCACCGGCCAGCGCCGCTGGATCTTCCACACCATCCCCCACCCCGGAGAGTTCGGCTACGACACATGGCCGAAGGACGCCTGGAAAACCAGCGGCGGCACCAACGCCTGGGGCGGCATCAGCGTCGACGATAAGAAGGGCGTCGTCTTCGTCTCGCTCGGCTCCCCCTCTTACGACTACTACGGCGCCGATCGCGTCGGCGACAACCTCTACGGCAACTCCGTTGTCGCCCTCGATGCAAACACCGGCAAGCGCCTGTGGCACTACCAAACCGTCCATCACGACATCTGGGACTACGATCTTCCCGTCAATGCCAACCTCTTCAACTGGAAAGGCAAACCGGCCCTCGCCCAGATCACAAAGCAGGGCTACGTCTTCGTTCTCGACCGCGAGACCGGCAAGCCGCTCCTCCCCGTGCAGGAACGCAAGTTCCCCGCTTCGGACATCCCCGGCGAGGTGACCTCCACAACGCAACCCGTTCCCCTCAAGCCTCCTCCGTTCTCCCCGCAGCGCTACGAACCCAGCGACGTCACTCCCGAAGTGAAAGCCAAGTTCACCGAAATGTCGAAGGATTGGATCAACGAAGGCATGTATATTCCGCCCAGCAAACGCGGTACCGCGGTCGTGCCGGGCACGGTTGGCGGAGGCCTCTGGGGCGGCGCGGCGGTTGATCCCGCCAAGGGCATTCTCTACGTCAACTCGCAGAACCTTCCCACGATCATGCAGATCGTCGACGCCCCTCCCGGCGGCCCCTATCCCTATCAACTCGGCGGTATCCGCAAGCTCCGCGATGAAAAGGGCAATCCCGGCATCAAGCCCCCCTGGGGCCAACTCACCGCCATCGACCTGAACAAGGGCGAATTCCTCTGGCAGAAGGTTCTCGGCAAGAACGATACGACGGACAAAGAAGTCGGCACGGAGAACTTCGGTGGCCCCGTGCTCACCGCAGGCGGCCTTGTCTTCATCGGCGCTACCCGAGACGAGATGTTCCGCGCCTTCGACGCCGCCACGGGCGCTATCCTGTGGGAGACCAAGCTTCCCGCCGGCGGCTACGCCACGCCATCGGTTTATTCCATCAACGGGAAACAGTACATCGTCATCGCCTGCGGCGGGGGCGCCCGCCTGAACACGAAATCCGGAGACTCCTACGTTGCGTTTGCTCTGCCTTAGTCTTCTCGCAGCCCTGCTAACGGCGCAGGATCAGCCCATCCCCTACAGCCACAAGACCCATCTCAAAATGGGCCTGAAGTGCAACGAATGCCACACCATGCCTGGCAAAGGCGAGGCCGCCACCTTCCCGGCCGAGACGAAGTGCATGAGCTGCCACTCCGTCGTCAAGAAAGAGAGCAAACACATCCAGGTGCTCGCCGAGTATGCCGCGAAGAAGGAACCGGTTCCCTGGGTTCGCGTCTACAAGCTACCCGGCTACGTCTGGTTCTCGCACAAGATCCACACCGCCGTCGTCGATTGCGCCCGCTGCCACGGCGATGTTGCCGCCAGCGATGTGGTCAAGAAAGAAAAGCCCATCACCATGAACTCCTGCATGGAGTGCCACGACGAACACAAGACTTCGAACGAGTGCAACCTTTGCCACAACCCGGCTTAGGCCGCTAAGCGATCCGGTACTTCTCCACCACGGCCTCGTCCACTTCCACGCCCAGCCCTGGCCCCGTTGGCACGCGCAGATAGCCGTCTTCCAGTTGGATCGGATTCTTCACCAATTCCCGGCTCAGCGGTCCCTGCGAAGTGTTGAACTCCACAAATTCCGCCCGGCGCTGGAACGCCGTCAGGTGCAGCGAAGCCGCCGTCAACAGGTCCGAAGACCACGAATGCGGAACCACTAGCCGGTTCGCCCGCTCCGCCATGTGGACGATCTTTCGCCCCACCGTGAACCCGCCGCACCGCGTCAGATCCGGCTGTAGAATGTCTACGCCGCCGCGCTCGATCAACTGTTGAAAGCCCCAGTCCGTGGCCTCTTGCTCGCCGCACGCAATCGGTACGCGCACGGCCTCGGCGACCTGCCGATACCCGTCGTAATTCTCCGGATGCAGCAACTCTTCGACGAAATACGGCTTGTACGGCATGATCGAATCCACCAGCCGGATCGCTTCCTTCGGCGTCCGCTCGACGAACCACCCCGTATCCACCAGCAGATCCCGCTCTGGCCCCAATGCCTCGCGCGCTGCTTCCACCAGCGGCAAATCGCGCCGCTCGTTCTGGCCGAACCCGCCCCAGCCGAACTTCACCGCCGTGAAGCCCTGCGCCGTGTAGTGCTGCACAGCCTCCGTCATCGCCGCCGGGTTCCCACGGAACAGCGTCGAGGCATACGCCCTCACCCGGTCCCGCCACTTTCCGCCTAGCAACACATGCACGGGTTGCCCATACGCCTTCCCGCAAATGTCCCAAAGCGCTATGTCCAACGCCGAAATCGCCTGCAACGCGACGCCTCTCCGGCCGTAGTAAATGCTGCCCCGGTACATGCGATACCAGAGCCGCTCCACTTCGAGAGGGTTCTCGCCAATCAGCAGCGTGGCTAAACCGTCGAAGCACTCCATGCCCGGCTCCAGGCTCCACTTCGGAGCGTCCACGCAGGCCTTCGCCACTGGCGCGCAGGTCTCGATGTCGCTCCACCCGATTAGGCCCGTGTCGGTCGTGATCTTGGCGAGCCCCATGTACGTGGGCCCCTCGGGCTCCGCCGCCGAATCCGAGTTGTTATACAACCCCGGCGACTTCAAGACAATAATTTCTACACTGGCAATCTTCACCGCACCACCTCCTGCGCAATCACGAACAACGTCTGCCCCTTCAACGGCCGTGCGCTCCGATGCATCATCAACAAGTAACCCGCCCGGTCCGCCCGAATCTCCAGCGGCGTCTCCGCATGATCCGAAAAGTCATGCAAGCGACCCAGTAAGTCGCCCTGCGCCACCGCCGCGCCCAACTCCGTCAACGGCTCCCAGACTCCGTCCCGCGGGCAAGGCACGTACGCCGACAACTCGGCAGCCGAGACCAACTTCGGCGCCGCGGCGCCGGCCGCCCGAATAGGCCGTACCGGCTCGTCGACCAACTTGTAATGCCGCAGCACGTTCCAAACGCCTTCATAGGCATGGCGGATCCCGGCCGGGTCCGCCGTCTCCCCGGTGCCGAACTCGCCGCCGATCGAAATCTTCCCCAGCGCCTCTGCCTCATCCGTCAGCAGCCCCGAAGCCATCGCCGAGGAGTAGATGAACAGGAACGGCGGATCGAAAAGCCGCGCGACGGTCTCGATCTCCGCTGCCTGCGCTGCGTCCGGAATCGGATGGAACGACGTGCAGATGGGGAACGCGCCCTCCCGTCCACCGGAATGGATATCGATAACCACGCGGCCGAGCGGGAACACCCGCGTAGTGACAAAATTCGAAATGCGATAGGACAACGTCCCGCGCGGATTGCCCGGGAACGCCCGGTTCATGTTCACGTTGTCGAACGGCGAAACCCGCGTATTCGCCCGGCAAGCGCTCTCAGAAAGCTGGGGCATCAGAATCACCCGTCCCGCCATCCGCGCCGGATCCAGGTCTCGGCACAGCCGCTTCACCGCAATCTGGCCCTCGTACTCGTTACCGTGCGTGCCCCCGAAGATCAGCACTCCGTTCGGGTTTCCGCCCAGTGCCCCGTTGATTACCGTCAACGGAACCAACGAATATCCCCAGGCCCCGTCCAGCGGAAACGCAACCTGATAATGGGTCACTCCGGGACGATCAAAGTCAACCGCTTGCGGCTCGACAATCATAGCCTAAGACTACGGAGCCCCACGGCAACGGTCAACCCCGGCCCTCATTTCGTCCAGCAGGCCGAACGAATCGGCAGTTACAATTGCTCTTCCCTGAGTGCCCGTTCAGAATGCTGGAAGGAGGGTACATGTCTGCAAACGCGACCGCTGTAGAACGAGCTTTGGCCATCCTCGAGTATCTCGATGGCTCCCGCCGGGGTCTGAACATCTCCGAGATCAGTCGAAAGCTCGGCATCCCTAAGAGTTCCGCCCACGTGATTGTGATTACGCTGGAGCGCCTTGGCTACGTCCAGAAACGGGCCGATTCCCTCCACTACACGCTCGGCCTGAAAGCGTATGGCCTTGGCCAAGGCATGGTCCGCGGCCTCTCCATCTCGGAACTCGCCATGCCGCATATGCGCGCCTTGGCCGATCATCTGCGCCTTCCGGTTCATCTCGCCGTTCCCGACGGCGACCAAGGTGTTTACATCCAGAAGGCTGACGCCCCCGGCCTCATCAAGTTCGATACCTATGTCGGCCGCCGCATGGACTTGCACTGCACCGGCGTCGGCAAGATCCTCATTGCCTGGGGCCCGCCAGATATCCTCGAACGCCTCCTCGCCAAGCCCACCTACATCCGGTACACCAAGAACACGATCACGAACCCGAAAGCGCTCCAGCGCGAGATCACCGTCGTCCGCAAGCAGCGTTGGGCGCTCGACGACGAGGAAGAGGAGATCGGCGTCCGCTGCGTCGCCGTGCCGGTGTTCCAGGAACCCGGCCGGTTCGTCGCCGGTCTATCGGTTACTGGCACGACCGGTCAAATTCCGATGCCCGACGTCGAGGCCATCGTCAAGCGCCTCCACCAGACGGCGGCGGCCATGTTTACCCCGGCTGATCTAGGCGTCGATCCCCAGCAGGCTTAACGAATCCCGGTGGAACATCTCCTCCATCCGGTCTAAATCCAGCCGCGGCAGCCGAGTCCCTTCGAGCATATCGTTCAGCGCCCGCATGCCCGCGAAGGTCTTGTCAATCGTCGTAAACGGGTAATCGCTGCCCAGGAGCAGCTTATGCCAAACGCCGTACTCCTGCAGCAGCATCAGCGAGTGGTAGTTCTGAAACGGCCGGTAGTGGAGTGCTGAGCAATCGGCATACACATGCGGATGCTTCCGGATCGTCGCCACACACTCTCCCTCGTACGGATGCCCCAGATGGGCCAAGATCATCCGCACCTCCGGAAACCGGGTCGCCACATCATCCAAATGCCGCGGCAGCGTGCAATCGAGCGAGGCCTGCGCCACAAACGTTGTCCCCGTGTGCAGCAACACCGGCAACGAATGCTTTTGCGCATACGCCCATAGGTCATCAAACTGCCGGTCCTGCGGATAGAAGCCCGCGTACATTGGCATCAGCTTGATGCCCTTCATCTTCAGATTCTTGTGGCCCTCTTCGAGCTCATCCCGCCACCCCGGCTGCGTCGGATCCAGCGAAAGGAACCCAATCAACCGGTCCGCGTGCTGCGCCACATACCCGGCCACTTCGTGGTCCGGCACCCACAACCCCGATAGTTTCGCCTTGCCACCAAACACGATCGTCTTGTCGCACTGCGTCGCGCCGGCCCGGTAATCTTCGTAACGAACTGTCAGGTCCACCTCTTCGCCGTTGCCCCGCGCCCGCCGCGCCTGGGCCTTGAAATCGTCCGAAAAGTGGCGAGGATATTCCCACCAGTGGCTGTGTACGTCGATCACCATGCGCACAGCATAGCCCATCGGCTGGACGACGGGTTGAATACGTCCGCAGGACTGGACACTGCATTACGGTTTATTACAGATTGGCTTAGTCTGGTGGTATGAGAATGCGGTGGTTGCTTGGATGTACCGCGACGCTCGGCCTGTTACACGCAGCGCCCGATGCTGCCCCCAGCGAAGCCATGACCCTGCTCAAGGCCAAGTGCGTCGGCTGCCACAACGCCAAGGTCAAACAAGGCGGGCTCGATCTCTCCACCCGCGAAGCCCTCCTCGCTGGCAGCGAACACGGCCCCGTGGTCACCGTCGGCCTCCCCGCCGAATCGCAGCTCTACAAAGTGATCGCGCATGTCGTCGAGCCCGGCATGCCGTTTAAAGCCAAAAAGCTCCCCGACGCCGAAGTCAAAATCTTCGAAGAGTGGGTGAAGGCTGGGGTTCCCTACGACACCGCCGCCGCCAACCCCGATGCCGAGTGGATCTCTGCCGCCTCCGGCCACTGGGCCTACAAGTCCCCCGTTCGCCCTGCCGCCAAGACCATCGACGAACTCCTCGCCGCGCCACGCGCCAAGAAAGGCGTTACACCCGTCGCCGAAGCCGACCGCCCCACGCTCCTCCGCCGCGTCTATCTCGACCTCACCGGCCTCCCCCCTACGCCAGCCCAAGTGAAAGCCTTCGTCGCGGACTCCCGCCCCGATGCCTACGAACGCATCGTCGACGAACTTCTGGCCAGCCCCCAGCACGCCGAACGTTGGGGCCGCCACTGGCTCGATATCTGGCGCTACTCCGACTGGTACGGCTATCGCAAGTCCGGCCAGGTTCGATATAGCGCCCGCCACATCTGGCGCTGGCGCGACTGGACCATCGAGTCCCTCGCCAAGAATAAGCCCTACGACCGAATGATCCAGGAGATGCTTGCCGGCGATGAACTCGCCCCCGGCGATCCCGACACCGCCCGCGCGACCGGTTTCCTCGTCCGCAACTGGTACATGTTCAATCGCAACGTGTGGATCCAGGAGGCCGCCGAGTACACCTCCGCCGCCTTCCTCGGCGTCACCATGAAGTGCGCCCGCTGCCACACCCATAAGTACGATCCAATTCCCCACACCGACTACTACCGCTTCCGCGCCTTCTTCGAGTCGCACGACATCCGGACCGACCGCATCCCCGGCGAAGCCGACACTCTCAAGGACGGCCTGCCCCGCGTCTACGATGCGAACTCCGACGCCGTCACCTACCGCTTTATCCGCGGCAACGAAGCCACACCCGACACGTCAGCCGTCATGCAGCCCGGCATCCCGAAGTTCTTCGGCAAACCGGAGCTGAAGTTCGAACGCGTCTCCCTGCCGGTCACTGACACTTTCCCCGACGCCCGCCCCTTCGTCGTTCAGGACCTCGTCGCCCAGGCCAAATCCGCCATCGAGAAAGCGGAAGCTGCCCTCAAGAAGGCGAAAGAGAAACCCGAACCCGAAGCCATCATCGCGGCGCTCGTGAAGGAACTCGAGTTCCGCCACGCCGATCTCCCCGCTCTTGAAGCCCGCATCCGCGCCGACCTCGCCACGCTCCAAACTCCGGTCCCGGAAAACATGGAGCAGATGGCCGAAGAGGCCCGCAAGCTTGAGCTGAAAGCCAACGCCATCAAGGCCGACGCCGAGATGATCCGCGCCCGGCACGAGTTCGCGCAAAACAAGCACACCGCCGCGGCCGCCCGGCTCGAATCCGCCACCAAGCTGCTGAAGGAGCCCGCCGAAGGCTATACGCCGATCGGTCCCAAGTATCCCGCCTCCAGCTCCGGCCGCCGCCTCGCTCTTGCGAAGTGGATCACCGGCAAGGACAACCCGCTCACCGCCCGCGTTGCCATGAACCACATGTGGGCGCGCCACTTCGGCGCGCCACTCGTCTCGACGGTCTTCAACTTCGGCAAGAGCGGTCAGGAGCCCACCAACCCGGAACTTCTCGATTGGCTCGCTGTCGAGTTTATGGAGCGTAACTGGGACATGAGGGCCATGCACCGCCTGATGGTCACCTCGAAGGCCTACCGCCTTGCCTCTACCGTCGCACCTGCCCAATTGAAGGCCGACCCGGATAACATCACCCTCTGGCGCGCTAACATTCGCCGCATGGAAGCGGAAGTCGTTCGCGACAGCGCCCTCCATATCGCCGGCAAGCTAGACACCACTCAGGGCGGGCCTGACATCGACGAAACCAAGGGCCACGACGTATTCCGTCGGAGCCTCTACTTCCGCACGGCGCCGGACCTCCAGATGGACATGCTGAAGGTGTTCGACGCGGCCAGCCCCATCGAGTGCTTCCAGCGCAGCGAAAGCATCGTCCCTCAGCAGGCCCTCGCCCTCGCCAACGGGAAGCTCAGCTTCACGGTGGCCCGCGCTATCGCGGCAAACTTGGCGAACATCACCGAACCCAACGCCTTTGTCCAAGCGGTATTCGAACGCGTCCTCGGCCGGCCTGCCAAACCGGACGAACTCCGCGAATCCGCCGCCTATCTCGACGGGTCGCAACAGCGCCGCGAAAGCCTCGTGCACGTCGTGCTCAACCACAACGATTTCGTTACCATCCGATAAGGAGAGTCCCCCATGGCCCGCAACATCTGTTCCGATCCCAAAAGCCGCCGCATCTTTCTCGCCGACGCTGGCATGGGCCTCGCCGGTCTCGCCCTCGGCTCGTTGCTTCCGCAGAAAGTCATCGCCGGCGCCCAGCCCCACTTCGCTCCCAAGGCCAAGCGGGTCATCTGGCTCTTCATGCTCGGCGGCGTCTCTCACGTCGAATCATTCGACCCCAAGCCCGAGCTCAACAAGCACGCTGGCAAGCAGCTTTCGGAAACGCCCCACCGCGAGACCCTGACGAACCCCTTCGTCAAAGAAAATCTCAAGGCCTTCGTCCCCGGTCAGCACCAGATCAAGCTCACGCTCTATCCCATGCAGACGGGCTACAAGCCGCGCGGCAAAAACGGCGTCCTCGTCAGCGACTGGTTCCCCCACATCGGCGACCAGATGCACGAAGTCTCGCTCATCCGCTCGGCCTGGACCACCGACAACGACCACGGCGCGATCCTCCAGTTCCATACCGGTCGCCACATCTTCGACGGCTACCTGCCCACCCTTGGCTCCTGGGTCCACTACGGCCTCGGCTCGATGAACGAAAATCTCCCCGCGTACGTTGTCCTCGGCGAACCGCCCGGCGACTGCTGCGGCGGCAACGGCACCCACGGATCCGGCTACCTTGGCCCGGAACACGCCGGTGTCTCGCTCGACGTCAATCCCGATCATCCGCTCCCGTTCGTGTCTCCCGGGGCCGAACTGTCGAAGGCCGACCAGGAACGCGAGTTCGCCCTGCTGCGGAAGTTAAACGGCATGTCCGCGGTCGAATATCCCAACGATCCCGCGCTCGTCGCGCGCATCAAGTCTTACGAACTCGCCTTCCGCATGCAGATGGCCGTCCCCGAAGCGATCCAGTACAAGGAAGAGTCGGAAGCGACAAAGAAGATGTACGGCCTCGACCAGGAGATCACCAAGCCCTTCGGCGAGGTCTGCCTCGCTGCTCGCCGGCTTTCCGAACGCGGCGTCCGCTTCGTCCAGGTCTATCACGGTGGCGCCGGCAACGCCTGGGACGCCCACAAGGACCTCAAGAAGAACCACTCCGACCTCGCCATGAAGGTCGACCAGCCGATCGCCGCCCTGCTCAAGGACCTTAAGCAGCGCGGCCTTCTCGATGAAACCCTTGTCGTCTGGGGCACCGAGTTCGGCCGCACCCCCGGCGCCGAGGCCTCCAACGGCCGCGACCATCACCCCTTCGGCTTCTCCGTCTTCATGGCCGGCGGCGGCGTGAAAGCCGGCGTCGTCCACGGCGCGACCGACGAGATCGGGTTCCATGCCGTCGAAAACCGTCACTATGTGACGGACATCCACGCCACCGTCCTCCACCAGATGGGCCTTGATCCCCGCAAACTCGACATCCCCGGCCGCAAGCGCATCGATGTCGACTACGGCAAGCCCATCAAGGACATCCTTGTTTAGTTTCGTCGCCGCGGCGGTCTGGACCATCGAAGCTTTGATGGCCCTGCCCGCCCTCGGCGATCCGCAAATCCGGCCCGACGGCGCTGCCTACGCCTACGTCCTCAACGGCGAAGTGCATCGCGCCGAGCTCCCTAGCGGCAAGCCAACGGTAGTCGCCAAAGGCAACCGTCCTCGCTGGTCCCCCGACGGGCAGCTCCTCTCCTTCCTCTCCAACGGCAAGATCGTCCTCGGCAAAAAGACCTTTGGCAGCGCCGTCAACACTTACTCCTGGTCCCCCGACGGCAAGTCCTTTGCCTACCTCGCCACCGATAACCCGCCTCCCGCCGATCCCGAAGTCAACCGCGAAACCAACCGCTACACCGGCCTCTGGCTCCAGCCTCTCTCCGGCGCCGCGCCCAAGCGCATCTCCGGTCCCAAACGTCACGTTCTCTCTTACGCCCTCTCCCCCGATGGCAAACGCGCGGCGGTCACTGTTCAGCAGACGCCCAAACCCGAGGACATCTTCCAGGTCGACATCATCGAGATTGACCTCGCCACCGGCACAGAATCCCCGCTGGTCACCCAACCCGGCCGCGACGGCGAACCCAGCTACTCCCCCGACGGCAAGTCTGTCGCCTTCCACTCCCAATGCGGTTCGCTGAACTACTTCAATGAGCGCCACATCGGCCTGGTGCCGTCTGGCGGCGGCGACATTCAGTACGTCACCAAGTTTCACCCTTACGACGTCTTCCGCAACGGCAACGCGTACGCCTGGTCGCCCGACGGCGACCGGCTCCGCTTCACTGCCGGTCAAGGTACGCAGGATGAACTCTGGGAGGTGAACCTGAAGACCAGCAAGGCCACCCGTCTGGCCGAGTTCATCGCCGGCACGGCCAGCTTCAGCCAAGACCTTTCCCGGGCTGTCTTCTCCAAGGCGAACCCCTCCCATCCCGCCGAAATCGTTCTCTGGGAAAGCGGCCAGGAACGCCAACTCACCCAAGTCTTCGCCCATCTCTCGGCCCTGCCCACTGTCAAAAGCGAAGTCGTTAACTGGAAGGCTCGTGACGGCCTCGCCGTCGAGGGCGTCCTCTGGCTCCCCTTTGACTTTAAGCCCGGCAACCCCGTCCCCGTCGTCACCGAGCTCCACGGCGGTCCTACCGGCGCCGCTCTCACATCATTCCCCAACGGCCGAACCTATCCCACGGTCGCGTTCCTCCATAACGGCATCGCCGTCTTCGCCCCCAACTTTCGCGGCAGCGCCAACTACGGAGCGGAATTCCGCCACAAGAACGCCCAATCGCAAGGTATCGGTGACTACGACGACGTAATGACCGGCCTCGATGAACTTGTCCGCCGCGGCATCGCCGACCCCGACAGACTCGGCGTCATGGGATGGAGCTACGGAGGCTACCTCAGTGGAGCCACCATCGCTCAGACCAAGCGTTTTAAAGCCGCCTCCGTCGGAGCCCCTGCAGTCGACTGGCTGACATACTACGGTGAGTTCAACGGCTCCCGCGAAGTCCTTTGGACCTACTTCGGCGGCAAGCCCCACGAGGTCCCCGAGAACTACATTCGCCATTCGTACGGCCACAAGCTCAAGGACATCACGACGCCAACACTTCTCCAGATCGGCGCGCTTGATTGGCAATACACCGCGCCGATTTATCAATCCCTTCGCGACCGAGGCATCCCCGTCGAGTATGTCGTTTACCCCCGCGAGGGCCACGGCTTCACCGAGAAACCGCATCAGCGCGACCTTATGGAGCGAAACCTCCGCTGGATGACCGAGTGGCTGAAGCGCTAGCCTTTCGCCACTAGCCGGGAGTTAAACCACCGCACCTTGTCAGGGTTTCCGCTCTAATCAATTCTCCCGTTGCCGGAGAATCCCCAGCCCGACCATGCCAAGTACTCCGTCACCAGCACCTTCTTGTGCGCCGGTTGGAAGTGCTCATCGGGCACCGCGGCGTGTCCCATAATTCAAGATAGGAGCCGGACCAGAGGCTCGCGGCGCTGGCCGGACACCTTGGAGCCAACCGCCAGAGCACTCGCCATCACGTCGAGTTCCGTCCGGAACCGCGCCAGTTCAGGATTGCCCGCCTACGGTGGGCCGGAAGCCAACTGACAGCACTCGGGTGTGCTGGAAGGTACGGCCAGAATCAGTACACAGCTCAGGCCGAACCCCAGATAGCAACGCCCAAACAAAACGGGGCCCTCGCATGCAACTCACCGCATGCGAGGGCCCCGTTTTTACCGCGATCAGCCTTAGTCAATATGAAACGACCAACCCCTGACCTGAGACGCGGGTTACGCTGACAGTCAGGAAAACCTTGAAAGGCGGCGCAGAGCCGCAAAGGTCAAAGGAGTTGGTCTATGAAAAAGAGACTCTCTGTGGGCCTCGACGTCCACGCCGACACGATTGCCGTAGCCGTGGCCGAAGGCGGCCGCGACGGCGAAGTCCGCAGCCTGGGCACGATTCCCAACCGGCTGGAGGCGATCCGGGAGCTGGTCAGGAAACTGCCGCAGCAAGGCGATCTTCGCGCCTGCTTCGAAGCCGGACCCACCGGCTATTGT
>CAMDCN010000009.1 GCA_945890485.1 Candidatus Sulfopaludibacter sp. SbA3 | reverse complement strand
CGGCTCGCCCATGGCCTCTGCTCGAACCGCCTCCTGGTCTTCGGCGAATCGCAAGCCGAATACGACGCTCTCCAAGCCGAAGTGCGCGCCAGCTTCAGCCCCGTCACGGCGGAGGAAGACCTCCTCACGAACCAACTGGCCGAAGCCCTTTGGCGCTACAATCGCGCCCGGCGGGTCGAAGCCAAAACCTTCGACATCCTCATGATGTCCACCGATCGGTTCAACAGCCGGAAAGGCGCCCTCGAAACCGACCAGTCCACCGAAGCCCAGTTCGGCGCCTGCTTCACGGATGAGGCGCACAACCAAACGTTCGCCCGGCTGCATCGCTACGTCACCGCTGCGGAACGGTCGTACCGCCAAGCGCTCAAGGCCACCCAGGACGCAATCAAGCGACGCCAGCCCCAAGTCCAACAGCAGCCGCAGCCGGTCGCCGCAGCCGAACCCGTAGTCGAGAAACCAAAGGCAGCCGCCGCAGGGCAATCCATCCTCCCGGAGATTGGCTTCGAATCGCAATTCGTCCCCAACACTCCGGAAAATGCCCCGGCTTACAACGACCGCTGCTGACTTGGCTTCGAATCGTAGAACCCCGCCGCCTTCGAACCGGATTCCGCTCTTTGACAACTCCAACAAACCATCCGGTTCGCCCGAAGTGTCCCTACCCGACCTAGTTGGTGACCGATACCTCAGCGCCGGGGGTCATCCTCGAACGGCAGGGCGTGAAGTTCGGGTTCCTCGGCTACACCTACGATCAGCGCAACGGCAACCACAAGGACGACGTTCCCCGCATCAACGGCCTCGATCGAATCCGCCTGCGCGAGGATGTCCAGGCCATCCGCGCCAAAGCCAACGTCACCATCGTCTCGCTCCACGCCGGAACGGAGTACGCCAAGCAACCCAACGCCCAGCAACGCCAGATGGCTCAAGCTACCATCGAAGCCGGCGCCGCCCTCGTCATCGGCCACCACCCGCATGTCACCCAACCCTGCGAGGACTACCGCACCGGCGCCATATTCTACTCCCTCGGCAACCTCGTCTTCGACCAGACCATCGCCGGCACCAACGACGGCTTCGTGGCCGAAGCCGAGTTCAAAGGCCCCTCCCTGCGCAAGGTCCGCCTCCGCAAGATCAGGATGCAGCCCGTCTTCGTCACCCCTTAGGCTTCACCTGCAAGAGGTGAACGTTCCGCAGGATCGCCAGCCGCTCCATGAAAGGCTTCTCGTCCAGACCCGGCATCTTCCCCAGCACCCGTACCGCCGTCTGATAACTCCGCTCCGCGTCCTCCCGCAGGCCATTCCGCCACTCCGCTTCCGCCATCATTAGTACGCTCAGCGCCCGATCCTTTTTCGAAAGGAACGCAGCGCCGCCCAAATGGCGGCGAGAGAGCAAAAGTAACTCGGTGGCCTCCCTGGCTTCAACCAGCTTGACGAGCGCCTGCGGCAGCGTATTCCTTCCGGCCTCGCGCACATGCCGCCCCGCCGCCCGATAAGTATCATAGGCGGCTCGGTAGTCCCCCGCGTCCTCAAAAAGCTCACCCAGAAAGAGGAAGTTGCGCACCATCGCCAGCCGGTATCGCACGTCGCCGGGCTTCTGCAGATACAACTGGAAATAGTACTCATGCGCGACCAGAGCCTCCTTGGTAGAGCGCTGCAACCGGCCCATCTGTTGGTGCGCCACGCCCAACTGGTAGAGCAGCTCCGGATCCAACCGGTCGTCCGCCAGCGTAGCCAGAGAAGCGAGTGTCTCCACCAGAGCCGCCTTCCGGCGCGGATCCGGCCAGCCATCCTCATCGAGGGACGCCTCAATCTCCGCCAGGTTCACGTTGATCATCTTGGCCGCGGCTTGCCGGTACGCCTGCGATTTCGTCTCAGCATTCACCCGGGAGCGGCCATCAGCCGAAGCACGTCCGGACAGCACCGCCGTCCAACCCACCACCAACGCGACGGCCGCGACCATCGCCACCGGGCGCCAATGCGCACGGAGCCCCTTGCCCAGCCGATACAGTGGATCCCGCCCCATCGCCGCCACCGGACGGCCCTGCCGCCAACTTTCGATATCCGCCAGCAATTCCCCGGCCGATGGATAACGCTCTGCCGGATTCTTCCGCAGACATTGGGCGATTATCCTGCCCAACTCCCGGTCCACATTCCCCGGTTCGGGAATCTCGCGGTTGCATATCTCCTCCATCAGCTCGATCAGGTTGGTCGTCGCCGCCGCATAGGGCGATCGTCCGGCCATTAACTCATACAGGATCACACCCATCGAATAGACGTCGCTGGCCATCCCGGCAGGCTCTCCCCGAAGCTGCTCCGGGCTGGCATAAGCCAGCGTCAGCGCCATCGGGCTGTTTGTCTGTTGCACCGAGTAGATCTGCGCTACCCCGAAGTCGAGCAGCTTCACCGCTCCCGTCTGTTCCACCAGAACATTCGCGGGCTTCAGGTCCCGGTGGACGATCCCAATGGTGTGCGCCGCGTTGGCGGCCGCCACGAGTTCGGCGAACACGGCCACGGCGTCTCGCCGCGGCAGGCAACGGCAGAAGTCATCGATCGGAACGCCCTCCACCAATTCCAGTACCAGATACGGCAAGCCGCCCGAAGTCTTGCCCGCGTCGAGCAGCGTGACAATGCCGGAATGGCTCAGCCGCGCAAGCGCCCGCTGCTCCCGCTGGTAAGTGGCTCCCGGCGCCGAGCCGTCCGCCTGCCCCAGCAACAGCTTCAACGCGACCTTTCGGTCGAGCCCCTCCTTGACCGCCTCAAAAACCATGGACGATCCGCCCCGGCCAATCTCGCGCAACAGATCGTACTCCCCAATCCGCCGGAAAGAGGTTGCGATCTCCCCTGCCTCCTCTTCCTTAAGGAGCGAGGCCACCTCCCCGGCCACCGCCGGCTCCCGCGCCTGCAGTTCGGCCAGCGCCGCTTCGCGCTCGCACTCCGGCATCTCCAGCAGATTGGCGAGCGCCTCACGAACCCGCCCCCAGGTGTCGCCGGTCATCGCGGTAGCGATCTGGCCGAAAGCTCTCGCTGCAGCCATCGGCGAGCCGTCATCCAGTCGCGCTGCGCGGTGCGGACCGAACACCCAAGGCGCAGACTGATCTCTTCGAGCGATAGCCCGGCGGTAACTCGAAGCTCCACCACCGCAGCCTGCCTCTGGTCCAGTTTTGCCAGCTTCTCGACAGCCTGTTGCACGGTCAGTCGGTCGGCCGGATGCATCGTCGCCGAGGTGTCCTGTAATTGCCCATCCAAATGCTTCTGCAATACAGTTCGTCGCCGCGCATAGTCAATCAGCACGTGGCGCATGATGAGCGGCAGAATCTTCTGATCCTGCGCCGGGCTCCAGCGCAACAACGCCTCATGCAATAGGGCGGTCGCGCTGAGCGTCACCACCCGGTACTCCTTCTGCATCAACCGGGCGGCCAAACGGCGCAGCTCAAAGTAACTCTTTTCAGAAAGAGAAGCCCACTTGGAGTCTGCCATTTGGCACTCAGTATACTATGCCTTACCGAGGTGTTCTCTGATTCACGACGCGTTCCGGGACTTTCAGGCCCAAGTTACTCCGCGAGGTTCCTGGCGCTATGGGTCGATGGATCGGTCAGGCCGGTTCCGGCCAGCGGCGGCGAGTGTGGTCCGGTGGGGCATGCCTTGCCTGTTACCGACACCCGAGTCGGGAGAGTATCCGGTGGTCTGCCGAGTGGACCGCGATCGCGTCGAGGATGGGGACGTTTGGGAGGCCGGATATCTGCGCATGGTTCCTGCCGCCGTGTATCTCGCCGAGTACTGTTATGCAGCGCTGCGGTTTGTGGCTCCGGCCAGCGGCAAGTATCACCTACGGCTACACGCCAGAACCGGCGCGTTAGCCTTTGGCGGCTCCGAGTGCCGGTTGTTGGGTCCGGACAATCGGATACTCGCAAGCCACTTCCTACCAAAGCACTTTGGTTCCCGCTGGAGCCATGAAAGCACCGAGCGCCTCGCGGCGGGCGAAGCAATAACGTTTTCAGTAAGCCCCAGCCCCAACGGAGACGCGGCCAGCGACGAAGTGCTGCTGAAGTGGACGCTGGAGGAGTTGCCAACCAATTGGTGGCCCGTAGCCGGCGTCGGCGCCGCACTACTGGCAGGGACATGGTTCTGGCGGCGGCGTCAAAAAGTACCGGGAACCGGCGCGTTGTCTCCCAAGATCCGTCGGTAGATCGCAATCACGCTGCCAGCGCGAGACAGTGGCTCATTTCATCCAGCCCCGCCCCCTTTCGTCCGGCAATCGCCCCGCCCCCAGAAACTTCGGCAATCAAATCAACCACTTCCGTCCTGGCACCCCAATTGCTCCTCGTTGTTGTGAGGCGCTCCCGGAGTGCGCCCGGAAACAGGAAGTTTGCCATGAGAGATCGTATCTACATCACCAAAATCGACGCCGGCCGTATCGGCCGTCTGGTCGCCGCCCTACGCGCCGGCAATGCCCTCCCCATCGAGAACCTCGAACGCCTGGAGCAGGAACTCGACCGCGCGGAGGTCGTCGACGAAGAGGCCATCCCGCCCTCGGTCGTCACCTTGAACGCTGAAGTCCATCTCGAAGACCTCGACTCCGGCGAACGCATGCATTACCGCCTCGTTCTCCCCAACCAAAGCCGCTCGGAAATCGACATCTCGATCCTCGCCCCCGTGGGCACCGCCATCCTTGGCTACCGCACCGGCGAAGTTGTCGAATGGCCCGTTCCGAAAGGCATGCGCCGCCTCAAAATACACGACGTTCTCCACCCGCAAACCTCCCTCGCCACCCGCTGATTCCCGCCACCGACCCGTGGTCGGGCTCACGACACAACCCTTTAGGGAATGCCTACTTCGTGCTCACGCAGCGCCGTGGAGTGGAGTCCGCGTTCCCGCCCAACCTCTTCCTCCGCCTGCAGCCAATGCCGCAGCTCCGCGCCGGCGGGGCGCCCTTCGCCCTCCCACAAAAGATATGCACGCTCCGCCACCGCGGCATCAGGCGCCTGCACCGGCCCACCCGCTAACGGTGCGGCCTTCGCCGTTTGACTCTTCTTTTTCATCTCCTCTCCTTGCCTCAAAACGTTATCCCGTACTCCAACACCAAGGCCGACTTTCCATCCGGCGCGCCCGTCGGAATCTTCCAACCCACCACGATCATTTGTCGCTTGTCCGGGTGAAACAACACACCCGGGATTGCATACCCAAAATCGTGACGGCCGGAAAACCACTCCCCAAGCAACACCCATCGCTTGCTCAACGGGTGCTCCGCCCCCAAGAGCGCTCCGCCCGTATTGCGCTCAAACAGTTGACGCGTCCCAGCCCAGCCGCCGGCGGAGATTCGCGTCGCCAACCGCGGAATCCGGAAGCTTCCGTGACTGTAGGTAAAACTGCCCAGCCCGCTCCCCCGGTGGTTCAGAATCATCATCTGCCCCACCGTTAACTTGGCCTCCAGCTTCGGCCGCGACTCCCTCCACAACTGCGGAGCGCTCTTGAACCCCACGCCTGTCGAAAAGGTACGTGCCAGCGGCGCTCCGCCGTTATAACTCGTCACCGCTAACTCCGTCGACCGTCCCACGCCGTAAGCGTAGAAGTTCGTCCCCGACCAAGACCGGCCCGGTCCCCACCCCCGGGCCTGCGTCTCATGCATCACAAAGTGCCTTCCTTTCGGAGTAACGTCCGCCGACGGCATGTTCACGATGGCCTGTTGCCCATTCGCCAACCCCGTCGCCAGCACGACCAAGGATCCAAGCGGTCGCATCCGTCGCTACGACTTCTGCAAACCCGCGGCCGTCTGCCGCAGCTTCATCGCCCGCAAGGCCACTCCGTCGGCGTGAGCCCGGATCATGGTCCGGTTCTTCATCACGTCCTCAGCCGCCAGGGCCTTCTTGTTGGTGTGGAACACCTCCAACAGCTTCACCTTGGTCTTCAGCAACTCCCAGTCCCGCTTGTCCCGGGCGCTCATCTCCAGCTCGCTGGCCTCCACCTCGCTGACGCTTTCCTGCAGCTTCGCCATATCGGCGTCCATCTGCGCCAAGCGCTTGTGAACCTCATCCACCGCTGCGTTCTTCGATTTCAACGCCACGCTGATCGCCCTGGCGTCGGTCTCCAGGCGCTGCGAGGCCTCCATCATCTTCCCGGCGATCTCCTTGTCCAGGGCCAACGCCGATGACGCTGCCAGGAGCAGAACGCCACACAACCGCATACTGATTTTCATGGTGCTTTCTCCTTATTCGGTGGGTGTTTGTGTCCCACTGAACTCAGACTAAAGCGAAGCCATTCTTGTGTCTAATAGATGTTTTCGGCTCGTCGAATCGGTTAAAACGATGAATCGGGAGTGGCGAACAACTGCCCGCGCGCCGCCTCGCAAATCGCCGCCACCGCGGGATGCTTCACGCGCCGCTCCACCGAAATCGCATAGAAGCTTTCGGTCACGCTGGGCGCCCGTCCCACGACGACAACACGGTAGTGGCTGCGGATCTCGTCCTCGATGGCGGTGGGCCCGGCGAACAGCCCCACGCCAGCCTGCCCAAAGGCTTTGAGCAGCGCGCTGTCTTTGAACTCTCCCGCGATCAGTGGGCGGATGTGCTGTTCCTCCAGCCAGCGGTCGAGCGCCCGCCGCAGTCCGGAGCCCTTGGCGGGCAGCAGAAACGGCGCACCGTTCAGACTGCCGGGAAAGCCTTTCCGGAACTGTTTGGCCAATTGAGTCGTGCCGAACAGCGTAACGCCGCAGGTACCCAGCAGATGGTTGAACGCTTTGGTTCGAGCCATGCCGGTGATGGGTTCATCGGCCAGCACCATATCCAGGCGATGGTCGGCGAGTTCGGCCAGCAGCCGCTCCGTAGTATCCTCTTCGCAAATCAACTGCACCGGCTCGCCGAGCGCCAGGGCCGGTTGCAGGATCCGATAGGCGATCAGCTTCGGCACGAGGTCAGAGACCCCGACAACGAGGCGAATAGGCCGTCCTCGCGGCCGGCCTTTGAGGACGTCCTGCAGCTCCGCGCCCAGGCCGAAGATCTCCTCGGCGTACTGGAACACCGTCCGGCCGACATCGGTGAGGGCCAGCCCACGCCCGGCCTTGACGAAGAGTTTCTCACCAAGAGTCTCTTCGAGCTGTTTGAGTTGTCCGCTGATCGTAGGCTGCGCCAAATGCAGCCGCTCGCAAGCCCGAGCGATGCTGCCGTCCTTGGCGACAACCCAGAAGTATAGTAAGTGATGATAATTAAGCCATTCCAAGTCGACACCCCGGCGACAAAGCGCTTCTTCGAGAATACCGTTTGGCGGCACTAGCAAGAAGAGAGTTCGCCGCGAACGATTACCACGCCGAACTCCCTTCTCCGGACTCTCCGGGGCACCGCGCTAAGGCCGAATGAAACGTACTATCCGCATGGCGATATCGTCGCTGTTCGTGTCCTGCATCAACAGGTGTGTGTTCCCGCGGATCCCCTCCCTAGGCAGCCACGTCACACTGGCTCGCGCCCCGGCGGCCGCGGCAAGCCGCGCCGTCTCCTCGCAGGCATCCAACCTGCCCTGCATGCCCCGTACTTCAAAATGATCGCCAAACACCCCATAGAAGAACTTCTCGCCACCGCCCAACATCCGGATCACATCGGCCGCCTCCTCCGGGCATCCCACCGGTTCCACCACCACAATGCCCTTCACTAAATCAGGACGCCTCCTCGCGGCTTCAAACCCCGTCATACCGGCCGCCGAGTGCAACACCAAAACGGCCGGTCCCGTCCGCTGCAGCAAATCAATCAACGCGGCCGCCTTGGTCTCAAAGCCGAATCGACCACCCGTGCCGTCACCGAACACTGGCGTCATCGAACGCTGCAACTGAACAATATCCTTCGGATACTTCGAATCCTCAAAGAAGACGCCACTCTCCGGACCAATCCCCCAATTCCTCCAGACGGACTCGTTGGACCACAGGGTGAATTGCGGCATCTGTCGCGGATCCGTTTCCCCGCTCCTTGCCGCGGCGAAGGGGCCGACATTGAACCCGGAAACCGCGTTATTCGGCTCATCAAAGACGAAGACGGCAAAGCCCTCGGAAGCGAAGGTCTGCGCCCAACCGGGCCGCTGATCTGGAGTTCCGAGATAGAGATACGACGTCAACCCTAAGCCGGGAACCATCACGATCGGGTGCGGATACGTAATGTTCTCGGGAAACAGATAGTGCACCAGCGCCTGCTCCGCCCACTGTGTCTGCGCCCCGCCCCGCTGCGTGGAGGTACTGATTTCGCGTCCACCCGCATACAGCATCCCCATGCGAGAGATCTTCACCGCCCGTTCTGGCGCTTGCGCGAAGAGCAACCCCGGAGCAAGCGCCAAGCCGAGCAGCAGGCCCCAGCCGAATCGCATCGCGCCGGCGTGAAGCCTCCGGCCTGGGGACATTCTCATGAAAACTGTGTCTGGTTGCATAGGTTCCTGACCTCCATGCTTCCATCGAATTGTAAAGACCACCCGTCCGAAACCGCGCCGCAACGTAAAGGTTCTGTAAAGTTACGCGACCTCGAAGAACCTGCGCGGTACCATGATCGCTGTGGGCTTCGCTAGCATCACGAGACTCCTGATCGTCGACGACGACATCAAATACTCCCAACTCCTCCAGGCCTATCTCGAACCCCTCGGCTACTCCATCGATCTCGTTCACGATGGCCGCGCAGGTCTCGCCGCGGCCACTAACGGCACCTACTCCGCCATCATCCTCGATGTCATGCTGCCCGGCCTCAACGGCTTCGATCTCCTGCGCGAACTCCGCACCCAATCCACCGTTCCCGTCCTCATGCTCTCCGCCCTCGGCGACGAGCCGGATCGCGTCGCCGGGCTCGAAATCGGCGCCGATGACTACCTGCCCAAAACCTTCTCCCCGCGCGAACTCCTGGCCCGCCTGCGCGCCGTCCTGCGCCGGTCGATCCTCACCGCCCGCCTAGAGGAACACGCCCGCCAGTCGCCCGTTGCGGTCGGAGACCTCTGGCTGGACCCCGAAGCCCGCCTGGTCTCCCTGGGCGGCAGGACCTTGAAGTTGACCTCCATCGAATTCGGGCTCCTCCTCACGCTCGCCCGCGCGGCCGGCCGCGTCAAAACCCGCGAACAGCTCCTGCTCGAAAATGCGGACCGCGATTTCGACGCCTTCGATCGCTCCATCGACATGCATGTCTCCTCGCTGAGAAAGAAACTCGGCGACGATCCCAAGGCGCCACGCTACATCGAAACCGTCCGGGGCGCCGGCTATCGCATGCGCAAGCCAGCCCCGGACAGCGCCAGCGAGTGATGATGAGTGGCCAACCCGCCGGGCTTCGTTTACGCACCAAGATCCTGCTCCTCGCTCTGCTCAACGTCGCTCTGCTCGCGGGAGCCTTCGCGCTCTTCGTCCGCTCCCAGTTGGACGACGACCTCGGCTCGTTCCTCCTCGCCGCGCTACGGGAACGGCTCCTCACCACCGGCCGAAACTTAGCCACGGAGCTAGGCGATGCCGATCTCACCAGTTGGGACGGCATCCTGCAACGGCGTTCCGCCGAGTACGGCGTGACGCTGGTCATCTTCCGCGCGGGAACCGGGCAACGGCTGGCGGGGCCCGCGTTGGAGCTCCCAGCCCCGGTCTCCACGCGCCTGCAATTGGGCCCGAATCGCCAAGGCGGCCCGCGGAGGAATGAAGCCTTAGCACGCGGCGAACGCCGGCGGCTCTCCCCCTTTCTCCGCGGGGGCTTCCTGCTGGTGACCGAAGGCCCGTATCAGTACTGGATCGGAACCCGGATCCTCATCGATGGCCCTCCCCACGCCAACCCCACCCCGGCCACCTTGCTCCTCGCCTCCACCGGCTTCTGGACCAATCCGTTCTTCTTTCCCCTCGAACAGTGGATCGCCGCGGCTGGCATCGCCCTCGTCCTCTCCGCCTGCTGTTGGCTACCCTTCGTTGGCGGCGTCACCCGCTCCATAGAAGCCATGCGAAAGGCCACAGGCCAAATCGCCGAAGGCAATTTCCAGAACTCCGCCGAAGCCACCCGCTCCGATGAGATCGGCCAATTGGGCATCGCTATCAACCGCATGGCCGCCCAACTCGAAGCGCAGGCCAGCACGCAGAAGCGCTTTCTCGCCAGCGTCGCTCACGAACTCCGGTCGCCCATCGCCCGCATGCAAGTAGCCCTCAGCCTCGCGGAACGCGCCATCGACCCGGCTCGCCACCAGCGCCTCGCCGACTGCCAGGAAGAGCTCGAGCAGATGACCCGGCTCACCGACGAACTTATCACCTTCGCCAAGGCCGAGATGCGCCCGGAAACCATCCAGTTGCGTCCCGTCCCGCTCGCGGAGCTCATCCAGCGCGTGCTCCACGCCGAGCGAACCGGCGACGTCCCGGTGGCCGTCCACATCGACTCCTCGCTGCAAGTCCAAGGCGAACCCGAGTACCTCCATCGCGCCTTCGCCAACCTGGTTCGGAACGCCAACCGTTACGCCGGCTCGAGCGGCCCCATCTCCATCTCCGCTTCCCCACAAGGCCGCCAAGTGCGCATCACCGTGGCCGATTGCGGTCCCGGAGTCCCCGCCGAAGCCCTGCCCCAACTGTTCTCCCCCTTCTTTCGCGTCGATGCCTCCCGAGACCGGCGAAGCGGCGGCGCCGGCCTCGGCCTTGCCATCGCCCGCAGCTGCATTGAGGCCTGTGCAGGGTCCATCGCCGTGCGGAATCGCGCGCCTCAGGGGCTGGAGGTGATCGTCACCCTCACCGCCCTCTGAGCGCGCCAACGCCGCGGCCTAGGGACAGTTCGGATCCGCCCAAGTGAACAACCGGCCCGACAACGGACTCACCGCCGTTCCCGACGCGCAAACCCGGACATCCGCCACGCCGGCCGAATAATTGCCGCGCAACTCCACCGTCCCGCTCACGCCGCCCGCCGCGATGTCACCCACCACCAACGGCAACACGGTCGTATTGGTCACCGTCTGCCCGGCCGGCGTAGCCACCCAGTTCACTCTCGTGATCCGCACATCCTTAAACGGAGCCCCGGCGGCACCCGCCACGTCCCGGTTCTCCAATCGGCCGCGCGCCGCCACAATGTTGCCCGGCAAAAAGCCCGACAGATTCGGGTCCAACACGAACCGAACCTTTGGCGCCGGATACGGAATAAACGTCACCGGAATCGTCTGCGGCGCGTTCATCGTCACCCGGTAGGTCGGCTCCGCGTCGAAATAGAAGTCGAGCGCCTCGTTCGCCGCAGCCGTCAACGTCACCACGGTTCCCGGCGCATAACAGTTCGCCGGCATCCCCGGCAGTCCGCCGCTCGCCGGACTCGCCGTCACCGTCCCGCCATTGGCCGGCGAAACCGAAACGACCAGCGCGTAACACGCCACCCGGAACGTGGCCGTCGCCGTCAGGTTCGCCGCCGGCTGCACGGTCGTCGTCGCCGACGCTGGCGCCGCTCCCGTGGACCAAGAGACGAAACTATACCCCGTCAACGCCGAACTCAAGTACTGTGGATCGGCCGCGCTAATCGTCTGCGGCTGGTTCGCCGGAACCGGCGCCGTCACCGGCCCGGGAACAAACGGCCCCGCCGCGCCAATCCGCACGCCTAAGCCCGCCGGATTCGTCGCCAAGGTCAAATTCACGTTCGACGCCGTTCCGAAGTTAGCCGTCACCGTCGCCGGCGCGCCCATCACCACCGAAACCACGTTCCCCGTCCCCGATGCCCCGGTCCACGATTGCAGCGTGCTGCCCCCGGTGCCCGCGGCCGTCAGGATCACCAAGGTCCCCGGAGCATAACAGTTCGCCGGCAACCCAGCCGGTACTCCCACCGGTTGCGTCGCCGTCACCGTCCCGCTGCCCGCCGGAAGGACGTTAATCGCCAACTCATAACAAGCCGCCCGGAAGCTCGCCGTTGCCGTCAGATTGGCCGTTGGCTGCACCGTAGTCACCGGGGTCGTCGCCCCTGTCGACCAGCCCGTAAAGCTGTAGCCCGTGCGCGCTGCAGCCAAGTACTGCGGATTGCTTACCGCAATGGTTTGCGTCGAGTTCGGCGCCACCGGCAACGTCACCGGACCCGGCGCGAATACCCCCGAGGTTCCAATCCGCGTTTCCAGGCCCGCCGGATTCGTCGCCACCGTCAGGTTGACGTTCGCCGCTGTTCCGAAGTTGGCCGTAGCCGTCACCGGAGCGGCCATGGTCACCGTGGCAGTGTTACCGGTCCCGCTGGCTCCGGTCCAACTCTGCACCGTGGCGCCGCCCGTCCCGGCGGCCGTCAGCGTCACCACCGTTCCCGGCGCATAACAATTCGAGGGCAGCCCGGCCAATCCTCCAGAGGCGGGGCTCGCCGTCACCGTACCGGCTGCCGCCGGCGCGGAGGCCAGGGTCAATACATAGCACGCGGGCCAGAAGGTAGCCGTGTGGGTGATATCTGCCAGACTCTGGACCGTTATCTCTGGTGTCGTCGCGCCGGTTGACCAAGAAGAAAACGCATACCCGGTGCCGTTCGCCGCGCTAAATTGTGGCGTGGTCACGCTGATCGTCTGCGCGGAAAGTGCTGGTGCGGTCAACACCACCGGCGCCGGCGAATACACGCCCGCCGTCCCGATCCGCGCTTGCAGCCCGGCCGGCGCCGTTTCTACCCGGAGGCGGAAGTTGGCAGTCGACCCAACTTCCAAGGGCGGCGCTCTAAATGTTCCAACGACGATAATCGTATCGTCTTGCTTGGGAGTGACGGGAAGAGTGATGCCTTCCTGAATGACCGATCGGATCCCCTTCGGTGCGCCGGCTGTCGCAGCCGAAGCCCCTGCTTTTTTCGTGCTTACATTCCAACCGTCGAACTCACTGCCCGCTTCTGGTTCCGCATTCAGTATCGAAAGGATGTCGCAAGGGTAGAAGCCGTCGGCGGGTGGCGGCGGGCTCACCCGAATACTTCCCGGGCCCACCGTCCGGATCGTCAGCCGGCACTGCCCCGGCCTCGGCTTCAGTCGTGCCTTTTCACTTACGGCAACCGACGTCGCCCGAAGCGAGCTGTTAACGGAGGGCTCCAGCACTCTCCCAGTCCACTCATACAATTGGAACTGGAGCAGGTCTGCCAACTCCTGCTGCAGGATCGGAGCCTGCCAAAACACGACAGGAGAGCCGTCGCTCGCGTCCACAACCGCGAAGCCGAGTGAATCAGAACCCGCAGTCAGCCCCTCCATATAGCTCGAAGGGGCAGTGGGGACGTTCTCTATCGCGCCGCCCGCATCCGCTTTATAAGTCAAAGCGCTATAGATGATGTCCTCAAAACCAGGCGCCGCCGTACGGCCAATAAACAGGAACTTGCCATTCTTCGACGCGGCAACCGCCTGCGTTCCCCGCGTACTCGGTATTGTGAACTCCACGGTGTCCGTCGCCGTCGCGATCACGCTCACCGTACCGCTCCCCGAGTTGGGAACGTACAGATCCCGGTTGCCTGCGGAGAGACTGGGACGGCCAGGCGTCTGGCCCACGTCGATCGTAGCGCTGATCTGCCGGGTCGCCGTGTTCACCACGCTCACTTTCCCGGTGGCCGTTAGCACCACGTATAGCTTGCCCGGCATCACCGCCAGCCCCCCCGGCCGGCTGCCCGCGGGAAATCCTCCGATCGTGGCGACCGTCCGGTTCGTCCGGATGTCGACCACGCTCACCGTATTGCTGAGGGTATTGCTGACATAGGCGAAGCCCTCCACCGCATCCACCACCACCGCAAACGCGCCCTCTCCCACCGTCGCCGACCCGGCCTTACGGAATATGTCGGTGGCGGCCGCCCGCACCACCTGGCCGGTTCCCGGATCGTAATTGATCGCTACAGCGAGTTCCTTCGCCGCCGGACACACCAGATACAGCGAAGTGCTATATGGGTCTTGCCCAATCCCGCTAATGACCTTGAGATCGGCCACGGAAGTACACGCCTCCAGTCCGGCGATCTTCAGCGGATAGAGGGGAAACGGCCCGCCCACCCAAACCGGGTTGGCAGCGTTCTCATGCGCGACGAAGACAGGCGGCGGTAAACTGATCTGGGAACAACCAGCCTGGAAAACCGCGCCGAGGAGCAGCGAAACGACGACGGCCGTTCTATAGAATTGGGGAGTCATAGGGCCCTATTGCACCGAGATAATGGCCTGCCCGTACAGGTCTTGACGGGCCGTGAAGATGCGGACTTGGTCCGCCGTCGTCGTGGATGAAAAAACGGGCCACGCCGAGAAGAGCGACAGCGCCGAACCCGCCGGAGCAACGTCCTCCGTTGGAGGCAGGCCGGCCAGCACATAGTCCGGAATCGTGAAGCCGCTGGCCCCTCGTTCCGAGACGCACAGGAAGTACGCCGAGCTGTCAGTTGCTAGCTCGTAAACAGCGCCCGATATCGAGGCCGATACGCCGGCCACGCCGGTCCATTGAACCGTCGCCGAAGCCTCCCGGTCCAGCAGAGAAAGTGCTGCCAGGCGGGCGCCGCCAAGCGTCCCCCCGGGCGGTACGGAGGCGATGAACGCCCCTCCCCCGGCGCCGCCAGTGGCTCGTATCGAGGCAGTAGCCGCCGAAACGAAGAATAGGGGCTTCGCTTCTAAGCCGCCCCCGATCGGGTCCGAAACCAACCCCGCGCGGCGCGGTCCTAGTTTCACACTTCTCGCGCCCGAGTCCGCCGCGAAATCGCCCAGCGCCAGCGCCCTTCCCGGCGCAGCAAACCGAATCGGATCGCTGATCACGTTCCCGCCGAACGTATAGCTCGTGCACGCCCCCGCCGGCGGCGCGGCCAAAAACGGATCAAACGCGAACAACCCGCCGGGCTCTTCGCGGGTGCGTACCGACGCCACATCGGTCACCAGCCGCAAATTCACCCCAGGGATCACGCCCGAGTCCGTCGCCATGCGCGACAAAACCGCCTGCACCACTTTGCCACCCCGGATCAGCTCCGCGCTAATCGGGTTATGCGCGTCCGCACACGCGCCCCCCTCGGGCATAATCGCCATCGTCGTCGAGTTGCTCACCGCCCCGTTCACCCGCACATAAATCGGAACAAAGCACCCGGTGGGCGCATCCGCCGGCACGGCGAACACAAACTGATCGAGCCCGGAAATGCCCGGCGCACGCCCTGCATAGAGCCGGTTGGTCACCCGCCGCCCCCCCACAAAAATCTCTACGTTGTACGGATGGTCGCCCACCGGAGGCGAATTGCCATCCGCCCCGCGAATCGCCCCCGCCCCCGTCAGCCACAAGGTACCCACCTGCCCCGGCTTCGCGGCCGTGCGCCCGGAATTCAGCGGCTGATTGCCGGGGTCGACAAAGTTCTGGAAAATCGTCCAGCCCTTGCCAATCCCGGTCGCCGTGAACACCCCGGGGGAGTGCGCCACCACGGTGACCGGCACCCAATTCCCCGCCCGTCCGTTGTAGCTAACGCGCAGCGTGACCTGCCCCACCGGCGTCGCCGAAGGCATGATGGCGTTGATCTGGCTCGCGAGGACGAAAAGTGGAATCGCGTCCAGGGTAGTGCTCCCTTGCCGCACCTGAATCGAAACACCCTGCAGCGAAGCGCCGAGCGGGAAGCTCGTCACCTGCACCGGCGTCGTCGGCCCCAAATCGCGGCCGAAAATGCTGAAAATCGAACCCTGCGCGATGCCGCCGCCCGGTAAGGAGTTCGGCGTGAAGCTGGCTGCGTTCACAACCCCGCCCCCAGACACAAAGGGGGCCTCTTGGCCCAACAAGGGCAAACCTGCGAGGACAAGCGTCCCCCAACCAACGAGAGATCTCAACATGCGAACCGATCCTTTACCTTGGTAACGGGCTGGAGCTGAATTTTGACGGTCCCCTACAGTAGCAAATTCCGATCCTGCCCTTTTCCGCGGTCTCCAACACGAAGCCCTGCCAGCGAGGAGGTGCTGGTGAAGGGACGCGGGGCGAAGCGACTATCGAGTAGGAGGCCCGCCGTCACTACGGCGCTCCGCGAACGCTCGCATCTCCTCCCGCAACGCGTGGATCTCCTCTCTCAGCGAAATCAGTTGCGCCGAACCAGCCACCTCGGCGGATTCACTCTCCGCATCGCGGCCAATAAAGTAGGTCGCCAGCGTCGCCGTCACGTAGCCGAACACCCCGAATGCGTACAGGGACAGAAAGACGCACAAGACCCGCCCCTCCACCGTCTGCGGCCAATACTGGGAGCCCATGGTGGTCATGATCATCACCGTCCACCACAACGCCTCCCCATAGCTGTGGAGACCTTCGGGGGCTTCATTCTCGAAGGCATACATGCCGGCAGCACCGCCAAAAGTGACGAGGAGCGTCAAAGCGATCACGTACCCAAAACCCCGGCGGCTCAGACTCGCCCCCAGCGCGAGCATTCCTCGATTCAGGGAACTGACGACGCGCAGCAAACGAAAACCCCGCGCGGTACGCGCCAGCCGAAGGACCCGGAACACTCGAAATACCCGGAATATGCGTAGGGCCGGCACAAGCAGCGAGATCGCCGTCAGCCAGTGGCGTTTAAGATAGTCCACCTTCCGCGGAGCCAATGTGAACTCAAGAGCAAAGTTCACGATGAAAACGCCATAGATGCTCGTGCCGATGACCTCAAACAGCGAGCTTTCACCCCATATAAACTCAACAATCAGTAGCGCCAGCCACACAAAGGCCAGCACCAACATCGGCGTTTCCAGCCAATCTTCAAGCCGTGCCAACAGTTCAAAGCGCTCTTGTTCTAACGCCGTTGCGTCATCGGGCGCCGTGCCCCGGTTTTCCCCGCTGCTCATCTGGTTCACTGCTTACCCTCGCTTGGGCCGCTAGGCGTGGGCATAGCTAGCTTGCTGACTTGGTGAATCGCCGCCCGGTCGTAGGGCGCGGGGACGCTGCGTTCTGCCGGCTCCAGCACCAGGTCAGCATGCAGTTGCAGCGCGTGGCGCCGATGTCCGTCGTGCGTAAACCCGGCGATGACGTGAAGGTTCTGGAGAAGGCGGACGAGAACGGCGACGTTACCTTCAGAGTTCTGCCGAATTTGGTCAAACGCGTCGTCGAGCAGGCTCCGAAAAGTGGGCCCGCGAGCCAGAACCCGCACTTCGCCCTGATCCATCCGGAATGGTTCTTCAATCTGACGCGGGGCGAGCCGTGCCAGGATTGCCGTCAAATAGTCCACACAATTCACCGCCGTAGTCGTGTCGTTGATGCCCGGGGAAAGGCTCTTGAGTGCTATGTCCACGATCTGCCGGATGCCAAAGCCCACATCCTGAACCGTCGTGCGGTGGCGGTCGATGGAGTAAGCGCCGTGTAGCTGCGCCGCTCTTTCTTCATCTGGGGCCGTCTCCCCGGTAATGGAAACAAGGGTCGCCCCTTCCACCACAAACTCGGCAATGCCCGAGTCCATGCGGACAATCACATTCCACTCACTCGCCAATCGGAGAAGCGCGTCTCCATCGACACTTTGGATGTAGCCCGTGCGCCGAGCGGCTATACCCTTCCACTCCTGATCCGCGGGAGGCCGTCGCGACGAGAGACCAGACCCGTCAGCTTCGCCCAACTCCTTCGGGAACAGACGGTCGACCGCTTCGATCGTCTCCTGGGCCGCCCCTGCGATGATGCTCGACGCCTGCAGGCCGGACGAAATATGGTGAATAAAGAAAATGAAAAAGCCGATGGCGACAAACGCCAGCGCCACGGCTACCGAAACGGCGAAGGAAGGCACAAAAGCGCCTTCGTCCCCGCCCCGGATGGTCCGGAGCACCACCAGACAGTAAGCAAAGACCCCGAGGAACACCCCAAGAACCGATTGGTTCCCTTTGTCGCGCATGAAGTTCCGCAGGATGCGGGGCGTGTACTGGCTTGACGCCAGGGTTAGCGCGACAATGATCGTCGAAAACGCGACCCCGGCCACGGTAATGATCGAACCCGCGATAGCCGACAGCATGCCACGCGCCCCGGCCGCGCCGGCACCGAGCAGGCGCGGCCAGTGTTCTTCAAAGCGGTTGGCGTCAAACCATGGCTCCGCCTCGATTGCGGCGACGGCGAGAACCACGGAACTCAGAACTAGTAGCGTGGGCAGAAACCAAAGGCTGGATCGTAGCGACTCCCACAGCACGCGTACCTTGTTCATGAACCGGGACTCGCGGCTGCTGTTCTACCGCTTCGACATCGGACCCTTCGTTGCTCGTTCACTTTCACTCGCACTTCCGGAAAGCCCCAATGGCATTACGGGCCGTTCGCTACCAATCCCAAAGGTATCAGTTTCCATGGCGCAGCAACGCCTTTACTTGACCGGGACCGGTCCCATCGGCTCCCCCACCTCAAACTCCCGCGCCGGATCATACTTCGGATTCTTGGCGGGGATCTGAGCCCCCGTCGCCGTCAACCACGCTTCCAAGCGCTTTCGCATCGCTGCCGCTTTCGCCGGCTGCATGGCGGCCAAATCACTTGTCTCGCCGATGTCGTTTTTCAAGTCATACAGTTCCACCCGGCCCTCCTCGAAGAACAGAATCAGCTTATCGTCCCCGTTCCGCATCGCCGCCGCCGGCCGCCCCTTCTGCGGACTGTAGTGCGGATAGTGCCAAAACAGATCCCTGATTTTTCCCGCGCGCCCCCGCAACGCCCCAGTAAAGCTACGGCCGTCCATCCGGGGCAACCTCTCCCGCGGCACCCCCGCCACCTCCGCGATCGTCGGCGCATAGTCGTAGCTCACCACCGGTTCCGCACACGTGCTGCCCGGCTTCGTCACCCCTGGCCACCGCACCACCGTTGGCACCCGGATGCCCCCTTCGTAAACGTGGCCCTTTCCCACGCGCAGCGGCAGATTCGAAGTCACCGGCCTCCCCTTCCACTCCCGCGACGTTACCCCGCCATTGTCGGAGCTAAACAGCACCAGCGTATTCTCCGCCACTCCGGATTCTTTTAACGCATCGAGAACCCGCCCTACGCTCTCATCAACACTTTCAATCATCGCGGCGTATTCGCCATAGTTCTGCGGATCCTCCGGCCGCGCCTTAGCGTCGTATTTCTTCACCTTCTCCGGCTTGCCCTCGATGGGCGTATGCACGGCGAAGTGCGGCAAGTAGAGAAAGAACGGGCGTTCCCGATTGCCCTGGATGAAGTCGACCGCGAGCGTTGTCAGCCGGTCGGTGAGATAGTCGCCCGGCTGACCATCAAGCGTCACTTTCTTCAGCCACGCCGGATAGAAGAAATTGTTCGTCGAACCGGCCTCATCCCCGGCCAGCGAGACGTCGAAGCCTTGGTCGGAGGGAAGAAACCCCTTCGTTCCCAAATGCCACTTGCCGATGCAAGCGGTACGGTAACCTTGCTCCCGCAGCAACTCGGCGATGGTGACCTCTGCCAGCGGCAAGGCGAGCCGCGCGCTGGGCTGGATCACCTTAGTATGGTGGTACCGGTTCGAGGCGCCTTGCAGATGAGAAGTGAGGTGGAGCCGCGCCGGAAATTTCCCCGTCATGATGGCCGCCCGCGTTGGAGAACAGACCGCGCTGGCCGAATAGCCATCGGTAAACACCATGCCCTCGCGCGCGAGCCGGTCGATATTCGGCGTCTCGTAGAACTTGCTCCCGTTGAATCCCGTATCGCGCCAGCCGTAGTCGTCGATCAAGATCAGCACAATATTCGGACGGCGGGCCTTCTGGGCCGCGGCCACCGTGGCCGCCGCGGAGGCGAGAAAGGTTCTTCGAGTCATGAGAACACCATTCTCCATCGAAACTGAGTCGTACGCGCCTCCACAGCGCCCATTGCCAACACACCCCGGAACAACTGAGTTCCGTTCGGCTGCAAAGATGTACCCGTTGAGTTCTCCGAGCGACCGGCCAGGAGCCGTATACTACCAATAGACGTGCTGAGCTACTTGGACCGTTTGCTAGATCCGCTGACCGATACGCTGACGCCAGAATCCGCCTCCGCGCTTCTTGAGCTTCGCGTAGACGCCGAAGTGCAGGCGCGCGTGGATGAGCTGCGCGAGAAGGCAAACGAAGGAACGTTAACACCGGTCGAGGACGCAGAATACAAGGACTTCATCGAAGCCGTTGACCTCGTCTCCATAATGCAGGCGAAGGCTCGGCGGTTCCTGTCGCGGCAGGCCGCTTGAGTTGGATCAGCGAACTCGAGATCTGGTTCGCGGCAGGGCCGGGAACGCCTGCGAGTACTGCCGGCTGCCTCAGTCCGCAACTCCCCTTATCCCCTTCCACCTCGAACATGTCGTAGCCAAACAGCACGGCGGTTCCGCCGATCCTGCGGGCTTGGCGCTTGCCTGTGATCGATGCAACGCCTACAAGGGTCCCAATCTGACCAGCATCGACCCAGACACCGAGGCGCTTGTTCGCCTGTTTCATCCCCGCCTAGACCGGTGGGAGGATCATTTCGAACTGCGAGACGGCCAGGTTTGCGGGAAGACGCCGGTGGGTCGCGCCACGGTACGGCTGCTGAACAGGAACGCGCCGCGACGTGTCCAATTACGACTTGCGAACATTTACTAGCAGTTCAGCCGGGACCCCTCAACTAGACCGCCTCGCCAACCGAGCTCGCGGCTGGGTCGTAAGCCCTATTTGACTACCCGGCAAAGGTACCACCACCGAGGACGAAGCAATCTGCGCCTTCTTCGTCAACTGCCAGGTCGAACTCAGCAATGGACTGGTCCCGGCCAGACGAAGGGCAATCGTCAATTCGCTGCATACTGGATGGAGCACCACGCTCAACCAGACTCCTGGCGCAACCATGCACCGAAGCTTCCCGATTCGAGTTCTCTTGCTCCTCGCCACACTTTGCCTGCCTCTCACTTCTCAGGGGCCACCCGCTCCAACTCCGGTTCGGAGCATCGGCGTGTGCGAGGCGCTCCAGAAGCAAGGCAAGGCCAAGAACATCCTCTTGCGGGCCACCGGGGCCTTCACGCGGAATGGGAGTCACGCCGTCGCCGACGCCTCCTGTCTCCGCGGAACCAAAGAAGAGTATGAGGAATCCGGCAACCTTTCTTCATACATCCACCTTCGAACAGAATTTAGCGAACAACGAAAGGCCGCAGCTTCGCGATTTCGATTCCTCGCCGAACAATACCCGGGATCCCTATTCCAGATCCTCGCCACCGGGGACCTGTCATGCCGCCCGGTGAACCGGAAACAAGACGCTATCCTGGGAAACGGATTCGGCCCCTACGGCAGGATGCCGTGCGAGTTTCTGATTACCTCAATCCACGAGCTAGGAGTCATTCAATGAGGGCCGCTACCCGAGTCGTCTGCTGTGTTCCGCTCCTGGCCCTCCTCTGCTACGCTCAGTCGATCTCCCCACCGAAGCAGCCCGCAACTCTAGAGGTTTGCGACCTCGTTGAAGGGCAATCGACCGGCGTCGTTCGCCTCAGAGGCACCGGTCGCTTGATTGGTGACGTTTTTCTTCTGCTCGACCTCACCTGCCCCAGCCGCCTGCCGGATGGACAGACTTTCGAGCGGATGGTCCGGGTAAAGCCGGTACGTTTTGCTCGCATGAAGGACAGCATGTGGTTCGAGAGAATGATCGATCGGTTCGAACGGCCTGTAATTCAATTGGAGGTCGAAGGACGGTCATCCTGCGTGAAGAACTTCACGGTGACCTTCGACTCCGACAAACGGGCCGTCAAGGGAAACGGATATGGACGCAGCGGTTTACACCGCTGTGAGATACAAGATGCCAACATGCTCGGCCTCTGGTACGCAGGGAATGCACCAGTCGCCCAACGGTGATCCGATCTCCAACGGCGCCGAATCGTCGGAACTTGGGTTCCCCAGAAGGGCCGGTCACGGCCCATGTCTCAAAATCTTCCCTTTGTTTGCAACACCAGCCCCCTCCAAATGACCAAAACCGCTTGACACCACCCGTAGAGTGAAATTAGAAAAGCCCACTGCGCCCCAATCGGCCCAGCGGGCTTTTTCATTTTCCCCTCAGGAGCCTTCAAAATGACCCCGTCCCAGAATCAGCCCCCAAGCTCGTACCTCGAAAATGCCCTCCGTTCCATGGAACGCCAAATGGAACAGTTGGAAAAAGAAGAAGCCGAACAGAAGATCGCCGAAGCCGCAGCCAAACAGCGCGAAATCAACCGCCAGAACGCCCGTAAGTCCACCGGACCGCGCACCGAAGCCGGCAAGGCCATCTCCAGCAAAAATCGACTGGCCCACGGTCTCTGCTAGTCCAGCCTTCTGGTCTTCGGGGAAACCCAAGCCGAGTTCGACGAACTCCACAACGAAGTTCACACGAGCTTTGCACCCGTCACCCCGGAGGAAACCCTCCTGACGAGCCAACTCACCGAAGCCCTTTGGCGGCTCAATCGGGCCCGCCGCGTCGAAAGCGCCACCTTTGACCGCATGATGGATCAGACCGACCGCCAACTCAGCCGAAACGGCGCGGTCGATACCGAACAAACAACCGGCGCCCAACTCAGTGCCTGCCTCTTCGACGAAGGCCACCGAAAAACGCTAACCAGCCTGCAACGCTACGTTACCGCCGCCGAAAGAACCTATCGGCAATCGCTGAAGGCCTTGCAGGACGCTATCAAACGCCGCCCGGAGCCAGTCCCGGTCGTCGCCGCGAAACCGAAAGTCATGGCGGCAGGCCAGTCGCTGCCCTTCGAGTCTGGCTTCGAATCGCAAAGCGTCCCCGACCGCCCGGAAAACGCCCCGGCCTATACCGACCGCTGCTGACCTGGCTTCGAATCGTAGAACCCCGCCGCCTGCGAACCGTATTCCGCTCTTTGACAACCCAGCCAAACCACGCGGTTCGCCCGAAGTGTCTCTCCACGATTGGATTCCCGTACAATTTAGGGCAGTCATGCGTCCCTTCCTCCTTCTCGGCCTTGCCGCCCTCGCCTACGCCGACGCCCCCCAGATCCTCGCCCGCCGCTGCTTATCCTGCCACAACGACGCCACCCGTCTCGGCAATCTCTCGCTCACCTCGCGCTCCTCGGCGTCTGCGGTCCTACCCGCCAAACTCCTCGCCCGAGTCGAACGCGGCGAAATGCCGCCCGGTGGCGGCCTCCCCCTCGACGAACGCGCCGTCATCAAACAATGGATCGAGGCCGGAGCCCCTTGGGAAACCACGCTCGCCGTACGCCCCCGCGCCACCTCCTCCTTTTGGTCCCTGCAGCCCCTCGCCAATCCAGGCGGTACCATCGACTCTCATCTCGAATCCGCCCTCCGCGCCAAGAGCCTCTCATTCTCTCCGCCCGCCAGCCGCCGCACGCTCATTCGCCGCGCCACCTTCGACCTCACCGGCCTCCCGCCCACACCCGCAGAAATCGAAGGCTTCCTCAACGACCCCTCACCCAACGCCTACGAAAAGCTCATCGATCGCCTCCTCGCCTCCCCCGCCTATGGCGAACGTTGGGGCCGCCACTGGCTCGACGTCATTCGCTACGGCGAGTCCCACGGCTACGAGCAGAACCACATCCGTCCCCACGCCTGGCGCTTCCGCGACTACGTCATCCGCGCCTTCAATCAGGACCTCCCCTTCAACCGCTTCATGATGGAGCAGGTCGCCGGCGACCTCCTCGCCCCCGGCGACCCCAACGTGGAAGTCGCCACCGGCTTCCTTGTCGCCGGACCCCACGATACCGTCGGCAACTCCAACCTGGCCGCCACCCGCCAACAGCGCGCCGACGATCTCGACGACATCGTCAACGCCACCGCCTCCTCCTTCCTCGGCCTCACGGTCAACTGCGCCCGCTGCCACGACCACAAGTTCGACCCCATCCAGCAGCTCGACTACTACCGCCTCGCCGCCATCTTCAACGGCGTCACCCACGCCGACCGCCCCTTCGCCACCCCGGAAGCGCGGGCCGGTCGCCAGGCACTCGCCGCCCCCCTTGAGGAGCAGATCAAGTCCGCGAAGGAACGGCTGAAGACCCTCACGGAGTCCACCAAACCAACCCGCGCCACCGCGGAGGCCGCCCTGCGAAGCCGCCACCGCCCGCCCGTCTCTCCGTTTGGCGCCGAAGATTCCTGGCCGTCCGCGCAAGCTCGCTACGTCCGGTTCAAGGCCCCCAACAGCTTTCCCGGCGGCCTCGACGAACTCGAACTCTTCACGCCCGATGGCCGAAACCTTGCCCCTACTGCCCGTCTCACCGTCTCCTCCACGCGCATCGCCGAGGGCAACCCCGACGCCTATCATCCGCGCCACCTGAACGACTCGGCCTTCGACAAACGCTGGTTCCCGGAAGGCGCCGGCCCCGCCTTCATTACTCTTGAACTCCCCACCGCCTCACCGGTCCAGAAGTTAGCCTGGTCCACCGACCGTGCACGCGCCTTCCAAGGCCGCTTCCAACAAAACACCGTCGCCAACTACCAGATCGAGCTCTCCCTCGACGGCCAATCCTGGACCACCGTCGCCACCCATCACAATCGACTCCCCCACCGTCAGCTCGACCTCGATCGACTGATTACCCTCGAAGCCCTCACTGCCGCCGACCGCTCCGTCTTCGAATCCACCGAAGCCCAACTGCAAGCCGCCGAAGCGCAACTCAAGCTCATCCCTGCTCTCCCCCTGGCCTACGCCGGCGTCTTCAAGCAACCGGCCGAACCCGTGTACCTGCTCAAAGGGGGCAGCGTCATGCAGCGAGGCGACCCGGTGCCGCCCGCCAGCCTCTCCACGCTCAACCACGCCAACTTCACCGTCCCTCTCGACGCCCCGGAAGGCGAGGCCCGACTCCAATTCGCCCGCTGGCTCGCCGACGATCGCAACCCCCTCACGCCGCGCGTCATCGTCAATCGCCTCTGGCACTATCACTTCGGCCACGGCCTCGTCGCCACCCCGTCCGACTTCGGCTACAACGGCGAACGCCCCTCCCATCCCGAACTCCTCGACCATCTCGCCCAGCGCCTCATCGCCCACGGCTGGCGCCTCAAGCCCCTGCATAAGGAAATCCTCCTCTCCGCCGCCTATCAACAATCGAGCGCCTTCAACCCCGCCGCCGCCCGCGTCGACGCGGACTCCCGCCTCCTCTGGCGCTTCCCGCCCCAACGTCTCCAGGCCGAATCCATCCGCGACACCATGTTGCACGTCGCCGGCGCGCTCAACCCCGAACGCGGCGGACCCAGCTTCCGCCTCTATAAGTACACCGTCGATAACGTCGCCACTTACTTCCCGCTCGATACCTTCGGCCCCGAAACCTACCGTCGCTCCGTCTACGCTGAATCCGCCCGTTCCATCTCCACCGAGCTGCTCACCGTCTTCGACTGCCCGGACTCCTCACTCCCGGAGCCGCGCCGCGTCTCCACCACCTCGCCGCTCCAAGCCCTGTCGTTGCTCAATCACAGCTTCACGCTCGATATGGCCCAAGCGCTCGAAAAGCGTCTCGCCGCCATGCCGCCGGGCGAGCGGATCCAGCAAGCCTTCTTACTCACCTACGGCCGCCCCCCGGAGCCCGCGGAACTAAGTCGCTCCGAGCAACTCATCACCAAACACGGCTTCGCCCACTTCGTCCGCGCCTTGTTCAACACCAACGAGTTCCTCTATGTCTACTAATAGCCACGCCCTCCACCGCCGCGGCTTCCTCACCGGCCTCGGCGCCATCGCCGCCGCCGATCTTCTTTCCGGCGCAGCCAAGCAGCCCCACTTCGCCCCCAAGGCGAAACGCGTCATCCAGATCTTCTGCCCCGGCGGCGTCTCCCATCTCGATACCTTCGACTACAAGCCCGAACTCGAAAAGCGCAGCGGCCAGCCCATGCCCGGCGGCGACAAGGACGTCACCTTCCAAGGCGCCAACGGCAATTTGATGCGCAGCCCCTGGGCCTTCGCCCCCGCCGGTCAATCCGGCAAGCGCATCACCACCAAACTGCCCCACCTTGCCCGCCACGTCGACAGCATGGCCTTCGTCCACTCGATGAGCTCCCGCTCCAATACCCACGGCCCCGCCTGCGTCGCCATGAATACCGGCTTTGTGTTCGAAGGCTTTCCCTCCGCGGGCGCGTGGCTCAGCTACGCCCTCGGCGCTGAAAGCGACAACCTCCCTGCTTACGTCGCCATCCCGGACATCCGCGGCATTCCGCCTTCCGGCCCCGCCAACTGGACCTCCGGCTTCCTCCCCGCCGAACATCAGGGCGTCGCCTTCAACGCCGCCAACCCCATCCGCAATCTTGTCCGCCCCGCCGGAGTCTCCGCCGAAGCGGACGACGCCACCCGCGACTACGCACAGTTCCTCAACGCGCGCCACGCCAGCCTCCATCCCGGCGACAGCGAACTGCAGGCGCGCATCGCCTCCTACGCCCTCGCTGCCCGCATGCAACTCTCCGCGCCAGAGGTCGCCAACCTCGCCAGCGAATCGAAAGCTACCCTCGACCTCTACGGGGCCAATCACGCGAACCCGCTCCTCGCCGCCTACGCCCGCAATTGCCTCCTGGCTCGCCGCCTCGTCGAACGCGGCGTCCGCTATGTTCAACTCTATTGCGCCTCCCGCGCCTCCGGCGTGGATGGCCTCTTGAATTGGGACGCCCATAAGACCCTGCAAGCCGACTACGACCGCCACCTCCCGATCCTGGACCAGCCCACCGCCGGCCTCATCCAGGACCTCGCCACCCGCGGCCTTCTCGAAGACACTCTCGTCATATGGACCACCGAGTTCGGCCGCATGCCGACGCACCAGGAAGGCACGCTTGGCCGCGACCACAACCCCGACGCCTACACCGTCTGGATGCTCGGCGCGGGAGTGAAGAAGGCGGCATCCTGGGGAGCCACCGACGACTTCGGCCGCCGCGTCGCCGAAGACCCCACCACGGTCTACGACTTCTGGGCCACTGTCCTGCACCTTCTGGGCCTCAACCACGAAAAGCTCACCTGGTATCACAACGGCCTCAATCGCCGCCTGACCGATGTCCACGGCCACGTCCTCCATTCGCTGCTGGCGTAGGCGATAAGATCGCCGTTGGTTCTTCCCCCTTCTCTCCGTCATGGGCGTGGCCAACTCCAAACCCAGCAACCCCTATGCCGAGTTAGGCAACCGCCCGTCCTGAACTTCCAGGGTCCTGTCACCACCGTCGGCGCCTTCCGCACCACGTCCTCCATTCGCTCCTGGCGTAGGCGATAAGATGCTGGGATGATCCAGCGCCGTTGGTTCTTCCCCCTCCTCTCCGCCATGGGCGTGGCCACCGCCAAACCACGCAACCCTTACACCGAGTTGGGCATCCGCCCAGTCCTGAACTTCCAGGGTCCCGTCACCACCGTCGGCGCCTCTCGCATGTGGCCCGAGATCCAATCCATCATGGCCGAAGCGGCCAAGGATTTCGCCGTCCTCGCCGAAGTCAAGGACGCCGTCGGCGAACGCCTCGCCAAACTCTGCGGCACCGAATCGGCGCTCGTCACCTCCGGCACCGCCGGAGCCATCGCCCTCGGTACGTACGCCTGCCTCACCGGCGCCGACACCGCCAAGGTCCGCCGCCTCCCCGACCTCACAGGCATGAAGACCGAAGTCCTCATCCAAAAACCCCATCGCAACGGCTACGACCACGCCGTCCGCAGCGCCGGCGTCCGCATCGTCGAAGTCGATAGCCGAGACGCTTTCGTCAACGCCCTCACCCCCAACGTCGCCATGATCTACTACCTCGGCGGCACCCGCGGCGACTGGGCCTGGGAAACGCCGGTTCCCCTCCCCGAATGCGTCGCGCTCGCGAAGAAAGCGGGCATCCCCGTCCTCGTCGACGCCGCCAACCTGCTCCCTAGTTGGGACAACATCCCCCGCGTCGCCGCCACCGGCGTCGACATGCTCGCCTTCAGCGGCGGTAAACACGTTCGCGGCCCCCAAAGCACCGGCGTTCTCGCCGGCCGCAAGGATCTCCTCGATGCCGCCTGGCTCAACTCAAGCCCCCACTCCGATTCGCAAGGCCGCGGTATGAAGGTCAACAAAGAGGAGATGATCGGCCTGCTCGCCGCCCTCGAAAAGTATTCCAAGCTCGACTTTGCCGCCCTCGACCGCGAGTACGAACGCCAAGCCAACTACGTCATGGCCGAACTCCCCAAAGCCAAACTCAAAGTCGAAAAAGCCCCGTTTGAACGCGGCCGCCGCGTCCACCGCGTCATCGCCACCTGGGATGAATCCAGCCGCGCACTCTCCACCGCCGAAGTCGCCAAGCGCCTCCTCGACGGCGAACCCCGCATCGCCACGCTCCCCGGTCCCGGCGGCAAGGGCATTGAACTCACCTTCCTCATGAACGAGCCCGGCGAGGAGCGCATTGTCGCCCGCCGCCTCCGGGAGATCTTCGCATGACCCGGCCCAAACGGCGCGACTTCCTCCTCGCCGCCATCGGTTCCACCGTCGCCTGCACCCGTCCCGCCCCTCGCCCGAACATTCTGTTCATCATGACGGACGATCACGCCGCCGCCCACGTCGGCTGCTACGGCAACTCGCTCGTCAAAACCCCGAACATCGACCGCCTCGGCCGCGAGGGCGTCCGCTTTGAAAACGCCTTCGTCACCAACTCGCTCTGCGCCCCCTCCCGTGCCACCGTCTTGACGGGTTGTTACTCCCACCTGCACGGCATCCGCGGCAACTCCGAAATGAAGGGGCAGATCGAGAACATCAACCGCTCGCTCGTCACCTATCCGCAAGCCCTGCAAGCCGCCGGCTATCGCACCGGCATCGTCGGCAAGTGGCATCTCTCGCACGACCCCGTCGGCTTCGATACCTGGCGCATCCTTCCCGGCCAGGGTCTCTACTTCGATCCCGAGTTCATCGAAAACGGCGTTCGCAAGAAGTACTCGGGCTATGCCACCGACCTCACCACAGACTTCGCGCTCGACTTCCTCCGCCAGCCGTCGGACCAGCCATGGTGCCTCGTCTACCAGCACAAAGCGCCCCATCGCCCCTTCCTTCCGCCGCCCCGCTTCGCGCACCTGTACGACAACGTCGACATCCCTCTTCCCTCCACCTTCGACGACGACTACCAATCCCGGAAGGTAGCCGCAGAAGCCGAGGACATGCGCTTCGACATCTCCATCGCCGGCGACTACAAAGACATCCCACCCAATCTCACCCCCGCCGCCAAAAAGCGCTGGCTGTACCAACGCTTCGTCAAGGACTACTACGGCGCCATCGCCGCCGTCGACGACAACCTCGGCCGCGTTCTCGCCCATCTCACCGAGACGAACGCGTTAGCCAACACGCTGATTATTTACACCTCCGACAACGGCTTCTTCGTCGGCGATCACGGCTGGTACGACAAGCGGTTCATGTACGAACCGTCGCTCCGCGTCCCGCTCCTGATCCGCGCGCCCGGCGCCAAACCCGGTCACGTCACACCCGCCATGGCGATGAACATCGATATCGCGCCGACGATCCTGGACTATGCCGGTGTCTCCATTCCGGAGTCGATGCAGGGCAGCAGCCTCCGCCCCGTCCTGGCCGGCCAAACGCCCGCCGATTGGCGCAAAACCGTCTACTACTCTTACTACGAGAACTCCTGGCAACTGGCCGGCAAAGGCCGGGAGGCGATGTCCGACCCGTCCTTCGCCTTCTTCACGCCCCACCGAATCGGCCCCCACCGCGGCGTCCGCACAGCCACGCACAAGTTGATCCACTACTACGCCGACGGCGACGTCTGGGAGTTATTCGACCTCGCGAAAGACCCCAACGAACTCCAGAACCTCCACGGCTCCCCCGGCACGGAAGCCCTCGCCAAGGAGCTCCAAATCGAACTCGAACGCCTCCGCCGCCACTATCAGGACACCTAACGCCGCAGACCGGCGGTGGCGCCGCCGGTCTACAAGCAAATGCCCCTACTTGCCTGCCATGTAACTGAATTCAGGACGATACCGGACCAAGTGCGTTTCCATCGACTCGATATTCTCCGAGTTCGACTTCAGGTAGTTTGCGTACTTGGTTTCGCCCATCAGCTTTCGCAGTTGGTCCGCGTTGTTGGTGCCGATATCGGCCAAGCTAGCGTATCCGGTGATCAGGTGAAACTCATAGGAATTCCCCCCAAACCGGACGCGTTGTACATTTTGGCTCTTGGCCTTGCCGATCTGCTTGGTAAACGACTGCAACTCTTTCGTTGCCTCCGTAAAGGCCGCGACACGTCCAGGCTTCACTCGCACCACAGAGACCACCGCAAAGGCATCCGGTTCACTGTTCGGGGTTTCATCCCAAGCCAACTGGGGAATGCTGATGAGCACCCTCGAATCGACCGATTCCGTCGCTCGGCTCAACCTCATCTGGCGGCCGGTACGCTCCAGGTCCGTACCCTGCTTACTGAGCCAAGTGGGCTCGTTCAGTTCAGTCAGGCTCTGAACCCGGACAGCAAGATAAAGGGTTGGCGGCCCTGCCAGGGAAGTCCAAGCCAACCGGCTAAGAGGCGCCTTGTTCGCCTTGTACATTTGGGCTGTGTCGCGCTGCAAGGCTTCAAATTCCGCGCGGGCGCTAGGTGCGGTGCGGTAGGAGTTGAGGCGGGACAGACTGGGCGCACCTTGTGGGTATGCGGTCAGACTGATTGCAAAGATCAGAATCAGGTGCTTCATAGGGAGTTACCTCTTGGTTGCTCAACCTCGAGAGACTGCCCCAGACCCAAAATGTGGCGTGAGTCTATCACGGGCCGGTCCGCGTTGCATCCGTAAACTACGGGCGCCGGGGCGACGACTATGGAGTCTCCCCGATAGCACCGACTCCTAGACGATCTAGCTCAATCCGCAGCGGAACTCGCGGATAGCGCGGAGGAAGCTGGCGGCAGTATGCCGTAAGCGATTGCGACTCCCCGCATTTCCGCCAAGTTGCACTCGCCGCAACCGTATCCTTCAGCAGTGGATGATGGGTTGGCCAATCCCCGGCCAAGTCGTCTCCGTCGTGGACGACCACCAAGTCGACGCGGGCCCCATCTAAAGCCCGCTCGATGTCTTCCCGGGTGTGCACCTTGGCTTGGTATTTCCTCCCATTCCAATCAGTTGAGGCGAGTAACTTCGTGGCCCGCAAGATGACGCTCGAAGGCCGCGCTTCGCGGAGCGCCACCACAGCGATCCATGGCCCTTCCTCCCACCCAGTCGAGGAAGAAACCAGCATCCGGGCGGGCTGCCGAATCTGTGCCGCCAACGCTCCGTATCCGCCTGGAGTCTGGCGATAGAAGGCGTGCGGCATCCAGACAACGACCGCCAAAAGCACCGCCGGAGCCCATCGGCTGCGCTCCGACAACCAGCGGTAGCCTGCCAGTGCCAGCAAAATGAGCGGAGGCGTCAACGCGATCCAGTGCCGCGTCTCGCGGAACGCCCGGACGTAGTAGGAGCAAACGACGAAGGAAACCACAATTGCCAGCGAGGCGACCACCACCGGCTCTCGCCGCCACCACACGGTTAAGACTCCCGCGGCCGCCAGCCCGAGAATTCCGTCACCGACCAAATCCCGCAACTGCAGAATATTCCATCCCATCTTCGTCCACGGAGTAGCACCGGCCCACCGCAGCATCTCCAGGATCGATCCCGAGTACTGCCAGTAGAGCAGCAGACCTACCACCACCGCCACCACCGCTGGCCAAAGGAACATCGCTCCGCGTGGCTGCCGCCGCCAACTTCCACTGATCGCTAAAGCCAGTACGGGAGCCGCCGCCAACCCGACACTGGTCTGCTTGACAGCGAACGCAGCAAATAGCGCCAACCACACCACCATTAACGATTGCTGCCCTGGGTTCTCCTGCAACCGCGTTAACGACCAAAGGAAGAACGTTGCCGCCAATAGCGACGGCAGTTCCGCCATCACTTGCGACATCGCTTCCTGCACCACGGGCAACACCAGCAGAACTACCCCAGCCCCCCCGATCAACAGCCTGGAAAGGTCCAGGCGCCTTGCCAACACCCAGAACAACGTCATCACGCCGACGCCCATCAACAAATTCAACACCATGGCCGATTCGCGTCCCGGAGGAAACACAAGCCACCAGGCGCCTTGGACCGCATAGTAACCCGGCGGCCAATGTCCAATCGCAACCTTCGGATAGTGAAGGTAATAGTCGAGCGCCCAAGGGACCGGCGATGGCCATGGAAACTCTGCCAGGTAGTCCCTCACCAGCAGGGAGGACACGAAATGCGCGGCCTCATCGGGATGACTGTTGTACTCCGCCTGGTACGCGCCGCCGAAGTATTGAAGGCTCACCGCCAGTAGCCCGAACACCGCGACCGCGATCCGATAAGATCGATCGCTCCAAAGCCCTCTGACGTATCTCTTCACCGCTACCAGGCCACCCATTCACACAAACGGCCAGGCGGATGCCTGGCCGTTTGATCCTTATCCTTGAACCCTGTTACTCGGCCAGGTCGCCTTCGCCCCCGCCATCCGGGGTCACTTCGCTGAGCCCGCCGGCGTAGAACGTCCGGGCGGTATCTTCGTAGTCGGCCATGCTGTCGGCGAGGCTGACCTCCACCTCTGGCGTCGGCTCTTCTTCCGGGATGTCCTCGCCCGCGATCTTCACACCGCGGTAGTAGTCCATACCCGTACCGGCCGGAATCAGACGGCCCATGATGACGTTCTCCTTGAGACCGCGGAGATTGTCCACCTTGCCGTTGATCGCCGCTTCGGTCAGAACACGAGTCGTCTCCTGGAAGCTGGCCGCCGAAATGAAGGAATCGGTGGAAAGCGACGCCTTCGTGATACCCAACAGGATCGCCTTGCCGATTGCCGGCCGGCCACCCGCATCGAGCACCCGAGTGTTCTCTTCCTTGAACCGGAACCGGTCCACCACTTCCTCAGGCAGGAACTCGCTGTCGCCGATGTCCTCAATCTTCACCCAGCGCATCATCTGGCGCGTGATGACTTCGAGATGCTTATCGTTGATGTTCACGCCCTGCAGACGGTAAACTTCCTGCACCTCATTGACGAGGTACTTCTGCAGTTCGTGCTCACCGCGGACCTTGAGAATGTCGTGCGGGTCAATCGGACCGTCCACCAACTGGTCGCCGGCAATCACGCGCTCGCCTTCCTGAACGCTCAAGTGAGCGCCACGAGCGATGGCGTATTCGCGCTGCTGGCCATCGTCACCGATGATGTAGAGTTTGCGCGCAGTCTTGGTGACCTCGCCAAACTTGATCGTTCCGGTGATTTCGGCAATGGCGGCCGGGTCGCGCGGCTTCCGGGCTTCCACGAGTTCCACGACGCGGGGCAGACCGCCCGTGATGTCCTTGGTCTTCGAGGTAGCGCGAGGCAGCTTGGCGAGAACGTCAGCGGCGTGCACTTTGTCGCCATCACGCACCATCAGGTGAGCGTGGGTCGGCATCATGTACCGCTTTTCGTCGGCTTTGTGACCACCCTCGGGACGGATGATCAGCATCGGCTGTTTCTTCGATTCCGGAGCGTCGACCACAACCAACTGGCTGAGGCCGGAGACCTCGTCGACCTGCTCGGCCAACGTGATGCCCTCTTCCATGTCCTTAAAGTGGACGATACCGGAGATTTCCGTCAGGATCGAGAACGAGTACGGATCCCATTCAAGCAGTACGTCATTGCCCTGCACCGGAGCGCCATCGGCAAACTTGATGTGCGCGCCGTAGACAATCTGGTACCGCTCGCGTTCCCTGCCCTTCTCGTCCACGACGGCGATGATGCCGCTGCGGTTCATGGCGATGATTTCGCCCTTCAGGTTCAGGGCCGTGTTGACGCCGATGTACTTGGCAAAGCCCGAAGTGCGGGCGTCCTGCGTGTTCTGCTCCGAAGCGCGGGTAGCCGCGCCGCCGATGTGGAACGTACGCATCGTCAACTGAGTGCCAGGCTCGCCGATCGACTGGGCGGCAATAACGCCCACCGCTTCGCCGCGCTCCACCAACCGTCCCGTCGCCAGGTTCCGGCCGTAGCAGAGTTGGCAAACGCCGCGCTTCGATTCGCACGTCAGCACCGAACGGATCTTCACCCGCTCAATGCCGGCCGCCTGAATCTGGCTCGCCAGCGTCTCCGAGATCTCCTGGTTCACGCCGACGATCAGCTTGCCTTCGAAGTCGAACTGATCTTCGAGCACCACGCGGCCGACAATCCGGTCCCGCAGCGGCTCAATCACTTCGCCCGCTTCGACAATCGGCTCGACGAAGATACCGTCCGAGGTACCGCAATCGAACTCGGAGATGATCACGTCCTGCGCCACGTCCACCAACCGGCGGGTCAGGTAACCCGAGTCGGCGGTCTTCAACGCGGTGTCGGCCAGACCCTTACGAGCGCCGTGCGTCGAAATGAAGTACTGCAACACGTTCAGGCCTTCCCGGAAGTTAGCCGTAATCGGGGTTTCGATAATCTCGCCGGACGGCTTGGCCATCAGGCCGCGCATACCGGAGAGCTGACGAATCTGCTGCTTCGAACCACGCGCGCCGGAGTCCGCCATGATGTAGATCGGGTTGAGGTAGCGGCCGGTGCGGTCGTCCTCTTCCATCACCTTGAACATCTCGTCGGAAACCATTTCGGTAACGCGGGTCCAGATTTCGATGATCTTGTTGTAGCGTTCGCCCTGGGTGATCGCGCCGTTCTGGTACTGGCTCTGCACCTCGATAACGGCCTTCTCGGCGTCCTTAACGAGGGTGGGCTTCGACTTCGGCACCACCATGTCGTCAATGCCGATCGAGATGCCCGCGCGGGTGGCGTACAGGAACCCGAGCGACTTGATGTCGTCGAGCATGGTAACGGTCGTTTTCAGACCCGAGCTGAGGTAGCAGTACTGCACCAACTGCGTCAGGCCCTTCTTCTTCAGCAGGCCGTTAATGAACGGCATGTCGTCCGGCAGCACATCGTTCAGGATGACGCGGCCGACGGTGGTTTCCATGTCCTGTTTGTTGTACTCAACAGGCTCGGAGTGCATGATGTTCTGCTTGTCGAAGGCGTTCTCGAGGTCGATCACGCGGCCCGTGTAGCGGAGCTTGATCGGGGTCAACGTCTCGACTTCGCCCATTTCGAGCGCAATCAGAACGTCGGCCATCGAGGCAAACTTCTTGCCTTCGCCCTTCGTGCCGGGGCGCTTTTTGGTGAGGTAGTACAGGCCCAGAACCATGTCCTGCGAAGGAATGGTGATCGGGGCGCCGTGCGCCGGCGACAGGATGTTGTTCGAAGCCAGCATCAGGGTGCTTGCTTCAATCTGCGCTTCCGGCGAGAGCGGAATGTGAACGGCCATCTGGTCGCCGTCAAAGTCGGCGTTGAAGGCGGTACAGACCAGCGGATGCAGCTTGATCGCTTTGCCTTCGACGAGCACCGGCTCAAAGGCCTGGATGCCCAAACGATGCAGGGTCGGCGCGCGGTTCAACATGATCGGATGATCGCGGATGACTTCCTCAAGGATGTCCCAAACCACCGGATCCTGCTGCTCTACCAGCTCTTTAGCCTGCTTGATGGTCGTGCAATGGCCACGCTGTTCGAGGCGGTGATAGATGAACGGCTTGAAAAGTTCAAGCGCCATCTTCTTCGGCAAGCCGCACTGGTGCAGCTTCAGTTCCGGACCAACGACAATCACCGAACGGCCCGAGTAGTCAACGCGCTTGCCGAGCAGATTCTGCCGGAAGCGGCCCTGTTTCCCTTTCAGGGTGTCAGAGAGCGACTTCAGCGGACGGTTGTTGGCGCCACGCAACACGCGGCCACGGCGGCCGTTGTCGAACAGGGCGTCGACGGCTTCCTGCAACATGCGCTTTTCGTTGCGCACGATGACGTCGGGAGCATGCAATTCGATCAGCTTCTTCAACCGGTTGTTGCGGTTGATGACGCGGCGGTAGAGGTCGTTCAGGTCGGAGGTGGCGAAGCGGCCGCCGTCGAGCGGTACCAGCGGACGCAGTTCCGGCGGGATCACCGGGAGCACGTCGAGAATCATCCACTCCGGCTTGTTCGAGCTCTTGCGGAAGCTTTCGCAGACACGAAGGCGCTTGGCGAACTTCAGCTTCTTCTGCTGGCTCTGCTCCGTCTTCATCCGCTCGCGGATCTCTTTCGAGAGCGATTCGGTGTCGACCTTCTTGAGCAGCTCCTTGATTCCCTCGGCGCCCATCATCGCGACGAACTTGCCGGGGAACTCCTGATCGAGCTGCCGCTTCCGCTCGTCCGAGATCACCTCAGCCAAGTTCAGACCGGTGTCTTTGTCGGCTTCGACGATTACGAACGCTTCGAAGTAGAGGACGCGTTCGAGTTCCCGCAACGTGATGTCGAGCAGGTAACCGATACGCGACGGGAGGCCCTTGAAGAACCAGACGTGCGAGCAGGGGCTGGCCAACTCAATGTGGCCGAGCCGCTCACGGCGGACGCGCGACAGAGTCACTTCGACGCCGCACTTATCGCAGATTACTCCGCGATGCTTCATCCGCTTGTACTTACCGCACAGGCACTCCCAGTCGGCAATCGGTCCAAAGATACGGGCGCAGAACAGACCGTCGCGTTCGGGCTTGAAGGTCCGGTAGTTGATTGTCTCCGGCTTGGTAACTTCGCCGTGAGACCAGTTCCGAATTTTGTTCGGAGAGGCCAGACTGATCCGGATAGCATCAAAATCCGCGATCAGATTTGCACGTTCATAAGGGGAAGATCGGTACATGGCTTAGTCTCCTTGAATTAGTCGGCGGCAAGTGCCGTGTCGGAAACGCTCTGCTGTTTCTTAATCAACTCGACGTCGAGACAGAGCGACTGCAGTTCGCGGATAAGGACGTTGAAGCTTTCGGGCACGCCGGGTTCGGCGGCCGCCTCGCCCTTGACGATGGCCTCGTAAATCTTCGCACGGCCATAAACGTCGTCGGACTTAGCAGTGAGCAGTTCCTGGAGAACGTACGCGGCGCCGTAAGCTTCGAGCGCCCAGACTTCCATTTCGCCGAAGCGCTGACCACCGAACTGCGCCTTACCACCCAGCGGCTGCTGCGTGATGAGGGAGTACGGTCCAATGCTCCGGGCGTGGATCTTGTCGTCCACCAAGTGGGACAGCTTCAACATATAAATACAGCCAACGGTGACCGGCTGATCGAACGGCAATCCGGTCATGCCGTCGACCAACTGCACCTTGCCTGAACTGGGTAGTCCGGCGTCCTTCAACTGGCTCTTGATGTTCGCTTCGGTCGCGCCGTCAAACACCGGCGTAGCGAAGTGGCGCTTCAGGGTCAAACCGGCCCAACCAAGATGGGTTTCGAGAATCTGACCGACGTTCATACGGGACGGAACGCCCAGCGGATTCAGGATGATTTCCACCGGCTGGCCCGAGGGCAGATACGGCATGTCCTCTTCCGGCACGATGCGCGAAATGACACCCTTGTTACCGTGGCGGCCGGCCATCTTGTCGCCTACGGAAAGCTTACGCTTCATCGCGACATAGACCTTGACGGTCCGGATCACGCCGGGGGGCAACTCGTCGCCTTTCTTCAGCTTGGCAGACTTCTCCTCAGTGATCTTTTCGAGGACGGCAATCTGCCGGGACGTCATCTCTTCGATCTCGTCGATCGCTTCGTTCAAGCGCGGATCGCGGTCCTTCAAGCGCATGCGCTTCAGGTCGCGGCCCCGCATCTTCTCGATCAGATCGCGAGTGAGGACAGTGTCCTTGGCCAGCAGCTTCTTATTGGTCTTCTCGTCGTGCAGGTCGGCGAGCACGATGTGCCCATCGAACATCTTCGACAGCCGCTTGGCGCGTTCGTCGGAGAGGATGCGCTTTTCGTCGTCCAAATTGCGGTGGAGACGGGCGATATGCTCTTCAAGAATCTGCTTCGACCGTTCGTCGAGCTCTGTGCCCTTGCGGCTGAAGATCTTACAATCCACAACCACGCCTTCAATGCCCGGGGGGCAGTAGAAGGAAGCGTCCTTCACGTCGCCGGCTTTCTCGCCGAAGATCGCGCGGAGCAACTTCTCTTCCGGCGTCAACTGGGTTTCACCCTTCGGGGTGACCTTTCCGATCAGGATGTCGCCCGACTTCACCGAAGCGCCGATCCGGATCACGCCGGATTCGTCGAGGTTACGCAGCGCCGACTCCGGAACGTTCGGGATGTCTCGGGTGATTTCTTCCGGTCCAAGCTTGGTGTCGCGCGCTTCGATCTCGAATTCCTCGATATGGATCGAGGTGTAGTAGTCTTCTTTCACCAGCTTCTCGCTGATGATGATGGCGTCTTCGAAGTTGTAACCGCGCCAGGGCATAAAGGCCACGAGCACGTTACGGCCCAGCGCCAACTCGCCCTGATCCGTACAAGGACCGTCAGCGAGCACGTCACCCTTCTTCACGCGCATGCCAACCTTTACGATCGGTTTCTGCGTGATACACGTGTTCTGGTTGGAGCGCTTGAACTTGGTGAGCGTGTAGATGTCCGCACCAACTTCGCGCGACATCTGCCCTTCGTGCGCGGCCGAACCGTCCACGCGGACGATGACGCGTTCCGAGTCGACCGAGTCGACGATGCCGGAGCGCTTACAGATGATGACGGCGCCGGAGTCGCGGGCGGTGACCTTCTCCATGCCGGTGCCGACATAGGGCGCATCCGCACGGAGCAGCGGAACGGCCTGCCGTTGCATGTTCGAACCCATCAGCGCACGGTTGGCGTCGTCGTTCTCAAGGAACGGGATGAGCGAAGCCGCGACCGAGACAAGCTGCTTCGGGCTGACGTCCATGTACTGGATCTCGTCCCGGTGCAAGAGGGCGAAGTTGCCTGCCTGACGGGCGTTCACCAGTTCGTCGACGATCTTGCCGGTCTCATCGAGGCTGATGTTGGCCTGAGCGACGATGTACTTGTCCTCTTCCCAAGCCGACAGGTAGTCGCAATGGGCTTCGAGTTCGGCCGGCTGCTTATCCGCGCCGAGAGCGGTGTTCATCGCCTCAGCTTCGGCACGCAGCAGCACCTGACCAACTTTCAGGCTGGTCCCGCCAGGATTGAGAACCTTCACTTCGTCGACGACCGAACACTCCACCACGCGACGGTACGGGCTCTCAATGAAGCCGTACTCGTTGATGCGGGCAAAGCAGGATAGCGAGGAGATCAGACCGATGTTCGGGCCTTCCGGCGTTTCAATCGGGCAGATACGGCCATAGTGGGTCGGGTGGACGTCGCGGACTTCGAAGCCAGCGCGTTCGCGAGAGAGGCCACCCGGTCCAAGGGCCGACAGGCGGCGCTTGTGGGTGATCTCGGACAGCGGGTTGGTCTGGTCCATGAACTGCGAGAGCTGCGAAGAGCCAAAGAACTCGCGGATGGCAGCCATTACGGGCTTGGCGTTCACCAGGTCGTGCGGCATAGCCGTCGCGATTTCCTGGAAGACGCTCATCTTTTCTTTGATGGCGCGTTCCATGCGCACCAGGCCGATGCGGAACTGATTTTCGAGCAATTCGCCCACCGCGCGGACGCGGCGGTTACCAAGATGGTCGATGTCGTCCACTGCGCCGATGCCCTTGCGGAGCCGGAACAGGTACTGGATGGTGTCGACGAAGTCCTTGTGATCGAGCGTGCGCTTGTCAAGCGGGGTGGCGCCTGCGTTGTCGTACAACTTGATGTTGAACTTCATGCGGCCGACGCGAGAGAAGTCATACTTCCGCTGGTCGAAGAACATGCCGTTGAACAACTGGGTGGCGGTATCGAGGGTGGGCGGGTCGCCCGGCCGAAGCTTCCGGTAGATCTCAAGGAGAGCTTCGGTCTGCAACTTCACCGCATCTTTTTCGAGCGTGCGGGAGAGGACGTTGCCGACTTCGTCGCGTTCCGGGAAGAAGATTTCAAAGGTCTCGATGCCGGCGTCGATGAAGCGGCCGATCGAAGCGGGAGTGAGTTCCTTGTTCGCTTCGAGGACGATTTCACCCGTCGACAGGTCGATGACGTCGGCGAGGGCGTAGGCGCCTTCAAGGTCGTTGGCCGCGATTTCGAACTGCTCCAACTTCGACTTGGCGAGTTCGCCGAGGACGCGGTTGGTGATCTTCTTGCCCGCGGCGATGACGGTCTCACCGGCCTTGGTCGAGACGGCATAAGACAGTTTCATGTCCTTGAGCGCGTTGCGGCCAGGTTGACCCTGCTGCGCGATCTGCCAGAAGAGCTTGTTGTCCTTCGAGATGTTGACGCGGGTGGCCGTATCGGTATAGAAGGTGCGGAGAATCTGCTCATCCGTCTTCAGACCCATTGCGCGGAGGAACACGGTGCCGTAGAATTTCCGCTTCCGGTCGATACGAACGTAAAGGAGATTCTTGTTGTCGTACTCGAACTCGACCCACGATCCGCGATACGGGATGATCTTGCCGAGGAAGTACCCTTGCGCCTGAACGCGTTCAAAAAAGACGCCGGGCGAACGGTGAAGCTGGGAGACGATAACGCGCTCGGTGCCGTTGATGATAAAGGTGCCGTTGTCGGTCATCAGCGGGATTTCGCCGAAGAAGACTTCCTGCTCCTTGATGTCGCGGACGGATTTGGTGCCGGAATCGGGATCTTTATCAAAGACCGTGAGCCGGATGGTGACCTTGAGGGGCGCGGCGTAGGTCATCGAGCGCTCTTCGCACTCGGGGACGTCGTACTTCAGTTGCAGACCCACGGGGTCGCCGCAGCGATTACAGAAGGTGACGACGTTCTTGTTGAACGTGCCGCACTTGTCGCAATGGATGTCGCCGGGGTGGAATGGGTCCGTCTTGATGATCGATCCGCAGGAGCGGCAGGTCGACCGAAGATTGTGGAGCCCTTTCAGGTTGCCGCACTTACATTCCCAATTCCCGATGGAATAGTCGACGAAATCAAGCTGGGAGAGACCGCGGAAATCCGAGATCGGGAAGACGCTGGCGAAAACGGACTGAAGGCCCGAGTCATCGCGTTCGGCCGGGAGCAGATCCATTTGCAGAAAGCGCTCATAGCTTTGTTTCTGGACTTCGATGAGATTCGGGATGGGTACCGAGGTCTTGATCTTGGAAAAGTCCACGCGTTGGCGCTGGGTAACGTTCGCAGGGCTACTCATGATTCACTCCTAAAGGGCATGCACAGGAAAGGGCAAGCGGCAAAGCGTCGGGAGCTAGGGCCGCAAGGGAAAGCAGGATGAGTCGGGTACAGACGAGTCGGTAGAGGTGTAGGCGAGCGCGTGGGGGGTGCGCTTGGGGAAAGGCAAAATTGTGCTGTAGCAGTCGTGGAGACGACCGCGAAAAGAGCAGCGGAAGGAAAGATTCACAGAATGGATGTCCCGGCCCGACTCCGGCTTATAGATAAAGATAACAGAAGAATGAATGGCCCGTCAAATGCAGGGGTGGACGGGCGGGCAGACGCCTATGCTACGCTGCGAAAATGTGGCGGAGTCTGGTTCTGTGGTTGAGTGTAGTGGGTGGGGTGTGGGGGCAGGCGAGTTACACGCTTCCGTTTCGTCCGCTGGATGCCGAGTACAGCGTTCCGCTGAACCGGATCGTAGTGGTGGGTTCAGCACCGAATCAACTGCACATTTATGACCCAGCAACCCGCATCGATGTCCCGGTAGACCTTCCGGCCGCGCCGATCGATTTGGCATTGAGCCCGGATGGCGCGCGGGCCGCGATAGCCCACGACGGGAGCATTACGGTAATCGACGTGTTTCTTGGGACCGTGGTGCGCACCTATCCAGTCTCCGGGCGGGTACGGGCGGTGGTGCTCGGACCTGTGTACCTGTACGCCGAGACCGTTCAAGGCTACCAGACGTCAATACTGACGATTGGGATCGGCAATGGGAACATCGTGCAGACCATTACCACAGACTATTCCCTAATTAACGCGTTGATCCATCCCAATGGAGACGCGCTGTACGCCACGGGTCGATTTAGCAACTACCTCCAGCGCGTCAAGCTAACCGGCGGACTGATCAACGTCGATCCGAGCGAGGTGCCCCTATTGGCTTTGGATAGCTGCGGCCAAAACTGGCTCTCTCGAGACGGCTCGACCGTCTTTAACGGCTGCGGCTCGGCCTTCTGGGCATCAACGGAACCGCGATTGGATTCTAAGTTTCGCGGGGCGATCGCGGATATGGCATTTGTGAGGGCATTTGCAGAGATCGTGGGCCGAAACGAATTCGCCGCCATTGGCTATCCCGGGCCCAGTTCCTCAGATTTTACAGACTCGGAGGTCCGTCTGTACTCGGCGGGGTCCTATCGCTTGGCTGGTCGATTCACGCTCGGCGGCGTCACCGTAAACTCTGAATTTCGCCCAAATCAAGGGAAGTGGGTTTTCAGCAACGGCGGGTCGGAGTTATACGTAATCCAGCAGGCGGATCCACTAGCGGGCTTGGCGCAGGACTTCAGTCTGCGTGTCTTTTCTTTAGCAGCGCAGACGCCCTGCTCCCCGACCCTGAACACGACGTCCAATAACGTTGGGAGCGAGGGTGGGATTTTTGCGGTCAATGTAACTGGCGCTGCGGACTGCCTTTACACGGTGCACTCTTCGGCCAATTGGATTGTGGGATTGGAGGAACGGCTCCGGACCGGCCAGCGGCAGGTGCGCTACATGATCCGCCCAAACTCTGGAGGAGCACGCAATGGAACGCTCTCGGTCGGTGGGCAGGCCTTAAGCGTCTCCCAATCGGCAGTGGCGGCCCCCTCCAATCTCTTGCCGCTCAGCTTTCGCTTGATTGACGCCGCCTATAGCAAGAGCCGGGACAGGATGATTTTGCTCGGGTCGGATCCGCCCGAACTTCACATCCTGGACCCATTGATGAATTCAGATCAAGTCGTACCTTTGCGCCAAGCTGGATTGAGCGTCTCGGTCGACGGAACTGGTCAATTGGCCGCAGTTGGTCACGCTGGCTGGGTGACGCTAGTGAATCTGATGACTGCACAAGTGACGCACGAATACCCGGTGATCGCTCAAGCGGTTTCGACGGCCTGGGGTGACAACGGCTACCTCTACATCGTTGGGAAGGGTCCATGGAGAGGACTCTTCAGTATGCGCGTGGCCGATGGAGAGTGGACCGCAGCTTCGGACGCCTTCCCAAACTCCATACCGTGGAGCCGCAAGCAACCGGGCACGCCAGTTCTGTACGTCGGGTCGGAACGATACTCCATCGCGAATGGTTTGCTGGGGGGAAACGTTACCGGTGCTGGTTCGAGCATCATTTGCGGAGACCGCTATTGGTTCTTTGAAAACGGGCGTAGTCTCTTGGGCAGTTGTGGAACTCTCTACAGGACACCAGCAGTCTTGGAGGAGTTGCTTTCCACGGCTGGCCAACTGGATGGCGCCACACGTCCGCTGCTCGGGGCTAGCCACAGCGAATTGCGGAAGAGCGTGGCCGTGGTTGGGTCCACGACATCTTTCCTGGAGTCTACTCCCGCAGACGAAGTTCGCATCTATGGAGAAGAGCGGTTGGGGCCCAGTGGTCAGAGGGCTCTGCCACCGGGTAGACGTGGCCGGTACGTTTTTTGGAATCAGGCGTCGACGGCGGTGTTTGCAATTGGTTCCGAAGGCAGTGGCGCATTGGCTGATTCCGCCGCAGAGATCTACACGCTGGTAGCCAATGAAAATGTTGCCGGATGTTCAGGTACGTTTACGAGCCCATCTGGTACGGTCTCTTTCGGCGAAGGCACCGGCAATGCGACGGTAACGATTGGTTCGACCTGCGCATGGACTGCTACATCATCGGCACCGTGGCTCCGCCTGCAATCGGGCGGCTTTGGACTCGGCCCGCTTCAACTCACTTTTGCGGTAGAAGCCAACCGCTTTGCTGTGCCCAGAGGGGCAACGATCACACTGAACGGTGGCGCGACCTTTACGGTTACGCAAAGCGCAGCGCCAATCGCCGTCGAACCAGTCTCGCTGACGATTCCGGCCTCCGGGGCAAGCCGTAGTGTCGCCGTCACTACCGCCGTGCCGACAACGGGTTGGACGGCAACCGCCAATGTCCCTTGGATCACCATCACCGGCGGCGCTTCGGGCACTGGGGCGGGGACAGTGAACTACACAGTGGCACCAAATCCCGGAGGGCAGCGTAGCGGATTGATCCAGGTGAACTCGGTAAACGTTTCAGTTTTGCAGTCTGCCTTCCAAACAGGACCCGGGGGAAACCAAGCTCCGGTGTTTGTTTCGTCGAGTCTGCTCAGTGATGGCCGGCGCGAGTTTGTTTTTCGGGATCCGGACGGCGCCAATGATCTGGGTGTCCTGAATGTTTTGATCAACCGCGCACTGGACGGGCGTGCCGCTTGCTACTTGGCATACAACGCGTCGACTGAGCAGTTCTTTCTGGTCGACGACTCGGGCAACGGGCTTCTCACTCTGGCGTTGGGAGGACTGACGAATGGCGTTTCAAACTCCCAGTGTACGGTTCTTGCGAATGGGTTCAGCGCGACGAAGGCGGGGGATACCCTGATTATGCGCGTCTTTATACTGTTCCGGCCGGCGTTCACCGGTGACCAAGCAATCTATGCCGCGGCGCGTGACCTCGCGTTGGCCAACAGCGGTTGGCAGATTGCTGGTGTAGTTCGCCCGGCCCAAGCGACAACGCCACTGAACGCGAGTCTATATGAGCCCCAAAGCCCATCGCTACCGATCGGGCCGACGGTATTCCTCCGGCTCGACTATCAAAGTTCGGACGCAACCCTTCAGTCCGAGTTTACGACTTCGCAAATTCTAATCAACAATGCCCTCAATGGAGCCAATGCCTGTTACATGGGCTTTGATCGCGCAGCCAATCTGGTTTATCTCCTGTCGGACGATGGAACACAGCTTCTGCTCCCGGGAGTTCCGTTGGGGCGGGACTTTACGAGTTCTGCAATCATCGTTAGCAATAGCCAATGCGAGCTATCTTCGTTCGGCTCCCGCGCAGATGCTTTCGGGCCGACCTCTTTGCGCCTTACTTTGAGTGTCCGCTTCCGCTCACAATTCAGCGGGACCAAATTGATCTATGGGGGGTTGCAGGCAGGTGCGGGAAGCAACTCCGGGTGGAAGATTCTTCAAGCGGTTAAGCTCGAATAGTGGAAGCGGTATTCGCAGCTCGGGCGGTGACCAAGTTCTATGACATGGGCGAGGTCCGGGTGCATGCTTTGCGGGGGGTGGACATTGAGTTGTACTCCGGGGAGATGATGGTGCTCCTCGGGCCGTCCGGGAGTGGGAAATCCACTCTGCTCAATATCCTGGGTGGACTCGATCGGGCTTCGGGGGGGAGCGTGCTCTACCGGGGGTTCGATATCACCGCGGCTAAAGACCGGGAACTCACGCAGTACCGGCGGCGGCACGTCGGGTTCGTGTTCCAGTTCTATAACCTGATTCCAAGCTTGACGGCGCTCGAAAACGTCGCAGCCGTCACCGAGATCGCAGAGAACCCGATGAAACCCGCCGAAGCGCTGGAGCTGGTCGGATTGGCGGACCGGATGCACCACTTCCCTTCCCAACTCTCCGGCGGCCAACAACAACGCGTCGCTATCGCTCGCGCCATCGCCAAACGGCCTAGCGTCCTGCTCTGCGATGAGCCCACCGGGGCGCTCGACTCTGAGACCGGGATTGTGGTGCTCGAAGCGATTGACAAGGTGAATCGGGAGCTGGGCGCGGCGACCGCCGTCATCACCCACAACGCCGATATCGCCGGGATGGCCGATCGCGTTATCCATATGAGCAACGGAGGCGTCTCTCACGTCGAATTGAACGCGAACCGGCGGAACCCGCGGGAGCTGCACTGGTAATGCTCCGCGCGCTCGACAGGAAGCTGTTTCGCGATCTGTGGGCGGTTCGGGGCCAGGTCATCGCCATCTCCTGTGTGCTGGCGGGCGGGATCGCCACCTATGTGATGTCGGCTTCGACGCTGGAGTCGCTGCAGCAAACGCAGAGCCGGATGTACCGGGAGTTCCGATTTCCGGAGCTGTTCGCGGGTCTGAAGCAGGCGCCGTTAAGCGTCGCGACGCGGGTCGCCGCGGTGCCGGGGATCGCCGCCGTCGAGGCGCGCGTCGTGGCGCCCGCGAACATCGAGCTGGCCGGATACGGGCAGCCGGTTTCGGGACAGGTGGTGGGACTACCGCTGGGCGCGGGACGGTTCAACCTGCTGCACCTGCACGCGGGGCGCATGCCGGAGCCGGGACGGGATAAGGAAGCACTCGTGAGCGACGGCTTTGCGAAGGCTCATCAGTTGCAGCCGGGCTTTGAGCTGGCGGTGACGATCAATGGACGGAAGCAGCGGCTGGTGGTGGTCGGTGTCGCCTCATCGCCGGAGTTCACGTATCAGTTGGCGCCGGGTTCAATCGTGCCGGACTTCAAGACCTACTGCATTCTCTGGATGAACGCGGCGCCGCTGGAAGGCTCGTTCAACATGACCGGCGCGTTCAACCAGTTGGCGGCGTCGCTGGAGCGTGGCGCGCGGGTGGAGGACGCGGTGCAGGCGGTGGACGCGATCCTGCGGACCTACGGCGGGCTGGGCGCGCATGGCCGGAAGGACCAGATTTCGCACCGGTTCCTGGCCGAGGAGTTCAAGCAGTTGGAGATGATGGCGACGCTGTTCCCGGCCATTTTCCTGTCAGTGGCGGGATTTCTGCTGAACGTGGTGGTGGGCCGGCTGATGGCGACGCAGCGGGGGCAGATCGCGACGTTGAAGGCGTTTGGATATACGACGGGCGCGATTGTCTGGCACTTCGTGAAGTTCACGGCGGTGATTGTGACCATCGGGACGCTGCTGGGGATCGCGGGCGGCGCGTGGATGGGTTCGGGGATGTCGCGGCTGTACATGGACGTCTACCGGTTTCCATATCTGGAGTACTCGATCGGCGGGGGCGTGGTCGCGATGTCGTTCGCGGTGAGCCTGGCGGCGGCAGGGGTGGGGACGCTGTTCTCGGTTCTGAAGTCGGCGGCGGAGTCGCCGGCCGTGGCGATGCAGCCGGCAAACCCGGGGAAGTACCGGCGGAGCTTCCTGGAGATGCCGTGGTTCTCGCAGCCTTCGCGGATGATCGTGCGGAATCTGGAGCGGCGGCCGGTGAAGTCGCTGCTGTCGATCGGCGGGGTGGCGATGTCAACGGCCATTCTGATTCTGGGCGGATTCTGGGGCGATGCGGTGGACTATATGGTGTTCGCGCAGTTGCGGCGGGCGCAGCTTGACGATTTGACGGTGACCTTCTTCACCCCGGTTTCGACGCGGGGGTTGCACTCGCTGCGGAGCCTGCCGGGCGTGACCTATGCCGAGCCGACGCGGAGCGTGGCGGCGCGGTTCCGGTTTGCGCAGCGGACCTACCGAACCGCGTTGCAGGGGATGGAGCCGGAGGGACAGTTGCGGCGGCTGTTGGACGCGAAGCTCGGCCGGGTGGAACTGCCTCCGGAGGGTATTCTACTTACGGATCATCTGGCGACGATGTTAGGAGTCAAGCCGGGGGATACGGTGACGGTCGAGTTACTCGAAGGCTCGCGGGCGGTGCGGCAAGTGGCCGTGGCGGGCGTCGTGAGTGAGTATATCGGGGTGACGGCATACATGCGGCGGGACGCGTTGAACCGCTTCCTGCGGGAGGGCGACGTGGCGACGGGCGCCTATCTGGCGGTGGACCCGCCGGCGATGCCGGAGCTGTATCAGCGCTTAAAGCGGGTGCCGGCGGTGGCCGGGGTGGCGGCGCGGGCGCAGGCGTTGAAGAGCTTTTATGAGACGCTGGCGGCGCAGATGCTGACCTTTGCTTTCTTCAACACGCTGCTGGCTTCGACGATCGCGATTGGCGTGGTGTACAACACGGTGCGGATCTCGCTGAGCGAGCGGGGCCGGGAGTTGGCGAGCTTGCGGGTGCTGGGGTACACGCGGGGCGAGGTGTCGTACATCCTGCTGGGTGAACTAACGGTCTTAGTGTTCCTGGCGATTCCGGTGGGGCTGGTGATGGGCCATGGTTTGGCTTACTTCATGGCGATGTCGGCGCAGACGGAGCTGTTCCGGATTCCGTTTGTGGTGCGGCCGTCGACTTATGCGATGGCGGCCTTAGTGGTGGCGCTGGCGACGGCGGGATCGGCGTTTCTGGTGGGCCGGAAGATCAACCATTTAGACTTAGTGGAAGTGCTGAAGGCACGGGAGTAGGAGCGACGTGAAGCGCTGGCTTTGGGTTATCGGATTGGCGGCGGTGGCCGGGGTGGGCATCTGGTGGGGGATGCGTCCGCAACCGGTGCCGGTGGAGACGCTGGCATTGACGGCGAAGCCACTGCGGGTGACGGTGGAAGAGGAGGGCAAGACGCGGCTGCGGAGCCGGTATGTGATTTCGGCGCCGGTGGCGGGGTACATGCCGCGGTTGCGACTGAAGGCAGGGGATGCGGTGAAGGCCGGAGCGGTGATCGCGATGCTGGAGCCGCCCCGGCCGCTGGTGCTGGACGCGCGGACCTTGGAACAGGGCAACGCACGGGTGACGGCGGCGGAGCGGGGGCTGCAGGTGGCGCAGAGCCGCGTGGCGACGCAGGGGGAACAGGTACGGTTAGCCAAGGCTGAACTGGACTACTGGACACAGCAGCGAGAGCGGGAGGAGCGGCTGCGAAAGAGCGGCGACGTGGCGGTTTCGCGGCTGGAGCGGACGGTGGCGGATTTGCGCCGGGCCGAGGCGACGGTGGCGGCCGCGGAACGGGGCTTGGCCACGACGGAGGCGGAGGTGGAAGCGGCCAAGGCGGAGGTGGCGAGCGCGCGGGCGGCGCTGCGGCAGACGGCGGGGGCGGCGACGGGCGAAGGGATTCCGGTGGTGGCGCCGACGGGCGGACGGGTGATCCGGCTGATCCGGGAGAGCGAGGGGGTAGTGAGCGCCGGGGAGGCGCTGGTGGAACTGGGCGATGCGCGGGCGATTGAGGTGGTGGTGGAGGTGTTGTCGGCGGACGCGGTGAAGATAGCGCCGGGGATGAAGGTGCTGTTGGACCGATGGGGCGGGTCGACGGTGTTGGAGGCGCGGGTGCGAATGGTGGAGCCGGGGGGATTTACGAAGATTTCGGCGTTGGGCGTGGAGGAGCAGCGGGTGCGCGTCGTGGCGGATTTGGTAAGCCCGGAGGGGGAGTGGGCGGCGTTAGGAGACGGATACCGGGTGGAAGCGGCGTTTGTGTTGTGGGAGGGGGAAAAGGTGCTGCAGGCGTCGGCGAACGCGGTGTTCCGGATGGGGGATAAGTGGGCGGTGTTTGTGGTGGAAGGGGGCTTGGCGCGGCGGCGGGAGGTGACCGTGGGGCACCGGTCGGGGGTGGCGGCGGAGATTACAGGGGGCGTGAAGGAGGGGGAGGTGGTGATCCTGCATCCGGATGAGACGGTGGAGGAAGGTAAGGCGGTGACGAGCGGGAAGGTTTAGGGGTTGGTGGATGGCGGCTGGCCGGGGCTCGATGCCCCGGCAGGCCGCGGCAGGAGCGGATCGGCGTTTCTGCGGTTCGAAGCCAGTAGAGAGGACGATTTATGGTTCGAAGCCATTTGGGGGGTTTGGGAAGATACACTTTGGACGAACCGGCGGGGCGTATGGTTCGCGGAGACACACTTCGGGCGAACCGGGTAAATTGTGGGATTTTCAAAGAGCGAGCTGCGGTTCGTAGGCGGCTTGGTTTCCCGATGGCGGCTTGGTCAGCACCGGTCGATGTAGGCCGGAACGCTGGATGGCGAAGCCGGGTAGGTGATTGGATCGCCTTCGGGGTAAATCGTTTGGCCGACGGCGGCAACCTTTGGCTTTTCGACAGCGGGTTCACTGACAGCCGGCGTGGCGACGGCGACCTGGGGCTGGCGGCGTTTGATGGCGTCCTGGAGCGACTTCAGGGAAGCACGGTAGGTGCGCTCATTGGCGGCCACGTAGCGCAGGATGCAAGCGAGGTTTTTTTGGTGGGACTCCTCGGCGAGACCGGTGGCTAGGCTGGTTTCCGTGGGGGGGACATTGGTGCTTCCGTTGAAGCGCATGATGTTCATGCCGGTGCCAACGTTGATCTGATTGAGGGCCTGGTTTTCGACGCGGCGGGCGCGATTGAGCCGCCAGGTGGCTTCGACGAGTTGGTCGGCGAGCAGGGTCTCTTCGGGAGTGACCGGGGCGAAGGTCCTGTGGATTTGCTGGCGGAGTTCGTCGAAGTCGGCCTGCGTTTCACCGTGGAGGATGAGGCTGGAGGAGCAGAGGCCATGGGCCAGGCGGTTTTTGCTGGAAACTGCTTTGCCTTCGGGGGTCCGCGGGCCGGTGGATTTGGTGGCGTTTTCGCGGTTGGCGGCGGCGCGCTGGGCGGCGGCTTGGCGTTTTTGCTCTGCTTCGTGCTCCTGCCAGGTTTCGGCGGCGCGAGGGGCTTGGTGAAAGTTCATGATCTTGGTCTCCTTGAGAAATAGAAAAGCCCGCGGCACCGGGAGGGTGCAGCGGGCTTTTCCTGACTTCACGGTACACCCGGTGTCAAGCGATTTTGGGTGCTTCGGAGAGGACGGTGCTGCAAAGAAGGGACATATTGTGGCGGATGGCTCGTGAAGCCTGATTCCGCCGCGCCAGAAAAGGTTGCCCGGTTCGGTGAGTCGGGCGCCGGCGATGTGTCGCCACCCCACGGAGACGACTGGCAGGGATGCTTTCGGATGTGTTGTGGCGATCATCGAGTAATCTTCCGGCGGATTCAGGACGGGCTCGAAGGTATCGCGGTTGGTCTTCGATCTGAGATCGATAAACAATCTCACCAGAAGCCATTCAGACGCCCTGCGGGCCTCTGACGACCCCAATCACTGGTGTCCCAATTAGGCGGGGACTGGTTGGGCCTGCATTGAAGGCAAAGGACTTGTGGTGGTAATTTCGTTGGTTTGGATTTGAGGTTGCCCATTGGGCACCGAGGAGTTGGTTTCGTGTGCCCCGCCTCGATCAGAGCGAACAGGCTGGGCTGCGGGGCGACATAGACTTTGCGCAGAAGCGGTGGTCCTTCAAACGGGTCGTCCAGGAAGCGCCAGAGATCTCGATAGACGAAGAGTTGGTGCCGGACCAGCGCCACGAACCGGCTCAGGCGCCACTGCAGCCGGCTGCACAGTTGCAGATACCGCACCAGCAGCAAGGCGATCGGTGCTGTCCAAATTTGGATCCTCAGCGCGTTGGCCGACGTGCCGACGAAGGTCTTGATCTTGAGAATTTGCGTCAGGCCTTGAACAACAACTCGATTTGCGACCGCTGGCGATACACGGCGGCGACGGTCGCCGCGTCGAGGTCGAAGTGATTGGCCAGGAAGACGAACTCCCGCTGATGGTCCGTGTCCCAACAGACGATGCGGCGGAAAAACCTCTGGTTGTCTTTCGTGGCCTGCTGGGGGAACACGACAACCTCATCGGCACGAATGTTCGGGTCCGTCGAGGCTGGACGGTTCTTCAACTTCACCCACGAAACGTTCTGCTTGAGCCGGGTGACGAAGTGGCTGCCAGTGGCCGACAAATGAGCTAACCAGTCGTAGTCGTAGCAGCCCCGATCGAAGACGGGCATGGCGCCCACAGGAAGCTGCAGCTTGCGGGCGACCTTGATCTCGGCAACCTTGCCTTCGGTGATTGCGGCGTATTCCGGCGACAAGCGGTCGTGGTCGAGGAGGAAGTGGATCTTGACGGCGCGCTTGGTGGTGCGGTACTTGGCCCAGTCGAAGACCTTGGCGCAGAGGTCGATGACGGTGCTGCCCAAACTGTAGAGTTTACCGGAGACCAGCAAGGGGGCTTGGCGTGGATAGGAAGCCTTGCCCGGAGATGGCTCAGCAGGGCGAGGAAGAGATCCTGATAGATCTCCCAGGGGCGGTGCTGATTTAGGTAATTTCTTGATCGGCGGTGATGAACAGATCAAAGCCAGCTTCGTCGGCCGCCGCCAGCAGAGCCCCATTCTTGAGGCCGGACCACCCCTGGAACCACGTCGTCACCACAACGTGCCGACTGTCGATGAGAAGGCGGAGCTTCTGTGGCGCGCTCTAGTCGAGAATGATTTTCACGCAGCCCGCGATGGCTCGGCGGGCGGCACCGCGCTCTTGGCCGCGAAATCCAGGACCGCCTGCACCTGCTCCCGCGTGACGTGAAAATCCTCAAGCACCTCGTCGACAGAAGAGCACTTCAGATTCTCGAAGATCGCCGAAACAGGCACACGGGTTCCTCGAAAAACCCAGGCACCGCTCACGTTCCCGGGAATGCTTTCAACGACAGGGCATTGCGACTAATCCAGACTTGCCATATGGGAACCTGTTCTTATCGTATGACCTACGGACGCCCGCCGGGTCTAGTTCGTGGTTCCCTGCGCGACTTATAGTTACTTTTCCCGGCCGAGTTGGTTGCTGGCCGTCCGCATCGCAGCATTTCGCCGGCCTGCTTGCGCGCCCTCGAATGAGCGCCTCATTGGCAACTCCCTTCGGGTGAGCATAAGCCAAGTAATCGTGTTGGCTGCACTTTCTCACGTAGCAAGGCATCATCGAACCACGCCAGAGCAGCTGTTCCGAAGACAAGTTTTATGCAGTCGAAGTTCGTGCACACGGGCGCGCTCCCAGGGATGATTTTCAGGAGGGCCGCAAGGGCCTTCTCATCCGGCCACGCTAACAGCGACTGAATGGCGTCTGAAACGACGGCCCTGTTATTCGTCCTGGTGTCTGAGTCGACTGAATCAAGCCATGCTTGACGAATCCCTTCCGAAAACGGCTCCACGGCAATGTCGGTCCACTCGGAGCGAAAGAGAATCTGATTCTCTTTCCTGACAGTGAGCCGCACAGAGTACGTCCCCGCCTGATCGAATCGGTGCAACAGATGAAGCGGAAGCGAACTCCGGCCACCCAGGGCTGCGCACGGGTCACCACGACCGAAGTTTAGAGGACGGGAGGGCTGGGCCCGCGCTGGGACTAGGTTGCCTCCCTGGCGCACTTGGAACTCGTATTCGGGAGGAATCGACAGCCCATTCCAGCAAGGATAGGACACAGAATGTGGGGGTGGCGGGTCCACGTGGAGCCAGACCGCCATGTGAACATAGGCGGGCCTCTCCAGGGAAAGCAATGCCGTCCGCGTGCTAAACCACATGCGCACGGGCGCGCGGCATATCGCGTCAACGCATACCCGCAAGGGCGCGAACCCGTCCTCCGGCATCCCCGGTGGAATCTTGAAGTTGATTTGACCGGCGGAGACGTACAACAACTCTGCAGGGGTAGTGTCGATCAGGACGCGAACGCCACGCAATTCGAGAGCTGGTTGGACTTTGGGCTTTCCACAGCCCGCCGACCCGGGCGCCACGTTGTCACCGGGAGCCAAGTACCCGCCATATAGCGTCATCACCAGTCCTGGGGCCAGCACGTTCGCGCTGCGACCAACGGCACCAAAGCCTTCTCGCGTGAAAACTGGTACGGGTCGTGGCGTTTGCGCCACAGAGGGGAACACGATCGCGGCGAGGCATAAGCAGACCCGCAACGCACTGTGCTTTGCTAGCTGGGTCACGTAACGATACTCCCACGATACAGCCCAAATAGAGTTCGAGTCGCGCAAAACGGCATAGTGGAGGGTTTCATTGTGACGGCCCCCCCAACGGGCGTTGCAGAACGTTCCCAAGCGCCTCTGGGCGGACGGTCGGCGATTCGTCAATTGACGAATCGCGGGTGGAGTCACATTGCCGCGCAATCTGCGGCCGAGCATTCGGGCAACGCTGGCGGCAGAGGCTTGAACGAAGGGTTAGGCAGCGCCTGCATGTCCCAGTTGTCTTAGTCCAGCCAAGTTGTCCCATTCAGCCCATGCTTCCGCAATGCGTCCGTTCTCTATGCGGTAGATGGCGAGATAGGTGGCCTCGAGCACCTTGCCAGTCGGTGGAAAGTGTCCCATCGGTCCGAGTTGAGTGCCGCGAAAGCCATGTCTGGCGGCCACCTTGTCTCCCTCGGCCACCATGTCCAGTAAGGCCTCGAAAGCGTCGGGAAACGTAATGAATTCTGCCTTCAAGAAGGTCACCAGATCGTCCGCCGAGTGTACTGAGGGTTCCCCCGCAGCCGCACTATGGCGCCTAAAGTCAGTAGCGAGCAGTGCTAGAAGTCGCGGCCAATCCTGAGCGTTGACCGCTCCGACGAAGGAGCAAATTATCGACTTATTCGATTCGGACATGTTGGACGCGGAGTGTGTGTCTCGGAGTACCCTTGTTTCGGCTGACCTGGATATCGCAGTTCCCCAGCGGGCCAACCCGGCGGCAGCGCCGCCTGCACGCACCGCACCCATAGTGTTTGCAATTGGTTCCAGAGTACTGCAGAACTCGCCTCGTTTGTAGAGCAGACCGGCAGGTCCTTCGACGAATGAGTTGCCGGCGATCCGTCAATTGACGAGTCGGGTGATCCGGCCCAAAACCTCCGCCAATCTGCCGTTTGTGGCCAATTTCCGGATTGCCGACCAACCGCACGCGATTCGTAGACGCTGCGACCTTTTTTAGCGAGTTGCGTTCATTCGAGCGCGCTCACCTGAATCATTTTGTACGCGGTATGTCATCCAAGGCGAACTAGATCCATTAGGCGATACGCCTCGAGGGATTCGACAAGACGAATTTTGGGAGCCCGCTGAAGGTCGGAAGAAAATGGCAGGAATCGATCCATACGGTCAATCGCCTAGCTGAAGGGCCTCCCTTGTGACAGCAGCCATGATCAGCGGCACATTCTCGGCAAAGCCGAAGAAGGCGATGAAGGCCGAGCCAAGACGTCTTCAACCGTCGCGCAGCCACTAAAGAAAGCGCTTTGCTATTCCGGAAGCTCAGCTTTGCCTCGTCGATTCCACCAAACCGGCATGGACTTTCGCCGTTGGTGTAGCGGACAAGTCCAATGACCACGCAATGACAGCGGCGACGCGGTTTGAGACCGCGTCCCTTTCCAAACCAGTCTTTGCTTGTGCCGTCCTCCTACTCTGTAAAGAAGGCCGCCCTTCCTCGGAAACCCAACTTGGGGAATTGCTACCAACCCGGGACCATCCGAAAGATCATCGATTCCTGAAGGTGTGTGGGGCAGATCCTGACCCACTCCTCAGGCATACAGCCGGCGAGGAGGGGAGCGTCAGACTGGTCTAAAGGCCCTAGAACGCTTACGAATGTAAATTGTGATAATCTAAGGCCTAATTTTCACTTGGTTCGGAGGAATCCCTCATGTATCGTGCGATTTTCGTCTGTGTTTTGGTCTTGTGCGCAAGCGCAGCTAGCGCGGCACCAATCACAGCTACCAGCGGAACGGCGACGTTCGTGCTCAACACAGTGTCCGGCTTTGACGGGACGCCTACGGCGAACGCACTTGGCTGGGGTACTGGCGACTACATGTTCGAATGGGGTTGGTGGTCGCGTGGGCCTGGGGAAACGCTGGAGGCACCTCTGGGCGCTCCCACTTCGTTCACCGAGACAGGCAATGTCACCACTTTGACCTATAGTGCTCTTCCCGGTACGCTTTCCGGGGTTTCCGGCACGATCGTTCACACTCTTGTGCAATCGGGGGCGCTGGTCACCCTGAACACCGACTTCACGTTGACGAATCCAACGCTTACACCGATCTCTTTCAATATGTTCAGCTTTGTCGATTTCGATGTGAATGGGACGGCCGGGAGCGATTCTGTTACAGGGGTGCTGGGCGATCTGGTGGTGACCGATGCAACCGCCGGGGCCGCCAGCTATCGCAGCGCCAATGCCACAGCGTTTCTGGTTCGGCCGTTCAGCGCCGCGACAGACGTTGCAGGACTTTTGAATGACGCGCTTGTGACCAACTTTGACAACTCGGGACTCCCCGCAACCAGTATCGACGCTACGTTGGGCTATCAATACAGCGTCACCCTTGGCGCAGGGCAATCGACGACATTGAATCTGGTGGCCACCAATTCCGCCGCTCCGCTCGCTAGCGAAGTTCCGGAGCCGGGCACCGTATTTTTGATGGGCGCCGGGTTGCTCGCACTGAGCCAACTAAGTCGTTTGCGTCGGTAAACGAACCGGGCTGAGGCCCGCAACTTTGCTCCGTCAATTTGAGCCGACCGGCGGATCGCTGCCAGCAGAATGATGGCGCCGCCGGTCATGAAGGGAATGCCGAATCGCGCCGGCAACGGCGTGCCCAGCTCGCGATTCCTGCGGAAGGCATCGTAGGGTGGTAAGCGGTATCGACGTGCCGCGGACGCAACTGGTGCGTGTCTCTGCCATTGCGGGCTTGCCTTTGGCGGGCTCGGCATTCGGGCAGTGCTCTTGCGATAGCGCGGTTCGACCGCAAGGCTAACTGGTACCGCGTGCACATGGTGGATGTTGCGCAGGTCTTCGGTCAGTTCCTCGAGGACCAATAGGGGACCGTCGGCTACGCCAATATCGCGCGGGTGCTGTGGGCCGAAACCGGGGAGAGGGGCGTACGAGTTCATTCGGCGGCTGACCTTCTCCGTACTGATTGGCCACGCCGAGCTACACCTAAAGAACTGGTCGCTGCTTCATCCCGACACGCGCACACCGGCGCTTTCGCCCGCCTACGACTTAGTCGCTACCCGGCCCTATATCGCCGGAGGCAAGTTGGCTCTGGCGCTGGGCGGAGAGCTCGACCTCGCGCAGATTTCACTGGACCAGATTCGGCGGCTGACCGGGAGCGCAGGCATGCCTGGTACTCCTGCTTTGCAAACGAAGCGTGCAGCATAGAGGGCAACACGGAAGCCGGCCTGTCAGCACTCTGGCGACTTGGATTCGAAAGGTCGCAATCGAGTGCGGGTTATGACGTTGCGCTCGCCCCGCCTGGCTTCCAGCCGGGTGGCAACTTCGGGTAGGACAAGTTGGAACTGTCCAGCGCGGGCGGAGCGGAACAACGGCTCCGCTCCGCGATCAGAAAGCCGTAAGCGGCAATACAGGGTGTGGCGTGATGATGGAACCCGCGCCAACTTCGCCCCTCATAGTACCCCAAGCCCAGCTTCTTCTTCGGTTCCTCGTAGTCCCGCTCAATGATCCATCGTTGCTTGGCCGTCGTGACCAACGCCGTCAAGTCGGTATCCGGCGCAAGGCTTCCCAACCAATACTTGGTGGTTGCGTTTCCACCTGAGGCCATCCGACCAACAGCCATTGCTCCGGCAATGGTTCGCTTCGCCAGTAACCCCGATTCGTCGGCCGGACTCGCACCGCAGCAGAGCGGGAACGTCGCTTTTGCTGAGTGCCGTTGCGCCAAGTGATGGTCTGCCAGTCCTTGGACCAAGTCCGGCAGCAAGATCTTTGGCCAGCACCGGCTGGTGGTTAGGCGCACGCTGGCGTAGTTTGGGCGGCCGGCCAATGGACTGGCGCGGCTTAGGTGGAAGTGGTTCCTTGCCCGGAGGCCACACGGACAGCGTCGGATGAATGCCCACCACGTATTCCAGTCCCATGTCCAGCAAGGCTTGGCGGAACTTCGTGTCGTCGCCGTAAGCAGCGTCGGCGACGACGGGCGCACGAGGAACGCCATCGACGACGGCTCGCTGGATCTGTTCGGCGGCGATGGGCAGGCTGGCAGATATCGTACTGATGGAGAGGCTAACGGCGACTTGGCAGTTGCCCTGTTTACCGACTTGGCCGCAGTATTGCCGGGCGGCGCCGACGAAGCCCTGAAAATGTCCATCACGGCCAGTTGCAGGAGGACATCGCGCAAGGGTGCGGGATAAAGCACGTTCGCATCGAGAAGCGCCGCGTAACGGTTCCTGGCTGGTCATCTCCCATCCCTCCCTCCCATGCCTCCCTGGCGAGTTGGCCGAGGACCGCTTCCCGCTCACGGTCGATCGTGGTTTTGTACGCCATCACGTCTTCCATTCGGATGCGGCGGTGCTTACCAAACTTCCAGTGCAGGAGGGCGCTTTAATCCGGAAGCTTGATTTGGACTGTCGTCAGTTCGGCATTTTCAGGGATCAGTGTCACACCACGCCCTGCCGCTATTGCTTCCAATATCTCCATGAGCATGGCGACGGCACCGTCCGGTAGCTCCAGCGGCCGTTCCTTCCCGCCGTCCCGGACGCGCAGCATGAGTGGGCCTTTCTGGCGCGCAAAACGGGAAAGCACTTCGCCGGATATGCGGGCCATCGCTGCGTCCAGCGCCGTGGGCGGCATTTGTCGATGGGCATACTCGGGGCAGCCCGGCGATGGCGGCAAAGGATCCCCTGGGGCGCGGCACGGCGAATGGGGAGGCACTTGTCTGACACTCCAGGCGTGCGGATTGCGAGGTTACGGGAGAGTCCTCTGCCGTGCCCCCTCCCAAACCAGTCTCGACCGCCGGAACCTGTGGCTGCACAGGCGTGCATCCGCCGTCCTCGACCTTGCCCGTCTACGCCGCCACCAGCGAGTCGAATGGGAAGACCAGAAACACGATCCGCGAGGAGCTGGTCGCCATCGGCTGCTGGAAGCTCGGCGATACCGGGTTCCGCTTCGGGTCCTCCTTCGTCTCCGCCGATACCAAACCCGACTTCACCGCCCTCGCCCAACTGGCTACCCAGTTTCCCGGAGCCCGCCTCTCCGTCTTCGGTCACGCCGACCCCGTCGGCGACGACACCTTCAACAAATCCCTGTCCGGCAATCGCGCCCGATCCGTCTACGCCATCCTCGTCCGTGACGTCGCCGCCTGGGAGTCGCTCTACCTGTCCGGCGGTTCGCAAGGATGGGGCCAGAGCTGCATCGACGACATGCTCGCCGCACTGGGATTCAGCACTGTGGCGGAGTTCCAAGCCCAAGCCGACCTGACGGCCGACGGCGTGGCCGGACCCATGACCCGCTCCAAGCTCTTTCCCGCCTACATGGACTATCTTTGCCCGCGCGTCTGGAGCAAGGGGGAGTTTCTCGGTGGTGGCTTGAGCTCCAACGGCAAAGGCGACTACCAGGGCTGCGGCGAGTTCAACCCGTCTCTCGTGTTCTCGCAGGCCGAAGAGCAGGAGTTCCTTTCCAACTCCACGGAGCGCAACGCGCAGAACGCCGTCAATCGGCGGGTGGTGATTTTTCTGTTCCGCCCTGGCACCACCGTCGGCGCCACCCGCTGGCCCTGCCCGGCGGCAACGGAGGGCACGGCGGGATGCCTGAAGCGCTTCTGGTCCGACGGCGCAGCGCGGCGCGCGCCCCAAGCCGTGCGGCGGGACTATGGAGAAACGCAGGATACGTTCGCCTGCCGCTTCTATGACCGCCTCGCCTCGCAGTCTCCCTGCGAAGGGGTCGAACCAAAGTTCATTGAGTTGGTGATCCCGCTCGAAACCGATCTGGATGGCGATCCGGATGTTCCGGATTGCGTTCGGCTGACCGAACAGTCCGGAGCGTACTCCGCAGAGTTGACCGTGGGCAGCCCGGATGTGGTTTCCGACGGCGAGAACCCGCTGAACTACTACTACTTCCATCAGGTGCCGCCCGGACTTTACAACGTCGAGGTCAAAGTGAAGAGTCATTGGAGAAAGGTGATTATCGGGTTACAGGTCTCGCTGCAGGGCGCTTCGTTCCGCGGCCATAACTTTGAAGCGGAGACCAACGGCGACAAGATGGGCACGCCCGCCTACTATCCCGCCGATCAGATTGAACACACGGCCGCCGCCGACCTGGGCTGCTGCTGAGGAGCCACGCATGGCCGTTCCCCCCGCTCTCCCCATCGAAATCAAACCGATCGTCCGGGTCCGGGTCCGCTGCGCGGACGCTGTCCCGGACCCTTGGCTGCGCCGGCTCTACGTGGTTTGGGCGCCGCCTTCCTCCGTGTGTGATCCATCCGAGACGTCGATCGAGTTCGGGCCGGACGTGTCCTTCTCCGTGGCGCAGACGGACGAGAAGGGCTACATCTGCCCGTTGCGAAACACGCTCGACCCGGCGCCCGAAGCGACGCTTCCCCTGTTTCCCGGCCTGGAGTACTACTTCTTCTTTGTACGCCACCCCGACTCTTCCCTGGCCGAGCAGCTCTGCCTGGATATGAATGCGGATCCCTACCCAACTATCGAACGGTTGGGGCAGCCGCAGTTTCTCCAGGCCGTCCTAACCGAGACCGGGAAGGACAAAGCCAAGCGGCCGATCCTGGAAGGGGTGATTTCGCTCGCCACGGATCCCAAGAAGTTCGTGCAACTCGGTAGCCCGCGGTACGGCGGCTGGGCGCTATTCCGGAACATGCCGGGCACCGGCTCGAACCAAAAAGATAGTGACATTCAATGTAAGGTTTTATATGACCAAGTACGCCGCCTGCAGTTTCACTTGGGAGCCCTGCGCTATATTGTCGGCAATCAGTGGCATCCGTACTCACCGGAGCCATTCCTTTCGGACGCCGCGCGGAAGAAAGCCAAGTTGAAGCTATCGCCGTTGCTGTATCCGAACGAGGGCGTGTTTGAACACGTGACATGGAACGCGGTGCTGCGGTTTCAGCGGGACGCGCGCGCCGGACTCACCATAGAGTTGGACCGGCGGATCGCCCGTACTCCGACGATCGACTCGGCCACATACGATCCGTTGCCGGCGGCGGAGGACCGGCAGTTGGAGATGGACGAATCGACGCACTATCTCTCTGATCTGGGAACCAGCGGGGGCGCGGCCGCTCCCGCTGCGATTCCGGCCGAGGTGGATACGTTGGTGGAGTCGACGACGGCGGAAGCGATTCATGAGTGGCTGCGGATGGGGCTGCGGAATCCGGGCAAGATTCTGGTGAGCCGCGGCACGTACGATTCCTGGATGCAGGAGGATGTCTTCGACACGATCAATCGCCTGGATGAGGAGTTGAAGCGGCTTGGGGTGGGTTACCCGTTGACCTTCAACAACGCGCTTCGCGATGTGCGCATGAGCGTCGTGGATCCGGGGCCGGGCCAAATCGTGACCTCGATTCACAAGAGCGGCTTTGCTTTCGATATGACCATGGTGGACTTTGTGGATCCGAGCCGGGCGGCGCCGTACCACTATGTCCGGAACCCGGGGGCGGGCCGTGCGATCTGGACCGTCTACGCGGAAGCCAAGGTGGCGGACATCCCGGCGGCGCTGCCGGGGTATGCCACTTACGAGGACACGATCGTTCCCTGGGAGTACGACGCGTCGTCGCCGGAGGGAGGCGCTCCGGGCGCGCCATTGGCAAAGGCAGGGATCAAATTTCTCAACTTCACGTCGGTTTGCGATCACTTCCAAGTGAAGGATATTGGCGCTCACAGCAGAGGCTGGCAGGGATCCGCCATTCAGAAGTTCGCGCTGAATACGGGTGCGCAATTTCAGGAGTTTCTCGCGCACCTTGGCCGGCAGTTTCCTGTTCCGGCCAAGAAGGCGGCTTCGTACGCGATGGAGGTGAATGGGAAGCGCTACATGCTGGCCGATTGCGCGGCCTTATACACGTTTCTCAGCTACTGGCAGACGGCGGGAAAGGCGTTCCAGCCGACGCCGCAGTTTGCCTTCGACCCTTCGACGAAGGAGGGCGAACAGGTGGTCCGGTCGCTGCGCGGCGACCAGTTTTTGGGTGCTCAGGTGAGCCTATCGGTAGCTGGTTTCTGGGCTGGCGGAAAAGGGGCCAGCGGCTTTCCGAAGGCCGATGCGGAACCGAAACCGGAGACGTCGGCGGGCACTTTGACGCTGGGTCCCGAGGTGGAGTTCCCGCCGAAGTTCGCCTGCACCATCGCTCCTCTCACCGGGCCGGCGCAGATTTCCCAGGGCGCCGAGATTGAGTTTGTGACGCTTGGGCACCCCGCCCATATGGAATGGTGGCACTTTCAGTATGAGCCGGGCTTTACGGGGCAGAACTGGGGACAGATTCTGGACCTGATTGGCTGGACGCCGGAAGGGCTGTTGGGACAAGATGGGGGCTTGCCGATTTTTGGGCTTTATGGATTGGGATACACGACGAAGCATCTCGGTACAGAGGTGTCATAGGCTTGCTATCGTCGCTCGTATGACAGTGAACCATGTGGGGCTGATCAGCGGCGTTGGCGTTTCGCCTGGGGCCGGGGATGGCGTGATGCTGCCGGTGGCGCAGCAGCAGGCGAAGTGACTCCCTTGGCGCTGCGCTGGGGTTGGTTGCTTTGCACGTTGGGCATCATCGCCGCGGGTATCTTGTCGCGGGTTGGGCGGACGGGGTTCGTGGTGGTGGATAAGTACTTGGGCGATGCGTTGTATGCGGCGATGGTGTATGCGTTGCTGCGGCTGGTGGGGCGGGCCCGGGCGGCGGCGGCAGGGTGCGCCTTGGTGGTGATGACCGGGATGGAAGTGTTCCAGTTGACGGGGATTCCGGCGGAGATGTTGGGGAGCGGGAATTGGGCGGTGCGGATTTGCGCGCGGCTGTTGGGGGTTCAGTTTGGTTGGCTGGATCTGGTGGCGTATGGGGTAGGGATTGCGGTGATCTTTTTCGTGGACGCGAGGCGGACGAGAGTGGAGTTAACGTAGGAGAAGGAATGGCAAGCTGGGCAGTCTCAGGGAACCAGCCATGCGCCGACCGGCTTCCATCGGCTCGTCTGTGCGCCCAAGGTCTGTACCGCGCCCCAGATCCCTCGTGCTCCAGTAAACGCGGGCTTCGCCAGGTAGTTCAGCGTTAGGGTCAGTTGGTTTCCGCTTCGCACCGCGCTCGAACCCTGGGCGCTAATCCGGCAATAGCTGTTTTCAATCGTGTTCGTGCCGCTTAGCTCAATGGCCGTCGCTTGGGCCCCGTCCCCGTTGTCGGGGTAGAGAAAGAGCAGATTCCCTGGCAGGTAGTAGGCGATGTAGCAGGACTGCCTGGCGTCTAACGCCATGTTGATGAGCAACCAGGCGGTCTGCAGATTGTTGACATTGGCGGCATCCTGATAAGTCACGGTGATCGTCTGACTGGCTGCGGTCGCGGCCGGCAAGGAGAGCCCGTTGGCCCTGGGATAGGTGAGGGCGGCTTCGGGAATGATGGAGGTACCCATGGTCTGCCAACCGGACGACACGTTGATCACTGACTGGGCGGCCATATAGATCACGCGATTTCCGGTGAAAGAACCGGTAAACGACACGACGAGCGTCAGCGTGAGCGAGTTCCCGCTTTCCACTACCGACGACCCGAGGCCCGCAATGGAGCATTGGCTATTGCTGGCTGATCCCGCGGAACCGAGCACCAACGGCGCCGAAAGTCCACTCCCGGTGCCGGCGTCGTGGACCAGAAACAAGACCCCCGCAGGCCGCGAATAGGCGATGTAACAGGCGTTCGCACCGTCCAAGGCTTCGTTGATTAAGATGTTTACGACTCCCAACTGCGCGACTCCAGCGGGATGCGAAAACCGCGCGACGATGGTTTGCGTGGTTCCCGCGGGGGCGATCGGACCGCCGTCGCGGGCGCTCGGGACTTGCGGCGAGGACGCTGCTGCCTGGTTCACGGTAAACGTGAATCCGGCGAGGGTGATGGTGCCGGAGCGGACGGCGGCCACCGCGTTCGCTCCGACCGTATAGCCGACGGACCCAGGTCCATTTCCAGTTGCACCGGAGGTAACCGTGATCCATGCGGCATTGCTGACCGCCGTCCAGGCGCACCCGGCGATCGCCGTCACAGAGATGGCTGAACCGGCGCCGCCGGCAGCGGCCACGTCAACGGACGAGCTGGAAATCTGAAACGTACACGGCGCTGCCGCCTGCGTAATCGTCAGGGTCTTGTCAGCGATCGTGATGCTCCCACTGCGTTGTGCTGGCGAAGCGTTCGCGGCCACTGAATAGCCTACCGACCCGTTACCACTGCCGGAGGCGCCGGAGGTGACCGTAATCCAATTCGCATTGCTGACGGCGGTCCAAGGACACCCTGTGCCCGCCGTCACCGCCGTATTGCCTGTTCCGCCGGCGGAGCCAGGCGAGCCCGTGGCGGGGTTTATCGAGTAAGTACACGGCGCCGCGGGCTTCAGTTTCACGACGAACCCATCGACGCTACCGGCGTTGCTCGCATAGACTGCACCGGGAGTGACCGGGAACGTTGTTGAAGCGGTGCTGCCCGCGATGACGGCATTGCCCCCGGAGTCGAGGGCAATCCCAAGTCCAGCATCCGTGCCGTACCCGCCGAGATGGGTCGAATCCAAGATTGCCCCGTTGGCACTGATCCGGGTGTAGAACGCGTCCGAGGCCGACGAGCTCGCTGCATAGATGGTCGCGGGCGCCGCGGGGCTGACGGTCAGTTGGTAGACCAGGCTTCCGGCGACGGCCCCAACAGGGTTCCACGTGATGCCACCGTCCGTGCTCTTGTGGACATTCCGATCGTTTCCGGCGGCATAGACGACGGCCGGATTCCCTGGCTCAAACCGGATGGCGCTTACATTTCCGCTGAGAGTGGCAACCTGCACCCAAGGGCTGCCAGCGTCCGCTTTCCGGTAGATTTCGCCAGTTCCCGTTCCGGCGAGGAGCGAATCCGCAATGGTGGGATGGGCGGCCAAAGCAGAAACCCTGGACGGGAACGTTGCCCCCACCTGGGCCCAATTCCATACCGAACAGCTTGTGTTTTTGAGGACGGTCCCGGTGCCATTGAAGACACCATTCCCGACGTACATGTTGCATCCGTTCAAGGGATCGGCAGCGAGCACGTAGTAACCAGCGCCGGGATAGGAATACTCGCTGCCACTGCCGGTCATTCGGCCCACGCTGGTTTGGGTTGAGAAGGAACTGGGTTTCGATGTCCAGCCGAAATAGAGCACGGGAGAGGCGGCGGAAGAGAAGGCCAGCGAATTCACTTCGTTGCCGATGGGTGCGTTGAACGCGATTCCCCAGGATGCTCCGCAATTGTTGCTGCGCATCAGGATTTCGTTCGTGTTCAAGAACGGGAAGGGTTGGCTGAAGTTCCCGGAATAGATGAGACAACTGTCGAGGGGATGGAAGACCAGGGAGTTGATGAAGCTGGAAAAGTACGCGATTCCCGAGTTGGAGAGCGTCCAGGAGGCGCCAGCGTTCGTCGACTTGTAGATGCCACCGGCGCTCGTTCCCGCAAAGAGGGTCAGGGGATCGGTTGGATGGGCAGCGATCGAGAAGAATGATCCGGCGATCGGCGCTGGCCGCGAAAACGCGGCTCCGCCGTTGCTCGATTTGTAGATGGAACCGTAGTCCTTTAATTCCGTTTGGGCTGGATTCAGCTTCGGGAAGTCGCCGGAGGAGGACTCGCCGGTGACGTGGGCGACCCCACCGGCAGTGACGGCGATGCCGCGACCGATATCGTTGAGCGAGCCTCCCAGATAGGTGGAGTAGAGGTAGGCCGAGCCCGATGGGTTGTAGGCGGTGACGAAGGCTTCCTGCGTTCCGACGCGGGCCGGCTGTGCGGCATTGAGGACTGGGAAGTTGGTGCTCCAGGTGTAGCCCGTTACGAAACAACTGCCCAGCGCGTCGATCCCGACACTGGAGGCAGAATCGACGCCACTGCCCCCCAGGTAGGTCGAGTAGAAAATGGAGCCCGAGGGGCTGAACTTGGCGACGAAGGCGTTGTCAACGCCCGCAGAGCCGGGAGAGGGCGACAGAAGCGGCGCCACGACGGTGAAGTCAGTCGAGGACGTGGACCCGGCCACACAGGCGTTTCCGGCTCCGTCCACGGCGATCGCGCTGCCCCGATCGGTCTGAGCGCCGCCGAGGTAGGTCAGATAGGACCAGGCCGAACCTGCCGGATTGAGCTTGCCGACAAAGGCGTCGGTATATCCCTTCCAAGCTGCCTGGGCAGCATTGGCAACGGGTAGGCCGCCTCCGGATTCCCCCGAAATATAAACATTACTGGCCGAATCGACGCCGATGCCCCAGCCCAGATCCGTGCCGGCCCCTCCCACGCAGAGGGAGTAAGTAATTGCATTGCCGGCGGGTGCGAGCTTCGTAACGAAGGCATCACCGAAACAGCTTGTGCTGACCGGACTGGTTTTGGGGAAATTCCCGGAGAGTGTTTCGCCGGTGAGGTAGATGCTGCCGCTCGCGTCGATGGCAATACCGTTGACGGCGTCACGGCTATTTCCTCCGAGGTAGGTGGAGAAGAGGACCGCCGTTCCAGTGGAGTTGAACTTTGTGACGAAGCCATCCTCGCTGCTGCCTCCGTATAGCGCTTGGAGCGGGCCCACGGACGGGAACGCAGTGCTGCCGGTCTTTCCGCCAACATAGACATTCCCGCTTCCATCGACGGCGACGGCATTGGCGACGTCGGTTCCGGTACCGCCCAGATAGCTGGCAAAATCAATCACGGGGTCGATGACCAGTTTCCTGGCGTTATCGTATGGCCCCAGGGTGAACCCGACGGAGCCGTCGTCGTTAAGTAGGAAGTCAACCGTAACTGGGGTGTGGCCGGGCTCGGTGAAGGCTGCAGGCCGGCGTTTCCGCAGGCTGGCGGCGCCGAGATCGAAGACCAGATCGCCTTCGGGCGTCGTTCTGATGGCCGTTTGCCCGCGGAACCGCAGTCGGATTAGCCGTGGGTCTATCTTCGGTGCGACGACGAAGTCGTACTCGAGGTTGCGCTGGTTTCCGTAGTAGTGGAGGTCGATGCCTGGGTAGATGCCCCGGACCCAGGCTCCGTCGAATTGGGGAATATTTGTGCGCCAATGCGATGGATCATTCCCGAGCAGGTAGTGAGATTTGCCAGGCAGAAGATGGTCAGGGGTCATTGCTCCGTGACCAGCCCCGAGGATCGTCATCTCCAAGGTTTCAGCCTGGGAAGGGTCCCCCAAGTGCAACTTGGCCGAAGCGGCCGAGAGGTGTACGCGATAACGGAGACCCCTGGCGGCGAAGCGTACAGCTTCTGGGGCCTGCCCATGGTTGGCCTCGAAGGCCATGGGCATATCCATTCTGGATACTTTGACGCCAGGCCCGGCGAGGGAGCCGATCACCGAGCAGGCAACCGCAAATATGGCGCGACGGAGCGACATTCGAACATCTCGGATTGCAGTGAGGGTTCTGGTGAGAACCGGCAGTTTCTGCCCGGCACCTAATCGGACTGGCGCGTAATCGTCGCTACGGACGCAGCCGAAGAATACTGCGGAATTGATTTTCGATCAAGCCCTAAATGTTACACGCTACGATGGAAGCAGGTCCTTCATGCCGCTGCCCCTTATCCTCCGCTGGCCGAATCGTGAACCTGCCCATGAGCCACTGCTCGCCCAATTGAAGGCCGATCAGATCCTCGGCGAAGAGCCGGTGGAAGGCGCGGTGACCTCCGGCCTCTGGCCGGGGATTCGCAGCCCCGCACGCGGGGGCAACGCGGATGTCGCCAGCGCCAGCCGGGAACCGTGGGTGGACGCAAGCGGCTATCTCGCCGCCGTGCAGCGCGCGCTCGGGCACTCGGGCCTGCTGGCTCATCAACACAAGAACCCCGAGCAGGGCGTCCCGTTTGATTCGCTCGAACTCGCTTTCGTCGAAGCCCGGGTGAACGGCGGGAATTTTGTCCTGTCCGTCGAACCCCGCTTTCGCGGCGCACTGCTGGCCGGCGACGCCAAGGCTCTGGCGGCGTGGGCGTCCCTCGCCCTTACCGCCGCCTGGATGGGGAAAAACGAGGGTCTGTTCCAGCGTCCGACTCTTCCGACGCTCACCGCCATTGTCGAGCCGGGTTACGCTAGCGGCGAAATCGCCAACCTTCTCTTTCGCCGGGGCGGGAGCCCGGCTCTAGTCTCAGCTGCCACGGTTCCCTCCCCCGATCCGGCCCGCATCGTGGTGCTGGTCGCCGCCGGGCTCAAGACCGTGCCGCCGCAGGCCTTTGCTCATGCCGCCGCCGGGGCGACCGTAGTGATCGACTCAGCACCTGAAAAGAGTTGGGCCGTGGTGAAGCAGGATACCGACCGTACGATTTTTTCGCTAGGCAAAGGCCAAGTGGTCGCCTACCACAAGCGGGTGCAGGACCCGAGCGAGTTCGCTTTGGACTGCATCGACCTGGTCACCCACAAACGGCGGGCCGCCCGGTTGTGGAACGCGACGTCCGCGATCCCCCTGGCGAAGGCCGGCGGGCTGCTGCATATTGTGCAGTACGGGTCTCCGATCGGGACGGAGATTCAGGCGCGGGTGCAAGGCCTCTACCGGTCGGCGACGCTGCTGCGCCCGGAGGCGCCGCCGCTGCCGCTTAAAGTTTACACGCGGGGTTCGATGACCGAAGTCTTCCCGCCTAACATCCACCGTCTGGCTGTTGTACAGTTCGTTTAAGGACCACGCGCTATGATCCATACCCGCCGTCACTTCCTGGCTGCCGCTGCCGCTCTCACTCCCTACCGGCTGATCGGCGCCCCTTCGCGCCTGCCGAAGGCCCGCTTTGCCGTTCATCCGTTCGTCGAGGCGAACCCCAAGGCCGTGTTCATCAAACGGACGCGGGTGCCGCACAAGATGGACGAGGCGACGAAGCTCAAAGAGGGCATTGCATTCGCCCGCGACGTGTTTGTCCCGACCGAGGACGCCACGGGCATCCCGATCTCCCATCGCGTGATCCTGAAACCCAACTTCACCAGTGTCCGCAACAACCGGCCGCATGAAGAGAACTGGGGGACGGGCACTGACCCGCAGTTTTACGAAGGGATTATTATCGGGCTGAAAGAGATCGGCCTGAAACAGTTCTACTTCCTGGAGGCGAACAACTTCCATACGTGGAACTATCGCGGGCTGGCTGATATCAACGACCGGCATGGGGTGGAGGTGAACGAGCCGGAGCGGCGCGCGCGTAACTTCCGCGACAGTTACGAGATGAATTGGACGAAGGTGCCGGATCCGGTAGTCTACACGAAGATCCCGCACTATGCGCCGGTGAACGAACCTGACACTTGGCTTCTTAATATCGCCAAGTGGAAGTCGCACGGCATGTGCATGACGCTGTCGACGAAGAACGAGCAGGGGCTGGTGGTGAAGCCGTATGTCCGCTTCTGCCCTGGGTGGCAGGGGGTGACCGGGGTGCCGGACTTCATGAAGGAGAACATCCATCCTGAAGTGGAACGCCGGGTGAACTCGTTCTTTGACCGGCACGTGCGAATGGGTTATGCGCGGTACCAGAGCCGCGATGCGTTGAGTCCCGTGCATCAGGAGATTTGGGCGCACAAGACCTGTGACAACGCGCAGACCTTGAAGACGGGTTTGGCTGTGATTGAAGGGATTTATGGCCGCGATGGCGATGGTTTTGGGATTGGCAACGACCATCTGACGAACCTGGTGATGTTTGGCAAGGATAAGCTCCGGCTGGACATGATTGGGATGTATCTGGGCGGGCACGAACCGGGCAATGTGAATCTGTTCCGCATTGCGAAGGAGCGGGGACTGCTGGATACGTTTAATCCGCACGAGGTGGAGGTTTACGAGTGGGAGGACGGCAAGGCGGTGCGCCGCCGGCTGACGGATTTCCAGCGGACACCGCTGCCGACTTACTATCTCCAGCGGGACGGCGAGCCGAAGTACCATCTGGTGAACGAACGGTTCGATTATGACCGTATTAAATCCTAGCGTCGCGTGAACCTCAGCTGATAGAACCTTCCGTTCCAGAGGGAGCTGTACTGGAAAGAGCTGGTACTGAACCTGCCTTTGAAGATGGACCAAGGGATGCTCCCATTCCGGCGCACGCTGCTCTGCTTCCTGGCGGCGGACTTGGCTATTTCGCTGGTCAAGTACTTCTGGTTTTCCGCGAGCGCAGGTGGAGCGGCAGCAGAGTTCTTACTAGGCGCCGTTGGTTCGGTGTTGCTGGCCGCCGGGTGGAGCGGCTTGGAGGCGATGGTAACCTCTAAAAGGCGTAAGTGTGAGACAGATAGAACAGGTGCTGACTGATGCCCGGCGTCGTGCGGCGGAAGAACTCGCCGGTGAAGAAGTGGCCTCCGCCGCCGGCGAAGGTGTAGGGGCCCTTCTTCCATGTCAGGAACAGGTCGGCTTCGCGGCCGAGGTGGCTACCAGCCGTACCGTCGGCTGAGCGGGCGAGGGGACGGCCTTGCAAGCCATAGGCAGCATCGGTGCGGTCGGCTAGCCAACTGTCGGTGTACATCGAAGTAAGACTGAGCCTGGAAGTGAGCCACCAAACGGCGGTGGAACGCAGGTTTTGGACGTTGCGCCAGCCGAGCACGTCGACATGCCCGAGTTTGTCGTGGGCGGCGGGATAGAGCTGGTCGAAGGTATGGCTGCGGCCGTTCGACTGGCCGCCGGAGGCGTACTTCCACTCCGTGGCCCAGTCCAAGGGCCGCGACCAGAACGATGTTTTATAGCCGAACTGTCCGACGTAGGCGTAAGCGCGGTGGGGCGCATTGCCGATGCGGCCGGTCTGATAGATAGCTTCCCCGGTGAACCGAGTGCGGGCGGTAAGTGGCGCGGCCCACCGGAAGCCGAACGACTCCGTGCGGAAGCGGCCGGGTCCGGTGTATCCGCCGGGACGGTTCTGATCGTGCCGGAGAGCGTAGAGATCGAGCGTGGACTGGCGCCAGAGGCTGGTCCAGGTGTTGTAGGTGCCCCAGACTCGGTCGCCGAGGACGGGACGGTTCCAACCGGCGCCGTCGGGCTTGATGGGCGAAATCAGGAGGATTTCAAATTTGGCGCGGGCGGTGCGCCACCACGCACGGGCCATATCGTAGGTGCGGGCGGTGTACGCCCACTGGGGCGAACCGATGAGGCGGGTGTCGCCGTATTGGATCATCCGGCGGCCGAGGTCGACGCCGAAACCGGTTTTGGCGGAGGGGAAGAGTTCGAGATAAGACTCCTGGACGTCGAATGGGTCCCGCTGAGTACCTGCCGCGGGGCGGCCGAGGATGGGGGCACGGGAATCCTGTCCGAGGGCGGAGAGGCGGAGCCACGAGGTGGGGCGGTAGGAGAGCCCGAAGCGGGTGCGAACGAAATTGGCATGGGTTTCGAGTCCGGAGCCGAACTCGGCGGGGCCGCGGAATTCGAGGCGCGAGCGTACTTCGAAACTGAATTGGAGCTGGCCGCCGGTGGCCCGGCGGATGGCGTTGTGGAGTTCCTGCGCGGGGTCGGCGGCGGAGCAGACGATTGTGGTGGAGGCCAGGAGGAGGAGGAGGAGGAGACGAAACACACGGATCTTCCGGCCGCTCTGGCGGGACAGGGGTGGTGAGGGAAAGGGGATCCTGGAATGAGCCTGGGGCAGCACGAGTTCGCCGAACCATCATATTGCAGACGGAGAGCCGCTAGGCTAACTGGGTGGATGGCGAATTCAGTTTCAGCGCACCCGTCTGGGTCTATGAGGGCGAGGCGGCCTGGTACTTCGTGACGCTTCCCCGAGGGGTGGCGGCGAAGGTGCGGGAGTGCATCGCTGGGACAGCGAAGCCGTTCGGCTCCGTTAAGGTATCGGCAACCTTGGGAACGACCCGTTGGAAGACTTCGCTTTTCCCGGACAAGAAGTCGAATTCGTATGTCCTCCCCATCAAGGCAGCCGTGCGGCAGAAGGAGCAGGTGCATGCCGGGATGACGGTAGAGGTCTTCCTGCTGGTGAATCCGGCGGTGTAGGGACGAAACTTTTTCCCGCTTGCGCCGTATACTCAGTTGGCTTAGTATTCAGACAACTGAGGAGACGATGGCGAAACCGGACGGACTGCAGGGTTCTTTGGATCTGTTGATTTTGAAGTTGCTATCGCGGCGGGCTCCGCTGCATGGCTATGCGCTGATGACAGGCATCATCGAATCTTCGGACGATGTGCTGCGGGTGGAGGAGGGGTCGCTGTACCCTGCCCTGCACCGGCTGGAAGAGCAGGGTTGGATTCAGGCGCAGTGGATCACCAAAGAGAACGGCCGGCGGTCTCGCGTGTATGAACTCACGGCTTTGGGGCGGCAGCAGCTACCGGTGGCCGAAGAGCGCTGGAGCGCGATTTCGGCGGCGATCCGGCTGGTTCTGGAGAGGGCCTAACTGATGTCACTGCTGACGCGGATTCGCAACGTTTTCCAGAAAAGCCGGCTGCAGCGGGAACTCGATGAGGAGTTGGCGGACCACATCGACGAGGCCATACGGGCCGGCCGGTCGCGGGCCGAGGCTGAACGCGCGCTAGGCGATGTGTTTCGCCACAGGGAGAACTCGATGGACATTAAGATGGCCGTTTGGCTGGAAAGCTTGCGCGCGGATGTGGTCTTCGGCTTCCGGCAACTGCGGCAGCGGCCGGCGGTGACCGGGGCGGCGATTTTGTCGCTGGCGTTGGCTATTGGCGCCGTGACCACGGCATTCCGTTTGACCGATGCGGTGCTGCTGCGGCCGCTGCCGGTGGCGGAGCCGCAGTCTCTTCGAGTGGTGACTTTCGGGGTAATGGACGAGGCGACGGGGAAAGAGGACGAGGGGGATGCCTTCTCCTATCCGCAGTTCGCGCAGATGCGCGATGCGGTGAAGGACGCGGCAGACCTGTTCGTGGTGGCCTATGCGGGTCGGCAGGACATCACATACGGCTCCGATGAAGATATGGAGAAGGCTTACCGGCAGTACGTCTCCGGCACCACGTTCGGGCTGTTCGGGCTGCGTCCGGCGGCGGGACGTTTGCTGACCGAGGCTGACGACAAGACGCCGGGGGGGCATCCGGTGGCGGTGATCTCCTACGACTATTGGACGCGGCGGTTTGGCAGGGACCCGAAGGCAGTGGGTCGGACGTTCCGGGAGGGGTTGAGGATTTACGAGATTGTCGGCGTAGGGCCGGAGGGATTTACGGGAACGGAGACCGGGACGATGACCGAGTACTTCATCCCGGCGATGCAGAACGCTGAAGCGATTGGGCGGTCGAACTGGTCGTGGATGCGTGTTTGGGCCAGGCTGCGTCCGGGTGCAGCGGAGACGGTGGTGCGGGAACGGCTGCAGGCGAGCATGACGGCGCACCGGCAGGAGCGGGCGAAGGAGTTCGCCGCGAATACCCCGAAGGCGCGACTGGAGCAATATCTGAATTCGGCGGTACGGCTGCAGCCGGCGGCGGCGGGGGTGTCGGGAACGCAGAAGAACTACCGGGAACCGCTGCTGATTTTGGGAGCGGTGGTGCTGCTCGTGCTGTTTATCGCTTGCGCCAATGTGGCGAATTTATTGACAGCGCAGACGGCGGCGCGGGCAAAGGAGATGGCGCTGCGGGTTTCCATCGGCGCGGGCCGGGGGCGGCTGGTGCAGTTACTTCTGATGGAATGCCTGCTGCTGGCGACGGGCGCGACTTTGGTGGGCTTAGTGTTTGCCTGGTGGTGGACGCCGATGGTGGTGGGGATGATCAATCCGGCGGAGAACCCGGTGCGTCTCTCGCTGCCGGTAGATTGGCGGGTGAGCGGTTTCGCGGCGCTGTTGGCATTGGGGGTGACGATTCTGTTCGGGATGGGCCCGGCGCTGCGGGCTTCCGGCGTGAAGCCGATGGCGGCGATGAAGGGTGGGGAGGATCCGCGCGGGCGGCGGCTCGTGATGCATGCGTTGATTGCGGTGCAGGTGGCGTTCTGCTTTGTGGTTCACTTCCTGGCGGGGTTGTTTGTAGGGACGTTCGAGCGGCTTTCGTCGCAGCAGACGGGATTCAAAACGGAACGGATGCTGTTGCTGGAGACCGGCGTAAAGGGAACGAAAGAGACGGGAACGCGACCCTTGCCGGTGTGGGAGGACGTGGCGCAGCGACTGCGGGACAAGCCAGGAGTGAAGAGCGTGGCGTTTTCGAGTTGGGCATTGATGGCCGGGAGCGCATGGACTTCGACGGTGATTCTGCCGAACCGGGAGATTGATCCGCAGGTCTCGCATTTTCTGGGGGTATCGCCGGGATGGTTGGGAACGATGGGGATTGGGATGACGGGAGGACGGGATTTCCGGCCAGGCGATCTAGCGGCGAAGCTGGATGAAAAGAAGCGTCCCGTGGAGGGAGTGGTGATTGTGAACGAGGCGTTTGCGCGACGGCATTTTAATGGGGAGAACCCGGTGGGCCGGTCGTTTGACACGTTCGCGGAGGGGAATATTCCGGTGCGGAACCGGATTGTGGGCTATGTACGGGACGCGCGGTACCGGCGGATGCGCGACGCGATGCCGCCGACGGTGTATGTCCCAATGGAGGAGGCGCAGTGGGCCACGTTTGCGGTGGAGACGGCAGGGGAGCCGGGGGCACTGGCGACGACGCTGCGGCAGACGGTGGCGGGCGTGGGGAACGGATTCCGCGTGACGAACGTGCGGACGCAGGGGGAGCTGGTGAGCAACCAGTTGATCCGAGAGCGGCTGTTGGCGATATTGTCGGTGTTCTTTGCAATTGTGGCGCTGGTGCTGGCGGCGGTGGGATTGTACGGGGTGTTGAATTATGCCGTGCTGCAGCGGCGGCGGGAGATTGGGATCCGGATGGCGCTGGGGGCGCGGACGCGGCACATTGCGCGGCACGTGGGCGGGGAGCTGTTCTTGATGCTGCTGGTGGGATCGGCGGCGGGATTGGGAATGGGATTGGTGAGCGAGCAATTTGTAGCGAGTTTGCTGTTTGAAGTGAGCGGGCGGGAGTTGCCGGTTTTGGCGACGCCGTTGGTGGTGATGCTGGCGGCGGCAATTCTGGCGGCACTGCCTCCAATTGTGGCGGCGTCGCGGATGGATCCGGCGCGGGCATTGCGGAGTGAGTGACGGAGGCCGAGCCATTGACAACTCCGGCGAGATCCCATACTCTCCGCTTAGCCTGCCGGGAGGACAAAAATGGCACACGAACACGACCTGAACGAATCAGTGACACCGAACTCAGAGGTGGACCAATATTGGGCCGATCTCTTGGCGCCGCGGCGGCGGCGGTTTATCCTGCAGTCCGGCTTGATGGCGGTGGCGGGAGCGGCGACGGCGGACTCGTTAAACGCGGAAGAGGAAGAGGCGGATAAGGCGAAGCGAATCGTGTCGCCGTATAAGGACGGGTTGGTCCCGGTGTTTCCGCCGAAGGACGAGGGCAAGAGTCCGTGGGGCTACGAGACGATCCACGAGGCGACGCCACGACCGAAGAGCGTGCGGCCGGGCGAAGAGAACGGGCTGCCGAAAGCGCCGCGGCCGTACACCGATATCAAGAGTTACCACGCGCACTTCTATTTTGACGAGGATACGTACGAGAAGGCGGTTCTCGTGAGGAAATGGTCGATTGAGCGTTTTCCGGTGGAGCTAGGGAATTGGAATCTGGAGCCACGGGGGCCGCACGTAACGCCGTCCTTCTATTTCGGATTCACAAACGACCTGCTGCCGATTCTGGTGCCGTGGCTGCAATTGAACAGTCTGGGCTTGACGACGCTGTTGCATCCGAATACCGACGATCCGCGGGCGGATCACCTGTACTACACGCTGTGGGTGAACCGTTCGCAGCCGGTGAACGCGTATGGAATGAAGAAGCCGGGGGCTGGGCAACCGCGCGTGGAGCGCGTTTTCCCGAACACGAAGCCAACTGTGAAGCTGGAGGTGTAACTGTCCGTTGAGCCGCCCATTCATTTGGGCACGGCGTGCTGGCGGAGGTACTCTTCGACGCGGGAGCGGCCGGCGCCGGGGCCGATGTAGTGGAAGGCTTCGGCGTATGGGAGGCCGTAGCGGGCGCCGACGGAGCGGCTGCGGGCGAGGACGAACTCGCGGATGTAGTTGCGGTCGGCGGCTACATCGTCGCCATCGAGAAGGGGGAGGCGCTGGTTCCGCTTGGAGAGATCGGCCTTCAGGCGGGACCCGAGATGGCCGGCGGGACCTTTGGCGCGGTTGGCACGGTTGGCGTCGATGACTTTGTCGATCTGGCCGCTGATATCGACGACGCGGGTGATTTCGGGGCGGCGGGCGTAGTAATACTTTTCGCGGATCGTTCTGGGGGCGTGGCCGAGGGCGACCTGCTCCGGGAAATCGTGGGCGCGGCCGGCCATCCAACTGGCGGCTTCGACGGCGCGGGCGATGGTGTAGTGGTCGGGGTTCTCTTCATCGTGGGCCCAGGGGTCCCAGCAGACGATGGTGTCGGCTTTGAGGGCGCGGATGAGAAAGATGAGGCGACCGATGACCTCGTTGAGGGAGACGTCAGCCATGCGGTGGTTGTTGTAGTTCAGGTCGAAGTTGCCCTTGCAGCCGAGGATGCGGGCGACTTCGGCGTTGTCTCGTTCGTTGCCGAGGACATGTTCGCCGATGGTGCCGGGGGTGCCAAGGCCGGGGGCGTCGCCCATGTCGTCGTTGGTGGCGCGGATTAGGTAGCCGGTGTAGCCTTCCTCGATGAGCTTGGCGACGGTGCCGGCGGCGGAGAGGGGGATGTCGTCGGAGTGGGCCTGGATGGCGAGGAGAACCTTGCCTTTGTGGGGCTGGTTGGGGACGGCTCGCTCGATGAAGGGGGCGGCTGGGGGAGCGGGGGCGCCGGGGGGCACGGTTTGCGCGAGGAGGGGCGCGGAGAGGAGGAAAGAGCGGCGGAACATGGCGGGAGGATACATCCCGGACGTCCGCCGCGCAAGGGGGTGAGCTTAGCGGATGGCGATGAGTTCGACGTCGAAGATCAGCGCCGCGTGGGGCGGAATGTCGCCGCCGGCCCCACGGGCTCCGTAGCCGAGTTCGGAGGGGATATAGAGGCGGTACTTGGAGCCGGTCGGCATGAGTTGAAGACCTTCCGTCCAGCCGGGGATAACGCGGTTTAACGGGAACGAGATGGTCTCATTGCGTTGATAGCTCGAATCGAAGATATTGCCGTTAATCAACTGCCCTTCGTAATGGACCTCGACGGTGCTCGTGGGGCCGGGCTTGGGGCCCTCACCTTCGCGGATCACTTCGTACTGCAGCCCGGAGGCGGTGGTCTTGATGCCTTCCTTTTTGGCGTTTTCTTCGAGGAATTTCTTTCCGGCTTCCATATCATCTCCCGTGAATCGAATTTGCGTGTACCAGTAGGCAACTGCTACCGCAAAAAGTGCGGCTGCGATGAGCCAGTATTGGTTTTTCATGATGGCTGGGGCAGACCCCAATCAGCAAGGTAGCACGAAGAGGAGGCGGCGCATGGCTTCCTGATGATCGGCGAGGTAGTACCAGTTGGTGCCGACGTAGGTCTGCTCTCCGGCTCGGACGCGCTCCCATTCGCGGATGGTCGTGGCGGCGACCATACGGCGGGTCTGGGCGATGGCGTCACCCGGGGGTTCGGCTTCGATGCGGCGGAGGGCTTCGATGTGTAGTGCTACCCATTGCTGCAGGGCGGCTGGGTACTGCGCGCAAGTTTGAGCGAGGTGTTGTTTCAAAGACGCGGCGAGGGATTCGAGTTCCGCGATCTGACGCTGTGCCGTCCATTCTTCAGCGGCGCCAGGCTTTCCGCGATCCAGATAGTCGGCGAGGGAGCCGGACTGCTGCAAGGCGGCTTCGATCTTCTGCCGCAGGGCTTCGAGGGCAATGGTTTCCGGATACATCATTTGGTCCTGATGAGGCGGAGCACTTCGGCGAGATCGCCTCGTTCGCCCTGGATAGTGGCGCTCCGTTCCACCAGTTCGCGGAAGGATTTGCCATCGGCGGTTCCGGCCTGCTGGATGTCCGCGCCCTGAGCCAGCAGGAGGAGCACCGCTTTCCAGTTGCTGGCGGCAACGGCGTGGGAGAGCGCGGTTTCGCCGCGAGTGCTGCGGAGGTTGCGGCTGGCTCCGCGTTCGAGAAGAAGTTTCAGAGTTTCGAGATCGCTCGGCTTTTGCGTAGCGGCGAAGAAGACGGGATCGCCGAAAGGGTTGCTCCGATTGGGATCGGCGCCGGCGTCGAGGAGAAGGGCGACGGGAGCGGGACCGGTCCGGATGGCTACTTCAAGAGGGCGGTCGCCGTAGGCGGCATTGGGATCGGCTCCCGCGTCGAGCAGAGCGCGGAGGACGGGGAGTTGCTCAGGGGATTTTTGAACGCGATGAAGGGCGAGGATCAGGAGGCCAGCCGCGTCTCGACGGCCCCGAAGGCCGGCGGCGGCGGCTTGGGCGACGGCGGGGGCGTCGTTGGCCAGGACGGCATTTTGCAGATCGGTGAGTGGAACGGGCTTGAAGGCGACCGGGGGCGGCTGCAACGGGATGGGAGAATCGGTATGCGGCGGAGCGGAGTTGGCTGACGATGAGGACAAGTAGCGGGACGGAAACGAGAACGCAGGGGACCAGTTTGGCGGCGAAGGAGTTGACGCGGAGAAACCAGAAGGCGAGGGCGGCGAGGGTGAGGCCGGGAAGGAGGAGCAAAACCGCGGCGACAGAGAGGGCGCTGGTTTTGGCGGAGGGGGCGGCGGCGAGGCCGAGGAGGAAGAGCAGGCCCACGGCGGCGACGTCGAAGGCGACGGCGAGCCAGAAGAGTATATTCAGCAGGGTCATCGCTTGGGTGGGCGCAGGCGGGGCGGGAAATCGATCAGGTCAGGATGGAGAGCGGACGCGGAAAGAGGAGGGCTGGTAGTCGGGGGGACGGTTGGCTTCCGGGATGGTGATGGTGTTGCCGTCGCGGACGGAAAGGTACATGGGAGACATGATTTCGACGCCGCCTTCGTTGAATTGGTCCTGGATGTTGCGATGGAGGCTGGAATAGAGTTCGGCCATGCGGTTGGCGTCCCGGGTGTGGGCGTTGAGTTGATAGCTGATGTGGGAGTCGTTCAGGCTGGTTTGGAGGACAAACGGAGCGGGTTCGGCGACGATGCCAGGGGTGCGGAGCGCGGCAGCGATGAGAAGCGATTCGACGGTTCGCCAGGGGGCATCGTAGCCGAGGGTGACGGTGGTATTGAGAATCAGGCCGTGCTGCTGGGCCTGGGAGCTGTAATTGAGGATATGGGCGCCGAGGACGGCGCTATTGGGGACGATGACTTCCACGTTTTTGATGGTGCGGATGCGGGTAACGAGAAGCGACTTTTCGACGACGTCGCCGGTGGTGTCAGCGATTTGGACGCGGTCGCCGACACGGAAGGGGCGCATGTAAGTGAGGATGACGCCGGAGACGACATTGCCCATGGCGGAACCGGAACCGAGAGAGACGAGGACGCCGATAAAGATGGAAGCTCCCTTGAGCGCGGGAGATTCGCCCCCGGGGAGGTACGGGAAGGCTACGACCATGGCGAAGAGGAGGAGGAGGACCTTGACCAGATCGTAGGTGGGCATGGCCCATTCGCGATGGAAGGAACGAAAAACGACGGTGCCCGAATCGATGGCGTGGGCGAGGGTATGGGCGATACGGATGAGCCCATAGGTGGACAGGGCTACGAGAACCAGGACGAGGAGGTTGGGGAGATAGCCGAGAACATTGCCGGCGACGTTGAGTACAACTTCCCACGCTTTGGCGGCGACCGTGCCGGAGAGTCCCGCGGTGGTTGGGAAGAGGCTGAAGACGTAGGAGAGTGAGCTGAAAACGACGAGCAACGCCAGAGTGAGGAACAGGAGTTGGAGGCCGCCTCGGAGGAGGAGGCGGACGGGGACTTCAAAGATGCGAAAGAGTGAGGCGACGCGGCTGCCCCGGGAGCGGACGCTGACATAGCGGACGGCCCACGCTGAGAGGCGCCGGTAGAGGAAGCGGAGCAGGGCGAGAAGGAGAACCGCGAGGAGCAAGGCTCCGGCGGCGAGGCCGAGGGAGCGGAGAAGGCTCGCGAAGGTGCGCTGCTCGCGGTACTGACTTAGGACTTCGAGGAGGAGGCGTTTTCGCTCGGCGTAGAGTTCGGCGCGGCCGCGGCCTTCCGCCCGGGCGTCTTCATCGGTGACGGAGAAGAGGTAAACGTGGCTGACGAGGAGGACGGTCTCGGTTTCGAGGACAAAATCGCGAAGGTCGTCGAGTTGCCGGCGGGGATCTTCGGCCAGATGGATGAAATTTTCGGCGATCTCCTGGGCGCGTTCGGCAGGGGAGAAGCCGGCGCGGGGAGTTTTGACAGTCCATAGCGGCCGGTTGTCGATGACGAGGGGAGCGGAGGGCTGGGCGGGGAGGAGTTGGGCGAGGAGGAGGGCAGATACTAAGCGGACCAGCATTTCGACTCACTGTAACATCAAACTTAAGGGGATCAATGTGAAGGTGGGACACGATGAGGGCTGGTAAAGCGATGAAGTTTTACAAATTGACGTCTCATCCCCTTGGACGGCGCGGCGTCATGTACCCTGTGGATCGATATGAGGAACTGATCGCAGTGTTTCGAGGCGAAGGGGGCCTGCGGGAGCCTCTGCAGGCTGAGATCCGAGGCAAAGGGAAACCTACCCAAGTCGAACGGGGGATGCCGGTCCCTTACATTCAGACAGCAACCTGTCAGGCCCTGCTTGCCACCGGACTGACGGGGTTTTCGGCGCAATCTTTCACGGCAAAGGATGTCTCTCGTGCCCGGGAGCGAGACGAAGAAGAGTGTTGTTTTCTGTCCGTCACCGGACGCTGCGAAAGCCTCTTTCCCACGCGGCAGAGGCATCTCCGGATCCTCACGCGGGAGAGGCCGGGGGTAACCTACCACGCTTACCAAGGCCTGCCCTCGCCGCCAGCGGGGTGGAGCGGGCACGATGTGTTCCTGGCTCTAGACAGTCACGCCATTGGGGTGACCGAGACGTTCCGGTTGGCATGGCGCGCGCTGGGCGTGAAAGGGTTTCGGTTTGAGTCACTCAACGACGTTGACTCGATGTGGGCTTCTTCACTCGAAAAACTCGCGGCGGGATAGTCACCTCGGGGTGCGGCCTTACCGGCTGCCGTTGAAGTAGAGGAACGCGGCCCAATAGTAGGGTTTGGCGTACGGGCTGTTCGAGCGGAGGAGTTCGAGTTTTGCCTGGCGTAAGGCTTCAGCGGGCTTTTGGCCCTGCGCGATCCGTTGATAGAGCGCACCCATGAGTTGGGCGGTGCTGCGGTCGTTGACGTCCCAGAGGCCGGCGATGACGCTTTGCGCTCCGGCTTCGAGGAAGGCCCAGGCCAGGCCAACGAGGCCTTCGCCCCGATAGTTGCGGGCGCCGGCGCTGCGGCAGGCGGAGAGGGTGACGAGTTCGGCGCGCCACGGCATTTTGCGGAGTTCGGCGGCCGTCAGAGCAGAGCCATCGTCGCGGCGGGTGAGGAGCAGGGCGGAGTGGAGGGGGTCTAGGGTGTCGGCGACGGCGTGGACGGCGAAATGGACGTAGCGGTACGGCGCCACGGGTTCGGCGAGGAGGCGGGGGCGGCTGCAGTTTACGCCTTCGAGGCGCTGAGCGGCGCCAGGGGGGAAAGCGGCGGCGATGGCGGCGAGTTCTTCGCGGGCGTGGGGGAGGGGTTGGTACGGCTCGGGCATGATGGCGGGGTCGCCGACGAGGAGGGTGCGGGCGCCGGATGGAGGGGAGGAGGGGGCGAGGAGGAGGCCAAGAGCGGGGGCGACGGTGATGGTCGCGTCCTCAATCCAGTAGCGGTCCGGATGGTGGGGGGAGGCCAGGGTTTCGAAGTTCAGCGAGTGGAGGGGCCCATCGGGGACAAGGTAGACGCGGGCGCCCGGCGGGAGCGCGGCGGCGGCCGGATGGAGGAGGAGTTCAGTGAGGCGGCGACGGCCAGGGTCTTCGCTTTGGCGGGGGTCGCGGAGATCCTCGATGAGTTGACGGTAGTTGGCGAGCAGGGGGCGCAGGGTGTCGGCGCCGGGGAGGAGGCTGGCGTGGACGGCGGTAGGGGTGATGGTCCAGAGCCAGGAGCGGGTGGGGCCGACAGAGTAGAAGAGAATGACGTGGCCGGTGGCGGCGGCAAGTTGCCGAAGGGTGGCGGCGCGGATGGGGGCGCCTCCGAGGAGCCGGCCCCGGATGGCGGCGGCGGTTTCAAGGGCCGGGAGGGTTTCGCCGCGCTCCATGAGGAAGTCGACGTACTCGGCGTAGAGGTCGGCGATGCTGGCACCGTAGGAGAGCCGGGAGTCGTCGCGTTCGAGCCGGGAGCGGGTGGCTTCGCCGACGGCGAGCAGCTCGCGGTACTTGTTGGCGGCCTCGTTGTTGCGGCCGGTGCGGGCGTAGAGCCGGGCGAGGCGGCCGAGGGCCTCCTGGCGGTCCGGGGGGGCGAAGGTTGTGTCGGCGGCGACGGTCTGGTAGGCGGATTCGGCAGCGGGGAGGCGGCCCTGGGCTTCGGCGATGCGGGCACGGGTGACGGCGAGGGCCGCGCGAAGCGAGAGATCGTTGGGATCGGCAAGTTTAGCGGCTTGGGCGAGGTAGGGTTCAGCGCCGGGGAGATCGTTTCGTTCGAGGTGGGTTCGGGCAACGCTATAGGCCCAGGCAGGAGTGAAGGCGGTGCCGAGGGACTCCGAGATTTGGAGGGCCCGGCGGAAGCGTTCGGCGGCGGCGGGAAAATCGCCGCGAGCGAAGAGGAGGGAGCCGGCTTGGCCGAGCCAGACCATGGCATCGTGCTGTTGGCCGGCGGCGACGGCGAGAGGTTCCGCGCGAAGGAGGAGGTTGAGCGCGCGATCGTGGTCGCCGAGGCCGGCGTAGCAGAGAGCCAGGTTGCCGAGAGCCTTCTCTTCGTTGCCGGGGGAGCCGGAGAGCCGGCGGACGCGTTCAAACCAGGCGATGGCTTCTTCGTAGCGATGGGCGTTGAGGGCGACGTAGCCGAGGTTGCCGAGGGCTTGGAGTTCGGCATGAGGGAGCTCCTGCGATTCGGCGTAAGTGAGGGCGCGGCGGGCGGCGGATTCGGCGGCGGGAAAGTCGTTGAGGCGGGTGAGGGTGAGAGCGAGGCGGAGATCGATGCCCATGGCGAGGGCGTTGTGGGCGCCGGCAAGGGGCTGCGCAGCACGGAGGAGGCGGAGCGATTCGGCGGTATCGCCGCGGAGACGGGCAGCGTTGCCGAGGTGCATGAGGCGCCGGCCCTCAAGAGCCGCCTCCGAATACGGCTCTTGCGGGAGAAGCGCCTCAGCCGCGGCGCGGTCGCCTTGGCCGAGGAGCACTTCGGCGCGGAGCAGCAGAAACCTGGGCGTGCGGGGTGCGCGATCGAGGGTTTCGAGCGCAGCGGCCCATTGGCTCTGCTGAAACTGGAGTTCGGCCTGCTGATAGAGCTGTTCGGGATCGGCGGATCGGCAGCCGGCGAGCAACAACAGCAGGAGAACCGCGGGGCGCATTACGGCCAGCCGACACCATTGCCGCCGGTGCCGCCGGCTTCGAGTCCGCCTTCTTCCGGGCAACCGAGCTGGATGCGGATCATGCTGACGCGGCGGGAATAGGGGGTGACGAACATTTCCGCGAGGGAAATCTTGCCGAAGTTGGGAACCGAAATCTCGGTGGCTTTGCAGCCACGGACTTCGCCACGGGCCATGGTGAAGCCGAGTACGTCGTTCCGGAAGGAGGAGCCGACGGGGAGGCTAATGTCGCGGGGCGCGTTTTTGCTGACTTCGGCCGTGAGGGCGGACCATTGCGGGACGCGGTTGAAGAAATCGGTATCGAGTTGGGGGTTGACGGGCTCACCGGCAATGCGGAGATTTTCGAAGCCGCACTGGATATAGATGGAGGCTTCTTCGCCGGTGAAAGGGATGGAGGTGCTGACCGAGGCGAAAATCTTGGCGGCAGTGACCATGCCCAGGACGTTGAATCCTTCGATTTCGATCGTGGAGCGGCTGACGTAAGGGCCGCGGCCGTCCCGATCCTGCTTGCTTTGCCCGCCCGAGACGTAGGCCGTGGCACGGCGGAAGCTGACCAGCTTGCGGAAGTCAAAATTCTCGACTTCGACGGCTCCGTAGCCGCCTGTGATGGGGAGGGTGGCCATCGCCTGTACGGGGATTACTTCTTCAAAAGGGAGGGTGAAGCGGCCGGTGAGGGCATAGGCTTCTGCGTGAAAGAGAAAGCGTTCCATAAGTTGGGTTATTGAACCGGAGGCAATTGGAGGTCGAATTCGAGTCCGGCGAGGCGGGCGCCGGAGGGGTCCGATACGGTGAGTTGGTAGAGACCGGGCGGCAGGGCGGATCTATCGAGGGACAGATAGAGCGGCTGTCCGCCGGCCGGAGCAGGGACGGAGACGGTGCGTTGCACGGGCCCGCTGATCTGGAGTTGGTAAGAAGCGGGACGGCTATCCCAAACGGGATCGAGATAGAGGGCGAAGCGAGGAATCCCCGGCGCGACGGTTACCCGGTTAGGTTCGCCACGCGAAACGCTGCGGAGGGCATAGGCGGCCATGGGTTCAGGGCCGGACGCGGCGGAAGGATGCAGGTAATGCTGCCAGCCGAGTATTCCAGCTACCAACCAACCGGCAGCGGTCGCGGCAGGCCACCAACGGAAGCCGGCGGGCGCTGAGCGGGAGGGGAACGCGAGGACTTTGCCGGATTCAGCGGCTTCGATGGCGCGAGCGTTAACGGCCAGGGCGCGGAGAGTTTGCAGCTCATCGGCGCAGACGGAGCAGCCGAAATAATGCAATTCAAACGCTTCGGCTTCCTCGGCCGGCATTTCGCGGAGAACGTACCGTTCAGCCGCGTGGGTTCGCTCTGCTTGATCGTGATCCATTCCTGTCATTTTTCTTTAGAGTGACGCATGACGGCGATTCGTTTCGTATTAGACCAAAAACGAAAGGACGCTGACAGCGGCCGTGCGGGTGCGGGCAAGGGCGGAACGGAACCGCAGTTTGGCCCGATGGAGGAGGACGCGGAGATACTCACCGTCGACTTCAAGTTCAGCGCAGAGTTCCTCGCGGTCGGCTTCGTCGAGGAAGAGGCGCTGGAGGATGCGGCGGTCCTTATCCGGGAGCTCGGCGAGGACTTGGCGGACGGCGGCTTGGCGCTGCTTGGTGATTAGCGATGCGTCGAAGTCAATACGAACGTCGGGGAGATCGGGGAACTCTTCTTCCGTGGTCGAGTGCTTCTGTTGACCTCGAAGCGCTTCGAGGACTACGTTTTTCGAGACGGCGTGGACGAAGGCGGGCAGGCGTTCGATTTGGGTACCGCGACGGACGTGGATGAGGACACGGAGGAGGGTCTCCTGGCAGACGTCGTCGATCATCTGGCGGGAACGGAGCTGAAACCGCAGACGCGCCTGAAGCACGTTCGTGAAGTGATTCACGAAGTGGGTTTCCGTGTCTGGTTCCTGTTCCTTCAGGCGAGCCAGATACTCCAAGTTGAAAGACGATTGTTCCACAGGCGTCCCGGCAGCATTCATGTTATCAGCAGACCGGGGGAAAACGTGCAGGGAAGTTAGCGCAGGGAGCCGGTTTGATGCAACCGGGCGACCATCGCCGCGCGGGTGGTGACGCCGAGTTTCGAGAAGGTGCGACGCAGATGGGTGCATACAGTCCAATTAGAGATGCCCAGTTCGTGGGCGATGATCTTGTTGGGAAGCCCCGCGGCGACGAGTCGGGCAACCTCGATCTCGCGAGGGCTGAGGGGTTCGGCTAGGGTGGATGTCCCGGTGGGGTGGAACAGGAGCTCGTAGCGGCCTTCGGGTTCGGTCCAAGAGGCGACGGTTTGAGTTTGCATAATCTCGTCCTGAGAAGGAGTGACAGGAGGGAAGTAAGCGTTTCAGCCTGCCGGCACGATCCGCGATAATTTGGTGGTCCGGTGTCCGTCTATCTCCACGATTTTCGGTATACACAGCGAGGAACGGGAATATGGCAGATGGGACCTATATCGACTTTTTGCAAAACCTGCGCTGGAAGGGCTACGTCTACGCACCGACTCAAGGGACCAAGCTGTACAAGATCGCCAAGAAATGCAGCCTGACCATCGGCCTTGCCTCAGGCGGTGGCGGCGCGGTGGCGAAGCAGGAGCTCGGTAAGCTCATGCAGCCGTAGCCGCTAGTTCAATCCGCGCACGGGCAGGGCGGGCAGGTTCGCTGAGACGCCATCGATCGTCACGTTCAACGGCAGATTGCCGGTAGGGACCGTATTCTGCAGAATGAACTGGAACTGCACCGCCGAACCAAGGGCGGTGACCGAGATAGTCCGGTGCTCGATGCCGCCGACCGAGAGCGTCAGGCGGGGCGTGGAACCGAAGGCGGAGATGGACTCCGGAAGACCGGAGACGGTAACCGTCAGAATCTCGCCCGGCCGGGCGGGACGGGCTTCGCTGATGTTCTGGTTGATGCCGGCGATGACCGAGGTGATCATCGCGGGCGGCGGCAGCACCTGGACGCCGAGGGGCAAGGCAACCTCACCAGCCATCCCGACACGGACCGCGATGGGGCCGGTGGGCAGGTTAGCGGGTACAACGAAGGTGAGGATACCCGCATCGTAGGAGATGACGGTGACTGGCTGACCATTCAGAGAGACCGTCGGCGACCCGGCCAACTGCGGGCTACTGACGAGGAGTTGCCCGGCAGTGCCGGGAACGAAGCCGACGACGCCTAGCGGCAGGGTGGCTTGGATGAGACGCGCCGGGCTGGCCGTGACCTGCAGGGCATTGGGCTGGCTCAGAAGGCGCAGACCATTCGAAACGGTGAGAGTGGCGGAGGTTCCGGCCGCGGCAGGGCTGACCCACACGTTAGCCAGAATGCGGCCGTTGGCGGCGGTCCACAGGCGGCGGACCTGGATGTCGCTGGTGCTGAATCCTGCTTGGATGACGCTTTCGCTGGTGGCTCCCAGTTGCGGAGCAGTGATTTCGATCAATGACTCGGTTCCGGCCGGAAGCGAAGGGGTCGAGAGCGTGATGCCACTGACGAACGAAGACTCAACCAACCCTTCATATACATACTCAACCGGAGCTTGCACGAAGAGGGAGCTTTGCCCATCGGAGTTGAACGCCGCAACAGCCGACCGGTGGCCAGGGGACGCAGGAGGCAAGCTGATGATCAGCCGGCCCTGTTCATCCAAGGCGCGATGCGTCGCAGCAACTCCATCGAAATGAATGCGAGTGTCCGTGCCGAAGTTTTGGCCAGAGACGACAGCCGTGGCATCTTCCGGACGCCACGTAATGGAGTCGATCTGCGGGGCGGGACGTTGGGCAAGCCGAAGGGCGTTGGGCAGAACGTAGAGGTCCGTACCGCGGCTGAACATCAGATGCCCCGGACCTTCGTGCGCGAAGGGTGCGAACTGGAAGCCGACCTCCAGATAATATGCCGGGGAGGGGGCGTAAGACCGAATGCCGTTGGGCGGAACGGTGGCGAATCCACCTAAAGTAGTAATCTGCAGACCCGAGGCAGGCTGATTGTTCTGCACCAAGCCCACACCCGTTGCGACCAGGAAATTGCGCGGGGAATCGGTCGAGTAAAGCTGCGCGGGCTTCACGGCCAATTGGGCCGGGAAGCTGTAGGTCTGTACGCTGTGGATGCCCGGCGAGGTTCGGCGGGTGACTGAGAAATTGATGCCCTCCAATGGTTCGCCGGCCGTTACCGTCACCGTAAAGAACGGGGTCCGCGAGGCGGGGAAGAAGAGCGTATCGAAGCTGGATCCAAAATCGAACGCCCGGCCGGTGGGGTCGAGCGGAGGCAGTATGTTGCCCGGAGTCGGCTCCCCCTGCAACGCTCCCGGCAGCGGGTGAGCGTAGACGTAGTATTGTCCTGGGGGCAGTCCTTCAATCTTGAAGGTGCCATCCGGGCTGGTGAGCGCACTGATGGCGGCGCCGCGGGGAGCGATCGCGACGACGGAAGCCATGGCGATGCCATCGCTGCCCGCGGTAACCCGGCCGGTGATCGAACCAAGTTGCTGGCGGAAGGTGGCGGTGGGATAGAGGACGGAGAGCCCGGCAGCGTCGTCCGGAGTGATCGGGCGGATCTTGGTGGTTCCGCGAGTGATTTCCGTGGCCATGGCGCCGGAGGTAAACGAGTGCTGCAAACCCAACGCGTGCCCGAACTCGTGAACTGCGGTGAGAAAGAACGCAGAACCCCAACTGGGGCGGTTGGCCAGATCACGGCTCAGGACGATCTGCGAGCGCTGTATCGGAACGAAATTGGATCCGGGGAGCAGTTCGCCACGTACGGTGACGCTCCCGTAGCCATTCACGCCGGGGGGAAGCTCTTCGAACACGACATCGACGCCGGGCGTGGACGGAACAGGCTGACCAGGTGAGAACAGTCCGCCAAAACGGAGTCGCAGCTCCGAGGTCTCCACCTCACTCCACACGCGGGCGGCAGCGCGGATCTGGCTGACGAGGGCGGGAAAAGAGTCTCCCGAGGCGAGGGTGACGGGGCCATTTTCGGCGATCTGATAGGTCAGCGTCTTTTCGGGCAGCGCCGCGACATCGAATTTTTCGACGATCGGGTTGAAGGGAGCGTTACGGCTGGAGAATCGGACGAAATGGTAGTAGCCCGATGCCAAGCTGCTCGTGAGGATCAATGCGGCCAGAGAGCGCCGGAGGTTCACCGGGACCTCCCGAGAGCAGACGAAACGCGGGTGCGGAACTCGCTCATCGGCATGGTCATTCCGTCATCGTGCGTGAGGCGACCACTCGAAGACACCAAGCTGGCGGCCAAAGGGGCTCGGTTCAGGATTACTGACCCGGCGGCGTCGCGTTCGAGCTGAAAGACTCCCTGCGAGAGTCCAATGACATGGGTGAGACCGGAGCGGGATTTCCACAGAAACAGAACCAGTTCACTGCCGGGGGTGAGCACCGGGGCCCCCGCGACCGACTGCTGCAGACGGCCGACTTGCCCACCGGGCACAACAACATCAATGGAGACTCCGGGCGTGCCTTTCCAGGACTCTAGCACTGTAACCGTGTGATGGGTATAGACGAGCGCACCGTGCTGCCGACCGGAACCGGGACCGATCTTGGCGCGAACGATGGCGGTGGAATGCCCGACCATCTCGTCAAAGGACAGCTTCTGCAACGTCGCGCCAGGAAGGCCAACGGAGAGCAGGGCGAGCGTGAAGACGAGACGATTCACTCTGTCCTTAGGATGCATGCTCCATGCCATTTGAACCGTGTTTTGTTTTCAAGCGGATACGGAGGCGAAGACCGGACCAACTGGGTAGGTTCGACACATGGAGTGGGTTCATTGCACAGTTTTACTGGACGACGAGCAAGGGCACGGGTACGGCGTGGCGCACGCGTTCGATGGTTTCGCCGTAGATGAGGTCACCGAGGCGGCCGTGCCCATGGGAGCCCATGACAATGAGATCGACGTTGTACTGGCGGGCCGCCCGGATGATCTCGTCTGCCGCTCGATTCGAGTGATAGATCAACAATTCAGCCTTAACTGATTGTTTCTCCAGTGCTTGCATAACCGAGCGAAGATAATCTCTGCCGGCCTGCACCTCTGCCGTAGAGGACATCTCCCCATAAACCCGACTCGTCGCGCCATCCTCAACATGGACCAGCAGCAACTGGGCATCGTGCTGCCGGGCGAAGGCCGCAGCGTGCCGGAGCGCGATGGCATCCTTGGCCGAGTGGTCCAGAGGGACCAGGATCCGCTCATACCGGGGAATATCGAGCGACGGGAGCGGCTCGACAGGCATCACGGTGGTCGCCGCCAGACGACGAGCGGCCAGGAACGGCTCGATGAGCAGATAGGCAAGCAGGCCGCCCAAACCAATCGCCGGGAACAATAACCATCCATCAATATAGCTACTTACCAGCCAACAGTTCAAGCTGATAATGATCGCGGAAACAACGTAGGCGAGCGCCTTTAGCCAAAGCGGGCTGACGAACTCGCCCATTCTCGTCCGATCGCTCGTAAAGCGGACGAGGGGAACTACAGCGAAGGGCAACTGGAGCGAAAGCACTACCTGACTGAAGATCAGCAACCGGTAGACCTCTTGCTCGCCGAAGAGGACGATGGTCAGCACCGCTGGAACAATGGCAACGCCGCGGGTGACGGCACGCCGAATCCAGGGCTGCATGCGAATGTTGAGGAAACCTTCCATAACTACTTGACCCGCAAGGGTTCCGGTGAGCGTGGAAGATTGTCCGGCGAGGAGGAGGGCAACGGCAAACAGGATGCTCGCGGCCGCTGTACCAAGAAGCGGGGCCAGCATGACATGGGCCTGTTGGATTTCGGTGACCACCACTCCCTGCTTGAAGAAAACCGCGGCAGACAGCACAAGGATTGCAACATTTATGAACAGGGCAGCGTTGAGGGCGATGGCCGAGTCGAAGAAATTGTATCGGCAGGCCTGGCGCTTGGCGGCGGGAGAATCGTCGATGTCCCGCGTCTGCACTAGAGCGGAATGCAGGTAGAGATTATGGGGCATCACAGTGGCGCCGAGAATCGCCACAGCGACGTAAAGGCTCTCCGGCGTCAGCGTTGGCACCAAACCAGTAACTACCTCGCTTAACACTGGCTTAGCCAGCCACAGTTCAACTATAAAACAAGCTCCGATGGCGCCGATGATCCAACGGATGATGGACTCAAACCGCTTCACGCCAAGTTGGAGCAGGAAAAGAATGAAGAAGGTGTCGACGGCGGTGAGAAGGACCCCCCACAACAGGGGAAGCTTGAAGAGAAGCTGAAGCGCAATGGCGGCGCCGAGGATTTCGGCCAAATCGCAGGCGGCGATGGCGATTTCGCAGAGCAGCCATAGAATTCCCGCTACGGGACGGGGATAGGCTTCCCGACAGGCTTGCGCAAGATCCCGTCGAGCCACAATCCCGAGCCGGGCCGAGAGGGTCTGGAGCAGGATCGCCATCAGGTTCGATAGGACGAGCACCCAAAGGAGCTGGTAGCCGAAGCGGGCTCCACCTTCGAGGTCTGTAGCCCAATTCCCGGGATCCATGTAGCCCACACTGATCAGGTAAGCCGGGCCACCGAAGGCCAGCAGCCGCTTCCAGGCAGAGGTGGCGGCGGTGGGCACGGAGCCGTGAATTTCACCAAGGGAGCGCGGCGAATCAGTAAACATAAATTCCGCGAATAGACTTAACTATAGTTAACTCCATTCGCAGGAGGAATGCAAGAGTTGGTCTTCGTTCCGATAGTCCTTTTGAAACGACCGACTCCGGACCGGTGCTGTACTCTCCGTTGCGGCTGATCGGCGCGAGCGGCTGGGCCAAGCATTTCGACAGAGCGGGGCGGGAGGCGCCCGCGGAGTTGCGTTGACCACGGCAGAGACGGTCGTCTCGAAATATAGCTCTTCGACGCGCCTCGCCAATCCAAGACCGGTAGATCGGCGGCAGCAACTTGGTCGCGATCGAATCCCCCCGCAACGGCAAAGCGCATCGCGCCAGGGGCTGCCGGTGTCAAACACAAGAGCCTCCCGCCTTGGGGGCGGGAGGCTCTTGCAGCAGCCTAGGAAGACAAACCGTCTGTACCCATTGAGGGTATCGACAGGTCGTTCCCGATCAGAACTCGAACTTGAGCGCGAGCTGTAGGCTGCGGTTTTCACCAACGGTGGACGTGATGCGGCCGGCGGTGGGAGAGCCGATGGACGCATTGGGGAACCCGAAATACGGCGTGTTGAACAGGTTGTAGGCTTCAAACCGGAACTGGGCGTTGAAGCGTTCGCCGGGACCGAAGCGGTTGTTCTTCACAAACGACGTATCGAAGTTATTGTTTCCGGGCGAATACAGAATGCCGCGGCCGACGTTGCCATACGTGAACGCCGGCGGAGCGGCGAAACAGCCTGGATCGAACCAGCGGTCCGGAATGGGGTTGTCGAGTTTGCCGGAGCAGGCCAAGCGGTTCGGCCAGCTCGGGGCGCCGTTGTTGACGCCAGCGGCGAGGCCGGGGGTAAACGGCCGGCCGGTGGTGAGGGTGGTGATGCCGCTCATCTGCCAGCCGCCGATGACACTATTGACTACCCGGTTGCCGGCGTCCATCTTCTTCCCCTTGCCGAACGGCAGGTCATAGACGTAGCTGAAAACGGCGCGGTGCCGAACGTCAAACCCCGACGGACCACGGTTGCAGTCGAGACAGGTGACGGTTTGCGGCCCGCCGGAGTTGCCACCGCCGCTGCCGACGGATCCGGTGTAGTCGAGCGACTTGCCCCAGGTATAGGCGGCGAGGAACTGCAGGCCGTTCTCGTAGCGTTTGGTGGCTTTGAGCTGCATGCTGTGGAAGGAACTCCGAGCCCGGTAGTCGACGAAGAACATATTGACGATGTTGTTCAAAGGCTGGATCAACCGGCGCGGGGCGAGCGCTCCGGGGCCGGGCTGTACCTCATTTGGGTTATAGGCCTGAGCCAGATTCATGCCCGTGGAACCAGCGTAGTCGACCTCAAACATCAGCGACTGAGTCAACTGACGCTGGAGGTTCGCGGTCCAGGTCTGCATGTAGGGCGTCCTGTTTTCAAAGGAGTGGCCGTTGATGCGGGGAGCGGGAGAGAGAGCATTCAGCTCAGCGGTGGTGCGGGGCTTAACGGCCTGGGGCAGCGGGAACGGGTTGTCGATCGTGGCCACGTTCTGCATGCCGACGGGGAAATCCGGATAAGCCAGCGACTGCGTGAAGAAGATCGGAATGTTGAGACCGATCTGGCCGTTCGCGGTGACGGGGTCGGGGAAGTAGACGAGGCTGTAGCCGGCGCGCATGATGGTTTTCCCATTGCCGGTAAGGTCGTAGGCGATACCGATGCGAGGCCCAAAGTTCTTCCAATTCGTCCGCTTGTTGGCGGAACGGGAGACTCCGTTTTCTCCCGCGTAGATCATGGAGAGCGATCCGGGGTCGAAGTTGGGAAGCCGATCATATTTTTCGGTCTCGGGCATGAAGACTTCATGGCGGACACCGATGTTCAGGGTGAGGCGGCGGCTGACGCGGATGTCGTCTTGGATATAGAGCGAGTTTTCCCAGATCCGCAGGTAGAACGGCTCCAACAGGCCCGCGCGGTTGCCGCTGTTCATGAAACCGGTAAGCAAGGTGGCGGGACCAAAGCCGGAGGTAGCCGGGCTGGAGGGGTTGGAGGTGAAGGCACGATTGAAGTTCATGACGCCGCGGACTGCCTCGTTGACGAAGGGTTGAGCGTCGCGGCGGACGATGTGCCAACCAAACTTGAGGGTGTGCTTGCCGACCGTCCAATTCCAAGCGCTATCGAGCTGATAGTGGGTCTGCATGGGATTGACCGGCAGGAAGCCCGGGCCGCCGGATAGACCGGTGATGTCGGCGATGTTGATATTCGGAATGCCGGAGGATTGCCGATTCAGGTTGATGTTCCGGATGCCGAGCGAGGTGGCGGCGTTGATGCCGATATCCTGCTGTGTGGTGAGCGGGTTCGTCCGGGCGAAGCCGGCGCGGAACTCGTGAAGTAAGTTGGGCTTGAAGATGTGGGTCCAGTTGAAGGCGGAGCCCTGGGTGGTCAGGAGCGTATCCTGCAAGCCCGCGACGTACGGTCCAAGCGTGAAGCGGGAGGCGGCGTCGGCCGGGGTGGGCAGACAGCAGTTGGCTTGCCCTTGCGGCGCCTGAAGGTTGTAGTTGTTGTAGGTGTAGCGGAAGAAGAGGTTGTCCTTGGAGGAGACGACCTGATCGAAGCGGCCCGTGTAGACGTTGTCACTCACGGTGCGGTTCGGCACGGAAGTGAAGTTGTCGAAAAGCCCGTTGACGCGTCCGGTGGCATTCGGCAGTGGATAGATGCTGAGCACATTACGGCCGACCGGATTGATGGCGGAGGCCGGCATGATGTTGCCGGGATAGGGATCTCGCGCGGGGGTGGTGGACCCAGGGACGGCGCGGGTGCTGCGGGGATCGAAGATAACGAGATTCGGTCCGCCAGCGGCGATCAATTGGCTGAAATCGCCATTGCGCATTGGCGCAGTGGGAACGGAGTTGACCGTGGCGATGCCGCGGCCGGTGCGGAGTCCGGCGTAGTCAAAGAAGAAGAACGACCGGTTCTTGCCGTTGTAGAGTTTCGGAATGATGATCGGGCCGCCGATAGCGACGCCAAATTGATTCTGGCGGAAGACGGGCTTGCGCTGGTTCGCCGGTGCAAATACGTTGCGCGCATCGAGAACGTGGTTCCGATGGAACTCAAAGAGGTTGCCATGGAAGTCGTTCGAGCCGGACTGCGTGGAGATGGAGACGACGCCCGCGCCACGGCCGAACTCCGCGGAGAAGACGCCAGTGAGGGTTTTGAACTCCCGGACGGATTCGACGGACGGGGCGACGATGACGGTGTTGAACGTGAATTCGTTATTGTCGATACCGTCGACCAGCCAGGCGTTCGTGTTTGCGCGGCTGCCGAGCGCATTGAAGTTCGATGGACCACGGGGGTTGAACGTCGAGGCGCCGGACAAGTTTTCGCCGGCTTGGCCGGGAGTGACACCGGGGTTGAGATAGACGAGTTGGGCGAAGTTGCGGCCGTTGAGGGGGAGTTCGCGGACGGCGCGGGTGCCGATCACTTCGCCGAGTTCAGCCGACTCCGATCGGACCAGCGGGGCGGCGGCAGTGACTTCGACGGTTTCCGAGACGTTACCGACTGAAAGCTGGAAGTCGGCCCGGGCCTTCTGGTCAACTTCCAGGGGGAGGCTCTGCTGCACCCCTTTTTTGAAGCCTGCTTTCTCGACAGACACGTTGTAGACGCCGGGCACGAGGAAGGGCACATTGAAAGCACCGGATTCATCGGTCACGGAGCGGCTGGTGGTGTTCTTATTGACTTCGACGACCACGACGCTTGCGCCCGACACAGCGGCGCCTGATGGATCAGTGACATTACCAAGAATAGTTCCGGTGGTAACTTGGCATAAGGCGGAACCGGCCACGAGGGCCGTTACAATGAATAGACGGGAAATAAGATGATGCATGAATTGACTCCTTGTCAATTAAAGGTCGGGCAAGAGCTTGGAGAGTCTATCACTTACAAGTAAGGAAAGAAACCCTCTGCGTATCGACGCACAGCATGGATTCCTCCCGCCGGCGCAGGACGCGGGTTGGCTTGGAACCATCCTGCAAAGGAATCGGTTCGCCGGGAGCGTTTGGCTGATCGATGATTTTAGCGAGGCCGTGCGGGTAGCCGAAGAGTGGCCCTACATTCGGGCAGTGATTCCGCGAGAGGTTGTGCGGCATCCTCTGGTGAAGAGCGTCTACGGCGTCGCGCCGGAGAAGTTGCCGGCTGGGTTGGCGCTCGAATGGCCAGCGGAGCGGTTCGGCGAGGTAAGCCATGTTCGGGACCGGCGGGTGGCGCTCGACGGGGTACCGGAAACTACTGACGAACTACCAGCTAACTTCTACCTGAAGCTGACCGGGTTCCATTTGCCTGTTACAGCGGAGCAAAAGGAGCGGATGGCGCGGGCGATGCGGCTGGCTGGGCCGGAGCGGGTGATGTTCGCCAGCGGCTGGCCAGGCGGCGGGGTGACGTGGAAAGAACGTCTGGCCGCATTCACCCAGAGCCTGGGCCCGATGCCGATGGCGGTGCGGGAACAGATTCTGGGTGGGACGGCGGCAGAGTTCTACGGATTGTAGGAGACGAGACGGGCTTCCAGATCAGCCACGGCGCCCCAGGCGGTCTGCAGCGCTTCGAGATACTCTTCTTGCAATTGGAAATAAGTCCGCTGCGTTTGCAGTACGTTCGGATAGGTGCCCGACATCGCCTTATAGTTGGCCCGATACAGCTGCAGAGCCTTCTCGGTGGCAGGCAGCATGTCCTGACGGTAACGTTCCGCCGCGGTGCGGGCTTGCTCATATGCCTGCCAGACCCCGGCGAAACGGCTATCGAGAGACCTCCGGACGCGGACCGGTTCCAGAGCGGCGCGGGCCTGCATCGCCTTGGCCGCGGCGATGGCTCCCTGTTGGCGGTTGAATAGCGGCAGTTCGACGGAGATGTCGAAGATGCCTTCGGGACCGATGGAGGAGCGGCTGATTTCGCTCAATTCACGGTTGTAGCGGACGCCGCCCCGAGCCTGGATATCCGGAATGCGGGCCTTGCGAGCCTGGGCGAGTTGAAGATCGGCCCGGCGGATGGAGATGCCAGGGAGGGAGAACTCGGGATTTTCCGTCTCGATGAGCGACCAGACGACAGCCCGCTCCAGTGCAGGCAAAGCGAGGAAGTCGCCTTCGAACGGACCGGGACCAAGTTCCTGTTGCACCACGGCCGAGAGTTGAAGGCGGGTTCGATCGAGCGCCTGCCGGGCTTGTGTGAGGCGCACGGCGGCGCGCTGCGCTTCGACGTCAGCCGAGAGAACATCCGGCTCATCGGCGAGCCCGGTGTTCAGGAGTTGACGGAGGACGCCGGCGGTTTCCGCAGCCGTCTTCGAGAGTTGCTCGCGGACGGTGAGGAGTTGCTGTTCGCCGAGTGCCTGGTAGTAGAGCCGGCGCAGATGGCCAGATAGCTCAAGCCGGGCGAGATCCCGGCGGGCACGAGCCTCGTCGATCTCACGGTCCGCCAGTGCCTTTTCGACGCCAAGCTTGCCGCCCGTGACGATGCGTTGGCCGATGACTCCGCCGTTCGATCCCCAGCGCACCGCGGGGTTCGGCGAGTTGTGCTCACTATTGAAGCCGATCGACGGGTTGGGGTAGAGCCCGGCCTGTTTCCGTTGGCCTTCCGCAATGCGCACTTGGATCTCTGCCTGCTGATAGGCGGCATTTTGGGCGAGCGCGAGTTTTTCGAGGTCGAGTAGGTTGATCGCGAGCAGGAAGATGGTCATGTTACTTCCCTGCCCCGTGGTTGTGCTGATGCGCTTCGCCTTTAGGAAGCGTGATCTTGGGAGGATTCTTCCGCAGAGCCTCGATCTTGTCGTACATTTGCGGCGTGACCACCCGGACCATGGTCATCATGCCCATCATGGCGCCGGACCAGCCTTTGCGAAGTCCGTAATTTTCCGGCTTGTCGTTGTAGATTTCGTCGTCGGGCATCCACATATCCTGGGGATAGCCTGGAACCTTGCTATGCACCGGGTGGTGCATGTCCGGACCGACCATGGTGACCATCTGGTTCATCATGTGGTGCGGCAGGTGGCAATGGAACATCCAGTCACCGAGGTGCTTAGCCTCGAACTCAATATCCCGCGCCTGGGCCACACCGACGATAATCGTGTTTTCGGCATACCAGGTGGATTCCGGACGGCGGCCTGCCTCCGTGCCGGTCATATAAAACTGGTTGCCGTGCAAATGGATCGGGTGATGATCCATCCCCATGTTGACGAGCCGGATGCGAACGCGCTCGCCCTGGCGAACGATCATCGGGGTGATGTCGGGGCCAGCCTTTCCGTTGAAGGTGAGCCAGTTGAACTCCATGGCCAGGGAGTTCGGAACAGGGTTGTTCGGCTTGAGATCCCACTCCTGAATGATCATGGCGAAGTCGCGGTCGACGCGCGGGGTATGCGCCTGCGCGGGATGCAGCACGAACATCCCGATGAGGCCCATCATCTCCTGCATGGGGAAGTGAGAGTGGTAAAAGAACGATCCGTTCTGATTAACGGTGAACTCATAGACATGGCGGCCGCCGGGAGGGATGGGGTCCATGCCGAGGCCGATGGAACCATCGACTTCCATGGGAATTTCGAGGCCATGCCAGTGAATTCCGGTCATTTCCGGCAACTGATTCTCGACGATGATGCGCAGCCGGTCGCCCTCGTTGGCTTCGATCATGGGACCGGGCACCGAGCCGTTGAAGCCCCACGCGTCCATGATGCGGCCGGGGCAGATGGAGGTGCGGATCACCTCGGCGATCAAAGTGAACTCTTTCACTCCGTCCACCTGTTTGTAGGGCAGTTTCGGTAGGTCGGGCGTTTGCACCGGAATCGGAGCAGCGGACGGGGGCGCGGCTACAGCCGGGGCGGCAGCCGACGCGAATAGGCGGCCGAGGAAGCCGCGACGGTCGAAAGGCATAAATTCTCCAGAAAATGGTTGCGGGTTGGATAGACGAGCGGCCGCAGGGGTAGGAGAATCAGAGCCGGAGCGGCGGACTGGGCGGGAACAGGCCGACCGGCGAAGCTATAGTCAGCGCGGCGGGCGGCGCGACGACGGTGAACAATGGTTCAAAGTCCAGATGAGGGGTAGGCAGCGCGGCGTCCGGGACGACGGTCGTGGGGTCGTCACACGCCTTCGCGGTGTCTTCATGGTGGCAACTGGAAGGCGTGAGCGCTTTCGCCACGCAGTCCGCGGCGCACCAGGAAGTGGAGACACCAGATAGCAGCAGGAAGATCGCCACGAAGATGGAGTTCACCGTAACCACTCATTCCAGGATATCATCGCCATTCGACGGTAATCACGAAGCATGCGAATCTTGCTCGGCGCGATCGCACTTTTTCTACTCAGCTTCCAGGTGGTGGAGAACCGCTATGTGTTCGAACGTCTTTGGCGTCCGGAGACGGAAGCTGCACCAGGGTTCCGCCTGGGGGCACCTTGGCCGACCGTGGTCGAGATAGCTCCGGAGGTAGCCGCCGCAGGACTTGCGCGGGGGGACCGGCTGATCGAGGTAGCCGGGCAGGCCTTCGATGGATGGGGGCAGTTGGACCGGGCGCTGGCGACCCGCTTTCCGGGGGACCAGCTATCCGTTCGAGTTCGAAAGGCGGGCGGGGAAGAAAAGTATGTGAGTTGGAGGCTGGCGGCAGTCGATGTGGGACCAACGCCGTGGACGCGCTGGTTGTATGCCGGCGTAACCGCCGTAAGCATTCCGCTGTTGTGCCTGTTCCTCGGCGTTTGGACGGTCGCGCTACGGCCACGCGACGGGTTGGCATGGTTGTTGTTGTTTCTGATGGCAAGCTTCTCGTTCGCCTTCCGCCCAGCGGAGTGGCCCGGAGCGCCGTTAGGATTTCAATTGATCCGCCAGTTCTTTTCCGTCTGCTGGCCGCTCGCGATGGCGCTTTTCGGTTGGTACTTCCCCGCCCCGCCGCCATTTGACCGCCGCCACCCGTGGATCAAGCTGTTGCTACTGGCGCCGATAGCGATTGTGATTGCGACTTACTTGTTGTTGCGGCTATGGACCGCGACGGATTCGCTCGCGTGGGCAGGCTGGATTGATGTAGCGCTTCCGGTTGCCCGCTTCGGACTTCCCATACAGATGGCGACGGTCGGCATTTTCTTTGCCATGTTGGGTTGGAAGACACACCTATTTCGTGGCACCGACCAGTGGCGCCGGATTCAAACGATCCTGGTCGGCTCGGCTCTAGCCATGACGCCGACGCTCCTCCTGTTACTCGCCCGGATGGGCTGGGGCTTCGAGAACGAGGCAGCCTTGGCAGGGGCCATACTGATGACCGCCGGTTTCCCCTTAACGCTGGCATACGTTGTGATCGTGCAGAGGGCGTTCGGGGTAGGGGTGGTGATCCGCCAGGGCTTGCAGTACGCCTTGGCCCAGCGTGGTCTGCGGGTGGCTCAGGCGCTGATGAGCATCGCCGTTTTGGTTGTGGCGGTGAGCCTTGCCCTACAACCGGGGAACCGGAGGCCGCAGGTGATTCAGCTCGTTGCTGTTGGCGTGGCAGGGGTGTTCCTGCTGCAGCTTTTGGCAACCAGGGCGACTGCATGGGTGGACCGAAGGTTCTTTCGCGACGCCTTGAACGCCGAGAAGTTACTCGCGGATCTGGGTGAAGCCGTGCGACGGATGGTGGATCCGGAGGGCTTGCTGAACGCAGTCAGCCGGCAGGTGGGCGAAGCGCTCCGGGTGGAGCACGTCGCGGTACACCGGCAAGATTTACCGCCCGGGCTGCGGAGGGCGCTGGAGCGAGATCCTGGGGGCAAACGAGTGTATCCGGAAGACCGTGAATCGTGGCTCTACGATGAACCAATGGAGGCGGCAGACCGGGCTTGGCTCTTGCGGGAGCCCACGGAACTTCTCGTTCCGCTGCGCCTACAGTCAAAAACATTGGGTGTACTGCGGCTGGGGCCCCGGAAGAGCGAGGAGCCCTACGCCGGCAGCGATGTCCGCCTGCTCGAGGGCGTCGCCGCGCAAACGGCTCTGGCGCTTGAGAACGCCGAACTGACCGCGTCGATGGCTCGCGAAGTGGCGCAGCGGATGGTATTGAGCCGGGAGTTGGAGATCGCACGGGAGGTGCAGGAACGCCTCTTCCCGCAAGATCTCTCGCCCGTGCCCGGGTTGGAGTACGCCGGATACTGCCGGCCGGCACTGGGCGTCGGTGGCGACTATTACGATTTCCTGAAACTGGACGGCGGACGGTTTGGGGTGGCCATCGGCGATGTGTCGGGCAAAGGGATCCCGGCCGCCCTCCTGATGGCTAGTTTGCAGGCCTCGTTACGAGGCCAGACGATGGCGGGGAACCGGGACTTGGCGGCTTTGTTCCGAAATCTCAACAAGCTGATTTTCGAGGCGTCTCCGACCAACCGCTACGCCACTTTTTTCTATGGCGAGTATGACCCGGCCACCAGGGAGCTGCACTATGTCAACGGCGGTCACAATCCTCCGATGATCCTGCGTGACGAGCAGTGGATCCATCTCACGGAAGGGGGGCCAGTGGTTGGCTTGTTTGGTCCGGCGCAATACAAGCAGGGCAGTGTGCAGCTCACAAAAGACGATCTGCTGGTCGGGTTCACGGATGGGATCAGCGAAGCGATGAATGCCGGAGACGAGGAATGGGGCGAGGAGCAACTGGCCGCCCTGGTGGCGCGGTTTCGGGAGACTCCGGTACACCAATTGATTCCGGAGATTATGGCGGGAGCCGATGCATTTGCCGCCGGTGCGCCGCAGCACGACGACATGACGGTGGTGTTACTGCGAGTGACGGGCTAGCGGAGAGAGGTAGGGACCAGCGGCTGGGTCTGTTCCAGCTTTCGCAGCTCGTCTTCTTCCTGCATCGCCCCGCCTTCGTGGTACTCTTCGTCGACATTCACACGCCACAATTCGTAACGGGGACCGCTTCCCTTCAGGTCGCTGATTATGTTTCGCGCGGCGAGCATCGCCGTCAACATGGAGTGGTCCTGGTTGTTGTAGCGGTGCATCCCGTTCCGGCCCACCAGTTGGAGATTGGGAACTTCCGCCAGGAACTCCTGGACAGCGTCGATGCCGCGCTTGTAGACCGAGTCATAGACCGGATAAGCCTTCGGCATCCGCACGACGCAGCCGTCGAGTACATCCTCAGCTTTCACGAGACCCAACTTAGCGACTTCGACCCGGCCCAGTTCGACCAACTCGGCGTCGGTCATGCTCCACAAGCCATCGCCTTCAAAACAGAAGTATTCCAGCCCGAGGCAGGAGCGATCCGGCTCCGGAATCATCTCCGGACTCCAATTGCCAAAATTCTGGATACGACCCACTTTGACGCCCGGTTCATGGATATAGATCCAGTTGTCAGGGAACAGGTTCGTACCCCGAATGATGAGCGCGACGGTTAAGAAGTCCCGATAGTTGAAGTCGTTCGCCGCCGCAAGGAGTCGCGGGGAAGGGGGCGGATCGAGCTTCTGAATCAATTCCCGAATGGGAAGTGAGCTCACAAAATGGGCTCCTTCGTAACGAGTCCCGCCGGCTTCGACCGCAAGAACTCGTCCCGGCTCCCAGAAAACCCGGTCCACCGAGGCGTTCATCACCACTTTGGAGTCCGCGGCCTCGAGGATCTCTCGCGTCCGCTGCCACATCATCCCAGGCCCCTTGCGAGGGTACTGGAATTCGTGGATCAAGGTCTTGATCACAGCCCCCTTCTTCTGGTTTTTGGGCGGGAAGACTGCATTTTTCACCGCGGAGTAGAGCGAGAGGCCCTTGATTCGCTGGGCAGCCCATTCGGCCCGTATGTTTTTGCAGCTCATTCCCCACACTTTCTCCGTGTAGGATTCGAAAAAGACTTTGAATAGCCGGCGTCCGAACCGGTTGGAGATCCAGGTTTCGAAATCCTCTTCGGGCTTCTGCGGGAACATCTGAGCCCAGAGGTAGCTGAAGCCACAGCGGGCCGTTTCGAACAGGCCCAGTCCGGAGAGGGCATTCCGGGGCTCCAGGGGATAGCTAAAGAACTTGCGTTTGTAGAAAATGCGCGACAGGCGAGGGCGCGAAATGAAGTCTCCGCCAAGCACCTCATGCCACATCTTTTCGACGACCCCGACCTTGGTGAAAAAGCGGTGGCCCCCGATATCGAAAAGGTACCCCTTGTACTCGGCGGTCCGGGAGATTCCCCCGACGACGCTGTCCTTTTCAAGGATCACGGATGGGATGTTGGCTCGATTGAGCTCATAGCCAGCAGTCAGTCCGGCGGGCCCTGCGCCAAGAATTATGACCGGCGATTGTTTACTCGAATCCCGCTCGAACTCAGCCCCCGCTTTCTCTACCAAATGTGGCAACCCCTCGTTTAAAGACCTACGAATTATGATACCCAATTACCGCATTTGAGGCAGTGCGTGCCTAGCCATTTCTCCCGGTGGAATCCAGGCGAACGGCGGCGAATTCTGAAATCAGCGCAAAATCGTTTCGCACGGAGAGCGGGTTCTCGCCTCGCTGGTGAATTTGCCGCGGATCCACGGCGCCCAGATCGGCGGCCTGCTGGAGGTACCCGATTTTGGCCGGATCAATACCCATGATTCGGCAACAGGTAGAGTCAACCGCCACCAAATCCTCGCCAAACACGAGAAGCCCGACATCCTTCGCCTTGCCTTGGATCGGGCCGTTCCCCTCCATGCCGACGATGCCGTCAACGATGGCGAACGTCCGCCGGAACTGGCGGTTCAACGCGACGATGGAGTTGTCGATTCCGAGATAGTGGAGTGTGTTCTTGGGCCAGCCATAGACGGCGCCGGGCACAAGCCCAAAGAAGTTCTTCATCGACAAGGTCGCCCCGGCCCAATGATGGGTTTTCATCTTGGGCATCGACACGATGAGATCGGCGGCGAGCGCCGTGTTGGGCAAGAAGAATTGACTCATGCCTGCGAAGTTCTTTACGGGACTGACGTCGTCCCGGTTCAAATCCACAAACTGCTCTTCAAAATTCCGAACGCCCTTCCAATATCCGGCCTCATCGGCTATGCCCAGCGTATCGCGGCGGTGACCTGGCCCCTCGGCAATCGTCACGGAGGCCGCCCCCAGCGATCGGAATGCTTCGAGAGCGGCCGCGACGACAGCGACATCGGTGTTGATGGCCGTGGAGGCGTCGAACTCTACAAGATTGGGTTTTAGTAGGACGCGCTTATCTTTAACCGCCACCCCGCAGAGACGGATCCCCTCAAGGATGGTCGCGGTCAGATCCTGCTGGTAGCTCTTCGCCTTGAGAACGGCGACGGGGGAGTTGCCGGCAAATGCCGTCCGTTCGCTTCGTTGGCACGAAGCCATCCCGCCGGCCATGGCCGGAAGCAGGGCACGCCGGGAGAGGCAAGGCTTCACGATACAGCCCCCTCTGGCCGGAAGTGGCGGAATCCACCATCCGGCGCCGCGAGGACTTCGAGCGAGTTCAAGATTAAATCCCTGACGACCGGCTGTTCCGGCGACTCGGCCGGCACATTGGTCCCAAACGCACGCAAACTGATGGCAAGCCAGGCCCGCGACCATCTGGACCGGCTATCCTGCCAAAGGTGGAATGCGTGGCGCAAGGCGGGCGCAAGATCCGCCTCCCGGTTGCCCTGGAGGCCGAGAAGCGCGAGCGCTGTCGTTTCCGGGTAAGACGGCAAGTCGATGCCCAACGCAGCTTTCGACCCATAATTCCAACCACCGTCGCTGCAGCGGCGCCGCAAAATCATTCCTTCGCCCAGGACGATCCGTCGCGACAGTTCGGCGTCTCGCACTTGCGGCGCAGCTCGTTTCAGCGCAACGAGCGTATGCGCAGTGGGCTCAATCCAAGCTGTCGCATCGGGGCGCCAAGGCCATCCGCGGAACGAGGGATCGTGGCCCGTTGGCGATGCGGTGACCATCGAAAGCAGCCGGACGAAAAGGCGGGATTCCGCACCGGACAAGTTGAGCAGCCAGGAGACACCATTCTGAAATGCCGCGTCATGAACCCCATGCACGCAATGGAGAGTGACGGCCAGCGCGGTTGACCAATGGGCTTCGGGAACGTGCCCGTTGGGCTGCCAGGCGCCATCCTCCCGCTGCCAGGAACGGAGGAGGCGCCAACCTTTTTGCCAAGCCGGGGTTTCGGCCTCTGCATACAGAGCGAGCAGGGCGTAGGCGGTAGGTTCCAGCCAAGATCGCTTCCCAGGGAAATACCCCCAGCCGCCGTCCGGGTTTTGGTAGCTTCGGAGCGCCTCGAGGCGGGGGCGCAGATAGTCCTCTGGCATGTGGTTCCTATCGGGCGAAAACCTGAAAACCTTTAGGCATCCGCTGAATTCATGAAATTGTTACTTGCCCGGCGCTTTTTTCGCTGTTAAACTCCCAACATTTCCTTAATTCAGTTTTCCGTCCGCAGAATAGCTACCCTATTTCAATTACTCATGCGCCTTAACCTGTCAATTTTTCTTACGTTTTGTGGCATCGCTGTCGCTCAGGTGGCCGCTCCCTCCCGGACGTTGCAACAACGGCCCGTCTACTTTGAGCAGAATCGCGGACAGGCTCCGGCCCCCATCCGCTATTTGCAGCGCGCCGAGGGAGCAACATTAGGGTTTTCCCCAGGAAAGGTGCATGGGCTGATTCAAAACGGGACACAGAGCGCAAGGTATGAACTTACCTTCCCCGGCGCCAGGCGGAACGTGGAACCGATCGGCGAACAGCGCCTGCCAGGGCAGGTCAACCTGATGCACGGCAAGCAGGCCGACCGTTGGATATCCGGTGTTTCCACTTATTCCGCGGTTCGATACCCCCAGTTATATGACGGTGTTGACCTGCTTTTTCACGCAAGAAGCGAGCAATTGGAATACGATTTCGAGGTTCGGCCGGGAGGCGATCCGAAAAACATCCGGCTTCGTTGGAGTGGAGACGGCGCATTGTCTTTGAATGAGCGCGGCGAACTGCACTGGCGAACCGCCGCGGGCGTGGCCGTCCAGGCGGCCCCGGTGGCGTATCAGACGGTCGGTGGCCAACGCCTACCGGTCGAAGCCAGGTACGAACTCCAGGACGGCGTGGTTCGTTTTTCGTTGGGAGCATATGATCGCCGCCTACCGCTGGTCATCGACCCTGTGCTGACGTATGGCAGCTATCTCGGCGGAAACCGAACGGAGTTGACTTACGCATTGGCCATCGACGCGGCGGGCAGTATGTACATCGCCGGATCAACGCTCTCCCCCAATTTTCCGCTTGGCGCGTCAGCGTTTCAGAAAGACAACAAGGGCAATTACGACTGCTTCATTACGAAAATTAACGCCCAGGGTGCGCTCGTCTATTCGACCATCTTTGGCGGCGCGGACCGGGACACGATTGAATCCATCGCCGTAGACCCGCAGGGAAGTGTATATTTCGCCGGCGGATCCACATCCGCCGACTACCCTGTCGTCAATGCCCGGCAGCCGGCGAGCCGTGGCGGAGCGCCCGAGGGCTCCGACGCTATCTTTGGCCGCTTGAACCCAGCGGGCAGCGCTCTGCTCTTTTCCTCCTACTGGGGCGGAAACTACGACGACGAAGCCCGTGCCATCGCTCTCGACAGCAACGGCAACTTCTACATCGCCGGGTACGCCATCTCCGACAACTTCCCCACTGGACAAGGAGGCTTCCAGACCTCCAACCGGGGATTTATCAATGGCTTTGTGACCAAGTTCAATCGTGACGCCACGGTGACGTCGTATTCCACCTACATTGGCGGCAGAACTGGCGACACCGTGAACGGCATCACCGTAGACAGCACCGGAGCCGCCTACATTACCGGCAACTCGTCCTCGACGGACTTCCCCGTGGTAAGCAGTTTTCAATCCACTAACCGGGGCGGCACGCAGCTCCCGATGGATGCCTTCGTAGCCAAGCTGAATCCGACCGGGACCGCACTCGTTTATTCCACCTTCTTCGGCGGCAGCGGCGACGACATCGGCCGGGCGATCACGGTGGATCGCGACGGCAACGCCTATGTCGTGGGCGATACCGGGTCCACCGGGTTGCAGTTAACGAATGGGGCCCTGCAACGCGATCTGAGCGGCCCGAGCGACGCGTTTCTGATCAAGGTTGGTCCCCGAGGCGATGCTCTGCTCTACAGCTCCTACTTCGGCGGCACCCGCGGCGAGGTCGCCTATGCCACGGCGCTTGGACCGGATGGCTCGTGGTTCATCACCGGCCGTACGGCGTCGTCCAATCTCCGCGTCGTTGACCCTCTGCAGACCGCCAGCGGCGGGGCGGACGATGTGTTTCTGCTGCGGGTGAACCCGGCGGGCGATACGATCTTGCAGTCAACCTATCTCGGCGGCAGCTCGACCGACGCCGCCTATGGAATCGCCGTCAATAATCAAGGCGTTGTCTATCTGGCTGGCGAAAGCGCTTCCGTAAACTTCCCCGTTTCGACGAACGCTTTGCAGAGGACTACGGGCGGCGGCAATACCGACGCGTTCCTAGCCGTCATCGACAGTTCGCCGGCCGCCGTACCGTTCACGTTGTCCACCAACCAGCTCACCTTCACGGGCACCCCGGGAGCCGCGTCGATCCCGGCGCAGAATTTCGCCATTCGGGTCACCTCCGGCACGCCGACCTGGACGATTGAAACCGCCACTGCCACCGGCGGCACCTGGCTGAACGCCACACCTCGCTCCGGCACCGGCGCGGCCACCATCGACGTCTCTGTCGCGCCGGGAGCCCTCAACACCGGCAGCTACAGCGGCACGGTGACGGTGACCAATACCCGGCTCAACACCCGCAGCACCGTCGCGGTCACATTGACGCTCGGCGCGGCCGGCGGTACGGTTCCGAACAACGGAGTGGTAAGCGCGGCCAGCTTTACCGGCGGCGGCATCGCCCCAGGCCAACTCGTCACCATCTTTGGCGCCGGCATCGGCCCGGGTCAATTAACGGGTGCCCAACTGACTGCCAACGGCGCGGTGGCCACAACGGTCGCTGAAACGCGAGTGCTGTTCGGCGGCGTCCCAGCACCGTTAATCTACGTTTCAGCAACGCAGGTGAGCGCGATCGTACCCTACGCCGTTACCGGAACGACAACGCAAATGCAGGTGGAGTTCCGTGGCGTCCGCTCGAATGCGATCACCCTTCCGGTTACCGCCACGGCGCCGGGCCTATTCACCGCGAACAGCTCCGGCAAGGGTCCCGGCGCAATTCTCAATCAGGACGGCAGCCTGAACACGGCGACCAACGCAGCGCAGGCAGGCGACATCGTGGTCCTGTTCGGCACCGGCGAAGGGGCGGTGGAACCGGCCGTAGCGGACGGAACCATCAATGCGGCGACGTTCCCGAAACCGAAGGAACCCATCACTGTGCGCATCGGCGGCAAGGACGCCGAGGTGCTCTACGGTGGGGCGGCTCCGGGCTTGGTGGCCGGAGTGTTCCAAATCAATGTGAAAGTGCCCGAGGGCATCGAACCCGGCAATGCCCCGGTGGTGGTGACGATCGGGCGAGCCAGCAGTTCGCCCGACGTCACGGTAGCGGTCCGCTAGGCGCCGAGGATGCCCATCGACTTGGCCGTGCGCTCCAGAATTTCGAGCGCACGGTCGAGTTGTTCCCGGCTATGAGTCGCCGTCACGATGGTCCGAATCCGCGCCTTCCCTTCGGCAACGGTCGGGAAGCCGATGCCGGTGGCCAGCAGGCCGTTTTCAAACAGCGCAGCAGAGAAAGCATGCGCCGTCTTGGCCTGGCCCACCATGATCGGGGTGATGGGAGTTTCGCTGCATCCCGTATCGAAACCGAGGCGGGCTAGCTCGCCCTTAAAATAATGGGTGTTGGCCCAGAGCGCATCGATCCGCTCGGGTTCGTTTTCTAGAATGTCGAAGGCGGCCAGGCAGGCGGCGGTAACCGCCGGCGGATGCGAGGTCGAAAAGAGAAACGGCCGGGCGCGGTGGTAAAGGTACTCGATGAAGTCTTTGCTCCCGCAGACGTAGCCGCCGAGGACGCCGATCGACTTCGACAACGTGCCCACTTGAATGTCGACGCGGCCGTGCAGCCCGAAATGATCCACCGTACCCCGGCCATTCCGGCCGAGCACACCCGAGGAGTGCGCGTCGTCGATCATCATGATCGCGCCATACTTCTCCGCCGCGGCGACTAGGCCAGGCAACGGCCCGATGTCGCCGTCCATGGAGAAAACACCATCGGTGATCAGCAACTTCCGTCCAGGAACGCCTTCCAGCGCCGCCAACTTCGCCTCGGCGTCGGCGGCATCGGCGTGGCGGAAGACATGAATCTTGGCCCGCGAGAGCCGGCAGCCATCGATGATGCTGGCATGGTTTAACTCGTCCGAGATGATGTGGTCTTCTTTTGAAAGAATCGCCGACACCGTGCCCGCGTTCGCCGTGAATCCGGATTGGAAAACGACGCACGCCTCGACATGCTTGAACGCCGCGATCCGGCGCTCCAGTTCCATGTGCATGGCCATGGTGCCGGAGATCGTCCGCACGGCGCCGGAGCCAACGCCGAACTCACGGGTGGCCGCGATAGCCGCTTCCTTCAGTTTCGGGTGGTTCGCCAGCCCCAGGTAATTGTTTGACGCGAGGTTGATCACCTCGCGCCCGTCGTACCGGCTGATCGGTTCGCACGGGCTTTCGAGCTCCCGCAGTCGCTGGTAGGTTCCAGCAGCGCGGAAGCTCTCGAGCTGTTCACTGAGATAAGCCAGAGGAGATTGCATGGACATCGGCTAGGTCTCCCGAATCCGGATCTGCTTGTATTCGATCCAACTCGCGCTCTGGTGCGCCTGCAGAAGGACGTGGCCCGCTTCGAGACGATCCAGCTTGTTGTAGTCGACCACGTTCTCCCCATTGATGCGGATGACGCAATGCGGACCCTTCACGAACAACTGGAAGAGGAACCACTGCTCCGGCACCAGCCGCGGATACTTCGCCCGCTGGATGCCGTAGAGAGAGCCCGTGGGGTAGACGGCGCCCTCCACGTCGTGGATTTGGATCTCGTAATGGGGCTTCTGGCCGGAGCCCTCGGAGCGGAAGAAGATGCCGCCATTCGAATGCTTCCGCGCCCGGATGTAGGTTTCAAAGACAAAGTCCTTGTACTTCGTCTTCGAAGCCAGGTGACCGTTGAAGTCCGTGCGGAAGATGGGGCCGAGCGTCAACCACTTCGCTTTTCCTTCTTCCACAAACCAGTTCTTCTCGAAGTCGGCCGGAGCGCTGTAGAGCGATTGCCACTGGGTCGCGCCCGGCAGTTCCTTGATCCGGAGGTTGCGGAAGCGGATGGGGTAGCTGAGCGACTGCAGCCCAATGCGGCCTGAGGTCAGGCGATACTTCAAATCGGGATGGTCGTTGAGATTTACATCCTGCACCATAGCGCCGTTGGTCCAGACTTGCAGGCGGGGACCGTTCAGCAGGATGCGCATGGAGTTCCATTCGCCTTTGCTTTTCACGTTGGTCAGCTTGGGAGCGACATGCGGAAAAATGGAGCCCATCGACTCGGGCTTGGGCGGATTTTCTTCTTTGTGGAAGATCTTGATGCAGAGTCCGCAATCGATGGCGGGTCCGTGTTCGGGCGCACGGAGGTAGATGCCGGAATCGATCCAGCCGCGGACGAAGAAGTCCACGCGGAGGTCAAAGTTTTCGTAGGTTTTGGTGGTGGCGAGCCAGGTAGGGGAATTGGCGGCCTCGGTGACAAGAATGGAACCGTCATCGACGGCGAAGGCGGATTCAGGACCTTCCTTCACCTCCCAGCCGCTGAGGGAGCGGCCATCAAATAGAGGGGTAAAACCGGATTCGTCTTGCGCCAGTAGCGGTGTGGCGGCGAGAGCAAAGAGGTGGCGGCGAGTGAGCATGTCACTTCGCATTATCCGCCAACCCGGAGGGTTTCCGGGCTGGCGGATGCCACGAAGTTAGCGGCCGTGCGGACCGGGCCGGCCAGCGCCCATCCGGCCACCGGGACCCATCCGACCCCGCATACCCATCGCGCCGGGGCCGCCGGGGCCCGCAGCGGGTCCGGAGATTAGGTTAAGCCGCTGGGCCGCGCCGATCTCTTCCCGAAGTTGCATGGCCTCTTCGAGCGTCTTCAGCTTGGTCTTTTGCTCGGCCGACAGGAACGTCAGTGCGGTTTCGCGGGATTTGGCCCGGCTCTCAGCAATTTGCTTGGCGTAGGCTTGACCTTCCAGCACCAAGCGGCCCACGGCCGTGGCGTCCGGGTTTCCCTGGTCGAGAAGCGCCTTCATGTTCTGACGATTGGCCCGCATCTTTTCGGCCAGTTCGCGATTTGCCTGCATCGAGGAGCGGTTCGATTGCTGGATCGAGGTGACCTGGGCGTCGGTCAGGTTTAGGAAAGTCTTGAGTTCATTTACCGGGGGCTGTGCGAAGGCGACGGCCGCGGTGAATGCTGGAATCAACAGAGATAGCATTTTCATGGGAGATCCTCTCAAATGATCTAGGCGGTAAGTGCCTCTGTAGTGATAAACGCAGATGCCGCGCAGAAGTTGTTTAAGGATTGTTAAGCCGGACGGAGAATCGGCGGTAACGGGAGGTGCAACAAAATAATACTATTATTATCAATTGGTTAGCGAGATCGAGAAATCGCTTTCCCCGTTGCGTCGCTCCAAACTCTGGGCATGAGGATGACTCTTGCCTTTGTTCTGATTTCGACTCTGGGAGCGCAGACCGTAGACCGTACGCGACTCATTGAAGCCAATACCCAAGCGCTACAAGCGCAGGTGGCCGGCGAGTACGCTGTGGCGGAGAGCCGGTTGCGGTATGCCCTGCGCGTGTGGGCGCAGTTGCGGCCAGAGGAACGAGATCCAGCGGACGAGGCCGTGTTGCATGGCAACCTGGCCGCGCTGTACGTAGAACAGCAGGAGTATTCTCGGGCGTGGGTGGAATGCGAGCGGGCACTCGCATTCCACCGGACGGGGGAACTATTGAACGGCGCGGGAATCATCCTGCAGGGCTTACAACGGCATCAGGAAGCCGAAGCGGCCTATGTCGAATCGCTCAGCAAGCTGCGGCCGGGAGGCTATGAGTACGCCCGCACGCAATTTAACCGCGCGACAGTATGGGCGCAGCAGGGACGCAAAGTGGAGGCGCTTTCAGAGATGGAAGCGGCACTGCCACTGCTCGAGGCGGATCCGCTTTCGCACGCGACGGGCCTGTGGCAGGCCTCTATGCTAGTCTCGCCGGAGCGCGCAAGGGTGTGGCTCGAACAGGCGCAGGAGCTGCTCGAACGGAACGGCGCGGGCAGTGTGTACTTGCGGCGGATGGTGTTGGAGGCGCGGGCGGAGAAGGTGGGAGAGAAGAAACTGGCGAGGCGGTTGCGGGCGGAAGCCGACCGCCTACGGACACCGCCGAAGGCCGGGGTGTCCGTAGAACAGTTGCGGCGCGAACGTTACTGAGGGAGGATGTCGTAGGTGGTGGTGCCCGCGACGCGGACCTTCTCGTAGGCAGCCATCCAAACCTTGTGATACGGATTGGCGGTGTACGCCTTCAGGGCTTCAGGGCCGCCTTCCATGGCGAAGCAGGCGCCATAGGCGCGGACGACGCGATTGGCTTTCGCCGCAACGTCTTTCTCTCCGCCGGTCAGCTTCTTGCGAGCTTCAGCGTCGACACTGAACTGGGCGAGCGGAGCCCGGAGCTTGCCGGCCCACACCATCTTGATGGCGGGAATGTTCTTGGGCAACGCATCCGTGGCGGCGTAGAACGCTTTCCACTCGGCTTCGGTCGCCGTTTCGATGGGCGTGAACGCGAAGCAATGCATCATGGTCTTCTCAGCGGCGGCAGCCAAGCCGGCGGTCATCGTGAGTGCGGCAAACACGGTAAACAGTTTCATTATCGACTTCTCCTCGGAATATCGTAGCAAGTTCGAACGGCAATCTAACGACCGGCCGGGACATCTTCCACGTTGATAGTGGGAAGCCATTGGGCCAGTTTTTGTTTCACGGTCGCGAGTTTCGGATCCGCGGCCAGATTCTTCCATTCGAGTGGATCCTGTTTGCGGTCGTACAGCTCTTCGGTTCCATCTTCGTACCGGATGTAGCGCCACTCCTCGGAACGGACCGAATGGTTGTTCCGGAAATAGGTAGTAACGGCCGGGCGATCCCATTTCGCCTTGGCGTCTGCCAGAAGCGGGCGGAGAGAGACGCCTTCAAGGCCGGCGCGCCTTGGCAGACCGCAGAGATCAACCAACGTGGGATAAACGTCCATCAAGCTCACCGTGCGATCACAGCGGCTGCCCGGCTTGGTGACACCAGGCGCTACGACCATGAGTACGTTGTGGGTGGCCTCCTCCCAGAGAGAGAACTTTCGCCAATGCAGTTTTTCGCCCAGGTGCCAGCCGTGATCGCTCCATAAAACAATGACGGAGTTTTGTTTGAAAGGGCTCTTCTCGTATGCATCGAGAAGCCGGCCCAACTGCGCATCGGCGAACGCGATGCAGGCCAGATAGGCCTGGACGGCATGTTTCCATTGGCCGGAATCCGTGACGAGTTTATGGTCGGTTTGCGGCTTGGCGAACTTCCGGCCCACTGGAGGCACGTCATCGAGATCGTCGCCGTTGATCTTTGGTAGAACGATGGATTCGAGCGGGAAAAGATCAAAGTACTTCTGCGGCACGTGCCACGGAAGATGTGGTTTGTAAATGCCGCAGGCGAGGAACAGAGGCTGCTCCTGCTTGGCGTTCATCTGCTTGATGACCCAATCGACCACCTGATGGTCACCCATTTTTTCATCCGCGACGGAGAGAGGTGCCCAGTCGAAGTTGGCCGCGTTGAGCCCGTTCATCGAGGGCTTTGGCGGTAGGGGATCGGCTGGCTTCTGTTTGTCTTTCGCCGGAAAGTAGTCGTCCCAACTGGCAGGGTCCGCAAACGAGTCATGGTAAATCTTGCCGGAGCCGACGGCGCGGTAGCCGTTGGCGGAGAAATGCTGCGGCAGCGTAACGGCATTTGCCAGCGCCTTTGCCTTCCGCCACGGTTGAGGATTCAGATAGACGCCAGAGGTGGAGGGTCGGATGCCCGTCATCAAGGCGGCGCGGGAGGGATTGCACAATGGCGCGGCGCAGTGAGCATTCGTAAATAGGGTGCCCATTGCGGCCAGACGGTCGAGATTCGGGGTTTCGGTTTGCGGGTGGCCGCCGAGACAGCCGATCCAGTCGTTCAGATCGTCGATTGCGATAAAGAGGACGTTCGGCTTGGCTGTAGCGGCGGAAGCGACAGCGGAGGCGCCCAGCGCGGCAAGGAAGGCTCGTCTTTGCATAAGAGTGCTGATAGGATATCGCAGCGCCATGAAATTTCTAGCTCTGTTTGCACTTCCGCTTTTCGCGATTGATCCGTTCCTGCTTCTCCGCGAAGGGGACTCCGCCACGATCGATGCTCGCGCGGCGAAGGCAGACGGGACCACCGCCTTGATGTTCGCCGTACTCACGGCCGACGCCGGAGCAGTGCGCAACCTGCTCGAGCGGAACGCGGACGTCCACGCCGCCAATCGCGATGGGTATACGGCGCTCCATTTCGCGGTGTTCGATGAGGTGAAGACGGCCTTGTTGTTGGCCAAAGGTGCGAATGCCAAGACGGCAACATCGTCGGGAGTAACGCCTTTGCTCGTCGCGGCCGGACGGCCCGGTGCGGCAGCCATCATCGAGCAACTGCTCGCCGCCGGAGCCGATCCGAATGCCGCCAATCGGGGCGGCCTCACGCCGCTCGACCGAGCCGCGCAGGCCGGCGACCTCGCGTCGCTCCGAGCCCTTTTCTCCGCAGGCGCCAAGGTCGCGCCCAATAGCGCAGCGCTTTATCGAACAGTGAAGGTGAGTTGCCTGCCTTGCGCTGAACTGCTCCTTGAGAAGGGTGCACCGATCGACCAACGCGGGGACCGGGGCGAAACGGCACTGCATAACGCGGCCATTCGCCATCATGTGCCTTTGATGCGGTTGCTGCTGAGCAAAGGCGCGGCCGTCGATCTGCAGGACAATCGCGGCTATACGGCCCTTGCCCGCGCCGCCATCTCGTTCGACCGCGCTCCCGAAGCCGTCGCACTGCTCCTGAAGGCCGGGGCGAAGGTGAACCAGGTCGAAGAAGATGGCCATACGCCACTGACTCTGGCTCTGCGGTTCGACGACGCGGCAATCGCGAAGGCCCTGCGTGAGGCCGGCGGGAAGGGTGGAGCGGAAAAGCTGCCCGAGCCATCCGCGGCCCCGGCCAAGTCTGTGGCAGAGGCGCTAGCGCGGGCAATTCCGCTGCTGCAGAAGACCGGCCCCGCCGTGTGGAAGACACGCGGCTGCACGAGTTGCCACAGCAACCACCAGCCTTCCGGGGCAATTGCGGCCGCAAAGGCTCACGGAGTCGGGTTCGACGCGGCCGCGGCGCAGCGGGAGTTGCGCGTTCTGGTGGCCATGGAGACCATTCGCACGCCCGCTCTCCGGACGGGATTCGTGACGCCGGACATTACGGGGTACGTCCTCGACAGCCTCGCCAAGCAACAGCACCCGGCCGATAAACTCACAGACGCCGAAGTGCAGAATCTGGCATTCTTGCAGGCTCCGGAGGGCTATCTGAAGGCCGCCCAGTATCGTGTGCCGCAGCAGTACAGCAGCATCGGCCTGACGGCTTATGCCATCCGCGCCTTCACGGCGTACCCGATCCCGGGCCGGGCTGAGGAGTTTGCGAACCGTGTGGGCCGGGCGCGGCGGTGGCTTGAAATGCAGAAGCCGGTGGGGGTGGAAGAGCAGTCGCTGCGACTGTTGGGACTGCGCTGGGGCCAAGCTTCGCCTTCCCTGATCCGCAAGGCGGCGGATGAGCTACGGAAGGCGCAGCGCGAAGATGGCGGCTGGGCGCAGATGCCGTATCTGTCGAGTGATGCCTATGCAACCGGATTAGCGTCGCACGCCCTAAACGAAACGAACCCAGCGGCGACTGCTTTCCTGTTAAGGACGCAGTATCCCGACGGCTCCTGGTTCGTGCAAACCCGGGCGCATCCGCTGCAACCGAAGATGGATAGCGGCTATCCGTTCGGCTACAACCAATGGATCTCGGCCGCGGGAGCAAGTTGGGCCGTGGAGGCGCTGGCGAAGGCTATGCCAGCCGCTAGCGCCACGGCTCGCAACTGACGGTATTCGACAGTGTCATTCCCTGCCCTGTGAGTTTGGACCCGGCCTGGCCGTCGAGGTGACCTCCGCGAAACAAAAGTTTTGAGGCGGCGACGTCTCTCACCCAACGCCCGCTGGGCTTCTTGTCTCCATCGAGATATGTCCCATCTGCCTGGAGAGTGAACGCGAGCCCGCCCAGTAGACGGCCGCCTGTACCATAGCAGGCCCACTCACCGACATGGAGTTCGGCCGGCCCTGCGGCGCGCGCGGCACCGGCCGCGGGTTGCGACGGGGCGGGCGCTCCTTTGAGAGAGTTGAGCGGAATCGAGGACACGCCGGCGGCAGGGTTCTTCTCGCAACGGCTGTCGGTAACCGTCATGCGGCCCTCGACCTGCCAGTCGCCGACGGCGTTTCGGCTCAGATGATAGATCCAGCCTGGAATGCTGCGGACGCAGGTTTCGCCGTAGAACTTGTTGGCAGGATAACCGGGGCCGTAGTCCCGGATTACCCCCGTTACGGAGAACGGATAAGCGTTGCCGGCCTTGGCCCCGGCGCGGACATCTTCGAAAACCACCTGACGCTCCGACATGCCCTGGGGTCGTAGCGATAGGAGCCTTTTCTCGAGGACCTGTTGGAACACCGCAGGGGAGGGAGCCTGGGACCTTCCCAGGGTAAGTATCCCCAGGAAGCCGAGGAGGACCTTCATTTTCGTTTTCATTTTAGAGTTGCTTGGCGGCAAAGATGATCTGGCCGGTATGTTGTTGAAAGTGGCCGACGATTTGATAGATCAATTCGAGCACGGTCGTGATGCCCGAAGGAACAACCAAGTCTGGAGGCAAGGTTTCCGTAAGGCGCGAGGGAGGGAGCGCGGCCAGGATCGGAGTCGCTTCCGCGACGGTGGTGCGGAGCAGTCCGGCCAAGTCGTCATGGCCAGCGGCTGAAAACTCGGCATCCCGGTTGCGGATGTTTGGCTGGCCCCCGAGGCCATGTCCGATGTAGTAGCGCACGTTGCCGCAAAGATGCAGGATCAGGTTTCCGACCGAGTTCTCCTCATTCTTACCCTTGTGCCAAAGCTGCTCCGGAGTAAAGAGCGGAAGGCGATCCTGAATCATCTGCTCCATCTGTTCGAGCTTGTGGACGGAGTGGCCGAGGAAGAGCGATTCTACGGTGTTGATCATGCCAGAATCCCTTTTACCACCTCGCCGCTGATGCCCGTCAGGCGCACGTCCAAGCCCTGATACTTCACGGTCAGACGCAGATGATTAATCCCGAGCAGGTGCAGCATGGTCGCGTGGAAATCGTGGACGCTGACGGGGTCTTCAACGGCGGCGTAGCCAAGCTCATCCGTCGCACCATACACCGTGCCGGGCTTGATGCCGCCGCCGGCCATCATGTACGAGAAGCCCTTGATGTGATGGTCGCGGCCGTCGCCGCCCTGCGACATCGGGGTACGTCCGAACTCCCCGCCCCAGACGACGAGCGTATCGTCGAGCATGCCGCGCTGCTTCAGATCTTTGATGAGCGCCGCGGTGGGCCGGTCGACTTCGCCGGTCTTGTAGCCGACGCCTTCCTTGAGCTTGTTGTGATGGTCCCAATCGCGATGGTAGAGCTGGATGAAGCGGACGCCGCGTTCAGCCAGACGCCGGGCCAGCAGGCAGTTCGAAGCAAACGAGCCGTCGCCGGGCTTGGCGCCATAGGCCTCCAGGACGCTGGCCGGTTCCGAGGCGAAGTCCATCAGGCCGGGGACACTCGACTGCATCTGGAAAGCCATTTCGTATTGCGCGATGCGGGTCTGCACTTCGGGGTCGCCGAGTGACTGTTGTTCGAGGCGCTGCAATGCGGTGATGGCTTCGATGGAATGCTGCTGCAGCTTGGCGTTCATGCCCCGCGGATTCTCGATGTAGAGCACCGGATCGCCGACCGACTGGAACTTCACGCCCTGGAACTTCGAAGGCAACATGCCGGCCGACCACTGCCGCGCGGCGATGGGCTGCGCCTGACCACCCTTGCCATTCGAAACGAGGACCACGTAGCCGGGCAGATCCTTCGACTCCGTACCAAGGCCATAAACGGCCCAGGAACCCATCGACGGACGGCCCGCGAGGATAGAGCCGGTGTTCATGAGCGTGTGGGCAGGATCGTGGTTGATCTGCTCGGTCCACATGGAGCGGACGAGGCAAACGTCGTACATCACCCCACCGATATGCGGCAGTTCGGACGATATTTCGACTCCCGATTTGCCATAGCGCTGGAAGCCGTACTGCGGGCCGAAGCAGAGCAGCGGCTTGCCCTGGAGCTGGGCGATTTGCTGACCTTTCGTGAAGCTCTCGGGCATCCCTTGGCCATGCATCGCGGCGAGCTTGGGCTTGTGATCGAAGAGCTCGAGATGGGACGGGCCGCCGGCCTGATAGAGGAAGATGACGCGTTTGGCCTTGGCGGGATGGTGCAGGCCGGAGCCGGCGCCGAGCATCGATTGTAGAGCCGTGAGGCCGAAGCCGGCGGCGGTGCGGCCGAGAAATGCGCGACGGTGCAAAGGGGTCATTGGATTAGTTCCTCGTGACGACGCCGTGGAGGTTAAGGACGGCGCGGGTGACCGTCATGAGTGCGGCCACTTCGACATCGTGTTTCGGGGTCAAGCGAGGGGCCTCGCCGACGCTGAGCAGTTCAGCGGCACGGGCCGGGGTGAGTTCCGTTTTCGCCTTGGCGTGGAGGCCGCGAAGCACCTCAATTTCGGCGGCGGTAGCCGGGCGATTGAGCGCGGTTTGGTAGGCGAGTTGGACCCGGGCCTCGAAGTTTTTTGCCTGCGTGAAGAGGCGTTGCGCGAAGGCGCGGGAGGCTTCGACGAAGACGGGATCGTTGAGGAGGACGAGCGCCTGCAGCGGGGTGTTGGAACTGGTGCGGCTGACGGTGCACTCCTCGCGGGAGGGCGCGTCGAAGGTCATCAGCGAGGGATGCAGAAAGGTGCGCTGCCAATGGACGTATAGGCCTCGGCGATACTGATCGGGGCCCTTGGTGGCGGAGTAGTCGCGGATGGGATAGTTCAGCGCGGCCAGGTAGCCATCGGGTTGCGGCGGGCGGATACTGGGGCCGCCGAGACGTTCCGTAAGCAAGCCCGAGGCGGCAAGGGCGATGTCGCGGACGGCTTCGGCCTCGACGCGGAAGCGGCTCTGCCGGGCGTAGAGACGGTTGTCGGGATCGCGCTCCAGCATCTCGGGAGTGGGTGTGGAGGAGCGCTGGTAGGCTTGGCTGAGGACGATGGTCCGGACTAGGCGCTTCACGTCCCAATCGCGTTGGAACTGCGCGGCGAGGTGGTCGAGGAGTTCGGGATGCGTAGGCCATTCGCCTTGGGAGCCGAGGTCATCGAGCACCTTCGAAAGGCCCGCGCCGAAGAACTGCCGCCAGGCGCGGTTGACGAAAACGCGGGCGGTGAGCGGGTTCTCTTTCGAGACGATCCAGTTGGCGAGATCGAGGCGGGAGGCACGGCCGGTGGTGGCTAGCTTGCCCAGGAATCCCGGAACGGCGGGCTCGACGACGGCCCCGGATTCGTCCATCCAGTTACCGCGCGGCAGGATGCGGGTAACGTCCGGCTTGCCGCTTTCAGTGACGACGACCTTCGGCATCGCGGATCGGATGAGGTCGTATTCGAGTTGGTTCTTCGCTCGGGTCAGGTCGCCGGTATAAAAGGCGACTTCCCGATCAGTAACCTCCGCTGGGAGAATGGGCTTCTTCATGTCGAAGCCTACGGGCCAGGCGATGGCTTCCTTTGAAAGCGCGAGGCGAAAGCGGCCGGCGGTGGCGCGGCGGAAGGCGGAATCGTGACGGAGACGAACGGTGAGTTTGCCGCCGTTGAAAGGCTTGGCGAAACGGAGCGAAAGGACGGAGGCGCGGGGGTCACCGTACGTGTTGATCCCCCAGCCAGTATCGGGGCGGCCGTCGAGCGCTGCCATAGCGGGAAGGTCCTTTGTCGAGAAGGTGGCATTGGTTGCGGCGAGTGCCAAGGGGACGTTGGATTCTACTTCGGTGATGACGAGGCGGTCCGCCCCGCGGGCCATATTGGCGCCGGGGAGGGCCTCGTCCGATTGGACCTCGACGGCGAGATGGGTCCACGGACCGGGGGCAGCGTCGAGGGTGACGGTGTAGGTCGAGTTGTCGGGATTGGGGCCCGTGGCCACTAGGAGGTTGTCTTTCTCAAGCTTGAGGATTGTGCCGTTCGAGGCATCGAACCGGACCGGGCTCTGGACGACCCAGCCGAAGGTTTCGGCCTTAGGGACGGTCTGCGGCTTCAGAAGGGATGCCAGCTCGGAGAGGCGCTTCTCCTGCGCCGGAGTCGGCAGGAGGAGTTGTTTGCCCCAGGAGTCCTTGCCTCGATCGGGGACGAGGCCGGTCTCCTGGATATCGGCAAAGAAAGCCTTCATCGCGTAGAAGTCTTTGGCCAGGTAGGGGTCGAATTTATGGTCGTGGCACTCGGCGCAGCCGAGGGTGGCGCCGAGCCAAACGGAGGAAACGGTGCGGACGCGATCCGCGGCGTACTTGGCGAGGTACTCCTTCGGCTGGATCCCTCCTTCGGCTGAGGTCCGGGTGAGACGATGGAAGGCGGTGGCGGTGCGCTGCACGCGGGTTGCGTTGGGGAGCAGGTCGCCGGCGAGTTGTTCGCGGGTGAAGACGTCGAAGGGCTTGTTCTGCAGGAACGACTGGAGGACGTAGTCGCGGTAGGGCCAAGCGGGGAAGGCGTTGTCGCCGTGGAAGCCGCAGGTATCGGCGTAGCGGACGGCGTCGAGCCAGAGCATCGTCTGCTTTTCGGCGTAGCGGGGCGAGGCGAGAAGACGATCGACGATGGCCTCGTACGGTTCCCGGGAGGCGAGGTCGGCGGGGGTCGGCGGGAGGCCGGTAAGATCGAGGAAGAGGCGGCGGAGGAGGGTGGCGCGATCGGCGGGCGGGGCGGGGGTTAGCTTGGCCGCGGCGAGGGGCCGATTGATGAATTCGTCGATGGAACCGGGGACCGGACGGAGGGGTTGATAGGCCCAGTGGCCTTCGTATTTGGCGCCTTCGGCGACCCATTGGGTGAGCAGTTGCTTCTGCTGTTCGGTAAGGGTTTTGTGGGCCGAGGCGGGAGGCATGAGCTTCGGGCCGGTGGCTTGGATCCGTTGGATGATGAGGGATTTTTGCGGGTTGCCGGGGACGATGGGCGCTCCGGCGCGGCGGGGTTGAATGGCTTCGTTTCGTAAATCGAGGCGGAGGCCGGCCATGCGGGAGCTTTGGTCGGGGCCGTGGCAGCGGAAGCAGGTGTCGGAAAGGATGGGGCGGATGTCGCGATTGAAGCTGACTTCAGCGTGCAGGGGAAGACACAACAGGGGGAGAAGCCGGAGGCGCCACATGGTGGAACCATCATATAGCGGGCTATGAGCTGCGGAGAACCTGGCGAAGGTCGCGGCGTCCATGAATGACGGCAACAATTTCCAGAGGACGCGCGACGCGGTACACGATCAACCAAGAATAGGCCGGCACAAAGCGAACCGGTCGCGAGGATAGGTCCGGGCGGAGATACCCCTGCTCGGGCATCGCGGCCAAGATCTCGCACCGGTCGACAAGTTCCTGTTGAACGCGATCGGCGACTGCCTCGCCAGCGTTGTTAGCTAGATACGCCCAGATGTCCGACAGGTCCTGCTTGGCCCGCGGAGAGAAAACGTAGGGGCTCACTTGGAGATGTGTTCGCGGCGCCAGGCCGCTTTATCGGCCTCCAGAGAAGTCCGCAACTCGTCCATTGTCAGAGTCTCGCCGCGCTCGATCTGTGCCATCCCTTCTTCGATATGCGCGGCCGCAGCGGCGTCGAACTCACCGACGAGACCCGACAGGGCTACATGTACACAAGATGCGATAGAGTCGTACTCCCCAGAAGCCACGAGCGACTCCAGGAGCTGAGCATCGTCTGCCGAAATCTCGATCGTCATATCGTTAGTGTGCCATACCTTCAAGCGCCCTGGATCTCGACCCAGTGGACGATCGTTTCGACGCGGGCCTGGACGTCAATCACGACGTAACCGCTGACTCCAGGGCGGAGTTCGCGTTCACCGTTGTAGCGGATTTCGGCCAATTCCCCCTCAATTTGGAAGACCGGCTTGGCGGTTTCGAGCGCCGGGCCGACGTGCACGCGGAAGCTGGCCCAGTCGCCGGGGCGAAGGGATTTGGGTAACTGCGCCCCCTGCGCTTCGCCAGGCGCGTAGGTGTCCGAGTAAGTGACGATATGCCGGCGCGGCTTGTGCGCCAACGTCGTTAGGCTCCCACACTCCCGAAGTAACTTCGGATAGTTAGCGAGATCTGGCATCGCTGTTTGCGAATCCATGTAGTTGAATAGGTAGATCCGGTCCGCACCGCGGGAAAGCAATGAAGCGGCGGCACCGCGCAGCATCTCCAGGTTATTGAACTGCAGCGGCCGGTAGGCATGATAGGGCCGGAGCAGGAGTTCGAGGCCCGCGGCCAAAATCACCTGATCGCCGGCCAGGCGGCGCCAGAGCTCAATCGGCATGTCCGTTTCGATACTCGCCCAGAACGGGGTGACCACCAGCAGTTGCACCAAGCCTTCGCGGGCCCAACGGGCGCCGTCCATGCCGAGTTTGATGGCCGTTTCGGGCCGGGAAGGGACGCGAGCGCCAAGGGAAATCTTATGGCCGCGCTTCTTCTCCCAGGTATTGAGCAGGCGGCGGGTGCGGCGGACAAAGTCTGTCAGATTCTCAGCGCCGGCGGCCTCGTGGCCGGGTCGGAAATGGAAGCCGAATCGCATCCAGTCGAGTTCGAGGCCGGCGAAGTCGTAGCGGGCGCAGTACTCTTCGATCAGCGCGAAGTGATAGTCCCGAACTGCTTGGTGCGCAAAGTCGAAGGCGCGGTCGCGCCAATCGACGGCGCGCCAAGGGATGCGGCGATACTCGGGGTGCTCACGCCAGAAGGTCGAGTGCATGTAGCTATCCGGGTCGTCGACATTGTGCAGGTCGTTCATGCGCATCGAGATCCAGGGCTGGAGGCCTTTCTGCCGGGCGCGGTCTATCCAGATGGCGTAGGGGTCGAGCTTGCGATTGGCGAGGTCCCAGGATGTGTGAATCCACTTGCGGGCCCCGGCGCGGCTTTCGGCCGGGGTGGACCGGAGCAAGGGTTGGTCGTCGGGACCGGTGGGGTCGTAGCCCTTCCAGATAGGGTCCCAGACTTTGCTCGCGAAACTGGTACGTTGCGAGTTGGCCGAGAGGAGGAGTTCGCGGACTTGCGTGCCGGCGTACTGGTCGACCCAACTGGCCACTTTCTCGCGGTCGAGCGTTTGGCCCGCGCGGGTGGAGAAATAGTGGCTATTGTCTTCGTTGAGACAGAGGTAGGTGGGTTTGGCCGGAAGGGCTAGGAGGAAGAGTTGACGTCGGGTCATGCGGGTTCGGTGCTCATGCCGGGGGCCTGAGGCGCGAGGATCTCGCCATTGACCATGTTCTTCTGCGCGCCGCCGGTTTCCATGTAGATGGCGTTAGGCATGGTAAGGAGCATGTTCATGTTGGCGGAGCCGCCGCCGTGGCTCGCGAGTTCGAGGCCGGCGGCGTCGGCAAGCGCAGCGATCTCGAGCCACTCGGTGACACCACCGGCGCGGCGATTGTCAGGCTGGACGACGTCGGCGCCCTTGCGGGCGATCAGGTCGGCGAAGGCGTACTTCGTGTAGAGGTTCTCGCCGGTGGCGATGCGGATATCGAGTTCGCGGGCGAGTTCGGTATAGCCTTCCATGTCGTGCGGCGGGAGCGGCTCTTCGTACCAGAAGGCACCCATCTGCTGATAGAGGCGGCCGCGGCGGAGGGCTTCGTTGCGATTGAAGACCTGATTTGCATCGATCATCACGCGGGGACAGAGGTCGAGCGCGATCTTGATGCGGCGTTCGTCGTCGGCCATGCTGTAGCGGCCGGTCTTCATTTTGATGGCCTTGTAGCCGTGGCTGAGGGCCTGTTCGATAGAGCGCTTGTACTTCGACAGATCGCTATCGTTGTCGTAATACCAGCCGCACATGGAGTAACAGGGCATCCGGTCACGGTAAGCGCCGAGCATCTTCCAAACCGGCATGCCGGCATGTTTGCCGAGGATGTCCCAGATGGCGATGTCGGCGGCTGCGATGGCGAAATGGATGATGCCGCCGACGCCATGGTATTCGAGTTCGCGCCAGAGCTTGGCGCGAATCCGCTTGGGGAAGGCCGGGTCCTCGCCGATCAGGAGCGGGCGCAGCTCTTCTTCGAGAATGGTCTGGACGACCTTGGGCCCGCCCTTCACCATGCCGAAGGTGGAGGTGGCGTAGCCGGTGATGCCGGCATTCGTCTCAATCCGCAGGCTGACAGACCCGGCGTCGACACCCAGCTTGTGGATGGCGTCGTAGTTGGGCTCGCGCGGTGGGTTGATCTTGAGTTCGGTTTTGAGGCCCGTGATGCGAAGTTCTTTCGCCTGCTGGGCGGCGAGGGCGAGGGGGCTAAGAAGGAGCGTGCGACGAAGCATTCGCTAATCCTATCGCTTCGTTCATGGCGCCTTGGCGGTAGCCTTCGCAGTCGATGGTGACGTAGTGGAACCCGAGCGGCTTGAAGATCTCTTTGAAGCGCAGGGCCATGGCGGGCGTGAGGGCCGCGGCAAGTTCGTCGGTCGCGAATTCGAGGCGTACCAGGTCGCCGTGGAAGCGGACGCGATACTGCCGGAAGCCGAGGGCTTTGATGGCCTCTTCGCCGTCCTCAACGGTCTTGATGACTTCCTTCGTCACGGCCGTGCCGTAAGGGATGCGGGAGCTGAGGCAGGCGCTGGCCGGACGGTCCCAGGTAGGGAGACCGGCGCGACGGGAGAGTTCACGAATCTCGGCTTTCGTCAAGCCGGCTTCGACGAGCGGCGCCATCACATTGTGAGCCTTCGCCGCGCCCTGGCCGGGCCGCCAGTCGCCGAGGTCGTCGACGTTGACACCATAGATGACGTTGCTGATGCCGCGTTCGAGACACACAGCGTCGAGCCGCGTGAACAGCTCGTCCTTACAGTGGAAGCAGCGATTTTTATCGTTTTTGACGTAGTCCGGGTTATCGAACTCGAACGTCTCGATGTACTCGTGGCGGATACCAAAATCCCGCGCAAACGCCTCGGCGTCGCGCTTGTGCGAGGCCGGGATGGAGGCGGAGTCCGCCGTGATGGCCACCGCGTTGTCGCCTAGCGCTTGGACAGCCGCCCAAGCGAGATAGGCAGAATCCGTACCGCCGGAGTAGGCGATGATCACTCTGCCGAGGCCGCGGAGGTTGGCGAGGAGCGTCTGCTCCTTTTGCGCCAACTCCGCAGCATCGATTGATTTGGAACCGAGTTGAACCAGAGTCGCCATGAGGCTATTCTACTGGAAATCGCTACTGAACCTCGGGTTCCGCCTCGTCTTCCGGTCCGGAATCCGGCACCTTGCAAGCCGCAGCCACGCGGTCGCCGTCGTCCATGCGGACCAGCCGGACACCCTGCGTCGAACGGCCCGCCTGGCGGATTTCGCCCGACTCGATCCGGATGATCTTGCCGTCGGCAGTGATGATCATCAGGTCGGTGTTGTCGGTGACCTTCATGACCGCCATCACATGGCCTACTTTGTTGGTGGTCTTCATGTTGATGACGCCACGGCCGCCGCGGTGGGTGAGGCGGTAATCCTCAATCGGCGTCCGCTTGCCGTAGCCGTTCTCGGAGATGGCCAGGATCAGCCCTTCGGCCTCGGTAACCTCAGCCCCGACAATGTAGTCGCCTGCTTCGAGTTCCATCGCCTTCACGCCGCGAGCCGGGCGGCCCATGGCGCGGACTTCGCTTTCGAGGAAGCGAATCGCCATACCCTGACGGGTGCCGCAGAAGACATAGTTATTGCCTTCCGAGATCATCGCCTGAATCAACTCATCGCCGTCGTCAATGCCGATCGCAATGATGCCACGGGCCATCGGGTTATCAAACTCGGTGAGTTCGCACTTCTTGATGACACCGTTGCGGGTGACCATGATGATGTACTTGCCCGCCGTGAATTCCTTGACCGGCAGGAAGGCCTTGACGCCTTCGTCCGGCTGTAGATTGATGAGCCCGGAAATATGCTTGCCCTTCGAGGCGGTGCCCGAGTCCGGAATCACGTAATTCTTCAACCAGTACAGGCGGCCCTTGGTCGTGAAGATCAGCAGGTAGTTGTGGGTCGAGGCGATGATGAGATGCTCGACGACGTCTTCCTGCCGGGTAGTCATGCCGATGCGGCCCTTGCCGCCGCGGGTCTGACGCCGGTAGGTATCGACCGCGGTCCGCTTCAGGTAGCCTCCGCGGGTGACCGTGATGGCGACATCCTCTTCCTGGATCAGGTCTTCGAGAAGGATCTCGCCGGTGTCCTCGATGATCTGCGTCCGGCGCTCGTCGCCGAAGTCTTTCCGCATCTCCTTGAGTTCGTCGGTGATGACTTCCTTCAGCCGCTTTTCGGAGCCGAGGATTTCGAGGTACTCGCCGATCATCTTCTGGATCTCTTCGAGTTCCGCCATGATCTTGTCCTGCTCCATGCCGGTGAGGCGCTGGAGCTGGAGTTCGATGATGGCTTGGGCTTGGCGCTCGGTGAACTGCGGACCGGTCGCGTCTACGAGTTCGGCGAAACCGGCGGCTTCTTCGGGAGTGACAAAGGCCATCAGGCCGTCGCGGGCTTCGCGCGGGTTGCGCGAAGCGCGGATGATGGCGATGACCTGATCGAGATTCTGCAGCGCGCGGCGGAAGCCGAGCAAGATGTGCTCGCGTTCCCGGGCCTTGCGCAGCAAGTAGTTCGTACGCCGGCGGACGACTTCGACGCGATGATCAATGAAACGCTTGATCATGTCGACGATGCCGAGTTCGCGCGGCTGGCCGTTGACGATCGACAGCATGATGACGCCGAAGTTCGTCTGCATCTGCGTGTGCTTGTACAGATTGTTCAGCACGATGTCGGCCTGCTCGCCACGCTTCAACTCGAAGACGATGCGCATGCCATCGCGGTCGGACTCATCGCGGATTTCCGAGATGCCCTCGATCTTCTTCTCGTTGACGAGGCCGGCGGTGGCCTCGATCATGCGGGCCTTGTTGACCTGATACGGAAGTTCGGTAACGACGATGGCTTCGCGGTCCTTGCCCGACTTTTCGATGTCGGCTTTGGCGCGCATTTTGATGGAGCCGCGGCCGCGGGTGTAGGCGTCGAGAATGCCCGCGCGGCCGAGGATGAAGCCGCCGGTGGGGAAGTCCGGGCCCGGCACGATGGCGAGCACTTCGGCGAGACCGGCGCTGGGGTTGTTGACCAGCAGGATGGTCGCGTCGATGATCTCGCGAATGTTGTGCGGCGGGATGTTGGTCGCCATGCCGACGGCGATGCCGGAGCTGCCATTGATCAGCAGATTCGGCACGCGGGCCGGGAGCACTTCCGGTTCGTGTTCGCTATCGTCGTAGTTGGCCCGGAAATCGACAGTTTCCTTGTCGATATCGTCGAGCATTGTCGCCGAGATCTTGGTGAGCCGGGCTTCGGTGTACCGCATGGCGGCCGGCGGGTCGCCGTCCACGGAGCCGAAGTTGCCCTGACCGTCGACGAGCGGATAACGCATCGAGAAGGGCTGGGCCATGCGCACGAGAGCGTCATAGATCGCGCTGTCGCCGTGGGGATGGAACTTACCCATCACTTCGCCGACGATCTTGGCGGATTTACGGGTGGGCCGGTTGTAATTGAGCCCCAGTTCACTCATGCCGTACAGGATGCGGCGATGCACCGGCTTCAAGCCGTCGCGAACGTCGGGCAACGCGCGTCCGATGATGACGGACATGGCGTAGTCGAGATACGACTTGCGCATCTCGTCTTCAATGTTCACGGGGATGAGATTGCTATTGTTCGCGCCGGGGGCTGGTGGATTTGGATTCTGTTCGTCGGCCAAATGAAGCTCCTTACAAAACTTGATCTATGATAACAGATCCGATGGGCATAAGTCCTGTATTCTAAGAAAGATGCGACCCGTTAGTTTGCTTCTGTTTTGCCTTTTTTTCGCCCTCCCTTCCGGCAACGCCCAGGAGGCGCCGAAACCTGGCGCGGTGAGCGGCCGGGTGGTGCATGGGTTGACGGGCGAACCGGTGCGGAAGGCGGTGGTCACCCTGACGATGCAGCGAACGACAGTCCAGGCAACAACCGGCAGTGACGGGGTGTTTCGAGTTGTGCAAGTCCAGCCGGGAGAGTACCGGATTTCCGCCAACCGGCCGGGTTTCTTGCGCGCAACTTATCAATCGGCGGTGAAGGTGGAGGCCGGGCAGTCGATGAGCGGTATTGAGATCCGGATGAACCCGCAGAGCGTGGTGGCTGGAAAGGTAGTGGACGAGGACGGGGACCCGGTGGAGAGGGCGTTTGTCTCATTGATTTCGGCTCGAGGAACCACCTTGCGACGGGGCCAGATGCAGTCGGGGGCCACAAACGACTTGGGCGAGTTCCGGTTGGCGGGGGTACCGCCGGGCCGGTATTTTGTGGTGGCGCGGCGGGAGGGGACCTTTGTGGCGCCCGGAACGGCCCAGGAGTACGGCTACCCGCCGACATACTATCCTTCAGCGCGGGACGAAAGTGGCGCAGCGCCGGTGGTGTTGGCAGCGGGCCAGGATGCGATGGGACTGACTATTCCAATGCGCCGGACGACGATGCAGAGAATCCGGGGCCGCGTGGAGGGCATGAAGGAGTCGGCGGGAAGAGCGGGATATCAGGTGGTCGCGACGGTGCGTGGAACAGGCAATACCCCCGGCTTCCGGGGCGGGTTCGGCGCAGGCGGAGGCCGACTGCGGCCGGACGGAGTCTTTGAGACAGCGGGGTTGCCGCCGGGATCCTACACGCTGCAGGTCATGCAGTTTGCGCAGGGGCCGCCGGTGACAGTGGGGAGGGTAAATGTCGAGTTGGGAGACACTCCGCTCGAGAATGTCATTCTGTACGCCGGGACGCCGCTCGAGATCAGCGGGCAGATCCGAACGGACGCACCCAGTCAGGTGAACCTGGCCAGCACGCGGATCTCGTTGGATCGATCCGGACCGGCGCCAGGAATGCCGCCCGTGACCGTGAAAGCAGATGGGACATTTGCGATCAGGCGCGTCGGAAGGGACCTATTTCCATTGAACGTCATCGCGCCACAAGGGACTTACGTAAAGTCGATCACCGTCGGCGGCCAAGAGGTGCTCCTGACGGGGTTGGACCTGACAGCGGCGGACGCCGTGGCTCCGTTGGACATCTTGCTGGGAACAAAACCGGCGACCGTGAACGGGCAGGTGAAGGAAGCGGCGGCCGGAGTAGTCTGGCTGATCGGGGCGACCCCCAATGCGCGGCTGGTCGCGCAGATCAACGAGCGGGGCGGATTCTCGCTCGGTGGACTGGCGCCGGGCGAATACCGGGCGGTCGCCCTGGAAACGGCCGAGATGGTGAACGAGATGGACGCCGAGAATCAGCGGAAGGTGCAAGGTAAGTTCGAGAAGGTGAAGGTCTCCGAGGGTGAAAATGTTACAGTCACCCTGACCCTGGTAACTCAGAAAGATCTCGAATCCGCGAATTAACTCTGATAACGTAAGGGCAAGATGCGATATCTTGCCCTGCTTCTTCTTTCCGGCGTTCTGTTGGCACAGAAGCCACTGTCAGTAACAGGAACCGTAGAGAATGTGGCCACCGGAGAGCCGGTTGCCAAAGTCAACCTCTCATTGCGGGGGAACAATCCGAATCCGGCGCCGACGGTACTCTGGGCGACCAGTGACGCGGAGGGTAAGTTCAGCTTCGCGGACGTGCCAGCCGGAAGCTATGTGGTGATGGTAGAGAAGGCAGGGTTTCTTCGCATACCGTTGTCCTCCAAGGAGTCGAAGGCTCCGATGACGACGTTTACCGTCCGGCCGGGCGCCACGCTAGACAAGATGACTTTCTACCTCCAGCCACACGCCGTGATCATTGGGCGGGTGGTGGACGAGGAGGGCGAGCCCGTCGAGAGGGCGACGGTGCAGGTAGTAGTCCCCCGGAACGGCCAGTTGGCGCCGCAGCAGGGGATGACGACGAACGACTTGGGTGAGTTCCGGATTGCGGGCCTCATGCCCGGCAAGTATTACTTGGTTGCTCAGCGGCAATCGATGGGCGCGCCGAGTGGCAAACTGGGTTACCTGGCAACCTTCTATCCGAGTAGTTCGGAGTTTACGGGGGCCACGCCAATTGAACTGAAATCGGGCCAGACCAGCACGCCCACGCAAATCATGCTGCGGCGCGGTTCCGTGTTCAAAGTTAGCGGACGGGTGGTGGGGGCGTGGCCCCGCGGCCAAAATTCAAGCGTGAGTCTGCTGGCGCGGCGGACGCCGGGAACCGGACAGGCCACGACATTTCGATGGGGCGGGTCGCAGAGCGCCTTGAAGCCCGATGGCAGCTTCGAGATTCCCGGCGCAAGCCCGGGCGACTACCACTTGGTCTTGATCAGTTTTGGCAATGGGAGAGTGGCGGAGTTAGGACGGATGCCGATTGCAGTGGCGCAGGCCGATCTGGAGGACATCACTCTGCAGGTGCAGCCTCCTCTCAAGGTTCAGGGCAAAGTCCGAGTGGACGGTGAGGGCGAAGCACAAGTGGAGGGCATGTCCATTTCGCTGTATCCATCGGAAGCCGGGATGGGAATGGCGATGGGACAGGTCAGCGCAGCCGGGGCATTCGAATTGAACGATGTGAGCCGGCTGGCTTACCAAGTCAACTTCCGTGCGCCTGCCAACACGTACGTGAAGAAGATTGTAGTGGGCGACAAAGAGGTGACGGCCGCTGGCCTGGACTTCTCTAACGGCGCCACGGAAATGGAGATCGTGTTGGGCACCAAACCGGCCAAGCTGACCGGCTCCGTGAAGCGGGTGTCCGAAAACCAAGCGCCGGGCCGCGTGATCTTGCTGCCGGAAGGCATGGCATTCCCCGAAAGGCTGTTCATGTCGCTGCCCGGGGTGATGCCGATCGCCCCAGTCGATCAGGAGGGATCGTTTACCTTCTCCGGCCTCCCTCCGGGTAAGTTCCGTCTGCTGGCCGTCGAAGATATCCAGTTCGATGGACCCAAATCGAAAGAGACGATTGAGAAGCTGGAAGCGAAGATGACGAAGGTAGAGATTGCGGAAGGTGCAACCGGCACTGCGGCTTTGGTACAACTTAGCCGAAAGGAGCTGGCCGAATTCGGCCTCGACCTAGGACAGTGAAACTTCTCATCACCCTGTTGGCGATTTCCTTCGCGGCCGAGGCCGCCTCTCTGCGCGGAACGGTTCGGCATGCGGTAACGCGAATGCCGCTTGAAAGGGTGTTGGTGCGGCTGACTACACCCGCGGGCCAATCGTTTGAGGAGCGCACCGGGACAGACGGGCGCTATGTGTTTAGCACCCTGCCTGCGGCCCGTTTCACTGTCCAAGCCGTGGCCGATGAGTTCTTGCCGCTGGATGCCGCGACGCTGGACCTACTGGCCAGCGACGAGAAGCGGGACTACGATCTCCGGCTGGCGCCGGAACTCCGCATCCACGGCCGGGTTCTGCGGGCTGCCGGTGAGCCGATCAGCGCCGTAACCGTGGAGGCGCGCGTGAAGGGTGAAGCCATTGAAACGGACTGGACTGATGCCAACGGCGTCTTCCGGCTGACGGGCTTGCGCCCGGGGAGCTACGAGATTGTGGCGACGCGCGGCATCACGTGGGAGCCGGTCCGCGGCGCGGCGGGCGGCCGGGAGATGTTCACCGAAACCAAGTACGATCAGCCTGTGACGCTGGTGATGGGAGAAAAGGTCCCGGAGATCGACGTCCTGTTAAAGCGAGTCGCGGTACACCGGGTGCGGCTCAAGTTAGCGGGAAAACTGGCCACACTGGCGCCGGTGGCGGCTCCGCCTCCGCACAACGTCTATGACATTACGAACCGGGAGATTCCGGCCAACGGGTGCCTGGTGATTGAGGATGTCTTCGCAGGCACCTACAACCTCTCCGTCGACGGCGGCGAAACGAAGCCATTGACAATTCCCGTGCGGCCCGGCTGCTAGCCCTTCCCGTGCTTGCTTTCGAGCGCGCGCAGATACTCTTCGATCGTTGACGCCTGATTGAGAAACAGATGCGACACAAACCGGTAGATGGGATGGTAGATCTCGCCGTTCTCGGTAATCCGAATGCGGGTTCCGGCGCCGGAAGGGGTTAGCTCATAGGTCCACGTTCCTCCGAAGGGTTGCTCGTCGCCGGTGATGCGAACGACCAGCTTCGACGGGGGTTTGCTCTCGGTCACGGCATAGGAGATGGAGTCGCTGTTCCGCTCCACTTCGCGCCAGGCGGGCAGGCCGTTCTGCGCGGGCAGCACGTCGACGCGCGAAAGCTGGAAGCGGAAATTGGCGGCGTTGGAAAAATCAGTGATGGTGGACCAAACCACTTCCGGCGGCGCCGCCAGCGCCGTTTCGCGCGTGGCGGTGTGCTTCTCGTTCAGCCCGTAGCCGATGGCCACTACGGCACCGAGCAACAGCACGGTCCCGAGGAGGATGCGAAGCAGAAGCCGGAAGTAGCTGGTCAGCATAGGGCTTACAGGGCCAGGCGTTGACCGCCTGCGGCGCGGGAGGCCAGCAGGACATGGGCCAGGTGAACCGCATTGGCCGAATCGCGGGGCGAACAGATTAGCGGTTGCTTTCCTTCGTTGACGCACTCGGCGAAGTACTGGATCTCGGCCGCGTAGCCATCCACGGTCTCGAGGTCGAGCGCCTCTTTTTCCCCATCGAACTTGTAGAGTGTGGGCGGGCGATTCTCGGTCGAGTATTCGATGGTGCCGCCATCGGCGGAGACGGTGTACTCCATCGAGAAGGGATATGACTTCGGATGGTGCCAGCCACCCGTGACGATGACGGAAGCGATGTCGGGATAGTGCAGCGTCGCGTTGATGAAGTCGATGCCCGCTTCGAGATTCTCGTAGCCTGTGGCGCTCACGGCTTCGGGCATGCCGAACAGGTGGAGACACATGTCAATATCGTGGATGAGCAGGTCGAAGACGCCTCCTCCGGACTTGGTGGAGTTCTTCAGCCACTGGCTCCAGAAGGGCGCGGCGCAGCGCCGCCGGAAGAGCGCGGAACGCACTTGGCCCAAGCCACCGGCGGTGAGTTGCGCCCGGAGCGCGGTGTAGGCGGGGAAGAAGCGCAGGACCTGGGCGGTCATGAGCACGCGGCCGGCCTTTTCCGCTTCGGCGATCATCTCATCGCATTGGGCGAGGTCGAGGGCCATCGGCTTTTCGACGAGGACGTGCTTCCCGGCCCGGAGGGCGGCGATGGAGAGCGGGGCGTGCAGGTCCGTCGGCAGGCAGAGGTCGACCGCGTCGATGGTGGGATCGGCGAAGGCCTCCTCGGGCGTCCGGTACTGTTTGACACTGGAGAAGTCGAGAACTTCGCCAGGTCCGCCGAGATTGCCTTGGATGGCGCTAAGGTCGCCGGCGAGTTTCTTAGGGTCGTTGCTGACGACGGCGGCGAGTTCTACGCCGGGAAGATTCTGCAGCGCCTTCAGATGGGTGCTGCCCATAAAGCCAAGTCCGATAACGGCAAGTCGCATAGGGAACTTTCATTATCACTCGCAGTTAGTCGCGGCGGAGGGCGGTCACGTTTTCAATCGCGCCGCAAAGCGGTCATGGGATCGAGGCGGCAGGCGCGCCAAGCGGGAACGGCCACCGCAATGGCAGCGGAACCGAATAGCAGAGCAAGAGGGGCGATCCAGTTGCTGAGGTCGGACGCCTGCAGACCGTACAGGTAGCTCTGCACGAGCTTGGTCAATTGGGCGGCGCCGGCGAGACCGAGCACGGCGCCCACAGCAACCCAGCGCCAGCCTTCGGCCACCACCATTCGCCAGAGGGCGAAGCGCGGGGCGCCGAGGGCGAGGCGGATGCCGAGTTCGGTTTGGCGGCGGTTGACGCGATAGGAGAGAACGCCAAACAGCCCAAGCGAAGCCAGCAGCAAAGCCAACAAAGCAAAGCCGCCGCAGAGGAGAGCGAAGAGTCGTTCCTGCCGCAGCAGGGTATCAACCTGCTGGTCCATGCTGCGGAGTTCGATGACCGGTAGATCGGGATTGAGTTCGCGCACGGCGGTGCGGATGGCGGCGGCGAGACTGGTGGGCTCGACGGCGGTGCGCACGACGAACGTCAGGTTACCGAACTCGAAGTCGCGGTCTGGAACGAGGAGACGATAGAGAGTGGGGGTCCAGTTGCCGCGTACGTTCTCATAGCGGGCATCGGCCACCACGCCGACGACTTCGGTGAGCGGCCCGGAACCACGGCCTCCGTGTTGGAAGGTGCGGCCCACGGCATCGTCCGTTCCGAACATCGCTCGGGCAAGCGTCTGGTTCAGAACAACGCGTTGGACGGGGGCTTTCTGGTCCGCTTCGACAAGCATGCGCCCTGCCTGAAGCTGCAGGCCCAAAGTTTCCTGATAGCTGGGAAGCGTCGGATGGACAGCGTACCGCACAAGCTTGGTGGCGCCGGAGATGCGCCCCGCGTCCCACCAACCACCGCCGCTCATGGGCCGGATGAGGGACGCGGAAGCCATCGTGACGCCGGGCAACGCCTCCAGGCGGCGCTGCAGATCCCGGTAGAAGGGGTAGGCTTGGGCCGGCTTGGTGCCGGACTGCAGGGCGTCGACGGTGAAGAGGACCAACCGCTCCTTCGGAAACCCGAACTCCGTGCGATAGAGATTTCGCAGGGTGGCGGCGAACAATCCGGCGACGACGATGAGCACAGTGGCGAGCGCGACCTGGGAGACGAGGAGCGCACCGGTCAAGCGGGCTTTTCGCTTGGGCACGCCAGGCTGCAACTGACGGGTCGCCGCTTGGTGCGCGGGCCAGATGCCAAAGAATAGGGTGATCAACAGGGCGATGGCCGCCGTGAAAAGCAAAATATGCAGATTGGGCGCTCCACCATCGAGTAGGTGGACTTCGCGCTGGCCGGGGAGCAGCGGAACGAGCCAGCCCACCAATCCGTTCGCGAACAGCATAGCCAGAGCGGCGCCAAACAGCGCAAGGACAAGGAACTCGGCGAGGAACTGCCGCATCAGTCGGCCCGCAGAGGCTCCAAGCGAGAGTCGAACCAGGATCTCTCTTTCCCGCGCGACGGCACGGGCCAGCAGCAGGTTCGCGACGTTGGCGCTGGCAATCAGGAGCACGAGCACCGTCATGCCCAAGAGCATCTGCAAGGGCACGGAGGACTGCCGGCGGATGTCGCTGAGGCTCTCCGCGGCCGGTTCGAAGCGGAGGGCGGGGGTGGACTGGGCGTCGGCTGGTTTTTCAGTCAAGGTCGCCAGAAACGCCGCGTTCTGGCGTTCCGTGGGTGGGGCTCCATTGGGGATTCGGGCGATCAGTTTGACCCACCAGTAGCCTCCATTCGTGAAGGGTTGATCTCTCTCCTGCAGGTGGCCGCCCAGGAGGGGCACCTGGCGGAGCGGGACCGTCAGATCCGGGTAAGCGCCGACCTCGTGGCCGTAGAAAGACGGGGGGGTGACCCCGATCACTTCGAAGGCATGATTGTTGACCCGAACGGTCCGTCCGACGGCGAGTGGGTCGCTCGATAGGCGGATGGTCCAGTAGCGGTGACTAACGACGGCGATGGGGGGAGCGCCGGGTGAATCGTCGTCCGCCCGCAGGAGACGACCTCGATACGGCGGCACGCCCAGAAGGCTATGGTAGTTGCCGGAGACCGCCTGGACCGTGGCCGATTCGGCGCGGCCGTTAGCGCTGACGCTAGCCACTTGGGGATTGATGAAGCCCGCGACCGGCATCTGATCGCGAATCTGCACGTACGCCGCAAACGAGAACGGGTTGCCGATCATCCCGGTCTCGCCGAGTGGAGCCTTGACGACGGCTCCATCGATCATTCGTAGCGGTGGATCCTTCTCCGCCTTCCACTTGACGGCATAGAGTTCCGAGGGCCGTGCAACCGGCAGTTCCCGGAGAAGCAACGAATCGATGAGAGTGAATATTGCGGTGTTGCCGCCGATGCCGAGTCCGAGCGAAAGCACCGCAGCCGCGGCCAACACCGGCGACCGGCGCATCATCCGCAGCGCCTGCCGCATGTCCCGGCCGAGATCAAAGAGCCAGTTGGCGCGGCGCTGTTCGCGGCAATCTTCTTTGAGCGATTCGATGGGCCCAAACTCCAGACGCGCTTGGCGAAGCGCTTCTGCGGGAGGGAGTCCGGTGCGCTCTAACTCCTCGGCGCGCATGCGGAGATGATGGCTGAACTCGTCGTGCAACTCTTGATCGGCTCGCGACATGGTGGACCTCCTACTGCGCGGTACCCATTACCAGACCGATAGCCGCCGACATACGGCGCCAGTTCTCGGCCTCTTCGGCGAGCTGCTTTTTCCCGGCCTTGGTCAACGAATAGATTTTGGCCATCCGCCCTTGCTCGGACTCCTTCCATTCGGCGGCGAGCCAACCCTTCTTTTCGAGACGGTGCAGCGCCGGGTATAGGCTGCCCTGCTGCACCTGCAGCACGTCTTTTGAGATCTGCTGCAGGCGCGTGGCTATGGCGTAGCCGTGCTGCGGTTCAAGGGCGATGACCTGCAGGATCATCATGTCCAGCGTGCCTTGCAGCAGGCCGGCGGCTTTGGGTTCTGGAGGAGGAGGCATGGATACCGTGACGCTCTACATACATCGTGCTTCTTGGTATGTAGAATGTCAAGGCGTCTAGACTGTAAACTCTGCCTGCTTTTTCTTCGGCAGTTTGGCCAGGACGAGTTCGTAGGCGATGCGGAGCAGCGGTTCAAGTTCCTTTCGGGGGAGAGCTCCGGCTCGTTCGAGCGCCACCCATTGACCGCGCGCAAAGTAGGGCGCCTGAATGATTGACGGCCGTTCGGTGAGCTCGGCGAACACCTCCGGCCTGCATTTGAACGACAGGGCAACGGATTCCGGCTCCAGGGTCTGGATGGCGAAGATCTTGCCGCCGATGCAGTAGGCCAGGTGCTCCCATTTGACTTCTTCAGTGACGCCCGGCAGTTTCAGGCAGTAGGCACGGACCCAGGAGAGGCTCATACTGGAAGCCAGTGTAGCGCCTTGCATCCGAGACAAACTTGCGTCTTCGGACGTGGTTGGATAAAAGTAAGGCAGTCGTTTTTCTTTATCAATTTGCTGGAACGCGTAACGGTTCCGGCGGGAGCGTGAATTCATGCAACTTCGAGTCCTGGCGTTTGTGTTGGCCGGAGGTAAGGGCACCCGTCTTTATCCGCTGACCAAGGAGCGCGCAAAGCCGGCGGTGCCGTTTGGGGGCCGCTACCGAATCATCGATTTCGTGCTCAGTAATCTGGTGAACTCGGGCGTCTATTCGACCTACGTTCTGATTCAGTTCAAGAGCCAGTCGCTGCTGCAGCACATCCGCGACGGGTGGGAGTTCAGCGGACTGTTGAAGAATCATTTCGTGATCCCGGTACCGGCGCAGATGCGTTCAGCCGGTGAGACCTGGTACCGCGGCACGGCCGATGCCGTTTACCAGAACATCAATCTGATCGAGCAAGCGGATCCGCATTTGGTGGTGATCTTCGGCGCCGATCACATTTACCGGATGAACATCCGGGACATGATTGAGTTCCATGAGCAGAAGCGGGCGCAGGCCACGGTGGCGGCCATCCCGGTAGACAAGCAGTACGCCAGTGAGTTCGGGGTGATCGAAGCCGGCGCGGATGGCCGCATCCACGGATTCCACGAGAAGAACCCGAACTCCCCGACCATTCCCGGCAAGCCCGATCAGGTCTATGCGTCGATGGGCAACTACATCTTCTCGACCGGCCTGCTGCTACGCGAACTCTACGCCGACGCGGAGAACGAGAACTCTTCCCACGATTTCGGCCGGGACATTCTCCCTTCTCTGATTGGCCGCAGCGAGATGTTCGCTTATGATTTCCAGACGAATAAGATCCCCGGCGACCCGGCCGGAGCGCAGTCGTACTGGCGGGACGTCGGCACGCTCGAAGCCTACTACGAAGCCAATATGGACCTGCGTTCGGTGGACCCGGCCCTGAACCTGTACAACCGCGAATGGCGCCTGCGTACCGCGGGCTATGAGGATCCGCCGGCCAAGTTCACTTTCGATGATGAGGGGCGGCGCGGCGCCGCCATCGACTCGATCGTAGCTGGGGGCACCATCCTTTCGGGTGGCTCTGTGAAGAACTCCGTCATCGGCCGCGGCTGCCGTATTCATGCGGGCGCGATGATTGAAGATTCCATCGTCTTCGACAACTGCGACATCGGCCGCCGGGCGAAGATCAAGCGGGCGATTCTCGACAAGAACGTGCGCGTGCCCGAAGGCGCGACAATTGGCTACGACCTGGAGCAGGACGCCAAGCGGTACCACGTGACCGAGAGCGGCATCGTGGTGGTGGAAGGGCATCGCAGCCACGTTGACGTGGCCACGATGCAGGTTTAAGCCGGCTGTTTCTTTTCGACGAACGATAGGCCGAGGCCGACGGCGATCACCACAATGCACCCGATGACGTTGTACCAAAGGAACGACGCCATCCCGCTAAAGTGCAGCGTGAAGATCGCCGCCTCCCCGGCGATGACACCAATAAAGGCCGCCCACGGGCCCACGCGCTTCGTGTACATTGCTAGAACGAAGACGCCGAGAATGCCGCCGTAGAAGAACGAACCCAGCAGGTTCACCGCTTCGACGAGCGAACCCATGTTCCGCGCGTATTGCGCGGTGACCACGGCGTAGATGCCCCAGAAAATGGTCGCAATACGCGCCGCCCAGAGATAGTGCCCGTCGGCGGCGTTCTTGTTCACGTACCGGCGGTAAACGTCGACGATGGAGACAGTGGCAAGAGAATTGATCTCGCCAGAGATAGTGGACATGGCGGCGGCGAGGATCGCGGAGATTAGGAGCCCGACCAAGCCGACCGGCAGATAGGTAGTAACGAAGTTCAAGAAGATATAGTTGGTGTCGTTAAAGCCCTTCTCGCCCAGGACTCGCTCGGCGAGTAGGGATCCGTCCTTGCGTACGGCTTCGAACTCGGCAGCCGCCTCCTGGTAGGCGGTCTTGTCCCGCGAGATGTTCTCTGCTGCTGCGCGGCGCTTGGCGAAGGCCGCGTCGTAGCGGGACTTCAACTCCGGGTATTCGGCCGCTTTCTCGATGCTCGATTGGGCATGCTTTTGGAAGAGCAGAGGCGGCTGATTGTAGGTGAAAAATGCGAACACAATGCAGCCGGTAAGCAGGATGACGAACTGCATCGGCAATTTCGCCACGGCATTGAACAACAGGCTTAAACGGCTCTGCGCGATGGAACTGCCGGTGAGGTAGCGCTGTACTTGGCTTTGGTCGCAGCCGAAATAAGAGAGCGCCAGAAACATACCGCCGAAAATGCCGCTCCACAGGTTGTAGCGATCGTTCCAGGAGAACGCAGTAACAATCGGATTGATCTTCCCTGCCCCGCCCGCTACTTCCAGAGCCCCAAGAAAACCCACCTCGGAGGGCAGCAGCCAAATAGCCGTCAACAACGCTATGCCCAGGCCAACAAACATGATGAGCATTTGGTAAAAGTCCGTCCAGGTGATGGCCTTCACGCCGCCCATGGTGGTGTACAGGATCACCGTAATGCCCATGACAAGGGTGGTGACCTCGGCTGACCAGCCGAGAATGACCGTGAGCACAATGGCCGGCGCGGACAAGGCCAGGCCAACGGCGAGTCCGCGCTGGATCAGGAAGAGAATGCTGACGAGCAGGCGGACTTTGCTATCGAACCGTTGCTCCAAATATTCGTACGCGGTGTAAACGTTCGCCCGGTGAAATATGGGCACGGCGGTGACGCTGAGAATCACCATCGCGATGGGCAGACCGAGATAGAACTGCACGAAGCGCATGCCATCGACATAGGCTTGTCCGGTGGTGGAGATAAAGGTAATGGCGGAGGCCTGCGTCGCCATAATGGAGAGCCCCATGGCGTACCAAGGCATCGTCCGTCCGGCGCGGAGATACTGGTCCGTCGTGTCGCTGCCGCGAGCCTTCCATAGCCCGTAGAAGATCACGCCTCCCAGCGAGAGGAAGAGAACAACCCAATCAAAAAATCTCATGTCCAGGCCTGACCAAACCAGTAGAACAGAGCAATCAGGACGACAAGATAGACCAACACGGCTGTATACAGCCGGGGCCAAGTACCGAGAATCGGTGGCGGTTCATCAATCATGGTTTTCCCGCAGAGAGGAGATTGGAAAAAATGCGAAAAGCGCCCGGCACGCCATTGGGCAGCTGCCGGAACCAACTGAGCGGACTGAAGACGTAAGCGCCCTTGCCAATAGGAGCATACAGTGTTCCGCCTCGCGATGCTTTTTCGCCGGGATCATTCATCGTAAAAAGGCTGGTGTAGCGGGGGTCGAAGCTCGAAGCAAAATAGAGTCCGCGCTCCTGCACCCAGCCTTCGAAGTCCTTGTTCGTGATGCGATTGGGCTTCTGCATCAGCGGATGCGTCGAGAGAAATTCCACCGGTGACTCTTCGACGGTCACCCGCTCATTGGCAGTTGTAAAGGGATAGGGGCCGGCCTTGTCGAGGATTTTTGGATTGCCTCCCCAGAAGCCGCCTTCCACCACGTTGTACTGGACGACGACCGTGCCGCCCGCGGCAGCGAAATCATAAACCCGTTGGATGTTGGCACGAAGATCCGCCCGCGTGTTGAACGCGCGCACGCCCGTAACGATGGCGTCGAACTGCTTCAGGTCGCCGGTGGCCAGATCGTTCGCCGAGAGCAGCGTCACCTCGCAACCCATCTGGCGGAGCGCCTGCGGCACCTCGTCGCCCGCGCCCATCACATAGCCGATCTTGCGCGAGAGCGTTTGCACGTCGACGCGAACCGCCTTCGCCGCCGCCTCGCTGAAGACCGCCTGCGGCGCGATGTGCGGATATTCCACCGACAGCATCGAAAGCGCATACTCCCGTCCATCCACTTCCACCGCCGCGGTGATGGAAGCCACGGACTCGCCCGCGGGCGGCGTCACCTGGAATTTCACCGTGGTCTGCTCGGCGGCATCCGTGAGCGAGAACGGCTGCACCGGCGGCTGTACGGCCCAGCCGGCCGGGACGCGCAGACGCGCCACACCAGCGGCCTTCGGCTGCATCGCGGTGATTTGAACGGATACTTCGCGCGGCTTGATATCGGCGAACAGGAACGACTTTTCACTGAGCGATACCGTCGCGGGCGGCGTGAAGACTAGCGGCCGGGTCAGCTCGCCATAGATACGATCCGTATAGCGATGCCACACGGGCCGGGTGAGTTCGAGGGGCTGGCCGGCGACGGTGAGTTGGAACTTGGCGTAGAGCGCGGCGGGCTGCTCGGCATCCCGGAGTACGGTCTGATCATCGATGGCGTACATCGTTTCGAGCTTTGGCTTGGCGAGCCAGTATTGGCGGGTGAATGGCTGCGTGGCGGGCACGTTGACGGTGGCGGCCACGATCTCATTGGCTCCTTGCGCGAGCGGCTTGTTGACCGTCTGCGGGTCTTGGATCGTCACGCCGTTCCATTGGACAGCAACCGGCGAACGGTTGACGGCGAGGAGCCGGACGCCGAGAGGGGCGCCAGGGACAGCGTAGTACTTGTCGGCGCTGGCGTCGACGAAGAGTCCGAGGCAATCGGCGATGGTTTCGTCGAGAGTGCGCAGTTTGTCAGCGATGGCCGGATGATCGAGCTTGGCCATCGTCCGGCGGGCGGCGAGCAATGTGGGCACGATGCTCTCCGGCTGGCGCGGGTTGTATGCGGCCTTGGCCTGAGCCAGCAGTTTGGCCGTTTCGGCGCTGCCGGGGACGCGAGCCCACGTTGTGTCGACACCTTCAAGCAGATCGTTGGCTGCCGGGTCGCCGGCGACGTTGACGAAGTAGTTCTTCTGCGATCCGCGATCTTCGCGCGCGCCCATGGCTTGGCTGCGGTGTTGGCTGCGGGAGATGGCGGCGACCTCGCCGAACGAGAGGCCGGTGATGGGGTCATAGACGCCGAGGTCGAGCCCGATCTTGTTGGGCATCTTCTCCGCTTCGGCCTGCATCTGCGGCGTGAAGGAAGGGACATTCAGCAAAAGGCGCTTCGCCTTCCAGGGCTTCAACTTCTGTTCAGGAAATCGGGCCGGGTCGGCGGCAGCGGCAAACGCTTCCTTTCCGAGAATGGCCGACGCCTGATGCTGGCCATGACCGTCACGAGGGGTGCCGGAGAAGCGCAGGACGATAACGTCCGGTTGGAAGGTTCGAATGGTATAGACGACGTCGCCGAGTACCTTTTCCCGATCCCATTTGGCCAGCGTCTCGGCGGCGGTCTTTGAAAAGCCGAAATCGATGGCGCGCGAAAAGAACTGTTCGGCTCCGTCAATACGACGCGCGGCCAGCAGTTCCTGGGTGCGGATGACACCCATTAGCTCGCCCTGCTCACTCCCGATGAGATTTTGGCCGCCTTCGCCGCGGGTGAGCGAGAGGTAAGCGGTGCGCAACTGCCGGCCGCGCGCGAAATATGCAAGCAGCGCGGTGTTCTCGTCGTCTGGGTGGGCCGCGATCATGAGCACATTGCCGACGGTTTGGAGCCGTTCGAGCGAAAGTTGGATCTTCGCGGACCCGGTCAACGGGCGCTGCGCGAAAGCGGAAGCAAGCGAAAGAAGAAAGATCAGTCCAAGACGAAGCATTACCATTCCTCCTTAGTTTACCCGGACACCCGTCAGGGGTATTAGACTGTGGGTCATGGTGTTGCTACTCCTTTTGACTGCTGGCGCGCTGATGGCCGCCGATTCCAATTGGCCCCAGTGGCGAGGTCCGTCACAACACGGCAGCGCTCCCACGGCAAAAAATCTGCCCGTGAAGTGGAGCGAGACAGAAGGCCTCCTCTGGAAGACTAAGATGCCAAGTTGGAGCGCCGCGACTCCGGTGATTTGGGGAGACACGATTTATGTCACCACCGCCGAAGCCGGATTTGCCAGCGCCACCTACGAAACCCGCAACCTGCGCCGCGCGGGCGAACCCACCAATGACAAAATCTTTCTCCTCGCGCTTCGCCGCAAGGATGGCAGCGAGAAGTGGCGCGTGACGATCGACAACGGCAATCAACTCTGGCGGAAGCAGAACTCGGCTTCCCCTTCGCCGATCACCGATGGCCAGCACATTTGGACCACCACGGGCCACGCTCGCATCGCCTGCTACACCGCCGCCGGCAAGGAGCTATGGAAGCGCGACCTGATCGCCGACTACGGCGAGATCGGCATCAACCACGGCTATGCCTCGTCCCCGCTACTCGACGGTGACCGGTTGTACATTAATGTCATCCACGGCTTCACGACCGAGAAGCCTTCCTACTTCCTGGCGCTCGATAAGAAAACCGGCAAGACGCTGTGGCGCCATGAGCGGCCGGCGCCGGCGCAGAAGGAGTCCAAGGACAGCTATTCGACGCCGCAGATTGCGATGGTGCAGGGGAAGCAGCAATTGATCATCACGGGCGGCGACGTCGTCACGGGCCATGATCCTTCGACGGGCGTCGAGCTCTGGCGGCTGGGAGGGTTCAACCCCGGTGGCAATCCGGCGAACCGGACGATCGCCTCGGCGGTAGTCGTGGGCGACATCGTGATGTGGGGCGCCAGCCGGGGACGGCCCTTTCTTGCCTTGCGCGCGGGTGGCAAGGGGGATGTGACAGGTAAGAACGAACTCTGGACGAACAACTTGGGTCCGGACGTGCCGACCCCGGCTAGCGATGGCAAATATCTCTACGTTCTGAATGACAAGGGCATCATCAACTGCCTGGAGATTGCTACGGGCAAAGTCGTGTATGAAGGGCAGCGCGTCGAACTCGGCACGTATAGCTCGTCGCCTCTGCTGGCCGATGGCAAGCTCTATTGTACGAACGAAGAGGGCGTGACTACGGTGGTGAAGGCCGGGCCGGAGTTCACCATTCTGGGGGTGAGCCGCGTCGAGGGCTACACGCTGGCAAGCCCGGTGGCCGTCGATAACCAAATCTTCATTCGGACGGGCGAGGCGCTGTATGCCATCGGAAAACCTTAGTCCGGAACAATCCGGGAACGTTTTGCATCCGATAACCGTTAGGTGAGGTGTAGGAGCAATTGAACACAATGAATCTTCGTGGTTTTCTCGCAACTGGTTTGTTTTTGGCCTCGACCGCATTTGGCGCCGATGCCGGGCTGTTGAATCTCGTCATGCCGGACGCCAAGGTCATCGCCGGGATGGACATCGCCCGCGCCAAGGCTTCGCCGTTTGGCCAGTTCTTCATGAAGAACATGAACCTGAAGGATGAGGACCTGGCGAAGTTCACCGCCATGACCGGTTTCGATCCAACGCGAGACCTCACCGAAGTGGTGATTGCCTCCATTGACACGAACACCAAGGGCAACAACGCCATCCTGCTCGTGCGCGGTAACTTCGACGCGGCCCGGATCAAGCTTGCCCTGGCGCAGAGTGGCATGAACATCGTGCAGACGGTGATGGGCATCGAGATGTTCTCAAAGAAGGGCGACAAGAATAGCGTGGCGTTCGTCGATAGCGGCTTGGCCGTGGCCGGCGATGCCGTGGCCGTGAAAGCGGCCCTCGAACGCCGGGCAGGCGGGAGCGGATTGCCGGCTGCCACCTACGCCAAGGCGCAGGACATGAGCCGCGACAATGACATCTGGATGGTCACTTCCGTGCCGGTTTCGCAGTTTGCCGAGAAGATGCCGGAGAACACGCCGGGCCAGATTAACGGCATGATGAAGGGTGACATGTTCAGCAGCATCGAACAGGCCGCGATGGGGGTGAAGTTCGCCGCCGAGATGTTGAACGTCACCATGGAAGCCGCTGTCCGTAGCGAAAAGGACGCGACCGCCATGGCCGATGTCGCCCGGTTCCTCTCGGGCATGGTGCAACTGAACCGGGACAAACCGGAAGTTGCGGGCCTGGCGACGGCGCTCGACTCGATGAAACTGACGACCGATGCCAAGAACGTCCGTATGACGATCAGCGTGCCGCAGGCTGAGATCGAGAAGATGGTGCAGCAGGGCAAGGCCAGAGCCAACACCAAGAAGATCTAGGCGTCATCGGGCGAGATTAGCCAACATATCAGCCTCTTTTTCGTGAGCACTGGAATCGAGGCTGCTTACGTTGCCGCTAATCATATCGACCTTGACCCAACTACCCCAGGGCGGCGAGTAGGTGTATTGGTCGCCATTCGGGCGACTCCGGACCCACGCCGTCCCTCCAAGGTACGATCCCTTCCCGTACTGCCGGGGGTGATTCTCCGTCACACAGATCGAGATGTAGGACACCTGCCCATTCTCACCGATATCGATGCTACTTTCCGGGAAAAGCGGCGTCGATCCTTCGACCTGCACAATCTGCTCCGATCCGATGTGGACCTCGACGCCGCTCCGCAGAACGCCCGCCCCGTAGTAGCTGTTGCGGACCTTCACTTCAAAGATCGTATCCTCGGACACGTAGCCGGGGTAAATCGTCAGCACGTGCGCGTAAGGCCCCAAATTGCTCGCCCCGCGCACCCGGTAGTTCGCCAGCAGATCCAGCAACGCCTGGGCTTCGCTGGTGGGAGTCCCGCTCCCCAAGCTGACCGTCGTCCACTCGAAGAAGACGTTTTCATCGCCGTGATTCTTGCCAAAGCAGCAGTGTTTGGCGAAGGATTCGTATTGATTGGCCATCAGCAGATTTGCGACCACGCAACCGCCGATAATCAGCACCGCGCCGATTCCGCCCGCCACAAGGCCAATCGGCCCCAGCGCGGCCGAGCCGGGCAATATGGTGCCGCACAGCACCATCGCCCCGCCAAAGGCCACCGTGGCCGCACCCACTGCCGCAATGCCCTTCCCCGCCGCCACGCCATAGTCGTTCTTGGCCAAGCCGTCGGTCACCATCTCGCCCTGGAACTGCAACATGTCGACAACGCCCGAGATGAACCCCGCGGCTGCGCCGATGCCTTTGAGTATTCGCTTGCCGCCTTCGCGGGCAATCACCTTGTCCAGCAATCCGGTGCCATGCGCGGTCAGGTCCGCCGCCGCGCCGATGAGCGAGCGCAACTGGGAAGGCCCGAAGGCACGCATCTGCCTGCCGTCCGGGTCGGAGTCCTGGTAGCCCTTGAGGGCGTTGCAGAAATTCATGACTTCAATCACGGTGCCCGCGGTTGCCTTTAGTCCGTCGGCCACGTCGGCGTAGTCAGCGTGCCATTTGTCGAGGGCCGACGGCTTCGCTGGACCCTTGGCCAGTTCAGCCAGCCGATGCGCCTCTTCGGCCTTTTGCACGAGAACGCTGAGATTCCGATTGAACTTGCGCCCCGCCCCGGAACTCTGCCCGATGCCGCGCCGCAGTTCCTTGCCTTGGACGACGTTGCGAGCGATCGTCTTCGTTTGCCCGGAAAGCTCCTTGATGTCAACGTTCTTGAGGTACGCCTTCAGCAACTCCAGTTGCGACGGCGTCGTCACGGGGTCCCACGCTTTGTTGAGCCGATGGAACAGGGGCGGCAGCAGATTTTCAAACGCCGCCAGCGCTCCCAGCCAGGCATAGCGGAATTCGCCGAAAGCCAAGGGGGGCGTATCCATGCCGGTGGCAAACAGGTATTTGCCCGGCAGCCGTTCGCGATTCGCCACCACGTTCATGGCAAACATGCGACCCGGCTCGCATTCGCACACCCGGCCCGTGACAATACCCCATTGCTGGTAGCAGATGGCCAGCGCCGCCGCGCCGGCATCGATACCCGCCATCTCGACCGCCCGGTGCTCATGCGAATCGACAAGATGCGCGACGTAGGCCATTGCCTCTTCCGCCTTTCGGCGATGGCTCAACTCCTGCTGCTTGTAGGCATCCACCGTGCGCTTCGGCTCGCCGGGCAACAGTTCGTTCTTCACGCCGGCTTGGTCATCGGCGGCGACTAACGCCTCTAGCACGCCGGCGATAAACAGCTTCGCCTGCCGGTTCGCATCGCCGGTCCACGATTGCCAGGCATCCAGTTGCGGGATGTAATATTTCGCGTGGGCGTCCGCGGCCCAGTGAAACGGATCCGGCACTTCGACGACCTCATCAATCGCCTGGGCGAAGGCCTCCCGGATGCAGGTTTTGGCAGTCTTGTCCAGGAGATATTGCCGGGCATTCGCCGACAGCCGGATCGGCGAAAGGAAGAAGTCATAGTTCTTCGGCGACCCCTCGGGCCCGGGATCAAGCAGGAGGTAGCCGCCGGACTTTTTCGTCAATGCCGCCGTCGGCGAAGGGCTCAACGTATACTCCCACGCAGTCGCCGTCTTCGCGTAAATCTCGGCGAAATAGGCCCCATCGAGAAGGATGTAGATCCATTTGTCGACGATGGGTGCACTCGTGTCTCCAGGGTAGAGCAGCTCTCGAATCGAGACGCGCAGCGTCCGGTCGAGCGTCACCTGGCCCTTCTGTTCCTCATCCTTGCAGGCGAAAATCTGCCCGGGCGCCGGGGAGAAGTTCAGGCAGGTTTCCTGACGGGCCTTCCAGCGCCGTTGCGGGATCACGTGAAACTGCCAGTCCCCTCCGCCCTCTTGACACACTAATGGCTCAGTCGTGTTCGGCATCGCTGGTTAGCCCCCATGCTCCTGCAGGATACGCTGGCGCAAGGCGTCATCTAGTTCTCCCGACCCCTCGACGTCATACTTGTTCAGAAACATCGCAATCGCTTCGCGCGTGGCCTCGTCCATCTCCCCCGTCACCTCGCAGGAACACTCCAGATTCTTGAGCCGCTGCTGCACGCCACGCAAGTCCGTGATCGGATCGAGGTGGCCGAGCATGATGTAGTACTTCTCCGTCTTCTTGTCCGCGAACAGAACCAGTTCTCCGCGCGTCGCTTTGGGCGGCACGAACTGTTGGATGTAGCCATCCGCATCGGTCTTGCCCTCGTACGTATCGCCATCCACCAGCAGGTGATACTGTACCCCGGGACGCGGCTTGCCATACGCCCGCAAGCAGAACCGGACCTTCGCCTTGGCCCCTTTGCGCTCAAACTTGTGGGTCTGATCAGTGGGCTTACTCAACTCCCGCATCCGCTTCGCGGGGATGATGACCTCGTCGCCCTCCATCAGGACGTTCGGGTTCTTCCGCAAGGCCTTCAACTCGGCGTTGGCTCCGTGGTTCCAAAGCGTATTCCAATCAAAACCATACTCAACCGCGATGCTTGTGATGCAGTCGCCCTCGCGAACGACGTGGATCTGTTCCGACATATCTTTTAATGCGCAGGCTCTCCCTAAAAGGGTTCATTTTAAACCGGAAATTTCTTCCAGTAACCATCGGGCGCGCAAGCTTGCGTTCCGCAGCCCCATCTCATCCGGCCGGCCGCCCTGGCGAGAGAACACCTCAGCCGCCCGCGCCGCGGCGGCGGCGCACTCCCGATGCCGCGTGAAATCGGTCGCCACACAGGCACCCCGCATCACCGCGTCAAGGTACTCTCCATTCGGACCCTTGGCCAGCAGCCGTTCCTCGAGATCAACGGTCTCTGTTCTCTCGATGCGAAGCGCCGGCCGCTCCGCCGGAATGCCCGCGAGTTCCCCGAATTCCACCGCCCAGCGCGACCACTGATCGGGCAGAAAATGCCGCACATGCTGCACAATCCGGATCCGCATCGCCTGCCGCATCCCACCGGCCAGCTTCACGTCGCCGATCCAGACCTCTTCATAATCTTCGGGCGTTCCCTTGGCCTCCAGGGCAGCCGTAACGGCCTCAATGGCGAGGGCCGGGGCCACGCCCTCGGCTGCCCGCAACAGGAGTTCGACATCCTCCAGGCGGGCGCGTTCGCGCGGAAAATTGGCGAGCAGCAGCGGGAAGAGTTCCGGCCGTTCGACGGCGGCGGGGACGTGAAACGCACCCGCGCGCAGGGCTTCCTCCACCAGCTCCGGGCGCCTCCGGATCAGAAACGTAAACGCCCGGCCGCGATAGTCCGCTCGCCATGCCGCAGCCTGGCGAATCGGAGCGTCGGTGGCAAACCGCAAAGCCAGGACCGGGTCTACCTCGGCCAGCAGATCCGCCGCGGCGGCCATGTAAAAGCCACGCGCCTCTTCTGCTCGTGCCGCGCTGACGGCGAGCAGCCCCTGCTGCACCAAGCGAAGCCGGCTGGGACCGTCGGAGACGAGTTCGGCGGCCGAAAATAGGGTATCGGCCCGCATCAGCGGCGTTTCGAGCAGTGCGGCCTGCTCCAACCGCGGCAACCAATCCGGCGGGGCCGCGCTCGCTATCGAAACAATCAGCAGCGCGGCCCACCGGAGCAACATGACGACCTTAGAGGACGGAGTCCGACCAGTTCTCGAGCAGCTGCTTCACGCGGCCCGTGAATTGATCAGCCAAAGCACCGTCGATCAAACGATGGTCAAACGTGTTGGCCAGGTAACAGATCGAACGGATGGCGATGGCATCGTTGATCACCACCGGCTGCTTTTCCACCGTGCCGACGCCCAGAATGGCGACGTTCGGCTGATTGATCATTGGCGTTGCAAACACGCTGCCGAAGCTGCCGAAGTTGGTCACGCTGAAGGTGCCGCCCTGGATGTCGGCGGGCTTCAGGTTCTTCGAACGGGCGCGGGCGGCCAGATCGACGATATCCCGCTGTAAACCGACGACGTTCTTCTCATCGGCATGCTGGATGACCGGTACAATCAACCCACCATCGAGCGCCACGGCGATCCCGATATTGATGTCGTTGTGATAAACGACGTTCTTGCCGTCGATCGACGAGTTGAAGATCGGGAATTCGCGGAGTGCCTTAGCCGTTGCCGCGAGTACGAACGGCAGGAAGGTGAGGCTGTAGCCGTACTGAGCTTTGAAGGCGTCCTTTTGGCGGTCGCGCAGTTTTGCGACGTTGGTCATGTCGACCTTGTGGACCGTCGTTACGGCGGCCGAGGTCTCCTGGCTGACGATCATGTGCTCGGCGATCTTCTGCCGCATGGTCGACATCGGCTCGATGCGGTACTTGGCCGCCTCGGCGCGGGCCGGGGGCGGCGGGGCAGCAGCGGCCGGAGCGGCGGCGGCGACAGGGGCAGGAGCGGCGGGAGCCGGGGCAGCAGCGGCAGGAGCTGGAGCAGCCTTCGAGGCGATGTAGCTCTCGAGGTCTTCCTTCGTGATCCGCCCACCGGCGCCAGTGCCCTTCACGCTGCCGAGGTCGATGTTGTTCTCACGGGCCATCTTCCGCACGAGCGGCGACAGCAGGCCGAACTCCGCTTCGGCAGGCTCAACGACAGGAGCCGGAGCCGGCGGGGGAGGAGGAGGCGGAGGCGGAGCAGCGGCCGCTGCGGGAGCAGGAACCGGTGTGGCCGCAGGCGCCGGACCGGTGGGTTCCAAAACGTCGGGGTTCTTCACGACGGCGGCCGGAGCAGGAGATGGCGCCGCGGCGCCATCGCTGATCCGTGCCACGACGGTGTTGATGCCGATCACCGCCCCGGCTTCAAACAGGGTCTCGGCCAGCGTACCCGCTGCCGGTGACGGAATCTCGGTGTCGACCTTATCGGTGGAAATTTCAAACAGCGGTTCGTCGCGCTCCACCTTGTCGCCCGGCTTTTTCAGCCAGCGGGTCAGCGTTCCTTCGACAATGCTTTCGCCCATCTGGGGCATCACTACGTCGATCATTCGGGTGGTCTCCTACTGGTATTCGTAAACTTCTGAAAATCGTCGGCACACCGCGGACTTCACCTCATCCATCGACGCGGCCACGCCCAACTGGCGCAGCGACGTCACCGGCTTGGTTAGCCCGCACGGCACAATGTACTGAAAATATTGGAGGTCGGTCGCCACGTTCAACGCGAAGCCGTGCGAGGATACCCAGCGGCTCAAATGCACGCCGATCGCGCACACCTTCGCCTCGCCGGCCCATACGCCCGTCGCCCCCGCCACGCGCTCACCCGTCACGCCGAAATCGGCCAGTGCCCGGATGATCACCTCTTCAAGCGCCCGCACGTACGCATGCACGTCGCGCTTCCATTCGTTCAAGTGGACAATCGGGTAGCCCACCAGTTGGCCCGGGCCGTGATATGTCACGTCGCCGCCCCGGTTCGTTTCGTAGTATTCGATTCCCGTCGCCGCCAGTACTTCCGGAGACGCCAGCACATTCGACGCATGACCGTTCCGGCCCATGGTCACCACGTGCGGATGCTCGACAAGCAACAACTGATCGCCAATCTCGCCGCGCTGACGCTTCCCCACCAGTTCCGCCTGCAACTCGTACGCCGCGCCCCAGCGCATGGCGCCGAGGTCGCGGACGTCGCAGGTGCGGTGAGCAGCGGGAGCCAGCATGCGTTAGAAGTTGATTGCCTGCCCGTAGACGGAGTTGAACGCTTCGCCCAACGCCTCATACAGCGTCGGATGGGCGTGAATCGTATTGATCATCGTATCCACGGTCGCTTCGGATTCCATCGCCGTGACGGCTTCGGCAATCAGTTCGTAGGCGTGCGGGCCAATGATGTGGACCCCTAAAATCTCGCCGTACTTGGCGTCGCTCACAACTTTCACAAAGCCTTCGTGATGGCCTAGGATCGTCGCCTTCGAGTTGCCTACAAACGGGAACTTGCCAACCTTCACGTCGAAGCCCTGTGCCTTGGCCTGCGCCTCGGTCAGGCCGACGGAGCCGATGCCCGGCTCGGTGTAGGTCGCGCCCGGGATGCGGTTCCGTTTAATCGGAGTGAACCGCTTGCCGGCAATCTTGGCCACCGCCACCATGCCTTCCGCCGTCGCCACGTGCGCCAACTGCGGAGTACCCGCCACGACGTCGCCGATGGCGAACACACCCGGTTCCGCCGTCTGTTGGTCCGGACCCACCTTGATGAAACCGCGGTCCAGTTCCGCCTTGGTGTTCTCGATCCCAATCGACTCCGTGTTCGGCTTGCGGCCCACGGCAATCAGCAACTTCTCGACGTTGAGTGTTTCCACCTTGCCGTTCGCCAGAGTCACTTCGAGCGATACGCCCTCATCCGTCCGCTGAATGTTCGCGGCCTTCGCGCCGGTCTCCACCCGAATGCCAATTTTCCGGAAGTACTTCTCCAGCTCCTTCGAAACATCCTCGTCTTCGACAGGCACTACGCGCGGCAGCATCTCGAGCACCGTCACGTCCGCGCCGAACCGCTTGAAGATGGAAGCGAACTCAACGCCTACTGCGCCCGCGCCAATAATCGCCAGCGACTTCGGCACGGCAGTCAAATTCAAAATCTCAATGTTGGTCAGGATCCGCTCGGCATCCGGCGCCAGGCCCGGAATCATCCGCGCCTCGGAACCGGTGGCGATCATGATGTTCTTAGTCTCCAGGCGGCGCGTGCCCTCGCTGGTTTCCACGTCCACCTGGCCCGGCCCGACGATCTTGCCGTAGCCCCAGATCACCTCGACCTTGTTCTTCTTCATCAACATCTCCACGCCCTTGGCGTGCTTGTTGATGATGGTGGTCTTCCGCTGCAACACGGCCGGATAGTTCAGCCGGGGATTCTCGCAGCTCACGCCCTGCTCTTCGGCGTGCGTAAAGTAGTCCCACACCTCGGCGCTATGCAGCAACGCTTTGGTGGGAATGCACCCGACGTGCAGACAAGTCCCTCCCAGCTTCGGCGCCTTTTCAATGATCACGGTCTTGAGACCGTACTGTCCAGCCCGGACTGCGGCGGAGTATCCACCCGGCCCGCTGCCGATGATTACCAGATCATAAGCCATTTATTTCAGTGTAACATCGCGGTTGGGAGAGCCGTCCCAAACCCAGATCCTATGCGGCCCATTCTAGCCACTCTTTTTTGCGCCCTGTGCGCCCACGCCGCCTCCTTCGAAATCGAAGCCATCCGCGTCACCGGGCTCCAACGCCTGACGGAATCCAAAGTCATCGAAGCGCTCGGCCTTCGCGTAGGGCAGAAGGTCGACAAGCCCGATTTCGACGCCGCGCAACAGCGGCTCATCGACCGCGGCGTGTTCGCGAGCGTCGCCTATTCCTATAAACCCGGCCCCAACCTGCGCGGCTATGCCGTCACCTACGAGGTGGCCGAAATCGAAACCGTCTTCGCCTGGAAATTCGAAGAACTGCCCGGACCGGAGGCCGAACTTGAAAAGCTGCTCCGGCAGGACCCGCTCTTCGCCGACAAACTCCCCGCCACCGAAAACGTCCTGAAGCTGTACTCGAAGACGCTCTCCGACCATCTAAAAATCCCGGTCATCGGGCGTGTGTACGGAGACCGCCCCGGCGATCCGTATATCGTCTTCCGGCCAAACCGGCCCCGCGCCGTCATCGCCCAAGTCACCTTCGAAGGCAACAGCGCGGTGCCCGTCGCCGACCTTCAAATCAAAATGGCTTCGATCGCCGTCGGCACTCCCTACATTGAAGAGAACTTCCGCGAGCAGTTGATGAACCAGGTGAAGCCGCTCTATGAAATCCGCGGCCTCGTCCGCGCGGCCTTCCCGAAGATCGAAGTGAAGCCCGCCACCGATGTCGATGGCCTCGCCGTGGTCGTCCATGTCGTCGAAGGCGAGCCGTATAAACTTGCCGACGTCAAGGTCGTCGGCGCCCCGCAGGAACTCGCCGACGCCGGCGAATTCAAGCGCGATGAAGTAGCCAATTTCGGCCTCATCTTCGAAGGCGTGAGCAAGATGCGGCAAGCCTTACGGGGCAACGGCTACATGAAGGCGGCCACTGAAGTGAAGCGCTCCTATGACGACACAAAAAAACAGGTCACCGTCTTCGTCCACGTCACGCCGGGACCGCAGTACCGCATGGGCAAGTTCTACTTCACCGGACTCGATATCGTTACCGAGCCCTATGTCCGCAAACTCTGGGGCCTGAAGGAAGGCGATCCGTACCGCGATGGCTACCCCAATCGAGTCATCCAGAGGATCCACGACGAGGGGCTGCTCGACGGCGTCGGCGCTATCGAACCGAAGCTCGACATTGACGACAAGAAGCTGATCGTCAACGTCACCATCCAGTTCAAAGGCCAACCCAAACAGGTCGAAAAGAAACGAGGCAACCCGTAAAAACCGAACGCCCCGGCCTTTGCGGGAAGGCCGGGGCGTTCGGTTGAAAATCTGGAGCCAGTCTTAGAACTGATTCCAGAGATATTGATTATAGACTTCGTGGTGGAACTGCACTTCAGCCGCCTTCACGAAGGTTCCCAACTGACGCGCACAACGGTCGGCCGAGGCCTGCTTCAGATCGGCATAACGATCCTTCACATCCTTGCCAAACAACTGCGTGGTCCAATCGGCCGCCCGGAAGTTCTCGATGGCGCTGTAGACGTTGTCCGGCAGGTAACGGTCGGCGCTCCGGAGGTTCTTGATCTTCTCCGTGTTGCCGTCGAGACCCGTCTTGAACACCGAGTAGAGAACCATGTATGGATTGGCGTCCGGGCCCACCGAGCGGACCTCGACGCGCGAGCTCTTCTCGTTGCCGATCGGGATGCGAACCATCGAACCGCGATCGGTGGCCGAGGCCTTGATCTGGTTCGGGGCTTCAAAGTGCGGGTCGAGACGGCGGTAAGCGTTCACCGAAGCATTCAACGCGAGGCATATGTCGTTGCCGTGCGTCAGAATCCTGTCGACGAACTGCCAGCCGAACTTCGAAATCTTCTCTTCGCCCTTCGGATCCCACATCAGGTTCTTGCCGTTCTTCATCACCGAAACGTTGGTGTGCATGCCGCTGCCGTTCACGCCCACCACCGGCTTCGGCAGGAAGCTCGCCGTCAAGCCCATCTTGGTCGCCACCTGCCGGCAGATCAGCTTATAGATCTGAATCTGGTCGGCCGCGGTCACCACGTCACCGTAGCTGTAGTTGATTTCGAACTGCGAAGGCGCAACTTCCGGATGGTCCTTCTCGTTCTGGAAGCCCATCGCGCGCTGCACTTCGGCGCTCGTGTCGATGAACTGCCGCAGCGGGTCGCCGGGCAGCGAGTGGTAGTAGCCACCCGTGTTCACGTATTCAAACTTGCCCGTCTCGTGGTAGCGGCGCTCAGCGTCCTTACCTTCGAACAGGAAGCCTTCAATTTCGTTCGCCGCATTCAGCGTGTAGCCGTTCGACTCGTACAACCCGTTGGCGTACTGCTTCAAAATGCCGCGGAGATCGGCGCCGTACGGAGATCCGTCCTTGTCGATCACCTCGCCGAACACGAGGACCTTGCCGGTGCCGAAGTAGTCAGCCGGAGCCCAATAGAAGGCGCCCCAGTCCATACCCAGCCGCAGGTCGCTCTCGCGCTGCGCGGTGAATCCACGGATGGACGAACCGTCGAAGGTCAGGTTGTCCCAGCTATTGACAAGGAATTTCTTGTCATAGTCGAGCATGTGCAGACGGCCTTCGAGGTCGCTGAAAAGGACCGTTACAGCCTTGATCCGCTTCTCGTCCGTCAGGTACTTCAGACGCTCCTCTTGAATCTGGTGAGCGGGAACGCGATTCTTGCGTTGCTCCTTGGCATGCAGATTCAACTCTTCCAGCTCTTCATACGAGAGCGATAAAAAGTTGCGCAGTTCGTTCGACATCAAACTCCTCGGGTGAGACGTACGGAGGGCAATTCAAACGACATGGGGCCCAACCGCCGATTTTCGATTATACCCACGGAAACTGTCCTGTAACCGTAAGAAACCGAACGGAATATTTTATGGACCCCATTTCGTCTGCTGATGGATCGTCTAGAAGTACAATTTCAGGGCAAACTGAATCTGCCGGGGCGAATTTCCCTGGTCTCCCGCCGTGTTGCTGAGCACGCCAAAGTTCTGCGCCTGCAAATTCAGCGAGCCCATATTAAAGCGCGCCCAATTCGTCGCGTTGAACATCTCCATCCGAAAATCCAGACGGATCTGCTCCTTGATCGGGAACGACTTCGCAAACGACAGGTTGTTGTCATAGATCGGGTTTGAGCGGAACTTCGGGTTGTACCGCGTCATGTTCCCCATCACGTTCGCCGGCTGCGCCGGAAAGAAGCTCGCCGGTTGGATCGTCCGGTCAACCGCCGGGTCGAACGAGTCGCCCGCCGTCGCCGGCCGCCAGCCGTCATAGCTCGAAATGATCGGCCGGTTGGTCCCCGCGAATAGCGGCAGTCCGTTCGAAGTGCCGAGCGGAAGCGGCTGCCCGCTCGACGCGGTGAAGATGGCGGATAGGCGCCATCCGCCCAGGATGAAATTGGCGACGGGGTTCGTGTTCAGGAATGCCTTCCCCTTGCCGAACGGCAGTTCATAGACACCCGAGAGCTTCATGTTATGGGTGACGTCGAACTGACCAATCGACTTCTCCAAACCGCGGTTGAAGTGGTCCATCGCCGCTCCGCCGACCCAATAGCTATCGGCATCGGTCAGCAGTTTCGAGAACACGTAGGAGCCCTGAAACTGTACACCGCTCGAATACCGCTTCTCCAAACGGAGCATTCCGGAGTGGTAGGTGGAGTGGCCGCTATGGTCACCGCCGCCGCCGGCCGTGTCGATGTTCTGAAACTGCGGATAGGGCCGCAATGCTTGCCGCACCGTTGCCTGGTTGCCCCACAACGCTTGGAAGTTGGCAAACGGCGGCCGGATTCCAGCAGCGATCGCAGCCGGACTATCAATCCGGGAATTCAGGAGGGTTGGACCATACCGGGTCAAGACATCCGGGTGCAGCGCGTTGTAGGCCAGCAAGCCAGCCTGCAAACGGCTACCCAAACTGCCGTTGTAGCCAACCTCCATCACCATGGTCGACGAGAGCTGATGCTGGATCGAGAAGTTCATGCTCTGGAAGGCCGGCGGCCGGGTCGCTTCACTGCCCTGCCACCACGGCATCGCCCGTCCGTTTCCAAAGCTCGGAGAGACAAACGGGGGAGCCTGCCACGCCGGCAATCCGTTCCGAACCAGAAAGCTCGGCTGAATGCCCTGGCTGTTGTCCGGAAAAGAGTTCGTCAAGGTGAACCCCAAGGTATGGGTTGAACCAAATACCGTCGTGATATTGCCGTAGCTTAACCCATACGACATGCGAATCGACGTCTTCTGCTTTAGCGTGTACGCCAGTCCGAATCTCGGACCGAAGGCCTTGTAGTAGCTGCCTGCCAGGGACCGAGAGCCCTCTTTGCCTTCCCCTGTGCCGGCGTATATCAACGCACCGGGCAGCCCGCCCGCCCCGGGATTCGGCCGATCTGGAGAAAAATCGCTCCAATGATCGTTCTCACCCCTTGGCGGCAGCGTCGTCTCCCAGCGCAGGCCGAGGTTGATCATCAGGTTCGGCCGAATCCGCCAGTCGTCCTGAATAAATCCGGCATACGAAGGCCACTGCTGCCCAATATAGCGGACCGTATCCAGCGATCCGTTGTTGGCATATCCCAACAGCATCGACGCGACCGGGCTTCCGCCCGCTGTCGCAAAATTTGTGTCACCCGGCCGGCCCGTATTCTTGAAGTCGAACGTAACACAACCCGCCACGCACTGGCGGCCGAAGCCATTGTAGAACTGCCCCTGATACTGTCCGCCAAACTTCCAGGTGTGCTTGCCCTTGATCCAGGTCATGTCATCCGCAAACATCTTGATGAAGTTCTCGCTGCCGTTGTTTGCGCGGCCGCCCCACTGGCTATAACCGTTCGAGAAGTTGAAGTTGATCAGGTTTTCGTCGCAGTTCGGGGTGTTGCCCAGACATACCTTGTCCTTCCAATTCACACCGCTCCGGATCGTGGCCTGTGGCGGGTCATGATTTTCCTTCCAGTTGTTGCCGCCGCCGTAGAAGTGATTGAACAGCGTCGGCGTGAAATTGAAGTCCCAGCTCCCGCGGAAGACGTCGGAATTGCGCGTGGTGTCGTTGTAATTCACAAACAGGCCAGGCAGGTCGTTCGGGCCGTTTACCCCGGGAACCTGGCTCGACCGATTGTAGCCCCAGTAGCCCGAAATCCGGCTCCGTTCACTGAACACGTGGTCGCCCTTGACGCTCAGCTTCGTGTTCGGACGCACCTCAGTGCCTTTGGAGATGAGGTAATTGTTTGTCACGTAGTCCACAGTTCCCGGTCTCGCCCCGTTGTTCGGGAGCGGAGTCTCGCCCGAACGGAAAACGCCCAGCGCCTGCACCACCGTCGGGTCGAACAGCGCCCGCGGAACCTGGTTGTTGGGAAATACTTGCCGCGTCACCGTTCCGTTGGCGGCCGTAGTCTGGCTGGTCGGATCGTAAATCGGAATCTGCACCCCAGCCGCATTCACCCAGTTCCGAAAGTCGCCGTTGTACATCTCCTCGGTAGGCACCGTCCTCACGGCACCCGCCGCGCCGTCGCGATTCCGAAATGCCTCGTAGCTCGTAAAGAAAAACGTCTTGTTCTTGCCGTTATACAGTTTCGGGATCCACACCGGACCACCAACCGATCCGCCGAAATCGTGCTGCTTATAGATCTGCCGCCGGATTCCCCGCTTATTGTTGAAAAAGTTATTGGCGTCAAACGCCTCATTCCGCATGAACTCATACAGCGTCCCATGGAAGGCGTTCGTTCCCGACTTCGAGGCAAAGCTCATGATCCCGCCAGTAGCTTGGCCGAACTCAGCCTTGAACCCGTTCGTGTCCACCGTGAACTCGGTCACCGCCTCGATTGAGGGCGCGTTCACCGCCACCCAGCTCATCGACAACGCGCGCGACGTATTCGCCGATACGCCATCCAGACTCGTGCCGTAACCGGCCGCCTGTCCGCCGCCAAGGATGAACCCGTTGTCTCCACCGAGATTCTTCGCCTCCGGCGTCAATGCCGCCAGATTGAACGGGCTACGCAGCGCGCCGCCAACCACAAGCGGCAGCTCATCCACCAGCTTGTTATCAATCGTCACGCTCGTCTTGGCGTTCTCCGTCGCCAGCGCCAGAGCTGACGCCGAGACTTCCACGGCTTGCCGCGAGGTCCCCACTTCCAAGGTCGTATCCGCCCGAACGGTCGCAGAGGCATTTAGCACCAGGCCTGTAACCGACGCCGGGCGAAAGCCGTCTTTCTCAACACGCACGATGTACGTGCCGACCGCTAATCCGGGAACCGTATAATCACCCGATTCAGAGGTCGGGGCTGTACTCGTGGTTCCCATCGCCGTATTTGTCAAAGTGACTTTCGCCCCAGGCACTACCGCGCCTGTTGCGTCCCTCACCGTCCCTGTAATCGTTCCTCGTTCAGATTGCGCGAGCAGAACTGCCGCGACTGACAGAAGTATAGGTAACCTCATGGTGCGTGACTTGATATCACACACACTCCCCGGGTGCAACGGGTCTAACCGATTAGCGTCAGTACAAAGAGCGTAATCGGCATCGAGAACAGGCTAGAGTCCAGGCGGTCCAGCCACCCCCCGTGACCGGGCAGTAACGTGCCGGAATCCTTCACGCCCGCACCCCGCTTGAGTGCGGACTCCGCCAGGTCTCCAATCTGCCCCGCTACGTTTCCCGCCACGGAAACCCCCAAGGCCACAAACCACGGTGTGTTCGGCAAAAAATAATTAACGAATGCCACACCAAACACGCTCGCCAGCACCACCGAAGCCAACGCCCCTTCCACCGACTTACCGGGACTAATCCGGGGCGCCAGCTTCCGTTTTCCAATGGCCCGGCCGACAAAGTAGGCCGCCGAATCCCCCACCCAATTGATCGCATTCGCGAACAACACCCAGTAAGGGCTGATCACCCGCAACTCCACCGCCGCCCGCCAAGCTCCGAAGGCATAGATTAGTCCCAAGGCAAAAAACGCCGTTGCCGGGATGCCTTCCTTTAACTCCCGGTTTCGCAACGCTGCCGCCAGCGCCCCCAGGATGATCACCGTCATCACCATCGTTCCGCTCAGCCCGGCATAGAGAATCACCAAACCCGGAATCCAGCCATGCCAGCTCACTAGCTTCGCGTTGTAGTACCCCGCCAGGCCGGCAAACTCATGCCAGCACAACAGCGCAAACACCGCGATCGCCGCTTGAAATACGGGCTGTGGAGAAAACAGGATCAGCCAAGTGACGGTGGGAATCAACACCACCGAGGTCAGAATGCGCATCACCGGCTGGAGACCGTCTCCGCCAGAACCTCAGGCGCCGGAGTGCTCAATCCGCCGAATCGGCGCTCCCGCTTCTGGTAGTCCAGAATCGCCTTTAACAGGTCCGCCCGCCGGAAGTCCGGCCACAAGGTTTCGGTCACGTAGATCTCGGTATAAGCGATCTGCCAGAGTAGAAAGTTGGACACGCGCAGCTCTCCGGAAGTCCGGATTAGCAGATCCGGATCCGGCAGCCCACTGGTATACAGGTGAGCTCCGAGAGACTCTTCATCTACTCGCAACGTGTCCAGCGTGCCCGCCGCTTTCGCCTCCGCCAGTAGCTGATTGATCGCGTCCAGAATCTCGACACGCCCGCCGTAGTTGATCGCCAGGTTCAGTTGCAGCCCCGTGTTCCGCTCCGTCTCCCGCATCGTGGCAGCCAACTCTTTCTGGACCACTCCCGGCAGGTCTTCAATCCGCCCGATCGCTCCCAGCCGCACGTTGTTCTCGGTTAACGTTCGCAATTCGTTCCGCAAGTACAACCGCAGCAAGTGCCAGAGCGTGTCCACCTCGGCGGCCGGCCGCTTCCAGTTCTCCATCGAAAACGCATAGAGCGTTAAGGCTTCGAGACCCAGCCGCGCGCACGTCTCTACCGTCTCTCGAACCGGTGAGATTCCTGCTTTGTGGCCCGCCACGCGAGGCAGGAACCGCTTTCCGGCCCAGCGCCCGTTGCCGTCCATGATGACGGCGATGTGCGCGGGTAACCGGCGAGGGTCAATGGCCATCGCCAGAGCCCAATCCGGCTGGTTGGGTTCAATCGCTTCCAGGAGCGCTTTCATCGGCGTAATCTCACAGTGTAACGCAACATCCGTATCGTCCCTACCGCAAGGCCTCAATCCACGCCGCCGCCACCGCTCCCACCGCCAGAAACGAACCAAACGGCAGCTCATATTGCGCGCTATCCTCACGCCGCAACTTGATAAACAACAGTCCTAAAAATGAACCCAGAACGGACCCGATCAGAATCGATTCAAGTGTCGACATCAACCCCAGAAACGCCCCAAACATCGCGACCATCTTCATATCGCCCATCCCCAGTCCCTCCCGGTCCCGAAAGCGCTCGTACGCCCAGCCCAACAAGCGAAACGAACCGTAAGCGAACCCGGCCGCAAACGCTCCCTCGGCTACCGAAATCCAAGGCGCCGGCGTGTCCAGTGGCAAAAAAAGCATCGTGAACCCCATGGGCAGCGCCACAAAATAAGCCCAAACCAATCCTGCCAGCGTCCCGCCCAACGTGAATTCGTCCGGAAGAATCCGCTCCTCCAGGTCGCAAAAGAACAACGCCAGATTGATCGCACTGAACATCATCAGCTTCCCTGCCAACAGCGTCGCGCCAAACCACCAAGCACACGAAAAGAACATTACACCACAAAGCACTTCTGTCAACAAGTACCGTGCCGGAATTCCTGTCCCGCAGCGCCGGCATTTTCCGCGCAGTAGCAGGTAGCTCAAAACCGGCAGGTTGTCGTACCACGCAATCACTGTTTCACAGCCCGGGCAGTAGCTCCGCGCCGGTGTCCAAACCGACAAGTCCCGCGGCAACCGGTAAACGCATACGTTCAGGAAACTGCCGATCAGCAGCCCCAGCAGACCCGCCAATACCGCCTCGATCATCGCACCAACTCCTCGTAGACTCTGAGCGTAGCAGCCGCCATGTGCCGCAGAAGAAACCGCTCCCGCACCATTTCCCTGCCCTGTTCTCCCATCGGCCCCAACTCGCCCACCCGCGCCACCGCCGCCCGGATCGCCTCCGCCGTGTTCTCCACCAGCAAACCCGTCTCGCCGTCCTTCACAATTTCCGGCAACCCGCCCACGCGCGACGCAATCACCGGCACACTCGCCGACATAGCCAGCAGCGCCGCGGACCCCAGCCCCTCCTGATGAGTGATATAGAGCATTGCCGAAGCCGTCGCCAGATCCTTCACCAAGTCTTCGGAGAACGTACAGGCCACCCCGGCCTCCCGGATCAACGCCGAACCCTTCATCGGGTCCTCCGACGCCGGCGCGATCAACGCTCCCGTCCGCGTCGAACGCGCCAAGTCCTGTACCCCGTCATAGACCACCCGGATCTTCCGCTCCTCGACCCCCGCCTTACGCAGCTCCCGCGCGACCGCCGCAGAAACCGCTATATAGCAATCAGCCAGGCGGTACTTCCACCGGTTCTTCACCGGAAACGCGACCCGTCGAGCCACCACAAGTGGCCGACGCCCCAGCAGCGCGGCCCAGGTATGCATCTTCGCATCGTGCGCGTGATAGAGATCTCCCCGCGGCCACCAACTCAGCGGCGCCCGCACCGGAATCTTCACCCGCTGCGCCAAAGGCGCCTCCCGCGGCGCCACCAACACTTGCTCGTGCCCCGCCTCCGCCAGCGCCTCAATGAGATGCAGAACCTGCCACTGCCCGCCCCGCATCTCCCGTCCGCTGTCGAGGTGGACGATCTTCATCCCACTTTCGCCGCAATATCCTGAGCGATCGCGCCGCCGTGAAAGCGGCCGTTTTCAATGAAAATCTCGTTCGTGTGGACCCCTGCCACCACGACGCCCGCCAGATACATCCCCGGTCTGGCACTTTCAAAGGTGTCCGAGTTCACCGCCGGCCGGCCCGACTCCTCGTCGAGCGTGATCCCATGCGCCGCCATGAACTCAAAATCCGGCCGGTAACCCGTCATGGCGAACACGAAGTCGTTCTTCAACGTCACCGGACCCTCCGGTGTCTCCAGCTCTACTTCCTTCTCCCGGATCGCTGTCACGCGCGAGCAAAAATACCCCTTGATCTCGCCGTTCTTCAACCGGTTCTCGATGTTCGGCTTGATCCAGTACTTCACGTGCTTGTGCACTTCGGCGCCCCGATGAACCATCGTCACCCGCGCCCCGGTCCACCACAATTCGAGCGCCGCAATCGCCGCCGAGTTCTTGGCTCCCACGACGAGCACATCCTGGTCGTAGTACGGATGCGCCTCTTTGTAGTAGTGGATCACCTTCGGCAACTCCTCCCCCGGCACGCCCAGCAGGTTTGGAATATCGTAATACCCCGTCGCCAGGATCACCTTCTTCGAAGCGTACTCGCCCTTCGAAGTCACCGTCACGAATGCCCCGTCTTCGCCCGCTATCCGTTCCACCCGCTCGTACTGTCGAATGTCGAGATCGTAGTGGTCCGCCACGCGCCGATAGTACTTCAAACCCTCCACGCGGTTCGGCTTGTCGTTCAGCGAAGTCATCGGAATACCGCCGATTTCGAGCAGTTCCGGCGTCGTGAAGAACACCATGTTCTGCGGGTAATGATACAGCGAATTCACCACGCAGCCCTTCTCGACCAGGACCGCGTTCACTCCCAACTTCTTCAATTCGATGCCGCAGGCGAGGCCCGTAGGCCCCGCCCCGACAATCACGACATCAATCACAGCGCGCCTTCCACCGCCGCGTAAACCGCCTCTAACGCCGCATCGAGCGCCCCGGCATCCTTACCGCCAGCCTCGGCCAGGTCCGGCCGGCCGCCGCCCTTGCCGCCTACCGCCGCCGCCACCGGGCCGATCAGTTTGCCCGCGTGAACTTTGGCCGTCAGGTCTTTGGTCACCGCGCTGATCAGCGCCACGTTTTCTCCGTCCGCCGCGCCCAACACGACGACGGCCGACTTCCATTTATTCCGCAGCGTGTCAGCCAGCGCCCGCATCTGGTCCCGGTCCAAGCCGTCCACCCGCGCCGCCAGCACCTTCGCGCCCTTGATTTCGCGCGCTAATGCCTCCACCTGACCCGACTTCGCCTGCGCCATCTGCTGCTTCAGTTGCTGCAGCTCTTTCTCAAGCGTCCGCTGATGCGCCAGCAGCTTCTCCACCTGCTCCACCAACTCCGGCTCGGTCGCATGAACAATCTGCGCCACCCGGTGCAGCGAAGTCGTCGCCGCCTGGAACCGCTCCACCGCCGCGTTCCCAGTAATCGCTTCAATCCGTCGAACGCCGGCCGAGATCGAACCTTCGTAGACGATCTTGCACAAACCGATGTCGCCCGTCCGCGAAACGTGCGTGCCGCCGCATAGCTCTTTGCTGAAGCCCGGCACTTTCACTACGCGAACCTTCTCGCCGTACTTTTCACCGAACAGGGCCATGGCCCCCGTCGACAAGGCGTCTTCCAACTCCATCACGTCCGTCGAAACGGCCGTGTTCCGCATGATCTCTTCGTTTACGATCAGCTCCACCTGCGCCACCTCTTCGGCGTCCATCGCCGTGTAGTGGGCAAAGTCGAACCGTAACCGTCCGGAGTCCACGATCGAACCCGCCTGCTTCACGTGCGAACCCAGCACCTGCCGCAGCGCTGCGTGCAGCAAGTGCGTCGCCGTATGGTTCCGCATCGTCGCCGACCGCGTGCCAACGGCCACCGCGCCCTGCAGCACCATATCCGCCGCGAGCGGCGCCGTCGTCGTGATCCGGTGAACACTCAGCCCCGGAACCGCCGGGTACGTGCTCTTCACCGTCGCCACCACTTCGCCCTTCAGCAGCCATTCCCCTTGGTCGCCCACCTGCCCGCCGCTCTCGGCGTAGAAAGGCGTCTGGTCAACCACGAGTTCGCACTCCACGCCCGCCCCGACGGTCGTTACCAGGTGCTGGTCCACCAGAATCGCCACCACGCGCGAAGCCGTCGACGTCAACTGGTCGTAGCCCAGGAACTTGGTCCGTCCCAACTTGGCCTGAATCTGGCTATACACCGGCGCCACGGTCGCCTTCTCCGCGCCTTTCCACGAAGCCCGCGCCCGATCCCGCTGCTTTTCCATTTCCGCGGAGAACCCTTCGGTATCGATCTGCAAGCCAAACTCACGCGCCATATCTTCCTGCTCATCAATCGCTAAGCCATACGTGTCGTAAAGCTTGAACGCGGCCGCGCCCGGCAGCAGCCCGCCCACGGCGCGCTTGGCTTCGTCGACGAAGATCCGCTCGGCCACCTGGTAGGTCGTCGCGTACCGGTGTTCCTCTTCTTTCACCACGCGCGTCACCCGCTCGACGTTTTCGAGCAGCTCCGGGTACGCCGGCTTCATGAACTCCGCTACGAACTGCGTCAGCTTATGGAAGTAGGTATCCTGCACCCCGAGAATACGCGCGTTCCGCAGCGCCCGGCGCATAATTTTCCGCAACACATAGCCACGGCCTTCGTTTGACGGCACCACGCCGTCGTGAATCAGAAACGCCGCGGCCCGCGCATGGTCGGCATTGATGCGTAGCACGGCGCCGGTTTTTGCGTCCCGTTCCGGATCCATCTTGATGAGGGCAGCCAGATGGTCGATGATTGGGCTGATCAGGTCGCAGTCGTAGTTCGACATCTTGCCCTGCATGATCGCCGCGATCCGTTCGAGGCCCATGCCGGTGTCGATCGAAGGCCGCGGCAGCGGGTTCATGATGCCGCTGGCCGAGCGGTCGAACTGCATGAAGACCAGGTTCCAAATTTCAACGAAACGGCCGCCGCCATCGAGCGGAAATGCCTCGTCTTCGCGGCCCGGCTCCGCGCCGTCCGGCCCCAGGTCGAAGTGGATTTCCGAGCAAGGTCCACACGGTCCGGTATCGCCCATTTGCCAGAAGTTGTCTTTCTCGTCCAGCCGGAAGATTCGGCTCTTCGGGATCCCGGTTACTTTCTGCCACAACTCCTCGGCTTCATCGTCTTCGCGGAACACGGTGACGTAGAGCCGCTCTTTGTCGAGGCCGTACTCCTTCGTGATCAGTTCCCAGGCAAAGTCGATGGCTTCTGTTTTGAAGTAGTCGCCGAACGAGAAGTTCCCGAGCATCTCGAAGAACGTATGGTGGCGGCGGGTGTAGCCGACGTTCTCGAGGTCGTTATGCTTGCCCCCGGCCCGGACGCACTTCTGCGACGTGGTTGCCCGCGAGTAGTCGCGTTTCTCCATGCCGAGGAAGATGTCCTTGAACTGGTTCATCCCGGCGTTGGTGAACAGCAACGTGGGGTCGTTAGCGGGAACCAGGGAGGAGGAGCGCACCACGCGATGTCCGCGGGCGGCGAAGTAATCTAGGAACTTTTGACGTACGTCGTGGCCAGTCATGAGGGTTAACCCCCTATTTTGACACGGCCGGGCTATGCCTCGAAGATCTGCTCCGGGGTGAAGTTGATCCCGAACTCTGGAATCTGCAGCGAGCGCACTTGATGCAACCCATCGGAATCAAAAACGTAGAGAGCTTGGGCAACCGGATCGACGACCCAGGAATGCGCCACGCCGAAATCCCGGTACTCCCGCAGTTTAGCGGTCACATCGCCCATGCGATCATCCGGAGACAAGACTTCGATCGCAACATACGGTGGATGATCCGGGTGACTCATTGCCGGTTTGCCCTGCTGCACGGCAACGTCAGGAATTCGAACCAAGCCAGGACGAACGCGATGTCTCGCCTCCGAGGCCGGCCACAAATCGTGACTTTTCCGGTAGGGAAGGAACAGCGCCCCCAGCACCATCTGGATCATGCCATGCAGATATGTGGGCATACCGCGGTCAATCAACTCCCCGTCCCGATACTCAGGCTCCGGCCCCTCGTAGCTGCTCCGCAAGTACTCGTCTTCCGAAATCAGAGTTCCTGTCGCCATACCTCGACCCTACCAAAAAAAGGGCGGCCTACCAAGTAGGCCGCCCTTCTGTCCAGCACTTTAATTCGACTTCCTCAGAAGTCGTAACGCAAACCAAACTGCATAACGCGCGGCAGGGTCAACGTGTCCGTATATTTGCCGAACGAACCCAGATTGCCCAAGTCAGCCGACGTAAAGAAGGGGTCAAACCGCACCGAGTTCGTCACGTTGAAAACTTCCCAGCGGAACTGCAACGTATGCTTCTCGCTCCAGGGCATATTGAAAGTTTTGCCCAGGCTCAAGTCCAGGTTGAAGTTACCGTCGCCGCGGATAACGTTCCGCCCACCCGCCTGACCGGGCAGGGTGTAGTCGAACGCATCAATCGCCGCTGAAGGATTCGGGAACAGGTTCACGCCGCCCGTGCCGCCCGGAGGCGCCGGAGCGTTCCGCGTCGTGCCGACTACTGGGTTACCTACTGCGGTCGCATAGCCTGTGATGTTCCAGTTGGTCGGCCAGAACCGCCCGTTACCCACTGAAGTCGGCAAGCCGGTCGACTGCCGGTACAGGCCGCTCAACTGCCAGCCGCCGGCGATTGCGTTCACGATGCCGCCTTGGTCCAGCAACTTGCGCCCCCTGCCCATCGGCAGGCCGTAGACGAAGTTGGCGTTCCACTGGTGACGCGTATCGTAGTCCGATGGCGCGCGGAACTGCCGGCGGTCAAACGCGTTGATGATCACGCCGTTCGTGTCGGTCGAGTTCTCCGGCCGTGAAGCCAAATCAATCGACTTGGACCACGTGTAGTTGAACTCCAACTGATCACCTTGGCTGAACCGCTTCCGCGCCGTCCACTGCATCGCATGGTAGCTTCCGCTTCCAACCGACCGAAGAGACCGCAGATAACTGAACTGCCGGTTGTATTGCGAATAGGGCCCATACTTGCTGCAGCTCGGGCTGCACAGCACGTCCATCTCATAAAGAGCATACGAGTAGTCGGGTGCATTGGCTGCGATTCTCTGATAGGCCCGCTGAGTCGCAGACAATGTGGCATTCGCCAACCCAGGATACATATTCTCCCAGAAGGGCAATCGGCCCACCGAGCCTACCGGCGTGTTTGCGTTCGCCAATTGGGCGAGCGCCGTCGCCGCCTGGAAATAAGTCTGGCCACTCGCCGGATCCTTGAGGTTCGTCGGCATCGAGATGTCTTCACTGATCAAGGAGCGGCGGGACAATCGGCCAACGTACGAACCCTGCAGGAAGAATCCGCCTTTAAACTCCCGTCCCGCCGAGAAGTTCAAATTCATCGTATACGGCGGCAGCAGCCGGTCGTCCAGCGAGTTCGTGATCGAGAACAGGTTCGGCGCCACCTGCGGGAAACCGGCCGGCGGTGGTGCGGGCAACACCGAAGCCGGGATCGAATTCAACCCCGTGAAGCGCGGTGCGGTCGACAGGGTCAGTCGGGCGGACGGATTCTGCAAGCTCGTTGCCAACCCCAGCGCAGTCGCGTCGTAGTTGGTAATCAAACCAGCACCCATCACGTCGTAATACATGCCCCAGCCCGCGCGGACCGATGTCTTTCCAGGACCGCCGAACAAGAACTTCGAAATGCCGCTATCGCCCTGCGGAGACCAGGCCATGGCCAATCGGGGCGCCAGGTTTTTCTTATGGAACGGATACAGATCCCGCCCGCCAGGCTGTTCTTTCAAAACGTAGGTCACCGGGTTCACAAGAAACTGCGGTGCACCAACCTCCGCCAGACCAACCCGGGTGTCGAAGAAGGTCGACAGCGACTCCTGCGCCACGGTCTGGATGCCATTCGCTTCGTAAATCGGAGGCATCAGCGAGTAGCGGAGGCCGTAGGTCAACGTGAAGGACCGCGTCATCTTCCACGTATCCTGCGCATAGAACTCATACTCTTCGGCGTTGAATTGCCGCAGCACCGGTGCTCCAACAGGTAGGGGCGAACCGTCTTTGTTGTAGTTGTAGCGGGCCACGCCGTTGCTCACCACGCCAAGCACGGCCATCGTCGCATCGCGGTAAGCAACCCGGGCAGTCGGACGGATATCGGTGCCTAGAGGTGCTTCCAACTGGTTGCCACTTCCAGTCAGCCACGACGCATTGGTCGAAGCCGTTGGGAACGAGTTTGCGTAGTTGCTACGACTATTGCGGATCACGCGGATCACGCCGCCCACGCGAATGTCGTGAGAACCTTTCGTCCAGCTAAAGTCATTCGCGATGGTGTGCGTGGGAGTCGTCCGGATGAATGGCCGGTTGGTCCCGTTCAACGAATCAATCGTCCGAAAGGTGGTAAACGGAAGCAGGGAGACGCCGGAGTTCTCAATGCCAACCCGGGTTAAGCCCCAGCGGAAGTTGTTCACCATGTTGGGGCGCACGACACTCACCAAACCGATGGCGATACCCTTCGTGTTCGAAAGGTTTGTATTGTTCGGTGCCTGTCCTGGAAATTGCGGAGCAGAGGTATCTTTGTCGTCCTGTAAATTGCCGCGGACAAACATGTTGTGCCTGCCAGCCGAATCGAGAGCGTAGTCCAGTTTGGCAATGTAGGTCTGCCAATCCAATTTGATCGGCGCGTTAAAGCGGAAACCGGAGGTGTTGATCGAGTCGCCGGCGGCCGGGTCATTCGGCAGCGGATACGCCCGGAGTACGTTCAACGCCGCTTGGCTTGGGCCAATCCCCAAAGGGTCGATCCGCGTCCGCAAATCCTGCGGTGTCAGCGTTGCAATCGAACCATCGGTGCGGATGTACCTCACATTGCCTTCCCGAAGCGAAGCCGTCGGTACTGTGCGCAGCACCGAGTCTTCCCGCAGGTCCTTGCGTCCCTCATAGTTACCAAACAGGAACAGACGGTTCTTTTTAAGAGGGCCTCCGAGCGAGGCGCCGTAAATGTTACGGTTCAGCTTCGCCAGTTCCACGCCATTCTGGTTATTAAAGAAGGAGTTCGCGTTCGTCGCTTTGTTCCGCACAAACCAATACGTGGAACCATGCACTTCGTTCGTACCTCCCTTGGTCACCAGAGAAATCTGCGCACCGGAGGAACGGCCGAATTCGGCGTTCGCGTTCGTCGTTACGACGCGGAACTCCTGGACACTGTCTAACGTCACGCGGAGTACGCTCGTGAACGGATCGCGGTTCTGTTGATCGTTTACGTCGACGCCGTCGAGCGTTACATTCGCCTGATCGTTCTTGCCACCATTGACATTGCCGCCGCGATAGCTGTTCGGCGCATTGGCGCCCGCGAACGTTACGCCCGGTTGCAGGGATAACAACCCCGCCACATTCCGCGCTTCAAAAGGCAGTTGCAAAATAGGCTTCGTCCCGAAACTGTTGCCCAGCGAGGCGTCCTGGGTATTGATCTGTACCGAGTCGGCCGTGATCGATACCGTCTCCGTCATCTGGCCAACCTCGAGCGCCACGTTGATCGTCGCCGGGGTGTTCACCAGAAGGCGCATGCCATTCACGGCCTTCGACGAGAACCCCGTCGCTTTCACCGACAGGTTATACGTGCCGGGAGCAATTTGCGGGAAGGAGTAGTTTCCGTTTCCATCCGACTTGCCATCGCGCTTCTGGTTCGTGTCAGTATTCACGAGTTCGAGTGCCGCGTTCGGAACGACCGCACCCGTAGGATCCGTCACAACGCCGGCCAGTGACGTCACTGACTGGGCAAAAAGGCTTGCGTGTGAAAAAGCGAGCAAGCCGACAAAGGCTAACCAAGGTCTTTGCATCTATTCGATTCCCCTAAAAACGTGCTGCGAGGCGCGATAACGCTCGGGACGTGACAATCTGCCAATTTGCTTTGCAGTGTGGCAAATTGCAATGGGCGAGTCAAAGGGTGCAGAGACCCGTTCCGGCCAGCCTCATGACAGTACCAATACTGCTCTGTGATGTAAGTTACATAGTCTTTACAACGGTTTGCCGAAAATACCACCTATCGCGGGTGGTGGCAACCCACCTCTCATCATTTTTTTTTATAAGGCAATTTCAGCCAAAATCTGGCGCGCAGCCGCCCCTGGATCCGCCGCCCGCGTCACCTGCCGCCCCACAACCAAATAGCTCGCTCCCGCCGCCATCGCCGCGGCCGGCGTCGCCACCCGCTTTTGATCGCCCACATCCGCCCCCGCGCTGCGCACCCCCGGCGTCACCAAAATTTTGCCCGGCCCCACCTGCACCCGCAACGCACCCACTTCGAGCGGCGAGCACACCAACCCATCCACGCCCGCCTCCATCGCGTTTTTCACCCGCAAGGCGAACAGCTCCGCCAACGTGCACGTATATCCCATCGCCGGCAGATCGCTCTCCGCGATGCTCGTTAACACCGTCACGCCCAAAAGTTTTAGATCGGACGAGCCCCGGCCCTCCACCGCCGCCCGCATCACCTCTGGCTCGGCGTGCACGGTCAACAGACTCACGCCGCTCTTGGCCACCTGCCGTACCGCCCGCTTCACGGTCTCACCGATATCGTGGAACTTCAGGTCGAGAAAAACCTTCTTCCCCCGGCCCAGCAGTTCGTCCACGAACGCCATCCCCGCCACGGTGTACAGCTCCAAGCCCACCTTATAGAAGGTAATCTCATCCGCAGTTGCGTCCACAATTCCCCGCGCTTCCGCGGCCGTTTCACAGTCCAGAGCAATAATGATCGGATTCATTCGATTTCTAACAGGGTATCCCGCTTCGCCACGACGCGGCCCATTCGATAAGCGCCTGGGTATAGCCGTTCCATCTGTGCTGCCTCCGCCTCCGGCATCGCCATCAGCAGCCCCCCGGATGTCTGCGGGTCGTACATCACCTCACCCGCCGTCCCCGAGACGTGGCACTCCACAAATTCCCGGTTGTTCTTCAACCCGCCCGGCACCGCACCCGCCTCCACGTACTCGGCCACGCCCGGCAGCAACTGCAACCTCGCTCCTTCAATGACCAGCGTTACCCCTTCCGACGCCGCAGCCATCTCCCGCGCATGACCCAGCAGTCCGAAACCGGTCACATCCGTGCAAGCATGCACCTCGCACTGCAGCATCGCCGCGCAAGCCACCTTATTCAATGTGGTCATCGACGCAATCGACGCTGCGACGTCGCTATCCCGCGCCAAACCCTTCTTGAGCGCCGTCGATACGATCCCCGTCCCCAAGCGCTTGGTAAACACCAGCACATCGCCCGCCCGCGCTCCGCCGTTGGCAAGAACCGTCGCCGGATGCACTGTTCCGGTGACGGCGTAGCCAAACTTTGGCTCGACGTCCGCAATCGAGTGTCCCCCGATCACCGAACATGCGGCCTCAATCATCTTCTCCGCCCCGCCCCGCAGCACCGCCCGCAGGTCCTCCATCTCGCCGTCGCGCGGCCACGCCAGAATGGAAAGCGCTGAAATCGGCACGCCCCCCATCGCATAGACATCGCTCAACGAGTTCGCCGCCGCAATCTGGCCGAAAGTATAAGGATCGTCGACGATCGGCGTGAAAAAGTCGACGGTCTGCACGAGGGCACACTCCGGCGTCAACTGGAAGACTCCGGCGTCATCCGACGTCTCGAAGCCGATCAGCACGCGCGGATCGAACTGTCGCGGTAGCCCCGCAAGCGCCTGGTCCAAAACCTTTGGACTCAATTTGCTCGCTCAACCAGCCGCTTTCACGTGAGCCGTTAGCTTCCTTGTAGACACTCGTTCTAGTCTACGATGCAGCGTGCGCCGGTCTTCCTACAAAAGGAGAGCGCCGAGGCGTCCGGCCTTTGAATTGTGATCCGGCTTGCGTCGATTTTCTTTTCGACGAAGAGCTTGGCGAGGTCATTTTTGAGCCAATGCTCCAGCACCGCCGGGTCGACCTCGCCGGTTTGGCGGTTGAAGAGCGGCCGTTCGTATCCCTCAGGGGTAGGCGGTCCGAATTGATACTCCATCGACGCCCAATGTCCGTAGTGCGGGTCGATCACGGAATCTTGCTGCGCCCACTGCTGCAACGTCCAACCCGGAATCGTCGGATGCGGCAGCGGCTTACCCGCGGCGTCGAACAGAATCTGCTTCGGCCGTCTGGTCAGGTCGATTCCATAAAAGTCCGAAAAGTCCAGAGGCGTCGGCGCCTCAACCAGGACCCCGTCCGGATGATGCTGCTGCAGCCATATGGACTGCCATGCCCCTAACCCGCTTGCGTGAACGCCCCGAGTTTTTTGAAAGGGGCCCATAAGTTTTGTGGCCAACCACTTGGGCGCCACAACAGATTCGATCCGAAACCGCTCTGCCCGGCCCAATTTGCCGAAGAAACCAGTGCGCCAGCCCCGCTTCCATCCCTCGTCTTCCACCGGCTCCAATCGCGCCTCGACCACCCGATCCACCGCCGGATCCCAATCCACCTCCTTCCGCGTCGCGCTCCGCGCCACCACCCTCCCCGCTGAGACATAAACCACGTTCCAATACCAATCCCCCTTCCCCGCCTCTCGAATCGGGCCCGGATATCCAATGACACTCGGATCAAACTCCACCGTCTCCCCCACGCCCCAGTCCGAGACATCCCGAGCCCCCACCCACACCAGATTCGGCTCCGCTTCCACCGGAACCACCCAATCCCCTTCCGTCGTCCTTGGCCCTGCCAAAAACAACAGCCGCCCATCGCCAGACCCGCCGGAGACCCGCAACTGGACCCCCTTCCGTACCTCCGCCTTCCCTACCGGAACCGGCTTCGCCCCCGGCATCTCCCAACACTCCCCCAACGCCTTCCCCGCGTAATAATGCACCCCGTACCGCAAGCTCCGCGGAATCTCATTCGCGCAGCTATCCGGACCCACCTGTCGCGCCAATTCCCGCCCCGTCAACTCCCCATCCTTCGCCGGCAGATAACTCAACTTCCCCGTCGCCACCACCGCCATCATCAACCCCACCGCCCCGGCCAAATACCGCGGCCCCGGCACGCGCATCACCATCACCGCCGCCGGCAGCAGAGGAATCAAATACCCCGGCAACTTGTTCTTCGAGGCGCTAAAGAAAACGAACCCAAACACCAGCCACGCCGCATAGAACGTCCGCGTCTTCCACTCCCCCTTCCACAGCAGCGGCGTCCACGGCAGCAGCAGCGCAATCACCATCGGCCCGTAAAACCAGAACGGCTGCACGTGCTGCAGGTCCCCGCTCGAAAACCGGCTGAAATGATGTTCGATAAAGAACTCGTTGATAAACGCAAACCCTTGCGCCCGCGTCACTAGCGCGTACCACGGCCCCGCCACGGCCAACGAGGCCACCACCACCTTCCACCACTCGCGCCACCGCTCTCGCGCAAACCACACCACCGGCGCACCCAGCACCACGGGAACCAACCCCTTCGCCAACATCGCCGCCCCAAAGCACGCCCCCACCCACCAGGCGCCCTTCCCCGTCTCCACCCACCGCAGCGCCAAAATCATCCCGGCCGAAAAGAACACCGCCAACGGCACATCCGTCACGGCAATGTTCGAATACCCAATCCACCCCGCGCATGTCGCCAGCATCGCCGCCCGCTGCCAGCTCCCCACCATCCACCCGAACCACACCACAAATGCCGCGCTCAGCAATCCCAACGGCACCCGCACCGCCGCCTCCGGCCCCAAACCCAGCTTGAACCCCACCGCCCCTATCCAATATAGAAGTGCTGGCTTTTCGAGCCACGGCTTCCCATCGAGCACCGGCGTCACCCAGTCCCCGCTCCGCGCCATCTCTCGCGCAATCGACGCATAGCGCGGCTCGTCCGGGCCAAACAGGCCCAGCGCCCCCGGAAACATAGGAAACAGCAGCAGCAGAGCCGCCAACGCCGCGGCCATCCAAAGAAATCGCACTACATGTCAGTATAATGAGCGGAATGCGCCGACTGGGCCTGCTGCTCCTACTTCCACTCTCCCTCTCCGCCGAAACCGGCGCCTGCACCTGCAATCCGGCCGACCCCGAATCGCTCAAAACGCGAGAGTGCTCACTCACCAACGAAGCCGCCAAACAGCCCGCCGGTCTCACCGTCTTTCATTTGAAAGACGCCTCCCCCCGCAAGCCCAATCGCACCCTCACTCTCCCGACGCGCATTAAGTCGGGCGGCATCCAAACGCTCGCCGATCTCTCCCCCGCGGAACGAACCCGCCTCTGGGCGGAAGCCATCGCGAAGGCCAAGGAACTGTGGGGTGACAATTGGGGCCTGGCATATAATGGGGTGAAAGTGCGCACGCAGTGCCACCTCCACATCCACGTCGGCAAGCTTCTGAACGGCGTCGATTCCGGCATCACCCTCTTCGTGAACCACCCTTCCCAGATCCCCGTCCCCAAGGACGGTACCGGCCTGTGGGTCCACCCTGTCGGCCGCCGCCTGAAAGTCCACATTAACGAACAAACCACCGAAACCGTCCTACTCCGATGAGCCTCGTAGATATCGAAAAACTGCCCACCGCGGAAAACTCCGCGATCCACCTCCACCCCACCGACAACGTCGCTGTTCTCCGTGTCCCTGTCGGCCCGGACACCGAACTCCGCGTCGGCGGGCTCACCATCGTGACGAAGGACCCCATCCCCGCCGGCCACAAGGTCTGCCTCAAGACCATCCCCGCCGGCGATCGCATCCTCCGCTATGGGCAGGTGATCGGCCGCTCCAAAGTCACCATTGAGCCCGGCCAGCACATCCACACCCACAACGTCCTCTTCGAAGAGCAGACGTTCAACTACGAGTTCCCCACCGCCGAAGTTCCCTATCCTCCGCGTCCCGCCAACATGCCCACGTTCATGGGTTACAAGCGGGAAGACGGCCGCGCCGGCACCCGCAACTATGTCGCCGTCGTCGCCGCCTCCAATTGCGCCGCCCACACCGCCGAACTCATCGCGCAAAGCTTCGACCCCGCCAGCCTCCCGCCCCACGTTGACGGCATCGTCGCCTTCCCTCACGGCGAGGGCTGCGGCCACTCCATCGGGCCGGATACGGACCAACTCCGCCGCACCATCGCCGGCGTTCTCGCCCACCCCAACGTCGGTGCCGCTATCATCCTCGGCCTCGGCTGCGAGGTCAACCAGATCGACCACTATCTCGGCGCCAACGCCCCCCGCACAGACCGCCTGATGGGCATGACCTTGCAGGGCTCCGGCGGCACCCGCGGCGCTGTCGAAGCCGCCCGCAAGTTCATCAATGAGCAGATGGACGCTCTCGCCGCCGAAGCCCGTACCGAACTCCCCGCCAGCCTCATCACGCTCGGCCTCAACTGCGGCGGCTCGGACTCTTTTTCCGGCATCACGGCCAATCCCGCCCTCGGCTACTGTTCAGACCTTCTCGCCGAAATCGGCGCGGCTAGCATCCTCGCCGAAACCACGGAAATCATCGGCGCGGAGCACCTCCTCGTCAAACGCGCCCGCAACCGTGCCATTGGCGAAAAACTGCTCCGCATGATCGCGGAGTACAAGGAGTACCTCAACCAGTTCAAGGGCTCAAACTTCAATGACAACCCTTCTCCCGGTAACAAAGAAGGCGGCCTGACGAACATCCTCGAGAAGAGCCTCGGCGCTGTCGCCAAGGGCGGCACCAGCACCCTGACGCAGGTTTACGAGTACGCCGAACGGATCACGGAGCCTGGCTTTGGCTTCATGAACACTCCCGGATACGATCCCGTTTCCCTCTCGGGCCTCGCCGCCGGCGGCTGCAACGTCATCTGCTTCACCACCGGCCGCGGCTCCGCCATCGGCTTCCCCACGGTACCAGTGGTCAAGGTGGCGACCAACTCCAACACCTTCCGCCGCATGCGCGACAACATGGATATTAACGCCGGCCGGATCTCGGACGGAGATGCCACGGTCCAGCAGATCGGCAGAGAGATCTTCGACTTCATCCTGCGCGTCGCCAGTGGCGAGAAGACTTGCGCGGAACGCCTCGGCCACCAGGAGTTTGTCCCGTGGCGGATCGGTCCCGTGATGTAATCGCCGCCTGCGGATGCAAAGAAATCTCTTGCATCGAGATTAAGGAAACTGGCATCTCGCCGATGTGACGTTAGAGGAAGGATGCGAGTTCCAGGGCAAGCCCCACCGTTCGCAAATCAACAAGTCGATTTCGCGCGCTTTTGTCAAAACTCGCTCGCGCTTTTGTGTACGGTCTCTCCGGACGGACGGTTTCTCTGGCTCAATCCTTCTTTTGAGCGCTTCCTGGGCCATCCGCCGGAGGTTCTGTACTCGCGGCCGTTCATTGAGTTCCTCCATCCCGACGACATCGCCCGCACCCAGGTGGCGGTCGCCAACCGCAAGGCCGGCCGGCCCATCAAGAACTTCGAGAACCGCTACCGCTGCGCTGACGGAACCTACAAATGGCTGAGTTGGTCGGCCAACCGGGACGAGAATGGCATGGTCTATGCGGCCGCTCGCGATGTTACTGAGCAAAAGCAGTTAGAGCAGGAACTCAGCCGCCTAGCCAAGATCGCCGCGGCCACCAGCAATTCGGTGATCGTGAGCGATATCAATGGCCGCATCGAGTGGGTCAACGAAGGATTCACTCGACTCACCGGTTACAGCCTGAACGAAGTGCTAGGCCGCAAACCCGGGTCCTTTCTGCAGGGTCCCGAGACGGACCCGGCCGCTGTCGAGCGAATGCGCCAAGGCCTCGCCTCCGGCCAAGGCTTTGCGGTCGAAATCCTAAACTACCATCGAACAGGACGCCCCCATTGGGTCAAGATCGAAGTCCAGCCGCTTCGGGACGCCAGCGGCGAGCTGACCGGGTATATGGCGATCGAGCTCGACATCACCGAGCAGAAGCGCGACGAGATGCGGCTTAGGGACAGTGCCCGCCGCCTTGCCCACATGTCGCAGTTGTCCAAGGTGGGGGCGTGGCAACTGGATCTCGCCTCGAACTCCTGCACGTGGACGGAGGAGACCTACCGGATTTACGAAGTTGGGCCCACCTTCGTCCCGACGATCGAAAACGCATTGAAATTCTACGCGCCGGAAATCGCCGCGGAGGTCCGCCGCTCCGTAGAAATCGCGATCCGTCATGGCCAATCGTGGGATTGCGAATGGCCGCTCACGACCGCGCGCGGCCGCATGATCTGGGTGCGGTGTATTGGAGAGCCACATTTCGAGGACGGCCGGTGTATTACCTTGAACGGTACTGTTCAGGACATCTCCCTGGAGCGGGAGCGCAACGAGCAGGTTCGCCTCTCCGAGCTACGCCACCGGGAACTCCTGGCCGCCCTCCCCGACGCGCTACTGCGCATCGGCCCCACTGGCGAACTACTGGACGTTCACACCCCACCGGGCTTCCCGGCACTGACCTCCTCGCGCCACGGACAGCGCTTTCTGCTGCCCATCGTCTCCAACGCCATCGAGGCGCTACTCGACCGGCCCGACGGCGCGACCCATGAATGTTCGCTGTCCAACGGACGGCTCCTCGAACTCCGCCGCGCCCCCGCTCACGAAGATTCGCTTATCCTCGCCCGAGACATCACCGAACGCCGCGAGGTTGAAAATCGCCTTTCCGCAGCCATCTCCTGGCAAACCGCCTTCCACGATTTCGCCGGCTTCGCCGTCATCGCCACCTCCCCGGATGGCATCATCCGCTCCTTCAACGGAGCCGCCGAACGCTTGCTCGGCTATTCCGCCACGGAACTGGTCGATCTCCAGACGCCAGCCATCCTCCACGACCCAGCCGAAATAGAGGCGCGGGCCACCGCCGTCTCCTCGGAACTGGGCATGACGTTTGCCAACCCGTTTGAAGCCTGCACCGCGCCCGCACGTTTCAATCTCGCCAACACCCACGAGTGGACCCTGATCCGCAAAGACGGCTCCCGCTTCCCCGTGCTCCTCTCCGTTACCGCCCTCCGGGACGCCGCCAAAGGCATAATCGGCTATCTCGCCGTCGGCGCCGATCTGACCGAGCAAAAAGAGTCCGCCCGCCAACTCGAACTCGCCCGCCAAGCCGCCGAGGACGCCTCCCGCGCTAAGAGCGACTTTCTGGCCAACATGAGCCACGAAATCCGCACGCCGATGAATGGAGTTATCGGTTTTGCGGATCTGCTGGCCGATACCCCCCTCGCCGCCGACCAGCGCGAATATGTTGAGACCCTCCGCCACTCCGCTGAAGCACTGCTCAGCATCATTAACGACATTCTCGACTTCTCGAAGATCGAAGCTGGCCGGCTCACGCTAGAAAAGAAGACCTGCGATGTCCGCCAAGCCGCTGTCGAAGTCGTCGAACTCCTCCGCCCGGGCCTGCTCTCCTCCGCTGTTGAACTGGTCCTCGATTGGGGCCCGCGGGTGCCCCAGTTCGCCATTGGCGACGCCGGCCGTATCCGCCAAGTGCTCCTCAATCTCCTTGGCAACGCGCTGAAATTTACCGAACAGGGCTCCATCATTCTCAGGGCCGAGCTTATCGACTCGCGCCTTCGACTCGCCATTATCGATACCGGCATCGGCATCCATCCCGATAAACAACAGAGCCTCTTTGGCAAATTTGTACAGGTCGATACGTCGGCCGCCCGGCGATTTGGTGGCACCGGCCTCGGCCTCGCTATCTCCCGCCATCTTGTCGAGGCGATGGACGGCCACATCGGCTTCACCAGCACCCCCGGCGTCGGATCCACGTTCACCTTTACGCTTCCCACGCCAGAAATCTGCGCCCCCGTCGCGCTTCCCCTCTCCACCCTCGCGCCGCCGCCGCACCTTCTGCTCGTCGACGACTTCCCGCCAGCCCGCAACGTCCTCGCCGCGTGGTGCGAGGCCTTTGGCTGGACGTACGACATTGCCGATTCCGCTCTCGCGGCCGTCCGCGCCGCCAATTCGCAACCCTTCACCGCGGCTCTGATCGACTCCACTCTCCCCGACGCCTCCCCGGCGAGCGCCGCCGCCCAACTTCGCGCCGTCGCGCCCCACCTCCCCCTCATCATTCTCCCCCCCGGACCCAGCTCCCGACTCGAGGCCCAACCCTGGTTCGACGTCGGCTACTCGGAAATCCTCGTCAAGCCCGTCTCCCGTCCCGATCAAATCCTTCGCACGGTTGAGCATCTCATCCATGCCGCCGAGCCTGACCTGGCCCCGCAGCTTCCCGCTCACCGCACCTCTACGATTCAGGCTCGCATTCTCCTCGCCGAAGACAACCCCACGAACCAGACCCTCGCCCTTCGCCTGCTCGAACGGCTTGGTTTCGAAGTCGATCTCGCGAGCGACGGTCAGCAGGCCGTGGCCCTCGCCACCACCAAGCCCTACCAGCTCATCCTGATGGACTGCCAGATGCCGCTCCTCGACGGTTTCGCCGCCACCGCCGCGCTTCGCAAGGCCGGTCACGCCGTTCCGATCGTCGCCCTCACCGCTAACGCCCTCCCCGGCGACCGCGAACGCTGCCTCGCCGCCGGCATGGACGACTACCTGACCAAACCGCTCCAACGCGCTGAACTCGAACGGGCCTTAGGCATTTGGATCAAGCCAAATGCTAACCTCTAACCCGTGGCCGATATCTCCCAGTTCTCCGATTACTCCCGCACCGTCTATACCGCCCAAAACAAAATCGCCGATCTCTGGATGCGCGACAACTTCGAGCGCTACACCCTCCAGTTCGACCTGCCGGACGAACTCCCCGACGCCCTCGCCTTCGAGAAAGCCGCCACGGATGCGGGCCTGACCATTGGTCCCGCCTGAGGGTATATAATCGCGCCAAATGAAACGCCGCGATTTCGCCCTTCGCGCCGCCGGCCTCGCCGCCGCGGCCTCCGCGCCCGCCGCTCCCCTCAAGATCAATCCGCCGAAGATCACGCCCTGGTCTCCCGGCATCAAAATGGCCATGCAGCTTGGCGCCGACCCCAGCGACGAAGACCTCCAGTTCATGAACCAGGTCGGCGTCCGCTACACCTCCGTCACCATCAAACGCGACGACGACAACGTCGAAAACTTGCGCCGGATAAAGGGCAAAGTCGAATCCGCCGGCCTCCGCGTCTTCAACATCGGCCACGATGGCAACCGGAACCAGGAAGAGATCGTCCTCAATCTTCCCGGCCGTGAAGAGCGTATCGAGGCCTATAAACGCTATCTCCAGAACTGTGGCAAAGCGGGCATCCATTACGTCACCTACGCCCATATGGGCAATGGCATCTGGGCCACGGAACGCGAAACCACCCGCGGCAACTCCTCCGCCCGCGCCTTCAACCTCGCCAAGGGCGGCCAAGGCACCTGGGCCGGTAAGATATTCAAAGGGCCCCTCTCCCACGGCCGCGTCTATACCGAACAGGAACTCTGGGACAACTACGAGTACTTCATTCGCAAAGTCGCCCCGGTCGCCGAGGAAAACAATGTGTTTATCGGCATCCACCCGGACGATCCCCCCGTCCCCATGCTCGCCGGTGTCCCCCGCCACATCTTCGGCACCTTTGAAGGCTACAAGCGCGGTCTCGAAATGGCAAACTCCACCCATGTTGGCGTCTGCTTCTGCATCGGCACCTGGCTCGAAGGCGGCGAACTGATGGGCACCGACGTCGTCTCCGCCATCAAGTACTTCGGCGAACGCGGCAAAATCTGGAAGGTGCACATGCGCAACATGTCCGCCCCCCTGCCTCATTTCGTCGAAACCTTCGTCGACAACGGCTACTACGATATGTACGCCGCCATGAAGGCCCTCCGTGAAGTGAACTTCGATGGCATCGTCATCGGCGACCACTTCCCCACCATGGTCGGCGGCCCCCGCGTCGCGGTCGGCTACACCGTCGCCTGGATCCGCGCCATGATCGACCGCGCCAACGCCGAAGTCAAAACCGCTTAATCCTCCCTCCCCGCGGGGCATGAGCTAAGATCGGAATCGATGCTCCTGCCCCGCGCTTTCTTCGGCCTACTTCTCCCCGTCTTCCTCCTCGCCGCCCCCGACCCCGGAGAACTCGCCCGCTGGCAGCGCCAAGCCAACCAGATCACCATCACCCGAGACAACTGGGGCATCGCCCATGTTTCCGGCAAGACCGACGCCGACGCCGTTTTCGGGGCCCTCTACGCGCAAGCTGAGGACGACTTTCCCCGCATCGAAGCGAACTACCTCACCGCCCTCGGCCGCACCGCCGAAGCCGAAGGCGAAGCGAAGCTCTATCAGGACCTCCGCGCCCGTCTCTACTACAGCCCCGCCAAGCTCCAAGCCCACTACGCCGCCAGCCCCGCCTGGCTCAAAAAGCTGATGGACGCTTTTGCCGACGGCCTCAACTACTACCTCCACACCCATCCTGAAACCAAGCCCCTCGTCCTCACCCGTTTTGAGCCCTGGATGGCCCTCAGCTTCACCGAAGGCAGTATCGGCGGCGACATCGAAAAGATCAGCCTCCGCGAACTCCAAGCCTTCTACGGAGACGGCGCCAAAACCGTCGCCGCCCTCAACCCCTATCCCGATACCGAACCCCGCGGCTCCAACGGCATCGCCATCGCCCCCGCCAACACGGTCAACAAACGCGCCCTCCTCCTCATCAACCCCCACACCTCGTTCTACTTCCGATCCGAACTCCAGATGACTTCGAAAGAAGGGCTCAACGCATACGGCGCCTCCACCTGGGGCCAGTTCTTCATCTACCAGGGCTTCAACGACCGAGCCGGTTGGATGCATACCACGTCCGGCGTCGACGTCATCGACGAATTCCGCGAAACGGTCGAAAAAACTCCCTCCGGCCACGTCTACAAACACGGCGCCACCACCCGGCCGGTCCTCACCGAAACCGTCACCCTGACCTACAAAACCCCCACCGGCCCAGCCCAGAAGACCTTCACCACCTACCGCACCCACCACGGCCCCATCGTCCGCGCCATCGACGGCCAATGGGTAGCCGTTGCCATCATGGACGAACCCGTCAAGGCCCTCTCCCAGTCCTACCTCCGCACTAAAGCTCGCAACCACAAAGCCTTCCGCGAAACCATGGAGCTGAAAACCAACTCCTCCAACAACACCATCTACGCCGACGCCGACGGAGCCATCGCCTACTACCACGGCAACTTCCTCCCCAAGCGCGACCCGAAGTTCGACTGGACCAAGCCCGTCGACGGCGCCAATCCCGCCGCCGATTGGGGCCCGCCCCACGCCCTCACCGACCTTCCCGAAATCATCAACCCCGCCTCCGGCTGGGTCTACAACGCCAACAACTCTCCCTGGTCCGCCGCCGGCTCCAACAGCCCCAAGAAGGAAAACTTCCCCGCCTACGCCGAGCGCGGCGTCGAATCCCCGCGCGGGCTCCACGCCGTCAAGCTCCTCGATGGCGTCAAGACTTTCACCGTCGACTCTCTCCTCGCCGCCGCCTACGACTCCTATCTCCCATGGTTTGAAAAGCCCATCCCCGCCCTCGTCAAAGCCTGGGAGAATGCACCGGCCAACGACCCCCTGAAAGCCAAACTCGCTCCGCAAATCGCCACCCTGAAAGCCTGGGACCTCCGCTGGTCCACCGACTCCGTCGCCACCTCCGTCGCCATCTTCTGGGCCAGTGATCTCCTCCGCCGTTCCACCGGCCGCTCCATCAGCCTCTCGTTTGCAGAGTCCATCGCCAAGGATGCCCCGCCCGAAATCCTCCTCCACGCCCTCGCCGTCGGCAGCGACAATCTCCAAAGGGAGTTCGGCAAATGGCAGACTCCCTGGGGTGAAATCAACCGCTTCCAGCGCCTCACCGGCGACATCGTCCACCCCTTTGACGATGCCAAGCCCAGCCTCCCCGTCGGCTTTACCTCCGGCTCCTGGGGTTCGCTAGCCTCCTTTGGCGCCGGCCCCAAACCCGGCACGAAGAAGTGGTACGGCACCTCCGGCAACAGCTTCGTCGCTGTCGTCGAGTTCGGCAAGCAAGTGCGCGCCCGCGCCGTCTCCGCCGGCGGCGAAAGCGGCAACCCGTCCTCGCCCCATTTCAACGACCAGGCCGAACGATACGCCAAAGGCGACCTGCGCGAGGTCCACTTCTACCCCGCGCAGATCAAAGCCAACGCCAAACGCACCTACCGGCCCGGCAACTAAGACAGTCCCGGCACCCGGCTTGACGAAAACGGAATAGTGCGTAAAGTGTGGACAAGAGTTTCGTGAAGTTTTCTTTAACTCTTACCGTTGCGCTTTGCTGTTACTCGCAGCAAGCCGCCATTCGTTACAAACCCACAGTCACATCGAGACCATCGTCCCTCCCTCCCCGGTGGAGTCCGCGCCGTTTCGGGAGCCATGGAGTCCCAAGGAATTCTGCTCCTGATGGACTCACAGAATGCCGCTCAGACGTTTTCAGTTTTCGATCTGGCAGGTGCAAATCCGGGGGCATCCGGTCAGTCCCGGCCAGTCCCTCCTCGCGAATCGCCTTTGGCGACAAATATGGCGTTTGGAGTCAGCCCACTCCGTTGAACTCAGTTCTTCATGTCTTCTCGCTCCAGGACAAGACACAGAAGACAGTCACCGTCGACATTCGCGGAATCATTCAGTTAGCGTTGGTGGACGAGCCAAACGTCGCCGTCGCCCCGTTCCCCGACAGCACCCCAACGGCCTGCCAATGGTTGCATGTGGTGGGGCTCGCTGGGACAGCTAGTTGGCCGCAAAGTCCGCCGCGCGGGCAAATCGGTTCTTCGGTTGCCATGGAAATGGCCGCCGGTGTCGCCAAGCGTCCACGAAAGGGTTGGGCCGCTGGCGATGATTTCGCCCTGCGGCGATAAGAATCGACCGCGTTCCAGACTGTTGAGAAACAGACACCGGCCGTTACCATCGAACCAGAGGAGGAATGGCCGGAGAACGGACTTTGGCAGAGTGCAGTCTGGACTAGGGCGCTGAGCCCGAGCATGCTGCGCCGCATGTCGGGGCCGGCCAACGAACTGCGGTAGACCGCTTTGCTCTCCCCGTCCCGGTACGCCGTTGGTTAGGCAGACAGACCGCGCCGTGCTTCCGATGGTCAGCGATTGAACGGGCGCTCGTTGATCCAGTGAAAGCCCCTGCTTTTTAGCAGCATCTTATCGACATCCACCACCTTCAGCCGAATGCGCACCGGCGTGTCGTCAATCTTCCCTTCGAGTAACACCCGCGCAGGATCAGGACGCGACCAGAAAAGCCGATCTCGATTCCTGATCGTGATCGCACTTTGTGTCACGTCAAAATTCACCTGGAGAAAAAGTACCGCGTCCTCGTTGGTGCGCACGCCAATAACATTGGGGTACTGCATCACCACCTTGCGCCAGGTGGCGGGCTTCCCCTCGGCAAACCCATTTTGCTCGAACGATTCCACGTCGTAAAGTCCATACAACGGGGAGCGTGGCGTGGCTTCCTTACGCTGCATACCATCGACACCCCCAAGAATCTGGCCCAGCAGAATCACGCCGAGAAACAGAACTTTTCCCACCACGGCGGCCCTGCGCAGGGAAGGTTGAGAGAAGGGGAAGGCCTCGCTTTCGTCTCGTCCCACCGCCCGGTTACGGACGAAGAAGTCGAAAAGCCTGGTCAGGTCGGGTGCCGCGAGCACGATCGCCATCAGCAGCAGATGCGTCGAGTACAGCTTCACCGGTACGTCATAGCAAAGGTTCAGAACGACCACGTTCACCATGACCGCCACGCTAACCAGTGCCCCCAGAAGAGACGTCCGGCGGAAGACCAACAGTGCACCAGCCACCACCTCGCAGGCCCCGGTGAAGATCACATAGGGAACCGACGCCCCCATGAAACTCCAAAGCACACCCATCGGGGAGAACTCGCCGAAGGGCTCTATCAGCCGGAAGAAGTCCGGTGGTGGGAACTGGTTCGGAAACACTTTGTTGAATCCGTAAGTAAAGAGCGTCACGGCCAGCGTGTATCGCAGCAGAACCCGGAACCAGAAGTGTAAGCGGACGTAATTGGGGCGTCGACGGTCCAGCACGGACCATACCAGCGTTGCCGCGAGTGCAAGTACGAAAAACAGCAGCGCAGTGATGTAGCCGAGTGTCGTGTCCCCGCTGCCGTTGGAAGAGTAGGTTGCCGCTATGCCGGTAACCCCAAAGACGTGCGTCGCAATCCACGGCACTATCGCTTGCAACGGTTGGCTTACCCAAGTGGTAAAAGCGTAACCCCCGGGGATCTTGTGGTACAAGCTTACGCGTCCGGCCGCCGGCCATGTGTACAGGACGAAATAGGAAAACACGAACCGAAACAGCACCCGCTGAGCGAAGTTCCATTGCTTGACGATGGCCTTAGGCGCTAACGGCTCCGCCGTTGCTGTCACTGTTTCGTCCATCGCAATAGAATATCGCTACGTCGGGCTTGCCGAGGGTGTCTTTTTGATCCGGCGCTCAAGATTCTAAGAGATACTGGACGGCAAATGCACTGGATGTGTTCCTCCAGGAAACTACTCCGATTCAGCTCGCCAACTATTGCCGAAACGCCCGTCTTAGGTCAAGACCTGCCCGCCTCCCGCCGCCGGAACTCCCGCGGCGTACAACCCGTCAGCCGCTTGAAGTCTTTACTAAAGAAGAACCGGTCCCGATACCCCACCTGCTCCGCGATCCACTGCACCGGGTCCTCCGTATCCCCCAGCCGCCGCTGCGCCTGCCGAATCCGCTCCCGCCGCAGCCAGTCAATCGGGCTCGTCCCATACACCTCGCGGAACCGCCGCCCAAAGTGCGTCACACTCATCCCCGCCTCCGCCGCCAACTCCCCCACCGTCAACGGCTCAAAGTAGAACAGCTTCATCCGCGCCATCACCCGCCCCAACCCCGCTGGCGCCGTCGCCTCCTCGCTCCCCCCGGCCTCCCAGATCACCGCCAACAGCCGCGCCACCGCCGCATGCACCCATCCCGCCCCGCCCCCCTCCACTAGCCCGAAAATCTCCCGGTACACCGGCTCCACCGCCTCCCGCGCCACCCCCCGCACCACCGGCCCCGCCACCTTCGCCGCCAACTGCTCCAACCGCGGCCCCTCCACCCGCACCCAATAGACCTCCCACGGATCCTCCCGCACCGCCCCATGGGCATGCGGATGGTGACAATTCACCCACACCAAATCCCCCGGCCCCACCTCATAGCGTCCCCCCTCCACCCGCACCCATCCCCTTCCCGCCAAGCAGTAGATCAACTCGTGACCCGGAAAATGTTCCCGCTTCACCCCATGCTCGCTCCCCGCCACCATGTGCCCCGCCCGCGGTACCGTATAAAACACATCCTCCACCCCCTCCGCTGCCGAAGCATACAGAGAAATTGGGAATTCCGTCCTCGCCCGATACCCGCTCATGGTCGTATAGTACAACTCTTTGACGGCTTCCACCATTCCGGCCCGGGCCGGGTTGCTTCACCATGAAGCCATGGGCCGATACCTTCTCCTCCTCCTCACCGCTCTGCCCGCCCACTCCGTCGATTTCGGCCGCGAAATCCTCCCCCTCCTCTCCGACAAGTGCATCAGTTGCCACGGCCCCGACCCCTCCTCCCGCATGGCCAACCTCCGCCTCGATAACCGCGAAGCCGCCCTCGCCGTCATCACCCCCGGTGACCCCGCCAAATCCAAACTCATCGCCCGCGTCGCCCCCGCCAAACCCGCGATGCTCATGCCCCCCACCCGCTCCCATAAAGCGCCCCTGACTCCCGCCGAAGTCGATCTCTTCCGCCGCTGGATCGCCGAAGGCGCCAACTGGGGCCAGCATTGGGCCTTCGTCAAACCCACCCGCCCCACGCCTCCACGCCCCGGCCACCCCATCGACGCCTTCCTCAACCCCACCTATCCCAATCCCGCCGCCCCCGCCCACACCCTCCGCCGCCGCCTCGCCTACGACCTCACCGGCCTCCCCCCCACCGCCAACGTCCCGTACGAACAACTTCTCGACCAGCTCCTCGCCAGCCCCCACTTCGGCGAACGCATGGCCATGTGGTGGCTCGATGGCGCCCGTTACGCCGATTCCGACGGCTTCCAAGCCGACGACACCCGCACCAACTGGCCCTGGCGCGACTGGGTCGCCGCCCAGTTCAACAAGAACCTCCCCTTCAACGAGTTCACCCGCCAACAGTTCGCCGGCGACCTCCTCCCCAACGCAACGCCAGAAACCAAACTCGCCACCGCCTTTCACCGCAACCATATGACCAACGGCGAAGGCGGCCGCCACATCGAAGAGAGCCGCATCGACTACGTCCTCGACCGCACCAACACCACCGGCACCGTCTTCCTCGGCCTCACCCTCGGCTGCGCCCAGTGCCATACCCATAAGTTCGATCCCATCGAACACCGCGACTACTACTCCTTCACGGCCTTCTTCAATTCCGTCGCCGAAGACGGCGCCGCCGGCCGCAAAGCCAAGCCTTACCTCTCCGTCGATTCCCCTTACGCTCCCCGCGCCATCGCCGAGATGGAAAACCTCGCCGCCCAACGCCGCCCCGCCGAGCAGCAAGCCCGCCAAGCCGCTCAGAAGCCCTTCGAAGCCTGGCTCAAAACCCAGCCCCCCGCCAACTATCAAGCCTGGCAGCCCCTCCGCCCTCACGAACTCACCTCCGCCGAAGGTACCCAGTTCACGCTCGAAAAGGACGCCACCATCCAGTCCACCGGTCCCTTCCCCCGCCAGGATGACTACCGCCTCGCCACCCGCATCCCCCTGCCCCGCGTCACTGGCTTCCAACTCGAAGTCCTCCCCAGCCCCAAACTCTCCCGCAACGACTCCGGCGAGTTCCTCCTCACCGACATTAAGTTCCAGGTCCGCACCCCCGGCACCTCGCAACTCCGCGACCTGCTCATCAAGAACGCCATCGCCGACTACTCCGCCGACAAAGCCAAAAACAACAACTACGGCAACATCAAAGACACCCTCGACGACGACCCCCGCAACGGCTGGACCACCCTCGGCGCCGACAACTCCAAGCCCCACTACGCCCGCTTCGAACTCTCGGAACCCCTCGTCCTCGGCCCCGCGGAAGAAGTGCTGATCGAACTCCGCCACCGCTCCACCGCCGGCTTCCAAAACATCGGCCGATTCCGCCTCTCCGCCACCGCCGACCTCGGCCCCGGCGTCCAAACTCTCGGCCCCTCCCCCCTCGAACAGCTCGCCGCCGGTAAGCCGGACCGCGCCCGCCTCCTCGACCAGTTCCTCGCCGGCCACGCCCCTTACCTCGCCGCCCGCGCCGCTCTCGACCGCGCGCAAAAGCAACTCGACGAACTCAAAGCCTCCACCAAGGTCAACGTCATGGTCCTCGAAGACCTCCCCCAGCCCCGCGAATCCCATATCCTCCTGCGTGGCGTCTGGGACAAAAAGGGCGAAGTCGTCACCCCCAACGCGCTCCCCGCCATCCTCCCCCTCGCGCCCAACGAACCCCGCAACCGCCTGGGCTTGGCCAACTGGCTCGTCTCTCCGGAAAACCCATTAACAGCCCGCGTCATCGTCAACCAGCTCTGGCAGCTTATGTTCGGCGAAGGCCTTGTCCGTACACCCGAAGATTTCGGCCTGCAAGGCGAACGCCCGGACCATCCCGCCCTTCTCGATTGGCTCGCCGTCGAGTTCGTCGAAAGCGGCTGGGACGTCAAACACATGCTGCGCTTAATCGCCACCAGCGCCGCCTACCAGCGCGACTCCCGCGCCTCGGCAGAACAGCTCGCGCAGGACCCCGCCAACCGCCAATTCGCCCGCGGCGCCCGCTTCCGCCTCCCCGCCTGGATGCTCCGCGACGCCGCCCTCACCCACGCCGGGCTTCTCAATCCTGCCTTCGGCGGCCCGCCCGTCCGGCCCTATCAACCCGAAGGCGTCTGGGAAGAGCTCTTCATGGGCCGCTTCACCTACGATCCCAGCGAAGGCCCCGCCCAATACCGCCGCACCCTGTACGCCTTCTGGCGCCGCTCCATCGCCCCCACGTTCCTCTTCGATTCCGCGCAGCGCCGCTCCTGCGAAGTCCGCACCTCCCGCACCAACACCCCGCTGCAAGCCCTCACCCTCCTCAACGACGAAACGTACCTCGAGGCCGCCCAAACCCTCGCCGCCCACCCCCTTGCGACGATCTTCGAAAAGGTCCTCCACCGTAAACCCACCGCCCCCGAACTCTCAACCCTCACGAAGCAGTACAACCAGGCCCTGACCCACTACAAAACGAACCCCACCGACGCCGCCAAGCTCCTCCGCTCCGGCCGCGCCAAAACGAACCCAACCCCGCAACGAGCCGCCGCCATGCTCGTCGCCAGCCTCATCCTCAACCTCGACGAGGCCATCACCCATGAGTAACTCCCGCCGCCACTGGTTCCATCAAATGCACTCTCTCCTCGTCCAACCGCCCCTCGGCCACGGCTCCCATCGCTACCGGCTCGATACCCAATGGTCCCAGGCCGACCCCGCCAAGTACCCCGTTAACGACTGCCACGAGATGGTCCAGGTCCCCGACGGCCGCCTCTTCCTCCTCACGAATCACCCCCAGAACAACATCCTCATCTACGACACGTCAGGCAAGCTTCTCGACGCCTGGACCCTCCATCTCAAAGGCGCCCACGGCCTCACCTATCACGCCAACCATTTCTACATCACCGACACCGGCTCCGGCCGCGTCCTCCAAACCACCCTCGAAGGCAAGATCGTCCTCGAACTCCCCCACCCTCTGAAAACCGGCGCTTACACCGATCGCGACATCTACAGCCCCACCGAAACCGCCGTCGCCCCCAACGGCGATATCTACGTCGCCGACGGCTACGGCTCCCAATACCTCCTCCACTACGACAAGTCCGGCCAGTACAAAACGAAGTTCGGCGGCCGCAGTTCCCAACCCATCAACAAAGGCAAGTTCCTCCAAGCCCACGGCATCGCCCTCGATACCCGCGGCCCCCAGCCGCTCCTCGTCGCCACCGCCCGCATCCGCAACGAGTTCCACTGGTTCACCCTCTCCGGCGAATACGTCCGCACCGTCTATCTCCCCGGCGCCTATCTCTCCCGCCCCGTCCTCGCCGGCAAGTATCTCTATTCCGCCGTCTGCTTCGGCATGTTCGCGGATGACTACCGCATGTGGCAGAATCGCGGCTTCGTCGTCATCCTCGACGAAAACGACAAAGTCGTCTCCGCCCCCGGCGCTAACCAACCCACTTACAAAGACAGCCGCCTCCAGTTACTCCTCCAGTCCGAACCCGCCGCCTTCCGCAACCCCCATGACGTCTGCGTCGACCGCGACCAGAACCTCTACGTCTGCCAGTGGAACTCCGGCAAAGTCTACCCCTACAAGCTCCATCGCGAAGGCTAACCCATGCACTCCCGCCGCCTCTTCCTCACCCAATCCCTCGGCGCCATCGCCCTCAACGCCATGGACGCCCTCCCCCACTTCCCCGCCAAAGCCAAGCGCGTCATCTTCCTCACGCAATCCGGCGGCCCGTCCCAAATCGAGCTCTTCGACCACAAACCCGGCCTCATGAAACTCGCGGGCCAGGAGCTCCCCGACTCCGTCCGCCAGGGCCAGCGCGTCACCACCATGACCGCCAACCAGAAGCAGCTCATCATGCCCCCGGTCGCCAAGTTCCTCCGCCACGGCAAGTCCGGCACCGAGCTCGGCGAATGGCTCCCCCACCTCGGCAAAGTCGTCGACGACATCTGCCTCGTCAAGTCGATGCACACCGACCAGATCAACCACGCCCCGGCGATGACGCAGTTCCTCACCGGCAACCAGCTCCCCGGCCGCCCCAGCCTCGGCGCCTGGACCAGTTACGGCCTCGGCAGCGTCAACAAGAACCTGCCGGACTACCTCGTCCTGCTCTCCAAAATGCAGCGCCCCAGCGATCAGCCGCTCTACGACCACTACTGGGGCAGCGGCTTCCTCCCCTCCCGCTATCAAGGCGTCAAACTCCGCAACGCCAAAGACCCCGTCCTCTACCTCCGCGACCCCGAAGGTCTCCCCCGCCCGCTCCGCCGTCAGATGCTGGACGGCCTCGCCGAACTCAACCAGCGCCGCCTCGACGAAACCGGCGACCCCGAAATCGCAACGCGCATCCGCCAGTACGAAATGGCTTACCGCATGCAAGCCAGCGTCCCCGAGCTCACCGACCTCTCTAACGAGCCCGACGAAGTCTTCAACCTCTACGGCCCCGACTCCCGCCGCCCCGGCTCCTATGCCGCCAATTGCATCCTCGCGCGCCGCCTCGCCGAACGCGACGTCCGCTTCATCCAGCTATTCCACCCCGATTGGGACCACCACTCCCGGCTCCCCTCCTGGTGTACCGCCCGCTGCCGCGATACGGACCAGCCCAGCGCCGCCCTCGTCACGGACCTCAAGCGCCGCGGCCTCCTCGACGACACGTTAGTCGTCTGGGGCGGCGAGTTCGGCCGCGGAGTGGCCGGCCAGGGCCAATGGGACTCCATTGAAGCCGGCCGCGACCACCACCCCCGCTGCTTCACCATCTGGATGGCCGGCGCCGGCGTCAAGCCCGGCTTGAGCTACGGAGCCACCGACGATTTCAGCTTCAACGTCGCTGAAAATCCGGTGCATGTCCGCGACCTGCACGCCACCATCCTCCAACTCCTCGGCATCGACCACGCCAAGTTTACCTTCCGATTCCAGGGCCTCGATTTCCGCCTCACCGGAGTCGAACCGGCGCGCGTCGTCAAAGGCGTCCTCAGCTAATTCGCTTCCCAGTTCACGGACTTGCCTTTCTTCGAAAACGAAAGGCTATGGATCTCGCAAAGGTTGATCCCTTCGACGACCCATTCGTTGTCGTCCTGGTCTTTCAACAGCACATCGAACTGGCAGACTTTCTTGCCATATCCCTTAAACGTGATGTCGAGCGTCTTCCCCGACGGCATCTCGTCTTCCCCCAGAATGTCCTCGCCCCAGTCCCGGTCTTTCGCGGGCGCCACATAGAGCGCCGAAATCGTGAAGCCGGTCTTGTTGACGAGCGTGAAGTCCTGCTCTCCCGCCCACACCGTCATGGCTGTTGCTGCCAGCAGCCCCACGCCCACCATCATCCGCGTCCGCAATTTGCTTGTCATAGATCCTCCTGACAGAGCCTCTATCGACGAGAAAGGAGGACCAGTAAATCTTAATTCTTAAGGATCGAAAGTGCCTTCTCGGCCGCCGCAAAGAACTCTCGCCGCTCCTCCTCTTTCTGGAACGGCAACTTCGCCCCGCGATAGTATTCGACCTCCGCCGCCCATCGCCCGGCGATCGCCTCCCGCGCCCCCGCCGCCCGTACCGGCTTCCCCTCCCGCAACACGAAGACAGGGTTCGTGTGGGCCTGCATCTCCGGCTCCCCCTCGGCCTTTTTCGCCACAACGTGCGCGGCAAACCAAGCGCTCTCCCCCGCGTCCACATTCGCCTCTACCTCTAACTTCTCCCGTCTCCCGTCCCCCTTCACTTCCGCAACCACCTTCCCATTCCGCACAATCGCCAACCGCTCCATCGGCCGGAAGAACGAACCCACGGCTTTCACCTTCCCGCCCTCCACTCGGATCTCCGCCAGCGGCCCATTGCTCACCACCACCTCGCCCTTTTTCACCCCCGCCGACCACACCTTCCAAGCCGAATCGCGCGCCAAACCCTTCACGAGCGTCCGCTCCGGCCCCAAAAGCGGCATGTACTTCGGCCAAGGCACCGCCCGCCCCAGCGGCACCGGAAAGTCGCTCCCTGCCACGCCCGTCACCCGGAACCCGGCGTTCAAAAGCTCATACCATTCCGCCGTCCAAAGCTTCCCAAACTGAAAGACCTCCAGAAAATCCAGGTTTCCTAGTGCCAGATCCATCGGCAAAGTCGAATGCGTCATCGACCCATGGAAATGCGCGAAGCCCGTCAAAGCCCCCACGGCCCGGCCCCGCGCAAACAACACGGCAGGAAACGGATAAGCCCCCGGCTCATTCGCGTACACGGAACCCACGCTCAACGGTCGAACCAGTTCCCTGCCCCCGAGCAACTCAATATGGCCATAGGGCTCCGCCCGCGACTCCTGTCCCGAGCGGATCGAGTACCCCTTGCTCCGCGCCTCGCCTTTGTCGCCAAACGCATACTGCGGAGCCGCGTCCATCTGGCGCTGCAACTGCAAAAAATTCCCGACGGATAGATCCTCCGCCTCCAGCCATTTCAAGAAGACGCCATTCTCCGCCGGCCCGCGAGTCAGATGAATATGGTCGTCCCCCGAAAGCCAATCCCCCTCCGCCCACCGGTCCATCTTCAGGTCCACTTTGGTCGTCTCCCCGGCTCTTAACTCAAAGGAAGCCGAAACCGGCCGGTAGAACAAACCCCGCGACGCCTCCACACGATACTTCCCCGCCGGCAACTCAAACGAAGCCGCCCCTTCGAGCAGAAAGTAGTGCGAGTTGTCATAGGCCGTCACCTCTAGCGTCTTCGGTTTCGCCGAAGCCTGCCACAGCTTGTCTCGATAGAACAAATCGTTCTTGATCGGCAGTACGGCCTCCACCGGATTCAGCCGGAACGGCTTATCATCCTTCAGCAAATACACCTTCACCGGCATCTGAGGAGCCGTCCCCAACTCCAGCCGCGCCGAGAGCGACAACTCCCGCTGCGCCAGCACCAGCAGCCCGCCCCCCATCGCCACCGCCGCCCAGCGGCACCAGACCGTCGCAGTCGCCATAAGTGTTCGCAGTATATCCCAGCGCCTCAGCGGCCGAGCCGCCCTGCGCGCCGTCCCTCCACCGGGACGCTCCGTCCGTCCCGCTTGTACTTCTCGAGCAACGCCCGCATCGCCTTCACCCGCTCCGGCTCGCGCGCGTACCGGTTGCGCAACTCGCGCGGGTCCTCGTGCAGGTTAAACAGCTCCGCCGGTTCGGCATGCGGCTCTACCTGGAACTTCTCCTGCCACCACTTCGGCTCCGCCGCGCCATGCTCACCCTTCGCCGATTCGATAAACACCCAATCGCCTTGCCGAAGGCCATACTCGTCGTTCATGGAGTGGTGCACCGTCGCTTCGCGAATCGGCTTGCGCCGCGGGCGCCCGAATAGCGCGTCACCAATGTCGTAGCTGTCCTCGCCAGCCTCCGCGGGCAGCGGAAAGTTCACCAGCTTCGCTACCGTCGCCAGTAGATCGGTCAGGCAGACCACTTCGCGTTCCGTCGTGCCCGGCTTCACCCCCTTGCCCCAGGCGATGAACGGCACCCGATGGCCGCCCTCCCACAGCATCCGTTTGCCGCCGCGCAGCGGACCATGGCTGTGGTGCGCAAACTCCTGTTGCACCGCGTAGGTCAGATTCTCCGGCCCGTTGTCGCTCGTGAAAATCACCAGCGTGTTCTTATCCGCCCCCGTCCGGCGCAGGGCGTCGATCACGCGGCCCACGCTGAAGTCCACCTGATGCACAAAGTCGCCGTAGCGCCCCGCGCGGCTCTTGCCGATGAACTCCTCGGCCGGCGCGATCGGCGTGTGCGGACCGGTCAGCGGCATGTACAGGAAAAACGGCTCGGGGCGCTGCGTCGCCTCTTCCACCCACTGCACGGCGCGCCGCGTGATCTCGGGCAGTACTCCTTCGAGCTTCCAGCCCGGCTCCATTTTGCCCGGCCAACCGAACATCGCCTCCGGCTTGTCCTCGGTGGGCTTGCCGAGCACCCGGTCGTTTTCAAGGAACGTGTACGGCGGAAAGTTGGGCAAATCAACGCCGAAGTAGTAGTCAAAGCCGCGCGCGGTCGGCCCTTCGCGCACGGGCTCATCGAAGCGCACTTTCTTGGCGAACTCCTCGCGTATCGGGCGCTGCGGGTCGCCGATCTTTACCTGATCGTTCACCCGCGAACCGTCCGTGGTGGACCACTCCCAGCCCAGGTGCCACTTGCCGAAACAGGCCGTGCGGTAACCGCGCGACTGCAGCATCTTCGGCAGCGTCAGCCGCGCCGGATCGATCAACGGTTTGTCGTACGGCCAAAGCACCTGGCGCTTGAGTTCAGTGCGCCACGGATACCGCCCGGTGAGCAGACTATAGCGCGTCGGCGAGCAGACGCCGCAGGGCGTATGGGCATCCAGGAAGCGGACGCCTTCCCGAGCCAGGCGGTCCACCGCAGGCGTCGGGATCTTCGACTCCGGGTTGTAAGCCGCGATGTCGCCATAGCCCAGATCGTCAGCAAGAATCACGACGATATTGGGCAGTTTCGATTTGGTCTGCGCGGAGACGGCCCAGCTTAGCGTCGAGCCGAGCACTTGACGGCGGTTCAATTGCATCGCCGCATTGTATCGCGCACTCCTGGCCATCGAGCGGTTTAGACCGATCCGGCAAGGCGCCCCGCCCCGGGCCCCGAGTCCCTCGGGCTGTGGGCATTTTCCTCCGGCCCCGGAGCAACAGCCCCCGGCCGCTCCCCATCATTGTGCCTCCGCCCCGCCGCCCAAACTTGCGAGCAGCGCCTCGAGTTGGTCGAGTGCCTCGGGCATCGCCTCCGAGGATCCGGACTCAAGCGCTACTTTTGAAGGATAGTGATCATGCACCACCACCAGCGTTTTACCGCCGGTCTCGGTAAAGGTCACCGTGGTGATCGTCTGGCCCTGGTCCCCTTCGTCGTTGGTCCAGACGAGGCGCGAGTGCGGGACTACTTCCAGGTAGGTGCCGAAGAACTCTAGGGTCGCCTCGCCGTGGCGAAACACCAGGCGATACTCTCCCCCCACGCGAACATCCATGGTGCAGTCCAGCAGGGTCAGCCCATACGATTGGGGGACCCACCACCGCCGGAACAGCTCTGCCTGGGTCAACGCCGCGAACACGAGGCGAGCGGGTGCGTTGACGGTGCGCGTGACGACGAGTTCGCGCTCGGACTTCCGCTCCACGGCCGTGCGGTTCGGCGGAGGGGTGGTGTCACTTTCTCTTCTTTCGTCCATGGGCGATCTCCTTTTGTTTTAGTTCCTGAGCAACAACGTCCAGAGCGTCGAAGCGAGCGGCCCAGAGCTGGCGATACCGTTCGATCCAGGCGGCTTCTTCTTTCAACCCGCGCAGCCCCAGCTTGCAGGTCCGCACCCGCCCGACCTTTTCGGTGGTGACGAACCCGGCCTGCTCCAACACGCCGACATGTTTCTTCATGCCGGTGAGAGTCATCTGGAACCTCTCGGCCAGCGCCGAAATCGAAGCGTCTCCACGCCCGAGTTGCTCCAGAACCCCGCGCCGCGTCGAATCCCCCAGCGCGCCGAACGAAGCGTCGAGGTGGGTTTGTCTATACTGAACCATCAGGTTCAGTATACGACATCGCCCAGCAAGCGACACAGGGAGACGGAGTGTCTGACGCGCTGCGCAGGATTCACCGCCACCGGTTGGCCAAGCCGCGCATTCAACGAGTGAACAAGCCCCTCTCGCGCTAGCGTCTCCCAGTATTCGTTCCTACTCCGGGGCGGATTCTTCGGTTGCTGTCTGCCGGCAGAATGCGTAAGTCGCAGGTCCAAAGAGGCCACTGGGACATCGATTTACAGCCCGGGTTCGGTCGTCTGGTTTCCCGGTTCGCTCATCGTCGTCGTCGGCCCCGTCGAAAACCAGGCGAGCGAACTCAACCTCAAAATCTACGAGTTCGTCGCCCGGCTCGGCCTCAAAGTGCATGGCGGCGGCCGGGGCAAGCTCGCCGTTCACTTCCCCAACGGCTCGCGCATCGTCGGCCTCTCCGAAGTGCCAGATCATGTCCGCGGCCTCTCGGCGCCGACGCTCATCCTCGTCGATGAGGCAGCCTTCTTCAAGGGCGACGAAATCTTCGAAGCAGTCATGCCCATGGTGGCCACCCGGCCGGACGGCGCCGTCTGGCTCATGTCCACGCCCAAAGGCCACACGGGTTTCTTCTATGAACTCTGGCACGACGACTCCGGACCTTGGCGGCGCGTCCGGGTCACCGCGGCCGAGATTCCCCACCGGATCCCGGCCAGCTTTCTCGCCGAACAGGAACGGCGCAACCCCCAACAATACCGCCGCGAGTACTGCTGCGAATTCCTCGCGGCCGACGAAGCGCTCTTCAGCCGGGAGGCACTCGACATGCTTCTCACCGATCAGGTCGAACCGCTCTGACTTTCCGCCATCCCCCTATAATGAAGTTAGAATGAAGGCCCTTCTCGCGCTCGCTCTCGCCTCGCTCGCCCTCGCCCAATCTCCGGCCCCGGCCCCCAAAAAGTCGTTCCTCGACAAGCCCACCATGGAGGCCTACATCCGCCACCTCTATGTCTGGCCCAAACAGATCACCGTCGCCGTCTCCGACCCCGTACCCTCCCCCATCGACGGCCTCCTCTCTGTCACCGTCACCGGCTCCATGGGCGCCGCCCGCCAAACCCAGCAATTCTACGTCTCCAAAAGCGGCGAACAAGTCATCCAGGGCACCGTCTTCAACGCCGCCAACAACCCCTTTAAGAAGGACCTCGACCTTCTCAAAACCGATCTCCAGCCCGGCTACGGCACCCCCGGCGGCTCCGTCGTCGTCGTCATTTTCTCTGACTTCCAATGCCCCTACTGCAAGCAGGAAGCGAAGATGATCCGCGACAACCTCACCACGGCCTTCTCCAAGGAAGTCCGCGTCTACTTCAAGGATTTCCCCCTCGAACAGATCCATAACTGGGCCAAGCCCGCCTCCATCGCCGGCCGCTGCGTCTACCGCCAAAACACCGACAAGTTCTGGAATTTTCACGACTGGATGTTCGCCAACCAGGAACTGACGACCCTCGAAAACCTCCGCTCCAAGCTCGAAGGCTTCGCCGTCGAAAACAAGCTCGACGTGCCGGACTTCCTCAAGTGCTTCGATACCAAAGCCACCGAAGCCGAAGTCACCAAGAACTTCGCCGAAGGCCGCGCCCTCGAAATCAACTCCACCCCCACCGTCTTCGTCAACGGCCGCCGCCTCTCCGGCAGCGTAAGCTGGGACCAACTCAAACAGATCATCGAATTCGAAATCGAGTATCAGAAGACCGCCAAGAACGCGGGCGAGAACTGCGGCTGCGAATTGAAGCTCCCGTCCCCCCTCAACTAGTCCCCCCATGCGAATCCTTCTCTTTACTCTTTGTGCCGCTCTCCTCGCGGCCGCCCCTCCCGCTGAAGAAGCCTACCTTTCCCACATCAAGTTCCTCGCCTCCGACAAGCTCAAAGGGCGCGGCACCGGCACCCCCGAACTCGACCAAGCCGCCGACTATATCGCCCGCGAGTTCAAGGCCGCCGGCCTCCAACCCGTCGCCGGGTCGTATTTCCAACGCTTTCCCGTCACGACAGAAGCCAAGCTCGGCGGCAAAAACCGCATGGTCCTCTCCCTCCAGGGCAAGAAGCTCCCCCTGAAGTTCAACCAGGATTTCGTCCCGCTGAACATGTCCGGCTCCGGCGAGTACTCCGGCGAAGCGGTCTTCGTCGGCTACGGCATCTCCGCTCCCGAATACAACTACGACGACTACGCCGGTATCGACGTCCGCGACAAAGTCGTCGTCATGTTCCGCCGCGAACCCCAGGAGACCGACGACAAAGCCACCTTCAACGGCCGCGTCTATACCCGCCACGCCCAGTTCGATTCCAAGGTCACCAATGCCAAGCTCCACGGAGCGAAGGCCGCCATCATCCTCTCGGATGTCCTCTCCTCCGGCTACGGCGAAGTCGAAAAGTTCGCCAAGAACGCCGGTCCCGCCAACGCCGGCATCCCGGCCCTCATGCTCGACGGCGAAGAAGGAGAAAAGCTCCTCGAAGCCGCCGGCCTCAAGCTCCGCGAACTCCACTCCGGCATCGACGCCGACCTCAAACCGCGCTCTCAGGCTCTCCCGAACGTCACCGTCGCCCTCCGCGCCGATCTCTCCCGCGAAGTGCGCCAAGTCCGCAACGTCGTCGGCTACCTGCCCGGCCAAACCGACGAATTCCTCGTCGTCGGCGCCCACTACGACCACCTCGGCCTCGGCCAGCAGTTCTCCATGGCGCCCAACTCCGCCGGCAAACCCCACTTCGGCGCCGACGACAACGCCAGCGGCACCGCCGGCGTCATCGAACTCGCCAAGCAGTTCAGCGCGGTTTCCAACCGCAAGCGCGGCATCTTATTTATGACCTTCGCCGGGGAAGAACTCGGCCTCCTCGGCTCCAGCTTCTTCGTCAACAACCCCCAGCTACCACTCGAAAAGGCCGTCGCCATGATCAATATGGATATGATCGGCCGCGTCAAGGACAGCCGCGTCTTCGTCGGCGGCAGCGGCACCGGCACCACCCTCAAGAAACTCCTCGAAACCACCCCCGACCACGGCCTGAAGTTCGACATGTCGGAAACCGCCGGCTACGGCTCCAGCGACCACACCAGCTTCACGACCAAGCAGGTGCCGGTCCTCTTCTTCTTCTCCGGCCTCCACGCCGACTACCACAAGCCAACCGATACCTGGGACAAAATCAACACCGCCGACGCCGTTAAGCTCCTCAGCTACGTCGGCAACGTGGCCGGCAAGCTCCTCGCCGAAGAAAAGCCCCAGTACGTCCGCGTCCTGCCGCCTCAGAGCGCCCACACCGGTACCGTCGGCTCCGTCAGCGGGTCGAGCGGCTACGGACCCAACTTCGGATCCATTCCCGACTTCGCCGAGCCGCCCAAAGGCGTCCGCTTCGCCGATGTCCGGGACGGCACCCCCGCCGCGGCCGCTGGCCTCAAAGCCGGTGACATCATGATCAGTTTCGACGGCAAAGACGTCGGCAACCTCATGGACTTCACCGTTCTCCTCCGCCAGAAGAAACCCGGCGACGAAGTCGAAGTCAAAGTGCTTCGCAACGGGCAAACTCTCACCGTCAAAGTACTGTTAACAGCCAGAAAATAAGGGTCTCCCTAATACAATCGCACTTAGCTGCCGATTAGACTGAGAAAGAAGGAATACCCGATTTATCGTGTCTGAACTCGCCGCCATCTCGTCGACCCCGAGTGGGCAGCATTGGAAAATGCCGCCGCTGATTCTTCACCCGTTCTCGGATTCCAACGGACCGAACCGGTTAGTGGAAAGCTCCCGCGCCAGCATGATGCTGCAGGGGTTGCTGCCAAACAACGAGTTCACGGTCGACGAACTCGACCGGAAGCTCCTCGATGGCCGCTATTGCGAAATCCGGATGCTCTTCTATGTCGGGAAGGATCTGCTGCGTTGGATAGACCAGTGCATGGATCTGGTGGACCGGGAAGAGTCCCTGCAACTCCGCAATGTCAAGGCGCAAAGCTTCGCGTCTCTCCTCGTCGACGATCCGCCCGAAGCCGTTAAGACCAAGCTCCGGAAATGGGGCGTCGCCGACTACCGCGCCATCTTTTCGCGCGCCCTCGGCCTCAACAGCGTTTTTGGTGAAGTACCCGTTCGCACTGAGCTCGCCGACGATTTCATCCGCAACTACTACCGGTACGCCGACCACCTGTACTCCTGCTATCTCTCGCTCGCTCCGCATGCCCAGGTCCGCTCGACCGAGTTCGATTTCGATCTCTACGCCTCCGGCGAATACTCCCGCATGCTCGAAAAAGAGTGGACCGCCGCCGAACCCGAGTAGCACCATCGCCACTCGCTTAGCTACTCTTTGACCCTTCGCGCTTGCCATCTTCGCGGCAGCAGCGTAGCCTGTCTTTATCTATCTAAGCTTCGCGATGAAACCCTGCCTCGGACTCTTGTTCACTCTCGCCTTCGCCGGCGCTCAAACCCTCCCCGTTAAGCTCGTCGCCGACTGGGCCAAACTGCCCCCTGGAGCCTACCTCGGCGAATGCTCTGGCGTCGCCGTCGACAAGGACGATAATGTCTGGGTTTTCCATCGCGGCCAGTCCCCCGTCCTGAAATTCGACCGCTCCGGCAAGCTCCTCGCCTCCTGGGCCAACGCCCCCATCAAGTCCTCCCACGGCATCAAAATCGATCCCGATGGCAACGTCTGGACCGTCGACGTCGCCAGCAACTCCGTCAAAAAGTTCTCCCCGGACGGCCGCCTGCTCATGCAAATCGGCAACGCCGGCGGCAGCCCCGGCAACAACACCTCCAAGGACGCTTTCAACAAGCCCACCGGGATCTCCTTCTTCCCCAACGGCGACTTCCTCGTCTCCGATGGCTATGAAAACTCCCGCGTCGTCAAATTCAACAAGGACGGCGAATACGTGATGCACATCGGCGGCGTTCGCGGCAAGGCTCCCGGCGAGTTCGACATCGCTCACGACGTCGCCATCGATGAGAAGGGCCGCATCTACGTGGCCGACCGCGAAAATCGCCGCGTCCAGATCTTCGACGGCTCCGGCAAACTGGTCGAGACCTGGGACAAAGTCGGCTCCCCCTGGGGCCTCGCCTATAGCGCCAAGGACGGCATGATGTACATTTGCGACGGCTACAACAACCGCATCGTGAAAGTGAATCGCGAAGGCCAGGTCGTCGGCTCCTACGGCCAGTACGGCAAAATCCCCGGCCGCTTCGACTACATCCACCACATGGCCATCGACTCCCAAGGCTCCCTCTACGTCGCCGAAATCAAAAACTGGCGCGTTCAGAAGTTCGCCTGGCAAAATTAACATGCGCCGCCGCGACCTTCTCGCTCTGGCCCTCGCCCCGGCGCCTCCGCCCATCCGCGTCGGCTTCCTTGGCGAGGAACACAGCCACTTTTCCGGCAAACTGAAAGTCATCAAGGACTCCCCCGCGTATCAACTCGTCGGCGTAACCGGCCACGACGACCCCGCGCTCCTCAAGGACCCCTCCGTCCAGCTCATCGTCGTCGAATGCCCCATCGATATTGCCATCGCCCAGGGCCGCAAGGTCATTGCCGCCGGCAAACACCTCCATCTCGAAAAGCCCCCCGGCGATAAACTGCCACCCTTTCGCGACCTCGTCGAGCAGGCGCGCCAGAAAAATCTCCGCCTCCAAACCGGCTACGTCTGGCGCTGGCACGCCGGCATCAACGCCGCTCTCGACGCCGCCCGCCGCGGCTGGCTCGGCGACGTCTTCATGGTCCGCGCCACCATGAACGCCGACCGCTCCCCCGCCCAGCGCCTCGCCGAAGCCCGCTTCCCCGGCGGCGGCATGTTCGAGCTCGGCGGCCACATGGTCGACCGTGTCATCGACCTGCTCGGCCGGCCTAAGTCCGTCAAGCCCTTCTTACGCCATCATAGTAAGTTCGCCGACAAGCTCGCCGACAACACCGTAGCCGTGCTCGAATTCGACCGCGCCCTCGCCGTCCTCACCGTCTCGGACCGCATGGCCGGCTCCGGCGCCCATCGTTCCTTCGAAGTCCTCGGTGAAGACGGCAGCTTCGTCATCCATCCGGAGCGCAACCCACCCACTATGAGCGTTCACCTGCGGAAAGCCGCGGGCCCTTATCGCGCCGGCTGGCAAGACGTCACGCTGCCGCCGCAGCCCCGCTTCGTCGGCGACTTCGCGGAAATGGCCCGCTCCCTCCAAACCAACACGCCACTAACGCCAACTTACGACCACGAGATACTCCTCCAGGAAACGCTCCTCCGCGCCTCCGGCGAATTACTGTAAGAACAGCGTTCCCTGCCCCAGCCGCCACTCCGGATCGAAGCGCCGCTTCACGGCCTTCATCGCCTCAATCTGCTCCGCCGAGTACTGAATCGGCAAGAACCGGGCCTTCTTCTTCCCCAGCCCGTGCTCGGCCGCCACGCTGCCGCCCAGCGCCGCCGCCTGCCGCGCGAACACAGCTAAAGCCTCCATCCCCGCATCAAACTCCGCTTGCGAGGCCGGCAGCATGTTCACGTGCGGATGCCCGTCTCCCATATGCCCGAAGATACAGTAGTGCCCCGGCATAATCGCGTCCATATGCGCCCGGTAGTTCGCCATCATCTCCCGGTTCTTCTCCACCGGAACTGAAAAATCGGTCCCCAACGACGGGAACCCGTTCCGTTGCGTAATCGCGAGCGACGTCTCCGGCAGCGCATGCCGGAACTTCCGGAACCGTTCCCGGTCATAGTCCGACGATCCGAACCAGCTCTGCTCCGTCAGCGCGCCGCGCTCCTCCAGCCGCTCAAACCAGGCGTCCAAATCGTCCTCGGACTCCACAATCTGTTCCACAATCAAAGCCGCCATCGCCGTCGGCGGCAGGTCCGGATACCGCTGCTCAATCATCCGCAGCGCCGGGTCGTCCACGTACTCAAGCATCCGCAATCCGGGCACGCTCCGCCAAGCGTCCAGCGCATCCAGCGCCGCCTCGTCCGACGGGAAAAACACGATCCCGTTCAGCAACTCCTTCGGATTCGGCAGCAGCTTCACCTCCGCCTCCATCACGATTCCCAGCGTCCCCTCCGACCCGATAAACAGGTCGATCCAGTCCATCCCCGGCCGCAGCGCATACCCCGCCGAATGCTTTTTCGTCGGCGGCTGCGGAATCTCCGGCACCTCGAAATCAATCGTCTCGCCCCGCCGCACGTCGACCACGGTCCCGTCCACCAACGCCACCCGCAGACGTTCGATCCAGCGCCGCGTCGCGCCATACAGGAAGCTCCGCGAACCCGACGAGTTACAAGCAATCGTCCCACCCAGAAACGCCATCGTCTCCGTCGGATCCGGCGGATAAAACTGCCCCGACGCCTTCGCCGCCGCATGCAGATCCTGCAGCGTCACCCCTGCGCCTACGGTAGCCTTCCCCGCCCCAATCTCCAGGCGCCGGAATTTCTCCATCGAGATCAGCCAGCCGCTCGAAGGCACCCGGCCTCCCGTCAGTCCGCTCCCGCCCCCGGCGATCGTCACTGGGGCGCCTGCTGCCTTGGCCTCCGCCAAAGCCGCCAACAACTCCGCCTCATCGCCCGGCACACAAATCCGATCGGCGTGACCCTTCGCGCCGCTTGCATCTTCCAGATAGCTCCAGCTCATGGGTTCCAGTATATTCGTCAGGCCAAAATGTCTTTGATTACGTTTCCCGCCACGTCCGTCAACCGGAAGTCGCGCCCACTGTAGCGATACGTTAATCGCGTGTGGTCCAGCCCCAATTGATGCAGCACGGTCGCATGCAGATCATGCGGATGCACCCGCTTCTCCACCGCGCGGTAGCCGAAGTCGTCCGTCGCCCCATAGGCAATGCCACCCTTTATGCCCCCACCCGCCATCAGCGTCGTATAGGCATGCACGTTGTGGTCCCGCCCCTGATTGATCCGCAACTGTCCCGCGCTTTGAATCATCGGCGTCCGCCCGAACTCCGTCCCCACCACGAGCAGCGTCGAATCAAACAGCCCGCGCGCCTTCAGATCTTCCACCAGCGAGGCAATCGCCGCATCCGCTATCCGCGATAGGCCCCGATGCGAGTTGATGTCCTCATGGCTATCCCACGGCTGCGAATTGCCGAAGTAAACCTGCACCATCCGCACCCCGCGCTCCACCAGCCGCCGCGCCAACAGACAGCCGCGCCCGAAGTCATCGTCGCCGTACCGCTCATGCGTCGCCGGCGTCTCCTTCGCTAGGTCGAACGCCTCCGGAGCCTCCATCTGCATCCGGAAAGCGACCTCCATCGCCTCCACGCCCGCCGCTAACTGTGGCCGCCCCTCCGACCGTCCCAGATACAACTGGTTCAACCGGTCGAGCAGCCCCAACTGCCGCTGCTGCTCGTCAATCGTCAACGACGCATTGCGAATGTTCTGCACCAGCTTTTCCGGCGTCCGCTCGTTATTCGGGACATACGTGCCCTGATGCAGATTCGGCAGAAACCCCGAAGACCACAGCCGCGGCCCCATCACCGGATACCCCGGGCACAAAGCTATAAAGCCCGGCAGATTCTTGTTCAGCGTCCCCAAGCCATAGGAGATCCAAGAGCCCATCGACGGCCGTCCTGACAACTGGTGCCCGGTATTCATCAGCATCAGCGATGGCCCATGGTTCCCGTTATCGGCGTAGCAACTGCGAATCACGGCGAAGTCGTCAATCATCGCCCCGACGCGCGGGAAGATATCGGCCACTTCAATCCCGCTCTGCCCGCACTGCTTGAAGGCGAACGGAGACTTCATCAGGTTCCCGGTCGCCGAATCCGTCGGTAGCTTTTTCCCCGGCAGCGGTTTCCCGTGCTGCTTGGTCAACTCCGGCTTCGGGTCGAACGTATCTACCTGCGACACGCCGCCGTTCAGAAACAGAAAAATAACGTGCTTCGCCTTCGCCGCGAAGTGCGGCTTCTGCTCCACGGTCCCGGCCAGACCCACGGCCCCGAACCCTCCGCCAAGCATCGCTAACGCTGTTCGTCTATCCACTGGATTCCTCATTGAATCGTACTGAACTCTGCGGCCGATAAAAGCACCTGCGCGTACTGCGGCCACCGTTCGGCCTGGCCCTGCAAAAACGCTAACCCCAGCTTCACTTCCTCTGCCGTGGCAGACCGCGAGTAGAGCGACTCATACGCCGCCGCAATCCGCTCGGCGTCCGTGCCCTTTAACCGCGCCGCCAATGCCTTCGCCTGCTCGGCTACGAACGGCGCATTCATGAAGAACAGCCGCTGCATCGGCCCCACCGTCACCATCCGCGCGTCTGATGCCGCGTTGGGATCTGGAAAGTCGAACGTCGCCAGCGTCCGGTCCGGCTTCGACCGGCTCACCGTCACGTACAGCGTCCGCCGCCGATGCTTCTCGTCGAACGGCGCCGGCGCCCCGCCCACCGTCCGGTCCAACGTCCCCGCCACCGCCAACACCGCGTCCCGCAAAGCTTCTGCGTCCAACCGTTCCCGTACATTCGCCCTCGACAACAGGAGATTATCCGGGTCCTTCTCCATCGCCGCTGGCAACCCCGCGGAGGACCGCTGATACGCTTCCGTCAGCAGCATCTCCCGATGCATCGCCTTCAACGACCAGCCGTTCGCTACTAATCGGCCCGCGAGATAATCCAACAACACCGGATGCGTCGGCCGGTCCCCTAACTGGCCAAAGTTCCCCGGCGAGCGGACCAGTCCCTGCCCGAAATGATGCTGCCACAACCGGTTCACGGCCACCCGCGCCGTCAGCGGATTCTTCGCATCGGCAATCGCATTCGCCAACTCCAACCGCCCCGATCCCTGAGTAAAAGCCGGAGCCTCCCCATCACACAGCACCGACAGGAAACGCCGCGGCGCCTCCTCCCCCGGGCTCTCCACATTGCCGCGAATGGCGACTGGAATATTCTTCGGCTTGTCGCTGTCTTTCAAGGTATGCCAGTACGGATAGAGCGCCGGAATCGCCTTCTTCAGCGCCTCCGCCTCCGCCCGCAACCCATTGGCATACCGCAACACCCGAGGTTCCAGGAACCGATCGAGAGCCTTGCCTGTGAAGTAGTAGACCCCTCCATCGAACTTGATGTCCTCTGACTTAAACGGACTCGAAGCCACATCCCGCCAAAAGTAGAACCGTTCAATCGGCAGTGCGTCCACCAGCGTATTCACCTGCCGATTCACGTCCTTCAAGCCTTCAATCCCGCCCAGCTTCACATAGTTCCGGTCGTCGACGGCCTTCTTCTCCGCAATCACGGCCTCAATCGACCTCTGCAACGCGAATGCTGCTTGCCGTACTTCTGTCTCGGAGGCCGTTGCCTTCAACGCAAACCACGGAGCAAAAAATGGATGCTCCTTCTTCGAATCCTTCAAAAACGCTTTCCACCGTCCCAGCACCTCGGCGTCCAACTCCGCTGGGGTCTCCTGCTTCCACACGGCCATCAGATACTCCGCCGTCTGCGCCGCAAAGACATCCAGCACCAACGCCGTCTGCCTCTCCAGGAACCGCTTCAGCTCCGCCTGCTTCTCATCGGAAGCCGCCTTGGCGTCCTTGTATGCCTTTACGATCTCCGGCGCCACGAGCGGATGCTCGCTTACCGCGCTGCTCTTGAACACGCCCAGAAGCGAGTAGTAATCCTTCGTCGGAATCGGGTCGAACTTATGGTCGTGGCACTGCGCGCAGCCAACGGTCAACCCCAACATCGCCCGCGTTGTCACATCCAACCGGTCGTTGTCCGTCTCGCCAATCGTCTGGAATCCCAGCGCCGCCAGATGCTCCTGCCCTGGCATCAAATCGGCCGCAATCTGCGTCTTCAGGAACGTGTCGTATGGCAGGTCCCGATTCAAGGCGGACACCACCCAATCCCGATACCGCCAGGCGTTCGGATAGGGATCATCGTCCCGCGCCCCCTGCTGCCCATCGGAGTACCTCGCCACATCCAGCCAATGCCGCGCCCAGCGCTCGCCATAGTGCGGTGACGCCAGCAGTCGGTCCACCACCTTCGCAAATGCATCCGCCGAACGATCCGCCAGGAACGCCGCCGTCTCCTCGGGCGTCGGAGGCAACCCCGTCAAGTCAAACGTCACCCGTCGCAGCAGCGTCCGTTGATCCGACGGCCGCGCCGGGGCCAAGCCCGCCTCTTTCATCCGCGCCGCCAGGAACCGGTCAATCGCAGGGCCCGTCCCCTCCGGCGCCGCAACCGGCTTCACCGGCTGAAACGACCAGAACGATTTCGGATCCAACTTCGGCGCCGGACCTTTGTCCGGGAACACCGCGCCAGCCTCGATCCAAGTCCGTAGATCGGCAATCTCGGCTTCCTTCAACTTCATCTGCGGAGGCATCTTCCGTTCCGGGTTCCGATGCTCCACCAGCTCGAGCAGCAAGCTCTCCGCCGCCGCTCCCGGCTTCACCGCCGCACCGGACTTGCCGCCTTTCAGAATCCGCTCGCGCGAGTCCACCCGGAATCCGCCCATCTCCGACTTCGTATGGCACGCGTAACAGTTCTTTACCAACACCGGCCGAACCCGGCTTTCAAAAAACACGAGGGGATCCTGGCCAAAGGCCGGGATCCCCATCGCGACGAGCAAGAGAGTACTAACTCGCATCGGCGTTATCAGAACAGCAATTTTAGACCAAACTGCACCACACGGGCTTCGACGGTCGTCCCGCGAATCTTGCCGAAGTTGGCCGCCGCCGTCAGGTTCGACGCAGGGTTGCCAAAGCTCGGCGTGTTCGGCATATTGAAGGCCTCGGCCCGGAACTCCGCGCGGATGCGCTCGGTGATCGGGGTCGTCTTCAGCAAGCTGAAGTCGATGATCCGCTGCCCGGGTCCAAACAACATGTTCCGCGCAGAATCGCCGAAGGTGAACGGCGCCGGAATCGCGAAGGCGCTCGGGTTGATGTAGCCTTCAATGTTCTGGTTGCTGGGGTAGAAGTTCGAGCTCACCACGTTCGCCCGGCTCGCGTACCAGCCAGCCTGATTCGGGCTGAAGGCCACGCTGAACGGGGTCCCGCTGCGGAACTGCATGATCGAAGCCACAGTCCAGCCGCCGACGAACTTTCCAGCCACACCACCCACATTCGCGAACTTCTTGCCCGGTCCGAACGGCAAGTCATAGGTCAACGAGGTATACGCTACATGCTTCCGGATCGAATCGCCATTGCCACGGTCAGCCGACGCGTTGTACGGGTCCTGCGGTCCGAACACGATCGGCACGTTGTCCAGCGTGCTGGTCCAGGTGTAGTTCGACTGCAAGTACAAGCCACCGCTAAACCGCCGGATCAGTTCAAGCTGACCCTGATGCGTGATCGAGTTGCCATTGGTGTCGAGCGCCCCGATGCTCGCAAATGGCTGGAATGGCCGCCGGGATTGAATCGTACCCGGAGCCTGCGTCAACGGCAGGTTGCGTTCGTAGAGGTACCACGGTACCCGCGTACCCTTGTTGCCCAGGTACGTCGCACGCAATCCAAACTGCGCGCCCAGTTCCCGCTCAATCGTCAGGTTCCACTGCGTCGACGACGTGTTGCGGATGTTCCGGTTCACGGCGGTCAAGTTCGGGTTCGCCGAAATCGCGCCCAAGCCGGGGAACGGAGTCGCCAGCGTCAAGGTCGGCGACGTCGCTCCACTCTCAAAGGTCTCCGTCAACTGGAACGGCGCATTCGCGTTCGAGATCTGCCGGATTCCGATGTATACAGGAATCACGTTGTAGTAGATGCCGAAGCCACCGCGCACCACCGTCTTGCTGTTGTTGAACGGACGGTAAGCAAAGCCGAACCGCGGTCCAAAGTTATTGTGGTCCGCCGTAATCACATCGCTGCCCCATCCGTTCTGCTCCGAACTCACGTACGGATAAGCCTGCAACAACCGCGGCAGCGACAACGGCGCCAACTGGCCGCCTTCGCTCCGCACCACAAACACGCCCTTTTCGAGGTCGAAGTTCGCGAACGAACCATCGCGCTCCTGCGTCTGCGTCTGCAGCATGTAGCGCATGCCGACATTGATCGTCAGCTTCGAACTCACCTGCCAGTCGTCCTGGAAGTAAGCGCCATAGCGGGTGTAGTGAAGCAGGTTAACGAGACTCGGCGTTCCGCGTGTCGACGTGATCGGATAGCCAAGCAGAAAGTCGGCGTACGGGTCGTTCGAATACCGTCCGTTAAACGAGAACGAGCCAAACTGCGCCGCGCCCGCCGCCGGGTTGGAAGCAATCCGGCTGAATCCGATGTCGACACCCGTCTTGAACGTGTGCCGGCCCTTGTTGAACGAAAAGTTATCTGTCAACTGCTGCGTAATCTGCGGCGCGCGTTCGGAACCGCCAGAGTCCGTGATCTGGCCATAAACGTTGTTGAACGTCGCCGTCGGCAGACCACCAATCGGCAGCGGACCATAAAGCGAAGGGAATAGCGAAGTCGGGTCGAAGTCCGTGTTCTGACCAATGCGGATTGAGCCGTGGCTGAAGTAGGCATAGCGGAATTCGTTCTGCTTGTTCGCGCCAATCGTCCGGTTATAGGTCAAGGAAGCGTTCTTCGTGATGTATCCGCCGTCCGAGAAGTTGCCATAAGCGCTCGGGCCGCCATTGCTGACGAAGTACGGGGATCCCTTGGAGTAGCCCATCACGACGTTGATCGAGTTCTTCTCGTTGAAGTGGTGATCGCCGCGCGCCGTATAGCGGTTCACGTCAATTACGTTGCCCACGTTGGCCACATGGTTCAAGCCCGTGCCCGCCGCGGTCGTGCCCGGGGTGTTTGGCAGCGGCATAAATGCGCCCCAGCGCGTCGCCCGCGAATCCAGCCGGTTGGTCGGGATCTGGTTGTTCGGAAACGGCAAACCGCTCAGAGGGTCTTTGATATCCCGCACGCCTGCGAAGTTGCCCGTCCGCATGGCTGGCGTCGCATAAGCGAAGAAACCGGTCGTGGCCTGGCGCTGCCGCAGCCCTTCATACGAGCCGAAGAAGAACGTCTTGTTCTTGATCACCGGGCCACCGGCCGTCACGCCAAATTCGTTCCGGTTGAACGGAGGCCGCCGTTGCCCGTTCGCATTGTTGAAGTATTGGTTGGCCGAAAGCGCCCGGTTGCGGTTGAACGCAAACAACGAACCATGCAGATCGTTCGTGCCGCCCTTGGTGATGATCGAGATCGCCGCGGAGCCTTCATGTTCGGCCTTGGCGCTGTTGGTCTCAATCTTGAACTCCTGAATCGTATCGATCGAAGGAGTCGTCGAAAGCTGCGTCCGGAAAGAGTAGGAGGCGCCACCGTTACCCGTATCGTTGATGGCCACGCCATCGATCGAGTAGAAGTTGCCGCCCCAGTGCAGCGAGCCAGCCAACTTCGGGTTCGAAGGAGAATCCGACGTGTTGCCCGCCGTGATCAGGATCAGACGATCCAGCGTACGGCCATTCAGCGGCAGGGTCACCACCGAATGGGTATCAATGTTGTTTGCAATCGAAGCGCTGTCGGTCTGAATCGTCGGCACCGCCGACGTCACCGTCACGCTCTGTTCCACCGCTCCCGGCTCCAACCGTACATCGGTACGCACGGTCTGGTTGAGCAGCAAGCGGACTTCGTTAATGTCCACGGAGCGGAAACCCGCGGTTTCCACTCGAATCTTGTACGATGCCGCGGGAAGGTTGGGCAGGGCGTACTCACCCGCCGCACCGGACGTCGTCTCTACTGTGGCCCCGTTACCTAGGTTGGTAGCGCGGACCTTTGCGCCGGCGACCATTGCGCCGGACGAATCGGTTACCGTGCCAATCAAACTGCCGGTCGTGCTCTGCGCCATGGCTCCGACCGCCAGGCTCAAAGCCAAGACCAAACGCTGAATCGGAATCTCGAAGAAGTGTTTCATAGGTTAATGTACTCGGGCTACACGGCCATACAGAAAAGCTTAGCCCGATTGCAATTCTTTAGTAACCCCATCGACATCTCTAGCGTTCAGCATCCTGGACGGATTCCCGGCGGCGACGTAAAACAGTTCAAGGCCCGGCCCCAACGTGAAATAATCTAGAGATACAGGCATGTCAGCACGGTTAAAGCTGTTGATCATCGCCGCGGTCTCCTTGGCGGCTTGGGCCGCTGAAAGCTCCGGCGGCAAATACACGACGGCCGAGCGAAACCACTGGGCGTTCAAGCCCCGCGCCACGCCCGCCATTCCGCAGTTCTCCGATCCAGCCGATCAGAAGTGGGCCTCGCATCCCATCGACGCCTTCGTTCTTAAGCGGCTGCGGGACCAAGGTCTATCTCCTGCGCCACCCGCAACGCGGCAGACTCTCGTCCGCCGCGTTTACCTCGACCTCACCGGCCTGCCGCCGACACCGGAAGCGACCAAGGCGTTCCTGGCTGATCGTTCACCCAAGGCCTACGAAGCCCTCGTCGATCGCCTCCTCGCTTCGCCCGAATACGCCGAGCGGCAAGCCCGCCATTGGCTCGATGTCGTCCGCTTCGCTGAAAGCGACGGCTTTGAATACGACACGCACCGCAGCGAGGCCTGGCAGTATCGCGACTACGTCATCCGCTCCCTCGCCGCCGACAAACCCTACGACCAGTTCCTCACGGAGCAGCTCGCTGGCGACGAGATCGATCCCGCCAATCGCGAGATGCTGGTCGCCGCCAGCTTCAATCGGCTTGGACCGTTCCGCAAGAACGCCGGCAACCAGGACAAGGCCTACATCCGGAACGAGATTCTCACGGAGATGACCAACGTGGTCGGCTCCGCGTTCCTCGGTGTGACGCTGGGCTGCGCCCGGTGCCACGATCACAAGTTCGATCCGATCCGCCACACCGACTACTACCGGATGCAGAGCTTCTTTGCGACCACCGAACAGCACGACATCCCCATGTCGAACGACGCCGAGAAGGCCGACTGGCAGAAGCGGACCGACGCCGTGAAGAAGGAACTCGCCGATCTGCGGAAGAAGTTGAAGGAGACCACCGGGCCGGAGAAGGCGCAGATCGAGCAGGTGATCGGCGTCAAAGAGAAGCAGTTGCCCGAGCCGCTGCCGGAGTTGAAGACCGTTCGCAGCGATCCGAAGCTCTACTTCCCCGTCCATGTTCTTGAGCGTGGTTCAAGCGATATGCCCACGGCCAAGATGGGCATGCGGCCGCTTGGCGTGCTGCTTCCCGACGATGCCGCCGAATGGGGCGAAGCGATCCCGCAGCCCCGCCGTAAACTCGCGGCCTGGATCACCGATCCGCATAACCCGCTCACGGCACGGGTGCTCGCCAATCGTCTGTGGCAGTCGCACTTCGGCGCCGGCATCGTCGCCACGCCGAATGACTTCGGCCGCATGGGCGCCCGCCCCTCGCACCCGGAACTGCTCGACTGGCTCGCCAATCAGGTCGTCGCCAGCGGCTGGCAGCAGAAGCCGCTGCATCGAATGATGGTTCTGAGCAACACCTATCGGCAAGCCTCGATCCCGAACCCATCGGCGGCCGCGATGGAGAAGGATCCGCGCAACCGCTTCCTCTGGAACTACAGCCGCCGTCGCCTGCAGGCCGAAGAGCTCCGCGACGCCATGCTGCAGTCCGCCGGGCTCTTGAATCCGCAGCGCTTCGGCCCGAGCGTCATTCCGCCGATCGAGTCGGAACTGGTGAACCTGCTGTACAAGCCGGACCAATGGGCGGTCACGCCCGATGTGGCCCAGCACAATCGCCGCAGCATCTACCTCTTCCAGAAGCGCAACATGCGGATGCCGTTCATGGAAGTGTTTGACTCGCCGGATACCCTGCTGAGCTGCGCCCGCCGCGAAAGCAGCACCCATGCGCCGCAAGCTCTCGAACTGTTAAACGGGCCCGTGACGCGCCAAGTGGCCGTCGCTCTCGCGGAGCGGCTTGCAAAACTCCCGGCGAACCAGCGGGTCGACAAGGCCTTCGAACTCGTGTTCAACCGGCCGCCCGTACCGAAAGAGCGCGCCGCCTCGCTTCGCTTCCTCGCGTCGAATCCACTACGCGAATTCACCCTGGCCCTGTTCGCCGCTAACGATTTCCTTTACGTGCAATGAGCCTCCACTCGAAACCAACCCGGAATCGCCGCGAATTTCTCACGGACGCCTTTTGCGGCGTCGGCAGCCTCGCCTTCGGGGCGATGCTGAACGCCGAGGTGAAGAACCCGCTCGCGCCGAAGAAGCCGACGCTGCCCGCCAAGGCCAAGTCGGTGATCTTTCTCTTCATGGCCGGCGGACCGAGCCAGATGGAGACGTTCGATCCGAAGCCGCTCCTGAACAAGCTCGATGGGCAACCGCTGCCGGCGTCGTTCCGGCCCGCCAAGCGGCAGTTCATCAACGGCACGCCGAAGCTGTTGGGCACCAAGCGCACGTTCAAGCAACATGGCAAGAGCGGCCTCTGGGTGTCGGACCTGCTACCGCATACCGCCACCTGCGCCGATGATCTCGCGGTCATCCGCTCCTGCACCGCCGACGCCTTCATCCACTCCTCGGCGCAGTACCAACTCTTCACCGGCCGCATTCTGCCTGGCTTCCCGAGCATGGGTTCGTGGTCGGTGTATGGCCTCGGCAGCGAGAGCGATTCGCTCCCCGGATATGTGGTGATGCCCGATCCGTATGGCACCATCGAAGCCGGACAGCCGGTGTACGCCAACGCCTTCCTACCGGCCGTCTATCAGCCGAACATCTTCCGAGGCGGCGCCAAGCCGGTTCTCAATCTCGAACTGCCGGAAGGGGTGACGCTCGCCCAGCGGCGCAATACGCTGAACTTCATCCGCGAGATCGACGAGGCGACCATGACGCCCGGCGATGACGAGTTCTCCGCCCGTCTCAGCACCTACGACCTCGCGTTCAAGATGCAGACCGAGGCTCCGGCGGTGTTCGACATGAAGAACGAGCCGGCGCACATCAACACGATGTACGGCATCGGCAACCCCATCACGGACGACTTCGGCCGCCGCTGTCTGATGGCGCGGCGACTCGTCGAGAACGGCGTCCGTTTCGTCACGGTCGTCTCCGGCGGCCCGGCGATTTCGCAGTGGGACGCGCACGACGATATCGAAGAGAATCATCTCCGCATGGCGGCCCGTACGGACCAGCCGATTGCGGCGTTGCTCAAGGATTTGAAGCAACGCGGCCTGCTCGATTCGACGCTCGTCGTTTGGGGCGGCGAGTTTGGCCGCACCCCGGAAGCGCAAGGCGGCAAGGGCCGCGACCACAACAACACCGGCTTCACGATGTGGATGGCCGGCGGCGGGGTGAAGGGCGGCGTTGCCGAAGGAACGACGGATGAGGTCGGGCTCTACGCGGTCGAGAAGCCGCATCATCTGCGCGACGTGCATACGACGATCCTGCATCAGTTGGGTCTCGACCAGGACGCCCTCAACTATCTCCACCAGGGCCGCCGCGAGAGGCTGACGGAAATCCAAGGCGAGGTCATCAAAGGCATTGTCTAGAGCGGCCCTCCTCCTCGGCATCAGCATGGGCCTTTACGCCCAGAAGCCGGAGGCGCTGCAGCTTCTCGAAACGCGTTGCCTCGGCTGCCACAACGCCGCCGGTAAGCAATCCGGCTTTGATTTATCCAAACGGGAAACCGCCCTGCGCGGCGGCGATCGCGGCCCTGGCTTCTTGCCCGGCAAGGCGAAGGAGAGCTTCCTCTATCAGGTGCTCGCCCATAGCGCGAAGCCCGCCATGCCCAAGTTCGGAGCCAAGTTCACGGATGCGGAGTTGGCGTTGGTCGCCGCGTGGATCGACGACGGCGCACCGTGGGAAAAGGTCGTATCCAAAGGGCCTAAAAGGTCCTCACACTGGGCTTTCAACAAGCCCGTTCGCCCGGCCGCTGCCAACATCGACGCGCTAGTGAAGACCGATCGTCCGGAGGCCGCGCCGGACGTCCTGCTGCGCCGCCTGTTTCTCGACCTGCTCGGCATGCCGCCGACGGCGGAGGAGTCGGCCCGGCACGCGAAGCTCTCGTATGAGCAGTCTGTCGATGCTCTGCTGGCCGATTCCCGCTACGGCGAACGCTGGGGCCGCCATGGATGGACATCTGGCGCTACAGCGATTGGTACGGCTATCGCCGTTCGAATGAGGTCCGCAACAGCCATAAGCATATGTGGCGGTGGCGCGATTGGATTGTGGAGTCGCTCAACTCCGGCAAGCCGTACGACCGCATGATCGTCGAGATGTTGGCGGGCGACGAGGTCGCTCCCAACGACCCCGCTACGCTGCGCGCGACCGGCTTCCTGGCCCGCAACTATTCGAAGTTCGACCGCGACGGCTGGCTGCAGGACGCCGTCGATCACACGATGCTTGGCTTTATGGGAGTGACGGTGAAGTGCGCCCGCTGCCACGACCACAAGTACGATCCGATCTCGCAGGAGGAGTACTACCGGCTCCGCGCCGTGTTCGAACCCTACGAGGTCCGTATGGACCGCGTCCCCGGCGAAACGGACGTCGAGAAGGACGCGCTGAGCCGCATCTTCGACGCCTCGCTCGACCGGCCGACCTATCTGCTGATCCGGGGGAACATTCAGACGCCGGACAAGTCGAACGTCCTCGCGCCCGGAACTCCGGCGGCTCTGGGCCCGGCGCTGGGCAAGCTGGAGCCGGTCTCCCTGCCTCTTGCTTCGTACTATCCGGACCATCGCGAGTTCGTCCACGCAGAGCTGCTGAAACAGGCCAAGGAAGCCATCGCGAAAGCGGCGGGGGACAAGCTCGCGCTGGCCGCGGCAGAGGCGGAACTCCCTGCACTCGAAGCGCGCATCGCCGCCGAACGGGCGAAGTTCGCCGTCCCCGCCGATCCCAATTTCGAAGACCTCGCGGCCAAGGCGCGCGAACTCGAGCGCAAGGCCGGACTGCTTCGCGGCCATGAAAAATTGCAGCGTGCCCAGGCGGAGATGACGGCCGCGCTGGCGGGCGAAAAGCCCGATACGAAGAAGGTGGCCGAAGCGCAGAAGAACCTCGCCGCCGCCACCGCTGCGCTGGCTCAGCCCGCGACCGGCTACACGCCTATCGGCAAAGAGTACCCGACCAAGAGCACTGGCCGCCGCACGGCGCTGGCGCAGTGGATCGCCTCCACCGACAACCCGTTGACGGCGCGCGTCGCGGTCAACCACATCTGGCTTCGCCACTTCGGCACGGCTCTCGTTCCGACTGTCTTCGACTTCGGCCTGAACGGTCAAAAGCCGGCGAACCAGCCGCTACTCGACTTCCTAGCCACCGAGTTCATGGGCTCCGGTTGGAACATGAAGGCGCTGCACAAGACGATCCTGATGAGCGCGGCATACAAGGCGACTCGCCCGGCTTCACGGCGGTTGGAAGCCGAGGTGGTTCGCGATAGCATTCTCGCCGTGGCCGGTGAACTCGACCGCACGATGGGCGGTGCGGACATCGACCCGGCCAAGGGCTTCGAGGTCCGCCGCCGGAGCCTCTATTTCAGCCACTCTCCAGACATGCAGATGCAGTTCCTGCAGGTGTTCGATGGCGCCAATCCGACCGAGTGCTACGAGCGCAATGAGAGCGTGGTGCCGCAGCAGGCGCTGGCGATGGCCAATAGCCAACTGAGCCAGGAGATGGCCGCCAAGCTGGCCCGGCGTCTCGAAGGCCCCGGCTTTGTCGACCGCGCGTTCCAAGCTGTCCTCGGCCGCGGGCCGTCCGCCGCGGAACGCCAACTCGCCAAGGACGCTGCCCCCGTTGACCTGATCCACGCGCTGTTCAACCATAATGATTTCGTGACCACCCGATGACTACCCGCCGCGCCTTCCTTTCGAACCTCGCCCTCGGTGCGCTGCTCAACGGACAAGTTCCGCAGGGCAAAGCCAAGCGGGTGATCTGGCTGTTCATGATCGGCGGCGTCAGCCATATGGAGTCGTTCGACCCGAAGCCGGAGTTGAACAAGTACGCGGGCCGTCTGCTCGGCGATACGCCGTACCATGCGGCGCTTGAGAATCCGCTGGTGAAGCAGAACCTGCGGGAGGTGATCGCCGGATTGCACAAGGCGCAGCCTCGGCTTTATCCGTTGCAGACGGGGTTCGCCAAGCGCGGGAAGAGCGGGATTGAAGTCAGCGACTGGTTCCCGCACATCGGCAGTTGCATTGATGACATCGCAGTGGTGCGTTCCGTCTGGACGACCGACAATAACCACGGGGCGCAGATGCAGTTCCACACGGGGCGCCATGTGCTCGAAGGGCAGTTCCCGACGATTGGCGCTTGGGTACATTACGGCATGGGGTCGCTGAACGAGAACCTGCCGCAGTTCGTCGTGCTCGGTGAGCCGATCGACTCCTGTTGCGGCGGCCCCGGCGCTCATGGTGCTTCGTACCTGGGCCCGGAGCATGGCGGCGTCCGCCTCGACGTGAACCCGACCGATCCCCTGCCCTACGCCAAGCCGCATGTCGCGACAGCGGCGGACGCGCAGCGGCGTCAGTTCGATCTCATCCACAAGTTCAACCAGTTGACCGCCGAGCAATACCCGGAGGACGCGGGGCTGAAGGCGCGCATCAAGTCCTACGAACTCGCCTTCCGGATGCAGACGGCGGTGCCGGAGATCATGAAGCTCTCCGCCGAAAGCCCGGAGACGCAGAAGCTCTACGGCCTCGACAATGCCATCACCAAGCCGTTCGGGGAGACGCTGCTCGCGGCGCGGCGGATGGCCGAGAGCGGCGTGAGGTTCATCCAGGTTTTCCACGGCAACAACGGCGGCGCGGGCAAGTGGGACGGCCATAGCAATCTGAAGAAGACCCATGGCGAACTCGCCGGTCAAGTGGACCAGCCCATCGCTGGATTACTGAAGGATCTGAAGCAGCGCGGTCTGCTGGACGACACGCTCGTGGTCTTCGCGACGGAGTTCGGGCGGACACCGGGGGCGGAGGGGACGAATGGGCGCGACCATCATCCTTATGGCTTTTCGGTGTGGCTGGCGGGCGGTGGGATCAAGGGCGGGGTCGTCGAAGGCGCGACGGACGAGATCGGCTTCCATGCGGTCGAGAACCGGCACTACGTCACGGACATTCACGCGACGGTGCTGCACCAGTTAGGGATCGATGCGCGGAAGCTAGAAGTGCCGGGGCACAAGCGGATCGACATCGACTACGGCGAGCCGATCCACCGAATTATCAGCTAGCGCCAGGTCTTGTCGTCAAAGCGTTTGAGGCCGAGGGACTGATCGTCGGGCAGGACGCCGAGGGCGAGGACGGCAAAGGTGAAGACGCGGGTGTTGGCTTCGAGATGGCCGCCGAAGGCTTTAGCGGGATCAGCGAAGGTGAGGTGGCAGTGGACCTTGCCATCGAGGACGAAGCCGCTCATGGAGATGATGTCGGCGGAGGTGTTGGGGTCTTCGAGGTAGAGGTTCTTCGAGGGGAACGAACGGTTGGTGACCATGTGATAGTGGGTCGCGATGGCGGAGCCGACGCCGCTGAGGATGACGGCGTTGCGGATCTTCTGCTCAGCGACGTGGCGCTCGATGGCGGCGAGAAGTCCGGCCTGATTCTTCACACGGATGACGACGACGCGTTCAAACTGAGTGGAGATCGCGACCGATTCGGGGACCTTGGGATCGAGGCCTTTGGCGTCGTCTTCGGGCGTGGTCGCCTTGATGACTTCGGTGCGTTTGACTTGGGCGGGGAGCAGAAGAACGGACAGGAGGAGGAGTGGGAGCCATTTCATCGGCTCCCACTTTATCGCTTTAGAAGAAGACGCGGACGCCGAGCTGAACGAGCCGCGAGAAGTTGGCCTGCGTATGGTTTGGCGGTAGGCTTCGCCGGTGATCCAGAAGAGAGCTTTTCCCTTGAGATCGATTGGGTTGGCAATGGGCCAGCCTTCAAGACGGCAAGGCCAAAAGCAGCCGCTACTCAAACTAGGAAGAAAGGGGAGGTTACACTCGGGAGTTCCTCTTTTGCTGTTGGTTGAAGGTCACCGATTCCGGTAGGTCCGTCAACAACAAATGGACAGCGGCGGGAAAACCGGTATTAGAATTCGGCGCAACCTGTTTCGTTTCAATGGGATCAGCAAGTATCTCGGGGGTATCGCAGACGGGTTCGTTTTCCAGGGCGGGCCGGTCCTTCTGCATACGAAGTAGTAAGCGGGTGAATTTTTCATAAGCAGCGAGGTGTTGCTTTTTCTTCCGGTCGAGGATCCGGAAGATACGGTCGCCGCTGGCGTGGCGTTCAAAGGCGCCGAGTTCGAGTTCGTCGGACGTTAGGTCAGTATCCCTGTTGCGCACATGGTCGCGGTCGGCCTTGAGTGCGAGCGCTTCGATTTTGCAATGGCGGTCGAATTGAAACTGTTCGGCGGAGATTGAACGCACGAGCCAGAGTTCGTGTTCGGAGTTCGGCCGCAAGTTTCGCAGGTTGGATTGATAGAGATTGATGTAGGCCTTCCGATCCTTGGCGGTGAGATTGGCGACGAAGGGCGGCAAGTCGTGCTCGTGCACTTCGACGAACTTCCCGACCGTGATGGCGTTCATCGAACTGCGATGTTTGCCGGCGGCAGTGACTGGCCCTTTGCTTTTGCGGCCGTTGGCGCGCGCGATTTCGGCGCGACGTTGCTTTTGCTCTTCGGTGAGTGGTTTTGCCATGGGATTGCTCCAGGAGAAATTGGAATGGCGCTGCCCCGCGGAAGTGAACCGCAGGATAGCGCCATTTAGTGAAACCGTAGCAACCGGGGCGAAGGATTCCGGGAGGGCCGGAGATTGGTGAAGGAGAAACGGTTTTGAATGTTTGAGTTGGAGGATCCATATATTTTTCGATGGGCCGTCACCGGCGATTTGGTGGCAGGTGAATTTTGGCGGTGGGGCGGGCCTCGAAGGCCCGGCGCGCCGCTGGCGGGGAAGCCGACTGGGGGCCAGGTGCATTGGACGGGGGTGGTCTGCCGTGCATTGACTACGGAGATCCGACAACTCGGCAAGAGGCGATTTGCCTTTACACGGAGAAAGACAACACTCCGAGGAGGCCGCGCGGATGCACTTGGAGCTAGCGCGAAAGTTCGAATTGCGAAAGATACCTCCGGGGCTTGGATGGGGAGGTGCGACGGATGAATTGGAGTGTCACCGCCGCAATCATCGGAGCGATCAACGGAACAATTGCTTTGGACCTTAGCCTCTACAACTTTTACTTCCAGCGCCGGGTTCGACTCAGAGTAATCCCCAAACTAACGGCTACCAGGCGGGATTGCTTCTTGTCCAGCAGCGTCGATTTGATGAATGACAGGCTTGCATCGATCGAAGTGATCAATCTGAATTCATTCGCGATAACGATAGCCGAAGTCGGATTCACGGTGGCCGGACAGGATGTTCGACGCTCGATACGGCCCGATCCGAAAGATATCCTACCCAGACGACTGGAGGCCAGAGTATCAATGGCGGTCCAGGCATTCTAAGTTGCTGGATTTCCTCCGGCAGCGAGGCGCAGGTTGGCGCGGGCAGGTTCTTGGTTGCAGGTTTGGCTAGTAAACGGGATCCAGTCGGAGTACAATCTCGCTACCGAAACACGAGAGGCAACATGAATCGACCGAGATCGTTTGCTCTGCTTTTCTTTCTGCTCGTTGGCGTGGCCGCGGCGCAGCCTCGCATCACCGGGATCCAGAACAACTACAGCTACCTGATCCCCGGCACGCCTAACTACGCCATCGCACGAGGATGTATCTTCATCCTCTATGGCGCCAACCTGGGCCCCACCGCCCTTCTGCAACAAGGCTTTGACCCCGCCCTGAATCGAAACCTCGGCGGCGTCTCCATCAAGATCACCGTAGGCGGCACAACCACCGAAGCCATCCCCTATTACGTCTCGGCCGGACAGATCGCGGCTATTCTGCCTTCGGCGACGCCGGCCGGGGCGGGGTCGATGACCGTTACCTACAACGGCCAAACCAGCGCTGTGTTCGCTCTTACCGTCGTCCAAAGCGCCTTCGGGATCCTGACCCTCGGCGGGAATGGGCTCGGCAACGCCGCCGTTTATGACTTGGACTACAAGTACATCACCCCCACGAATGCGGCCAATCCTGGCCAAATCGTCTACTTCTGGGGCACCGGGCAAGGGCCGGATCCAAACGACGAGACGCGTACCATCGCCTCTCCACAGAACCTGACCAGCCTGCCGTTTGAGTTCTACATCGGCAATAAACAGGCGAGGGTGATCTATCACGGACGCTCGACCTATCCCGGACTCGACCAGATCGCAGTGGAAATTCCGGAAGGCATTTCCGGTTGCTACGCCTCGGCGTATGCGAAGACGGGCAACTACATGAGTAACTTCACGTCGATACCCGTCGCGGCGGCGGGGAAGGTTTGCACCGACTGGTTCACGTCGAGCACCGAGGTCGAAAACCTGTTGGGATCCGGCAAGAGCGAGGTCAACCTCGGCTGGCTCTATCTGGTGCGATTCCTCTCCTACACGCCGGCTTCCACCGGCCAGCCTGCCCGGATGGTGACCCAAGACTCCGCCACGGCACAGTTCATGCGAAGCACGCCATTCGACTCCAGCAACTGGGGCTCGGTGGGCGGCTTTGCGAATCCGGGTTGCGTGGTGACGACATGGCGAACGCAGAGTCCCTTCCAGATTCCGTTTCTGAAGCGGCTGGACGCTGGGCCTTCCGTCACGTTGACCCTGCCGGACGGCGGGACCAGGACGCTGGTTAAACAGCAGACCTCCAACTTCGCCTTTTCCGCCTCCGACGCAACTCCCGGGGCTCAGTTGTTCATCCCGGCCGCGGGCGGAACGTTCCGCTTCCAAGGGACAGGCGGGCCGGACGTGGGCGCATTCGAGGCAAGCATCCGGGCCGAGAACCCGCTCGTGTGGAATGAACATACGACCATCACTTCCGTCAGCCGTTCTCAACCGCTCACGTTGACGTGGAGGGGTGGGGCGCCGGGAGGCTTCGTGGTGATTCAAGGCGGTTCGTGGACCGGGGCAAATGCGGAGATTTTCACGTCGTTCGGATGCACGGAACGAGCTGAGGCTGGTCGCTATACGGTACCGCGGGACGTGCTGGCATCACTGGTGCCCAGCATGGTGTTCGCGCAACTGAATGCTCCGACGGGCACTTTGCTGGTGCAACACTTCACGCTTCCGGCGAGGTTCACAGCCACGGGTCTCGACCACGGCTCGATTGTGTGGGAGAGCTATAGCGGCACGAACGTACACTTCCAATAGGCGATGCGCCGGCTACCGTTGTCGTCGGGGGAAGGAGTCCCGAACAAAGTCGATGAACATGGACGCGCCGGTAGAGAGGAGGTCGCTTTTGGCTTGATCCCAAGCCTGGGCGGTGCGGGTAGGCGGTGACGGCGGGAGGCCGAGTTGACGACTGGAAGTCCGTCGGCGGGTCATCGCGCCGACGAGCAAGCCCGCTCCTAGAGCCGCGGCCATCCACAGTTCCGGGCTGGCGCGGAAATGGGTATTCCAATCGGCGGCCGACTTCACCTTGCCTTCCAAAGCGTCGAGGGCACCACCTAGGGAGGCCCTGGTTTCGGCGAGGCCGGACTCTATTTCGTGTATTGTTTGAACCATTCCCAGTTGTCCTTGAGGCTGACGGCTGTGCGTTGAAAGGCGGGTTGAAGGAGCTTGAGGCCTTTGAGGCCGGTGGTGATGGCTACTGTCGCGGCCGCGGCCGCGACAGTAGCCGTAAGGAGCGAGGCGGCCCAAAGCGGCATGACCTGCGCAAGCGCAAACAAGAGCGCGAGGAGCAGGAACAGAACCGTGAAGAAGCCGGCCAGCGCTCCGGAGGCGAGAAGCAGGATCGATTCCTTCGCCTGGGGCGCGGCGGCGAGCGCTTCCGCCCTCACCAACCGCGCCTCCGCGGCGAGGATGGACTGGATGCTACCCAGCACATCGCGAAGCAGGGTGGCGAAGGACCGATCCGGCGTGAGCATGAGGTTAGCCCTTGGCGTTGCGGGTGATGGTGCGGCCCACGAAGAAGCCAATGGCGATTGCGGCGAGCAACGAGGGACCGGGGTTGTTCCGGACGACGCGCTTGAGATCGTGCATCATACGGCCGCCGTCATGTTCGCGCACGTACGCTGCCGTGGCGCTGATGTTCTCATCAATCGTGTCCGCGGTCCGGCGGCCGAAGTCGGATAGTTTGCTCTGGACGTCCGCGGCACCGTCGGCGATTTTGTCTCCCAATGCGTTGGCTTTCTCGGCCGCGCTGTCTGTCATGGATTGGTAAATGTTGTTTGGCATAGTTCGTTCCTATTCCCACGACAGTGCACGTGGACACCCAAAGGGAATCGGCGGGCAATGGACCTCGCCGTGCAGGCTACGCTGGCCATGGGCATGAAACTCACCTCTGCCACGTTCGCGACAGTCGCTCCATTCTTCGAGGCGTTTGAGCCGCTGCGAGGGGCAGAGGGAGTGTCTCGTTTCACGGACCTGGAAGCGCTAATGGACATGGTGGTGGGTGGGGAAGCTTGCCGCGTGTGGTCGGCGACCGTTGTTTCGTCGGATACCGACGCCGGATGCCCGGCCTGTGGGTTGGTAGTGGGTCCCCGATTTCCGGGCGATGCGGAGCCGGAGATGTTTGAGTTAACAGCGCTGCCGGCGGAAGGCTACGCCGTGTGTGGGTCGATTCTGGGTTGGGCTGGGTTGATTCGGGAGCCGGCAAGGGACGGCAGCTTATTCGCCAAATGACCAAATGCGGTCAGGCGGAATGGCTGACCGTGAGCGAAGGAAATTGGAGGCCAGATTTGCGGAGCCCATTCCGGACACAGCTTTTGGCACGGGCCACGCGGACGCGGACGGCGACGGGGGAGATGCCGAGCACCGGGCCGAGGTCGCGGCTGGTGCTGCCATTGACGTAGGTTTCAAAGAGCAGCGTGCGATCGGCGCGGGAGAGCGGGCGCAGGATCTGCTGCAGGAAAAGGGGCCGGGAGTCGGGGTCGACGGTAGCGGAGGTTTCGGTTAGGATTTCCGTGGCGCGTGCGTTGCGGAAGTCCAGATTGCGGAGGTTGCGCGCAATGGAGATGACCCAGGATTGCACGGCAGCGGCGTCCTTCAGTTGGGCTCGGCACTCCCAGCCACGGGCCCAAGCGGCTTGGGCGAGTTCCTCGGCCCACTCGCGATTGCTGCCGCGGGCGCGGAGATAGTTCACTGTCTGATGAAAGTAGCTCCGATAGGCTGCTTCGAATTGGCTGGGGCTGAGGAGGGAGGGACGTTCCGGGATCTCGGCGAGCAGCGCGCTAATGGTGGCCATGACAACTTTCTAATGCAGTTACTGGGCCAAATGGGATTGACAGGCAGGGCGGGCATCGCATAGGGTCTTGCTGTATGGGAATCACTAACGGGGTGGCGCGCCGGGAGTTGCTACTGGCATTGGCGGGCGGTGCGGCGGCCGAAGGTCAAGTGGTGACGGTTGCGCGTTGGGAGGCGGCGGCACAGGTTTACGGCGTGCGGATTGGCAAGGAACGTTGGGCGGTGTTAGAACCAGTCATGGAGAGGCGTCGGGCGCAGTTAGAAGTATTGCGGCGGTTCCGGGTGGCGGAGGGAGTGGAGCCGGCGGGCGGCGCAGATGATTGAGCTATCGGTGGGGGAATTGGGGTCGCTGCTGCGGACGAGGAAGGTGTCGCCAGTGGAGGTGGTGGGGGCTTGTCTCAGGCAGATTGAGAGATTGAATCCACAGGTGCAGGCGTTTTTGACGGTAACCGGAGAGAGCGCGCTGGCGGCGGCGCGGACGGCGGAGGAGGAGATCCGGCGGGGAAGGTACAAGGGTCCGCTGCACGGCATTCCGTATGCGCCGAAGGACTTGTTGGCGACGAAGGGCATCCGGACGACGAACGGATCGCGGGTGACGGCGGAGTGGGTGCCGGAGTACGAATCGACGGTGACGGCGCGGTTGCAGGCGGCGGGAGCGATTCTGGTAGGCAAGTTGAATTTGCTGGAGTTCGCGATGGGGAGTGGGCAACGGGGGCTGGTGGCTCCCGCACGGAATCCGTGGAGTTTGGCGCATTCGCCGTCGGGATCTTCGAGCGGGTCGGGGGCGGCGCTGGCGGCACGGATGGTTCCGTTGACGATTGGGACGGACACGGGCGGGTCGATTCGGGGCCCGGCGAAGAGCTGCGGGGTGGTGGGTTTGAAGCCGACTTACGGGCGGGTGAGCCGGTATGGGGTAACGGCGTTGAGTTGGACGCTGGACCATGTGGGGCCGATGGCGCGGACGGTGGCGGACGTGGCGGCGATGCTGCAGGTGATGAGCGGGGCGGATCCTCGTGACCGGACGGCGGCGCGGCGGGCGGTGCCGGATTTCACGAAGACGCTGGGGGCGGGGGTGAAGGGTTTGCGGATTGGGGTGGCGGAGGGATACTTTTTCGAGAAGGTGGAGCCGGAGGTGGAGCGCGCACTGCGGGCGGCGATGGGGGAGTTGGAGAAACTGGGGGCGGTGCGGGTGGTGGCAAAGGTGGAGAACGCGGCGATTTGCTCACCGGCGTTGGGGGTGATTCTGGGGGCGGAGTCAGCGACGGTGCATGCGGAGCGGTTGCGGGATTCGGCGGGATTGATGGACCCGCTAGTGCGGGAGAGGCTGGAGGCGAACTCATTGTATTCGGCGATGGACTACATACAGGCGCTGCGGGTGAGGACGGTGATGATGGAGGAGATGCGGCGGGTGTTTGCGGGGTGCGATGCGGTGTTGCTGCCGGCGGGGAATCCAGCTCCGTTGCTGGAGACGGAGATTGTTCAGACGGATTTGCCTCCGGCGGTTCCGGCTGCGCCGCGGCCGGATACGTTCAACTTAGCGAACCTGACGGGGATTCCCTCGCTGGTGCTGCCGTGCGGGTTTACGGCTGGAACGCCGACATTGCCGATCGGGATGCAGCTTTGCGCGAAGCCTTTCGGGGAGGCAACGCTGTTCCGGATTGGGCATGCGTACCAGGGGGTGACGGATTGGCACAGGCGGGCGCCGAAATTTTAGCGTGAGAATGTTGGGGGCGGCGGGGACTATGGGTTTGATGACTATAGTCGAGAACGAAGTCTGCCCCGTTTGCCATTCCGCTGAGTTTGTTCGCGAAGTGGAGAGTTTCGGCGAGTTCCGAGGGATGGAGTGTGGGCAGTGCACGCTGCAGTTCGCCGATCCTCTGCGGTATGACGAGGGGGCTTATCGACGGGCTTATTCCGACGATGAGGGGACGGAGGCGGCATACGTGCCGAGCGTGCAGTGGGCGAAGGAGTTGTCGCCGGGTGGGGAGGAGGCGGAGTGGCTGATCAGCGCGGCGCAGCGGCGGGCGTTGGCGGTGTTGGCGAGTGAGTTGGGGCCGGGGGCGCCGGTGCTGGACATTGGCTGCGGCACGGGATGGTTTTTGGTGTGCGGGCGGCGGCGGGGATGGGATATGTGCGGGCTGGACGTGGGGGAGCAGAACGTGGCGGTGCTGCGGGCGAGCGGATTCCGGTGCGCGACGGCGAATGTGGAGGATTATCCAGTGGCGTGGCCGGAACCGCGGGCGGTGACGCTGTTCGAAGTGTTGGAGCATTTGCCGGATCCGATTGCGTTTTTGAGTGCGTTACGGGAGCGGTTCCCGGAGGTTCCTTTGGTGCTTTCGGTGCCGAGTCCGAAGCGGTGGACGCGGCTGGGCGGGGTGAGAGATTTGGCGGATTTGCCGCCGAATCATTTGACGCGATGGACGCGGGAGAGCTTGGAGAAGGCTCTGCGGCAAGTGGGGTATGGGGAGGTGTGGACGGGGTATCCGGTTCCGGACGGGCGGGAGTTTGCGCAGGTGGGATTACGGGGGATTTTGAAGACGCGATGGGTGGGGCGGGCGTTGACACAGGCCGATGCGTTGTTGCCGGAGGCGGGGGCGTTGCCTCCGTTGCGAGAGGCGATGGCGCGGTGGCGATGGAAGAGCCGGATTGGGGGGCCGTTTGCGTTAGCGTTCCGGGCGGTGGGTTGGTCGGCGATTTCGATTTTGGCGGTGGCGCGGCGTTAGGGGTTGAGGAGGGTGGCGGCGGCTCCGGTGGGGACGAGGCGGCCGTCGGTGATGACGAGGTACATCACTTGGAGGTCGAGGGAGTTGGTGGGGGTGAGGAAGTGGAAGTCGTCGATGTAGCCTTCGGCGGTGTCGTTTAGCCGCTCGCCGTTAGGCCAGAGGAAGATGACGTCGCGGGCTTGGGATTGGCGATCCCAGTCTTCGAAGTCGACACGGTCGGGCGCGCCGGTGCGGGCTCCGTCAGCGTAAAGGAGGCGCTTGGGGCCGAGGAATGGAAGCATCGACGGTAGCTGGCCGGTCAGGTTGGCGGTGTCGCCGTAATAGAGCTTGTAGCGAGCGGCTTCGAGGTGCATGGGGAAGGCGGCCTGGACGTTGACGAAGTGCTTGGGGCAGCCGTCGGGGTGATACTGGACCTGCCAGCGGGCTCCGTCCCAGATGGCGTAGCCGTGGGTGCGATTGGAGTTGGTGCAGCCAGCCAAGGGGCCGGAGGTGAAGACCATAAAGGTTCCGGGGGCGCCGTCCCAGCGCCAGTCGGTTTGGGTGGGGTAGCCGATTTTGTGTTGGCGGGCGTTGAGGACTTTGGGGTTGGCGTTGGTGGCGTCGCCTTCGACTGCAACTTCGACCGTGAGAGCGCAGCCGCCGCCGGGGGAGAAGTCGGCGGCGGTGGAACAGGTGGTGGCGGGGCCGGAGTTGAAATCCTGGCCGGTGTAGCCGTCGACGCTATCGAGGCTGAAGATGCGGGTGCGGCGGTCGGTGCCCTGGGCTTCAAAGAAGAGGCGAACCTTGGCGCCGAGGCCGGCGGCGAGGGGGACGCCTTGGCCGGTAGCTACGGTCTCGATTAGCGGGGCGGGGGGATTGGGGGTGAGGAGGCCGGTGGTTGCGCGGGAAGAGGTGAAGCTGAGGTAGGAGTCGGGGTTGGAGAGGGCGGTCGACAGGATTTGGCGTTGGAAGCCGGCGGGGCCGTAATAGAGCTGAATGCGATTGGCGGTGACGGGGCCGGCTTCGGGGCCGAAGCGGGTGGCGCTGATGCGGGCGTTGTCGTCGGTGGTGAGGCGGGTGAGGCCGGGGACGGTGTTGCCGGTTCCATGGAGCTGCCAGTATTCGGGGGAGGTGCGGGCGGTGGCGGTGGCTTGGGTGGTGCAGGTTGCGTTGTTGCAGGCTTGGATGGGGAAGGTGTACGAGGTATCGGACTGGAGGTCGGCGAGTTCGGCGGTGAGATGGGGGGCGCGGACGGTGAGGTTGTGGATTTCGTAGTGATCGACGGGGGTGGGTGAAGGGGACCAGGCGACGGTGAGGCGGGTGGAGGAGGCGAAAGAGTGCGCGCCGACGGTGCGGGGGGCGTGGGGGAGGACGGCGGCGAGGGTGAGGAAGAGGGGGGCGAGTTGGGCGTTGGCGGGGACCTGGAAATTGAGTTGATAGAGGCCGGGGAAGCCGGGAGCGGGACCGGCGTAGAGGACGGGGGCGGGTTGGCCGCCGAAGGTGACGGAGGTGCGTTCGGTGGGGACATCGGCGAGGCCGGTGAGGAAGGCGATGAGGATCTCCTGGGGTTGGGGTGGGCGGGCGGGGTTGACGAGGGACCAGTCGGCGCCGTGGACGAGCAGGGGGTCGCCGCGGCCGTCCATGGATTGGGTGAAGAAGCGGGGGGCGGCGGGTTGGAGGGTGATGGTGGTGGGCGGGGAGAGGCCGGCGGGGGTGCGGAGGCGGAGTTCGAGAGGGCCGGGGGGCAGGAGGGGGAGACGGGCGTTCAGTTGCGTGGCGGAGACGTAGAGGGGGGCGATGGGTTGGCCGGCCGCTTCAATGGCGGTGACGTTCGAGAGTTGGGAGCCGAAGAGGGTGATGAGGGAGCCGGGGGCGAGGGCGGCGGTGTAGTCGGCGGAGTTGACGATGCCGTTGGGGGCGAGGGTTTGGGGGAAGGCGGGGAGGAGGGAGGCGAGGAGGGCGAGGACGAGTTTCATGGGAGATTTCGGGACGTTCCTCCGGGTGCTGGTGGAATTAGGTATCCTTTTGGTGGAACCGTGCAGAGAGGTGTAGCCATTATCGGCCAACTGCGGAGCGCCTTGGGCGTGCTGCTGTTGCTTTGCTATGCAGCCTCGGTGGGCGCGCCTTTGGCGATGGCGCTGGGGCAGACGGGCGAGTGCGTGGAGAAGTGCTGTAGCCGGAAGAGGGCGCATGCTTGCTGCAAGCGTACGCCGGGCGGCATACAGAGCCAGAAAAGCGGATGCGGCGGCAGTTGCGCCGCGGTGGCTTTTGGACGGCTGGAGTTAGCGAGCGGCACGGCGCCGGAACCGATGGTTACCGCACGGGTGGATGTGCCGAGTTGGGTGGAGGAGCGGTTGGCTCCGGCACCGGTTTCCCATCAGCTTCGATACGAGTTATTCGAGCGGCCGCCACCGGCGGCGTAGTTCCCCTTTTCGCTCGAGCGGGATGTTGTTCCCTGCCTTCGCTGGTTGCGGCGAAGACGATAACTCATTAGCCCACGCCTATTCGTAGGCCGTGGCCGAAGCGCATGGAGATGGATATGAAGAAAGTTTTTGTATTGGGTGTGTTCGCGCTGAGCGCGATGGGATTGTTCGCCGACAATCATGAAGATTTCGAGAAGTCGATGAAGGCGGCGGGAGCGACGTTCGGCCCGTTGAACAAGTCGATTGCTGCAGGGGCGTTTGACGACGTGGCGGCAGGCGCGAAGAAGATGGAAGCGATTTTCGCGACCAGCGAGAAGTTCTGGACCGAGCGCGGGACGGCAGACGGAATTCAGTGGAGCAAGGACGGCAGCGCGGCAGCGAAGGCGATTGGCGCGGCTGCGGCGGCCAAGGACGCGGACGCGGCGAAGGCGGCATTCGGCAACGCGGCGGCGACTTGCAAGGGCTGCCATACGGCGCATCGCGAGAAGTTGGCCGACGGCACCTACAAGATCAAATAACGAGTTTGCACCGGCGCGACGCTTTGGGCCGAGAGGAAAAAGGCGCCCTTCCCTGGAGTGATCTTTTTCCTCTCATCTTGACCTAGATAAAAGCCTAACGCAGTTGGCCGTTGCCTGCGCATGGGTCCTTGTGCCCATGCGCAGACCTTTATCCGGAAGTACGATAGGCGGATGCCTACGCTGAAGGGAAAGACGCTGTTCATTACGGGGGCGAGCCGGGGAATTGGCTTGGCCATTGCGCTGCGGGCGGCGCGGGACGGGGCGAATATCGTGGTGGCGGCGAAGACCGCGGAGCCACATGCGAAGCTGCCGGGGACGATCTATACGGCGGCGGAAGAGATTCGGGCGGCGGGGGGCCGGGCGCTGGCGGTGGCGGTGGACATCCGCGATGAGGAGCAGGTGCGGGCGGCGGTAGCGGCGGGGGTGGCGGAGTTTGGGGGGATCGATGTTCTCGTGAACAACGCCAGCGCGATCAGCTTGACGGGGACGGCGGAGACGCCGATGAAGCGGTTCGACCTGATGATGGGGGTGAATACGCGAGGAACGTTTCTCTGCACGCAGGCGTGTTTGCCGCATTTGCGGCGGGCGGCGAATCCGCAGGTGCTGATGATTTCGCCTCCGCTGAATTTGGAGCCGCGGTGGTTTGGTCCGCATGTGGCGTATTCGATGGCCAAGTTCGGGATGAGCCTTTGCGTACTGGGGATGGCGGAGGAGTTTCGGCCGTGGGGGATTGGGGTGAACGCGCTGTGGCCGCGAACAATTGTGGCGACGGCGGCGCTGGGGATGGTTCCGGGGGCGCCGGTGGAGCGGGCGCGGAGGCCGGAGGTGATGGCGGACGCGGCTTGGCATGTGTTGACGGGGAATCGGACGGGGGAGTTTCTGATTGACGAGACGGTGTTGCGGGAGGCGGGGGTGACCGATTTCTCGCCGTATGCGGTTGACCCGTCGCAGCCGTTGTTCGATGATCTGTTCGTGTAACGATTTTGTGCTTGAGAGGATCGGATGACTATGAAGAATCAATGGATGACCGCGATCTTTTTGCTCTGTGCGACGGCCGTTAGCGTGATGGCGCAACGGATTCCGGCAGGGACTGTGATCAATGTCCGGACGATTGACCGGATTGAATCGAAGGAAGCGCAGGTGGGCAAGAACTACCGGGCTTCGCTCGACCAGGACCTGATAGTGAACGGCCGCACGATCGCCGCCAAGGGCGCTGAGGCGCAGTTGCAGGTGGTGGAGAACAAAAAGGCCGGGAAACTGAAGGGCAATGCCGAGCTGGTGGTGACGCTGGTTAGCTTGCGGACGACGCGCCGGACGGTGACCGTGAATACGGAGAACAGCACGACGGAGAGCGGCGGAAAGGGCAAGAGCTCCGCGATCAAGACCGGCGTAGGCGCGGGCATCGGGGCGGCAATTGGCGCGATTGCGGGCGGCGGCAAGGGCGCGGCGATTGGAGCCGGCGTAGGAGCTGGCGCGGGCGCTGGCGTGGCGATGATGAGCGGACCGAAGGTGGACATCCCTTCGGAGACGATGATGTCGTTTACGGTTCGGTAGTCCGGCCGAGCTCCCATTTCGCGATACTTTCGAGGTGCACCTCGTCCGGCCCATCGGCCAGGCGGAGCGTACGGGCGTTGGCCCACCAGGCGGCGAGCGGGAAGTCGGGACCGACTCCCGCTCCGCCGTGGACTTGAATCGCACGGTCGAGCACGCGCAGGGCGACGTTGGGGGCGACCACTTTGATGGCCGCGATTTCGGTGCGGGCGGCTTTGTTGCCGACGGTGTCCATGAGATAGGCGGCCTTCAGGGTGAGGAGGCGCGCTTGTTCGATCTCGATGCGGGATTGGGCGATTTCGGCGCGGAGGGAGCCCATTTCGGCGAGGGGACGGCCGAAGGCGACGCGGGATTTAGCGCGGCGGCAGAGGAATTCGAGGGCTCGTTCGGCGACGCCGAGGAGGCGCATGCAATGGTGGATGCGGCCGGGTCCGAGGCGGCCCTGGGCGATTTCGAAACCGCGGCCTTCGCCGAGGAGTAAGTTGGCGGCGGGGACTCGGACGTTCGAGAACGAGAGCTCGCCGTGGCCGTGGGGGAGATGGTCGTAGCCGTAGACGGACAGGAGGCGTACGATCTTGACGCCGGGGGTGTCGAGGGGGACGAGGATCATCGACTGCTGCTGATGACGGGGGGCAGCGGGGTTGGACTTGCCCATGAAGATAGCGAGTTTGGCGCGGGGGTCGCCGGCGCCGGTGGTCCACCATTTGCGGCCGTTGAGGAGGTAGTCGTCGCCGTCGCGGACGATGGTGGCGGCGATGTTGGTGGCGTCGGAGGAGGCGACGGCAGGCTCCGTCATGCAAAAGACGGAGCGGATTTCGGCGTTGAGGAGGGGGGTGAGCCAGGCGGCTTTTTGGGCGGGGGTTCCGTAGCGGGCGAGGACTTCCATGTTGCCGGTGTCGGGCGGGGAGCAGTTGAAGACTTCGGGGGCCCAGGGGACGCGGCCCATGATTTCGCAGAGGGGGGCGTATTCGAGATTGGAGAGGCCGTTATCCGGGAGAAAGAGGTTCCAGAGGCCGGCGGCTTGGGCTTTCGATTGGAGGCCGGGGAGGTGGTCGTGAGTGTAGGTGGGTTCGAGCGGGTAGATGTGCTCGTCCATGAAGGCTTGGAGGCGGGCTTGCGCGGCGAGGGATTGGGGAGTGGGGGAGAAGTTCATCGGTGGGTGCGCCAGTCGGGTTCGGGGAGGTGGGGGGTGTTGTTGAAGGTTTGGAGAATGGCTTGGCCGTCGTGGCGGCGGAAAGTAGTGAGCGAGGCGTTGAGCAGGGCGCCGGCGAAGCGGAAGGGGTTGGGGGATTCGACGGCGAAGCTGACGCAGAGAGCGATGGGGGTGGCGGAGGTGGAGATGAGGACGTGGCCGGCGGGGAGGTCGGCGAAGGCCTGGCGGATGCGAGCGCTGAAGGCGACCCAGGTTTCGGCTTCGGTGGGGTAGCGGCCTTCGACCCAGGCGCGGATGACGGCGATGTCGGCGGAGGTCCAGCGGCGATGGACGGGGTTGAGGGGGTCGGCGGATTCGGTGCGGAGCTTGGCGTAGGCCTCGGCGAAGGCGGTGTCGTCGAGGGCGAGTTGGGGGGCGAAGGAGCGGTATACGGCGTCGAGATCGAACTCGTTCCAGGCGGGGTGGACGGTGGGAGCGGGGAGGGTGGGGCAGGCGGCGTGGAGGAGTTGGGCGGTTTGCTGTTGGCGATCGAGGGCTCCGGTGAGGAAGAGGTCGCAGGGTTGGGATTGGGTGGCGAGATACTCGCCGAGGCGGGTAGCTTGTTGGCGACCGAGGGGAGAAAGAGTGTCGTAGACGTCGCGGGAACCGGCCTGGCCGTGACGGACGAAAGTGAGAGTGCTCATAGGAGAGAGTTGGCTTGGTGGATGAGGGCGGCGACTCGTTGATCGAGATGGGCGAAACGGGGATCCTGCGTTTGGCCGTTGACCCAGCGGACGTAGATTTGCTGGAGGATGACGGCGAGTTTGAAGCGGCCCAAGACTTCATGATAGGGCAGGTGGGCGAGGCTGCGGCCGGTTTGGCGGGACCAGGCGGCGGCGAGTTCGGCGCGGGAGAACCAAACGGGAGCGGGGGCGGAGTGGGGGGCGTGGTCCCAGTAGGTGAGGGCGAGGCCGAGGTCGATGAGGGGGTCGCCGAGGGTGGTCATCTCCCAGTCGAGGACGGCGGTGATCTGGGAGCCGGCGAGGACGACGTTGTCGAGTTTGTAGTCGTTGTGGACGAGGGTGGGGGTCGATTCGGGCGGGAGGTGGGTTTCGAGGTAGTGGAGGAGGCGGGTGGCATCCGGGGAGTTGGGGGTGGCGGCGCGGCGCCAGCGTTCGGACCAGCCGGCAACTTGGCGGGCGACGAAGCCGGCGGGTTTGCCGAGGGCGGCGAGGGCGGGGTCGGTTAGCGGGACGGAGTGGAGCTGGACGAGGGTATCGACGAAGGACTGGGAGAGGGCGGCGGGGTCGGGATGAGAATAGGGTTCGCGGAGGATGAGGCCGGGGCGGGGCTCCATCAGGAAGAAGGGGGCGCCGAGGATGGTGAGGTCTTCGCAGAGGGCTAGGGGCCTGGGCGCGAGGGGGAAGTGGGGATGGACGGCGGAGAGGACGCGGAATTCGCGGACCATGTCGTGGGCTTTAGGAGGAATGGGGCCGAGCGGGGGGCGGCGGAGGATGGATTCGTGGCCGGGGGCGGAGAGGTGGTAAGTGAGATTAGAGTGGCCGCCGGGGAACTGGGTGACGGTGATGGCGGGGAGTTGGAGCCAGGCGGCGAGGGCGGCGAGGGGGAGTTCTTCTCCGGGGCGAGTAGGGCCGGAAATATCAGTACCGGACATAGGGAAAAGCTATCGTGTCATATCCTGGGGGATCCATGTCTGCACGACTGTATCTTTTGGCCGCGGCGTTGCTGTTTTCGACGGGCGGGGCGGCGATTAAAGCGACGACCTTGTCGAGTTGGCAGGTGGCGAGTTTGCGGTCGCTGCTGGCGGGGGTGGTGTTGCTGGTGCTGCTGCCGGAGAGCCGGAAGGGATGGAACTGGCGGGTGGGGATGGCGGGGGTGGCGTATGCGGTGACGCTGGTTAGCTTCGCGGTGGCGACGAAGTTGACGACGGGGGCGAACGCGATCTATCTGCAGTCGACGGGGCCGTTGTATCTGCTGGTGATTGGGCCAGCGTTCTTGCGGGAGAAGCTGCGGCGGACGGATTTGTGGTTGGGGGCGGCGGTGGCGGTGGGGATGTTGTTTTTCTATTTGGATCCGGCGGGGGCGACGGCGACGGCTCCGGATCCGGTGCGGGGGAACTGGTACGGGGCATTGTCGGGATTGGGGTGGGGGGTGACGGTGGCTTGTTTGCGGGTGGCGGCGCGGGATGGGGGATCGTCGTTGGCAGCGGTGGCGGTGGGGAATTTGCTGGCGTTTGCGACGGCGCTGCCGATGGCGTGGCCGCTGGCGATGCCGGGGACGGTGGACTGGGTGGCGTTGGGGTATTTGGGGTTGGTTCAGATTGGATTGGCGTATTGGTGCCTGACGCGGGGGTTGCGGCATGTGCCGGCGTTTGCGGCGTCGGCGTTGCTGCTGATGGAGCCGGCGTTGAACCCGGTATGGACGTGGTTGCTGCACGGGGAGGCTCCTAGCCAGTACTCTTTGGCGGGAGGTACCATTATTCTCAGTGCCACTTTCTGGAACTCTTGGCGCGGCCGCGCGGATTGACGGTATAGGACCAGGGGCCTAAACTTAAGAGTGCAGTCTTTCTCCAACATCTGGCTCGTGATTCCTACGTACAACGAGCGAGATAACATGCAGCCGCTCACGGCCCTGATTCGGCAGGAATGCCCGCAGGTGAACACAATTCTGATTGTGGATGATGGCAGTCCGGATGGAACGGCGGAGGCGGCGCGGGCGATAGCTGGCGTAGAGGTTCTGGAGCGGAAGGGGCCGCGCGGCTACGGGCACTCGATGCGGGATGGATTGCAATTGGCGATCGCACGCGGGGCGGACGCGGTGATCACGATGGACGCCGACCTTTCGCATGACGCCTCGATTTTGCCTGCCATGCTGGCGGGTTTGGAGCGAGCGGACCTGGTAATCGGCTCCCGCTATTGCGCGGGAAGCGCCCTGGTGGAGAACTGGCCGTGGTACCGGCTGCTGATTAGCCGGATGGCGGGCGGGTTGGTTACGATTTGCACGGGGGCTCCGGTGCGGGATACGACGAGCGGATACCGTTGCTGGTCGGCCGAACTGCTGGATGCGATGAATCTGCAGCAGATCGACGCGGGCGGATTCGCATTTTTGTACGAAAGTCTGTTCCATGCACGCCAGGCCGGTGCACGTTTCAGCGAGGTGCCGAACCTGTACCGGGGACGGATTCACGGGGAGTCGAAGCTGAATTGGAAGATCGCCTTCGAGGCGATGCGTCTGTTGCCGGGGCTGCTGGGGCGGCGGATTACAGGTGGTCCACGAACGACGCAATCGCTGCTGGATCGACGTAGAAGTGAGGCGAAACCCTAAGCCAGCCGGCGCGGGGGGCGGTGAGGAAACCGGCGTCGCGGAGGCGGGCGTGGGTGAGGCGGGGATCTTCTTTCGCGTGGCGGATGGAGACGATGCCGGCGCTCGAGGCGGGGGTGCGGGCGGGGGTCATGAGTTCGTAGCCTTTGGCTATCGCGCCGGCGGCGACCTCGTTGGTGCGGGCGGTGACGGCTTCGGCGATACGGGGAACACCGACTTCGTTGAGGAACTCGAAGGCGGCGCGGAGGCCGTAGCAGCCGATGGTATTGAGGGTGCCGGGTTCGTAGCGGCCGGCGTCGGAGCGGAGGGTGAGGTCGCGCTTGCCGTAGTCGGCGTGGGAGGCGGTGTTAGTCCAGCCGAACTCAATGGGCTCGATTTCGTCCTGGCGATCCTGCTGGATATAGAGGATGCCGCAGCCTTCGGGGCCGGTGAGCCATTTGTGGCCGTCGGCGGCGAGGGCGTGGATGCGCATGGCGCGGACGTCGAGGGGGAAGGCGCCGAGGCCTTGGATGGCGTCGACGAAGAAGAATGCGCCGCGGCGGTGGCAGATTTCGCCGATGGCGGTGAGATCGGCGCGGTAGCCGGAGAGGAATTGGACGTAGCTGATGGCGAGGAGCCGGGCTCCGGCGGCGGCCGCGTCAATCTGGTCAAGGGAGGCGTCGGGTTCGAGCCATTCGATGGTGACGCCGCGGGAGGCGAGCTTCTGCCAGGGGTACTGGTTGGCGGGGAATTCGCCGTGGAAGGCGACGATTTTATCGCCGGGGCGCCAATCGAGGCCGAGGGCGACGGTGGCGATGCCTTCCGAGGTGTTTTTGACAATGGCGATTTCGCCGGGGAAGGCGTTGATCATTTGCGCGGCGGCGGCGCGGAGACCGTCGTAGCAGGCCATCCATTGGGGGTAGTGGAAAGAGCCCCACTCTTCGGCGTCGGTGGCGAGCCAGCGCATGGCATTGGCGGCCGGGCGGCAGAGCGGGCTGACCGCAGCGTGGTTCAAATAGATCAATTTTTGAGCTACCGGAAACTCATTCCGATACTCTTCCCAGATTTCGAAACCCATCCTCAATAGTATGCGTCAGCAAGGGTATACTGATGTCAGTTGTTGGAGGGCCTCGATGCGACGTATTGGAACTTATTCGCTGACCGCTGCCGCGATCTTGATCGGTTCTGCCTTTGGGCAGGACGCTCCGGCGAAAACCGCGCCCGAGGTGGGCAAGGAAAAGAAAGAGACCAAGATCAAGAAGGGAAGCAAGAAAGACGTTGAGGCGATCGGCGAACGCGACGCCGGCAAGGGCGTAAATTTCTACTCCATCGAGAAAGAGATCGCCATGGGCAAGGGTTACGCCCAGGAGATTGAGCGGCAGGCGAAGGTCATCGACGACCCGGTAATTTCGGAGTATGTCAACCGCGTCGGGCAGAACCTGGTCCGGAACTCGGACACCAAGGTGCCGGTGACGATCAAAGTGATTGACTCCGAGGAAGTGAATGCGTTCGCGCTGCCGGGCGGCTTCTTCTTTGTTAACTCTGGTTTGATTTTGAAGGCGGAGAGCGAGTCGGAGTTGGCCGGGGTGATGGCGCACGAGATTGCACACATTGCGGCGCGGCACGGTACGCGGCAGGCCACGCGCGGGCAGATCGCGAATCTGGCGACGATTCCGCTGATTTTCATGGGCGGCTGGGCGGGATACGGCATCCGGCAGGCGGCCAGCGTAGCGATTCCGATGGGCTTCATGCAGTTTTCGCGCGGGTTTGAGCGCGAGGCTGACCTATTAGGGTTGCAGTATCTGTACAAAGCGGGCTATGACCCGACGTCATTCGTGGACTTCTTTGAAAAGCTGCAGTCGCTTGAAAAGAAGAAGCCGGGGACGATGGCGAAGATCTTCTCTTCGCATCCGCCGACGGACGACCGAATTAAGGATTCGCAGAAGAACATTCAAGAGTTGCTCGAATCGAAGCCCGAGTATGTGGTGACGACGTCGGAGTTCAACGACGTGAAGAACCGGCTACTGGCGATGAGCAATCGCCGGAAGGTGGACGAGCAGGATCTGAACCGGCCGCGGTTGCGCCGGGCTCCGGGATCGACAACGGGACCGGTGGATCCGGACGAGGACGGCAAGACGCCGAAGACGGATGAAGATGAGCGGCCGAAGCTGAAACGGCGTCCGACATCCGGCAACTAGCGATATCATTGAAGTCATGCGCCGCCTAACCCTGTTGAGCCTGATCGCCGTGTTTGCTTTCGCGCAGGAGCCGACACTGTCGGTGTCGACGACGGAAGTGATTGTACCGGTGACGGTGACCGACCCGAACGGGAAGTTCGTCTCGAACCTGGAAGAGAAAGACTTCAAGATTTTCGACGAAGGCAAAGAGCAGAAGATTACCTATTTCAGCCGTGAGCGAAGCCAACCGGTGGTGGTTGGCTTTTTGCTCGATCTATCGAACACGAGCCGCCTGCACTGGAAGAACTATCAGGAGTCTTCGATTGAGTTGGCGCTGGCACTGCTGCCGGACGACCCGCGGTATAGCGGGTACCTGATTACATACGCCAACGAAGCGGAGTTGGCGGTGAACACGACGACGGACTCGCAGAAGATCGTGGACAAGCTGCGGAAGTTGAAGCCGGGCGGCGGGGCGGCGTTGTATGACGCGATTTATATGGCCTGTACTTCGCGGAGCCTAGTGAAGGGTGAACCGTTGGAGCCGCGGCGCGTGATTATTGTGATTGGTGACGGCCACGACAATGCGAGCAAGAAGACGCTGAACGAGGTACTGGAGATCGCGCAGCGGAACCTGGTGACGATTTACGGGGTTTCGACGGTCGCTTTCGGCTTTAACAACGAGGGCGAGAAGGTGCTGACGCAGTTGGCGGAAGAGACCGGCGGACGGGTGGAGTATCCGTTGCAGGGGCTCTACAAGGACATTTCCGGGTATCTGTCGACGCCTTCGGACGAAGGGAACTACGCGATTAAGGTGGGGACCGGCGGCTATGCCTCCGAGATCGCGCGGGGGATGTACCGGGCGGTGGCGAATACGACGGGTGAGGTGACGACCCAGTATCTGCTGCGGTTTACGCCGCAGGTGCAGGACGCGGGGCGGGTATTCCGGAATCTACGGGTAGAGGTTTCGTTGCCGAACGTGAAGGTGCGGTCTCGGCGCGGATATTATCCGTATGGGCCGGATGTAAATGTTAAGAAGTAGGGATGGGTTGGCGATAAGTGGCTTATGGGAGGGGTGCTTGTTGCGAGGCCGGGGGAATGTTCCTACCTTGAGGTAGCGCTGCCGGGGCGTCCGAAGGAGGTGGCGGGGGTGCTGCTGCTGGACGTGGAGGCGGACGAATTGCATTTGCGACTGCGGCGGGATTGGGAGAGCTTTGCGGGGCAGGAGGCGGACATCCTGACGTTGCTCGAAGAGGATATCGCGGCCAAGGGGCGGGAGTGGGGTGGGCTCCGGGTGTTGGAGTTTTTGGAAGATCACCTTTCGCATACGGTTCGGATTACGGAGCGGGAGGCGATGCAGGTGGCGGACTTCCCTGCCCGGCTGCGGCGGCTGTACCGGGAGGCGATTGAACCGGCGGTGCTGGAGTATAGGACGCATTTGCCGGCGTATCGGGCGTGGGCGGCGGCGGGAGGCTTGAGCGAGGCGCAGTTGCCGGAGCCGGAGGGTTGGGTGGAGGTGCCGGAGGAGCTGCACATCTCGAACGACATGTTCATCGTGACGGTGCATGGCCGGTCGATGGAGCCGCTGATTCCGGATGGGAGCCGGTGCATCTTCCGGCGGCATGTGGGCGGTAGCCGGAAGGGGCGGCGTTTGCTGATCCAGCGGGTTCACGATGGGGAGCCGTCGACGGAGTTGACGGTGAAAGAGTATTCGAGTGAGAAGCGGCAGACGGGGGAGGATGGGTGGGAGCACTCGCTGATTCGGCTGAGTCCGCTGAATCCGGAGTTTTCGGCGTGGGAGCTGCGGCCGGAGGAGTTTCAGGTGTTGGGTGAGTTTGTGGCGGTATTGCCGGGGGAGGAGTAGGGCTGGGTTGGGTGGGTGTTGGACGGGGTTGGGGATTTGCGGGCGACAGGGGGGAATGGGGCGGAAGGAAACGGTCGTGCGAATGATTGCTGGGCCTTCGGAGTGTTTGGCGGAGGAGTATCGGGTGCACGCGGCGTTGCCGGGGTGGGGGCGGTGGCCCGATGGATCTGCTGGGTTCGGCAGCAAAGGCGAGGGGCGAGGGGTGGCATGCGGGTTCGGGTCAGCCGCGTGATTCGACGGCATCCCGGGTTGCCGCCGACGGGGCGGCGGCAGTGTCGGCGGGCTAGCGGATGCGGACGGGTTGCCGTTATCCGGCGGATTCAGCGGAATCCGGGGTTTTGGGTGTGGGAACCGCGACCGGATGAGTTCCGCGGACTCGGCGGGTGCGAGGTGGTGCTGCCCGGCGAAGCATCGCCGCGCGGTAAGCACCCTCGATCTCCTCGAAGACCTTTTCCCAGGTGGTCCCGATGGCCTGTTCGCGGGCCTGGACGGCCATGCGGCGGCGCAGGTTCGGGTCCGTGGCCAAGGAATGCGTCCAGCGCAGGAAGGCTTCGTCATCGGCGGCGATGAAGCCGCTTTCGCCGCTCTGGACGATGAACTTCGGGCCGCCGGAAGCGGTGACAACAGCCGGAACGCCAGAGGCCAACGCTTCAAGAACGACGTTGCCGAAGGTATCGGTGCGCGAGGGGAACACGAAGAGATCGAGGTCGGCGTAGGCCTGGGCGAGAGCCTCGCCGCGAAGGACGCCAGTGAACTCGCCGTGCTGGAGATCCTGTTCGAGTTTTGCCCGTTCGCCGCCGTCGCCGATGACGACAATTCGGAAGTCGTCGACTCCTTGGGCGAGGAGATAGCGTTCGAGCGTCGTGAGGAAGTGAATGTTCTTTTCGACCGACAGGCGGCCTACCGTACCGATGCGGAGAGGGCGGCGAGCGGGAGTCCGCTTAGCCGGATCGAAGAGATTGGTATCGACACCGCGGCGCATCAGAAAGCCCGCACGGCCGGAGGCCTGCTCGACGAGTTCGAGGAGTTCGGCATTGGGCGCCATAACGACGTCGGCGAGTTGATAGAAGCGGCTGAGGGCCCAGAAAGAAGCCGAGACCGCAGCTTCGCGCAGGAAGTTGGGGACGAAGGCAGGCAGGCGTTCGCCAGCGTACTCGTGTAGGTTGGTGTGCCAACTGGCGACGAGCGGGATTTTGAGCTTTTTGGCGAGGACGACGCCGATGGTGCCGACGTCGCTGGGGCCGGTGACGTGGATGACATCGGGGGCGAACTCGCGGATACGGGCTTCAGCTTCGGCGCGATGGCGGTAGAAGAGGGGATCGTAGAACAGGTCGCGCTCGACGGCGAAGGCGGCGGAGCCGCGGGGGAGTTGGAGGCGTCCGGAAGCGGGATCGGGCTCACCGGCGCAGACGACGAGAAACGGAACGCCGAGGCGTTTAGCCGTGGCGGCCAACATCCGGCTCGTGTGGGCGACCCCGTTAACTTCGTGAAACGAATCAGTGAAAAACGCTACCCGCATGGAGCTCCTCGGACTACGACGCGTATTCCCGCCTTCCGGCGAGAGCATGGCGGAGAGTATTTCGCACTCTCCTATATTCGAGTACGCGGAGGAGGGTGACGAAGTTTCGAACAATTCCGGGACCGGCGCCACGCCAGAGGGAGGTTAAATTCGCGACCTCGCCGTTGTCCTGACGGAAGAAGATGCGGTCGCTCCATTGGACGCGACCGGGGTATTCGGGGTAGTCGCGGAGGGTGTCGGCCATGGTTTCAAGGCAACGGAGCTTGAGGCTGCCGTTGTATTGAGGGAGGAAGAGGACGTGGGAGAGCTGATCTTGGCGGACTTCGGCGACAAATTCGGAGAAAGAGGCGGCGCGAGTGAGGTTGACGTTGGCGTTGGGCTCGCGGCCGTGGCGGTCGCCGCCGGAGATGATGGGGAGCAAGCGGGCGGCGGCGAGGACGACCACTTCGCGGTTCTCGCTCCAGGGGCGGAGGCCGTTCAGTTCGAGGGCGTGGATCCAGCGGCCGTAGCGATCGAGGAAGCGGCTGACCATTTGGCGGTGGATGTCGCGGCCGGCGAGGCCTTCGTCCCAGAGCGGGTGGTTGAAGACGGTGAGGACCTCGGGAATGTCGTGGAGGGCGGCCAGGAGTTCGGCAAGGCGGTCGGGATTCGGCGAGGCGGTCCAGGAGCGGAAGTGGTCCATCCAGGCGGTGGCTTCGGCGGCGGGGAGATTGTGGATGCCGAGGTGGATGAACGATTCGCCGAGCGGGACGGTCCATTCGGTGGAGATGGGGGCTACGGAGCTCGGGCTCATGACGTGAAGGTTGAGCCCGGCGGTGATGGAATCGTGATCGGTGAGGGAGACGAGGGCGGGAAGCTGGAGGAGGTCCTGGATTTGGCGGCGTTCGAGAGATTCGGCGTCGAGGGCGGGGAGGGGCGGGGTCCACCAGGCGCGGGAGTAGTCGAGCTCCTTGCCGTAGTGGGATCGGAACGTGGCTTCGTGCTTGCGGATGGTTTGGCTGACCCCGGGGATATGGTGGGCATAGCGAGGGAGGAAGGCCATGTTCTCCTCCGAATGCATCGTATGGCTGTGGAGGGAGACGCCGGTGCGGAACTGGTCGGCAACGCGAGGGTTGCGCCAGAGAAAGTGCAGACCATGAGCTGGCATGGCCCTTAGTTTGGCGGGTGCGCATTGCAGCGGAACGAGAACTGTGTAAATTCTCTATGAAACAATCCGTGCTGTATTTGTTTTACAGGGCGGGGGCGCAGCAGGTTTTGGAGAGGCGCAGATTGCGGAAGTGAGCGGTGGCGATGAGGAGGCCGCCGATGGTCATGAACACGGCTTCGTTGTAGTTGAAGCTGAAGTACTCACTCTTGGCGCAGACGAAGGAGACGAGGCCGGCGGCGAAGAGCATGAGGCATTCGGTGTGGCGATGCTGGAAGTAGCTCTGTACGAGACGGGTGGACCCGATGAGGAAGGTACAAAGGAGAATAGTCCATTCCAGTTCCTCGGAGGCGACCCAGGCCAAGCCGGCCGTGGTCATGGCCGAGAGGGCCACCGGAAGCACCGCGCAATGAATGGCACAGCCAATCGAAAGCGCCATTCCATACCGATCCAAACTCATGCGGGGAGTACCGTTCGCCATAGTAACTTTGACTATGATAAACCGTTCTCAGTTCCAGCGCAAGGCGTTAAATCTTCAAACTCGGACGCTGAGGCCGTCGGCGAGGGTATTCCGGTACGCCTTCCAGGCGGGGACGAAGCCGATGAGCAGGCCGGCGAAGATGACGGCGCCGAGATAGATCCAGCCGGTTTGGGTGGGGGGCTGCACGGGGACGTAGAGGCCGAACTGCTGCTCGACGATCGGCTGGAAGATGAAGCTGAGGCCGTAGATCATGACGACGCCGAGGATGCAACCGGCGAAGGCGAGAAGGCCGCTTTCGAGGACGAGGAGGGCGATGATTTTGCCAGGCCCGGCGCCGATGGCGCGGAGGATGGCCATTTCGCGGCGGCGTTCGTTAAGCGAAGTGTAGAGGGACACGAGCATGCCAAGGAGGCCGACGAGGATTACAAAGATAGTGACGACTTGCAGGGCATCTTCGGCGTAGCCGATGGTGCGCCAGAGCTCTTGCAGGGTGACGCCGGGGATGATGGCCTGCATGGCTTCGTCTTTATAGGTGTTGATTTCGCGCTGGAGCTGGAGGGTGGCGATGCGGGATTTGCAGCGGAGGAGGAAGGAGGTGATCTGCTCCACCTTCATGTTCTCTTTCGAGATTTTGGAGGCGGGGATTTCGTCGCCGGCCATGGGCGGGGCTCCGTCGGCCCAGTCGATGTGGACGGCGGTGATGCCTTCGAGTTGGATGTAGAGAGAGCGATCGACGGGGGTGGCGGTTTTCTTGAGGATGCCGGAGACGGTGAAGGGTTTGTCGGCGTGATCGTTGTCGGCGATGCCGCGGCCGGCGGCGACGCCGTGGGCGATGACGACTTTGTCGCCGAGCTTGTAGCCGAGGGCTTGGGCGACATCGGAGCCGAGCGCGACGTCGAAGACGTCTTTGGGCGAATGACCGGCGGCGAATTCGATCTGGCGATCGCGGCGGAAGCGGAGGTGTTGATAGAAGTCTTCGGTGGTGCCGACAACGCGGAAGCCGCGGTGGGAGTCGCCGAGGGAGTAGGGGATGGTCCAGGCGACGGCGGGGTGATTTTTCCAGTGCTGGTAGGACTCGTAGGATATATTGTTGGTCGCTTGGCCGATGCGGAAAACGCTATATAGCAATAGCTGGAGGGAGCCGCCGCGGGCGCCGACGATGAGGTCGGTTTGGGAGATGGTGTTGGCAAAGCTTTCGCGGGCGCCGACACGGACGTTTTCGACGCCGAGAAGGAGGGCCATGCTGAGGCCGATGGAGAGGACGGTGAGCGACGTGGTGAGCAGGCGGTTGCGGAGCGATTTCCAGGCGAGGGAGAGGAGGACCATGGTTAGACTGCCGCCTCCTTGCGGTGGGCGCGGTTGAAATCGAGGAGGGAGAGTTGGCGGTCAAACTTACCGGCTAAGCTGCGATCGTGGCTGACGAAGAGGAGGGTCGAGTTCGAAAGGGCGCAGTTTTCAAAGAGCAGTTCGAGGAAGCGTTCGCGATGGTCGAAGTCGAGCGAGGAGGTGGGTTCGTCGGCGATGAGGAGTTCGGGGCCGCCGAGGAGGGCGCGGGCGGCGGCGACGCGCTGTTGCTGGCCGACGCTGAGTTGGGTGACGCTGCGGCTGAGGAGGTGCTCGATGCCGAGGCGTTGGGCGACCGCGTTGACGTCGCCGGTCTGTTTGCCGCGGGCGGGGTGGAGGCGGCCGGGGAGGGTGATGTTCTCTTCGACCGTGAGATAGGGGATGAGGTTGAAGAGCTGGAAGATGTAGCCAATGTGGGAACCGCGGAAGGCATCGCGGGCGCTGCCACGGAGCTTGGCCATGTCCTGGCCGAGCACTTCGACGGAACCGGTGTAGCCGGTGAGTACGCCGGCCAGGAGGCCGAGGAGGGTGGTTTTGCCGCTGCCGCTCGGGCCGAACAGGAAGACGCGTTCTCCTCGTGCGATCGTCAGTTCGGGGATATCGAGAATTTCGGGCCCGGAGCGGTAGCTAAACCGCACATCGCGAAGGACAACGGCTGGAGAGCTCATTTGGCGATCTGCAGGGTCCCCTTGTCTTTCTCGACTTCGAGTTTGGCTTGCTGGGCGCCGGCGAGCAGTTGCACTTCAACCTCGTCGATTTTCGGGAAGACTTTGGAGAAGCCGAAGGAGATGGACTTGCCGGCGATGGGTCCGGCGCATTTGACGTTGAACTCGGCGTGGACTTCGGAGTGCTGCCCGTCGACGTGGACCTCCACTTTGGCGGGGGTCATTTTGCAGCCGGCGGGAAGAATGACCATTTCGCCGAAGCGGGTTTTTAATGTGGCCAGGGCCTTTTCCTGTTTGGCTTTGTCGGCCGGGGTCTTGGCTACGTATTCGAAGCCGATGATGCTTTCGGCGGGAGATTCCAGCTCGACGGCGCCGGTGGGCATCCCGGTCGTGGTTTCAAAGGCGATGGCGAGCTTGGCGTGGCCGTGCTCGTGGGCTTTGTGGCCGCGCTGCTGGGCGCAGAGAGAGACGGTCAGAGTACAGAACAGGACGAAACGCACCATAGCGGAATTAATCCTTGTAGGGTTCGATCGAGATGCCTTCGAGCTGGAAGCCGACGTCGCCGTAAGGGCTCTTCACGGTCTGGATCTGCAGTTTGCCTTCGATCCAGATGGGGTCCCAGAAGCTCATTTTGACTTTCTTGGCGTTATTCATTTTGACCTGAACAATCTGGTTCGGCGGGGGCGGCGGGGTGTGGATGCAGGCGCCGACGTAGGGTACGAGCAGGAACTCGTTGACGATTTCCGCTTCATCTTCGAGCGGAACCATGTAGCCGGGGATGCGGACGACCTTGCCGTCGAGCGCTTTCAAGGCTGGGGTGACCTTGCCGGTGCGGTAGTTGAGTTCGCGGAGCATTCGCCAATCCATTTTGGTGGCGGCCTCTTCGGCATAGGCGGCCTGGACGAAGCCGGCGCTGAGCGGAGGAGGAGCGGATTGGAAGTCTGGCCGAGCCTTATCGCGATTTACGACATAGGCCACCATCGACAGCATGAGGGCGATCATCAATCCATGAACAAACTTCATGCGGGAGCTCCTTCCCTTAAGGATGCCACGTTTCCGGCGGCGCGGTAAAGCAGAAGGGGTATTGATCTGCGGCTGGGGGCCTATAGAGATTCTTTATGCGACACCCTAGTTCTTTCGATTGACGCTTCTCCGGAGTGTCCTCGAAACTGGAGTCAACCATCAGGGGCTGTAATGAAGTATTCACTTTGAAGCAGTCCCGGTGTTCTGCCGGCTCAATGCTGCGCTTGCAGAGCGACTCTCCCGCCAGAGTCATTGTTCCCACTCCCCGCTCGAGTCTCAATTCACCACAGTATGTGCGCCTGCCCCCAAACCCGTTGGTGTGGCCCGGTGGCGCCTTTCGAGGACAACGCTTTGAGACCTGTCTCACTCAATCAAAAATTTCTCTTTTGTCTCGCGGTCAGCAGTTTGCTGACGGCCAACCTTTACTCCCAGGCGCTGACGTCGCTTCGGGGAAACATTACGGACGCGCAAGGTGCGGCGATTCCCGCCACCGCCGTTTCGTTAACCTCCAAGGACACGGGGGCTACCCGTAAGGTCCTTTCCGATGCTCAGGGCAGCTATCAGTTTCAGCAGATCGCTCCGGGCCTGTACACGGTGAAAGCGGAAAAGCCTGGCTTTTCGGTGAATCAGAGCAATGACGTCCGATTGGTCGTCAGCACACCGGCTACGCTCGATATCAAGTTGGAAATCGGACAGACCACCGAAACGATTAACGTGACCGGCGACGCCCCGGCGTTGAACACGGTGGACGCGACGATTGGTAACGCATTTAGCGAGACACAGGTTCGCCAACTCCCCCTGGCGACCCGCAACGTGGTGGAACTGCTCAGCCTGCAAGCGGGCGTGACGCAGACCGGCGAAGTGCTTGGCGCTCGCCGCGACCAGAACAATGTGACGCTCGACGGGGTCGACGTCAACGATAACCAGACCAGCGGCATCTCCGGCGCGGGTCCGGGCAACGGCTCCAACGCCGGCGCCGCGGCCACCGCCCAGCGCGATGCGGGCTTCAACGCCGCATTGCCGGTACCGCTAGATTCGGTGGCGGAATTCCGGGTGACCGTCGGCGGAACGAACGCCAATCAGGGCCGGTCGTCGGGCGGGCAGGTGACGCTTGTGACCAAGTCCGGTTCGAACCAGTTCCATGGTTCGGCGTATGAGTTTAATCGCAATACCTCTTTGGCGGCCAACAACTGGTTTTCGAACCGGGCTGGCATTAAGCGCGAGGCCCTGGTCCGGAATCAGTTCGGCGCATCTCTCGGCGGCCGCGTCATTAAAGACCGGGTGTTCTTCTTCGGCAACTACGAGCGGCGGATCGACGCGAGCGCACGCGGCGTTACGCGTACCGTGCCGACGGAGACCTTGAAGAACGGGACGGTGCGGGTGTCGGCGAATAATGGCCAGACCTACACGCTGACCCCGGCGGACCTCCGCGCGATCGACCCGCTGGGTCTCGGCTTTTCGTCGACCATGCAGCAATATATGTCGTTCTACCCCGCCGGGAACGACCCCAACCTTGCGCTCGACCGCGGCTTGAACTTCTCCGGACTTCGCTTTAACGCGCCGTTCCGTCAGCAGGACAACGCCACCGTCGGCAAGATGGACTTCATTTTGGACAAGGCTTCGCGGAACACCCTGGCCGTCCGCGGCACGATGGCCGACAACAGCGTCGACCAGCAGGTGGCGCAGTTTCCCGGTCAGGATCCGGCGGCGAAACTGTTGAACAATTCGAAAGGCCTTTCGGCCCTGCTCACGACCGTGGTGACGCCTGCCGTGATCAACACCTTCACGCTTGGCTACACGCGGATTGCGCTTGAACAGGCCGGTTCGGTGGGTCCGTCGATCGCTTTCGATGGCCTGTCGACGCAGCAGAACTTCGCCAACGCGGCTCGCGGTTTCGTCCGCATCGCCCCGACGGTGAACCTGATCAACGATACGATTTGGACGAAGCAGAAGCACACGATCCAGGGCGGCATCAACTTCCGGTTTATCAACAATGACCGGTCGAACTTCAGCAACTCGTTCCCCAGCTATTCGTTCAGCCGGAACACGCTGCGCGGTTTGGGTGGCGACATTATTCCCCGCATCACCGACTACGTGCGGGGTCAATCGGGGAATGCCGGCCTTACCCTGAATGACACGGCCAACCTGGTCCGGGCCCTCGGAACGGTTTATGGTTTGGTGAATCAGTACAGCGCCACCTATCAGTTCGAGCGGGATGGCGTGGCCCTGCCGTTCGGCGCTCCGGCGGCGCGCGGCTTTAACAATCGCGAGTACGAGTTCTACATTCAGGACACGTGGCGGGTACGCAAGGACCTGACGATTACGGCTGGTCTGCGCTACTCCTACTTCGGCGTTCCCTATGAAAAGGGCGGCACGCAGGTGGCGACGACGGTTCCGATGCAGCAGTATTGGGCCGAACGCGTGGGCGCTTCGCAGTTTGGCATTCCGGGTTCTGCGCTTCCGAGCGCAGTGCTGACTTATGACCTGAACGGCCCGGTGAACGGCAAGCCGGGCTGGTACGCCCCAGACAAGAACAACTGGGCTCCCCGTGTGGCTCTTGCTTATAACCCGGACAAAAAGGACGGCCTGTTTGGCAAGATCCTGGGTACGGGCAGTGTGTTCCGCGCTGGCGCGGGCATCGCTTATGACCGCTTCGGCTCCGACTTGGTGACTGAGTTTGACCGTACCGGCTCCCCCGGTCTGGCCAGCCAGGTGACGCAGCCGGCGAACACCGACTTCAGCACCGCGGCCCGCTACTCGGGTGGCGCTCTGCCGACGTTGCCGGCGGCTCCGAACGCTCGGTTCCCGTTTACTCCGCCGGTGATTGTCGGCGGTTTCAACAGCCAGGTGGGTATCGCTTCCGACCTGCGTACGCCGTATGCCTATCTGCTCAACGCCAGCTTCGCCCGGCAGATGCCCGGCAAGTTGACGGTGGAAGTTGGCTACGTCGGCCGCATGGCGCACAAGCAACTGATGCAGCTCGATACGTTCCAGCCGCTGACCCAATTCAAGGATCAGAAGTCCGGACAGACGTGGGCGCAGGCTTCGGGCATTCTGTATGACTTGTATCTGAAGGGTGTGACCCCGGCGCAGGTTCGCGCGAATCCGTCGCTGGCTGGCACCGTACCGTTCTTCGAGAACATGTTCCCCGGCTTGACGAACCTGTATCAGCCTGGCAACGCGACCGCCAACTACTACAACGCTCTCTATGATCAGAACGCGGGTTCTGACCTGGACGCGTTGAACCAGATGGACCGTGAGCGCAGCACGCAGTTCCCGAATTGCATCTCCGCTCTTGGTTGCAACACGTTTTTCCCGATGCAGAACGCGGGTAACCGTACCTGGATGAACGTCGGACGCGGCTCCTTCCACGGCGGCACGCTGACGGTTCGCCGGGCTCTGCAGAACGGATTCAGCTTCGACTTCAACTACACGTTGTCTCACTCGCTGGACTACTCGTCAGCCCCGGAATCGGGCGCTGGCAACGGTGGCGCCATCGTGCAGGACAGCTTCAATGCCCGGGCGTTCCGGGGTAGCTCTGACTTCGATTCGCGGCATCAGATCAATGCCAACGGCCTCTACTTGCTGCCGTTCGGCAAAGGGAAGAAGTTCCTCAGTAACGCTAATGGATTCGTGAATAACGTCCTGGGCGGCTGGGAAGTTTCGATGTTGATGCGGTATCGCTCGGGTCTGCCGACCACCATTACCAATGGCGGTTACTATCCGACGAACTACCTGACCAGTTCGATTGCCGTAATCAAGCCGGGCAGCCCGGCTCCCGAGAGCGGTGTCGGTTACGATCAGCGTGGAGTGCCGTCGATCTTCCGGAATACGAGCGCGATCAACAACTACGTGGGCCAGTACCCTGGTTCGACGGGCACCCGCGCCATCCTTCGTTTGGCTGGGATGACGAACTTCGACATCAATTTGGCGAAGCGGTTCTTCCTGCCGTTCGAAGGTCACTCGCTGCAGTTCCGTGTAGAGGCGTTCAACGCCTTTAACAACGTGAACTTCTTCAACCCGAGCTTGTCGCTCACGACGCCGGCCACATTTGGCCAGTTCCAGAGCGCGATGTCTCCGCGGGTGGTGCAGTTGGCTCTGCGGTACGAGTTTTAACTAATCAGACCGCATAAACTTGGAAGGGACGGGGCATTTGCTCCGTCCCTTTTTTCTATGCTGCGCCGTGAATTGCTTCGACTCTTCCTCTGCCAGATCCGGGTGGAGGTGAATCTGGTCAATCTGCCGTTCTCCGTGCGTGACGCGCAAGGCCGGTTGGTGAAGGGGCTGACCAAGGACGATTTTGAGGTGTTTGAGGATGGGGCGCGGCAGACGATCTCTCATTTTTCTCAGGCGGCCGATACGCCGTTGGCACTGGGGCTGGTCGCCGACGCCAGCGGCAGTCAGGAGGAGTTTCTCAAGGAGCATCGGCGGGATCTGCACGATTTCCTGAAGGGCACGCTGCAGGCCCGGGATCAGGCGTTTCTGCTTTGTTTCGGCAACAATCTGCGGTTGGTGGCACCCTTTACCAATCAGACGGAGCGGATCGACGAGCGGCTACGGGCTTTTCAGAAGAGCAAGACCGGCAGCGATTTTCCTCGCGTGGGGCCGCCGGAGCGGCGGCTGCTGGGTACCGCATTTTACGATGCGATCTTCCATGCGACGGAGGACCTGCTGGCGAAAGCAGAGACAGGACGGCGGGCGCTGCTCGTGTTTTCGGATGGGGAGGACAACTCCAGCGCGCACCATTTGCTGGATGCGATTGAGGCGGCGCAGCGGACGGGGACGACCGTGTTTTGCCTGCGGTATACGGAGCTGAACAAGGGCGTTTGGAACGCACGGAATAAGTACGGCCGGGGGGTGATGGAACGGATTGCGCGGGAAACCGGGGGGTTGGATTTCGATGCCACTGGGGAGCGGAATCTGAAGGCGGCGTTCGGGCAGATCGGAGAGATTCTGCGGTCCTCGTACGACCTGGCGTATGCGTCGAGCGCAGGCAGCGGGGACGATACGTTTCGGAAGATCCAGATTCGTCCGCGGCAACAGGGATTGATGGTTCGGCACAAGTCCGGCTATTTCGCGCGCAAGGACTGAGTTAGTGGGGGTGCTTGGCGTAGTGCTGGCGGAGGAGATCCTTGCCGTAGTCGTTGCCGTTGGGGGTGCGGATGACGGAATGGATGTGCTCGTGATCGGGTAGGGTCGGCGCTTTCGAAAGGTGCCGCAGGCCGACGGGGACCTGGTGGTCGAACTCGATGAGGACTACCGGACTGTGGACGCGGTAGTAGTAGACGCTTTTCTCTTCGGTGCCGCCGATCCAGGCGAAATAGGTGTTGTCGAGGTGCTTCTTTACCTCGTCCATTTTCACTTTGGCGTGGCCGGCGTCGGTGTTGGAGACGTAGGCTTCGACGAGGCCGAGGAGCTCCTTCATTTGCGCGGCGGTGAGGGCGGAGCCTTTGATACCGGCGTAGTCGAGGACGAGGTTGTCTTTGAAGGCTTCCGAGAGGTTGTAGTTCTTGGTCTTCGTGGATTCGAGGATCGCTTTCTGCTTTTGTTCGGCGGTTAGCGAGTTGATGACGCGGAGGCCGCGGGCCTGTTCGTCCTGGAGGATGGTGGTGCCTTTGTACTTGCCGGAAGTGGCGATGACGGGTTCGGAGCCGAGGAAGGTGGGGGTCATGACGACCTGGTCGCCGAGGACGAGATAGTTAATGATGAGATGATGGCCGTCGAGCTGCCAGCCCCAGGGCTTGTCCTTGGAGGGTTCGCCCATGACGGTGAGCCAGTACTGGCCTTCGCCGTAGCGGACGAAGTTGTTGTTGTTGAGCTCGCCGAGGGTTTCGTTGAGCTTCATTATGTCCTGGGAGAGTTTGAGGCCTTTGGCGCTGAGGGATCCGCGGAGCATGCCGTAGGCGGCATCGCGCTGGGCGGGGGTCATTTCCATGAAGCTGACGCCTTGCCGAACGTAGAAATCCTGGTTCATCCATTTCCGCCATTCGAGGTCATCGACGGGGAAGAGGGTTTTGGCGCGCTGGGCGGGGGTGAGAGCGGCGAGGAAGGCGGCGGCGCCTTTGCGGGCGGGTTCGGTGGAGACTCCGGTGGAGCGGAGGGGAAAGAGGCCGGGTTGCACCGTGCCGTTGGTGGTTACGCCGCGGAAGGGTTCGGCGAGGCCGGTCTTCTCTGCCGCGAGAGATCGCTGGCGGAACTGTTCATTGGGAGCGGGGACCTGGGAGTAAGCCAGGAACAGAAGAGTGGTGGAAAAGAGAAGGGCCCAGATGCGTCGCTGCATAACTCTGGGCCCGATGCTACCACAACGGATTAACGGACTTGCTGGGCGTAGATACTTCCCTTCCCTTTGTGGGTCCGGATGACCGTTCCGGTCTTCTCGTCAATGACGTAGTCCGGTTCGCGATCCTTAAAATAGAGCTCGCGTTCGGCTTCGCCATTGACGAGGTTGACGCCCACGATGCCGGGCCCGTCGCCCTCCGAGGTATCGACGTCCGTCAGCATGTAGGCGAACTGGTCGCTGATGGCGGCGGCGGAATACCGCTTGGCCATCGCACTTTCAAACTGCTTCATGGAGGCAAAACGCTGATCGTTGTGCCACCGGTTTTCGCTGGTGCCCCAGTAGGTGGAGGCGGCTTGGCTGGTGTGATAGCCGTAGCTCATGGCGAAGGCGGCGACGGTCATGATTTTGCCGAAGTTCGACATGCCGGGCGCTTTGAAGGCGCTGCCCCAGCCGGATTGCTTGGTCTGCGGGTTGAAGAGGAGGAGATGTTGCTTGCCGCGGACGACGATGTTGCCATCGGTGCGGGCAACGAGGGCGATGGGGTGGTCTTCATCGCTTTTGTCCTTGCGCGCCATGCCGGCCACGCCGCCGAGGGCGAAACGCCCGGCCATTTTGGCCGCTTTCTTGGCTCCGCTCGACTTGAACTTGAACTCGAGGGGGATCTTGTAGCTCTCCTTCACCTTGTTGCCGGAAGCATCGAGGCTGAGGCCGATGAGGTTCTTGGCATCGGCGACGAGGAGCACGCCGTCTTTCTTATCGAGGTGCATGTTAGTGATGGAGTCCTTAGCGCCTTCATAGCGCCACCGCAGGGAGCCGGCGGCGGCATCGAGGGCGACGACGCCGACGGGTTTCTTCAACTGGTACTCACGGCGGGCGGGTTCGAGGAAGACGCCGCCCATGCGGCCGTAGAGGGTTCCGTTGTCGTGGATCATCTCGGGAATCGCCGCGCCGAAGTCGGCCGAGGTCCATTTCAACTGGCCGGAGGCATCGTCATAGGCTCGGATGACGCCTTTGGCGCTGCTATAGACCAAGCCGCCGGCGACGATGGGGGAGGCGTTGGTGTGCTTGAGCGTCTTTTCGGTGACGTCGAAGGTGGCACCCCATTCGAGCTTGCCGGTCTTGAGGTTGACCTTGTGCAGGCCAGAGTAGGCGAGGTAGAGGGCGTCGCCGGCGATGGTGGGGGCGGCGTGGCCGTTGAGGTCCATGCGGGGGGAGAACTTGCTGCCTTTCTCCGACATATAGAGGTCAACTTTAGCTTCGAGGGGGAGGTCGAAGTTGGCTTTGCCGGTCATGAGGTCGAGGTGGAGCAGTTGGAGTTTGGCTTTGCCGGTGTAGGATGTCGCGACGAGCACCATCGCGTTGTGGGTGTAATCGGGGAAGAGGTCGGCGACCTGGCCCTGCATCTTGTCGGTTTCCCAGATCGTCTTGCCGCTCATGATGTCGAGGGCGTAGAGCTTGGTGGACTTCATGAGTTTGCCCTCGTCGTCGGCGACGAAGAGGAGGGGTGCGCCGGGCACCTCTTCGATGGCGAAGTCGGGGACCTTCTTCAGGTCTTCGCGCTTCCAGAGATATTTGCCGGAGTCGACGTCGACGGAGTAGAGGCCCGAGTCGGTACCGAACAGGTACGTCCCGGCGGCGGTGAGTTTGTGCCACTTCACGTCGCCGTTGCCATCGAGGGTCCAGGTGAATTCGGGTTTGGCCGCGGCGAGGAGCAGCGGACAACAGAGGAGGAGGAAGAGTCGCAACATATGCAGAAACGAGGGTGGCATGGCGCCGGCGTGGCGCCAAGTTATTCGTTCTTATTTCTCCTTAAATCTGAATCCTTTCAAAGACTTGCGATACACTAAGAAGTTGACTTCCGTAGTGTATGAGTTCAGCGGATTCCGCTTGGATTGCGGCGCCCGCCGGCTGGAATGGCAGGGTGAGCCGGTGGCGCTCACGGCCAAGCAGTTTGATCTTCTGGTTGTTTTGGTGGAACGCTCGGGCCGGCCTGTGGATAAGCAGGAGCTGCGCGAGCTGGTGTGGGCCGACGTCCACGTGGAAGAGAACAACCTGACCCAGCACGTCTTTCAACTGCGCAGGGCACTTGGGCGGGTGGCCGGGGATACCCCGCTGATTGAGACCCTGCCGAAGGTGGGGTATCAGTTCGTGGCTCCGGTGTCGCGTCCGGCGCCGAATGCTGCGCCGCTGCCACGCCGAAGGGTGCGATGGCCATGGCTGGTGGCCGCTGCGGCGCTGCTGCTGGTGACGGTGAGCTACGGCCGGCGGCAATGGGATTTTTGGATGGCCGATGACGCGCCGCAGGGAACTGCCTGGCCGACGGTGGCCATTCATCCGCTGGAGGGCCCGGCGGGGTCGGCGGTGGCAGCGGAGGTTGCGGCGGGGTTGGGGCGGATGGACCGGGTCCACGTTCTGGTGGTGCAACCGATGAGCGGTGGGGATGGGGACTATAGCTTGCGGGGGTCGATCCGCGACGGAAAGGTGGCGGCGGACTTCCGGCGGCGGGATGGGGAACTGATTTGGCAGCGGGAGTGGATGGCGCCGCTGGGCGAGGTGACGAGTGAGTTGATTGGTCAGGTGGCGGTGAGTCTGCAGGAGTTGGCGGGGGCGCGGCGGCGGGGGTTTACGGGCCGGAAGCCGACGTCGAGCGCCGAGGCGTATGAGCACTACCTGGAAGGGGTGCAGCGGTTGGTTTCGCGGCGGTCGCTGGATATCCGGCCGGCGATTGAGGCGTTCCAGCGGTCGCTGCGGGCGGATCCGGGTTTCTCGTCAGCTTATGCGGGCATGGCGTTGGCGCATGCTTGGCAGGGGTTCAATCAGGCGGAGGCGCCGGGGGTGGTGTGGCCGAGGGCGCGGGAGTTGGCGCAGAAGGCGATGGCGCTGGATCCGGAGAACGGGGAGGCCCGGTTGGTGTTGGCGATGGTGCTGGCTTATGCGGATCAAAATGAGGCGGAAGCGGAGCGGTTGGTTCGGCAGGTGATGGCGTCGGACCCGGGGAGCGTGCATCTGCAGGTGTTGGCAGGACAGTTACTTTCGCGGTTTGGCCGTTTTGGTGAGGCGGAGGGGTTGCTGCGGGGGGCGATCCAGGCGGATCCGGCGTTTGGCGTGACGCGGCAGATTCTGGCGCATCACTATTACATGAGCCGTCAGTTTGATCTGGCGAAGCGAGAGGCGTGGCGAATTATCCGGATGAACCCGCGAGGGGGGACTGGGTACGGACTGCTGGTGCCGCCGCTGTGGATGACGGGGGATTGGCGGACGGCGGCGTGGATTGCAGGCCGGGCGGAGGCGGCGGGGTTGAATCAGCCGATGGTGGCGATGGGGTTGGCGTATACGTATGGGCGGGTGGGGCGGGTGGCGGACGCGATGCGGATTATTCAGGCGATGGATGAGCAGGCGAAGATGCTGTATGTTTCGCCGTATCAGCGGGCGGTGGCGCACATGGGGGTGGGGCAGGAGGAGCAGGCGGTGCGGCTGCTGCGGGAGTGTTTGGCGATGGGGTGTATTAACCCGAGTACGCCACGGTTTGAGCCGGTGTTTGATCCGCTGCGGGGGCGGGCGGATTTTAGTGCGTTGGTGCGTTAGTTGAACGGGTGAAGGACGTTCATCGCTTGCCAGGTGCTGACTTGGCCGGATAGTGTCTTGGCGGCGAGCCAAACGGCACGGTAGTCGCCAGCCCGCGAATAGCTCAAGCCATTGAACGATAGAGTCAGGCGGCGGCCGGAAACGGTTACGGTCGCGCTGTGCGAAGAGACGAAGCAACTCGAGTTCGACAGTTGGAGGCCGGCGGACGTCAGCGACATGGATTGGACTCCGCTGGCGAGGCCGGAATCCGGAAACAGGAAGAGCTGGTTGGAGGGCACGTGATAGGCGAGGTAGCACGCCTGCCGGGCGTCGAGGGAGCTGTTGGCGAGGATCCACACGGTTTCGAGGTTTCGGGCGTCGGTGGAGTCTTCAAATTCGAAGCTGCTGATCGGGTTGCCAAATCCAACGGATGGCAAGGCCGAGACCGGCCGCGGCCAAACGATGGGTGATGGGGCGGAGTGGACGCCGACGATTCGCCAGCCGGAGCTGATACCGGCGAGATCCGAGGCACCTCCATAGACGAGTTTCGACCCGCCGAAGGAAGGGGAGAAAGTGATCCGGAGGCGAAGGCTCACGGTGGTGCTGGAATCGATTACGAACGAGTCAGCGCCATGAATGGTGCATTGGCTGTTGCCCAGAGACTGCTGCGAGGGCAGTGTTATCGGCGGAGAGAGCACGTTCGGACCTTGGTCAGAGGCGAGATAGAGGACGCGCTGGGGAACGGAGTACGCGATGTAGCAGGCATTGCTCCCGTCCAAGCTATCGCGGATCAGGATGTTTAGGACGTTCAGGCGAGCGGCACTGAGGGCGGCATGAAAATTGACGTTTATGTTGGCCGACGCGCCTGAAGTTACATAAGGTGCTCCAGGAGCACTGACCGTAGGGAGCGGCCGAATCGGTTGGACCAATTCGAGTGGGATGCCGCCGACAGTCAGGCTCACCGTCCGGGAAATCGTGGGGGATGGATTGGCATCGTATTCGAGGACGATCCACTGGGATCCGACGCCGGAGGTTGCAGAAGTCCGCATCCAGGGAGGCAAACCTTGCACGGTCCACGCACCGATGTGAGTGATGCGGAGCCGAAGGGTTCCTCCATAGCTCGAAAGCAGATTCTCTCCATCCACTTGAGGATTCGTATCAGACAAGAAAATGGGAATCTCCGCAAGCGCTCCATTCGAGCGAACGCGAACCAAAAACCATCGGCTCTGGAAGTCAAAGGTCGAGGGCGCGACGACTCCGGCATAGCCCAGCCCGGAGTTGTCGGTCTGGGCGGAAGGGGTCATCAAGAGGGACAGATCATTCAAGCCCTCGATCGACCACTGTAACGGCTGATTGGGCATGGGTGCGCCTTGAGCGTCCAAGAGGCGAATTAACAGCGCGGTCCCTGTTTGTCCACGCCGGACAGTCTGGTCTCTGCCGGCCAACACGTGGATCGTTGGCTGGCCAGCGGCCACGATGGCGATGCGCGAGACGACGGAGAGGGGATTGAACAGATCCGGTTGGCGCCCGGAGTGCATGCGGCCGATCAGATCAGCGTGCCCAGGTAATCCACCGGTCGCGAGGGAGCAGGTAGCGAGGCCGGTCGAGTCCGAGAGCACCGTTCCGCCTTCCGCGTCACAACGGAGATCGGGAATATGAAGCGGCGCGGTATAGTTGAGGCCGATATTGGGAAGCGGCTGAAAGACATTGCTCGAATTAGAGCCCCAGAAGCGGATTGCGACCGCGCTCGAAACCAGGGAGTTTACGGTTGTGGAGACGGTCGTTCCGGGCGGTGCAATGGTTTGCCGGACGATATTGCCCAGGGCAGCGTGGGTGGTAATGAAGGCTGTTTTGGGCGGGGCGGCGCCGCAGATAATGTCGATTTTGTGCTGCTCGAAGGAGGAAACGGAGGGCGGGGTATCGAGGTGGAAACCGATGACCGCCATGCCACTGCCGTCGGTCCGCACCGTACATCCATTGGCTCCGGTGCAGCCCAATCTGCCGGTACCGGCAGTGAGGCTGAATGTCAGGGCGGCATCGGGAACGGGAAATCCGGCGGTGTCTTTGACGACGACAAGCAGCGGGCGCGGACCTTGGCTAGGGGTGTAGACCAACTGGCCTTGGCCGTCGAGGATGGTGATCGAAGCAGGAGACGACGCCGGAGACCCGAGCCGAAAGACGGCGCGGGCATCTCCCGCGGTGGCGGTGACGGGGAGCAGACCTCCGGCCAGGGGGGCGGTGGCAAAAGTTTGGGCCCAGCCTTCGAGATTGGAGACGACGGTCTGGCCGGTGGAGAACTGCACGGGTACACCACCGAGCGGGCGCCCGATCCGGTTTGTGACCCGGACAGTTAGGGGCAAACGATATGGCTGCCCAGGCAACGCGGTCTGTTCGCCGTTGAAGGCGTAGAGATGAGCAGGCGCCCCTACGCCGGCCAGCGGCGACACGGTGGCGACACCTGGCCCGATGAAACTGCGAGATGCGCTTGGAAACAGCCCGGTTTCGAACTGGTCGGCGGCGCCATCATAGTTCACATAGTATTCGCGCGGCGACGGGAACTCGGGAGAGGACACGATTCCACGCCCTAAGCCGGAGCCACCCTCGCCGGGCAGGATGCGTAATGGTTCGATGGCAAGCGGGACCAGACGCAGCCCTTGCGGGGAGAGGCCCACGGCGCGGTCCTCATCGAGAAAGATGAAGTGATCGAAGGGCAAAGACGTGGAGGATATGGTTCCACTGACCGCGCCGGCGACAAGATCGAAGCGAAACATCGAGGCGCTTCCAGATAAGTTCCCAGCTACCGCCACGCGGCCAGATGGGCTGAAAGCGAGGCGGCCGGGGCGGCCCGAGGTTTCGATGGTTCGCAACGGCTCGCCAGTGGTCCCGTCGATTTCGTGTACGCGGCCCTGGGCTGTCGCATACAGAAGCCCGGTGTGGTTCATCGCCATGGTCTCCAGCGGGCCCGGCAGGACGGTGGTGGATTGGGCGACGAATGGGTTGATGCGGAACATCACAACTTGCGTCGTAAGGGCAAAGACGCGGGAGCCATCGAGAGAAGCCACCAATTCCTTGACGGGTGCATTGATGAACGCGGTTTCTGTGATCGTGTCCGTCGCGGTATCGATGCGATAGAGGGTGTTCGGGGTGGCGATCACGAGTTGGCTCCGGTCGGGCGTCATGACGGCGGCTGTAGCGGCGGCAAGGTCGAGCGTTTTCAAGACCGTGGAAGGCTGCGCGGCGGAGAGGACGGCAACGGTCGCGGTGGCCGAGCGGGAGACCGAGTAATATTTGGTGCGGTCGGCGCTGACGAAGAAGAACGCCGGGGCATTGGGGGTCGTGAAGGGGTCTAACCGTCTGACGGGGTCGGTTAGTACCGGCTGCACTGAGCGTCCACTCTCGTTCACCACAAACACTTCAGGCTGGCCGAATAGGAGATTCGCCAACAACCCGACCAGAACTAAACGCATTCGTTACTTGGCCTTTGGCCGGCCTTTGACGAACTGCCGCGCCATTTCGTCCTCGATCCGTTTCATGAGACCGTCCGGGTAGGTTTTGTATGGCTTGAACAAGTCCATGTGGTCCCGCTCCGGTACGATCTCGCAAGCATCCTCGGCTCCTTTCGAAGCCAGGAACTTACAGAATATCTTAGTTGCTTCGTCCAGGTGAAAGGTATCCTGATCTCCCATGACCAGACGGATCTTACCTTTCAGCAGGGGCCCCAGCTCGGCCCAGCGGGTTTGCACCTGATAACTGATATCGTACTTCCGCCAATAGTTTTGTACGGCGGGGTCGACGGCGCCGGTTACACGGTTAAACAAACGCATCGGGCGGCCATCGGGGGCTTTGGGGCTGAAAACCCAGTCAAAGGACGCCAACTGGCCTCCGTAATCCCCGGCTACTCGCTCCTGGAGGGAGAAGTCCTTAAAGGTCACGACGTCCTTGCCTTTCAGGCGGACCAGATAGAGCGGCTGGCCATCTTTGGTGAGATAGGCGTTCTGGCTGGATCCTGGAGTAACATCGATTCCCGTGAAGCTGAGGAAGTCGACCGAGTCGGGGGCCGTGGGCCAAGTGCCGCCGAAGAACTTCGGATAGGCGACTTGCAGCCAGAGTGTCGACCAGCCTCCAGAGGAGTGGCCCGTCAGGAAGCGGGCGTAGGGCCGGGGGATGAGACGGAAACTCTTCTCCAGGTGCGGGATCAGTTCCTGGGTCAGGGCCGCGCCCCAGGGACCGTTGTTGGCCGAATCGGCGAAGACGTGGTGGCCTCCTTCGCAGGAGGCATCGAGATAGATGTGCACGGCGCGGAAGGCCGTGGCAGGCTTGGCACGCCAGGCGAAAGTATGGTTTCCACCGAAGCCATGAACGTGATAGACCGCCGGATAGAGCGATCCGGGCTTTCCAAAGTCAGGCGGGAGGATAACGCCGGCGCGCATCTTGACGGGCCGGGCGAAAAATTTGCTGAGCAGTTTACTTTCGAACTCGACGAGCTTTGTGGTGTCCGTGTCGACGGGCGCGGGGCGGGGCGGGGTGGCGCGGCTCAGGGTCAGCTTCGGCTCGGTGGCAACCGCGCTGACGAGGTCTCCGGGGCCGGCTCCGTTGCGGGCATAACTATGATCTACGTCGAGAATGGCCATATAGTGCCATTCGCCGGCGGGGGCTTGGGAAAAGGGCTTCGGGAAGGCGATGTCGTCTCCATCGACGGTGACGGTGGCTCCGGGGGCGAAGTGCTCGACTTCCTTGGCGGCCATCCAGGTCTCGCCCGGAATGAACCCGGTGTTGATGGTCTCTCCCTGCGGCTTGCCTTGCTTCATGAGGATAATCAAGCGGCCGCTCGCGCCTTGCGGGGCTAGGGCCGGGTCGAGCGTGACTTCAATGGACGCCGCCTGCACGAGCAGGGGTAGGAGCAAGAAGAGCGATCTCATGATTTCCTCCGGGGACGCGCCTGGATTTGTTCAACAGCGGCCGTGGCCGCCTGCTGCACTGCCGGAGGATATTTCTCACTCCGGAAAAGTTGAATTTCGTCCGCATCGATGGACAAGCCGATTCGGCCGAGCGCGGCGAGCGCCGCGACCTGCCAGGGATCGGAGAGCGCGACATCGGCCAGGCGCTGGCCGGGGCGGACGGCCTCGCCCGTCTGGACGTAGCGTTTGACGAGGCGGCCGGGCACGGGGGCGACGAACTTGCGCTGATCGAGGGAACCGAGCTCTTCGCCGGCCTCGACGCGCGCACCTTCGGCGAGACGCCATTGCAGGGCGCCGGGCTCTTCGGCGAAGACAGCCGAAGCTCGCAACGCCGCGAGCAGGACCGGGCGCACGGCGGTGGGTTCGGTTCGTTCGAGCGCCAGTGCAGCACGGAATCGCACCCAGGGCGAGCGATCCTCCAACTGGTCCACGGAGGGCGCGAGACGGGCAACTTCGGCGCGGACGCCAGCGTCGCTGTACGCGCGCAGGCGCGCCAGAGCAGGGTGAGAGGAACCCGAAAGCTGCCGCAGGGCGGCTTGAATCCGGTGCGGCGGCTGGGCTGGATCGAGATAGCGATCAACCTGCCAATTGGTCAAAGGAACACCGGGAATCCGAGCGTCCCAATAGAACCAGCCGGCCACGGCGACGAGCAGGAGCAGGAGAATTCGAAGCGCCAAGCTTGCAGCGTAGCACGGGGATTTGACACACTCAGGGGTTCGATGAAGAGTTTGTTCCCCCTTTTTCTGGCTCTCGTGCCGCTTGCGGCGCAGACGCCGGTCCCGGTTGAAAAACTCAGCTACAGCGTGGAGTGGCGGATGGTGAATGCGGGGGCGGCGGTGCTGACCAACAATCCCACGGCGGCGGGTAGTTTCGTCCAATTGCACCTCCATTCGGCTGGACTGGTGTCGCGGCTCTTCAAAGTGAACGACAACTATACGGTCACCTTGAACGAACAGTTGTGCGCCCAGACGTCGCGCCTGGAGGCCGAGGAGGGCAAGAAGCGCCGGGACACCACCGTGGTTTGGAGCGGCACGCGATCGAAGTACGAAGAGCGCGATCTGGTAAAGAACGAGATGGCCCTCGAGCGCGAGCTGGAAGTTCCTGGCTGTGTGCACGACATTCTCGGAGCGCTGATGGTGCTTCGGAAACGGCCGTTGGGCGGGGAGCGCGAGATCCGGATTCCGTTGAGCGATGGGAAGAAGTTCGTCCAGGCCAGGATCCAAATGCAGGACCAGGAGAAGATCCGGACGCCAGCCGGACAGTTTACGGCGACGCGGTACGAAGCGTTTTTGTTTAACGACGTGATCTACAAGCGGGACGCTCGTTTGTTCGTCTGGCTGAGCGACGACGCCCGCCGGCTTCCCGTGCAGATTCAGGTCCGCATGAAGTTCCACATCGGTACGGTCACGTTTCAATTGGATAAAGTAGAGCCATGATCTGGAGATGGCTAGCGCTGTGCCTGAGCACGGTGGGATTTGCCCAAACGAATGGAACCCTGAACGGGCCCGACGGCCTTGCGCTGACCGAACGCATTGTCCAATTGACGGAAGCGACGTCGCTGACGGCTCCGGGGCTGGCGCGGTCGGCGGCGCCGATGCTTGAGAATTTGAAGCAACTGCAGCGGAATGCGCGGGTGGCTAATCGGCTGACGTTGACGATTTCTCAGGGATTGTTGATTGAGGCGCGCGGATACCTGGCGGTGGCGGATAGTATTCGGAAGCCGTTCCCGTATCCGGAAGAGGCGCGGAAGCAGACGGCGGAGCTGCGCGATGCGGTGGCGCGGCTGGATGCGCATTTCCAGGCGCTACTGGAGACGACCGAGGCGCAACTGCGGGGGAGCGATCGCGACAATCTGCGGCGCTACGCCGAGGCCAACCGGACGGTGCCCGCTTCGACTGGCCGGCGCGTCGTGTTTCACGGGGATTCGATCACGGATGGCTGGCGGCTGAACGAATACTTCCCGGGTATGGACTTTGTGAACCGGGGCATTAGTGGGCAGATCACGGGCGAGATGCTGGGCCGGATGCAGGCCGATGTCATTGCGCACAAGCCGCAGGCGATGTTGATTCTGGCGGGGACGAACGATTTGGCGCGGGGCGTGGCGGTGGAGACGATTCAGAACAACCTGACGATGATTGCGGACCTGTGCGAATTCCACAAGATCAAGGTGATTCTGGCGAGTGTTTTGCCGGTGAGTGACCATCACAAGGCGAAGAACCCGCGGTTTGAGATGACGATCGGGCGGCCGCCGGCGTTGATTCGAGCGCTGAACACGTGGATGGTCGATTTCGCGAGGAAGCGCGGCTTTACCTATTTGAACTATTTCGACGCCATGGTCGATGAGGGCGGCTTTCTGAGGGCCGAGCTGGCCGACGACGGGCTCCATCCCAACTCCGCTGGCTACCGGATTATGGCCCCGCTCGCGCAGGCGGCCATTGAGGCCACGTTGCCGGCAACGAATCCGCAACAGAAAGGCGGACGGAAGCGTCAAAAGTAATATGCGGGTCCTCGTCTTTCTTTTCGCGCTTACGCTGGCGGCACAGACTCGGATGTCGGTGGAGCAGTTGCGTGGCTTCTTGAAGTCGTCAGTGGAGCTTCACCATCCGGACAAATCCGTGGCGGGCTACTTGAAGAAGACGAAGCTGACGAACCGGTTGGAGCCGCGTCAGTTTGAAGAGTTTATCGCCATGGGGGCGGGGCCGTTAACGGTGGAGGCGCTGCGGGACCTGATGGTGGCGACCAAAGAGCTGCCCGCGGCGGCGCCGGCTCCAGTGAAGGTGGCTGGCCCAGTGATCCCGCCGCCATCGGCGGAAGAACAGAAACGGGTGATCAACGAAGCCCGGGACTACGCGATGGGCTACTCGAAGGGGCTGCCGGACTTTCTCTGCATGCAGGTGACGCGTCGATATATCGACCCCTCCGGCCTTGGATTTTATGGGCAGCAGGACGTGATCAACGCGCGGCTAAGCTACTTCGACCAGAAGGAAGATTACAAGGTGGTCAGCGTCAACGGGCGCAGCGTGGACACGCCGATGCAACGGCTGGGCGGGGCGACGTCGTCGGGTGAGTTCGGGTCGATGATGAAAGAGTTGTTTGAACCGAATACGGCCGCGCGCTTCGATTGGCTGCGCTGGGCGACGCTGCGGGGCAAGCGGAACCACGTCTTTCAATATTTTGTCGCGCAGCCGAATTCGCACTGGACGATCAATTACCAGGACCGTCAACAGGTGACGCCCGGGTATCGCGGTCTGATCTATGTCGAGCGAGATTCGCTGCAGGTGACGCGGATTACGCTCGAAGCGGATATCCCGGTCGACTTCCCGGTGCAGGAAGCGCACACGACGTTGGACTACGACATGACGGACATTAACGGCCGCGGCTTTATGCTGCCCTTGAAGGCCGAGGTGCGGATGCGGGAGGGCAAGCATTTGGTGAAGAACGAAGTGGAGTTCCGGATGTACCGGAAGTTCGGCGCGGACACCACGATCACGTTCGATACGCCGGAACCGTTGCCTGCTACGGCGACGCAAGAGACCCCTCCGAATAATTAAGCTCATGAACTTCAAAGCAGAACTGGTGGCCTGTTTCGGCCAGCCGGTGGCGGAGAACCCCACCGGCGTCATGCAGGAGGCCGCTTTCGCCGCGGCGGGACTGAACTGGCGATATCTGACGGTAGAAGTGCCGCCGGCTGGATTGAGTGACGCCGTGCGCGGGGCCAGGGCGATGGGCTTTCAGGGCTTCAACTGCACGATTCCGCATAAGGTGGCCGTAGTACCCTTTCTCGATGAGTTATCGAAGGAAGCAAAGATTATCGGGGCGGTGAATACGGTTCGCCGGGAGGGGAGCCGATTCATCGGGGAGAACACCGACGGGAAGGGTTTTTTGCGGGGATTGACGCAGGACGCTCAGATGGATCCGGCCGGTAAGCGCGTTGTGCTGCTGGGGGCGGGAGGGGCGGCTCGGGCAATTGCGACGGAGTTGTTGCTGGCTGGGGTGGCGGAGTTGATTGTGGTGAACCGGTCGGTAGACCGGGTGGCTCCGATGGTGGATGATTTGAAGCCATATGGGCCCATCCGCTATGTGCCGTGGCGGGTGCATTACGAAGTGCGGCCGGAGACGGACCTGTTGATCAACGCGACGTCGCTGGGGCTGTATCCGAACGTGGACTGGATGCCGGATGTCGATTTGAGCCGGGCGCAGTGCCTGGTGGCGGACGCAGTGTTCAATCCGCCGGTGACCAAGTTCCTGGCGGCGGCGCAGGCCCGGGGGCTGAAGACGCTGGACGGGCTGACGATGCTGGTTTATCAGGGCGTCATCGGATTTGAGATGTGGACGGGCGTGAAGCCGGACGAAGGCGTGATGAAGCGGACGCTGCTGGATGCAATGGTAAAATCGTGAGGTTGTTATGGATTCCCGACGTAATTTTCTTAGCAAAGTAGCCACCGGACTCGCTAGCGGCGTATCCGTACTTGGCGCGAATGATCGTGTGCGGGTCGGCATCATCGGCGCCGGCGCGCGAGGCATGGAGATTGTCCATGCGGCAATGGCGGCTCCGAATGTGGAGATGACTGCGTTCGCGGACATCTATACGGCGCGTCTTGAAGCGGGAAAGAAGCTGGTTCCGACGGCGAAGACGTATCTGGACTACCGGTATCTTCTCGAGGATAAGAACGTCGACGCGGTGCTGATCGCGACGCCGCAGCATTTGCACTGCGAGCACTTCACGGCTTCGCTCGACGCCGGGAAGCACGTCTACCAAGAGAAGACGATGGCGTTTACCGTCGACCATGCCAAGCGCATGCGGGCCGCGCATCAGAAGCATAAGAAGCTGGCGGTGACGGTGGGCCATCAGCATGTTTCGACCGGCATGGTGGAAGACGCCAAGACGTGGCTATCGCAGAATTCGCTCGGCAAGATCACGATGATTGCCGCGGATATGTTCCGGAACACGCCGCACGGGAAACCGCAGTGGTCGCGGCCGGTTTACCCGGATATGACGCCGGAGAACATCCTGTGGAACCAGTTCCAGGGTGAAGGGCCGAAGCGCGATTTCGACGCCAACCGCTATGTGAACTGGCGCTTTTACTGGGACTATTCGGGCGGCAACGTTTACGAGAACATGTGCCATCAGCTTTCGATCTGGTACAAGGTGATGAACCTGCAGATTCCGAAGGCCGTGACGATGACCGGCGGCGTTTACCTTTGGAAAGATGGACGCGAAGTGCCGGATACGATGAGCGTGACGATGGAGCATCCGGAGGACATCCTGTTTAGCTGGATTTCCGGATTCGGGAACGGCCAGCGGGGTTTCGCGGAAGACGTGATGGGTACCGACGGCACCATTCGGCGCGGGCAGCAGATCCGCTACCTGCCGGAGAAGGTGAACCGGCCGCAGGGTAAAGAGATGATGGGTCTGACGAAGACCACGCCGAATGCGCACATGCTGAACTTCTTCGACGCCGTGCGCGGCGTGGCCGAGCCGGCTTGCCCGGTGGAGCTTGGCTTCCGTATTTCGATCGCTTGCCGGATGGCGGTGGAAAGCTACCGGCAGGGCCGGACGCTGCGGTGGGATCCAATCAAAGAAGAAATCGTTTAATTCGGGAGCATCCTTGCGAGCACAGATCGGAATCATTGGAGGAAGCGGGCTCTACAATATGCCCGGCTTCACGGAGAAGCAGGAAGTTAAGTTGGAGACGCCGTTTGGCGATCCTTCGGACGCCTACATCGTCGGCAAACTGGGCGGGCGCGATGTGGCGTTTCTGCCGCGGCACGGCCGGGGACATCGGCTGACGCCTTCGGAATTGAACTATCGCGCGAATATCTTCGGGATGAAGATGCTCGGGGTGGATCACATCATTTCGTTGAGCGCGGTGGGGTCGATGAAGCATGAGCATCATCCGACGGAGTTCGTGATTCCGGATCAGTTTTTTGATCGGACGCGGGGCCGGATCTCGACGTTTTTTGGCGAAGGGATTGTCGCTCATATCTCGTTTGGCGATCCGATTTGCGGGGAGCTGGCGAAGGTGGTGCATGGGGCGGCGGAGCGGGCCGGGATTACGGCTAAGCTGGGCGGCACGTACCTTTGCATGGAGGGTCCGGCGTTTTCGACCAAGGCGGAGAGCAACGTTTACCGGTCCTGGGGTATGGACGTGATCGGGATGACGAACCTGCAGGAAGCGAAGCTCGCGCGTGAGGCGGAGATCTGCTACACGACGGTCGCCATGGTCACCGACTATGATTGCTGGCACGATGAGCACGATGCGGTGACGGTCGACGACATCATCAAGGTGCTGCATCAGAACGCGGACAATGCGGCGAAGTTGGTGGCCGAGGCCGTTTCCGCAATGCCAGCCGAGATCACCTGCAAGTGCCATTCGGCGCTGAAGAACGCCATTATTACGGATCGCAGCGTGTGGCCGGAGGCCACCAAGAAGAAGCTGGAGCTGCTCGTTGGCAAGTACTCCGCTTGAGGCTTTTGCGTACTGCGTCCGGGGCCAGCGGGTCCCGGACGCAGTGCTGGATTGCTTAGCGGGTGAGGCCGAATCCGAGCAGGGAACGCGGGCGCTGTTCCGCGATCTGATTGAGCCGCTGTCGGATTCGTTTGATCCGCGGCTGGCGGAGGCGTACCTCGACACGTTCGCGCGGCTGTTGGAGCGCGTCGCGCCGGAGTTGAAGGCTGACACCTTGCTGCGGCGCCACCGGGCGCTCGGCTTGCCGACGGAGAAGCCTCGACGGGTCGTGGTGCTCTCGCGGGTGACGCTGGGGGCGGATGTGGCGGTGGTGAGCCCGTTTCTGGCGGCTGCCGCGGCGGTTTATCCCGATGCGGAGCTGCTGTTTGCTGGGAACCTGAAGAACCACGAGTTGTTTGAAGAGCGGGCGGCGCACCTGCCACTGCGGTATGGACGGACGGCGCTGTTGCGGGATCGGGTATCGGTTGGGCTGGAATTGGCGGCGCAACTGGATCGGCCGGGGACACTGGTTTTCGACGCGGATAGCCGGCTTTCGCAACTTGGGCTACTGCCGTTTGGCCCGCCGGAGCGGTACCTGTTCTTTCCCTCGCGGAGCTACCGGCCGGAATCGACGGAGCCGATTGCGGCGCTGGCTTGCGCATTCCTGAAGGAGACGCTGAGTTGCGAGACCAAGCCCTTTATCGCTCCCGTTGAGACGAACTGGGTGCCCCGGACGGACGTTACGTTGTCGCTGGGTGTCGGCGAGAATCCGGCGAAGCGGGTGGGAGGAGACTTTGAGCAGCGACTGGTGCAGGGCCTGCTGGACCAGGGGCATTCGGTGCTGATTGATAAAGGGGGCGGCGGCGAGGAGACCGCGCGCGTCGAAGCGCTGGAACAGAGCTGCCGGGGGCCGCTCTACACGTGGCAGGGCTCGTTTGCGCCCTTTGCGGAGGCCATCCGCGCGAGCCGCCTGTACATTGGCTATGACAGCGCCGGTCAGCATGTTGCCGCAGCTTGTGGGGTGCGGCAGATTACGGTGTTTGCCGGGGCGCCAAATCGCAAATTTCTTGAGCGCTGGCGCCCGTGGGCTCCGGCGAGCCGCGCCGCCTTAGTTCAGGCGGGTTCCCTTTAGCAGCATTTCGAGAGTGACTACTTCGAGCGCATTCTCATGCGTGGCTTCAAGACGCACCTTCGAGATGATGCCCGCTTCGTAGGACTGCTTCCAGCGCTCGACGCACACGCACCAACCGTCGCCGGGCTTGAGGCCGGGGAAGCCGTACTCTGGGCGCGGGGTGACGAGGTCGTTGCCGATGGCTACCTGATGCTGCAGGAACTCTTCGGTCACAATGGCGCAAACCGTATGCTTACCGACGTCATCAGGACCCGTGTTGCACTTTCCATCGCGATAAAAGCCGGTCAGCGGATCGGTACAGCAGGTCTGGAGGGCAGTTCCCAGCACGTTCTTTGTCATGGTCTTTCAAGGGTATCATCGAGGCGCACATACAAGCGCTTGTTGATCCGGCCCTTGTTCTCGGTTTTGTAGATGGTGAAGCGGCCTACATCGGCGGTGGTCGGCACGTGGGTTCCGCCGCAGGCTTGTTCGTCGAAGGATTCGATGGCGACTACGCGGACGTGGCCGTCGATGACGGGGGGCGAGACTTCGAGGGTCCGGAGAAGATCGGGGCGGGCATGGAACTCGGCCTCGGGAAGATAGCGGGCGTGGAGGGGATGGGCCCCTGCAAGTACGGCGTTGACTTTGGATTCCAGTTCGGGGCAGACGGCTGGGGTGAATCCTTCCCACTTGAAGTCGATGCGGGAGTAGGCGACGTCGATCTGGGCTCCGGTGATCCAGGCGCTGTAGTCGCGCAGGGCGATGGTGTTGAGCACGTGGAGCACGGTGTGGTAGCGGGCCAGGGCTTGGCGACGGGCGGCGTCCAAGCGGAGGGTGACTGTGAGGCCGGGGGTGAGTTCCGGGTGGGCCACGATGTGCCAGAAGACTCGTTCGGCATCGGGCTGGACGAGGGTGACCGGCAAGACGGCGCCGCTCGGAAGGGTGAGCGTTCCGTGGTCGCAGGGTTGACCGCCTCCGCCGGGGTAGAAGCAGGTTTGGTCGAGAGCGATGGCATCTTCGCGCACGGCCAGAATCTTCGCGGTGGCCTCGTAGCAATGGTCATCTGCCCAGTACAATCGCCGCGTTGCCGGAACCATACACCATGATATCGTTCCCAGATGATCACTCGCCGCACATTACTCGGCGCCTCATTGGGTTCGTTTTGCAGCGCGGCACAGAAGCCGAAGAACGTTCTCTTTCTGATGGCCGACGACCTGAACGTTTCGCTGGGCTGCTATGGCCATCCGCTGGTGAAGACGCCGCATATCGACGCGCTGGCGGCCCGCGGCGTACGGTTTGACCGGATGTACTGCCAGTTCCCGCTTTGTGGTCCGAGCCGGGCTTCGCTGCTCACGGGACTGCGGCCGGATACGACCAAGGTGCTGGGGAATAACATCGACTTTCGTGAGCACCGGCCCGATGCGGTGACGCTGCCGCAATTGTTCAAGAATAACGGGTACTTTGCTGGCCGGGTAGGCAAGATGTTCCATATGAACGTGCCGAACGAGGTGGGTACGAACCGGTTTCAGGATGATATCTCGTGGCATCATTCGTTTTCGCCGCCGGGGTTGGAGAACAAGAGCCCGGGGAAGAAGTTCGAGATGCGGATGCCGCCGATTCAGACCGTTACCGATAAGGGCCAAGCGGATACGAATGCGGCGGATGCGGCGATTGCGCTGCTTGAGAAGCATCGCGGGGAGCCGTTCTTTCTGGGGGTGGGGATGTTGCGGCCGCATCTGCCGTGGGTGGCGCCGTCGCGGTTCTTCGATCTCTATCCCAGCGGCTCGGTGACCCTGGCCGAGAACCGGCCCGGCGACCATGACGACATCCCGCGGGCTCATCTTGGCGTGCGCCCCCACTTGTGGAACCACATGCAGATGCCGGAGGCGCATCAGCGGGAGGCGCGCCGGGCTTACTACGCTTCAACGTCGTACATGGACGAGCAGATTGGCCGGGTGCTTGGCGCGCTGGACCGGTTGGGGCTGCGCGACAACACCATCATTGCTTTCATGGGTGACCACGGCTGGAGCCTGGGCGAGCACACGCACTGGCAGAAGTTTAATCTGTTTGAGCCCTGCGCACGGGTGCCGTTTATTTTGTCGGTGCCGGGCCAAGCTGGCAATGGACAGGGCACCGCGGCGTTGACCGAGTTTGTCGACGTGTATCCGACGCTGGCTGAACTGGCGGGGAAGACGCCGCCGAGGGAGTTGGAAGGGCAGAGTATGGTCCGGGTTCTCCGGCAACCCAAACGCGCCTTCAAGAAAGCGGCATTCACGCAGGTTCAATTCGAGGGCAAGATCGTTGGCCGTTCGATGCGGACGGCACGCTATCGCTACAACGTCTGGGAGGGCGAAGGCGGCGGCGAAGAGGTGTATGACCATCAAACGGACCCGGGTGAGTTTACGAACCAGATCAATTCGCCGGTGGCCGCGAAGCTTCGGGCGCAGTTCGCGCTAGGGTGGCGTGCGGCACGGGCGTGACGAACGCCTGCTGTAGTTCGTACAATCTGGTTGATGCGTTCTCTGTTCCGTACGACCGCGCTGCTGGCTCTCGCCGCTGCCTCCTTGCTGGCCAAGGAGCCGTGGGGAGAAGAAAAAGCCAAGAAATGGTATGCCAAGAACCCTTGGCTGGTAGGCGCCAACTACATTCCGGCCTCGGCCATTAATCAGCTTGAGATGTGGCAGGGGGAGAGCTTCAATCCCGGCCAGATTGCTCAGGAGTTCGCCCTGGCGCAGGCTATCGGGATGAACACGATGCGGATCTACTTGCACCACTTGCTGTGGGAAGACGATCGCAAGGGGTTCGTGCGCCGGATTGATACCTTGTTGGAGATCGCGGAGAAGCACAAGATTAAGCCGATGTTTGTGCTGTTCGATTCCTGTTGGGATCCGTTTCCGCAGTCTGGACGCCAGCGGGCCCCGCAGCCAGGGATACACAACTCCGGCTGGGTGCAGAGCCCTGGCGCGGTTTCTCTCGCCAAAGTTTCGGACACCGATAAGCTGGAAGCCTATGTCCGGGGGGTGGTTGGAGCTTTCCGGCGCGACAAGAGGATTCTGGCTTGGGATATCTGGAACGAGCCGGACAACTGGAACGATTCGAGCTATAAGAAAGTTGAGCCGCTCGATAAGTTGAAGCACGTTGAGCGTTTGCTACCCCTTGCCTTTGAATGGGCGCGTGATGAGAAGCCCTCGCAGCCGCTGACAAGCGGCGTTTGGAAGGGCGACTGGAGCTCCGACGACAAGCTGACGGCGATCGAGAAGATCCAGCTAACGGAGTCTGACGTGATTTCCTTTCACAACTACGAGGCGCCGTCGAAGTTGAAGGCCCGCATCGACTCGCTGCGCCGATTCAAACGGCCGATCCTTTGCACCGAGTATATGGCCCGGGGCAATGGCAGCACGTTCGAGGGTTCGCTGCCGATTGGTAAGGCTGAGGGTGTGGCGATGTTTAATTGGGGACTGGTGCAGGGCAAGACGCAGACGCACCTGCCGTGGGATTCGTGGAAGCTGCCTTACGTGGATCGCGAACCGGCGGTGTGGTTCCACGAGGTTTTCCGGAACGACGGAACCCCGTATAAGCCCGAAGAGGTCGAGTTTATCCGGAAGACGACACTGAACCCTTAGGCGCGCATGTCGTAGCAGAGCAGCCGGGGCGGGGTGTTTTTGAGCACGTCGCGGCTGTGTTGGACCACATACAGAAGGCCGCGGCAGAGAACGGGAAGCGACCACGTTTCCCGGGCGGCGAAGAGCCAGGCGCGGGAGAGTTCCTTGTAGCCTTTCGGGGTCAGCTCCATCCAGAGCAGGTGGCCGAGTTCGCCGAGGGCGAGGTATTTTCCGTCTACCTGGAGCAGGTTTCCGCGGTACGTGCTCATTAACTGCTCGCGGCTGTTGTCGCCTGAGGTGAGTTTTTCCATCCACTCGGGGTTGGTCCGCCAGGCGACCTTGCCGGTTTTCACTTCGATGCAGGCGAGCGAGGCATCCGGTTCGTTGCGTCCGTCGAAGCCGTAGAGGTAGCCGTCCTGGTGAATGGGCGTATTGAAGTGGAGGCCAAACTCGGGGGTCGTCCAGAGCAGCTTGGGCTTAAAGTCCGGGGTGATTTCGAGCATCGCTCCGCCGGTCTTGTAGCTGGCCGAGATGAAGACCTGATTGCCGATGACGACGGGACAGGAGGCGTTCACCGACTCGTAGCTTTTGCTTCGCCAGGGGTAGGTGAAGTCGACGGCGCCGGTGCGTGGATCGAGGCACAGCAGGCCGCCGGTGGGCGGGCGGCTTTCGCCACCGGCAAAGACCATGACGCGGGGCTGGCCGTGGATGGTGGCGGGAACGGGCGAGGCGTAGCTGGCACCCCACTCCTTCCCTGCCCCCCAGATCTGCTTGCCGGTTTTCTGTTCGAGGGCGACGACGGTGGGTCCGCCGGGGGCGCCGACGTTGACGATGAGCCGGTCCTGCCAAGCGAGCGGCGTGGAGGCGACGCCGAAGAAGTCCTGCGGCACTTTGTATTCCTGCAGGAGGTCGCGCTTCCAGATGACTTTTCCGGAGGCCAGTTCCAGGCAGTGCATTTTACCTTCGGCGCCGACGGTGAAGACGCGGTCGCCGACAATGACGGGGCTGGAGCGGGGGCCATTGTTATAGCCGTAGCGGTCTTCAAACGAGGTGGGGTAAGTGTGCTGCCAGTGGCGTTCGCCGGTTTCGGGATGGAAGCATTCGACGACTTCGTTGGGGCCTTGGCGGTGGAGGAATACGAGACGGTCGCCGACGATGGCGGGTGAGCTATAGCCGGTGCCTTTCGGCATCTCCCAGAGCAGAGGGGGGCCGGAGGCCGGGAAGCGTGGTTTCAGCTTCGTTTCGAGGGACGTGCCGTTGTGACGCGGACCCATGAACGACGGCCAATCCTCCGTTTTTGCCTGCGGCGAGAGCGGGGTGGGCCGGCGCGGGGGAGCGGCGAGCAGCGGCAAAGCAGAAAGGAGCAGGGAGCGGCGATCAATCATCGTCTGGTTATTCTCTCATCGCCCGCGGGGTGACAAAATGGTACGCATGAGTCAGCTTGCGCGGATAGGGGTGGCGATTGACGCCGAACTGCTGGAGACGTTCGACAAGTACATCGGGGAGAAGGGTTACCAGAACCGATCAGAGGCGTTTCGCGATCTGATTCGCGATCGCCTGGTACATGAAGAGACCGAGGCGCCGAACAAGGAGGTGGTGGGCAGTCTGACGCTGGTCTACGATCACCATCAGCGGAACCTGACGGATAAGATTACGGCGCTGCAGCATGATCATCATGGGGTGGTGGTCTCGACGTTGCATGTTCATCTGGACCATCACAATTGTTTGGAAGTGCTGATTTTACGGGGGAAATCGAAGCAGGTGCGGCAGCTGGCTGATTTGTTGATTTCCGTGAAGGGCATTCAGCATGGCCAACTGGCGATTACGACGGCGGATGTTGGGCGCATACGAAAGCACTAGACGTGCTACGATCGGGTCAAATGATGAAGTCCATTGGGATGACGCTGGTTCTGGCTGGTGCGGCGGCTGCGCATTTTGCTTGGATCGCTCCGGTGACGCCGGTTCTGACCGTGGGGACCGCGGTGCAGGTGCAGTTTGGCATTGGGCATGAGCTTGGGATTAGCGAATCGGCTCCGCTGTTGCCGGGGCTGCAGGGTTACGCGCTCGCGCCTTCCGGCGCGCGAACGGAACTGAAGCCGGCAAAGAGCGGCCTTTGGCTGAACGCGGAGTACACGCCGAAGGAGGCGGGCCAGCATCGGCTGGTATTTACGCATGACCGGGGGATTCGGAGCCGGACGCCGAAGGGATTGGTGGATGGTGGCCGGGACAAGAACCCCACGGCCACGCAGGCGTTTCGCGGCGTGCGGACGGCGGTGGCGTACGCTCTGACGGCCAACGCGAAGTTTGAGCCGAAGGCGGTTGGGCTAGCTTACGAGTTGGTTCCGCAGCGGACGGAGAAGGGCGTGACGGTGACCTTACTGTTCCAGGGCAAGCCCTATGCGGGTGGCGCTGTCGCAGTTTCGTGGGCCGGGAGGAAAGAAGTTGTTTTGGGAAAGACCGGCGTCGACGGCAAGATGAGCTACGTGGTTCCGGCCGGGGCGAAGGGTCCGTTTGTGATTCTCGCCGAACAGCCGATCGCTACGGCGAAGGGCTCGAACTACGACACCGATAACTACGAGACCGCTCTGTATCTGAACTGGTAGCCCATGCATATTGCCGATGGAATCCTGCCTCCTGCCTGGTGCATTGCCGGTCATGCAATCTCGCTAGGCGCGGTGGCGCTTCTGGGGCGCCGAGTGGAGCCTTGGGAAGTGGCGCGGATGGGCATGCTGTCGGCGACGAGTTTCGTTGTGTCGATGATTCATTTTCCGTTGCTCGGGACGTCGGTGCATTTGGGATTGTTTGGATTGACCGGCATTTTGCTGGGCGGGCGAGCATTCGCGGTCATTTTTACGACGCTGCTTTTTCAGGCGCTGCTGTTTCAACATGGCGGGCTGCTTTCACTTGGAGTGAACGCTCTGAATATGGGACTGGGCGCGTTGGCGGCGAGTTTTTTGTGGAAGACGCCGGGGCTACCGGATCCGGTGCGTGGGGCGGTGGCTGGGTTTGCGGGGACATACATTCCGGCCTTGTTGATGGTGGCGGAGTTTCAAGCCGCTGGATACGGCAAAGGCTTCGCCGCGATCGCGGCGGTGTATCTGGCCGTCGCCGTGGTGGAAGGAGCGTTGACGGCTACGGCGGTGACGTTTGTGCGGCAGGCGAAGCCCGCTCTGTTGGAGAGCCGTTGAGAGGAGCGTTGATCGCGTTGGTGCTGGCCGCCGCGGCGCATGCCCATGATTTGGCGGTGCTGCCACGGGTGGCTGGCGAGGCGGTATTAGTGACCGCGAACTTCGGGGGAACTGAGCCCGCAGCTTTTTGTCAGGTCGCGGTCTACTCTCCGGCGAAAGCGGACGCGGAGTTTCAGACAGGCCGCACGGATGCCCGCGGCCGGTTCGCCTTTCTGCCGGACGTTGGGGGCCAGTGGCGGGTGATTGTCGATGATGAGATGGGCCATCGGCAGGAGGCTACGATTGAATGGTCGGGAGCCGGGGGATCGGTGAGCGGAGCTTCGGCGCAGCCACCTTGGCAAAAGGCGTTGACAGGTGCTTCGCTGCTGCTGGGGTTGACGGGAATCTGGCTCTGGTGGCGGGTCCGCGGCCAGCTATGAGCGGGGCCTTTGTTCCGGTGGACGGCTGCCGGTGGGCGACACTCGATAGCCGAGCGAAGATCGTTGGCTTGATGGGCGCGGCGCTGGCGATTTCGGCGGCGCCGGCGCTGCCGGTACTGGGGGTGCAGTTGGCTTTGGCGGGGGCGGTGGTGGCGGGTAGCCGTCTGTCCCTGCGGTGGGTGCTGCAACGTTGCGCTCTCGTGACACCGTTCGCCGCGATGATGGCGGCGTTCCTGGCTTTTGAACGGGCGCCGGACTATGGGCCGTCGCTACTGGTGCTCGGCAAGGCTTATGGGTCGGTGTTGGTGCTGGGGATGCTGGTGGCCAGCACACCGGTGCCGGAGTTGGTCGCGGGGCTTGAGCGACTTCGGGTGCCATCGGTGTTGGTTGTGACCGCCTCCTTTACGTATCGCTACGCTCAACTGCTTGAGCAGGAGTGGGCCCGGATGGACCGGGCGCGACTGAGCCGGAGCGGCCGGACGCCTCGGCAGCTTGCGTGGGGGCCGCGGTTGGCCGCACTGTTCGTGCGTAGTTGGGACCGCGGCGAACGAGTCGCGGCGGCGATGACGTCCCGCGGGTTTACGGGCAGGCTGCCTCTGGGGCCGGCCCGCGCCTTGCACGCTGGTGACTACGCGTTTGCCGCAGGTCTTCTGCTGCTCGCTCTTCCTCTGCTTTTTGCCTGATCGATTTCGCGGGATCAAGCCGCCCTGATAGGCATGATCACCGTTGAATCCGTTGCTCTTCAGTACCCCGCACTTACCCGCATTCCCACCGCTATTTTCGATGCCATTACGTCCTGGGGGCTGGCCGGGCTGAACCGCCGCATCCTGGCCCAATTCCGGCAACCGACCGGCTGGGTTGGGCATTTGGTAGGCGGCGTCATGACGTTGGAGCACGCTCCGGTGACGGCATGGGCGCTCGATCGGTTGAAGCCGGCGGGCGGGGAGCATATCCTGGACGCTGGCTGTGGGGCGGGGCAGGCGCTTCGCGCGATCGCTCGCCGGATGCCGTTCGGGCGGTTCACAGGGATCGACTACTCGGCGACGATGGTGGCACAGGCGCGGCGGCGTAATCGGAAACTTGCTGCCGCGGGGCGATGCCAGATTGAGCAGGCGGATATTTCGTTCCTGCCGTTTGCGGATGCTACGTTCGACAAGATCTGCACGATTGAGACCCTGTATTTCTGGCCGGATCCGGCGGCTGCGTTCGCTGAGTTGTTCCGCGTGTTGAAGCCGCATGGGCGGCTGGCGGCGGTGCTCGAATATACGCGGGACGGCAACGACGCCGAGCAGATGGCTCTGCTGGAGCAGCAGGGCGGATTGACCGTCTACTCCCGGGCGCAGGTGGAGGCGCTGTTTCGCAACGCTGGGTTTGTGAATGTAAAAGTATCGTTTGTGCCGGCGAAGAAATGGCTTTATGTGGAAGGCACGCGTCCTACGGCAACTGCCAGCGTTCGGTGAAGAGACCGGCGGTGGCAGTGTCCGGCCACTCAGCGCCCGGCTTCACTTTGAGCACGGCGAAATCGCCTAGACGGGGCATGCCGTACTCGAAGGTGAATTCTCGGTCTTCGATGGTCATGCCGCTGTTGATGACCACGTAGCGCCGGGGGGAGAGGGGGTTGGGGTAGACCATGGCCGGTACGTGATCGGCGGCGGCGAAGGTTTCCGTGCCGAAGCCCACACGATCGCGGGTCCACCGGAGTGGGGTCTTGCCTTGGAGCTTGGCGATCCAACGGTTGCTGCCGGGGTCACCGAAAAGGACCAGGTTGTACTGGGCTACGTCGGCGGCGGTGACGTCTTTGTCGTCCTTGATGCGGGGATGGGCGCGGAGGCCCTTGGCGTAGAGACGGTCGAAGCGGGCTAACAGGCGCAGGGCCTGGGCGTGGGCCTCGGCGTTCCACGGCTGGCCGGTGGGCCGCACGAGAAGGAAGGGGTCCATGAAAGCGTCGTCGATGGGACCCTGCTGGCCTTGCGTCTTCCATAAGCCCTTTGCTGGCTTGGCGACGGCCCAGCGGTCGTTGGTGCGCTCGAAGGTTAGCTGTGTGGCGGGTTTGACGGCGATCTTTTGGCCGTCGATGGTCAGTTCCTGGGCCGCCGAAAGTTCTTTGAGGGTGAGTCGGGTGATGTTTTTGGTTGAGACTTCATAGCGTTTGCCCGCATCGAGGCGGCGGGCGTTGACCTCGGCTCGGTCGTAGTGCTTTGCCAAATGCTCGACGGTGACCCAGTGGGAGTTGGGGTAGCGGGTTGTAAAGGTCACGAAGCGAATATGGTCCGGGGAGGTGCGGCCGTGGCCTCCGTGCTCTTTGAGGAAGGCGTCGAGCTTGGTGCGGACCTCGGGGCCCGTTCCGTGGCCGGTGTTCTTCGAGATGAAGAAGCGGGCCGGGGTACCGGGGACGCGGAGATCGAAGGGGTCACCTTCAGACTGGAAGCCTTCCTTCTCCAATTGGGCGCGGACGCGGAGTGAGGATTCGAGTTGGCCTCTCGTCTTGGTGCCGGGAGGGGGCGGAGGGATGGAACTGGTGCCGGTTTCGTTTTCGCCGCCGTGGCCGGCGATGGGGAGGTTGAAGGCGTTGAGAGACCAGTCGATAATATTTTCGTAGATGCGGAGCGGACCGGCCTGATAGGGCGGGAAGCCGGGCATTTGTGAGCGCAGGGGCCAGGTGCCGGCGCCGATCTCGGCGGCGGCGAAGAAACCGGGATGATGGAGCGCGATATGCCAGGCGCCGCAGCCTCCCATCGAGAAGCCGCGCAGGATGATGCGATCGGGATCGATTTTGTAGCGGGAGCGGACGGCGGCGATGGCCTCGAAGACATCAACTTCGCCGGCCCAATGGTAGGCGATGCCATTCCAGCGGCCGTAGACGTCGAGTTGGATTTGGCCTTCGTCGGCGGGGTTGGTTCCGCCGGGTAGGACTTTCTGGGCGCGGTCGAGGAAGGCGGCTTCGGTGAGGGCTCGTTCGCGGCCGTGGAGCCAGACGTAGAGTTTTACGGGCTTTGAACCGTCGTAGGAGGATGGGACGCGCAGGCCGTAGGGCTGGACGGACCCGTCGAGCGCGGAGACGTAGCCGTGGAGGCGGCGGGATTTCTGAGCGGTCCACGGGGATTGGCCGGCCAGTAGTTGGCGGCCCCGTTCCACACCTTGGGCGAGGACGCCAAGGAACTTGGGAACATCTTCCGGCACGAAAAACTCTTCGGGGTGCTCCTGGAGCATGGCACCTGCTTTGTGGAAGATAGCGACGTCGGCGACGAGGACTGGATCGGCCTTCTTTTGGCGCAATTGGGTGAGTTGCCCGTCGATCTCTTTGACGGCGGTATCGAGTTGTTGCCGCTGGGCGGGGGTTAAGACGACCGGGGCGGGTGGGGCAGGACGCTGGGCTACGGCGAGAGCGAGTAGGAGGATAGACGAGAGCAGGAAACGAGGCGTCATGGGGATACGATCACCGAGTATATAGCAAGAAAAAGCCCCCGGCCGGAGCCGGGGGCTTTTCGTCGATTGCGAAAAAACTACTTGATCTCGACGGAAGCGCCGGCGTCAACCAGCTTCTTCTGGATGGTGGCAGCTTCTTCCTTGCTGACGCCCTCTTTGACGGCCTTCGGAGCGCCATCAACAAGGTCCTTGGCTTCCTTGAGGCCGAGGCCGGAAACCACTTCACGAACTGCTTTGATGACGTTGATCTTGTTCGCGCCAGCGGCGGTGAGGATCACGTTGAACTCAGTCTTCTCTTCGACGACGGGAGCCGCCGCAGCCGCACCGGCCGGAGCCGCTGCAGCCGAAGCCGCCGCTGCCGAGACGCCGAGCTTCTCTTCGAGCAACTTCACCAGCTGGGAGGCCTCAAGAAGGGTGAGACCCTGAATCTGTTCCGCAATTGCGTTGATGTCTGCCATTTTCGTAATACTCCTGATTTAAATTCGTTTGATCGCTTGAGCTCACACCGGTAGAAGGCGGCGGAACTGAGTTTCGTATTTTGCCGCGGCGCCCGGAGAGGATTGGCCGCGGCAGGTCTACTTTCGGGCGGAGTGCGTTCGCCGACAGAAGCGAACTCGTCCGGAAATCAATTAAGCCTGAAACTTGTTTTCTTTGACGCCCTGGTCGATGACCACGGCGAGGTTGCGGCCGACAGCGTTGGTGACGGTCACCACGCGCTGGGCCGGAGCCTGGATCAGGAACAGCAACTTTGCGTAGATCTCTTCCTTGGCGGGGAGAGCGGCGAGGTCGGCGATCGACTTGACGTCGACGACGTTTCCTTCAACCAATCCGCCCTTGAAGCTGAACGCCGGAACGGTTTTGGCGAAGACGGTAAGCGCCTTGGCCAAGGCCACCACATCGCCCTTCGTGTAGGCGACGGCACTCATGCCGACCAGTTTGTCGAACAACGGCTCGCTCTTCAGGCCTTCACTTGCCTTCTGCGCCAGATTGTTCTTAACAACCTTATAGCTACCGCCCGCGCCCTTGATGGTTTTGCGGAGGTTGAAGTCCTGCAGCACGGTCATTTTTTCGTAACCGGTCAGGAAGATGTTCGACGTCTCCTCGAATTCACCGCGCAGGAACGCCAGATCTTTTACTTTATCTGCTTTCTTCTTCATCGCTTCTAACTCCTACGCCTGCGCCTTAACGGCGTTCATTTCGGTGACGTCGAGCGGTACGCCCGGGCTCATCGTCGAGCACAGAGTGACGCTGCGAACATACTTGCCCTTCGCGGCCGCGGGTTTGGCCTTGATGACGGCTTGGATCAGCGTGGTGGCGTTGCCAATCAGCTTTTCGTCCGAGAAGCTTACCTTGCCGAGGGGGGCGTGAATGACACCGGTCTTGTCGACGCGGAACTCAACCTTGCCAGCTTTGGTTTCTTCGATCGCCTGTTTGACGTCCGTCGTGACAGTGCCGGTCTTCGGGTTCGGCATCAGGCCGCGGGGGCCGAGCACCTTGCCGAGTTTACCGACCGACCGCATCATGTCCGGCGTGGCGATGACCGCATCATAATCGAGCCACTGCTCGGTCATGATCTTGTTCACCAACTCTTCGCCGCCGACGAAATCGGCGCCAGCTTCCTGCGCTTCCCGAAGCTTATCGCCGGAGGCGATGACCAGGATGCGCTTGGTCTTACCGAGACCATGCGGAAGAACGACAGTCCCGCGAACCATTTGATCCGCGTGCTTCGGGTCAACCCCGAGGCGCATGTGCACTTCGAGGGTCTCGTCAAATTTCGTGAATTTGATTTTTTTGACGAGCGGAACAGCCTCCACCAGCGAATAAAGGCGAGCCTCGATCTGCTTAGCGGCGGCAACGTACTTCTTGCCTTGCTTATTTGCCATATTGTATTTGGTCCTAGCGGTCATTCTTCGCTGCTTACGCAGGAGAACGACCTCCCATAAAACTTAACTACTTTAGAGTATCAGCCGGACTTAGATGATGTCTACGCCCATGCTCTTGCAAGCACCTTCGACCTGCGCAATGGCGGATTCAATGGTGAAGCTATTGAGGTCCGGCATCTTGATCTTGGCGATCTCAGCGATCTGCGCGTGCGTGATCTTGCCCACTTTGGTCTTGTTCGGCGTCGGCGAACCGCGCTCGATCTTGATCGCCTTCTTGATCAAAACCGCCACGGGGGGGGTTTTGGTGATGAAGGTGAACGAACGATCCGAATAGATCGTGATGACGACAGGAATGATCAGACCGGCCTGTTCGGGAGCGGAGGTGCGGGCGTTGTAGGCCTTCACAAACTCCATGATGTTCACGCCTTGCGGACCAAGGGCGGTACCGACGGGAGGCGCGGGAGTTGCTTTCCCGGCAGGGATTTGCAACTTTACTTGCCCAGTGACTTTCTTTGCCATTTATATGCTCTTTTTTGCTTTACTGAATTTTTTCGACTTGTTCAAAGTCGAGTTCCACCGGGGTTGAACGGCCGAAGATGGTAACCATCACGCGGAGAGTGCTCTTCTCTGCATTGATTTCATCCACCTTTCCGGAGAAGTTCGTAAATGGACCTTCGGTGATACGGACCGTTTCGTTGCGCTCGAAAGTGAGCTTCGGCTTGGGACGGTCTCCCACATTGGACTGCCGATACAGGATCGAATTGACCTCGTCCGCGGTAAGCGGGACGGGGTTGTTGCCGCCGCCGACGAAACCGGTGACGCGCGGGGTATCTTTCACGGCATGCCAGAGCTCGTCGTCCATCTCCATTTCCACCAGCACGTAACCGGGGTAGAGTAGACGCTTGCTCGTGACCTTTTTACCGTTCCGGAGTTCGAAAACTTCTTCCGTGGGGATGAGGATCTGACCCAGCCGTTCATTGAATCCGAAGGCAAGGGCGCGTCCACGGAGGGACTCGGCCACCTTGTTCTCAAAACCGGAGTAGGTGTGGATGATGTACCAATTCTTCGAAGTCGCCAGGTCCACAGGCCCTTCGGCCACGGGTTCGGCAGTACCCTCTTCGGCTACGGCTTCCACCGGGGCGCCCGCTTCGACCGGCGATTCAGTCGCTTGGGCATCGGACTGGATTTCGAAGTTATCTTCCGGCATTTATTTGCCCAGGACCTTAAAGAGCTGCGTAATGCCCCGGCCAATCAGCAGATCGACGAGGGCAAAGTAGGCGGCAAAAACGAAAACGGAGGCAATGACGACACCAGTCGTAGCCTTCACCTGCTCCCAGTTGGGCCAAGTGACACGGCGCATTTCCATCTTCAAATCTTCCACGTATGTCTTGGCAATTCCCGGCCAGGCGGCAATGCCTGCCCCGCCGCTGTTCTGCTCGGGAGTAACGCTCTTGGTACCCATAATTAACTCTTTTGTTGCGGCCATGTGTTCGAGAAAGAATGGCAGGGGCAGAGGGATTCGAACCCCCAAAGGCGGTTTTGGAGACCGCTGGTTTACCGTTAGCCTATGCCCCTACGGTCGACTACTTCACTTCGCGATGCAAGGTGTGACGGCGCAGGCGCGGCGAATACTTCATCAGTTCGATGCGCTCGGTCGACTTCTTCTTGTTCTTCGTCGTGTAGTAATTAATGTCTTTGGTCTCGGTACACTGCAGCTTGATGATTTCGCGCATGTTGCTAAACTCCCAAACTTCTCATTATACATGCGAAAGCCCCGGTTCCCTAACCGGGGCTTTCGTTCCAGCCCTTCGGAGGCCTTTTTTTAAGCGATGATCTCGGTCACGGTGCCGGCGCCCACGGTACGACCGCCTTCGCGAATCGCGAACCGCAAACCCTTGTCCATGGCGACCGGGGTGATCAGTTCAATGGAGAGCTGGACGTTGTCGCCCGGCATCACCATCTCGGTACCTTCCGGCAACTTCGCCACACCCGTCACGTCCGTCGTCCGGAAATAGAACTGGGGACGATAGCCATTGAAGAACGGCGTGTGACGGCCACCCTCGTCTTTGCTCAACACGTAAACTTCACCCTTGAAGTTCTTGTGCGGCTTGATCGAGCCCGGCTTCGCAATCACCTGGCCGCGTTCGACGTCTTCTTTGTCGATACCGCGCAGCAGGAGACCCACATTGTCGCCCGCCCGACCTTCGTCGAGCAGCTTCTTGAACATTTCGACGCCGGTGATCACCGTCTTCCGCGTGTCGCGGAAGCCAACAATCTCCATTTCCTCGCCGACCTTGCAGATTCCCTGTTCAATACG
>CAMDCN010000008.1 GCA_945890485.1 Candidatus Sulfopaludibacter sp. SbA3 | reverse complement strand
CACAACTCCATCAAACACGGCCGCCGCGCCCAACTCACCGACTACTCCGGCGCCGTCAATACCGTTCTCCTCCCCGGCGAACCCATGGCCGAATACGTCCGCTCCGTCGAAGCCCTCGCCGCCAAACTCGCCCCGCGCGACGAAGTCGAACTCGAAATCGTCCATCGCGTCGCCGCCGGCCAATGGGAGATCCGCCGCCTCCGCTGCATCCGTCTCGTCCTGCTCGAAGATCAGTTCCAAACCGTCGAGCACAAAGTCAAGCACCATGCCCTTCCCGAATGTGGCGGCGCCGTCTCGCTCGGCTTCGCGTACAAAAACTGCGCGGCCCCCGGCGGCGGACTCGCCATGCTCCGCCAGGACATGGCCGCTGCCGAACGCACCATCGCCGCCGCCTACCGCGAACTCCGCCAACTGCGGATTCTCGATCCCATCGCTGGGCGCCCATGGCTTTTGACCCGCAGCGTAGCGTGCCCTGCAAGGTCTACACAACGGCCCCTATCCCAACACGGGAACCGGAACCGGAACCCGATGAAATCCCGCCGGCATCGAACCCAGAACCCGTTGAAAACACAGAGTCAGAACCCGCCGAAACCCCGCAAAACCACGACGAACGAACCCAACCGAAGCCGCTCGTCGCCCACGCCGGATTCGGCTTCGCCATCGCTGCCCCTAACCGCCGGCCACCTTTCCGCGCCGAACCCGAAGCCGAACCCGCCCCGAAAACACGTACGGCCGGCGGAACAGCCTAACGGCCCGATCTGGGCACATTGGGACAACCTACCCCCAGAAGCCGCGCCAAGGGCCGCCCTTGCGCCAGGAATCCCCAAGTCCCGTTGAATCCCGCCCACGGGTAGACAATAGGAGCAGTGACCGACCCCATGCCTACTACTGCAACCCTGCCCCGTGAGCAGGTGCACCGGATCACCCGGGCCCTCGCCGACCCTCGCCGGTTCGACATCCTGAAAGCCATTGCCGCTACGGACAGCGTCCCCTGTACCGCTCTTCGATCCGATTTCCCCATCACGGCGCCAACGATGTCCCACCACCTCAAGGAACTCGAATCCGCCGGCCTCATCTCCGGTGAACGCGAAGGCAAATTCGTCAACCTCACCTTCCTGCGTGATGCCTGGGACGCCTACTTGGCCGAACTGAAAAAAGTCTAGACCCCCTGCATCGAATTTCCCCCAGCCTCCATCAATTAGACAGTTGTCAAACTGTCAAACAGGAGATTGGGAGATGTCGAATTCTTTAGCTGGCAAGGTAGCCGTCGTAACCGGCGCGTCAAAAGGCATAGGAGCCGCAATCGCCGAGCATTTGGCGGCGGAAGGAGCCGCGGTCGTAGTCAACTACGCGAACAACGTCAAGGCGGCGGACGCCGTCGTCGAGCGCATCGTCGCGACTGGGGGCAAGGCAAAGGCCGTGCAGGCCGATGTCTCCGACGCCGCTCAGATTCAGGCCCTCTTTGCCGCCGTGAAGGAAGCATTCGGCCGCGTCGACATCCTCGTCAACAACGCCGGCATCTATGAGTTCGCCCCCCTCGAAGCCATCACGGTCGATCATTTCGACAAGCAGTTCCGCCTGAACGTCCTGGGCCTGCTGCTGACGACGCAGGAGGCCGTGAAGCAAATGGGCCCCGAAGGCGGATCCATCGTCAACATCAGTTCCATCGTCGGCCCGATGCCGGTCGCCATGGGCAGCGTCTATAGCGCGACGAAGGCTGCGGTGGACGCCATCACGGTCTCCCTCTCCCTCGAACTCGGACCGAAGAAGATCCGCGTCAACTCCATCAACCCCGGCATGGTCGAAACCGAAGGTCTCCACGCCGGCGGCATCGCCGAAAGCCAGTTCCGCCGGCAAATCGAACAGACGACCCCGCTTGGCCGCATCGCCCAGCCCGCCGACATCGCCAAAGCCGCCGTCTTCATGGCCTCCGACGCTTCCGGCTGGGTCACCGGACAGTCCCTGGTCCTCTCCGGCGGCCAACGCCAATAACACGCACGATTCACCCACGGCAGCCGGCCCCGCCCGGCTGCCCTCACTTCACGATCTTCGCCACCATCTCCGCAGTCTCAATCCCGCTCAACGCCGCCCCGCCGCAAGTCTGCGTCCACCGCGGCGCGCAGGCCTCCCCCGCAAAGAACACCCGATCCGCCAGCGGCCGCCGCAGCCCTTCTCTCGCCCCCGCGCTCCCCGGCATCGCCGCCGCATAAGCCCCCAGCGCCCAAGGATCGCTCGCCCACTTCGTGAACGAGCCCTTCACAAAATACTTGTCCGCATCGGATCCGAACATCGAACGCACCGCGTTCTTCCCGAACTCCACCGCCTCTTCCTCACCCGCCGCCGACAACTCCCAAGCAAAATCGCCGCCCACAAAACCAACCAACAGATTCAACTGAAACGGCCAGCAGAGAAAATAGATATCCCGCTTTCCGACGTTCTCCCGCAGCACATCCTCAAACGCCTTATACCGGAACTCCGGCTTCGAATACTGCAGCGGAATCTTCGCCAGCAGGCCCATCGGCAGGCCCACGATCGCGTCTTCCTTCCACGCCGGCAACACAGGATCGAACCGGATCTTCTCCGCCGCCAACACCCCCGTCGAGCTGGTAATAATGCAAGCCTTCGCGTTGATGGTCCCTTTGTCGGTATCCACCTGCACGCCCTGTCCGCCATAACGAATCCGCCGCGCCGGCGTGCTCAAACTCACCGGAATGTCCTTCCCGAACCGCGCCACTAACGACCCATAACCCTCTTTGATCAACAGATTCGGAGGTACGTCCGTTCCAATGGTCAGATAGTCTTTCGCCGATAACTCGTCCAAGTCCACCGCCGACGACATCGGCCCATGAAACGTCGCTACCGCCTCATCAATCTCAGACCGCTTCTTCATCGCGGTAGAGGCCGCTACGTCCTTCTTCCGCCCCAGCTTGGCAATCTTGCCGTCCAATCCCTCTTCAATCCGCGACGAAAGCTTACGAATCTCCGCCGACGCCTCGCGATCGCGGAAGTAAAGCCCTTCCAGCGTCGTGTCGTGCTCCTGCAGCGTATAGCCCCACTCCTTGGCCAGCGGCGTGTAGGGGTTGTCGTCGGCCTTGTGCAGCCACGCGCAGCCACGGTCGAATGGAAACCCGAACGTCTCGGTATCCGTAAAGGCACGCCCGCCAATTCGCCCCCGTGCCTCAATCACGGCCACGGTCTTTCCCAACTGCCGCAGCCGGTGCGCCGCGTTCAGGCCCGACGAACCAGCCCCCACGATCACCACATCAGCATCCCCAGGCACGCTCTGCGCACTTACACAGAACCCGGCGCCAAGCGCGCCCAGGAAGCTTCTTCTCGAAATGGTCATGGATGAAGGATAACTCGAAAGTTAACCGCCATCACGGCCTGCCTGATGGACCTTTCGCTTTCTCATCCGCTACCGGATTCCCGCGCGATCCCCGTCCGCCCCGCCCGCGAATCGGAACACCGCCCACACCGATTTCAATACCATCCGTAGCGGTCAGTTCGCCGCTGCCCGACGGTACCGCTTGCACCACGAGAGTGTCTACCGCCTTGATCGTTGCCCCAGCAGTAAGGTCAAACGCTTGCCTGCGCCGCGCCTCGCTTACTCGCGAAGGAATATCCATCGGCCTTTCGGGCTCCACCACAAAGACCGGAACCAGCTTCATGCGATAGGCGCTCGAGATGCCATCGTAGCGGCCCGTCTTGGGATTAAACATCCCGTCGGCGTTGCGCCGCAGCGCGTAATAGAGCGCCACATGATCCTCATGCTCGCGCACCCCCTGCACCCCGCCCGACTGCGCGAAAGCGTTCTGCGTGTACAAATCCCGGAAGTCCCGGTAACCGCCCACTAGGCCCGCGGCCGTTCCGTCGGCATTCGGCGCCACCCGGATCTTACCTTGGCGGAAAAAAGCATCCCGCGTCTGGTTCTCAAACCAAGCAATCTGCGGCATATGGATATCAGCCTGCTCGGTCTCCACCACCCCGTCTTTGACTCGCGCCTTGAGCTTCGAATACTGCTGAGAGTGTAGAAGGCGATAGGAGTAGTCAACCCCGACATTCCCTCGCGCGTCCTTCACAATCTGGTCAGGAGAGTAACCGATTTCCACCGTCACGTCATCGTCATTCATCGGGTCCTTGTTGCCCGAAATGCGAAGCACGATCGTGTACAGTCCCTCCACCATCTTGTCGTTCGAACGCAACACCAGCGTGCCGTTGCCGTTGGCCCCACGCCACGGCGCGTCACATCCCCAAGCCCGGTAGAGTTGATTGTCGATGCCCTTCTCCCCATCCGGGCTGACGAAGTCCCCCGGTTTCACCTTGCCGTCCAGGTTGAAGCCTTCGCCGATCCGGCTGGTCACCTGCGGTTGGCCAGGATCCTCGGCCGCGAAAGGGTTGATGTAAGTCTCAATCTCCCGGTTATAGCCGCGAAACGCGGACGCAGCCCGCCAAGTGTGGAAATATACGCCCGCCGGGTCCCGGCTTAGGCCCGTCGCCGGGGGATTGGCAATCTCCTCCACCTCTTTCGGGGAGCGCCAACGCACCAAAGAAAGGGATTGCGCCACCTGCTTCGGCACCGCGAAATGCACCGTACTCCCACGCGGACAATCCACTCCGGGCTCAATCTCCGTGCCTCGCGAATAGTCCGCCCGGCCGCCAAAACGGTAGGCAGGTTCGTAAAAGGCGACCACATAGCCCTTCACCCACGGAGCCGCTTGGGCCCCCGCCACAGTCAGTAGCGCAATACAGCAAAATTTAAGCGTGCTCTTCGACATAACAAACTCCCTGCCTCACTTCGGCGGCGAAACCTGATTCACCAATAAGTCGGACAACGCCCAAGCCTCAAACGCCAACGGATCAGCGTCATCCATCGGCCCTTTCCGGACCACAATCTCGGCGCTTACCTCAAAGTCGCTGACGCTCTTCGAATCGGCCAAGGGAAACGGCGCACCCGCGAAAGGGCTCCATCGCCTCCACTCCTCCGATCCATTCACTTTGTACCGCCACACGGGGCGGAAGTAGTTCATCCGGAAGCTATAGCGCGCTCCCTCCGGATCACGCACCGGCACCGGTACCGCCATCTCGCCCGTTCCCCGGTCTTCCTTCAACGTAAACCACTGCCCGCCCTTCTCCACCGTCAGCCGCGCACAGCGATAAGCCAGATACTTCTCTATCTCGCCCCGGCTCGTGAACGCATGCCCCGCCACGATCAGCTTGAAACTGTCGCGTCCCAACGGCTTTGCCGTGAACACCCCAGGACCCGCGGGCGGCACCATGGGCGGATGCTCCTGCGCCGTCGCCAGAGCGAAACATCCGAGGATACCGAAGACAATGCAAAGTTTCATATGGAAATCGACCTACGCCAGCAGTTCCGTGTACGGCGTCCTCACCTGCAACGAGTCCTTGCCCCACGTGTCCACCGATACGCCCAACGCCTTCTGCAAGGTCAAGCCGACGCGCGACACCGGGCTGTTATCGCCAATCATGTGGTAACCCGTCTTCAGTCGGCCGCTGGCCCCGCCGGCAGTGAGGATCGGCAATCCATCCACCGAGTGAATTCGGGCATAACTCTGGTCGGTAAATGCCATCACCACGCTATGATCCAGCAACGTACCGTCACCTTCCTGAATCGCGTCCAGCTCTTTCAACAACGCGGCGTAGAGCTGCATCGATTCGAGGTTGTACTGCGCGACGCGAGGCTGGTATCCCAATTTCGGATCCACTCCCTCTTCGTGCGTCGATTGGTGAAAGCCCAGCGGGTCACCAGGGGTAAACATCTGGTTCTGCGGAGACGACACACTCAGATTAAACACGCGGGTTTGGTCGGTGGCCAGCGCGATCGCCCCCAATCGCGCCATCAACGGAGTCACTACCTGTAAGTTCGGCCAAGCGTTATTGGCCACAATGTCTTTCGAAGGAGCGTCGGGAATCGCAACCTTCGCCTCAATGGTTGGGCGCTTCAGTTCCGCCTCCATCTGCATCTCGGTCTGGCGCACCGAAGTGAAGTACTGGTCCATCCGCGCCCGATCGCTTGCACCCAGGTTCTGCATCACCCGGTGACGATCTTCCGACACCGCCGACAGGACACTCTTCTGCAGCAGTATTCGTGGATCCGGTTTCCAGTCGCCTTTTGTCGGATCCTGAAACCCGGACCCGAACAGACGCATGTAGAGCGACAACGGCGTAGCTTCAGCGGGAAGCGCGTTCGAACCGCCCAAGCTCGAATAGCTCTGCCTCGGGTCGCCGCTAGCCGAAGCCGCCACCGACCGGAAACGAACTCCCTTGCCGATTACCTCCGCCACCTGTTGGTCAATTGTTTTAGACTCAAACTCCCATGATCTGGCCGGCGCGATCCCCGTGGAAGCCGCCGCCAAGCCGGACCAATGCTGGCCGTTCGGCTTGGAGTCGAGCGGCACCCGCAACCCGCTGAACGCGTTCAATTTCTTGCGAAAGGGTTCGAGCGGCTTCAGTTGCACCGTCATCTCCCAATCGGTCCCTCCCTTCTTCGGGATCCACAGCGAGTGGGTAAGCCCACAGCCCCAGAAAAAGGTGCCGAACCGGGTAGGCAACGGCCGGCCGCCCGTCTGCGCCTGCCCCTTTGAATTCAGAAAACAGTCGAGGAACGGCAATCCCATGACTGCCATCGCACCATGGCAGGTGCCGCGGAGTAGAGTTCGGCGATCAAGTTTCATCGGGTGGTCCTTATTACTTCAGTGCAACTTTCTTTGCAGTCTCAGTGGAGGTTTCCGCTGACGGAGCAGCAGCATAAAACGATTCGCTCAAGGCCATGTTTCTGAGCAACGCACGCAGGCGAAATCCGGAACTCGCAAAGGCCTTGTAGGTGTCCGCAAGATCTTCCGTCGTCCACCTCCGTCCGCTGCGGCCATAAGAGTGGAGCCTTCGCGACACACAGGCCGGATATCGCGGACTATCATGCAGATACTGGCCCAGCCCTTGCGCGCCCACGAAACTGCGGCCCTGGATCGTCGCCGAGGCATCAATCGGCTCGCCGTTATCGGTCGTGCGATAGCTGCCGATCGTGTCAAATGCTTCGAGCGAAAGCCCAAGCGGATCGCTGCGATCGTGACATGCGGCGCAAACTTTATTATTCGCGTGCGCCATCAACCGCTGGCGCAAGGTCTTTAGCCGGCTGTTGGTATCGTTGACCTCCGCGAAATCCACATCGTTCGGAGGGTCCGGAGTGGGCAGGCAAAGAAAGATGTCCGCCAGCGCCACGCCCCGCTTCGTCGGCGACGTTCGCCCCGGGTGAGAAAACATCGACAGCATGCTGATCTGCGTCAAAATACCGCTCCGCCCCGAATCGGCCGGAAATTCATACTTCACCCAGTCGCCGGTGAATGGAAATGGCACCCGATAGAGCACCGCGAGCCTTCTGTCCAGATACGTCTGCCGCGTCGTCATTAGGTCGCGAATGTCGCCATTCTCCTGCAACGTAAGCCCGGTGATGGTGCGTAGCGTCTCCTCGCGTGCCGACTCCGCCATCCCCGAACCCCATTTCGGATAGAGCAGACTATCCTTCGACACGGTATCGAACGTATCCAACTGCAGCAGGTCGTCGAAGAAGGCGCGCATCCCAGCCACCAGCCGGGGAGCGCTCATCAACCGGTCCACCTGCTTCGCCAAGCCAGCCGGTGTGTTGAGCTCGCCGCCTTGCGCCGCCCGCAGCAACTCCAAATCCGGCGTCGTGTTCCACAGAAGAAAGCTAAGCAGTGTCGCTCTGCTATAGGAGTCGAGCGTCCGGCTCTTGCCATCACTGGAAACTACAGCGACTTCCGATCGAAAAATGAAATCCGGTAGCTGCAGTAGCATCGCCAAGCTGGAACGCACGCCTGCATAGAAATCGTTCGTCTGTTCGGTGATGCGCCGCGCCAGGCCCACCCGGTTATCGAGTTCCGCACCAGACAACGGCCGGCGGAAAAGCAAAAGGCCATAGTGGCTGACGATTTTACTCGCGCAAGCCTCGTCATGGGCTTTCGCATCCTTCGGAGCGCAAGGCAACTTGGCGCGATAACTCTCCGCCGTCACTTGAGCGGCGATGTCATTCGCCATCTTGCTGAAAGACTCAAAACCAACTGGCGTCACCGAAAGGAAAGATGTAGAGACCGCCGCTAAACCGTTCGTGCGCTTCGTCGGTTCGAATGTGCCGCGGACCTCAATCTCCTTCCCGAAGATATCAGCAATGGAGTTACGGTACTCCTGCTCGGTCAGCCGGCGCAGATTCACAACTTGCGGATCGGCCGCCAGTGCGGCCACCGAGACCGCTCCGCCCCAGATCGCCAAAATAACGCCAAGAGACGATCGAACTGATTTCTGCACGGAAATCTTCTCAAATTGCATAAGCACGCACCGGTATGATACATAATCTGCTCGCGGCGAGCAACCGGCCACCTTGTGTTTGGTTTCTTATCACTTCGCACTGCGCGTTCACAGCACATGTTCGTTTTCTTTTTCTTCGCTTTCATCACCCCTCCGCAACCAGGGTGAACGGAAATGGCTTGGATCTCCACTCACAAGCAGCAGAGCGAAAGGCAGCGGCCCTTGCGCCCATTCACCCAATCGATACTCCGGCGCGAATTCCGGCGATAGGCAGCAATAATCTCATGCTGGCTTGAAAAAATTGCCCTCACGCTACGCTCACTCAGGTATGAACATCCTTCCCCGCCGCCTTACCGCGGCCATCTTCTCGACACTGTCCTTTCCCTTGCTCCTGCTGGCCGACCAAGACAATAGCGGCGGACGGGACTTTGCCGTCACCTTTGCAGGATGCACCGAAGCGATCGGATTTGGCCCGATCCCCTCCGCCCAAGCACAACCCTTCCTTCCGACCGGATTCGTTCTTGCACCAGTAGGCCCTGGTTCCGCCGGGCTCGTCGTCCGAGCCGCCCACTGCCAGTCTGCCACCGTGGATGGGAAACAGGAGGGCCCTGGATCCATCGCGCAGGTGGGCCTCGCCATCATTCCTCCCGACGGCACCGGCGTCGTCAACAACTACACCGTCGTCTTTGTTACGAACAGCGAGCGGCTGGCCCAGCGCCTGCGTCGTGCGGGATTGCCAGCCACCAGCGACCAGGGCCTGCTCTATGAATTTACGCGCGGCATTCCCCTGAACACCGGCGAGCTCTACGTCGCCGCCGAACCCAGCAAACAGCCCGCGTTCTTCTTGAACGGGACCGTGGCGGACCCGGCGCCCCCTAGCTTCCCCTTCACGGCGAACTGGTGGTACCACGATCGCGGCAACCGCATCAAGATGTCCACCGTCATTGGGCAACTCAGCTACGGGACGGCACAACTGCGTGTTGGCACGGGCCGATCCTCCAGCCTGGGCCGCTTGATCGGCGGTAACAGCTTCTCAAACTTCAGCCTGTTCTCGGCACGAGGCGAATTCGCCGCCGCAACAATGTTGACCACAGTGCAATAGGCAGGGCAAGGCACCCACACCCTTTCCGGAAGGCGGCTCACGGATCAACCTGGGCCGCCGGACCCTCGTCTCTTGAATCGGACGGCTACGCCAAGTCCGATCGAACAGCTAACCTACAAATTCACTCCCAGGCTATTCCAAGTCACCGTATTCCCCTTCACCATCGCCTCATGGCCGAGAATCGCCGTCAGCGCCGCCTCAGCCCCGATCTTGATGTCAGCCGGCACCGCCCCGCCCTTCTGAATCGCATTAAAAAACGCTACCGTGTGCGCATGCGCCGGCTCCTGCCGCTTAGCCGCTATCTCCACCGGTTCCCCAGAGCCCAGCGGATACAGCATGCACGCGTACATTAGATCCACCGCCCCCTTGCTGCCATATACCAGCACGTTCTGCCCGCCATGCGGCATCCCCCGGGGATGAAACACATTCTGCGTGAACGAGACCTGCGCCCCGCCCGGATACTCAAAACTCATCGTCCCGCAATCAAAAATGGTCCGTCCCGCCGGTTCGTTCTTGTGCAGCCGGATCGCGCCAAACCCGTTCGCCCGCACGGGCCGCTGCCCCAACACCCAATTACAGATATCCAAGTTATGTACCGACTGCTCAATCAAATACCCGCCCGACTTCGTGACGTCAAAATACCAGTCGCCCGACGTGCTGCCATACGGCAGATCCGACGTTGCATGCCGCTGCGCCTTAATCGCCAGAATGTCCCCAATGATCCCGTCGTGAATCTTCGCCACCGCTTCGCTCAATTGCGCATGCGACCGCAACTGCTGCCCCGCCACAAACACCCGTTTCGCATTCCGCGCCGCGGCCACCACTGCCGCCACCTGCGCCGGCGTCACGCCAATCGGCTTCTCGCAGTAAACGTGCTTCCCCGCCCCCAACGCCGCCACGGCCATCTCCGCGTGCAGATGCGGCGGCGTGGCGATGTAGACGGCCTCCACATCGCGGTTCTCGATAATCCGCCGCCAATCCGTCGTCGTCTTCGGGCTATGCGCGCCCGCTTTCGTCGCCGCCTTGTCCAGCCGGTCCGGCTTGTTGTCGCAGAGCGCCACTACCTTCGCATTTGGTTGCGCCAGCACGCTCTCCAGCAGGTAGGTGCCGCGGTTCCCCACCCCGATCACCGCAGTCGGCGTCGAAGGCGCCTGGGCAAAAGCCACGCCGGTAGTAGCTAAGAACAATCGTCTATCCATAGGTCTCCAATCCTCGCAGTACGGTCTCGATGTACTCGCGCGAACGCCGCGCCAACTGATCTACCCCCGCAGCCGTCGTCGGCCGCGGCACAAGGGGTTCAAAAATATTCTCGAACACCAGTGGCAAGGTCATCCCCGTCCGCCGCAGTGGCATCAGCAGCTTGTAGTGGTCTATCTCGCCCAACCCCGGCGCGCAGTCCTCGTCCTTCGGCGTATCGCGATGGTCCTTCAAACACAGCGCACGGATCTCCGGCACGCACGTCGCGATCTCCGCCAGCGGATTGTGACTCTCGTAGTCCATCACATTCCCCGCGTCATAACCCATCCTGACCGACGGATGGTTCACATCGCGCAGCATTTTCAGGCAGTCAAGCCCCGTGCCCGTATTGCCCCCGTGCTGCTTCAGCAGTACCGTCACGCCCGCCTGTTGCGCGTGGGGACCAGCCTCTCGCAACGCCGCCACGGCCGCGTCGTATTGCCCCGGCGCCGTCCGTCCAAACGTCAGCAGATATGGGATGCCCGCAGCCGCCGCCTGGTCCACGCGCCGCTTGTGCGCCGCGCCGGCGCCCGCCTCCTCCAGCATCACTGTCGAGAACATCATCACCGGCGTCAACCCCGCGTCCCGCGTTTGCCGCGCCAGCGCCGCCGCTTCCCGCGGTGACGCTTCCAGCGCCAATGCCGGCCGCTTCTCGTGCGTCACCCCCCAAGCCACGCGAGTGAATCCCGCCCAGCGGATTCCCAGAAGCGCCCGTTCAAGCGGAAACGCCGCGTACGGAAGCGTCATGCAGGCCAGTTCGAAGCGAGTGGGCGAGCCTGCCTGAAGAGCGATTGGGGTAGCGAGCAGATCGCGGCGGGTCATCACGGCAAATCGTAGAAGTCGTAGGTATAGGTCCAGCGGGTCTTCTTGCCCGGATCTACCGTCAGATCGATGTACGGCTCCGGGCAAAACGTCGTGCGAATAGACCAGTAAACCAGTTTTGCGATCGGGACGTCACCCGTAATGTGGACCCCCGCCTTCGCCTTGCGATTTTCGAGGCGGACATCGTACGTTGAGGCCCCGGCAAACTCACCGAAGGTGCTTTGCCCCTTCTGCAACTCGGCCGTGTAGTGAATCTCTTTCCCGCGCGTTTCGGCCAGCGAGTTGGCAAACGGCCGCGTCGGCTGCAACTCGAACGGGAACTGGACCACGGATTCCGGTCCGGTCGGCTGCCCATCGATCACGAAAAAGTTGTGGTTGTACTGCTGCGTCTTGATCTGTTTCCGGCCAATGTTTTCGAGCGTATGCTCAATCCGCATGGTGTTCTTGCCCTTCACGAGCACCATCCATTTGGTGTAGCGGTACGCGTACCCGTCTGGCCCTTTCAATACGTGAGTAAACCGGATCCGGTTCTTCTCCGCCTTCACCATCCATTCGCCGGGATCGAGAATCTGGTAGGTCTTGAAGTTCTGATACCCCTGCTCGTCAGGCTTCCGCACCACGCCCACCCCGATGCGAATGAACGTCCCGCCCGCGGCGGCCTCGTCGTACCCTAACCCGGCGTTGTTCGTCTTGAACTCCTCCACCGGGCCCATGATGGCATCGTGCAGTTTCGGATCGTACTTCTCGAACCACTGACCAAAATATTCGTGATTCTTGGTCCTGAGGCTCGGCATGTTTCCCGACCAGTCGAATCGGGTCCCGCGATAGTAGCCGTTCACGGGATCCGGCAGATACAACTTCGCGGTGATCAAGCCATTCGAGATTTCCGCTGACGGAAACTCAGCCGCCGGCAATCCACCGGCCAGAAGCAGAAGCGCACAGAGGGGTCGCACGGAAAAACGATATCACGACGCCGATCAGCGCGGTTGCAGGGTTGCGACCAAGGTTCGCAACTGCTTGGCCCGCTCAGGATTCGCCTGCTCCAGACACTCCGCCCGCACGGTCAACTGCCGCGGCCAGACTACCGCGCCTGACCAATCATCCGGAGGTGGTGGCAAACCCCAATGCTTCAGCAACGCACACGCCTCCGCCTTCTTGCCCGCTTCAGATAAGGCCACCGCCAGAACCGGATCCCATCGCAACCCCACCGCCAACGGCTGCTGACTGATAAATCCCGCAAACGCTTGCGCCGCCTCCGCCGCCTTGCCCTGTGCCAAAGCCTGCAACGCCGGACCCGCCGGCGGGGGCCCGCCCGCAGCCGGATTCACTAAGAAATCGAAAAGCGGCTTCACACTTGGCAAGGATGCAGCTTGACGAACAGCATCCGCACGATGCCCCGTCCGCCAGAGCCAAAGACCCTGCACAATCCCAATACTCGCCGGCATTCCCTGTTGGTAAAGGTTGAAGAAACGCTGCATATGTCCATCAGCCCGCTGGACTTGCCCTTGCAGCAAGGCCGCTTCGCCTGCCTTGGCGTAGAGTCTGCCCAACTGAAAAGCGGTATCTTTCTCCGCCGCCGCGAGATACGATGCCTCCGCCGCCGCGAAATCCCCTCGAATGAACGCGATATCTCCAATAAGGTCATGTTCCGCCAGAGTCTGCGCCGGCTTCATCTCCGGCTTTTCTCCGGCTAGCGCCTGCGCAAAACTCAACCCTGCGTAGACCTGGAAATTAGCCGGCTCAGCTCGAAGCGCCGCCCGGTAAAACGGGACCGCCTCCATGTATTGCCGCCTTTGATTCAAGCCCTCCGCTGCCTGCAACTGCAGTGGGACATTCGCCGGCCATGCCTTCGCCGCCGCCGTCACCGCCGCGGCGCGTGCCGCCACATCCCCACGGATCGAAGCAGCCGCAATCTCAAATTGTGCTTTCTCAAGGGCCGGCCATCGCCTGGTCAAGGCTTGCGCGGCCACTCGGCCAGCATCTTCCTGCCGTCCGCGTCCCACCAGAAAGTTGATCCACTGCTCGTACACTACACCGCTATCGGGATACTCGCGCGCCAGCGCTGCTAATTGCTCTTCGCTGGGATTGCGCGGAAATCTCACCACCGGCGTGGGCACCTGCCTGGGCTTCACCCCGATTACCGCTCCAACAGCGGCAGCACAGTCCGGCAAGGCGCACTCAATCTCCCGCAAGTGCCGCTGGGAAGGACCATCAAATACCTGCAGCACAATCCCTTTCCGATCCAGCATCGGCTCGACGATAAACTGGGGAGAAACGTCCGTTGCCTGCCGACGGCCAGGGAACGAAAACACCATCGCATCAGCCAGACCGGCGAACGGTATGGTTAGGGCTAATCGCAACGACTGAGCGCGATCCGATTCCGAACCAGTCAGATCTTGCGGCGCAACCACCGCCAAACGCACGACATCGGGACGCTGTGGGTTCCCGCCGCAGGCGCTCAAGACGACGGCCGCCACTACGCCATACAGGGAGCGGCTACAGAACACGCGCTTCCAATTTCAACAATGCCTGGAACTCCGGGTTTGCCTGCAATTTCGAAAACTCAGGATCTTCAAGGAATTTTCCGCGCTCCTTGAATCCCTCCTCAAGCGCTTTGCGCATGTACATCAACGTCCGCTCCGTATCACCCGACTTCGCATAGGTCTTCGCGAGGTAGTAGTGAAACTTCGCCCGCTCGGTGATGCTGCGCTCCTGTAGCAGTACCCCTTGCGTACTCCGATGCTCAAATACTTCCGGATCAATCGAAAGCGCCTTCTGATAGGCCTCGAAGGCGTTGTTATACTTCTTCCGCGCAAACCACGCCGTCCCCAGATTGCTGTAGATCGACGCCGAATTCGGATTCGACTTCAGCGCCCGCTGGTACTGCTTAATCGCCTTCCGATAGTTCTGCTGCGCGTAGTAGATGGTTCCAAGATTATTGATCGCTTCCGAGTAATCGGGCCTTAACTTCACCGCGCGTTCGTACTGCCGCTTCGCCTGCGGCAAGGCCATCATTTGGTGGTAGGCAATGCCAATCTTGTTCGCAAGGATATGGCTCTCCGGCGATTCTCGGTACACATCAGCAGCCTCCCGGAACATTTTCCGTGCCATATAAATATCGCCACGGGTCTCGGGAGTTAACACCGGGCGAGAGATCGACGGCTCAATCGGAGAAGGGCGGAGACCGTTGGCCTCCGGAATCTGAGCGAAGCTGGAAACAGCTAGGCAGGAGGAAAGGGTAAACAGCATCGAACGCATTGCAACGGACCTCCTTTCTGTCTGCAGTTTAACGCAAATTTACAAAAAACGTCACTGGGCCCACGATGGTTTCGGAGCAACCGGAATCGGACGTATTTCCCGCGTCCCGCCCGGAGTCTTTTGAGGGCGGACCGGTTCCGCGCCCCAATCCGAAACCGCCGTTCCCGGGCCGCCGCCGCCGTCGGCCGCCTGCGGCTGGGTCCCCTGCAGGTAAACCTCTTCCCGCGCGTTCGAGTTGTTTCCCGAAGCCAGCTTGCCGGTAGCCGGATCGATGTTCGCGACGACGACGCCACTTGGTTGGGGGAATTCAGTCGCGTTCCGGTACGGCCGTTTGGTGTGAGCCCGCTTCATGAACTCCGCCCAGATCGGCAAAGCAGACCGCGAACCTTCCAGATCAAGTTCCGCATTGTCATCGAACCCTACCCAAACCGCGCAAATCAACTTGGTCGTATAGCCGGCAAACCAGCCGTCATGAGATGTACCGGTCTTCCCCGCCGCAGGGAAACTGAAGCCCATCGATCGAATCCCCGCCCCGGTCCCGGAGCGAACGACCTCTTCCATCATGTTGGTCATCAAATATGCGACGTCCTCATCGAGGACTCTCCGCGACGGATTCGGTTTCTTCGCGATCTCTTGGCCGCCCGAGTCTCGGATCCCGGTGATCCAGGTTGGCGCCACGAAAATTCCGCGATTGGCAAAAACCGTGTACGCCGCCGCGATCTCAATCGGCGTTGTCTCATAAGATCCCAGCGCCATCGATGGGGTTGCCCGAATAGTCTTTCCTAATCCGACTTGTCGCGCCAGTTGAGCCACTTCACCATAACCCGTTTCCTGTGCTATCTTTACGGCCGGAATGTTCAACGACTTAGCGAGCGCGGTCCGCAACGTCACCTTGCCAAAGAAGTGGGACATGTGATTGTCCGGTTCGTACAATTGCGAACCAAACCAGAACTGCGTCGGCTCATCATCGACGATCGATGCCGGCGTGAACGTCCGGTTCTTCAGCGCCGCCGCGTATACAAACGGTTTAAACACAGATCCTGGCTGCCGCCGTGCCTGCGCTCGATTCAACTGACTGGCGCCATAGCTCCGTCCCCCCACCAGCGCCCGAATCTGGCCGTTCGAAGGATCGATCGCCACCAACGCGACTTGCGCCGGGCCGGCATTCCGCTTCTTCCGCTTCTCAAGCGCCTCGTCCACCTTCTTCATCCCGATCTGGACGGCCTCTTGCGCATCGCGCTGAAGCTCCGGATCGAGCGAAGTGTAGATCCGAAAACCGCGGCTCTGAAAGTCGTAGTCCTGGAACTCGCTCTGCAACGAGTCGTTGACGAGGTCGATGAAATAGGGAGCATCCGAACTTTCGCCGCCGCCCTTCACGACGGTCATCGGAGCCGCAATCGCTTCGGCATACTCTTTGTCCGAGATCTTGCCGTTGTCCCGCATTAGCTGCAAAACCAGATTCCGCCGCTGCTTAGCGCGCTCCGGCCACCGAATCGGGCTCGTAAAGCTCGGCCGCTGAATGGTGCCCGCGAGCATCGCCGCCTCGGGTAGGGTCAACGACCGAACGTCCTTCCCGACGTATGCCTGCGCCGCTTCGCCGAAACCGCGGATCGCAAAGCTTCCCCGTCGGCCCAGATCCACTTGATTGGCGTAGTACTCGAAGATCTCTTCCTTACTCAGCTTCTGCTCCAGAATCAGGGTAATGGCAAGTTCCTCAAACTTTCGCTTCCAGTTTTTGTCTAATGTTAGCCACAAGTTACGGGCCAACTGTTGCGTAATGGTTGAGGCCCCCTCGGCAGCTCGGCGCTCCTTGATATCAACGTAGATCGCCTTCAGGATCCGTAACGGATCGAAGCCCGCGTGTTCAAAGAAACGCTTGTCTTCCACCGACGTAACGGCGTCCACCAAGGTCCGCGGGAAATCCTTGAAGCCCAGAATCCGGCGCTTCTCCCGCTTCTGATCAAACAGGTTGGTGATCAACTCCGGAGGCAACGAAATCTGCCGGCGGGAGGTCTGGTCCGACAGCGAAACGATGGAAGTCGCCTTATCGTTGTCGATAGCCAGCAGCACGCTCTCTACATCCGGGCTCGCGTCGGGACCGCTGAGGATCCGAACCGAGTTCCCTTCCACCCGGTACCAACCCAGGCGATTGTTTTCCGATTCGCTGTATCCGGCGTTCCGCAAGGTGGCGACTACGCTCGGAACCGTCAATTCATCGCCAACCGCTACCGACTTCGGCGCGGCGAAAATCATTGAGGTGTTCGGGAACGGTCCATTCTTCAGCTTTTCATCGATCAGGCTGGAGTAGTGGAAGTATAAAAAGGTCGTCGTCAGCAGCGAAGTGGTCGCCACAAACACCGCCGCCCCGACCAGAATCCGAAACCAACGGCCGCGGCTGGGTGGAGAGACAACAGGGACTCGCGTTGCAGGTGGGCGTTGCGCCATACGTCCTAATGGTACCCCAGCCTACTTCTCGCTTCCGCTCAGACTCTCGAGCTCCCGCCAGATGTCATCGTCGTGTTTCCGCCAGTCATCTTTTTCCCGGCCCGAAAATTGAATCTGGTGGACATCCAGCGTCCCATGCCCGAACGGACAAATGTACTCCATCTTGGGCCGGCCAAACTGCAGCATCTGGTCCCAGGAACCGGTTGACAGGGGCATTCGCAACCGCCTCAGGCAGGTCCGGCACCGGTAGCGCTGATCCAAAAAACAGAGAAAGACCAAGCCAGCTCCGACTAGGAAGAACAAGAAGATGGCGGTCGTCCAGTAGAAATCCTGGCCGAAGCGTCCCAATTGGTACGTCGCTATCGTCACCGGTTCGGGAAGCACGCGCTCCATGCCCCACCACAGCCCGCGCAGAACGGCTACCACAACCGCCAACTTGGCGACAAGGAACAGCCAGTATTTCATACGTGTGTAGACTCCAAATGGTGCTGGAAGGTTGCCGCAATCGGCAAGAAACTCCGCGGCTCGTTAGTTTTCAAGCAGGTTTGTGGCCAGGAAAATAACATTCGCCGGGCGCTCGGCCAACCGCCGCATGAAATACGGATACCAAGCCTCGCCATAGGGCACGTAAAGCCGTAGCCGCTGGCCCTCATCCACCAATCGCTGCTGCCATTGCCGCCGAATTCCATAGAGCATCTGGAACTCATAACGTTCCGGACTCAGCTTTAGTTCCCTCGCATAGGCCAACGCATGGAGGAGAATTTTTTCATCGTGGCTGGCAATCGCTGGCTCCGTCCCATCGCGCAGCAACGTCTCCATTAGTTTGATGAAATTCCCGTCGACGTCGGATTTCCGGGGGAACGCCAGGTCCGCCGGTTCCTGGTAAGCCCCTTTACATAACCGAATTGGAACCCCCATCTCGTTCAATTCGGCGACATCTGTTTCAGTCCGGTACAGATACGCCTGCAGCACCGCGCGGACGCACCCGAATTCGGCATGCATCGCTCTGACCATCGCCAGTGTGCGTTCGGTATATGCCGTCGACTCCATATCGATCTCGACGCGTGTCCCAATCGCCCGGGCCCGCTCAAAAACTGGCCGCAAGTTCCTCCGGCAGACCTCATCCCCTAAGTCCAAGCCAAACTGCGTCAGCTTGATCGCGACGGTGGCGCGCGTCCCCGCCTCGCCAATCGCATCGACCGCCGCGACGATCTCGCGGCTCGCCGCCGCAGCCTCGGCCTCGGTGGAGACATTCTCCCCGAGATGATCGAGCGCCGTCAGAATCCCGCGCTCCGCCAGTTGGCGATTCACTTGCAGCCCATCCCGGAGCGTATTGCCGGCCACAAAGCGAGAGGTCCAGCCTGCGGCGCGCGGCGATGTCTCCATGAAATTACGGAGGGTCCGATTGCGAGAAAGAGACAGGAACAGGCGACGCAACATCTCGTACTCAACCCTCTCCTACCGGCAAGCCGAGCGCGTGCATCAGGGCCAAGGCATTGCTCCCCGGGACGACGCCGGGCTTCATTTGATAGTCAAAATGGATCTTGCCGTCCCGCAGCGAATCGGCGAAATGGACCTGCCGGGATTGCGATACCTCGGCCAACGCCAAGTCGTGCGTTGTCACCAAGCCAATCGCACCCCGTTCCCGCAGCCCTCGCAGAACGCCCTCGGCGCCAATCCGCCGATCCCGCGAGTTGGTGCCACTCAGCAACTCATCCAACAGGAAAAGCACCGGCTCACCCGATTCCGCCAGCGCCAAAATGTCGCGCAACCGCGAGATCTCGGCAAAGAAGCGCGAAGCCCCTTCCTGCAGCGAATCGTGCGTCGAGATCGAAGCACCCACCACGAGCCGCGACAATCGCAGCCGCCGGGCCGCTACAGGCGCCCCGGCGTGGGCCATCACGACGGCCAAGCCCAAAGTGCGCAGAAACGTACTCTTGCCGCTCATGTTCGATCCGCTCACGAGCACGAACGGATCAGCCAGGGACAGCGCGAGGCTGTTGGCGACCGCACGAGCGGGATTCAGCAGCGGATGCCGCATCCCCTCCCCGTCGACGAACGGAGCGTCGTTCTCCGTCCACTCCGGCCAGACCATTTCCGGATTCTCGAAGGCGAACGCCGAGAGCGAAAGCAGAGCCTCCATTTCGCCCATCGCCGACAACCAGCGTCCCACCAACGGCCCGTTGGCCGCCCGCCAAGCGTCCGCGGCGAAGGCCAAATGCGTGCCGAGCATCATCAACGGTCCGATCACCCGCATCGCCGGATGGTCCCGCGACGTAATCCAGACGGCCAGTTTGGCCAATTGGCGCACCCGCGCGGAGGGCGCGGCGCCATCGGCGTGCAGCGCCGAGGTCAAGGCCTGCAACTTCGGCGCCTGAAACGTCCGGTTCTCGAACACGGCCAAGGCCGCCGCGAACACCTCTAACTCCGCCGCGGCCGCCTCCGCCGCATGCAGAGCATGCAGGACCCGCGGACGAAGCCACAATCCAAACGCGGCCATTCCCGCCAGCACGAGCATAGCCACGCTCCAGAATCCGGTGAAGTAGCCAACGGCTAACCCCAGGGCGAGTGCGGCGTTCCACCCTGCCACCAGCCACCGCCAACTTCGCGGGGGCATTTCGGGCGCGGCCTCGGCCCAACGGCGCAGCGGCTCGGGATGGACGCTCGCCGCCACCGCCTCCGAAACTTGGTACATCCGCTCTCGCAACGCCACGTCGCTAGCCAGTTCCCGAACGGCAGCCTCGCGCTCCTGAATTTCGCTAGCCTTGGCGGGACGCAACAGCCAGTCGGCCAGCGCCGCCTCGCCCATTCGCGTCCGCGCCTGATTCAGCCATTGGAAGAGATTGCCGCGGCCGAACAGGTCCAAATCGCTGGCGTAGAGGTGCTTCTCCGGCAGCCAAGCCGTTCCGTCGCTTCCTACGCCGGCCCAATTACGGTCCAGGCGCGCCAGGCCACGCTCGAAGTAGCGGACGCTGCGCGCCGCCTCGTCCCGCCGCTGCAATACCCGGTTGTGAATCAGCGCCGCTACGACGAAGGCCCCGACCGGTAACAACAGATACCAAGCCGACCAAACCGCCTGGTAGAGCGTCTTCCAGCCCACATAGGCCAGGAACGCGAACAGCAACAGCCGCAGATACCCAAACTGTTCATGCCGCGCCACTGCGGCTGCCCAAACCTGCCGACGCTCCGCGAGCGAGGCGTTATAAATTTCCCGAGGTGTTCCCACGTCAACTCAAGTATCGCGCGGAATCATGGCATCCTAGCCGTATCGGCCACCCACAACAATTCACTGCGATTCTGATTTTTGCCCTGACCTTCACGGTCATGGCGGTCGGGTCCCTTCCCGGGCTCCGGCTCGACCGGACGGGCGCGGCCATCGTCGGCGCGGGCGCTATGCTCGCCGCCGGCATTCTCACCCTCGAAGAGGCGTGGCGATCGATCCACTACGAGACCATCCTCCTGCTGTTCGGAATGATGATTGTGGTCGCCAACCTGCGCATCGCCGGGTTCTTCCCCGCTGTCGCCCAGTGGTTTGTCCGGCGAGCCCATGCCCCCCAAACTCTGCTGGCTTCGGTCGTCGCCATCACCGCGGTTCTCTCCGCCATGTTCGTCAACGACACGGTCTGCATCGTCATGACGCCGCTGGTCATCGAGATCACCCGCTCGCTCGGCCGCCGGCCGCTGCCATACCTGCTCGCGGTCGCGATGGCGTCGAACGTCGGCAGCGCGGCCACCATCACCGGCAACCCGCAGAACATGATGATCGGCGGCTTCTCGGGGATCCCGTTCGCCGTGTTCTTCTTCAAACTGGCCCCGGTCGCCCTCTTCGGCATCTTCGTAACGTACTTGCTGCTGCGCTGGCTCCACCGCGATGAGTTCGCGGACCGGGCTCGGGTTGAGATTCCGGAGCAGCCGATTCCGGTCGATCGGATGTTGCTGATCAAGTCGCTCACGGCCGCCATACTCATGTTCGGCGCACTTTTCCTCGGCGCTCCGATCGCCGTCTCCGCCATGGTCGCCGGCGCCGCACTGCTCATCACGCGCCGGGTTCATCCAGAAGAGGTCTACGCGCAGATCGACTGGTCACTCCTGGTCCTGTTCTGCGGTCTCTTCGTGGTGCTGGCTGGCGTTGAAAAGACGTCGCTCGACGAGGAGCTGTTCGCTTTCGCGGCCACATTCCATCTTGAGAAGCTCCCGGTGCTCAGCTTAGTTTCTTTGATTCTGTCGAATCTCGTTTCGAACGTTCCCTCGGTGATGCTCTTCAAGCCGGTCATTCAGCGGCTGCCGAACGCCCAGGAGGCTTGGATGGCGCTCTCCATGTCCGCGACGCTGGCCGGCAACCTGACGCTGGCCGGCTCCATGGCGAACCTGATCGTCGCGGAACGCGCCCGCGACGCCCACCGGATCACGTTTTGGGAACATACCCGCGCCGGCCTGCCGCTCACTCTCATCACCGTGGCCGCCGGAACCGCCTGGCTTCTCTGGCTCAGACCATAAACAGCGCGTAGCTGGCGTAACCCAACAGAGCGCCCAGGACGGACCCCACCACGACGTCGCTCAAGAAGTGCATTCCCAGCAGGATGCGGGAAGCCGCCACTAAGATCGCGCAGACCGTGAGTCCCGGCGCGAGCAACGGATAGAACATTCCCACGGGCACGCAGATCGCGAAAGCCGTCATCGAATGTCCCGAGGGAAACGAAAACTGGTCCGGGGGCAAGAGCGTGGCCCAGCAGTGCCCTTCCAGGGCGCAAGGCCGCCGCCGCCCCGTGATCTTCTTCAGCCGAAGAAATAGTGCAACGCCCAACGCCGCCGAGCATGTGGCAGCGCCCACCACACGAAACCGCTCTTCGCCGCCGAGCGCCAAGACCGCCGCCGCCAAAAGATACCAGAACCAGCCATCCCCTCCGCGCGTAGCGTAGATCGAGGCCCACCGCACCAACCGCGGCGCTTCCCAACGGTTGCATCGGCGCATCAGCCGATGATCCCGCTCCTCAATGTAGTTGACGAGAGTAGTTGCCGCTCGCATGGGTCCATGCTACGGGCAGAATGTTTACGGAAAAGTGACAAAACTGAAAAACATTTATGAAAGACTATGTTTGTACCTTGCAAAAACGCCCTCAGCTCCACTTTATGTTCTTCGATGCCGGTGGCGGCCACCGCGCCGCGGCCACCGCCCTGCAGCAAGTGATCGCCTCGCAGAACCGGCCCTGGGACGTTCACTTGATCGACCTGCAGGACGTTCTCGATGAACTCGACATCTTCCGCAAGCTCACGGGGCTGCGTCTCGAGGAGATTTACAATCACCTGCTGGCCAAGGGCTGGACGCTGGGCTCCGCGCAACTCTTGCCCCTGATGCACGGGATCATCCGCATTTACCACCGAGCGCAGGTCCGCGTTCTGACGCGCTATTGGACGGAGAATCGGCCCGACCTCGTCGTATCCCTAGTCCCGAACTTCAACCGGTCGATGTTCCAGGCGATCCGCGCCGCCGCGCCCACCGTACCCTACGTCACGGTTCTCACGGACATGGCGGACTATCCGCCACACTTCTGGATCGAGAACCAGCGCCAGAGTTTCATCTGCGGCACGGATACCGCGGCCGAACAGGCCCGCGCCGCCGCCGCCCCCGGCTCGGACATCCATCGAGTGTCCGGCATGATTCTCCACCCTCGGTTCTATGAGGTTCCGCCCGTCGATCGCGCCGCCACACTGCGCCAGTACGGCCTGGAGCCGGATGTTCCGACGGGTCTCGTACTCTTTGGCGGCGAAGGTTCGAGCAAGATGGTCGAGATCTATGACCGGATTAACGCCTCCTCGCTCAACGTGCAACTCCTCCTCTTGTGTGGGAAGAATGAGAAGCTCGCCGCTAAGCTCCGCGCCCGGCAGGGCCGGATCCGGAAGCATGTCGAGGGCTTCACACGCCAAGTCCCGGCGTTCATGCAGGTGGCCGATTTCTTCATCGGCAAGCCCGGCCCCGGCAGCGTCAGCGAAGCCATTCAGATGGGGCTGCCGGTGATCGTCGAGAAGAATGCGTGGACGTTGCCGCAGGAACGGTTCAACGCCGATTGGGTGAAGCAGCAGGGGGTCGGCGAATCGCTCAGCGGATTCTCGCAACTGGTCCCTACACTCGAAAAGATGCTCGCCCCGGAATCCCTCACGAAGCTGCGCCAACGTGTCGCCGCCATCGAGAACCGCGCGATCTTTGAAATCCCCGAAATCCTCGCCAAGCTCCTGCCGTCACCGCTTACAATGCAAAAGTGAACAAACTGCTCCCGCTTGTACTGGCTATCGGCCTTCCTCTCTTCGGCCAGGACTTTAATACCTGGCTCAACCAGCAAGCCCAGCAACTCCTTTCGCAGCGCCGCGCTTCCTTGGCCCCGGTTCGCACCAAGGCCGACGCTCTCGCCCGCCAGCAACTCCTTCGCGAGAAGCTCCTCCGAGTCATTGGAGGGCTCCCCACTTACTCTGGCCCGCTGAATCCGAAAATCACCGGCCGGCTGGAAGCCCCCACCCACTCGATTGAACTCGTCGCCCTTGAAAGCCTCCCCGGTTACTGGATGACGGCTAACCTCTATCTGCCCAAAAAGCCGGGCAAGCATCCAGCCATTCTCTTTTCCATCGGCCACTGGAACGAAGGCAAGCCCGCCGCTCAGCGCATCGCCGCCAACCTCGCGGCACAGGGCTTTGTCGTTCTGGCCTTCGACCCGATGGGCCAAGGAGAGCGCAGCCAAGCGTTCGACCGGCGCCTGAATCGCGCGCTGGTCTACGGCGGCGTCCCGGAACATTGGTTGGCCGGCACGCAGGCACTCCTCGTTGGCGATACGCTCGCCCGGTATTTCATTTGGGACGCCAAGCGCGCCCTCGACTATCTGGTCTCCCACCCCGCGGTCGACTCGACGCGCATCGGCGCTACCGGCTGCTCCGGCGGCGGCACGCAGACCACTTACATTTCTGCCCTCGACCCGCGCATTCGGGTCGCCGCCCCGCTCTGCTACATGAACTCGTTTGAAGTGCTCTTCCCCGGCTCCATCGGCGACTCCGAACAGAGCCTGCCGAACTTCCTTTCCGAAGGCCTCGACCAGACCGACTACGTACTCCACTTCGCTCCTAAGCCATGGCTGATCGGCTCCACGGAGGACGATTTCTTCACCCCGGCCGGGGCCAAGGTCGTCTACGAAGGCGCCCGCAGCTTCTACCGGATTTTTGATGCCGAATCGAGTGTGAAGTGGGTGGTCGGCCCCGGTGGCCACGGTACGCCGAAGGAGGTTCGCAGCGCGCTCTACGGCTGGTTCCAGCAATGGTTGCTGGGCGCATCGGGCACAACCGCCGAGGACCCCAACATCCGGATGTTCACGAACGAAGAGCTTGTCGTGCTCCCGACCGGGCAGGTGGCTACCGACCTGAAAAGCCGGGACCTGGTCGAACTCCTCCGCGAGCGCCGCAAGGAGAACGCCCGTCCCGGCGACTTGGCGGCTGAGGTCCAGCATCTGGTCCGCCCGCTTGCGGCCGCTCCACCCGTGAAGGGCACGGACGAGACATTTACGTTCGAACCGGAGCCGGGCGTGGTCGTCACCGGCCATATCGTTCGCCCTCCGGGCTCGGCCAAGCTTCCCGGCGTCGTCCATGTCGAATCCGGGCCAGTGCTCTCGGCCCGCGCGAAGGAAATCGCCGCCGCCGGGGCCGTCGTTCTCGCCATCGTACCCCGTGGCCTCCCTGCCCCGAAGGAATTTGCCGAGTACGGCGACTGGATGGCTGCCACGCGGAGCTGGATGATCGGCCGGAACCTGCCCGGGATGCGCGCGCAGGATATCGCCGCAGCGACGAAGATTCTCGCCTCCCGCGCTGACGTCGCCGCAGGCCCCATCCGCGGCGTGGCGGATGGAACCGCGGCGGTTTGGCTTCTGCTCGCCAGCGCCGCCGAGCCAAGACTCAGCAAACTTTGGCTCGAGCGGGCGCCATACAGCCTCGCCAGCGCTCTCGATTCCCCCATCCACAAGTTTCTGCACGACGCCGTAATTCCAGGCTTTCTCCGCAGTTGGGATCTCGCCGACCTGGCCAAGGGCCGCACCGTCCGGTGGGTACAGCCGACAGACTGGAACAGCAACATCGTCAAGATGACTGGCTCGCAATACTACTACCGCTACTTTGATGAGATGAACGAGCTGGTCATCCGCGATTACTTACTCAAGTGAGTTACAAGGGCCGCTTCGCCCCGTCCCCGACGGGGCCGCTCCATTTCGGATCGCTAGTGACGGCTACAGCCAGCTATCTGGAGGCGCGCAGCCGTGGCGGGCGGTGGATCGTCCGCATGGAGGATTTGGACCGGCCGCGTTGCCAGCCCGGCGCGGCGGCGGAGATCCTGCGGGCGCTGGAGGCTTATGGGTTTATTTGGGATGAGCCTGTGCTGTACCAGTCGACGCGCGACGCGGCCTATGCCGAGGCGATTCGTCAGTTGGGCGATCTGGTGTACCCGTGCGCATGCTCGCGGCGCGACATTTGCCGCTGCGCCGAGGGCTTGCCGCCGGGGCGGGCGGCGCGGTCACTAAAGATTCGCCATGGCGACTTCGTCCTCCGGCGCGCCGACGGCCTGTATGCCTACCAATTGGCCGTCGTCGTCGATGATGCGTTTCAAGGAATCTCCGATGTCGTGCGTGGGGCCGACCTGCTCGACTCGACGCCGGGGCAGGTATTCCTCCACCGGGCGCTTGGCCTACCCGTCCCCCGCTACGTCCATATTCCGCTGGTCCGGGACGCCTACGGCGACAAGCTGAGTAAACAGACCCTCGCCCCGCCCCTGCCCCTGGACAATCCTGCCCCGGTGCTCCGCCGAGCGCTTCAATTCCTGGGCCAGGAGCCGCCGGAGCTGCCGCTCAACGAACTGTGGCATTGGGCCTTTTCGGTTTGGGACCTCAGTCGTTTACCTCATGGTACTCAAACCGATTCCGGCCTATTCTGAGGCCATGGAGAGTCATCCGGCCAAAGGAATTTTCGGGATCGCGCTCGGGGTCTGCCTCGGGACGATCATCATCAATCGCCTGATCTTTGGGGAGATCGATTGGGCCAAAATACTCATGACCACCGCGATTGCGGGGGCCATGAGCTGGTGGTTTGTCGTTCGCAAACGCGCGAAGAAGGCTTAGCCCTTCACGACGACGTTCACGAGTTTGTCGGGGACGACGATGATCTTCACGATCGGCTTACCACCGATGAAGAACTGCACTTTTTCGTCGGCCAGGGCTTGGCGTTCGAGCTCTTCCTTGGCGGTGCCGAACGGGGCGAGCAGGCGGCTGCGGACCTTGCCGTTGACGGAGAGCACGACGTCCGCGCCTTCTTCCTGAGCCAGAGCTTCGTCGTAGACCGGCCAGGGCTGTTTGAAGACGGGGCCAGTGCGGCCCATCTCTTCCCACATCTCTTCGCAGATGAACGGCGCGAAGGGGGCGAGCAGCAGGACCACCTTTTCGAGCACCTCGCGGCGCGTCGCCGGGGCAAGCGCCGCTTCGTGGGTGTAGAGTTCGTTGACCAGTTCCATGAAGGCCGCGATGGACGTATTGAAGTGCCAGCGGCTTTCGAAGTCTTCGGTGATCTTCTTGATGGTCTGGTGCAGCTTGCGGAGTACCTTGCGGTCGGCGTCGCCGGGCTCTCCGGTTTCATTAAGACGGTCGACGTTGCGGGTGACGAAGCGGAAGACGCGGCTGAGGAAGCGGGAGGCTCCTTCGGCGCCGGCGTCGGTCCAATCGAGGTCGCGTTCGGGCGGGGCGGCGAAGAGCTCGAACAAGCGGCCGGTATCGGCGCCGAACTCGTCCATCATCGTGTCAGCGCTGATGACGTTGCCCTTGTTCTTGGACATCTTCGCGCCGTCTTTGATCACCATTCCCTGCGTGAACAGGCGGGCGGCGGGTTCGTCGTTTGAGATCAGACCGAGGTCGCGCATCATCTTCGTCCAGAAGCGCGAGTAGATCAGATGGAGAATGGCGTGTTCGACGCCGCCGATGTACTGGTCGATGGGGAACCAGTATTTGATGGCTTCCGAGTCAAACGGCGCGTCGCTGTTCTTGTTGTCGCAGTAGCGGTAGAAGTACCACGAGGAGTCGACGAACGTGTCCATCGTGTCGGTTTCACGCCGGGCTGGCGCACCGCACTTGGGGCAATCGACGTTGACGAACTCAGGGGTTCGGGCTAGCGGACTTTCGCCTTTGCCGGTAAGCTGCGCGTCCTTCGGGAGGATGACAGGCAGGTCTTTGTCGGGTACCGGCACCACGCCGCAGGCGGCGCAGTGGATCATCGGAATTGGGGTGCCCCAGTAGCGCTGGCGGGAGATGCCCCAGTCCTTGATGCGGAAGGTGATGGCGGTTTCGCCGAAGCCATTTTCCTTGGCGAAGGCGGCCATTTTCTGGCGCGCTTCGGCAGTGGGGAGGCCGGTCCATTGGCCTGATGCCTGGGAGATGCCGTACTCGGTGAAGGGGAGTTCGGGCTCTTCGGTGGGCGCGGTGGTGACGACGGCGCGAATGGGAAGGCTGTACTTCGTGCAGAATTCGAAGTCGCGTTCGTCGTGGGCGGGGACGGCCATGATGGCGCCGGTGCCGTAGCCGGAGAGAACGAAGTTAGCGACCCAGACAGGGACCTTCTCGCCGCTGAACGGGTTGATGGCGAACAGGCCGGTGTCGTAGCCAATCTTTTCCACTTCGCCGTAGCCTTCTTCGGGCGGGAAGATGGCGTCCTTCTCTTCAAACTCGGGACGGGCTTTGACGATGGGATGGGTGCGCGAAAGGATGAGGCATGTAGCGCCGAAGATGGTGTCGACACGCGTCGTGAAGACGCGGATCTTTTCGTCCGAACCGTCGAGGGTGAAATCGACCTCGGCGCCTTCGCTGCGGCCAATCCAGTTGCGCTGCATGGCGAGGACGCGGTCCGGCCAGCCGCCTTCGAGGCCGCCGATTTCGTTCAGGAGTTCATCGGCATAGGCCGTGATCTTAACGAACCACTGGGTGAGTTCTTTCTGTTCGACGGGAAGGCTTTCGTGGCGCCAGCAGCAGCCGTTGACGACCTGCTCGTTGGCGAGAACGGTGGCGCATTCGCGGCACCAGTTCAACAGGGCTTCCTTGCGGTAGACCAAGCCCTTCTCCCACATGCGGGTGAAGAACCACTGGTTCCACTTGTAGTATTCGGGCTCGCAGGTGGAGACTTCGCGGGACCAATCGTAGCTGAATCCCATGCGCCGGTGTTGGCGCTTCATCTCGGCGATGTTGTAGTTGGTCCACTCGTGCGGGTGGCGGTTGTTCTTGATGGCCGCGTTTTCGGCAGGGAGGCCGAATGCGTCCCAACCCATGGGATGGAGAACGTTGAAGCCGCGCATCCACTTGAAGCGGGCGAGGGCGTCGCCGATGGTGTAGTTGCGGATGTGCCCGATGTGGAGGGTGCCGCTGGGGTAGGGGAGCATCTCGAGCACGTAGTATTTCGGCTTCGAGCTGTTCTGTTCGGCGGCGAAGATCGTGGGGTCAGCGGCCCAGCGTTCGGACCATTTGGCTTCCACTTCAGAGTGGCTATACGTTCTTTCGGGCATGCTTGGTTGCGAGGCTCCAGAGGGCGTCGACGTTCTTCTTGTCGTCCCCTTCGTTGTCGATGGGGGTTTCGAGGATGAACGACTTAGTGCGCAATTTCGGATGGTTGAGGATGCGCCGAAACCCTTCCATTCCAATATAGCCTTCGCCGATGTTGGCATGGCGGTCGAGCTTGGAGGCCAGGGCTCCTTTGCTGTCATTGGTATGGATGACGGGGACGTTTTCGAGGCCCAGAGTCGTGTCGGCTTCCTTGACGAAGGCTTTCAGGCCGTCTTCGGTCGCGATGTCGTAGCCGGCGGCGTAGGAGTGGCAGGTATCGAGGCAGTAGCCGATTTTGAGGCCGACGTGCGGCAGAGCGAGGTCGCGCATGGCGCTGAGTTCGGCGAGGCGGGAGCCGAGGACGTTGCCTTGGCCGGCGGTGTTCTCGAGCAGGATGGTGAGATGGTCGCTGGCGATGCCCTGGCAGGCTTCGGCGAGGGCTAGGCTGAAGGCGTGGATGGCGGAGTCGGGGGTTTGGTCCTTTGAGGAGCCGGGGTGGACGACGAGGTATTCGGCGCCGATGATGAGGGCCCGTTCGACTTCACCGCGGAAGGCGGTGACGGATTTGGGGCGGTTGGCCGGGTCGATGGAGCAGAGGTTGATGAGGTAGTTGGCGTGAATGACGAGAGGGGTAAGGTCGAGACGGGCGCGAACCTCTTTCATGCGGAGGACGGCGGCGGGGTCAGGGGGCGGGGCGGCCCAGGTTCGGGGACTGCCGGAGAATATCTGGAAGCAGTTGGCGCCGAGTTCGTTGGCCTTGAGGCCGGCCTTTTCAAGCGAGCCGGAAGAGGAGGTATGGATGCCGATACGCAAGAATCCAGGATACTAGGGATATGCGGCTTCTTGTCTTCTCCTTGTTAGCCACCGTGGGATTCGCGGCGGAATGGAAACTGGCTCCGGCGACGGCGAATACAGTGGACTTGTTTGTCGAGAAGACCGGGATGATGTCGGGGAAGAAGCACTGGTTCCGCTTTCCGCAGTTGACGGGCGCGTTTAGCACGGACCCTGCGAAGGTGGAATTGCGGTTCGACGTGAAGGCGATGCAGTGCTTCGATACCTGGCTGAGCGCGAAGGACCAGAAGAAGGTGCTCGAACACGCGCTAGGGAAGGAGACCCTGGATGTGGCCAAGTACCCGGAAGTTACGTTTTCCTCGACCGCCGTGGATGGAGAGAAGGTGACGGGGAACTTGACGATTCGCGGTGTGAGCAAGCCCGTGACGGTGACAGTGAAGGCGGTAGGCGAGGGGCAGTATGAGGGGTCAGCGGTCTTCAAAATGACCGATTTCGGCATCAAGCCGGCAAAGGCCGCGCTGGGGGCGATCGGGACCAAAGACGAGATGACGCTGCAGTTCAAGCTGACCGGAACCCGTCCCTAGTCATCTACTCTTTCCGGCGCGCGACTCCAGTGCCGTAATGGTCATTCAGGTTCTCGACGCACTCGAAGTCGGCCCCATACGTTGTTTGGAACCGTTGCCAGATTGGCATGAGCGTGTGATAGGGATGGGTGAGGTCGTCAAAGAACAGATAGCCGCCCGGAGCCACGAGGCCGGCTACATTGGTGAGGTCCGACCAAGCGCCCTCATCGCTGTGGTCGCCGTCCACCGTGACCATGTCGAACTGCACTAGGGGATTTTCTTCCCGGTATCGCGGCACCGTCAGCCTGCTATCGCCGTCGAAAAACCTCAGTTCTCCCCGGTGGCCAATCCTGGCCAACTGGCGCCGAACGTGATCCGGTCCGGGATTATCCAACCCGGCATAGGGCGAGATCCAGAGGTCGAAGGCAGCGATGTCGACCGCTGGCGCCGTCGCCGCGACCATCGCGGTCGATGAGCCGAGCCGGACGCCGATCTCCAGATAGTTCCGCGGCTGCAAGCCCTCGGCCACCTGGCGTACGGCGCAGGCGAGGTCCCAATAAACTCCGCCCGCCCGGACTCGCTCCTCGATGTTCGCAGACCAGCCGACCAGCGCGGCGTCCATATCGATCCGCCGGCAAATGGCGACCACTTCGGTGGCGTTCTCTGGCTTCACAACGTCATCTGAGAACTGAGCGAGGGTATACGGCGTCATAGTTCGAATTCAGCCAGGATAGCAGGGGCAAGGGGGTCGAATTACGGCCGGATAACGTAGCCGATGCCGACGCTGGCGCGGACGTGGGGTTCGACGCCGATGCGGAAATCGGGGGCGATGTACCAGCGGGAATTCAGGTGGATTTTGGCGCCGAGGCCGCCGCTGAAAAAGGCTTCCGTTGTAGAGAAGCGGGATTGGCTATGGTGCATCACACCGGCGCCGATGATGACGTACGGGACGACGCGGCGGGAGGCGGGGCGGAGGTCGTAGGCGACGTTGGCCAGTAAGATGGAATCGTAGTGGCCGCGGCCGTTGAGGAACTGGTATTCGGGCTGAAAGCTTAGGCGCTGGGTGAAGTAGGCGCGAAGGGACGCGCCTACCAGGAGATGGTCGTCGCGGCTGTCGTCAAGGAACGAGGCGGCGCCCACGTCGCCGCGGACTTCGAGACGCCCGGGCTGGGCAGGTGCGGCCAGGGCACCTGCAAGCGCGAGGAGGAGAACGGACCGTAGGATTCTCATACCTACTACGCGCAAACGGAGTGGTGGTTGGGCGCCCTTCCGCGTAAACAAAAGGATATCCGGTTCCGCTGCAGGATCTTCCGGCCGAACTGCAAGTTGATGATGCCTGAGTTCGAACTCCATTTCGAGTGGGAAGAGTCGCCACGGAGCCGAGCCGCTGAGTTTGCAGCGACCTGGGCGCGCCTGGAAATGCGAGCGGGCGGCGCGACCATCACGAAAGTAGAGGCGCGGCGCAACCAGAGCGTGCGCAGCGGCATCTACATCCCCCTCTACCCGATCGCCGAATCGATGGTCCGGAACTGGTGGCCCCTGTGGGAAGAATGGCGTTCCGACGGAGCCGATGAACGCCATCGGCTACTCGAGGCCAGAGAGGGATTCGCGCTGCCGGACGTGCGCTTTTACCCGACCGAGACGCGGATGAGAATCCAATGGGGGCCGCCCACCACCCATGCCCCGGACGGGGCGGACATCCTGTTTCTAACACAGGGGGAATGCCAAGTCGCCAAAGAGAGCGTGCAGGCGGAGTTTCGCCGTTTAGTGGAAGGTGTCCTGGAACGGTTGCGGACGCGGGCAGCGGGAGACCGCGGACTGCAGGCCGAGTGGGATGCGGAACAGCGAGCGTTCTGTGAAAAAGCGGCCCGGCTGGGATTGGACCCGTTTTCTCTGCCGGCGGAAGCGGCAGCGGAAGTGGAAGGGTTGTCCGCCTTGGTCGCGGGCGAACTGGCCGATGACCTGTACGATGCGGTGAGTTGGCAGGATCTGGGAAAGGGCGGGCGAGCGGTGCGCCAGTTTGTAGGGTCGGCGCTGGCGACGGAAGGCGCGGCCGGAGATTGGGAGCGGGTCGTCCGGGAACTCGCCATCCGCGGCGCGGAAAACCCATGGCAGGAGGGGCATCAGGTGGCCGGGGCGCTGCGGGCGATGCTGCGCTGGGAGGGCCCGTTGCCGCAGGGATTTGATACGGCCCTGGGCCAGCAGTTGGGCGCGATGAGTGTGCGGGAGTTTGGTACGGGGCGCGAACTCGAGGCCATTGCGGCGCCTACCCAACGGGGTTCTCCGATGATCGGGGTATCCGGCGGCCGTGCCGAGCCGAGGCGACGCTTCCTGGTTTGCCGGGCGCTGGGCGGCTTTCTGGCTAGAGGTGGCGCTGCGTTGGTAACGGGAAGAGGTACGGAACGGCAGCGGCGGAACCTGGCGTTTGCGGCGGAGTTCCTGGCGCCGGCGGCGGCGATTCGTGAGCGGTTGCCGCAGGGGCGCCTGGGCGAAGAGGACCTGGCGGAGCTGGCCGCGACGCTTACTGTGTCCGAATGGGTGATCCGCCATCAGGTGGAGAATCATGGGTTGGCGGAGATTGCCGACTAAACGTTGCGACGGACCGGCACCGATGGGCGAGCGCGGCTAGAGGCCGCGGGCGGCTTGGGTCTTTTCGAGGAAGATGAGACCGTCGAAGTGCTTGCCGGGGGCGAAGCGGCGGAGGTTCGCTTGGGCGGGATTTTCGACAGTCCACATCGCTCCGATTTCGCGGAATTCGTGGCGGCCATCTAAGAACTCACCCAACGGCGAAACTCGCCCCGGGGGCTGGCGGAACGGAGCGAAATCCAAGAAAAACAACGGATGGCCCGCCGCACTCAACACCGCCGAACCACTGCCCGCCGGGGCCGGCGGTATCTCGTGCGTCGCCAGCGCCCGACTGAGCCCCGAACCCACCGCACGCACCGTGCCCGTGTGGATCGCAAACCCCAACACATACATCTCCCGCCCAAACTGCGCGCGGAGACGGGCCCCCATCGATCGCCATTGATGCTCCGGATCGTCCTCCTTCGCCACATGGCCGTTGTGCGCCCACAAAACGATCTTCTGGCCGGGGTACACCTCGCGGGCGAGCCAGGCGACGTTGTCCGCCATCCGCTCGTCGCGATAACCCGGGGCCTGGCCGGGGGTGCGGTTGCGCAGGGACTGGGCGACAATCCGCGTCATCTGCAAGGCATCGCGCGTGGCGTCGGCGCCGGCGGAACGGACGAGCGCGGCGTGGCGGGCCGTGAAGAGCGCCGTCACCCGCTCCGCCTGCTCAGCGGCGTCGACGAAAGCGGGGTCCTGCGGACGATTGACGGAGAGACCGGTGGACCATTGATAGGCTACGGCCACGGCGGCGGCGTCCTGCGGGGACCCATGCTGCTTAATGAACGTCGCGACGCGCTCGGCCGCGACGCGCCAGGTCTGCATGTCGAACGAGGTGAAGCTGAGAATCGGATGCGGGCCAGGGGCTTGGTTGAAGGCGCGCATCCATTCGACCATCGCGAGGACCTCTTCGGTCTGCCAGGTCCAGAAGTACATGCCTTGGAGGGCGGCGCGGGGGTCGCCTTCGCCGGTTTTGATGTAGCGATCCACCGCTAGGGTCTCGGGCCAGTTGGCTTCGATGGCAAAAGCCGTGAAGCCTTTTTCCTTGACGAGGTATTCGAGCAAGCGATGCTTCATTTGAAAGATTTCGCGGGTGCCGTGGGAGGCTTCGCCGAGGGCGACGATGCGGGAGTCGCCGACGGCCTGGCCGAAGGCGGCGAGGTCGGCCGAGGGGGCGCCGGGGGCGGCGGTGGTGAGAGGGGTGGCCTGGGTGGCGAGTTGGTCCGCGATGCGCCGCATGGCGCCAGACGATACCGTGTCGCCGAGCGACTGGACGGAGGTGATTTGGACCTCTTTTCGCTTCCATTCGCCGGTGGCGGAGCGCTGCCACAGGTCGCGGGTGGTGGTGCGGGTGCGGCGGGTGCGATGGGCGGCTTCGAGGAGGGCGTCGATGCGGGTGGCTACGGTGGCTTCGTCGCCGGTGATGGTGATGGAAAACAGTTCGGTGCGGGCGGATTGGGTGGTGGTGGGGGCGTCGAGCGGCTGGAGCTGCTGGCGGAAGAAGTCGGCGAGGGGGACGCGGAAGCCGTCGCCTTTGACGGTGGCGGTGGGCAGGGCGAGGGCGAGGAGATCGTCGAGGCGTCCGCCCGAGCTTTGCGCGGCGTCGAGGCGTTGATAGAGGGTAGTGAAGAGGGCGTGGCTTTGCGGATCCTGCTCGGCAGGCGCTTCGGCGGCGAAGGAGACCTCGTCGACCCAGACGCGGGCCTTGCCCTGCGCCACGACGCCGAAGTAGATGCTTTTGGCGGCGGGGTCGACAGGACCGGCGATTTCATAGACGGCCCAGCCTTTGTTCGGCGCGGTAGTGTTGGGGCGGACGGGCCGATCCTGCATGTTGTCAAAGAAGCCCGTATTGCCGCCGGGCAGATCGACTCGGAGCCAAGGGAGGGCGATGTCGGTAGCTTGGTTACCTTCGACGCGAACGGCGACGCGATAGACGATGCGTTTTCCGGCGAAGGCGCTGGCGTCGACGGCTTGCATTACGTTGCCGAACGCATTGGGGAGCGGGGGGTCGGGCTGGGAGATGGTGACGCAACCGCCCTTCAGGCACTCGTCCCCGCGGCGGACGGTGAGGATGGTGTAAGCAGAGTTGGCGTACCAGCCGGGAGATTTGTTGGCGCCGGGGGCGCCCTCCTCGAAGCTGAGATTGGACGGAGTTGTTGCCAACGGAGTTGGCTGGGCGGCGAGGGCCGGCAGGAGCACGAGAGCGAGGAGCGGGCGGAGGGTGATGGGGAGTTTCATACGTTCAATTGGGGCTCAGAAGGGATAGCGAGGAATGGAGGGAAAGTGTGCCAAATTGGGCCGAGAGCGAATGCCGACGGGAATGATGTGGCGGCGCCCTGCATGCTAACATCGAAGAACAATTGCGGCTTAACGTAGATTGGCCGTTTGTCCTTCGGAGGGAAGGTTCCAGATGCCCGTCAGTACAGTGATCTCGCAAGCACTCGAAAGCCGCCTTGGACGCTACATGATGGTGGCCGGTGCGGCTGCCTCAGCGACCGTGGCTACCCAAGCCGCTCCGATCACGGTGATCCTGCCAACGCCGGTCAACGTGACGCTCGGCTACGAACTCGACTTCGACCAGAATGGTTCGACCGAGTTCTTCTTCTCGGGCAGCGGATCCAGCGCGTACGCTTGTTACTTTGGCACCGCCGATGTACTGATCGCCGGTAGTTTTGTGCAGCAATTGTCGGAAGGGGCCTCGTTCGGATACTCGAGTACGGAGTGGGGCGGTTTCGGTTGGATGGATGTAAGCCAAACCACCCCGGCATCCTTTCTGGGCATTCGTTTCTCCTCAACATTCGGCGGCCCGGCGCGGATCGGCTTTGCCCAGTTCAACGGTCCGTTTCTCTATGGATTCGCGTGGGAAGAAGCCAGCAGCATCACAACCTTTGACCTGCAGCAATCATCCTCGTCGGACGTACCCGAACCGGCCACGGGCGCCTTGGCGGCCCTCGCTCTCGGCGCCCTCGCCGTGGCGAGCCGGAAGAAGAAGCAAGCTTAGCCCCAGCGATTGGCCCGTTCCCGTCCATCGCGAGTTCTACTAGTCGGCTGGGGTGCGGCCGCATGGACTCTGCTGAGTCCGCTGCTGGACAGTGGTCAACTGCCGCACTTGGTGCGCCTGCTGCGGGAGAGCTTCCAGGGGCGCCCCCGGCGCAGTCAGCCGGCGATTTGAGATTTGCTGGCGGGGCACGGACTGCGCTCGCACGTGATTGGCTGGCCCGGCGCAGTGGAGGCCGCAGAGATCCCGGGCCTGTTTGTGACGGCCGGATTCGGGGCGGAGTCGCTGGCGGAGTTGGTTCCGCTGGCGCAACGGATCAATTCACGGTATGACGACCGTTTGGGCGGCTTGGCGAAGGCGATGGCGTGCTCGTTGCACAACGCGGCTACGTATGCGCTCGCGGAACAGCCGTGGGAGTTCGCCGCCGTTCACTACGACGCCCTGGCCTATTGTTCCGTACACTTCGCGGAGTCTCTGACGCCCCGGATGGCGCATGTCTCGTTGGCCGATCAGGAGATCTACGGGGATCTGCTGCCGGCCGTCTACCGCTTTCACGACATGTTGCTGGGCACGCTGCTGGATCTGGCGGGTGCAGAGACGGCCGTGCTACTGGTTGCGCCGTTCGGGTACGCGTCAGGCTCCGACCGTCCACACAAGAACTCCACGAGATTTTCGGACCATTCGTCGTGGGTGACACGGACGGGCCTACTTTGCCTTCGTGCTCCGTCGGTGCTGGGCGAGGAATCCGCCGCGCTGCACCGTTTCTGGAGAGTCTTTACCTGACGAAGCGCATGGCGACGGAAGCCGAGGCGGCCTACTCCATTGGTGGTTCTGGCTGGGCCGTCGCATATCGCGCGGGTGGGGGTGGCGCTGAACCGGCGGTATGGATTGGAGGATTGGATTGCGGGGAGCGTGGACGAGTACCGGGGGTTGGCGGTGGCTCATATTTCGCGAGCCGGGGGGCGGAGGGGATGGGAAAATAGAAAGGTGATTTCTGATACGGATGAGCTGTCGCAAGCGGTATGGATCGAGTTGCAGAGGCGGCGGACGCCGGGGCAGCAGATTACGCGAGCGCTCGAGATGACGCAACTGGTGCGGAGCCTGTTTGCGGCGAACTTACGGCGGGAATATCCGGAGATTACCGAGCAGGAGATTAAGAGGCGGATGGTGGAGGCCTATTACGGGGCGGAGTGGGCGGAGAGGATGTTTGGGAAGCGGGCGGCTGGATGAACGAGGTTCACGGCGCATTCCTTGAACTGATGACAGTGTTGGACGAGATGGAGTTGCCCTATGCGGTGGGCGGCAGCATCGCTAGTGCGGCTCATGGAATCGCGCGGGCTACACAGGAGGTGGATCTTGTGGTGGACCTGAGTCCAGAGGAGGCGTTCGCTTTGGCTGGCCGGCTGGAGAGTGGCTTCGCCGTGGACCCTGAGCGTGCTCGGGAAGCGATTGCGGCGAATCGTCCGTTTAACTTGATCCATATGGCATCTGCCCTAAAGTTCGCCATCTTTCCCATGACTTACTTCGCTCACGGAGAGGAGGAACTGCGGCGCAGGCAGATGCAGGAGGGCACTGGACTCGTGGCCGAGGGAGCTGTTCCGGTGGTCAGCGCGGAGGACATTATCCTGGCCAAATTGGCCTGGTTCCGGCGCGGTGGGGAGACGTCCGAACGCCAGTGGCGCGATGTGGAATCCATTTGGAGTATTCGAGGTACGACACTCGATTGGACGTACCTGACACGCTGGGCGGATGAGATGAAGACGATGGATCTGCTGCTGCAGCTGGCGCGTTAGAAGGTGCGGGTGCCAAAGGCCTTGGTTTGGATCCGGTGGACGCTGGTCGGGGTCGTGATGTAGAGAGTCGCCCCGCTGAGGGCACAGTTGGTGGGGCGCTCGGGGGTCGGGATCTTGCCTAGCGGCTCTCCATTCTTCGTGTACACCTCGATACCGTCGAGGCTGGCCATCCAGACGTTGCCTGTCTCGTCGGTCTTCAGGCCGTCGACGGTCAGCGGGGCGAAGGGCTTTCCGGGTTGCAAGCGGCCGTCGGGGTTTATGGCGTGAATCTTGACGCCTCCTAACTTGTAGTCGGCTACGTAGAGATGCTGCTGGTTCGGCGTCAGGGCAATTCCATTGGGGCCGGGGGTCTCGGCCACGACTCGCACTTCGCCCTGCCGCGTGATCTGGTAGACGCGGCCCTTCGGGAGATCGGTGAAATAGATGCTTCCGTCAATCGCGTAGACGATGTCGTTTGGACCTTGCAGATCTTTTTCGGCGAGAACCGTGATTGCTCCGTTCTTCTCGGTCCGCGTAACGCGGCCGCCTCCCTCGGCGGTGAGCAGGCGGCCCTGATGATCGAACGTCAGGCCGTTGGCCCGGTTGCTATTCTCACGGAAGGTGGTGAGTTGGCCCTTCTCCCACTTGTGAATGCGTTGGTTCCGGATATCGGTGAAGAGCAGGTAGCCGCGACGGCTGTAGACGGGCCCCTCGGCGAGTGCGAAGCCGGTGGCGATCTGAGTTAGTTTCTCGTTGGGGTCAATGGGCAGAGGCATTAGGATCCCTCCCCTTTGGCGTACCAACTATCGCGCGGGGGCTTATAGGCAATGGTGAGGTCCGGGGTTTCGATGCGCTTTCCCTTCTGGTAGCCGGATTCCATCAGGCTGTCGAGGGCGCCGGAGACTAACAGAGTGCGGCGGACGTCGACGGCGGGCTGGCCGGTTTGGATCATCTGCGTGATGCCGTGGACGAGCATGGAGAAGTTGTTTGAATTTTCGATGGGGATGTAGCAGAGCGTCGCTTGCGGGGGGCCGTGCTTCGGCTTGACCGCGGCGATGTATTCGGAGACTCCGCTCAAGGCGAGCGTCGCGGCTTGGAAGCCGTCCCGGTACTCGATGATGCCGAGGACGGCGGTCATGTCTTCCGGGCGCTGGCCGGTGGGTTTGAGTTGGCGGGCGAGGGCGGCGTCGAGAAGGTCGCGGTGCCAGAGGCCTTGCTTTTCGGCTTTCCAGACCTCGTCGCCCTTGAGGAGGCGGACGGCGCGGATGCCGGTTTCGCCGCCACGGCGCCTCTCGACGAAAGCTTGCAGGGTTTCAAAGATATGGAAGATACCGCCGTCGCCGACCCAGCCTCCACCGATGGCGAGGGCCGACTCCATGACGAGGCCGCGGGGCGGGTCGTATTCGGGGCGGCGGAAGGTGACAGGGACGCTGGAGCCGGCCATGAGGGGGAACTTCAGCTCCTGCGACCAGCGGTACATTTGCTGGGCCTTTTTCCAGTCGTAAGAGAGGTGCTTGTCGACGAAGACGGGGCAGACCTTTCCGGATTTGCGGAAGACGTTGACGACCTGCTCAAAGAACTCGTAGCGGGGGTAGAGATGCTGGTCCTTTGCGTTGTGGGGGTAGTCGCCGTGTTCGCATACGAGGACGACGCCATCGACGGCGAGTTTGCCGGTGCCGAGGGTGAGGGCTCCGGCGATGTCCTTGGCGATGGGGACGTTATAGGCGGCGGCGAGGCGTTGGCCGATGTCGCCGGGGTGGATCTGGTCCATCCAGAGAGAGGCGACATCGAAGGGGGGATCGTAGTGGGCTTCGTGGATCCAATAGCCTTCAAGGAAGCGGGTGATGAAGTTATCGGAGTGGGAGCGGACGTGGTAAGTGGAAGATAGGCAGGCGATGCGCTTCTTGGGGGGTTGGGCGGCGAGCGCGAGGAATTGGCGGCGGTTCATTTTTGCTTGGCGACCTCTTCATTTTGGCGGAGGACCCGAAGGAGATTGAGGCCCATGATTTTGCGGATGTCGGAGTCGGAGTAGCCGAGGCCGATGAGGCCCTTAACGATGTTGGGGTACTTCGAGACATCCTCCATGCCGACGGGGGCCATGCCGGAGATACCGTCGAAGTCGGAGCCGAGGCCGACGTGGTCGACGCCGACGGTTTTGGCGATGTGGTCGAGGTGGCGGACGAGTACGGAGATGTCGACCTTCGGCATTTTTTCGAAGTATTTGCGCTGGATGGCGCGGACCTTTTCCCAGTCGATGGGTTTGACGTCGGTGACGGCTTTGATCTCGGAGTCGCGGGCCGGGCGGTTGCGGAAGTACACGTCGTAAGCGGCTTTATCGAGATAGCCGGCGTGGAAGTTGAGGCAGATGACGCCGCCGCGTTTGGCGATGGTTTGGATGACGGAGTCCGGCATGTTGCGGATGATGGGGGCGATGGCTTTGGCGGAGGAGTGGGAGGCGATGACGGGGGCGCGGGAGTGTTCGACGGCGTCGAGGACGGCCTTGTCGGAGATGTGGGAGACGTCAATGATCATGCCGAGACGGTTCATTTCGCGGATGAGTTCGCGGCCGAAGGGGGAGATGCCGGTGTGGATGGGTTGGCCGGTCATGGAGTCCGCGAAGTTGTTGGAGGCGAAGTGGGCGAGGGTCATGTAGCGGATGCCGAGGCGGTGGAAGAGGCGGAGGACACCGAGGCTGTCGGCGATGAGGTGGCCGCCTTCGAGGCTGGCCATGGCGGCGAGTTTGCCGGATTTGTGGATGCGTTCAACGTCGGCCGCGGTATAGGCGAACTCCATGTCCTTGGGGTTGGCTTCGACTTCGGCGTGGAGGGCTTCGAGAGTTTCGAGGGCGCGGGGGAGCCAGCGTTCGGGGGGGAAGTCCTGGGGCTGGGCGTAGAGGCCGAACATGACGGCGCCGAGCTTGCCTTCGCGCATGCGGGGGATGTCGAGTTCGTAGTAGTTGTGGCGGTCGCGGAGGCGGTAGTTTTCGTCGGCGAAGTAGCGGGGGGTGTCGATGTGGGCGTCGAAGATGAGGAGGTCCTTCATCAGGTTGGCGAAGCGGTCTTGTGCGGGGAGGATTACGGCGGACAGGAGGAGGAGGGAGGCCAGGCGGGTCATTGGCGCCAGTATACTAGCCGCGCGGGGTTTTCCGGTGCCAGTCGGTGACTTTTTGGTAGGCGGTGGCGGCGGCGATGAGTTGGTCTTCGCGGTTGGGGGCGGAGACGAGCTGAAGGCCGATGGGGAGATTGTCCTTGGTGAAGCCGCAGGGGATGGAGAGGGCTGGGAAGCCGAGGAGGTTCCATTGGGCGGCGTTGCGGAGGTAAACGAGATCCTTCTTGCCAAAGGCGAAGGCGGGGCCGGGGGCGGTGGGAAGGAGGAGGAGGTCGGCTTGGCGGAACCAGGGGGCTGGGTTAGCGCGGAGGCGGCGGAGTTCGGCTAGAGCGGTTTGGTAGCGGGCGGGGGTGACTTCGGCTCCTCCGGCGAGGTTGGTTTTGGTGGTGGGGTCGAAGAGTTCGGGGTTGGTTTTGAGGCGCTGGGCGTGATAGGCGAAGGACTCGGCGGAGATGATTTCGACGTAAGCGTGGGGGAAGCCGGCGAGGACGGGAGAGCGTTCGAGAGGAGGGAGGGTGACTTCGCGGGCGCCGGCGGTGAGCCCGCCGAGGGTCTTGATGGCTTCGGCTAGGATGGTGTTGGTTTCGGGGTCCACTCCGTCCCAGAAGATCTGGCGGGCGATGCCGAGGCGGAGGGATTTCACCTTGACCAACTTTTCGCGGATGGGTGGGGCTCCCATACCTTCGTGGAGGCGGGCAGCGTCTTCGGCCGTGTGGGCGAGCGGGCCGAGGTGGTCGAGGCTGCCGGCGAGGACAGCGGCCCCGGCGGTGTTGACGGCTCCGTAGGTACCTTTTAGACCGGTGACGCCGCAGAACGCGGCGGGGAGGCGGATGGAGCCTCCGGTGTCGGAGCCGACGGTGCCGAAGCAGAGTCCGGCGGCGATGGCGATGGCGGATCCGCCGCTGCTGCCGCCAGGGGAATGGGCGGTGTTCCAGGGATTGCGGGGGGTGCCGTAGGCGCTGGTTTCGCCGCTGAAGTTATAGGCGAACTCGTCCATGTTGAGCTTGCCGAGGAGGATGGCGCCGGCTTCGCGAAGTTTGGCGAGGGCCGGGGCGTCCTGGGTGGGGATGTTTTTGGCCCAGTGGCGGGAGGCGGCGGTGGTGGGGACGCCTTTCGCATCCAGGAGATCCTTGACGGCGATGGGGATGCCGTGGAGAGGGCCGCGGGGGCGACCGGCGGCGAGTTCGCGGTCGGCGGCGGCGGCTTCGGCGCGGGCGGAATCGGCGAGTACGGTGATGAAGGCGTTGAGGCGGGGTTGGGCGGCGGCGATACGGGCGAGGCAGACGTTGGTGAGCGCGAGGGAGGTGGTCTGGCGGCGGCGGAGGGCTTGGGCAGCTTCGGCGATGGATTGGTAGGGAAGCGGTTGCGCTTGCACGGCGGCGGCGAGGAGGGCGGCGAAGTGGCGGCGGGTGAGCATAGTGGGAGTTTCATTTTACGTTGTTCGGGGGTAATGTCAGAGGGATGAAGCGGCGGACAATGGCTGGTTTATTGACAGGACTATCGAGTTTGGGGGCGGCGGGGCCGGAGGTGTTGCTGCTGAAGCGGAACGGCTGGGTACCGAACAATGAGGCGTTGCCGGTGTTGTTATGGCGAGGGGTGATGGAGCCGGGGAAGGCGGATGCGATGGAGGCTTTGTTCCGGAAACACGGGTGGACGCCGGAGTGGCGGAACGGGGTGTATCCGTTTCACCACTACCACTCGACGGCGCATGAGGTGTTGGGGTTTGCCGGTGGGGAGGCGCGGCTGTTGCTGGGCGGGCCGGCGCCGGGCGGGAAGGAGGTGACCGTGCGGGCGGGGGATGTGGCGATCCTGCCGTGCGGGACGGGGCATTGCCGGGTGTCGGCGTCGGGGGATTTTCTGGTGATTGGGGCTTACGCGCTGGCGCAGCGCTGGGACCTGTGCCGGGAGGGGCCGGACGCGGCGGCGGTGGAGCGGATGCGGCGGCTTCCCTTCCCGGCGGCGGATCCGTTGGGGGGTGAGTTGGCGCGGGTTTGGCGGTACTAGCGGGAGAGGCGGCCGGTGGAGAACTCGACCATCGCCGCGCGGACGAGAACTTCAAAGCGGGCGCCGGCCTGAGCGAGACGGGCGACGGCGACGTCTAACTGCGCCTGATTGTATTCAACGACGGTGCCGAGGCCGGCGCGGTAGCGTTCTTCCGCCAAGCGGAGAGTGCGGACGGATTGCTCTTCGAGGCGGCGGGTGACGTCGACGTTGCTGAGCGCGGTTTGCCATTCGAGGTGCGCTTGCTGGACTGCGCCGGCGATGCGGAGTTCGAGCTCCTTGAGTTCACTTTCGGCTTGGGCGACGCGGGCCTGGGATTCCTCGCGGCGATAATCGAAGGCGTGGCCATTCCAGAGAGGAAGGTTGAGATTGAGGCCGACGCCGAGGTAGCGGGGCCGGAGCCGTTTGTCGCCGACGACGATGGCGCCGGCGAGGCCGCTGGCGGTGAGGGTGGGCATGTTGAGTTTGCGGTCGCTGGCGGCGAGGCGGCGGGCGCTTTCGACGGTTTGGCGGAGGGCCGCGACTTCAGGGCGGGCGGCGAGAGCTTCGGCGGCCAGGGTGGCGGGGTCGCCGGGGAGAGACGTTTGTTGGGGCTCGGCAAGTCGCCAATCCTGCACGGTCGCCTCGCCCATCGCTTGGGCAAGCGCGATGAGGGCGGACTTGGCTTCGTTTTGCGAGCGGGTGACCAGGAGCTGCGCTTCGGCGACGCGGACTTCGGCGAAGCCGGCGTCGAGGGTGGAGCGGAGTTGGCTCTCGCTAAGAGCGCGGGCCTGGCGGAGGATGCCTTCGCGGGCGGTGACCGTTTCGCGGGCGACGGCGACTGCGGCTTGGCCGGCGAGGGCGCGGGCGTAGGCGGTGCGGACCTGGAGGCGGATTTCGGCGGCGACGCCGCGGACTCCCTCTTCCCGCGATATGGTTTGAGCGTCGAGGCTTTCGGCGATCAGCTTGGTGCGGCCGAAATCGGTGACGAGTTGGGAGATGCCGATGCCGGCGCCGAGGCGGGAGAACAGGTCCGGCGCGTTGATGCCGCCGACGCCCATGCGGGAGCCGTGTTCGGCGATGGAGCCGGTGACGATGCCGTCAACCTGGGGGCTGAGGCGGGCGCGGACCTGGCCGGGAGCGGCGGCGGCAACGCGTTGCATCGCGCGGGCGACGGCGAGGCGCGGGTGCTGGCGGAGGGCCCGGGCTTCGGCGTCCGGGAGCGTGAGCACCTCGGCATTGAGAGCCAGAGCTAGGGTGAGGGGGAGGCAGAGACGAGCGATCAATTTGCCTGCTCCTGGGGCATGGGCCGGTTGCGGTAGGCGACGAGATAGGCCGCGGGTACGACGAAGACGGTGGTGATGAGTGACACGGTGAGACCGCCGATGATGGCGCGGGCGAGAGGAGCGTAGGCCTCGCTGCCGGTGCCGAGGGCGAGGGCCATGGGCATCATGCCGATGATGGTGGCGAGGGAGGTCATAAGAATAGGCCGAAGGCGGATTTGCCCGGCGAGGGAGACGGCTTCGGCAATGGGGAGGCCAGAGGCGCGTTGGCGATGGGCGGCATCGACGAAGAGGATGGAGTTGGAAACGACGATGCCCGTCATCATGATGACGCCCATGAGGGATTGGACGTTGATGGTGGTGCTGGTGAGGGCGAGGGTGACGAGGACGCCGGCGAGGCCGGTGGGGACAGCAAGGAGGATGAGGGCGGGATCGAGGAAGCTTTGGAATTGGGCGACGAGGACCAGATAGAGAAGGAGAAGGGCGAGGGCGAGGCCGGTGCCGAAGCCTTGGAAGGCGTCGCGCATGCCGACGACGGAGCCGCGGAGGGTGACCTGGACGCCCTTGGGAAGCTGCATTTTGGCGAGTTCGGCCTCCATGGCGGCGACGGGGCGGGAGAGGTCTTCGGTGTCGAGGTTGACGTAGACATCGGTGACTTTGCGGAGGCCGTAGTGGGCGACTTCGGTGGGGGATTCGACGCGGGAGACGGAGGCGACCGAATCGAGGGGGACGACCTGCTGCCCGGGCGTGCGGAGAGGAAGGTTGCGGAGTTGGGCTACGTTGGTGACGAAGTTTTCGGGCATTTGAACGGTGAGGAAGTAGTCGTTGCCGGACTTCGGGTCCGTCCAGAAGGTGGGGGCGATCATGGAGTTGGAGGCGACGGACGTGATGAGATTGCTCGTGATTTCGCGCTGCGAGAGACCGAGGAGGCTGGCGCGGGTGCGATCGACTTCGACGCGAAGGGCGGGGTTGTCGATGTCCTGGGGGATGTAGACATCGCTGACGCCGGGGAGGTGTTGAACGCGGGAGGCGAGCTCCGTGGCGACGGCGTGGATGGACTTGAGATCGGGGCCGGAGACCTGGAGATTGACGGGGGCGGGCATGCCAAAGTTGAGCACCGCATCGACGAAGCCGCCGGACTGGAAGTAGACGCCGAGTTCAGGCATCTCCTGCCGCATGGCTTGGCGCATGCGGCGCATGTATTCGATGCTGGGGGTCTTCTTATCGTCCTTGAGACTGACCTGGAGGAAGGCCGTGTGGGGAGAAGAGTTGGAGGTGTAGATGGCGGAGAAGTCGGGGACGACGCCGACGTTGGCGACCATCATTTCGAGCTCTTCCGGTTTGACAATGCGCTTGACCAGCTCTTCGACGCGGATGACCGCTTCCTGCGTTTGTTCGAGGCTGGTGCCGCTGGCGGCTTTGAGGTTCATGACGAACTGGCCGGCGTCGGTGCGAGGAAAGAAGGCCTTGCCGAGGCCCGGCAACAGCAGAAGGCTGGCGAAGAAGAGAGCGGCGACGGCGCCGAGGACGACCCACGGGGCACGAATGACCGGGCCGAGGGCTCGCTCATAGAGCGTCATGAGGGAGACGAAGGCGCGGTTGAAATAGAAGAACCAGCCGGTGGCGGATTCGTGCGCGTGATGGAGGTTGCGGACACGGGCGCAGAAGAGGGGGACGACGGTCATCGAGACCAGGTAGGACGCCAGAAGCGAGAGCACCACCATGAGGCCGAGGGCGGTGAACAGGTCGCGGCTGACACCGGAAAGGAAAACAATGGGCAGGAAGACGATGGCCGTGGTGAGGGTGGAGGCGAGGACGGGGAGGGCGACTTCCTTGGCGCCGATTTCGGCGGCTTGGCGGGCGGGCGTGCCCATTTCCATGTGACGGAAGATGTTTTCGAGGACGACGACGGAATCGTCGATGAGCCGGGAGAAGGCGAGGGCGAGGCCGCCGAGGGTCATCGCGTTCAGAGAGCCGTTGCCGGCATAGAGGAAGAGGATGGCGGCGAGGGCGGAGAGTGGGATGGAGAAGAAGACGGCCAGGGTGGCGCGCCAACTGCCGAGGAAGATCAGGATGGTGATGGAGGTGAGCGCGAGGCCGATGGCTCCTTCTTCAATGAGCGTATGGATGGCACGGGAGATGAACTTCGACTGGTCGAAGACGACGCGGGCTTCGAGGCCGTCGGGGACGTCGAGGAGGCGGGTGACCTCCTGGCGAACGGCGTCGACGACGCGGATGGTGTTGGAATCGCCGCCTTGGCGGAGGACGGGCTGATAGACGGAGGCCTGGCCGTCGACGCGGACGATGTTGAATTGGACCTGAGAGGCGTCCTGAACGCGTGCGACATCGCCGACCCGGATGACGGCCTGGCCGGTGGAGCGGACCGGGAGGGCGAGGATGCCTTCGAGGTCGGTGAACTGGGAGTTGGTGAAGATGGGGTAGTCGACCGGGCCAATCTTGATGGAGCCGGCGGGCATGACAACGTTGTTTTCGTTGACGGCGCGAACGACGTCCATGGCGCTCATGCCATATTGCTGGAGCTTCTGCGGCTCGACGTAAACCATGATCTGGCGGTAGCGGCCGCCGAAGGGCGGAGGCACGGCGGCGCCCTGGACTTTGGCGACCTGGGTGCGGACGCGGTAGTGGCCGACGTCGCGGAGCTGGGCCTCCGTGAGGCCGGGGCCGCGGAGGGCGATGAGGCAGACGGGGAGGCTGGAGGCGTCGAAACGGAGAACGATAGGCGGCAGGGTGCCGGGGGGCATGCGGCGCTGTTCGGCCGCCGCGAGATTGGCCATCGTGGAGGCCGCGGCCTCGGGGTTGGTACCGGGCCGGAAGTAGATCTTGATGATGCTCGCGCCGGTGAGGGAGCGGGACTCGATGTGCTCGATGCCGGGGGCGAGGGTGAAGAAGCGCTCCTGGCGTTCGGTGATGTTCTTTTCGACCTGCTCGGGGGGCATGCCGGGATAGAAGGTGGCAATCGCGATGACCGTCAGATCCATCGCCGGGAACATATCGACAGGCATGCGGAGCAGCGTGGCGCTACCGAGAATGCTGAGGATGAGCGAGCAGACGAGGATGAAGTAGGGGTTGCGGATGGAGAACGACGCCATTTAGTTCGCCTTCACCTGAACTTTGGTTCCGGGGCGGAGCAGGGCGCGGTTGCCGACGATGATACGGTCTTCGACGGAAACACCGGAGCGGACTTCGACGTGGGTATCACTTTCGACGCCCGTATCGAGGCGGCGCTCTTCGACGGCTCCATCGGCCTTGACGATCAGAACGGTGGCGAGGCCGCCCCGGCGGCTGACGGCCTGCAGCGGGAGGGAGAGCCGCTGGGCGGTGGTGGCGGCGGCGAGAGCGATATCGGCGACCATGCCGGGAACGATTTCGCCGGACGGGTTGGGGACGTCGACTTCAGCTTCCATGGAGCGGGAGTTGGCGGCGACGGTGGAGTTGATGCGGGCGACGCGGCTGGAGAGCGATTTCCCTGTAGCAGGGATGCGGACTTCGACCGGGGAGCCGACGCGCATCTGGGAGACAACGTGTTCCGGGATGACGACGGCGAGGCGGAGGCGGCTGATATCGGCGATGCGCACGAGGGGTAGGGCCTGGGTTTGGGAGGCGACGCCGGTTTGAATCATGCTGCCGGGGTCGGCGAAGCGTTTGGTGACAACGCCGGCGAAGGGCGCGGTGATCTTGCGGTACTCCATCATGGTCGCGATGCGCTGCATGCGGGCTTGGGCGGAGGCGACGGATTGACGGGCGGCGCCGAGCATGGCGACGGCGGCGTTGTGGTCGGCTTCGGCGGTACGGAGGCGGGCGAGGGCTTCGTCCACTTCCTGGGCGGCGACGAGGCCGGGTTCCTTACGATTCACGGCGAGAAGGCGGTCGTGTCCGGCCTTGGCGACGCCGATCTGCGCTTTGGCGCGTTCGATCTGCGCGCGGGCGATGGCTTCTTCCGCGGTGTGGCGCTGGGCGGCCGACTGGGCTTCGAGCATTTCGGACTCGAGTTCCGGAGCCTGAATGGTGCCGATTAACTGGCCGGCGCGGACGGGGGAGCCGGCGTCAACGGTGATGGAAGCGAGGTAGCCGGCAACTTTGGCGTGGAGGTCGACCTGCTGCCAGGGACGGAACTCTCCGGTGAGTTCGACGGCGCGGGAAAGGGTTTCCAGCGAGGGCGAGACGACGGCGACAACGGGGAGGGCGTCGGAGGGGGGCGCGGCGGCCTTGACTTCACTGGCGCGTTCACAGCCGGGAGAGAGGGCGGCCAGGGATAGGGCGGCGGCACAGAGCACGCGCCGGTACACTCGTTTCATAGTTGTGACAGATTAATGAATTTTAGATTACAAATCTGTTACAGAGTCTATCGAGTGGTTCTCCAAGAATCAACTAGCTGTTGCAAATAAAGAGAAACGGCCTTCGATTCCCAGGAACGAAGGCCGTTATTGGTTACCGCAGGGTTTTAGGCCGCGGCGGCCGCTATCTTGGCGTCGAGGCCGGGGATCATGGCGGCGAGGACATCTTCGACGCGTTCAACGAACAGGAAGGTGAGGTCTTGGCGCACCGCTTCGGGCAGTTCGCGGAGGTCCTTTTCGTTGGCGGCGGGGAGGATGACCCGTTTCATTCCGGCACGCCGGGCGGCGAGCACTTTCTCCTTGACGCCTCCGATGGGGAGGACGAGGCCGGTTAGGGTGATTTCGCCAGTCATAGCGGTATCGGAACGGACGGGCAGCTTGGTGTAGGCCGAGGTCATGGCCGTGGCGGCCGCAATACCGGCGGAGGGTCCATCCTTCGGGATGGCTCCGGCGGGGACGTGGACGTGAAGGCCATGCTTTTTAAACGCTTCCGGCTCGATGCCGAGGTCTTCCGCGTGGGACCAGATGTAACTCTGGGCCGTGCGCATCGACTCCTGCATCACCTCGCCGAGTTGGCCGGTGATGGTGAGGCCCTTGCCCTCGGGGAGCGTGGTGGCTTCGAGGTAGAGGACATCGCCGCCGGTTTCCGTCCAGGCGAGGCCCGTGACGACGCCGGCCGGCAGATCCTTGCGGAACTTTTCGGGCGGGACCGCTTCGGGGCCGAGGAGATCATAGAGATGCTCGGGTTCGATGGCCACGACACTGTGGGTGCTCTCGACGATCTTGAGAGCCACCTTGCGGATGACCTTGGCGATGGTGCGTTCGAGGCGGCGGAGGCCCGCTTCCCGCGTGTAGCCGCTGATGATGCGGCGGAGCGCGGCGTCGCTGATCTCGCACTGCTCGATGGTCACGCCGGCTTCCTTCAACTGGCGCGGTATGAGGTACTTCCGGGAGATTTGCACCTTTTCCTCTTCCGAGTAGCCGGAGAGGCGGAGGATCTCCATCCGGTCGAGAAGCGGCCGGGGGATGGTATCCAGCGAGTTAGCCGTCGTGATGAACATGACCTTCGAGAGGTCGAAGTCCAGGTCGAGGTAGTTGTCGCGGAACGTTTTGTTCTGCTCGGGATCGAGGACCTCAAGGAGGGCCGAGGTGGGGTCGCCGCGGAAGTCGCGACCGACCTTGTCGACTTCATCAAGGAGGATGACCGGGTTGTGCGAACCGGCGCGGCGAATGGCTTGAATGAGCCGGCCGGCCATGGCGCCGATGTAGGTGCGGCGGTGGCCACGGAGTTCGGCTTCATCATGCATGCCGCCGAGGCTCATGCGTTCGAATTTGCGACCGATGGCGCGCGCGATGGATTGACCGAGCGAGGTCTTGCCGACGCCGGGAGGTCCGACGAGGCAGAGAATGGGCGCTTTGGCGTCCGGGTTCAGCTTGAGGACACTCAAGTGCTCGAGGATGCGCTCTTTGACATCCTTGAGTTCGAAGTGGTCTTCGTCCAGGATGGCGCGGGCGTTCGAGATTTCGAGATTGTCTTCGGTGGTGGCGGTCCACGGGAGGTCGAGGACGTACTCGATCCAGCCGCGGGAGACCTGGTGGTCTGGCGAATTGGCGTTGGTGCGTTCGAGCTTTTTCAGCTCGCGCTCCACTTCCTTCTTGGCCTGTTCCGGGAGTTCGGTTTTTTCGAGGCGGCCGCGGAGTTGTTCAATCTCCGAACCCTCTTCGCCGTCGCCAAGTTCCTGCTGGATGGCCTTCATCTGCTGGCGGAGCATGTACTCGCGCTGCTCTTTGGACATCTCGCTGCGGGCTTCGCTCGTGATCTTCGAGCGGAGTTCGAGCACCTGCACTTCGTGCCAGAGGTATTTGTGCAGCAGGCGCAGGGCGTCCACTTTGGTTTCCGCTTCGAGGAGCGACTGCTCCTTTTCAACGGGCAGGGACATCATGGAGCCCAGGAGGAAGACCATGCGCAGGGCGTCTTCCTGGCCGGAGAGCAGTTTGGCCAAGTCGGGCGTGGCATCGCCGTGGGCCAGGGAGATGGCGCGGGAGGCGAGTTCCAGGATGGTCCGTTCGAGGGCTTCGACTTCGGTGCCGACATCTTCCGGCAACGGCAGAGGACGGACGCGAGCGCGGAGGTAGCCTTCTTCATTGGCCACCTTCACGACAGCGACGCGGTCGACGCCGAGGACCATCAGCTCCCAGCTGCCGTCGTTCGAGCGGGTGTTGCGGCGGATTACCGCCGTGGTGCCGACGCCGTAGAGGTCATCCTGGGTGGGGTTTTCGAGGCTGGCGTCCCGCTGGGAGACGATCAGGATCTCTTTGCCTTCGGCCGCCAACGCCGCGTCCACGGCTGCCTGCGTCGATTTCCGTCCCACGGACAGGGGCAGCATCAACCCTGGAAAGAGTACTGTGTTTTTGAGGGGCAGTACCGGGAGGGTTTTCAACTCTTCGTTGGTGGTCATTTAGTGCTCTCCTGTCAGGTTTGATGCGCGTCAAGCCATCGCGGATACAGGCGGATTGAAGTCCAAGGCCGCCCGTAGCGGATTTAGCTCAACTTTTACAGTTTGGCCGTCGCGGACCTCGCCGCTGATCAGCTTTTTGGCGAGGGGGTTTTCGATCTCCTTCTGGATGGCGCGTTTGAGCGGGCGGGCGCCGTAGCTGGGATCGTAGCCGGTGCGGACGAGCCATTCGAGGGCAGCGTCGGAGAACTCCAGGGAGATTTTCCGGTCGGCCAGCCGCTTGGTGAGGCTTTCGAGCTGGACGAGAACGATCTCTTTCAAGTGCTTTTCGTCGAGCGAGTGGAAGACGATGATTTCGTCGATGCGGTTGAGGAACTCGGGCCGGAAGCCGGCGCGGAGCTCTTCCAGGACGGCCCGCTTCATCCGCTCGTAGGGCTCGCTGTCGAAGTTGCCGCGGAATTCGAGAATCCGGGCGGAGCCAACGTTGGACGTCATGATGACGATGGTGTTTTTGAAGTCGACCGTGCGGCCCTGGCCGTCGGTGAGGCGGCCATCGTCGAGGACTTGCAACAGGATGTTGAAGACATCGTGATGGGCCTTTTCGATTTCGTCGAACAGGATGACCGAGTAGGGCCGGCGGCGGACCGCTTCCGTAAGCTGGCCACCTTCCTCAAAGCCGACATATCCCGGAGGGGCGCCGACCAGGCGGGAGACGGTGTGCTTCTCCTGGTACTCGGACATGTCGATGCGGATCATGGAGCGCTCGTCGTCGAAGAGGTATTCGGCGAGGGCGCGGGCGAGTTCGGTTTTCCCGACACCCGTGGGCCCGAGGAAGATGAAGGAGCCGATGGGCTTGTTGGGATCCTTGAGGCCGGAGCGGGCGCGCATGACGGCGTCAGCGACCGCGTCAACAGCTTCATTTTGGCCGATGACGCGGCGGTGGAGTTCTTTCGACAGGCCGAGCAGTTTCTGCATTTCGCCTTCGAGCAGGCGGGAGACCGGGACGCCGCTCCAGCGGGCAACGACGGCCGCGATGTCTTCCTCGTCGACCTCCTCCTTCAAGAGGCGGCGTTTCTGGCCGGTTTCGAGAGCGGTCTCTTCCTGGGCAAGCTGCTTTTGGAGTTCGACGAGTTCCCCGTATTTCAGGCGCGACAGTTTTTCGATGTCGTACTCGCGTTCGGCGCGTTCGATTTGCGCTTTGACGTTCTCGATCTGCTCGCGGATTTTGCGGAGACCGTCGACGGCGGCCTTCTCGTTCTGCCATTGCGCCTGGAGGGAGGCAGAGCCGCTCTTTAGGTCGGCAAGCTCCTTCTCCAGTTTGGCGAGCCGGTCGACGGAGCCGGGGTCGGTCTCTTTCTTCAGGGACTCGCGTTCGATTTCAAGCTGCATGACGCGGCGCTGCACTTCGTCGAGCTCGGTGGGCACGGAATCGATCTCCGTGCGGAGCTTGGCGGCGGCTTCGTCCATCAGGTCGATGGCCTTGTCGGGAAGGAAGCGGTCGGTGATGTAGCGGTTGGAGAGAATCGCGGCGGCGACAAGAGCCGAGTCTTTGATGCGGACGCCGTGGTGAATCTCGTAGCGCTCGCGGAGGCCACGGAGGATAGAGATCGTATCTTCGACGGAGGGTTGGTCGACAAGAACAGGCTGGAAGCGGCGCTCGAGGGCCGGATCCTTTTCGATGTGCTTGCGGTACTCGTCGAGCGTGGTCGCGCCGATGCAGTGCAGTTCCCCGCGGGCGAGGAGCGGCTTCAAGAGATTGCCAGCGTCCATGGCGCCTTCGGCCTTCCCTGCCCCGACGACAGTGTGGAGTTCGTCGATGAAAAGGATGATCTGGCCTTCAGCGGATTGGACCTCCTTAAGGACGGCCTTGAGGCGCTCTTCAAACTCGCCGCGGAACTTAGCGCCGGCGATGAGAGCGCCCATATCGAGGGAGACGACCTTCTTGTCCTTAAGGCCTTCAGGGACGTCGCCGCGGACGATTCGGGCGGCCAAGCCTTCCGCGATGGCGGTTTTGCCGACACCGGGTTCGCCGATAAGGACCGGGTTGTTTTTCGTGCGGCGGCTAAGGACCTGTATGACGCGGCGGATCTCTTCGTCGCGGCCGATGACGGGATCGAGTTTGCCTTGCGCGGCCATCTTCGTGAGGTCGCGGCCGTACTTTTCGAGTGACTCGTAGGTGGCTTCGGGGTTTTGCGTGGTGACGCGCTGGGTGCCGCGGACCTCTTTGAGCGCGTTTTGCAGGCGCTCGCGGGTGATACCGAACTCCTTGAACAGCTTGCCGGTGGCTCCGGCGTCGCCGGTCATGGCGAGGACGAAGTGCTCGGTGGAGACGAAGTCATCCTTCATCTGCTTGGCGTCGGCTTCGGCTTCGGTGACGAGCTTGGTGATGCGGGTGGAGACGTAGACCTGGTCGACTTTGGAGACGACCGGGAGTTTACCCACCTCCTGCTCGGCGCGGGAGCGGAAGTTATCGATGGCGACGCCGGCCTTCTTAAGCAGGTTCGAGGTGAGTCCGCCGTCCTGTTCGAGGAGAGAGACCAGGAGGTGCTCGACTTCCAGTTGGGAGTTGGAGCGTTGCACGGCGAGCGACTGAGCGGCGCGGAGTGCGTCCTGGGATTTCTCGGTGAGTTTATTGAGGTCCATATATGAGCCTGTCCCTATCAGGTAATTACAGCGTATCACACTCACTGGAAAGCGCAAGGACTTCTTGCATGCAGAAACGCCCCGCCAGGCGGGGTGGGTCGAGGGCGAAACGCTACTGCGGAGCTTAGCTTCGGGTGAGGCGGGCTTCGAGCCAGATCGCCAGCACCAGGGCGAAGACAGCGATGGAGCCGAATAGTGGGAGCCACATGATGCTGCCGATGCCCCAGTACTGCGCGGCGAGGCCGAGCGTGGTGGGCGCAAGGAGCGCGCCGGTCAACCCGAGCGAAAAGATGCCGTTATAGAAACCCGGGTGGTAGCTGCGAAAGCGATGCTCAATGCTTTCGGCGGTGAGCGGGTAGATGGCCGCGAAACCACCGCCGAGCAGAACGATGGCGACAAAGGCGCCTTCGATAGTGGCAGTGAGCGAGAGCAGGAGGCAACCGAAGAAGGCTCCCAGAACGCTGAACAGCAGCAGGCGCGAGTGTTTGATGCGGCGCAGGAGTGCTTGGGCGACGATGCGGCCGACAAGGAGCGCGGCGAAATAGCAGGCAAGCAGGGCGATTCCCGTAGAAGGACTGGCCCCGAGCCGTTGGACGACGAACAGGGGCAACCAGCCGGCGATGGCCCATTCGTTGCCGAATTGGAAGAAGAGGAGGAGCGTGAAGAGGATCGCGCCGGGCGAGCGGAAATCGCGCATGGCGACGCGGAGGCTGGGGAAGTCGGCGACGGGAGGGGCGGGGCTCTTTCCGGCGCGGAGCCAGGCGAGGAAGTAAAACAGGGGGATGCAGGCGACGATCAGCAGAATCGCTTCCGCGGTATAGGTATTAAAGGTTCCGGCTACGAGGACGGAGGTGGCCAGGCAACCTAAGCCGAAGAAGATGCCGGCCAGATTGATCGTGGAAGCGGGATCGTGCTGGTACATCGGGGTGATGGCGTGGAAGATGGCGGTATTGACCATGGCCGCACTTAAGCCGACGCCGAATAGGCCGGCCATGCGGAGCGACGGGGGGACGGGACCGGAGACGCTGGCCAGGTAGATGAGCGATGCCACCGCCAGGGCGCTTCCTAAGGCGAGGACAAAGCGGACGCCGCGGCGGGGCAGCAGCCACTGGGTGAAATGGAAGGCGACGTAGACGCCGAAGTTGAGAAACAAAAAGTAGAGGCCGACAGTGAGATAGTCGGAGCGGAGGTGGTAGCCCCACGAGGGAAGGAACGAGCCGAGGAGGGAGAAGAGGAGGCCGGACAGGAAGAATCCGCCGAGGGCGCGGCGCCCGGAGGCAGCATGGAGGACGGCGCCAGAGAGCGGGCGGGCCGGCAGCGCGCGAGGCGTGGGGACCGGAGCTGGCTCGAGAACCGGGACGGGCGGCGATGCAACGGCAACTACCGTCGAGGGGGCGCTGGCGACCACCGGCGGAGTAGGCGGACGGAGTGCGACCGGTGGAGACGCGAGAGGCGTGGCGCGTTCCGGTTTTGCCTTGCGGCTTTTACGTCGTGCCATCCCGAATAGTGTACCTTGTATCCCATTTCTGGAATACCGAAGTCGTTTCCGAAAGCCTCGCTGCGGCAATAAAAGAAGTTACCCTTTGGCGATCGAGTTGCATCTTTCCGTTCATACGCTTTGGCGGTGATTGCCTCCCCGCTAGTTTCCAGGGCCTCAACTTCGGATGAGGCCCTTTTTTCTTGGGCGATTTACACCTGTAGCGGTGTGACCATCAGCGACTACCAAGGGTAGGGGTTCGATTGCAGATTTTCTCTTGACAGAGAAGTTGGCTCGGGATATTCTGCTTTCATCACTGAAAAAGGAGGTGGTCCAGTTTCATGGTTATAGAAGGCAGTATTTCTGGGCGCAGGGAGGGTGCTGGCTCCTAGTAGCGGCTCCTCTGATTTGCTCAGGCCTCGATCAGTGGCGAGGGAGTCGTAAGCGGTACCCCGACCCCTCCCTGCACGAAGCCCACTCTCAATAAACTGAAAGCCCCTGACCGGTTCGTCCCGGCAGGGGTTTTTGGTTTCTCCGGGCCTCTCTCCGGACAGGGTGCGGGAGACTGTGCTATTCTGGTTTGGTCATGAAAGCTGGAATCCACCCTGCCTACAATCTTCTGAACGTGAACTGCGCCTGCGGCAGCACTTTCCAGACCCGGTCCACCAACAAGACCGATCTTCGCGTTGAAATTTGCTCGGCCTGCCACCCGTTCTTTACGGGGCGCCAGAAGTTGATTGACACCGAAGGCCGCGTCGAACGCTTCAACAAGCGGATGCAGAAATCGGCGGACATCAAAAAGGCCCGCGAAGTCGCTCCCGCTGTGACTGCGTAGTCTTTGTTCACTCGAATCGAAAAGGGCTGATCGCTTTCGCGGTCAGCCCTTTTCAGTTTCGTACCACGGCAGTGCAGGCTAAAACCCGTCGCCCCTGTCGCCCCGAGCTTTGCGGCGAGCTTCGCGTTCGGCGCGCATCTTTTCGTACTCCAGCTTCTGCTCGTCCTTCAGGAGTGCATTCACGGCATCGACCTGCTCCTGCTGGATGCGGAGCATTTCTGGTTTGGCCTGCTCGCGGAACCGTTTGTAATCCTGGTGGGTTTTCTCGAGAATGATTTGCAACTTCCCGACTTGCTGCTCATCCAGTTTGAGGCGAGAATGCATTTCCCCAACATATTCGCGGCGATACTCTTCCGGAGTTTTCCGCATGGGACTGCTCGCGCTGACAGCGGGGCCCCTGTAAAGCTGGAACCCTCCCGCGCCGATCGCGATTCCGCTAACGAATACGAGAGTCAGGTATAGACCGATACTTCGATCGCTTCTAGCCATAAATTACTCGATGGGGTTTTCAAGCGGGGACGCCGGATGCAGCGCGGCCATCACAACAACATCATTGCTGGCATCGAGGGCCTCCACGTAGGAAGTTTCATAGTAAACAGAACGCTCGAACGGCGACCATACACTAAAACCTACGAGCAAGACGCCCGCCACCGAAGCACCGGCGAGGATCGCCCTCGTCCAAGCAAACCAGACGGAGCTTTGCGATTTCCGCCGCTCGATTTTCGCCCAGAGACCGGGCATAAAATCTGCCCCCCCCTCGAAATCGGGCATTTCCCGGCGATAGGCCGAGAACAACTCGTTCAATTTCTCTTCTCGCGGATTCTCGTGGCGGTCTTGATTGGACGACATATCGGTCACCTAAGAGTTTAACTCGCTTCGCTCAAACGCTTTCAACACGCGCTGGCGCGCCCGGAACAGGCGAACCTTAAGAGCGTTTTCGTTCACTTTGTAGATCGCTTCTAATTGCTTCAGCGACAACCCTTCCACTTCTTTCAACGTCAGCAAGATTCTGTCCTCTTCACTGACACCACCAAGGAGCGCATGCACGAACTCGCGAATGCGACCCTTCCGATTTTCCTCTGTCTGCGCCAGGGTGCTGGCACTGGCGTCGGCGACCACAACCTGCTGTTCGCTCAAATCCGCCATTCGCGCTTCGGGGCGGCGTTTCTGCCGCCGCAGATAGTCATACGCCGCGTTCACCGTCAAGCGGTAGAGCCACGGTTCGAACATTTCGGGTTCGCGCAATTGATCGAGAGAGTAGTAGAGGCGCAGGAACACCTCCTGGCCAACATCTTCCACATCTTCCCGGCGGCTGATGAGCCGGGAGATCGTACCAAGGATCCGGCGGCGATATGCCTGGACCACTTGGTTGAAGGCACCGTCATCCCCTTCGCGGGCTTTCTCAATCAGAGAGAAATCAACCAGCATCGCGGCCTTTGCCCGCACGGACGCAGGGGCGTCGAGAACCCTCTCCACGTTTGCGTGATCTACCGAAATGCCCAGACTGGCCAACTCGTGCTCTCCGTGTAGATAGGCGACCTTGCACCCATGTAGGTTACACGATTTGCCGATCGTGTTTGCGGCTAGGCTGCCGATTCCCGCTGCGACCGGGTCCGTACGCTCTCCAGACGCTCCAAAACCGCGATGACATGAACAATTCCGGCACGCTGTTCCCGCAGATATGCGAGCTGGTCTTCACGGCTTCCCCGGGCCACCTCGGGGGGGAAAACGATTTTTTTCGGCATATGAATACGGATATAGTACTACGAGTAATAAGTCAATCACCCTAGGGTACCAGTACTCACGTTCCAGCCCCCCGTGCTACCCTCGAAACGTCCCCTCTCGTCCTCATTATCTACATGGATTTTCTCTCCGGCCTCAATCCACAGCAACAACAAGCCGTCGCCGCCACCTCCGGTCCCCTTCTGATTCTCGCGGGCGCGGGATCGGGCAAGACCCGTGTGATTACCCATCGCATGGGCCACATCATAAAGAATTTAGGTACACATCCCCAGGCTGTTATGGCGGTGACGTTTACGAACAAAGCCGCGGGAGAGATGCGGGATCGCGTTGCTCGAATCCTGCACGAGTCGCATCCTGCCCGGTTGCCGCGGGTGTCGACGTTTCACGGGTTTTGTGTCCGGCTCTTGCGGCAGGACGGGGCGCGGTTGGCCGACATCCGCCAAAACTTCACGCCGCAGTATTTGATCTACGACGATGACGATCAGACGGCGATGATCAAGGGGATCTACAAGAATCTCGGATTGGATGAGAAGTTCATGCAGTACCGGGCGGCGTTGAGCGTGATTTCGCGGGCGAAGTCGCAACATGAGACGCCGGCCGATTTCTACAAACAGACTCAGGACCCGAAGATGTCCCGTCTGGCGGTCATTTTCGAGCAGTACGAGGCGAAACTGCGGCAGGCGAATGCGCTGGACTTCGACGATCTGTTGCTGGAGTCTGTCCGGTTGCTGAGCTACGACACGGACACGCGCCGGAAGTATAACGAGTGGATTGAGTACCTGATGATCGATGAGTATCAGGATACGAATCGCTCGCAGTACGACCTGATGCGACTCCTGTCCCAGGTGCGGCATAACGTCTGCGTGGTGGGCGACGAGGACCAGTCGATTTATAGCTGGCGGGGAGCGGATATCCGCAACATTCTCGACTTTGAGCAGGACTATCCGGGCGCGCAAATCATACGCCTCGAACAGAACTATCGGTCGACGAAGAACATTCTGGATGCCGCGGGCGCGGTAGTAGCGAACAACCTGCAGCGGAAGGGCAAGAATCTGTGGACCGATTCCGGCGCCGGCGAGAAGGTTACGGTTTACGAAGCGCTCGATGGAGAAAACGAGGCGCTTTATATCGCCAGTGAGATCGACAGGCACTTGGGGCGGAATCCGGATTCGCGAGCGGCAGTGCTGTACCGGACGAACTCCCAGTCGCGCCAGATTGAAGAGGCCTTACGGCGGTACGGCCGGCCTTACATCGTAGTGGGCGGTTTCAGTTTCTATCAACGGGCGGAGGTAAAGGATCTCCTGGCATATCTGCGGCTGTTGATGAACCTCGACGATTCGATTGGGCTGCTGCGTTGCATCAACACCCCGGCGCGCGGGATTGGGAAGACGACGCTCGACCAGGTGGAGCAGCACGGGGCGCAGTACAAAATTTCGATGTGGGAAGCGATAGGGGACATGCTGCAGAAGCATACCCTGGGCGCGCGGGCCGAGAGCGCGCTGAAGGCCTTCCGGGAGCTGATTCTGGTTTGTCAGCAGGCGGTGGCGACCAATGACATTGGCCACGTTTTGAAGACGGTATTTGAAGAATCCGGCTACAAACGGATGTTGGAGACGGATACGGCTCCAGAGGCCGAAGGGCGATTGGAGAATATTGCCGAACTTTTGAATGCCGCAGCCGAGGCGACCGAGCGGGGCGACACGATCACCGACTTCCTGGACCATACTGCGCTGGTGGCGGACTCGGACAACCTGGACGAGACGGCGCGCATCTCGCTGCTGACGATCCACAACGCCAAAGGGCTCGAATTTCCAGTGGTATTCCTGGCCGGGATGGAAGACGGCTTGTTTCCGCATTCGCGGAGCTTGAACGATGACACCGGGATGGAAGAGGAGCGGCGGCTTTGCTACGTCGGCATGACCCGGGCAGAGCAGAAGCTGACCCTTTCCTGGGCGCGGTTCCGCCGGAAGTTCGGCGGAGGCCCGGCGGAGCCGACGATGCCATCGCGGTTTTTGTCGGAAGTGCCGAAGACGCTGGTTGTCCGGGCGGGGGCGAACTCGACCTCGAAAGAAGAAGACAGTGCCGAGGTAGAGCTGTTCCTGGAACGGGAAGAGGTCCGCGAATCGGTGAAGAAGAATCTGTTCACCGGCAAAACGTACAACTCGGTGGATAACATCGCCCGGTATTTTGAGGACCGCGGCGTGAAGGTGCCTCCGAACATCGCGGCGAAAGCCGCGGCGGCGCCTGCGCCGATGCCGAAACCGAAAGATGACCGGCCGCCGTGGCTGCAGGAGTTGGAAGCAGAAGTGGACTCGGCTCCCGTGTCCCGGCCGCCGGCTTCCCCGCCCCCGGCCGCTCAACCGTATCAGCGGCCCGCGCCACCGAACTCGGGCGGGAAGCCGATGATTGCGCCCAGCAAGGTGCCGTTTACGCCTGCGCCGCCCCGGCAAGCCGTCCGGAAGCCAGGAAATTACGTTGGGGCGGTGGTAAATCACGCGAAATATGGCCGTGGCAACGTCTTGCGTCAAGAAGGGGACGGAGATGATGCTAAACTGACAGTTAGTTTTGCCGGTCACGGCTTGAAGAAGCTCGTCGCCAAATACGCAGGATTGAAAATTTCCGAATGAATACGAAGCACGTCTCCGACAGAAAAGAACGCAAAGAACTGAAGCGCAAAGCCCGCGCTGAGGCGCCGGCCAAGCCGAAGCGCGCTGAAACCGTAGCCCGCGGTTCGATGAAGAAGAAAGTGAAGAAGATGGTTAAGGGTCAGACGATCCGTAAGCGCTAAGCGGTAAAAATCCATCGCGGGAGGCTCCAGCCGTGAGCCAGTTGTTTCGTAAGAAGAGCATTGATGCTCTGATCTCAGATTCGGAACAATCGGGTCGGCGACTTGAAAGGTCGCTAGGACCCTGGAGCCTTACCGCGTTAGGCATCGGAGCCGTCATTGGCTCCGGGATTTTCAGCCTAACCGGGACCGCCGCCGCTGGCGTTACCCTAAGCACTCACTCCATTTTTCACGCGCCGGTGCTCGACCTGTTGCTCAACGGGCCGGACGCCGTGTCGACTATTGGCCGGCCGGGAGCGGGACCAGCGGTGGCTCTTTCGTTTATCATTCTTGCGCTAATTTGCGGATTGGCGGGGCTTTGCTATGCGGAACTGGCATCCATGATTCCGGTGGCGGGCAGTGCGTATACGTATGCGTATGCCACGATGGGCGAGATAGTGGCGTGGATTATCGGGTGGGATCTGATTCTGGAATACGCCGTATCGAATATGGCGGTGGCCGTGGGCTTTTCGGCCTACATCAATGCGATATTAAAGACGCTGATCGGCGTCGAATTGCCGTTTGTGCTGTCGCAGCCGATGATTGTGGGCGGCCAGTTTTCGGGCGCATGGTTCAACTTGCCAACGCTGATCATCCTGATGGGCGTGACCTGGGTCCTGGTGAAGGGCGTGCAGGAATCGGCACGGGCGAACCTGGTGATGGTTTTCATCAAAGTCGCGGCCATCCTGATTTTCGTGTTCGGTGCGGCCGGTTCCGTGAATGCGGCCAACTACACGCCGTTTATGCCGAACGGGTTTTCAGGCGTTCTAACGGGTGCCGCGATTGTCTTCTTCACCTACATCGGTTTCGATTCGGTATCGACAGCGGCGGAGGAGTGCCAGAACCCGAAGCGGGATCTGCCCTTCGGCATCTTTATGACCCTCGGCATCTGCGCGGTGCTCTATGCCGCGGTGGCTACGGTGTTGACGGGCGTCATCAACTGGAAGGAGTTGGACACGGCGGCCCCGGTGGCCAAGGCGCTTACGTCAATTGGGAAAGATAATCTGCAGGTGGTGGTTTCCACCGGCGCCGTGATCGGAATGTTGAGCTCGCTGCTCGTTTTCCAGTATGGTCAGGCCCGGATCTGGTTTGCGATGGCAAGAGACCGGTTTTTGCCGGACCGCTTCGCCACGGTTCATCCGAAGTACAAGACGCCGCATACGGCGACTTGGGTGGCTGGTTTCCTGGTGGGAATCCCGGCTGGCATTTTTGACATTGGAACCTTCGCCGACCTTTCCAACATCGGCACGCTGTTTGCGTTTATGCTGGCATCAGTCGGGGTGCTGGTGTTGCGCAAGACACAGCCGGACCGGCCTCGAGGCTTTCGAGTGCCTTGGGTGCCCGCGATTCCGATCCTATCCATTTTCTTCTGCTTCCTGCTGATGCTGAGCCTGCCGCTTGAGACGTGGGTGCGGTTCTTCGTATGGTTGGGGATCGGCTTGGCAATCTATTTCTTCTACGGGAAGAAGCGCGCCGCCGCGCCGTAAATCGTCGTACGCCGGTGCGCCACATGTTATACACTGGGGCGGCTGTGCGCCCGAACGTGCCGGATTCAGACCGGCGCCTTCGTGATTCTTGCGAGCGTACAGCATGATCGCAACTACACGGAGCCGCTATTTTGACAGTGTCAGGTCCGTCTCTTCTTCGCCCCAGTCTGCTGGTTCTCGTCTTCACGTGCGGGGCATTTGCTCAGCCCTTCCTCCCTCCCAACAGCATCCTCAACGCAGCGAGCTATATGCAGCCGGGGTTACCCGGCGGAGCTTTGGCACAGGGTTCGATGTTCTCGATTTTTGGCCGCAGCCTGGGCCCGGCCGTCCCGGCGCAGGCCACGGCGTTTCCGCTGGGCGCGACTCTGCAGGGCGTGTCGATCCGGGTAACGCAGGGGGCTCGATCGGTGGATGTCTATCCGATCTACGTCAGCGCGACCCAGATCAACGCGATTCTGCCGTCGAACGCCCCGTTAGGGCTGGCGTCGTTGCAAGTCACGTTTAGCGGGGCGCGCAGCAATCTGGCGCCGGTACGAATCGCGCCCAACAGCCCGGGGCTGTTTACCGCGACGGGGTACGGAGCGGGACCAGGCATCTTTCAAAACTATGTGAGCGCGGCGGATCAGCCAATCAACTCATCGTTGAACTCCGTGAAGCCGGGACAGGTGGTGACGCTTTGGGGCACGGGCCTGGGTCCCATCACCTCCGCGGATAATGTGGCGCCCCCGGTGGGGACGCTCAACACTGGCGTACAGGTTTTCGTAGGCAATAAGGCTGTAACGAACCTGCTGTATGCCGGACGGGCGCCTTGTTGCGCGGCAGTGGACCAGATTGTGTTCGAGATTCCCGCGGATACGCCGGAGGGCTGTTTTGTGCCGGTGCAGTTGCGCAGCGGCGGGGCGGTCAGCAATTCGGTGACGATGGCGGTGCGACGGGAAGGCGGAGCGTGCGTGGATAGCGCCAACCCACTAGCGACGGCCTTCGCGGCCGGAAAGAAGACGGGCCTAGCGGCGGCGACCCGCTTCCGAATGCGCGCGGATACAAGCGTTCCGACCAACCGGGACTTCACCGGAGACTTCGCCTCTGTATTTCTGACGCAGCCGGCCGGCATGCCTTTCAGCTACGATCCCTTGGTCGCCCTGCCGCCTCCAGGGTCTTGCAGCACCTATACGGCGACAGGGGACCTTTTGAGCGGGAGTGGCCTGCTGCGGGCGCCGGGCCGGGCACTGAACGCCGGAGCGGTGACGGCGACGGGAGGCCGTGGACCGGTGGCGGTGAATGGCTCGACGCTCGTTGGGGTGAACGGCGAGCTGCCGGGCATAGCAAATCAGCCCTTGTTTTATACGACGGGGAACGCCACATTGCGAGCGGCAGGGGGTGCCGACGTCGGGGCGTTCGAAGTGACGCTGGCGTCGCCGGCGGGGGTTTCGTGGAGCAACCGCGATACATTTGCCACTGTAGATCGGAGCCGCCCGGTAGAGTTCCGGTTCTCGGGTGGGGGATCGCGGCCGGTATTCGTGGGAGGCATCGGAGTCGACCTGCCAACGAATAGCAGCGCGATGTTCCTTTGCCGGGTTCCGGCGCAGGCCGAGAGCTTTTCGGTGCCCGCCGTTATGCTGGGAAACATTCAGCCTACGCGTTCGCGCGTACTGCGTTCCCCGGGCGTCCTGTTCATTACCCTGCTTTCTGATCAGAAGGATCTATCGGCCACCGGATTGGATGCCGGCTCCGGGTTTGCCGTGGACATCCAGTCGAAAACCGTGATCTTTCGCTAAGGGACCATTCGCACCATGAAGAACCAACTGACAAGACGATCTCTCCTGGCGGGAGTGGCGGTGGGCGCGGCCACGTACTCGACGAGTTGCACGACGCTGCGATGCATCAACCCGATTTTGGCAAGCAACGATCTGTTGCAGCGAATGTTTGTGGGCCTGCATCTCGACGCCTTCGCCCTGATGATCTTCGGAACCGTGCTGGCATCGCCGAATCCATACCTCAGTGCGAACCGAGCCCTAGGCGTCCTGGCGTTTTTCCTCTTCCCGGAGTTGCTGTTCGACGGTGCGGCAGCGACGACCGACACGGCCAGGATCGCCATGACGCTGGATGACAACACCCTGGTAATCATCAATCCGGAAAACGGCGCCGTGCTTTCGAAGGTGACCTTGGGCCAACAGCCGAGCCTGATCGCGGCGCCTCCCAACGGGCAGTTCCTGGCGATCACGAACGCGGCTTCGCACTCGGTATCGATCGTCACGACGGCGGATAGCCGGCTGAGCAAGACGATTCAACTCGAAAGCGGGAGCGCGCCTTATGGGGTGGCGGTTTCCGAGGACGGCAAGAAGGTGTACGTCGCCAACGAGGCGCGGAACTCGATTTCGGTGATCGATGTAGCCGCGGGGCAGGTGGTCGCGACGATCAGCACCCCGGGGACTCCGTCGAAGATCGCGATCTCGCCGGACGGTTCGTTGCTCTGGGCCCCAACGGCCAGTGGTGCGATCTATGTGATAGACACCCTTTCAGACACGGTGAGCACGGTGCTGCGCAATGTGCCCAACCCGGTGGCAGTGGCTTTCAATCCGACGGGGACGAGGGCGTACGTGACCAGTGCGCCGGCGGCGACGCCGGGGAGCGTGGTGGTGTTGAATACGGGGGACTATTCGATATTGACACGGATCGCGGTGGGCACGAATCCGTATTCGATTGTGCTGAGTTCGGGGGGGACGTTCGCCTACGTGAGCAACTTCGATTCGAACTCGGTTTCGGTGATTGACGCCGTGAACGATCAGGTGGTGAGAACGATCGCGACGGGAAAGGCGCCGATAGAGGTGGCGATTTTTAGCTAGGCCGAATGTCTGGCGTCGCGGAAGGCACGGCGGACTGCGTAGGTCCCCTATGAGCAGCACAGGAATAGTCCCTCATCGCCGCCACGCACTTGGGCGGGTAAATGTTGATCTCACTTTGTCCACGAACTGGTTGCGGGACCTCTTTTTTGCGCCATTGCAGACAGCTGGAAATAACGTCGATCCGGGCCCGCTTTGCACGGGCAAGGTCTCCGCAACCGCGTCCAAGCAGGGCGTGCGTCCGGAATCCGGACCACACGCTTCCCGCTCCGGCCGGGAGCACATTCAGACATATCAATGACTTGGCAAGACAATTCGACAACTTTTGCATTGTTTGTTGAATCAAAAACACTACAATAGGATTAAAAGGCGTGGATCCACCACCTGACATGAGTGGTGGACTGACGAAGCCGTTAGTCTCACGTTCCCATTACCTTGGAGTTGTCAAGCAAACTATGTTCAACCATTCGATGAGGGCCATATGCGCCCTTCTCGCCTTGGGTCTTGCTGCGCAAGCGCAAATGACCAGAGGTTCTTTCACTGGAGTCGTCACCGACCCTTCGGGCGCTTCTGCCCCGGGCGTGGCCATCAAAATCAAAAGTCTCGCAACCGGTATCGAACGCGATGCCGAATCGAACGATACCGGCGTTTACCGGATTATCGGTATCGAACCGGGGGCATACCGGATCGAGTTTCGGAAATCAGGGTTTGAAACGTATGTCGTATCAAGCGTGCAAGTCAACACCGGAGCAGAGGTTACTATCAGCCCCTCGCTGACCGTGGGCGCTGCGGCAACCGTCGTCGAAGTCACGGAACCGCCAGTTGGCGTTGAGCTTTCCAGATCAACAGCGACCGTCGAACGCACTTTTCAGTCGAAGTTCGTCAACGAAGCCCCCCTCTCCGGTGCAACCCGAGACGTGAATCTCCTTAGCTTGCTGGCGCCAACGGCGACCCGTGGCCCCGGATCGACCGGCATTTCCGCTAACGGCCAACGTGCTCGCAACAACAACTTCATGCTTGACGGAGTCGACAACAATGACCCGTCGGTGACGATCGCCAATCTCCGGGTGATTCCGGAAGCGGTAGACCAATTTCAGGTGCAGACCTCGCCCTATTCGGCAGAGTTCGGCCGCTCGAGCGGCGCTCAGATCAGCGTAATCACGAAGAGCGGTGGCAACCAGTTTCACGGCAGCGTGTTCGACTACTATCGCGCCAACTGGATGGAACCGGTGAACCTGTTGAATCAGAGGGCGGGCCTGACGGCCACGCCGCGCTTCAACCAGAACCAGGCCGGCGGTACGGTCAGCGGTCGGATCATCAAGGATCGGACCTTCTTCTTCGCCCTGATCGAAGCTAATCGGCGACGCGAGGCGGCGGACGCGCGCAACTCAACCTCCGCCACAATCCCGACTCAGGCAGGTTTTCAGACGTTGAGTTCGATACCGTTGGGCCCGGACCAGACCGCGGCCAGCCGGCAGGCGGCGCTTGGAGGCCTGGGCTTCCTGACCCAGATCCACGGCCTGAACCCCGGGTATACCAACCTGCGGAACGTAGCTGTCAACAACGTCAACGTTCAAGTCGGCACGATCAACATACCGTTGGCCAACCCGTACAACTTCTGGTACGGTGTCTACCGCATTGACCACAAGTTGAGCGATAGCCACCAGTTGAGCTACCGGTATACGATTGACGATCGCATTCAGCCAGACGTCACGAGTAACTTGCAGTTCGGCCAGATTTTCAGCGGTGCTCAGGCAATTCGACGGCAGAACCATGCGGCCAGCGACACGTGGACAGTAAACGCCAGCACGGTGAACGAATTCCGTTTTGCCTATGTGAAGGGTGAGCTTGGCTTCCCGGAGAACGACCCAACCTCGCCAACCAGTGCCATTTCTGGATTCTTTACCATCGGTGGCGCCACGAACTTCCCGCAGGGGCGTGTGCAGAACCAATATCAATTCCAGGACACTTTAACGAAGAATCTGGGGCGCCACTCGCTGCGTATGGGAATCAACTACGGCTACCTGAAGCTGGTGAATAACGCTGCCTTTAACTCGAAGGGCGCCTTTACCTTTGACAATTTCGCCGACTTTCTCAACGGCCGTCCGGCAACGCTGACTGTAGCCTTGGACGTGGCCAGCTTTGACGCGCGGCAGCACCAGCAGGCCTACTTCTTCCAGGACGACTGGAAGGTGCGCAACAATTTGACGCTGAACTTGGGCCTTCGCTACGAGACGTCGAACATCCCATTCGGCGCATTCGGCGCGACCGATGCGCAAAGTTTGAGCGCCGGGGTTCCCGGACCCGCCCGGAACGACCGGAACAATCTTGCGCCGAGGTTTGGTTTCGCTTATAGCCCCTCGGGTACGGGCGGCTTAAAGGGCAAGTTGCTTGGTCAGGACCGTACCGTAATTCGTGGCGGATACGGGATGACCTACGACTACCTCTTCTTCAACATCCTTACCGTGACGGCCAGCAACTTCCCGCGTGTGCGCACTTCAACATTGGACCGGACGCAGCTTGTCAACGCGTGGCCGAGCCTTCGCACGGGCGCCGCGCCGGGCTTTGACCCGCGCTTGGCCTACGTCAACGCTCCGGAGAGTCTGGAATCGCCGACCTCGCACATCTGGAGCCTTTCGATTCAACGGCAGTTGGGATCCGGCTTCCAGTTGGAACTCGGGTATTCGGGCAATCGCAGCTACCATGGCGTACGGCAGGGCCAGTTGAACCCGGGCATTCTGACCGAGGCGCAAGCCGCTCAAGTTCGGGCAAGCAATAACGCCAATAGCATTCCCGGTTTGCCGGGCGTAACCGGCGCCAACCCCGCGGCTTCCCGCCGGCTGAATCCAGCTTGGGGCGCGCGGACGACGATTGAAACAACGGCAAATGGCGAGTACCACGCCGGGTACATCCGTTTCGACAAGCGTTTCTCGAAAGGTCTGCTATTTGGCGGGAACTACACGTTCTCTGGCAATTGGTCGGACAACGACGAGTCGCTTGGCGTAGCGGACATCACAAACTCGAGTCCGCAGGTCCCGCAGAACTTCTTCGACTACCGGAATGAGTGGTCGAGGTCGGTTTTTGATCGTCCGCATCGCTTCGTTGTCTATTGGAACTACGAAGTGCCATGGCTCAAGAGCGATTCGGGTTGGAACAAGGTCGGCAAGCAAGTGTTTGGGGGCTGGCAGATGAGCGGCATTTACGACATCCAGAGCGGCCAGCCCTTCACTATTCGTACTGGCGTGGACACTAACGGCATCGGTTCGGCGGCCCCGGCCCGACCGAACGTGAACCCTGGTGGAGCGTTTGCGGGCGACAGCGTTTCGGGAAACCTCCGGACGTTTGTGCTGCCCATCAACGGCACCGGCATTGTGACGACCACGCTGAACGCGGCCGGTGTACCGCTGGCGAACTCGTCGGCGGTCTTCGGCAACCTGGGACGCAACACGTTCCGCGGGCCGAAGTTCGCAAACTGGAATCTGGGCCTGTTCAAAAATTTCCAGATTGGCGAGCGCGTGAAACTGCAACTACGCAATGACATGATCAACGCGTTTAATCAATACACGTTTGGCAATCCGGTGGCGACGATGAACTCCCCGATCTTCGGGTCGAACACCACGAACCCCGGCAACCGCACGATGCTGATGAGCGCAAAAGTGATCTTCTAACTGGTTTTAGTTGTTGTTGGAAAAGGGCCACTCTTCGGAGTGGCCCTTTTCTTTGCTAGTTTAGGAACTCATGCCCACCCGCCGCGAACTCCTTCGGACCATTGCCCTCGCCACGCCCGCCCTAGCCCAAACCACATTACCCAGCGGCGTCACCCGTCCTTGGATTGGACCAGAGTATTGGGCCAACCCACTGCAGGATTGGCAACTGCACGATGGCCGGATGGAGTGCATTGTCTCGGGCGGAGACCGGTCGGTCGCGCTCCTAACGCAAGAGGTTCTGGCTGCTCCGGGAACGGTACTGGTGGAAGTGGAAATGGGCCCGCTGGATCCCGCCACCAAGATGAACGAAGGTTGGGCGGGGCTGCGAATCGGCATGCGCGGCAACTTCGGCGACTATCGGGACGACGCGATATTCGGGCGAGGGGTAAACTGCGGCGTAACCACCGATGGACGATTGTTTATTGCCGACCTTTCGAACTCCACGGCGACACTCGATCCGTCAAAGCCGGTCCGGCTCCGGCTCACCGCCGAACCAGGTACGCTGACCTTGACGGCATTCGACCCCACTGGCCCCGTGCTTTCCGAGTACAAGCGGGAACGGGTGCCGGCGGACTGGATTCCGGGGTTGGTAGCTGTCGTCTGTTCGCACGGGCCGGTACGGCGGTCCCCGGAACGGTCGACGGCGGCCGATTTCGGCTTCGCGGCGAGGCCGTTTACCGAGCGCGGCGGGAATGTGCGGTACTGGTTTCGGAACCTGAAGGTATCCGGCACGCAGGTGGCGGCAAGGCCCGAGCGGGCTTGGGGGCCGCTGTTGTTCAACCAGTTCACCGTGTCGAACAAGGTTCTTAAGATGACCGTGCAGTTGGCGCCGTTGGACGAGCCCAATGCAACCGTGGAGCTCTTCGCGGGAGCGCGGAAGTTGGGGTCGGCAGCGGTGGATCGGGACTCGGCGACGGCGACATTCCGAGTGAATTGGGATGCGGCCGCTGATACGCCTTATGAAGTGCGATACGGATCCGCCCGGCTCGCGGGGACGATCCCGCGGGAACCGAACGACAAGGCAAAGCTGACGATTGGCGCGTTGACCTGTCAGGGGGATTACGGCTATCCGCATACGCCAATCTTTGAAAACTTAAAGACGGTGCGGCCGGACATTCTGTTCTTTACGGGCGACCAGATCTACGAACGGAACGGCGACTACGGCATTCAGCGGACGCCCGCGCCGGCAGCCCGGCTCGACTACCTGCGAAAGTGGTACTTGTTTGGCTGGGCGTGGGGCGAGTTGACGCGGAATACACCGTGCGTCTGCCTGCCGGACGATCATGACGTGTTTCATGGGAACGTGTGGGGCGCGGGCGGGCGGCGGGCCGAAGGACAGGGTCAGCCGGGCCAGGACTCGGGTGGCTACACGATGCCGGCTCCGTGGGTAAACCTCGTGCAACGGACCCAATCGAGCCATCTGCCGGACCCTCCGGAGAAGGCGCCGGTAGAACAGAACATCGCGGTGCTCTACAGCCATCTGGTTTGGGGCGGAATCAGTTTCGCGCTGATTGAAGACCGAAAGTGGAAGACGGCGCCCAAAACGGTGCTGCCGGACGCCCGGATCGTCAACGGCTTCCCGCAAAATCCGGACTGGAAAGGGCTCGATTCACCGACGGCCGAACTGCTGGGAGCCCGGCAGGAGCAGTTTTTGGCGGACTGGGCGCTGGATTGGTCGAACGGGATCTGGATGAAGTGCGCCGTCAGCGCGACAATTTTCTGTACCTTGGCCACGCTGCCTGCGCCGGCGCTGACGGACGCCGTGACCACCAAATTGCCCGTGCTGAAGCCGGGGGAGTACGGCGAGGGCGAAATCCCCACGATGGACCACGATTCGAACGGGTGGCCACAGCACGGGCGCAATAAGGCGCTACGACTGATCCGGCAAGCGAGCGCGTTTCATATTGCCGGGGACCAGCATTTGGGCAGCACGGTGCAGTACGGCATCGACGATTGGAACGACGGGCCGTTTGCGCTCTGCACCCCGGCGATCTCGAACATCTTCCCCCGGCGGTGGTTTCCGCCCAAGCCAGGCCGCAATCCCCTGCCCCACAGCCCGCGGAATACGGGCGAGTTTACGGACGGATTCGGGAACAAGATCACGGTGCACGCAGTGGCGAATCCGATGCAGTTCGGGGTGCTTCCGACGGCGCTGAACAACCGGGCGCCGGGGTTCGGCGTCGTGGAGATTTCGCGGGCGGACCACAAGATTACGCTGACGAACTGGCCGCGTTGGGCGAGTATCGCGAAGGGCGACAAGCCGTATCCGGGCTGGCCGCTGACGATTACCGACATGCCGCGCTCGGCCTACCGGCTGCCGGAGTTGACGGGGCGGACACGATGCGTGGCCGAGGTGCGGGACGCCGAAGGGCGCGTGCTTTACAGCCTGCGGATGACGGGCAACAAATTTGCGGCGCCGGTGCCGGGCCCCGGAGACTACACCGTGCGGTTTCATGATCCCGCCACGCGGTATGAGGAGTACCACCGGCGACTCGAAGCGCAGCCGGCGTAGACGCAGAAGGGGGGAGCCCGCATGTTGCGGACTCCCCCCCCTTGAGTTACAACGATCCGGTTAGAGTGACCGGCACTGGTCTTCTTTGTCGCCAGCTACGTTCCCGCTGCCTGAAGGCGCCGGGGTGTTCTCCTTACACTGCATGTTCTGACGAATCGTGTTGTTCATCAACGTCGCACCGCCAGAGTTTTTGAACAGTTGCAGGTCGCTGCCGATGAATACTCCCGTAACAAACAACGCGCCGGTATTCTCCACATACTGCAGGCTACCCTGAATGGTCGTTCCCGGCTGAATCGCGCTCGTGTCGTAGTTATACTTCATCTGCACGTTTCCGCCGATGCGGACATTGGTCCCGGTGATCCGGACGTAGCGGCCACCGTCCTCGCTGATCACGTTTCCATTCACGTACGTGCGGCCCTGAATCGTGAGGGCGCCGCCGCGCTTCACATAGACACTTCCGTTCAGGCGGGCATTCTGCAGGGTGCAGACGGCCGACTCGGGAACAATCACGTTGTCGTGCGAGCCCTTCAGCACGCCGTTGCACTGGGTGTCCTCGGCCATCAAAGCCCCCGGAACCAGCATCGTCAAAATCAACAGACTCTTCTTGATCGTCATAATCAAAGAAACTCCTAAGTAAGTGGCTAACTTGATTACATCCAAGTGCCATCTAAGTAGGGTTCGCTGACTGGACTAAAAATAGAGCTGGGTGAAATTAATTCTAAAATTCTACCGCTTTCCGTACGGCCCGTAACACATCCAGCCTGCCGTTACCCAGGTTACCGTCCACCGGGGCCGCTTCCTTCACGCCGTCTTCCGCTTTCTCCCAGTTGAGTGGCCGGTAAATACGCGCCATGAGGGCTACGGCCCCCGAGACCATTGGCGCGCTGAACGAGGTGCCCCAGCCGGCGGCGTATCGGCCGCCCGGATACAAGGTAATGACGGCTTCTCCTGGCGCCGCCAGCGTCGTCACGTTGTCGCCGAAATTGGTGAAGACACTCTGCCGGTCCGCTCCATTCGTCGAGGCGACGCCAATCACCTCTTTATACCCGGCCGGATAGGTCATAATCTCTTTCCCGCTGTTCCCAACCGAGGCCACGACCACGGCGCCCTTGCCGGCCGCATACTGAATCGCCCGTTCCAGTTCTCCGGAAGAAGCCTCTAAACTCAGGCTCATATTGATCACTTTCGCCCGGCGGTCAACGGCATAGTAGACCGCCTGCAGCAGGTTGAACAGTTTCGCCCGGCCATCCGCTCCGAACGGCTTTAACGGCATAATCTTCGCACCGGGCGCCACCAGCCGGATGACTCCGGCCACCATGGTCCCGTGGCCGAACTGTGGAGGCAGCCGGTTCGGATCCAGGCGCGCGGCCGTGAATTGATCCAGAATGGCCGTCGTGTACGGATTCGCCTCGCCGAACATATCCAAAATTGCCGTTGTATAGGGGTTAAATATACGCCGGGTCTCTTCATCGAGGTCGTCGAGTTCGGACGGCGGCCCTGCCAGGTCCCGGACAAAATCGTATCCATCCACGAGCGCCCCTTGCAACAGCGGATGGCCAGGGTCGATGCCAGTGTCGATCACGGCGACGGTCGCCGCCGCCGTTCCATACCGCCGATGAGCCTCCGCCGCGCGGATTTTCGCGATCGCCGGTTGGTTCACATAGCCGGTCCAGGCTGGCGTCCCTTGAAACGAAACCATGCGCCGGTCCTGCATCGCTTGCCATACGGCGGTCTGGTCGCTATTCAGACGCGGAGCGTTGGGCGCGGTTTCCGCCAGAGAGACCGACACGTCCAACTCGACGCTAACATCGTCGTCGTCATCACTGTCGTTGTCCCCGGGGTCCTTGCCGTAGTCCCAATTTTCGAGATTCCGGATCACTTGTTGACTCGAAACCCCTTCGGGGCCCTGCACCAGGAAGATATCCTGGCCCGGAATCCGCTTCAGAATGGTCAAGTTAAACTGCGCCGCCAGCTCCCGCATGTACGGCGGAACAGCCCGGACGATAAACAGTTCCGCCGCCATCGACAGCGGCCCGGAGGCAAGGAACAAGAACAGCATCGTGATGAACTTCATAAAATCTCCGATGAACCGGTTGACCGGGTTGGATCTAAATCCGCCTTCTTCTGTTTCAAGGGAAGTAGGAAATCCAGGGGAACCTCGACGGATCCGCGGGCCGGCAGGTTAGTAATTACGAGCCGCATGCCCTTGTGCGGCTCGAACTGCAGATGAAATTCCCCGAACACACTCGTGTTCACCGTCTGCAGCAGGCGTTGCTTTTCGTAGAGATGAACCTCGCGCCCCGTCGCGGAGCATGTTCCGGTAAGCGTGACGGCTCCCCCTTTCGGCGCGTCCACCACCAGTTCCACGTTGGTCTCCCCCGCGCCGAAACTCAACCGCCGCACGGACGACGCCGTAGAACGCGCCCCCAGCGGAACGGCCGAAGTAAAGCTGTCGAAGATGAGCGAAGCAACCAGGCGTTCCACGGCCGATTCCCGCCTCGGGGCCTCGCGCTTCGGGAAGATGGCGCGCGCCCGGGCGACCATTGCATCCGGCACCTCGACGGGCGCTTCACTTTCTTTCACGGCGCCGAGCAGCGCCACCAACCGTCCGCACTCGGGACAAGGTGCATTCAAATGCCGCGTCATTTCAGAGCGGTCAGACCCGTTCGTCAAGCCACGAATGAAGTCCGTCCATGCTGCCATCGAATAGTGTTTCACGGGGAGTTCACTCCATAAGGGTATGCTGGCGGGTCCGAAAATAGAGTCCCGATGGAATTCCTTACCTGGCCCGTCAGGAAGAAGGCAGACCAGAAGAACGGGTGCGGGGAACGATCGCGAGTGGCCAGCATCGCCGTGCGGCCGGCATTGGCCACGGTCGACCCATCGCGCAGGGACCGGTAGAACTGCGCCATGTAATAGGCGGTCGAACCATCGTTCACATCCCAGAGTGAGAGGTGGGCGGCGCGAGCGCCCGCCGACAGCAGGCCCCGCGCCAAGCCCATCACTTCATCGGCGCCTCGGGTTTCCAGCATTCCCGTCGCGCAGCCACTGAACGTGACGAGATCGGCCTCCACCCGCATCGAGTAAAGGTCATAGAGGCAGAATCGTCCATCCTGCAAGCGCACTGAGGAGAACAGGGGGTTGTCCTGGCGGAAAAGGCCGTGCGTCGCCAAGTGCACCACGCGGCTGCGACCCATTTCAGCGGCCCAGTTCCGCAGCGACGCCGCCTCGCCCACGAACACCGCGGGTACATCCAGCAGGCCGGCCAATTCGCGCACTTCGCTTTCAATTTCCGGCGCAGCAGCATCGGGGACTCCAAACAGGGCCATTCCGGACCCTTTCCCTCGCGGCCGGCTCTGGCACAGTTGGTGAACCATCGCACTGGGAGCATAGCCGATGGTTCTCCGTTCGATCAGGTATCCGTCAGCAGCCAGAAGGGCCGGAAAAGGAACCCGGTGCAGCACGCCCTGTGGCGCGAAAGTCCAATGTCCCGCCGTCAGGTGCGGCTCCAGCGGCAGGACTAACAACCGGTAGAGTTCCCGCAGATGATGCTCCGTCGCCGCCATCCACATCTGCCCATCCGTCTGCACTCCGGCCCAGATCCCGCGCGACATCTGGAACCGCAGCAGATGGCACGTCCGCTCCACGTCCTGCCAACGCGACACCCGCTCCGCGCGCAAGGAGCCTTGGGTCAGTACCAGCGCGTACAACCATTCCTGGGCCACGAAATACTCGATCAACGATTCGTCCGGCCCCAAGCCAGCCTGAACCTGCGCGGCGGAGATCAACGCCCGCCCCCCGGATCCACTCCGGAGCGACCATTCGCCGGCAAGTTGCCGCTCCAGGCTATCAATCCGAGCCCGGAGGGCCGGCGTATCGGCGCGATCCAACTCGCGATAGCACCACGACAAGGTTCCCCGGATGGCTTTTGTCTCCTCCGGCTCTTCCGGCCCATCGTTTTGTAGCATGCCGTCGGCCAAGCTCCGCGATTTTGCCTGCTGAATGTAGGTAAACACCTGCTCAACGGGGCAGGCCACCGTGCCTCGAAGCGCCATCCCGGCGAGCTCTTCGTAGCAGCCGCGCTTATCCTCCAGAAACGAGATCCGCAGGCCGTCTCCGCCGAACTGCCCCCGGAGAATCTCCAGAATCTCATGCGCCCGCTGATACTCCGCCCACGCCGCCGCCAGCTCTCCACTGGCTTCCCGCAAGGCGCCCGCCACCATCGCCAATTGGTACCGCACCGGTAGCGTTCCAGCGATCCGTCCCCGTTCGTCCGCCCACCGGAAGTATTTCCACGCCTCGGCGATCCGCCCGTCCCGCAGAGCAATCCTCGTGAGCAGAAATAGAGCCGCCAGGTGCTTGCTCCCCTCCAACTGGTTGAGCGAAGCCTCGGCAGCGATCTTCGCGCCGTCACGATCGCCGAGGTCCATCAGCATCGCCGCCCGGTAGAAACCGGTCGCGGCCATCCAACCCAAGTTCCCTTCCCGGCGAAACAGTTTGGCCGCTTCGGGCAGAAGGCGCAGCGCCCGTTCGCTTTCTCCCAATCGAAACGCCGCGGCCGCCCAAGCCAAAAGCGCTTTTCCCCGTTCGTACCGGATACCCAGCGCGCGAAACCGCCCGGCGGCGGCCGCGGCCAACTCCGCGGCCTCACTGAACAGGTTCAGTTCAAGGAGCAGTTCGCTTTGGTCCAGGCGCGCCACAGCGGCATGAAAGGTATTGGCCCGCCCGTCCACGTTGGCCGCCCGGTAGGTTTCGAGAGCGACGAGGTAGTCGCCCCGGAGGTAGTGCAGTTGGGCGATATTGTCGCCGACCTCCGCAGCCAGCAGCGGCAGATTGCGCTCCCGGTACAAGCGCGCCGCCTCTTCGTAACAGGCCAGCGCGAGGCTGAGTTCGTGGCGCGCCGCATGGCAGACGGCCATGTTCCGCACCGCGATGGCCAGCGAATCCAGGTCACGATGCCGCCTCAGGCCCTCCGCCGCCCGCTGGTACAACGCGAGCGCCTCCTCGTGCCGGTCCTGCCGGTGCAGGATGTTTGCTTCGTTGCTGTCCAACCGGGCAAGCCGCAACTCATCGCCGCCTTCGGCGAACACCTTTCTCGCCAGCGCGGCCCATTCCAGCGCCTCTTCGTAGCGGCCCAGATAAATCAAGCTCTGCAGGGCGCTGCTCCGTGTGCGTCCAGCATCCACCGTCTGCCCCAACTGCTCCAGCAAGCGTACGGCCGGGCGGTAGGCCGCCATCGCCTTCCGATATTGCCCGACGAGATACGCCACATGGCCTTTCATCCGCAACGCTTCGGCCCGCGCCGCGCGGTCGCCGATTTTCCTGGCCGCGGCCAGGGCTGTTTCAGCCAACTCACCGGCCCGGCCCAGATCACTCCGCATGGCCTCCCGGGCCTGCTCGCACAGGGCGATGACCATCTCGGCCGTCACAGCCCGACCTCCTCCAGCGCCGCAGCCAGCTTTTCGAGGCACCGTCCGCGGATGAAGCCGATGGAACCCGTGGCCAATCCCAACTCTCGCGCCACGTCCTCATAGGGCCTCGGCGGATCTTCAAAGAAGAGCATCCGCACCAGTTCCTGGCAGCGCGGGCTCAGGCGGTCGATCCCTTCGCGAACCACCTGCTCCCGTTCGAGCGCCTGCAGCCATTCCGGATCCCCCGCCTCCGGCAAGCCGTGTACCTTCTCGTCCAACTCCTCTTCCGGCCGGTTGATTCCTCGCCGCCGCCAATGGAAGCACTTATTCGCCGCCACGCGGGCCAGCCAGCCCCGTAGCGCCCCCACCTCCCGCAATTGACCCAACTCGGTATAGAGATCGAGGCAGACGGCTTGAAACACGTCCGCCGCGTCCTGCTCCGGCATGCGGTACTTCATCAGCACGGAGTAGATCAGCCGTTTGTACTTTTCAATCAGCGCGACCCACGCCCGCTCGTCGCCCGCCAGGCAGGCTTCGACCAGGGCGGCGTCTTCCCACTGCGCTGTCGGAGTCTTCCCGCTCACGGCCGCCGCCAGTACCACTCGTCCGCGTTCCAGAGCACCAGATCGCCGATCACCCCGGGACGCACGTTTTCGAGACCCATCCGGGAGGCAACCAGCAGATTTGGGCTGACCAGACAAACCATGGGCGCTTCCCGCTCGAGAATCCGCTGGACCTCGTGAAATAACCGTCTTCGAACCGCCTGATCCCGTGTCGCCATCACCGCGCGCATCTTCTCGTCGATTTCGGTTTCCCAGGGCCGGATCGCCTTGCCGCTTAAATTCCAAAGCCGAGTCTTCCCGGCCGATACCCAAGCGTTGACGTCCGCCGCGGGATCGACGTCGCCGGGACGGAGCGCCATGATGGCCGCGTCGAAGTCCTTCCGGTTGACCACCCGGTCGACGAGACTGCGGAACTCCATCGGCACCACTTGCGCGGCGATGCCAAGCTTTTTCAGGTCTTCTTCGATGATCGCGCCGGTATGCGTGTAGGCGGGGTTCGCCGCGTTGACCAGCAGGGTGAACGATACGGTGGCTCCCTTCGGGTCCAGCAGCCGCCCCTCTGTATCCCAGCGGTAGCCGGCGCTGGTCAATATCTCCCGTGGCTTCCCGAATGGCGGTGGCGGCCCGGCAAACCACTTCTGGCGAGCGGGCGTAACGGGCCCTCGAATCGCCGAAGCGCGCCCGCGGTAGACCAAGCGAGCGATTGACTCGCGGTCTACCGCCGCGGAGACGGCCTGGCGGAACGCTGTCTGGCCGAACCATTCGCGCTTGCTCTCCGGGTTGAGATTGAACAAGAGAAACGTGTAGTCCAGGCTCGGCCCCGCATCGGTCAGGCGGATTCCGCGCCTTTCACGATTGGCCTCGATGGCGCGGTAGCTTCCACCGCCGAACCCCGCGGCGAGGTCGGCCTCTCCGGCCAGCAGGCGCGCCACCTGGGCGTCTTCGCCAGCGGCAAACACGAACTCCATTTCGTCCAGGTATGGCATCGTTTTGCCTGCTTTATCCCGCTTCCAATACCGGGGATTCCGTTCGAGCACCATCCGCTGCCCGGGCTCGACGGTTTTCACACGGAACGGACCAGCGCCCACTAGCTCTTCGGGCTTGGTGCCCAGTCCCCAAAAGGTGCGGAACCTGCCCTCGCGGTAGGCCGCCTGCATCCGATGCTTCGGCAGGATCGCAATGCCGGCCAGGAGCCTTTCGCCCGCCGCATACGGCTCCGCCATTTGGAATTTGATGGCGCCCGCCCCGGCGGCCGAGACGGCCAGCGGCTTGCCCCCCACCTGCAGCACCTCCCGCTGCGGCGACGCCACGGCAGGATCCTGATGCACCGCAAAGGTGAACAGGACATCGTCCACCGTCAACGGAGTACCGTCAGAAAACTGCACCCCTCGCCGCAAAGCCACTGTGATGACGAGCCCGTCTGGGCTCACCTTCCACGATTCCGCCAGAGCGGCTTCCGTCTCCTGGGTTTCCGAGTGAATCCGCAGCAGCGGCGCGTGCAACAAGCCGATGACGGCGCGCGAGGGCTCGTCCACGGCGTAGACCGGTTGAAAGCCTCTCGGTTCGGACCGTTGCACCACGACCACGCGGCCTCCGCTTTGCCCCCAGACAGGCAAAACCGCCAGCACCGACAGAAGCAGTCCTCGGCAGAGCCTGGCCGATCGCATTTGCATGGTCACCTTCCCTGGTGTTCTGTTCCCGCCAAAGCGCTGGAAACAATAGAATAACATCCCAACACCAGGGCTAGCGCCACCGCGGGCAACCCCATCCACCATGCCTCGCTCAGCACCTCCAGGCTCCCCATCGCCCCCACCAGGGAACCCCAACTGGGGGTTGACCCGCTAAAGCCCAACCCTAAAAACGACAGCGTCGCCTCCGCCGCGACATACTGCGGAATCGCCAGGCTCAGATACGTTCCCAGCACAGGTAAGACCTCCGGCAGGATGTGCCGCCGCAACAGATACCATCGTCCGGCGCCGAATCCCCGAGCCGCCAAAAGACTTTCCCGCTCCTTCACGCTCATCACGATTCCTCGCACCAGACGCGCCGGCCGGGCCCATCCGATGGCTCCCAGCAGGAGCAGCAGCGCGAGGAACACCAGGCGGGCATCCGTCTCCAAAGGGAAAAACGCCCGCACCGCCAGCAGCAGATACATCCACGGCAAGGCGAGGAACAGCTCCATCAAGCGGGTGATCAGCCGGTCGGTCCAGCCGCCGGACAGCCCAGCCCAGCCGCCGAGCAACAGTCCCAGCGCAGCCGACAGCACTCCCGCCGCCAACCCGGAATACAGAGAGATACGCGCCCCATGGACCAGCCTCGACCACTGGTCCCGCCCCAGTCCATCCGTTCCGAGCGGAAACCGCTCTCCCGGCGCTTCCCACGCATGTTCGCGATGCTGCTCGGCTGGGTCATAGCTCGACACCCATCCCGCCATGGCAGCCAGCAGATGCGCCACGATCAGGAACACGGCACACGCCTTCATGCCCGGCCCCTCCGGATCCGGGGATCGACAAGGTAGAGCATCAGATCCCCGGCGAGTGTCGCCACCTGCAAAAGCGCCGCGGCAAGCATCACGGAAGCCAGTACGACGGCGACGTCCCGCGCCAGAATAGCTTCGAGCAGCAGAGGCCCCAGGCCCGGCCAACTGAGTGTCACCTCCACGACGAGCGATGCGCTGGTGACTCCGGCGAGCGACAGACTCAGTAAGCTGACGAGCGGATTCAAACTCGCGGGCAACACATGCCGGAACAGAATTCGCATTTCGCTCAGGCCCGAGGCACGGAGATGATCCACGAACGGCAACCGCAGCACCTCGGCAACGCTACTGCGCGTGTGCCGGAATACGGCGGGGAACGAGACCAGCAGCAAGACCGCGGCAGCGGGGCCGATGCGGCCGCTGACCGGGCCCCATCCCGCCCACAGCGCCCCCTGCAACAGGAGCAGCCCCACCAGGAGTTCCGGCAACGCCAACGCGACGGTGGCTCCGCCGCCGAGCAGCCGGTCCACCCATCCGCCGCGGCGCGCCGCGCACCATACCCCGCACGGCACCGCGATCAGCCAAGTGAGCGCGAGCGCCAGTAAGGAGAGGGCCACCGTCCGTTCAACGCGCGGCCCCAACAGCTCCGACACCGGAATCCCATACGCCATCGACATGCCGAACTCGCCGCGCACGACCGAACCGGCCCATCGCCAGTACCGCACCGCCGCCGGCTGGTCCAAGCCGAATTCCGCACGCCATCGCGCCACCGTTTCGGCCGGAATCTGCGGATTCACGCGCATGTCTTCGAGGTAGTCCCCCGGCGCGAGTTCCATTAAGCCGAACGCCAGCACCGACACGGCCGCCAGTTGCAGCAGCGCCCCACCCACCCGCCGGAGGAGATACTTCAAGGCAGCATGGCCTCCAGCAGGGCCCGGCTCGCCGGGTGCTCGGCACGGCTGAAGAACTCCGCAGATGGCTTCGTCTCGACAATTCTCCCCTCCGCCATCACCATCACCGTCTCCGCCAGCCGTTGCACCCCCGCCAGATCGTGCGTGATCAGCAGCAGGCCTATGCCCCTCCGCACGCGCCAATCTTCCACCAGGCCGGCCAATCCCGCGGCCGCTGCGGGGTCCAATCCCGCAAACGGTTCGTCGAGCAGCAGCAGCCGCAGCTCCGGCACGGCCAAGGTTCTTGACAGAGCCACGCGCTGCCGCTGCCCACCGCTGAGGGTGTCCGCCGGACGGCCAAGCAGCGTTGCGCTCAGGCCCACCTGTTCCAATCGTTCGCCCAACTGCCCCGGCGTCTCGCTCCGTCCGGCCAGATGGAGAGGTTCCGCTAGAATTTCGGCCACCGTCCACTGCCGAGGCAGCGCCGACGGCGAATCCTGAAACAGCAGTTGCACGGCTCGTCCGCCGCCCTCCAGCCTGCCCTCCGTCAACGGCTCCAACCCCGCCAGGCATCGCGCCAGTGTGCTTTTTCCCGCGCCCGACCGGCCGACGAGCGCCACGCACTCTCCTTCGCGCAGTGTGAGACTCACCGGCCCGAAGGCCCGGAACCGCTGCCGTTCCGCGTAAAGCTTTCCAGCATCGACCAACTCAAGCGTCACAGTGACACCTGCCGGCCGGTGACGAACCGTAGCACCGCGCGGTCGTGGCTCACGAAGATCAAGCTCATCCCGGCTCGCTCCCGCTCGTGCCGCAACATCCGCAGAAACTCCAGTTGGGCGACGGAATCGAGCGCCGAGGTTGGCTCGTCGGCCAACAGTAGGCCGGGAGAAGCGCACAACGCCTGGCAGATCACGACGCGCTGCCGCTCGCCTCCGCTCAGCTCATGCGGGTAGGCGTGCGCAATGCGTGTTGCGTTCTCGGGGAAGAAGCGGGCCAGCCGTTCCATAGCCGCTTCACGCAACGCCGCGCGGGTCATCGGGAAATGCACGCGCAGAACCTCCGCGACCTGTGTCAGAGCCGTTAGCACCGGGTTCAATGCCTCTGACGGAGCCTGGGGGATGTAGGCCACGCCACGGCCTCTCACGCGCCGCATCCCGTCTTCGGGCTCGAGAAGGAGTTCCACACTTTCAGAGCGGATCGAACCCTCGACCAGAGTTCCTGCCGGTAGGAGCCGCACGATTGCCCGCAGCAGAGTCGACTTCCCCGCTCCCGATTCGCCGAAGACGCCGAGGGCCTCGCCGGGCGCAACTTCGAGATTAACGCCGGAAAGCGCCGTCACCGCCCCGGCGTAAGTCACGCTCAGATTCGCGATCTTCAGTCGCGGCGCCATCGTTCGATTGTCGCAGAGGGAAACTTCCCATTATCGGCATAGCCCCGATAGTAGTCCCAGGAATAGCGTCCCCCACCCGTCCATACCAGAGCGAGAAAGACGAAGCCGTAAGCGGCGGCAGGTTCCCCTTCGCCGCCAGCAATGGCGTGGTAGCGTGCCGCCATCAGCATCGTAAACGCCAGCACTCCGGCGCACCAACGTGTGAAGAGGCCCAATCCGAGCAGGATCGCCGCCGCAAACTCGGCGGCCGTGGCCGCAAGCGCGAACGCGACGGGCCACGGGAAGCCGAGCAGGATAACTTCGGGGAGCAAATCCCATTCGGCCCCGGTGCGAAAGTAGGCCCACGCTCCGGCTACCTTTTGCGCGCCGTGGAGGCACGCCATGCCGAAACCGAATCCCAACCGGAGCCAGAGCAAGCCGAAGTCGATCACTTATGTTTGAGTCTACTGAATCGGCGCGAGCCAGAACGCCTGGGTCCGCCGATTATTGATCAGCGTTTGAGCAGGGAGAGCGGTGGGCCCGGCGAAAGACGGTTCGTTGGCGGGAATCATGACGAGCTTTCCGCCCGCGACCGTGAACTTGTAGCTGCGAAGCGTCTTGCCGCCGGCGCGGAACTCGACGGAGTATGCCCCCGGGGTCCCCGTGACGTCCGCCCATTTGACGAAGCCATAGCCCTGGGCTTTGTTGACGTGGAAGTCGCCTTTGAAAAACGTCCAATCGCTCGTGGTGGCGGTGCTTTCGATCGAACCGATCTGTGCGCCGGCGCGGAGCAGGTGGACGGAGAATGGCCCGTGTTTGCCGGCGGTGTAGCCGGGGAGTTCGCGGGTGCTGACGTACATGCCAATACCGGCGAGAGGCACGTTGACGTCGGTCAAGGCGGTGAGAAACGCGGTCTTCGACCACGGGCCGGAGCGGACCATTTCGGTTTTCGGGTTGAAGGCGTCGCCGGAGCCTTCGGACTTCATGCTGAACGAGTAGGCCGACACCTCTTTGCCGCCGATCTCAACCGAGACGACGTAGTCGCCAGCGGGAATAGGACCGAGGGAATCCTGGTTGCCCGCGGTGCGCAGTTCGCCGAACGCGCCGTGGGGCGCCCAGGGGCGGATGACGATGTCTTTGGTGACGACAGCGGCGCCGCCAGCCTTTTTAATGAGCAGGCGGCCGGTGGATTCGCCCGGCGGGGGAAAAAGGACGGGGATCGGGCTGTCCATCAGGAAGGCGCCCTGATTGGGATAGAAACGAATGCGGAGGAGGGCGTCCATGGCGACGTGCGTAGGAAAGGACTGGGCGGCCAGGCATCCCGCGACGGCAAACAAGGGAAGAATACGGTTAAACATAATTCAGAACTCGAAAGCGGTGCGCTTCGGAGTTCAAAAAAATCTGGCGGGGGGACGCAGGGGCTGCGTGATATCGTTGAGGTTTCATGCGTATTCTTCTTGGTTTTGCCGTTGCCGCGCTGGCGTTTGCTCAGGATTATAAGACCTGGTCCGACTACGGGGGCGGCCCGGATTCGAGCCAGTACTCGTCGTTGCGGCAGATTACGAAGGAGAACGTAGCCAAGCTCAAGGTCGCTTGGAGCTATCGGATCGGAGAGAACAAGAAGTACAACTTCAACCCCGTGATTGTGGATGACCTGATGTACGTGATGGGGGCAGGCAACACGATTGTGGCCTTGCAGGCGGCGACCGGGAAGCCGGTTTGGACGTGGACGCCGCCCGCGGACACGAAGGTGATTACCAACCGCGGCATCAATTATTGGGAGAGCAAGGACAGGAAGGATCGGCGGCTGCTGCTGGCGAGCAACCATGCACTGCGGGCGATTGACGCCCTAACGGGGAAGAGCATCGAGAGCTTCGGTACGGGCGGCAGCGTGGACCTGCGCGTAGGCCTCGACCGGGACCCGAAGCTGCTGACGGTGCTGCAGTCGATGTCCCCGGGGCGCGTGTTTGAAGACTTGATCATTCTCGGTTCGGCCACCAATCAAGGATACGGTTCGGCGCCAGGCGACATCCGGGCGTACAACGTGCGAACGGGCAAGCTGGTTTGGACCTTCCACACAATTCCCCGCCCCGGCGAGTTTGGCTACGACGGGTGGGAGAAGGATGCCTGGAAGAAGGTAGGCGGGGCAAATGTGTGGTCTGAGATGTCGGTCGACGAGAAGCGGGGCATCCTGTTCGCGCCGACGGCGAGCGCGAAATACAATTTCTACGGCAAGGACCGCGCGGGGCATAACCTGTTCGCGGATTCGCTGTTGGCATTGGACGCCCGGACCGGAAAGCGCATCTGGCATTACCAGATGGTGCACCACGACATCTGGGATTACGACGATTCGACGGCCCCGAAGCTGCTGACGGTAAAGCACGAAGGCAAATCAATTGATGCCGTGGCGCAGGTTTCAAAACAGGGCTTCGTCTGGGTGTTTGACCGCACCAACGGGAAGCCGCTGTGGCCGATTGAAGAGCGGCCGGTGCCGAAGACGGATATGCCGGGCGAGACGACCTGGCCGACGCAGCCGTTTCCAACCAAGCCGGAGCCGTTTGCCCGGCAGTCGTTCACGGTGGATGATTTGAGTCCTTTTCTGAGTGCGGCCGACCGGGCGAAATTCCGGGACCAGATCCTAAGCGCGCGGAACGAGGGCTTGTTTACGCCACCGGCGGCGCGGGGCGCGATTCAAATGCCGGGGAACAACGGCGGGGCGAATTGGGGTGGGGCGGCGGTGGATCCGTTCAAGGGGACGCTGGTGGTGGTAAGCAAAGATGTGCCGTGCTTGCTGAAGCTGGATAAGAAGGCAGACGCGGTGCCGGGCATGACGGCGGAGGAACGGTACGAGAGCCAATTCGGGTTTATGATCGCAAGCGACGGGCTGGCCGCCATCAAGCCGCCGTGGACTTCGTTGACAGTCTACGACTTGAACGATGGTTCGATCAAATGGAGGATCCCGCTGGGCGAGGTGCCGGAGTTGGCGGCCAAGGGGATAAAGAACACGGGGACGCACTACCCCAAAGTTGGGCCGCTGGTAACGGCGAGCGGGCTGATCTTTACTGGGACGCGAGACCGGAAAGTGCGGGCGTTCGACATCGACAACGGGAAAATGCTGTTTGAGCAGGAGGTGCCGATGGCGATCGAAGGCATTCCATCGATCTACGAAGTGAATGGAAAGCAGTACATCGTATTTTGCGCGTCGGCCCAGGTGGGGCTGATTCCGGCGACGCAGAAGCCGATCGATGGTTCGTACATCGCGTTTGCGCTGCCGTAGTCTACCGGTCTGCTGCCAGCCAGACCGCCGAGAGCCGAAACCACGGGCGATGCCGCCGGATGCAGGCGCCCTTCATTCCAGCACGATCGAACAGGCCAGATAGCTCGCCGGGATGGAAAGCGGCCGCCACGCTGACGGTGCCGTCATGAATCGTTACCGGATCCCATCCTAGGAACGGCGCGGTGAGCGGCAGAAAGCTCCAGGCCATCCGGTTTCTCTCTAAATCGTTCACCACCACGGCGACCTTCGCCTGGGTGGCAAATTGCGCTAGGAGGCCGACGATTTCAGCATCCTCAAAGTGATGGAGAAAAAGGTTCGCCATTACGATGTCGAACGCCCCCGGTGCAAACGGCAGGGCGAAGGCGTCCGCCACCACCCGTTGCCCGGCGGCGCCGCGCAGGTGGGACTCGGAAATATCGATGCTGACCACCTCGGCATCCGCCAGCGCCGCGGCGTGGTCTCCGGAAGCGGCCCCAACATCCAAAATCCGCATTCCCGGCTTCAACAGCGGCGCGAGCACCGATTGGAGGGTTTGGCGCCCGCCGAAGTACCGGTTCAGCCGCCGAAGATCGCGGAGATTGGGTTCCGCCTGCTCGGGGGTCAAATTGCCGAGCAATTCGGGCACGATGTTCCGGTGGGTTAGCGGTGGGGGCCATGGCATCATAAAGCGATATGGATATTTTTACCGGACACACCGGCTGGATTGAGGTTGTGTGCGGACCAATGTTTTCAGGCAAGAGCGAAGAACTGATCCGCCGGCTGCGGAGGGCTCGCATCGCGCGGAAACGGGTTCAGGTTTTTAAACCCAAGATCGACATCCGCTATTCACATGAAGAGATTGTCTCTCACGCCGACCAGCGAATGGCGTCGGAGGTCGTCGACGGGGCGCAAGATATCCTCGCAATCCTGGACTGGCGGACGCAGGTGGTGGGAATTGACGAGGCCAACTTCATGGGCCCAGCGCTGGTTGAGCTGGCCGAACAGTTAGCCGATAGCGGCAAACAGGTGATCATCGCCGGGTTGGACACAGACTACCTGGGACGTCCCTTTCCACCGATTCCCGACCTGCTCGCCCGGGCGGAATCGATCACCAAGACGCTCGCGATTTGTATGCGCTGCGGAAATCCGGCGAAACATACGCAACGGTTGGTGGAGAGCGAGGATCTGATCGTAGTCGGCGCGACGGGAATGTACGAAGCCCGCTGCCGGCGCTGTTTTGAGCCCGGAATCTCGAAGCAGGAGCGGTTCGAGTTCGCCGCCGCGAAGCCGCTGCGGCCCGAATCCTGAAACCCGCCCCGCACCTGCCGCATATAGTTGTCAAGACGAATGTTATTCTAAATTCGACTGTCAGGAGGCTGACCCGCAAATGAATCCCAATCCAACCCCCATGTATATGCCCCCCCCGCCCCCGCCCCCTTCGGGTGGTGGCATCAAGATTCCGATTCTTTTCGGATCAGTGCTCGCGCTTTTGGGCGCCAATGTCTACTTGTTCCTTCAATTAGACAAGACGAAGACCGAGGTCGCCGGCTTGAAAGACGCCATGACCCGGGAAATTTCCAGCGTCAAAGAGACGTCGAATGTAACGACGGCCACCAGCAAGCGATACATCAGCGAATTGAAGGACGAGTTGGAAGCTGCTCGCCGCCAGTCCGCGATGGCTGCCGGCCAAGCCAAGGTCGACGCGGAAAAAAAAGCGGTGGAGTTGACCGCGAAACTGGAACGCGAGACCAAAGCAGTGCAGCAGCAGATGGCTAGCCAGATCACGGAAGTGAAGCAGGAAGCCAGCTCCGCCAATACGAAGATTGCCGCGGTTTCATCCGAAGTCGGTACCGTCAAGACCGACGTGGCGAACACGAAGACGGAACTCGACAAGACCATCTCCGATCTCAAGCGGACGCGAGGCGATCTGGGTGAGCAAAGCGGCCTGATCGCGACGAACTACAAGGAGTTCCAGGCGCTGAAGGCGTTGGGCGACCGCAACTACTTCGAGTTCACACTGCCGAAGGAGAAGACGGCTCGGCGAGTGGGCGACATCATGTTGCAACTCAAGAAATCAGACGTTAAGAAAAACCGCTTCACCATCGACCTGACGTTTGACGACAAGAAGATGGAGAAGAAGGACAAGACTCTCAACGAGCCGCTTCAGTTTTATACGTCGAAAGCCAGACAGCCCTATGAACTCGTGATCAATTCAATTGGGAAAGACACGATTAGCGGTTACTTGGCCACTCCTAAAGTTCAAAACGCCCGGTAAGGATTGGGCGGCGAAGCCTTCGCGGGCTTCGCCGCCTCACTGGCCAGCATTCTTCTTCGGTGCGTCGACCGCTAATTTCACTTTGGTCCCGGTGTCCAATCGGGCCAACTGACTGGTCGCTACCTTTTCACCCTCCGCCAATCCCTCCAAGATCTCCACATCCTGATCGATCCGATCGCCAAGCCGCACATCGCGGGCGTCAATCACTCCGTCCTTAACGACATACGCTTTGTTGGAGCCGAGCACGTAGTAGACAGCGCGCTGCGGAACCACCACAATCCGTTCGTTCTTGCTGGTCGGTACCCGTGCTTTCGCATAGGAGCCCGGCTTTAACTCCCCAAGTTTGTTGTCGATGAGCGCCTCGGCTACGAAGGTGCGCTTGCTCTGGTCCACGGTCGGCGAAATCCGCCAAATCTTGCCCTGAAACTTCCGGCCTTCAAAGGCTTCGAGGGATACTTCGGCCTGTTGATTCACCTTGATCCAGGGCGCCATCCGCTCCGGAATCTCAATGCGAAGGCGGATCGGATCGATCTTCACCAGAACAAAAAGCGGAGTATTCGGTCCAACGAACTGACCAAGGCTGGCCTGACGCTCCTTCACGATCGCGCGGAACGGGGATTTCACCGTGGTGTCCCGAAGTTTCTTCCGCTCGATCTCCAGATTCGCCCGGAAGCGCTCCACCTCTTGGACCAGGTTGCGAGTCTGGTTGATCGTCGCGTCATAGGCTGCCTGCGCGGCCTGGAATCGCGAACTGGCCTGATCGAGTTCTGACTTCGCCCCAATGTTCTGGTCGACCAGCTGGCGAGTCCTCTTAAAACGCTGTTCCGCCTCGGTCAGATCGGCCTTTGCCCGTCGCACGTCCGGGGTCTCACGGATGTCGGCGACTTTTTCGTTCTCCGCTTTCAGGCCCAGACGCTCCAGCGATTGACGGAGTTGGGCTTCGCTTTGCTGTACCTGATACCGTTGCTCTTCATCGTTAATGCGGACGAGGACTTGACCTTTTTCGACGACATCGCCAAGATCGAACCGAACTTCTTCCGCCTTTCCTCCGATTTCGGCACTGATCACGGCCTCTTCAAAGGGAAAAAGCGTTCCGGTGGTTTCGACGACGCGCGTGATGTCCCGAACCTTGACATCGGTCATCCGGACCGCCAGCGGTCCAGATTCCTGCTTGGCTTGCACTGGGCCCGCTTGCTTATTGCAACCGACGAGGACGGACAATAGCAGGGGAAGGGTTAGAAAGACGACGCTCGAGTTCATGGGTTAATCTAGGGATGGCGTGCAGATAGGGTCAATGGTTACGAGAGAGGGGATGGGAGCAACAGACACATTAGCTCAACAGAGCTATTCCTTTAAGGCTAGCCCATGGAGCAGCCATTCCCAAATCCTCGGGCTCATTCCACAGGACGGCGCGGGCCTGTCTTTGCTGGATGTGGGTTGTTGGGACGGGAACATGGCCGCCCGGTTCGCCGACCGGGGATTTCAGGTCACCGGAATCGAACGCCAATCGTGGCCCGCCGGCCAATTCCCTTCCAACGTCAAGTTGATCGTGGCCGACCTTCACCACGAAATCCCGCCACTCTCCGAGCGGTTCGACTACATCCTCTGTGCGGATGTGCTTGAACACCTACTCGAATGCCCGAAAGTTCTGGTACAGTTGCGGTCGCTTTTAAAGCCCAACGGGCGCCTGATCGTGTCAGTGCCCAACAGTGGCAACTTTTACTTCCGGGCGGTTGTGCTCTCCGGACGGTTTCCCCAGGACGAAAAAGGGCTGTTCGACCGGACGCACATTCACTTTCGCGTCTGGTCAGGCTGGCGAGAACTCTTTGTGCAGTCTGGCTATAATGTAGCGTCGGTTCTTCTAACGCCAGTACCTTTCAGTGTGTTCTTGAATTCCCAAAACGGGCTGGCCCGAGGCTTGGAATGGCTCTTTTGGAGATTTGCGTCCGTGTGGAAGACTCTTTTTGCCTACCAGTTTATAGTGATTTTGGAACGTTCTCATGAGTGAAACCAAACCGAAGGTTGTCGTCGTGATGCCGGCCTATAACGCGGCCAAGACGCTTCGGATGACGTACCAGGAACTTCCGCATGATGTGGTCGATCTAGTGATCCTGGTTGACGATGGCAGCAAGGACGAAACCATCCAGATCGCCCGCGAACTCGGCCTCGAGATTTTCGTCCACAACCGGAACTACGGCTATGGCGCGAATCAGAAAACCTGCTATCGCGAAGCGCTCCGGGCCGGCGCGGACATCATTGTGATGGTCCACCCGGACTATCAGTACGACCCGACATTGCTGCCCCAGATTATCGCGCCCATTGAGACCGGAGCCGCTGACGTGGTTTTGGGTTCCCGGCTTCTGGGTGGGGACGTCATGAAGCAAGGTATGCCTTGGTGGAAATTTATCGCCAACCGCTTCCTCACCGAAATGGAGAATTCGGTCTTTGGACTGAAACTGGCCGAGTACCATACGGGATACCGCGCCTATCGGCGGTCCGCCCTCGAAACGGTGAATGTCGACATGAACTCCGACAACTTTGTGTTTGACCAGGAGATCATGGCTCAGTTCGTTGAGGCCAAGCTTCGTATCGCCGAGGTGCCGGTTCCGACCCGATACTTTCCGCAAGCCTCGTCTGCCTCGTTTGTGCAGAGCACGCGGTACGGACTTTCGATCATTTGGGTCCTCTCCCGCTACCTGTTGCATCGCACCGGCGTGCGCCGGTCGCTCCAGTTCGATAGCATCCTGGGTCGGTATCAAAACACTCCACCCAAGGCTCAGGACCGCCGGATTTGAAAGCTCGTCTCTCGTCGCCCGCGCTTCATTTTGCTCTGGTTTTGCTCGTGGCCATGGTGCTCATCTGGCCACTTTTCAAAACCAAGTATCTGGAAAACTGGACCTCGATTGACGCCACCTTCATCGCGGACGCCCGATACCTATCCGAGAACTGGCCTCATCCAGGCTGGCAACCGCTTTGGTACGGGGGCACCCGATTCGACTACATCTACCCTCCGGCGTTGCGCTATGGCTCGGCCGCGCTTTCGAAGTATGCCGGGGTGACTCCGGCTCGGGGCTACCACCTCTATACGGCGATCCTGTATGTTCTCGGAATCGCCGGCGTTTGGCTGTTCGTGTGGGTGGCTACCCAGTCGCGCGTCCGGGCCTGGCTGGCGACGGCTGGGGTGGCATTGCTCTCCCCGAGTTTCCTATTTATGGCGCACATTCGCGGCGACGTCATGCCATACATGCCGCAGCGATTCAACGTACTGCTTCGCTACGGTGAAGGCCCTCACATGTCGGCCCTGGCGATCCTTCCGTTCGTGTTTGCAGCAGCCTGGTGGGGCCTGCGGAAGGGATACCCGGCGCAGTTGGCCCTCGCCAGCCTAGCCGCGGCGCTGGTGGTATCGAACAACTTCTATGGCGCCACGGCACTGGCGATTTTCTTTCCGGTTCTGACATGGGCCATCTTCGTCGTGACGCGAGACTGGATGGTGTGGGCACGCGCCGCCGCGGTCGCTCTGCTCGCGTACGGCTTAACCGCTTTCTGGTTGACGCCTTCCTACATCGCCATTACCAATCGGAATCTGGCCATCGTTTCGCAGCCCGGGAACTTATGGTCTTTGGGGCTGGCCATCCTGCTTGCCGTCACAGTAGCCATCGTCAGTTGGCGAAAGGCTGCCGGCTCACCTGTTCATGCCTGGTCGATCTTTGTCTGGGGCGGGGCGGCCATGATCAGCCTCAACGTCCTTGGCCACCACTTCACCAACCGGGCATTCCGGGTTGCGGGAGAACCGGAACGTCTGGTGCCGGAACTCGACATGTTGCTGGTCCTGGCGGGGGCGGAGATCATCCGCCGCGGCTGGCATCGCGAACGAATGGTGGCCGCGCTGCTGGTCCTGGCCTGCTTTATTCCCGCCTGGGGTTACCTCACTTACCCATGGCTCCATATCCACCGTACGCCGGCATGGACCGACCGGATCGAGTATCAAACGGCCGAGTGGGTGGCGAAAAATCGGCCCGGTGCGCGTTCGTTCGTCACGGGAACCGTCCGCTTCTGGTGGAACGGGTGGTTTAACGAGGCCCAGATTGGAGGGGGGAGTGAGCAGGGGTTGATCAATTTCGACCTCATGAGCCTCTACTGGTCGATCCTGCTGGGGGACGACCCGGAGCCCGCCGTTTTGTGGCTCCAGGCGACGGGCAACGACCTGATCGTAATGAACGACGCCACCTCGGCCCTGCCGATCCAGGACTATCAATTTCCCAACCGTTTCCGGAAACGGTTGCCCATCGTGTTCGACGATGGGAAGGGCAACTGGATTCACGAGGTGCCCCGTCGATGGCGGTCCCTGGCACGGGTCGTGCGCTTGGCCGAGGTTGAGCCGTTGCTGCCTGCCCGCAATGGTGAAGATGTCGAACGGCTGGCTCCTTACGTCAAGGCCTTGGAGGAGGGCCCGGACTCACCTGCGGCCACTCGTTGGCTGAACCCGCGGACCTTGAGCATTGATGCGACGATCGAAGCGGGCCAGGCCCTGGCCGTCCTGGTGACGTATGACCCGTCTTGGCGGGCAAAGTCGGGCGGGAGCGAGTTTCCGGTGGTTCGCGACGCCATCGGCCAGACGCGGATCCTGGCTCCCCCAGGCTCCCACCACATCGAGCTTTATTGGGAGACTCCGCGCGAAAACCAAATTGGTCGAGCGCTGTTCGGAGTCGCCGCTTTGTTTTTTGTCTGGTTGTGTTGGAGGGGCCGGCGCTCATGATGCGGGCAAATGCGCCGTGGGCATTCTTATTGCTGCTCCTGAACCTGGTTCTGAATTGGCGGATCTTTCTGCCCGGAGTTACGCCGTACCGGGGCTCCATCGAGCGTGGCTACGCTTTCATGGCCAATTGGGTGGCACAGCAGCCGGACCCTTGGGGCTGGAGTCCGTTGCAGTACTGCGGACTGCCAACCCATTTCATCTATCTTCCGCTGTTGCCGTACTGGAGTGCGCTTTGGATCCGGATACTCGCTGGCGTCGACCCGACTCAGGTCCATCGAGTTACCTGCGCGGCCGCGCTTTGCCTTGGGGTCGTTTCCGTTTATCTATTCGTTCGCTATTTCGGATCCTCTCGGCGGATCGCCTTTTGCGCCGGGCTTGCGGTCACGTTTTGCAGCCCGCTTTATCGACTGATCGAAACGATCCAGAACGATCAAGGGCTTTTCCAGATTCCTTGGCGAATCCAGGTACTGCTGAAGTACGGAGAGGGACCGCACACAGTCGGGCTCGCATTAATGCCGTTGGCATTGATCGCGGTTCACCGGTGTGCGGTACGCCGTACCTTCGGTTCGCTCTGGCTGGCCGCAGCGGGGCTGGCCACAGTGGTGCTGACGAACTGGGTCGCGGGACTCGCCTTGGCGTTGCTGGTGGTCATTCTTCTCATGACCCACTTCACGGCTCCTGAATTCTCCACCCGGCGAGTTCTGGCCGCGGGAGTTCTTGGGTATCTGCTGGCCGCCTTTTGGCTGACTCCGTCGTTCGTCCTCCGCATGCTCGGCAATTGGCCGCAGGACGCCTTCGGGTATCAGTTGCAAGGCCAGGAACGAATGGCGCTGCTCGCCTGGAGCGGAGGCCTCGTTGCCCTTTGGCTGTTGTGCCACTGGCGGTTCCGTGAAAACCGTTACTTTTCAATGCTCGTACTGGCGACCTACTGCTTCGGATTCCTGGTTACCTGCTTTTACGCCTACGGCTTGAATGCCCTGCCCGAATCCCGTCGCTACGCGCTCGAATACGAACTCTTTCTGCTATTACTCGTGGTCGAATCGATTCGACTTCTCATGACTCGGCGGCCCTGGATTGGCCGGGCCTGCCTGCTTGTCTTTCTCCTGCAGTCCACTCCGCTGCTCACCCGGTTCCTGTCGCACGGCTATCAGCTGTGGGTTCCAGTGCCTCGCGAGGAGACTTCCGAGTTTCGGGTGGCATCTGCTTTGGCCGCCCGACAGCCCACTGGGCGGCTGTTGCTCTCGGGCGGAAGCCGCTTTCGCTTCAATTCCTGGTTTCTCTACCCGCAGATCGGCGGCGTTTTTGAAACCGGTCTACGCAATCGCATCCCGGTGGACATTGCCTATCAGGTTCGCACGGACCTCGGGTCAAAACGAGGCGAAGAGGCCGCCAACTCGATGCTCCAACTCCGGGCGCTGGGGGTTGAATACATTGTTATTCATGGCCCCGATTCGGAGGAATATTACCGCGATGTGAAATACCCCGACAAGTTTGAAGGGGTACTCGAAAAGGTCTGGAGCGAGGGGGACGATCGCATTTATCGTCTCGAACCGGTTCGGTACGCGCATTTAATCCTTCCCGGCGAACTCCCGGCCCATCCTCCCCGAGGCGGCCAGTTTCAAGTGATTACCCCATATGTCGCAGCGATGAGCGATGGCGCTCGCCCCTCGCTCGCGTTTAACTGGCAAGGGCCCTCGGCGGCAACGATTTCCGGCCCCGTGCCTGCAGGCCATCTGGTGGCCGTGGCGATCAGTTTCGAAGAAGGGTGGCAAGCCTCGCAGGACGGCGTGGCCATCCCGATTCAGCCCAATGAGTTGGGATTTTTCACCGTTGCGCCCCGAGCGTCCGCCCAAACGGAGATCTCTCTGCGGTATCGGGCCCCTCTCGAAACGCGTCTGGCCGCTGGAGTGAGCGCGATATGCTGGTTCAGTTGCCTGCTGTTCTGGCTGCGTTCCCGGCGAACCCATGCATGAGTTTTTGCTTCTCCTCCGCCGCGCCTTCTTCAACGCGATGATGGACGGATGTTTCGGAATCGCGAAGGCCGCCGCCTACTCGGGCTTGTTGAGTCTGTTTCCGTTCCTCTCCTCTTTGGCGGCGATCTTGGTGCAGGCCAACGCCGAAGCGGTCAGCGAGTACCTGGCTCGCTTTCTACTGCAAGTGGTCCCCCCTGGCACGGCGGACATGGTGCAGTACCAGTTCACGGCTCGCGGCCAGCGGCCTTTCTGGCTCATCATTGGCGCCACACTCCTTTCGGTGTGGGCCGCGGCGTCGCTGATGGAGTCGCTCATGGAGGGCTTCCGGGCGGCGTACCGGCTCCCCACCGGCCGCGGTATCGTCAAGGATCGCCTGGTCGCGATGATCCTGGTTTTCGTCGCCGCCGTACCCGCCGTGGCGGCATCCGTCCTGCTGCTCTCGGGCAGCCGGCTGCGGAGCTTCCTGTTCCCGGCCGGAGGATGGATTCAGTTCGTCGCCCAAGGCCTGACCTTCGCCGTCTCCTTTTGCACGGTGGTGCTCGTTGTCGCCCTCCTATATTTCATTGCGCCCAATCGACCCATGCGTTGGCGCGATGTTTGGCCGGGCGCTTGGATAGCTTCCATCCTCTGGTTCATCGTGACTCTAATCTTCAGTTGGTATGTTCAGAATCTGGCCGACTACAACGTCATGTACGGAACCGTCGGAGGGGTGATCGCGATGCTCGTGTGGATGTATCTGCTGGCGGCGATCGCACTTTTTGGCTGCGAGTACAATGCCGAACGGGAACGTCTCATTCGAGCCCGTTAGACTGGAAAGATGTCCTTTCACGTCGCGGTCCCATACTCCCCCAAAGGCGATCAGCAACAGGCGATCGATGCGCTCTCGCAGGGTGTCCTGGATGGGGCCCGGCACCAGGTACTGTTGGGCGTCACGGGTTCGGGCAAAACTTACACGATGGCCAAGGTTATCGAGCGCTGCAATCGGCCCGCCCTGGTCCTCGCCCACAACAAGACGCTTGCTGCCCAGCTCTATCACGAGTTCAAAACCTTCTTCCCGGAACACGCCGTAGAGTACTTCGTCAGCTACTACGATTACTACCAGCCAGAGGCCTACATTCCCGCCGGCGATACCTACATCGAAAAGGAAGCCACTGTGAACGACGAGCTGGACCGGCTCCGCCTGGCGGCCACTCGCTCATTATTTGAACGCCGGGATGTCGTCATTATCGCGAGCGTCAGTTGCATCTATGGCATCGGATCGCCGGAAGCCTACTACGGGATGTTGCTCCTGCTCGAAAAGGGCCAGCAGATTCCGCGCAAAGAGTTGCTGGGCAAACTGGTTGAGCTGCTTTACGAACGAAACGACCATGAGTTCAGCCGCGGCAAGTTTCGCGTCCGCGGCGACGTGGTGGAAGTCTTCCCCTCCTACGACGAGTTCGCCTATCGCATTGAACTGTGGGGTGACGAGATCGATGGCCTCTTCCAGATCGATCCGCTGACCGGCCAGGTTCATCAGGCCCTTTCCCGGCTGCCCATCTATCCCAAGACGCACTACGTGATGAGTGTCGACATGAAGGAACGGGCCATGGCGACCATCCAGGAAGAGCTCGATTGGTGGAAGGTCGAACTGGAGAAACAGGGCAAGCTGATCGAGGCCCAGCGCCTTTGGCAACGGACAAAGTTCGACTTGGAGATGATGAAAACCATTGGCTACTGCCACGGGGTCGAAAACTATTCCCGGCATTTTTCGGGCCGCCTGCCCGGCGAGGCGCCGCCCACCCTCCTCGACTATCTCCCAGCCGACCATCTGATTTTTGCTGACGAAAGCCACCAGACCATGCCTCAATTACGCGGCATGTGGGGAGGCGATCGGTCTCGGAAGGAGACCCTGGTGAACTTTGGTTTCCGCCTGCCGAGCGCCCTCGACAATCGTCCGCTCACCTTCGAGGAGTTCGAAAACAGGGTGAATCAGGTAATTTATGTCAGCGCTACGCCGGGTCCGTATGAGCTTGAAAAGACGCAGGGCGAATTCGTCGAGCAAATCATTCGTCCCACGGGCTTGATCGATCCGCCCGTTGAGATCCGGCCGATTAAAGGTCAAGTGGACGACCTGCTCAACGAGATACGCAAACGCACGGCAAGCAACGAACGAACCCTCGTCACGACCTTGACTAAGCGTATGGCCGAAGATCTTTCGAGTTACTACGCCGAAGTCGGCGTAAAATGCGCGTGGCTGCACTCCGAGGTCACGACCTTGGACCGAATCAAAATCCTGCGCGATCTCCGCCGTGGGGAGTACGACGTGTTGATTGGAGTCAACCTGCTCCGGGAAGGTCTCGACCTGCCGGAAGTGTCCTTGGTTGCGATCCTGGACGCCGACAAGGAAGGATTCCTCCGCTCCGCCGGCTCGTTGATCCAAACGATTGGCCGCGCGGCGCGGAACCTGAATGGACGGGCCATCCTCTATGCCGACGTCCTCACCGACTCCATGAAGAGCGCGATTGACGAGACGTCCCGCCGGCGCCGGATCCAGCAAGACTATAACGAGGCCAACGGAATTACGCCCCAAAGCATCTCCAAGCCCATTGACATGACGCTCGTTCGCATTGCCGCCGCGGACTACGTCGATATTCCAATCGAGCCCGAGGAGCCTACCGAGCTACTCGATCCTGAACAAAAGCTTCAACTTATTGCCAGCCTCGAAGAAAAGATGAAAGAAGCCGCACGCCATTTCGAGTTCGAGAAAGCGGCGCAATATCGCGATCGCATCAAAGCGCTAAAATCACCAGAACCATGAAATTCCCGCTCTGGGTCGGCCTGATTGCGGCCGGCCCGATTAGTCCGGCGCTGGCTCGTTTGCCAGGCCTGCATACGCAGCTAGGCCCTGTTACGGCCGCTAGCCTCCGCGTTGCCAGCCGCATCGCGAATCAACTCAAAGCCGGACAACCGGCAAGGATCAATGAGATGGGAGCCGCCTCGATGCTCTTCGTGTCGGGACCTGACGCCTCGCTCCCATCGCTACTCGAACTTGCACGCACTTCGGACCTCGATTGGAACAAACGGGCGCTTGTCCTGCTCGATTCCCGGATGGACAGCAAGGACTTGGCGGACCTGGCGGCGCTCGGCGCAGAGGTGGCTACCCTGGACTCCATGGACGGCTTCGGCGATGTGCGTTTCTGCGCCGAAGGCGACCCCGCGGCGCTGCGTAAGCTGAAGAAGTTCCTCGCCGCTGTACGCACGCCCTTCTTCACCGTCGAGCGGGGGAAGAAGCAGGTGTTTTCCGCGGGATTGGCTTTCACCGGAACTTTGGCGACCCCGCTGCTGGCCGCAGCCGTGGACTGTTTCCGAAAAGCGGGCCTCGATCCCAAGGAGGCAGCCGCCATCGCGGAACGAACGCTGCTCCACACGATTCGCGCTTGGCAAAAAGCCGGCCGCCAAGGCTGGACCGGTGTTCTTCCACAGCGCGACCTCGAATCCGTTCGTCGCCAACTGGCCGCCCTCGAAGAGGAAAACACCATCTTGGGAGCTTACTTCGCTGAGACAGCCCATATGGCGCTTGAACTCTTCGGGCACGATGCCGATTGGCTTCGCGCCCTCGAAGATGAGGCAACGATCGACGATCCACCCGCAGTTAAGCGGCGGGCGGTCGCGGCGGGTTCTGGCGGCGACTCCTGAGAGTGCAGAGAGCCGCCATGCTCCACGCTTGGGCCGGCGCGCCGCGTCGGTGGTGCGGCGCGTCGCCATCGTAGATTTCGGCTACCGATCCTAAGCACCCCTCATGCAGTTCCTGCTCCAAGTCGGGAAACGGATGCGGCTCCCCAAATTCGCGCTCCCAGGCAATGGCAAACGGCGCTGCGAGCCACGGCCACACGGTCCCCTGATGGTAGGCGGCATCCCGCTCGGCTGGCCCACCAGCGTAGCGTCCCTGGTAGGACGGATCCTGCGGCGCCAATGTACGCAACCCGAAAGGGGTCAGCAGGTGCTGGCGCACGGTCTGCAAGAGAGCGCGGCGCCGCGCCGGATCAAGGAGCGGATAGGTCAAGGCAGCCGCGAAAATTTGATTCGGGCGAATCTCGGCGCATCCCGGCAGATCGTACAGGCAGTCGGCATCCTCATTCCAGTAGACCGCGGCGAAGCTTCGTTCAGCCCAATCCGCCAAGGCCGCATACTTCATCTGACGCGACTCTTCTCCCCGTTGTCCCGCCCACGCGGACATCAATCGAAGCGCGTTGTACCAGAGAGCATTCACCTCCACCGGCTTGCCGTACCGCGGGGTTACCGGTTTGCCGTCGCTACGGGCGTCCATCCAGGTCAACTGCGTCTGTTCATCGCCGCAGCGAAGTAGCCCGTCGGCGGGATCCATCCCGATAGCGAATAACGTTCCCCGCTCGTGCCATCCGATGATCTCCACCCCGGCAGGATAGAATTCCGCCAGGACCCAGTCCAATTGCCCGGACTGAACCAGGTGGCTGGCGGCTTCAAACGCCCAAAGGGTTCCATCGACGGTGTTGTACTCCGGCTCACTGCCCTGATCAGGGAACCGGTTGGGAAGGAGTCCTTGCCGCATGTGCGCCAGAAACCCGGAAAAAATCTGCTTTGCTTCGTCGATACGCCCCGTTTCGATCAGCAGCCCCGGCATCGCGATAAATGTATCCCGGCCCCAATCCGTAAACCAGGGATAGCCCGCCAGCAACGTCAATCGTTCGCCTTTTTGGAACAAAAAGACGTCGGCGCCAGTGCGCGTCTCCGGCTGTCCTATTTCGCCGAGCGAAGCGGTGATCGCACTATTAGAGATCCCGTGAAACGTGCCCGGGCACCAAAGATCCTCCCGAAACGGAAAACCGCGATCCAGCTCTTCCAGATACTCGACGTTACGGTACCACTCATTGCACGCCTCCCAAGTAGCTCCCGCCATCGCAAATCGTAACGGAGAATCGGGCCCCGTTCCCAGTCCATGGTAGCCGCGGGTCGCCGTGAAGACGCGAACCCGAAACGGGCATTCCACGCTCGAGGAGTAGAGGAGGCGCACTCCGGAAGGCCGCTTCATTAATTGCAGACGGCGCACCACTTGAACGCCCGCAACCATCCACGTCCACACAGGCTCGGGTTCGGCGACAAAATCGATCAGGTATTCAAAGCCTCGCGGCGTCACCACTCCGGGATACTGACAGGCGCCCAATTCGACCCAGCGGCCGTCAACGAAAATCTCCTCTTCCACTTTTGGGAACAACACATGCCGCTCTCCGCTGTCGCCCCAAGGCGCGACGAGTAAGCCATGATACCGGCGCGTGTTGGCACCCGCGACGGTGCCCATGGCATAGGCGCCTTCCCCATTGGCTGCCAGCCACTCCAAATGGGACGATTTCGGATACTCCCGCAGCAATTCAGGACCCAATTGGCTATTGGACATACTCTGCTTGTAGTATAGGTCCAATGGGTGCCACCATAACCGCAGAACACCAGGAGAAGCTTCTCCTGCTCGGGCTGCAGACCGCACATCTGGTTCACGACTGGAACAACGTTCTGACATTACTCCAAGCCCAGTGTGCCGAACTCCCTCCCAGCGAGGCAGCCCATAACCTGTCGACTTCCCTCGCGGACGCTGCAGCCTTGCCCCGCCAGTTGCTTGGCTATCTCCGGCAAACCCCTCCCGTCCTCGAACGAGTAGTTATCGACGAATGGCTTCGTTTCGTAGAATCCGCCCTGCGCCAGCTGCTTGGCGCGCGCGTACGATTTCTGGTGCATGACGCCGCGCCCGGTGCGTCTATATTTGTGGACCCCAATCAGCTCCGCAATGCACTTCTTAATCTCGTATTGAACGCCCGCACGGCGATCGACGAATCGGGCAGAATCACGGTGGAGACATCTTCAGACGGTGCAACCGTGGCTCTCCTGGTCAAAGACAACGGCCGCGGCATGGACGACTCGGTCCGCGCCAGACTGTTCGAGCCATTTTTTTCAACCGGAACGGATTCACAACGGACGGGTCTCGGACTCTCCAGCGTCAGGGCCTTCGTCGAAGCGCACGGTGGGCGCCTTTCCGTCGAATCGGGAGTCGGCCACGGGACTACGTTCACGCTGCTCTTTCCAATCGCGACTTAGCGGAGCTCGAGCGGGAAGACTTGGCCACTAAATTTGGCGTCGCGGCCCTCGCTCGACAGCTCCACGGTCAGTTTGCCTTGCCGTTGCGTGCTGCCTTTACCTGTCCAAGTTCCCTCTGCTGTCTCGGCCTCGATGGCTTCGAGATCAAGACGCAGGTCGCCGGATTCCGCCCGCAATCCGAATCTGGTTCGGAACCGCCGCGCCGTCCAATCTCCAATATGCGCCTGTTCCCCACTGGCTTCGCCGCTGACTCTGGCATTTTGGACGATCTCCATTCCCATTCCGCGAGATTCCGCTTTCCAAAGCAATGCCACTTTTCCACCCTGCCACGAGATTCCCGTGGCCCGGCCGTTCGCAGTGTAGATTGGCATTGCCCGTTGCAGGTCGATCCCCAGTTCACCCTCTAGTTCCGCCTCTGCCCAGTCGAATCGCAGTTTGCTTAACTTAACGCGCGAGGCGTCCCATTGCACCACTGCTGCGAGGTCGCGCAGCGTTTCAGGCCCCACCTCCATGCGCTCAATGGACAACGTCCCTTCCGCCCGCCTCGACGCCAGCCAATCCGGCACGGAACCTTCGCCGATACCGAGCGTCCGAGCGAGAAACCCTCGCTCCCGTAGCAGGGCGGGCGTTAAAAGCCGTTCCAATTCGGCAGCGGACACGCTCTCAACCCGCACCTGGAACCGGTGCGGACGCCTCTGGGTGGAATCATACTGATAGTCGCCGGTCCAGTCCACTTTTCCAGCCCGGGCCTTGATGCCCCGCGCCGAGAGCCGCTCCCCCCGCAACTCAACCGACGCCTGATTGATTTGCAAGGGCTCTGCGAACTCGGGAACAGTGACGAGTGAATCGGTCAACTGGAAGACACCGTTCCATTCCGGAGGTGCATCCGCCAAGCGGCGAACACGGATTTGTCCTCGGATCTGTCCACGTTTCAGTTCGCCCACAAGCGGTGGATTCTCGATCGTCAAGGCCGCCAACTGCTGCAACTGGTCAACGCTAACGGACTTCGCCTGCAGCGCACCGGAGACCTCTCGCGTCGCCCAGCTCCATTCGTATTCGAGCGCAGCCGCACCACGCGGGCCCATCTCGATGACCGGGGCCTGCAAACGCATCTTGCCGCCACCGACTTCAATTGCCAGATTCGCGGCCCTGAGAAACTGACTGCCCTTATCGGCCAGCGAGACTCCCTCAACCTGTAGCTGTCCTTCCGCGGTGCGGTCCTGGGCCACGGCAACCTTGCCCGAAATGAAGCCGCCCACTTGAAGATCGACGAAATGTTCACCGCCCGGACGGAGCCACCCAACAGCCAACACCAGTGGCATTCGCTGCGGCTCCAACTCCACCTGCCACCGAGGCGCCGAAAGGTACGATTGCAACTGCACGGACGCCCGCAGCGGCAAAGGGCTTCCCCCCTGATCGTCCGTCGAAACCCGAAACTCCTGGTTCGGCAGGTTCCACAGCCCCTTGTATCCAACCCGCAGTTTTCCGGGCCGCGGCGGCTGGTTCCAATAATGAAGGTCACTCAGGTCTAACTGCCCAGTTAGCTCCATCGCCGACACCGGTCCCGCCAGGCGCCCGCGTGACTCCACCATCCCGTGGAGGCCGACGTCGCGGCTTGCCAGCAGGGTGGTTAACTCCTCGACGGCGGACGGTTCCAGTCGATAATCGATCTCGAGTTTCGGCTCGCCCGATTCCGGGCGCAGCCATCGGCCCCGGCCCGTTACCTGCCCGAAGCCTTGGGCCGGTCGGTCGGTTCGCGCCGGTTCGCCCCGAAACCAGATTTCGAACGATTGCCCTCCCGCTTGCGCCGAGAAATCAAGATCGGTACTCGTGAAGTAATAAACAGACTTCGTCCCGTCAATCTTGATATTCAAACGTCCACCGCGAACTTCCAGGTCCGGCAGATCCCCACCTGTAGTCTGGGACGGGTTGCGCAAAAGCGCTTCGACATTCCACACGCCACTGCCCGTCTGCATCAGATTGACGGACGGCTCTTCGAGGCGGAGAGCGGAAAACTCGATCGCCCCCCGTAACAATGCTCCGATGCGCAGCCGCACCACCAACGAGGTGACGTAGGCGAGCGGCTCCGCCGAAACCGACGGATCTTCATGGATAACAACGTCGCTGAGCGTAAACCCTGGCCCCGTCAGCAAATGAAGACGGACGGCGCCAACTTCGACCTTCCGCTGGAGGGCTCGCTCCAGACTGGCCGCCAAAATTGGCGAAAACTGGTCTGCCTTCCAGAAGGGAGCTGCCACGACAACGATCAGCAACAATAGCAGGCTGAACCATATCCGCCGCTTCGTCATAGTTCCGCCACCACCCGGCGGTAGGCCTCCGGATCATCGACATCCCGCAACACGCCGGGGTCGTCACATTCAAACCACGCCGGAGGCAAAGTCTTTAAAAGATCCTTCGGGTTCCCGGTAGGCGGCATCGCCAGTAGACCCTTTGCCGTCTCGTTGCTAATGATCGTCGGGTGGCCGCGCCGGCCATCGAATCGTGGATTGAACACGGGCGCCCCGCGATAGGCGTCCACTAACCCACGCACCGTTTCTTCTCGCACATGTCCAAAGTCAACGGGCGTGAAGATCACCGGTCCCGCCGCGTCTGCCATCCCAAGCTGAAGCGAACTCAGCATGCCACGCTCCGGATCCGGATTTACGACCACCTTCGCCCCGGCCACCGGGAACTCCTCCCGGAGAACAACAACGACCCGCGAGCATTCACCGAACAGACGAACGAGCCGCGCCAGATAGGTCTCTCCTTTCCAGAGCAATTGCGTCTTTGGAAAACCCATTCGCCGGGACGCCCCGGCGGCAAGAACCACTCCGGTCAGATTCACCGCGCCAACTCTTGAACCTTGTTATGCCCTGCAACGGTCTTTGAGAGCGCTCTCCAGCCGGTCTCCGGATTGCGCCGTACCGCGATCATCTCGGCCACCACGGAGATCGCAATCTCTTCTGGCGTAATCGCGCCGATATCGAAGCCCATTGGCGCGTAAAGGCGCTCCAGAGCGGCAGCCGGGAACCCCTCTTTCGCGAGCTCCTCCACGACACCGATTACTTTCCTCTTGCTACCGATCATCGCCAAGTACCGCGCGTTCGACTGCGCCGCCCACGCCAGAACCCGCATGTCGTCTCGATGGCCGCGGGTAACGATAATCAGGTACGTTGTGTCGGTCACCGCCAGGGACGGGAACACCTCCTCGTACTCCGCGGCAATCACGTCTTCCACGTCGGGAAACCGCTCCCGATTGGCGTAAGTTTCGCGGTTGTCGATGACGGTGACGGCGAATCCCGCCATTCCCGCCGCCTTGGCCAAGCTCTTGGAGATATGGCCCGCGCCGAAGATGTAAGCCTTGGGCTGCGGAACGATCGCCTCTACAAAAACTTCCAATTGTCCCCCGCAAATCAAACCATTGTCGTAGGCCGCGTCCTGACCAAGTGAAAATTTCATTTGACGAGGCCTCTCGGTCGCGATCACCTCGCGGGCGGCGTTCCAAACCTCGGCTTCGACACACCCACCGCCAATCGTACCGGCCATGGAGCCATCCTCGCGGACGAGCAGTTTGGCACTCTCGTAGCTGGGGATGGAACCGTTCACCTGTACGATAGTCGCCAGCGCACATTTCTGTCCCAGCTTGCGCAACCTTACGATTTCGTCAAATAAATCCACGTTTCGAATTTTAACACTCTAAAGCTTTTTCCCTATAAAGCCGATCTGCTCCAACATGGGAGAATCTCACCTGCCGACTCCAGAGGCCGCCAGTTACGAGCTGGCGCTCGCAAACCGCAAATTGGTCACTGTGGTGATGGGTATGACGTTGTTGATGGGGCTGGTCGCATGCTTGGCCTACTTGGCTGGGCGATCGGTCACGGGCATCCGTGCAGAACAGGCCTCCTCCTCAGCGCTGCCGCCTCCCGTCATCGTCGAACGAAGTCCGCCCCCCCCTCTCAGCGCCCCGGCTGCGCAGCCTGTGGCAAGGATGACGCCACCCAATCTTCCCGCTGCTCCAAGCACGACCGAAGCCCTCCCCCAAGCGGCCGCCACAGTTCCGCCGAACGGCCCTCGGCTGTTTCTCCAGGTGGCTGCCGGTGAAGTACCCGATTTTCAACCGCTGCGATCAGAACTCCAACAGGCTGGGTTCCCAATCGAGATAGTCCTCATTGAGAACAAACACCGCCTGCTAGTCGGACCCATTCAGAGCCAGGCGCAGAAACAGGACTTCGAAACGCGTCTTTCGAGCGCAGGGCACCCGTTCTTCGCGCGGCGTCTGTAGCTGGCTAATTCGGTAGCGCAGTCGAAATCAGCGGAAACGCGTCGTTCACGAAGCGACGAGTGACTTGAATTGCCGCCTCAACGTCATCATTCACCACCGGTGCGATCACTTTGACTAACGAGGTGTCCGTCCGGTTATCCGTGATGGCGTCGACCATGACGTAGGCCTTTGCCTTGTACTCGCTGGCGACGACACGGCCGCGCGACTGGTACCAGTAGACTACGACGTTCTTCGTTTCGCCCTTTTGGACAACGTATTGGTTCACTTCGATTCCGTCCGCCAACCCTTGGACGGGAATCCGGAGGATCTCGCTTCGCTCAGGAACCCAGCCATTGCCTGGCAGACAGTTCTTGGGCGAGTGCGGAGCGACCCCACTCCGCTGGCTTTTGAAAAACGCGATGAACAGACTAACCCCATTCGCCGAAACGGAGTCGTGGTAAATCCGGCTTAGGGTATCCGACGCTTGCAACACGTCCTGAACCTCTTTCTCGATAGGATACTCGCCGATCACGCTCCAGGGACCAAAACGGCTGGCTAAGCTCGTCAGCGGAGGAGGGCTGGGCTGGTATTCCACTCGATTCGTCAGGAGATAGGCACCCAAAGCCTGAAGGCCGATGAAGCCGGAAAAGATCGCAACGAAAGTTTTTGAGTAAGATTTCAAGCTGGCACCCTGCGGGAAGAAAGGACTTCGGTAATCCGCACAATCAGGCGATGGCACGCAACGAGCAACACCAGCGCAAAAACGAATATCACCCAGCCTTCCAGACTGTGAAAGAACCCTTGGGCGAGTTCCGGGTTGTACTCGCTGATTATGCCGGTAAGCGAAACGCGGAATGAGTTCGCGGCAATCGCAATAGGAACCGTCGCGAGAAACAACAACCATCGAATGATCGTTCGGTTTTCTTCAAAAAAGTAGCCGTACACGAGCGACAAAAACGAGAGAGAGAGGAGCGACCGAATGCCGCTACATGCTTCGACTACTGACAGCTTTTGACTGGCGAGTTCCAGCACGTTTCCATCTCGAAGCACAGGGATTCCAATGGTCGTCAGCGCAATCTCTGCCACCCGGCTCGCTAACAACTGGAGCGGGAATGTAATTTGGTTGTAGATAACCGCCGGAATGGGAATCATGAACAAAAGCATGCAAAGCGGGAATCGCAAGGCGCGGAGCAGCGGCCATCCGCCAAGAAAGAGTATCGCACCGACGACGGAGACCAGGAACGCGGTCCGCTGCAGGAACAGTTCAGCGCCGAGCATGCCGACAGCCATTTGCGCGGCGCCCCAGAGGAGCAGCACGGCTCCGAACCAACTCGGCCGGGGTACGATTTCGAGCAATTCGGCACGCATTTGCCACACTACGTAAAGCGCGACCAATGGGACGAAAAACCCGTGGCCCATGTCATCGTCGTTATTCCATTGGCTAACCATACGCGCCAGAATTGGCAGGTACGTAATAACGAGCAGAGCGGCACACCAAGCCAGCAAGAGCCACGGAATAGCGGGCGCGGGAGCCGCTGATTGCGCTTCAGGACTTTTCTCGGCAGGCAACGGCATACGTTAATCTTTAGTTAACCATAGTCCCCAAACGTCTGGCGGTCGGGACGAGCAGATTAGTCCTATCCCCGAATCTCGCCGACGCGGTGCAGGATCATCATATTTGTGGTGCCGGAACGCCACATCGGCTGCCCCGCGACGAGGATGACAGTGTCCCGCGGCTTCAATAAGCCCCGATCCAGTAGAGTCCGATCCATCACCGCGAGCATTTGCTCAGTCGATGGCTCGGTGGGCGTCACAAGCACCCGCACCCCATAAATCAACGCTAATTGGCGCGCGACGATCTCCGAATTGGTAAATGCGTAGATCGGAACAGGCGGGCGATACCGGGCAATGAGCCGGGCGGTCGACCCGGACGTGGTCATCACAACGATGGCCGCGACATTGGCCGACCTGGCCGAATGGTAAGCCGCATCAGCCAAAATTTCCGCGATAGTTGGATTCGTACGGGGCGGCAGGTCCTGGTACCCGCGCGGCCGAATGGACGACTCCGCTTCGACAGCAATCCGGGCCATCGTCGCGGCGGATTCGACGGGATACTTGCCAGCAGACGTTTCGGCCGAAAGCATCACGGCATCGGTGCCGTCGAAAATTGCATTGGCAACGTCACTGACCTCCGCGCGAGTCGGAACCGGGCTCTCGATCATCGACTCGAGCATCTGTGTGGCCGTGATGACGAATTTTCCGGTCTGGCGCGCGCGCTCAATGATCGACTTCTGAATGAACGGAACCTTCTCGAACGCCATCTCAACGCCGAGATCTCCGCGGGCGACCATCACGCCATCCGACTCAGCAAGAATTTCGTTCAATTGCTCCCACGCCTCAGGCTTTTCGATCTTCGCGATGATCGGCAGCATGTGCTCCTTCTCTTCAAGGTACAGGCGGAGGCGAATAACGTCGGTGGGTTTGCGCACGAACGACAGCGCGACATAATCGACGCGGTTTTCGATGCCCCACTGAAGATCGGCCATATCCTTGCGCGTGAGCGATGGGGTAGAGACGTTAACACCGGGCAGATTGATACCCTTCTTGTCGCCGATCCAGCCTCCCGCATGCACAACGCAGTGGGCGGAAACGCCATCAGTCGAAAGGACCCGCAACTCGACGGTGCCGTCAGCGATCAATACACGATCGCCGGGACTCACGTCCCGCGCGAAATTCTGGTAAACCGTTGAGGCCCGCTCCTTCGTTCCCAAGCACTCTTCGGTCGTAATCTCGAAGTTGGAACCGTTCTCAAGGAGAACTTTCCCACCCTCGAAAAGACCGAGCCGTATCTTCGGCCCTTGCAAGTCGAGTAGGATGCCAACGGGAACATTTAACTCCTGCCCCAGCTCCCGCACGTGCCGCAGCCGGCGAGCGTGGTCCTCATGAACTCCATGGGAGGCGTTGAGTCGAAAGACATCGACTCCCGCCGCAAACAACTTCGCAATCATCTCTTTGCTGTCACTCGCGGGCCCGAGCGTCGCTACGATCTTGGTTGTTCTCATGCTTGATGGTTTTGGAATCGAAGAAGGATCTACGCTACTCTGATCTTTCCATTATGCCGATTTACCAAGCGCTCGTCCTGGCGATCCTGCAAGGATTGACCGAGTTTTTGCCCGTGTCGAGTTCGGCACACCTCGCCATGGCGCCGTGGTTGCTGGGTTGGAAAGACCAGGGACTGGAGTTTGACGTTGCCCTCCATATCGGCACGCTGTTCTCCGTGCTCGTCTATTTTTTTAAGGACTGGGTTCAAATTCTGGCGCAGGCCGCGGGGATGAGAGCCGGAAATGACACTCAGTTAAACAAGAATCCTCGTCTGCTCTGGTTTCTCGTCGCCGGCAGTGTTCCGGTGGCAATCGCAGGTCTACTTTTTAAAGATGCGGTGGAAACCACCCTCCGGAGCCCTTACGTTGTCGGAGTAATGGCCATCGTCATCGGGCTGGTGATGTACGCTGCCGAACGATTCTCCAGTGCGAAAAGAGACCTCGGCGAAGTCACATTGACCGACTGCGTTTTGATCGGTACAGCGCAGGCGCTGGCCATCGTCCCTGGCACTTCGCGGAGCGGCATCACTTTAGCGGCAGGCCTATTCCGGCATCTGGACAGGGCGGCAGCGGCGCGATTCAGCTTCCTCCTGTCGACGCCGGCAGTCGGCGCGGCGGCCGTGAAGGCGGTGTTGGACCTGCGCAAACACGGCATGGCGGACGACATGCAGGCCCCCATGCTGATTGGCATCGCCGTGAGTGCTATCACTGGGTTGGCGGTGATCGCGTTCTTTCTGCGGTTCCTGCGGACCAACTCCATTCGACCCTTTGTTATCTACCGCATCGCGTTCGGCGCGCTGGTGATCGCATTGGCGATGTCGCGCCGATAGCACCGACGGCGCGCGGTTCTGCGATACTGGTAAGGCTCTGGCAATGACGCGGCCATAACGCGCATGGACATCTTGAAACCCTCGGCCAACAATCGGCTGAATGAAGTCACTGGCGTGGTCTTCCTTGCGGTAGGAACGTTTCTCCTGCTCAGCTTGGTTACCTATCATCCGGGCGACCCCTCGTGGAACACGGCCACGGGTCTCGAACGGGCTGCCAATTGGACCGGTCGATTCGGATCTACCTTGGCTGACTTCGTCTACAGCGCTTTGGGTCTCGCTGCGCTCAGCCTTCCGATTCTCGTGGTGGCAGCGGGCATCCAGCGGCTCCGCCACCGCCCGATCGGGGCGCCCGCGGTGCGGATGATCGGCTCGATGCTTCTCGTGGGCGGGATTTGCACCCTCTTCTCCCTGTTCCCGGTTTGGCGTCCTTTCGAAGGCGCGGTTCCAGCGGGAGGCGTCGCCGGCTTAGCCCTCGCCAACTACCTGATTACCAATTTCAACGTGGCGGGTGCGGCAATGATCAGCCTCACCACCATCTTCCTGTCGCTGTACCTGGTCTCCCGTTTCTCCATGGAACTGGTCTATGGATGGATGGAAGGTCCACTCGCGTGGTGGCACGCGCGGATCGACGCGTGGCAGGAGTGGCGAGAGAGCAGGCGTCAGGCCCGGGCCACTGCGGCGAAAGCAGAAAAGGCTAGACCGGACCGGCGTCCGGTTGAAAAACGAATGGCCGAAACCGCCGTAGACGGAATCCCAGTGGTGCCGCTCCACGACCAGGCGCCGCCCTGGACATCGAAACGTGCCGTAGTGGAAACCGAAGAGCGGGAAGCCGTCGTGCCGGTGGAAGAGGAGCCGGAAGACGAAGAAATTCCGATCCGCGCCCTCGAAGAACCACCGTGGGAAATGCCTCTCGCGCCGAAGCCACCCCAGGAACAGGAACCCGGAAGGCGTAGGAAAGATCGTGCCGGCCGCGCTTACATCATGCCGGCCACTTCGTTGCTCAACGAAATCCCGGCGCGGAACCCGTATGACGAGCAGGAGCTGAAGGAAACCGCCTCGAAGATTAAATCGAAGTTCGAGGAGTTCAATGTCCTCGGATCCGTCGTGCAAATCAACCCCGGCCCGGTAGTCACGACGTTTGAATACAAGCCCGACGCGGGAATCAAGTACAACAAGATCACAAACCTGGCGGAGGACCTGTGCCTCGGCCTCCAATGCGAGAGCGTGCTGATCGAGCGCATTCCTGGCAAGCCGACCGTCGGCATTGAGGTCCCGAACAAGCGGCGGGAGCTCATCAGCTTGCGTCAGGTTCTCGAAAGTGAGGAGTTCCAGAGCTCCCCCTCGAAACTCACGATCACAATGGGCAAGGACATCAGCGGCCGCATCAAAGTGGCCACGCTGGATACAATGCCTCACGTCCTGATCGCCGGATCGACCGGAGCTGGCAAAAGCGTGATGTTAAACACCTTGATCATGTCGTTGCTGTACAAGGCAACGCCGGAAGAGGTCCGGCTAATCATGGTGGATCCGAAGCGTGTGGAACTCGGAATTTACGAGGGAATTCCGCACCTGTTGACGCCCGTTATTACCGAACCGAAAAAGGCGACGTACGCCTTGCGCAACGCGGTGTTGGAAATGGAGCGCCGGTTGAAACTCCTGGCCGCCCAGAGCGTCCGCAACATTGAGCAGTACAACAAAAAAGTTCGCCAGTTGATGGCGACGCCACGGAGCCTGTTCGATCAGGAGGCAGCAAATCCGGAACTCGAAGAGCTGCGGCCGCTTCCCTTCCTCGTCATTATTATCGACGAGCTGGCAGACCTGATGATGTTGGAGCGGGCAGGTGTCGAGGAGAGCGTAACGCGCTTGGCGCAGATGGCCCGCGCGGTGGGTATCCACCTTGTGCTGGCAACGCAGCGCCCAAGCGTGGACGTGATCACCGGACTCATCAAGGCCAACTTCCCGACGCGCATCAGCTTCCGGGTGGCGACCCGGGTCGACTCGCGAACCATTCTGGACAACATGGGGGCTCACTCGTTGCTTGGCAAAGGCGACATGCTGTTCCTACCGCCGGGGACAGCTCGGTTGATCCGTGTCCACGGGGCGTACGTCAGCGAAACGGAGACATCGACCGTGGTCGATTACTGGAAACAGCAGGCAGAGCCCGATTACGATCAAAGCTTCCTGATGGCTCCTCCGAATGAAGACGGCGAAAGCGAGGGAGGAGAGGAAATCGCCGACGGGAGCGAAGATCCCCAATACCGGGAAGCAGTCCGCGTCGTCTGCGAACTCGGCAAGGCGTCTACGTCGGTTCTGCAACGGCGCCTTCGTTTGGGATATGGCAGAGCGGCGAGAATACTCGACATGATGTACCGCGACGGAGTGATCGGCCCTCCCGACGGCAGTCGTCCCCGCGAGGTACTCAAGACTCCGGCGTGGCTGGACGAAGTCGACGATCAACTCCGGTAGAATTCCGGTATGCGTTCCTTTTCCATTTGCCTTCTGATGGCCGGCAGCCTGTTGGCCGCTGATCCGATCGTTTCGTCCTTTAAGACTCGCTACGAGACAGCGAAACTGAATTTCATCCAGTCGGCCGAGGCGATGCCAGCCGAAGCGATGGACTACAAGCTGACGCCCGTTCAGCGCAGTTTTGGCGATTGGATCAGCCACACGGCCGGAATGAACTATAGCACTTGCGCCGGTATGGCGGGCAAGCCGACCCCTTCCCACGAGGCGGCCAAAGCGACCACCAAGCCCGCGATTGAAAAGGTGATCCGGGAGTCCTTTGCTTATTGCGACTCCGTGATTGCCTCCATGACCGACGCCCAAGCGCTCACCGAGGTCACGATCGGGAACCGGAAGATTCTGCCGGTCGATTCGATGATCGGGTACATTGCGAATTTGAACGCTCACTACGGCAACATGGTTGGCTACATGCGGATGAAGGGCGTGGTTCCGCCCTCCACCGCACGAGCCGCCAAGAAGAAGTGAATCCCGGCCCGGTCGGGCCTCAATTCACTTGCGCTGGATGTCTGATGACAGTGATGTTCCGGACGACGGCGCTAGCCCCGGCCGCCGGCGCATTCAGCCACCCCGAGACCACCAGCGACAGCCCCGCCTGAAACGGATCGCTCGCCGGGGCAACACTAGTAATTGTCGCCCCGGTCGAGTTGAAGTGCTGCGTTGACAGTGTCGTTCCGCTGCTATGTACCGCAGCCTGCCCGCGCACGGCCAAGCTGATGTCGCCCGCACCCATAGCCCGCTGCATCAGCTCTGTCGAGCCCCACTGCACCCGAAGATTCCATGGAATAAACGGTCCCACCTGCTCGGCGTCGACCATCACCTCGAGGCGGTCGCCCGCCTGGAGAAATCCAGCCGGCACCGCACACGCCGCAATCACCTGCGCCGTGGTTGTGCCATTCGCAGACCCCTCCTCGGCACAGATCACTTGCGATGTCGTATGGGTCTGACCCGCCTGATGGGTCTTCCTCGCCTTTACCCCCGAGTTGTACCAACTGTCGCCGTCCACTCGCGACGCCGGATCAGCGGAAAGTCCCGCATCCCGCCATGGCGCCCGGGCCACTGTCGGACTAACCTGAACGGCCAAGCCGGTCATCGCGCCATCCGCTTGAATCGTGGCCAAGTCAACCCCGGCAGGAGTTTGCCACCTGGTCAGCGGCCCGTTCCCCTGCGCCGTTCCCGATCGTACGATCAAACCGGTGGCCCCAGCCTGATCATGGATGTTCGCTGTCGCATCCGCCAAGCTCGAACCGACGGAAAGCCGGCGATTGGAACCATCCCAGCGCAGTTGGAATATGTTCTCGCTCAGGATCCCGCTCGCGTTCACAAACGGAATGGCTCCCGCTTGGAATCCTGTATAGAGACAAGTGTTCCAGATCGCATCGACACCGTTCGAAGTCAAACATCGTCCCGCGCTGCCGAGACCGAGTTTGGTCCAGGATGCCGAGGCCCCTTGACCAACGATGAGGTCGCCACGGGCAACTGTAGCCGCCGTGGTGTCACTATGATTCACACTGAGCAGCGGATGCGCCAGCGGCGTTCTGGCATCGGTCAACCGGCCATCGCTGGTCGTGACGTACTTGTTCGTCGCCGACGGTGCCCCCGCGGTGCCCGACAGCGCCGCCTTTTCCCCGGCACTGGGATCATTGGCACTCGTATGCGTAGGAAAGTTCAGAGCCAGCTTGCTCTCGACAATCCCCGCGACTGACGCAATGTTAGCGTTCGAGATTACCCCCGCCGCAATCTGCGGATTCGGGTAGCTTCCCGTCAGAGCACCGCCCGCCGTCGACGTCGGATTCCCCGCCGCCGCCGTGCGATACCTGGCCGTCAGAATGTCCCCCGAAGATGGAGTAGCACCCGATAGCATCGTAATGGAATTGGCGCTCAGGCTGTAATCCACTCCCTGCGTCAGGTAGACGCCATTCCGATAGAGTTCCAAACTCAATGCCGGAGACGGTTGGCTGCTCAGCGAGAACACCGTATTGGACCCATTCACCAATCCTGACGGCGTCTCACCATCGACGAATCCTGGACCCGTGTAGGTTCCGCCGCCACCTCCCTCGCACGGTGCGCTGGTTCCGTCCACTCGGACGCAGTCGGTCAGATTGCCGGTGACCGCCTCTAGAGCGCCAGTCGCGCCGGTCCGAATCGTCCGATTGGCCACATAGCCCAAGCCGCGTACCGGACGAGCGGCAAGCTCCTCAGCTAGCCCGGTCACTTCGCTGATCGTAAGAGCCGCTGGGGCCAGGATGCCCCCGCCATTCTGCTGGGCCGCCGCGGCCCGAACCGTGGCCAAGTTGATGGAAGTCGAACTTGGCGGAACAGCCCACATCTCGGAGAATTGAATTCTCCCGTCGCTGTGGTATCGGACATAGTAGTAACCACCCGTTGAACTGTTCGTCGTTGGCACCAGCCGAACCTTAAGGTTTCCATCGACGATGGCGATCGTCAAACTCTGTGTCCCAATGGGCACTTGGTTTGGCGTCTGGAACGATTTCCATTCGATGTAGGCAACCCCGTTGAATCGAGTCCCATCGGCTTTGTAAATGACATCCTGAATCGTGGTTAGCGGCGGACCGGCGATTGCACGCTCCGCGATCAAACCAAATAGCATGAAGTGGAACACGCAAGTCCACAGCTTCCAACCTCGCATTGTCGGGGCCTCCCAGATGTAAAAAACCCGCCAGCGGATTTCTATCCGAGCGGGCCGCAAACGTTACGTTCGCTGACTTAAACCTATCTAGTCTTGTCAAGGATTCCGGCACACGACAATCTCACCGAGAAGGATAAGATCCTATTTTTCTGCAGCTTAGAGAGACATCAAAAAAGTCCAATTACTCGTGAAGTCCGATTTTGCGGCGCCCCAAAACGGCACGGGAAGTGCGGATTGCGAAGTTGATGGAGCAGTATATGGTCGAGGTGAAGCTGCTGGTGACGATCCATGGGCTGGACCATTTGTTGGCGCGGTAGTTGATGGTGGAATTGAGCGTGGGCATAAGGCGGTGTTTCCGGTTACCGAGCGTTGCTCCCGTTGGGCCGGCCTGAACCCGCCAACCAAGCAGAGCGCCGGGGCCCGAGAATTCAGACCCCGAGCGATCCAGGTGATTGAGCTTATCGAGAGGTGATGCAGATGCGGATGGCGGCCAGGTAAGCGAAGATGACAGGAGTGCAAAGGCGGATGCCACGGCGGAAGGACTTGCCTCGATGAGGACGCGGGCCAGCGTGAGCCTGTTGCTGCTCTTGGCGGTCGCCGCGGCGTGGTGGATTTGGCGCGGTGTAGCAGAACCGCCAGGTCCTGCCGGGGTACAGCGGGTCTCACGAACCTTGATGGGGACGCTTTGGTCAATCACCGTCGTGGACCACGGCCGGACCACGGCGGCGCGGGCCGCGGCGGAAGCGGCACTGCAGGAGGTTGGCCGAATTGAGAAGTTGATGAGCGAGTGGCTGCCGGATTCGCCGATTTCGCAAGTGAACGCGGCCGCGGGGCGGAACGCCGTGAAAGTCCCGGCGGAAGTGAGCGGACTGCTGCGTCGAGCCCTCGAATACGGAGCGCGGAGCGATGGCGCGTTCGATGTCACCTGGCGAGGCATGGGCGGCATTTGGCGCTTCGACGAACAGTTCCGCGTCCCCAGTGCCGGCGAAGTGGAGGCCGCACGAAAGAATGTCGATTACCGGGCGGTGCGCGCGGAGGGCGACACTGTGGCCTTGGCCCGGCCAGGGATGGCGATCGGCTTGGGTGGCATCGCCAAGGGATACGCGGTAGACCGGGCGGCGGCCGTCTTGCGCCAGGCGGGATTCACGGACTCGCTGGTGGCCGGCGCGGGCGACATTCTGGCCTCCGGCACGAAGTACGGCGCGCCCTGGCGCCTCGCGGTGCAGGACCCACGCTCGGAACGGGGCCAAGCACTTGGGACCGTGGCGGTAAGCGGCGCCGCCATATCCACTTCCGGCGACTACGAACGATTCCAAATGGCGCAGGGCGTCCGCTATCACCACATCATGGACCCGCGAACAGGATGGCCCGCTCGCGGCTGTATCTCCGTCAGCGTCATGGCGCCAACGGCCGAACAGACGGATGCCTTGGCCACCACCATCTTCGTGCTCGGGCCCGAAAAGGGACTGGCGCTGGCGCGCGAACTCGGCGTCGACACCTTCATCATCGGCGCCGATGGCCGGCGCTACGCAACCGAAGGCTTTGCCAGCCTCCGCTAGACCCGCGGGCTATACTGGACAATGGCGTCGATTCTGCTCAGCATCGGCCTTCTAGGTGTTTGTTTCGCCCTGCTGGCCATCCGCCTGCTGTTCGTCAAAGACAGCAAGTTTCCTGGCATCTGTGGTCGAACGGGAGCGGCGGACGAGGATCCGTGCATGGTCTGCCCGCGGGCTAAAGAAAAAAGCGGCGCCCGGTTCTGTCAGGAGCCGAAGTCGTCGAACGCAATATTTTCCTTAGGAACGCCCAAGTCGTCCAGCGTCTTCAATGACGATTGCAGCAGCGCTGGCGGACCGCAGAGGTAGTACTCGATCTCCTCCGGATTAGGGTGCTTGCTGAGGTAAGAACTGAGCAGCAGGTTGTGGATGTGGCCCACGGGCCCCTCCCAGGCGTCGACCTTCTTGGGCCTCGAGAGAATCACGTTGAGCTTGAAGTTGGGGAAGTCTCTCTCCAACTGCTCGAAGACATCCATGTAGAACAGCTCCTGCCGGGATCGGCCGGCATACCAGAAAGAAACCTTCCGGTTGGTCTTCTCGGTTTGGAACAGGTGCAGGATATGAGAGCGGAGCGGCGCCATGCCCGCGCCACCGCCAATGTAGATCATCTCGCGCTCTGTCCGCTTGATATGGAAATCGCCGAAGGGGCCGGAGATGGTGACCTTGTCCCCGGGACGGCGGGAGCAGGCATACGAAGAGGCAATGCCGGGGTTGACGCTCATCCAACGATCCGCCTCCTTATCCCACGGCGGAGGGGCGATGCGAATGTTTAGGGTGATGATGTTCCCTTCAGCCGGATGGTTCGCCATCGAGTAGGCGCGAAAAATGGGCTCCTCATTGACCATCCGGAGATCCCACATGCGGGCCTGGTCCCACTCCGGGCGGAACCGCTCATCGACGTCGATGTCCTTGTAGTCCACAACGCACGGCGGAACATCGAGTTGGATGTAGCCGCCGGGTTCAAAGTCCAGCTCCTCTCCGGGCGGCAACTGCACGACGAACTCTTTGATGTAGGTAGCGACGTTCCGATTGCTGAGTACCGTGCAGACCCGCTTGCGGGCGCCGAAGACTTCGACCGGCACTTTGATGTGCAGGTCGCCCGTGACCTTCACCTGACACGCAAGCCGCCAGCCTTCCCGGACCTCGCGACGGGAGAGATGGTTGGTCTCCGTGGCCAACACCTCACCGCCCCCTTCCTCGACAACGCAGCGGCACATGGCGCAGGTACCGCCTCCACCACAGGCCGACGGGAGGTACACGGACTTGGACGACAGCGCGGTCAGCAGGGTGGTCCCATGATTGGCGGCAATCGGATTCGCCGAATCTCCGTTCACCACTACAGCCAGATCGCCGGCGGAGAACAACCGCTGCTTCGCGAATATCAGGAGCCCGACCATGCCGAGGACGACGATGCCCATGGCCGCCAGACTGGCCGCCGCTGCCCAAATGATGTCTTGGAGTTCCGTCATGGTTGTCTATAGGGTGATTCCAGCGAAGCTCATAAAGGCCAGGCCCATCAGGCCGGTGATGATGAACGCGATGCCGAGACCACGCAACGGAGCGGGCACATTCGAGTAGCGCAGCTTTTCACGAATGGCGGCTAGCGCCACGATCGCCAGCAGAAAGCCAAAGCCGGAGCCGACGCCATAAACGACGGACTCGTCCAGGCTAAGCTGGCGCTCGATCATGAACAGTGAGCCGCCTAGAATTGCGCAATTCACTGTAATCAGCGGCAGGAAGATGCCCAGCGCTGAGTACAGCGGAGGAAAGAAGCGCTCCATGATCATCTCAAGCAGTTGGACCATCGACGCGATGACCGCAATGAAGAGGATGAACTGAAGGAACGTGAGATCGACCTCCGCCAACGCGGGCGAGATCCAGGCGAACGAGCCCTTAACGAGCAGGTAGTTGTTGATCAGCCAGTTGAGCGGCGCCGTGACGCTGAGCATAAACACCACGGCGAGCCCGAGGCCGGTGGCCGTTTTCACAGACTTCGAAACAGCCAGAAACGAACACATGCCGAGGAAGTAAGCCAGCACCATGTTCTCGATAAATGCGGAACGGATAAAGATATTGACGAGTTCCATTAGCAGTCCCTAAGAGATATCGATGAGCTTCGGCTTGCGGGCGCGATGGATCCAAATGATGATGCCGATGAGGAACATCGCCGCCGAGGGAGTGAGCATGATGCCGTTATTGCGATAACCGGCGTCATAGAAGGCCTGCGGAACCACTTGATATCCGAACAGGGTTCCTGCGCCGAACAACTCCCGGAAGAATGCCACCACCATGAGAATCGCGCCGTAGCCGATACCATTGCCGATGCCATCGAGGAACGCATCCCACGGCCGATTGCTTAAGGCAAACGCCTCCAGCCGGCCCATGACGATGCAGTTGGTGATGATGAGGCCGATATAGACCGAAAGCTGGCGGCTGATGTCATAGGCGAAGGCCTTCAAAAACTGGTCGACCAGAACGACAAGCCCGGCGACGACCATCAACTGCACGATCATCCGGATGCGCTCCGGAATGCCTTTGCGGATCAGAGAGATGGCAACGTTTGAGCAAGCCACGACGAAGATCACCGAGATCGCCATGACGAGCGAAGTCCGCAACTGCGTGGTGATCGCGAGCGCCGAGCAGATGCCGAGCACCTGGATCGTAATGGGGTTGTTGTCGCCGATCGGGTCGCTCAGCAGCTTCTTCTGCTTCTTCGAAAGCAGCGTAGGGGCGGGTTGGAGTTGCGTGCTCATGGGTCACCTACTGGGTCTGGCGGAGAGTAGCGAAGATCCGGTCATAGCGGGAAAGTTCATCCCGGAACATCCGCGAAACTCCGTTGAGGGTAATCGTGGCGCCGGTCAAGCCGTCGACGGCATGCGGCATCGCGGCGGTATTGTTGCCGCTTCCACGGAGCACGGCGACAGGCTCCAGAGTCGCGCCGTCGTTATAGATTTTCTTCCCTTTATAGCGGTCTTCAAAAAAGGGCCGGTCGATCTCGGCGCCGAGGCCGGGAGTCTCTTTCTCCTGGCTGAAGGCGACGCCATAAATCGTGCTGAGATCAGCTTCGAGGGCGAGGTACGCCCCGATAGGGCCCCACAGACCGGCGCCCTGCATGGGGACGATGTATCGTTTCACGCCGTCGCGCGAAAACACGAACAGGGGAAGGCGCTGCTGAGCGTTGGGCTTGCGAGCCTCGTCCTTCAGGTTCAGGGAGAAAGCCTCGACACCGGAAACCTCCTTCCCACCGAGGTCAAAGACACGCTCGGTGACCAGAGACTGATAGTCGGCTTCGAGGGTCTGCGGATTCACCTCCATGACGGTTTGGAGGATCGCCCGGCGATTGGCCATCAGCGCGTTACGCTCCTGCCGCGGCTTCAAGCCGCCAACCGCGATGGCGAGCGAAGCGCCAACAATTGCGGTGAGCACCGAGGCGTACACCACCGTGTACTTATTGGAGTGCACGGGCGTTCCTCCGTTTCATGTTGGCGCTGATGAACCAGTGGTCGATGAGTGGGGCAAAGACGTTCAACAGTAGAATGGCGAGCATCCAGCCTTCGGGGTAGGCTGGGTTCAGCACGCGGATGATCATGCCGGTGATACCGATCAGGAGACCGTAAACGTACTTGCCCGGCTGGGTTTGCGCCGCGGTAGCAGGGTCCGTCGCCATGAAGACGGCCGCGAACAGGACGCTGCCCATCAACAGGTGGTAGTGCGGGGGCACTCCGGAATAGGGTTGAATCCCTGTGACCTGAAAGAGCAGCGCGGTGGCGGCGGCCCCGGCGATCACGCTGCCCATGATGCGCCAACTGCCGATACCGGTAACGATCAGGAGAAGGGCTCCAAGTCCGATGGCAACGACCGAGGTCTCTCCAATCGAACCGGGAATGACGCCCCAAAACAGGTTCTCCAAACTGTAAGACTGATCGAGAGCAGTGAGTCCGCCGGAGTAAGCTACCGCAAGCGGAGTAGCGCCGGAGTAGCCGTCGACAAAGCGTGAAGGATCTCCCGCGACCCACACCGCGTCGCCTGCCATGTACGGCGGATAGGCGAAGAAAAGAAACACCCTGGCGACGAGGGCCACGTTCAGGATGTTCATGCCGGTTCCACCGAAAGCTTCCTTTCCGATTACGACGGCGAAGGCAGTGGCAAGACCAATCATCCACAGCGGGACTGTGGGCGGCATGATTAGCGGTATCAGGATGCCGGAGACAAGAAATCCCTCGTTAACGGGATGATCCCGGAAGATCGCGAACGCGAACTCAATGGTCAGGCCGACGCCGTAGGAAACGGCGAGCATCGGCAGAACGACAAGCAATCCGAATAGCAGCTTTTCGACGAAACCGGACGAGAGTGCGGCGAACTCACCGGTGGCGGCATAGTGTTGGTGCCCTACATTCCAGATGCCGAACAGCAGGCAGGGCAGCAGCGCCACGACGACAGTGAACATCGTCCGCTTCAGGTCGATACCGTCCTTAATGTGGGTTCCTTCCGTGGTGGTCTCGCCCGGCACGAAAAGGAAGGTTTCAAAGGCGTCGTAAGCGTAGTGGAACTTTTCCAGCTTCCCGCCCTTGGTGAAATGGGGCTTCGCCTGATCCAGCAGGCCGCGAATAACTTTCATCAAAATGCCCCTTTCCCCTTCGTCATCATGCCTCGCCCCTCATCCAATCGAGGCCCTCACGAAGGATGCGTTGCACGGGCTGCTTGGAGGTACAGGCGAACTCGCAAAGCGCCAGGTCCTCCTCGACTACTTCGTAGATGCCCAGACCTTCCATCTGGTCGAAGTCACGGAACAGGATGGCTTTGAGTAAGTGTTGGGGGTAGAGGTCCATCGGCACCACCCGCTCATACTCTCCGGTCATGACGAACGCTCGCTGCTCCCCGTGGGGATTGGAATTGACAGCGTATTCACGGTTGGGCAGGAAGTAGGAGAGGAAGGTCCTGGAGAGCGTCGGACGAGGATAAGAAGGGAACAGCCAGCCAAGAAACTCCGGTTGGTCGCCTTCTTCGATCACCGTAACCTGATCGTCGAAATGACCAAGATGCCCCGAAGGCGGAATGATCTTCCCGGTCAGGACGTTGCCGCTGATCAGCCGGACCCGTTCCGATTTCAGGTTGCCCCCAAGGAAGGGAGCGACGGCGGCGCCGAGGCGGGTGTCGACATAGCCGGTGCGCTTCAACTGCGGTCCCGTGAAGGCGACCGTACGGCGGGCATCAAAGATCCCCTCGGTCACTAGCGTACCGATGATCGCGACGTCCTGGGGCTTGATGGTCCAAACGACATGACCTTTGGCAATGGGGGCGATGTGATGGATCTGGACCCCCACGGCGCCGGCGGGATGAGGGCCATCGAAGGTGTGTACGCGCGCGGAGTCAGCCCAGCGGAAAAGGTCGCTCGAATGCGGCGCGACCCCCAGATGCACCTCGCCGGAAGTCAGGGTGCGGAGAGCTCGCAGGCCAGCCAGGAAAGCCTCTTCCCTGCCTTGCAATAAGAACCCGGTGTCCGGAGCCAGCGGCGCCGAGTCAAAACAGGAGACGAAGATATCGCGCGGGGTGACCGCGGGATCGGCGAAGGTGTTAAAAGGGCGCTGTCGCAGCAGAGTCCATGCGCCGCTGCCCAAAAGGGTCTCGAGCATCTGGTCGCGGGACGAGAGGCTAGGCTTGCGGAAGGCGCGGAAATCGAGTTGCCGGCTTGGCTCAATCACGACTTCAGTAATCGCTCGTTTAGGGCCGCGGCGGACCTCTACAATGGCGCCACTCACTGGAGAGGAGAAGACCACCTCCGGGTTCACCTTACTGGCGAGGACAGGATCCCCGGCCAAAACGGAGTCGCCAACCTGATGGAGCAGGCGCGGAATGGACTCAAGGCCCGGGACATCCATCGGCCTCACTGCAAATGTGGCAGCGACCGGAAGGTCGAGGCGCACAAGTGGAGCACTGCCCAACAGCTTCAGGTTCAGTCCACGAGTGAGTTTTATGCTGGCGGAATCAGGTACAAGTCGGGCCAATACGTTCGCTCCAGAATGGTCCTGCATAGCGGACGGCTCGCGCCTCTCGTGGCGGATTAAAACAATGCAATAATTGCCACTTTAGTTTACCCGATTCGGGAAAAGATCGGTGAGTTTGCCAGGGTTGAATCCTTGATTCCTATGTTCAATCCGTCGTTGGAGCCTGCCTTCGGCGAGCTTGTCTCTATTCGGGAACGGCAGGAGGAAGTACCTTATATTCCGGCACTCCAACGAGAGGAGTTCTATGCAGGCATCATCGCTCGATAACGCCAGAGCAGGGGCGCGCCAAGGGTGGCGGGTAGTCGCCTGGCGGAATACCAATTTGCATAGGGTATTCTGAAGGTAGTGCTCGTTACCATAGAACCCAAGGTTGAACGGCCCAAGTGGCTCCGCGCTCCGGCCCCAGTCGGCGAAAACTACCGGGATCTGAAGCAACTGGTAACCGACCTCAAACTGCACACCGTGTGTGAGTCGGCCGCCTGCCCGAACATCGGTGATTGTTGGAACCGGCGCACCGCCACCTTCATGATCCTCGGCAACGTCTGCACCCGGCGCTGCGGCTTCTGCGCGGTACAGAAAGGCGCGCCGCTGGAAGTAGACATGGACGAACCCCGTCGCGTCGCCGAAGCCGTCGCGCTGATGGGCCTCCGCTATGCCGTCGTCACCAGCGTCAATCGCGACGACCGCAAAGACGGCGGGGCTCTGCTGTTCAAGATGACCATCGAGGCCATTCGCGAGCGCGTCCCCGGCTGCCAAGTGGAAGTGCTCGTACCGGACTTCCAAGGAAAGCGCGAAGCCATGGAAATTGTCATGGACGCCGCCCCAGACGTGCTGAACCACAACACGGAAACCGTACCCCGCCTCTATCGCATGGTGCGGCTCGGCGCGCGCTACGAGCGGTCACTCGACATGCTGGCCTACGCAAAACAGCTTCGGCCGCAAACACCAACCAAGTCCGGCGTCATGCTTGGCCTGGGCGAGACGCCGGAAGAGGTCATCCAGGTAATGAAAGACCTCCGGGCACATCATGTAGACATCCTGACCTTGGGGCAGTACCTGCGGCCTTCGCCGAAGCATCTGCCGATCCTGCGATACATCCCGGTCGAAGAGTTCAATGAGTACCGCAGGCTGGGCTACGAGATGGGCTATGCCCACGTCGAAGCCGGGCCATTGGTACGGAGCAGCTATCACGCCGATGAGGGCGTTTCGAGCGCTTTCAAGATGGCCGAAACGAAGTCGTTCACGACCGCGTGATCCGAGTTCGCTAGAACCACGATCGTCAGCTTCGACTCGGGGTACAGCACGAGAATCGTCCGCGCCCCCTGTTGGGAGCCACTATGGGAAATGGCCGGCCGGCCCGCGAGCGGCATCACATTCCAGCCAAGCCCGTAACCGGTGAGTTGGCGATCAAGCAGGCGCTGGCGCTGGGTCATCATGCGCATCGTCGGGCGCTTAAGCAGCAGGCCGGAGTCGAAGGCATTGGCGAAAGCAATCAGATCAAACACGGTGGCGGCCAGTCCCCCGCCGGGAATCTTGTTGCTCGTATCCGCCAAGCCAGTATTGATGATGCGGCCCTCTTTGCTCTTCGCGTAGCCACGGGAGCGGTGGCGGATGATCTCGGCCTGGTGGTCAGCGCGAATCGTAACCATTCCGGCTGGCTTGAAAATATTCTCCCGGACGTATTGGAGAAACGGCACGCCCGCCACAGCCTCAATGGCGGCGCCGATGAGGTTGTACCCATATGTGGTGTAGAGGTACTTCGTGCGAGGCTGGTGGAGCAGCGGGTCTTCGGCAAAAATCCGCAGCGGCTCCGTGACGTTGCCGTAATGGACGGTAGAGGCGAGTTCCCCGCCCCGGTAGTGGCGCACCCCGGCCAGGTGGCCAAGGAGATCACGGACGGAAACCCCCCATTGTTTCTGGGGAAAACTCGGGACATAGTTTTGAACCGGTGCGTTTAGATTGAGCTTGCCCCGTTCGTGGAGTTGCAGCGCGGCAACGGCCGTGATGGGTTTCGAAATCGAGGCCAGACGATACACGGTATCCGGCGTGGCAGAGATATCATGCTCCAGGTCGGCCTTGCCAAAACCATCCGCAAAACGGAGCAGACCGCCTTCCGCGATCGCGACACTCAGGCCAACCACCTGCTGCCGCTGCCGCTCAGCTTCAATCGCCTGCTCCAACCGCCGCGCCTTGTCCGCGGACCACTCTTCGGCGCGGAGCATTGCGGCCAACAAAAAAATGACGGACCACCGCATAGCTTTCGAGTTTAGCCGAACTTCAGACTGGTAAACTGCGTACTTCCAAGCGAGGGGGGTATTTTCATGTTCAAATTCCTGCTGTGGTGCATCCTGCTGTTCCTGTGCTGGCCGCTGGCCATCCTGGCGCTGTTGCTCTACCCGGTGATTTGGCTGGTTCTGCTGCCGTTCCGCCTGGTTGGCGTGGCTGTGTCGGGTGTACTGGAGTTGATCTGGTCGCTCTTCAGTCTCCCCGCGCGCCTGGTCAGGAAGATTGCTTAGCGCCTATCTTCTGCTCAGTATGGCGGTGGGCGCGGCGGTGGGACTGGCCTGGCCGGAGTTCGGACAGAGCCTCGCCCCGGTGGGCCGCACGTTCCTGAAACTGATCCAATCGGTGATTGCGCCCGTGCTCTTCGGCTCCCTGGTGGCGGGGTGCGCGCGGGGATCGGGAATTGGCCGGCTGGGGGGCGGGGCCGTGGTGTTGTTCGAGATTGCGACGTCCATCGCACTGCTCCTGGGCTGGGGTATGGTGTGGTGGCTTGAGCCGGGCGCGGGGGTAACGCTGCGGGCCGAGCCGGTGGCGGCGGCAGCACCGGTTGGATTCGGCCAGGTGCTCGTCAACCTGGTCCCGTCGAGCATCTTCGACGCAATGGCTAAGGGAAACGTGCTGCAGATTGTGATCTTCAGCGTGATGGTGGGGGTGGCGGCACAAGGGCAGGAGCGCTTCGTGCGGTTCGCGGAGTCGGTCGCGGCGGTTTCCTACGAGTACATCCGGTACGTCATGCTGTTGGCGCCGGCGGGCGTGGCTGCATCGATGGCGGCCACGGTGGGAGCGGGCGGCTTTTCAGTCATCCAAGGGCTCTCCTACTTCGCGCTGGTGGCTTGGGCGGCACAGGGGCTGTTCGTGGGGGTGATTGCGCTGGGTCTTTGGTGGGCGCGGGTGCCGTTAGGAAAGTTTGCCGTAGCAGTGCGGGAGCCGTTTCTGATCGCTCTGGGGACGACGTCCAGCGCCGCAGCGCTGCCGAAAGCGATGGAGGCGATGGAAGGTTTTGGGGTGCGGCGGGAAGTCGTGAGTCTGGCGTTGCCGTTGGGGCTGAGCTTCAACCTCTGCGGCAGCACAATTCATTTGGCGATGGCGACGCTGTTTGTGGCGCAAGCAGCAGGCATCGAACTGAGCTTCGGCCAGCAGGTGATGATCCTGGCCACGCTGAAGCTGACGAGCAAGGGCGTGGCCGGCATTCCTCGGGCGAACTTCGTCATCCTGTCGAGTTTATTCGCCGGGTTCGGGTTGCCCCTCGAAGGGCTCGCAATGTTATTGGGCGTTGACGCCGTGATCGATATGATTCGAACCGGCGTCAACGTTCTTGGCAATTGCGCGGCCACCGCGATACTGGGGAATGTTCAGAACGCGCGCAAATACTGATTCGGCGTGCGCGGCGTAGCGCGGAGTGCCTTTGCCGCATGAAGCGCCCACGTGGGATGGCGCAGCAGTTCGCGAGCGAGCAGGACGACATCGGCTTGGCCGGTGCGGATAATCGTTTCGGCCTGTTCGGGAGACGTGATCATACCCACTGCGCCCGTGGCGAGGCCAGATTCGCGGCGGACCCGGTCCGCGAAAGCGACTTGATAGCCGGAGCCGACAACGATCTTCTGCAGCGGGCTGTTCCCGCCGGAGGAGCAATCGAGCAGATCGATCCCGTGCTCTTTCACCAGCTTTGCGAGCGCAACAGTATCCTCAATCGTCCAGCCGCCCTCCACCCAGTCGGTGGCCGAGACGCGGAGGAACAACGGGCCAGACCATTCCGAACGAACGGCGGCAATGACTTCGAGAAGCAGAACGCGGCCATCGGCGTAGCGGTCCGTCCGGCGGTTCGTCAATGGCGAGAGAAAGGAGTTGAGCAGATAGCCGTGTGCCGCGTGGATTTCAACGAGGCCAAAGCCAGCAGCCTTCACTCGGCGCGTGGCAGCGGCATAGGAATCGACGAGACCGGCGATCTCCTCGATCGTCAATTCGTGCGGCGTCGAGTAGCCTTCATCGAACGGAATCGCGCTGGGGGCAACCGTAGTCCACGCCCCTTCGGCCAGCGACTTGTCACCAAGCCAGGGAGCGGAGGTGGAAGCTTTGCGGCCGGCATGGGCGATCTGAATGCCAGGAACGGCGCCCTGAGAGCGGATGAACTCCGCGATCCGCGCCCAAGGCGCGATATGAGCGTCGGACCAGATACCGGTGCAGCCGGGAGTGATGCGGCCTTCCGGGCTGACAGCGGTAGCTTCGGCGATGACGGCGCCGACACCAAGAGACCGGGCGCCTAAATGAACCAAGTGCCAATCGTTGGGGACGCCGTCTGTCGCCGAATATTGGCACATCGGCGATACGAAGATGCGATTAGGAAAGGTAATATCGCGGAGGACGAGAGGGGAGAAGAGAGAAGTACTCACTACTGTTCGATGCTACCGAGAGCGGCAACGATCCAGGGCTCACGTTCCGCCTCCACCTTGTCGCCTTCCTCCACCCCCAGGCTGAGATTGATAATCTCCTGGCGTAGGCGATACTCAATCCATTCAGCGCTGGCAAACCATTCGGAAATGCCCGGCTGAATCTTATTCTGGCTGAGCCACGAGCGAAAGCGGTCCAGCAGCGGTTTCGGAAGCTGCCATCCGGGAGCAATGGCCGGGCGTTCGGAGCGAAGATATTCAGTGCCGAACGCAGCATAAGCGCCAGTCGCATCAAGCACCATTTCGAGACGCTTATAGGGCGGTGGAACCACGTTCTGGTCGGGGTCGATACCGCCGCCGCCCCGAACCACCCGCCCCGCGTCAGTCTTGTACTCCTGGCGGGGCGCGGCAGTCACATGTTCGAGTTGCATATCAAGCAGAGGCTTCTGGATGCTACGGCCGCTGGGCGTATAGTAGAACGCCATCGTGAGCGCAAGGCCCGTCGATTGCGAGATCGGCAACACGTTCTGCACAAGGCCTTTGCCAAACGTCGGCTCACCAAGGATCGTCGCGCGGTCATGATCCTGCAGGGCCCCGGCTACAATCTCCGAAGCGCTGGCGCTTTTGGCGTTGACGAGTACGGCAAGCCGAAACTTGTATGGCGCGGCAGTCGCGGGTACCTTCTCCTCCCCATTCATCCGGCGGCCTTTGGCGCTGAGGATGATCTGCCCGGGTTGCAGAAAGAGCGAGGCCGTATCGATCGCGCTGGCGACCACGCCACCAGGGTTATTGCGCAGGTCGAGCACGAGACCCTGCAGGCTATGGCCGCCAATCTTCTCAATGCCCGCCTGAATGTCCTTCGCCGTCTTATCGTCGAAGCTCGTAACGCGGAGGTAGCCGTAGCCGGGCTTGAGGAGGAACGCCCGCTCAACGGAGCTCGACTGCATCTCCTCCGGGATCAACGTGAACTGAATCGGCCGGGCATTGCCGGGCTTGCGAACATGCACGACCGCCGGGGCCTGACGAGCCTGGCTCAGAACCTGCGTCAACTGCTCCGTCGTCAGTGGCCCGAGAGCGATGTTGTTGATCGCCAGGATTTCGTCCCCGGCCGAGATACCGGCTTTCGCTAGCGGTGCGCCGGCAATCGCCTGAAGCACCTGAACGCGGCCCGGAAGGATACTGACCACGCTGCCGAAGCCCTTCGACTCGCTGCGCTGCATTCGCTTGAGCTGGTCAAACTGGCCCGGATCGAGAAAGACCGAATGCGGATCCAGCTTTCGCAGCAGCCCAGGAATAATGCCTTCGTAAAAGAGCTTGGTCGAATCAGTGGGATCAGCGTGGTTTTCGCGGGCGATCGCGTAGACATCCAGGATCTTCTTGACTGTGGACGCCAATTCATCCGGCTCTTGGGCCGGCAGGAGGCTCGTGGCGAACAGGGCCAGAATGCAGCGAGACTTCATCGGGTGAACTGCGTTGCCTTTTTGCGCTCATGGCGGGCGAGCGCGAGTTGAATGAGCTCTTCGACCAGGGCATTGAGAGGCACGCCGCTGTGCTCCCACATCTTCGGATACATGCTGATCGACGTGAAGCCGGGAATCGTGTTGATCTCGTTAAGGTAGAGTCGGCCGGTGGAGGCTTCCATCAGAAAATCGACGCGGCTCATCCCTTCGCAGTTGCAAGCAAGATAGGCCTCGACAGCAAGGCGTTGGAGTTCGGCGGTGGTGACAGGATCGAGATCGGCGGGGAGTTCCGTCTTCGCCGCGTCGAGCAGGTACTTGTCCTCGTAGTCATAAAACTCGCGGGAGGGCAGAATCTCGCACGGCGCCGAAGCCCGGGCGCTATCGTAATTCCCCAGAACCGCGCACTCCAGTTCGCGGCCGACGATGGTTCGTTCGATCAGAATCTTCCAGTCGTAGCGTGCGGCGAAATCGAGGGCCGCCACCAATTCCGGATGGTTATGCGCCTTCGAGATGCCGACGGAACTGCCAAGATTGGCCGGCTTGACGAATACAGGGTATGCAAACACGGCTTCGACAGCGTAGGGGTCCAACGCGCCACGATACTGCGTCAGGTACTCCGTCACCGGCAATCCGCGTTCCGCGCAGACGCGCTTCAGCAGCTCCTTATCCATAGCCAAGGACGAAGCCATCACGCCAGGACCGACATAGGGTAGATCAGCCAGTTCCAGCAGGCCCTGCACGGTTCCGTCCTCGCCAAATGTGCCGTGGAGGACAGGGAAAACGACGTCGATCCCCGGGTTCGCACCGGGTTCCGGCAACAGCGGGGCCGGACTCCATTTGCCTTCGAGCGAGATCCGGTACGGCACGACCTCGTAGCCATTGGCCTCAAGAGCCGCGGAGACGGATTTGGCGGAGCGAAGCGAAATATCATGCTCGCCGCTGCGACCGCCTTGAAGAACTGCAACACGCATTTTCACAGAATTTTCTTTCCTAAGGCCGAAGTCACTACTTCGACGGCCAAGTCGGCCGTTCGGTTAGCCACGTCCAGCACGGGATTTACCTCGACGACTTCGAGGCTGACAAGTTGGCCGGAGTCGGCAAGGATCTCCATGGCCAGATGAGTCTCGCGATAACTAAGCCCGCCGCGCACAGGCGTCCCGACGCCGGGAGCTTCGTCAGGGTCAATCGAATCCATATCGAAGCTAAGATGAATGCCCGCGGTTCCAGCGCTAGCGAGAGCAATGGCTTCCTGCATCACCGCGGGCATGCCGCGTTCGTCGATGTCGCGCATGGTGAAGGTCCGGACGCCGGACTCTTTCACATGCCGGGCTTCGAGCGTATCGACATCGCGCAGGCCGATGAGCGCAACATTGCGAGGATCCACCTTGGGTGAGAAGCCGCAGAGGTTGACCAGTTCGGAGGGGCCATCGCCGATCAATGACGCCAGCGGCATGCCGTGGACATTGCCGCTGGGCGTGGTAGCCGGCGTATTCATATCCGCGTGCGCATCCACCCAGATAATCCCAATGGCTTCGTTTCGTCGCTGGTAATATTGGGCCACGCCGCTCACCGAACCAGCAGAGATCGAATGATCGCCGCCCAGGATGAGCGGCAGTTTTCCCTGCTCCAGCGCGGCCGCCACCAGATCCGCTATACGGGCGCAGGAGGCCGCGATCTCCGGAAGATGGTGGGAGTTGGTAGGCCCGGCCGGGATGGCTTCCGCCTGTTCGACCGCGACGTTGCCGCGATCTTCAATCGTGTAGCCGAGAGCCGCAAGACGCTTCCCAAGGCCTGCCACGCGGATCGCCGACGGGCCCATGTCGACACCCCGGCGGCCGGCGCCCAAGTCCATTGGCGCGCCAATGATCGCGATGGTGGATTTCGAATGCACTAAGGCCTCGTCCGATAGAGCATGCGGGGGTAGGCAATCGTTTCCCGAATGTGCTCGAGGCCGCACATCCAAGCCACGCAGCGTTCAATGCCCATGCCGAAGCCGGCATGCGGCACGCTGCCATAGCGGCGAAGATCGAGGTACCAATCGAAGGCCTCCTTGGGCAGATGATGGTCCTCGATGCGTTTCAACAGCAGGTCGTAATCGTGAATGCGCTGGCCGCCGCCGATGATCTCGCCGTAGCCTTCCGGGGCCAACATATCGACGCCCAGCGCGAGTTCCGGCCGTTCCGAATCCGGCTGGAAGTAGAAGGCCTTTACCTGCGCGGGATACTTTTCAACCAGCACCGGCTTATCGAACTCCTCCGCCAGCAGGGTCTCATCGGTACCGCCAAAATCGCTACCCCATTGGATTTCGCTGCCCTTGCGCTGGAGGATCGTCACGGCCTCATCGTAGGTGATACGTGGGAAGGGGCCCGTGATCGCTTCCAGCTTCGTAACATCGCGTTCAAGGATCGCAAGTTCCGTGCGCCGGTTCGCCAGCACCCGCTGCGCGATGAAGCAGACGAGCCCTTCGGCGAGCGTCTTGACATCTTCGAGCGTGGCATAAGCCATCTCGGGCTCCACCATCCAGAACTCGGTAAGGTGACGGCGCGTCTTCGACTTCTCCGCCCGGAAGGTGGGACCAAAGCAATAGACATTCCCAAACGCCATGGCATTCGCTTCGTTGTAAAGCTGGCCGGACTGAGTGAGATACACCTTCTCATCTTCGAAGTAGTCGACCTCAAAAAGAGTCGTCGTCCCTTCGCAGGCCGCGGGCGTGAAAATCGGGCAGTCGACGAGCGTGAAGCCGTTCGAATCGAAGTAATCCCGCGTCGCCTTGATGACCTCGTGACGCACCTTGCCGATGGCGAACTGGCGGCGCGAGCGAAGCCAGAGATGCCGATGGTCCATCAGGAAGTCGATGCCGTGGTCCTTGGGAGTGATGGGATAGGGCACGTCCTCAGGGACGCGTTGAATGATCTCGCAGGACTCGACGTCCAGTTCGAAACCGCCGGTGGCGCGTTGTTCCGCGCGGACTTTACCTGTAATCTTGACCGAAGATTCCTGCGTCAGATTCTTCAGCGCCTCAAACGTCCCTTCCGGCAGATTGGCCTTCACCGCGACGCACTGAATAATACCGGAGCCATCCCGCAGTATCGGAAAGCAGATTTTGCCGCTTTTGCGTAGATTATAAAGCCAGCCAGCGAGGGTCACGGTTTGACCGTCGTGCTGCGCGATGTCCGCGATCCGGACGTGAGCGAGGGACATTTACAATTTCTCCAGGTTTTCAAAAATCCGTTGAATGGCTTCGAGCGGTTGCAGGAAGTCCGGGCTCTCTTTGAGTTCGAGCAGCAGCGGATACTGATGCTCGCGGGAGCGAAGCAAACCCATGGTCTCAGACCAGTTCACCGTGCCACCTTCCGCCAAAGTCGGAAATAGGTGCTTATCGTCCTTCCCGTTATTGTCATGGACGTGCGTGGACTTAATCCGGCCCTTCATCAGCTCAAACGTTGGAGCAACTCCATCCATGAGATTGGCATGGCCAACGTCGAGGCAGTAGCCGAGGTTGAGGTGGGTAATGCCGAGGAAGTAGTTGAGCTTCTCCGCCGAACTGAGGCCATTGGGGATGTTTTCGAGCAGCACTTCGACGCCGCGGTGCCGGGCGAACAGGCTGATCTCCTCAAGCGAGCTGAAGGCGACTTCGAGCTTGGCTTCGTCGAATTCATCAACGGGAGCACCAAGATGCTGGACGAGATAGCGGCAAGGGATACGGTCCGCAATCTCCAACGCCCGCTTGATTTCATCGACCGCGGCGATGCGGCGCGGCTTATTGAGATCCGCGATATTGATGATCGACGTGGGGCCCGTTCGGCCCCAGACCTCATCATTGAACATGGGAGAATGCAGCGAGTGCAGCTTCAGCGGCGCATCGGAGAACCAGTGCGCCAATTCGTTGATCTGCGCCTTGTTATGCCAATCGAGGTGCTGCTTGGCGCAGAAGATTTCCACTGCGGGGATTCCAGCTTCATAGATCTTATCGAGCCAGACGTTATTCAACCGGTGGTTGACGAAGAAGTGAGTGGAGACGGCGTGATTCATTTGATTAATATCCGGCGGCCTTGCCTTCCACGCGTGGGTCCGCTGCACCGGCAAGCCAGCCGCTGGGCTCCACCTGAATAGCGGAAATCTCGCAGATGTTGGCCGCGGTTTCGAGAGAGTGGCCCTTTTGTTCGAGCAGGCGCCGAGTGTCCGGCGAAAAGCCGGGCTCCACATAGAGCTTATCGGGCCGCCACTGATGGTGGAAACGAGGGAAGTTGACGGCGTTTTGGATCGACATCTGGAAGTCGATGACGTTCTGGATGACCTGCATAACACTCGTCAGAATCCGAGTGCCGCCAGGAGTGCCGACTACCAATGCCAATTTGCCGTCCTTCAGCACGATGCTGGGGCTCATGGAACTGAGCGGACGCTTGCCCGGCTGGATAGCGTTCGCTTCGCCGCCAATGGCGCCATACATATTCGGGGCGCCGGGTTTGACCGAAAAGTCGTCCATCTCGTTGTTCAGCAGGAAGCCCAGGCCGGGCACGGTGGCCCCGGAGCCGTAGCCGCCGTTCAGGGTGTAGGTCACGGCGACAGCGTTTCCGGCCGCGTCCACAATGGAGTAGTGAGTCGTTTCGGTGGACTCATAAGGAGCTAAGTTCCCCGGCTTGATCTGATCGGAGCTCGTAGCCGCGTTGGGATCGATCGAGTCCCGCAATTTGGTGAGATACCGGGGATCGAGGAGCTTTTTTGTAGGTACCCGAAAGAAGTCCGGGTCGCCCAAATGCTCCGATCGATCGGCATAATAGCGACGCATCGCCTCCGCCGTGTAATGGATCGCCTGCGCCGAGCCCGCGCCGAAAGAGGCGTAGTTCGTTTTCTCGAGCACTCCCAGCATTTGCAGAATGCCGATGCCGCCGGAGCTGGGCGGCGGGGCAGTAAGAATCTCATAGCCGCGATAGTTGCCAGAGAGCGGTGCGCGCTCGACGGCAGCGTAGTTCTTCAGGTCGTTGAGGGTGAACAGGCCGCCCATCTTCTCCATCGCCGCCACCATCTTGCGGGCGGTTTGGCCTTCATAGAAATCCTTCGGCCCTGCCTTCTGAATCCGCTCAAGAACTGCCCCCAGCTCAGGCTGAACCAACCGGTCACCCGGTTCATAAAAGTTGCCGTCGCGCTGGAAGATCCGCTTCGAGTCAGCGAACTGCGGCAGGTTCTTCGAGTTTTTGAGTGTGTTCGCCAGGCCGTAGCTGACCGGGAAGCCTCGCTTAGCCAGCTGGACGGCGGGAGCGACAAGGTCGGCCCATTTCGCTTTGCCATACTTTTTGTGGGCCAGTTCAAAGCCACGCACTGTACCGGGGATCCCGGCGGCCCGCCAGCCAAGAAGCGAGTCGCGAGTGGGATTGCCGTCCGTATCGAGGTACATATCCCGCGTGGCCTTTTCCGGCGCACGCTCCCGGAAGTCGATAAACGTACTGCGCCCATCGGCGAATCGGACCAGCATGAAGCCGCCGCCGCCGATATTTCCGGCCGAGGGATGCGTCACGGCCAGCGCCAGCCCGACAGCGATTGCCGCGTCGACGGCGTTGCCGCCCGCTTGCAGAATAGAAACACCGGCGTCCGTGGCATGGGCCTCCCGAGAGACCACCATTGCCTTGCGGGCGCGAACGGGAACAGCAGCTTCGAGCGGAGCGAGTAGAGTAACTACCGCGAGGGACAGCGCGAGGAGTTGGCGCATTCCTTCTATGGTATCGCTCTACCGGGTGGTTGCAGCGCGCCGCCGCCACTCAAACAAAGCGATGCCCGTGGCCACACTTACATTGAGCGATCCAATCTTTCCATGCATCGGGATATTCACCAAGACATCGCAATTTTTCGAGACCAGATCGTGCAGTCCAGCGCCTTCCGCCCCCACCACCAGGACCGTCGGCAAGTGAAAGGCGACCTTGTCGTAAGTCTCTGTGCCGCGCTCGGTGAGGCCGTAGATCCAATACCCTTGCTGTTTGAGCTTTTCGAGCGTCTGCGCGACGTTGCCGATGCGGACGATGGGCATATGAGCCAGAGCTCCCGCGGCAGCTTTGGCGGCTACTTCGGTAACCGGAGCAGCACGGCGGTCCGGCAGCAACACGGCATCGGCGCCGGCGGCATGAGCCGACCGGATGATGGCGCCCAGGTTATGAGGATCTTCGATGCCATCAAGCAGGACGAGCAGTTGGGCTTTCTCTGGAATCTCCGCGAACTGGGCATAGCGCTGGCCGGTCGTGAAGGCGACGACACCCTGGTGGGTAGCGGCCTTGCTCGAACGGTCGAGCGCCTCGCGAGGCTCATAACGCAGAGGAACTTTGGCCTTTTTGGCGAGGTCAATGATGAGTTGGACCTTAGGACCACCCGCGCCTTTGGCGATCAGGATGCGCTCGATGGGTTGGCCGGCGCGGAGGGCTTCCGTGACGGGATGGATTCCGGAGAGAACTTGCATGGAAACACTATGGTAACGCCGTAAGCCCCCGGGGCACCGTCGAAGGCATCCGGGGTAGCGCGCGCATCGCCGTCGGGTGCATACTATGCACAAGGTGTCTGCGCGCAACCGGCCAGAATCGACTCCCGAAGGCGACCTCCTTCCGGAGACCCAGGAGATCCCCAATAAGCTCTACTTCCGCATCGGCGACGTAAGTAAGCTGGCGGGAGTAAAGCCATACGTGTTGCGGTATTGGGAGACCGAGTTCTCGCAACTGCGCCCCAAGAAAAGCGGCACGAATCAACGGTTATATCCACGAAAGGAAGTGGAGCTGATCCTTGAGATCAAACGTCTGCTCTACGACAAACGATTCACGATTGAAGGTGCGCGAAAAGCCCTCGAACAACGAGGAAAAGTGGCCGTAGCCGCCAAGCCGGCAGTGAAGCCCCGAAAGCAACAGGCGGCCCTGTTCGCCATGGAAGAAGAGATTCCGCGCGAGAGCTGGGGCGAAGTGCAGGCGGAATTGCGGGCCATCCTGAAGCTCATGAAATAGCCTCAAGAATTGAGTGAGCGGGGCGAAAAGCAAGATGAGGCCCCAACTCAAATGATTGCTTTGACCCGCATCAACGGTTTACCGATGGTGCTCAATGACGATTTGATTGAGCAGATCGAATCGATACCGGACACGATCGTTCGTTTGACGAACGGTCAGAAGGTGGTCGTGCGCGAAACGCCGACAGAGGTCATCGACCGGGTTGTTGCCTTCCGCCAGCGCGTCAACCAGACTGTTCCGCTGTTGACGGTCGCCCATGGCAGGTAAAGGTAACTTCCGGCCCGACCTGGCCACACTCGGCGGGTTACTGCTGGCGTTTTTGGCCATCGTGGGCGGGCTGCTCCTCGAAGGCGGTTCGCTGCACGATGTGGCGCAGCACACCGCGCTGCTGATCGTACTCGGCGGCACGATGGGCGCGGTAATGGTCCACTATCCGTTGCGGACCCTGCGCGGCGGCATCCTGCGGCTGCGGGATGTACTGTTTGAATCGCCGCGTTCGAAGCCGGATATCGTCGAAGAGATCGTAAGTTTGGCGACGCGGGCCCGGCGGATGGGGCTGATCTCGCTCGAAGATGAATTTGACAACATCCAGGATCCATTTCTCTTAAAGGCGCTGAAGCTTGCCGTGGACGGTGTCGATACCAACGAACTGCGCCGGATGATGGAGCTCGAGATCATGGTCCGCGAGGCACGCGCCGAGCAGGAGGCCAAGATATGGGAGAGCGCCGGCAGCTACTCACCGACGGTCGGGATCATCGGTGCTGTGATGGGGCTCATCCAAGTCATGAAGAATTTGGCGGATATCGACCGGGTAGGACACGGTATCGCTGTCTCGTTTGTGGCGACAGTGTACGGAGTGGCGCTGGCAAACCTGCTTTTCCTTCCAGCGGGCAACAAGATCAAGGCGCGAGCGCGTTTGGAGAGTGAGGTACGCGAAATGATGATCGAAGGGGTGCTGGCGATTGTGGACGGGCTAAACCCCAAGTTGATCAAGGACAAGCTGGAGACCTATTTGGACGTTGAGCCGGCGGTCGCTACGCGGTCTTCCCGACAGAGGGTGGCGTGAGGAGCGGACGGCGGCGGCCGGAGGAGCCGGAGAACCACGAACGGTGGCTTGTCTCGTATGCCGACTTCATCACGCTCCTGTTTGCTTTCTTCGTCGTTCTCTTCGCCAGCTCTCAGGCGGACAAAGGCAAACAGCAGATGATCTCCGACTCGGTGAAGCGAGCGCTCGAAAACGACCGGCTGGTGGCGAAAATCGCGGGAATTCTGGGCGGCACGGTGGACGACAAAGGAAAGGGCAATGCGCAATGGCGCGGCCCAGGCGGTAGCCAGCCAGATTTGAAACCAACTCTCGAGAAGTTACTCACCGAACTAAAGAAAGAGGTGAACGACGGGTCCATGCAGGTGCAGATGACGCAGCGAGGATTGGTCGTTAGCCTGCGGCAAGCGGGCTTCTTTCCGTCCGGCGATGACGGCGTGTACGAGACTGCGCTACCGAGTATCGAGAAGGTAGCGAAGAGCCTACAGAACCTGTCCAACCCTATCCGTCTCGAAGGGCACACGGATGCGATTCCAATCCAAACCGAGCGGTTCCGCAGCAATTGGGACCTGTCTGCGGCAAGAGCGATCTCGGTCATGGCTTTGTTCGAGGAACGGTACGGAATTGAGCGAGGAAGAATGGCGGTGATGGGCTACGGCGATACGGTCCCGCTGGCCGATAACGAGACCGAGGAAGGCAGAGCGAAGAACCGGCGGGTCGATATCGTGATCTTGAACGCGACAGCGGCGCAACTCGAGCCGAAGAGATAAGACGGCCGCTCTAGTGAGCGGCCGCCGGTTTTGCCTGTTCATCCTTGGCATGCTCGTCTTTGGCATGCCCGTCGTTGCCATGCCCGTCTTTCGCCGCCTCACCGCCATGCGCATCACCGCCCTTCTTGTCAGCCTTTAGCGGCGCAGGAGGGGCATCCAAATACTTGATGATGATTGAGATCCGCCGGTTGGACGGGTCCGCCGGATTGTCGGCCACCCGCAGCGCCTGGTCCGAGAAACCCCGAACTTGCGCGACCTGATCGGCACGAACGCCGTACATCTGCATCACCCGGCGAGCCGTGTTGGCGCGATCAGCCGAAAGCTCCCAGTTCGTATAGTCGCCAGTAAAGGGCTTTGAGTCGGTGTGGCCCTCAATGAAGACCTTGTTCGGAAGCTTGCCAATCTCCTGCGCCAGAGTGCCCAACAGTACCGTCGCGCGTTCCGTAGGCGCCGGGCTGCCAGATTCAAAGAACGTGCCGACATCGCTCTCCAATAGCTCCACCCGGAGTCCTTCGCCGGTCACGATCATCTTCACCTGCTCCTTGATTTTCTGGAACTGCGGCGTGTCCCGCATCGCCTCTTCCAGCTTGTCCTTAAGCTTTTCCATATCGTTCGCCGCCAGGCTGATCGATTCCCCGCCCGCTCCCGCCTGCTGGGTGCCAACCTGTTTGCCGTTTCCTTCCGGGTCAGAGAAGTATCCCCCCACCGCCTTCTGCACCTGTTCGGAGGAGCTCAACAACCACAGCACCATGAAGAAGGCCATCATCGCCGTCACGAAGTCGGCGTACGCCACCTTCCAGGCGCCTCCATGGTGGCCGCCACCCTTTACGATTTTCTTGATGATATAAATCGGCTGCTCTTCGGCCATGGCTATGCGCCTCCCTTGACGGCTTTCTCCATCTCTTTGAATGACGGGCGGAAGTGGGCCGGGATGGACCGGCGAGCGAACTCGGTGGCGAGAATCGGCGCCGAGCCCTTGATGAAGCTAATCAGGCCAACGCGCAGAAAGTTGTAGTACTCCTTCTCCGCCGCCGCAATCTTGCCCATATTGGCCGCCAACGGACCAAAGAAGCCGTAGCACATCAGAATGCCAAGGAACGTCCCCACCAGCGCGGCCGCCACATGGTGCCCAATCTCCTCCGGCGGTCCGCCCAGCGAGCCCATCGTGATCACGATGCCAAGCACTGCCGCCACAATGCCCAGACCCGGCAGCGCGTCCGACATCGTGTTCAGCGCATGCACCGGCTCCTCGGCCTCGTGGTGATGCACCTCCATGTCGAGCTCCATCATCTGGTCAATTTCAAAGTGGCCGACGCCGCCACTAATCGACATGCGAAGCGTGTCGCAAACAAAGTGCAGCGCGTGGTGGTTGCTGGTCAGCGTCTTGTACTTGCTGAAGAGCTGACTCTTGTCCGGCTCTTCGACGTCCGCTTCCAGCTTGACGAGCCCGTTCTTCCGCGCATACGTAAAGACGTCGTTCAACATCTTCAACTGCTCGGTATAGAAGGCTTTGTTGTACGGGCTCCCCTTCAGAGTGCCCAGCGCAGCCTTGACAATGCCGATCACCACCGCCAGCGGATTGCCAATCAGCAATGTGCCGATAGCCGCGCCAAGGATGATCAGCAGTTCAAAGGGCTGAAAAAGAATCGGCAGTTTCCCATGGGAGAGCAGGTAGCCTCCCAAAACGGAGCCAATAACGACAAGCGCACCAATAATTACAAACATAACTATCGGCGTTATCGACCACTTCGGCCCGGATTTTAACCGGCCAATTGGGCCAACAGCAGTTCAGCCGCCCGCTGGCTGGCCTCTTTCTTTGAAATGCCCTCGGCCACCGCGCACAACCCCTTACCCACGCGCACTTCCACCGTGAAGGTCTTAGCGTGTTCCGGGCCGCGTTCGGCGATCGTAACGTACTTCGGCGGAGGGTACTTTAACGCCTGCGCCTTCTCCTGGAGCAACGACTTGTGATCGGTTACACCGGCGGGCACACCCGCCTCCAGATCACCCGCATCCTGCAGCACTCGGGCTTCCACAAAGGCTCGCGCCGCAGGCATGCCCCCGTCCAGGTACAGCGCCGCCAGGATCGCCTCCACGGCATTTGCGAGCAACGCCCGCTTCCCACGCCCACCGCTCATCTCCTCCCCGCGACCCAACAGGAGATGCTCCCCCAAACCAAGCGACTCGGCGATCACCAGCAAATGCGCCGCCGAAACCAGCCATGCCTTCAACTTCGAAAGCTTCCCTTCCGGATAATGGGGAAACCGGGCGATCAGCGCCTCGCTGACCAGGAACCCCAAAATAGAATCGCCGAGAAATTCGAGCTGTTCATTATCCCGGGTGGGATCAGCCTCGGACTTCTCGGCGATACGAGATTTATGAGTGAGGGCGCGGACCAGGAGTTCCGGACGACTAAACTGATAGCCGATTTTTTCGGCCAAAGCCTCCCATGCCGCGCCCATCCGGTCTACTTGCCAGCCTTAGCCTTGGTCGCCCGTTCCTTCTCGGCGGCGGCAACCTGCTTGATAGCGGGATTCACATCGGGCACTGCCATCGCCTTGTCAGCCGCCGCAATGGCGTTGTCAGGCTGGTTGGCCAGATTGTAGGCACTCGCAAGACGGACCAGCGTCGCGGGATCCGGCTGCGGCGTCGTCTCTGCCGCGGTCTTGAACGAAGCAATCGCTTCCGGATACTTCTTGCGAACCATCGCGACCAGCCCAAGCGCCTGATGCGCCTCGGCCGTGTAATCCTTCTTGATCAATTCCCACTGATCGTCCGGAATCTGCGGATTCGGCTTGGCAGCGGTCTTGATCGCCTCCATGGCGGAATTGGCCATCTTCTCGGCCCGGCCGAGCTTGTCTTCCTTGTCGAGGTCGAACTCACGGGTCTTCTGCGCCAAACCGGAGGCGATCATGTTCATGCACATGAAGTTGGTCTTGTCGACCTCCAGGGTCTTCTCGGCCCACACGATCGTGTTCTCGACATCCCCTTTCTGCTGATAGGAAGAAGCCATCACGTAAAGCGCGAACGGCTTAAACTCTGTATCCGCAAACTTCGTGATCAGCGTCTGGGCAGCCTTGATGCGGGAGTCCGGATCCTGCGCATTCTGCATCGCCATGATGGCATCAACTTCTTTCTGCGACTTGGGCTTGGGCTGGGCCAGCGCAATAGCGGCGGCGAGGCCCACACTGAATGCGAGGCGGACAAAACGGGACATGATCATTCCTTCTCCTTCGGGGTATTAGCTAACTTGGTGAGCGCCTGCTGAGCGGTCTGACGAGCCGCGGCGGTAGCGCCGGGAACGGCCAGGGCTGCTTCGAACTGAGCCACGGCTTGTTGGGGTTCCTGCGCCCGCTCGGCGAGGTTGCCGAGGTAGACGTGGGTCCAGGCTTTGGTCTGCGGATCGGGCGAAAGCTCCAGCACTTTGGTGAACAACTTCTCGGCCAACTCGAGATTAGCCTGACGTGCGGCAACGCGGCCCAAACCATAATATGCCTTTGCATGCAATGGTTGGTCAGCGGTCTCCTGCAACGCACGAAGGAACAACTCGCGGGCAGGTTCCAATTTGGCGGTCCGATAGAGATTTTCCGCATCCTCCATCGTCTTGAACACGCCAGTCAACTCGATCTTCTCTTCCTTGGGAGCGACCTTCACGGCCTTCACCGGGCGCTCTTTCAAGAAGTCAACCGCAGCCAGCCGCTTATCCTCTTTCTTCAGGTCGATCGCGTCGATCATCTCTGGATAATAGAGGCGCATCGACGCCTCCTGCGTTTCATACTTGGCCAAGGCTTCCGTGAAGTACGGCGTCAGAATGAAGCCCTCACGAAGTGCCTGTTCCGGATCCCGCCGCTTATCAATCCGGGCCTCAATCGCACGAATCAGGCTGGCCGTCGCCAACAACGAAAAGTCGGCCTTGTAGTGCTCGTCCAAAGCCGGGGCAGCCTGCGCCAAATCGATCAGCGGCTTCTTCTTTTCGAGCTTGGCCGCAAATTTGAAAGTCAGCGGATCGAGCAGGTACTGCAAATAGGCGTACCGGATGTAGTCGGTCTGAATCTCCGGCGACGGGGTCAGGACCAGATAGTAGTCGTCTTTGTACGCCCGCGTCTGAATATGATTCGGCGGACCGAGGAGCTCGAGAATGACGTAGAAGCGGCGCCCCGCGTACCCGCTGGTCGGATTGCGCAGATATCCGTTCACCTGACCAAGCGTATTCACCACCGGCGCCTGGTAGCTTTCAAGCATCTTCTCAATAGCCGGTTGGGCCTGCTTGTAAAGCTCTTCCACCTGCGCTTCGGCATAGAACCGGCTCACCAGCCGTTCAAAACCGGCCAGCGGAACCACGTCCGGCGGCATCTCGTGCGATTGGAACTTGTAGTTGAAATTCGGCGGCCCGTCGACAGACAGAGCAAACGAGATGAACCGGTTCAGGTCCAGCCGCTTCGGCCCCAACTTGCGATTTTCGAGCCACTCGCGCAGTTCACCGGTCGTTTTCAGATTGCGACTCGCCAGATTCCGGACCGCCGCCGCCCGAATCGGATGGTTGTTCGGCGAGTCAATCTCCGTGTCGTAGCCCGCCGCGTGCAGCGCGCACATCACCGTAAACAAGGACAGATTTGCATCTAACTGTCCCGGTTCGGCGGCGCGAACCAGAGAGAGGCTCCCCAGCAGGGCAAAGGTGCGGAAGTGTCGAAGCAAAAAAGGTGTCCTTCGATAGTTTATCGCGGCCGATAGAGCACGAGTTCGAGCCCGCCCACAAAACTGCGGCCCGGCATACGAACCCCGATCAACTCTTCATAGCGGGTGGACGTAATATTGGCTAGTTGCAGGTACGGACGCACCCGGCCTTTTTGATACGCCAGAAAGGTATCCCAAACCGCATAGGGCGACCGGCCGAAGCGTTCAATCGCCCCCAGCCGCGTCCGCGCCATCATCCCGCTGCTCCACGCGGCCTGCCAAGTAGCAATGCCCGCATGGCGCGGATAGTTGAAAACGTACTTCGATTGCAGCCCCGTCAACACGGTCTGCGCCCCGTTCAACCCGGTGTAGGAAAGCTCAATCCGGTGCTTCCGCGCGGCGACCATCGTCAATTGCGATTCGAACCCAGTAAAATTCAGCGCCTGAAAATTCGTCGCCCGCCAGATGTCCGCCGCCGAGCTACGCACAAAGTCGATGCCGTCCTTCTCACGCCGCTGGAAAACCGTCACCGCCAGCTTCGCCTCGCGAGGCAGCGAGAAATCGAGTCCGCCCTCGAACGTCCAAGCCCGCTCCGGACGCAGCAGCGGATCGCCAACGTTGGCCGGGTCGCGATAGTAGAGATCCGTGTAGGTCGGCAGCCGGAACGCCCGGCTCGCCGAAGCCCGCAGCTTCGCCCGGGAGTTGAGCCAGAATCCCATGCCAGCCGACGGGTTCCATTGATGCTGAAAATTCCGGTAGATCTCATCGCGCAGGCCAATCGTCAACGAGAAGCGTTGCAACGCGCGAATGTCGTAAGCGGCATACACCGCCGACCGCGCCCGCGAATGCTGCCCGAGATTATTCGACTCGATGCGGTCGCCCAGGAACTCGGCCCCGTAGTGCAGCCGGGCATTCCGAGGCAGCGTTTCCGCGCGGCGGATGCTTCCCTGCCAGGTCTCGACGATGTGGCGATTCGTGAAAACCTGCGGTCGATCGCGATACAACACAAAAAGGTCAGTATTCCGCCGATACGCAAGGAGCACATCGGTCTTCTCGCCAATTCCCTGCCGGATCCCCGCAAACCAGCTCTTCGTTCGCTCCCAAGAGTTAAAGTTCCCGTAAAACTGCTCAGCGCCATAGGGCCGATCGTTCATCGCCAGCGTCACTTCCGTCTGCCGGTATTGCGTCTGCGAAGCGATCGACAGATTGCGATAGTCCCGGTTCTCCATGAAGCCACGAGAAAAGTCCCGGGCCATGGTGAAGTGCTGCGACAGCCCCTTACCGACGTAAGCCACCGAAGCATGCTGCTGCTGCGTGCCCCAGTTGCCAAAGCCGCTGCGGAACCGGACCTCGCTCAGCGCCGGAGGCTTCGAAATCACGTTCATCACGCCGGCCGTCGCGTCCGAACCGTACAAGGTCGACCCCGACCCCTTTAGAATCTCCACCTGCGCTATCGACTCGAGCGGAATCGGCAGGTCCATACTCAAGTTCGACGTGTGCGCACTGTTCAGCCGCAGTCCGTTCCACAAAATCAACGATTGGCCGAAGCTGCCGCCGCGAATCGAAAGACCACTATTCACCGCCCCCGGCGCCCGTTCCCGCAAATCGACGGAGGCATCCAGATTCAGCAAATCGCTCACGGATCCGGCCAACGGCGCCAGTTCCCGCGCCGGAATCGCCTTCACGGAACGATCAGCCTCTTCGAGAGGAATAGGCTGGTAGGAGCCCGTCACCACGATGGTTTTTTTTTCTGGCTCCTGGGCCAACAAGGCGCAGCAACTAAGCGCAACAACAAGACGCATGGAATCCTCTAGGATAACTGGGATGCGATCTCTTCTGCTGGTACTTCTTCTACCCTTCACCCTCCCGGCGCAGGAGACGCTCGCCGCCCGCGCCGAACGGTATCTCGTCGACCTGCTCCGGCTCGATACCTCGAACCTGCCGGGCAACGAAACCATCGTCGCCCAGTACATCGCCCGCGAAATGCAGCAGCACAGCATCCCCTGCGAACTGCTCGGCGGCGACCCGCAACGCATGAACATCATCTGCCGCCTGGCCGGCGGCAAGGAGAAACGTCCGCTCCTGATCATGGCGCATAGCGACGTCGTGCCCATCGAACCCAAGCTCTGGACCGTACCCGCCTTTGAAGCGGTCCGCAAGGATGGATTCATTTACGGCCGCGGCGCCGTCGACACGAAAAACCTGCTCGCCGCCCAGATGGCCATCCTCGTCGAGCTGAAGCGCTCCGGCGCTAAACTCAACCGCGACATCATCCTGCTCAGCGAGGCCGACGAAGAGGCCGGCTCCACCGGCATTCAATGGCTCATCCGCAACGCCTGGGACAAAATCGACGCCGAATACGCCCTCAACGAAGGCGGCGCCCAGACGGCCACCGCCGACGGCACCCGCGTGTATCAGGTGCAAACCTCCGAGAAGATCCCCACCCGCATGATCCTCACCGCCCGCGGCGCCGCCGGCCACGGTTCCCTGCCCCGCAAGGACAACGCCGTCGCGCACCTCGCCGATGCCATCTCGAAACTCGTCCGCGCCTATCAACCGGTCAGCCTGAATACCACCACCCGCCGCTACTTCCGCGAAATGGCCAAGCTCAGCGAATACGCTTGGCTCCAACCCCACCTCGCCGCCCTCGAAGATCCCAAGACCCGCCAGCAAACCGCCAACGAGATCGGCGACCGCGACATGGAACTCGACGCCGCCCTCCGCACCACCGTCTCCCCCACCATGCTCCGCGCCGGCATGAAAGTGAACGTCATCCCCAACCAGGCCGAAGCCCAGATCGACGTCCGCCGTCTACCCAACGAAACCAAGGAAGGGGTCTACGCCCGCTTCCGCCAGATCATCAATGATCCCGCCATCGAAGTTCTCCCCGACCCCGGCCAGGAGATGCCGGCCACCGAACCGAGCTCCCTGACCACCGACCTGTATAAAGCCATGGAAAGCGTCTTCGCCCGCGAAGGCGGCAAGTCCGTCACCATTCCCTACATGTCCCGCGGCGCCACCGACGGAGCCTTCCTCCGTGCCAAAGGCATGGCGGTCTACGGCGTCCCCGTATTCCTCCGCAACGGCGCCGAAAGCCGCGCCCACGGCAACGATGAGCGCATCCTGCTCACCACGTTGCACGAGGGCACGGCACTTCTCAAAAAGGTCATCGAGGCCGTGGCCCTAGCGCCGTAACCGGTCGCCCACCAACTCCTGCAACAACGGCGTCACTGGATACGGATGGTGCTTATACTGCCGGAACCCCTCCGCGTAGGGCACGGAAACCGACTTGCCACGCGCCCGCGTCCACTCCTCCATCGACTTCAGGTAATCGTCCATCCCATGCTGCTTCTGCAGCCACTCCCGCTGGCTCGCGTGCGCCGCCAGCATGTCGCGCTTCATCGTGAACGTCGTCCCGATGTCAACGGCGAAGTCGGCATGCACCGGACGGCCATCCCGATCGCGCCCTTCAATCGAATCCATGTAGTAGAGGTGCGGAATCGCCGGAAGCGGCGGCGCCTCCCCGCATTGATAGTTCGGACAGGAGACAGCGAAGCAAGCATCGCGGACGAGAATGCTCGTCGCTTCATGGTCGCAGTGGTAATCGGTCGGCGAAGAGGTCAGGATAACGGTCGGCCGCAGACGGCGGAGCAGTTCGGTCACCCGCCGCCGGCTGGTGTCGTCGTTGAAGATCGCCAAGTCCCGAAATTCGGCGCATTCGTAGCGGGCGCCGATCAATTCGGCCGCGGCAGCGCCTTCGGCCCGGCGCTTGGCGGATGTCTCCTCCGGCCCCCATTCCATGGAGCCGCAGTCGCCCGGCGTCATCGAGACGATCGTCACCTGATGGCCCGCCTGCGCCAGCAGCGTCAGCGTGCCGGCGGCCAGAATCTCGGCATCATCCGGATGGGCATGAATCGAAAGAATGTGATGGATCATGAATTTGAAGTATCGAGCTGTTCGAGCAATGCCTTAGTTCGTTTCTTGCTGTGCTGGGTGGCCGTCTCGATGGCCGAAATCAACATGCTGCGCAGACCGTGCCGTTCCAGTTCGTGAATCGCGGCAATGGTCACGCCGCCCGGCGTAATTACCTGGTCCCGCAGAATGGCCGGGTGCAGCCCGGAATCGCGTACGTGCTTGGCCGCGCCCAGCACGGTCTGTTCGGCCAAACGCGTCGAAATATCGCGCGAAAGCCCCATTTTCAGGCCTGCGGCGATCATCGCCTCGATGAAGATGTACACGTAGGCCGGTCCAGAGCCCGACAACGCCGTCACGGCGTCCATCTGCTCATCATCCACCCACGCCACCACGCCGACCGCGCGAAAAAGGCATTCCACCATCTCCCGCTGTGCCCGCGTCGCCACGGCGTTATGGCAAATCCCGATCGCGCCTTCTTCGAGGATGACGGGAATATTCGGCATCGCCCGAAACACCGGCATCGGCAACGGCACTTCGGATTCGATCACGGCCACCGGCAACGAAGCCGCCAGCGAAATCAGGATCTGGTCCGCCCGCAACACATCGCCAATCTCGCGAAGCACCTTCGGGACATTCACGGGCTTCACGGCCAGAATCACGATATCGGCCAACTGCGCGGCTTCGCGGTTCCCGCCGGCCGTCGCCAGAATGCCGAATCGCTTCTCCAGCGCAGCGGCCGAGGTCTCCGTGCGAGTCGTCGCCGTGCAACGGGCGGCCTCCACAACCTCGGCTTTCAGCATTCCGCCGATAAGCGCGGCGCCCATGTTGCCAGCGCCGAGAACGGCTACCCGAGGTGTGGAGGACATCCCTATAGATTCGTCAATAGCCCTTCTGCTTGTCTACTACGTTCAACATCGGCCGGCCGTCAACAAACCGCTTCACGTTCTCTTTGATCGTTCCGATCATCCGCGCGCGGTCCTTGTCGCTCCGTCCCGCGATGTGCGGCGTAATGATCGCATTCGAGAACTTCCACAGCGCGTGCCCCTGCGGCAAAGGCTCCGGATCCGTCACGTCCACGCCCGCCCCAGCGATACGCTTGCTGTCGAGCGCCTTCACCAGCCCGCCCATATCGTAAATGCCGCCCCGGCTCACCGCGATAAAGTAGCTATCCTTCTTCATCAGTTCAAACTGCTTCGGCCCCATCATTTTGTGGCTCTTTTCGGTGTGCGGCGCGGAGATGAAAACGACGTCGGCGTCCGGCACCACTTCGTCCAACTGGTCCGGCTTCACCACTTTCTTGATGAATGGCGAAAACGGCAGATCCTCCGGATCCACGCAAACCACGTTCATACCAAACGCCCAACTCCGCAGTGCGATCTGCTGGCCAATGCCGCCACAGCCGATCACCACGGCGTTCCGCCCGTTCAGTTCGATGCCGGGGTAAGGCCGCGGCTGCCAGGTCTCCGTCGTCCGGTCGCCGACGAACTTATAGATGCCCCGCGAAAGCGCCAGCAACATCGCCAACGCATGGTCGGCGATCTCCGGCCCCTGCACAATCTGGTTATTCGTCAGGATGATGTTCGAATCGCGCAGATCCGTCCCACCAGAAATGTGCAGCACCTTTTCAACGCCGGCGCTCATCGTCTGCACCCACTTCAATTTCTTGCCGGCGCGTACGTCCGCCGGGCTCACCTCGCCCACAACAGCATCAGCATCCGCAATCTCATTGGCCATGGTGGCCCGGGTGACCGTCACCACGCGCACCTTGTCTGAGACGCTCTGCAACTCCTTGGCGACTTCAGCGTCCCCCACCACCAAAATCTTCTTCGTCTGGGCTGGCACTAGAGCCGCGCATGCGAACAGCAACAACAAGGATCGCTTCATGGCGGGCATTGTATCGCATGAAACCGATAGAATAGTGGGGCTCTATGCCACTCCGTAGCTATACCATCACCCAAGGCCGCGATCGCGCGCCGGCGCGTTCCATGCTCAAGGCCATCGGCTTCACCGACGAAGACCTCCGGAAGCCGATCATCGGGATCGCCAACACCTGGATCGAAACCATGCCGTGCAACTACAACCTGCGCGCGCTGGCCGAAAAAGTCAAAGAAGGCGTCCGCGCCGCCGGCGGCACCCCCATGGAATTCAACACCATCGCCATCAGCGACGGCGTCACCATGGGCACAGAAGGCATGAAGGCCTCCCTCGTCAGCCGCGACCTCATCGCCGACTCCATAGAACTCACTGCGCGCGGGTACATGTTCGACGGCCTCGTCACGCTCGTCGCCTGCGATAAGACCATCCCCGGCGCCGCCATGGGCCTGCTCCGCCTGAACATCCCCAGCGTCATCCTCTACGGCGGATCCATCATGCCGGGCAAACTCGGCGACAAACTCCTCTCCATTCAGGACGTCTTTGAGGCTGTCGGCGCCAACGCCGCCGGCAAGATCACCGACGCCGAACTCCTCGCCATCGAAGACCACGCCTGCCCCGGCGCCGGCGCCTGCGGCGGCCAATTTACCGCCAACACCATGGCCACCGTCATGGAGGTCATCGGCCTCGCGCCGATGTTCACCGCCAGCGTTCCGCAGGTCGACCCCCGCAAGGACGACGTCTCCCGCTACTGCGGCAAAGTCATCATGGAGGCCGTCAAGAACGACCTGAAGCCCCGCGACATCTGCACCCGCACCGCGTTTGAAAACGCCATCGCCTCGGTCGCCGCCAGCGGCGGTTCCACCAACGCCGTCCTCCATCTCCTCGCCATGGCCAAGGACGCCGGTGTCGCCCTCGACATCGACGACTTCCAAACCATCAGCCAGCGCACCCCGCTCTACCTCGATATCAAACCAGCCGGCAAATACTTCGCCGCCGACGTCGACACCGCGGGCGGCATTCCGCTCATCGCCAAGCGCCTCGTCGATGGCGGCTACGCCGACGGCACCGCGATGACCGTCACCGGCAAGACCATCAACGAAGAGCTGCTCGCTGTCGTCGAAACGCCCGGCCAGCAGGTCATCAAGCCGCTCGACGCACCCATCAAGAAGACCGGCGGCCTGCTCATCCTAAAAGGCTCGCTCGCCCCCGAAGGCTCGGTCCTCAAAGTCACCGGCATCGCCAAGAAGAGCCATCGCGGCCCGGCCCGCTGTTTCAACCGCGAGGAAGACGCCATGGCCGCCGTACAGGCCGGCAAGATCCAAGCCGGCGACGTCGTCGTCATCCGCTATGAAGGCCCCAAGGGCGGCCCCGGCATGCGCGAAATGCTCGGCGTCACGGGCGCTATCATGGGCGCAGGCCTCGGCGAAGATGTCGTCCTGCTCACGGACGGCCGCTTCAGCGGCGCCACCCGCGGCTTCATGATCGGCCACGTGGCCCCGGAAGCCGTCGATCGCGGGCCCATCGCCGTGGTCGAAGACGGCGACATGATCCATATCGATCTCGAGAAATCGACCATCGATCTGGAAGTCGCGCCGGAGACGATCGAAGCCCGCTTCGCCAATTGGACCAAACCGCCGTGGAAGTACATCAACGGCGTGTTTGCCAAGTACATCGCCTTGGTTGGTTCCGCCGCCAAGGGCGCCGTCACCAGCCACTTCGAAGAATAGCCAAACGCGCAAAGGCCCCGGCTGATCACTCAGCCGGGGCCTTTTTTGCTTGCGGGAGAAATCTTAGAGAGCCGCGTCCAGCATCGAGGCGATCTCCGTCTTTGAGACGGCGCCCACTTTCTGCGCGACCACTTGGCCGTCCTTAAACAGGATCAGCGCGGGAATCCCGCGGATGCCATAACGCATCGTCGCGTTCCCATTCTCATCGACGTTCAGCTTGCCGACCTTGACGCGACCGTCATAGTCCGCAGCCACCGAATCGATGGTCGGAGCGAGCATCCGGCAAGGGCCGCACCATTCAGCCCAAAAGTCCACAAGGACCGGTGTCTCGGATTTCAGCACCTCGGTGTCCCATGCACCGTCGGTGAACGTAAGTGTGTTTTGTCCTGCCATTTAAATCTCCACTTGCTTGGATGTCTCGTCCCGGAAAAAGATTCAGCGACCCAATAACTGCGCGTAGAGTCTCTGGTACTCCCCGGCCGAGCGATCCCACGAATAGTCCTTCGCCATTCCTCGCCGCATCCGCTCCTGCCAACCGTCACGGTCGAACCATTTCTGGATCGCATACCGCACACCTTTCAGCAGGGCATCGGGGTGGTACTCCCAAAACTTAAATCCGGTTTCTCCATCGATCGTATCATCCAAGCCACCCGTGGCGCGTACCACCGGGGGCGTACCGTACTTCAGACTGTAAATCTGGTTCAGCCCACACGGCTCGTACCGGCTCGGCATCAGGAAGATGTCGGAGCCCGCCTCAATCTTATGGGCCATCTCATTTGAGAAGCCAATCCAGTTGGCGAACTTGTCCGGCCGCCAACTTGTAAGGTGCCGGAACATGTTCTCCCAATGCGCGTTTCCCGACCCCAGCACCACCAGCGACATCGGCTCATCGGCCAGCGCGCCCGCGATCTGCTCAATCAGGTCGAAGCCCTTCTGCTCCGCGAATCGCGACACGATGCCGATCAGCGGCCGGTCCATCGCCTCCGGCGGCAGGCCGAAATACTCGATCAGGTCCCGCTTGCAAGCCTGCTTCCCGCTCAGGTCTTCCGGGGAATAGTTCGCCGGAAGGAACCGGTCGGTGGCCGGATCCCAGTCCCGGTAGTCGACGCCATTCAGAATCCCCGTCAAGCTGTGCGACCGCTCCCGCAGCAGCCCTTCCAGGCCAAACCCATATTCCGCCGTCTGAATCTCCTGCGCGTAGCGCGGGCTCACCGTCGTCAACCAATCGCTCTCCAACAGCCCGCCCTTTAGCAAATTCACATCGCCGTGATACTCCATCACCCCGGAATGGAACAAGCCTTGGTCAAGCCCCAACTCCCCCATCGCCGACGGGCCGAACCGGCCCTGATACCCCAGGTTGTGGATCGTCAACATCGTCTTCGCGCCGATCAGCCGAGGGTCGCCACCGAACCAACTTTTCTGATAAACCGGCAGCAACGCCGTCTGCCAATCGTGGACGTGGAAGATTTCCGGCGCATCAATCTCCCGCGCAATCGCCAGCGCAGCCAGGCACAGAATGGCGTAGCGGATGTGGTTGTCGCCCCAATCCTTACCGCCCGAGGTATACACCCCATCGCGGTTATAAAACCAAGGCGCATCGACAAAGAGGTAACGCACGCCCTCGCGGTCACACGCATCAATGTCCACGCGATGCCGGAAGCCGTTCAGCCACACCGGCAGGTCTTCCCGCAGCCGGTAGAAATCCGGCGCATCCACGCCCCGGTACCGTGGCATCACCACCGTCACACTCTCGCCCGCGCGCACCAGCGCCGCCGGCAGCGAGCCCATCACATCGGCTAGGCCTCCGGTCTTTATGAACGGAGCCACCTCGCTCGCCACCATCATGATCTTTGACATGGATTTCCTATCATACGCCCGCCTTTCGAACGTCCGTGATGCGCCGCCGCCGGCTCTCGGCAAACTCCGCCACCTCTTCCGGATGGTTCGAAAGCAACTGCTCCGCCTGCACTTCGTCAATCGCCCGCGCCACGTCGGCCACGTCCAAACCCTCTCTCACGCCGTTCTCAATACAGTGCTCCATCTTGTTCGCCGTCGCCCGGTCCACAATGTTCTGCACCAGCGCCCCACTCGCCAAGTCCTTCAGCAGGAACCCCTCCTGCGATCCGTCCTCCCACTCCACGTCATATAGCCGATGCGCCTCCGAGAACAACTCCCGCGCCGCCGCCGTGCTGATCGCCTCCAGCGTCAACCCCTCCGCCAGAAACACCCCATCCATGTGAATCGCGAATATCCGCTGGCACCCGCTCTCGTCCGGCCGCGTGATCCGAATCTTCCGGTCCACCCGGCCCGGCCGCGTCACGGCCAAGTCCAACGCGTCTGGTCGATTCGTCGCCAGAATCAGAAACGCCCCGCTCTCGTCCATCCCATCCATCTCGGCCAGCAACGCCGGCACCAGTGTGAAGCTGGAATCACCCTGCGGCCGTCGTTTGAACAGCGCATCGGCCTCATCGAAGAACAGCACCGCCGGGTAGCCCTTGTCCTCCTTCCAGCGCCTCGCCCGGTCGAACAACTCCTTCACGCCCTTCTCCGAGTTGCCCACATACTGGTCCAATAGCTGGTGGCCCTTCACGTACTGAAACCCGCCGTCATCGGCCTTCCGCCGGTACAGCGCCGCCAGCAGCTTCACCACCGCTTTGCCTAGGAGCGTCTTCCCACATCCCGGCGGCCCATACAGAAGCACCCCGCGCGACCGCCGCCGCTTAAACAGCAGAAACAACTCCGGATAAAGCACCGGCCACTGAATCGCCCGAACCAGTTCCCGCTTGGCCTCCTCCTGCCCGCCGATCTCTCCCCAAACCTCATCAAGCGACGCCTCGATATCCGCGGCGTCAATATCAAACGCCAACACCTCCACCGACTGCTTCCCCGTATGCTGATGCCGCCACCGCCGCCAAATGCGCCCACCAAATCGAACCCGGTAAGATTCCGCCGACTCCGGGTCCTTCGTCAGCTCCCCGTGCGTACCATCCGCCAACTCATCCACATCACAGACCGGCCGCCCATCCCGCAGCGCCCAAGCATTCCGCAGATTGCTCGGCTGCACCAGCGTCTCGCCGTGCAATGCCGCAAACTCGAACTGCGGCGACGACTGTACCCCGGTGATCTCCCATTGATGACTGCGCCAAGTGAACGTACAAGCCCGCGAACCGTAGACCATAATTCCCGGCCGGTCGTCTTCCTCCACCGGCACCGGAATCGGCCCGAAGTGCAGCGAACCCACCCCGCTCCGCCCCCATCGCGCCGTGAAATCCTGCGCCACCCCGTCCACATGCACCAACGCAAACGCCGCCGTCCGCCCCTCCTCGTCCACCCCCACTGAATGCAGCACGAACACCGCTTCCCGGTTCGAGTTCGAAAGCATCTCGAAGTGGTCGAAGCAAAATTCGACCATGTTCTCGCCCCGGCCAATCGCCGCCGACCGTCCACCCGCTAATGTCGCGCCACAGCTTCCCATCGTTATGCCCTCAGGTACCAGCCGCGCCGATGCAGGCCCAGCGCAATCAGGAAATTCACCAGCACATAAGCAATCGCATACAGCAGCGACGCGTTCATCGGCGAAGCCAGCGGCGCAAACACGCTCTCATACAGCGGCACCCGCCACTTCAGCGCATGGAGCGTAATATCGATCAACTCCGACGCCATGTAAACCGCAATCGCATTCCGCCCCAGAATCACGAACGGCGCAAACGGCTTCTGCACCTTGTACTCATCCACCAGCCAAACCATCATCGCCAGCATCACGAAGTCCAGCCCCGCCATCAGCAGCGTAAACGAACTCGTCCAAAGCTGTTTGTTGATCGGCAGCCAGTGGTCCAGCACAAACGCCGCCGCCAGCATCAGGTTGCCTGCCAGAAACAACCACGTACATCGCCGCGCCAACTCCTCCTTCCGCGCCAACAAGTGCCCGGCCAGCACCCCTAACAAACAGGTGGCAATCGCCGGAATTGTGCTGACAATTCCTTCCGGGTCCCACGTCTTCGTGTTCGCGTAGTTATGCACGCCCAACACCATGCGGTCCACCGTATGGGCGAAGTTCCCTTCCACATCGAACCGCCCGTCCCCGCCCACCACCATCAAAACCCAATAACCGAGCAACAACCCCGCCGTCCACAGGATCTGCCCCCGCACCCCGGTCCAAAGGTAAATGGCGACAGTCACGACATAACAAATCGCAATCCGCTGCAGCACGCCCAATATCCGCGCCGTCGAAAAATCAAAGTACGGATATAAATAAACCAGTAATCCCAACCCGAACAGCACCGCCCCCCGCCGCAGCACCTTACCCATCGTCGGTTTCCGCGCCAGCGTAATCGCCACACCCACAATCCAGACAAACGACGGAAACACCACATCCGTCGGCGTCCACCCATGCCATTCCGCATGTCGCAACGGCGGATAAACATACATGCCCGTGCCCGGCGTATTCACCAGCACCATGAACGCCATAATCAATCCGCGGAACGCGTCGAGAGAAACCAGCCGATTTTGCAACTTCCCATTGTAGAATCGGATGGATTGCCGAGTCTTTACGCCCTGAAGCCGCGGTTTCAGCAACTGCTGCGGCCCATCGCCCGTTCTCTCTCCCGCGCCGGGGTAACCGCCAACCAAGTTACAGTCTTTGCCGCCGCCTCCTCCTGCGCTGTCGGCGCCTATGTGCTCTATAGCAATTCCTATCTCCTGCTGCCCGGGTTCCTTTTCGTCCGCATGGCCCTCAACGCCATCGACGGCATGCTCGCCCGCGAGTTCAGCCAACCCACGCGCCTCGGCACCTATCTCAACGAACTCGGCGACCTCCTCGCCGATGCCGCTCTCGCCGCCCCTTTCGTGTTTTTGAACCCGTGGGTAATGGGCGCCGCCATCGTTCTCGCCGGTGTCAGCGAAGCCGCCGGCATCCTCTGCCCCACCGGCCGCCGCAACGATGGCCCCCTCGGCAAGAGCGACCGGGCCCTGCTTTTCGGAGCCATGGCCCTCGCCCTCGCCCTCGGCTTCAGCATTCCGGGCTGGGTCCCGTGGATAATAGTGGCTCTGCTTACTCTTACGATCTATAACCGCGTCCGCCAAGGTCTCGCCGCATGAACCCGAGAGTTGCCGAAGAACTTTGGTTTGATACCACCGACGGAGTGCGCCTGTTTTATCGCTATTGGCCCGGCGCTGGGACCAATGGAATCCTGCTTCTCCACCGCGGCCACGAACACTCCGGCCGCCTGCAGCACATCGTCGACGAAGTGAACCTGCCGAACCACGCCATTTTCGCCTGGGACGCCCGCGGCCACGGCCGCTCTCCAGGCGAACGCGGCGATAGCCCCAGCCTCGCCCGCTCCATCCGCGATCTCGACGATTTCGCTCGCCATGTTTCGGCCACTCACGGCATCGCCCTCGAAAACCTGGCCGTCATCGCGCAAAGCCTCGCCAGTGTCATCGCCACCGCCTGGGTCCACGACTACGCGCCGAAGATCCGTGCCATGGTTCTCGTCGCGCCCGCCTTCAGCGTCAATCTTTACGTACCCTTCGCCCGCCTCGGTCTGTCCATGATGCTCGGCATCCGCGGCAATTTCTTCGTCCAGTCCTACGTCAAGGCGAAGCTCCTCACCCACGACCCCGTCCGCATCGCCTCCTACGAGTCCGACCCCCTCATCACCCGCGCCATCTCCGTCCGCGTTCTCCTCGGCCTCTACGACACAGCAGACCGCATCGTCGCCGACGCCGCCGCCATCCAAACCCCCACTCAGATCCTGGTCTCCGGCAAGGACTGGGTCGTCTGCTCCGGCCCCCAACAAGAGTTCTTCAACAACCTCGGCGCCCGCACCAAAGAGCTCCACACCTTCCCCGAGTTCTTCCACGACACCCTCGGCGAAAAGGACCGCGCCCAGGCCCTCACCAAAGTCCGCATCTTTCTCAATCGCGTCTTCGCCTCGGCCCCGGAACAGCCCTCCCTCCTCAGCGCCGACAAGCGCGGTTTCACCAAGGCCGAATTCGATGCCTTCTCCGAGCGCAAGCCCCTCCGCTTCGCCGGCACCAAATGGAGCATGCGCACCGGTGGCCGCCTCTCCGATGGCATCCGCCTCGGTCTCCGCACCGGCTTCGATTCCGGCGCCTCGCTCGACTACGTCTATCGCAACCAGCCCTCTGGCATCACGCCCATCGGCAAAATCGTCGACTACGGCTATCTCAACGCCATCGGCTGGCGCGGCATCCGCATCCGCAAAACGCATATCGAAAAGCTGCTCGCTCGCATCGGCGCCGAACGTCCACTCAACCTGCTCGACATCGCCGCCGGCCACGGCCGCTACGTCCTCGACGCTCTACCCGCCAACGCCTCCGCCCTGCTCCGCGATTTCGACCCCGCCAACGTCGAAGCCGGCCGGGCCCTCATCGCCTCCCGCAGCCTATCCCATCGGGTTCGTTTTGAACAGGCCGACGCCTTCGACCCCGCTAGCTACCAAGGCCTCCATCACAACGCCGCCATCGTCTCCGGCCTCTTCGAACTCTTCCCGGATAACGAACCCGTGCGCAAGGCCCTCGCCGGCGTCGCCGCGGCCGTCGAAACCGGCGGCTACCTTCTCTATACCGGCCAACCCTGGCACCCCCAACTCGAAATGATCGCCCGCACGCTGCCCAGCCATCGCGGCGGCGGCGCCTGGGTCATGCGGCGCCGCACCCAAGCCGAACTCGATCAACTCGTCGAGTCCGCCGGCTTCACCAAAGTCGATCAGCTCATCGACGATTTCGGGATCTTCACCGTGTCGCTCGCCAAAAGGAACCCAGCTTGATTCGTCCGTTCCTCTGGCTTGTCTTTCTCGGTCCCTTCTTTTTCCTCAGCTATGGGCTCACCAACTGGCTCACCAGCTTCCGGGAACCCGTCGGCAGCTTTGTTTTTTCCTGGGAACACCACATCCCCTTCCTCGCCTGGACCATCATTCCCTACTGGTCCACGGACCTCTTCTATGCCGCCTCGTTCTTCCTCCCCGGCACCAAGGAAGAACTGGATCAACATGGCCTCCGCCTGCTCACCGCGCAACTCGTCTCCCTTGCCGGATTCCTGCTTTTCCCGCTGAAAGTCACCTTTGTCCGCCCCCCGATCGACGGCCTCCCCGGCTGGCTCTTCGATAGCCTGCTCTCCTTCGACCTCCCCTACAATCAAGCCCCCTCCCTCCACGTCAGTCTGGCCGTCATCCTCGCCGCCCGCTACGGATCCCCCTGGGTCACTGCCTGGCTTACTCTGGCGGCGCTGTCGACCCTCACCACCTACCAACACCACTTCATCGATCTGCCCGCCGGCCTCTGGGTCGGCCTGTTCTGCCTCTGGCTCATCCCCAGGCCCGTCTCCACCGTCCGCACCCCCAGCGACAAGCTCGCGCTGCTCTATCTCTTTGGCGCCGGCATCTTCGTCTTTGCCGGCTGGTGGGCTTGGTGGGCCGCCGGCGCTTGGCTGCTTGTCGCCGCCATCTATGCCGTCGGCGACCCTCACCTGTTCCGCAAGGGCAACCCCATCGCCTTCTGGCTCCTCGCCCCCCATCGGTGGTTCGCCAAAATGAACTCCTGGGCCTTCACCCGCCGGGAAGCCATGGCGCAAGAGATCGCCGATGGAGTCTGGCTCGGCCGTGCCCCCCGCCGCGGCCAGTGGCCCGGAGCCATGGTGGACGTCACCGCCGAACTCCCCGTCACCCCCCGCGAGTCGGAGTACCGCAACATCCCGATGCTCGACCTCGTCGTGCCGTCCGTCGACCAGCTCCGCCGCGCCGTCAACGCCATCGAGGCCATGCCCCGCCCCACGCTTGTCTTTTGCGCCTTGGGCCGCTCGCGCAGCGCCATCTCGGTCGCCGCCTGGCTCCTCGCCACCCATCGCGCCAGTTCCGTCGACGATGCGCTCGAACATATCCGCTCCTGCCGGCCGCAGGTCTATCTCCACCGTGGCCACCGCGAACGCCTCGAAGAGTGGGCCGAACTCCAATGAATCCCACCGCCAGTGGAGTGGGCCCTCCGCGAGCGCCTCGAAACCTGACGGGGACTTCCCGCCGCCCCCCGCTCCACCTCGATCGCAACCTCCGCCTCAACTTCGAAGGCCGTGTCGCCCGCTGCGCAACCCACGCCGCACACCATTCCAAGGGCGAACTCCTCGAGAACCCATCACCAGCGTGGGGCGTCGTCCCTGCCAACGGCGCTAGTCACCGCCCCAATCTCGAACTCCCCCGCAACTGCCTCGAAGTCCGGGAACCGCGCCCATGAATCCCGCAGCCAGCATCCTCCGCTCCGGCGCCGTCATCGCGCAGGCCGGCCACGTTCTCGCCCTCATCGCCGGCTTCGGCTGGTTCCACACCGGCCGCTGGGCCCTCACCGGCAGCCTGTTGGCGTGGCTACTTCATTGCTATATAGCACTCCGCGTCGCGATCGACGCCCGCCTCTTCGAGAACCTCCCCGGCCACGAGGCCGAACTCGACGCCTGGCTCCTCCGCTTCGGCCTCCGCCGTCAACTCTCCCCCCGCTCCCTCGACGAACGCACCCGAGCCAGTCTCCGCCTCTGGAAGTTCCAACTCGCCGCTTTTGCCCTGCAAGCTATCCTGTTGGCGTCAGCCTGGTTATGATCGCAGACGGCATCGCCCTCGGAGCCCGCATTCTCACGCTCACCCGCGTCCGCCGCGAGTGCCCCGCCCCGCCTCCCGGCCCGCACATCTTCTTCGCCAACCACGCCAGCCACTTCGATTTCGCCGTCCTCCGCCTCAGCCTCCCCCGCCCCACCCATCCCGTCGCCGCCGCCGACTACTGGCAGGCCAACCCGCTCCGCCGCTTCCTCTCCCGCCAAATCTTCGACGCCGTCCTCGTCGACCGCACCGTCGTCGACCGCTCCCACGACCCGCTCGCCCCCATGCTCGCCGCCCTCGACCGCGGCCACTCGCTCCTCTTGTTCCCCGAAGGAACCCGCGGCGACGGCCGCCGCCTGCTCCCCTTCCGCAGCGGCATCTACCACCTCGCCGCCCAGCGCCCGGAGTGCGAGATCTATCCGATTCGCATCGACCATCACTGGAGCGGTTGGACGGTGACCTTCCGGCCGCCAACCCGCATATTACGAAACGAAGCCAAACCCGAATTCCTGGCCCGGCTGCGGGAGTTGGTCGCATGAGCCTCTGGCCGGCCGCCGGCTGGATCTTCGGCGGGCTCTACGCCACGCTCCTCCTCGCCTCCCTCATTGGCTTCGTTTCGCAAAAACGGTCTCCGGGCCCGAGCATCGACCACATCAACGCCCGCATCCGCGGCTGGTGGATCATGATCACCCTGATGGGTCTCGGCCTGCTCGCCGGGCCCGTCGCCATCTTTGCCTTCTTCATTCTGCTCTCGCTGCAAGGTCTCCGCGAGTTCGGCGCCCTCACCCCGCTTACCGCCCTTCTCGTCGCAGCCCAGTACGGAGTGGTCATCGCGGGCCTGCCGCCAGCCGTCGTCCTGCCCGCCCTGCTCGCTCCGCGCCAGCGATGGGCCCTGCTGCTCGCCGTCGCCGGCCTGGCTCATATCCCGGCCCTGCATCCGTTGCTGATGGTCTTCCTCGTACTGATCGCCCAAGCCAGCGACGTCTTCCAGTTCCTCGCCGGCAAAGCGTTGGGCCGCCACAAACTCGCGCCGGCCATTTCCCCGAACAAGACCGTCGAAGGCCTCCTCGGCGGTCTCCTCGGCGCCGGAGCCCTCGGCGCCTTGGTCCACTGGCTCACACCGTTCCCGTGGCCAACCGCCGCGGCGCTCGCCGTCGCCATCGCCGCGGTCGGCACTGCGGGCGGCCTGATCCTCTCCGCGATGAAGCGCCGCCGCGGCATCAAAGACTGGGGCCAAATGATTCAGGGGCACGGAGGCGTCCTCGATCGAGCGGACTCGATCTGCCTCTCCGCGCCCCTGTTGTACTACCTGCTGTGCTTGCTCTAAGCCTGGTTCACTTTCTCCCAGGTCATCGGCTGGCCCGAAGTACAGGCCATCAGACCCATCACCGCTGAGAGCGTGCTCTCACCGCCCCACAGGCCCGCGTTCTCCACTTGGCCGGCGCGCACGCCCGCCACGAACTGGTTCACGCCGTCCTGGGTGATGTCGTACTTGGTTTCCATCTCCTCAACCGGCTTGCCGGGGCGATAGATCTTGATGCCCTTCCGCGACACGTTCACCACGCCCTTCTCACAGACGAACGTCTCTGAAACATCCTGCCAGCCGGGGTTCCCGAACTGATTGGCCGTGAAGCTGAAGATGGTCCCATCCTCGTACTGATAGCTCAGCGAAAGATTGTCGTAGATATCGCCGATCTGCGTCCGCTGCATCCGCGACCCGAAACCGGAAACCCGCACCGGATGCGTTCCCATGAACCAGTTCACGACATCGATATTGTGACAATCCTGTTCAATCAGCATGTCGCCCGAAAGCTCCCGGTAGAAGAACCAGTTGCGGATCCGCTCTTCTTTCGGATCGTGGCCTTTCTTAATCGGCGGACCACCGCCCATCCACGCCGCCCGAATCTGGCTGATGCGGCCAAGCTCCCCCGACTTCACAAGAGCATGCCCCTTCCGGTATTCCGTGCCGTAGCGCTGTTGGTAGTCCATCGAGATCCGCTTGGTGGGATCCGCGCTGCGTGCCGCCTTCAGGAACCGCAGCACGCCCGGCGCGTCGACACCCGCCGGCTTTTCACAAAAAATGTGCTTCTTGGCCTTCACGGCCCGTTCAAAATGTTCCGGATGCAGAAAGGCGGGCGTTGCAATCAGCACCGCATCAATGCTCTTGTCGGCCAGCATCTCATCGTAGGAGTTGTAGCGCTTGGCCCCGGAATATTTCTGCGCCGCCGCCTGGAAGCGGTCTTCGTAGATGTCATTGAAGCCAGCCACACGGGCGTTTTCGTTCTTCGCGAAAATGCCGCTGACGTACATTCCCCGGTTCCCGCAACCGATCAGACCGAGAGTCATCGCCGAGTTTGCCTGCGACCCACGCACCGCCTGCGGGCTGACGATGGTGAAAGCGGCCGCGGCTTTCACGAAATTGCGCCTGGATTCAGAGTTCATACGACAGATTATGTCACGACTTTTTTTCGTCTCCGTGAAACGTCATGCACCCCTGGGAAATCTAGAGGAAAAGTTTGCATCCCAGTGTTTTGCTTGCCATCCTTATTGTTTGGAGTGGTGGGTCCGTGCTGTAACTGAGCCCGGTGAGAGCCGGAAAAGGTTGGGTGAGGCCTCCTTCTCAGGAGTTGGCTCCTCCAGCCAACTCGTACGGGCGGCTCCGTTAGCCCCTGCCTGCCCTCCCAAGCTCTTTCTGGGATGATTATTTTCGAGGACTTCTTCTGATGCGCGTTCCCAGACAATTTCTGCATGGACTCCTGTCCGTCTTCTTCCTGACGAGTTCCCTGCTCGCCGATTCCGTCACCATGAAAAACGGCGACCGGCTTACCGGCACCGTAATTCGAGTCGAGGGCGATTCCCTCACCTTGAAGTCCGAGCTGGCGGGCGAAGTCAAGATTCCCTTCGCCTCCATTACAAGTATCGACTCCGGCGCTCCACTGAGCCTGGTGCTGAAGGACGGCCAGACCATTGTCGGCTCCCTGAAGGCGGACGCGGAAAAGTACACCGTGACCACCGCCGCAGCCGGACGCGTCGAGACCACCAAGGAAAAGATCGCCACCATCCGCTCGGAAGAGGAGCAGACCCGATATCTTGCCCGGCTCGATCGCCTGACCAACCCTCGGCTCCTCGACCTTTGGACCGGCCATTTCGACGCCGGCTACGCCGCCACCCGTGGCAACGCCGAGACCAACACCATTAACATCGGCGCCTACCTGGCCCGCGCCACCTCCCGCGACAAGATCACCCTCTACTTCACGAGCATCAATACCAACGCCCGCCTGCAGGGCCAGACCCAGCAGACCGCCAACGCCATTCGCGGCGGCGGCCGCTACGACCTAAACCTGAGCAAGAAGTCGTTCGTCTTCGCGCTCTCCGACCTCGAATTCGACGAGTTCCAGCGTTTGGATCTCCGCTTTGTCCTCGGCGGCGGCGGCGGCTACCATGTCATCCAAAACAAGCGGACCCTTTTCGACCTGTTCGCCGGCGCCAACTTAAACAAGGAATTCTTCTCGACCGGCCTTCGGCGGACCTCCACCGAACTGATCCTCGGCAACGAGTTGAACCACAAGATCGCCAGCAACATGGTGTTCACGGAGCGCCTGGTGTTCTACCCGAATATGTCCAACTCAGGCAACTACCGCTTGAACTTTGATACTGGGCTCTCCACCAACATCAACAAATGGTTGGCCTGGAACGTCGGCTTCAGCAACCGCTATCTGAGCAACCCCGTTCCGGGATTGAAGACCAACGACGTGCTCTTCACGACGGGTATCCGTCTCACGTTCGCCAAGCCGGTCGACTAGCTGCAGTGGCTGCCGGCGAGCATCTGCCTCACCGGCTCATCCTCGCCGAGGCGTTCATAGCGCCGCATCAGGGGGCCGCGCGTTTCGAAAGGAATGTGGCGGCCCTGAAAGTCGATCCAGGTGTTGTGCCGCAGGTCGGCCCGCACGGAGATCCACTTGCCGCGCCGCGCTTCAAAGCACCGCGCCGAGCTCGCCACCAGCCGCACCCCGTGCCGCACCAGCGTCAACCGCTCCCACCGTTCGTCCTGCTGCCACTCTACGCCGTCGCCGAGGCGTTCAATCACGCTCCCCGCCACGGTGAGTTCAATCTCGCGGATCGCCAACTTCGCGCCATAGAATCGCGCGGCCGCGTCGCCGGTGACCTGAAAGTCCACCTCGCTCTCTGTTAACCAATCCACCGCCCGCAACAAAGCTTGCGCCGCGCGCCGGGGAATCACCGCCTCAGTACCCATCCCTTGCAGGATATCGCTGATAATTGAAGGTTGGTATCGATCCAGCACGTTTCGAAGATCTATCCGCTCTTCGCCAAACCCGCCGACCGCCTCTTGGCCGCGCTTCCCTTCCTCGACGAGAAGCGCCCTAAGGACTTTTGGGCCCTTCGCGACATCAATTTGACCGTCGAGCCCGGAGAAGTCTTCGCCCTCGTCGGACCGAACGGTTCTGGCAAGAGCACCTTGCTGCAGATTGTCGCAGGCATCATGCAGCCGACGCGTGGCCGCGTGGTCGCCGCCGGACGGGTCGCCGCCCTTCTCGAACTCGGCGCCGGCTTTAACCCGGAGTTCACTGGCCGCGAGAACGTCATCCTGAACGGCGAGATCATGGGCCTCTCCCGCGCCGAAATCGAGGCCGCCTTCCCCGCCATCGCCGCCTTCGCCGAAATCGGCGACTTCATGGACCGGCCCGTGAAAGAGTATTCGAGCGGCATGTACGTGCGTCTGGCCTTCGCGACGGCCATCCATGTCGACCCCGAGATTCTGATTGTCGACGAAGCCCTCGCCGTCGGCGACGCCATATTCGCCAACCGATGCATCCACAAACTCGAAGAGCTAAAGGAACGCGGCATCACGATCCTCTTCGTTTCGCACGACCTCGGCATGGTGAAGCGGTTGGCCACCCGCGCCGCACTCATGCTGCACGGCGAGGTGGTCGTCGTCGGCACCCCGAACGATGTCGTCAACCGATACGTCGGCCTGGTCCACGAACTGCAACTTCGCGACGCCGCGACACCCCTCGGCAGCTATCGCCATGGCGACGAACACAGCAAGATCGAATCGGTCGTGCTGCTGAACCATCTCGGCGAACCCGCCACCGCGCTCGACTCCGGCCAGCCAGCTACCATCCGCATCACCGCAAAGTTTTTCCAGGATTGTGACAACCCCATCTTCGGCATGCTCATCCGCAACCGCATGGGCCTCGACGTCTACGGAACCAACACCCGCGTGGAGCAGAACAAGCTCGGCCTCATCAAAGCCGGCGAGACAATCGAACTCGATTTTCGATTTGATTGCCTCCTCAGCCGCCAGGAATATACACTGACGGTTGCCACGCAGCACTGGGATGGGGCCAGCCAGGACTGGATTGACGATGTATTGTCTTTTGCCGTCATCGACCCCAAAGAAACGGCCGGCATGTTGCAATTGCGAACGGAGATTGAATGGCGACGGCAAACTTAGACACCCGATTCTTCGGCCACCCCCGCGGCTTGGCGACCCTCTTCTTCACCGAAATGTGGGAGCGGTTCAGCTACTACGGCATGCGGGCGCTGCTGCTGCTCTACATGATCTCGCCCACCGGCTTGCAGTTCGACAAGAGCAAGGGCGCGGCGGTCTACGGCATGGTCGTCTCTCTTGTCTATCTGATGAGCATCCCCGGCGGCTGGCTGGCAGACCGGTTTCTCGGCCAACGCAAAGCGGTGCTCTACGGCGGAATCGGGATCGCCGCCGGTAACTTCTGCCTGGTCGTGCCGTCGGTAGAGATGTTCTATTTCGGCTTGAGTCTCATCAGCCTCGGCACCGGCCTGCTGAAGCCGAACGTCTCAACGCTGGTCGGCTCGCTCTATGCGCCAGGCGACTCACGCCGGGATGCGGGATTCTCCATTTACTACATGGGCATAAACCTTGGAGCCTTCGTCGCTCCGCTGGTCTGCGGATATATCGGCCAGATGATCGAGTGGCGCTACGCCTTCATCGCCGTCGGCATCGGCATGACGCTGGGAATCATCCAGTTCCTGCTCGATAGCAAGCACCTCGGCGAAGCGGGCCTACACCCGGCGCCGTTCGCCTCCGCCGCCGATGCAGCCAAGCAGAAGCGCTATCTCTGGCTGGGGATGGCGTTCCTGGTCGGCGTTCCCGTTCTGCTGGCCACCGGCATCGTCCCTGCGACTGTCACGCAACTGGCCGATGCGCTTGGCGTGCTCCTTCTGGTAGTCATCGTTGCCGTCTTCGCCGGCGTCTACTTCGGGCCTTGGACCTCCGCCGAACGCAAACGGATTCTCGTCATCTTCGTCTTGTTTCTGGTGGCATCCATCTTCTGGTCTTCCTTCGAGCAGGCGGGCTCGACGCTGAATCTCTTTGCCGACGAGAAGACCGATAATCAAATGTTCGGACTGCCCTTCCCTTCGACTTGGTTCCAATCGCTGAACTCGGTCTTCCTGATCGCGCTCGCCCCGGTGTTCGGCTGGATCTGGCTTCGCCTCGGTTCGCGAGAACCGTCCGTTCCAGCGAAGTTCGTACTCGGACTCGTCTTCGTCGGCGCTGGATTCTTGACGCTCGTCCCCGCCGCCAGCCTGACCATCACCGGCGTAAAGGTTTCGCCAATGTGGCTGACGTTGACCTACTTGCTCCATACGATTGGCGAGCTCTGCCTCAGCCCGGTCGGGTTGAGCGCGATGACCAAACTGGCGCCTGCTCAGGTTGTCGGTGTCATCATGGGCGTTTGGTTCCTGGCAACCAGCGTCGGCAATTACATCGGCGGCCGCCTGGCCGGCTTCTATGAAAGCATGCCCCTCGATACGCTCTTCGGCTACGTCGGCGCCTTCGCAATCGGCTCCGGACTTCTGCTCGCTCTTTTCATCAAACCTCTCCGCACTATGATGGGTGGCGTTAAATGACCAATCTCTCCGCAATTCAAGCCGCGCTCCGCGAAGAAAGACTCGATGGCTGGCTCTTCTTTGACCATCACCTTCGCGACCCGCTCGCCTACCGGATTCTGAACTTCGACCCGCCCCGGACGCCTAGCCGCCGCTGGTACTACCTCATCCCCGCCGAAGGGGAGCCGCGCAAACTCGAACACCGGATCGAGCGCAATATGCTCGGTGCCCTACCCGGCGTGACCCATGTCTATTCGAGTTGGTCGACCCAAGTGGACGGCCTCGCCACGCTGCTCGCCGGCTGCGGTCGCGTCGCCATGCAGTATTCGCCGGAGTGCGCCATCCCGTACGTCGCGATGGTCGACGCCGGCACCGTCGAACTCGTGCGCGGCCGCGGCGTCGAAGTCGCCACTTCCGCCAATCTCGTTCAATACTTCGAAGCCCGCTGGAACCAGGACAAGCTCGACTCCCATCTCGCCGCCGGCAAACTGGTCGACGAAATCCGCCGCAAGGCCTTCGAAGAGATCGGCGACCGGCTCCGCGGCCGCGAATTGGTCAACGAATGGATCATCGCCGCCTTTATCCGGCAGGCGTTCGAACGCGCGGGCTTGTTCACGGACCACGGCCCCATCGTCGCGGTGAACGCAAACTGCTCGAACCCGCACTACGAACCCTTGGCCGAAGACAGCGCACTGATCCAGCAGGGCGACGTCGTGCTGATCGACATGTGGGCCAAACTCGCGCGCCCCGGCTCCGTCTATTACGACATCACCTGGACCGGCTACACCGATCACGAAATCCCTTCCGAAGTCCAAAACGTATTCAATGTCGTCACCGGCGCCCGCGACGCGGCCATCGCCAAGGTGCAGACGGCGATCGCCAACGGCCAACCCTTGCACGGCTGGGAGGTCGACGACGCCTGCCGCGGCCACATCCGCGAACACGGCTTGGCCGAGTACTTTGTCCATCGCACCGGGCACTCCATCGGCGAGGAGGTCCACGGCTCCGGCGCCAACATGGACAATCTCGAAACCCACGACGAACGCCGCGTGATTCCGTGGACCTGTTTCTCGGTTGAACCCGGCGTCTACCTGCCGGAGTTCGGCATTCGTTCGGAAATCAATATGTTCATCGGCGACACGGAAGCCCGCGTGACCGGCGAAAAGCAAGAAAAGATGCTCCTGATTTAAATGTGGCTCGCACTTCTCCTCACCCTTCCTCTCACCGACGGCAAAATCGACTTTGACTTCCTCACGCCGTCGACGTTCAAGTTCATCCGGACCTGGGGCGCTTCGCCGGGGCCGGCCATGGATCAGGAGCTCAAGTCCGAGCACCTCATCGTCCGTATCAGCCACACCGGCCAGTTGACGGTGCTCGCTGTCTCCACCGGCAAGGCGCTGCTAACCGAGGCTGCGCCAGCCCGGCGCGTGAACGGCGAGATTGTTCTCAGCCGGAACTCGCCCGCCACCGAAGAGTTCCTCGGGTTCGGCCCGCGGACCGACGCCCGGCTTGCCACCCGCGGCCGCCAGATCGCGACACAATCGCCGTTCCTGCTTTCAACGGCCGGCTATGCGCTCGACCACAAGAACTACGGCCGGTATCGTTTTGACCTCGCGGCGACGAACAAGGCGCTCGCCCGCGTCTACATCGCCGGCGCGGATCGATTGGAGTATCTCTTCCACTACGGACCTTCGCCGAAGGAGATCTATGACGAGCGTTTTAAGATCGGCGGCTCGATCGACTACGCGTCCAGTGATGTCGAGCTCCTGCCTGCCCGCAACGTACCTCGCTACGCCCGCAAAATGGATAAGCAGGCCGACGCCTGCGCCCTGATCCATTCCATGGTTCACGCTTCGCTCTCCGGCACGACGGTTCCCGCCGTGAATCTGGACCACTACCCCAACTCCGAAGCCTTCGCCGCCGGCATCCCCATGGTCTACCGCGATCAACCCGTGGCGAATCCAGCATGGCGGGAACGGCTGCGCATTTTCCTCGTGACCTATCTGCAAGAGGTACGCGATCGCGGCTACCCGATGATCCACCCGCTGCCCTTTCAATATCCGTCCGAGCCAGAGGCCCGCGAACGCGCCGACGAGTATCTGCTTGGTGATGAGCTGCTCGTCGCCCCCCTCTGCGGTGCAAGCAAACGCACGGTGTATCTGCCGCGCGGCAACTGGACCGACCTGCGTAGCGGCATCACCCACAAGGGCCGCCAAACGATTGAAGTGACAGGCGACGAAACGAACCCGATCTTCTTTTTACGGAACGGAGCCATTCTGCCGGTGGCGGAAGGAAACACGATGCGGCTGCACTACACCCCGAAACTGGGCGCCGAGTTCTTCCTGTGGGAGTCGGACGTCGAAGATATCTCGCAAGTGCATGCTGGCCCGTCGGCGGACTTCCTCCGGTTGGAAATCGAATCGAAGCTAGACCGGACGTACGAGTGGGTCGTCTTCCTCGGCGACGGCAAGACCATCCGGCGGACGGTGGAATCGAAGGCTGGGGGCAACGAGATTGTGAATATTCCTTTGCCCTGGTGAGAATCGGCCCAGCAGTTCGCGCAAGCGGGCAAGACCACGCTCAAAGTGGGAGACACCGCACCGGAGTTTGAGAAGCGGCCATCGTCCGTTCCTGGGAGGGCCTTCTCGCTGGCCGATTTTAAGAGCCAGAAGAGTGTCGTTTTTGCCTTCTTCCCGCTGGCGTTTACTGGCGGCCGCACGACGGAGATGAAGGACTTTCAAGAGGGTCTCGAGAAGTAGACGGCCGCTGGCGCGCAGAACTTCGGCATCAGAGTCGATGCCGCGCCGTCGGTGAAACACTTCTCGGACAACCTTCGTAATTGACGGCAACGGCAAGATTGCCGAGATCATCTTCGACCCCGAGGCCGCCCCGCACAACGAGGCATCCTTGGGCCGCTTGCGCCCGGGGTAAAGGCAAGTCGCAAGCACCTCCCACGGACCTGTCCGCCTACCCTACACTGGAAGGCGGAGAGGTCCACTATGAAAACTCTATTTTTGAGCCTGGTCGCCGCCACTGCGCTTCTTGCCCAGGGCGGAAAGACCCATCTCAAAGTCGGCGATGTTGCGCCTGGCTTCGAGAAACTGCCCTCCTCCGTTCCCGGCAAATCGTTCTCGCTCGCGGATTTCAAAGGCAAACAAAATGTTGTGCTCGCCTTTTTCCCGCTCGCGTTTACCGGTGGTTGAACGGCGGAAATGAAAGGATTCCAGGCTGGAATCCAAACGATCAACGAGTCAGAGACTCAGTTGTTTGGCATCAGTGTTGACGCTGCCCCATCCCTAAAGCGGTTCTCGGATGACTTGGGCTTGGCGTTCCCCCTATTGAGCGATTTCCCCAATCGCGCTACGGCCAAGGCCTACGGCGTCTTGATGGAAGAACGAGGCATCGCCAGCCGTACCACCTTCGTGATTGACAAGGAGGGCAAGATCATCGAAATCGTCGCTGATAACAAGCCTGCCGCGCATAACGAAGCAACGGCCGCGGTTTGCGCCCGGCTCAAAAAGAAGTAGACCGTGCGAGCTCCAGGGAGTCGCCCGCACGGCTCCCTGGTCCTTACCGCTGCACGCGAATGCGCGCGGCGCTACTGGTGCGGACCCCGTTGACTTGCGCCACCACCGGGTAGTCGCCGTTGGCGACATCGGGCACAACCACGTTGAACTGGCACAACCCAGCCGCTGTCACGCCGGCGTAGACGACTTGGGCACTGGCGTTGCCAAAGCGGATCACCGGCATGTTCTGCAGCGGGCTCGCGTTGGTGACGACTTCCCCCGAAGGCAACTCCGGGTTGGTGGGCCCAAAGCCGGTACCCCAAAGGGTGATCGTCTGCAATGGCTTAGCCGGAATGGTCAATAGACCGTCGACTAAGTTGGTGGGAGCGATGTAGCCACCGGTCGAATCGGTGGCTACAACATACTCCTGCGCGAAACGGAAGAAACCCGGTAGGGCAGCTCCCATCTGAACGGAGGTGGCGGCGGAGGTTCCGTTCGTGTTCTTGACGACCACCGTCGAGGTTCCGCTCAGCGTGTCCGCCGGCGCGAGGACGTTGAGCTGATTGGGACTGACGTAATAAACGGCGGCCTCCCGGCCATTGATCGTGACACTCACTCCGTCGAGAGCCGTCGGCAGCTTGCCGTTCACGATATCGGCGGCGGTCCACGTGCGTGTGCTCAAAGCGAGGCGGAAGCCATGGATACTGATCCAGGCGCCGGGGGCGACACCGGCATCGAAGCCGGCCGCATTGACCACGCCGCTGCGGGTGGAGATCACCGGCCCCGTTCCGGCTGGCGCGTCTTCCGGGGTGAAGCCCATAACGATATCGAAGTTCACGCGCTTCTCGTTAAGCGAGGAGGTTTCGACGGATTCGATGGGGCGGATAATCGAAGCCTTCTGGGCGGCGTCTCGAACACCGTTCAGAACGCCATCGTTTGCGTTCAGGGCTTCGCCGTCAAAGTGAAGCTGCGTGATGAGATCGCCGCGGCTGGGCGTTTTGATCTGATAGTGGATGTGGCGGGTTCTTCCGGGGTAGATCCCAGGCTTCACGGTACGGAATAGGTACCGGCCGTCGGAGGCGGTTTCGAACTTCCCGTAACCCTGGAAGTTTGGTTCACGGTTGGTGAGCGGGCTGCCAGTGTGGATATAGGCGCCGTTGTTGTCGGCCTGCCATATCTCGACCACCGCGCCGCGGACGGGGTTGCCGGAGCGATCGAGGATGCGTCCAGTGACCCACAGGATGTCGCCAACGCTGGGGGTCAGCGAGTCGTTGATGAGCAGCAGGTCGTTGTCAAGGTCGAGGGGGAGCCGGTTCGGGTAGTAGGGTCCGATCGTCAGCGCCGGGGTCGCCGTTAGCGCCTGGGCGAAAGCGCCCTTCGCGGTCCAAAAGAAAGGTGCGAGACTGGCCCCGCCGAGCAGGGAACGCCGGGAAGGTAGCGAGAAAGTGGGCAAAGTAGGTCTCCAGTAGCGGTTGCTTACTTTCTCAACTTACAGCGGCTTTCTGCGTAATCCTGCAAATACGGGAAGTTCTTTACATTCCTTGACGGCTAGGCCGATCCGGTTAAAGTTAACCCGTTCGGCCGGAGTCCCACGAATTGGACGATGGCGGCCTGCAACTGCGCGGCGCTGACCGGTTTCGTCAGGTAGCCGTCCGCGCCACTCTCGATGCACCGTTCCCGGTCGCCGAGCATGGCATTCGCCGTCAGCATGATAATCGGGGTCCGGCGGACCGAGCCCTTCTCCGCCTGCCGGATCGCCTGCACTGCTTCGAGTCCGTCGAGTTCGGGCATCTGCATATCCATGAAAATCAGGTCGAGGCCTCCGGCGGTGTAGCGGTCGATCGCCTCGCGTCCGTCGACGGCAGTGCTGACGAGGTGACCCTGCCGGCTCAGCAGGCGCTGGACGAGACGGCGACTGACTTCGTTGTCCTCAGCCACCAAAATCCGCAGCGAAGGTACGGCGGGGGTGAGCGCGAGGGGCTCCCGTGCCTCAACTGCCGGCCAGGAGTTCGCCAGGCGTAGCGTGCAGGTGAACTCACTTCCCAAGCCGAGTTCGCTCGTGACGGTGAGGGAGCCACCCATCAGCTCCGCAAGGCGGCGGCAAATCGCAAGGCCCAGGCCGGTTCCGCCATATTTTCTCGTCATCGAACCATCCGCTTGCCGGAACTGGTCAAAAATAATTGGCAGGCTCTCGCCGGCGATGCCGATGCCCGTATCCCGCACCCGGAACGCCACGAGCGGGCCGGTGGCTCCGGAGTCAAGCAGTTGTACCGTCACCCGGACCTCTCCCTGCTGAGTGAACTTGATGGCATTTCCCACGAGATTCGTCAGAATCTGCCGGAGACGTCCCGGATCGCCGCCGGCTTGCACCGGTATGTCGTCATCGCAATCGACCCGCAGGTCCAACCCCTTCTGCTCGGCGGCGAAGCGAAACGGCTTCACGGCCTCTTCGACAATTGTCCGCACAGCAAACCCGACACACTCAATATCAAGCCTGCCGGCCTCAATCTTCGAGAAATCGAGAATGTCGTTCAGAACTTGCAGCAGACTATCGGCCGAATGATGCACTGTTTCGAGGTAGCCCCGCTGCTCCTCGGACAGTTCAGTGGCCAGCGCCAGCGCCGTCATGCCCAATACCCCGTTCATCGGGGTCCGAATCTCGTGGCTCATGTTGGCGAGAAATTCGCTCTTTAACTCGTTGCTATGTTGGGCCTGTTCGAGCAGCCGTTCGATCTGTTCTTTTTGGGATTCGATATGTTGGGTTCGTTCCCGGACGGCCTCCTCGAGAGCCCGGCGCGTTTCCATCTCCCGCCGCCGGCGGAAACGGAAGAATAGCGCCAGAAGAACCACGACTCCCAGCGAGGTCGACATCGTGAACCAGGACCGCTGCCAGAACTGCGGCAGTATTTCAAAGTTGAGCGTGGCGTGCTGAGAAGCCCAAGTCCCGTCGGTTTCCCGTGCCTGCACATCGAGGCGGTATCGCCCGGGCGAGGGTTGCGATAGGTGCAGCGCCGGCTCCGAGGTGGTTCGCCACACGCCTTCGGAAGATTCCTCTTCTCTGACGAGCCGGTAACGAAAATTGGACTCTCCATTCAGGCGAAGATTCGCGAATTCAATGCGGAGGTCGCCAGGAGCCAGTCGCGGCGACGATAAACTCAGCGGCTCCTCATCGCGCCATAAACCGATGATCTTGACGCGCGTGGGAATGGACGGAGGCCGGAGCGGCTCGTTCGACAGCCAGGATAACCCGTTCTCGGTGCCGACAAAGACATCGCCATTGGCGTCTTCCCAGAACGCCCCCAACAGGCAGTCGTGCCAGATCAGTCCATTCCGGATGCCCAGGTAGCGCCACCGCTCCCCGTCAAAAATATCGATTCCGGCATTGGTTCCCACCCAGATCCGCCCCCGGCTATCCCGATCGAGAAAACTGATGTTGTCGCTATGGAGCGCACCAGCCTGATTGAAGTGTTCCACCTTGTCCACGGTCAGATCCGGGTGAAGCAGCATCCGCGAGACACCTTCGACGCCGGCGTAGCCGACCCAAATCTCGTGCGGGCTCCTTTCCGCTAAAAAGACAAAACTCTCCATGCGGAGGCCGCTCTTCGTGCCATAGAGCAGCCATTGCTGGCCATCCCAGCGGCCGAGTCCACCAGTTCCCGCCACCCAGAGCGCGCCGTCCTTGCCGGGAGCAACGCGATAGATGGTCTTGGAGGTGCCCACCGCGAAAGGAACCGGTAAATTTTCAAAGCGGATGGGCTGCTTGATCGTTTCGCTGAAGTACAGGCCGCTCCGAGTGCTGACCCAGAGACGTTTCCGCTCGTCTATCCGGATGTTTGTAATGCGCCCATCCCGCAGACCATCCGCCGGGCCGAACCGGCGCGCCACCCGCCGAATGCCGTCAAAATGGAAAAGTCCGTCTTCCTTCGTTGCGACCCAGATGCCGCCGTCGGCCGCCGGTTGCAGTTCGCGGACCTCGTCGGCTGGGATTCCCTGGCCGCTCCTCCAGACCTCAAATCGGGTACCGTCGGGACTCAGCCTGTTCAATCCCGCCTTTGTACCGACCCACAGAGAGCCTTGGGAGTCCCGGGTGAATGAGCTGACCGCATCGTCGCTGAGGCCATCCGATTTCTGATAGCTCCGGCTGCGTGGAAAACCGTGCCACCGGACCAGGCCCCTCGATTCCAATCCGACCCACGGCACTCCGTATCGATCCCAGAAGATCGCGGTGGCGGCATCAGCGGGCATTCCATGATTGCGGCCATACCGCTGCCAGGAATCGTTATCCCCGCTGCCCCGCGCGAACATCCCATGGTAGGTGGGGAGCCATACTTTTCCATCGGGCCCGATATGGATGGAATTGCCCTTGCCAATGGGAGCAATCGAAAGCCCGGCGGAAACGAACCGGTCGGCACCCTTGGCAAGGAAGTAGGCGGCGGTGCGACTGCGGGTCCAGAGCCGGCCTGCGGAATCTTCAGCAAAGCCGGAATACTCGCCCGGGGGAAGCCCCAGTTGCGCGCCACTACTTTCGTTAGGCTCCCCGGGTTTCTGCCGGCAGACCGTATTCCGGCAAGAGTACCAGATGGTGCCTGCCTGGTCCTCATGGATACTGCGGCCACCGCCGAGCTCCACCGTCGACAGGGAAACAAATCGCCACCGGCCATCGGCTTCTTTGCTGCCGCGCAGCGGCCCACTGAGCGAATTCACAAACACGAAGCCGGACTTGGCGGACGTTAAACAGTTCGGCCCAGGAAATTGAAACTGGCCCTGCGGCAGCCGCGCCGGTTCAAAATGGCCGTCCTGATAGGTCACCAATCCCCGGCTGGTCGCGACAATCAGGTCGCCTGCCGGGGTGTTGATCTGACACGTAACGCTGGCGTCGGTTAACCCTTCGTTGGTGCGGAAGTTGACGAACCGGTGGCCATCATAGCGAAAAAGCCCGCTGGTAGTGCCCACCCAAAGGAATCCCTCAGCGTCCTGGGAAAGTGTCCGGATCGACAGGCTGCGCAAACCAGACTCGAAGCCAAAATGCTCCAAGGCGTAGCGCTGGGCGGATAACGGCGCCCCAATGAAGAAAATCCACGCCAACAAAGCGGAAAGCTTTTTCAAGAATGTGCGTTCTCCCGCGCGAACGACCTCCTGACAGTCTATCGATAAAAAAGCCGGAGCCCATTAGGGCTCCGGCCAGAAACTTCACCACAAGGAAAACAGGCGGAGTTACATGGGGGGCATGATGACGGTGTCGATCACGTGGATGACGCCGTTGTCGGTGCCGATGTCGGTTTTGACGACCTGGCTATTGCCGTTCAACATCACCTTCCCGCCCGCAACCTTCACCGCGATCGCGCCGCCCTGGACAGACTTGGCCGACGTGATCTTAACAACATCAGCCGCCATTACCTTGCCCGAAACCACATGGTAGGTCAAGATGGCCGCCAACTTCGCCTTGTTTTCCGGCTTCAACAGGGATTCCACGGTGCCGGCCGGCAGCTTGGCAAACGCTTCGTCGGTCGGGGCGAAGACCGTGAACGGACCTGCTCCCTTCAGGGTTTCGACCAGGCCGGCAGCCTTCACAGCGGCAACCAGGGTTTTGAAAGATCCAGCCGCTACGGCCGTGTCAACGATATCGGCGGCGGCCGCTTGGCCAACCGTCAAAAAGAGGGGAAGGGCCAGGGCGGCCGCGCGCAGTGCAAATTTTTTCATTCTCAGATCTCCTTAGCGATCGTTCGCTCTGCCAGGAGAGATGGCACGAGAATCAACTGAGATTGAAAATGTTTTTATTTTTACTGAATCTTAAAATGCATCGCCGGGCTGACTATCGTCATCTCGGCCCCAGATGCGGGATGCCGGAATTGGATGCGGCTAGCATGCAGGCAAAGCCGGGGAGCCGCGGGACCACCGTATAGTCGATCGCCGACGATGGGATGACCGATGGACTCGCAGTGTATGCGGAGTTGGTTGGTGCGACCCGTTACCGGTTCGAGGGCGGCAAGAGTAGTCGTGGCCCGAACCTCCACCGGCCGGAGGCGGGAGAGAGAGGGACGTCCTTCGGGTCGGACCTGCCACGGTGGATTCTCGCCGCCAACACGTCCGATGGGCGCGTCGATTTCACGCGGTTCGGTCACTTGGCCTTCGAGCAAAGCCAGGTACTCTTTGCTGACTTCGCGATTCTCAAATTGGAGCGCCAGCGAGGTGGCAGCGGCGGGATCTTTCGCTACGAGAAGTACGCCGGAGGTGTCGCGATCGAGGCGGTGCGGAAAGGTTGGGCGCCGATTTTCGCCGCGCCAGTGACCGAGAAGCGCGTTGGCGACCGTGCCGTGGCGTTCCCGGGAGGTCGGGTGGACCAGCATGCCCGGTTGCTTGTTGAGGGCAATCAGCGAGTCGTCCTCATAAAGTATCTCTAGGGGCAAATCCTCGGCGAGGATGGTGCGTTGGGGCTCCGGATCGAGTGAGAATTCGACGACCTGGCCCGCCTTGAGACGGTAGCTGGCCGGTACCGCCTCGCCGTCCACGCGGCAGGCCCCGTCGGCCGCCGCTTGCCGCAGGGCGAACCGGGAAAATGCCGGCAGATGGCGAAAAAGAAACTGCTTCACCGAAGCTTGCGCCGCTGCGGTGACCACAAACTGATAGGTCATTCCCTCCTCCATGCTACATTGAAGTTTTTGCAGCGCCGCCAAGCCGATGTCGCTCCAGGTCTTCCTTCAAGCCAAATTTTTCGGAATCAACACCCTGCTGGCAGAAGACGGCTTGGGTGGCGAAGCCTTTTTGAGCCGCTGCCAATGGTTTGCGCTGCTTGGCGAGATGGCGCCCCGGGCGCTCCTGGCGGAACTGGGGCTATCGCCGCTCCTTCTAGGGGCAGTGACGGGCGGACGCTTCCTCCTCGTGCTGCCTGAAGCATCCGTACCGGCCGCCGATGCATTCCTTGCCACGCTCGCAGAGCGCTTGGCGGTGGTGACCAACGGGCGCGTGGGCTTGGCTTGGAGCAGCACGGAGAATCTGGGGTTGTGGCCGGACATCCGGAAGCGCCTCGATCTCGGTCTGCGGCAGCGCCGGGATACTCCACGGTTGCCCCTGGGTCTTTTGTCCGGCGGCGAAACCGGCTTTCCTTACGACAATCTGGTGGTGTCGCTTCGCGCAGCCGCGAACGTGGGTTGGTCAGCCGAAGACCCTACGGGAATTCTGGTCGATTCGGGCACACACCAGTGGCCGCTACCGATTGCCGTCAGCCGGCCGCTGCCACAGGCGCGGCGTTGGGGCGTATTGACGGCGGACCTCGACAACGTGGGTCCGCGCTTGCAGGCAGCGACAACGGCGGAGGAGTATTTGCAACTCTCGCTGACGTTTAAGAACTTTGTGGCGGGGGAGTTGGCGCGCGTGGCCGCGACCGAGGAGTTCGCTTCCCGGGTGACGGTGCTGTTCAGCGGCGGTGATGACTTTGCCGTCGCGGCGCCTTGGGACGCATTGCTCGATTTCGCGAAAGAGATGCGGCGGGTAGCGGGCCTGATGCTGCGGCAGTTGGATGAACAGCGGGAGGGGGCATCGCGGAGTGTTTCGATGGCGATCGTCCATGCCGAGCGGGGCGAGGGCGTGGCCAGCGTGTTTGCGCGCTCGGCCGAAGCGCTCGAAACGGTGAAAGCCTCGGGCAAGAACGCCATTTCGCTTTTTGGGCGGACGCTCGACTGGGCCCAATTGAAAGAGGCCGCCGAAATCAAAGGGCAGATGCGAAAGCTGCTCAGCCGCTTTCACGCTTCGCCCGAGTTCCTCGACGAATTGGAGAGTTTTTATGTGGACCCGGCGGCGGGGAGCGATCTGGCTTCCGCGCGGGCCCGCCGACGCGGGCGCACCCTCGACAAGCCGTGGCAGTTGCATCGCCGCCTGCGGCGGGTGGTTGACGTCCGGGAAAGCGAAGCATTCGAGAAGCAATGGGATACCCTGCTCGGCCAATTGACGGCCGAAGCGGCCGGGCGGCGCCAATTGCGCCCCACCGGCTACGTGGCGCTCGCGTGGGCGCGGCTCGAAGGGACATCCTCGTAACGGAATCTGCAAGGAGCGATTATGGCCGAAGAGAGACAACAGCCACGCCGCGACGACCGCCCCAAACGGGACGGCGGACGCCCCCCGCGACGCGACGACCGGGATCGCGATCGCGACCGTCCGCGCCAGGAACTGAACGTCGAAATCGACCTCGCCAAGCTCTGTTCTGACAGCTTGTATCTGGACAACCAGGCGCACGTCCTGGTGACCCGTCTGCACGATATGGACTCGGGAACGCGGAGCCAGTTGCGGCGCCTCTACAGTGCCGTACGGCGGGCGTGCCGGGCGCCGGAAGCAGAACGCCAGCACCAGTTCGTGATGTTCCGCGCGCGCCTTGCCTATACGATTGCCCGCCATTCGTTGCGCAGTCTGGACCCACTCGAAAAGTTGCTGCTCCAGGTGACCCGCAAGAATGAATTGGCCGCTTACGAGCGGTTCCGCGATCTGTTTGAAGCCATCATTGCCTACAACGAGTAACCAGCCATGAGCGAACCGAAACCAACGCTGCGCCTGCGCGGCAAATTGATTCTCGAAGCGGTGCTGCACTGCGAGACCGGCCTGCACATTGGCGCGGGCAAGGGGTCGCTGGAAATTGGCGGCGCGGATAATCCGGTGGTGAAAGATGCCTTCGGACGGCCGATTGTGCCGGGCTCCTCGCTGCGGGGGCGGCTGCGGAGCCTGCTCGAACATGCGCATGGGTTAACATCTCCCGAGGAGTTGATCTACCTGTCACGGCGGCGGGGGCAGGAGGTCCGGATTCATCAGAGCGACCGGCCCGACGATGCGATCTGTTTGTTGTTTGGCCGTAGCCCGAGCCGCATGGAGCGGGTACGGGGCGACGCCCTCGATGGCCGTTCGGCGACGCCAGCGCGGTTGACGATTTACGATGCCCCGCTCGATCTTGACTCGATCACGGCGCCGATGCGCGAGTTTCTCGACGATGAACTCACGGAAGTGAAGAGCGAGAACGCGATTGACCGCATTACAGCGCAGGCGAATCCGCGGACGCTCGAACGGGTGCCGGCGGGGGCGCGGTTCCGGGTTCGTTTTGTGCTGGATCAGTTGGCCGACGGCGATGAAGCGTTGGCCGGGCTGTTGGTGCAGGGTATGCGGCTACTCGAAGACGATGCGCTGGGTGGCGGCGGATCTCGCGGCAGCGGCCGGGTTCGTTTTTCGGACTGCCGGCTGACTTGGCGCGGCAAAGGCTTCTACTTGGGAGAGAGCGCCGAGGCTGAGCTGTTGGCGAGCGGAGACTTGGCGGCGCTGCAGGAGTTAGTGCGCGGCGAAGGGTTCGCTGCGACGCTGGCGGAGTAGCGGCATGGCCCAGGCGATCCTGTTTCGGTTCGAAGCCCGCGGGGCGTGGAGCGCGGCGGAGTCGGGTCCGTCGCTGGTGGCGAGCGACACGTTTTACGGCGCCGTGTGCGCGGCGATGGACCGGTTCGGATGGCTCGAAGAGTGGTTAGCCGCCGGCAGTGCGGTTCGGTTGAGTTCGCTGTTTCCGTGGCAGCAGGGGACGCTATATGCGCCGCCGCCAGCTTCGGCATGGCCGCCGGCGAATGGGCTGCAGCGGCTGCGGCCGAAGCTGGTTCGTTTTCTGCCGTTGGCCGCGATCCGGGACCTGCTCAGCGAAGGCGGGCTATCGGAGTCGCGGTGGGTGCTGGATCCGGGCTCCGGCTGTCTGCTGCCTGCTGACCGGGCGGGTGCGGGCGGTCCCTTCCGGCCGGTCCGGGTGGAGAAGGCCGCGGGGCGGAAATCGGGGATTCAGTTTTCCGAGGGCTCGGGGGTTTGGGGCTTGGCCGTGTGCGACGACGAGCGGTGGCGCGGACGGATGGAAGCGGCCCTGCGGTGGCTGGCCGATTCCGGTGTAGGTGGGAATCGGGCGCTTGGGTGGGGCGGCAGCGCCGGGGTGCGGTTCGAGAGCGCGGCAGACGCGGCGGGTTTGCTACGGCGGGGCGCCGGGGGCGACGGATCAAAGGGCTGGTGGCTGTTGAGCCTCTTCGCGCCGGCGGCGGAGGAAGAGGTGTTTTGGGAGCAGGGCGCGTACCGGTTGGCGGTCCGTTCCGGCTGGGTGGAAGGGACAAGGGCGAAGAAGCGTCCGCAACGGGTGGTGGCGGAAGGGTCGGTGGTGTTTGCGCCGGCGGCTCCGGCGGGGAGCTTGCAGGATGTGGCGCCGGAGGGTTGGGAGCATCCGGTGTACCGGAATGGGTATGCCGTGGCGGTGGCGCTGTGAGCGTTCCGATCCGATGGCGGTTGACGGTGCTGACGCCGACGCTGGTGGGCGACGGGAAGCGGTTGGCGCCGATCGACTATATGGTGTGGAAAGACCAGGTGAACGTCCTGGATCAGAGCTTGATCTTTCGGCGGTTGGCGGGGACGCCCCGTATGGAAGGCTATCTGGCGGAGTTGGGCCGGGCCCGGCGGTTGGAGTTCAAAAGCTGGGGAGGGTATGCGCAGTCCTATGCCGTACGGCGCATCCCGCTCGAGGATCCGGGGCTGGTGGCGCTTTGGGAGCAGGCCAAGGACGAGGAGATTTTTATTCCGACGTTCTGCGCCGGACCAAGCGGCAAGATGATGCCGGCTACCGCCCTGAAGGGCGCGTTGAAAACTGCGTTGTTGAGTGCACGAACGACTCCAGAACAAATGGGTTCGTTTCGTAATCAGAGCGCGGCGAAGCTGTTACGCGGATGGCGACTGGGGGACGGGACGCCGGAGACGGGCGACAGCTACCGGGTTTACTACTCCCGCATCGCGGCGCCGGTAAAGCCGGGGGGAGCTGAATTGCGTTGGAAAGCATCACCGACGTTTGTGGAATGCGCCGCGCCGGGGACGGTATTCAGCGGCCGGGGCACGGTGACCGGCGAGTGGGCGGAGGATTTTGCAGCGGCTTCGCAGCAGGCCGAAGCGATGTTGGCCCGGCAGCGGGAGTTTGCGTCAGTACACCGGCTGGGGAAACTGCAACAGAATCTGGCGGGAGTGGAGGCGGGTGCCGGTTGTTTATTGAGTGTGGGCTGGGGCGGCGGTTTCTTGTCGAAGTCAATCGCCACGGGGCCCAGACTGGCGGCAGCGCGGGCAGTATTGGATTCCGTTCCTGGCTATCGGGAAGCGTTGGCGACGGCATTTGCGTTCCCGAAGTCCCAAAGGGTGCTGTATGTCGGTGGCGAACCGGGGACAGTTCCGGGGTGGGTGCGGTTGGAATATCAGAAGCTCAGTTAATCCTTGGATGCGGAAGCCTCACGAAAGTGCCAGTACTGGCCGATAAATTGCTCAGGAAATATCTGCTGTCTAGCATGGTAGGATGAAATAGTTCGCGGCTGCCCCTATGTATAACGCTTTCTTTGGGATAACGGATAACCCCTTCAATCTGTCTCCGGACCCGGCGTTCCTGTACCGAAGTTCTCAACACGAAGAGGCACTGGCAAATCTTATTTACGGCGTGCAGAGCCGTAAGGGCTTTATCGTTTTGACGGGCGAAGTCGGCACCGGCAAAACGACGATGCTCGAGTGTCTACGCGAGTATCTGGAATCCCAGTACATCGAGTTTGCGTTTCTGTTCAACTCGCGGATTAATCCGCAGCAGTTCTTTGAGATGATTGCTTACGACCTGGATCTTCGGTGTGAGCGTACATCGAAGACTGAGGTTCTTTTCGCGCTCAACAACTTGTTGATTCAGCAGGCGAACGAAGGCCGCACCACGGTGTTGATCGTCGACGAGGCCCACAACCTGGACTGGGAAGTGCTCGAAGAGATCCGACTGCTGGGAAATTTGGAGAACCGGAAGGGAAAGCTATTGCAGATCGTTCTGGCCGGCCAGCCCGAATTTGATCGAAAGCTGGATGCGCCCAATCTGCGTCAATTGAAGCAGCGGATTGTACTGCGCTACAACCTGAAGCCGTTTTCGATTGAAGAGACGGCCGAATACATCGACAGCCGATTGGCCAAAGTCGGGCTGACGGATCAAGCGGTGTTTCCGGACGACCTGATCAAAGAGATTCACATCCGGTCGCGTGGCATTCCCCGTGTGATCAACGGCATTTGCGACAACCTGCTGCTCACCGCTTTCGCGATGGAATCGAAGGTGTGTACGCAGAAGATGTTGGACGAGGTGGCGGACGATATGCGTCTGGAATGGCCAGGGCGCAGGCTGCGGCCGATCCGCAGCATCTACGAGGACTCCTTTGAGGCCCCGTCGATGCGCGACCGCGGCGACTAGAGCACCACCCTTCAGGGGGGGTAGCGTTCTACATTAAAACTCACTAGGCAGGGCTCGTCTGATGAAATTCAGATAAGCCCTGCTTTTTGTTTTGGTTCTGGAACCTCCGGCAAGGGATGACCTGACCGGATCCTAGGACAAATCCTAGGCATACAAATAGTATCCCTCCGCTTAGAATAAGTTGAAGACCTGAGGTGGTCTAGGGCAGGAAGCCCGGTAGCCTCTAGGTTAATTTGAGTGCGAAAAGCACCGGGTGAGCGGATACCAATGAAGAAGCTAAACCTTATACTAGGAATTGCAACATGCTTTGCGCTAGTGCTCCCTATGAGCGCTGGTGTTTCGGAGAGTCGTGGAACGAACGTTTCCCATTTCGTCAAGGGCGGTCCCATCCCCCCTCCGGATGACAATGGCACGTTTGCGCTTAAAGGCGGCCCGATTCCTCCCCCTGACGATAATGGAACATTCGCCCTTAAAGGCGGACCGATTCCTCCTCCCGATGACAACGGCACGTTTGCCCTCCATGGTGGACCGATTCCTCCTCCGGACGACAACGGCACGTTCGTCGGCTAGTCTTCTATTTTTACCTTTCTCCACCGCAAAACCTCTTGGCGAGCCCAGCTTTAGCCGAGGAGTTTTGCGGTGACTGCTTTTTACTATCTCTCTACGGGCCTCACCACACTATTTATAGTTGGAGCCTTGCAGGCGATGCTGGGGGGCGCTTGGCGTCGATTTCCGGTACTGTTCGCCTACCTCTGCCTCACCTTTAGCCTGTCGGCTCCGATGAGCATTGCGTTTTTGGGTTCGGGCGCTACCTGGACGGGGGTTAGCCGCTCCGCCTACTGGATTCTCTCTCTCTCGATGCAATTGTGCGGGGTGATCCTACTTTTGGTGCTCACTCGAAAGGCTGGAGAGTTGCGACCTGGTATCGGACGGACGGTAACTTTAATGTCACTTGGATTCGTAGTGGCACTTTTCGGATCGGGCGCATGGCACTACGATGTTTTTGCGTCGGGGTTGCCAAACCGATGGATGACGTTCGTCAGTCGCGATGTTGCCTTTGTTTCCGCTGGCATGAATTTGGTTTTGTGGTCGTTTCTGTTATCGAACCGCAAGCGGGACCAAACGATCCTCCTGATCAGTGCTGGATTAGGGCTGCAATGCACAATTGACGCGATGGGTCACGCGCTTCGGTTCTTTCCGAATGAGGTGCGGGATGTTGGCAACTTAGTGATTTCAGCCGGCAGCATTTTGACGAGCTATGTCTGGTATAGGATATTTCAGCCGGTTGCCATCCGCTCCGCCGGGGACATGCGGACGGCGCCGTAAGTTCTTTGATCAGTGGGCCCGCAGGTGTAGACTCAGATAAAGGGTCTATGCCCCGAATTGATAAGTGTGCTCAGCGTCCGGGTTGTGACGCTGACCGAAGGAGTCCCCTGAATGGAACGTCGAGATTTTCTGATTAACGCCGGGAGCGCTGGTGCCGCACTCTCCGCAGCAGGTTCCGCCTTAGCAGCGAAGCCGGCCGCCGCCAAAGGTGGCCGGGTAATCGGCGCCAATGACAAGATAAACGTTGGAGTGGTGGGTGTGGGCGGCCGTGGCCGCTACGTGGCCAACGTCTTTGCGAAACTGGGCGAGCAGACCGGCAAGTGCCAGATTGCTCAGGTTTGCGACGTCTATCAGAAGCGCGTGACGGAAGCCGCCGCGCGGTTCAAGTGCAAGGGCACGCTCGACTGGCGCGAGGTCGTGAACAATCCGGAAATCGATGCAGTGATCGTGGCGACCCCGGACCATTGGCATGCCAAGGTGGCTTTGGCCGCGATGGACAACGGCAAGGACGTTTACGTCGAAAAGCCGATGTGCCATACGGTGGAAGAAGTGAAGCAGTTGATGGACACCGTGAAGGAGACCAAGCGCGTTCTGCAGGTGGGCTCGCAGACGACTTCCGGCAACCAGTGGCACCAAGCGAAAAAGTACATTGCCGACGGCGCAATCGGCAAGATGTTGCTGAGCCAAGGCTCCTACCACCGCAATTCGATTGAGGGCGAATGGAACTGGCCGATCGATAAAGAAGCTGGCCCCGATGGCAAAGGCGACAATTTCATCGACTGGAAGATGTGGCTGGGTAGCGCGACCAAGCGGCCTTTTGACGCCGACCGTTTCTTCCGCTTCCGGAAGTATTGGGACTACTCGGGCGGCATTGCGACCGACCTGTTCTTCCACGTTGTGGCGCCGATGAATATCTGCTGGACGAAACCGCAGTATCCGACCCGCGTGATGGCCGGCGGCGGCATCTACGAATTCAAAGATCGGGAAGTGCCGGACACGTTCAACTTGCTGGCCGACTACGAAGAGGGCCACTCGCTGGTGCTGAGCTCGTCGATGGCGAACTCGCAGCACATTCCAGGCTTGATCCGCGGCCACGAAGGCACGATCATCATGGTGGAGCACGGCCGGTTTGAAGGCTTCTCTCCGTTCATCACGTTGAAGCCGGAAGTGGCGGGCCGGGGCGAGACCCGGAAGCCGATTGGCGGCGACAAGTACAAGTTCGGCGTCGAGGACGTGAAGATCCCGGTGAAGGACCTGAACACGATGGACACCCACGTGGGCAACTTCCTGGATTGCATGGTGAGCCGGAACAAGCCAACGCTCGACGTGGAAACCGCGGCCCATGCGCAGGTGCTGATCACGATGGCCGTGCAGAGCTACCGGCAAGGCAAGGTGCTCTACTTCGACGAGCAGAAGTTTAAGATCGTCGACAAGAACCCGAAGGCGTAATTCGCCCTCCCAAAACGCAAAAAGGGCGCTGGCTTCGGCCAGCGCCCTTTTTCGTTGGGGGCTGATTACTTCTTGGTAGCGAGACGGATGTGGAGATCGCGCAGGCTCTTTTCGGGAACTTCGCTTGGCGCTTCACACATCAGGTCCGTCCCTTTGGCGGTCTTGGGGAACGGGATGACGTCACGGAGAGACTTCTCGCCGGCGAGGATCATCACTAAGCGGTCGAGACCCAGGGCGATGCCGCCGTGGGGCGGAGCGCCGTGCTCCAGCGCTTCGAGCAGGAAGCCAAACTTGGTCTGGGCTTCTTCCATCGAAAGGCCGAGCGAGCTGAAGACAGCCGACTGGACGTCACGGCGATGGATACGGATGGAGCCGGAGCCGAGCTCGGTGCCGTTCAAGACGATGTCGTACGATTTGGCGCGGCAGCGGGCCGGGTCCGCCGTCAACTTGTCGATGTCCTCGTCGTGTACCGAGGTGAACGGATGATGGGCGGCCATCCAGCGCTGGTCCTCTTCGTCCCATTCGAACATCGGGAAATCGAGTACCCAGAGGAAGCGGAAGTCGGTCGGGTCAAGCAACTTGTGCCGATCATTGAACTTCTGGCCGCAATAGAGGCGGAGTTGGCCCGCACCCTGAAGCACGGTGTACTCCGGAATCGGTCCCTTCCCTTCCCCTACCCAGCCGGCGAGGATGAGAAGATCGTTTTCGCCGACGCCGGCGCGCTCTCGCACCTTCTCCATCACTTCGGGGAAATCGCGCTCAAGGCGCTTCACGTCGTCGAAGACGCGGAGGCCGCGTTCGACGCCGAACGCCTTGATCTCGTCGCGTTCGCGCCGGGCGATGGGGCCTACATTGGGGATGACGATAGCCGCGATGGGCAGGCCAGGGGTGGCGAAGTTCTCGTCCACGGGGAAGAGGTCTTCGACGCAATGGAACGGGGGAAGGCGGAGGTCTGGCTTATCGATGCCGTAGCTGCGCATCGCCTGGGCGTAAGTCAGCCGCGGGAACGGGGCCTTGACGCCAGTAAAGCCGGCGACGGCGCACACCTTCTCGAGCAGCGGCTCGATCGTCGAGAAGATGGTTTCCTGCTGCGGGAAGCTCATCTCAAGGTCGATCTGGGTGAACTCGGGTTGACGATCGGCGCGGAGGTCTTCGTCGCGGAAGCAGCGGACGATTTGGAAGTACTTTTCGAAACCGCTGATCATGAGCAGTTGCTTGAAGATCTGCGGCGACTGCGGGAGGGCGTAGAACTCGCCCGGACTGATCCGGGAGGGGACGAGGAAGTCGCGAGCGCCTTCGGGAGTCGACTTGGTGAGGTACGGCGTTTCGATTTCGAGGAAGCCCTGGCGGTAGAGCTCTTCGCGGATGGCGAAGCTGAGCTTCGAGCGCAGCATGATGTTGCGCTGCATGCGAGGACGGCGGAGATCGACGTAGCGATATTTGAGCCGGGCATCCTCGCTGACGTCGACGTTCTCTTCCATGGGGAAGGGCGGCGTTTTGCTTTCGTTGAGGATCCAGATCTGATCGGCGACGAGTTCCACTTCGCCGGTGGGGATTTCCGGATTGATGGTGTCCTGGTCGCGCAGCACTACCTTGCCTTCGACGGCAACCACGTACTCGCTACGCAGTAAGCCGGCTTTGGCGTGGACGGCGGCGAACTTTTCGTCGGCCTCGAAAACGATCTGGGTGACACCATCGCGATCGCGCAGGTGGATGAAGATGATCCCACCAAGGTCGCGGCGGCGATGCACCCACCCCATCAAGAGCGAACGGGAGCCGGCGTCCGAGGCGCGCAGTTGGCCGCACGAATGGGTGCGGCGCAGGTCTCCGAGGAAATCCAAAGGTACTTGTTCAGGCATGGAAAAATGAGAAAACGAAGCGAAGTGCCCCGAAAAATGGCAATCTTCTTAGTTTCGCAGATTGGTTCCGGCGGTGCACGTCCCTGAGCAATGGAAAGCCGATTGTTCGGGCTGGGCGGGGTTGGGGGAGGAAGTAGGCGGGTCTTGCCGGTGTTTGGGCTGGGAGGCGGGGCCGATTCGCTCCGGCAGCGAGTCTTCCTTCGCGTCAGACGATTGGATTGGGACGGATCTCTGATCGAACGGAATTGGCGAAGATGCAGGCGTGGCGGGAGCGAAGGTGGGGCGCGGCGAGGTCGGCAGGGCCGGGGAGTTTGGGGAGGATTCGCTCTGGCTACGGGTCTTCCTTCGCGTTAGAAAATCGGTTCGATGCGGATCTCCGAGCGAACGGAATTGGCGAGGAAGCAGGCGTGATGGGCGCGATCGTGGAGCGCGGCGAGGTCGGCAGGGTTGGGGAGCTTGGCGCCGGAAAAATGACAGTGGGGCCGGAGGGTAACTACCGTGATCGCCTCCCGGCCTTCGGCGTTGCGGCCGAGGATGCCGCTGGCGGCGTCACAGTAGCGATCGACGACGTACCCGGCCTTGGCGGCTAGCGAGAGAAACCAGAGCATGTGGCAACTGGCGAGCGATGTGACGAAGAGCTCCTCCGGGTCGACGGCGGCGGGGTCGGAAAAAGGGACAGGCACCACGTGGGGGGAGGCGGAAATGGCGACGGATGCGCCGCCATCAAAAGTCACGTTGTGGCGGCGGGAATAGCGGTTGTCGACGAACACTTCGCCGTCTAACCGCTGCCACGCCACTACCGCTGTGTGTTCGCTCATCCTAATAGATGCGCCGCGAGGTCAAACGCGGCGACGGCCTGTTGTTCGCCGGTGGCGAGGTTCTTGAGCCCGAAACGGCCGTTGGCGATTTCGTCGTCGCCAATGAGCAGCGCAAAGCGGGCACCGGACTTGCTCGCGAGTTCGAGGAGCTTCTTAAACTTGCCGGCCGGAGCGACTTCCACACTGAAGCCGGCATCGCGGAGCTGCTTGGCTTGCCGGGCGCCTAGTTGGAACGCGTCTTCCGTCATGGGAGCGATGAACAGATCGAGAGGCTTCGGATCGAAGCCGGCGGGTTTGGCATCTTCCACCGCCATCAGCAGACGGTCCTGGCCGATGGAGAAGCCGATGCCGGGCGCGGGGACTTTGGAGCCGAGGGATTCGGCGAGGCCGTTGTAGCGGCCACCTCCGCAGATGGCGTTCTGCGCGCCGAGCGCACCGTGGAGGAATTCGAACGTCGTGTGGGTGTAGTAGTCGAGTCCGCGGACGAGGCGCGGGTTGACTTCGTAGACGATGCCCCGGTCCGTGAGATAGCGGCAGACGGCGGCGAAGTGGTCGCGGCAACCGTCGTTCAGAAAGTCGTGGATGCTGGGGAGCTTTTCGACGATGGGCTGATCCTGCGGGTCCTTGGAATCGAGGACGCGGAGGGGGTTGGTGACAGCGCGGCGTTGGGAGTCCGCCGAAAGCTCATTGATATGACCGGCGAGCTCCTCTTTCAACTTCGCGACGTAGCGGGCGCGGGATTCGGGGTCGCCGACGGAGTTGATGAGAAGGCGGGAATCGTGGATGCCGCAGGAGCCGAGCAGGGTCGAAACGAGTTCGATGATTTCGGCGTCGAGCACGGGCGATTCAAGGCCGATGGCTTCGGCACCGATTTGGAAGAACTGGCGGTAGCGTCCTTTCTGCGGGCGCTCGCGGCGGAACATCGGACCGAGATAGTAGAGGCGCTTGGTGCCGGGGATCTGGTCGAGACGGTGTTCGATGTAGGCGCGGATGACCGACGCCGTGTTCTCCGGCCGGAGCGTGAGCTTGGTGCCATCGCGATCGTCAAAGGTGTACATCTCCTTCGAAACGATGTCGGTCTCTTCGCCGACACCGCGGGCGAAGAGGGCGGTCTCTTCGAAAATGGGCGTGCGGATCTCTTGGTAATTGAACGTGCGGAAGACTTCGCGGGCGGTGGCTTCGACGCGATTCCACACGCCGGATTGGGGCGGCAGGATGTCCCGCGTGCCCTTAACTGCTTTGATCATTCTTGTAAGTTTGTCCTAGGTTGACGTAGTGGTCCGCGTTCAGGCGGAAGCGTTCCTGCTCTTCGGCCGAGACCTCGCGGCGGATTTTGGCGGGGACGCCCATGACGAGCGAGCCGGGGGGAATCTGCATTCCTTCGGGTACCAGCGAGCCGGCGGCGACCACCGAGCCTTGGCCGACGCGGGCGCCGTTCAACACGATGGCGCCGATGCCGATCAACGAATCGTCTTCGATGACACAGCCGTGGAGGACGACCGAATGGCCGACGGTGACGCGCCGGCCGACGCGGCATTCGAATAATTCGTGTTCCACGTGGACAACGGCGTTGTCCTGGATGTTGGAGTCGTCACCGATGAAGATATTGTTGACGTCGCCGCGCAGGGTGGCATTCGGCCAGACGCTGACCTTCTCGCCTAGCGTGACGTGGCCGATGACAACGGCGGCGGGATCGACGTAAGCCGAAGGGGCGATGGTGGGATGGGTCCCTCGAAATGGCCGAATCATGAATCTGTCTTCGATATTATCGCGCAGGCCTCCTCTACAATAAGGGTATGCTGCGGATTCTTTGTCTTTGGGCCGCTCTCGCCGTGAGCCTCACGGCGGCCAAGCCGTTTGATGTGCCGGGGTTGTTGCGGATGAAACGGTTGTCCGACCCGCAATTGTCGCCAGACGGCAAGACGGTGCTGTTTACGGTGCAAACGGTGGACGTGGAGGGCAACAAGAAGACGAGCCAGATCTTCTCTGTCCCGCTGACTGGCGGGACACCATTCGCGTTGACGAGCGAGGGCAGCAATGAACGGCCGCGGTGGGCGCCGGACTCGAAGAAGGTGGCTTATATTTCTGATCGGGCGGGATCGTCGCAGATTTGGATGATGAACGCCGATGGGACGGAACAGCGGCAGGTGACCAAGATTGCGACCGAGGCCAGCGGGGTGACGTTCTTCCCGGATGGCACACGGCTGCTATTCGTCAGCGAAGTTTTTCCGGAGTGCTCGACCGAAGCCTGCAATGAGCAGAAATTGGCCGAGGAGAAAGCTGCGAAATCGAAGGCTCGCGTCTACACTTCCCTGCTCTACCGCCACTGGAACCAATGGCGCTCGAAGCGGAAGAGCCATTTGCTGGTGGTGCAAGTGGAGGGGGGCGAATCGCGCGACCTGACACCGGGGCCGCACGAGGTGCCGACGTTCTCCCTTGGCGGGCCGGACGGGTACGCAGTAGCGCCGGATTCCAAAGAGGTCTGCTACGTCGTGAATGTGGACGCCGACCAGGCGTTATCGACGAACAGCAACCTGTACACGGTGTCGCCGGAGGGCGGCGAGGCGACCAAGATTACCAGCACGCCGGGGGCTGACGTTTCGCCTGCGTATTCTCCGGACGGCCAGTGGATCGCGTGGCGGGCGCAGAAGACGGCCGGGTATGAATCCGACCGGTGGCGGCTGTTTCTGATGAAGCGCAGCGAGGGCCGCGTGCGCGACCTGACTGAGAACCTCAACCTGAACGTGCAGAGCCTGACGTGGACGCCGGATTCGACGCGGCTGTTCTTTACGATTGAAGACCGCGGGCGGCAGAGCATTCAGATGTTCGTGGTGAGCGGAACGGGCGGGGCACGGTCGATCGTTTCAGGGAACGCCACCTATGATGATGTGCAGTTTACGCCGGACGCCAAGACGATCATCTTTACGCAGCAGAGCGGGTCCCGGCCAACCGAGATCTACCGGGTGAACTCGGCGGACGGGCAGATTTCGCCGCTGACGAAGATGAACGATGAGATCACGAGCGAGTACAATCTGCCGAACTTTGAGGAGATCACGGTGAACGGCGCGGAGGGGGCCAAGGTGTCGAGCTTCGTGTTGAAGCCGGCCGGATTTACCGTACAAGAGAAGTACCCGGTGCTGTTTTTGATCCACGGCGGACCGCAAGGCGCTTGGAATGAGGCATGGAGCTACCGCTGGAATCCGCAGATTTTCGCGGCGGCTGGGTTCGTGGTGGTGATGCCGAATCCGCGCGGGTCGACTGGCTACGGGCAGAAGTTCACAGACGACATCAACAATGACTGGGGCGGGAAGGTTTACGAGGACATCATGGCGACGGTAGACCATGTGGCCGCGCAGCCGTGGGCGGACCCGGAGCGGTTTGCCGCGGCGGGCGGGAGCTACGGCGGCTACATGGTGAACTGGATGCTGGGGCATACGCCGAAGTTCAAAGCGTTCGTATCGCACGCGGGCGTTTATGATTTGCGGAGCATGGCGGGCGAGACCGAGGAGCTTTGGTTTGTAAACTGGGAGTTCCGCGGAATGCCTTGGGACAACCCGGACGCGTATTCGAAATGGTCGCCGAGCCACTTCGTGAATGAGTTCCGGACGCCGACGCTGGTGCTGCACGGTGACCTGGATTACCGGGTGCCACTGGGGCAGGGGCTGCAACTGTTTACGGCGCTGCAGATGAAGAAAGTACCTTCGAAACTGGTGACCTTTCCGGACGAAGGACACTGGATTGGGAAGCCGCAAAACACGGTGTTGTGGTACCAGACGTTCCTCGACTGGGTGACGGAATGGACGAAAAAGCCGGTGACGGTGGTACCCTAATTAGAAGTGTCGTCTCCGTTGCAAATCCATATCGAGCAGTATGAAGGGCCCCTGGACCTTCTGCTTGATCTGATTCGCAAGCACCAGATCAACATTTACGACATCCCGATTGCGAAGATTACTTCGCAATATTTGGCGTACATCGAGAAGGCGAACGCGCTGGATATCGAGCTGAGCGCGGAGTTCGTCTACATGGCGGCGACGTTGATTCACATCAAGTCGAAGACGCTGCTGCCGCGCGACCCGGAGCTCGAAAAGATGGATCCGCAGGAGGATCCGCGTCAGGAGCTGGTGGAACGGCTGATTGAGCACGAGCGGTTTAAGAACGCCGCCGAGATGCTACAGCAGAAGCGGCTGGTGGAAGAGGCGGCGTGGTCGAATCCGGCGTTGAAGGACTTCCTGGCGGAAGAAGAGCAGGGCCTGTCGGTGACGCTGTTTGACCTGGTGCAGACGCTGCAGAAGGTGATTGAACGGGCGAAGAATCGGCCACAGTTCGAGATCACCAAGGAAGACGTCACCGTGCCGGACATGATCCATTACCTGAAGAACCTGATGAAGGATCTGCGGAAGGGATCGAGCCTTTCGGCGACCGATCTGTTTGAACGGCAGCGGAGCCGGAACGCGATGATCGCGATGTTCCTGGCGATTTTGGAGATGGTGAAGAATCAGGCCATCAAGCTCGTGCAGGCCGAAGCGTTCGGCGATATTGGGTTGGCGAAGACGGACCGTTTCGACGAAGCGTTCCCCGAGGGCGAAGCGATCGCCCGGTTAGAAGAAGAATACAGTTAAGTAGGAAGCTATGGCAGACGAATTGGAACCGCGGGATCAGGCCGAGACGGCCGCCGCGGAAGTGGAAGCGATGGAGGCTCTGGTGGAGCCGGTGGGGGAGTTGGCGGTAGAGATGGAGGCGGAGCCGGAACCGGTTTCCGATCCCGAGCCGGAGCCGGTGGCGGACTACTCCGATGTGGAGTTGAAGGCGATTCTGGAAGCCGTCATTTATGTGACGGAAGAGCCGCTGGAGTCCAAGCAGATTGCCGCGGCGTTGCGGCAGCCGTTGGCGCGAATTGACGCGCTGTTGGGCGAGTTGGTTGAGGAGTTTGCCAAGCCAGAGCGCGGCCTGCAGATCAAAGAGATCGCGGGCGGGTTCAAGATGGCGACGAAGGCGGAACTGCATGATCAGGTCCGGCTGTTCGTGAAGAATCTGAAGCCGCCGCTGAAGCTGTCGTTGGCGGCGCTGGAGACGTTGGCCGTGATCGCCTATAAGCAGCCGATTACGGCGCCCGAGATCATGGAGATTCGCGGGGTGCAGGGCGGCGGCGTATTGAAGACGCTGCTGGACCGGAAGCTGGTGCAGGTGGCCGGGCGGAAGAACGTCATTGGCAAACCGATTTTGTACAAAACGAATAAAGAGTTTCTCGTGCAGTTTGGCCTGAGCTCGCTGAAGGAGTTGCCGTCGCTGAAGGAGTTTGAAGAGCTGCGGCGCTTGGCGTTTAGCGAAGAGGAAGCCGAAGCGACCACGGAGGCGTTGGATTTGCGAGAGGCGGAGTCGACCGAGACGCCCGCGCCTACGCCTGAGGTGGAAGCATAATGCAGGAACGATTACAGAAAATTCTTTCGGGCGCGGGCATTACGAGCCGCCGGAAGGCCGAGCAGTTGATCGTCGAAGGCCGCGTGAGCGTGAACGGCGAGATCGTGGTGGAGCTCGGGTCGAAAGCGGACCTGGACACGGACCACATTAAAGTGGACGGCAAGTTGATCAAGAAGCCGAAGGGCTTTTTGTACCTGGCGCTGAATAAGCCGGCCGGGTACGTGACGACGATGTACGACCCCGAAGGGCGGCCGACGGTGAACCAGTTGATGAAGGGCTTGAAGGAGCGGGTGTATCCGGTGGGCCGATTGGACTACGCTTCGGAAGGCTTGCTGCTGTTGACCAATGATGGCGAGTTTGCCAACCGCGTGATGAGCGCGCATAGCCAGTTGGTGAAGACCTACGTGGTGAAGACGACGGGCAACCTGACTCATGAGCAGGAAGATCAGTTCCGGCGTGGCGTGCCGCTGCATGGGAAGCGCACGGCGCCGGCCGGGCTGAAGATGCTGAAGAATCAAGAAAACCCGTGGTACGAGGTGCAGCTCATTGAAGGGCGGCAGAACCAGATCCGCATGATGTTCCGGTATTTCGGGCGGCTGGTGGAGAAGTTGAAGCGGGTGAAGATCGGGTTCCTGGAGCTGGGCGAGTTGAAGCACGGGGAGTGGCGGTCTTTGAATCCGAAGGAAGTGGCTAAGTTCCGGCGGATTTTAAAGCTCGAGAAGCTGGTGGCTACCAGTGAGTGATGCGGCGATCCGGGAGCTGCTCACACGGGTGAAGACGATTGCTGTGGTTGGTTTGTCGAACCGGCCGCAGCGGCCGGCTTACGGCGTGGCCGCTTACATGCAGCGGAAGGGATACCGTATTATTCCCGTGCATCCGATTGAAAAAGAGGTGCTGGGCGAGAAGGCGTATCCGTCGCTTTCCGCGGTGCCGGATACGATTGACCTCGTGAATGTATTCCGGGCGTCGGAGGCGGTGCCCGCGTTGCTGGCCGAGATGAAGGAACTCGGCTTGCGCTATGCGTGGCTGCAGGAAGGCATCACGTGCGAGGAGATTCCGGAAGGCCTCGAAGTGGTGCAGGACCAGTGCCTGCTGAAGGTTCACCGGCGGCTGTTCATTTAGCGTCCGGCGCTGGCGCCGATACCGCCTTTCAGATTGTTGAGCATGGTGATCATCGCCGGGACTAGCGTGATGATGAAGACCACGGGCAAGATAAAGACGACGGTCGCGAGGACCATTTTGATGCCGGCCTTGCCGACCATGGCTTCGCCGCGAAGACGGCGGCGGGAGCGGAGCGCGTCGGCGTAGACTTTTAGCGCCTGCGAGAGGCTGGTGCCGAAGCGCTCGCTTTGAATGATCATGGCGGCGAGGGACTTGATGTCTTCGATGCCGGTGCGGCGGACGAGCTGCTGGAAGGCTTTCGAGCGATCCTGGCCGGCCTTCACCTGCATGACGACGGTGAAGAATTCGGCCGAGAGTTCGGGGTAGATGAACTGCATCTCCTCGCAGACGCGGGTGAGGGCTTGGTCGAGGGCGAGGCCGGTGCCGAGGACGATGCCGAGGAGGTCTACGGTGTCGGGGAGCGACTCCTGGAGCTTGTTCCGGTAGCGCTTCATAAGGCGGTAGAGCACCTGCTTGGGCAACAGCCAACCGAGAAGGATGGCCGGGGCCAATCCCAGAAGACGGCTGAGGAGCGGCTTGTCGTCGGGCTGGACGAACCAGGAGCCCAGCAACAGCGCGACCAGGAATAGAAGGTTGAACATCGCGTAGTAGGCGAGGGCTTCACGCCGGCGAATTCCCGCCTGACGAAGCAGCAGTTCGCTCTCTTCGAGGATGCTATCGACGCCCGGCACGAGATTGATGATGTAAAGAAAGCGCTCCCAAAAGCCCGTGCCGAATTGGCGGCGCTTCTGTGCGCCGGCACCGCCTCGGCTGATGGACATGAGTTCATCGAGCCGGTCATCCAGCGGATTTTCTGGCGGCTGCAAGAGTTGAAAGCCGCTCCAGAGGAGGGCGGCGACCACGGCGAAACAGAGGACGAAGAAGAGCGCGGTGATCATATCTTGGGACTCGATAACTTCCGGATCACGAGGATGCCGACGACTTCGGAGATGACGCCATAGGCGAAGAATTTGCTGCCGACAGGGTCGTTGACGAGGACGTCAATGTACTCCGGCTTCATCACCCAGAGCGCGAGCCCGAAGAAGATCGGCATGCCACAGAGGAGTGCGGCGGACCACCGTTGCTGAGCGGTGGCGGCCTTCATCTTCTCCTGCAGGGCGAGACGTTCGCGGACGAGCGTCGAGAGATTTTCGAGGACGGAGACCATGTTGGCGCCGGTTTGGCGCTGGAGGATTAGGCCGGTGATGAAGAACTTGAGATCGATGAGCGGCACGCGATCGCCGAGATTATGCAGCGCGGCGTCGAGGGTGGAGCCGAGGGACATCTCTTCCATCAGCTTCTTGAACTCCTGCTTGACGGGATCAGAGGCTTCGGTAGAGATCGTTTCGAGACCCGATTGAATGTTGTGGCCGGCCTTCATGGAGCGGTTGAACAGGTCAATCGCGTCCGGCAGTTGGTGCTCGAATTTGCCGAGGCGCGCGGCGCGCTGGCGCAGGACATAGGCGATGGGAGCGAAGCCGAGAAGGCCGGAAAACAGCAAGCGGATCAGCATCGACGGGATGAACAGGCCCAGGAGAAGGAAGAAGACGACGAACAGGATGAGGCAGAGGCCGATGACGTCCGTGGCTTGATACTTCAGGTCCGCCTGGCGGATGGATTTCTGCAAGCGGCCCACGACGCCGCCCCAACTAAAGAGGTCGGCTAGGAAGGCGAAGGAACCGCGCTCTTCGCGGCGGACGAGGTCGCCGCGGCCAGTGGCGCGAGCGCCATTGCGGGCGCGGAGTTCGCGCAGGCGGGAGCCGAGGACATCGGCGGCCTGCTGCTGCGGCACGCTGAAAACGTAGTAGCCGGCGGCGAGGAAGGCAAGGCTGAAGATGAGAAAGGCGACGAAGAAGAAGCCCATCTAGTCGACGACCTCCTGGACTTCGTCATAGATCGTGTCGTTCAGTTTGGTGCCGTAGGCTCGGATGCGCTGGGCGACATGGGGCCGGTAGCCGGTGCCTTTGAAGCGACCGAGGACGCGGCCGCCGGCGGAGACTCCTTCGCGCTGGAAGACGAAGATATCCTCCATCTTCACCTGGTCGCCTTCGATGCCGACCACCTCCGCAATGGAGACAATCTTGCGGGTGCCGTCGGTCAACCGGGCGCAGTGGACGACGAGTTGGACGGCGCTGGCGAGCATCTGGCGAATGACGCGATCAGGGATGGAGGAGCTGGCCATCATCACCATCGTTTCGAGGCGCGAGAAGGCGTCGCGGCCCGTGTTGGCGTGGGTGGTGGTCATGGAGCCGTCGTGGCCCGTGTTCATGGCCTGCATCATATCCATCGCTTCGGGGCCGCGGCACTCGCCGATGACGATGCGTTCCGGGCGCATGCGAAGCGCATTGATGACGAGGTCTCGCTGCGTGATGGCGCCCGCGCCTTCAATGTTCATCGGCCGGGTTTCGAGGCGGACGATGTGCTCCTGCTGCAGGGTGAGTTCGGCCGTGTCTTCAATGGTCACGATGCGCTCGTCTTCCGGGATGAAGCGGGAGAGCGTGTTGAGCATCGTGGTTTTGCCGGAGCCGGAGCCGCCGGAGACCACGATATTGAGCCGGGCACGGACGGCCCCGGCGAGGAACTGGTACATGCCTGTCGTGAACGTTTCGAGCTTGATGAGATCTTCGATGGTCAACTGCCGTTTGCCGAAGCGGCGAATGGACATGACCGGGCCGATGAGTGAGAGCGGCGGAATGACGGCGCACATGCGGCTGCCGTCGGCGAGGCGGGCGTCGACGATGGGCGAGGAGTCGTCGATGCGGCGGCCGATGTTCGACACGATGCGGTCGATGATCATGCGCAAGTGCGCCTGGTCCTTGAAGCGGATTTCCGTTTCGACAACTTTGCCGTTGCGTTCGACGTAGACCGAGTCGGGGCCGTTCACCATGATGTCGCTGATGGTGGGGTCTTTGAAGAGGATTTCGAGCGGCCCGAGGCCGAAGACTTCGTCGAGCACCTCTTCGATGAGGCGGTCGCGTTCCACCTGCGTGAGGGGGATGTTCTCTTCGCGGACGATGCGCTCAATATGGATGCCGAGCTGTTCGCGGACGCCGTCTTTGTTCAGCGAGCGGAGCTGGTCCGGGGTGAGCAGCAGCAGGAGTTTGGCATGGACCTTGGACCGGATACTCTGCCACCGGGCGTTGCCGGTGGTAGCGCCGGGGTTGGGCCGAATTGGAGCGCGGGTGGCCATCCTGGGTTACGCTGCCTGCTCCCGTTTCACGCCGGTGGCCTTGTCGGCAAAGGCCCGCAGCGTCTTGTCCATTTCGGCGAAGGTCTGCCGGTCGGTGACCAGGGGCCGGGCCTTGTTGATGCTCGCGAGCACGGCGCCGGATTCGGGGATGCCGTAGAAGACCGGCTGGCCGAGGGTCTGCTTCACCTGGTCGAGCGTGGCGTATTGCGCGGCGGGCTTCTTCTGGTACTTGTTGATCAGGATCCGGATCTGGTCCTGCGTGAAGCCGAGGCGCATGAGGTAGCCGAGGTAGCGCTGGGCGTTGCGGACGGCGGGGAACTCCTGCGTCGTGACGAGGAAGACGGACGTCGAAACCTGGAGCGCGGCGAGGGCGAGATCGTCGTTGATATTGCGGCCGGCATCGATGACGATGCAGTCGTACTTCTCAACAAGGAACGTGGCGAACTCGCGCAGCATGGAATCCGTAAACGCGCCGCGATTGGCTTCGAGGGCATCGGGCGGGCCGACGTAGAAGAAGCCCGCGGGGTCTCGGGAGACGAAACCTTCGAAGAGCGTCTGGTCCATCCGGTCGAGATTTTCGCCAACTTCGGCGAGTGTATATTGCGGCGCGGCGCCGAGCATCATGGCGACATCGTTGGCGGACCAATCGAGATCGAGGAGCACGGTCTGCTTTTTCCGTTGCGCTTGAATGGTGGCGAAGTTGACGGCGAGGGACGTGGTGCCGACGCCGCCCTTCGCGCCGAGGAAGGTATAGATTTTGCCGAGTTGGCTGCCGCCGCTAACGGCGCGGCGGGGAGCGCGGTCGAGCCGGAGCAAGGCGTCGCGCAGGTCGCTGCGCTTGAGCGGCATGGTGAGATAGTCGGTGGCGCCGGCGCGAATGGTGAGGAGGATGCTCTCGCCGTCCTCACTGTAGTCCGTGGCGAGGATGTAGAGTTCGGGTACGGCTTGGCGCAGCTTTTCTAGCGCCTTCAGACCGCCGACAGGGTCGCCCGAGATATCGAGCAGGAGGGCGGCTTCGGGAAAACGGTCGAGTTCCTGCAGGACGCGGATATAGAGATTGGCCGAGACATCGACAAACTCGGTGAGGACGCGGGCGCTGGGCGTGGCGGCCACGGCGTCGCGCACCAGTTCCCGGAGTTGCTCGTCAGCGGAGGCGATCATCAATGTAAACGACATGCGGTCTCGAAGGTCTCCTTACGGGGTACAGGTGCCGAGTTCGGCATCGCAGCCGGCACTTTCGACCGGCAGAGAGGTTTGGAAATTAGGAAGGCTCACCGGCGGCAAGCCGAGGAAGGCCATGAAGGCGCGGAACTGGTAGCCGGCAACGCGAATGGTGACAGCGTCGGGGACACACTCGGTGGAGCAGTCGCCGCCAGAGCAGTTGAACTCGATGAGAGAGCCGGTTTCGGGGTCGCGCTGAAAGTAGTCGATTTCGATGGTAGCTCCGCCGGATTGGAACTCAAGTTGGTCCATGTTCGTGGGCACGTTGGCGCGCATGAAACTGCGGACGTTCTCGCCCGCGTTCTGATAGCAGTGGGTGACGGCGTAGCGCGCGCCGATGCGGGTCCATTCGACGACGGAGTGCCAGGTCCAAAGGAGTTGCGCGGAGAAGACGATCATGAACGTCAACGGTATGAGAACACCGGCCGAGACGATGACGTATTCGAGCGAGGCTTGTCCCTTTTGGCGGCTCACTAGTTGCCCCCTACCGGCATACGTACGAGCGGCCGCAAAGCGAACGTCTCCGTGGCATTGAAGAACGGGATATTGGGCCGCATGGCGAAACCGTCAGTAAACGAAACGACAATGAAATCAGGGTTGCGGCCGCCTTGGGCAATGTCACATCCGGTGGCGGAGCAGTCGCATTCGCCGAGTTGCGATGTGTCGGGGTCGACGCGTTCGAGGCGGATGCGGATCTGGTCGGCGGTGAGGTTGGTGATGATGTCGGCGCCGGCGTTTTCGCCCGCTCCGCGGAGGGCGAAGGTTTTCGCTTGGGTTAGTTGGACATCGGACTCATCACAGAAGTTGAGACCCGGTTGCTGCGCCGTGTAGCGCGCTACCGTTTGCAGCATTTTGTGGAGCGTGTAGAAGGTATAGCTGATGCGGCCGAACTCGATGAGGCCCCAGAGCAGCATCATCAAAACGGGTAGGAAGAGCACGGCTTCCAGCAGAGAGTTTCCGCGTTGGGTTCCGCGCCGCCTCATTGGTGCAACACCACCTTGCCAGGCCCGGCGGCTTGGGTGCAGCCATCGATGCGACCTTGTTTAACGGGGATGCGGCTGCCGAGATAGAGCGCCGCGAAACGACCATTCTGGTCGGCTGCGTTGACGGTGGAATCGTTTGCCGCGGGTTCAATCAGGAACTGCCGGAAGCCAAGGACGACCATGGTGGATTCGGCCGCAGTCTCGACGATGGGCACAGTGATGATGCGCCGGTTATTGCCTGTATAGGCGGTGTAATCTTCAATATCGGCCAGGTCCGAGTCGGCGGGGTTGGCGGCGATGACGGTGTCGGATTCGGCCACCGCGTTGCAGACAGCGGGGACGGTGGCATTGTCGAATCGGGCGGCGAGCCCGCAGAGGAAAGTGGAGACCTGGTTGGCAACCCGATTGGCGTTGCAGGCGAGCGGCGCGGCGTTCACCCACACGGGTTCTTCCGCGTTCACGCGGAGGCAATAGACCGCCGGATCCGACGCGGGCGGAAGGCCTTGGGAACCGATACGGTAAAGCTGCGTGAGTTCGTCCGTCAGGAAGGTCGCGCTTTCGTTCAGGCGATTGAGCATGATGTATGGAACGCGAGAATCCGTGTTGGCGAGCGCGCCAGGAGTGGGGCCTCCCGTGCAGAGATAGCCGAGCGTATAGCGGGTTCCGGGGACGAAACCGAAGTCAACAGTATCTTCGATAGACACGGCCTGGACCGCGATGGGCTCGACGCCGCAGGCTTGGCAGACTGGGGCGCTTTGCCCGGCGACCGACTGCGCCGCGAGATTGACCCGGCCTTCCAGACCGATAGCGAGGAAGCGCCAGAAGAGGGTCGGCGCTTCACCGCGGACTACCACGCGGACATGCTTCGCCGTCGCACCGCTCGCCTCGCCGCCGGTGGATCCCTCGACGCCCGTGGCCGCGGAGGAAGCATCATAAAACGTCAGCACGGGCGCCTCGCTGTTCAATGTGCCGTTGGTTTCGCCGATGGTAGAGCCGCCGAAGTCATACTTGTTCGCCACGCCGCCGGTCGCGTCGATCGGGATTTGCGCGTAGGCCGTCGCCGCTTCAATGGCCGCCTCGGTTCCGTTCAAGCGCTGCGCCGCCGCGATCGCCATGGCGTTGGCAGCAGTTTTCAGTTCGTTGCGGGCCATATAGAGCCGGCCCAGATCAATCGCAAAGCCCATGAAGCCGAAGAAAACGGGCACCATCAGGACGAGCACCTGCATGGACACACTGCCCCGCCGGCGGCCGCGCCGCGACCCTTCCGGCCGATTACTCCTTGGGTTCCTGATGTCCACTGGGGCCGATGAACTCCGGGCTGGACTTCTTCTTTTTCGCTTTCGGCTTTTTCAGGCCGGCGTCTTTGTCGTCCTTGGTGGCGGGCAGATACTCTTCCACCGTGTCAGGCAGCGAAACCTTTTCGCCGACCGGGGTGGGGCGTACGAAGCGTGGCGTGACGACGACGAGGAGTTCGTCGTTGGTCTTTCGGATGGACCGGCTGCGGAACAGTTGTCCGAGAATCGGAACGTCACCGAGCCACTTCACGCGGCTGAGACTTTGGATGACTCGGCTATCGATGAGCCCAGCGACAGCAAAGCTCTCCCCGTCTTTCAGAATTGCTTCGGTCTCAGCGACGCGCGTGGCGACGGCAGGAATCAGGAAGCCTTGCAGCGTGACGGCGTTGGCGTAGTCGAGCGAACTGACCTGGGGCCGGACTTTCAAGTGGATGCCGCCGGAGGCCGTGACCGTCGGGGTGAAGTCGAGTTGCACGCCGAACTTCTTGAACTGGACGGTGACGACTGGGGCGGTGGCGCCGCCGGTGGACGTGGCGGTGAGCGTCGGGAACGGAAACTCGCCGCCGGCCAGGAAACTGGCTTCCTTGCCTTCGAGCGCGATGAGATTCGGCTCGGCCAAGACTTGGAGCAGGTTGCGCGCCTGCATGGCGCGGATGGTGGCGCCGAGGTTCAGGTCTGGCCGGAAGACGAAGAGATTGAGGAGGTCAGAGAAGTTCAGCGTCGAGTTGGAGAACTCCTGATCCTGAAACTGCAGTTGGCTGAAACGGGGTGTCGCGAATTGTTGGGTGCTGCCGAGGCCGAGCATCTTCGAGTTCCGCGAGACGAAGTTGAAGCCGATCTCCTGCAGCGCCGACCGATCGACCGAGGCGAACTTCACTTCGAGCAGGATCTGCCGCGGGTCGGCCGGGGGCGGCACGGAGAGGAGATTGACGACTTTCTTGCTGTAAGTGGAGGCGACGGCCTCGGCGCGCTTCGATTCTTCCAGTGACTTTACGGCGCCGGAGAGCACCATGGTTTCGACGTTGCCCTGCACGGTGACGGCGCTATCGCCGACGGCTTGCTGGACTGCCTGGCGGACCAGGTCGTACTGCTGCGGGTCGCCGATGACGTTGATGTCGTACCGTTTGGGCAGGGCGCGGTCTTCCCAGATCACGATGGTCGCCTTGCCGATGCCCTTGGCGTTCACCATCACTTCTCGCGGGGAGACCACAATGACGTCCGCAATCTTTGGCTCCGAGGCGGCGACGGTTTTGATGTCGCCTTCAAACTGTAGGAGCTCGCCCCGGCCTACAGTAAGCGTGAGTTCCTTTGACGGCCCAGCCTGTCCCCATGCGATGGAACACAACAACAGCAGCGGAAGGAGAAGAGAGAGGGGCTTCGGTCGCATGGTTAGGCGGGCTATTCCTGAAAGGACTCTTGCACGTGCTTGTCCCCGCGAAACACGTCGACGGTGAATCGCGGCTTCGGAGGTTCTTTCTTCTCGGACGGCCTGGGCGCAGCGGCGGGCTTGTTCGGATCGATATCTTCGCCGATGAGCTTGGCCCACGCCTGGTCATCGCGGAGATTCGGGACGGACCGCAGACGGTTCTGCGCCTGCATTTTCAGGCGTTGGGAGCGGTAGGCGCCGCCCGGGTCGATGGATTCGGCCGTGACGGACGGCGGTTCCGCCGCTTCCGACTTGGATTCGTCTTTAGGATTGCGCAGGGCGAGTGAGACGCGGCCCTGATTCTTAGCTAGCTCCAGGATCCGTGCCTGCTCCGGGGTGACCAACAAAGTAACGGCCCGGTTCTGGCTGGAGCTCACCGGCGCCGGTGTGGCCGTGCCTCCGGTCGGGGCGACGGGCGCGGCGCCGGCAGGTTCGACGACGCGGCCAACGGAGAGGACGACAACATCTTCAAGCACCGTGGTCGTGACGGCTTCGAGCATCGAGCCGGGCTTCGTAAACAGGACATCCACGTGCGAGCGGGCTTGAATGAGGCCGCTGGCGCTGGACGCATCGTTGACCGAAACGCTGACAGCCCGTTTGCCGGGTTCAATCATGGAGGCGGCGCCATCGGCGCCGGAGACGCTCGAAAGCCGGCCGGCCAGGACGGGTTCATTCAGGCCCATCGGATAGAGCAGCGTCCGATCGATCCCGGCTTTCTCATCTTGCAGCACGCCCGGCGGCACGTCTTTGGCGGCCATGGTGATCTTCTTGAAGTGGATCTTTTGCAGCCGCGTTCCAGCGGGAAGATTCGCGCTGGAGGCCAGCACCTGTACGAGCTTTTCACTCTTTGGCGCCACAGTGGCGGAATAGAGAAACCAGGTCAGCAGAGCCGCAGCTACCGCAGCACCGCCGAAGATCATCAGAAGCTTCTGCCGGTCCATTCCCTATCCTTCAATTGGCACGCATCGTGGAAAAAGTATTAACACAGCATACCTCTAGAAGTTCCGTTCAAGAACTACAGAAACTTCATCCCGGTAGCGCTCGCGCCAGCCTTGCGTTGTCAGGGCTTCGACGAGCGAATAGCGAACCGGCAGCAGCGCATGTGTGAAGTCGTACTTAGCCAGGATCTCGCGGTAGCCGGGCCGCACTTCGACGAGTTTGACGTACTCCTTCATGAATTCGGCCCCGTAATAGTCGCTGCGGCCATCGAAGTACACCTGACGGCCGCGATAGATCAAGTAGCCGCCGTAGCTGTCGGGCGCGAGGAGCCGTGCGGAGGGAGGCACCTGAGCGGCGGCCACCACCGGAAATTGCGTGGAAGGGAAATCCGCATTCGTCCCCATCGCCGCCAAGCCGAAGACAACGGCGATTCCCACGGCCAAAGCGCCGCCGTGAATCTGCCGGTCCCAGGCCCGAAGCCGGGCAAAATAGGCAAACTGCGTGGGCCAATGGCTGGCCAAAACCTGCGACAGGGCCGCGTTCGCCATCGGCAGTCCCGCCAGCGCCAACACGGGTAGTCCTCGGGCGGAACGCAGGCTGAGGATCACCAGACCGAGCATCCACAGCGCGTGGGGCCAGCGGCCGGCCTGCAAGGCACAAATCGCCCCAGCCATCACCAAAAGCAGAGCCAGCATCACTTGCGCCGAGCCTTCCGAGTGGAAATTGAAGGTCTGGAACTCGGCCACACGGTCAAGCAGTTCGTTATTCCGCAGGTAGCTCCAGATGTGCGCGTGCACCCGCCAGCCATAGGGATTCAGCAGCGTCGCAAGGGATACGCCGATGGCCCACAGCCAGCACCGCCTGACGCGGAAGCCGTAACAGACCAGTAGCGCAGGCAGCAGGATAAAGCTGCCGTGCAGATTGGCCCAGACGACGGCCAGCGGAATGAGCCACCGGTAGCGTCCTGTTTCCACCAAGTAGAGAGCTGCGAGAAGGCACACCCAGCCAAAAACGTGAGGTCGGGCCAGCCAATGCAGTTGCACCGTGGTCAAGAGGGGCGCGGCAAATAGCGCGGCCAAACCGAAAGAGCCGCCGTACACCCATTGCAGGCGCATCCAAAGCCAGGAGCAAATCCCGACTAGTGCCAGATAGAGAAGAACGACCCCGCGCAGCCCGGCCTGCTGGTGCGCCCACGCCATGGCCACATCCGCGCCCCACTCCCAGGCAAACCACTCTTGGCCAGGCCGGGCAAATGACCAAGGGTCTACTTGGGGAACGGTGCCCGTCGCCAAAATCCGCTCGCCGTTCCGAATGTGCCAGCCGGCGTCTGAATCGCGGAAAAATTGCGTTGGCGCCTGATACAGAACCAGCGCATAAAACAACGTCACCGCGACCAGCAGTAGACTCAAGTCCGGCAGGAGCCAACGGACCATCGTCGATGGCGGACGCGGCTCCATAGACGTGAACGGCTTACTGGCCGGAGGCGCCGATCGAGGTCAAACCCTGGGTAATCGACGAATAGAGGCTAACGATGGCGGTCGAAAGCTGGTTGACCGTGGTGATCAGGGCCAAGCCGACGGCAGCTACAATCAGCGCGTACTCGACAAGGTCCTGGCCGTCTTCTTCTTTCCAAAGCCGAAGCAAAATCTGTTTGATCATGGGGATTCCTCTACGTCTCAACGGGTACTTCTCAACGGGCAGCTTCCGCCGTCCCTGTCTTTTGTCGCACGTCCGGGGTGCCGAACGCTACTTTAATTCCGTGGCCGACTTTCTGCAACCAGCCGGGCCGTGGCCGCGGCATCTCGATGGGCTGGCCGTCGTCAGCAGCTACCAGCCGGAGATTTTCAAGAATTTGAGGCAGATCGCGGCGATATTCCAGAGCGGTCTCCAACTCCTTCCTCGCCCCAGCCAAATCGCCTCTTTCATACAGCGCCGTCGCAGCGTTGTTGTGCGCGATGGCCAGATCGGCGGCCCGCTGGAACTGGGCAATCGCATCCGCCGAAGGTGTGGCCGGGCCCATCTGTACCAGAGTCCGGCCGAGATTGTTGCGGGCGGTGAGGGAAGCCCCATTCAATTCGAGTGCCCGCCGGAAGGCCTCGGCGGCTTCAGGGTATCTCTCCTGTAAGAGCAGATTGTAGCCGAGATTGTTGTGCAGGTAGTCGCGGCGCCCATCGAAGGCGAGCGCCCGGCGATGCATGGCCTCGCCTTCGCGAAAGCGAGTAGCTTCATCGAGAAGAATCCCCGCCCACGCCAGTGCTTCGAGAGTGGGCGTGGCTTGCTGCGCCACCAGACCAGCGATCACCTCGGCGGCCTGCTGCGGCGACCCGGCCCTGCGCAGGCTTTTCGCCAGACGCTCGACAGCGATCGACGAATCCGGAAAACGTTCGACGGCGATCCGGCAGTGCTCCAATTCGAGTTCGGGATAGCCCATCGCGCCGTACTCCGTCGCCAGTTCCAATCGCGCCGTCACGTTGCGCGGCTCGGCCGCCAACCGCTCGCGAAGACGCCGGACCCGGATGTTTCCGTCGCCGGCATTTACCGCGTTCACCACCTGTTGCTGCATCATCGGCGGCAATTTCGGCCGCTGCATCCGGGCGGCGTGCTGGTGACGTCCGCAGCCGCAAGCGGCCAGGGTGGCCAGCACCAGCAACAGCAGCCTCATGGCTCCACCTGGCGCTTCTCGAGTTCCAGTTCGTCGCCCACAACCGTGCCGGTCTGGGCGGCCATTCCAGCGGGAAGTTCAAGGACCGAGTGGGCCGTCAGGCAGAACGAGATCCGGCTCTTCTTCATGTTGTCGCGAATTTTCAGGACTTTCCGCTTTTTGTTCAGATACAGAACGTCGATCGGGAACTTCATCGCGAACGTGTGGACACCTTCGCAAGGAACAATCCACAGGCCCTCGCCGGGGAGCAGCTCTGTTCTAGGTAACAGGCCTGTGCGCCGCTTTGCGCTGGTGTCAGCGATGTCGGCTTCGGAAGCGACAACAGTGCCCCGAGTCAAGTTCTTCACTGACAGTTTGACGGTCACGATGAGATTTCCCTCTTCAACCCACCAACCGGGAATATGTTGCGCCGGCCACGGAAACTTTTGCGATGCTAATGGGTTAGACTAGCGAACTCGCTTATGATCCTGCAATCGGCCCTCGTCCGCTGTTCCGCCGCACTTTTTCTGGCCGCCACCGCGCTTTTGGCCCAGAACACCGGCGCAACCTTCGGTACGGTTTACAGCCTGGGCGGAACACCGTCGGACGTGGTGCTCGACGAGATCCGGGGCAAGCTCTACCTCGTCAACTCCGCCGCCAACCGGGTCGACGTCTTCTCCACCGCCGAGAAGCGGATCGTAAATCGCATTCCCGTCGGCCAGTTTCCCCTGGCTGCCGCGTTGTCGCCGGACAACAACTATCTGTTTGTTACCAACACTCAGAGCGCCTCCCTCTCCGTCATCGACCTCGGCACGGAAAGCGTCGTGAATTCTGTTTCGCTTCCCGCCCGGCCTGAAGGTGTCGCCGTCGGATTCGACGGGCGCGCACTTGTGACGACACAAGGCACAGGCACAAACAACGCTCTAAATACGTTGCTGCTCTATGACAGAACGCAGCAGTCCGGTCAGCAGGTCTACTCAGTTCCCTTCCCCCCGGCAATCACGACGCCGAACCCGCTGCCCGCGGTTTTCGCCGGCCGCCCGGCGACGGCGTTTCCCGGCCGACTGTTGCCGACGCCCGGAGGAAGTTTCCTGATTGGCATGGTAGCGATCAATCAGACCACCAACGCAGCCCAAACCACGTTGTTCGTGTATGAGGTCGCCTCCGGCACGGTCGTGAAAAGCCGCACCGTCACTGGCCAGTCAACCATCCTCTCCATGTCTCCCGATGGCAGCCGGTTCATGGCGGGATCCACCCTATACGACACCGCCACCCTGGCCGTCGTTGGTCAGATGAGCACGGCTAATCTCCCGTTCTTTGTAGGTGCGGGCGTAAACCCGGCGTTCAATATCCAGCGTAATCTCGGCGGCAGTGCGTTCAACCGGGAAGGCGAGACGATCTACAGTTCGTTCAATACGGCGGCAACGACCGCGCGTCCGGTGGCGAACGTGCTCTATGTCACGAATTCCACGAATCTGGGCGTACGGCTCGGACTCAAACTGCGCGAGTCGATTCTGGGCCAAATGGTTTCGAATGCCAGCGGAGACGACCTTTGGGCGCTGAGCGAGTCCGGCCTTTTGCATCTGCCCGTGTCGACGATTTACGACTACCCGATTCTGAACCCGGAGACCACTCAGGTCTTCCTCGCCAACGACGAGTGCAACAAGGGAGCGGCGCGCGCCACCGTTCGCATGACCAACCTCGGCAAAGGCCGATTGAGCTATAGCATTCCGAACACCACGACGGCCTTGATCATGCAGGTCTCCAGCGGCTTGGCGCCGTCGACCGTTACTTTGACGATGGATTCCGGGCGCAGCGGCGTGGTGCGTCAGCCGGGTACGAATTTGTTCACGGCGGCCGCGGGCGGCGGCGGAACGGCGCTGAACGTGAGCGTTGCGTCGAACGACGCGATCAATTTCCCAAACACGATTCGGGTTTATATGAACTACCGCGTGCGCGATCAGCGCGGGGTGATCTACCCGATTCCCGTGGCCTTGAATAACAATGAAGGCCTGTGGGATATGGTGCTCGATGAGCCCCGGGGCCGGCTGTATATTTCGAATGCCGGGTTCAATCGCATAGAAGTTTTTGATATTCGCCGGCAGAAGCTGGTAGAGCCGATCGAAGTCGGTCAGTTGCCCCATGCCATGGCGATGACGCCGGACGGTAGCACGCTGTACGTTGGCGATTCGGGGGGCGAATCGATTACGGTTATCGATCTCGATACGCAAAGGGAGTTTGGAAAGATTGAGTTCCCGCCCATTCCGCGTGTGGGAGCGCAAGCGGCCATACGGCCCATCGCGTTAGCGTACGGCCTCTCCGGCCTGCAGTTCATGATGTCGAACGGCAGCTTTTGGCGCGTCATCGGCAACCAGGCGACTCCTCGGCAGGCCAACAACATCACTCCCGTGACGGTAACCAGCCCCATCTCGATGGTCGCCACTCCGGGCGGCGAGGCCATTCTAACGATGGCTGGCAACTCGAACGCCTATCTTTATGACGCGCTCGCCGACACGTATACGGCCAGCCGGCAGCTCTATGATCAGGCGCCGGTCAGCTATTTCGGCCCGCTGGCGGGGTCGAAAGACGGCGCATATTTTCTCGCAAACGGCTTGATCCTGAGCTCGTCCCTGGCGATCATAGGCGGCAGTGAGCGCCCCGGCGTCACGCAGTTTGGCCCCGCCCCGGCCCCCGGCCAGCCGCCGACACAGACCATCGTTTCGAACGGCCAGCGCAACGTCGCGAGTGTTTATCCGATCGACGACAAGCGGTTTCTGCGGATGACGACGCCGGTGCGGCAGAACCTGACGAGCGTGACGCGCGACGACGCGCGGCCGACGCTCGAACTCGTCAATATCGAAACGGGCGCCGAAACCGTGATCGCGGTGGCTCCGGAGAACCCGGCCTTCAGCGTATTCGGCGCGGCCCGCGTGAATGTACCGGCTCGGCAGTTGGTCGTGGATAGCCAAGGCAACGCGTATAGCATCGGGGTGAGCGGGTTGAGCGTGATTCCCGTTTATGCCAATGGCACCGCGCCGCGGCCTGTGGTCGCGACGGGGACGCGGGGTGTCGTCAATTCGATCGACGGGACGCAGAACTTCCGGCCGGGTTCGTTTGTCACGATAACTGGTTCCCGCTTGGCGGCGCCGGCGGTGGCCGATACGTTGCCTGCGCCGACCGTGCTTGGCGGATCTTGCGTGGTGATTAATGAATTACCGCTACCGCTGATTCAGACGGCCGATGGCCAGATTTCGGCGCAGATTCCGGAAACGCAGCAGCCGGGTCCGGCGGTGCTGCAGGTCCGGAGTTTGAGCCGCGCGGAGCAGAGCGATCCCATCGTGATTACCATTCGCCGGTAGCGCCTCGAACCGATGCAGTGGGAACCATCCACTTACCTGGTCCTGCTGCTCGCAGTCAGCGTGGCGGTCTTTGTGTATGCCACCTACAAGCGCATCACCGTGCTGCGGTGGTTCTCGGGTTATTGTGCGGCCATCATTGCCGTCTTTTGGTTTGCCGGCTCTGGAGCGGGACCGGCCGAATTCAGTGATTTCTGGCCGTATTTCGAGCGTGGAACCATCCCGTTGGCGTTTGCTACCGTTTGCGGGTATTGCTATCGGATTGCCTCTCCTTGGCTACGGGTTCCGATAGTGTTCTCCACCGCAATCGTCGCGCTATTTGCTGGTGTTTGGCTGCTCGCGCTACTCCTGATGCAACCTCTGGATGTTCGGCGAGAGCGTCCGATCTATTCACCCGACGGTCGACACGCCGCCATCGTTCGATTCAATGTGACCGACGGGCTTGACCCCGGCTCGGCAACCGTGGCGGTGCGAAGAACTTGGTTTCCAAATGCGACCATTGCCTATGGGGGTTGGGCCTACCTCGCCCAACCTCCCAGCGAGGTCTCCCCGCAAGTTAGTTGGTTAGACTCTTCCCGGCTGCTGATCCAGCTCATCAACCATCCACGAGACCGCAAACACTACTGCGCCACCCAGGTGGGGGAGATCACCATCCTCTGCGAACCCGTCACTTCGCAGTGATAGAATCCCGGCGATGCTGACTCGCCGCCTGTTCGCCCTCGCCTCTTCCACCGCCGCTCTGCACGCCCAACTCCCCAACCAGCGCGGCCCCGGCCGCAAGATCGACGAGTACGACCCCGCCAACATCAAACTCTCCCATCGCATGCCCATCAAGAGCCTGTCCGACGGCGATCTGCTCTTCCTCCAACAACTCGGTATCCGCTGGGCCCGCATCGAGTTCGGCGCCGACGCCTCCTTCGACTTCATGAAGGCCACGCAGGAGCGCCTGCGCCGCTTCCGCATGGAAATCTTCTCCGCCGTCGACTACACCTACCGCGATCTCGACGTGCAACTCGGACGCGGCCGCCGAGACGAACTCATCGAAAAGTACTGCCGCTTCCTCCGCGACTGCGGACGCCTCGGCATCCCGGTCTCCGACTACGACTGGCACCCGGCCAATACCTACACCACGGCACTGGTCGATTCGCCTCGTGGCTACCGCGCCCGCGAGTTCTCCGAAACCGACTTCCGCGCGAAGGTGGAGAAACGAGCCTTCGACCGCGAGTACTCCGCCGACGAGATATGGGCAACCTACACCTACTTTATGAAGGCCGTGCTCCCGGTCGCCGAGAAGGCCGGGGTGAAACTGGCCCTGCACCCGGACGACCCGCCGTTGGCGATGATGAACGGCGTGGCCAAGGTACTCGTCCACGCCGACGGCTACGCGCGCGCGGAGCAGATTGCGGGCAATTCCAGGGCCTGGGGGCTCACCTTCTGCGTCGGCACGTGGATGGAAGGCGGCAACAAGATGGGCAAGGATATCTTCGGAATGATTGCCGACTACGGCCGCCGCGGGAAAATCCTCGACGTCCATTTCCGCAACGTCTCCGGGCCGCTGCCGCGCTTCGTCGAGACGTTCCAGGACGATGGCTACGTCGATATGTATCAGGTGATGAAGGCGCTACGGGAGGTCCGCTTCAATGGGATTATCGTCCCGGATCACGTGCCGGAATTCGCTGGCGATGTGGGGATGCGGAGAGCCGGAGTGGCATACTGCATCGCATCGATGAGAGGGCTGCTGCGAAGGGCTAATGAGGAGGTGGGGTAGCGGCCGGCCCTTTCCATAACGCCGGAATTCGGTTAGTGCAATTGTGAGTTGCTCCTGAACGAATGCCATAATCTCCATCCCGGATCGACGAGCGAAAGCAGCGGTCGAGGAGCACACTCCAGGAGTCGCACGAAGTCGGACCGTTCCGGCTCATCCTGCCCAATGGTCGAAAGGACGGATGGGAGGACGGTCATTTTGCCGGTACACCGATCTCGTCGTAACCCTGAATCTCTTCCTCGCTCGCCATCGAGAGCGCCGGGCGCCGAGCACAACGAAGGGCAATCTCGTTCAGCTCGTCCGCTGACGTCGGGCCGGACAGATCCCCTGCCGCCGTCCCGTTTTACGTTCTTTTCCGCTGTTCGGCATTACGAATCAACCTGCCGATAATCTTATCGTGATAGCCAGACAGTGGCTCCACCGAGACCGAATGCTAAACTGAAAGCTACCTTGAAAATCGGTTTCGTTAGTCTCGGCTGCCCCAAAAACCTCGTCGACTCAGAAGTGATGATGGGCGACCTCGTCTCCAAAGGGCACGAGCTCACCCCCCACCCCGAAGACGCCGATGTAATCGTCGTCAACACCTGTTCCTTCATTGACCCGGCCAAAAAAGAGTCGATCGACACGATCCTCGAGATGGCCCAGTACAAGGAGACCGGCCGCGCCCAACGCTTAATCGTCGCCGGATGCCTCGTCGAGCGCCACCGCGCCGATATTGTCGCTAACATGCCCGAGGTCGATGCCGTCATCGGCACCAACGAACTCGCCAACATCGCCGCGCTCTGCGAAGGCCTCGAACCCGCGAAGAATCCGCTCGAGCCGTTCCTCTACCACGAAGGTTCGCCCCGCATCCGCACGACGCCAAAGCACCACGCCTACATCAAGATTGCCGAAGGCTGCGACCACCCTTGCACCTTCTGCGTCATCCCGCAATTCCGCGGCCAGTTCCGCAGCCGCCGCTTCGAAGGCCTCATCATTGAAGCGCGCCGCCTGTTCGACGAAGGCGTCCGCGAAATTAACCTGATTGGCCAGGACGTGACCAGCTACGGCGAAGACCTCGGATTGAAGAACGGCCTGGCTACCCTGCTGACGCGCCTCGCGGAGATCGAAACGCCCTACGAGAAGTGGGTTCGTTTCCTCTACGCCTATCCCAATCGCGTCACCCCGGTTCTGCTCGAAGCCATCGCGGCCCATCCTCATCTCGTCAAGTACATCGACATGCCGCTTCAGCATGCCTCCCGCAACGTGCTCAAACGCATGAAGCGCGGCCAGCATGGCGATGCGTTCCTGAAGCTACTTGAGAACATCCGCAAAACCATCCCAGGCGTTGCCGTTCGGACGTCGATGATCGTCGGTTTTCCCGGCGAGACGGAAAGCGATTTCGAAGAGCTCTGCCAGTTCGTCCAGGCTGCCCAGTTCGATCGCCTCGGCGTCTTCTCCTACTCGGATGAAGAGACCAGCGAAAGCTATCACCTTGATCAGAAGGTGGACGCAAAGACCATCTACAACCGCAAACGCCGCCTGATGTCCATCCAGCGCAAGATCAGCAAGAAGGCCAACCAGGCCCTGATTGGCAAGGAGATGAGCGTCCTGGTGGAAGGGCCGTCGTCGGAGTCTGACTTGCTTTGGCAGGCGCGCCTCTCGACGCAAGCGCCTGAAATCGATGGCGTCTGCTACATCTCCGACCCCGGCGAAGGCGTCCTCGCGGCTGGCCAGATCCGCCGTCTCCTGGTCACCGAAGCCCATGACTACGACCTCGTCGGCAACCTTGTCGACGTCGGCAGCCCGATCCAGTCGGCGCAGCATCATTTCCCGATTCTGGCCGCCCACTCCACTCCGAACGCGCTCCCCCATCGATAACCGATCATGAAGTGCCCTATCTGCAAGAAGCCAGTCACTCTGAGCGACCCCTTCATGCCCTTTTGCAGCGAGCGCTGCAAACTCGTCGACCTTGGCAACTGGGCCGATGAAAAGTATGTGATCTCCACGCCGCTGAGTCCCAACGAACTCGCCAATCTGGACCTGGATGACGAATCAGATCGCTAGCCAGCTGGCTACCTGGTTCGGGTGCGGACGGTTCCCCAAAGGCCCCGGCACGGCCGGCGCCATCGGCGGGCTCCTCGTGGCTTATCTGGTCCCCGTTTCTCCGTGGATCCTGACTGCGATCTTCCTCATCCCCGGCATCTGGGCCGCTGATGTCCATGCCCGGGTTACCGGCCGAAAGGACCCGCAGGACGTCGTCATCGACGAGGTGCTCGGCCAGTGGATCACCCTTGCCGCAGCCGTTCATACGAGCACTTGGCAAGCCTGGCTGCTGGCTTTCGTCCTCTTCCGTTTCTTCGACATTACCAAGCCCTGGCCCATCCGCCGTGTGGAAAAGCTCCCTGGCGGCTATGGCATTATCTTCGACGATTTGCTTGCCGGCGTCTTCGGAGCGGTTGTCATGCAGGTGGCCGGGTGGAACAATCTGTATTAGGCCCTTACTACCAATCATGCCCCCCCGCAAAGTGTCCGATCCCGCTCCGCAGATCTCTCAGGTGTCCCCGGAAGCAGCCATTCCCGGTGGGGAACTGCGCATTCGCGGCAAGGGTTTCGCCCACGCCTCGCGGCCGCGCGTGCTGCTCGGCGAAAGTTTTGCTCCCATCGTCGTCGGCTCCGATTCGCTCGTCATTGCCCGGGTACCGGAGAACGCCACCGGCGAGTTGATGATCGCAAGTGGCCAAACGGTCAGTTCTCCGTGGTTTTGCGATATCGGTATCCCGCTGGCCGAAGGTCTGCACCCGGTCACCAGCCCGGCTGTCGATAGCTTTGGTCAGATTTTCACAACGTTTTCCGGCTCTCGCGGCCAGAGGACGCCGGTCAGCGTCTATCGCATTGACACCAAGGACGGCGCCCAGCCGTTTCTCACCGACATCATGAACGCGACGGCCCTCGCTTTCGACAGCGACGGCATACTGTATGTTTCTTCCCGTCATGAGGGTATCGTCTACGAAGTCTCGCCCCGCGGGGAGATGGCCGTGTACGTCGAAGGCATGGGGGTAGCCACCGGCTTGGCTTTCGACGAGGACGAAAACCTTTACGTCGGCGACCGCTCCGGCACCATCTTCAAGATTTCACGAGATCGTCAGATCTATGTCTTCGCGACCATTGAACCCTCCATTGCGGCGTACCACTTGGCATTCGGTCCCGAGGGCTACCTGTACGTGACCGGCCCCACCACCTCCAGCTACGACTGCGTCCACCGCATTTCGCGTGATGGCGAAGTGGAGGTGTTCTATCGTGGTTTGGGCCGTCCCCAAGGCTTGGCGTTCGACATAGAAGGCAATCTCTACGTCGCCGCGTCGCACGGTGGCCGGCGGGGCATCGTACGCCTGACGCCGGACCGGGAACCCAGCCTGTTCGTCAGCGGCCCTGGCATGGTTGGCCTCGCCTTTACGCCCTCCGGCGCCATGGCCATCTCCACCACCAATACGATCTACCGGCTCGATGTCGGTATTCCCGGTCGCGCCATCTCTTAAGTCTATGAATGCCGAAATCATCGCCGTGGGCAGCGAACTGCTCACCCCTGGAAAAGTCGACACCAACTCGCTTTACCTGACACAGCACTTGAACGACCTCGGCATCGAAGTCGTCGCCAAGTGCATCATAGGCGATGATCGCGTGCGACTGACGAACGAGATCCGCAGTAGCTCCTCGCGATCCGAGCTCGTCATCCTTACCGGCGGCCTGGGCCCCACTGAAGATGATGTCACCCGCGACGCTTGCGCCGCCGCGCTCGGCCTAGAACAGCACTTCGACCCCGCCATCTGGGAGGCGATTATCGAACGCTTCTCCAAGTTTGGGCGAAGCCCGAGTGACAACAATCGGCGCCAGGCCAACGTCCTGGCGGGAGCGCAGGTTCTTCCCAATCCGAACGGCACCGCTCCCGGCCTTTGGATCTCTCCGGCCGAGGGTCGCTATGTCGCGCTCCTTCCTGGCCCGCCGCGCGAGTTGAAGCCGATGGTACAGGATCAGATCCTTCCCCGGCTTCGCCAGCTGATTCCGCCGTCTGTAATTCGCACCCGTTGGTACCGCGTCGCCGGCATCGGCGAAAGCGACCTGGATGCGTTGATCGCGCCCATTTACACCCAATACACGAACCCGGTGACGACGATCCTGGCCGCCCCCGGCGATGTCCACATCCATTTCCGCGCCCGGACTGACGAGGAAGCGGAGGCGGAACAACTGCTGGCCGCAGTAGCCGACCCCATCGTTGCGTTGTTGGGCGATCGGATCTACAGCTCGGACGGCGCGACACTGGAACAGTCCGTCGGCCGTCTCCTGCTGGCACAGAACGCGACCCTGGCCACGGCCGAGAGCATCACCGCCGGCCTGCTCGGCGGCCGCATCACCGAAACGTCCGGCAGCAGCGCCTACTACGCGGGCGGGTTTCAAACCTATACCGACGCGATGAAGACCAAGCTCCTCGGCGTCGACCCCGCCATGCTCAGCGCCCATACCGCCGTCTCCGAACCCGTCGCCATTGCGATGGCCCAAGGGGCGCGCGACCTGACTGGCGCTACCTACGCCCTCTCGCTGACCGGCTACGCCGAAGGCGAACAGGCCGGACTTTGCTATGTGGGCCTCGCCACGCCGCAGCATGTCCACTGCCGGCAGTTGAAGCTATTCGGGGACCGCCACCGCGTACGCGGCCTAGCGGTGATCCAATCTCTGGATTGGCTCCGCAAAACATTGCTGGCTGGATAGCGGCCCCCGGGTGATCTACTGCTTGTCGTAGTGGTAGTTGTAGGTAGCCGTCTTTCCGTCAGGCAACGTTACCTTTCCTACGAGCATCAGGCTTTTGCCATCAGCACTCAAACTTCGCGTCACGGTCCCGACTACCTTGCCGCCTCGTTTCAGTTGAACCGTCGATTTCATCGCTTGTCCGCCGGTAACTACAAGCGAATCCCAGTTGGGGAAGCCGGTCGTCTTTACCTCCGCTCCATCCTCCACATACGTGAAACTACCCGCGATCGGCTGGCCGGTGGCGGCGATGCCCTTCGCCGTGTATTCATAGCCGGTGCCCTTCGGAGTGTAGGTTGTCGTTTGCTCCTTGGGCATGGGCATGCCCTCTGCTTTGGACTTGGCGACGTTCAGTTTCCAGGTTCCGGAAAAGTCGGCGGCCATAGCCGCAAGAACTCCGGCAAGTAACAACAAAGTTACTTTCTTCATTTTTCATTCTCCTTGTCTATCGGTCTAAACAGGACCGCAGGTAGACTACGCCTGTTCCGCCGGCAGCGCAAGGCCCATGGACTACGATGGTGGGAAGATGCGGGAAAACTATCGAATCGCGGATCAACTGCGGAGGGCGGTCTACGGAGAAGCATGGCATGGCGATGCCGTTCTCGAACTCCTCGTCGGGGTGACGCCGGAGCAGGCTGCCTCCCGTCCACCTGGCGGCAATCACACAATCGAGGAGTTGACGCTTCATATCGCCGCGTGGATGGAAGCGGCGAACCGGCGCCTTCACGGCGACCCCGCGCTGCTACTCGGCGACGACGATTGGCCCCCGGCGGAAGGGTGGGCCGCCTCGCGCGAACGGCTCCAGGCCGCCTGCGAGGCGCTACTCACCTCGATCCAAAAGGCGGACCTCGACGCGGCTGTTCCCGGAAAACCTTATGACGTCTATTTTCTGCTGCACGGCGTAATTCAGCATACGCTCTATCACGCGGGTCAGATCGCCATAGTTAAACGGTTGGTCTGAACTTCCAACGATCGAACAGAATCTCCTCCCGGCACGGGGCCAGGAACGTGACCGAGCGCGACCAGGCCAACCGGGTAAGGATACCGGGTTGGAATAGTTCGGCCCAAGTGACCTCATCCAGGGACAGCAGCCGTTGCTCCAATTGGCCGATGCTCTTGAGATTACGCAGGTGGAACAGCAGCCGGTTTCGTTCAAAGACGCGAGCCACCTCCCGCTCGTTGAAATAGCGGCTGATGGTTTGCCGATGGCTGTGTACCGCCTCCGACTCGGGGCAGAAGAGGCACTGATAGCCATATCGCCACGCCAGCGCGCCCCATTCCACGTCCTCCCAGTAGAACGGCGCGTAGGCGCGGCTGCGGCCGATCATCTTCCGCAACTGTGCGCGCCGGAAAAGGCCGGAGCCACCCCCGACGTAGAAGCAACCGCGGGGCTCGCGAAGGCCCGATGGATCCCGCTCCACGAGTTCGACGGCGTCGCTCTGCGGCAGGCGGAGGTCAGTCCAATTCGTCTCCCGCAGGCTTCTGTCTTCCATGCGGATCCGCGAACCGATGGCAAACGTGTCGCTCCGGCGCAACGGCAAGAGCGAGGCCAAAGCGCGGGTATCGAGACGCATGTCGCTATTGAGCAGATAGACCCAGGGATGCCGCGCTAGCCGCAGACCCCTCTCGACGGCGGCGGCGAAATCGAGAGGCTGCTCCGAGATAGACCACGTTATGCCGGGAAACCGGCGCGGCAATTCGACATTCGCCGGTGCGCCACTCAAAACCACCAGCAGTTCGCTCGGCTCGGCGAGATTGCGGCGGGCCGCCTCGGCCGCCTCCAGCGTCGGGCCGAGCAGATCCGGGGTGTCGCGCGACGGGATGATGATGGAAACGCCAAACTCCCCGTTGGCCGAAGCCTCCGGCCGCCGCCACCGGTTAGCCATCCGCAGCTTCGCCGCGCCCTCGGCCCGCTTCAGCACGGCGAGCAGGCGGCTCACCCGCTGACGCCGTGGCAACGCGTACTCGATAGCGAATTCGCTTAGGCCAAAGCCGAGCTGGCGAATGTCAGAACCGGCGCCTTGTTCGGCCGGCGAATAGCGGTAGCGCGTTTCGAAGCGAACCGTATCCACAGGCGCCAACTTTATGGCAAAGGGCAGTAATTCCCTGCCCTCGTTCGTAATCGTCACGGCCTCAGCCATACCGGACACAATGGATAGCCTGTTCGCCGTTTCCCCGAGGGGCGCCGGCGGCAGCACACCAGCCAGATGAAGGGCGGAGACACCGTTCAGGCCGCCCACCGCCAACGCGGCGCTCGCCGTTGCCCAATGCAACGGGTCTCCATGCGGGGGATGCCAACCTCGAACCAGTATCCGATCTTGGATCCCGGCGGGAGTCGTCCGCCTCCACGGACAGGACTGGCAGCCGGGGTGCCCGCCGTCGGAGTATCTCCGGCGAAACTCCTGATAGGAGCGCCCCTGCCAGATCTCGGCCAAGGACTCCCTGCGCAGATCGCCAATTTCGGTCCGGTCCTGTACTTCGCAAATCACCACACGTCCATCGGCCAGGACGTGGATGGTGTCCCACGGGTTTTGTTCGCAAGTGGTGATGCCGCGCAGCGAGGGCGGCGCCGGATCCTCCGGCCGCGCAACCTGAATCGTCACGCCGGGGTGCTGGGCCTCGGCGGCCACCACCTGATGCAGTAGTCGCTCGGCGAACTCCGTTCGCACTTCGCCTGACTCGTCGAGTTCGCTCGAAAAGGAACCGGTCGCGAACCCACGTTGAATCACCGGGTGGATCGAGATATGCGGGATGCCACTCCGCTCGGCATAGTCGGCCACGTCCGAAAGGGCGGCAAGATTGTTGTCCATCGCCACAAAGGCGAAGTCGACCAAGGGAAGGGTGGACCCGCGTGCCGCCTTGTAGCGCGCCAGATGCTCCAGCCGATCACAAATCTCGGCGATGTCACCCCGACCGTAGATCTGTCGAAATTGGCTCGACTCCATCGAGTGAATGGAGACCGATAGCCGGTGGAGTCCGGCATCAACCAGCGCCTCCACGGCGCTCATCGGCGCGGAACCCAATGCCGAAACGATCTCGGTCGTGGCTCCGGTACCGCGGGCCAGCCGGATCGCCGCGGCCAATTGCGGATAGTGGAGGGACTCGCCGGAGTAGTTCAAGCGGATGACTTCTGGCCGGTCGAGTTGCCCGAGCAACGATTCATACAGCGCGAAGTCCATATGCTGCCCGGCGCCGCGCTCGCTTTTCCGTGAGCAGAAGACACAGTCGTAGGGGCAACGAGAGGTCAACTCAATCCAAAGCGACTTGGGGGCTGGGGCGGCCAAATCCATACCCACCAGCATAGCGGCGCCCCTGTGATCCAATGGGAGGAATGCGACGGCGTACCCTAATCGGTCAACTCTTATCGGCTCCCCTACTGGCGGAAGACTGGCCTCAATTCCGCGGTCTCGGCGGCCAGGGGCATTCGTCGGAGGAGGGCTTGCCCACCTCCTGGAGCGAGACGAAAAACGTCCGCTGGAAAGTCCCCATTCCGGGCTCCGGCTGGTCGAGCCCGGCTATCGTGGGGGATCGCCTCTATCTCACGACGGCTACCGAGAAGAACGCCTCTCTGCGCCTGCTTGGAGTTGACACCGGGTCCGGCAAGATCACGCTCGATACAGAAGTCTTTCGGGTCAAGGACGTAGGCCCGGGCATTCACAAAAAAAATAGCTTCGCGTCGCCAACCGTAATCGTGCAGGGCGACCGCCTGTTTGCGCACTTCGGCTTCTACGGCACAGCGTGCCTCAATACGAAAGGGGAGATCGTCTGGAAACAGGTATTGAAGTATGAGCCGCAGCACGGGCCGGGAGGCTCGCCGGCACTGTTTGAGGATCTGCTCATCATCAGTTGTGATGGCTTCGATGCGCAGTTCGTCGTGGCTTTGGATGCGGCCACCGGCAAGATCCGCTGGAAGACGCCGCGAGGCAAGGGCAACCAAGCGTACACGACGCCGTTGGTGATCTCCGTCGAGGGGCAGCCGCAGGTCATCAGCCCGGGAGCGCATCACGCCTATGCCTACAACGCGCGGACGGGCAAGGAACTTTGGTACATCGAATACGGCGAAGGCTTCTCGAACGTACCCCGCCCGGTGTACGCGCATGGGTTGGTCTATATCTGCTCTGGGTTCTTTCAGCCGGTGCTCTTCGCAGTGCGGCCGGGAGGCCAGGGTAATGTGACTCAATCGCAGGTGGCTTGGTCGTTCCCTCGTACGGTGCCGCTGACGCCCTCGCCCATTGTCGTTGGCAACGAGCTGTACATGGTCAGTGACAACGGGGTCACGACTTGTCTCGATGCCAAGTCCGGAAAGCTGGTGTGGCAGCAGCGAATTGGCGGCAACCATTCGGCGTCGCCGGTCTTTGCCGGGGGGAAGATTTACTTCCTGAGCGAAGAGGGCGAATGCACGGTGATTACACCAGGAACCGCCTATCAGGAAGTTGCCAAGAGCGAAATCGGCGAACGCACGCTGGCTTCGCTCGCCATCTCCGGCGGCGCCATTTACCTGCGGGGCGACCAGCATCTGTTTCGCATCGAAAGCTAGGACTTTATGAGACTCATCTTCCTATTCGGTTTGCTGGCATTTGGGGCTTGGGCGCAGCCGGACCTCCCACCGGGGTCACTGAACAAGGCGGACCGCCTGGAGACCTTTCGCGATCTCGGATTCGGCCTGTTCATTCATTGGAGCGTGGATTCGCAAACCGGCGTAGTCATCTCGCATTCCCTGGCCGGAGCGGATGCCGCCTATACCGACCGGTTCTACAACGACCTGCCGAAGACCTTCAATCCGCGCAAGTTCTATCCGCAGGATTGGGCCGCGCTGGCCAAACTGGCGGGCATTCGCTATGTCGTCTTCACAGCGAAACACCACTCCGGCTTCGCCATGTGGAATACGAAGACGACGGACTTCGGCGTGATGCAAACTCCCTTCAAACGGGACATCACGAAAGAGGTGCTGGATGCGTTCTCGGCCCAGGGGATTCGGCCGGGCCTGTACTTTTCGCCAGACGACTTCTGGTGGCTCCGGAAGAACAAGATCGATATCCAGCGCAACATCCCGGCGGTGCAGCCACGGAACAACCCGGGACTGATGGATCTCGATTTGGCACAGATGCGCGAACTGATGACCAGGTATGGCCCCATCGACTACGTGTTTCTCGATGGCGAGCCCCACCAGTTGCGCGAACTCGCCTGGCAGTTGCAGCCCAATACCGTAGTCACTCGCGGCGCCATTCAGACGCCGGAGCTGTATGTCCCTGGCGTGCCCATCGATGGCGCGTGGGAGGCATGCTTCACGATGGGGACGGCGTGGCAGTATCAACCGCAGAACGAAAGCTACAAGTCCGGGGGACGGGTGATCGACATTCTCGTGGAGACGCGAGCCAAGGGGGGCAACCTGCTGCTCAACGTCGGCCCGAAGCCCGATGGAGAACTACCGATCGAGCAGGAAGAGCGGCTGCGGGAGCTGGCGCTTTGGATGCAAGTGAACCAGGAGAGCATCTACGGCGTCCGGCCGTGGGTCATCACCAATGAACAGAATATTTGGTTCACCAAAGCGAAAAACGAGGATACTTTGTACGCCATCGTGAAGCAGGACACCCCGTGGGTGCGCGGCCAATGGCGGGACTTCGTCTTGAAGAGCGTCGCTGCGACACCGGAGACGAAGGTAACCGTGCTGGGGCAGAACGGGCGCGTGCTGGAGTATCGGCCGGAGGTGAACCCCGCGCCAACCTTCCGGCAGGAGCCGGACGGGCTGCACATCCGGGCGATGTTCACTCACCGCCTGCAAGATAACAGCAAGTGGCCGAACCCGATCGTGCTTAAGATCACGAACGCCAAGCCTACGTTCATCCCGCCCCGGCTGGAGACAAGCGGCAGCCGTTGGAGCGGCACGGCCGCCACGTTAACCGGAAGGCTGGTCGACATGGGGAAGGTCGAACGGTTGGAGGTAGGCTTCGACTACCGGAGCATCGTGGGACTGGATGCCAGTGACCGGTCCATCCCGTGGCAGCCGGGCCCTACTCGGATGATGACCGCGGCCGGAGAGTTCTCACTTCCCGTAACCGGATTGAGTCCGAACGGGGTGTACGAATTCCGGGCATGGGTTAAGCATCCGCTGCTGACGATTTATGGCGCGGAACGCCGGATCGAGAAACAGTGAGCGAGGATGTGACCCTACTGCTGCGGCGGTGGAGCGGCGGGGACGCCTCCGCGCTGGAGGCGTTGGCGCCCATGGTCTACACGGAGTTGCGCCGGTTGGCGCACCGGCAGTTAGCACGGGAAAGAGACGACCACACACTGCAGAGCACGGCGTTGGTGAACGAAGCCTTTCTGCGGCTTATCCGCGGGCCGGAAGTGCAGTGGCAGGACCGCGCACACTTCTACGCGGTAAGCAGCCAGATGATCCGCCGGATTCTGGTGGACCACGCCCGCCAGAAGCATGCCGAAAAGCGCGGCGCCGGCGCGGCCATGATGGAACTGAATGAAGAACTCGCGCCGGGGGCTCCCCGAGCCATGGAATTGATCGCGCTTGACGACGCTCTGGCGGATTTGGCGAAGCTGGACTCCGTGCAGAGTCAGATAGTGGAGATGCGATTTTTCGGTGGCCTGTCGACCGAAGAGATCGCCTGCGCGCTCGGGATTGCGCCCCGCACGGTGCGCCGGTATTGGGCGTCGGCCCGTCTGTGGCTACTGCGCGAAATGAGCCGCGAAAAAAAATAGTTTCGCATTGGCCAGGTTGCGGAAGTCTTCACGCTAAGCAGGGTAAGCAGGCCCTAAGCGATGAGAATTCAGGCTATGACTTCCGCACCACAACAGTTCCTGTTACTATCTGGCTCTATGGGTCCGGCGCCTGATGCGCGGCAATGGAAGCGGGTTCGCGAGATTTTGGAAGCCGCTCTGGAACTCCCCGCTATCCAGCGGTCCGCCTACGTTCGCGCGGCGGCCGGCAGCGACCGGGAAATCCTCGATGAGGTGAACTCGTTGCTGGAACGCGTGGATGCAACGGCCACGTTTATTGATAGGTCCCCAGCCGGAGCCACCGACACGGCCACTCATTCCCAGGAGTTGCCGGCGGGCCATCACCTCGGCCACTACGAAATCGTGGCTCGCATCGGCGCCGGAGGCATGGGCATCGTCTATCTGGCGCGGGATGGACGGTTGGACCGCTTGGCGGCGCTGAAGGTGCTGAATGCGCGCCATGAGTCGGACGACGAGAGGCGCCGGTTTGCCCGCGAGGCCCGCGCGGCTTCCGCGCTTACGCATCCGAATATCATCACGATTTATGAGTTCGGTCACGAAGGCGAGATTGACTACATTGCCATGGAATACATTCGGGGGGTAACCCTCGCGGAGCTTTTGAAACAGGATCCGCCGCCGCTAGCCGAACTCCTGGAGATCGCTCGGCAAACGGCATTGGCGCTGTCGAGCGCTCACGCCGCGGGAATCGTCCATCGGGACTTAAAGCCGGCCAACATTATGATCACCGAAGGAGGATCCGTCAAGGTTCTGGACTTTGGCATCGCGAAGGTAACTTCGACCAGTGGAGAACAGTCGACGGAGCAGAATCTGATTCTAGGCACGCCAACCTATATGGCGCCGGAGGTGGCCATCGGGCAGGCGGCCGATCGCCGTGCGGATATCTTTGCGCTCGGGGTGATTCTCTACGAGATGACGGCGAAACGGCGTCCTTTCCAGGGCAAGAACGCGATGACGACTCTCTCCCAGGTAATGAACCAGCATCCGCCGCGTGTCGAAACGATCAACTCGGCAGCGCCTCGGCCGCTGGGCGACCTGATAGAACGATGTTTGGTGAAGGACCGGAATGCTCGACTCGGCTCCATGGAGGAGGTTGCGGAACGGCTTGGCGAGATAGTGACGCCACCGGCGCGCGTGAGTCGGAGGTGGTTGTTAGCGGGCGGATCGGCCGTCGCGGCCGGGGCGCTCACCTATGGAGTTTCCCATTGGGTGACCGCCAGTAGCCAGCCCGCGCTACGCTTCGAGATTGAAGCGCAGAAGGATCCAGCATTGCTCCCTTACCGGGCAGCGGCGACCGATACGTTTCAAGCGGGCTGGAAGTTTCGCTTGCGGCTGAGTGCGGCCCGGCCGGGATACTTCTACGCCGTTACCGAGACGCCGGCGGAAGTGTCGATCGTCTATCCGCTTTCCGGTCAGGCCGCCGAGCCGGTAACGGCCACGATAACAGGTTGGTTCGTATTTGATCAGAATCCGGGAATTGAACGGATCTGGGTGGTTTGGGCCGAAAGGCCGCAAGACTTTCTTGCGGGACCGGGACGCGCGGAAGGTACACGCGAAACCAGGGTTCGCCAACTGTTCCAACAATTGCCAGCCGGCCTGCCCGGCATGGCGGGCCAACTACTACAACTGCGCCACCAGTAGGTGAGCGAGGAGACCGTCGTTATGCCTTCATTGCCGTACCCCAAGCCAAGCGCGGAACTGCGCATGTCAATATCGCCACCGCGGCAGCAGGGCCGTCCCGTCAGCGACGGGATTCCTTTCCTCGGACGACTGACCTTTAAAACAGACAGGTCCGGAGCGACCTCGCTTCAGGTGGACCTCGACACGGGCTTATCGGGCAGCGCAACAATCAGCTACTCGTCGACGCGCCTCTTCGTGGGAGAAATTGCTGGTTTTAGCCTGACGGTCAGAAAGGCAGGCCAACCGGACCAGCATTGGGCATTCGACGGAATCACGCTTCTCTACTTCCGTTTTCGGCTGCTTGCCTTCAGCTCCTCGCTGACCATCGACGGCGTGCCCTTTGTGCTTTCGGGAGTCAGCAGCCCCGTTGAATCGGGCTTCGATTTCCGGTTGACGGTGACCGAAAAGGGCATTCCGATTGGCACACTGCATTTGCCGCTTATCGGGACGTCAGGCGTCGCCTTCGTCCCGCTCGGCAACCGCCCACCGATCGCCGCAACACCTACCCAGGCAGGCATCCAATGGGTATTCGATAACCGCACCTATACAGGCTTTCCTGCCATATTTGACTTAGATCCTTCGCCGGGGAATATAGCGGTCAGCGGGGGCTACCTGGGGCTCTCCACTGGGATCCCTAACGATGTAGAAGAATGGGAAGCGTCCGCACGTGGAACGATTACAGAAATCGAGATCGGAGCCTCCCCGCAGGAGCCGGCCCGCCTTCCCTTTCCGTGGAGCCAGTTCCGCTTGTTGGTTTCGCCCACGCCGAGTGATACCGTTTCCGTCAGTAGCGGCGTGAACCTTTGGGGCAGCATCGCATTCGCCTCTCCCAACGGGGTTCCCACCGTAACACTGCAAAGCACCTCCGGCAGTTTCGTTACCGCGCCGGCTACCTATGGGTCGACGCGCCCCGATTACGGCGTGGTGGGGCCGTTCAAGGTGCAAGTCGACGGGGCGGAGTGGGAGTTCGCCGGTTTGACGATCTTCCGGTGGCGCGGCGAAACCTATGTGGTTTCTTACTCGCTGACCATCAATGGGCAAGAGTACAACCTGACCGCCCTTCCTGCTCCCGCGAAACCGTTCAACGGAACATTTGCCGTCATCCACGGTGGCAGAGAGATCGGCATGCTGAAGATCCAAAACGCCAGGGGCGGCTATTTCGTTTACACGGGAAGCAGCACCAAGCTGCCGGTTTCCGCGCGGGAAGAATCGATTTCCTGGGGAGATCCGCCCGAGGTGTATACCGGATTCCCGTTCTTTCTCGACGTCGTGATCTCAAGAAAGGGAGTGGAGCCAGCCATCGGCTTCCTTGGTTCAACCGAACAGATCGTCGAGGACGATGACGATTGGGAAGCTTCCGCACGCGGTCCCGAACCGCTTTTAGAGACCCGGTATTTATAGGAGAACCATTATGTCTTTAGCATTTCCCAGAGTTCAATTTGAACTCACCGTGACGCCGCCCAGAGGTCAAGGGCGGCCAGTGAGCCAAGGTGTCCGCTACCTCGGCAGTCTCTTTTTGGATGTGGACACAAACGGAAACAACCTGGTGGGGGTCCGGCTTACGAACCTCGCCTTCGGTTCGCAACAAGTCAGCTATTCGTCGCAGCGAAACCGCGTCGGCCAGATTGCCGGCTTCAGCGTGACGGTGAGCTTGAATGGCCAGTCCGATCAGCACTGGGTGTTTGACGGCATTACCGTACTCCTCGTTTCGGGGCCCAACCAGGAGACGCGGCTCTATGCTTTCAGCACTGGGCTGACGATCGACACGGTGCCTTTCGTCGTGTCCGGCTTGGCGGGCCCCATCGCATACGAGTTCGGCCCCACGCTGACCGTCACCGAAGGCAACACGCCGATCGGTACCCTAACTCTGCCAGCAAGCGGCAGCTCCGGCGTGCAATTCACTCCGCAGGGGAACGGGACGCCAATCCCGGTGGACGTCACAGCAACCGGACTCCACTGGAACTTTAACAACAAAAGCTACAGTGGCTTCCCGGCGCTCTTCAGCATCGACGCTTCGCCCGGGAATGCGTCGGTGACGGGAGGCTACGAGGGCGTGGCCACCAGCCTGAGCGGCGGGCCGCGCGACGAGGACGATTGGGAGGCATCCGCTCGCGGCCCCATCGAGGAAGGCGAGGTGGCGCAGGCGACGTGGCCCCTGGCCGAGGTGTAGGGCAATGGGACGGTACACCTGGCGATTCTCGACCCTCTGCGGAGTGCTCACGGCGGGCCTGACCTACGGGCAGGAAGAACCGCTGCGCGCCGGATGGGAGGCGGAACGCCAGGTGAACCGGAGTGCCCCTGTGCTTCTGCGGGGAACACTGGCCGCCGGTGACGGCCTGGAGATCGTCGTCATGCAAGCCGGGACAGACGTGGTCGCAACGTTGCAGGATGGACAGGGCCGGGCCGTGTTCACCGCCGACGCCATCAATGGGGCTTGGGGCCCGGAAACGATCGTGTATGTTGCTCCGGTGGCAGGCGAGTACCGTTTGGAGCTGAAGACCAATGGGAGCGGCTCCTGCCGGATCCGGGTAGTAAAATGGGGCCCGGCGGGACCGGAGGAGCAAGCGCGAGCGGCGGCGTTTGGCCACTTCGAGAAAGGCGAGTTAGCCCGGAGGACTCGGACGGCGGCAGCGAGATCCACCGCTCTGACGGAGTACAGCGCCGCCCTGCCCTACTTTGTCAGCAGGGGGGATCGCTACTATCAGGCGATCATCCACCACGGTTTCGGCAGCGTGCGGGCGGCAGGAGCTCAGTTTCGACCGGCGCTCGAAAGTCTGACCCGGGCCGGGCAACTGTTTGCCGTCCTCGGAGACAATCGACGGCTGGCGACGATCAGGAACTTTGAAGGGGGCATGTGGGAGGTGCTCGGTGACTCGACGAAAGCGCGCGAGTTCTATCAGCAGGCCTTGGCGCTGCACCGGGCGAATGGCGACCGGGCAGGCGAGGGACTCGTGCTGAACAACCTCGGCATCCTCGAAGGAAACCTGGGAAATTGGCAGGCAGCGTTGTCGAACTATCAATCGGGTTTGCCGCTTATTCGTGCAGCCGGAGACCGCCGGCGAGAGGGACTGCTGTTGAATAATCTTGCGGTGGCGCACCTGGGGCTGGGCGACATCGCGGAGGCGCAGTCGCTCCTAAGCAGTGCCTTGGCGGCGAGGAAAGCGGTGGGCGATAAGCGGGGCGAAGCCGATACAGAAGGAGCGCTGGGCTACGCCCGGCTGCTGCTAAATCAACCGACGGAAGCGCTTCTCCACATCGCCCGGTCCGAGGCGCTCGACCTGGCGGCCGGGGATAAGTTGTCGTTGTTGAGGTCCAGCCGAAACCACGGAGAGGCCTTGCGCCGAGTGGGCCGATTCCGCGAAGCGGAGGATGTAATCGCGAAAGGGTTATCGTTGGCGCAAGAGATCCAGGAGCTTCGGCAGGGAGCCCTGCTGAGGGAGTTGCTGGCCGTTGTCAAACTCGATCAGGGCGAAGCAGGACAGGCACTGCCATGGGCGCAAAGGGCGCTGATGGAATTCCAGGAGATTGGAGACCGCGCAGGCGAGGCGCGCGCCGCGGCAACCTTGGCCCGAGTGCAGGCTGCGCTAGGCCAGTTGGCGCAAGCACGGGCAGCGATCGAAAAGTCTCTTGCTTTGGCGGAGGCAATTCGACGCGAGGCAGCCGTTCAGGAGCTTCGCACGCTCTATCTTGCGGAACGGCAGCGCGACTACGAATTCGCTATCGGGCTGTTGATGCGCATGGGCGAGCAGGGGGCGGCATTCACCATGTCGGAGAGAGCGCGGGCGCGAGGGCTGCTGGACATGTTGACGGAGTCGGGCGCGGGCATTCGAATGGACGCGGCCCAAGAGCTACTAACGAAGGAACGGGAGCTGAGCGAACACCTAAACTCGCTCGGGGCCCGGCTCTTGCCCGTGTACGGCCGACCGGAAGCGCAGCCGTTGCTCGCTCAGATTCGGGAACTGGAGCGCGAGCGACGGAGTTTGGAGGAGTCCATCCGGAAGGCTAGCCCCAGATATGCCACCGTCACGCAGCCGGCTCCGATGACCATCGAGCGCGTGCAGGCCGAGTTACTCGACTCGGGCACGGTGCTGCTGGAATACGCCCTCGGAGAGCAGAATAGTTACGTGTGGGCGGTGACCCGGAGCGGCTTTGCTAGTTTCACATTGCCGGGCCGCGCCATCTTGGAGGCCCAGACCAAGGCTCTGCTGCAAGCTCTGCCCACCCGGCATGCGGCCGCAACCGCCGAAGCAGCCAAGGCGCTGAGCGATTCCATTCTGGCACCGGCCAGGGAGGTTCTGTGCGGGAGTCGCCTGGTGGTGGTGGCGGATGGCGGCTTGCAGCGGGTGCCGTTCGCAATGCTGCCACGGCCCGGTGTCGAAGATCCCTTGGTGGTGACCATGGAGACCATCAGCCTGCCTTCCGCCTCCACTCTGGCGTTGTTGCGGGAGCAAGGCCGGGTGCGGCGGGAGCCAACACGATCCCTAGCCATTTTCGCCGATCCGGTGTTCACCGGCGCCCCCGCGCCGACGCGGATGCTGGAACATTTGTCCGGTGGTCCCATAGCCGTGGCGACGATTCCGCAACTGCCCTACACGCGGCGGGAGGCCGAACAAATCGGGAAACTGGTCCCGAAAGGGCAAAGCATGTTCGCCCTTGGCGCAAGGGCCAGCCGGGCCGCGGCGCTGGCGCCATCCCTGGCCGAGTACCGCTATGTGCACTTCGCCACGCACGGCTACATCGACCCAGAGCGCCCCGGGCTCTCGGCTTTGTTGCTCTCGTTTCGTAACGAGCAGGGCGAGGCCGAGGACGGCTTTCTGCGCGTGAACGACATCTACGATCTGACGTTCCGCGCCGACCTTGTGGTGCTCAGCGCGTGCCAGACGGGCTTGGGGCAGGAGGTGCGCGGAGAAGGCCTGGTGGGGTTGCCGCGAGCGTTCCTGAATGCGGGCGCCCGGCGCGTCGTGGTGAGTCTTTGGAATGTGAACGACCAGGCGACAGCGAGCTTAATGGTTCAGATGTACCGCCAGATGTTGAAACAGCATCTGCAGCCCGCGGCGGCTCTGCGGCAGGCGCAGTTGGCGATGCGGAAGCAGAAGCAATGGGCCGCGCCGTACTTCTGGGCGGCGTTCGTTCAGCAGGGCGATTGGCGATGAATCCGGATGATGGGAGGAGTGATGTCCATGAAACGATGGCTTTGTTTTTTGTTGGTCTGCCAGCCGGGATGGGGACAGTCTCCGACCCGCGGAATCGTTCCCGAGGAGGTACTGCAGGCGCGTCCGGCAGCGACGGCAGCCGCGTCTCCCAAGCCGAAGTATCAGCCCGTGGCGACCGTTGGCCCTCGTCCCACGGGGGGACGGCAGGTGGGAGTCACCATCTGGCGGTTGCGCCCAGCAGTGGCCGGAGATTCGGCCGCAGCCCGGATCCTGGTGCAGGAGGAATCGAAGACCGAGGAATGGATTCCGGAGCGAATCTCGTCAACGGGCCGGTTGAGGCCGGGCGATAAGGTGCGGCTGTCGATTGAGTCGCCGGAACCTGGCTATCTGTACGTGGTTGATCGGGAGCAGTACGCGAATGGCGAACGTGGCGTGCCCTACCTCATCTTCCCGACAACGCGGACGCACGAAGGGAACAACGCCATTTCGCCAGGGCGCCTGATCGACATACCCGGCCAGGACGATCAACCGAACTACTTCTCCCTTCGCCGTAGCCGGACAGACCAGACCGGCGAGGAGTTGACGCTACTACTGACGAAAGCGCCGCTGCCAGATCTGGAGCTAGGCCCCAAGGCGCTGCGGCTGAGTGAGGCGCAGGTGGCCGCTTGGGAGAAGAAATGGGAGACCACCAAACCCAGCGTGTTTGAACTGACCGGAGGCGCGGGACAGACATGGACGAGGGCGGAACAAGTGGCAGCAACAGGGCGGACGCGCGCACTGACTCAGGAGGACCCGGCGCCACAAACGGTGTACCGGGTGGCGGTGAAACCGGAAGCGCCCATTCTGGTGAAACTCCGGCTCAGATTGTGATCGGCCCGCGTTCGCTCGTCACCAGGCTGGTTACCGGCGCGTGGTTACTCGACGGTAACGGATTTAGCAAGGTTGCGTGGTTGGTCGACGTCGCAGCCAAGACGAACCGCAATATGATAGGCGAGTAGCTGCAGGGGAACCATTTCCAGAATGGGCAGCAACAGTTCGATGGAAGAGGGCACTTCGATGCAATGCGTCGCCAGTTGGCGGACGTCCGCGTCCCCTTCATTACAAAGAGCGATAACAATTCCCTCCCGGGCCTTTACTTCCTGCATGTTGGAGAGCGTCTTTTCATAGCGGAGGCGGGAGGCGTCGTCGGTGGGGTCATACGCAGCAAGGACGACCACAGGGAGAGTCTCGTCGATCAGGGCGTTGGGGCCGTGTTTCATCTCGCCGGCCGGGTAGCCTTCGGCGTGGATGTAGCTGATTTCCTTCAGCTTCAGCGCACCCTCGAGGGCGATGGGGAAATGAATGCCGCGGCCGAGATAGAGGAAATCAGTCGCACGGAAAAGGGTTTTGGCGAGTGCCTCGCATTGCGCGGAGGTGGAAAGCACCTGCTGCAGCTTGGCGGGCAGGCGGCCGAGTTCGGTGACGAGATGATGGGTTTGCGCCTCCGTGAGGCGGCCCTGGAGTTGGGCGAGGTGGAGGCTTAGCAGGAAGAGGGCGGTTACCTGGGAGGTGAAGGCCTTGGTGGAGGCGACGCCGATTTCGGGTCCAGCGTGTGTGAGCAAACTGCCGGCGGCCTCCCGCGTGATCATGGAGCCAGCTACGTTGCAAATGGCGAGAGTGAGCGCGCCCCGCTGGCGGGCTTCGCGGAGGGCGGCCAGGGTATCGGCAGTTTCGCCGGATTGGGAGACCACGACCGTGAGCGTATTTTCATCGATAATGGGATCGCGATAGCGGAACTCGCTCCCGTAGTCGACTTCGACGGGAATACGGGCCAACTTCTCGATCATGATCTTTCCGGTGAGGGCCGCGTGCCAACTCGTGCCACAAGCGACGATACGGATCTGGCGGCAGGAGCGGATTTGATCTGCGGATAGACCGATCTCATCCAGGTGCAATTCGCCGGAACGGGGCGAAATTCGACCGAGGAAGGTATCCCGGACGGCTTGGGGCTGCTCAAAGATCTCCTTGAGCATGAAGTGTTTGTAGCCACCCTTTTCGGCCATCGCGGGATCCCAGGAGATCCGTGTCGGCTTCCAGGCGACGGCGGCGCCCTGAAAGTCGGAGATAGTGACCGCCTGCGCGGTGAGCACGGCCATGTCGCCATCGCGAAGGAAGAACATGTCGCGGGTGTGGGTAAGAATGGCGGGCACATCGGAGGCGACGAGAAACTCCTCCTTACCTACTCCGATGACCACGGGGGGACCGGAGCGGGCAGCTACGATTTTGCCAGGATCGGAACGAGCCAGGACGGCGAGAGCGAACACGCCGCTGAGGCGTTTGACAGCCTGACGGACGGCTTCTTCAAGGTTACCCCGCAGATATTTTTCGACTAAGTGGGCGACGATTTCTGTATCTGTCTCCGTAACGAATTTGTGGCCTTCGGCCTGTAACTCGCGGCGGAGGGAAAGATAGTTTTCGACAATCCCGTTGTGGACCAGAACGACGTCGCGGGCAGGTCCCGCGTGAGGGTGGGCATTGACCTCCGTCGGCCGGCCATGAGTGGCCCATCGGGTATGTCCGATGCCGTAGCTGCCTTCGATCGGGGAGCGGCGGACCGCCTCCTCAAGATTGCAGAGCTTGCCGGATGCACGGCGCACAGACAAGTTACCGTCCTGGCCGATGACCGCGATACCCGCGGAATCATAGCCGCGATATTCAAGCTTCCGCAGACCGTCCAGGAGAATGGGCACGGTTCTCTGATGTCCGATGTAGCCAACGATTCCGCACATAGGGATTCCTTTGCTTCCGAGTGAATTTGGTTTTGTGGGAGGAGAAATAGAGCGGCCGCCGGAGGATGGCGACCGCGTTCTGAGGGTCTAGCGCCGGGAGTGGCGCCGGAAGGCCAACAGGCCTAAACCTCCGAGGAGGAGGAAGGCAGTGGAGGGTTCAGGTACCGCTGAAGTGACGATTACGTTATCGATCCCCCAGTTTTCATCAGTGAAGTCCTGAAGATTGAAACCAGAGAAACGCAGGACGAGGTTCGACGAGGTAGGAGTGATGGGCAGCGTCAGCCGGTAGGTGGTGTCGCCTTCCGTGATGAAACCCAAGGTGTTTGTGGCGAGCGCACCCGTTCGAGGTGCATTAGCCGCAGGGGCACTGGGATTCCAGGGATCCGGGAAGGATTGCTCGAAACCCGGCAGTTCGGTATTGCTAAACGTCGTCTGTAAGAGAATCGGGCCACCCTCAACCTCCACGGTGAAAATATCAGGGCCGAAAGCGGAGGTGTTCCCGTCCCAGCTTCTATTGATGTAGAGGTCGAACTGGAAATTGATGGTTTCGCCGGTGATGAGCCCCCCGAGGGTGAAGGTGGTGGAATCATTCCGGTCAAACAAACCGAGGAAGCGGGTGGACCCGTTGGGAGCCAGGAAGATCTCGCCGGAGGACCAACCGGTCAGATCCAGCGACTCAAAATCGTTTTGGTAGAGAGGAATGGCAAAGGCCGGCAAGCCCCAAAGGAGAGCCAACGGCAGCAGTGTGCGGGTAAACATCAGAAAAATACCTCATACAGAGGCTATACCACATGGCACCCGCAAATACAAGATAACAAAGGAGAAAAGTACCAGAAGGCGCTCGTAAAAGTACTATTTTATGAGCGTATACACGTAGAGCCGTGCCATTCCCAGGCCAAAACCTGTTGACAGATACGCGGATCCACGTTTAGATTTAGTTCCAATGGTAGGCGTTCTCAAGAGAGAATGCAAGAAAAATCGACTACCGTTGTTCGACAAAATTTACGTAACAGGCATTCAATGAACCAATCCCGTCCGGATTCCCCTCTCTTTACTCCGTCCGTTTCCACCTCCCGACATCCTGCCTTCCGATTTGCCATTGCTTTCCTGGGTAGTCTTCTCTCCGCCGTTGCTGCGGAATACTACGTAGCGCCCAACGGATCCCCCTCTGGCACTGGCCAACTGCAAAACCCTTGGAACCTGCAAACCGCTCTGAACCACCCATCGATCGTGCGACCAGGCGATACGATTTGGCTCCGCGGAGGAACCTATCCCGGAAAGTACCGAAGCGTACTGCGCGGTGCGGTGAATCAGCCCATCATCGTCCGGCAGTATCCCGGCGAGCGGGCGAAGATCGATGCCAACACGAATGAATCGACCCCGGCAGTGCTGACAGCCGATGGCAACTGGACCTGGTTCTGGGGGATTGAAATCACCAACAGCAACCCCACCCGGCGTCTCGGCAGCAGCCGGCCGACGGGCATCGATGTCTTCGGGCCAAACATCAAGATCATCAATATGGTCGTGCATGACAACGGCAGCGGCTTCGGGTTGTGGAACGGCGCTGACGACTCTGAGATCTATGGCACGTTGATCTACTACAACGGCTGGGAGGGGGGCGATCGTGGCCACGGGCATAGCATCTACTCGCAGAATCGGCTTGGGTTGAAACGGATCACCGACAACATCTACTTCAAGTCGTATAGCCATGGGATCCACATCTATGGTTCCGAGAACGCATACCTCGACAACTACCTGATTGAAGGCAACACCGGATTCGACAATGGAGTGCTTTCCCCTTCGGCCGGGGCTAAGACGCAGTTCATCATTGGCGGGGGCAAGGTCTCCAACAACCTGGTGCTGCGGGACAACGCCAGTTTCTTCTCCGGCTCCGCCGGGCGGAACGAGATCGGATATGGCGCTGGATGCAACAATCTGGTGGCCGAGCGGAACTTCTTCGTCGCACCCCTGGCGATGAAGTTGAGCTGCACAGGCGTGACGCTTACCGGGAATCTGTTTTACGGCACGTTGAACGGTATGACCGCCGGGCAGTTCCCCAACAACACATACACCACTGTGCAGCCGACCGGGCTGCAGGTGCTGATCCGGCCCAACCGGTACGAGCGGGGCCGTGGTCATGTGACCGTGTACAACTGGGACAACTTGAGCAACGTGAACGTCAATTTGGGCTCGATCCTAACGCCCGGCACGGCGTATGAAATCCGGGATGCCCAGAATTTTTATGGGCCTCCGGTGGCCACAGGACTCTACCAGGGAGGATCCGTGACGATACCGATGACGGGCACCGCTGTCAGCCAGCTGGTGGGTGTCGCGGAAGTCGCGCTGCTACATACGCCGGTACGGTTCGGCAGTTTTATCGTACTGCCAGCCTCAGGTGCGGTAATCTTGCCGCCCGCCAACCAACCACCATCGGTGACCGTTGGTCCCGCTCAAACAATCACATTGCCAGCAACAGCGACGGTGACCGGAGCAACCAGTGACGACGGGCAACCGAATGGCACACTGACCCAATCCTGGTCTATGAGCAGCGGCCCAGGACCAGTGACCTTCACCAATCCGAGCGGCTTGACGACTGGGGTAGCCTTTTCGAGCGCAGGTACCTATCAATTGCGGCTAATGGCCTCCGATGGACAACTCTCGACGTCGGCAACCACCCAGGTAACGGTGAATCCGGCGCCGACACCACCGCCCACCTCGTCGGCTACCATCCGCGTGAACACAGGCGGCGGTCGAGTGACCGACACCTCCGGAAGAGTTTGGGAGGCGGATCGAGGATTCTCCGGCGGTTCGACCTTTGCGGTGACTCGTCAGATTGGCGGACCGTCAGGCATGGACCCATATCAATCGGTGAGGTATGGCAATTTTACATACCGGCAACCGGTCGCTAACGGCACGTATCGAGTGACCCTGCGGTTCGCTGAAGTCTACCATCAGCGGGCCGGAGCCCGGGTGTTCTCAGTGAACATCAACGGCCAACCCAAGCTGAGCTCATTCGATGTTTTCGCGGCTGGCGGTGGATTCGCCCCTGTCGACCGGCAATTTGACGTATCCGTATCTGGCGGAGAGATCGCCATTGGGTTCGTTTCGCAAATCGACTATGCCCTGATCAACGCCATCGAGATACAGCCGCTGACGACGGTACCGGCCCCGGCGCCGACACCGGCGCCGGCCGTCTCGGTGAGCGTGACACCGGCAACAGCGACAGTCTCCGCCGGATCCGCGAGCCAGTTCTCCGCGTCAGTGCTGAACGCAACGAATCTCGCCGTCACCTGGACTATCTCCCCGGCGGTGGGCAGCATCAGCGCAAGCGGACTCTATCAAGCGCCGGCGACGGTAGCGACCTCGACAGTCCTAACCGTGACGGCCACGAGCGTAGCGGACCCGACGAAGCGGGCGACAGCCCAAATCACCGTACAGCAAACGGCACCGCCGCCCGCGGCCGCCTTCACACCCATTCGAATGAATGCGGGCGGACCTCGGTATACGGACGCAGCGGGGAATGTGTGGCAATCCGAGAGTAACGTATCGGGTGGCGCAGTCTATTCGACCGCGGCCGCGATTGCCAATACGACTGACCAGAGCTTGTACAAAACCGTCCGCTATGGCACCTTCCGTTACCAGTTGCCCGTGACAAATGGCACTCGGACAGTACGGCTGCGGTTTGCCGAAAACTACTACAACCAGACTGGCCGCCGGGTCTTTAATGTCCGAATTAATGGGATCCGGGTCCTGACTGGGTTTGATATCGTGGCCGCCGGCGGGGCTTTCGCCGCGGTGGATCGCGAGTTCCCGGTGGCCGTGACAACGGGGACAGTTCTGATCGAATTTGAACCGGTGGTGGAAAACCCAAGTATCGGAGCGATCGAAATCAGATAGACATGCCAAGACTAACCCGCGACGGCTCCGGGCGCCGCGGGTTAGTCTCCCCACTTACTTCCGAACCTCGCTGTAATCACTTCGTACTCACTTCCCGCCCCTAAGGCTCGCCGCCCGCTAAGTTAATGTCATTCCCCAATTGTTCGAATCCGCACGCCGGGATTCACTACTAGTATCAACACCTCGCAATCACTCGCCGTACCTTTCCACTAACTCGACTACATCTGTATTCGCGTTTCCCAGTTGACCACTTTCAACCATCCACCACCAAGGAGAATCTACGTGGAACTGATTCCCACTTTTCGTCCTGTTCCGAGACTGGCGGCGCTTCTGACCTGGGGAGCCTTGGCGTTGAGCGCAGCCGATTTTTACGCCGCTCCCGTGGGTACGCCCGGAGGCTATGGATCGCAGGCGTGGCCTTGGGATCTCCAAACGGCATTAAACCATCCCTCGGCGGTTAAGCCCGGGGATACCATCTGGTTGCGTGGCGGCGTCTACACCGGAAGGTTTTCGAGCCGCTTGACCGGCTCTCAGGGAGCGCCGATCCAAGTACGGTCGTATCCAGGAGAACGCGCCATCCTCGATAGCAACACGGACGTCCTTTTGCCTGCGACGCTGCAACTCAACGGCCGGGACACTTGGTTTCGAGATCTGGAGATTCGGAATTCGCACCCCAAAAGACAGTTCGAAACGAGCGGATCGAACCCGTCAAATGCCAGGCCCACGGGAGTGAATATTGAGGGCGTGCGGATCAAGGTAATCAACTGCATCATTCACGATCACGGGAGCGGCATGGGGACCTGGGCCGGAGCCGATGACTCAGAAATCTATGGCAACCTGATCTTCAACAACGGTTGGGATGCGCCGGACCGGGGGCACGGGCACAACATTTATGGGCAGAATCGCAATGGCACCAAGCGGATCGCGCACAACATCTACTTCAACGCGTTTAGCCACGGCATCCACATTTACGGTTCCGGCACGGCATTTCTCGATAACTTTGTAGTCGAGGGTAATATCGGCTTTAACAATGGCCGAATCTCGGCGACCGGGATCACGCGTAACATTCTCCTAGGAGGCGACAAAGTAGCTCAGAACGGTGTGGTTAAGAACAACGCCACCTACTTTAGTCCGGACAGCCGGGTGGGGCAGAACAACTTTGGCTATCGCGCCGGATGTGCCAATCTCCGCCTGCAGGACAACTATTTCGCCAACAGCGCGAACATGCTGATCAGTTGTACGGCCGGGGCGCAGATCTCGGGGAACACGGTTCATTTTTCCTCAAATTTCGCGGGAAGTCAGTTCCCGAACAACACCTTTCCGCAGAGCCGGCTGACGGGTACCCGTATCCTGGTCTATCCAAACGAGTACGAGGCGGGACGGGCTCATGTCGCCGTATACAACTGGGACGGCCATGCCTCGGTGAATGTGGCGCTTACCGGAGTGCTGAATCCGGGAGACCGTTATGAGGTTCGGGATGCCGAGAACTTCCTGGACGCACCGATCGCCACAGGAACATATAACGGCACGGTCTCCATTCCAATGACCGGAACACGCTTCACTCCGGCTATTGGCGCGCTGCGGGTGGCTCAGATCCATACGTCGAGCGAGTTCGGCGCATTCGTCATTCAACGCGCCGGATCGGGCACGACTCCGCCAACGATACCAACACCGCCAATAACGCCGCCGGTAACGCCGCCGCCTCCCGCCAACCGTCCTCCCACCGTTGCGGCTGGATCGGACCAAACGCTCAGGCTTCCGTCGCAGGCAAACTTAAACGGAACGGTCAACGACGATGGCCTACCCAGTGGAGCATTATCCATGGCGTGGACAAAGCTGGCGGGTCCGGGAACGGTTACCTTTTCGGCCCCGAACGCCCCTTCCACAGCGGCGGCATTTAGCTTAGCCGGCCAGTACACCCTACGGCTGACCGCAAGCGATGGACAGAGTGCTGCGGCCGATGATGTGATGGTGACGGTCAACCCGGCGCCGGGTCCGGTAGTGCTGCCGACGACCGTTCGAATCAATGCGGGCGGCGAAGCATTTACTGATCCTAACGGGGATCGATGGGAGGCAGACCGTGGCTTTACAGGCGGCAGTGTTTATCAGATCGATGCAGCGGTGGCGGCGCCCAAGGCGGCGGCGGCGCTGCGGACGCTTCGCTATGGCTCCCTGAGCTACGGAATCCCAATCGCCAACGGACGATATACAGTGCGATTGAAATTTGCCGAACTTTACTTCACTTCTCCGCAGCAGCGGGTATTTGGGGTGAATTTGCAGGGCCGCTCTGTACTGCGGAACTTCGATATCTTCGCGGCCGCGGGAGGATTCCGGAGGTTCATCGAACGCGAGTTTCCCGTCACCGTGAACAATGGACAGATCCAGTTGGACCTTGTGACTCAGCGGGAATATCCACAAGTAAACGCGATCGAAATTGTGCCCGCCGGAGGTGGATCGGCAACGCCCCCCGTAACAACGATCTCAGTGGCCCCGGCGGCGGCGGCGGTTCAGCCTGGACAGACGATCCGGTTGACGGCGACCGTCACAAATGCCGGGACTACCGCTGTTAACTGGACACTCAGCCCTGCGATCGGTTCCATATCACCGAATGGCGACTACACAGCACCATCGACGATTGTTCAGTTGCAGACCGTGGTCGCGCGAGCAGTGAGTGCGGCCGACCCGACCAAGTCATCAACGGCAACGTTGACCTTGCAGCCGGCTCCCGTCCGGCCGGCCTCCGCCATGCGGATCAACGCCGGAGCAGCGGGATTCACGGACCGGCAGGGAAACGTGTGGCTTTCAGATATGGGAGCTCGCGGAGGAAATACCTACCTGACACATCAGACTATCGCCGGCACAACGGAGCAATCTCTCTACCAGACCTGCCGATTCGGAGCGTTCAGCTATCGACTGAACGTACCGACTGGAATGCGAAAGGTGAAACTCCGGTTCGCGGAGACCTACTATGCGACGCCTGGCCGACGGATCTTTGACGTACGGATCAACGGAGTGATTGTACTGAGCCGGTTCGATATCGCCAAGGAGGCCGGAGGTGGCTTCCGGGCAGTCGATTACGAGTTCGACGTACCGGTGAACAACGGTCAACTGGTGATCGATTTCCTGCAGCGGCAGGAGAACCCCATGGTAAACGGCATCGAAGTCTACTGAACAACACCCAGCTCAGGGAGAACTCACACCGGGTGAGTCTCCCTAGCTTCCTCCCGCACCAGCAGGGGCTCCGGGACCACCGTCCCCTGCCGGATGCGGAACAAGAATGCCGCCAGATAAAAAAGTCCGGCCACGAGAGCAAGTGACCGGAGGCCAGTGGCCATAGAAAGTGATTCGGCGAGCCCGCCCATGAGTGCTCCGATCAGGTTTGATCCTAGAGCCACTCCCTGAAAACCGACGGCTGAAAAGCTACGGATAAAGATGAGGCTGGCAAACAACACAGGCAGGCAAAGGACTATGCCACCGGCGGCTGCGCGAAGCCAGAACGACTCAAACAAGAGCGACTCAAGAGGTGTGAAGTACGCAACTAAGACACTGATCCAGATGCCGGCAAAGGGGAGCAGTACCGGGATTTGGGGATAGCGACTGACGATGGTGTTGCCGAGCATGATCAGCAACAGCAAGGCGGAAATGACGACAGAATTCACCATCCAGGTAGTGCCGAACAGCAACGCCATCTTGCTCACGATTTGCGCTTCCAGCAGCAGGAAAGCAGCGCCGAGAAAGAAGAAGTGCCAATGCGTGCGGTGTCCCAATGCACTGCTCCCGGTGAGGCCGAGTTGGCCGGTACCACGAACGGCCAGCGTGCATACCAGGGCGATGATGAGTGAGATCAAAGCTACGCTCACAGGCAGGCCTGGCTTTTCCTGATAGAAGTAGGGCCAGTCGTCGGTTGTGACCGGCGCGGGCGTGATGTTCATCTTGCTGTGGCCGTCGACGTAATCCCGCAATTGGGGATTGGCAAGGGCTCGGCGCAGCGTCGCCTCGGATCCCGAGATGAAGAAGCTGCCTTCGGTGGTGTACGACGGTTCTGCTTCCAACTGGAGCGGGGGTTGCCCGAACACCTGTGTGAGGGAAGCTTGGAGTCGCCCGGCGATCCATGGCCGGTCGACCCAGAACTTCATAACCAGCAATCCGTCTGGCTTGAGGAGCTTCTTCGCGGCAGCCAACGCTTCAACCGTGTAGACGTAGTTGTCGATGCGGATGTTCGAGAAGTGGGACGAAGTGGTATGGGAGTCGAGCAAGGAGAAGAGGATGAGATCGAAACGTTCGCTGCTGTTCTGGACATAGGCACGGGCATCGTTCAGGACGGCGTGAACCTTCGGGGAGTCATATGGCTGTTCCGGATGGAGGCGCTTGCCTTCCTGCAGAATCAGTGGATCGATCTCAACAGCAACCACGCGGCCAGCACCATTGCGCACGGCGGCGGCGACGTCGTTGCCAGTGCCGGCGCCGAGGACGAGGACCGAGGGCGGGTTGGCCACAAAGTGGTATGGAATGTTGTAAGCGTTCCACTCGATGGGCACTCCGCGGAGCAGGTGCGGATGCGCAGCAACGAAGGAGCTGGAGAGATTAATGACCACTTGATACCAACTGTCGTTGGTATTGATGTTGTGGCCGATCACGCTGCCATCCTTGTCGCGCCACTCGGAGACTGTCAGCTTCTGATACGGCGACCAAAGCACTGTCCTACCGGCCGGCGAGATGTGGGCGAGTCCGGCGCATAGAACAAAGACCAGCAAGGCCGTCGCCGCGAGCCGGCGCAACGGGAACAGGAAGAGCGCCAGCGTCAGCCCGCCGATGAGGAACCAAACGGCCGGGGGCTGGTAGTAGAAGCACAGCAGAGTATAGAGCAGGATGCCCGCCAAGCTGGCGCCAACGTTCACGGTATATGCCGTGATACCGTGGCGGGCTCGTTCGAGGTACCAGGCAACCAGTTGGCCGACGGGCACGAACAGAAGGGCGATCATGGCAAAGATCGGCACAACGATAGCCATGGCTCCGGCCAGCGTCTTGATCGACTGGAGGGTAAACGACATGGAAGGGACGCTCCAGATATGAACGCTCGAAAAGGCGCCCAGATAGTCTGGCAACTCGCTAACCAGTTGGCGGAGGGGCGGGAATGGCAGTTTTATCAGCAGTGCCAGCCAGGCGATGGGAAGCAGCATGACGCCGAGACGAATGGGCCTGTTCGACAAGTGAGAGCCTAGTCCAAAACCGAGAAAGCATGCGATCAGGACGAAATTCTTGAAATAGGCGAAGATCCGGATCTCAGAGGAGACCCAGCGGATCATGAGCAACTCGAGGAAGAGGCCGAAAAGGCTGATCAGGACGAGCGAGCGGTAAGAGAACCCGCCTAGATCCTGCGGTCTAAACTCCGCGAGGAGCAATCGTCCGACCAAACTGCGCACGGGCCGAGCGTCAGAGCGATAGCTTCGGAACAGGAAGAACGCCAGGAGCGATCCGCTCAAAGCGATAACAAGGAAAGACGGAAGGAGATTCATGGCGATACCTGGTTCCTTTGAAGAGGGGAGTGGGTTATGGTTTGGAGGACAGGCGGCTGGCGCCGGTGTCCTCGCCGCGTTTGCGAACCGGCGCGGCATAGGGAAGTACCAGGAAGGCCCCGAACTCGGAAGGAGTGTGTGCGGGAGAGACTCCAGGTTCGCCTATCGGGCCGGCTACCGTGGTGAGGTTGAGGGGAATGCTGAGCGCTTGGCCTGAGAATGACCCGCCAATCACTGGCGGCCCTAGCGGATTCTGCAGGTCTCGAATTTGAAAGGGTTGACCCACCTTTAGGATCGAGGAGAGGTCGACAGAAACAGTGTCGTGACGGTCCCAATTGAATATGGCGAGATGAGCACGGCCGGGCTCATACTCATTGGGACGAAGAAAGATTCGGGTGCCGGTGGGGCGGGTGCGGACGTAGATATTGGACGGCAGTTGTTCGATGGGAAAGCCAAAGATGTAAGGGTGGAAGAAGTTTTCCTCAATCGTGAAGTTACGGCACTCGATGGCGACCAGTCCACCGTTGGCAAGGTAGTTTCGTTTGACGGTTACGCCGTCGCAGCCGGCGCGATAGCCGATATTGTTTTGCCCGACAATCGGGGAGGGCGAAAAGTAGGTGTAGTTGTCGGACAGCACATTGTCCCTGGCCACGGTACCCCCTCCGAGGAGGATGTTCCGGGTGATGCCGGTACGCGACAGGAGCCCGTTGTTGAAGGAAATATTGCCCTCGACCCGGAAATGATTTAGGGCCGCTTCTTCCGATCCATATATGTGGATTCCGTGGCTGAAGGAATTGAAGAAGACGGAGTCGGTGATGCGCTTAATGCCGATTTCGTTCTGGGCATAGACGGCATGACCGTGTCCACGGTCAGGGCCGTCCCAGCCGTTGTTATAGACGATGGAACCGTAGAGCTGCGAATCTTGCGAGTTGGCCCAGAAACCGATACCACTTCCGTTGTCGTGCACAAGACAATTGATAAAACGGACTCCGCTGCCGAAGATGTCCACCCCGGTGGCCCGTCCGGAAGCGAGGGAGGGATAGGCTCGATCGGGATTCGAGTTGAGAATCTCGATGCCCCAGATCCACGTGTACGCTCCGCGGATAGTCAGGACAGCGGGCACGAGAGTATTGCGATCGGCATCGATTACAACACGAGCCTCCGGCACTGCGCGGACAACAATCGGATGAGCAGCGGTGCCGGTGAGCTGGCTGGTAAAGGACCCACGATACGTTCCCTCGCGGAGCCAAATGGTATCGCCCGGAGCAACCACGGGGGGGTGAGCGAGTGCGGAAGCGAGGTCCCATGGAAAGGCCTCCGAGCCGTCACCGGACGGGGAGCCGAAAGGCGTCACGTTGAAATCGGCCCCATGGATGAGGCTCGAAACAACGAGTGAGAACACGACGGCGAGGGGACGCATTAAGTGACCTGGGATGTTATCTGCCCGTCAAGGCAGAGCAGTTGACAGAGGAGGCTGGCCCGATGAGAGCAAGCCCGGTCGAGTCGCTGTATCCGACCTCAATCCAGCGGCTTCGTCCGAGGGAGCAGGCAACATCAGGACGGAGGGAGGGGCCAGGATCCGTCATCACGAACAAGGGCGCTCGCCCCCAATCTGGTTCATTCGGATTCAGGTCGAAGGCACGAAATTGAAGGCTGTTTTTCAGAAAGACAACGGCACCGTCGATGGGCAGATGGCGTATGGCAGACATAACCTGGCGGGCGGGTTCGTGAGACTGGATCAGACGACGCAGAAAGACTGGATAGAGCATGGCCTGTAGGAGCAGGAAGGCAACCAGGACCGCCCTTCCGGCGGTGTAGCGGCGGCGCTGCCAGAGCAGAGCCCAACCCCATGCGGCGAGCAGCGCAACGAGGAAAAATGTCTCGAAGTAGTAGCGTTCTCCGATGAGCGAGAAGGAGGATCGGCTTTGCCCCAGATAGGCAAAAAAGAGCGAGGCCACCAACGCACCGAATAGCAGGACAAGTTTGGATCTCCGACGGTCCCGCCAGACGGCAAATGCGGCAAGAAGGAAGACGAACGGAAAGCTGGAGACAATGGTCTCTCCCAGGGACACCGACGTCAGAGCCGTGAAATTGGCCCTAAGCTGTGACGGAGAGAAGGCGACCTCCGCAATGTCGACCGTGCCAGTGTAAAGAGCATATGTGTACGGCCAATAAGCTCCGGTGACCAATTTATTGAAGGACAGGAGGGCAAGAACGGCAGTCGCCGCTGTCGCGCCCCCGGCGCAGACCAGAAGCAACGAGCTCCGCACTCGATATCGCATCACCCACAAGGCGCCTAGGCCCAGGATTGTCCCTGTCCAAGCGGCTACGTAGGGCCTGACCAGACAGAGAAGGAAGAGCGACAGCATCATACCGCCCAGATACCAGCCGGCGGGGCGGCGAGGAGACGCATGTTCACTGGGCTCCGGGACGCTTCGCCGCCAAGCGAGAAGGAGGCAATAGAGAGCGACGGCAAGGAGTAGACAGGCAGAAGCGTGCGATAGGTAGTCGATGCAACTGAGCGTAAAGAAGGGTGAGGCGACTAGCAGCAAAAGGGCGAAGTCGGCCACGATGGCACCGAAGATCAGTAGGCCAATGCGCCATGTCACCCACAAAATCGCGAGCCCGGCCAGCGGGTTTAAAAGCCGCTCAAGATGCACCATCATGGCTGGAGCGAGTAGAGCGGACCAACCGGGCGGATACTTTCCGAACCACCGGTCCTCGTGGATGAGATGGTGCTGGAAGCGGAACACCCGATGACGTACAGCGGGATCAGCAAGCGGGGAAGACGATGGAAACGGACCGGCGCCCGGAGCGTCAGCGGTTAGCTTGCCATCGGCGAACAGGCGGGCCTGAAAAATATAGGCACTCTCGTCCCCTGAGTAAGTGGCTTCGCCGAAGAAGGCGGCGAGCGGAAAGGCCACGCAGCAATAGAAGACGACCGACGCGATCCGCCAACCTCGCAGTGATCGCTCGACGGACCGTGCCGACTCGGCCCGCCAGAACGCAATCGTCGCCGGCAGCACGAGGCCGTATTCGACAACCAGTAGCGCAAGCTTGGTATACCGACCCCACGTGAGCCAACCGAAAGCAACGGCGGCAGACAAGGCGAGAGCAAGGAAGAGCGCGCAAAGCCAGGTCGTGGGCAAGACGAAGGGCGCAACGCGAGGAGCGGCGGGAGTGACGATCATGAGCTTACGATTTGTTGGGTCTAGTGACGCTGCGTATAGTCACTGTGGAAGAGTCCCTGCCACGTGCCGATGCCGTAGGCAAGGTGGATGGAGGCGGCAACGGGAAGGAAGAGAAGGCAGGCCATTCCATATTGCGGAATCTTGGCAGCCATGGCCACCAGCCCCGCGGTGAGATAAACAGCCACTCCGATGACGGCGGGCATGCGAAGCGCTGGAACGAACAGAGCTCCGATACTGGCTAGGACCAGGAAAGCAGTCCACGCGGCGGGGACCAGTTGGCGCCAACTCCCAATCTGTCCATTCTTGCGGAAGACATTGAGCTTGTAGCGACCGTATCGCCAGTACTGATTGAGCGCCTTGCCCCAGGTGGGCCGGGCATTGTAGTCGAGCCGAATGCTGGGATCGAAGTAGAGAACTTCGCCGTTTGACACCAGACGCAGGTTGAACTCGTCGTCTTGGTTGGTCAGGAAGCTTTCGTCAAATAGTCCATATTTCGTGAACACTTCCCGGCGATAGCATCCAAATACGACGGTATCCGTGGGGCCAGGTTGACCACCCACGCGAAAGCGGACGTTTCCGACACCGAATGGCGAACTGAGCGCCGCGGCGATAGCCTTGCCAATAAAAGTGTGACTGATGGTATTGAGCAAACCACCGACGGCGGCAGCCTCAGGGTGCGCCGTTAGCGCATTGAGATTCGCCTGTACCCAGTCGGGAGCCGGGACGGAATGGGCGCCAAAGATGGAGATGAACCGGCCCCGGGCCGCCCGGATTCCGAGATTGAAGGCCATGGGAGTACGGCGAGCCGGATTGTGAAGCAGGCGAACGCGAGAGTCTTCGAGGGTGGCGATGCGCTCGACAATGGCGGCCGACCCGTCGTCGGAATCGCCATCGACGATGATCACCTCAATGTCGGGGACGGTGCCGCCGAGGAAACCGCGGATGCAGTCTTCGATATAGCGAGCCTCGTTGCGGCAAGCGATGACGATGGACACAAGGGGAGAGGACATGAGGGTACCCACTATCGATGGATTGCGGACTCGACCTGATTCGGGACGCGGCACAGCACGGCGCGGAACTTGCCGCTTGATTCCCTCGGCACCTGGGCGACGGACTCCAGACGGACTTCTACGGGTCCGATTAGTTTGTGGACCCGGTTGACAATGGTTTGGGCCACCTGGTGGTTAAAGCCGGCCGCAGCGACGTAGAGGATGCGGACAAGGTCCAGCGACTCCTGGATGATCTGGGCTTCGACAACCGGCAGACCATAGAAAACAGGATTCAACCAGAACACGCGGCGACCGTCACGGGCGAGCAGGGAATCGTTTGTGCGGCCTTCCACGGACTCTAAGCGGGGTAGCGTTCGGCCGCAAGCGCACGGCTCTGGTTGAGCGGAGAGGCGTCCTCGGTCTCCGACTGCGTAGCGAATCAACGGCATGTCTGGGTTGAGGAGCCCAGTACAAACGAGGTCTCCGGAGAGGCCTGGCGCGACGGGAGCGCCGTCAGAAAGAACCTCAACGACGCCGGCGTCCGGCCAGAGATGCAGCGTACCGTGCTCGCACTCGGAAGCGGCCACAACTGCCTCCGCCATACCGTAGGTGGCGTGAACGGGGCAACAAAACGCCTCTTCAATCGCTTCGCGTTGTTGCGGAAACAGCGGTTCCGCGTTGGTGACGACAACTTTCATCGGGAGCCGAACACCCATGGTCAACAGATGGCGGGCCAAGACATGAAGAGCGGCGCTGTACCCCACCAGATACTCAATGCGGTGATGCCGGATAGCCTTGACGTAGTCGGGAATGAACTCCGCTTTCAAATGAAAGGTGGATAGATACAGCTGCTGTAGCGCGTGGTTCCACACCCAATAAGGCGGCTTTCGTTGGGACAGCGGAGTGACGGCTTGGCCCCCAAGGATTGCCCAACGGGAGAACCGCGACACGCCATACCAAAGACGGGTGCGCGCCTCAAACAGACCGTACCAGTTGCGAATGGCCGGGCGCCGCTGCCAGATGGTGAGCGGGGTGCCTGTGGTGCCGCTGGTACGATCAGCGAACATCTTTGACCGATCGCAATCGTCCGCCACCAGCGCCGGACCCACCTCACGAACGGTACTCTTCTCGAGCACTGGCCAGTTAGCGAGCAGTTCCCAAGAGGCATTGTCGCCCCGCAGCCGCCGCTGCCGCCACTGTTCGCGATAGTAGGGGACCCGCGTGGCGGCACGATGCAGTTGACGGGCCAGCCTTTCGCTCTGCCACACCTGCCACTGCGTGGAGGTCCATTGTTCGCGCTCGATGGCCTGGGCAACGATTTGCGGCGTCTCCGAACCATAACGCCAGGAACGAAGATAGTAACCGCGCAAGGTCGCCGGAACGGTACGCAGCAATGGTGGCAGCTTGCCGTATATCTCGTAAAAGATGGGGTTCATAGGCTGCGGCGATGGCGCAAAGAGTTGAGTAGGTCCTGCCACCTTGGCAGGACACGTTGCCAACTGAAGGCAGTGACGAGGTCACGCCCAGCGGCGGAGAGCCGTGCCGCCGTCGCCGGGTCAACGAGGAGAGTGCGAATGGCGTTGGCCATTTCGCCGGCATTGTCGTCGGCGGTGAGGAGCGCGGTGCGACCATGATCGAGCAGATACGGGATACCGCCGACGTTGGTGCTGACAACCGGAAGCCCACAGGCCATCGCTTCCAGGACGCTGATAGGAGTATTGTCGACCCGGGTGGTGTTCAGGAAGATGTCCCCCCGATTCAGCCACGCGGGAACGTCCCATTTGGGGACGCCGCCAGGCGTCTGCAAACGACGTGAAACGCCAAGCCGATGGGCGAGTTGGCGCGTGCGCTGCAAGCTGCCATCGCCTTTGTCACGGCCGATCATAATGAGTTCTACGTCCGGAAATTCTGTTTCCAGAATCGACAGGATTTGAGGCCCGAGCGTCGGATTGTAGATCTCGTGAAACGCTCGAAGCCAGATCAACCGCGGCGTTACTTTTGGCCGGAGGACGTAGGGGTAGGAGAGCAGGTCAATCGCGTTCGGGATCAGTTCGATTTCGTTCCGGTAGGCGAGCATCTGTTCCCGAAGATATGCGGACGGCGCCGTGACCAAATCGGCCGAACGGAGCAGCCGGCGCACGCGCGAAGGCCAGCGCCGGGCGAACGCCGGGATATTACCGCCGTGAAGGGTAAGAACAAATGGTTTCCCGGCCCGGGAGAGAACTTGGCAGACAGCCTCGGCCCAGAGGAACGAGAGACCACTGTAGACGTCGACAACGGCGATTTCATATCCGTCCCGATGGCGCCACGCCGTCGAGACCATGTCAAGCAAGCGCAGTGGCCGCGAGAGAATCGTGGAAGTTCGCTGCACTCGCCAACCCGACTCCTGTAGATGCTCCGAGAGGTCTTCGCAGACACAACGAACGTCGACAGACCCAGACAGAAAGTTTCCCACCACCAGAATCGAACCGTTAGAACCATTTAGTGCGGCGTGCCTAGGAGCGTGCATGGGCCACCTCCCCAACGCCGGCCTGCGGAGGGACCGCAATTTCGCTGGGCCGAACCACCTGCAACTGTTTCTGATTCACCAGATCCCGCACAACAGCCAGGACCCGCACGAGGTGAGCAAACGACTGCGGGCCATCAACGGAGAGAGAATGAGGATGACCGTACAGAACGGCATATCCGCCGTCGCGAGCGCATCGCCGCACCATATTGATGGCATGATCGGTGAAGCCGCAACCGGCGTTCAGACGGAGACAGGATACGCCTTCGATGTTTTTAATCGTCCCGGGAGAATCACAGGAACGGCGCAGAAGGGCCTCCATGATCCGCTGTGGCATCGGGCGATAGGCGGCCCGGCAGAAGCGATAGCCGGTGACGGCCAGGGCACGGCACAGAGCGGAAAAGCCGAGATGATTGGGGCCCGCCTCGTTGCGCTCCGAGCGGCTGAACGAAAGTGCGCCAGGATAATGAAACGGCTGATTGTAGGGCGGCACGAACGTGCAGACAGCGGCGCCGATGCAACCTTCCAGCAGTTCGCGGCTCCTCGAAAGATTGTCGTGCAATTGGGACGGAGAGAGAGCGGGTAGCCAGTCGTGGTGGAGGGAGTGGCAGCCTACCTCATGGCCGGCGGCATGAATGGCCCGGATCTGCTCAGGATCGTGATAGGGGCGCAAGCCGGGTCTGGCGGCGGCCGCAACGACGGCGAAACAGGAAGGTACTCGATACTGATCCAGCATGGTCAACAGCCGGTCGGTGTTCACAAACTCATCCGGCCCCCACTCTTTCTGGCCGCCGCCACTGCGGGAACGGTCAGCCCCCCACTGTGTGTCGTAGTCCCAGAAGAGCAGAAGGCGCCCGGGAAGTGGCCGCCCGCTCATGCGTCGCTCCTTCGTGCCACGAGCAGCCAGGCTGAAGAAGGCTCTTCGATTCGTGGAGCGGAAAGCCCAACGGATCCAAGCGCCAGAACGACCGGATAGGCAGCAGCACGGACGATGGGATTCTTGTCCGTGGCAATGGCGATTTGCTTCGCCACAGTTGCCGTACGGCCGATCACGGGGAAGAGGCCGTAGGCGCCTTCGGTCGCGGTTTCCAGCCCGTTAGAACGGCAGAGTTCCAACAAGTGGAGACGGGAGAATCCCCAATCATTGGTGAGCGGCGGCAGCCAACCGAGTGCCGGGATCAGTTCGGGTTCCCGCGGCCCATATAGGAGTAGCGTCCCGCCGGGTATCAGCCATTGTGCGAAGCGGGAAAACAGGATCTGGGCCTTCCCCTCCCTGGCGAGATAGTGGGCCGAAGCTATCGACAAGAGCACGTCGAATCGCTCGGGGGGCTGGAAGTCCAGGAAGCTCGATAGCTCAAAGGTGACATTCTTGAGCCCAAGCCGCTGCGACCGAGAACGAGCCTCGGCAATCGATTGCTCGTCCATGTCGACGCCCACGATTTGCCATTGGGGACGATAGGAGGCCAGTTCGAGAGCCCAACGTCCGGTACCGCAGCCGGCGTCCAGCAGGCGAACACCCCGTCTGGGCAGACCTCCCAGCAGCGGCCGCAGGAGCGTCCACTTCTGACGGGTGTGGATATCCAGAAGCCCAAACGAGGATTGTAACCACCGCTGGGGAGTAGAGTGCAGAGTCGCTTCGGATCGACCGATAACACGCGGCAGATCGGTTTTCGGCGCGGCCTCCAGCCGGAAGGGCACCACCTTAAGCTTGGTGATCATACCTCCTCCTTGATGTAGAATGCCCGATCCGAGAGCAATGTCTTCCAATGGAGCGCTCCGAAACCAAGCAGTAGCGAAGGTGCTACCAGCCGCATTCCGTTCACCGCCATGTAGATCAAACTCCACGACACCATCACTGCGACGAACGCGCGATGGCCGCCAGTTTGCGCCATTACCAGCATCCGCAGGCCCATGATGAACAAGGTCCCCATCGCTACAATGCCAAACAGGCCATGGTCGGACAACAGGCGGCTGAACTCGGTATGGGCAATGCTGCTTGAATGGGTCATCGACGCACGGACCGATTTGGAGACGCCCGGGCCGCTCCCCCCGACCGGGTTCTCCATCCAAATGGCGAGGTCGGCGAAGACGAGCTCGTCGCGGTGACTCAGGTTCGTGCTTTCGAACCGATGACCGAGAGCACCTCCGGTGAAGGAATCGAGAGCCGGCATGATCAGGAACGACACCAGGAAGTATCCGGACACCGAGAGCACAACCAAACGGATCCGAGCCTTTGGGTCCCGCATCAGGAATAGCGTTCCGGCCATGCCAGCGAGAAGCGTCAGGATAAGTCCGCTGCGCGAGAACGTCATGGCACTCTGCACGCCGCACGCAACCACGACGATGGCAATGAGTAGCCGGCCAAACAAAGAGATGCGAGGAGTGAAGGCGATCGCCAACAGGCCAAACAACACGCCCAGACCTAAATTTGAGGCGACCTGATTGGGGCCATAACCTCCGCTCGTGGCGAAGTTGGAATTTGTGCCAAAGACCACGGGACCGGTGAGATAGGTCGAGATCACGGTGATCGTCACCACGCTCATCAGCGGGACCATATACGCAAGCAGAAGTTGTGAAATCTCCGTCTTCGCCAGTTGGCAGTTGGTGAAGAACCAGACGCTAACGGCGAGGGCCAAGGGACCGGACAGATTGAAGCTGATCTGCTTGCGGGCCTCATCGATGTCTAGCGCCAGAAAGGTCATCACGCACGACGGAAGTAGCAGAATGAAGTACGTCAATGCCAACGGGGCAACCCGCCAGGAAGGGCTTCGGACGATCGCCGCCAGGAACAGCAGTACGACAGCGTACTTGCCGAACTCCCAGAACACTCCCGAATTCGTCATCCGCCAAAGCACCTCGGCTCCCGCGATGTAGGCCGCGGTGAAGGCAACACGGTCAATGCGTCCAGCGAGCGCGGCGTATAGCCCAAACGCCAAAGCCGACAAGCCATGAACCGCGCCAAGCGCCGGCTCCATCTGCAGCAACAGGGCCAGGGGAACGTGCAGAGCAAAGGCAACGGCCCAGAGCCGCATGTTGATCGCCTCAGTGTCGCTCCCTGCCAGAAAGTTGTCGGGGATGTTCAGGATATAAGGGCTAGTGCTCATGTCAGGGCCATCTCGTAGAGGTTGCCGAGCGAGCGGGGAAGGCTCGCCTGGGAATAAGTGAGCAAGGCCCTGTCCCGCGCCCGCGCGCCCATGCGCTGGCGCAAGCCGGAATCTCGAATCAGGGTCTCCAGTGCCACGGCGAGCGCTGCCTCATCGCTGGGTCTTGCCAGCAAACCGGTGACGCCATGATCGACGAGTTCGGCCACTCCGCCTGTGCGCGTTCCCAGCACTGGCAGCCCGGAAGCCATCGCCTCCAAGACCACATTGGGACTTCCTTCCGAATCGGAGGTCAACGCCAGCAGGTCGAATTCCCGATAGATAGGCGCCATTTCCGCTTGCGGCCCCAAGAAGCGAACAGAATCATGAAGCCCCAACTGGAGCACCTGCTGCTCAAGAAGCGAGCGCATCGGGCCATCTCCAGCAATACTGGCCCGCACAGTGGCTCTCACATCCGGAGGAAGCGTCGCGAGCGCGCGGAGCAGCCGGTCAAACCGCTTCTCGGGAGTAAGGCGGCCAACCGCCAGCAGGCGAACCAGTCCATCATTCGAAATCACGGGACGCGAAGGAAAGAATTGGCCAGTATCAACGACGTTGGGGAGGTGAAATAGGCGGTTGGGACGTACCCCATATTCGATGGCGGTCTGAAGCGACGCACGCGAATTGACGGCGATGGAGCGAAGGTGGCGCAAGCTCCACATTCGGATCGCAGCGAACCGGCCAGAGACAGTCTGACGGGTATCGGAACGTATAGCGCCAACCTCGCGAATACCAGTGAGGCGGGCCGCGGCTGCCACGTAGGCGTTCGTAAAGCAGTGACAGCTTTGCACGACGTCCGGCTTGTGCCGGAGAAGCTCCGATACAATCCTGTGCAACCGAAGCGGCTGTGCGGATGGCTGCCCCACCCACGTTACCGGAACACCCATAGCCTCGATCTGGCTCTCCCAAAACTCACCCTGCGTGAGCGAGAGTACAGACAAGATGGAGCCCCGGGACTGGAGTGCGCGTAGCATATGCATCAACTGCCGCTCGGCGCCACCTTGACCGAGTGAACCCGCCAGAAAAGAGATGCGTAAACCGTCGAGATTAGTGGACACTGTATTGCGCTCCCCAAGCTGCGGCGAGTAAACGCCCGACTTCCGCATTCCACTCTTCGAGCGAGTAGCGGACGGCTATCCCGCTCGCAGCGGCAGACATCCGTTCGTAGACTTCCGGATTGCCGGCGCACCTTTCTATTGCGGCGGCGATACTCGCTGGCGAAGGATCTTGAAGCACTACGCCAGCTACGCCATCCTGAACAAGCAGAGGCAGAACGGAAACGGGCGTCGTGACAACCGGCAAGCCGCAGGCCAGCGCCTCGAGGACAGCCTTGGGGAATCCCTCGGTCGCCGTGGGGTAGCAAAACACAGTCGCCTTCTGGAGCAAGGGAATCACGGCGCTTTGCGACACATGGCCATGGAATCGGACCCGGGCCAGCAGACCTAGGCTATCGGCCATCTCGCGTAGCGCGGGAATCGACTTACCGTCACCAACTATGTCGAAGGTGACCTCCGGAAAGCGTCGAAGCAGCAACGGCATTGATTGAATAACGAGCTCTGTCCGTTTATACGGTTCCTGGCGGCAAGAGTTGATCAGGCGCAAGGGAGAGTTGTTCCGCGATGCGGCGGAGGCACATCGCTCCAAGTCGCTTCGCCATAGTGACGTCGAAAAGATCCATCGGACGTTGGGAAAGCGGGGCGAAGGGGGCGCCGAATCCCCGCCAGTAGCCAACATCACATTCCGCCCACCGGCAGACCGCTCCATCAACCATCGCGTAAAACTCTGATAGGGCGTTTTCATGTCGCGCCAATCGCCACAGTAGCGGGCAAAAATGGGTTTCCCTTGCAGCAAGCCGATCATCAAACCAATCAGACCGATGTCGCCGGGAATCAATGCATATATGGCGTCCGCCTTCCGCGCCTCGCACCAGAGGGTCCGGACGTTCCGGACCAGCCAAGCGGGCATCCCCAACTTGCGTCGCCAGGCCACGCCGGAGGGTTCTGTCAGAGGAACCACAGAGAGGCCCACGCCCTTGACGGGGCTCTCTCCCTTGCCCGGAGGATGGACCACAACGGGAACAGCAACCCGCGTGCTGCTGAAGAGATTGGACACAGCCTCAATCTGTGCCGGAAACCCTCCATCCGTGCTGTAACCGGAGGGCGAACCGGAGGAGCTCCAACAGGGCTTGTGGGAGATTATGAGAAGTTGCATACCCGGCTCATGCCAGCCTGTGCCCACTCCCTCAGATCCCGGCTGAGGGCGCCATACGTTGAATCGAAGCCATACTGCTCGGCGACCACGGCTCGAGCACGCAGACTCTGTTCCGCCGCGAACTTTTCATCCGACAACAGGCGCACTGCGTGCTCGGCCAAGCCGGTGTCGTCGCTCGCCAACAAGACGCCCTGTTCATGGTTCATATCCATTCCGTCGATGGCGTCGGGATTTGCAACCACAGGAACTCCGATCGCCATCACTTCCACCAGGCGGCTGCGGAAGCCGTAGGTACCCTTCCAAGGACAGAGCATCAGCCGCATGGAACCTAGCACTGGCTGTACCTCGTCGACGAACCCGGTCACCCGGATTCGCCGATCGGACTGCAAAGCCTGGAGTTGTGGAGGAGGATTGCTACCAACTATCCATAGTTCCGCGGAGGGAAAATAGGCCCACACCAACGGCATTATCTTTTGAGCGCATTGCAAGGCACTGGCCGCGTTGTGTGAACTGCCAAAGCCACCGTAGCAGCACAGGCGCACGCCCTCGGGCCGCCAGCGATACCGCCAACGACTCACGACGTCAACTCCCATCGGCGCGTAGAAATGCCGCACGTGGGGCGCCACCATTTGCATGTAGTGATGTTCCTCGCGATTGATTGCGATGAGTCCGTCAAACTGGCGCCAGGCTTCCTCTTCCGCCGAACGATACAAGGCCACTACTCGCCGTTTCCACCACTCTGGGATCCACTTTTTACGATCCACATCGGCGCGGTAGGCTTGCCACAGAATGTTGTGCGTGTCGAGGACCACCGGAATTCCACGGGCGCGAAAATACTCCATGGAGGCGCTAGCGTGCCAATACTCCAACAAAACGCAGTCAAATTCCCGGTCTCCAACTAATTCGCTCAGTCGCTCAGCGGTGAACTCCACCTTGGCCAAAAAGTAATTTGACGCACGCAAGCCGGTCCAGGCACAGTACGCGGCGGCCGACAGTTGGCGCCGAAGGTTCGAGAGCCGATGGGCCGCCCTGCGATAGGGAGCCACAATCGCCTCGTCACACCACTCGGCGAGCGCAGCCCGTGTGTCCTCTACATCGAGGGCCGGCACTGTCGTTGCGAAGGTCACGTGGAAGTCTCTCCGCAAGGCCTGCAGTGTGAGTCCGACACGTTGCCGTTGGCCGGCAGAGCCTGGAAACGGCAAGACGTGGGAGACCACCAGGATTCGTCGCATACTACGCCACAGCCGGCTTTGCATCAGACATCGGCCTGGAAATCGGTGTAGCCCGCCGTGCATTCGGCACCGGTTTCCGCGCCCGGACCAAAACCATGATTCCAGCGGGCGAAGCGTTCTCCCGATCTTCTCGGCGCAACTCGCGATAGAGCCGGATCTTGCCAAGCAAATTCAAGCTGCCACCGCTGACAATCCGCTTCACAAATTCGTCGCGGGCGAGGGGGCTCGTGAAGATTGGATAGCTCTCGGTCACTTCAAAGCCGGCATTGGACAGACGCTCGCGAATCGACTGCGGCGTGAAGTACTCGATCACAAAGTGATCGGCTCGATGGCGCTCGATCACGGCTTGATCCGCAATCGTGCCAAGCGAATCCACTGTGAAATGAAGTTCACCACCAGGCTTCACGATTCGAGCCAATTCTGCCAATACGACATCCAAATTTGGGATGTGCTCCAGCACGCAAAAGCTAAACACGTGGTCAAAGTGATCGGAGGGTAGGCCCGCCTCCTCAAGCGGCGAACAATAGAACTGCAGACGGGACCGCACAGGGCTAAATCGACTGCGTTGGCGGGCCTGCTCGATTGCCGAAGGACTCACATCGACTCCGACCACCTTGGCGCAATCCCAAGCGAGCAGTTGGGTCTGCAGGCCCTGGCCACAGCCAAGGTCCAACACGACGTCGTCCCTTCGTAACCCCGACCGGTCTACAAGTTCACAATACTCGTGAACTTTGAAGGCGTTTCCTACGCTCCATCGATTCGGATGGAGGCGCAGCCAGGTGAACAGATTCGTCAAGCTTCTTTTGATTCGTGCTTTCGTAGTCATGCGGATGGCTTTGTTCCTTGTGATAGCCCTGCAGCGGTAAGAAGAGCCTCGGAGACGCGGACGCCACTCTTACCATCGAGAAGATTCCCGAACATTTTCGTGATCAGTGCGCGGCGTTCATCCCTCCGATACTCGGGCTCCAACAGCGCCCGCCGCAGGCAGGCAGCCATTTCTTCCTGCGACGGAACCACCGTGACCGCGCCACTTTCCACAACCTCACGGTAGTGATCGAACTTGTAGTAAGAAGCGAAGGAGACCGGCGAAATATCGGCGCCCGGAGGGTTGTAGCCAACGTTTAATACTGGCTTGTCGAACATGCAGAGTTCGAGCGACACCGTCGAGGAGATGTTGATGCCTGCCGCACAATGGCGCAAGGTGTTGGTGTACATCTCGACGTCGTCCGGCTTAGGTGTCAGCCATACCTGCTCCCAGTTCACAGGCGAGAAGACAATGTCGTTGCGACGCCGGCGTAGTTCGTCGAATCGGGTCGTCCGGTCCTTTGGATAAACGCGCACCAGCAATTGCGGGCGCCCGAGGTCTTCCATACCGCCCAGCAGATCGGCGATACCCTCCACTACGCGCATCTCCTCTGGCATGTAGTTCGGCATACCAGTTGTGTAGATAAAAAAGGGCCGCTCCGGATCAAGTCCAAGCCGCCGGCAGAACTCTTCCCGCGTCCAGAAGTACTGCGGATCGAAGTGAAAATCGAACTGTGGTGTGCCCGTCACGAAGACGTTTGCTGGGGGAATCTGTGGATAGAGCTCCAGCAGTTGCGCCCGCATATCCTCGCTCCAGACCAGGAAGAAGTTATACGGCAACATGATTCGACCCTGCGAAGTCAGGTTGTCCCACGAGAATACGAATGTGGCCGTCGGAATACCGAGCCACTGAGCAGCCTGCACCGCTTGGATAGCAACCCGGCAGTGGACGTGAGATCCATTGAAAACCAGAGCGGGCCTCCGCTTTCGGAAGAGGTCCAAATAGTAGTCCGAAGTACGGAGAGACCGGCTGCAGAGCCGTTCGATTGCGGACAGGAGATTCAACCCGTGCCGGTTAGCGAAAGGCAGGCAGATTGCCTTTGAAAGGATTCGCTTTACTTTGAGAGCAATCGTCGTGGCCTCGTAGTCACGGAGACGCCAACGATCTTGCGCGGCTTCAGACCAAAGCCAGCGGCCATGGGCCATCTCAAGCACCCCTCGAATGGCGCGCACGATCCAGCGCTCAGGGATCTCCGACAGCTCCATCACCGAGTCATATCGGTTCACCATGAGTTTGTGGAGAGCTTCGTCAGGCATCACACTGATGACGTCAACTTCCATCCGGGAACGGATCCGGTCGAGCGCCGCGGTATATACAAAATTGCGAATCGCCTCTCCGCGCGGCAGAATCACTTCGATGCGCCGCCGCAACGGTGGCGAGCTCTCGGCAGCTTGGTGTGTTGTCTCCAATGGAGTGGAATGCGCTTCTGTAATCGGCATGACGTTGATGCGAGATCTCCTATAGGGTTGCGGCAGTCGCGTCGAGAGTCTGGACGGGATCGGTGGCTGCCCGAACCATCGACCACTCGGTGGATGGGGTGAGCACCGCACCCCATCCGCTGCTTTCGCCAGCAAAGTCGAGGTGCAGCACTTCGGACACGTATCGAGAGCTGGCGAGATTGCCGCGCAAGAGAATTTTGAAGTAGACGCCGTACATTCCCGGTTCCAGCCATAGCGCCGGGATCTTCACGCGCAGGTCGTAGGCGCCGAGCCACTCCTTATCCGTTCCGAAGTCTGAACTTTCCCGGCGCAAATGGAACACGTTCCTTTGATGCATGTCTTCCATCTGGCAGAGAAGGGTAAAGCCGCAAACGGGGTGGGCCAAGTGCAAGGTCGTAGCCACCTCGAAACCTTCCTTCTGGTCGACAGTGCGGCTTTCGCTATCGACCAGATGCACAGGGCCGAAACCAAATCCCGACTTGGGCGTACTGGTTTCCTTTGGACTACTTGAGGCGGCCGTCACATTGTAGTAAGTCTCAATCGCGGAACCGATATCGCCGTACTGCAGCAGGCGGCCGCCGTCCAACACGATCCCCTTATTGCAAAGGGATCTCACCGCCCCCATGTTGTGACTAACGAATAGAATGGTGCGTCCCTGTTCAGCCACCTCGCCCATCTTTCCCAGGCACTTCTTCTGGAATGCCAGATCGCCAACCGCCAGCACTTCGTCGATCAGCAAAGTCTCCGGCTCCAGATGAGCAGCGACGGCAAAGGCCAGCCGAAGATACATGCCGCTCGAATAGAATTTCACGGGCGTATCGACGAAACGGTCCACTTCGGAAAACGCCACGATGGCGTCGAACTGGCGGCGTATCTCAGCCTGCTTCATTCCGAGAATCGCACCGTTAAGGAAGATGTTTTCGCGCCCGGTCAGCTCGTTATGGAAACCGGTTCCCACTTCGAGCAGCGAGCCGATGCGGCCGCGAATCTCCGCGTAGCCGGTAGTTGGTTCCGTGATCCGCGACAGCACCTTCAACAGGGTGCTCTTCCCGGCTCCGTTCTTCCCGATGACTCCGATCACCTCTCCGGCCTTCACCTCAAAATTGAGATCCTGCAGCGCCCAGAGGACGGAGTCCTCCGCCTTCGGCTTCGGCCGCCCAACGGCCATCAGCCGCCGCCACGGCGCCATGATGCCGCTGGCAATGCTGTCCCGCAGCGTCTGATACCGCTGTTGCGGAGCACCGATCTGATAGCGCTTGGATAAATTGCAGATTCGAATCGCGGTTTCACTCATGCTGTCCTTGCCACCCTGTTTTGGACCGCGAGGCCCAAGTTGATCCACTGCCAGACATAAAAGCTGTTGTCGTTTTCGCCACACTGAAAGTCGCGCCAAGCTTCGGCGACGGCCTTCGAATCCAACCATTCGCCCCGATACTCCTCGACGGCCAACTCAATACAGTCGCGAGCCCATCGACGGAGCGGTCCTGCGAGCCACTCCCGTTGTGGGGTCTGAAGGGGGCGTTTGGGCGCTTCCGTGACACCTGCCGGTGCAAGGCCGGCGGCGATCTGCCGCAACATCCACTTGTGACAGCCCGCCTGTACCTTCCGTTCCGGCGGTTGGCGCAGGGCCAGTTCAAACAGGCGGTGGTCGAGGAAGGGTTCGCGAAGTTCGGTTGAGTACCGCATCGAAATGCGATCGTTAAAGCGGAGCGCTCGCGGCAATTTGGTGAAGCAGGAATCCAGATATTGCCGGTTGCGCAGGGCATCGGTGAACGCGGCGTCCGCCTGCAGCGGTTCGGCCAACGCTCGGAATTCCGGCAGCAGGCATTCCGGCCTCATGGCCCTTGTACGGGTTCCCTGCAGCATGGCATCCGGCCCGGAGGCCAGAGAGGAATCCGCCGCTAGTGGAGCGTAGTAGTCATATCCGGCCCATTGCTCGTCCATTCCCTGCCCGTCGAGCAGGACGATGATGCCTAGCGACCGGGCGAGCTGAAAGAGGCCGGCGTAGGCCAATGTGGGCAGTCCCCCAAACGGGCCGTCCGCGCTGGACTGAACTGCTGCCGCCAACGCTGGGACGTCTCGCGGATGTAACTTGCTCACCACCGAACGATGCCGGGTCCGCGCAAGCATCTGCTCAACCCAAGGGGTCTCGTCATACCTCGCGTCGCCCGTCACGTATGTGAAGGCAAGAACGTCACTGCCTTCCCCATGCGCCATGGTGTCGACCAAACCAAGCAGCACTGAGGAGTCGAGGCCCCCACTGATATTGATTGCCACTGGAACGTCTGATCGGAACCGCAGTGCGACTGACTCCCGAAGGAGCGCCGTATACTCTTCCTGAACCACGGCGATGCTTCGCCTGTCCAACTCCGGACCAACCCGCACAGCCAGGTCGTACCAACGCCGGATGCATATGTTGCCCGCGCGCCAGGTCATTAGGTGCCCGGCCGGCAGCGCCAGGATACCGGATGAAAATGTTTGCTCCGTATGATCATGCAAACCATACGTCAGATAGGAGCTCCAGGCTCGCGCATTCGCCTTTTCGGGGACACCACCCGCATAGAGCGCTCGCATTTCACTTGACGCCAGCAATGTACCGTCGGTTCGATGATGATAGTAGAGCGGTTTGACTCCGAAGCGATCGCGGGCCGCGAAGAGGCGTTGTTCGCGTTCATCCCAGAGCAGGAAGGCGAACATACCCACCAAGCGATCGAGACAAGCTTCGCCCCATCGTTCATAGGCCGCCAGAATTACTTCAGTGTCCGACTTTGAACGAAACGGATAGCCATCCAGCTCCCGGGCAAGTTCAACATAGTTGTAAATCTCGCCGTTGAAGACGATCCACAGGTTGCCAGCAGAGTTGGACATCGGCTGGCGGCCAGACTCAGAAAGGTCAAGAATGCTTAGGCGGTTGTGTCCAAGCCCCGCGACGCCCCCCGGTGAAATATATACGCCGCGAGTGTCCGGACCCCGATGCTCCTGACTGAAGACCATGGCCATCAGGTCGGGACCTACCCAATCAACCCCGAAGATTCCAGCGATTCCGCACATTTGCGACTCCTTATTGCCTGCCGCGCTGCTCGTCGATCCAGCGAGAGACTTTTCCGGCGAGGAACACTTCTGTTCGTTCCATTGAGTTGACGGTGCAGCCGCCGATGTGTGGCGTGACCAATAGATTGTTTTGCCGGCGCGCGTACTCTAGCAGAGGATGCCCCGGACTCATGGTGTGTTCGCTCGCGATCACATCTAGAGCGGCCCCGGCCAAAGGTCCATTTGTCAGTGCCGACAACAGAGCGGGCTCATCCACCAATTCGCCACGGGCCGTATTAACGAACAAAGAACCGGGGCGCATCGCCGCGAACTGCGGGGCCCCAAAGAACCCCTCTGTTTCTTCCGTGAGACTAGCGTGAAGACTTACCAGATCGGCCTGCACAAGAAGTTCGTTGAGCGAGCAGAGCCGGACGTTGGAAGGCAGCTTCGACCGATCGACGTAAGGATCGTAGGCCAGCACGTTTGCCTCGAATCCTTCGAGGTATCGAGCCACCAGTTGGCCCAGGCGGCCCAAACCAATCAGGCCAACGGTGCTTCCGAACAGTTCCCGTCCGCGGAATTGATCGCGATCCCATTTTTCGGAAGTAGCATGCGACATTGCTACCGGAAGCTTTCTCAGGAGTGACAACATCAAGCCAATCGTCAATTCCGCCGTGGCTCGTACCGTCCGGAGAAAGTCAGTCTCCCCGCGCAGGCTCAGTACGGCAATTCCCCTCTCTCTGGCGGCCTGCAAGTCGATGTGTGTCAGCCCGGTCGTTGGTGTCGCCACCACTCTCAACTTTGGCGCTGCCGCGAGCATGTTTTGGTCAATCCGGCTGCGTAGCCTAACCCACAGCAGTTCGTGCCCTGGCAGGATGTCCCGGAGAGATCGAGAGTCCACATCGGCCCATGTCACCGTGGCGGCACCTTCCAGGATCCGTGCCGCGGCGGGTGAGAAGTTAGCGGACTCGGCTACCAGAATTCGCATGTTCTTTCGCTCCAGCGAGAAGGAATTCCACCAGACGAAGATCAAAAAGGTCATCTACATTGCAGGACCGGTCGGCTGGCATGATCCACGCCTGGCAACGGGTGCCTTTGAGCGAGTTCTCCACCATCAACACATCATGGCGTGTCAGATAGATCGATCCCTCGCGCAAGTACAAGGGCGGAAGTTGCTGTCGAGGCTGCCCCTCGAATGCTTCGCAAAAGGGGGGATCTTCCACCCAGCCGTCTTCGCCTATCGATTTCATACGCGCGGGGTGCTTCTCTCCGACGGCAGAAAACGAAATCACGGAATCGGCATTCGTCCGCTCCATCAACTCGATTGCGCCGTCGATATCCTCCGCCTGGCGCAACGGGTTGGTTGGCTGCAACACCAGGACCGCGTCATAGTACTCGCCCCGCTCTTCGAGATAGCGAACCATATGTTGGAGTACCGGAATTGTCGGCGTCTCGTCTCTAGCAAGCTCCGGGGGACGAAGCACAGGAACCGCCATGCCAAGTGACTCACCTACCTGTGCAATCTCCTGGTCGTCGGTTGAAAGCACGACGCGGGACAGCCGCCGCGATCCGAGTGCGGCCTCCGCGGTGAAAGCCAGTAGCGGCCGGCCCAAGAGGGGCGCCAGGTTCTTGCGCGGAATCCCTTTGGAACCGCCCCGAGCGGTCACAATGCCCAATACGGAAATTGGTGGCAAGTGGCTGCTCCAAACTATACGATCGAACCGACTTTCGGCTTGGTGCGTGCTTGGAACGGAATACTTTTGATGTAGCAGTAGATCAAGATCTCGCGCGCTGCCAACATGAACGCGGCGCGCGGAGCGCTGATCACGAGAGCCTTCAACAGCTTTGGCAGCGTGGGTCGCGGCAAAGGCCAAATCTCGCCAGTACTCCGGCGAATTGCCAATCGCTCGCGGGTCATGATGCGGATGGCCTCCACCATACCCCGGCGGCGCATATGAAGATACATCGCCTCGGAACTGACAACGATATAGCCTCGCTTCATTACCTCGCGGGCCCAGAGCTTGTCCTCGACGGCCTCTAGAGTTTCGTCGAACGGCACCTCCTCCCACAGACTGCGCCGAATCGCGCATCCGCTGGCAATGGGTCCATTCTCAACAATCGTGTAGAGGTCCAACGGCCAGCGCAGCACTTTCTGCTGCATCCACGATTCCAGATCGCGTGTCTTGCTGACGGTGGTACAACGGACGGCCGCTACCTCGGGATTGGTAAACTCGGCGATCGCGGTTCGAAAGAACTCTCTGCCGAGCACCAGGCTATGTGCGCTGATGAAAAACACAATCTTGCCCGTGCACTTCTGGATCCCCATATTTAGGGCTCGCCCATAGGTGAACTCCTTCTTGGAAATCGAAAGCACCAATGCGCCGTATCGGGAAGCGATCTCGCGGGTCCCGTCGGTGGACTCGTTATCCACCACCACGATCTCATTCGGTTGCACCGATTGGAGCGCAAAGGCATCCAGGACTTTCTCCATATATTCGGCCGCGTTGCGGACCCGGATCACGACTGAAAATGTTTGAGTGTTCTGGTCGGTCACAAATATTCCTCCGATATCTCTAGTGGCTACCGCCAACAGCCACACTTCCGGCCGGAGCCGGAGTCGTATGTGCCCCCGGCTGCACCTCATAGATGTAGTGGAGGCGTTTCTGCACGAAAGGGGTAAGTGTTACAAGCGCTTCGGCAATCCGCCGGGAGACCCGGCCATCACCATACAGACGGCTGGCGGCATAGCGATCATGAGCCAGTTGCCGCCGGATCAAGTGGGACAGTTCGTCCGCCAACGGCGCCGAATGAACCACGTGTTCGTCCGTTTCTCGTCCTTCCTGCCGTTCTCCAACAAGAACCACAGGCGTGCCGAAATACCCGGCGTCGCGAACGAAACTACTGGAGTTGCCAACGGCACAAGCGGCCCGGCTCAACACCGCGAGATACTCTTCCGGCATTAGATTGGTGATGGTGCGGAGCCAGGTTGGTGCGGCTTGGTCGCGGAAAACGCGAATGGCTTTGCTAATCTGTTCACTCCCGGCGTCGATGTTTGGCCAGAGCAGTACAGTGGGCATCGCAATCGTGCGAAGCGCCTCGAGCAGTTCGCTCATCTGCCGCAATTCGCCGCCGAAGCGCGTGGTGGTGGGATGAAAGATGACCAACAGAAACGGCTTCTCTGTATCGATCAGGGCGCCGCTGCCTGAGGCATTCAAAATGTCCGCGCTGATGGAGCGATCCATCTCCCGAGCAATATCGCTACCGGGACATCCAACACCGAGAACGCATTCGGGCCGCTCGCCCATACGGACAAGATATTCAGCCGAGCGTATGGTGCTCGGGAAGTGGAAATGCGACAGCTTGCTGATGGCATGACGCGCGCTCTCGTCAATAGAACCGGAAACTTCGCCGCCCTGAATATGAACGATGCAGATATTCATATACGCAGCCGCGATCGCCGCGGACAACGCCTCATAGCGATCACCAATCAACAGCACGAGGTCTGGCCGAAGGCGTTGAAACTCGCTAGCGAACTCCACCACACCGAATCCGACCGACTTAGCCATCGTCGAAGGTTTTGAACCCTCCAGCTCGATATGAATTTCGCCGTCTACGGGGAACCCATCGTTGCGGACAATCTCCGCCGGGTAGCCGAAGCGTTCGAGCACCATGGTGCCTGCCGCGATGACTACCATCTCCAATTCAGGCCGCTCCGCTATAGCGGTCATCACCGGTTTCAGTCGGCCGTAGTTGGCCCGATCAACCAACACGACACAGACTCTTCTTCGTTGCATTAGCATCTTCCTGACACCTCTTCTAGAGAATTCACGCAGCCTGCTTGCAGTCGACTCGTTGGAGTGCAAAGCAGTCGGCTCCGGCTTGGTTCCGCCCCACTTCCGTACTGAACGCGCAGCAGAAGCCCAACTCATGCAAGCGATGCACCGCTTCCGCGGTGAATGAGTCGCGCTTCCCGTATGGATAGCTGAAGGGAGTTTGAAACTGGGGCCGCAAACGGAGGTCGAGAATCCGACGGCACTCGTCCAGGTCGCTCTTCATCTGTGGCCCGGTCAACGAGGCGAGCGGGTGGTGCCGATGAGTGTGGCCGCCCAGGATCATGCCATCGATCTGCATTTGGCGCGCCTCCTCCCAACTGACATACAACTGCCGGGCAAAGGCGACTTCGTCGCCGAATTCTTCGGCAAATAGTTCATCCACCAACTGGTCCCTCGCGGCAGGCGGCATTTGAAAGTTAAACGCATACTTGAACGCCGCAACCTCTGGCGTATCCCAAGCATAGGTCCGGCTAGCCGCCGCCCAATCCACCGTGGGCATTGCAAGGCCCGACGCTTGCGCCCGATCAAAAAAGCGCCGCCGCCATTCGTCGAAACCAAGGCTGGCCGAAAGGAAGTGATTCTTGTGCACTGCCGCCACGGCTCCTTCCTCTATGCAACCGGTGACAAGAAAAAACAGGCCTTGTATCCCGCGTTCAGCAAGCACCGGGGTCACGTCCTGATAGTGATCTTTGACTCCGTCGTCAAACGTCAACAGGCAGAGGGGGCGGCGCGCCTGATACTTACCCTCCAGAAGTGCCAAAGCAGATTCCAAAGTTGCCATCTCATAGCGGCTTCGCAATTCGCTCACCTGCCGGTTGAACGCATCCAGGTCCATGGATTTCAAGCCGGGGAACGGATTGCGGCTCGCGTCCCGCACATAGTGGTACATCACAACGGTCAGTGTCGGTTGATCCATCCGTGCCTCCTTAGTTGGGACGATCCTGGTCGGAATCAGCCTTGGTCCAGTACCAAGGGCACTCGGCATCAGCGAAACAGGCGGGCTTGGCGAACTGAACCAGCATGGCGCTCATGATGCCCCCGCCCTTGCCATCGAGCGGCTGAAACCGGGTGGGCAGAAACTCCCCATCCGGGACCGACGACACTCGTTTCATCCCACAGGCTTCGAGCAGCTTTCCGTATCGGCCATGGTATCCGTAGTAGTCCGCAGCCAAGGCGCCGGCCTCCCCAGCCTGAACGAGAAAGCTGGAGATGAGTTGCTTGGCGTTCTCATCGGATGCAGGAAGGAACTCAACCAGGCGGGCGATTTTATCCACTGGCGCCCGCCCTTCCTCAGTCTTCTGGTAGATGGTTTCGAGCCGCCAAATCGCAAGGCCCGTGCGGCGGCCTTCGGCTGCCGTAACAACTCGATAGTCGAACAACGGGTGGTCAAAGTAGCGCCAACGTAAGAACGCAGCATCGCGAGCGGCGCCCAAGGTCTCTTTAGCGATGATCGACCAGTTTTCATCGTCCCAAGCGTCTAAGTTCAACGGAACCGGTTCACCGCCGGGCGCCTCGGGCATTGCCGGCAGTTCGAAGGCCGCGGCGAGTGCCTCTCGACGCTCCACCTCCCATTCCGGGCGGGTGATGGTGAGCAGATGGGCCATCCGGCTTACGGCACCGGGAAACACGAGCAGTTGCCGTGGAATGTCGGCCAACACCTCGCCTCGCAACACCTTGTAGATGGTGGCGGTCGCCGGGTTGATCCCGAAGGCCACGGTAATGTCGTAGTCATGTTCCCCTCGACCTGTGTTTCCGCGGAACATACTAAGTAGTTGCAATGCGGTGGATCCCTTTCGGTGATCAGGCCGAATCACGTAATTGGTGATCCACACTCCCCGCTTGCTTTCACCGAAATGATTGAACGTAAACGGTATACCGCCCAAGATTCCAACCAGTTCGCCATCGTGTTCCGCAACGGCCATGCTGCTTGGCCCACCCACCGCATCGTTCTGACGCGGCCGAACGCGGCCGAACGACCACTGATAGAGGTCCTCCCGCCTGCAGTAAATGTGGTTTTCCGCCCAGTATTCATTCAGAAACTGGCTGATTTGCGGATATTCCTCAAGGCCGGCATATCGAAATTCAACACTCATCGTCTATCTCCCCCGGGGTTGGTACCGTTCATGCTCAACTTCTCCTCCACCAGTGCCACGATCAGTTCTATGGATAGGAGCTCCTCCATCTCTTCGGGAGAAAACTGGATGTTCAGTTCCTGCTCCAAGGCGAGGACCATATTGAGATGGTTCAGCGAATCCCAGGAGTCCACGGAATCCGGAGAGCTGGTCGGGGTAAGTCCGTCGAAGGGGACAGCAAATACGTCCGATGCGATCATGCGGACTCGGTCGATGAGCATGAGGGGCTCCGTCTGGAGTGCTAGATCAAGAGGCAAGAGATTCACCGAGAACACCGTCCTTCCTAAGCAATCCGTAGATCCACCGCGGACAGTCCAACGAATTTCGCTCCACATTCAACCGCCAACGGGAGCCACCCTCATCCGACTCCACAAGTTCAAACTGATGGTCGGAAAAGAAGTCCTTGGCGGGTCGATTCTTCGAGGTCGGAACGAACCGGCCTTCCAGCCATTGCAACCCGAGTTCGCGACTATATTGCAGGAGGAGCGCCAACATGGCGGTCTCGACAGTTCGACCAATCACCCGGCAACTCATTAACATTGTGTCGATCTCGCCAACGTCGCCGGAGTGACGAAGAATGATCACCCCCACGATGCCGTTGTCGCCGAAGCGGTCCCTAACGGAGGCCTGAAGGACGCTTGTATCTTTTCGGCGGGCGAGGTCGTGGATCTGCAGTTCGCTGTAGCGTCGACCCGTCAAATTGAATTGATTCGTTTTCTGCGTCAACTGCGCGACGCGCAGTTCGTGGACAGGCTCCACGAGCGACATCTCCAATTCCTGGCGCAGCGAGTCATAGAATTCTTCAACGGATGCAGACTCGCTCTGGGCAGAGGCACGCTGCCGCTGGGCGCAGTAGATGTCTCCGCGCGCACTATCCTCTTTGCTAAGCGCGAGTCGCTCAAAGGAAGGGTGCCTACGAACAGCCGCCGCGTAGGCCGCCGGTTCCGGCGGTAGTTCAATCACCGTGACCTCTGGCAGCTCTCGCCGAACCCGCTCGCACTCGACAGGACTGTCATCGACGAAGGCCAACGCATCGAGGCCTACATTCAGCTCTTGCGCGATCTCCCGCAAGTTCTGCGCTTTGTTCGTCCAGTTAATGCGAGTCGCGGCGAATGCCGTGCTACGCAACAGCATTCCGGGGTGTCGATTGATCGCGGCAAGCGCCTCGGATTCCTCGTTTTTGCTGCAGAGCGCCAACAGAATTCCCCGCCGCGATAGGTCCGCCAATGTTTGCTGCAACGCGCGGTAGTGCGCGCCGGGATGCTCCAAGCCGATTTGAATGCCATCGCTGCCATCCTCACCCAGCACGCCGCCCCAGAGAGTATTGTCCAGGTCCGACACCAGCACCTTGGCTCCCCTGCCGGCAAGCGGCACCAGGTACCGTAGCCACTCATTCGCCATAAGGTACTGATATTCGGCACGAATCGGGAGCCGGACGAGAAGCCACTTTCTCTCGTCGTGCCAGTTCTGGCGGCCATGCGCGGCTACGAGACGATCGTAGTCCAGCAGATACACCCCTGACCATTGACCCGCTAACCGCCGCAGACCCTGGTTGATCTCCTGCACCGCCGCCGCCTGCCCATCCGTACACTGAGCGTCGAACACGCCAAAGCTGGGATGAACTGGTTCTTCGAGAGTATGAAGAATGATATCGGCCTGGCTATAACTTCGGAGAGCCTGAATCAGCTTGGAATACTGATCCAGAACATCCTCGGCCACGGCCGCCAAGGCTGATCCCGGGACCCCGTTTTCCCACAGGGAAGGCGCGATGTCTCGAGTCTGTATGGCAACAATCACCGAGTCCGGCTGAAAGCGGTACAACGGGCTGTCCGCGGAGAGGACCTCCTGCATATAAGCACCCAGCGCCCCCACGCCCACCGTCAGATCCAGGCCTTCCAACCCCCCGCCTGCCCGCAACAACGGCACCATGGGTTCAAGGGTGAATGAGCGCAGAAAGTACACCCGCCATGGCTTACCGGGAATCGTTTGCCGCCACCGAGGAATGCAACTCAGCACATAGTTAGCAACCGCGCCGGTTGGCTGCCCCTTCCACAACATCTCCACCGCCGAACGAGCTTCACCGTACCGCCCTGCCTCAATTGCCTCGTTGATGGCCTCACGCATCCGCTGCATTCCTGCCTCCCTACATGTGCACGCCACCACACACTGGCACATCGACGCCAGTCATGTGACGACTTGCACTCGAACACAAAAAGGTCACGACCGCCGCAATGTCCTCCGGAGCCGCCAATCGTCGCAACGGCGTCTGCATCGCCTGCAGCTTTCGCAATCGCTCGGGCACCTCCGCCAGAGCGGTCGTTTCCGTCAATCCGGGCGAAACCATGTTTACCCGTACGCCCGAGGGTCCTAGCTCCTGCGCTACCGATTTCGTCATCGCCTTGATGGCCGCCTTGGCCATCGCCGCTCCTGCCGACTGCGCGGGTGGCACGTCCCATGTGATCGCCGAACCGATGTTTACAATCACGCCCGACCTTCGCGCCACCATGCCAGGAAGCACGGCCTGCGTGCAAGTAAACGCGGCTTTCAGTTGCATCGCGAAGGCTGCCTCGACGTCACCCCATTGCAGGCGAGAAAACTCACGCGGCACTAGCCGGCCGGCAGCATTGTTAACCAGAACATCAACTGGCCGCCCGAACTCCTCCTCGGCCGCCGCCAGCATCTCGTTCACCGCAACCGAATCGGTGACATCGGCGCAAAATGCCATCGCCCGCCCGCCCATCTGCTGAACCTGCTCACAAAGGTCCCTGGCCGATTCGCTGGATGTCCGATAGTTGACGACCACCGCCGCCCCGGATTCCGCGAGCGCCGCCGCCACCGCCGCGCCAACCCCTTGGGCGCCGCCTGTGACCAAGGCCACGCGCTCCGCCAGGGGAACCTCGCGATCCTCTTGCCGAACCGCCAACAACTTCACCGTACCGTTGCCTTCCATAATGATGCTCCCGTGTTGGTTCGTCGCAGTGACTTCCACCGCAATCGTTCGCGTCCCCTCGGACTTGTGGACGATCCGCATCCGCATGTTCACCGTGTCGCCAATAAACACCGGAGCCCGCCATTGAAACCGCTGCTCGGCCCAGAGTGCGCCGGGTCCAGGAAGGTGCATCCCGATCAGTGTCGAGACATAACTTCCCACCAGCATGCCGTGCACTACTCTTCGCTGGAAGCTTGTCTGGCGGGCGAAGCCATCCTCCATGTGCAACGGATTGAAATCGCCGCTCAGCTTTGCAAAGGCGTCCACGTCGGCCACTTCAATCACCCGGGAAAGCGACGCCTCCTGCCCTACGGCCATCGCCGAGAACTCCGCAATTGTGCACGAACAGCTCATGATTGCCCCTGTAACTCCCGCACCAAAGGCGAGACAAAATCCTCTTCAGCCAGGAACTGGCCCCGAGTCACGGACCGGAGCAGGCGCCGGCCAACCACATGGACCAACTGCTCAGCCGGAAGTCCGGTGCCCGGCTTGCGCAGGCCCAGGTGCCAATCGTTCAATACTGTTCCCGCGGGAAGATCCGCCTCCGCCACAATGCTCTTCGTGAAAAGGTTTCGAACGGTCTGCAATTCTTGGCAGGCTTGGTCCTTGTCCACCGGATTCGCTACCATCGTTTCCACGAAGCGCACTCCCTCCACGAGTTGTCGAAGCTCAGTCGTAGTCAACGAACTCTGCACATCCGGGCCAAAGCACTCCCTGCTGAACGTGACGTGCACTTCCAGCAGTTCGGCTCCCATTGTCACGGCAGCCAGCGAAGGATAGATGGTCCCCGAATGGTCCGACAGACCAACCGGACAGCCGTAGCGCCGGCGAAACTCAGGCAGCACATTGATGCCAACCTTTTCAGGTGGACATGGATAGACCGAAGTGCACTGGAGCAGCACATACTGCAGCCGGTGCCGCTCCAAGCGCTCCACGACGCCATCGATCTCCTGCCAGGAACTCAGTCCGGTTGAAACGTAGATGGGCAGTCCAGAATCGGCCATCAATTGGAACAACTGCGGATTGTTCACCTCGCCCGAAGCCACCTTCCAAGCGTCTACGCCAACCCTTCGAAGAACTTCCACCGCCCGCTTGGAAAAGGGCGAACTCAGGAAGCGTAAGCCCTTGCTAACTGCGTGGTCTCGCAGTTCCCGCCACTGCGATTCAGAAAACTCCATTCTTTGCCAGTAGTCGTAGCGCGTGGCGTCCTGCCGGCTGAAGCGAACGCGCCAAGTTTCATAACTGGAACTCTCAGCATCGGCGTAGTGGGTCTGGAACTTGATGGCGTCGACGCCAGCCTTGGCGGCAGCATCGATGTATGCATGGGCCGTGCCCAGGCTGCCGTCGTGAGCTTGGGCGACCTCGGCCATGATGAGACAGGGTGCTTGACTGTTCACAGAATCACCGCCTTAGACCACGTCAGCAAAACTCTTTTCCATGCGCCGGAACACAAAGGCCCCGCCCACCAGGAGCAGCACTGCCACGGTCGCCGAGACCAGCAACATAGGCCCCGGAGCCGTGTCCGTACCCAGAAGCGCCCACCGGAAGCCCTCAACAACGCCCACCATTGGGTTCAATGCATACACCGGCCGCCACTCCGCCGGCAGCAAGCTACTGGGGTAGGCGATAGGGGTGGCAAACATCCAGAATTGCGTGATGAATGGCACGACGTACTTCACGTCCCGAAATTTGACGTTCAAGGCAGAAAGCCAAAGCCCAACACCCAAGGCGGTAATCAGCGCGAGAACCAGCAGGAGCGGCAGCCAGACGATGTTCCAGGTCGGCGTAACTCCGTAGTAGAGCATCAGCAACAGCAGGACGAAGAAGGCGAGCATGAAGTCCACAACGCCGCTGGCAACCGTGCCCACGGGGATCGCCAGTCGTGGGAAATAGACCTTTCGAATCAGATTGGCGCTGCCCACCAAGCTATCCGACGCTTGGCTCAGGCCCTGTGCAAAGAACGTCCAAGGCACCAAGGCTGCGTAAGCGAATACCGGGTAAGGCAGACCGTCAGACTGAATCTTCGCCAATTTGCCAAAGAACAGACTAAACACCAGCATTGTGAAAAAGGGTTGAATGATGGCCCATGCTGCGCCCAGGGCCGTCTGCTTGTACCGGACCTTTATGTCGCGCCAGATCAAGAAGTAGAGCAGCTCGCGGTAAGCAAAGAGCTCTTTCAGTTGAAGAGAGACCCATCCTTTGCTCGGAGCAATCCGAAGAATGGGAAGAGGATTAGTAGCTGCGCTCAACTTGATATCTCCTTAAGCGGGATGACCCTGGCGGACGTCGGCCAGAATTTCACGGTATCGTCCGGAAGGTTGGTACTCGGGCACAATTTCCTTGAGCAGGCTCAGCAACTGAACCTCGTCACGGACCTCGATCGCTCGGCGGACATGCTCAACCCAGTCGCGCATCCGCGTACGTCCCAAACGCGGCCCGCAATAGATTTTGATCTTGTTATGGTGCGTCGGCTGGAAGTCCTCGCCCTCAGCCGACAGCTCTTCGTATAGCTTCTCGCCCGGACGCAAGCCGGTGAAACGGATTTCAATATCCACGCCAGGGGTCTTTCCGGACAATCGTGCCATGTTCTGCGCCAGATCGAGAATCTTTACGGGCGCACCCATGTCGAGCACGAAAATCTCAGTCCCCTTCCCCATCACGGAGGCCTGCAATACCAACTGCACGGCCTCGGGGATCGTCATGAAGTATCGCTGCATATCCGGATGGGTCACGGTGATCGGCCCCCCCGTCGCAATCTGTTTCCGGAACAGTGGAATGACACTGCCGTTGCTGCCGAGAACGTTGCCAAACCGCACGGCCACATATTCCGTACGGCCCGTGTGGGCGGGCATTGAAGTGATAATCAGTTCGGCAACCCGCTTGGTCAACCCCATGATATTGGTGGGATTCACAGCCTTGTCGGAGGAGATCATCAGGAATCGCGACACACCATTTCGGGTTGCCGCCTCCACCAGATTATGAGTGCCGAGCACGTTGTTCCGAACCGCTTCAAAGAGATGGCACTCCATCATCGGAACGTGTTTATAGGCCGCCGCGTGCAAGATTACATCTACCCGCTGATGGCTGATAATCTCGTCCAATCTCTGCGGGTCGCAGATGTCTGCCACCGCCGGAACCAACCGGTCCTCAGGCAAGCGTTCCAATAGCTCTAAATGAATGCGAAAGAGATCACTTTCAGCTTGGTCCAGCAACACCAACCGGCGTGGGTTGTAGCCTGCGACCTGCCGGCAAATCTCCGACCCAATCGAACCGCCGGCTCCGGTGACCAGAACCGCGCGGCCCTGCAACTGCTCCTGGATCAACGCCTCGTCAAGCTCCACCGGGTCGCGGCCCAGCAGATCGATCACGGACACCTCTCGAATCTGACTCGTGAGAACCTTGCCTGTCAACATCTCGCCGACGCCAGGAATCGTCTTGAACGGCACGGCGGCAGCGCGGCAGTTCGCCACGGCCTCTCGCATCTGTTCCGCCCCGGCGGACGGCATCGCAATCAGAATCTCGGCGACTGGACGATTCGATTTGCGCGCCATATCGACGATCAGCGCCGCCTCACGCCCCGTACCCAGGACGGCCGCGCCGCCGAGCGTGGCACCTCGCTTGGAAAAGGAATCATCCAGAAAGCCAATCACGTGATAGCCTAGCGACGGGTTCGACCGAATCTCTTTAGCAATGCTCAAGCCTGCCTGGCCGGCCCCGTAAATTAGCAAGCCCTTAGCCGAGCCTTTGGCGTGGAACTCCTGCGCCACACTTTCGCGGTATACCCGAACCGAAAACCGCAACCCGGCCGTGGCCAGAAAACACAAAAGAAAGTCGATACAGAAAATTGAGCGGGGAAAGCTCGCCCCGATCGCCAACGTGGCGACAATCGCAAAGCTGAGAGATGCCAGAACATTGGTCACGAACAGCTTCTGCAAGTCGACAATTCCGGAGTAGCGCCACCAGCCTTTGTCGTGCCGCCGGAGAAGAAATACGGGCAGTTTCACAAGTAGCGCAAGCCACAGTGCCGCGGTCAGGATCGGCAGCAGTTCCCTGGGCACCGAATACTCGAACCGCAACAGGAAAGCAAACATCATCGAAAGCACGATGAGCATGCCGTGTAACAGCGCGATTAGAAACTGGCGGTGATAGAGAAGGAATTGAAGCGTTCTATTCTTCTTCATTGCTGGAATCTCCCCTACTCCAACTGGCACAGAGCTACTGGCCACTGGCCAGCGCGGCAGCCGAAGCTTGCGCGGTCGCCACCACCGCACCCACGCTAACGCGATGTTCGCGGACGATCTCGCTTACCGCGAAGATGACCCGTTCCACCTGCTCATCCGTCATCGCCGGGTACAGGGGTAAAGAGAACATCCGCTCATACATTGCAATGGCCCGAGGGCAGGGATACGAAACGCCCAAATCCTGGTAGACCGGATGCAGCGGCACGGGAATGAAGTGAACACTGATCCCGATGCCCCGCTCTCTCAGTTCGACAAGAAAGGCATCTCGCCCGATCCTCAATTGGTCGACCCGCAGGCGAAGGATATATAGGTGCCAAGCATGCCGTCCTTCGCTGGCCTCCGGCGGGCACTCGAGCTCTGGTATCGCCGAGAACGCGCGTTGATAGCGCCCCGCCAGCTCTCGCCGACGTTCGGTGAACCGCTCGATCTTCCGCAATTGTTGTAAGCCGATGGCGGATTGCAGGTCGCTCAGGTTGTACTTAAATCCCGGCTCCAAAACCTGATAGAACCACGAGCCCTTCTCGGCATATCGATTCCATGCGTCACGATTGATACCGTGCAGTGCCAGGCACTTCATGCGAAGAAATAACTCTTCGCGGTTTGTCGTGACCATCCCGCCTTCGCCGGTCGTTAGATTCTTGGTGGCATAGAAACTGTAAGCGACAGCATCGCTCTGCGATGCACCCTCTGCCCCCAAATGGTGTCGCCTGTAGTGGGTCCCCACCGCGTGCGCGGCGTCCTCCACCACGAAGAGTCGATGACGCCTGGCCAGTTCCCAAAGTTCGTCCATACGGCACGGCAGGCCCGCGAGGTGAACCGGCAGCAACGCCTTTGTCCTCGGTGTGATCCTGGCGGCGACCGACTCCGGATCCAGATTCCCGGCGTCATCCACATCCGCCAGCACCGGGGACGCACCCGTATGGACGATGGCATGAACCGTCGAGCAGAACGTTAGAGGCGTAGTAATCACTTCGTCTCCCGGCCCAATACCGAGCGCTACAAGCGCCACGTGCAGAGCCGCCGTGCAGGAGTTTAGGGCCAGGGCATACTTCGCCCCGGTGTACGCTTGGAAGTTAGTCTCGAAGGCTGCGGTCCGGGCGCCGGTGGTCAACCACCCTGATCGCATCGTCTCAACTACAGCGGTGATCTCTTCTTCGCCGATCTCGGGCAGATTAAAGGGAATGTACGGAGATTTACTCATCTGGCTCACCTAGGCGACTAATCTCTTCTTCACAACTTCCGGCTCAAAACTAACGGGAAACATGCTGTAGCGGATGGTCAACAGAATCAGCTTTAAGTCCCGCAAGGGGGTGGAGCGCTCCAGGTAGCTGATGTTGAGCCGAAGTTTCTCGGGCAGCACGACATCGCGGTAGAGACGTTCCGAGTCGTCCGCTCCACCGAGTACTTCTTCTTCGTTGCGATAGACCAGGGTCGCGAGGTCGGTGATTCCTGGCCGTACGCTCAGCACCCGTTGCCAAACCGTATCGACCGGGTTGACGTATCGGCTCACTTCCGGCCGCGGACCAACCAAACTCATGTCTCCCCGCACCACATTCCACAACTGCGGCAACTCATCGAGCTTGTACTTCCGCAATCTATGGCCGATCTTTGTAATCCGGCTGTCCCCGGCCGCCGTAATGGCAGGGCCCTCGTTGCTCGTCCGCATCGAACGAAATTTCAGCAGTTCGAACGGCCGGCCCCAGCGCCCAATCCGTTCCTGCCGGAACAAGATGGGACCGCCATCCCCGCAGCGCACCAGCACCGCAATCACCGCCAGCAAAGGCGCCAACACAACCAACCCGCCGAGACAAACGATCCGGTCCAGCGCGTTTCTCATCCAGCCCCGCCTAATCCTCGGCCTCAGTCGATCCATACGGGTAACGGTACGAGCCATACCGCGACCGATTCTTCAGGTCCCACGCATTCAGGATGGTACCCAGCACCGGGATTCCGTCTTCCTTGAGCCGACGGCTTATGTTCAAAGCCTCGTCGCGCAAAGTCCGCGACGCTCGGATCACGATGATCACCCCATCCGCCAATCGCCCGAGCACGCGGGCATCAGACACATACTGCATGGGCGGGGTGTCGATAATCACCATGTCGAACTCCTCCCGGAAGCGATCCAACAGCTCCGCCGCCCGCTTCGAGTACAGTAGGCTCGATATGCTAACCGTTCCCGGTCCGCTCGGCAGCAGATAGAGACCACTCACTTCCGTTTGCCTGGCCAACGCCTCCAACGGCACGTCGCGCAACGAGGTCTGCTCTCGCAACAGGTCACTCAGACCCCACGTATTGGCAACGCCAAACGCTTTATGCAAATTCGGTTTCCTCATGTCCGCGTCAATCAAAAGAACGCGTTGATTGATCTCCGCAAGCGAAACACCCAGGTTCGACACGGTCGTACTCTTGCCCTCCCCCCGATTGACGCTGGTAATCAGAATCACTCGCGGCAACACAGCTTGCCCTTTCGCAAACAGGATTGAGGCTAAGGTGCTGCGAAAGGACTCGGCCACCGTCCACGACCGATTCTGCAGCGCGATGAGCTGACCGCCCGCACTTTCGCTCCCGTCCGGCTCCCGCAGCAGCTTTGTCAAAGATGTACTCGGCGGGTTCAGCTCCGGCAACCGCTTCATGTCGGGAATTACCCCAAGTTCCGGCAATTTGAGAAGGTAGGACGCCTCTCCCGGCGCCTTAAGGCTATGGTTGATATTCTCAGCCCCCAGCACTAATCCCGCCGCCACCAACAAGCTCATCGCCAGTCCCATGGCAAAGTTCTTGATCAGGCTGGGCCGGTATGGCGCAGTCGGGACATCCGCGGGGTCAACCACCCGAACATTCGTCGTCTGGATCGCCGCCGTTAGTCCAGCTCCCTTCACGCGCTCCAGCAGGTCGTCATAAAGCCGTCGATTGCTCTCCGCCTCTCGCTTGAGAATTTCGTATGTCCCCAGTTGCTTCGAATGGTCCCGGGCTCGCGCCGTCTGCGCCACGAAGGCCGCCCGCAGCAACTGCTCCCGGCGCTTGGCCCCATCAAAATCGTTCTTCATCCGCGAGATGATGTTCTCCCGCTCTCGCCGGAGCGTTGTCTCCAATTCTCTAATCTGTGCCTCCACCCGAATCACCCGGTAGTGCTCCGGCGTGTACATGGATTTCAACTCGGCACGCTCCCGGCCTAACTCCGCAAGCTTTACTTGGTAGCCGCTCAACCTTCCGTTATCAATGATCTGCGGCACGGCCTCCGCCAGGCTCGTCTCCGCAATTTCATACGCCGACTGCTTCGCCACCCGGTCCACTTCAGCTCGCGCCAGTTCATCCTGTAACTGACGCAGTTTGGCCTCCTCCACGCTCTGCTTGTCGTCGCTGAATAACATCCCGGACGTCATGCGGTACTTCTGCACCTCGCCCTCGGATTGCCGCAATTTGTCGCGCAAGCCATCCAATTGGCGGGTCAGCCATTGCGTCGTAACCTCTGCGGACTCCCATCGTGTCTGCAATAGTGTTTGCGTGTACTCGGAAGTCAGCAGGTTCAGGTAGTGCGCTGCCAACTCCGGACTTTCAGCCTCCGCAACCAGTTCGATCATCCGGGTCCGCTCAAGCGGAATCACCTTGACATCGACGTTGTCCGACGGTTCGCGCCGCCAGTTCGGCAGGCTTAGAGCGTTTCGCAACGAAGCCAGATTATCCTTGGCCGCTACAGCACGTGCAGGTTGCCGCGCAACTCGCGCAGCCATCTGCTTCCGCAGGCTTTGGCTCTGCAGTATGCGCACCTGCGTCTGCAGGTACGAATCACTGCCGCCGCCCCCAATGTCGCCACTATCTTTACCCATGCTCGCTACATCGGGAGGCGGGTTCACCTCAATCGTCGTGCGAGCAAGGTAAGTGGGCACTTGTGTAATCGTAGCGAACGCAGTAATCATGAGCCCCAACGTCAGAGTGGTGAGGATCAGGCCCTTCCGCCCCATGATCAACCACCAAATATCCAGCAAGGCGCCATTTTGCTGTGCCTCCTCGGCCGGGTTCGCATCGACTGGCTCCAGTCGGTACGTCCGCGTCCCAAGCGCTGGAAGCACGGCAGGAGAGCGCCGGTCCGGACCAATCCCTGATAAATTGCTGGATGACATGACTTCCTCTTTTCCGCGGCCTTTGAAAACGGCCACTAAAACCGGCCAAGTAGCAACATTCCGGTGGTGACTGCCGACATGGATGCCGTTTGCATGTAGGCCATCAGCGTGTTGGACGGGACGATCACCACGTCCCCTGGCATCAACTCCAAATCCCTTACTTTTCCGCGCATCACTTTCCGCAAGTCGACAAACGCGGCCGAGGTCTGCACTCCGTCATCATTAATGTGGACAATCATCGTCTTGCCTGGCGATGCCGACCTCGTCAAGCCACCGGCCAACGCAACCAGCTTCACAAGCGACATCGTCGGAGCCTGTACCAGTTCCACCGAGCCAGGCCGGTTGACCTCACCCGACATGTGCACCAACTTCAGTTGCTTCACCGTGGCCACCGAAATGACATCGTCGGAGTGGACTTCCAACTCAGCCTCCGCTCCGCGCCCGCTCATCACATCTTTCAGATCCACGACCAATTGCATCGACGACTTCCCACCCTCTTCCAACTTGGCCCGCGCCCGGTTGTGGGGAATTGGCCCCGACCGCTCCGCTCTCGTGAGCGTCACCGTCGGACCGGCTTCCTTAGGTCCCCCAGCCATCACCACTGCATCAAACAAAGTCGTATGTCGAGTAAGTTGATAGACACCCGGTTTCTCCACCGCCCCTACTACGGATACCGGGTGGCTGCGAAATTCGTGCACATACACCGTCACCTGCGGATCATGTTGATATCGCCGCAAGCGCTCCGTCAGAAGCTTCTCGCACTCGGAAACCGTCAATCCGGAGACCTTCACACGCCCCACCATGGGCAGATTCAACTCTCCGCTGGAGGCCACACGCCACTCCTTACTCAACTCCTCGCCGTTCAGTACCTGAACAACCAAGGTGTCGTCGGCTTCGATTGTCACCTCCCGGATAGTGGAAGGGGCCTGGCCCATCGAAATCCGTAGCGTCAAACTAACGAGTACGCACAATAAAGTAGCCGGCTTCCGCACTCCAAACATTTTGAATCTCCTTCGGATTTAGCGGACCGTTACACTCACCGGGGTCGAACTGCCGCGACCGTTCGTCGCCGTAACCGCGACGCTCTGCACCGCGTTTGCATCGCCGCCTTGCACGTTGATGGTCAAAGATGCCGTGAACTGGCTGCCAAACGTTCGCGATGCACTGCTCTGATACCAAGCGCCAAAGGCGGATTCCACGTTTACGTTCAATGCCGTCGTATCCAGACGCGCACCGGGAGCCGCCGTAAATTGCAAACCAAACTGTGTGATGCTCCGCAATGACGAGAGACCCGTGATCAATAATTCAATCGCGGTCGCACTCCTAGCTCCTACCGCAACATTCCGCAGGACCGGAGGGGCGCCCGCGACCGAAATCAACTTCGTCGGCGCCGGCGACGGGGTCACATTCACCGTGTTCACCTGCAACGCGGCCGCCAATGAAATCGTTCCCGACACGGTGCCCGCCTGAAATGGAATCGCTCGGACACTGTCGCCGAACACCGCCTCCACGGAACCAGCTGGCACCCGAAAGTCAACCGTCCTGCCACCTGTTGCAAACTGAATGTTCGGATCGTCACCAAACGAGTCGGGGGAAAAGGACAGGCTCAGCTTGCCCGTCAGGTCCACCTCGTACGGCTTCTCCAGCGCGACCCCCACCATCGGCTGTTCGAGAGCGTTCACCGTCCCGGTGATCCCCGTGAAACTCAGGGCGGGCACCGGTCCCGGCATCGTGCCCACCCCGAGCAGTGGCATCGAGCGTTCGTCGATTTGAATCGATCCCGTTACCGGACCCACCTCTTCTGGGGCAAAGCGGAGCGAGAACTCACGGCTGTCGCCCACAGGGATCGATAACGGCAGAGCGGGCAACGCCCTCGACTGGAAACCGCGGCCGGTGACGCTGATTCCGAACACCTGCGCGGGAGCGTTCCCAGTGTTGGAAACCACGAAACTGATTTCATTACTACCGCCCACCGTCACGTTAGGGAAGATTACGGGACCCGCATCCGCCACCGGCGTAACCACACCGCCGATGCGAACAGAGTAGGTTAAGCGTGGTGCCAGGCTCACCGCTTCCAGTTCAAAAAGCGCCTGCTCCACCAATAGCCGGCCAACTGACTTTCCGCTCTCCCGGGCGGTAAAGACAATTTGCAGACTCACTGCTCCGCCCGGAGCGATCGTCGCTGGCAATGGGGGTAGGTTCGTCAATCGAAACGCTGTGTTCGTAGTCGAAATCGTCGTGATGCGCCCGTTCGCGGTCCCCTCATTTTTTATCAACACAGTAACCGTCACCGTATTGCCCGAAGCCGTCTCGGGCAACTGCAGCTTTCCGCCCGGCAGGAGTCGTGCACCGTCGAGGCCTTCCACTTGCGCCGTGTAGACAAAAGAGGCGGCAACACCACGGCCCACCAATTGGATATCCATCCGGCGTCCATCGCCAAAGTCGAGACTCAGTTGCCCGGTGGCCGATTCCGCTCCGGTCGGCTCAAAGGAGATATTGAATCGCAAATCCCTCTCCGGTGCCAGCGTCGCTGGTAACAAAGGCAAGCCCGTTAACCGGAAACGTTCCCCTTGCAGCCCCACGGACCGCACTGTCCCGGCGGCTGTCCCTCGATTGAGCACGACTATCGTTATGGCTGCTGTCTGGCCCGCCTGCGTTTCCGGATACGAGATGCGTTCCCCATTTTGGAGTAAGATCTGGTTTCCGCCCGAGGTTAGAAAATAACTTGCTGCGAGGTCGGCGCCAAGGCCGGTCCCTCTCACGAAGAAATTGTAAGTTGTGGAATTGTTCCCGGTCGCGTTGGCCACGGTCAGTGCCAGAACCTCCGTCAAAGTGCCTTGGGCCGAAGGAGCGTACCGCAAAGCGTAGATTGTAGAGCCTCCGCCAGCAATCGTCTGCGCGGTCGTGGTTAGAAGCGTGAAGGCTGCCCCCGTAACGCTGGCGCGGGTGATGTTCCAGGCGTCTACGCCTCGGTTCTCCACCACAACAAACACCGTCAACGGGGTACCGACCACAGTGGACACTGCCAATTGCCCATTCACTGGCAGCGGCACCACAGCCGGGGCGGCGTCCGTCCGGTAGCTAAAAGAGAAGTTGGGCAAGGGCTGACTCTGCCCGATGGAAATCGTCGCCAGTAACAGCGCGACGGTAGTCAGAAGGGTAGGCATAAGATTAGTCCACGGGAACAAAGAAGACGGCTCGAGCCGCACAGTCAAACAACAACAAGGGCCCCTGACCCGGCTGGTTGAGCAAATACAAACCATCCCGGCCAAGTGTCGCCATCCGGTTCGGCTGTCCCCAAACCGGCAAACTCTCCCAACGCTGGCCGTGGGGCCGCAGAACCTCCACGTGCGCGGCAGTGCCGTCAACCATCACCACCTGCTCGCCATCGGCGGCCTCGCACGCCGCCACCGCCACAGGCTTCGCGACTCCGTCCGCCGGCGTCATGACGCGTATCGCCTCTGAACCCATCTCGGCACGCGGGAGTTTCCAAATCTCGCCGGTTTCTTTATCGGCGAAGTAGACACCACCCTCTCTCGAGAACACCGCCGCACTGACGCTCAAGCCGCTCGCCACCCGCTGCGACCCTATCGATGGATCCACGACCCACAGGTCACGCCCGTTCGTCATCAGTACTCGGTCACCTTCGGGCTCAATCGCGAGCAGCTGCCACCCAGGACCCGTTTCTTGAGAAGTGCTCACCGTTCCATTCGTGGCTGGATCGCGGAGCCAAACCAAGCGGCCGTTCGCTTCTTCACCAGATCCAAAATGAACCACGGCACGCCGGCCGTCCGCGCGGAACAGGATCTTCTCTGCCGCCCCCGCCAACCCGGCAACCTCCCAGGTCCGCACGGCTCCGCCCGCCCAGGCCACCATCAGCCAAGTTCCTTGCTCCCCCGCACGGCAGAGCGCGAGCCGCTCTGGCGACGAGACCTCGCACGCCGCTAACGCTTGGCCCACCTCGAGTCCCGCTCCCAGCCGCGCTGACCCCGGCAGGCCTTCGATCGGCCTGATCGTCGCTTGCCGCGAGTCAAACACGTAGCCCGTCACCGGACCCTGCAGGCCTTCGTCGGCGAGCCCGGTCAACGTCATGCCGAACAGCCAGAACCCCACCGCCGCGTACCTCATCGCGGGCCCCCGATCGTTACGCTTCCTACCGACAGCGTCGTACTTGCAGCCGCCGCTGTAGCGCCGCTGCTGGAGTTTCCACCCCGCATTGCAGCCATTCCCGCGGCGGCCCCACCGCCAGCCAGCGCTAAAATACCGATCCACAGCTTGCGATTCCCTCCGGTGGCGCCTGCCTCCTCCCGGCCGCCTGCCATCGTGTTGCTTTGCGGAATCACCGTCCGACCGGAAGAGCCATCCTTCGTCGCTTCTACCGCAATCACGAAGCGGCCTTCCACGTCATTCGGCGTCATTCCAACAACTGCAATTCGGCCGTCGCCATCGGTCCGGCCTTCGTACGTCCTCCCTCCCTGAACACTCGCCGATGGTCCGGAAAAGGGAAACTTGAATACGACAGCGGCTCCCGCCACCGGCCGGCCATCGGCGTCCATCACGACCACCTGGGGGTTATGGGCCAGCTTGCGCTTAATGTTGTTCAAGGCGCCTTCTCCCTCCAGAATCCGAATTTGCAAGCGACCCGGATCCTGTCCCACTAGAGGACTCGCGAGCAGGCAAGCCAATATGCCCGAGACTATCTGTCGAATGAAAGTCATACTTCCTTCCCCTTCCCTCAATGCCACCTACAGCTTCACGATCTTCTCGGACGCCATGCCCTTCATTGCGTTCCGGGTGTCGACAATCAACGAGGCGCTCTTCAGTACCTCGCGGTAAGGAAACTCGCGATGGTCCGTGATAATCACGACGCAATCGGCATCCTGTGCACCAGCCAGAAGGTCCACCGACTCCATCGGCGCGCCCTCAAACTCCATCCGGGGAACATAGGGGTCGCTATACGTCACGTGCGCACCCTTTGATTTCAGGACATGCATCACATCGAGCGCCGGCGACTCCCGCACGTCATCAATACCTCGCTTGTACGCGACGCCCATCACGAGCACCCGCGAACCACGCAGCGGCTTACTCCGGTCGTTAAGGGCATTCTGGATTTTCTCCACGACGAAGTGTGGCATCTGTCCGTTTATGGATCCCGCCAGTTCAATAAACCGGGCTTCCATGCCCGCCTGCCGCGTCTTCCAGGAGAGGTAGTACGGATCAATCGGAATGCAGTGCCCGCCCAGGCCGGGTCCTGGATAGAAGGGCATGAAGCCAAACGGCTTTGTTGCCGCCGCATCGATGATCTCCCAAACATCAACGTCCATCCGGTCACACATCAGGGCAATTTCGTTCACCAGCCCGATGTTGATCATCCGAAACGTGTTCTCGAGCAGCTTCACCATCTCCGCGACCTTTGTGCTCGACACCCGCACCACCTTGTCGAGCGCCTGTTCATACAGAAGCGCTCCGAGTTCCGTACAAGCCGCCGTCACACCACCAACGACCTTAGGAATGTTCGCCGTCTGATAAACAGGGTTGCCAGGGTCAACCCGCTCCGGCGAGAAGCAGAGAAAAAAGTCTACGCCCACACGCAGTCCGGAAGCTTCCAGCATCGGAAGCACGAGCTCATCCGTTGTACCCGGATACGTGGTCGATTCGAGAATCACCAGTAGCCCCGGATGCAGGTACTTGGCCACTTGCTCACAGGCTGCAACGACATACGTCATGTCCGGGTCTTTGGTCTTTCGCAGAGGTGTCGGAACCGCAATGTTGACAGTGTCCAGCTCTCGAATCACGGAGAAATCGTCCGTGGCGCGCAGCCTTCCGGCCGCAACCATCGCCGTAACTTTTTCCGAATCAACGTCCTTCACATACGACCGCCCATCGTTGATCGCCGCCACCTTTCCCGGGTGCACATCGATTCCAACGACGTTGAATCCGGCGTCACAAAGCTCTACCGATAGCGGAAGGCCCACATAGCCGAGACCAATCACCCCGGTCCTAGCCGTCCGGCGTCGAATCTTATCCTCCAGATCCGCCAAGACCGGCTTTCCAGCCATCTCAAATTGATTTACACACACTGTCGCCATGCTTCTTTCCTCACGCCAAAGAGACATTATTGTTAGCCAGCTCCCTACTCAGGAACTGGCTTCTTTAGAATTTGAGAGAGCTTTCCATCCATCTCCCTCATGGCTTGGTCCAGCCGTTCAATACCGGCGGTAATCGCCGGTAGATCAGCGTCCTTGGGCTCGCTCTCCGATGCCACTCGACGGAGAACCGCCTCGCGGGCATAGTCGGAAAGACTACGGCTCTTGGCCCCTTCGCTGGCTCGTTTTACCAGCTCATACTCATCACTCGAGAGACGAAACGTCACAATCGAGCGCCGGGCGCGAAAAGTTGTTCGCATGCGCTACCCCTACTCACCTGAGGGCCTATCGTGGCCTGGAGCCATCGCCCTCGACGGAATTTCTACTTTGCCCCACCCACTACACGAGGTGTTCAGGCAGACCGGCGGTACCGGATGTCATTCGTCCCAGGCTTGCGTCCCGCTGAAGCCGAAAGACACTCCAATTGAGAACGGTCCACTTCCACCGAAACAGACCGTTGCAGCAGGGTGATGGAGAGCACCAGCCGATGACGATTGCGGAACTCAAGCATGATGCCTTCCACCCCAGCCAGAGGACCCGCGACAATCCGGACCCGCTCCCCAACCGAAACATAGGGAACCGGTTCGCAGGGCAGCCCTGCTGCAATCGCGGTCCGCAATGCAAGAATCTCGGAGTCATCCACCGGAATGTATTGCGCGCCAAAACCAACAATGCGCACTACACCATGGGCCGACAGCACAGCCGCGCGGTCTCGCATCGCCATCCGGCAAAAGACGTACCCGGGAAACAGGGGAAGATCAACGTCCTTAAACCGGTCCGACCATTTCCTGCGGCTGATGTAAGACGGCAGGAATGTCTCAAAGCCCTTATTGGTGAGCTGCATCTCCACCTTTCGCTCATGTCGAACGCGCACATACAAAGCGAACCAATGCAGCTTGCTAGATAGATTCAACTCAATCATTCCGAACGACTCCAACCTGGTGACAGAGGGGAATTCTGGTGGCCCGCAACCAGGGCGCCAGAAAAAGCAGTGGATGTCTAGCCGTGAGATTTCACCGGCGACGCAGGAATTCTGCGGGCGAGCTCTCCGAAATCCCTGAAAAATAGGACTTTAGCCGCCTGCGTGACAAGCAGAAAGCGACATATCGAATCCGGACAGGCTTTCGCCAAACTCACTCCCGTGAGCTACTTTTCTTTTTTTGGCCTTCGACTGGCCGATAACACTGAAGTAGTAAATTGTGGTAAGACCGCCAATTGCTTGGACATCTTGCCGCATAACTTACGTAAGAAGACTGACCGGGCTACGTTAGTAATCTAGACACAAGAGACAAAGCCTGTGGCGTCAACCAACGAATACCTTAAGTAGACTCCCTGATTCTATGCAGTCAGACTACAATTGTCAACCAAAATCTCAGCAAAAATGATCGGGAAAGGACCACACGGATCGAAGCCTAGTAACAGTACTTGCGGTACCCTGCGGCTCAGTACTCCGTCGGATCTTGACCTGTCAGTGCCGGCTCCATCACTTTCGTTTCACTCGCCAATGGGCGAATTTTGAACTTTCTCGTCTCACACGCGGGACGCTCCTTCCATGCCGGAGTGCCACGAAGCGGTGGCTTGCCGTCGCAGAGCATCCTCGCGGCCCGCGACCACGGCTTGCTTTGGACCTGACGACAGCGGCTGGCACGACGGCTATCGAACGAAAGCCCGTACAACGGTTGATTCCCGAGCACCTCGACAGCCGGGTATCCGCCACGGAAACCTTGGCTTCCGGTAGTGGCAAGACGAACGCACACCAGTCTATTCGCGGTAGCGACCGACCGATCCGAGAAATCGGGTTCCCCAGAACATGATTCTGCGCGACGCACAGCGCTGTGCGTCTGGGGTATGGTCAGCACGGATCAAGGTCGCCGCTTCGACTCCGCGGCGATGAATGGCTTCCGGCCGCCCTGCCGCACATACTGGTTCAATTCCGGAGCTGGTGCGAGTCCGTAGACCGAACGCACCAGAAGCGCGGCGGCCGTCAGCGCTCAGGCGCGTGCCAGCAACGGAGGAACAGCTCCCGCCGTCGCGGCTTCGTCCGGTCCTGCGGAAACTTGCGATCGGTAGCCGGGCGAATGCGACAGATACTCCGCCCTGCCCGCCGCCCCGCCCGGGACCTAGATATCCACATTTGGCGTCTGGCGTGCTGGAGAACCTCCGTCCAATGCCACTGACAACGGCCCGTCCGGCGGTAAATGCCCGCACTATCCGGCACCGCATTGCATCCATCACCAGGGACGGCGAACTACTCCGCTTCCGCGTTCCAGGGCCCGAAAGCCAAGCGCCACCCGATGGTGGCGCCGGGTACGGAGATGCTCGTCGATGCGCTCAATTCAATCAATCGTTAGTAGGCGCCGTTCCCCCGCAATACGGCCCTCAGAGTTCTGGCCAGGATATGCGCGTCCATCCATATCGACCAATTGCGGATGTAGAACGTATCCAGAGACTCTTGTGTCGCCAGGTCACTGTCTCCCCGCACCGTGACCTGCCACAATCCGGTAATCCCCGGCCGGACCTGCTCACGTTGGCGGACAAATTTGGCGCTGAAATGCGCCAGATGATAGTACGGGAACGGACGCGGCCCAACTAGACTCATCTCACCCTTCAACACATTCCAGAGTTGCGGTAGTTCGTCAAGGCTATATCGCCGCAGCAGCCTTCCCAGGCCGGGCAACACACGGGGATCGTCCCGCAGCTTGAACGAGCGGACCCACTCCTGCTCGGTGTCCGCCTCGCCTGCCAGCGCCTCTGCCAATCGGAGCTCGGCATCCAGCCACATCGTGCGCAGCTTCCAAACCCGAATGGTCGTTCCCTGATAGCCCGCACGTTCCTGTGAGTAGAAGGCCGGGCCCGGACTTACTCGCTTGACCCATAGCGCTAGCACTCCGATCAACGGTGCGCTCACCACCAGCAGTGGCAGACTCAGGCAAATATCCAACAGACGTTTCAATCGCCGTGTCGCCGGCTGCAGCAGGTTGCGGTACAGTTCCAATCCCAGCGTACCGCCCAGATCCACCCCAACTACGCCGTGGCACTGCAGGCCCCACTTCTCCGGCACCACGATAACTCGGGAGAACGGCAGCGACTCCACCAACGGCCCCAACCGGGCGTCGCCAACATTCGGCGTCGTCACGACTGCCAGCCGGATGTTCCGCGATTGGTTCCCCGCCAGCCATGCGGCCAAGGCCCCCTCCTCAAGTCGAACCGCCGGCACCAGACCCAGCCCCGCATGCTGGCGCAGCCTATGAACAGCCTCCCCGCTGGCGCGCCCCGCACCCAAAACCAGCACCGGCGTGCCCCAGCATCCGCGCCTCATCATCCAGCGAATCAGGAGCGACTCCGTTGCCAACGGCAAAAACATCGCAATCGAGGCCGTCCCCAGCAGCACTCCGCGCGACCATCCGCCATGCTGGATCAAGCAGTCCCACACGATCAGGCTGGCCAATACCATCAGCGTGGCTCGCATTCGCAGTCGCAATCGCTCAATGGGGTTGAGTCCGTAGCCAGGATACAGGCCGGCCGTGAACAGGGCTAGCGGAAGAAAAAGCAAACCCACGGCAATGCCAAGCAGTTGGCCTTGACCCAGATCCGCAGGGTACCAGGCCCTCGCGGAATGGCAGACCAGATAGCTAATCAGAAAGGAGACTTCAATCGAGACCAGATCACCGGCCGCCAATGCCGCACCGGTCCACCGGCGTTCCCGGAACGAATCGGACAGCAACTCCGGAAGGAGTACGGTCTCTGTCAACGGACGGAAATGCGTGCTCATTAGAACCCTCCTCGCCCAGTCAGCAACTGCCGCGCGAAATGCCAGATAAATCTCGGGTTGGCCATCAGGTAGCGCCGCCACAAGCGGCGCGGCTCGGTCAGGAGCCGGAATAGCCATTCGAGACCGTACGCCTGCATCCAGCGTGGCGCCTGCGCCTTGGTCTCCGCCAGAAAATCGAACGCAGCGCCCACGGCCAGGGCCACACAGGACAACTCCTCGCGATGTTCGGCAAGCCAAGTCTCCTGTTTCGGGCAACCCAGGCCCACGAACAAGAGCTGCACGCCGGCCGCCTGGATTCGCGATACTGCGCCTCGTTCCTCCTGGCGCGAGAGGTCCCGAAACGGTGGCGACTCGGCGAACGCAATCGGCAGCCCGGGATGATGCGCTGAGACGTTTTCGAGCAGCCGCCCCAGTGTGTCCGGGCGCCCGCCCAGAAAGCCGGCCCGTATACCGTCACGTTCCGCCTCGGCCAACAGCAGTCGCATCAGGTCCGGCCCGTAAACCCGGCTCGCCCCCGCGACCCCCATGCCTTTCAAGGCCCATACAAGCGGCATGCCGTCGGAGGTGACCAAATCCGCGCTGTTCACGGCACGCCGGAAGCTGGGATTGTCAAAGGCCTCCATCACCATGTGCACGGTGGCGCAGCAAACCGAGCGTCCGGCCCCGGACCGCACCCATGACAGAATTTGCCGGGACACTTGGTTGTAGTTGGTCGCGTCAACGCGCATATCCAGGATGTAGCGGCTTTCCGGCCACGTCCCGGTGTTATTGGCTCGCATGTTTTTTGTTGGTAATCGCGGCCTGGTAAATGTCCATGAGCAAGGTATAGTTCCGCTCTGGCGTGAAGTGCTCCTCGTATCTCGCTCTTGCCGCCTCGCCCATCATGTCCAGGCTGGCGGGGTTTTCTGCCATCCAAGCGACCCGCTCCGCCAGATGCGCCGCGTCGCCCTGTCGAAAGTGCAGTCCCGTTCGGCCGTCCTCCACCATCTCCGCCAGCGAACCCTGCCCGCTCACAAGACAAGGCACTCCTGCATTGAAGGCTTCCACCACCACCATGCTGCAGCCCTCATAGAGCCGTGATGGGTTGATCAGGAAGTCGGCCCTCTGTAGCAGCCGTCCGACTCCTTCGTGGGTCTGTCCACCAACCCACTCAATGAAAGGGTTGGTCCGCACTGCCTGCCGAACGGCCTCTACGCACTCGCCGTCGGCTTCGCCGGCCAGTACCAGACGCATCGGATGCCGCAACTGAGACCAAGCCTCCAATAGTAGGTCGACGCCCTTCTCCGGCGTCAACCGGCCCGCGTACAAGGCATACCCGCCCCTTTCTCGCCGCGCCACTTCCGCCGGGCTGACGAAGTTCGGCTTCACAAATACTCGTTGCTCCGGTAGTCCCGAACGGATGTGGATCCTGCGGGCGAACTCGGTCGTCGAGATGAAAGCGTCTACCTTGCCGCCATAACTGTCCAGCGCCTTGTGAATGGCCGTGATCGCCGCAACACCGGCTGTGGCTATGCGCGAGTCACGGTAACACTTCCGCACAATCCCGGGCCACGCTACCGTCTGCGAAACGCATCGTTCGCAAGGCTGCCCCTTAACCGCGCAAGAGGCGTTTGGGCAACCCAGGCGGTAGTTGCTCAACGTCTGTACCACTGGCACCCCGGTCCTATGGCAGGCGTAATACGCCGACGGCGAAATCATCGCGAAGGTATTGTGGAAATGAGCCAGATCGGGCTGGGTCTCCCGCAGCAAGCCGCCCAACTGCGACGTTGTCTGCCGGGACCAGACAGCCTGCAGAAACCCCGAAACCGGGCCGACTTCACTCAATTGGTGATTGGACTGTTCGTAGGTGACGACGGTATGTCCCATCCGCCGGAGCAGCGCGGTTTCTAGATTGAACACCACGTCCTCTCCGCCCGCCTGCTGGTACCGAGTGTGCGCCACAAGGATTCTAAGTGGCCGCATTCGCACCCTCCACGTCAAAGCGGTAGATGAGCCGAGTCGGCGGCAACACCCGCTGCAGCAACCCGCGCAGCACTGGGTGGCCGGCGGTCTCTTGATGAAAGGGCACGTACCGCGGCGCGACTACCCCCGCCTCGTCAAGCAACCGTTTCACCTCGCTACCGACATAGCTCCGGTTCTGTCCAAAATTATTTCGCAACAGTCCCAGCCGCCGGACAGGATTGTGCCACCAGTTGTGGAAATCCACCACAGCCGCTCCCCCCGGCTGCAGCGCCCCGCGGATGGTCCGCAGCAGGCGTTTCTCGTGCGCCTCGCCGCGAATCAAGCTGTCCAGGCAGATCACACGGTCCAGTGATCCCCGGAATGGCGGACGCAGGTAATCCATCCGCACGAAGAGGATGTTTCGCAGGCCCGCCCGCTCAGCCTTGCGCTGCGCATAGGTCAGGGCATCCGCCGAAAGGTCGCAATGCACCACATGGCGCCACTGCGATGCGTAGGCGAAGGTATAGTATCCAGCCCCGGCTGAGAAGTCGCCGATCACTTCACGCGATCCCACTCCGTCCAACAACAGAGACCGTACCGCCTCCACCTGCCGGTACTTCCGCTCAACCCAAGATCCGGAGCGATACTCCGGAGCGCCCCACGCCACGGCGTCTTTGCGAAAGGCAAAACTGCGACTGTGTTCCGCTGCGTAGTCGGCCGCATAGGGAGAGCCATCCTGCTGTAGCGCTTCAGTTGACGGAAGCAATTCGATCAAGTTTGGCGCCAGGACGGGGAACCTGCGTTCGCAAGTGGCGCATTGCAGCGACTCGCCCTGTTGACGCAAAGCGCCTCCGTCGTCAGGACAACTCAGGGTCGGCAACAGGTTTTGCAATAGACTCATCGCGCAGTACCTCCTTGCATAGCTCTTGATTCGTAACGCCCCGGTAGCGACCGCGCTCGACCCGCATGGTCGCGAATATCTGCTCGAGCGCACTCCACATTCCGCGCTCTTCGATCTCCCAGGAGTGCCCCCACAGGTGAAACACGCCACCCTGGGCGATAGCGGCAGCCACCAGCGCCTCCGCTGCCCGCGGGAGATCCGACATACGCGCGTGCGCCAAAAGCGTCGCGACGTTCCCGGGACGCCACCGCTTTGCCGCATTTCGCAGATAGGCAAACGGCGAGTGCGGAAACACTTGCAGCGTGGTGGGCATCACGGCAAGCCCCGCGCGGAGCGACGGCCTGCCCAGATTCATAAGCTCGACGGTCCGCAGTCCGTTAAACCCGGCCGCCGCCGCGATAGCAAGCTGCGAGCGCCGGAACCTCCCGCCCGGCGGAGCGAATGTCGAGCATTCCCGCCCCGTCAGATTTTCCACGTACTGTTTGGAATCCACCATCTCGGTGCAGACCTGTTCGTCGGTCATTTCCAGCAGATTTCCATGCGTCATCGTGTGCGCACCAATCTCATAGCCCGCTGACAGTTCGCGGATCGCCGCCCCGTCCATCACTTGACCCGGAGCACGGCCAGGCACATAGAAGGTACCCGGCAACCCATACTTGGCCAGCAGTTCCGCCATCCGCAGATCCAGCGGATGGCCGTCGTCCCAACTGGTGGTGAATAGGGTCGTCATCCTGGCCTCCGTCGCAGCATCAGCGCTGCCCTAGCCTCCGCCAGCCATTCGAGCGGATACCCGGCCACCCGGCGAGCCATGCCCATAGGTAGGCACAGTGGCAACAGTAACCACGGGCAGTTTCGCATCGCATACCAGAAAAAGACACGCAGATTCCCACCGCCCTTGATGTCGAACAGATGCCGGCAGTAATTCCTCAAACCCTTGGCGCGCCGATAAACAGAATCGCCACTGGCTTCCGGATGCACGCGAAGAACGGCGCGCCGGTCACAGTAGATCCGGTATCCCGCGCGCCGTGCCCTGTGCGTGAAGTCATAGTCCGCCGCGGTTTGTGGGAAATGGTCGCCGTCGAAGAATCCGATCCGGCGGAAAACCTCGGCCGGGATCAACAATCCCCGCCCAGGGAAATGGGTCACTTCCACCCGCCGCGCCTCTTCTCCCAGGTGCGACTCGTAGGAGGCTGTCGCCCAGCGGATCGTCTCGCCCCCGTAGACCGGCTCCCCGGTCCCGGCATCTAGCGCGTAAGCGCCGATTAGCGATGCCGGCGCCGCCAATGCCGAACTCATCAGATTCTCAATAAAGTCAGGATCCGGAACCGTGTCGTCGTTAAGGGTCACCAAATGCGTCGCTCCCAGCCGCAGCCCCTCGGCCACTCCCAGATTTGTCGCGCCCGTCCACCATAGGTCGCCTTCGCCGCGGAGCATGTGCACATTGGGAAACTCGGTCCGCACCATCTCGGCCGTACCGTCTGTCGACCCGTCATCGACTACGACAATCTGGAAACCAGTCACTGTTTGCTCGTGGAGCGACGCCAGACAGGCCCGCGTAAATGCCACGCGGTTGTGCACCGGAATCACAACCCAAACACGCAGCGGCCCTATTGGCTCCGTCGTATCTCCAAATCCAGCAGCGAACCGAATGGCCCTTTCGATCACCTCCGCCGCGTGCTCATGGCTCCACTTCTTCACCCGTTGCAACGCCGCCGCACTCCGTAGCGCCCGCGCCGCTTCGTTCCGAAGCGCCATCCGCAAGGCGGAAGCCATCGCCACGGTGTCAGCCTCCGGCACTACCCAGCCGGTGACCCCGTCCTCCACCAAGCCACCCGCCGCCGCGCCTACCACGTCCGTCACAATCGCCGGCAGCCCCTGATTGAACGCCTCATTCACGACCAGCCCCCACGCCTCCTTGCCGTTGCGAGTGGTCACCGACGGCAGTACGAACACCAATGCGGCTGCGTAGAACGCCGGCGTTTCCTCCTGCCGGAGATAACCCGCCCAGCGAACTTGGTTCACCATACCGAGCCGCGATACCTCTTCCCTCAGCTCCGCCTCCGCCGTTCCCACTCCGGCCATCACAAGCACCGCCTCGCTCTCCTCGCACAACGAGAACGCCTGCAAAAGGGTCCCCAGCCCCTTCTCTGGCTCCAGTCGCCCGACATAGAGCACCAGCTTCGTCCCCCGCGGAACTCCTAACCTGAGGTACACCGCATCAATCTCAGTTGGCTCAATCCTGCGGCCATAGAATCCGTTGTCCACCGCATGCGGCTCCACAAAGATTCTTTCGTCGCGTACCCCCTCGCTCAGCAGATATCGCCTGACGTGCTCTCCGTAAACGACCACGGCATCGGCATTCCGATAGATGTGTCGTAGTAACGGGAACGCTAGCCGGTGGGTGGCGGTCTGGACGCGGGTCCAGATGCCCGTGTACAACACGAATGGACGCCCGCGAAGCCTAGCCATCAAGTACGTCACCGGAAGCGCAAACTTCCCGTCTACCCCCGCAGCCGCCACGTCATAGCGGCCCCACCAGAGCCGCCAAAACAGCCCGGGCACGATTCGCGTCCCGGCGAGGGTCAGTCCGAGCAGGTTCTGGTGGGGGAAGGTGCAGGCTGGCAGGCGGTTCTGCTGCAGCCAATACCACTCTCCGCCCTTCGAATAGAAGAGGAACTCCACCCTTAGCCGCTTTTCCATCTGCTCGAACAGGCCTGCCGTATAGTGGGTTGCGAAGTTGTGTACCCAGATCACCCGTGGTGTCACTCGGATCTCCTGCGCGGGCTTGGGACCACCGTGAGCCCTAGCGCCGTGCCCGCAATAAGGCCCTGCTCAAATGATGGCGAATACACCAGAAAATAGACCAGTTGCCCCGCCGTCATCGTCACGAACAATCCCAGGTAGTCCCAGCTCCCCGGTCGCCCGCGCAAGTGGCGAATCAGAAGCCAATAGGCGAGTACGAGCGAGATCAGCCCCAATATTCCCGTACGGTTGAGCGCAAAGACGTAGTAGTTGTGGGCCGCGTTGGAGACTTCGCTACCTCCCACCGAGTAGATCGCGGGGTTGCCGAACCCGACTCCAAACAAGGTCTGCATACCGCTAAGCGCCACGTACTCGACGAGGTGTTGTTCCCACAGGACCGCGCGCCACGCAATTGTGCTGCGTCGCGAATCAAATGGTTCGGCAACACTAGACCGCAACGATTCGCCCACCGTATCTGCGTACCGGGAGACGAGAAAATAAGACGGCGCACCCAGAGCTAACGCCAATACCGCTAAGCCCAGCAACCTCCGCAGCGCCTGCTCCCGCCAAGCCAGCAATAGGCAGCAAATCACCGTCACCACCCAAACGCTGCGGTGCTGCATCAGTATCACCGTTAGCAGCAGCAATGCCGAATAGCAGGATAACGCTACCCGCCCCGTCACCTGACGATACAAGTACACCGTAGTGACAAATGCCTGGGAGAGAAAAAACGCCTGGCCAGCATTCAATACGCGCATCGGGTTGTCCCCGCCCACACCCGCCCACTGACTGCGGATGCCCAGTTGCAGAAACTCCGCCGCCCAACGGAACCAGGCGAGAGCCACCAGCAGGGCCGCTGACCATAGCCATAATCGCATCAGCCGCCCGGCCTCCTCGCTCTGCACGCGAAAAGACGCGCTGTAGAGACAGCCCGCCAGAACATAGAAAACCGCGCGATACTCCACGCCAGCCGGCTTCAGTCCGTACATCTGGCTTCCCATCCCGAAGGAAACAAAGGTCACGGCGCCAAACAGTAACCATGGCCAGTGGCGCGCCAGGAGACGCCCGCCAATCGTCAGCCGCAGCAGCGCAACGATAAACAACCCTCCGAAGACGACATCCTCGGCGTACAGCTTGAAGCCAGCCAGATCGACACTAAGCGGAGCCACCACCACGGCGCTCAGGACATACAAAAGCAGCACGAGGCCTGCTCCAAATGAGGGGCTCGAGTAGAGCCGGCTGCTGCCCAGCAGCGCCATCGCGCCAATCGCTGGCGTTGCTAGAAGGGTCTCCACTACGCAGCCACCTCCCTCGCATTGCCCTCTGGCAGCGCTCCTCGATAAAGCGCCGTGTACCGTTCGGCGCCCGCAGCAACGCCAAACGTGCGGTGGGCCATTTCGCTAAGCGCGGCTCCCGCCGCAGCCCGCTCCATGGCCGGCACCGCCATGAACCTGCGTACCGCTTCCTCGATAGCCGAAGACTCCGGGGCGCAGAACCGGATCGCGTCGCTGCACTCCCCGAAATCTCGCAAACCCTCCACATCGGCCAGGAGCACCGGCAGGCCAGCGCCCATCGCCTCCACCGCCGCAATACCAAAGCCTTCTTGGAAAGAAGGCATCACGAACAGGTCCGCCGAACGAAAGACGAGCCTAAGGTCTGTCACCATTCCCAGAAATCTCACGCGCTCGGCAACGCCTAGCTCTTGGGCCAGAGCCCGTTCCTCCAGCCCCACCCCCTCGCAGCCAGCATGAAGATATTCAACGTTTGGCAGGCGTACGAGCGCCCGCAAGACTGCGTTGTGATTCTTCACCGCGGCGCAGTTACCAACCGTCACGAGAACGAGCGTCTCGCCGGTGTCCCGGCGAGCGTCCGTGGTCGGCCGGTAGAAGTCACTGTCGAACCAATTCTTCAACACGGAAACGGGGTTCCGAAACCGTTCCCACTCCAGGCGCGCTACCGACTCACTGCAGGCGGCCATCTGCAGGCCGAACACCCGCCGCATCACCCATCGCTGCAGGCCCCGTCGCATCCGGAGCATTCCGTCGAAGTCGAACGCAGCGTGGATGGTGCGCACCAGCCTCCGCTTCCCGGCCGCCCGCGCCAGCGCCGCGTACCAGAAGGTCGCCCTCTCCGAGTGCAGGTGCACCACATCGAACTCCCGACGCCGAACGAACAGGAAGAAGTCCGCCAGGAAACGCAGCGACCTGGAGAACGGCAGGTGATGGATTCGGTACCCGGCCTCCCGCAAAGCATCCGCATAGGGGCCGGTCGTCTCGCCGGTGGACAAAATCTCTCCTGCAATCCCTTGCCGCTGCCAACTTTTGGCCGCCACCCGCAGCATGGTTTCCGCGCCCGAGGGCCGCAGCTCGTTTAGGACATGAAGCACCCGCATCTAACTCTGCCTCGCCTCCTGGTAAATAGCGGTGTAGGCCGCCATCACACGCTTCATCCCGAACCGCCGCCCGGCCGATTCAATCCCGGCCCGCGCCACCCGCGCCCGCAGCTCCGGGTCTCCAGCCAAACGCAACATCTCCTCAGCCAGCGCCACGGGAGATTGGACGTCCGTCAAAACACCGCAAGCGCCACCCTCCAACATTTCCGCCACCGCTCCTCCGTTCCGGCTTGCGATTACAGGCAATCCCAAGGCCATCGCCTCGGCGATCGTCATCCCGAACGATTCCTCCCGCGAAGGATGCACGAACACGTCCGCCCTGCCTGACAGTTCGCGCCGCAACACTTCCCTCTCCACGGCGCCGAGAAACCGGACGCCCTTATGCAGACCGCGCGGCCGAGCCCACCTCTCAGCCGCCTCCCCAGCTCCGTGACCCGCGCCGAACAGCAGTAACTCGCTTTCCGGTAGTTCTCTCCGCACCAGTGCGAATGCGGAGAGAATCCCCGCTCCGTTCTTCAATTCGCCCCAACCGTTCAAGGCGCTGGCAAATATAACGCGCGCGCATTCCGCCGCCCCGCGCCTGCCGGGAAACCATTCCTCCAGCAGTCCGTTCGGAATCACGCGGATCGGGGACGACGAATATCGGAAGTACCGGCGAAAGTGCTCCGCCACCGACTGGGATACCGCAGTCAAGAACCGTACCTGCCGCACCACCTCATACGCCATCACCGTGCGCATCAGCCTGTATGGTGTCGGCAACAGGCGCAAAACCCGCAGCGGGGCATCGTGTGCGGTCACCACCGTCGGCACACCGCTCTCCATCGCGCCTAACGCAAACTCGTAGGTCCAATGGGCATGCACCACCGCTGGCCGTTCCCGGCCGATGGCGTTCCGCAGGTATCGACGCTCGGAGCGAAACAGATCGCGGGCCCGGTATCGCGCCCGGAACGGTCCCATGAAGATCGTCAGACGCGGTCCCGCCAGCACCGTCTCGCTCGATACCGCGGGATCCAGCGTAAAGATCCGTACGTGGCGGCCTGCTTCGAGCGCCGCTCGCGCTAAGTCCACTACCGGGGTTCCACCCAGCCCATGGGGCACCTCGTTCCCCGGCGCATGCAGCCACTGCCGAAGCGGCGACACTTCAATCGGTCCGCAGATCGTCATGTCCCCGTCAAACATAAGCAGACATCGCCTTTGCCGCCCAATCCCGTTTCTGACGGGCTTCCGGGAGCACCCGCAGCACCACCGCTCCCCCCGTGAGACTGCCCAGCAGCACCAGCCGCAACCAAGGAGCCATCCCCTGCGCCGTCAAGTAGGGCTCGAATATATTCACCGCCGCATAACAACCCGCGCCCAGCACCATTGGCATGCCCGCAGCCCGCAACCAGCGGGAAATTGGAATCTCCGTTTCCTGAAGCAAGGCCGCTACCGAGAGCGACGACCGCACCAGATACACCGCCGCGAACACGGCCCACGCCACCGCAGTCGTCGTCGCCCACATCGAGAATCCGCCCACTACCAGTAAAGTGGAAAGTGCCGTTAGTGCCTGCAGCCGAAGCTCCAACCCGGCCTTACCCCTGGCAATTAGCAGGGGACCGGAGAGCGCCGCCACACACTCCAGCGGCATCGCTAGCGCCAAGGGTGTCAACAGGTTGGCCATCGGAAGCCATTGCTCGCCAAACAAGGCCTCAACGATCGTCCGAGGCATCGCCGCCACCGATAGATACGGCGGCACGGTCGCCAGCAAACAAAATGAAGTCATCCCCAGACAGGTCCTCGCCGTCAGCCGCGTGTGCCGCTGGAGCCGCGAATAGACCGTCAGTGAGGTCGTCTGCAAACTCACTGCCAATACTGATGCCGGCATGCTCACAAGGAAGAAGGCCCGCGAAAAATGGCCCAGCATCACAACCCCCTGGAAGCGCCCGATCAGCAGCGCGGGCAGCGCGCCGACTGCCCACGCGAAGATGTTGGAAGACACAATCGTGAGCCCGAACGCGGTCAGGCCCCGCCGTCCGGTGAACGGCCGTAAGCTATGTCGCGTCGATAGCCACGCCCCCACCGAGTACACTGCTGCCTGCGCTAGCTGCGCCGCCACCAACGCCCACACGCCTCCTCCCTGCAACGCCAACGGAATTCCCACGCCGAGATACGCCGCCAGGTACGAGCCGATCTGCAACTGTTGAACTCGGTGAAAATCGCCCGCCCTGCGCAGGAGTGCAGTTCCAGTTTGTCCGAATGCTTGGATTGCCAGCAAACCCGAAAGCACGCGCAGCACTGGCGTCAAACTCCCCTGAGCCAGAATCGCTGCGCCCCATGGAGCCAGAAGCGCCAACCCGAGCGCCAGCCCTAAACCTATCGCTACCTGGGTCGTAAACACAAACCGAATATCCAACTCGTCCAGGTCCGCCTTCTGAATCAGACTCACACTCAGGCCAGCGTCTACCAACAGGCTTCCTAGTCCGAGAACCACTGTCGCCAGCGCAATTTGCCCGAACGGCTCCGGACCCAGCGTCCGCGCGAGCATCGCGTTGATCACCAACCCCAACAACGCGCGCACCACTCCTCCGGCCATATTCCAGCCGAAGCCGGCGCGCGCTCGCGCCGCGATCTTCTCTGGTGCGCTTGCCCGGTTCACGCCTTCGCCCGTCCCGGCCAGAACGCCATTCGGACCAGTCGCAACCGCGCTGCGCGCTCCGGCGCCTCCAGAAAATGGGAGGCAATCGCCAGACACGCCCCAAACATTGCAAACGAGATCGTCCCGAACAGGACCATCCAAACCCGGTGCTTGGGATTCAGCTCTTCCGGGGGCGACGCGCGGTCCACCACCTGGACCAACGGCGCCTCCTTGGCTTCGTCCAGTCTGGCCGCCTCATACTGCTTGCTCAGGGACTCGAAAAGCGTCTCGTGATATTGGAACTCTCGCAGGGTCCGCATATACGCCAAGCCGGCGGCCGGAGCATTGGCCGGTCCAATCTGCCTCGCCTTGGACCCCGCTTCCGCATTCTGCAATTGCCCTCGCAACGACTCCAACTCCACCCGCAGCCGCACAACTTCCGGGTTCTTGTCCGTCGCCCCGGACTTTAAGGTATCGAGCAGCACCTCGCGTAATGTAATCTCTGCTCGCAATTGTGCAATCGTACGCACCACTACATCCATTTGGCTGGAAACCTGGATCAACCCCGTCCGCTCCTGCGTCGCCTTCATCGCCGCCTCAGCCTCCGCCACCGCCTGCCGCTCGGCTTGCACGCGTTGCTCGAAAAACAGGCGCCGTTGGGCCGATTCCGTCAGTGCCAGCCGGCTGTTCAACTTGTGGAGCCGATCTACGTACGCGTTCGCCAAGTCCGCGGCGAACTGTGCACTCTCCGCATCCACGGCGATCCGAATCAGCGAGTCTTTCCCGGCCGTTAGGTGCGTCCGCGCCGCCAGCTTTCGCCGCGTGCCCGCCAAGTTCTTCGCCCCATACTCGCGTTGCAACTGAAACGTCTGAATCAAGTCATCGGCGATGCTCCGGCTGGCCAGAAGCGAGAGATACTGATCCGACGGCGTCCGCATCAGATCGCTGCCGCCTCCGACCGCGCTTCCCACGGGCGAAAGCTGACCGACCAGACTCGCCAGCGTCGAACGCTGCTGCTGCGGCAACATGATCACCGCCGTCGCCGTGTACATGTCCTGCTTTTGTAGCGCCATTCCCGTCGCCAGTACGGCGCCCGCTAGCGCCATCCATCCAATCAGCCGTTTCCTTGCCGCCAGAACTAGCAGAAACTCGAAAACGTCCGGGCCCGGTGTGTCGAATCCTTCAATCGCCAGCGTCCGTCGGTCGGCCCTCAACTGTGTCGTTTCAATCCGCGTATCCATGACGTCTTCCTTCACCGCAGTACGTTCACGGCCGCCGCCCCAAGAACCAGTTGGGAGAAGACCTGCGTCCAGTCACGGAGGCTTCGCAATACGGAAGTTTTCGGCAACGCCTCCGGGATCACTACGGCATCCCCCGGGTTCAACCGCGTCGCCTCAAAGCTCTGCCCGCCGAGTCGTTTCCCGTTCTGGCGCGGCACCACGGTGCCATCCGCCCGAATAACGAATATTTTGTCCCTATCCGCACTTCGTGTCGCTCCGCCGGCTTCGCGCAAATAGTCGGCCACCCCCATCCCTTCGTCGTGCAAGAAGGAGTTCTGGTTGTAAACCGCCCCCAGCACACTCACTGTCACCGGCCGTGCCGGAACCAGGAAGGAATCACCATCCTCCAGCGGCAAGTCCATCAGCTTGCCCAAGTCCCCGCGGTTTCGGTCCATCCCCAGCACAATCCGCCCGGTTGCCTTCAACATCCGCATCCGCTCAATCAAGCGCCGCGCCGTATCCTGCTCGGCCCGCATCTGCGTCAAATCCGCCTCGCCTACCGCCTTGCTGCTCCGCTGCATCCCTTGCTGTTCCAACTCGCGGTCCCACTCCCGAACTAGCTGATCCATCCGCGCCTGCTGGTCCTTTCGCGTCGACTCCCTCTTGAATTCCGCCCCATAGACGTACGCCTGAGGTGTCATGCCGCCCGCGCGCTCCAGCACCTGCGCGAGCGTCTCCCCCGGCTTCACGGCATAGATCCCCGCCGCTTGAATCTCCCCCTCCAGACGCACGAACCGGCTTTGTTGGCCTTGTGGAACGCGGATGTCGGTCTGCGAGAAGATCGTCACCACGTCACCCGGCTTCAATTCCAGATTTTCGGCCGCGTCCCCGTCCAACAGCAGCTTGCCCGGATGAAATGTCAGCAGCTGGGTGCTCAGGTCTCGTTGGTCTCGTCGTTCCACCACCGCGTAGGACCAGCTGATCGGTGCCGCGTCTCCCGCCAATGAGGTCGTCATTGTTGCTCCGTCACTACTCGGCCCACCTGCGGCGGGAACGAAGCCTAGAGAATTCCGCTTCCGCCAGTACTGCTCAGTCACCAGCGATTCCTTGTCGGGGATAATATCGCGCAGCCGCATTCCAGCCCGCCACGGAAACCTGCCCGGATTAGCCACATTGCCCCGCAGCGTCACCACGTCGTGAATCCGCGCAGCCACCGGCATTACCCGCAAGATGTCGCCATTCTTTATTGGCGTTGTCCCACCTTCTTCATCCAACGCCAAATGCAACGTCCTGCGTTCCCCGCCCTGCCCGATCCGCTCCAACACGACGCGTCCAGCGTCGGCCACTTGCGTTAAGCCGCCCGCCATCATCAGCCACTCGCCAACCGTTCGCTCGTCCTTACCCTCATAGACGGACGGCGTCTTCACACTCCCCCCCACCGCCACCTGTGCCCCAGCCGGTGGATAGTAGATCAGGTCGCCGGGCTGCAATCGTGCGTCCTTACTCTTGTCCCCCCGCAGCAGCAGGTCGTACAGGTCGAACTCGGTCACCACCTGGTCGTCTCGCTTCAATTGAATGCGACGCATCGTGCCCTCCGCCAACGGTCCGCCCGACGCGAATATCGTGTTCACCAAAGTGCTCAGGGAACTCACCGTATATGACCCTGGCCGCCTCGCATTCCCCACGACAAAGACCTGGATCGAGCGCAATTGCCCCATATTTACGTTCAGCTCAAAGTTCCGGAACACCTGCTCCAACTGCGCCTTCAAGAACCCTGGCAACTGCCGGAACTGCAAACCCGCTACTGAAACGCTACCAACCTGAGGAATGTAGACCTGTCCTCCCCGGTCCACCGTCAGTTCCAGGTTCAACGCAGCTTGCCCCCAAACCCGCAGCAGGATCTGATCTCCAGGGCCCACCATGTAATCGGCCGTCACCGGAGCCCTCTCCACCGGCGCAAACGTCGTTGGTATCCGCTCAAACAGACTCGCTCCAAAGACCGGCAGCGTCCTGCCCATGGTAATCGCGGCAAATTGTTGAAATTCGCTCGGCGGCTCCGGCGCCAGTGGCACGGCAATCTCTTTTGGCTCCGGCGCAACGGCCCTCGCCCCGCTCGCCTCCCCGGGCGCCGCTCCAGCCGCCATCGGTGGCATTCCAGGTTTACTCGGCAACGTCATGCTCACGCCACCGGTTGCTACCTGACACCCGGGCACCAACGATCCTAAAGGACCCGCGCATCGATCCTGGTGGGTCTTGGCCACGGGCATCTGCGCCTCCACGGCCCCTGCGCCAGCTAAAAGAGCTGGCACTGCCATCCACATCCGAATTTTTGTTTTCACTAGCGTTTTCATCGCTTCCTACCGCCGGAACAGCGCCGCGATTCCGCGTGGCTCCCAAGCCATCTGTACTGTCCCGCTGACATTTCTCTGCACTCCGCCCAAAAGTGGAATCAAAAAGCGCTCGTATTGAACCATCGCCGTCACCACCCAGTGCTTCCGCACCTCCACCCACAGGCGGGCGGTTCCCCCGGTCTGCGTCCCGCCGCCAGGAAGAAACTGAGGACTCACCTTCGCCTGCCGATAGGCAACCTCCAGTCGTCGACGCGGCGCTAGCCAATAGCTCGTTCGTGCCGTTACCGCACGCCCGTCCCGGCCCACCGGGTTCCCCAGCAAAAAGCCGTGGTTCGTATTTCCGCTCCGGTACTGACCGTTGAAGTAGTTGAACTGCCCCCCCAGATCCACCCCCAGTGGCCTGGTCGACGCCACATACACCCGGAGATCCATACGCGGCGCACCCGGCAGTTTCGTCAACCAGATTCCCGGACTCATCGCGGCCCGCCGCGGCGCCGCCAACGGCGACGGATCGTCTTCCGAGTACGAGTCCGTATACAAAGTGACCCATTCCCGAACGCCCGGCAGGCGGTACCGGAAGTCGAACCCGCCCTTCCGATCTCCCGGGTCGCGCGGATCCGTGTACGAACTCGCGACCGGGCTCATCAACGAAGAGAAGTTCCGCAAAAAGCTGCCTATCGTCGCAGGATGCCCTTCACCCCAAAAAATCGAAGCTCGCGTAAATCCTGCCTCAAGGTTCTCCGTCAGCTTGAATGAGATCTTCTGCGCGTTGAACCAAGGCCGCCACGTGTAGGCATGTCCACCGAGCTTTCCAATCACGAACTCCGCGCGAATGCTTCCCAATCGCCGCAATAAACCCGGCAACACAAATGGCGACACCGACGAAACCTTCAGGTTCTGAGTCGGCTCGGCATTATCGCTAAATGACAGGGGAGCTTCTACGCTGGGCCCCCAGTACAGGCTCTGCTTGCCGACCGAAACGGCCACGTTCCTCACTCGGATACCGGCGTAGGCCTCCAGCATCCGGAAACGATTCACTGCGGGCCGCCCTGTATTCGGAGCCACCGGCAGCGCATCCGCCCGGCGCATCCACTCGCCAACTTCCTCCGTTGCACCAGCGATCTGGGGCGCTTTCTGATACTCGCCTCTCACAAATCCAAACAGACGGCCAGAGTCGACTCTAGCAATTACGCCGACGTTCCCCATGCCACCCTGCCCGAATGGGCGCCCGAAATCGCTACGCCAAGTCTGTCCCAGGTGATATCCGTCGGTTAATGCTGCGCCGCCGATGGCGCCTGCGCGGAAATAGACGTTATCGATGGACACGAGGGTTCCCCCTGCTGAATCCCTCTCGAATTCCGCCCGCAGCGCTTCCACTAGCTGCAATGCCTGCGGGTCGGCGTCAGCGCCGAGCCGCTGCGTCACCACGTTCGCCTCCTCCACCTGCCGCCGAACCTCGGCCCGCGTCCATGGCCTGATCCCGGTGATTTGGGACGGCACGTAGCCCAATGCGGCAAGCCGGTCCAATGCCGGATACATCCAGCTATCCATGGGAACCGAGGCACCGCCGCCTCGCTCCGGTGGACTGAACGGTTCCGCCGCCACCGCCATAAACAGGGCAGCCGCGACAACCCGAGCCGCCATCCGTAAAAGACGGATCCGGTGAGGTATGCGATTGGTCTGCGTTTCCCAGCAGATACTATCCAAGTAAGACAAACAGATTACTGGATGGCGTGCTTGTAAGAAGGAAGGAAGGTGTAGTATCGACCGGTACCTTTAGAGGTAGACTATCATGCCGCAGGAGATAGTGCCAGAGTTTTCTGGACCGGAAGCAAGAAATCACAGAAAGTCCGCCGAGAGTCGCGGCGTCAAGCAAATGCAAGACAAGACAAACGTACGATACTTACTCACACAAGAACTGACTGTAAGTTATCAATGACGTCAATGGCCAGGCTCAACCGCTCGCCGCCCTTCCTCCAATCGCGGATAGCAAAGTTGGCCCAGCGCCGGTGGGAACCCTCCGCCCGCGCAATACGCGCGACACGTGTCTTACTGCTTAAGCAAGCTACAGCAGTCCTACTGTCGCCGGAAACGGTAAAGCCCGATGGACGAAAGCGACAGATACGTATCTAGGAATATTCCCGGTTGCGATATTAGCAGGAGTCATTTACAAAAAAGTCTATTACAATTCTGGAATGCATCAGACGATTGCCGAGTCATTCGAACAGTCTTTCTTGTCGGCTCCGTTGTCAAAACACGTTCGTGCGTGCGACACCTACGAACTCGCCCCTCTCTTCCTCGCGCTATTTAGAGATGCCCAACCCGTGATAGAGGCGGGATGTGGCAGCGGCCGTTGGTGCGCATGGCTGCAGCAGCAAGGAATCTCCATAGATGGCGTGGATTGGTCGCAGGGGCTCTGCAGACGTGCGGCGAGCGAGATTCCGGGTAGTCAATTCTTCGCCTGTGACATGGCCGAGACAGGCCTGCCCGACGGGGCGTATGGGGGCCTGATGGCCCTGGGTTCCATCGAGCACGCAATTGAAGGTCCGCAGAAAGCCCTAGCAGAGTTTCATCGCCTGCTGCGGCCGAACGGGGTCGCCATAGTTACGGTTCCTCATGGAGCGTTGCTGCGCCGATTGTGCAGGCTTGTCTCGGCGCAGTTCCAGGCGGCCAAGGGCATACGGATGCTCCGTCAAATGGTAGGTAAATCCCCTTTGGCGGCTGACGCCCTGTCCCTTCGTCTGGCCCGCCGCGGCACAACTGCGGCATGGCATCCCCAGTTTGCCTTGAACCAGAAAGGCTGGTCATTTTACGAGTACGAATTCAGCCCACGCCAACTCGACGCCTTCGTGGCGGAGGCAGGTTTCGCCGTGAAGCGCCGCTTCGCTGCGTTCGTCGATGAGGGTTTATTCCACACATTCGGCCGATTAGCTGGGACGTGGAACGACGATAACTTCCGGGTCGAACTGAATCCTCTTGGCCGCCTTCTCCGGGCAGTCTTCCCCGCTTCAGCCACTGGACACATGCTGTGCTACGTCCTGGAAAGGCAGACCGTGCCTGTACAATCGGCAGACAGTAGGAATCATCATTAACCCGTCCCCAACCGCGCAGGATTACGATGAGAAGATTCTATCCTGCGCCGGGTCCCAGGCGATAACCCGGAGATGCCTCAAGAAGCAATGAGTCTGCCGGTCGCAGCACTTTGGATGGGTTACCGACTAAACCACATGGAATCAATGCGGTACAGCGATTCCTGGTGGTGGGCGCGCAGGGACTCGCCCCCCGGACCTCCTGTGTGTGAAGAAGAGGATCTGTCTCTATTTGACCCACTGGCTCTGTACGTTCTTCTTGCGTTTCAACAAGTTGGGCCACCTGCCCAGAACTGAGTCTCTAAGCCTTTTGTTGGCCTCAGATGGAGTCTTGATGCGGTTTTGATCCGGTCCCTGTTCGTGCGGGCGCGCAATTGGCCTGGAGGTGTATTGAAGAAACGCTTGCTCGTCGGGCTCATCACTCAAAGGGCACACGTTCAAATCATGCCCCAGCAACCAACGCAGATTTAGTTTACCGGCCCACCCGGCAATCAACCGGCACAAGACGAGCAGCGCCGTTTTGTGCACCCTCCCGGAGCCAGTCCCCGGCCCAACGCATCCCCATCCGTGACCCATGGTGAACGCTCTATCCTGGTGACCGGAAATCGCCGCTGTCTTCGCCAAGCAATCGAAGCAAATCACCAATACAAAAGTCGATGTATACTGAGTTGGCCACTAGCGCAAGGCATTCACAGCATGGCCCAGAGCGCCGACATCACCGAATTGCTTCGCCAGGCTCAGCAGTGCAACTCCTCTGCCGAAGCCGCGCTAGTCGAATCCGTCTACGGTGAGCTCCGTCTCATGGCCGCTCGCTATATGCGCCGCGAGCGCAAGGGGCACACCCTACAAACCACCGCCCTCCTCAACGAAGCCTATCTCAAACTCATCCGCCACACCGAGGCCGAGTGGAAGGATCGCTCGCACTTCTTCGCCACCGCCGCCAGCATTATGCGCCGCATCCTCGTCGATCATGCCCGCAAACATCTGGCCGGCAAACGCGGTGGCGGTGCCGACGTCTTGCCGTTGGAAGAAAATCTCGTCTTCACGCCCGATCGTAGCGAGCCTCTAGTCCGTCTCGACGAGGCTCTCCATCGCCTTCAGCAACAGGACCCCCGTGCCACCCGCGTCATCGAACTCCGCTTCTTCGGCGGACTCAGCGTGGAAGAAACTGCCGCCGTGATGGAGATCTCGGGTCGTACCGTGCGCCGCGAGTGGAACTTCGCGCGCGCCTGGCTCCGCGAGGATCTCGGACTAGGCTCCGGCGATGCAAACGAACTGGAATAGGGTCAAGGACCTTTTCGCCGACGCCGCCGAACTCCCCTTGTCCGAGCGGGCCGCCTTCCTGGATCGCGAGTGTGCGGGCGACGCTGAGTTGCGCACCGCCGTCGAGCGGCTGCTGATTCACGCAGGCGACACTGTCACGCAGGAACTACTACCCGAGGCGCCACGCCACAGCTTGTCGCCGGGCGAAGTCTTGAACGGCCGCTTTCGCATTGTCCGCTTCGCCGGCGCTGGCGGCATGGGCGAAGTCTATGAAGCCGAGGACCTGGAACTCGGCGGAAGTGTGGCTTTGAAGACGGTGAAGCCCGCTCTGCTGGATGATCCGCAGTTTCTCTCGCGCTTCCGGCGGGAAGTGCAGATCGCGCGTCAGGTGACGCATCCGAACCTCTGCCGCATCTTCGATGTCGCCCATGATCAAGGCCGCGTCTACCTGACCATGGAATTTCTGGAGGGGGAGACGTTGAGCGCCTTGTTGCGGCGCCGAGGCAAGCTTTCGGCCGACGCGGCCTTACCGGTAGCGCGCCAGTTGCTGGAGGGCTTGGCCGCGTTGCACGGTTGTGGCATTGTGCACCGCGACCTGAAGCCCGGCAACGTCATCCTGGCGCAATCGTCGCAGGGGTTGCGAGCCGTGATTAGTGATTTCGGCTTGGCCCGCGCGCTCGCCCGCTCCGAAGACGCGCCTTCGCTCAGCGCCACCGGCCATCTGCTGGGAACGCCCGACTATATGGCGCCGGAACAGTTGCGCGGCGAGCCCGCCTCGGCGGCCAGCGACCTGTATGCTTTGGGCCTCCTGCTCTATGAAATGGTCACCGGCAGGAAGGCCTACCCTGGTGGAGGCGGCATTGAGAATGCCGTGCAGCGTGTGCTGGAGCCGCCGACGCCTCCGCGCCAGCATGCGCCGGAGTTGCCGTTGCGTTGGGAGTCGGCCATCTTGCGCTGCCTGGAGCGTGAGCCTTCCCGGAGGGCCGCCTCGGCCGCAGCCGTGATCGAAGAGATTGCTGGATCGGGCCCGGGTCCCGGACCCTTCTCCCGTCGGACCAGCTTGCTCGTGGCGGCCGGAATTTTTTTGGCGGTGTTGGCCGCTTTCTTCGTGGGCTTGCGCTTAACAGGGCGAGGAGACGACCCGGCATCGAAGACAGCCCAGCGGGTGGCGTTGCTGCCCCTGACTGTGATATCCGATGAGCCGGAACTGCGCATCTTCGCCTTGGGACTTATGGATACAATCACTGGCCGCCTATCGCAATACGACGCCAATGGCACAGAGCCGTTGCTGGTGGTGCCGGCCAGCGAGGTCCGCGCCCAAGGAGCCGTAACGGCCTCCGACGCGCGAGCCAAGTTCGGTGCCACAACGGCCGTTGAAGGATCGCTGCAGAGCCAGGGCGACCGCGTGCGGTTGCAGTTGACGCTGATCGACACGCAGAAGAAGGTCCAACTGGAGACTGTGTCGCTTGAGGAGCCGCGCGGAAACGCGCTACGGCTGCAGGATCTGGCGGTGGTCCGGCTGGCGAACGCGTTGAACGCCCAGCTGCAGGCTCGTTACGCGAGCGAGCAGGACGAGATGAGTCCGATTGAACCGGGTGCGTATGAGTATTACCTGCAGGCGCGCGGCTATCTGCAGCGCAGCGACCAGAAGCAGAGCATCGAGAGCGCCGTGCAGTTACTGAACAAGGCTCTGTCGCTCGATCCGAAATTTGCGCTCGCCCACGCCAGTCTGGGCGAGGCGCGGCTTTATCAGTTTGAGCAGACTCGCGACGCCAAACTGATGGAAGAGGCCGTGCGGAGCGGGCAGCGGGCGCTGGAATTGAATTCGGCCGTGGCGGGTCCCCACATCAGCATGGGGATGATCCATATGGGCACAGGCCTGCACGCGGAGGCGCAGCGCGATTTCGAAAAGGCGCTGGAACTGGACAGCCGCAACTCGGCGGCCTTCGTGGGGCTCGCTAACGCGTATCAGGCGCAGAAGGAGTACGCCAAGGCGGAGGCGACGTACCGCAAGGCGATCTCGCTGCGGCCGGGGGATTGGGCCGGCTACAAGGCGCTCGGCTTGTTTCATTACAATCGCGGCGAGTTTGAAAAGGCCATTGAGGCTTGGCGGCGAGTGATCGATCTGAATCCAGACAATGCCAGCGGCTACCTGAACTTGGGCGGAGCTTACGCGCGATTGGAGAACTGGCGCGAGGCAGAGAAACTCTGGACCCGGGCGTTGACGATCGCTCCGAATCAGGTGGGAACACTTACCAATCTCGGTAAGGCCTACCTGGAGACCGGCCGCTATCCGGAAGCGATTCGAATGTACCAGCAGGCGATCGACGGCGGATCGGGAAAGTTCTATCGGATCTGGGGCAACCTCGGTGCGGCTTATGAACGCTCGGGCCAGCCGGCGAAAGCGCTGGAGGCCCGGCGGACCGCCGTGGAGACATTGGAGAAGGATCTGTTGATCAACCCTTCGCTGGCCGGGACCCATAGCGCGCTCGCCTTCTACCGAGCACTGGTCGGCCGGAGCGATTGGCGGGTTCCCCTGGAGCGCAGTCTTGCGCTAGCGCCGGACGACGCCGGCGTCGTGCAGCAAGCGGCGGAGACGCTCTCCGTTGCCGGCGAACGAGAGCGTGCGCTTGAGTATCTGGCGCGCGCCTTCCGCATCGGCTACCCGCGCAGCGGGGCGCTCCGCTCTGAGTTTTTGAAGAATCTGGTGCCACTGCTAGACAAGCAAGCCGGTGCCAAATGAGGAAAGGAGACGAACATGCCAAGTATCGAAGTGGTTGAACTCAGGAGAGCGACGAAAGCTGGCCGACCGCGCACCCGACGGAATGCGCCGGCGGGTCAGCGAAATAACAACCCCAGTGTTCACGGCAAGGTGGGTGAAGTCACCACGGTCCGCCTGCATAACTTGAGCCCTGTGGGCGCCATCACCGTGACATTTCGGCCCGTGGAGTTGACACCCGGTGTTGCGGCGCCGTCCCCGTTCGGCGTCGTGCCTCCGCCAAAGACCTTGCAGCCCGGCGAAAAACTAGATCTGACGGTGACGCGCGGCGGCCACCTGAATTTCATCACCGATCCCGCGAATGCGGCCGGCGCAAGCGACTCCGACATTCACATCGACTGCTGATGCGGCTCTTTCTCCCCATTCTCGCGCTCGGGGCGATAGCGCACGCGCAGATGCAGACGCAGATGATCGTGACCGGCCCGGCACCCGCCGAGCCGGTCACGTTGATACTCAATCGTTGGAGTGGCGACGATTGCGCGGGCACGGGTTTCGTGCGCCTGCCCTTGCCCTCCGACGGAAAGCTCACCCTACCCGCAGACCGCGGCGCGAAGTGCTGGGAAGACGACCCGCTGGCCGGCATGGCGGCAATGGCGCGGGATCGTGCCGTTGCCTACCTGCCCGCCATCGAGTTCCAGATCAGCGAACCCGTTCGGATCGAAATGCGGCCACGCCGCATCGTCGATGTCGTCGTGCACCCGGCCAGCGCCCGCATGGCCGACTTGGCCCGCGACGACCTGGCCCATACCGATTGGATCTGGAACCACAATCTCGCCGGACTCACCATCCGCGCTCGCTTCCTCAAGCCCGACGGGAAGGTGTCCGAGGCCAGTTGTGGCAGTGTTTTCGAAAAAGGCAACAACTTCGTCCCTGGAGTAATCAACCTGTATTATGGCGCTCGCGGGCAGAACATCAGTTGCGGCGAAAACTCCGCGGTCTTTGTGCATGAAGTGCCCGCACTGGGTGACGCCGCTCACGAGCTTTCGCACCGGCTCGGTTTGAACCAACTCGACCACAACCGGGACCCTCGTTTTGATGACGGCCACACGACGAACCAACGCGGCTTCGCTTGTAACAACGTCATGTGGCCCCTGAGCGAGACCCTGGTGAATCAGCTCTCGCCGGGGCAGGCGTTTTGGATGGGTCTTTCCTGCGGCTCGTTCGCCGCGCACCACGGCGCTTGCCTGCGTTGCGCGGAAGAAGAAGGCGCCGCGTCACCGTGCCCTTCTTTTATTGTCGGCCAGCAGCGCGAACTAGCCGTTTGCGGAGCCTGCATCGTGCCGGAGATCGAAAAGCTGACCGGGGCGAAGGTCGACACGCAAGGCCGCAACCGGCTTTGCGATCGCGAGACGCTCCGCGGCGCCCTGCGGGCCCGTTACCGGGAGCTCCGGAACAACAACGGATTCCAGCTGGGTTCCCGCAGCGAGCGCAAATTCGTCGCCCGCTGGATGGCCGAAATTCAAACCGTGCTGATGGTAGAGAGCGTCGCCCAATTGAAGGATCAGCAGCGTGCCGATGGCATCGAGTACTTGAGGAAAGTTGCCGAGGATCGCGCGCTCTCGCCCGAAAAACGAGATTACCTTCGGTACTCCGCCGATAAGCTCAAGCACTTTCCTGACTATCGGCCCCGGTGCGAGCAGGCTCAAGCCGCCGCAAAATCTCGTCCGCACAAGACGCCGCCCGCCAGCGTACCGGCCGCGGCTCCGGCTCCGCCATAGCCCGTCGCAACGCCGTTGCCGTAAGCTGCCTTGGCTGGAGCGTGCGATTGTTGCGCAACCCGGCGATGGAGCGTTCATCGGCGGCATTCCTTCCATAGCTGACCGAGAGCGTGCGAATCCCCAACGCGGCGAGTTCCCGCACCGTCATCCGGTTGCACTTGGTCACCACCAGATCGCAGGCGCACATCAGCCTGTCGATCTCCCAAACGTGTTCCAGCACCGTGGTCCGCGGACGCCCGCTCGTCATTTGCTTGAGCAACAAAGCGTCGCTCCCAGCCAGCCACACCAGTTGATCCCCAGACGGCAGGGCCCTCAGCAAACGCTCCGCCAAGGGCGCGCGGGCCTCCGTCCAACTGCCCGGCATCACGCCGATCACCCGGCCCTCTTCCGCCAAGCCAAGTTCGCGGCGGGCCCGACGGCGATCGCTCCGCCGCCAGGAGAAGTCCCGCAACACCGGACGCAGATACGTAGTGCGGCCTTTCGCCGAGGCCGGCTCGGGGTGGAGGCCGCGGTGATCGAGAAACAGGATACGTTCCGCGAACCACTGGCACTCCATCCAAAAGGAGCCGTCTTCGCCAAAGAAGTCCGTCAGCAGCAGCGCGCGCCTGCCGAAGACTGCCGCCGCCGGCAGCGCCGCGTACTCTTCGTGCGACACCACCAGATCCGGCTGTAGCGCGCCGATCAACCGGCCGGCGTGAACTACGGTGACGGCGGTGCTGTTGTCGTCGGGCAGGCCGAGATCCACCAGCGGCCATCCCCGCGCGGCGATGGTGGCACCGCCAGTGCCGTACGAGACAAAGTGAATCTGCACCTCAGGCCGGAGGGCGATGATTTGGCGCGCGATTTCCAGATCTGGAACCGCATGCCCGCGCCCCCGGCCTCGGCTGAAGAACAGAATCGAGGGACGACTCGGCTGAAAGTAGGGGAACGCCACGCTTCAGCATGCCATCAAGCAGCGGTCAACAGCGACTGCCCCGCCGCCCGCCCAACCGCACGCGGTCGGCCGTCTCCCGAATTTTCGCCAGCGACACCGCCAGCAACGCTGTACGGAAGTTCACGCCGCAACAGGTCCGCGGCTTCCCAATCAGGCGAAACCCGACCATTCGCTCATAGAACAAAGCATGTTCTTCGCGCGGACACGCGACCACCCATTCGGCCTGATGATACTCGGCCAGCGCCATCAGATTCATCACCAATCGATAGAGCACGTCACTCCGGGCTTCCGTCAAAAAACACAGCCGACTTACCGCCACATACGACCCCGCGGCGATGCCACGAAAGCCTGCGTGGTCGCCGAACACCGTCGCCGACGGAGCCTCCAGCCAGCCGCGTTTCGGCCAAACTAAGCGAATCCATACGCTGCCCGCCGTATCCTCGACACGCAGGAGGAAGCTGAACTGATTCGCCAGTTCGTCATAGGGATCGTGAAAGCGCTGGTCGGCGCGGGCCGCGATAGCTCCCTTCGCGTGGCAGCAAAGGTACCGCAGACGAAACACCTCGTCCATCTCTTCAGGGGTGTGGGCTTGCTGGCAAAAGAAGCTAATACTTCGTCCTTTACTTGCTTCCACGCAACACCGGCGGCAAGCCGGCTAAAAGACAATCCACCAATTGAACCAGGCACTCCAGTAAAGACGGGCAGAGCGGACGGATCCCTCGTTCTCTCAATCTGGACGCGCGCTCTAGCAAGTCGATTTGAAAGGCCCCAACGAAGTGTGCTGGTTGCCCCAATTCGAAACATGGGCGAGCGTAGCGGGCGGATTGGCGTGGGTGATTTGCACGGGAACAAGCGCTGCCTGATTAGGTAGGGGGACCGAGCAGTCCCTTTTCCTATCGGCGTCGCCAAGTTTAAACCTGGTTGGCGTTCACGCTTGCGTCCGGGTCACTCGTGCGCCCGAAAAGTCCAAACGTCCACTCGACCATCCGGCTTTGACGCGGCTCCGGCCCCGCTCCTGTTTTGGCTCAGCGTGAAAATGAGGATAGGAAATGGGTGGAAGAGGGAAGATTCCGCCCTGCGGGCGGGGATTTTCAAGGCATAGGGGTCTATCGATCCGATAGGGGGAGTTGTGGGTGACACGTTCTCCGCGCCACCCTGTTTGTTC
>CAMDCN010000007.1 GCA_945890485.1 Candidatus Sulfopaludibacter sp. SbA3 | reverse complement strand
CGTATTGAACAGGGAATCTGCAAGGTCGGCGAGGAAATGGAGATTGTTGGCTTCCGCGACACGCGGAAGACGGTGATCACCGGCGTCGAAATGTTCAAGAAGCTGCTCGACGAAGGTCGGGCGGGCGACAATGTGGGTCTCCTGCTGCGTGGTATCGACAAGGAAGACGTCGAACGCGGCCAGGTGATTGCGAAGCCAGGCTCGATCAAGCCGCACAAGAACTTCAAGGGTGAAGTTTACGTGTTGAGCAAAGACGAGGGTGGCCGTCACACGCCGTTCTTCAATGGTTATCGTCCCCAGTTCTATTTCCGGACGACGGACGTGACGGGTGTGGCGAAGTTGCCGGAAGGTACCGAGATGGTGATGCCGGGCGACAACGTCCAGCTCTCCATTGAACTGATCACCCCGGTCGCCATGGACAAGGGCTTACGGTTCGCGATTCGCGAAGGCGGTCGTACCGTCGGCGCCGGCACCGTGACCGAGATCATCGCTTAAATTGAATTCGGGGGCCACCACCGGGAGGCCCCCCAACAAAAACGACCCACTTCGAAACATCATGTCCCTAAGAGAAAGCATTCGCATCCGGCTCAAAGCGTACGATCATCGTATCCTCGACCAATCCACCCAGGAGATCGTCGAGACCGCCAAGCGCAGTGGAGCCCAGGTCGCGGGTCCGATTCCGCTGCCCACGATCCGCAACCGGTATACCGTCAACCGCTCGCCCCACGTCGACAAAAAGTCCCGTGAACAGTTCGAAATCCGCACGCACAAGCGTCTTTTGGACATCCTGGCTCCGACGCAGGAAACCGTAGATGCCCTCATGAAGCTGGATCTTCCGGCCGGTGTGGACGTCGAAATTAAAGCGTTCGGAAAGAAGTAATTTCCGCCAACGGGTTGAGGTAGGGATTCGATAGTGAATCCATCAGCTCCCCGCCCTGGCCAACGAAAGAGATTGAACTGGTGGTGATCACATTGAGCTTCAGCGCTCGGACGATCACCCAAGCCGAAGGAAATATATGAGCCCAGGAATTCTAGGCAAAAAAATCGGGATGACCCAGGTCTTCCGCCCTGATGGGCAGGTAGTGCCGGTGACGCTAGTAAAGGCTGGCCCCTGTGTGGTAGTCCAGCGCAAGACCCCAGCCACGGACGGCTATGACGCGGTGCAGCTCGGCTTCATGGAATACGTGAAGGCGACGCGCATCAACAAACCGGAAACGGGTCATATCAAGAAGGCTGGCGCCGAGGGTGTTCGGTTCCTCAAGGAACTGCGTTTGAGCCCTGGTTCGAGCGACTTGAAAGCGGGAGACCGGGTTCTCGCAAGCGACTTTAAGCCCAACGAAAGGCTTGACGTCATTGGTGTGAGCAAGGGCCGTGGCTTCGCCTCCGTGATCAAGCGTCACAATTTTCGTGGCGGTCCTGGTGGCCATGGGTCGATGTTTGGCCGCGCACCGGGTTCCATCGGTGGTTCAAGCTTCCCGAGCCGGGTTTTCCCGGGCATGCGGATGGCCGGTCATATGGGTACCGACCAAGTGACAGTTCGCAATCTTGAAATCGTGCAGATCGATGCCGATGAGAATGTGATCGCAATCAAGGGTGCAGTCCCGGGCCCGAATGGCAGCTATGTGCTGTTGCGCCGTTCGAAGAAGGGGTCGGGCCGCTAGGCCGGAGAGCATACCATGCCGAAAGTAGACGTACTGGATATTAACAAGAACAAAGTCGGTGAGCTCGAACTCTCGGACACCGTCTTTGCGGCTGACGTGAACGAGGCTCTTCTTTACGAGGCCGTTCGCAACTACCTCGCGAACCAACGTCGTGGCACCGCTTCGACCAAGACCCGTCACGAAGTGGCTGGTTCGGGCAAGAAATTGTGGAAGCAGAAAGGCACTGGCCGTGCTCGTATGGGATCCATTCGGTCGCCGCTCTGGCGCCACGGTGGCACCACCCATGGTCCTCAGCCGCGCGACTACTCGTACAAGCTTCCGTCGAAAATGATGAAAGGTGCTTTGCGCTCAGCGCTTAGCGCCAAGCTTCGAGACGGTGAATTGCAGGTTGTCAACGATTTCGCGTTCGCTGACCACAAGACAAAGACGGTAAAAAGTGTGCTCGGCAAATTCGAGTCGCCCAAAACCGTACTTTTCATCGATAACTCGGATAACCGGAATCTCAAACTGGGATCCCGCAACATCCCCGGCGTAACTTTGCTCGAAAGCAAGGACGTCAACCCGTATCACCTGCTTGGTGCCAAGCGGGTCCTTATTAGCGAGACTGCGGCGAAGCGTCTCTCGGAGGGCCTCTCCTAAATGAATCTCTATGAAGTAGTTCGTCGGCCCATCGTCACCGAAAAGGGCTTAACCAAGAAAGAAGCGGAAAACACCCTTACGTTTGAAGTCCATCCGGCTGCGAACAAGGTGCAGGTGCGGCAGGCAATCGAGAAAATCTTCAAAGTGAAAGTGGCGGATGTCCGCTCGCTCAATAATGAAGGTAAACTACGCCGCCGCGGCCGGTTCGCCGGATATCGGTCGGACTGGAAGAAAGTATACGTGAAGCTCAGGGCCGGCGAGAAGATGCCGGAGTACGCGGAGATCTAAGCCATGCCGATGAAAACTTTCCGTCCGTTTACCCCCAGCCGTCGTTTCATGACGGTGGTGAAACGTGACGAGATTACCCAACAAGTTCCGGAAAAATCGCTAACCGTCGGCTTGCAGAAGTCGGGCGGACGTAACAACACTGGCCGTGTGACTTCCCGCTTTATCGGCGGCGGTCATAAGCAGACGTACCGGATCATCGATTTTAAGCGCGACAAGGCGGGGATTCCGGCTAAGGTGGCGACGATTGAGTACGATCCGAACCGCTCAGCCCGGATTGCTCTCTTGCACTACGCCGATGGCGAAAAGCGTTATATCATCGCCCCGGTCGGCTTGGAAGTTGGCGCGACGGTAAGCAGTGGTCCGGAAGCGGATATTCTCGTTGGCAATTCCTTGCCGCTGAAGAACATCCCGGCTGGTACCTTCGTCCACAATATCGAGTTGAAGCCCGGGAAGGGCGGCCAAATGGCGCGCTCTGCTGGTGCACTCGCTCAGTTGGTTTCGAAAGAGGGTGGAATCGCTCTTCTGAAGCTGCCGTCAGGCGAAGTCCGAAAGGTACAGCTTGAGTGTGCCGCTACTGTCGGTCAGGTCGGCAACACCGACCACGAGAATGAATCGCTCGGTAAGGCTGGCCGTTCCCGCTGGTTGGGAAAGATGCCCCACAATCGTGGCGTTACTATGAACCCGGTCGACCACCCGCATGGTGGCGGTGAGGGACGCACTTCGGGCGGCCGTCATCCGGTGACCCCGTGGGGCCAGCCGACGCGTGGTTTCAAAACGCGGAACAATAAGCGGACCGATCAGTTCATCGTGACCCGCAAGAGTAAGAAGCGCTAAGAAGGAAATCTGACATGGGTCGTTCGCTAAAAAAAGGACCGTTTACTGACGATCACCTCCTCGCGAAGGTGGATGGGATGAACGCCAAGAGCGAAAAGAAGGTCGTCAAGACCTGGTCTCGCCGTTCGACGATTCTCCCGACCTTCATCGGGCATACGCTTGCCGTGCATAACGGACGGAAGTTCATTCCGGTTTATGTCACCGAGAACATGGTTGGTCACAAGCTGGGAGAGTTCTCGCCGACGCGTACCTTCAAAGGCCATCAGGCCAAGACCAACGAGAAGTCGGGACGGTAGGGAGAAACACAAATGCAAGCCAGAGCTGAAGCCCGATACATTCACATCTCTCCGCAGAAAGCCCGTCTTGTCGTGGACCTCATCCGCGGTGTGAAGGCTGGCGATGCGATCAACATCCTGCGTTCCACCAACAAGCGGGTGGCCCCGACGGTTGAGAAAGTTCTCCGCAGTGCAATCGCGAACGCTGAGAACAAGGCCGACTCCGTCGACGTTGATAACCTATATGTGAGCGAAGCCTACGTCAACGACGGGCCTCGCATGAAGCGCATCCGTCCGGCACCGATGGGCCGGGCCTACCGCTACCAGCGGCGGATCTCGCACATCGTAGTTGCCGTCTCCGAGAAATAAGACTCGGCGTAGCAAAAGAAGAATCAGAGCCAAACGAGAAATCGAGTTAGCATGGGTCAGAAAACACATCCATACGGATTCCGTCTAGGGGTCACGAAAACCTGGCGATCGCGCTGGTTTGCCAAGCAGGATTACTCCAAGCTGTTGCAGGAGGATCTCAATCTGCGCGAGTCGCTCACTGATCGCCTGAAAGCGGCGGGCGTGAGTTCGATCGAAGTGGATCGGCCGGGCAACAAGCTCCGCATCACCATTCGGACATCGCGGCCTGGAATCATCATCGGGCGGAAGGGCGCGGAAATCGAGAAACTGAAGTCCGACTTGGCACGCAAGACCAATCGGGAAGTTTTTATCGATATTCAAGAGGTATCGAAGCCGGATCACGATGCCCAATTGGTGTCGGAATCGATCGCCCTGCAGCTGGAAAAGCGCGTCGCATTCCGGCGTGCCATGCGGAAAGCCGTCGATAACGCCAAGCGCTTGGGTTGCAAGGGTATCAAAGTGCGTGTCTCGGGCCGTTTGAACGGTGCTGAAATTGCGCGCAGCGAATGGTATCTCGATGGTCAACTGCCCCTCCATACGCTACGGGCCGACATCGATTACGGATTCAGCGAGGCGTTCACCACCTACGGTGTGATCGGCGTCAAAGTCTGGATCTACAAGGGCGAAATTCTGGGTGACTTCCGCAAAGGGAACGAGCCGGAACCCCGTCGGGCGCCGCGCCGTGAGCGCAGCGACCGGCCGGAACGCGGCGGGGATCGGGGCGACCGCGGAGATCGCGGGAGCAACCGGAGTGCGGATGGTCGCGCCCCTCAGGTAGCCGCTGGCGGTCCTCCGGTGCAAGTGGCTCCCCCTTCTGCGGAACCTGCCGTCGCCCGTCCGATCGCACCTCCGTTAGCGCCGGTTCAACCCACCTGGAAGGCCGAGAATGGCCCCGATTCCGGTGGCGAAACCCCGGAAAACCAGTAATTAGCAGATTTAGAAATAATTTTCGACACGGAGAACTATCGCCATGCTGATGCCCAAAAAAGTCAAGTTCAGGAAACAACAGCGCGGTCGCATTACGGGCAAAGCCTGGCGCGGCAGCACCCTGGCGTTCGGTGACTTTGGCTTGAAGGCCATGCACTGCGGTTTGATCACGGACCGGCAAATCGAAGCGGCGCGTATCGCGATGACGCGATACATCAAACGCGGCGGCAAGGTTTGGATCCGGATTTTCCCTGACAAGCCAATCACCAAAAAGCCCGCCGAAGTCCGCATGGGCTCGGGCAAGGGCCCGTTGGATCACTGGGCGTGCGTCATTCGCCCAGGAAAGATTCTGTTTGAAATGGAAGGGGTTGCCCTCGACGTCGCGACTGAAGCGATGCGCCTAGCCGCCCAGAAGCTGCCGATCCTCACCAAAGTCGTCACGCGCGACATGCAGGCGTAGCCTCGAGCGGAAACCGAAGAAGCCAAGTAGGAAAAAGATATGAAAGCCGAGAAAATCCGGGGGCTCGAGGATAGCGAGCTCGAAAAGCAGTCTCAGGCACATGCGGAGCAGATGTTTCAACTGCGCTTCCGGATGTCAATGGGTCAAGCCGATGGGCTGAAGAAGTACCGCGAACTCAAAAAGGACCGGGCACGGATTTTGACGATCCTGCACGAAAGGCAAGGTAAGTAACGATGGCGGTTGAAGCGAATCTCAACGCACTGTCCGAGAAGGCAGGCCAGGAAAAGGTCGGCGAAGTAGTGTCGACGAAAATGACCAAGACCATCGTGGTCGAAGTTATCCGCCGGGTGAAGCACCCATTGTATCGCCGGGTTGTGACGAAGCGTCGGCGGTTCTATGCTCATGACGAGAGTGAGACGGCGCGTACCGGCGACGTGGTTCGTATCGTTGAACATCGCCCCCTCAGCCATCTGAAGCGCTGGGCCTTGGCGGAGGTTATCCGCAAGGCTGTGGTGATCGACGAAGCGCATGTCGTGGCTCCGGCAGCCTCGGCCAACAAAAAGAAGTCAGCCCCCAAGAAGGGCTCTAAGGCGTAAGCCGAAGACGCAACAGGAGGCTAGGAAAACATAATGATTGGAATGAGAACAATCCTCGAGGTCGCTGATAACAGTGGCGCTCGTCGTTTGCAATGCATCCTGCCGCGCGGTGGCGACCTTGGTTCACATGCCGGGCTAGGTGACATTATCACCGCTGCTGTGAAGGAAGCTGCGCCGGATTCAAATATCAAGAAGGGCAAGGTTGTACGTTGCGTTATCGTTCGGATGCGGAAAGAGTGCCGTCGGAAGGACGGAACTTACATTCGCTTCGACAATAACGCGGCTGTACTGATTAACGAACTCGGCGAACCCATTGGAACCCGTGTGTTCGGACCCGTTGCCCGCGAATTACGGGATAAGAAGTATATGAAAATCGTCAGCTTGGCTCCGGAGGTGCTCTAATGGCTAACACTGCCGTGCCGTTACGCATCAAATTACGGAAGAATGACCTGGTTAAGGTTATCGCGGGCCGCGACAAGGGCAAGTCCGGGCGTATTCTTGAGATCGATAGGGAAACCGGTCGCTTGGTCGTCGAAGGTGTGATGCTAGTGAAGCGCCACACAAAGGCGAATCCCTCCAAGCAGATCAAGGGCGGAATCGCGGAGAAAGAAGCTTCGATTCACGTTTCAAACGTGATGATTCTTACGGGTGACGGCAAGCCCACGCGCATTGGTACCAAAGTGGAAGGCGAAGGCCCGTCAGCGAAGCGGGTTCGCGTGGCACGCAAAACAGGCGAAGTTCTCGCCGCGAAGAAGTAAGGAATCAGCATGAAGGCCAGGCTAAGAGAACACTACGTAAAGAACGTCATCCCGGCACTGACGAAAGAATTCGGGTACACCAACGTGATGGCGGTGCCAAAGATCGAAAAGATCTCGGTCAACGTTGGTTTGGGCGAGGCGACATCGAACCCTAAGATTATGGACGGTGCAGTAAATGAGCTCGGCGCTATCGCCGGCCAGCGTCCTGTCGTCACCAAGGCAAAGAAATCCATTGCGGCCTTCAAGTTGCGCGAAAACATGCCCATCGGCTGCATGGTCACATTGCGTGGGGACCGGATGTTCGAGTTCCTCGACCGGCTGATGAACATCTCTCTGCCCCGGGTGCGCGATTTCCGCGGTGTCTCGTCCAAAGCCTTCGATGGCCGCGGTAACTACACGCTCGGAATCAAGGATCAGCTGATCTTTCCTGAAATCGATTACAACAAGGTAGACAAGACGCGGGGGATGAACATCAGCATCACCACGACTGCCAAGACCGACGCCGAGGGTGTCGCTCTGCTCAAGCTGATGGGCATGCCTTTCCGGCAGCAGTAAAGAAACGAAGGATTTGATTCATGGCAACCACCGCAAAAATCGCTAAGGATATCAAACTGAAGAAGGCTGCGGATGCGAACGTCCCGAAACTGGGAGTTCGCCATCGCAATCGTTGCTTCCGCTGCGGGCGGCCCCGCGGCTACATGCGCAAGTTTGGACTTTGCCGCATCTGCTTCCGCCAGTTGGCGCTGTCGGGACAGATTCCCGGTGTTACGAAATCGAGCTGGTAAGCCCAGTTCACCCTCAGTATTTCTCTAGAGAAGGAAACCCGAACGGACCATGACCAGCGATCCTATCGCCGATATGCTTACGCGGATCCGCAACGCGATGGCCGCCCGGCATCCTAAAGTGGATGTCCCGGGGTCGAAGCTAAAGTTGGAGATTGCCCGCATTCTCCGCGAAGAAGGCTACATCCTCAACTTCAAACTAGCCGAGGAAGGCGCCAAGAAAATTATCAAGATCTATCTGAAGTACACCCCCGCGAACGCGCCGGTGATCTCCAAGATGGAGCGTATTTCCAAGCCCGGTTGCCGGGTTTATGTCGGGTCGAAGGACGTTCCACGCGTTCTAGGCGGCATGGGAATCAACATTTTGACCACGCCGAAGGGCGTAATGACTGGCCGTACCGCGCGCAAAGAAGGCGTGGGTGGCGAATTGCTCTGCCAAGTTTGGTAGAACGGCCGCTTAACTGAGAGAACAAGAATTATGTCGAGAGTAGGAAAAAAACCAATCCCGCTCCCCGCTGGGGTGAAGGTCCAGATCGGAACGCAACTTTCGGTGCAAGGGCCGAAAGGAAATCTGATTGTGCCGATTCCTGGGGGCATCCGGATTGAGCAGAACGCGAATGTACTGGAAGTGAAGCGTGACAGCGATTCCCATGCTGCGCTTCACGGACTGACGCGCGCGCTGGCCGCAAACGCGATCACCGGTGTCTCCACTGGTTTTACACGCGAGCTGGACATCGTGGGCACCGGTTACCGGGCTGATGTTAAGGGTAAGGTAGTCGTCTTCACGCTGGGCTATTCCCACCCGATCGAGTTTCTTCTGCCGGAAGGCGTAGACGCTAAGGTCGAAAAGATGACCCACTTAGTCCTGACTAGCCATGACCGTCAACTGATTGGCCAGGTGGCGGCGAACATGCGATTCCTGCGTCCGCCAGATCCATACAAGAACAAGGGCGTCCGTTACACGGGCGAAGTACTCCGCAAGAAGGCTGGCAAGTCTGGCGCGGGTGGCAAGAAGTAACCGCGTGAGGAATAACGAAGCATGATCTCGAAAATCAATAAAGACGCCGTTCGTCGCCGCATTCACACCCGCATCCGGAAGCGCGTCGAGGGCAGTCCGCAACGGCCCCGTCTGGCGGTGTTCCGTAGTATTAAGCACATCTATGTTCAGGTTATCGATGACTTGGCAGGCGTTACCATCGCCTCGGCCTCTTCAGCCGAGAAGGGCGCTGTAGACGGCGGAAACGTTGCTGGGGCGCAAGCCATTGGCAAACTTGTCGCCGAGCGGGCCAAAGAGAAGGGTGTGACCAAGGTCGTATTCGACCGGGGCGGCTTTCTCTATCACGGGCGGATTAAGGCGTTGGCCGATGCGGCCCGCGAAGCCGGATTGGAATTTTAAGGGGCCGAGGAGAATTTACGCATGCCAGCTACCGTAGTAAAGCGCGTCGAAGCGACCGCCAATCTGAAAGAGCAAGTCGTCTCTATCAACCGCGTAACCAAGGTCGTCAAGGGCGGTAAGAACCTCAGCTTCTCTGCTTTGGTTGTTGTCGGAGATCCTCAGGCGAAAATTGTGGGATTCGGAACCGGGAAAGCCAAAGAAGTTCCGGCCGCCATCAAGAAGGGTATTGAGTCGGCCAAAAAGAATCTCCACAAAATCAATGTCCTCGAAACCACCATCGCTCATGCGGCTACCGGCCGCTTTGGTGCGGGCCTGGTCTTGATCAAGCCGGCACCGGAAGGCACAGGCGTCATTGCCGGCAGTGCGGTTCGCGCGGTGATCCAGGCCGTCGGAATTCCGAACGTCCTGACCAAGTGTCTGGGTTCGCGTAATCCGCACAACATGGTCAAGGCGACAATGGCGGCTTTGGTCCAACTCCGCGAAAAGGGCGAAGTGGCCGACATCCGTGGGATCGCCCCGGAGAAGATGTAAGGATCTTTTGCCATGAGCACTGCTAAAATGATAAAAATCCAGCTGTATCGGAGTCCGATCAGCACCCCGGAGCCGCACAAAGCAATCGTGCGTTCTTTGGGTTTGAAGAAAATGAACCGGATCGTCGAGCGCCCCGACACCGCCTCCTTTCGAGGCATGGTGGCCAAAGTGCCTCATTTGCTCCGGATCGTAGAATAGCCAGCCGCGTGGAGACGACCTCAAATGAATCTCAGTGATATTAAACCCCCTGCCGGACAGGTAAAGAAAAAGCAACGCGTTGGCCAGGGCATGGGTACTGGTCGGGGCAAATTCTCCGGTCGCGGCGCGAAAGGCGCCAAGTCCATCAGCGGTTACTCCCGGATGCGCGGTTTCGAGGGCGGCCAGATGCCGCTTCACCGTCGTCTTCCGAAGCGGGGCTTTACCAACATCTTCCGGAAAGAGTACGCTATCGTGAACCTGTCGACGTTAGACAAGTTGGCGGGTGATACCTTCGATGCTGCCAAGGTGGTTGAGCTGGGTGTGATCAAAAAGATGCTGGATGGTCTCAAGATTCTTGCTAACGGCGAAATCACTCGGCCGATCCACGTCACTGCCAACATTTTTTCGAAGGCCGCCGAAGAAAAAATCAAGGCCGCTGGTGGCACCGTCACCGTTATCGAGAAGAAGAAACAGTAGTTCGGTCCCCTATAACGAAGCGTCATGAAGTTCTTCGAAGCACTGGCGAACGCATTTAAGATTCCGGATCTCCGGAATCGCATCCTTTTCACCCTCGGCATGTTGGCGATTTATCGGCTGGGTGGGCACATCCCTACCCCCGGAATTGACGCTGAACAACTCGAGGAGTTTTTCCGGCAGAACCAAGGAACGCTCTTTGGCTTTATCGATCTGTTTTCCGGGGGAATGTTCCGTAGGCTTACCGTTTTTGCTTTGGGCATCATGCCCTACATCACGGCCTCGATTATTCTCCAGTTAATGACAATCGTGGTGCCGACCCTAGAGAAGCTCTCGAAAGAGGGTGAGCTTGGGCGCCGCAAGATCACGCAATGGACGCGCTATCTGACGGTCGGTTTGGCTTTGGTGCAGTCTTTCACCATCGCTACCGCGCTACAGTCCCAAGGGAACTTCGTAGTAAATCCGGGATTTGGCTTCGTCTTCATGACCATGATTTCATTGACTACGGGCACGGCCTTTATTATGTGGCTGGGTGAACAGATCACCGAGCGCGGTATCGGCAACGGCATGTCGCTGATCATCTTCACGGGCATCGTTGTTGGTCTCCCCCAGGCGATCGGGAATATCTACCAAAAGGCTTTTGAGACTCGCGAGTGGAACATCGTCCAACTGCTGGTCATCATCGCTATCATGGTCGCGGTGGTTGGGTTAATCGTCCTCGTGGAGCGAGGCGAGCGCCGGATTCCAGTGCAGTACGCTCGTCGGGTGGTCGGTCGCCGTATGATGGGAGGCCAATCGACTCACCTTCCGCTGAAGGTGAATGCCGGCGGCGTCATTCCCGTCATCTTTGCCAGCTCGCTGTTAACATTCCCGCAGACGCTGACTCAAATCGCTTGGGTTCGGGACAACGCTTACCTGAGCGCTATGCTGCGGAGTATTCAGCACTCCGAACCGCTCTACATCATTCTGTTCATTGTTCTGATCGTATTCTTCTGCTTCTTCTACGTGTCGATCATCTTCAATCCAAATGAAGCGGCCGACAACATGCGGAAGTACGGTGGCTTCATCCCCGGTATTCGCCCGGGCAAAAACACCGCGGACTACATGAACAACATCTTAACCAAAATCACGGTCGTTGGTGGGTTGTATCTCTCAATCCTCTGCCTGCTCCCCGAGATCATGATTTCCGGTATCAAGCTACAACACCTTCCGTTGATCGGAAACTGGGTGGATGCTTACTTCCCGCGCTTCATCTTGGATGGTCTGAATGTCAACTTCTACTTCGGTGGCACGTCGCTTCTGATCGTAGTCGGTGTGGCGATGGATACTGTAAACCAGATTGAAGCCCAACTCATTATGCGGCACTACGAGGGCTTCACCCCTCGTGCGGGCCGGATTCGTGGACGCCGTTCATCGGCCTAACCGGATCGTTCTTTCGCAATTGAATACCGTCGTTGCCGCCAGCTTTCGTGCTTCCAAACCCCTGGCGGTGTTGTTGTACGGCGCACCGGGTTCCGGAAAGGGCACCTTAGGAAGGATGCTGAGTCAAGTAACCGCTTGGCCGCACATTTCGACAGGCGACCTTCTTCGGCGGCATATAGAGCAGGGAACACCGGCGGGTCAAGCTTCAGTAGAAATTCTGCGGGGCGGCTATGCTCCGGATTCCGTTGTTAACGAATTGGTCGCGGATCGGATGGCGCAACCGGATTGTCGGAAAGGAATTATCCTGGACGGTTATCCAAGAACGCTGGAGCAAACACTTCAGTTTTTGCCTGTCCTTCGCCGCTTGGAAATCGAGCCTCTGCTGGTCCGGCTGGTTCTGGACTATACTGAAGTGAAGCTTCGATTGCAGGCGAGGCGATTCTGCTCCTCATGTGGTGCGATCTTCAATGTTGTGCGATTGCCGCCCCGGAAGACAGGAATCTGTGACGAGTGCGGAGCGGGGTTGACCGAGCGAGTGGATGACCAGACTGATTTGATTGTCAGGCGAATCGAACACTACGCAACGCTCACCGAACCGGTGGCTCAATTTTTAGCGGAACAACCTATCCGCAGTTGGGAGTTCAGCGGCACCGAAACCCCAAACAAGATCCTCAACGACTTTTTAGAAAGACTCCAACAACACTCCCTGATTGAACCTGCTCCATCTGTAGCCCAATGATTATTCGCAAAAGTCCTGCTGAACTCGAGAAAATGCGCCGAAGCGGCCTTCTCGTTTACAAGATTTTGCAGACAGTCGCCGAGCTCGTTCAGGAAGGTGTATCGACTTTAGAATTGGAAGCAACTGCCGAAAAACTGATTCTCGACGCCGGGGCGCGGCCAGCCTTCAAAGGCTATTATTCCGCCGCCGCCGGGAATCGTTACCCGTACGTGCTCTGCACGTCGGTGAACGACGAGATCGTTCACGGCATGCCCTCGAAACACAAGATTTTGAAGCGTGGCGACATCATCTCGATCGATACTGGTGTTCAACTGGATGGCTATTATGGCGATTCGGCGATCACTGTCGGCGTGGGTGAAATCAGTCCTCAAATGGCCAAACTCCTTACCGTCACCAAAGAATCGCTCGAAAAGGCAATTGAAAAGGTGCGGCCGGGTAACCGGCTGTTTGACATCTGCTCGACGGTGCAAAAACACGTCGAGTCAAACGGATTCACTATTGTCCGTGAATTTGTTGGCCATGGCATTGGAACGGAACTGCACGAAGAGCCGCAAGTACCCAACTACGTAGATCGCAACAACGAAAATCCCCGCTTGAAAGAGGGGATGGTCTTAGCGATTGAGCCAATGGTGAACGCTGGCAAACCGCAGTCGAAAGTTTTATCCGATCGTTGGACCGCCGTCAGTCAGGACGGTTCGGCGTCGGCTCATTTTGAGCATTGTGTGGCCGTTACGAAAGACGGACCCTGGGTGCTAACCCGGCCGTGAATTGTTGAGTCCACATGCAAGTCCATCAAGCGACTGTCGTAGAGCTCATGCCGAACGGCATCGTCAAGGTGGAATTAGAAAACCGGCAACAAGTGCTCGCACACGCGGCCGGGATTCGAGAAGTTCAGTTTGTCCGGCTACGGCCGGGAGACCAAGTTGAAGTGACGCTCTCGCCGCAGGATCATACGCGAGGCCGAATCACGGGGGCACCAAGGAAGTCATGAAAGTACGGGCATCGGTTAAGAAAATTTGTGATAAGTGCAAGATCATTCACCGCTACGGAACGGTGCGGGTTATCTGTACGAATCCGAAACACAAACAGCGGCAAGGCTAAGCGCGACGCGCTTTGGCTTTTTAACAGCGATTTTTAGAGAAACAGGAGAACCCAGCCTATGGCACGTATCGCCGGCGTCGATCTTCCCGCAAAAAAGCGAGCTGAGATCGGTCTCACTTACATTTATGGCATTGGCCGCACCCGTGCGAAGTCGATCCTTTATCGGGTCGGCGTCGACCCGAACCGTAAGATTTCGGACCTGACCGAGGACGAAGTCAACCAGATCCGTACGCTTCTCGAAAATGAGGGAGCTGTCGAGGGTGACCTTCGCAAGGAAGTCTCTCTCAACATCAAGCGCCTGATTGAGATGGGTTCGTATCGCGGATTGCGCCATCGCCGCGGCCTCCCTGCCCGCGGTCAGCGGACTCACACGAATGCCCGCACGCGGAAAGGCCCGCGGAAGGGTACTGTAACCAACAAAAAGAAGCCGGGCCAGAAGTAAGGGTCCGCACCAGTAAACGAACATGGCCAAAGCACCAGCAAAAAACGCGAAAAAGAAGGCCTTCAAAAAGAAGGAAAGAAAGAACGTACCGATGGGTCTCTGCCACGTGCAGGCCACGTTCAATAACACGATCATCACGTTCACGGACCCGATCGGCAACGTTATCGCCTGGTCGAGCTCCGGTTCGCTCGGTTTCCGTGGTTCTCGCAAGGGTACCCCGTTCGCCGCTCAGCAGGCGTCGCTGACCGCTGCGAATAAGGCAAAGGAATCCGGTCTGCGGACTGTCGAAGTTCGGGTGAGCGGTCCGGGTGCCGGACGCGAATCGGCAATTCGAGCGTTGTCGACTGCGGGCATTGAAGTTCGATCGATCAAAGATCGGACTCCGATTCCGCACAACGGTTGCCGCCCGCCCAAAAAGCGTCGCGTCTGATCGAATTGGAATCCACTTTTTTACACACTCCGACGGCCAGTGGTGCTGTTGCCTCGGAGTGTGTCATACTGTTACCTGACGAATAGTGTCTTTTGGCCTGTCCGTCATCAAAGCAGGACGAAGGCATTAGCCGTAAACTGCACCCTGGGCGAGAGCTCAAAGGTTCTAGGAGATTGAATGGCTCGTTATATTGGCCCTGTGTGCCGCTTGTGTCGGCGCGAAGGCATGAAGCTCTACCTGAAGGGTGAGCGCTGTTACGGCCCGAAGTGCGCCGTCAGTGATGAGAAGAAGCGGAACTTCCCCCCCGGCCAGCACGGTCAGGCTCGTAAGCCGAAAATCGTCGGCTACGGTTTGCAGTTGCGCGAGAAACAGAAGACGAAGCGCTATTTTGGACTCTTGGAAGGCCAGTTCCGCAATATCTTCGAGAAGGCTAGCCGCTCCAAGGGAATTACCGGCGAGGTGATGTTGCAGATGCTTGAGAAGCGTCTTGACAACGTAGCGTTTCGTATCGGTTTTGCCACCTCCCGAGCTGGTGCTCGGCAGGTTGTTCGTCACGGGCATTTACTCGTGAACGGCAAAAAGGTGAACATTCCCTCTTACCAAGTCCGCGCTGGAGACATCGTCTCTGTCCGCGACAAGAGTAAGAACCATCCTTCCATCCTCGCATCGCGCGACGCCACGGCTCATCTGCCGTCGCCCACGTGGCTAGAGGTTGACCGGGAAAACCTGAAGGCGACTATCGCCTCGAATCCGAAGCGTGAAGAACTGGTTCAGATCCAGGTCAACGAACAGTTGATCGTCGAACTGTACTCGAAGTAAGCGACCCAAGTCCCCCAACCCTACAAGGAGAGCTATGTTCAAGGGCTTTCAGAAACCCAAGCGACTGGTTGCCAATACCGAGACGCTCACGGAACGTTATGGCATGTTCACGGCTCAGCCGTTCGAACGTGGTTTTGGCACGACGATTGGCAACAGCCTTCGCCGCGTACTCCTCAGCTCGATCGAAGGCGCCGCCATTACGGCCGTCCGGATTGAGGGAGTGGCCCATGAGTTCAGTCCGATTCCTGGCGTCACCGAAGATGCTACCGATATCATCCTGAATCTCAAGCAGGTTCCGTTCAAGATGATGTCGGACGGTATCCACACCGCACGGATCATTGTGGACCAGCCTGGGGAGGTCCTCTCGGGCCAGATCCAGACGGACGCCGATGTCGAAGTGCTCGATCCACATCTACACATCGCTACTGTCGGCGAAGGTGGCAAGCTGAACATTGAGGTCCGTTTGAAGCAGGGTCGCGGGTATGTTGCCGCTGACCGCAACTTCGACGAAGACCTGCCGATTGGCTTCATTCCGATCGACTCGGTTCATTCGCCGGTCCGCAAGGTCAACTATTCGGTCGAGGCCGCACGCTTGGGCCAGATGACTGACTACGATAAGCTGACTCTTGAAGTCGTAACCAACGGCGCGATTTCCCCCCAAGACTCGATCGGCATGGCCGCCAAATTGCTCAAAGACCACATGAGCATCTTCATCAACTTTGAAGAGATCTCGGAAGCGGTAGAGGAGCCGGCTGAGCGCGGTGTGACTGGTCAGGTCAATGAGGTCCTCAATCGCTCTGTGGAAGAGTTGGAACTCTCGGTTCGGTCTTACAACTGCTTGAAGAACGCCAACATCCAATCGATTGGCGACTTAGTGCAGCGTTCGGAAGCCGAAATGCTCCGGACCAAGAACTTCGGCCGCAAATCGCTTAACGAAATTAAAGAGATCCTCTCGGGTTTGGGACTCGGCTTCGGTATGAAGTTCGACTCTCAGGGACGGTTGGTCTCCCCGGCTGGCGCGCCGGTCAGTGACAGCGCTGAAATTGGCGAGTAATTCAGAAGTTAGAGAAATAGCATGAGACACAATCGAGCAGGTTTTAAACTCAAGCGCAACATCAGCGCCCGCCGCGCGCTGCTGCGCGGCTTGGTGACGAGCGCAATCCTCGAAGAGCGGATCGTCACGACTGTTCCGAAGGCAAAGGCCGCCAAGCCAATCGTTGAAAAGATGATTACTCTGGCCAAGCGTGATACCCTCCACGCCCGTCGGCAGGCGGCGGCTTTCCTGCTGACTCCCGCTGCTGTTCAGAAACTGTTTGACAAAATCGGTCCGCGGTTTACGCAGCGCAATGGCGGCTACACCCGGGTGGTACGCGTCGGCGTCCGGAAGGGCGACGGAGCGGAAACCGCGATGTTGGAACTGGTCGGTTCCGAGCTCGTGCGCCGCGCGGCAGATCGTGCCAAGCGTCGCGAGGATCGTCTGAAACAGTTGCAGCAGGGTCAGGAAGCTGACAGCGAGCAGGATTCGAAGTAGTCTTTTTCGGCCCCCGCAACCCCGGCGCAAGGATCATTCTCTGATTCTTGCGCCGTTGTGTGTCGGGCCATCCGCCGGTCGTATGGAACAAACTCCCGCCACAGCCGCCGTCCGCATTTCCGTCCTCTGCGTAAGCCGCAATCAGGATGAGAATCTGCGGCGTTGTCTCCTGGCGTTGTCGCGTTCAACGCTCTCTGCCGAAACCCAGATCGTGGTGGTGGACCTCGCGTCCCGCGATCAGACTGGAGCTGTAGTAGCGGAGTTCCCGGAACTGACGGCGTTGCGATTGCCCAAGAACTTCGGCTGGACCAAAGCTGCCAATATCGGACTCCGCTCAGCCCAGGGCGAAAGCATTTTGTTTCTCGATCCTCGGATAGAGCTCTCGCCGGAAGCCGTCGCCGCTCTTCTGGACAATGTCGAAGAAAACGGTCCAGTGGCGGCCGCTGTGGCAACTTTATCGTTGCCGGATGGCACTCCCGCATCGTATCTGCGGTCGCTACCGACCGCGCAGTCGCTAAGGCCCGGTTTTCAGCCGCCGGCCAACCCCTCTGAAGCGTCCGCGGTGGAGTACCCAGGAGCCTACGCGTTACTGATTCGAAAGTCGTTCTTGAAGGGGATGAACTTCCTCGACGAGCGTTACGGCGAGCAGTGGTCGGATGCCGAGATTGCGGCGCAGGTCAAACGCGCGCAGCGCAAGATTCTGCGGGTCCCAACGGCTACGGGTATACTTCATCCCGAGCAGCCCAAACAGGTTGATACCGACCTGTTGGAAGCCGATTGGCACACCGGCGCGGCGGTTTATCTAAAGAAACACCAGGGGGCTGGAATTGGCCATTCGGTCAGTTCCGTGTTCGGTTCTCTATTCACCGGGAAGTTAGGCGCTGTTCGCCATATGCTTTCCGGGGCAAAAATTGATGGGACTCAAGAATGAGCTGCTTTACCCATCCCAACCATTTGTGCTAATCTAGGGTTTTGCGTGCACGCCTGTGGTGTGCCTAGCCGACCCCATCTTTTCGGAGTCTCATTATGGAATGTCCTGTAACTGGAATCAAAACACGGTTTGGTAACCGCGTCTCGCACGCGAATAACAAAACCCGCCGCACCTGGCAACCGAACATGCAGACCAAGCGTTTCTGGTATCCTGCCGAGAATCGCTTTATCCGGTTGACCATCAGCGTCCAAGGCATCAAGCACATCGATAAGGTTGGCATTGACGTCGTGGTTCGTGATCTCCGCGCCAAAGGCGTGAAGTTCTAACGTCGTTGGCACTGGGCGCAAAAATGCGTCCCTCGCTGTAACAAAACAATTTTCTGAATTGGGGAGCCGCATACGATGCACGGCTCCCCTTCTCGTGCGTACACGCGATGCTCGAGCTGGAAGGTTCCCTTCTCTCCTGCGGTGTTGACGTAGTCCGAGATCGAAGATCCGCCCCGGCCGATAGCTTCCTCGAGAAGGACGCGCATTTCGATCCATGCCCGCTCCAAGGCAGCTTTCGACAGTTCATCTGTCCTACAGCCCGGATGAAGGTGCGCCCGGAAAAGCAGTTCATCGGTGTAGATGTTGCCCATCCCGCGCAGGAAATGCTGATTGAGGAGAAGTGCCTTGATCGGCATTCGATGTTGTTTGGCGCGCGAGACAAACTCCTCTCGGGAGACCTCTAGCGGATCCGGCCCGAGCACCGCAATGGGTTCTGGCAACTCGTCTCCCCACAGTACCCGGCCGAATTGGCGGATGTCTTCGAGGGTAAGGGAGAGCCCCGCGAAGTCCCAAACGGCCCGCGTATGCTTCTGTGGTGCGACATCAAACAATAGCTTCCCCGTCATGCCCAGGTGGATTCCGAGAAAGCCTCGGTCCATATCCGCTACGACAAACTTGCCATACCGTCGTACCTGCAGAACGCGTGCCCCGGATAGGTCTGGCGGAAACTCTCCCCGAAACACCCGCGAGGGCCAGTACCGGGTCCCAATGATCCGTTGCCCACGCAGTCGCGGTGCCAGCGCCCGTACGATTGTCTCCACTTCCGGTAGTTCAGGCACAGTCTAGTCCAGCTCGACGAGGATCGATTGATCCTCCCCTACGTGCACGTCGTATCGCCGAAGCTCGATGCCGGGATTGAAGTCGCAGGCTCCCGTCTTACAATCAAATTCCCACGCGTGCCATGGGCATACCAGCTGCGAGCCGTGCAGCGCACCCATAGCGAGCGGACCTCCTCGGTGCGGACAGCGATTGTCCACGGCGTACACCTCTCCCCCAACATTGCAGATTGCCAGTTCCGTATCGCCTTGCCGAAAATCCATTACCCCGCCCGGCCGTAAATCATCCAACGACCCAACCCGCACGAAGGACATATAGAATTAACCTACCATGCGATTCCTCCTTCTTCTTTGTGCGTCCCTGCTCTTGCTGACGGCTTGCCAATCGACTTCGGAGAAGGTGATCGGAGTCGTTCCTAAAGGGGCCAGTCATATCTTCTGGCTGACGGTAAAAGCCGGGGCACAAAAGGCCGCGGCGGAATCCGGCTACACCATCGAATGGAACGCGCCCACTCTCGAAGTTGACGCCAGCCGCCAGAAGGACATCGTCGACTCGATGATCACACGCCGCTTGGCAGGGATTGCCCTCGCGCCGGTAGATCGCAAGGCTCTCGCCGGCACGGTCGAGCGCGGCGCCGCAGCCGGCCTTCCGATGGCGATTTTCGATTCTGACGTCGACACCCCCAATCGCCTCACCTACGTCGCCACGGACAATCGGGCCGGTGGTCGCCTCGCTGCCCGTCGTCTCGCGGAGGTTCTGGGTGCGAAAGGCAAAGTGGCCGTCATTGGATTCATGCCGGGCAGCGCGTCCACCATGGAACGAGAGGAGGGCTTCCGTGACGAGATCCGCGCCAATTTCCCTGGCATGCAGATAGTGGTTGAGACGTACGGCATGGCCGACCGCGCGAAAGCCATGGCCGTCACCGAGAACGCCCTCACGGCCCATCCCGACCTAGCCGGCATCTTCGCGGACAACGAATCGAGCTCGGCCGGGGCTCTGCAGGCGATCAAGAGCCGGCAAGCAAAAAACATAAAATTTGTCGCGTTCGACGCCAACGAACAGTTCGTCGAAGATCTCCGCGTCGGCTGGATCGACGCTCTCATCTTGCAAGACCCGTACCAAATGGGCTACGAGTCCGTTAAGGCCATCACCACAAAATTAAACGGCGGAGCTCCCCCGCTCCGCCGTGATCTGCCAGCTACCCTAATCACCCTTGCCAACATCGACGCCAAGGACATCTCGCCGATGATTCTGCCGTCCGTCCAACGGCAGATCACCCAGGGCGGCCATTAGTCCCGGCGAAATCCGGGTGGTTTCGGAAAACGCGGCCGGAAAGGCCGGTCTCCCGGAGGCCCGTCTCCCTTCGGACGCGGACGGAAGGGCCGATCCCCACCCCCGCCCGGACGTGAAGGACGATCGCCGAACGGAGGCCGGCTGGGCCGGAACGGTGGACGATCATTGCCGCCAGAGCGCGGCGGCCGATCGCCAAAGCCTCCCCGGTCACCGCCGTCATTCGAACGCGACGGACGATCGCCGTAAGATGGCCGATTCCCATACGGACGATCGCCGCCCCGATCACCACCGCGGTCACCGCCGCTGTAAGGCCGCTGCGGACGATCGCCATACGACGGACGGTTCCCGTAGGAAGGCCGGTCGCCGCCGCCTCGATCGCCACCACCGTAAGGCCGGTCACCGCCGCCTCGCTCGCCACCGCGATCACCGCCACCGTAAGGCCGCTGCGGCCGGTCGCCATAGCCGCTTCGTTCCCCGCCCTGGTCCGAACGCTGCGGACGATCCCCATACGAAGGACGCTTGATATAAGGCCGGTCGCCGCCGCCCCGATCTCCACCCTGGAAGGGGCGCGGCGCTCGATCGCCGCCCGGCTTGCCACCATAGAGTGGCCGCTTCATATACGGACGATCTTCACCACCCCGATCTTCTCGCGGAGGACGCTCCGCGTAAGGGCGCTCTTCGGCAGGCGGAGGCCCGTCTTCCGGAGCCGGCGGCCGGCTCGGCCGGAAGTCGCGCGGACCCGGAACGTCCGAAGCCTCTCCCACTCCGTAGGGCCTGCGATCGGACGCCTTGACGAACTTACGCTTCTCCTTATGCTCCTTCACTTCCTCTGGACCATTCCGCAACAAAGCGTCCGCAGCCTGCACGGTGCAGACCAGCGCGGACACTTTGTGCACCCGGACCATATGCGCGCCTTCCAGAATCGCGCCCGTCACCGCTGCAGCCGTCGCAAAGTCCTGCTGCATGGCGTCGTTCACTTTCTGGCCCAGGAAGGCCTTCCGGGAAGCGCCAACCAAAATCGGCAGATCTAACTCCCGCAATTTGCCCAGGCGAGCCAGGATCTCGTAGTTCTGGTCGCCCCGCTTCCCGAAGCCTAAACCAGGATCAATGATGATCTTGCCCCGGTCCACAAGCGCCTTTTGCGCCCGGTTCACGCTGTTCTCGAGGTCACTCAGCACCGACTCGGTCGGATGCGTCATGTTCCCAAGCTTTGCCCACGTCTCCGGTGTCCCGCGCATGTGGTTCAGGATCAACCCGGCGTCCTGCGCCGCCACCACGTTCGCCAACTTCGGATCAATCGTCAGATTCGACGGATCGTTGATGAACGCGACGCCATATTCCAGCGCCTTCTCGGCCACGCCACTCTTGTACGTATCCACCGAAATCGGGATGTGCAGTTGCCCTTCCAGCTTCTTCAGCACCGGAATCAGCCGCCGCAACTCCTCGGCCTCACTGACGGGCTTGGCGCCTGGCTTAGTCGACTCTGCGCCGATATCAATAATATCCGCGCCTTGCGCCTCTAACTCCAGTGCGCGCGCGACGGCGCGGTCCGGATCGCTAAATCGTCCCCCGTCCGAAAAGCTGTCCGGGGTGACGTTCAAGACGCCCATAATCAGGGTGCGGTCGCCAAACTGCAGCTCGTAACCGCGGACCTTCAATAAATACCGTTTTGGGCGGATCATCCTTGTACCTTCTTCCACTTCTTACCCAGCCGCAACACATAGCTGCCCGGGAACTCCAACACGACCAACTCAGAAACTCGCGCGCCATCCACTTCGAGCGCGCCCTCTTTAATCTTTCGCTGCGCTTCGCTTCCCGAAGCAGCCAATCCGCACCGCACCAGTAACTTATCGATTCGCAACCCCGGTTCCGTAACCAGGTACTCGTCCAACTCCGCCGGCACGGAGCCCTGCGACACTACGCGAATCCACTCGCCGGCCGCCCTTTCGGCGTCCTCCCGCGAATGGAAATCCGACACGATCAGCCGCGCCAGCTCCATCTTGGTTTCCTTCGGATGGGCCTGCCGCAATTGTTGAATTTCGCTCACGCTCTTATCCGTAAGTAACTCGAAATACCGGAACATCAAGTCATCCGGAATCGACATTAACTTAGAGAACATCACCGGAGCCGGCTCCGTGATACCTACATAGTTATTCTTCGATTTCGACATCTTCTCGACGCCGTCCAGGCCCTCGAGCAGCGGCACCGTGCCGACAATCTGCGGCGGCTGGCCATACGCCCGTTGTAACTCACGGCCGACGAGAAGATTGAACTTCTGGTCGTTACCGCCCAACTCCACATCGCACTGCATCATCACCGAGTCGTAGCCCTGCGCAAGCGGGTACAGGAACTCATGAATCGAAATCGGCGTGTTCGACTGATACCGTTTCGAGAAGTCGTCGCGCTCCAAAATCCGCGCCACGGTGTAGTGCGAGCACAGCCGCACCATCTCCTCGAACGTCAGCGGCTCCAGCCACTTGCTATTAAACTCGACCACCGTCTTTTCGGGATCGAGAATCTTGAAAACCTGGGCCTTGTAGGTTTCCGCGTTCGCGTTAATCTCGTCGCGGGTCATCGGCGGACGCATCGCATTGCGCCCCGTCGGGTCGCCAATCAGGCCGGTCATATCGCCGATCAGAAACGTGACAGTGTGGCCTAAGTCCTGGAAATGCTTCATCTTCCGAATCAGCACCGTGTGGCCAAGATGCAGATCGGGCGCCGTCGGGTCAAACCCTGCCTTTACCTTTAAAGGACGGCCCAACTTCAGCCGTTCGCGGAGATCCTCTTCCCGGATCAGCTCCGCCATGCCTTTTCTCAGATAGGCGATCTGCTCTTCAATTGTCAAAGCCGCTCCAGTTCACCATTATCGCCTATTGCCGTTCAAGAAAAAGGCCCCCGATTTCCGGGGGCCCTAAGACTACACAAGTTTTGTCTTCCGGATCGGCAACTCCCGGATCCGCTTCCCCGTCGCTGCGAAAATTGCACTCGTAATCGCCGGCGCAATCGGCGGAACGCCTGGCTCGCCGATCCCCGCCGCCGGCGCCTTGCTGGGTACCAAATGGACGTGGGTCACTTTCGGTGCTTCATTAATCCGCGCCACCGGGTAGTTGTTGAAGTTCGACTGCACAATCCGTCCGTCCGCCGCCGTAATCTCGCCCATCATCGCCAAGCTCGTACCGAACACGGCCGCACCTTCGATCTGGGACCGCGCCCGCTCCGGATTAATGATCTGCCCCGCGTCGACGGCAATGTCCACCCGCGGTATCGTCACTCGGCCCCGGTCGTCGACCTCGACTTCCACCACCGCGGCGACATACGTCAAAAAGCTCCGATGCGCCGCAATCCCCAACGCACGGCCTTTGGTCGGCTTTTTATTGGCCCAGCCCGACTTTTCGGCCACAAGCTGCACCACCCGCTTCAACCGTGCCGTATCCACCGGGAATTTGGTCTGGTCCTGGTCATTATTCCAGTACTTCATCCCGACCGGCTCAATCGGCACGTTGCGGTCCGGCCCCAGCAGGTCGAGGATGTACTCGACCCGGTCGCGGTTCGCCGCCGCGGCCAGCTCGTCGACGAATGAGTGGATGGCGAAAGCATGATAGATATGCGCCACCGCTCGCATCCAGCCGATCCGGACATGGTTCTTGTGCGCCCCGTTCTCGGCCCGATGGTTCGGAATGGCGTAGGGCAGGTCCACCCAGCCCATGCCCATCTCGAACTCCTGCCCGTACTCGGCCGAAGCGTCAAAGGTCGAGCCGATCGACGGAAACACACTCCGATGCAGCCAAGCCGTCGGCTTGCCTTTCGCATCCAGCGCAGCCTTCATGTACATGCCGGCGTTGGCATGGTAGAAGTCGAATTTTATGTCGTCCTCCCGGCTCCACACCACTTTCACCGGCTTGCCCACTTGCTTTGACAGCATCGCCGCCTCGCAAACGTAGTCCGGCTTGGACTTCCGCCCAAACCCGCCGCCCAGCAGCGTCACGTGGCAAGTCACGTCCTCTTTCTTGATGCCCATTGCCCCGGCCACTGCTTCTTGCACGGCCTGCGGATTCTGGGTCGCGGCGTACGTCACCACCTTACCGTCCCGCCACTCGGCCACGGCCGCCGGTGGCTCCATCGGCGCGTGCGAGAGCAGCGGCACGTAGTACGACGCCTCGTGGACCTTCCCCGCTCCGGCGAAGGCCTTGTCGACATCGCCCACATTGCGAACAACCTTTCCGGGCTGCTTAATCTTCGCGAGGATCTCGGCTTTCTCTTTCGCCGAATCGAAACTGCCGTTCGGTCCGAGGTCCCACTCCACCTTCAACTTCTTCCGTCCCTGCGCCGCAGCCCAAGTGCTATCGGCCAGAACGGCCACGCCGCCCAGCGCCTGGAACATGTGGGGGGGCTTAAACCCTTCGATGGTGGCCGTCCGCACCACCCCTTTCACTCCCTTCACCGCGGCATCGTCAAAACTCCGCAGCTTCGCGCCATACACCGGGGGACGCTCGATGGATGCATACAGCATTCCCGGCATTTTGGCGTCGATCCCGAACTTGCCCGCGCCCCGCGTGTGGTCCGCTTGGTCGATGGTCGGCAACTCCTTGCCGATATAGCGGAACTCGCTTTCGGGCTTCAGCCGCAGGTCGGCCTTCTTGGGAACCGGCAACGTCGAAGCGACCTTCACCAACTCGCCATAGGCCGCCTTCTTCCCGCTCTTCGAGTGAACGACGAAATGATTCTGTCCCTTGCACTCCGCCGACGGCACATTCCACTTCTTAGCTGCGGCTTGCTCCAGCATCAGCCGCGCCGTCGCTCCAGCCTCGCGCATCGCGTCGTAGAAATCGCGGATCGAACAAGACCCGTCCGTGTTCTGCGAGCCGTACTTCGTATCGCCGATGGCCTGTTCGACGCGGACCTTCTTCCAGTCCGCTTCCAACTCATCGGCCACCACCATTGGCAGCACGCTGCGGATGCCAGTCCCCATCTCCGACCGGTGCGCAACAATCACGGCCGTCCCGTTCGGCTCAATTCCGAGATAGACACTCGGCATCCACGCCGGGGTCGCGCCCTCGGCTTCGTTGATCTGCACCCCGAGTACCAGAGCACCCGCACCGATGGCCGTGCCCAAAAATCCGCGCCGCGAAACTTTATCTACCCGGTTCATGCCTTCACCCCCGCGGCAATCTGGATCGCCTGGCGAATCCGCTGATAGGTGCCGCAACGGCAGATATTGCCCTGCATCGCCGAGTCAATATCGGAATCTGTCGGCTTGGGCTTGGTCTTCAGCAGCGCCGCTGCCTGCATGATTTGGCCGCTCTGGCAGTAGCCGCATTGCGATACGTTGCAATGCTTCCAAGCAGCCTGCAGCGGATGTTCGCTCTTCGCACCCAGGCCCTCGATCGTTGTGATGTCCTTGCCGGCGGCGTCTTTCATCGACGTCACGCAACTGCGAGTCGCCTCGCCATTCACATGTACCGTGCAGGCGCCGCACAATCCCGCGCCGCACCCAAACTTGGTACCCGTGTAATCAAGCACGTCCCGCAGATACCACAGCAGCGGCATCTCCGGATCACCATCAAACTTCTTGGCGGATCCGTTTACTTTGAGCTGAATCATAACAGTCTCCCGAGATTGAGCCTATGCCCATACAGGAGCCGGAGTCAACACCAAACCCTACTTGATAATGCCCTGCATCTGGCCTGGCATCTGCATCTGGCCGCCGGGATTGATGCCTGGTCCTACCGTTCCTTGCCGCTGCCCCGGGGTGTTCATGCCACCGCCAAGCCCAGCCTGTTTGGACGGATCGTAGACGAACTCCCATTCTTTGTAGTTCGTCTTCTCGTTGTAGATCTTGATCCCTTCCCGGTCCACTTTGCTTGCGAATCCCACGATCCCGCCGCCTAAGCCTTGAGACTGCTGCGCTCCCATTGCCGCGGCCAAGCCCTGCGGATTCGGAGTGGTCAACAATCGCCGGATCATGTCGGTCGCAGGGTTCACGTTTACGCCCGTGGTTCCCTGGCCCGTCATCGGACCCGCCATCGCCGGGCCAAAGCTAGTCGACCCGCTGCCGGGTAACCGCAGTTGTCCATTGTTCGCCGGCGTCGCATTGAACTTTGCCGGATCCGGCGGTCCTGTGCCGCCCACTGTATAGCCGCCCCCGCCGACCGAATAGGCCCCGCTCCCCGGCTGCTGCGCTACCTGCCCGCCCGTTTGAGAACTCGATGCCGCGTTCGGGTAAGTGCCCGGTCTCGCGAATGGTCCCGGCAAGCCCGGCGCCGTTGGGATCGAGCCTGGTGGCGGCGGCGCTGCCCCATCTCCGCCAGGCGGCGGCGGAACCATCCCGGGAGCCCCCGGCATCTCCGACTCCCGTCGCGGACCACCGGCCATTTGAGCATTCGGATCCGTGCTGATCGTGGCCGTCGAACCAACGGAGTAAGGATTCGGCACCTCGGCCGCGGCTACCGCCGTCTCACCCGGCTTGGCCTGCTTCTGCACCAGCGAATCGGTCATCTTCCCCGAAGCATCCGCATGGATCACCCGCCATTCGTCTTTGCCGGTTAACGGGTCGACGTACCGGCGCCGAAGGAACCGCGTCCCATTCGTCTGCTCCAGCTCCTCAATGGTCTGCGGCAGCTTCTTGTTCTTGCGGACGAACACCTCCACACCCCGGATATACTGCTGTCCGCGTTCGACGAGTAACTCCTCCTTGTTCCGCTGCGCCTCAAAGGCCAGCCGCGGCAGCTCCATATAGAGAACCCAAGCCATCGCCGCCGCCATGGCGAAAACGAGCAGCATCGCGAAACCGGAGTCCGAGCGTCGCCGCATCTATCCCTGTTGCTCCTCTAGGTTCAGCGTCTGCTCGCTCTTGAATTCCAGATCTTCCATAACCACCGAGTTCAACCCGATTCGCACCACCCGGTAGCGCTTCTGAATCACGTCCCCTTCGCCGGCGACAAATATATCCTCGCCGTCCAGGAAGAAGGCCCGCTTGGTCGTGGTCCGGGCCCCGCCAACGAACCCATAAAACTTTAGACGGATCCGGGGCGCCGTCGGTTTCGCCGGCGCGGCCGGCGTCAAGCTCACCGGGGGGGGCGGGGCCGCCGCTGCAACCGCCGACGGGGGCTTGGGGAAAATCTTGGGCGGATCCGGCTGCTTCGGAGGCGGAGCCGCGCCGAAGTCGAAGATCGTGCGGCTTCCCCCTTCAATCTGCACCGCCGCCAAGCGCTTGATCAGCTCCAGCCGGAGAGTCGGATCAATCGTCGCCGGGTCCACCCGATCCTCCGCCCGCGCCGACTTGAGCACCGGCTTGAACTCCTGCACCGCCGCGCGCAGCGCCGGCCGCGTGCGCACCGCTTCCCGTTGAGTCGCCGCAGGGATCACTCGCGGTCCCCCTGCCGAAGGTAATGCCGCGCGCGCTGGCGCCGCAGGCGTCTTCCGCCCCGGCGGCGTGTCGTCGCCTATAAACATCGCGGCCAAACCCACGCCCAGGATCCCCACCAGCATCGCGATCTTCTTCGGTTCTGCACCGAGCTTCATCGGGCACCCCCGGTGTTCTGCGCCACTTCCGACAGCGGGGACTCACGGACGAAGGTATTGGCCCTCATGTTGATGTTCAGCACCCCCGTACCCTGCTGCGGCGAGGCGGATAGCGCCTCAATGATGATGAGCCTCGGCGCTTTGTCCACCTCTCGAAGAAAGTGCAGCAAGTCCGCGTATGTGCCTTCGTAGTTGCCATTCACGGACAGCATGGACAACTCGTCGGAACCCTCCACCGGGTCCTCCACGAATCCGTGCTCGCGTACTCTCACCCCTGCTCGCTTCGCCATACTCGACAACTCGTCGACAACCGTCGAATACGTCGTCGAGCGGCTCAAAAAGTATCCCGCCAGGAACTGGTCGCCCTCGTTCCGCCCCCGGTCCATATTCGCAGTCAGCTTCTTCGTCCGTTCGAGCGAACTCTTTCGCTCCCGAGCCTGGTTCCGCAGCGCGCTAAGCTGCGCTTCGATCTCCTCAGCCGAACCGCCAATGGGCTGATACACAAACCACGCCGCCACTAGATTCAATCCCAGCAGTACCAGCACGATAAGGCGCGGCAGATCGAGCTTAAAGTTTTTGGGCATAGTTCACACTCACGCGATACCGGTACAGGGGCTCACTCTGTGACGGTGGCAGCATCGTCGCCATCGACGGGATGGAGAAGACCGGGGACGCCTCCATTCGCTTCAACAGGTCAATCACTGGCTCAATGCTCTGCGCTCCAATCGTCATCTCCAACTGAATCTCGTTCCGCGCGTTCGCTTGCGGCCGCAATGCGATGAGGCGCGCGTTGTAGGGCAGTACCTGCTCCAAATCGGCGAACAGACGCGACCAACTGATCCCCTTCCGGGCAATCAGGGTATTCAAGAACACACTGCGCTCGAGCACGTCGGCGTTTTCCGGCTTCCGCATCGAAGCCTCCAGTGCCGTCTGCTCTGTCGTCATCGTCGCTATCTGCTGCTGTGTCTGTGCCAACGTCGCTACCAGATCCGATTTTGCCTGCCGCTCGTTCCAGATCATCGTGCCAAGCAGGCCCAAGGTGACGACCAACAGCCCGGCCGCCACGGCAGCGAACACCGTCACCGCCCGATCGCGGCGAAACGGCTCACTCGATAAATTAATGGGATAGCGCATGCTAGTTTCGGCCCCCCGAAGCCAGATATCCCAGCAGCCCGGCATTCAACGGAGAGGGAGATCCGAACGGCGACTGCAGCGCTTCGACTGGCAAGTCGACATCCGTCGGGAGCGACGACAAACCGCACAAATGAACCGATTGCGGGCGCGTCTTCAACTCATCCTCAAGATACGCCAAGGTCGGATACAGCACCCCGCCCAACTCTTCCTCATCTCCTGAAGCGAGTTCGACGCATCGCAACAATCGAAGCCGGCCTTCCATCGTTACCGCAATGGTCAGCACCTTGTTTGATAGCTTAATCAGCACTCGACAGCCGTCCGCCGGGATCAGTTCCAGCGCCGCCAGAATGGACGTGGTAATTCGGCCCGGCCACAGCCCGGCCACCCGAAACGGGGCCTCGTACTTCGCCAGGATTTCAAGCGAGACGAGTGTCGCCAGCACGTCCACCTCTTTCGATCCGTTCGCGCGCGGTTGGACGAAGCAGCTCACCGCCGCCGCATCCACGTCAAACGGAACCGTCTTCTTCATCCGAAAACGAACCAGCGCCCGCTGTTCGTCCGGGTCCGATGGGAATTGGCTGAAGTCCAGAACCGCCATGCGCGCCGCGTAATCCGGCAGGATCACCACCGCCGTCCGCCGCTTCCGCCCGTTGTCTGCACCCGCCGCCTCGCGGACCGCCTTCAGAAACGAATCGTTCCGAATAATGTTCTCTTCAATTGGGGAGATCCGCAGCGTCTCCCCTTCAAAAGGAGCCCATTGCGGCGAACCACCGCGCGCTGCATAAGCAATGCCCTGCGTTGAGATTTCGAAGCTCAGCTCCGGCGCCGGATCCGCCAACCAGCCATTGATTGTGTCGGTGATCGCCATTACCCCTCGATAAATGTCACTTTGTTGATCTCCCGCAGCGTCGTGATTCCCGACCGCACCCGCTCAATAGCGGACTCTCGCAAGGTCGACATGCCTTCGCCGCGGGCATAGCGTTTAATCTCACTGGTCGGCCGCCGGTCCAGAATCATCTCCCGAATCTTCTCCGACATATCGAGCAGTTCGTGGATCGCGCTCCGGCCGTGGTATCCCGTGCCGCCGCATTCAAAGCAGCCCGCGCCCTCGTAGAAGATCGTGTCCTTCCATTCCTCGGGATTTAAAGCCGACTCGCGCAACTCTTCCTCGGTCACCGCCACCGGCTGCTTGCAATGCTCGCAGATGTTCCGCACCAGCCGTTGCGCCAGAATGCAGTTCATTGCCGAAACGAAGTTGTAGGGTTCCACGCCCATGTTCAGGAAGCGTCCCAACACGTCGAACACATTGTTCGCATGGACGGTCGTGAACACCAGATGGCCCGTCAGCGCCGAGTTGATCGCAATCTGCGCCGTCTCCTGGTCGCGGATCTCGCCGACGAGAATCTTGTCCGGGTCGTGACGCAGAATGCTGCGCAGCCCGCGCGCAAACGTCAGCCCCTTCTTCTCGTTGACAGGAATCTGCGTGATGCCCTTCAACTGATACTCCACCGGATCCTCGATTGTGATGATCTTGTCCTCGTCGTTCTTGATCTCGCTGAGCGCCGCGTAGAGTGTCGTCGTCTTGCCGGAACCGGTCGGGCCCGTGACCAGCACCATTCCGTACGGCTCTTTGATATACAGCCGGAACTTGCGGATGTCGTTCTCGGAGAAGCCCACGACATCGAGTGAAAGCTTCGAAAACTTCTCGCTCATCGACTCCTTGTCGAGTACGCGGAGCACCGAGTCCTCGCCGTGTACCGTCGGCATCACCGACACGCGGAAGTCGATCAACCGTCCCTTGTAGCGCACGCGGAAACGGCCGTCCTGCGGTACTCGGCGTTCGGAAATGTCGAGCTCGCTCATCACCTTGATACGCGAGATGATCATCGAACTCCAGTCCTTGGCGATGGGCGACATCGCGTAGTGCAACACGCCGTCGATGCGGTACTTGATCACCACTTCCTGGTCGCGCGTCTCGATGTGGATGTCGCTTGCCCGGCGCTCGAGCGCGTTAAAGATCGTGCTGTCCACCAGTTTGATCACCGGTGCGATGTCGTCGCCGCCCGCTGAGATCTTATCGATCGAAAGCGTCTCGTCCGGGTTCTCCTGGTCGGAGACGACGTCGAGCGTGAAGCCTTCGGTCACCTCTTCGAGAACGCGCTGCGACTGCTCCGTCTTCTTGAGCAGGTCCGTAATCTGGAACAGCGGAGCTACCTTTACGCGCAGCCGCCGCCGCAGCAGCACGCTGAGTTCGTCGATCAACTGCAGATTTCGGGGATCGGCCACCGCAATCTCGAGAGTCTCGCCCGTTGCCGTCTTTTCAAGCGCCACCGGCACAAAGTTGTACCGGAACATCATGTCTACCGGCACCAGCCGCAACAGTTCCAAATCGACCGCCGACTCCTTCAAGTCAACGTAAGGAGTCCGATACCGTGCGGCCAAAGCCTTCGCTTCGGCGATTTGTGAGGAAACTCCCGGGGGGCTAATTTGCGTCGCCATCTATCCTCCAACCGTATCCGCCAGCGAAAAGATGGGCAAATAAAGCGCCACCAGAACAAAGGCCACAAAAATTCCCATAAAAATCATGATCGCCGGCTCGATCAAGGACAGAGCCGCGCCTAACCGCGTCTGGACGTCGTCTTCGAAGAACTCAGCCACCGAACCAAGCATCGCCGGCAATGCGCCCGTCGATTCCCCGACCTCGATCATGTCGATTGCCAACGGTGGGAAAACCCCGGTAGCATCCAGCGACGACGAGAGCGTCTGTCCTTCCCGGACCGACTTCCGCGTCGACTCTAGCGCCTTCGCCAACACCCGCGTTCCGACGCTCGCCGCCGCTGTCTCCAGCGCTTGAATTAGCGGAATGCCGCCGAGTAGCAAGGTCGACAAGACCCGGGCAAACTGGGCGACTTGATACTTAATCCAGATCTCGCCTGCGATCGGCAGTTTCAACTTGATCCGGTCGAGCATCTCCTGGCCGCTGGGGGTTTTGGCCCACCAACGAAAGCCGATCACGGCCCCTGCCAAGCTCAACAGGCCCAGCCACAAGTACTCCTGCGCCGTCGAGCCGAACGAAATCAACAGTGTCGTCAGCAGCGGCAGTTTTGCGTTCATGCTGCTGTAAAGCGAACTGAACTGCGGGACGACGTAGGCGATCAGAAAGACAACCAACAGCAACACCAGCACGATCAGCAGGCTCGGGTAGATCAGGGACGCGATCAGTTTCTTCCGCACCGCCAGCGTCATCCGCTGATAGCCAACGAAGCGTTCGAGCACTTCCACGAGTGCGCCAGACCGTTCGCCCGCCAGCAGCGAGGTAACATAAATCGGCGGAAAGATGCCTTGCTTGGCAAACGCGTCGGACAAGCTGGTGCCCACCCGAACGTCGTCGCGGACCGCAGTGATCAGCGGGCTCATCTTGGCGTCGGTCAGCCGCGTCGCCAGGAGATCAAGCGACTTGAGAATCGGCAAGCCCGCTTTGATCAATGTGACGAACTGCTGATTGAAGATCAGAAACTTTTCGAGGTTTAGCTTCTTCTTCCGATTGGCGCCGGTCAGGGAGGGCGCAAGCTGGTCGAACTTGCCCTTCGGTTTCACCGAGTAAACGAGGAACCCCTGTTGCGTGAACTTCTCGCGCAACTCCTGTTCGGTCGACGCCTGGGCGATCTCCTGCTTGATCTGGCCGCGCGCGTCGGCGTACTTCAGGACGAATTCGGCCATTTACTGCTCGCCTCCGGCCACCACTTCCACTCCGGGCGGCGCGACAAAGGTGAAGATCGAGTCGTTCAGCGGCGGGTTCCGGACTTCGCTCGCAAACTGAAAGATCATCGTCGCCCCGTCCTGGCCCTTGATCGTCAGAGTGGAAATCCGGCTATCCTTGCCAACCGTGAATCCAACGCTTGCGAAGGGGGACTTCTGAGGGTTCTTCGGCTCCGCTGTAATCGTAACGAGTTCTCCGGCGGGCTGGATCAGGAACTTGCCGAAGTCGCGCTGAAAATCCAGCTTCCCGATGAGAAACGCGAGCGGCGCCTGGATATCCTGCGCCTCTTTCAGCTTCATCTTTTCGGCGCGCTTGGCGAGTACTGAGTAGTACCAGTAGTTGCTGCCATCAGAGAGAAACAATTTCCCATCGGGCTTGGTGTATTCCCACCGCATTCTGCCAGGCTTCCGCAGGCGCAGGCTGCCAGTCTCGACGCGACGTGCTTTGTTCGGCGCAATGTACGTCTGTTCAAAGCCTAACTCTAACGTACGAATGGAGTTATACCGGTCCTCCACGCCCTTGAGCAGCCGGGCAAGGTCCACGGACTCCGCGCCGGGCAGAACCGTCGTGGCCAGCAAAAAGACGAAGAGGGAGCGAATTGACGTCACCATAAGCCTAAGACGCGCGAGAAGGGCGCCTCGTGCAAGGCAAATCTCAGTCGGCGACAGTCCACTCGTTCACCGCGGCGATCACCCGATCGATCTCCTCCTCCGTGAGTTGCGGATGGATTGGCAGGCTCACCTCGTGGCCAGCCAGTTCTCTGGCGCGGCTGAGTTCTCCCTTGACCTCAAATTCGGTCCCCACCATCGCTTTCTGGTCGGGAATCAGAATCGGATAGTGCCTTCCCGTAGCAATCCCACAGGCTTTTAGGTGTGCCTCAAAATGTTCCCGTTTGGCGACGGCCACGGGAAATAAGTGTTCACAGGACGTTGCGCTTGCTGGTGGTCTGAGCAGCCGTACGCCGGGGTGATGAATCCCAGCGGTGTACGTTGCAGCGACCTCCTGCCTTCGCCTCGTCCAATCGCGTAGCCGGGGCAGCACCGCTTCGCCGAGAATGGCCGCCTGCAACTCGTCCAGCCGGCTGTTCCAACCAATTTCATCGTGCCGGTATTTCGCGCTCTGCCCATAGTCCCGCAGGCGCCGGACCCGGGCGGCGAGACCAGCGTCGTTCGTCAGCACCGCTCCCCCGTCGCCCATCGCCCCGAGATTCTTCGTGGGATAGAAGCTTGTTGCTGCCAATCGGCCCACGGTTCCTGTCGGCCGCCCCGCCCACTCCGCACCGACTGACTGCGCACAGTCTTCGACGACCCCTACGTTGAACCGCTCCTGCAGTGTGGCCAACCGGTCCAGATCTAAGCTCTGCCCGAACAAATGAACTGGCAACAGGAAGCGGATGCTGCGATCGGCGGCTAGCACCGATTCCGCCGCATCCAGATCCAGCAACCCGTTGCTGTCGGTATCGCAAAACACCGGAACGCCACCGAGGCGCACAATCGCCATCGTTGTGGCAAACGCCGACAGCGGTGTCGTCAGAACCCGGTCGCCACGCTGAATGTCCAGAGCCCGAAGCGCAATTTCCAGCGCATCCAATCCGCTGGCTACGCCGACTGCCTCGGCCAGACCCCAGTGCCCCGCTAGAACAGTCTCAAAACGCCGCACCTCTTCGCCCAGCACGTACCAGCCGCTGGCTCCGACGCGCTCCACTGCCCGCAGCACATCCTCGCCGATCTCGGACCATTGGCGTTTGAAGTCGTTCAGAAGTACAGGCTGCATGAGTATGACTACGGATGACACGAATTCAGGGCATGACGCAACTCGACCGCATGACCTCTCAAAAGCGATGGCGCCGGCGGAGACGACGATTCGAGCGGCGCGCACCGCGCGACGCTGCTTGGGAAATGAGTTGTGGTGCTGTGCGGAGCGCAAGAACGGCGATCGGATCGTGGTGTGGTTGTCATCGGCAAGGTCCTAAAGAGTGAAGGCCATCCATCGGGCGGGGCGATCTGATCTTCGACGAACAGGTGTCCCCTTGCAATTCCTTGGGTTAAGGGCCAGGAACGCCGGACGCAGCGTGGGGATTGGAAATCCGTCGCTGATCACGAATAGCGTTTAAGGCGCGAGTTCATACACAATGGCAGCCGCAACGTCGCTCATGACAGATCGCCAGTCTCCCGGCCGCGGTTGGCGGAAGATGCGAACAGATGGGTACCAAGGTGAATCGCTCCTTCCCCGGAGCCAACGCCAATCGGCAGCGTACGGCAGGAGCAGCCAAGTCTCCTTACCGAGTGCTCCGGCCAAGTGGACCATGGACGTATCCACTGTGATGACCAGATCTAACTCTTCCACGAGTCCGGCGGTGTCGGCAAAGTCGCCAACTTCCGGCCCCAGATCAAGATCGGCGAGTTCCGGCGGCGCCGCCACCCCAAACTGCAAATGCACCATGGCAATGCCGGGCAGAGAGTGGAGCGGAGCCCACTCCGAGAACGGGATGCTTCGGTTGCGATCGTTTTTGTACTTGGGGTTGCCCTGCGAAACGAACCCAACTAGCCGCCGTGGGCGCAGCGGAGCCACGCGATGCCGCCATCGCGCCTGAGCTTCTGGATCGGCAGCAAGGTAGCGGCCATAGGCCGGAATAGAATTCAGTGTGGTTTCGAATAACCCGGGCAAGCTGAGCAGGGGAACGTGATAATCAGCGAAGGGGATGGAATTGATGGGAGCTACGACCAATTCCGGCTTTGGGCGAAGCGTCCCAAGTACCGGCGCGAGTTTCTCGGGGCATTCAAAGAGCACCCGCGCCCCGCGCTCCTCCAGCTTGGCCAGATACCGGCAGAAATGCAGCGTATCGCCCAACCCTTGTTCCGCGTAGACCAGGATGGTCTTACCTGCGAGCGGCTCCCCTCGCCAAAGCGGCATCGGGAAGGGTCGCCGCCGGGTTCCCCCGCCTAGCTCAAACCGTACTTCGTATCCGGACCAGCCTTCGCGCAACCGTCCAATCGTAAGTTGCGCGAGCCCCGCATTCCAAGTTGCCGACCGGTGGCCTGGAGCGAGGGCCAATGCCTTCCCGGCGCATTCGAGTGCTGCATCCGGATCGCCGAGACTAAGCAGGCAGTTGCTCAGGTTGGTCCAGGCTCCCTCGTGTCTGGTGTCGTAATCCAGGACGCGACGGAGCTCGTTGATCGCCAGCTCGATCTCGCCGGTTTCCTGGAGCAGCGTTCCAAGGTTATACCGGGCCGTGATCGTGTCGGGACGGGCTTCGAGGGATGCTATGTAGTGGTGGCGCGCCCGGTCGGTGTCCCCGAGACTGTGCAGGAGAACGCCTAGATTGTTGTGCGCCTCTGCATGGACTGGGTCGGCGGTCACCACCTTCGCGAATTCTGCCACGGCCTCAGGTACGCGATCCAACTGCATGAGGACGACGCCAAGGTCGTAGCGTGCGGAGATGTGGCCTGGGTCCATCCGCAGAATCCGCCCGAGCATTTCTCTCGCTGACTCCCGATCTCCCGCCAGCACCAGGGCCTTGGCCCAGGCCAATCGCCACGGAATCTGCATTTCCACCGGATCGCAGCTTGTTTCAAGCGCCCGGCGCCACGCCTGTGTTGCATCGCCAAAACGCCCGAGCCCGCCCAGTACCTCCGCAAGGCGAACCCAGATGTCGGTGGCCCTTGGCTGGATCGTGACCGCCTGGCGATAGCAAGCCACGGCGGCTTCCCGCTTGCCCTGCCTTTCGAGGATGATCCCCAGATTACGGCAAAGATGGGACGATGGTCCTTCGATGCCAATCGCGGCAGACAGGAGTTGTGCCGCGGTATCTTCTCGGCCCGTCTCGGCGTGCAACAAGCCGAGCAGGTGCAGCCCGGTGGTTTCTCCCGGTGCTTGCTCCAGAGCCTGCAAGTAGAGGCGTTCGGCCTCCTGCCAACGGCCAGCTTGGTGCAGTTGCTGTGCTTTTTCAATTATTCGAGCCGCGGCCGTCATCTACTGTATCCATCGGCGGGACGAGGTGGAATGGCGAGGGCGGCGGCGGTGAAAAAAGGCCCGGATTGTTCCGACAACCCGGGCCAAGTTTGGAGTTAGGTTACCGGGAGCTAATTAGCCCCGGAGGAGTGACAACACCTGCTGCGGAGCCGAGTTCGCCTGCGAAAGAGCAGAGATACCGGCCTGCAGAAGGATCTGCGCCTTGGTCAAGTTGGCAGCTTCTTCGGCCAAGTCCGCGTCGCGGATCCGGGATTCGGAAGCGGCCAAGTTGGTCAACTGCGACTGGGCCAGATTCACCGCGTAGGTGAACTGATTCTGACCACGGCCGACGACGGCTTGCGCGGTGCCGAGCTTTGCGATGGCCTCGCCGAGAGCAGTAACGGCCTTCTCCGCCGAATCCTGGCTGTCGATTGAGGCGGTTGCGCCGGTGCCAACCGTCGCCGCCGTCACCACAGTGCCTTGACTGCCGATACCCGTGCCGCCACCGTTGGTGCCGATGCCAACCTTGAACGACGACAGGTTGCTGACGAACTTGATGCCCTCTGCGCCGCCGGCGTTCGCTTTGTCCTTCACCGCAACAATCTGCTTCAACGTATCGTTGTTCGACTGTTGCAGCGCGGTGTTGATCGCGTCGATCGCCTCGTCCACTGTACCTGCATTGCGGACAGTGCTGTCATTGCGCAGCACCACGGCCAAAGACTGCTCAACACCCGCAGTGTTGTTGGCCGTCAGAGTGATCGTCTGGTCATCCGCACCGCTCCGAATCGCCGAGAAGCTCAACAGACTGGTCTGCTGCGACCCGGCGGCCGCGAAGAAGTTGATGTCGGTACCAGCGCTCTGCGTTTCGGCAACATCGGCTACGCCGGTCGCCTGCGCGCCGCCGCGGTCGTTGAAGCCAAAGACGTTCGTTGCGCCCACGGAGTTCAGGCGGAAGTTGGAACCGTTCGAACTCGTGATCGTGATCGCCGTGCCGTCATTTGTCGCCACCAATCCGGCGGCAGCTAACGTCGTGTCGCCAGCGAACGCCGCGTTCAGAGCCGTGGTCGCTCCGGCGATTGTTGCTGCTGTCGGAGTGACTGCCAGCGCTACCTTGGCGCCGCCACCCACGGAAAATTCCAACGTTTCCGAAGCAGCCACAAAAGTACCCGCCGCGCCCGTGATCGCCGAGTAGTCGAAAGTGCCACCTGCACCAGTCGATCCCTGGAAGGAACCCAAGCCCAGACGGTTGTTCACGTCGCCAGAAGCCAAAACCTCGAACTTCTCGCCGCGAGCGTTGGCAAACACCAGCGCCGATCCCGCCGTAGCGCTCTGCGTCGTGATTCCTGCCGCCTGCAAATCCGCATTGCTGCCAACCGCGGAGCTCAAGCTCTCTAGCGCCTGATCAACGGTCGTACCCGCCGCGACAGTCAGTGCGATGTCGACCGGGCTGGTCAAATTCGCACCCTGGAAACGGACCGTTACTGTGCCGGCGCCCGTCGCACCGAACGTTGTCGTTGTCGCCGCCGTGTTCGAGCCACCAGTGACAGTGTTGGCCAACGTGAGACCCGTCGGGTTCGAACTGGAGGTTACATTACCCAGCAGAGCATTCGACAACCGGTCCCCGGCCGCTACCTGGAACGCCGAAGACGCCGAGGTAAAGCCAATCGACTTCTGGCCAGTCGAATCCGTAACCACGGTCGCTTGGATACCTGCGTTCTTGAAAGCTGTCGCCTGCTGGGACGATGCGTTGCCGGCCGACTCGATCGCCGAGTTGATGTTCTCCACCAGGTTGTCGACATTCGTCACACCCGACAGATTCACCGCCACCTTGATCGACTCGCTATCGCTGAATCCCGGTCCCTTAAAGTAAAAGTCCGTGAACCCGCCTACCGCCGTCGAGCCAGTGTTCGTCGCATCGTTCACAATCGCCGATACGCTCGTCGAAGCCGAGCCCGTACCGATATCCACTGTGCTGATGCCCTGCGCCTGCACGCCCTTCAAACCAAGGCTCTTCGAGTCCACCGTCGAGGTCGACAGGTCCACACCCACGGATCCGTTCGTCGTCGTCGAAATGCCGTTCGCACTGCGACCACCACCGATGAAGACCGATAGCGACTTGGCGAAAGCGCCACCCGTCGTCAGGCCAACCGCTTGGGCTTGCCGGTCAATTTCACCGATCACCGACGAGAACTCGGTGTTCAAAACTCCCCGGTCGCCCGTGAACGTACCAGAGGCCGACTGAGTCGCCAAGGTCCGCGCCCGGTCCAGCAGTTTGCTGATGTTGTTGATACCGCCGTCCAGCGTTTGCAAAGTGCTCAATCCGTCGTTGGCGTTCCGAACGCCCTGCGACAGAACCGCCTGGTCGCTACGGAACCCGTTGGCGATCGCCAACCCGGCCGCGTCGTCGCCGCTGGCGATGATGCGCAACCCGGAGGTCACGCGGTTGATGGTTTTCCCTTGCGACTCTGAAGTCTGACGCAGATATTCCCGCGACTGCAAAGACGCCACGTTAGTATTTACACGAAATGACATGTTTCTCTCCTTGAAACGACTATCCGGGAGTCCTTCCCGCCCGGTGAATGCACCGGTTACAAGAGGCTTATCGGAGCGATCAGGAGAGTTTTAGAAAAATTTGGAGGAATAGGGTAAGAAGGTTCTGGGATAGGGCCCAGACCCCCGCCGCTGAACGGCTACCTAACTCCGCAGCAGCGTCAGGACCTGTTCCGGGGCCGAGTTCGCCTGCGAAAGCGCCGAAATGCCAGCCTGCAGCAATATCTGCGCCTTGGTCAGGCTGGCGGCCTCCTCGGCCAAATCCGCATCGCGGATCCGGGATTCTGAGGCCGCCAGATTCGTCAACTGCGACTGCGCCAGGTTCACGGCATAGGTGAACTGGTTCTGGGCCCGGCCCACGACGGCCTGCGCCGTGCCGAGTTTTGCGATGGCTTCACCCAGCGCGGCGACGGCGTTCTCTGCCGCACCCTGGCTACTGATCGACGCCGTCGCGCCGGTGCCCACCGTCGCAGCCGTGACCACCGTGCCTTGGCTGCCTATCCCCGTGCCACCGCCGTTGGTGCCGATGCCGACCTGGAACGATGCAAGAGTGCTGATGAATCTGATGCCCTCCGGGCCAGTCCCCGTCGCTTTATCCTTAACGGCCACGATCTGTCGCAAGGTCGCGTTGTTCGATTGCTGCAGCGCACTATTGATCGCGTGGATCGCTTCATCCACGGTGCTTGCATTCCGCAACGTGATGTCGTTGCGCAGGACCACGGCTAGCGACTGCTCGGCTCCCGCCGGGTCGGTCGCCATCAGGGTGATGGTTTGGTCGTCGTCGCCGTTTCGAATGGCTGAGAAACTTAACAGGCCGGTCTGTTGGGCGCCAGCGGAAGCGAAGTAGTGAATCTCCGTACCCAAACTCGACCCAGCGTTGCCTGTGCCGCCAGTCGCCTGCGCTCCACCTCGATCGTTGAAGCCGAAGATGTTGGTGGCGCTTACGGAGCTCAAGCGGAAGCGGGAACCGTTTGTGCTCGTGATCGTTATCACCGTACCATCGTTCGTTGCCACCAATCCCGCGGCGGCCGTTTGGACATCGCTGGCAAAGGCCGCATTCAATGCCGTCGTCGCCCCGGCAATCGTTGCCGCCACCGGCGCAACAAAGAAGGACACATTCGGTCCGCCCCCAATCGAGAATTGCAATAACTCCGAGGCGGTCGCGAACGTCCCCGCAGCCCCCGTAATTGACGAGTAGTCGAAGGTTCCGCCGGCGCCCGCCGATCCTTGGTAGGATCCCATGCTAAAGAGATTATTGACATCTCCCGATGTCCGCACTTCGAATGTCTCACCTCGGGCGCTCCCGAAAATGAGCGGACTGCCAGGCGCCGCCGATATCGTCGTAATGCCAGAGGCTTGGAGTAGCGCGTTACTTCCCACGGCCGAACTCAGTTCGACGAGTGCCTGATCGATGGTGGTCGTCGCGGTCACCCCTATGGCAAGGTCCACGGGGCTCGTCAAATTGGCGCCCTGGAACCGGAATGTCACCGTGCCGGCCCCGGTAGCTCCGAACATTGTCCCGCTAGGCATTACGTTCGCGCTGGTCAGTGCGAGGTTCCCCAGGGTTCGGCCCGCGGGGTTCGAGCTTGACGTCACGTTGCCGAGGAGAGCATTCGACAGCCGGTCGCCGGCCGCCACCTGAAATGCCACCGAGGACGAGGTGAATCCAACCGACTTCTGGCCGGCCGCATTCGTCGCCACCGTCGCCCGGATGCCCGCATTCTGAAAGGAAGTGGCCTCTTCAGACGAAGCTTTGCCCGCCGCATCAATTGCGGAATTGATGTTCTCTACCAGATTGTCGACGCTCGTAATCCCGGAGAGGCTAACCGCAACCTTAATTCGTTCGCCGTCGCTGAACCCCGGACCCTGGAAGTAAAAGTTCGTGAAACCGCTAACGGCGGTCGAGGCGAGGTTGGTCGCGTTCTTCACAATGGCCTGAACGCTGGTGCCCGCCGAACCGGTTCCGATGTCGATTGTGCTGATGCCCTGCGCCTGCACACCCTTCATTCCGAGACTCTTAGCGTCCACCGTGGAGGTCGACAGGTCCACTTCCACCGACCCGTTCGTCGTTGTCGAAATGCCGTTTGCCGTGCGCCCGCCACCCACGAACACCGACAGCGACTGCGCAAACGCACCTCCCGTCGCCAGGCCAACCGCTTGCGCCTGACGATCAATTTCTCCCATGACGGACGTGAACTCGGCGTTCAACACACTCCGGTCACCGGTAAACGTTCCAGAGGCTGACTGGGTTGCCAGAGTCCGTGCCCGGTCAAGCAGTTTGCTGATGTTGTTGATTCCGCCATCAAGCGTCTGCAGGGTGCTCAGTCCGTCGTTGGCGTTGCGGACCCCCTGCGCCAAAACGGCCTGATCACTCCGGAATGTATTGGCAATCGCCAATCCGGCCGCATCGTCGCCGCTAGCGATGATGCGGAGTCCGGAGGTTACGCGACTGATCGCTTTTCCCTGAGACTCCGACGTCTGGCGCAGATACTCCCGTGACTGCAAAGCCGCGACGTTCGTGTTGACCCGAAATGACATGTTCCTCTCTTTGAAACGGCGTACCGCCACTCCTTCCCGGCCGGTGAATTCATCCACCTGCGCAGTCTCGCGCTATTCACTCCTCGCAACCTCACCGACCACTGTTACGACCGGAGCAGCGACAGTACCTGTTCGGGTGCCGAATTCGCCTGGGCCAGCGCCGAAACGCCAGCCTGCAAAAGAATCTGAGCCTTCGTCAGGTTGGCCGCCTCTTCGGCCAAGTCCGCGTCGCGGATGCGCGATTCCGCCGCGGCAAGATTAGTCAATTGGCTGGCCGCCAGATTCACGGCAAAGGTGAACTGATTCTGTCCACGGCCAACCACAGCTTGCGCTTGGCCCAGCGATGTCACAGCATCGGCCAACGCCGAAACCGCCGCCTGAGCACTCTCTTGCGTACTGATGTCGGCCGTGGCCCCCGTCCCGGTCGTGGCGGAGGAGATCACCGTCCCTTGAGAACCCAAGCCGCTCGCTCCCCCGTTCGTTCCAACCGTAACCTTGAACGAATTCAGCGTGCTGACAAACTGGATACCTTCGGGGCCTCCAGCCGAAGCCTTCGCCTTCACCGCGAACACTTTTTGCAGCGTCGGGTTGTTCGACTGGTGCAACGCTGTATTGATCGCCGTGATTGCCTCGTCCACTGTACCGGCGTTCCGAATGGTGTCGTTTCGCAAAACCACGGCGAGAGACTGCTCGGCATTGCCGTTCTCGGCCGCCGTCAGCGTAATCGTCTGGTCGTCGCCACCACTGCGAATGCCGCTGAACGGAATCAGTGCCGTCTGTTGCGTGCCGCCAGAGATGAACTGATTGATCGTTGTATTGCCTCCCTGCGTCTCAGCCACGTCGGCGACACCGGTGGCCCCGGCGGCGTTGAAGCCGAAGACGTTGGCCGCTCCGACGGTCGCAAGACGGAAGCGGGTATCACTGCTGCTCGTAATCGTAATATCGGTGCCGTCGTTGGTGGCCACCAAGCCGGCTGCCGCCAGCTCCGTGTTGCCGGCAAACGCGGCGTTGAGGGCTTGCGTCGCTCCGGCAATCGTCGCCGCCGTCGGCGTGATCGCCAGCGAGATCGTCGAGCCTCCGCCAAGCGAAAATTCGAGCGTCTGCGCCGCGGCTGCAAAGGTTCCACCGGAACCGGTCACCGCGGCATAGTCAAACGAACCGCTCGCACCGCCCGAGGCCCGGAAGCTGCCCAGGCCAAGCCGGTTGTTTAAGTCGCCGGAACTCTGCACCTCGAACCGTTCACCGCGCGAATTACTGAAAACCAGTGCCGAACCCGGTGACGTTGTGACAGTTTCGATGCCTGCGGCCTGTAGCGAAGCATTTGCCGCCACAGCGGTCGAAAGGGTGGTCAACGCCTGATCGATGGTCGTGCCAGCCGCCACCGTTAGGTCGATGTCCACCGGAGCCGCGAGGCCAGCGCCCTGGAATCGAACAGTAACCGTCCCTGCACCCGAGGCCCCAAAAGTGGTCGCGGCGGCGGCGGCCGTCGAACCACCCGTTAGGGTGTTGATGAGCGATGTCCCCGTCGGATTCGATGAGGAGGTCACATTTCCCAAAAGAGCATTTGCGGTCTGGTCGCCCGCCGCTACCTGAAAAGCGGAATTTGCCGAGGCGAAAGCCAACGAACGCTTGCCGTCCGGAGCCGTGATCACCGAGGCGCGCACGTTAGCGTTCTGGAAAGCGGTCGCGGCGGGGCTCACCACCTGTCCCGCGCTTTCGATGGCGGCGTTGATGGCTCCAACCAGGTTGTCCACATTAGTGACACCCGAAAGGTTGACGGACACTTTCACCCGGTCGGCATCGCCGAATCCAGGCCCACGAAAATAGAAATCGGTGAATCCGGCGGCGTTCAAGGACGCCAGGTTGGTCGGATCGTTGATGATTGCCGATACACTTGTGGCGGCCGATCCGGTGCCAATATCAACGGCCGGCACACCCTGTGCCTGCGACCCCTTCAGCCCGAGACTCTTGGCGTCCACCGTCGAGTTCGACAGGTCAACATTGGAAGCGCCATTCTGGATGGCATTGATGCCGTTCGAGCTCTTGCCACCACCGACGAAAACGGATAACGCGCGCGCGAACTCGCCGCCGGTATTGAGGCCGATAGACTGCGCCTGGCGATCGATTTCTCCGATAACACTCGAAAATTCCGTATTCAGCACCTCGCGGCTTCCCGTGAAGGTGCCCGAGGCCGACTGCGTGGCCAGCGTGCGCGCGCGGTCCAGCAATTTGCTGATGTTGTTGATGCCGCCGTCAATCGTTTGCAGGGTGCTCAGACCATCATTGGCATTGCGGATACCCTGCTGCAGGACGGCTTGGTCGCTGCGAAAGCTGTTGGCGATGGACAGGCCGGCGGCGTCGTCTCCACTCGAGAGAATCCGCAGCCCGGACGTAACCCGCCCGATGGCTTTAGCCTGCTGTTCGGTAGTCGTCCGCAGGTACTCGCGCGACTGCAGCGATGCAATATTCGTGTTGATGCGAAAGGACATGTTTCACTCCTTGAAACAGCTCTGGCGAGCGCCAGAGGATGGGGGATGCGGGAATCCATTCCCGGGAACGCAGTCCGCCCTTTGGTGCGGCGGGCTGCCTTTCATTCGTTAATCTGAGAGGGGGCCGAAAGCGCTTTAGGAATTGCGCTTCGGATCAAGGGCGGGCGGGAGGGATACTTCGAGGACATTGGGTGCAGCCGGATCCGGTAATTCCATGCCGGCTTCGGCGGCTCGGTACTGCTCGGCCAACGTGTTCAGTTTGTCGTCTACGGCCGGGGAACCGGAGGCGACACGGTTTTGATCTCGGGTCACGATGATCTCTTTCCGCAGCACCGATACACTCTTCGGTGCCCGGATTCCGAGCTTCACTTGGGTCGGCGAGGTCTCCAGGATTTCGATCTCCACCTCATCACCAACGGTGATGGACTCTCCCCGCCTGCGCCGGATTATCAGCACTCCGTCTCTCCTGTTGCCGCTTTGGATGCCGTCGCGCTCGGAACAGACTCCGTCCGGTTCGTTCTCAACGGGTGAACCGCCGAATACCTGCTATCTTCGCGAATGGCTTGGATCCCGCGCATCGTCTCCCGAGAGAGTACCACTGGACCCAACAGGTTTGCCGTCGGCGCCGCATCTTGCGGCATGCAGACGATTGCCAGACAGGCCAGACTCTCCTCCATCTGCGCCAATCCTAGCACTCGCAGGTCCTCTCTCGCCAGATCCAGCTCGTATTCCGGCTCCACTGCCTTCGCCGGCAAGGTGATAAAACAGACCCCGGGATCGTCCACGCTCTGCAGAAACGTGATCGGCCGGAGACCGGGTCGCTCCACGCAGACGAAATGATGCGCCTGCTCGAATCCAGGTATCCCTTCCGGAAATTCGAAGATCGCATCGTCGCTGTACTGAAGCGTTCCAAATTGCTGAGTGTCTATCGTCGCCATAGTCTTTCAAAAGGCCCGATCCTCAATCGCATCGGATTCTAGCCGACCGATTTCTTGGCCCTGCCAGTCTATCGTCGGCCCCCTCGGCAGACTTCACGAAAATGTGAAGAAAAAGCGAACACTAAGTCCTCAGATTATCCCGACCACTACTTCCGCGCCATTTCGCCTCGAAACAACAGCGCCCGGTCAGCCTCGCCCCGATACCGCTCTAATTCCCGCTCCCGCCGGCTCGCGTCCCAACCAAGCGCCTCCCCCATGGCGGCTGCCACTTCTTCGGCGTCTCCCCGTCCCTGGTCCGCGGCGAATGCGGCTGGCCTCCGGCGCAGCAGGTAGTCGGCCACATGCCAACAGTGCTCCCTTTCTACCGCCCACCGCACCGCCTCCTCCCTGTCTGCCGGCGCCTCGGCCAGTGCTCCCGGCAGGAGTTCCTGGTGCGTTCGGCACGGTTGGCCGTGCTTCAACTGGGTACACACTGCGTCCACCGCCTCTTCAGCAATGGCGCGATATCCGGTGATCTTGCCCCCCAGCACGGAGATCATCCCTGGCTGGGTCTCGGCGATTTTATGCATGCGGGATACGGAAGATGCCGAGCCCTCCTGCTTCACCAGCGCGCGGACCCCGGCGTTTGAAGAATACACGGCCAACTCCCGGACGCGTGGGAAAAATGGTTCCACCGACTTCAGCAGATACTCCACGTCATCGCCGTCGGCTCGCACGGTGCTCGGGTCCTCGGTAAAGTCGGTGTCGGTTGTGCCGATCCAACATTGGCCCAGGAGAGGAATCACGAAGAACAGCCGCCCATCGAGCGGCGAAAACAGCACGTTCGCCTTCAGATTCATCCGTTCGCACGTGATGTGGATTCCCTTGGTCGTTCGAATTCGCGACTGATGGGCATCACCTGTCTGGCGAGCAACCCGGTCAAACCATGCTCCGGTGGCATTCACGAAAACCTTCGCCCGCAACTCCCCGGCTTCGCCACTCTCGGCGCATCGTACGCGCACGGCCCTTACGCGGCCGCCTTCCTGCACCGCTCCCACCACTTCGGTGTACGACCGAACCACGGCTCCGTGCAGTTCCGCGTCGATAATGTTCTCAAGGCAAAGCCGTTCCGGCATCGATACCTGTGCATCGTAGTACGCCGCGGCGCCCTGCAATCCTTCTGGCCGCAGCGAGGGCTCCTCCCGCAGGGTCTCCTCGGCCGAAAGCATCCGATGATTGGGCAAACTCTTGTCGTAGCTCAGCAGATCGTAGAGCGCCATTCCCACCCGCATCTTGGTCCGGAACCATAGCGAGGCCCCATAGAACGGAATTAGGAACTCCAGCGGCTTCACCAGATGGGGTGCGATCCGCAGCAGAATCTCCCGCTCCCGCAGATCCATCCGGACCAGCCCGAAATCATACATTTCGAGATACCGCAGTCCGCCGTGGATCAGGCGCGTCGAACCGGCTGTAGTGCCGCTGCCAAAATCTCCCTTTTCCACCAACGCCACGGACAATCCGCGCAAGGCCGCATCCCGGGCCACGCCGGCCCCGATGATCCCCCCGCCAATTACTGCAACGTCGTACGTCCGGTCCGTCAGCTTGCTGAGTGCCTGCATCCAAACTTGATTATCGCTCCAACGCGGCGTAGACCTCGCGTTTGGCCATCCCCCGGTCCTTGGCCACCTTCTTGATCGCCTCCATGCGGTCCATGCCACCGGAAACCAAGCGCCGCACCGCTTCGGCTAAAGGAAGCTCCTCCCCCATCACCGCCTTCTCGCGGGAAATCAGCAATGTCATTTCCCCCTTCTGCACCGGCCGCTGCGATAGCGTCGCGAGCACCTCGGAAACCCTGCCCCGCAGAAACTCTTCGTGCAGCTTGGTCAGTTCTCGGGCTAAGACTATGTGGCGATCTCCCAATGTGAACGCCACATCGGCCAGTGCCTCCAGGATTCGGTATGGCGCCTCGTAGAAGATCAGCGTCGCCTCAACCGCCCCCCACGTTTCAAGAGCCTTCCGCCGCTGCCCTTGCTTCGGCGGCAGGAATCCGGCGTAGCAAAACGCGTCCGTGGCTAAACCGGAACCCGCGAGCGCCGCCAGCACGGCCGAAGCGCCTGGCACGGGAATCACGGTGACTCCGGCCTCGATCGCGGCCTGCACCACCCGATAGCCCGGGTCCGAGATCAACGGCGTTCCGGCGTCGCTCACCACCGCGACGGATTGGCCGCCCACGATCCGCTGCACCAACTGCTCAGCCCTGGCGGCTTCGTTGTGTTCGTGGTAGCTTACACACGGAGTCGTAACGGCAAAATGGTCGAGCAGCCGCTGCGTATGCCGGGTGTCCTCGCAGGCGATCACATCCACTTCACGTAGCAGTCGCAACCCTCGGATGGTCATATCTTCCAGGTTGCCTATCGGCGTTGCAATCAAGTACAAGACTCCAGACACTTCCCTGACTATACTTGAAGAGATTTCCCCGCGAGGAGCTGACGCAATTGAACCCTGGACCGGATACCGCCAATAAAGCCCTTTTCTATACCTGGCAGCCTCCGCAGAAGCCCATCACCATCCAGCTTCATTTCGATGTCGTCGACCGCTTATTGCTCGAAGTGATGAAAGGATTTGGCGCGGTTCCACGGCGGGGAGCCGAGGTGGGCGGGTTCCTTCTCGGCACGTGGGAGCAATCTGGCGACCATCTCACTGTCGAGATTCAGGAATTCGAACCGATTCGCTGCGAGCACGCCGAAGGGCCATCGTTCGTCCTTTCCGCCAACGATCTACAAATTTGGAATGCAGCCATCGAGCGCCTGAAGGGGGGCCCTCGGCGAATTGTCGGCTACTACCGTAGCCACACTCGCGACGGACTCCACCTGGCGAATGAAGATCTAAACCTCCTCGATGAGTACTTCCCCGATCATGACCTGGTATCGCTGATTGTTAAGCCTTATGCGACCCGCGCCAGCGTGGCCGGCTTCTTCTTTTGGGAAGGCGACTCGCTGCGTAGCGACTCCACCTACCTCGAGTTTCCGTTCCGCCGCAAAGAGCTTGGCGGCGGGGTATCTCCGCTGGATCGCGTGACGACGGCCGCGCGCTTCGGCCAGCAATCCCGACCCGCGGCCCCCACTTCGGCCCCCTTGGACTCTCCGTTGCTCACGCCATCGCTCGATCCTCTGCCGGCGGCTTCGCTCGCTGAACCGGCCAAGGCAAAGCCCGCCCGTAGCGGCTGGGTCTGGATTCCCCTCTCGTTCATCTTCATGCTCCTCGGGGTCATTCTGGGTTTCCAGATCGCCATCAGCATGCGCCCACGCACCCCGGCCAATCCCTATCTCGAAGCCTGGAACCTCGCGCTGGGCGTCCAGCGCCTTGAAGATCGGCTGGTCGTGAGTTGGGACCGGACCGCCCCCGCCGTGCGGAATGCCAATCGCGGCGTCATGACAATCCTCGCCGGTGACGATAGCCGCCGCATCGATCTCAGCTTCAACGATCTGCAGGCTGGCCAGCTCATCTATCGGAGTTCCCCCAGCACGGTTATCTTCCGCCTGGAGGTCTTCCCGAAAGATCGGACCAGCGTCGCCGAGACTCTCGAATACCGTCAGGCCCGATAAGCCCGGAACAGTACCACCGCGTTCAAGCCGCCAAACGCGAACGAGTGGGAAAGGGCGTACTCGGCTTGGCACGCCTCCGGCGACAGGATCAACGGCAGATCGCAATCCGGATCCAACCCCAGGTAGTTCGCCGTTGGGGGGGCCTCTCCGCGATGCAGCGTCAAGACCGTAGCCACGGCTTCAATCGCTCCGGCCGCGCCAAGCGCATGCCCATGCAGCGATTTAGTCGACGTCACCCGCACATTGTTCACCTGGCCGCCGAGCACCCGCCGGATCGCTGCTGTTTCCACCGGATCGTTCGCCGGGGTGCCAGTGCCATGCGCGTTGATGTGGCCGATGGCCGCCCCGTCCACCCCGCCGTCAGCCAATGCCCGTTCCATAGCCATGGCCGGCCCGTCCACACTCGGCTGGGTCACATGGTGGGCGTCGGCACTCATGCCGAAACCGGCAATCTCGCCCAGAATCCTGGCGCCCCGAGCCTTGGCCCGCTCCTCGGTCTCGAGAACGAGCATTGCGGCTCCTTCGCCCAGGATCAGCCCCTTCCGGTCCTTCGAGAACGGTCTGCACGTATCCCCACTCACCACCCGAAGCGCTTCCCACGCCTTCATTGAGCCGGGTGTGAAAGGCGCCTCGCAGCCGCCGGTAAGTGCGACATCACAGATGCCGTTACGGACCAGCCAGTAGGCCTGCCCAATCGCATGATTCGCTGACGAGCACGCCGTCGAGACCGTGTAGGCGGGACCCTGCAGGCCATACTCCATCGCGATCCAACTGCTGCCCGCGTTCGCCATGAGCCGGGGGATAGTCATCGGGTGCACCCGCGCCCGTTTGTTCGATCCGCTGTAGATCTCGCGAAACCCTTCGTCTTCGCTGGTCTTACCGCCGTAGCACGACCCGGTTACCACCGCAGTCAGTTGGCGCTCCGCATCGCTCCACTCCGGCGCCGCCTGCCCCACCGCTTGCCGCGCTGCCACCACGGCTAACTGCGCGAAGCGGTCCAGCGGAATCAACTGTTTTTCGTCGAAATGATCCGTCGGGACAAATCCAGTGATCTCCGCGCCATTCTGAAAGCGGACATCACTCATGTCCAGGTTTCGAATCTGCCCAATCGCTGATTCGCCCACTCGCGCGCGCTGCCAGAACGAATCCACGTCCGGGCCAAGCGCGGAGACGCAGCCTAATCCCGTTACAACTACCCGCCGTCGACTCACGCGCTCTTCTGCGCTACCAGTTTTTCGACGCCCTCCGCCAACTCTTTAATTCCGCGCACCTGCCGCGCCGCTTCGTCCGGGATGTTGATGTCAAATTCCGTTTCCAAATGGAACAGGAGTTGGATTCCGTCCAGCGAATCGATCGCCAGCTCCTCAAACGTGGAATCCACGGTCACCTTCTCGATCGGAAGCTTCTGGGCTTCGGCCACTACTTTGATCACCCGCTGCAGGATGTCGTCAGACATGCATTCCAGCATCGCAAAGTTCGGGCCGCTCCGCACTAAACGAAGTCGCTTAGCCTCACCATCTCCCATCCTTCCGCCTTCAGCTCCCGGGTGATCCTCCGCACCGCCGCTACCGTTTCCCTCACATCGGCGCCTTCCAACACGCCGCGGCCGTCGTGCAGACAGACGATCGCGCCGTTCTCGGCCCTGTCCATCACCCTTTTCGCCACTGCCCCGGCCGGCAGTTTCCAGTCCCGCCCCATGCAGGTCCACATCGCGCCCATCAGGCCGAGCTGCCCCTGCGCCTCCCCCAACCCGATCCATCGCACTCCAAAGGGGGCGCGGAACCACCGCGGCGCTGTTCCGTGGACCTCCGTGAGTATTGACTGCGCTTGTCCCAGTTCCCCCCGCATCACCTCCCGCGAGGCGAAATCCAGCCGCCGATGCGACCAGGTATGGTTCCCCACCTCGTGACCAGCCGCTGAAACTGCCTGCGCCCACTCCGGGTGCCGCTCTACATTCAACCCGCATTGAAAGAATGTTGCCCGCGCACCCACCCCATGCAGCGCTTCTAGGATGTCCCCGGTCCCCGCGGAGGGGCCGTCGTCAAACGTCAACGCCACCGCGCGGCGCTCGCGGTTCCCGTGCCAAATCGAAGGCGCGAAGACCTGCGCCGAGCGTCCCCTCACGGCCCAGGCGGCGCCCCCGGCGGCCGCCAGAGCTAGCGCCCCCAGTTCCGGGATCATTGGCTCAGGCCGGTGTTGGCGTGGTCCCCCGTCACCGCAAACCTTCCCGGCGGCGAGATAAGCGAAAAGTACGACCACGGTCCACTCACCCAAGGGTACTTTTCTAGCACCCGCTCATCGATTGTCACGCCCAGCCCTGGTCCGCGCGGTACGATCAGTTCGCCTGCTTCCACCGCCAGCGGCTCCGTTAACATCTCAAGCGCCAGCGGGAATTCGTACATGAATTTTCGGCCTTCCTGGGAGTACAGCGGGTACTCTAACCACTCCACCACCTGCTCCGGCCAACAGACTCCCAACTGCCCCGCCGCCGCCAACTCCAATTCACTACCCCAGGAATGGAATGCGAAGCGCAGCCCCTCCCGTTCCACCGCGTCGAAGAGACGGCGGCTTTGGGCATACCCGCCCTGGCAAACCACGTCCATTTGGATGTAGTCGGCGCATCCACCTTCAATCAAATCGAGAAAGGAATCCTCTGATGGCTCGTGCTCCCCGCTGGCGATCGGTACCAAACCAGTTTCCCGCAGCTTCCGGTAGCCGGCATGGTCGGCTGGCGGCAACGGCTCTTCCAGCCACGTGAGGTCATAGGAGCTCATCTGCTCGGCGACCTTCTCGATAGTCGCGGGCGAATACGAGCGATCACCCATCCGCCACCACGCGTGGGCGTCCACCATCAGGCCAAATCCGGGACCCGTAGCCTCCCGCATCGCCCGCACCGCCGCTACGTCCTCGTCCGGACCGGCCGCCGGCCGCATCTTATAAGCCGAGAATCCCATCTCCTGCGCCAGTTTCGCCTCCGCGGCATAGCCCGCAGGCGATTGGTACATGCCGGAGGAGCCATAGCACTTAATCCGGTCGCGGATTCGCCCGCCCAGTAGCTCCGATATGGGTACGCCTGCTGCTTTACCCAGAAGGTCATAGAGCGCCACTTCCAGCGTTCCGTAGGTGTGGGATGTGCGCAAATCGGGCTTCACCGCCTGATGAAATTGCACACGCAGGGCGTCCGCATCCGCCAGCACACGGCCCTCCAGCCAAGGCTTGATCGTCTCCATGATCAACCGCGCCGCACTCTCGCTGGCCTCCCCTGGGCCGTAACCCACCAGCCCGTTGTCCGCCTCGACGCGAATCAGCATCGCGTCTCGCTTTACAATCTGCCGGGTTCCGCCGAAGTAGGTCAATTCCACCGGCTGCGGGAAAACATAGGACAGCAGGTGCGCCTGCACAGAACGAATTCTCATATCGGAACCAGCATACCCGAATCAAAAAAATAGCCGGGCGCGCAAAAGCGACGCCCGGCTTTCTTCAGCACCGTCAGCCTCTCGGAGGTAAGGCTGACGCGTTGGAGGAGAAATCCCTAACTCAGCAGACCACCGTGCCCCAGGCACGCGATCTCCCAACCCGAAATGCGATACCGGGCCAGGAGCGCCGGCAAAATCAAATCTACAACATTTGTCTTGGCGGAGCGGAAGCATCCCGGAGCCGAAACAATTGGAATCTCGTCCTTATAGCCCATTAATAGGAGGCTTCCCGGTTCTACCGGCGCCAGGAACCGTTCGAGATGGCAGCCCACGCGGAGCATGGCCCGGCCAATCACGTCTTCCGGACCGGCAGGGGCCGTCGTTGAAGCAACCAGAATCACGGAGGGTCTGGCGCGCACCAAATGCTGCAGGGCCCGCGCCACCGCCGCTTCGTCTTCAAGCGCGCTGAGGACGAAATTGGAGGAGGCGCCAAACTTCTCCAGGCGCTGACGCATGACATTCTCAAACAACTGCCGCGCCCGGTCACCCGCCACGGGATCGGTATACAGCACCGCCGCCTGCGGATCTTGCAATGGCCGTGCCTGCAGGATCGGTCCCCGCTCTCGCAGTATAGAAGTTACCGCCTCCAGTTCGGGCGCCGCGACCGCAAATGGGGTTGACTTGATCGTCGCCACCCGTTGGCCGGCCTGCGCAAAACTGAAGTTCGTCATCGTGGCAATTACGATGGAGGCCGTGCAGTTAATCTGCTTCAACAGCTCGTCGTCTACCAGTACGCAGCAGTCCTGCGTCGCTACAATGTTGGCGCGCCCGCCCGCCGCAGGGCGGATCTCCAGCGATCCGCAGCCAATGGCCGTTGCCACCTGCAGCACCGCGTCGTCTTCGCCAATTTCGCCTTCGTCCAAGGACGTCACCCAAACTTCCGCCATGCCCTCGGTTTCGAGCAGACGGACGTCCTCGTCGCTCAAAACGTGCCCCTTCGCCAAAAGCTTCTTGCCGCCCGGTCTAAAGATCGTGCAGCACAGAATACGTCCGGTGGATTCCCGAACATCGACGGTCAGTGCCTTCATAACTTGCCTCTTAAATCGAAAAGAATACTGGTCTATTTTTGCGCTACACAACAGATTCTTTGTTGTTGATTATACAGACAGGTGGCATTTGTCGTACTAAAGTTCTCGGATTATTTTTCAGTTCATTTGCGGGTAATCGAGGTAGCGTCGGCGCACACCGAAAGCGGAAAGCTGACGCCCGTGGCAGTACTGGACCCCATGCAACTATTGCAAGTATTCCTACTTAGATTCTGGTACTACTGTCTGGGAATACCCGCAAATGGGGGTAGCGTCTACCCCCTCGGTCTACCCCAGTTGTTTCAGCATCGCAATTTCGTCGCATGCTTGAAATTTCGGGCAGCGCAGGCAATCTTTCCATGCTTTCAGCGGGAGTTCCCCGCGGTCTACCACGTCGTAGCCCAGTTTTCTGAAGAATCCATCCACATAGGTGAAGGCAAACAAGGTCTTTAGGCCGAATTCGCGCGCCTCGATTTCCACAGCCTCCAGCAATTGCCGTCCTAGGCCATGCTGCTTCCAGCCAGGGTCTACAGCCAAGCTCCGAATCTCCGCCGCCAGCGGGCTATAAATGTGCAAAGCGGCGCAGGCGACCAACCGGGAGCCGGCATATATCACCGTAAAGTCGCGAATATTTTCGGCCATTTCAAACTCCGTGCGCGGAAGCATAATGCCCTGCGCCGCGTAGTCGTTAATCAGCCCCAGCAACGGTCCGATGTCGCGAAGCGTCGCCTTCCGCAGCTCCGTCGGTCCCTCCGTATAAACAGAAGGCTGAGCCACCCGGGGAGTGGCGATCGAAATCAAGGGACTGCTCATAGGACTTTATCCTTTGACGAACCGGGTGCCTACGGGTTCTCCCGCCAGCAGTCGCGCCACTATATTAGAGGCCGCGCCCGGGGCAATCACGACCTCGCCGACTCCACCGAGCAACGCATCCGCGGCTGCGTTAAGCTTGGCCTGCATCCCGCCCGTCGCCACGCCATCGGCAATCAGTTGACGGCTCTCTTCCAGCGTTAAACGCGGAATCACGGCGCCGTCCGCGCCCTTTACCCCATCGACGTCGGTCAGAAACAGCAATTTTGCCGCCCCGTACCCGCTCGCGCAGGCCACCGCCATCTGGTCGGCGTTCACATTGTAGATATTTCCCTGCCGGTCGCCAGCCACGCACGCCACGACGGGCAGAAAGCCCCCGCCCGTCAAAGTTTCCAGCACGGCTGGGTTCGAACGTACCGGGCGCCCCACCGCTCCTAACTCCGGGCGCAGTTGCTCCGCTTCGGTCAGGCAGGCGTCGATGCCGGTTAGCCCCACCGCCATCGTCCCAGCCTTCACGAGCGAAGCCACCAGAAGATGATTCACCGTCCCCGCAAAGACCTTCAGCACTGCGTCAAGCACCTCCGGCGTGGTCACGCGCAGTCCTTCGACGAACTGACTCTCCACGTTCCGCTCGGCCAGAAAGCGAGTCATCTGCTTGCCGCCGCCGTGTACGACCACCGTCCCCCGGTTCGCCGCAAAGGCGCGCGTCAACTGTTCGGCGATCGCCGCCCGCGAATCCTCGCTGTCCAGCAGCGTTCCGCCCAACTTCACCAGCACTCTCATAGCAATCCTTGGGTCTCCGGGAAGCCTAGGGCAAGATTCATATTCTGCATAGCCTGTCCCGCGGCGCCTTTGACGAGGTTATCAATCGCGGCCACCACCACGCCACGCTTTGTGCGGCCGTCGAATACCACGCCAATATCGCAGAAGTTCGTCCGCGCCACCGCCGTTAGATCCGGCACCTTGCCCGGTTCATGGATGCGGATGAACGGTTCATTGCCATACAGGGTCTCGTACATCCCCGCCAACTCCGCGGCGCTCTTCACGTCCGAAGCCCGGAAGTAGATGGTTTCGAGAATTCCCCGGTGTACCGGCAGCAGTTGCGCTGTAAAGCTGAACTCCGCCTCCCGCAGACCGGTGTTCTGCAGCACCTCGGCCACATGCCGGTGGTAGAGGATGGAATAGGCGCTGAAGTTCTCCGTCACCTCGCAGAAATGCGTGGTTAGCGAAGGCTTGCGTCCGGCGCCGCTCACGCCGCTCTTGGCGTCGCACACCACGCCCGCCTGCCTGTCGATCACGTCTACCAGCGGAGCCAACGCCAGGCTTGCCGCGGTCGGGTAGCAGCCCGGATTAGAGATCAACCGCTTGCCCGGCACCGAGGCGCGGTGCAACTCGGGAATGGAATAGACCGCTTCGGCCAGGAGCTCCGGCTGCGTATGTTCTTCCTTGTACCAGCGCTGATAGTTCTCCCCGGTCCCCAAACGGAACGCTCCGGACAAATCGACGACTTTCGCACCCGCGGCGAGGTAGCCGCCTGCCAACTCCATCGAAACTTCGGGCGGCGTCGCCAGAAAAACTCCGTCCAAGCCTTGGTCGGCCACGGCTTCCGCCGTCGCGCCCATCGTCGCGACGCCCTTCACGGAGGCCTTTTCGTCGCGGTGCTCCATCAGGAACACCTCCAACTCTCCGTGCCGCTTCCCAATCTGTACCAGCTCGGCGCCGCTATAGCCCCGGAAACCTACGATCCCGATTTTCTTCATGGTTGACTATTTATGCATCCCCATGAATAAATATACCATTGCGCCTACGTCTTCCAGCCGTTTCCCTGCTCGTTGACGCTCCGCTCCGCCATCTCGCCGATCACCGGAAGCCGGATCAATTGCTTGGCGTTCGTCTTGATTAACATAAACACCCAAGTACCCAGAATCCCCAGCTTTAGCAGCGGGACGATGGACCGGCTGATCCCGGAAACCCGCATTGCCGGTTCCAGGGCAATATCCACAATCATCCACGCCACCGCCAGATACATCCCTTGAAATGCGTGGAATCGCACCAGCCCGTTCGCTCGAAACCGGTTCGTCGATAAAACCACAAGACTCACAATCCATCCCACCCACGGGATGTAGCAAAGCGTCGACGCCGTCTCGCCGCTGATGCCATTCAACGGGTCCGCGGCCGGTGGTATGGCCGTCACTGGCTGCGCCTTCCCGCAATTTCTGCAGAACGCCGCTTGGTCCTCAACCGATGTCCCGCAATGTGTGCAAAAGGGCATTCGCCGCCTCCCTATTCAACCCTACGCAATTCCCGCTTGCGATGTTCCTTCCGTCTTCAGTAGCATGGCAGCGATGAAACTCCTGCCGGCCCTTTGCGCGCTCTTCCTGCTTTCCTACGGCCTCGCCGCTGCCGAGAAGACTCTCGACATCTACTTTATCGATGTCGAAGGCGGTCAGGCGACTCTGATTGTCACTCCCGATAAACAGTCCCTCCTCGTCGACACCGGCTGGCCCGGCTTCGAAGACCGCGATGCCGACCGCATCGTGAAGACTGCCAAGAAGGCCGGCCTCAAGAAAATCGACTATCTCGTCATCACCCACTACCATCGCGATCACGTCGGCGGCATCTCGCAGTTGCTGCAGAAAATGCCCGTCGTGAACTTCATCGACCACGGGCCGAACCGCGAAACCGGTCTCCCCGCCGAACAGCTCATGAACGCCTATCTGAAGGCCACCGCCACCGGGCAGCGCACCTCCGTCAAGGCCGGCGAGAAGATCCCGCTGAAGGGCGCCGAAGTTCTCGTCGTCTCCTCTGATGGCGAGACCATCAATCAGGCTGGATCCAAGAACCCCCTCTGTTCGGAAGCCACGAGAAAGGCCGACGATCCTTCGGAAAACGCTCGCAGCCTAGGCTTCCTGCTGTCCTTCGGCAAGTTCAAGTTCCTCGATATCGGCGACTTGACCTGGAATAAGGAACTCGAACTCGCCTGCCCGGCCAACCGCCTCGGCCCCGTCTCGGTCTATCTGACGACCCATCACGGCATGGACGCGTCCGGCCCGAAGGAACTCGTCCATGCGCTCCGGCCGAAGGTCGCCATCATGAATAACGGTTCGAAGAAGGGCGGTTCCCCCTCCGCCTGGCAGATTGTGCGCTCCTCGCCCGGCCTTGAAGACCTCTGGCAGCTTCACTACGCCATCGCCGGCGGCAAGGACAACAATGCTCCCGACGCCTTCCTCGCCGATACCGCGGAATTCGGCTCCGGCAATTACCTGAAGGTCAGCGCGAACAAGGACGGCTCGTTCTCCGTCTTCAACTCCCGCAACCAGTTCACCAAATCCTACGCCGCCCGCTAGTCCAAGACTCCGGCCACGCGGGTCGTGCTGCCGCGTTGTCCGGGAACTACTTCGAGGCGCAATGGAATCCGGTCTCGCATGTCGGCGACATGCGAGATCAATCCCACCAGGCGGCCGGTTCGCTGCAGTTCTGTCAGCGTGTTCATGGCAAGGTCCAGCACCTCCGGGTCGAGTGTCCCGAAGCCTTCGTCAACGAAGAGCGAGTCCAGCCGCGTTCCGCCGCTGTTCGCCTGCACGACGTCCGAAAGCCCCAGTGCCAGCGCCAGCGAGGCCAGAAACATCTCCCCGCCCGACAGTGTTTCGACTCCCCGCGTTTGCCCCGTATAGTAGTCCCGCACCGCCAACTCCAACCCCTTAGCCCCGGCCGGATGAAGCAGCTCATAGCGCCCGCTGCTCATCCGTCGCAAACGCATCGTGGCCGCCGCCAGCACCTCTTCGAGAAATGCCATCTGCGCGTACTCCTGCAGGCTCAGCTTGCGCGGATTCCTGCCCTGCACCACCTCAGCGACTTGCCCCGCCAGACGAAGTTCCGCTTCCACGGTCGCTGCCTCCGCGCTCACCCGCACCACCGCCGCCGCCGTGTCCTGCAAACTGGCCGACTCTTGTGCCAGCTTGCCGCGGCGTTCGGTCAACCGGCTGACGGCCTCCGCCGCCCCGATCTTGGCCGACTGCACCTCGTCCATGTTGACAGGCACCAAGCCCGCCACTGACAATTCCGCCGCTGCCGCACGGGCCCGCACTGCCGCCAATCCTTCCCGGAACTCGCGGATCTGCCGCGTCCAGTTCTCCTGTTTTTCAGCAGGCAGCCGCGCCGCCGCCACCGCGTCCCAATTCACGAACCCACTCGTGGCCAGTATCTTCGCCGCCTCCCGCTCGGCCTCCGCCAACCCCTCTTCCGCCTCGCGCAGCGTTCGTTCCGTCTCCGCAAGCGCCGATTCCGCTCCGCCTGCCGCCGTTCGGGCCTGGCCCTCTCTGGCCTGAGCCTTGGCCAACTCCCGGTCCAACGCGACGATCTTCCTATCTAGATCGCCCAAGGCTCTCTCCAGCGCCCCCACCTGACGTAACTCTTCCGGGACCGCCGCCTCTTCCTGCTCCACCAAAATTACGAAACGAAGCCACTCCCGATGGAGCTCCTCCGCGCGCTTCTGGCTTTCGTCCACCTGCAAGGCGGCCTTCCGCTTCGTCAATTCCGTCCTCAACTCCGCCGCTCTCCTGCTCTCCTGCTCCTCCCGCTCGGCCGCCTCCAGCCGTTCGGCCGCATTGGGCGGCAGGTCCGGCTGTAGACCCGCCAACTGCTCCCGCAACACCGCGACCTTCTCTGAAAGCGCCCGCCAACCCGCCCCAGATCCACCGCTGTGTCCCGCCGGGTTCGGGTGCTCTGTCGATCCGCAGACCGGGCAAGGCTCGCCCTCGCAAAGGCGCTCCGCCAGCGCCGCGGCCTCGGCCTGCTCCGCCGCAGCGGCCTTGGGTTCGGCCTCCTGCAACTCCTTCGTCCACTTCTCCCAATTCCGCCGCTGCTCCAATCTTTGCCGGGCTTCGAGCAACGCTACGGCGCGCGCCGCGGCCAACTCCGCGAGTTGCTCCGCCGCCGGGAGCCTTTCCTCGATCGCCATCCGTTCGGTTAGCCGCGCCTGCAGTTCGCTATCGGCGGCCCGGTACGCCTTCTCCGCGTTCTGCATCGCCTCCCGTTGCGCGGCCAAACGGCCTACCACAGGCCGCAGCGCCTCTTTCTGGGCACGCTCCGCGGAGACCCGTTCGCGCTCCGGCCGAGTCTCTTCCGCCACCCGTAGAGCGGCCGTCGCCTCCAGCAGGGCTTTGGTCGTCGCTTCTACGTTGAGCTGGGCCTCCTTGCTTCTGCCCTGCGCCCGAGTCCAAGCCTCCTGCCGCTTGCCTCGCTCGGCCCACGCCGGCCAGGCCACCTCGGCACGCTTGGCGGACTCCAGGCGGGCCTCCGTCGTTGCCACGGCTTCGAGCCGCGCCTCCTGCGCCGCCAGCGCCTCAGCCGCCGCGGTTCGTTCTGCGAAGAGCCGCTGCCGGTGCGTCGCCTCCTGATAGGCGGCCTCGGCCGACTGCAGCGCGGCCGTCGCTGTTCCCACCTCAATCTCCAGCGCCACGATCTCGGCGGCCAGCCCAGCTTGCTTCGCCGCCAACTCCTCCGCCGTCTCGCAACCGGCCATCGCGAGCATCGATTTTCGTTGCATCTCCAGCAGGTTGAACCGGCCGTCCAACTCCCGCTTCCGCTCCTTCAGTTCGTTCTCCACCCGGCGATAGATATGGGTCTGGAACAGCACGGCCAGAATGTTTTCCCGCTCCGCGCCCGTGGCCATCAGAAATCGCTGAAACTGTCCCTGCGGCAGCAGAACAACCTGCCGGAACTGGTCGCCCTTAAAACCAAGCAACTCCGTTACCCGCGTTGTGACTTCGCCCACCTTGCTGGTCATCAGCCGGTCGCCTTCCCATAGGTAGGCCTCGGCCGGCTTGGTCGTGAAGCCTTCTCCCCGCACCTTGGGCAGAAGCTGTTCCGGCGTCCGCTGCACCCTGTATCGCCTCTCCCCCAAAGCGAACGAAAAGTTCACCTGCGTCGGAGTCTTCGGATCGGCGAAATCACTCCGCATCGTTCGCCCGGTCCGCTCCCCGCCCGCTGAATCACCATACAGCGAATAGCAGATGCCATCCAGAATCGAGGTCTTCCCAGACCCCGTCGGGCCGCAAATCAGGAACAGGGGCGCCTCGCCCAACCGCGTGAAATCAATGGTCTCCACTCCCGCATAAGGCCCAAACGCCTGCATCTCCAGTTGCAACGGCTTCATTCTGCTTCCCCCAGGAACGGCGCCACCACGGCTCGCTGCTCCGCACTCGCAGCCTCTCCCGTCACGTGTTCCCAGAACCCCGCAAACATCTCCATCGGCGAAGCCGACTTGCCCACCCGAGCCTCCCCCGCCTCCTTCGCCTTCCTCAGTTCCAGACCCAGAAACTGCGGATACACCTCCCGCAATCGTTGCGCCGCATTCGGGATCAGCCCCGTATCCGTCAGCGTGAAGAACAAATAGTCCTCGCTTGGCGGCCCCGTCAGCAGCTCGTCGAAAGCCCCCGCCACGCAGCGCAGATCGCGCCGGGGCCTCAGTTCGAACTCCTCCACGCCCCCATCCAGATCCACCAGCGACACCGATTTCTTCTGCCCCGCCTCGCTCGTACTGTACTTGAGTAGCGACCCCGCATACCGGACATTCCCCAGCGTCTGAGGCCGGTGCAGATGGCCCAACGCTGCATATGCGAAGCCAGCGAAAACCTGCACCCCCACCTGCCCCGCCGTCCCCACCGAAAGCGGCCGCTCCGAATCCGATTCCGCCCCACCCGCCACAAACGCATGGGCAATCGCCACGGCCCTGCCCGTCGACGGCCGCAGCCGTTCCAACAAGAACGCTAGCGCCGTGTGATGGTCCTGCCCCGCAAACTCCGGAAACGCGCTCCGTACCGCCGCCGGTTCGGCAAACGGTGCCGCCACAAACGCCGTATCCCCTATTTGCACCACCCCTGCCGACCCCACCGAGCCAAACAAATGCAAGCCCCGGTGCCGCAGCAGCCGCGCCCCGAAATCCAGCCGCTGCTGGCTATCGTGGTTCCCGCTGATGGCGATCACCGGCGCCTCGCAGCGGTCGGTCAATTCATGTAGCGTATCGTCCAACAGCGTCACCGCGTCCGCGGGTGGCACCGACCGGTCGTACAGGTCCCCGGCAATCACGATTGCGTCCGGCCGGGTCTCCACGGCCAGGTCGACGAACTGGCGCAGGACATACGCCTGGTCGTCCAAAAGGGAGTGATTGCCCAGAATCCGGCCCAAATGCCAATCAGCAGTATGCAGAATACGCATGAAGTTGTTAGAGTAACCTGCGACGGCCCCATGGACGAACGCCAATATTTCATCGAAAGCAACACCACAAGGCCAGCGAATCTCTATTGTCCATTCTGTCGGGTGAGCGGGTCATACGAACTGCGCTACCTGCTCCGGAAAAAGCGGGACCGGCTGCCACCCGGCGGCGACGACCGGGACCGCGCTAAGTTTGCCAAGTCGCAAAGCTACCTCGTATTGCTGGACGACAAAATGCGCTGCGCCAACCCCCGCTGCCGCAAAACCTTTGAAATCTCCGGCATCAAAACGATGTCGTTTCTTTCGGAATAAAACTATGCCCCAACTCATTCCCCAGCCCACCCGGATCACCTCCGCCGGCAATAAGCCCAAGCTCATCGATGAATACGTGGGCCGCGTCAATACCGGTTCTACCGGCATCAGCATTGCCCACATGCGTTCGCCCGGCGGATGGGTCGAGCCCGGCCAGCGGCCGGAGTTCGACGAATACACGGTCGTCCTTCGCGGCGCCGTTCAAGTCGAGTACGAGGGCGGCCAAATGGTCGTCGCCGCCGGGCAAGCGATACTGACCAAAGCCGGAGAGTGGATTCGCTACAGCACGCCCGGGGAGGAAGGCGCCGAGTACCTGGCCGTTTGCCTTCCCGCATTCGCTCCGGATACAGTCCATCGTGATGAAGCCTAGTGTGTGTGTTAAGCTGAAAAATTGGTTTGTCGACCAAAAATAACCAATCAGTTTTGGAGGCTGGCTTTTTCGTGGCAGATGGTATTCGTCATATTTTTACTTCCGAGTCGGTAACTGAAGGTCATCCCGATAAGATGGCCGATCAGATTTCTGACGCAGTTCTGGATGCCGTACTAACGGACGATCCGGCTAGCCGCGTTGCCTGCGAGGTTCTCGTCACCACGGGCATCTGCATGGTGGCGGGAGAGATCACGACCAAGACTTACGTGGACGTGCCTACCTTGGCGCGAAAGGTCATCTCCGACATCGGTTTTAATGACGCTGCGATGGGCTTTGATGCCAAGACCTGCGGGATCCTCAACGTGATCCAGTCGCAGAGTCCTGATATCGCCATGGGCGTCGACACCGGTGGCGCTGGCGACCAGGGGCTGATGTTCGGCTACGCCTGTACGGAAACCGAAGAGCTCATGCCGCTGCCCATCATGCTTTCCCACAAGCTGGCCCGGCGCCTGAGCGAATCCCGGAACTCTGGCGAATTGGCGTGGCTCCGGCCCGACGGCAAAAGCCAGGTCTCCATCGAATACGTGAATGGCGTTCCCACCCGCGTCGAAGCTGTCGTCGTCTCAACGCAGCACGACGATGCCGTCAGCACCGAAGAGCTCCGCAAAGAAGTGAAGGCGAAAATTATCGACGCCATCATCCCCGCTGGCATGGTCGACTCCGGCACCAAGTTCCACATCAATCCCACCGGCCGCTTCGTCATCGGTGGTCCGCACGGCGACACCGGCCTCACCGGCCGCAAGATCATCGTCGATACCTACGGCGGCATGGGTCGCCACGGTGGCGGTGCCTTCTCTGGTAAGGACCCGACGAAGGTCGATCGCTCCGCCTGCTATATGGCTCGCTATGTCGCCAAGAATTTGGTCGCCGCTGGCCTCGCTACCCGCGTCGAAGTGCAGTTGGCCTACGCCATCGGAGTCGCCGAACCCGTCTCGGTGAATGCCAACACGTTTGGTACCGGTGTCCTGGACGAAGAGAAGCTGGTCGGTCTCATCCGCGCCCACTTCCCCCTCACCCCCAAGGGCATGATCGAACACCTCGATCTCCGCCGGCCCATCTACCGTGCCACTGCCGCCTTTGGCCACTTTGGCCGTAACGAATTCCCCTGGGAGTCCACCGCGAAAGCCGCTGCCCTGCGCGCCGACGCCGGACTCGCCAGCTAACTCGCAGTTCGTCTGAGGGATACGATGGCCATGAACGCGGATCCGATTGTCGATTCCGACATCCTGGATCTCGGCTTGGCCGAGCCCGGGAGGCGGCGCACCGAATGGGTTTTCCAGTCGATGCCCGTCCTCCAAGCTATCCGGAAGCAGTTCATTAAAGCCCAGCCGCTCGCGGGATTCCGCGTGCTGGCTGGGTTTTCTTTGTCCCCCGAAACCGCCAACCTGTTCATCACCCTGCGCGACGGCGGGGCGCAAGTCGTCGCCACCACCCCCGACACCGCCCCGAAACCGCCCGACGTTCTCGCCTGCCTCAGTAAGGACTACGGCATTCCCGTACTCCCGGTCGCCGCCGCACTGGCGACGGAGCCTCACTGGGTGCTCGATCAAGGGGGCCGCCTCTTGAGGGAACTCCCCACCGGCGTCCTCGGCGCCACCCTGGAACTGGCGTCCGCCAAGCTCTTCCCGTTCCCGGTCATCTCGATCGACCAGGCCCAGGCCACTCACCTGTTTGACCATCGCTACGGCGTAGGCCAGTCCGTCCTGGACGGCGTCCTGCGGTGCACCAATCTCTTTCTGTGCGGCATCACCGTCGTCATAGCCGGCTACGGCTGGTGTGGCCGCGGCATCGCAACCCGCGCCCGCGGCATGGGCGCCAACGTCATCATCACGGAGATCGATCCCACCCGCGCCCTCGAAGCGCTGATGGACGGCAACCGCGTCATGTCTATGGCCGAAGCCGCCGCCGTTGGCGACCTCTTCCTTACCGCCACCGGCAGCAAAAACGTGATCGGCCGCGATCATTTTGATCGCCTGAAGAGCGGCGCCATCGTTGCCAATGCCGGTCATGCTCCCGCCGAAATCGACCTCGGCGCCCTCGACCGGATGGCGTCCAGCCACCGCCCCATTCGCGATGCCGTCGAAGAATATGTGCTCCGCGATGGCCGCCGCATACAGGTCCTGGCCCAGGGCCAACCCGTTAACGCCACGGGCGGACAGCCCACCGCCGTCCGCGATATCAGCCTGGCCATTCATGCCCTTTCGCTCGAATACTTGAGCAAGAATTACACGGAGATGCCGCACCGCATCCACCCCGTACCCGAGGAGATCGACCGCCAGGTTGCCCGCCTCAAACTCGAGGCGCTCGGTTTGAAAATCGACCGCCTGACGCCGGAACAGGAAGCCTACTTGGCGACCCGGCCCGAAGCAAATTAAGATAAGGATTCCATGGCTTTACTCGAAGGTTGCAAGCACGAAGTTGAATTGACCGTCCCCCTGCTCACCATTGCGGACGAAACGGACAAAGCGGTTGAAAAAATCCGCGCGAAGGTTCAGATTCCTGGTTTCCGTCCCGGCAAGGTGCCGGCTTCCCTTATCCGCCAACGGTTCCAAAGTGAAATCCGGCAGGATGTGATGGAGTCCATCATTCCGAAAGTGTTCCATGAACACGCTCAGGCCGAAAAGTTGGAAGTGGTCAGCCAGCCCAACGTCGTCGATTTGAAATGGGAACCGAATGAGCCCCTCTGGTTTAAAGCCCAGTTTGAAGTGGCGCCCCAGTTCGAACTCGAAGACAACTACCGCGGACTCACGGTCCCCTACCTGCAACCTGTCGTCGAAGACGCTCAGGTGGAAGAGCGCCTTCTCACCTTGCAGCAGCAGAAAGCCGAGTTTGTCAACGAAGATCCCCGGCCGGCCGCGACCGGCGACAACGTTCTGGTTGAACTCGAAAGCCTCGGCGGCGTCGCTGAGCCCATCAACGAGAAAGACATCGCGCTCGCCCTCGGCGACGAAGCCACCCTGCCCGCGTTCAACGAGAACGTCGTCGGCATGGAACCCGGCGACGAGAAGCAGATCGAAATCACCTATCCGGAAGACTACGGCGCTGAGCACCTGGCGGGCAAAACCGTCAAGTTCCGCGTCAAGCTCACCACGGTCCGCCGCAAAGAACTTCCCGAACTGAACGACGAGTTCGCTCAGGATCTCGGCGACTTCAAGAGCCTCGACGAACTCAAGCAGGCCGTGCATCGCTCCATGCTCGCCGAACGCGAGCGCGAAGCGCAGGGCGGGGCCCGCGAGAAAATGCTCGACGCTCTCGTTTCCCTCTACGATTTCCCGATTCCGGAAGCCTACGTAGACCGCCAGATTGAAAGCTCCCTCGAACAGCGCTTCCGCAGCCTCGCCGAGCAGGGCATCGACCCGCGCAAGCTGAACCTCGATTGGGCCAAGATCCGCGAAGCCCAGTCCCCGCAGGCGCAGAAGGATGTCCGCGCTTCGCTGCTCCTCGAACGGATCGCCGAACGCGAAGCCATTCACGCCACCTCGGAAGAGGTCGACGCCGAAGTCAACCGCATCGCTCGCCAGGAGCGGGAAGCTGTCGCCGCCGTGCGCCGCCGCCTCGAGAAGGATGGCATTCTTGGCCGAATCGCCGGGCACATCCGCACGGAGAAGGTGCTTTCGTTCCTGTTTGAACAGGCTACGAAGGTCGCTCCGGCTCCCGAGCCTGAGCCGGCTGCGGAAATCGAAGCGCCCGCCGAATAATTCGCCGGGCCGAAATCCGATCTCCAACGGATCTCGTACCAGGGAGTGTTATGCGAATTTTCCATACACTCCCACTCCTTGCCTTGACCGCCGTCGCCGCCTTGGCCCCCGTGCCCTTGGCGGCCGAAACGGCCTATGCCCTCGACTCCCGTTGCCTATTGCTCAAGTTCGATACGAACTCGCCCGGCTTCATTGAGAGTACGCAGGTAATCCGTGGGCTCGCCCCGGGTGAAAAGGTGCTTGGCATCGACTTCCGCCCAGCCAATGGCATGCTCTATGGTCTCGGCAGCACCAGCCGGTTGTACACCATCGACGTCGCCACCGGTATGGCCCGCGCGATTGGCGAACAACCGTTTACCCCCGCCCTCGATGGCGTCGAGTTCGGTTTCGATTTCAATCCCACCGTTGACCGCATCCGCATCGTCAGCAACACTGGCCAGAACCTTCGGGCTCACCCCGACACCGGTGCTATCGTCGCGGTCGACCTGTCATTGAATATTGAGGGAGACCATCCGCCGGCCATCGTCGGCGCGGCGTACACCAACAGCGTTGCCGGTGCCACCGCTACCACGCTCTACACAATTGATGCGGAAACACGGGCTCTCCAAACCCAGATCCCGCCCAACGACGGGCGCCAGAACCGCGTCGGCATGCTGAACATCGATATGTCTGACCTCGCGGGGTTCGATATCTCACCCACCACCGGCATGGCCTATGTCGCCTCCCGGGTCCGCGGCACAAACGCCTCGGTGCTCTATCAGGTCAATCTGATGAATGCGACCTCACTCCTGCTCGGCATCTTCGACAAGTCCGATCAGGTGTCCGGTTTGGCCCTGCCCAATCGATAAAAATTCCGGCCCGGGAGCACCTGCCGACTACACTGGAGAGTAGCGTCCCTCTTCATGTCCCGACAGGTGCTCCACCTTCACACCTACTTCCTTTTCCCGTTCGTCATTGAGCGGGAAGTGGTGGCGGACGCGCATCCGGAGCACTGGCGCGGAAATCGAACGTGGATCGACGGAATCGACGAGTTTGTGCAAGCCGAAAGTCGCGACGCCGCCCACAAGCCGCTGCTCGAGAACCTTGGCCCATGGCGGCGCGCCTCCTACGATCGCTTCGATCTCGATTCGCCAGCCTACCAGGACATGGTGTTCTTCCACCCGTTCGTCCGGCGCGTCTTCTTCGACGTTAAGGCCGGACGCGATACCGCCGGGGAGCAGGACACCATGGTCCGATGCTACGAAATGCCACTGCCGGGAGAAACCGTGCAGTGGACCGTCTCCGTGGCCGAACGCGGCCCCGTCACCGTCACGGTCACCGACCTCCGCCTCTTCCTTTTTGCCAACGGCGTCGGCCTGCTCTCAGTCGGGGTGGAGAAAAACGACTTACCCTTCGCGGAAGCCCTCTGGATCAACGAAATGTTCCGGAAGGTCTATCCCACCAGCGGCCGGCAGCGCCGCGAGGGCCGCACCCCCCACCTCTCCCGGCTTCACCTTGCGCAAACCACCCTTGCCGAGGAGACATTTGAAGAAGGCTCGCTCGTCAATTTTCAGCCTCCCCTTACACACGTCATCCGGGACCTGCTCTATTTCCTCGATTACGGTAAACGTGAGTATGAGCAGATCTTCGACGAACGGATGATCGTCTACTCCTATGCCGCCGTAGACCCCACCAGCACGGGCGAGAGTTACGTCTACAGCGACGAACTCCAGGTCATGCTCAGCCGGTTTCTCTACGTCGACCGTGCCGGCGACGAGTTCCGCTACGACCCTCTCTTTCTGCGCCAGCAGATGAAAGAGCACCTCTACACCCGGTGGGCCCATGAAGGCACCTACTACGGCTTCACCCGCTATTCGAACGTCACCCTCACGCTTGGCATCACGGATCGTGGCGACCATCTCGTCCGCGAAGGCGCCCTCATCCATCGGATGTTCGTCACGCGCTACTACCTGATGGCCGTCATCGCCAGCTTCTATCGCGCCTCCCTGCTCGATTTCACGGAAAACATCGCGCTCGTTTCCCGCCGCATCTTCGTCGACCTCCAGGCCGGCGCCCTCACCCGCCAGAACATGGAGATCGCCTCTGACCTTCGCGGCGACTTCCTGAACTTTTCGAACTACTGGTACTTCAGCGAACTCGCCAACAAGGACGAGGAGATCGAGCACTTCGAGCTGCAATGCCAGGCATTCCGCGTCGAAGACCTGCGCAAGGAAATTCGCGAAGAGCTCGAAAGCATGAACGCCTCAATCCTCGAGTTCAATCAAAGCCGCTCCACGGACTCCGTGAATCGCCTCGCGGTTCTCAGCATGATCTTCGGTGCCGGCGCCGTGTTGACCGGTTTCTTCGGCATGAACTTCGGGCGGGAGTTCGGCGCATTCTTTTTCGAGGCCTCCCCGGGAAGCGAGTGGGTTCACTATAGTTCGGTCCTGGCTGTATCGCTGATTGCGCTCGGAATCATTGGCTTCGGCGTCTATCTCGTCGCCTCCAACTGGCGTGACTACCGCTACATCCTCCGCGGCCGCCACGCCCGCCGCAGGGCCCACCGGTGGTTCAGCATTCGAAATCGTTGATCCGTCTGATCGAAACCGGCCTACCGCTGCGCCCTCCAAGGCAAGGAGATTTCATCATGGAAAACAACAACGGTATTGTGAGCATCCTGCAGGCCAGCTTGCAGAACAAAAAGGGTGTCACCCTGTACGTCAAGGGCCAGAGCATCGCGATGCTCGTCACGGCATTGGGCAACGCGCAGGTGGAAGGCCGCAGCCAGCAGTTCGGCCGCATTGTCGTCAAGGTCGATTCCATCGACGCCGCCGCGATCGCCTAACCCCTCTGTCGCATTGTATAGAGGGCGGATCGGAGCCGCAGGTGCCCCTCCGGACCGTCCTCCACCGGTGGAATCTCTTCCCGCGATCCCACCAGTTGCAGATCCGCCACCGCGTTCCGGCGAATTACGTCCCGTACGGTGGCCAATTGACCGTCCCACCGAGCCTGTCGTCCCGCCCGGGCTTCGCTCACCGCCAGATCGGCGGTCGCCCGCGCGGCCGCGGCTATAGGCGCCACGGCCCCCGGTGCAGGCGCCAGCGGCTCGGGCGTCGAAAACGGAAGCACCCGCACTTCCAACGGGCGCACAATCCAACTGCCGATCTTGAGTTGGACCTCTAGCCGAAAGCCCGGCAGCGCCGTATCCCGTGGGATCGCCAGATCGAGCAGATACAGGCTCGTCGTCTGGCCCGGCACCTTCTGGTCCGGATCCGGCATCACCCCGAATTCTGGCAATCGGTGCAGCTCTTCGAGACGGTCCGGAACCCCTTCCGTGAAGTGCTCCCGAAAGAGTCGCACCCCGCAACCGTTCAACGGATTCGGAACGATGTACAGGAAATAGCTGGCTCGCGCCGGAGCGGTCACCGCGATATGAAAACTTAGGTTCGCACCCCTCGGTGCGGCGGGCGAGAGGATCTCTCGCGGTTTCGCCCCGCGATCCGCCGGAACCACGGATCCAAAGGGATCGACCCGGACATACTCCGAGTAGATCTCAACCGACGGCGCGGTCGGCGGCCGTAGCTGCGCGGCAAGCCATTGGCGGCGGGATAGCGACATGACACTCTTCCTTCATGTTGCCATGCCCGCCGTTCACTCTGGCCATAGGAAAACAGGAAAATTTTATCCCCTTTGAAATTTTCTATTGGCTCCGGTGGTACCTCCGATGAGAGACCTAGGCAATGGAATATTCCTGTCCCAACCCTGCCTGGAGAGAACTTTATGAAGCCTACAGTGAAGAGTGCTCGTCAACCGAAGTCGCGCTTTTTGGAGATGATGCAGGAGCTTCAGCCGAAACTGAACTGCGAAAATCTCTCTGAGCGTATGGTGCTGGAGGAGTTGCCCGCCGGCGATCAGAAGATGGCGGGGGCGGTGAACGAGCTCATCGATCACCTGGCGCAGCAGGCAAGTGAGAGTCACCGTACCGCGGAAGGGGAGAAGGCGGTTCTGGCTGAAGAACTCGCCGACGCCCGCGCTATCGCCCGGGTCATTGCCGAAATCTCGCACGCCGCCACGCCCCACGAAGCCGCCAACCTGGCGCTGGACGCGGTGCGTTCGGCCTTTGGCTGGACCTATGGATCGTACTGGACCATCGACGCTGCCTCGCAGGCTCTTGTGTTCTCGCTCGAATCCGGCACGGTGAATGAACAGTTTGCGCGTGTCACCCGCGAAGCCCGGTTCCCTGAGGGTGTTGGCCTAAGCGGACGAGCCTGGAAGCACCGCGAACTTGTCTTCGTTCCCAATCTTGCCGATGTCCACGACTGCGTGCGGGCACCCATTGCTCGGTTGGCAGGCGTGCAGGCGGGCGTGTGTCTCCCTTTGTTTGTCGGGGGACAAGTCCGCGGCACCATGGACTTCTTCGCCCAGGGCTCCATCACTCCCAGCGCCAATCGTCTCAACTCGCTCCGCCTCGTCGGCCGCCTCATTTCGGCGGCGCTCGAACGGATCGAGGAGGTCAGCCGGGCCGCCCAAGCGGCGGCGGATTCGCGCGCCGTGGGCCGTGTCCTCGAAGCCGTTAGTGGTGCGATAACGGAGGTGGCCGCTGCCGAGGCAGGGTTGGCGACGGTTAAAGAGGCGTTCGGCTGGGCCTACGGGTCCTATTGGGTAGTCGACTCGCAGGACCGCGCCCTTCGCTTCTCCGTCGAGGTAGGGAATGTCAACGAGGAGTTCCGGAGAGTAACGCAAAAGGCTCGCTTCCAGGAAGGGGTGGGGCTCAGTGGCCGTGCCTGGGCTCGCCGGGAGCTGGTTTTCGTCGCTGACCTGGCTGACGTGAAGGATTGCGTGCGCGCTCCCGTCGCGCAGGCGGTTGGCGTGAAGTCCGGTCTCTGTTTCCCGATTGAGGTGGATGGCCAAGTAGTGGCCACGATGGACTTCTTCTCCACGGAGACGCTAACTCCCAGCCCGGAACGGCTCGAAGCTTTGCGCAGCGTGGGACGTCTCGTCTCGTCCGCGATCGCCCGCATCCGGGAGGCCCAGCGCCAGAAGAGCGCGGCGCAGGACTCCGATGCCGTCAGCCGCGTCCTCACGGCTCTCAGCGCGGCTGCCTCGGAAGAAGAGGCTGCCCGGTTTGCTCTCGATACGGTGCGGGCCGCTTTCGGCTGGAACTACGGATCGTATTGGACTTTGGATCGCAAGGACAAGAATCTCCGATTCACTGCTGAGTCGGGGAGTGTCACCGAGGAGTTTCGCCGCGTTACTCAATCCGCTCGGTTTGCCGAAGGAGAGGGGCTGTCCGGCCGCGCGTGGCGGGCCCGCGAACTCTACTTCGTGCGAGACCTCAGCGAGCTGACGGATTGCGTGCGTCGGGAACCGGCCCAAAGGGCTGGGGTAAAATCCGGCGTTTGCTTCCCCATCCTCTCCGGCGGGGAAATCACCGGCACCATGGACTTCTTCACCCTGGAAACCCTCGACCCCAGCCCCGAGCGGCTAAACGCCTTGCGCAGTGTCGGTCAGTTGGTCTCGTCGGCCTTCGAGCGGATCCGCGATACAACGCAACAGGCGGAAACCGCCCGGGACACAGCGGCCATCAATCGCGTGCTCGAAGCCATGGGGCGCGCCAGCACGGTGACCCAAGCTATCGGCAGTGCGCTCGAGATTGTCCGGGAGGCCTTCGGCTGGGCCTACGGCTCCTATTGGCCCGTCGATCCCGTGACCCAGACGCTCCGGTTCGGCCAGGACTCGGGCTCCGTCAGCGAGGAGTTCCGCCGGGTCTCGACCGAAGCCCGCTTCCGCGAGGGCGAAGGCTTCAACGGCCGCGCCTGGCGGGCGCGCGACCTTGTATTCGTTGAGGACCTCGGTACGGTCACCGACTGCTCCCGCCGGGAGTCTGCCGTCCGGCTGGGCGTCAAGAGCGGGGTTGCCTTCCCGCTTCTGTTGCAAGGCTCCGTGCTCGGCACCCTCGATTTCTTCGTAATGAGCACGATCTCTCCGAGCCCGGAGCGCCTGGAGGCGTTGCGGAATGTCGGCCGGCTGGTCTCCCGCACCATCGACCGCCTATTCACCGAGGAGCGGAACCGTCGCGAGGCTGCCTTCCAGGAACGCGAAGTGGCCCGCCTCGTGAACAATCTCGAACTGATGGCCGCCGGCACCTTGGAGTCGGTCGATGCCTCGATCGCCACCGGGGAGGACGACATCCATGCCGTCGTGGGAAATTTCGCCAAGCTCAACAGCGGTCTCGCCTCCACCGCTTCCGCCATTCAGCGTCTCATCGCCGACACCGGACACTTGGCGGCCTCTGCGCAGGCCGGCGATCTCAAGGTTCGTGTGGACGCGGCCGTGCATCAGGGCAGCTTTCGCAAGGTCGTTGACGGCGTGAACCGCGCCCTCGATGCGGTAATCGGTCCGCTCGATACCGCGGCCGCTTACGTCGAGCGCATCAGCATCGGCGATCTGCCTCCAGTCATCACGCAGACCTATCAGGGCGACTTCGACACGCTCCGCAACAACCTGAACAGCCTGATCGAATCGATGCACAAGGTCAGCCACACCGCCGATACGGTCGCGCAGGGCGACCTGACGGTGGAGATCCTGGCGCGTTCCGACCGGGACCAGTTGATGCGATCGCTGGGGCAAATGGTCGCCTCTCTCACTTCGACGATCGGCCAGATCAAGACGGCCGCCAGTGAAGTAGCCGCGGGCAGCGTGGCGCTATCCACCGCCACCACGCAGTTGTCCGAAGGCGCCAGTGAGCAGTCCGCCGCCGCGGAACAGGCCTCCTCCTCGATGGAAGAGATGGTGTCAAACATCCGGCAAAACGCCGCCAATGCGGAACAAACCGAAAAGATCGCTGTCCAGTCCGCGACGGATGCCAAAGAGAGCGGACGCTCAGTAGGCGATGCCGTCAACGCCATGAAAGACATCGCCAGCAAGATCTCGATTATCGAGGAGATCGCCCGGCAGACCAATATGTTGGCCCTGAACGCGGCTATCGAAGCCGCGCGGGCCGGCGAACATGGAAAGGGCTTTGCGGTCGTTGCCGCGGAGGTCCGCAAGCTAGCTGAGCGGAGTCAAAAGGCCGCCAGTGAAATCAACCATCTTTCGGCCTCTACCGTCAAGGTGGCCGAAAGGGCGGGGGAGATGCTGAACCGGCTCGTCCCCAACATCGAGAAGACGGCGTCCCTTGTCCAGGAGATCAGCGCCGCTAGCGCCGAACAACAGACGGGAGCGGAGCAGATCAACTCCGCCCTGCAGCAGCTCCAGTCGGTCATTCAGCAAAACGCCAGCGCCTCGGAAGAGATGGCCGCCACCAGTGAGCAGCTCTCCTCCCAGGCTGAGCAGATGCTGGGTTCGGTTGACCGGTTCCAGGTAGGCGAATCCGGCGAGGCCGAATCCTCTATCCTCCGACTGGATCGAGCGGTAGCCGTTCGTCCCGCCAGCCCGGCCCGTCCGGGTGCGGTACGGCCCGGCACTTCTCGCGGCTCCCGGCCCGCGCCATCGCCAGCCCCGCGGACCGTGCCCCAAGCCACCGTCCGGACGGCGGCGCAGGCGCGAAAGGGCGGGGGGGTGAGCCTCGATCTGCTCTCCGGCGCCGACGATCTCGATCAGCAGTATCAGCGCTACTAGCTCCGCGCTTTCGCTTCGTCCTTGCCAATGGAGACCACCATGACCCTCGCTGAACGAATGACCGTCGCTGAACGAACCGCAGCGGAAAACATTAGTGTCCAGCCGTATCTCACCTTCAAGCTCGGCGTCGAAGTTTTCGCTCTTGAGGTGAGCAAAGTGCGCGAAGTCCTCGACTTCACCACCATTACCAAAATCCCCCGCACGCCCGACTTCCTGCGGGGCGTGATCAATCTCCGGGGTAGTGTCGTCCCGGTCGTTGACCTTCGCTTGGGATTCGGCCTCGAATCGGTTGAGCCCACGGTCAACACCTGCATCATCGTTGTCGAGGTGGCGATCGAGAACGAGACCATCATCGTAGGCGCTCTCGCCGACGCCGTCGAAGAGGTCATCGATATCGATGCCGCTCAGATTCAGCCACCGCCCCGGCTCGGCTCGGCGATTCACACCGACTTCATTCAAGGCATGGGGCGGCGAGAGAGCGGATTCCTCATGATCCTTAACATTGACAGGATCTTCTCGGCTACCGAGGTCACTCAGTTGGCACAGGTCGCCAGGTAACCCCGTGACTTCCCTATCGACCGAGCACCTGACAGCCATTGCTCCCTCGGACTTCTCCCGGCTGCGAGCTCTCATTGAAGACCGATGCGGCATCCAACTGCCGGAGAGCAAACGGCCGATGGTGGAGGCCCGCCTCCGCAAGCGCCTTCTGCACCTCGGGCTCTCCTCGTTCCCTGAATATTGGAGGCTGTTGTTCGATCCGGCCCATCAGGCCACCGAACTCGTGCCGCTGACGGATACGTTGACCACCAATAAGACGGACTTCCTTCGCGAACCCGCCCATTTCGCCCTCCTCGAACAGACCGTTCTCCCGGCGCTCTATGCCGCGGGGATCGGTCGACGAACTCCTCTGCGGGTCTGGAGCGCGGCCGCCTCCACCGGTGAAGAGCCTTACACGCTGGCCATGGTTCTTTCGCAATGGGGCCGGTCCCAACGCTCTTTCGATTTTTCGATTCTGGGTACCGACATTTCCACCCGCGTGCTCGCCCGAGCCCGGGAGGGTACTTATGATGAGGCCGCGATCGCTCCTCTCTCGGAGTCCTGGCGGCGAGCCTATCTCCTGCGCGCCCGCCTTGACTCCGCGCCAGCGCCTTTTCGGATCGCTCCGGAACTCCGGGCTCGCGTCCGGTTCGGCCAGCTCAATCTGATGGATGCCGACTATGCCCTGCCCTATCGCTGCCACATCATCTTTTGCCGCAACGTCATGATCTACTTCAATCGCCCAACGCAGGCCGAGGTCACTCGGAAGCTGACGGAAAACCTCGTGCCCGGAGGCTACCTGTTCGTCGGCCACTCCGAGTCGTTGCAGAGTCTCGATCTGCCCTTAGCCGCGCTGGCTCCCAGTGCGTATCAATGGGGCACGCTGCGGCCTGGTTGCGAGGAAGCAGCGGGAGCCAAGCCATGAGCCGGTTTTTTCTTCTCCCCGGCACCGTCCGCTTTGCCAGTTCTCCCGAACGCATCGAGACCGTTCTGGGTTCCTGCGTCTCCGTCTCCCTGCGCGATCCGCGGACCGCCGCGGCAGCGCTGTGTCATTGTGTCCTGCCCGAGGCGCCGCCCCGCACCAGGACCCGCGAGCGCTTCCGCTTTTGTGACACGGCTGTTGAGGCGATGCTCGAATGGTTCGCGGATCGCAACGTGCCAGCCGCACGTCTCGAAGTGAAGCTCTTCGGCGGCGCCGAGGTGTTGCCCGGCGGGAGTCGTCCATCCGGGGCCTCCGTCGGCGCGCTGAACGCGCAATGCGCGATCACTGTGCTCGCCAGTTTTGGCCTCGCCCCGCAAGCCCGGGAGACCGGAGGAGCCACCGGACGGTATCTGGTCTTTGATACTGCCACGGGCGGTGTCTGGATTCGCCAACTCTCGAAGGAGCACACCGCATGAAGCCTCCCGTTTCCGTCCTCATCGTGGACGATTCCGCGCTTGTCCGGGGGGCTCTGTCCGAGATCCTCGGCTCGGATCCCCGCTTCTGCGTCCTGCCTCCGGCGAGTGACCCTTTCGTCGCGGCTGCCCGCTTGAAAGACCAAGTGCCTGATGTCATCGTCCTCGATGTCGAAATGCCCCGTATGGATGGCATCACCTTCTTGCGGCGGTTGATGGCGCAGCACCCCATTCCGGTCGTGCTCTGCTCCGGTGCGGCCGAAACCGGCTCGCGCGTGGCATTGGACGCTCTCGACGCGGGCGCCGTCGAAGTCATCGCCAAGCCTCGGATGAGCACGCGCCAGTACTTTGACGAGTCGCGGGATACGATCTGCGACGCGGTTTATGCAGCCTCCCAGGTCCCCGTCAGAGTCCGTCGAACCGTTTCCGTCACCCCGAAGCTCAACGCCGACGCCGTGCTCGCCAAGACGCGCCATACCCGGCCAGCCGGACTCGCCGATCCTCTGTTTGTCATTGGCGCCTCGACCGGTGGAACTGACGCCCTGGCGGCTCTTCTCAGTGAGCTTCCGGCCGATATGCCTGGCATGGTCATCGTGCAGCACATGCCCGAGTTCTTCACGGCTTCGTTCGCTGATCGGCTCGACCGTCTCTCCGCGCTGTCGGTGAAGGAAGCCGAGGCAGGCGACGAAGTCCAACATGGCCAAGTCCTTCTAGCCCGCGGGAACCGTCATCTGATCCTGCACCGCCGCAACAGCCGGTACCTCGTTGAACTGGTCGATGGGCCTCCCGTCTCCCGCCACCGCCCCTCCGTTGACGTCCTGTTCCGCTCCGCCGCCCAACAGGCTGGACGTTCCGCGATCGGCGTGATCCTCACCGGGATGGGAGATGACGGCGCCACGGGTATGTTCGAACTGAAGCAGGCCGGCGCCCACACCATCGCCCAGGACAAGGACTCCTCCGTTGTCTTCGGCATGCCCAACGAGGCGATCAAACGGGGGGGCGTGGACCGTGTCCTGCCACTGAACCGCATCGCCGCGGCACTCGTTCAGTTGGCCAGGGAGAAAAGACTATGACGCCACGAATCCACTCCGCCCCGGCGGAACTGACGCTCCCGGCCGTCGCCGGCTTCCTCGAACAACTTTTGGCCAACCTCGGTCCCGTCCAGGTGGATCTCGCGGAAGTCAGGGAAATTGATCTTGCCGGACTGCAGCTCCTGATCGCTGCCGAGAGGGACCAGCGGATCAGCTTTACCTTCGCGCCTTCGTCTCCGCTTGATGCCGTGTGCCGCGCGGCCGGAATCAATCCAGCCATCTTCAGTCCGGGAGCCCCCAATGTCTAAAACCATCCTCGCCGTTGACGACTCCGCCAGCATGCGGCAGCTTGTCAGTTACACCCTTCGCTCGGCGGGCTTCACCGTCATTGAAGCCTGCGACGGGCAGGACGCCCTCGACAAGCTCGACGCCCCCGTCAACCTGGTCCTCACCGACCTCAACATGCCACGTCTCGACGGCCTCGCCCTGACGCGGGCGATTCGCGCATCGGCCGACCACCGCTACACTCCCATTCTGCTCCTGACGACGGAATCTGAGCCGGCTCGTAAGCTCGAGGGTAAGGCTGCTGGCGCCACAGGCTGGCTGGTCAAGCCGTTTCAGCCCGAGCAACTGCTGGCGACGATCAAGAAGGTGCTGGGATGAACGGGGGCGATGGCTTCCCCGATCGTCGTCTCGCCTTCTGCGAGGAGGCCCGCGATCTCCTGGCCGATCTGGAGGCCGCACTGCTGCAGCTCGAGACCGATCCACGCGACGAGGAAACGATCGGCCGCGTGTTTCGGGCGATGCACACCATCAAGGGCTCCGGCGCCATGTTCGGCTTTGACGCCGTGGCCTCGTTTACCCACAACATCGAGTCCGCTTACGACCTCGTGCGTTCCGGCCGTTTGGCCGTCAATCCGCTCTTGATCTCGCTCACCCTGGCTGCACGCGACCATATTCTCTATTTGCTCGAAGCCTCCGTCAGCGGAGGGCCACTGCGTCAGGCGGCCGGGCAGACCATCCTTGACGCGATCCGCGACTTCGTCGAAACGGGTGGCGCCGCATTCACAGCCGTTGCCACCTCCCCTACGGCTGGGGAGCCGGCCGCCGTCCGCAACTACGCCATCCGTTTCGTCCCTCCGCCGGGCCTGTTCGCACGAGGCTCGAACCTCCTTCCCCTCTTCGACGAGCTGCGGAGCCTTGGCGATTTCACCATCGTCGCTGACACCGCGGCCATCCCTTCGCTGGCGGACTTTCGTCCCGATCACTGCTACTTTTCCTGGGACATGCGGCTTCGTACCACCAGTTCTTCGGAGGCCATTCGCGACATCTTTGTTTTTGTCGATGAGGGCGACTGTCTTTCGATCACCGAGGAGTGCCCGGCTGCTCCCAGCGTAGAAAGTTCACCCGAATGTGCTCCGGTTGCGATCTCGGATGGCGCCGGGGTTGGCGCTACCGCCCGGCCCACCACTTCCAGCCTGCGCGTCTCAGCCGCCAAGCTCGACGAACTCATCAACATCGTCGGCGAACTTGTCACGATGCAGGCCCGTCTGTCCCGCTTCGCCGCCCAGTCCGGCGAGATCGAAATCGCTCACATCGCCGAAGAAACGGAGCGCCTCACAGGCATGCTGCGCGACAACACGATGAGCATCCGGATGTTACCCCTTGAGGCGACCTTCGCCCGCTATCGCCGGCTCGTTCGCGATCTGGCCGGAGAACTGGGCAAGGAGATTGAACTGGCGACCGAAGGGGGCGACACCGAACTCGACAAGAGTGTCATCGATCAGATTGCCGATCCCCTGGTCCACCTCATTCGTAACTCCGTCGATCACGGCATAGAGTCCCCCGACGAACGAACGCGAGCGGCTAAGCCGCCCTGTGGTCGCCTGGTCCTTTCGGCGGCGCACTCCGGCTCCCAGGTGCTGATCCGGGTATCGGATGACGGCCGCGGAATCGACCCTGCGCGCGTCCGTGCGAAAGCGATCGAAAAAGGGCTGATCGATCCCCACGCCGAACTTTCGGAGGCGGAGATCTTCGCGCTCATCTTCCGTACGGGTTTCTCGACCGCGGCATCCGTCTCCTCGGTCTCCGGCCGCGGCGTCGGTATGGATGTCGTTAAGCGTAACGTGGAGGCTCTCCGCGGCACCATCGATCTGACTTCTACCCCCGGCCAGGGTACGGTGTTCACGCTTAAGCTCCCTCTCACGCTGGCTATTATCGATGGGCTGCTCGTCCGGGTAGCTGCCCAGCACTTCGTCTTCCCCGTCGCCCAGGTCCTCGAATGCCTCGAAGCCAACACGGCCGATCTCCACTGCGGCCGCCGCGAATTCATCGAGGTGCGGGGCAAGCTTGTCCCGCTGATCTTTCTGCAGCGCTTCTTCCGCCTCTCCTCCGGCCCCGGCGTCCGCGCCCAGATTCTCATCGCGCAGACCTCAGCCGGCAACTTCGGCTTCGTCGTCGACGAGGTGATTGGCGATCACAAGACCGTCATCAAGCAGCTAGGACCCCTCTATCGTCAAGTCGAGGGCGTCTCCGGCGCCACCATCCTCGGCGACGGAAGCATCGCGCTCATCCTCGACTCCGATCGCCTCGCCCAGTCGGCGGTGGATGAATCGGTTCGTCCCGCTGCCTGAGCGATTCCAGCCCTCGCCTCGAAAATCCTGGATTGAAACGACCTCAGACACCCGGCCGATCGACCGATATGAATATTTCCACCCAATGCTGCAACACATGGATCTGAAACTCGGCTTGCCTGGGGTTCTTAGGGCCCTGCCGTTCCGGCCCGCGTGGTTCGGCGGCGCCCCCGATTCGCTCCCTGTCGAGCTCCAACCTGCCGACCCGATCGTCGATTCCCGCCAACTCCTCCGGGACTGCGCCGCCACGCTTGATCCCTTCATTCACGAATCGGAGATCGCCCTGGCCGCCATCGGCGCCGTCATGGCCGACCTGTTCGATGGCGCCGAACTTATCCGTGGTGATGCGGAGAGCTTTCGGGATTCCATCGCCAGCATGGCGGAAACCTCTAACGCGAAGCTGCTCGAAATCGCCGCGAGTCTCCGCCACTCGATCGCGCAGCTGACCGAGAGCCGCGCCCTCGTCGAAACACTGGACCGCCGCCTCGCCACCGTCATCACCGACTTCGCCGGGCTCGAAGCCGGCGTTCGTGAGTTCCGCGTACTGGGCACCCTGATTCGCATTGAAGGTACCACCCGCGCCGCGGATTCCGACGATTTCGTCACCATCTCCGAGCAGGCCGCCGGCATCGCCACCAATCTCGGCGAGTTGGTGCAACAGATTCGCGAGGCCACCGCTGCCCTGCGCGTCTCCTTCCGAACGGTCTCGCAGGAACTGAACCGGCTTACTGCGATGTCCCAAAAGACCATTGCCGCGCTTCTCGACGAGGTCACTGCGCTCGAGGCTGCCATGGCCTCCGAGCATCGGTCGGTGGGCGCGGCCGCCGATGGAACCATGCTGGGTCTCGAGCGAATTCGAAACTCCATCGGCGAACTGGTCTGCGCCCTCCAGATCCACGACATTCTCCGGCAGCAATCCGAACATAGCTTGGCCAGCCTGTCGGATCTCGACCGGTCTTTCGGTCTGCCGGACACCGACTTTCAAGTCTGTCGCTCGGTCGTGCGCGCGCAGATGCAAGGTACCCTGGCGCTCTGCGAACAAGCGGCGCAGAGTGTTGAATCCGGTCTCGACTCCGCGGGACAGCAATTGGAGCGGATCGCCGCCATTGCTCAGGACGTGGCCGGACTCACGCGTATCGAGTCGCCTTCTCGCCAGGCGCTCCGCACGAGTACAGACGCTATTCTCCACGCCTTGCCCGTCGTCGAGCAAGGCGACGTGGCCTTGCAGAAGGCGTTGGCCGACCTGCTGCACGGCTCTGCCGCCATTCTCAACGTTGTCGAGAAGGTGAGTCTCGCCATGCTGAACATGCGCTGGCTCGGCCTCAACGCCACCATCCAAAGCGCCAACCGCCCCCAGTCCGGCTCCGCCATCGAGACGCTCGGGGACCGGACCGCCGCTCTGGCGGGCGAGGTCGACGGCGAGTGTGGGCATATCCGCGATGCGCTCGATCAGCTTCGCCAGGACGTGAACGAATACTCGCAAACCACGGTTGGATCCCTCGGCCAAAAGGGCATTCGGCAAGTCATCGAAAACAGCACGGTGCTGTTCGACCAGGTCCATCGCACGATGCACGCCAAAATGGAGCGGCAGGGTTCACTACAGCGGACCCTCCAGGAAAAACTGGATGGCGCGCACAGGGCGCTCACGCAGTTCCACAATACTCAAGCCGCCCCGGCCCGTGCGTCCGAACGCCTCTCGAACGCCGGCCTTCCCCCTTCACCCGTCTCGGTCGACACCCTCTCCCCGGCCACCGTCGAGCTCCTCGAATCCTGGCTCGCCCGCTACACCATGGCCTCCGAACGCCGCGTCCACTGCGAGTCTCTTGGCATCCCCTTCGCTGAGGGAGAGAGCGAAGCTTCCGCCGACGGCGATATCGAGCTCTTCTAGCCCTTTCGCGCCAGATTCCTCCGGGCCAACACGTCGTTTGCCTCCAAGGAAGCCGCCTTCACCATCGCCCCCATCTTCGGACTCTGCGGCTCAATGTCAGGCTCAATGCCTCGTGCGCGCAACGCCTCCGACATCACCGGTCCAATCGAGACGACCACGATCCCCGACTTCAGAACCTGCTCCACCTCCTCGGCCACGCCTAACGTCGAAGCCACCTCCAGCAGATGATCCAACTGAATCGACGACGTGAAAATGATCACGTCGAACCGGCCCTCCGTCAGGCCGCGCACCGCCTGCCGCAATGGCCCCACATCATCCGGCAGCTCCCAACGGTATAGCGCGTAGGGTGTCACCACCGCGCCCAGCGCCTCCAACGCCTGGTTCATCTCCAGATTCGGACGCCCATACTCCTGAATCGCAATCCGCCGCTCCCCATACGTGTCTACCCGGCGCGCTACCGCCGTCACCACCTCTCGCCACGTGTTCGGCTCCGGAATCAACTCCGCCACCGGAACCTGTAGCGCTCGCAACACCGGAATGGGCTTCGACCCACGAGACACCACCGCAGCCCGGCGCAACGCCGCACCCAGTCGCTCGCCCGGGATCTGCGCGCTCACCACATCCTTCAGGAACGAAAGGCCCGCCCCAGTCATGCAGATCAGGATGTCCACCTCCCCGGCCTCCAACTGCTCCACCAGACGAAAGGCCACCGAATGGTCTTCCACCGAGCGCTCTTTCACCGACGGAGCCAGGAATGGATCGCCGCCCTGCCTCCGCAATAGCGAAGCAAGGTCGTCCGCGCGGCGGCTCTCCAGGCATACGATTTTCAGTCCGTCAAAAGCCATGAGGGTAAAAGGGCTTGCTCCCTAAAATGAGTATTGCGCGAAGACAAACGGGAAAAGCTGGCTCGCGCCGCCAGCATTCCGCTTCAGGAACTCTCCCGCAAACAGCCGACCCACGCCGCCTCCCGCCTTCCATTGCGGCGTCACGCTCCAGCCTACCGTGAAGTCGAGTTCCGTGCCGATCGACCGGGCGGTTTGACCAGCCCGTGGACGCACCGTCGCCCGGCCAGCCACATCGTACAATGCATCGCGAGCCGTCCCTACCCACAGCCAATGGTAGTCCGCCGCGAACTGCACGCCCTTCCGCGGCCGCGCATCAAAGCCCAACCTCACATTGCGCATGTTCTGCCAGCCCACGGCATCCACCAATCCGTAGAACAGGTGATTCGTCCCCAACAGATGATCGAAGGTCCGGTGCGTCCGGTCGCCCGGATCCGCGTCGCCGGAGGCGGCGCTGTACTCGGCGGAAACCCGGGGCGACCACCGCCGCGAGGTCATCGTCTTTCCTCCCAACACCGACAGCGACCAAGCCCGGTGGGCCAGGCCCGCATACCGTCCCGATTGGCGGACCGCCTCCAACTGATAATCGTAGCCACGCAAAGCGGCCTTGCCAGGCAGAGACGCCAAGCGCAGCCCGGCACTGGCGACACCAGACTGGCCGCCCGTCCGGTAGAGCAGGTACGGCTCAACCACTGCATTCGGCACCACCCGGCTGAACGAACCGTAGGCGCCGTGAATGTTGTAGCCCCGGCGCGAATGGTCAATCCGCCGCGTGGGGTCGTTTTCGACCACCGCGGAGGCAAACAGATCAACCTTCGCATGGGGACGCCCCAGTTCGAGTTTCACGGTATCCCACGTCCGGCTATTGTTCGTCCAGTCGAGCGGGCCGAGCATCCGTTGCGCGCCATAGTTCAAGAGCTGCCGCCCCACCGTGAGTTTCACCGGCCCGTCCCCTCGTCCAAGCCGAACGTAGGCCTGGCGGATGTCCGCGGGATTCTTGAAGATCCCCAGCGGCCGTCCCGCGTCGATCCCCGCCACGCGCGCGTCCTGCCCCTGGAAATACACCTCCAGCCACGACGCGGGCAGCAGCGAGACGTTGACGCGAATTCGGAAGAGACCATAGGCGTCATCGTTGCCGGGCTGGAAATTGAATCCCGTCCGGCCTTCCACTCGTGTACGGAACTCGCCGGAAAGCCGGATCCAGGAAGGCAGCCGTTCCCGCGTCTGCTTCGCGATTGTCGTATCCCACGGCTTCACCGCACCGGCAGGGGCCGGTTCGGCGGCCCCGGCCGGTGCAAGCAGCATCAGGCACAACAGCGGCGTCCGCACCGGTCAGTCTCCCGCAGCCACGGCCGCTGGCTCCAACACCGGCGCGCTCCGGCTCTCCGCTGCTTGAGGGAAACGAACGAACAAGGCAAGCGAGGAAGCCACGGTCACCACCACGCCGAGAATCAGCAGCGCCTGCGGCCAGGAGAGAGCCTCTGTCTTGAACAGGAAACCGGCCAGCACCGCGCCGACGTTGCCGCCCGCGCCCACAATCCCGGAGACCGCCCCCAACGCCCGCCGGTTGACGAAAGGAACCACCGAATACGTGGCGCCGTTCGACATCTTCACGAACAGACCCGTTACCAGCATTCCAGCCACCGCCAGCGGCAGCCACCGCGCCTGCGAGAACGCGATCAGCGCCAATCCCTCCAACCCGATCACCGCCCCCAGCAGATACGTCCGGCCGCGCAGACCCCAACGCACGCCGCACCGGTCGCTCACAATGCCGCCCAACGCACGGGCGAATAGGTTCATCAGGCCAAAGCTACCCGCCAGCAGCCCGGCGCTCTGCAGATCCAGCTTGAAGTAGTCGACGAAGTAGAGCGCCGCGATATTGTCGATCGTCAACTCCAGGCCGAAGCAGCAGGCGTAGAGTCCAGCCAGCGCCCAAACGCGGCGGTCGCGGCAGGCCTCCCAGAAAGCGCCGGTTGCAGCCGACGGGCGGGATAGCTCCCCACGGGCCCGGAGCTCTTCAAAGTTTCCTTCGGGCGTGTCCTTGGTCAGAAAGTAGTAAGCAATTCCGGCCAGGAAGAGGGCGACTCCCGGCACCACCATCGCCAGCCGCCAACCCCACCAGGCGTTGGCGCCCAAGCCGAGCATGGCGCTGAAGACCAGCGGCATCACCATCTGGGTCACGCCGCCGCCCAGGTTGCCCCAGCCCGCCGCAGTCGCGTTCGCGGTCCCCACCACATTCGGCGCGAACATCACGGACGTGTGATACTGCGTGATCACAAACGAGGCGCCAATCGCGCCAATGGCGAGACGGAACAGCAGAAAGCTCTCGTAGCTATCCGCGAAGCCGATGCCCATCACCGGAAGCGATCCCAGGATCAACAACCAGGAGTAGCTGCGGCGCGGCCCAATCCGGTCGCAAAGCCAGCCGAAGAGCAGTCGGGCGAGAACGGTAATCGCCACCGAGGCGATGATGATGTTGCCAATCTGCCCCTTCGTCAGGTGTAGCTCCTCCCGGACGACCGGCATCAGCGGTGCGATGCCGAACCAGCCGAAGAAACAGAGGAAGAAGGCAAGCCAAGTCATGTGAAACGCGCGCATCGGCGACGACGAAAAGTCGAGTAGGCGCAGACGGGTAGCTTTGTTGCGAATGATCACAATAGGGTGCTCCTTGAGCGGTCGAAGAGTTGGGCGTCAGTTATTCGAACGGGGAGGGGCTGATGGCCTCAGACGTTGAGGCGCGAAGTGCGCGTTAGCGCGGTGTTTCGGAAATGCCTACCAGCAGAACTCCCTCGTCGACGCGAACGGGGAAGGTCCGGACGGTGCTCGCGGCGCCGTCACACGGTTGCGAAACCCGCCCGGAATCGAGGCAGATCCGCCAATTGTGCAGAGGGCAGGTTACGGTGGCGCCGCCGACAATCCCGTCGGCCAGGGGCCCTCCACCATGCGGGCAGCGGTTCTCGATCGCTACGAACCGGTCCCCTAGATTGAAAATGGCGATCGGATCAGCGGGAAGCTCTTTGCCCGCTGCAATCACGCGCCCTTCGCGCGGAGGAATGTTCTCGGTTTCAGTAATGCGAATCCATTTCATACGGTTTGGTGCTCCATGGGTTGAATCGTCACGAACTGCGATGGCCGGGGCGCGAGACGTTCGAGCCAGGCATCGTAGGACTTGTCTTTGGATTTCCGCAGCCGGTCCAGCAACGCCTGCCGAACCTCCGGAGCGGCGTAAATCGTCTCCTTCCGGATCTTCTCGATCCCCAGGCGCTCGACGAAATCGTAACTGCGCTCCAGATAATTGGCGTTCTCCCGGTAGTACTGGAAGAAGACTTCGCTCGCCTCCAGCGCCTCCTCCGTTGTCTCCACCGTCGTCAGCAGGTCGGCCTTCCGAACGCCTTTCCCCGCCGCGCCGCCCACCACAATCTGCCAACTCCCCTCCTGCCCGATCAGGCCGACATCTTTCACCGTCGCTTCCGCGCAGTTGCGCGGGCAGCCCACCACCGCCAGCTTGAACTTATGCGGCGTGTACAGATTCTCCAGCCGCGTCTCCAACTCGACGCCCGCCGAGATCGCATCCTGCGTCCCAAACCGGCAGAACTGGTTCCCCACGCAAGTCTTCACCATGCGGACGCCCTTCGTATAGGCCTGCCCCGACGGCATGCCCAACTCCTCCCACACCGCCGGCAAATCCTCCTTGCGAACTCCCAGCAGATCCAGCCGCTGGCTCCCCGTCACCTTCACAAGCGGCACTTTGTACTTCTCCGCGACATCGGCGATCCGCCGCAGCTCCGCCGGAGTCGTCACCCCGCCCCGCATCCGGGGAACCACTGAAAATGTCCCGTCTTTCTGAATGTTCGCGTGAACCCGGTCGTTGATAAACCGCGCCGACCGGTCTTCGTGATGATCGCCGCACCACGTCACGTCCACCAGATAACTCAGCGCCGGCTTGCAAACTGCGCAGCCCTCCCCGTTCCCATAGATGTCCAACACGTCCTGCGGCGATCGCAACTTCTGAGTGCGAATCATCGTCCGCAACTGCTCCTGCGTGAACGGCAGGCAACCGCAGATCGTCTTCCGGGACTCGTCCTCAAAGTCCGGCGAAACGGCCCGCAAAATCGATGAACACGTTCCCGCACACGAACCGCAACCCGTCGACGCCCGCGTCCGATCCTTCAACTGCGCCAGCGTCGAAACCCCGTGCTCATGAATCGCGTGAACGATCTCACCCTTCGTCACGCCCATACACCCGCACACCGTTTCGCTATCCGCCATCGCGGCCACATCGGAACCCGCATCGGCCATCGGGGGAGGGAACAGCAAGTGACGCCGATGCGCCGAAAGGTCCTCACCCGACCGCAGCCACTCCAGATACTTGCGATCATCCGTCGTATCCCCCACCAAGATCGCGCCGACCAACCGGTTGTTCCGCAGAAACACCCGCTTATAAACACCCTGCGACGGGTCCTCATACCGCACCGTCTCCAACCCCTCGCCCTGCTCCTCAATCGACCCCGCCGAGAACACATCCACGCCCATGATCTTCAACTTCGTCGACAGATTCGCGCCGCTAAACCCTGGCGCCGTGCGCCCCGCGACGGCCGCCGCCAGCGCCTTGCCCTGCTCATACAACGGCGCGACCAACCCGTAAACCATGCCGTTGTGCTCCGCGCACTCCCCCACCGCGTAGATATCCGGGTGCGACGTCTGCATGAAGTCGTTCACCACAATCCCGCGATTTACCTTCAGCCCCGCCTCCCGCGCCAGTTGCGCGTTCGGCCGGATCCCCGCCGCCACCACCACCAGATCCGCGCCAATCTCCTCCCCGCCCGCGAACCGCAGCCCCTGCACATGGCCGTTGCCCAGAAACGCTTCCGTCTTCCGCCCCAGCAACACCCGAACGCCCAGCTCCTCCATCTTCCGCTGCAAACAAGCGCCACCCGCCGGATCCAACTGCCGCTCCATCAACGTATCCATCAGATGGACCACGCTGACGTCGCACCCCTGCACCTGCAAACCCCGCGCCGCCTCCAGCCCCAACAGACCGCCGCCAATCACCACCGCCTTCGCCCCCGGAGCCGACTTTTCGAGCAACGCCCGCGTATCGTCCAGCGTGCGGAAAACGTGGATGTTCTCCTTGTTCACGCCCTCCACCTGCGGCACAAACGGGCTGCTCCCCGTGGCTATGATCAACTGGTCGAACTCAGTCTCGTTCCCATCCTGATCAATCACCACCTTCCGCGCCTGATCAATCTCCCGGATCGCCACGCCCAGCCGCGCCCGTATTCCGTTTGTCTGATACCACTCAATGCTGTTCAACACGATGTCGCTGGAGCTCTTCTCCCCAGCCAACACCGACGAAAGCAGGATCCGGTTATAGTTCACATGCGTCTCGTCACCAAAAATCGTGATGTCGAAATCCTGCCGGAACTTCAGGATCTGCTCGATACAAGCGACCCCGGCCATGCCATTGCCAATAAGAACGAGTTTGTTCATTTGTTGACTCCTGAGCGCTCCACCCGGACAGCGCATTGTTTGTAATTCGGTTCCCGCGAAATCGGATCAAAGGCGCTCTGCGTCACTTCGTTCACGTTCGCCTCAAAATAGTGAAAGGGCATGAAAACCTGGCCCGGCGCGATGATCTCCGTCAGCCGCAACTCCACCTTCTCCACCGACCCCCGCCGCGACACCACGCTCACCCGGTCATGGCTCCGCAAGCCAATCGCCTGCGCGTCGCGCGGATTCATCTCGAGCCACGCATGCGGAGAGAGCCGTTCGAGAATCGGCACCTCTTTTGTCTTCGTCCGCGTGTGCCAATGCTCCACCGTCCGGCCCGTATTCAGAATCAGCGGATAGTCCCGGTTGGGCTGCTCCGGGAACGGCGCCCACGCGGCGCAGGTCAACTTCGCCCGCCCGTCCGCCGTCGGAAACGCGCCGTCCCCATACAGCCGCTCCGTGCCCTCCGTCGCCCCCGCCGGATACGGCCATTGCACCGCGCCCTGCTCCGCCAGCAACGCATAGCTAATCCCCGAGTAGTCGCAAAGCCGCCCCGCCGAAACCCGCCGCCATTCGTTGAACGCATCTTCCACGCACGTCCATCCCGGGTACAACTCCTCCCGGCATCCCAGCTTCTCCGCCACCGCCAGGAAGATCTCGAAGTCGGCCTTCGCCTCGCCCGGAGGCGCCACCGCCCGGTTCACCTTGCTCACCCGCCGCTCGGAGTTCGTGTACGTCCCCTCCTTCTCGCCCCAGATCGCGGCGGGAAGCACCAGGTCCGCCAACTCCGTCGTCGGCGTCGGATGGTACCCATCCTGCACCACCAGAAAGTCGAGATTCCCCAGCGCATGCCGTAGCAAACTCTGATTCGGGAACGACACCAACGGGTTCGTCGCAATAATCCACAACGCCCGAATCCGCCCCGCCACCGCGCCCTCAATGATGTCCGGATACGCCCCGCCCCGCGCCCGCGGCAGCCGGCTCTCCTCCACGTTCCACAACCGCGCCAAATCCGCCCGGTCCGCCGGATTGTCAAACTTCCGGTACCCCGGCAGCGAAGCGGTAAATCCCGTCTCCCGCGTCCCCATCGCGTTGCACTGGCCCGTAATCGAAAACGGCGCCGAACCCGCTTTGCCAATCTTCCCCGTCAGCAGCGACAAATTGCAGATCGCGCTCACCGTCTCCGTCCCCTGCGTGCTGTGGTTCACCCCCATCGTCCACGCCAGAAACGCCGACTTCGCCCGCCCCAACAACGAAGCCGTTCTATACAACTGCTCCTGGCTCAGCCCCGTAATCTCCGCCACCCGCGCCGGCGGATACTCCGCCACGAACCGCCGCAGCTCCTCGAACCCCTGCGTGTGCGCCGCTATAAACGCGTGGTCCACCAGATCCAGCTCTATCAGCAAATGCGCCAAGCCATTCAACAGCGCCAGGTCCGTCCGTGGCCGCAACGGCAAATGCAGATCGCTCCGCATCGCCGTCTTCGTCACCCGCGGATCCGCCGAAATCACCACCTGCCCCGGCTTGTTATGCAGATACTGCGTCAGAATCGGATGGTTGTCCGCGATGTTGGCCCCAATCAGGAACACCACATCCGCATCTTCCATATCCTGGTACGATCCCGGCGGCCCATCCGATCCAAACGTCGCCTTGTACCCCGACACCGCACTCGCCATGCACAGCGTCGTGTTCCCGTCGTAGTTGTTCGTGCCAAACCCAAGCTGCACCAGCTTGCCCAGCGTGTAGAACTCCTCCGTCACCAACTGCCCCGTGCTCAGCACGCCCAACGCCGACGCCCCGTGCCGCGCCTGCGTCCCGCGAAACCTCTCGACCATCGTCGAAAGCGCCTCGTCCCACGACACCGGAACCAGCTTCCCGCCCTTCCGCAGCAACGGCGTCCGCAGCCGGTTGTCCGTATCAATCGTGTAGTGCTCCGCCAACCCCTTCGGACAAAGCTTCCCCCGGTTCACCGGATGCGCTGCGTGCGGCCGCGACGCAATCGCCCGGCCCTCTTTCACCCCAATCTCAATCCCGCAGCCCACCGAACAGTAGCCGCACGTCGTCGGTACCCACGTATCCGGAATCTTCGCCGCCGCCGTATATCCCGTCGATTCGCCGCGAGCGAACGAATAGTCCGCGCTCAAATTATCCAGGCCAATCAGTTGCTTCCAGTTCTTCACGCCGCCCCCCGCGAAGTCGAAAAGCCCGCCGCCATACTCTGCGGCACCACGCTCACGAAGAACAGCCACCGCCCCAAAATCTCCCCGCCCAGCGCCAACGCCAGCGCCCAAGCCTGGCCCCCCGGCGAAGTCACCACCAGCGGCAACGCAATCCCCGCCCCAATCAAAATCGCCATGCGAAGCAGAAAGAGATTCTGAAATCGCCCGCCCAGCAACCGCGCCACCGCCCGCAACTCAAACGCCTCCGACTGCGAAAGCCACAGAAACCGCATCGCCTGCACCCCCAGTTGCAACCCGGCCCCTACCACCGCCACCGTCCGCAACTCCGCCCCGCCCAGCGCGCTCACGAACAACGGCCCCAACAACACCGCCGTCGCAAAGAACTCTACCGGCGTATAAAAGCTGTTCCACGCCGGCCGCGCCGGAACCATGTAAAGCCGCGCCGAGCACAACAGCCCCGCCGCGCCCGCCACCGCCGTCATCACCCCCAGCCAACCCCGGTGCGGCAGATCCACCCAGAGCGCCCCGGCATACACCGCCGCAATCCCTGCAAACAGGCTCAACGCAAACACCTCCCGGCTCAACCACGATCGCCGCAAGTTCCGCAGCGCCCGCCATGCATATACAGGCCGTCCCAAATGCAGCGTCGAAGCCGCCAAACTCACACTCGCGATCCCCAGCAACAGCGCCCCGGCCCGGCTGGCCTCCACTAACCCGCCCGCCGCATCCAGCACCCAAAGCAGCGAGAACGAGCCCACCGCCAACTGCGTCAGCACCAGCATGAAAACCAGCGGCCAATGCGGCGCCTCCGCCTGCAAATGCTGCGTATCCACCCGTCCCAAATCCGGCGGCAGATGCGCCGGCAGCGTAATCCGCGTCGTCGAAATGCAGTCCTCACCCGCTGGCAACCCCGGCGTCTGCTGCGCCGCGTAGGAAGCCTTCCACTCCGCCACGTTCACGATCTCAATCGCGATCGCCCCCTCCGGGCATGCCGACGCGCACGCCGGCGCCTCCCCGTCCGAAAGCCGGTTGTGGCAAAGGTCACACTTGCCGACCACCCCCCGCTCCGGGTTGTACTGCGGCACCCCGTAAGAACAGTTCCAAACGCAATACTGGCAGCCAATGCAAGCATCCGCGCTATGCACCACCACGCCCGTCGTCGGGCTCTTCGTATACGCTTCCACCGGGCAACCAATCAGGCATGACGGCTCCACGCAATGGTTGCAGCCCATCGAAAGGTAGTGCCGCTGCGTGTTCGGATAATGCCCTCCCTCCACCTCGCCCACCCGCCGCCAATTGATCGCCGCCGGGTTCCCGTTCTGTTCATTGCACGCCACCACGCAGCACTTGCAGCCAATGCACTTCGACATATCGAAGTGAAACCGGTACTGCTCCCCCGTGCCCGGTTCCCGCGAAGGAATCAGCGAGCAAGGCGTCGCCTCAACCTCCGCCTCCGTCGCCCGCCATTGCACCAACTCGCTCACCAGCAGCGGTAATGAGGTCATACCGCCGCCCCAACCATCGCCGCCACGCCGCTTTCCCGCCGCAGACGAACCACCTCGCCAATCACCATCACCGCCGGCGCAGCCACCCGCGTCACCCCCCGCGCCACCGCCCCCAGCGTCGACTCCACCTGCACCTCGTTCCCCGTCGAGGCGTTGCTGATAAACAGCACCGGCTGATCCCCCGGCCGCCCTGCCCGCACCAGGCTCCCGGCAATCACATCCCGGAACTCCACCCCCATCAGAATCACCAGCGTGTCAATCGCCCCGTATACGCTCCAGTCCAACTCCGCCACGCTCTGCCGATGCCCCGCCACCACCGCAAACGAAGCCGCCACCCCCCGGTACGTCAGCGGAACCCCCGCCAACCCCGGCGCCGCCAAGGCCGACGAAACCCCCGGAACCACCTCCGCCGCGATTCCGTGCGAAGCCAGAAACGCCAACTCCTCCCCGCCCCGGCCAAAAATCATCGGATCCCCGCTCTTCAGCCGCAGAATCACCCGCCCGGAATGCGCCTCCGCCAACAGCCCCGCATAAATCCGCTCCTGCGTCTCCTGCTGCTGCCCCAACTCTTTGCCCGAGTCGATCAGCGTCGCTCGCGGATTCGCCAACGCCAGAATCTCCGCCGAAACCAGCCGGTCGTAGAAAATAACATCGGCTAACTGCAGCAATCGCAGCGCTTTAACCGTGAGTAAGTCCGGATCTCCAGGACCTGCCCCCACAAGATACACTTTCGCCCTTGCAAGCATGAGCTCTCCTTAACGAACGGGTCAAGGCATGCCCAGCCACGGAGGGGCATTAAGCCTTATTCTTTCTGTAATGGAGGATTGCTCAGCTCTGAGCGCAGGTGGGAGCGAACACAGGGGTCCCGGCACAATCGCAGGAAGACCCTTTCGTTTCGCTGGCGAGCACTTTCAATGTAAATCAAAACCCGATTCTTGCAAAGCCCAAATCGATAGAAAATTTTTGTGGGCCTGATTCGCCCCGCCGCCTACCGCCCCAACACCCCGCGAATCCCCGCCTCCGCCAACGGCGCCATCACCGCATACCCCGCCGCGTTCGGATGCAACCCGTCCCCACTCACCCCCGCCTGCAACATCCCCTTGTCATCCACTAACGCCGAGTAATAATCCACATACCCCGCCCCCATCTTCGCCGCATAACTCTTCAGCCACGCGTTCAACGCCACAATCTGCGCCGGCGGCCTCTGCCCCGTCTTCGGCCGCGCCGTATAATCACTCACCGGCAACACCGCGCACAGCACCACTTTGATCCCCCGGCCCCGCGCTAACTCCACCATCGCCTCAATATTGTCCGTAATCATTCGCATCGTCACGGGCCCCGTATTCCGAGCCACATCGTTAGTCCCCGCCAGCAGAATCATCGCCGCCGGCTGCAGCCGGATCACGTCCGGCATCATCCGCACTAACATCTGCGCCGTCGTCTGCCCACTAATCCCCCGGTTCACATACGGCTTCCCCGGAAAGTACTCCCCTAACTTCCACCCATCCGTAATCGAATCCCCCAGAAACACCACGCCCCCCGGCGCAACCTTCGCATTATCCGCCGAGTATCTCCCCAGTTGGTTCCAGTCCTGTAACTGGTCCGCCAAGCTCTGCGCCGCCGTTGCCAGGCAGCATCCCGCCTTCGGGGGCGCAAACTCCTCCACCACCTGCCCGAACATCCCCGCCGCCATTCCAGCCACCGCAATCAGTTTCCACATAGTGCATCCATCCTACTTACTTTTCCGCTTCCCCCGCCAAGCCATCGCCAACACCCCCGCCAGCACCTCCTCACTCACCACCCCCAACCGCACATGCGTCGCCCCCTTCCGCCCCCACCCGCCCCGCACCGGCAAAAACGCCTCCGGCCACTCCCCCACCAGTCCCGCCTGCTCTTCCACCGTCAACATCAAATTCCCATACCCCTCCCCCACCTGCGCCAAAGTCGCGAATATCCGCCCCGCCACTCGAAAGTCCACCGCCCCCATATGGCTCCCCTCCTCCGCCCCCTCCAGCCCCAAAGCCAACCGCCGAAAGTCCGCTGCATCCATCCCGGCATCTTACTCCCCGCCAAAATTGACCGCCCAGTCAGTCTCCTGTACCATCGTTCAATGGCAGTCGCCGGAAAAAGTAAAAAAGACGTAATCCAGGAATTTCGCTCCACCGAAATCCTCGAAGCCGCCCGCCATGTCTTCGCCCTCCGCGGCTACCACGCCGCCACCATCGACCAAATCGCCACCCATGCCGGCGTCGCCAAAGGCACCGTCTATCTCTATTTCGATTCCAAACGCGACCTCTTCCTCGCCTCCCTCCGCGAAGGCGTCCTCGCCCTCCACGCCGAAGTCGCCGCCCAACTCCGCTCCGCCCCCACCCCCCAAGCCCAGCTCCAAGCCTTCATCAACGCCCGCTTCGACTACTTCGCCCGCAACCGCGACTTCTTCAAAATCTATTACACCGAGTTCCCCCAACTCGCCACCGTCACCGGCCAACCCGAACTCCAAGACCTCTACGATCAACAAGCTAAACTCTTAGAGTCCGTCCTCGCCGACGGCATCCGCTCCGGCCACCTGCGATCCTGCCCCGTCCCCAGCACCGCCCGCCTCGTCTACGACCTCATCCGCTCCGCCCTCGCCCAGCACATCTTAAATGAGCCCGCGGATAACCCCCACCCGGAAGCCACCGTCTTCCAATTCATCTGGAAAGGCATCAGCCAATCATGAAAGCCCTCATCCTCATCACCGTCCTCATCGCACTCACTTCCTGCGAAAAATCCGCCCCCGTCACCCAGGCCGCGGCCGTCCCGCCCGTCCCCGTCAAGCTAGCCACGGCCACCCTCCGCGCCGTCCCCCTCGAAGTCAAAGCCATCGGCAAAGTCGAACCCTTCGCCTCCATCCAGGTCCGCTCCCAAATCGCCGGCGTCATCCTCAAAGCCAACTTCACCGAAGGCGACTTCGTCAAAGCCAACGACGTCCTCTTCGAAATCGACCCCCGCCCCTACCTCGAATCCGTCCGCCAATGGGAAGCCAACCTCGCCCGCGATAAAGCCCTCCAAGCCCAAGCCGAAGCGACCCTAGCCTCCGCCCAGGCCCAGGAAACCTTCTACGGCATGCAGGCCACCCGCTACGAACGCCTCGCCGCCGAAGGCCTCGGCTCCCGCGAACAAGCCGACCAGGCCGCCGTCGAAGCCCGCGCCCGCCGCACCAACGTCCGCGCCGTCACCGCCAACATCGACTCCATCAAAGCCACCATCCGCGCCGACGAAGCCGCCCTCGAAAACGCCAAACTCAACCTCTCCTACTGCTCCATCCGCGCCAACCTCTCCGGCCGAACCGGCGACATGCGCATCAAACCCGGCAACCTCATCAAAGCCAACGACTCCGACCTCGTCACCATCAACCAGGTCCAACCCGCCTACGTCGCCTTCAACGTCCCCGAACTCCGCCTCGCCACCCTCCGCCAACGCCTCCAGTCCGGCCGCCTCACCGTCTCCGCCGCCATCCCCGGCGACCCGAAACCAGACTCCGCCGGCCAAATCGCCTTCCTCGACAACGCCGTCGACCCCGCCACCGGCACCATCCGCCTCAAAGCCACCTTCCCTAACCTCGATACCCGCCTCTGGCCCGGCCAGTTCGTCCACGTCCGCGTCCTCCTCTCCGAACAGCAAAACGCCGTCGTCATCCCCGCCGCCGCCCTCCAAAACAGTCAGTCCGGCTCCTACGTCTACGTCGTCACCCCCGCCCAAACCGTCGAACTCCGCCCCGTCACCCTCGGTCCCCGTATCGACCGCGACATCGCCATCGAAACCGGCCTCTCCGGCGGAGAATCCGTCGTCGTCGAAGGCCAGCTCCGGCTCGCACCCGGCTCCAAAATCAAGGCGGCCTCCTAATGCTTCCTCCCCCTCGCTCCCCGGGCTTCACCGGCACCTTCATCTACCGCCCCATCGCCACCACGCTCATCATGCTGGCGATCTCCCTCTTCGGCCTCGTCGCCTACAAATTCCTCCCCGTCTCCGACCTCCCCAACGTCGACCTCCCCACCCTCGTCGTCTCCGCCGCCCTCCCCGGCGCCAACCCGGAGACCATGGCCTCCGCCGTCGCCACCCCCCTCGAGCGCCAGTTCTCCACCATCGAAGGCCTCGATTCCATGAACTCGTCCAACACCCTCGGCGCCACCTCCGTCACCCTCCAGTTCGCCCTCTCCCGCGATCTCGACGCCGCCGCCCAGGACGTCCAGGCCGCCATCACCCAGGCCTCCCCCCTCCTCCCCCCGGGCATGCCCAACCCCCCCACCTTCAAAAAGGTCAACCCCGCCGACCAGCCCGTCCTCTACATCGCCCTCACCACCAAAATCCTCCCCCTCTATTCGCTCCACGAATACGCCGACACCATGATGGCCCAGCGCATGTCCATGGTCCCCGGCGTCGCCCAGGTCCAAATCATGGGCTCCCAGAAATACGCCGTCCGCGTCCAGGTCAACCCCGACGCCCTCGCCTCCCGCAACCTCGGCATCGACCAGGTCGAAGCCGCCATCCGCCGCCACAACGTCAACATCCCCACCGGCACCCTCTATGGCAAAGACCAAATGGTCACCATCCATGCCACCGGCCAGCTCGTCAACGCCGACGCCTACAAACCCATGATCGTCGCCTACGTCGGCGGCTCCCCCGTCCGTCTCGACGAAATCGCCACCATCACCGACAGCGTCGAAGACGACAAAGCCGCCTCCTGGTTCAACACCCCCCAGGGCGCCGAACGCTCCATCACGCTTGCCGTCCTCCGCCAGCCCGGCACCAACGCCGTCGAAGTCGCCGACGGCGTCAAGGCGCTCTTCCCCTCCTTCCTCGCCGCCCTCCCCCCCACCGTCAAGCTCCAGGTCCTCACGGACCGCGCCGCCACCATCCGCGAATCCTTTGAAGATGTCCAGTTCACCATGGCCCTCACCCTCGGCCTCGTCATCATGGTCATCTTCCTCTTCCTCCGCAACTTCTCCGCCACCATCATCCCCTCCCTCGCCCTCCCCATCTCGGTCCTTGGCACCTTCTCCGTCATGTACCTCTGCGGCTACAGCCTCAACAACCTCTCCATGATGGCGCTCATCCTCGCCATCGGCTTCGTGGTCGACGACGCCATCGTCGTCCTCGAAAACATCGTCCGCCACATGGAAAACGGCGTCCCGCCCCTCCAGGCCGCCCTCGATGGCTCCCGCGAAGTCGCCTTCACCATCGTCTCCATGACGGTCTCCCTCGCCGCCGTCTTCATCCCCCTCCTCTTCATGGGCGGCATCCTCGGCCGTCTCTTCCGCGAATTCTCCGTCACCATCGTCGTCGCCATCCTCGTCTCCGGCTTCGTCTCTGTCACCCTTACCCCCATGCTCTCGGCCCGCTTCCTCAAGCCTCACCATGGCCGCCATGGAGCCCTCTACAACTTCACCGAAAAGATCTTCGACGCCCTCCTCCGCGCCTACGACGTCACCCTCCTCTGGACCCTCCGCCACCGCGCCGCCGTCCTCCTCGCCTCCTTCGCCATCCTCGGCGGCACCGTCTACCTCTTCCAGCTCGTCCCCAAGGGCTTCATCCCCAACGAAGACCAGGGCAACATCCTCGCCATTGTCGAAGCCCCCCAGGGAACCTCCCACTACGACATGATGGCCAACGTCCAGAAGCTCGCCGACATCGCCCGCCAGGACCCCGCCGTGGAGGCCTTCTTCTCCGGCACCGGCGGCACCTCCGGAGCGGTCGCCACCGGCGGCCCCAACTTCGGCCGCATGTTCTTCCACCTCATCCCCCGCCACGAGCGCCACGAGTCCGTCGACGACGTCATCAACCGTCTCCGCCCCAAGCTCAACGCCCTCCCCAACATGCGGGTCTTCCTCCAGAACCCGCCCACCATCCGCATCGGCGGCTCCCTCACCAAGAGCCTCTACCAATACACCCTCCTCAGCGGAGACACCGCCGCCCTCTACAAAGCCGCCCCGGAGTTAGAACGCGAAATGGCCAAACTCCCCGGCCTGATGGACGTAACCTCAGACCTGCAAATCAAGAACCCCGAGTTACACGTCGAGATCGACCGCGACAAAGCCGCCACGCTCCGCGTCACCCCCGAGCAGATCGAGAACGCCCTCTTCGACGCCTACGGCCCCCGCTGGATCTCGACCATCTACGCGCCAGACAACCAGTACCGAGTCCTCTTAGAAGTAGAGCGCCCCTTCCAATCGAACCCCGGAGACGTCTCCAACTTATACGTCCGCTCGCTAGACGGAACCCTGGTCCCCATCGACTCCGTAGTGAAGATGGAGCCGAAGGCCGGCCCCCAAGCCATCAACCACTACGGCCAACTGACGGCCGTCACGATCGCCTTCAACACCGCCCCCGGCACCTCGCTCGGAGACGCGGTCCAGAAGATCGAAGAGATCGCCGACAAGACCCTCCCGACGAACGTCAGCCGGACATTCCAAGGAGCCGCCGCCGCCTTCCAACAGTCCTCGAAGAACCTGCTCCTGCTCCTCTTCGTAGCCATCTTCGTCGTCTACCTGGTCCTCGGCATCTTGTACGAAAGCTTCATCCACCCGGTAACGATCCTCAGCGGCCTCCCCTCCGCCGGCTTCGGAGCCCTCCTGACGCTCTACCTCTTCAAACTCGACCTCAACATCTACTCCTTCGTCGGCCTGATCCTCCTGATCGGCATCGTAAAGAAGAACGCCATCATGCAGATCGACTTCGCGCTGGAGGCCGAGAGAAACGAAGGCAAGACCCCCTACGAAGCCATTTATCAAGGTTGCCTGATCCGCTTCCGTCCCATCATGATGACGACGATGTGCGCCTTGCTGGGGGCATTACCCATCGCGATGGGCCAAGGAGCCGGAGGCGAATCCCGCCGTCCCCTGGGCTTGTGCGTCGTGGGTGGCCTGCTCTTCTCCCAACTGATCACGCTGTACCTGACGCCGGTGGTCTACCTCTACTTGGCCAAAGTCCAGTCCAAGATCAGCCGACCCAAAATCACCCCGGCCACCCCAGGAGAAAGGGCCTTCGCCCCAACGGGCGATTAATCCACCGTCGTCCCACTCGCTGGGGGCACGGGTAGCGAGATTGCCAGGCAGTGTGGGCGCGGCACGCCTACGGAAACAAAAAGCACGACCTGCCGAACTCCGAATGGTGTAGTCCGATGGCGCCAGTTTTACAAGATGTTCAGCTATTAGATGAGACAACGATACTTCCGAAGCTACTACAAACGCGGGTGACGAAGTTGCGACAGAAGATGCAAACGACGATAACCGTGCCCATAGGATAAGCGTAGTGACCTCCAAGCGGTCACCTGCAATTCAAAGCCAGAAGCGAAATAACCTCAGTCTAATCCCCTTGTGCTCAGTCTGCTCCCCTGAGAGATACAAGTCGATCTGTACACGTTTCTGAACCGCCTCATCGATAGTCATCTCAGAGATCTCAGCGTCTTTCGTGAGTCCAAGTGAGTTCAGTGAGGTTCCGAACCGAAGTCCAATCGAACCCGATATCAACCACCGATCATGGATTGGCGATTCCCCCTTATCAATGTCGCCTATGATTGCTATCTCTGCCTTCGGTGGCAGTTGGTCAAACGAGCGTCGCCATTCTTCAGCATAAACAGTGTCCAAACTCTTTCCGTTGGCGGCTTTCTCGTTATGTTTCTTTGATGTCAAGACCAAAATTCGGCAGGTCGGAAGAGACACCCGAATCTGTTGCAGCCACATCAGGTCTTCAGGGCCGAAGAACGGGTCATGAATTAATATTTCACTTGCAACGTTTTCGGAGAGCCAAGCGCCCACCGCTCCGATCGCCTCTTCCCTTGAACCCGGAGTTACCATGAGCGAGGTATTCGCCGAAATTTCATTTGACGCGGTCTTAAGTGCCTTAAGACGAACAAGCGACTTGCCTGCAATTTGGCCGGCCAATTCGGTGCCGACGAGGACCGCAGTGAACATAGAACGAAGAACCGTGTTGCTCTCTGCCGTACCGGAAAAGCGTCGGATTGCGTTCTCAAGATACCAGACAAACATAAAATAGGCGCGATCAAGTGGGGCATCAGCGGCCAACTCCAAGTAACGCCGGATCTCATTCGGTTTGAAGTTCTGAATCCTGCCCGAGTTAAGTGCTTTCGTGAGGATCAGTCCTAGCCCCGCGACGTCCTCTCCACGAACCCGGGCTAGCAAACCGTCTTGCTTTTGAGCCTGCTCAAGTCCTGCGATTGCGCCTCTTACTTCAAGGAGGCGAAGCTGGCTTAGCGCCCGGCGCTTAGCGTGATCATCATCAAAGGACTGTACTAATGATTTCGCCAACTCTTCGTCAAAGCGATAGGCGACATCAACGAGCCGCCGCCGCTGTTCGGAGACATCATCGGTCGAGCTTGCAATCACTGATGCCGCAAGGTTGACTTGCTCGCGACCGACTCGACTATCCACATTTCGAAGCCGCTCGGCTAACAACAGATGCCGTTCAATCTGGTCGTAAGCCCACGGTATCTCACATATCTGGGCGCAAGCTGAGGCGATCATCCTATCACGATCGCGCTCCAGCTTCTTAGGCAGGCAGAGTGCCACTGCCTGCGTGACGAACACACGGTCTGCTATGTTATCCAACGCCACCGTTTGGGCGCCCAATGCGTTCCATTGCTGCGGCGAGACTTCTGCCTGCGCAATTCTATAGGCCTGTGCAATTGCAACAATCTTGAAACCCTCGTGACTTATGTGTCTCGCCGCCGGCAGCCGCAGGTCGGCGAGTTCGACGAGACGACGGCTGATATCTGCCCGCTGCGGCAAAGTGATGGTGTACCTATTTGCCTTAGAGCATATCGACTCAGCAAGTGCCTCGATCGTGTAATAGATCAGCCAGTCAGCGTCGACCTGTTCCAGCAACTTCGTGATTTGCAGCACAGTATCGTAATTGGTCTCGGCATCAGTAGGCGAACTGCTATCGACTGGATCCGATGGAGCCCGCCTATGGAGTAGAAATGATACTATTCGGCTAATCGCCGCGTCCCTTTCATCAGCAGTCAAAGAGTTCAAGAGATCAGTGCAAACGGCCGAATGTGCCTTGTAAAGTGCCGGAGCGACCTCAATGAAAACTGCTGTTCTGTAGCCTTTGTCGACCTTCGAAATTGTGCTGAAGGCCGGCGCAACGAAATCTCGAACAATGCGCTCAGTGAGGTCCATGCGTCCGGCGAGCTCCGCCCTGATTGCTACATCAGCCCATAGAATTGCGCGTTCCCCATAACTGGGAACGATATCAATCACCGCAGCTAACGCCGAGAGATCGGACTCCGTTTCAACATGTCGCTTTAGCAGGCCGCAAAACAGGCGAATGACTAGCCGTACGCACAGTAGATAAGATTTCACTGTCCCACTCGCCGAGAAGCCTGACGAAGATTTCAACGACTCAGCGGCGCCGTAGAATTCCTTCGCCTCGTTGAGATTTGCTTTGGCTAGGTCCGTGGAAATACCGAATCCAGTCTCAACCTTTACCCAGGAGACATCAATGTTCTCCCATCGCTTCTTTAAATTACTTCTAGCGCTCTCACGCTGAGATGTGTACCGTATGTCATCGTCGGCGTTCAGTATCTTAAGAGCGCCTACAAGGCACCTGCACGACAGTACCGAGTCGGATATGGTTGGTGCAAGTTCGAAGAGGCTGCACAAGTGCTCAATTTGGTCTGGAGCAACGGCACTTTCATCTGTAAAGCGATCAATAACCTGAAATATGCACCGGTCCCGCACTTGTCCGGGGGGGATGGCCGAAAGGACCTTCGATATGCTCACCAGGTCGATTTCTTCAAGGGACCTTACCGAAAGAACACTTATGACATCCTCAAGAATTGCATTGCGTCGAGCTTCAGTGTTAGCCAGAGATGCAAGCTCCAGCGCTTTTGTCGCGTCACCGGCTGCAAGGCCAGTGATTATCCCCCCAAGCGATGTGTAATGGTCGGCAGTCGATTGACACAATACAAGCACCACATGTTCTACCGCAGCCGTACATATTTGCACAAGCTCTATCAGTTCTGACGCTGAAGACGTCTTTCTCAGAGCCCCTAATGTACTGAGGAAATGGGCATAAGCCTCTCCCCGTGAGGGAAGGTCCGAAATCTCCTCGATATAAGCCAGCAGGTCGCGTAGCCTAATGTGGGCAAGTGTTGAGCTCAAATCATATTCCGCAGCACCGAGAAAGAGCTGAAGGCGAGCAAAATCTACCGATGGTCCTAGGCGCTTAGCTGTTCCGCGTAGGCCATCGAAAAGATTTATTAACTCTCTCCGCTGAGCTGTCGCTTCGACACCTATTAGCGTTCTGCTCAGATCGGCAAGCAGTCCGGCATCGAGAGTAGCGGTTGACGTGGACAGCGCCAGGTTTATTGCGTAGCGCGCCACTGAGTCCGCGCCTTTAACTCGTGCGTTCAACACGCACCAGTAGCGTAGAACGGCCAGTTGTGAGTCGATACGTTCAATTTCCTCGACTCTCTTGCAAACGTCTACTGGACTTAGGCGGCCTGTCAGAACACGGATTCCGAGTAGCAATGCACGCGCCCGCGGATCTTGTCTGCCAATTGTCGCCGTGTCGATTACCTGATCAATTCTCCGCTCATCCCTCAGTGAACTAGCAACTGAGGCGGTGAGTTGAGCGTAGGCACGCTCAACTTCGTTCTCAGGCGTGCACTTGATTGCCTTCTGGAGGAGTAAGGTTGCTAAATCGGGGCTTACGCAAGTCAACAGAGCCGCCACTTTTTCTGCCCGCCTACCGAGCGAAGCAGCGTCAATGTTATCTACATGCATTCGCAGCTGTTCGATGAGCTCCGATGGAACGGCGTCCCCTCTAACCCATATTCCGTGAGCAAGGGTAGCCAGAGACTGGAGTCTGTCCTCCTTAAACGGCTCTCCGCAGGAATCTGTAAAGGCGTTGATTTGACGGGCTTTTCCGAGATCCGGCATTTTGGCTAGACTGTCGAGGTGACAGACAACGATTTCACGAAAATCCTGCAGTGGCCGGGGTACCGGGTTTACCGGCATGAGATCAATGAATCGGGCAAGCGCCTTCGTCTTTGGGTCCGCCGGAAACGGGGGAATCGGAAGTTGGTTTGTTCGGGCTGCGGGCGTAAGTTCGAGGATTATCATGACTTTAGCGAGCGAGAAGTGCGGGATCTACCCTGGAGTTCGCTGCTGACGACGGTGGTCATTGAGGTCCATCGGGTGAAGTGCCCGGATTGCGGAGTAAAGGTCGAACGCGTCCCGCTGTTGCCCAGCAAGGCCCCCTTCAGCGAGCGGTTCGAAGATGCCGTCGGCCAAGCTTGTGAAAGCGCGTCAGCTCGGCAGGTCGCCTGGCGATTCGGCTTGGCAGAGAGCACGGTGCGGGCCATCGATCTGCGGTATCTGGAGCGCTGGTCGGCGCGCCGCAACAAGCCACTGGTGAAGCAGTTGGGCGTGGATGAGATTTACCTGGGTAAGCGGCAGAAGTTCATCACGGTAGTGAGTAATCTGGAGACGGCCGAGCCCTTGTGGTTCGGCCAGGATCGGAAACAGGCGACCCTGGACCGGTACTTTGAAGAGGAAACGACGCCGGAGGAGCGGCGCGGGTTAGTGGCGGCCTGTGTGGATATGTGGGAGCCGTTCACCAGGAGTATCTTGTCGTGGGCTCCGGCCTGCCGGATCGTGTTCGACAAGTTCCATGTAATGCAGCATGCAAACAAGGCGGTGGATGAGGTGCGACGGGCCGAGTTCTTTCGTAAAGGCGAGGAAAAGCGCCAGGTGGTGAAGGGCAAGCGGTGGCTGCTGCTGACACGCTGGGTGAATCTGGATGCGACTCGGCGGCAGATGCTCAATGAGCTGTTCGTTCTGAATCGCCGGGTGATGAAGGCGTATCTGCTCAAGGAGAGCCTGGAGCGGTTATGGACTTACACCTATGAGGGTGCGGCGGCACGGTATCTCAACCAGTGGATCGATCAGTTGAAGTGGCAGCGGCTAAAACCGATGGAGGAGTTGGCGAGAATGCTGTTGCGTCACCGGGAGGGGCTGCTGAACTACTGCCGGGTGAAGGTCCGGTTCGGGGTAGTAGAGGCGATCAACGGCAACATCAAGTCAATCATGCGGCGCGGCCGGGGATACCGGAATCTACGCTACCTGCTGCTAAAGGCCCAGCACATGGCGGCCAGCCGGACCGAATTCATTGTTCTGCAGAATGCGGCCTAAAATGAGTGGTTTTACAGATTCTCGCTCAGAGCCCCTTAAACAGAGCACCATTCGCCAGCGCCCGAGCTTCCGCATCACGCCTCAAGGCTACTAAGGCCGCCACCTCTGACCGCCATGGATATTGGGAGGAGAGCTCGCTCACGATCGACTTCTGGATTCCAAATCGGAGGATGTCGGGCTCTCGCTCAAGCTGCTTCGCGCTTTGGAGTCCTCGCCGAACTGCGGTGTGGACGCCCGAAAGAGTTTGTGTGACGTGTAGCACGCGCAGAATATGTTCGGGAGTCAGGTGGGTTAGCAGGTCCGAGTGTTGTGCCGCCTCCTCGTAGTACTGTGGCAATAACAAGAAAGAGTCTGGATTGTCCTGTTCACGAAGTAGCTTCTTGATGGATAGGCGGCGAATATTACTTTCTAGATCCTTTAAGCGCTTCGCAACGTATCGCTGTAGCCCTGTGCTTACGAAGCGAACGTCAGTCGTGTCTTTGTCGACCCGGATGAAGTTTACGGTTTGGAGTTCTTCCCTGACGATCGACTCGGGGATCTGTAGCGTTTCCGTTATGTCGTTCAGAGCGTGCGGCTTCAAGTCGTACGCTAAATAGGCAAGAATCATTTTCAACTGGTAGTCAGCTTGCTCGACCTGACGCCAGTCCAAAGCGAACACTTCTGGACAGTTTGTGACAATGTCTTTCAGAATGTCTTGCGGCGAAGTCTCTCTGTCAACTACACGAAGAACTTCGGCGAGCTTGCCTGGGATTCCTCCGCAAGTATTTGTTAAGTCTGCGGCAAGCTCAGTTGAAATATTGTGTGCGCTGAAGAGCGCTTTCGTTTCTTCGGTGCCGAAACGAGTCAATTCGAACGATTTCATTGCTAACCGGGAATCGATGTAGGGACGATACAGCGCTTCGTCTCCGGAGAAAAGAAAACGAAACTGTTGGATGCCAATGGGAAGTAGTGGTGCAAGCTGATCCCAGAGGTCGCGACGTTCATGAGGAGATAGTTCTTCTGATCCGTCTACGATGAAATAAAACAACAACTTCTTGCGCTTGGCCTTTTGTTGAAGTTCCGTGTAATAGGACTTGAGTAAGCCGAAGTCATAGTGTCCCTGTTGGAGGACTTTGCCTGTACAGGCCCAACATACCTGGATCGCTAAATGGCTCCGAACAAGATCTACGTCGTAGCTGAGTCGATTGGCAGACGAGAAGAATAAGGAGATTGCAGTGTCGGGATGTCGCCGAGCGAATTGACTCAGGAAAGTGGTTTTGCCGAGGCCATCCGGTCCTTCGATCGCAACTGCGTATACTCGATCGTTGATCAGACCGTCCACAGTCGAGACTAAACTGTCTCGCGGGATCTCAATTGGCGGCGGTAGCGGAAAATTCAGGTTTAGCGAGGGTAGGTCGACGAGCTCAGTAAACTCGGGCGATCCGGTACTGTGTATTGACATGTGTTTTGTATGTTAAGCGTTGAAGTAATCGTGGGCTCGGGCCCGATGCCGTGCCGACACCGCCGTGGTTATTCAGGGCAGGTCGGCGAAGTGCAATTCGAGACAATTAGGACAAGCGCTCGTGCTCAGCAGGAGAACACTCGCCGATCACAAATATAGGGCTGCGCTCATTTAACACCTCAAAGAAAGTACGAGCTATCTGGTTCCAGACATCATGATACGTCGGACCCCCTCCAGGCTGGTCGGTGCCCTGTTCGCAGCAGCCATCACAACATCAGACATGGTTGGCGAATGCCTCTGGAGAAGCGTGTCCAGTTCAGCTCGCAACACAAGTTGAACGCCTCCGCTTCGCATCGCTCTGTCCCTAAGGGCTCCAGTACCGCGAGCATTCGAGAACACGATTATCTGAAACGATCCGTGTATATGCTGCTGGTAAAAGTTAGCCCCTGCCAACACTTGGTCGATCGCCGACTCTGGGACGTCGGTTCCGCTGCGGGAGTGCTTCACCTGAATGAACTTATAAGTCATTCCTTGACGAGCGATAACGTCAACCCCCGCATCTCTGGTCAACGGCATCAGAACAGTACGATCGCCGGCCGCTTCCCACAACCAGCCCGCGAGAGCTTCAAAATCACGTTCACTCATGCGGTCGACGGACTCGATCGACAACGCTGCCGAGGTGCCGGATTGTTCTCCCTGCAATTTGGCGATTAGTTCGGCCTGATTCTGCCCTTCATCTGGCATCGGCGCCAAGAAATCACGCGCCAGGACAGACCGTCGCTCAAGTAGGTCATGCAGGCATTCATCAAAGGTTCTGGCGATCCTGCCACGGGGATCGTAGGCCACCGGCAGATATACGGTAACCGGCTTTTTCTGACCGATTCTATACACTCGGTCATTCGCCTGGGCCTCGACCGCTGGGTTCCACCAGCGGCCAAAATGAAAGACATGGTTGGCCTCTGTCAGAGTCAGGCCAATACCGGCAACCTCAGGGGAGAGAATGATCACCTGAAAACCGGGTGCCCTGCGGAAATCCTCCACAATCCGCTCCCGTGTCAACTTTGCCGTTGCGGTCGGTTGCTTAGAGCCGTTTGTTCTGGCGGTGCTTCCGTTGAGGATGTTTACATTAATCCGAAGTTCGTCATGCAGAACCCGTTTAAGCAACTGCTGCGGGGCAATGTAACGACAGAAAATGATCGCCTTTTCACCTTTCTGACGGATTCCGTGCAACTGATCGATAATCGCCTTCAGTTTTGGACCTTCCGCCAATAACTGGGCTGTGGGCAAAGTCTCCCAATCGTCGCCGCGAATTCTCAGATGATGGGATAACTGCCCGAGTCCATGTAGGATCTGAAACGCCTGACCCTGAGCTTGCACCGTGAAGCCAGACAAAAGCGCGGAGTGCGCAGCAACTTCATCATCAGTCATGGCGACTCGAATCGTCTGGAAGTTCCGCGGCGGCAGATCCTTCAGAATTCCTGAAGACTTCTCCCGTCTCACCAGGAACGCGTTCGCTTCCCCGAAACGAAGCTCTGTCTTTAGCTGATTGAGCGCGACATTGCTCTCCCCAGTGCTGATCGGCTTTTCGTATCTCTTCGTAAAGTCGGATGCAGTGCCCAGCAACCCCTTCTGCGCCGTGTCCAGCAGATTCCACACATCGAGTAGTCGTGTCTCCACGGGAGTGCCAGTGCAGGCCAGAAAGAACTCCGACTCAATTCCCTTCATGGCGTTTGATATCTTGGTGCTCGGTGTCTTGAACTCCTGCGCCTCATCCGTAATCACTACGGACCACAGCCCTTTTCCCTGATAAAGCTGCGCAAAACTGTAAGGGTGGTTCCGGATCGTTTCATAGTTTGTTAGCACCACTCGATGCTGGCGTAACCGCGCCGGGTCCAAAACCGGCACCTCCGCTGTCAGTTCAGCTCCATCCGCTCTCGGAGTTCGCATCCGCCTAATCTCGCTGCCGTAGAGATCTAAAATCGGCTCGAAGACGCTGCCTTGATTCAGAAAGTATCGCTGCATCTCCTTTCGCCATGTCTGGTTCTCCAGCAAGATCAGTGGCTGCACGATTAAAATTGGCCGCCACGGTGCTGCCTCGGCAGTTGACTTATTGTCGGACAAAACTCCTTGCTCGATAAGCCAAGCAACGAACGTCAGTGCTTGCAGCGTCTTTCCGAGCCCCATGTCGTCAGCAAGGAGTGCTCCTCGACGGTGATCGGACACGTGACGATAACAGTTCTGCAACCACCGAAGTCCCTCTAGCTGGTGTGGTTTCAGTTCGACGTCCGCGGCGAGCGACTCAGGAACCTCCGCCTGCTTCGCGTTATAGCGCAACGCAGTCGCCGCCGGAAGGACGTCGGCGCCCATCGCTGTCTCGCCCTCTTCGTTCGGCTCAATCAGAATGTATCTCGATGTGTTCGGCCCTTGTGGATCCGCGCCACGAGGTTGAGGCGGGTTCAGGAGTACCGTTTCCAGTTGATCGGTGACCTTGAGCGACCGGCCACGAAAACTGATCGCAGATTGTCCCGTTTGAAGAGCCTCGCGGACGAGCTTGCGCAGTTCATCTCTTTCCGTTGCCGTCTGCAACTGAATCGGAATGAGTTCGCCGTCTTCTGCGTCCGGTATCTGCAAAATTACCGGCTTGAAACCATCTGGACCGCCCGTTGGCGTTGCTCCTGCGCTTCCCCCGATTGGTTCGCCCGGCGCCGGATCGAAGATCCCAGTGCCCAGGAACGTCGGGCGCGGCACGACCGCAGGCTGAAAGTCGCCGATGCCGATCACCCGCTCGCCGAAGTCAACGGCGTCCATGAGTCCTTCAAATATCCTCTCTGGATTCCGCTTGATTTCACTCCCAGCGGTTCCGGTGACGCGTTGAGCGCTCCGCATCCGCTGCATGACGTCTTGTTGGTCCTTTGTCAAGACGACTTTTGCGCGTCGTCCCCCCGGAAGCGTCACGTGCAGCACGCCACTATTGCGGTGGCTTGCAAGAAATCCTTTCTCTAGCTCCCCGTCTGGAATCCCATGGCACGTCGGAAAGATGCTGACTGCATCGCCCACCTCAGCAACGCGGATTCCGAATGCCGGCGGAAGAATGATCGCCGTTTGTCGGAGTAAATCATCCAGCATGGCTCCGGCGTCCAAGCTAAAACCCTTGACGGATGCCACCAGCTCGTAGCAAGCGGTCTCTGTTCTCTCCGGTGGCGGTAGCTTTTGGAACCGCTCGATTGCGTCGAGGAGGGCATATGCTTCGTCATTACAATGGAAGATCTCCTGCTTGTTTCTGCGTTGCAGGAAATATCCCCACCTTTGGCAGCTAACCGGCGTCGCGCCCAACCGGAATTCAGCTTGCAACGAAAACCCGCTGCGCCCAATGTCGCCTTGCGACCGCACTGCAATGTAGTAGGGGCTCGGCTTCGACGCGAAGAGGTGAAAGGTGAAGTGGCGATTTAACTCTGGAAAGTCTTCGTAGCGGATAGTGAGCGCTTCTTGGCCCGTAGCAGATACGCCTGTCGCCACGAGGCCCATTTCGGTTGCCTGTTCTATCTCCATGAGGAGCCGTTCAGGACAGCTTTCCGGGGCGCGAATACCGGTTGCGATCAGTCGCAACTCGTCGGGGCCTGCATTAGCTAGATAGTGACCGCAAATTACTCCCAATCGAAGCTCGCTCATCGACGTACCCCGTACCCCGCAAGCAATTGCTGTGCTTTCGGCTGCCAGCCCTGTGGGGGGACATGGTTTATCGTGTCGATGGCGACCTTAGACTGGAGCTCGCGCCTGCTGAGATTTCTGTGAAAGAGCGATCCGACAATTCGGAGAAAATCCGCAGACCGAAATATTCGCGTAGCGTTATTCTTCAGGCTGAACTCCACCACGGTTAGCGGCTCCGGACCCTGAAACTGGAGAATGAAGGCGCTCGCTACGTTCGTCTCGGTTGTGCGGCAGACCCAAGAGTCCGCCTTGTGCCTCACGAGCTGAGGCCACAGCCTGTTGAAGTCATCATCGTTCAAGACCACCGAAAAGTTCATTACGCGATGAGAGTACTGTAGCCAGAAGTCCTTTCTTCCGTGCGGGTCGGAGCCCTTTGGAAGTACTTGCTCGAAGAAAAAGGAAATCCACTCCTTGGCGAGCCAATTCAAAAAGCGCGATCTGGCGGCCTCCTGCACGTGCACCCAACGGTTAAGGTGAAGCCGCGGATCGCCCAACCGAGGGTGCCCGATTGCGTATCCTCGAATCTCAGACTGCAGGGCAGCCATGTTTGCGATCTGTGGGTGCAGAATGATTGCGGAAATCAGAACGCCGTGATCCCTATCAGCCATCGCTCCGTCGGCGAGGATTTCGCGCTTGAGGTACTGCCATCTCTCCAAAATGGAATACTCCTCCCGGGCGCTGCTTGCCACTAGCCAGGCGGCAAATTGTCGGGCGACGCTGTTGACGACGGCTAACGCGAATCCCGAAGTCGACGGGACTCCGTAATGGCTAAAGAACGCCTCGCGCGGTACTTTGTTCTCAAGAAAATTTCGCGCCGTAGCCTCCGGCCCGTCCTTTTCGACCAGAAACAGACCAGTGTCACGAATGTTCTTCAAAGTTGTGGAGCTACCAGTGAATCGGGCAACACAGGTCCTCAGGTAACGGCCCAATTCCTCGTCCCATTCGTCCGCTCTTCGGTTCTGGAAGAAGCTAGTTAGTAATCCCCGTAGGAGTAATGTTCGTCCTTCCAGAACGATCGATTCCGCCAATGATCGATAGAACTGCGGTTGGAGGCAGGTATCCGGATCCCAGCACAGAATCCGAATCGAGCGACGATCAAGTGCGGCGACACTCCCCTCACTGCGTTGCCATGCAAGCCTGGCCGTCGCAAGCGAGGCAGGACTCGCGACCGGCTTTCGGTCGGTGCCTGCCTTCTCCTCCGCACTCGATTTACACTGACGGAGCTGCGACAGCAAAAGGCTTGGTGTCGCGGTCTCCGTCGTCGAAAGACTGCGGAATGTGAACGCCAGTCCACGCAACGCGTCAAGCTGATTTTCAATACTCACCGCGCTGGTACCCCAGGGGGAGCTGTGTTGCCCCCTTCATCCAAAATGCCCGACTTCACCCGAATTCTAAACTCCACTCTCCGGTTTAACGGACTATTCGGATTCTGAGGATCGAGTGGATGGGAATCTCCGCGGCCGGTAGCCGACAACAATTCCAGAAAACAAGTCGCCAAAGTCTCGTTGTTCTGTAACACCGTCAGGCTTTGCGAAACTACAGCCATCGAGCGCTGCTGGCTTAACTCCAAGTTCTGCTGCCGGCCTGCTCCTGTGGTGTCGGAGTGTCCCTCCACAATGACGGTTTCAACCTTCTCCCTAACCTTCTCGTCGCAGATAACCGAGGACAGCACAGGAATTCTGTCATTGAGGTAGGCCTTTCCCGCATCAGTAAGTTTTGCTCCGCCTTGATCGGCGTATGCCTGTGGAAAACTCATGAGCTCGTCTGGAACAATCAGCACGATCACATCGGCTTCCTTCTTGATCTGCTCCCCATTTCGAAACAGCTGCGGCTTGGCTTCCATTGCCTTTACGACATAATCGACGGCTCGCTCGACGCTACTCGCCTGATTGTTTAGCTTCGTGACGAGAAGAAGAACGAAAATAACCATCAGCGAAGTCATGAGGTCGGTCATCGAACTCGACAGGTGATCGCTTTGAGGACGCCGCTTCATCGCCTGAGATCCGAACGGCTTGTCGTAAGAACTTCGGTGAATTCGGCGAGCGCTTCCGTCAACTCCTGCACCTGCATCTGAACGGCCGCAGTAATCGGCGGAATCAGTTCGTTACCCACCCGGGAAATATTCTCGAAGTTGTCTTTTACGCTTAGTGTGTAAGACTCAAGGCCGGAGCCTATCTCCTCCATCACCTTCCGAATGCGATCATCGAGTGTCTCCAGCACCTTTTGCTGTCGATCAAGCAATTGGTCAAGTCGGCTAAACACCTCAGCCGAAGCGACCGTTGCGGCCTGAAGCCGCTGAGCCGCTGTCGCCTGCATACTCTCGCTGTCTTTGCTTTGGCGGGCGGTCTCTGCAATCGAAAGAGCCGCCGTACGGAGCTTGTCCGAAACGTCCTGCAGCCGCTTCATGGCGTCGTCGTTCCCAGAGAGAGTCTGTCGGAATGCCGCCTGAGCGCTGACCAATGATTGCCCGGCTTGGCGGAAGTCGTCGGCCCGCGCCTCGATGTTTCCCAGAAGACTGTTGAGCTTTGCAAGAATCGCCGAGCTCTGTTCGTCGGTCGTGCGGACCGCCTGATTGACCGCGCGGCTGGAGTGTTCCATCGCGTCCACCATGGAAGCCGACATCTTCCCGGAGAGATCCTCCATTTTCCTGCCCACGTCCACGATCAGAACGGCCATACTCTCGTTGATCTTATTAATGTTGGAGCTGCTGGACTCGTCCAGGCGGAGGAGCAATTTCTCCATGGCCTCGGTCATTGTTCGTAACTGTCGAGTGCCCTCCTCAGCTTGCTCCCTCGACGACTGTTCAGCATTTCGAATGAGCGCTTGGAGAGCGACCTGCAGCGTAGCTAGCAGGCTTTGCATTCCGCTCATCGAGTCGGTCGTGCTGCGCAGCGTGGCTGCAATCTGTTCGAATTGCTCGGTGGCGCTGCCCGTCAACGATTGACGGAACTGTTCTCCCATTGCCCGAAGTGTATTCTGCAAGGAGTCGTCAAGAGCATTGAGCATTTTTCCCAGCTCGGCGGTAATGGACTCCTGCTTCTGGCCCTCGATCGCTCGAATGGTGGCCTCTAGGTTTTCCAGAGTACCCGCCATCTTTTCCATAGTCGGACTCAGCTTTGACTGGAAGCCATCAGCAATGTTGTCTGCCAGTGGGCCGGAGATGTTCTTGTTGAAATCCTCAACAAACCGATTCACCAACTCAGTACTAATGTTACTCAGGGACGTAGACTGCCGGCGCGCTTCTCGGTAGAGTTCCACCCGAAGTTGAACCTCAGTCAATACCGGAAATCGTGCTTCGAGGTCCTTTACTATTCCGCGGTATTCGGTCGCCAAGCTGGCATTGCACGAGCGATCAAAAAGCACAAACACAAGACTGGATAGTAGGCCAGCAATTGACGCCCAGAACTTGGTACCAAGCCCATTGATAAGACCGTCAATTCCGGTCACCACTTGCTGTTGAATGGACACGTTCATCAGCGCCATGACGATGGCGAAAAACGTACAAAGGAGGCCGGATGCAGTCAGTAGCCCGGGAACGGAGTGGTTCTCCTCGGGTCGATAGGTCTGATCGACCAAGAGCGACTCGTCCAGGACTAGCCGTGGCTCGTGAAGCAAGAACCAGCGGTCTCCAAAATCCGACAATGGGATTCTTTCGAGCCCAGTGACAATTCGCTTCCACCACTCATGAACCGAACTCGTGCCATTGCCCGCGAGGGATCGGATGTCCTCAACAGTATCCAGGGACATGCCAGCCCGTCGATCAGCTTCGTCGATGCGGCTCAGGCGCTCCAGGTCGACACGAAAGGCCTTAAGGGCAGATGTCGTTTGACGATACCGCCGAACAAGCTGGACAACGAAATAAAGTCCCCATGTTCCAATTAGCCAAGGAAAAATCGGCAACACAACCAATAGCGCCCGCAAGAAGGTGTCAAAGCTGACCGGCATTAAGTCCCCATTTACCAGAAACGGGGCACACCTTCGGTCAGGCACCCGTCTTGTCTGATTCGCGTATGAACTTTATCCTACACGAGATCCCATGACGAAGCGCTCCGGCGAGTGGCCTATCGCCATCTCTTAAGAGCACGGTGAGGTACAAGCCGAACAAGTCAGCGCGAACAACAGCGCGACTATTCAGCGTCCTCGAATGCAAACGACCTCGCATTGGCCAACTCGGTGACCTTACCCGCCTGGCGCAGCTCCCCAACACACCGGATCACCGCTCGCGCATCAAACCCCCGAATCATCTCCTCGCGGAACTGAGCCGGAAATGTCACCCGTACCTTTCGGTACCGTCCATCCACCACCCCCAGAATCACCGCCTCTGTGTCTTGGTTCAACTGGTAGACCGTTCCCTCCAACTCGAAATTCTCAACCTCCGAAATCGAGCGCAGCAGTCCCGCCGCCTCGCCAATCACCCCGCCCAAGTAACTCGGAAATGCCACCCGCGCCACGGCATCCTCGGGAGCGCGACGCGTCCGTGCCCAACTCACCCGTACCTCCACCTCCCCCTGCGATCCCGCCAACCGAAGCGCATCCGCCACGGCAATACAAAGGTTCGCGCTCACCCCGGCGCTCACCGCCTCTTCAATCTCCTTGGCGTTCCCTCGGTTCGCCGCCTCGCGCAGAACTTGTAAGGAACTCGTCAACGTCCGCGTCACCCGTCGGCTAAACGGCTCCGGAGTCGATTCGGTCTGTTCAGAAAGTTCCGGCGCCACCGGTGCCTCCAGGGCCACCACATAACTCCCTCGCTCCGTCTGCCCTAGCCGTACCGTCGCCATGAAGTCGGAAACCTCCTTCGGCGGACGCGACGAATAGTAAGGCCGACGGTGCTTGGAAGCCGCCGCCCATGCCGACGCGTATATGGCATTCCGCGCCGACTCCATCAACTCCATGCCCTCTTCGAGAGGCACGCTGCCGTCGTCATTCTCGGAACTCATCAGCCGCACCCGGATGACGTCTTGGCCAGCGCGCTCCAAGTCCGTCAATACGTCCATCGGCGAACGTTCCTCCACTAGGGCTAATCGCTCCACGGCATCGCGCATCCGCTCCGCAAAGTCCCCCAGATTGCTATCGAAAGGAAGCGGGATCTCCACCTCTGCATGCCCGGGGTGCTGCCAGTAGGAGCCCCGCTGCTCCAAAATGCGCCCCACCGCCCAACCTGTACCGACCAGGTAGGCCCTCACTGCCAGCGGGTTCAAAGCCCCAAACGACTCTAGGTCGGTAATTGCCAACTTCATATCGCGTCCGTCTGTTCAATATTGTCCATCAACTTTGCCTCACGCCCGCACGGGCGGAGTAACAGACGTTTCACGAAAGTCCCGGCGGCGTCACAATAGAACAGGGGGTGCATTAGTCCTTCGCGGCCCCTTCCTCGATGGCTCTAACGCTCAACCAATCCTCGGCCAAAATCTTCCGCATAACCCACCGTGCCAACCTGCCCTGGATACTGGATAACGGGTTGCACGCTCGTAACGGGACGCTCCAAGACCCCCACTTTCGCAACATCGGCCTGCCGGACTTGATTGACCGCCGATCTCGACGCACCGTTCCCGTAGCGCCAGGAGGAACTCTCCACGACTACGTCCCCTTCTATTTCACTCCCTTCTCCATCATGATGTTTAACATCTGCACGGGGCATGGCGTCGCGCCGGTTCCCAGACAGGACATTCTAATTCTGGTATCCACGCTGCATCACGTTGCCGCCTCCGGTGTAACGTTCATCTTTACAAATCAGCATGCCTATCCCCAAATGGCCGAATACCTCACCCGCATGGAAGATCTGAATCGCATCGATTGGCCCCTCCTCCAGAGCCGCGATTTCCGGCACGACTCCGAAGATCCCGCCAAGAAAGAGCGCTATCAAGCCGAAGCGCTGCTCTGGAAGCACGTGCCCCTGAGCGCCATACAAGGCGTTTGCTGTTTTGATCAGGAGATCCTGACCGATATCCAGCACCAGATCAAACAGCGGGGCATTGACTTCAAAGCGGCCGCCCAGCCACAGTGGTACTTCTAATGCTGCGTTTGCTCACAGGCAATTTGCTCAACGCTCCCACCGAGGCGCTCGTGAACACCGTCAATACGGTCGGTGTCATGGGTAAAGGCATCGCGCTGATGTTCAAAGAAGCCTTCCCCGGCAACTTCGCCGCCTACGCCGCCGCCGTCAAGCAAGGCAACGTGCAGGTCGGCCGCATGTTCGTCACGGAACGGGACGCTCTCGATGGCCCACGGTTCCTGATCAACTTCCCCACCAAGCAGCATTGGCGCAGCCCCTCCCAGCTCCAGTGGGTCATCGACGGCTTGCAGGATCTCCGGCGCGTTATCGAGGAGCGGCAAATCCGCTCCATCGCGCTCCCTCCTTTGGGCTGTGGCAACGGCGGGCTCGATTGGGCCATCGTCCGCCCCGAAATCGAGAAGGCTCTGGGCACCCTGCCCGATGTCGACGTCTGGGTCTACGAGCCAACCGAGAAGTACCAAAACGTAACGAAGCGCAGCGGAGTCCTCAAGCTCACCCCCGCCCGTGTCCTGATTGCGGAAATGGTTCGCCGTTACTCCATTCTCGGGATCGAATGTACCTATCTCGAAGTGCAAAAGATCGCCTGGTTTCTAGAGCGATCCATCCAGTCGTTGCAAGTCGCCGACCCGCTCGATCTCCGGTTCGCCGCCGACAAGTACGGCCCATACTCGGATCGCTTGCGGCACCTCTTGAATACTCTCGACGGCAGCTACCTGCATTGCAACAAGCGGCTGAGCGATGCCGGCCCGTCCGATACCATCTGGTTTGACGAGGAGAGGCGCCCCTATATCGACCTCTACCTGAAGCAGGAATCGGCCCTGCCCCTGCGTCGCGTCCTCGATCGCGCCGAAGAGGTCATTGAAGGCTTTCAGTCGCCCCTAGGGCTCGAACTCCTGGCGACGCTCGATTGGCTGATCGTCAGGGAGAACTGTCCTCCCACTCGCGAAGGAATCCGCGCCGGCCTGGCCCACTGGCCCGCCGGCCCCGCCGCCGCCCAACGCAAACAGAAACTGTTCACCGATCGTCTCATCGACTTGGGTCTGAGCCATCTATGCCCGTGAAGGACGCGCGCCACTAAGTCACCACGAACGGATTCCGAACCGCTCAGGCGGCGCGTGAGATGCTAAAGCATTGCCACGATGACGGAAGCGCTAGAGCTGAGAATATTCAGGAAATTTGCGCCGCTCTTCGGGCCCGGTGAGGTATCCACCATCGGAATCGCCTGTTCGGTCACCCTGGATTCGAAGGATCCTCGGCTCCCAAGACTGGCGGAACTGGAGCGGGAAGAATCGGATCGCGCTGGTTGTGGATTCGTTCTCAGTTGGAATATCGAGAGACGTTACACACCGAGCGAGATCGAGAACGCCCAATTGTTTCGCCTGATCATCACAAGGCGCTTCGAACCGACGGGAGAACAATGCGGGACCCAGTACGACACCGCAGCGCTCTGCCCGCACTGCGGGGCGGGAAGGGTTCAGCGCTCGACTCTCTTGCTGAACCTCAGGAAGTTACCGAAAAAAGGTGGATTCTCTGTTTCCCTAGGCGGCGAAATCGTGGTCTCCCAGGAAGTGGCTGAACGGATCACGGACGCCCACATGACCGGTTTTAAGTTCAGACCGATCGGACACCGGGCGGGTCCCTTCTCTGGGCCGCTCGACTTGAAAGAGGTTCCGTCTGGGCGGATCCTTCTCGCGGAGGCGGCGAAGGTTGGGCTTTCTGCATCCGACGGCGAATTCGATGTCTGGCTCAATCGAGGCCAGAACAAGAGTCTTTTCGACGCTGCGATGCGGGAGGGTGGGCAATTAGAAGAGACTCGGGGGACCAGCGCACCATTACCGGTTTGGCACCAACTCGTGCCGGAGGGCGAGGCGGCCGTGGTTGCCGCGCCGACAAAGTTCGGTATCAATCCCTTGGATGAGGATCCACACGTTAAATATCGCTGCCCGAACGGCCATACCGCCGGCTTGAACCTTCTCTCCGAAGTCACAATTGATCCAGAAAGCTGGAAGGGGCGGGACCTTTGTGTAACCAACGTGCTGGCCGGCCATCATCCGCATGACAGTGTGCTGTACCCGGAGCCGATTCTGCTGGTATCGCCGAAGTTCCGTGCGCTTTTGGAGCGGCTGAATAGCAAAGGCGTCAAAACGGAGATCGCCCATCTGGCTACTGGCCAATAGCGTTCTCAGCGTCTTGACTGAGGGGACACAGCAGAGAACGGTACCGGCGAGGCCGAGCCCGGCGATTCGGCCCGCGACGAGCGGCGGAGGGGCCCCGAATCGGAGGAAGACAAGGCAGGAAAGCGATCGTTAGAATGAAGCCATGGCAACCGTCCGCATGAGCGTGGCTGAGCTAGCTCGCGATCTTCACGCCGCGCTTGTCCAGGTACAGCAAGGAGTCGAGATCATCATCGAGCAGGACCACCGCCCCGTCGCCGTGCTGGAGCCGTTCGCATCCACCCGCCCCGGCCGCAAGCTGAGCGAGTGCATCACACTGGCGAAAGCCTATGAGGCCAAGCTGGGCCATGCGCCGGTGGCCGACGAAGACTTCTCCTAGGATGTGCAGGCAGGCATCGACGCACGCCGCAACTCGATTGAGCTGCCCGCTTGGGCTCCGTCACCCTCCCAGGCGTACTCCTTAAGGTGAGCGGGGGCGGCCCCACTCCGGTTACTCGACCTGCTCAAACGAGAACGACCTTGCATTGGCCAACTCGGTGACTTTACCCGCCTGGCGCAGTTCCCCAACACACCGGATCACCGCTCGCGCATCAAACCCCCGAATCATTTCCTCCCGAAACCAAGCCGGGAACGCCACCCGCACCTTCCGGTATCGCCCATCCACCACCCCCAAAATCACCGCCTCGGTGTCCTGGTTTAATTGGTAGACGGTGCCCTCCAATTCGAAATCCTCAACTTCCGAAATCGACCGCAGCAGCCCCGCCGCCTCTCCAATCACCCCGCCCAAGTAACTCGGAAATGCCACCCGCGCCACGGCATCCTCGGGAGCGCGACGCGTCCGTGCCCAACTCACCCGTACCTCCACTTCCCCCTGCGATCCCGCCAACCGGAGCGCATCCGCCACGGCAATACAAAGGTTCGCGCTCACCCCGGCGCTCACCGCATCTTCAATCTCCTTGGCGTTCCCCCGGTTCGCCGCCTCGCGCAGTACCTGTAAGGAACTCGTCAACGTCCGCGTCACCCGTCGGCTAAACGGCTCCGGAGTCGATTCGGTCTGTTCAGAAAGCTCCGGCGCCACCGGTGCCTCCAGGGCCACCACATAACTCCCTCGCTCCGTCTGCCCTAGCCGTACCGTCGCCATGAAGTCGGAAACCTCCTTCGGCGGGCGCGACGAATAGTAAGGCCGGCGGTGCTTGGAAGCCGCCGCCCATGCCGACGCGTATATCGCATTCCGCGCCGACTCCATCAACTCCACGCCCTCTTCGAGAGGCACGCTGCCGTCGTCATTCTCGGAACTCACCAGCCGCACCCGGATGACGTCTTGGCCAGCGCGCTCCAAGTCCGTCAATACGTCCACCGGCGAACGTTCCTCCACTAGGGCTAACCGCTCCACGGCATCGCGCATCCGCTCCGCAAAGTCCCCCAGATTGCTATCGAAAGGAAGCGGGATCTCCACCTCTGCATGCCCGGGGTGCTGCCAATAGGAGCCCCGCTGCTCCAAAATGCGCCCCACCGCCCAACCTGTACCGACCAGGTAGGCCTTCACTGCCAGCGGGTTTAAAGCCCCAAACGACTCTAGGTCGGTAATTGCCAACTTCATATTGCGTCCGTCTGTTCAATATTGTCCATCATTCCCCGCAGCCGCGCCGCCGTCAGCAGGTTGCCGCGTGGCACCCGCACCGTCACCTTCATTTGCTGCCAGTCGGTCGCCTTCGTCGCCGCATGCGCCGGTTCTCCCAGAAGGTTCAGCCAGTAAACAAGGTGGCGCAGCACGATCTGATCGGGCTCCTCCGCCATCCAGTCGGCGACGGAATCGGGTACATGAAGCACCACCAGAATTCGCGGAACCATCGTGGCCCGTCGTAAGTCTTCGTAGTTTTTTAGCTTCAGCCGCAGCGAAAAGTCCTCGGCCCGCAGCGCAAGCTCGGAACTGCACTTCAGTTGAATCGCCAGTTGCGGCGAACGGTTCCCGCTCCGGCCAAGTTGCACGTCCACGCTATCGTCGTCGACCGCGGTTCGCACCAACTGCAGTCCGGCCACCGAAGCCAGTGCATGGACGTACGCAATGCTGAATTGTTCCTTCTGCGAGTTTGGATGCATACCGTGCTTTGGGAATGGAATCCGCCCCACAACCCGGAAGCTAAGTGCGCAACGCGCCGCCTTCCTCTCAAGGGCGGATGGCCTTCGCCGAACGACCGGAGCCAAGCGGCCGTCTCCGCTCAGGCTTCCTCGAAATAGTCCGAGTCCACCCGCTTCACCACATAGCTGGTCGCCAGCGAGACGCCAATGTTGAAATCGATCATCAGTTCCGCCAACTCCTTGCCCGCAATCAAAACGACCTTCGTCTCAATGCGCGACGCATAGTCCACGGCCTCGGCCGAGTAATTGGAGGTGGTGAGAAACACGCCCTTCCGCGCCCGGTGCCCCTGCAACGCACCGACAAACTTCTGGATCTCTGGCCGGCCCACCGTCCCCTGCCAGCGCTTCGCCTGCAGGTAGATAACATCCAATCCCAGCCGGTCCTCCTTGATAATCCCATCGATCCCGCCGTCCCCGGATTGCCCCACCCGCTCTCCCGCATCGCGGCGAGATCCGCCGTAGCCCATCTTCACGAGTAGTTCCACCACGAGTTGCTCGAAGAAGGTGGGCGAACAAGCCAGCACGCGTGCCAGCAACTCCTGCGCCAACTGTTCCCGCATGCTTTGATGCGCCTGTTCAATCGCCTCCTCGGGCGTCATGCCTGCCAGCGGAGTCTCCAGATGTTGCAGGGGAGCCCCGTTGGTTTTCGCGGCATCCCGAAATTCGATGAACTCCGGCCACTGTTCCAGGAACTTGCTATCGATCCGAGTGGGGTTGAGCGCCAACGTCTCCAGGCCCCGGGCCGTAATGCGGAAGACGCCGCGTTTCGGCGACTCAATCAGCGCCGCCTTCTTGAGGTAAGTCCGCGCCCAGCCCACCCGGTTCTTGAAGATGGCCTGCTGCCCGCTCGGCAGCAAAGCGGCTTGCTCCGCCGGAGTTAACCCAAAGTGCTGCGCCAGCGACTCTTCGGCCTCTCGCAGCGAATGTTCTTGCCGGTCTCCCAGAAACCGCAACATAGGAAGCATACAGGCTTGATAGTCCGGGATTGCCATCTGCCTAGAATACAGGCCGATACAATACCGTCAAGCCAAAGCAACCACACTTCAGAGCAATCCTAGCCCGGCCTCGAGCAACCGGCGTTCACCGGCCTGGGCCTCAACAAGCCACTCGATTCGATAGGGAGGCCTTACTTGTGCAGCGGGGAAGCTTCCGGCTGCAAACCGAACTCCGCCAGCAAATCCTCCCTCGGAATGCCTTCGCCACTGGCAAAGAAGTCATGGTCTTCGGGTAAGCAGCGCCGATCTCACTCTCTGACCGGCCCTTCGTCGTCAACCGTGACGGCGAGGAGGGAGTGAACCGCCTGGGCTTCGCAGGAGAGAAGTTGATCGAGCAGGGCGTCGGACTCCTTCAGGTTTCCATTCGAGGATAAGGACCATTCGAGTGACTTCTTTTCGCCGCTTTTAGAAACGATCTGCCCTCCGAGTACTTCGTGCTGGAAGATCAGGCCCCCGAGAATCGATCGAGGCGGGATGACTCTGAGTGCACATCTGTATCCCGTCCTCCCGTGCCCCCTCCCGGCTGAGCGCCTGGCGGCAGCAACCCACTCCCCGAAAGCGACTGCCGCCACGGAGGGCCCTGCCCCTAACTTCAGTCCACGGGCGCCAGGAAGTAGATCACCAGCAGAAGCAGGACACCATTCACCCCCACCCCCATCCACGCGAGCCAACTCAGCTTCTCTCCGCGGATCAGGGAAATCATCCCGGCCAACTCCCCCGCCACCGCCGCCGCCGTCAGCACGAACGCCACCGCCAACCATGGTCCCAGTGCCTCGCCCATGTTGGTCGCCCCCTTTGCCGACCGCACCACGGAGTACCCCCAGGCGCCCGTCACTGCGGGCAGGATCAGCGATAGGATGTTGAAAATCGGCGCCCGCATACCCCTACCGGCGCAGATTTCGCCGCGATCTGCTCAGCAAAGTAGAACATTTTGCTGGCATTTTCGTTTTCCCGAACCAAAAAGCGAAGCCACTCGAACCGGCCGGGCCCACGCGCCTGGACGAACGAGAAGGATCCGGAACTGGATCATCGTGAAGCTCCAATCAGCAAAAAAGCCGTTCCGCTCCCGAAGAACGACTCGGAAACGTTTTCGATCAATCCTCGATTGGCAGTCACTACGAGCCTTTTCGCTCCACGAAACGCAGCATGGTGTCATGACAGTGTCGGGCGTAAGTGTTAAGCTGAAGAGAGGGATTCACGGACAAGGAGTACAGCATGCCAGCTATTGAGACCCGCAACGAAAAATTGGACCTCCGCCTCACGCCCTCCGCCAAACGGACGTTGCAGATCGCCGCCCTCGCGGCGCAGCGCTCCGTCAGTGAATTCGTTCTCGAAAGCGCACTCGCCCGCGCGGAAGAAACGTTGCCGGATCGTCAGAAATTCGGGCTCAATGCCGAGCAGTGGGAGGCGTTCCAAGAAGCCCTTGATGCCCCTACGTCCCCCGCGCCCCGACTCGCCAAACTGTTGCAGCAGCCTAGCGTGTTCGAGCGCGGTGGCATCGGCGCTGGAATCGAATGACCCATCCGCTCCGGATCGAAAAGCTGAATCGCAGCCACGCGGTAGACGCTTTCGATTGTAGCCGGGAAGCTCTGAATCGGTTCTTGACTCGATACGCGCTTCAAAACCAGCAAGCCGGCGCTTCGCAGACCTATCTAGCCCTCAGCGAAGAGGAGGTGGTCGGGTACTATACGCTAGTCGTCGGGCAGGTTAGCTATGACGAAGCGCCGGAACGCCTCACCAAAGGCTTGGCGCGTCATCCGGTGCCCATCATGCTGCTGGCCCGGCTGGCGGTCGCCGCCCAATGGCAGGGTAAGGGCCTTGGGGCCGGCCTCTTGAAGGATGCCATGCTGAGGACCTTGCAGGCCGCCGACATCGCCGGAATTCGGGCCTTCGCGGTACACGCAAAGGACGATGAGGCCAAGGCCTTCTACGAACGGTTTGATTTCTTAGCTTCGCCCAGCGATCCGTACCACCTGTTCCGGCTGTTGAAAGATATCCGAGTCCATCTCACCAGCGCCAGTGCCCGCTCTGGAAATGACTGAATATCCACGATCGACTAGCTAACGCCCCTCCATCACCAGCACATAGCTCGTACTCCGCCCGCCCTCCGGCCCCCGCGCCAAAACCCCCATCCCCACCAACTGCTGCACATCCCGGTGCGCCGTATCCTGCGAACACTTCATTAACAATGCCCATTTCGACGTCGTCAGCTTGCCCGCAAATCCATCCAGTAACCGGTTCAGCATCTGCCGCTGCCGCTCGTTCAGCGGGGCCCCCGCCAAAGACTCCCAAAAACTCGCCCTCCGCAAAGTCGCCACCAACTCCTCCTGCGCCTCCGCAATGGCCCGCCCCAGGCAGTCCAGAAACCACTCCATCCACGCCGTTACGTCCAGATCACCCTGCTGCGTCCGCTCCAAAACGCTGTAGTACGCCTCGCGTTCCCGCCGAATCTGCGCCGACATGCTGTAGAACCGTTGCGGGCTCCGCTCCGATCGCGCCAGCATCAGATCCGCCAGCGCCCGCGCCCCCCGCCCATTGCCGTCCTCAAACGGATGCACCGTCACGAACCACAGGTGGGCCAGCGCCGCCTGCAACACCGGATCCATCGCCGGCGCTCCGTTCAGCCAGGCCAGAAACTGCCGCATCTCTCCCTCGACCCGTGCCGCCCCCGGCGCCTCGTAATGGACGCGCTCCCGCCCCAGCGGACCCGAAACCACCTGCATCGGTCCCGCGGCGTCGTCCCGCCAGCGCCCCACGCCCACCGTCGCCAGACCACTCCGCCCCGTCGGAAACAAACTCGCCTGCCAAGCCCACAGCCGCTCCGCCGTCACCGGCTGGTCATAGCGCACCGTGGCATCCAGCAGCATCTCCACGACGCCTTCCACGTGCCGATCCGCCGGCCGTAAACCGCCAATGTCGATCCCCATCTGGCGGGCCAGGGACGAGCGAACCTGCTCCCGGTCGAGTCTCTCGCCCTCAATCTCGCTCGTCTTCACCGCGTCCTCCGTCAGTGCCTGGAGCATCGCCTCCCGGCGCAGCGGAAATCCCAGCGCCTCCATCCTGCCAACCAAACGCCCCTGCTCATGCCGCACCGTCGCCAATCGATCCGCCACCTGCTCCTGGCGCCATCGGAACTCCGGCCAATCCTGCAGATCATAGAGGTACATCGTCAATCTCCGCGTTCCCTGCGGAGATTATACGCCACAATCTCCGCAAACGATGCGGAGATTAGGCGTCCGATTCTCCGCATCCCGCTTGCCCCAGCCTCCCAACTGGACAACAACCTCGAATTGCCTTGCACCGAATCTATTTCTTCTTTATAGTTGAAGAAATGCCGCCCCGGCCCACCCTCGGCGAACTGGAACTCCTCGTTCTCCTCGCCGTCCTCCGCCTCGAAGACCAAGCCTACGGCGTCCCCATCGCCCAGGAACTCCTCGCCCTCGCCGGCCGCGACGTCGCCCTCGGCAGCATCTACGCCGCCCTCGACCGCCTCGAACAAAAAGGCCTCGTCCACTCCACCCTCGGCGACCCCACCCCCGAACGCGGGGGCCGGGCCAAACGCTTCTTCCACATCACCCCCGCCGGCCTGCAATCCGTCCGGGACACCCGCGCCGCCCTCACCACCCTCTGGAGCGGCATTCCCTCGCTCGAAGGAGAACCCGGATGAATCGAAAATCTGCCGTCCCGCCCCGTCTCGCCCAGTGGCTTCTCTCCGTCGCCTGCCCCCGTGGCCAAGCCGACCCCCTCGCCGGCGACATCTTGGAACGCCTTCACGCAGGGCAAACCGGGCTCTGGTTCTGGCGCCAAGTGCTCTTCGCCGGCGCCCTCCGCCTCCGCCGTGCCGCCCACAGCCACTGGCCGCAGCTCGTGTTTGCCGCCGTAGGCCTCTTCCTCCCGCTCTTCCGCTTCTCCGCGGCGCGGCTATATCTGCCCACCGCCCTGCAATGGTGGACCATGCCCTGGCCTTGGTCGCAACTCCTCTTCGAACTCACCGGCCCCGCCCTATTTGCCGTTGGCGCTCTGCCCATCCTAGGTCTTGGCCTCCGCATACAGGGAAGGTTCCACTGGGCTAGCCTTTTCCGGACCGGCGCGATCAATCTCACCCTCGTACTCCTTTGGCTACTGACCACCAACGCCGCCATGCCGTACCTCATGCGTCCGGTGCTCGGCCGTCCCTATGGCCGCTCCCTCACCGTCGTCGATATGCCGCTGCTTCAATTAGGCCTTCACGCTGTCATCGTCCTGGTCCCGTTCTCCCTCTTTCTCCTCGCGGCGTGGCTCGGTTGCCGGGCTTCGGCGTCCTTAGCTCCAGTCCGCGGTCAGCAGCAGGTAGACGGTAGGCAGTAGCAACGCGCCGTTCATCACCACCCCGAGCCAAGAGAGCCACCCCAATCTCTCGCCGCGCACCAGCGAGATCACCGCCGCCAATTCACCCACGATCGCTGCCAACGTAACGGCGATCGCCATAGCGAACAGCGGCCCCAACGCCTCACCCATGTTGGTCGCCCCCTTCGCCGTGCGCACGGCGTAATACCCCCAAGCACCTGCCAACACGGGCACCGCCAGCGACAAAACATTGAAAATCGGGGCTCTCATACCCCTACCGGCGCACTTTTCTCCTCCCGTCGCTCACCCAGTTCAGGCAATTCAACTATTTTTCACGTCGCCCAACTGCCTCAATTCAAACCACTTCCCCATTTCGCACTTCTGCTCGCCCCCCGATTCCCCTTGCACCGCATGCTACGGTTTTTGACAAAGGCGCTCCTCCTCATCCAGCCGATAGTCGAAAAAGCAACTGGCCGAAGCAGAAAAGCAGCGCCGTGCCGAAACCGCCCGCCGCAATGGAGCCAAAAGCAAAGGGCCCGTTACTCCGGAGGGCAAATACCGTAGTTCCATGAATGCCATCGCGACCGGTGGCCACACCGACCTGCATAAAGAGGACCTGCCACCGTTCTTTTTCCTGCTCTCGACGGACGATCGGACAAGCTACATTCGCTCCTTCCAAAGTCTGCTGCGCCAATTCAAACCCAGATCGGAATTCGAACTCAGCCTGATCCGGCGGATGGCCGTCGCGCTGTTCCAACACGATCGGCTCACCACCTTGGGCGCCGAAGCGATGCAGCGCGAAATCGATGGCATCGTGCGCGAGTTCCCGGCGCTCGGCCTGTCCGAGCACTCCTTCCAGGGGTTCAAACGAGCCATCTATGAAAGGGAAATGCAACGGTTCGTCGCCCGGGGCCAGCGGCAACACCAAGCCGCGTTCAACGGATTTTTCAAAACGTTGCTCCTCGTGCAAAAGAACTTCCCGATGGACCCAGCCGAGCCGATCGATAGCAGCGCCGTTGCGACTCAGATCGCCGATGAGTTACCAAGTCCGGCCATCGTCGACGAGATTCTCACGCTGGCCGAACGAGCGAAGAACGAACCCAGCTTCAAACTATCGGAGTATGTCCTTACCGTGTTGGCAAACAAGAACTTAATGGATCTGGTCGCCCCCAATTATGATCCTGAAGATTTGCTCAAACGCTACGGGCTAACTCAGTCTCCGAAGGCAGCATAGGGCCTTTGCTGGAACGTCCTGCCATAAAAAGCGAACCCAGCTTTCAAACGCCGAAAATCGTCCGTACTGCTATGAAAAGGAGCCACTTACTGCCATAGCGTGGTCCGGTGGAAAAATGCAAAAACTTCGGCCAAAGACTCCTGGAAGCGCATCCTCGGCTACGGGCGAGCCGAACACGTCCCAGTCATTCGCGACGGATCTAGCGAGCGGACCCGGTTGGGCAACTCGGCGAAAGTGTAAAAGCGAACCCAGCTTTGAAATGCGGAGAATCGTCCGTATCACGCTGAAAAGGAATCACTTACTTCAGAACATTGGTCCGGCAGGAAAATGCGAAAACTCGATCCGAGACCCTGGAAGCCGATAACTGGACGGAATTCCCCCGTTGCATTCCCCATTGAAGGAAAGCTGGCCACAGACGACGTCCACCGAGGGAGCGAGCTTCGGCGAAAGTGTAAAAGCGAACCCAGCTTGAAATTGCTGAAAACTGTCTGTACCGCTTTGATAAAAAACGACTTATGGAAAAAGTCTCTCCCGGAGAAAACTTCAAAATCTCCCTCCAAGGGCCCGGGGCGACGGCGTCAATCGCCAGTCGCTGCTCGTGCCCAACGGGTCCCGAGGAGTCCTACCAGCCGCTAATTGAGGCTCGAAACCGTCTGAGCCAGCACGCGTCGCCCCAACGTTGAGGGGTGGATGTCGCAACTGGATGCCGAAAGCCGAACGAGCAGTCCCGCCGCGCAAGGGTCACCCGCAAATGGCGCGGAAGCCGCTTGAAACGCCCCAAACCCATCGGCGATTTGAACTCCGAACTGCGATCCCACCGCGACCATCACGCCGTTCAGGGCCGCCACGGCCCCAATCGCCAGCGGATCGGCAGTTGGTGAGTAGTTCGTCATCAGCACCAGCGTGCCGCGATACTCCTGCCGGATGCCGGTCAGAATCTGCGTCAACTGGAACCCGTAGCTCCCCAGCACCTGCGGTAGCCGGGTCTGTACGCAGCTCCCGAAATCGGACTCCGCCGCGCAGGCCGCTTGCAAAAGAGACAGGTCGTTGCCCCCGATGCTTAGTGTTACCAGGCTAATGTGTTTGTTGCCTTGCAGTTGCCCCACGGCAAACTGCATTTGCGAGATCCCCGGGTAGTCTGCCTTCAGCCCAATTGACGACTTGAACGGAGGCTGATCCTGCGGCCCTGCCCCGTTGCATCCATTGTCTGGTGCGAGGTACACGAGAAAGCTTCCGCTGGTCTCCCCCGGACAGGCCGCGTTCAACAGCTTCTTCGCTTTCGGATTCCGCAAGAGTTCCGGATACCCGGTAAAGTCATTGGGAGCCGGGATCGACGTAGCGAACAGAGTCGGGTCGAAGCCAAACGGAATCGAGTCCCCCAAGGCCAAGTAGGTATAGTTCTTCAAATTGGCCGCTGACGCCGACGCCGCCAGAAGCAAAAGCGCCATAGTGCCGAAGGCACTCCAATGCAAGTTCATGTAGTTCTCCAAAGGAGAGGGGAGAACTGGGTCACTTCTGTTTCATAAACTTTCAGTCTCTAGCCCTCCTAACGGCTTCCGAGACCGCCCACAGCCCGAATGACCATCCGCAAGGCTCCGATCATCCCCGGACCAAAGGAACGTCGGGATCGGATACTGCAATCCGCAGCCAATTCGGCACCGAGCCGATCAGGTCCCGACCAAGTGGGAACGCCTACAGCCCGCACTACCAGCCGGACAGACCCGAATCATCCCCCCCAATGCCGCAGGAAGAGCGAGCACCCGGCAGCGGTCCGGCGCGGCGTCGAACCCCGCCGGTACCCAACCTGGCCGCGCTACCCTACCAATAGCCAACCATGAGCACCCGTCGAGACTTCCTCCGCCGCGCCGCCCTCTTTTCCAGCTCCACCTCGCTTACCCAGTCACTTCTCGCCGCCGTCCAGCAGGCCGCCACCATTGCCCCCAACCCCGGCTCCTCTTTCCTCGACGCCGAACACGTCGTCATCCTCATGCAGGAGAACCGCTCCTTCGACCACACCTTCGGCCACCTCCGCGGCGTCCGCGGCTTCAACGACCCCCGAGCCGTCACCCTCCCCAATCAGAACCCTGTCTGGCTCCAGTCCAACGCCGCCGGCGACACCTACGCCCCCTTCCACCTAAATATCAAGGAGACCAAGTCCACCTGGCTCGGCTCCCTCCCTCACGGCTGGCCGGACCAGTCCGGCGCCCGCGCCGACGGCAACCACGACGGCTGGCTCGAGCACAAGGCCTCCGGCCGCAAAGAGTGCGCCGGCATGCCCCTCACCCTCGGCTTCTACAATCGCGCCGACCTCCCCTTCTACTACGCGCTCGCCGACGCCTTCACCGTCTGCGACCAGCACTTCTGCTCCTCCCTCACGGGCACCACGCCCAATCGCCTCTACCTCTGGACCGGCACCATCCGCGAAGCCCAGAACAACACCTGCCGGGCCAACGTCCTCAATTCCGACGTCGACTACGGCGTCGAAGCTCGCTGGACCACCTTCCCCGAACGCCTCGAACAAGCCGGCATATCCTGGCGCGTCTACCAGAACGAGCTCAGCCTCCCCACCGGCTTCACAAGCGGGGAGTCCGACTGGCTGGCCAACTTCACCGACAACCCCCTCGAATGGTTCGTCCAGTATCAGACCGGACGCCATCCCGCCTTCCAGGCGCATCTCGCCAGGATCGCCCCCAACCTTCCCGCCGAAATCGAGGCCCTGGAAAAGCAGCCAGCCACCCCGCGCCTGCGCCGCACGATCCGCGAAAAGAAGTGGCTCCTCGCCCAGCATGAGCGCTGGTCGAAGGTCACCACGCCGGTGCCTGCTATCCACGCCAAAGCCTTCACCACCAACACCGCCGACCCGCACTATCGCGAACTCGCCACTCACACCTATCAGGACGGCGCCGCCACCCGCGAGATGAAGATCCCCCGCGGCGACGTCCTCCATCAGTTCCGCCAGGACGTCGCCATCGGCAAAGTCCCCGCCGTGTCCTGGATCGTCTCCCCCGAAAACTTCTCTGACCACGCTGGCGCCCCCTGGTACGGCGCCTGGTACGTCGCGGAGGTCATGAACATCCTCACGCAGAACCCCGAGGTCTGGAAGAAGACCATCTTCATCCTCACCTACGACGAGAACGACGGCTACTTCGACCACGTCCCGCCCTTCGTCGCGCCAGATCCGCTTCGCCCCGAAACCGGCCGCACCTCGCCCGGTGCCGATGGCACCGTCGAATACGCGCAGCCCGGAACAGCCAGCGCCGCAGGTGCTCCCGGACCAATCGGACTCGGCTTCCGCGTCCCCTTCGTCGTCGCCTCGCCATGGAGTCGCGGCGGCTTCGTCAATTCGCAGGTCTGCGACCATACTTCTGTCCTCCAGCTTCTGGAGAAGGTCCTCAGCCATCGCTACAAGCGGGAGATCCGCGAGACCAACATCAGCCCCTGGCGCCGCGCCGTTTGCGGCGACCTCACCTCCGTCTTCCGCCCCGCTGCGGTCGAGCCGTTGCCGAAGCTGCCCACGCCTTCGCGCGAAGCCGTCCTCTCCGGAATCCATCAGGCGCAGTTCAAGCAGATGCCCTCCGGGTTCGGCAAAACACTGCCCCGTCAGGAGCCCGGCACACGCCCATCCACTGCGCTGCCCTATGAGCTCTACGCGGATGGCGCCCTGACGAGCGACAAGCAGGGGTTCCGCCTCGTCCTCACCGCGAAGAAGGGGGCAGGCTCCGGCTTTCACGTCTACACGCCCGGCCTCTACAAAGGCCAAGCTAAACTCCGCACCCGCGCCTACGCCGTCGCCGCCGGAGAAAGCGTCACCGACACATGGGAGCTAGCCGGCTTCCCTGGCGAGAACTACCACCTGAACGTTTGCGGCCCCAATGGTTTCTTGCGAGAGTTTGCCGGCTCCGCCGTCGACCCTGCGCTCGACGTCGAAGCCCGCTATACGCCCAAAGGCGACTTGGAACTGGTCTTAGTGAATCGGGGACCCGCCTTGACCGTTGTCATCAAGGATGAATCATACGGAAGCCCAATCCGCCGCGTCACCGTACCGGCCAAGAAAGCCAAAGCCGTGCTTCTCGACTGTGCCAAAAGCCATCGTTGGTACGACTTCAGCCTCTCGATCGTCGATGCCGCCGCTTATCGCCGCCGTCTCGCTGGCCGTATCGAAAATGGTCAACCCAGCATCAGCGACCCCGCCATGAGTTGAAACGGGGGAAGATAAAGACCTGTCGCCTAGACTTCCCAATCCCGACTCTCTTGAGGATCCCGAGCTTTTCCGAGCCCTCATTGAATCGGATGACATTCGCGCTGTCGAACTGTTGAAGGCGTATGTCGACGACCCGACGCCGGCGTGGGAAGAACCCAATTGCGTTCGCGTCCCCACCGTCGGGGAACTGGCCCGCCGCGCTATCCAAAGGCTGAACAACTCCCCCGATCCGGTCGTGGATGTTCCTGTTTCCAGGTCGCCTTTGGCCGTGCCGCTCCGTCTGGTGCCTCTGCTGGCCTTCCTTGTCGGCCTGATTCTCGAATTCTTCGAAGCCGAAACGCTCTCCATGGTGGTCGTTCTCTCGGGGCTCTTCTTGATGACGCTCGGGTTTGTGCCCAGTCTCGCGCCGCGCAACACCAACGAGAAACTGATCCTGATCGCTGGAGCCTCTGCCTGCACGATTCAGATCATCCGGCTGCTCTAGCTCTGATCCTCAACGCGATCGGGATTGTGTTAGTCGGGGAGGCGCTTAGCGGTCATGGTTCGCCGCCCTGGTGCAGTGTGAGGGACGTCGCAGGGTCTTCGGGGCCGCGGTTGAATTCGAGTTTGGCGTCGATGGCCATTTGGACGAGGGTGCTGTCGCTGGTGGGGCTGAGTTCGTAGTGGCCAGCGAGTTGGTCGAGCTTGCCGGTGGGGACTTCGACGCGGGTGACGAGGGGCCGGGGTTCGACGGTTTCGCCGAAGGCCATGCGGCCGAAAGCGTTGGCGATGCGTTCCGGCGCTGGGTTGGATTGATTGCTGAGGATGGCGATGGTGATGCAGTTAATGCCGCCTCCGTGGGCCTGATTCCACTTGAGGAGGTCGTCGCCGGTGGAATAGAGGGAGCCGGCGGCGTAAGGGCGGAACATGTCGAGGTGGTCGGCGTGGGAGGATGGCGCGGGAGGAGTCGTAACGGAGTCCGCCATGCCTAGAGGCTCGAAGCTGTTTTGGCGAAGGTAGGACTCGTAAGACTGGCCGGAGGCCTTTTCGATGACGGCGCCGAAGAGGACATAGGCGGTGTTGTTGTAGGCGAACTTTTCGCCGGGTTCGAGCTCGAGCGGCATGTCCTGCGTGAGCTTGACGATCTCAGTGGGGGTGCGGCGGTCGTGGGATTGTTTGGCGAGGAAGCCGGGGAGGCCGGTGTAGGATTTGATGCCGGAGGTGTGATTCAGTAGATGGTGGATGGTGATCTTGTCCCAGGTGGCGGGGGCATCGGCTTAGTGCATCTTGACGGGATCTGCGAGCTTGAGCTTGCCCTTCTCAGCGAGTTGGAGGACGGCGACGGCAGTGAACTGCTTGGTGATGGACCCGAGGCGGAACTTGGTTTCGCGAGAGTTGGGGATGTTCCATTCGGCGTTGGCGAGGCCATAGCCCTTGCGCAGCAGGGGTTGGCCGTCCTTGGCGATGAGGACGACACCGCGGAACTGACTGTCGCGGACCCAGCTTTGGACGTAGCGGTCGGCTTGGGTGGCGAGGTCCTGGGCGCAGGCGAGCGCAGCGATACCAGAGAGCCGCAGGAGGCGGAACATACCCGACGATACGATTGGAGACGGGATTTGTTCGAGGAACTTATCGTTCTTCAAGGCCGGCGAACGCGGAACGGAGAGTAGAGAGGGTGGCGCGGACGGATTGGAGATCGTCGCCGGGGGAGTTGATGCGGTGGAGGCAGTACTCGTAGAGGCGGAGAAGGTTGGAGGCGACGTCGCCAGCATCGGGGTTTACCAGGGCGACTAGTCCGGAGATGGCTTGTTGGGCTTCGGCGAGGCGCGTAGCCGTGGCGCTGGGGCAGAGCCTGAGGAGCGCGGCATCGCAGAGCTCGACGGCGAGCTCTGCGGGGGAGGCGAGTTCGAGAGGTGGCCGGTAGGCGTTGAGAAAAGAGGTGGACATGGCGCTATCCGCGGAGGAGTGAGGCGACGAGGGCGGCGGTTTGGGAACTGTTGCTGAGGACGCTGCTTTCGATTTTGGCCTGCGCCGCGCGGGCGGTTTCGGCGGCAATGCTGGGGTCGCGAATGGGGGATAGGGCACGTAGAGAGAGCAGAGCGGCCTGGAGCTGACTTTGGTTGGAGGCGAGGGCGGCGGGGTCGCCGGCGGCGATATTGACCGAGTCGAGGGCGAGTCCGCGGACTTGAGCAACTAGCGATTCGATGGGAGCTGGCGGGTTGACGTTATCGAAGGCCTGGCTGGAGCGGACGATGGAGGATTGGAGGCCGGTGACGGGAGAGAGTGACATGATGGTTTTCCTCGCTTCAGACAATTCCTGTGGTACTTATTGGCTACGGCAGTCGATTCTTTAGAGGTTTTTTCCGATGCTCTTCCTTTTCCTGTTCCTGGCGCCTGTCTTTAGCGTCGACGTGTCGTCGCCGACGGCGGATAAGCCGCAGTCGAAGATCTGGTTTGCCCGAGGGAGTTGGTGGGCATGGTTGCCGGTGAAGGACGGCAGCAGTGTTTGGCGGCGGGAAGCCGGCGGAGCATGGGCGCGGCAGACGGAATTGGATGCGGGGCTGCGAGGACTGCCGGGGCAGGCGGATGTCTGGGCTGACGAGAATGAAGCTTGCGCGGTGTTGGTGGCGGAGCGGCGGTTGGCGTTTCGGTGTTTGCGTTGGCGGGGGGCGGGGTACGAAGTGAATGGGAAAGCCGCGGAAATTGCGGTGGAGGGGAAGTTGGAGACCGCGACGTTGGCGCGGGATGGGCGGGGGGAGTGGTGGATGGCGTATGGCATGGGGAGGGAGATGTGGGTTCGGCGATCGGGACAGGGGTGGAAGAATGCCGAAAAAGTGAGTGCGACAGCCGCGATGAAGGACGATATTTGTGGCATCGTGGCGGTGGGTGGTGGCGTTGGGGTTATCTGGTCGGATCAGGCGGCAGATACCGTTTGGTTTCGGTGGCGCAAGGATGGCGCAAAGGACTGGGGTGCGATTGAGGCGATTGAGCGCGGCGGGAAAAATGCGGACGACCATATACGGGCATCGGTGTCGGCAGATGGACGACTGCTCGTGGCGATGAAGAACTCTGTGGACGCGATGGGGGCGCCGCAGTTGGTGATACGCGAACGGGGGAAGTATGGGAGATGGAAGAGCACGCCGTATGCGCCGCGGACCAGTGCGGGGGAGCCTAGCCGCCCGGCTGTGCTGCTGGGCGGGAAGCCGGAGCAGATGATTCTTCTGCATAGCCGGTACCTGCGGGGCGGAAGTGAGATTGTACGGTGGGTGGACGGGCGGGAGGAATTGGTGATTCCGGGTGCGCGCGTCAACGATGTGACAGGGCCGAAGGCGCGTTTGCCGGAGGGACAGGTTTGGATTGTGCTGGCTTCTGACCGAGCGGGGAATGTTTACGAGGCCCGGCTGAATTAGCGGACGGGCATTCGCATTCGGTTGGCGGCGTCATCGAGATGGGCGAACTGGGGCGTGAAGTGGGCGCCAACGGTATTGGGCTGGGAGATATTGCGAACGAATAGGAGGAGTTCGATGGCTGATTGGCTGGTCGGAGCTTACTCGATCTTGGTGAAGCAAATGCGAAGGGAGAGGATTTGACTGGTGGCTTGGCATGGGATGTCGCCGGGTTCACCGAGGGGCAGGGAGTCGAAGTTGAGGAGGCGTGCCCTAAGCTGCCCGGGCGGCCTGCAGCCGGCCGGGGTAGATCATCTCAAATTGACGCATGGCCTCTCGCCGGCCCCGCACGGATCGCCACCGCTTCCCGGCATTCCGCAACGCCAAATACAGCAGCTTGAACGTCGCCTCCTCGCTCGGGAACGAGCCCCGGTTCTTCGTCACCCTCGGCGGGCTCTTATGCAGGCTCTCCGCCGTATTCGTCGTGTAGATCACCCGCCGGATCTCCTCCGGAAACTGGAAGAACGGAATCATCCGCTGCCAGTTCCGCTCTCACACATCCGCCACCACCTGGTGCTTCGGCCAACGCACCCGGAACTTCTGCAGCGCCACGGTCGCTGCCTCGGCGTTCACCGCCCGGTCCACCGGCTTCAGGTCCGTCGCCAGCGTCTTCCGCTCCTTCCGGGAGGCGGAGTTCAAGCTCGCCCGGATCAGATGCACGATGTGCGCCTGCACTTGCGTCTGCCGAAACACCGTCTCCACCGCCAGCGAGAACTTCGTGCCTTCCTTCCCTCTGCATTGATTCCGATCTCCACCCGGCCTTCATCGCGCATATTCACCACCGGATCCATGCTGTCTATCGGCCGGCTTTGCCACGGATTGACCTCATCAAGCACGGTATCGGTGACCTTGAGCAACTAGCGGACCTAACGGTTATTGAGGGTGATCGGGCATATGTGGCTGAGAATTGAGGCTGCTTTGTAGGTGGGTCAGCGGGTTATCGAGGTGAGCGGTTGGCCGGCACGGGGACAGTACCCTAGCGGCTGCGGACTCGCGATGCCGGGAAACTCTGCTGGACCTGGTGTGCGTCTCGTCTGCCGTGCCACTTTCCAGATCGCCGGCGATCCGGACAGAGCTTCAACCTCCCTCTACGGGACTTTCAGAGAAGACGTTGATTCGCCGGGATTACAAAGGGACCGGTCAGGCGGTGGGGCTTTTGAGAATGGCGAAATGAAGCGTTGGAGTCTCCGACCGTTTCGCTTTTCAGAGCTTGCCGTATCGCGGCTTGGGTGCAGGAGCCGGCGATGCCAAGTTGTATCCTCCGCTTCGCGGGGTGAGCGTGCCGGTGGTGAGGGTTGACTCCTAGGCCTTGAGTTCCTCGATTTGCTTCGTCGCGATACCGACGGGGCGGTCGATCGGAATGCCGGCGCAGGCGAGCAGGGTGGTCAGCAGATCGCCTTGATTACCCTTGGTGTCCGCGAAGAAGCGTCCCGTTTTGATCGAACCGCCGCCTTTGCCGGCGATCACGAAGGGGAGGTTCTCGCGAGTGTGCTTGTTGCCATCCTCAAGCCCGGATCCCCACATCATGATGCAGTTGTCCAGCAAGGTGCCGCCGGCCTCCCGCAAGCCATCCATCTTCTTCACCATATAGGCGAACTGCGCAATGTTGAATTCGGTGATCCTGGCGATCTTGCGAACCTTTTCCGCATCGTTGTTGTGATGGGTGTTCGAGTGATGCTGGTCGTTGAAACCCAGTTCCGGATAAGAGGCTCCGTTGGGTGTGGAGCCGATGTACGTGCTGACACGAGTCGTATCCGTCTGGAAAGCGAGGATGTTCAGGTCGCACATCACCTGCATGTACTCGCTCCGCTTTTCGCCCTCGGGAATCCTGATCTCGATCGGCGGCGAATCGGAGGCGTCACGCTTGCTCGCGCGGACGCCTGCCTTCTCCAAAGCGGCGTCTTTCTGACGGGACTCGATCGCGGCGATGCGCCGTTCCACCGAGCGAACGCTGTCCAGGTACTCATCGAGCTTGCGCTGGTCCGAGGCGGGCAAGGTGCGCCGGAGGTCCCGGGCGCCACCCAGCACGATGTCCAACAAGCTTTGATCGAGCGCACTCAGTGGCGACGATTGACGCACGCCGCCGCCTTGCTCCTGTTTGTTGAACAGGCGATAGAGCACATTCCGCGGATTGACCTCGGCAGGCACCGCCTGCGTCGGGGACCGAAAGCTGCAGTGCGAGTAGTAACCCTCGTTCAGGCCTTCCTGGTTCTCCTTCCATGTCTGTGGCATGGTGGCCAACTCCAACGACGGCAAGGCGGTGAAAGCCCCCACGTGGTTGGCGGCAATCTGATCCGCGGAGATGGCGATGTTGATCTCGTTGCGCTTGTCGGCGGCCGGCAACATCGCGGTGAGCCACGTCGATAGTTCGAGGGCGTGCGGCGCCCCATTGAAGGGTGCGATGGGGACGCCGGAAATTCCCTTCATCACGACACACTGGTTCAGCACCGGGCGCAAGGATTCCAACGCGGGCGGCGGCGACGAGAGAAAACTCTCAGCATTGGCCGGCCAGAATTGATCCATGATCACCCCATGAGGCATATACATGAATCCCAGGCGCACAGGCGGTTTGGGCGCCTTACCCTTGGGGATGTCGGCCCAGCCCAGGGAATCCATTAGCGGCAGGGCGAGTGAAACGCCCAACCCCTTCAGACAAGCCCGCCGGTTAATTCTGCTCATTGAGCCTCCTCACTTCTTCGATTCGCCGATGCGTAAAGGGATAACTCGTGATCACCCCATTGATGAGCGCCCGCATGCGGTACCCATCGCCGGCGATCTCACGCATCAAATCATCCACAACGATTTCGTCGTAGCCTTCCAATTTGCGGCCCAAAGCGTAGGCCAGCAGTTTCTCCGCCAGATTGCGGGCCACGTCGTCGTTTCGCGCGGCGAGGATAGCTTTCAGATCCGCAGGGCCCGAAAACCGCTTCGCGCCGGGCAGTTCGCCGGCCGCATCGATTGGCTGGCCGTTGCTATCCCGGTCGCGCCATCGCCCGATGGCATCGAACTTCTCCAAGCCGAATCCGATGGGGTCGAGGATCTGATGGCAATTGGCGCAGACGGGATTCGTGCGGTGCAGTTCGGTCCGCTGCCGAACGGTTAGATTGGCGACGGCGGCCTGATCCTGCTTGTCCAGGGCCGGGACGTCAGGCGGGGCGGCGGGAACCTGTTCGCCGAGCACTTGTTCCAGCACCCACACGCCACGCTTCACCGGGCTCGTGCGATTGGGGAAAGAGGTGGCGGCGAGAATACCTGGCATGCCCAGGACTCCCCCGCGATTCCCATCACTAAGCCGGACCTTCCGCATCTCGGATCCCTTGACTGTTTTCTCCAGACCGTAGATCGCCGCCACGGTTCCATTCAGGTAGGTGTAGTCGCTATCGACGAAGCGGATGACGTTCTCGTTGTCCCGGACGATGCTCTCGAAGAACAGGCGGACTTCGTCATACATCGCCTGGCGCATCCCCGTCGTCATTTGCGGGAAGATTACGGGATCGAAGACTTGGCGCTTCAAACCGCCGACGCTCAGCCACTGGGCGCCGAAGCCGTCGAATAACGCCCGCGAACGACGATCGTCCAGCATGCGTTTCGCTTGCGCCTTCAGCACCGCCGGCTCATGCAGCTTTCCGCTGTCGGCTAGCGCCATCAGTTCATCGTCGGGCATGGTCGCCCACAGCAGATAGGACAGACGCGAGGCAAGTTGGTGGTCGTCCAGCGGAACGATCCCGGTGCTCGACTGGGCTTCTGCCGCCGGGGTAATGAAAAGGAACTGGGGGGACACGAGGACGGCCTTGATCATCAAGTGCAGCGCCTGCGGGTAGGCCAATTTGTTGCGCCGCCCCAGGTCGAAGGTTGCCACCAGGACATCCAGCTCTGCTTCCGTCGGTGGCCGGCGGTAGGCCTTCCGGGCAAGGGACCGGGCGGCTTGCCGCGCCGCTTCCCGGGGATCCTTACCCGGCGCGACAGATTTGCCGAACAGCCGTTTCTCGATTTCCGACCGCCGACCACCCTGCGGCGCCACAGTCTGGCGCAATACCTTATCCGCGATCGTCAGATATTGCTCAAGCTGGAGGGAGGAGAGCGAATTGAGGTATCCTTGGCCGCTGACCTCATCCGGCAGTCCATCGGCAATCGACGGATCGACCCCGAATAGATCCCGCAGGGTGTTGCCGTACTCGGTTTTGGTCAGGCGCCGGATGACGAATGGTCCCGGATCCTTGTCGCTGAGGTATTTCAGCTTCGCCAGCCAACCGCCGAACATTTGCCGGTCGGCCTCGCTGGGCTGGGGCGCGTTTTTGGGCGGCATGTCATTCGCCTTCACTCGGGCGTCCGCTCTTTTCCAGTGTTCGGTGAAGGCCGCGTGTCCGGGAGTCTTGAGTGCGGGTGAAAAATTGACGCCACCGCGAGTAGGCCGCCTGTTCTGGTGGCAGGGCAAGCAATAGGTGGTGACAAAGGGGGTGACGCGGTCTTTAAAGAACTGGTCTGCTTCGGCCTTTCGCTCGTCGTGATCGGCGGCCATCGCGCCGCGAGGCGACGCCAAGCACAGGGTCAGACAGAGACCCATCGATATGGAAAGCGCCTTAGGACGGGTCGCAAAAGCAGCGGCCATGTTTGCAGAGATTCTCCGTGCAAAGTCTATCACGCGATGCGGGTTGCGGCGGGCGTTATTGGCGCTGATTGAGGAGGCCTCGGCGGCATGCGGTGGCAAGCGATGGGAAAGAATCGCGGGGCGGGGTGGCGCTAGAGGGAAGGGCTGGGGAGTTGGCGCTCGGCGTGGGATGTTTGCGCTTCGCGAACAGAGACAAGTGGTTGCCCGGCAGCCGCTTGTGTAATGGGAGAGGCCGGTATCGCTGAGTCAACGACCCCAACCGTTCGCCGCTTCCTGCGAGATTAATTGGAGTTGTGCCTGAAATGGATATTCAGATCGTGTCGAACGAAGCTAGCGAGGCAACTGCCGACATCGTGCCGATCGCACTTTGGAAGGAAATCGCCTCATGGCGCGAAACTGCTCAGCTCCTGAGGTCTGAGGCGATGCGGCACCGCCCACTCGCTGCGCTAGGGAGGGAGGACGCTTGAGGATGCGGTGGCCGCCGGCGCCGAGGGCGAAATGGCGACTGGCGCGACGAATCAGCGGGAACGGTATCATAGTGGTTCAGTTCCGTAAGCCGCTAATCGACGGACGGGCGCTAGCAGTTGGCCTCCCTGGCACCAGGAGGCGCCCGCGAGCGGAATCCACCGCGCATGAGCAACGGATCCCTAACCCGGGACTCCCAGTTGCACGCGCCGGCTCCGGATCAAAACTCTCAGTCACAAAGCAGGAATAAAGAATGTTTGCACGTGGTAATTGGGCGATCGTCGGTCTCGTCAAAGAGTCGTTCGAGGCCTTCTCGAACAGCCTGGCCGACCCCATCCGCATGGCGCTCGCCTCCCAACTCGCCGCTGACGCTGTCGCCCGCCTCCATGGCGGCGACGCCATGGGCATCAATCCCTACAGCGCTCCCCGCCTCGACGAGGAACAGGAACTCACCCCCGACCAGCAGACCGAACTCTCCCGCCACGCCGTGGCGGATCAGGTGGACGCCGCCAACGCTCTCCCGGCGGATATCCTCGAAGGCACCGGCTACGGCCGCTCCGCCGAGGCGTTCCAACTCCACGCCGAACTCCCGTGGTTCGGCCTCTGGGCCGTGGCCAACGAGTGGAAAAATGCCAGCGACCTTCCCTCCATCAAGGAGCAGAGCTCGTACGTTTTGCTCGAGCGCCCGTACAAGTTCCTGCAGCCTACCGACAAACGCACGGTCGACGAGAAAACTCAAGACTCTACCGCCGTCTGCCGCACGCAGGTACCCGTCCTGCTCGACTTCCACCAGGGCCGCATTTATATCGAAAGCACCAACAAGAAGCAGATTCAGGCCATTATTGTCAGCCTCAGCCGGCTCGGCGCGGAGATCGTTCCCGTCGCCTGGAACTACCCGGTACACAACTGGACGGAAGCCATCCTGAACCGGCTCTACGAAAACACTCAGTTCCGCGACGAGTTCGACAAGCGCGCGGAAGAAGCCCGGCGCTTCAAAGAGAGCGAGATCGAAAAGCTGGAAGATCGGGAGATGGAGGCCATCGTCTCGAAGTTTTTCTCGATGACCGAGTTGGCCACTGGCGTTTGGATCGGCATCTCCGGCCCCGTGCGGATCCGCCTGCACGAAGCCACCCCGCCCGTCGCCGTCCGCAACCCCGCCATGGCCACCACGCTGCTCAAGATGGCCGGCGGCACCGGGCTCGTCACTGGAGCCCTCACCATCCAGGAATGCATGACCGTGACGACCAAGAGCGGGGCCGAACGCAACATTCGCCGCGACATCGCCCGCTTCGATCTCAACGACCGCATCAATCTCACCGAGATTGGCGCAGCCATGTTACGCGGCTTCGACATGGCCTCGCATAAGAAGGACGTATTCCGCGAAATCCGGGAAACCCGGCAGGTACCCACCATTCCACAGTTCTGGAGCGCCTGGCTGCATCAGTTGAGCAACGCCGTCCGGACGATTGAGGAGTCTTTCCGGACCGTGCTTGAGCTTGGCGGCGAAGAGCAGGCAGGCATCGTCCCCATGCAGCTTACGGGTGGAGCAGAGGACGCCCCCAAGCCCTAGCCAGCCGAGGGCCCCGGATCTCGATTTCTACCAGGGCCAACTACCCACCAGCGGCACGTCTCCGTTGTCGGTGACGATGGTCGCGGGGGGTGGCTGGTCGGCTGGGCAGCCCGTATCCGTGTCGCCAGGATATTCGAGCGCGTAGAGGCGGCAGAACTCGCGCCGCATCTGCCGGTGATTCATCGCGGTGAGCAGGCGTCGCGACTCCCGGTCGGGATGCCGCCACCACCATGCGGCGCCGCGCTCGTGGTTCTGCTGCCGGGATTTGGCAACCTCCGCCGGTGTGCAGCAGCGAGATCCGCCATCCCGCAGATGCGCCCTGTCCTCGCTGGAGAGTAACTCCCAACATTCGTCTTGCCCCCACCCGAGGGTAACCAGTTCGCGGCAGGCGGGCACGCGGACACCCGCGCTGGGATGGCGTACTAAACCCCGTTTGAGCTTGACAGTCCGCCACAGACTGAGGGTGTCGGCTGGATCGTTGTAGTGGAAGGAGGGGAATGTGATCTGCATCTTCGCGTCGCTCCGCGGAATCCACCAATTCATCAGGGCGATCCTTTCCCACAGGGGCCGGGAGTCATCGAGTGGCAGGCGACTATGAGAGCCACTCGTAACGGGGAAAATACTACGCTCCCAGTCCCCGGCCACGCGATAGAAGCCATTATCCATTCGGAGAGGAAACACGGCCCGTTCGCCGTCTTGCGTAGAATTCCAGTCTCCCGACGTTCCTCCGGTCCAATAGACCTCGTACACATCGATCGGCCCCGGTTTCACGGAGCCCGCAAGAACCATTTCTACTCGGACGCGACGCCGCAGCACTCTCCAGAACTTCGAGTCAGCGTCACTCGGAACACGAACCCGAAAGTAGGGCCACGACTCCAGTTTGTGCTCTTCGATGACACCGACAATGACGAGGCTCGCGCCCGCCAGCATCTCCTCGCGCGAAGACGGCTGATTCCTTGCGAAGACAGGGCCGCAGCCCAGCAGGGCCACAAACGGAATCATTGCCAGGATCCTACGAGCGCGGCGCATGGTTTCCCGGACACCTTGAACCGCCGGATTGTTCCCGCAGGGTGGCCTTCAGGCGCCCGAGACTTCGGCGATGAAGGCAGCGATGAGGCGCTCGATCTCGGACGGTGGGAGGTTATAGCGGGTGACGGTATCCGGTTGGCCGAGATTGCCGCTAATGACGAACGCACGCAGCCCCGTGCGCGCCAGGCTTTTCGTCTGCGCCCCGCTCAGCCCACCGACCACCTGCACCGGGGCGGCCTTCCCGACCCGCTCGAAGATGGCGCGGGCCATGTCGCCGAGATAGTCGCTTGCGATGAGCTTGGCATCGGCGCGCCGCGCGTCGGACTGCAGGTGAACACCCACCGCGTCCACCCCGGCCTCAAGCATGCGCAGCGCCACCTCGCCAGCGTTCGCGGCCGGGCCCTGATGCGGCACCAGGATATCGGCAAAGGCGAGCCGCGGGAGTTCTGCTCCGTTTCGCCGGAACTCGTCGCGCACCGCGCAGACGGCCTTCGCCGTATCCACACCCGCGAGGGCGAGGAAGTCGATGATATTGCCGCCGCCCGCATAGACGCTGCGCGCCTCGGAGGCGCCGCCGTCCATGGTCTTCATATCAGCCAGGAGGAGCGCCGTGGGAAACTGCTTGCGGAAGGCAGGCACGACGTTTGCGACCCCTTCGTTCTTGAGCAGCGGCGTCCCCATTTCGACAATGTGGACCCCGCCCTTCAGCGCCGCCGTGGCGACCCCCAGGCCTAGCGGCAGGGTGGCGACGTCGACGGAGATCTGGAAGGTGAAGCGGGTTCTGAGCTGCTCGAGGACACGGGCGGAGGCCGCATGGCTCACCTTCCCCGCTTGGGCCCAGGCATGGCCGGGCCGCATCATCTCGAAGAGGGAGCCAGCGGTCAGCCCGCCCGCCGAGAACCGGCTCGCGCCGTCGAGGAACGATCTCCGGTCGATGTGCCCTTGCGGAGACTCGCTGCAGAGATCCAGCGGTTTGGGGGGAATGCCGAACGGTTTGTTGCGCTCCATCGGAACAGCTCCTTGCGGGAAGTAGGCTCATAGTATCTCCGAATGCCTATGGTTGTCTCCCGGCGGGCGCCGTGGAGAGCGAAGCAAAACTTTCTTGTATGACTTGTCGAATTCCGGCGCGGCCGTTCGATTATTTAGTGAAGGACGGGCAAGCGGCCCATTTCGACCAGAAGGAGAACCCATGCCCCAGTATTTGGTTGCGATCCACCACCACGACGACTACGACCCGTCCGTTGAGGATGAGGCGATGTCCCGCGATATCGACGTGCTCAACGACGAGATGGTGGCGGCGGGTATCAGGATTTTTGTGGGTGGCCTTTCCGTCGCCCGCAATGCGAGGTCGTTGCGGCGGCAGCCTGACGGCAAGGTGCTCATTACGGACGGGCCATACCTGGAGACCAAGGAGCACATTGGCGGCTTTTGGGTGTTGCAAGCCGCTGACCTGGACGAGGCGCTGGAGTGGGGCAGGAAGGCTGTCGTCGCCTGCCGGGCGCCGGTCGAGGTGCGCCCGTTCAATTGATAGCAGCCTGACGCCGCAACCTCTGGCCACCCCGGGGAGGCGATGGCCTACACTCAAACTAAATGCTCAACGGGGGCTATGCCTACACCACGATCATCAGCAGTAAATACCATGGGCAAACCCTGCTGGCCCACTTGGCAAGCCTTTATCCCCACTCAACTCCGGAAGTCTGGCAACACAAGCTGAACAACGGCGAAGTGACGCTCAACGGTGTCACCGCCACAGGCGGCGAAGCGGTCATCGTAGGCCAAACCCTGGTCTGGAACCGGCCACCCTGGATCGAACCAGACGCCCCGCAACACTTCGAGGTCCTGTTCGAAGACCTTCATCTGTTGGCCGTCAACAAACCCAGTGGGCTGCCTACCCTTCCCGGCGGCGGCTTCATGGAAAACACCCTGTTGCGCCTGGTGCAAAAGCGCACCCCCAACGCCAACCCAGTCCACCGGTTGGGCCGAGCTACCACGGGGATCGTCCTGTTTGCCAAGACACCGCAGGCGGCGGCTACCCTATTCGCCGACTGGAATACCCCCCGAATCCAAAAGATCTACCGGGCGCTGGCACAGAACGTGGCGCAGCAGGACGCCCATGAAATCCTCGCTCCCATCGGCCTGGTCCCGCACCCGCTCATCGGTTCCGTCTGGGCCGCCCACCCCGGTGGTAAACCGTCGAAGTCCTTGGCGAAAGTGATCTCGCGCACCCCCAGCACGACGACATTCGAGGTCAGCCTCTATTCGGGCCGCCCTCATCAAATCAGAATCCATCTGGCATCCATCGGCCATCCCCTTGTTGGCGACCCGCTATACGGCATAGCCGGCCGGCCTCTTGAGAATCTTCCCGGTCTGCCCGGCGATGGCGGCTATTTTCTGCACGCCCACTATCTGAACCTCCACCACCCGATCACCGGAGAACCAGTCCATCTTGAGGCCTCTTTGCCGTTCGAATTCTCAGTGGATCGAAGCTGAATCCGAAATAGTGCCGGCAACGGAAACGTAGAAGCTCCGCGTGACGCCCTCTTCAGGGCTAGATGAGAGTACAATCTTCAAGACTTCCGAAAGTCAACCCGCTTTGGTGCGTCGCTCTGCTCGCGGTGGCCGCATCCGCTCAGGAGTCCGGCCACAATCCTGCGGGCTATGCCGGATCGAAATCTTGTGCGGCCTGTCATCCCGCGCAATCCGCGGGCCATGGGAAAACCGGGCACGCGCGGGCCCTGAACAAGGCGCCCATGGGAAGCCCCGGGGAGTGGGCCTTCGGCGCGGGGAACAAGGCGATCACTTATGTGAGCCGCGACGGTGCCCAGCACTACATTGAACACGGGCTCAGCTACTATCCGGGGCGCAAGGCGATGGACATCACGCCTGGCCATGAGAACGCGGGCGGCCGGAAGTACCGGACGCTCGATCCCTCGGGCACCGCCCTCCGTTGTTTTCGCTGCCACACCACCGGCCCGGTATCGCTCGCTGCGGATGGCGCTATTCGCTGGACCGAAGCAGGCGTCCAATGTGAATCCTGCCACGGACCGGGGGCAGAACATACCAGGAAACCCATCGCCGCCACCATCGTGAACCCGCGGCGCTTTTCGCCCGCCCAATTGAACGACTACTGCGGCGACTGCCATCGCACCGCCGCCGACATCACTGACTGGGGCCTTTCCTGGAATGCGCGGCACGAACCGGCGTTCTTGAGTCAGTCGCGCTGTTTTGAGGAGGCGACGGTGTCTTGCTTGACGTGCCATAGCGCTCACCAGTCTGTCGAGACGAGCCAGAAACACTACGACGCCAAATGTTCGGGCTGCCACGCCAACCCGAAACATCGCACACCCGTGCCTGCGGCATCGGCTTGCGTCTCCTGTCACATGCCAAGCGTCCCCACTAATGCCTCACTGCGATTCACGAATCATTGGATTGGGGTCTACGACAAGACGCGACCGATGACACCGATCGGGCGGTCTGTAAAAGTTGTTCCGCGAACCGGTGTGCGATCGCCGGCTTCGCCCGACGGGTTGCGTACGATTTATCAACGGGCGCATGCCAGCGACCGAGGGATGTTTCTCCGTTCGCTGGGCGATGCCGCGGGAGCGGTGGAGGCTTTGTCGGAGGCCGCAAGAACGCGCCGCGATCCGGCCGATCTGGAGAATCTGGCCAAGCTGTTCGGCGAGTTGCGCCGGGACGGCGAAGCGAAGGCGCTGTTCCAGCAAGCGGCGAGAAGCGCGGACCCGGAGGTGGCCGCCCGGAGTTGGTCTGTGCTGGCCGCCATGGAGCCCGCCCGCGCTCGCGAGTATTACGGCAGGGCCCTGGCCTCCAGCAAGTTGAAGGACTTTAGGGTAACGGTGATGAACAATCTGGCGCTCAGCCACCGGGAGAACAAAGACGACCGTTCGGCGGAAAGCTTCTTTCGACAGGCTCTCGCCCTCGATCCAGACAATGTCGGCGTTTTGAGCAATTTCGGCAGTCTTCTACACAGCTCGGGCCGGATCGCCGAAGCGGAGCGCCTGGAGCGTCAGGCGCTGGCGGTGCTGCTGAAACGAAGTGGGCCGCGCACGGCCGAGCTTGCTACGGTATCGACGAACCTAGGCGATCTGCTGTGGAGCCGGGGCCAGAGAGTTGAGGCGCTCACGCATTTCCGCCGCGCTCTGGCTGTAGATCAGTCTGTTTATGGGCCAAACCATCCTGAATTGTTCATCGATCTGATGAACCTTGGGCTGCTCCTGAAAGAGTCGGGAACGGCCGGCGAGGCGCAGACGGTATTGCGACAGGCTTTGGCGATCGCGGAGCAGCATTACGGCCCCCAAAGCCAGGAGGCTCGGTTAGCGCGGGAGAATTTGGGCAGCCGGAGGCCTTGAGAGAACCCGCGGAAGAGGATGAGTCCCAACCAGATTGCGACAAGCGATTCCGTCGTTCTAAGCCGGTAGCGTTGCGGCAATGCTGTCAGGCTCCGGGCGGCTCTTTAGATGCCGGCATACCACGCATAGCTGCCGCCGGCGGGGTGGCCTTGCAGGGTGTCGGTGACCGTTACACGGTTTACGAATTTGACGCTCTTGTAGGCCAGTTGGCGCGGCACTCGCAGGCGCACCGGGCCACCATGATCCAACGGCAGATCCCGCCCGTTCATGCCGTAGGTGAGCAGGGTTTGCGGATGGAGCGCCTCGGCCAGATCGATGCTATCGTCCCAATGCCGCTGTGCCGAAGCGTAGACCACGTACTTGGCTTGGGGCAGGACGCCCGCGGCTTGCAGGACCTCGGCCAATGGAACGCCCGTCCATTCGGCGACGAACGACCACCCCTCCTCGCACGTGAGCTGGGTGATCTGGCTCCGAGAGGCATACGACTTTAGCTCAGCCAGCGAAAGTGATAGCGGCCGGGCGACCAGCCCGTCAATCGCCACGCGCCATTCCGCGAACCCGTTGTTCGCCAACCGCTCAAACTCCGCCGTCTTCGGGCGGCCTTTAGTGGAGAAGGGCGATGCGGAGATCTTGTGGCGGGGGAACTCGCGGGCGAGCGAGTCGCCGACCAAAAGACGTTGCGCGGCATAGGTCAACGAGTGGCCGGCGCCATAGAGGCCGCCGGCATCAGGTGGGAGCAAACCATAGCGGTCGGCAAGCCGGTCGGCGACGGCCAGGCCTCCGAACCCCGCTAGCGCGCCGAGTAGATTTCGCCGCGAAGTTCTGCTCATTTTGCATGGCCTCCGGTAATCATGGCGCCGACGCGCTGCTTGAACCCCGCCCGCCAAACCATCACGACGTGGCCGATGACGAACAGCACGAGCAGCAGCGTGGCGAAGAAGTGAAGCGTCCGCGCGGACTGATGCCCGCCGACGGCGCTGGCGAGCAGCGGGAAGCCGGCGGTTAAGGCCGGGGACATCGCCAGTCCGGTCCAAATCATCAGCGGGAAGAGGGCGAAGACGACGGCGAGGTACGTGAGGCGTTGGAGCGGGTTGTATGTGCGGTCGTCGGTTTGTGGAGGGCTGGCCGGGAGCAGGTTCGTTTGAAAGTGCCGCGAGGCAAATCCACTAACGGTGTAGAAGAGCCCGGTGAGGACGCAAAGCCAAGCCGCTTGAAAGTGGAGCGACCGGCTCCATCCGTTCTGGTCGGGCAGGACATAGGGGTATCCGGTGTTGACCCAGGGCCGGGAGGCGGGAATGGGCAGTTCGAAGAGGGCCGGGGTGTTGGGGTTCCCTTCGTCGCCCCAGTAGAAACGGGGATGGGAGATGACGATTTCGGCGCCGGTGACGAGGAGGGCAAGGAAACTGAGGAAAGTGAGCCAGTGGGTCACCCGGACGAAGAGGGCGTGGTGGGGGGCCGATTCGCTCTGCGCGATAACCCGGGTTGCGGGGGCATTCCAAGTGGAATCGGCCATGGCGGAATGTTAGCACTTCGGATGCCCGCGTGATAGCAGTGAACAAGACGACGCTCACGACGGGCTTGCCCGGTTCGCGGTCTTCCTTGCCAAGAGACTGGTTTACCGAACTTACGGTATGAGTGACCCCAGATAGGCGGCGAGAGCCAGCATGTCGCTGTTCTTCATGTACTTCACGACTTTGTCCATTTCCGAGCTCTTGCCGCCGCGCCGGGCGCCGGACTTGAAGTCGTACAACTGACGGACGACCGACGCCGGGGAACGTCCGGCGATGTTGGGCACGTTTTCCTTGCCTTTATAGCCCGGCCCGTGGCAACTGGAACATTCGAGTTCCTGGCTGTCACCCCAGGTTTGGGCGAGGCGCTTGCCCAGCGTGATGCTGCCTGGCGGCACATAGGCGATGTATTTCGTGGCGGGATCCCGCAGTTCGAATTGCCCGAAATCCTCGGGGCCTTCGAGGATCCGCTCGCCGAGCGGCTCCTGGCCGCCCTGGGGATTGAATTTGAAGAGCCAGCCGGCGATCTCTGATTTCGGGACTGTGGATGCCTCAACGACGCGGACGAAGGACTGGGGCGGGAGGGCGGCGAAGTACTGGGCGGCGGCCAGGATTTCGTCGTCTTGCATGGCGACGGCCGACTTGGTCATGTTGATGGTGGGGGCGCGGCCCTCGACGAAGGACTTGCGGCTGCCGTCGCGAAAGGCTTTCACTTGCGCGACGAAGTATTCGACGGGGAGCCCCGCGAGGCGGGCGTTTTCGGGGCGCCCATTGCCGGTGGGCAGGTGGCAATAGCCGCAGGCGCGGACTTCCGGCTCGCGGCCATGGGAGACGACGCGGGGCATGGGAGGATGAGACTCGGGATGCCAGTCAGGGGCGTTGAAGAGGTTGCTGAGTTCCTTGCGGGTGAAGGAGAGCTTGCTGGTTGCGATCTGGAATGGCCCTTGGGGGACCTCCGCCGCGGGGCCGGGCGGGGGCGGGGGATTGGTGGCGTAGGCCCAGGCGGGAACGGGTTCGAGGACGGTGGGACGGCAACCGCAGAGGAGCAGGCCGAGGAGGGGCAGCAGGGTAAGGGGACGAATCACAATGGAGTCCATGCTACCAAGCCGGTGGTGTGCGGGGCGGCGCGAGTCGTCAGGATTTCGGGTTCTGTCCTTGCCGGTACGCTGCCAGGATCGCTTGCGCATCGCAAGATTCGAGCACTGGGGGCGGAACCAGCGAACTGAGGTCGCAGTTCCACCTGAGATCGAGCATTTTTAGGTTCCCGGCGGTGGGCCGGTCGCGCCAGGCCTTTAGGAGATCGCGCGCTCCTCCGGGATAGATTCTGTTCTCGCTGAGGCAGAGTGATGTGAGATTGGCGAGGGACGCCACGGCCCGTGCGCCGGAAGAGCCGACGCCGCAGCGATCGAGGCGGAGCGAAGTGAGGAGATGCAGCGAAGCGAGCGCCTGGGCTCCTTTTCCACCGATCTTATTCCTGTCTAGTGTCAGCGAAGTGAAGTTCTGTAAGGAGGCGAGAGCTTGCGCGCCCTTCTCGCCGACCCTATTGAACCAGAGATCAAGCGAGGTAAGACGCGTCAGAGTGGAAAGTGCGACAGCACCGTCATCGTCAATGCTGTTCTCGCCCAGATTCAGCGACGTGAGGTTTACCAGAGTCGAAAGCGCCTGGGCTCCAGCGGCGCCGACTTCATTTTCCAGGAGGTCGAGTGCGGTGAGTTTCGTCAAGGAGGCGAGAGCCCGCGCCCCTTCCGGGCCGATGTAGTTAAAGGCGAGGTCCAGCGCCGTGAGTTCGGTGAGCGACGCTAGCGGCCCCACCGATCCCGGACCGAGACTGGCACCACGGACACCAAGCGAGCGTAAGCCCTGCAGCCGGTCGAGGGCGCGAATGCCGTCGGCCTCCAGTTGCCAGCCGCCGAGAACAAGAGAAGTCAAGGAAGGTAACGCGGCCAGCGCCTGCACCTCCGCCTCCCCGCAGCAAGCCCACTCGAGCTGCAGGCTGGTCAGGTGCCGCAGTGAGGCGAGCGCACGAACGCCGCTCTGGTTGATCGCATTGCAACGCAGGTCCAGCGAGGTGAGGCCGCCGAACGTCGCCACGACGTAAGCTGCCTCGTCACCGAGTTCGCAATGCTCCAGGGTGAGAGAGGCGAGCCGAGGCAACGAGGCGAGCGCCCGAATCTCGCGCGCCTCGAGGGGGAAGCCCTTCAGGGCCAAATGGGTCAGATCCTCCAGTTCGCCGATGCGGCTCATCGCTGCCGGCGAGAGCGCAGCGGTGCAATAGCCAGGCGCTCGGCCATACCGCCGCGAGTGCTCGGACGAGACTAGACGCAACGAGGTCCAACGCTCCGCTCCTGCGCGTTCGAGGAGCTGGTTCAACTGCGATTCGTCGATGACTTCCATGCCGCGGCCAGCCATGACTCCAGTCTGCAACAGCCGGCGGGCGGCGGGTCGGCCGGCTAATGAATGCCGGTCGCCTTCATCGTCTTGTGGGCAGTCGCGATGGGGATTAGCGTGGGATAAAACTGGACGAAGGTGTGCTCCACCGCCGCGTTCTTCGAGTGGCAGGCGTAGCAACTGGCGGTCTTCGCCAGCTTCTCTGCGGGTTTGCGGCCGGTGCCGAACTCGAAGAATCCCCAGCCGCCGGTATCCGAAAACCGCTTCGTGTCCTTCACAAGCACCTCGACGGCGGTGACATCCGTCTGGAACTGGCCCCCTTTGTTGATCGAGCCCTCCGTCTTGGCGTTGCGGATTTCCAAGATGAACGCCGCTTTTTCGGGCCAACGGCCTGTCTTCACGAAGCTGCGATAGGCGGAGGGGCTGGCGAAGACATTGTCGAAAAGTGGGGCGCCGTGGGGGTCGGCCGCAGGGCCATAGGTCATACCACGACCTGAGGATAGGAAGATCCATTCCCGATAGGTCTCCGGGAATTCCAGCCGCTGCTCCGCCGTGAAGCGAACCTCCTGCGCCGCTGCCGGAAGGGGCAACAGTGCGACAATGGCAAACGCAAACAGTTTCATGAGACGAGTATGGGGCTGACACAAAAGCCCGGCAATGACATTCCACCGGCAATTTCTGCCAAATCAGCCGCGCCTCCGAAGCGCGTCCTCTTCGTCGTGGTTCCCCCGGTGCAGATCCTCGACTTGACCGGACCCTACGAAGTGTTTTCCCGGTGCGGCGGGTATCAGGTGGAACTCGTCTGCTCCGAGCCGGGACCGGTCAGCTCGAGTTGCGGCCTGACGCTGGGAACGGCCACCCACTTCCTCGATGTCCGTGGCCCGGCGGATACAATCGTTGTCCCCGGCGGAGGAGGGGCAGAAGAGCGGCGATGCAGTGCGGCCTTTCTCGAATGGCTCTGTACGATGGCGGGAACAGCGCGGCGCGTCTGTTCGGTGTGTACCGGGGCGTTTGTGCTCGCGGAAGCCGGACTGCTCGACCACAAACGCGCGGTGACGCATTGGCGTTGGAACGAAAGGCTTGCGAACGGGTATCCGGATGTTCGCGTGGAACGGGCGCCTCTGTTCGTGAAAGATGGTGCGTGCTACACATCCGGAGGAGTTACGGCCGGAATGGATCTGGCCCTGGCTCTGGTGGAGGAAGACCATGGGGCGGCCCACGCAAGGCGCATCGCCCAGGACTTGGTGATGTTCCTGCGTCGGGGAGCGAGCCATTCGCAGTTCAGCAGTTTTCTGGCTGTCCCGGTGAGCGAGAGTCGATCGATTGAGGATCTGTGCGGCTGGATCGCCGACCATCTGACGGCCGACCTGAGCGTGCCGGCGCTGGCGCAACAGTGCCGGATGAGCCCGCGGCATTTTGCGCGGGTGTTCACGAAAGAGAAGGGTGTGACGCCGGCGCGGTTCGTGGAGCAGTTGCGCGTCACACTGGCGCAGGCGCTGCTGGACGGGGCGGGAAGTACGCCGAAGGAAGTGGCCGCGATCGCTGGATTTGGGAGCACGGATGCGATGCGGCGGTCAATCCAGCGGTCGGGTGGCGTCGGAACGGGGGATCAGACTCATGGCGTCTATCGAGGTTAATCCGGAGAAGATTCGGGAGTTTCCGGACGCGGCGAGTTTTTACGAGTGGCTGGGAGAGCATCACGAGAGGTTCGATGAGATATGGATCAAGATCCACAAGATAGGTTCGGGGCGGCCGTCGATTACTCCGAAGGAGGCGATCGACGTGGTGCTCTGCTGGGGCTGGATCGATGCGATCCGGAAGGGGTTCGATGAGCACAGCTATCTGCAGCGGTATACGCCTCGGGGCAAGAAGAGCATTTGGAGCCAGATCAATGTCGACAATGTCGCGCGTTTGATGGCGGAAGGGCGGATGACGCCGCACGGGTTGCGGCATGTGGAAGCGGCGAAGGCCGATGGGCGATGGGACCGGGCTTACCTGAGCGGCAAGCAATTGAGGATTCCGGACGATTTGCAGGCCGCGATTGACGCCGAGCCACTAGCCAAAGCGATGCTGACCGGGCTGAGCGAACAGAACCGGTATGCGCTGGCGTTCCGGATGCACAACATCAAGACCGAGGCGGGACGAAAGCGGAAGATTGAGACTTTCGTCGCGATGCTACGGCGAGGCGAGACCATCTATCCGCAGCGGAAGAGAGACGAGTGAACAGGGAGGAGCAGAAGCAGCTTGCGAAGGCCTACCAGGAGCTGTTCGCGGAGGTATCGGCAATCCTGTTCCAGCATGACCTGGTGGGGATCAAGTTCGAGAGCAACACCGACGAGTATGACCCCGAAGCAGGGACGATTCTGCCTCGACTGCGGCCCGGAGCGACGGCGGAAGAGGTGGCGGGGATCGTGCGGGAAGAGTTCATCCGCTGGTTCGGGCGAGACGCCCCGGAGCCGGCCGAGAGTTATCTGGCGATGGCGGAGGAGATCCGGGCGGCTTATGAGCGGCGGCTCGGCAGGCAATTCGGGCCCTGCTGAAGTCAGTTCTTCGCCGGGGCTACCTTCAGGAACGTTTGCAGCCAGGATAGGACTTCGGCGACCTGTTCGGGGATGTTGTTGTGGCCGGTTTCTAGGGCGAGCAGGAGGTTCTTCTGGCCGGGGATGACGTTGTAGGCCGCGTACATGGACGTGGGCGGGCAGGTCTCGTCGTTGAAGCCCCAGGAGTAGAGGCCGGGAACTTTGACACGGCGGGCGAAGTTGACGACGTCATAGTAGGCGGTGGTGGCGATCTTGTCAGGGGAGCGGTGGGCCAGCGGGCCTTCGGAGGCGCGGAACATGTGGGGCCAGCCGCCGGCGCGGTTGTGGAGATAGCCGGTGACATCGGACAGGGCCGGGTAGTAGGCAGCGAGGCCGCGGACGCGGGGGTCTAGGGCGGCGGTGACGATGGAGAGTGCGCCACCCTGGCTGCCGCCGGTGACGGCGAGGTTGGCGCCGTCCCAGTTGGGGCGGCTGGTGAGGAAGTCGTTCGAGCGGACGCAGCCGAGGTACACGCGGCGGTAGTAGTAGCGATCGCGGTTGTCGAGGCCGAAGGTGTTGTAGCCGGAGAGGGCACCGGCGGCGAGGGAGTCGTAGACGGACTGGTCCATGGTGACGGGAATGCCGTGGATGCCGATCTGGAAAGTGATGACGCCGCGGGCGGCCATTTCGGCCAGACCGCGATAGGGCCGGACACCGGCGCCGGGGACGCTGAGGAGGGCGGGGTATTTGCCGGGCGCTTTGGGTTCGCAGAGGATACCGTAGAACCGGGAGGGCGCGGCGCCGGGGCCGACGTTCTGGAGGTTGACGTGATAGCAGTTGGCAGCGGCGTTGCCGTATTCGGAAAGGGGGGTGAGTTTGGCGTCGATGGGGAGCTTGGCGAGGGCGGCTTTGCCGGCGGCCCAGAACTGGTCAAAGTCAGCGGGGTCCGGTTGGGTGGGCTGGATGCGTTCGGGTTCGAAGGCGGCGGTCGAGAGGGCGCGGTAGGTCTTACCGTTTCGTTCGATGGTGGCGATACAACGGAGGAAGCCGGGTTCAGTGAGGGTGCCGCCATCGACAGTGAGGCCTTCGGCCGGGAGGGCGACGGTTTGGTCGACTCTCGGAGGGAGCATTTCGGGGCCGATGCGGTAGGTGACTTTAAGGCCGGAGACCGGGTGGCCGTCCTGGATGGCGAGGATGCGGAAGCGGACGGGTTGCCCGGGGGTGTAGCGCCAATCGGGGCGGTCGGTGGAGACGCGGAGTTGGAGGGTGCCGATTCGGTCCTGGGCGAGGAGGGGAAGAGAGAGAAAGGCGAGTAGAATTAACCGGAGCATAGGTGAAATAACACGATATCGCGGTTGGGGTGAGGGATTGCGGACGGGGCAAGTTTGGGGGATTCTGGAAAGCGGAAGTGACTCCGGGAGGTGCCTTGATGATGGACAGAAAGCGGGCGATCCGGCGAGGTCAAGCGGCGCGGATGAAGAGCCGGGCGCGGCGCGTGATGCGGTTGTGGGCGGGGCGGTGGGCGAGGCCCGAAGATCCGCGGGACTTGGGCGTGAATGTATCGACGCACTGCCGGCGGTGCGCGTGCTGGATGTGCCAGGGGCCGGGGAAGGAAGTGCCGCCGCGGCGGGAACGGGCGTTTGCCGAGTGGGAGATTGCGGAGGCAGGCGAATGAACGATAGCGAGCGATGGGCTGAGGCGATTCGCGAGGCCTACGGCCCCGATAGCTACTGGGCTCGGTCCCAAGACGGCGGAGGAAACCGCGGGCACGGGGGCGGGGGTGGGGGCGGCGGAATCGGGAATCTGGCTGGGTGGGTTTGCTTGGCGGGAATGATAGGCGCGCTGGTAGGCGGAATTGTGGGGCGTGGATTGGCCGGAGCAGTGTTGGGAGCGCTGTTCTTAGCGGGGTTGGTATGGGTTCCGGTGGCGTTCCTGCGGCCCGGGGCCGGCACGGTGAGCCGACTTTCCGTGATTGGGTGGGCGGTGAGTGGAGCGATTGCTGGCTTGTTATTTGGGGTGGGGTTCGCGTTGGTTTGGGATATCGTGTTTCTCGAAGATGTGGTGGAGAGCGCGGTGCCGGGGTTTGGGCTGCTGGGAGTTTTGGGGATGGGCGGCGTGCGGCTGAAACAGAGAGGCTGAGCTCCCCAAGCCTCTACGCCGACCTTAGCGGCAGGGCGCGGCGGCGTTGGTTCGTCAGGGCCGAGACAGCGGAGGCTAATGCCGGGGCTACCGCGATGATTGGGGTCTCGCCGGCGCCGACCGACGGGAGGTCTTTGCGGTCGAGCAGCGTGATGGTGAGGGGCGGAACGTCGCGGAGCCGGGGGAGGCGGTAGGCCGTGAAGCTGCCGTTCGTCAGGCGACCGTTCGCGAATTCGATCGACTCCATGAGCGCTCCACCGAGACCTTGGATGATCGCTCCTTCCACTTGGGCACGGAGGTTGGAGGGGTTCAGAATGGCTCCGCATTCATAGGCCATATGGAAGTCGCGGATTGTGAAGCCGGACTTGGCGTCCGTGGCGACTTCGACGCAGGCCGCCACATAGGAACCCTTCTCGAAGCCGGCGGCGATGCCGATACCCGTGCCGGGGCGGGGCTTCTGGCGGCGGGCTTTCCAGTTAAACTTCTCGGCTACGGCAACGAGAACGTCTCGGAGACGAGGGTTATCGAGATGGGCGAGACGGAAATCGAGCGGGTCCTGGCCGGCGAGGGCGGCGAGTTCGTCCATGAAGCCTTCGCGGGCGAAGTTGTTCGTCGTGGCGGCGATGCCGCGGTAGGAGCCCTCGCGGAGGGGAGAGTCGCTGCGGAAGAACCGGGTGCGGGTGTTGGGGATGCGATAGGGCGATTCGAGGCCAGCGGTGCCGGCGTTGTAGGAAGCGAAGTCCCAGGCGGTGAGGCGGCCGTTGGCGTCGAGGGCGGCTTCGATTTCCCAGAGGCCGGCGGGGCGGCAGTAGGCCCAGGCGAACTCCTCGGCGCGGGTCCAGCGGAGGTGGACGGGCTTGCCGGCTTCCTTCGCGAGGCGCGCCGCTTCAATGGCCACTTCGCCGGTGTGCTTGCCGCCGAAGCCGCCGCCGGAACCGGGTTCAATGATGCGGACCTGTTCGGCGGGGAGTCGGAAAGCCTGCTGCAATTGTTGCTGGACGCCGAATGGGTTTTGGGTGCCGGTCCAGACGGTGAGCTTGCCATCAACCCACTCGGCGACGGCGGCGCGGGGCTCCATGGGAGCGTGCTGGATGTAAGGAGCGTGGTAGGTGGCCTTTAGCTTTTTAGCGGCGGATTCAAAGGCCGGAGCCAGGTCGCCGCGCCTATTTTCACGGGGATTCTGAGCGGTTTCCTTGAGGACGCGGTAGAGATCAGCGCTGGCGGGATGAGGCTTGGTCTCCCAGCGGGCGGCGGCGGCGAGGGTCGCGACGGCTTGGCGGGCGGCGAAGAAGGTGGGCGCGGCGACGGCGACGAAACCGTTGTCGTTGACGAGGGTGACGGTCTTGTCTTTGAGGACGGAGGAATCGAGAGCAGTGAGCTTGGCGCCAAAACTGGGGGGCCGGAGGACGGCGGCGTAGAGCATGCCGGGGCGGCGGATATCGGAAGGGTACTCGTGGCGGCCGGTGACGATGGCGCGCGCGTTGAGGGCGGGGTGGGACTTGCCGAGGGTCTTCCAATCGGCGGGCGGGGTGAGTTCCGCGCCCCGGTGGGCGGCCGCGGCTTTGCGGGCTTCGGGGACGGTGGCGGGGGTGGTGCGGCTGCCGGCGGTGATGCCGTCGTTGGGGCAGAGATCGGTATCGCCGAGGACGGCGCGGACCTTCGAAAGCGGCAGGCGGAGCTCCTCGGCGACGGCCATGGCGAGTTCAGTCGCGGCGCCCTGGCCCATGTCGACTTTGCCGGAGTAGACGGTGACCGTGCCGTCAGTGGCGAAGGCGAGGCGGGCGCGGGGCTTGGCGGCGGTTTGGGCGTCGAGGAGAGGCGTGGCGGTGAGGCAAATGACGAAGCCGGCGACTTCGAGGAAGTCGCGGCGGTTGAGTTGAAAGTTATACGGCGGGGCTTCGAAGAGTTCGTAGCGTTCGGGCTCATTCGGCATGGGGAAGGCCTCCATCGGTTGTTTGGGCAGCGCGGCGGACAGCGGCCAGGATGCGGACGTAGCCGCAGCAGCGGCAGAGGTTGCCGTCGAGCGCTTCGACAATTTGGGCGTCGGTGGGATGGGGCGTGACTTCGAGGAGGGAAACGGTGCGTAGGATCATGCCGGGGACGCAGTAGCCACACTGCATGGCTTCGGCGTCGAGGAAGGCTTGTTGGACGCGGTGGAGGCGGTCGCCAGTTGCGAGGCCTTCGATGGTGGTGATGGACTTGCCGTCGGCGAGGCGGGCGGGCGTGAGGCAGGAGGTGACGGGCTTGCCGTTGAGGAGCACCGTGCAGGCGCGGCACTGGCCTTCGCCACAGCCATACTTGGTTCCAGTGAGGCCGAGATCCTCGCGGAGGACATCGAGAAGCGGGCGGTCGGGGGCGGTGGAGAGCTGGTGGGCTTTGCCGTTAATAGTGACCGTCATATAACGGTGAGTTTACTGGTTCGGTGGGTCGTCCTCAAGGACGGACTCTTCGAGGTCTTGGGTGGGGCTCTCAAACTCGATGCGGTAGCCATCGGGGTCGTTGAGCGCGGTGACCCAGAGACCGTTTCCCACATAGGGGCGTTCGGCGGGAACTCCGCGAGTTTGGAGATCGCGATAGAAGGCGACGGCGTCGGCGCAGAAGATGCAGATGGAAACGCCTTGCCCGCGCGGGCGAGGAGGATTGCTTTCCTGGAGCATGAGGGCGACGCGATCGAGTTCGAGCCAGCACCAGCGGATGCGGCCGGCGGGGCTCCAGTGTTTGGTGAGGACGAAGCCAAGGCCTTCGCGGTAGAAGCGAAGAGAGACGTCGATATCGGTGACCTGGAGAAACGGAACGGCGAGGGAGGCAACGTGACGGGCGGGCGGCATGAGGGAAACGATATCGACTTTTGGGATAGAACAGAAGAATGCAAGGCGTATGGCGAATCGTAGTGGCCGCGATGTTGCTGGCTCTCGCGGCGCAAGCGCAGCCGAAGCGGGTGCTGTATGTCACGCACTCGGCGGGGTATCGGCATGACTCGATTCCAGTATCGGTGGAGGTGCTGCGGGCGGGTGGGCGCGTGGAGATTGTGGCAACGGAAGACGCAGGGATGCTGAACGCGGCCACGCTGCGCGGGTTCGACGCGGTGCTGTTCTTCACAAGCGGGGAGTTGCCGGTGAATGAGCAGCAGAAGCGGGATCTGCTGGAGTTTGTGCGGGAGGGCAAGGGGTTTGGCGGGGTCCATAGCGCGACGGACACGTTTTATACATGGCCGGAGTATGGGGATCTGATCGGGGCGCGCTTCAACGGGCATCCGTGGGTGCAGCCGGTGCGGTTCGATGTGGAGGACCCGGCGCACCCAGCGATGGCGGGTCTGGGAACCGGGTTCACCAAGCTGGAAGAGGTCTACCAGTTCCGGGACTTCTCGCGGGACCGCGTGCGGGTGTTGATGACGCTGGACACGGCGTCGGTAGACCTGAACGCGGCGGGCGTGAATCCAGGGACAGAGGACTTTCCGCTGACGTGGTGCCGCCGCTACGGGTCGGGGCGTGTTTTCTACTCCGCACTGGGCCATTTCGACAGCACCTGGCGGGATGCGCGATTTCTCGGCATGATGCAGGAAGCCCTGCTTTGGCTCACCGGAGCGGTGGATGGGGACGCGATGCCGCGGCCGGTGCGGAGGCCGTTGTTTGCAACCCGGACCATCGGGAACAGTGCCAGTTTCGAGCCGCGGGGGACCGTGTCGCCCGGATCGTTGATTTCGATATACGGGGCGGACCTGACTCCGGGCGGGACGATGGCGGCAGAGGCCGGGTGGCCGGCGGCGAAGCTGGCGGGTACAACTGTCAAGTTGAACGGGGTGAGGGCGCCTCTGCTCTATGCGTCACCGGTGCAGGTGAACCTGTATGTGCCGCTGGAGGTGCACGGGCCGGCAGTATCCGTGGAATTGGCAGCGCCGGAGAAGGTGACGGTTCCGGTGGCGGGGGTAGAATCGACACCCGGAATCTTCGCGGTGACGGCGACGCGGGAGTGGGCGATTCTGTGGGCGACAGGGTTGGGGGTAGTCGAGCCGAGCGGAGAGTATCAGGTGACGACGTTGCGGCCGGAGGTTACCGTGGGCGGCGAAGGGGCGCAGGTGCTCTATAGCGGCTTGGCGCCTGGGTGGTTGGGGCTTTATCAAGTGAACGTGGCGATACCGCCGGGCACTGCATTTCCGGCGGCACTGCTATTCCGGTTTGGCGGGCACGAGAGTTCGGTTACGCTGCGTCCGCAGTAGCGGATTACTCGACGCGGATCGCGCCGAGGACATGCCAGCCGGAGTTGGCCGCGGCAGCGGTTTGTGCGCCACCGTAGAGGAGCCAGCGGCCGGTGAAGGTGAATTTGAACTGAATCTGGAGCTCGAGGATAAGCGGGTGACCGTTGTCCTGAAAGGCGGACCCTGTTGCGAACTGGATGCACTGGCTGTTCCGAATGGAGGTGGCCCCATCGGCCGCGCCGTTGTCGCCGGAACGGAAGGTGTTCGACCCTGCTGCCGTGAGCGCGAGCGGGTTGGCTGGAAGGATGGAGACGGCGTGGGACCCGGTGAAGGTGCCGGGGAGGGGGAGGAGCGTGGCGTCGGAGCGGATATCGAATAGGAGCACCAGAATATTGGCGGCGCTATCGTAGGAGAGATAGCAGGCGCAGCATCCATCAAGGGCGCGATTGATGAGGACGTTGACCACACTGAGATCGTCGGCGCCGTTGGGATCGCTGAAAACAAAGGTTCGGGTAATCTCCCGGCCGGAGGTGGTTGCTGAGGGCTCAGGGAACGTTGATGGGAGTCGTTGAGGATGGTGGCGGAACGGATGAAAACTGGGACGGCGGCGATCTGGTTGGCTGGATGGACGGATCGGTGGGAATTGTGCGGAATTGGCCGTCGGTCAAGTTGTATCCGCCATCCTGCTGGATGATGAACCCGGGAACAGGAGCCGGTCGATGTCACCCAGGAAGGAATTGAGGCGTACGATCAGGTTCGAATTGGTTTGTCCAGCGACAGATAAGGCAGCTACCAACGTCGCCAGAATGGCCGTGGCGAAGCGGATCTGCGTTCTTACAAGGTGAGCTTGGGGATTCGATGGGCCGTGGAACGGGCCAAATCCGCGGAGACAAATATGGCACTTCGTGCGCTCATTTACCTGATGGCGGGATTGGCGTGGGGCCAGGTTGCTCCGCTGACAGACGATAGTTACACGGCGGACGACGCCGGAGATAGCGCGTTCGGCGCCCAAGAGAGGATGCTGGTCGACGCGCGGCGGCAAGGTCTGGTTCGGTTTCGACTGCCGAAGTCCCCGGCGGGACATGCTTTGGAGCGCGCCACCTTGACCCTGTTCGCCAATCAGGTAGTACGAGCGGGGACGATTCAGGTAACGGCACTGAGCGGGCCTTGGTCAGAAGTCACGGTGACTCGGCGAACGCTCCCGGCGGCAGGGGGCCCCACAGCGACGAACATCGCCGTAGCGCGCGGACAAAGCTACGTTGCCATGGACGTGACGCGCCTGGTGAGCACGTGGCTGGACGGGGCCACGAACCATGGGCTGCTCATCACCGCCGGGGCAGCGGGGACGAGCGTGGTTTTCGACACCAAAGAGAGTAACGGAACCAGCCATCCGGCTCAGTTGGCGTTGGAATGGACGAGCGTGGGAACTCCCGGGGCGCGGGGTCCGGCGGGTCCGGTTGGCCCGCCGGGACCAGCCGGACCGGCGGGGCAGAGCGAGGCAGAGCGGTGGGCGGCCACGGGAGCGGCCATCGACTTACGGCGAATGGCCCTACGGCGCTGGGGGGCGGAGCGGACGCCTTTACTGCGCATCCCGTACGCCTTCACCACCAATCTGTCACCTCCTCCAGGCGTTTCCTCGATGGAAAACTTCGACCGGCCGCTGGGATTGGAGACGGATGGGGAGGCGATCTATCTCATGACAACCAGGAGCCTGTTGAAGTTTCGAGCGGTGAACGGGTTTATGGAGTGGAACAGATCGCTCTCGGGCCTGCACGACAAGAGTTGGCTTACAGGTGCAACGATCCTCTTTGATGGCGGCTACCTTTGGCATCTGGGGCCATTGTTCCTTGGGCAGGCGCTGACCCACTCGGGCGAGGGGGTTGGCACTGTGCTGATGGACAGCCAGCCCCAGGCCATGGCGTTCGACGGAGCCGGGCTGTGGGTGGCGCTGTCGAGCGGGCTGCGGCGAATGGCCCTGCCGGGCTGGGTGCTGACGCAGGAGCCGCCTACGCTCGCGAGCAATCTGGAGTTGGGATCGGCCTCGGCGTTGACGTGGGATGGGATAGGGATGTGGGCGGCGATTCCGGCGACGGGCGAAGTTTATCGGCTCGCGGCAAATGCGAGCGTGGTGGAGAAACTGGCGGTTTGCCCGCCCGGCAACGCGATGCCCGGAATGGTGTTTGACGGGGTGGCGCTGTGGGTTTCCTGCGGCGCGAGCGGCACGGTGGCACGTTTGCGAGTGGCGAAGGAAGGGGCCGATCTCCGTCTGCGGCAAATTGATGCTGGCGGCGGGACAGGCCTTTTGGAGTTTGACGGGGCGAACATCTGGGTAATTCGCACGAACGAATCGGGGCCTTTGTTTGTGCGAATTTCTCTAAGTGGAGAGGCGGTGGAGCCGGTGGGTTGGCCTGGATTCTCGGAGCCGCAGCTCATCCGGTTCGACGGGCAGTACTTGTGGGCGTTGATGCGGAGCGATACCCCAGGGCAAGCCGGCGTTCTCGTGAAATTCTAGCTCTGGGATCGCCGCAGATGGCGCACCCCGAGAACAACGAGTCCGGCGCCGAGGAGGGTGGCAGTGCCGGGTTCGGGAACATCCGAGCCGCCGCCGGTGGCGGACGAACATACGGAGATACTGTTCGTATCCATGGTTACAGCGTAGTTTCGGGCGAGGGCGCTACCGCAATCGATGGTAGCGCCGGTGTTTAGAGTGATGTCGGAGAGCGCGAGGATGTTGCCGGCGAAGGCGGTGGTGGTACCAAGGGTGGCCGAACTACCTACCTGCCAGAAGACGTTGCTGCCTTGGGCGGAGTTGATCATATCTACGACGGAGGCGCTAGCGGTCGTGAGGGTACTACCGATTTGAAAGATGAATACGGATGCCGAATCGCCGAGACCGTCGAGGGTTACCGTTCCGGTGAGTTGGGCGGAGGAGGTGAAGCAGTAGGTGCCGGGAACCAGGGTCATGCCGCCGAGATCCTGGCCGGTGAGTGTGTTCGGACAGGCTTGGCCCGCGGCGGAGTTGTAGGCGGTGGTGAGGTCGGTCTGGGCCTGAAGGGCGACCGCCCCGGCCGAGTAGAGAGTATTGGCGCCACCGATGGAAGCGGGAGGAAAGCCGGTGATGGCGGTCCCCGGCGAAACGCCGACGTTGCCGCTGATCAAAGTGGGACCGGTGTTGGTGATCTCCGATCCGGCCAGGACCGCAAACAGACCGGCGGTGCCGAGATCAATGGCTAGAGAGGCACCGTGAGCATGAGATACCACGGCTGCACAAAATAGGAAGCTGAATGGAACAATCTTCATAAAAATACATCAAAGCAGGTCGAGGGCCAATCAAATGCGAGCTTTCGCGCCCCTTACGGCACGGCCACGCGGCGGCGGGCCGTCAAGTGACCGCGCGCCGCCACATTTTCGGCGGCTGCGGCGTTCGCTCGAAAAATATTTCTTGATCGGTGACGGAAATTCGCCTCGATTCACACCCTGTTGGGGTAAGTCGGCAAAGGAACGACGGCCAGCCGCCAGTTTCTTCCGGCGTTATAATTCGGCACAGTTGGTGAGTATGTCAATCGAAGCTGATGTGACCAGTCTGCTAGTAGAATGGAAAGCCGGCAACGAGGCGGCGAAGGAGCATCTGATTCCGTTGCTATATGGCGAATTGCATCGTATGGCGGAGCGGTATCTGCGCAACGAAAGCGGAGCGCGCACCTTGCAACCGACGGCGCTGGTGCACGAAGCGTACATGCGGCTGGTGCAACAAAGCCTGCCGGACTGGGAGAGCCGGTCTCACTTCTTCGGCGTGGCGGCCTATCTGATGCGCCAATTGTTGGTGGAGCATGCCCGGCGGAACAACACGCAAAAGCGGGGGCAGGGTCGAGCCAATGTGCCCTTTGATGAGGCCTTGACGTTTGCACCCGAGTCGAGCCGGGACATCGTAAACCTGGACGCCGCACTGCAGGCGCTGGCGGCGTTTGATGAGCGCAAGAGCAGGATTATCGAGCTCCGGTTCTTCGGAGGACTTACTTTGGACGAAGTAGCCCAGATGCTGGCGATATCGCCCGCTACGGTTGGAAGAGAACAGAGGCTGGCGGAAGCATGGTTATACCGGGAAATGCAAAGCGAAGCACAATGACTCCGGCCCGCTGGGAGAAGGCGGGCGAGTTGTTTCACGAAGCGTTGGAGTTGCCGGCTGGGGAGCGCCGGGGGTGGCTCCGCCAGGTGTGCGGGGATGACACCGAAATGTTTGCGGAAGTGGAGTCTCTGTTAGGGAGTGATGCTGATGGCGCGGGAAGAATTCTCGAAGGCAAAATTGAGCCTGCCTTTAAGTCCCTGCTCAGAGCCGACACGCCGGAGCGCGCGGGACCGTACCGATTGGTCCGGGAGTTGGGACGGGGCGGCATGGGCACGGTCTACTTGGGCGAACGGGACGACGATGAGTACCAGACGAAAGTAGCGATCAAGCTGGTCCGCCGCGGGATGGATACGGGAATCATCCTGAACCGGTTCTACCGGGAACGGCAGACCTTGGCCCGGTTGCAGCACCCCAACATCGCGCGGCTCCTGGACGGTGGCACTACGGCTGAGGGCGAGCCCTACATCGTCATGGAGTTCATTGAGGGGGAGAAGATCACGGACTACTGCCGGCAGCACGAGCTAAGCACCGGGCGTCGGCTGGAACTGTTTCTGGATGTGTGTAAAGCAGTGGACTACGCCCATCGGCAGTTCGTGGTGCATCGGGATCTGAAGCCGGGCAATATTCTGGTGGATCGAACCGGCGCAGTGAAGCTGCTCGATTTCGGCATCTGCAAGTTACTGCAAACGCAGCCAGTGGCGGGCGACGAGACAGCGGAATTCGGACCGACGCCATTGACGCCGGACTACTCGAGTCCGGAGCAGGTTCGCGGCGAGGCGACGACGATTGTGTCTGATGTCTATTCCTTGGCGGCGGTCTTGTACGAACTCCTGACCGGCGTTAGGCCGCACAAGATCGCCGAGTACACGCTCCGGGGAATCGAGCATGGCATTTGTGAAGAGGAAATTCAGAAGCCGAGCTCCGTCTGTGAAAGCCGGGTGCTAAGCCGTCAGTTGCAGGGAGATCTGGACAACATACTCTTGTTGGCGCTGCAGAAGGATCCTTGCCGGCGCTACGAGACGATTGAGCAGTTCGCCGCCGATATCCGGCGGCACCTGGCCCACCAACCGGTAAAGGCGCGGCCGGATACGCTGGCTTACCGGACGGGTAAATTCGTGCGGCGACGGCATGGCCTGGTGGTGTCCGGCGCTCTGGTGCTACTAACCCTGTTGGCGGGGGTGCTGGTCTCCATGCGGTCAGCCCGGATTGCCAATGAGAACCTACAACTGGTCCGCCAGTTGTCGAACACCTTCGTTTTCGACGTTTACGACGTGGTGCGCGATTTGCCGGGTTCGACAAGGGCTCGGCAGTTGATCGTGCAGACCGGCTTGAGTTACTTGGACAATCTGTCCCGGAACGCAAGCGGCGACGTGGGGCTGCAGTTGGAGCTGGCCGCGGCCTACCGGCGGATTGGCGATGTGCAGGGGGCCGTGATGGGGGCGAATTTGGGCGACACCACCAGCGCGATGGCGAGCTACCGAAAGGCGTTGGCGCTGCTCGAAGCCGTGTTAACCAGGGATCCGGCGCAGGAGAAGGCGCTCAGCCAAATCCTGAGCCTCCATTTAGCGATGGGGGCGGTGCTCGAATACACGAAGGACCCAAAGGAAGCGGTGGCAACCTATCGCAAGGCCGAGCAGATTGCCGAAGAAGTGCGGCAGAGGTCGCCAGAAGACAGTGGACTGCTGATGCACCTGGCGCACGCTCATACGGCTTTGGGACGAGGATTGCACCGGGCCGGGGACCTTCCCGCGGCGCGGCGGAGCTATGTGCGGGCCCAGGAACTGTATGAGCCGCTGGTAGCGGCTGACCCCGGCAATCAGACGCTGCAGAGCTCGCTGGCTACGGCATACGCGGGAGTTGCGCTCTCCGATGCCCGCATGGGCCGCATGGAACAGGCGCTGGACGGCCACCGCAAAGCGGCGGCGGTTCGCGAGAAGCTAGTGGCGCTGGACCACGCGAACGTCACCTATCAGCGGGAACTGATGTTCGCTTACTCACATATGGGTGATGTGCTGGGGAATCCGAACCTGCCGAACCTGGGAGACACAGCGCGGGCAGCGGAGGCGTACGGAAAGATGCGGGACGTGGCGCGCAAGGTACATGAAGCGGACCCATCGGATCAGCGAGCCCGGGGCGACTATGGGATCGCGCTGACCCGCGTGGCCGCACTCGTGCCCGATGGGCGGGCTCGAGAACGGGTCCAGATACTCCAGCAGGCTTTGGAGTTGCAGCAGGAGGTCGCCCGCCTTGACCCCCGGAATCTGGATGTGCGCACCGCCATGGCGGCCAACTATAACTTTCTCGGCGACGCCTACCAGATCCTGGAAGAGGACGAGAATGCGGCTCAGGCCTACCGGGCGGGCTTGAAAATCGCGGAACCCATTCTGGCCACCGGAGGAAGTCTCACCTCGACAACCGGGGTGCTTCTTTATCAGAAGCTCGGGGAGGTTCTGGCGAGGCGAGGCGGGCGCGTAGAGGCGGTAGCCTTGGCACGCCGTGTGTTGGCCTTGACGGATCCTTCGAGCCCGGTGACGCTCGGACGTCCTCAGGCATCACGAAGGCTTTTCGTGGCCCGGGGACTCGCGGCGACGGGCAGGGTGTATGCGCAATTGGCGCGTTCGGCGGAGAGGCAGCCCGCCGACGCCGCGCAGGCACGGCGCTGGTTAGCGAGAAGCCTGGAAGAGTATCGGGCACAAGCGAGTAATCCGGTGTTTAACAGCGCGCACCGGCGCGACGTGAGCGAGGTGGCAAAAATTTTGGAGGGGGTGAAATGACCAGGCGAGAGAAGCAGGTAGTTCGGGAGAGTTTCCGCAGTGTTGGGGACGTAGCGGAGGCATTGGCACTGCTGTTCTATGGACGGCTCTTTGAGCGGGAGCCCGGGTTGCGGTCGATGTTTCGGGGTGACATCGCGGCGCAGGGACGGAAGCTGATGGAGATGTTGGCGGCGGTGGTGGAGAATCTGGACCGGGCGGAGTCGATGACCCCGGTGTTGCAGGCGATGGGGCAGCGCCATGCGGGGTATGGGGTGACAGACCGGCACTATGACGTGGTGGAGGAAGCGCTGCTATGGGCTCTGGGCCAGGCGCTGGAGGCCAACTTCGATGCCGAGGCCCGTGGGGCGTGGCGGGCGGTGCTTGGGCAGGTGAGCGCCGCGATGAAAGAGGGGGCGGCGATGGTGCCACCCCCGGTATTGCGAACCTAGCGGCGGCTTATGGTTTGCGGTCCATGAGCTACCGAGAGCGCCATCGAAGCCCACGCGGTGCCGGCGACCGAGATCCACTGATCGTGAGCGTAGGGAAAGCCGCTTTCAAAGTACGGTTGGATCCAGATGGAACGGGTTTGGACGTGCCAGGAGCCATCCTCGGCCTGCGTGCGAAGGAGATAGGAAATGCCCTTCTGATAGCGTGGATCCGTCGTCGGCACCTTGCCCGCGGCGGTTAGGGCGTACAGAGCTTGCCCGGTCGCGTAGGCGTCAGAACCCATACTGGGGAGTTGGCTCCAGCCGCCGTCGGCCCGTTGGGAGGCCGCCAGGGTCTTGGCGCTGCGACCGATCGCGGTGGCGTTGGCCTTGGCCCAGGCGAGGCCCAGCACTTGGAAGGCCCGATCCTGCGTGTTGGTGGGCTGTGCCTGTTCGAGCCACGCGGCGGCGCGCAAGATCGCCTGCTCCGAAGCAACCTTCTGCGCTGACGTCGAGTAGTTCGCCAGTGAGTAGATGGCGAGGGCCGCGGTTTGGTACTCCCCGGAGCTCATCGGCGGGCGACGGCTTTGCGGCGTACGCCAGTGGCCCTCGGGAGTCTGCATCACCTGGATGTAGTGAACAATGGCGTCCGTATAGGGAGTGGACGGAACACGATTGGCGCCGAAATCGAAAAGCTCCCAAGCGGCGCTGCCGACGCCGACGGCGCCGAAATCCATCACGCGTTCCGGTTCCAGACCGCGCATGGATTCGGGAAGTTGGGCGACGAGTTTGGGCGCGGCGAGTCCGCGCTCGCGGGCTAACGCGGCAGCAGCGGAGGTGAGGTCCTGCGCATGGCAGGAGTTGCACCCGCCGATGCGAATGAAGTTATGGCTCTGCTGTTCGAGCAGCGCCGTAGCCTTCTCCACGGCGACCGGGATAGAGTGCGGACGTTCGCGAGTGGCAACGAGAGCGACACCGCCGCGCAGGCGGTCCGCTTCGGGGACGCCGAGGAGGCGGGCGACTTCCGTATCGCCGCGCTTGGCGGCAAGCGTGCGGGCAGTTTCCCCTTCCCCGGTCAGCGAGGGGTCAGCCCCTTTGTCGAGGAGGAGCTTTACGACCGCGGCGGGTTGGGTATCGGATGCGGCGGCGTACATCAGCGGGGAGTAGCCCCGATCATCCTGCACATTGACCTTCGCGCCGTGATCAAGAAGAAGTCGGACGGAGGCTTCGACGCCGGAAGTGGCGGCATCGCCGAGGGCGGAATCCTTCTTCTTCGTGAGGAGATTGGGATCGGCTCCGGCGGCCAGGAGGATTTGGACGGCGATGGAGTCACCGCTGCTGGAGGCTCCCATCAGGGCGGTGGCGCCATTCCCGGCGCGGGCATTGACGTTCACTTTCCTGGCCAGAAGCAGCTTCAGGCTGGCGCGGTTCCCCCGCAGGGCGGCCATGTGGAGAGGGGTTTGACCGTTCGCGGTAGTCGCGCCGGGATCGGCGCCGCTATCGAGAAGTAGGCGGACGATGGCCGTCGCATTCCCCAAGCCGGCGGCTTGAAAGAGCGGCGTGCGGCCTTCGGCTTGCTTATGATTGACCTGCGCACCGCGGGCGAGAAGGAGGCGGACCTTGGCTTCGTCGTGGATCGCCCAGAAGAGGGGCGTCGATTTGCGACGGTTCGTCAGGTTGCAGTCGGCGCCCTGATCGAGCAGAAACTGCATCGTCGCGAGGGAGGCGAAACCGGCAGCGTGATGGAGTGGCGTAGCGCCAGCGGCGTCCTTTGCGTTGAGTAGCTCCGGGGAGGCCGCAAGCAGCTGTTTCACTGCGGGCTGGTCGTCCGCGCGAACGGCAGTGATCAGAGCGTGGAGTTTGGGATCGACGGGCTTGGCCGGGGCTTCGTCTTTGACTTGGAGACGGAAGTCGGCGCCCTGATCGATCCAGGCGCGGAGCAAGCCGATTTCGTCGCGGGAAAGGGCTTCCGTGGGGGGCATCACCATGCCACCGTCCCCGCTGACGAGGCGGCGAATGAGCTTGCTGTCGGCGCTCTTGCCGGGGACAATCACGGGGCCGTAGTCGCCTCCGCGCATGGCGTTTTGGCGCCGGTCGAGGCGGAGGCCGGACTGCTGGACTTCCGGACCATGGCAGGAGTGGCATTTCTGCGTGAGAAGGGGTTCCACGTCGCGGATGAAGTCGACCTTCACGGTGGCGGGTGGCGGAAGAGCGGTCTGGGCAGCCAAGGGTAGCGACGCCAGCAAGCAAAAGAGCGATGTGCGCACGGGGCACCTCCATCCTGAGCCCGTCGGGCGGAGCTCAGGCTGGCGGGACTATATCACGGGCTGCGCCGGGCGTCGAGCGGGTTTCGAGTTTCGTAGGGTACGGTGGAGATGAACGAGTCCGGGGGCATGAGACCGGAGCGACTCAGGGAGCGGCCACGGTTGACCAGTGCGGAACTGGACGAGGCGAAGGGCGGCTTCGGCATCGATCGGCCGGGAGAAATAGTAGCCTTGGCCAAAGTCGCAGCCGAGGCGGGCGAGCTGTGTCCAATGTTCTTCGGTTTCAATGCCCTCCGCAATCACGCTGATGCCCAGATTGCCAGAGAGGTTGACGATGGACTCGACAATCTTGCGGCCATCCTGCTGCGGGTCGAGGTGCTGGTCCATCGCCTGCACGAAGCTGCGATCTACCTTGAGAGTATCGAACGGCATCTGATGCAACTGGCTGAGGCAGGAGTATCCGGTGCCGAAGTCATCGACTTCGAGGGCGACTCCCATGGCAGAGAGCTCGTTGAGGATGTAGTGGGCGACGGCTGGGTCGTCGGCGAGCATGCTCTCCGTGACTTCGAGATGCACGCGGGCCGGAACGAGGCCGGTTTCAGCCAGAATGGCGGCGATCAGGGTGGCAAGCTTGGGATCGGCGAACTGCAGAGCCGAGAGATTGATGCTGATGGATAGGTTCTGGCCGGCGGGAAAGCGCGCCTCCCAGGCGGCGAGTTGACGACACCCCTGTGCGAGCACCCATCGGCCGAGGGGCAGAATGAGCCCATTCTCTTCGGCTGCGCGAATGAATTCGGCTGGGTGGAGCAAGCCGCGGGTGGGGTGTTGCCATCGGACGAGCGCTTCGAACCCAGCCAGCCGGCCAGTACGGAGGTCAACTTGCGCTTGATAGTGGAGCAGGAACTCTTCGTTGTCGAGAGCCCGGCGCAGGTCTGTTTCGAGTGCGAGGCGGGCAACGGCGCGGGCATGCATGCTCGAATCGAAAAGCCGAAACTTGCCGCGGCCATCCGCCTTGGCCTGATACATCGCCGTATCGGCGTTGCGAAGGAGGTCCTCGGCGCTGGCGAGGTGGGGATCGCTGATGGCGATTCCGATGCTGGTCGACGCAAAGAGGAGAGTGCCGTCGAGGTGAAGGGGCGCCTCCATCTCTCGTTGGATAGCTTGGGCGACGGCCATGGCGGTTTTGCCTTCGAGGGCCTCATCGAGAACGATCACGAACTCATCACCGCCGAGGCGGCCGACAAATCCGACGGCGCCATCGACTTGGTCGAGCGCGGAGAGGAGGCGGCGGGAGACGCCCAGTAGAAGGTGGTCGCCCTTGACGTGGCCCAGGCTATCGTTGATGAGCTTGAAGCGGTCGAGGTCCATGAAGAGGAGGGCGAAAGCACGGCTTGGATTCTCGTGCTGGCGGGCCAGGAGCTGTTCGAGCCGCTCGAGAACCGCCAGGCGATTCGATAGACCCGTCAGCGGGTCAACCAGTTTGCCGGCGGTGATATCGGAGGTGGAACCAGCGATGCGGAGGGCACGGCCGGCAGCGCCGCGAACGGCTGCGCCGCTGACCAGCACCCAGCGCCAGGTACCATCGGCGTGTTGGATGCGATGCTCGGACTCAAAGAGCTCCGCACGGCCATTCGAGAAGAACTGATCGAGTTCGGCGCGCAGGGAGCGGGCGTCAGCGGGGTGTACGCGACTGAGCCAGCACTCGACGGCCTCACAGGGACTGGCGGGGGAGAGGCCGAACATCTCGAGCCAGCGGAGTGAATAGTAGACCTTTCCGGTGCGAAGGTCCCAATCCCAGATGCCGCTGTTGCTACCCCGGACGGCGAGCGCATACCGCTCCTCGGCTTCCCTTTGCGCGAGCTTGGCGCGGCGCTGCTCCGTGATGTCGCGGGCGATCGCCTGAAAGCCTGCCACACGGCCATCGCCAGTGAGCAGCAGTTGGCTGCTCTGGCCGATCCAGCACAGCTCGCCGCCAGGAAGCCGGAAAGCAAATTCCATGGCCATGACCGGGATACGGCTTCGTACTTGCCGAACCGCGGCCGCGCGAACGGCGCGACGGTGGGCCGGATCGAGAAGGGACAGGATGTTGGAACCAAGCGGCACGGGGCCGGCGAGATGGGCAAAGGCCTCGTTATGAAAGGTGAGCGCGCCGGTGGGGCCGGTGCGATAGATGATGTCGGTGGCGTGCTCCACCACTTGGCGATACCGGGCCTCGGAGTCGGCCAATTGGGCCGTGCGCTCCGTCACTTTGCGATCGAGGTCGTTCATCGCGGCGCGAAGCTGGCTATGAGACAGGCGCAGGCGATGGCCGAGGCGGCGGAATTCAGAGTCGATTTGCGCGACCTCTCGCGCGGGGTATTTGTGCGATCCCGGGGGAGCAAACGGTGTTTCGAGGTCAAACGCGTGTATCTCCCTTGCCAGCGCGGCGATGGGGTTGGCCATGGCCGCAGCCATGCGTTGGGCAACCCACCAGGAAAGGGCGCTGACGACGAGGAGAGTCAACCCGGCGAGTAGATAGAACTCGTATAGGTCAGATTCCGCGACTTCGACCGCGAGGGAGGAGACCACCTGCCAACCAGCACGAGGTAAGGGAAGGCGGACGGCAAGTTGGGGGCTGTCGCGCTGGGCGGCGTCCCGAAACGTGAACGCGGCGCCCGCCTCGGCTGCGCTTTCAGCCGGGCTGGGCACCCATGGTCGCAACGGGGGATGGAGTTGTGGCCGGGTGGAGTAGACCACGGAGCGGGCGCCGTCATAGACGATGACGAGAGGCAGATGGTGAACCTCTTCGAGAGTCAAAGGCATCCGGGTGAGGTCGATGGAACCTTCCACTACCCCGGCAAACCGGCTGCGTGCATCGAGCAGCGGGATGCTAATGGCGACGATGGGGTCCTGGCCGAGCCCGCGGCCCTGAAAGACACCGGAGACGAAGGGCTCGCCGGTTCGTTTGGGCTCGGCGAAGTAGGAGCGGTCCTGCACGGAAAGCCGATCGCCGGGGGCCGGAGTGAAGCTGGGTTCGTTTCGGCGCATCGCTCGAACGATGCGGCCGTCGGCGTTGGTGACAAGGAGGGTGAGGAAGCCGGGATAGACCTTGCTCGTATTCTCGAGCCACGCCGCGGCGACGACAGGGGTCAGCGGCTGTCCAGCGGGGATGCGGGCGGAGGCGGCGAGATGGGTGAGGGCGGCTTCGTGGAGTTGGAGATGGGCGGCAAGCCCGTCGCGAACCCTCCGGGCGGATTCGAGGAGATGTTCTTGGGAGTCCTGACGGATCTGGTGAGCGAGGAACCGGCCGCCGAAGATGGCGACGGCGAGGACAGAGAGAAGCGTAAGCGCGAGGAGACGGCCGACGACCAGGGTTTTGAACGAAGGGAGAGTGCGCCGGAAGATGGGGATGACGGGTTCGGACACAGGGAGCTGGTTCGTATAGGCCGCTCCTGGGCTTATCGTCCGATTCCGAGAACCTGTGAATGTCCGTTGTCAGGGACTGGTGGCGGAAGAGGCGGGCTGTCCTAATCGGCTGCCCGCCGCTACGAAGGTACAAACCGTGTACCCGAACTCGGGACGAGCAGCCATAAGGAAAGCCACGAGTCCCTGGTCTAATGCGCTATTTGCGGGAGTGAGCCGCCGGTCTGCTGGTGGTCACGATCGAGAAAGGGGCGCTCTTTTATGCCCGGCGGCGGCGAACACGATAGGCGGCGAGGCCCAAGCCGCCGAGGGCAAGGAGTGCGGCGGTGGAGGGTTCCGGAATGTCGCTGCCGCCTGTCGTGGCGGTGTTGGTCAAGTCCACGCTGCTGATCGACCAGGCGTTCGTCCCGGATATTGTAACTGACGGATCAGAGCCCGCACGAAAACGAAAGGCGTAGGAATCGGTGTCGGCGAGGGTCCCGAGTGACACGATGGAAGTTAGCGGGTTAGACAGATTGCCATTGAAGACTTGCGTTCCGTTGGGAAAAGCCGCGTTGCTAGTTGTGGTGCCGTTGTATCCGTTCAGCGTAAAACTCGCGTTCGGAATGTACGAGAACGCAGATCCGTTTACGCTCAATTCCACCGCTCCGCCATCGAAGGTGCCTTCAAAGTTGCGAGTGTGTACAAACTGCAAAACCACCTCCCCGCCGCTGGCTTGAAACGTGGGGCTGGTCAGCCGGTCGTCCTGATTGTCTGCCCCGGCAAGCCGCCATACGTTGCTGCCGTAGCTCCACCGGGCGGTACCGGTGAATCCGCCGTCATTCGCGCCGAAGTCCAATGAGATGGTGCCCGCGAGGCTCGTCATGAGGGACACCGAGGCCAATAAAGCACCCCGGAGGATAGGGAGAACACTGGAGAGGGTCATAGGGAAACGAAAGTTTACAGTAGTACATTTGTACTGTCAATTGTGTCTTTCGATTAGGCCGGAAAGGCTAAGGCCGCTGCTTCGGAGCGTTCCGTTGGCCGAGCCGTTCCCGCAGCCAACGATTCTCGTCCGGGGTGCCGTGCGATAGAAATACGGGCTCCGCCCGCTCGAGCGAGGCGAACCGCTTGTCGTCGAGGCCAAGCCGGCCATACACGGTATCGAGTTCCTGAATAGCGCGGACGGCGGCATGCCCCGGTGCAGCCCGGGCAGCTTCCAGCAAGGAGAGCGCTTCGGCGGAGGCGCCGCGGCGGGCGAGAATCCTTCCTAAACCGAGACTGGCGACAGGATCCGCGGGTTGCCGGCGCAAGGCCTCCCGGTAGCGAATTTCCGCAGCTTCGGCGCGGCCTAGCGAGAGAAGCAGATCGCCGAGCAGAGTGGCGGCTCGCGGAAACTCCGGACTGAGCGCGAGAGTCTTTTCGACAGCCGGCACGGCTTCGGCCAGACGCCCTTGGGCGGCCAGGGTATTGGCCCAGTAGAAGTGCGCGTTTGGTTCGTCGGGCTTGGCGGCGATCGCTTGCCTATAGGATGCTTCGGCGGCGGAGAAGTCTCCCGTCCGGGCGTAGAGCGAGATGAGGTTCACTTGCGCGTTCGTATTGCCGGGATGGCGCACGAGACAGGAACGCAGTTCTTCGATGGCGAGGCGGAGTTGCCCGGCCTGATCGTAGGCGACGGAACGATTGATGTAGCCGAGGGAGCTGCGATCGAGCAAGAGCAACTCCTGACGGTAGGCGTCGTCAAGAGGGGGAGCCAAGTTGCCGCCGGACCGGTGGAGAGCCAGGTGTTCCTCCGCGCCGGCGGCGTCCCCCTGACGCCGGAGGGCTTGGGCTAGTGCGAAGCGAGCTTCTTTGAAGCCGGGGGCGAGAGAGCAGGCCTGCCGCAATTCAACGATGGCGGCATCTACTTGGCCTTGGGCGGCCAGGAGCCGGCCAAGGCCAAGATGGGCGTAGGGCAGGGCCTGTGCGGACTGAATCATCTCGCGATACAAACGGACGGCGTCCTCCCGCTTGCCGTCGCCGGCAAGCGCTTCGGCCAGATGCAGCCGGGGGGCGGGCAACGTGGGAGCAAGTTGAACCACAGCGCGGAAAAAGTCAACGGCTTCGGGGAAACGACTTTGCCGCAGTGCGATGAGTCCATGAAAGTGGGGCCAACGGGGATTCCGCGGATCCAGGGAGTGGGCGCGGCGGTAGCAGACGATGGCGGGGGAATCCAACTGGTAGACGTGATACAGCATCCCCAGCCGGCCAGCGGCATCGCCGTCCGCCGGGTTCGTTTCCGCTACCTGGCGGGCCAACTGGATCTGCTCACGGACGGCCGGGGAGAAGGCGCTGCTGTCGACTGGCGGCAGCGGCGGCAGAGATCGACAGGACACCAGCAGGAGAAGGCCGGCCACTGCCCCGCGGCCGGAACTCCGGAGACTTGGGATCGGAAACACAGTCCGCCAGTATAGCGGGAACAAGCTGTCTGTTAGCCTGAGAGACGATTGATGAAGAGATACGAGCTGTTGCTGGTTGGGGTTTGGGTGATCTTGAGCGGTTGCACCCAACCGGGAAATGTTCCCGAGGCGAGCGAGACTTGGCAGTTTCGCGATGTAGCGGCCGATGTGGGTTTGCGGTTTACGCACACGAATGGCGCCACGGAGCGATACTTCATGCCCGAAATCGTGGGCTCCGGGGTAGCGGTGTTCGACTACGACGGCGACGGAGACCAGGATGTCTTTCTGGTGCAGGGCGAACCCGTTGACGCCCCGGCGCGAGGCTCTGGCCACCGGCTTTTTCGTAATGAGCTGGTCCCGGGGGGCACACTGCGGTTCACGGACGTTACGGAAGCCGCAGGCGTAGGGACGAAGGATGTGGGCATGGGGGTGGCCGTGGGCGACATCGACAACGACGGCCGGCCGGACCTGTATGTGACGAGCTACGGAGCGAACCGTTTGTTCCGCAATCTGGGCGAGGGACGGTTTGCCGAGATTACGGCGGCAGCGGGGGTAGCGGAGACGCGCTGGTCGACGAGCGCGGTTTTCTTCGACTACGACCGGGATGGCTGGCAGGATCTCTACGTGGCCAACTATGTGGATTTCACGCCCGCTACGAATAAAGACTGTAAGTCGGCGCAGGGGAGGAAGGACTACTGCGGACCGCAGGTCTACAACGGGTTGCCGGACCGGTTGTTCCGCAATCTGGGCCACGGACGATTCGAGGATGTGACGGAGCGGTCTGGAATTGGCACGGCGCCGGGCCCGGGATTGGGAGTGACGCCCTTTGACGCCAATGCGGACGGGTGGCCGGACCTCTACGTGGCCAATGACGGCAAGCCGAATCATCTCTGGCTGAACCAGAAGAATGGAAAGTTTCGGGAGGCCGCTCAGGAGGTTGGCGCGGCGATGGCGGAGAACGGAGTTGCGAGGGCCGGGATGGGCGTAGCGGTTGCCGACATTGACGGAAATGGAGCCCCCGATGTGCTGGTGACGAATCTGACAAACGAAGGCGCGACGCTATACGGCAACGAGGGCGACAAGGGCTTTTTTGACGTCTCGCAACACCACGGCGTCAACCGGTCGACCCTGCGGCGAACCGGCTTCGGCGTGGGCTGGTTTGACTCGCTGAACCGGGGGCAACTGGATGTGTTTGTCGCCAATGGAGCGGTGAAACTGGAGGCCGAATCGGGTGCGGGGCCCAATCCCTACGGGCAGACCAATCAACTGCTACGCAACGAGGGCGGCCAACTGCGAGACGTCAGCGCCGAGGAGGGACCGGGCTTGGCGCTTTCGGAAGTCAGCCGGGCGGCGGCGTTTTCCGATCTCGACAACGATGGCGACATCGACATCATCGTGACCAACAATGGCGGCCCGGTGCGGCTGTTGCGGAACGGGTTGAGGCGTGGGGGGCATTGGTTGCTGGTGACCATGGATGGCGGGGATAGCAACAAGTTGGGAGCCGGCACGGCGCTGGAATTGAGCCGGCCAGGTCAACCGCCGTTGCGCCGGATGGTGGAGTGGGGCTATGGCTATTTGACGGCGAACGACCCGCGGGTTCATTTTGGACTCGGAGAGGCCAGCGGGGCAGTCGCGGTTCAAGCGACTTGGCCGGACCGCAAACGGGAGGTCTTTCGATTCGAGGGGGTGGATCGGATGGTTACGATTCGGCGCGGAGCCGGGCAACCGGTCCCGTAAAGTTTAGGTTATCTATACTGGAATCCATGAATCGCAACCTCCTCTTCCGGTTATGCGGCTTCGCCGCGCTCAGTGTGGGCCTCATTTACACCACGCAAAGCGAGGCAACTCCGAATACGGTGCAGGAGATTGTTCCCGGAGTCTGGTTCCGGGAAGGCGACATCAAGAAAGAAGGCCACTGCAACAACATCATCATCGAGATGAAGGACTACCTGATCGTGGTGGACGCCAATTTCCCTTCTGGTGCGCGGCTGACGGCGGCCGACGCCAAAAAGCTTTCGAACAAACCCATCAAGTACGTTTTCGACACCCATCATCACGGCGACCACGCCTATGGAAACGCCGTGTGGACGCAGATGGGAGCGACCACGCTGGCCCACGCGGGAGTGGCCCAGGAGATGAAACGCTATGAGCCCAAGCGCTGGGCAGAGGCCAATCGAAAGGACGTTAGCGAACTGAAGCGGACGACCGCCGAGCCGCCGAAGCAGACGTTCGACAAGACGCCGTTCGTGCTCGACGACGGCAATCGGCGCGTGGAGTTCCACTTCTTCGGGTGGGCGCATACCCGGGGGGATGGGTTCGTCTATCTACCGAAAGAGCAGGTTCTGGCTACGGGGGACGCGATCGCCAACGGCGCGTTTAATTTCATGGGCGATGCCAACGTGGCGAACTGGCCGAAAGTAGTGGAGGCGGCGGCGAAGCGGCCGATCCGGCATCTGCTGCCAGGACATGGGCGCCCCGGCGGAATCGAGATCGCCAACGGGCAGGGGCGTTTCCTGCGGGAGATCTACGCCGGCGTGCAAGGGTTGCTGAAGAGCGGAAAGACCGCCGACGATATCCAGAAGATGGGAATGGGGAAAACGCTTGAGGGCGCGCTACGGTTCTCGCCCGAGGCGAAGAACTGGGTGGGGGACGGCTTGGCGGGGCAGGCGGTCATCGTAGCGGAAGAGATTTCGCAAAAGAAGCCGCACGGGGAGATTTCGGGCGGGCGGTAAAGGAGGAGAAGGAGGTTATTCGGCACAAAGGGCTAATCAAATGCCGCCGACCGCCGATAGATCAGATAGCGGAAGAAGTATGAAAGTGCAGGTGGACGAAGTGTGCAAGGTGTCCGGCGGGTATTTTGGGCCCCTGATGGCATGGTTTGTCCTGCTGGGTGGGGGGCTGGCGATGATGGCCGGCTTCGCCTATTCGCCGGGGGCGATACGGGACGCGGGGCCGGTTTGGCCCGGTGGGATGACCTTTACCCCAGCGGGGGATCGACCAACCCTGGTGGTGGCCTTGCATCCGCGCTGCACTTGTAGCGTAGCAACGGTTCGCGAGTTGAGCCGACTCCTCAGTGCGGCAGTAGTTCAACCGCACATCGAGATCCTACTTTACCGCCCGAATCATGTGGCGGAGGGCTGGGACCGGGCCGCCTTCGACGAGGAGCTGCGGCGAATTCCCCGGGTGACTGTGCGCGGCGATGTTGAGGGCAGACAGGCCCGGGCTTTTGGGATGCTGACCTCTGGGGACGTGGCGTTGTTTACGTCCGATGGGCATCTGCGCTTTCGGGGCGGGGTGACATCGGCGCGCGGCCATGAAGGCGAGAGCGACGGGGGACGCCGATTGCGAAGGGCACTGTCAGAGGGCCATAGCGCGCCGGGAGCGATCCCCGTATTTGGATGTCCGCTGGAGTCTGGCGATTGAAGTAGATGCCGCAGTTCCCAATTCCCCGATTCCTTCGGTCCGAAGCCGATGTCGCCGAGGGGCGGACTGGCGAGCTGTTCTCGACTAGCTTGCGCGCCCAGCAAAGGGTGACGAATCGGTTATTCTTTGGGCTGTTCATCTTACAGTGGATCGCGGGGGTTCTCCTCGCACTTTGGCGTTCTCCTTTCACCTGGGAAGGCGGCCAGCCCTCCGTTCATTTCCATGTCTGGGTAGCTGCGGTGTTCGGCGCTGTGGTGGCGGGATTTCCATTGTTTCTGATCTCGCGTTATCCCGACGCAGTGGTAACGCGGCACGCGACGGCCGTGGCCCAAATGCTTGTGGGAGCTCTGCTGATCCACATCTCCGGGGGCCGCATTGAGACCCATTTCCATGTGTTTGGATCGCTTGCATTCCTGGCTTTCTATCGGGATCCGTGGGTGCTAGCGACAGCGACAGCCGTTGTCCTGACTGACCATCTCGGCCGGGGGATCATCGCACCGCTCTCCATTTACGGGACATCCGACATAGGCTTGTGGCGGACGGCCGAGCACGCCTTTTGGATTGGCTTCGAGGACGTCTTTCTGTGGATCGCCTGCGCGCAAAGCCGTCGCCAACTGCTGGGGCTGGCCCAGCAACAGACGGAACTGGAGCAGATCAACGAGAGGATCGAGTTGGCCGTCGAAACGCGAACGAAGGAGTTGACGGCGGCGCGCGACGCGGCCGTGGAATCGACGCGACTGAAGAGCCAGTTTATGGCGAACGTGAGCCACGAAATCCGAACGCCGATGAACGGAATTCTGGGGACGACAGAACTCCTGCTGTTATCAGATCTAAGCGAGGAGCAGTTGGAGAGCGCGACGACGGTGCATCGCTCGGCGGAGTCGCTGCTGACGCTGATCAATGAAATTCTCGACTTCTCGAAGATTGAGGCAGGGAGGTTGCAAGTGGTAACCCAGGCGCTCGACCTGCCGGAGTTGGTCGAGGGCGCTTTCGTCTCGCTGGCCCACCTGGCAGAGGCCAAAGGATTGCGAGCCACCTGCACGATCCATGGAGAGGTGCCGGAGTGGGTGAACGGCGATGCAACGCGCCTACGGCAAATTCTGAACAATCTGATCGGAAATGCCGTGAAGTTTACCGAACGAGGCGAAATCGATGTTCGCCTGTCGGTCGTGGCCGGTCACGAAGCAGAAACGCGAATCCGATTCGAAGTGGCCGATACCGGGATCGGCATCCCCGCGGAGTTGGCGCCACAACTATTCGAAGCGTTCGTGCAAGGGGATGGCTCATCGACACGGCGGCACGAGGGCACGGGGCTGGGTCTGGCGATCGCGTTGGAACTTGCCAAGCTGATGGGCGGCGAGATGGGATTCACTGGCCGGGAGACGGGCGGCACGGTGTTTTGGTTTGAAGTTCCCGTTGAGGTCGTTTCGATGGGACAGGATGGCGGGGCTCTGCGGGGCATGCGTGCCCAGGTGATCGACCAAAGCGGCCAGGACCTGGGCGTGGCCGGCACTTTGCGCCGATGGGGGGTAACGCCGATCGACTCGTCCGATGCGGATAGCGGCAGCGTGCCGGTGGTGGTGGCGCCGGGCGCGAGGTCCGCCGCCGCAGCGGATCCCGCGGCCCATTTCGTAACGAAAATCCGTTGGCGCAAGCAACTCTACGAGACGCTGCTGGCGTTGCTCGCGCCGGCTACCGGAGAACCGAACTCCCCGCTAAGCCACACAGAAGAATGGAACGCCCGGGTTCCGGGTCCGGAGCATTCCGTCCTGGTCGCCGAGGACAATCCGATCAATCAGCGGTTGTTGGTGAGGATGCTAGAGAAACTGGGGCATCGGGCAACGGTAACCGTCGATGGAATGGACGCCGTGGAGGCCGTACGCACGGGCCAGTACGATCTCGTCCTGATGGATTGGCAAATGCCGCGGATGGACGGATTAGCGGCGACGAAAACGATCCGCGGGATACCTGGGCCGGTGGGCCGCATTCCGGTGATCGCCGTCACGGCGAACGCGATGGCGGGGGACCGGGAGCGCTGCACGGCTGCCGGGATGGACGGGTTCCTGGTGAAACCGATTCGTCTGGCGGAGTTGGCCGCGATGATGGCCAAAGTTTGTGGCGAGCTAAGTGCCGCAGAACGTACGGTAGGGAGCGTTGCCGCGGGGACCGGGTCCGGCGTAAGCGTCGAGGCCGGGCCGCGGATTGAAGGGTTCGGCGAGAACATCGAGCAGGGCGTGGAACGGGGCGAGATCGTCGTGCTCGACGGCAGCGGTGAGGGCGGACTCGACCCAATGGTTGCGCGGGATGTAGACGGGGTTGACGGAATTCATCAAAATGGCGCTGGCGGAGGGAGCGCTGAGGCGAGAGCGCCAGCGGGCAGCCCAAACGTCGTAGGGTTTCGAGTTCGCGAAGAGCGGGCGAACGAGCGAATCGTCGCCGCCGGCTGCGGTCGAGAGCCCACGGAATGCGAGGGTATAGTCGACCGCTTGCCCGTCCATGGCGGCCAGGAAGCCGTTGGCAAGATCGAGGTCGTCCGGTTGGAAGTCGCCGAGCAGTCCGAGCTTGGCGCGCATGCCGGAGAGCCAGGCGGTATCGTACCGGTCCCCGAATGTTTCGAGGACGGCAACGGCTTGCGGGATCGCGGCCTGCTGATCGGCGTCGATCAGGGGCAACAACGTCTCAGCGAACCGGGCGAGATTCCAACGGGCGATCTGCGGCTGCTGGCCGTAGGCATAGCGGCCGCTGCGATCGATGGAGCTGAAGACGGTGGCGGGGCTGTAGGTATCGAGAAAGGCACAGGGGCCGTAGTCGATCGTCTCGCCGGAGATGGCCATGTTGTCGGTGTTCATTACGCCGTGGATGAAGCCGACGTGCATCCAACGGGCGATCAGCGTGGCCTGCCGGTCCGAGACGGCGGCGAGTAGGGCGAGATAGGGGTTGGGCTCGCCCGCAAGGTCCGGATAGTGGCGGGCGATGGTGTAGTCGGCCAGTTGCTTGAGTTTTGCCGTGTCGCCGCGGGCGGCGAAGAACTGGAATGTGCCGACCCGGATGTGGCTGGCGGCGACGCGAGTGAGCACGGCCCCGGGCAGCGGGGTTTCGCGGTAGACGGGTTCGCCGGTGGCGGTGGCGGCGAGGGCGCGGGTGGTGGGCACGCCGAGCGCGTGCATCGCTTCGCCCAGGATGTATTCGCGCAGGACCGGACCCACCGCCGCCTTGCCATCACCGCCCCGGGAGAAGGGGGTGCGGCCGGAGCCTTTGAACTGGATGTCGCGGCGTTGGCCGCTCGTATCGATTACTTCGCCGAGCAGGAGAGCGCGGCCGTCGCCGAGCTGCGGCACGAAGTTGCCGAACTGATGGCCGGCGTAGGCCTGGGCCAGCGGCTCGGCGCCGGGGGGAACGTAGTTACCGGAAAAGATCTCGGCGCCGACGGGGGAATCAAGGGCGTCCGCGTTGAGGCCCAGTTCGCGGGCAAGGGCGTGGTTCAGCTTGAGGAGTCGGGGAGCAGGCGCCGCAGCGGCGGTGGCAGGGGCGTGGAAGCCAGGAAGGTCATGGGCGTAGGAGTTATCGAAGAGGAAGCCGAGTTCGCGGGAGAGGTCAAGCACTACTTTTTAGTATGCGTGAGGCGGGCGTTCGGCGACGACCGTCACCTGGATGTCCAGTGCCAGGCGAATCACCTTGCGGACGAATTGGTAGCCCGCCGAAAGCGGCGGGAAACGGGGGCGCTTCGGTTTGGCCAGAAAGATTTGCGTAATCGCATTGGTGCGGGCAAAGGCTACCAGGGCGTCGGCGGGGTCGCCTGCGTCGAGGATCCTGGTTTCGATGTGCAGCTTTCGGGCGAAATCGAGATGACGCTCCAGCGCCTCCCGTTCGCCTGCCGGCAAGTGGTTGAGCCCCGGCTCGGGCGGGACACAAACGGCGAAGCATTCGGCGTGCAGATAGTCGGCGACGCGGCGGCCGCGGCGGATAAGGCCGGCGGCGCTGGGTGCATGGGTGACATGAATTAGGATCCTCTCGTGATCCATGGACTGGCGGGGATCCACCTCGTGCGCGGTTTGACGAAGAGCCATTTCGCGAAGGGCGGCAAGGATGGGCTCTTTAAAGAAATTCTCCTTGGCCAGTTGCGCCTTCGCCGGGGCGTAGACGACTCCGCGGTCGAGCCGGTTGAGCAGCGCGCCCGGCGTGAGGTCGACGAGAACAATTTCGTCGGCGCGCTTCAGGATCCAGTCTGGAATGGTTTCGCGCACCTGAACGCCAGAGATCTCCCGCACCTGATCGTTGAGGCTTTCGAGGTGCTGAATGTTCATGGTCGTGAGAACGTCAATGCCCGCGGCGAGCAGCGCCATCACATCCTCCCAGCGCTTGGCCCGCGCCGAGCCGGGTACATTCGTGTGGGGAAACTCGTCCACCAGGCAGATTTCCGGATGGCGGGCGAGAATGGCGTCGGTATCCATCTCCTCAAAAGTTCGTTCGCGGTATGCAATGCGGCGGCGGGGAATCGTTTCCAGGCCCTCGGTCCGCGCAATGGTGTCCTGCCGGCCGTGGGGTTCGAAATAGCCGATCACCACATCGTGCCCGGCCGAGGCCAGGCGCTGGCCCTCATCGAGCATCCGGAATGTTTTGCCGACCCCGGCGGCGTAGCCCAGGACAATTTTCAGCCGGCCTTCGGTGCGGATTGGTTCAATCGGCGGCATGAGGTCAGGGTACCGGTTGCTGCGGAAAGATGCGGATATCGAGGCCCGTCGAGTCGAGGATCAGCCGTTCGACGGGGTTCGCCCGAATCCGGTCCCAGAAGCCAGTGCGTTGGCTATGGCCGACGAAGATCTGTGTGATGCCCTCCTGTGCGGCGAGGCGAAGGATTGCGGCAACGAGATCCTCTCCGTGAAGGATCGCCAGATGGGCGCTTGCCTGGCGGGCGGTGGCTAGATTGCGGTCGAGAGTGGCTCGGTCCGCGGGTGAGAGATCCGGCTGCTCGACATAGGCCACAAAGAGATCGCCGTGGAAGCGGTCCGCCTGGCGGCGGCCGCTGCCGATCATGAGGTCGGCGTTGGACCGAGGAGTGATGCAGACGAGGATCCGCTCCTGCGTGCCGTAAGACTGCTCGATCCCATGCCGTTTGAGGTAGTTGATCAGTTGGGCGTCGACTACTTCTGCCGCCAGGACGAGGGCGATTTCCCGGAGCGCGGACAGTTGGCCCGAGAGCGAGCCGGACTCGTCGCAGGATTCGGGCGGAGCGTCAACAACCTCAATCTCATCCGCCTGGAGCAAAAAACTCTCGGGGACAGAGTCGGCCACCGCTTTCCCACGAATGGCCTCAACGATGGGCTGCTTCTCGCGGATATACTGCAGGTTCACCGTCGTGATCACCGAGATGCCGCTGGCCAGCAGGTTCTCCACGTCCTGCCAGCGACGTTCATTGAGACTGCCTGGCGGGTTGCGGTAGGCCAGTCCGTCAATCAGGCAGATGGCCGGGCGACGCTGGCGGATCGCCGGAAGATCGAGTGCTACACCGGGCAGACCGGCGCCCGCCGGAACGACTTCGAACGCCTCCAGAAGCTCCGCCGCCGGACCCGACGACACAGGCTGGACGGCGGCAACGACCACATCCTGGCCGCGCATCTTGCGTCGCCGGCCTTCGTCAAGCATCCGGAACGATTTACCGACGCCGGAAGCGTAGCCGAGGAAAACCTTCAGCCGACCGCGCCTCTGCTGGCTCTCTTCGGCCTCGACGCGGCGCAGCAGTTCTTCGGGCGTTGGCTTGCGGCGTTCCGAGTGGGACATGTTACTTGCGCAGGGGGAAGCGATCGTCGAGGGCCAAGTTGAGCCGCAGCACGTTGACGCGAGGCTCGCCAAGCAGGCCAAGAGCCCTCGGCTCGACGAAGGTAGCCACTAGCGCGGCAATCGCCTCCGGCGTCGCGCCGCGAGCGCTGGCGACCCGGGCAAGCTGGGTCTGCGCAGACGCGGGGCTGATGTGCGGATCGAGCCCGCTGGCGCTGGTAGTGAGCAGGTCGGCGGGAATCAGCCCGGCCGTGGCTTGCTGCCCCCGTTGCGCCGCGATGCGGTCGACCAGCTTTTGGCTGGTGGGTCCGAGGTTGGAGCCGCCCGACGCGGAGGCATCGTAATTGCCGGCTGAGGGGCGGGGATGGAAATACTCCGGACGCGTGAAGTTCTGGGCGAGCAGGGCGGAGCCGATGATGGCGCCATCGCGGGTGATGAGGCTACCATTGGCTGCGCCGGGGAAGAACGCCCGGCAAAGCGCGGTGACGACCCCGGGATAGATCAGTCCGGTTAAGACAGTGAGTAGCGCCGCGAGGCGCAGGCCGGGCATGAGTTGGTTGAGCATAATCGTTCTCCTTAGGCCAAGCCGAGGGCGTGGACGAATTGGTCAATGATCCAGATGGCCGGGAACGGCGACACCAAGCCGCCGAGGCCGTACACCAGCAGGTTGCGTCGCAGCAGGGCGCCAGCCGATTCCGGCCGGTACTTCACACCGCGCAGAGCAAGGGGCACCAGGACAATGATGATCAGCGCGTTGAAGATGACGGCTGAGAGCACCGCGCTTTGCGAACTGTGCAGCCCCATAATGTTGAGCGCGCCAAGAGCCGGGTAAGCCGTCATGAACATCGCCGGGATGATGGCGAAGTACTTGGCCACGTCGTTGGCGATGGAGAAAGTGGTCAGCGCGCCGCGGGTGATGAGCAGTTGCTTGCCGATGCCAACCACCTCAATGAGCTTGGTAGGGTTGGAATCGAGGTCCACCATATTGCCCGCCTCCTTGGCTGCCATGGTGCCTGTGTTCATCGCCAGGCCGACATCGGCCTGCGCGAGGGCCGGAGCATCGTTGGTGCCATCGCCGGTCATGGCGACCAGACGCCCCTCGGCCTGCTCCTTCTTGATGTAGTTCAGCTTATCGGCGGGCGACGCCTGGGCGAGAAAATTGTCGACGCCGGCCTCAGCCGCGATGGCGGCGGCGGTGAGCGGATTGTCGCCGGTGATCATCACCGTCTGGATGCCCATGCGGCGCAGTTCGGCGAGGCGATCTTTCATGCCGCCCTTCACCACGTCTTTGAGATGGATGATGCCGAGGGCGCGGCGGCCGTTGGCGACCGCAAGCGGAGTACCTCCTTGCCGGGAGACGCGAGCGGCGAGGTCGTGGAGTTCATCGGGCACCGCGCCCCCCTGCTCCCGGACAAACTGCGCGATGGACTCCGTAGCGCCCTTGCGCAGATGATCGGAGTTCATGTCGACGCCGCTCATGCGGGTATAGGCCGAGAAGGGAATAAAGTGCGCTTCGTGGTGCGAAAGTTCGCGGCCCCGCAGGCCATACTTCTCTTTGGCCAGGACTACGACCGAGCGGCCCTCCGGTGTCTCATCGGCGAAGCTCGAAAGCTGCCCGGCTTCGGCGAGTTCCGTTTCGAGAACGCCCGCGACGGGCAGGAACTCCACCGCTTGGCGATTGCCAATGGTGATGGTGCCCGTCTTATCAAGCAACAGCGTATTGACGTCGCCCGCCGCCTCCACCGCCTTGCCGCTCATGGCGAGGACGTTGTACTGCATCACACGGTCCATGCCGGCGATGCCGATGGCGGAGAGCAAACCGCCTATAGTCGTGGGAATCAGACAGACAAGCAGAGCGACGAGCACCGCAACAGATGGAGGCGCCCCGCTAGAAGCGGAGATAGGCTGCAGCGTAACCACAGCCAGGAGGAAGATAAGCGTAAGGCCGGCGATTAGGATATTCAGCGCGATCTCATTCGGCGTCTTCTTACGATCCGCGCCTTCGACCAGAGCAATCATCCGGTCGAGGAACGTCTCGCCGGGGTTGGAAGTGATGCGGATCTGGATCCGGTCAGAGAGGACACGCGTGCCGCCTGTCACCGCCGAACGGTCGCCGCCCGACTCCCGGATGACCGGCGCGCTCTCCCCGGTAATCACCGACTCGTCCACCGTGGCGATGCCGTCCACCACCTCGCCGTCACCCGGAATGGTGTCGCCGGTTTCGCAGATCACGTGGTCGCCGGCGCGCAGTTGCGAGGCAGAGACCTCCTCAGTCTTCCCATTCGGCTGCAGACGTTTGGCGACCGAGTGAGTTTTGGTTTTGCGCAGAGAGTCCGCTTGCGCTTTGCCGCGCGCTTCGGCCATGGCCTCTGCGAAGTTGGCGAACAGGACAGTGAACCAAAGCCAGAGACTGATCTGGAAGTTGAATCCGGTGTCCGCGGCGCCCGTGGCCAGGTCCCGCAGGAGCAGGGCCGTCGTCATGAATGCGCCAACTTCAACAACGAAGATGACTGGATTCTTGATGAGCTTCGCCGGATGGAGCTTAACGAAAGAGTCGCGCAGGGCGCGGCGGAGAATAGCGGGGTCAGAGAGCGGACGCGAGCGAGTCATGTTAAAAAAGCCTCCCTTGCTGCAGCAGGAAGTGTTCGACGATGGGACCGAGCGAAAGCGCGGGGAAGAACGTGAGGGCGCCAACGATGACGATGGTGCCGATCAACAGCGTCACAAACAGCAGACCGTGGGTGGGAAGTGTGCCACTGGTGACGGCGAGCCTCTTCTTCGATGCCAAATTGCCCGCCGCGGCAAGCATCGGAATGATGATCAGAAAACGGCCAATCAGCATAGCAATGCCGAGCGTCGTATTGAACCAGGGCGTGTTCGCATTGAGGCCCGCGAACGCGCTGCCGTTGTTGGCCGCGGCGCTGGTGTAGGCGTACAGAATCTCGGCAAACCCATGCGGGCCGCCATTGTTGAGGTTGGCGGTGAAGCCGGTGCTGGCGCCGGAGAAGAGCAGAATCGCGGCGGCCGTGGCGATTAGCCCGAGCATAGCCATCTTCACCTCCTTGCCTTCAATCCGTTTCCCCAGATACTCCGGGGTGCGGCCCACCATAAGTCCAGCGATGAACACGGCCAGGATGGCGAACAGCAACATGCCATACAGCCCAGCGCCTACGCCACCGAAGATGACTTCGCCAACCTGCATATTGAACAGAGGAACGAGCCCACCGAGCGGCGTGAAGCTATCGTGCATGCCGATCACAGCGCCGCAACTGGCAGCCGTCGTTATGGTGGCGAACAGCGCCGTGGCGGCGATGCCAAAGCGGACCTCTTTGCCTTCCATGTTGCCGCCTGGTTGGTCTTCGGATGCGATCGAGGCCACGCCGAGTTGGGTCAGATTCGGGTTCCCCGCCTGTTCGGCCGCATAGACGACAAAGACACCGGCCAGAAACAGGACGCTCATTGCGGAGAACAGAGCCCAGCCCTGGCGTTGGTCGCCGACCATGCGGCCAAAAGTATAGGTGAGGCCTGCGGGGAGAACGAAAATCAACACCATTTGCAGGAGATTCGTAAGCGGTGTCGGGTTTTCAAATGGATGCGCGGAATTGGCATTGAAGAAGCCGCCGCCGTTGGTGCCGAGCATCTTGATGGCCTCTTGCGAGGCGACCGGCCCCTGCGCGATCACCTGTTGTTGGCCTTCGAGTGTGGTGACCACAGTTGGAGGTGTGAAATTTTGGATGACGCCTTGCGAACAGAAGAACAGCGCAGCGAGAACGCTAAGCGGCAAAAGGATATAAACAGCGGCCCGGGTGATGTCAACCCAGAAGTTGCCAAGTGTGTTCGTCTGCTGCCGGGCGAAGCCGCGTATGACGGCGATCGCGACCGCTAAGCCTGCCGCGGCCGAGGCGAAGTTCTGCACCGTGAGACCGGCCATCTGGACCAGATAGCTATAGGTGCTCTCGCCGCTGTACGACTGCCAGTTCGTATTCGTTACAAAGCTGACGGCGGTATTGAACGCAAGATCCGGCGTGACGCCCGGGCCAAAGCCGGAGGGGTTCAGCGGGAGCAGGCTCTGCCACCGTTGGAGGAGAAATAGAAGCAGAAAGCTCCAAAAACTGAACGAGAGCAGGCTGGCCGCGTACTGGGTCCAACGTTGTTCGGCATCTTCACGGACACCGATCAGGACGTAGCAAAGCCGCTCGAACGGCCGGAGTACAGGGTGGAGAAACGTGCGCTCTCCAGCGAAGAGCCGGGCCATGAAGGCGCCGGCCGGCTTCGTGAGCGCGAGGATGAGTGAGCAATAGAGGAGGATCTGAAATACACCGTTGGATGTCATGGGGATCCTTAGAAGCGCTCCGGTTTAAGGAGTGCATACGTCAAATAACAGCACAAGAGCCCGGCGCAGACGCCGGCGAGAATGTAGTCCATGGAAGGGTGTCCTGGGGGCGCGGCTAGAGTTTTTCGCAGGCGCGAACGAGCGCCCAACAGAATGCGAAGAAGAGCAGCGAGGCCGCGATATAGAGCAAATCAAGCATAATGGCCAACCTGTTTCCCAGCTTATGGCGCAAGCCATAAGGAAGTCATAAAGGCGGGCTAAGGATTGCGTTAAGGCCGCGGCAATTCGAATCGATAGCCAACCCAGGGCTCCGTGAGAAGGTAGCGGGGCTTGGCCGGATCGGGTTCAATCTTCTTGCGAAGTTGGTTGACGAACACGCGGAGATACTCCACTTGGTCGCCGTAATCCGGTCCCCACACGGCCTGGAGAAGTTTGGTGTGAGGGATGGCGACATGGGGCGTCGCCAGGAGGTAGTGGAGCAGGTCGAACTCTTTGGGCGTGAGCCGAACCTCCTCCGTCCCACGGCGTACTCGGCGGGCTGCCAAGTCGATGACGACGCCGTCCAGTTGAATGCGCGCGTGCTCGTTCCCCTGCACGGTGGGCATGCGGCGGAGTACCGCGCGAATCCGGGCCAGCATCTCGGGCATGCCGAACGGCTTCGTGATGTAGTCGTCGGCGCCTGCATCGAGCGCGGCCACCTTGTCCCCTTCGCCCTGGCGCACCGTGAGCATGATGATGGCTGCGTCGGATCCGGCACGGATCTCGCGGCAAGCGGCGAGGCCGCCCATGCCGGGCATGTTCATGTCGAGCAGGACCAAATCGAACCGGTGGTCGCGAATGGAGAGGAGAGCTTCTTCTCCGGTTTTGGCGTCGAACACTTCGTAGCCTTGAGCCGAAAGCGTAGTGCGAAGGACGCGGCGGATCTGCGGTTCATCGTCAACGACGAGAATGCGGGCGGAGGTCATGCGGCGTCTCCAGGGGCCAGCGGCAACGAGAAGCAGAAGGCCGCACCGCCAGCTTCAGCGGCCTCCACCCATAGGTCGCCGCCATGGACGCGCGCAATCTCGCGGGCAATGGAAAGGCCGAGTCCGCTGCCGGGAACCAGCTCTCGAACGCTCGCGCGGCGATAGAACTTCTCGAAGATACGGTCGCTATCCTGCTCGGGAACACCCGGGCCCTGGTCGACGATCCGAAGCAGCATTCGCCCGGGCGTGTGCGCGGCAGTGCAAACCACCGGCGAATCCGGCGGTGAGTACTTCAGTGCATTGTCAAAAACCTGCCGCACGGCAAGGATGAGCAGTTCCCGATCTACGAACACCTTGCCGCCCACGGCCGTGGCGAGGTGCAAGCGTTCCGCCCCGCGGCCGTCAAAGGTCTCCATCGCCGCAGCCAGCAGATCGGCCACCGGGATCGGAACGCGATGAAGCGTCACTTTGCCCGCGTCGATCTCCGCCATCTGCACCGCCTCCGTCACCAGATGGCTCAAGCGGTCCGCTTCTTCGTCAATGATGGCCGCTAGTTCTCTTTGATTCGGCGATAGGCTGTGCCCAAGGGTACGGAGGCCGGTGGCGGCGGCTTTGATGGAGGTTAGCGGGGTCTTGAATTCGTGCGCGATGGCATCGAGGAGAGTGGACTTAAACTCTTCGCTTTGACGGGCGGCCTCGGCGCGATTCGCGGTGTCCTGGGTTCGCACTCGTTCGAGCGCGATGGCGACGAGATTCAGCATCGAGTGCACGGCGCTATCGGGCAGCCGAATGCCGACGGTCGCCAATGCGCCAATGGGGTCGCCTCCGAGGGCAATGGGCCAGATATCCAGATCGCGGGATTCGTCCTGGTAATGGGTGGCCAGGCGGACGACATCCTTCAGGCGCTCCTCCATGCCGTCAAGATCCTGCGCGCCGCCACGGAAACATTGATTCGATTTGGCGTCGAGCAGCAGGACGGTGGGAGAGTCAAAGATCTGCGCGATACTTTGCGCGGCCTGATTGCCGATGGGCCGGGAAGGCTCCGTCAGCAGGATGGCGCGGCTGAGCGAGTAGAGCTGCTCGGTTTCGAGTTGCCGCCGGCGGGCCTCCGCGGCCTGTTCCTGCGCGCGGTCCGAGAGGTGGCTGGCGACCAGAGCGGTGAGCAGGAAGGTGAAGAGGGCGGCCCAGTTGGCGGGATCGGCGATGGTGAACGTGCCGACGGGAGGGAAGAAGAAATAGTTGAAGCACAGCATGGCGGCCACGGAGACCGCGGCGGCAACACGGAAGCCGCTGGTAGTGGCAACGCCGAGCACGACCAACAGATAGAAGAATCCGGCCGTGGAGGCATTCACCGGCAGAAGCTTCGTAAACCCGGCGGTCAACGCGGCAACGGCACCGAGTCCAGCCGCGAGGCCGAGAGCGGAGGACGGTTTGCGTAAGGAGAAATCCATCGTAGCGGGCTGACTTCCTATCGAAGCACAGACGCACAGTTGGCATACAATGAGCGGCCGGGAGGGTCCATGGGACTGGCGATTGTCTTGTTCGTGGTGGGACTGTTCTTCGGCTTCGTTCTGGCCTGCGTCCTCGCCGTCTTTGCCGTCGGCATCGGCGCACTATTGACGCGAGGAGTGGAGCAAGGCCGGGGTGGCTTCCTCGTGGTAACGGCATTGTTTCCGTTTCTCTGCGTCTTTTGGCTGGGCGCGGCGTACCTGGGCCACGGAGCAGTCAACGTGCTTGTATTCGAGAGAAGCGTTAGGGGAGGGGATGAGTTCGATTGCCCCTTGCCGAATGGCTATTCACTCTTTCTGGACAAGGGATCGCTGGAGGTGGGAACGCTGTACCGGCCGGCAGGTTGGCCGCGGTGGCGGAACGGATGGAAGGAAGGAATTCGAGACGTCCGGCTGCTGCAGTTGGCGAATGGCTATATTTTGGGCGGTCGCGGGCGGCGGGTCGTTGAGACTCCGGAGGCGGGAGACCGCCTCGTCGAGTCGTACTTCCTGCTGGAGGCAGGCACCGGCCGGAGGACGGAGTTCGAAACGCTACCGGAGTTGGAGGAGGCGGCGCGGCAAGTGGGTTTGCAGCCGCGGCTGCAAGCGGTCGGTGAGGTGTATGCCGCACATGCGAGAACGTGGTTTGACAGCCTGCTGCTCTGGCTGATGCTGCTGCCTTTGGCGCTCGGTGCATTTGGTATGTTCCGCTGGCTGGGCCGGTTGCGCGCGCGCCGAGAGTGAGTTGTACAACTGTTTGGAACCGGCTGTACAATTAGGGTATGGCACTGACCATCTCGAAGGCCCGGCAGAATTTATTCGCGTTGGCGGATGCGGCCTCGCGTGGGGAGAAGGTGCAGTTTACCTACAAAGGGAACACGTTCCAGTTGGTGGCGGAGAAGAAGCCCTCGAAGCTGGCCCGGCTGAAACCGATGCCTGGAGTGGTCCCCGGCGTGACGTACGAAACGCTCGAAGAGGATCTCCGCACGATGAACGCAGAGATCGTTGCCGATTGGGAACGGCGGAATCGCTAGATAGGTTTCGATGGAAGCCTATCTGGATACCCATGTCGCGGCTCACCTGGCGGCAGACAACAAGAAGAAGCTCAGCCGTCTGGCCAAGCAGGCGATCGAACGATATGACCTCTTGTGTTCCCCAATTGTTCGGATTGAGCTGCAATATCTATTCGAGATTCAGCGTAGCGATCATCCTGCGGACTACGTCCTGCAGCACCTTGAAGATACGATCGGGCTCCGCATTTGCACGATTTCGTTCGACCGGGTGACCCGCGCTGCGTGCCGCGAGTCCTGGACCCGCGACGCCTTCGATCGGGTGATCGTAGCCCAGGCCCGCGCGGCGGGAGACGCTTACCTGATCACCAGTGACGAGCACATCCGGGCCCACTACGCCAAGGCGATCTGGTAGCCAGCGCCCGCCCGGCAAAGCGATAGCATAGTGGCCGATGCAGATACTGAAAGACGGTACGCACCGGCTCTTCGAACAAGATGCGGAGACGGCGGCCGTGGTCACCCGAATGCTCGTCGACCTCGAGAAGCATGGCATGGACGCCGTGCGCCGCTACAGCCAGCAGTTCGACGATTGGGCGCCAGCAGACTTCGAACTCTCCCCGGCGCAGATATCCGAAGCGGTAGCCAGCCTGCCCGAACAAGCCATTCGCGACACAGACTACTGCCAAGCCAACGTCCGGCAGTTCGCCGAAGCGCAAAAGGCGACCATGCTCCCACTCGAAGTGGAGACGCGACCCGGCGTCTTTCTTGGCCACCGGCACATCCCCGTCAACTCCGTCGGCAGCTATATTCCGGGTGGCCGTTATCCCATGTTCGGCTCCGCGCAGATGAGCATCATTCCGGCGCGGGTGGCCGGGGTGAAACGCATTGTCGCCTGCACTCCCCCTGTGAAAGGGCAAGGCTGGTACCCGGCCACGATCAACGCGATTCACAAGGCTGGCGCGGACCGCATCTTCGCCGTAGGCGGAGTCCCGGCCATGGCGCTGATGGCGTTTGGCCTGTCCGGCGTGGAGCCCGTCGACATCCTGTGCGGAGCAGGCAACCGTTTCGTGGCGGAGGCCAAGCGACAACTCTTCGGACGCTGCGGCATCGACCTGCTCGCCGGGCCAACCGAAATCCTCGTCATCGCCGACGACAGCGCCGACCCGGCGCTGGTGGCCTGCGATCTTCTCGGCCAGGCCGAGCACGATCCGAACAGCGGGGTGTGCCTCATCTGCTTGAGTGAAGACTTCGGCCGGCGAACGATCGCCGAATTGGAGAAGCAACTCGCCGTGCTGCCCACGCGGGATGTAGCCGCGCTCGCATGGCGGGACAATGGCATCGTTTACGTGGCGGAGTCCAAGGAAGAGGCCGTTACGCTCAGCGACCGGTACGCGCCGGAGCACCTGGAACTGCACGTCACCGACAGTGACTTCTATTTCGCCAACCTGACGAACTACGGCTCCCTGTTCATCGGCGAAGAGACGACAGTGGCCTATGGCGACAAGACGATTGGGACGAACCACATTCTGCCCACCAGCCGCGCCGCGCGGTACACGGGCGGCGTCTGGGTCGGCAAGTTTCTGAAGACGTGTACCTATCAACGGATGAGCCGGGAAGCGAGCATCGAGACGGGCGAGGTGACCGAGCGGCAGTGCAACCTGGAGAACATGCTGGCTCACGCGATCACGGCGCGGGTGCGGGTGGACCGGTACCGGAAAAGTGAGAGCGGCGCTTGAGCATTCTTATCATCCTGCTGGCGCTGGGGTTCCTCATGTACGTGGCCTATCGCGGCCTCAGCGTGATCCTGTTCGCCCCGGTGGCTGCGGTGCTGGCCGTACTGCTGACTAACCCCGCGTGGGTACCTGCGTTCTTTTCCGGCATCTTCATGGAGCGGATGGTCATCTTCGTGAAGCTCTATTTTCCGGTGTTTCTGCTGGGGGCGATCTTCGGGAAGTTCATCGAAGTTTCCGGGTTTGCACGTTCGATCATCGGAGCGGTGACGGGCTTCATCGGCCCACGCCACGCCATGTTGGCGGTTGTGTCAGTCTGCGCGATTCTGACGTACGGCGGGGTGTCCCTGTTCGTGGTAGCCTTCGCGGTGTACCCCTTCGCCGCCGAACTATTCCGGACAGCCGACGTTCCGAAACGACTGGTTCCGGCGACGATTGCGTTGGGCGCTTTCACCTTTACGATGGACGCGCTGCCGGGGTCGCCGCAGATACAGAACATCATTCCGACGACATTCTTCGGGACCGACACGTGGGCGGCGCCGTGGCTGGGGTTGTGCGGCGGGCTATTTGTGTTTGGGATGGGCATGGCTTTTCTCGAGTGGCGGCGCCGCAGCGCGCAGCGCGCAGGCGAGGGGTACGGCGAGGGACATGCTAACGAGCCCGTATCGCACTGGACCGGCTCCCTGCCCCACCCCGCGCTTGCCATCGCGCCCCTGCTGGTCGTTGGGGTCTTGAACAAACTGCTGACGCAATGGATTCCTGCCGTGTATGGGAAGACGATGGACCTGGCTGATGGGTCGCGGGTGGAGGTCGACAAGCTTACGGCGATCTGGGCGGTCGAGGGAGCATTGCTGGCGGCGATCTTGCTCGTCGCGGCGGTGTCTTTCGAACGCATCCGGGCGGCCTTCGCCGCAGGATCACAAAGTGCGGTGAACGGAGCGGTGCTGGCGGCGCTGAACACGGGATCGGAATATGGCTTCGGCGCGGTGATCGCGGCCTTGCCAGGATTCGCTGCGGTGCGCGAGGTGGTAGCGGCGTCAGTCCGAGACCCGCTGCTCAACGTGGCCGTCACGACCAACGTGCTTTCCGGCATCACGGGATCGGCGTCGGGCGGAATGAGTATCGCGTTGGGGGCCATGGGGCAAACCTACTTGCAGAACGCCTTGGCCGCGGGTATCTCGCCGGAGGTTCTACATCGGGTGGCGGCGATGGCCAGCGGTGGAATGGATACACTGCCGCACAACGGCGCGGTGATCACGCTACTCACGGTGACCGGTTTGACGCACCGGCAATCGTATCGCGACATCCTCGGCATGACAGTGATTAAGACGGCCGCGGCGTTCCTGGTCATCGGCCTGTACTACTGGTTTGGCGTGCAGTAGCCGGCCTAATCCTGATAGTCTCATCGGAGATGAGACACGCGCTCTTGGTTGGAATCGCGGCCCTGCCGCTCGGGATTTGGGCACAGGGCTTGCCGCCGCTACCGGCCCCCATGGGAATTCCGGCTCCTGGTCCGGTGTCGAATGGTCCTTACGCTCCACAGCCGATTCTGCCCGGTGGCGTGGTGATTCCGTTGTATCCGGCGGGCTCTCCGATGCTAAAGGCCGACCGCGTGAAAGAAGCCGAAGTCTATAACATGAGCCGGGCAGTGCCGGGCCGGATCAGCAGCATTGTAAACATTCACAATCCGTCGATTGAAGTGCACCGAGTAGAGGGCAACCTGAACACGGGCGCCGTGATGATTCTGGCCGCCGGCGGCGGGCACAATACGCTGAATGTGGGTGGTGAAAGCGCCGATTTTGTTCCGTTTTTCTACAACTATGGCGTAAACACGGTGATCCTGCGGAACCGCCTCCGGAAGGATGGCTACATCGCCGAAGTGGACGCCGTCAACGACGCGCTGCAGGCCATCCGAATGGTGCGGGCCTACGCGAAGGAGTTCAACTTCGACCCGCAGAAGATCGGCATCATGGGCTTTTCGGCCGGGGCGGAGCTCTCGGCGCCGGCGGCTGTTTTGTTCGATCAGTTCGACAAAAAGTACAACGAAGAGGGCGATCCGCTGCGAGGGATTTCGTCGCGGCCGGACTATGTGGGGATCATCTACCCCGGCCCCAGCCCGTTTGCCCGCAACCGCACGGCGCCGGCGATTCCGGCCAACGTCCCCCCGGCGTTTGTCGCCACCGGCGGCTCCGGCGACCGGGTCCACGCGATTTGGGCCATGGAATATTTCAATGCGATGCTCGCCAAGGGCGTTCCGAATATTGAACTGCATGTTTACGGGAACGGGCGGCATCCGGGCGATGCGCTGCCGGACGGCAGCCGGATGACCGGAGGCTTGACCGACCGCGGCGGGATCCCGATGGGAACTTGGCAGTACCGCATGGTGGATTGGATGCGGGACTTGGGTTTCTTCAGCAAGCCGGGCGTGGAGACGAAGGCCGCGAAGGATGTCGCGGAGTATGTGAAGAATCCTCCGCGCATGGGCCCGCGGGGGCCGCGTCCTCCGGGCGTGCCGGGAGCGAAGCCGCAAGGGAATTAATGCGGACTCTCTCAAAGAAGACTCAATATGCGCTCCGCGCACTGTACGTCCTGGCCGGCAATTACGGGCAGGGCCCGACGCTGATCGCCAAGATGGCCGCGCAGGAATCGATTCCGCAGGATTTTCTCGAAGCGATCCTGCTGGGCATGAAGCGGCAGGGCTTGGTGGAAAGCAAAAAGGGGAAAGGCGGCGGCTACTCCCTCAGTATGCCCCCGGACAAGGTGACCATGGGCGCGGTGATCCGTCTGCTGGAAGGGCCGCTGGCTCCGCTGCCCTGCGCGAGCGAAACCGCTTACCGGAAATGCGATGAGTGCGTGGACGACCGGCTTTGCGGCACGCGAATGGTGATGCGCCAAGTGCGGGATGCAATGGCGGAGATCCTGGACGGGACTACGCTGGCGCAGGTCTGCGAGCGGATGAACGAGGCCAAGGCCCGCGCGGCGAACAGTGCCGACGACGGGCTGATGTATTACATCTAGGCCGTTTACTCCGACTTCTTGCCGCGATCGAGACCGAAGTGCGGGTCTTTGCGATTGCCATCGATTTTGATCTTCAGGAACGTGCCCGCGCCTTTCTTCGAGAAGAACGGATCAACTGGCTTCAAGGCCCAGCGTTTCCAGCCGGTCTGCGTCTGGGATACCTTGGCGCGAAGCCGCGCAGTGCCCCGGAAATCGAGATCTTCTGTGTCCATCCGGTAGCGGCCGCCGATCTCCATTAATGCGCCGGGGATGGCGAAGGTCAGGTCCCGAAAGGTCACCGATTCGTTTTCCAGATGGAAGTGCCCGGTAAGATCGGTGAACACCTCATCGATTGCCATGTTCTTCGGTTGACCCTGGGCTTGGCGGCTGATGCCGTCGATCTTTTCCTGGATCTGCGAACTCAGGAACTGGCCGTTCTGGATTTTGAAGTTACCGTCAAGCAGGATCTTCTCCTTCACTTTTCCATCCAGCGGCGGAATGCGAATCTTGGTCTTCAAGAAGAAGTCGCCAGTCATAAAGGGGGTTGTGCCCTTCATTGCAAGGTGGAGAAGGTCGGCGAGATGACCTTTCGGCATCAGGACATCGAGATCAATCGTCCGGCGCGCATCGCCATCGTGCTTAATCACCGCACCGGAGGTGGTAAAGGCGGTCTTGCCGAGCACCGCTTGGATAGGCTTGAGGGTTGTATTGCCATTGGTGCCATCCACTTCGACGTCGTAGTTCACAGTTAGCGGCACCGGGTTGCCGGCCATCTTTAGCTGAAAGTCCGGTACGGTGGCGGTTCCTTTGGCGAAGATGTGGGCCAGTTGCCCTTGAAACGAGCCTTTCGAATCAAGAATGCCGCCAATGCCGGAGAAGACTCCCAGGTCGGCGTTGTCGAAGACGAAGTCGCCGTCCAGGGGGGTGTCGCCGGGTTCACTGGCATTCCACGGGCCGAAAGCGCCTTTGGCTTCGATCTGTCCGGGGGGCCGGGCGTTGCGGAGCGAGGCCTCGTACTTCATCGGAACACCCAGACCGGCCGATAGCATCCGAATGCGTTGGAGTTCAAACTCGAGCGGCTTTTTGGCCGGGTCCTTGGGTAGAATTACGAGCTTCGCGTTCGTAACAACGACTTCATCGAGAATCACGCTCGAGGAGGGCTTGGAGCCGGAAGATTTGGAGCCGGAAGATTGGGAGCGCTCGCCCTTAGGAGGTACATAGATTTCCAGGCCATCGAGGACAACAAGCGAAACCTTGTGCGTGGGATCGAAGAGCTTGCCCAGGTCGGCGGTGAAGGAGAAGCGCTTAATCTTCAGGAGTGGGGCGGCGTTAGATCGGCGAAGAACTATGTTGTCGGCTTCCACCTCGGCCGTAGATCCTCGGCCCTTGTTCATCCAAAGAGCGACGGGCGAGAATTTGGGCAAGTCGACACGCAAGGCGCCAAGTTCGACATCGGCCTGGAAGCGATCGCGGAGGTATGCGGTGGCCTGCTCCCGGATGTAAGGCTCAAAGCGGGCGGCCAGTTGTTTGGCGGAGTAGTAGAGAGCACCGCCGAGGCCTGCCAGGACAACGATGAGGATAAGGACGATGATCTGCCATTTGCGCATATTGCTTTGGGGCCGAGCTTGTCGGCCAGAGTGCCAGGAAGTTCCGAACTGCTGTTGGACGATGGCCGCATTCCGCGCACGGTATGCCGGCGGATGCTCCAGCGTATCTGCTTTCGGCAGGCCACTGCTACTCGACCTCGCTGAACACCAGCGAGGCGCCGCGTTATAGCGCGGGGAATGGCGTCGGCTCGCTATTCCGCAGATACACCAGCGGAGAGGATCGTTACGGCCCCATTGCAGCGTATAGTGCGGGCTTCAAGGGCGAACCGGCGTCGCCATTTTCGAGTCCGGCCCGCTTGGCGGGGTAAGATGTGATCGTGGGAACGTAGTTTCGACCAGCGTGCCACGGACAGTCCTTTGCTAACGCCGAGGGTCCGGAGCAATCGGGCGCCGGAGTGCGGTTTCGGCCGGACGTCGAGGAGTTCGTTCTAAGGCGGCAGGTGGCTGTCCCGGAAGTCGGATTGGGGTAGGTCCGATTCGTATTGCCGGAAAGGGAGGGGATTGTTGAATTCGGTCCCATCACCTGTTCGATTTCCGCATCCCGTTGGTTGCCGTAAATTACCCCCTCCTGCTGGGCATAGCGAAAGGCCACCGAGTTGGCCTTTCCGGCCACGGACTTGGTTGGCACGGTAAAGGTCCAGATCATCCCCCACTCGCCGTTCTACGGAACCCCGTACATTTTTCACGCGGCGCAAAGACGCGATGCCGAACGAGTCCTACGCTGCATTTGCCGCCGAAGGAGACTTTCGTGATGCCTTCGCGTAGCAAGGTGAATATCGGACCGTAATCACCACACCCGCTGCATTCGAGACGCGAGAAGATCGAATCTCATTTCTTCTGCGCGCGAACGACAGCAACCCGTTGATTCAGGCTTTTTGTCTTGCATCGATCGATATCGCCAACACTAGCCCAACTTCCGCAGTTGCGCCGATAAGTAGTTGTCTTGTCAACGCCGCATCCCGAAAGTCTTCACTACAAACCGGACGCCGCGAGCGAAACCGGCAACCGCAGTCCCCGCCGCATCAGCAGGATCTGCTGATGCGGCGTCGGCTTGGTGACGCACCGTTTTCGAATCGTCACGCCCTTACGAGTGGGCCTAACTACACCGACCTCCGCGATCTCGCCAATCTCGTCGAACACATTGCGCAGTTCCTCGCCCGACCCGGCCCGCGAGCAAAACTTCCGCAGCGTCTTCCACACCACATACGGCCAGAAATCCTCCAGAATATGCGCCTTCAACCGCTCTCTGTTCTGATGCCACACCGGGCGAAGCGGTAAACCCGACTTCTGAATCAGGAACGCCGCCTCCGCCTCCGTCAGTTGAATGTAGGCCCACCATAACTCCTCCGGCTTCCAGTCCGTAACATCGCTGCGCAGCAGATAGCCGCCCTCACTCAGCCGGGACCATTGCCGCCAAACCTCCCGCTTGGTCCACGTCAACCCCGCAGAACCATCGCCCCGATCCGCTACCCGTGCCTCAAACAATTCCGTCGCCGGCGTTTGTTCGCCGTCGCCGCGATCTTCGCCAAACCCTCCTCAATCCGCATCTCAAAGCGGTCTTGCATCGCCCGTTCCTTCTCCATGCGCTCCGCGCTACGGCAGAGAATGAACGTCTCCCCGCCGTCCGCCGCGGGGCACAACTGCACCTCCAATCCGTCGTGGGCCCGCGTCCAATCCGCCGAGAACATCACCCGTTCAAACTGCTTCCACCTCGCCTTCGGCGTGCCGATGATGTATCGCCGCTGCGGTTCGCACAGGAAAGCAACGTTGTCCCGGCTCCCCATCCCGCGGTCCATCACCCAGATCCGATTCGACTTCGCACACGGCCTTCGATGTGATTGGCCATATCTTCCACCGTCGTCACATCTGCCTTGTTACCGGCAAAAAGTTCGTATCCCAACGACATGCCGCAGCGGCCCATCACCAGCGCGAAGTCCACTTGCTTGCAGTCGGGCCGGTGATCGCGTGAGTAGCCGCGTTGCGATACAGCGTTAAAACTGGCAACCCGTGAAACGCCATTCACGACTTTGGCCGCCGCCAGGAAAACACCATTTTGGAGGCCTGCCAAAGTTGCGCAGGCTGCCGCTTGACAGTCGTGACCGGCGAACACGAGCCGCAATCTTTGGTCAACGCAATCGTCCAAGAGGATCTTCATCGGGTGAGCTTCTGCTTTAGACACGCGCCAAACGAAGTTCCTTGCATTAACCTCACTGAGTGACTCGCCGTTCTCTGTATGGTCGAACAGCGTTTGCACGGGGACCCGAGTGCCACGAAAGACCGGCTCTCCATGCATCACTTCGGGATTACGCGGGATCGCCCCCTGCAGGCTTCTATTGCTACTCAGATCCAGGCATTGGCAATACCTCCCGAATGGCTGAACGATAGTCGGCTCGGCACTCTAGTTGTCATTAGGCAAGACCAGCGGAACCGCGTTCACAACCAATCCTCAGATTTCGAAAAAAGTCCATAACCCATTCATTCCAAGAAACATAGCCTTAATTTGCTCCCGCTGTGGAACTCCCTCCCGGCCCGCTTGCCCCTTCCCCCTCCTCTATTCTGTTCGTGCAAGGAGAACCACGGATGAATCCCGAGCCGAATCCATCCCGCAAAAACACGAGAGCCGAACAAGCCCGCATCAACGGGGCCCGTTCCCGCGGTCCAGTCAGCGCCGCCGGCAAAGCACAATGCCGCAAAGCCCGCCTCAAACACGGCTGCTACGCCCGAACCGAAGCCAACGGCATCGGCCCACTCATCGTTAACGAAAATCCCGCTGAATTCGAGCTCTTCCGCCAAGGTTGGCTCGCCCGTCTCGCACCGCAAACCGTCGCGGAACAGGAGTTCGCAGACTCCTTCATCGCCAACGAATGGCGGCTCTTCCGCGCGCAAGCCGCCGAAACCGCTCTCCTAAATCAGGAAATCCGCGCGACCAAAGCGCAGTTCGAAGCCGTACATCCGCAACTCAAAGGCGGCGCACGCGAACAAGCGCGGCTCGGCTTCGCCGTCGCCTCACTCTATACACGGTCCTGCGTCGCCGTCGCCCTCGATCGAAAAATTAGCCAGATCCAAGCCGCCCGGCTAATCGCCCTGCGTTCCATGCTGCTGCTCCCGCGCGGAAGGTCCCAGGAAGTTGCTAAAACCAAACCACTTACGCGTTCGGTTCTGCCAAATCCCGCACCCGGAGAACCAGAAAATGCACCCAACTGAACCCAAAACTGCGTTGACACCGATCACATCGGTCTGTCACGCTTCCCCTATTAGCCAACCGCGACGTTGCCGCTTCCTGAAGGATCCCATGCGCCTGTATTCCCTAGTCGCCGCTTTAACCCTGGTGGCCGTCCCCTTGGCCGCCCAGAAACTGACCAGCCCGAAAGAGCATTACGGCTTCAACATCGGTGACGATTACCACCTCACCACGTATAAGCAAACCGAAGCCTACTTCAAGAAGTTAGCCGCGGAGTCTAACCGCCTGCGCCTCGTCGACATCGGCAAAACCGAAGAAGACCGCACCCAATACATGATGGTTATCTCGGCCCCCGAAAACTTGGCCAATCTCGCCAAGTATAAGGACATCGCCCAGAAACTCGCCCGCGCCGAAGGCCTCACCGCAGCACAGGCCCGCGCCCTCGCCGCCGAAGGCAAAGCTGTCGTCTGGATCGATGGCGGCCTCCATTCCACGGAGACCGTCGGCACCCATCAGTTGATCGAGACCATCTGGCAGTTCGCCAGCCGCAACGATCCCGAGACGATGCGCATCCTCAAAGACGTCATTATTCTCTGTACCCACGCCAATCCCGACGGCCACGATCTCATCAGCGAATGGTACATGCGCGAACCCGTCCCCGAAAAGCGCGTCATGGACGGCGCCCCCCGTCTCTATCAGAAGTACGCCGGTCACGATAACAACCGCGACTTCTATATGGCGAACCTCCGCGAATCGGTCAACATGAACCGCCAACTCTTCATCGAGTGGTTCCCGCAGATCATGTACAACCATCACCAGACCGGCCCACTCGGCACGGTGATCTTCGCGCCGCCCTTTCGCGACCCGTTCAACTACAATATTGATCCGTTGATCGTCACCTCACTCGACCTCGTCGGCGCCGCCATGCACTCCCGCTTCGTGCAGGAAGATAAGCCCGGTTCCACCATGCGTAGCGGAGCCAACTACTCCACCTGGTACAACGGCGGCCTCCGCACGACCACGTACTTCCACAATATGATCGGGCTCCTCACCGAAATCATCGGTTCGCCCACCCCCATGGAAGTCGCCTTCGTCCCCAATCGCCAACTGCCGGGCGGTGACCTGCCCATGCCCATCGCCCCGCAGAAATGGCACTACCGCCAGTCGATCGACTACTCCATCACCGCCAACCGCGCCGTTCTTGACCTCGCCTCCCGGCAGCGCGAACACTTCCTCTTTAACGTCTGGAAGATGGGCAAAAACTCCATCGATCGCGGAACGAAAGACACCTGGACCATGAGCCCGAAGCGCATCGAAGCCGTCAAAACGCTGATCGCGAAAGAAAACCCCGGTCGCCAGACCGGCCCGCAGTCGGCCGCCGCCCCTGCCCGCTTCTACGAAGCAATGAAGACCCCGGAACTGCGTGACCCCAGAGGCTACGTCATCTCGGCGGCGCAGGCCGACTTCCCCACGGCCGTCAAGTTCATCAACGCCCTCATTAAAAACGGCATCCAGATCCATAAGGCGACCGGCTCCTTCGCCGTCGCCGGCAAAAGCTATCCCGCCGGCTCCTATGTCGTCAAGACCGCGCAAGCCTTCCGGCCCCACGTTCTCGACATGTTCGAGCCCCAGGATCACCCGAACGACTTCCGCTACGAAGGCGGCCCGCCAATCCCTCCTTATGACAACGCTGGCTGGACCCTCGCCTATCAGATGGGCGTCCAGTTCGATCGCATTCTCGATCCCTTCGATGGGCCCTTCGCCAAGCTCCCGTGGGGCGTGCTCGAAAAGCCGCCTGTCGGTAAGGTCGAAGGCTCCGGCGCCGGGTATCTCATCAGCCATAAGGTCAACGACAGCTTTATTCTGACCAACCGCCTCATCGCGGCGAAAGAAGAGGTCTACTGGCTCAAGCAGGGCATTAAAGACGATGCCCTCTACGGTCCCGGCGCATTGTACGTCCCGGCCAAGTCCACGACGAAGGCGATTATCGAGAAAGCCGCCGCCGAGTTCGGCTTCAACGCGAAGGCCGTCGCCGCTCGCCCCGCCGGTGAATCCATGAAGCTGTCCGCGCCCCGCATCGCCCTGTGGGATCAGTTCGGCGGTTCCATGCCCTCCGGCTGGGTCCGCTTCCTGCTCGAGCGCTTCGAATTTCCCTTCGAGGTGCTCTATCCGCAAGCCATCGACGCCGGCAACCTACGCCAGAAATATGACGTAATCCTCTTCGTCGGCGGAGCCATCCCGCGGGCCGCCAGCCTCGGTCCGGAAACCGGCCGCGGCGGCTTCCGCGGCGGCGAGCCGAATCGCGATAAGATCCCTGCCGAGTTCCAGCCCCGGCTCGGCCGCGTCACTGAACAGAAGTCCATCCCGCAGCTTAAGGCCTTCATGGACACTGGCGGCACCGTCATCACCATCGGCTCGAGCAACAACCTGGCGGCCCATCTCGGGCTCCCAGTGAAGGACGCCATGACCGAACGCGGCCGCGACGGCCGGGAACGTTCGCTGCCCCGCGAAAAATACTACGTACCCGGCAGCATTCTCCAGGCAAACGTCGATAACACCCAGCCCGTGGCCTACGGCCTCGAAGACAAAGTCGACGTCTTCTTCAACGATAGCCCCGTCTTCAAGCTCGCTCCCGAAGCCATGGCCCGGGGCGTCAAGCCCGTCGCATGGTTCGGCCCTTCTCCGTTACGGAGCGGTTGGGCTTGGGGCGAAAAGTACCTCGAAGGCGGCGTCGCCGTGGCCGAAGTCCCGGTAGGCGAAGGCAAGCTGATGATGATGGGACCGGAAATCACTTTCCGTGCCCAACCGCACGGCACTTACAAACTGCTCTTCAACTCTTTGTTCCTGAGCACCGCAACCACACAGAAGTAACGCCGGTAAGGGTATACGATAGAGGCAGCAAGCTATGTCGAAGAAGTTGCTCCTCTGTCTGCTCCCTGCCGGAGCCGCGATATTCTCATGGGCCCAGACCGCCGAGCCACCCGCGAAAAAGGTGGATTTCGTCCGCGACGTTCAGCCCATCTTCGAGAAATCGTGCGCGAACTGCCACGGCCCCAAAGCCCAGCTTGGGGCCCTCCGGCTTGACGCCAAAACGCTAGCGTTCGCCGGTGGTCAAAGCCGCCACGCCGGTATCGTCCCCGGCAAACCCGAGGAAAGCACTCTCTTCCAACGCATCGCCGGAACCACCGATCAAGCCAGGATGCCGATGGGCGCCAAGCCCCTCGATCCGGCCTCCATCGCCATCATCAAAGATTGGATCACGCAAGGCGCCGAATGGCCCGAGGCCGCCAGCGCCAAGTCCGCCGAAATCAAAAAGCATTGGGCTTACATCCCGCCGGTTCGGCCGAACATCCCCGCCGGAGCCGGTCACCCCATCGACTATCTTGTCCGCGCCAAGCTCGCCGCCGAAGGCCTCCAGCCTTCGCCCGAAGCTGATCGCACCACGCTCCTTCGTCGGCTCTCGCTCGACCTCGTCGGCCTGCCGCCTACCCCGGCCGAAGTCGACGCCTTCCTCGCCGACAAGAGCAAAGACGCTTACCAGAAGCAAGTGGACCGCCTCCTCGCCTCGCCCCATCACGGGGAACGCTGGGGCCGCCACTGGCTCGACGCCGCTCGCTACGCCGATTCCGACGGCTTTGAAAAAGATAAACAACGCTTCGTCTGGTTCTACCGCGACTGGGTCATCAAGGCCATCAACGACGACAAACCGTACTCGCAGTTCATCATCGAGCAGCTCGCCGGAGACCTTCTCCCCAACGCAACGCAAGACCAGATCGTAGCCACCGGCTTCCTCCGCAATTCGATGATCAACGAAGAGGGCGGCGTCGATCCCGAACAGTTCCGCATGGAAGCGATGTTCGACCGCGTCGACACCGTCGGCAAAAGCATCCTCGGCGTCACCATCGGCTGCGCCCAGTGCCACAACCATAAATTCGACCCGCTGACCCAGGAGGAGTACTACAAGATCTTCGCCTTCTTGAACGACTCCGCCGAAGGCAGCGTCAGCGTCTATACCCCCGAACAGCAGATGCAGCGCGCCGACATCTTCCGCCGCATCAAAGAAATCGAGGACGACCTCCAGCATAAGAATCCCGACTGGCGCGAACGCATGAACGCCTCCGCCAAACCCCAACCCGCCTGGGCCACGCTGACGCCCGATGTCGACGACATCTCCACCGGTGGCCAGAAGTACCTCCTGATGGGCGACGGCTCCATGCTCGCCGCCGGCTACGCCCCGACTCGCCATCGAGCCAAGATGGCCGTCAAAACCAACGAGACCGGACTCCAGGCCATCCGCATCGAACTCCTGAAGGATCCCAACCTGCCTCACGGCGGACCCGGCCGGTCCATTGAAGGCACCGGCGCTCTCACCGAAATCGAACTCGAAATCGCCCCGCAGGACGCCCCGGACAAAATCGAGAAGATCAAGTTCGTCCGCGCCTCGGCCGATTTCGAAATGGCCCCCACGCCACTCAAGTCCATCTACTGGGACAAGACCGACAACTCAAAGCGCCTCCTCGGCCCGATCGCGTACGCCATCGACGGCGACGACAAAACCGCCTGGGGCATCGACGCCGGCCCCGGCCGCCGCAATCAACCGCGGCAAGCCGTATTCGTCACGGAGAAGCCTTTCGGATACCCCCAGGGCACCATCCTGAACATTTATTTGAAGCAGAACCACGGAGGCTGGAACAGCGACGACAACCAGAACAACAATCTAGGCCGCATGCGCCTGTCCGCCTCCACCGCCGCCGACGCCGTCGCGCAAGGTCCCCTCAACTTCTCCACTTGGCGGCAGACCGTGCCCGAGTGGAAAGAACAAAACGAAGCCATTGAAGCGCTCTGGAAACAGCACCCGGAGCCGACCTCGCAGCTCGTCATGAGCCGGGGCGAATCGATGCGCGACACCAAACTTCTCATGCGCGGCGACTTCCTGAAGCCGGGCAAACTCGTCAAACCCGGTGTTCCGGCCTTCTTGAATCCGTTACCGGCCGATGCGGAACTCACGCGGCTCTCCTTCGCGAAATGGATGGTCGATCGCCAGGCGCCGACGACGGCCCGGGCCTTCGTCAATCGTGTCTGGCAGGCTTACTTCGGTCAAGGCCTCGTCACCACGCCCGAAGATCTCGGCAAACAAAGCGACATCGCGTCGCATCCGGAGCTGCTCGACTTCCTCGCGGTAGAGTTCATGGAGTCCGGCTGGAGCATGAAGAAGCTCCATCGCCTCATCGTCTCGAGCGCGACCTACAAGCAAAGCTCCAAAACGACGCCGGAGTTACTCTCGAAGGACCAATTCAACAAATGGCTCGCCCGTGGCCCCCGCTTCCGCGTCGAAGGCGAGGTGGTCCGCGACATCACGCTCGCCGCGGCTGGCCTGCTCAATACGAAGATCGGCGGCCCCGCCGTCTACCCCGCTGCCCCGGAGTTCCTCTTCCTGCCGCCCAACTCCTACGGGCCCAAAATTTGGAAAGAAGAGAAGGGCGATGACCGGTATCGCCGGGCAGTCTATACGCACCGCTACCGTTCGGTGCCGTACCCGATGCTCTCCAACTTCGATACTCCGAACGGCGACGTCGCCTGTGTCCGCCGCTCCCGTTCGAACACCCCCTTGCAGGCGCTTACCGCGCTGAACGAACCCATGTTTCTCGAAGCCGCGAGGGCGCTGGCGCTGAAGACTCTCCGCGAGGGCGGCAAAACGGACTCTCAACGGGTTGACTTCGCCTTCCGCCGGGTCGCCTCACGCAAGCCGATGGCTGAGGAGCGCACCATCCTGCTGGCTTTGCTCGAAAAACAAACCCAGAGATTCTCGAGCGGTAGCCTGAACCCGAAGGATCTCCTCGGCGGCGACCCGCCGGCCGGGGTCCCGGCCGCGACCGCAGCGGGCTGGACCGCTGTCGCCCGCGTTCTCCTCAACCTCGACGAAACCATCACGAAGGAATAAGTCATGTCGAAAATTAGCCGGCGTTGGTTCTTTGAGCAGTGTGGCGTTGGCCTCGGGGCCATGGCGATGAACGCGCTCGCCGCCACCAATCAGCAACCCCACTTCGCACCCAAAGCCAAGCGCGTCATCTTCCTCTTCATGGCCGGGGCCCCCAGCCATCTGGAGATGTTCGACAACAAACCGCAGCTTGCCAAGTTCGACGGCCAACTCCCACCGGCCGAGTTGTTGAAGGGCTATCGCGCCGCGTTCATCAACCCGAACTCAAAGCTCCTTGGTCCCAAGTTTCCCTTCGCGAAGTACGGACAGTCCGGCGCCGAGCTAACCAACCTGCTGCCGCATCTCAGCAAGGTGGTCGATGACATCACCATCGTCAAGAGCATGTCGACCGATGCGTTCAATCATGCGCCGGGACAGATTCTGATGAACACCGGCGCGATGATCTTCGGGCGTCCGAGCATTGGCTCCTGGGTCACGTATGGGCTCGGCAGCGAGTCAAAAGACCTGCCGGCGTTCGTCGTCTTCTCCACCGGGAAAAAGGGGCCGAGCGGCGGGAACTCCTGCTGGGGGTCTGGGTTCCTGCCAACATCGCATCAAGGTGTCCAGTTCCGCTCCACCGGCGACCCGGTCCTTTATCTCTCGAACCCAGCGGGTGTCGACAACCAACTGCAGCAGGATTCGCTCGAGTCGATTAAGCGCCTGAATCAGATGAAGCTCGATTCGACGGGCGACCCGGAGATCGCGACGCGCATCTCGAGCTATGAAATGGCCTACCGGATGCAGATGAGCGCGCCGGGGGTGATGGACTTATCGCAGGAGCCGAAACACATCCTCGACATGTACGGCGCCGACCCCGCCAAACCCAGCTTCGCGAACACTGTGCTACTCGCCCGGCGCTTGAGCGAACGCGGCGTCCGGTTCGTGCAGATTTTCCACGAAGCTTGGGACCAGCACGGCAACCTCGTCAAAGACATTACGCAGAACTGCAAAGATACCGACCAGGCCTGCGCGGCCTTGGTTCAGGATCTGAAGCAGCGCGGGATGCTCGACGATACGATTGTGATCTGGGGCGGCGAGTTTGGCCGTACCCCGATGGTGCAGGGCGGCAGCGACGGTCGCGACCATCATCCGAACGCGTTCACGATGTGGATGGCGGGCGGCGGGTTCAAGCCGGGAATCACCTACGGCGAAAGCGACGAGCTTGGGTTCAACGTGGCCAAAGACAAAGTTCACGTCCACGACTTACACGCGACGATTCTGAATCAACTCGGCTTCGATCATACGAAGCTGACTTATAAGTTCCAGGGTCGGAACTTCCGCCTGACGGATGTTCACGGCGAAGTGAAGCGCGGCATTCTGACTTAAATTACGACGCCGTCGCGGCGGAGGATCCGGGCCAGAGGCCGGAAGGGCGGGACAGGGAGCGGCGCAATCACCGGCGAACCTGCGACCCAGAATTCGCGGAACGGGCGCTTGTCGCCGGTCCGATAGAAATGGGTCAGATAGGCCATGTCACAGGCGGTATAGTCCGAAAACCACTGGTCGGCGTCAAAGATGCCGCACTCGTGGAATAGCCTCAGCGCATAGGCCGCGGCTTGGCGTTCGTATTCAATCACCGGGGGAAGGTCCTGCTCCGGAACCGGGGGATGGCGGAGTTTGCCGATGTCGAAGGCGTGCGGATGCACGTTCCACTGCACGGTATGGCCGAATAGGTGACCGAGGAGGAATAGCCGGTCTTCGGGGCTCAGTAAGTAGTCCAGGTGGATCTCGGCGCCGTCGAGGTCGCCGGTCAATGGGTCCTGTACATCCCGGGTTACTACCCGGATCCCATATCCGGATTGGATCCGGGCCTGGACCAGTTCACCATAGGCGGAGTAGGGAAGCATTCGCAGTATTATTAATAGCAGATGGACCGGCTTCCGGACGTAACCACGACGCAGACGGACTCGATCTCGCGGCGGACGAGTTCAGCGGCGCACGAAGAAGGCCGGTTCGTTTCGGGTACTTTGCTCGGCGGGCGTTACCGGATTATCGGGCTGCTCGGCGAAGGCGGCATGGGCGAAGTGTACCGGGCGACGGACTTGGCGCTGGGGCAGTCGGTCGCGCTTAAGTTCCTGCCCGAGTCGGCCGCCGGAAACGACCGGTTGCTCGAGCGCTTCCAGAACGAAGTCCGGGTAGCCCGGCAGGTTTCCCATCCGAACGTATGTCGAATGTATGACATAGGCGAGGTGGAGGGCACGCCTTTCCTTTCGATGGAGTACGTCGACGGTGAAGACCTGGCCACGCTGCTGAAGCGAATCGGCCGGCTGCCTGCCGACAAGGCCATCGAGATTGCCAGGAAGCTCTGCGCCGGGCTGCAGGCGGCGCATGACAAGGGGGTTGTCCACCGGGATTTGAAGCCGCAGAACATCATGCTCAACAAGAAGGGCGAGGTATTGATCCTCGACTTCGGGTTGGCGGCGATTGCAGAGCAGATTGCGGGCGCGGAAGTCAGGAACGGGACCCCAGCCTACATGTCCCCGGAGCAGTTGAAGGGTACGGGGGTGACGGCGCGGAGCGACCTGTACTCTCTGGGGCTGGTGTTGTACGAGTTGTTCACGGGGAAGCGGCCTTACGAGGCCGGTACGATGCAGGACCTGATCGCGCTGCAGGAGGCGGCGCAGCCGAGCAGTCTGACGGCGTTGGCCTCCGATGTGGACCCGGGCGTGGAGCGGGTGATCCGCCGATGCCTCGACCCGGAACCGCTGCGGCGGCCGTCGTCGGCCCTCGCAGTGGCCGCGGCTTTGCCGGGCGGCGATCCGCTGGCGGCAGCGCTGGCGGCAGGGGAGACCCCATCTCCGGAGTTGGTCGCGGCGGCAGGAGGCACCGACGGTTTGGCGCCGCGATACGCGATTGCCTGCCTGGCGACAATCCTCGTCTGTATCGCGGCGAGCCCGTGGCTCCGGCAACGGAATGTCGGTCTGCTGCGAGCCCCGGCGGAGTACTCGCCGGAAGTGTTGGCGCAGAAGGCGCGGGATCTTTCGGTACGCTTCGGTTATCCGCTGAAGCCCGCAGACCGGGCGATTCGGCTCGTGGAACGGACGGAGCTGTTTGAGTATTTCCGGAAAATGTCCGGGCCCGAGTGGGACAAGTGGCTGGCGGCTGAGGGAGTGGGGCTAGTGAGGTACCGGGAGGCGCGGACGCCGTTGCTGGCTGAACCGCTTGGGAGCATCACCGGGATGAACCCACCTCCGGTGGAACCCGGGATGGTTCAGGTAGACCTGGATAGCGGTGGCCGGCTACGGCACTTTCGGGGCGTTCCCTATGCGCTGGGCGAACAGCCGGCGGGATCGGCGCCGGACGCCGCAGAGATTTTTCGTGCGGCGGGGCTGGAGCTCAGCCGATTTACACCGGCTGCACTCGCGCGGACCCCGCTTGGCGCGGCGGATCAGGTGCAGGCGTGGAAGGGGCCCCATCCGGGAATTCCCGAGATGGAAGTGCTGGTGCAGGTCGCCTCGTGGAAGGGGCAAATCACGGAGTTTCAGATGATTTGGCCCTGGATGAAAGAGGCCGGCGCGAACGGGACGAATTGGATTCAACGGACTTTGGAACTGACGGCGCTGGGCGTCGCCTTGTTTTTCACTTTGCTCTTGTCCCGGCGGAATTGGAAGGTCGGACGGGTGGATCGGAGGGGAGCGTTTCGGTTGGCGATCGTTTCGGCGGCGCTGATCGTGGCATCGTGGGCGGGGAGCGTGCACCCGGTGCTCACGAGCGGGATGATTGGCATCGTGTTTGAGATCGCGGCGCAGGCGATGTTTTTCGGCGCGATTCTATGGCTCATCTATTTGGCGATTGAACCATCGGTGCGGGCGCGGTGGCCGCAATCGCTGGTGACTTGGAGCCGGCTGCTGGCGGGGCGGTGGAAGGATGCGCGGGTGTGGGCGCACGTCCTGATCGGCGGGGCGGCGGGGCTGGGATTGTTCACCGCGGTGACCGGGTTGGCGTTGATGCGTTTTGCCGAGGAGGGGGTAAGGCCTGGCTTGTGGGACGACTATCTGCTCGGGGTCCGGCCCTGGTTCGGCGAGATAAGCCGCCTGCTGGTGGGAAGTCTCCAATCGGGGTTGTTGCTGTTTCTCGTCATGTGCGGGCTGCGGGCCCTGCTGCGCCGGGACTGGGTGGAGACGGTGGTGGCTTCGGCGCTGTTCGCGGCACAGTCGAGTGCGGCGAGCAGCAGGGCCGACTGGCTCGTCAGCTATTTGCTCTATTTCGCTATGTTTTTGGCGATCATCGGGTTGATGTTAAGGCTGGGTCTGGTGGTGATGATCGCCATGGTGTTCTTTTTCAACTGCATGAGCACATTGAGCATTGGGACAGACTGGACCGCCTGGTATCTTTCCTCGGGACTAGCAACTTTTTCTCTGTTGCTGTCGATATCTCTGTTTGGGTTCTGGCGCGCACTGGGAAATAGAACTATTATCAGTTTCCCGCACGATTCTGAGTCGTAATTCCGCGTTAGTCCGAGAGGGTTCTATATGCTGCTTCGTTTGTCCCTACTTTTCTGTCTGCCCGCGCTATGGGCGGCCCCGGTGCCTCCGTTCAAACTGAAGACAGTGGAAGCGCCCGCCGTGAAGCGGCCGCTGGTTCGATCGGCTCGGGTAGCGGAATTCTGGATGGGGCCGATTTCGGCAGCGGAAAGTGCGCCGACAGCGATTAAGCCGGGTGTGACGCGGGCCGGCGTTCACCGTTTGGGTGGAGATGAGTTCCTGGCCAGAGGTCAATGGAATGAACTGCCGGACGGGCGGGCGGTCTATCAGGCTGCGTTGCGGAGCCCGGGCGCGAAGGGACTTCGGTTGGAAATCCTGGGGCTGGCGGCAGGCTCGGGTCGACTGTGGTTGTACCCAGGTGACGTAACGAACCCAACGCAACCCGTGGGCCCCTACGAAGGCGGCGACGATTTCTGGACCGCTTTAGTGGAGGGCGAATCGCTGGTGGTTGAGTTCGAGGCTGCCGCGGGAGCGCCGCGGATTCTGCCATTTCATGTGGGGCGGATCAGCCACCTTTTCGCGGGCGTGGCGCCGGCGAAGGGCGGAGTGGGGGAGACTAAGTTGGGCCCGGTGGGCGCGGCGCGGGAGGCGGCTTTGGGCTGCAACCTGGATGTGACCTGCTATCCGGAATGGGACGAGCGGGCGCGCAGCGTGGGGCGCTATCTATTTGAAACGAATGGGGGTGGCGCGCTGTGTTCCGGGTCATTGATCAACACGCGCAACAACAGCGGCATCCCTTACTTCCTGACGGCGGACCATTGCGTGAGCAACGAGGCCGAGGCGCGCAGTGTGCAGGTGTTCTGGTTCTATCAGTCGAGCGTTTGTAACGGGGCGCCACGGAATTTGCGCGAGGTGCCGACCACCGTGGGCGCCACCTATCTGGCAAGCGGTTCCCTTGAGCTCGGTGACTACTCCCTGCTGCGTTTGAATGGCTCGCTGCCGAATGGCGTGACGTTCTCGGGTTGGTCCGAGGTTGATCCCGAGATTGGTGCAGAGGTGACTGGCATCCACCATCCGACGGGCGACTACAAGCGCATCTCGTTTGGCAATAAAGCTGAACCGATTGCGACTCGCGGCAGGCCCGAACCGATGTATCACTCGATTACGTGGCGGGAGGGGGTGACGGAGGGTGGTTCCTCGGGCTCGCCAATTTTCAACCGGGATGGGCTAATCGTCGGAATGTTATCGGGCGGTCCGAAGCCGCCGGCGGGGCAGACGGAGTGTGACTTGCGGCCGGCGTTCGACTGGTATGGCCGGTTTTCGGTCGCGTATCCGGCGCTGCAAGGCTTTCTCGAAGAAAGGACCACGGGTCCGACGCCCCCGCCGCCGACCGGAGGCACGGACGGAACCGCGTTGACGAGTAATACGCCGGCGAGCTTCACGGTGGGTCCGGTGGAGGCGCCGACGCTGTTGGGTGGCGCGTCGGTGTACCGGGTGGAGGTGCCGCAGGGAGCGACGCGGCTGGAGATTCAACTGCGGACAGCGACGGAGGGAGCGGATCTCGACCTGTTCGTGCGGCGGGGCAGCGCCCCGGTGTTGAACGGCGGGCGCGTTACGGCCGATTTCTCGGCGGCGACGGATAGCGGGAACGAGACGATCGTGATTACTCCCTCGTCGAGCCCGGCGTTGCAGGCAGGCACCTACTTCATTGCGCTGGCGTTGTTCACGCCGGGGGTAGAGGCGAGTGGGACCGTCACGGCCATCGTGACGGGCGGGACAACGCCCCCACCTCCAAGTTCTGGCGCGGTGGTGCTGACATCCGGGCAGACGCGGACGATAACGATTGAGCCGGTTCCGTCTGGAACGCTGTTGACCGGTTCGTTGGCGTACCGGGTTGAAGTGCCGCAGGGTGCGACGCGGCTGGAGATCCGGCTGGCGACGGATACCCCGAATGTCGATGTGGACTTGTATGCCCGGTTTGGGACGGAAAGCGTACTGGAGAATCGGGCCGTGGTGGCGGACTTCCGGTCGGAGGGGTTGTCGGGGAGTGAACTGATCACAATCACCTCGACGTCGAGCCCGGCGCTTCGGGCTGGGACGTATTTCATTCATTTGGGGGTGTTTGCGGCGAACACACGGATTTCGGCGCGGCTCACGGCGACGGTGACGGGCGGGACGACGCCACCTCCGGCATCTGGGGCGGTCGCGTTGACTTCCGGGCAGACGCGAACGGTGACGATGGAACCGGTGTCGGGTGGAACGCTCCTGCGCGGAGCCTCGGCCTACCGGATCGACGTGCCGCAGGGGGCGACCCGCCTGGAAATCCGGCTGCAGACCGATACGTCCAATGTGGATGTGGACCTATTTGCGCGGTTCAATACAGAGGCGCTCGTGGAGAATCAGCGAATCACCGCGGATCATCGATCCGAGGGGCCGGCCGGCGAGGAGGTAATCACGATCACTTCGTCGACGACTCCGGCGTTGCGGGCCGGAACGTACTTTATTAACCTGGCGGTCTTTACGGCGAATACGAGGATCACCTCGCGCCTCACGGCGACGGTGACGGGCGGGACCACTACTCCTCCGCCAACTTCTACCGGACGTATCCTGACTTCGGGCGCGGCTGCCGCCTTTACGCTTGACGCGGTGGAGAACCCGACGCTTTTCAGCGGCGATAGCGCCTACCAAATTTCGGTACCGGCCGGGGCGACACGGTTGGAAGTGCGGATTCAGACGACAACGCCTGGGGCGGACGTCGACCTGTATGTTCGGGCGGGTGAGGCGCCGCGGGTGAGCAGCGGGTCGGTTCAAACCGACTATTCCTCGGAGAGCGATTCGGGGAGCGAGACGATCGTGATTACTCCTTCGACGACGCCGGCGTTGCGAGCGGGGACGTATTACATCGCCTTGGGTTTGTTTACCCGGAATGTGCGAGTGCAGGGCACGATGCTCGCGACGGTGACCACGGGCGGATCGTCGAACACGGTGGGGCAGCCGCTGATCGCGGGACTGCCGCAGCGGTTTACGATTGCCCCGGTGTCAGGCCCCTCGCTGATCTCTGATCCGTCATTCCGGATTACGGTTCCCGAGAACGCCTCACGGGTGCGGGTGGTGCTGCAGACGAGTACGCCGGAAGTGGATGTGGACCTGTTCGCGCGGGTGGGCCAGGCACCGGCGATTGTGGACGGCCGGATTGTGACGGACTATAAGAGCGAGGGTCCTGCGGGCGAGGAGCTGCTGGATATTACAGCGGGCTCGACACCGCCGTTGCGTGCGGGAACGTACTTCATTTCGCTCGCGTTGTTTACTCCAAACGTACAGGCGGAGGGACAAGTGGTGGTCTACATTGACACCGCGGCTGCACCACCACAGGAGCAAGTGGAGTTGACCTCAGGGACGCCGGGCCGTTTCGCGTTGCCGGCCACGGCCACGCCGACGCTGTATGCGGCAACCTCCGGCTTCCGGATCCAGGTGCCGGCCGGTTCGACGAGCCTGACGGTGCGGCTGAACACGAGTACACCCAATGCGGACGTGGACCTTTATGTACGCCGGGGGGCGGATGTGGAGTTGGTGGAGGGCGAAGTGATCGCTGACTACTTCGCGGAAGGGTCGACGGGCAACGAGACCATCACGATTACCCGGACTTCCACACCACCGCTCGAAGCGGGCACCTACTTTATCGCGCTGGGCAACTATGCGCGCAATGTGGAGGTGACCGGCGTAGTTACCGCGACGGTGGAACGGGCGCCGGCTCCACCGGCTACGGGGCAGGGCAGGGTGTTGTCGTTCGGCCAGGCCGCGGGTTGGGCGTACGATGCGGTAGAGGTTCCGACGTTGTTCTCGGGCGCCAATGCCTACAGGCTGGATGTCACGAATGTCTCGCGAATGGAGATTGCCTTGAAAACTGACACGCCGGGGGCGGATGTGGACTTGTATGTCCGGTTCGGCTCGCCGCCGGAGGTGCGGGAGGGCCGGGTGGTGGCCGACTTCAGCTCGACAACGGTCTCCGGGGATGAGCGGATCACGATTACTCCCGGGGCGAATTCGCCATTGCGGAGCGGCACCTACTGGGTGGCGATGGTGGTTTACACACCGGGCGTGGCTACGACCGGGACGCTGGAGGCGCAGGACCTGTCCGGAGCGAGCAGCGATGCACCAAAGTTGCGGCTGCGGCCCAAGTTTGGAAATAAGAGCGAGGACACCGGGTTGAGCAAATCGCTACAGCCGGAAGACCCGCAGCCGGCGGATGGCATGCAGCGGATCAAAGGGAAATACGGCCCGGTTCGGGAGGGTCGGTAGGTTCTTCCCGGAGGAGTTCGACAATCGCAACGGTCACCGAGAGGGTGGCCGGGCCGATGAAGAGGCCGAGGAAGCCGAAGGCCTGTGCTCCCCCGAGCAAGGCGAAGAACACGAGTAGTGGGTGGAGGTTCACGCGGCCGCTGATGACGTAGGGCCGGATGAAGTTGTCGGCCAAGCCGATGACCCCGGCGCCGAAAGCAACGAGGATGAACGCCTTGCCCCAGCTTCCCGAGGCGGCGAGAAAGATGGACGCCGGGACCCAGACGATCGGGGGGCCGAGGATGGGAATCATCGAGAACAGCCCGGCCACGGTTCCCCAGAGAACAGGGGATTTTAGGCCGAGCAGGGAGAAGATGAGAGCGGTGAGAGCGCCTTGGGCCACGGCCACGGCTCCGATGCCGTAAACATTGGCAAGAACGCTGCGGCCGATGTCGGCGAAGAGGCGGTGAAAGGCGCCCGGGGGCAACGGTGTGATGCGGGCCAGACCGTGTTTCAGGCGACTGCCATCGCGGAAGAGGAAGAACAGGCTGAATAGCGTGACGACCGCGTTTACGATCAAGGAGACGAGGTTGGCGAGGAGGTCGCGGGTGAAGGCGAGAAGGACGCCGCCGAGGGCCTGCACGCGTTCGAGGAGGGCATTGCGGATCTGTTCCTCAGTTTCCGGTGACTCGACGCCGGCCCAGAGGATGCCGCGGTGGAGGAGATTGGCGGTCCATTCCGTCCAACCGCCGCCGGCGGCGGATTTGCTGGCGGCGACATCGTAGAGTTGCCGTAGTTCGCGGGCGACGGCGGTGCCCAACAGGAATGCCGGCAGGAGAATGAGCACGATGACCAGAACGACGGAGAGGCCGGCGGAGAGATTGGGGCGGCGGAGCGAGCGGACGATCCGATTGTGCAACGGATAAAAGAGAATGGCCAACGCGACGGCCGCGACGAGCGGCATGAGAAACGGCCTGAGGATAGCGAAGCAGACGGATAGGGTGGCGGCACCCAGGGCGAGTAGAAAACTGTGTTGGAAACGCTTCGATTCGAGGAGGGCCATCGAGAGAAACGTACCATGATTAAGAGCCGGTAACGGTATAATCCGGTTGATGAGTGCACAGGACGTCACGCAACTGTTGCAGGATTGGTCGCAGGGGAACCGGGCGGCTTTGGAGCTGTTGACGCCAATTGTCTATGACGAATTGCGGCGGTTGGCGCAATACTATATGGGGCGCGAAAACGCTGGGCACACCTTACAGGCGACGGCGCTGGTGCACGAGGCGTACCTGCGCCTATTCGATCAGCGGCGGATGCAGTGGCAGAACCGTGCGCATTTTTTTGGCATCGCGGCGCAGATGATCCGCCGGATTCTGGTGGACCATGCGCGGGCCACGCGAGCGGCCAAGCGGGGTGGCGGGGTGGTGGCGCTCTCGCTCGACGAGGCGTTGGGCGTGGCGGAGAAGAAAGATATCGAGATGATCGCGCTCGACGATGCCTTGCGGACGCTGGCTGAAGTGGATCCGCAGCAGGCGCAGATTGTCGAGATGCGCTTCTTTACCGGCCTGACCATTGAAGAAACGGCCGAGGCGCTGGGCGTTTCGCCGGCTACGGTGAAACGGGACTGGGTGTCGGCCAAGGCGTGGCTATTTCGGGAGATGACCCGGCAGCCGCAGTCTGCCGGGTAAGCGGAGGAGCAGTCTTGCAAACGGAGTCCTTACCCTCGCCGTCGGCGCGTTGGCAAAGGGTGAAGGAGATTTTTCATCAGGCGCTGGTGCAGCCGCGCGCGGAACGAGGGGCCTTTGTCGCCGCGCAGACGAAGGACGAACCGACGCTGGCGGCCGAGGTGAATAGCCTGCTGGAGGCGCACGACGAGTCGAGCGGTTTCCTGAACGAGGCGGCGGTGGACTTGCGTCCGGCCCTGATGAACTACGCTGGCCAAAAGATTGGGCACTACGTGGTGGAGCGTCAGTTGGGCGAGGGCGGCATGGGCGCCGTGTATCTGGCGCGGCGGGAGATGGACGGCTTCGCGATGCCGGTGGCGATCAAGCTGATCCGGTGGGCGGCGTTTAGCGAGAGCGTGGAACGGCGGTTCCGGATGGAGCGGCAGATTTTGGCGCGGCTGCACCATAAGAACATTCCGCTGCTGGTGGATGGCGGGGTGACGCCGGAGGGCTTGCCGTATCTGGTGACGGAGTACGTGGAGGGCCAGCCGCTCGACGGGTATATGCGTAGCCATCCCCTGGGATTGCGGGCGCGGCTCGATCTGTTCTTGGAGATCTGTTCGGCCGTGGCGGAGGCGCATCGGAACCTGATTGTGCACGGCGACTTGAAGCCGAGCAACGTGCTGGTGACGCCGGAAGGCAACGTGAAGCTGTTGGACTTCGGGATTTCGCGGCTGTTGGTGGACGACGAGCAGGCGGCGCAAAATGCAACGGTGCCGGCAATGACCCCGGCGTGGGCGAGTCCGGAGCAGTTGCGGGGGGAGTTACCGCTGATTGCGAGCGACTGCTATTCGTTGGGGCGGTTGCTGTACTACTTGTTGACCGGGGCGGCGGCGGTGAACCCGTCGGGGCGGACCCCGCTGCAGGTTCTGGAAGGATTGGCCGTGGCGGCGCCGGTGTTGCCGAGCAAGGCGGCGTCGGATCCGGAGTTGGCGGGAGACTTGGACAACATTACGCTGAAGGCGCTCGAATGCTCGCCCGAGGAGCGGTACCGGTCGGTGGAGTTGTTGGCGGAGGATATTCAGGCGTTCCTGGAATCGCGACCGGTTTCGGCGCGCGCGCATACCTGGCGGTATCGGACGCAAAAGTTTGTGGGGCGCAATAAGGGCGTGGTGGCGGCGGTGACGTTGCTGGCGGTGACGCTCTCCGGGGGGTTGGCGGCGACGTTGTGGCAGGCGCGGATAGCGCAGCGGAACTACGAGAGGGCGGAGCGCCGGTTTGCCGATGTGCGGCGGCTGGCAAACTCGTTTCTGTTCGAGATGGACGAGGCGATTGCTAAGCTGCCGGGGTCAACGCCGGTGCGGGGCACGCTGGTCCGGAATGCGGTGCAGTATTTGGACGGTCTGGCGGCGGAGGCGGCCGGGGATAGCTTGCTGCAAGAGGAGTTGGCGGCGGCATACGAGAAAGTGGGCGATATTCAGGGGCGACCGTCTTCGGCGAACCTTGGCGATACTGGGGGAGCGATAGCGAGCTACCGGAAGGCGATGGCGATCCGTGAGGCGCTGGAGCAGGCGCCTGCCACCGAGGATGACCAGCGCCGGCGGCGGGACGCGTTGGCGGCCACCTACGTGCAGTTGAGCAGTGCCTTGAAGGCGGCGGGGGATTACCGTTCCGGCTTGGAGCTGGATCGGAAGGCGCTGGGGATGCGGCAGAAGCTGCTGGACGCGGAGCCCGGTAACCCGGTGCGGCGCCGTGCGGTGGCGTCGAGCTTTACGGCATTGGGGGGGAGCCTGTCGCAGTTGGGCGCTTGGCCGGGGGTGATAGATATGCGCCGGCAGGCTCTGGAGCAGTACGAGGCATTGGCGGTGGGGAACCCGGCGAGCGAGCCGGACCAGCGAGGGCTGGCACTGGCGCGGCAACGGATGGGAAGCATTCTGATGCACGAGCGGCAGTTTGCGCTGGCGTTGAAGCAGTACCGGATGGGAGTGGCTACGGCGCGGGGAGTGGTGGAGCGAAACCCGGGGAGCCGGGGGGATCTGCTGAATCTGGGGCAGGGGCTGATGGGATTGGGCCGCTGTCTGGTGCAGTCGGGGGATGCGGTGTCGGGGGCGGCGGAGTTGGCTTCGGCGCGGAAGATTTTCGAACAGATGGAGCGGGCGGATCCGCGCGAGGTGCGGGGAAGGACGTTATTGGCGACGAACTGGATGTTTTCGGCGCGGGCGGAGTTGGCGTTGGGAAAGGCCGGAGAGGCCCTCGTGTGGGGTCAACGGTCGCTCGGGGAGAGAGAGAAGTTGAGCGGCGAGAATCCGGTAAACGCGGGGGCGTTTGGCGAGGTAGCCGAGGCGCACGATTTGCTGGGGGATGTGCGGGCGGCGCAGGGGCAGCGGGAGACGGCGGAATTGGAGTGGCGGCGGGCGCGGGAGATGTTCCTGCATATGCGGAATGAGGGCAAGTTGAACGCAGCGGACCGGGAGGCGCTGGATCAGATTGAAGCGAAACTGGCGGCGTTGGCGAAAGCACCTCGGTAGGGCGGCGGTGGGAGTGTTGCTATTGCCGGTGGCTTTGCTGCTGCCGTTGCGGTGGGTAGACCCATGGTTTACGGGCGTGCAGGTGCAGCGGCGGGTGGAGAGCTGGTTTGCGGCGGGAAAATACCAGAAGCGCTATACGCCGGTGGATTCGGGGAAGATTTCGCCTCACTTGCGTCATGCGGTGGTGGCGGCGGAGGATGGGCGGTTCCATCAGCATTGGGGGATCGACTTTGCGGAGCTTTGGAAGGTGACGGAGAAGGGAATCGACTCCCGGAGATCGTTGCGAGGGGCTTCCACGATTACGCAGCAGTTAGTGAAGAATCTGTTTTTTACGACGCATCGGAACCCGGTGCGAAAGGTGGCGGAGTTTGGTTTGGCTCCGGCGGCCGAGTTGATGCTGGGGAAGGAGAGGATCCTGGAGCTGTACTTGAACTCAGTGGAGTGGGGGCTGGGGGTGTTTGGAGCCGAGGCGGCGGCGCGGTATCACTACGGGGTGGGGGCGGGTGCGTTGAGCCGAGAGCAGGCGGCACGGTTGGCGGCGTGCCTACCGGCGCCGCGACGCCGTAGGCCGGGGGCGATGCATCAGTATGGCGGGATCATTTTGGAGCGGATGGGACAGATGGGCTGGTGACGAGGACGTCGATGAGGGTGGCTTCGAGTTCGGCGAAGCGCACGGGTTTGGCGAGGAAGGCGTCCATTCCGGCGGCGAGGGCCTGGGTTCGTTCCTCGGTGGTAGCGCCGGCCGTGAGGGCGATGATGGGTGTGTGTGTGGAGTTGCCTTCGCTGGCCCGGATTCGGCGGGTGGCTTCGTAGCCGTCCATTTCGGGCATTTGGCAATCCATGAGGATGGCGGCGTAGCGGCCGGGCGCGAACCGGCCGATAGCCTGAAGGCCATTGGCGGCGACGTCGGTTTCGAGGCCGAGCCGGAGAAGGAGGCCGACGGCAACTCTCTGGTTGACGGGGTTATCCTCAACGACGAGCACGCGATGGCCGGCCAGGACGGTGCCGTGAACGGAGGGGAGATCCGGTGCGACGGCAGCGGGGGCCGGCTCCGCGGGGAGGGCGATGGTGAACTGGCTGCCCTGACCGGACTGACTGGTCAGTTGGAGTTCGCCGTCCATTAGTTCGACGAGGCGCCGGGCGATGGAAAGGCCGAGCCCCGTGCCGCCGAAGCGACGAGTGGTAGAGGTATCGGCTTGTATAAATTTGTCGAATATTCGCTTCTGCAGCTCCGGGGCGATGCCGATGCCGGTGTCGGTGATGGAAATCTGGAGCGTAGGGCGTTCGGCCGTGTTGTGGTAGTTCGCGGTGAGGGTGACTTGGCCGGAACTGGTAAACTTGACCGCGTTGCTGACCAGGTTGAACAGAACCTGCTGGAGGCGGAGCGGGTCACCATAGATCCATGCGGGCGCTTGGGGGGCGATGGACCAGCGCCAAACTAAGCCCTTCTGGCTGGCGAGTGGGCCGAAGATGCGATCGATGCGAGTTAGCAGAGCGTGGAGGTCGACGGGTAGGCGCTCGATGGGCATGCGTCCGGACTCGATCTTGGCGGAATCGAGCAGATCGTTGAGGATCGCAAGTTGGAGTTCGGCGGAGCTGCGGACGGTTTCGATGTGGGAACGCTGTTCCGGGCTGAGGGGCGTTGTGGCGAGGAGGTCAAGCGTGCCGAGAACGCCGTTCATTGGGGTGCGGATCTCATGGCTGACGTTGGCGAGGAACTCGGACTTGGTGCGGTTGGCCAGTTCGGCGGCGGTACGGGCGCTTCGCATGCGGCGGGTGATACAGAAAAGGGCGAGAACGAGGGCGGCGAGGACGCCCACTAAGCCAAGCATAAAGGCGTTGCGCCGCCGGGCTTCGCGGAGTTGGGACATGACGGCCTGTTCGGTACTGGAAAAAAGAAACCAGCGATCCGTCGCACGGCCGATGGTGCCGTCGTCGAACTGATCCTGGATTCCTTGCCAGAGGAGTTCTGCCGCCGGAGCGGCTTCCCTGGTTGAAGCGGTGGCAAGCATCTGCACCGAATCCGAGATGATGCGTACGCCTAGGGGTACGGCGGTGCAGTCCGGGGGACGTATGAGGAGAAGTGGTTCGACCAGTCGGGCTTCGATGAAAGTGGCTTCGGCTTCGCCGCGGCAGAAAGCTGACATGGCCTGGAAACGGTCCGGCCGCGGGACTTGGGAAGACCGGGGGTAGCGGAGGGCGGCTTGGCCGCGCATGTAAGGGAGGTTGGCGATGGCGATGCGGGCGCGGTTCCAATCCGGCTCGCCGGAAGAGCGGTGGACGATGGCGTAGTAGTTTTGCAGCCAAGGCTTGCCCATGCTTACGCCCCATTCGTTGCCGGCGCGAACAGAAACGAGCGGCCAAAGATCAACCTGCCTTGTTTCCAGTGCGAGCTTCGGGCCGCGCGGAAACGAGATCCATTCGAGGCGGATGCCTTTGCGGCGGGCGGCTTCGTTGAGGACGTCTACGGAGTAGCCCTGGGGACCAACGCCTGGGACCCAGGTCTGGTAGGGCGCGGCATTGTCGGCGCCGATGCGATAGACGCGTTGCTCGGGCGGCGAATGTAGACCGCAGGTGGACAGGAGGGCGAGTGGCCCTATGGCGATCAGGCGCAGCCAGATGCGGCAAAGGCTATGAGGCGGCCCCATATTTTCAGCTCATCGGCTGAATTCCCGGTATTGTGAATAGAACTTAAAGCCGGGGTGGGCCGCCGTCGGCGGATTGGCCGCTTGCCTCGAACAGGGCGATATCGCGGACGTTTTTCTGTACGGCAACTCCGCCGAACAAGCTCAATAGAAAGGCCATGGCGTAGAAGCCCTTTTCGCTGGGGGCCAGGGTGGCGTTCCAGAGGCCGATGGTCAGCAGGAGCATGCAGATGGCGACCGAGAGCCAACAAAGGCCGAAGTATAGGCCGGTGACCTTAATGCCCTCCATGCGGTCCCGGACCGACTTTTGCAGCGAGACGGCGGCGAAGAGGCCATAGAGAAGAATCGTGAAATAGTACCCCTTCTCGTTTAACTGCATTTCGGCATTCCACAGGCCGATGGCGTAAGTGGACGCCCCGACGAGGAGCGCAAGCCAAGAGGTGCCAATAAACGCAGCGGTGGGTTTCTGTATTTGTCCGTACATGGAAATCCTTTCGTGCCAGTCTAACTTGGCTTCTGGAATTCCGGTGCGGAAATTTTGCAGAAATGGTGGGCGGTCACGGACTTGAACCGTGGACCCCCTGCTTGTAAGGCAGGTGCTCTAACCAACTGAGCTAACCGCCCGCTTCTTTCTAGTTTACGCTATTGAGCGACCGTTACGGTGACTTGCATGCGGTCGGTGGCTCCAGCGGCGTCGCGGGCGGTGAGGATGTAGGTGGTCGTTTTGGTGATGTCGGCGACGAAACACTGGTTCTGGCCGGGTTTGAGTGCGGCGGAGGTGTCCGGAGTCGAAAAGACGGAAACGGTTTCCGGACGCGTGGAGTAGCAAAACTGAACCGGCTTACCGGGGGTGACCCGGCCGCCGCCGATGGATTGGAAGCTGGTGATGAGCGTCGGGCCAGCCGCCACGGGGGTGGACTTGGGCGTGGGCGCTCCGCCGACGGTGAGTTCCAGGGCGCTGGAGGTCTCGCCACCTGGTCCTTTGGCCGTGAGGGTGTAGGTGGTGGGGCCGGAGGGCGTGACGGCGATGCAGCGATTCATCGAGGGTTTGAGGGTGTCGTTGTAAGGAGCCAAGGCGACTTCGGTCGCGTCCTCGGTGCCGTAGCAGACGGTGGCGGACTCGCCCTTGGGGACGGGATTGGTCGTGGTGTAGAAATGGGTGATTTTCGGGGGCTTCGAGGGCGGGGCGGTGCTGGCGGGCTTTTCAGGGGTGCTGCAGGCTGCGGACAATAGAACTAGAACCAGGGGAAATAGGCGCATTCTCACTCTCCCCATTGTAGATGCTTGCGGGAGGCGAACTGTTTTGCTAGTCTAGTAATCGACCTCGCGGAGACGTAGCTCAGTTGGTTAGAGCGCCGGCCTGTCACGTCGGAGGTCGCGGGTTCGAGCCCCGTCGTCTCCGCCATTTAATTTTATGCACCCTGTGTCTGGTCCGAAGATTGCTTTAGTAAATGGACCAGACTATCGCGAAGGTTACGCGAATAGCGTGCAGATCCGGCCCAACTTGTGGGATTTCTTGCTGATGTTCGGCATTGCGACGCAGACTGCGCCGGACGCGGTGAACATTCAGAATTTCCAGGGCGTATATTTGAGCCCGCAGCAGGCGAAGGCTTTGTCAAACCTGTTGCAGGACAATATCCGGCAATATGAATCTACTTTTGGGGAGATTCATTTGGAGCAGAAGCAGGGGACTAACGGTCCGCTGCAATAAGCAGGGCGCCAGCTTCGTCGCACTGAAAGTTCCAATTTGGCGGGATGAACGTGGTGGAGCCATAGTCGAGGACCAAGGCAGGGCCGGGCGTGGGCTTGGCGGTAACTTGGGGTCGCTCGTAGACAGCGATGCGGCGGAATTTTCCATCCACCCAGACGCGGCGATTGGCCGGAGGTTGATTCGAGCGCCCGGGATGGCGGAGTTGGGGCGGTTTTACCTTATGGGTAACGCGGAGGCGCAGGGTGACGATCTCGATGGCCCGGCCCGAGATCGAATAGCCGTACATTTTTTCGTGGGCGGCGGCGAAATCGGCTGCGACGGTCGTTGACCAGGGCACGGTGAGTTCGTAGCTTTGGCCGGCGTAGCGGACGTCGGCGAAGCGTTCGCGGCGGCCTCCGCGGGGGGCGCGAAGTTCCAGCGAGGAGAAAGCGGCGGCGAGATTGGATTGGCCGAGGACCCCAATGGAGAAGTCGCGCACATGGTCGGCGAGGAGCATGCCGAGGGCGGAGAGTGCTCCGGCGAACTGGGGAACGAGCACTTGACGGATGCCGAGGGAGGCCGCGATTTCGCAGGCGTGGAGGCCGCCGCCGCCACCGAAGGCGAGCAGCGTAAAGCCGCGGGGATCGTAGCCGCGTTCGACGCTCACGGCGCGGATGGCGCGTTCCATGCTGGCGTTCGCGACGCGCAAGATGCCCGCCGCACCGACTTCAAGGCCGAGACCGAGCGAGGCGACGGCCGCGGCCGAGCGCTCTGGAAAGATGGGCCGGGAGCCACCGGCGAGTTGATCGGCAGCGATGCGGCCGAGGACGACTTGGGCGTCGGTGACAGTGGGGCGTTCCCCGCGGCCATAGCAGGCGGGGCCGGGGTCGGCGCCGGCGCTTTCTGGGCCGACGCGGAGAAGGCCGCCTTCGTCGATGCGGGCGAGCGATCCGCCGCCGGCGCCGACGGTGTGGATGTCGAGCATGGGCACGCGGAGGGGGAGGCCATCAACCATAGCCTCGACGGTCATGCGGGGGGCGCCCTCCGAGAGCGAAACGTCAGTGGAAGTGCCGCCCATGTCGAAGGCGAGGATATGCGTGAGGCCGGACGCCTTGGCTGCGCCGACCGCGCCGATGATGCCGCCAGCGGGGCCGGAGAGGATGGTGCGAACGGGTTGGCGGCGGGCTTCTTCCGCGGAGAGGAGGCCGCCGCTCGACTGCATAACGTGCACGGGCCGGCCGAGTGCGCCGAGATAGGAGTCCATGAGCGGGCCGACGTAGGCGTTGACGACGGTGGTGGCGGCGCGTTCGTATTCCCGGAATTCGGGGGCGATTTGATGGGAGATGGAGAGGAAGAATTCGTCGCCGAGGGCTTCGGCGATCAGCTTTTCGTTGGCGGGGGTTTGCCAGCCGTGGAGGAGGCAGACGCCGACGCTGCGGACGCCGCTCTTCTGGAGGCGGCGGCGGAGTCGGGCGAGTTCGGCGGGGGAAGGTGTGAGGGCGACGGAGCCGTCGGCGTGGGTTCGTTCCTTGACGCCGTGGCAATCGGCATCGGCGACGAGGAAGCGGCGCGGAGCGGGGGAGAGGTTGTATAGCTCCGGTCGGTTCTGGCGGCCGATGAGGAGGAGGTCTTCAAAGCCGGCGGTGGTGACGAAGGCGGTGTGGGCGCCTTTGCGTTCGAGCAGAGCGTTGGTGGCGACGGTGGAGCCGTGGATGATCTCGAGTTTGCGGGCGGTGGGCAGGCCGGCGAGGATAACGGCGGCGGGGTTGCGCGGGTTCGAGGGGAGCTTGAAACTTTCGAGGCGGCCGTCGTCGTGTTGGATGACGAAATCAGTGAAGGTGCCGCCGGCGTCGATGCCAATTCTCATCGGCGCCCCGGAATTTCGGGGAAGGGGATCTGCTCTTCGTTGAAGCGGCGCAGGATGGTTTTGAGAATGGCGGAGCGGATGAGGCCGGAGCCGAGCTGCCTTTCGACCTGGAAGACAAGCCGGAACTGAAGATGGGTAGCCATCATGCCGGGATCGGCGACGAGGAGCGGCTCGGCGTCGGGGAGGACGCCGGGGTTGGCCTTCGCGGCTTCGACGCAGATGCGCTCGACAAGGGCCATGTCCGCGCCGTGGCCGATGAGGATGGGGATGCCGGTGCCGACACGGAGGACGGGGAGATCGTAGTTGAGGAGATTGTTGTTGGTGATGGTTTTATTGGGGACGATGATGGTGGCGTTGGCGGGGGTGAGGAGGCGGGTGGTGCGCCAGCCGATATCGGTGACGACGCCTTCTTCCTCGGGGGAAAGGCGGATGAACTGACCGACGGAGATGGGAGCTTCGACGAGGAGATGGACGCCGGCAAAGAGGTTGCCGAGCGTGTCCTGGAGGGCCAGGGCGACGGCGAGGCCGCCGACACCGAGAGCGGTGAGAATCGGGGTGATGGAGATGCCCCAGAAGCGGAGAAGGATGAGCAGGCCGATGCCGAAGACGAACAGGCGGGTGAGGGTGCGGGAGAGGCCGGCCATCGCGAAGGGAAGCTTCGAAATGCCGCGCTGGACCATCGCATTGAGCATGAGCGCCATGCTGAAGATGACGAAGCCGACGATGGAGTTCTGGGTGAGGGTGCGCCAGCGGGGTTCGAGAACGAACACATCGAGGCCGAGTTCAAGAGATCCAGCGAGGACCCAGAGGAGCGAGGGTGTCTTGAGGTACTCCCAGGCGACTTGCGGAAAGGAGTCCGGCCCGGTGGAGGCGCGGTGAAGACCGCGAAGGATCCACCATCGAACGATGAGCAGCACCAGGATGGAACTACCAAAAACCGCGAGTGCTTCGAGCCCGTTGAAGTTCCAGTTCACGCGTCTCTCATTATGAGCCGGGGCTACGCCGCGTGTCATCATGAATTAGTAGCAGGGAATGATAGAACTGACAGGCGTTACGAAGCGGTTCGACGGCAAAAAGCAAGTCACCGCGCTGAACACGGTCAATTTGCAGATTGCCAAGGGCGAAATGGTTTCGCTGGTGGGGCCGTCGGGGTCGGGCAAGTCGACTCTGTTGAATCTGATTGGCGGATTGGACAAGCCGACGACGGGAGAGATTGCTCTGGACGGCGCTGTGCTGAGCGGCCTGAGCGATGATGCGTTGACGAAACTGCGGCGGGATAAGATCGGCTTCATTTTTCAGTTCTTCAACCTGTTGCCGACGCTGAATTGTCTCGAGAACGTCTCGCTGCCACTGCACTTGCGGGGATGGAAGAAGGCGCAAATTGACGAACGGGCGAATGAGTTGCTGGCGCTGGTGGGACTCGGCAAACGGCTGGATCATCTGCCGGAAGAGCTATCGGGCGGGGAGCGGCAGCGGGTGGCGATTGCGCGGGCACTGAGCGTGTATCCGCCAATTCTGCTGGCGGATGAGCCGACGGGGAACCTGGATTCGGCGACGGGTGTGGAGATTCTGGGGTTGATCCGGGACCTACATCAACGGCTGGAAACAACCGTGCTGATTGTGACCCATGACAAGGCCGTGGCGGAGAGTTGCCCGCGGCAGATCGCTTTGAAAGACGGCGTGGTGGTGCAGGACCGGCGGGTATGATCCTGCTGAAGCTGATCAGTTGGCAGTATGTGCGAAAGCACCTGCTGCGTAGCTTGCTGACGATTGCGGGAATCGTGCTGGGCGTGGCGGTGTTCGTCGGAATGCATACGGCGAACCAAAGCGTCGTGAAGGCGTTCACGCAGACGGTGGACCGCATTGCCGGGGCGACGCAGCTACAGATTACGGCGGGGGAAGCGGGGTTCGAAGAAGAGGTACTTGAACGCGTTCAAAATGTGCCGGAGGTGCGGGTGGCCGTGCCGGTGATTGAGGCCGTGGCGAATCCGGAGACGCGGTCAAAAGGGAATCTGCTGATCCTGGCTGTCGACATGACGGGCGACCGGTCGTTGCGGGACTACGCGCTCGAAGACGGCGACGACTCGTTTATCGAAGATCCGCTGGTGTTTCTGGCGCAGCCGGATTCGATCATGATCACGCAGGAGTTTGCGGCGGAAAACGGCATCAAGAGCAACGACGCGTTGACGCTGAACTCGATGGATGGGCCGAAGAAATTTATCGTGCGCGGCATCATGAAGTCGAGCGGATTGACGACTGCGTTTGGCGGCAACCTGGCGATTATGGACGTCTACGCGGCGCAGAAGGTGTTTGGGCGCGGGCGGCGATTTGACCGGATCGATGTGGCGGTGCAGGAAGGGTTGGAGCCAGAGGCTGTTGCCAAGAAAATCGAGCAGGCGTTGGGGGCTGGTTTTCAGGTGGAGTCGCCGTCTTCGCGGGGGAAGCAGTTTGAATCGTTGTCGAGCGTGTACGGGATGCTCGCGAACATTACGAGTTTGTTCGCGCTGTTCATTGGGATGTTCATCATCTACAACTCGTTTGCGATCGCGGTGACGCAGCGGCGGAGCGAGATCGGCATACTGCGGGCGCTGGGTGCGACGCGCGGTCAGATTCAAGTGCTGTTCCTGATGGAAAGTGCGGTGGGCGGGTTGATTGGAGCGGCGCTGGGGGCATTGTTTGGGGTGCTGATTGCGCGGGCGATGGCGGGTTCGCTGGGGAACTTACTGGGCGAGATTTATGGCGTGGCGCAACGGGCCGAGGAGGTTTCGTCGGATCCGAAACTGCTGGCCGGGGCGATGGTGCTGGGGTTGATCACGAGCTTGGTGGCTGCATGGATTCCAGCGCGGAACGCGGCGCGGGTGGATCCGGTGCAGGCGCTGCAAAAAGGCAAGTTCCAACTGCTGACAGCGGGAGAGAACCGGACGCGGCGGACGTTGGCGTTTGTGTTCCTGGCGTTGGTGGGATTGTCGCTCGTGTATGGCGAGGGGCGGTTGATCTTTTACGGTGGGTACTTCCTGAGTATTTTCGCGGGCGTGTTGATGGTGCCGACGCTGGGACTGTGGCTCGCGAAGGGGATGCGGCCGCTGTTGAAGGCGATCTGGCCGGTGGAAGGGGCCTTGGCCGCCGATTCGCTGATTCAGTCGCCGCGGCGGACGTCAGGGGCGGTGGCGGCGTTGGCGCTGTCGGTGTCGCTGATTGTGGCGCTGGGAGGGATGACGCAGGCGGCGTACGGGTCGATTGAAGAGTGGCTGCGGATTGCTCTGAACCCGGATATGTATTTGAGCCCATCGCAGAACCTGACCGACCGGAGCTTCCGGTTTCCAGCCGCGTTCGCGGAGGAAGTGGCGAAGTTGCCAGGGATCCGGCGGACGCAGTTTGTGCGGACGGTGCGGTTGCCGGTGGACGGGGAGCCGGTGATGTTCGTGTCTCTGGAAATCGCGAGTGTGCGGAAGGAGGTTCGGATGCCTGTGGTAGACGGCGATCCGGATGCGATGTACACGGGCGCCGCGGAGGGGAAGGGCGTGATTGTCTCCGACACGTTTGCGCTGCAGCACAAACGGAAGCGGGGCGAGGTGCTTACGCTGAACACGCCCGATGGACCGCTGGAAATGCCGATTCTGGGTACGGTGGTGGACTTCTCCGACCAGAAGGGCTCGATTCTGATTGACCGGGCGATTTATCAGAAGTACTGGAAAGACGACTCCGTGAATGTGGTGAGGATTTATCTGGATGACGGGGTGACGGCGGGGCAGATGCGGGACCGGGTGGCTGCGCAGGTGGGCGACCGGTACCGGTATTTCGTGTTTACAAACGAGGATTTGCGCAGCTACATTCTGAAGATTACGGACCAGTGGTTCGGACTCACGTACATCCAAATCGCGGTGGCGGTGCTGGTTTCGATCCTGGGAATCGTGAACACGCTGACGGTATCGATTACGGACCGCCGGCGGGAGTTGGGTGTGCTGCAGGCGGTGGGCGGATTGCGCATGCAGATTCGCGGGACGATCTGGCTGGAGGCGTTGACCATCGGGGCGATTGGGCTGGCGTTGGGCTGGGTATTCGGAGCGGTGGCGTTGTACTATGCGCTCGAGACGTCGGCGCGGGATTTGTCGGGGATGCGGCTGGAGTATACCTATCCGTTCAAGATGGCATTGCTGCTGATTCCGGTGATTTTGGGGAGTTCGTTCTTGGCTTCGCTGGGACCGGCGGAGACGGCGGTGCGGGGTTCGTTAGTGGAGGCTTTGGAGTATGAGTAGGTGGCTTTTGCTGTTCGTGGCGGGCTCGCTGTGGGCGCAGGATGCCCGGCAGATTGTGGAGGAGTCGCAGAAGCGGCATCGTTCGCGCAGCCAGCAATACGAGGGCGTACTGGAGGTTTACGATGCCAAGGGCGGGAAGACGGAGAAGCGTTGGCAGTTTGCGCGGATCGGTTCGTTTGGGCAGTCGAAATCGGTGCTGCGATTTTTGGCGCCGCCGCTGGTAAAGGGTGTAGCGCTGCTGATCCACAACCATCCGGACCGGGCGAGCGACCAATGGATGTGGACGCCAGAGCTGAATCGAGACCGGCGGATTGCGCTGCAAGACCGGTCAACGCGGTTCTTCGGCACGGACTTCTCGTTTGAGGACTTGGAAGAGCGGGACGCGGACCAGTTCGATTACAAGCTGCTGGGCGAACCGACCCTGAACGGGCAGGCCTGCTATCAGATCGAATCGACGCCGAAGCAGTCGCGGACGTCGCAGTATTCGAAGACCGTGATCTGGGTGCGGAAGGATATCCTGCTGCCAGTGCAGTTTGAGATGTACGTGAAGGCGGAGCTTGTGAAGCGGATGGTTCATCGGCGGATCGAGCAGGTGCAGAACGTTTGGTCGACACTGGAGCTAGAGATGAGCGACCTCCGGAAGAAGAGCCGGACGGTGATGAAGAGCGAAAAGCTGAAGTACGACGTAACGATGCCGGAAGCGCAATTTACGCTGCAGGCGCTGCGCCGGGGAGAATGAAGCGCTGGGCCCTAGCTGCGATTTGCTGTTTGCCGGTGTGGGGGCAGGGCTTTTCGCAGCGGGGATTCGTAGAGACGCGGGGGACGATTTTTCCGCAGGCCGCGCCAAGCGATAGCGGCCGGGCGATTGGCGATATTCTGCTGCGCTATGAAATGGGATGGAAGCTGACACCGTGGCTGAAGTTCAACGGCGCTATTGATGGACGGACGGATTCGCATCGGCAGACGGAGCGGCAGTGGCGCATTGATTGGCAGGACCGGGGGATGCTGCGGCCGGCGGTGTCGCTGCGGCGATTCAGTCTGACAGCGAACCGGGGGAAGTGGACGGCGGAGGCGGGCAAACAGTTTATTCGCTGGGGGAAGGCGGATATTCTGAACCCGCTGGACCGGTTTGCGCCGCGCGATTTTTTGAACGTGGTGGATACGGAGTATCTGGCGGTGATGGCCGGGCGGGTGACGTGGGAGAGTGGGGGCGACACGGTGGACGTGGTGTGGCAGCCACGGTTCACGCCGAGCCGGAGCCCGCTGCTGCTGCAGCGGTGGGGCGGGGCAGGGGACGTGCTGGGGCAGGGGCCGGAGGCGCCGGTGGATTTTCCTGTGGAGTTAGTGCTGCGGCAGGGGAAGGCGACGCTGCCTGCCGGGCAGCAGTGGGGCGTGCGGTGGAACCACGTGGGGCGGGGGTATGAGGCTTCGGGCGTGTTCTATCAGGGGCACAACCATCTGCCACTGATTGATGGGCGAATCTCGACGTTTCCGGATTTGCGGCTGGAACTGTTCAACTACTTTGCGCAGTTGCGGATGGTGGGTGGGGCGGTGGCGGCGCCGAACCGCTGGTTCACTCTGAAGGCTGAGGGCGGGTACTTTGCGAGTTCGACGCCCGCGGCGGATAACTACTTTCAATACGTGGTGCAGGCGGAGCGGCAAAGCGGAGAATGGACGTTCGTGGGAGGGTATGCGGGAGAGTACGTGACGGCCCGGCGGAACCTGTTTGACTTCGCGCCGGACCGGGGATTGACGCGAAGCTTTCTGGGCCGGGCTAGTTTGCAACTGAATCCGCGTGACACGGTCGCGGTGGATGCTGCACTGAGGCAGAATGGAGATGGAGTTTGGATCCGTGGTGAATACACCCACTCGTTCAACGATCACTGGTCGGTGCGCACCGGCGGAACCCTTATCCGCGGGCAAAACACGGACTTTCTCGGACAGTTCCGGCGGAATTCACATCTGGCGTTGGCCTTCCGCTACAGTTTTTGATACCTTTCGACCGCCAATTGCGCGTTAGCTATTGGATAGCAGGAGTCTCTTTCTATGAACCCGTTCTTTCGTACTACCGTCGCCATGGCCGTTAGCGGCGCTCTGGTATTCGCCCAGGCACCGAAGCCTGCTCCGGCGAAGCCTACAGTCGCTAAGCCTGCTGTTGTGGCCAAGCCGGCGGCAGCCAGGCCCGCCGCCGCGCCGGCCGCCTCTGCGCTGGACAAAATTTTTAAGTTAGTGACGTTGAAGTTGCCCGACGCAAGCGTGATTTCGTCGATCAACGCGGCAGGAAAGACGCTGAAAGTGACGCCGGATGATCTGATCCGCTTCAAAGAAGCGGGGGCGTCGGACAACGTGATTGTGGCGCTGAGCAATTCGATGAACGGGACACCTGCGGCGGCTGCGGCACCGGCCGCGCCGAGTGCCAAGAGCGCGCCGGTGGCTACGCCAGTGGCGGCGGCAACCTGGAACACGAACTTATCGACCATTGCTTGTGATGCGCCCTCAGGCGATCGCAAGCGGGTGGTGGCCGTGGATGAGTTCGACTATGGCGCCGTCCGGACCTCGGTGCAGGCAGTGTTCGGCACCCAAGTGGATATCGGCAAGGGCATTTTGGCCATGTTCACCAAGCGGTTGGCGGAACAGGGCAAGTTCCGGATCGTGGAACGGTCGAACATCAAGAAGGTGATGGCTGAGCAGGACTTTGGCGCTTCGAACCGCGTGAAGCAGGGTTCGCAGGCGCGTTTGGGCCGGATCACCGGCGCCGATGCGATTCTGATGGGCACGATTGTGACCTTTGGCCGGGATGACAAGCGGAAGTCGATAGGCGGCTTCGGCGTTGGGCCGCGGGCGCTGGGCGGGCTGAAGATCAAAACGGGCGAAGACAAGGCCGTGGTGGTGATTTCGTTCCGGCTGGTGGACGCGGAGACGAGCGAAGTGATTGCTACGGGCGAGGCGAGAGGCGAATCGAGCCGGAAACAGAACGGCGTGGATGTGGGCGCGCTGGTGAACCGGGGCGGCGGCGCGGCGTCGGTGGATATGACTTCGGCCAACTTTGGCCAGACGATTATCGGAGAAGCCACCATGCAGAGCGTGGACAAACTGGCTGCCGACCTGAACGGCAATGAAAGCAAGATCCAAATGCGGAATCTCGACATCGAGTCCCGCGTGGCTGAGGTTTCCGGACCGCAGATCTACCTGTCGACGGGCTCGTTCGAGGGCGTTCATAAATGCGACCGTTTCGAAGTGCACAAGATCCTGCGCGAAGTGAAAGATCCGGTGACCAAAGACGTGATCGATATGGTGACGGAGAAGGTGGGCGACCTGATTGTGACCGAAGTGCGGGATCGCGTGGCTATCGGAGCCTATAACGGAACGGCGAAGCCCGAGGTGGGCTTTCTGGCGAAGAAGGTGCAGAAATAAATGATCACCCGACGTGTAGTTCTTTCGGTGTTGGCCGGGGCGCCAGCGATGTTGGCGCAGACGAAGCGCAGCTTGGCCGTGGAGGACTTCGATTTCGCGACCGTCCGTGACGTGGGCGCGGCGATGTTCGGCACACAGGTGGACCTTGGGAAGGGCATGAGCGCGCTGATGGTGAAGAGGATTGCCCAGGGCGGCAAGTTCACCGTCGTCGAGCGCAACAAGGTGGGCACCGTGCTGAAGGAGCAGGATTTTGGCGCCAGCGGCCGTGTGAAGAAGGGGACGCAGGCGCGGATCGGGCAGATTCGCGGGGCGGACTTCACGGTCATGGGCGACGTTGTCGTGTTCGGCCGGGACGACCGGCGGCGCAGCGGCTCGGCTGGCGTTGTGGTGCCTGGCGCGGGCGGCTCCGGCGGACTGCGGAACAACGAAGGCAAGGCGGTCGTGGTGTTGAACTTTCGGATGGTCGACAACGAGTCGTCCGAGATCGTGATGACCGGCGAGGCGCGTGGCGAATCGAAGCGGTCGTCGCGGGGCGGCTTTGCGAATGTGTTTGCGGGCGGCGTGGGCGTGGGGGGCGGCGTGGATTTCACGTCGACCAACTTCGCGAGCACGATTATCGGCGAGGCCGTGATTGATGCTTGTGACAAATTGGCCGAACAGGTGAATGCGCAGGCGGGCGGTGTTTCGAGTACGCGGCAGATTGATATTGAGGGCCGGGTGGCGGCGGTGGAAGGCGGAAGCGTCTACATCAACGTTGGCTCGTCGGCCGGTGTGCAGGTGGGTGATACGTTTGAGGTTTCGCGGATCGTGAAAGAAGTGAAGGATCCGGTGACGAAGGAAGTGCTCGATGTGGTGACGGCGCCGGTGGGCAGCCTGAAGATCACGTCGGTGCGCGAGAAGATCGCTATCGGTTCGTTTAATGGTGGCCAACCGCCCAAAGAGGGCGATCGAGTGGAGAAGAAATAAGATGCGCGCGGTTTGGTTCGTTCTATTCGTTTCGTCGGCGTGGGGCCAGCCGATGGGTTTCCTGCAGGGGTTGGAAAACAAGTTCGAGCAGACCGCGCCGCGCGGGAACGCGCAGGTTTCGCAGGGCTACCGGCAGGATCGCTTGCGGGATGTGAACGCGTTCAACAATTGGTTCGATCAGCAGTACATGCCGGCGTTTCAGGCGCAGCCGGGATGGACGCCGCAGCGGCGGGCTTTCGTGGGCCGGGCTTCGGCGTACTTGGGCGCGATCCGGGGACTGGCCGGGAATGATCCTTCGTTGGGTTTGGCGCTTTCGGGGGCTTTCAACCGGTTGGGCCGGATGCAGGAAGCGGACCAGCGGCACCTTGACCGCGAGGGGGCGATCCACAGCTACAACAACTCAGCGATCATTCTGAACCAATTGGCGAATGAGAATCCGAACGATCCCAATGTTCGGGGACAGTTGGCGTTTGTGGGTGGACGGGTGAATGCGCTGGGCGGGTCGATTCCGATCTGGATGTCGGTGCCGATTGGCGGACAGCAACGGCAGCAGGAGCAGCGCGGCATTCCGGAGGCGTATCTGCAAGCGCCGGTGAAGACGGCGGCGCCGACGAGCGCGGAGTATCCCCGGCTCGACGAGGGCACGTTGAACCCGGAAGAGCGCGTGCAGTGGCGGGAGTTGCGGGACCGGTACTACAACGTGCTGGCGACAGTATATTCTGCAAAGAACGCGGTGGCGCCGGTGCAGGCGAGCGTCGAAAGCCGGGGACTGGCGCTGACGCCGGATCTGGTGAAGTCGTCGACGCGGATGAACCTGTCGCTGGATTTGGCGAAGGAGTACCTGGAGCAGAAGCAGTTCGATTCGGCGCGGGAGAATCTGCAGATTGCCGAAGGTGAGGCGCGGAAGATCTTGCGGTACGTTGGATTGTAGTGATTACCCGGCGTTCGTTTTTCGTGTCGGCCGCAGCGGCGGCGTATGGTCAGGCAAAGGTCCCCATGATGGGATCGGGTGCGTATCAGTATGAGGCGCATCACGACTGGCCGCAGTTGCCAGGTACGCACCGGTTTGGGAATACGCATGGGATTGTGATGGACCGCCAGGGGCGCGTAATCATCGCGCACACCGTGCACAAGGATAGCCAGTCGGCGGACGCGATCGCGATCTTTGATCCGGACGGAAAGTTCATCAAGAGCTGGGGCGCGGAGATGCGGGGCGGGGCGCACGGGCTGACGCTACGGCGGGAAGGGAGCGACGAGTTCCTTTATCACTGCGACAACGTGAAGGGGTTCGTGCGGAAGACGACGCTGGACGGCGAAGTTGTGTGGACGATCCATGTGCCGGTGATGGCGGGCGTCTACGCGAAGGCGAGCGAGTATAAGCCGTCGAACTTAGCGATTGCCCCGAATGGGGATATCTACGTGGCGGATGGGTATGGGAAGTTCCACATCCATCAGTACGACGCGAAGACGAACTATATTCGAACGTTCGGCGGGACGCGGCAGTTAATGGACGCGAACAAGGACAAAGAGACCGGGCCGGGGACGACGATTTGGCCGCACGCGATCGGGATCGATACGCGGAGCGGGACGCCGCTGCTGATGGTGGGCGAGCGCGGGGCGAACTCGCGGATTCAGTACTTCGATTTGAACGGGCGTCCGCTGCAGATGGTGAAGGATGGGGTGCGGTGGCCGAGCACGTTCGACTTTCTCGGCGACACATTGCTGATGCCGGACTTGAAAGCTGTTGTGACCTTGTTCGATAAGCAGAACCGGCCGCTGGTGCAGCTTGGCGATGGACGGCAGGCGGACGGGAAGACGTACGAAGGGATTCGGAATCAGGAGCGGTCGGCTTTTACGCCGGGCAAGTTCGTGGCGCCGCATGCGGCCTGCTTCGCACCCAACGGCGACATTTATGTGGCCGAATGGGTGGAAGTAGGCCGTGTGACGAAGCTCAAAAAAGTATAGCGGCGCTACTCCGTGCCGTAGTTGATTTCGAGGCGGCGGACGGTGCGGGAGGCCGCGTACAGTACGAGTGCCGTAAGGGCGAGCAGGCCGAGGATAGCCGCCCAGGTGGACGTCGGCGCGGCGGGCGCGAGGATCAGGCGCAGCAGCGGCGGCACGTTGGGGTCGAGCGGCGGCGCCACGGGGCAGATGGATTGCAGGTAGTGCAGCACACTGAACTTCTGCAGGAGCTCCGGGAGAAAGCCGTTGATGGACTCCCAGAGCAGCATGACGAGGGCCGGGATGATGGGGTTGCGAAGCAGCAAGCCGGCGGCGAGAAAGACGCTGCCGTAGCCGACGCAACCAAGCATGGCGGAGAGGACGTACCAGGTGCCGTGATAGAGAGCGTCGGTTTGGAGGTAGTTTTGGAGGTCGGCGCTTGATTGGTAGGAGAGCAATGCCCCAAAGCTGAGCAGAGCGCCTCCGCCAAAGATGACCGCGGAGGCAATGAGGCCGGCACAGTACTTGCCGAGCAGGAGGATCTCGCGGCGGACAGGAGCAAGGAACCAGTAGTGGAGCGACTTGTCGATCATCTCTCCGCGGAAGAGGTTGATGAAGATACCGAGGCAGCCGAAGAAGATGGCAAGCCGGAGGTAGAAGAACTGAAAGACGCCGGCGTAGACTTTGCTGTCCTCCTCAAACGAGTTGAGGGCACGGCGGGTAGTGCTTTTGAGCGCGCCGTTTTCAAACTCGAGCCAGACACGGTTGCTGCCATCAAAATACTGCATGGAGCGCCGATTGATGTCGCGTCGCCGCCACTTCCGGTCTGAAATCGGCTGGCCCGCGGTGGCGAGGGCCTCCGTATCGGGAGTGCCGACGGGGAGACGATCGAGGATGGCGGCTGGCGTGACGGGCTTGCCGGCATACTCACTACGCCGGTACTGCACGCTAATGCCGTGGCCGAAGAAGAGCACCGCGGGAAAGAGCGCCAAGAGATAGACCCAGAGAGCGCGGCGGGAGAAAAACGCCCGGCGGATTTCGAGCTTGGCGATGATCCAGATCTGGTTCACTTGCCGCCTCCAATCAAGTATTCGTAGAGTGCGTCGACGTTCTCGTCCATGGGCAGGACTCCGTCGATTTCAATGCCGCTAAGGGCGATGCGCTGCACGGCAGCGGCGAAGGCGTCGCGATGGCGAGTCGTGACGAGGACGCCTCGGCCTTCGGGGTCGATTTTCACGGCGAGGACCTCCGCCTGCTCGAACAGAAGGGCGGCCACGCGAGATGGTTCCTGGCAATGCAGAAGGAACTGGCTGGGATGTTCGTTGATCTCGTCGCGGACGTTGCGGATCTCGCCTTCGGCGACGATCATGCCATTCGCGATGAGGATGACCTGGTCGGAGAAAACGTCGACTTCCTGCAGGACGTGGCTGGAGAGGATGACGTGGCGGCCTCGGGCGGCGTAATCCCGGAACAAGGCGATGGTTTCGGCGCGGACGAGGGGGTCGAGGCCGTTCAAAGGCTCGTCGAGGACGAGGACTTCGGGCTCATGGGCGATGGCCTGCGCGAGGCGAATGCGTTGGCGCATTCCTTTTGAATAGGCCGCGATCTTGCGGGAAGAGGCGTGGGTGAGCGCGACGGTTTCAATGGCGAGCGCGGCGCGGCGTTCCGCTTCCGCGCGGGGGTAGCCGTGGAGCAGCAGGCCCGCGAGGACGAAGCCGAAGCCGGTGACCCCGCGCGGGGCAGCGTCGTACTGCGTGGCGTAGCCGAGGATCCGCATCAACTTTTCCGGCGCGAAGGGCGAGACGCCACGGACGGAGATGGTGCCGTTGCCGGGATGGACCAAGCCGGTCATGAGGTTCATCAGTGTCGTCTTGCCGGAGCCGTTGGGGCCGACAAGGCTCGTGATGCCGGGCGGGATGCGGAGGTCCACCTTGTTGACACCGAGCACGTCCCCGTAGAATTTCGATACGTTGTGGAACAGAATTAGGTCGTCGCTCATGAGACCACCTCCACCGGGCGGAGTTTGCGGAGCAGAACGGCGAGCAAGGCGCCGAGCATGAGCAGCAGAACCGTGAAGCAGTCCCAGGCTCCGGGTGCATCGTCGGTGGGTTCGACGCCGAGCAGGGCGCACCAGACGGTGTAGATGGCGAAGCCCGGATTCAGCAGCGAGCCCCATTCGACGCGGAGCACCTGGTTAATGATCTGCGAAGCGCCGGCGAGCACGAAGAAGAACGCGAGGACGAGGGCACCGGCGACGACGCGCCACTTGACGTACGCCGAACAGGTGAGCGCGATGAGCGAGACCATGACGATATAGAGCAGGAAGCCAAGCACCATGCCCTGGCCGAGGTACCAGTTGGCTTGGAGCCACGCGGTGCTGGCAAGGCTGGCCTGCATGATGAAGACGAAAAGTCCGGGGATCAGCGTGACGAGAGAGAGGACGCCGAAGAGGACCATCATGCGTGCGCCGATGTACGTCCAGCGGGAGAGGGGCCGGGCGAAATAGAGCGGCAAGGCGTTGTTGGCGAGGTCCGGGGCGATGAGGCCGGGGCCGGCGATGGCGGCCAGGAGAATGGCGAACGTCGATTGGACGTTCATGAAGATAGCGAAGAATTTGCCGTCGATGGCGAGCATTTTGCGGATGCCGTCGTCGCCGCCGCTGCCGAGGCTGGGGAGCAGGTCGGCGTGATTGGAGACGTAGATGAACCCGGCGCACATGAGCGGCCAGAAGAGCGAAAGGACGAGGAGGATGACGACGAAGCGCTGGCCTAGGAGTTTGGGCCAAACGAACCGGGGAACGGCGAGGAAGCGGGTGACGGGTCCGGTGAGTGGCCCGTCGTAGCGCTGATATCCGCGTTTAAATACGGCCATGGGCCACCTCCGGTTGGGGCGACGGCTGCAGGTGGCCGACGGCTTTGAGGAAGATCTCTTCGAGGGTGTCGCGGCGGTAGGCGAGCTTGGTGATGCGCAGGTTTTCGCGGGCGCTGATGCGCCAGAGCGCGTTGACTTCGATCTCTACGGGGAGGACGATGCGCCACGTGCCAGGCGCTTCGGAAACGCCTTCGGCGCCGATTTCACGGAGAGCCGCGCCGAGATTGCGGTCGTCGCCGGAGACCTGCAACTGGACGAACCGTTTGTTGGCCTGGCGCTCGGCGACGAGGTCGCACTGGTGGACGATCTGGCCGTCTTTGAGAATGACGACTTCATCGCAGACCTGTTCGACGTCGTGAAGCAGGTGGGAGCAGAGGAGAACGTTCATCCCGTGCTGCTCCTTCATCTCTTTGATGAGGACCAGCATGCGCTGACGGGCGGCGGGGTCGAGACCGTTGGTGGGTTCATCGAGGATGACGAGTTCGGGGCCGTGGATGATGGCTTGCGCGAGTTTGGCCATCTGCTTCATGCCGAGGGAGTAGGTACCGACGTTGCGGTAGCGCGCCTCGCCGAGGCCGACGTGGAAGAGCGTTTCGTGCGCCTTCTCAAGCGCCGCGGCGGCGGGGAGGCCGGAGAGTTCGCCCATCAGACGGAGGAAGGCGACAGCCGTCATGTCGGCGATGAGCGAATCGTTTTCCGGCATGTAGCCGATGCGCGTCTTCACTTCGAGCGATTGGCGATGGCAATCGAAGCCGAGGATTTGCGCCGCACCGGCGGAGGGCTTGTGGAAGCCGAGCAGCGTCTGGATGAGCGTAGACTTGCCGGCGCCGTTGGGGCCGAGCAAGCCGATGGCTTTCCCAACGCCGGAAGCGCCCAGGCGGCAGGAGATCCCTTTGAGGATCTCCCGTTTGCCCAGGCGCACCCGGAGATTATCTACCGCGATAACGGGGTTCATAGTTTAGTGGGACCTTGCGAGAGCAGCATGTCGAACAGCAGACTCGAAAGACGGGTACGAGAGGCGGAGCGGATTCGTTCCGTTTCTCCGGTGAATGTGAGCAGGGCGGGTTCGCGATTGGCCATCAACTTCTGAACCGCGGGGTTCTGGACAAGGGCGGCTAGGTTTCCGAACGTTTCCCCTACGTTGGCCCAGACGAAGCCCGAATAGTGCAGGCCGGAGGCGGCGGGCAACTGTTGGCGGAATTTAGCGGAGCGGACCAACGGGAAGCCGCCGGAGCGGGTGGCCATGGCGCGTTGCACGGTGTTGCGGTCGCCGCCCTGGACGAGGTAGCCACGGTCAAACGTCCAGTGAAGTTGGATGGGCTGGCCGGCCATCTGGAGCGAGTACCAGGCGGCGCCGTTGACCGTCTCCTGCTTCAGCGTCAGCGGGTGGCTCGGGTGTTGGCGGTTGGCCGCCTCGACGAAGCGCTGCATGGTGGCCGTGTAGACCTCGGGCCGGTAAGCTTCGACGGCGAGGATCCAGCCGGGGATGGGCAGCGTTGGCGTTTCGACGGCGAAGGTGAAGTCCGTGCCGAGAGCGGCTGCGAGATCCGTCGAGATGGCAATACCGGTTTCGGCTTCGATCTTGCGGAGCCCGTCCGTGAAGCCGGGGTTCCAGCGGGCGAGTTGCGTGGTCAGTTCATCGAACATCTGCTGTGGATTGCGTGTGGTGGCCGAGAAGGCGAAGACGGCGTCGGAGGAGACGTACTCGGCGGAGCTGGCCGCGGCCGGGGTGGCTAGCCACGACGCGATGCCGGTGCGGGGGCCGGCGAAGGCGAGGGATATTTCGCTATCGTCGGTGCGTTGATCGACGAACAGGTAGCGCATTTCGCTGGTGAGTTCGTGGCGGGGGAGCGCCTGCAAGTCAATGCCGAGAAGGGAGGTGACGCCACGTTGATAGTGCTTGGCGATCTCCAGAGCGAAGGGCGACTGGGCGCCTTGGCCGAGCTGGGCCACCGCCGTGGCCAGATGGGCCGCGGTATCGGAGACCACGAGCAGGCCGCCGGCGAAGGCATAAGACACGGGGCCGAGCGGGTCGAGCGCCGCCTTGATGGCGGCCTGTTGGCCGGGCTTGACCTCAGCGAGGACGACGGGGAGCTTCTCCTTGGTCAGGGCGAAGACGATCTCGTCGCCGAGGAGCGGAGAGAGCGTCCGGATGCGGTCGACGAGCTGCTTGATCTCGGTCGCCTGGGCGGACTGCCACCAATCCTTGAGAACGGCGCTTTCGTTGGAGCGCTGTTCGATGAGAGCGACTGCCTGGTTCACGGTGGGGCCGAGATTGGGCAGGGCGCCGTAGACGATAGGGTCGAGGGGAAGCGCAGCCAGGAGCCGGGCTTGGGTTCGTTCCGTAATTGGCGTCAACTGCTTTTCGATACTGGAGAGTTCGCTGAGCAGCGTGAAGTACTGTTCGGCGTTGGGGCTCCAGGAGACGGCGTCCTTGACGCTCACGTTCTGCAGCGTGACCGTGGTGGCCGAGCGCTCGCCTGGCTTCAACACCTTTTCGGCGTTCGGCTGGGTGACTCCGACCGAGCCTTCGATGACGCCGACAAGGGACCCGGCCGTACCGGTGGAGACGGTGAAGATGGTGCCGCGGACGGTGGCGACCGAATCGCGCGTGATGACATGAAGCCCGCCGCGCCGCTGCTTCGCCGCATGGACGATGACGTCACCGCGTTCGAGGTGGATCGATTGGCCAGACCAGGCCGCGCGGATGGAGAGTTCGGAGCTTTCGTTGACTTCGACGGTGGAGCCATCGGCAAGGCGGAGCGTCGAGCGGGTGCCGCGGCCCGTGCGGATGACCTGCGCTTCGCCGAGGGCGGCGCCGGTGGCGAGCGGTTCGCCGGTCATCGTATAGGCTGCGCCGGAGATGGCTTCGACGGTGGCGCGGGCGCCGGAGGGGGCGAGAAGAGAGTCGATTTGATGGCGGCCCGCGACCAGGGCGACCGCGGCTACGCCAGCGGCGATGGCCCACTTCGGCACGGTGAAGCGCCGGGCCGGACGGGCGGGCATGGCAATAACCTTAGGCCCTGCCGTCAAGATCCGCCGGCATTCGACGCAGCGGGATAAATGGTCTTGCAGAAGTAACTGCCGGGCCTCACTGAGGTCACCCCGGCCGTAGTCGGCGCGGTACTCCGCGCAAACCGCCGGGGCCGCCAGTTTGGCCCACACTCGCTCCTGCGCCGTTTCGAGGGTCTCGCCGGAGACATCTTCCTGGCGCATCTCGTCCAGGATCTGATCTAAGTTTTGTTCGTTCATGGTGTTTGATCCTTTCCTAGCGGGTGATGAGTTTCAGGAGCGATTGCCGAATCCGGTGGAGGCGGCTGGCGACCGTGCCGCGTTCAATGGCGAACTGGTCGGCGAGTTCTTCGTACGAGAATCCTTCGAGGTTGCGGAGGACGAAGAGCTGGGCGTCTTCCGGGTCCAGGCGGCTGAGCGCCCGGCGCAGCTGTTCCTTCAGCAGGGCCGTGCTGGCCGGGCCCGCGTGGTCGGGGCCGGTGTCGAGCGGGAGCTCGCCGCGGGAGGCCTTTTGTCGGAGAATGTCGATGGCCGCATTGGTGGCAGCCCTGCGCAGGTAGCTCTCCGACACCGTTTCGAGAACCGGAGGCGGGTTCAGGTTCAGAATCCGCATGAAGACGGTTTGCAGGGCGTCCTCGGCGTCGGCGTCGTTGCCCGTCACGCGCAATGCCGCGCGGTAGACGGTGGCCGAGTGGCGCTGGTAGAAGTCTTGAAAAGAATTGGCCGGTGGCAATGGCAGTGACTCTGCTCGTAATGCTAGCCCGAAGGTTCCCATATTTGCTTACTCGTTTGGGTAAACGAGGCCACCGGCGATTTTCTTCCCGCTATTTTTTCTTCCGGAACCGATCGAGAATGCTGCCCGCCGCCGCGCCGATGCCACCCATGCCCTCCACCTTCAGCCGGGCCGCGCGTTCGGCGTCCGGAGCAAAACGCGGTTGGGAGAACGTGCCGGTGACGATGGACGGAATGATGATCTGCCCTTGCGGGCCCGAGAAAATGGAGCCCATGATGCCGCCGAGTGCGCCTTCGCCGGCTTTGGCGGCGAACTCTTTGCCCATGACGGTAGTGATGTGTAGGTTGATCTTTTGATCGACCAGGCCGAGCGTGCCTTCGCCACTCAGTTTGCCAGCGCCGAAGTCCAGGGCCAGGTCCTTGGTGGTGGCGACACCGTTGGCAACCTGCAAAGTGCCGCCAAACTGGACGATGTCGGTGAACGTCTCCTTGATCTTCATGATGCCGAGCATTTTGCCGATTCCTGCCATTTCGTTCAACATCTGAACGCCATTCATCTTCCCTTTGGCCATCTGGAGTTCCATGGTGCCGTTCAGCGTCCGGGCGATCTCTTCGCCAGCTTTCGGGGAGAAGGCCAGGTTCACTTTGCCGGAGAGCGGGCCGGAAATGAAGCCTTTTACCGGGGAGGTCGCGGCCAGGAGTTGACCGGCTTCGATGTTGGTGAGCGTGGATTGGAGGGTGATGTGGGCGGGAGTGGTGCGGAGGTCGGCGGTTGCGACTCCAGACTGCTGGCCGCCGAACACGCGAGCGGTGAACGGTTCCATCCGCAGTTGTTCGTTGGCGTAGGAGATGGTGGCCTTGACGTCTTCGAGGGGAACACCGTCAAAGATGATCTTGTTCGCTGAGAGCGTGCCGTTGGCGGTGAGGGGAGAGGCCGTCTTGCCCTTGCTGGGCGGCGGGTTCCAGGATTGCCACTCGGCGACGTTGATCTGGTCGACCGCGGCGTTAAAACTGATCTGCGGCTTCTTGAAGGACTTGACGGCGAGGCTGCCGCGGGCGTGCGTGGAGCCGATGGCCCACTGGGCGTCATCGAGGATGACGGAGTCCGAGGCGAATTTCACGTTGGCCTGAGTGATCTGGAGCGGCTTAGGGAGAGCCGGCGTTGCCAGGGTGACGCCGCGGAGGGATCCAGATCCGGAATAGGTGCTGTCGTTGATCTTCAGATCGAGAGTCACCGTTCCAGAGCCGGTGAGTCCCTCGGGCCGCATACCGTAGGCACTGGCCATGCGGAGGAGTTCTTCGACGCTGGCCCCTTCCGTGCGGAGCGTGGCTTCGACCCGTGGGTCGTCCTCGCTATAGTCGCGAATGGTGGCGCGGGCGAGAAGTTTGGTGCCGCCGGTTTCGAGAGTAAAGGGTTCGGTGGTCAGGGTGCTTGGCGTCATGGCGACGCGGAGCGCCGACGCGCGGACCGGCGCTGCGAGATCCTTGCTTGAGAACTCCGCCTGGGAGGCTTCGAGTTTGCCGTTGAGTAGGGGGCGGCTGGTGGTGCCGGTGACGGCGACATCGGCGGTGAGCAAGCCCTGAACTTTCAGGTCCGGCGGGAGCTTCCCCCCAAAGATTCCGGCGATCTGCACCAAGTCACCGACGGGGGCCTGGTTGGTTTTCACGGCAAGCTGGAGCTGTTTGCCCGTTACCTTTCCCGTGACGGCCAAGGCCATGGCTCCCAGCTTGGCAGTGAGCTGGTTGATGTTCCAGATTTCGCCGGACTGCAGGAGGTCGAAGGCGAGGATCAGCGGCTGTTTGGCATCGTCTCCCTGGAGAGAGAGGGTTCCCTTGGCGAGGCCGTTTTCGTAGGTCGCGTCGATGGCAGCCTGGGCACGCATGGTTTCGAGCCGAACCTTGGCGGTAAGGCTACGGTTGTCGCTCCAGCGAGCGTCGATGTGTTCGTAAACATCGCGCGGTGTTTTCGCCTTCAGGTCGGTCATCGCCAAAGCGCCGTCGGTGACCCCCACCGTGGGGATGACGTCGTTTTCGCCGTTACCCTTGGTTTCATAGTTCCACTTTCCGGTGGCGCTACGGATCAGTTCAACGGTTGGCGATTGGAGTTCGACGGCCTGCACGTCCACATTGCCGCCGAGAAGCGGGAAGAGCGCCACCCGGACGAATACTTCTTTCGCTTGCAGGAAGGGAGATTTCGAAACGAACCCAAGGGGTTGCCCGATAACGACATCCGCCACCCGGAGCGAGAGCGGAAACACCTTGAGTGTCATGTCGCCAAGGGAGACGGGCCGGTCAAGGCTCTTTTCGAGTTTGGCCTGCAGTGGGCCGCGAAACCGGTTCGCGTCGATGAGAAACGGAAGCGCCACAACGACGCCAACGAGCAACACTGCGGCTGCGATGAGCCCTTTGCGGAACGACATGTCCTAATGATACGCGGGGGACGCCTGGAGTTACGCCGTCGCGCTGCGGGCCGCTTCAGTGAGGGTCCGCCGGAGCTCGTCGAGCTGGATCGGTTTGCTGAGGAAGTCTTGCATCCCAGCTTCCAGGCAGGCCAGGCGGTCTTCGGGGAAAGCGCTCGCGGTGAGGGCGACCATACGCGGCCGCTGCTGCTCCGGGACGGTGGCGACCACCTGCCGTGCGGCGTCGAGACCATCCATCTCGGGCATATGCAAATCGAGCAGCATCAGATCGTAGGGCATCTGACGGACCGCTTCGAGAGCCAGCAGTCCATTCTCCACAATCACCGGTTCATAGCCGAGGCGGCGGAGCAGGCCCTGGATGACGCGTTGGTTTACAGCGTTATCCTCGGCGACGAGAATGCGCAGGGGCGAGGTCTCGGCCAAGGGGGCTTTGCTGCTGGCAGCGGTCTTGCCGGTAGCGGGATGGGTGGCGAATGCCTGGGACAAGGCCAACTGTAGTTGCGTTGGGCGGACTGGTTTACTGAGTGTCCGGCCTTCGCCGATGCGCAGTGTCGGCTTGTTGACCAAGCTCACGGGCAAGGCCGCTGCCGCTTCCGCCAGGACGAGATCGGCGCCGGCAGGGTCGCGAGTTGCCGTCAGCCCCCAAGCGGTGAGGTATCCGGCCAAGAGTTCTTCCAGCGCAAAGGGAGTCACCTTCAGCCAGACGCGCTTGCCCTTCCAGTCCGGTTCACCCACCAGGCCCGCCGTTGTTTCGGCGACCCGTCTTTCTGGCAGATCAAAATAGAAGAGCGAGCCTACTCCAATCTGGCTCTCAACTTGAATCTCACCGCCCATGAGCTTGGTGAGCCGCTGCGAAATGGCGAGGCCGAGGCCGGTGCCGCCGAACTGTCGGGTGGTGGAGGCGTCCACTTGGCTGAACGATTGAAATAGTCGATGCTGCCGGTCCGGCGGGATACCGATTCCGGTGTCGCGTACGGCGATATGAATCACTTTGCGCCCAGCTCGGTCAGCCGATTCCACGCGAACGGCTACTTCGCCAACATTCGTGAACTTCACCGCATTTCCGACCAGATTGACCAGTACCTGCCGCAGGCGGGCCGCGTCGCCAAGTATCATTCGCGGTGTCGAGGGATCGAACTGGCAGAGCAATGTGAGGTTTTTGTTCGCGGCCATGGGCCCGAGCAATTCGAGCGACTCTTCGACGCAAACGAGCAGGTCAAACGGGTCCTCAGCGATCTGCAGTTTACCGGACTCGATTTTCGAGAAGTCCAGGATGTCGTTCAGGACGGTGAGAAGCGCGGCGCCGGAGGAATTGATGATGGAGACGTATTCGTGCGCCTCCCGGGGCAACGGAAGGTCGCGCAGGAGATGAGACATACCGACGACGGCGTTCATGGGCGTCCGGATCTCGTGGCTCATGTTGGCCAGAAATTCGCTTTTTGCACGTGCCGCACTTTCGGCGGCTTCTTTGGCCTCGCGCAGTTCGGCGGTCCGCTCAGCTACAACGCGCGCCAAGGCGGAACGCTGATTCTGCAGGTCCATTGTCCGCTGCCAGTGCAGCGCCAGGGCGCCCAGAACGGCGAATCCCATACACATACCAACAAACCAGTAGGTTTGATAGAACTTCGGGAGTACGCGCAATGTCGGCATCGTCTGCGCCTCACTCCAGATCCCATCATTGTTGGTTGCTTGCACCCGGAAGCGATAGTGGCCGGGCGGAAGGTTCGTGTAGGTGGCTTCCCGACGGTTGGGTATCTCGACCCAAGTACGGTCGAACCCCTCCAGCAAATAGCGGAATCGGTTCTTTTCCGGAGCAGCGAAGCTGAGCGCGGTGAACTGTACATGCAGAGACTGCGCTCCAGGGCCGACTTCGACAGGCCCGGCCAAACTGAGCGCCTGACCATCGCTCGAAACCTCTTCAATCACCACGGCGGGGGAGACCTTATTCCGCCGCAAGCTGCCGGGCGTCAACGCGGAGGCTCCTTTCAGTGTCGGGAACCAAATTCGCCCGGCCCGGTCCTGAAACAGCGAGCCCGTAATGGTTTCGCGGGAGCGCAAGCCATCGGCTTGTACGAATACTTCGGACGGCACCTGATCGAGCCGTCCCTCGGCCTGGTCCCACAGATCGGCTTTTCGCAGGTGCGCCACGCCGCTGTAAGTCTGCATCCAGATGTCCCCGTCCGGCACGATGGCGAAACTGTGAATCGTGTTGTCGGGCAGTCCGTTTTCACGGTTCCACCGGAAAACCTTGCCCTCGCGAAGACAAGCTAAGCCGCGCCCGCTGCTGGCCAGCCAGATCTCCCCGTCGGGCCCTCGCTCTACCCAGTCGATCAGCTGGTTCTCGAATCCAGCGACGGCGGTTGCTTTGCCATGCTCGAACCGCAGCAAACCGTTCCCGGTGGTCGCCAGGAGCAGGGCCCCGGGGCGCACTTCAATGATTCGTCGTACCGAGATCCCGCTGAGGCCCATCAGATCCACGGCCACCAATCGGTCACCCTCAATGCGCGCCATACCGCCACCGCCGAAACCAACCCAAACGATGCCCGATTGGTCCTCGAAAATCGAATAGACGAAGTTCGCACCCGACTCCGGTAGCACCATGCGATGGAATACGCCGTTACGCCAGCGCACCACTTCGGACCCGTTGCCGCCGATCCAAAGCGAACCATCGCGGCCGGCCAAGACGGCATTCACTCGATTGCTCGGTAGTCCATCCGATTTGCCCACCCGACGAACCTTCCCGCGGTCGAGCTGTACCAGGCCATTCGTCCTTGTCGCCATCCAATAGGATCCGTTCAAATCCTGGGTTACTTGAGAAACGGAGTCGTCCGGAAGGCCCTCCGGGCGGCCATAGTTCATGAATTTGCCGTCAGTGAACTGCAGCAGCCCTCCGCCGTTGGCCACAGCCACCCAGAGACTTCCTTCGTGGTCCACCGACACGTCATACACTTCGGTGTTTGGCAATCCTTCGGCCACGCCCATAACGGCCACGTTCCCGTCGCGATACCGGACGAGGCCGCCAAAATTCACCGCGATCCACAGATTCCCATCTGGGTCTTCACAAAACGCGTGCGGGGCGGAGATGTCGCTCACCGGCAGCCACTGGCTGAGTGGGAGCCTTTCCCAGGCGCCATTGCGAAATCGGGCCAGCCCGCCGCTTGCCGTCCCGGCCCAGATCGTACCTTTGCCGTCCTCAAACACCGCCGAGACGGTCTGGTTCGGCAGGCCGTCACGAGTGTCATAGATGCGCGCCTTGCCGGACACGACATGCGCGAGCCCTTGCTTTGTGGCTACCCATAGAGTGCCGTCCCGCGCCTCTATGAGTTGATTCACATGCCGGCTTGGTAGCTGCGCGGTCCAGGCTGGGCGTGTGAAATTTCCATCCCGCAATGCCAGCACGCCACTTCGCGTTCCCACCCAGATCGTATCCCGGCCCTCTGCCAAGGCATTCGCTTGATTGCCTTCCAAGCCTTCGGCGGCGGTGTATGTTTGCCAGATTCCGCCGCGCTGCACGCTCAAACCGCTGTCAGTGGCCGCCCAAAGACTGCCGTCCCGGGTGGGCAGTAGCCAGCGCACCGGCCGTCCGCCGAATCCTGGGGTAACCCCAGGGAGATAGTTCTTGAACCGGACTCCGTCGAAACGGCTGATCCCTTCTCGGGTCCCTACCCATATGTAACCGTCGCGGCCCTGCCGCACCCGAAGCGTTGCACTTGAAACGAGTCCGGAGTCGATCGTCCATGCCCGTTTCACGTACTGGGACGGCAATCGGACCGGATCCAGTCCGTAGACCGTACCCGCCAGTAGTACCAGGATGATTGGTAGGCCTCGCGACAATTGGCACTAATTCCTAGTGCGCTATCGTCAGTTTTTGCCCATTCCATCAGAGCAGCCGAGGCGATTTCAGCTTACGTTCCAGCAGATTAGCTTTCGTTCGGTCATCTCTTCGATGGCGTAGCGAGGGCCTTCTCGCCCGGTTCCGCTTCGCTTCACGCCCCCGTATGGCATCTGGTCGGCCCGAAACTGGGGCACATCGTTGATCAGAAATCCGCCGACATGCACGCGTCGCGCCGCTCGAAAGGCGCTGGCCAGATCCTTGGTGAAGATCCCCGCCTGCAGGCCATAAGCGGATGCGTTGACCCGATCGATCGCCTCGTCCAAGTCTCGAAAACGGTTCGCGGAGACGACCGGGCCAAAAACCTCGTCCGCAAACACCTTGGCTGTGTCCGGCACGTCCTGCAGCATTACCGGTGCGATGGTCGCCCGGCCCGACCGCGAGACCCTGCCGCCGGCCTCGCTCACCCACGCCGCAACACGGTCCGCATCGTCCGCGGAAACCAGAGAACTCACTTCGGTCGCCTCGTCCAGCGGATGGCCAATCGTCATTCGTTCGGTCGCGGCCAACAGCGCTTCGTGAAATGCGGTCGCCACCGTCTCCGCCACGAAGATCCGCTGCACGGAAATGCAAACCTGTCCGGAGTTGGCGAACGCGCCCACGGCGCAGCGCCGGGCGGCTTCCTCGACGTCGGCATCAGCGGCCACAATGACCGCCGAGTTGCTGCCGAGCTCCAAGGTCATCCGCTGCAAGCCCGCCTTCGTCCGCAGCGTCACGCCCACGTCGGCGCTGCCAGTAAAAGTGACCATCGCGACGGCTTCGTTGCCCACCAGGGCCGGCCCCACACTCGCGCCAGGCCCGGGGATCACGTTGAGTGCCCCGGGCGGCAGTCCCGCTTCAGCGAACAGCCGAGCCAGGCGCAGCGCCGACACTGGCGTCGCCGAGGCCGGCTTGTGCACGACGGCATTGCCTCCGGCGATCGCCGGCCCGATCTTGTGCAGCGAAAGATTCAACGGAAAGTTGAACGGCGTGATGGCGGCAATTACGCCGAGCGGTTCGCGGATCACCATGGCCATCTTGCCCGCGCCGTTGGCGGCGGCGTCCATCGGCACCTCTTCGCCGGACAGACGGTTGGCCTCTTCGGAGGAGAAGAGCAGCGTGGCCGCCCCGCGGTCGACTTCCGTCCGGGCTTCGCGCAGGGGCTTTCCGCTCTCGCTCGCGATGATGACGGCCATCTCTTCCTTCGCGGCGAGCAGCAAGTCACGGGTGCGCCGCAGGATTGCGCTGCGTTGCGCCCGGGTCATCTCCCGCATGGTGCGGGCGGCTGCCGTGGCTGCTCGCACGGCAGCCGCTGCCTGCATGGGCCCGGCCTCAGCAACCTCAGCGAACGGGGCATTGTCGAACGGCACATGCACCGTTCGGGCCGTCTCCCCCTTGGTCTCCGCGCCGTTGATCCACAAGCCGTAACTGTTCATCGTTTGAAGGTCCCGTACGTAAAGGTACTGGAAACCACCTGCAAGTTCTGGTCCAACACGACACGCACCTGAAACCGGCCTTCCTCCGGCGTGCCGAACCGAACGTCGACGCCTTCGACGGCGATGCCGCCCTCGGGTTCCGTCACCGGGATCATCCTCCAAACCGGATACTGGCTGAAGCGGAGGAAGCCCTGTGCTTCCGGCGTCCGTTTGGCGGCGTTGATGCGCGCCGCGTCGGTCGGCTTGTAGTAGGTCCGGCCAGCGTCGGGATCGAAGGGCTGGCCCAGGTTGATATCCTGCAGACGCCAAAACGTCTCTGTCGAAACGTAGCCGGTCCAACGAAACGGATTGAATGGAGTCGGCCATGCCGCAACGCGCAGCGGCTCTTGTCCGGCGAAGCGCCGGGCCGACAGCGTCTCGATGGCGCGTTGGTGCAGCACGACGCGACCGCCGGTCCAGACCATGAGAAACAGGAGCGCGAAGATAGCCCAGCCCTGTCCGGTCGGCTTCTTTTGCGATCCGATCTCGCTCCCCACCAGCCGCGACAGCCAGGGCGCCGCCAAAGCGATACCCAGTACCACCAGAATCCAGGCGTCCACGACGAAGACGCCGTCGAGCGCGAACCACTCGTTTGAAAATGGCAGCAGAAGGCGGATTCCGTAGTTGTTCCAGTAGTCCATGAAGAGATGGACTAGCACGCCGAGCATCCCGACTCCGGTCGCCTTCATCCAAGGAAACGGCTTGCCGCGTTCCAGCCATCGGACGAACAACACCGGCAGCAGCGCCATCAGGGGCGCAACAACCAACGCATGAGTAATGTGCCGGTGATAGTCCAGATAGCCGACCGACCCCAGGAGGAGCGCAACGGAATCGGCGTCCGGGATATTCGAGCACAGGACGAGCAGCAGCGTGGCGCGCGGACACAACCGGTTCAGACCGGCCCGCGAGAGCATGACGCCGGTTAACGAGTGGGTGATGTTTTCCAAGGACTCCGCTCCGCTTTTTCAATGTACGCGCGCGGTAGCAGGATGGTTAGCGCATCCGGGACCACGGCAATCCGGGCTGGGAGAAACCCAGCCGCTTCTCCATCGACCTGGATCGGTACAGGTTTGCCGTTGACCGCCGTACACTCCAGAACGTGCGCAGCGCGAACGTCGACGCCTGGACATAAATCCGGCCGGCCTACCAGCACACCAAGCAGATAGGGCATGTACCGGAACGAATTCGACCCAGCGAAAGAGACCGCCTCCAGGCAGTCATCGAGCAGCGAAACATTCCGGGCGATTTCCAGGTCGCCGCCGTAGTTCCTGACGCGACTGGCCAGTAGAAAGCTCCTTTGCGAAACGAACCCATCGATATCGGAATGGAACTGCGCCAGCGATTTGCCGAACATGCCAAACCCGCTCACCCAATAGGCGAGCTTGCCGAGCTTGTCCTTGATCGCGGGGTTCACCGCATTCACGACGGTAGCGTCAAGCCCGGTTCCCGCCATGGCCAGGAAGTGCCGGTCCGTGGTGGCGTTCTTGATGTGACCCACGGCGATTCGGCGGGCTTGCCGCAGTCCTATCGCCGCCGCCGCTTTGAGCGGATTCGTCCCAATCTTCGTTTCAACACATAGGACATTCGCCGTGCCGCCGGGCAAGGGAACCAGCGTTGCCTGGCCGCCGACCATTCCGTTGGCCACCTCGTTGATGGTGCCGTCTCCCCCGAGCACCACGATCCATTCGGCGCCTTTCTCAAGCTGTTGGCGCGCTAACGCGCCGGCTGTGCTCGGCCCTGTTGTCGGACACACCTCGACGGGACCGTACGAACGCACCGCCTCCATCGTCCGCTCCACTAAACCAGGATTCCGCAGCAGCTTACCTGCCCGCGGATTGTAAATGAATGCGATAGCCGGCAACCCCCCAGTATCCTATTGAAATAGCCCCATGAGCAAAGTTGAAGAGTTGCGCCAGGAGATTCGTCGCCACGAGTATCTCTACTACGTTCTCGATCAGCCGGAGGTCTCCGACGCAGAATATGACGCGTTGATGCGGGAGCTACAGGCCCTTGAGCAGTCGGACCCCTCGCTGATCACCGCGGACTCCCCCACGCAACGAGTAGGCGGCGCCCCTCGCGAAGGCTTCGTGAAACTGCGGCACAGCTCGCCGATGCTCAGCCTCGACAACGCTTTGAACGAAGGGGAGCTTCGGGCGTTTGATCAGCGAGTCCGCGACTTGCTCGGTGAGGAACCGTTCCGTTATGTGGCTGAGTTGAAACTCGACGGCCTTTCGATGGCCGTCCAATATCGGGAGCGCTTGCTGCAACTTGCTCTCACGCGCGGCGACGGCAGCGAGGGCGAAGATGTTACGCCGAATGCCCGCACCATTCGGAGCCTGCCGCTGCGGGTGCGCGGAGAGCGCGCCAACTTCGAAGCGCGCGGCGAGGTTGTTATGCCTAATGCCGCCTTCCAGAAGCTCAACGCCGATCGGGAACAAGAAGGGCTGCCGCGCTACGCCAACCCGCGGAACTCTTCGGCCGGCTCGCTCCGCGTGCTCGATCCGACGATCACGGCAAGTCGCCAGCTCGACTTCTACGCGTACTTTCTGCTCGCCGATGGTCAACCCGCCCGCGACTCCCATTGGGATGCGCTCGAAGAGCTTGCGGCGATGGGCTTCAAGGTCAACCCCGCGCGCACTATCTGCCAGGATGTCGAGGCGCTGATCGCATTCTGCCAACGGTACGAGGCGGAGCGGGAAAGGTTGCCGTTTGAAATCGATGGCGTCGTCGCGAAAGTGGATTCTGTCGCCCAGCAGCAGAGGCTCGGCTGGACCGCCAAGTTTCCGCGCTGGGCGATTGCGTTTAAGTACGCGGCGCGGCAGGCGGAAACCGTTATCGAGAAGATTGAGATTCAGGTGGGGCGGACGGGCGCGTTGACGCCGGTGGCGCACTTGAAGCCGGTGGCTGTCAGCGGGGTAATCGTCAGCCGCTCGACCCTGCACAATGAAGATGAGATTGCGCGGCTTGGGGTGGCGGCTGGGGATACAGTGCTGGTGGAACGTTCGGGCGACGTGATTCCCAAGGTGGTGAAGGTAGTCCGCGAGGGCGACCCGCGCACGCCGTTTCAGATGCCATCGGCGTGCCCGGTGTGTGGCAGTTCCGTTTCGCGGCCTGAAGGTGAGGTGGTTTCGCGCTGTTTGAATTCCAGTTGCCCGGCTCGCTTGATCGAGTCCATCGCTCACTTCGCCGCGCGCCCGGTGCTGGATATCGCGGGGCTTGGCGATGAGTTGGTGAAGCAATTGGTTAAGGCTGGCCTTGTCCATTCGGCGGCTGACCTCTATGACCTCACGCTCGAACAGCTTGCCGGTTTGGAACGCATGGGAACGAAGTCTGCCGAACGGGTGTTGGCCGGCATCGCTCGTTCAAAGACGCTACCGCTGCCTCGCGTGCTGAATGGCCTGGGCATCCCGTTTGTCGGCGAACGGACGGCGCAGTTTCTTGCCGAGCACTTTGGGTCGCTCGATGCGTTGCGCAGCGCGGATGAGGCGCAATTGCAGCAGGCGACCGAGGTCGGGCCCAAGGTTGCCCAAAGCATTCTACGATGGTTCGCCGAGGAGCGGAATCGGGAAGTCGTGGAGCGGCTTCGCGCAGCCGGCCTGACGTTCACTCACCAGAAGATCGACCGCTCGGGCGGCCCGCTCGCTGGTCTCACCTTCGTGCTCACGGGCACACTTCCCACGCTTTCGCGGGAACGGGCTAAGGAGATGATCGAGGCCGCCGGCGGCAAAGTCTCGGGCTCGGTAAGCAAGAAAACCAGCTATGTCGTCGCGGGGGAAGAAGCTGGCTCGAAGCTCGAAAAGGCGAACGAACTGGGCATAAAGGTGATTTCCGAGAGCGATTTGCTCGCAATGCTCGGTAAACTGGAAGCTTGAAGGATTTTGTCGCCACCCTAGTTGCCTGGGGCCCTCCCGGACTTCTCGTTCTCGCCGCCCTCGATTCCGCAGGCATTCCCATTCCCGCAGCCGTTGATGCATTGTTGATGGTGCTGGCCGCCAATTCGCCCAGCACTGCTTATATCGCCGCCGCCATGGCCCTGGTGGGCTCACTCTGCGGCAGTATGTTCCTGTTCTTTATTGCCCGGAAGGGCGGCGAAAAGTACCTCGAAAAACATACCATCGGCGAACGCGGCCAGAAGCTGCGCCAGTGGTTTCAACACTACGGCTTGCTCACGGTTTTCATCAGCGCCATCTCGCCCATCCCGATGCCGATGAAGCTATTCGTGATTTCAGCCGGGGCCCTCGGCGTCCATCCGCGAAGCTTTTTCCTCACCGTGCTCGCCGCCCGGATTCCCCGGTATGGCGCGCTGGCCTATCTTGGCAGCCAACTCGGTACGGAGGCCGGGACGTATCTCAAGAGCCACGCCTGGCAGATCGGCGGAATCCTGCTCCTCTTGTTCGCCGTCCTATTTGCCTGCGTGAAGATCATGGACCGGCGCCGCGGCGAGACCGTCCTCGGCTAGCGGCCGCCGAGCACAAAATTCACGTCGATCACCGTCGCCACCTCAACCGCGCGGCCGTTCAACAGCGTCGCCTGGTAGCGCCACTCCCGCACGGCGTCGAGCGCGGCCTTGGTTAGCAACGGATGGCCGCTAATGGCGCGTAACTGCTCCACGTTGCCGTTCGGGCCGATCACGGCCTCCAGTCGCACGGTGCCGGAGATGCGCGCGCTCTTCGCCAACGGTGGGTATACCGGCGTCACCTGCCGGAGCAGACGCGCCGCCTGCACGGAGCCACCTACGGAGATCCGCTTCGGCGTGGGTTCGGCCGGCGGTGGCGCGGGTGGCTTCGTTTCCACCACCGGAGGCGGCAGAGTGCCCAGCGTGCTGACGCCGATGCCGTTCGTGCTGGCCTGTACTTCGCCCGGCCCCACCGAGGGCAGGAACGCGCCGGGTTCATCTACGATCGCCGCCGCGGGCCGGTCCCAGCGTGACGGTGCTATATAGCGCTTAGGCATGGGCCGAATCATCGAGTTCGCTGCCGTGGATGCGGAGGAAGACGCCGCCGCCGGCTCCACCGCCACCTGCCGGGCTGGCGCCTGCAGCGTGATGCCGATCTTTGGCAACGCCACCGCAATCACCTCGGGATAGAACATCGGCACTACCAGCACGCCGCCGACGATGCCGCTTTGGATCAGAATTCCTGTGTATCGCCATGGTATCTGCATGTCCCTTCTGACCCCGCACCCTCTCACTTTGTTCCCATACAATAAGCGCATGGCACTCTCCTCCCGCCGCGCTTTCCTTGGCTCCCTGCTCGCTGCTGCTCCGGCTATTCATGCGCAGACGATGTCCACTGACGTCCGCATCAAAGAGCTTTCGACGTCGACGGAGGATTTCCTCTACCGCACGCCCATCAAGTTCGGCGGCACGGAAGTGGATCGTGTGACGCTGCTCAACGTGAAGGTGACGCTCGAATCGCGTGCCGGAAAAACCGCGCAAGGGTTCGGCTCCATGCCGCTTGGCAACGTTTGGAGTTTTCCATCGAAGACGCTTCGTTATGACGAGACCCTCGCGGCCATGAAGACCCTCGCGGCAAAGGTGGAGAAGATCACGCGGGAGCACAAGGAGTACGGCCATCCGGTCGACCTGAACCATTCGCTAGAGCCGATGTGGCTCGCGGCCGCCAAGGAAGTCAAGCTTTCGCAACCCATCCCCAAGCTCTGCACGCTGACGACTTGTAGCCCGTTTGAGGCAGCCATCGCCGACGGCTTCGGCAAACTGCTGAACCGTAGCGCCTACGCCATCTATGGTCCGGACCTGATGCGGCACGACCTGTCCCACTACCTCGGCAAGGGATTCGAAGGCGAGTACTTGCAGAAGTACGTGCTGACCAAGCCCAAGCCCAGCATGCCGCTGTATCATCTGGTCGGCGCCGTCGACCCCATCACCAGCGCCGACATCAAGAAACGCATCAACGACGGCCTGCCCGAAACGCTACCCGAGTGGATCAATCACTCCGGGCTCACCAACATCAAGATCAAGCTCAACGGAGAAGACATGGCGTGGGATACCGAGCGCGTCCTCGCTGTTGACCGCACCGCGACCGAGGTGCAGAACCAGCGCCGCGTCTCCGATTGGGTCTACTCTCTCGACTTCAACGAGAAGTGCCCCAGTGTGAAGTACCTGATGGAGATGCTGGCCAAGATCAAGGAGAAGACGCCCCGCGGCTACGTACGCATCCAGTACGTTGAGCAGCCCACGAAGCGCGACTTGAAGGCGGATCGGGCCAATGTCATGCACGAGGCGTCGAAGCTGCGTCCGGTAGTCATCGATGAGTCGCTTACCGACCTCGAATCGCTGTTGCTTGCTCGGGAGATGGGCTATACCGGCGCCGCGCTGAAAGCCTGCAAAGGGCAGTCGCAGGCCTTGTTGATGGCGGCGGCAGCGCAGAAGTTCAAGATGTTCCTCTGCGTTCAGGACCTGACCTGCCCCGGCGCTTCGTTCATCCACTCGGCCGGCCTCGCCGCCCATGTTCCTGGCGTTGCGGCCATTGAAGGCAACTCTCGTCAGTATGTGCCGGCGGCTAACGCTGGTTGGGATCGCAAGTTCCCCGGCATGTTTGATATCCGCAATGGCCGCGTGAACACGAGCCTGCTGAAGGGCCCGGGCCTAAGCGCCGTATAGTTCGCCGTCTCGCATCTGTACGATCCGGTCGGCGAACGCTGCCGCTTCCGGATCGTGCGTGATCATCAGCACGGTCTGGCCGGTCTTCTTGTTCAGATGGCGCAGCAGGTCCAGAACCATGTCCGAATTTTCGGTATCCAGGTTCCCCGTCGGTTCATCGGCGAGGAGAATCGCGGGTTGATTCACGATTGCGCGGGCAATCGCCACGCGCTGCTGCTCTCCGCCCGAGAGCTGCCGGGGCTTCCGGTCCATCTTCTGGGCGATGCCCAGAATTTCCACCACTTCGTTGAACGCCGCATCCCAAGGCGCGGTTTTTCCGGAGATATCCCGCGCGATATCGATGTTGTCGCGAATCGTCAGCGTCGGCAAAAGATTGTACTTCTGGAAAACGAACCCGACACTGTTCCGCCGCAACAGCGTGCGTCCGGCTTCGTCGAGCTCCGTGAGGCTCTGCCCGTCAATCTTCACGGTGCCGGAGGTTGGCGGCGTCAGCCCGCCCAATATGTGGAACAGAGTCGATTTTCCGCTCCCGGACTTGCCGACAACAGCCAGAAACTCGCCCTTTTCGACGAGAAGATTCACGCCCCGCAACGCGTGTACATCCACGTCACCGCTGCGAAACGTCTTGCGTAAATTCTGAATCTCGATGATCGCCATTAGTCGTAAGAGAGAGAGTCGAGCGCGTCTTGTTTGGCTGCCTTCAGCGCGGGATAAAGCACCCCGAGCACTGCGCCCGCCAGCGTGATCAGCGAAGCGATTGGCCACCAGGAATAGACAATGGCCTGCACCATCGAGGCCGGTATAAACGTCGAGATCAACCAGCGCGTCCCGTAGCTCATCAGGATGCCGCAGAGCGAACCAATGATCGCCAGCAGTACCGTCTCCCGCAGCAGTATGCCCAGCACATAGCCCGGCCCCGCGCCCAACGCCTTCAGGATGCCGATTTCGCGAGTCCGTTCGAGCACCGCGGTGTACATGGCCAGAAAGACGACCAGGAAGCCGAACAATACCGCGAGCGAAACGACCACGCCGATGAAGGCCTTCAATTCCGGAAGATTGTTCACGGAGAACTGTTTGATCAACTCTTCCATCGCATAGATGGGATACTCCGGCAGATCCTTCTTCATGGCGTCGATCACCGCCTGCGTGTTCGCCGGGTCGTCCAGCTTTACGTAGATCATGGTGATCTTTCCATTGGCGCTGGCGAGTTCCTGCAATACCGTCAACGGGATCATGACCCGCGCCAGTTTACCCGAGGCGAAAATTCCGGAGACCCGCCAATCGCGGTTCATCGTATTCAACAGCGAACCGACTTTCAGCTTCTTCTCGCGAGCGTACAAGTCGTCGATAATCACGTCGTTCTGGGCGGAAAACCTGCCGCCTTCCCGGAACCGGAACCCGCCGCCCATTTCGGCGAACTCGTCGTAGTTGATCCCCATGATGGAGCTCACGCCGCCCGTCGAATGCACGCCGATGGGCGTAGCCAAGGTGACGTGCTTCTGGGACCGTACGTAGCTGAGGATGCCTTGATTCATCGAAAGCGAACCCATTCCGACGACGGAGCTGCCCGGTGCGCGCACCACCAGATCAGCGCCCACGCCACGAGCGCGGTTCGCCTGATCCTCCAGCATCCCTTCGCCGACGCCCACCAAGGCAAGCATCATCGTCACGCCCAGGCCGATTGCCAGCGAGCTCAGCAGCGTCCTCACCGGACGGTGCTTCAGGTTTTCGTAAACCAGCTTGTAGACCAACTCTTTATTCTACAGGGCGTTCGCCGCCGCGGCTAGGGTGGCCTCGATATCGGCTTCCGTATGCGCCCCGCTGATGTACCAGCGGCCATCCGGCAGCACGAGGATGCCCTGGTTCAACAGGCCAATGGCGAAGTCGCTGTACTTGGCTTTGTCCGCGGCCATCGTGTCCCGATAGTTGCGGGGGACAGTCTCCTGGAAAGCGACCTGGAACACCGGGCCGTCTCCGGTCGTCACGACGGCGTGGCCCTTGGCCCGCAACAAGGCTTCCAGGCCTTCGCGCAGCCGGTTGCCTAACGTGTGGAGCCGCTCGTAAAAGCCTGGCGTGGCCAATTCGTCGAGCGCCGCCGCCGCCGCCGCCAGGGCCAACGGGTTCCCGTTCAGTGTTCCGGCATGTACCACTTCGCCGCGGCTGATGGCGTCCATGTATTCGCGTTTGCCGGCCAAGACGCTCAGCGGTGTCCCGGCGCCGACGGCCTTGGCAAACGTTGCCAGGTCTGGGGTAACGCCGTATCGGCCTTGCCCACCGTCGAGCGCCACACGGAAGCCGGTGATCACCTCATCGAACAGCAGGAGCGCGCCGTAGCGGGTCGAAATCTCGCGCAGGAATTCGAGGAAGCCGGGCTCCGCCGGCACGCAGCCGGAGTTCGCCAACAGCGGCTCGCAGGCGACCATCGAAATCTCCGGGCCATGCTCGGCGAACAACTGCTCGACGGCCGCGCGGTCGTTCCATTCCGCCACCAACACATGTTCGTGCGGCAGTTGCCCCTTGCCCACCGCTTCCGGTTGGCCCAGTGGATGTTCCGCGCCGAACCGGTAGCTCACCAGTGCCTGGTCGCCCCAGCCATGATAGTGGCCCTCAAACTTCAAGTATTTTGGCCGTCCGGTCACCGCGCGCGCCAGTCGCAGCGCTACGTTCACAACGTCGGTACCCGCGTTTGAAAACGCCACCAGATCGGCGCACGGCAGAATCTCCGTTAGCCGCTCGGCCACCAGATATTCAAGTTCGTGCTGCGCCCCGAACGTTAGCCCCTTGGCCGCCTGCTCCGCTATCGCTGCCGAAACCTTCGGCGGGGCATGGCCCAGAATCAGCGGTCCCCACGCCAAGCCAAAGTCGATGTATTCGTTGCCGTCCACATCCCAGATACGGCTCCCCGCGCCGCGTTCAAAGAAAAGCGGATACGGCCGCGCCGCCCTTCGCAAGCCGCTCGAGACGCCGCCGGCCAACGACCGCTGGCTGCGTTCGTATCGGGCTAGCGATCCCGCCGTTTTGGCTCGGACTTCGGTCTCATGAATTAAGTTTAAGGAACGCACGCTTCTCTATTGAACCCCAATCCTTTCCACGAAGTGTGACATACTTCAAATCGCCCACGTGAAAAGTCCTCAGCCCCGCTACCTGGTTCCAGTACTCCAGAGCGCTTTTCGGCTCATTGAAGAAGTCTCCCGCGCGGGAACTTTGTCACTGAATGAAGCGGTCTTGCGCACAGGCATTCCCAAATCCACGGTGTTTCGCGTGTTTAGCACGTTGCAGCATCTCGGGGTTCTCATTCGGGATGAAGCCGAAAAGACCTACCGCTTGGGCTATGGCGTTCCAGGGCTGCTTACCGCCGGCGAAGATCTCGAAACGCTCCGCCGCGCCGCCCTGCCGCAGATGATCAGCCTTCGGGACATGTTTGGCGAAACCGTCAACCTGGGCAAACTGCAGCAGGATAAGGTCGTCTATCTCGAGGTGGTTCCCAGCGAATCCGCGTTGCGCTTTTCGGAGCGTCCCGGCGCGACCGTCGCTGTCCATGCCTCGTCGCTCGGCCGCGCCATTCTTGCCTTTTCCGCGCCTTCCGTTGTCGATGGGCTGATCGCCGGCCGCCCGCTGGCCCCGCTGACCGCGAAGACCATCACCAACGAAGGCCTGCTCCGCACGGAGCTTGCCGCCATTCGCAGCCAAGGCTACAGTCTGGAGGTGGAAGAGACGTCCCTGCAGGCGGTCTGCGTTGGCGCACCCATTCTGAATGCGCATGGCGAGGCCGTCGCCGCACTCAGCCTCTCGGGCCCCATCCACCGGTTCCGGCCGCAGAAGGACAAGAAGATCATCGCCGCCTTGCGTAAGGCGGCGGCCGAAATCAGCGGCGTCCGTTAAGCCTTCGCTCCCAGAATCTCCTCCATCCGTCCGGCGACGATTTCGGCTTCGCCCGGCTGCAGCATCCAACTGGCGATCTCGACGCCTTCGCCCGGCTTCGGGCTCGTCGGCACGAGTTCGATGGAGGGCTGCCCTTCGCGGAGCTGCTTCATGACATCGAGTTCGCTCAGGCCGAACTTCTTTACATCCCACTGGACGCGCAGGTGGGGCACGGAGTTGGCGATCTCCGGCACGAACGGCGTGGCCTTCAGCCCGCGCACTCGGCTCAGCGTCCGCCGCATGGTTTCGACGCGGGTCTCCCACTCCTTCCAAAGCGCCTTGTGGTCTTCGTTCAGGAAGGCTTCGAGCGCTACCATCATCCCCACCATCTCTTCCTTGTTCACCTTGCAGCAGCGGCCGATGGTGTCGCTGTTCGGCGAGGTGTTCATCCGCGCGGCCCGGATCAGATCCGCCCGCCCTGCGAGCAGACCCGCGGACTGCGGCCCACGAATGCCTTTGCCGCCGGAGCAGCAGACAAGGTCGAAGCCCAGCTTGATGGGGTTCAGCAAATTCTCAACTGGAGGCACGTCCGCCGCCGCGTCGTTGAACGTCGGAACCTTGTACTGCTTGCCGATGGCGACGAACTCTTTCATCTTCACTTGGCCCAGATGGTCGGCCTTGTTGAGGAAGAGCATCATCGCGGTCTGGGGGCCGATGGCCTTCGTCAACTGCTCGCGCGTTTCCACTTCCACCAGCGTTACGCCGCAGTTGCGCACCATGTGGTCATAAGGGAACCGGTGCGATTTCTGAATAATCACCTCGGTCTTCATGCCGGTCAGGTCCGGGATCCGCTGGATGAAGTCCGGGTTCGTTCCGGTCAGAATGCCGGCCGTCCCCACCGTCAACGCCGCCGCCGCGCCGGAGGGCACCATGGCCGCTTCGGCCCCCAGGAGCTTGGCGATCTTTTTCCCCACCGCATCGTGCAACTCATCGAGCCGGACGAACTTTGTCGACATCGCCGCGATAGCACGTACGCACTCCGGGCGCATCAGGCTCGCCGTCATCATCGTATAGACCCCCGCCCCATTGATGATGGGCACGACGCCGAGCTGCGCCAAGTAGTCTGGCGTGGTCTCCGCGGCGGTGGCGGCGCCCGCCAGCGGCAGGGCTCCGGCGGTCTGCATCAGATGACGGCGAGAAAATTTCATACCCCAAACTCTAACCGCATCCGTGTTTCATTGCAAAAACAAAAATGCGTACCATGGAACATCATGCGACGCCGTCAGTTTCTCTCTCTGCTCGCTCCGGATCCGCGGAAGAAGATTGCCGCGATCGTGACCGAATACCGGTGGTATTCCCATGCCGACGTCATCTGCGGACGCCTCCTCGGAGGCCACTCCGCCAACAACGTTTGGACCCCGCCCCGTCTCAACCTCGTCTCTCTCTACACCGCTCAGGTCCCGAAGAATGACATGTCGCGCGACCTTGCCTCCCGCCACGGGTTCAAGATCCATCCCACCATCCGCGAGGCGCTCACCCTCGGCACCGGTAAGCTCGCCGTCGATGGCGTCGTCTTCGTCGGCGAACACGGCGACTACCCCACCAATGCCGACGGCCAGAAGCTCTACCCCCGCTTCGAACTCTTCAACCAGATTCTCGACGTTTATGAGCAATCTGGCCGCAGCGTTCCCACCTTTTTCGACAAGCACTTCTCCTACGATTGGACCCAAGCCGAATCTCTCTTCCGCCGTGCTCGCAAACTCAACGTCCCTCTGCTGGCCGGTTCCTCGATCCCCGTCACCAGCCGTGCCCCGTATCTGCTGCCCAAGCTGGAGACGCGCATCACCCACGCCGCCGCCATCGGTTACGGCCCATTGGACGCCTATGGTTTCCATCTACTCGAAAGTCTGCAATGCCTCGTCGAGCGCCGCCTCGGAGGCGAATCCGGGGTCTCCGCCGTCCATATGTTGACGAACGAAGCCATCTGGAAATGGCTTCCCTCCCAGCCTTGGGCCCGGCCCGTCCTCGATGCCGCCTGGGCTCTGGATCCCGCCTCCCGCAATGGCTCTTTCGAATCGCAGGCCAAGTCACCCGTCCTCTTTCACATCCAGTATCGCGATGGCCTGCAAGCCGTTGCCCTCATGCTCACGCCCTCCGGGAACGATCGCACCGTTGCTCTGCGAACTCCCGCCGGCATCCAAACTACCCTGTTCGGCCCGCCCAGCGTCACCCGTCCGCTCCCTCATTTCGATGGCTTGGTCCACTGCATCGAAGATCTCATCCTGACCGGCAAGGAGCCCTATCCGCCGGAGCGCACCCTGCTCACCACCGGCATCCTCGCCCACGCCTTTGTCTCCAAACGCACCGGTCAAATGGTCAGCACCAACGACCTGGTCGTAACCTATAGAGCGCCCGCTGAACCCTTTTTGCAAACCGCATGAACCGCCGCCAATTTCTCTCCTCCACCCTCGCGCTTACCCCGCGTCAACTGCACGACAAGATGTTCGTCTTCGACGCGCATCTCCACGTCATCACCCGCCAGCTCTACCACGGTGGCGACATCGGCCAACGCGTGGAAGACGGCCACTTTGATCTTGTTCGCGCCAAAGAAGGCGGCCTGGACGCCCTTTTCTTCACCCTCTTTATTACGGAAGACTACTACCCCGGCCACTACGAAACGAAGCAGGCGCTGCGTCTGATCGACCTCGCCTACCGCCAGGTGGAAAAGAATTCCCGCACCATTGGCATCGCCCGCAACGTCGCTGAAATTCAGGCGCTGCAGAAGCAGAACAAGATTGCCGCCGTGCTCGATATCGAAGGCGGCTTCGACATGGATGGCGACCTCGGCGTCCTCCGCGGTCTGCATCAGCTCGGCGTGCGCAGCATCCAGCTCCCTGCGCACAACTTCGCGAACAACTTCGCCGACTCCTGCTGCGCTATCACGCGCTTTAACGGGCTCACCGAGCACGGGCGCGCCGTAGTCCGCGAATGCAATCGCCTCGGCGTCGTCATCAATATCGCGCACGCCTCGACGGAAACCGCTGAGCAGACGATCGAGCTGTCGGAGCATCCTGTCGTTTCGACGCACGACGGCCTCCGCTCCCGCAACAACATCCCCCGGCTGATGACCGAAGCCACGCTCGAAAAGCTGGCGAAGAAGGGCGGCTTGATCGGCTTTCACATCGGCAACGAGTTCCACAATCGCGCCATGTTCGACTATCGCACCAAGCAGGCCGGCAAGCCCTTCTGGGATCGGAGCGACGTGAAGAAAGACAAGGCGGAAATGACCATCGCCGAAATCGATAAGCTTGTGGCGCCCGGCTTCCCGATGGTCGGCATCAAGGCGCCGGAGGAGTTGAAGTACACGATCGACCAATGGTTCGACGTTGTTGAACGCGCGACGCAAATCGCCGGCGAAGACCACGTGATTCTGGGCACCGACTTTGACGGCGGCCCCACGCTTCCTCGCGGGATGCGGGACTGCCGGGATTACCCGATGTTTACGGAAGCCATGCTGCGCCGTGGTTGGAAGGAGAGCCGTATTCGCAAATACCTCGGCGGCAATCTCCTTCGCGTCTTCGGCAAAATCGCTACTTAATTCCCCACATGTCCTTCCGCGCCTGTTTGAACTCGTAGCGCCCCGGGTTTACGCTGGTCGCGCCGGGGGTATCGACCATCACGATCTCCGCCGCAACCGGCTCGTAGGCCGCGCGCGGCGCGATCGTCCCCTTCGCCACCAGGATCTTCTGCCGGTCGGGATAGATGCCCAGCGACACGATCTGATGAATCGAGTTCGGGCTCGACCGTTCGCTGGTCACGACGAGGTAGTTCGAAAGGTCTCTTGTGGAGCCCTCGGCCTCGATCACCGCAGTGTGCCCCAGGTTCCAATACCGGCCGCCGCCATGGCGCACGGCGGTTTCAATGTACTTGCCGGCGTGCAGGCTTCGGACCTTGCCCTTCACGCGCACCGGCTTGCCATGCGCGTTGTCGGACTTGCCGCCCACCATCTGATCAAACGCGCCGTCCAGCCCCGCTTTCTGCGCGGCCTGGAAAGCGGCGGGGTCGTACATCACCACCACCCAGCCTTCCGCCTTCTGTGCCAGCAACTGCTCCAACAGGAACGTCGAATCGCCCGCCGACCCGCCGCCGATGTTGTCGCCAATATCGAACAGCGCCACCGGAAATTTCTTCGCCACCATCGCATTTTTCACGGCCGCCGCCGCGTCCGGCAGGTTCAGCTTCAAACGGTCCCGCTGCGCCCACATCATGTCGCTCAGCCGCTTGGCTTCACGCTCAGCCAGATTGCGATCGTCGTCGGTCACCACGATGATGCTCGGCCCCATGTGCGGCGAGTCGTTGTATTGGTAGCCGCCCATCACGCTTGCCGCCAGGATCTTCGGGTTGTCCCTCTCCATTCGGAAGGTCTCTTGCGTCAACGGCTTCATTGGGTCGCCGTAGGTGTTCTGGAACACGATGTTGTAAACCATGTCCGGCTTGATGATCGTCTGCACCGGCTTGATTTCGCCGCGCAGCATCCGCGCCAGGATGTTCGCCGCCTGCACGCCGCGCTCTTTCGTATCGAGGTGCGGATTCTGTTTATAGGAGACCAGCACGTTGGTCATCTCGACAATGGCCGGAGACGTGTTGCCGTGGAAGTCGTGCGTCAGAACAATCGGAAACGGCTTCGGGAACTTCGCCCGTAGTCTCCGGATCAACTCCTCGTCGCCCTGCGGATACGACTCGGCGTACATAGCGCCATGCAACGCGATCAGGATCGCGTCGAACGGCTTGGCCTTTTCGAACCCTTCCACCAGCCGTCTGGCCAGTTCCTCGAAGGCCGCTTTGCTGACGGCGCCCTTCGGCGTGGCGTGGGAGTACACCGTCGGCAGCATCGTCCATTTCTGTCGCCGCCCTTCTTCGACAAAGCCCGCCACTTCCGTGCTCCCCGCGGCCCAGCGGTCCAGCGACGGCTCCACCCAATCGAAATCCGTCAGCTCTGTCTTCGCCGGGTTGAACGAGTTGGACTCGTGCATAATGGAACCCAACGCCACGCGGAAGGTCCCCCCGCTCTGCGCCGCCACCGGCCCTGCCGCCATCACCGCCATTGCTTCCCTCCGATTCATCGTTTCAATCCTTCTTGGCCAGCGGCCGGATGTTCACTTCGAGCCCGGTGCCTGTTTCCAGCACCGCGCCTTCCATTTTGCCGTCTTTGCTCTTGAGATACAGAAGCAGCATGCCGGCCTTGCTCGGACGCATTTGCGGATTCTCGTAGCCCGCTTTATCGAGCGCCGCCGCATAGGCCCGCACGGCCTTCCTGCGGTCTTCGCCTTCGGGCAGAACCAGCCGATACTTGTCCGCCGGCCCGCCGCGTTCGCCCGCCCGGATGACGGCCAGTTCGAGCTTGGCCCCGGCGTAGGTGGCCGGAAGCGTTACGGGGTACTGTGCCGTCTGCGCCGACAGCATCGCAGCGGCGACAAGCATTGCAAGGCTGAGCTTTCCCATACCGCAACAATATAGCCTAAAGAGATGGCGATCACCCGGCGCTCGTTCCTCGCGTTCCCCTTCGCCATTCCCACGGCCTTTGATCAGCGGGGCCGCGTCACGCAATCGGAAACCCGCGCCGCCGAGGGTTTCGCCGACCCCCTGCCCGGCGGTCCGCCCCTTGAACTTCTTACCCTTCCCTCCGGCCCGCTTGTCCTGCCCAATGGACGGGAAACGGTTATCTCCGGGTTCTCCCTGGGCCGTCACGAGGTCACCATCGCCCAGTGGAACGCTGTCGCGAAGCTCCCGAAGCGGAAACGGGCGATCCCGCCCTTCCAAACCGGAAAGGAGTCGCCCTTCGGCTGGAAACCGGAACAAGCCGTCGAAACCGTCTCCTTCCGTGACTGCATGGAGTTCTGCGCGCGAGTCTCCCGGCTCACCGGCCGCGCCTACCGCCTGCCTACCGATCGCGAATGGGAGTACGCCTGCCGCGCTGGCACCCGCACGGAATACTGGTGGGGCGACCGTTTCCTGCCCCAACTCATCGCTTTCCCGAAAGAAAACGAAGCCCCCAAACCCCCGGCCTCTACCGGCTACGCCAACCCCTTCGGCCTCTACGACATCATCGGCAACGTCGACGAATGGGTCGCCGATTCCGACCCCAAGCGCAACGACTTCCATCTCTTCCGCGTCTCCGCCACGGAGCACGACTGGCTAAGCGAGAAATTCAGCCGCACCGGCCTCGGCTTTCGGGTCGCCGTGTAACCCAAGTACCGTCCCCCCTCTGCTATCTTTAGATTCTCCCCCACCCCCCATCCAACTATGTCGTTTCAGATTCGCCCCCACAAGGAATTCCTCGTTCAGCCGGCCCTGCCAAAGGCCCTCGCCCGATTGTCCGAACTCGCCTATAACCTGCTTTGGGTTTGGGAACCCAACCTGCGCGGCATGTTCCGCCGCCTCGACCCCACCGCATGGCGCAACAGTGGCCACAATCCCATCCTGATGCTCGGTCAGGTGCCCCAGGCCAGCCTCGAAAAAGCCGCGTCGGACACCAGATTTCTCGCTCTTTATAAGAAGGCCTGCGAACGTCTCGACGCCTACATGGATTCGTCCACGGCGAAGCAGTCCGACAAGCTGATCGCCTATTTCTCGATGGAGTACGGTCTCGCGGAGTGCCTGCCCGTTTATTCAGGCGGCCTGGGCGTGCTCTCCGGCGACCATCTGAAAGCCTCGTCCGACCTCGATCTCCCGCTGGTTGGCGTCGGCCTGCTCTACCAGAAAGGCTACCTCCGTCAGTCGCTCAACCAAGACGGTTGGCAGATCGAAAAGTCGCCCGAAAACGACTTCTACACGCTTCCCATCCAACCCGTCCGCCTTGCCGACGGCTCCGATCTGATCGTCTCCGTCAAGCTGCCCACCGGCGAAGTCTTCATCAAAGCCTGGATCATTCAGGTCGGCCGTGTCCGGCTTTTCCTGCTCGATACCAACATCCCGCAGAACCCGGCTCCGGAAAACCGCAACATCACGGACCAGTTGTACGGCGGCGACTCCCACACCCGCATCCGCCAGGAGATCGTCCTCGGCATCGGCGGCATGCGCGTTCTCTCCGCCCTTGGTCTGGCGCCAACGGTGTTCCATATGAACGAGGGCCACTCGGCCTTCCTCGCCATTGAACGGATTCGCCTCAAGATGGCGGAAAAGGGCTTGGCGTTCGATGAGGCTGTCGAAGCCGTCCGCGCCAATAACGTCTTCACCACCCACACCCCCGTCCCCGCGGGCATCGACCTGTTTGATTCCGGCCTCGTCCACTATTACTTCTCCGAGTACTGCGACCGCGCGGGCATCCCATACGACGCTTTCTCCGGCCTCGGCCGCCGCAATCCCTACGATGGCGGAGAGTCGTTCTCCATGGCGATCCTGGCCATCAAAACCAGCTGCTGGCGCAATGGCGTCTCTGCGCTCCACGGCGTCGTCTCCCGCGAAATGTGGCAGGACCTTTGGCCGCAGTTGCCCCCCGCGGAAGTGCCCATCACCTCGGTCACGAACGGCGTCCACGTCTCTACCTGGCTAAACGGCGACCTCGCCAGCGTCTACGATAACTTCCTGCAGCCGGACTGGCGGGAGCACAGCGAGAACAAAGCCACGTGGGACCTGATCGACGACATCCCCGACCAGGAGATTTGGGAAGCGCACAAGAAGCGCAAACGGCAGTTGATCGCCTTCGTCCGCGCCCGAGCCAGCGCTGCCGCTGTCGCCCGCAAGTCATCTCCTTCCGAGATTCGGCGCTTGTCGGACATCCTGGACCCCGAAGCGTTTACCATCGGATTCGCCCGCCGCTTTGCCACGTACAAGCGCGCGACGCTGATCTTTAAAGATCTCGCCCGTCTCAAGCGGCTCCTGACCAACAACCGGATGCCCGTTCAGATCCTCATCTCCGGCAAGGCCCATCCGAAGGACATCCCCGGCAAGACGTTGATCCGCGAGATCGTCCAGCTCTCTCGCGACCCCGAGATCTCCCGACGCTTGGTCTTCGTCGAAGATTACTCCATGCAAGTGGCCCGTGAACTTGTGCAAGGCGTCGACCTTTGGCTCAACAATCCCCGACGCGGGGAAGAAGCCTGCGGCACCTCCGGCATGAAGGCCGCTCTCAACGGCAACCCCAACCTCTCCGTCCTTGACGGCTGGTACGACGAGGCCTATGAGACCTCCGGCGGTTGGGCCATCGGCGACCGCGAACCGTATTCAGAGGACCAGGATGAGATGCACACCGCGGCTCTTCTCTCGCTCCTCGAAAACGAGATCGTTCCGCTCTACTACTCCTCCCGTTCTGACGAAGTGCCCCACGAATGGGTGCGGCGCATGAAGCTGAGCCTAAAGAATGTGACGCCGCAGTATGACGCGAAGCGAATGCTCCTGGAGTATTCCAAGCTACTCTACGATCCCGCCCACGCTCACATCGCCGTCACTGCCGCCGACAACTACGCGGCGGCCAAGAAACTCGCCGTGTGGGATAAAGACGTGCATCGCGTGTGGGACCAAGTCCGCTTCGTCGAAATTGACGGCGGGACGGCTACGACGATCCAAACCGGCGGCACTCTTCCGCTTCGTGCCGCAGTTGAACTCGCAGGCCTCAAGCCGGAGGATGTTCGCGTGGAAGCTTTGGTCGGACGCGTCGATGCCGATGGCAATCTTGAAGAGACTACAGTAATCCCGTTGCCCGTGATCGAGCAGCGCGGTGGCGTTCACCTCTTCGGCAAGGAGTATGCGCCCCGGCGCACCGGCCGGCTCGGCTTCTCCTTCCGGATTAGCTCGAACCACTATCGCGACCCCTTGACCCGGCCCACCAACGCCCTGCTCAAGTGGTCTGACTAGCCTCCACCACGGATTCGTGGTACACCCAAGAGCGACACAATGGACGGAGACCGGAAGTACAAACAACCCGGGTATCAGGACAAGAGGGAAGGGGAGTACCACGCTCCCCGCACTCCGGTCGATGGTCCGCCGACACCTCGTCTCGTCCGTAGCGTAGCTGCGAGCCGATGCTTCAACTGTTCGAACGTCTTGCCCGCCGGCTTCGATTTTACGGAGCCGTGTCCTAAGTGTGCCGTCGCGCTGCACTGTTGCAGCCAATGCGGCCACATGGATTCGTCCGCGCGTTTCCAGTGCTTGCAGCCGGTCCCGGAGCGAATTCCGTATAAGGATCGGGCGAATGAGTGTACCTTCTTCTCGCCCCGGATCACGGTCGCCCGGGATACCGCCGCGCCGGTTGCGCCCAAACCCGCGGGCCTGCCGTTAGTGGCGGCGCCGAATGTTCCGCGCAAGGTGCAGGACGCTCGGACCGCCTTCGATAACCTCTTCAAAAAAACTTCGGAATAGCCTCTCGTGCGCCTCGCCCAGTTAATCGCCCAACACCGCTTCACCGTTTCAGAGACCGAACCGCCGCCCGCCCCTGGCCCGGGAGAGGTCCAGGTCCGCGTCCACGCCGTCGGCATCTGCGGTTCCGACCTGCATAATTTTTCGGAAGGATCGGTTGGCGATACGCCGAGCGTCTTCCCCATGGTGCTTGGTCACGAGCCGACGGGGACCATCGTCGGAACCGGCGAACGGGTGATTCTCGAGCCGGCGGTCTACTGCTACCACTGCGAGATGTGCCGCACCGGCCGCCACAACCTGTGCGTGAATATTCGTTTTTACAGCGCGGGCCCTGACCCGGGCTTCTTCCGTGACATCGTCAACTTGCCGGCGCACAATGTGTTGCCGCTGCCTGACGGCCTCGGCTTCGCGGAAGGGACGCTGTTTGAACCGCTCGCGATTGCGTTGCACAGTATGCAGTTCGTGAAGCTGACGCCGGGCGAGACGGTGGCCGTGTGGGGTTGCGGGCCGATTGGTGCATTGACGATTGCCGTGCTCAAGATGCATGGCGCCCGCCGCATCTATGCCATCGACCCGGTGCCCCACCGCCGTGCGATGGCGGCCGCGTATGGCGCGGATGTCGTGCTCGCTCCAGATGAGGCGTTGGCCGAGATCAAGAGTTCGACTGGTGACCGTGGCGTCGATGTGGCGATTGACTGTGTGACGCGCGACGGCTCGCTCGATGCCTGCTGCCTGGCGGTCGCGCGAGGTGGCCGCGTGGTGGTGACGGGGATCCCGTCGGACCCGATGCCGGTGATTCACTTTCACGAGCTGCGCCGGAAGGAGGTTCCGCTGTTCCCTGTCCGCCGCAGCAACCACGAGACGCCCTTGGCGCTGGATCTCCTCCGCGAACGACCGACGCTGTTTGGGCCGCTGGTCACCCACCAGCGCCCGCTCGAGGAGATCGAAGGGGCGTTCTCGATGCTGGAGCACTACCGCGATAAGGTCGGAAAAGCCGTTATCGATCTAACGGCGTCCCATTAGTCCCTGCAGGCGCGCCCGCAAGGATTTCGCTGAACGGCATTTCTCGGACACCTGTACCGCGTCGATCTGTCCGAGAAATTCAAACGAACGCGGCCCCTTTTGATACTGCTCAGCGGAAACTCGCTTTAGTACTTCTGAGATTCGCCTTTCTGGGACGGCTTCGAAGTCAGGCCACTGCGTAACGTCGGACTGATCTCGCCACCCAGCCAGTATCCACGTCTCCATTGTGCAGATCATCAAGAAAGCGTCATCCGCGTCTGCCCCCTCTGGTTGCCGCCAGCCCCTTTTGGCTAGATGTTGCCAACTAGTTAGGCCCGTCGCTACCGTCGCATCACTGTCCACCAGCAACAGAGGCAGTTCGTCGGCACTTTTCGATCTCACCGCCTGCTGAAAGAGATCCCAAGTTTTTTCTCTGCTCTGCCCTCGGACCACGGCGGGTTGGCGGGCGAGATTCCATTGCCGAAAAAATTGACTCCATCCTTGTCGGAACACGGCGTCCTGCGCTTGTCCCGGTCCGCCTCCTTCGATGTAGATCTTGACTCTCACCAGCGGTTTCCTCCGAGTTCCCCTTTACTCCACAACTCCCCCAAGGAGTATCGGTCCAGCCAAGCCTTCATGCGCCCGCCATTTAGACGCCGAAACTGAGACTCACCATCCTCCTTTTCGCATACCACCACCGCCTCCGGCTCTTCGCCGAGTGCGTCAATCAATTGACGAGAATGTGTAGTCACGATGAGTTGCATCCGCTTCGAGGCCTTTCGTAGTAACTCCGCCACAACGTGAATCACGTCTGGATGCAGCCCCAACTCTGGCTCTTCAATCACTACAAGCGCAGGTGGTTCCGGATGCAGCAGTATCGAGAGCAGGCACAAGTGCCGTACCGTCCCATCGGACAACCGCTGCGCCGGGATCTCACGCCCATCCGTCTCCTCCAAATACAACACTCCCCTTGACGTCACGCGGTAACCCGCAATGCCATCATAGAGATCGCGTAGCGAAGCGATCAGTTCCTGCCGAACCGTGCTTGGAAACTCAGACAAAACGGCAGCGAGATTGCTGCCGCCATCTTTCAGAAAATCTCCTCGGGTATCGCGCAAAACCGGAAGACGAAGCTGAGCGTTCGGCCCGAATTCCCAGTTTCGATAGAGTTGAATTCCCGTGCGGTAGCCGCGCTCCAACCGTTCTAATGCGGGGTACTGCTCCAGGTCCAGTCGGCGAGTGACGATGGATTGGCCCAATGGGAATCGGTCCGGGGCAAACCCAACCCGCTTTCCGTCCAGCCCCCACAGCGCCGCTTCGCCATCGCTCGATGCATAGACTTGCTGTTCGCCTCCGAGAGTAGTCGCAGAGACGTGTTCCCCCACCAGCGCCAGTTCTCGATTCCGCTCTCGCAAGACAATCTCATGGCGGAGCGGCGGTCCTCCCCCTGATGCCGCAAGAACAGTCTCAATCCGGGCTTCCTGTGTTGACCCCGGCCCCTGCCAAAGCCAATCCCGCGCGCTCCCTTGATTGTTGCTCGCTTCCGTTACGCTGTATGCGGCAGTCGCCTTCATTAAGGTGATCGCCTCCAACAGATTCGACTTCCCCGATCCGTTCGCCCCAATCAATACATTTAACGGTCGCAGCTCCAGGTCAATGCCCTTCGGCCCAAACGAAAGAAACCCGGAAACCTTCAACCGTTGCAGCAACATGCCCTCTAGTATGCGTCCCCGCCCCGTACTAACTCCAGCGCCCCCCACAACACACTGTCATCCCCCAACTCCGCCGCCACCACATCCACTCTTGCCCTACTCCAAGCCGTAATCTGCCGCCCCAACTCCGCCCGCAGCGGCCCAAACAACTTCTCCCCCGCCTTAGGAATCCCCCCGCCAATCACGATCCGCGCCGGGTTCAACAACATAATCCCCGCCTTCAACCCGCGCGCCAGATCCACCACATACCGCTCCACAAACGCGGGATCTTCGAGCAACTCCTTCGCCGGCTTCCCATAGTCCCGCTCCAACCACAACCCACAACACATCCGCTCAAAACACCCGTTCGACCCGCACAAACACCCCGGCCCATCCGGCCGCACATTCAAATGCCCAATCTCCCCCGCATACGAGTCCGCCCCGCGGTACAGCCCCTGCTCCGTCAAAATCCCCCCGCCAATGCCCGTCGAAAGCGTCATGTAGAACAGCGGCCGCTGCCCCCGTCCCGCGCCCCACACGCCCTCCCCCAACGCCCCCACGTTCGCGTCGTTGTCCATCACCACCGGCACGCCCAACTCCGCCCGCACGAACCCCGGCAGATCTACCCCAGCCCAGCCCCCCACATGCGTCGACAACGTCACCATCTGCGTCGGCCAATCCACGGGCCCGCCGAACCCAATCCCGCACCGCACCACCGCATACTCGCCGCACCACGCCTTCCCAATCTCCGCAATCTGGGCCAGCATCCATTCGCTGCCCCCCTCCCGGTTGGTCGCCCGGCTCTCCCGCCGCACCATCCGGTCCCCGTCAAACACCGCCATCGAAAACTTCGTGCCGCCAATATCAATCGCGATCGTGTGCATCCCGTAGCAACTCCTCCGGCGACGCCGTCCCCGTCCCCTTCTTCATAATCGTGATCGCCGCCACCTGGTTGCCGAACTCCGCCGCCCGCACCATATCCCCGGTCACGGCCAGCGCGCACACCGCCCCCGCCGTAAAGCTATCGCCCGCCCCGCAGATGTCCACCGGCTTCTCCACCGGCCGCGTCGCCACCCAGGTATCACCTTCGGCCGTAAACAGCCGCGCCCCGCGCCCGCCGTGCGTCACTAGCAGCAGCGGCGCCGCCGTTAACTCCCGCAGCCGCGCGAAATCTACTTCCCCAAACGCCCGCAGGCAAGCCTCCTCGGCCTCTCGCTCGTTCGGCTTCAGGATCACGCCCCGGAAATGCTCCGCCCGCGCCCGGGAATCCACCCACACCAGCTTCCCCTGCACGGCCGCCCGCACCGCCGGCGTCACCACGCCCCCCGCGTTCGTCTCCGCCTGGTCGGACACAATCACCGCGTCCCACTCCCCGCCCAACTGCACAATCAGCGCCTGCTCCACGTCCGCTGCCAGCGGCCGGTTCACGATGAAGTCCAGCCGCGGCTGGTCCTCTTCTCCCGTCTCGCCGTTGATCACCTTCGTGTAGGTGAACGTCTGCACGCCCGGTGCTGCGACGAGGCGCGACCCGTCGATCCCCCGCGCCGCTAGCGCCTCCCGCAACTCCCAGCCGAAGCCGTCGCGGCCCACCACGCCCACCACCGTGATCTGCCCCACGCCCAGGGCCGCCAGGTTGTTCGCAATCGTCCCGCCGGCCCCTGGCGTCACTTCCACGCTGGTCACAGCCACCCGCGGAATCCCCGTCTCGGCGGAAGGCAGCGCCTCCGCCGGGTCGTACGTACACCAGCGGTCCAAACAGATATCTCCCACCACGAGCACCCGCAACGCGCGCAGCTTCTCTAGAATCTCCTCGGTCTTCATTGCGGAAACAGGGTGCTCATCAACAACTCGGTGTTCGCATAGTGCGGCACAATCCAATCCGCACCCACACCCACCAGCCGGTTCCGCTTCCAGTCGTCCACCTTCTCGCACGCCGGCTCATCGGAAGCCACGCCCACGGCCACGCCTCCGACTTCCTTCACCACCTGCACTTCCACGTAGCCATCGCCGAAGGCCAAAAACTCTTCGCCCTTGTGCTCCGCCGAATCGACGATCTTCTTCACGAGAATCGCCTTCGAAAACGCCTTCAAATCGTCGAGAGCCCCGAACACGCCGCCATCGAAGTACTCGTACAAGCCCAGCAATTTCACTTCTCGAACCACGTCCGCATGGTCCGTACCGCTTGCCAAATAGAGCTTCAATCCCCGTGCCTTCAAACTATCGAGCAGCGCCCGGCTCCCCGGAACCAGCCACTCCTCCGGAGCCGTTCGCCCGCTCTCCAGTCCTTCCAGGCGGTCCTTGATGCGTTCCATCAGCGCATCAAGATACATCTTTTTATAGACCTTCGGCTCCGCCGGAGTCCCGCCGCGCTTGCTGATCTGCTCGGCGAACTCCATCATCTGGTAGATCGTTTCCTTGCCGGTCAACCGCCCGACATACTCCTTCACGATCTCGGTCAATTCGGCTTCGCTCTCGCCGCTTTTCAGCTCGGCGAGAATCTCAACCATCATTGGAACCATGATTTCCACCCAACCAGAGCGGATCGTCGACAAGGTCCCATCAAAATCAAAAAGCACCACCCGGGCGCTATGAGCCGTTACGCCGGGGCGCAAATGTTCAATCATGCTCTCGCTATTTTAGCGAACGCTCCCGTTACCAGGGGAGAGTTTCGCCGAGATGGAAGTAACCGCCCGACGGCCCATCCGCTGGCAGGGTCGCCAGATCCACGCTCGTCTTCGCGCCCTCGCTCAACTCCATCGGTGCTTCTTCGCCTCCCATGTCCGTCTTCACCCAACCGGGATGCGCGCTGTTCACCTTGATCGCCGTGTCCTTCAAAGCATGCGCCAGATGCACCGTGTACCCGTTCAGTGCCGTCTTCGACACGTTGTAGGCAAACGCCTTCGAATCATAGATCGGCGAGTCCGGTGTGGCATGGAGCGTTAGCGAACCGAGAATGCTCGATAGGTTCACGATCCGCCCGGCCTCACTCTTCTGCAGCAGCGGCAGCAATGCCTGCGTCAGCGCGATCACCCCGAAGAAGTTGCTGTCGAACGTCTCTCGTACCTTTACAAACGGCACCGTCGTCGTAGTGTTCACGCCGAATCCGCCATCATCCAGCAGCACCCCGGCGTTGTTGATCAGGATATCCAGACGCCCGAACTTCGCCTCAATCGTCTTTGCCGCGTTAAAGATGTCGGCATCGCTCGTCACGTCCAGCGCAATCCCTTCCACCGGCAAGCCTTCCGCCCGCAGAGCGGCAGCCGCGGTCTCGGACTTCTTTAAGTCCCGTGCCCCCAGAAGCACATGAATACCCTGTTGCGCTAACTGGCGCACGGTCTCGAGACCGATCCCCTTGCTGGCCCCGGTCACTAATGCAATCTTTGTCATAGCCGGTCTGATGCCCCAGACCGGCTCAAAGATGCAAGCGCTAGACTTCGGCCAACCGGGTCGACGCGTCGCCGAACTTGTCGAGCGGCACGCCCATTTTGTCCATCAGCGACAGATACAAACTACAAGCCCGGCGTTGGTCGTCGCCCTTCTCCAGGTAGTCCAAGTTCCGGCCCGGCCGCAGCGAACCGCCGCCCTTACCCGCCAAAAGAATGGGCAACTGGTCGGCGCCGTGCGAATCGCCATCGAACAGGCTCGACGCCAACATCAGCATCGAATTGTCCAAAATAGATTGGCCGCCCTCGTCGATCTTCTTCAGCCGGTCCACGAGGTAGGCGAACTGCGCCACATGGTACTGGTTCGTCTTCAGATACATCGCCTCGGCCGCCGGGGCCTTCTGGTTATGTGTCAGGTCCAAGTGCAGGGCGCCCTTCACCCCTTCGACGAACCGGAAGTTCATCTGCGAAAGGTCGTTGTTGAGCATCAGCGTGATGATGCGGGTCTTGTCCATTTGGAAAGCCAGCACCATCAGGTCCAACATCATTTTCATGTGTTGCGGCACGTCCTGCGGCAAGGCATCCGCCGGCCGTTCCATGTTCGGTTTGTCCAACGTCGGCCGCCAACCTTCCATCCGCTCGTCTTTCGCCGCACGCTCAATCCGCTTCTCGATGTCGCGGATCGACTCCAGATACTCCCCCAGCTTAGTCCGGTCGCTGCCGTTGATTTTCGGCTGCAGGTCCCGAGTCTCCTGCCGCACCGCATCGAGAATGCTGCGGTCCAACTTCCGACCCGTGCCGTCACCGACAAGCAGGTCGAAAGTCCGTGCCGGATAGATCTCCTTCGTCGCGGGCCGCGAAGGCGTCGCCCACGAGATACACGAACCGTAAATCATCGACAGGCCGTCTTCGAGACGCAGCTCGTTCGGCTCAATGCCCAGCGCCAAGCTCGGCACCGCCGTCTGGCCGCCAATCCGCTGCGACAGGATCTGGTCGAAGCTGGTGCCCACGCGGATGTCCGCCGGGTCCAGGCTCACTTTTGCCCCCGAAAGCAGGTTCGGCGAGCGGCCCAGGTGCGGGCTCGTCGAAATAAACGCCTGATGGTGGTAGAGGCCCTTGATGAAGGTATAGTCTCCGGCGTGCGGCTCCATCGGCGACAACGCCGGGCCGATCTTCATCGCCGTGCCTTCGCCCTTCGCCCACCAGTGCTCCGGCTCCACGCCGTTCGAGAAGTAGACCGTCGCAAAACGCACCGGCGGTTTGTTGGCCGCTTTCGTCTGCGCTCCGGCCAGCGATTCCATCCACGGAAGCGCCAGCGCGACTCCCGCTCCCCGCAGAAAATGCCGCCGCGAGGCTCCCGGCTTGTCAGTGCGTATGATCACTTCTTGGTGCTCCCTTCTCTATTAACGACGGCCCGCGCTACTACCGGGGTTACGGAGGTCTGTTTCGTTTCCGGTTCCACGCGGTACCGGAACTGCTTGCTTGAGATGATGTCGGTCGCCAACTGGGCAAACGTAGCCTCGCCGCCCGCCGCTGCCAACTTCTGGATCAGCACCTGGTCGCCGGCCAACATCGTCCGCCCCAGCGCATAGCCCAACAGCTTCTGCGCCATGTTCTTCTGCACCTGCTTCTCTTGCGTCCGCAGATACTGAACCAGCCCTTCGACGCCCGTGCCCGTCTTGCTGGAATCATCGATGGCCATGCCGTCGGCATACGCCGTGCGCGTCCGGCCCACCGGGTCGTACTTCTCGAACGGGAAGCCCAGCGGGTCAATCTTCGAATGGCAACCCGCGCACGTCGCGTTCCGCTGATGGGCCGCCAACCGTTCCCGGATGGACTTGCCTGCAAACGCCTTGTCGTCCGCCGGCAACGTCCCCGCGTTGGGAGGAGGAGGAGGCGTCGGCGTACCCAACACGCGCCGCAGCACCCAATCGCCCCGCTTTACGGGACTCGTTCGCAGCGGCGCCGAAGTCGCCGTCAGCACAGAACCTAACCGCAACAATCCGCCCCGGCCCGGCGCACCCTTCACCATCTCCACTTCCCGCGCTGACTTCAACTCCGCCGTCACGCCATAGTGCTTCGCCAAGGGCTGATTCAGGAAGGTGTAGTCTGCCGTCAGAATCTCCTTCACGGGGCGGTTCTGCCGCACAATGTAGTCGAAAAACGCGACAGATTCCGCGTACATTCCGTTCTTCACATCCGCCGTGAACTCCGGGAACCGGCTGGTGTCCACGCCCGTGAACTCGTTGAACCGGTAGAAGCCCAGCCACTGGCCGAAGAACTCTTCCGATAGCCGCTTGGCCTTCGGGTCCTGCACCATCCGCTTCACCTGTGCCGCCAGCTTCGCGGGATTGTTCAACTCGCCTGCTTGCGCCGCGCGCCGCAACTCCTCGTCCGGGATCGACGACCACAAGAAATAGCTCATCCGGCTCGCCAGCTCGAAGCCGCTCAGCGGTCCATTCGATTGCTCGATCCGGTACAAAAACGCCGGCGCCACCAGCACCCGCGCAATCAACGCTCTCGTTGCCTGCTCATGGTCCAGCTTGCCGATCTCCCGCGAACTCGTATAGAAACCCCGCAGCTTGTCCTTCTCAGAAGGCAGCAACGGCCGCCGCCAAGCCATACTGGCCAGCTTCAGAACATCTTCCAAATGCCCCGGTTGCGCGGCTAACTGTGCCTTCTGCACGGCCTCCAGGTCGGCGGTCCATGCCTTGATGTATGGCGCACCCTTCGCGGGGTCGCTCTTGAACTTGTTTCTGACGAACGTCAAGTAGTTCTCGTGATAGGCAAACGAAGCTTTCAAGTCTGCCCACGCATGGTCAAGCTGCTTCCGCGTCGCGTCGTCCAGCATCTTCTCCATCAGAAACTTGTCTGACCGGTAGTACTTCACCTTGATGTGGAATTCGTCGCGTTCGGGCTGGTTATAGACGTTGTTGTACGGCTCCGGAATCGGATCCTTGTCCGCCGGATTCGCCTCACCCTGCGAGTTCTGCGGCAGATCGCTGGCGAAGCTCATTACGCCCGCCTGCCACTTCTCAAAACCCGGAGTCTTCGGGAAGCCGAGCAACACAGAGAACGGACGCCCCGTAAACAGCCGCGGCTGGTCGGAAACCGTCACCCGCACCACCGCATCCTTCGCTCCGCCCTCCACCATCTCCACTTCGGCCTGTACGTCCACGCCGCGCGCGCCCTTCGGCGCCACTAGGTCGAGCGTCAGAACCGCGTCGCCTTCCACGGCAAAATCCATCGGGTCAATCGGGCCGCCATCCGGACGCTTGCCGAACGCTACTTTCGCTTTCATTGCGTCGCTCAGCACGGCCACCAAAGGCTGCTGCTGCGAAGCCGACCGGTCCGCCATCCGGAAGCGCACCATCACGTTCTTGAAGATCACGATCGGCTTATCGACGGAACTCGGGTTCACCGCCGCCATCAAAAAGTTCACGGCCGGCGCCTTCTCGCTCCGGTTGAACAGGTTGAACCGCAGCCGCTGCTTTGGCTTCGCTGCCAACGTCTCTTCGTTGATCACTAGGGCGCGCTCGTCGCCCTGGCCACCGGCGGCATCTGCCCCCGCGCCGAACAGCATCCGCGGCCAGTCGATCACGGCCTTCTGCACCGCCGCCGCGCCTTCGCGCGTACCCGGCATTTTGTTCCACAGTTCGACAATTGCCGAAGTCGGATACACCGGGTTCTTCTGGTTCACCACGGCCGAAATATGCTGCAGGAAGCGTTCGGTTATCCCCTCTTCCTTCGCAATCTTCGCCACCGTCGCGCCCTTCTCGTGCTTCAACCGGTACGCGGCATAAAACGCCTTGCCGTACAGATCCAGCCCAAACGGCTTCCCGCCCTCGCCCGATACCGACCGGAACCCGTACTTCGTATAAATCGTCTGAATCCGGTTGATCGCCGAAAGTTCACGTCCGCTCTTCCCGGGGTCAATATAGAACTGCAAAGGACCCGCGCCAATCACGGCGTGCGTTGAGACCTTCTTGGCGGCCTGCAAATACCGTTCCAGGCTCGCATCGGCCATGAACTGCACATCGCCATAATTCGTAAAGCCTTCGCCGCCCACCGCATCCGGCACGAAGTCGCGCGAGGTATCCATATCGATCCCCGTCAGGTCCTTCACCGTGTAGGCGTACTCACCGCTCGTCAACCGCCGCAGTGCTACCCGCCCCGGTTCGCCCGCATGGCGCGCCGCAATTTCGGTCAACCGCGTCCGCACCCACTGCGCCGATTTCTGCCGCTCCGCATCACTCGGCTGCGGCATCTGCGCCGGCGGCATATGCTTCGTCTCAATCGCGTCCGCAACCTTCTCCCACGCCTGGAACTGATCGCCCATCGAACCGGAGGCCATCAGCTTCTCGAAGCTGATTCCCCCTGTAGCTGCTTTGCCGTGACAAGAGAAACAGTATTGCTTGAAGGTGCCGGGCGCACCAGTGGCCGATTCATCTGCAGCAAGCACGGAGCTGCAAGCGGCCACGGCGAAGAGCAGTGGGTAACGCATAAAACCTCAGATTAAAGAAGACAAAGATCCGTTCAAAACTTATCACAGCTAAGCGTTGAGCGCATCCGTCACCATGGCCTGCGCTTCCATCTGCACCTGCCGCAAATGCGCATGTCCATGGAAGCTCTCCGCGTAGATCTTGTAGATATCTTCCGTACCCGATGGCCGCGCGGCGAACCAGGCATTCTCCGTGACCACTTTCAATCCGCCCAGCGCGTTCCCGTCCCCTGGAGCCTTGGTCAGAATCTGCACAATCGGCTCCCCGCCCAACTCCGACGCCTTCACATTCTCCGGCGACAACTTCGCCAGCTTTGCCTTCTGGGCCGTGTTTGCCGGCGCTTCCATCCGCTCATACGTCGAACGGCCCATCGCCTGCTCCATCAGCCCATACACCTCGCCCAGGTCCCGCTGCCAACGCGCCGTCATCTCCGCGCTTAACAAACACGCGATGATGCCGTCCTTATCCGTCGTCCACACGCGCCCGTCCCGCCGCAGGAACGACGCCCCGGCGCTCTCCTCGCCCACAAAGCCCAACGACCCGTCTATCAGCCCCGGTACGAACCACTTAAAGCCCACCGGCACCTCATAGAGCCTCCGCCCCAACCGCGCCGCCACCCGGTCAATCATGCTGCTGCTTACCGCCGTCTTGCCCACCGCCGTCTCCGCGCCCCACTGCGGCCGATGCGTAAACAGATACTCAATGCACAGCGCCAGGTAATGGTTCGGCGGCAGCAGTCCCGCGCTTTTCGTCACAATCCCGTGCCGGTCGTGATCGGTGTCACACGCAAATGCAATGTCGAACTTCTCCCGCAGCGCGATCAACGGCTCCATCACGTGCGGCGACGACGGGTCCATCCGAATCTTCCCGTCCCAGTCGAAACTCATAAACCGGAACGTCGGATCGACGAGCGGGTTCACCACCGTCAGGTTCAACTTATACTTCTCGGCAATCCGCGGCCAGTAATGCACCCCCGCCCCGCCCAACGGATCCACGCCCAGCGACGCATCCATCACCGAGAAATCAATCACGTTCTCAAGGTCATTCACATACTGCGTCAAATAATCATGCCGATGCGTCGTCGCCGCGTTCAGCGCCGCCCGATACGGCATCCGCCGCACGCCTTCGAGACCCGCCTCCAACATCCGGTTGGCTTCGTTTTGTATCCACGACGTCGCCCCGCTATCCGCCGGCCCGCCGTTCGTGCCGTTGTACTTGAACCCGCCATCCACCGGCGGATTATGCGACGGAGTAACTACAATCCCATCCGCCAACCCCGTCGTCCGCCCTGCGTTGTAAGTCAGAATCGCGTGCGACACTGCCGGCGTCGGCGTATAGTCCGTCCCTTCCGGAATCATCGCCTCCACGCCATTCGCCGCCAACACCTCCAGCGCCGTCGCTGCCGCCGGCTCCGACAGCGCATGGGTGTCAATGCCCAGGAACAGCGGCCCGTCCACCCCCTGCGCCTTCCGGTACCGGCAAATCGCCTGCGTGATGGCCAAAATATGCCATTCGTTAAACGCCTGCTGCAACGCCGAACCCCGATGGCCCGACGTGCCGAACGAAACCCGTTGCTCCGGCACGGCCGGGTCCGGGCGCTCCGCATAGTAAGCCGTAATCAGCTTGGCGACATTGACGAGTTTAGAAGGTTCTAGCAGCATCGATGCCAACATCATAGCGTTAGAATCTAAGGCATGATCAGGGCCGCCGCCTTTCTCGCCATTCTCTCCCTCGCCTCCTGCACGTCCACCCCGCCGGCTGTCCCGCCGCCAACCCCCGCCACCCCCCAAGTCGACCCCGCCTTCCAAGCCCTCTTCCCCGCCGGCGCCCAGATCGAGAAAATCGCCAGTGGCTTCCAGTTCATCGAAGGACCTGTTTGGCTCCCCGGTGATCGGCTCCTGTTCTCTGATGTCCCCGGCAACGTCATTCATCAATGGTCCGTCGAGGGCAACACCATTAAAGAGTTCCTCCGCCCCTCAGAGAACTCCAACGGCCTCATCGCCGGGCCGAACAACTCCCTCATCCTCTGTCAACATTCCGGCCGCCGCGTAGCCATGCGCTCTGCAAGTGGCGTCCTCACCACCCTCACCGATCGCTTCGAAGGCCGCAAGCTCAACAGCCCCAACGACGCCGTCTACCACTCCGACGGCTCCCTCTACTTCACCGATCCTCCCTACGGCCTCGAAAAGCAGGACGACGATCCCGGCAAGGAACTCGCCTTCAACGGTGTTTACCGTCTCGCCAATGGCAAGCTTCAACTCCTCACGAAAGAACTCTCCCGCCCCAACGGTATCGCCCTCTCTCCGGATGAAAAAGTCCTCTACGTAGCCAACTCCGATGCCACGCGAAAAATCTGGATGCGCTACGCCCTCATGCCCGACGGCACTCTCGCCACCGGCCGCGTCTTCGCCGACGTCACCGCTGAAAAAGCCGATGGCCTCCCTGACGGGCTCAAAGTCGACCAGAAAGGCAACGTCTGGGCCACCGGCCCCGGCGGCGTCTGGGTCTTCTCCCCCGAAGGCAAACACCTAGGGACCCTGAAGCCCGCCGAAGTTCCCGCTAATGTCGCCTTTGGCGGCCCCGACGGCAAGACCCTCTTCATGACCGCCCGCACCGGGCTCTATCGCATTCAAACCGCCGTCGCCGGGAAGAAGGCGGTCTACTAAGTGACCCCTACCACCCCCGAGCGATTCGGCCCCTACAAGATCATCTCCTCCCTCGGCGTCGGCGGCATGGGCGAAGTCTGGAAGGCTCGTGACACCCGCCTCGATCGCATCGTTGCCGTCAAGGCCTCCAAGGCCGCCTTCGACGATCGCTTCGAACGCGAAGCCCGCGCCGTCGCCGCTCTAAACCACCCCAACATCGTCGCCCTCTACGACGTCGGCCGCGACGCCGGCGTCTCCTACCTCGTCACTGAACTCGTCGAAGGCGATTCCCTCCGCACCCTGCTAGAACGCGACCCCCTCCCTCTCCGCCGAGCCCTCGAACTCGCTGCCCAGATCGCCGACGGCCTCGCCGCCGCGCATCAGATCGGCATCGTCCATCGCGACCTCAAGCCCGAAAACATCATGGTCACGCGTGAAGGCCGCGCCAAGATCCTCGATTTCGGCCTCGCCAAACGCGAAGATCCCGCCTCCGCCGACACCCAAACCCACTCCGGCCCCTTAACCAACGAAGGCTCCGTCATGGGCACCGTCGGCTACATGTCTCCCGAACAGGCCCGCGGCCGCGCCGCCGACCATCGCAGCGACATCTTCTCCTTCGGCGCGGTCCTCTATGAAATGCTCGCCGGCCATCGCGCATTCCACGCCGATTCCGCCCCCGAGACCCTCACCGCCATCCTCAAGCAGGACCCCGCCGATCTCCCCCTCACCATCCCCATCGCCGTCCGCAACTGCGTCTTCCATTGCCTCGAAAAGGAGCCTGGCAACCGCTTCCAATCCGCCAAGGATCTTGCCTTCGCCCTCCACGCCCTCGCCGCCACCCCCTCCTCGGCCAGTGGCGCCACGGCCGCCGTCTCCTCAAAACGCACCTTCTCCTTCTGGCCTTGGCTCACCTTCGCCGCCACCTTCGCCGCCGTCGCCTTCTGCGTCCTCTGGGACTTCGCGCGCACCGCCCCCTCCCCCACCGAACAGCTCCGCTTCCTCTCCTTCCTCGCCGACCCCGAAGCTGAAGTCGCGCCCACGTTCTCTCCGGATGGCCGCTCCATCGTCTATTGGCGCATGCGCCCCTCCGGCCGAGCGCTCTATTTGAAGTCTCTCGACAACCCTGAACCCGTCGAACTCTGGCTCGATACCGGCCGCTTCGCCGGACCCCAAACCGCGCCCCCCTTCTGGTCCCCCGATAGCGCCCGCATCTTCTTCACCGGAGGCCGCGGCGTCTATGCCATTGGCGCCGCCGGCGGCACACCCCAACTCGTCCTCGACAACGTCGACACCGCCATCCTCTCCCCCGACGGCTCCCAGCTCGTCGTCGCCAACCGCTCCGACGAAGGCTACCGCATCGCCGTCAGCTCTCCCCCCGGCGCTCCGCCCAAGCCGCTCGATTACAACCTCGCCACCCTCGGAACCAGCCAGATCCAACTCCTCGCCTTCTCCCCCAACCAGCAGCGCATCGCCCTCCGCGCCCGCACCGAGCTCTGGACCCTGCCGTTTCCCTCCGGCGAACCCCGCCGCATCGACAACCTCGACCAACTCGGCTCCGTCAGTTGGTTCCCCGATAGTAAACACGTCCTCGTCACCGGCAGTTGGCGGGGCACCGTCTCCCGCCTCCTCGCCCTCGATGTCGATTCCGGCGAGTTACTCTCTCTCGATCAAGGCACCCAAGGCGTCGGTTCCGTCCATCTCGCCGCTGAAGGCGCCCGCGCCATCGCTGCCGTCGGCACCCCCGTCCGCGACATCGTCGAAATCGGATCGGACGGCAAATTCATCCGCGAACGGCTCTCCTCCTCCTTACCCGAATCCGCCCCCTCCTGGTCCCCCGCTGGCGACCGCTTCGCTTATGTGGTCGCCCTCGGCGAAGGCTCTCAGATTCGCCTCACCGAGTCCGGCATGGACCAGTCGATGATTCTCGATTCCGGCCTGCGCGGCAATCCCCAGCCCCAGTTCTCCCCCGATGGCCGCCGCGTCGCCTACGCCGAACCTCGCCAGATCTGGGTCGCCCCCGCCTCCGGTGGCCGCCCCGTCGGTCTGCTCCCCAAGGACTACGACCACGCCGTCCTCGCCGTCGCCTGGTCCCCCGCCGGTGATTGGATCGCCTTCGTCGAAGGATTCAGCGGTCGTCCTCGCCTCCGCAAAGTTTCGGCCAGCGGCGGAGCCAACCCGATCGACATCAAAGCCGCCGTCGCCCGCCCCATGGTCAGTTGGTCCGCGGACGGCAAGTGGCTCGCCTACCCCGGCCCCGATGGCCTCCACGTCATCTCGCCCGAAGGCGCCAACGATAAGCTCGTGTCGAAGAAACCCGCGATGGCCCTGCAGTTCGGACGCCCCAGCGCCATGCTCTATACCCTCGCCCGCGCCGACGAAGACCGCAGCGTGCTCACCACCTTCGATGTCGAATCCGGCCGCGAACTCCGCTCCGTCATCGCCCAACTCGACCCTAAAACCACTCCCCGCAGCTTCAGCCCTTCGCCCGATGGCACGCGCATTCTCATCGAGGTCCTCCGGCCCAACTCGGACCTCTGGCTGATCGAAGGCATCCCCCAACCCGCCACCGGCCTCGCCCGGCTTTGGACCCGCTGGATCCCGCCCGCCGCCTCCCGCATGGCCGGCGAAGGCAACCCCGGCCTTTAATGCGCCTGCGCCACTTCGCTAAGCCGCCAAGCGAGGAACCCGACGTAAACCAATAGCAGGAACGCCCCCTCCTTCCGGCTGATCACATGCCGCCCTCGCAACGCCAGCGGCAACAGAACGATCGATAAGAACGCCATCACCAGAAGGTCGATCTGTCCTCCGGCCGGAATCGGGACGGGGCGGATCACGCTCACCATCCCTCCAATACACAGCAAATTAAATAGATTCGATCCCACAATGTTCCCCAGCGCCAGGTCCGCATCCCCCCGCCGCGCCGCCAGAATGCAAGTCGCTAACTCCGGCAGCGTCGTCCCCACTGAGATGATCGTCAGCCCAATCACCGCCTCGGAAACCCCCATCCCCCGCGCAATCTGCACGGCGAAATCCACCGTCCAATCCGCCCCAAACGACACCCCTGCCAACCCGCCCAACGTATAGAGGATGTGCACCCACATCGGCCTCGGAGTCGCCCGCGCCGCCTCGTCCCGTACGTCGGTAAGGAACGCATCCGACCGTGGCGCCGCCAGCGCCCCCCACGTCGTGTAGTAGAGAAAGATCCCAAACAACAACAACAGCATTAGTCCGTCGGTGCGCGTCCACGCGCTCCCCGCCGCTCCGTCCAAATACTGGTCACTCCCCAAAACAACAATCGCCACCACCGCCACCGTCAACATCGGCAGTTCCCGCGTAATCAACGAACTCTCCACCCGCAGCGGCGCCATGATCGCTGTCGCCGCCAACACTACCCCCACGTTCACTAAGCACGAACCCACAATGTTTCCAAATGCCAAATCCGTCGATCCCTGCGCCGCCGACATCGTGTTGATGACTAACTCTGGCGTGCTCGTCCCAAACGCCACCACCGTCATCCCAATCACCAGCTTGGGCACCCCCAGCGACTCCGCGATCGCCGAAATCCCCTCGACAAAATAGTTCGCTGCCGTCAACAGCAATGCCAACGATCCAACCAGAAGTAGGAAGTCCATCACAGTCCCCTAGAGTAACAGGCAGTTGTTAAAATTTATTAAGGTGAAGTCGCTCCTTCTTCTCATCCTTGCCGCCTCCCCAGCTCTGGCTCACCTGCCCCAGTCCGCCTGGACCGCCGCCGACTTCAACGGCGACCACCGCCCCGATATCGCCCGCCTCGCCGTCACCCAACCCGCTCTCCTGCTGCCCGTTGATCTCGATCACGACGCCGACCTCGACCTCGTCCTCCACGAAGCTTTAACTGAACGTCCCGTCGCCGTTTGGCTCAACGATGGCCACGGCCGCTTCACTCGCGATGCCGCTCCCCGCCGCCTTCCCCAGGAAAACCGCTCCCGCTGGCTCGCTGCGCCTCGCCCCGCTGGCCCGCAGTTCGACGTCCCGCCCTCCGCGGAACTCGTCCCGGCTCTGGAAACTTCCGCTGTCCGGCTAGCAACCCTATCGCTGCCCGCTGTTCGCCTTTCCCTCTCGCGTTCTCTCGAATCCGCCTCCGCCCGCGGCCCTCCCCCCGCCCACACCTAACCGCCCATCGCCCCGCAATCCCCAACTCAAGATAGGTGTCTCTTGAAATCCCTCGTAGTGTGTCTCCTCGCCGCCACGGCGCTTTCCGCTCAGGACCCCGATGAAGGAACGCTCTCGAGCGTCCTCCCTCGCATCCCGGAGCCGCTCGTCTTCGACCTCATTCGCCCCCTCGGCGCCGAGCGTGGCGAACTCGAAGTCAATTCTCTCGTCCGCTACAAACCGAACGGCGCCCTCCAGTGGGCTCCCGAAATCGAATACGCCTTCGCCAACGGATTCGGTGTCGAATTCGAACTGCCTCTCGAAAATCAGCGCATTGCCACCTACAAAGCCGCGCTCCAGGGAACCCTTCCTGGTCCCTGGAAAACGAAGTTCATCCACGGCTGGCAAGGTATCGGCGAGGTCGCTCGCGGCCAGCCCTACTGGCAAACCGACGCCCTCTATCTCGCCGGTGTCCGCTTCCATCCCAAGTGGAGCGCCTTCTCCATGACCGGCTGGCGTGCCGAACGCGGCAGCGTCCACGGCAAGGCCCTCCTCGGCAACTACTCCCTCTTCCGGCGCCAATCGAAGAAAACCACCTTCGGCCTGGAGACCAATTACAAAGGCCCGGGAGCCACCGGACGCAGCTTCCTCATGATGCCGCAGGTCCACGTCCGCGCCAGCCGCATCAACGTCCAGTTCGGCCTCGGCTGGCTCCGCTCCGACGGTGGCAGGAACTCTCCCCAACTTGCCCTCCGTGTCTCCCGCGAATTCTAGCCGCGTGGAACAATCAACGGAATGTCTCCCCACGCGCAAGGCGTCGTCCTAGCCGATGACGCCACCGGCGCCCTAGAATGCGGCTCCCTCCTCGCCACGCTCGGCCTCGCCGCCACCGTCACGTTGGCTCCTCATCCCGGAACCCTACCGGATGGCGTTCTCGTCGTCGACACCAATACCCGCCACGCCACCCCCGCCCAAGCCCGCGCCCTCATCCAATCCTGGGCCGCCCGCCGCCCCCTCTACAAGAAGACGGACTCCACCCTCCGCGGCAACATCGCCGCCGAACTCCTCGCCCTCCCCGCGCCCGTCTTGTACCTTCCCGCCTATCCCGCCGTCGGCCGCACCGTCGAAGCCGGCATCCTCTCCGTCCACGGCACCCCCGTCCATCTCACTGAATTCGCCGCCGACCCCCGCCAACCCGTCTGTTCGTCGAACCTGCTCGACCTGCTCCCCAGCGCCAAACTCCTAACTCACCCGAACCAACTCGCCGAACCCCTACCCCCACTCGCCATCGGCGACGCCACGACAGAAGCTGACCTCGCCAACTGGGCCACCGCCCTCGAATCGCTTTCCATCATCCCAACCCTGGCCGGACCCGCCGGCTTCCTCCCCCACTGGGCCCGCCTATTCGCTTTCCCCGCCCAACCTCCCGCCCCGCGCCCCAAGCTCAAGTCGTGGCTCGTCCTCTGCGGCAGCCTCCATCCGCAATCTCGTCGCCAAGCCGCGCTTTCGGAAAGCCCCGTCCTGGCCACTCCCCTCGAACGCGCCAACCCCGAATCCGCCGCCACCGAACTCGCTGCCCAAGCCCGCGACCACATCGCCCAACACCGCCCCGATGGCGTCCTCATCATGGGAGGCGACACCGCCCGCGCTCTCTGGCAAGCCCTCGGCATCACCGAACTCCATCCCCTCCCCGAACTCCTCCCCGGCATCGCCGCCTGCCAATCTCCCCAGTCCTCGCTCACTTTCGTCACCAAAGCCGGCGGCTTCGGCGCCCCTACGCTGGTACAACAGGTAAAGGAAATCTTCGAATGAACTCCCCCCTCTTCGGCATCACCATGGGCGACTCCTCCGGCGTCGGACCCGAAATTCTCCTCCTCGCCGCCCACGGCGGCCGCATCCCCGTCCCCTACATCGTCTACGGCGATCTCGCCCCCCTCGCCAAACTCAACGAGCAGTTAAACCTCGGCCTCACCCTACGCCCCATCGCCACCCCGGCTGACTACACGCCCGGCCCCGTCAACATCATCGACGCCCAACTCCTGCAGCCCTCCGATCTCACCCCCGGCAAAATCAACGCCCAGTCCGGCCTCGCCGCCCGCGAATACGTCATCCGCGCCACCCGTGCCGCCCTCGCCGGCGACATCGCCGCCTTCGTCACCCTCCCCATGAACAAGGAGGCCACCCAGCTCTCCGACCCCCACTTCACCGGCCACACCGAACTCATTGGCGAACTCTGCGGCAGCGACGACGTGACCATCATGCTAGCCTCCCCGGACTTGATCGTCACCCACGTTTCCACCCACTGCTCGCTCCGCGAAGCCATCGAACGCTGCCGCCAACCCCGCATCCAAACCATCCTCGAACTCACCTGGCACGCCGTCCGCCGCCTCAAACCCAACGCCCGAGTCGCCGTTGCCGGCCTCAATCCCCACGCCGGCGAAAACGGCCTCTTCGGCCGCGAAGAGATCGACGAGATTCGCCCCGCGGTCCAGTGGGCCCAAGCCCAAGGCTGGAACGTCGACGGCCCCTTCCCCCCCGATACGCTCTTCTACCTCGCCGTCCGCCGCCAGAAGTTCGACGCTATCGTCTGCATGTATCACGACCAAGGCCACATCCCGTCCAAACTCCTGGACTTTGAAGGCGGCGTCAACATCGCCCTCGGCCTGCCCATCATCCGCACCTCCGTCGACCACGGCACCGCCTTCGACATCGCCTGGAAAGGCCAAGCCTCCACGCGCAGCTTCGAAGCCGCGCTCGATATGGCCGTCCGCCTCGCAGTGTTACCCTGATCGTTTCATGCCACTCGATCGAGTCGCCGAACTCCGCCGCCGCCAATCCGCCGCCCTCGCCGGAGGCGGCCCCCAGCGCCAAGCCCGCCAGCACGCCGAAGGCAAACTCTCCGCCCGCGAGCGCGTCAATCTCCTCCTCGACCCCGATACCTTCGAGGAACTCGACCAACTCGTCCGCCACCGCTGCCGCGACTTCGGCATGGACACGCAGCTCATCGACGGCGACGGCTTCGTCACCGGCTACGGCCTCATCCACGGCCGCCTCGCCTACGTCTTCGCCCAGGACTTCACCGTCTTCGGCGGCTCCCTCTCCGCCACTAACGCCCAAAAGATCTGCAAGATCATGGACATGGCCTTGCAGAACGGAGCCCCCGTCATCGGCCTGAACGATTCCGGCGGCGCCCGCATCCAGGAGGGCGTCCTGTCTCTCGGCGGCTACGCCGATATCTTCCTCCGCAACACCATCGCCTCCGGAGTCATCCCGCAGATCTCCGCCATCATGGGCCCCTGCGCCGGCGGAGCCGTCTATTCGCCGGCGCTGACCGACTTCGTCTTCATGGTCGATCACACGAGCCACATGTTCGTCACCGGCCCCGACGTTATCAAGACGGTAACGCACGAGGACGTCTCGAAGGAAGACCTCGGCGGAGCCCAGACCCACAACTCCCGCTCCGGCGTTGCGCACTTCCTCGCGCCGTCCGATCAGGAGTGCCTCGCTCACATCCGCGAACTTCTCCGTTACCTCCCGCAAAACAATGCGGAGGACCCGCCCCAGCTCTCCTCGACCGATCCCATCGACCGCGCCGCCCCCGAACTCGATTCACTAGTCCCCGCCGCCTCCAACCAACCCTATGACATCAAGGACGCGATCCGCCTGACGGTCGACGACGGCGAGTTCCTCGAAGTCCACGAGCACTTCGCTGCGAATATCGTGATTGGTTTGGCCCGGCTCCACGGCCGCAGCGTCGGCATCGTCGCCAACCAGCCCGCCGTCTTGGCCGGCTGCTTGGATATCAATTCGTCGATCAAAGCGGCGCGCTTCGTCCGCTTCTGCGATGCGTTTAACATCCCGATCATTACGTTTGAGGATGTGCCCGGCTTCCTCCCCGGCACCGAGCAGGAGTGGGGAGGCATCATCAAACACGGAGCGAAGTTGCTCTACGCCTATGCCGAAGCGACGGTCCCGAAGATCACCGTGATCACGCGAAAGGCTTACGGTGGTGCGTACTGCGTGATGGGCTCAAAGCATCTGCGAACGGACCTGAACTTCGCCTGGCCGTCCGCGGAGATTGCGGTAATGGGCGCGGAGGGAGCGGTGAACATCATGTCGCGCCGCGACAATCCGGCTGGCCGGCAGGCGAGGATTGACGATTACAACGAGCGTTTTGCGACGCCGTTTGTGGCGGCAGAGAACGGATTTATCGATGCGGTGATTGAGCCGCGCGAGACCCGCGGAAAGCTGATCCGCGGGTTGCGCATGTTAGAGAACAAGAAAGTAGCGACGCCGCGCAAGAAGCACGGCAACATCCCGCTTTAGACGAGTTTGGCGGTCATGTGAATGGGGACGGCGCCGAGGGCTTTGGAGATCGGGCAGTTATCTTTGGCTTGTTTGGCGAGTTCCTGGAACTGAGCCTCGCTGATGCCGGGGATGGACGCCTCGACGGTGAGGTTGATGAGGGTGATATCGAACCCGCCGTTGACCTGTTCGAGTTTGACGGCGGCGGTGGTATGGATGCGGGTGGCTGTGAAGTTAGCCATGCCGAGGAAGAGGGAGAACGCCATGGAGAAGCAACCGGCGTGGGAAGCGCCGAGGAGTTCTTCGGGGTTGGTTGCGGCCCCGCCTTCGAACCGGGAGGAAAAGTTATAGGGTCCTTCGTAGGCCCCGCTCCCGAACTTAATCCGTCCGACGCCATCTTTCAGGCCGCCACTCCATTCCGCTTCTGACTTTCTGGTGATCATGCCCTATTGTGCCCTGTTTCTCGCTGCCACGGAGGGCATATCCGGGTTGACCGCGATATTGATATGGCGATAGGTAATTCCATCTACGACCTCATCCCGGGAGTTGCGGGCCTGCTTGTCGGTGACCACGACCAAGTATCGATAAGTCGTCAATTCGATCCCTGCCAGCGGCCCCTGTGAATACGATTGCGTTTGACGTTTTGCCTCGTCGAACTTGCTGTCCACCTCGGAGGCCTTCGTTGCCTTCTTCCCCTCGGTCAATACCAATCCAGAAGCAGTACCCAGTTCCTCTGCATACGTCTCGATGCGCTCACCGAAGATCAAATCCGCACGTGCACCAGCATCCGCTTTGAATGCCCAAATTCCGTGGAGTAACAGGTGCGCCGAGCCAAGCTTTTCTAAATCGGTCTCACGTTTGAAGGCGGCCTGCCACTTTGCTCTGATCTCCGGGTCTGCGGCAATAGAGCGCTGGAGGTGAAGGAAAGCCCGCTCGGATAGGCGCCGAATCGTCACCTGTCGGTCCTGCAGAAGATAAGAAAATTCGGCTTCGAACGCTACGAGCCTGACGATCAACGCCTGTACGCTTTCAGGATTATTCTTGGTGCTGAACGCACCTAAATACGTCTCTAATGCGCTCGATATTCGATCTCGCGCCGCTGGAGGAAGTTGGGACTCAAAGGTGTCTCGGAAAGTCCCAATTTCATCTCGAACTGGTTCCATCGTTCCAGGTAAGTCATCGCTCCAGCTTAAGGCAGGTCATTGCGTTTGGAGCAGATTGTGCCGTCGATCAAGGCGGAACGAGGGCCTTGCGCTCTGTAGACCGTCACTACATAATGTATGTACAGCAATGAAGTTCGTCTGGGATCCCAAAAAGAATCGGGCGAACATCGCGAAACACTCCATCGCCTTTGAAGACGCAGTCAAGATTTTCGACGGTCCAACGCTCGAACAGATTGACGACCGAACCGACTACGGAGAGGTCTGGACCTACGCGATCGGTCTTGTAAACGGATTCGAGGTTGAGGTCATTTACACCGAGACAGCCGGTGAAATACGCCGGATCATTTCAGCCTGGAGAGCAGAACGCAATGAAAGAAAAGCCTATTAGGAAATCTTCAGCTAAGCCGACCGGAACCGACTGGGACCGTTTCCGCTCTCTGACTGATGCGCAGATCCGAGCGGCACTGGACACCGACCCGGAAGTCATCCCCACAGATGCTGGCTTCTGGAAGGGCGCCAAAGTAGTCCTTCCTCGGCCCAAACAGACTGTAACGATCCGCCTCGACGCGGATCTCCTCGAGTGGCTCCGGAAGCAGAAGGGATACCAGACCAGGATTAATGCAGTCCTGCGAACCTACATGGAGGCACAGCAGGGATAGCTCCCATCTGCTGTTCCGAAATTCCTCAATCCATTCGACCCCGTGCCCCCATCAACCCCCATCACGGAACTCATCGACTCCCTGCCTGAGCAGGAGGCTGCGTCCGTGGCTACATGGGTCGCCCAAATCGCCACCACGGCTGAGGGAAGGCCTCTGGATTGGTCGCCTGCGTGGTCCGGTGAGGGACCTGGCCAATGCTTTGGCCGCGTCTCTCCGGACGTTCGAAGATGCGGAAGTCAGGGGCGTGACTCGCTTCCGCTGAGAACCCCACCCCCGCCGCGGCGTCGCGGGGCATCGGGCCCCGCGCCACCGCCGCCACAATCCCTACTCCCAACCCAACTGCTGCGTCACAAACGCCAACTCATCCGCCAAATTCCGCACCCGCTTCCCCAACGGCAACCCCTGCGTATGCCCCCCCTCCGTGTCATAGTGCAAAATCACCGGCTTCCCCGAACCCGTCGCTGCCTGCAACCGCGCCGCCATCTTCCGCGCATGCAACGGATCCACCCGCGTATCCGAATCCCCCGTAATCAAAATCGTCGCCGGATACTTCACCCCATCCTTCACCTTCTGATACGGCGAATAGGCCAAAATCGTCCGAAACTGCGCCGCATCCTCCGACGACCCATACTCCGGCACCCAAAAACGCGCCACCTTGAATAAGTGATACCGCACCATATCCAGCAACGGCACCGCGCAACTCACCACCCCAAACAACTCCGGCCGCTGCGTCATCGCCGCCCCTACTAACAATCCCCCGTTCGACCCGCCCCGGATCGCTAACTTCTCCGGCCGCGTATACCGCTTCGCAATCAACCACTCCGCCGCCCCAATGAAATCGTCAAACGTGTTCTGCTTCTTATCCAGCATCCCTCCCTGATGCCACGCCTCTCCAAACTCACTGCCGCCCCGCAAATTCGGCAGCGCAATCACCCCTCCATGCTCAATCCACCACGCCGCCATCGCCGAAAACGCCGGCGTCATCGTCAACGTAAATCCCCCGTACCCCGTCAATAGCGTCGGGTTGTTGCCGTCCAGCTTCCGGTCCCGCCGGTGCGCCAGAAACATCGGCACCTTCGTCCCGTCCTTGGACGTATACCAAACCTGCTCCACCTTTACGTCCAGCCGCTCAATCGGCGCCCGCTCCCGCGCAAACTCCGTCTGCGTCCCTTTGCTTACCGAGTACGAATAGATCGTGTTCGGCTGATAGAACGAGTTATAGCTCAAATACGCCGCGTCGTTCGTCCACTCACCAAATACATTGGACGCTGTCCCCAAGCCCGGGGCCGCCATCTCCCGCACTAACTTGCCCTGTAAGTCGATAAACTTCACCTTCGATTGCACGTTCTCGAGATACTGCAGCGCAATCCGCCCTCCCACCAGCGAAGCGCCCTCCAACTGCCACTCCGTCTCCGGCACAATCTCCTTCGCCTTCGCCAGGTCCGGCGCCGCCGTCGGCACCGTCACCACGCGTTGCCGCGGAGCCTTCCAATCCGTCGTGAAGACGATCGTCTCCTCGCCCGCAAACGCCCCCCGGAATCGCGCGTTAATGTCCTTGTTGATCGTCGTCACCTGCTTCGAGCCAAGGTCCATCAAATAGACTTCGTCTTTGCTGCCCGCCGATCCCAGCAGCACCGTCAACAACAGTCGCTTTCCGCTCGGCGACAAGTCGATGCCGATAATGTTCTGCGCCGTAAACCCGTCGCCAAACAACCGCTCCGGCGCTTGCCCGTCCTGGTGCCGGTAGATCCCGGGTCCCTTCTCCTCAAACTTCGAAACGTAAATCGTCCTGTTGTCCGGCCCAATCTCCAGGCCCATGTACCGCGCCCGGGGCAGCCGCGCCCCCACGTCCTTCCCCGTGGCGACGTCCAGCAACTGGACTTCCGTCTCGTCCTCCCCGCCCTTCCGTAGCCCATAAGCCAACACCGATCCGTCGGGGCTCACCGCCAACAGCGTCACGGAAATGCTCCCGCCCCGCGCGTTCGGGTCCACCAGCAGCCGCTCCTTGCCCCGCTGCCCATCGCGCACGTACAGCACCGGCTGGCTCTGTTCCGGCGCCCGCCGCGTGTAGAACACCCGCTCCTTCCGCACCGTCGGGAACGACACCGTCTCCACGCGTAGTAATTCGTCGACGCGCTTTTCAATCGCCATCCGCCGCGGTGCCCCATCGATCCAAGACCGGGCATACTTCTCCTGAGCCGCCAGCCACTCCCGTGTCGCGGGCGCCTCCTGATTCTCCAGCCACCGGTACGGGTCGGTCACCTCGACCCCGTGCAGCGTCTCCACTACGTTTTCTACGCGCGTCGTTGGTATCGTCATCACCGATAGTGCAATTAACAGCAGATTCCTCATCACGTCACAACTCCCGAAAACGAACCAATTGTATTCCCGCCGCCTCCACCGCCGCCCGCGTCGCCGGGTGCGTCAGGGCCCGCAGCTCCTGAACCCGGCTCCCCTTCAGCCGCGTGTTCGCCCCTTCCAACTCGCCCCCCTGCTTCCCGGGATGACACATGAACTCCGTCACGCCCTCCAGCAATGCCGGCATAAGCTTGACTAACTCTTTCTCCGTAAACGCTCCCGTCCAGGCAAAGCCCGTAAACGCGTCCGTCGTGCGCAGACCCGCCTCCGCGATTGTGCGGCGCATAGCCCGCTGCCGCCACCGCATCACGGTACTCACTGCCGCCTTCCTGCCATACGAGAAAGGAAAATCTCCCGGAGAACGAACCCAGCCGATCCCAAACTCCTCCGCCACCGTGCAAACCGCCCGCAACACCGGCGGCAGCAGATGGGTATGCTTATGCGTGTCCAGATGCGTCGGCCGGATCCCCGCCGCCAAAATCTTCTTCACCTGCCCGGCGAACTCCGCGTACACGTCGATCTGTCCGCTATAAACCGCCGTCACACAGTCCGTGAGCGTCGCCGGCAACCCGGGCATCCCCACCAGCACCAGGTGGACTCCCACGTCCAGACTCGGGTTCTCCCCCGCCAACCGTACCGCGTCCTCGAAGGCATCCCCATTTGCCATCAACGTCGTCGCCGTCAAAATGCCGCGCTGGTGCGCCTCGACAATTCCGGCGTTCACGTCTCGCGTGAATCCGAAATCGTCGGCATTCACCACCAACTGCCGAGCCATTAGAACAACTTGAGCTGAATTGTGAGGAACTTCTTCGGGTTTGCCCGGAAATCTTTCATGAAGGAGTTCATCTCCTTCATCGTTCCGTTCATCGACTCATACATCTGCGGGTTTACCATCAGCTGACCCATGGTGCCTTGACCGCTCTGCAGCCGTTCGACGACCGAATCAAGCCGGGTCACCAGCTGATTCATGTTCTTGTACAAAGCGTCGTCCTTCATGAGCTTGCCAGCGGTACCCTCGCCTCGGTTGATCCCATCGATCGTCTTCCGCAGCTCGGCGATGGTCTGCTTCGACTCGTCATAGAGCGCCGGGTCTTTCAGCAGTTTGCCCGCCGTGCCTTTGCCGGCCTGAAGCTCGTCGATCAGCGTGTCAGTCTTCTTCAACGTAGTCCGCAGATCCTCATAGATGGCGTCATCATTCAGCAATTTGCCGATTGTCCCGCGTCCACTCCCCAGATTGGCCGTGATGCTCTGCACTTCCGCGACGGTGCTAACCAACCGCTGATACAGCTCGTCGTCCGATAGCAACTTGCCGATTGAGCCTTTCCCCTTCTCCACCATTCCGACAATGTTGTCGACACGCTCCACAATCTTCTGGAGGGACTGTAGCGAAGGGTAAGCCGCATTCACCAGGTCCTGGAATTCGCGGGTATCAAGGCTCTTGATCTCGCCGCCAGCCGGCACAGGAGAGCCAGATTTACCTTTCTTAATGTTGATATATTTCGTGCCGAGCAGGTTCTCGGCCCCCACCGCTGCGACTGAATCCGAAGGAATCGAACCCAGCTTATCCGCGTCGATAGCCAGCTCCAAACGAATAATTCTATTGGGGATGTTCTCGCCGCTCAGCCCGACCTTCGCGATCTTCCCGATCAAAATCCCATTCAGCCGGACCGCCGATCCTTCCGTGATCGCCGCCGAATCGTCCAGCAGCGTATACACCACCACCTCCTTACTGAAGAGGCTCTTGTTGCCAGTGAGGAGGAACACCAGGACGAACAGGATGGCGAGCGCGACGAACGCCATCACCCCGACCCGAAGCTGCGCCCAAGAGACTTTGCTTGCAGATGGCATAGGAAATTTTTTTCTTAGGAAACTTTTCTTTCCGGGTTCTGGGCCGGATGCATGGAGAACTTGGAGATATAGGGATCGACCGAGGCGTCGAGTTCGGCCTCGGGTCCCTCGAAGACAAGACGGCCTTCTTTCATAACCATGAATTTAGTTCTCTCTCGCAAAGGGGAGTTGGCGGGCAATCGCTCTAAGCGGTCCTTCTCCGGATTGTAGCGGAAATTGGCTAACAGATGCCCGTCCTGAAAGCGATGGGTGATAATCGCGGCGGTAGTATTTCGCATTTCGCGATCTTTTATTAGCAGGGCGATGATCGTATTGGCGGTAATCGGGTCGAGGCCGGCGGTCGGCGAGTCGTAGAGAAACAGGTCCGGATCAGCGACGCTGCCACGGGCGATGCCGACGCGGCGGCGCATTCCTCCGGAAAGTTCTGACGGGAATTTATTCAATGTATTGCCCAATTCGACGAAGTTCAGGGCTTCCTGAACGTCGGGGCGGACGGTATCGAGCGTTGGTTTTTTGCCGTCGGTCATGAAGCGGGCTTGGTTCAGAAGCGGATACGCGACGTTCTCTTCAATGGTCAGGGAGTCGAACAGTCCGCCCTCCTGAAAAAGGACGCCGATATGCGAACGGACCTCATACCATTGGCGTTCGTCGAAGTTTGTGACGTCCTGGCCCATGACGGAGACACGTCCGCTAGAAGCCTTCAGAAGGCCCAGCGCGATCTTCATCATGACCGTCTTACCAGAGCCGGCGGCGCCGAGAATGATCCGCGTTTCGCCGCTCCAGATCTCGAAGGAGACCTTGTCGAGCACCGGGTCGGCTTGGTCGAATTGGAGGGAGACATCCTCGAATTTGAGGATGCAGCGGCGCTCTTTGGCTTCGTTGCGCGCCATTAAAGGTTCACGAAGATGCGCGTAATCAGCGCAGTGATGACGAAAATCCAGACGCTGGCGACGACGACGGCCTGTGTAGTCGCGCGCCCCACGCCCTGCGTTCCGCCGCTGGTCCGCATGCCGTAGAGGCAGCCGACGAGGGCGATGATGAAGGCGAACAGAAGCGGCTTGATGAGGCCTTGGGCGATGTCGTTATATTCGAGCGATCGCCAGGCGTTGTTCCAATATTGGGAGCCGGTCGTCAGGCGGAGCAGCGGGACTGCGACGATGTATCCGCCGACGATGCCAACGAAGTCGGCGATGATCGTCAGCAGCGGCAGGGTGACGCACATGGCGAGGAGCCGGGGCGTGACGAGTTTCTTGACGGGGTCGGTGCCGAGGGCGCGCATGGCGTCGATCTGCTCAGACACTTTCATCGAGCCGAGTTCGGAGGCTATGCCGGAGGCGTTACGTCCGGCGATGAGCAGCGCGGTGAGCACCGGGCCCATTTCGCGGACGAGGGTTATCGCTGTGATCTGACCGACTTGGCCCGTGGCGCCGTACTGCGAGAGGGCGCGGGACATCTGCAGCGCCATGATCACGCCGGAGAAGAATCCAATGAGCACGGTGATGGGCAGGCTGCCAACGCCGATGGTGTCCATTTGCAGGAACAGGTCCTGACCATAGAACGGTCGCCGGAAGACGTTTAGCGAGGCGCGTCCAGCGAGGGTTACGAACTCTTGAAAAGTAAGGATGGGCGATTTCAGCCAGTCCAGCATCCGTTCCGATGCTAGCACAGGCGGCTTGTGCCACTCTGGTGGGATGACTCAGATTCCGGGAATTAAGGTAGGCCACGCGTCCGATTTCGAGGCGTTGACGGGGTGTACCGTGATTCTGTGCGAGGGCGGGGCGGTCGCCGGGGTCGACATCGGCGGGGCGGCGACGGGGACGCAGGAGTTCGACACGATGAGCCCGCTGCATGTGACGGGGTTGGTGCATGGGATTGTGTTCTGCGGGGGCAGCGCGTTTGGCCTAGAGGCGGCGAGCGGGGTCCGGAACTATTTGGAGCAGAAGGGCGTGGGTTTCGCCGTGGGTGAGCTGCGGGTGCCGATTGTGCCGTCGGCGATCCTGTTTGACCTGCGGATTGGGAAGAGCGATGTGCGGCCGACGCGGGAGATGGGGGTGGCTGCGGCGAAAGCGGCGACGGCGGGTCCGGTGGTGGAAGGGAGCATTGGAGCCGGAACGGGGGCGACGGTGGGAAAGCTGCTTGGGATGGGTCAGGCGATGAAGGGCGGGGTGGGTACGGCGGGGCACGAGATGGGCAAGGTGAAGGTGGCGGCTTTGGCGGTGGTGAACGCGTTTGGCGACGTGCGGGATCCGCGGACGGGGAAGTTGGTGGCGGGGGCGCGGCATTCGCCGGCGAGTTCGGAGTTGGTGGACACGGAGCTGTTGATGCGTGGGGGCAGGGAAGGCGGGTTGACGGGCGGGAACACGACGCTGGTGGTGGTGGCGACGAACGCGAAGCTGAGCAAGGTGGGGGCGACGCGTTTGGCGAAGATGGCGCAGGCGGGGGTTTTGCGGGCGTTGAGTCCGGGGCACACGATGAGCGACGGGGACATTGTGATCGCGTTGTCGTTGGGTGAGGAGACGGTGAACCTGAGCGCGCTGGGCGTGGCGGCGGCGGACGTGGTGGGTCAGGCGATTGTGCGCGGGGTGACGACTGCTAAGGGGTTGGGCGGGGTTCCGGGATTGGGTTAGTGGCTGGCGGTGCGGCGGGGCTCGATGCCCCGGCGTGCCGCGGCGGTTTGGGTAGGCCGGTGGTTTGGCGTTGGCTAGCCGGGTCTTTTGGGTATAGGTGCGGTTGGTCTGGGGGATTGGGTGACGGCGTGCCGGGTGGTTTGGTGGGCCGGTCTTCGTGTGCGGATTCGGGTTGGCGGCGATTGCGTCTGCCGGTTGATCTCGGCTGGGATTGGGTTGGCGGCTGGCGGTGCGGCGGGGCTCGATGCCCCGGCGTGCCGCAGCGGTTCGGGTAGGCCCGTGGTTTGACGTTGGTTAGCCGGGTCTTTTGGGTATAGGTGCGGTTGGGCTGGGGCTTTTGTGACGGTGTGCCGGGTGGGTTGGTGGGCCGGTCCTCGTGTGCGGGTTCGGGTTGGCGGCTGGTCGTGGATGCCCCGCCGGGCCTCAGCGGTTTGGGTAGGCCGGTAGTTTGGCGTTGATTAGCTGGGTCGTTTGAGGATGTGTGCGGTTGGTCTGGGGCTTTGGCCTCGTTGTGCGAGTTGGTTTGGTCGGCAGTCTGCCGGTTCACCTTTGGGTTGGCCTCGCCTGGTTTGGGTAAGCCGGTGGTTTGGAGGCCTTGGTCTCGGTGTGCGGGTTGGTGTGGTCGGACAGTCCGCAGGTGCGGCTTCGGGTTGGCAGAGGTCGTGGCTGCTGGTGGGTCTCGACCGGGATTGTGTTGGAGGCTGGCAGTGCGGCGGGGCTCGACGCCTCGGCTTACCTCGCCGGGTTTGGGTAAGCCGGTGGTTTGGAGGCTTTGGCCTCGGTGTGCGGGCTGGTGTGGCCGGGAGGTCTGTAGACGCAGACTTCGGGTTGGCAGAGATCGTGTCTGGGGGTTGGTCTCGGCCGGGATTGGATTGGCGGCTGGCGGTACGGCGGGGCTCGATGCCCCGGCGTGCCGCAGCGGGTTTGGGTGGGCCGGTGGCCTGGTATTGGTTGTGTCGTTTGGGGATCTGTGCGGCTGGGTTGGGGCATTGGCCTCGTTGTGCGAGTTGGTGTGGTCGGCAGTTTGCCGGTTCACCTTCGGGTTGGCCTCGGCCGGGTTTGGGTAAGCCGGTGGCTTGCGGGCTTTGGTCACGGTCTGCCGGGTTGGTGTGGTCGGACAGTCCGCAGGTGCGGCTTCGGGTTGGCAGGGGTCGTGGCTGCTGGTGGGTCTCGACGCCCCGGCGTACCGCGGCGGGTTTTGGTATGCCGGCGGCTTGGACGCCTTGGTCTCGGTGTGCGGGTTGGTGTGGTCGGACGGTTTGCAGGTGCGGGTTCGGGTTGGCGGCTGGCGGTGCGGTGGGGCTCGATGCCCCGGCGTGCCGCGGCGAGTTTGGGTGGGGCGGTGGCCTGGTGTTGGTTGGCGGTGTCGTTTGGGGATCTGTGCGGTTGGGTTGGGGCTTTGGCCACGTTGTGCGAGTTGGTTTGGTCGGCAGTTTGCCGGTTCACCTTCGGGTTGGCCTCGCCGGGTTTGGGTAGGCCGGTGGTTTGGAGGCTTTGGTCTCGGTGTGCTGGTTGGTGTGGTCGGGCGGTCTGCAGGCGCGGGCTTCGGGTTGGCGGCGATCGTGTCTGGTGGTTGGGCTTGGCCGGGGTTGGGTTAGTGGCTGGCATTGGTTGGCGGAGACCGTTGGCGCTGGGTTGCTTGTGGTGTGGTCGGACGGGCTGTCGGTGCGGGTTCGGGTTGGTCTTGGTTGGGATTGGGCTAGGGGCTGGCGGTGGGGTGGGGTAACCTGGAAGGAAGATGTTGCTCGGAATGGATGAATTGGATTTGCGGCGGGCCCTCGGGGACGCTCCGGCCTTCCGGGCTAAACAACTCTACGATGCCCTCTACCGGCAACGCGTCGAGAGTCTGGATACCGTTACCGCGCTTCCGGTCGGGATGCGCTCGGGGCTCGAAGTCGGGACTCTGACCGCCTCGGAAACCTATACCTCGTCGGATGGCACGACTCGGTATCTCCTTTCCTTGCCTACAGATGGCAAGACCGTCGAAACTGTGCTCATGCCCGACGAGCGGCGCGATACCCTCTGCATCTCATCCCAAGTCGGCTGCCCCGTCGATTGCCAGTTCTGCCTGACCGCCAAAATGGGCCTCGAACGGAACCTGTCAGCCGGTGAGATCGTCGGTCAAGTGCTCTACGTTTGTAGTAAGCACGGGCTGGATCCGCAGTCCCAACATGTAAATATTGTCATGATGGGTATGGGCGAACCGCTTCTGAATTTGAAAAATGTCATTAAAGCCACAAAAATTATTTGTGACGATAAAGGCGTGGGATTTTCTCCTCGCCGGATGACAATCTCGACTGCTGGAATCATACCCAAAATTGAAGAGTTAGGCAAGGAAAATATTCGCCCGAAATTAGCTATCTCTTTAAATGCTTCGACGGAGGAACAACGGCGGGAGATCATGCCGATCACGCGGAAGTACCATCTGGCTGATTTAATTGAGGTTTGCAGGGCTTTTCCGCTGAAGCCGCGGGAGCACATCACGTTTGAATATGTGTTGCTGGGGGGCGTAAATGATTCGGTGGCGGATGCGAAACGGGTGACGAAATTGCTCGCGAATATCCGGGCTAAGGTGAATTTGATTGCTTTGAATCCGGGTCCGGGGATCCCGTATGAGACGCCGAGCGATGAAAAAGTGGCTTTGTTCCATTCCACCGTGATGGAAAAGCTCCCTTGCTTCGTGCGGAAGCCGCGTGGTCGAGATATTTATGCGGCTTGCGGGCAGTTGAAGAAGATGGCGGCTACCGAGTTCGTGCAGATTCACTAAAGGCCGTAGTCTCGGCGGATGGCGCGTTTGAACTCTTCGAAGGGTATGGCGCCGCTAGTTTCGACTTCCGCTATGGCTGCGTCGATTGCGGCTACGGATTCGGCGAGGGCTGGGCCGTTCTCTTGGGGAAACGCTCCCCTTCTGCTTGGCGCGATGGGGATAGGGTGATGGGCGGCATTTGGAATCCTCCTGGGTCTATTGTCGATCGGGACTAGAGGGGGTGATTTCGATTTTGTGGATGGTGAGGGTGCCTTGAATTTTGTTGTCGAATTTTTGCGAAGGGCGACGAATAATGGTCACGGTGACGACGGGCTGCCCGACCGGTACCACGAAGTCGAGGTGGTCCGTCTTACGCGCGTTTGTCCCCAGTAATGCAGGGATTGCCTGGCCTAGCACCTGAACGAAGGGGCCCTCGTTCGTCGTGATGCGCGCGGACTCCCAATCCACATTCAAACGATATTTCCCGGGGGTCAAAACATAGTTCCTTGTGATGTGGCGGAAGTCGGAGTTTGCCGTTCCGTCAAAACGTAAGGTGATCGGGTTTTCGGTGACCTCGACGTGATCGTGCTTGGTGAAACGCCAATCCAAGAGCGAGGGTTTCTCGAGCGGGGAGAATTTTTTCCAGACGGTATTGGCCTCTGCATAATGGCGTAACTCAAATTGGTGATTGATCCAGTCGCGGGTGAGGGTGGGATCGGTTTGGTTTTTGCTTTCGAGGACTTTCCATACTTCGGCGCTTTCGGGGTGACGCCGGGCCATCAGGTGATACAAAAATGCCGCTGATTGTTTGGAATCGGGGGGAATCAGCGCAGCGAGGGGGACGCCGGCGCGGAGGTAGTAGTTGAAAATAATTCCGTTGTAGGCCTGTGTGAGCGAGATTATTCGCATTAGGTAGGGTAGGGCCTTGTTGTACTCGTTGCGGGCGACGTAGAAATTCGCCACGCGGATGAGGATGGCGGGGACGTTGGGACCTTTGCGGGCGGCTTCGAGAAACCTTTCCTCGGCAAATTGGGGATCGGCCTCTGCTTCGGCGGCGTCGGCCCAATGAAACGGATTGAGCGGGTCGGTTGCAATATCAGTTGGTTTATCCGGTCCGGCAATGAACAAGATAGCGGCTGCGGCTGCCACAGATAGGGTAGAGAGTAAGAGACCGGCTAAGCGTTTCATAGAAATGTAGTAGTACGAATTTATGGTGTCGATTCAGGTTTTCGATTGACACTTGGCATACATCACAGCTAGAACTAAATGTACATCAGTTAACAAGCCCATCCGCTGCGGTGGGACTTGAAGGGGCGAAGCCTGTTATGATTTCGCGAGATTGGTATGCGGTGCGGGTGAAGAGCCGTGGCGAGAAGAGTTGCGCGGCGAATTTTGAGGTGCGCGGGATCGAGTGTTTCTTGCCCACGTACGAGACGAAGAGGCGATGGAGCGACCGGGTGCGGGTGACGGAGGAGCCGCTGTTCAGCGGGTACGTCTTCTGCCAGATGATGGACGGCCGGTTTTTGCCCGTGATTTCGACACCGGGCGTGCTGCAGGTGGTGGGCGCCGTGGAAGAGCACGAGATGACGGCGATGCGGCGGCTGGTGGAAGGCGGGTCGGCGATGCCGTGGCCGTATTTGAAAGAGGGGCAGCGGGTGCGGCTGCGGACGGGGGCTTGGGAAGGTTTAGAGGGAATTTTGCAATCCGCCGAGGGGCGCGATCGCGTAGTTGTGAACATTGAGACGCTGCAGCGAGCGGTGGCAGTGGAAGTGGATAGGAACTGGATTGAACCATGCCGATGATTAAGCGCCGAACGAAGATTGTGAGCATTCGCCTGCTGGACGAGGAGTACTCGCAGCTAAGGGCTCTGTGTGAGAAACGGGGGGCTCGCAGTGTGTCCGATCTGGCGCGGGACGCGATGTTCGGGCTGATGAGTCCGGCGACTTCGATTGAAGGCAAGGTGCAGGATTTGGATACGCGCCTTTGCGCGTTGCGGGATGAAGTGGCGCGGCTGACCCGGTTGGTGCAGGCGTGAAATTTTGTGTGCTGCTGCTGGCCGTGGTCTGCGGCGCAGCGGGGCAGGAGACGGGTCCGGCGGTTTATACGCTGGGGCCGGACGACCAGATCTCTATCCGGGTGTTGGACCTGGATGAGTTCGGGGCGGGCAACGGGGCGGACAAGCCGTACCGGATTGACCTGCGGGGATTCGTGAACCTGCCGCTCGTGGGGCGGGTGAAAGCCGGCGGGCAGAACATTGAAGCCTTCGAAGCCGAACTGGTGACGAAGCTGCGGGAGTTCGTGAAGGAGCCGCAGGTGACCGTGATGGTGACGGAGTACCGGAGCCAACCGATTTCGATTCTGGGGCAGGTGACGACGCCGGGGGTGCATCAACTGCAGGGGCGGAAGAGCCTGTTCGAGGTGATCTCGATGGCTGGCGGGTTGAAGCCGGAGGCGGGCTACACGATCAAGATTGTGCGGAAGAAGCAGTACGGAGCGATTCCGCTGGCTTCCGCGAAGACAGACACGACGGGCGAATACTCGGTGGCCGAGGTGAACGTGAAGGGCATCATGAACGCCGAGCACCCGGAGGAGAACCTGCTGATCCAGCCGTTCGACGTGATTACGGTGCCGAAGGCGGAGCTGGTGTACGTGGTGGGCGCGGTGAAGCGGTCGGGCGGGTTTACCCTGGCGGACCGGGAGAAGGTGACCGTGTTGCAGGCTCTCAGCATGGCAGAGGGGTTTGGGCCGCAGCCGTCGGACAAGGAATGCAAAATCCTGCGGAAGAACGGGACCAACGACCGGGAGGAGATTCCGGTTAACCTGAGCGCTATTCTGAAGGGAAAGGCACCGGACGTGCCGATGCAGAGCGAAGACATCCTCTTCGTGCCTTCCAGCACGGGCAAGCGGATTCTGGCGCGAACGGCGGAGGCAGCCATCGCCATGACAACGGGTCTGGTGATTTTCGGAGCAGGCAGATGATGGAGCAACCGAAGCAGATACCGCTGCCTCAGGTCGTGGACTTGCAGCCCGGGGTGCAGTACCGCGGGTATGTGGTGCCGCCGGGCTATGGCCCGATTGGTCAGGAGCCGGCGCAGGACGAGGACGACGGACCCGGACTGATTGAGTACTGGCGCGTGTTGCAGCGCCGGAAGGGGACCGTGATCCTGATCAGCGTGCTGGGGCTGCTGCTGGCGATCCTGATTACGCTGCCGATGACGCCGGTGTTTCAGGCCAAGGCATTGATCGAAGTTCAGGACGTGAACAGCGACTTCCTTGGCATGAAGGACGTGCAGCAGTTCGGGAACAATGGCGGGATGTCCGCGATGATGGACATCCAGACGCAGATCAAGATTCTGCAGAGCGACAGCCTGCTCGAACGGGTGACGAACAAACTGAAAGTGGTAACGCCCGGGCAGATTGAGCAGGAGGGCGATCGGGTGAGCGCCTGGCGTCGGGCGCTGAACCTGCCTGAGGAAGACAGCAAGGATAGCCATGCTCAAGCGCTCGCGATGGCGAAGAACAACCTGAAGGTGCGGGCGAGCGGGCAGACGCGCATCGTCGAGGTGCTCGTCGAGAGCACGGACCGGCAACTGGCGAGCGACTTCGCGAACACGCTGACGACCGAGTTTATTGAGCAGAACATGGAGGCTCGCTGGCAGCAGACGCAGAAGACCGGCGAGTGGCTTTCGCGCCAGTTGGACGAGATGAAGGTGAAGCTCGAGAAGAGCGAAGAGAGCCTGCAGGCCTACGCACGGCAGAGCGGACTGCTCTTCACCCAAGAGAAGGCATCCGTCAGCGAAGAGAAGCTGAAGCAGTTGCAGACCGGCCTTTCGGCGGCAACGGCGGAGCGGATCAGCAAGCAGAGCCGTTGGGAGATGGCGGAGACGGCGAGCCCGGAGACCCTGCCGGACGTGCTGAACGACACGACCCTGCGCGAGTACTCTTCGAAGTTGACGGAGCTGCGGCGGCAGTTGGCGGAGCTGAAGGCGACCTACACGGCGAGCTACCCGAAGGTGCAGAAGCTGGAGCCGCAGTTGGCGACGATCGAGGCGGCCTACCAACGGGAGCGGGCCGCGATTCTGAAACGGATCAAGAACGAGTTTGACGAGGCGGCGCGGCGGGAGAAGCTGCTGGCGGCGGACTATACGCAGCAGACGAGCCTGGTGCGCGACGAGGGGGAGAAGGGCATTCAGTACGGCATTTACAAGCGCGAGGTGGACAGCAACCGGACGCTTTACGAGGCGATGCTGAGCAAGGTGAAGGAGGCGAGCATTGCGGGGGCGATCCGCGCGAGCAACGTGCGCATTGTGGACCCGGCGAAGCCGGCGCGGCGGCCGAGCCGCCCCGTGTTGCCGCTGAACGCGGCGCTGGGGCTGCTGGCGGGCGTCTTCGCCGGCGTGGGATTCGTGGTGACGACGGACAAGGCGAACAAGACGCTGCGGGACCCCGGGGATGCTCAGTTCTACCTGAACCTGCCGGAGCTCGGGGTGATTCCGAGCGACAAGGTGATGGGCTCTGGCAAGGCGAGCAAGAAGGTGAAGGCCGCGATCCACAACGAACGGCTGCTGAGCGGCGGGGCGGCCGCGGCGGAGCTGGCCGAACGCGTGGAGCTGGTGGTGCACCAGAAGAAGCCCAGCATGATGGCGGAGAGCTTTCGGGCGGCGTTGACTTCCATTCTATTCGCGGGGCAGAACGGGGCGGCGTTCGGCGGGGCGGAGCGGCCGAAGGCGCTCGTCTTTACTTCGGCGGGGCCAGGCGAGGGGAAGAGCACCGTGGTGAGTAACATGGCGACGGCGCTGGCGGAGATTAACCAGAGGGTGCTGCTGATTGACGCGGATACGCGGAAGCCGCGGCAGCACGCCATTTTCGGCGTTTCGAACGACAAGGGGCTGACGACGCTGCTGCTGGACCCGGCGGGATTTTCCAACAAGGCGGGCGCTGCGCAGGACCTGGACAGCGGCGCGCTGCGGGAGATGGTTCAGGAGAGCCAGGTGCCCGGGGTATGGGTGCTGCCGGCGGGGCCGGGGGTGGCTTCGGCGACGAACCTGCTTTACGGGAGCGGCATGGTGCAACTGCTGGAGGTGCTGCGGGAGGAGTACGACGTGATTCTGATCGACACGCCGCCGATGCTGCAGATTCCGGATGCCCGCATTCTGGGCCGCATGGCCGGGGGCGTGATTCTGGTGCTGCGGGCGGGGAAGACGACCCGGGACGCGGCGAAGGCGATGCGGAACCAACTGCAGCAGGACGGGACGAAGATTATGGGGACCATTCTGAACGACTGGAACCCGAAGGCGAGCCCCGGCGGCTACTACGGGTACGCGGGCGGCTACTACAAGAGCTACAAGGGCTACTACGGGGGGACGGACCGGAACGGGGAGAAGGGGTGAGGCGGCATCTTCTGAAGACGGTCGGCTCGATCGCCGGCTTGGCCACGGTAAGCTGGATTCGTGTCTCCCTTCGAGATTCTTGGTCCGATCGACAGCATTGAAACATTTGCAGTAGGCAACCAGATCCGGGAGGTCGCGCGTTTGCGCAAAGTGCATGGGCAGGGGCGATGGCGAAAACGAAAGGGCGTCGCGAAGATCCAGTGGCCGGATGGAAATGTGGCAACTGCGGAATTACACTGGTATGAGGCGTCCGGTATTGGCAGACGCGAATTCAAGGTCAAGTACATTATTGAGTAGTGAGTTCGATGCGAAAAGCCGTTCCATCCCAGTTTGCCGTTTGTGTTAACAACGAAGGCTATCCGGCCTCCCTAGAGTTTCGGAAGCTCTACGAGATTCTCCCGGACGAGAAGTCAGAACAGGCTGGTCTTTTGCGTGTGGTAGACGAATCGGGCGAAGACTATCTTTATCCAGCGGCCCGTTTCCTGCGGCTTTCTGTGCCCTTAGCGGTCCGGCAAGCCCTGGCTGTGACGACCGCCTAGACACGGCCGAGGCTGCATGGAGGAAGGTCCCCAATGGCAGACGCATCGTTGATTGTGAGCCGAGACGACGTTATGGGAGGTAAACCGTGTCTGCGCGGTACACGAATTCCAGTGGCGTTGGTGCTGGAAAAGCTGGGCGCCGGAGAGACTGTCGATGATATTTTGGCAAGTTACGGATACCTCACTCCAGAACACTTAGTGGCTGCGATGGAGTACGGCAAATCGAAGGCCGCAGGTCACGCGAAGCGAATGTGAGGCCCCTTACCGCTCGGCGCTTAGGCCAACCGGGTTTCTCCGGTGAAGGCAGGCGACGGGGCTACCAGCAGTTCCTTTTCGTGGCGGGTGGCCCACCAGACCGCCAGGCACAGGGCCATTGCCAAGTCGTCGTGTTTCGCGGTGCTCAGCCCGCTCTGCCTAAAGCCACTTAGTTCCCGAAACAGTTCCGAAGCCAATTGCAAGCGGCGGGGTACCACGATGCTGCGCGCTTCGACCGCCGCGCGAACGGCTGTTAACAAGTCTCTCTTCGGAACGGTGTAACAGCCGGTGGCCGTCAGCCCCGGTTCGTGGCCAGACGAGGTGAAGACCGGCACCAACCTCAGGGACGGGAGATACCGCCCGTGCTGCGCCTCTCGAATGATATCGAGGACGCCGCCGCCGACGCCGCCGGCATCGACGACGACAGCCCGGGCCGTTTTGACGGAGACGGCATAGGGCGAGACCGCTTCATGCCGGGTGAAGACGTTTTTGATGACTTGGGGCACCTGGGTATACGCCGTATTGAGAGGGAGGCGCACCAGATCGCGCAGGACGAGGACCGGCCGACGGGCATGATCGTGCCGGGCGGCGGACCATTCGCCCAACTGCCAGCGGCGTTCGCAGAGCGCGAGGACGGTATGGTCGCGTTCCTTGCCAAGGTCGAGCCCGAGGAAGAGTTCCGGCGTTAGCTGACCGGCGCGCGGATTGGACAAAGGATTCATGGGGAGGTTCATAGGGGTTCCACCTGATCACTGAGGAGGCCATCGAGGGCATCCCGGCTGAAGAGCGCTTCGTCCGCCGCGATGAATTCGCAGCAGTATTCGCGGCGAAACTTGAGCGGGTTGCGCCGCTCCTCTTCGGCGAGAAAGGCGGCGGGGATGCGGCCCGGCACTTCGGCGGCGGTGACCCGGACGCGCCGCCAGGGTCCACCTTCGGCGTGCCACATGTCATAAAAGAAGCCCGAGTGCCCCTTCGGCGTGGACATGAGCCAGATGGCCCCATCCGGCCGGGTAGCCAACATGGGTATGACGGCTTCGAGGATTTCGTCGCCTTTGAAGAACGCGGCCTCATCGACGAGGATGAGTGCCGGCGCCGAGAGGCCGCGCACATGATCTGGCACTTCGGAGAGGCCGACGATCCGCGAGCCGTTGGGAAAGACGACGGCGAGCTTGCCCCGGCCGCCGCCATGGACTTTGAGGCCGAGGCGCGCGACGAACTCATAGATTTTGAGGTTGAGTTCGCCGGCCTGGTTTTCGACGGGCCCGACGACGACGATGAGCGAGCCCGGAAACCAGATGGCCTGCCAGACGGCGCGTACCGCAGCGACGACGGACTTGCCCCATTGCCGCGAGGTGAGGAGCATGAGCCGCCGGTCATTTCCATCGAGAATGCTGCGCTGCATGTCGTCCGGCCAAAAGTTGAGCGCGTCGGCCGCCCACAGGGAGCAGCGCGGCACCGTACTCCTGGCAGCCGCCCCTGCCAGCGGATTGGTAGCGATGGCGTCCGTCGCAGAGCCCGGCCCGGCGGCCGGGACTTTGGCTGAGGCATTGGCCGAGGCTTTGGCTGAGACTTGGGCCGGGCCACGCCAAGCAGCCTTGAGATCCGCGAGATTTGGCTTCGTTCGTCGTTTTTGCATATTTTGAGGCCGCCTCCGCCGGCCAGATCAGTCGCTGACCCTTATTGTTCAACGAGTTGGAAGCCGTCGTCCTCCTCGGGCGGGCCGGAAACAGTGGCTTCGTTTGTGGGCTCGGCAGACCATTCGAGCAGCTCCGGATGCGAGCGGAAAAAGTCGCGCTTTTCCCGATCGAAGTCGCGCCGTTCGATGGCCGTTGAAGCCGACGGAAAGTGCCGCCGGAGCAGGAGCAGCCGTTTTTCATTCGCGGCGATGGTCCGTTCGGTTGCCCTTTTGATGCGGTGGTGCATCTTCTCCACCGCTGGATGGTGAGCCTGGTCCTTATAGACGTTTAACTCGACCAGTAACTCGGCGAGTTCCGGAATGTTTTCCTGCCTGCCTTCGAACTTGTCCATGAGTTCTTTGTTCCAAAAGGCCGTGAAGAGCTCATCGAAGGTGACGGCCCGCCACTCGGCGTCAGCGATTTTTTTGACGACAGCCGCCTCCGTGGTGTCGTACGGGTGATACTTGGCAATCATCCTTTCGTGGAGGCGGAAGTACCGCTGCCGATCCTGATTGCAAAGCACGGCCGAATGGGGCGGCACGAAATTCTTTAACATTTGCGCCCGTTGCCCATGTTTCAGACTGTTCTTGGCGCTGCGCTGTTTTCCATCGGGCGTAACTGGCCCGGTACTCTTTTGCGCGTTAGCGCGATTCTTGATCGCTCTTTCTTCGGTTGATAGCATAAACCCTCCCGATCTCAATGTTTGCATTCGGAACGGCGTGCCATAGTCGCCATCTCGCTATCTCCATGAAAAACAACGGGTAAGAAATTCGGATCGTGCGTGAAACGGAACCACCCTCTACGAAGGATTGAGAGCAGTGGCAGTCGAAGCACATCTGGTTCAGTGATAGAAACTCCTAGCTCGGCGTACCTCGGACAAAAGTGTCTTTCCCCTTCACGACCAAACGCCCATCAAGCGGCCTCCAACCGAACGACTGAAGGTGTGAGTTCGATGTGAAGCTGATTTCAGGATGCGAGCGGCCGATATCCCCATTTAGGTAACGTGGTCGTACTCAGGTCAGGAGGCAGATTCCTTGCGGCCTCGTCGCCTTGCTGCCGATACCGGCTACGAACGCAGGGCTGGTGAAATCCCTATTTGCCCACCTTCGATGTCGAGTCTTACCTAAAGGTGTCGCTTTCGTATTGTAGGGACCCGCAATTCGATAAATCCAATCAGCCTGACTCAGAATCCTCTCGGCCTCAGGCGGAACGTCTAGCCGGCACATCGCCTCAGGCTACAACAATGCAGTTTTGGTAGGGTCTGAGGACCATTCCCTCCGCCCGACGCAACCCATGGAAGATTATTAGACCCAGATCCAGAAACAGTCTACGAATTGAGGATCCTTGTTGGCTACGATAAGAATAGTACAAGCAACGTTTGGGGCATTTCATCATTTTCATCTCGCGAGGCAACTCCACGCGCGTGGAATGCTCAGCCAGATCTTTACAACTTTTCCAGCTTTTCGCATCGCTCGTGAGGGGCTACCCGCGGATAAGGTTTCTACTTGGCCTTGGCTGCATACACCCTTGATGGCCAAGTGGCGATACGGGCTACGACACGGGCGGCTCGATACTGAAATAGGAATACTAAATTCCCGATGGTTCGGCGGCCACGTCGAGAAGAATATGCCACGTAGTGATGTTTTTGTAGGTCTTTCGGGTGCAGGTCTCGAGCCCGGTAAAGCCGCTCAGAGGAACGGCGGGATTTACATCTGCGATCGTGGTTCAACACACGCGAAATATCAAAATGACATACTCGAATCGGAGCATCGAAAGTGGCACGTTCCATTTCGGCGCGACGACCCGCGGATCATAGCGCGAGAACTCTCGGAGTACAGACAAGCTGACCACATTAGCGTGGGCTCAACATTTGCGCGGTCTAGTTTCATTGAGTCGGGCATCGAACCAGACAAAGTTTCCGTGATTCCTTACGGAGTTGATCTGAGCGCGTTCGAACAATGCGGCGAGCCGCCAAAAGACACTTTTAGACTTTTGTTTGTTGGCTCCTTTTCTATCCGAAAGGGAGCTCCATATCTCCTGCAGGCTTTCCGAGAACTGACAGTTCGGAGGAAGGAGTTAGTTCTGGTAGGCTCAATCGCGCCAAACATCAAAGGAATATTGGATCTGACTCGCCCAGACATCAAGATTCTAGGTTCGATTCCAAATCGAGAACTAAAGGTGTTGATGAGTCAAGCTCACGCGCTGGTGCTTCCGAGTGTAGAAGAAGGGTTAGCGCTTGTCCAGGCTGAAGCAATGGCGTGTGGATGTCCTGTCGTGGCCACTCATAGTACAGGCGCGGCGGATCTATTTACGAGTGGCGTAGAAGGTCAGATCGTGCCGGCAAGGGACGTCGACTCTCTAAGACTGGCGCTTGAAGAACTCGCCGAAGACAATCATTTACGATCCAGAATGAGCGAGGCGGCTCTAAGGCGTGTGAAACTACTCGGAGGATGGAATCAATACGGCGAGAGGTATGCCGCGTTATGTAACCGCCTGGCCAATCGCATCGCGCATTGAGCCGATGGACGCCAGTAAGATGCCCACACAAGAAAGGCATTTGATGCAGCAAAAAGCTGAAGTGGGGACGATGCTGTCGAGGGTGACGAAAACTACGTCGATACTCTACGTCTCCCAACTCGTAAATCTAATTTCTCAGGCTATCCTGCCACCGCTGTTTCTGGGAACGTATGGAGCTGAGCTTTATGGAAACTGGATAACGTTGAGCGCAGGGGTGGCGTGGCTCGGTAGCCTGGACCTCGGCTTGCAGACCTACGTAGCGAATCGACTAACCCTAGAGTATGCAAAAGGGGACATTCAGTCCTTCCGTCTTACCCAGTCTGTACTTCTAAGAGTCTCGCTGGGCGTAGCGACGCTCGCTCTTCTATTGTCAGCGACTCTCGCATTCACACTTCCTCTCGGCAAGCTCCTGGGGCTGAAGCTGCCGGCAACGGAGGCCGCGGTAACAACCCTGCTTCTAGCCGCCCAAATTCTAATCGGGACAATCTGGGGTCAACTTAATGCAACCTTCCGGGCCGTGCTATTGACTCACAGGGGTGCAGTTTGGGGAACATTCCAGGGATGCCTAATGCTAGCAACCACCTCGATATTGGTGTCGATACACTCGCCACTGTGGGCAATTGCGAGTGGCCAGCTGTTCTCCTATCTAGTAGCCTCGGTAGCTAGTATCGTTGATTTGAGGCGATCAGTACCGTCGGCCTCGCCCACCTTGGCGCTGTGGAACCCCCAACGTGCGCGCGAATCAATCATGCCTAGCCTACTTTTCGGATCGTTTACCGTGAGTAATTTTCTGGCGTTCCAGGTTCCGATTCTGGCATTGGCGAACGTTTGCGGACCCACTGCGGCCGTGGGCTTTTCGCTCGCACGAACTTATTGTGGTGTTATAAGACAAGTTCTTGGTCCTGTGCGCAACAGCATGAGACCTGAACTCGCCAGACTTTCGGCTACCAGAAGCAGTATCCGACTTCAGTCAGTATATTCAGCATTTGCAAGTATTTCGATGGCAGTCGGGGTGGTCGCGACCTCGCTCATGCTAATTGGCGCAATTAGGTTTGTTCCATGGTGGACCGGGCGGGGCGACGTCTTCGATTCTGCGACATATCTTGCAATGGCGGTGGCCACCCTTATGGTTGTCGCAAAGGACACTGAACTGGAGTTGCCATTTTCAACCAACCAGCATCGCGACGCCGCTTTGATCTGCCTGTTGGGATATGCGAGTGCCGCACTTGTATTTCCGGTAGGGGCGCGGTTGGCAGGCCCGCCGGGCGTAATAGGGGTCTGGGCCATTTGTGAATTGAGTCAAACGCTGCTGATATCGAGGTCCAACTCCAAGCAAGGCCTTCAAGTGGCGCCCAGCCAATCTGCACGGGCCCTCACACTCGGAACTATCTGTCTGGCTCTGGCATACTTTCTAACACTCAGACTGGAGACTGCTTCGACATGGGTCTACATCGCGACAATGGCCACTGCGGGTACTTTTATAATGATTGCTGCGGCAGCGACATTCGGTCTTCGCTCACACCTTCAAACGATGATAGGCATCGTCTCGGCAGCGAAATCGCCCACTGGGCCTGCTAACAGCTAAATGCAAATTCTATTCTTTGGTGACATGAGTCATCCTTCTTGCAGCTCCTGGCAACGAATGACGGCTTTAAGGGATTTGGGCCATGATGTTTACGAGGTCAACTATCACCAGCCTGGCTCACTCGCCAACAGCCTCGCTATCCGCATGCTGCCCCGGAGACTGTATGAACTCACTCTCCATAAAGAGGCTTCGAGTGTCGCCGCCAGATTGTTGGAAGCGGTTTCCACGAGAAGCTTTGATGTCATCTGGCTCGAGTGGCCTCGCTTAGTGTCCGCAGATGTGGTTGAGAGGCTTCGACGTCTATCTCCTATGGCAAGAGTCGTTTCCTTTCAGGATGACAATCCGTTTGGCCTTCGAGTAAGAGCAATGCATGGCTGGTCGCGGTTTCTTCAAGCAATTCCCGCTTACGATTGTCACTATGTTAAGCGAGATTCGGACAAGCTTGAATACCATCGCCTGGGAGCCCGCCGTGTTTGCCAGTTTAACGGAGGCCATTCAGAACGCCTGTTTTTTAGGGAGCATCGAGATCCGACTCTGCCCGAATGGCCCGTAACGTTTGTAGGTTCTCCACTGGATGATCGGCTAACGTTCTTGGAGGAGCTAATTGTGCGGTACAAAATTCCGGTTCAGATTTTTGGAAACCGATGGGAGGGTTCGGTGCTATTCAAGCTGAAGCCAGAGCTGTTTCATCCGGCCGTACTCGGGAACGACTATCGTCGGGTCGTTGTGCAGTCTGATATTTCATTGGGATTTGTCTCACAATCAAACCGAGATGAGTGGACGATGAGAAGCTTTGAGATTACAGCTTGTGGCGGGTTCCTGCTCGCCAAACGCACACAGGCACATCGTCGCCTATATTTGGAAGGAGCCGAGGCCGAGTTTTTTGATTCACCAGCGGAATGTGCCCAAAAGATTTCAACATATCTTTCCTCTCCTGAGAAGCGGCACGCAATAGCCCGACAAGGTCTGATTCGCTCGCAACAGAGCGGTTATGGCTTGATGTCTCGAATGGCAGAGGCGTTGAGCGAGTGCTTCCAATGATGCCCAGACCAGATCGCCCATCCTGGAGGGCTAAAGCTGCTTCCCCCCCAGTGTCGCCCTCGCTATCAAGATCATTTGTCGACTGTGCCGTTAGGCCGGAGGCCATGCTATGAGGCGTCTAGCGGGTCCAGTGCGAGTTGCCCACATAGTATCTCATCCTATTCAGTACTTTGCTCCCCTATATAAAGCAATCGCGGAAAACGAAGATATTGATCTCACCGTGTATTTCTGTTCGGCTGCTAGTACTGGGCGGTATTTTGATGCAGGGTTTGGGGCGACGGTCGAATGGGATGTCCCCCTTCTCGATGGGTACAAATTTGTCTTCACGAAAGAGGCGAGGACACGGACTATTGGAGGGATGGGCGCGAACTGGAGGTTGAGCCTCGATGTTCTCGGCTTAGTTCTAAAGGGTCGCTATGATGTCGTCTGGATCCATGGATACAACAGCGTCGATGCGGTCGTGCTCGCTGCCCTCCAAGGGCTAGGCCATCGAGTCGTCCTTCGGGATGAACAAACGTTGTTGACCGATCGATCGCGACTCAAAAGAGCAATCAAGCGACTAATCCTACCATTTCTTTATAAAAATGTTTGCGGCATGTACATCGGACGAGCTAGTCGCGAGTATTTCATTCACTACGGTACTGCTCCATCTAAATTATTTCCCGCATTTTATAGCCTGGACAACGGCTGGCTTCAAGCGCAACGGTCCGCCCTATCGGGCAGGCGATCTGAGTTGAGGAGACAGTTCGGTATCGAGGGCGACGAGCCAGTAGTGTTGTTCTGCGGAAAACTCATCGATAAAAAGAGGCCCGACCTCCTACTCAGGGCCTTTGCTGCCGTTCGCGCGCGTCTAAAATGTCACTTATTATTCGTTGGTGATGGACCTATGCGGATAGCATTGGAACAGTTAGGGACAAGCCTAGGCATTACAGATGTTCATTTCGCTGGGTTTCTCAACCAAAGCAGAATTGGCGAGGGTTACGTCGCTTCCGATATGTTCGTATTGCCTTCAGCATATGATGAGACTTGGGGCCTCGTTGTTAACGAGGCCATGAATTTCGGCCTGCCCATAATTGTCTCCAGCCGAGTTGGTTGTGGTCCAGATCTGGTGCATGACGGTATCAATGGCTACATTTTCGAAACGGACAACCAGATTGCATTGACGGAGGCGATCTGTAAGGTACTATCGGTTGAGGGAGACGGAATTGTCCAGTTCGGAAAGGCTAGCTCTTCGATCATCGAAAAGTATGATGTCCATCAATGTGCTAGGGACATCGTGAGCTGCTGCTTACAGCTTGGTTGCAAAAGCGAACCTGCTGACCAATAATGGAGTTCGATTCGCGAAGAGTGACGTGTTTTCTGGGATGATAAGATGCTTCACAGTGTAGAAACGATAAAGATGGTTGTCGATTCCGCAAAGGCAAAGGGCCTGAAGGTTGGTTTCACTTGTGGCGCTTTTGATTTACTGCACGCGGGACACGTTGCCTATTTGAGCGCAGCCCGACAGATGTGCGATGTCTTGATTGTGGCAGTGAACAGCGACGATTCGGTCAGGGCGCAAAAAGGGCCCCTGCGTCCAATTCGGACGCAGGAGGAGCGTTGCGCACTCGTTGGGGCACTTAGGTGCGTCGATGCAGTAATTCTGATGTCTGATCGGAGACCAAATCGCCTGATCTCGATGCTCAGACCGGACCTTTACATCAAAGGCGGGGACTATAATCATCGGCAACTGAACTCCGCTCCTCTAGTTGAGGCGTACGGTGGTACAGTTGTACTTATTCCAGTCAGATTCGACGTAAGCACGTCAGCAACCATCAAAAAGATCGTGGAAGCTTCAGTGCATGCCAGTCCTGCGTCGACCTCGAAGGCGTATGGCGGGCTAATCCTGCTAGACCGAGACGGGACCATAATCAGAAACATACCTTACCTTAAAGATCGACTGAAGGTCGAACTGGTTCCGGGAGCAGTGACGGCGTTGACCAAACTGCAGGATGCTGGGTTTGAACTTGCGGTAGCAACGAATCAACAGGGGATTGGATTGGGGTACTTGACGTTTGATGAGTACGTTGCGGTAAATGGAGAGATGTTGCGGAAACTAGGAACGTCCGGCGTACGCATCTCGAGGATATATACGTGCCCCCACTCTGTCGCTGATGAATGCATATGCAGAAAGCCTCAAGGAGAGATGCTTCGACGTGCAATGGCGGACCTCGGACACGATCCCGGACGCAGTTACATGATCGGAGACGCAGAGTCGGATATAGCAGCGGCGGCAGATGCTGGCATTGCCGCGAGACTCGTATCTGAGTCGCCTCAACTAGAAGGCGGCAATCGAGAATCGATTGAGTCTGCTGCAGATTGGATACTGCTTGATGCAGCAAAAAGTGGCAAGGAGGTGGGTCAGTGCAGGTAGGGATCGGGGGAGTTAGTAAGCAAAGAAGTGACGGGAGCGTGGCCAGGGATGCTTTCGCAAGGGCAGCAGAGCGCCTGTTTCAATGCGCAGCGAGCGAATATCCCGATAGGGTATCGATTGCTACACAGGTGCTTATATCGACGATCGAGCGGGGGAATAAGATTCTCGTGTTTGGAAACGGCGGTAGTGCGTCTGACGCCCTACATATCTGCGGTGAACTAGTAGTTCGCTTTCGGACAAACCGGGTTGCGCTGCCTGCGATTGCCCTATGTGCTGATGTGGCGACGTTAACTGCATGTGCCAATGACTTCGGATACCAGATGGTTTTCTCTCGGCAGATCGAGGCGATCGGCCAAGAAGGGGATGTCGTATGGGGTATCAGTACTAGTGGCGAGTCGCCGAATGTTGTTGAGGGTTTGAAGACGGCCCAGAGAATGAAGCTCAAATCGCTTCTCTTGACCGGTCCCAGATTCGGTAGCGCATCGAAATATTCGGATGTCATTCTCAATGCGCCTGGCATAACGGCCGATGAGATCCAAGAGATTCACCAAGTCACTTTTCACTCGATTTGTTTGGCGATTGAAAAGCACTTCTGTCGAGCAGAGCCAACAACGGTGGTGGAAAAATGAGCCGGGTTCAGTTCCAAGGAAAAGACGTCTGCGCCGCGTTTCGGCGGGCACGCGTGGTCATTGTGGGCGATCTCATTCTCGACCGATACATTACCGGGAAAGTTGACCGTATTTCGCCTGAGGCTCCTGTGCCGGTTGTAGTTGTGAATGCCCAGTATGCCGTGCCTGGAGGCGCCGCGAATGTAGCGATGAACTCGGCGGGCCTACTGGTGAATACTTCATTGTGCGGGGTCGTCGGTGATGACGAGCATGGCCGAGAGCTTTTGGCCCTACTCAAATCGGCGGGGGTCTCGACAAATTCAGTTGTTGTCTCAGCACATCGCCGCACCACGACGAAATCGCGCGTTCTGGCAGGATCACACCAAATTGTTCGTTTCGATGAGGAAATCGACGCGGAGCTACCTGATGCATTGAGTGAACAGGTCAAAAACTGCCTCCAAGATTGCCTTGCAGGAAGACCTGATGTCGTAATCCTTTCGGACTACGCAAAAGGAGTCCTGCAGCCGACCTTTGTGCGTTGGGCCATTGAGCGGTGTCTGGAAGCCAGGATTCCGGTCGTGGTCGATCCTAAGAAACTATCATACGACTGCTATAGAGGAGCAACGTGCATAACGCCAAACCTAAAGGAGTTCAACGCGGCCGTGTTAGCGTTGGGAGGTCAGTTAGGTGACGGAGTCAGCGAGGCAGGCGAATGGCTCCGGCAGATGGTGGGGATCGAGTGGTTGCTTGTAACCCAAGGTGCCGAGGGGATGACTCTCATTGACCAAACTGGCGCAGCGATTTCGTTGCACACGTTTGCAGAAGAAGTCTTCGATGTCTCAGGTGCGGGCGACACTGTGGTGGCAACGGTTGGAGCGGCAATTGCCAGCGGCTACGGATATCTTGAGGCAGCGCTTCTATCAAACATCGCCGCGAGCGTCGTGGTTCGAAGAGTTGGGACTTTCCCGATCAGTTCTCAGCTCCTGTTCGAGGCCATAGGCGCAATTGATCTGTCTAGTTACCTCGAAGTGTGTTCGGCGGCAGAAGTTCCGGGAACGTGATGAGCTGTAGGTACGGGTGCTGAGGAGAAGCGCAACGAGCTACCAGGAGGGAGAATGATGGGACTAAGCGCCGCGAATCCAAGTGACTACTTGTTCATGAACTTTGAAACCGCGCTAGGGGTCGCAATTCATAGCACACCGATCTTTGAGAGTATAAAAGCGGCTGACTCGAACGCGAGAATCAGTGTAGCCTGCAGCCCGGTGGTGGCGGAGGTCCTTCGCCACAATCCTTTCGTTGATATTTTAGCTCCATGTCAGAGCCCATTGACAAATCTCTACCAAGGCTGGCTGTCCATTTCTGATCATCTTCGAAGGAACCTCGTCCGGCCGAAGTTCGGAATCTCAAACGCCGGAAACCAACGCACGCGAATTGCCATCGCCAACCGCTGTCTTGGTCTGCACTCCACAATTGGCTTCACCTTGGCACCTAGGCTTTACAATGTTTCAATACCATACGACACTTCAATAAGTCTGATCGAAAACAACCACCGAATCTGCGGGGCCCTGGGTCTTGATTGTGAGGTGACAGAGCCCTTGGTGAGTTTCTCGCCAGATGATCTGTCGAGTGCCGAGATTCTAGTCCGCGATGGTACTGAGGTACGCGCACGACGGACTGCGATTCTGGTTACGCAGACGAGTGGCGGTCAAAGAACAAAGTGGATCGATAGGCGCTTCGCGGAAGTCGCGGACTATCTGTCTGGGTCACTTGGTTTCAGGGTGATGTTCACAGGGATGGCCAACGAGGCGGAAGGAGTAGATCGTATTCGAAGGTTAATGAGAAGCCCAAGCGTTCAGATATGTGGATTGACAAGCATTCCCGTCCTAAGCGCGCTGATGTGTCTTGCCGATGTAGTAGTGTCCGTTGATACTGGACCGATGCATCTTGCCCGAGCGTCCCAAGCTCCGCTCGTCGTTCTAGCGCCGGCATGGCAAAGCCCAATCGAGTGGCTGCCGCTAAAAGCGCCCAACGCCATCGTGCTTCGCGGTGTCGACCTGCCACATATGCCAGAAGACTACGAACTGAGCGAGATCACCGTCGAAGCAGTGACCGACGCCATTGATGTTTTGCTGACCAAGTTCCCGCCTGACCCCTCAGCCGCGGCCTTTCGCGTGCGGCGAAGTGGCCGGTCGAAATGCGCCGCACCCGGAAGCCAGCAGTGACGTCCCCGATAGCGGACACGAACTCGTCTTGGCTGGTGATTCAAGTTTGTTCCGTTACGCGATGAGTCCAAGCACAAAACATCCGTTGGCCCCAATACTAGTGGGCGCAATGTATGCAATCGGCCAGCTGATAGCCGGAACAGGGGCGGCCTTCTCCGTCCTGAGCGCCACGGCCATTGTTCTCGGACTATTTGCTGTGCGCGCAGGAGGTGGCGTCAAGTCCTTCATCGGCATGCTCAACTTCCAAATATTGTTGAAGTTTTTGCTCGTCTGTTTGGCGGTTAAGGTATTGTCACTTTCTCCTGCTGATGGAACCCTTCGGCAGCCTGTCATAACCGGTTCGGTGATGGCGCTCGGGTTCGGTGCGCTTTGGCTTGCCACTATGGTTCAATCGCGCATTACGGCGTTTAGAAGTCCGATTGCCAATAGTGGGAGTGGTCCCGACTCTATATTGAGTTTGAGTATTGCGTTCTTTCTTGTCGGATATGGTGGGTATGCTGTCTCGATGGCGGCTGACTTCGGAGGAAGAGCGGCTGAAACGGGCGGGATCCTGGGGTATGCAAGGACCCTAAGCACCGTCAAGGCGCTTGCTATAGTCCCAGCGCTGTATTACGCGTGGATTACAGGATCGAAAAAATTTCTGAGCCATCCCTTCGTTTTGACCCTATTGCTTATCGAGGTGACGGTTGGCCTGTTCTCTACGAGTAAACATGGCGCGCTAGAACCACTTGTAGCTGCGGGCATGGTTTGGGTGGCACGATTGGGATTCCGTAACTACAGGGTTCTAGGTGGTGTCATTGGATTGATTGTCTACTATGCCCTCATTGTATATCCATACTCTCAATACGTTCGGCACAATGGCGGAAGAGACGGTGGTCTAAGCGATCGCTCCGAAGTGATGGTCGATGTGCTAGGGCAACTGTTATCGGGTGGTGACCTAGCTGCCGCCACGGAACTCGACGCTGGCCAGGATGTGGGCTATTTTCAAGGTGGGGGGACGCTCGAAAAATTAAATAGATTCTCGCTTGTAGGAGATGCAGATAGATTGATCGCGGCAACGTATGATATGCAGGCGTACACGGGCTGGACTACCGTAGTCTGGGGCTTTCAGTTGATGATGCCGAGCGCTCTGTTTCCAAATAAACCGTCGGCCAACAGCGGGAACTTCCTTGCCCACGTGGCGGGCGACTTGGGCGAAGGCGACATGTCTACCAATGTCTCTTATGGTGTAATGGCAAACTTCTACCATGCGTTTGGGCTGATTGGCGGAGGGGCTGCGATGCTCGTCTTTTTTGGACTAAGCCACTACATTCTTAGATCCACCTTCCCCAAGGCGTTTTGGACCCGGGCTCCGAGCAGCCGAACTATGTGGTTTATCATCGCAATTAATCACTTCCACCACCCCTTTGCCGAGGAATCCATCTCCGGACTTATCCCCAGCGTCATCATCTATCCTTTAGTATTTATACTCATTGTCTTGGTCGCGAGGCCCATCCGGGATCTCCTTCCGCGGAGAGGCGGCCGGCTTCAGCCTTTTTCCGCTCAAAGGGCATGACAAATGATCAATTGGCGCGAGCAGAAACGGGCGGCCTGGCTCGACCGCAACATCGAGTAGGTCCGATTACGTATGAAAGCAGTATGACGAAACCCACCTCTCTGATACTTGGCATTCACCCAGGCAATGGTCACTCGAGTATCAACTCCTATTATGAACTCTGCCTTGCCTATCTTCCAGCCTGTCTGCCCGAGGCCCATATTGTAGGCCATCGCCCAGCTGATGGGACAGTAGGACGTGTGAGCCCGATGCGCGGGAGATGTCAAAACTACATTGAGTGGCCGATTCGTTTAGCTGGGCTACAGGGACAGATGGCACACGTGGTCGATCAGAACATAACATGGTATCGACGCTTTTTGTTCATCAAGAGGTCGATCGTTACTGTCCACGACCTGATCAACTACATGGTAGCTGCTGGAGTTGCCGACTGGGGACACGTACCGCCGAAGAGGCGTGCGATGGCAAAATATTGCGCGGGATTAATCCGGGAGTATGATCGTATTATTGCTGTCTCAACCAACACGGCTGATGATTTAGTGCGACATCTGGAGATACCAGCGAAGCGAATTGATGTGATCCCGAATACGTTGCCAAGTGAGTACTTGCAGCCTGTCACGGGAGGGCAAGGAGATTATCGTGAAGAAGTATTCGGAGATGCCGAAGTAGCCTTACTGCACGTCGGTAAGCCCTCGATCTACAAAAATCGGCTTGGCGTCCTGAGGGTTCTGGCCCACCTACGTAGAAACGGAGTGCGCGCCAAGGTCGCAGTGACCGGAGCAAGCCTCACCGAAGAAGAGTTCGCGTACGCAAGCGAGAACGATCTTCATGACTCGATTTCAACGCGGATCGCGGATTCGCGCACCGAACTCCGAAGACTCTTCCGGTGTGCGGATGTTCTTATCTTCCCCTCAGTGTATGAGGGATTCGGCTGGCCTCCGCTGGAGGCCATGGCATGTGGTTGTCCAGTCATCACTTCCGGAGCCGGATCGTTGAGGGAGGTAGTTGGGGAGGGGGGTATAATTGTCTCGGATCCCCATAATGTGGCAGAAATGGCACATTGGGCCGTTGCGATTGCTCGCGACCTGCCGCTGCGCCAAAGCTTACAGCGGAGCGGAGCTCGAAACGTATCCCGGTTCACGCCGGCCATCGTCGCTCCCCAGATAGCAGAAATTTACAGGAGTGTGATCAATGATCCGACCTAAGGGCCACGCTGCAGTGGCGCTGATGCAGCCATGAGATTCTACCGCTCTCGCCTCCTACTTCGAGGCCTCTCCACCATATCCGCCGTGCGCTGCATCGTGGCGCTTGCCATATGGCGATGGTGGGCAATAGGCACGACTATCAACGTCAAGTACCAGAAGTCCGGTCGGGCGCTTACGGCTACAATCCGGGCTCCACACTTCGAGAGTGACTTCCAAAGTGTACTCGAGTTGGCAGCCGGGGACTGCTATCACCTAGAAGAATTGAATTGGCGTCCGGAGTGTGTATATGACTGCGGATCAAATACCGGTCTGTTCACGCTCTACGCCGCCGCAAAGTGGCCCAATTGCGCCGTCACTGCATTTGAGCCCGTCTCCCATAATATCCACGCCATCGAAGGACATCTCCAGATGAACCGGCTCCGGCCCCGGGTCAAGTTAGAGCCCTGCGCCATTGGTCCATCGCGACGAATCGCATCGTTCTATATTCGGAGCGCAAATCAAGGGAGTTTTGAACCTGTTACTGGTGACGAGGAGTCGATTTCCATTGATGTCCTCCCCTTCTTTGAAACGTATTCCGCAGACATCGGTCGTGACACATTAGTGAAGCTAGATGTCGAGGGGGCAGAGCATGGAATCATGGATGATCTCTTCAATCGTCAAGGTCTATCCCGCTTAGTGATCGTGATGGAAGTTCACGGAGATAGAGCGGTGCAGGCTCAACTACTCTCAAGGGCGCGACGAAACGGGTGGGTAGGTGGCTTTTGGGAAATCGCAGATCACACGGCTCACCTCTATCTGGCTACCCCAGATGTTGGAATTGTTACTGCTCTCGATCTGAAGGATTAGTCTTGCGCTACGGCCTCACCTTGCAGTGAACTACCGTGCAGAGGCAGTCAAGAAGTGACATGCAAAGTGTAGGTAAACTCCAAACCCGTCCAGAGTGGTTCAGGGAAGCCGGGGGCACGGGTAGGTGGCCGTACAGAAAGTCTCTGTGGCCCTGTTGTTAGCTGGAAAGGCCCTCCATACAAAACGTGAGTCCAATTTCCAATAATGAATATCCTTCACATAATTAGCAGCATAGATCCAAAGTGGGGAGGGCCCATCGAGGGTGTTCGGCAACAGGCTCGTGTTTGGCACGAATTCGGAGCCAATGTTGAAGTACTTAGTTTGGATCCGCCGGACGCATCATATGTGACCGAGTCCGAGCTTAAGGTGACCGCTCTTGGCCCTTCCCTCGGAAGCTACAGCTTCAATCTGAAGATCGTTCCATGGCTGAAGGCAAATCGTTCACGCTTCAGTGCCGTAATAGTCAATGGCATTTGGGGCTTTCACGGGTTCGCTACTCACTGGGTGCTCAGAGACAGTAGTACGCCATATGTCGTATTTACTCATGGGATGCTGGATCCATGGTTCAAGAGGACGTATCCCTTGAAGCATCTAAAGAAGTGGCTCTATTGGCCATGGGGTGAGTATAGAGTGCTGAGAGACGCCTCCGCCGTTTTTTTTACATGTGAAGAAGAGCGGATCCTCGCGAGGCAGTCGTTCTGGTTGTACCGATGCAATGAACGAGTAGTTCGGTATGGCACCGCCGGGCCAAATTTCGAACTCGAAGAGTGCGTTGGTAAATGGCGGTCCCGTTTTCCGGAATTGAACGGCAAGCGAATTGCATTGTTTGTTGGGCGGATCGCAGAAAAGAAGGGATGCGACATTGCGATCGGGGCCTTTGCATCAGCGCTTGCCCACGACAAGGACTGGCATCTTGTGATTGCGGGACCGGATACCGAGGGACTGAAGGGAGAATTGATGCGGCTTGCGGCTGGCCTGGGGATTAGCGACCGCATCACCTGGGCAGGCACTGTTAGTGGTGACTTGAAGTGGGGCGCCTTTTCGGTATCGGAGATACTTATACTGCCGTCGCATCAAGAGAACTTTGGAATTGTCGTCGCTGAAGCTTTGGCCTGTTCGCTGCCCGTCCTAATCTCTGACAAGGTAAACATCTGGAGAGAGGTCGTGGCGGATGGTGCCGGATTCGTTGCGGCCGACAACCTCGAAGCGACTGATAAGCTCCTGCGGACGTGGAGCAAGCTGAGTCCCGAGGAGCGCGACACAGTCAGAGATCGAGCCCGAGCGAGCTTTGAGAATCGCTTTGAGATACATTCGGTGGTTGCCGATTTAGTACGACATTTGGCGGAGTTCGTTCATCCAAGAGGGCTCAATGACCGATAGTGGTTCGTTATCGATGTGCCAAGATCACTACCTCGCGCCGCAGAGTGGAGGACGCCGGGGAAGGGAGTCTTCCTGGCGAGTTAGCGCCGGAGTGCGGTGATGGAAGCGATGCCGCATCGGGCTCAGATCGACCCCTATAGTGTTAGCGCGTTCGACGTTGTTAACAAGCTTAAGCGATTGACGTGGAGGATCGCTTGGCTCCTCCTGTTTCGACCGACTCCTGTTATGCTGCATGGTTGGCGGAGCTTGCTTCTCGGAATGTTTGGTGCAAGGATTGGCGCAAGCAACTATATCTATCCGACCGCTACGATTTGGGCACCGTGGAACCTTGTTACTGGCTGCAGCGTGACGATTGGCCCCAATGCCGAGGTGTATAACCCCGCGTTGGTGGACCTTGCGCACCACACGATAATCTCACAGGGTAGCTATTTGTGCGGTGCCACGCATGACTACAACTCCCCTACGTTTACTTATGTGTCCAAGCCGATCATCTCAGGTGCTTATGCTTGGGTGTGCGCTCGTTCGATCGTGCTCCCGGGCGTCACCCTCGGTGAGGGCAGTGTTTTGGGGGCGGGTTCAGTGGCGTCAAAAAATTTGGATGAATGGTGCGTCTACGCAGGGAATCCCGCAGTGAAGGTGAAAGAACGACGCAGAGATTGGCAGGGAGTTGAGGGACGCAATGTTTCTTGAGGCGGCGCACGCCGAGGATATCGAGTTTGACGTTTGCATTGTAGGGTGTGGGCCTGCTGGGATATCGTTTGCACTGGAATTCGAGAGTATTTGCCCCGAAGCTAAGATCCTAGTTGTGGAGTTTGGCGGTGGTTCGACCAGCAAGAATCGACTTGATGATTCGATTGTTGTCGAAAACGAGATCAATCACCACTCGCCGTACGAATGTACAAACAAGGGTGTTGGCGGCACAAGTGCGACATGGGGTGGACGTTGTGTAATGTACGACCCGATTGACTTCGCGGCTCGGGAAATACTCGACGGTGGCTGTACTTGGGACGACTCGTTCTATGAGGAAGCAATCAGATTTGTCCCAAGAGCCCAAGAACTGTTTGAGTGCGGGGCAGGTACATTCGACCTTACGGCGTCCACTGCAGGATATATTCCGATTGCTGACGGCTTCTTGCGAGGTAAGATTGATGATTCATCAGTCGAAAGGTGGAGTATGCCGACTCGGTTTGGCAAACGGTATCGTGCCCAACTAGAGCGATCGAAGGGAGTTGTGGTAGTTAAGAACACTCTCGTGACCGAAATCATTGAGGAGTCGGGTGCCGGGACCAATGTAGTGGTAAGAGCCGAGGGCAGACGCGAAGGCGTCAGATTTAGCTTTCGGGCAATGAGGGTGGTGGTGGCGGCAGGTGCGCAAGAGACAACACGCCTATTACTGAAGTCGAAGCAACTGTACAACCGGATCGGAGGTCCGAGTCGTGCGTTGGGGCACTACTATCAAGGACATGTATCTGGCAAAATTGCATCTGTCCGTTTCTATGGCCCTTCGGCCAAGACGGATTATGGCTTTCACCGCGATCGTTCTGGAGCATACCTGCGAAGGCGGTTTCAACTATCAAAGGAAACGATTCTCGCGGAGAATCTCTTGAATACCGCAATGTGGCTGGACAATCCTCCATATTATGACCCGGTTCATCGGAGTGGCGCTATGTCCGTCATGTATCTGGCAATTCTAGCGCCTTGGCTCGGACGCCGACTTGCGCCGCCCGCGGTCGCCCACGCTGTAACGAGAGGTAAGCGAGTCAAGCTGAGTCGACATCTTTTAAACATAATGCGTGAGTTGCCCGCGTCCTTCCTCGTGCCGCTCCAATTGTTCTATTCACGTTACTGCCGAGAGAGGAAACTGCCGGGTGTATTTCTATATAGCAACGACAATCGATATGCCATTCATTTTCATAGTGAGCAAGTTCCATCCTTCGAAAATAGAATGTTTCTTTCTGACGACGGAGAAGAGCTGCATATAAGATATTCAATAACAGACTCTGATATTGACTCCATTATTAGATCCCACGAGATCCTCGATTCTTGGTTACGAGAGACGAATTGTGGCGAGCTTGAGTACTGGTATCCGAAGCAAGCTCTACGCGACGTGATTCGCTCCAACTCGAAGGATGGTGTACATCAATCCGGAACAACCCGTATCGGGGATAATCCCAAGACCGGAGTGGTTGACCGAAATCTGCGTGTATTTGGCACTGAACGGGTTTATGTCTGCAGTAGTTCGGTACTCCCCACATCTAGTCAGGCGAATCCGACGTTCTTCATGGGTGTGCTTGCAGTTCGGCTGGCCCACCACATCCGTGCACTATGCGATATGTAAACATTGCCCCTAATGTCAGGTCGTCCGCGCTCGGATTTGGCTGCGCCTCGATTTTGGGTTCGGTTGAGGCGGCCGCGGCAAAGCGGGCGCTCTTCTCGGCCCTAGACAACGGTATCACGCACTTTGATTTGGCACGCTCGTATGGTTTTGGCAAGGCAGAGCGATTCGTAGGAACTGCCTTGAAGGGAGAAAGACACAAAGTTACGCTTGTGACTAAGTGTGGGATCGAGGCGACGGCACTTGCGTCAGTTCTCTCTCCGCTGAGGCCGTTGGTCCGCCGTCTCAGGCGTTGGCGGCGCTCCTCAAGTATCGATGCGCCACGATTATCCAAGCCGGCTCCAATACTTGGCACCGGGTATCTGCTCGGACGGGTGCCCCTAAGTGGATCGTCAATGCAAAGAAGCCTCCACGTTAGTTTACGGGAACTGATGACGGAATATGTGGATGTGCTGCTACTTCATGAGCCTCCTGACTGCGGCCGTTTCGAAGAGCTGTGCGAGGTTGCTACCCGATTAAAAGAAGCGGGCTTAGTTAGGGCGTGGGGCGTGTCTTTTATGACTTGCAACTTGGCGAAGATGGGTTCTCTCGAGGGCTTCGATATAGTTCAGCACGAGTTTGTAGACGACCCTGCATCGTTGGGGTTGTTGCATGAAGGGCGCAAGAGAGCGGGCAGGGTCGTGTTTTCACCCCTACATCGACAATCCGCAAGGGTTGCGGCCCCCAGACTAAAAAGTGCTCGGGAAGCGCTGCAGTCGGCCGCCAATCGCTATCCAGGCGCGGTGATCCTTAGTTCTATGTCGAGTTCAGAGCATGTAATACAGAATTGCTCTGCGTTTGAAGAGTAGGGCGGAGCCGAGACCGTGTGGTGGCATTGCGCTTCGGGCAAATGTAGTGCTTCGATGAGAAAGGCGGCAGATTGACAAGGATCGTAGGGCACCTAAGTGAAGTTGGCGCCAGGGACAGCGTGTCCTGAATCACGATAGCGAGAGCTACCGGAAGTCGTCTTGGAGTACTTGAGAAGAATGGTATCGATTCTGATTGCGACGCGAAATGAAGAAAAGGACCTACCTGAGTGCCTTGCATCGGTGAGTTGGTCAGATGACGTTCACGTTTATGACTCGTGGAGTACCGATGGTACCGCGGAGATTGCGAAACGAGCCGGGGCGAGAGTCACGGTCGCTCCCAAAGGGAGTTCGGGCGTGATGTTCGGCGGCGATGAGTCGGCTCATCGGAATTGGGCGCTTCAGAACATAGAATTCAAGTATTCGTGGATCTTACTGATGGATGCCGATGAGCGAGGAACCGCCGCTCTTCAGGCGGAAATTGCCGAGGTCGTCACTCGGGAGACGGATATCGTGGCCTATAGGATTCGTCGCCGAGATATATTTTGGAATACATGGTTACGGCACGTCCAGGTAACTGCATGGTATTTACGCCTCTTTAGACCTGACTGTGTGCGTTATGAACGCCTCATAAATCCGGTAAGCGTTGCGTCTGGCCCGATCGGGTATCTTCAGGAGCCATTCGATCACTTTCCTTTTAGCAAGGGTATTACGCACTGGATTGAGCGGCACAATTCATACAGTTCGCTGGAGGCTAGGCAAATCCAGAAGAATCGAGATCAGGGCGAGAAGTTCTCGTTCCTGATGGCGATTGCGGGAAGAGATGCATCTGTTCGGAAGTTTCATCAGAAAGAACTGTTCTACCGACTTCCTGGCCGTCCTGTCATAAAATTCGTGACTCTGTATCTACTCAAAGGTGGAGTACTCGATGGGAGAGCGGGATTTTGGTATTCAGTACTGCAAAGTATCTACGAATGTATGATCGTCTTGAAAGAGAAGGAACTGCGACGCGAGCGGGACTAAGTGGTCGCGCCCATCTGCCGCAGTTGGACGTACTTGTTGGAGAGGAACTCGGCGCCGGGACGCCATATGGTCAAGTGTGAAATCGAGATTTAGATGAATTACTCAAGCAATGTCGTAATAAACATAAGGACTTTGGGCCAGCGGATCGGGATCTTGCGGCCTATTGTTAGAACCTACCGTAGACTGTTCCGGACCGACTATGAGGCTGCCTTTGACAGAGTGTTGTTCAGCACTATCCGGGCAGGAGATATCGTCTGGGATGTTGGTGCGAATATTGGATTGTATACGGTAAAGTTCTCTGACGCCGTTGGCCCAACAGGTTCGGTGGTTGCTTTCGAGCCTTCACCTAGTACTGTCAAAACATTGGCTTCTCGCGTAGAAGGGCTATCCAATGTCCGTATAGAGGCCGTAGCTCTTTCGGATGACGCCGGGACCATGCCATTCTATGCGAGCAAGAATGGATCTGTTACAGACGGCCTTGCCTGTAGCGAAGGTGAAACTATTGTGCACCAGATTGAAGTGCGACGCGGCGATGGGTTTATGGGTTATCCAGTTCCAAGTATCGTCAAGATTGATGTCGAGGGATTCGAGCTGGAAGTGATCCGGGGTCTGGTGCGGCTGTTGCCGTTACCGCAAGTGCGTGCAGTGTTCGTCGAAGTCCACTTTCAGACGCTCGCCACGAGGGGTGTCCCGTATGCTCCGGCAGAGATGACCAGACTGCTGACTTCACACGGATACGACGTGAAGTGGATTGACCCTTCGCACTTTGTCGGTCGCAAGGGTGCGTAGTGAATGGTTGAGTAAGTACTATTAAAGGCCTCTGGGGACTGGTGGTGGAAGAAGGATGAATGCATGCGAATACTAATTCAAGATTACGGTGGATATCCGTTTCCTCTTCAATTGAGTGAGGCGCTGTCGCTGCGGGGCCACGTCGTAGTTCACTTGCATTTTGCTGACCTTCAGAAGGTAAAGGCAGGCGCGATGGCTGGTAGCTTCGTCAACGGAAACTTGACGGTAGTTGGGCTTTCTCTTGGGGAGCCGTTTCAGAAATACAATCTTTTCCGCCGGCGGCAGCAAGAGCTGTGCTACGCGGAGTTGGCGCAGGACGAGATCCGTACCCGCGGTCCGGAGGTCGTGCTTTCGGCTGGAGCTCCGCTCGAGGTTCAATCTCGACTGGCGGCGGCCGCCCAAGCGGCTGGGGCAGAGTTTTACTTCTGGATGCAGGATGTGAACAGCGCCGCTGTTCAAAAGCTTCTGCCGAAGCGGCTGCCGATTGTGGGCCATCTCTACGGCTGGTACCAGGAGTACCTAGAGCGTCGGCTGGCGAAGAACAGCAGTGGACTTGTGTTTATCACCAAAGACTTTTTGAAGCTTGTCGAGCTCTGGGGCCTATCTCGCGAGCGCTGCCACGTGATCGAAAACTGGGCTCCCCTCGAGACGATCGCCCCGGACGGGGCGGCCCAGCGGTGGGCCGCGAAACACGGCCTGCAAGGAAAGCGGCTGCTGCTTTACTCGGGTACGCTGGGCATGAAGCATAACCCCGGGTTGCTGCTGAAGCTGGCCGAGGGGCTGGCTACCACGCATTCGGATGCGCAGGTGGTGGTAGTTTCGTTCGGGCCGGGGGTGGACTACCTGCAGAAGGAGAGCGCTGCCCGTGGGCTGCGCAACCTGACTACTTTGGGCTTTCAGCCGATTGAGGAGTTTCCCCATATGTTGGGCGCGGCGACGGTGTTGCTTGCCATTCTCGAGAGTTCGGCGAGTGAGTATAGCGTCCCATCGAAAGTACTGAGTTATCTGTGTGCCGCCCGGCCCATTGTGCTCTCCGTACCACTTGATAACCTGGCCTCCCGGATCGTAATGGAGCACCAGGCGGGCTTGGCAGCCGAACCTACGGACGAGGCCGGCTTTGTGGCGGCGGCCCAGCAGTTACTCGACGATCCGGAGATGCAGCGCCGCTGCGCCTGGAACGGGCGGCAATACGCCGAGAAGACATTTGACATACAAGTTATCGCCGATCGCTTTGAGGCTGTCTTCGGACTCCAAAAAGAACAGCGGGCCAAAGGGTTCAGTGCGGCGGGATAGGCGTACGCCCGAAAAGAATTTGTCAAATTGAAAGATAGAATCCGTAAACTCTACGGTATACTCCCTAATAAGTTCCCCCCGGAAGGGATGGTCTGCCCGGTTTGCAGTGTCTGTTATGACCGCTTCTATCTTTCTGTGCGTTCGTGGCTGTGCGGACGACCAAAAGGTGGCACCCGAAACCGAGTTTCTTCGCTTTCCTTCCTGAGGACTTGTTCATATGCAGGCTAGCGCTACTCGTGCTCTTCCTTTGGCTCGCGCCGCGACTACTCGGCGGCGGCTTTCTACGTTTTCGGCGTTGCTGCTGACGGATGTGGCTGCGCTGGCCCTGGCGACGAGCGGGGCGCTGGTGGCTCGTTATCTCTGGACCGGCGAAGCGGCGGAGCCGCGGCAGTTTGCCGGCGCCTTGATGATGACAGTGTTTGTGGTTGTTTTCGGCGCGTTTGGTCTTTATCCGGGGATCGCCCTGAATCCCGTGGATGAATTCCGACGGGTGCTGAAGGCGACGACTTTGGCGTATCTGCTGGCGATTGGCGGGTCGTACCTGATCAAAGAGGCCGGGGAGTATTCGCGGCTGACGGTGGTGGCGGCGTGGTTCCTGACGGTGGTGCTGACGACGGTGATGCGTAGCGTGACGCGGACGGTATGCTGCAAGTTTTCGTGGTGGGGCGTGACGGCCGTGGTGATGGGGGCGGGGCGGACCGGGCATTTAGTGATGGAAATACTGCGGCGGCACCCGGAACTCGGGCTGCGCCCGGTAGCGCTGCTGGACGATGACGCAGGGCGGTTGCCGATGACGATGCACCGGCCGGGCGGGCCGATGCTGGGTAGTCTGGAGTTGGCGCCGGCGCTGGCGAAACACCACGGGGTGCAGTACGCCATTGTGGCGATGCCGGGGGTTTCGAGCCGGGAGCTGAGCGCGATTGTGCATAAGTACACGCACTGCTTTCCTCATGTGCTGATCATTCCGGATTTGTTCGGGATGTCGAGCTTGTGGGTTTCGGCGAAGGACCTGGGAGGGATGCTGGGCCTGGAAGTGAACCAGTCGTTGATTCAACCGCTGGCACGGCTGACGAAGCGGACGCTGGATTTGGCGGTGGGGGTAACGGTGGCGGTGGTGACGGTACCGCTGCAGGCGCTGATTTATGCGGCGGTGCGGGTGAGTTCGCCGGGGCCGGTACTGTTTGGGCAGCAGCGGGTGGGCATGGACGGCGAGATTTTCACGGCGTGGAAGTTTCGGACGATGGTGACGAATGCGGACGAGGTGTTGGCGGCGCACTTGGCGGAGCACCCGGAGCTGGTGGCGCAATGGAATGCTTACCGGAAGTTGCGCGGGCGGGACCCACGGGTGACGTGGGTGGGGCGGTGGCTGCGGAAGACGAGTTTGGATGAGTTGCCGCAGATTTGGAATGTACTGGGCGGGCACATGAGCTTGATTGGCCCGCGGCCGATCATGGTGGGGGAGTCGGAGCAGTACGGGGGCGGGATTGACTTGTATTGCAAGGTGCGGCCGGGGATTACGGGGTTGTGGCAGATTTCGGGGCGGGCGAATACGACGTTTCAGGCACGGGTGGAGTTCGATGAGTATTATGTTAGGAACTGGTCGGTGTGGTTGGATTTGTGGATTTTGGCAAAGACGGTGAAGACGGTGTTGCTAGCGGAGGGCGCTTACTAGAGTGGTGTCTTGGTGGCGATGGGTGATGGTGGCGGTGTGGGTGGCGGCGCTGGTTTTAGGGTCCGTGGCGAGTGGCGAGACGAAGGCCGCGGTGGGGACGCAAGGCGATTACCATCGGGTTTGGCATGTGGTGGTGTTCGCGGCGACGGTGGTGGTGGTGGGATGGTGTTTAGCTCCGGTGGCGCGAGCTTGGCAGGCGGCGGTGGCTGCCTTTCTGTTGGGAATGCTGTGTGAGTTGCTGCAACGGCTGATCTACATTCCGGTGGTGGAATGGGCGGATGTGCGGGACGATGCCGCCGGGGCAGCGGCGGGATGGTTGGTGCTGGCCCTTTGGCGGCGCTGGCGAGTCGGTCAACCTGAGGCAATCGCCTTGTAGGAGAGACAGGTGGCGCTATGGATGCTCCGCGAGAACGTCCGACGGATATGGTGCTGACGTGGTTGGCGGAGCATGGCCACGAGTATGTGGGGCAGTGGGTGGCGCTGGCGGAGGGGCAGGTGGTGGCGGCGGGGACGGAGCGGGGTGTGGTGGCGGCGGCAGCGCAAGCCCGCGGGGGACGGGTGGTGCTGGTGGAGGTGGCGGGGACGGACGGGGGGCCGAGAGGGCTTTTCCGGTGAAGCGGGCGGCTGTGGCGCAGCGGGTGGAGAGACCTGGCTGCGCTTTTTTGTTTTGGGCCGGGGGAAGGGGGAAGGAGTGGTTTGGTCGGGGATGGGTAGCGGTGACCTTGGCCGTAGGGATGGTTCGCAGTGGGCGGGACGCGGCTTTGTTCTTAGTCAGCGACTTCTGAGGGCGATGCTATGCTGAAGATAGTCATGGAAAGGCATTTGGCCACATCGATTGCAGAGTCGCCTTCGTACCCGGTCCACGAGCTTTCCGCCGAAGCGAAGCGATTGATGGAGAGCTTGCTAGGGCGACAGTTAGAAGACGGCGAGCGGGTGGTGGTGTGTGCCTATGCAGGCGAAGAGACTTCGGCACCGGCCGAGACTTCGGCGGCGGAGAACTGGGAACGGTTGTTGGCGACCCAACGTGCGTTACGCGGGCGGGTGGCTTCCGTGCCGGAGGATGAGCTGGAAGCTGCGATGAGCGAAGCTTTAGACGCTGCGCGGGCGGGCTGGACGCCCGAGGCGGCGTCCCGGTAGGTGCTTCGGGTTACGCTGGATACCGCTATCCTGGTGCGGGCGAACGGCAGGGCGAGCGGGCCAGCAGTGGAACTGATGCGCAGGATGCGGGCGCTGAGGGCGACGCTGGTAGTTTCCGAGTACATCTTGAATGAGTTAGAGCGGGTGCTGCAGTATCCCCGACTGCAGAAATTGTACGGTTTGACGGCGGACGAGGTGGGCGAGTATGTGCGCGAGGTGCGGGCGGTGGCGACGGTAGTGCGACCGGCGACCGGACCGCGCGTGGTTCCGGGAGACGCGGCGGACGACGCGATTGTGTATACGGCAGTGGCGGGGCGGGCCGACATTCTGTGCAGCCTGGACCAGCATCTGTTTGACCCGGAGGTGATGGCTTATTGCGCCCGCCGGGGGATACGGGTGATGACCGATGTCGAGCTGTTGTTGGAGATGGGGGATGCAGGGACGGCGGACGAGGGTTGATCCTTCCTTGGATTGCGGTGCTTCTATGAGTGGGTTAGCGGTTGCGTGGTGACCGGAAGTATGCGGAGGTTCCGCACGAGTGGCGGGGATGCGGAGGCGGAGCGGCTTGGGGGGAGGCGCGAGAGCATTGAACCGAGATGGACCGGGAGATTGCGGAGAACGAGGCGGGATAGGGGCCGGGTTTGGTTCCGGGGCGCCTTACTGTAAGGCGATGTCATACGGAAAAAGATGTTAACGAAGGGCTTACAGCTTGCAGGGGATAGTCCTTTTAGCCTATAACTGATGATGAGGAGCATCCTACTATAAAAATGAAAACAGCTCTGTTGGCACTTTTAGTCGGGGGAACGATGTTGGCGGCGGGCGCGGAACAACGCGGCACGGCGGCGGCAACGGCGGGATTGCATGTGAACGGCGCGGCGGTTCCGGCGACCGGCGCGAAGACCTGGCCCGTGATGGCCGGGGACGAGATTCGGACGGCGGGCGCACCCACGGTGTTGACGCTGCGGGATGGATCGAAAATTGTACTGGGCGCGAATTCTGCGGCCAAACTGGAAACGACAGCTAGCGGCGCAGAGAGCCTGCGGCTGGTGAGCGGCGGGATGCGGTACGAGATGTCGGCCGAGGCGCGGACACAACTGGTGGTGAATAACCAGCCGTTGGTGGTGACGCCGGGCGCGACGGGTACGGCTGGCATGGACGCTGGTTTGCCAGCGGCGACGGGCAAGGTGAGCGCGCAGGCTCCGCAGAAGGCGGCTTTGCCGCGGCTGTCTCGACGCCGGTAAGTTAGCCGAAGGATTGTTTGGACAGGAGACCCGGGGCGGTGACGCTTCCGGGTCTTTTTTGCGTTTGGGGGAAATGAGATGGCGTTGAGCTGGGTGGCTTTGGGGTTGCTGGGGGTTTGCCTGTGGGGGCTGACGCTGGCGCAGGGGGGCGTTTATGTGGCGGACTCGGCGTGGGGGGTGCTGGGGATGGGGTTGGCGGGGGTGGCGGCGTTTGGGAGGCGGGAGCTGCATCCGGGGGGATGGTGGGGCGTGGGGTTGGCGGCTGGCTTTTTGAGCGTGGGGGTGTGGCAGTGGGGGGCGGGGGTGACGCAGACGCCGGTACGGACGGCGGAGGCGGTGATGGAGCTGGCGGGGTACACGGTGGTGTTTGCGGTGGGGCGGGAGCTGGTATGGAGTTTTCGGCGGAGCTTGTGGTGGGTGGCGGCTCCGGTGATTGGAATTGGGGCGGTGCAGGCGGGGTTGGGGTTGGTGCAATGGTGGCTGCAGCGGGCGGCGGGGCAGAGCCCGATGGCGGTGGGGAGCTATAACTCGCGGAACAGCTTTGCGGGGTTGTTGGAGTTGACGCTGCCGCTGGCGGTGTGGGCGGGGGTGTGGGTGTATGTGCGGGAGAAGAAGCGGGGGGAGAGCGGGGTGGGGGCGAGTTTGGGGGCGAGTGCTTTGTTTGCGATGGGGGCGGCGATGTTGGTGGGGACGGTGATTAGTTTGAGCAGGATGGGGTTTTTGGCGGCGTTGAGCGGGATGGTGGCGACGGGGGTGTTGGCGGCGGGGGGGAGAGGGGGGAAGCGAGTTTGGCCGGCGGTGGTGGCGGTGGGGGTGGGGGTGGCGGCGTTTGTGTTTTTGCCGACGGATGAGTGGATTGCGCGGTTTGCGGGGTTGGCGGTGACGGAGGATGTGAGCAGCGATACGCGGGTGCAGTTATGGAAGGAGACGTTGCCGGCGATTGCGCATTATGGGTGGAAGGGGTGCGGGTTGGGGGGGTATGAGAGTTGTTTCTATGCGTTTAAGAAAGTAGCTCCGGATAATACGGCGGATTATGCGCATAACGATTATTTGCAGGTGTTGCTGGAGATGGGATGGGTGGGGTTTGGGTTGGGAATGGTGTTGGTGGGGCGGGTGGTGGGTCGGTTGTGGTGGGTGACGCAGCGGAGCGAGGGGGTGGCTTGGTATTTGGGGGTGGGGTGTATGGGGGCGTTGGTGGCGTTGGGGTTGCATTCGTTGGTGGATTTTAACTTGTATTTTCCGGCGAATGCGATGGTGGCGGCGTGGGTGATGGGGATGGGGGAGGGGTTGCCGGCGGTGGTGAAGTGGGAGATTGGGCGGATGCAGCGGTTGGGGGAGAAGGTGGTGGAGGGGTAGTAGGATAGGGGGAGAAGGAGTTTTGCTATGGCTGAGATGCGGATACGGTTGTCGGAGGAGTGGGCGGGATTTGTGGAGGGGCGGGTGAAGGAGGGCGGGTATGCGGATAGTGGGGAGGTGGTGGAGGCGGCGCTGCGGGCGTGGGCGGGGGAGGAGGAGTTTCGGTTGTCGTTAGAGGAGGCGGCGGCGGAGATAGACCGGGGGGAGTTTGTGGAGTATGACTTTTCGGATGGGGGGGCGGCGTTTTTGGAGGGGATTCGGGCCCGCGCACGGGAAGCGGAATGAAGCGGTTGGTCCTGTCGAAGCGGGCGATGCGGGACATGGACAAGATTTGGCGGTATTGGGCGGGGCGGAGTTCCGAGGAGGTGGCGGATGGGCAGGTGGGGCGGATTCAGGCGACCTTTCCGGTGTTGACGGGGCAAGAGGAGGCGGGGCGGTTAGTGGAGCGCTGGCGGGAGGGGATGCGGGTGTTTCCGGCGGGTAGGTATATGGTTTATTACGAGCTTGGGCGGGGTGTGCTGCGGGTGTTGCGAGTGGTGGCGGGGGAGAGGGATCAGGCGGCGGCGTGGCGCAAATAGTTGGGATATACTGCGCGTATGCAGACTACGGTTTTTGACGCGGTGGTGGTGGGGAGTGGGGCGACGGGGGGCTGGGCGGCGAAACGGTTGACGGAGGCCGGGCTGCGGGTGGCGATGGTGGAGGCGGGGGCGAAGGTGACTCCGAAGGAGTTTACGGAGCATAACCGGCCGGGGCAGTACCCTTACTTAGGCATGTCGCCGAAGGTGTTGGAGGACCGGCCGATTCAGGGGCTATGTTATGCGTGCCGGGAGGGGAATCATAAGTGGTTTGTGAACGATAAGGAGAATCCTTACGTTCAAGATAAGCCGTTTAACTGGATCCGGATGCGGGTGCTGGGGGGGCGGAGCCTGAGCTGGGGCCGGCAGAGTTACCGGATGTCGAAGTTGGACTTGACGGGGAAGAGTCACGACGGGTATGGGGATGACTGGCCGGTGACGTATGAGGAGTTGGTTCCTTATTACGAGATGGTGGAGAAGTATGTGGGGATTTCGGGGCAGGCGGAGGGGTTGGAGCATTTGCCGGATGGGATTTTTCAGCCGCCGATGGAGTTGACGTGCGGGGAGACGATTCTGAAGGATGCGATTAAGAAGAACTTTGGGCGGACGTTGACGATTGGGCGGACGGCGATCTTGACGAAGCCGCATAACGGGCGGCAGGCGTGCCATTATTGTGGGCCTTGCGAGCAGGGGTGTGCGACCTTCTCTTACTTTTCGAGCCCGTTTACGACGGTGGCGGATGCGCAGAAGACGGGGCGGTTGACGTTGGTGACGGATGCGGTGGCGGCGAAGGTGTTGACGAAGGATGGGAAGGCGGACCGGTTGATGTATATCGACCGGGTGACGCGGGAGGTGCGGGAGGTTAAGGCGAAGGTGTTTGTGTTGTGCGCGTCGACGCTCGAATCGACCAGGTTGCTGATGAATTCGGGGATTTGCGGGGATAATGACGCGTTGGGGAAGAACCTGATGGACCATATTTATCAGGGCGGGGCGGCGGGGGTGATGCCGCAGGTGGAGGCGAAGCCGTGGGCGGGGATGCCGCGGCGGCCGAATGGGGTTTATATTCCGCGGTTCCGGAATTTGAAGGAGCGGGAGACGAAGGGGTTCATACGGGGGTATGGGTACCAGGGGGGGAGTGCGCCGGCGTTTGACTTTGGGGCTCCGGGATTTGGGAAGGAGTACAAGGAGGCCGTAAGGAAGGGGCAGTTTGGGATCAGTATTAACTTGTGGGGGGAGTGTTTGGCGCGGCCGGAGAACCGGGTGTCGATTGATCCGAACCGGGTGGATGCGTGGGGGATTCCGGTGTTGAAGATATCGGCGGAGTGGGGGGAGAACGAGAAGAAGTTGTGGCAGGACGGAAGGGAGCAGGCGGCGGAGATGTTAGAAGCCGCGGGGGCGAAGAATGTGCGGCAGACGGGGCAGTATTCGATACCGGGGTTTTGCATTCATGAGACGGGGACGGCGCGGATGGGTACGGATAAGCGGAAGAGTGTGTTGAATAAGTGGTGCCAGGCGCATGAGGTGAATAACTTGTTTGTGACGGATGGGGCGGCTTGGGTGAGTTCAGGGTGCCAGAATCCGACGCTGACGATGATGGCGTTGACGGTGCGGGCTTGTGATTATATTGTCCGGGAGATGGGGAAAGCGTGAGAGAGATAGCGGCGGATACGTTTGCGTTTGGATGTCATCGGTTTGGGTTTGGTCCGGCGCCGGGGGGCGGGGCGGTGGATACGGAGCGGCATGTGGTGCCGATGGTGAAGGCCGCGTTGGAGCTGGGGATACGGACGTTTGATTCGGCGGTGTTGTACCGGGCGACGCTGCAGTTGGGGCGGGCGTTGGAGATATTGGGGGTGAAGCCGGAGGAGATCCGGTTTCAGACGAAGTGTTTGCGATATTTGGGGTTGGCGGGGGAGGACGCGGCGGAGCATCAGCCGGAGGCGTTGTTGACGGGGATACCGGCGCGGTATCAGGGGTTGACGGATAAGTGGGATGGATCCGAGAAGGGCACGGAGGAGCAGATTTGCCGGGAGCGGATTGAGTTAGGCGGGGGTAAGTTGTACGGGGTGGCGTTGCATGACGGGCCGGATAAGGAAGCGCAGGTGGGGTTGGATTGGGAGGCGGATATACGGCCGGCGGTGCGGATGCTGCAGCGGGCGAAGCGGCAGGGGTTTGTGGAGCGGATTGGGTTGGGGGTGAAGGTTCCGGGGTTTGTGGGGCGGTTTGTGAAGGAGGAGCCGGGGGTGTTGGATTATGCGGGGGTGACGTTTTGCCCGGCGATTCTGCATGAAATGATGGGGGTGTTTGCGGAGGGGGCGCGGGAGGGGTATCAGGTGACGTTGATGGGGATCAACTATGGGCAGGCGTTTACGTTGACGGAGGATCCGGCGGGGGCGGCGCCGTTTTTGTATAACTATGCGGTGGCGAATGAGGCGGAGCGGGCGTTGATGAGCCGGTTTTATAAGGCTTGCGGGTCGACTCCGTTGTTACATTTGGCGGCGGCGGTGGCGGGGTTGTTGGTGGTGAACTTTCCCACGGTGGTGACGCAGATTGTGACGTCGACGATGACGCCGGGGCGGTTGGTGGAGACGGTGAAGTTGATCCGGGAGGCGGAGGTGCCGGCGCCGGTGTGGGCGGAGTTGAAGGCGATGGAGTTGATCCCGCGGGAGTTCCCGACGAGTTAGGGCGAAGACGACCGCTGATTGTGTACCATTGACGGGTACGAGGGCGGTGAGCCTCGTCCTGATGGCACGCATTGTCCTATGCTCGTGATCACTCCTCAGAAGATTGGAATCTTTCAGGCCGCGATGGAGAAGGCCTTTGAGCGGGATTTGGTGGCTTACTTTCGGGGGTCGCAGGACGGGACGATTGTGCGGTTGCCGAGTGGGCCGGTGGCGGTGAGTGCGCTGCCGGATTCGACTTTGGCGAGGATGATTGCGTCGGGGGTGGCCAAGGCGAAGGGGTATGGTTTGACGGGGCAGGCGGCGTTGGCGGGGTATCTGACGTTGATGTTTGAGGCGTCGCCGAATTTTGATGTGGACCCGTATCTGGGGCGTTACTTGCGGGATGCGGATGTGCCGCCGAATGCCCGGATTAGCCATTTGCTGGAGAGGGCATCGGAGGAGGACTGGGTGGCGGTGAAAGAGGCTTACGATCCACGGGCGTGGGGAGTGGGAGGTTGAGGCGTTGGCGGAGATAAAAGACAAGGTCGAGACGGCGCAGAGCAGCTTTCCGGAGGGGGAGCCGACGGCGGTGGCGCCGTGTTCTCAGTCGGAGCCGCCGAAGAAGGTGGGGAAGACGTGGGTGGAGGTGGCGCTGATCGATATGCTGGGTAAGCCGGTTCCGGGGGCGCGGTATCACGTGGTGGTGCCGAATGAGTCAGAGCCGCGGATTGGGAAGCTGGATGAGAACGGCAGGGTGAATTTCCGGGAGCTTGATCCGGGTATTTGTCAGATTACGTTTCCGGATTACGATTCCGGGGCGTGGGGGAAGCCGTCGGGGCGGTGGCCGATGCAACGGGCTCCGTTTGCTTACGAACGGAGTGGGCCGGTTCGACCGGAGGCGGAGAAGGAAGGCAGTCCGGAGACGACGAAGCTGGTGGAGACGCCGCAGAGCTTGTTGCCTGAGCAGAAGACGAAGACTTGGGTGGAGTTTGCCTTGATTGATGCGGCGGGAAAGCCGGTGGCGGGGGCGCGATATCGCGCGGAGGTGCCGGGGGAAGCGGCGCCTCGCACCGGGATATTGGATGATCAGGGCCGCGTGACTTTTCACAAGATTGATCCGGGGACGTGTACGATCTGCTTCCCGGACTATGACAAGGACGGTTGGTACAACGTGAAGAGCCCGGTTTGAGGCGGCGAGCGCCGATCGAATCAGCCTTCCGCCACGCGGAGCGGATGATGTTACCGAAGGAACTCTATGCCCATTCACAAAGTTGAAGTCGGCGATTGCCTGAGCAGTATTGCGGATAAATTTGGTTTCTTTTGGGAGACCCTGTGGGACGACCCGAATAACGCGCAGCTTCGGGCTTTGCGGACGGATCCGAACGTGTTGTTGCCTGGCGATTCGGTTTATGTGCCGGATAAGCGGGAGAAGACTGAGCCGGGTGAGACGGGCGAAGTGCATGTGTTCCAGTTGAAGGGCGTGCCGGCGATGCTGCGGATTCAGTTCGTGGATGAGGACGGCAATCCGCGGTCGGATGTCCCATTCACGATTGTGGTGGACGGCAAGCCGGTTTCGGATGATGGGGCGCGGACCGACGCCAAGGGTATGGTGATCTGCGGCATTCCACCGCAGGCGCGGCAGGGTACGTTGACTTTGGGGGAGGGGGAGACGAAGGAGGTTTATCCACTCGACCTGGGGCATCTGAATCCGGTGACGACGATTTCGGGGGTGAAGCGGCGCCTGTTCAATCTGGGCTTTTTCGAGGGCTCCGTGGACGAATCGTGGGACGAGGCAGCGACGAAATCCCTGACGGCGTTTCAGTTGGCCTACGGACTGGAGCCCAGCGGCGAATTGGATGACGCGGTCCGCGAGTTGTTGCGCGGCGTACACGACGGCGGTTACTAGGAGAGTCAATGAAGCCCCAACCCCAACCTATTCGGTGCGTCGACTTCAAGTTGCCGCTTGGTGTCCGCAGACGGAATGCGATGGTGCAGCGCAAGATCGGGGTCACCCGCGGCGCGGTGAATATTCCGATTCAGAATACGGTGATGCCCCAAGGTTCGTGTGGGCCGCTCGAGATTGCGCTACACGCCACCGACAGCGATATTCTGCATGGGACGTTCTTTAAGCAGAGCGATCCGGACCATCCGGATATTGCGTCGGATGCGCCGACACGGTTCTGCTTTGCGCCGCTGGAAGAGAGGGTGCTTATTGTTGGGACGCATCTCCGTCCGGCGGCGGTTAAGGAGTCCAGGCTGGAGCTTTACTGCCGGGTGAATGGGCAACTGAAGAAGTTCTGGACCAAGACGTATACGTGGAGGACCTGTCCCAAGCACTTCAGGGGTTTATTCAGTGGTGATTTGGGTCCGTGCAACGAGGTGGCGGAGAAACGGCGCTACCCGAATATGCTGGAGTCGGTGAGCGTGGTGACGGACGGCGCGATGATGGCGCAGGATTTTCCGGATGGCGTGGTGACGGTGGCGCGGTCTCCTTATATGCTCCGGTTTAGTGTGGTCCCGGTGCTGGATTCGACGCCGGTGACGGAACACGCGATTTGGTTGTACTTCGATATTCTGCCCCATTCGGTATCGCTGCATTGGGGGCCGCCGGAGATGCTTACCGCGCGCGGCAACGATGTGGAAGGCAAGAACAAGGCCGAGACGCTGCGGCTGGAGAAGGACGTCGTCCTGGACTTGCTGACGAAGGCGAATGCCGACCCGACGAAGGATCGCCACGAGGTGGTTCTCGATGCGACGCATCTCAACGGCAATGAGGTTGCGGCGGTGATCAAGGTGCAGAATCTGCGGCCGAATCGCCGGGGGACTGGCGCAACGGCGGACCTTACGCTTTTGGCCGGGGTACACGAGGACGTCCAGTTCGACGCGGGCACGCCTCTTGAAACGGCGAAGGACAGTCCTTGCTATAAGCTGGCGGCGGCGGTTAGCTTCCCGAAGTGGTCCACGGGCCCGATCGCGGTTGCGGTCGATCTGGTAAGCGAAAAGTCGCAGTTCCCGATTCCTGCTCCTTCGAAGGTGCTGATTCCGAAGTCGGAGGAGTTCGGATCGCACAAAGCGGTTTGGGGCGATGGGGCGCGCATCCCGATCCTGGCGAAGATCCGGGTGAAGAAGAGCGATAGCCAGCCCAGTACGACGGACGATGCGTTGAAGGCTGTTGGGCCGGCGGAGTGTCTGTGGGATTGGGAGGACAACGCCGTCGATATGAAGGTCCGGGACTGGGTCGGCGTTGGCGACGCGCAGTCCACGGCTCTCACCAGAGACTTCCTCGAAAAGCAAATGGCTGGGGATCCGGCTGATGCGGACGCGGCTCCGCTGGGTTCGAACAATTGTCCGGTGAAGTATGGCGGCAAGCGAGGGGTGGGGGCCGCACCTGTATTCTTGCCGGCTGAGCAGGGCGCGTTTCCCTATCCGGTCACCCCGGCGGGGGGGGATCGGCCATGGGCAGCGTTTAGCAAATGCGGTACCGGAGCGCATGCGGGCAAGACCGGGGTGCTGTTTCAACCGTCTAGAATGCAGGGCGACCGTTATCGGCTGGTCGTTTACGTCGCGATGGAAAAGTCGGACTTTGATATCAAGGACGCCAAGCCGAATCTCACGCTACGCGAACAGGTGCGGAGGTTGCCGGCCAAGCAGCAGCCCCCCATGGCGGTTTCGGGCGAGTTTGAGGTGTTCCGTCGCGTGAAGATGAACTACTTCACCTTTCCGGCGAACACCCCAGGAAGTGAGGAGGTGACGGCCGCCGCGGCCGCCATGAAGCAGGTGACCGGGATCATTCTCGATATCGCCGATCGGGGCGCCCCGCCGGCTTCGTTCACCAAGAAGGAGCGCTTCGATGAGGCGCACAAGAAGAAGTACGAATCCGAAGGCGACGTTCAGCTGTTCCTGCATCACCTTTGGAAATTGCCGCAGCTTCAACCCGATGCTACGCACCTACTGCACGTCCGGAGCTTTCCGGAGTATACGAACGCAGTAAAGAATCACTTCAAGACGCAGCCCATGTTCGCGGTCACTGTTTCGGACGCAGATCCGTTTGAGCGCAGTGCCAAGGATCATCCGGAAGCTCGTTATGTGGAGGTGAAGAGTTCCGGCGGCGCGACTGGTTTCATTGTTGGCCGGGACCCCGTATTAACGGAAGAGCTGAACGCGCCGGTGTTCCTGCTGCTGGCAAAGACCGCGACGCCGTTTCGTCGAGGCGAAACGCTGACGACTATTGAAACGACGCCGAAGACGTCGCAGATCAAAACGGTGATTACCGAGGCCAGTGGCTTTATCGATTTGACGGTCAAGCTCGGCAAGGGTACCGATGCCCGAGTGGTGGAGGTCGATATCGCGGGCACTCTGGTCAGGCTGACGTTCCCCAAAAAGAAGTTCTCGGGCAACTACTCCAAGCAGTTGACCTCTGACCATAAGCGCCAGGTGAAGGCGGCTCTGGTGAACGCGGTAAACAATCGCCAGACGCCGCTGGCGATCACCGTTAGTGGCCTTTTGTCCGATGACGATGGCGGTCTGCGAATCTCGCGGGTCCGCGGATTTATCCACTCCTTTTTCCGTGACCGGATTCTGATCGATCGCGCCGAGGTCTGGAGGGACTACTGTAAGACCAAGCGCGCTTATCACGCTCCGGAATATTTTGAGATGGATGCGAAAAAGCAAGTGGATGCCATCTTCAACACGTTGCTTGAAAAATTCGCTCAGGAGATTAAGACCGAGAAGGGAATTTACTTTTTCTATTTTGAAAATTATTCCAAGGCAACGTATTTTGTCGAGGGCGGGGTGCAGGCATCGCTAGGGTCGCCTCAGTTGTCGGTGGGTTACGTGGTTTTGCCAAAGCCGCCTCATCTTACTCCCAGGCAGCAGTATCTACCCGCCAAGAATCTATTGATTCATGAATTGGCGCACGCTTTCTTTGTTAACCATAACTACAAGCGGGCCTTCGAAACCGCTGCGCCGGACGGTACGGCGGCGACGGAGATTCCGGAGCACGTCGAACACGATACTTGCATCATGAACTACGACCCTGACCCGGTCTCCCAACAGTTTTGCGGGAAGTGCGTGCTCCGGCTTCGGGGTTGGAACGAGAAGCTGATCAGCAACAAAGTGGACTATGACGTTGCCAAGAGGCTGATCGAGAATGATGTTGCGTCCGCTGGCTCCGATGCCGGCTGGGTTCACATGCGCCTGGCCGTACATCTGCAGAATGGGCCAGCGATCCAGGACGCCATCAAGCAGAACAGCAAGAAAGCGGCTGATGTGAAGTGGGCCCGGCTGAAGCAGGAGAAGGCGAAGGAGCCCTGGAAAAGCGTAACGGCCCGCCGAAAAGAGCTGGAAAGTAAAGGCGACGCCCGCACGAAGAAGGAAGACCAAGAGTTTCTGAACCTCAAGAAGCGAGAGGATGAGATCGACCGGAACGCAACGGCCCCGCTCGATGCGATGATGACGTTGTCGCAAAAGGTGGGCAGCGAGTTGCGCCAAGCGGCCAGGCCACTGGTGGTCGAGGCGGAAAAGGGCTGGACGGCTTTTAGCAGCGCGAACGCGGTGGGTCCGGGTCTCGGCATCAACATGCTGCGGAACATGGTTCTGGTTCACGCTAAGTACGGCGATGCCGAGAAGGCACGCAACTACTACCGTCAACTGACACAGCTCTCCACCCATCCTCTCGACTTAACTGGCGGGAATCTCGAAAAGGATATTTCCTCGACCAGCCCGCTGCATCATATTCAGGACCTCGACACCATCGACACGTCCTACTACGAAGTGAAAGTCGAGATTGGTGACCTGAGTGATATTTTCGCCCAGCCCGTCTCGACTCCCCAAGGCCGCAAGGCCCGCCTGCAGGTTCTCGGACTATTCAACCGTCCTCTGGATCATCCGCAATCGGACGCTTGCCTGACCTTTTCCTGGGCCTATGCCAAGAGACTCTTAAATACTCTGCAGGATAACGATCCGGGGAACGTACTGGACCAGGAGATCAAAAAATTCCTGATCAGCACGGGAGATGGGAAACTGCCGCTCGCGGGCGCTCCGGCCGCGCGGCTTCGCAGGGCGGCCGGGTACGGGCCGCTTTACTCCCAGGCGGCCATGATGTTGCAGTTTCCCGAGTGGGACTATCCGCGCAGCGAAGGATATCAGGAAGGTTTGCATGACGATGAGAAGCCTTACTCCCGCTATATGCTCGGCGGCGATCCCTTTGAGGTTGAAGACATTTTTTGCGACGCCAATCCCGCGCTCGGCAAGATCCCACTGAAGGTAACCGTCCGCAAGCGGCCCGTCACCTCCGACTCCGATTCGGACTTTGTTCCCGCTGCCAACGTGCGCCTCTACATCCAGTTAGTGGAGCCTGATGTGGTTGACTCCGGATCGTTCGCCACGGGCCTAGGGCCCAGCAACCCCGTTGCCGGCGGCACCAGTTTCTCTACTGGTGCTGAGCCAACAGCGCTGGCCGCCAAGCCGGGGCAGTATCTCAAAACGATCGATGAGCGCCTGGACCAAACGCATCCCTCGCTCCCTGGCGATCCGCAGGCTTTCAACAAAAGCTCCCACGTGGGGGGCAAAGGCCGCCTCCATCCGGACGGAAATGTCACCGACCCCAACGACAAGATCGTCAGCTCCACCGGGGTTGTGCGGGAGAATCTCTTCTTGTCCCCGCTCGGCAACGGGTCGTTTGTTCCGTTTCCCGAACTGCCGGATTCCAAGAACGAACCGCACGCCATCAGCTTCGACCTGGACGGCAACGGTGAAGCCAAGTTTGTCTTCGCGCCTTCCCGCATTGGGGGCGACCGCTACAAGCTCCGCTTCTATGTCGGCCGGCCAACCTTTACCGGCCGGAACGATTCCAACATCACTGAAACGGCCACGATGATTGTCTGGCGCGCGGCGAGGCTCTCGGCTTATCTGAAACAGGCTCCGCATACTGGTCCGCAGGATGCTCCAGCGTATCTGCAGGCCCAAGTGACCCAGCCCGGCGCCCCGGCCTGTCTGAAGAACGCGCCGGCTCCCCTGACGGACATCGATTTTGGGGCCGAAATGACCAAGGAATTGGCCAAGTGCTACGTCGAGCTAGTGGTCGACCCGCAGGCTCTGTACTCCCGGCCTTTATCTGGACAGTCAGCCAACTTCCGGCGAATGGTAGCGCAAATGGCGCACGACCACCCTTGGTTCGTCAACTGTACCTTCTCGCAGCGATACTTCCGGGTGGCCCGCAATGGGGAGGGGAAGCCAATTGACCCCAAGGATGGGCGAGTTCTAAATGAGGGAGAGCTCTATTTTGGGAGCTATCAGTATCTCGATAGCGCCTGCTGGCTCAAGGAGCAAGTCCCTGGAACCGGTAAGACGGGGACCGCTACCGGCCTCACAGTTACGCTTCGATGGACACCTTTTGCCTCCTCCATCAAACTGGTGGATTTCAGCGCAGGCGAGAATGGGTCGTCCTACATACAATGTGCGATCGAAGATCCGGTTGGGATGGCTGGTACGGTTGGGTTCACGGTGAAGCCGCCCCTCGCCTCGGCCCGGTTCGACTACACGAATCGGCAACTGTCGCTGACCTTTCAGGATGCCGCCGGGGCTCGGCCGAACTACGAGGTTTACTACCAAGGTAAGGACTTCGTTGACTTGGATGCGTTGATTCTTGACTTCCCCGCCAAGTCACCGTTTCTCTTCAATCTCCGTCTGCCGGCTGACTATAATTCCGAAACGCTAAAACTTCATGGGACCCAGTATCCACCGATGTTGAAGGCTGACCAGGCGGATTTCTTCGGCAATCGGCCCTACCCCCATGCCGGCTACTTTGACGATCGAGTTGGCGGACTCGTCAAGGTCGTTTTCATGGAGGCTTTGGCCAGGGCGATTGACAACAATGGAGGTTTCTATCCTGGGATCGTGCTCATCCAGGCCGTGGAGATGGACAACTGGGGCGGCTTTGCGCTGCAGGATGGGAAAGCGGTCGGCCGGGCCGTTTATCTCCTGAGTAGCAAGGCGCCGCAGGCGGCTCCGGATGTAAAGATTCTTGTGCATGAGCTGGCGCATGCGCTGTTCCTGCAGCATGCGCCAAACGCACCGGGCAAGCAATCTCACCTTCACGATCCAGCCGATGGTTGCGTCATGAACTATGGCAATCCGGCCAACGATGGTGATTTCTGCGGACAGTGCGTGGCGGCCTTGCGCGGTATGAACGCGGCGGATGAGCCATTCGTTCCGAGCTAGTTGATGTATGGACCGGGGAGTTTCGGTGTCGAAATCGGTGGCGTTGATTCCGCGGGAGTTCCGGATGAAGCAGGAGAAGGCGTTACCTTCTCCTCTTTTGGGTGATGGGCATATTGGTAACGCTGGTGGCGAAGCGCCCGGCGACGGTCTTGTCGGTGTCTGTTTTCTTCATGACGCGGCGGGCGAGGGTGCGTCCGAGGCGGGACTGCGCGAGGGTGATGGGTAAGGAGGCGGGGACGAAGAGGGAGCCGGCGAGGACGGCGGAATCGATAAAGATGGGGTGGCGGAGGGCCTTGAGGAAGCGGTTGCGAGGGGCGGGTGGGACGGGGGCGAGCTTGGCGGTGACGGTGGGTGAGTGTTCGGGCGAGGGAATGGTGGGCGCTTCGGTGGTGGAGGGAGCGGGTTCGGGCTGGGCTTGGGCGGTCTGGGCGGGTTCGTCGGGGAGTTTGGCGGGAGCGGTGACGGGAGCGGCTGCGGTGGCGGCGCGGCGGGAGAGTTGGGCTCTTTCGGCGAGGGCGGCGCGGGTGGATGCGAGTTCGACTGCGAGGGCGGACTTCTCCTGTTGGAGGGTGGCGATGTTCTGGTCTTTGTTGCGGAGGCTTTCCTGCCAGAGGTTGACGAGTTGGGTGGTGCGGCCGGCTTCGGCGAGGGACTGCTGGCGGAGGGAGTGGATTTCTTGGCGGAGAGAGGTTTGGGAGTCGCGGAAGGTGGTGTACCAGGAGTTCATGCCGTAGAGCAGGACGCTGGAGGCGAGGAGGGCGGCGGCGAGGGCGCCGGCGACGAAGCGCTTCTGGAGGGGTTGGTGGACGATGATCGTCGGCGGTGGGGCTTGGATGGCGCGCTGAGCGACATTGGAGAGGACAGCGAATTCAAGAGTGGTGAGAGAGTGCTGGTTATTCATGAGAGTGCCTCGATGGATTGGGAATCGGTAAAGCTGGTGATCCGGCGAATGGGGTCGCGTAGCGGGGAGCGGCGGTAGGGGCTAAAGTTGGATTTGGCTTCCAGGAGCAAGGCGAGGAGGGGGCCGGTGGCAGGTGTGACGGGGACGAGTTGGAAGCCGGGGGAGGGACTTGGAGTGGTGAGGGATAGGCCCTGGCGGCGAAGGAGGTCGAGGACGCCGGTTTCAGAGTTGGGAACGGCGTAGGCGAGGGGGAGGGAGACGGAGCGGCGGCCTTCGACGAGGGGCCGATGTGGGTTGCAGGGGAGGAGTTGGGTTTGGCCGTGGGAGAGGCTGACGACGGGGACGTTGAGGGGTTGGGGGGCGATGCGGCGGCGGGAGCGGATGGGGACTCGGGAGGGGGTAGGGGGATGGGATTGGAGGGTGAGGAGGGTTTCGGCGTGGTTGGTGGCCCAGCGGAGGAGTTCGTGGCAGGCGAGGAGGGTGGCTTGGCGGATGTGGCGGTGGTCGTGGGGTGCGTTCCGCTTGGAGGGGTTGCGGGCTTCGAGGAGGACGACGGGGGAGCCGTAGCGGAGGGAGAGGACGTTGCGGGCGTCGAGGAGTTGGGGGGTGCCGTGGCGGGAACTGCCGTTGGGTTCGACCATGGTGTAGCGGCCGTAGCGGAAGCCGGCTTCGGTGAGGCGGAGTTCGAGGGCCTGGGCGAGGGAGGCGAAGAGGGGGTGGCCGTCGCGGACGGGAATAGCGGGGTTGGTGGGGAAGTCGATACAGAGGTCCCAGGCGAGGCGGAGCCCGCGGGCGAGGAGGTGGAGCCGGCGGGAAGGGAAGTTGTGCATGTCGATGGTGAGGTGGGGACGCCACTGGGCGACGAAGCGGTGAATGGCTTGGGTTTCCGGGGTGCGGAGGTGGAGGTGGTCGCGGTTGAGGTCGACGCCTTGGTCGTTGAGGCGGGAGCGGAGGGCGAGGCCGTCGGGGTTGGCGGAGGTAATGATGGCCACTTGCAGGAGGTCGCCGAGGAGTTCGGGGGAGTCGTGGAGTGACTGGGAGAAGAGCTGGGCGGCGCGATGGATGGCCCGTTCATCGCCGTGCTGTCCGCAGAGGAAGAAGAGGCGGAGGGGGGCTTCGGGGGATCCGTGATAGTGGACCAGGATAGGGCGGCCTAGGACGGAGAGGCCGATTTCCTCGGGGCGAGTGTTGATGGAACTGGGGGTATGGTTAGGCACGGGGATGCTCGTGGAGATGGCAGGTGCCGCCGTCGCAATTGACGCGGCCGAAACGGTAACGGACTTGGGCGATACGGTCGTAGAGCCATCGCCACAGGGGCCGGGTGCCGGGGAAATGGAGGAGGGGTGCGAAGAGCCAGAGTAGGGGGAGCAGTTTGGAGAGATGGCGGACGGCATCGGCACCGGCGTGGCGGTGGCAATTTCCGTCGATGACGATCATGGCCTTCATGCGTTGTTCGAAGCTCACGTCGGGGAGGAGGAGATCGGCGATGCTGTCGTGGAGCGAAAGAAAGGCCAGTTTTCCGGTGCGATCCAATTTGGAGATGAAGCGCATTTGGGCGACGCAGAAGCGGCAGAGGCCGTCGTAGACGACGACGTTGGCTTGGGGCCGTTCGGCGAGACCTGGCAGGTCGTTGGATTTTGAGGTAAGGGTGCTCATAGCGCTTCTCCGATTTGAGGTTGCGAGATGGATTGGAGGTGTCGTTGTTTGCGGGGGGAGAGGAGTGGTTCCACGGGTTTGGCGAGAAGCTCGCCGGGGAAGAAAGACAGGAAGATGATCCCCATGAGCTGGTACCGGAAAGTGATGCCCATGACGAAGAGAATTCCCCAATGCATGGCGAAGGCATTGAGGGCCCAGAACATGCCCACGCGGCGGTTGAGGATGGCAACCGGGGCGAACAGTTCGGTGACCATGGAGAGGACTCCGATGAAGGTGAACACCCAGAGTTGCTCGTAGAGAAAGAAGGCCAGTTCGGGTGGGGTCTCTCCGAGGAGCGTCTTGCGAATGGCGTCGACGGCGACCTGGCTACGGAGGGAATGACCGCTGACCCAGCCCCAGCCAAGCTCGCCGGCCAGTTTGGCGATGCCTGAGAGGAAGTAGCCAGAGAGGGTGACGGCGCAGAGGAGTTGGACGGGCCATCCGTAGCGCCAGTGGGAGATGGGCGGGATTGCTTGAGTTTGCCGCCTCGAGCGGAGCCAGGAGTCGGCGGACCAGGCGTCGGCAGCGGCGGTGAATCCGAGGACGAGGACATGGATGACCATGGCGTTGTCGTTGTGGAAGATCATGGTCCAGGAGTTTCGATAGCAGAGCAGGGCGAGTAGGAGGATGCTATAGAGTGGTCCGGTGATGCGAAAGCGCCAGCCGGCGATGAAGGCAAGGTTGGCGAGGAGGGTGACCGCAAGGAGCGCTTTCAGGGCTCCAAGCGAGAGGGGTTCGGAGAGCCACCAGACGGCCCCGAGCGGCTTGAAGTAGAACGGGTCGTTGGCGTTCATCTCGAGGAACATCGACTGGCGCTGTGCGATGTACCAGAAGGCAAAGAGTCCGACGAGGATGCGAATGATCGCAAGGCGGGTGGCTGGCATGCTGGGGAACCAAAGCTGGTTGAGCCATTCCGTTAGACGTTTCATGATTATTTGATCCCCTTGTTCGACTTGGTGGGCGCGGGTACCGGGCAAGCGGCGTGAAGCTTTTCGGCGACTGGGATTTGGCTGCCGGCGAAGAAGGAGTCGATGTGGTGGGTAGCGGTTACGACCTGCACGGAGGCGAGGTGTGGCCCGGTGTATCGTTTTGAACGCGCCACCCGTTTGGCGACGGTATTGCAGATTTCCATGGCGCGGTCCTCCTTGACGGCAGCGGCGATTTGGCGGCGAACCTGGTTGAAGCCGCCGGTGCCGGCGAGGGTGTGGCGGAGGCGTTGGCGGTTCCCTTGGTGATCGATGCCGATGAGGGTTTGTCCGGAGAAGTTCGCATGGCGTTTCGCGGAAAACATTGGGTAGTAGGAGAGGGGAAAGCTATCGACTGGCTTCCGTTTGAAGTTTTCGCAGATGGGCGAGAGCACCGCGATCAGGGCGATGAAGCTGAGAATGGCCGGGACTAGTTTTCCGGAGCGGATGTTTTCGACGGATGTGGCTATTTCGGTCATAGTTGGTTCTCCCTGGGATTTGGATTAACGGGCTTCAGCGGCTGGCAGGAGTCGCCGCGGTGGTGAGAGGCCATTGGCGGATGCCTCCGGCTTCGAGTTCCATGACGTGGTGAAATGCGGCCAGGGAGCGGAGGCTATGGGCCACGACCACGATGGTGATATTTGGCGTGAGGGCGGAGAGATTGTTGAGGAGATCGGTCTCGGCATCGGGATCGAGCGCCGCGGTGGGTTCGTCGAGGAGAAGAACCCGGGGCTGCCGCAAGAGGGCCCGGGCGATGGCCAGCCGTTGCAGTTGGCCGCCGGAGAGCCGGAGGCCGCCCTCGCCGATCATGGAGGCCAGCCCCTCGGGTAGGGATCGGAGGGTGCTGCTGAAGCCAGCGATTGCGCAGGCGTTGATCATTTCGGCGTCGCTGGCACCATCCCGACCGAGCGAAAGGTTCTCGGCCACGGTACCGGTGAAGATTGCGGCTTGTTGCGGGACCAGGACGATATGGCGCCGGATAGAGGAAACGGTGCACTCGCGGAGGTCTTGACCGTCGACAAGGATACTGCCATGGTTGGGCTGATCGAAGCCGGCTAGCAGGCTCAGGAGGGTACTCTTCCCCGAGCCGCTACGGCCCTTGATCCAAATCATTGCTCCGGCCGGGAAAGTGGCGGAGGCATCGGAAAGAATTGTCTGGCGGCTGTAGGTCAGGCTGAGATCGCGCAGGCTGATGTAGCCGGCGGCAGGTTCCAGTTCGTCCGTTCCCTGCTGGCGCTGGTCGGCGGCGGCGGAATCGATGAGGTGGAGCACTCGTTGGAGCCGGGCCAACTGTCGGCGGGTCTCCTTAGCGGCGCCGCCAAGCCGGCGGAGAGGCACATTGAGATATCCAACGAAGCCGACAAAGGCCACCAACGCGCCGGAAGATATTTCTCCCGTGAGGACCCGATGGCCTCCCGCCCACCAAGAGCCGCCCAAGGCCAGCAGCGAGAGGCTCCAGACTGATGCGGTGAGCAGAGAACTGTAGATCCCTGCTTTGCTGGATCCCAGCAGCAGCTCGTCGGACTCCGTGCTGATACGGGAGAGCATTGTGGACTGAGCGCTTAAGGCCTGCACTGTTTCGATACCTTCGAAGTTTTCCCGAATTCTGCGTTTGAAGTGGGACTTGCGCTGTTGCCAGAAGTCGGTAGAGTCGTCCTCGCAGCGTTCGGCCAGCTGCGTGAGCACGAACTGGACTGGCAGCGAGGCGATGGGAAAAACGGCCATCCAAGGATCGATGGTTAGGAGCACGATGGCCGGATAGAGGAACCGTACCGTTTCGGCGCTTCCTTCGACAACGGACAATCGCGCCAGGAGTCCAATACCGCGGGCGTCCGAGAGGACGTGGTCGGATAGAGCGGAGGCGCCATGCCGACGGTGAAACGACGCTGAAGCATATTCCCACGCGGTAAGGACTTGCTGCTGGAAACTCTGCACGACCAAGCGATTGAGCCGTCCGGCGGAGCGAGCCGCGGCGTAGGCGGCGACTCCGGTCAGGATAGCGATGCCGGTGAGGGCCAGGCCGAGACGTTCCACTAACACGTGCGGCTGTTGAGTGGAGAGGTCTAACCCCCACACCAGTGCGGGCCGACCGCTCAAGCCGTCGACGAGTGCGCCGGCCAGGAGAGGAACCTGGACCGGAAGCAGACGGAAGAGAACGCGCCACGCGGCGGCCGTGGCCAGTTCGCGACGGTAAGGGCGGAGCTGGCCCAGGATGGCGCGCCAGGCGGTGGCGTTTGATGGCGCCGGGGCTTCGTTGGTCCTTGCCATAAGCGGCTCCGTGAGCAATTGCCTACGCGACATTTGCTGCAGTATTCCGGCGGAGTTCGAGCGCCGCGGTGACCGTTTCGCCGAGCATGATGGCGTCGCCGGCGGAGGAGGCGACGGGCGTTCCGGAGATTTCGGCGAACTCGCGCATGCAGAGTGGAGACGACGTTAAAACGCCGGTTACGGCGAGCACCCGATGGCCGAGGCTCTCGAGGCGGCTCACGGCGTAGCGAGCGGACAGCGCATTGTCAGCGGCGAGCACAACGCCGGACAGTTGCTGCCTGATCGATTCATCCTCGAGCAACATCGCAGTCTCCCGTTGCAGGATGCCGTCGGCGATTTCCATTACCGTGACGTCGGCGTTGGCCGGTTCCAATCCGGCCATCATGGTCCCGAACAGATCCATCAACTCGTCCTTGCCGCAAAGATAGGTGGAGGGGAAGCCGTAGTCGCTGAAGTCGAGCACCTGGACGGCGGAGGCAGAGCGCATTTCATCCTGATCCCGATTCGAAACACTGCCGGTGAGCTTGCAGGCGGCAACGCGGTGGCCCTGCTGTGAAATTGCTTTGATCAGCTTGACGCAGGAGGTGGTTTTGCCGGCGTTCATGCCAGTCCCGACGACGGCGACCAGATTGCGCGGTGCTTGCGTGGGCGCGGCTTTCTGGAATCCGGCCGTTTTCAGGTTTACAACTTCGCCATTGGAATCGGCGACGAAACCGAGGAACTTGACGCGAGTCGGGCGCTTCACGGAACGGTGACGAGAGCGCACCGTGCCGATCATTCCGCCAGCGGTGAGCAGGCTGAGCTCATGCAAACCGTCGACTTCACCTTCGTAAGCATCGGTAGCGTAACGATTGCCGAAGACACCGACGATACGGTCCCCGGGATAGATGCGCAGGCGGAGATTGTCTTGCGTGGTGATCCGCTCATGGAATCCCATCTCCTCCACTTCGACGACCGCGAGGTCTCCCGCGGCAGGAACGTATCCCAAGGGTTGGGAGACGATCTGGGTCGTGCCGGGCTCCATAATCCGGCAGGCCCAGGACCAGCGAGGAAGGGCGGGTTCCGCGGCCAAATTGGTCAGCCGGTCCCGGTGAAACGAGAGAGTGGGAAAAGCAATGCCAGGAACAGGCGGGATGGCATTGATGGTGAGGGCTGGTGACATAAATTCTCCTTAGAGTGCTGGCCGGTTTGGTGGACTCGAGATGCGCTTTGGGATGTGGGGCGATCCGCCTCATTAGTGGCTTCTGTGCCGTCCGCTGCGTTATCCCCTAGCGGCCTACAATTGACTAGGGGCAGTCACGCTGCCAAAAATATAGCCGCACGAAATTTTTTCAGCTCTCTTCGGTGCTGAACGAGTTCGAGATTGCGGCGAGCGGTGGTATTTGAATGTTAGTGCGATGTTCCGACGTATCGGTCAGCTATCGGCTTCAGCGCCAGGATGCGGTGAAGGCGCTGGACGGTGTGACTTGCACCCTTCGGCGTGGCGAAGTGGTGGGCGTGCTGGGGAGATCTGGGAGTGGGAAGAGCACTCTGGGCGGGCTTCTAGCCGGGGTGTTGCCGGTCTCGGCGCGCATGTCTAGCGGGGAAGTGGAATGGGCTCCGGAAATGGCTGGTGGCCGTGCGGCACTTGTTCCGCAGAATCCGGCTGCGGTTCTGAGTCCGTTTCTGCAGTGTGGCGAACAAGTGAAGGATATTCTTTTGGCTCACGGTAACCCGGTTGAATCCGCCGGTGAACAGGTGAGGGCGTTGTTTCTGGAGGCGGGGCTGCCGGAGGAGCGGAGGGCCGATTTGGCATGGCCTCATGAGTTGAGCGGAGGGGAGTTGCAGCGGGTAGCAGTGGCTCGCGCTTTGGCGATGGGCCCTTCGCTATTAGTGGCGGATGAGGCGACGTCCGCGCTGGATCCGATCCATGCCGCATCGCTGCTCCGGTGTATGAAGAGGATCCGTGCGGAGTCTGTACTGACGATTTTATGGATCACCCATGATCCGAGTGAGATGTTTCACTTTGCCGATCGGGTGATTACGATGGACCGTGGGCGTATTGTTGAAGAAGCGAGCGAAAAAGAATTTGCCGCGGGAAGCATCGGGCCGATGACGAGGGTCCTAGTGGATTCGATGTTTGCCTCTCGCTCCGGAGGCGTGAGGCCTTCGATATGAGTGAGGCTCTGCTGGTGGCGCGAGAGCTTGCAAAGCGGCATCGCGCGGCGTGCGCTTTGGGGGGAGTGTCGCTCTCGATCGGCGCGGAGGAGTCCTTGGCGATCGTGGGGGAATCCGGTTGCGGCAAGAGTACCTTGCTGCGTTGTTTGGCTGGACTTGAACGGCCCGATACCGGAAGCGTGGTATTCGAGGGCGTCGTAGTTTGGAGGCTGCGTGGCGAGCAACGGAAACGGTTTTGCCGAGGGGTGCAGTTGGTACTGCAGGACGCCGCGCGGGCGTTGAACCCATGGTGGAATGGTTTGGCTCTGGTACGGGAGCCGATGGATCTGTTGCGGAGTGACCTTTCCCGGCAGGAGCGGGACGTGGTGGCTCGGCGTTGGCTGGAAAGGGTCGGCCTGCCGGCGAGCGTGACGGAGCGTTTGCCTGGCGAATTGAGTGGAGGGCAGCGGCAGCGGCTGCTGCTCGCTCGGGCGATGACCTTGGAGCCCGCGGTGTTGTTGCTGGACGAGCCATTGGCGGGCCTCGATCCGCCGATCCAGCGGGACATTTTGGACCTCTTACAGGAATTGCGGCGGGATCGGCCGCTGGCGACGGTTTTGGTGACTCATTCCCTGGGCGCCGCAGCCCATTGCGCCGAGCGAATTGCGGTCATGCGGAGTGGGGTTATCGTGGAACTCCAGTCAATGGATAGCTTCTTTTCTGGACCGCAGCACTTGTATAGTCAGGAAATTCTCGCCGGATGGCAGGCACGCCAAGCAAATTTTGTGCCTGGTCCACCAATCAAATCGGGTGGCCCAACACACTAAGTGAAAGAGCCGATGCCCGCGACGCAAATCCCTGACCGCGCACATGGACGGTTTCCAATGTGGGTGCATTTTCTGTTAACCCGTTTGCTGCAAGCTGCAGTGACGTTGGGGCTGCTGTCCTTTTTTTGTTTCGCCCTGTTTGATTGGATTCCGGGGGACTTTTTGACGGATGCGGAAGCGAGCCCAGCTGTTTCGTCAGCGACGCTGGAGGGCCTACGGGACCGGTACGGACTGGACTCACCGCTGGGGACTCGCTACGCCCGATGGCTGGACGGGCTGAGCCGCGGGGATCTGGGCCCGAGCCTCTCGTATCAAACGGATGCCATGGCGCTATTGCTGCCGCGCCTCGGAGCGACGGTCCTACTGAACCTGGTGGCGTTAGTGGTTGCGCTACTGGTGGCCTTGCCGCTGGCGACATTTGCCGCTCAGCGGCCCGATAGTTGGTTGGCGCAAGGCGCTGGCCGCGGAATGCAAGCTTCGCTGGCGATCCCGGAGATTGTGCTGGTTCTGCTGATTCTGGCTATGGCACAGGCGTATGGTCTGCCATTGCCCGGCGGCGCGGCAGCCCGGGCGGAGACGGGCTGGCTGGGCGGTCTGCCTTCCCTGGCTGTAGGATTGGTGGCACCGGTCCTGGCTCTCTCCGTGGGGATTGCACCGACCTACTTCCGGCATATGCGCGCGGCTTGGTCCGAGGCCCTTGCGGAGTCCTACGTGCTCGCGGCCCGGCAGGCTGGGTTGCCCCCGAAGGTTGTGCGTTGGCGCTATCTCTTTCCCGCGGCGGCTAATCCATTGATCTCGCTGTTGGGCAATTCCTTGGGAAGTACCCTGAGCGCTTCGCTGCTGGTGGAGACGGTCACGGGCTGGCCGGGACTTGGCCCTCTCCTGCTGGAGGCGGTGTTTAGTCGCGATACGTACGTCGTGGTTGGTGCCGTGATGTTTGCGGCATCCGCGCAGATGGCGGGAAATCTGGCGGCGGACTTGGCGATTCGGCGCATCGACCCGAGGATTCGCTCGTGAGGGAATGTGCTTGGCGGCTGCCGGCCGCCGTGACTCTTCTCAGTTGGTACATGCTGCTGGCGGGTCTGGCCTGGATGGCTCCTTACTCCTGGCGGGAGCAGCATCGGGATTTTCCGGCGGCGCCCCCCACTCGAATCCGGATGGTGGACCCTGCGGGAGAATGGCGAATGCCATTTGTGTGCAAGATGGTTCCGAGTTCGGATTCAGTGGGCTCCTATGGGGAGGATTGCCGTGTCCGTTACCCCGTCTCGCTCTTGCAACCGGCGGGAGATGGCCGAATGGTGCTATTCCGCGCGGAGAGTCCCGGACTACTCTTTCTATTTGGCACCGACGACTTGGGGCGTGATGTCTTTAGCCGATCGTTGGCCGGCGGTACGGTCACCTTTGCCACGGGTCTGCTGGCGACGATGGTCGCTTTGCTGCTGGCGATCTTGGGCGGTTGCCTGGCCGGCCTGCTGGGCGGATGGCCCGATCTTATGATCAGCCGAGGCGCCGAGTTGTTGATGGCCCTACCGGTGCTCTACGTGTTGCTGGCGTTACGGGCGGCGCTTCCTATCCAGACGCCGCCAGCGGTGGCTTTTGCTCTCGCGGTGGGGCTGATCAGTATCCTTGGTTGGGCGCGTCCGGCAAGACTTCTTCGCGGAGTGGTGATGAGCACGCGCAATGAGGGATATGTGATGGCAGCGCGAGGGTTTGGAGCCGGACCCATCTACCTTCTGCGGAAGCACATTTTCCCTCGTTTGCGGGGCGTGCTGGGCGCTCAGGCTGCAATTCTTATTCCCGAATTCATGCTCGTGGAGGTGGCCCTTTCCTTCCTAGGGCTAGGGGTGGCGGAACCGGTGCCGAGCTGGGGAACGATGCTATCCTCGGTTCAGTACGATCTGGTGGCTGACCGCCGCTGGTGGCTTGGGTTCCCGGCAGTGCTTCTGACTTTATCTATTTTGCTCTCCGGCCAAGTTGCCAGAACATTGGAGTTGCAATTGCAGCCGGTTGCGGTTGCACCCGAGGAGTCCTAACGTTTGATGCTACGTCCGAAGTGTAAGCAGAGTTTAGGGTCCTCGCGGGACGGTCAAGGTCGTCCGATCGGGTTGGCCACGCTGCTTACCGTTGCGCTGGTCGTTTCCTTGGCGCCGCGGCTTTGGGGTCAGAACCCGGAGTACCTGATATCCCGGTCCGCGGTAGGGAAACCGGGGGGCCGCTTGGTTTTCTCTCTGCGGGCCGAACCGAAGACGCTGATGCCGCTGAACGCGCTGGATGCCTCCTCAAAGGAGATTCAGGGTCTACTCCACTCTGATCTCGTTCATATCCATCGGCCCTCGCAGGAGACCCGGCCGGCGCTGGCGCGGGAGTGGAGCCGTTCGCGGGACGGCAAGCAATACACTCTACAGTTGCGCCGCGGGCTAAAGTTTTCCGATGGGCAGCCGTTGACGGTGGCGGACGTGCTGTTTACCTTTCGGGTACTGCTGGACGAGAACGTGAAGGCTCCGGGGCGTGATCTGCTGCGGGTGGATGGAAAATTTCCCACCCTGCGCGCGGTGGGCGAGAACGCCATTGAAGTCACTTTGCCAGCACCCTATGCGCCAGCCGAGAGACTTTTTGACAGCATCGCCATTTTGCCGCGACACAAGCTGGAGGCGGCCTACCTGGCGGGCAAGCTGCTGGAGAAATGGACGGTGGGAGCGCCGTCGAGTGAACTTGCCGGCACGGGACCATTTCGGCTGAAGGAGTACCTGCCGGGCCAGCGCATGGTTTTGGAGCGCAATCCGCATTATTGGAAGCGCGACACGGCTGGTGTTCAGTTGCCCTACCTGGATGAGGTGGTGGTGATCTTCAGTCCCAACCCGGAGGCGGAGTTGCTTCGATTCCGGGCCGGCGACACGCACCTGCACAGCCGGCTGACCGCGCGGGGCTATGGCTCGCTGGAGAGGCTGCCTCTGGAGCAACGCCCGATTTTAAAGGACCTGGGCCCTGGTCTGGAGCAGCACTTTCTTTTTTTTAATCAGAACGACCTGACAGACTCGGGACTATCCGCATTGTTAGCGAAACGAGGTTGGCTGCAAGATGTCCGGTTCCGGCGGGCCGTCTCGATGGCGATTGACCGCGCTGGAATCGCCCGTCTGGTGTTTCAAGGGAAAGCGAGTGCTCTGTCCAGTCATGTAAGTCCAGGGAACAAGCTCTGGTATAGCGGCGCGAGTTCCGTGCCAGTCCGCTCGGTTGACGAGGCGCGCCGCCAACTGAAAGCGATGGGACTGACCTGGAAGGGTGAGCAGTTGGTGGATTCCTCCGGCAACGCAGTCTCCTTTACGGTCGCGATGAATGCCGCCAATACGGAACAACGGCAGATGGCGGCGATGATTCAGGAGGATTTACGGGCGTTGGGCATCACGGTGTCCCTGGCACCGCTGGAGTTTCGCAGTCTGATCGACCGGGTATTGAACACGAAAGACTACGAGGCGGCGATTTTGGCCTTGCGCGACGGGGATGTGGACCCGACGGCCCAGATGCCGATGTTACTTTCAAGTGGGCGTATGCACTTCTGGCATCCCAATCAACCGCAGCCGGCGACAGCGTGGGAAGGGGAAATCGATCGTTTGATGAAGCGTCAAGTTTCGGAGATCGATCCGCTGAAACGAAAAACGGACTATGCCCAAGTGCAGCGAATTATCAGCCGGGAGCTTCCTTTTCTTGGTTTGGTGAGCCCCCACGTGCTAATCGGGGCGCACCGTGCCTTGCGAAATGTGCAGTCAGCTGTCCTTGCGCCGCATCTACTAGAAGGCTTGGACGAAATCTATTGGGCCGTAGAGAATATTAAGCCATGACGGATCTGGCCTCTACGATTGGCGAAGTTCTCGGCAGTCTCCCAGACCGGTCGTGGCCGGATGAGAAGCTGTTGACCGCATGCCGGGGGGGCGACCAGCGGGCTTGGGAAGCGCTGATCGTGAAGTATCAGAACCTGGTCTATTCGATTCCATATCGCTACGGCGCAACTCCAGAGGATGCCGCTGATATCTTCCAAGCAGTTTGGATGGATTTATACCAGGAGCTGCCACACCTACGGAACGCGGAGGCGTTGCGTTCTTGGTTGGCGACCGTGGCGGGTAGGCGGTCCCTGCGCTGGAAAAGGAATCTACAGCGGCGCGGGGAGGTCGATCTTCCGGACGAGGACCGTGACGAACCGGAGAACGCCGCGCCGTTGGCGCCAGAAGTGATGGCCGAACTCGAGCGCGATCAGGCCGTTCGCGATGCGATTGCGAACCTGCCGGTGCGCTGCCGAGAGTTAGTGGAACTGCTGTTCCTCACAGATCCTCCAATCTCCTATGGGGAAGCGGCCGCTCGATTCGGTTTGGCGACCGGCTCAATTGGATTCATTCGGGGCCGCTGTATCCGCAAGCTGCAGAAGTCACTTGAAGAACTGGGATTGCGGCCAAGTTAGGTGTCAGCGATGGACCTACGTTCAGAGACCGACAGCACTACGTCACCACTAGGCCATGTGCTGGCCCAGTGGCTGGAGAAAGAACCCGGTACGCGTCTGGATATTCCGTCGACCCTGTATTCCGCCGCCACCTTGGCTGAGCTGTACCCTGAGGTCTTGCGGCTGGCACGCGAGAATCTGGCGCGGGCGAGTGAGTTGGTGGCGGCCATGCAGACGATGGCGAACCATTTGGGGGAGGCCGGACTGCTGGGCATGGCGTTGCGGGCAGCCGCCAATGTTCACTATCTACAGCGGAACTACTCTCAGGCTCGCGTGGCCTATGAGCAGGCGATTGCGCAGTTCCAGATAGAAGGGACGGAATGGGGCGAAGAAGAGGTGGCGCGAACAAAGAGTAGCGCCATTCAAACGTTAGCTTACCTGGCGAGGTACGACGAAGCCATTGCGTGGGGCGAGGAGGCGAGAACCGTATTTGCGGCGCGTGGAGATGCGGTTCGCCTGGCGCGACTGGACGGGAATCTAGCCAATCTCTATTTCCGGTTGGACCGGTTTGAACAGGCGCTGGTTCGCTATGAGAGCGCCCGGCAGGAGTTCGATCGGTCTGGTTGTCCGCAGGATCTCGCCGCGGTCTACAGTAACCTCGCTACCTGCTACATCAGCGTGGGACGATTTGAAGATTCGCTCCGATTGCACCGGTCCGCCCGCGAGGTCTGCGTGGCGAATCGTTTCCCGCTGTTAGCGGCACAGGCGGACTACAATATCGCCTACCTCTATTTTCTGCGCGGCGACAATCGGGAGGCGATGCGTTTGTACGCCATCGCCCGGGTTCATTCCGATGCGGTAGCGGACAACTATCATTCCGCGCTCTGTGATCTGGATCAAGCGGAGATGATGCTCGATCTCAATCTTTTTGGAGAGGCAGAGCGTTTGGCGGCTTCGGCGGTGCAAGCTTTCGGTCGGCTCGCCATGCGCTACGAGAGAGCGAAGGCGATGGTCTTTCATGCGGCGGCCCTAACGGGCCGTGGGGAGACGGAGGAATCGATCCTGCTCTTCCGGCGGGCCCGTCGTATATTTTCGCAAGAGGGCAATCGCGCTTGGCCGGCGTTCATCGATCTCCATTTGGCCCTGCTCGATCTGGAATTGGGCGCCGTTGTGCGCGCCGCTACCCGGGCGCAGCGGTGTTGGCGTTTTTTTGCCCATAGCGAGGCCCTTGGAAAAGCGGTTCTCTCTGCGCTGGTTCTGTGCCGGGTCCGGATGCGGCAAAACCGGTTCGCCGAGGCCGAGGAGCTGAGCCGGCGTTCTCTCGAAGCGGCGGAAAAGATGGGCTCCCGTAGCCTATCCTTTCGGGCCCGGATGCTTTTAGGTCAAGCACAGGAGGCGCAGGCGCGAGCAGGCGATGCGATGTCGACGTACGAAGCAGCGGAACGGGAGTTGGACGGGCTTCGCCTGAAAATTCCGGGAGAGGAACTGCGCATCCGCTTCCTGGAGGACAAAACGCCACTGTTCGAGCGGCTGGTTACTCTCCGACTGCGGAGGCCGGCCGCGGCGGGGCAAGTACAGGCGGCGTGGGCATCCGTGCAAAATGCGAAGTCGCGGGCCTTTCGCGATAGCTACGGCAGCCGATTCACCGCTCGCGGTGCGACTCGGAATGACCCGTCCTTTGTCGACGCCCGGGCTCAATTGCAACAATGCTACCTGCGGACCGCCGAGGCGGAAATGCGTGGCGAAATGACGGAAGTCCGCGAATGGCGATCCCGCACAGCCCTGGCGGAGGCCTTGGTGCGCGAACGCCTAAGTCAGCTTCGGCTGTACGATGCGGACGGCTTCCTGGCGGACGTATGGCCCGCGGCGGCCCAGGATGCGGCTGAGGCCGAGTCCGCGGTCCGCCGCTCCATTGGCGTTGACGAACTTCTCATTGAGTACTACTGCACACCGGAGAATGTGTACGCCTTCCTGTTGGATGGAAGGACGGAGCTCGTTGTCCACAAGCTTGCCTCAACGGCGGAAGTTCGCAAAGCGACTCGATTGTTACAGTTTCAGATCTCCAGTTCCAGCTATCGAACGGATCTGAGCGCCACCGTGAACATCCAAGCAATTACGGCGCATCTGGCGACGCTGTATCGTCTTCTCATTCAGCCCCTCCGCTCTCGTCTAACGGTGCCATCCCTGGTGTTTGCACCGCATTCGTTTTTGCACGGCCTGCCCTTTGCCGCGCTTGGGGTGGCAGGAAGCCCCTTGGTTGGCGAGTTCTCGATCCGCCAGACATTGAGCGGTGAGACTTTTGCGGCGATCGGCCGCCGTCCGGCGCGGCAGGCACGACCGCTCGAGCAAAAGCCTTTGGTGCTGGGAGTTCCCGATGAGCGGGCGCCCTTTATCGCCGACGAGGCCCAATTGGTGGCGCGGCATTTGGCCGGCGATCTACGGATCGGTCCCGCGGCTACGGTTGCCGCTTTGCGCGAGGCCGGGCAGTACGCTTCGCACGTTCATATTGCCTCCCACGGTCTGTTCCGTTCGGATAGCCCCTTGTTCTCCGCCATTCGTCTCGCCGACGGCAATTTAAGCGTGCTGGATCTTGACGACCTCCAACTGTCGGCCCAGTTGGTGACGCTGAGCGGCTGCAGCACGGGTAGCCATGCCGTAATGGGTGGGGATGAGCTGATCGGGCTTTCCAGCGGGTTCTTACAGGCAGGGGCGCATAACCTGCTCACCAGTTTCTGGGACGTCAGCGATGTCAGCACGACGCGATTCATGGACCTGTTCTATGGGCGGCTTACGGCGGGTAGTACGCTGCCCGACTCCCTGCGGCATGCGATGCTGCAGGTGCGTCAAGAGTGGGCGCACCCATATTATTGGGCAGGCTTTGCGTTGATGGGTGGGTAGGCTTCCCAGAGGAGTTGAGACTCGGACCGTGAGCTTGCCGCACCTGGGAAATTTTTCCGTACATTTTTTCCTGCTCGGTATATTTTTCATAGACCGTCCCTCCCCTGAGAAGAAGGAAGACAACATCGTGCACTATAGCGAAGGACAATGGATCGATTTCGTACGTGGGCTGGCCGACCCGGCGTTGGCCCTCGAAATGCAGTCTCATCTGCATTTGAACTGTACCGCTTGTCAGGCGCTAGTGGCCTCCCTAAGCATGGTGGAACGGACTTCCTCGCAAGACCGATTGCTTCCTGTGCCCCGCGATGCAGTTTCCCGGGCCCTGGCGATCTTTCGGCCGGAGCCACAGCCCTCTTTCCTGGATCTCCCTCGGCGACTTGCCGAACTCCTTTTTGACAGCACCCAGCAACTGCAACCGGCAGGTGCCCGGAGTGTGGACCAACAGGTTCGCCACATGGTTTTTCACTCGGGCATGTTCCGAGCCGACCTGCAGTTGGAATTTTTGTCACCCAAGCGGATGATTCTCTTGACCGGACAGTTGTCGACCAGGACGAGTGAGGCCGCAATCGAAGAGGGTCTGCGCGTGGCGTTGACAGACGGCCATGCGACCTTAGCCGAAGCCCAGGCCAACGAGTTCGGTGAATTCGAATTGGAGTGCCGGCTTCAGTCTGGCCTCCAGTTGATCGCGTGGTCACCACAGGGTCCCGAAGCAGTGGTGATGGACCTGGATGCGACGACTTCGATCCGGACAGACAAAGAAATTGATTAGGACGAATTACAAAATGACCAACACGACCCGTACCGTGCTTATCTGGCTAGTCTCCATTTTTTTAGCATTGTTTTCCCCGTTCCCGATCTTGGCTGACGATGACGTGACGTTTGTACTTAGGGTCCGCCCTGGCGCGTTAGACAGAGTAGTTTCGGAGTTTGATCTTGAAGTGGAAGAACGCATTCCGGGACAGAACGTGTTCCTTGTTGAGCGGGATGATGATGAGGAGGATGAGAGTTCTTTCGTCGACTTCCTGGCTGCCGTTCGCGCTCATCCGGACGTTTTGAGTTTCGAGATCAACGAGGCGATTGTGCTTCCCGAAGAAGACGATGCGATTCTGAAGCCGCTGGTCCACGACGGCCCGCTCAGTTCTCTGCTGGGAGACCGTTCGTATTTGTCCTACTACGGTGGCACCGCTTGGACTGGATACGTCCGGCAGCCAGCGGCGGGCAAGATAGGGATCGCGCAGATGCATCAGCACGGGGCAACCGGCTCTGGCGTGGTGGCGGTGATAGACACCGGCATTGACCCTGTCCACCCGGCGCTTGCCGGAGCGCTGGTTCCCGGGTACGATTTCGTCACCGGCTCGGCGGATATGGTGAGTGAGATTGAGACGGTCCCCAGTGGGGTGTCGAGCTTGCTGCAGCAGTCTACGGTTGCTTTCCTGGATGGAGTGCCGGTTACATTGAATCAACGAGTGAGTATCACCTTGGCGCAGTCCACCGTGGCCTTTCTGGATGGTTCGAAGGTACCCACTTCGTTTGGTCACGGAACGATGGTGGCCGGTATCGTCCGGCTAACGGCGCCCACTTCCCGGATCATGCCGCTACGGGCCTTTCGTGCCGACGGCACCTCGGATCTCTTTCACATCGCCCAGGCAATCTACCATGCCGCCCAGAACGGGGCTACGGTGATCAATATGAGTTTCAGCCTTCCGCAGGAGTCTCCGGAACTGACCCAGGCCATCAACTTCGCGACCGCCCGCAATGTTGTCTGCGTTGCCTCGGTTGGGAATCAGGGCCATGCGGCGACGGTTTTTCCTGCCTCGCTTCCCAATGTGATTGGGGTCGCCTCGGTCGGCGCCCGGGATCAACGAAGCTCCTTTAGTAACTTTGGGGTTCCTCTGGTTACTGTGGCAGCACCGGGAGAAGGAATCGTGACGACATATCCGGGAGGAGGTTATGCCGCCGCATGGGGAACGTCTTACTCGACGCCGTTTGTCGCCGGTGCGGTCGCGATACTCGCTAGCCGGAGTCCGAATGTAACCCCTGATGCCGCCGATGCCGCGGTGCGGAGAGCAACGCCATTGGCCGCTGAACTGGGGGCGGGTCTCTTGAACCTTCCGTTGGCTGTTCCGAGGCCGCAGTAGGGGGCCCGGCTTCGACTATTCAGGCAAACCGAGACTAAAGAGAACGCCGGAGGCGGAGATGGCGATGAACTGTTTGCCGTCGACGGCGTAGCTGATGGGAGAGGAGGCGATGGGGCCTCCGGTTTGCATGGTCCAAAGCGGCTGGGCCGTTTTGGCGTTGAGGGCGATGAGGTTCCCTTCGCTGGTGGCAGCGAGGAGGAGGCCAGTGGAAGTAGCGAGGACGCCGGCGGAGAGGGAGCCGCGGGAGAGCTTGTAATCCCATTTGACGTCGCCGGTAACGGTGTCGATGGCTTTGATACCGGTCAGGACGGGGTCGCCGGTGGGTAGGGTGCGGCCACCCCAGAAGGCTTTGCCGGGTTCGTAGGTGGAGGGTTCGCGGAGGTAGCGTTGAGGGGCGTCGGCATAGACGACGTACATCCAGCCGGTTTTGGGGTCGTAGGAGGGGGATTGCCAGTTGGTGCCGCCGACGAGGCTGGGGGCGACGACGCGGCCTTCGGGCGTCGAGTCGGAGCCGGGTCGGACGACGGGGCGGCCGTCAGGGGTGAAGCCGTCGTTCCAGGATTGGGAGACGTAGGGTTTGCCCAGGAGAAGCTTGCCGTTGGTGCGATCGAGGACGTAGAAGAGGCCGTTGCGGTTGGTTTGGACGAGGAGTTTTTGATTGCCGCGGTTGAGCAGGATCAGGTCCTGGTTGGCGTCCCAGTCGTGGCTATCGTTGGGAGTGAACTGGTAGTGCCATTTGCGGGCGCCGGTATTGGGGTTGAGGGCGACGACGGAGCAGGAGAAAAGGTTGTCGCCCTTGCGGACTTCGGCGTCCATGTCGGGGCCGGGGTTGCCGGTGGCCCAGTAGAGGGTGTCGAGTTCGGGGTCGTAGGAGCCGGTGAGCCAAGTGCCGCTGCCGCCGCGTTTCCAGGTGTCGTCCTTCCAGGTGTCGTTGCCGAATTCGCCGGGTCCGGGGGTGGTGTTGAAGCGCCAGAGGCGGCGACCGGTTTGGGGGTCGTAGGCGTCGAGGAAGCCGCGGATGCCGTGTTCGCCGCCGGCTACGCCGACGATGATTTTGTCTTTGACGGCGAGGGGGGCGGCGGTGACGGAGTAGCCTTCCATGGTATCGGCGACTTGGGTTTCCCACAGCGGGAGACCCGTGCGGGCGTCGAGGGCGACGAGGGCGGCGTCGAGGGTGCCGACGAAGACGCGGTTGCCGAGGACGGCGACGCCCCGATTGAAGCGGTTGCTCTCGAAGGGGTTGACGACCTTCTGCTTGCGCTCGTATTTCCAGATTTCCATGCCGGTGCGGGCGTCGAGGGCGTAGACCTGGCCGGGCATGCCGGAGGTGTACATAATGCCATCGATGACGATGGGGGTGGATTGGAGAAGGGTGTCGCCGGGCATCTGGGCAGCCCATTTAGTCTGGAGGTTCTTGACGTTTGCCGGGGTGATTTGGGCGAGGGTCGAGTAGTGAGTGCCCTGGTAGTCGCCCCAGTAGGTGAGCCAGTTGTGGGGCTCGGCGGCGGAATTCCGGATGCGTTCGAAGGTGAGGCCGCCGCTGAGGGGGGCCTGACGGGTTTTGTCGAAATCGCGGGCGGTGTTGGATTTGAGGTAGGCGATCAGGTCGGTGGTTTCGGCGGGGGTGAGCTTGGCGGGAGGCATGAAGGAGCCGGGGGCGGTGGTGACTGTGACCTTGCGCTTGTCGAGAAGATGGAGCTTGCCGGAAGGGTCGGCGAGGTGGAGGGTGAATGTGTCCTGATTGCGAGCGATGCCGCGGACGGTTCGGCCATCGGGGAACTTGACGGTGGTGATGGAGGGGCCAACGGTGCGGCGGCCGCGGGTACGGCCGACGGAGGCGGGGTCGGCTAGTTTCTGGCGGATGGTATCGGCGGGGAGGGCGGCAGCGGCGGAGAGGTCGGGGGCGAAGATGCCACCGCGGGCGTGGACGGCGTGGCAGTTGGAGCAGGCGGCTTTGCCGAAGAAGAGGGCCTCGCCGGCGGCGGGATTGCCGGGGACGGTTTCGGCGGAGCGGACGCCGGTATCGGCGAGACTACGGAGGTAGGCAACCATGGACCAGATCTGCTCGGTCTTGAGGCCGGCGAAAGGCGGCATTTGCGTGCCTTTGAGGCCGTTGCGGATGTTGAGGAAGAGTTCGCCGTCTTTAGATCCGTGTTTGAAGACGCCGGTGGAGAGGGCGGGGCCGCGTTCGCTACCGGCGGCGTTGCCTCCGTGGCAGGCCTGGCAGGTTTGTTCGTAGAGGCGTTTGCCGTTGGTGATGGCGTCCGGTTTTCCGGCGAGGGGATTCTTCTCGTTCTCGGGGATGTGTTCCTGGGCGGAGGCCAAAGCGGCGGCGAACAGGGCCAATACGATGCGGCGCATGGAGCCTATTATCTCTCCGGCTGAGTCGATATAATGCGCCTTGCTCAAAAATACTCTTTTCCTCATTGCCTTGTCCGCAGCCGCGCAGGAGATCCATTCAGACCGGCGTGTGACGTTCTCGCTCGACGCCCCACAGGCGAAGGAGGTGAGCTTTTTTGGCGACTGGATGAAAGCCGGCGCGAAGGAGCCGATGACGAAGGACGCCAAGGGCGTTTGGCGGGTGACGGTGGGGCTGCTTGCACCGAACATCTACATCTACTCGTTCACCGTGGATGGCGTGACGATTGCGGATCCGGTGAACCCAAGGGTGAAGCTGCGGGCGCGGACTTCAGCGAGCTTGGTGGAGGTGCCGACAGACGCGGCTATGCCGTGGCAGGCGCGGGATGTGCCGCACGGTTCCGTCGAGATCAACTGGCAGCATGCGAAAGCGATTGGCGGCGAGCCGCGGGCGTTTTGGGTGTATACGCCGCCGGGGTATGCGCAGTCGAAGAAGAAGTATCCGGTGCTGTACCTGTTCCACGGGTCGAACGATACGGCGGGTGGATGGGTGCTGGTGGGGCACGCGAATTTCATCCTGGACAATCTGATTGCCGAGGGGAAGGCGGTTCCGATGGTCGTGGTGATGCCATTTGGCCATGCGGTGCCGTTTGGTTCGCCACGTGAGGTGCAGGCGAAAAATGTGGCGGTGTTTGAGGACTATGTGTTGCGGGACGTGATGCCGACGGTGGAGACCAAATACCGGGTGACCAAAGGCCGAGCGATCGCGGGGCTTTCGATGGGTGGGGGGCAGTCGATCCACATCGGGTTAAGGCATCCGGAAATGTTCTCGGCCTTGGGCGCGTTCAGTGCGGCGGTACCGGAGAACGCGGGAGCACTGTTGACCGGCGCTCCCCCAAAGCTGTTCTGGTTTGCGTGCGGACGGCAGGACTTCCTGCTCGAACGCAACCGCGGCTTCGATAAGCTGCTGACCGAGCGGAAGGTGAACCATGTCTACCGGGAGACGGAGGGGCCACACACCTACAGCGTGTGGCGCCAGTATCTCGCCGAGTTCGTACCCCTGCTGTTCCGGTAGCCGAGCTACTTCTTTTTGATCTCGATAACCGGCGATTCGATGGGAACCGCCGGTTCGAAGAGGCCGAAGGAGAAGACGGCGCTCGCTGACGCGACGGCCACGTACTGCTTCCCATCGATCGAGTAGGTAATCGGGGAAGCGGTCAACATCTCTCCCACGTTAAAGTGCCAGAGATGCTTGCCGTTCTTGGCGTCGAGCGCAATCACGTTGCCGTCGTCGTCGCCGCTGATGATCACGCCGCCGGCGGTGGAGACGGTGCCGGTCCACATGCGGCCCAAGCCGGTCATGGGGTATTCCCACACGCGCTTGCCAGTCTTGGGGTCGAGGGCACGGAGGATGACTTGGCCGCCCTCTTCGGTAGCGCCGCCGCCGGAGAAGTTCTTCATCGGCTGTGGCTGCTGCGAGGAGCGATAGAACATACCGCACTGTTCGAGCGTGAGGACGTAAAGCAAACCGGTGCCCGGGTTGTAGGATTGGCCCATCCAATTCGTCGCGCCCTTTACACTGGGGCAGATCCAGTTGCCTTCGGCGTTGGGTTCGATGTTGGGCAGCTCGATGGGGCGTCCCTTCGGGTCGATGCCTTTGGCCCAGGTGATCTTGTCGATGAGCGGGGTGGCGCGAAGGAACTCGCCCGTGACGCGGTCCAGCGCATAGAAGAAGCCGTTGCGGTTGGCGTGGAGAACGATTTTCCGGGGCTTGCCCTGAATCTCGGTATCGACCAGCACCGGCCAGCTTTGGGCGTCCCAGTCATGGGTATCGTGCGGGGTGAACTGGAAATACCACTTCATCTTGCCCGTGTCGAGATCCAGGGCAAGCAGGGAGCAGGAATAAAGATTATCGCCGGGGCGAACACTGCCGTTGTAGTCCGGCCATGGATTGCCGGTAGTCCAATAGAGCGTGTTGAGAGCGGGGTCGTAGGTGCCGGAGAGCCAGGTGGCGCCGCCGCCCCAGTCGATCAAATCGCCCCAGGTTTCCGAGCCCTTTTCGCCCTTGGCGGGAATGGTATAGGTCTTCCAAAGCTCCTCGCCCGTGTCGGCCGAAAGGGCCATGAGAAATCCTCGCATGCCACTGTCGCCGCCGGAGCTGCCGACAATCACTTTCCCCTTCGCGATAACGGGGGCAGACGTCGAGGTGGTGCCCTTGGCGACATCGGCATACTGCTTGTTAAAGATCAACGCGCCGGTATGGCGATTCAGCGCGACCAGATAGTTGTCCGTGGTGGTGAAGTAGACCTTGTCTCCCCAGATCGCGGCGCCGCGGTTGGGGCCGCTGGATTTTGCGCGTGGATCGGCGTAGCGCCAGATGAGCCGGCCGCTGCGGCCATCAACGGCATAGACGGAGTTGGGGGCGGTGACGTAGAGGACGCCTTGATAGGCGATGGGGGAGCTTTGCAGGCCACGCGCTCCGGGGACATGGTAGACCCACTTGGGCACAACATTCCGTACGTTCGCGGCGGTGATCTGCTGCAGGGGGCTATAGCGCCAGCCGGCATAGGTGCCGGCGTAGGTAAGCCAATCTTGTCCGGCGCCCTTGGCGATATCTTCGTGCTGGACCTGGGCGCAGACGCCGGCAGCGACGAGCAGGGCGAAGAGGGTGGCGCGGATCATTGAGCGGACTCCTTGGCGCGGACATCCTGAGTGGCGAGATAGGCGAGGAGGTCGCGCAGTTCGGTGCGGGAGAGGCGTTTGGCGTAATCGGTCGGCATGGGTGTCGAGTCGGAGACGGTCAGTTTTTTAACGTCTCGCATTTGGATGAGGTGGAGTGCTCCCTTGGTGTCGATGAGTTGCAGCGAATAGTTACTGCGGTTCTTGGCAACGCCCTGAAGGGTTTGGCCGTTCTTGAGCTCGACGGTGGCCGCTTCGTTGCCGAGGTAGTAGAGATCCTTGGCCGGTTCCACGATGGCCTCGCGAATGACGGCGAGGGGGCGGCTGCCGCCAACGTTGGACAGGTCCGGACCCATGCTGCCGCCTTGGCCGCGGATGGCGTGGCAGTTGGAGCAGCCCGCCTTGGCTCCCCAATAGATGGCTTTCCCGGCTGCGGGGTCACCGGGTATGGGGTTAGTGCTGGCGGGGCCAGTGAGTGCGTGGATAAAGGCCACGAGGCTCCACGTCTGCTCGTCCGCCAGCTTGGTGGGCGGCATGTCGGCCACACCGTTACGGATTACCTGAAAAATGGCGTCGTCGCTGAGGGGGTGCCATAGGGAGCGGCGGACGAGGTTGGGGCCGCGTGCGCCTCCGCCGCCGTCAGGTCCGTGGCAACCGGCGCAGGAGCCCATGAAGAGCTTGGTCCCGGCGGCGATCGCCTGGGGATCGCCAATGGCTGCATTCTTGGAGTCGCTGAGATAGCGGCCGTGTTGGGCCAACAGAGGTACGGCAAGGAGAGCGATGGCGAAGACGCGCATAGTGTCCATAGTCTATTGCAATCGGTGCATTGGAAGCACCTGGGTGGTGGAAAAACACCAGAATCAGCCCAAACAGGGCCTATTTTGCGGTGGCCCTCAATTTGCAAAAACAAGAAGCGAGGTACACAACCATGAAAACCCTTCTACTCGGCCTCGCTTTCGGCATCGCCCTCAGCGCGCAACCCTACGCCGGGCGCGGCGCCACTCCGTACGGCTACGGCCCTTCTTATTCCGGCGCCCGCGACAACTTCGCCGGCCGCATCGCGTTTGGAGAACGCACCGGCCGCATCACGCCCCGCGAGGCACGGCGCCTCTGGGATATGGAGCGGAATCTGCAGCGTGAAATTGGCCGGTCCTCGCGCTTCGGATTTTCTCGCGGAGAGCGTGAGCGCATCGCCCGGCTCTCCGCGCAACTCGACTTTGAGATCAGCCGGCAGATGCGGGACGATGATCGGCGCTATCGCCGCTAACGTTACCGAAACTCGAGAAAGTATTGGTGGGGCAGAACGTCGTGCCGCTGGCTGACTTTGAAGCCGGCGTTGGCGAACTCGCGAACCATGTCCTTCTCGGTGATCTTCATGGAGGGCGGCGGGCCAACCGGCAGCTTGCCCTCTTTGAAGTCGATCACCACAATCCGGCCGCCGGGCTTTAGCGCATTCTTCAGCTTCTGCAGGTAGGCAGGGCGGCCGTCGATGTGGTGCCAGACATCGCAAATGAAAATAGTGTCGACCGCACCGGCGGGGAGCGACGAGTCGTCCATTTTGGCGTGAACGAGCTTCAAGTTTTCCGGCTTGTTTTTGCCAGCGATCTCGAGCAGCTTGGGGTCGATGTCGACTGCCCAGACGGTGCCAGCATGGCGGGCAAAGCGGCGGCTGAAGTACCCGGTTCCCGCGCCGATGTCGGCAATGGCCTCCGTCTTCCTCAGCGCCAGCGCCATGATGACTTCATGCGGCTTTTGCCACGCGTCGCGGCTAGGATCTTCGAGCACCCGGGCGTAGGTGCCAGCGTCCATATGCTTGTGATGTTCCTGGTCGGGAACTTGCGCGCAGAGGGGCAAACAGACAAAACAGAGGTGGAGAATGGTTTTTCTCATACCTCAACGTATCAGTTTCAAAACGGGTGCCGGAGATTGACGCAGCGATTGCCGTCGATCTCCGGCTAGCCATGCAGCCCAGATGGCGAAAGTGAAGCAGATTCTCCAGGTGGCGGCTCTAGAGGCGACGCGCGGAGTTGACGCCATCCTTCACTTTGACCCGGATGGTTGACGAGAAGGACGTAGTGGTTGCGGCGCTGGCATCGTAGTGAGGCCGGGTGATCGCCCGCCACCGGATGTGCAGCGTCTCGCCATTGGCGAAGCTGTTCATGCTGACAGCGCGGGAGAAGTTGCCTGTCTGCTGGGGGTCGACGTCCATATTGAAGTTGGAGATATCCGCCGCGGTGGCGGTGGAGAAGGCACGCGTCGAGACCTGCAGCGTCAGCGAAGTCAGTACGTTGGCCGCGGGGAAGACGAGCGAGCGGAAGCGAACGGAAAAGGTATTCCCGACGAAGAGCCGATCCGTCGAAAGATTAAACTCGCCAGGCGTGACGGTTTTGGTCTCATTGTCCAGCGTGTAGACGATGTGGAAATTCTCGTGATCGATGCGGGGAGCGCTGGTTGTCCGGACATTGAAGTGGCGGGCGAGGAGACGGAACGTGAACGCATCGTAAACCTGATAGCCGGAGCGCTTCGGATGGGCGACGCCATTGAAGTCTCCCTGGGTGGCGAGCGAGGTCTTGAACGTGTGGAACCAGGCATCTTCAGAGCAGAAGCCATGGAGGCGGGTCATGAATTCAATATCGACGAAGCGCCAGCCGGAGGCACTGAACGTCGCCGCAATCTGGGCGAGCCGGGTGTTTAAGGGATTGATGAGCGTCTCCTCGATCCACTCGGCCTCGCCGCGGTCGACTTCGGCCGGGCTGAGCGTGCCGATGGTGGAAAAGCCGACCATCTGAACGAAGGGATTATTCAGCGGGTCGGTCAGGCTTGTTGGCAGAATGCCGACGCCGTCTTCGAAGCGATGGCAAAGGCGGCCATCCTGGTCGCGCAACGGGTTCGGTACGCCGATAATGTAGACCGCTTTGGGCTTCAGATCGGCATCGATTCGATTCTTCATATTCGTGTAGGCTCCAGCGAGAAAGTCGAGGCCGACATACTCCGTGTTGCCCTGTTTTCCACGACGAATCAGCGTTTCGAGCGCCGCGTCGTCCTTACAAGTGGTGAGCGGTGTCATGCACTTCGTCACCACATCGCCGAAGCCGGTGTCGTTTCCGCCGATCGATAGGACGAGGACGTCGAGTTCGGAGCCGTTCAGCCATTGCCTCACCTGAGCGAGCTGAGAAGGAATGGGAGGGCCGACAGGGCCGGGACCGGTGGTGGTGAGCGGGGTAACGCCGCGATAGTTCTCGCCAAGGATGGAGCCGTTGATGGTGGCGCCGGAACAGGCTACGTCGATGAACTCAAGGCGGCGCCCGAGGAAGCCGGCCTGTTCCGCTAGCTGCGCCTGGATGCGGCGGGCGGCCCCAGACCGGCCGTTCTCATCGGAGTTATGGCACCCGGGATTCGGGTTGGTCCAGTTAGCGCCAGTGAGATTGGGCGAACCCTCGCCCGCGGCGAAGGAGTCACCCATAAAGGCAACGCGCAGGATCTGTGGTCCGCGCAGTGTAATGTTCGGGTTGATGGGAAGCTGCCCGTGGAGTGCGGTCGCAGTCAGGATCAATGTGGTGAGGAGTGTTTGGGGTTTCATAGGAACTGTCTCTGTTGGCTAGCGCGGGATGAGGCGGCGACGGACGGTTCCGGAATTGTGAGGAGTTTGTAAAAGCTGCGGGTGCAGTAGGCTTTGGAGATGGGACAGCTACAGGCAGGCACGGGACGCAGCGACATCACGCCGGCGCCGGGGACACCGCAAGGAATCTGGGGAGCGCAATTGCATCAACGGGGCGTCGGGGCGGATATGCCGCTGTACGCAACCGCATTGGCGATGAGCGACGGCGAGACGACGGCGCTCATCATCGACGTCGACGTCATCGGCTTCAATGAAGAGTGGGCCGGGCGCGTGATGGACGCTGTCAAAACCTTGACCGGACTTCCGCGCGAAGCGATACGGATCGCCGCCTCGCACACCCACTCGGGACCAAAGACGATGCGGTTAGAAGTTGTGTCCGAGGGGCTGGACATGGGCGTCGAGTATCTCGAAAGCCTGCCGCGCCGGATTGCCGGAGCCGGCTGGCAGGCGCTGCGGAATCTACGGTCGGTGCGGGTGGCGGCGGGGGAGGGCAGTTGCACGATCAATGTCAACAGGCGCGTGACCGTGGACGGAGGCCGCGTCGTAGTAGGCCGCAACTGGGATGTGCCGGTGGACCGTACGGTGCGCGTCGTGCGTGTCGACGATCTCGACGAGCGGCCGGTTGCGGTGGTCGTCCACTACGCCTGCCACCCGACGATTATGGCCTGGGAGAACGAGTGGTTCACGCCCGATTTCCCCGGCGTCGTCCGGGAAGTGGTGGAGCGCGAGATGGGCGGGCACTGCCTGTTCCTGCAAGGGGCGACGGGATCCGTAGGCCCGGTGCGCGGCTTTACCGGAGACCGCGCCGTCTATCACCGGCTGGGCCGGATTCTGGGCCTGGAGGCGGCGAAGGTGGCGCTCGAAATCGACACACGCCGGCGGACAGAGCGGTTCGTGGGCGTAATGGAATCCGGGGCGCCGATTGCGCTATATGAAGATGTGCCTGCGGCCGACGGCCCCGTGGCATTCACGGTGCGCAGCCGGACACTGCGGCTTCCCGCGAACGAATTTCCGCCTCATGCCGAACTGGTGGCGGCAGTGACGCAGCTCCGCGAGGCGCTCGACGCGGCGCGGACAAACGGAGTCGGAGTCCGGGAGGCGACCGCGGCGTTGACCCGCGCGACGATGAAGGAAGAGCGCGCGAGGATGGTGCGCGGGGAGGCGTTTGTCGAGCGGCAACTGCAGGTGATGCGCGTGGGCGACATCGTGCTCGTCTCGATGCAGGACGAGCCGTTCGGAGAGATCGGTGATCGGATCGTAGCCGGGAGCCCGTTCCCCCACACGCTCGTTTCCGGTTACTCGAACGGCACCTTCGGCTACATGCCCACACGGGCGGCCTTCGCCGAAGGCGGCTACGAAGTGGACACCGCGCTCTACGGGCAGGACACCGAAGATATCGTCGTCGAGGCGGCGCTGGAGATGCTAAGGGAGTTGGGGTCGGGCGGCGTACCGGCGAGCTAGAACACTGCAGACGAAAAGCTGGATCTGATGGTACACGATGATGGGCAGCAGGATCGGGCCCAGGCTCACCGAGCCGGCAAAGATCAGCTTGGCCATCGGAGCGCCCGAGGCGAGAGTCTTCTTTGAACCGCAGAGAACCGCGACGATCTCGTCGGCAACGTTGAACCCCAGCAGGCGCGCCAGCGTCGTTGTAAGGGCCAGAACGAACGCAAGCAGGGCAGCGGTAGCGACGAAGGTGAGAGCGAGGACGCCGGGGCCATAAGTGGTCCACAGCCCGGCGTTTACGGAATCCGAGAAAGCCGCAAAAACCAGAAGCAGGATGATGCACTTGTCCGAAATGGCCGTGTACTTTTTGTACCGTCCGAAGAAATGCCCGGCGAACGGGCGGAGGAGTTGGCCGAGGGCGAAGGGAAGCAGCAGCAAGGTGGCGACCTTCGTGACGGTCTGGGTCAGAGGCGGCGCCTGGCCGGTGGTTTGCGCAACCAGGCTGACGAGCGCGGGCGTGAGGAAGACGCCGAGCAAGCTCGATAACGTCGCATTGAAAATAGCGGCGGGCACGTTGCCGCGGGCGATGGCAGTCATTGCGACGGAGGACGAGATTGTGGAAGGTAGGGCGCAGAGGTAGAAGAAACCGAGCATCAGTTCGGCGGGTAAGTAGGGACCGGCAACGGCACGGAAAGGCAGGAAGAGCAACGGGAACAGGACAAACGTGGAGAGCTGAACGAGCAGATGGAGCCGCCAGTTGACGAGGCCGGTGCGCAGGCTCTCGACAGAGAGGTTAACGCCATAGAGAAAGAAGATGGCGAAGATGCCGTAGTCGGAGAGCGTATTGGCGTGGATGACGCTGGCCCAGTGGGGAAAGAGGCTGGCCAGCGTGACCATGGCGAGGATGGCCCAAAGGAACCAGTCAGAGAGGATTTGCATATGATGAGGAGAAGTGCAATTTTTGGCGCTGCTACGGCAGAACCCAAATTATCGCTCGCTCTGGGTGGGCCAAGTGGTGAGCGAGACGGGTTACCATTTCAACTCGATTGCGGCGTTGTCGCTTTCGCTTCACCTCACGGGCTCGGGGTCGACCGTTGGGGCGGTGATGATCGCGCGGACGCTACCCGCGATTATGGTGGCGCCGATCGCCGGCGTCTACCTGGACCGGCTGGACCGGCGGCGCGTGATGATGGCGAGCGAACTCTTCCGCGCCGTGGTTGCGCTGGCTTTCCTGCTACTGCTTGAGTGGCCAGCCACGGTGCTGCTTTATGGCCTCAGCGCACTACTCATGGTGGCGACGCCGTTCTTCACTGCGGGCCGGTCGTCGATTTTGCCGGACCTGGCCGAGGGCGAGGAGCTGCACACAGCGAACGCGATGACGCAAACGACCTCCTGGTTGACGCTGTCGCTGGGGACCATGTTGGGCGGCGCGGCGGTAGCGGCCTTCGGCTACGGCTTGGCCTTCGTGTTTAACTCTTGTGCGTTCTTGTTCAGCGCTTGGTCGATTTCGCGGTTGGTGGGTTCGTTTCGCGTTGTTCATGAGGTGAAGCGGGACCAGGGCGTGCGGGAGTTTGTGGAGGGGTTGCAGCTTCTCTGGCGGACGCCACTTCTCCTGGCGATTGCATTAGCGGGCGTAGGATGGGCGTCTGGTGGCGGAGCGGCACAGATTCTGTTCACCCTGTTCGGCGAAGTCGTCTTCAAAGCAGGTCCGGCGGGAGTGGGGATCATCTGGGGGTTCGCCGGGGTGGGGCTCGTGCTGGGCGGGTTTGTGGGGCTGCGGGCGGGACAAGAGCTGAATTTTGAACAGTACAAGTGGGCGATCGCAGGCTGCTTCTTTGTGATCGGCGGGGCCTACATGGCGTTTACGCAAATGGAGACCATGTGGGGGGCGGTGGCCTTCATCACGCTGTCGCGGATCGCGATGGGAGCCAACAACGTGTTGAACCGGAGCATGCTGCTGCATCATGTGCCGGAGGCGTACCGGGGCCGCGTGTTTGCGACCGTGGAGATGCTGATGAACGTATCGATGATGGTATCGATGACCGTAGCGGCGGTGGCCGTGGACGTTTATCCGATCCGCCTGGTGGGACTGGTGGCGGGAGGCATGACGGCGCTGACGGCCGTACTATGGACTTGGGCCAATTTGGCCGGAAGACTGCGGCCGATGAAGTGATACAGCTACCAGGACACCTTCACGGTTTTATGTTTCTGCGGGCCACCAACAGAAATCGAACGCCTCCGTCGCCGACGAAGCTGCCAGCGGGCAGTTCGGCGGTGATGGAGATTCGAATCGGGACATGAGATTTGGTGGTATCGTTGCCGATCAACGTGAACTTGCCTGTAGGGTCATTGGTGACCCCAAAACCGGCTGCCGTGACGCTTTTCATTTTCAGTTCGTTGGGCGTAAAGCCAGTTGTGTAGAGATCGCTAATGATCAAATCGTCAAAAGCTCGATCGCGAACTTCTACCTCGAATTTAATCGCAATAGGGGCTTTAGCTCTCAGCGAGGGATCGGATGGATTCTTTAACGCGGCCACAGGTTGATAGATATCCAGCCGCATTTCATCTCCCAGATGCCATTGATTGACAGGGAGAACCAGCAGGTCCGCCTCGTACTGAGCGCCAGCGCCCGTCCAAGCCTTGGCTCTGAGCCTGTCGCCGTTAATCACGCCAACTGCGATTCGCCTCTGCTGAACGGTAAATCGGGAGTCCTTGAATATCGCGTGAGGGAAATTCAAGAGAACGAATTCCGGAGGGGCCTTCTTGTGAAGGAGGTCGAATCGAAGATAGTCCTGGTCGACGGCTATTCCATTGACTTGGGCCGTGAGTTTCGCCTTCTTGGGCTCGCTCCAGGTCAATAAATCGTCTCGAAAAGCCGAGAATCCCCCCCACCCCGCTGAGCACGACACTGGCGTTCAGCGGTGGGTTGCCTTCACCAACTTTTACGGGAGTATACAAAACCGGGTTCCATTTCTCTCCAACCTTCAAGGCCTGTGTGGCCCCCGGGAATACACCCGGTTCGCCCGCGTTCAGGATCGCATCGGTTCTGAACTCCAGGGAGGCGGGCGCCGTCTCCAGCGCGTCGATCTCTATGGGCGGCGCCCCGTTCAGCGAAACGTCCGCCGTGAAGTCGTCAATGGCCATGTTTTCTTTTCCGGTGAGACGAGTTAGTCCGAGGACGATCGCACCGCTGCGAAACTCAAGGGTATCGGCGCCAGTTTCCGTGAGTACGACGCCCGCGGCCAGCGTCTGGTCCCAGTTACTTAACCGGACCAGCGTCAAGGTATCGATCACACTGGGGGAGGGGAGGCGAAGGGCTGTCACTACGAGTTGATAATGGTCCGACGCGAACAGGTTGGAGCCGGCGCTGGTTTCCTTGAGTTCGAGCGTGTTTCGATAGCCGAAGGCAACCGAGGCAAGGCTGGCCCGCAGCGTGTTCACCACGCCGGGCAGATGGCTGGAGTAGCGCAGCACCTGGATCGCCAAGGTGTCAGTGGCATTCGAGAATACGTTTGCGCCGGGCGAGGTTTCTGTCAGTGATTCCGAGCTTCTCCAGGAGGAGACGTTGCTGACCAGATCGAGGGTGATGACGCCGCGAACCTGGTTACCCTCATCGGATACCCGGAGGTTCTCGATCCGCACGGGATCGGAGAGCAGGGGGAACCCTGAGCCAGCGGGTGGCCCGCCGAAACCACCCGGTCCCCCGGGTTCGCCCGGTCCGCCCGTGAAGCCAATGGTTCCTGCGGTTCCCGGGTGCATGATCTCTGACGCGGCCTCGCCAAACTCGTTGACCCAGAGGAGTATCGCTTGGTCGGCTGACCCGACGAGGCTAACGTAGAACTGGAACGACGCGCAGGTACCTAACTGAATCAAGAACGTGCCAAAGACCGACTCCTGCGGCGCGACGGAGCCCCGCGAGGGAATCAGCAGGTGGGTACTCTTCAGACTGTTATTGCCGGTCAGAACGGCTTTGCGCGCTTCCACGTTGCGTACGAATTTCCCTGACACGTTTTGCCACTCGGATCTCACGCGGAAGGTGGCTCCTGGTTTGCAGAGGCCGCCGTCGACGGCGCCAGACACCGTCACAAGGCGGAAGAGGCCATCGACGACCTCCTCGGCTCTTCCCATGGCCGGAGCCAGAAGGATCGGCAGGATCGCCATGGCGAGGCGCGGCAGTTCAGTTTGCAGTCTCATGGGGTGCCTCCAGCGCTTCTTCATTGGTTGCGCAAACTCGCGATGGAGACGTACGGCGCGGGCACGGTGGCCAGGTAGCCCCACACATCCACCCAGAAGGAAAACGGCTTGCGGTTGGTGACGACAACCCCGATGTGCTGGTTGAACCATTCGCGCGGGTCAAGCAGGTCGTCTTGCAAGTGGCCAGTTGGAGACGGCCCGCTCAATCAGCCTAGCTTCCACCGGTTCCCTGAAAACGACGACAATATCAAGATCAATACCTAGCAAAGCGTATCAGCCTGAATTCGCAGGTGCTTATGGCTCAATCGGAAATCTGGAAATTCGCTCGAGAAGTCGATCGACGAATAAATTGATATCCGTATTGTTGAGCGCCCCATCACCGTTCACGTCCGTTTTGACAAACTCATTTGTCCCTCGCGGCGGCATCGCAACTCGACCGAGTACCCAATCGACTAGAACATTCAGATCCGCAGTGCTGAAGGTTCCGTCCCCATTGGAGTCACCGATGACAACGCTGATGGCCGAAAAGGCAGCCCCGACCGCATCGATCTCGGCAATATCATAGAGCTCTTTCGCCGACGTAGTCGCGGCCAATCTCGCATCGGCATAGGTTGCTCCTGGCCCCAATAGAGCCAGCGCGTCGTACCAAATCTTAGAGCCTCTTTGGTTTCCTATTCCGGGAACAGTCACTGGGGCTAATGGGCAATTCCCGTAAAGCGGATTCGTAGCTGAACGAGGTTTGCTCGTACCACCATGCGCCAACAAATAGAACATGTAATTCGCCGGACCAGAAGAGTAATGAACATCTAGCGATGCGAGACCCGAATACCAACATGCGGGGCTAACGTTGTCTTTTGGAGGATCGTCCATGTAGCGCGCTGCAACGGTCTCAACGTACCTACCGGAAGCGTCATAGTTGCGACGCTGTGTTCGCTCAGCGAGCCACCAGTCGGGCCGGTCGGCGCCATTGTTGGCATAGAACTCCACCGTATGCGCACGGCCAACCCCAGCCTTGCGTGAATCCCCCGTTTCGGATTAGGCCCTTCTCCGCTTGAGCCAAGCCGACGGCGTCAGTTCCGCCACCTCGCTCACTTTCCGATCCCCCAACCCCGGCAGCACATCCCCCAGATACTCCCGCACCGGCACCCCCATCCTCCGGCAGCTCTCCATCACCGACAAGATCGCCGCCACCTTCGGCCCCGCCTCCACGCTCCCCACGTGGATCCAGTTTTTCCTCCCCAACACCGTCGGCCGCATCGAGCTCTCCGCCAAGTTATTCGATAACTCGATCTCCGGATACTCCAGAAACCGAACCAATCGCTGCCACTGCCCCAACCCGTACCGCACACCCTTTCCAGCCTGGCTCTGCGGTAACACGTCCCCCGGCTTTGACTCCAACCGCGCCTTAATTCCCGCCACAATCGCCACCGACCGCTCCCGCCGCCACTCCGCCCGCGTCGCCACGGACACCTTCGCCTCCCGCGCCTCCCGGTCCACCGCGAATAACTCGTCCATCCGACGGACTAAGTCCAGCGCATACGCATCTTTCTCATTCGCCTTCACGGCATCCACGAAATAACGGCGCGCATGCGCCTTATCTTGGGCTCCAGATAAGGCGCATTATCCCGAGTCGAGCATTATCCTGAGCGGTATCGGTGTTGGCCTGTAAATTCGCTAGGGCGTCGTCGGTTGTGTCCAGATAATCAGCCCACGCTCTTCTCGACGACTGCGTCAGAGCGTTCATGAAGCAGCAGCTGAATCTC
>CAMDCN010000006.1 GCA_945890485.1 Candidatus Sulfopaludibacter sp. SbA3 | reverse complement strand
GTCGAAGCTCCGGAAGGAGTTCTTCGCGTTGTGCTTGCTCAGCACTTTCGTGATCGCGGCGGTCAAGGTCGTCTTGCCGTGATCGATATGCCCGATCGTGCCGATGTTTACGTGCGGCTTACTACGATCAAATTTTTCTTTCGCCATGGAATTTTTCCTACCGGGAGGGGAGAAGGGAGTGGAGCCGATGACCAGGATTGAACTGGTGACCTCGTCCTTACCAAGGACGCGCTCTACCATCTGAGCTACATCGGCTTAAACTTACAGCGGCTTAAATTAATGGTGGACAGGGAAGGATTTGAACCTTCGTAGCCCGATGGGCGGCAGATTTACAGTCTGCTGCGATTGACCGCTCCGCCACCTGTCCACATTGTTCCGGCTCGCAAAACTGGAGCTGGCGGAGGGGATCGAACCCCCGACCCTCTGATTACAAATCAGATGCTCTACCAGCTGAGCTACGCCAGCGAACTTATCAGGCGCGCATTGGATTGCTCCGGCAACGGCCAAACAGCTTGAGTATAGCAAAGTTTTCGCCGTTGCCAAACCGTCAGCAAAACTTTCCGTTAACTCCCTGCCGCAACCGCTCCCGCGGGCACTGGAACGACCTCTACCGCGACATTGATCAACTGTTCCCCGCCCCCCAAAGCCACTCCTTTTACTGGCGTGACGTCGGAATAGTCTCTTCCCCAGGCCACGGTGACATGTCCACTTCCCGGCATGACGTCGTTGGTGGGATCGAAGTCGAACCAGCCGCATCCGGGGCAAAAGACCGCCGCCCAAGCGTGGGAGGCTTCGGCCCCGATTGAATTCTCTCCACTCCGCAAATATCCGCTGACGTAGCGGGCCGGGAGCCCCAACGATCGGACGCAGGCGATAAAAAAATGCGCAAAATCCTGACACACACCGTGCTTCGTCTTCAGTACTTCTCGCACCGGTGTTGTGACCGTGGTCGCCCGGGGATCGTATTCAAACTCGGTGAAAATCCGGTGCGACAATTCGAGCGCCGCTTCGAGCAGCGGCCGTCCCGAGGTAAAACTCTTGGCCGCGTAGGCGGCGAACTCCGGGCCCAATTGTATCAGGGGCGATTCGAAAGTAAACTCACTGGCCTCCAGCGCGTCTGGCGTATCCCGGCGCCGGATCTGGTCGCAGACCTCCTGCCAAGGGGGCGATATGCCGGCCAGCGGGGGCGCCTCGCCAGCCATTTCGACGACGCTCCGCGAAGTGATCGTGAGGGTTTCGTGCGGCTCACTCAGACAGAAAAACGTTACGGGATTGCCAAAGTAGTCCAGGCGCTCGTCCACCGTGGCGGGTTCCGGCCGGATGACCAACTCGTGTTCTACCAACCGTTGCCGATCGGACGGCCGCGGAGCCAGATGCACCTCGGTGTGGCAGATCGATACCGGTTCGCTATAGAGATAGGTCGTCGTATGCGTGGCACGCAGCAACATAGGCATTAAGGGGCGGACAGGCGGTGCGAAGTGACCGCATGGTTAAAGTAGGTGCGCGTCAACAACTCGGACAGTTGGCGCAGATCCGCTCCTGCCTTTTGCAGGAACGCGTGCATCGTCTCGGGCACGGCTAGCTCGCAAACGTCGGCCAGTTGCACGCTCGTGAGCAGCCGGAGCAGGATCCGGGCCTCGGGCGGGCGCCGCGTCAGCGACTTGCTTTCCGGCAGTTGCTCAATATGTTCAGTCAACCGCGCCAACTGAAACACAATGGACCGGGGATTGGCCTCGTCAATAAGCAGCAGATCCAGAACGAGATCGGTCTGCATGGAGGTCTGATAGCGTGACCGGTAGGTTAGCGTGCTATCGGCGATCTCGAGAACCGCCTCGAGCTCGCCGCGCGTCACCGCCGCATCGCTGGCTAGACCGTGCCGGAGCAGCTCAATCATCTGCAGCGACCGTTCCAAGCGACGGCCGATATCGAGAAAACGCCAGCCCTCGCCGCGCGTCATGCTTTCAAGCGCTAAGCCGCTGAAGGCCGCGAGCGTGATGACGGTTTGATTTAGCAGGTCGAGCGCCGCGCTTAACCGCAACGCCTCCGGGGGCGGTTCGGCGGCGAACTGCTGGTCGAGGCGGGTGAGAATGCGCCATGCATCGGTCGAGATGCGATCCCGCATGGGCCAAACCACCGAATGGATCAAGTGAATGCTATGTCCGAGGCTCCCGCGCTTGGTGCCGTCGTACAGCAGCGCGAGCAACTCGGCTTCCAACTGTTCGCTGGGTCCTTTAATGTACCCGTGGTGCAGCAGGACCCGCGCCCCGGCCTGCAGGCCGCTCGCCTGCGTCGGGTCACTCTCCTGGGTCAATCGCGGCAACATCGAGCGCGTCACCCGCACGGCTGACTCAACCCGTTCTACATATCGGCCCAACCAGAACAGATTGTCCGCGACTCGGCTCGGCAAATCGAACGTCGCCCGGCTCACCGCCAAGCGATGGGTGGTGGGCGGAAGCAGCGTCAACTGCTCCTCCGCCTTTCCTCCGAGTACCCAGGTATCCTTGCTGCCTCCGCCTCGTTGCACGCTGACGACGAGGTTGTCGAGGGACGGCGTGACGCGGGTCAAGCCGCCCGGCATCACTTTATATCCGCCTTCGTGCGCGACGGCATAGACGCGCAGGACCACGTGCCGCGGCGACAACCTTTCGTCTTCCCACACCGGGACCGTCGACAGCGCCACCTGCTCCTGCGCTACCCACTTGCCAGGTTCAGCGCGCATTTTCGAGACCAGCTTTCGGCGCTCGGCCTCGGTCAATCGGGCGCCGAAGATCGGCTGATCTCCTGGCTTTGGAAAGACGGGCTTCACGACCAGATTATGCAGTTGGCTCGCCACATAGGAGAGCGGCCCTTCCTGTCCGCACCACCACGTGGCCACCGTCGGCATCTTCAACTCTTCGCCCAGCAATTGACGGCACAATACTGGATAGAACGCCGACGGCGCCGCCGACTCCACCATCCCGCTCCCGAGCGCGTTGGCAATCGCAACATTGCCACACCGGACAGCCTGGACCAGACCCGGAATGCCCAACATCGAGTCGGGCCTCAGCTCGAGCGGATCGCAGAAGCCAGCATCCTGCCGCCGAACGATCACATCGACCGGTAGCAATCCGCCGAGCGTCTTCAGATAGACGTGGTTGTCGCGAACGGTCAGGTCCCCGCCTTCGACCAGCGTATATCCCAGATATCGCGCCAGGAAGGCGTGTTCAAAATAGGTTTCGTTGTAGGGGCCCGGAGTCAACAGAACAATGCGCGGGTTCTCCCGTTTTGCGGCCGACAACCCAGCCAAAGTCTCGCGATAGGCCTGGAAGAATCCGGCCAGTCGTTGGACGTTCGAGGTTTTGAAGACGTCCGGCAGTACGCGGGAGCAGACCAACCGATTTTCGAGCGCATACCCGGCGCCGGAGGGCGCCTGCGTCCGGTCCGCCAAGACCCACCAGTTCCCGTTTGGGGCCCGGGCAATATCAGCGGAATAAAGATGCAGGTAGGTCCCGCCGGGCAATTGGATGCCTTGGCACGGCCGCAGGAACCCGGGATTGGGATAGACCAATTCCGCGGGCAGCAGCTTGTCCTTCAATAGTCGTTGCGGCCCGTACGAATCCGCCAGGATCGTATTCAGCAATTGCGCCCGCTGGGCTACGGCGGCTTCGATCGACTTCCACTCCGCCGGATCCATCACCAACGGCAACGGGTCGAGCGGCCATGGGCGATCGGTACTTTGTGGATCGCCGTAGACGTTGTACGTAATCCCGTGATCGTGGATCAGCCGTTGGCCCTCTTTCCACCGCTCCCGGAACTCTCCCTCCCGCAGCGCAAGGATGGACTCGGTCAACCCACGCCATTGCGGTCGAATGTGCCCAGACGGCTGCAGGACCTCGTCATAGAACCCCTCTTCGGGCTCATAGCGCCAAAGCGAGTCGAGGTGTTGCTGCTTATCTAGTGAGGAACGGGTCATGAAGACGCGGCCAGCGTCCCTTCCATATTCCCATATCGGCCAGCGGGGGAACGAGAACACCCTTAATCTGCCTTAATACGGATTTCGGGCGTTTTCACTCTACGCTGGTTTCATCGGTATGCGACTGTTACTCCTGTTTTTCCCCTTTCTCCTCCTTGCCCAGCCACAGCAGGGCGACGGCATTTGGCTGCGGAACGCTTTCTATGGCGAAGCGCAGACGTTCGACGCTTGTGTCGGCCATCAACCTGGAAACGGGCAGTATCATCATCACGCCAGCCCGACTTGCCTGCGCGCACAGCTTGGCGACAACGTCGAACTGGTCCGCTCCACGCGCACTGGACCGGTCTATCGTGAGAATCCGACCAAGCCTTCTCCCATCCTCGGCTGGGCTTTCGACGGCCATCCGATCTACGGCCCCTACGCCACGATCAACGGCGCCGTCCGCCGGGTCCGGTCGAGTTTCCGGCTGCGTACGATCACGGCTCGCCAATCGTTGCCCGAGTGGGTGCAGCCCCTTCACGTCGGGGTGTCACCACAACTCGCCGCGAACCAGTATGGGCCGCCCATCAACGCGCAGTTCCCTCTCGGTCGTTACCTGGAAGACTACGAGTTCGTCGCGGGCCTTGGCGATCTGGACATCTACAATGGCCGTTTCGCCCCCACTGCGGAGTACCCGCAAGGGATTTATGCATACCACGTCACGCTCGAAGAGGACGGCGCCCCGGCCTTTCCTTATATTTTCGCGGCCCAGTTCTACGGCACCGTGAGCGGCGGCACGGACCGCAACGTCCCCGCTACTGCGATGGACGCCGCGGCCTCCGCCGATCCCCTGCTGGCCACATGGCAGACCAAGAACAGTAACCAAACCGCTCTCCACGTGGTCGGCGCGGACCCATCCGCCGCTCCCGCGCCCTTGGCTAATCCCGCCAATGCCGACGTGCAACGGCTGCGCGCCACCGACGCCAACGTTTATTTGAATTCGAACAATCTGGCCAGTTACGTCATGGGCCCGTGGTTTGACGCTCTGCAGCCGGGCGGCATCTTCCGTGGGCTGCCGACCAATCAGAACCTTTCGATCCGGCTCCCGCGCACGCCGACGGCCGCCAGCACTCGCACCACGGTCGGCCTCGGTGCGCAGGGGCTGTGGGTGAATGGAGTTGCGGTTTTCAACTTTCTCGACGGGTCCAGCTATTCCAATGCGCGGGCTACGGACGTTGGCGGGGGCCTGGTGAGCCCTTCGGCTTATCACGTCTCCGCCGCGTCTTTTGAACGCGGCCCTCTCGCGGCTGGCTCCTATGCCACGGCATTTCCGCTCTTCGGCGGTGACGTAAATGGCACTGTCACCATTGTCGATTCGGCCGGCGTTTCCCACACCGCTGAAACATCCTACGTCTCGGACACCCAGACCAACTATCGCATCCCGCCGACCGCAGCGCTCGGCAACGCCACCGTTTCCATCGGCAATGGGCGAGCCAACATAAATATAGTTGCGACCTACCCCAACCTGTTCGCGGGTGTCCCCGTCGGCGGGGGCTTCGTTAGCGTCTATGGCACAGGCCTCGGGAGCGCAACGAGCGCGACCGCCACGGTCAACGCCCAACCTGCTTCGGTGAGCTATGCGGGGCCGCAGGGCGAATTTGCCGCCCTGGATCAGTTCAACATTCAGATTCCGGCGGGCGTTACGGGCGTTGCTGAAATCGTGATAACCGCCGCTGGAAAACGCTCCAATGCGATCACTGTTTCTCTACAGTAGCTTGGTGATGGTCGCCGCCGGGCAGCCCGGTGTCCACTCCGTAGTCGTCGAGGGAGACCACGTTGTCATCCGTTCGGCCGGCATCGGGCTCGACTATCTCGGGACCATTCAGGATCCTCCGACGGCGAACCCGGCGCCGCGGCAGTTCGTATTCCGGATCCCTCGCAATCCCCGGCCCGGCCCGACGCGACTGCCACCCGACATCGTGGGGGTGTTCCTTAACGGTGCGCCGATTTACAATCGCGACTGGTCTGCGCATGCCCCGACGTTTCGCCCCGACCTCACTCCCGGCCAACTGCTCGGCTATGCGCTTGACGGTTATCCGATCTACTATTCGAACTACCGTTCCAAAGATCTCGATGAGTTCCATGGCCGGGAAACGGACAAAGGCTACGCTTACCTCGCTACCCCGCAAGAGTACCCCTACCTGCTCGGACGGTTCTTTCGAGGACGCTGCTGTGAGACCAAGCCATCCCATCCGCTCGATTTCGCACTTCCTGCCACGATGACGCTCGATCTCGTTCACGAGAAGCCGATGCATCTCATTGTTATCTCCGACGATTTCACCGATTTTGCTCACCTTCACCCGGAACCGGACTCCGGCTGGGTCTACCGCGCCGAGTACGCCTTCCCGCGGGGAGGGCGCTACTATTCCTTTCGCGACTATACGCCTACCGGCGGACCCCGCCGGGTCGACCGCCAAGCCATCGAGGTAGGTAGGCGCAAGTCCGAAGCGATTCCACCGCCAAAGGTCTGGCCGCAGTCGATTCCCGCGCGCGCCGAAGCCACACTCGCCTTCCCCGCCCCGCCTGTTCTGCAACCATGGCTTGGCGCGTGGGCCCATGCGTTTGCCGTCCGCGAAGACGGAGAGCATTTTCTGCACCTCCACGCCGAGTCCCCGGACGGTGACCATCACAACCTCTCCGAAGCTCCCAAGGAACTTCGTATCTCCGCGAACTTTCCATCCCCTGGGCGGTACCGCCTTTGGGCTCAGTGGCAAAGCGCCGGCCGGGTGGAAACCCACGCCTACGTTGTCACCGTTATTGAGGGGCAACCGCTGAGCACGAGAGAGATCCCCAGGGAGGCTATCGCGCTGAAGGTTTCTACGGCTGGCTTCGAGCCAGCACGGCTCCTGCTATCGGGCCCCGCCACGCTTGCCGTCTCGCGGGCGAACGATGGCAACTGTGCCCGGGAGATCGTTTTCCCGTCGCTCGGCATCCGCAGAACGCTACCGGCGGGAGAGACGACGCTCGTCCAACTGCCCACCGCCGCGGGAGAAGTCGCCTTCTCCTGCGGCATGGGCATGTACCGGGGCGCTGTTATCGCCGCAGGTCCAAAGTAAGCGGGAACGACGGATTGGCTTCCACGGGAGGCATCGGCGCGGGCCCGGGCGTGTGTCCGAATGGGAAGAATCGGGCCCCGCGTCGGCTTTCCGCTTCGAGCGCGTTGACGGGGAACGTCTCGTTCGAGCGGCCGCCAGGATGCGAGACATGATAGGAGCAGCCGCCAATCGAGCGTCCTGTCCAGGTATCGTACAGGTCGAAAATCAGTGGCGTATGCACGGGAATTGTCGGATGTAGACAAGACGGCGGCTGCCATGCCCGGTAGCGCACGCCGGCCACCCATTCGCCCTGCGTTCCGGTGGAGTGCAGCGGAACACGGCGCCCATTGCAAGTGACCAGATACCGCTCCCCGAACATCCCGCTGACCTTGACTTGGACGCGCTCCACCGACGAATCCACAAAGCGGGCGGTACCGCCGCCGGCCGGCTCCTCTCCGAGAACGTACCAGGGTTCTGTCGCCTGCCGGATCTCGATGCCCACTCCCAAATAGTTCACTCGGCCAAACACGGGATACCGGAACTCAAAATGCGGCGCAAACCACTCGGCCAGGAATGGATATCCCGCTTCTCGGAGTTCCTCCATCACATCCTGCAGATCCCGATGGACGAAGTGCGGCAGCATGAACTGGTCATGCAATTGGGTTCCCCACGCCGTTGGCTTCTGTAAGTAGGGACGCTTCCAGAAATAGGCAAGCAAGGTGCGGACGAGCAACTGCTGCGTTAGGCTCATGCGCGCGTGCGGCGGCATTTCGAAGCCGCGCAACTCTAGCAACCCCAGGCGACCGGTCGAGGAATCTGGCGAATAGAGCTTGTCGATGCAGAACTCCGCCCGGTGCGTATTGCCGGTCAAGTCGGTGAGAATGTGGCGGAAGACACGGTCCACGAGCCACGACGGAAGGGCGTTTCCTCCGGGAAGTGGAATCTGGTTGAAGGCAATCTCCAACTCGTATAGTGCATCGCCCCTCGTCTCATCCACACGCGGCGCTTGGCTGGTTGGCCCAATAAACAACCCAGAAAACAGGTATGAAAGCGAAGGATGGTTTACCCAGTAGGCTATGAAACTCCGGAGCAGGTCAGGCCGCCGCAGAAACGGACTATCGTCCGGTGTCCGGGCTCCGAGCACGATGTGGTTCCCGCCCCCGGTGCCGCAGTGGCGGCCGTCGAGCATGAACTTCTCCGTCCCCAACCGGCACTGATGGGCGTCTTCATACAACTCGGTAGTGTGGCGAACCAAGTCGGCCCAGCTATCTGACGGCTGCACGTTCACCTCGATGACGCCCGGATCCGGCGTGACCTTGATGAGCTTAATGCGATGGTCGGGCGGAAGCGAGTAACCTTCGAAGACGACTGGCATATTCAGAATTGCCGCGGTCTCCTCAATCGCTCCCACTAAATCCAAATAGTCCTCGGTCGAGGTCAGCGGAGGAAGGAAGATATGTAACTGCCCATTCCGCGGCTCGATACACAGCGCCGTACGCACGACCCAGCTGGCCGATTCGCCCTGCTTCGGCCGCCGGGTGACTGGAGGCGCGACACGGCGCCCGTCCTGGATTTTGACTTCCGGGCGGGCGGGTGGCAGAGGGTGACGCTGGGCCATTGGATCGACTGGCAATACGATTGGCAGGGATCCCTCAGCCGCCCACGGCAAACTGGCGAGGGGTAGGCGGAAGCCTACCGGCGAATCTCCGGGAATCAGGAAGATCTTTGCGCCGCGCAGCATCCACAGTCCGGTCTGCCATTCCGGTCCCTTGCGGCCCCAAATCCGCTGCAAGGGAAGGACGAATCCCGTTGGATTGTGCAAACCGCGTTCAAACACCTTTCGGATGCGTTCGCGTTCCTGCGGGTCTTCAAGGCGGTTATCTTCCGGATCGACATTGATGGGCAGTTGCCGCTCTTTTTGCAGGTAGTGAACGGGATCTTCGTAGGCCGTATTGATGTATTCCGGGTCCACGCCCAATCGTTCGGCTAACTTCTCGGAGAACGCTTGGGCGTCTGCTGGACCGTAGCCCTGATCCGAGCCGTCCAAGGCCAATAGTCGAGGATCATGCCAAATCGGCTGCCCATCTTCCCGCCAGTAACAGGTAAACGCCCATCGTGGCAACGGTTCCCCCGGATACCACTTGCCCTGCCCCATGTGCACAAGACCGCCGGGCGCCAAACGCGCCCGCAGGCGATCGAGGAGAGCCAACGCGAGCCTCCGTTTGTTCGGCCCCATGGCAGCGGTGTTCCACTCGGCGGCCTCCATGTCATCGACGGACACGAAGGTTGGTTCGCCACCCATCGTCAGCCGGATATCGTGATCGACGATATCGCGGTCTACCTGATGGCCCAGCGCCTCAATGGCCGCCCACTGCGCATCGGTATAAGGTAAGGTAACGCGCGGATCTTCGTGGATGCGCGTGATTTCCATTACGTGAGCGAACTCGACTTCGCACTCGTCCACACCTCCAGAGACCGGCGCGGCGGAGGACGGCTCCGGCGTAGCGGCTAGCGGAATGTGTCCTTCGCCGGCGAAGAGACCCGACGTTGGGTCGAGGCCGATCCAGCCCGCACCCGGGAGGTAGACTTCGGTCCAGGCATGCAGGTCGGTAAAGTCCTGCGGCGCTCCGGCCGGTCCTTCGAGGGGCTTCACGTCGGGTTTGAGTTGGATGAGGTAGCCCGAGACGAACCGCGCGGCCAAACCAAGATGCCGCATCGTTTGCACCATCAACCAGGCCGAATCGCGACAAGAGCCGATGCGCTTCTGCAGCGTCTCCTCCGGGCTTTGCACCCCTGGCTCCAATCGAATGGCGTAATTGATGTGGTTTTGCACCAGTTGGTTGATGTCGACGAGGAAGTCGATTGTCCTTCGCTTGGTGACATTGACCTGCTTCAGAAACTCGCTGAGAAGCGGCCCCGCCGGTTCCAGCAGCCGGAATGGCGCCAGCTCCTGATCGAGCGTCTTGTCGTAGGAGAATGGGAAATCGTTGGCGTAGGGTTCGAGAAAGAAATCGAACGGATTAATCACCACCATGTCGGCGACCAGATCCACTTCGACGGAAAACTGACGTACTTTGTCCGGGAAGACGATGCGGGCCAACCAGTTGCTTTGGGGATCCTGCTGCCAATTGATGAAATGTCCGCCCGGTTCGATCTTCAACGAATAAGCGGGGATGGGTGTCCGGGCGTGTGGGGCTGGCCGCAGACGAACCACTTGGGGAGAGAGCGTGACCAAGCGGTCGTAGAAATAAGTTGTTTTGTGGTGAAGCGCAACGCGGATGGGCATGGGAGTGAAGGGGGAGAGACCCTGCGACGCGGAAGGGGTAGAGCTTCAGTGTAGCGCTGCACAAATGTTAAAGAGTGCAAAGCGGGTAACCGGCCCTGCCACGGCCCCGTCCCCATCGTATGGTGATTCGTTGAATTTCCGGTTGCAAGCTCTGTTGCTCGCGGGCTCGGTTGGTCTGTTGGGCCAAAGCGTCCACCTCGATCCGGCGCCTCGTCACGCGCTGCCAACTCATGTCGATGGCAACACATCGTCCTTTTGGGCCGATGGGATCCTCCATCTGTTTACATCGACGGGCGACCCGCTGATGATCAGCCGCGGGCCGGATCAATTCGGGCCATTTGAAAGCGCCCCAGTCGATGTCTCCCGCCAGGATCACCGTCCGCTGTGGGTTGAAGCCGCATGGCGCGATGAAGACGGCACCATCTTCGGCTGGTATCACCACGAACCTGGTGAAGTCTGCCCTGGTAAGCCTGGGCTGACAGCCCCCAAAATAGGCGCGGTCGTGTCGTACGATAACGGCGCCTCGGTGATTGATCTTGGTATTGTGCTGGAATCTGGCGATGCGCCGAACTGCGAGGCGAAAAACGGCTTTTTTGCCTCCGGGCACGGCGATTTTTCCGCAGTCCTGGATCGTGAGAAACAGTATTTCTACTTTCTTTTTACCAACTATGGCGGAGACGTCAGTGAGCAAGGTGTCGCAATGGCACGCCTAGCGTTTGAAGACCGCATGCGCCCTGCTGGAGCCGTCCACAAGTATTATCAAGGCGAATGGACAGAGCCTGGAATTGGCGGCCATCTGACACCCATCTTTCCAGCTAACCGCGCGTGGCAGGGCACCGATACGGATTCCTATTGGGGCCCCTCCGTACACTGGAACAACGATCTTCAGCGCTACATCCTCTTGATGAATCGCTCCTGTTGTGAACCCGGGTGGCCGCAGGAGGGCATCTACCTAGCCGCCACCTATGACCTCGCCGACCCTAGTTACTGGGGATATCCCACGAAGATCCTGAATGGAGATGCCATTCCCGAGCATCCTGGCTACTATCCTCAGGTGATGGGCCTTGAGGCCGGCGGCACGGATACCGAGGCGGGGATGGTCTCGCGCCTTTACATCATGGGCGTCTCGCACTGGTATCTGCGCTTTGCTTATGGCGAAGAGGAGCAACCGGTGGAGCCGTACGACGGCGCTCCGGTCGACAATGGGAATCGAACACGGCCCAAACCGCGCAAGAGCAAGACGACCCCTTAACGAAGTCCTGGGCATCAGGGCCCGAGTGCTTATCGCCAGCACTGCTGGCTAAGGATCCCGAATCCTTTTTGCACTCCAGAATCGCCTGGAGAATCAGCCGTAGCTACACGCCAGGCGTCGCCGGCGACCGTTCCCAGTTTCGGACGGGTGTGCTCCAGAACCAAATCGCTAGCGTCGGACTTCCAGCCCGGGAGTTTGTGCATCTCAGACGGGATGGACGGCACCACCTCGCCACATCGGGGTATCACGATGCCACACTAGCCTTGCGAACAGCCAGAGGCAACTCCGCTGTGCTTCACCAAGTCAGTCGCGAAAGTCTCCAGGCGCACCTCACGCACGCCGTTGGCTACCGAGACCAACACGCGAACGGCAATGGCGCAGCAGACCCCTCAGAGTATTTGTCCCGGGCTCAACGAGCCGATGAGCCGTGTGCACCATATCGTTCTTCTTCGAGCGGATTCTGAGTCGTTTCCCAGACGAGATTGGAAAGCTCAACTGCGAATCGACCTCTTTCTCGCCACCGACTCCCGCATCGCACCGGATCGACCCGCTCTTCGTGCTTAGTTGGTGCCTTCGCGGCGGCCAAAACTGACGTTCACGAGCAGTTCTCAACTTTTTTCCTTTTCTTTTCAGATACTTGCAGCCACTAAGCAGCTAGCAACACACTCCGGACTGATAGTTTGGAGTTGCGAGAGAGACGCCGCCCAGTTGGCGCAGGACACATTCACAAGGACTAACGAGATTGATGAAGAAAGAGCGGCCGAAGGCCACAATAGTCACCGACAAGTTTAAACTTCATCTGATCGAATTGGCGCTGCACAAACTGCATGAACAATTGCAGAATCGAGATGACTTTAAAGCAAATCCGGGTGATCTGATCCGACTGATCGAGGCGCATAACGCAATGCAGGACGTCAACAGACCAAGCGAGGTGTTGGTGAGATGGATAGAACGAGAACAAGACTCTCCAGCAAAGCCCGAGTAACAGTTGACCGCCCAATTCTTTACGATGCCCTGCCATCACAGCGGGCCTTTCACGACTGTCAGGCCCGCTTCAAGGGCTTTTCCGGCCCTATCGGATCAGGTAAGAGCCAAGCATTGTGCCACGAGGCCATTCGGCTCAGCTACCTGAATCCTGGCCGGCAGGGAATGCTGGCCGCACCCACCTTTCCGATGCTACGAGATGCCACACAAAGAAGCCTGTTCGACCTGTTGGAAGAAAACCGCATTCCGACCTCGTTCAATAAGGCAGATAACTGCTTGAGCATGCTGGACACGAACTCGAAGATCACATTTCGAAGCCTGGAGGATTTTGAAAGACTCCGCGGAACGAATTTGGCTTGGTTCGGCGTCGATGAGCTTACTTATTGCCGGGAAGAGGCATGGCTCCGCCTTGAAGGTAGATTGCGTGATCCCAAGGCCAAACAACTGTCCGGATTCGGGGTTTGGACACCGAAAGGGTTCGACTGGGTCTACAAGCGCTTTCTCGCAAACCCGGTTAGCGGATACAAGGCGATTCTCGCGCAACCGCGAGAAAATCGACACCTACTAGAAACCATTCCAGACTTCTACGACAGATTGAAGGAAAGCTACGACGAACGCTTCTATCAGCAGGAGGTTTTGGGCAGCTACCTAAACATCAGTGCGGGGCAGGCGTACTATAGCTTCGACAGGAACGACAACGTGAGACCGTGCCCTTACGAACCCAACCGGGCGTTGTACTGGGCGATGGACTTCAACGTGGACCCTATGTCTTCAGTAGTCGTACAAATACACGGCGATACGATCCACGTAATCGACGAGATTGCACTATCCCGCGCAACCACGTGGGAGGCCTGTGAAGAATTTCTACGGCGTTTTCCGGCCTGCAACGGCTTGACGGTATTCGGCGATGCATCGGGCAACTCGATGAAGACTACCGGGCCGCGCGATGCGGATGCCATCAGTTCCTTCTTTCGGACACGAAACATACAAGGATGCCAGGTGGAACTACCACCTCAGAATCCAGCCGTTCGAGAGCGACTTGTTCTGATGAACAGCACGCTAAAGGATGCCGCCGGAAAACGACGTCTGTATGTAGACCCGCGATGCAAAGAGTTGATCAAAGATCTCGAACAAGTGACTTTGTTGCCGGGTACGATGATTATCGACAAAGGCCAGGACTCCAAACGGACTCACGTCTCCGATGCCTTGGGATATCTGCTCTGGCAAGTGGTCAGCAACGAGCATAGGCAACCGGCCGGATACAAGACGCGGCGCTTGCCAGGCTTCTAGGACCAACTGCGGCCTTCGGCGCGACGGCGACAAACAGACGCGTGGTGTGCTTCGACTCACCGCAATCCTCTCACTTCAGCACACAAGGACCCACCATGGTTACACGAATTGACCAAGAACATGCAGATTATCGAAACAAGCATGAGATTTGGAAGCGCTATCTAGATCTGTACACCGGAGGAGAGACATTCAAGCTCAACTCCGGGAACTACCTGATACCGCGACAAAAGGAGCCAGCAGATGTCTATGGAGAGCGGCTAAACAGGGTTTTCTACGAGAACTACATCGGTTCGATTATCGATTGGTACGCAGCAACTTTGTTCCGGAGGGAACCTGTCATCAGCGTGGAAGGTTCCAACGATCTAGGCCGTACCTTTTTTAGCGACTTCATCGAAGATTGCGACCGCAAGGGAACGAGTTTGAGCGACTTCTACCGACGGCAAATCACCGATGCTCTGGTGTACGGAGTCGGCTATGCTTTGGTGGACTTCCCACGGACTAGCTATGCCGCTTCAAGCCGTGCTGAAGAGGAACTTCTGGGTTCGAGCAGGGCCTACCTGATTCATTGCAGTCCAGATGAGCTTGTGAACTGGAGTCGCGACGAACACGGGAACTTCGAGTGGATCGTCCTGAGAACCACACACACCTCAAAGCGGAACCTTGAGGTTGACGAGAACACTGTCGAGACCCGCTGGATCTACTACGACCGGGAGCGTTTCAAGATCTATCGACGCTCCGTCGTTCAAGGAGCGTCAAAACAGACCGGCGGCATTGAACTCGTGGATGAGGGCATGCACGGATTGGCGAAGCTACATCGAGTACCGCTTTTCGAATTCACCGTGAGTCAGGGCATGTGGCTTATGAACAAGGCCGCTCTCTTACAATTGGAACACTTCAATAAGTCGAATGCCCTGAGCTGGGCCCTTACAATGGGGCTGTTCGCAATGCCCGTGGTTTACAGCGACAAGAAATTTGACCAGATGGTAGGCGAGAGCTATTTCCTGCAGTTGGGACCGGGGGACCGCTTTGGCTGGACAGAGCCGGAGGGAAAGGTATTCGAGATTGCAACGCAGAATCTGCACCGGTTGAAAGATGAAATCTATCGTGTTTGCTACCTCATCGGCCAGGCAGGACCTGTTGTTGGCGACCATCGAGCCGTATCCGGGCTTTCAAAGCAGCGGGATTTCGCGATCACCCAAGAGGTTCTGCGCAGCTTTGGCGATTCCGTCAAGGATGTATTGAAGCGCGTTCTGAAGGCGATTGAATGCGTCCGCGAGGACGGCCTACAGGTCAATGTGTCGGGTTTGGATGAGTTCGATATCGGTGACTTCGCGAGCGAAGTCGACGACGCCGCGAAGCTGATTGCGATGAACATTGACTCGCGAACCTTGGCGAAGCAAATTTACAAGAAATTGGCGTTCAAGTATCTCTGCGATGAAAGGCAAGAGATCAAGGACACGATCGCGCGTGAAATCGACAACTGGTTTCTACGCGGAGTCAACTAAGGAGGAGGACGCATGGATGAGAGCAAACATGAGCAAGTGACGACAGGTCGAGGGGTCGATTTTCGAAACCTGATCCAAGAGGCCGTACGGGAATTCGTCAACCTGGAGCAATCCAAAAGCGAACCAGCGTACAAAATCGAACTCGAAGAGGAACGGCGTCGCCGTGAGCAACTCGAGCGTCGAATGAACGAACTCGTTGAAGAGAATCGCCGCAGCCGGCTGATCGCCGAGGAGGCAGAACGCAGCTCTGCCATCCGCAGCGAACTGCAGCGTCTCGGCGTGCAGAAGCTCGACCTTGCTTTCCGAGCGGTAAAGGACGATATTCAGCGATCCGAGGATGGGCGATTGGTCGCCAAGACGACGACTGGCGACTTGCCTGTCAAGGAATATCTCACGAATTTCGTTAATGAGAATCCCGAATTGCTGCCTGCCAGGATTACTGGCGGGTCAGGAGCGACGAACAACCCGAAAGCTCCTGTGGCCTCATCGGGTGTCGGTTTCGACATCGACAAAATTCGCCCCGGTATGCCGAAGGAAGATCTGGAACGAGCTCGGCAAGAGATCTCCCGGATCGCCCAGCAGATTAACAGTTCCCGGTAGTGGGAAATGGAAACGTCAATAGCCATCTGACCGAGGGACCCCCGAGGACTCGATAGGCACTGGCAAACATAAAGGCTGGAACTGTCCGGCCTGATACAGAACACAACCGCCCCAATGCCACATCGGCTGGGGCGTTTTCATTTAAGGAGACATAACATGCCTGCTATTACTTCAGCGAATGTTGCGAATGCGCTTGTGAAATTGGTTGCGGCGGACGCGCTGCCGGCCCTGATGGGCAACCTGGTGATGGGAAACCTGGTGAATCGGAACTTTGAGCCGTCTCTGGCTCAAGCTGGTGACACGATCAACGTTCCGATTCCGCCGACGCTGGTGGCCAACAATATTGCTCAGGGCGGCACCGTCACGACGCAGAATCCGAGCTTGGGCAACGCGCAGATCGTGTTGAACACCCATGCAGAGGCGACCTTCCAGATTCCGGATGTTACCAAGGTACTGGCAGTTCCCGATTTGCTGCGGTTGTATATGGAGCCGGCGGTCGTGGCCCTAGCCGAGAAGATCGAGTCCGATCTGCTCTCACTGTACTCGCAGTTCACTGCGAATACCGCCTTGGGCTTTGCTGGGTCGCCGATCTCGGAATCCCTGGTGGACGAAGCCGAGACGGCGCTCTTCAACGCGAAAGTTCCTTCGGCGTCTCAGAAGTACCTCGTGGTGGACGGCAGCACGTACTCGCAATTGCGGCAGATTCCACGCTTCTCGGAGTACAACACGGCCGGCGAGGCGGGAGTCCGGGCCATGATCGATGGCTCGGTTGGCAAACTGAAGGACTTCTTCGTATTTCGTTCTCAGTTCGTCTCAAAGACTGGTTCGGCGCCCACGACGACGCAGAATCTGGCCTTTGCAAAAGACGCCATCGGCTTGTGTGTTCGCCGCTTGCCGCAGCCGCTGCCGGGTACCGGAGCAATTGCAGAGTACTCCGAGCTCGGCAACTTTGGCATGCGAGTGATGATGAGCTACCAGCCGAACACCTTGGCGCAGCAGTTCACCGTCGACTGCCTATACGGCGTCGCGGTGCTGCGCAACAACTTCGGCGTTCAGGTACGCAGCTAGTTCGACCAGCCGGGCGGCCGCGGCCGCCCGGCACTTCCATTACTAAGCGAGGGAGACACTATGGACTTACGACAGTATTATGCGGCGGTACAGCTCATCGAGAACCAGATCGAAGGACCCGATGTGTTGGTAGTGAGCGAGGCGACGAGCGACGGGGGGAAGGCCGGCGTATTCAGCGAGGTCACTCGACAAGCCGGCGCCCGCTTAGTCGTGGAGCAGAAGGCCAGACTGGCGACGACCGACGAACAAACGCAGTTTCGCCGAACTCGAGTGCCTGCAACAGCGGCTTCACTGCCCGATGCAACGTCTCCTGCCGTGATCGAGACAACAACAAAGCACTCCGCCGTGCCTCGGGCCCGGAGAGGTTGAAGGACTAACGTATGGCACTCTTCGTAGATAGTATTCCATCAGAACCCAGCGACCTTTCGCAGTACGAAAGCTCGATCTTTCAGACGGCTGCTGCCGAAGGAATTGACCTGGCGACGAAAGGGACCGTGGCAGCGACCGAGCTCAATCTCGAAATCCAAAGATTCCTGTTGCGAGTCGCTGCGGCTAGCAATATTAGCATCAACCAGGTGGTAGTGACTGATGCTCTTCGGCGCTGGCATATACTTCGCACACTTTCGTTGACATACCTTGACGCCTACCATCAGCAACTCAATGAACGCTACAAACACAAGCTGGACGCCTACCTAGTGCTATGCGAATCCGCAGCCGATCTGCTGTTTCAACTCGGAGTCGGCATCACCTATTCGCCAATCCATCGGCCCGACAGGCCATTCCTGGGGCAGGTTGTCGGCGTCCATGAGGCAAGCGCGTGGTTCGCGAAGGTAAGCTGGATCAGTATCCATGGCGCTGAGAGTGAAGCAAGTCCACTTGCATCCATTGGGACAGAACCAGGATCGTCACTTACGGTGGCGCGCCCGGCACCGCCGGTGAATGCCTTGGCGTGGAATGTATACGTCGGCAGCAGCGAGGACACCTTGGCGCGGCAGAATCCAGCGCCCCTAATGCTATCCGAACAATGGTTACTCCCGGACGAAGGACTTCGTTCTGGAATGGCCCCCCCGAACGGACAGAACCCCGATGCGTCGTTACGTCGCACGACAACCTTCTTGAGAGGCTAACCGCATGGCACAGCTCGCAAACAGCGCTGTTAAGACATTGGAGAATCTACTCCGGGCCCCGACCGGTCTGGCGAACGGACTTGCCGCGGTGTGCATTCGAAGTGGAAACGAACTGGCGCCGCTACAGGACAGTCAGATTGTTGCTCAAAACATATCACCTGATCTCGTAGAACGATCGACGGGGACCCATTATCCGACATATTTTCTCTACTGTGAGAAGTTAAACAACACGCTTCGGGAGAAATTCCGGCAGTTCTCCGGCACCGCGACACTGTCAGTGGAAGTGCGGGTGACTCATGACCGGCTTGAACATCTTGCCAGCGCCATCCAACTCTACGTCGACGCCTTGACCGAGACGCTGGATTCAAACAGGGGCGACTGGGGAGACGGGCAATTCTATACCGGCGGCTACCAGATTTCCTTCAGTGCGGTTAAACCTGGCGGCAAGCACTACATCCAAGTTGCGAAAGCCACTTTTGATTTACAGATCAGCAAATAGAGGAATCGATATGGCCTGCTATATTTCATCCAATCAGAATCGCTTCTATACAGCACTCGAAGAGGGCTTCGGAGTGACCTCCTCGGTTACAGCCGAGAACCGCATCCCCGCGATTCGGCTCACCATTAAGAACGAAACACAGTCGGGACGACGCCGGGACAAGACAGGGAGCCGTTCACGGAACGCCGTACCTACAGGCACGCGTGACCAGACCGAGTATCGATTGGAAACGTACTTAACCAATTGGGCCAATACGACAGGGGAGCCTTCGTATGGTCCACTGATTCAGGGGGCGCTGGGAGCCTCGCCACAGTTTGATGGGGGACAAACGATTGCCTCAGCGAACGGCAACAATCTAACGTTGGGCGGACCGCATGGGCTCACGGCAGGGCAAGCAATCAGCTTCGGAAGTGAGATTCGATTCGTTGAAGCCGTTGTGAATCCGACGACAGTTCAACTGAATGCCCCATTTAGCGAAGTACCAGTTCCTGGCGCGCCGCTGAATCCAACAATTACCTACAGTCCGGCAACCCAGTTGCCGAGTGTGTCTCTGTTCGACTACTGGAGCCCTTCGACTGCCGTTCAGCGACTGCTGTCCGGAGGAGCGGTTGACACGTTAAAGATCAAGGTGAATGGCGACTTCCACGAACTTGAATTTCAGGGCGAAGCACGCCAGTTGATTGATAGTGTTTCCTTTACTGAGGGTCTCGGAGCTCTGACGGAGTTTCCGGCAGAGCCACAGGCGGGGGAGATCGACTATCAGATCATCCCAGGCCATCTGGGGCAAGTGTGGATGGGCTCCACGGCGACGCGCTTCTTCACGTTGACGGATGCGGAGGTTTCGGTAAAGAACAACATCGACATGCGGAAGCGAGAGTTCGGGTTCGATGGTCCACGCTGCCTCGCTGCGGGGGAACGCGAGGTGGGTATGCGATTCCGAATCCTGGAACAGGACGACGAGGCGACGAAGGGATTGTATGCTGCGGCGCGAAATCGACAGCCGATCTCGGTGATGTTGCAGTTGGGGGAACAGCCGGGGCAACTGTGCGGTATTTATCTGCCGAATGTCGTACCCGAGGTTCCGGAGTTCGATGACCGAAATCCGCGACTGGAATGGGCATTTGGAATGAGCCAAGCCAGCGGAACACTCGACGATGAGATTCGCATTGCGTTCGCGTAGGAGCATCCGATGAATTATCAGAGTACGGTACGCAAAGAGTCGACGGCGTTTCCGGGAGTTTGGTTTGCCATCAAGAAACTGTCTTTGTCGGGACGCCTGGACCTCCTTCGGCTGGTTAGACAGGAGGGGCGCGACCTAGAATTTCACAGTGCCAGTGATGGGATGGCTGATCAGATTCGGGCGAGAGAGGTGACGGCATCGATCGAGGCCATCTACATTCGTTGGGGACTAAGCAGTCTTGAAGGCCTGTTCATCGACGATCGACCGGCAGATCATGATCTGCTTCTGGAGAAGGGTCCGGAGGCACTCTGCCACGAAATCGCGGAGGCAATTCGCGCCGAGTGCTTCCTTAGCGAGGAAGAGCGAAAAAACTAACGGTCGCCTTCCACTTTCAGTTTGCGAATCAAGCCGCATGGAAGTGCGACACGTGCAGGCAGCAAGGCTTGGAGAAAAAGCGTAGATGCGGCTTCCTTCCGCGGGACGGTGAGGCGACTCGTCCCGTGTGGCTCAGGAACCACATTACCTGTGACGAATGCCCCCGAAGCTATGTAACGGGCGACAGTGACGCGTGGCTCGAGGAGTATCATTTGTGGCGATTTGGGGGCAAACCCGACTTAATGCGCTATCCAGCTAAGTCGGCGGAGGCATTTACAATCCTGGAGAGCGAACTACTTAAGGAGCGAAACAATGGCGAATCATCTTGATTTGGAGGAGTTGCAGCATAATTTACTCGCCGGCGGAGATTTCTTCCCTCAGGGAATGGATGAAATCCGTTCCCTAGCGGGAGCCGAAGCCCGGGAGGCGGTACAAGTACTAGCGAGGCAGATTGGCGATCTTACCCAGTCTGACTTTCGGCCGGCCACTGCATCATCAAATCCAGGTCTCACTTCTTCACCAGTGAGTAACGGCGGGGCTCTGACATCTCTGGCGGGAGACGTCGCGAAGACTTCCGGCAGCTTCCTATTGAAAGGCTTGACCTTGGCGCCTTTCATCAATGGACTCCTCGGGCTTTTTCGGCGGGACAATCCAGCCGAGGAGGCAGCGCCAGTCCGGTTTAGTCTTCCGGCTCCGATTAAGACGGAGGCCGGCCTCGCAGTAGATGGCCAGACCATTTCAATTGACCGCGGGGCCGGTGACCGAATCCGGCCGCTGCGTCAGCCCGACAGTCAACTTCCCCAGTTATACGCTGGGCGTGGCGGCACACAAACAGGGAGCGTTGCATCCCAAAACATCACCGTACAGGTTAACGCGATGGATAGCCGTAGCTTCCTTGATCACAGTGAAGACATCGCAATGGCCGTTAGAGAGGCGATGCTCCATTCTCACTCACTGAACGATATGGTGAATGACCTATGAGCTCCTTTCCCTATCTGAAAAGTGGAGCAATTATGCAGTGGCCGGCAACGCGTGACCGCCAGTTCGCGACCGAGGTACTCGAGTTCGCAGACGGGTCGGAACAACGCTTCAGAAACTTCCCGAAGCCAGTGCTGCGATGGATTGTCCGGCTGGATGATCTTGACGAAGAGGAACTTGCCAGGATGGAGTCGTTTTACGCACAGGAACAGGGTGGGTTCGGGACTTTCTCATTTGTCGACCCTTGGGACGGAACGCTCTATGAGGAGTGTCAGTTCGAAAGTTCCCATATTCTGGCGGACTACCGGGACATCCATCGCGGCAGCACGACCTTAATTATTCGAGAGGTGAGGTAACGCAACTATGCCCTTCTTCCCACAGTTGTCTACGGGCGCCGTGAGCCAGTTTCCCTTGCAAAGAAAGCAACTCTACCGAACCGTGGTGAATACGCTTTCCGATGGAAGCGAGGTAAAGAGCCTGGATCCTTTTGGCTCAGCACTGGAGTTTTCGCTTGGTTTCAATGGCCTTTCCGACATGGAGATGGACGCCGTGGAAGCATTCTTTCTCTCTCAAGAGGGACGGCGAGGCACTTTCGGGTTTCTTGATCCCGCATTGAATCTTTTGCGATGGAGCGAGGACTTCGCGCGCAGCGTTTGGACCGTCGGTCCACTGCTCATGCTATCCGATGGCCAGAGTGACCCATGGGGTAGCCAACGAGCGACGTCTGTCTCAAATAGCGCCATCGCTCCGCAGGCCGTGATTCAAGCGATTGAGGCACCAGGCAACTACTCCTATTGCTTGAGCGTCTGGCTGAGAGGGCTCACTTCTGATCCTGTCACTTTGCTGGCCGCGTCCGGGGGCTATACCCAGACTCAGCTTGTGTTTCCGACAGCCACCTGGAAACGATTCCACCTGAGTGTGAGCCTTCCAAGTGAGCTGAATTCCATCGGATTTGGTTGGGAGCTACCAGCCGGCGTGACCGTTTATGCCGTAGGAGCACAGGTCGACGCCCAACCGGCCCCGGCCGCTTATCGCCGAAGCAGTACTCGCCACGGCGTGCACCCAAAAGTTCGTTTTGCGATGGATTCACTGTCCCGTACTACCAACGGACCGAATGACCATCGCACCACTGTTTCCCTATTGACCCGCGCTGTCTAGCTTTGCGGTTCCCGGAGCCCCCACTATGCCGACGATTCACGAGATGAAGGAGCAAGAACAGCTTGAGACGCCAGTTCTCCTCTTTGAATGCGAATTACGAGATGGACAGCGACACTTCTGGGCGACTCATCGAGTTGACTTTGAAGGGGTAGTCTACGAAGCCAGGCTGCTGGAGCACACGGGCTTCGACATTCGAGCTTACTCCGAAGATGGGATTGATACTTCCGCGAAGGTTAGCCTCGTCTTGGCGAACGCAGACTCCCGCTACTCCCAGTTGGAGAGGACGCTCGGATTCAAGGGTTCCCGCCTGCACGTTCGATTTGCGTTCTTCGATCTCGTTTCGAGTGTTCCGGTTTCGGAAGCGATCACAATCTTCCGTGGTTCAGGAAACGCGCCAGATCAGATTCGCGAGTCAACGTTCCGGGTCACCTTCAATAACCGGCTGAACTTTCAAAGAATTCTATTGCCGGACGTGCGGATTCAGAAACGATGCCCTTGGTTGTTCCCGACGACGACCGAGCAACGGACGGAGGCGATCACCGGAGGCGAACGGGGAGCCTACTCTCCGTTCTTCCGTTGTGGATACTCGGCTGGTGTCGAGGGTGGGGTGGGGAATCTGAACGGCGAAGTGCCATTCGACAGTTGCGACTACACGCGCAAATCATGCGTTGAGCGCGGTATGTTTCAGCAAGACTCGCTGGTTCAGATTACTCGCAGGTTTGGAGGGATTGAGTTTGTACCGTCAACAACGGCAGTCCGGGGACACGGCGACAAAGTCCATTCACTGTCGGCGGTTCAATCCAATGAGGCTAAGTACAATGACTTCGTTCCACTTGTGTATGGCACGGGATGGATGCAACCGCCAATCACGCTTGCCCGGAACGATGGTAATCTGACCCGCATGGAGGCGCTGTTGGCGCTGGGTGAGATCGAGGGCGTGGTCAAGGTTGTGGTCAACGATGTAGAAATACCTTTAGCCGTCAACGGAACGGACATGACCGCGACAGGATGGTACCACTTAGTCGGAAGGGGAAATCGGACCGGTGACTTTAACCTGAATTTCGTTGATGCAATAGGTGATCCACTCGGGGACCCGTACGGGAGCATGGCATATCTCTCTATCGTCGTGCCGAGCCGGATTCAGGATGGGCGGTCCCTACCCCAGGTTCAGGTGCTACTCAAGGGCACCAAGCTGCCCATCTTCAATGAAGTGGGGGATACTCTCTCTTTCTCGCACACCAGCAATCCGGCATGGATTCTGCTGGATGTTCTGCGGAGGAGCGGCTGGAGCCTTGATGAGATTGATCTGTCGAGCTTCAGCAATACCGCTGCTTACTGTGACGATGAGATTGAGACCGTCGATTTGCATGGGAATGCACTTATGCTGCCGCGGTATCAGTGTAACCTTGTCCTTCGGCGTCGACGGAGCGCGGCGGAGGTTGTTCGAGGAATCCGTAATTGCGCAGGGTTGTACCTCACGTTTGGCTACGGTGGCAAGCTACAGCTGCGGCAAGAGTCGACGATTGGAGTTCAACAGCCGGCGGCTTCGAATGGTTCCAACGCTACCATCCCGCTTTTTGGCGGTTGGCCTGCGTATGAATTTGATGAGGGAGACATTCTCCGCGATTCGAGTGGCGAGCCGAGGATCCGAATGTATTCACGGAACTCAGCCGACACGCCTAATCGGTACAGTGTCGAGTTTCAAGACGCTTTCAATGAATATCAGCAAGACTCTTTCTCGCTTCTGGATATGGAAGATGTCGTTACTATAGGACAAGAGATTAGCGGTTCGTTGCCGGCACTGGGGCTCGCGAACTTCGATCAGGCCTCGAGAGTGACCAAGCTACACCTGCTGAAGAGTGTTCGAGGAAATGTCTACCTCGAGCTTGTGTCGTCAGTAAAGGCATTGGGGATTCGTCCGGGAGACCTGGTTACGGTTTCTTATACGAAGGAGGGCTTGAATCGCCAGTTGTTTCGGGTTCTTCGTCTGGCTCCAGGCCAGAACTTCCGGACAGTTCAGTTGACCCTGCAATGGCACGACGAGAGCTGGTACGTACTCACGGCTGGAAATGGAATGGAATCGTCAGGCCGCCAGCCGAGGTTTGAGCTTGGGCTGCCACGCCCGCTGATTGGATCCGAGTTGGACGAAGAGGGCGTTCCCCGGTTTGGCGTCGTGGAGACGTATACAGAGGAGACAGACGGCCGGGCCAGGACGGAACTTTCGGTAAGTTTCCATGAGCCAGCGAGGCCGGCGGGTTCCAGGGCAGGCATTCCGTTGCTTTCCCTTAGCCCATCGACAGAGCAGGAGGGTGGATCGATCGCGGGCGATCAGATCCTTTACTACACACTGACTGGGCTGGATGCGGAGCAACGGGAAGGGGGAACCTCATTCGTGGTTCGGGCAGTGGTTCCACCGGGCTCCGATACCAATGTTGTGACGCTTACTGGATTGAGTTTTGGTCCTGGGACGGAGTCGTTCAACGTGTATCGGGGACCAACGCCTCAGCAACTCGCTAGGATTGGGACGGACCTTGCAATCGCCGCTTCGTATGTGGATATCGGCGGGACTGCCGGATTGATTTCACCTCCAGACGAAAATTTTTCGCATGCGAACTTCTATTGGCGTCTGGAGTTGCAGGGCGAATGGATCGCCACGACATCGTCATCGACGACGATTGGCAATCCCCTCCTGACCATGCTGGCCAACGAGTGGCGGGCAAAAACTGTTCGAATCACAAAGGGGAAAGGACTAGGACAAGAGAGGAGAATCGATTCAAACACCACGACCGAGTGCGTGTTGATGGAACCTTGGAGCGTAATTCCAGACGCTTCGAGCAGCTGGGTGGTGATCGACTCTAGTTGGGTGCCTGCTGCTACGACTTCGTCGAGTCCAGCAACATTCGAGGTACCCAATCGCGAGGGTGCCACCGTGCAAGTGACTGGACGGGCGGCCAACGCAAGTAATCGGGAGTGTTCACCTGAGCTGTCACCGGTGACGCGTTGGCGATTGAGCGGTTCGAGCGGGATGCAACTAGATCATGATGTGCCGCCAGCCCCCACGTTTGCGCTGAGCACTACAGGAGACGGAACCATCGAAGTCCAATCCATCGGGTTTCCGGAGCTTGTGAATACACGAACCATAACCGCCGGAACATTCGTCTTGCAGTATTGGAACGAGCTGCAGAGTCCTTCGGCGACGACTTTGGCCGCCAATTTGGATCATGAGACCGACGTAGTGGTGTTCACGCCACCTGGACAGGTCGGCGTGGGTCAGATCGTTCAGATTGGCCAAGAGCTTCTTGAGGTTCTCTCCGTCTCAACGGAGGGAGACGCAATTCAGGTGGTGAGGGGGTCATACGGTTCGCTGGTATCCGAGCACGCGGCGGGCGCCTCCATCTATCCCTTGGATTCTCGCGCAGAGATATTGCCCTTTGGGCGGGATTTCTTTGGCTCGCCCGCAAGCGGAAGTTATGCTTTCAGCATTCACTTGCCAAGCGTGCGGGTGGCGGGCGCCAGCCTATATCTGACGAACGCGCGTGGCAACTCGGCTGTTTCGAGGCGTAGCGTCACCAGCACGATCGACGATGGACTTCGCACGATGCAAGGGGGACAGATCACGCTTCAACTTGCTGGGTGGCTTGCGATTGAGGAATCGGCGACGCCGCCACTCTCGGTGGATCGGCCTCTGGTAATGCGAGACCTATTCGCTGTTGTGCAGGAGGCACCGAGTGTCGGTCCGGTTACGCTACGGCTCCGGCAGGATAGCGATGAAATCTGCTTACTCACCATTGAACCGGGGGCAACGATCTCGAACGTGGTGGACGGCTTTGCGTTGTCTCCGCTTAGAAATGGCGCGTACCTCCATCTCGATGTTGTGAGTCTCTCTCAGAGCGCGGAGAGTACACCTGGAAGTGATCTTACTGTAACAATTCGGCTTTGACAACAAGGGGAATTTTAATGGCTGAGTATCTCGATAAACTGCGGCCAGACCGCGACCTGCAGGTCTATTTCGAGCGCCCGTCGGCGATTGCCGCTATGAGCGCGGCAGATGAGAGCTCGTTTGTGGTTTCTGGGACGTGGCGCCAGCAGTTCGATTGGTGCGTGATTGAATGGAATCGCGATAACGTTTGGGAGCACCCGTTGTTCCGGAACCTTCCGGATGGTGACCTGAGTGGAATCCAATTGACCTATGAAGAGGTCCGCGACAACTGCATTCTGGTAGATTCCGATCTCTTCCCAACAGTAGATTGGCACAATCTTCGAGTGTGGGCCAACGACGCTTCGGGTCTGGAGCAGTTCTACCAGGTTCCCTTGTTGCAATATGCGACGCCGATCGAGGGCGCCTACGTTCCGGCGCAAGCGACCTTCACTTTGGCGGGCGCGCTGGCAGGAGGGGAAGCCGTGGGATTGTCCTGGATGGGTGAGCATCATACTCATGTATGCAGCGCCACCGACACACTCGAGGATGTCGCAGAGGCTATTGCGATAAGCATCAATAGCACGACCATCGGATCGAAGAATATGATTGCGCTAGTCGCGGATCGTTCCATTATCTTGATCTATGTTGGGGAAGTGGGCGGAGTGCGCAGTGCGCTTGAAGATAGTAAGACGGGAAACAACGGAAACCGGGTTGGTGCGTACGGACATGCAACGCCAGGGAGCGGCGTGTACTGGGAGGTCGCAGCCAAGACATTGTCGGGAGGCGTCTCCCCATCTAAGTGGAGATTCTCGATTGATTTTTCTCTGATGGTTGACCGCAATGGCGTTCCTGTTCCGATGGACCGCGTCCGCAAGATGCGATGGACTTATGCGGCCGACCTGCAGGCCGGTGAGTTCCTTCGAAGCGAGTTCGCGGTTACTATCGCTAATTGGATGGTGAGCGGGGTGAACACACGATATCGGGTGGCCGGGCCTGGATCGCGCAGAATCGACTGCCGCAGTTCTAAGGTTGAGTACTATGGGCTCAACTGGAGTTCCTTTCTGCGAGGGAACTATTCAGGGGGACTCATCCGTTGGACGAACCAATATAGCGACGGGTTCTCGATTACTTATCGATCTGAGCAAACTCACGAACTTTTTCTCGGGACTCGATTGCTGGATCAAGCTCCGGCCATTGCATTTCGCGTTGATTCTGAACCGGCGAGAGTGTTTGATCTTCGTCGAGCAGGAGAAGACCGGCTCGTACGGATTCCGGTGGGAGAATATCCACCCGGTGAGCACACGATTTTCGTAACGCACAATGGACCCTCGGGATGGCGATTCTGGTTCGACTTCCTGGAGATTGCGATTCCAGCTGACTCAGTGCGGAATCTGCCACCGATGCCGAAGTTGACAGCCGCAACCGATTGGGATACCGACCACTCCTTGGCTGTCCCAGCGGAGCGGACTGCGTGGATGCTGCATACGCTCGGCTTTCGAGGTCGCGTCAATCACTACGTCGGAGCGCTTATATTCTATGAACTCTATAAGAAAGGGCACGCCTATGCGTCCTGCCAGGTAGATTTTCTTGGAACACCGACTCCGAGCGAGTATACGGAACTGCAGATCGGAACAGCCGGCGATCCAGACTCAACCATTACTGTCCGTCATCTCAATCTGTATGGCGATACAGCCGCCACAATTGCGAAGGCATATGAGTTGGAATTCAACCGAGGCTACACCGCGATCCGGGCAGAGGCAGTCGGAGCGAGATTGACGCTCTTTTCGAGACGAATGGGACTCGCAGGTGAGATGACGACGGTCGCGGCGACACCCACGAGTGGCGCGTTCGAAGTGCAGGTGAGCAGCCCGCATCTGACGGGAGCAGTTGAGGGAACCTGGACGACAGACCTTCATTCGCCGAACCTGATCAATCGGGCTTGCAGGGACTGGTCTCGCGAGTTCTATAAGGTTTGCAAAGCGTATGGTTGGGATGTCACGGCGGCATTTTCGACCGAATTGGAGCATGGAGACCCTTCAATCGAGGCTGGCATCGCACAGCGTTACGCGGACGGGACACCTTGCCTTCTCACCACTCCAGCGTTGCAAACAAATTTTTCTCCTGTGTCTCGCGACTACTGGCAGCGGGTACACAAAGAGATGGCAGACATCCTGGTGGAGGCGGAGTTGCCGCCTTATATGCAGCTGGGTGAAGTTCAGTGGTGGTATTTTCCAGGACCATTTGCGGTTTCGTCCGGGGTGAGCCTGCCCTATTATGATGCCTATACGCTTGAATCGTTCGAGGACGAGTACGGATTTCCGATGAGAGTCATTCCACATCAGTACGTGGATCCCTCGCTCTATCCAGAAGAAGCTGAACATCTACCGAGGCTTGTCGGTCAATTCTGCGATGAGCTGATCAGCTACGTTCGTACATTTCATCCCGATTGCCGCTACGAGGTTCTATACCCCACCGACGTGAATGACACCCCATGGGGCAGGGTCGTCAACTATCCGGAGGACTCCTGGACACCAGAAAAGCTGGACGCATTGAAGACAGAGAGCTTCAGCTTCACCTTCGAGCGAAATCTCAACAAGTCTCGATATTCGATGGAATTTCCCGCGAGTAAGGGATTTGCTCGTTCTAAAAGCGCTTTCCTGGTAGGCCCAGGGGACTCGACGACGACCTGGCAAAAAGAGGTACAAATGGCATTCGCGAGAGGTGTTGAGTCGATTGTGCTCTTCGCGCTTGACCAGTTTTGCCTGATTGGATACGAGATGCCGCTGTTTCGAGGCGTACGAAGAAGCGCTCGACATGGATCCTAGCCTGATGCGACCATTTGCAGAATTTATGCAACTCGCATCTTGCATTTAGCTGACTTTTGCTCTAACCTCAAGGAGTGAGCCGTTTGAATACCAGCGACGCGAATCTGCAACCGCAAGTCGGTCTTGGTGTAGTAGCCGCGATTGGGGTTACCGTTTCGGTACCCGCTTAGTGGCAACGGACTCCCTACGGAATCTAAAGGCCACCGGCGGGGAAACCTGACCGGTGGCCTTTTTCAGTCTTTGGAGCAATATCGATGTCTCAATTGATGAGTGGCGCTAAGATCCTCCTTGAGTGTTTGGGACGGGAAGGGGTGGATGTCATATTTGGCTATCCGGGAGGGGTAACGCTTCCGTTCTACGATGCCTTGTACGACCACCCGATCCGGCACGTGCTTGTTCGCCATGAGCAGAACGCTGCGTTCGCTGCCCAGGGCTACGCACGTTCCACCGGCCGGGTTGGCGTTTGTTGCGCGACCTCTGGTCCGGGCGCCACGAATCTGGTAACCGGCCTCGTTGACGCGATGATGGATTCGATCCCGATCGTCGCTTTAACGGGCCAAGTTTCGACTAAATTGATTGGCACCGACGCGTTTCAGGAAGCCGATACCTTCGGAATCACTCGGTCGGCGACGAAACACAATTACCTGGTGAAGAACATTAAGGATCTTCCGTCAGTGATCCATGAGGCCTTCTACATTGCTGCCTCTGGCCGTCCAGGTCCAGTACTGATCGACGTTACGAAAGACGTCTTTATGGGTAACGCCCATTATGAACCGGTCAATTCGATTCACCTGCCGGGCTATAAGGTATACACCGAGGGCCACACCGGCCAGATCCGGCGCGCCGCCCAAATGATGCTTGAGGCAGAGCGTCCAATGGTGTACGCAGGTGGTGGTATCGTCCTCGGAAATGCTCATGACGAGTTGAAGGAACTCGTCGAACTGCTTGATGCTCCCACGGTTTGTACGCTTATGGGCTTGGGCGGTTTGCCATGTGATCACCCCAATTTCATCAGCATGCCGGGCATGCACGGCAGTTATGCGGCGAATATGGCCCTATCCGGGGCCGATCTGCTGATCGCTCTAGGGGTTCGTTTTGATGACCGCGTAACAGGAAGATTGGCGGCATTCGCACCACACGCCAAAATTATTCACGTCGACATCGACCCGGCCGAGATTTCGAAGAATCGGAATGCAGACCTCCCGATTGTTGGAGATCTAAAGCGGGTGCTACCCAAGTTATGCGCAAACATTAGCGAACTTAGGAGCGAGACCGGCAATCCGGAGCGCCCAGGATTGAAGCAGTGGTGGAAGCAAGTTCGCGCATGGAAAGAGGAACATCCCCTCAAGCCGGTTTTCTCGACAACCGAGATCAAACCGCAGCATCTGATGTCGGAGATTGATCGAATCTCGAACGGAAAGGCGATCGTCACCACCGACGTTGGTCAGCACCAGATGTGGGCAGCGCAATTGATCCGCTACAATGCGCCGCGCTTGTGGATCAACTCTGGTGGATTGGGCTCGATGGGTTTCGGCCTTCCCTCCGCTATCGGTGCTCAGTTCGCCAATCCCGATCAGTTGGTTTTCTCGATCGTCGGTGATGGCGGCTTCCAAATGTCCCTCCCCGAGCTTGCCACCCTCATGAATTATGGTCTTCCAGTAAAGATTATCGTGATGAACAATGGCTACCTTGGGATGGTTCGTCAATGGCAGGAACTCTTCTATAACAATCGGCTTTGCTCTGTTACGCTAGACAGTTTCCCCGATCCAGCACTTCTTGCCGGAGCCTATGGATTCAAGGGTCGTACGGTTGAGCAGCCCTCAGAATTGGCCGACGCGCTGAAAGAAGCGATTGAGTACAACGGACCTTATTTGTTGAATGTTAAGGTGACGCCCACGGAAAACGTGTACCCCATGGTTCCCGCTGGGGGCGCCATCAATGAGATGGTGCTCGGGCCGGTTCAACCTGCACCAGTCGCCTGATCCAGGAATCCACGATGTTACAAATTATTTCATTACTCATGGAGAACAAAGCCGGCGCGCTGATGCGTGTAACCGGTCTTCTCACAGCGCGTGGCTACAATATTGATAGCCTGACAGTGGCTCGCACATTGGATCCCGGCTTGTCTCGGATGACGATCGCCGTCGACATTGAACCGCATGGCCGGAGGCAATTGATCAAGCAGATGAACAAGCTGATCAACGTACTACAAGCCACTGACTTGACGGAAGGTCCGGCCGTTACCCGAGAGATGGTGCTCATGCGTGTCCGTGCACTTCAGGAGGCACGCACCGCCATCTTGAAAGAGGCCGAAATTTTCGGCGCACGGGTCGTAGATTCCACGATTGAGGGATTTGCACTGGAGGCGACGGGCGACATCGAGAAACTCGATGAATTTATCAACATCATGCAGAGCTACGGCGAGATTGAAGTGACCCGGTCGGGCGCGGTGGCGGTATCGCTCGAGGCAAAAAAGTTACGCCTTTCTCCGCCTATCCCTCGTGGCGAAGCGGTCATGGTAGAAGACAAGAACGGAGTCGTATAAGATTATGCTGAAACGTTATTACGAAAGTGACGCGGACTTAGCCCTCTTAAAAGGGAAAAAGTACGCCATTATTGGCTATGGCAGCCAAGGGCACGCCCACGCGTTGAATTTGCGCGACACCGGCTGCGACGTTATTGTAGGCCTATACCCAGGCTCGAAAAGTTGGGCAAAAGCCGAAGCGGCTGGGCTTACGGTAATGACTGTCGCTGAAGCGACAGTGGCAGCTGACACGCTAATGATTCTGGTGAGCGATCATATCCAAGCCGATCTCTATGAGAAAGAGATCGCCCCGAATCTTTCCGCCGGGAAGACGCTGATGTTCGCGCACGGGTTCAGCATCCACTTCAAGGCCATCACGCCCCCCGCAGATGTGGACGTATCAATGGTTGCGCCCAAATCTCCGGGACATCGGGTTCGCGAGCTCTTTACTGAAGGCGTTGGAGTGCCAGGATTGGTTGCCGTGGCCCAGGACGCGTCCGGAAACGCCTTGAAGAACGCTCTAGCATATTCTGCCGGTATCGGATGCGCCAAAGCGGGTGTTATCGAGACTACGTTTCGGGAAGAAACCGAGAGCGATTTGTTCGGCGAGCAGGCCGTCCTTTGCGGCGGAGTGAGCGAGCTGATCAAAGCGGGTTTTGAGACCTTGACGGAAGCCGGGTATGCACCCGAGATCGCATACTTCGAATGCCTCCACGAGCTCAAGCTGATTGTCGATCTCATCTACGAAGGCGGCTTAGGCTACATGCGCTACTCCGTCTCAGACACGGCCGAATACGGTGACTACGTAAGCGGTCCACGCATCATCAACGCCGCCACGAAAGTGGAGATGAAAAAGATCTTGACCGAAATCCAGGAGGGCACGTTCGCAAAGAACTGGCTGGCCGAGAATCGTGAAGGTGGTCGTAAGAAGTTCCTGGCGATGCGCGAGGCGAACGCTGACCATCCGATCGAACACATTGGCGCCGAGCTTCGTGCAATGATGCCATTCTTGAAGAAAAAGAAAGAAGCAGGCATTCCGCAGGCTTAATCTCTGGGCCGGGTCAGCACCCCATGAAAATCACCACATTCGACACAACGTTGCGCGATGGAACCCAAGGCGAAGCCGTCTCCTTCTCGGTAGAGGACAAGCTGATAATCGCGCGAAAGCTAGACGAACTGGGGATTGATTACATCGAGGGGGGCTGGCCCGGTTCGAATCCGAAAGATAAGGAATTTTTCGCTCGCGCAAAGCACGAGCTGCGGCTGAAAAATGCCAAGCTTTGTGCGTTTGGAGCTACACATTTTGCCCGGTATACGGTCGAGACTGATCCTTCCATCCGAGAGCTCATCGATGCTGAAACGCCTGCTATCTCGATCTTCGGTAAGACCTGGGATTTTCATGTTACGCGGGCACTTGGAATTTCACTCGAGGAAAACCTAAAGATCATTGCCGATACGGTGCGCTTCCTCAAGCAGCATGGTCGCGAGGTGATCTACGACGCTGAGCATTTTTTCGACGGCTATAAGCACAATTCCGAGTATGCCCTGCTGACGATTCAGGCCGCATGGGACGCCGGCGCTGATGTGGTGTGTTTGTGCGATACGAATGGCGGGACTCTTCCCAGCAAAGTTTCCGAAATTGTGGGGATCGTGCGCAGCCGTTTTGACGGCGTTATTGGCATTCATCCACACAACGATTCCGACGTTGCGGTGGCCAACGCGCTTGCAGCTGTTGAAGCTGGATGTACGCATGTCCAAGGCTGTATGAACGGATACGGCGAACGCTGTGGCAACGCAAATCTAATTTCGGTACTCGCCAATCTGGAACTGAAGTTGGGTCACACGACAGTCGGAGAACAGGGACTCCGCAACTTAACGAGTGTGGCGCACTTCATCGCCGATCTGGCGAATCTTCCGGTCCGGAATGACCAACCATACATCGGCAAGAGCGCGTTCGCGCACAAGGGTGGCATCCACGTCAGTGCCGTGCTCAAAGATTCGGCGACCTACGAACACATTCCTCCCGGCTTAGTGGGCAATCAACAGCGAGTCCTACTAAGCGACATGTCCGGTCGTGGGAATATTTTTTATAAGCTGAAGGAGCAGGGTCTCGGCGCACAGCTCAGCGAGAGTCAGCGGCGGCAGCTTCTGGACCAAATCAAGCAGATGGAGCATGAGGGCTACGAGCTTGAGGCAGCAGAAGGTACCTTTGAGCTGATGGTCCGAGAGACGTTGAATCCCGGCAGGCGATTCTTTAACCTTGTATCTCTCGACGTAGCGACCAAGATGGGACGCAGCGGCGGGTCCCTGACCGTCGCGACTGTTTCCTTGCAGGCTGAAGACGGTCTGCATACCGAGACTGCGGTTGGGAATGGCCCAGTGAATGCACTCGATCTCAGTCTTCGCCAATGTTTGGCCAGCCTCTACCCGGAAATCGCGACCGTTAAGCTGGCCGACTATAAAGTCCGCGTGATTGATTCCAAGAAAGGCACGGACGCCAAGGTCCGGGTCTTGATCGAATGGCATGATCGCGAGCGGACCTGGGTGACCGTGGGGGTCTCCGACAATGTGATTGAGGCTAGTTGGAAAGCCATGGTCGACGCTATTCGTCTCGAACTGATGCGCTTGGCCGACGCGGCGACCGATTCGGCGCAGTTGTCCCCCACTTTGCTTTCCAGCAACCTATAGTTTGCCGTAAACTAAAAGTGCGGGCTCGTAGCTCATCTGGATAGAGCACCGACCTTCTAAGTCGGGGGTAGCAGGTTCGAGTCCTGCCGGGCCTACCAGTTTTAAAGGGGAATTCGCTAAGCCGAGTTCCCTGCCCCGACCCGAAACGGGTGGTCGGGAGATGCTTAAAGCTGGCAAACTGCTGGCAGCCAGCGGGGTGGCATAATGCCGCCCCTTCCCTCCCCCATCTGCCTGGGGTGCAAACGGGCCCCGGCCACCAGAAAAGGTCGCTGCGACGAGTGCCGCAAGGCGTACCAGCGCCGCGCCTACCTGGCTCGGAAGGCCGGCCTGGTCCCCACAGTTCGGAGTCCACGCCCGGAGCCGGAGCCGCATCCGTGCCCGATCTGCGAGCTTCCGACAACCCGTCCGCGCCTGTGTGACACTTGCCGAAACCAGCGGAGCGCGGCGCGACTGAACCGGCTTAACTCGACAAAAGAAGCGCGGGTCACTGGATGGAAGGACGAACTTCACATCGGCCGGAAAGCAAAGCCTGCAGTTCCTTCCGAACCGCCGACGTCGAAGCGCTGGCCTCTTGGCGTGCGCACTGTGCGTTTTGTGGAGTCAGTAGAGGCGGACGATCCGGCGAAGGCTGCGGCGGTGGATGCGATTCTGGCGCGGCGCCGTCGTCTGACGGCGAAGGGAGAGGTGTAGTTCCATGGCACTCTCTGGCACCCTTCAACACAAAAAGACAGGTCGCCTGGCGAGAGCCTTGGGCGTTTCAAGATGGGCCGCTCTTGGCTTACTTGAGGCTTTCTGGGATTGCGTTCGAACATCGGCTCGAACGGGTAAGATCGACCCCGACCAATGGGAGGATATCGCCGAGTATTGTTACTTCGACCGCACTGGCCAAGAACTTCGTCAGTTACTCGCCGAAACTGGCTTCATCGACCCGATGCAGGGCTGGGACTGGGTACACGACTGGCACCATTACGCCGACAACAGCACCCGCACCTGGCTGAGTCGGCGGGGCCAAAATTTCGCGAACGGAGCGCAAGCGCGCATCCCGAAGGACGGCTACGGTGCTGTGGAAAACTACGGTGTTGAGACAAACGGGGCAAATGTTGAGACAAACCACCGTTTTGTTGAGACTACCGCGCGCGCGAGGCCAGAGCCAGAGCCAGAGCCAGAGCCAGAGCCAGCGGCGGCGAAGAGTTTTCGGGGCTCGAAGGGCCTGGCGGCAGCCGCGCTGGAGCCGCCGCCGCCCGATCCCGAACTGGCGGAGATCGCCGACCGGATGCATGCCGCCATGCCTCGCGGATTTGACCCTCCCGACGAGAGGTTAGTTCGGCAAGTAGTTACTCTGGCAGGTTCGGTAAGTGCCGCGGCGGATGTAGTTCACCGACTGCGCAAGCGTCGGGCCAGGCCGGATAGTTACGGGCTGTTTGTGACTGCTGCGCGAGATAAGCCGCTTTGCCCGGATCGAGCGCCGCCGTGCTCAGTGTGCGGCGGAATGGGCTTCTTCACGCCGGACGTACCGCACGAACTCGCCACGGTGGGCACGCTGGCCGAAATCGACGCCTGGTTGAACGCGAACCGCAAGCGATGCCGATGCCAACCGCGTGCCGGCTAGTGCGTTTGACGGGCTTTCTCGACGGCCTGCAGCACGTTCGTCTGCCGTGCGATGCGCTTCACAAGCTCGGCATACCGGGGGTCGGTGGCGTAGCGTTTGGCGATCGCCTCGACCAGCGAGTCCAGGTTGCTGTCGAGCCGGTAAGCCGCCCACGCCTTGGCGTACGGCGCTCCGGTGGTGAGCAGCCTGGCGTAGTCTTCCAGCCCTTCATCCAGCGTGTCGTAGGCCGCGAATTTTCGGGAAAGCCAGACGTCAAACCTCCCGTCAGGCCGTGCATGGCGCCGGGTAACGGTGGCGGCTTCGTCGGCTGGTAGCGCGTTGATCTGCTCAGCGGTGAGCACCTCTCGGGTCGGTACCATCGCCCACTTTGCGTGACGGCTTGCCTTCGTGATGCCGAAGAAATTCCAGCGGCCAGACTGCTTCGCCCCCCACCCCGACTCGATCGCCCACTGCGCAATCAGCACCACGGCCGGCAGGCCGGTCCGGCGCTCGATCGCCACGGCGTGCGGAGCGATCTCGGCCAAGGTGATTTTGGCGGCGGGCATGTTTGGCGTTCGGGTGGGTGTGCTCATAGCCGGAGGGTAGCCACTTGCGTTCGGTTTGAGAGTCTCCGCTACGTTCGGGATATGGGCAAGCGAGCAAAATGGCCGGAGTGGCTTGACGGGATTGCACACCCGAAAAAGCGGGCGTTTTTGCTTGCCTACTCGAAGAGCGGCAATGTCAGCGCGTCTTGCGAGCAGGTCGGGATTCAGCGGGGAACCGAGTGGCACTGGCGCGGTACAGACCCGGCTTACCTGGCGGCAAGGGCTTGTGCGTGGCAGATGGCAGCGGAGCTGCTCGAAGCCGAGGCCTTCCGCCGGGCGCATGACGGCGTGGAAGAGCCGGTTTTCCAGGGCGGGGCGGAAGTGGGCCGGGTGCGGAAGTACTCCGACACGCTGCTGATTTTCCTGCTCAAGGGGGCCAAGCCGAACACGTACCGAGACCAGTGGAAGGGGGAGATTTCCGGGCCTGACGGTGGGCCGATCAGAACCGCGGTGGACCTGTCGAAGCTGACGGAGGACGAACTTGCAACACTCGAGCGCCTTGCTGCCCGAGCTGCTGAACCCGACTCTCCTCGCGGCTGAGCGAGCGAGACGGGCGCGGCGGCGCATCGACGGCTACTATCCCGAAAGCGGGCCGCTTTGCCGGTCCGGCTACGGCAAGCACCTGGAGTTTTTCGCGGCTGGGGCGACGTTCCGAGAGCGGGCGTTCATCGGGGGCAACCGCACCGGCAAGACGTTTCTCGGTGCCTACGAGAAGGCGTTGCACCTGACGGGCGAGTATCCGGCATGGTGGCCTGGCCGCCGGTTTGATCGCCCAGTGAAGGCCTGGGCCGCCGGCGACACGTCGAAGACGGTTCGCGACATCCTGCAGGGCAATCTACTCGGGCCGGTGGGCTCCATCGGTACCGGCATGATCCCCGGCGATCGCATCCGGAAAACCACGGCGCGAAGCGGCCTGGCCGATGCTGTCGAGGTTGTCTACGTTCGCCATGTTTCCGGCGGTACCAGCGTCCTGACGTTCAAGAGCTACGATCAGCGCCGCGAAGCCTTCCAGGGCACGGCGCAGGATGTGATCTGGCTCGACGAAGAATGCCCGATGGAGATCTATACCGAGTGCCTTCTCCGGACGATGACGACGGGCGGGCTGCTCTACCTGACTTTCACCCCGCTGCAGGGGCTCACCGAGGTTGTTCTGTCCTTCCTGCCGGGCGGGCAAGCGCCTGGCGCCGGCGAAGTGTCCGCGGCGCGTTGCGTGGTGATGGCGGGCTGGGATGACATCCCGCATCTCGACGCGAAGACGAAGGCCGAACTGCTCGCGTCGATTCCTCCTCACCAGCGCGATGCGCGTTCGAAGGGCGTTCCCCAGCTCGGAAGCGGCGCGATTTATCCCGTTCCCGAGTCTGACTTCGTCGTTCCCGATTTCGAGATTCCGGCGCATTGGCCGCGCGTCTACGGGCTGGATGTGGGCTGGAAGCGGACCGCCGGCGTGTGGGCGGCGCTCGATCGGCAAACGTCGACGGCATATCTCTACTCGGAGCATTACCGGGGCGAGGCGGAGCCTGTGGTCCACACGCAAGCTATCAAGAGCCGGGGCGAGTGGATTCTCGGGGTGATTGATCCAGCGGCGCGTGGCAGGGGCCAGCATGATGGCTCGCGGCTGATTGAAAGCTACACCCAGTTGGGGCTGAAGCTGGAGGCTGCGGACAACGCGGTTGAAACGGGGCTTTTCGAAGTGTGGCAGCGCTTGAGCGGCGGCCGCCTCAAGGTGTTCGAGTCGCTGGGCAACTGGCGGCATGAGTTCCGGCTGTACCGGCGCGATGCCCAGGGCCGGATCGTGAAGGAAAACGATCACCTCATGGACGCCACGCGCTATTTGATCGTGTCGGGCCTGGCGTTGGCCAAGACGAAGCCGGTAGACCGGCCGCGCAACTCTGACGGCTACGGGAGTGGCGGCGCCGGGGGGTGGATGGGATGAGCAAGGCAGACGAGCAGTTAATCGAGCTCGCGCGGAAACGGTTCAAGGCGGCGGCGGAAGCCGAGCAGCACATCCGCGAAGAGGCTCTAAAAGACTTTGAGTTTCGCATCGGCGAGCAGTGGCCCGAAGGCATCAAGAAGCAACGCGAGGACGATGGCCGCCCAGCTCTCACCATCAACCGAATTCCGCAGTTCCTCCGCCAGGTCACCAACGAACAGCGGCTCTCGCGGCCTGCTATCCAGGTGAATGCTGTTGACTCCGGCGCCGACATCGAGACCGCCGAAATCTATCAAGGCATGACGCGCCACATCGAAGTGGCGAGCGATGCCGAGGCGGCCTACGATACTGCGTTCGAGTGCGCGACAACTGGGAGTTTCGGCTGGGTTCGGATCATCACCGAGTACTGCAACGACGAGACGTTCGACCAAGACATCCGCGTTGAGCGGGTGCTGAATCCGTTCAGCGTGTATGTGGACCCGGCCGCAGTGAGGCCCGATCGCAGCGATATGAACTGGGCGTTCATTGTCGAGGACTTCTCGAAGGAAGAGTACGAAGCGCTGTATCCCGACAGCCAAGCAGCCGGGCTAAGCGACTGGTCGAGCATCGGCGACGCGGCGCCGGATTGGCATTCAGGCGGCAATATCCGAGTGGCCGAGTATTTCTCGATCGAAAGGTCTCGGCGAGAGTTGCTACTGCTGGAGAACGGGCAGATCGTCTTTGCCGATCAGTTTGAGCAGGTCAAGGTGCCGGCTAGAGTCATCCGGCGTCGGTCTGTCGAAAGCAAGCGCGTCATGTGGGCGAAGATAAACGGCATCGAAGTGCTCGAGCGTCGCGAGTGGGCAGGCAAGTGGATTCCGCTTGTGCCCGTACTGGGCGATGAGGTGAGCGTCAACGGAAAGCGCCATCTGTTCGGGATGGTGCGATTTGCTCGCGACCCCCAGCGCATGTACAACTACTGGGTTTCGTCGGCGACCGAGACAATCGCGCTCGCACCGCGGGCCCCGTTCATCGGCGTTGAAGGGCAGTTCGAAGGACATGAGGCGAAATGGCGCCAGGCGAACGTCCGCAGCTTTGCGTACCTGGAGTACAAACCCACCAGCGTTGGCGGCCAACCGGCCCCGCCGCCTCAACGCAACTTCGCCGAGCCGCCCATCCAAGCGATTATGGCCTCGATCGGACAAGCCGATAACGATCTCAAGGCGACCATGGGCATATACGATGCCTCGCTGGGACAGCGCGGTCCGGAGTCGAGCGGCCGGGCGATCCTGGCGCGGCAGCGTGAAAGCGACACCGCAAACGCGAACTATGGCGACAATCTGGCCCGGGCGATAAAGCACGTTGGCCGCATCCTCATCGACCTGATCCCGCATATCTACGATGCGGCGCGCGTGGTGCGCATTCTGCGGCCGGATGGCACCAGCGACATGGTGCCGGTCAATCAGCCATTCGTCGACAAGGGCGTGGAGCGCATCTATGATCTGGGAGCGGGCAAGTACGACGTCTCGATTTCAACCGGACCGAGCTACCAGACACAGCGGCAAGAGGCGGCGGCAAGCATGATCGAAATGGCAGCTGCTGACCCTCGGTTGATGCAGGTGGCGCCAGATTTGGTTTATGCGGCGATGGACTGGCCGGGCGGTCAGGACATCGCGGCGCGGTACAAGAAAACGCTCCCGCCTGAACTGCGGGATGCCGGCGAGAACGGCACTCAGGAACTGCCACCGGAAGCGCAGGCGCAAATGGCAGCGATGGGCCAGCAGATTCAGCAGCTGACGGCGGCGCTCGAGGAGTCCATGCGGGCCTTGGAGACGAAGCAGATTGAAGCCGAGAACCGGCTGCAGGTAGCGCGCGAGCAGAGCGAAAGCCGCGAGCGCATTGCAGAGATGCAGCGCGAGACGCAGCTGATGATCAACGCGGCCAAGATCGAAAGCCAAGAAACGCAGGCAGCGTTTAAGGCGCAACTCGAAGAGCTCAAAATGCTGGTGGGCGCCATGCGGCGATCGCCAGATCAACAAGTTTCGGCCTAGCGGCGGGCCAGTTCGTACACCGCGCAAAATCCTTGGGAGCGACAAACCATGACGATCGAAAGCACTTCAGACACGGCCGAACAGGTAGCAGCAGCGTATGGCGAGGCGAAGCCCGCTGGCGCGACTACCGAGGCGGCGCAAGACACGGTAACGGCCGGGCCCATCGAAGCCGAGCAGGGCGAGCAGCCGGAGGCGAAAGCCGCTGGCGCCGAGACTGGCGACGATGACGACGAAGCGGACGGCGAGCAGCCGAAAAAGAAGGGCGGATTTCAGCGGCGCATCACGAAGCTGACGACGGAGAAGCGGGAACTGGAGGCAAGACTGGCAGCGTTGACTGCTGGCAAGCCCGCAGAGACGCCGAAAGCTGATGCGGGCGACGGAAAGCCGCAACTCGAAAAGTTTGACTCCTACGAGGAGTATGTAGAGGCCTTGACGGACTGGAAGCTGGAGCGGCGCGAGGCCGCGAAGGCAGAACAGGCGCGGGCGGACGCGCAAAAGCAGCAGCAGGCAGAGCTGGCGAATAGCTGGCAGGCCCGGCAGGATGCGGTACGCGCGAAATACGACGACTACGACGAAGTTGTTGGGCAAGAGATCCCGATTACCCAGGCGATGCAGCAGGCGCTGCTCGAGAGCGACCACGGCGCGGAGTTGGCCTATTGGCTGGGCTCCAATCCCAAGGAAGCCGAGCGAATCGCCAAGCTGGGCCCGGTTGCGGCGATCAAGGCCCTAGGAAAGATCGAAGATTCTCTGTCGGGTGGCTCTGCCGAGCCGCCGGCGAAACCGAAACCACGCGCGTCGAGCGCTCCTGAACCCATTTCTCCGATTGGTGCGCGTGGAAGCGCGGCCTTGAAAGATCCGGACAAGATGACATTTCAGGAGTTCAAGGCGTGGCGCGAAGCGGGCGGCGGGCGGTAACGCCTAGCAGGCCGGGAGGCAGCAATGCCGAATACTCTTTTAACAATCTCGATGATCACCCGCGAAGCTCTCCGGGTGCTTACCAACAATCTGACGTTTACGAAGCAGGTCAACCGTCAGTACAGCGACAAGTTCGCGATCGAAGGCGCGAAGATCGGCAGCACCGTCAACGCTCGAAAGCCCCCGCGTTACGTTGGACGGACGGGCCCGGCCCTTTCGGTCGAAGACGCGACCGAAACCCAAGTCCCGGTGACGCTGACTACGCAGTTTGGCGTCGATATCAGCTTTACCTCTCAGGAGTTGACGCTCAGCATCGACGACTTTAGCGAACGGTTTATTCAGCCTGCCATTGCGGCCGTTGCCAACAAGATTGATTTTGACGGCCTGCAGTTGTATCGCACGGTGGCCAACACCGTTGGAACGCCCGGCACTGTGCCGAGTGCGCTTTTGACGTACCTGGATTCCGGCGTAGCACTGGACAACAATTCGGCGCCGATGGACGGAAAGCGCTCGCTGTGTATTAATCCGCGCATGCAGGCGACGATCGTGGACAACCTGAAGGGCCTTTTCCAGTCGTCTGAGAAGATTGCCCAGCAGTACGAAAAGGGCAAGATGGGCGAGGCGATCGGCTACAAGTGGTACATGGACCAGAACGTGGCCGTTCACCAGGTTGGGCCGCTTGGCGGCGCTCCGGCCGTCAACGGCGCTGGCCAGACTGGCTCGAACCTCGTCACGAACGCTTGGACGGCGGCGGCGGCTCTCCGGCTCCGCGCTGGTGATGTCTTCACGATCGCGAACGTCTTTGGCGTCAATCCGCAGAATCGGCAGACGACGGGGCAACTGCAGCAGTTTGTGGTGACGGCCAACGTTTCGAGCGACGGCGCCGGCAATGCGACGATTCCGATTTTCCCGGCGATCGTGACGAGTGGCGCGTTCCAGACCGTGACGGCCTCGCCTGCGGGCGGCGCTTTGCTGACGGTGCTGGGGGCGGCCAACACCAACACTCCTCAGGGCCTCGCGTTCCACAAGGATGCCTTTACCTTCGTGAGCGCCGACCTGCAGATGCCCCGCGGGGTGGACATGGCGGCGCGGGTGTCCGACCCGCAAACCGGCATTTCGATTCGCATGGTCCGGGCTTACAACATCAGCACCGACCAGTTCCCCTGCCGTCTCGATGTGCTTTACGGGTGGAAAGAGCTCTACCCGGAAAACGCCTGCCGCATCGCGAGCTAGGTTCAACCATCAACCGTGCGGGCTGGCCTTCTGGCTGGCCCGCTTTTCGCGCATAGAGAGGCCTTGTGTACGTTTTTCAGGAGTTTCCAAAGTGGATGTATCATCGCACCGAAGCGGCTCGGATCGTGGATGATCCGATCGAACAGGATGCGCTGGGCCCCGATTGGGCCGAGTCTCCGGCCGCGTTCGATGTTCCGGACGCCCCGAGCGAGGTTCCGAACGTTCCGAACGTTCCGAACGTTCCGGTCGTCGTCGAGGACAACAGCGGCGATGAGGACGCGCCCGCGGCTCCTGTGGCTGACGCGCCGACGATCGAAGATTTCGGCTTTGAGAAAGCGCGGCCTGCCGACGCTGTGGCCGTTCCCAAGAAGCGGAGACGCCGGTAACCATGACCGCTCAAGACATCATCGCCAGGTCGTTGAAGCATATCGGCGTGCTCTCGCAGGGCGAGACGCCGACAGCCGAAGAGGCGCAGGACTGCTTCGTATCGCTCAACCAGATGATCGAGCTTTGGACGCTTGAGCGGCTCATGATCTACGTTGTGGCGCCGGACATCTATCCGCTAGTCGCCAACCAGCAGGTATACACGCTGGGGGCTGGCGGCGATTGGAACGCCGAGCGGCCGTTGGCGATCGAGCAGGCCAACGTGATGTTGCCGAATCCCGGGCCGAACGGTCCGACTCGGCTGCCGGTGCGAGTGCTGACGCAGGTCGAATGGGGTTCGATCATGCTACAGGGCACTCCCTCGACCTGGCCGGATCGGCTCTGGTACGAAACGACGTTTCCGCTCGGGCGGGTGCATGTGTGGCCGATTCCCCAGTTCTCGAGTTCGGCGCCTTCGCTGGAACTATTCACGCGGAAGGCGCTGTCTCAGTTCCCGGACCTGTTCACCGACCTGGTCTTTCCGCCGGGCTACGCCATGGCTATCGAGTACAACCTCGGGCTGCTCGTCGCTCCGTCTTTTGGCGTTACGCCGTCTGAGTTAGTTGCCGGCTGGGCGGTCGAGTCGAAAGCCCGGATCAAGGTGCAGAACGCGCCCATGGTGGACATGCGCGTAGACGATGCATTGCGGAATCACGATCGGCCGTTCAACTGGCTGACGGGGGAACCCTACACGCGATGAGACTCCCCGGCTTCATCGGTCCGACCTACGTGGCTGCCTCACACGCGGCGGCGGCGGAGCGTTGCATCAATCTTTTCCCAGAGGTCATCGAAGCGCCGGGCGAGCGTGCGGTCCGGGCGATTCTGCGGTCGAAGCCGGGCCTGGTCGTTCACACCACGTTGCCGGACGTTCCGGTCCGGGCGCTGTTCTACCATTTCACTGGGCGATGCTTCGCCGTGGCCGGGCAAGGCTTTTACGAGATCTTTCTCGATCAGACCTGGCAGCAGCGGGGCACGGTCGGCACGGTGGCAAGCGCTCAAATGGCAACCAACGGGCCGCAGATCATCGTGGTTTGCGGCTCGCGCGGGTACATCTTCGATATCGGTACCGGCGGCTTCACCCAAATCACGGCCGACGGATGGGTCGGGGCCGTCAACGTCGGGTGCATCGACGGCTACTTCCTGACTGCCGACATCGGCAGCCGAAACTGGCGCATCTCCGGGCTGCTCGATGGCCTTTCCTGGGACCCGCTCGAATTCGCCGTGAAGGAAGGCGGACCTGATCCGATCGTGGCGCTGGTCTGTGATCATCGCGAGGCCTGGCTGATGGGCTCGAACACAATCGAAGTGTGGTGGAACGCGGGCGCGGCGGACTTTCCGTTTCAGCGCATCCAGGGCGTGTTTATCGAGCTCGGTTGTGCGGCTCCGCTCTCGGCGGTCCGGATGGACAACAGCGTCTTCTGGCTGGGCCAGGATGAGCGCGGCAACGGTATGGTGTGGCGGGCCGAGTCCTACGCGCCGAAGCGCATCTCGAACCATGCAATCGAGGCAGCGATAAAGACATACTCCCGTATCGACGACGCCCGGGCGTTCGCCTATCAGGACGACGGCCACGCCTTCTACGTCCTGAGCTTCCCGACTGCTGACGCGACTTGGGTTTTCGACGCCTCGAACGGGCTCTGGCATGAGCGGGCCTATTGGGATTTGGGTGTAGGTGCGTGGACGGCGGACCGGGTCCGGACGCATTGTTTCGCATGGGGCAAGCATCTTGTTGGCGATCGGGAAAACGGCCGCGTTTACTGGCAGACAACAACGGCTTATGACGACGCCGGCGCGCCGATGCGGCGACTCCGGCAGGCCCCGAATGTGAACAACGAACTGAATTGGATCACCTACCAGCAGTTCGAGCTGTTCATGCAGACGGGCACGGTGGGGCCGTCGCAAGATCCGACTGTGATCCTGCAGGCCTCGAACGACGGGGGTTTCACCTGGGGCAATGAGATGCAGGCGAAGGCCGGACGAATCGGCGATTATCGGCATCGCGTTGAGTGGCGGCGGCTCGGCCGTTCGCGCAACCGAGCGTTTCGAGTCATCGTCGACGCGGCGATTCCCGTTTTCCTGCTGGACGCGTTTGTCGACCTGAAGGCGGAGGGCTAATGGCGCGCAACTCCATCACACCTCCGCCATTCCGAGAGCCGGTATTTGGCCGCGACGGCGCTATGACGCGGGCCTGGCAATGGTACTTTCTCGAAGTCTTCCGCGATGCGCAGATGGCCGAGGACACGGCGGTGCTGCAGGCGATGAACGCGGAGGCCTCGCCCGACGTGGACGCCGCGGCGCAAGCGGCTCTGCTTTCCCAGCAGTTGCAGGCGGGCGGGCCCGAGGCGCTGGAGCGGCTGCGACACTTTGAGGCAGGCTCGGCGCTGGTGGGCTCGGCCGCTTCGCCGAACACCGAGCAACTCCGCGATGCGTTGGCCTCGATGGCGGCCGGTGTGCCGGTGAATCCCCTTCACGCCGAACTGGCCGACGTCCGCGTGCTCCTGGCTACCGTCTTGGAGGCTCAGAACGGGCGGCCTGGCTCGCGGCTGATTGCCGACACCCACGCGAACAAGGTCAAGTATCCGGCCTCTTCTTATCCGAACGGCTGGTACTACGAAACCGACCGCACCGTTCTCTATGCCTCGATCAATACGCAGTGGAAATACGTTGCCGGAACGATGTACGGCACCCTCGCCCCCGACACCAAACCGACGAACTTGGGCGTTCTGGATACGGGCTTTTTGTTCCGCGCTGGCGACTATGAGCATGCTTACGTTTGGCAGGGCATCCCTGCGGCCTACCGGTTCGCGCCTGGTGATCCGGGCTCGCGATACATCGTCGCGGCGGGTAACTGGACGGCGCCGACTGGCGGGCTGTGGGCGCTCTGCGATACGACCATCGTTCAATCGGCGATGCCAGATGGTTCGCTCGCGGCTGTCCAGACGCCGGAGTTGAACACGCTGGCGTTCCTGGTGGGCGGTGCGGCGGAGACGTTCACTCGACCGGCCACGCCGATCACGGTGGGTGCTGGCTCAAAGACGGAGACGGAAAACGCGCACACCCACAACACGCCGATCATAAACACCCTGACGGGCGGTCCGGACAGTCTGGGGACGATTACCGAGGGCACGGCGGGTCCAGCCAACATACCGTCGACGGGCCACGCGCATAGCGTCTTTGTGCCGGCGGCGGCTACCAGTGCGGGAACAGCGCACTTTCACAACATCACGGCGGCCAACCTGGGCTTGGGGACTCCATCCGAGGCGACGGGCGGGCTGCCGAAACGAATGGTTCTGTATTGGTTCATGAGGCGCTAAATGGTCACTCCTCGCAATATCATCCCGGGCGTCCGGGTCACTTCGACGCAGGATATCTACTACACCGTGCCGAGCAGCACGCGCTGCGTTTTGAAGAAAGTCACCCTCACCAACGATGACTTGGGCAATGCCTACACCGCCGATATCTGGATCGTTCCCGCTGGCGGTACGCCGGTGGCGGGCAATCAAATCGGCCAGGACGTTGCCGTAGGTCCGACCGAGACGCGGGAGATTTTCTTTCTTGAAAACGCCGTCATGGAACCTGGATCGACGCTCCGGATGCAGGCAAGCAGCGGCAACAAGATGACCCTTTTCGCTTCCGGGGTGGAAATCGTATGATGCGGCTTCGCGCGTTGGCGCCGGCCGATCTTGAGCGCGTCTGGGCGTTGCTGTTGCAGGACCCTCAGGCGAACTTCGACGATGACGGGCCGCGGACTTACGAAGAGTTCGAGGCGTGGATGCTGGAGCGCGTCCAGGTTGAGGAAATCGCCGTCTGCGAGCTCGGCGAGGCGCTGGCGGGGGTGATGGCCTACCGGCCCGTCTCCGAGCGGCTGGCGGCGCTCCATGGCATCTGCTTTGACCGTTCCGTGCATGGCCGGGGTATCGCGGGCGAAGCGTTCCAGCGATTCTTGGCGAGCATCTGGGCGCGGGGCTTTCGGAAAGTGGCAATTACTCACTTCGCGGACAATGCGCGGGTGGCCGCGTTCTTGGCCAAGCAAGGGGCGCAACAGGAGGGTCTGCTCCGGCGCCATGTGTGCCGCGGCGGGACTGAGATTGATGTTCGGATAGCGGCGCTATTTGCGCCAGAAGGAGGTGATCTATGCCTTTCGGCGGCTTGCTTACGTTAGGGATTATCGGGGCCGGGACAAGTCTTGCCAGCGGCTTTCTTGGGTCGCGTTCGGCCAACAATGCGGCGCGGGCGCAGGAAGAGAGCACGCGGTACGCGGCGGACCTCTCGCGGTTGTCGTCGCAGGAAGCGCTCGAGCTCCAGCGGCGCATTTTCGAGCAGCAGCAGGCCAACCAACAGCCGTGGCTGCAGGCGGGCCAGGGCGCGCTGCTTCAGCTTCGCGACCTCTTGGCGCCAGGCGGCGAGCTCCGCCAGAACTTCGAGTTCAACGCACGCGACTTCCAGGGCGACCCGGGCTTCCAGTTCCGCATGGGCGAAGGCGAGAAGGCCATTCAGCGCTCGGCCGCGGCGCGGGGCGGCGCCCTTGGCGGGGCCACTCTGAAGGCGCTGGCCCGGTTCGGCCAGGACTACGCGAGTAACGAGTACGACCGGGCTTTCGGACGGGCGTTCAACACCTTCCAGACGAATCAGGGCAATACCTTCAACCGGCTGAGCGCGCTGGCGGGCACCGGGCAGCAGGCGGTGAACCAGATGAACAGTGACGCGGGCACTTACGGGGCCAACGCGGGCACCAACATCCTCGGCACCGGAACGACGCTTGCAAACTTGGCTACGCAGGGCGGCAACGCTCGGGCGTCGGGCTATGTGGGGGCTGGGAACGCTTGGCAGCAGGCGCTCGGCGGGGCCGGGAATACGGCTCAGAGTCTGTACCTGATGAACATGCTGCGGCCGTAAGGGGGAACTATGGCTATCGATCCATCCATCGCATTACAAGTCCGGACCGCGCAAGTCGCCGACCCGCTCGAGGGCTACGGCCGCGTGTTGTCGCTGAAAAACATGCTGCAGGCCGGGCAGATGAACCAGCAGCAGCTCGAGCAATCCCGCATGCAGACGGCGCAGATGCAGCGGGCTGCCGACGAAGAGCAGGCTGTGCGCGGGGCCTTCCAGGCGGCCGGCGGCGATGCCCGCAAGGCTCTACCGGGAGTAATGGCAGCTTCTCCCAAGACGGGCTTGGCGATCGCCAAGCAGCTCAGCGAGCAGGAAAAGACCGGGCTGGAGTTCAAGAAACTGCGGCTCGAGCACGATGCGAAGGCGGCCGAGTACATCGGCCAACAGCTCGGCGGCGTCCGCGACCAGGCCTCCTACGACATGGCGCGGGAGCGGATCGCGGCGGCGGGCCTTCCAGTGGATCAGATGCCGCCCATGTTCGCGCCGCAGTTGGTCGACGGCTACGTTCAGAAGGGCCTCTCGATCAAAGATCGGCTCGACCAGGAACGGCAGCAGCTTGACCTAAAGCTGAGGCAGGGGGCCGAGGAGCGGGCGAATCGCCAGGATCAGCGCAACGCCACGCTGTTCGATGTGCAATTGCCGGGCATGCGGGCCGATGCCACACTTAAGCAGCTGACGGCCGCGGGCCAGGCCCCGATCCAGCCGGCGGACGCGGCGCGGATTGCGCAGGGCGAGCAGGGGTTGAAATTGACCGCTCGCGGCCAGGACATGAGCGCGGCGACGGCGCGGGCCGGGCAGGCTATCACGATGCGCGGGCAGGAAATGACGGACACCCGGGCCCGGGAGTTGAACGCTATCACCCGGGATCAAAAACCGCCAACCGCTTCGGAGCAGCAGGCGGCGGGGTACTACGGCCGGGCGCTCTCGGCAAATAGGCGGCTTGAGCAGATGGAAACGTTGATGCTGAACAAGTCCGGCGTTGACCAGCTGGGTTATCGCTACCTGCCGAACATGCTCCAATCCGAGGACAACCAGCTTTACCGACAGGCGCAGCGAGAGTTTACCGAGGCTCGGCTGCGCAAAGAGTCCGGGGCGGCGATCGCGGCGAGCGAATACGAAAACGACGAAAAGACGTTTTTCCCGCAGCCGGGCGACAAGCCCGAGACGCTCAAGCAAAAAGCCGATGCGCGCTTAGAGGTTTTGAACGGTTTGCGGGTCGCGGCTGGCCGTGCGGCGGCGCAGTTGGGGCTGGACGATCCGGCGGCGGGCGGGGCTGCTGCTCCGAGCGTAAGCAGGGGCGTTGCTTTGGGCTCGGCTGGCCCAGCTCCTCAGCAATCAGGTGCTGCGCCTGCGGCCGGCGGCAAGTTCCAAGCAATCGCCGTTAGTCCTGATGGAAAACAGAAGCTGGGCTGGAACGGCTCGGCCTGGATCGTGGTGAAGTAAATGGCAGATCCCAAAATCCCTCCTCCGCCTCCTGGCTTCCGCATCGTTACGGGTGACGTACCGCCACCTCCTCCGGGCTTCCGCGTGGTGGGCCAAACTGATACGCCGAAGGAATCCAGCTGGTGGGACGAGGCGCTGAAGTTCGGCGCCGGGGCCGCAAAGGGCCTGATCGTCAACACCGGGGCCAATCTTTACGAGATGGGCAGGCGCATCGCTACGCCTGCCCAGGACACGCGGGGCCAAGTGGCGCAGATGGTTGCAGGGCCGGCTGGAGCGCTGGCTACCGATTTGGTATTGGCGCAGGCCGACCAGTTCAAAAAGGCATACGACGCGGCGCGGCAAGGGGAGCTGCTCGAAGCGGGCGGCCAGTTCGTTGCCGGGCTGCTGCCGGGCATCGGGCCGCCAGTGGCGCACATCGCCGAGAAGCTAGGCACGGCCGCGGGCGCCGGCGACGCGTTTGCTACTGGCGAGGCGGTGGGCGACCTGGCTGGCCTTGCGGCAATGCCAGAAGTGGCTAAGCGCATTCCGACCAAGCTCCTGCCGAAGCCCGCGACGCCGGAACTGGCCGCGGCTGTCGATTTCGGCTTGCAGCGTGGGATTCCCCTTGATGCTGCCACGCAAACCGGATCGAAGGCAGTGCAGTTGGCGCAATTCTCCGCGGACGCCACTCCGTTGGGCGCTTTGGCGAGCAATGGAACCAGACTGGCGCAACAGGAAGCGTTCGCCCGGGTGGGCTCAGATCTGGCAAATGAGGTTTTGCCGCGGCCGGTGGTGCCCGAGCAGGCGGGGCAGGGCGCGATCGACACTGTACGGCGCCGGGTGCAGGGCTACGCGGGAGATGCGCGGGCCGCATATGAGGCGCTGCGGGAAATCGAAGCGGATCCGGCCAACCTTCGCACGGTGCAGACGGGAACGAAAAAAGTGCCGTCGGGCAACCTCGACGAGGGCGGCAACCCCGTTATGGTCGAGGTGCCCGTTTATGAGGAGATGCCTTTGCCGGTGGATTTACGGACGGCAAAAGAGCAGCTTCGCCCGTTCTATGATCGCCTCAAACGCCAACTGACAGTAACGCAGGAACGCGCATCGCCCGGAATGAAGGCGATGCAGAATATCCTCGAGGGCCCTGACTTTGAGTCCGTCTCGGTCGTAGATATGGACCTTGGGACAATCAAGGGCCTTGCGCGATACAACGATATTCCGGAGCTGAGAACGCTTTCACAGGGCGTTGCTGCCGCGGCGCTGAAGTCGCTGGACGAAGCGGTTACTGAGGCGGTGGCCTCTGCGGTGCAGTTCGCCGACGAAGCGCCGAGCATGGGCCGGGGCGTGCCGCAAGCGGTCGAGGGGGCCGCGCAGGGTCCGGCGCCGCTGATGGGTGCGGCGGAAGAGGCGGGGCCCGTCCGGCCGCCGGTGGGTGGCGTGCAGACGTCGGTAACCGTGCCGGGCTCGCCGAAGGAATACGCGGCGCGGTACGAAGTGCGGGAGTTGGCCGACGTGCGGGCCTCGCATTCGGGCGAGACGTTCCGGCCGAATCCGCGGTACTCGCTCAAGAACGATCGCGACTATACGAAGGCAGTCAACCAGCGCAAGGTGCTCGAGAACGCGACGCCGGCGAAGTTCGATGAGCGGTATCTGGTGAACACGAATCCGGACGCCGTGAACGGGCCGCCGATTCTGAGCGGCGCCGGCGAAGCGCTCGGCGGCAACGGCCGATTGATGACGCTCGAGCGCGTGTATCGCTCAAACCCTCGCGGCGCCGAGCGGTACCGGCAATCGATTGAGCAGCAGGCCCAGCTGTTCGGCATTGACACGGCGCAACTGCAGGGCATGAAGCAACCGGTTTTGGTGCGAGTGATCGAAGAGCCGGCCGCGCAATCCGGGCGCGGTGCGCAGGCCGCGGTGACGGATTTCAACAAGACGGGCACGGCGGAGCTTACGCCGGCAGAGCGAGCGATCGCGGACTCGCGGCGGGTCTCTCCCGAAATGCTCGAAGAGATCGGGGGCAAGCTCGAGAACCTCGGCACAAATAAAACGCTGGCCGATCTGATGGACGCCGAGGGCATCACGATGTTGCAACGGCTGATCGACGACGGCGTTATCTCTCCGCAAGAACAGGCCGCGTTCATGGGCGATAAGGGCCTGACAAAGGCGGGCCGGGAGCGCATCAACAAGCTGCTTCTCGGACGTTTCTTTGAGGATCCGGCCCAGCTCGACAGCGTTCCTTCGGTGGTGCAGGCCAGGCTCGAGCGCGTGGCGGGTCCGTTGGCTCGCGTAGAGGGCGGCGAGTGGTCTTTGACGCCGTTTGTGCAGGAAGCGGTGGGGATTCTCGAGAGCGCGAAAACCAGCGGTATCGGCGATCTCGAAGTGTTCCTGAACCAGGGCGGGCTGTTCGGCGAGGCGCAGTACTCTCCGCGGTCGGTGGAGTTGGCGCGAACCCTCTCCCAGCGCAATATGCAGGAAGTCCAGGCGGCCGTCCGGCAGTACGCGAACGATGCGGAAATCGCGGCGCGGGGCCCGGGGCTGTTCGGCGACCCTCCGAGCGCGGCCGAGTCTTTCGCGGCGGCGTTTGGCGGCGACGTGGAAGCGATCGCCAACAGCGGATTGCCGAAGCCGCGGGCTCGCGCTGAGGAGACGGCGCGGCCGACGACTCCGCGGGGCGCCGAAGGCCTCCAGCTCCTGCGAGACGGCCGGACGGCGACGGTCGCAAAGTACGATGCGGCGGACGTTCTGATGGCGCTTGAGGGTAAAAACGCTGAGCCGGTGCAGGCATTCAACAAGCTTGTCTGGCCAAAAGACGCCGGCATCGCAAGGCTTCGCGAAGTGGCGAAGCTGGCGCCAGAGCAGATGCCTCGAGTGGGCCGTGCTTACATTGATGCGCTGCTGAATAAGGCCACGGCTGAGGGCGGGTTTTCTCGCGAGGCTTCCATGTTGCGCGACTGGGAGAGCCTCGGCCCTGAGACAAAGAAGATTCTTTTCAAGGACCCGATGAAGATCCGGGACCTGGATAACTTCTTCCTGCTGGCCAAGAAAGCAGCCGAAACCCCTAATCCATCGGGCACGGCAAAGGTAAACACATTCACGGCGGGGCTCGGCTATATCGCAATCGACCCGACAACTGCCGTTCCAATGCTGATCGGGACGGGCGCCCTTTCCAAGCTGCTGCACTCGCCGCGGGCGGTGGCGGCGCTTTCAAGAGGCTTGGATCCGAAGTTCAACACCGGCTTAGGCCGGGCTGCTACGGCGGCCAACATTCTGAAGGTGGCGGGCGATCAAGCCAAGCCGCTGAACCAAGAGGAGCGGAAGCGATGATGAGATTGGCAATTTTCGGTGTGATGTTCGCGGCGGCGGCGCTGGGCCAGGTCGCAAGCCTGATGCCAGAGCCCCGGCTGCAATTCTTCGACAACAGCGGGCGGCCGTTGGCTGGTGGAAGGCTCTACACGTATGCAGCGGGAACGACTACTCCGCTGGCGACCTACACCACGTCCGCGGGCAACGTGGCGTTGCCAAATCCAGTGATTCTCGACGCGGCGGGCCGGGCGACGGTCTGGCTTGGTGCTGCAAGCTACAAGCTCGAGCTCCGCACGTCCGCGGACGTCGTTCTGTGGACGGTCGATAACGTCTATGAATGGGGCCAGATCCTGAAGGCCGACCTGGCGAGCACAGCGAGCGGAAAGGGTGCGGCCATGATCGGGTACCAGAGTCCGGCGCCTGGCGCGTCTCCGTCGACGGTCAAGGCGAAGCTCGACCAGACGGTTTCCGTTGCCGACTACGGGGCAGTGTGCGATGGGGTGACGGACACCACGGCGGCGATTCAAGCAGCGCTGACTGCGGCGGCCGGAAAGGTTCTCACCTTCAACAGCGGGAATACCTGTCTGGTGGGGCAGTTGATCGTTCCGTCCGGGACTACCCTGCTCGGGCCGGGCAAGCTCAAGCTAAAACCGCTAGCCAATACTGACCTGCTCCGGAATGCAAGCTTCCCGAATCCAGGCGACACCAACATCGCGATTATCGGCATGGATCTGGACGCGGGCGCGGGTGATCAGACGGTTATCTTCTCGAGCGCGATTCACTTCAGCGGGGTGACGGGCGTTCGCGTCGAGGGCTCCTTCATTCACGACGCTCAGGCGCATGGCGTCTGGCTCGACGATGCCTGCTTCGACTTCCGCATCGTCGGCAACCGGATCAAGAACATGACGGTCGGGTCCGGCGTGCTGATCGGCAACACGCCGCCGGAGAGCATGAGCAGCCGGGGCGTCATCGCCAATAACACGATCTCGGACATCAACCAGGCGAACGGCATCTTCACGATCGGTGCGAAGGCCTTGAACACTTACGGGTGCGACCAGATTGCCATCACCGGCAACACCCTAACCAACATTGTCGACGTCGCCATCGAAATCGGGGCGGCCTGCCAGAACATCACGGCAACCGGCAACACCGTGTTCATGGGCGCGAACAATTACACCGGAATCATGGTGCGCTCTGCGCGAAACGTTGTGGTAGCCGGCAACACTGTCCGGGGCACAACGACGGCGGTGGGCCCCCAGGACTGCTATTTCTTTTGGGGCTGGAGCGGCGGCCCGGACACCGTCATTCTCGACAATCTGACGGTGACGGGGAACGCGGCGATGAATTGCCAGCGGTACGGGTATTCGTTGAACTCGGGGACCCGGATCCACGTCGCCGGAAACACTGCCTTCGGCAATGTGGCCGAGAACTACTTCTTCAACCCGAGCGGCGCGCCGGTCCTGATCGACGCCACGCGCGGGGCGAACGACTACGATCCCCAGCTGAGCATCATTCCGACCACGGACAACGTGTCGAGCCTGGGCGACCCCTTACACCGCTGGGAGTTCGCCTATCTCTCGAACATCGTGGCCGGGAACATCAAGTTCGGCTCGAACCCGGCTCTGTTCGGGCAAATCAACCTCTCGAACGGCAACTCGATCAACTTCAAGGATGCGCTGGGAACGGGCGATCGCACGATGTTTTCGAGCAGCGGGAATGACATCGTAGTCGGCTCGCCGATGACCTTCGACAACGGCGTCACGACGAACAGCATTACGAAGGTGGACGGGGTGAACATCTTCGGAGCGCTCAGCTATCAGGGGTCCCCGGCGCCGACCCAAGTGGTTAACTGCGGGGCTGGCCAGGCGTTGAAGAGCATTGACGTGCGCATCGGGCTGGTATTCGCCTGGACTTGCGCGGCGCCATAGGCTACCGTCTTTGGTCAGGAACGAGAAGTAGTGCCCGCCGCTCGCAATGCGTCCCTACCACAACTCTCGGAGCTATCGATCAGCTAAATTGGTTGGCATGGAATGGTGCGTGAAAATTGTCCGAGTGATGTTGGTCGCTCTAGGGTGCTGGCAGGTAGCGTCTTTCGGACAGTCAACTGACGACCTGTTGGGCGAAGTCCGCCGAGGAGATAAAGAGGCGTGGGAACGACTTCACAATATGGGAAACGCCGGCAACGCTTCTGCGCAGATGGCTCTCGGGTCGCTATACCAGAATGGGACCGACACGGTCTCCAAAGATCTCGCTCAATCCGCTAGATGGTATTTGTTGGCAGCCAAGCAAGGGGAAGTCCACGCTCAAATCTGGGTGGGTTACGCATACATGTATGGTGCTGGTGTTGCGAAGGACGCTCTCGAAGCTGCAAAGTGGTATCAGAAAGCTGCAGATCGCGGCTCGGAACTCGCTCAAATGTCCCTAGGGATGCTTTACCGCGCAGGCGGGCGAGGTGTCACTCCGAACCTGCCACTCGCTGCTAAGTGGTTTAGGCTAGCGGCAGAACGTGGGGAAGTAGTCAGTCAGCTTAGTCTCGCAGGGATGTATGAAAAGGGGGAAGGAGTCCCCGCGGATTCAAAACTCGCCGCGTTTTGGTATCGAAAGGCGGCAGAACAAGGAAACGCCGACGCGCAGACCGAGCTTGGTAGAGCGTATAAGTATGGTCGAGGGGTAGCCCAGGATCCTGTCCTGGCCGCTCAATGGTTTCGGAAGGCGGCGGATCAAGGGAACGACGAGGGGCAATCGCATCTAGCGGAAGCATATCATTCGGGCGACGGGGTCCAACGGAACTTGCCTGAGGCAGCAAAATGGCATCGAATGGCAGCCGCACAAGGGAATGCAGTTAGTCAGGTGCTGCTCGGCTATGCCTACCACAATGGTCAGGGTGTACCCAAAGACTTGGCAGAGGCGGTTCAGTGGTTTCGCAAGGCAGCTGAACAGGGATATTCGACTGGACAAGTAGCGCTTGGCCAGGCATACCGTTTCGGAGACGGCGTACCCAAGGATTCGGCCGAGTCGGTCGCCTGGTTTCGAAAGGCAGCTATACAAGACAACGAGCTCGGACAGCTAGCTCTCGGACACGCTTATGCAAATGGCGATGGTGTTCCCAAGGATGCCGTTCTGGCTGCTAGTTGGTATCGAAGAGCGGCGGAAAATGGCGACGCCACCGGCCAAGCCTTCCTTGGAGACGCATATTACCGTGGGGAGGGCGTGCCAAAGGATTGGGCGGAATCAGTTAAGTGGTTTCGAAAAGCGGCTGCGCAAGGGAATGCCATGGGCCAGTCTTCCTTGGGCCGGGCATACCAGAAAGGGGAAGGACTACCTAAGGATGCCGTGCTTGCCTACATGTGGCACAACCTTGCTGCGGCTCAAGGCTGGAATTCGTCAGCGCTATACAGAAAGATTCTCGAGGAGACAATGGGCCAGGCTGAAATCGCTCAGGCCCAACGATTGAGTAGGGAATGGCTTGCTTCGCGACAGGCACCAGCGCAATAGGTATTCGCCCTAGAGCCTAGAGATTCATAACAAATCGTTCGGTTTGAGTGTCTCCGTTACGGTGAGGGTATGAGCAAGTTCATTGCACCCAACGCAACGGAAAACATCGCGCTCGAAGAGGCTCTCCCTCTCGTTCGCAAACTGAACCTGATCGGCATCGTCACCGGCGGAATCGTCGCGATCGCGACCACCGGAGGCGGTGCCAATGCCGAAGTCCTCGAGCTCGCTGACTTCGAGCAGAACGGCATCACCCGGGAGACGCCGGCGCATCTGTTCGTCCGGCTCGACGGGCCGACGTCCAACCCTGACGGCGGAAACGAGATGCCGGTCTCGGGCGGCTTCAAGAGCCTGGCGGCCGTCGCCCTGACTGTAAAGAACGCGCCGAATCCGGCGACGGCAGCCGAGCGGCTACTCGACGCCCTGAACGTCGGCGACATCGGCAACTCAGCGCGGGAACGCTTCCTCCGGATTCCTTCGGTTCAATCCGCGTATGATGCGGCGGTCCGGAAGGTCTGGGACGCGGCGTAGGCAGCAACACAACCCACAGGAGACCACCGATGGCCATCAAGAGTCCGAGAAACCCCTTCACTACCCTGGCGGCGGTGGCTCTCTTCGCAGTAGCGGCGCTCATGATCTGGCGGGCGCCGCATCTGCTCGACACTACCGAAGGCTGGACCCGCGTAGCGGTTCCCCTGGCCGCGGGGGTCGGGTTACTCAAGGCAGCAGACGAGAAGGGCGCCGAGTAGTGCCAGAGAAGGACACCATCTCACCGCAACTGGCCGCCGAGATCCTTGCCCAGCTCGGCCACATTCGTGGCGTGCAGGAGCAAGAGGGCCGCCTGCTCGCGGCCATTGTTGCCAGGCTCGAGGCCCAAGACGTTAACGAAGAGCGCCGGCAACGCGACTTCGACGAGTTGGCGCGGAAGGTAGGGGGGCATCACGATTGGATTGAGCGAGCAAAGGGTAAAGGGGCGCTGCTGAACGCTCTCCTGGGCCTTGCGGGTGGCGGGGCGGGCGCGGCGGCGCTGGAGTGGCTGCGGAGTCAGCGATAGCGGAATCCGCGCACTACTGCACAACCCCTTTCCTGAACCGCGCCTACAGCACCTCTTCGAATCCCTTCGCGAAGGCTTCGATAGACAGCCGCTTTACGTGATGTCTCAGTTGGAAATCATCGGTCAAGTCAAGCGGGCCAGACTCGAGATAGCCGTCTGGATTATGAAGCAAATGGGCTTTGACGGCCTCAAATGAGTACTCCGGCAGCAAAGAGGCGTCCACATAATAGATTTGAGATATCTTGAGAGCGCCATCTACGTGGTTAAGGGACATCCCAATTGGAAAATGGCGTTTGAGATCGATACCTACGGCCTCCGCCAATCTGTGCAGTTGTCCACCATCGTGCCAGTCGATCGCAACTGTGCCGACCGCATCATTATATTGCTCGTGCGCGCGTTTCATCGCCCCAGAGTATATCATCGATTGAAGACCCATCTCGTAAGGATTCCAGATGCCAACCGAGCCCCCAGATCGACCAGACACGCCATCTCAAATGAGTCCAAGTCCAGACCAACTCAGTGAACAGACTGTTATCCGCCTTTTGCAACAGGAGCTCGATCGCGAACGGAAGTACCTTGACTATGCAGAGGCCCGAATAAGAGAGGATCGCGCGATCTTCACTGGGATGTTCGACAAAACCTTTCTTCTTATTCGCACATCCGTTTGGGTAGTTGTCGCCGTTGTATCTGTAACCGTTGCGTTCGTTGGAGTAGGAAGTTACACCAAAGTAGCAGAACTTGCCAACGCCTTGGTAGACAAGAACGTGCAACGCATTCAAGACAATGTCTCGAAACAACTCGAGGCCCGAGTAGGCCAAGCCTTTCAAGAAAAGAATGTGGCTAGGGTCGTAGAGGAAACAGCAAAAACGATAACAACAACCAAAATGGCACCCGCTATTCGCTCAGAAGTTGCCGCTGCCGTCAACCGCCAGTCGCCCGCGATTACGTCTTCGATAGCGGGTGAGGCAAAGCGAGCAGTGCTCAATGCCTCACCACAGATGAAAGAAATCGTAGATCGACAAGTTTCAGAACAGGTGGGGGCGCTTTTGAGCAGAACCAATGCGGTTCTTGAGCTTCAGGAGCTCGCCGTGCTTGCAAAAAGCGACTCAAGGCTGGCGTTTGACAAGCTGGTGGCACTGGAGAGTGCGTCCGATCCGAAAGTAGCGAGCCTTGCACGCCAAGTAGTCGAGTCGATCATCTTCCAGAAGAGAACAGAGCCGGAAATGAGTTACCCGACTGATCGTGAGTACCCAATCGGCGAGTGGCAGGGGCGACTATTTGCATCGCCAGCAGATCTGCGATTGATGGCCCTTTATAACTTTCCGCAGAACATTCCTGAATTGGTTCCGGTGCTGATAAAGATCATCGAGCGGGACCCCAACTTGGAGGTTCAGGTCAATGCGATCCGACGCCTGAATCGGGAAGTAGGTACCGAGTTTCAGTTCCCTTACGGAGGGACGATCAAATCTTGGTGGGAAAAGAACAAGAACAGATACCCCCCGTATCCGGCGTGGGCACCATAAAACGAATGTCGGGCTCAGTAGCGCTCAGATGATTAGTGCTCCGGCGCAGCAAGATGATTAAGCGCCCCCATGGCCTTCGATCATTCAGTCTGCGGCACTCCCTGCGAGCCGCCGTTTGCCCGTCCCTCGTTCCTTGATGAAGGGTTGGAGCTGCCTTTGGTAATGGCGCCTTATCTCGTCATGGTTCCTACATTGGTGGTTCAACTCACGAATCAGGGCCTTCTTGAATTCCTCGCGCGATATTTTCGACTTCTTGGAATACTTCCCAAGAAGGTACTGCAACATTCGGAATGTAAAGAGCTCCACAACATGACCACGTACTTCCCGTAGCGGGTTGGCTATGGGAAGAGGGACCAGGCCCTTGGGAAGCTTAGCTCCTGCAAGATGCTCGGATCGCAATCGTTGAATTGCCGTCCGAAGGTCGTTCCTCAACAAATATGGCGGTGCCGTAGAAATTTCGCCGTACACGAGTTTCTCAATGGGACGGCCTTTGCCAAACAGTGGGACCCGATGAGCGTGAGCAATCTTATCGGCCTTGACGAGCCATTTAACATCATTGACAAACCGCTGAAAACACGATGCGATCTCCCGATCGACCTCATCGCTGTCGTAGTTGGCAAGACACACATTGCCAACTACTCTGCACAACGTTAAAGGGCTACAGACGTCGTTCTCCCAACTATATCCCCACGTAAACATCACATTCGGGCAATTCGAAAACTGCGCAACCTCGTCTTCAAAATCCCGATCCATACAGACCGCGACCGATAAGGCGGCGGAATTACGAAGTGTATTCGCAATGGGTAACAGAGCTGTCTTCGAACCGCCGGCCTTGAAGTGCGCCTTGACATTTGGAGCGAAGGAACGAAACACCGCTCTCCAAAAAGGAATGTCGATTGCTTCGGTAGTTTCACCAGCCTCATACTTGGATGTCAATCCATCGCCTCCCTCGACATGCACCACGACGTCCGTTTGATGGAAGAGGTGCTCATTGCTTAGGCCACTCAACGTTCTTCTAAAGCTCACTTTAGCAATGCTCCTACGTCGAAAACGTTTTGCCTGAAAACACTCACAATATCCGGCGAATGGGTAGCAAAAACGACTTGAGCGGACGGATTGATCTTTTTAAGGTGCGGAATCAGTTGTTCCTGCCAAGAAACATGGAGCGACAATTCGGGCTCGTCTGCGATGTAAACCCAACGCTGTCGCTCCTGCAGAAGCGCCTCCCCTAGAATGATCAACAGCTGCTTTTCGCCCGACGATAATCCAGTTAATGGGAGAGGGGTGCCATCATCAAGTTCTACAGCTAGTTCATTCTTCTCAGAAATCGAAAATCGTTTCTGGCCGATCATCCCGTTTAATACTGAAAGAAAGGTTACCTTGGGCTCATAAATCACTTGCTGTCGCTCATCAAGTGCATGCCATTGCTGGACGACTGAGTGGCTTCTCCAAAGATTTATCAAGCCGATCCATTGCGGAAACGTTAGCGTCTTCTGCTTCTGGACACTCGCGATAGCCGCCTTGGCAATCTTGAGATGGCCCTCTAAGTCTGGCTGAAATTCTGGCTCACTAAGCTGAAACGTCTTGAAAATTGCCGTAAGCGTATTTCGCTCTTGCGCAAGATCGAGCCTCTGTACTGATTCCACTAACTCGGATGGACTTTCCCTCCCGAGCAATGACAGAAAGACAAATCTCTGGAACTTGTTGGTTTCCGCATCCGCTCTAATCGCAAGTGATGAAAAGTATCTCACTAATTCATTCGAGAGGTGGTAGAGGCGTTGATCCACAGGGGATTCGTATCCGCGGTCTCGTTCCTCCCGTGCATTCCTATTTGCCTGCATACGATGAATGGATAACCACGTTAAATTGATCTGCTGGCGGAGCTTCTCAAGAACTGTCTCCGACCCGCGGCTCAGTCGTTGTCTCACATAGAGATTTCGAGCGTCCCTTTGATAAGTCATTGATTCTCTAAGCATTAATTGCTCGGGCAGGCTGTCAACGGAGAATCGATAGTTGTCTGATTTTGAACTGCCGCTGATCTCGTATTCGATTGATAGAAACTCGGACTTCTGATTGCGACGCTTCTGCACAATGATGTTCGAGCGATTGGTCCTTTTTTGCGGATCAACAACCTCTATGTCGATGGACTCGAAACTTATTCGGTCAAGGGTGGCGAAGTCAGCGCCGAGAGTCGCGGCGATGAGATTGATGACAGTCGTTTTTCCGGAACCATTCAATCCCGTCAGAAAGTTAACGTGCTCGTCGAACTTAAGCGAAAGGCTCTTTCGCCCCCAAAGGCCTTTCATTCGAACTGAACCGAGGATATTCATATAAGTCTACGATAGCTCCTTTGCGCGCTAAATCAACCACGCCGTTACCGGTCGAAGGCGCTTCAATTCAGTGGCGTGTTCTATTGCCAGCAAGTCCGCCCCGTTCGACCAGGCTCATTTGTCTCGCGCAGTTGCGGCCCAGATGATGGCGCCGGACTGCCGGCGGCTTCTCTTTGGCCATACTCTGCGGCGGCTCTGGCCTTCGGCTCACAGTCAGTGATGGTTTTTGATGCTGGGCGGGCGACTTTCGCCTTCTCAAAGAAACACCCTACCGGCAGATTGTCGAAGATCCCGCTCAACGATTCGCTTTACTGCTTTTCGAGCGGCATCGGGATGCCCATCTCGAACGCCATCAATTGTACGGCACGTAGGACACCTGTACCTAGTCGCGGGTTTCCCGCCGCGAACTATTTCAGTAGTGGGATCAATTTCAACGTCACATTTTGGGCAGCAGGGAAATAAGTGCCATACCTCACCGTCAATCAGCTCAAATCGCCAGAGAACCCCATCGATCTCTTTGGCTCCAGAGGTTGTTGCGTTATGCCTAATAGTAGCGACCACTATCCATAACCGCCGAAGGCCGATGATTACAACTATTGATGCAATTAGGATCAGGGCCACCAGCAACCAATTCCAGACTTGACTAGTCCCAGAAAGCCAAAAAAATGCCGAAACTATGGCCAACCAAGTGGGGACGAGTAGCCCGGCCCAAGCCGAAATGCCCATGAGCAAAATGCCAGCGATGACTGCACTGATTACTGGATGCTCAGTTATCTTTTTCAATCTTCCCATAGAGCTTCCACTCTTGACTGTTCTAAACGCGGTCGATGCATTCTTTCGTCATCCCGCTTTGTGTTTACTTGCGTTCAGGTCCGGGGCGGATCTGAACGGGTGAACTTCCCGGTCAGAATGAATCGGCCGATCATCATGATTACTGGCCCCAGAAGCATCGGTACGAAAGCCAGTGCGCAATAGAAAAAGGCGGTATTCGTCACTAATGCGACTGGGAAGTTGTCGTTTCGCCGCTTCAACTCGTCGAACGCATCTCTGGCGCTCAGGTATTGCCTAGCGCCCCAATCGCTATCGGTTGGCGGCCATGGCATTGCGTTAATGGCGGGATCGTCTTGTGAGTATTTTGAAGCAAACATTTTGCTGCGCACAATCAACTCGTAATTGTCCTCCGAATCCAAAGGCTCGATGAAAAGTGCAGCCAATGTCGCATGTGATCGCACTTGGGCGATAAACGATTCGTAGGCCAACAAAGCCACAATACAGAACCATCCTACGCAGCACACAAGCCAGGCTCTTGCGAGGATATCTTGGAACTTTCCCATCTATCTTGCTCTCCGGATTAAGGAGCGGCCGCGACGGACCGCTCAGTACGCCAGGGTGACAGCCGGCGCGCCAGGCCAAGGACTAGGTGTTAGCCTGTCCGTTTTGCAATCGGTCGACGACCTGCTTTTGAGCGTGCAACAGCTTGCTCTGCATCTCGAACAGCCTGGTCAGTTTCCTGAGCAAGTCGCTCGATGGTTGCGTTGTCGGGTACTCGGGCATCTGAATCAGTTTTTCCAATCAGCAGCTCCGACGCGGCCGCGGCGATGGCCGCTTCGAGGGCGCGGGCCACTACCGGACTGCGTTCATGAATTTTACTTAGGGTAGAGACGAGATCTGAGTTGGATTCGGTTCCCTGCCCTAGGCCTACTCCGTCAGGGTTATGCGCTGGTACTCCGGCACCGCTCTCAGCCCATCCGAGATACGCTTCGCAGGCCGCCTCGAGGACGTCGCTCAACTGCTGATCGTTCTGCGCGGCACGCGTACGAAGGGCCCGCGCCAGGCTCGGGCGCATCATGCCACCGAACTTTTCCCGTTTTTCCAAAACTATATTTCCCTTGCCTGCAATGACTTCCGGGCGAAGAAAGCAAGAATAGAAGAATTCTTCTTGACCAGAATTCTTCGTTTCTTCTATGCTTGCCTCAGAGATTTATGTCGTCCAAGGTAACACAGCCAGATAAACCAAATTGGAAGGCCGTCCAGGTCGAGGTCCCTCGCGAATTGTGGCCGCAGGTGCGTTCTGTCGCCGCGGCACAGGAGAAACCGATTCGCGAGTTTGTGAGCGAGTCGCTTGCGGCCTCCGTTGCGGCCTTCCGGGCTGGTAATCAGGCCGACAGTTAGATTGTCCTTGGCATCGGAGCAAGTTGATATGAGGAAGTTACAACTGATTGAAGGCGGACGGGTTACGCGTGAGAATACGCGGCGCTCGGTACATGCAATGGTGGTGGAACACTGCCGGGGGCTGCGGAGCGCGGCTCGCCACCATGGTCTGTCCGACAACGAAGCCCTGGCGCTGATCGTCGAGCAGGAGCGCATCGAGGCGCAGAAGCGGGAGAAGAAGGCCTTCCTGGCCGGCCGGGCCTCTCTCTGGAAGGTGGCGGCGTGAAGTCCCCCGTCCTACTGGCGGTGTGCGCCCTGGTGGTGCTGGTGATGGCGGGCTGGCTGGCCGAGCTGGCCTTATACGCCGACTGGGCGCCGATGGTGGATCGGGTGCTGATGGGAGCGATCGCCGCGGCGGCCGGCTGGCTCGGACGGCAGATGGCGATGGCGGCTGCCGAGGAGTTGCAATGCGAAACCAAGTAGACACGGCCTGGCGGCGGGAGTTGCGGTCCCATTCAGCGGAGTATGATCGTGCGCGACCGCTGGCCAATCGGGCCGAGCAGCGAAGCCCCGAGGGCCGGATGATCGCGCGAGCGTGCGCCGCGGTTGCGACACAGCGGTCGAAGCGTGTGATCTTGTGGCTGGCAGCCGGCCTGGCGGGTTCGGTAGCAGCCAACATCTTGCAGGGCCTGCTGTACGTGGCGCTGCTCAAGCGGCTCTGCTGAGGGAGTGGCCCGGAGCGATTGCCGCACCCTGGCCGGAGGGAGCGGGGCAGATCTGGAAATCCGCAGTTCATCCAGACACGCGGCAATCACTCGGGGCCATTCCCAGCGCAGCGGCTAACTGCGCGGCCCCACCCCCTCTCTGCCAAAGAGAGCCTCCGATTCCGGCCGCCTGCTCTTTCGGGCGGGCGGCCTTTTTTTGTTCCAACACAGGAGTAACAGCGATGGCGATGTTTCAGTTACACGTAAGCGGCCTGAACATGCTGGCCAAGTGCGGCGAGCAGTTCCGGCGGCGGTATATCGAGGGCGAGAAGCGGCCACCTGGTGTGGCCTTGCTGATCGGTACCGCGACCGATCGGGCGGCCGAACAGGATCTCCGATCGAAGATGCAGACCGGCGTTCTGCTCCCGGACGAGGCGGTGCGCGACATCGCCCGCGACACTCTCATGGCGGAGTGGGAGAAGGGGGAGATTGCGCTCGACCCCGACGAGGGCGAGCTCGACGCCCATTTGGCCAAGGCCAAGGCGATCGATACCAGCGTGGCGATGGCCTCGCTCTACCATCGGGAGGCGGCTCCCGGGATCAACCCGACGCATTTGCAGCGCCCATGGACCCTGGATGTGAAGGGGCTCGGGCTTCAGTTGGTGGGCACCATCGACGTGCAGGAGGGCAGCAAGTCGATTCGCGACTGCAAGACGGCCGCCAAGACGCCGCCGGCGGACGAAGCGCACAACAGCCTGCAGCTGACGACGTACGCGATGGCGGCCCGGGTGATCGACGGCACTATTCCCGAGAAGCTCATCCTGGACGTCTGCGTGAAAAACAAGGTTCCGAAGCTGGTGCAGATCGAGAGCACCCGGACGGCCGACGACTTTTCCCACTTGCTGGCGCGAGTAGAGATGGCGGAGAAGGCCATGTCGACTGGGACGTTTACGCCGGCGCCGCTCGATGCCTGGTGGTGCGCAAAGAAGTGGTGCGGGTACCACTCGAATTGCCGGTATGCGCGGAAACCCGTTTCCGTGACGGTTGGTTAGGCGGGAGAGGACGGAGGAGACACAGATGGCAACTCAAACAGCAGTGACGAAACCGGATGCTGCGGTACCGGCACCGAAGCGGGGGCTGGCTCAGCTCCTGGAGGCGTACAAACACGAAATCGCCCGGGCGCTGCCTCGGCACATGACCCCGGAGCGCATGATCCGGGTGGCCATCACGGCCTACAAGAGGAGCACTGACCTGCAGAAGTGCGATGTGAACACGATCATGAGCGCGATCATTCAGGCTTCGCAGTTGGGACTGGAGCCCGATGGGGTGCTTGGGCATGCCTACCTGGTTCCCTTCAACAACAAGATCAAAGAGAAGGTGGGCGGAGTTGTCAAAGAGCGCTGGGAAAAGCAATGCCAGCTCATCGTTGGCTATCGCGGCTTCGTCGAACTGACGCGCCGGAGCGGCATGGTGTCGAGCATCCAGGCGCATGCGGTGTATCGGAATGACCAGTTCAATTTCGCCTACGGCCTACAGGACTCGCTCGAGCACGTGCCCCACATGGGAAAAGGGCGAGGCGAGATCGTCTGCTTTTACGCGATCGCCAAGCTGAAAGACGGCGGCTATCACTTCGAGGTGATGAGCAAAGACGAAGTGGACCAGGTCCGGGCGACCAGCAAGGCGAAGGATTCCGGGCCATGGGTGGATCACTACGCCGAGATGGGGAAGAAAACCGTGATTCGCCGCCTTGTGAAACTGCTGCCTCTCGCGCCGGAGATTCAACGGGTGGCGGCGGCCGACGAGCAGCGCGAGGTGGGCATAGATGCCAGCTACGTCATGGACGTGGAGGCGGAGCCTATCGAGGAACCGGCGGCCGGCTCGATCTGCGTCGACGATCTGGCTCCCAGCGACGAACCGAACCGAGGTCATGACAATGCGGCGCCGCCGCCCGAGTTGGACGCGCCGATCTCCGACGAGGAGAGCCTTCGGCTGAACCAGCTGGCCGTTGAGGAGGAAAAGGAAAGCCTGCTCCGGGAAGTGCAAGCCGGAAAGGTGAGAAGCGGATCGTTTTCATTCGGCGTGGGCAAGGGGGGCAAGTAGGTGCGAATCCTTCAACTCCGGCAACGGCATGTGTTCGCAGTGGATGAGCTCGAGTTCGAACCAAAGTCGATTAACCGCTTTCTCGGGCGGAATGAGGCAGGCAAGTCGAGCGCAATTCGGGCGTTGAAGCTGCTGTTCGGCGGCGGGACGGCCGAGGCAATCCTGAAGCGGGGGGAGAGCAGCGGCGAACTGGTGGCAGTGATCGAGGACGGCGGCGATAAGCTGACTGTTCGGCGTGGGATCACTGAGAAGGGTCTGCAGCCTCCCACCGTCAATAGCGAGAAGTTTGGGCCTATCAAGCGGGTTCAAGAATGGCTGAACACCCGGATCGATGCGGTCTCGATTAACCCTGCGCGGTTCATCAGCGCCAGCGACAAGGAGCGGGCGCAATGGCTTTTCGACATCATGCCGCTGTCGGTCTCCGCCGAGCAGCTGTCCGCGGCGACGGGGCTGACGATTCGTGAGCACGAAGTCGAGGGCAACGCGCTCGACGTGATTGAGCGGTACCGGTCGAAGTTCTACACCGACCGAACGCAGGCCAACACCCTGACAAAAGACAAACGGGCTACCGCCAAGGTTTTGCGGGAGGGCCTGCCGAAAGGCGACCATAAGTCGGCATCGGCGGAGCTGTCGAATACCCAGCAGAAGATCGGGGCGCTCGATGCTCGCCTGGCAGATCTGACGGCTACCAGTGATCGGGAACTGACTGCGCGCGTCGATGAATTCCAGAAATCGCAAGCGGCCGAGCGGGATGCATTGAACCGCGAAGCCCAAGAGCTCCGCCGGCGCCTGGATGCGATCGACGCTCGCTTTGCGGCGATGCGGAGCGATCTAGATCTCTACATGGCTCAGGAGCGCGAAGCGTCGACAACCGCACTGCAGCAGACGGAGCGGGCGATCAACGAAGAGCGGGCCGAGCTGACGGACCGCGCGGCAACACTAACCGAACAGGTTGCGGCGTTCGAGCGTGGAAAACGAACGGCTGAGCTGATCCGCCAGCACGAGAAGGATGCCGACGAACAGGAGCGGCTGAGTAAAGCCTATTCGGCTATCCTCGAGCGGCTCGACGCTCTGAAGGGCGAGATCATCGACGGCTGTCCGATACCTGGCTTGACGATCGAGGCCGGAGTTCCGCGGCTGGACGGCCTACCGCTTGAGAACGTGAGCACCGGGGAGCTGTGGCGGCGCGTCATCATCCCGCTGGCGGCGATGCGTGCCGGTGACGGGGGCGTCGTTTTCCTGGATTGCGCGATGGATGCGCTCGACGCTCCGAACCGCGCGGCGTTCATCGAAGCCGCGAAGGACTCCAACATCCAATGGTTTGTGGCTGAAATCGACTCGGATGAGCCGGGTCTGCGGGTCGAGGCCGAATAGGGCGATGGCAGACGAGGCCTACTCTTGGCGAGTTATTCAGCGCTTCGGCGTCCGGCACCTTCTTTTGCTGGATGCCAACGGGCGGGAGCTGCGCTCTCGCATGTGCCAGTCTTCCGACCCGGCCGTCCAGTTGGCGTTCGTGAGGGGCATGATCCTGGATCACGAGAAGGCGGCGCAATGAACTGGGGGAAGTCGCTCGTGCGCCGGGATGGGGTCGAGGTCTGGATCGGCCGGCACATGTACTTCTTCCTCTGGGCGGGCCGGGATGAGGCGAGCGTGCGGGATTGCGAGCTGCGGGCCGGGGCGTTCGAGCAGGAAAGGCTGGCGGAGGAAAACAAGCCACTGCCAGCGAAGCGGGTGAGTTTTGGCGCGGGGAACCGTGCTCGGTAGCAACCAAAGAGGGAAAACAGGATGGGAAGACAGAAGAAACTGCTTTGCCGGGGTGCTCGCATCACCCACGTCGACCAAAGAGTCGCCGAAGGCAACTGCTTCGCACGGGTGCACGTGGCCTGCGACCTGACAAAAGAGCTGGTCGAGGAGCTCGGCTGGGAATCGGTTCTCCACGAAGGCCAATTCTCCGAGGCGGTAAAGAAGCTTGTGCTCGGCTCCGAGCTGCGGCTCGAGGAGATTGGCCTCAAGCTGAATGGCACCGCCGGTACGGCGCTGGAATGCGTTGCCACGGAGGCGAAGGCCTTCACCGTCTCTCGGATCAAGGGAGATACCGAGGGGTCGCTCGAAACCGTGCTGTACTTCCAGGTTGTCACGACCGCCTGGCAGCTCGTGACGGACTATTTCGGCCGCATGGGCGAAGCAGATGGGGTTCTGTCGCTGGTGATGGCGCCGGAGCAGACGAAGCTGCAGGTCATAGAGGACAAGCAGATGCAACTCGGCGACGATGCTACCGAGGATGCCGACGACGACGGTGAAGCCAGCGGGGAGACGGGCAAGTCGCGGCCTGGTGACATCGCGCCCAAGGCGGTCGTATTGGGCAATCGGCGCCCGCGGCCTAGCGTTCTCGGGGGCAAGCCGCAATGATCTACGGGCTCGATCTGTCCCTCACCGGTACCGGCCTGGCCAAGCTTTACGAAGCCCGGCACTTGGAGCTGATGACGCTGGGCACACCGGCGCTCATGCGGGTCGAGGAACGGCTCGCCACCTTGGCCGAACGCATCCGGGAAGAGACCAAAGAGCCCGGCCTGGTCGTAATCGAGGGCCTCGCGTTCTCGCGGAATGATCCTTCCGCGCAAGCTCGCGGGGCCTTGCACTTCATTGTGCGCTGCAACCTGTGGGCGGCGGAACGGTCGTTTCTGATCGTGACTCCGAACCAGGCGAAGAAGTTCGTCACCGGCAAGGGATCGGCGGAAAAGTCGATCATGCTCCGGGAGATCCACCGGCGATGGGGAGTGGTGGCGGGCAATGACAACGAAGGGGATGCCGCGGCGCTGGCCTACGTTGGCCTGGCGTTCCGGGGTGGGCTGGAAGGGCTCACAGTACCGATGAAAGAGGTTGTTTCGAAGTTGAAGGAGGTCAAATAGATGGGAAGCCGAAAGACGATTTTCCGGGAGACGACGGAAGTACCGGTTCGACGTTCGGTCGAGGGAATTGTGGATATGCTGGCCCAGGCCGGGGCGAAGACGGTCAACCAGCAGTATGAAGAGGGCAGGCCAATCGGTGTCCAGTTCACCCTGCTGGTCCAGGGCGCGATGTGCACTTTCGCCCTTCCTACTCGGACTGCGGCGATCGAGAAGGAACTCGCCAAGCGGAACGCAAACGGGCGCGGCCGCCGGAAGGCGCCCAGTGAGATCCAAGCCCAGGCCGACAAGATCGCGTGGCGTCAACTGTTCGCGTGGGTCGAAGCACAACTCGCCATGATCGATAGCGGAATGGCGGCGCCTGGCGAAGTCTTCCTGCCATACCTGCTCAACGCTGCCGGGCTAACGATGTGGGACGCATTCTCCCATAAACAGTTGGCGGCGCCGGAGGGCAAATAGATGGAAGTAACCACGATTGAAGCTCGCGCCCTCAAGCTCCTCGACTTGATTGCCGAGGAGCGGCGACCCTGCAAGCGCTGCAATGCCCCGATCTGGATGGTCCGCCACACGAACGGCAAGCTGGCGCCGTACACGGCGGACCTGACTAATCACTTCGTAAACTGTCCGAACGCTAACGAGTTCCGGAGGAAGTAATGCCAGAAAGATCCTGTTTACTGGCAAGAAAGTGCTGCTTTATGTACTCCTTGCATTCCGCATGCTTCAACTCGATGAGACGCTCCAACTGGCTCGCTGGTGCGGTGAATCTGGGGAAGATGCCGCCAAGGGGAGTGCAGGTGATGGATTCGGGGTTATCGGGATCTATAGTCGGCTGCAACCAACTGTGCCGCTCGTTCAGTTCGCGCTGGGTAAAGGCCGCTTGTATCGTCGCCGTTGGTGGGTTGCTCCCAATAGAAACGATTGTCAATCCAGCTGGTGTGCCGGTGGTGTTACTCATACCTATAGCATACTCGACCTCGGGCCATAAGTTCCGTAGCGCCCAACATGCGCTTGCCTGGTCGTCTCTTAGCGGGCTGTTATACCTGTCTCCTCATAGCGGGATAGAGGGCGAGCAGGTGTTGTGGCGGGAGACATTCAGGGACCCAGCCAGGCCGTCCCAAGTATCGAGCTCAAGATTCAAGGGAACGCGAGGAGTTACGCACAACACATCGGCGATCCGGTCTCCTTGGGCGTTGGTCATGGCGGCGGACGGAGAGGCGCTGAGCAGATGAGCCGGGTTGCCTTCCAATATGTTGACCTGTGCCGCTCGGCCGGCGCCTGCGAGAACTGCGCTCCGCTCCTACGCGAGGGCCTGATCTGTCCGTGCCAGGGATTCGGGTGCGACTGCGGGCCGGAGTCGGATGTTCGATGGGCTCGGCCTTCCGAGCAACTCTCTTTGTTTCAGGCAGATAGGGCGGGCTCCGATGGACACTAAGCTACACAAGTACACTCTCTCTGAAGCCCTACTGAGGGCTCCGGAGAATGTCTTGAAACGAAAAGGGAATCAACGCGGCACAGTCCGCGCACGTGGTGACAAGTGGTACATCTCGTACCGCGAGATGGTGGCCGACGAGTCCGGCGGCTTGCGCTGGCGGACTACAGAGAAGGTGGTCGGGCCTGTGACTGGGCCGGATCGCCTGACAAAGCATCGAGCTTGGGAAAAGGGCTACAAGGAGTTTGTGGCGCCGGCGAATGGTCTAACGATTACGCCAGGCTCCGCGGCGACCGTGGCCCAGTTCCTCGAAGTGAAGTTCCGACCGGAGTGCATGGCAGGGCTCGCCAAGGGAACGCTCGATACTTATGAGGCCACGCTCGCCAAACACATCCTTCCGGCTCTGGGGCATGTGCAGCTCCGCGACGTCAGCCGGGCGATGGTTCAGACGCTGGTTTCCGCAAAGGTGCGGGCCGGACTGTCAACCGAGAGCATTCGGAGGATCCGCAACATCATTAGTTCACTCTTCCGGCATGCCAAGCGGCTGAACTACTTCGCGGGAGAGCTACCGACCGAGGACCTGGTTATGCCGAAGCACACGGCGGCCAGGCGAAATCCGCTCACGTCCGAGCAGATCGAAGCGGTCAAGTCGCATTGTGATGCTCGGACCCGACTGCTGATCGACTTCCTGTGCAGCACAGGCGTCCGGATCGGTGAAGCCGCTGGACTGCGCTGGGACGCGATCAATCTGACTGACGCGGACGTCTGGCACGATGGCGAACGTATTCCACCGTTCTGCGCTTTCATCTGCCGCCAGTACACGCGCGGCGAGCTAAAGGAAGTAAAGACGCCGAAGAGCCGGCGAATGGTGCCTCTGACGGTGGCGCTGTCGGTGCAGCTGATGGAATGGCCGGGCAAGCGCCATGACACGGTTTTTGCCAGTAGGCATGGGCAACCCCTCAGCGGAAAAAACCATCTCCGCCGAGTGCTGGCTCCGGCGGCGGTGAAAGCTGGCGTTCCCGGAATCGGCTGGCACCATTTCCGGCATACGGCGGCGAGTAATGCCGACGCAGTTCTGACCCTGGCTCAGCGAATGGCGCTGCTCGGGCATACTCGCGCTGGCACCACGATGCATTACACGAAGGCGGATCTGGAATCTATCCGGATCGGTCTGGAGCGCGTTCAATGAAGATCGGGGAAACTCAATCGCTGGCAGAAAGCTGGCATGTGAACCCCGAAAGGGGAAACCATGTTAGAAAGAGGGCAGTTATCCGCGCAAACGACTGGAGGACGTTGCTCTTCTAAGTCGGGGGTAGCAGGTTCGAGTCCTGCCGGGCCTACCATCCCAGTCCTCACCGCTTCTCGACGAGTTCCGACACCGGGCCGTCGACCTCTCGCATCCTCACGATCAGGTTGGTTCTGGACTCCAGCACGCTCAGCGGTGCGTCTACAACGAAAGCAAGCATACGATCGACTGTCGCCTTTTTTCCCACCTGCTCTTTCATTCGAAAGCTCGGATTGTACTTCTCGCCTAATTCCGGAACGCCGAGGAATAGGTTCTTGGTATCTGTTTCAGGAATGAATCGCCCCGAGATTACCTTGCCCCCGCTGGTCAGGTCCAGTTCAAGATCCTTGATCTGAAAGGGATATGCCGATGGATTGGTGACCCGGAAATCAGTGACGACAACAGACCGCTGGTCATCCAATTTTCCCGTCCGTACCTTCTGAATCGTACCGACCAACTCCACATGCGAGTCCCGGCTGAGAAACAACCCTCCCATAATCAACGCCGCCACGATCAAGAGACCAACTCCAACGGAAATCCAGAGAGACTTCGACGGCATTTGCCTCCTACCCTCGCTTCTCGGCGAGCCGAATCATCTCCACCATCGATTCATGGGACTTTGCAATCAACTCCGGCCCGAAAATGTGGCATTCCAAACCGATCTGTTCCCGGTATCCATCCTTCTCCAGCGCAGTGAAGATCGGAGCCCAATCAATCCAATCCGAATACGGCTTCAATACACTCTTCCCTTTGATCTGCACGTTCCAAAGCTTATCTTTCGGAATCAGCCGATACCCATCCGGAAACGCCGTCTCCTGCATGTGCTTCCCGTTCAACGCATCCCAATTCAACCCAAAATTCTTCGACGGGATCGCCTTCATATAGGCAGCCATCTCGTCACATCGCGCCACGTTGCAGGCTACTTCATTCTCCAGCGTAAGTCGGATCCCTTCCTTCTCGCAGATCTTCACCAGCGGCCCCAGCACATCCACAATCCGCTGCATGTCCTTGGCGGGATCAACCGTTCGCAGAAACGCAAACACCCGGACTTTGTCAGTTCCCAGAGCCTGCGCCGCCCGGATGGACTTTCGCAAATCCTCTTCCCGCCGATCAAACGCCTGCTGTTCCCGCGCCAAACGCGTCGTGCGCTGCTCCGGAGTTTCCTGCCGGGGCTTTAGCGCCACCGTTCCTGGCAACAAGTATTTGCACTGGCCCGAATTGAAAAACGACACTTTGATGCCGCCGTCCTTGAACTCCTTAGCCGCCCGCTTCAACTCTTCCGCCGACAAGTCCGCGTAGTGCCTTTTGGCCCCTGGAACCGCGCGCACCTCCATCCATTGCAGACCGTGTTTCTGCGCAAATGCAATCCCTTCGGCTGGCGTCGCGCCGCTCTCATCGGTGATGCTGCTCAGCCTTCGCCGATCAATCTTTGCAGTCTTTGCCCATGCGGTCAACGGTAGAGCGAGGGACGCTCCCAGAAGTTCACGACGATTCATGAGCCCCAGTTTATCTCAATCAATCCCCCATCAACTTGCCGTAAGCCGACAACCCGGGATAGTGATCGCAGACAGCTTTCAAAGCCGCCGTCAGCGGAATCGCCAACACCAACCCGATCCCGCCCCACAGGAATCCCCAGAACATCAAGGCAACGGTCACGACAAGCGGATTCAAATGGACCCGCGACCCTACCAACTTCGGATACAAGAGGTTCAACGCCATCAGATGAAAGAACGCCACCGTCGTGCCAATCACGACATAGGCCGTCAAATTGTCGTAGACAGTTAACGCCGCAAACACGGGCGGTAGAATCGCCAAAGGCAGTCCGATGTATGGCACCAGCGACAGGAAACCGCTGAGCGGCCCTACCAGCAACCAATACGGCACCTTCACCATCCAAAAGAATCCTGTGCTGACCAGCGCCAACACCACGCCCAGCAAGAAGTTCCCCACCACATACGCCCGCGTCATGCGGGCAATCCCGTCAATCGTCGATGACGCTATCGCCCGCGACTCCCCCCGAAACACGCGCAGGAAATTGTAGACGAAGTGGTCCCGCCAAGCCAGCATGAAATAGACCAGAAACGGCACAAACGACACCATCAGTGCGATGTCGTAAAACTGCTGCCAGTTCGAGTACAGGTACTCCACCAGCGGCGACCGTTCCGGACGAATTCGCACCTCCTGCACCGCGAGCGGCAATAGTGGCGCCATCGGCGGATCCGTGGTTCGCCGCCGCCTCTGCTTCTGCTGCTCAGCCAACTGCCGCTCCTGCTCCAACCGCTGTGCTTCCATCTCGCGCACCCGTTTCGGCGCCATCATGTCGTTGATGGTCTTCTCCGCGGACTCTACTTCGATCAAAACCTTATCGCTGAGATCGTTCACCCGTTTCGTATAGCTCGGTAACTCATCCCACAATCCCTGGGCTTGGGACAACGTCAATAACGCCCCAAGGTACAGCATCAAGAGGGCCAAACTGCAGACCAGGAAGCTCGCAAATCCTCGCGGCAACCGCAGTCGCATGAACATCCGCACCAGCGGATCAAGAATAAACGAGATGAAAATTCCCACCAGCAACGTCACTAAAAACAGCCGCCCCAAGTACAACAGGGCGCACACCACCCCCAACGTGAACAACACACTGCCCGTGTTGCGCACCCTAACAATCGGTAACGTGGAGGGATCTTGAATGGCCAACAGGGAAACCCCGAATATCCGTTAATCTAACATGTAGATGCGCATCTTGGCTCTCGACTATGGCCGCCGCCGAATCGGAATCGCCCTCAGCGATCCCCTCGGCATCATGGCGCACGGCCAGGACACCCTCCACCGCGTCAATATCCGCACCGACATGTTGACCCTCAGAAACCTCATTCATGACCAACAAGTCGGCCAAATAGTCATCGGCAATCCCCTCCACATGAGCGGTGAAGAAAGCGAGCTATCCCGCGAGGCCCGCGCCTTCGCCGCTCGACTCTCTGAAGAATCCGGCGTCCCCTTCCTGATGTGGGACGAACGCATGTCGTCGAAGGAAGCGGGCCGCTATCTCGCCGAGTCCGGTCGAGCCAAAGGCAAGCGCGGCACCGTCGACCGCATGGCCGCGGAACTCATCCTCAACAGCTACCTGGGAACCATCGGATGAAGAAACGCCTGCGCTGGTCCATCGCCGCCGTCCTCCTGTTGCTCGCCGCCGCGGCCGTCTCGCTCGTCGCCCCCGCGCAGGCTCCGCCGCCCGGCACCATCATCGACATCGATCGCGGTTCCTCCACTTGGCAGATCGGCGACCAACTAGCCCGCCACGGCGTCCTCCGCTACGGATGGCAACTCGCCCTGGTGCGCCTCCTCCAGCCCAACCGTAAGCTCCAGGCCGGCGAGTACCAATTCACGAAACCAGCCACCCCATGGCAGGTTTTCGACCGCCTGGCCCGCGGCGATGTCCACTTCTACGAACTCCGCATCCCCGAAGGCTACAACCTCTTCGACATCGCCAAGGCCGTTGGCGAACAAGGCCTCATCACAGAGGCCGCTTTCCTCAAAGCGGCTCAAGATCCCAAGCTGATCAAGGACCTCGCCCCCACCGCCCCCTCGCTCGAGGGCTTCCTCTTCCCCTCCACCTACCGCCTCACCCGTGTAACCACCGCCGAGGCCCTCTGCGCTCTCATGGTCGCCCAGTTCCGCCGCGAATGGGCCGCGCTTAAACCCACGCAACCCGTTCTCCCCACCGTCATCCTCGCCTCCCTCGTCGAGAAGGAAACGTCCATCCCCTCCGAACGCGCCCTCGTCGCCGGAGTCTACGCCAAGCGCCTCGCCATCGGTATGAAGCTCGATGCCGACCCCACTACCATTTATTCCACTCTCCTCCTCGGCAACTGGCGCGGCACAATCTATCGATCCGACCTCGATCGCGACCACCCCTACAATACCTACAAAACCGTCGGCCTCCCCCCCGGACCCATCGCGAACCCCGGATCCGCCGCTCTCGCCGCCGCTCTCCATCCGGCCGCCACCGACAACCTGTTTTTCGTCGCGCGGGCCGACGGCTCCGGCGGGCATCGCTTCTCTCCCAACGCCGCCGCACACCAGCGCGCCGTTACCGAATACCGCCGTGGCCAGCAAAAAACAGCGCCTCCAACAACTCTTAACGCCGCTCCCCAGCGAGCCCATTAGCGAGTCACGCGCCGCCGAACTCGCCCAAGCCCTCGCGCCCATCTCGGCGTCTTATCTCCGCCGCCTCCTGCGCGAATCCGGCGTTCCACTCGTCGCCACCGTCGAAGGCGTTGTCCAAGACTCTTTCAAGAACCTGGCCCGCACCCTCTCCGCTCTTTCACTCGCCTACGAACATTCCCCGCAACAAACCCGCGCCCTCGTCCTCGAAGCCAAAGCCCACGCCAAGCTCGCTCTCTCAAAAGACCCACACCCCGCCGACCGCCAACGCAAGATCGACTGGATAATTCGCTGGCTCGAAAATCCGCCCGTCTTCCCGTTGTGGATCCAGCTCCAACAGCGCTCTACTGGAACTCCACCTCTTGAACCTTGATCACGTCCCCCATCAACTCACCCGTCACCTTCGCCTTCAAGTCCTTATCCCGAGTCAGCTTCTTCAATTGGCCCAGCGTACGAGCATTCCCGCCCTCGTCAAACTTTACAAACTTCCCATCGGCCAGCACCAGGCCATAGCCGCCCTTGGCGCAAGCGACGGCACACTCCCGCGTGTGCGAAGCCAAGTCTTTCCCCTTGCACATTACGTCCACCACGGTCCCCGTCCAGGTCTCCGCAGCCGCCACTGTCGCCAACGCCACAAATCCAAGCAGTGCTTTCATGCCTGAATCATAGCCGATTCTAGTACTAGGCGTCATCGCTTAGAGGCTAATGTTCCTAAGTTCTGAGTCGATTAGCCAGTCATGCAACCGAATGAGTTCTTCAGCATCTATGTAGTCATGGCGACGTTTTGCGTTGTCGCTTTTCTCCTCCGTACCTACCGCAAGCAAGCGCGCACCCGCCGGGTTCGGCGAATCGAATCCCGGCTTTTCGACTGGTAAAAAATTTCATTGATGCCTAAGCCTTCGGGAGTTTATAGTAGTGATTTCGTGGGCACCTTTCCACAAGTCGGCACGCGGCTTCTCCCGCTCAACAAGGATCTTCACGATCCCTTGGCCCCTCGCCGGGAAGCGGCGCTGTTCTATGGTCTCTTTCTCCGTGGTCACTCCGTCGATTCCCTCCGCCGCGACATTGATGTCCCCGTGCCGCTCCTGAAGAAATGGGAGTCGGGCCGCCAATACGAAGGGAACTTCCGCGACAACCTCCGGCAGCTCTACAACTACCGCAAACAGGTTCTCGCCATCTTCGACGAACTCGTCCTCAACGAACGGGGCCGCAGCAGAGTTCAGTAGCGCAGCGTAAAATTGGGGCATGCGGTTACCCCTCTACCAGGTGGACGCCTTCACCTCCAAGCTGTTCGGCGGCAACCCCGCCGCCATCTGCCCCCTAGAATGCTGGTTGCCCGATGCGCTGCTCCAGCACATCGCTGCGGAAAACAACCTCGCCGAAACCGCCTTCTTCGTAAAAGAAGCTGACGGCTACCGCCTGCGCTGGTTCACGCCCGCCGTCGAAGTCGACCTTTGCGGCCACGCCACCCTCGCCGCTGCTTTCGTCCTCCTCGAATGCCTCGGCCTTCCAGCCGACCACGTGACTTTCAACTCACGCAGCGGCCCTCTCACCGTTCACCGTCAAGCCTACCTTTACACCCTCGACTTCCCTGCCCGCCCTGGCACGCCGATTCCCATCTCCGAAGCCCTCAGCTCCGCCCTGGGCCGCGCGCCCGAGGCCGCATTCCAAGCCCGCGACCTCCTCTGCGTCTTCCCAACCGAGGCGGACGTCGCCGCCCTCCAGCCCGATATGAAGGCCCTCGCCGCCCTCCCCCACTTCGCCGTCATCGCCACCGCGCCCGGCCACCACTGCGACTTCGTCTCCCGCTTCTTCGCCCCGGCCCAAGGCATCGACGAAGACCCCGTCACCGGCTCCGCACACTGCACCCTAACGCCCTATTGGGCCGCCCGCCTCGATAAACCGGCCATGTCCGCCAAACAGATTTCCGCCCGCGGCGGAGATCTGCTCGTCGAACTCGCGGGCGACCGCGTCAAGATCAGCGGCCGCGCCGTCCTCTATTTGGAAGGCTTCGCCAACGTCGCCATATAGTTCCGCCAGCCGCCCAAGTGCGTAATCTCCGTCGCCCCGTCCACGGCATACGGCTCACACAGGAACCCCTGCACCGTCGAACCATCCGCCAACGTCAACGAGCCAATCGATAGCGGCGCCGGCACCAGAGCCACGAAGCTCCCGTAGTGCTCCACCGGCATCGCCCACACTTCCACTTCGATCCCCGATCCCACCGCGCTCGATGTCCTCACCAGTCCCGGCTTCGGCGGAGTCGTCCCCGGCAGCGCGTAGAACTTGTAGTGCATCGCCGTGCGCGTCGTCCGCACCAGCTTCGCTCCGCGTTCGGTCAACTGCCCATTCAACGGCATCCCGCTCAGGTGCGCGCCGACCACGGCCACCGCCACGCATCCCGGCGGCACCGTCGATGCCTCCAGCGGCGGCGTATCGCTCAGCGCGGCCATCGTGCCGCCCAGGTGCTTCCCTTGCGCCCGATGCAGCCGGTCCGCCATCTGTAGCAGGCCCGTCTCGCAAAACGCCTGCGCCATCAGCGTCACGCCAAACGGCAACCCATTCCCCCGGAACCCCGCCGGCAGCGCCACTGCGCTCAGGTCCAGCAGGTTCACAAAGTTCGTGTAGTATCCCAGGTTCGTATTCAGCTTGAACGGATCCGCCTCCACGGCCGCGATCTTGTAGATCGTCCCCGTCGTCGGCAGCAGCATCACGTCCATCTTGGCCCACTCGGCCTCTGTCCGCCGCCGCAGCGTGGCCAGTTTGTACTCCGCCTCGAAACCGTCTTGTGCCGTGTAACGGCTGGCTCCCTGGATAATCTCACGCACTACAGGGTGCATCGCCGCCGCGTTAGACGCGACAAACGACGAGATGGCAGCCAGCCGTTCACTCACCCACGGCCCCGCGTACAGAAGATCTGCACTGTCGCGGAAGCTTTGAAAATCGATCTCTACCTTCGTCCCGCCCAACGCCTCCAGCCGCGCCACCGAGCGCCAATAGAGCGCCTCGGCCTCGGCATCCCCAAAGAACTGCAAAAGCGCTTTCTGCGGCACGCCGAACCGGAACGAGCCCGTCGCCCAAGTCTGCGGCGCCACGCGAGCCCGCCGCGAATACGAGTCCGTCTCATCGAACCCGCCCACCACTTTCAGCACCGCATCCGCATCGCCGCACGTCAACGCGAACACCGTCACGCAATCCAGCGTCCGGCACGCCGGCACCACTCCACTCGCCGGCACCAATCCCTTGGTCGCCTTCAACCCAACCAAATTATTGAACGCCGCCGGCACCCTTCCGCTCCCCGCCGTATCCGTCCCCAGCGAGAACGTCACCATGCCCTTCCCCACCGCCACCGCCGAACCAGAACTCGATCCCCCTGAGACATACGTCTCGTCAAACACGCTCCCGCAGGCCCCGTACGGCGACCGGACCCCTACCAACCCCGTCGCAAACTGGTCGAGATTCGTCTTTCCGATCAGCACCGCCCCCGCGTCCAGCAGCCGCTGCACCACGGTCGCCGTCTTCTCCGGGCGATACCCAAACTCCGGGCACCCCGCCGTCGTCTCCATCCCCGCGACGTCGATATTGTCCTTCACCGCAAACGGAATCCCCGATAGCGGCTTCGCCGGATCAAACGCCGCCGCCGGCGCGTTGTCCGTCATCGAAATCCAAACCGGATTCCCGCCCCCGGCCCGCCGTCGCGCTTCGGCGATCACCTCGGCCGGAGTAAACTTCCCCGCGAGGTACCCGCTCCGCAGCGTATGCAAATCAAAGCTCAGTTCATTCAGCATCGGGCGCCTCCTCCACAATCAACAACGCCTGCCCGGCCTGCACCACGCCGCCCTGGGCAACCAACACCTGCCGAACCAATCCATTCACCGGCGAACAGACCGCCACCTCCATCTTCATCGCCTCCAGGATCACCAGCCGGCCCCCTTCGGTCACCATCTGCCCCACGGCGATCTCCACGCTCCACACGCTCGCCGTCGTCGGTGCCCGCAGCGCGCGGCAACCCGGCGGCACGTCCAGTTCCGGCACGGGCGGCGCCTCTTCAAACACCTCGGCCACCGAAGCGTTCTTTCCCCACCGCTCGCGCTCGGCTTCAAACGCCGCCTGCTGCTTGGCCTTAAACTCCGCCGCTCCCGGCGGAGGAGGCGCCAACCGGTACGTGGTCGGCTCAATCTTCACCGGATACCGCCCCAGCGGGAACTCCTTCCGGTACTCCAATAACTCGTCCGCGCCCACCGGGAAGAACCGAATCTGGTCGAACCCGCGCAGCAGCCAAGGCTTGCCCGCTTCGAACGCCTCCGTGCTCTTGTACGTGTTCCACATCTGGATCGTCCGGCCCACAAACTGGTAGCCGCCCGGTCCCTCCATGCCGTACACACACATGTAGGCGCCGCCAATGCCCACCGCGTTCTCCGGCGTCCACGTCCGCGCTGGATTGTACTTCGTCGTCACCAGCCGGTGCCGCGGATCGGTCGGCGTCGCCACCGGCGCGCCCAGGTAAACGTCCCCCAGACCCATCACCAGGTAGCTAGCGTCAAACACAATCTTCTTCACGTCCTCCACCGAATCGAGCCCATTAATCCGCCGAATGAACTCAATATTCGAAGGGCACCAAGGCGCATCCGGCCGCACGCTCTGCATGTACTTCTGAATCGCCAGCAGCGTCTGCGGGTCTTCCCAACTCAGCGGCAGATGCACGATCCGCGAAGGAACCTCCTCCTCGGTCCGGCCCTCCGCCTGCGCCAGAATATCCAGCAGTTCCGCCCGCGAAAGCTGCCGGCTGTCGTAGTGAACCTGCAGCGTTCGAATCCCTGGTGTGATATCAATCACCCCAGGAATCTGTTGGTCCGTCAGCCAGTGCGCCATCGCCTGCACCCGGAAGCGCAGCTTCATATCCAGCACCGGCTCGCCGAACTCCACGAGCAGGTACTTATCGCCCGCCGTCCGGTACAGCGTATCGCCGTGCGCCTTTACAATCGCCGGCTCCACGGCCTCCTCGGCAAACAGCGCCGGCAGCTTCGTCAGCCCCTCAACGGCCCGGTCTAGTTCCCACTCCAACTGCACGGCCTGCTGATTCGTCATCCGCCGGAACCGCACCGCGTCCCCGGCCTTCAACTGGCCCATCTTCCACAGCTCAGCCGCCACAATCGTCGCCGGGCAAACAAACCCGCCCAGGCTCGGCCCGTCCGGCCCCAGAATAATCGGCATGTCGCCCGTGAAGTCCACAGTGCCCACAGCATAGGCATTGTCATGCACATTCGACGGATGCAGCCCCGCCTCGCCGCCGTCTTTCCGCGCCCACTCCGGCTTCGGCCCAATCAGCCGCACACCCGTGCGATCCGAGTTGTAGTGCACCTTCCAGTCGGTCGAAAAGAACATGGCGATGTCGCCATCCGTCATGTAGTCCGGAGCGCCATAAGGGCCGTACAGGACCCCGATCTCCCAACGGTTCCCGTATTCCGGCGGATTCTCTAAGTGCTCCGCCGCCCCATCCACCAGCGCCGTCACCGGCAGCAGGTCCCCAGCTCGCAGGACCCGTCCGCCATGCCCGCCAAACTTGCCCAGCGCAAACGTCGCCCGGCTGCCCAAATACTCCGGCACGTCGAAGCCGCCGCGCACCGCCAGGTACGCACGAATCCCCGCGCCCACCACCTGGTTCATCCGCAGCGTCTGCCCGGCCTTCACAGGGATCGCCTGCCACCGCGGCACCCGCTTGCCGTCGAGCTTGGCCTCCATGTCCGCGCCCGTCAACGCCACCACCGCATCGCAGCGGAATTTCAGCGTCGGGCCCGTCACGGTACACTCCAACCCCGCCGCCCCGGCGGCATTCCCTACCAAGCGGTTCGCCAACCGAAACGCGAGCGAATCCATCGGCCCCGAAGGAGGCACGCCCACTTCCCAGTAACCCAACCGTCCCGGATAGTCCTGCACCGTCGTCTGCGTCCCGCCGTCCAGGATGTCCACGGCATGGGACACATAGTTGAACGTGTTCAAATACGACGTCGTCATCACCGCGTTCCGGAACACCGGCGACGAAACCACCTGCCGCAGATACTCCACGTTGGTCGCAATCCCGGCCACGGTCGTCTGCGCCAACGCAGTTTCCAGCTTCGCAATCGCGGCTTCCCGGTTCTCGGCCGTTACAATCACTTTCGCGATCATCGGGTCATAGAACGGGGTAATCTCGCTGCCCCGCTCCACCCAAGTTTCTACGCGCGCATCGCCCGGAAAACTCGCCGCCGTCAACTGCCCCGACGAAGGCCGGAAGTTCTGCCCTGGATCTTCGGCGTACACGCGCACTTGAATCGACGCGCCGCAAACCGCCGGGCGCTTCAGCTCCAACTCGCCCGCCGCCTGCCGTACCATCCATTCAACCAGGTCCGCCCCGGTCACCTGCTCCGTCACCCCGTGCTCCACCTGCAGCCGCGTGTTCACCTCAAGGAAGTAGAACTCCTGCGTATCGGCGTCGTACAGGAACTCCACTGTCCCCGCGTTCGCGTAGCTCACGGCCCGCCCCAGCCGCTCCGCCGCGCCAAACAACTCCTGCCGAATGCTCTCCGGCAAATCCGGCGCCGGCGTCTCCTCCACCACTTTCTGATTCCGCCGCTGCAGTGAACAGTCGCGCTCACCCAGGGCTATCACTTCGCCCTTCCCGTCCCCGAAAATCTGCACTTCAATGTGCCGCGCCCGCGCCACAAACTTCTCGAGGAACATCCCCCCGTCTTTGAAGTTCGCCTGGCTCAGCCGCGCTACGGTCTCATAGGCGCCCGCCAAATCCTCGGCCCGGGAACACACCTGCATCCCGATGCCCCCGCCCCCCGCCGTGCTCTTCAGCATCACCGGAAAGCCAATCCGCGCCGCTTCCGCCTGCGCCTCGGCAAGCGAGCCAACCAGCCCCGAACCCGGAGCCAGCGGCACCGCATTCGCCGCCGCCAACTCCCGCGCCGTGTGCTTCAAACCAAACGCCCGCAGGTGCTCCGGAGCCGGGCCAATAAACGCAATCCCTTCCGCCCGGCACGCCTCGGCAAAGCCCGCGTTCTCACTCAAGAACCCATAGCCAGGGTGGATCGCCTCCGCCCCCGTCGCCTTCGCCGCGGCCAGCACCTTCGCGGCATCCAGATAGCTCTCCGCCGCCAACGACGCCCCCAGCAGCACGGCTTCATCCGCCTGCGCCACGTGCAGCGAACCCGTGTCGGCCTCCGAGTAAACCGCCACCGAGGCAATGCCCATCCGCCGCAGCGTTCGGATCACCCGGCAGGCAATCGCCCCCCGGTTGGCTATGAGTACTTTCTTAAACATCCCAGATCATGACCTCAACAGGAGTCGGGTTATACGCGTTGCAAGGGTTATTCAACTGCGGGCAGTTCGAGATCAGAACGAGCGTGTCCATCTCCGCCCGCATCTCCACGTACTTGCCCGGCGCGCTCACGCCGTCTTCGAACGTCAACTTCCCCGCCGGCGTCACCGGCACATTCATGAAGAAGTTCACGTTATGCGTAATGTCGCGCTTTTCGAGGCCTCCGCCCCATTCCAGCGCCAGCCGCACAAACGTCTGCCGGCAGGCGTGCATGTACCGCTTTTCAATCGCGTAGCGCACCATGTTCGATTCCATCGCGCACGCCCCGCCCACCGTATCGTGCCGCCCGCACGTATCAGCCACGATGGTCATCAGCGTATGCCCATGAATCGTCTTTAGCTCCGAACCCGTCGTCAGATACAGGTTCCCCTGCTCCCGAATCGTGTCCACGGCGCTGTACCGGTCGCTGTAATCATGCGCGTTGAAGAACAACGTATCCGCCGCCTGGTTCCCTTCGAGGTCGACGATCCGGAACACCTGCCCCTGCTTCACTTCGTGGATCCAGCCGTCGCCCGCCGGCACCACCTGCCGGTACACGGCCGTCTCCGGCGTCAATTGGCTCTCGACTAAGCTCATAGGAAATACCTCTCCGTCAACGTGAACCCGCGCCCATTCTCCGGCCGCGACAACCGGCATGGATCATGCAGCGTCGGCAGCGGCACGCGCTTCACCGTCAGACCCACCGGCTTCGGCGCCCACGCCCCGCCCGGCGCCAGCGGATGCGGACACGTGCACAGAATCATCAACGTATTCATATCGCTGCGCAGCTCCACCGTCGACCCCGCCGGCGAGTGGCCTTCCACATAGCGGAACGAACCGTCGTCTTCCACCACCACCTTGCTGAACAGGTTCACGCTCGCCGTGAAGTCCCGTTCGTTCATCCCGTACTTGGCCAACTCCACCAGAATCAGGTCATGCGCGTTCGTATGCCAATCATTCCGCAAGGCCTGGTAGGTACCCTCGCCAAACTGCCGCGCCACGCAAGCCTTGTTTGAAAAACCGGCCAGCGGATCATGCCAACCCAGGTCGTCGTGCGTAATCGACGCGAGCACCCGGCCCATATCCGAATACAGGCAGTGGCCCTGCGTCAAATGCGCCGTATGCTGACACTTCAACGTGTCCGGCATGTTGTAGCGCTCTACAAAGTTGTCAGCGTTATAGAAGAGTACCGAGACGTTGGCGCTGCCCTCTGTATCCGTCACGCGCAACGATGTGCCGCGCTTGAATACATGAGACCAGATGCTGCCGCCAGGCAGGGACTCTTCCCAAAGAACGGACGTTTCCGTCGACATGGGAACTTACTCCTGTGAATTGAAAAGTGGGGAGAACGAAAAGGCGAGAACCGCTAGGAGAGAAAGGAGGGGGGACCGCAGCAGACATCCATCCGCGTCAACCGCAACATCACCGCGAGGGAAACTTCTCCTCGGGTTTGATTGGCGGTGGGGGGCTGCATGACCTTAGAATGGCACGCATTCCCCACCGCCGCGCAAAAAATTACTACTGAGGCTGATCCAAAAAACTAATCCTCGTCATGCTGCGCCGCGAGCGACGTCAGCACATTCATGTCTTCGAGCGTCGTCACGTCGCCGGCCACCGTGTTCGACGTCACAATCTCCCGCAGCAGCCGCCGCATAATCTTCCCGCTCCGTGTCTTCGGCAGCGAATCGGTAAATCGAATCTCCTCCGGCCGCGCAAACGGTCCAATCTCGTGCGCCACCCACTGCCGCAGCTCTTTGCCGAGCGTATCCACGTCCTTGGCGCTCTTCTTCAACGTCACAAAGCAGCAAACAGCCTGACCCGTAATCTCGTGCGGCTTGCCGACCACGGCAGCCTCGGCCACCGAAGGATGCTTCACCAGCGCCGACTCAATCTCCATCGTGCTCAGCCGGTGGCCGCTGACGTTCATCACATCGTCCACCCGGCCCAGGATCCAGAAGTAGCCGTCTTTGTCCTTCCGCGCCGCATCACCCGTGAAGTAGTAGCCGGGGAACCGCGACCAGTACTGATCCTTGTAGCGCTCCGGGTCGCCCCAGATTGTCCGCAGCATGCTCGGCCAGGGCTTCCGCATAATCAGGAACCCTTCCTTGCCGTCCTCCACCGCGTGACCATTGTGGTCCACGATCTCCGGAATAATGCCCGGCATCGGCATCGTGCCCGAACCCGGTTTCAACGGCGTAGCGCCCGGCATCGGCGAAATCAAAATCGCGCCGGTCTCGGTCTGCCACCACGTATCCACGATCGGGCAGCGGCTCCCGCCAATCACCCGGTAATACCAGTCCCACGCTGCGGGATTGATCGGTTCACCCACCGAACCCAACAAGCGAAGCGACTTCAGGTTATGCCGCTCCGGCCAATGGTCGCCCTGGCGGATCAACGCCCGGATCGCCGTCGGCGACGTGTAGAACACGGAGATCTTGTACTTATCAATCAGCCGCCACCAGCGGTCAAACGCCGGCGTGTCCGGCGCCCCTTCGTACATGAAGGTCGTTGCGCCGCACGACAACGGCCCGTAGACCACATAGCTGTGTCCCGTCACCCAGCCGACGTCCGCCGTGCACCAGTACGTGTCGTGTTCCTTCAGGTCGAACACCCACTTGGTCGTCATCGTCGCTTGCAGCAGATAGCCCGCCGACGTATGCAGAATGCCCTTCGGCTTGCCCGTCGTGCCCGACGTATACAGCACATACAGCGGATGCTCGCTGTCCACTTCCACCGGCGCCACGTCTTCGGAAGCAGCCTCGTCCAGTACGTGCCACCAGTGGTCCCGGCCCTTCTCCATCTTCACTTCCGAGCCCGTCCGCTGATACACCACCGTGTGCCGCACGGTCGGGCACTCCCGCAGCGCTTCGTCCACGGCATCCTTCAGCCGGATCTCTTTCCCGCGCCGCCAGCCGCCGTCGGTCGTAATCACGACAGAAGCTTCCAAATCCTGAATGCGCGCCTTCAACGCCTCGGCCGAAAACCCGCCGAACACCACCGAGTGCGGAATGCCCAGCCGCGCGCAACCCAGCATCGCAATCGCGGCTTCCGGAATCATCGGCATGTAGATCACGGCGCGGTCGCCCGTCTTCAAGTCCAGTTCCAGCAGCGAACTCGCAAACCGCGTCACCAACCGCTGCAGTTCGCGATAAGTAATCGTCCGCTGGTCGCCCGGCTCGCCTTCGAAAATGATCGCGGCCTTGTTCCCCCGGCCGCCCATCGCATGCCGGTCCACGCAGTTGTAGCAGACGTTCAGCTTTCCGCCCACAAACCACTTGGCAAACGGCGGGTTCCAATCAAGCGGCTTCTCGAACCGCTGGAACCAATCCAGCTCCTGCTCGGCCAACTGGCCCCAGAACTCTTCTGTGTTGTTCAATGCCTGCGCGTACATCGCGCGATAAGCATCCATCCCGCTCACGTTGGCCTGCCGGACGAACTCCTCCGACGGCGGTACCAGGGTCGGGAGCGATACGGGTTTAGCGTCTTGCGTCATTCAGGCGATTCTATCAACCGCGATATCATGGTGTCTCGTTTCTCCTTATGTCTGTCCTCGAACCCAACCAGCAACAAGCTCTCGTCGAGCGCCTCGCCACGGCCTGCGGTGGTGCCTACTCCCCGGAAACCCGGCGCAAGTTCTTCATCACCGGCCCCCAATGGGCCGCGGCGTATGAAGGCAACTCGCTCTTCCAGGACAAGACCCGCCCCGCCATCGGCTTCGAACGGATCATTGAGGAGTACGCCAAAATTGGCATCGGCTACTGGTGTACCCACGACACGGACGTCATCCCCACCACCGGCCTCGGCAACGCCCAACAGGACGAGATCGTCGGCCGCATCGGCGCTAGCCTGAAGAAGGAAGGCCTTCAGTGCTCGATGGTCACCACCGAGACTTTCAGTAATCCCGTCTGGGCCGCCAGTTCCGCGCCAGAAGCCTCGCAGATCCGCGAATACGCCGCCTGGCGCGTCTCGAATACCGTGAAAATCGGCCATGAACTCGGCGCTCAGTTCGCCGTCTACTGGCCCGGCGCCCTCGGCTACTGGGTCCAAGGCGCCATCGACGAAACCCAAATGCTGCAGTGGTACGCCGACACGCTCAACGCTGCCTGCGACGCCGACATCGACCTTGCCAAAAAGTTCGGCCGCGCCACCCTGAAGCACTGCATGGAGGCCAAGCCCTTCGAACCCGTCGCCGAAATCCTCCTCCCCACCAGCGACGCCATGCTGGCCTTCATCTTCTCCGGCAAGCTGAAGCATCCCGCCATGGTCGGCCTCAATCCCGAATACTTGCACGAGCGCATGTGGGGCACCGCCGTCCGCGCCGCCCTCGCCCGCATGCTCTTCGCCAACAAGCTCTGGCACTTCGATATCAACGATGGCTACAGCCTCAAACACGACGTCGACATCGCTGTCGGCCTCATCAACCCGTTCGACTGGCTGAACGTTTTAGTGCTTCTCCGCAGCCACGGCTTCAACGGACCGTTCAATCTCGACTACAAGCCGCCCAGATCCACCAGCCAGCACGGCGTCTTCGCCGTCAGCTTCCCCACCGCCGTCGACCGTTTCATCACCCTTTGGGAGATGGCCGGCGAGGTCCTCACGGACCCCATCATTAAGGAAGCCACCGAGGCCCTCAAGACCGCCGGCCCCCGCGTCGCCAACCCGCTCGACGCCGCCGGCATGTTCGAAAGCAACCGCGAGCTCTGGAGCCTCCACGAGCTCATCGGCCATCGCCTCTTCCAGATCCTGGTCGGTCAGAACAAAGGCCGCATCTTCTCGGTCTAGTCCGCCATGCCGGCGGCGCTCATCTTCGCGTTGATCGCCGCCGCAATTGGCGTCAGCGTTCCGTACAGCTTTCTCCGCTTCCAGCTCCGGCTGAAGTTCCGCGATTCGCCCGAAGGCAACCCCTTCCTGCCCGATCGCGCGCTGTACGACCGCTGCCTCGCCGCCATGCCGACGGATCCGCTCTTCCGCCGCTGGCGTATCTTCTATTGGCTCATCTGGGCGGCCAACGCCGTCTTCGTCGTCGCCGTTATCGTCGGCGCCGTCACGCTCGTCTATTTCCGCTGGCGCTCCTGAAGTTCACACGCGTGCTCCTCGTCCCGGCTCGTTGGCTTCGTTTCGCAATTCAGCTTGCCGACCCCCGACGAGTGCGCCAACACCGGGTTCTTCGGTTCATACTTCAGGAACCAAAGGATGTGGTCCACCCGCGCCGCCTTCGCCGTCGCCTCTCCCGCCGTCGACGCGTTCTCCGTGTACCACGCCAGCAGCTGAATTCGTACCGCCGCGTCGTCCGGGTTCTCCTTTAAGCGCTGCTCCAAGCGCTGCAGCGGATTTGCCGACAGGTTCCGCCCTTGTTCCAGCAGCTTTTCCACGTCCGCCAGCGTCATCGCCGCAAAAAGAAGAATTCCCCACATGACTCTATTCTGACGTAGAATTCAGCATGCTCGCGCTCCTCCTCCTCTTCGCCGACCTCACCCTGATCAAGAACGATAAGCTCGAACTTTCCGTCCAGAATCCAGGAGGGGCCTTCACCAAGCTCCGCCTCCTCGCCGACAAAGACGAAACGAACCCCATGTGGAAGGGCAGCGGCAACTACATGGGCCACTTCCTCTGCGTCGATGGCTTCGGCCCCACATCGAATGAAGAGCAAGCCGCCGGACTCCCCGGCCACGGCGAAGCTGTCCGCCAATCCTGGACCGAAACCGCCCCCGGCGTCTTCGAAACCCGCCTCCCCATCGTCCAGGAGAAGGTCACCCGCCGCATCAAACTCCTCCCCGGCGAACAGGTCATCACGGTCGAAACCACCCTCGAAAATGAACTCGGCTTCGACCGGCCCATCAACTGGGCCGAACACGCCACCATCGGCGCGCCGTTCCTGACGCACGGCAAAACCGTCGTCGACGCCTCGGTCGGCCGCTGCCTCACCCGCCCCGATGAAAAAGGCGGCCCCAAGTCCACCCTCAACGCCGGCGTCGAGTTCACTTATCCCAACGTCCCCCTCAACGCCGGAGGCACCCGCAACCTCCGCGCCGTCCCCGCCGGTGCCAACTCCCTCGACCACACCGGCTGCACCATCGACCCCAATCGCACCCACGGCTTCGTCACCGCCATTCACCTGGAGAAGCGCCTCGTCTTCGGCTACTACTTCCCCCGCGCCGACTACCCCTGGCTGCAGGAATGGCACAACTATCCCGCCTCCGGAGAACTCTCCCGCGGCCTCGAATTCGGCACCCAACCCTTCGATGTCTCCCGCCGCCAGGCCATCAGCGAAGGCAAACTCTTCGACGTCCCCACCTATCGCTGGCTCCCTGCCAAATCGAAGATCTCCGCCAAGTTCGTCATGTTCTACGCCGCCGTACCGCCCGGCTTCGATCAGGTCGACGACGTCCGCCACGAGAACGGCCAACTCGTCCTCACGAACAACGCCACCAAGCAAAACATCCGCCTCGCCGCGCAGAAAGTACCCTAGCGCCAACTCAGGCTTCCATTCGATTTCCCCGAAAACGAACGTCCTGTACACTCGGGCCAACTAGTAACGGAGGCCCGTGTGCGAAAGACCATTCTTGCCCTCCTCTTCTGTGCGTTCGCCGCGCTGCCGGCGAAACGCCACCTGGCTGAGACCACCGCCGGTCCCGCCGGACTCATCATCCAACAGATTCTGCAGGAGACGGACCCCGAACGCCGCTCCGTCTATCTCCGCATGTTCCTCGAACGCTTCCCCCAGCACGAATCGTTCACCTGGGTCCTTGGCGAGGCCCAAACCCACTACCTCGCCGTCAAAGACTTCGACAGCGCCATCCGCGCTGGCGAAACCCTACTCCAGGCCGACCCCGCCGACCTCCCCGCCGTCCACACCGCGCTCCAGGCCGCCCAAGGCAAAGGCGCTGCGAACCTGATCCAACTTTGGGCCCAACGTACAGCGGAAGCAGCCCTGCGGGCAGAGCCCAGCGACTACGCCCGCCAATGCCTCACCTACGCCGAGTACTTCCTCTACGCCCCGGCTCTGCAGTCGAACGAGCCGAAAGTACTCCAGGCAGCCGCCGCCCAACTCGAGAAATCGAACCCCGCCTCCGAGTACCTGCCCCAACTCCGCGCCCGCATCTTCCACCTCCATCGCCAGTCCGGCAACGTGGGCCAAACCCTAGCCCTCGCTGAAGCCAAGCTGAAGCAGGACCCGAACCAACCCGACATGCTTCTCTTCCTCGCCTCGCACTACTACGACGGCTTGAAAGACCCGCAGAAGGCAATCCTCTATGCCAAGCGTCTCGTCGCCCCGACGAGCAAAGCCACGCCCACCCAAGCTGCGCTCGGCCACACCATGCTCGGCGTCATCGCCTCCCAGGACGCCCGCTTGGTCGACGCTGAGTCCCATCTCCGCGCCGCCATCCCCCACCTCGATCCTCACCCCGCGCTCAAAAGCGAAGCGCTCTTCCATCTGGGCTTCGTCAACTTGCGACTCGGCGAGCCCAAACAAGACTTGCGGCGAATCGAGCAGGCCTACAAGCTACACGCCGAATGCGCCACCATCGCCGGACCGTTCAAGGACCAAGCCGCCAGCAGCGCCGCCGGTATCCGTAGCCAATACCACCTGAAATAGCGGCCGCTAGTGTCCGCCGGTTGTTTCCACGGGCAACGCCGGGGCCTTTACGTTCGGGGCGATGTTCACCAGCATCTGCTCTTTGCGGTAGATCAACGTCGACGTGTTGTAGCTCGCAATCTCAAACTGGTGGCCATGGGTAATCGCATCGGTCGGACAGGCTTCCACGCAGAAGCCGCAGAAGATGCAGCGGCTGTAGTCGATGTTGTAGACGCTCGCGTACCGTTCGCCACCGCTGATCCGCTTCTTCTCCGTGTTCTCATCCGCTTCGATGTAGATGCAGTTCGACGGGCAAGCCGCCGCGCACAGGAAACAAGCCACGCACTTTTCAAGGCCCGCTTCATCGCGCTGGAGTACATGGACCCCGCGGTAACGCTCTTGGAACTTCGCCGGAGCGTCCGGGTAATCCTCCGTCACCGTCGGAGACATCATCTCCTTCAAAGTGACGCTCATGCCCTTGGCGATTGCCGCCGCGGAGCCCAGAATCTCGGAGATCGAGTTTGCCATCTGCTTCCAGGTTACCCTTCGCTCTTACGCTGCTGCAAGAACGTCAGAATGTCGAACTTCCTGATCTCCCGGTCCGGGAAGAAGCTGTTCACCGCCGACTGCTCGTCGTCAAAGACTTCGAAGACCGTTTCGAGGCGCGTCAGCACGATCAATTCCACCGTCCGTCGCGAAAGGTTCAACAGTTTCATCGTGCCCCCGGCGCGCCGCGAGCTCGAAAAGCACATCACCAGCGCCCCCAATCCCGACGAATCGATGTACGTCACCCCACCCAGGTTTAGGATCAGCCGGGTCTTGCCTGCTGAAATCAACAGGTTTAGCGCTTCCCGTACGGTCCCCGTGGATTCGCCTGCCACCAGTTGGCCGACGCAATCCAAAACGACAATCCCTTCTTTCTCCCGCTGTGTAATCTGCATTATCCTCGCGTATCCTCAATTCCCATTCCGGCCAGCGAAGGCATCTCCGCCCCCGGCTCCGGACTTGCCGGCAGCAACACCCGAAACGTCGTCCCCACGCCTAGCTTACTATCCACTTCGATCTTCCCGTGGTGCGCCCGAACAATCCAGGAGACAAAACTCAATCCCAGACCCAAACCCTTGTCCGGATCCCCTCCCGGCACCTTGTAGAAACGCTCGAAGATGTGGGGCAGACTCTCTTCGGGAATCCCTTGTCCGGTGTCCGAAAAACACATCTCCACATGGTCGCCCTGTTCGTTGACCAATGTCCGCAGCGTCACATGGATCTTGCCTCCGCGCGGCGTATACTTCACGGCATTCGATAGTAGATTTGCCACCAGCCGTTCCATCTGAACGCGGTCGGCGTCCACCCAGATTTCGGCAGGTAACTCGGCGTCCAAGGTCACCCCGGCATCCTCAGCCGGAATCTGGAACTGCTCGACGATGTCCCTCACCGTCTCGCTCAAGTCCAATCGCAAAAACTTCAAAACCAGGTGCCCGGCCTCTGATTGCGACAGGAGGAGCAGCGCCCGCACAATACTAGACAATCGGTCCACATCCTGCAGCGCGTTAACAATGGCGTCCCGGTACTGCTCTTTCGTGTTCGCGGTGAACAGCGCTACTTCCAACTGTCCCCGAATGGAAGTCAGTGGCGTACGCAACTCGTGCGAAACATCGGTGCTGAACCGCCGCACCTGCTCAAACCCCTGCGACAGTCGGTCCATCATTTTGTTGAAAGCATCGATCAACCGGTCTAACTCATCGTCGCTATTCCGCCCGGGAATCCGCACGTGCAGCGTCGAACTGCTCACCTCCTGCGCCGTGGCCGCCACTCGATTGACCGGTTCCAATCCTCGTCCGGCCATGATCCATCCCAACACCATGGTCAACCCAACCAGCAATGGCAACACACTAAAGTAGTTGCTCACGAACATCGCCGGGAGCGTCTCGTTGTCAGTGAGCGTCCGTCCCACGACCAGCAAGTAAGGCTGGTTCACCGAACGGATCACCCCAAACCGCAACAGCAGCGTCGTCCCCTTGCCGTCTTTTTTCAGCTTCCATTGCGGCATGCGGTTCGCCATAATCTGCTGAATCTCCGCCGGAGTCTCCACGCCGAAGGCGCGATATCCGTTCGAGACTTCGAGCACGGCGCCCTCGCGGTCGGTGATCAGGATCAGTTTCCGCAGCCGTTCCACGTGCGAGGCGTCATCCAATTCCCGCGGATCGAAGGTCCAGTTCGCCTGGCCCCGCTCAATCCGCAGGAATCCGCGCACCGCGCGCCATTCTTCCTCAATCAGCTCCCGCGTCCGGGCCTCGATGAGATTTTCGAGGCTCAATCGGAAATAGAGCCCAATTCCCACCAACAACAAGCCAAAGATCACGACATAGCTCATGGTCAGCCGGAAGCGCAGGCCGCGCACCGTCTTGCCGAACTTGAGCAACAACCTCTGCAGCACGGCCTAGTCCTGCTCGGCGCCTTTCTCCGGAACGTCGATCACGTAGCCAATTCCTCGCACTGTGTGAATCAGGCGCACCGGAAAACGATCGTCAATCTTGCTTCGCAGGTGCCGAATATACACATCCACGATATTCGTCAGCCCGTCATAGTCCATATCCCAGACGTGTTCGACAATCATGGTCCGGCTCAAGGGACGGCCGCGATTGCGCATCAAGTATTCAAGAATGCTGAATTCTTTCGGCGCGAGCTCGATGTTCTCGCCCGCACGGGTCACCTTCCGCCGAATGCAATCGAGCGTCAAGTCACCCACCTGCAAACGGTCCTGCAGCGGCGCCCCGCGGCGCAACAAAGCTTTCACTCTCGCCAGGAACTCAACCACCGCAAACGGCTTGCTGATGTAATCATCGGCGCCGGATTCAAGGCCTTTCACGCGGTCATCCACGTTGCTCCGCGCGCTTAGAATCAGTACCGGAGGGCTCACCTTGCGGTTCCGCACTTTCTCCAGCACCTTCAACCCGTCCATGTCTGGCAGATTCAGGTCGAGCACAATCAGGTCATGCTCCAGGCTGTGTACCGCTTCGAGTGCGCTCGTGCCGTCGTGTGCAATGGTAACGCTGTAACCGGCGCTTTCTAATCCCCGGCCCAGGAAGTCGGCAATTCGTTTCTCGTCTTCAACGACAAGAACGCGTGTAGTATCCATGTTCGATCAATCCCCTAGTTGCTGGGATGGTAGCATACACCATTCTAACCGCCCCTTCATAAAGCGATTTAAATCAGCCGCAAATCCTGTAACCCGGCCACCGGCTCCTCAAACGAACATGTGGCCAGCCCTTGCAACAAACAATTCCCGCCGAGCCAGGGCAGAAGTTCGCTCGGTTCTTCGCTTTCGAGCAGACGCTCCACTGGCCCGCCTCGGCTGGCCGCCGACGTCGCCGCAACCAGATTCAAAAATCCATGCATCCGTGCCGTTGTATTGTCCGGCCCCCAGCTCAAAAACCGGACGCAGCGCACGGGATGCTGCAAGCCCGCGGTCGCCCGAAACGGCAACGCCAGCTCAGCGCCTTTCCGGAGCCAAGCCGCTACCACCGCCGCCGAAGGAAATGCCGCCTGCTCCGCGCCACCCATCCGCAATTGCGCCTGCAAGCCAAAGTACTTCACCGATTCCATCCCATTCCCGGACCACGGCCCTTCCAAATAGACCCGCACGCCTTTACCCTGCATCGACTTCAGACCGCCCGGAATGGGCGACACCCCGTCAAACGGCAGTTCGAAACTCCGGATCCGGGCGACACCCTGCATCCGTTGATTGAACGCCAAAACGGCATCAAAGTCCCGAGGCAGGTCGGAGACGCCCACCACGGCCAACGGCCATTCGCCGCCCCCGGGCACCAAGCTCTCCAACTCGGCTAACCGGTTCGACGGGCATACAAAAGAACCCAAAAGATCGCGATGCTCGCTCTCCCGATAGGCAGCGTAGTTGGCAATCGCCTGCTCCAGCGGTAAATCCGCCGGCGGAAACAGGCCAGCGTAATCGAAAGCGCCCCGCAACGAATCGCGCAAGGCAATATTCATTCCAGTTACGAACGAGAATACTCCACATCCTCCACCGGAAGCGAACCCTCTCCGATTTCGAGCGGCTTCGACACCCGCAACCTCACGGCTGCCTCGGCGCCCGGCCGCTTCGGCGTCAGGCCTTCGGGATGAAGCAACAACGACCCGCGCTCCAATCCTGCGGCGTTGGGTTTGACGCAATAGACCGCCTCCTCGCCCAACTCTGGCTCGCCGATCGAGAAGCCATCCCCCGAAAACAACTTGCCCGGCAGACAGTCGTTCGACTGCAGCGCCCACGGGTAGAAGTAGCCATCCCATCCCGCTATGTCGAACGGATGATGGTCTATCACCACCTCCTGCAGCCAGTTATCCTTCTTCACCACCAACGAGAACTCGCCGCGCTCATCGTGGACCGGCAGCGACATCGGACGCCGGATGTCGCGCTCGCAATACGGCGCGTCGTCCCGCAGTTGTCCCAATCCGTTCCGGTGCCCCCGCGGGATCCGCACCGCCCCCCGGCTCTCGATCACCAGGAACCGGTGGCGCACCGGGTCCATTCGCAATCGGTGGATGATGCCCCGCGGAATCACCACGTAGTCGCCCGCCTGATACGGCAGTTCGCCCATCTGCGTTTCCAACGTCCCCGCGCCCTCGGTGACGAATAGAACCTCGTCCGCCTGCGCATTCCGATAGAAGCCGCTCTTGTGCGGCGTCCAGGTATGCAACGCGACGTCGTCGTTGAACACTAACGGAATCCGATCCACCGCCGGCATCCGGTGCGTCCGGAAATGACGGTAGCGCAGCGGGCGTGGTTGTTCCCGCTTCCACACCAGCTCAAAGGCTTGCCGGGTCGAAATCACGTGCGACGGGTCATGCAAATGATAGAGCCGGGCGGAGGCTCCGCCGTGTCCGGCGCTACCCACCTGCTCGACGAAATGCTCCCCGCCATCGGCCTTCAAATACGTGGCGGTGCGCCTTCTCGGCACTACCCCCAATTGATGATAAATCGGCATGTTTCTATTGAAACTCCTGCAGAACTTCCGGATTCTCGAGATTACTCGTATCGCCCAACGGCAGCCCCAATCGCGCCGCCCGCACCAGACGCCGCATCACTTTCCCGTTCCGCGTCTTCGGCAGCGCCGAGACGAATCGCACCTCGCGGGGCCGCAGCGGCTTGCCCAACTCCCGCGCCACCAGCTCCTGCACCTCCGCCGCGGATACTTCTCCCTGCCGCACGCAGTACACAATGAGTTCGCTCCCCTTCAACTCATCCGGCACGCCAATCGCCGCCGCTTCGCGGATCGCCGCATGCGAGGTGACGATGGTCTCCACCTCAGCCGGCCCCACCCGCTTGCCCGCCACTTTAATGGTGTCGTCACTGCGCCCATGGATATACCAGAAGCCGTCGTCATCCCGCGCGGCGAAATCCCCATGCCGCCACACGCCCGGGAACTGCGACCAGTAGGTCTCCTCATAACGCTCGGGATCCTTGTAGAACCCGCGCGCCATGCCAATCCACGGCTGCCGGATTACCAACTCACCAACCCCTTGGCCATCCGGGTCCACGATATCCGCCGCAATCCCGGGGCAGGCCGCCGAGAAGGCGCATGGCTTAATCGGCAGCAGCGGATTCGAGCACAGGATCCCCCCCGAAATCTCCGTCCCCCCCGAGTAGTTAATCAGCGGCAGCTTCCCCTCGCCGACCGTTTCGAACAGCCACATCCACGCGTCCCGCGTCCACGGCTCCCCCGTCGAAGCCAGCAGCCGGAGCCGGCTCAAATCACTCCGGATCGGCACGCCCATCAGCGTCCGTACCAGCGTCGGCGATACGCCCAACACCTCTACTCCCTGCCGCGCGGCAAACGCCCACAGATGCTCTGGCGCGCCATCGTAAAGCGCCATCGTCCCGCCCAGCAGCAGCGCACCATAGATCAGCCAAGGCCCCATCATCCAACCGATATCGGTCAGCCAACTGATCCGCGTCCCTGGGCCCACGTCCATCCCAAACGCCATGTCCTGCGCCGATTTCACGGGAAACCCGCAGTGCGTATGGAGAATTCCCTTGGGTGCCCCGGTCGTTCCGGAGGTATAAATCAGCAGAAGCGGATCTTCCGCCGCCGTTGGATCCGGCGCATGCGACCCCGGCATGTCGCAAAAGTCCTGCCAGCGGATGTCCCGGCCTTCGCGCATCGCCACCGCATGCCCTTCCACTCGCTCCACCACGATCACCAGCGGCGCGGCGTCGGCTTCGTCCACCGCTCGCTTAGCCTCCACCAGCTTCCCCCGCCGGGGAAACGCGTTGCAGGTAAAGACGGCCTTCGCCCCCACGTCCCGCAAGCGCGCCGCAATCGCCGACGGCCCAAATCCCGTGAACAGCGGAACCGCGATGGCACCTACCCGCGCCAACGCCACCATCACGGCCACCGTCTCCGGCATCATCGGCAGATGCACGCCCACCGCATCGCCCTTGCCGATGCCAATCGCCCGCAATCCGCTCGCGCACCGCTGCACGGCCACCCGCAGCGCCCGATAGCTCCAGGACCGCGTCACGCCTTCCTCGCCTTCCCACACCACGGCCGGTTGCCGGTCCGGGCCTTTCGCCAGGCAAGCCGTCCCGATGTTCAATTCCCCGTCCACGCACCATCGCGTCCACGCGATACCGCGCGAGGAATCCATCACCTGCGTGTACGGCCGATCCCACGGCAAATCGAGGAACTGCAGCACCTGTTCGGTGAACCAAGCCGGCTCCGCCGCCGCCTTCGTTTCCAACTCAGCGAACGACTCAACGCCGGCCTGACGCAGGAATCGGGTGAGTTGCGCCCGCGCGATCGTCTCCGCGTCCGGTCGCCAGACTATAGCTTCGGGCATGAATCCATTATCCTGTAAGGACGCATGTTTCAAGAAACGGTCGAAGCGCAGGGTCACCTGATCGACAGTCACATCATGGAGCGGATCTTCGACACTGTCGTCGAATACCAAGGCCGCTTCGAAGTAGAAGTCTTCCAGATCGGACGCACCAACAGCGAACCGTCGCATCTGCGGCTCCGCATTGAGACGCCCACCGGCGATCTGATGGACAAGGTGCTCGGCCAGTTGATCGGCCTCGGTTGCACCCCGGTCGACTCGCGCGATGCCGAAATCCGCGTCGTCGAACGCGACTGCTGCGCCCCGGAAGATTTTTATTCGACGACCAACCAGCGCACGGAAATCCGCTACAGCGGCGCGTGGCATACGGTTGGGAAGCAGCGCATGGACGCCTGCATCGTCATTGAAAACGGCGCTCCCTGGTGCCGCAAGCTTCGCGACGTCAAGGCCGGCGACTCCGTCGTCGTAGGCATGCGCGGTATTCGTGTCATTCCGGAATCGAAAGAGCGCGATCGCCACGGCTTCGCGTTCATGAGCAACGAAATCAGCTCGGAACGGCAGGTGGAAACCGCGGTCAGCCAAACCGCCAGCTTGATGCAGCAGATGCGCGCCGAAGGCAAAACAGTCGTCGTCGTGGCAGGCCCTGTCGTCGTACACACCGGCGGCGTCAAGCCCCTTGGCGCGCTGATCCGCGGCGGCTTTGTCGATGCACTGCTATGTGGCAACGCGCTGGCCGTTCACGATATTGAGGCGGCCCTGCTCGGTACTTCGCTCGGCGTCCGCATGCAGGATGGGCGCCTCGAAGAACACGGCCACCGCAATCACATGCGCGCCATTAATGCCATCTATCACGCGGGCGGCATCCGCGGCGCCGTCGAAAGCGGGCGGCTGCAGAGCGGCATCATGTACGAGTGCGTGAAGGCCAACGTGCCCTTCGTCCTCGCTGGCAGCCTGCGCGACGACGGCCCCCTGCCCGACACCATCACCGACATGAACAAGGCGCAGGATGCCTACAACGAACACGCCCACGGCGCGGGCCTCGTCCTCTGCCTCAGCTCCATGCTCCATTCGATTGCCACCGGCAACATGCTGCCCGGCTGGGTGAAGACGGTGTGCGTCGACATCAACCCCGCCGTCGCCACCAAACTCAGTGACCGCGGCACCGGCCAGGCCGTCGGCGTCGTTACGGACGTCGGCCTATTCCTCGACCATCTCGCCAAGAAGCTGGTACCCGGCCATGAGTAAGAAACAAGCCTACACCGACGAACACGCCGAAGCGGGCGTCAACGCCCCGCTGCCCGATATCGAAACCTGGCCCAACCAGTTCCGCACCGGTTACGAAATTGAGATTGTGAACCCGGAGTTCACCAGCGTCTGCCCGAAGACCGGCCTGCCGGACCACGGCACGTTGACCCTGCGCTACATCCCCGACGAACACTGCCTGGAACTCAAGTCGCTGAAAATGTATTGGCTGGCGTACCGCAACCTCGGCATCTTCCAGGAGAACGTCGTCAACCGGTTCCTGGCCGACCTGGTCCGCGCCGCCAAGCCGATTGAAGCCACCGTCATCGGCGACTTCATGCCCCGCGGCGGCATCCCGTCGAAGATCACCGCCCGCTACGTCAGGAAGGGCAAGCGTGGACGCTGAGCACCCCCTAGAACAAGCGGTCCGCGAAATCCGGGAACGCGTGCAGGCCCGGCATCCCCAGGGCCAGCACAGCCGCTTCGCCATTCCTGTGGCCGACCTGCTGCCCTTGCTGCACGCCCGCGATGCGGCGGAGGCCAAGGTGGCCGCCATCGGCACCGTCAACCCGCGCCCACCCGGCCTGAAGAACTCACTGATCCAAACGTGGAAGCGCTTTCTCGCCCGCGTGCTCGATTGGCATGTGCGCGAGCAAGTAGAGTTCAACCGAGGCTCGATCAACGCAACGCAAGCCACGCTCGAAGCCCTGAATGAACACAACCGCGCGCTCAAGGACATCGCCCTGGCGCTCGAAGAAAACGCCCGGCGGATCGACGCTGTCGAATCGCGTCTCGCCTCCGCCGAGTCCGCATTCTCGAACATCGACGGTCTCCGCGAGCAGGCCCGCGAACTGCTTGATGTGCGCGTCCACTGGCACGAGTGGCGCCAGGAGTGGGAACGCAAACTGAGCGTTAACGAAGTGCAGTTCCTTCGCAGCGTGGCGGACTTGAACGGCGCCTACCAACACCGCACCGCGCAAATGGAAGCCAGCTTCCGCGAGATCGTCGCCCGCCAGCATCGCGATTTTGAAGGTCTCGTCGCCCGGGCAAGCGACGAAACGCAAGCCCGCTTCTGGGCCGACTTCACCAAAGTGCGCGAAGAGTACGAACGCATGATCCACGCCGAACTCCGCACGATACGGCAGAAGGCTTTCGCGGCAGCCGCCCATCCCCCGCCGCCGGCGCCCGAATCCCCCGCCTACGATTTCGTCCACTTCGCCAACCGCTTTCGCGGCCCCGAAGAGTACGTCCGCTCCGGCTTCGCCGCCTACCTTCCGCTGTTCGCCGGACGCCCGAACATCGTCGACCTCGGCTGCGGCCGTGGTGAGTTCCTTGAGCTGCTCTCGCAGAATGGGCTCACGGCCATCGGCGTTGACGGCGATGCCGAGTCGGTCGGCATTTGCCACTCCAAAGGCCTGCAGGCCGTCGAAGCGGACCTGTTTACTTGGCTCGAGTCGCAGCCAGACCATTCCCTAGACGGCGTCTTCTGCGGCCAGGTAATCGAACATCTACCGCCTCCGCTCGTTCCCCGGCTCTTTAACCTCTGCGCCGCCAAGTCCCGCCCCGGCGCTATTGCCGTATTCGAAACGCCAAACCCGGAATGCCTGGCTATCTTTGCCTCGCACTTCTACCTCGATCCAACGCACCAGCGCCCAGTACCGCCCGCGCTCGCGGCCCACTACCTCGAAGAGGCCGGTTATGGCAGCCTGGAGATCCGCCGGCTCACCCCAGCCATCGAGTCGATGCCCTCGCTCGCCTCGCTGCCAGCCGACTTTCGGGAAGCCTTCTTCGGCTGTCTCGACTATGCCGCCATCGGCACAAAACTATAGTCCCACCGCGATAGGACTCCGGCACTAACCGTAGACTTTGTACTAGGTAACCTCTCTACCCCATTTGGAGAACTCTCCTAATGGGGTTTTTTCTGCACCGGTCCCAGGATGGAAGTATGAAGACCGCACTCCTCCTCCTGATCTCGGCGCTTAGCGCAACAGCGGGGACGATCACACTAACCGGAGTGAACACAAGCCGGGGAGGCAACCTGAGGTTCCTGGTGAACGGGACGGAAGAACAGCACTTTGCCGGGATTATTCTGGGGACCTACAACGGCGGTCCCTCCCAGTCGATGTTCTGCGTCGATCTCTTCACTTCGATCAGCCTCTCCACCTATTCCTCTGAACCGAGGTTGCCAAGTTCGACCAACGAGCTACGGGCGACGTATTTATATGTGAACTATCTGGCTGGTGTCAGCTCGGTCGCCTTGGGCCAAGCGATGCAGTTGGCTATCTGGGACATCATTCATGATGGCGGCGATGGCATCAACGCTGGAACCATCCGCCGTTCCAGCAACACCTCTAGCACGGTTACCACTGCGTGGACTAACTATCTGACCGCGACTTCAGGCCAAAGCAGCACCGCCGCATCCATCTACATCAACTTTAACGGAAGCACGCCGGCCCAGGCACTCATCGGAACCTTCCAACCCACCGCAATTCCCGGCGTTCCAGAGCCAGCGACGTTCTTGCTAGTGGGAGGCGCCATGGTCGGGCTGGGACTGTACCGGCGGCGTAGACTCTAAATCCGAACCGGCCGATGCGCGGCCACGGATTCATGCGCCGCTAACGTCGTTTCATTCACAGCCCAAACATCAGTTAGCGGCATCGAGCATTTCTGGCCCGCGAACGCCCACCCTAGAAAGTCGACGAAGATCTGTCCAGCCTCCGGCAACTGACTTACTACGACCGGTTTCTTTCCGCGTTCCATCAAAGTCACCCCGGTAGCGGCCATGTATTCGACCACTCCCTTCGAACCAGCAATCCTGACGCGGTCGTCTCCGTGAGTCGGCGCCTCGTCAGGCCGGTAGTAGTCCATGTGGAGCGAAGCGGAGCCGCCGTTATCGAGCTTCAGGATCGTCGTCGTCGTATTCTCCATCTGCCCTAGGCCCGCCCCAGCGCCCACTTGCGACTGGTAGGAGAAGGCTTCCGTAAACTCGCGGCCAGAGCAATGGCGCATCAAGTCGAACATGTGGATCCCGATCCAGAGAATCGTCGAACCATAGGTAGCCGGATTGCGGTACCACTGCGCACGGTTACCCGCTTTGTAGCTCTTCTGGCTGCTGATCTGCCCCACTTCGCCAATGATGCCGCTGGATACAATTTCGCGCAGCTTCTGGTAATGCGGTTCGTACCGCATCGGTAGAATCAGTTGCACCGGCTGTCCTGAGCGGATAATCGCCTTCTTCACCTTCTCGTACTCTTTGCGGTCAATCGCCAGCGGCTTCTCCGCAATCATCGGCAGCTTCCGCTCCGCGCACGCCAACGCCGCCCCCGCCCGCGCACCGTTGTCGTTGCAGATCGCCACGACGTCCGGCTTCACTTCGTCGAGCATTTTCCGGTAACCGGTGTACTGCTTCGCATTGCGTAGCACCGGCCGCCCCGCGACGATCCTCAACCCATCCGGATCCGACTCCGCCACGGCCACCAATTCGACATCCGGCAGTTTCGGCAACGGCGTCAGCACGTCGCCGATGTGCCCTACGGTTCCAATCACCGCCAGGCGCAACTTCCGCGGCAGCTTCAACGGCGCAGCCAAGCTCAGCATCAGATCTCTTCGCGTGATCATTGTTGCTCCTGATTTTGCCATAAACCAGTTCGTGAAAATGGCCGATAGACCGGTAGGACGAATGACAACTCGCGGAATCCTGTTCCCCTGCACGCTGCTGATCGCCTTCTTGCAGTTCTGGCAGAGCCGCTTCCATATCGATTCCGATGGTGTCGCCTATCTCGAGGTCGCGCGAACCCTCGACGTCAATGCGTACTGGAGCCCGCTCTTCTCCTGGCTGCTCGTCCCCATCGTCCGCATCGTTCCCTTGGCTTGGTCGGCGGTCGCCGTCCACGCTCTGCAGGGGGTCTTCGCCGTTGTTGCCGTCCTGCTGGCGGATAACCTATGGCGGCGTCTCTCTCCAGAAACGGCCGAGAATCGCGGCTGGATGATCACGCGCTGGATGGTCGCCTGGTGGATGGCCTTCGGTCTCGCGGGTGTCCATCTGGCCCAGCCCGACATTCTCGCCGCGTGCTTTTATCTCGCGGCTTGCGTCTTTCTGCTGCAGCGCCGGCCTGTTCCGCTCGGTCTGGCTCTCGCTGCGGGATACCTGACCAAGGCGGCCCTGCTGCCATTCGCGGCTGTCTTGCTCACGTGCTGGTGGTTCGTTCACCGCCGCCATGCCCTGCTCGCCGGCGCGGTTGTCATAGCCTGCTGCGCCCCGTGGTGGATCGCGCTTCGCCATCATACGGGCCGCTGGACGATTGGCGACTCCGGTCCCATCAACCACGCGTGGGAGGTCAACGGAGTCACTCGCTGGATCCACGGGCAAGGCGGCGCTCACACCACGGTCCAAGTCTCGTCCACGCCGGACGCCTTTGTCTATCCCGAGCCGTTTCAAACGACCTATCCGCCTTGGTACGAACCATCCTATTGGTTCGCCGGACTCGAAAAGCCTCAGTTTTCCTGGGCGAATCAGCTCCGAGCCATTCAGGAGAACGGCGCCCCTGCCCTTTGGCATTGGCTCTCGACGCCCGGCCTCCTCGCATTCCTGGTTCTCTACACTCGCGTCAGGGATTGGTCCGGATTCCTGGCCGAACTCAGCAGCCGTTGGCTGCTGGCAGTGCCAGCGATCGCAACCGTCGGCATGTACGTAGCGGTCTTCTTTGAAACCCGCTATCTCGCCCCCCAGTATTTCCTGCTGGGAACGATCCCCCTCCATGCGGCTTACCGGCGTTGTGGGCATCCCGCAACCTGGCTATTCCCGTGGGCAGCAGCAGCCGCGCTCCTCTTCGCCTTGGCGCCCCAGTTGATCGTCTCCGCCACCAGCCTGCTCGTAGCCGGAAACACCCCGAATCCGTTCGCTGTAGTTGCAAAGGAACTCCACGCAGCGGGCGCGACACCCGGAACGCCCGTCGCGCTCATTGGCCTGACCCAGAACCCGGAGTGGGCACGGCAAGCGGAATTGCGGATCGTCGGAGACATCCCGGTCACCTACGATCGGGACCCCGGCCCCTACCGCCGCGTCAATTTCAACTGCGCCAACCTCGATCGTTTCTGGAACGGCTCCGCGGCGGCCCGCCAACGCGTCTTCAACGCCTTCGCCAACGCCGGAGCCCGTTTCGTCGTTACGCACACCGTCCCTGCAAACGCCGATACAGCGGGCTGGACGCGCCTGCCGGCCCCGGTCGACCTGCTCGACGGCACAAGCCATCTTTGGATCCGCCCGCTCACTCTTCGAGAGGATCTTCCGGCCACGAGTGCCGTGGATATCTCCGGCCCAGCTCCCTCCGCAACGAAGGGTAGTGCCGCTCCCAGAAACCAGCCAGGTCCTGCGTAACTTGCACCGGGCGCTGGTTCGGGGCCAGCAAATGCACAACGACCGGCGTCTGCCCCGCCCGCGGTGTTTGCCTCATGCCGAAGAAATCCTGCAGGCGCGAGGCCACCCAAGGCGGCTGCCCGTCCACATAGTGGACAGCCACGGAGCGGCCTTTGGCCAACTTCACCCGCTCCGGCGCTTTTGCCTCCAGCACGGCCCGGTCCGTCATGCCGTCCAGCAGAATCCGCTCCAGTCCGCCGTCTCCCAGCAGCCCCTTCAGCTCAGCGAAACTCCGCAGCCCGTAGCAAGCTCCCGCAATCGCCCGTTTCAAATCCGGCTCCGGCACCCCAGCAAAGCGCCAACGGGCCATCAAGCCCGATACATCGGCGAACCGCTCAATCCCGGCCTCGAGCGCCTTTGCCGCCAATAGCTCCGCCGCCTGCTCCGCGTCCGGTCCCCCACTGCGCGTCTCCTCAATCACCATCCCGTCAAAGAGCAGCGCACTCACCCGTTCTACCCGTTCGGCGGTCCGGTTCCATTCCACGCCATCCCGGCTATCCATCCGCTCGGGAAACAGATCCAGGAGCCACTCCGGCTCCACCTTACTGGCGAGGCGAATCAGCGGCGTCCCCCGGTTCTCCATTTCAATCGCCACCACCAGCTCCGCCTGCCGCACCCCGGAACTCTCCGCCAGCGCCGCCTGCCCTCCGGCGACCAAAAGAATCTCACCATTCGGGCGACGCTTCCCCAATCGGTCGCTGAACGCCGCGGTCAGCGCCAACAGCAACGCGTGGTCGTCCTTCCGCTGTGGCCGCGCCGCCCTCCGCAACTGTTCATAGGTCCGGATCGTCTGCGGCCCCCAAGGCCTTTCCAAAAGCAAAAACAGGTCCGAATCCACCAGATGCGGAGGCTTGCCCTCCAACCGGTCGCCGTTCGACAGCACCGCCGCGGCACGGCATCCGTCCTCACCGCCATCCACAATCAACCGGCCCAACCGCGGATGCACCGGCAACTGGGAAATCTTTGCCCCCAATTGAGTCAACACTCCGTTCTCGACGATGCCCAACCGCCCCAGCAGCGTCTCCGCCGCCGCAATCGCCGGCCCCGGAGGCGGCGTCAGCCACGGTAACGCCAGCGCATCCTTAACCCCGCAGCCATGCAGATTCACAAGCAACTGCGACAACTCCCGCCGCGTAATCTCCGGCGCGTCCTGCGCCGGACGCCGCACGAACTCCTCCTGCGAGTACAACCGGATCACCCGCCCCGGCGCCGTTCGCGCGCTCCGCCCCGCCCGCTGCGTGGCCGACGCCTGGCTCACCCTGGCCACTTCAATCGACGGCATCCCCGTCCATGGCGAATCCACCGCCACCCGCGCCAAGCCGCTATCCACCACCGCCGTCACGCCCGGAATCGTGATCGAACTTTCGGCTACGTTGGTCGCCAGAATCACCTTGGGTTCGTTTCGTTCCGCCAGCGCCTGGTCCTGTTCCTCGGGCGTCATATCCCCGTGCAATAGAAAAGTACGAAACGAAGCCAACAGCCGCTGCGCCCGCCGCATCTCCGCGATCCCCGGCAGAAACACCAGCACGTCTCCCGTCAGCCCCTTCTTCGCCAACCGCTCGACGCCCCCGGCCACCAACTGCTCCAGCGTTGCCCCCGAATGCGGCGTGTACTCCACCTCCATCGGAAATAACTTCCCCGCGCTCGTCAACACCGGGCAGCCGCCCAGATGCGCCGCAATCGGCGCTGCGTCCAACGTCGCCGACATCACGACCAACCGCAAATCCGGCCGCTTCCGCCGCTGCAGGTCCAGTAATAACGCCAACGCCAGATCCCCATCCAAGTGCCGCTCGTGGAACTCGTCGAGCACCACCACCTGCACGCCGCGCAGCGTGGCATCGCTGAGCAGGCGCCGCGTCAGCACCCCCTCCGTTAGGAACCGCAACCGCGTCCGCGGCCCGCTCACGTCCTCAAAACGAACCTGGTAACCCACCGTCTCGCCGAGCTTTTCGCCGAGCTTTTCGCCGAGCTCCGCGGCCACCCGCCGGGCCGCCAACCGGGCCGCCAGCCGCCGCGGCTCCAGCACCAGTACCTCGCCCATCCCTGCGGCCAGCAACGCCGCGGGAACCCGCGTCGTCTTCCCCGCCCCCGGTGGCGCTTCAATCACCAGATTGGGCGTCTTTTCGAGCGATGCCACGATCTCCGGCAGCAGACTGTCAATCGGAAGTCTCAAAACGTTATCCTATCCAGATGTCTTATACACTTGCTCCGTTATCTCCGCCAAAGCGCTTATTGTTTGGACCTGGTCCGTCCATGGTGGCACCTCGCGTGTATGAGGCAATGGCAAAACCTGTCGTTGGTCACCTGGACCCATTCTTCTTCCAAGTCAACGAAGAGATCCGCGCGGGCCTTCAACACGTTTTCGGCACTCAGAACCCCTTCACGCTCGCCCTTTCCGGCACCGGCAGCGCGGGTATGGAAGCCGCTGTCACCAACTTCGTCGAACCCGGCTCGAAGTTCCTGATCTTCGCCAACGGTTTCTTCTGCGACCGCCTCACCGAAATGGGCAACCGCCAGGAAGCCCAGGTCGTCCGCATCGAAAAGCCCTGGGGCCAGACGTTTACCGACGCCGAAGTCTCCGAAGCGATCCATCGCGAGAAGCCGCAGGTGGTTGCATTCGTTCACGGTGAAACCTCCACCGGCGTCTCGACTCCGGGCCACGCCATCACCAAAGCCGCCCGCGAAATCGACGCCCTCACCATCGCCGACTGCGTCACCTCGCTCGGCACCATGCCCATCAACCTCGACGCGACCGGTATCGACATCGCCTATAGCTGCACGCAGAAAGGTATGAGCTGCCCCCCCGGCCTCTCGCCCATCTCTTGCTCGCCCCGCGCGATGGATCGCCTCCGCGCTCGCAAATGCCCGCAGCGCACCTGGTATCTCGATCTCAAGCTGCTCAGCGAGTACTACGATGGCGCCCACCGCTACCATCACACGGCACCCATCTCCATGTTCTACGCCTTGCGCGAGGGCATCGCGTTGATCCTCGATGAAGGCCTCGAAGCCCGCTTTGAGCGCCACCGGCAGAACGCCGCCAAGCTCACGGCCGGCCTCGAAGCGATGGGCCTTGAAATGCTCGTCCCCGCGGAACACCGCATGTGGGCGCTGCATACGCCGAAGGTCCCCGCCGGCGTCAGCGATCTCGAAGTCCGCAAAAAACTCATGGAGCGGCACGGCATCGAGATCCTCGGCGGCTTCGGCCCCTTGGCCGGCCAGGTGTTCCGCATCGGCCTGATGGGCGAAGGCTCGCAGTCCGCCCACGTCGACCTGCTGCTCTCCGCCATCAAGGAAGCGCTCTAAAGCACGTCCGCAAACCCGCGTTTCAAGTGGCGGAAGAACAGGCCGCCCACGAAGAAGGCACCCACGCTCCAACAGGCCATCGCGGCCAGCTCATCCAGGTTCGGCAGCTCTGTAGAGAGCAGCCGGGCCCGGTAGGCTTTTACGAATAGCGACAGCGGGTTCCCCCGCAAAAGGAACCGGACGCCCTCCGGCACCTGATCTTCGCTAATGAAGATCGGCGTCACCCAGAACCAGAGCGTCAGAATCACCATCACGGCTTGCGCCGTGTCCCGCAGGTACACCTGCAGGCTCGCGAAGATCCAGCCGATGCCGATCGCCAGCATCCCCAACAGCCCGGTGTATATGGGCAGGAAGAGCAGCGTCCAATAGAAATGGCCGTCCCAGAAGGCCACCGCCGTCACCGCCAGCAACACGGCAAGAAGATGGTTCATCATTGACGAAAAGAAGACCGAGATCGGGAGCATCTCGCTCGGGAACAGAGTCTTCGTGATGAGGTTTGAGTGGTCGAGGATGGAGTTCGCGCTCCGCTGCACCGTCTCTTGAAACAGCATCCACGGTAGGTAGCCGCACAGCAGAAACAGCGTGTAGTTCTCCGTCGCCTCGCCGGGCGGCATCGGCGTCTTCATGCAGTAGGAAAAGACGAACGTCCAACTCGCCAACTGCACAATCGGATGGACCAAACCCCACAACCAGCCCGCCGCCGAGCCAATATACCGCTGGCGGAAGTCGCGTTGAATGAGCTGATAAAGCAGGTTACGGCGCGCAAACAGATTGCGCAAAAACAATGTACCGGGAAGCCCCATGGAGTCTACCTCAGTCTACCGGACCCCGGCCGCCCAGCGTCAGCAACAGCGTCATATAGGTGGTCGCGCGAACTCCATGCACCTCTCCCGCCGGGAGCACAAAGAACGAACCCACTTCGACTGGCAACCATTCCCCGCCCCGCAACAGAGCCCCCTCTCCAGCCAGAAAATGCAGCGAGATCGGGGCGGGCGCGGTGTGGGCTTTCAACTCGTGCCCAGGCGCAAATTGCAGCACCACCACCTTCAACCCCGGCTCACTGGCCACCGTCCGGCTTACCATCGTGCGCCCATTCCACTCTGGCGCTGTCAGCAGATTGATCATCTCCCCATTAGACTAGAACTATGCGAGCCTTCGTACTCTTACTCCCTTTGCTAGCCTTGGTCGGCTGCACCACCGAATCCCCCACCACGCCTACCCCGATCGCCGGTACGAAGAAGATCCCCGAAGCGGCGCCCGTACCGTACTTCCACGAAACCGTCGCCGCCGCCAAGCCGCTGCCATTAACGCTCGATCCAAAAACATTCACCGACCCGATCATCCAGAAGGCTTATCAGATCGCGAAGGAGATCCCGGAGATCCTCGCCCAGCAGCCCTGCTACTGCTACTGCGACCGGTCGGCCGGCCACAAGGGCCTGCTCGACTGTTTCCGGGACAACCACAGCTCCCACTGCGGTACCTGTATGAAAGAAGCGATCCTCGCCAAGAAACTACATGACGAGAAGTACACCCCAGCCGAGATTCGGACGGCGATTATGCGCGGCGACTGGAAAACCGTCGATCTCGAGAACGTCCAATCCAGCCATTGAAGATGGAGTAGACTCTTCGGCATGACCGTAAAATGCCTCCTGTTTCTTGGGACCGCGATAGTCCTGTCCGGAAAAGACATCGAGCTCACAGAAACGGGGAGGGTCTCCATCGACTTCGTCAACATGGAGGCGGGATATCGCAACACGGTATTCCTCGTACAGGCCACGTACCCCGGCGGCGGCACGGTTAGGCTTGCCTCCTCCGGCTGCAAGGCCGATTCGCCACAGAAGGGGCAAGGCATCGCCCTCGTCACGGACAAGCACTCGGCTTTCGGCTGCCGCGTCACGCTCGACAGCAATCCGGCCACGACGAATCAGATTGACGCATTTCCTGCCGGCACGTCCTTTGAGCTCGGCCTTTGCGTCGACAAGACCCATGTCGGTGTCTGCGACGATTTCTGGTCGAGCAACCGGAACAAGAACTCCGACTCAGCCGACCATCTTCTGCAGAAGCCGATTCGGCCGGAACGATATCGCGGCAGCTTGATTCAACTGGGTTGGGAGGATAGCCGCAATAACGGCGACCAGGACTTCAACGACAGCATTCTATACCTCCGCGTTGAACGGGACAGTGATGGGGACGGCCTGTGGGACGACTGGGAAACGTTCGGCGTCGACACCGACGGCGACGGCGAGATCGACCTCGACCTGCCGGCCTTGGGAGCGAAGCCCGGACGCAAAGACGTCTTCCTGGAGATCGACTATATGGGCACGGCTCCCGACCAAAGCCACGACCACAGGCCGTCCGCGGAAGCAGTTCAAACTGTCGTCGACGCCTTTGCCAACGCTCCTGTCGAAAATCCCGACGGATCAACCGGCATCACCCTGCATGTGGACGTCAGCAACGAGATCCCCCACCAGGACGTCATTAGCTTCGGGCCGGACTTCGCGGCCATAAAAAAGAATTTATCCTATTTTGGCGACAAGAATCCCCGTCGATTCGTATTTCGATACGTGATCTATGGGCATCGGTACGGTAGCGCGGACAACCAGAGTGGAGGAGTGAGCGAAACGCCAGGCGACGACCTGATGGTCACCCTGACGAGTCCGAGCGTGCAAGGCGAGGCGGGAACCTTGATGCATGAACTGGGCCACAGCCTCGGCCTGCATCACGGAGGGGGCGACGATATCAATAACAAACCCAACTACCGGAGCGTGATGAACTACCGCCATCAGTACGAGGGGGTCCCCTACCAGGTAAAGATCTCGACAGTTGGAGAGTCTGGTGAAGCGGTAAGGACAGACTCGGAGGAGATGTCTCACCGCATCGATTTTTCTCGATTGATCCTGCCCACTCTGAACGAATCGGCGCTCGACGAAAGGTCGCCCATCTATCCGGTCAACGGTCTACAAGCCAGGACTCGAAGGCGCCGTCCGAACAACAGCATCGAGGAACGCACAGAAACCCCAGCGGTTGCCTATAACTGCGTCACCGGCACGATAGTGGAGCCCGTAGTCGATGGCGCCGGGCTCGACTGGAACTGTAATGGAAGCGACGGCGACCGGCTCGTACAGGCCGACCTGAACGGAGGCCTCGGCACAATTCTCCGCGGCTTCGACGATTGGAAGAAACTGGTCTACACGTTCCAAAACGACTCTTTGCGTTTCGGCGCGGTCTACCCGGAGCCGGACCTGATCGAACAATCGCCCCAACAGGCTGCCGAAGAGGCCGCGAAAATTATCTACCGGCCGGTCGCCAGTATCCAACCCACCGTCGGCGCCGTATTGAATCGCCAGGTGGAGCTCGACGGTTCCCCGTCCGTGGTTCCGGGGGGCGGCAGGATTGTCAGCTACCAGTGGCGGGTCACTGGGCGCCCCGCCGCGCTAACGAATGAGCGTGGATCACGCGTCGTGGTGCAGTTCGCTGGCGGGCCGGGCGAGTATCGATTCGAGCTGACCGTCACGGCACAAAACGGTCTGACGCACAGCGCGACAGCAGTAGTGGTGTACGCCGGGCGATAAGAATTGCCCGTTGCATTTGTAACGCCTCCGAGTTACGATCTCCGCATCCATGAAACTCGGTATTGCTCTTTTTTGCGCTTTTCTAGCGTCCGGTCCGGCTATGGCGCAATGTGGCAGATGCGGACCTGATGGTGGTGGCGACCCGAACTCCCGGCCTCGACGTACCCTGCGCCCCCAGGGGCCGATCCTTCTCCCAGATGGTCTAGGGACGATCCAGGCGCAGTTACGGATCGACAGCCTCACCCCGGAACAACGGCTGAGCAGTTACTCCGCAACCTCGGAATTGCTTCTCGATGCGGTGATGGATCGGGCCGTCCGCCTGACGGAGGTCACGCTCCGGCGCGGGACGAAAGAGATCACCTTCAGTATCACGGCGGCCAACCCGGTCGCCCTTCCGGCTGGCAGAAGCACGGTCGTGCTGCGAGGGTCGACGATTAAAGATGCCACCAGCAGCGACAACGGCTGGACACTGTTTCTGCGCACCGAAGCTAGACCCGAGGGTTATGCTCTGAATCCGGCCTTCACCGTGGCAGGGTCGGAGGCCGTAGCCTTGGCAAGTTTGAGTCCCCCCCGGGACCTGGAGGTCGCAACGGTGTCGATTCGCGCCAGTTATCTCCGGCGCACACTCACCTCGCCGATCTCGGCGGCGGAGCTTCAGTATCACGTGCGCTACCGGACCGGAAACGCTGCCGCATCAATCACCGGCTTAGCCTTACGCAGCATCGCGGCCTTTGGCCCCATCGTGATCGAAGCGCCGATTCCGTCCACCGTGGTCACCTCGGGCAGCACCGGTACCATCAGCTTCCGGCAGATTCTCGATCCATCGAACACCGCGGCCATGGCCGCGCTCGAAGCCATGTTGCAGAATCCGTCATCCTTGTATGCCCAACTTCGCACCAGCGTAGGAAACGGCGGCGCCTTGCTGCAGAAGCCGGAGAGTTTCACTTATGCCGTTAGCGGAGCACGCGTCACCACCTCGGCCACGCCCGAGTCGGCGAAAGTCAGCGGTCTCGTAACGGTGGAGACCCTCCGCGACGAAACCGGAAAAGTGTTGGCCGGCCTCGCCAACTTCGGTCTGGGAGCCAGCGGTTTCACGCGTCCCAATACGGTGTTGACCGGCTTGACCGTCTTCGTGCCGCCGGTTCGTACTCTCGCCGTGCAATCCGCTCTCAATAACACGAGCGTCAGCGCGAGCGGGGATACCTCCCTTTATCAGGATTATCTTTTGCTGGGCGACGACGAGTTGCTGACTTATCTGCTCACCCCGGCCACGTTAAGCGCTCGCTTAAACACCGCCGTGGATTCTCAGGGAGCCATTGTCCTCACCGCGGTACCGCCACTGCCGGAACTGGCTTCGCCGGCCATGGCGATCACACAACTCCTCCCCGAGATCTCTACGCCCGGATCCATCGTCAGTATCTTTGGCCGCTCCTTCCCGGCGCGCGCCAACCACGCGGCCGTGACCGTGGAAGGTTTGCCGGCGGAAATCCTATACGCCAGCCCGAACCAGATCAATATTCGACTGCCCGAGGGGTTGTCCACCGCCATGGAAACAAGTCCTTTGATCTGGAAAACGCTTCTCCTCGTGAATATCCCCAAGGCGACCTCGGTGACGTCGACCCTGACCGTGGACGTTGTCGAGCCGTTCATCTTCTTGGGGCCTGCCATCTACGTCGCCGGTTCCGGAACACCGGTTCGGCCAGCTACTCCGGCCACGGCTGGAGACCAACTGGAGATCTATTGCACCGGCATCGCCGTTCAGACGGGACTCAAGTACTTTGTGCGCATCGGTGAGAGTGAGAACATCTCCGCGATTCCCGAACCGGTCCCCGGGGTCCCCGGAGCTTGGGTAATCCGGGCGAAGGTTCCCTCTGGGCTTCAACCTGGGAATCAACCGCTCACGTTGTTTGCGCTGTTCGACGGAAACCCACGCACGTTCCCGCGCGTGCCGCTGGATGTCCCGCTCGCTATTAGATAGGTAACGCCAGCCGCGTGATCAGCTTTTGAAAACGCGACTCCCGCCGCACGGGGTCGAGCTTCGGTTCGACCCCGTAGTAGTAAACAGGCCAGGAGTGGTCCGGATCGACAGACTGCTCCAACAGATCTAACGCCTTGGCCGTCTCGCCCAAGCCGATAAACGGCCCGGCCAGAAAACACGGTGCGACATAGCCCTTCGCGGCGATCGCCTCAATCCGCTTGATCGCGTCCCGCGCCTTGTCCCGGTTGCCATTCAAAGCCTGCGCCAACCCCCAGTCGCTCACCACCCCATAGTCATCCTCCCCGATCATTTCGAGGCATTTTTCAAGATCGGCGATCGCCGTTGCGTACTGCTGCATCGCGATCCGAACCACTCCCAACATCGCCTGCGCTTGAATGAATTTCGGCTGGTCGGCCAGCACCCCGAGCAACGTCTTCTCGGCCTCGGGGTACCGCCGCGAGTGGTAGTAAGTCACCCCTAGCGCCGTAGCGAGCGCCGGCGAAAGCGGGTCCAATTCGATGGCGCGTTTCTGCCGGTCTTCTGCTTCCGAGAACCGCTTCAGCGCCGTCAGGAGCCGGGCATAATACGAGTGCGTCGGCGCGTAGCTGGGGTTCAACGCCAACGCCTGTTGGTACGACGCCTCCGCAGCGCCCCAGGCATAGTCATAGTGCATCTGCACAAACCCGAGCGTCGTATGCCCTTCGCTCAGCGACGGGTCCAGTTCAATCGACTTCAAAGCCGCGGCCTTCGCTTTCGGGCAGACGTCGTTGGGCGGCCTCCCGCCACTCTGCAGCGAGTACACATCGGCCAAGCCGGCGTAGGGCGGAGCGTAGGAAGGGTCGGCCTCAATCGACTGCTGGAACAGATCCTGGGCCTTGGCGAAGGCGTCCGGAACCCGGCGGTTGAGAGCATGCCGGCCCTTCAGATACAGCAGGTGGGCTTCGCCATCCGCAATATGAGCTTTCGGCTGCTCCGCACCACGCCGGGCTACCCCGAGCGACTGCATCACCAACTCGGCAATCTGCTGTGCGATGCCCTGAAACCCGCTCATCGATGTCGAAAACTGCCGGCTCAGAAGCTGCTGCGCCGTGGCAACATCCACGACTTCCACCGAAATGTTGATCGCGCCCTGTACCCGCCGCAAGCGCCCAACCATCATCACCGCCGCATTCAACTGGCGCGCCACGGCCAATGGATCGTCGATCTTTTTGAAGCGAAAAACGGCGCTGCGCGAGATCACTCTCACATCCCCGGCGGCGGCAATCAGATTGATCAACGCCTCGGTCAACCCATCACTCAGCGGGGCATCGTCCGCACCGGACTCATTCTCAAACGGGAGCACCGCCAGGGAGGCCGGTCCCGCGGGCGTGATCAGCCGGTAGGTGCCCCAACCAATAGCAGCCACAGTCACGGCCCCCGCGGCGCCAAACGCAAGCTTGCGCCGGGAGATCGGCGCACGCGGCACGGGAACGGGGAGGCGCGAATGCGTTACCGAACCCCGCAACGTATTCACGCCCAGCCACGCGCGCAGGTCGATCGCAATCTCGCGCGCCGATTGGTAGCGGTCGTCCGGATTTTTCTCGAGGCACTTGCGGATGATCCGGTCCATCTCCTCCGGCGTTGCGTAGTTCCACTTGGAGAGCGGATCCGGCGCGGTAGAGATGACTTTCGAGAGAATCTCCACCGGATTCGCTCCCGGGAACGGACGCCGACCCGTCGCCATTTCGTAGAGGACGATGCCGAATGAAAACAGATCGCTGCGGCCGTCGAGCGGCTTGCCGAGAGCCTGTTCCGGGCTCATGTACCCCATCGAACCCACCACGGCGTTCTCGGCGGTGAGTTGGGTTTCCGTTTCAGATGGCGCGGCACCGGCTACTTCCGTCGCGAGTTTGGCCAGGCCGAAATCGAGAAGTTTCACGATGCCATTCGGGCCCACCATGATGTTCTGGCTTTTCACGTCGCGATGGACGATCCCGAGATCGTGAGCCGCCTGCAACACCTCAGCCATCTGGATTCCGATCCGCGCTACCTCCTCCCAAGCGAGGGTTCCCTTCTGAATTCTCGCGCTGAGCGTGTCGCCAGCGATGTACTCGATGGCCATAAAGGCCCCGCCTTCCCACTCCCCAAAAGAGTAAACATGGGCGGCGTTGGGATGGCTCAAACGGGAGGCCGCTTTCGCCTCCTGCAGGAAGCGTTTGCTGCGCGCGGGGGACGCCACGAACTCGGCTGGCAACACCTTCAGGGCCACTTCCCGGCCCAACTTGGTATCCTCCGCCAGATACACTTCACCCATGCCACCTTTACCGAGAAGCCGGACAACTCGGTACTCATTGATGCGCGTATCAGCGCTTAAGGGCATGCGAGGGGGAAGAAACCTTCCCTACGATACTGGCACAAATCCAGTTCGATTGGGGTGCCCTACGGGGTTCGAACCCGCGACATTCGGAACCACAATCCGACGCTCTACCAGCTGAGCTAAGGGCACCGCAGACAGTTTCACTTTACCATAATCCTGGCGAACGCTGGTAACGTGCCCGTCCGGAATTCCGTCTTTTCAGGCCTATGGACCGCAAAAAAGCCTCAGACTACCCGCAGGAACTCCTCAACCTGTTTGACCTGTACGTACACGGTGACATCGAACGCCGCGACTTTCTCGAAGGTGCCAAACGTTTCGCCGTCGGCGGGGTGACAGCCATCGGCCTCTGGGAAAGCCTGCGGGCCAACTACGCCTGGGCCGAGCAGGTACCGAAGAACGATCCGCGCATCGTCACTTCCACGGCCACGGTTCCCTCCCCCAACGGCAACGGCGCAATGCGCGGCCACCTCGCCAAGCCGGCCAAGGGCAGCAAGTTCCCCGCCGTCCTGGTCGTCCACGAAAACCGCGGCCTGAATCCGTACATCGAAGACGTTGCGCGCCGCCTGGCCACCGCTGGTTACCTCGCTTTCGCCGGTGATGGCCTCACGTCCGTCGGCGGATATCCAGGTGACGACGAAAAGGGTGGCAAGCTGTTCGGCACCGTCGACCGGGCCAAGATGCTGAACGATTTCGAAGCCGCTGCCCGCTGGTTGAAAGCCCACCCGGAAGGCAACGGCAAGGTCGGCGTAGTGGGCTTCTGCTTCGGCGGAGGGATTTCGAACGCTCTCGCCGTCCGCATGGGCACCGACCTGAACGCGGCCGTTCCCTACTATGGCGGCCAGGCCCCGGCGGCCGATGTGCCGAAGATCCAGGCCCCTCTCCTACTGCAGTACGCCGGACTCGATACCCGCGTAAACGGCGGCTGGCCCGCTTACGAAGAAGCACTCAAAGCCAACGGCAAGAAGTACGAAGCGCATATCTACGACAACACCAACCACGGCTTCCACAACGACACGACCCCTCGCTTTGACAAAGCCGCGGCCGAGCTTTCGTGGCAGCGCACGCTTGACCACTTCGCGAAGTACCTTCGCTAATTCTGATCCGCATTCTGGACGCCCCGGGCGCGGTTCGGGGCGTTGTGGATAATATGGTTGGCGATGATCGAGCTAGCCAAGCAGATAGAACTCGCCGAGATGGCCGAGCGGGAACTCTACACGGCAGTAGTTTCCGATGCCTTAGATCAATTAGGGGTACGCCATCAGGCGATGAGGGAATACCTCCGGCCGGTGCATCCCGGCTGTGTGATGGCGGGCTGGGCCCGCACGGTCACTTGCTCCGACATTTACCATATCCCGGAAGATCCGTACGGACTCGAGATCGAGGCGATTGATAGCCTTCAGCCCGGCGAGATCTGTGTCGTTGGCACCCAGAAATCGGTCCGTAACGCTCCGTGGGGCGAACTGCTCTCCACCGCCTCCAAGGCCCGCGGCGCCCGCGGCGCTGTCGTCGATGGGCTCGTCCGCGACATTCGCAAAATTGAAGATATCTCGTTCCCCGTTTTCGCGGCCGGCATTAAACCCGTCGACTCGATGGGCCGCGGCGTCGTGACGGCTTACAACGTGCCCGTCGAATGCGGCGAAGTCATCGTGAATCCCGGCGACTTTGTGTTCGGCGATCATGACGGCATCATCGTCGTCCCGTCCGCCATCGTGGAAGAGGTGCTCAGCATCGCCAGCGACAAGGTGCGCCGCGAGAACAACTCCCGCGCCGAGTTACAGAAAGGCGCCTACCTCCGCGACGTTTTTGCCAAATACGGCGTCCTATGAAGATTACGAGCGTCGAGACCTTCCCGGTCCGGGTCCCCATCCGGCCCGAAATGGTTATTCGGGGCAGCCTTGGCATCCACGATCATTCGCCGTTTGTCCTGCTGAAGGTTCGCACCGACGAAGGCATTACCGGCATCGGCGAGGTTTCGAGCACCGCGGTTTGGAGTGGCGAAGACGCCGTTACCGCGGTTTACATTCTTGAAAAATTTCTGGTCCCCGCTCTCCTCGGCGAAGACCCTCGTGATATTGAACGGCTCACCGTCAAGATGCGTCGCGCCGTTTTCGGCCACTTCTTCACCAAAGCCGGCCTCGAAATGGCGCTCTGGGACATTCTCGGCAAAGCCGCCGGCCTGCCCGTCTACCGCCTCCTCGGCGGCGCTATCCGCGAATGGGTGCCCATCAAAATGTCCGTTTCCGGCCTCGAACCCGGCCCCGCCGCCAAGCGCGCCGAATGGGCGATGAGCATTGGCATTCGCGCCCTGAAAGTGAAAACCGGCATCGAACCCAAAGCCGATATCGCTCGCGTGCAAGCCGTCCGCGCCGCCGTCGGCCCGGACTTCCCCATCGGCGTCGACGCCAATGGTGGATGGAGCCCTCGCGTGGCGATTCAGTGCATTCGCGAGATCCACGATACCTGCAACATCATCTTTGCCGAGCAGCCCGTTGCCGCGCTCGACATGCAATGGATGGTCGATGTTCGCCAGGCGGTTTCGGTACCCGTGATGGCCGATGAAAGCTGCAATACTCCCCAGGACGCGATGGCGCTGGTCCGCGCCGGTGCGGCCGATATTCTTTCCGTCTACGTTGGCAAGGGTGGCGGCATCGGCTCCGCTCGCAAGATCACCGCGATCGCCGAAGCGGCCGGCCTCACGTGTACCGTCGGCAGCAACCTCGAACTCGGCGTGGCCAGTGCCGCGATGGCTCATCTGGCCATGGCCAGCCCCGGCATCGGCGCCGAAGAGTTCCCGTGCGACATCCTCGGGCCCGTGTCTTACTTAGACGACGTTGTCGTGGAACCCATCGAGTACGCCGACGGCCGCGTTCGCGCTTCCGCCCGCCCGGGCCTTGGCGTCGAACTCAACGACGCCAAGCTCAAGCAGTACGCTTACTAGCGCAGGATCCCCGACTTGGTGATCACTTCGGCCTGCAGGTAAGGCTGCAGCACGGCCGGTACGGCAATCGACCCATCGGCCTGCTGATAGTTCTCGACGATCGCCACCCACGTCCGGCCCACGGCCAAGCCGCTGCCGTTGATGGTGTGCGCGTACTCCGACTTGCCCTTCGCCGTGCGCACGCGGATGCCCGCCCGCCGCGCCTGAAACGCTTCGAAATTGCTGCAGGAGCTGATCTCTTTGTAAGTCGCCTGCCCCGGCAGCCAAACTTCCAGGTCGAACGTCTTCGCTGAAGAGAAGCCCATGTCGCCCGTGCAGAGCAGCATCCGGCGGTAAGGTAGGCCCAACCGTTCGAGAATGTCTTCGGCGTCCTGGGTCAGCTTCTCATGCTCGTCGTAACTTGTCTCGGCGGTCGTGAACTTAACCAACTCCACTTTCTGGAACTGGTGCTGCCGGATGATGCCGCGGACGTCACGCCCATGGCTTCCGGCTTCACTCCGGAAGCAGGAGGTGTAGGAGCAGAAATGGATCGGCAACTGCTCCGGCTCCAACGTCTCGTCCCGCAATAGATTCGTCACCGGCACTTCGGCGGTGGGTGCGAGCCAGTAGTCTGAGTTCTCAATCTTGAACAGGTCCGCCCCGAATTTCGGCAGGTTGCCCGTGCCGAACAAGCTCGCCGAATTGACGAGGAACGGCGGGAATACTTCCGTGTAGCCGTGGTCGCGCGTGTGGACATCGAGCATGAAGTTCATCAGCGCCCGTTCCAACCGCGCGCCGAGTCCGAAGTAGACGGCAAACCGCGCGCCGGTGATCTTGGCCGCCCGTTCGAAATCCAGGATGCCGAGGTCGACGCCGAGATCCCAATGGGCCTTCGGCTCGAAATCGAACGTCCGCGGCGTACCAACTTGCTTGATCTCGGCGTTGTCGTCGGCCGAGGTTCCCAACGGCACCGACTCGCTCGGCAGATTCGGAATCGCAGTCAAGAGATCGCGAAACCGTTCGTCCACGGCCACCACTTTGGCATCCAACTCGGCGATCCGGTCGCCCATTGCGCGGACCTCGGCCTGCACCGCAGTGGTATCTGCTCCGGCCTTCTTCAGCTTGCCGATCTCCAGGCTCTGCGCGTTCCGCTGGGCCTTCAACTGCTCGGCTTCGGTGACGGCCGAGCGGCGTTCCGCGTCCAACACCTTCCACTGCTCAACGTCAAAAGCGAACCCGCGGGTGGCCAGGCGGCCGGCAATTGCTTCTACATTCGCCCGAAAATGGGATAGTTCGTGCACCCTCATATGCTAGCGTGGCTGGCGGAGTTGGTAAACTGGTAGATTCACGAATGCAACTCGAAAAAGTCTATGAGCCCCAACGATTTGAACCCCATTGGGCCAAATGGTGGGAAGAGTCCGGGATCTACGAAGCCGACCCCAGCAAGCCTGGGAAGGTGTTCTCTATCGCCATCCCGCCGCCCAACGTAACCGGCTCGCTCCATATCGGCCACATGATCGGCCATGCGGAGATGGACGTCATCACCCGCTACCACCGGATGATCGGCGACAACGCGCTTTGGATTCCCGGCACCGACCACGCCGGCATCGCCACGCAGATGGTGGTGGAACGCGACCTCGCCAAGCAGAACATCACCCGCTACGATCTCGGCCGCGAAGCCTTCGAAGCCAAAGTGTGGGAGTGGAAGGCGCAGTACGGCGGCAACATCGAACGGCAGATGCGCAAGATCGGCGACTCCGTCGACTGGACCCGCAACCGCTTTACGCTCGATGAAGGCCTCTCCCGCGCGGTGAAAGAAGTGTTCGTGCGGATGCATGAGGACGGCCTCATCTATCGCGGCGAATACATGGTCACCTGGTGCCCGCGCTGCAATACGGCCATCTCCGATCTCGAGGTGAACCACGAAGACACCGCCGGCAGCCTGTGGGAGATCGACTACCCCGTCACCGGCGAACCCGGCCGCGTCCTCACCGTCGCCACCACCCGTCCAGAAACCATGCTCGGCGATACCGCGGTGGCCATCAACGCCCGCGACGAACGCTACCTCGACCTCCACGGCAAAACGGTTCAACTGCCGCTGATGAACCGCGAGATCCCCATCGTCCTCGACGATATGGCCGATCCCGAGTTCGGCACCGGAGTCGTGAAAATCACGCCGGCGCACGACCCGAACGACTTCGAAGCCGGCAAGCGCCATAGCCTGCCGATCATTCAAGTGATCAGCCCGCAAGCCAAGATGACGGACGAAGCGGGCGCCTACGCCGGGCTCGATCGCGGCGAAGCACGCAAACGCGTGTTGGCCGACCTCGAAGCCGCAGGATTGCTACGCGCCGTCAAACCCCATCAGTTGCCGATTTCGAAGTGCCAGCGCTGCTCCACCATCGTCGAGCCGCTCATTTCGAAGCAGTGGTTCGTGAAGATGAAGGAGCTCGCCGCCCCGGCCATCAAGGCCGTCGAGACGGGCGAGACCGTGTTCATTCCGGAAAACTGGAGCAAGACCTATTTCGAGTGGATGTACAACATCCGCGACTGGTGCATCTCGCGCCAGCTTTGGTGGGGCCATCGCATCCCGGCCTGGCACTGCACGGACTGCGCCGGCATCACCGTCGCCCGCGAAACGCCGACGGCCTGCCAGCACTGCGCCAGCAGCAATCTGACGCAGGATACCGACGTGCTCGATACCTGGTTCAGCTCCGGCCTCTGGCCGTTCTCCACGCTCGGCTGGCCCGATGAGACCGAGGACCTGAAGCGTTACTACCCCACGTCGCTGCTCATCACCGGCTTCGACATCATCTTCTTCTGGGTCGCCCGGATGATGGTGATGGGAATTTACTGCACGAAGCAGGTGCCCTTCCGTCAGGTCTACATCCACGGCCTCGTCCGCGACGCGGAACGGCAGAAAATGTCGAAGACCAAGGGCAATGTCATCGATCCGCTCAGCGTCACCGAGAAGTACGGCACCGACGCCGTCCGCATGTCGCTGCTGCTCGCCGCGCCTCCGGGAACGGACATCATCGCGAGCGAAGACCGCATGGAGGCGGCCCGCTCCTTCGCTAACAAAATTTGGAACGCGGCCCGGTTCCTTTTCCTGAATCTCGAACGCGCCGGGGTCGAGCCCTGGTCGCCTGCCGAACAAACCAGCTACCGGCCCGAGGCCGTCGACGGCGCTGTGCCGCTCGAAGACCGCTGGATCTTCAGCCGCCTGAACAACGCCGCCGCCGAGATCAACAAGGCCATCGACACCTACCGTTTCCACGAGGCCGCCCAACTCCAATGGCATTTCTTCTGGGACGATTTCTGCGACTGGTACATCGAACTCAAAAAGCTGCGCTTCAGTGACAACAGCGGCCTGAACGCTCACTGGCGCAACATTCTCACGGTGTTCGACGCCTCGCTCCGCCTGCTCCATCCGTCGATGCCCTTCCTCACCGAAGAGCTCTGGCAGCGGCTGGGCACCCACGAGAAGAAGTCGATTTCGCTCGCCGCCTTCCCGCAGTTCGACGCGGAAGCGGCCGACCCGGAAGCCGAGCGGGACATGGCCAGCCTGCAGGAACTGATCACCGCCGCGCGAACCCTCCGCGCCGAAAACAAGCTCGACCCGAAGGCGCCCTTCGACGCCGTCATCTACGCCGATGGGTTCGTTTCGTCATTGGCTACCGCGCAGAAGGAAGCCATCGAGAAGCTCGCCAACCTCAACCTCGCCCTGGCCCCGGCCAGCGCCGAGCGCGTGAAGGGCAGCAAGCGGTCCACGCCGGAGTTCGACCTCGTGCTGGCCGTCTCCGCCGCTCAACTCGACGCCCAGCGCGATCGCCTGGTGAAAGAGATCGAGCAACTGAGCAAGGTCATCAACAGCTCGGAAGCCCAGCTTTCGAACGAATCGTTCCTGTCGAAAGCACCCGAAAAAGTGCTCAACACGATGCGCGAGAAGCTCGCTGACTATAAGGCCCAGTTAGCCAAAAGCCAGGAGGCTCTGAATGAGCTTTGATTTTCAGCATCCGGAGATTCTGGATGCCGTGAAACGCGCCCTCGCTGAAGACATCGGCTCCGGCGACATCACCACCAATTCCACCGTCGCAGCCGACCGCTACGCCACTGGCCGCTTCATCGCGCGCCAGCCCATGGTTGTCGCCGGTGTCGAACTGTTGCCGCTCATCTACGCCGAACTCGGCGGCGTAGACTTCCTCGGCCTCCATGTCGCCAGCGGGGACCGCGTCGCCGATGGTGACGTCCTCGCCACCGTCCGCGGCAAAGCCCGCACGTTACTCACGGCCGAGCGCGTGGGCCTCAACTTCATGCAGCGGCTCTCCGGCATCGCCACGCTCACGCGCAAACACGTCGACGCGATCGCCGGCACCGGCTGCCGGATCCTCGATACGCGGAAGACCACGCCTGGCCTGCGACGCCTCGAAAAGATGGCCACTGCCGCCGGTGGCGCGGTGAATCATCGCCTCGGCCTGTTCGACGCGGTGCTGATCAAGAACAACCACATCACGGCCGCGGGCGGCGTGGAGCAGGCGATTGCCGCCGTCCGCGCCGCGGGCATTCCCGCCGGAGTTCGCATCGAAATCGAAGTCCGTACGCGGCTCGAACTCGAAGAAGCGCTCACCTTTGGCGCCGAGCATCTGCTGCTCGACAACCTCACCCCCGCCGAGGCCGCAGAGTGGATCCGTGTGATCAATAAGCGGGCCACGGTCGAACTCTCCGGCGGCATGCGCCTGGAAAAGCTCCGCGACTACGCCGTCACCGGCCCGGACTTCATTTCCGTTGGCGCGTTGACGCATTCCGCCGTGGCCGTCGACATGAACTTCCGACTGCAACTGGAAGCCTGATGCCGTTTAATCCAGATCTGGTTCGCGCCGCCTTTCCTGGCCGCCGCGTCGACTTCTACAAAGAGACGGGCTCCACCATGACGCTGGCCGCCAAGGTACACGAGGACGGCGCAGTCATCATCGCCGACTCCCAAACCGGCGGCATCGGCCGCTACAACCGTCCGTGGCACTCTGCGCCGAGTGACGGCCTCTACTTCACGGTCGTGCTGCGTACGACGCCGCTGCCCGTCCTGACGATGGCCATCGGTCTCGCCGTTCAAGAGGCGATCGCCCGGTATACTGGCCTGCACTGCGACATCCGTTGGCCCAACGACCTCCTTGCCAACGGCAAGAAGTGTTGCGGCATTCTCACCCAGTTGCATGAGGAGCGCGTCTTGGCCGGCATAGGGATTAACGTCAACCACGAATCGTTCCCCTTCGAGTTGGATGCGATCGCCACCAGCCTTCGTGTCGAAACCGGCCGTACTTGGCCGCGCGAGGCGTTGCTCATCGAAGTGCTCAACAGCATTGAAGCCTTCCTCCGCCTCCCGCAGGATGCCGTGCTCGCCGCCTTCACGCAGCAATCGAGCTACGTCCGCGGCCGCCGGGTCGCCGTTGAGCTCAACGGCACGGAAGTCCGCGGCATCACCGCCGGCCTCGATGCCAATGGTTACCTGCTTCTCGATGACGACAACGGCCGTCGCCACACCATTCTCGCCGGAGGCGTCCGCCCATGCTCTTAGCTCTCGACGTTGGCAACACCAACATCACCATCGGCGCCTTCCGTGGCGAGGTGCTCATCGGCCGGTGGAGGCTCCGCACCATCCGCGAGCAGACCGCCGATGAATGGGGAATCCTGCTCCGCAACGTCTTCGCCCTTTCAAACCTGAATCTGGCCGACGTCAGCGGCATCATCATCTCCTCCGTCGTCCCCGTCATCAACGGCACGTTGGCCGAAATGGTCGGCAAGTACTTCGATCGCCAAGCCGTCTTCGTCTCGACGGAGATGAATTTGGGGCTCACGATCCGCTACGACAATCCCAAGGAAGTCGGCGCGGACCGCATCGTTAACGGGGTCGCGGCGTTCTATCTCTACGGTGGCCCGGCCATCGTCATCGACCTCGGTACCGCCATCACGTTCGACGTCATTTCGGCCGATGCCGAGTACCTCGGCGGCCTTATCTACCCCGGCATCGGCATCTCGCTCACCGGCCTGTTCGCCAAGACGGCGCTGCTGCCGCAGGTCAACTTCGAGCAGCCCTCGAAGCTGATCGGCACAAACACTGTCGGCTCCATTCAAAGCGGACTCTACTACGGCACCATGGGCATGGTGGATGGCCTGCTCGAACGGCTCACGGCGCAGCTTGGCGCCGTGCCACAGGTGATCGCCACCGGCGGGCAGGCGCCGCTGATCCGTACCGGGTCCCGCCGCGTCCAGCATCTCGATGAAGACCTGACGCTAAAGGGGTTGCGCCTGCTATGGGAGAGGAACTGAATTATTTCAACTACTTCACCGAAGTAGAAGACCACTTCCAGAAGGCTCGCGGCACCAGTCTCTTCCTGATGTCGCCTATTGATTGGGCGCTCGTCGAAACCTGGAAATCCACGGGCGTCCCGCTCGAAGCGGTGCTCCGCGGTATCGACGACGCGTTCTCCCGTAAGCGGCCAAAGTTTCAACAGGTAAACTCTCTCAGTTACTGCAGCCAGGCCATCAAAAAAGCGGCGGAAGATATGGCGCGAAACCGCCCCGCCAAGGTCGCACCCACTAACGAGGATTCCCTTCCCCAGGATCGCCTGCAGGCTTTTCTAGCCACCAACAGCCAAGCGTTGCGGACACAAGGTTTCTCCGAAGAAGCCGACTCCCTAGCCGAAATCGCCGCCCAAATCGACACCGCGCACGCCGATCTGGAAGCCCTGGAGCAGCGGCTTACCGCACTCGAAGAGCGCGTCCTGGCGCGCGCGCGCCTGCAGATGAAAGAGGCCGACTTAGTCGCCCTGCGGCAGGACCTCGAAGCCCAGTTGAAGCCACATCGCAGCCGCATGGGCGCCGCCGAACTCGCGCTGCTCGAAAAAAGTTTTCTCGACCGGCAACTATTCGAGAAACTCCGGATCCCCAGACTGAGTCTATTCTTTCTATACTAGTGAGTCAGGTCATTCATGTCTAAACCGGGACCCAGCAAGAACGCGCCTGCCCAAACGCCTGCCAAGGTGGTGGATCCACAGTTGGCGGCCTTTGAAGAGGCGATGCAGTTATTCCATCGCCGTGAGTTCGCCGCGGCTATGCCGTTGTTCAGCCAAGCGGGTCAAGGGCCGAACCTGGATGTCGGGCAGACCGCGCAAATGCACGCCCGGATGTGCCAGCAGCGCCTCGGAGCCTCGCAGCAGCCGACGCTGGTCTCGGCCGAGGATTACTACACCTACGGGCTGGCGCTAACTAATCAGCGAAAGTATCCGGAGGCGGAGAAGTCGCTCGCCAAGGCGGCCACTCTCGCACCCCGGGCCGACCACATCCACTACGCCTTGGCTCTCGCTCGAGGCCTGCAAGGCGACTACCGCGGGGCCGCCGAAAGCTTGTCGCGCGCTATCGAGATCCAGCCCGGAAACCGCGCCGCTGCCCGCGCCGATGCAGACTTCCATGAAGTGCTCCAGCACTCTCCGGTCAGGGAACTTGTCTACAGCGAAAAAATCGCCGGGCACTAGAGTCACGCTTCGCGGCCCGCTGCGCATTGTCACCATTGGCGGCGGCACGGGGCTTTCTTCACTTCTCAAAGGTTTGAAGCAGCACGCCTCCGCCGAGGAGCCCGTCGTCTCGCTGACGGCTATTGTCACCGTCACCGACGATGGCGGCAGTTCCGGCCGTCTCCGGCGGGACTTTGCCGTCCTTCCGCCCGGCGATGTTCGCAACTGCCTCGTGGCCCTCGCCGAAGAGGAGGCGTTGCTCAGCCAGCTATTTCAGTACCGGTTTACGGGCGGCCGCGGCCTCAAAGGTCACAGCTTCGGTAATCTGTTTCTCACCGCTCTGACTCATCTCACCGGCGACTTCGCCAGCGCCGTCCGCTTTGCCAGCGGTGTCCTCGCCTCTTGCGGAGAGATCATTCCTTCCACCGCGGAAAACGTCGTCATCACCGCTAAACTGCAGGATGGCACGCTAGTATCCGGCGAAAGCAACATCTCAAAAACTCGGTCGCCCATTCGAGACGTCCGCATCGTCCCCAAGCGCCCCAAGCCCCTGCCCGAGGCCTTGGCTGCCATCGCCGAAGCCGATCTCATCACACTGGGCCCCGGCTCACTCTTCACGAGCATCATCCCGAACCTGCTCGTCGCGGGAATCCCCCATGCCATCGCCGCCAGCCCCGCCCTGAAAGTGTGCGTTGGCAATTTGATGTGGCAGCCCGGCGAAACCGTCAACTTCACCGCGTCAGATCATATCCGCGCCATCCTTCGCCACACGGGACTCACTGGCGAGGATCGCACTCGATTCCTCGACTACATCATCCTGAATTCCCAGGGAATCCATCCGCGCCAACTCGGGCGCTACGCCGCGAAGCAGGCTCTGCCCGTCGAAAATGATATGGTGGCCCTACGGGAGATGGGCCTGCAGATTCTGAAGGCCGAACTCCTCAGCGAAGGCGAAAAGATTCGCCACAATCCTGATGCAACGGCTGACGTTGTCCTGAAACTGGCCCGCCTCGGCCGGCGGCGCCGCCAAATCCAAGGAGCACCTTTCTCCCAATGACCACCCCTGTTTCCGTCGTCATCCTTGCCGCTGGCATGGGCACTCGCATGCGTTCGAAGACACCGAAAGTGCTCCATCGCGCCGGCGGGCTTACCCTCATCGAACACGTCGTGCGCCTCGCGCTCACGGTTTCTGAACCGGACAACATCGTCGTCGTCGTGGGCCACGGAGCTGATGATGTCCGGGCCGTGCTCGCGCCCTACGGCGTCCGCACCGCCGAGCAGACCGAGCAACTCGGCACCGGCCACGCCGTCCGCTGTGCCCGCGCCGCCGCGCCGGCCACCGGCCATCTCGCCATCCTCTATGGGGATGCCCCACTCCTCACCGCCGCCACCCTCGCCGCCCTCGTCGGCGACCGCCCGGAGACCGCCACGGTCCTCACCGCCATCCTCGACGACCCCACCGGCTACGGCCGAATCCTCCGCGACCCCGAAGGCCACGTCGCCGGCATCGTCGAACACAAAGCCGCCACCAACGCGCAGCGCGAGATTCGCGAAATCAACTCGGGTATCTATTGCTTCCGCGCCGAAAAGCTTTGGGCGCATATCGACGCCATTGGCACCGACAATCCAGCCGGCGAATTCTATCTCACCGATATCGTCGAACTGCTCCGCGCGGCCGGCCACCTGACCCAGGCCCGTATCCTCGCCGATCCCGACGAGTTACTCGGCATCAACACCCGAGTGGAACTCGCCAAGGTCGACGCCATCTTCCGTGCCCGCAAAGTCAACGAACTCATGCTCAGCGGCGTCACGATGGAAAAGCCGGAGACCATCACCGTCGATGTCGATGTGGCCGTCGAGGCCGACACCATCATCGAATCCGGCGTCCGCCTCCTCGGGCAGACGCGGATTGGCGCGGACTGCCGCATCAGTGCCGGGTCCATCCTGACCAACGCGACGCTCGCGGACAACGTTCTGGTTCATCCCTATTCAGTCATCGAAGATTCCGTCATCGGCGCCGGCTCCCGTGTCGGCCCCTTCGCCCGGCTCCGGATGCACAACGTGGTTGGCGAAAACGCCCACATCGGCAACTTCGTCGAGCTCAAGAAGACGCAGCTCGGCAACGGCGCCAAAGCAAACCATCTGGCCTACCTCGGCGACGCCGTCATTGGCGCGCGCACCAACGTCGGAGCAGGAACCATCACGTGCAACTATGACGGCGTCCACAAGCACCAGACGACGATCGGCGAAGGCGTCTTCGTCGGCAGCAACTCGACGCTGGTTGCCCCGGTGACCCTCGAAACCAGCAGCTATATCGCCGCCGGCAGCGTCATCACCGATGCCGTCCCCGGCGGCGCACTCGGCATCGGTCGGGGACGCCAAGTGAACAAACCGGGCTGGGTGGCCAAGAAGAAGGATTAGTCCTTCACCTTCTCCTTCACTTTCTTGGCTGCCTTCTCGGTGGCCTCGGCAGCGATGCCGACACCCTTCCGAGTCGTATCTGCAATCTCTTTGCCAACTTCCTTGGCCATATCGCCCGTCTCTTTGGCGGCTTCCTTAATCGCTTGGCCAGCTTCCTTGCTCTCGCGGCGAAGATCGGAGTTCTTCTCCTCCGAACATCCCGCCAGCATCAGCGCGGCGATCGTTATGGGAATCAGAAGGGTCTTCATGCCCTGAAGATACCACCCGGGACCCAGGAGTTACAGCACCAGAAACGGGTGATACAGATTCGGCAGCTTAATCTCGCCAATCGCCACCAGCGCCCCGGCGCCATCAACCGCCCGGACGTATTGAGCCCCTTGCTGCACCCGAAACGGGTTCACGCGGAAATCCCGGCCCTGCCGGATAAAGCCCGCCGTCACCGCGTCGACGCGCTCGGCCGGAAACTCCGGCAGTAAGGCGTTCGATGGAATCAACGCCCCCGCCAGCACCGCAGGGTCGGCCAACTGCTCCAAGGTCCGGGCATGGTCCAGCGTGAACATCCCGGCCCGCGTCCGCCGTAGCGCCGAAAGATGCGCTCCGCACCCCAAGGCCACGCCCAGGTCATGCGCCAGACTGCGAATGTAGGTCCCCGTCGAACAATGTACCCGCACCCGTGCCGTATCCGCCCCGCATTCCACTAGCTCCAGCTCGTGAATCGTCACCGGCACAGCCTTCAATTCGACCGGCTTGTTCTGCCTCGCCAACTTATACGCCGGCACGCCGTTGATCTTCTTCGCGGAAACCGCTGGCGGCATCTGCACGATTTCGCCGCGGAAGGCGTCCAGCGCCCGTTCGAGCACGGCCGCATCCAGATTCACCGGCACCGCTTCCGTCGTCGCCTCGCCATCGGCGTCGTACGAATTCGTCGCGAAGCCAAAGCGAATGGTGGCCTCGTAGACCTTATCGGCCTTCGTGAAAAACTGCGCCAGCCGTGTCGCCCGGTTGAGCACCAGCGGCAATACGCCGGTCGCCATCGGGTCCAATGTTCCCAAGTGCCCCACGCGTTTTGTCTGCGCCAACCGCCGCATCTTGCCTACTACGTCGTGCGACGTCCATTCGGTGGGCTTATCCACCACGATCACTCCGTCCATCAACTTCCAGGTTGGCACAAGTAGACTGGTAAGGGTGGAACAAGAGCAGGTTCAGGGCAAGCTTTATGACAGTCAGTTGCTGCGCCGGCTCGCGGTTTATCTGAAACCGTACCGGAAACAGGTGGCTGCCACCGTCGGATTGCTCACAGTCCATTCCCTGCTCGAATCCGTCGGGCCCATCCTCACCAGCATCGCTGTCGACCGTTACCTGGTCCAGCGCGCTCCCGGCGCTTGGGACGGCATCGCCCAACTCTCCCTAATTATGCTCGGCGTCTCCGTGCTTATGTTGCTCGCGGAGTTCGGCCAGGCGCTGCTCATGCAATGGACCGGCCAACAGGCGATGTTCGCCCTCCGCCGCGACCTGATGGCTAAGCTGCATCAGCTCGATATCGCCTACTTCGACAAGCACCCCGTCGGCCGCCTCGTCACCCGCGTCACTGGCGACGTCGATACCCTCAACGAACTCTTCAGTTCCGGCCTGGTGGCCATCCTCGGCGACGCCATCATGCTCACCTGGCTGCTTGGCGTCCTGCTCTGGATGAGCCCCGGCCTCACAGCGTTGATCCTCATCGTCACCCCGGCCATCTACTGGGCCACCATGCTCTTCCGCTCCCAGGTCTCCGCCAGTTACCGCCGCATTCGCCTCGCCGTCGCCCGCATCAACGCCTTCCTCAACGAGCACATCAATGGCATCGCAGTCCTGCAGGCTTTCAACCGGGAGCAAGCCGCCCGCGACGAGTTCGCCGAAATCAACCGGGAGCACATGCTCGCCTTCAAGCAGAGCGTCTTCGCCTATGGCTGGTTCTACCCGGTCGTCGAATTCCTCAGCATGCTGGCCTTCGCCGGCATCCTCGTTTACGGAGGCTGGCAGGTGCCTGGCGGCGGCCTTTCGCTTGGCGTCCTCATCGCCTTCTTCCAGTTCGCCCTCCGCTTCTTCCGGCCCATCCAAGACCTGAGCGAGAAATACAACATTCTCCAGTCGGCCACCGCCGCCAGCGAACGCATCTTCCAACTTCTCGATACCCCCGCCGCCATCGCCGCCCCGGCTGATCCGAAACCGGTTCCGGACGACCTCACCATCACGTTTGAAAATGTCTGGTTCGCCTATGCGGCCGAAGATTGGGTCCTCCGCGACGTCAGCTTCTCCATCGCCCCCGGAGAAGCCATCGCCATCGTCGGCCACACCGGCGCAGGCAAAACTACCGTCACCAATCTCCTCCTCCGCTTTTACGACGTCCAGCGCGGCGCCATCAAAATCGGCGGCATCGACATTCGCGAGTTCGACCCTCTCGAACTCCGCCGCCGCTTCGCCATCGTCCTCCAAGACCCCTACCTGTTCACCGGCACCGTAGGCTCCAACATCAGTCTCGGTGGCGCGGGGATCGACGAAGCCCGGCTCACCGCCGCCGCCGCCGAGGTCAATCTGCTCGATTTCATCGACCGGCTCCCCGGCCGCTTCGCAGAACCCATCCTCGAACGAGGCGCCAACCTCTCCACCGGCCAGAAGCAGCTTGTCAGCTTCGCTCGCGCTCTCGTTCACGAACCCAAAATTCTTATACTCGATGAGGCCACTTCCAGCGTCGAGACTGATACGGAGTTACGCATTCGCGACGCTCAGAAGAAGCTCCTTACCGGAAGAACTTCTATCTCCATCGCCCATCGCCTCTCCACTATCCAGAACGCCGACCGCATCTTTGCTTTCCACAAGGGCCAACTCCGCGAGGCCGGCACCCACGCCGAACTCATCCAGCAACGGGGCCTGTACTGGAAGCTCTATCAACTGCAATACCAAGAAGCCTAATGCGCCTTTTTCGTCTTCTCCTGATTCCACTTGCCTTGGCCGCGGCCGACATTCCGGAGCTAGCCACTCAGGTGGCGCCGGAAATTGGAGCCGACGCTTTGCTCCGCCTCGTCGAAAAGGGCCGCGTGAAAGGGATCGCGGAACAGAAGAAGACCATTCAACGCGCCGCCGAACTCGCCCGTCTCGCGAAGGAACCGGTCCTTCGCCGCCCTATCCCCGGCCTGAACCAACAGAAACTGCCGGAGGTTGCCCTTGATCGTCTCTCGCTCGAAACCCGTGCCATCTTCGCCCTCACGCAACTCGACCCCGAGGAAGGCGCCAAGCTATTTCGTTCCGTCCCCCGGCCCACGCCACGCCCCGTCTCCTGCGCTGACGATTTTTACGACGACATCACCGCGTACGCCGCGCTTCTCCGCGTCTTCGGGTCCACCGAAGACAAGCTATCGTTCATCCAGAGTCTTCGCAGCCATGGCGAGCTCGCCCCCGCCGCCTGGCTCGCCGACGATGAGGTGACTAAAGGCGCCCTCAGCGGCGCGCTCGCCCGGCTCACCGGCGAGGAGCGGCTGTTCACGGGCTTGCTTCCCGACACCCTGGCCAAATTCCGCGGTCTGCCCGTCGGCGACGCGCTGAAGGACTACGTCAAACGCAACCTCGAAGCGGAAGCCTGCAAGGAAAGCGGCGCCGAGGGCTGGCAACGCAATACTCGCGCCGCCGCGGCCGCCGAGTTTAAGCTCGAAACGATGCCACCCGCCATCGGTTCCGGCCTCGAAACCCGCAACTGGCTCGAAGACGACCGCGAGAGCCAGATGCTATTCCATGAGCTCCTCTTCACCCGCGACAAGACCACCCCGCAATGGCAGGACAAGTTCGCGGCCTACCTCAAGCGCATCCGCGACGGGAAGGCGTCATTCGACCGGCAAGCCGAGATGTTCAGCGCCGCCTACATCGCATCGCCCCGCGGGCTGATCCGCGAAAGTGTCCTTGCCGAGTACGTTAACGTGCTGGCCCAAGCCAGTCTGCAACGCGAGAGCCCGCCCGCCTGGTACAAACAAGCCATTGCGTTGCCCGCCTCCGTCGTCAGTCTGCCGGAGGCCGAATACGAAAGTGTCCTCCGCGCCTATGAACGCAGCGGCAATCCCGCGCTCATGCTCATCGCCATGCAGCAGCGTCTCGCGATTTAGTCAGCACGCGAACGGCGGCCTTTCATTCCCAGGCCCACCAGCAGAACGCCCGCCAACAGGAAAAACGAACCCGCGGACAGTTGATCCACGGCTTCATGAACAGTCTCGAAAGAGGTCGATGCCGCTAAGGCGCCATCCTGGTACAGCCAGATGGCGGCCAGTATCGCGGCACAAAAGCGGAGCAGCCAAATACCTACAGCCAAAGGATTACGCATCGGTCGGTTCGCTTCAACATTGGGATAACCCTAAGGTATTTCCCGGACGCTTACCGACCTATGGAACCCGAGTACTCAGGGTTCTAGGCTCTTCCCCGTACCTTTTTCAAAGGTCATCCCGGCGAACGTCACGACGCTCCGCGGATCGATCTGCCAGTGTTCGTACGTCAATAGCTCGCCGTGCATCCCCGGATGCGCAGCAAGGTAGGAATAGAAAGGGGCGGTGCCGCACCAGTTCAAATCGTCGTTTCGCTCCCGAACCTGTGCCCAGAAGGCCTCCTGGTCGCCCGCCGCGAGCGAGGCTATCCGCCCCCTGTCCCGCACTTCAATTTCCGCCATCGAGTCCGTATACGCCCGCCGCGCCTCGCGGTCACCGTAGCGAGGACCCTTATGCGCCATATCGACGCCAAGCACCCAGCGCAGCCGGTCTCCCTCCTTCGCCGACCATTCGCCCAACTCCTGCAGAAACGGATGCCCCGGCGATGTGAGCGGGCCACACAATATCGGCACAATCTCGATATCCGGCCCGTAAAGATACTGGAGAAACACCACCTGGAACTCGATGGAGTGCTCAACGGCGAAGCAAGGATCCTCCATCATCGCCAATGCCGCCAGCTTTTCTGGAACCCGTACCCGGCTCTCTCCCACCGGCGTGGCAAAGCGCTTTCTCGTCATGCCGAACCGGTCTCGCGCCCCTTGGTGGGAGGTCCCGAGCACGACGAAGGTCTTCTCGGCAGCCTCGGCTTTGGTAAGGCTGGCTGCCAGGGCCGTATAGGCGCTCACATACGACCCGCGCGCCGGCTCCGGGCTCGCGTGCGGCGAGGCGATGGCATGCAGCGGACGCGCCGCACCCGGCTCGGCAAACCAGGTATCGAAAAGCTGCCGTAGCGCGACCCCCTCAGTCGGATAGTTCCCTAGTCCGCCATGACGGGCCGGCAACGTCTCCGCGCGGGCAAAGGCCTCAAACATCCGGGCGAAGTTATCATCGTCGAGAAATCCGGCCAGGCTGAGAGCCTCGGCCAACTCCGGCGGCAGAGGATCTTCCGCCAGCGCAGGAACCAGGCCCGGCGGGATCAACAGCATCGCCGTGGCAATGCCGGTGGGATCGTGCAGCACCAATCCAGGCTGTTGCGGATCGTTCGAAGGAAACCCATCGATTTCCGGGCGTATACCCATGCGTCTATGATAAGGGCATGGCCAAACTTAACGACACGGAACTCGAGGCGGCGCTCGAATCCCTTCCGGGCTGGACGCTCGTGGACGGAAAAATGCATCGCGAGTACGCTTTTGCGGACTTCGTTCACGCGTTTGGATTTATGGCGACTTCCGCCATTGCGATTGAAGCCATGGAGCACCATCCGGAGTGGTCCAACGTCTGGAACAAGGTCACCGTCGACCTCACCACCCATGACTTGGGCGGCATCACTTCGAAGGACATTCTCCTAGCCAACAAGCTCGAAGCAATCGCGCAAAAACTGCTCGGATAGGGGTTCGATGAAAAAGATTGGGTTCGTTTTGTTTGCCTGCGCCGGACTTGCTGTCGCGCAGGAGTTGGCGGAGATCCGTCGCGTTATCGATGAAGCGGTCACGGCCGGCCAACTGCCCGGCGCGGTTTGCCTCGTCAGCCATCAGGGACGCGTGGTCCATCAAAGCGTCCACGGGTCCCGCGCTCTCGTCCCGGCGGTCGAGCCCATGACGGCCGACACCATCTTCGACGCCGCGTCACTCACCAAGGTTGTCGCCACGACGGCGTCGATCATGAAGTTGGTCGAGCAGGGCCGCATCCGCCTCAACGACAAGGTCACCACCTATCTGCCCAACTACCAGGGCGGCAAAAGCGACATCACGATCCGCCTGCTCCTCACGCATTTCTCCGGCCTCCGCCCGGACCTCGATCTCAAGCCCGAATGGTCCGGCTATGAACTCGGCATCCAGAAGGCGCTCATCGACAAACCCGTCAACGCCCCCGGCGAACGCTTCGTCTACAGCGACATCAACTTCATCCTCCTCGGCGAAATCGTCCGTCAGGTCAGCGGGCGCCCTCTCGATCAGTATGCGCAGGAAGAAATTTTCAAACCGCTGGGCATGAAAGACACCGGCTTCCGCCCATCCCCCGATCTGACGGCCCGGATCGCCCCCACCGAACAGTACCCCGGTATGACGGCTCCCCTCCGCGGTGTCGTCCATGACGAAACGACTCGCTTCATGGGCGGCGTAGCCGGCCATGCCGGACTATTTACCACCGCGGACGACCTGGCCCACTTCGCCCAGGCCATCCTGAATGGCGGCGAGCTGAATGGCGTCCGGATCTGGAGCCCGCTCACCCTTCGCAAGTTCATGGAGCCGCAGACACCCTCCGACCAGCCCATCCTCCGCGGCCTCGGTTTCGATCTCGATTCGCCGTTCTCGGCAAACCGCGGAGAACTATTTCCAATTGGGTCGGTCGGGCACACGGGCTTCACCGGCACCTCGATTTGGATCGACCCCGCCACCCAGTCCTACGTCATCCTGCTCGCCAACACTGTCCATCCGAACCGGCGCCCGGCCATCACGCCCTTGCGCGCGAAAATCGCCACCATCGCCGCCGCCAGCCTGGGCGTCGACGCCCCCCGCACTACCCTCACCGGCTACAACGAAACCATGTCCGGCGTCCGCCGCCACGTCAATCGCGTTGGTCAGGTACACACCGGCCTCGATGTCCTCATCGCGGAAAAGTTTGCCCGGCTCAAGGGCAAGCGCGTCGGTTTCATCACAAACCACACGGGCCTCACCCTCACCAGCCGGCCGGGCTTCGTCGTGATGAAGGAGATGGGGGTCAACATTACCGCTCTCTTCTCGCCCGAACATGGAATCTCCGGCACCGAAGACCGCGAAGACGTCGCCGACGGCCGTGAGCCGCAGACCGGCATCCGCATCTACAGCCTTTATAACCAGGCCAACCGGAAGCCGATGCCTGCCGTCCTCGCCGAACTCGACGCCCTCGTCTACGACATCCAGGACGTTGGCGCCCGCTTCTACACCTACACGTGTACCGTTAAGAACACGCTAGAGGCCGCGGCTGCGGCGAAAATTCCGTTCTACGTGCTGGACCGGCCCAATCCAATTACCGGCGTCCGCGTTGAGGGTCCGTTGCTCGATCCGGAGTTCCAAAGCTTTATTGGCTGCCACAACCTCCCTCTGCGCCATGGGATGACCGTGGGGGAACTCGCCCGCATGCTCAATGCCGAACTCCAGATCAATGCGAAGCTGGAAGTGGTTCCGATGAAAGGCTGGCAGCGGGGCGACTGGCTGGATTCGACTGGCGTCCTTTGGGTGAACCCGTCTCCCAATATGCGCAGCCTGAACGCAGCACTACTCTATCCCGGCATTGCCATGCTGGAGTTCTCTCGAAACTACTCCGTCGGGCGAGGCACGGATGCGCCGTTTGAGCAGATCGGAGCCGAATTCATCCAGGGCCGCGAACTTTCCGCCCACCTGAACTCCCGCAAAATCCCCGGAGTCCGCACGTACCCCACCCGTTTCACGCCAAACGATTCCAATCTGAAGGGTAAGACCATCGAGGGAATCCGCTTCGTCATCACCGATCGCGAAGGTTTTGATTCGGTCCGGTTCGGCGTCGAGCTCGCAGTCGCCCTGCAGCGGCTATATCCCGGCAAGATGAACTATTCGCTCAACGGAAAGCTGATCGGCAGCCAAACGCTGATGAAAGAGTTCGCCGCCGGGACCGATCCCAGAGCTGTACAGACGCGCCTGGAAGAAGAACTCGTCCCCTTCCTGGCGCGCCGTGCCAAATTTCTCTTGTACTAGCGTTTAGACGATTGCCGACTTGCTGGTGGCCGACGCTCGCCCGACCGGTTCTTTATCGGAATCGGTCGATTTGCGCTTCGCCGCTTCCACCATCCATAGCGGAGGGCGGCCACGACGCTTACCCCGTCCAAGTGCAAGACGCTCCAGAGTGGCAATTGCCTCCTCCAATGCATCCCTTTCCTGTTTCAATTCGGCCAAAATCTTGGTGACGTCCATTTGAGTACCTACCGCTGACTGTATTCCGTTCGCAGAACAGGGGTAGGCAAATGCAGCCTTCCCCCTCTTCTTTGTACTCGAAAAAGGACTCCGGTTTCAAGACTTTTGTTCTGAATTCAGAACAGAGGGCCAAATTAAAGGAGTCATTTCGTCGCCTTTTGCCGGCTCCAGTGCCGATAAAACGGAATGCCGATCGCGATAATTGCCAACCCCAGGATGCTTTCGCGAGGCGACTCCAATAGCGTTGAAACGATTAAGGCTCCAGCCACCAGCACAAACACGATGGGCACGAAGGGGTAGCCCAGAGTTTTGTAAGGCCGAGCCAGATCCGGCCGCTTCCGCCGCAACACCAATACGGATGCCGTCGCCATCCCGTACAGAATCCAGGACGCAAAAATCACGCACGTAAAAAGCTGGTCATAACGGCCAGTTAACACGAATAACATGGACCAAACGGACAAAAGCATGATCGAGTTCGCCGGGGTGAAGTACTTCGGGTGTACCGTCGCAATCGACGAGAAGAACAGCTTGTCCCGCGCCATCGCGAACGGCACTCGCGCGCCGGAGAGGATGGACCCGTTCAACGCCGCGAAAATCGAAATCATCGCCGCAATCGACACCGCGTTCGCCCCTGGGGCATCCCAGATCCGGCGCATCATCTCCGCCGCCACCCGGTCGCTCGACGCCACCACCTCCGCCGGCAGAACGTAGAAATAAGCCAGATTGGCGCCGAGGTAAATCGCCATCACCGTCAATGTGCCCACAATCAGCGCAATCGGCAGATTCCGCTGTGGATTCTTAATCTCGCTCGAAACCATACTGACGTTGTTCCAGCCGTCGTAGGCCCACAGCGCCGCCACCAGCGCCGCAAAGAACCCCGCAATGCCGCCTGTCGACGCTGGAATGCTCGTGGTGTAGTTGGCCACTGTCCCGCCGCCGAACGTCAGTCCCACGCCGATGATCATCGCAATCAGCGCCACTTTCAGGATCGTCACGCCCACCTGCACCCCGCCGCCCACTTTCACGCCGAAATAGTTTAAGAAGCCAAGCGCTGCGATCACCCCCATCGCCAGCAACTGACCGGACTTGATCTCCAGCCAGGAACTGCTAAATATCGTCGTCTCCAGGCCCGGAAAGAAATTCGCCAAATAGATAAAGAACGCCGTTGCCAAACTCGCAATCGATCCTGACTTGGCCACCCACAGTTGCGTCCACCCGTATACAAACGCATAGAACGGACCATACGCTTCTCGCAGGTAGGCGTATTCGCCGCCCGCCTCCGGCATCATCGCAGCCAGCTCCGCATAGGTCAGCGCCCCTGCCAAAGACAGCAGCCCACCAAAGACGAAAACGAAAAACACCATCTCCGCCGAACCCACGCTCAGCACCATCTTCTTCGGCACCAGGAAGATTCCCGAGCCAATCACCGTCCCGACGACGATCGCCGCCGCACCCCAAACGCCCAAGTCGCGTTTCAGCTCAACCATTCTGGACCCTCTCTTCTTTCAAGAAAATCGAAATCATCAACGCCGTCAGGACAGTGACGGCCGAACCGATCAGGACATACCAGGTCCAGGCGATGCTCGTGCCGAACTTCACGTATAAGTTCGTTAATAATCCAGCTAGCATACCTGCCATCGCGGCCTTCTCGCCAACGTGTTTCGTCAGCACGCCCAGCAGGAACACTCCCAACAGGCAGCCATACACGATGGAGGCGATCGAAAGCCCCGACTCGAGAACCGATTGAATGTTCTGCGCCACCAAGGCGATCGAAAACAGCACGCCGCCCCAACCCACCGTAATCCAGCGCGAAATCCGCAGGTACTCCGCTTCGCTCCGCGCCACCTTCGCCATCGGCTTCCAGAAGTCCATCACGGTCGTCGAGGCCAGCGCGTTCAACGCCGCGCTCAGGTTCGACATCGCCGCCGCCAGAATCGCGGCCATCACCAGTCCGGCCACGCCGCGCGGCAGATAGTCCCAAATGAACTGCGGGTAAATCCGGTCCGGCACCGCCAGCGGCGCCTGGCCCGTGTCTTTGTAGTAGACGAAAAGGATCAGCCCGATCAGCAGGAACAGAGAGAACTGGAAGAAGATCACAAGCCAACTGCCGAACAGCGCCAGGCGGCTCTCTCCCTCTGTCCGGCCCGCTAGCAGCCGCTGCACCATCAACTGCTCAGTACCGTGGCTCGCCGTCGTCAGGAACGCGCCGCCGAGCAGCCCGGCCCAGAAGCTGTACGGCCGCCCGAAGAACTCCGCCGACCACTCGAACCGGAAGTCAAACACCCGCAGCTTGTTCCCCGCGTTGGCCACTTCGAAGATATGCGTCCAGCCCCCGGGAACCAGTTGGAAGATCACGTACAGGCTCACCAGCGCTCCGACGATGTAGAGGAACATCTGCACGACATCGGTCCAGATCACAGCCGTCATCCCACCTTCAAACGTGTAGAAGAGTGTTAACGCCACGATCAGCAGGATGGAGGCGAGCTCCCCGGTCCCGAGAATGATCGAGATCACAATCGAGATGGCGAACACGCGCACGCCCTCGGCCATCGCCCGCAGCAGGAGAAAACTGCCGGCGGTCAGCTTGCGGATATTCGGCCCGAAACGCCGCTGCATCAGCTCGTAGGCGGTGTACATTTCGCCCCGAAAGTATTGGGGCAGGAAGATTGTGCTGATGATGACGCGGGCGACGAGATACCCCAGCACGACCTGGAGAAACCCGAAATCCCCCCGAAAGGAGATGCCCGGCGTGCCGATCACCGTGAGCGTGCTGGTCTCGGCCGAGACGATGGAAAACCCGATCGCCCACCACGGCGTGTTCCGCCCGCCCAGGAAATAGTCCTTCAGCGACTTCTGCGAATTGCGAAATTGAGCCCCGAACCAGGTGATACCGATCAGGTAAAACAGGATGACGCCGAGATCGAAGTAGCGCATGAGAGGAAATGGGAGTGTAACATGGCAGTTGCTGGAACAATTTTTACGGCGGATCCATCTAAAGGGCGTAGTGCGAATAGCGTTGCGGCCATGCTGGGGATTCGGGTATACTCCGGCTTTGCGCATTCTCACTCGGGAGGCATGAGTGTTTTTTCGGAAGACATTACTCGTAATCGGGTTGGCCGCTGGCCTGGCCCTTGGACAGGAGCCTAGCTGGGTCGACCGGCAGGAGTACGAACTGGTAGTGGAGCAGATCGGCAAAGCGACCGACCCGGCCAAGAAGCTGGAACTCCTGAACCAGTGGAAGACGAAATATCCCAAGACCGCGTTTGGCATGCAGCGCCTCGGTCAGTTTCTGGTGACCTACCAGCAATTGGGCAAGGCCGCGGAGATGCTCGGCGTCGCGAAAGAGATCGCGGCCGCGGATCCCAAGAATTTTACCGGTCCGTACTACGTGGCTCTGTTGACCACCTCCATGCAGACCACCGACCCCGCCGCCCTGGATGAAGGGGAGAAGGCTGCGAATCAGCTTCTCAGCGGTATCAATGACTATTTCGCCGAAGCGAAGAAGCCCGCGAACGTCGACGCCGCCGCTTGGAACAAGCAGAAGGCCGACGTGCAGAACACCGCCTGGAACACCATTCTGTTCGTTTCGAACCAGAAGAAGGATCCGGCGTTGATTGAGGATCGTCTTCGCAAGTTCATCGACTTCAACCCCGCCAATGCGGAAGCCGCCTACAAGCTCGGCGCCGCCATCCTCGGCCAGAAGAAGGCCGAACGGCAGCCCGAAGCCCTGTGGCAGGTTGCCCGCGCTTGTGCCTTGACCGGCCCCGGGGAACTCCCGGCCGCCAACAAGAAGGCCGTTTGTGACTATCTCAACCGTGTCTATCCGCAATATCGTGGAGACAAGAAGGGACTCGACAAGCTGATGGCTGACGCTGCGGCGTCTCCCTACGCTCCGGCCGGTTTCGCCATCAAGACGAAGCAGCAGGAAGACATCGAGCAGTTGGAGGAATTGAAGAAGTCGAATCCGCAGCTCGCGCTGTGGGTGCAACTGAAGCAGGAACTCACCGGTGCCAACGCCGTTACGAACTTCGAGAGCAATCTGAAGGGCGCGGCTCTTCCGAAGCTTAAGGGCATACTAGTTTCCTCCGAACCGGCCGTCAACCCGAAGAAGATCGTCGTCGGTATATCGGACGCTTCGACGCCGGAAATCACGATCGAGCTCGAAGGCGGAGCCGCATTCCGCGGCAAGGCCGATCCGGGCACAGAGATCGAGTTCGAAGGGATTGGCAAGGAGTTCTCCTCTGATCCGTTCAATCTGACGGTGGAAGTGGAGAAAGAGAAGCTCACCGGTTGGCCCGTTCAGGCGGCGCCCGCCAAGAAGACGGGCGGCGCCAAAAAGGCCGCTCCGAGAAAGAAGTAACTAGTAAGAGCTGTAGTAGATTGAAAGGGCGAGGCTTAGGCTTCGCCCTTTTTGCATGTTGCGCCTTCTTTTCGCCGCGATCTTACTTTTGACGCCCGCCGCCGCTCAGCGTTTTGGTCAGTTGACGCGAACCTATCTGGGACTCAGCGAGGATCAGAACAGTCAACTTCGCGAGATCGTCGAGCCGTATTCCCAGTGGACGGAAGCCCAGCGAACTCGCGTTCGTCAGGTGGAAGGCGAGATCCAAGACGAAGCGCTTAAGACCCCGCTCGATCCGATGGCTCTCGGCCTGCGCTACGCCGAACTCGAATCCATCCGCCGCGAGAGCGTGGACCGCCTTGCTGACGTGATCCGGCAACGCCGAGCCCTTCTGACGCCAGACCAAATTCAGCGGCTGGAGGTACTCGAAGAGGCCCGCCGGCTTGGGGACACTGTCGAGGATGCGAATTGCGAACACCTCCTCCAGATCGCGGATCCCTCCAACACATGTGGAGTGATCTATGTGAGTCTCAGCACCCCCGCCACGCCTGCCACCCCGCCTGTGCCAATCCCGGAATCAGCCTTCCCACCCGACCCGACCGCGCCCCTCCGCCAGTACTTGGAGCTGACTCGAGAGCAATCCGTGGCATACCTTCAAAATGTGCAGACGCTGGGAGCCCGAGAACGGGAGATCAAGTGCCAGATCTCCCGTTCCGAAGGCGAGGCTGCGGACGCTTTGGCCGCCAGCCCCCTGTCACCGGCCAGGATCGGCTTTGCCAAAGCCGACTCGATCGCCGCACGCCGAAAGATCGACACTCTGTACCAGGAAGCGGTCAACCTGAATTCCAGCTTGTTGACGCCCTCTCAACTGTCACGGCTGCGAGTGTTGGAGGGAGCGCAGGCCCTCGCTGATGCCGCAACGCTGGCCCAGCGGTACGCCTTGCTGCTGCCGTGGAGAAGTTCATCGAATTCGGCCTACGTCGTCGCTATCATCCGTGATCCGTTGCCTTTCTTTTGCGCCATTCCCGCGCCGACATCCTCGGCCCCCAACCAATAGTCCTTTCGCAACGCTAACCTCCGTGCCTCCATGCGAATAGTCATTTTCCTCTTCACCGCCACGGCGACCATCGCCCAGACCCCAACACCTACTTCCATCGAGGAGTACCTCGGCCTCACGCCCGCCCAAACGACCGAGTTCGTCCGCAACCTCGACGAGTACTACGCCCAAAGTGTCGCGATGACAGAACGCGGCAACACAGTCCGTGACGAAATTGCTGCCGAAATTCTCCGCGATCCCATCGACCCCATGGCGCTCGGCCTTCGGTACGCCGAACTCGAAACCTCTCGTCGCGAATTCATCCAACGGGCCCGCGAGATCATAACGCAACACCAGTCGCGCCTCACCCCCAACCAACTCAGCCGCCTGCAAACCATCATTGAAGTCAGAAAATTGACTCCTGTCGCCCAGGACGCCGAATGCCTGTACCTGACCGAGAGCATCTATGGCTACGGTGGTTTCTGTCACTCTGGACGGGCAGGCGCCAACACGACGTCCGCCAAGGCTCCTGCCCGCCGAACGACCGACGAACGCTCCCCCCTCGAACGCTTCCTGCAACTCACCCCGGACCAGATCACCCGGTACCGCGCCAACCAGCGAGAGTACAGCAACTGGCAGAACCAGCCGACCGATTACTATACGTCCAATGACCAAGCCTGCCAAGCGCTGGCGAGTTCTCCCCTCGACCCGATGCAGCTCGGCATCCCACTCGCTCGCATGGCGACGCTGACGCAAGACGCCCTCCGGCGGGGCAGGGAGCTAATTGCCGCCAACCAAGCCCTGCTCACGAACGAACAGCTCATCCGCCTCCAGATCCTGCAAGAGGCACGGGACTTATCGCCCACTATCTCACTAGCCGAATCCGAGGGTTTTCTCCAGCCAGCCGACGGCCGAACGTACTTCTACTTCGCCGAAGACGGCAGCTACGTCCCCGCATCCTACGTCTTCTCTCGCCCGGATGCATTCTGGCTATCGTGCCAGCCTTAGCCTTCGAGGCACGCCCGCAGTTCCCGGTCGAACGCCCGCAACGCCGCCACCTCTTCGGCTTCGGCCCGCCGTTCATACCCCTTCCCCACAAAATACGCTTCCCCGCCCCGCCACACCAGCGCGGCAAAGCCCTGCTCAACCATCAACCCCGGCGCGCCGATATTCCCAAAGCCCTTATCCCGCCGCTCCACCAACGAAACGAACCCACCGCGAACCAGCAGAAAATGCGTCGGGATCTCCGCCGGCAGCAGGTCAATCCCCGCTGCCGCCAACCGCTCGAAGATCTCTAACATTACATCTTGTACCGGCCGAGATCCTCGTCGTTCAGGCTCTCGAGCCAACGCTTCAACTCGTCGTTAGTCACCTTATCCGACACCGAGTTCGTCGCCTTCGACGTCCGGATCACCTGCTCATCGACGAAAATCGGGCAATCCGTCCGCAGCGCCAGCGCCAACGCATCCGAAGGCCGCGAATCCACCGTGATCAACTCGCCGTCTTTTTCCAGCCAAATCATCGCGTAGAAGGTGTCGTCCTTCAATTCGTTCACGACCACTTTGCTGACGCTTGTCTCCAAGCCGGCCAGCAGCGTCTTGATCAAATCGTGCGTCATTGGCCGCGGCGTCGCGACCTTTTCAATCTCCAACGCAATCGCATTCGCTTCGTACATGCCCACCCAAATGGGCAAAATCGTACCGCCGTCCACATCCTTCAGGATGACAATGGGCGTCTGGGTTACCGGGTCCATCATGAGACCCCGAATCTTCATTTCGATTTCCACGCGCCCTCCAATTTCCACTTCCATTCTATGCCGCTTCGCCAACCGCTTCTCCTACCGCCTCGCCTACGAGCGAGACCGGCCCTGATCGTGTCACCAGCACATCCAGATATTGCCCCTGCAGTTGCGCCCCTTGCCCGCCAGGATGCGAGAAGTTCACGGTCTTGTGCTGTGTCGTCTTACCCACCCACTGGCCGGTCGCCAAGTTGAAGAACTCCGCGTGTACCTCGTAGGTTTCGCCCACGTAGTTCGCGTTGTTCTGAATCTGGATCATCCGCTGCCGCTCCTGCACCTGCATGTGCCGCCGGCCTTTCTCTTCTTCCGGAATCTGATCACCCAGCACCAGCGCCGGCGTATTGGGCCGGGGCGAGTACTTGAAGTTGAAAATCGCATCGTACTGCACTTCATCCAGCAGCGCCAGCGTATCCGCGATGTCCTGATCGGTCTCGCCGGGGAAGCCGACGATGATGTCGGTCGTAATCGCCATCGGCCGCTTGGCGGCCTTCATCCAACCGATCCGTTCGAGATACTGCTCCCGGGTGTAGAGCCGCTGCATCCCGTCCAGAATCCGGTTCGACCCGCTCTGCACCGGCAAATGAATGTGGTTGCACAGCGAGGGCGTCGCGTCGATCGCTTCAACGATCGACTTCGTGAAATCCCGCGGATGCGAGGTCGTAAAACGAACTCGCCGGATGCCGTTCACAAGGCCTACCTGCTCCAGGCAGTCGGCAAAGTCCCAACCCTTCGGCGAGGGATCGCGATACGAGTTCACATTCTGCCCGAGCAACGTAATCTCGGTATACCCGAGATCCGCCAACCGCCTAACTTCGTCGATCACGCTGTCCGCGGTCCGGCTCCGCTCCGGCCCCCGCGTAAACGGCACTACGCAATAGGAGCAGTTCTTGTCGCAGCCTTCGATGATCGTGACAAAGGCCCGGTATGGATTGTCCCGCCGCGTATACGGCGTGTCGAACGCCTCGTCCGTATCCAGGCTCAGCCCGGTCACCCGGCGGCCACCCTGCTCAATCTGCACCAGCAGTTCCGGGAACTTCGTGTAGCTCGCCGAACCCACCACGAGCGAAACGTGGGGCGCCCGATCAAAAATCTTCTCGCCTTCCTGCTGCGCCACGCACCCCAGCACGCCGAACACCTGGTTGCCCTTCTTGGCGCCTTTCTTGAAGTTCTGCAGCTTGTTGAAGACCTTCTGCTCGGCCTTATCCCGGATCGAACAGGTGTTGTACAGAACCAATCCGGCCTCTTCCGCCGTCGGAACCTGCAAATACCCGCGCTCCCTCAGCGTGCCGATAACTTTTTCAGAGTCATGCACGTTCATCTGGCAACCGAAGGTTTCGATGTAAAAAGAGCGATCCACCCTTATATTATAGGGGTGAGGGGCCTGTAGTTTTTGCCGCAAACGGCCGAAAGACAGATTATGCGGTATTGGGCACTCGCTCTCTGCGGAGTTTTCGCCGTGTGGGGCCAGCAACAGAGCAGTACGACCCGGACTTACACCTTCGATTCCAATGGTGGCCGCCAACTCGCCTCGGAAGGTTCCACGGCTAAGGGGTCCAGCGAGCAATCGGTTCGGAATCTGAATGGCGGTCTTTCGCCAATCGAGAAGGTGGAGGAGCGCGTTATCCGCGACGACGCCTCCGGCCGCGTGGTCGAACGCATCATTCGCCCTTACGACGCCAGCGGCCAGCCCGGCCCTCCCCAGAAGCTGCAGATTGAAGAGCGCAAGCACCCCGACGGCTCCAAGTCGGTCGAAACGCAGGTCTTCTACGGCAACATTAGCGGCGGCTTCTCACTCGCAGAAAAGACGACGGCCATCGCCCGCACCACCGGCAACGTCGAAACGATTGAAACCCAGGTCGCCCGGCCCACTCTAAACGGCTCCGTCGAGCTCTTCGAGCGGAAACAAGCCCGGATCGAAACCGGCGACAAGACCAAGCAGGAGTCGCTCACCGTCGAACGCCGCGATTCGAACGGCAACTTCCTCCCGGCGCTTCGCGAAGTGAAGCAGACCAAGGAGCTAAACGGCAAAACTATCGAGAACGCGGCGCAGTACATTGCCGGCCCTTCCGGCCAGCTTCAACTGAACGGCCAATCCGTCGCCGAGACGCAGAAGCGGCCGGACGGCTCCGAGATCAAGCAGGTCACCATCTTCGGCATGAGCTCCCCGGGCCGCCCAAACTCCGATCAGCCTCAGCTCCGCGAGCAGCAGATCATCGAAAAACGAACCGCAAACGGCCAGACCATCGAAAGCCTCAGCATCCGTCGGCCCGCCCTCGACAACCCGGCCAACCTCGGCCCAGCTCAAAAGATCTCCGAGAAGGTATGCACCGGCACTTGCAAGTAAAATAGGGCCTATGCCCTTCCCCATCGACCGCCCTCGCCGTCTCCGCCGCACGCCCGCCATGCGCGCGCTTGTCCGCGAGACCCACCTCCAGCCCTCCAATTTCATCTTTCCCCTGTTCGTCGTCGAAGGCGAAGGCATCCGCAAAGAGATCGGCGCCATGCCGGGCAACTTCCAGATGTCGATCGACGAAACGGTCCGCGAGTGCGCCCTGATCCACTCGCTCGGCATCGGCGGCGTGATCCTGTTCGGCATTCCCAAGCACAAGGATGAGGAAGCCACCGGGGCCTACGACGACGAAGGCGTCGTCCAACGCGCCGTCCGCGCGATCAAGCAGGAGGTTCCCGGCCTTCTCGTCGTTACCGATGTCTGCAATTGCGAATACACCTCCCACGGCCACTGCGGCAAAATTGTCGATGGCGACGTCGACAACGACATTACCCTCGAATGGCTCGCCGCCTCCGCCGTCTCGCATGCCCGCGCGGGGGCCGACATCGTCGCGCCGTCCGACATGATGGACGGTCGCGTGGCGGCTATCCGCGACTCCCTCGACGAGTCCGGCTTCTCGCACATCCCCATCATGGCCTACGCCGCCAAGTTTGCCTCCAGCTACTATGGCCCCTTCCGCGAGGCCGCCGAATCCACGCCCCAGTTCGGCGACCGCCGCACGTACCAAATGGACCCCGCAAACGCCCGCGAGGCCATGAAAGAGATGGCCCTCGACCTCGAAGAAGGCGCCGACATCCTGATGGTCAAGCCCGCGCTCGCCTACCTCGACATCATCCGCCAGGCTTATGACCGCTTTGAAGTGCCCATTGCCGCCTACCAGGTCTCCGGTGAGTTCAGCCAGATCGTGGCCGCGGCCCGCCTCGGTTGGATCGACGGCGACCGGATGATGATGGAGTCGTTGACCTCCATCCGGCGCGCGGGAGCCAGCATTATTCTCACTTACTTTGCCAAGGATGCCGCCCGGTTACTCGACTAACGCTGAGTAAGTCATCTGCACAAAGGCGGTCCGCTCGTCGCCGCCGCCTTCGCGATGGATGAGAAAGATTCCGATCAGGTCCTTCGCTGGATCGATAAACGAGTACGTGCCGTACCGTCCGCCGTGGCCGTACGTGCCCGGGCTCATCCCCATCGGCGAAAAACCAGGCCGGACCACCGAGCAGCCCAACCCCCAGCCCATGCCAGGGCCGTTCGTGGCCAACTCGCCCGTCTGCACCGTACGCATCTGCCTAACCGACGCCGGCGATAGCAGCCGGAAGCCATTGGCCGCCTTCCCGTCCCGCAGCAGCGCCTGATAGAGCAGGAACAGGTCGTTGGCCGTCGAGTAGACGCCGCCTTCGGGCAGTGAGTACTTGGCCCCCGCCCGGTACTTCATCGCCCCTTCTCCCAGCGGGTCGGCTGTATACTTCACCGGCTTGCCGTCGCGCAGAATGTACGCGGTGGGCATGCGCCCCCACTTCTCTTTCGGCGGAAAGATATACGAATCCTTCATCCCCAACGGCTCAAAGATCCGCTTGGCGAGAAACTCCTCAAACCGCATCCCCGAATGCACTTCGAGCACCCGCGCCAACACGGCGATTCCGGCATTGCTGTACTGCCACTTGCTCCCCGGACGGTAGCCCAGCGGCGTCTGCGAATAAATCAGCGCCACGTCAGCCAGCGGCTTGTGCAACGCACCGTGTAACTCTCCGATGCCCGGCGGCGGGTTCAAAGGCATTCCCGCCGTATGCGTCAGCAGTTGCAACAGCGTAATCTTTTCGGGCAACGTGCGAAACTCCGGAAGATGTTTCTCCACCGGATCGGAGATGGAGAGTTTACCCTCCTCAGCCAACATCAGAATGCCAATGGCGACCATCGGCTTCGTCATCGAATGGATCTGGAAAATGTGGTCAGTCCGGAGCGGCGCTTTCGTTTCCAGGTCAAAGTAACCGGTCGCCTTCAGGTCCACGACGCCACCTGACCGGCCGACAAGCGTAACGACGCCGGCCACCTTGCCTGCGGCAACGAACTCCTGCATCCTGCCCGGAATCGCCCCCAACCTCGCCATGTCCAATCCGTTCTGCGCCCACAGAGCGCCGGCCAAGAGCCCAACCAATAGAATTCGCATCGCGCCCGATTGTATCAACTCCCTCCCGAGCACCGGAACACGGCACTCGCGAGCCAACGGAGGATCATCGTTTCGGCAAAGTTCGCAGTCGGCATCAACGCCAAATCAGCAAAAACGCAAACAATGCAATCCATAGCACTCCCATGAAGTGCCAGTACATCCCCGTCAGGCGAGCCTCCATGCGATGCCGCCGGAGCGGTTGCTCCTCGCCATCCTGAAGGCGCTTCGACCTTCCGTGCAACCAGTGCATCCCCCCGATTCCGCCAATCAGATGGGCCCCGTGCACAAAGCTGAACACATAGAACATGTTGCCCTGTGGATTCGCCGAAACTGCGACGCCACTCGCCAGCAGCAGCCACCCGCCGGCTACCTGTGCAGCCAGAAACGCGTATCCCATACCAATGGTCACCATCAGCCGCAGCCGGTATTCACCCAATTGCGCCCGTCGCAACGCCCGCCGAGCCCACTGTAGCGTCCCGCTGCTCACCAGCATCAATCCCGTACTAAGCCAGAACACCCAGGGCATCACGATGGACGCCTTTGCCGGTTTGTCCGGCAAAATGATCGCGTATGCGGCCACCAGAGCTCCAAAAAAGCAGGCGATCGAGACCAGGGTCAACAGCATGCCCATGGTCCCCAAGCTCATCCCGGGAGCCGCAGGCGCCTCGCCAACCGGTCGAATTTCAGAATCTGTCATTGTCTCCCTATACGCCCTACCCCTTATGATGTTGTAAGGAATGGCCGACTCTCTTTATTTATCCTACTGGCTCCGCAACTTCTCCGCGCTCTCCATGCTGCGGCCCTTCGGCAAGATGCTGGAGCGGTTTCCCTATTCGCCGCAGAACCCCTCTCATAGCGTTTTGCGTGTCGAAGCGGTCTCTTCCACGGAGCCGCCGCTCCTCGAACGCCCGTTTCCCGATCCGCTCGACCCCGCCGAAGTAATCGAGTGCGCCAACGAGTTCCTTCATGCCGACTGCGCCTACGTTCTTGAAACCTGGTGGGGCCTCTGGCAGTTCCGGAAAGAATGGGAGCTCCGGCCCGCCCGAGTTACGCTCACCTGCTTCGGGCCCGACTTCGCCGACACACCCCTCCTCGGCGAAGACAGTCCTGCCGAGCACCTCCGCATCGACTTCGGCCTGGACACACACTATCTCCCGCGGCCCGACGATCCCGCCAGCGCTTACTACACGCGTTCCAATCTGAAGGGTTTGCTCCGATTGGTGCAGCAACTCGATGAAGCCCTCCCGGTTGAACGCCGCTCACTCTGGTCGGAATCGGGGGAGAACTTCGCCGAGAAATTGCAGCAGTCGATCGAGAACCTTTAGCGCTGCAACGGCTTAGAGGCGCCTTGGCGGACGCTCAGTATCTGTTATTATTAGGCTATCCGAAAAGCAAAAGTTCCGGTTTTCCCTGCGGAGTGATACCCACTTTCGAGGGGATCCGGGTAGCCATCTGCCTTAGGGTAATAGGTAAGTTACGGGAATTCCGTAAGGTTATCTGGTAGCCTCAGCTTCCTAATGACCTGAATTGACCCCCGTACTACTCTCCCGTTACTATCGAGGCGAGGCTACTAAGAGCTATGCTAAGCGGCACTGTAATCATGGAACCGAACGATACCCTTCTCGAAGGGGAAATGCCCAAAGTAAAGATGATTCGCGTCGCCATCGCCGACGATCATCCTATTGTCCGGGACGGCCTGAAGAAACTTTTGGCGCTCGAATCGGACGTCGAAGTGATCGGTGAGGCTGGTGACGGCCGCGCCGTGATTGAGCTGGTACAACAGACCGACCCCGATGTTTTGCTTCTCGATCTTCGGATGCCAAATCTCGATGGCCTCCAGGCGCTCCAAACCATTCAACAGACGAATCGCCGCACCCGCGTTATCATTCTCACCGCTTCGGACGATAAAAACGAGTTCGTCCAGGCCATGAAGCTCGGCTGTTCAGGGATTGTCCTCAAGCAGACGGCGCCGGACCTGATCGTCAAGAGCATCCGCAAGGTCTACTCTGGCGAGATCTGGCTTGACTCGCACACCACCGCTGCCGTCATGCGACAGTTCGCCTCCCCGGGGGCGGAACTGTCGTCCCAAGGGAGTTCTGGTGGGAAGCAGCGCGAGCGCTCCCCGCTGAGTACCCGCGAGCGCGAAATCGTCGCTCTCGTCGCCCAAGGGTATAAGAATAAGGAAATGGCCGAAAAGATGTTCATCAGCGAGCAGACGGTGAAGAACCATCTGCATAACATCTTCGATAAGCTCGGCGTCTCAGACCGTCTGGAACTTGCCCTCTACGCCATTCACAAGGGCTTGCACCTCCAAGGCTAGGCCGGCACAATCGTTTATCCTGAGGAGCATGCGCCTTCTGTGCCTGCTCCTCATTTTCATTTCCGGGGTGGCCGCCCAATCCTCGTCCCCCATTCCATCGATGCGGGAACAGGCCGCCATCCAACAAGAGTGGCTCAAACTCCGCCTCGAACGGATCCTGCCACCTTTGCTTCGTAAGCACGGCATCGACATGTGGTTGGTCGTGTCGCGGGAGTACAATGAGGACCCGGTTTTCCACTCCCTCGTCTCACCCACCATGTTCGCCGCTCGCCGCCGCACGATTTACGTCTTCTTTGACCGCGGCCCAGAGAAAGGAGTGGAGCGTCTCGCCCTTGGCGGAGGCTCCAATGGTGACCTCTACGAGGTCTACCGCGATCCTACGCCGGCGCCGGGCAATCAGACCCGCGAACTGTGGGGAGAAGGCCAATGGTTGCTTCTAAAGAAGGTGATTGCGGAGCGCCAGCCGCGTTCGATCGGGATCAACATTTCCCGTACTCATGCCTTCGCCGATGGACTCACCGCCGGTGAGCATGAGCAGATGCTCGAATATCTGGGTCCGGAAATCACCAAGCGTTTCAAGCGAAGCGAACTACTCGCCCTTGAGTATGTCGAGGCTCGCCTGCCTGAGATGATGCCCCAGTACACCAAACTGATGGCGGAGGCCCACGAACTCATCCGCCGAGCGTTTTCCGCCGAGGTCATCCGCCCCGGCGTCACCACCAACCATGATGTCGTCTGGTGGCTTCGGCAGCAGGTGGCCGACCGTACTCTCGGCACTTGGTTTCAGCCCTCGGTCCGCGTCCAGCGTCAATCGAAGTCCGCCACGGCGGCCAGCTTTCTCTCTGAGGACGGCTCTGTCGTCATTGAACGCGGAGACGTCCTCCATGTCGATTTTGGGGTGCAGGGCCTCAGATTAAATACGGACACCCAGCATATGGGCTATGTCCTCCGCGATGGCGAAACCGAACCGCCGGCCGGCATCCGCCGCGCTCTCGACAAAGCCAAACGCATGCAGGACCTACTGCTCGAACGGATGAAACCGGGCCGCTCCGGCAATGAGGTTCTGGCCGAGACGCTCGCCCAGGTGCTCGATGAGGGGATCCGCGGCACGGTCTATTCCCATCCCATCGGCGACCACGGCCACGGAGCCGGCCCCCTGATCGGGCTGTGGGACCGCCAGCAAGGCGTCCCCGGGCGCGGCGACGTCCCGCTCAAAACCGGCACCTGGTTCTCGATCGAACTCTCCGCCCGGACGCCAGTCCCCGAGTGGGGCGGCCAGGAGTTGTTCGTCGGCATGGAAGAAGAAGCGTGGCTGACGCCCCAGGGCAAAATGCAATGGGTGCTGCCCCGCCAGGAAACCTACCACCTGGTCAAGTGAGGCCCAATCGCTTCCGCCGCTTACTCTCCTGCTTGTCGAAGATCGGGACCAGCTTGGTCTCAATGAATTCGAAGGCGCTCGCCAAGCCTTTATCCTGGTAGACGGTCCCAATCTCAGCCTCCACGGCGCTGGGCTCGCCCAATGCGCTGAGGAACTGGTTCGAAGTCATCCGCGTGTATTTCTCCCCGTCAAGGACGCCATCCTCCCGTAGGATTTTCTCCCGGACATAGAGCGCCAGTACGGCATCCCCCAGCCAAGCCTGCTGGAGAAGAACGGAGCGGGAATCGAATCGCGACATAACCAAGACTCATTGTCGCTTAGGGAGGCACCATCCACGCCCCCAGGATCGTCCACGGGCTCGTTTCGACGGCCACATTCTGCACCGCTCCCCAGATTCCGCGCGGCCCGGCAAACGCTGGCTTCACCGTGTAGTTGAGTGTAAGCGTCAGTTGGTTGCCGTTCTTCACTGCGCTCGACCCTTGAGCGCTAATCCGGCAAAAACTGTTCTCGATCGTGTTCGTTCCGCTCAACGCGATCGCCGTCGCCTGGCTGCCATCACCATTGTCTGGATACAAAAACAAAAGGTTTCCCGGCACGAAGTACGCCAGATAACAGGCCTGATTGGCGTCGACGGCCGTATTCATCAGCAGCCAGACGGTTTGCAGGAAGTTTGCATTCGCGCCATCCTGAAACGTCGCCGTCAGCGTTTGCGTCGCGGCCGTTGCCGTCGGAGGCGTCAAGCCATTGGCACGCGGGTAGCTCAGAGCCGCTTCTGGCACGAGCGCCGCCCCCATCGTTTGCCAACCGGAGGTGACATTACTCACCGACTGCGCCGCCGTATAGATCACCCGGTTCCCCCGAAACGACGCCGAATAGCTCACCGCCAGCGTCAACGTCAACGAATTCCCACTGACTACCGCCGATGTGCCCTGCCCGGAGATCGTACACTGGCTGTTACTCACTGACTCGGCGCTTCCTGGAATCAGTGGCCCGATGAGCCCATCCCCCGTGCCGCCGTCCCGCACGAGAAACAGCAGACCGTACGGCCGCGAGTACGCGACATAGCAGGCATTCCCTCCGTCCAACGCCCGATTGATGAGAATATTCACTACACCCAGATACTCAGCACCCGCCGGGTGCGAGTATCGCACGACGATCGTTTGGGCATTTCCGCTCGGTGCGATCGGCCCGCCGTCGCGGGCACTGGGTACCAGCAGATTGGGCGAAGCCGCTTGGTTCACGGTGAATGTCTGGCCGCCAATTAGAATGGCGCCACTCCGCGCGGCCCCGGCGTTCTCCTGATAGGAAAACTGCACCGTGCTTCCCGATTGCGTTCCGCTCAGCCAGCCTGCGGCAGGAACAATCGGAATCGAGCACCCCACCCCAGTCATGACCGAAACGGTTCCAGAGCCCGCTGCCCCACTCACGTTCGCGCTCGCCGAGCTCAACTGATAAGTGCATGCAAAATTCGCGGTCACCGTCCGGAACGCGCTCATCGTTACGGTCTGCGGATTCGCCTGCCCGCTCAGCGAACCAGAAAACCCGGTGAATGCAAATCCCGTCGCCGCACTCGCCGTCAGAGTAACATTTGTACCGAGTGCATAATAACCGTCTCCCGATCCAGGCACCACCTGAATACTTCCGGCGTTCGCGGGGTTCACCGAATGAGTCAAGAGTAATCGCGAAGCATAGTTCGCGGTGTAGGACGTCCCCACCGCGCCGATAGTGATCGTCCGAGCGGCCGGCCCGCCGTCGCTCCAGCCCGAGAATGTAGCTTGGATACCGGCCGGACTCTGCGCACCCGGTGCGGTCACCGAAATCATCGTTCCCGGCGGCAAAGCCAAGCTAAACGGGGCAGTCCGGCTCACCCCATTAACCACCAACTGCAGTCCATCCGGAACCGTAGCAAACGACGTCGTTGCGGTAACGGTAAACCGGCGTACCCGTTGATTCCGGCTGTCCGCAACATACACATGCCCCGAACCATCCAGCGCCACGCCCCGTGGATCATATAGCGATGCGGCCGCGGGTTCGCCGCCGTCCCCCGAAAAGCTGGCCGTACCCGTCCCTGCCACCGTCCGGATTACACCCGCGGCATCCACCTCCCGCACCCGATGATTCCCACTGTCAGCAATGAATAAATTTCCGGTAGGGCCTACCCCCAGTCCCGCCGGATAATTCAACCCGGCTGCTGTCGCCGCCCCCCCATCTCCTCCCGCACCGGGAGTCAAGGTGCCAGCGACGGTCGTGATCGTCCCCCCGGGCCGGAACCGCCGAATCCGCGAGCCATCGGCCACATAGATGTTTCCCGAGCCATCCAGCGCCAATCCATTCGGACCCGCCAAGTGCGCCGCCAGCGCGCTGCCTTCGTCTCCGGCCGTCCCGTAGACGCCAGCCCCTGCCACCGTCGTAATCACCCCGCCGCTTACCCGCCGGACTCGGTTCGAGTAGTCTGCTAGATACAAGGTTCCGCCCGCATCCACTGCCACAGCCGAGGGCAAAACCAGCCGGGCCGACGTGGCCGCCACGCCATCGGCGGGAGAGGTCCCGCCACCCGCCACCGTACTGATCACGCCACCAGGACTCACCCTCCGGATGCGGTCGTTAAACGTATCGGCGATGTACAGGTTCCCCGCCCCGTCCACGGCCACACTCGATGGGCGATACAACGTCGCGGCCGTCGCGGGGCCGCCATCTCCGCTGAAAAGGATGCCCCCGGAACCCGCCACCGTCGTCACGATCCCTCCAGGCGATACGCGGCGAATCCGATGATTCTCTGCATCTGCGATGTAGAGGTTTCCAGCTCCGTCCACCACGGCCCCGGCTGGCCCATACAACTGTGCGTTCGTTGCCGATGCGCCGTCGCCGCTAAATCCGGGCGTGCCGGTGCCTGCGACCGTCGTTATCACACCGCCGGCGGAAATCATCCGAACCCGGAAGTTGCTGGTGTCAGCGACGTAAACGGACCCGCCAGCCCCCGCGCACACGCCCAGAGGCTGATACAACGCCGCCGCCCCCGCTGCCCCTCCGTCGCCCCCGTAAGCCGGGTTCCCGTTCCCGGCCAAAGTCGAGATCACTCCGCCGCTTACCCGCCGGATCCGCTGGTTCGAGTGGTCAGCGATATAGATGGTCCCCGCCGCGTCGACGCCCACGCCGGCCGGATCGCCCAACTGCGCCGCCACCGCGCTGCCCCCATCCCCGGTGAATCCCATCGTCCCCGCACCAGCGACCGTACTGATGATCCCATTCGTCGCCACCCGCCGGATGCGCCGGTTCCAGCGGTCGGCAATATAGACATTCCCCGCCCCGTCCACAGCTACTCCTCGCGGCTGCCACAACGAAGCCGAAGTCGCCGCAGCGCCATCCCCCCCGAATCCGGCCCCTCCCGTACCGGCAATCGTCGTCAATGTTCCGCCCGTCAGACGCCGCACCCGATTGTTTCCGGTGTCCGCCACATAGACGGCTCCCGCCCCATCTACGGCCACGCCGGCCGGCGCGTTGAGTTGGTCCGTCGTCCCGCCCGCCACCGTCGAAATCAAACCGGCCGGCGTCACGCGACGAATCCGATTGTTCCCCGTATCGGCAATGTAAATGTTCCCAGCGGAATCGACCGCCACGCCGTTCGGGTCCTGCAACTGGGCCGCCGTGGCGGCTCCTCCGTCGCCACTGAAGCCTGGAACCCCTGACCCGGCGACAACCGTAATCGCCCCGCCCGGCGCCACCCGGCGCACGCGCTGGCTTTCCGTATCCGCAATATACACGTTCCCCGCCGCATCCACGGCCACCGCCCGTGGCGACCGCAGAGCTACTGCGGTCGCCACCGGACCTTCGCCAGGGCCACCCGCAATGGTAACAATCGTGTTTTGGCCGGAACCGGCGATCGGTAGACACACGACGGCCAGGAGTCGGAATAGGACACGGGCTACAGAATTTACCATGAGACAAACAGCAGAAAACCGCGGCGGGATCTGTCTTCCTGAGGGACAGACACGCGGCCTATGCTCTTTATCGGACTCTTAGCCCTGTATCATCAGGAAACGTGACCCTAGGATTTTGCCTACCGCCAAGGGGCTTTCTGGTAGAAGGTCACGTAAGCGTCTCCATCCAACACGATCATTGGATCCCCTGTTTTCGGATGGTTCCGCCGCTCCAGCCGGAACGTTACCGTCCCTCCGCGCAAACGCGAATTCGCCGTAATGCTCCCCTCGGCCGCAGTCCAAGTACCCGAATCCGAGGTCTGGCTCGTCACGCCACCGTTCGGATTGTAACTATCCGTCTCGGCGCCATAGACAAACGTCCCATTCCCGTTCAACACGATGCACGCGCTCGAATTGTAGGCGCCTGTGTTATTCGCGTTGAAATTAGTCACTTTACACCACTTGCCGATTAAGTCCGCCGCCACGCCCCCCCGTCCGCCCGCTGCCGCCACCGGCGCCTGCCCGGCTGGCCGCCGAGTCAACTTCACGGCAGTCCCCTCCACGAGCACCAGCAGCGTATCCCCATTTAATTGAAACGGCAGAATCTGGCTGCCTTGTGGTCCCCCGGTGGCAATGATCTGATTCCCCTTCACGACATACTGGTAGCGATTCGGCCCCCACGTCGCTGTCCCATCGGCCCGCAGGCTCAGCACGCCGTCACTGGCCTGCCAATCTCCCACCAAGCCAGCCCCCGGAGACTCCGACCCTACCCCCGGCTTCGAACCCACCTCCCGCAACTCGTACCGGTTGCCATCACTCAGCAGCACCAACCCGCCCGCCGACCGCGTCGCCTCGAATCGATACGATTGCGCCCCGCTGCCAAATGAACCAGCCAACCGCTCACCCTCGGCTGCCGCAGTCACCGGCATGGATTCGCCCTGAGTCCGGATCGTGCCTGTATACCCGGCCCCGCTCCGCCTCAACTCCAACGTAAATACATCATTGGAGAACGTACCGGCAAACCGGTCAACCTGCGCGAACAGTAGCGCGCCGCAAAACAAGAACCGAAGAAGAGCCATAAAACCCCACTTACAGCGGAATCCCGCCAGTCGAATTTTATCTCACCCACGAAGCCCTGAAAATGACAAAGGTCGGCGGCGTCCAGAAACGCCGCCGACCTTTGCTTCAGAACCAAGCTGCTCGGGAGTTACTTCAGGTCGAAGCGGTCCAGATTCATCACCTTGGCCCACGCCTTCGCGAAGTCCTGCACGAACTTCTCCTTACCATCCACCTGGGCATACACTTCAGCGATGGCTCGCAGTTCAGAGTTAGATCCGAAGGCCAGATCAACCGGCGTCGCCGTCCACTTGAGCTTGCCGGAAGTCCGGTCCACGCCTTCGTACAGCCCTTCCGCCTTCGCGGATTTGTTCCACTTGGTCGACATATCGAGCAGGTTGACGAAGAAGTCGTTGCTCAAAGTGCCAGCCCGTTCGGTAAAGACGCCATGCGCGGCTTGCCCGGTGTTGGCATTGAGCGCGCGCAGACCGCCAACGAGTACCGTCATTTCAGGAACCGTCAGCGTCAGCAGATTCGCCCGATCCACCAGCATCTCTGCCGGAGACAGGCGCTGACCCGCCTGGAAGTAGTTCCGGAAGCCATCGGCCGTCGGTTCCAGGAACGCGAACGACTGGACGTCGGTCTGATCCTGTGACGCATCCACCCGGCCCGGGGTGAAAGGAACCATCACGTTCGAGCCCGCGTCCTTTGCCGCTTTTTCAATCGCCGCGCTGCCGCCGAGCACGATCAGGTCAGCGATCGAGACCTTCTTCTTCCCAGAGTTGAACTCCTTCTGAATGCTCTCCAGCTTCGGCAACACTTTCGCCAGCTCGGCCGGGTTGTTGGCCGCCCAATCCTTCTGCGGAGCCAACCGGATCCGCGCCCCATTGGCGCCACCCCGATTGTCCGTTCCGCGGAAGGAAGCCGCCGAAGACCAAGCCGTCCGCACCAACTCCGGCACGGTCAGGCCAGATGCGAGAATCTTCGCCTTCAGGCTCGCGATATCTTTCGCGTTGATCGGAGCCGACTCAGCTTTGGGCAGCGGATCCTGCCAAACCAGGTCTTCCTTGGGAACTTCTGCACCAATGTAACGAGACTTCGGACCCATATCGCGGTGCGTCAGCTTGAACCAAGCCTTGGCAAACGCAAGTTGGAACTCCTCGGGCTTCTCCCGGAAACGCATCGCAATCTTCCGGTAGCTCGGATCGACCTTCAGCGCCAGGTCGGTCGTGAACATGATCGGAGCGTGCCGCTTCGACGGGTCGTGCGCGTCGGGAACCAGGTTCGCCGCCTTGCCATCCGCCGGAATCCACTGCGTGGCGCCCGCGGGGCTCTTCGTCTTCACCCATTCGTAGGCGAACAGGTTTTCCAGATACTGCGAGCTCCACTTGTTCGGCGTCGAGGTCCACGCGCCTTCCAAACCGCTCGTCACCGTATCGACACCCTTACCGGCGCCACACTTGTTCTGCCAGCCCAAACCCTGCTGTTCCAGGCCAGCCGCGGCCGGCTCCGGACCAACGCACTTATCCGGCGCATGCGCGCCATGCGCCTTGCCGAAGGTGTGGCCACCAGCGATTAGAGCCAGCGTCTCTTCGTCATTCATCGCCATCCGCCCAAACGTATCGCGGATGTCCTTCGCGGCTGCCATCGGATCCGGATTGCCGTTCGGGCCCTCTGGATTGACGTAGATCAGACCCATCTGCACCGCCGCCAAAGGATTGGCCAGCTTGCGGTCGCCGCTGTAGCGTTCGGCGGCCATGAACTTCTTCTCTGGGCCCCAATAGACGAGATCCGGTTCCCAATCGTCCCGCCGTCCGCCCGCAAAGCCGAAGGTCTTAAAGCCCATCGACTCCATCGAGACGTTACCGGCCAGCACCATCAGATCGCCCCACGAGAGCTTCTGGCCATATTTCTGCTTCACCGGCCAGAGCAGGCGCCGCGCCTTGTCGAGGTTGGCATTGTCCGGCCAGCTGTTCAGCGGATCAAACCGCTGCTGGCCGCCGCCAGCGCCACCGCGGCCGTCCTGCACGCGATAGGTTCCGGCGCTGTGCCAAGCCATCCGGATGAAAAACGGTCCATAGGTGCCGTAGTCGGCAGGCCACCAATCTTGTTTGGTCGTGAGGACTTTCTGAATGTCCTGCTTCACCACTTTCAGGTCGAGGGTTGCAAAGGCCTTCGCGTAATCGAAGTCCTTGCCGATCGGGTTCGATTCCGCCCCATGCTGCCGCAACGGCGACAGGTCGAGCTGCTCAGGCCACCAGAATTGATTCGGCTTCGGCGTCTGCGCACCGGCCGCATCCGCTAACACTAAAGGGAGCGCCGCAACCGCACAGGCGGCCAGCAGCCTCTTCAGGTTCTTCTTCATGAAATTCTCCTTAACCGAACAGATGTTCAGTTCCGCCCCAAGTGTATTACTTAATGCCGAAATTTTGGCCTATAGCTCCTATAGGCAATACCTATGCGATGATCGAAGTCGCAAAGGATCCGGAGGCGAGCGTGGCAAACGTTCCTAATCAACCCGAAATTCGCAGGGCACGGAGGACCTTTTTGGCCCTCGGCGCCGGACTTGCCGCCGGGGCTGGTTGCGAAACGAACCCAACGCCATCGGAATCCGGAGCGCACATGCGCGCCTATGGAGACAGGTCTCCCCATGAGCAGCCGGTCCGCGTGATCCGGGAGCTGACGAAAAGCCTGGGCACGGGTTCCAGCCGGACTCCCCTCCAGGACCTGTACGGCATCATCACGCCCTCCGCCCTTCACTTTGAGCGCCACCACGCCGGGGTTCCAGCCATCAACCCGGCCGAGCATCGGCTGCTCATTCATGGCTTGGTCGATAAGCCGTTGTCGTTCTCCCTCGACGACCTGAAACAGTTCCCGTCGCTCTCGAAAGTTCATTTTCTCGAGTGCGCCGGCAACATCGTGGGAGACAACAATGGCAATCCGCCGCCAACGGTGCAACAGAGTATGGGTCTCGTCAGTTGTTCGGAATGGACGGGGGTTTCGCTCGCACGCGTCCTGGCCGAAACAGGCGTCCGGCCCGAGGCGAAATGGGTGATCGCCGAAGGCGCCGATGCGGGGCGAATGGCGCGCAGCATCCCGATCGAGAAGATCCTCGACGATGCGTTCCTGGCCTACGGGCAGAACGGGGAGGCGTTGCGCCCAGAGCAGGGATATCCACTCCGCCTGCTGCTCCCGGGCTGGGAAGGGAACGCCAACGTGAAGTGGGTGCACCGGCTGGAATTGGCGGCCGAGCCAGCGATGTCCGTCAAGGAGACCGCGTATTACACAGAGTTGACACCGGACGGTAAGGCGCGGCAGTTCAGTTTCGTTATCGATGCTCGATCCGTGATCACGCGACCTTCCGGAGGCCACCGCCTTAGAGGTCCAGGGTTTCAAGAGGTCACCGGCATCGCCTGGACCGGGCACGGCCGCATCACCCGGGTCGAGGTATCCTTCGATGGCGGCGCGGCGTGGACCGACGCGGAGTTGCAATCGCCGGTTCTGCCACGCGCGCTCACCCGGTTCCGCGCTCCCTGGCAATGGGATGGGAAAGAGACGATTCTCCAGTCCCGCTGCACCGACGAGACCGGATACGTGCAACCGTCGCACGATCAATTCATCGCGGCCTATGGCCGGTTCGCCGGCTACCACTATCACGCGATTAAATCGTGGCGGGTGACGGCGTCGGGCGAGGTTCTGGCGCATGCCTAAAGCGTTGGTTCTATTCCTGCTCTCAGCAGCGGCTTTCGCTCAGCCGAAGCCGCTGGGCCTGGGCCGGGCCGCCTCGGCTGAAGAGATCACCAAGGTCAATCTGACCGTTTACCCGGACGGCAAAGGGCTCCCCGCTGGCTCGGGAACGGCGGAAAAAGGCCGGCCTCTGTTCAAGGCGAAATGCGCAGCCTGTCACAACGATAACGGAGAGGGCCGGGAGGCTCAGTATCCAGCGCTCACCGGCGGCATCGGCAGCCTTGCCACCGCAAAGCCCAAGAAAACGGTAGGTAGCTATTGGCCCTACGCGACCACCGTCTTTGACTTCATCCGGCGGGCGATGCCGTTTGATCATCCGCGCTCACTGACGGCCGACGAGGCCTACTCCCTCACTGCCCTGGTCCTGCATTGGAATGGCATCGTGGCCGAAACGCAGGAGTTGAACGCCAAGACGCTGGCGGCGGTCCGGATGCCGAACCGCGATGGGTTCGTTCCGTATAAACGCCCCGCTATTTCGCGCTGACGTCGTAGGCCCAGATGGTATTGAGATCGCGGATGTATAGCCGTCCGTTCGCGACAACGGGGTAGGCCCACGCCATCTCCCGGCTCCGCGTATGCTTGGGCGGGTTGGGCGGGGTGAAACGGCCTTTCTCGCGATAGGCCTCTGGGCTGGCCTCCACCAACCGGACCTCGCCATCCTCGCCATGCACGTACAACCGGCCATCGGCGAAGAGCACGGAGCCAGGGCCGGTCTCCACCTTCCATTTGATTTTGCCGGTCAGGAAATCACCAGCCGCCAGGCCGGCCGAGTTTGTGCCGTACAGGATGCCATCGAGCAGCACCTGACCACCCAGCGTGTTCGGCATGTCACGTTCAAAATAGACCTCTTCGGCAGCGATGCCGCCGGGCTTGGCGTTCAACTGCACCAGACCGCCCCCGAACCGCCGCGAGTTCGAACTATAGACGTAGTTCTTGAAGCCGACCGGCGTCGGGATGTTCGCCGGACCGGTGCTGGTCTTCTCATACCGCCACAGGAAATCGCCCGTCTTGGCATCGACCCCGACCACTCCCTTGTCCAGAAACTGCACGTATTGGGCCTTGCCGGCGGCGTCGAGGCGGATGGCCGAAGAGTAGGCCGCCACGTCTCCGCCGGGAACCGCCGACTTCCAGATCACCGCGCCGGACTTCTTGTTGAGAGCCACCAGCGTCGCCGTTTTGCCACCCGGGGTCACCACCAGAACGTCGCCATCGATCAAGGGGGATTCGGCATAGGCCCACTTCCCCGGCTCACCGGCGAAATCGGCGCGCAGGCTCTTCTTCCAGTTCAACTTGCCGTCGGACGCCCGCAGGCTCACCAGATCGCCATCCGAACTCAGCGCGTACAGCGTTCCGTTGTCAAAGGTCGGGGTGGAACGCGAGCTCGGATAGGGCGGCTGCTGGTCTGGATTCCCCACTTTGCCCAGTTTGTAGGTCCAGACCAGCTTTCCTTCCGCTGCGGAATAGGCGTTCAGGAACTCCTCTTCGACGCCTTTGTTGCCGATGACGTAAAGCAGACCACCTGCCACGGCGGGCGTACCGTAGCCATCGCCCACGGAGTCGACCCGCCAACGCAATGCGGGGCCCGCGGCCGGCCACTCCTGCAGAAGATTCCGCTCCCGGGACAGGCCTGTCCGCTCCGGCCCGCGCCACTGTGGCCAATCCGCAGCCATGACGAGGAAGGCCGCACCGCAAAATCCGAGGCCGACGGAGAGCTTCTTCATGGTCCCTAGAATACTCCACGAAATCTACATTGATCGAAAACCACCGGCTACTGCGCCGGTACGATTGAGGAGTTTACGTCGATGATGGCTTCAATTGCGGTTGTGGTGGGAGTGATTGTGCTGAGTTTCTTTTTCCTGGCCGGAGGCGGAAACGCCACGCGGGAACTGGACACGGTGGCGACGGTCTCGGTCCCCAAGGATTGGGCGCTGCGGGGAACGGAACGACAGGCTTCTTGGGTGTCTTTCCCGTTCGTGAAGCCGCAATCGTGGTGGTGGGGCGCGGGCAACCCGTATGAGGTGGAGGCCTATGTGGTCATCGGCGCACCGAACTGCTCGACGGAGGAGATAGAAGCGGGGATGATGCAAGCGTTCAAGGCCATCCAGAACAACTCGAGGCGTTTCTCCGAGTTCGGCAGCTACAAGTACGGCGACAGTGAAAAGTGGATATCCGAAGGCAATTACCAGATCAGTTCCCTGCATGACCCGCAAAAGGTGACCTTTCTCCGGTCAGTAGATCGGGCCAGGAAAGTCGCGTTCGTTGCCCGCGTATACACGAAGAAAATCCCTCACGAGAAGTTGCAGAAGATTCAAACGGAGCTGTACAGCTCTCTGCAATTCACCGCCAAACGGGGGGCCTACTTCGCTGAAGTCAACGATTGGAAGGCGGTGGCCGCGCGCCGGCAGGACGCCGAGATCGCTTACGCGAACGGGGTGCTGGCGAAGTTCGGAGCCGGCCCCGTCGGTACGACCGACGAGTTGCTGAACCAAAACGGCTGGCTGGTAGACCGCCGGGAAGACCGATTGATCGTCGGCCGGCTGCTGGGGGACCGGGTTATGGACTCGCCCGCGTATGGAGCACGCGGAGAACTGGCTTGGCTGCGCTGGCGAGGCGAGGAATGGGACTCGTGGACAGCTTCCCGGCGCTCGAAACCCGGATCGGGCCGGGCCTACTTCCCGACAGACCTGGTGCCAACTTCCTGGATCCGTTACGCCGGAAAGGATCCGGACCGAAGCAAGTTTTATTTCTTCACCGTCATTCAAGTGCCGTTGACAGGAGAAGACTGGCAGGCAGAAAAGGACCCGGCATCATGGAAACTGGCCGAGTGGATGGCCAACGCGTTGGTGATCGAAGAGGAGTTCCGCGCCGGAAAAATGAAGATCGAGTAAACGAGCACACCAGCTATGCGGTTTGGGTAGCGGACAATAGGGTGGAATGAGGATATTGGTTTTGCTCGTGGGGCTGGCGGCAGCGTTGGAGGCGGCGGAATTACGAGGTTTGGTGAAGCAGGGCGGAGTCCCCGCGGCGGGCGCGACGGTGACCGTGAACCAAGGCCCGATACGGCGCACGGCGCTGACCAATGAAAAAGGCGAGTACGGGTTCCGGGGCGTGGCCGAAGGCACTTGGACGGTGCAGGTAGAGCTGCCAGGATTCAAAACCGAGCGCCGGGAGCAGACGGCCGGTGGCTCGCCGGAGGAGTGGAGCATGCAGGCTGGTCTGTCGTTCGAACGCCCCGCTACGGCAGTCCCGCAAAGGCGAGGGCCAGCCCCTGCGCCGGCGAAGCCGAAAGCGGAACCACCACCGTTGGTGACAGAAGCGGAGCGGTTGAGTGACGACAAGGAGGAGGCGAAGGCAGGCCCGACGCCATTGGCCGACTGGCAGGCGCCGGAGATGCGGAGGGCGAAGACGTCGGCCTATAACGGCTCGCTCGCGGGGTTGTGGAACCAGCCGGCCTGGGACGCGCGGGCGTATTCGCTGACCGGTCAACGCATGGCCAAGCCGGACTACCACCGAGCGCAAGGCTTGGCCGAGCTGGGCGGCCGCGATTTCTCGATGAACTATCAGTGGATGCGGAACCGGAGCCCACAAACCGTCACCGGGCTCGTGCCTACGGGCGCGCAGCGGGCCGCCGTGACGAGCCCGCAGGCGGCCGAGTTAGTCAAGCTCTATCCGGAGGCAAACTTTGGCGGTAGTTCGCAGTATAACTTCCAGAAAGCGGTGACGAGCGGCTTTCACCACGACGAGGTCCAGAGTAAGTGGCAGAAAACGGTGCGCCGGCACACCGTACTCAGCAGTTTCGCATGGCAAAGCACGCGGACCGATACCGAGGACTTATTTGGATTCGTCGATCAGACCCGAACGGGCGGCGGTAACCTCACCACCGGCTATCGACGCGCCTATGGCGCCCGTGCGTTTCTGCGCGTGGGGGCTCAACTGACCTGGCTCGAAAACGAAGTGACGCCATTTTTCGCTGGCAGACGCAATATTTCGGCGCAGGCTGGTATCACCGGAAACAATCAGGATCCGACCAACTGGGGTCCGCCGACTTTGGAGTTCAGCGGAGGAATCGCATCGCTGAAATCGCCGCAATCGGTGTGGCGCCGGAACCAGGTGGCGGGATTGAATGGCGATGGATCGATGGTGCGGGGCAAACATATCCTAAGCGGAGGGATGAACTACCGGCGGCAACAGTTCAACATTGTCGGCCAGGAAGAGGCGCGCGGCGTGTTCGCATTTACTGGCGACGATTGGAGTAAGTTCAGCGCCGGCCGGCCGGATACCGCAATGATTGCCTATGGCAACGCGGATAAGTACCTGCGCGGCGATTCGGTGGAGGTCTTTGGGAACGATGATTGGCGAGTACGGTCATCTCTGTCGCTGAACTTTGCTATGCGATGGGAGTATTGGTCGCCGCTGACTGAGAAGTATGGGCGGCTGGTAAACCCCGGCGGCCCGCTGCGGCCGGACCGGAACAATTTTTCCCCACGAGTGGGCTTGGCTTGGCGGCCGTTGCTGGGGCCGGTAGTCGTGCGGGCAGGGTATGGGGTTTTCCATGATGCGGCCGTCTATGCGCCGGTGATGATGCGGATGGCGCAGCAGGCGCCGCTGTCCCGCAGCCTTCGCATCGGGACTTCGGATGCGTTGCCACTGACCCTTGCCAATGGATTTCGGGTGGCCGCTGAAGCGGCGTTCTTCGGTGTCGACCCCAACTTCCGGGTCGGCTACGCGCATAGCTGGCAGGCCTCCGCGCAGATTGTCTTGCCGGCCGAGTGGGAACTCCTCGCTCTCTATCAGGGCACCCAAGGGACCCGCGGCCAGCAGCAGGTGCTGCCCGGGACCGCGCCGGACCGGGTAGGCCCCGGCGTTGGCGCGACGTATCTCAGCTCCAACGGAACCTCGAACCGGCAGGCAGGCAGCCTACGGCTGAGCCGGCGCTTTGGCGGCCGGATTTCGGCGTCGGTGAACTACACCTGGGCCAAGGCGCTCGACAACACGGCATTGGGGCCGAAGGGCCAGGGCGCGACGCACGTGGCACAGAATTGGCTCGACCTGGCGGCGGAACACGGCCGCTCCAACTTTGACCAGCGGCACACGATTACTGGCACAGCGGAGTTGAACTCCGGAGCGCGAACGACATGGCGCTGGATGCGGGATTGGAGCTGGACCGTGCAGTGGGCGGCAGGGTCCGGACTGCCGCTGACGCCCGTATGGCTGCAGCCAGTGCCGGGCACGGGCGTCACAGGCAACTGGCGACCCGACTATACGGGCGCGAACTTGTACCAGGCACCTGAAGGCCTGCGCGTGAACCCCGCAGCCTACGCCGCACCGGGCCCAGGGCAGTGGGGTAACGCGGGGCGGAACTCAATCAACGGGCCGAAGCAACTCGTCGTAAACACTGGGATAACCCGCGTCTTCCGCACGAAGGGGCGAACCGTGTGGGAGTTTCGAGGAGAGGCCGCGAACGTCTTGAACAACGCGACCTTCCCCAGTTGGAACACCGTGGTTGGCAACGCGCAGTTCGGGGCGCCAATGGCTGGCAACCCGATGCGCATGGTGCAGGTTTTGGGACGAGTCCGCTTTTAAAGGACCGTCGGCAGGATTTCGAGTTCGGGTACGGCAGCGCGCGGATGGAGCACCGCCACGCCCAGAATGATCTCAGCGACATCTTCCGGCTGCAGTGCCTTCGACAGCGTCTCCGCCGTCGGCTTCACCGGGCGCTTTTCCATCAGCTCAGAATCGACCAGCCCCGGGCACACGACGCAAGTGCGGATGCCATGTTCGCGCTCTTCCTGTCGAATGGCGGCGGCCAAGCCGAGCACACCACGCTTCGACGCCTGATACGCGGCGCCCGAAACGTCGCCATATTTGCCGGAAATCGAAGAAACATAGATCAGGTGGCCCTTCTTGGCCGTGCGCATCGCGGGCAGCAGGGCCGCCGTCAGCGAGTACGGACCATTCAGGTTCACTTCGATCAACTCGTTCCAGATGGCGCGGTTCAGGCGGGTCATCGCCCGGTCCGGCGTGTTCGTTCCGCTCGCAAACACGAGGATATCAACGCCGCCGAGCTTGGCGATGGCGTCCGCGGCCAAGGCTTCCATGGATTCATGGGAGGCCGCGTCGGCAGTGCCGTAGGCGATCTCATGGCCTTCCGCGGCGAGTTCCGCAGCGAGTTCAGAAAGGCGCTCGGCGCGGCGGGCGGAGGCGTAGACTTTAGCTCCGGCACGGGCGAAGAGGCGGGCGGTGGCGCGTCCGATGCCGCTGGAGGCGCCGACAATGAGGGTTCTTTCCCCTTGGATGGATACAGGCACGAACCATCTATATCATCATTCGGGCAACACGAGAGCGCCTTCGATATGATGATGCGTGATGCAGACCTTGTCCCGTCGTACCTTTATGGCCGCTTCGGCAGCGGCAGTGGCGCTCGAAGCCAAACAGCTGAAGACATTCGGCGCGCAGCTCTATTCGCTGCGGTCGATTATCGACCAGGATCCGTTGACTGTGCTGAAGGGCCTCGAGGCCGCCGGGTACACCGAGGCCGAAGTGATCCGCGCCAATATGGACAAGATTTGGTCGGCGCTGAAGCAGACGAAGCTGAAGCCCGTGAGCCTGCATATCGATACGCAGATGTTCACCAAGGACATCGACAAGCTGAACCCCACGCTTGACGACGCCAAGCAACGCGGTTTCAGCTATGTGGTCTGCCCCTATATCGCTCCGCAGGACCGGGGCGGCGTCGACGTGATCAAGAAACTGGCCGATACCTTGAACAAGGCCGGGCAACGGTGCAAATCCGCCGGGATCAACCTCTGCTATCACAACCATGCCTTCGAATTCGAGCCGGTGAAAGAAGGCGGCAACCTGCTCGACGTGCTGATGAAGAATACCGACCCGAAACTGGTGGGCCTGGAACTCGACATCATGTGGGCCAAGGTGGGCGGCGTCGAGCCGGTGAAGGTGTTCGAGCAATACAAGGGCCGCATCCCGCTGGTCCATATGAAGAACCTGAAGGCCGGCATCGCGACCCAGTACAACGAACGGGTGCCGAGAGACGCCTTCGAGGAAGTTGGCAAGGGCGTGATTGCCATCGGGCCCGTGCTGCAGGCGGCGCAGAAAGCCGGCGCCAAGCATTTCTTTGTTGAGCAAGACCAGACACCGGGGAACCCCCTCGAAAGCCTGCGCGGCAGCGCGGCGTATCTGAAGTCGCTAAATTTCTAGGAGACAGACATGAGCAAGCGGACGTCGATTGGGACGTGGGCCTATACGATTGGCCCGTACGGACCGAATCCGATTGATTTTGAGACGGTTTGCACGAAGCTGAAGGCGTTGGGTTTTGACGGGGTCGAACTGGGTTCGTTTCCGCCGCATCCGAACCCCGGCAACCCGAACGGGCCGAACGAAGGCTGGGCCGGGGCGATGCCGGAGAAGGCGCAGCGGGCCGAACTGGTCGCCCAGATGAAGGAACGCGGACTGGGCTTCAGCGGGATCGCCGCGAACCTGTGGGGCGAAAAGCTGATCAACACGGACGATACGTCGAAGTACGTGGAGGAGTTCCGCAAGAATTCGGAGTTCGCCAAGGACCTGGGTATCGGCGGGGTGCGCGTGGATTGCGTGCAGCCGCCCACCATCCACCGCGAAGTGGACTACGCGACGGCGCTGGCGCGAGTTTCCGGCGCATGGATGGAGTGCTGTGACATTGCTGCCGGCAATGGTCAGTACGTTACGTGGGAGTTTGAGCCGGGCTTTGCGTTCAACAAGCCGAGCGACATCGTGCGGGTCCACGAAGCCGTCGGTAAAGACAACTTCGGCCTGATGTACGACACCTGCCACGGGCAGATGGTTGGCGTCGTGGGCGCGCGGCAGGAAGGCGAGAAAGAGGTGTTCGCTTCGCAATTGGAGCTGATCGCCCTGCTCGACGGCCGGATCAACCACATCCATTTGATCGACTCGGACAACAAGTGCCATAAAGACGCCAATGGCGAGGACGAAACCTCCAGCCATCCGCCGTTCGGCCTCGGCATCCTCGATTTCGACGCCATCGTGCCGGCTCTGGTGAAGGCCGCCGCTCCGCGGATCCGCCACGACTGGTGGACCATCGACCTCTGTTTCTGGCCGGACGCCTGGGCGGCGACGGAGACCTGCAAGAAAGCACTCGACGGCCTGGTGGCCAAGTACGGAGCGTAATGATGAAAGAGTTGCGAGTTGGCATGATTGGCTACGGGTTCATGGGACGGACCCATTCGAACGCCTACAAGCGGTTGACTGATTTCTTCCCGGTGCAGCACAAACCGGTACTGAAGGCCGTCTGCGCCCGCAATGCCGAAAAGGCCCGCGCGTTCGCCGACAACTGGGGCTACGAACGGATCGAGACCGATTGGCGCGCCTTGGTGGAGGCGCCGGATATCGACCTGATCGACATCGGTTCGCCGAACAACACCCATAAAGAGATCGCGCTCGCCGCGGCGGCCAACGGCAAGATGGTCGTCTGCGAGAAACCGCTGGCGATGACCGTCGCCGAGGCCGAGGAGATGGTGGCCGCCGTCGAGAAGGCCGGCGTCGCGAACATGGTCTGGTTCAACTACCGGCGGGTTCCCTCCATCGCGTTGGCCAAGCAGATTATTGATGAAGGCCGCATCGGCCGGGCGTTCCACTACCGGGCCACCTATCTGCAGGACTGGACCATTGCCGAGGACGTCCCGCAAGGTGGACCGGGCCTATGGCGTCTCGATGCCGATGTCGCCGGCAGCGGCGTGACGGGCGATCTGCTGGCGCACTCCATCGACACGGCGATGTGGCTGAACGGCCCGATTTCGCGGGTCGTCGCCAAGACCGAGACCTTCGTCAAGGAACGCACCCACGTCGAAACCGGCAAGGTGCAGCCGGTGACCATCGACGACGCGTGCATGTTCCTGGCTGAGTTCGCCAATGGCTCGATGGGGACATTCGAATCGACGCGCTACGCCCGCGGCCGGAAGAACTTCAACACGTTTGAGATGAACGGCGCAGAGGGCAGCTTGTACTTCGATCTCGAGGAGCCCGAATACCTTCAGTTCTTTGAATACCGCCAACAGCAGAGCGGAAAGAAGACCGAGAGCCATTTGACCGGCTGGCGGAAAATTCACACGACCAACGGCGAGCATCCCTATATGAAACATTACTGGGTGCCCGGAACTTGTATCGGCTACGAGCATACGTTCTTGAATGCGATCGCCGATTTCGTGATGGGCATTGAGTCCGGAGTGCCCACCCAACCGGACTTCCGGAATGCGCTGCAAACGCAGCGGGTCTGCGATGCCGTTCTCGAAAGTGCGCGGACAGGACAATGGAAAACGACCGGGGTCGAGTTAGGTTAAGCTTTGGCGGCCGCCTCCCGATAAGGACGCTAGTGTGAAGCGTTTCCAGGATATCGGTCTCTTTCTTGCGCTCGCGTCTTGCGCGGAAAGTGTTGCGTGGGCTGAGCCTCTAGAGGCAAAGCCCACCATCGCGCGATTGCTCGATCCCGAGGAGGATTGGCGGTGGCGTACCTATCCTTTTGACGAGTCGTACGAGCCCGTCAAGGTCAAGATCTTCTTTGAGGATTCCGAGGGCGAGCGATGGGCCGGAACCAACCGGGGCTTACTGCGATTCAGTGGTTATCGATGGGAGTGGGAAGTTCTGCCGGTTCCGGTGAGTCGCCGGAAGGACATCGGGGCGATTTTTGAACGGGTTCCGGGCGAATTAGTCGTCCAGGTCGACCATAGCCTGATTCGCAGGCGGGCGGGATACTGGGAGGCCATTGCACCGGGCCCGGCGGAGGACGAAGCGGTGATTCGGGCGGCGCCGGTGGCATCGGGCCAGGCCTTTATTTTGACCTCCGGCGGAGAGTTCTTGTTCGACGGAAGTCGATTCGAGCGGGTGCCCGAGGCCTCACCCACCTGGGCTGGAACGCAGGTGCATCTGTTTCCGGGGCAGAATCAAGAGCTTTGGTTCAGCGGCCCGCCGGGCTTGCGCAGGTGGCGCAGCGGCCGATGGGAGATGGCAATGCCCAGCGACTCCCCTTTGTCCATTGAGTCGGTTGTGTTCGGGCGGGAGTATGGCCTCATGGCGCTCCGTGGTCCATTGGCTCTGCGTGGTACGTGGGAATGGAGTTCGAGTGGTTGGCGGCGAATAGCCGGGAGCGAACGGGATGTGGTGGTTTCCGCCGCCATCTCAAACAGCAACGAAGCGGTGACGGCTTCCGAGTCTGGCCAAGCCGCCGTGTTCGTAGCCGGAAAATGGCGGACCATCCGTCAGGGTCTCAGTTCGCTAATGCTCCGCCGCCCCACGGCGATTGGATTTCAGCGTGATGGCACGCTTTGGGTCGCTACCGAAACAGGGATCTCCGCCTATCGGACGGGCGTAAAAACCTGGCAGAAGGTACAGTTTCCGGCTCCGGACCTTCGCAACACGATCCACGAAGTGCTCGCCCGGAAAAATGGAGAGCTATGGACGGCCGGGATTGAGGGCGTGACGATACGGCGTTCTGGACAGGAACCCGAGTTGATTCGGCGGGCAGCCGGCCTCGAGCTCCGGAACGTAACCGGCTTGGCGGAGGACGAATCCGGCGGAGTATGGGTGAGTAGCGGCTCTGAGTTTGGCGGCGCGGTTCGGTGGCAAGATGGGCGCTGGGAGCGGGTTCGGGCCAGGGAGGGATTGACCGACGAGCCGATCAACCGGATTGTTTCGGTGCGCGGACCGGCGAGTGGAGGTGCGGAATTGTGGTTCCTGGTGACGCTCCCAGCCTATCAGGGGCGTACCGAGCGGGCCGGGGCTTACCGGTTACGGGACCAGCGTTTTGAACGCTGGGGGACCGAGCAGGGTTTGGTGGATAACGCTGTGCACTCGGTGGCCATGGACCGCGACGGCGCCCGGTGGTTTGGCTCCTACAGTGGCCTGACCCGATGCAAGGACGGCGAACCGGTACGGCATTGGGGAACGGCGGAGGGTCTGCCGCGCGCGAGGCTACAAGAGGTGCTGACCGATCCAGCCGGACGGGTCTGGTTTGTGCATCGAAACTTGGGCGGCGTGGGAATGCTGCATCCGGCCGATGGATGGAAGCGGGCTCAATACTTCGGCGTTAAGGACGGCCTGCCGTCAGACGAAGCCTGGGGACTGACGCGCGATGGCGCCGGACGGATTTGGGTGAGTACGCGCAACGGCATTGCCATCTGGGCAGGAGGGCCATGGGTGAAGTTCCACACGGCAGTCGGCAACGCACTCCTGAATACGTGGCCAATGCGGGAGTGGAACGGAAAGATGGTGGTCGGGACGGTAGGGCAGGGCTTACATTTCCTCGACCTGAACTGGTCCGCGGATCGGCTCCCGCGAGTCGATTTCCGGCGCCCGGTCACGGTGGATGGTCAGGTGATTCAGGAGTGGCGGCCACGGACGCGCCTCGAAGATCAACGAAGCCAGGATGCCTTGACACGGTCGCGAGTTGATGGCGGCAAGTGGTCGGAATGGTCGCTGCTGCGCCGGCACGTCTTCCTGGCTACCGACTATGGGAGTCACTTGCTGGAGGTCCAGAGCGCCGGATTCTGGGGGGACGTCAACCCGGAAATCGCTCGCGTTAGCGTAGAGGTGCCGTCGCCCTTTTACCGGCAACCCATGTTTTTGCTCTTGGCTGGGGTATCGCTCTTCGGGCTGGCGGTGCTGATAGGGGCGAGCCTGAGACGACGCGCCGAATATACCCGGCAGTTGATGCGGGCCAAACAGGAGGCCGAAGAAGGCGCGAAAGCCAAGTCGATTTTCCTGGCGATGATGAGCCACGAGATCCGCACGCCGATGAACGGGGTGCTGGGAATGTCGTCGCTCCTAATCGAGACGCCCATGTCGGACGAGCAGCGGCAATGTGTCGAAACGATTCAGGATTCAGCGAAAGGCCTGCTGCGCGTCATCGACGACGCATTGGACTACTCGAAAATCGAGGCAGGGGTGTTTGAGATCCGGGAGGAACCTTTCTCGATCGAGGAGCTGGCCGACGGCGTAGCGGTATTGATGACGCCGCGCGCCATCGAGAAGCGCGTGGACTTCGCCGTGACGGTAGAAGGAGATCTGCCCGAATTGGTGATGGGCGACGCGGCCAGGGTGCGGCAGATCCTTCTGAACCTTAGCGGCAATGCCTTGAAGTTCACCGATCAGGGCTGGGTCGAAATCCGGCTCTCCTGCCAGGCAGCGGGCGACGAAAAGTGCCTCATCTGTATCGCGGTGGCCGACACCGGCATCGGCGTCGCCCCCGATAAACTGGCGCTCCTGTTCCGGGAGTTTAGCCAAGTCGATTCGTCGACGACCCGGAGGCATGGCGGAACGGGTCTTGGGCTGGCTATCTCGCGCCGTCTGACCGAGAGGATGAGCGGGCGGATGAGCGTGGAAAGTACAGCCGGACAGGGATCCATCTTCTGGTGCGAGATTCCTTTCCGAGTGCGGCAGCCCGCCCGTCAGAGTGACCGCGTCGCCACGCTGGTGGTCGCCTCTGGCGATCGTCCAGGTGCCGTCGCTCTCGGTCGCCATGTTAAGGGCTTGGCCGGCTTGCAAGCCCAAACGGAACCGGTGGCCAGGATCGTTGTCGATGGTTGGCTCCCCGCTTCCGAGTGGCGGGCCATCGTCGAGTGGCGGCAGGACCACCCCGAATTCTCGCGCGCAAGCTGGGTGGCCCTGGCTCCGGCGCCCATCGAGCTGGGGCCGGATTGGCAACGGTTGCAACGACCGCTGACGCGGCGGCGGCTGAACCTTGAGCGAGGCGTCCCAACGCCTCCCCCCATCGAACCGGCTGCGTTGGCTGGCCTGCGGATTCTCGTCGCGGAAGACAACCGGACCAATCAGCAGGTGGTGCGCAAGCTACTCGAAAGGATGCGGTGCGTGGTGACGATTGTTGAAGATGGCGAAGCGGTTCTCGCGGCGGCGGCGGCGGAAGACTTCGATGTCGTCCTGATGGATTGTCAAATGCCAGTCATGGACGGGCTCGAGGCCACCCGGATGCTTCGATCCGGCGCCGGCCGGAACGCCAGCGTCCCCATCATCGCGCTGACGGCGAATGGTTTTGAGGCCGACCGGGCGAGTTGCATGGCCGCGGGCATGACGGATTTTCTTCCCAAACCGATCGACAAGCAAGCGCTGCGCGATGCACTGGAGCGGAGCGGGGCAAAGGCTGCGCTATCCTAGGCGAGTGAATGGGGAACGGTATCAGGAAATTGAAGTCAAGCTCGCCGTACCCAACGTCTCGGCGATGCGGGCGACGTTGGTGGAAGCTGGTTTCGTCGAGTTCGTGCCCCGCAGCCTCGAAGAGAACCGGATTTACGACTGGCCCGACGGCGCCCTCCGCGAACGCGGAGAACTGATCCGGCTTCGCGAATACGCTGGCCATCGGATTCTCACCTATAAAGGACCCGCCACCGTCGATCGCCACAAACAGCGAGAAGAGATCGAAGTCGATGTTGCCGAAACACAAGCCGTCGCCATCATTCTTGGCAAGCTAGGCCTTGAACCCCGCTTTCGCTACGAAAAGTTCCGGAGCGAGTGGAAGCAAAGTGGCGAACCGGGCGTGGCGATGCTGGACGAAACGCCTATCGGCGTCTACCTGGAGCTGGAAGGCCCCGGCGAATGGATCGATCGGGCCGCAGCCGCACTCGGATTCAGCGAAGCGGACTACATTAACCTCAGCTATGCCCGCCTGTTTTCCGCCCATTGCGCCGAATCCGGCCAGGCCGCGGGCGACATGGTCTTCGACCGTAGCGGCACAGAATAGTACGGTAGTAGGCCATCAACCAAATTGCCCTACTACCATCAAATTTTCTTGCGGTCTTGTAACGCTATCCCTATACTTTTGAGTAGTGAATGGTACTCCCAGTACTATAACAGCATGTTGAGTTTAGGACCGAAACAATGATTACCAGTATCGTGATCATCATCCTGTCGTTGGCGATGTTCGTCTATTGGTTTCGTTACTCCTGTTTGCTTATTTTAGAGTCTCGCCTTAGCGAGGAAGAAGCAAAACAAGGTGGCGAGAATCAGGACCCAACCGTGGCGTGGCTGGAAGTTCAGCTGGCGCGCGCTTCGACGCCCTCGGAATTGGACCATGTCCGCAAGAGTCTTGACCGAGACCTTCGCGTGGTGCAGAACCTGGCCCGGAGTTGCAGTGAATTGCAGGTGGGCGGGGCTTCGCTGGAAAGCAGGTTGTTGATGATCGACTATCGCATGATGCAAGTCTGGTTCGCTGCCACGCGACCCTTTGCTGGCCCGAAGGCGCAAAACGCGCTTCGGGAAATGTCCCGGATCGTCGGTTACCTGGCGGCGGAATCGGGAGTGCACTTGGCGGCAGCCGAAAACTAATCGGCGGTTTCCAAGGGACGGTGGAAGCAAAGTTCAAACCCGGAAGCGGGGGAAGCCGGAAACGGTCCCCCGCTTCTTTTCGTTTCTTTTCGAATTTTGTTGGGAAAGGTTCGCGGCGTTCATCGCGTTGCCATAAAATGAGGGAGTGTTCACAGATAGCGCACTCCGCCAAGCAGTCCAACACCTCGACCAGATCCGGAAAGAAATCGGCAAAATCATTGTCGGTCAACCGGAGGTTGTTGACGGTGTCCTGATATGCATGATCGCCGGCGGCCACGTGCTGCTAGAAGGCGTACCGGGCCTCGGCAAGACCACCCTGCTCCGAACCCTCTCCCGGGTGCTCCATCTGAAGTACTCCCGGATCCAGTTCACCCCAGACCTCATGCCCGCCGATATCGTCGGCAGTATGATCATGGAATCGGACAGCGAAGGGCATCGCGCCTTCCGCTTTCAAGCCGGGCCCATTTTCGCCAACCTCGTATTGGCGGACGAAATCAACCGCGCCACCCCCAAAACGCAATCCGCATTGCTCGAAGCGATGCAGGAGCGCACGGTCACCAGCGGCACCACGACGCACGTGCTCGAAGACCCGTTCCTCGTCATGGCGACCCAGAACCCCATCGAAATGGAAGGGACCTACCCGCTTCCCGAAGCGCAGCTCGATCGCTTCCTAATGAAGATCCTGGTTCCCTACCCCTCGAAATCGGAACTCTCCCGCATCGTCGATCTCACCATGCATCGGGAAGAGATCCATCTCGATCAGGTGGTCGACCGGGCCACCATCCTCGAACTGAAGTCGGTGGCCCGCCAGGTCCTCGCCGCACCCCATGTGCAGGAGTACGCCGTCGACCTGGTGATGGCGACCCAGCCGACCTCGGCTAATGCCGCCGAACGAACCAAAAAATATGTTCGCTACGGCAGCTCTCCTCGCGGCGCACAAGCCCTCGTCGAGTGCGGGCGAGTGCTGGCGCTGATGAAGGGCCGGACCCATTTGAGCATCGAAGACATCCAGGCGATCTCCTCTTCCGTACTCCGGCACCGCATCATCCTGAATTTCGACGCCCACGCCGACGGCGAGACACCCGATAGCGTCCTGCAGCACATCGTGCGCTCTGTTGCGCCGGCCACGGTCTAGGCTGGCCCTCTATGGCGGAGTTCTCCATCGATCAGTCTTTTCTAGAGCGTCTGGAACGGCTCACCCTGCATTGGCAGAAGTCGTTTCCCGGACTCGTCGGCGGTCACAATGCCTCCCGCTATTCCGGCTCCGGTCAGGAGTTTCTCGACCATCGCCAGTTCCATCAAGGCGATGACCTCCGCGCCGTCAACTGGCGCGTCTACATGCGGCTGGAGCGCCTGATCCTCAAGCTCTTTCAAGTGGAGCCCCGGGTCCCGGTGCGAATTCTGCTCGATACCAGCGAATCCATGACGACCGGCGAACCAAACAAGTTCGACTACGCCCGCCGGCTCGCCGGAGCCCTCACCTATGTTGGGCTCGTACGTCTCGAGAGTGTGCTGCTGCAGCCGTTCTCCGACCACCTCCACGACCCGCTGCAATGCGGCGGGGGACGCCACCGCTTCCGGCCCACCGTCACCTTCCTCGAAAGCCTCAAGGCCTCCGGCAAAACAGACTTCATGGGCTCCGTCAAACGGTTCATTGCGGAGTATCCGCAGCGCGGACTCGTCATCGTCATCTCTGATTTCCTGGACGATCAAGGCTGCGAGAAGCCGCTGCAGTATCTCGCTGATTTCGGCCACGAGGTCTTTCTCATTCACCTCTGGAGCGACGAGGACCGGGTGCCTTCCTTCAAAGGCGAAATCGAGATCGAGGACGCCGAAACCGGTGAGGTGCAAAAGCTGAATTTCGATGACGAAGCCCAGGCGGAGTACACGGCGAACTTCGACGCCTACGCCCGCGGCGTCCGGGAAGTGGCGCTGCGAAAGGGCGGGAAATACGCGGGCGTCGTCACATCAACGCCAGTCGAGCAGGCGATCTTCGGACCGCTGTTAGGGGGCGGACGGTAGATGTTCTTTTTGAACCTGAGTCTCGGCGAGTTTCTGGCGGTTTGGGGCTTGGTCAGCGGCGGCGTCTTTGCGCTGTACCTGCTCGACCGCTCCCGCCGCAAGATCCGAGTGGCCACACTCCGCTTCTGGACCCCTTCGGATAAACCCCCGGAGGCCAAACATCGCAAGCGGATCCAACAACCCTGGTCGATGCTCCTGCAACTCATCGCCATTGGCCTTCTTCTGGCCGCACTCGCCCAGCTCCGTCTCGGTTCGCCGGATCGCATGAGCCGCGATCACATCCTGGTTCTCGATAGCTCCGCTTGGATGGCCGCCCGCTCCGGCCCGCTGTCGCTCCTCGATCAAGCCAAACGCGAATCGATTCTCTGGCTCCGCAGCCTCCCTTCGGGCGACCGCGTCATGCTCGTTCGCGCCGATGCACTTCCCACCCCCGCCACCGTCTTCGCCACCGACCGCCCGGCCACCGAACTGGCCATCCTCGAAACTCGCCCCGGTGCATCCGCAATCAACCTGAAAGCCACGCTCGATTTCGCCCGTCAGATGCAGCGGCAGCACGGCAGCGGCCTCGGTGAAATTGTACTCGCCGGTTCGTTCCGTTCCCATGCGAACGACCTGCCGAGCGAGGCCGAACTCCCCGCCAACGTTCGGCTCCTTCCGGTGAAAAGCGACCTGCGCAACGTCGGCATTCGCAAGGTCACCCTCCGGCGCTCCCCGGCCGACGCCCAACTCTGGGAAGTTTTCGTCGCGGTGAAGAACTACTCCCGCCAAGTGGAGAACGCGCCCCTCGCCATCACCTTCGGCAGCGCACCCGTGGGCTCCGCCCGCATCACGCTGCAGCCGGGCGCCGAAGAGAGCGCCAGGATCGAGTTCCGCACCAAAGCGGCTGGATACCTCGAAGCGCGGCTCGTCATGCGCGATGCCATCGTCGAAGACAACGCCGCCACCCTGGAACTGCCCGAACAGAAACTGGTGCGCGTCATGGTTTATACCCGCGAACCGGCTCTGCTGCGGCCGCTCCTCAACGCCAACCGCTGGCTTACCGCCACCTACGCCCCGCCCGAAGAGTACAAGGCCGACGTCGACGCCGAGATCATCGTCCTCGACCGCTTCGCTCCACCGGTCAAGCCTGCGCGCAAGGCGCTGTGGATTGAACCGCCCGCCAAGGGAGCGCCCATCGCGATGCTCAGCCCGGCCCGAGGCGTGAAGCTGACCGGCTGGCGCAACGAACATCCAATTGCATCCGGGCTACGCAGCCTCGACCTTCGCCTGGACGAAACCAGCGTCTTCGCACCCTCCGCCAATGTCACCGTCGTCGCCGAAAGCGAAGCCGGTGCGGTCGCCGTGGCCTCGAACGACGCGGCCTACCTCGGCTTCCATCCCGGCCGCGGCGCCCTGCGCTTCGAACTCACCGCGCCCTTGCTGATGGCCAATACGCTCGAGTGGCTGGCCCCGGACGTGATGCGCCGCCGCGAAGTGACCGGTGAAAGCGTCGGCAACATCCAGATTCCCCTCGAGAGTGGCGTCGACGCCAGTTCCGTTCGCGTACTCGGCGCGAGCGACATCGCAGTTCCCTTCTCCATCGTGGATGGCAATCTGCAGTTCTACTCCGGTGAGCGCGGCATGGTCCGCGTGCGGACCGGAAGCCAGGAGCAGGTGTATTCGCTTTCTCTGCCGGACATTGCCGAGGCCACTTGGGAAGCCCCCGCCAAAGTGCGTCGCGGGATTCCGCGAGGCGTCGTCGACTCCATCGCCTCTCGCGATATCTGGCAGTGGCTTGCTATCGCTGGTGGACTGCTGCTCCTGATCGAATGGCTGTGGTTCGGCCGGACGCGCCTGCCCGCGGTACAGCAGCAGGACATGCCCGGCACTGAGATTTTGCGGCGCTTCACGGCGCCGTTTCGGAAGGCATCATGACGCTGGAACGGTGGTGGGTACTTCTTCTGATCGTGGTCCCGGCGGGCTGGTGGTATCTCGAATGGACTCGTGGACGGCAACGCCTCGCAACCACGCTCAAGGCCCTCGCGATCATTTGCATCATCCTGGCCCTGGCGGAACCCAGAATGAACTCTGAGGAGAGCAAGGTAGCCGTCAGCGTGCTGGTCGACACCTCCGCCAGCGTCTCCGAACAGGACCTGGCCCAAGCCTCCACCATCGCCAGCCGCATCGTGGGAGATAAGGGGCGTAACTGGGTGAAAGTCATCCCGTTCGGACGCACCACGCGGCCTGTCTCCGAAGCGGAAGAGAAGGGCAAACTCGGCTACACCTCCGGGGCGGGCGGCCGCGGTACGGATCTCGAAACCGCCCTGCGCGAAGGCATGGCCGCCATGCCCGCCGGACTCGTGCCGCGCATCGCGCTCCTTTCGGATGGTAAGGAAAACAAAGGAAGCGTCACTCGCGCGCTTTGGCAGGCCCAGCAGTTAGGCGTGCCCGTGGACGTCTATCCCATGGCCGGACGGCCCAAGCCCGCCCTGCGCCTGGACTCCGTTTCGTTCCCGACACAGGCGTTCGCAGGCGACCGCTTCCCCATCGAAATCTCGCTGGAAGCTCCCCGCCGCGCGGCGGCAACCATTGACCTCACCGCCGAAGGCAAAGCCATCGGCACGAATGCAGTGGAGCTCCAGGCCGGCATGAACCGGGTTCGCGTCCAAGTCGCGCTGAATACGCCCGGCGCCATCGATGTCGCCGGCGTCGTGAAATCAGCCGAACTCGGCGAGGTTCGATTCGCCCAGTCGGTCGCCCTGCGCCTTCCCAAGGCGCTCTATGTCACGCAGGATCCCCTGGGCAGCGAAAAGGACTTCATGGACGTCCTCTCCGCCGGCCGTTTCGACGTCACCACGACCAGCACGCTGGACGGCCAGAAGCTCGACGACTTCCAGATCGTAATCCTCAACAATCTCGACCTCGAAGCCATTTCGCTGGAGCGCAAGGACCGCGTCGAGCAGTGGGTGAAGCAAGGCGGCGGTCTTCTCGTCATTGGCGGCGAACGCAATACCTTCAACGAGGCCAAGAAGATCGAAGACGCCCTCGACCGCGCGATGTCGGCCAAGCTCGCCCCGCCCCGCTCCCCGGAGGGCACCTGCGTCACGCTCATCGTCGACAAGTCCTCTTCCATGGAAGGCCGCAAAATGGAGTTAGCCCGGGTCGCCTCCATCGGCGTGATCGAGAACCTTCGCCCGGTCGACTTCGTCGGCGTTCTCATCTTTGACAACTCGTTTCAATGGGCCGTACCCATCCGGAAGGCTGAAGATCGCACGCTCATCAAACGCCTCGTCGCGGGCATCACCCCGGACGGCGGCACGCAGATCGCGCCCGCATTAACGGAAGCCTTCCGCCGCACCGTCCCCATCAAGGCAACCTATAAGCACATCGTGCTGCTGACGGACGGCATTTCCGAGGAAGGCGATTCCATTGCATTGGCCAAGGAAGCCGCCACGCAAAGCATCACCATCTCCACCGTCGGCCTCGGCCAGGACGTCAACCGCGCCTATCTCGAAAAAATCGCGGCGTTCTCGAAAGGCAAAGCTTACTTCCTGAATGATCCCTCCGGCCTCGAGCAGATCCTGCTGAAGGACGTGATGGAATTCACCGGCTCGACGGCCATTGAGAAAGCGATCACCCCGGTCATCGAACGCCAGGCGGAGATCCTCGAAGGTGTCGGGATGGAGTCGGCGCCCGCTCTTCGCGGCTATACCAAGTTCATCGCCAAACCCACCGCCGAAACGATTCTCAGCATCGACCAGCGCGATCCGCTGCTCACCCGCTGGCAGTATGGCCTCGGCCGCAGCGTCGTCTTCGCTTCCGACGCCAAGAGCCGTTGGGCGGATGCCTGGGTTACTTGGAAAGGGTTCGATCGCTTCTGGGGCAACGTCCTGCGCGACCTGCTGCCGCATTCGCAAGCTGGGGAAGCGGGAGCCGCCTACGATGCCGCCACCGGCGATCTGGTGGTCACCTACCGCCTCGGCCGCAATCTCGAAGAGCCGAAGAAAATCCCCGCTATCTTCGTCCTCGGTCCGGCCGATTTCCGGCAACCGGTCGAAGTCACCAAGGCCGGCGAAGGTCTCTATCGCGGACGCGTCCGCATCGGCGCGTCGCAGGGCCTCTTCCGCGTCCGGCCGGTGGAAGACAGCCGCGTGTTCCCGGAAGTCGGCTACTATCGGCAGGAAGTGGAACTCGCCGACTACGGCGCCAACGAAACCCTGCTCCGGCAGATTGCCGGTTTCACTGGCGGCCGCTACGCTCCGGACCCGCGCCAGGCGTTCGCCAACCCGGGCCGCACCGTGCCCGCCATCACGCGCCTATGGCCCGGCCTTCTTGGTCTGGCCGTTCTGCTGAACATTCTAGAACTCGTGCTCCGCAAGTGGCGCGGCATCCTGCCGCAGAGTTGGCAGAAGAAACTCGCGTTTTCCAATTAAACCCACAGTGGTAGCGGGCGTATAATTGCGTCATGGCCAACCGCAGAAAATTTCTCCAAACGCTGACCGCCGCTCCCGCCGTAGCCAGCCTGGCGCCCGCTGCCTCCGCAGCGGTATCGAAACGCGACTACTTTAAAGACCTGGGCGTGCGCCCGCTGATCAATGCGGCTGGAACATACACGATGTTCACCGCCTCCTTGATGCGACCCGAAGTGATGGAGGCCATCAACTACGCCTCCAAGCAATTCGTCCGCATCTCGGAACTGCACGACGCCGTAGGCAAGCGCATCGCGGAACTGCTCGGCGCCGAAGCCGCCATGGTCAGCGCTGGCGCCGCCTCCGCCTTAACCCTCGGCACCGCCGGCGTCCTCACCGGAATGGATCAGAAGAAGGTTCTGCAGTTGCCCAACATCACCGGCATGAAGAGCGAGGTGATCGTACAGAAGACCCATCGCGTCGGCTACGACCATGCCATCCGCAACTGCGGGGTCAAGCTGATTGAGGTGGAGACCCGCGAGGAACTGCTGCGCGCCATCAACGAAAAGACCGCCATGATGTTCTTCCTGAACTGGGCCAATAACGACGGCCAGATCAAGGATCAGGAGTTCGCTCAGATCGGCATCGACAAAGGCATTCCCACCATGACCGACTGCGCCGCCGACGCGCTGCCGCTCGAAAACATGACCCGTTTTAACAAGATGGGTTTCTCGCTTGTCATCTTCTCCGGTGGCAAAGGCATCCGCGGTCCGCAAAGCGCCGGCGTACTCATGGGGAAAAAAGAGATCATCGCCGCCGCCCGCTTGAATGCCCCGCCCAATGGCGACACCATCGGCCGTGGCATGAAGGTGAATAAAGAAGAGCTCCTCGGCATGATGGTCGCCATCGAGACCTTCATGAAAATGGATCACGCCGCCGAGTGGAAGGAATGGGAACGTCGCGTGTCGCTGATCGGCGATACCGTTAAGGCTGTCGCCGGCGTCAAGGCCGAACAGTACGTTCCCCCCATCGCCAATCACGTCCCGCACCTCCGCCTGACGTGGGACCAGTCCAAGATCAAACTCAGCTACAAGGAAGTCGCCGTCAAACTCCGCGAAGGCGACCCGTCCATCGAAGTCGTCCCCGGCACCAAGGACTCCCTCGAAATCGGTGTCTGGATGCTCCAGTCCGGAGAAGATAAGATCGTGGCCCGGCGCATTCGGGAAGTGCTGAAAGGCTAAAAACAAAGGCTCCAACCCAGTAGGTCGATTTGAGAAAGGATCGTCTAGGCAAACACAATACGACCGAATCGCTCGTCCCCACGGATCGGCTTCCCACGGAGCTGGTGGAGGGAGCGGTTCGGCGTTTGGGCTGGGCAGGCGCAGCCTACGGCGCGTGTTATGCGATTATCGACCTGCTGTATCGCTTCTCCGTTCCTAGCCTGCCGAAAGACCACTGGGTCTTCGCCTACGTCACGTTGACCGCTATCGCCTCGGGCATAGCGGTCTTTTTCTTGATGCGGAGTCCGGGCATCAGCGGCTCCCGCAAACTTGAAATTGGTTTGGTTTTCGAGGTTGTCGGCGCGCTGCTGATCGCCATGAGCGAGTGGGTCATCCCCATGCAGCCGGAGGAACGGATCCGCGGGATCTCCGCGATCTCGGCCTGGGTTCTGATATTCGGCATGGCGGTCCCCGCCAACTGGTCAAAAGCCACCGTGGCCGCGCTACTTTCGGCTTCGATGGCCGGCGTTGGTCTGATGCTTAACGTCTGGTTACTCAACGTCCCGGTCCCCACTCCTGCGCAAATTGCCATTTGGATGGTTCCTCCGACGATCTTCGCAACGATTGGCATTCTCCTTTCGCGCTTGGTCTACCAGATGGGGATCCGGATGAGCCGGGAAAAGGAGCTGGGCAGCTACGAGCTACTCGAAAAGCTCGGCGCCGGCGGCATGGGCGAAGTGTGGCGCGCCCGCCATCGCATGTTGGCCCGCGAAGCCGCCATCAAACTGATCGCTCCGCGAGAAGTCACGAAGAACTCAGCCGAAGCCATGTCGGTCGTGCGCATGCGGTTTGAGCGCGAGGCCAAGGCGACCGCCGGACTTCGGTCGCCGCACACGGTCACCATCTTCGACTACGGCATGACAGAAAATGGCGCCCTCTACTACGTGATGGAGATCGTCAATGGCATCGATCTCGAAACGTTGGTGGAACGGTTCGGCCCTCTGCCCGCTGGCCGTGCCATCTGGCTGCTCCGGCAGATCTGCCGGTCCCTCGAAGAGGCCCATGCCGTCGGCCTGACGCATCGCGACATCAAGCCGCGGAACATCATGGTCGGCCAAAGCGGCCTCGATAGCGACTTCGCCAAGGTGCTCGACTTTGGCCTCGTGAAGGCCATTGAGGACGCCGAGTCCGCCAAGCTTACCCGAGAGGGGATGACGACTGGCACGCCGGCCTACATGGCCCCGGAGCTCGCCATCGGCAGCGTTGACGTGGATGCCCGCGCTGACCTCTATGCCGTCGGCTGCGTCGGCTACTGGCTGCTGACGGGCAGAACGGTGTTCGAGGCGCCGAGCGGCATGGCGATGGCGCTGGCCCACGTACAAAACGAACCCTTACCACCGTCCCAACGAACGGAGTTGACCGTTCCCCCCGAACTCGACGAACTCCTGCTCGCCTGCTTGGCCAAGGATCCTGCCGGCCGCCCGTCGAGCGCTCGCGCGCTCCGCGCTAAGTTGGAGGCCAGCCCCGCCAGCCGCGAATGGGACGAGGAAGCGGGCTACCGCTGGTGGCGGGACCACGCTCCCGAACTCCTGACGCTGTCCCCAGCTACCTAAGAGAACGCCTGGCGAACCTTGCCCAGGAACGCCGTCACGATCGTCGCCGGATCGCCCTCGCCAAGAGCTTCAATCGGCGTGAAGCCACGATAGCCAACGCGGTCGATGATCTTGCGGATCCGCGGCAGGTCGATTTCCACCTTCTTCGTGCCGTACCAGACGTGCTCCTTCACCTGCCAATTGCTTGAGTAAGGCAACAGCTTTTCAATCTCCGCGTACGGGTCGCCCTGGCGCAAGCTGCCCACGTCCAGAATCACCGAAAACCAATCCGACTTCACCAGATCCACCACCCGGATCGTCTGGTCCGCCGTCTTCAGGAAGTCATCGTGATGCTGCAAGCCAACGATTACGCCGTGCTTCGCCCCGTACTCGGCACACTCCTGAAAGGCGGGAACCATCCAGTCGAGAACCTTGTCAAAGGTGTAGCCCTTGGGGTGCTCGCGGCCCGAAAACACGCGGACCATATCCGAGCCGAGCTTCGCCGCCACGTCCACCCAATCTTTCACCAGTTGAATGTGCCCCCGCCGGCTCGACGGATCCGTCAACGCGAAATCGTTCCGCACGCCGGTGCCCGTGATGGTCACGCCATTCAGAAACGCGGCTCGCTTAATGCTATAGATCACTTCGTCGCTGGGCACGTTCGGATAGCCCTTGAAGTAGTAACCCGTCAGGTCCACCCCGTCAATCTGCTGCTGCGCGCAGTAGTCGATCACGTCGGGAATCGTCATCGTCCCCGCCATCAGCGGCTTGTTGAACGAATACGCATTCAAGCCGATCTTGATGCGCGACCCTGCCCGGCGCTTTACTTCGCCCCCGGTCGCGGCGTGAAGAGCAGCCGTAGCCAGGCTGCCGGAAAGAAGTTGACGGCGATCAATCATAAGAGAATCTCGTTCAGAACCCGCGCCGGAGTCACCCCAACCAGCGACTCGTTGCGGCCTTCATAGAAGAATGTGTTTTTCTGGTGGTCGATGCCCAGCAGGTGCTGAATCGTGGCATGGATATCGGCATGGCCCACGCGGAACTCCGGTACGGCGGCATAGCCCAAATCATCGGTCAGCCCATAGTCGAAGCCCTGCTTTACGCCCGCTCCCGCCATCCACATGTTGAACCCATACGGATTATGGTCGCGGCCCGGAGCGGAGTTCCTCGATTCGATCGTCGGCAACCGGCCGAACTCGCCCGACCAAACCACGAGCGTGTCCTTCAGCATCCCGCGTTGCTCCAGGTCCGTCAGCAAGGCGGACATTCCGCGATCGATGTACTGGCAAAGCCCCGGAAGCTGGCCGGCGATATTGCTGTGCGTATCCCAGTTTCCGCCTCCACCGCCATAAATCTGCACGAAACGGACACCACTTTCAACCAGCCGGCGCGCCATGAGACACAGCTTGCTGTACGGCCCCGAAACCTTCTCGTCCAAGCCATACAGATCCTTCGTGGCCTGGCTCTCGGACGACAGATCCGCCACCCGCAAAGCTTCCAGTTGCATCCGCGCCGCCAGTTCATAGTTCGCAATCCGCGCCTCCAGATCCTGGTCCAGCGGATGATGCCCCTTCTGCTCGCGGTTCAACTGATTCACCACCGAAAGCAAACGCTGCTGCTGCTCGCCCGACATATCGTCCGGCCGCTTGATGTCATAGATCGGCGCCTTCGCATCCGCTCGCATCGCCGTCCCGGTATACACCGGCGGCAACCAAGCCGAGGAGTGCGCCCGAGATCCGATACTCGCGCCCTCACCCAGCGCCACAAACCCGGGCAAGTTCTCGTTCTCCGTCCCCAGCGCATAGTTCACCCACGAACCCAGCGTCGGGAAACCCGTGAACCCGCGGCCCGTCACAAACGTGAACTGCGCCGTCGAATGGTCAATCCGATCCGTCTGCATCGACCGCACGAAACTCACCTTGTCCACCACTTTCTGAAAGTGCGGCAACAGGTTCGAAATCTCCCGGCCGCTCTTGCCGCAGCGGGTGAAGTCCCACGGGCTCGCCATCACCTCTTGCGAACCGTTCAATGCCCGACCCTTGATTTCGAACGGCGCCGGCTGTCCGTTATACTTCCGCAGCAATGGCTTCGGGTCGAACATGTCGATCGTGCTCGGGCCGCCGCCGACGTAGAGGAAGATGACGTTCTTTGCCTTCGCCGGAAAATGCGGCCGCTTCGGGCGCAGGGTGTACGACGTCGGCTCGGCGCCCAGGGCGGCGAGCGAACTGAGGGCGAGACCACCGAAGCCGAGAGCGGCTTCCTGGAGTGCTTGGCGACGGGAGAGAAAAGGCTTCATGGCTCTTAGTAACTGTATAGAAAATCGTTGGTGCCAAGAATGGCTTGAAGAAACAGACGAAGGCCTTCCTTCGGATCCGTCTCGGTGGCGATGGCCTGCTGGCCAATCGCAAGTTCCCGCGCCGAAGGCGGGCGGGAGTAAGCGGCAAGGAATGCCCGGTGCAGCGCCTCGGCGGTATCGCCCTTACTCTGCTCCCAAACCTGGTTCGCAAACGCCTGGCTCACCCGGCGCACAAACGGACCATTCAACAAAGCCAGCGACTGCGTTGGCAAGGCCGACCGGAACCGCTGCGTCTGGTTATCCGCCGTCATCGTCGGCGCATCAAACGCATGCAGAAACGCCACCGGCCGGGTCCGCGACTGGGTCAAATAGAGGCTCCTCCGATTGGGATCGCCCTTCGATTCGTCCTCCAGCCACTGTCCGTCCGGTCCCCGCTTGATCGGCTCATGCGGGCCGTACATCTTCTCGTTCAACAACCCGCTCACCAGCAGCATCGAATCGCGAATCGTCTCCGCTTCCAGCCGCAGCGGCGGCTTCCGCCACAGCAACTTCGACGACGGATCCGCCGCCAGATACTCCGGCACCTCGGCCGACGACTGCCGGTAAACCTGCGACAAAACAATCTGCCGCGTCAATCGCTTCAAGTCCCAACCGCTCTCTTGGAAATCCACCGCCAGATAGTCGAGCAACTCCGGATGGCTCGGCTTGTCGCCCTGCATGCCGAAGTCATCCACGGACTTCACGAGCCCCTCGCCAAAATGGAACTGCCAAACCCGGTTGACAAACACCCGGGCCACCAAAGGATTCTCCCGCGACACCAGCCACTGCGCCAGCGCCAGCCGGCGTCCCGTATGATTCCACTCCGGATGCTCCTCCGGCTTCGGGAACGCGAACGGCTTCGCCGGATGATCGAGCACCGCGGGCAGCCCCGGCTGCACCTCCGCGCCCGGCGCCAGGTAATTTCCGCGCTGCAGAATGTAGGTCGGCGATGGCGTCTTCGATACATCCCACGCCGCTTCAATAAAGTTCGGATCGATCTCGGACTGCTTCTTCCGCCGGTTCGCCCGTCGCACCGCAATCTCGTCTTTCCACTTCGCGAACTCGGGATACCGCTTGTCCAACTCGTTATCGGAGATGAAGTCCTTCGTCGCATTCCGGTCCACTTCCAGGTCCGGATCCTCTTCGATAATCCGCCGCAGCTCAGCCCGCCGCTCCGCCGTCAACTCCCGGCCCGACTTCAGCTCTGCCCGGAACCGCTGATACGTCGCCTCCAGCAAATCATCCAGGCGCCGAATCGTCTTGGCATCGCTGCTGGTGACGTCCTTGATCCACGCCGCCCGCTTATCGCCCGGAATGTCCAGCACCATCCGGCTCGGCCACGGGCCAAAGCCCAAATTCGCCGCCAGCCAGTTCTCCGGGTCCCACGTCGACTGATACACCGCGGTCAGCTTGTAGTAGTCCTTCTGCAGAATCGGGTCGAACTTATGATCGTGGCACCGCGCGCAACCAATCGACAGGCCAAGCACCGACGACAAGCTCGTCTCCACGGTCTTCTGCAGTGCATCAAAATACTTATCTACCTCGTAGATCGTCTGGTTATCCGTGATGTCCGCAATCGTCCGCAGGTATCCCGTGGCAGTCAACGCCTCCACGTGCTCCGGCTTGGGGGAAGTGCCCGGCTGATAGTTCACCAACTGGTCCCCCGCAAACTGCTCCAGAAGGAACCGGTTGATCGGCTTGTTCTTATTGAAGGCCTGAATCACATAGTCCCGGTACTTCCACAGCGCTTCCCTAGTCGAATCACCCGCGTCGCCACGGGTATCGGAGTACCCGGCGATATCCATCCAATGGCGGCCCCAATGTTCGCCGTACCGCGGACTCGCCAGCAGCCGGTCCACCAGCTTCTCATACGCTTGGGGCGACGAATCCGCCAGAAATGTTTTCATTTCGGCCGGCGTCGGCGCAATTCCCGTCAATCCAAAATAGAGCCGCCGCGCCAGGTTTACCCGCTCTGCTTCGGGCTGCATCCGCCAACCCTTCGCCGCCAGCTTCTCCGCCACAAACGCATCGATCGGCGTATGCACCGTCGCTCCCCGCGGCTTCGCCGGAACCGCCGGCTTCACCGGCACCTGGAACGACCACCACTGCCGGGCCTCCGGCGTTATTCTCGCCGCTTCCTTCGCTAACTGCGCCGCGTCCAGTTCCGCTGTCGGAAAACGGCCCTGCTCAATATACGTTCGTAGCAACTGCTTCTGTGCCGCCGACAAACTGCCGCCCATCGGCATCTTGTCTGAATCCACCATCACCCACAACAGACTCCGCCCCGGCTTGCCCGGCGCAATCGCCGGCCCACTCGATCCACCCTTCATCAGCCCGGCGAACGTGGAAAGATCCAGTCCCCCCATCGCCTGCTTCGGACTGTGACACTTCACACAGCTCTTTTCGAGCACCGGTAGGATCTCGTCCTTGAACAACGGCGCGCGTTGCGCCAGAGAAGGGGTCGCAGCGGACAAGGCGGCAACAGAAAGCAAAAGTACGTTTCGCATAGTACAAAGCGAAGCGAATGGAAGGCGGTCTCACTTCACTGCGGTAACGAATATCATATGGAGCGTACGGTGACAAGCCTAGGAGCCCCAAATGTTGAGATTTATTATTCTGGCCGCAACACTCGCCGCGGGATTATCCGCGCAAATCCGTCCGCTGCATACGCGGGACCTCACGCGCCTCAGCCAAGTGCAAGTGGCTGCCCAGCTCAAAAAGAGCGACATCGTTTTCATTCCCGTGGGTGCGGTCGAAACGAATGGCACCCAACCCAGCAACCGGGACTACACCTGGCCACTTGCCTACGCCATGACAATGGCCGAGGAGACCGGCGGACTCTATATGCCTGGCCTCGTCTGGTCCTACCCTGGCACCACCACCATCGCCCCGTCGACGGTCTATCTCAGCCCGCAATCCGGCACGGCCTTCCTGAAGGAACTCGCCCACTCGCTGCTGAAGCAGGGCTTCCGCCGTCAGGTCTATCTTTCGTCAAGCCACGGCCCAGCTCCGCTCACCGTTGGCACCCTCGCCCGCGAGTTCTTTGAAGAAACTCACGTGCCCATCCTCTACATCAACATGGACACCTACCTCCCCCGCCTCCAACTCAGCGCGGCCGATCGCGCGAAGACGCTCTATGGGGCTCATGCCATCACCGGTCGCCTCGAAGACCTTCCCCTCAAAGGCGACTACGGCGAGGCCGAATCCCACGCGGCCGCGCCTGTGCCTCCCAACCAGGGACTGGCCACGCTAGGCAAGCTCGGCTTCTCCGGCAGCTTGAGCCTAGGCTCCTGGGTGGCGGATGTGATGGCTCATGGAGGAGGGTCGGAAGGCCTGCCAACGACTGCGGCGGAAAGGACGGAGTGGGGAAAACAGGGGACCGAACAGATGAAGGCGATCGTGAAACAAATGCGGATGCCCGAAGCGATGGAGGCCCTCCGGCAGCACGACCGCTACACCCAGGAAGTCATCGTTCCTAAGTTTCGCGGCCGGCTGCCGGCGCCCCGTTAGCGGCCTAGAATCGCAGGGTCAGCCCAAGTTGGTACTGGCGCTGATCCTGTTCGGCTCCATTGATCTGTCCGAACTGCGGCGACTGCGCGTTGCCGTTCGGATTGCTATAGTGCGGTGTGTTGGTGAAGTTAAAGCTCTCCACCCGCAAGGTTAGCGACATGCCCTCGCGAACGCGGAACTCCCGGTGCAGCGCCGCATCGAGGTTCGAGAAGCGCGGTCCCTGGATGATGTTCCGTCCGGCGTTCCCCAGTGTATTCTGCGCAGGAATGGCGAACGAACTTGTGTCAAAGAACTGTTGTCCCGGTCCCGTGCCGCCCAGGTAGCGGATCGGGGCCACCCAGTTCGGACGATCGGCATTGCCCGGCGCGTTCACGACACCCGAAACGGAGGGCGTGAACCAAGTGCCACTCATCAAGCTAACGAGACCCTGGAACTGCCATCCGCCCACAATATACTGCGCCGGCCCAGAGTTCGCCCACCGTTTGCCTTTGCCAAACGGAAGTGACCACATGAAGCTATTCGTGAAGACATGCGTCCGGTTGTCGCTCATCCGAGCCTTGTTCAGAGGTACGTTCATCGGAATTGCCAAGCCGCCATCGTCTTCCGTGTAGTTCAAGCCTTTACTAAAAGTATACGAAGTTGTCAGGAACAAGCCGTCGCCTACCCGCCGATCCAACTTGAACTGCAAGCCGTTATACCAGGTGTTCGTTCCGAGCGGCATCGTCGTATCAGTCGCTCGCCGGTAGGCCAGAAACAGCGGACGGCCATTGTTGCCCGAACCCGGAATCATGGATGCGTTGATGTTGTAACCCGATTGGTTATTCACCCCGCGATTCCCCACGTACGCCACATCTAAAGCCAGCTTGAATGGTAGCGCGCGCTGCACAGCGAAGTTCCAACTCTGCACATAGGGACTTGCCAAATCGCGCGGTGTGATGCCGTAGCCATTGTTCAATGGCGCGTTTTCAATCACGCCAGTGGACGGCAGATTAAATGGCACGAACGCAGGAAATCCCGTCGTCATCGTCACCGCGGACGGCACAAACGCGTTGGCCGCCGGGTAGGCGTTGTTCTGCAGGATCGGGAAGTTCGTCTGCCCCATCCGGCGCGGGAAGAAGCTGATTCCATACCCAGTCCGGACCACCATCTTCTCGCTCACACGATAAGCGATGCCCAAACGCGGTCCCCAATTGTTATTCGTGTTGGCAATGTTAATCGGAATCGAGCCAATACCGGCCAGCTCCAGTGTATTGTTCGCCGGGTTGTAGTTGGAGAACCCGCCCTCGCTGCGAGGCCGGCTACCCAGCTCCCGCTCGAAGCGAAGGCCGATGTCCAGCGTCAGCTTCGACGAAACCTGCCACTTGTCCTGGATGTAGAAGTTGGAAGTAAGCTCCCGGCGCGTTGGGAAGATAAACGGCAAGTCGCGTCCGGACTGACTCGGCGCATCCAGCAAAAACGACGCAAACGAATTCGCGAAGTTCCGGCGGGTATCGATCGTCGTACCCGTCTGTGCCGGGTTGTATTCGAACCGGCCGCGCGGGTTAAACGTCTGCGTCTGGAGCAGGTCGTTCCGTTCCCGGCGGATGTCGACACCGAAGCGGATGATGTGTTTCGAAAAGGTCTTCGAGAAGTTATTGACGATGCCAAAGCTCGTCACAGCCCGAGCCCATGGCAAGCTCGGCGAAAAGCCTACTAACGGCGACGAGTACCCGTTCACCCGAATCTCCGTCAATCCGCTCGTCCATTCGTCCAGATTGGCGCCACGAATGCCAATCTCTTCCGCGGTCTTCTTCCCGGTATCGGAGTTAAGTGCGTCATTGCGGTTCCGCACTACACCCAAGCGCGATTCCCAAACCAACGTAGGGCTGATCACCTTCGAATAGTTGATGCCAGCGCTCTGCGTTCGGGCTGGACCCGAACCACCGAAGCCACCATTTCGGAATCCGCCATAGATGCCTCCAGGCCCAAACAGGCCTGGGTCGTCCACCACGGCTTTCTGAATGCTGTAGCGCACCGCCAGTCGGTCGTTGCTGCCAATCACCCAGTCCACCTTGGAATCGGCCTGATCTAGCGTCTTGATGCGAACGCTGTTTTGAGAGTAGTTGATCTGGCCCTCCGGCAATGTGCCGAGATTCGGATCGGGCAAAAAGCCCAGAATCCGGCGAGCAATCGGACTGATCCGGCTTTGTGGGATTATGCCGCCCGCAAACGCCGTGCGACCCGCCCCGGAGGCATCTCCCGTTAGAGGATCGTAGATATTGACGCCGCCGCCCGCCAGATTGCCCGTGCGGAAGATGGTGCTGGGCAACGTACCCCGGTTCACTTGGCCCAGGTGGTCCCGGCTACCCTGATAGTCGGCGAAGAAAAACAGCTTGTCCCGCACAATCCGCCCGCCCAACGTGCCGCCGAACTGGTTGTACACCGTCGGGGCCTTTGTCACGGCGAACGTGTTGCGCGCCTGGATGTTCTCGTTCCGGTGGAAGTGGAACAGGCTCCCATGGAAGTCGTTCGATCCGCTGCGCAGTGTCACGTTCGTCACCGCGCCGCCCGCGTTGCCAAACTCCGGGTCGAAGTTCGACGTCGAAACGTCCACCGTCTGAATCGCCTCGGCAGGAGGCACCAGCGCCGTCAGGTTTCCGTTGTCGATCTTGTTCTCAATTCCCTCAATTTGAAAATTGTTGAATTGCCGCCCCTGCCCGTTCACACGAACCGAAAGGGAGTCGTGCGAGTTGTAGAACTCCGAGTGCGGTTTGAACGGACGCCCCACGCCCGGCACCAGCAGCAGCAAGCCCTGGTAGTTGCGGTTATAGAGCATCGGCATCGTCTGCAACTGCTTCTGGTCGATTTTGCCGCCCGTGTCCGCGCGGTCGGTTTGCAGTAAGGGCATGGCGGTGGCGCTGACGTCGATCGTCTGCGTAATCGCCCCCGGAACGAGTTCAAAGTTCACACGGGCGGTGGTGTTCGGAAGCAGTTCCACCCCCGTGCGCAAAGCTTTACTAAATCCCGTCTTCTCCGCTTCCACGCGGTAGTCGCCCGGGTCTAAATTGACGAAGAAAAAGTTCCCCGTGTCGTTGGTCTCGCTGGTCCGCTGGAAGTTGGTCCGCGTCTCCAGAATAGTAATTTTCACTCCGGGCACTAGTGCCCCGGACTGGTCGGCGACCACACCAAGAATCTGCCCCTTCAAAACCTGGGCGGAAACTGGCGCGGATGTTAGGGTCAAGCATGCCAACAGGGCAAGAGCGCCCCTGCGCCCCGCACCTCTGAATATCATCATCCTCGTTACCTCAAACCTGAATTAGGTGGACGAATCGAAATCGATTCACGGCGGACACTATCAAATTCCGGTGCCAAACGCCACCGGGGGTCGGTTAGCATAGTGACATGACCAGACGCGAGGCAGTGGCGGCCACCGCCGCCGGAATCACCATCGTGACCAATGCACAGGCCAAACCGGCGGCCTTAGGCGGAGACCCGATCCGGAAGAAGCCCTTCCCCGGTTGGCCCATTGTCGGTCCGGCCGAAAAAGAAGGCTTACAGCGCGTTCTGACCAGCGGTAAGTGGTATCGCGGCAACGGCCAACAGGTCGCGGCGTTCGAAGAAAAGTACGCCCAATTGATCGGCACCAAGCACTGCCTGGCCGTCGCCAATGGCACCAGTGCGCTCATGGTCGCTCTCCACGGCCTCGACGTGCAGGCCGGCGACGAAGTGATCGTCCCGCCCTACACCTTTATCGCCACCATTAACGCTGTCCTCTCGAAGTGCGCTCTTCCGGTGTTCGTCGATACCGACGCCGCATCCTTCCAAATCGACCCCTCGAAGATTGCAGGCGCCATCACGGACCGCACCGTCGCCGTCATCCCCGTGCACATCGCCGGGACCCCCGCCGATCTCGACGGCGTCCTCGCCGCCGCTAAGCCCAAAGGGCTGAAGGTACTCGAAGACGCCGCCCAGGCCCATCTCGCTGAGTGGAAAGGCAAGCGCGTCGGCACTGTCGGCGACTGCGGCACCTTCAGCTTCCAGGCATCCAAGAACCTGAACTCGGGTGAGGGAGGCGCTGTCGTTTCAAACGATGGCGACTTCATTGAACGCTGCTATGCGTACCATACGAACTCGAATGCCCGGAAGCCGCCCGCTGGCAGCGGCGCGTTTATGAGCGGATGGAACGGCGCGCCGGCGGCGCAGGGCGCCAACCTTCGCCTGACGGAGTTCCAGGCCGCCCTGCTCCTCGCCCAAATGGAGCGCCTCGACGCCCAGTCCAAGCGTCGCGATGAAAACGCTGCCTACCTTTCACAACTCCTCCGCGAGATTCCTGGCGTCACCCCGGCCGCCTGGCCGAAAGGCGCCACCCGAAGCGCCTGGCATCTATATATGTTCCGCTACGACGCCGCGCAGTTCGCTAATCTCCCCCGCGCCAAGTTCCTGAAGGCCCTCTCAGCCGAAGGCATTCCCGCCTCTGGCGGCTACGCCCCTCTCAACCGGCAGCCCTTCATGGAGAACATCCTGAACTCCCGAGGCTATCAACGCATTTACGGTGCAGCCCGGCTAAAACAGTGGCGTGAACAGAACGAACTGCCGATCAACGATCGGCTCTGCAACGAGGCCGTCTGGTTCACGCAAACGATGCTCCTAGGCGAAAAGCGCGACATGGACGATATCGCCGCCGCAATCGGCAAAGTGCGCCAGTTCGCTTCCGCACTCGCTACCAGTTCGACGCCCGCTTGATCTCACTGACCTTGCCCTCGGGGAGCGCTGCCGCCGCGGGGGCCAGGAAATTGTCCGTGTTGAAGATCGACCACGGCTTTTCCGGTGGACGAACGGAGAAAATTAGCGCCACGTCCATCCTGGGCCCTTGAAAGTAGGCGATACGAAATTGGAACAGGCCCCGCGAAAGCTTCGCCGACGCGGTCAACGCCGCTGGCGAGTGAAGTCCGTCGTTGTCTATGACCAGCCGGTTGTTGATCCAAAACTTCGAGCCATCATCCGAGAGCAGGCGAAACTCATACACGCCTGGGTTCTCAATCCAGATTTTTCCGCGGTAGTCGATGCCAAACCATTCGAACCGGTTCGCAATACCCGGAAATCCCTGCGTAAAGGGTTGCGGCGGAATATTCAACGACGTGGTGTAGACGGAGCCTACCGCCCGAGACTCACGGAACCGCGGCAACTGCGTCGAGTCGGGCGAGACGAAATAGACCTTGCCGGTAAGCCCAGCCGAGGAGTAGACAGTCGTGCCAAAAACTGGGTCCTGTTCGGGCGGTTGAGCTGCCAGAGCCAGCGCCAGCAGGTACACGCCACGTTTCATACGAGACGCCGCAAGGCGCTCAGGCTGGTTTCAAGACTTGAAAATACCGGTATGCCAAGGCGCTCACGCAGTACGGGCACAAGCGGTCCCATCGAGACTTGAGCCAGGACCAAGGCGCCAATGCCCTGCCCCGCCAACTCGTCAGCCGCGGCGATCAGCCGTGTATCGTGGCTCACGCGGTCGCCGGCCAACAGGGCCGCAATCGCTTCGGGCGCGACCAACGGCACAATCTCAAGCGGAGCGCCGACCGCCGCCTCCCGCAGCAACTGTTCCGCAATCAGCAGAGTGGGCGGGAACGTCACCAGCAGGCCAAGGCGGGAGGACGTCGAAGTGGCCAGCGTCGCCATCGGCTCATCGATCTTCAACAAGGGGATCGGTGACGCCTGCCGCAATGACTTCATCTGCTCTCGCGAGACCGCCGAACAACTCACCAGTCCCGCCGTCGCCCCGTAGACACGATGCCCGACTTGGGCCATTTCGAGCAGCCGCTCCGTGGCTTGATCCCACCGCCCGGCCGAAAACAAACCCATGACGCCGTCGTCCAGCAGGTTCGTGATCCGTAGCTCGGGCCACTGCCGGGGGTAGTAGTTCATCAGCGGCTCGACGGAAGGCCGAGCCGCATGAAGAAATACCGCGTGCGGGGCGGACATCCTGAACCCTTAGGCCAGGACGCCGCGAGCCGGACCCGTGCTGTCCGCAAACCGCTCCACCGGGGTGCCGAAAGCATCGAGCATCGAAACGTACAAATTGGACAGCGGGCTATCCGGACCATAGATCAAGTGCTGGCCCGTATTCAGGCGTCCCCCGGCCCGGCCCGCCAACACCACCGGCAGATTGTGCGGATCGTGCTTGTTGCCGTCGCGGAAGCCAGCGCCGAACAGGATCATCGAGTTATGCAGTACGTTGCTTTCGCCTTCCGGCATCGAAGCCAGCTTGTTCAACAAATAGGCGTACTGCTCGATATGCCACTTGTTGATGAGCTGATACTGGCGCATCTGGTCAGGATTGTCCATGTGATGCGAAATGGAGTGGTGACCACCCTTCACGCCATCGACAAACGAGAAGTTCTGGTTGCTGACCGCGTTGCTGAACATGAATGTGGCAATGCGCGTCGAGTCGGTCTGAAACGCGAGAGCCATCATGTCCAACATCAGCCGGACATGGTCGGCGTAGTCCTTCGGCTGGGCCTCGGGCTTCAGCGCCGGGTCGAGTGCAACGCGCGGTTTCCACGTGCGCTGCGCGGGGCTCGTCGACCGCTGCAAGCGATCCTCGAGGGAACGCACCACACTCAGATACTCGTCCATGCGAACCTGGTCGGCCCGGCCCAGTTGCGTCCGCAGTTGCTTGGCGTCATCAAGCACCAGGTCCAGCAACTGAACGTCGCCTTTGGTGGAACTACCCGCGGGGCGCGTCGCGCGCAACAAGCGCTCGAACACGGACTGCGGATTGATTTCGCGCGCCAGCGGGTTGGTATGGCCGCTCCAGGCGATATGGGAACCGTAAACCCGCGTGTAGCCAACGTTCCGGTCAACACCCGTCGTCACCGGATTCACGCCTAACTCGAAGGAGGCAAACGGCGTCTGCTGGCCCGAACGCTGCGCCGCCACCTGGTCCATCGAAATGCCGTTGCAGTTGATGTCAACGCCCAGCGTTTTCGTCACCGTCGTACAGGTCAGGAAGCCGGAGGTCTTGACGTAGTGGCCGTCACCACCCTTAGCGCCTTGGTTCCAGAGATTGGTTGCGACGATCAGCTCTTTCTTCAGCGACTCCAAAGGAGCCAGCGTGGGGGAAAGGTTGAAATCCCGGCCTACCCCGGCTGGGGTCCACATGTCGGGATGCACGCCGTTCGGCATGTACAGCACCGCCATTCGGACCGGAGCCTTTGTTGCCGGGCCTTTCGCCGCCATGGCCTCAAGCCAAGGTAAGGCTAGTGCGGCGCCGGTGCCGCGCAGAAGGGTACGCCGGGAAAGAGGTTTCATCGTTTGGTCTCCAGCCGGAACGGTACGCTCCGGACAATCTCCGTAATTAAAGTATGCGCCTTATATTCGTCCCGCTCAACGGCGGACACAATCTGATCGACCGCGCACTCGTCTTCCGTGGTCAAACCTCGGCCCAAGGCGTAGCCGAGCATCTTTCCCGTCAGATTCCGGACAATCTGGTTCTTCTTCGAGAGAAGAACCTTCTTCAGCTCGTCCGGCCCGTTGTACTTCGTGCCGTCGGGTAGAACGCCGGAGGCATCAATCGGTTGACCGGCATCCGTATCACGCCAACGGCCCACCGAATCGTAGTTTTCGAGGCCAAAGCCCATTGGATCAATGCGGCTATGGCAAGAGGCGCACACCGGATTCGCCCGGTGCTGTTCCAAGCGGGCGCGCAGCGTCTGCGGAGTAGCCCCTTCGTGTTCCTTCAATTCCGGTACGTTCGGAGGAGGAGGAGGCGGCGGCGTGCCAAGGAGCGATTCGAGAATCCATTTGCCGCGTAGCACCGGACTGGTCCGCGTGGGATAGGAGCTCACCGCCAGAACAGCGGCCATCCCCAGCAAGCCACCCCGATGGGACCCCGGCGGCAGCTTGAACCGAACCGGCTGTTGCCGGATCCCGGTCGGAACCATCCCGTAATAGCGCGCCAGTTTGCTGCTGACTACTGAGTACGGTGCGTCGAGCAGATATGTCAGCGGCTCGTTCTGCATCAAAATTTCGTGGAAGAAAAGCGCCGGCTCGTACTGGATACCCGATTCCACTTCGGTTTCGTAGTAGTCTCCCGCAATCTTCGGATCGGGTTTGATGTCGCGGCCTAACTCGCGGATCGAGAGCCATTGCCCCACAAAGTTCTCAGCGAACTCACGAGACTTCTGGTCCTTGAGCATCCGGATGGCCTGCGCGCTCAGCACGGCGGGATCGGAGAGCTTACCTTCCGAGGCGAGCTTAAAGAGCTCCGCGTCCGGCATGCCGCCCCAAAGGAAGTAACTCATCCGGCTGGCCAGCGCGTAATCATGCGTCGAATTTTCCAGGCGAAACAGGAAGTGAGGCGAGAGCATGGCACCCTGCAGGGCGTAGCTGATGGCGTCATCGTAGCTGTCGCCGCGTTTTTCGGCGGCCTGGAACAATCCCATATAGCGCTCAAGCTCCGCCGGTTCGACGGGCCGACGGAACGCACGCGGCAGAAACGCCGTCAGCGTTGCGCGGGCGTCCGGCTTCGGCGTTAAGAATCCGGCGCGCGACTTCGGATCCTTCATCGCGTAGTCGAGCGCGATCTTGGCCGCCTCTAAGTACTTTTCCGCGTGAATGGGCGACAGGAAGAGTGTCTCTGCCGCGTTATCGAAGCCCTCGCCGCCTGCGCCATCAATGGGGAGGTTCCGTCCAGCGTTCACCGGAATGTTGAGAAGGTCGCGAACGGTCGCCGTATATTCATTGCGATTCAGCCGCCGCAAAGGAAACGGCGGCGGCGTAATGCCATCCGCGCAAGCGGCCTTGTGAAGCGTCGTGGTGATCCACGTCGAGAATCGATCCCGGTCCGTCAGCGCCAAAGCGGGATTACCAGGCGGCGGCATCTCGCCTTCCCGAATCAGGTTTGCTGCCCTCGCCCAAATCTTCGAGCGGGTAATGATCGAAGCCTCGTCCGGGAACTGGGAGAAGTTAAATCCCCCCAAGGACACCTTTCCAGAGTGACACTTCTGGCAATGCGTTCGCAGCAGTCCCTGCGCTTCAGCGAAGGTGAAGGGATCGGCCGCGAACGCCGCGGGAGCCAGGAGAAGAAGAAACTTTAACATGCGTGGACGTTAGTATTATGTCGCACTTCCACGCCAAAAACCAGCGGCTAGAACCGGCGCCGCAAAACGGCCAAACCGGCGAGGCCCATACCCAACATGAGGTACGTCGCGGGCTCCGGTGTTTCGACCTGCAAAGTGAAATTGCCGCGGAAATCGTTGCCTCCGAAGATGCCCGGCGTACTCGTGTAGCCACCCACGGTGTTGCCGCCGGCCCGCTCCTGCGAAAGTGCCGTCAACGTGATCCGGAAGTCGCCTTCCGTATAGAGCAGCGTTCCGGCGCCCGGCGCAATTGGCAACCCATTCAGCCGGTTCGTCAGGGGAGCACCGTTCGCCGCGAAGGTCGAGCTGCCCGCACCAACCAGCGCCGAGATCCCGGGTGTATTCGTTTCTCCCCCGAAGAACAGGTTCAGGCCGAACTGACCAGGAGACTGGAGAGCCGGCTGGGCCCGGTAAATGAAAGTGAAGCTCCCAGGAATAGAGAGGGGAATGTTGATGCTGGCGTTCGCTCCGTTTCCCGTATTCAGCGGAGTGACCCCATCCAGCAGGTACAGGTTGAAAGGGATGTCGGAACCGACGGTATTCCAGACTTCGAGGGTCGAGTTGCCTTGGGGCCCGGCCGTAAAGAGCGTGGCTCCGGTCAGTGTGGCGGCGGAAAGGGAGCCGAAGCTCGCAAAGATGGCAAAAATGGATAGGACTAGGATTCGCATGGTTCTAGGATGAACCTCCTAGTATCCATGAAAAATACCCCGAATGGGAGTACTACGTAAGGGTAAAGTACTACGCGAGCAAAGGCTTTACAACATTCCCATGAACATCCGTCAACCGGAAGTAACGACCCTGGAAGCGGTAAGTCAGTTTGGTGTGATCCAGGCCCAGCAAGTGCAGCAGGGTGGCCTGGAAATCGTGGACATGGACAGGATCCTTGACGACGTTGTAACTGTACTCGTCCGTTTCTCCGTATACTATACCCGGCTTGGCGCCGCCGCCCGCCATCCACATCGAAAAACAGCGCGGATGATGGTCTCGGCCGTAGTCGCCATCGGTCAATTGCCCCTGACAATATACGGTCCGGCCGAACTCCCCGCCCCAAACAACCAGCGTATCGTCCAACATACCCCGCTGCTTCAGGTCCTGCACCAGGGCCGCCGCCGGCTGGTCGGTCTCCCGGCAACGCGTCGGCATCCCCTTGGGTAGCCCCCCGTGATGATCCCAATCCCGGTGATACAGCTGGATGAACCGGACCCCGCGCTCGGCCAGCCGCCGGGCCATCAGGCAGTTGTACCCGAACGTCCCCGGCTTCCGGGCATCGGGGCCGTAGAGATCGAACGTGCTCTGCGGCTCCTTACTCAAATCCGTCAGCTCCGGCACGGAAGCCTGCATCGCGAACGCCATTTCGTACTGGGCGATCCGCGTCGAGATCTCCGGGTCGCCCGAGTCTTCGAGGTTTTTCTGATTCAACGCCGCCAGCGTGTCGAGATACGCCCGGCGATCCTCCCGGCTAAACCCTTCCGGGTCCTGCAGATAGAGCACCGGCGAACCCACGCTGCGGAACTTCACCCCCTGATACCGCGACGGAAGGAACCCGGCACCCCACAGCCGGTCGTACAACGGTTGACCGCCGCCACCCGCACCGGGCGAAATCAGCACAATGAACCCAGGCAGGTCCTTCGACTCGCTACCCAGACCGTAGCTCACCCAACTGCCGATGCTCGGGCGCCCCGCAATCTGCGAACCGGTCTGTAAAAACGTAACGGCTGGATCGTGATTGATCGCCTCCGTATGCAGGCTGCGGACCACTGTCAGGTCGTCAATGATCTTGGCCGTATGCGGCAACAGATCACTGACCCAGGTCCCGTTCTTGCCGTGTTGAGAGAACCCAAACTTCGACGGCACCACCGGGAAACTCGCCTGCTGTCCAGACATCCCTGTCAATCGCTGACCGCGGCGGATCGAATCCGGCAACTCGGACTTGTAGATATCCTTCAGCTTCGGCTTATAGTCGAAGGTCTCCAGTTGGGACGGCCCGCCGGACTGAAACAGGTAGATGACGCGCTTCGCCTTCGGCGTGTGGTGATACGCCTCCTTCCCTTCGAGATGGTGGAAGGCGGCGAGACCGGCAGTGGAGGAGGCAAGAAATTGGCGGCGGGTCATTGGGTCAGTCCTTCGTAATGGTCTCGTCGAGATTGAGAAGCAGGCTTCCGATCGTGCTCCAGGCGGCCAGTTCCGGAGTGGGAAACGCGGGATCTACGGCGCTATCGCCTTGACTCAAATACGCCTTAGCGCTCAATGGGTTCGTTTCGTAACGGGCTCGAAACTGCCGCAGGGCCTTGCCGAGCGTCTCCACTTCGCCCGGCTTTGCGTTCCGCCCCAGAACCACGAGGACCGCATGGTTCATCCGCTCAGCGTCCGTCGCGCCGCCCTCGCGGAGCACCCGTTCGGCCAGCTTCCGGGACGCTTCGAGATAAGCGACATCGTTCATCAGGTTCAGGGCCTGCAGCGGCGTGTTCGTGCGGCTTTCTCGGACCGAGCACACCTCACGCGTTGCCGCGTCGAAGTTGATCATGCTCGGCGGGGCGATTGTTCGCCTCCAGTAGGTATATAGACTGCGGCGATAGAGGCCTTCCCCCTTGTCCGGCTTGTAGCCGGCACCACCGGCCAACTCCTGCCACAAACCTTCGGGCTGATAAGGCTTTACGCTGGGGCCGCCGACCTTTGGGACAAGCAGTCCAGAGACTGCCAAGGCTTGATCCCGAATGAAGGGCGCGGCGAGGCGGAGGCGCGGGCCGCGGGCGAGCAGTCGATTGTCGGGGTCCTTGCTGAGCAGGTCCGGGGAGATGGTCGAGGCGCGCTGATAGGCCCGGCTGGTCACGATCAGCTTCTCCATGTGACGCAGATCCCAGCCGGAATCCATGAACTCGACGGCGAGCCAATCGAGCAGCTCCATATGCGACGGCCATTCACCCTGCGAGCCAAAATCGTCGACGGTCTTAACGATGCCGGTACCGAAGAACGACTGCCAGAGGCGATTCACTTGGACGCGGGCGGTGAGCGGATTGTCGCGGCTGACGATCCATCGCGCCAAGCTAAGGCGATTGGCCGGCACGCCAGTGGGCAGAGCAGGCAGGAACGACGGCACGGCCGGCTCCACTTTGGCGCCGCGCTGGTCATAGGCGCCCCGGTTCAGGATAAAGGCGTCCTTCTGCGGACCTTCCTCCATCACCATCACCGTGGGGACTGTCGCGAGGTACTTGTCATAGACCTCTTCCGCCTCGCGCCGCGCATCCCGAAGAGCTGCCAGCGCCGGGGGAAGGTATTGTTCCTTGAATGCCAGGTTCAGCTTGGCCTGCTCCGCCGGAGACCGCTGCTTGCGCTTAGCGAGCGTAGCAAGATTCTCGCGCAAGGGCAGCGTCGAGACTTCATCCGGGGTAAGCGCCCGGCTCCAAACCCGCACCTGATCGATGCCTCCCTGATAACCGAGCCCGGCGCCGGCGCCGATGCGGAAGGGGACCTTGTTCTCGACGGGCCAAAGGTTCTGGTCGAAGATCACGTTCATCGGCTGTTCGACACCATCGACATAGAGGTGGATGCCTTTGGCGTACATGCCGCCATCGTAGGTCACCGCGACGTGCTGCCACTCCTTCAACTTAAGCGGCGACTTCGTCTCCACCCGGACGCCTAAATCCGACCAGCGAAAGGTGTAATGGAACCGCAGTTTCTGATCGACAAGATAGAGCCCGTAGCCGGTGCCCTCCCAATGGTTGTCCACGCGAGTGACAATTGCGCCTTTCGGTTGATCCGGATTGATCCAGGCCGAGAGCGTGAAGGGGTCGCGGTGGTTGAACCTGGCAACGTCTTTACCGAGGTCCACCGGTTCCGTGAACTTGGCCAGCGATTGGTTCACGACGAGGCCATCCTGCGGAATCCAGTCCACAGCCGGAGCCTTCCATTTGCGGAGTGCCTTGTCGAATGCCTTGGCCTCGGCTTGCCACCGGGCGGCCGCGGCATCGCGGAGTGCGGCCAGCCGGGCGATCTCAGCTTCCTGCGGCGGCGTTGGGGCCTTGATGAACGGCTTCTCGTTGCCGAAGTTATAGACGAAGCCGCGCTCGTCCGGAATGTTATTGAAGAAGGCGAAGAGCTGATAGAACTCGCGCTGTTTGATCGGATCGTACTTGTGATCGTGGCAGCGAGTGCAGCCGACCGTGAGGCCGAGCCAGACATTGCTCGTCGTTTCGACCCGGTCGGCGACATACTCCACGCGGAACTCTTCGTCGACGATGCCGCCTTCGGCCGAAGTGCGATGGTTGCGATGGAAGCCGGTGGCGATGCGCTGCGCCAGAGTCGCTTTCGGCAGCATGTCACCAGCGAGTTGCTCGATCGTGAACTGGTCAAAAGGCTGGTTCCGGGCGAAAGCGTCGATCACCCAGTCGCGCCAGCGCGACATATCGCGGACGCCGTCGGACTGGTAGCCGTTCGTGTCGGAGTAACGGGCGTAGTCGAGCCAGCGGACGGCCTGCCGCTCGGCATGCGCAGGGCTGGCCAGGAGCCGGTCGACGACTTTTGCGTAGGCATCCGGGGAAGAGTCGGCCAGAAACGCTTTCACTTCGTCTGGGGTGGGCGGCAGTCCGGTCAGGTCGAGCGTGACCCGGCGCAACAGGGTGTGCTTGCTCGCGGGGATATTCGGTTTCAGACCCTCTTTCGCGAGCTTGGCGTCGATAAACGTATCGATGTTCGCGGCAACAGCGGAGCGCTTCGGCGGCACGAACGCCCAATGGTTCTGCCAGGGGGCTCCGGCGGCGACCCACTGGCGAAGAATGGCGATGTCGCGGTCTGGCAGGCGGTCGTGCCCGGCGTATTGAGGCGGCATCCGCAGTACTTTGTTGGTCGAAGTGATCCGCTGGATGATTGGCGACTTGTCCGGCTGGCCGGGCACAATAGCCCGCTTGGCTTCGGCCTCGCTATCGAGCCGAAGGGAGCTTTTGCGATTCCCGGCATCCGGGCCGTGGCAGGCAAAACAGCGATCCGAAAGAATGGGACGAATATCGCGGTTAAATTCGAGGGGAAGCTGCTCCTGGCCGGCCAGCGGAAAGGCCAGCAGGGACACGAGCAAGAGGCGCTGCATACACCTCTGTTGTATCACCGCCCGGCGGCAGAAAACAGTTGCGGCTTGGTCGCCGAGAGGATGCCGCGGATGTCGGCGCGAACCGCAGGCGTCAGGTGCTCATAGGGCTTCCCTGTGACCTCGCCGCTGAGAACGGCCTGGAGCCGCTCAACGACGGCGGCGTGAAGCGGGGCTGGCAACTGGTCGAACGCTTCGCTATAAACCATGTAGCTGAGCGGGTAACGGAAGATCCGCGTCTTGAGATCGAACTGGCGGAGCGAACGGCCACGAGAGTCGCGCGGGCCTTGCTTGGCGAACGACTCGGCAAAGCCGGAGGAGCCGGAGACGGCATTGGGCAGCGGGGTCTCTTCAACGAAGAACATGTAGTCAACCAGTTCCTCAGCCGCCTGCCGGATGCGGCGCAGCGTCGACTCGCTGCGATAGCCAGCCGGATCATTGAAGATTTCGTTCATTGCGCTTTGATGGTGGATCGCATGACGGATTTCAAACCCCGCGCGGGTCAGCAGATTCGTCATGTGAGTCTGATGCTCGAGCACCAGCAGCGCGACGACGTCGCTATGGGGCGTCAGGTACTGCGCGGGGTCAAAGCGGTTCGGGATCGGCACCAGCTCGGCGCTATCACGATCGCGCGTGATGGAGTTGCCCATATGCTTCATCTTGCCGGTGTCCCCAGTGACGTACCACCCGCCCCAGCGCTCTTCAAATTTGCTGCGGTGGTCGCTCACGTAGGTGCCGTGCTGAAAGGCCGGCATGCCGCTGCGTTCTGAAGAGACGCTGCGGACGACGATGCCCGGAATGCCGAGAGTAGCGGACGATTCGTGGCACTGCAAACACGCATCGCGTCGTTCAAACCGCGGACGGCCGATTTCGTCCTGATCGAGCGAATAGAAAATCACACCCTGCTTGGGATCATGCACGGCGAGTTCGACGACATCACCGCCCTGCACATAGCCAACGGAGACTTCATCGTTGTAGTAGAGCGCGCGCGGCGTGCGCGGGGCGATCCGCGGCGCCTGAAAACTGGTTTTCGAGAAGACCAGCACCTGCGATTCGCGGGCGACGCGCAGCTCCTCCAGGACGGCCGGAAGGTAGCCGAACTGCGGATCGAACTTGAGCTTCGCCGTTCCCGTGGCGAGCCGTTTGTTCAACTTCGTGATCGCGTTACCTTCGGGGCCTTTGTGATAGTTGATCGCGGGATGGTCGAGCGGTGCGACGAAGGAACCGCCGAGACCCAGCAGCGTGATGCCAGCCAGTTTAGAGAGCCACATTGATGAAAGCCGGGGGTTGATCTACAGGGCAAAGCGGGCGTACAGGGCCCGTACTATCGAGCAGTTCGGCAAGCGTGGTGTACCGGAAAGCGTTCTCGGTTTCGCGAATAGCGTCGTCGAGGCGGCGGTGCAACGGACAGAGATTGGGACCATGGCCGGGCAGGCCGAGTGGACAGCGATCGATGCGCTTGATGGGGTCCACGGCATTAATGACCATCAGCAGCGTAAGCTGATCGGGCGCCTGCGCCAACTGATAGCCGCCATGGCGGCCTCGAATCGCGTTGACCACACCCGCACGGCAGAGCGACTGCATCACCTTGGCGAGATAATCGTTCGGCATCTTGGTGCGTTCGGCGATCTTCTGCACGGCATGGGGGCGTTCCCAATCTTCGGCGAGAGCGGCGACAGCGCGGAGTGCGTATTCGACGGTGTGCGAGAACATCCGTCTCAATGATATTTCAATCGGACATCTTTGTCCACCTTAATTTCAAGCGGGGAATCCTGATACCGTATTGACCATGCGAAATTTCGTAATCACACTGGCGGTGCTGGCAATGACGATTCCCGCGGGCGCACAACTCGCTAACAAGAAGGCTCTGACGTTGGCGGCGGCGAAGACGATCGCGGCGGCAGCCGAGGTGGAAGCCAAGAAGAACAATTGGAACGTAGTGATCGCAGTGGTGGATGACGGGGCGAACCTGATCTACCTGCAGCGTATGGACGGCACGCAAATTGGCAGCGTGGACATCGCCCAGATGAAGGCGCGGACGGCGATCCGGATGAAGCGTCCGTCAAAGGCGCTCGAAGATGTAGTGGTCGGCGGCCGGAATACGGTGCTGAAGCTGCCGGACGTATTGCCGGTGGAAGGCGGACTGCCATTGACCTTCGACGGGCAGATGATCGGGGCGATTGGCGTAAGCGGCGTGACGTCGGTACAGGACGGACAGATTGCCGCGGCCGGGGTGAAGTCGCTCGAAGGCATGAAGTAGCTTCTGATGGCCGAATTCCTTCGTGAAGCGTTGGAACGTCAACCGCATGCGGAGCTGTTTACAGCCCGCTTCCGCCATCATTGGCATAGGAAGCAGCACTGGCGTACGCATCCGGAAGCTCGCGCTATCAGCTTGGCCGATCCAACCGAACTGGAGAAGCTACCGGCTGGTTGGAGCGGCGCCGAATCCTTCACGAAGGTTTTTCATTTGACCCCCGGCGAGGAAGGCTACGCCGTTCATCTTATTAGCGAAGCTTGCCGGATGGTGTTCAGGGAGCCGAAACGGGCGCTACGGAGGCTGGGGATTCTCCGCCCTGGTGTACCCATCCGAGTGATTCTCAATGGCCGGTTCAATGGCAATAACGACCAATTATATGGCGTTGCGGACTACTACTTTTTTCTTCGCACCGCGCCAATCGACTGGTCGAAACTGAAGACTATCGATCTGCAGGAGGACCTGTTTTGAGCCGGCAACTGAAAGACCTCGTCGGCATCGGGCCGGCTATGCTCCGCGACTTCGAATTGCTGCAAGTCATTTCCGTGGACGACTTGGCCACGCGCGAAGGAGAAGACTTGTACAGGGAGTTGGAGCGGCTGACGAAGGCGCGCCAGGACCCATGCGTACTCGATACCTTCCGCTGCGCCGTGGCTCAGGCGCGGAACCCGGATCTGCCCGTGGAGCAGCGGAACTGGTGGTATTGGTCTCGTCTGCGCAAGGCGAAATGAGCTCTATTTCGTGAGCGTGGCCCGGCGATTGATTCCTTTGTAGGGGAACCGGCGCGTAAGCTCCGCGAGCTTGAGGGTTAGGCCGAGGCCGGGTCCGGTGGGCAGGCTCACCGCGCCATCCTTCTGCACCGGGTAGGTGCCCTGGCAAAGCTCCTGATAGACAGCATCGTCGTCGCCCTCCCATTCCTGGAGGAAGAAGTTGCGGCACCCGGCCATGGCATGCAGCGAGGCGACGTGGCCGACAGGACCGCTGCACTGGTGGGGAGCGATCTCGACGCCGAAGGTTTCCGCGAGCTGGGCAATCTTGCGAAGTTCCGTGATACCGCCGGCGTGCAGGACATCGGGCTGGACGATGGCGGCGCCCTTGTGTTCAAGCAATTGGCGGATCTCCGAGCGGAGCAGGAGGCCTTCGCCGGTGGCGATAGGGACGGGCGATTGGGCGGCGAGTTGGCCGAGGAGGGCGGGGTTCTCACGGAGTGTGGGCTCTTCGAGGAACATGGGCTTCAGTGGCGCGAGGGCGCGAGCGAGTTCGAGGGTGGTGCGGCAGTTGAACGTCTCGGCGAGTTCAAGCCCGATTTCCAGTTGGCTGCCGACCGCAACCCGGACGGCTTGGACCTCGTTGACGATTTGAGCGATGCGGGACTTGTCGTCGCCGGCAAGCGGCACGGTCCACTTGACGGCGCGCCAGCCGCGGCGGCGCGTTTCCGTGGCCCATTCGCTGAAGGCGGCTGGGGTGCGTTCCTTGAGCGTGGACGACCAATGTGTGAAGTAAAGCGGCAGCGGATTGTGAATAGCGCCGCCGAGGAGGCGAGAGACGGGGACGCCAAGGCGCTTGCCCTCGAGGTCCCAGAGGGCGATGTCAACGGCCGAAAGGGCCGTGAGTTCGGCGGCGCCGTGGCGCCAGCGGGAGAGGCCGTAGTAGTTGCGGTTCCAGTGCTGCTCCGGGCCTTGCGGGTCCTGGCCGACCATGGTGGGCTCCAGCCAGCGCAGAGCGGCTTCAGCAAGATCGGCGCGAGTTTCGAGCGTCGCTTCGCCGAGGCCGACGAGGCCGGTGTCGGTATGGATTTCGAGAAAAACGAGATCGCGCCAGCGGAGGGTGGACTTGTGGATGACGAAGCGGGTGATCTTGCAGGGAGGCGGGGCGGCGAACGCGGAGAGTCCGGGAAGGGCGAGAAGATGGCGGCGCGAGAGCGGCATGGGGGTAGCATACCGTGAAAGAAAAATAGCGCGATTGTCGAAATGCGAATCTCTGAAACGACATCGAGGTGGAGGTTCGAGAATGCAATACGTGATTTTGGTTTATGAGAACGAAGAGGCCTTCGCCGCCCGGAGCAACGAACGGGCAGGCGCCTATTGGGGGGCCTACCAGGCCTACAGCACCGCGATGCGCGAGGCCGGGATTCTGCGCGGCGGCAATGGCCTGCAAGGACCGCCTGCGGCAACCAGCATTCGCCTGAAAGACGAGGAACGGTTGGTGCAGGACGGGCCGTTCGCCGATGCCAAGGAGCAATTGGGAGGCTACTTCGTGATTGAAGTGGACAACCTGGATGCGGCGCTCGAATGGGCGGCGCGGAGCCCCTCCATGACCGAGGGCGGCGTGGAAGTGCGGCCCGTGCTTGTGATGTAGATGGAGGCGGCCCATGTAGTGGACCGGGTGGCCAGGACGTCCTATGGGCGCCTGGTCGCCTTGCTGAGCGCACGCACCAGGGATGTGGCGGCCGCCGAAGACGCGCTAAGCGAAGCGTTCCAAGCGGCGCTGACGACGTGGCCGGAGAGCGGCGTGCCGGAACGCCCAGAAGCTTGGTTGCTCTCGGTGGCGCGGCGACGGCAGATCGACGCCGGGCGGCATTCGGCGGTACAGCAGGCCGCCTCCGCAGAACTGCAGCGGGCAGCGGCGCAGGCAGAGTCGGGGCAGGAGTTGCCAGACGAGCGGCTGGGTCTGATGCTGCTCTGCGCCTATCCGGCGATTGACGTGGCAGTGCGGACGCCGCTGATCTTGCAGACGGTGTTGGGCTTGGACGCCGCCACGATCGCGTCCGCGTTCCTGGTGGCTCCGGCTTCGATGGGGCAGCGTCTGGTGCGGGCGAAGCGCAAGATTCGCGAGGCGGGTATTCCGTTCGTCGTGCCGGAGCGAGCGGAATGGCCAGAGCGCTTGCGCGCCCTACTGGAGGCGATCTATGCCGCGTACGGCGCGGGTTGGGAAGCGGCCGGCGGGCGGCAGGGATTAGCCACAGAGGCACTGTGGCTGGCTCACGTCCTGGTGGAGCTATTGCCGGACGAGGAAGAGGCTCTTGGACTTCTGGCCTTGCTGCTCTACTGCGAGGCGCGGCGGCCAGCGCGGCGGAGTCCCGACGGTCGATATGTTCCCTTGTCGGAGCAGGATCCGGCGCTCTGGCGGAGGGACTGGATTATCGAGGCGGAGCGCCATCTTGGCAGGGCCGCGCGGCGCATGCGGCCGGGTCGATTTCAACTGGAGGCCGCCATCCAATCGGCTCACTCCATGCGGGCCGTGACCGGGAAAGTAGACTGGGCAGCGGTCACGATGCTTTACGAGGCGCTCGCAGGTAGCACGTCAACCGTGGGGGCCCAGGTAGGATGGGCCGCGGCAGCCGGCGAATCCGAAGGTCCCACGGCGGGGTTGGCGATTCTCGCGACGTTACCGGCCGAACGGGTGGCCGGATATCAACCGTATTGGGCGGTGCGCGCTCACCTGCTGCGGTGCTGCGGCAGCGGCGAGGCGAGAGAGGCCTATGAGCGAGCCGCGGGCTTGACGGAGGACCCGGCCGTGCGTGCGTACCTGCTTCGGGAGATGATGAAACTGAATGATGACAAGTGAAGAATGGGAACTGCGAGTGCAGTTGGCGGCGGCCTATCGCATGGTGGACCACTTCGGGTGGAGCGAGTTGATCTGGACGCACAATACGGTCCGGGTGCCGGGCGCGGATCATCACTTCCTGATCAACCCGTATGGTCTCCGGTTTGATGAAGTGACCGCCTCAAATTTGGTGAAGGTGGACCATGACGGGAACATCATCGGGGACCTGGAGCAGGAGATTAACCCGGCGGGCTTCGTGATCCACAGCGCGATCCATATGGCTCGGCCAGACGTGCGTTGCGTGATGCATACTCACACGACAGCAGGCATGGCCGTGGCGGCTTTAGAAGAAGGCCTGCTACCGATCAGCATGTACGCGCTGGGATATTTTGAGCGGGTGGCGTATCACGACTTTGAAGGGCCAAGCCTGGAGCTGGACGAGCGCGCAAGGCTGGCGGCAAACCTGGGCGAGAAGAATCTGCTGGTGCTGAAGACGCACGGGCTGCTGGCGTGCGGCGAAACCGTGGCGCAGGCGTTTGTGCGGCTGTACCGGTTGGAACGGGCGTGCCAAGTGCAACTGGCCGCGCAGGCGACGGGCGCGAAGTTGGCCATTCCCCCGCGGTCCGTTTGCGAACTGAGCGCCAAGCTGAGCGACGACTTCCTGATGGCCGAAGGAGACAAAGGATACAGCAAGAATCCGAATCCGGAGTTTGCGGCAATGATGCGGCTGATGGACAGGAAGGACCCTTCGTATAGACTGTAACGATTATGAAGCTCCTGTTCCTGTTATTGATGGCGGTGCCGCTGGTGGCCGCCGATAAACGCGAGGCCGAAATTAATGCCGCGATGGCGCAGTTGGCCGATGCGCTGAAAAAGCCAGAAGTAGCTTCGCTCGAAAAAGTGCTGGGCGACCAGTTGGTCTACACGCACTCGAACGGACGGATCGAAACCAAGAAAGAGGTGATCGACGCGCTAGCCGTGAAGAAGTCGACCGTTTACGCGGCCGTGGACTACGGCGCCGAGAAGCAGCTGGCGTTCTACGGCAACACCGCCGTAATCCGGCAGGACACGACCGTGAAGCTGCTCGGGGCGGATCCGCGGACGTTGAAACTGAGCATCCTCTACGTGTGGGTGAAAGGGAAAGGCGGCTGGCAACTGGCCGGCCGGCAAGCGACCCGTCTTTAACGACCACCGGCCCAGGCGATAGCCTGGCGGACAAGCTGGCGATAGTTGGGGTCGCGGTGGGCTTCCGGGCCGTGACCCAGCTGGATGAAGACGACGCGGCTCTTTTCAAACGGGCTAACCCAGACGAGGGGGCCGTCGGACGTCTTCTCCGTGGTGGTGGCGAGCACCTTCACCTTGTCGGAGATCCACATGCCTTTGTAGGTCTCATCAAAAATCGAGAAGTCCTTGACGCCGGCAGTGACCGGATGGTCCTGCGCGATTTTCACCGGGATGGTGACGTCGTGCTTGTAGGTTGAGGTGGGCAGATAGCGGCCGCCGGCGACGTTTTCGTACCACCAGGGCCAATCGACGTAACCGCAGATGGCGTGATGAAGAATCACGATGCCTCTGCCGGATTCGGCGAAGGTGCGGAGGCGATCGCGCTGCTCGGGCGTGGAGGTCGTGATCATGTCGTAGAGCACGAGCACATCCACGCGCTTCAGCAGGTTGCCTTCGAAGGCGCGCGGATGCGGTTCGACAGCGACGCTCAGCCCCGGCATGCTTTCAAACATCGTGTAGAACGACGGGGCGTGATCGTGGCCTCCGGTAACGACGCGGACCCGCAGGGGGTCCTGCGCCCAAAGGGCGCAAGAGAGCAGGAAGAGGCAGAGCAGGCGCATAGAGCTACTTGGGGAGAACGATGTGGTCGATGCCTTCCCGGATGCCGTAGTGCGGTCCGAGCAGTTTGAAGTCGCGGCCCTGGCGGCCATTGTAGTCCCAGGCGATGGCGCCACCCTTAATGGTGACTTCGCAGAAGAGGCGTTGCTTCGACGTGACGCGGCCGCCGTTGTTGTCGTAGTAGCCGAAGTCGCCGTCCATGAGCCGGAGACCGGCGATGTCGGCTTCGGCGCCGACGGTTAGATGGCCGAGTTCGGGACGTTTGATGACTTCGGCGGGGGTCCACGTGGAAGCACGGATCACCTCATGCAGCGGCATGCCGAGGGCCATGAGCTTGGACATCAGCGAGGGCATATCCATGAAGGCGCCGTTCATGCTACCGGTGTGGAGATCGGAGGAGATGGTGTCGGGATAGAAGCCGTCCTTGATGGCTGCCGCGGCGCTGCGGAGGACGAAACTGCCGCCACCGTGGCCGACGTCAAAGCGGACGCCGCGGGTGCGGGCGGCCTTCAGATACGGGAACACCTTGCCCTGCTCGTCGGTCCAGGGCACCGGACCGCGATAGGCATGGGTCGAGATGTCGCCAGGGCGAAGGTGTTCGCCGACGAGTTGATAGTAAGGGCGCTGCGGCAGGAAGTAGCCGAAGTCGACGATGACCGGCATGTTGCCCTTCTTGCCGGCCTCAACGGCGGAATCGACCGACTCCCAATCGGGCCGCTGGTAATGCGCCGACTTGACGCCCACGACGGTCTCCGGATATTTGGTTTTGAGCTTGACGATGGCTTCAGGATTGAAGTCGTCCTGTTCGGTCAAGTCGCTGATCATCCCGTGGCCGGCGATGTTGATGAACGCAAGGACGCGAGTGCGGGCACGGTCGATGACGGTGACCTTGAAGTGTTCGAAGTTGCGCCATCCGGCGGAGCCCGCGTCGACCATGGTGGTGACGCCAGTCCGGAAGCTGAGGACGTCGGGTGGAATGCTGTTGTCGCCGGCCCAGGAACCGGGGTTGCTGGCGGCGTAGTAGACGTGAACGTGAAGGTCGATCAGGCCGGGGGTGATGAGCAGGCCGCGGACATCAAGGACCCGGCGGGCGCGGTTGGCCGCGATGGAGGGTTCGATGGCGGCAATCTTGCCGGCCTTGATGGCGACATCCCGGGGAGCGTCGAGCCGGCTCTTGGGATCGATTACCCGGCCACCCTGGAGGAGAAGATCAAAGTCTTGCGAAAAGGCAGCGGAAGCCAGAAGGAGGCAGAGGCCAAGGGATCGGAGCATGCGGGAATTATATCCCCATGCCTAGACAAGCAGCTTCTTCCGGGCAGCATACAGGACGACTTCGGCGGCCGAGTGGAGGTCCAACTTCTGCATGAGGTTGGTGCGATGGGTTTCGACGGTGTGGAGACTGAGGGTAAGCTGAGCGGCGATCTCCTTGCTGGTTTTGGCGTAGGCGAGGAGTTGGAGGACCTCCTTTTCCCGTTCGGTGAGCGAGTCGTAGGGATCCTGCAGTCCGTCCGATTGAATCTTGCGGACGTAGTCGGCGACGAGGGCTTCGCTGAGGATGGCGCTGAAAAATGGCTTGCCGGCGGCGACGGTGCGGATGGCGGAGATCAGGTCCGGCTCGGCGGAGTCCTTGAGCAGATAGCCCTTGGCGCCGGCCGAGATGGCGCGCATCAGGTACTCTTCGTCGGAGTACATGCTCAGCATGATGATGCCGACCTTCGGCGAGGAGCGGGCGATCTGCGTGGCGGCCTGGATGCCATTCCGCTTGGGCATGGCAACGTCAAGGATCATGACGTCTGGCGCAAGCGATTCGGCCATGGCGACCGCCTGGTCTCCGTCGCAGGCTTCGCCAACGATTTCGATCTCGGAATCTTCACTCAAAACAAGGCGGAGGCCCTTGCGAACGACGCCATGATCGTCAGCAACAACGACGCGTATCATACGACTGCCACCTCGCGAGATTGGGGAATTTCGGCGCGCAGCCGGGTGCCCGCGCCGGGAGAGGAGTCCACCGTGAGACGACCACCGAGCTCGCGTACGCGCTCTTCCATACCGATGAGCCCGAAGCCTCGGCGGCGGGCGACGTCGAAACCGACGCCATCGTCTTCGACGGTGAGAGCAAGCCGGGACTCCTCGGCAGCGAGATGGACGCGGACGTGGCGGGCTTGAGCGTGGCGGGCGCAATTGGTGAGCGCCTCCTGGACAAGGCGATAGAGGCAGGTGCGTCGCGCTTCGTCGAGGTCGGCGGTGACGCCGGCGATTTCGAGTTGGACCTGGCCGCTCCACCGGCGGTTGAAGTCGCGGACCTGGGCATGGAGGGCCGGGGCAAGCCCGAGGTCATCGAGTAGAGAGGGGCGGAGGCCGACAGCGAGATCGCGCACCATCCGCATGGTCTGCTCGGTGAGCTCTTTGGCTTCGTGGTGGTGGGTGCGAAATTGCTGGGGATCGGCGCGAAAACGGTCGAGCGCGCCGAGTTCCATGCGAAGGCCGGTGAGCATCTGGCCGACCTCGTCGTGAAGTTCGCGAGAGAGGTTGCGGCGCTCGTCTTCCTGCGCGCGCATGACACGGGCGGACAGCTCGCGGAGCTGCTGCTCGTAGTCGATGCGGGCGGCTTCAAGGTGCCGGATGCGCCAGACCGCCCCGATGCTGATGACTGCGCCGATGGCGAGGGCCAAGCCGATGAGCGTCCGCATTTCGGCGCGGAACGACTGCTGCTCCTCGCGGAGCGCCTGGGCTTGGCGCGCATAGGCGGCGGCACTGAGGCCCGCGACTTCGCGGGAGATGGCGAGGAGGTCGTCACGGCGCGGGCGCTGCTGCGTGCGGAGGAAGTAGGTTGCCTGGAGGGCCTTTTCCGTCTGGCTCCAGGAGAACACCGGGATGGCGGTGGCGTAGTTGAGACGCAGACGCTCTTCAAGGCGCTGCAGTGGTCCCGCGCCGGAGGTGGGGAGAGATTCGCGAAGATCGATCAGAAAGCGGCTTACCTCGCGGTGATTGGCGACGAATTCGCGTCCATAGCGCGAACCGGCTGTTGGGGCAGAGTCGAGAAGGTAGTCGCGAAGGATGATGGAGGAGTAGTGAATCCGCTCGTTTACCGCCTGAATGGCTTGTTGACGGACAGCCAGGCGCTCCTGGATGCGGGCAGTCTCGACGAACAGGCGCTGCATGCGCTGCAGCATGACCCAACCAGGCCAGGCGATCAGCACCAGCAGACAACTCAGCCCGAGCAGCACGACGGGCCAGGTGCGGTTTCTCATACCCTACAGTCTAGACCCCGGAAAAGATACCGGATCAAGGGGATTCCGCTAACCGGGGGCCGCGCGAAACAATAGTGGGTTCATGCGATGCCTTCTCCCCATGCTCCTCTTGATCGGTGTCGGATGTACTCCGCCCGAAAGCGGCCCGCCGAAAGCCAGCGAAACCAAGCTGCAGGCGGTCAGCGTTGCGCCGGTGATTCGAGAGGACCTGGCCCGCGAGTTGGAGATGGCGGCCGAGTTCCGGCCGTGGCAGGAGATCGACGTCAACGCCAAGATCCCTGGCTACATCAAGACCATGCCGGTGGACGTGGGCGACCTGCTTCGAGAAGGACAGATGATCGGCACGCTCGAAGTGCCGGAACTGCAGCAGGAACTGGCGCAGGCTCAAGCGATGGAGAAGCGGAGTGAGTTGGAGGTCATCCGCGCGCGGAGCGAGGTGACGCGGGCGGAATCGGCGTTGCGGATCCGGCAGTTGTCGTATGACCGGCTGTCGTCGGTCGCCAAACAGCGGCCTAACCTGATTGCGCAGCAGGAACTGGATGATATCGGCGCCCGGCTGCAGGAGGCCACCGCGCAACTGGCGACGGCAAACGCTACGCTGGCGTCGGTTCAGGAGCAAGTGAAAGTGACCCAGGCCGCGAGTTCCCGGGTCCTGGCGATGATTCAGTACACGAAGGTGACGGCGCCTTTTCCGGGCGTGGTGACCCAGCGATACCAAGCGCCGGGCGCGATGGTGCAGGGAGCAGACAGGCCGCTCGTCCGATTGTCGCAAGTGGATCGGCTGCGCTTGGTGTTGCCGGTACCGGAGTCGATTGTGCCGCGCATCAAGCTCGGCGCCCCTGTGGAAGTTCGGGTGGATGCGGTTTCCAGTGTGGTGCAAGGAAAAGTAATGCGCTTCGCGGGCGTCTTGAACACCAGCACACGCACCATGCAGACAGAGGTTGACGTACCGAACCCCACATTCAGTTTGAAACCCGGAATGTACGCTTATGCGACCATCACTCTGGACGCTAAGGGTGACGTGCTGGCGATTCCCATCCAGGCGGTCCGCGCGGCTAGCACCAGCGCGAACGACCCTCGGCAGCAGTTGGCGATCGTCAACCAGAAAAATCAGATCGAGATTCGAGAAGTACGCCTGGGCTTGGAGACGCCGGAGCGGATCGAAGTACTCTCCGGCTTGAACGAAGGCGACCGAGTAGTCATTGGAAACCGCGGCGACTTAAAACCCGGCCAGACCGTCGACCCCCGCCCGATGGGCCAATAGGAACCACCACTCATGGCGAGCTTCGCGATCCGTAACCCCTATTTCATTATTGTGCTTTGCCTGATCTGTGCCCTTGTCGGCACGGTCAGTGTCGTCCGCATGCCGGTCGACCTTTTCCCTCCCATCAAAATACCGGTGGTCGTCGTGGCAACGTTCTACACGGGCATGCCTCCCGAGCAAATCGAAACAAACATTACCAGCCGCTTCGAGCGATTCTTCACCTTGGCATCCAGTGTGGAGCACGTGGAGTCCCGCTCGTTAGCCGGCGTTTCTCTGATCAAGATCTACTTCCAGCCGGGCACCAGCGCCGACGCTGCAACGTCGAACATCTCCAACCTGGCGATGGCCAATCTGCGGCGACTGCCGCCCGGTACGCTACCCCCGATTGTCTTGAAGTTCGACTCGTCCTCACTGCCAGTGTGCCTGATTGCGCTACGCAGCGCCGGCGACGTTACCGAAACTCAGTTGCGGGACATCGGCCAATTCAATATCCGGAATCAGCTAGCCAACATCCCCGGCGCCTCCTTGCCGACACCATTCGGCGGGAAGTACCGGCAGATCATGATCTATGTCGATCCGCTCAAACTGGAAGCTCACCAGTTGAGTCCCATGGATGTGGTGCGGTCGGTGAACGAGGCCAACCTGATTTTGCCCGCAGGCGAGGTGCAGGTCGGACCGTTGAACTATCCCATCTACACCAATGCCCAAGTGGCGGATATGAGCGAGATCGACGCGATCCCTCTACGTTCCGGCCGGGATCAGGCGACACTCACCGTAGGCGACGTGGGCAAGGCAAAAGATGCGCAACAGATTCAGGTGAACGTGGTCCGGGTGGATGGGCAACGCAGCGTCTACCTGCCCGTAATGAAGCAGGGCGGGGACTCGAACACCATCTCCGTCGTCGACAATACCCGGGCCGCCCTCCCGAAGCTGACCGACGTCCCGGACGGGATCACTTCCACTGTCGTGTTTGATCAGTCCGTGTTTGTGCGAAAGGCGATTGAAAATCTGATCCACGAAGGCGGAATCGGCCTGTTCCTGACTTCGATGATGATTCTTGTGTTTCTCGGCAACTTCCGGGCGACGGTGGCCGTGATGCTCTCGATTCCATTGTCCGCGCTGGCGACATTTCTGGTGCTCGGTTTGACCGGAAACACAGTGAATACGATGATCCTCGGGGGGCTCGCGCTGGCCTTCTCCCGATTGATCGACAACTCCGTAGTCGTGCTCGAAAACATCTTCCGGTATCTCGAGATGGGACGAAGTCCCCGGGAAGCCGCCGAAATCGGAGGAAATGAAGTAGCCCTGCCGGTACTGGCATCGACCTTGACCACAGCGATCGTTTTCTTCCCGGTCGTGTTCTTGTACGGGGTGAGCCAGTACTTGTTTACCGCCCTTGCTTTGGCGGTAGTGATTTCGCTGTTTGCTTCGTACATAGTGGCACTAACAGTGGTGCCGTTGTTCTGTTCGCGGCTCCTCAAGGCGCATTCGCACGAGGAAGGCCACGCGACTCGGCCGAATCTATTCCGGCGCTTCCTCCGGTGGTTCGATGGCCGGTTTGAAGCCCTTTTGCGCGGCTACACCGTGGCGGTGACGAAGACGGCCCTGGAGCGCCCAGCAACGGCCTTGGCTGTCCTGCTGATTCTCTGCCTTCTCAGTTACAGCATCTTCCCCCTCCTCGGGGTGAGCTTCTTCCCGCGAACCGACCCGAGTCAGTTTGTCATTTCGATCAAGGCTCCGGCTGGTACGAATCTGGAGGTGACCGAACGAGAGACGGAGCGAATTGAAAGCATCATCCGTACCGAGGTTCCCCCGGACGAACTGGAACTTCTCGTCGCCAATCTGGGGAACGTACCAGGGTTCTCTTCAATCTTCTCTCCCAACGCGGGCCAGAATACTGGATTCCTGCAGGTAAGTTTGAAGGAGGGCCATAAGACGAGCAGTTTTGAATACATGAAGCGAGTCCGTGCGCGAGTGACCCAAGAGTTGCCCCACGTGGCGACTTACTTCCAGACAGGTGGGCTTGTGGACTCGATCATCAATATGGGCCTTCCTGCTCCGATCGATGTCCAAGTATCCGGCTCTAATTTGCGGCTGGACTACGAAATCGCGTCTCGCCTGGCCGCGCAGATTCGCGAGATTCCGGGAGTCAGCGGGGCCTTCATCCCTCAGGACATTGAAGCGCCTGGGCTCCGGCTGGATTTTGACCGGCAGAAGATGTCGCAGTTGGGCCTTACGCAACGCGAGGTCCTGCAAAATGTGATCACGGCGTTGTCCTCATCACAAATGATTGCCCCGAGCTACTGGACCGATTTGCGGTCTGGCCTGGATTATCTATTGACCGTTCAATACGCCGAAGGCCGAATCAAGTCCTTGTACGATTTGCGTTCCATCCCTTTGCATGGCAACAAGTACACCGACGCAGCCCGGCTGGACGCGATCACAACAATGACGAAAGTGGAAAGGCCAGCGGAAGTGGCCCGATACCAACTGCGGCGGGTGGTGGACATCTACGTCAATTTGGAAAACGAAGATCTGGGGCGCGTAGCCGCCGCGATCGAAGCGATTATTGCCAAGGAGAAGCTTCCCGGGAATGTCCGGGTGGATCTGCGCGGCGTTGTGGAGGGCATGCGGCAAAGCTTCATCAGCTTTGGCGGCGGCTTGGTTCTGGCCGTTGCCCTCCTCTTTTTAATTCTGGTCGCGCAGTTTCGATCGTTCCTTGACCCGGTGATCATTCTGCTCGCGGTGCCCCCTGGCCTAAGCGGAGTGCTTTTCTTGCTCTACTCGGCAAACACGACGTTGAATGTCATGTCGCTGATGGGGGTGGTGATGATGGTGGGTATCGTTGTTTCAAACTCTATCCTTCTGGTCGATTTCGCCCACAAGTTACGCAGTGAAGGGTTAGATGCCCGGGAAGCAATCTCGTCGGCGGCGCGTACCCGCCTTCGGCCAATTCTTATGACTTCGCTGGCGACGATTATCGGCTTGATGCCGATGGCCGCCAAATTGGGCGCGGGCGGTGAAAGCTACGCACCGCTGGCCCAGGCCATCATCGGGGGTCTGTCGGTCTCTCTTGTTGTGACGATGTTCATTGTTCCAGCGGCCTATTTGCTGGCCTACCGGGAGAAGCCGGAGGTGAAAGCGTGAGTAAGCTGATTTGGCTTTTCGTGTTGTCGACCGCAGGTCTGGCGCAGCAAAAGACTTTGACGTTGGAGGAGGCTGAAGCGATGGCACTTCGGAACCATCCGGGGATTTCAGCCGCTGAGCTAAGCGCCGAAGCGCAGGCGCAGGTTCCGCAGCAGGTGCGCAGTACCTTGGCGCCCCAGGTTGGCGCGGCGGCCAGCGGAGTTGGATCGACCGAGCGGGCTCGGATCGCGGCTGGTCAGTTCCAAAACCCGATCATCTTCAGCCGGCTAGGCATCGGCGGCAATTTCAGTCAGTTGCTCTACGACGGCGGGCGGACCAAATTGCTCGTGCAGGGGGCCGACGCCAGAGCGAGAAGTGAAAAGGAAAACGCCAACACAGCGCGATCGCAGGTCCTGTTGCAGGTTCGCCAAGCGTACCTGGCCGCGCTGCGCACCCAAGCGGTATTGAAGGTCGCCCAGCAGACCGTGGACGCGCGGCAGTTGGTCCTGGATCAGGTGACGGCACTCAGTGAGGCCAAGCTCAAGTCTGGACTGGACGTAAGTTTTGCTCAAGTGGCGGTGTCCGAGGCGAGACTGATGGCCGCGCAGGCGTTGAATGAATCTCAGGCGTCCATGGCCGACCTCGCGGTCGCCATGGGGTTGGGCGAACCGGCGCAGTACTTGCTCTCCGAACCGGCGCCGCTCTCGCCGCTCCCGCCGGACTCAAAAGAGTTGCTGCCTTCGGCCATGCGCAATCGGCCCGAGTTGGCCTCCCGCCGGTTGGAGGTTGAAGCCGCGCAACGCCTCGTCTCCGCCGAAGGAAAACTAACCCAACCGACAGTCTCCGGCGTCGGCGCCGCGGGCGTATCCCCCGTCCACGTGGCCGGAATTGAAAAGAGCTACTACGCGGCAGCCGGCTTGGTTGTGAATTTGAATTTCCTGAATGGAGGCCTGTTCGCAGCCCGGCGCAGTGAAGCCGCTCTGCGGGCCCGCGCCGCCGAGCAGCGCCTGAAAGAGCTGGAGAACCGCGTAGCGCGTGACGTCGCCGTCGCATGGTTGAATGTGCGGACGGCCGAAGAACGCCTCGGGCTGACGGAGCAACTGTTGCGCAGAAGTTCGCAGGCGCTGGAGTTGGCGCAAGCAAGATATGACCTGGGGTTAAGTTCGATCGTCGAACTCAGCCAAGCCCAGTTGGCCAAGACTGGAGCGGAGCTGCAACAGACAGCCGCGAGATACGACTACGCTTCGCAACGGGCAGCGTTGGCGTTCCAGATCGGCGGAGAATTCAAATAAACTCCCGGCACCATTAATCGATATTAACTATTAGAAAACAAACGATTGTGGTACGCTCATCGTTTAGCCTTTCAATATATTTTTATGGGTCCGGCACTTTCCCCCGGTGCGTCCCGCCAGCTGTTTAGTTTGCCAGGACGTGGATATCCTTGTTCGGAATCCTTTTTGCGGCGCTTCTCCGGAGCCCGTCATGTCCTCTAAGAAGATACTGATCCGCGGAGCCAGGCAACTGCTGACCCTCCGGGGAATCCCAGCGCCACGCCGTGCCAACGCGATGAGCGACTTGGCGGTAGTCTCTGACGGAGCTCTCCTGATTCAAGATGGGCGCATCGTCACGGTGGGCCCCGGCCGACGCATCGAAAACCTCGCCGAGGCCCGTAATGCCGAAGTGATTGACGCCGATGGCTGTGTAGTTATGCCGGGGTTCATCGACCCACACACGATGCTCGTGAGCGGGCCTTCCCGTGTAAACGAGTTTGAGATGCGGACATTGGGCGCCTCGCTGGAAGAAAGCGGCGTGCTGCGGGAAGGCTTGCAGGCTCAAGTGCGCAACGTTCGAAATTTGCCCGCGCGCCGGCTGGAGTTGCAGGCGAGGAACACCCTGCTGCGCTGCCTTCGCCACGGTACAACGACGATCGAAGCGAAGACAGGATACGGTCTGGACGACACAGGGGAAATGAAGTGTGTCCGGGTTTTGGAAGACTTACAGCACTGCCCGATTTCAGTGATTCCAACGTGGTTCGGCGCCCGGGCTCTACCGGAAGAGTTTGAAGGAAACGCCGCCGGCTACCTGAACTTCCTGACGGAGGAGATGCTGCCGCGCGTGGCGCGCCGCAAAACGATTCCCTACATCGACGCCGACCCCGCGGCTTGCGGATTCTCGACGAGCCAAACGATTCAGTTCCTGCGGACGGCGCGGCTGGCCGGCTTCACGCCGCGACTTCACGCCGCGCTGCATCAAGCCGATTCTAACGTCGAACTGGCAGTGGCGATGCGAGCGGAGAGCGTTTCGCACTGCAACTATGTAACGGACGATCAAATCGGTCATCTGTATGACTCTTCGACCGTCGCGGTTCTTCTTCCGGGGCTGGCCTATCATCTCCGGTTGAACCGTCTTCCGCCGGCACGGCGGCTGATTGAGGGCGGAGCCGCAACCGCCTTGGCATCCGGCTACGACCCGCTCTTCAGTCCCACCTGCAACATGCAGATGGTGATTTCGCTAGCCTGCAATCTGCTCAACATGTCCCCGGCGGAAGCCATCCAGGCGGCGACCTACAATGCGGCGTGCGCTGCGGGCGTTTCGCGCGAGACCGGCTCACTCGAAGCCGGCAAGTACGCGGATCTGCTGATCCTGTCCGTACCCGACTACCGCGAAATCCCCTATCATTTTGGAATGAATCTCGTTTCAACGGTCATCCGCCGGGGAGAAGTCGTCCATCGGGAAACCGCGCCGGAGTGGCGCGTTGCCTGAGCGCGGGCTAGCCCCGTTGGTCGAGTGCGTCGCCAACTTTTCCGAAGGCCGCGACCTAAGCATCATCGACGCGATCTCCTCGGCCATCGCCGCAGTGCCCGGCGTGAGCGTCCTCGACCAGAACGCGGACCCGGACCATCATCGCAGTGTGATCACATTTGCCGGGCGGCCGGAGGCCCTTGGCGAGGCGGCCGTCGTAGCAGTAGGTGAAGCGGTGGCGCGGATTGACCTGACCAAACACTCCGGCGTCCATCCGCGCATTGGCGCCGCCGACGTTGTCCCGTTCGTGCCGCTTCGGGACATAACGCTGGTGGAGTGCGCGTGGCTGGCGCACGCGGTGGGGGCCGAGATATGGAACCGATACGCCGTTCCGGTCTTTTTCTATGACGCGGCCGCGCAGGTGGAAAGCCGTCGCAACCTCGCCGATGTCCGCAGGTCCGCGACGCGCCCGCCCTTCCCGGTGCCCGACTTCGGAAATGCCGCTCCCCACCCGACCGCCGGCGCGGTCGCCGTCGGCGCTCGCAAGATTTTAATCGCCTGGAATGTCTTCCTGGCCGATGGAAACGTCGATGCGGCCAAGGAGATCGCCCGGCGAATTCGGCACGCCAACGGAGGCCTGGCGTGTGTCAAAGCCTTGGGGCTATACCTGCCGGAAAGGGGGCAGGCTCAGGTATCGATGAATCTGACCGACTTTGAGGTGACTCCGCCGCATGTGGTGTTAGAGGCCATTGAGAGAATCGCCGCGGAACTGGGAGTAAGTGTCGCGACGAGTGAACTAATCGGTTTAATACCCGAATCAGCGCTGATCGCTGCGGCAGAAAGCGGAGTCGACCTAAGAATCGAGCACTTCACGCCGGACCGTGTTCTGGAATCCCGACTTCGCGGGATGGCGGTGTAGCGAATTCAGGAATAGAGTGTTCGGCATGCGGTAGACACGCCAGCAAGCGCTCTGGCCGCCATGAAGGCAGTCCACGACCGCTTCGGGCCGCACGTTGGCATTGCGTCGTGTCAGTTCTCCGACGGCAAAGCGATCATCCGCATCGGTCACGGCAACCAGGCCGCGGGACCTCGGTTTCAGTACGAGCAGCCCAACGCCCACAACATCGGCGGCGGTTGCCAACTTGCCGGCGTCGTCATCCTCGCAAGCCGACGTTCGTGCCGTTCGTCGCTCCCGGCGCCTATCCAGTGGGCGACAATTTACTGATTCTTGGACCGGCAATTCGCCCATCGGCTCAATGCCGGGGCCGGACATGCAGGCGCTGTCCCTGTTGCCCTTGGAGGGGCCTGCCGTTCGGCAGCTAACTGGCCGTTTCATGCTTTTGCGCCAGATCGCGGGCCAGGCACCCCGTCACGTTGGCAACGGCGAAGCTGATCCCGTATAGATTTCGCTCCTGCGGTTGCCCCGGTATTGGCCGGGGCCAACCGCAAGCTGCGAACTCAGCGCTGCAGCGGTCCCGTGGCAGCGTATCGTCAATCGTTACGCCCACTACTCCCGGCAAACTCCCCGGCAGTCCCAGCTTCGGGGACACGATCTGAATCCCCCGCTCAGCCGCCGTCGCCACCCGCGTCGCAAACGCTGCGCGATGCGCTTCGTTCGTAGTCGCGAGGCTCAGATTGACGATCTGCACAGGCTGCTCCAGGCTCCAGTCGAGCGCCGCGAGGAGTACCTCGATCGACGTCACCAACCGCCGCTGAAACACCTTGGCGATATAGAGCCGCAGCGGCGCGCCCTTCTCACAGACGGCCCCCGCCACGGCCGTCCCATGGCCCAGGTAGTCGAGGTACTCCTCCGGTTCCTCGCCGGGCACAAAGCTCCGTCCCGCGGCAATATCCCTGACATGCGGATGAGCCGGGTGCACCCCGCTATCGATAATGGCTACACCGACGGACATGCCACCTTCCGAACCTGTCCGTCCACCAACTCCAGCGCCTCGCCGCCCTCCCAGAACTGCTCATGCGAGATGATCAACGCGGTCCGCCCGGCCAACACCCGTTCGAGCGTCTGCCGAATCGCCAAGCGAGCCACGCCATCAAGAGCCGCCACGGGTTCATCCAGGATCAGAACCCGCGGATCCCGCAGCAAGGCCCGTGCGATCGCCACCCGTTGCCGCTCCCCCGCCGACAGCGCTGAGCCCCGCTCGCCCACCTCAGTATCCAACGTCAGTCCCAATGCCGCCGCCCGGGCAGCATCTTCCAGTTCCGTCCGCGAAGCATCCGGCCGAGAATACGCGATGTTCTCGCCTACGGTGCCATGGAACAGGATCGGCGACTGCTCAATCACGGCGATCTGCTGACGCAATACCTGCAGCGGAATCCGCCGCACATCATGGCCATCCAGGCTCACCGTCCCCTCGGCCGGGTCGTACAACCGGACGAGCAGGTCCACCAGCGTCGACTTCCCCGCCCCGCTCGCCCCCGTCAGCACGTAGGTCTTGCCCGCTTCAAGTTGCATCGAAGCACCTCGCAGCACAGGCGCGTTGTAGCCGAAGGTGACGGCATCCACGGTCAGCTCGCCCCGCCACTCGTTCACCGCCACGGGATCCACCGGATCCCTCACTTCAACCGGAATCTCGAGCAGTTCAAACATTCGGCGAAGCGAGACCGCTCCGGTGACGAGCGACCCATACAGCGACATCAGATTCTGCACCGGCGAAAGCAGCCGCCCATGATAGGCAAGAAAGGCCACCAGCGTTCCCAACGTCATCGTCTCGGCAAGCACCTCCCACCCGCCGGCTAGAAATACGGCTGCCGTCGAGACCGTGACGGCTGTCGTCGGGATGGCCCCGGCCCACAGGCTCGTCATCTGCATCGCCAGCATCGCGTCGACGAAGCTCTGGTTGTGCTTGCCAAACCGTTCCACTTCCCGCTGCTGCGCGTTGGCTAACACTGTTAGCCTCAAGCAGGTTAGCGACTCGATCAGAAAGCTGCCGATCGCCGAACTCCGCTCCCGCATCCGCTTCACGTGGGCCGCGAGCTTATGTTGCGCCCGTCGCGATGCCCACAGCGCCACTGGCATCAGCACAATACTCAGCAGAAACAGCCGCGGGCTGATACCCACCATCAGCACCACTGCGCCCACCAGAAACACTACGTTCGCCATCAGCGCCAGAATCGTATCGGCGCTCACGCGCTGCACCTCGGCCACGTCGTTGTTCAGGCGTGAGATGAAATCGCCCATCCGTGCCCGCGCATGGTGCCGCGGAGAAATCTGCTGCAAATGCTGGTAGAGTTCGAGCCGCATCGAGAACAGCACCCGCGCCGAAATCTTCGCGTACGTGTAGCTCGACCAGGCATTGGTCAGGAAGCCAAACACCGCCAACCCCGCCATCGCCCCTGCCGTCCACAGCAGCGCGCTCGGGTCGCGGCCAATCAGCCCCTTATCGATGAGTTGCTGGTTCACGAGCGGCCCCAGCAAACCCGCCCCGGTGGACACCACACTCAGGCCGATAATGCCCGCCAGCTGTAGCGCATACGGCCGCAGAAAGGGCAGCGTCCGCCGGTACTCCCGCAGCCTCACCGGAGCTTGTTCAGGCATCGACCTTGTAATAGCACATGTAGCCGGAATGGCAGTGCTCCGGCGCTTTCCGCAAGCTGATCGCCCGTTCAATCACCACGGGTTTCGGCACGCCGTGCCGCGCTCGATGCACGATATCCGCCACCATCTTCACACTCGCCAGCTTCTTCAGCGGCGACGCCTCCCGGCCCACAATCTTCAACGAATCGACGCCGCTCTTGAGCAGATCCGGCACTGCACAAAGTCCGCAAGGCCCGTACGGCAAGCCCTTTGCCGTCGCCCCGCAGCCGTTGCCGTTCAGATACCAAACCCACTCCCGGTAGTCCTCGAGATTCCTCCGCAACCAGGCATGACGTCGCACGGAAAAGTATCGTCCGTGCCACTCGAAGTCCGTCTGCATCCCCGAAAGGCTCGTGCAGAACGCGCCCACGGAATGGTGATGCGTCGTCGCGCAAAACCCTTCTTCAAACGCGCACCCGTCGTTCAACATAAACACTTCAATCTCGCACGAATTCCCGACGCCTTTCTTGATGCTCGCGATCTCCGCCAACGTCACCGACCGCGGCAAGATCACCCGGCTGGGGCCGAAGTTCAAGAGGAACCGAATCGCCTCCAGATTCAGCGTGGCGGCCACGGAGCTCACGTGCGTGCCCGCATGGAGCCGCGCCTCGCTCAGCCGCAGCATCAGGTTCACATCGCTCACGATGAACGCGTCCACGCCGCACTCTTCACTCAACCGCTGCGCCAGCTCCATCACGAGGTCGGTCTGTTCCGCCGTGTAGTAGGGAGCGTTGAACGTAACGAAAATCGGCAACCCTTTCGCGTGCGCCGCATCGGCCAAGGCGCGCATATCGCCCAGCGTTTCGAGCGACGATCCCTTGGTCGAGCGCCGGTTCAGCCAGACCGCGCCCTGATATCGATCCATCCAATCCTTCGGCACGAAGCCACAGAACAGCTCCTCGGCCCCCGCCGCATGCAGCATCTCCAGCTCGTCGATCTCGCGGATGGGCGCCAGAATCTTCATGCGGCCAACCCGTTCGCCAACATCGGCAGCCGCGTCTGCAAATGCAGCCGCGCCAAGGCCCCTTCGCGAGCCGCCCGCAACAGCGCCTTCACAATCTCCGGCGTGTGGAAGTAGAAATACGAATTCCCTTTCAACCAGAACTTCTGATCCCGGTTTTCAAATGGAGAATTCGTGTAGGCATGCTCCAACAGGAAGGTCTGGCACTCCTGCTTGCACGGCGCTGCCGGTTGGAACTTCTCTCCTTTGCGGTAGCCCAACCCCGCCGCCTGACACACCCGCGCCGTACTGATGAACCCATAAGGCAAACACGCCGTCAGTTCCATCGACGCCGTCGCCAAGTCGTTCCCCTGCGGCAGCCCGTCAATCTCCGCCCGCTTCACGCCAAACCGCCGCAGCATCGCCGTGTAAGCCCGGTTGTCCAGATTCGATCCCTGCAACACCGTCAACGTCGGCCCCGGACCGGCCTCCGCATACAGCCCCATCACGCGCGGATCCCGCAGGCTCTTATTCAGCAGCCGCCCTTGCACCGGCACCAATTCCGGGAACTCCCGGTGCAATACATTCAGAACGCCCCAGTCGCTGAAGATCACCTCATCGCCCGCCCGCAGCACGGGAAACAGAGCCCGCAACATCGCCAAACCGCTATCCCCCACATACGGCGTCAGAAGCGTAAATGGCCGCGCGCAAGCCTCCCGCACCGCACGCAACGCCTCCGGCGACGGCAACAGGTGCTCGCAGAACTCAGCCCCGTAGCTGGTCCGCGACGGCTCCAAGTCCTGAAGCAGCGGCGCCAAGGCATCCAGCAAAGGCCGCAACTTGCCACTCGTTTCCCAATCCAGGGCTTCGGCCAACGAAGCGTTCGCCTCCCCCGCGCACCCAACCTGCAACGTCACTTCCATGGCCTAGCGCGGCACAATCGCCAGCAACGGCGTCGTCATGTCGGCATCCATGTCGATGTCCTTCGCCAACTGCAGCGTCTTCACGTCGTAGAGTTCCATCGTGTGGCCCGCCCCATAGACGATGATGTACTTCCCGTCGCTGGTCAGCCCGGTGCTGAACCGCGTCCGCCCCGGGAATGGTCCCCGGTTCACCACTTTCTTTGACACCATGTCGATCACGAAGAACTCGCAGTGCCGGTCGCCCTGCGCGCCCTCAATCGTGAAACCATAGGCAAACTTCCGGTCCGGCGAAAGCCGCAGGCTCCCGTCGCCCCCCGGCACGCCGGGACCAATCGGGCTGAACTGGATCTTCCGCGTCGTCAGGTCAATCTCCGCCACGCCGAAGATCCGCCGATGCACCACCGGATCCTCCGAAGAGAACAGGGCCGTCATCTTCCCCGGCGCCTCGTTCGGATCGTCCTGCCCGTTCAGCGAAATACCCGTCATATCGAACGAATCCGGCTTCTCCAGCGGAATCGTCTCCACCACTTTGAAGTCCGTCGTATCGACAATGTAGATGTTCTCGCGGAAGAACCAAAGGAACTTGCCGTCGGGCGAAATCCGCAAGCCGCCCCCGCGGCGCCCGCCACCTTCCGCGTTCGGCGCCACCTGCTTGGGCAACTCCACCGTCTTCACGATCTTCTTTTCCACCAAGTCCACAACAGCGAACTTCGGCATCTCAATCTCAAACCGATCCACCAGCCGGTTCGCCGTGCTCGTCGTCAGATACAGCAACTTCCCCGCCGGGTCCATCACGGCGCCCTGGATGCGGACGCGTTTACTCGCCGATCCAAGCCGGAACGAGTCCACCACTTTCCGCGTCGCCAGGTCGATCGTCTCAATCCCAGCGTCTTTCACCGTGATTACGATCAACTTCTTCTTGTCCGCCGTCGGCAGCAGAGTCCGCGCCACATCGGTCTGCAACGGGATCCGGTCGATCACTTTGCCGGAAGCTTCGTCCATCACGGCGAGCGTCTTCGGCCAAGTCCCCACGTATACCAACGTCGGATCAGCCGCCCACGTGGCCGCGGCCATGAGAAAAGCCCAGTAGAGTGCTCTCATTGTCTCCGCTCCGCGCTATGGAAAAACCAGATCAATATCCCGCCAATCCTTCGTTGCGCTCGCGCATTTCGAAGTCCAGTCCGGATAATTGTTGTAGTGGTCCGGTACCTGGGCTGGCCAGTAGCAGGTGATGTAGCAATCGTAAAGATCGCGCTCCGCCGGTTGGCACAGCCCCGCCGTCCCGCCGGCGGAGTCCACCTCCCACCCCGGTGAAAATACTACCGAGCAGCCAATCGGGTAGTGCGGCCGCGGGGCCGGACGTGATCCGCCCCGCTCCTGCTGCCCATAGATATCCCCATAGGCAGAAGCGACATACTCTTCAATGCGCCGCGCCTTCTTATTCACCGCTTTCAGGTGTTTCATTGGAGTGCCTTCCGTTTTTCAAACGCGTCGAGAAACGCCGGATTCTGCACGGCGATGTCTCCATAGATCTCTAGACAGATGCCGGTCCAGTCGCGGATCCAATCGCAAAAATGCAAATTCGGGTGGCCGGTGTCGCCGTAGCGCACGAACGCTTCGTGATGGCATCCGCCCGCGCACAGCGGACGCGCCCAACACGAGTGGCAATCGTATTTCGCGCCGATATGCCCCTTAGCCAAGAATTCCTTCTGTTTCCCTTTGTCCATGCCGCCATCGAGCACATTGCCCAGCGCATGTTCATCGGAGTCCACGAAGCGGTGGCACGGCGCGATGTCGCCGCTCGGCCCCACGCCCACTAACCCTAAGCCGGCTCCGCACGGATGCGACTTATTGATCCCCGCGTGTAACTCAGCCAACGTGTCAGAGACATTTGAGAATCCGTGCGCCTTGCCCTGCACGGCATAGTCCCGATACTCATAGGCCAACTCTCGGAACTGATCGAGCACGGAATCCATCTTCTTGGTCTGAATCGTGTAGAGCCGGTCCGGCGCCGCCGTCACCGGCGCAAATCCCACTTCGGCAAAGCCCAACTCGTGCCGCAAATGATGGAAGATCGCTTTGACGTCGGTCACCTGCTGCGTCATGGTCACCCGCGCCGCAATCGGCCTGCTCTTGTGCCGCGCAATCAGCGCCTTCACCTTCGGCGCCACAATGTCGTAGCTGCCCTTTCCGTTCGCGAATACGCGCAACGCGTCGTGTGACTCCTTGGCCCCATCCATCGACACCGTCACGCCAATGTCGTTATCGGCCAGGAACTCAATCACCTGCTCCGAGAGCAGCGTCCCATTCGTCGTCAGCGAGAAATCCAGATACTGTCCTGTTTCTCGCGCCTTTGATTTACCGTACTCCACCACCCACCGCAGCAGCGGAAAATTCATCAGCGTCTCGCCGCCGAAGAATGTAATATGCACGGCCCGCCGCCCCTGCGCGGAAGCGAACAGATGATCCACCGACGCCCGCGCCACCTCTTCGTCCATAAACTTCGGTTTGCCGTCCGGCGTCGCCACCTTGTCTTCCCCGTACTCATAACAGTACTGGCACGACAAGTTACATTGATTGGTCAGGTTCAAGACGAGCGACTGCAGCGGAAAGTCCTCCACCGCCTCCTGCGGAGGGTCCGCATAGCCTGTCTGATCCCGAATCACCCGCGCATGGTGCAGTTCGGTCACAACTCCATCGGCGTCGGCCATCGAATAACCCTTTGCCACCAATCCCGCCAACAACGCTTCGACAGCCATCGGTCCGGCGGCCAGCAGATCCAGCGCGTCACGCACCGGCTCACTCACCCCGAAAATGCCGCCACTCGGAACCAGGTAGAGGAACTCCTCGCCCGAAGCCGCAAACCGGCGGAACTCGGCCTGGGAATACAAAACGTCGGTTACTGGACTCATCGGCCTGCCTCCGGCTGCTGATCCCATCGTACATACAGCGGTATAGAAACCACCAGATAGCTCTTGGCCACCAACGGCTTCGGACCACCGTCGTAAGTCGCCACCACCCAAACGTCGCCAAAGTTGTTGGAACCAAACTTTCGGTTCTCGTTCGGCCCCTCTGCATTCGGGGTAAATAGCCCGTCAGCAGACAGCGAGCCGACAAACTCCTTGTCGTCATCCCCCATCCTGGCCGCGAACTCTTCCATCGACCAATTGGCCGCCACCGGTCCAATCTCGATATCGTCCGCCGTATTCGGCTTCCTATCAATGCCATTCGAGCAGGCCACGGCTTCATATTGGAAGAATCCTTTCGGATGCGTCGTGCCGCCCAGCCGGGCATGAGACGTCCGCGGAATCTTAATGAAATCCACCGACCCATACACCGCGACCGCTGCCGGCAGCGTCGCCCGACGAATCGCAATCGGCCGCTTCCCCGGCAGCGCATCGGCCGCCACGTCCACTTTCACCGTCAGCATCGACGGCGTCTGCGCCACAATCTGCGATACCGTTACACCGCGCCCTAAGTTGATATCCGCCGGCTGCAATCCCGCCGGAAGACTATCCCCGTAAATCTTCAGTTCCGTACCCTTCATGCCGATCTTCAGTCCGCCCTGCCCGGCCGTCAGCAACACCGGTCCATCGCCCGCGCGCACTAGCTTCACGTCGTATCCGAACTCACTGTATCCGCCCCAAAACCAGCGGCCCTCTGCCGACAACTGATCGGCGGAGAACGACATCACCTCACGCTCTTCCCTGCCAGCCGCGGTCGATCGACCGCGCCAGGCATAGCCGGTATAAACAACCGACTTCCCTTCCCGCGAAACCTTCTCCCCGGTTTTCAGGGAGGTTAGCGTCGTCTTCGTCGTGAACTCGCCGCCGGCGCCGCCCGCAATCACCATCTCGCCCACGAACCGCCCCTTCCCGGCAAGATCAGCGGCAACTAACCACTTACCCGCCAGCCTCGGCTCCCTGCGCGATCCTTGCCAGGCCGCCCAGGCAGGGGTATGCAGCGGATTTCCCTTGGCCAGGAAATCCACGGCCCCTAACATCTGTCCCAGTCCAGCTCGAGTACCGGTGGCGGCGGGGTTGGCCGATTGGCCTGGGGTTGGCCCGGCTGCAGCCCCGCCGCTGCCGCCCCCCTGTGCCGGGTAGGAAGGCCGCCGGAACGAGGTGTTTTCCACCACAGGGAAGTATCCGCGATGCATATCGACCAGCAAGTCCCACTCCTCTCGCGAACGCCGCCACGAAAGAGCCTGCGCCATCGGATGGCACGATGCACAGGCATCGCCAATCCCCACCGTCGGGTGCGTCTCGCCGTCGATATACCGTTTCTCCCAATACCAAGCCACCGGCTTTGCTTCTTCCGGCGCCAGGCCATGGGTCTCGCTTAAAGTCTTGACAATATCTCGCGCTTCTTCCGGCTTTAGCACCAGACCATTCAGCCGGACCATCCGTTTAATGATCTGTTGCCAGCCCTCCGGCGTTGTTCTCTCCCAGGAGATGCGCGTCAGGTTTCCTTTTGCATCGGCCCGATGGCAACCCGAGCACTTGTCTTTCACAAGCTGGCTCTGCACCGGAATGCCCGGTTCGGAAGGTTCCTTCGGTTCAGCCTGCCGCGCTCCACCGGCCGGCGGCTGTGCGCTCCCCATTACGGCGAGGAGAACAAACACCAATAAACGCATGAATCCTCTCTGTAGCAATTCAACTAGAGTATCGGAAGATCAGACAAGGAATGATGCGGGTACAGGGAGGAGGGCGCCGTGGCCGATTGAAGTCGAGTATACGGGGAAAACACAGAACGGTCAAACTGTTTATTGAACATTTCCCGGCAGGGACTTGCGGACTAATTCCAGGGGAATTGCCTCTACCGTACGCCCATTTCCGGTGACCGTCACCGCCCGCAATAGTGAGTTATAGATCGCCTCTTCCGCCGCTTCGATCGTCGCCAGAAATAACGGCGACATGGCATCATTCCCCACCAGCGCGGCCGCGGATCGGACGGTAGAAAACGCGATCGCATAGTCGCCGCTGCCGTTGCTGCCGGCGCTGCCCGTCCGCGCCATTCCCCAAATCGCCCGCTCCGCCATGCGGCGTAGATTCCGGGCATCCACCGGCGCATTGGTCGCCACCACTAACATGCAGGATCCGTCGGCGCTGCCTTCGCTCCGGCGCACCACGCGCCCGCCCAGCCGCAACTCCCCGCCGAAGTTACTCTGCACTAACACGCCCACGGTATATCCTCCTGCCAACCTTGACGCCGTCCCGATTCCGCCCTTCCAGCCGAATGCCACCGTTCCGGTCCCTGCCCCCACCGCGCCTTCTTCCACCGCCCCGCCCTTCGCCCCGTTGATCGCCGCCAGCACCTCGGCCTTGCCCACATGCCGCCCGCGGATATCGTTCAAGCCACCATCGTTCGTCTCACCGACTAAGACATTCACGCTCCGCACCCGCTCATTGCCCGGCAATCCCAGCAGGTAGTCAAGCGCCGCGTCCGCCACCCGGGGAACGTTCAGCGTGGAAGTCAACAGAATTGGCGACTCGATCTCGCCCAACTCGTTCACCTGCGTCGACCCCATCAACTTACCGAACCCATTCCCCACATACACCGCGCCCGGCACCTTCTCCTGAAACAGGTTCCCCCCATGCGGCAGAATCGCCGTCACGCCCGTCCGCACCGTCTCGCCGCGAATTACCGTGGTGTGGCCTACCCGCACGCCCGGCACATCCGTGATGGCGTTCAACGGCCCCGTCGGAAGCATGCCCACCACCAGCCCCACCTCCCGCGCCCGCGGCCGCTCCTGCCCCACCGCCATCGTCACCACCAGAAGAAGGCCAACCGTCAAACGCATTCCCACAGTTTACGGCGTATTCTTCCAGCGCATGTCCTTCACCGCCTCGCCGTTCAGCACCGCCGCCTGCTCCAGTATCTGCCGCGCCTGCTCCGCCACCGCCCGCACGCCCTCGTGATAGCGCAGGTTCGGCTTGCCCGGTCCGCCATTGTACGCGCCCACCGCCAGCGCCACATCGCCGTTGAAACGGTCAAGCAGGCTCCGCAGCAGCAGCCCCGCGTACGTCGTCAATACGTCCGGACTCACCTCGTCCACCTTCAACTCCTGCGGCGGCCGGAGGCGCTCCGGCAGTTTTGAATAGTCCCGCTTGTCCCGGAGAAATAGCCGGTGCACCTCGCGCATCGTCTCCCGCGTGATCTGCCACACCCCCGTCGCGTAGTTCAACACCCGCACCCGCCCCTTCCGGCGTTCGAGCACAATATCGTCTTTCGCCGGCCGCCGCTTCCAGATCGAATGCTGCAGGTCGCCCCGCACGTCCATGTAGTTGTTCTCCATGGCCCCAATGCCCAGCATCATCTCGAGCGGCAGTTCGTAGAACTCGGCCACGCGGATAATGTCCCCCGCCAACTCATGCGCCTCCCCGCCGTCCAAGGGCTCCGGAACCGGCTCGATCCGCCGGCGAATCCGCGGATCCGTATTCGATTTGAACCGCAGAAAGCGCCGCAGCAACGCCTGCAGCTCGCCCTTCGGCAAATCCTCCATCTTTCGTTGCACGGGCTGGTTGTACGCCGCCACAAACACCTTCGTCTGCCCGCGCGCCGCTACGTACCGTTGCTCCGTCCATTCCTGCCAAGCGAACTCCGGGATGCTCTGCTTCGCCGATAACTCCGCTGCCCGGTCCATCGCCCCCACCCAATCGTTCGACATCGCCAGCGTCACCGCATACCGTTCCCCCACATGCAGCAGCACCTCCTCCTCCGCCCGCGGCAGCGTCAGCCGATAGTGCTGGAACATCAAATAGGCAAACAGCTCATCGCGAAACGAAGCCACCCGCGTGACGAACACGTGCCCCGGAATCCGGATCGCAACGCGGCCGTTCGGACCCATCTCGGGGCCCGGTGGCGTCAGCCACAGCCGCGGCATCGAATCCACCTGCCAACGCAGATAGACAGGCGCACCCACCACGCCGGCCACGTAGAGCAACATCCAGGCGTACCGCACCCCCACAGCCTATCGCACGGCCCCTATTCGCCGAGCAAATGCAGCACGACTTCCCTCCGGTGCGGCGCCCGCCGATGCTCAAAAACGTAGATCCCCTGCCACGTCCCCAACACCATCCGCCCGTTCACTACCGGCACCGCCAACTGCACCGCCGTCAACGCACTCCGGATATGCGCCGGCATATCGTCCGGCCCCTCCAGCGTGTGCCGGAAATGCGGATCACCCTCTTTCACCAGCCGGCCAAACCAGTCGTTCAAGTCCGCGATTACATCCGAATCCGCATTCTCCTGCACGGTGAGCGAAGCCGAGGTATGCCGGATGAAGAGCGTCAGCAATCCCGTCCGGATTCCCTGCTTCTCCAGCCAACTCTCCACCTCGCCGGTGATCTCGAAAAGCCCCTTCCCCCGAGTCGTCACCCGCAGGGAGGTTACCGCCTGCTGCATTATTCGACGGTCACCGATTTAGCCAGATTCCTCGGCTGATCCACGTCGCAGCCCCGCCTCACCGCGATGTGATAAGCCAGCAACTGCAGCGGCACCATCTCCAGAATCGGCAGCAGGATATCGTACGACCACGGCACGGCAATTGAGTAGGTCGCCAGCCGCTCAACATCCTCATCGCCCTCATTCCGGATGGCGATCACGATCCCTTCCCGCGCCTTCACTTCCTGAATATTCGAAAGCGTCTTCTCGTAGCGCAGCCGCGAAGCCTCGTCGTGCGGGTCATACGCCGCCAGCACCACCACCGGCAGCTTTTCGTCAATCAGCGCGTTCGGCCCGTGCTTCATCTCGCCGGCCGGATAGCCCTCGGCGTGGATGTAGCTAATCTCTTTCAACTTCAACGCGCCTTCCAGCGCAATGGGGAAATGAATACCCCGGCCCAGATAAAGGAAGTCCGTCGCGCGAGAAAGCGTCTTCGTCATCTCCTCATACGGCGCCGCATGCGACAGAATCTGCTCCAGTTTGCCCGGAATCCGAACCAACTCCGTTACCAGCGCCTGCGACTGCGCATCGCTCAAAGTACCCCGCAATTGGCCCAGATACATCGCCAGAACGAACAGCGCCGTCACTTGCGACGTAAACGCCTTCGTCGAAGCGACCCCAATCTCCGGCCCCGCGTGGGTCAGCAGAGTGCCGTCGGCCTCGCGCGTAATCATCGAGCCGATCACGTTGCAGATCGCCAGCGTCTTTGAACCCTTCTGCTTGGCCTCCCGCTGCGCCGCAATCGTATCGGCCGTCTCCCCGGACTGCGAAATCACGATCGTCAGCGTGTCGCTATCCACGATTGGATCGCGGTACCGGAACTCGCTCCCGTAGTCGACCTCCACCGGCACGCGCGCCAGCTTCTCGATCATGAACTTACCCGCCAGCCCGGCGTGCCAACTCGTCCCGCACGCCACGATCCGGATCTGCTTGAACCGCCGGAACTCGTCCGGAGATATCGCGATCTCGTCGAGGAACACCTTGCCCGACTCTTGGCTGATTCGACCCAGCAGCGTATCCCGCACCGCCCGCGGCTGCTCATAAATCTCCTTGAGCATGAAGTGCTTGTAGCCGCCCTTCTCCGCCATGATGGGGTCCCATAGAATATGGGTTACCTGCCGCTTCACTGGCGCGCCGTCGAAGTCGGTCAGCATCACCCCGTTGGGCGTCACCACGGCGACGTCGCCATCATCAAGGAAAAACATATCCCGCGTATGTCCCAGGATTGCAGGCACGTCGGAGGCCACAAAATACTCGCCCTCGCCGAGGCCGATCACCACCGGCGGACCACACCTCGCCGCCACAATCTTCCCCGGTTCACTCACCGCCATCACGGCTAGCGCAAACACGCCATTCAGCCGCTTCACGGCCTGGCGCACCGCCAGTTCCAGATTGCCGGCGAGATACTTCTCCACCAGATGGGCGACGATCTCGGTATCGGTCTCGGTGACAAAGACGTGCCCTTCGGCTTCCAACTCCCGCCGCAGGTCGAGATAGTTTTCGACGATGCCATTGTGCACCAGCACGACGTCCCGCTTCGGGCCCGTATGCGGGTGCGCGTTTTCCTCCGTCGGCCGGCCGTGCGTCGCCCAGCGCGTATGGCCAATGCCATACTCGCCGTCGACGGGTGCCATGCGCACGGCCTCTTCGAGGTTGTGCAGCTTCCCGGACGCGCGGCGGATCAGCAGCTTGCCGCTGCCGTCCACCACCGCAATCCCGGCGGAATCATAGCCGCGGTATTCGAGTCGTCTCAATCCGTCCAGCAGCACTGGCACGGTCTTCTTACTGCCGATATACCCGACGATTCCGCACATGGGCGATTATTCTCCAAATTCGATGCGATAGTCTTCGATCACGGGGTTCGACAGGACCTCCGCCGCAATCTGATCTACTTCTTTCCGCGCCGCCTCGGCGTCGGTTCCTTCCGCCAGCGTCAGCTCAAAGTATTTGCCCTGCCGCACATCGGCGATTGCCGCGTGGCCCATGCCGCGCAGCGCCTGGGTCACGGTCTTCCCTTGCGCATCCAGGACTGTCTTCTTTAAGGTGACGTAAACAAAAGCCTTCATAGGTCCCTCTATTGTATCGGCAGGCGACGGGCGGAAGCGCATAGCCAGGAATTGAAATACCGCGAAATGAAATAATGGGGCAACTTCTTATGAAAGCGCTCATTCTCGAAGAGCCGGGCCAGATCAGCCTCGGCGAAACCACCTCCCCCACGCCAGCGGCCGGCGACGTTCTGCTCCGCGTCAAGATGGTCGGCCTCTGCGGCACCGACCTGAATAGCTATCGCGGCAAGAATCCGCTGGTCTCCTACCCCCGCATCCCCGGCCACGAAATCTCCGCCGAAATCGTCGACCCCGGCGCCGGCGTCCCGCCCCAGTTCACCCCCGGCCTACCGGTTACGCTCTCGCCCTATACTGCTTGCGGCCGCTGTGCCTCCTGCCTCCGCAACAGGCCCAACGCCTGCCAGTTCAATGAGACCCTCGGCGTCCAGCGCGACGGTGCGCTTACCGAATACATCGCCGTGCCCTGGCAAAAACTGCTCCTCGCCCCGGGTCTGTCTCCACAGGAGCTCTGCCTCGTTGAGCCGCTCACCGTCGGCTTCCACGCCGCCGCCCGCGGCCGCGTCACTTCCACCGATACCGTCGCCGTCCTCGGCTGCGGCGCGGTCGGCCTCGGCGCCGTGGCCGGAGCCGCCGAACGCGGCGCCCGTGTCATCGCCATCGACCTCGACGACGCCAAGCTCGCCTTGGCCCGCCAAGCCGGCGCAACGCACACGCTCAAAGGCCTCGACTCCGCACACCTCAAAGAACTAACCAACGGCCTCGGGCCCGATGTCATCATCGAAGCCATCGGCCTGCCGCAGACCTTCCGCGCCGCAGTCGAAGAGGTCGCCTTCACCGGCCGGGTCGTCTACATTGGCTATGCCAAGGAGCCTGTCGCCTACGAGACCCGCCTGTTCGTGCAGAAGGAACTCGACATTCTCGGCTCCCGCAACGCGCTCGTCGAAGACTTCGCCGCCGTCATCGCCATGCTCGCCAAGCGGACATTTCCTCTCAGCGCGCTTATTTCGCGGGTCGTGAGTCTATCCGAAGCGCCCCAAGCCTTCGCCGACTGGGCCGCCAATCCAGCCGCCACGAGTAAGATCCTGGTGACGGTCGACTAACTCACATCTGATACAGCATGTAATAGACAACCACGCCCGTCACCGAAACGTACAGCCAGATCGGCATCGTCCACCGCGCCAGCTTCTTATGTTGCGGAATGCGGTTCTGCAAGCCCCGGAAGAGGGTCAGCGGAGCCGCAATCGCAACAAAGACAGCCAGTATGGTGTGGGTCAACAGGATCGTGAAATAGACAGTCCGGATCGGCCCTTCCTTCTGGAACTTCACCGAACCAACGTTGTAGTGGTAGATCAGATAGGACACGAGAAAGATGGCCGAAATCGTGAAGGCCGTTAGCATCACCTTCTTGTGCGCCTCCCGCTTACCGTTGACGATCAGCCACCATCCGGTGGCTAACAGGACAGCGGCTGTCCCGTTTAATGTCGCATTCAATGCTGGAAGGTCCCGTACGTCCATATGCCTAGTTTTCCTTGGATATCTGTTCGATGTCAGCCAATAGCCGGTTGATGCTTTCCTCGCCCACGCTCGGATAGCTGCCGCGGTAGCCGCGCTTGGCGTCCACAAGCAATAGGCGCGAACTATGTTCCAACTTGCCGTCCACCATGCCTACTTGAAATACGGTGTAGGCCAGTTGATGCAAGGTCTCCTCGGGGCCCGTCAAAAAATGCCAGCGCGCCGGGTCGGCGCCAAAACGCTTGGCGTATGCCGCCAGCACTTCCGGCGTATCCCGCTTCACGTCCACGGTGAACGAAACCAGATCCACCGCCGTCTCCCGCTGTAACCGCTGCAGCAGGATACTCTGGCGCGGACAGGTGGCCGAACAGGAGGTAAACATGAAATTCGCCACCCAAATCTTTCCCGTTAGGCTTCCGCCCGCGAACGGCTGGCCACTTTGATCCGTCAGCGAAAACTCAGGCACCGTCGCCATCACCGGAAGCGACGACTTCTTGGCGCATCCAGCGAGGCCAACCGTCGCCAACCACCCCCGCCGTGTCACTTCGTACCTCGGATCGCCACCACCGCCGCCAACGCCGTACACCCAACCAAAACACCCGCGGCCAAGCCGCCATCCGGTGCGTCCGCCACCAGGAACGACCGCACTAAGCTCTGCGCGTAGTAGAGCGGATTCGCCTGCATCAACCACCGCACCCAGGCGAACGAAAGCACGGGGCTAAAAATCGCTCCTGACAGCATCCACGCCGGCACCAGCAGTAGATTAATCACAGCATGAAACGCTTGCGTCGAACTCAACCGCCAAGCCACCACATAGCTCACCACCGTCAGCAACAGCGCCGTCAAGAGCAGCGCCCCCGCCGTTCCCGCCAGCGCCACAGGATCATGCCGCAGTGACGTGAAAAACACCCCCGCCAGCACGATCAGCCCCTGCAGCCAAGCCAACGCCGCCGCTCCGCACACCTTGCCCAGCACAATCGCCGACCGCGGCGCCGGCGACACCAGCACCGACAGCAGAAACCCCTCGCGCCGGTCTTCGATCAGCGACATCATCGAGAACATCGCCGAGAACATCACCGTCATCGTCAGCGCGCCCGGAAAGAAAAACTCCAGATCGCCAAACCCCGAGCCAACAACAACCCAGAACAGCAGCGGCGACGCCACGAAGCCGGCCACGCGCGCCCGTTCACCCCAAAAACGCTGGAATTCCCGCCGCGTCAGCGCCCACACCGCCAGGCCAAAGTTCATAGCCGGGCTCCTGTGTTCCGGAAGAAAACGTCCTCAAGCGTCGGCTTCTGAATCGTGATCGTTTCAATAGCCCCCGGCAGCGCATCGGCCGCCTGCGCCGCGAACCGGGCGCCCGATGGGGTCTCGAAACGGACCCAGCTCGAACCCATGCGCGGATTCAGTTGCGGATACTGCGCCGCCACCCGCTCCGGATCGTTCGTACCGAACTCCACCACATCGCCGCCCACTTGCGCCTTCAATTCCGCGGGCGAACCGCCCGTTACGACGCGGCCTTCATGAAGCAGCGTCAACCGCTCGCACCGCTCGGCTTCATCCAGCAGATGAGTCGTCATCAGCACGGTCACTTCCCGCTCCCGCCGCAGGTCCGTCAGCAGGTCCAGCCACTCGCGCCGCGCGGTCGGGTCCAGGCCGGTCGTAGGTTCGTCGAGAAGCAGTACCGCGGGTTCATGCAGCAGCGCCTTCGCAATTTCGACGCGCCGCGCCAACCCGCCCGAAAGCTGATGCACTGGCTCATGCTCCCGATCGTTCAGATGAAACTGCCAGAGCAGTTTCTTCGTGCGATCCGCGAGCAAGGACCCCGACAGCCCATAAAGATTCCCTTGCGCCTCGATGTTCTGCGCAATGGTCAATTTCCGGTCCAGACTCTGACTCTGGAAGACGACGCCGAGCTTCTGCCGGATCCTCGCCGGTTCCGTCTCCCCGGCAATCGTGAACTTGCCTGAGTCCGGTCGTAGCAAGGTCGCCAACACCCGGAATAGCGTCGACTTGCCGCCCCCATTGGGCCCCAGGATTCCGTGCCACTCCCCGGCCCCGGCTACGAGCGAAACCGCATCGAGCGCCCGTCGCTCCCCATAATTGACTGTAATCGCCTCGACAGAAACCATTAGTGCGGCCGGTCAAGAATCAGCAGGCCAAACAGCACCGGCAAGTAAATCACCGACGCCAACAACACGTTCCGCGCCCGCGGCAGGCTCCGGTCCTTCACCATCCGGGTGCAGTACCAGAAGAAAACGAACCCGCCGACCACCGCGCCGACGACATACCAGTTGCCGGTCATCGCCAGGAAGCGGGGAAGCAAAGTCACCGGGATCAGCGCCAGCGAAAACAGCATCATCTGCCGCACGGTGGATTCTCCATCCGGCTCGACAACGGGAAGCATCCGGATACCGCCGCGCTTGTAATCTTCGCGATACATCCACGCGATCGCGTAGAAATGCGGGAACTGCCAGAGGAACATGATGGCGAACAACGCCCACGCTTCAAGCATCAGGTGGCCGCTCGCCGCGGCGAACCCGATTAGCGGCGGCATCGCGCCCGGCACCGCGCCGATCGTAGTCGAAATCGGCGTCCGCTGCTTCAGCGGCGTATACACAAACAGGTAGATGCACTCGGTGATCAGCCCCAGAGCCGCCGTCAACCAGTTGCAGCCCAGCGAAAGCTGCAGATAGCCGGCGCACGACAAAACAAACCCAAAAATCAGCGCATTGCGAGGAGTGATTACGCCAGCCGGAATCGGCCGCTTCTCGGTCCGCCGCATCAGGCCGTCGCTCTGGTGCTCATACCACTGGTTCAGGGCCGAGGTTCCCGACGCGATCAACGCGGTGCCGACCATGCAATGGAACAGCGTCAGCCAGTCCAGGATGCCCTTGTGGCCGAAGTAGTAACCGACGCCGGTCGTCACCAGGATCAACCACGTGATCCGTGGCTTTGTCAGCTCGTAATAACTTCTCAAGCCGCTACCGCCTCAGCAGGCCGGACGTATCGATTCACCAAAAGGGCTAGCACCACGCTCAATCCCATTGTAAGCCCACCCGTTACAATGTGCGACACCGCGATGTGAGATACCCCCGCCACCGTGCCGGCCTCTTCCGCCGCGATTCGGTTCAGGTACGCGTAGATGCCAAAGAAAAACTGCAGAAACGTAACGCCAAGCAGCGCCCAAGAGACCCTCTGCAGCACTTTGCCAACACCGGGCAGGATCATCACGGAGATGCCTGCGAACATGATCAGCGCTCCGGCCACCATTGCGCCGAACACGTGAAGCGAAATCCCCATAAACGCATGGCGATAGAGCGCGCCGAGGAACACTTGCACCAGAATCACCGGCGGCGCCCAACGCGCGAGGCTGCGCAACGGCGGCCGGCCGGAGTCTTCCACCTCCGCGTCCGTCCCCGACCACGCCATCACAGCCAGGAAGCAGAGCAGTGAGAGCAGCACCGGCCCGATCACTTCATGCATCGCCGCTACGGCAGGGTTCGTTTTGACCAGGCGACCCGTCCCGCCGCTCGCCAGGAACAATAAAACACTGAAATATGCGACCCGGTGCCGCATCATCACCGCTACCGCCAGCAGGAGCACCGCGAGCAATCCACTCGAGACCAAGTGCGGCTTCCCACCAAATGGACCGGTCGCGATCACGGCCACCGACGCGGCAACGGCCAAGACACACAGGCGGAATGCGGTTTGGTTCGCCATAGACTCCTACTCCCATGTTATCGCGAAACCGGAATCTTTCCAGTATTACGAGAATTCAGTTGGGCCGAAAGGAGAGCTGAACCGAACGCTGTTCCCTCGCGCCCACGCTCACCGTCAGCGTCTTGGTCCCGAAACGCTCATGGACCGCCTCGATCTCATATTCGCCCGGCGGAACGCCCGCGAAGGTAAAGCTTCCGTCAGCACCGGTGACGGCGTAGAAAGGATGCTCCACCACACTGACGAACGCCTTCATCCATGGATGCATGTTACAGACGAACGGAATCATTACCTCGGGGTTCGCGAACTGTTTCTTCATCCGGTCACCCTGCGGCGGCTGCGCGACGTTCCACTCTTCATTGCGGCGAGCCAGCGGATGCACGTTGTGCATCATCGGATCGGCATTTCCAATCTCGAGCGTTTGCCCCACACGCAGAGCAAGGACCCGGGGGGAGAACAGACAACCCTTCTGATCCAGCACCGCAGGTGCCGCGGGCATCGGCCAGTCTTTCACCGGCACCCCGGTTTTCAGATGGACAAACACGTTCCGCAGGGTGCCATTGCCGTTGATGATCACCTCGTCGGACTCAACCAGCATCGGGTGCTGCTTGGCGCAGGCGGGGACAGCATCCATCGAGATCGGCTTCAGTACAGGCTTCTCCCCCTCGAAGGTCACTTGACCCGAAATGGTTCCCGCGGGGATCGCCACTGGCGCGGCAACCGGGGCCGGGGAGGGCTTTTGAGGCTCCGGCGGAGGGGCGCTGCCGCATCCGGTCAGCAACACGATCGCGGCCAATCCGAACCAGCAGCAGTTGCGCATACGGTGCCCATTGTAGCTGTTACACTCCGAAAATGAGAAGTTGGTTCGCGTTTCTTGTCTGTGCTTATACACTCGTCGCGCAACCCCGCCCGTTGACTCTCGACGATCTCGCCAAGTTCCAAGACGTTGGCGCCCCCCGCTGCGCCCCCGACGGCAAGTGGATCGCCTACACGCTGACGACCACCGACTCCGCCGCCGACAAACGCGACACCGACGTGTGGATGGTGAGCGTCGACGGCAAAGACAACATCCGCGCGACCTCCTCCGCTGAATCCGAATCGGCGCCCCAATGGAGCCCGGACGGCAAGTATCTTTCGTTCCTTTCGAGCCGCCCCGGTAATGCCAAAGGAGCGCAGGTCTGGGGCATCGACCGACGAGGCGGCGAAGCCCAGCAATTAACCGACGTAAAGGGCAAGCTCTCAGCCTATGAATGGTCGCCCGACGGCAAACGTCTCGCCCTGATCGTGAAAGAAGAAGACGAACCCGCGCCCAAGGAAGGCGAGAAGAAGGACGAGAAGCCGAAGCCCATCGTCATCGATCGCTACGCCTATAAACGCGACGGCGCCGGCTACCTCTCCGGTGCCAAAAAGTCCCGCGTCGTGATCTACGACCTCGTCACCCGAAAATCCGAGACCGTAACCACAGAAAATTTCGACGAAACGAACCCAATCTGGTCGCCCGACGGCAAATGGATCGCCTTCGTGAGCAATCGCACCCCGGACCCGGACCGCAACCGCAACACCGACATCTGGGTGGTCGAGGCCAAAGCAAACACTGCGCCCCGGCGGCTGACCACCTTCACCGGATCGGACTCCCAGCCCGTCTGGTCCCCCGACAGTCAACGCATAGCCTACCTCCAGGGCAGTGACCACGGGATGGGCGAATACACGATGAATCGGCTGGCAGTAGTGCCCGTAGCGGGCGGCGAAACGAAGATTGTGACCGCGACCTTCGACCGGGGCGTCACCGGCCACCAGTTCACACCGGACGGCAAGCAGCTTGAGTTCCTGGCCATCGATGACATGAGCGTTTATCCCGCCCGAATTCCGGTCAGCGGTGGCGCCATCGAACGAATGGTGGGTGGCAAACTGGCCGTTTCAAACCTCGACCGGGCTGGCAACTGCGTGGCGGCCGTGGTCTCCACCAACGTGGCCCCCGCTGAGGTCCACGTGCTCGAAGGCGGCGCCCTCCGCAAGCTGACCAAGCACAATGACGACTTGGTAGCCCAGCTCAAGCTCGCCCCAGCGGAAGAGGTTTCGTTCAAAGCCAAAGATGGCAATGAGGCGCATGGCCTGCTACTCAAGCCGGTGAACTATGTGGCTGGCACGAAAGTGCCGCTTCTCCTCCGCATTCACGGTGGTCCCAACGCGCAGGACCAACACTCCTGGAGCATCGAGCGCCAGATGTTCGCGGCGGCCGGCTATGCCGTCCTGAACGTCAACTACCGCGGAAGCAACGGCCGCGGCCAACAATACACCGTCTCGATCGCCGGCGAATGGGGACACAAAGAGGTGCTCGACCTCCACGCGGGCGTCGACCACGTCATCAAGATGGGCATCGCCGACCCGGACAAGCTGGGCGTGGGCGGTTGGAGCTACGGTGGCATTCTTACGAACTACCTGATCGCCAGCGACAACCGTTTCAAAGCCGCCACCAGCGGCGCTGGCGTTGCCTTTCCGCTCGCCTTCTATGGTCACGACCAGTACATTCATCAGTACGACAACGAGATCGGACCGCCTTGGAAGAAAGGCCTCGAGCCCTGGATCAAAATCTCCTATCCGTTTCTGCACGCGGACCGGATCAAGACCCCGACCCTTTTCCTTTGCGGAGACAAAGACTTCAACGTTCCTCTACTCGGCAGCGAACAGATGTATCAAGCCCTGCGCAACGTCGGCACCCCTTCGCAGCTCATCATCTACCCCGGCGAGACCCACGGCCTCGCCCGGCCCAGCTTTCAGCGGGACCGGATGCAGCGGTACCTCGATTGGTACGCCAAATACATCGGCCCGCAAACGAAAAGCAGCGATTAGAACGTGTAGGATAGGCCGATCAGAGGGGTGATCTGGTCCCGAAGACCGTTGTTGTCCAAAGCGAAGAGCAAGTTGAACGACACCAGCAAGGAGCCAATGGGGTTCACCTTGAATCCAGTCGCGAGGCTGTTTTGCTGAAACGAGGTATCCGTGATCGCAATCTGGGGAAACACAGAGCCATTGGTGGCGCGGTAGGACGTTAAAGACACCCTCTTGGCGTTCAATTGGCGCTGACCCATGTAGTCGATGGCCAGCGTGAACTTCTTCGTCACGCCGTAGTCGAAGCCCAAAACGTACTGGACTTGGTCCGGCAACTCGCCCGTCGTGCCGGTTTGAATGTTCCCCGCCAAAATGCTCTTGCCGTTCCACTGATAGGCAGCATTCACGTGCGGCGAAAAATTACCCCGCCGGAACGAAATCGCCGTAAACGGCCGGAACCCGTACGCACCCGAACCAAGAAAGTCGTAGACATCGCCGGTGGGCATCCGGGCGTCAAGTCCGACGGCCAAGCCCCCATTCTTGAACTGCAGCGCCGTAGCCTTCGCCCGGACCACCACGTCGCCCAAGCCGCTCGCGCTGCCGGAGCGCGCAAAGGTCTTCTCGGTGCGGTCGCCCAAAGGCGTATCGAAGTAGTGCACATTCGGTTCGGCCGCGGTTCCGATCCGTTGAATCTTAGCGTCGCTCACCGCCTCCAGCCGGGCAGAGTTAAACGGCAGCGCCACGGAGATGTCGAACCGGTCGGTCAGGCCATACGTGAAAAAGGCCGCTTGCTGGCCGAACTTCACATCAAACGAATTGGTGGTCGTAATCACGTCCTGTACGTAGTTCGGCGCACCAGCGGGTTGATGCTGAAACACCGACGGGACACGTTTCAAATCGATCCCATCCAACTTGTCGAAGCTGAAGTTCTGGTAGCTGAAGCCAACAAAGAACTTGTTCTTGCCCAGCGTCTCTGCTCTCTCAGCGTAAATGGGCCCGAAACTCTGCGTACTCTGCGAGTAGACGCCCAAGCTCTTGTCGAAACTGAAAATGAAGCCGGAGGCGGGCGAAGGGATCGGCAGCGAACTCAATTGGCTGACCAGCGAAGTACTGAACGGCCCAAAGTTTGATTGCAGGGCGCTCGTGAAATGCGCCGCATGGTCGGCATTCGGGAGCACGATCCCGCTATTGCCAAACAGGTTGGGAATTAGATAGGCCAACTTGCCGGAACCGACGGCATTCCCAGTCAACTCGCCATCGTGTGCCGCGAGCGGACACAGCACGAGCATCAATATGCAAACTCTTTTCACTGAATTCTCCATCGGCGGACGCGCGGGGAAACGTTAGCGGATCGTGTCAATCACCCATCCGTTGTTCCCGCGGCTCAAAGTAACGACGACTTGTTGCTTCACTGGCGGGGGCGGGTTCCGGTCCATCCGCATCTCGACCCGCATTTCACAGGGCACCGTCGCGGTAGCCCCGGATATTGCCGGATCCTGACGAGGGACCAGGGCCATTTCCACGCCTTTCGCCATCCGAAAGCTCTGGTCAATGGTCCGCAACTCCTGTGCAGTCAATGACGGGCGAGCCGCCTTGACTCCTTCCAGGTTCTTCTCGCTATAGGCCTTGCTGTAGCGACTCAAAACTTCAAAAATGCCGTCCTTCCGCGAAGCCTGTTCGGACGATTCCAATGAACGGAGAGCCTGGGCCGCCAGCGTGTGGCCGGGGTAGCGGGCGAGGAACTGCCGCAGGCTGGGCGCCGTCGGCTGGGGTCCCATTTGCGCCCACTCCACCTCTTCCAGTCTTGCCGCCGCAAGCTTCGCCAGCGGATCACCGGGATACCGCTGCACGAAAGCACGCAGCGCGTCGGCATCCCGGCTACTGGCCAACTGTTCCCATGCGAGCTCCTGCGGCGGTCGCGGCCGGAACGCAAACGTTTTCACAAGCGTCGACATCTCGGCCGGCGACTGGGCTCCAGCTGTCATCATCGATACGCGCTGCTTTACGCTCCTGCTCATACCGTCGAGGCTGTTCCAGGGCTTGTCCAACTCATCCAGCCAAGCCTGGGTGAAGTAGCTGACCGCCCGGCCCCCTGGTTCCTTCGCGTTCTGCCCCGGCAGACTGGAAAACACGAGCAACATCTCCGGCGTCCGCAAGTCCAACAGCGCCAGTCCCGGCTCGCCGAAATGGCGGGTCAGCAGTGGCGGCAGCGGCGCCGCCTCAATCAAGATCACTCCGGGCCCGGGCTTCTTCCCTTCAACGAACCGTTCGAGGCGTTTCAAAGAATAAGCCGAGAACTCCACCGGATCCGCGCCGCCGGCCTCATAGCTCAAGGGCAACAGATAGTTTTCGCCCTTGTCCTGAACCGCGTAGCCGGAAAAATAAATCACAGCCGGCTCGGCCGATGCCAGCGTCTTCAGGTAGGCGTCCACTGCCTGCGCGAGGGTATCAATCTCAGCGTCCTGGACCAGCGTGACTGACATGCCCAACCCGGTCAACTTCTGGGCCATCGCGCGTGCATCGCCACCGGCGACTGGGACGGGAGGCAATTTTCGATAGGCAGCGTTGCCGATCACCAGCGCCTTGCCTTTGGCCGGAGGCGGGGCCTGCCCGAACAGCGTCAGAGCAAACAGCGTGGTAAACAGTCGGAGACCGATCAATTCTGCAACTCCCTCCAAACGATCGAGAAGCCCGTCAATGCGGTTGCGGCGGCGTTCGTCACCACCAACCTAAAGCCGTTCTCGGCCCGCGGCTGCTGCAACACTTTTACATCGGCAGGAGACACATCAATCTGTAGAGGGATTCCAGGCGGTAAGCCACTGCCTCCAATACTTCCTTTCCGTACACGGTTTCGAACCAACACCAATCGCTCGCCAGGGCCGAACGACCCCGACCAGGAGAACCGTCCCTCCGGGGGACCGTGATAGCTCGCCGCCGGGGAGTCCGGCCCAGGGTCGGGTGGCTCGGCGGGCCTGGTTTCAGCGGCCTGAGGAGGAGCGGCTGGCACCGCAGGGGCGGCGACCACGACCTGCTTCTTCGCGACGGGAGGCGGATCGACCGGTTTCGGCTCAGCCTTGGGGGCTTCGACCACCGGAGCCGGGACCACCGGGGCGGCGGCGGCCGGGGCGGCGGCGGCCGGAACGGCAACTGGCTGGGGGCTCACCGGAGGAGGGCCCCCGGTTCCACGCAAGAAGACGAACCCCGCTAGAGCAATGCCCAGCCCGATCGCCATTCCGCCTTTAACAACCGCGGAGTTAGAGTGGGTCCGCGGTGACGGCGGCTGTTGCTGCTGAGTGACCGGCTGCGCCGCCGGCAGTGCCAGTGGCGCTGGCGCCTCCTTGCGAATCACCGCTGCAATGAGTGCGTCAGCGAATTCAGTGCACGACGAAAACCGGTGATCCGGCTGCTTGGCCAATCCACGCAGGAGAACATCGGATCCCGGCCTTGGCACCTCGGCCGAGACCGTTTCGGGGTTGGGAGGCTCCACACTGAGAATCTGGTGAATCAGCCCCGGCAGCGAGTCGCTCGAAAACGGCTGCTTACCGGTCAGCAATTCGTAAGCGATCACAGCGAGTGAAAACTGGTCGCTTCGGCCGTCGACGTTTTTGGCCAGAATCTGCTCGGGCGACATGTAACTAGGGGTGCCGACTGCTGCCCCGGTCGCCGACATCGTGTTCTGACTGACGATTTTCGCCACCCCAAAGTCCGCGATTTTGGCTATCCCGGCGTCGGTTACCAAAATATTGGCGGGTTTGATGTCGCGATGGATGATGCCATTCTGATGGGCGAAATCCAGAGCCTCGGCGATCTGGCGCACCAACGCCAGCTTCTTTGAAGCGTCGAGCGCCTCGACTGCTCCCATCACATCACGGAGCGATCGACCAGGAACGAACTCCATCACGATATACGTGACAGCCTCTTCCTCCGCCAATTCGTAGACGGTGACGATCCCTGGGTGGTTGAGCGCTCCGGCCGACTGGGCTTCTCGCGACAGCCGCTCATAGAGCTGTTGCCCACCGGCGAAACTGCGAAGCTCCTGGGTAGGAATCGTCTTGATCGCTACGACACGGTTGATCTTCGGATCCTTCGCCTTGTAGACGACACCAAACCCGCCCCGGCCGAGTTCGCTCAAAATACTATACCGGCCTATTTGCTCCATCGGAAAGTACTAGGATATCCGAGATTGGCCGAATCCGTGCCAATGTCGGGAATTTCCCGTAGGCTGTTCGTACACGGACAACACCTGCTCAAGGTGTTATCCGGCGTCAGACCAAACCGAACACGCGTTCGCAGTGTCATTCACGGCAACGTCACACGATTGAGCGGCGAAAATTTATCGAACTTTTTTGAAACTTTTTTCGATGTAGCTCTCTTTTCTTCACTTTATGGTTTTTTAGCTTGACGGTATCCCCTCCCGGGCTTACCATTGGAATACGCTCTGGTTGAGCGGCCTTAACAACTCACGGAAGGTGTAATATGGGTCCCTGCACGACCTTTCACATCGGCGATAAAGTGGTTTACCCGAACCACGGTGTTGGAACAATCGAAAATATCAGCACCCGCTCGTTCGGTTCGCAGTCAGAACGTTTTTATCTGCTGCGGCTGACCTACAACAGCCTCACCGTCATGGTCCCTTTCAGCCACGTCTCTGATGTGGGTCTTCGGAAAGTGACGAAAACGACTGAGGCCAACCGTGTCCTGGCCTTCCTTTCGACAGTCGACCGCAAACGTACGCAGGACTGGAAGGATCGTTTTAAAGAAAACTCCGAGAAGATGCGCGTAGGCGGGCTTTCTGGCGTCTCTGAAGTCTTCAAGGAACTCGTTCTACTGCAAACCGGCAAACCCCTCTCCTTCCGCGAGAAGAAGATGCTCGATTGCGCCCGGCGAATGCTCATCACCGAGATTTCCATCGCCCGCAATATGTCTGAGAAATGCGCCATCGAACTGCTTTCTAAGACGTTAGCTAAGGCCAACCTGCCGATGCCTGAAGCAATGTAACCTGTTTTCGTGCAGATCACGAAAATCGAAACCCTTCGCCTCACCCGTGGCATAACCGTCCACGCTGGTCCGATTCAGTGGCTTTGGGTACGCATACATACTGACAACGGCCTCTTCGGCCTCGGGGAAACCTACCCTCACCCGGCCGCCGAAGAGGCCGTTTTACATTCCAGTCTGGCGCCGCGGTTGCTCGGCCAGGATCCTTCGCGGATCGACCGTCTCTGGGCCTCCATGTTCGACGCGATTTCCTACTCCGGTTGGGCCGGAGCAGAGATGCGGGCTATCTCCGCCGTCGATATGGCGTTGTGGGACCTGGCCGGCAAGCTGGCGAATCAGCCGGTGTATCAGCTTCTTGGCGGGGCCTCCCGCGATCGCATCCGCACGTATAACACCTGCTACGACCATCTAAGTTTTCTCAACGAGCCGGTCGAACTGGCCGCGAGTCTGCTCGAATCCGGCATATCCGCCATGAAGATATGGCCAATGGACCCGATTGCGAAGGAGACTGGTGGGCATTCGATCTCGGCCGAGCAACTGCGCCGCGGGCTCCAGCCATTGCACCTTATAAAAAAGGAGTTCGGCGACCGCATGGATGTGGCAATGGAGTTTCACGGCTATTGGAACCTCCCCTGCGCCATTCGGATCGCTCGCGCGTGCGAAGAGTACGAGCCTATGTGGCTCGAAGAGATGCTTCCCCAGGACAATCTGGCGGCCTACCGGGAGCTGGCGTCAGCCACTCGCCTTCCTCTGACGATCTCGGAGCGGCTGATGACCCGGTGGCAGTATCGCGAGTTGCTCGAGAACCGCGCCGCGCGAACCGTAATGCCGGACATCTCGTGGGTCGGCGGTATCTCCGAGGCGCGGAAGATCGCCAATATGGCCGAGACCTGGTATTTGCCGGCCGCACCGCATAACTGCGGCGGGCCCGTGCTCCATGCTGCTTCGTTACACTTGGCGGCCAACTTGACCAACTTGCAGATTGTCGAATCGGTGCGACGCCATTATGCCGATGAGTATCGGGAGTATGTCGGCGAGCTGCCCAGCCCCCGGAATGGCTATTTCGATCTGCCGGCCGGACCTGGACTGGGAATCAGCCTCGACCCACTACTGTTTGAACGACCTGACGCCATACGCCGAGAGACCATCGCATAGGCGAAATCCCCTAGAGGACTAGAGGGAAAAGCACCGATTGCTGAGTAAATTGAGGGATTTGCTGCGTAGTATTGGGGGAGCGATTTGCCTACCATGGGGATGTCTCTTGCTCCCCTTGCCGGTATGCGCTGTCAGTTCTGCCAACAACCGATTTCGCTGCTCCGCCGCCTGAGCGACCCCACGTTCTGCTCGGCCAAGCACCGGGAGCAGTACGAGCAGCAGCAGGCTGCGTTAGCCATTGCCCGGCTGCAACCCGTTGTGCGGCAAGCGGGTAGCCGCGCGCGGGCCGCCAAGGAACCGCCAACGGCGGTAGCTGTCCTGGAACCGGTGGAGCCTCCGAAGTCAGCCACACTTGCCGGAGTCTTGCCCTGCCCGCCGCAGCAGACGCGGCAGTACTGGTGCTTTGCCTTGCCGGCCGAACCGATCTCCCCGCCAGTGGGAGTGATGCTGCGCGAAACGTCCTCGCGGTGGCCGATTCTCGAACCCGCCTGGGCCACCTCCGTCGTGGCGATGTGGCCGGTGGACCGTCGCTGCCCCACGGAGACCGGAAAACCCGTGGCTCCGGCGAGTGTCGCCTTCGCCATGCCCGCCTCCCCGCTGCTTCCTTTGCGCTGGATCGATAGCGGGACGCAATCGATTCCCGACGCGTTCGAGTCGCTGATCCCCCTCAGTATCTTGCCGGCGTGGAGCTTGCCGCAACGCGGGCAGGAGGATTCGACAGCTGATGCGTTCGGCGTTACCCCGCTGCTTCCTACGGTGTCCTTTTCGGCCTGCCCCACGTTGGTAGCCGCGCTCGCGGTGGCCGGTGGGCCGTTGCGTAGTGTGAAGCCGCCACTTCTCTTCGCCGCCACGCAGGATGAACCGGTTTCCATAGTAGGTACCAGCCCGTGGATGCCGGGCGGCACGATTCCATTTGGGGACGGCACTCTGCGGCAGGAGTGGCAGGGCTATGTCAGCCGAATGGAACGGCAACTGATTCAGGTGGCTGAGCAAGCCGGGCTCTGTGCGCGAATCGCCAATTCGTTGCCCGCAGCCCGCCTGGCGCTGCCTGAGATGCGAGACACTACCGGGCATATTCCCTTCGAGGTCTGCCGGTCGGTCCCACGTCCGTCCGGGCACTTCGCTTTGCCTGCCATCCGTTGGGGCGGGGCCTTGCCTGTGCCAGGTCCGGTCAATCAACCGATTGGGCAATCGATCGGGAGCCCACCCAGAACGGACGATCCGCTACCGCTTACTGGCGTGCTGGCTCTCCAATGGCCCAAGCAACCGAGTCAGGCAGTCAGTGGTTTGCCTCTTTCCGAAGGGGTTACCTGGGTTGCCGTTCCGCCAGCAATTGCCGCAATCCGGCTGGCGCCACTCGAGGCGGAACCGAATCACATCGCTACCCGCTGCTGGCCCACCTCGCACCTTGCCTCACGAGCGTTGCCCCATTCCGAGCGCCTTGCGAAACCTCCGGAACCAGTCGCACTTCCGGCCCTGGCCGGTACAAACCAACCGAATGCGACGATGGCCGCGCCGAGCATCGCGCTTCTATTTCCGGAGGTGCACTTCAATAGGACCACTCCGGAACTCTCGGTGCTCGTTCCGTTAAGTCTGCCGGCGCCTCAGCCACCCGTCGGGCATGCGGGTGCGGAGCTGACGCCCCATCCCGGTCGGCCAAGCGTAATCGTTCCCGCTTCGGCCGGCACCGTGCAAACGCGATCGTCCACTCGCCAGCAGACACTTTTCCCTCTGACGCACCTGTTCCCGACGCGACGCGATCAGATCTCCCGGAATTCGTCGATAGCCTCGTGCCCATGGCGGGGGAAACCGGTTCTGCCGCCGACCCGACTTCCTCGGATTTCATTGCAGGAACGAAATGCGACCCGCGCCAGCGCCCTCCAAGAGGTGCGACAGGTTCTGCAGCAGCAAACAATCGACCGGGCACGCCGGTTTTGGAAGCTAGCGCCTGCCGATTTGAAGTGGCTGGCGCTAGCGCTGCCCTTGATCTTAGGCGTTTGGCTATGGCCGAGAAAGGCCGTCAGCGTCTCGGTACCGTCACCGGTTGGCTTCGTCAAGACGACGGCGAAGGCCGCCGCGGGAAACAGCTATCTCGAAAAAGTCTTCCAATCCAACCTAAACCTTGGGGGATTCGAGGAGCGAATCGCGCGCCGGTCCAGTATTCACCTCGAAGAGGATTTCAGCGCGGGGTTGAGCATGTGGGAGGGTGACGGCAACTGGGCCCGGTCGTGGTACTACGACAAGAGCGGCGTGGTCAGGCCAGGCCGTATGGCGATCTACCAGCCGTCAATTCCAATGGAAGACTATCAGTTTGTCCTGACCGCAGCGGTAGAGCGCCGTTCGATCTCTTGGATGGTCCGGGCTACCAATCTCCGGAACTATGTTGCCGCTCGGCTGAACATCGCGGGAAGCGGCTCGGACCAGCGATTGAGTTTTGAACGTTGGACCGTGAAAGAGGGACGCGTCACGCGTCGCCAGGTCCTGCCTTTGGGCACGACGCTTGGCACGGCAACCACCGCGCGGATCCGAATGGACGTCGTGGGAAACACCTTCACTACATCGCTCCAGGACCAGGTCATTGATGTTTTCACCGACTCGAGCCACGCCACCGGGGGCGTCGGGCTTTTCAGTTCCGATGGCGATCAGCCCCGAATTTATCGCCTGGAGCTGACCCATCAGCATGATTTTTTCGGAAAGCTATGTTCTTTTCTCGCTCCGCATCCGATCACTAAAGCAGGAACCATTCGTCCATGAGCACCAACCGACCTCAGCCGCCCAGTTCAAAGCCCGCAGGACCGGATACCTTACCGAGTTCCGGCCCCGGAGCGTCGCTCGCTCGCGCGGTCGCCCTTCACATGGAGAGCCGAACGCGGGAAGCCCTCGGCGAACTCGAAGTCGCCCTGGGACTGACGCCCGACCACCCGGAACTTCTCGCCGCTCGCGGACACCTGTTATGCGAGCTTGAGCAATACGAAGAAGCGGTGAAGACCTACAGCCGTCTTCTCGAAGTCGCTTCCGGCCATACGGCTTCTGTGTACAACCTTGCCGTTTGCCTCGAAAAGCTCGGCCGTTGGGAACAAGCTGCGGATCGCTTCACCGAAGCCCAATCGCTGGACCCGGAACGGGTAGAGGCCAAACTTGGCTTGGGCATTTGTCAGTTGCATTTGGAAAAGCCGGAACCTGCCTTGGCCGCTTTCGATGAGTACTTAAAGCTGAAACCCACCGACGAGACCGCGCTGTTTGGCAAGGCGGTCGCGCTGCAACTTCTGTGGCGATTCGATGAGGCGGCGGCACTCTACCAGGACGCCCTCACCCGGAACCCGAAGTCGGAGGAGGCCTTGACAAACCTTCTCGCCATTGCGCTGACCCGGAAGGATGACGAAGCGGTCCATCGCTTCGCCGAGCAGTTGCTGTCGTTCCGGCCCTACTCGCAGGCCGCCATGGAAGGGCTGGCGACGGTCGCCTTCAATCGCGGCGACTTTGAGGCCGCAGCCAAGCTCTGCCAGAAACTCGTTGAATTGACCCCCGATCACTTTGAACGCTGGTTCAACTTCGGCGTTGCCTGCCAGAAGCTGAAGAAGTACGAGCAGGCGTTGCGCGGCTATGCCGAAGCGGTCCGCATCCGGCCGGACGCCAAGCAGGCGTTCGTCAATCTGGGCATCGTCAAGCAGGAGTTGAACGACCTCTCTGGCGCCCGGGAAGCCTATGACAAAGCGCTCCGCATCACTCCCGATATCCCGGAGGTTCTCTTTAATCTCGCCACAGTTCAGGAATTGAACGGGCAGAAAGAGGACGCCGAGAAGATGTACCAGAAGCTGCTGGCCAAGAACCCGGATTGGGACGAAGCGTGGTTCCGGCTCGGCTACCTGCGCTTGGAACGCACCGACTATAAGGGCAGTATTGAGGCGTTCGAGTCGGCCCTGCGAAAGAAGGGCGACTGGTCCGAGGCCTTGGTAAACCTTGGATTGGCGCAGTGGAAGGTCGGCAGCCTGGAATCGGCCACCCAGACCTTCCAGCGGCTTCTCACTCTCCAGACGGACTCCGTGGACGCACTGCGTGGGTTGGCGGCCATCGCTGTCGAGCAACAGGACTTCGGCCAAGCGCTGGACTATCAGGCCCGGCTGATCGACCTCGGCGAGCGCTCCCCCGAACTGTTCTACAACACTGGACTGCTGCTGCAGAAATCCGGCCAGTTGGATGATGCGATTCGCCTCTACAACGAAGCTCTGGCCGAAAAGCCAGAGTTTGCCGAAGCACTTCTCAACCTGGGCCATGCGCTGAAGGCACAGGGGCGCACCGAAGAAGCCAAAGGCTACTGGCGGCAAGCGATCGACGCGAAACCGGAATTGGCTAAGGGCTACTTCGAGTAGCCCCTAGGCCACCACATCTAAGTTCACCGCGCCCATAGGCCGGCGGCCGAGCTTCAGGTCGAGCACGTGGCTGCCCATCCCGATCGCGGCCGGCAACCGGAAATTCACTTCGAACCGCGGCGGTAGCGGATCGGTGCAGAAAAACTCAAGATCTTCGACCGGAATGCCGTCAATCGTGGCGGCAAACTCCTCCGGCTTCGTAATCTCTTCGAGCGTCAGCTTTACGCTCCGCGTCTCCACGCGGTGGCCGCTCACCAAATTCACCCCGTCGCTCAACGCAATCAAGCGCGGCACCATCGCCGGCGGCGGGATGATCCGCACCTTCTTCGGCACCCCGAGAGGTTCTCCCTTCCATCCCAACTGCACCAGTTGAAGTCCAGTCCCCACGTCCCAAGGCAGCCGCAGATTCACCTGTGTCAATCCATCGCGCTCGCGCGGTCCGATGTAGGTCAATTTTCCACGCGCCCCACCCACCGCCACCTCAAAATTCAAGAGGTCACAGTCGGCTGGCAGGTTGTCCACCCATAGCGCCAGCGCAGCGTAGCGTCCCCGGGCGGGCGCCAGCGGCTCCGACGTCTCGGCATTCGTGATCCGGCGGATGTTCACGAACTCCTCCGGCTTCCGCACATTTTCGTACCAACCGGCCTCCTGCTTGCGCAGAGTCGTCCACATGTACTGGGTCGAAACACCTTCCAGCGCCAGCATCTGAAAATCGTTCTCGCGGCAAAACTGTTCCAGTTCCCCGGCGCTGATCCGGACCCCGCTCCAGGTGTCGTACCGTACCGCGGTCTCCGGCAGGCCATTAATCTGGCAACGTAGCAAACCGCCCGTTTTCAGCACCCGGCGTGCCTCTTTCAGGTAACCCAAAACGACATCCCGGCTCGGAATATGTTGGAACACGGCGTAGGAGTAGACAAAATCGAACGACTCGTCAGCAAACATTTCCAGATTCGATCGCAGCGCGACATGCGCATGCGCATGGGGAATCCCCCGCAGTCGCCCGCGCGCCCGGTCCACCATCTGGTCCGAGATATCCACCCCATGAATCTCGCCAAACAGTTGGCTCATCGGCTTCAACAACCGCCCCGGGCCACAACCAATCTCCAGCGCCCGCCGCGCCCTCGCGTTCCCCTCCGGCAACCGCCGCATCTCCCACTTCAGCCCGTGGACAATCTCGTCGCCCGTCGCATCGAACCCCTCTTCGTCCTGGTCGCGCCGTCCGAAGGCGACATAGTAGTTCGCATCTTCGGCCGCCCGCGCATTCCAGTCCGCACGCATCTGTTCAACGACGTTTTCGCTCATAGGGTTCCAGGTTCGTGCCGGCAACGGTTCCCGCGCACTGTATTTTCCGTCCGCTTCACGTTCGGGCCGTATCCGACACAGGCTCGGTCCATCCGCCAACCGGAAATCTCATTGTCGACGATCCGGTTCCCCCGCGTCTTCGCCGGCCGCTCCGCGCGCTCCCCCAGATAGATCCCGGCCCGCAGCATATCCGGCTCCGCGGCCAGGAACACACACCCCGCCGTTGCCGGATCACTGCAGTGCGCCCGCTGCATCCCCCGCAATACATTCCGTTCAATCACATGCCCGCTGCCGAGCACGAAGATCCCTCCCCACGGCGCGCTTTCAATCCGATTGCCCACAATCCGAATCCCCACGCTCTGCATGTCCGGGTTTGTATTGTTCATCACGATGCCAAAATGGGCCAGCTGATAGCAGCGGTTTGCTTCAATCACACCGTGATGGAAGCCGTCGAGGTCGATACACTTCCCGTTCACGTCCCGAAACATATTCCTGACATAACTCGACCCTTCCACGTTCCCCGCCGTATCCACCCCCACCGGCGTCCCGCCTCCCTCCACGTCCACGACCTCCTTCGGATACCCAATCCGCTCGCCCTCATTCGCTTCCACCGTCACCGCCACCGCATGGCCCACCTGCACCGCGTCACGGCCGATCTCGCGAAACCGGTTCTCCGCAATCCGCCCCCGTTCATTGCGCGGCGCGGTGTAGCGGGAGTGCGTCCAAACGGCGTTCCCCGTCACCCGCTCAAACACGGACCGGCTCACCTCCCAGTCCACCGATCCATCCTCAATCAGCACGCCCCCGGTCGTGTTGTTCCGCCCGTTCCCCTTCACCGACCCGCTATCCACCACCGTCACTTCCCGCACCGTCACGCCCCGCACTCGCGACGCCAGCACGGCGAACCCCGCCATCTGTTCAAATCGGGCCCGCTCAATCACCACCCGCGCGCCCCCACGCACCAGTACCCCACCCGCTCCGAACCAACTCGCGAACGTCCGGTCATACGGCGGCAACTCCTGCCGCTGCGCCAGTTTCCTTCGATTGCCCTTCACCACGAAATCCCGCAGCGTCACCCCTTCCACGTCATCAAGCACGATCGCGGCTTCGCCCTCGAAATCGTCGGCCAAAACATACACTCCGCTCACCGACGCCGGGTTCCGCAGCGGCCGGTGCAACACCGTCTCACCAGCCAACACCCCACCCGCCGCCAACAGCAACGCTATCCTAGTGCCAATGGCCATTCATTTCCGCGAAGCCACCCTCGCGCCTCTCGACCAGCTTACCGCCACCGCCCCCGACGGCGCGCTGATCGCCGTAATCGGCGAAGACGGCAGCGGGCAGCGCGAACTCCTCCGGCTCGCCGCCGGCCTCGATCGCCCCTATGCCGGCGAGGTCCATACCCCGACCGTCGCGCGCTACCTCGGGCCCGCCGACACCCTGAATCTGGCGCCGGTTTCCGCTCTCGCTCTCGACCACACGCTCGCCGGCTGCGACGCGCTCGTCCGCGCCCGCGCCGCGATTGGCCTGGAGCGTCTCCGCCGCAACGGCGCCACCGTCCTGTTCACGTCTCACGAACCGGAGCTCATCGCCGCGCTGTCTGACGAAGTGTGGTGGCTCCACGAAGGCCGCCTCCACGCCCGCGGCGACCATCGCGAAATTCTGCCGAAGTATCAACACCACATCGCCGCCCGCCAGCGCGCCTGGGGCGAATCCATCCCACCGGGCCTCTTCCCTGCCCTTCGCCGAGGCGACGGACGCGCCGAAATCCTCGCGCTCGAAACCTTCGGCCAGAACGGCCAACCCACGATCGTCCTGCATTCCGGCGAGGTATCGACCATCCGCGTCACGGTGAAGTTCAACGCACCTGTCGATCAACCCGTCATCGGCATCATGATCCGGACGCGCATCGGCTTCGAGGTTTACGGCACCAACACGGAACTTGAGCGCCTCACCCTTGGCCCCGTCGCCGCGGGCCAAACGCTCCGTGTCTCTTTCCAATTCCCCTGCCTGCTCTGTCCACAGGAGTACACGCTCACCGCCGCCTCTCATGATCCCGACGGCGTCTGGCACGACTGGATGGAGGATGCGCTCGCCTTCTCTGTGGCCGACTCCCGCTACACCGCCGGCGTCGCCAATCTCCGCGCGCAGGTGACCGCCGAGAAGTTATGATGCGCTCTGAGCAGCCCTCTCCGAAGCCTAAAACGCCACCCAGCCAGGGTCACCAACTACGGCACACAGGCGTTCGCCGAAAAGCTATGACGCACTTCGAACCGATCTATGTCCCCTGTGCGGGCAATCCGGCCCACTTCAGCTTCTCGGCCGCCACCCCCCGCGGCCCAGCCGGCGTCGCGAATCTCAGTGCCCGGGTAATCGCCACAACACTATGACCCGCCGCGAGTTGCTCCTCGCCTTCGCCGCGCAAACCCAGCAGCCCGACATCTGCGTCTACGGCGCTTCCGCCGCCGGCATCACCGCCGCCATTCAAGCCCGCAGAATGGGCCGTTCGGTGCTGCTTATCGAACCCAGCCGCCATCTCGGCGGCATCACCGTCGAGGGCCTCGGCAGCTCCGACCTCGACAACCACTGGTTCCGCAACTCGCCCGCCGTCGGCGGCCTGGCCGCGGAGTTCTACCGCCGCATCGGCGCCGCCTATGGACGAAACGAACCCATTTACAAGTTCGAGTCGAGCGTAGCCGAACGCGTGCTTCTCGCCTGGCTCAAGGAGCATGACGTCCCCTACCTGCTCAACGCCCAGCTTCGCTCGGCCACCAAGACCGGCCCGCTCCTCACCCACATCACGCTCGAAAACGGCCAACGCATCGGCGCCTCCCAGTTCATCGACGCTTCCATCGAAGGCGACCTGCTCCACGCCACCGGCTGCCGCACCGTCATCGGCCGCGAGGCCAACTCCCAATACGGCGAAACGAAAAACGGTATCCGCACCGAAAACACCTATCGTAACTTTGAGGTCCGCGTCGACCCCTACTGGCGCCCTGGCGTACCCTCCTCCGGCGTCATCCCAACAATACGAAACGAACCCATTGGCGAACCCGGCGAAGGCGACCACCGGTTACAGGGCTATTGCTTCCGCATGTGCCTGACGAAGAACCCAGCCAATCGGGTTCCTTTCGTAAAACCGCTAGGCTTCGACCGCAAGCAATACGAGATCTACTACCGCTACGTGAAGGCCGGCGGCCAACTCTTCCGCCCCAACGCCAACCTGCCCAATGGCAAGACCGACCAGGGAAGCTGGCACGACCTCTCCGCCAATCTCTATGGCATGAACTACGCCTACCCGGCCGGCTCCCCTGCCGTTCGCCGCCGCGTATACGCCGAACATCTCCACTTCACCCAGGGCCTTGCCTACCTATTGGCCAACGACCCGGCATTCGGCGGCCACTGGAAAGACTGGGGCGTTTGCGCTGACGAGTTCCCCGACAACGCCGGCTGGCCGCGCCAGTTCTACGTCCGCGACGCCCGCCGCCTCGTCTCCGATTTCGTCATCACGGAACACCATACTCGCCGCATCGGCCAACCCTCCATCGCCGATCCTGTCGGCATCTCTTGCTGGCCACCGGACACGCACCACGTCCGCCGCATCATCAAAGACGGCGCCGCCTACAACGAAGGCTTCGTCTTCGGCGGCGACGACTGGGGAGCGTTTCCCATCTCCTATCGCGCGCTGCTCCCTCGCGCCAACGAATGCACCAACCTCATTACGCCAACGTGCTTATCGAGTAGCCACGTCGCCTACGGCGCAGTCCGTTTAGAGTGGACCTTCTTCCTCCTCGGCCAAGCCGCCGCCACCGCCGCCGCGCAGGCCCTCGCCACGAAGTCGACCCTCCAGGCGCTCCCTTACGCCCCGCTCCGCGCCCGACTGGAGTCCGACGGCCAAGTCCTCGCCATGAACCCGATTCCCCAGCCGAAAGCGTAGGGATGCTACACTTCGATAAATCTCGTCCCTTATCGATTGCCCGTGATTGATCGATAAGTCACGCAGCTCCAGTCTCGCTGCACCCCAATCCCTTCTTGAGGTGTTAATAATGCGAGCACTTGCGCTCCTATTGCTTTCTCTTTCCGCGCTTTCGGCGCAGACCTTTCGCGGCAACATTGCCGGCCTCGTGCAGGACGCGACAGGCGCCTCCATTCCCGGCGCCGCCGTAAAACTCGAAAGCCCATCCACCGGGTTCACCCGTTCCACCCTCGCCTCCGCCACCGGAGAGTTTCTGTTCGCCGAACTTCCTGTTGGGAAGTTCACGATCGTCGTCTCGCAAACCGGTTTCGAAACCAAGCGGTACGAAAATGTCGAAGTTGCCGTCTCGAAGACGAGCAACGTCATCATCGCCCTCGGCGTCGCCCAGCAGGCGTCTACCGTTGAAGTCTCCGCCCAAGCCGTCAGCCTGGAGACTACTTCCTCCGCGCTCGTCGGCGTCGTCGGCCCCAAACTTGTCGCCGACCTGCCCATGAACGGCCGCGACTTCCGCCAGATGCTGAAGCTAACGCCCGGCGTTTCTCCGGCCTCAAGCTCAGTCAATGGGATGCGCACCTCCGGCAACAACTACCAGATCGATGGCGCCGACAACAACGACGCCTTCCACAACACCTCCGCCGTCAACCAGGGCGGCGTCTCCGGCATCGCCGGCACCTTGCTGCCCGTCGAAGCCATCGACCAGTTCTCCGTGCAGACCAATGCTAGCGCCGAAGCTGGCCGCAACGGCGGCGCATCGGTCAACCTGGTCATCAAGTCCGGCACGAATGATCTGCATGGTTCGCTGTACTACTTCAATCGCAACGAGGCATTCGCCGAGCCGTCGCCGCTGCAGCCCGCCGGCGCCAAGCCCCGCGTAGTCCGGTCCAATCAGTACGGCTTTTCCGTCGGCGGACCCATCATCAAGAACCGCACCTTCTTCTTTGCAACCGGAGAAGCGCAGGTAGCCATCGCCAACAACGCCGTCCAGGGCACTCATCCTTCGGACGCCTGGTTCGCCGACGCCCGCAACATTCTTGCACGCTATGGGGTTCCCGTGAACCAGGTCGCTCTCAACCTGCGTTCCCTCTGGCCCAACCGCTTCGATAGCACCCCGGCCACTTTGAACAACTTCCTCTCCACCGACCAGAACGACTACGACTCCTACAACGGCATCGTCAAAATCGATCATCGGTTCAACGACAATCACACCATCGCCGGACGCTATTTCGGCGGTACTGGAAAACAGGCCGCTGCCTCAGGTTCGCCGTATCGCGAGTACTTCCAGGTCGCTCCCAGCCGTATGCACAACGTCTCCATCGTGCAGAGCAGCGTCTTTGGCCCACGCATCGTCAACCAGATTACGGCCGGCGTGAACTTCTTTCTGCAGGTGTTCAACGATTCCGATATCTCCGCCAACCCGGTGGCGCTCGGGCTCAACACCGGAGTGACCGAAGCAAGCTTGAGCGGTGCTCCCACGACGACCATCAACGGCTTCGCCGGCGTTGGCCCGACCCAGCCACTCGGCCGCATCGACACCACTGGTCACCTCGTCGACAACCTGTCGCTCTCCTACGGCCGGCATCAGGTCAAAGTCGGCGGCGAGTACCGCCGCGCGCGTCTTGATGTCTTCTACGACACCAACAAACGCGGACGCTTCGTCTTCGACGGCGCCCGCGGCCCTTGGGCGACGGACTCTTCCCTCAACGCCAACCAGCGTGCGCTGGCCGACTTTCTGGCCGGTTTCACATCGAACGCCAACGGCGCCCAGATCACCCGCGGCCAACTGCAGCGCGACTACTACCAGAACTCGTTCGACTGGTGGGCCCACGACAATTGGCAGGTCAACTCGCAGTTCAACCTCAACTTCGGCGTCCGCTACACCTATCATGGCCCCCTGCACGACGCCAAGAACAGCATCACCACCTTCGTGCCGGACCGTGGTTTCGTGGGACCGGGCAATGGCCTTGACACCCTCTACCGCCGCGATCTGAACAACCTGGCGCCCCGCGTTGGATTTGCCTATACGCCCATCAAGGGCGGCAAAACCGTTCTCCGCGGCAGCTTTGGTTTCTTCTACGATGTGCCGCCGCTGAACTTCATCATCGCCAACACCGGCGCTCCGAACGGCGGTTCGGCGGGCGTCCATGCCAATCCTGGCGGCCCGTCGCCGGTGTACTCCATCGCCCTATCCGGCGTCGACATCGTTTTGAATCAGCCAATCTTCGGCACCGCGCAGCCCCGCCCGCCGTTTGGCGCCTACGCGGTCGACCAGAACTTCCGCATCCCCTACGTGATGAACTACAACTTCAACGTGCAACATCAATTGACTGGCTCCACGTTGTTGCAAGCAGGCTACGTCGCCAGTGGCGGCCGTAAACTCAGCGTCCTGCGGAACATCAACATGCCGACACCCGGCGTCGTCGCCGGCGCACAATTGAGGAGGCCATACTACGGGCAGTACCCGGACCTTGCCGCGATCAATCAGTTGGAGTCCGCAACGAACAGCAACTACCACTCGTTCCAGGCTTCGCTCCGGCAGTCCCTCAAGAAGGGCCTCACGGCGAACTTCAACTACACCTGGGGCCACGCGATCGACAACACCTCGGATGTGCGCAACAACATGCCAACGAACTCAAACGACCTCGCCAACGAACGCGGCAGTTCAACGTTCGACGTGCGCCACATCCTGACGAGCTTCGTCTCCTACGACCTTCCGGTCTTTGGGAAAGCGCTTCCGCTACTGACGAAAGGCTGGACCGTCAACGCGCTCATGACCGCCCACAGCGGCTCGCCGCTCAACATCCTCGCCGGTACCAACGTCAGCGGCACGGGCGAGTCCCGCGACCGCGTCGACCTGGTCGGCGACCCGTTCTCCGGCGTCGTGCAGAATCCCGCCGTCCGCACGCTCCGCTGGTTCAACCCGGCCGCCTTCGCCCGTCCGGCCCAGGGCACGTTCGGCAACCTCGGCCGCAATGCCATCTATGGCCCTGGCTTCGGCTCCATCGACTTCTCGGTGTTCAAGGCAACTCCCATCACCGAGCGGATCACCACGCAGCTCCGGTTTGAGATTTTCAATATCACCAACCGGACCAACTGGGCCAACCCGGGCACGTCGCTCGCCAGCACGGCAGGCTTCGGCGTCATCACCAACACGCGCAACGGCGGCTCCGCTCCTGGACTCGGCTTCGGCGAACCGCGTAACATGCAAATTGCACTGAAGATCATCTTCTAGGCACCCCACCGTAGACAGGCACGCCGGCCGTCCGCGGCGTGCCTGTCGCCACCATGAACCCTCGTCACCCCGTCTGGCTCGCCCTCTCCGATCTCTTCCTCGACACCGACTCCCGCCTCTCGTTCCCTTACATCGCCCGCACCCTCGCCGAGTCTCCGTTTTCTGATGACGAACTCGAGGCCATCTTCCAAAACGAAGTCGCCCCCGCCGTCGAATTCAACCTCTTCGATATCGCCGGCGAATGGGCTGGCTTCGACGAAGCCTGGCTGATCGCCGAAATCACCAAGCGTCCGCCCAAGCCATACAAACTTCGCACTCCCGACACCCACCATGAGCTGCAAGCCGTCCTCGGTCTCGCCCATCATCTTCGCCGCGTGCCCGAAGCCGCTCGCCCCCAACGGATCGAAGCTTGGCATCTCCTCGCCAAGCTGTATCTGAATCGCAGCTGCCCACCTCCTCCGGAGCTTGCCACGTTGGCCCTCTCGGCGATCGAACTCCCTGCAATTTTCCGCCTCGAAATCGAACCCGCCTATCGCCCCTTCGCCGCCAGCTACCGGCGCCACGCCCCCAACCTCTACCCCTCGCCGGACGAGGTCGAAGCCAACTGGTCGGCTTGGATTCTTTCTATTGAATGATTGTTCAGTCTATAATCGGTCTGTGCCCCGCACCCCCTCCCAGAATCAGCTCCTCCGTTCCGCCACCCGCACCCGCCTCCTCGACGCCGCCCTGCTGCTCTTCGCCCGCGACGGCTTCGCCAGCACCTCCGTAAAAGCCATCGCTACCGAAGCCGGCCTCGCCACGGGACTTCTCTACTCCCATTTCCCCAGCAAAGACGCTCTGCTCCTCGCCCTGTTCGAGCGCGGCCTCATCGATGTCCAGGCCTCCTTCGCCCTCGCCGCCCAGGTCCACCCTGCGCAGCGCCTACCCACCCTGATCCGCGGCGCCGCCGCCCTCGTCCGCAAACACCTCCCCTTCTGGAGGCTCTTTTATTCCGTTCGCTCTCAACCCGCTGCCCTCGCTACCCTTGGCCCACTCCTCGCCACCTGGACCCAAGCCATCCGCTCCTCCCTCGAAGCCGATCTTTCGGAGCCCGATGCCTACGCGCTCTTCGCCCAAATCGATGGCGTTTGCGAGCACTTCGCGCTCTATCAACCCAATCTCCCCCTCGACGACGTTGTCGAATCTATCGTCGCCCGCTGGACCCCAAGCCATGAACACCCAAACGCAACTCCAACTCCAAATCTTCGCCGGTCTCGACAAACTCGACGCCCGGCTCCGCCACGCTGACCTCTCCGGCGTTCCATCCTCCGGCTGGTCCGTCGCCCAGGTCCTCGAACACATGGCGATCCTCAACACCGACTACCTCAAGCGGCTAAGGCCCATCGCCACGCGCTCCGAGCCCCTGGCGGACGGCAACTGGCGCCCCACGCTTCTCGGTGGCTACCTGACCACGGCTCTGACGAAACCCGCCAAGCTCACCACTCCCGCAGCCGCCCGTCCCGGCCCCCAAGCGCGCCCCGGCGTTCTCTCCGCCCTTCTTGATTCGCACGCCGAACTGCGCGAACTAATCCGCCAGGCGGAACCGCTCTGCTGGCGGCGGTTGAAACTCACATCGCCCTACGCGTGGTTCCTCCGGCCCAACTTCGGGGACGCCTGCCTGCTGATCCTCCGGCACGGCGAACGCCACGCCGCCCAGATCGACCGCCTTACTTCGACTCGAGTAAGTACGTCGGCGTAATCCCGGTTACCGTCGAGAAGGTCCCGGCCGCCGGTGTCAGCCAACTCGAAGCGCTTTGCACTTTGCCGAGATACACATGCGGATGAACCTCTACCCGCATCTCTTTCAGGTCGATCGAGCCGTAACTGTATACCGGGAATTTCGCCGTCGGCGACTTCACGTTTTCCTGCACGACGTAAGGGCTCCGCAACGCCGTACGCACGGCGCGCTCCCAACCCGCCTGATCCATCTCATCACCAGTGAACGTCTGCCGCTCTTCGGTGTCGTCGTTGGGCCGAAGCACCAAACGCTCCCGGTTCGCCACAATGAACTGGGGCAGATCGACTTCGTCCGTCCCGTCCCAAGCGACCATCCGTTCGCTTACCACGCGCGTCGTCGGAATCAGTTTCCGAATCGCCACGCGGTCTGCCGCCGGGAAATGCGCCAGCACCGCTTCGTCTGTCAGAAGATCAAACACGGCCTTCTTCTGCGCCATATCGGAGCGGAAGCTATTCACGACGCAGACCTTCCCATCCCGATATGCCCGGACCAGCGGGTGATTATTGGGATCAAAGTGCACGACAAACTCGCGCGTCTTCATCCGGCGGTAAACGATGTCGATGACAAATTCGCCCTTCCGCAGGACGCCGTTCTTGTACTCCAACTGCTCCGGAGAAGCGATGATGGTCGGCAGCCCGTGAGCAGAGAAATTCTCCGCCAACAGGTGATACTCGCGCGACTCCAGTGTCTCGAAAGGATGGCGCATCTCCAGGATCGCCACCTGCGGAGCGTTCTTTCCGCCAAATTCCTTGTACGCCTTCAGCAACGCTGCCTGCAGGTACTTCACGCCGCCCAGCTTCGCTAGCTTGGTCACCTTGCGGAACTCTTTCATCGGGCCGGTTTCGTAGAGCTCATCCGCCAAGACTTCGGCATAGAGCACACCCACGGGAGTCTCGGCGCAGTAGTCCGAAAAGCGCATATGGCCGTTCGATAAAGCGGTATCGAGCAAGCCGGTCACGGCGAAGTGCTTATAACCGGGGTTTACCGAAGCTAACATCCGCTCGGCGGGCAACAGATCCATCCGCGTCAGCAGCGCAGGATTTTCCATCGCCATCTTCCGTAGCTGATCCACTGCCGAAGCGAGGAGTTGTCCACCCTTCACTAACCCGTCGTACTGCTCCCGGGTGACCAAATGCGGTCGCAGAAATGGCGATACCGGGCGACTGCCCAGCTCCAGTTTCCGTGTCCGCAACGCTCCATGGAAGCGCTCCACCCAGCTCAAGTCGCGGAAAGGTTCTGTTTCGAGGATGCTGTGATAACGGGCAATCGCCTCGTCCACTTGGTTCATTGCCGTAAGCCGAAACCCGAGTATCTCACACTCAGGCGCTACCTGTACACTTGGAACTGTCGAAAAATCCTAGTAACTCTACTCTATTCAGCGGTTTACAATTTTTGAAATCCGCTTATGCAAGAATGGATTTAATGCGTCGACTCCCGCTTCTTCCGCTTTTTATGCTCTTCGCCGCCCTACCGGGCACCGCCGAGGAAGGCATGTGGCTCTTCAACAAGTTTCCCCGTGAGGAGGTGAAGAAGAAGTTCGGCTTCACAGTCACCGACCAGTTTTTGAACACGCTGCAGCTCGCTTCGGTTCGTTTTAACAACGGCGGCTCCGGCTCCTTTGTCTCCCCGAACGGGTTGCTTTTCACAAATCATCACGTCGGCGCGGACTGTATCTATCAGGTCTCCTCGAAAGAGAACGACTACATGAAGAATGGCTTCGCCGCCGGCTCCGCGGCCGACGAAAAGCCGTGCCCGAGTCTCGAAGTCAACGTCCTGCAGAAGATTGAAACGGTCACCGATAAGATCAAGGCGGGCACAACGGATGCCACGGCCCCGGCAGAAGCGGCGCGCATTCGGCGATCCAACGCTTCCGCCCTCGAAAAGGATTGCAGCGCCGCCTCCGGCAACCGCTGCGAAGTTGTCACGCTCTATTCCGGCGGCCAATACGACCTCTATCAATATAAGAAGTACACCGACGTGCGGCTCGTCTTCGCCCCGGAAGAAGGCATCGCGGCCTTCGGAGGCGATCCCGATAACTTCACGTTCCCCCGCTACTGCCTCGACTTCACGCTCTTCCGCGCGTACGAAAACGGTAAACCCGCCCAAGTGAAGAACTTCCTCCCGTGGTCCAAAACTGGCGCGAAGAATAACGAACTCATTTTCGTCTCCGGCCACCCCGGCCGCACCGAGCGCCTCGCCACGATGGCCGAACTCGAGTTCCAACGCGACGTCGTCATGCCGCTTTCGCTCGAATCCAATGGCCGTCTGGTCAAAAAGCTCCTGGCGTTTGGCGAACTGGATGCCGAGAACAAGCGCATTGCCCGCGACCTCCTCGCCGGACTGCAAAACAGCATCAAGGCGCGCACCGGTTTCCTGGCTGGCCTGAAAGAGCCCGAACTCATGCGCCTAAAGCAGGAGCAGGAGAACCGTCTCCGCAAGGCCATCGCTGACGACCCCGCCAAGCAGGCCCGCTTCGGCAAAACCTGGGACGAGATCGCCGCAGCCTACTCCGAATACAAAGCGTTCTATACGCAGTTCACCTTCACCGAACGCGCCCCCGGCACCGGCTCCGAACTCTTCGGCATCGCCAGGGGCCTGCTGCGCTATCAGGCGGAGAAGGCGAAACCGAATGGCGAACGCCTGCGCGAATGGAACGATGCCAACCTGTCGGCCCAGGAGCAGGCTCTCTATTCCACGGCGCCGATTTACCCGTCACTTGAAAAGCTTGCGCTCACGAACTTCTTCGAAAACCTCGTCTCCACCTTCGGCCCCACGGAACCATTCGTCGTCGAGATCCTGGCCGGGCGTACCCCCATTGCGGCTGCTGCCTACTACGTGACCAACTCCAAGTTGGCCGATGTCGCCATCCGCAAGTCCCCCGCCGCTTTTGACGACGCGATGATGAAAGTCGCCAAAGCCCTCGATCCGAAGGCGCGGGAATTGCGCAAACGCTTCGAGGACCGCGTCGAGGCCGTAACGGTGTCCAGCGCCTCCCGGATCGCCCAAGCCCGCTTCGCTATTTATGGCGACAAGGAGTATCCGGACGCGACGTTCACCCTCCGCCTGACCTACGCGCCCGTGAAGGGCTATACCAACGCCGCCGGCAAATCCGTCCCATGGGCCACCGACTTCAGTGGCCTGTACAAGCGCGCCACGGGTGTGGAACCCTTCGCTCTACCGCCCTCCTGGATCAAAGCCAAGACGGCGCTGAAACTAAAGACTCCGTACAACTTCGTCTCCACCGCCGACACCCACGGCGGCAACTCCGGCAGCCCTACGGTGAACACAAAGGGCGAAATCGTTGGCATTCTGTTCGACGGCAACATCGAAGGCCTCCCGAACCAATACCTCTATCGGGATTCCCGCGAACGCTCCGTCCATGTGGCCAGCCAGGGTATCATCGAGTCGCTCCGCAAAGTTTATCGGGCAAATGCCGTTCTGAAGGAACTCGGCGTCCAGTAAATGCATCCTATCCGCGGAGCAAAACATTCCATGAAGAAAACCCTCATCGCCCTCTTGTTGCCGCTTGCGGCTTTCGCCCAGAACGGCTACGAAGGTCCCGGCCGCTACGAGATCCTCAGCAACCTCTCGCAGAAGGTTCTCGACCTCGATCGAAATGACCAGCGGACCATCATCCAATACGAGAACCGCAATACCGACAATCAGTTTTGGGATATTCAGGACGCTGGCGGCGGCTTCGTCTATATTCGTAATGGAATGAACGGCTATGCGCTGACCCAGACCCGTCCGAACAACTCGGAACCGGTCGCGGGCCAACAGCTCAGCAACTCGGATGCGCAACGTTGGCGTTTGGAGTCGGGCAACAACGGAGCGGTCATCATCGTCAACGCCTCCGGCAAGGCCCTCGACATTCCATACGGCAAGAAAGATAACGGCGTCAAGATCAACACCTACAACAAGAACGGTGAGATCAACCAGCAATGGACGCTGCGCCGTGTGGCCGGGTACAACACGAACACCCAGAACCAGCCCGGCTATAACAATCGGCCCAACCGCCAGAACCGGCGCGACCGCCAGAATCAGCAGAATCAGCAGAACCAGCAGAATTATCCCAATTCTGGAAACAGCCGCTACGACACCAACAACCAACAATACAATCGGCCCGGTGCTGGTGTGGGCAACCGCGACGCCAAGTACTTCGACCAGAATGCGAATATGTGGAAGATGGATGGCGACGGCGCCTGCTTCTACACCAAGCCCCAGTACAAGGGCGAAGCCTTCTGCGTCGTCGCCGGCGACCAACGCCAGCGTTTGAGCAGCGATTGGAACAACAGCTTCAGTTCCATCCGCTTCTTTGGCCGCGCCAGCCGCATCACGGTATCCGATCAGGCGAACCTCGGCGGCCGCACGGAGATGATCACCCGCGACGTCCCGAATATGCGTAACTTCAACCGCGGCGCTTGGAACAACCGCATCAGCTCCCTGCGCATCGACTAAATGAAAACAGAGTTGGCGGAGTACTTTGCCTTTGCCGGGTTAGGAACCAACTGGCGCACCGAGATTCTCGCCGGTTGCACCACCTTCCTGACGATGGCTTACATCGTCTTCGTCAACCCCTCCATTCTGGCTGAAGCCGGCATGCCGGCAGCCGCGGTAACCGCCGCGACGTGTCTGGCCGCCGGCTTGGCTAGTATCCTGATGGGCGCCGTGGCTCGCTACCCGTTAGCCATGGCGCCTGGCATGGGTTTGAACGCTTACTTCGCTTATGCCGTTGTTCAAGGCATGGGCATCGCTTGGCAAACCGCCCTAGGCGCCGTGTTTCTCTCCGGCGCCATTTTCTTGCTCCTGACCTTGACCGGCCTTCGCCGCCGGCTGGTGGAAGCGGTCCCGGCCTCGCTCTACTCCGCCGTCGCCGCCGGCATCGGGCTGTTCATCGCGTTCATCGGCTTGAAGAACGCCGGCATTGTGGTGGCCCATCCGGCTACGGCGCTGGCTCTCGGCGACCTCCGCTCGCCCGGTCCCGCGACTGCCCTCGCCGGACTCTTACTGACGGCCATATTGCTCGTCCGCCGCGTACCCGGCGCGATGTTGTTCGGCTTGGTCGCTACCGCACTTTTTGCTGGTTGGGGCGGCCGTCCCGCCCCGGACGCATCGCTGACGGCCATAGCCGCCACCGCCGGGCAGCTCGACATCGCCGGCGCCCTCCGGCTGGGGCTTTTCGAGATCATTTTCGCCTTTCTCTTCGTCGACCTCTTCGACAATCTGGGCACGCTCCTCGCCGTCTCCAAACGGGCCGGACTGCAGGACTCCTCCGGACGCATTCCGCGCGTCGACCGCATCCTGGTCACCGATTCCGTGGCCACGATGGGCGGAGCTCTGCTCGGCACCTCGACGGTTGTCAGCTATATCGAGAGCGCCGCGGGAGTAGCCGCGGGAGGGCGCAGCGGCGTCACGGCCATCGTCACCGGGCTTCTGTTTCTGGGTACCTTTTTTGTGGCGCCGTGGCTCGGAGCGGTTCCAGCTTATGCCACCGCGCCCGCGCTGATCCTGGTTGGTGCGCTGATGATGACCCACGCGAGCGAAGTCGCCTGGGGCGACTATCCCGCCGCGATCCCGGCATTTCTTACCTTGGCCGCCATTCCGCTGACCTTCAGCATCGCCACTGGACTGGCCTTCGGCCTTATCGCCCATACGCTCCTGACCGTAGCGGCCGGCCGTGCACGCGAAATCAGCCCGTTTCTCTGGGTCCTTACAGCGATCTTACTGGCGCGTTTTTTCTGGATTCCGGTGGGTTAACGAACAAGGGCTCGGTCTCTGGGAGTAACATCACCCAAAGGGCATAAATGCCGATTGCGGTGCCGAATGGAAATAACAACACCGTCGCGGCCGCGGTAAGTATGCCGCCAGTGTGTGCCCACAACTGCCATCGCAGGATTCCCCGCCCCACTACAACCAGCGGAATCGACATCGCCAAGCTAAACGCGATATAGGCCGCCGCAATCAGCCGTTCCAGGGGAATCGTCGTTAGGTCATTGTGCTTGGCGTCGGCATCGAACGCCAATAAGCCAGAGGGCCCGCCGAAAGCCGCAACAATCCCGGCTGAAGCTACTGCTCCAAAAATGCCAAAACCGATAAAGATCTTACCCACCGCGCGGATCTGCTCTTGCAACGCCCTAAAACTCCAAACCTCTATTGTACGCGACGACGACGCACCCACCACAGGAATAGCACTCCGGCCGCGGTACCGTAGACCACCCCGTTCCACGGCCCCCGCTCCACCCACCGCCCCGAGGTGCGCCATTCGGTCAGCGCCCAATACTGAAGAGGCGTCAGCGCCATCCAAACGGCCAACGGCGGCGCCGCCAGCACCGCCCAGTGCGGCAGAAGCCAAGTGAGGTACCAAGGATGGACATTCGCCGAAAGCAGCAGGATCGCCAGAGTAGTCGTCAGGATCGATTGGTCCAACCGAAGGGGTAGCAACGCCACCACCGCCAGCAGCCCCAACACCACATACTTCGCCGCGGCCCGCGTCGGCGCCACTAACTCAATCAACCAGAACAAACTCGGGTTGTTAGACCAGCCGCCAAGGAAGCCACTCGCAAAGTCGGCATTTTCCCGAATGTCGCTGAGATACGGAAGAAACAGCACGATCGGAACCAGTAACGCCCAGGCGGTCCTCCGATCGGCTCGAAAAAACGCAGGCAGCAAAAGCGCGGGCCACCACTTGACGGCAATCGCCAACCCCAGAGCCAGCCCTGATCGGTAGCGCATAGCCACCGACAGCATCAGAATCAGCAGTGCGTCGTTGTGTCCCATCCCGGCGAACTCCACCACCGCCAATGGGCACCACCCATACAGCAGCGCCGCCCGTGCACCGTGCCACCGTGCGATCAGTAGCAGCAGCGCCAAATCCGCCAGGATCGCCGGGACTTTGTAGATCCATACGGAATCCGATAGTCGTGCCATCTCCCTTTGCAGATGCTCCACCAGCGGGCCGTACACGGCCTTGAAATCCTTGCCGTCCACCAGCGGAAACGTTTCGTCCCGCAGGATGCTCCAACGGGCGTCGCCTGGGCGTTCCTGGTATGGGTTCCCGCCGGCCAGTTGCAACCGGCCTTCCCAGCGGTAGCGATACAGGTCGTCGGTGAACACGGAGGCCATCCAGAACGCTTCCAGGCGAAATAGCAGCGCAAACCCCAAAACGAACCGGACCGACGGCAGGCGGTCAGGTCCTGAAAAGTACGTTACAAGGATCAGATATACTATTGAAATAGATAGGTAGAGGATAATGGCGGGGACTGGGTTGCTGCGGTATTGCGCAGCTCCAACCAAAGCCAGCAAGCCAACGCCTAGTATCGATCCGCCCACCCCTAGCGCGCGCATGCCAACTACCATAGCGTTTTTCGTCACCAACCAGTCGGCTTTTGAACAGCTCAAGCGGGAAATGTTCGACGATACCTTCGCCGGTGTCCACTCCCTCGCTCTCTTCGACTACCTTCTGATCGTGCCGTACTTCGCGATTTTGCTCGTCCTGAGCTTCTATGGGATGCACCGCTACGAGATGATTCGCGGCTACTTCAAGCACCGCAAGAATCTGCTCTCGACGCCGCCGCACCGCTTCGACGAACTGCCTCCGGTTACGATTCAACTTCCCCTCTACAACGAGCGCTTCGTCGTCGAACGGCTTGTCGAAACCATTGTCAAAATCGACTACCCGAAAGACAAATTGCAGATTCAGGTGCTCGACGATTCCACCGACGAGACCCATCCGTTCACCGAACGCCTCGTGGCCGAGTATCGCGCCATGGGCCACCCCATCGAATACCACCACCGCACCAATCGCCATGGCTACAAGGCCGGCGCTTTGCAGGAAGGCCTGAAAACGGCTACTGGCATCGTGGTCGCGGTTTTCGATGCCGACTTCGTTGTTCCCACCGATTTCCTCCAGCGCACCATCCACTACTTCGCTGACCCGAAAGTCGGCGTCGTGCAGACCCGCTGGACCTACCTGAATCAGAGCGTCAACAAACTCACCGAAGTGCAGACCATGCTGCTTGATGGCCACTTCGTTCTCGAACACGTCGCCCGCGCTGGCGGCGGACTGTTCTTCAACTTCAACGGTACGGCCGGCATTCTCCGCAAGGAGATGATCGAAGACGCCGGCGGTTGGCAGCACGATACGCTCACCGAGGATTCCGACCTCTCCTACCGCGCCCAACTCAAAGGCTGGCAGTTCGTCTATGTGCCTGAAGTCGAGTGCCCCAGCGAACTCCCCACGGACATGCACGGCTTCCAGGTGCAACAGACCCGCTGGTCGAAGGGCCTGACGCAGTGCGCCAAGAAACTCCTGCCGATGATCCTCAAGAGCGATCAGCCATGGCGCATCAAGCTCGAAGCCATTTGCCACCTCACCCCGAACATCGCGTACCCGCTCATGATCGTTATGAGCCTGCTGATGCTTCCGGTCATGATCTGCCGCTTCTACATGGGCTGGATGCAGATGGTGTTCGTCGATCTGCCGCTGATGATCGCGAGCTTCTGGTCGATCTCGGCGTTCTATCTGGTCGCCCAGCGCCAGTTGCACGGCAAGGGATGGACGAAGTCGATCAAATACCTGCCGTGGTTGATGATGGCCGGTGTCGCGTTGACCCTCTCGAACGCCAAAGCCGTCATGGAGGCCATCGTCGGCCACCAAACCGCGTTCGCCCGGACGCCGAAGTATGGCATCGGCAAGATTGCGTCGAAGGAAAAGTACAAGAGCAAAATCGGTACGTTGCCCTATATCGAAACCCTCGCCGGCAGCTACTTCGTATGGATGATGTGGTACTCGATCGAAACCTACAACTTCCTGGCCATCCCGTTTCTTTCGCTCTTCGCGGGAGGTTACTTCTGGGCGGCCGGTAGCAAGTTCTGGTTCGAGTATCAGAACAAGCAGGCCTTTGAACGCGCCCGTCAGGTGCAGCTCGAAGCCGCCCGCTAGTTACCAGATCCCGAGCAGCTTCCACCAGCCGAAACCGAACGTCGACCAGATGGCGATGTTCACGAGCGAGCAAACGAACCCAACGCGCCACCAGAGTGGAAACGTCGCGTAGCCGTGGGCGAAGAACATGGGGCTTGGCGTCGTTCCATAGTTGGTCAGCCCGGCCGAGAAGTTCGTAAAGCAGGCGAAGGCAAAGACGACCAAGCCCAGCGGCGCGCCCTTCAGGATCAGCAGCGCCAGAAACGGCGGGTACAGCGCCAACAGGTGCGCCGTGATGCTGGCCAGGAAGTAGTGCGCATAGAAGTAGATCAGCAGCGCCACAATGAAGAGCAGCACCCAGCCGGAGTCAGTGAACTGCGCCCCGATACTCTTGGCGAAGGCCGTCGTCACCCCGCCGTCATTCAATGCCCGGCCCAGACGCAGCAGTCCTCCGTACCAGATGAAGATATCCCACGCGGCCGTCTCCGTTTTCACGTCTTCCCAGCTCAACACGCCCGTCAGCAGTAGCGCCGCGCAGCCCAGCAGCGCCGTCAGCGTAATGTCCATTTTGTGCCAACCGCTCGTGGCCCACAATCCACAAACGCCAACAAAAATCAGTGCCAGAATCCGCTCGGCCGTCGACATGGGGCCCATCTTCGCCAGTTCCGACGAGGCGAACACCCGGGCCTCCGGCGTCTTCAGGATCGCGGGCGGCGACATCCACATCACCACACGCGGGATGATCGCAAGCGACAGCGCTCCGGGCACGGCCCCGGCAATAAACCAACTGGTCCACGTGATCGGGAACCCTTGCTGCCCGGCCATCTGCGCCGCGAGCGGATTCGAGGCCTGACCGGTCAGGAACATTGCCGCGCTCACACAGATCGACTGGTACACCGCCAGCATCAGGTAGGTGCCCAACTTCCCCGCGGACTCTCCCGGCAAGGATCCGTAAAGCTCCGCAATCGACCGGACAATGGGCAACGTCACGCCGCCCGACCGTGCGCCGTTTGAAGGAATGATCGTCGCCAGCGTCACATCACTGAGCGCTAACGCATACGTGACACCCAGGGAAGTCGACCCAAACGCCCGCACGAAAATCAACGCGATGCGACGCGCCAATCCCGTGTTCAGCAGGGAGCGGGAGATGAAAAATGCCGCCATCACCAGCCACACCGTCGAATCGGAGTAGCCCTCCAACGCGCCTTTGATGCTCAGCCCGCCCACCACCGCCGAGGCCGTCACGCCGATCAGCACCACCGCGCCCCCCGGCAGCGGCTGCAGGATCAAGCCGCTCACTGTCGCCACGAAAACCGCGAACAGTCGCCAATCGGTTTCCTTAATGCCGGCGGGCGGGGGCCATAGATAGGTGATCCCTAAATAGATCGCGAGCAGGGCCAGGGTGCGAAGCAGCTTGGAAGTCACAAGTTTCGCCATTGTATCCCGTACGGGCAAGGTACTTGGAAATGCGACACATCTAGGATTTCTCCGGCGACTCCCCCGGATCTTTCGATGCCAGACTGGAGGGGAACCCTTCCCCATGCGTGTTTTGAACCTCCTGTTTGCTGTGTTGAGCTGCAATGCTCTATGGGCCGTGCCCTCCTATCAGATCTTCGGCTTAGGCAATCTCGGAGGCCCGGCGACGGCCTATGCCATCAGTAACAATGGCGTTGTCGTTGGCACCAGCGCCAATGTACAGGGCGACTTCCGCGGGTTCGTTTGGAATGGCGGATCGTTGATCGAACTGGCCGGGCTTCCGGCCAGCACCCAGCAGTACGCGAGCGGCATCAATAACGCGGGGACCGTTGTCGGCTCAGCGAACGGAACCGCGGTGCAGTGGCAGAACGGCGCTCCCGGAGCGATCGGCCAGGGCGACGGCAACGCGATGGCGATTAACGGGTCGGGCCAAGTGGCGGGCATGCAGAACGGGCAAGCCTTCCGCACCGTCGGGGGTCAGGTGGAGTACCTCGGCACGCTGGCCGGCGGCAATTGGGCATCGGCCTACGGCATCAACGCAACCGGCGAGGTTGCCGGGTACGGCGAGACGGCCGCCGGGGACATGATTGGCTTCGTTTCGTCAAACGGGCAACTGCAGCAGATCGGAACCCTCGGCGGCAACTCGAGTTACGCGACGGCGCTGAACGACGCCAAGCAAGTAGTGGGGCACTCGACGCGGGCGAATGGATACCTGGAGGCGTTCCTTTACTACAACGGCTCGATGACCGGGCTCGGCACGCTGGGAGGCGTGGCCAGCTACGCCTATGGCATCAATCAAGCGGGCAACGTGGTGGGTTCGTCCTGGGTCACAGGAGATGCGACAATGGCTGCCTTCGTGTATGCCAATGGCCAGATGCGGAACCTGAACGACCTCGTCGCCCCCAACTCCGGCTGGCAGCTCCTCGCCGCCTACGGCATCAACGATAGCGGGCAGATCGTTGGCACCGGGCTCTACAACGGCGAGCAAATGGCCGTTCTGTTGAATCCGATTGCCCCGCCGCCGCTGGTCTCCGGCTTCGAACCCGCGGCCGTCTCCAACGTTCCCGAACCCGGCACGGTTGGCCTAGTGGTGGCAGGCCTTGCGTGCGTCGCTTTTGGCCGCTGGCGACGCAATCAGGTGTAGAGCTTCGTAATCAAATTCCCGCCGAAGTCAGTCAGCTTTTCATTCCGCCCATTGTGCAGATAAAAGAGCTTGTGCTGGTCGAGTCCCATCATGTGCAGCATGGTCGCGTGGAAGTCGCGCATGTGATAGCGCTCGCCGATACCGCGCAGGCCGAGTTCGTCGGTCTCGCCGACCACGGTCCCGCCCTTCGCCCCGCCACCGGCAAACCACATCGTGTAGCCGTGCGGGTTATGGTCGCGGCCGTTGCCGCTTTCCGACATCGGCAAACGCCCGAACTCCGAGCCCCAGATGACGAGCGTATCGTCGAGCAAGCCGCGCGCCTTCAGATCCTGCAGCAGGGCCGCAATCGGCTGGTCCGTCAAGCCCGCCATCTTCTCGTGGTTCGATACCAGGTTCGAATGCGCGTCCCACTGAATGCTCACCGGGCCGCCGCCGGAGTACACCTGCACGAACCGCACGCCGCGTTCGACCAGCCGCCGGGCGAGCAGTAGGCGGGTGCCGAAGTCGCGCGTTTGCGGCTTGTCGATGCCGTAGAGCTTCCGCGTCTCCTCGGACTCCTTCATGATATCGACCGCCTCCGGCGCCGCACTCTGCATCTTGAAGGCGAGTTCGTAGCTGGCGATGCGGGCGGCCATCTCAGAGTCTTCCGGCTGCGTGTCGAGATCGTTCATCTTCTGCAGCAGGTCAAGCGTCGAGCGCTGCCGCTGGGCGGTGACATCCCCCGGATTCTTCAGATGCAAAATGGGCGAAGGACCGCTACGCAACAGCGTGCCTTGATAGACCGCAGGCAGGAAGCCCGAACCCCAGCACGGCGTACCGCCTTCCGGCGTGCCTTCAGGCTGCGGCATCGCGACGTAGGCCGGCAGGTTGTCCGCTGGACTGCCGAGGCCATAGGTCACCCAGGAACCCATGGACGGATAGCCGGTCAGGACGCGGCCCGTGTGCACCTGATACATCGCCGGCGCGTGGACGACGCTTTCCGTATAGAAACTCCGTACGAAGCAGATGTCGTCAACGTGTTTCGCCACATTCGAGTACAGCGTCGAGACCGGCAACCCGCTCCGCCCATGCCGGTTGAACTTCCACGGCGAAGGGAGCAACGGCGTATCACCCACCGTGAACTGACTCGTGATCTTGCCGTAGCTTTCGGGCAACTTCTGCCCCGCGTACTTCTCAAGCGCCGGCTTGGGATCGAACATGTCGATCGAGCTCGGCGCGCCGACCATGAACAGGAAGATCACCGCCTTGGCCTTCGGCTCAAAATGCGGCGTCTTAGCGGCCAGCGGATTCGTGCGGGCTTGGGCGAGCAGATCGCGCTGCAGCAGCCATTCGGCTGCCACGGCGCCGACGCCATGGCGAAGGATGTTCCTACGGGATATAGACGAATTCATGGCGGTTCAGTATGGCGCGGGCAAAGTCGACCAGAGGCATCTTCTGGCGGTTGAGATAGTCGAGCGAGAGCTGCATCTCGGCCGGTTTCGGCGCTCGCTGCAGCGCCAGTTCGTAGGCGCGACGGACCTGGCACTGCGGCGAGGAGCAGCCGGGCTTCAGGCGTTCGGCGAATGCCTGCGCCTGCTCGTAGGCGAAGTCGGAGTTCATCAGCGTCAGCGCCTGCAGCGCGTGCGTCGAGTTGGCGCGAACCGGACAGGAACTGACCGCGTCCGGCTGGTCGAAGTTGTTCAGGATCGGCAGCCGAACGGTGCGCTTGTTGAGTAGATAGAGGCTCCGCCGGTTGTGCTCGCGCTTGTCTGGCAGGATGGGCCAAAGATTGTCCGGCTCGGCTTCGGTAAAGATGATGTCGTAGATCTCCTGCTCAATTGGCACCTTCACGGGCACGCCGCCCATGCGGGTATTGAGTTGGCCGGTCGCCATCAGGAGCGAGTCGCGGATCGCCTCGCCTTCCAGGCGGCGGCGGTTCATCCGCCAGTAGTATTTATTGTCTCCGTCGATGGCGGCCTTCTTCGCGTCGATATCGGCCGACTGCCGGTAGGCGGCGGTCGTGACGATCAGCCGGTCCATGTGTTTGATGTTCCAACCGGACGAGACAAACTCCGCGGCCAGCCAATCGAGCAGCTTGCGGTTCGATGCCTTGCCGCCCAGGATGCCGAAATCGTTCGGCGTCGGCACCAGGCCCGAGCCCATGCGCAACTGCCAAATGCGATTGGCCATCACACGTGCGGTCAGCGGATGCTCCGGGCGAGCGAGCCAATTGGCCAAAGCGGCACGGCGGCCCTCCGGACCGACCGGCGCATCCAGGGCGCCGAGCACGGTCAGGAAGCCCGGTTCGACGGGGTCGAGCTTATGCCGGTGGTCGCCGATCTTGAGAATGTGCGTCACCGGCGCCTTGTCCATATTGGCGACAGCGTAGGCGGTCCGGAGCGGCTCCGGCTTTTCAAACTCCAGCAGGTGCATCTGCCTGCGCAGTCCGGCGCGGCGCTCCTTCTCCTTGGGCTCAATCGCGTTCACCACGACATCCCAAGTTGGATTGATTTGGCTGTTGCCTTCCTTCGCGACCTTCTCCTGCTCCGGAGTCCGTTTCTCTTTGGGAATCTCCATCGCCTCCAGGAAACGCTTCTCCAGCTTCGCCTTGCGCTCTTCTCGAATGCGTTCCCGGACCGGCTTCTCGATCGCCGCAATCTCGTCGGTGATCGGCTTCAGCCGGGCGTTCCACGCCTTCATGGCGGCTTCATGCGCGGCCTTCTCTTCCGGCGAAACGATCTCGATGTCCTTGAGATCGGTCGCGGCAAAAACGGCCTGCAGCCGGTAGTAGTCAGCCTGCAGAATGGGATCGAATTTATGGTTATGGCAGCGGGCGCACCCGACGGTCATGCCGAGAAAGACGTTCGATACGCCCAGGGTCATCTCCGTGAGAACTTCCTGGCGGTTCATCTCGGCGTCCTGATTCCCGCCGACGAGGTGAATCGGTCCGGCGCGGTGGAAACCCGTCGCGATCAGCGCCTGGCGGTCGCCAGGATAGAGTTCGTCGCCGGCGATCTGCTCTTTCAAGAAGCGGTCGTAGGGCTTGTTCGCGTTGAAGCTATCAACGACATAGTCGCGGTAGCGCCAGGAGTGAGGCCGTTCGGCGTCGAGTTCATAGCCGTTGGTGTCGGCGTAGCGGACGATATCCAGCCAGCGGAGGGCCCAGCGTTCGCCATAGGCGGGCGAGGCGATGAGACGGTCGACCAGATTCTCATAGGCTTTCGGAGAACGGTCGGCGACGAAACGCTCTACTTCCGCGGCCGTGGGGGGAAGTCCGGTGAGGTCAAGCGTGACCCGGCGAGCGAGGCGGGCCTTGTCGAGGGGCGGCGAAGGCGTGAGGCCCTTCGCCTGGAGCTGTTCGAGCAGGAACGCATCGATGGGATTTGGACTGAGGGCGGGCGCGGTGGGTCGCACAACCGGCTGGAACGCCCAATAGGACCGGCGGCCGCCGATCCAGGCGTCATCCTTGGGGTTTATCGACGCAGCGATCAGCGTCACAGCCGCGGCGGCGAGCAGTACCGGCTTCCACATAGAGCCATTATATGGCGATATGATAACGCCAGCCGCGCTCTGTTAAGACCACGTTACGGAGCGCCAGGGAGAAAAAGAAATACCAATGATACGTCTTGCCATATTATGTCTGGGCCTGATGGCCGCAGCATGGGCACAAACCAGTTCGTCCGTGACCGGCACCATTACCGACAAATCGTCGGCCGCCGTTGGCGGCGCAAAAGTAGCTGCACAGAACTTGGATACCTCCGCGACACGCGAAGTGGAATCCGATTCCAACGGCTTCTTCACCATTCCGCTGCTGCCTCCGGGCCGCTATAAGATCACGGCCACGAAGACCGGCTTCCGCCAAGCCTTCCAGGATCTGACCCTCGAAGTGAACCAAACCGCGCGCTTCGACATCGCGCTCGAAGTCGGCACGGTAACCGAAACCGTCGAAGTGAAAGCCTCGACACCCTTAATTGAAAGCGATTCCTCGTCGATCGGCCAAGTGGTCGAGCAGCGGCAGGTCGCCGAATTGCCGCTGAATGGCCGCAACTTCGTGCAACTTGCCACGCTTGGACCGGGCGTGACCGGCGTTGGCTTCGGCAGCCGCTCCACGATTATGAGCGGCACCCGTCCTGACGACTTGCGGCCCGGCAGCGAAATTTTCGCCAACGGCAACCGCGAAGGCTCGAACAACTTCCTCTGGGACGGCATCGACAACAACGAACGCCTCACGCTTTCCATCGTGTTGCGGCCCTCCGTCGAGGCCGTACGCGAATTCAAGATCCAGACCAGCCTCTTCACCGCGGACCAAGGCCGGAACTCCGGCGCCACCGTGAACGTCATTACGAAGTCGGGTTCGAACGAGCTGCATGGCAGCGCGTACAACTTCCTTCGCAACGACAAGTTCGACGCCCGGAACTTCTTCAGCGCGGTGAAACCGACGCTGCGCCAGAACCAGTTCGGAGCCAGCCTGGGCGGCCCCGCGATCAAGAACAAGCTGTTCTTCTTTGGCAACTACGAAGGCTTCCGCCGCAGCCTGCAGCGGACGTTCGTCAACAGTGTGCCGACGGCCGAGACCCGCGTGGGTAACTTCGCCGCCGTCCGGGACATCTTCGACCCGAACACGTTGCGCGCCGCCCCCGGCACCGCAACGGGCTTCACTCGCGATCCCTTCCCCAACCGGCAGATTCCGCTGAACCGCTTCGACCCAGTCATGTCCAAGCTGGTGAATGCGTATCCGCTGCCTCAGCGGGCCGGCCTCGTGAACAACCACGTCACCAACCCGGGCGACAAGCAGCGCTGGAACCAGGGCGACATCCGCCTCGACTGGAATTGGAATGATCGCAATACCGTCTTCGGCCGTTTCTCGCGGCAGGACACGACCACCACCCGTCCGTCCACCTTCGCCCCGGTCACTCTGCCTGGCATCAGCGACCCGGTGAGCCTGGGCAACGAAGACACCTTCGCCGGTGACTCCGCGCTGAAGGCCTACCACTCGGTGCTGAGCTGGGTGCGGACCATCACGCCGACTTTCGTCATGGAAGCGCGCGTGGGCTTCAACCGCTTTGCACTGAACTTCGTGCAGGAAGGCGCCGTCGACGGCGCGCAGCTCGGCGAAAAGCTGGGTGTGCGCGGATCGAACCAGGGGCCGAATTCGAATGGTATCCCCATCTTCAGCCCGGCCGGCTATACCGGCATTGGTCAGACCCGTTCGCTACCCATCATCCGCATTGAGAACACGTATCACCCGGGTGTGAACTTCACCAACTTGCGCGGCCGCCACACGCTGAAGTACGGCGTGGACTTCCGCCGCCGGCAGTTGACGCAGTACCAGACCAACCGTGGCAACGGCCGCTTTAACTTCGGCCGGACGTTCACGGACAACCCGAACAACGCGGGCGCTACGGGCGACGCCATGGCGGCATTGATCCTCGGCACCGCCAGCACCATCGAACAGGACTTCACCCTGTTTGCCCCCGGCATTCGCTTGTGGGAATCGAACTTCTTCGTGCAGGACGACTGGAAGATCACCGACCGGCTGACCTTGAACTTCGGTATGCGCTATGAGTTCGACACCCCGACGACGGAAGTGACCAACCGTTGGACCAACTACGACGTGGCCAATGCCAAACTGCTGATCGCGGGCTTCAACACGGACGACCGCACGGGCGTGAATTCGGACCGGAACAACTTTGCTCCGCGCTTCGGCTTTGCTTATCGCGTGAAGAACGGCACCGTCATCCGTGGCGGCTACGGCGTGTTCTTCAACCCGGTGGGCAGCGAAAGCGTCGTCATGCGGCGTCACCGGCAGTTGCCGTTTGGCCCCATCAACGTCGTCGACATCAACCAGTTCGTCGCGAATCCCCGGCGCGTCTCCGATGGCCTGCCGCCGATTCCGAGCCTGAACTTTGATGCCGCGGTGGCGAATCCGGTGGGTAGCTTCCTGGGAGTCGATCCGAACCTCCGTTCGGGCTACGCCCAGCAGTACAACCTGCAGGTGCAGCAACAGTTGCCTTGGGATCTCGTGTTCAAGATCGGTTACGTCGGCAACTTGGGCCGCCGCCTCGAGACGGTCTACAACTTTAACCAGCCCGTTCCCGGGCCAGGCGCTCCCGCGCCTCGCCGGCCGCTGTTCTCGCGCGCCCCGGGCGTCGTGAACGTGGACTACAACGTGTCGGACGGCTTGTCGTCCTATCACTCGCTGCAATCCACCGTCGAACGCCGCTTCAACAATGGCCTCGGCTTCCTGGCGGCCTATACCTGGGCTCACTCCATTGACAACGTGCCGAACCAGTTCGGCGGCGGCGACAACGGACCGATCCCGCAGGACATCCGCTACCGGAACCTGGATCGCGGTACTTCGGGCTTCGACATCAAGCACCGGTTTGTCTACAGCACCAACTACGAACTGCCTTTCGGCAAAGGCCGGAAGTTCAGCTCGGGGAACGGTGTGGTGGACAACGTGTTCGGCGGCTGGGATACGAACCTGATTCTTCAGATTCAGTCCGGCTTGCCGTTTACTCCGACGTTGGCCGCTTCGGTGGCGAACGCGGGCGGTAGCCGTCCGGATCGCTTCAAGGACGGTACGCTCGACAACCCGACGATCGCTCGTTGGTTCGATACGTCCTTCGGGACGGCAGCCAGCGGCGCCGCGTGGGGGACACCCACGGTGTTCACCTACGGCAACGGTGGCCGCAACGTGTTGCGCGGACCGGGTCGTGAGAACGTCGACTTCTCTCTGTTTAAGAACTTCATGCTGACCGAACGGTTCAAGCTGCAGTTCCGCGCCGAGATGTTCAACCTGTTCAACCACACCCAGTTCGACATCCCGAATGCGAGCATCGGGAACCCGAACGCCGGCATCATCACCGGCATTGTTGGCACCCCGCGTCAGATGCAGTTCGCGCTGCGGCTGACGTTCTAAGGAGGGATACCGGCGTGACGGCCCGACGAAACGAACCCAAGGACACTTTGGGTTCGTTCGCCCGCCGGGTCGTCCGCCGGAATCTCCGGCACTTCTCGAAGGAAGAGAAGGCCGTGCTCCGGGATAAGGATCCGGAGCCGCTGCATCAGATGCGCGTGGGAATGCGGCGCATGCGGGCAGCCATCGAGACGTTCGGATTCGTGATCCGATTGCCAAACGAAGCCAACGACCGGACGATCAGCAAGATTAGCCGCCGGTTGGGAGGAGTGCGGGATCTGGACGTTTTGCTAGCCAAATTGTCCGAGCTGGAAGGTTTGGATGAAGCCGTGCTTCGCGCACTGCACCAACAGCGTGACGAGCAATTCGCCGGTTTGCGGGACACACTGCGGGGCCGGCGCTATGAAACACTGCAGAATTCGTTGCGTGAATGGATAAAATGTCCAGCCTACCGGACGGCTGCGGAGTTGCCGTTGCGGCCGGCGCTGCCGGATCTGCTGCTGCCGCTGGGATGCCGTTTGTTTCTTCACGCGGGCTGGGACGCCGAGTCCGGCGAGATTCTGCATGACCTGCGGAAGCGTGTGAAGGCAATCCGCTATCAGGCTGAGTTCTTCGCCGATCACTACGGCCCGGAGTTGCAGGCATGGATCGCGGAGCTGAAGACGATTCAGGATGAACTCGGCGGACTGCAGGACCGGGTGGTGCTGCGCGAGACGGTTGGGGAGGTTTGGCCGAGCCTGGCTCAGGTGCTGCAGGCCGAAGAAGAGGCGTTCGCAGCGTGGTGGCCGCCGGTGCGCGACCGTTACCGGGACCCGGCGTTCCGCCAATCCGTGCGGGAGATGTTAGCTCGTCCGCGTTAACGGCACTTCGTTGGTTTCGTGGAAGCGGACGTCGGGGTAGTCGCGCGAGATCGACTGCAACTCCCACTTCGTCGTGAAGAGGCAGACGAGCTGATCGAACTGGTCGCGGAAACGCACGACGCCGGAGCTTGGCCAGCGGACTTTGGCGAGTGCCTCGGGGGTGCCGCGGGGCCAGCGGGCGCAGATATAGGGAAGCGTGTCGAGCGTGGCATGGACGCCATACTCCTGCGCGAGCCGCGATTCGACGACGTCGAACTGCAGGCGGCCCACCGCGCCGAGGACGGGTTCGCGGCGGACGCCGTCGGGATCGTAATAAACCTGCACGACGCCCTCTTCGGCCATCTGGGTGATGCCTTTGCGGAACTGCTTCGTGCGGCTCATGTCCGTGTTGCGGAGGACGCCGAAGAACTCCGGCTGGAAGCTGGGGATGCGTTCGAACTCGATCTCGGGATTGGTGCTGAGCGTATCGCCGATGATGAACATGCCGGGGTTGACGACGCCGACGACGTCGCCGGCGAAGGCCATATCGAGGCCCTGGCGGTCGCGGGCGAAGAGCCGGTGGGGGCGCGTCATGCGGAACTTCTTGCCTTGGCGCGGATGGTGGACGAGCATGTCCCGGTCGAAGCGGCCGGAGCAGATGCGGAGGAAGGCCATGCTGTCGCGGTGCATGGGGTCCATGTTGCCCTGGATCTTGAAGACGAAGGCGGAGAATTCGGGCGAGTCGGCTTCGATGAGGCCGTCCTTGCTGAGGCGAGGCATCGGCGACGGCGCGAGGTGGGTGAGCGCTTCGAGGAAGCAGTCGACGCCGAAGTTGTTCAGGGCGCTGCCGAAGAAGACCGGGGTTTGCAGGCCAAGCAGGAAGCGTTCCCGATCGAAGGGCGGGATGGCGACTTCGAGCAGGGCGGAGGCATCGGCGAGTTGGGTGGCGTTGTCTTCGCCGACGGTAGCGGCGAAACGGGGATCGTCGATGGACATCTCCTCGGTTTCCGAGCGGACCTGACCGCCGAGGGTGCGCTGGTAGCGGAGGAGTTGACGGGTCTTGAGATCAACAACGCCCTGGAAGCGGTTTCCATAGCCGACCGGCCAGTTGAAGGGGACGGCGACCATGCCGAGGACGCGCTCGATCTCGTCGAGGAGTTCCATGGGATCGAGGCCGGGCTGGTCCATCTTGTTGATGAAGGTCAGCACGGGGATGCGGCGCATGCGGCAGACGTCGAAGAGCTTACGGGTCTGCGGCTCGATGCCTTTGGCGCCATCGAGGACCATGACGGCGCTATCGACGGCGGTGAGGGTGCGGTAGGTGTCTTCGCTGAAGTCCTGGTGGCCCGGGGTGTCGAGGAGATTGAAGAGGCAGCCGCCGTGTTCGAACTGGAGGGCGGTGGAGGTGATGGAGATGCCGCGCGCCTGTTCCATGGCCATCCAGTCGGAGGTAGCATGGCCACGGTTCTTCTTTGGCCGGACGGAGCCGGCGGTCTCGACCTCTCCGGCGTAGAGCAGCAGCTTCTCCGTCAGAGTGGTTTTGCCGGCGTCCGGATGGGAAATGATGGCGAAGGTACGGCGGCGGCGAATCTCTTCGCGCATCTCGCGAAGGCTTGGATCGGGGGGAGGAGTCAATTTAGGTTCTGGGAGTAACTTCTTAGTGTCCCAGAGCGGCGGAACGGCTGTCAAAGTTATCGGCGCTGGAGCGTGGGAGCCGGTTTGGGGGGAAGGGGGGCCTGGGCGGCGGCTTGGGCGGCGCGGAAGGCTTCGGCGTCGAGAGTGGCTTGGCTGACCATGGCGGCGGCGAAGCGGTCGGCGGCGGCTTCAGCCTCGGGGAGGCGGGAGCGGAAGGCTGGGGGGACGGTGGCGTGCGGGTCCGTGATGACGATGGTGGGTCCGCGACCGTCGGTGATGGTGAGGGGCGCGGCGGCGTGGCCGAGAGCGTGTCCGATGGCGGTGGCGAGTTCGGCTTCGCTGTTGGCTTGCAGGAGGAGGGAGACGGGGAGGAAGAGGGGGCCGCCGGGGAGGGCGGTGGGGCGGGGGGAATGGGAGTGGACGAGTTCGACGGGGGTGTTCGCTTTCAGCCGGAGGAGGAGGTTGGCGGCGTAGGTGGTGAGGGCGGGGTCGTCGACGGGCCGGGTTTGGTGGCGGATTTCGGTGGCCCTATGTTGGCTAATGAGTTGGGTCTTGTCGACGGACTGGGCGAGTAAGGGGAGGGTACAGAGGACGGTCAGTAGTTGTTTCATGAGTTACTCCTGACGGACGGTATGATTTGATTATGCGCCTGTTGTTGGTGTTGGTGTTGGGGACCGCGGGGTTGGGGTGGGGGACAACCTGCGGGCCGCAGATTCTCGGCCCACTTTGTCAGCAGGTACCAGAGAACGCGATCTTGCTTCTCGGAACCGTGGTGGACAAGGCGCCACCGATGCAGGGACGTTGGTCGCGGTTTTCGGTGAAGGAGATCTATCGAGGGCTGCCGGCAGGAACCACGGAGGTGCTTGTCTTCCCCGACTCCTGGGACGACTTTCGGATGGGTGAGTCGTATCTCTTAACGGCGGATCACTGGAAGACCTACTCTTGGCATTCCCGGACCTGGGACAGGTTGAAATGGTGGTGGGAGTTCGAGCGGCATTGGCCGCCGCTCATTCGTCTCCAGACATGGTCTTGTGCCTACCAGAAGGAACATTTCCGTGTTCCTCAGGAGGACTGGGCCTATGCGCGCGAGTTGCGAGACGGGACACCGCGCCGCCGGATCTATGGCCGAGTCTCGGCGGTGGGCAGGCTCTTGCCGGGAAGCAATGGATGGCCCAGAATCCCGGACGCGACGGTGCGCATCCATGGCAAGTCGAAGAGCTGGTCGGTTATAACCGATGCGAATGGCGCCTACTCGATCGATAACGTGGAGCCGGGCCAGTATTGGGTCGAGACCGAAAAACCGGGCTACACGAGCATCGGGCCCACTCCCGAGTTGGAAGTAAGTGCCAATGGTTGTGGTTATGGGCCTCTCGCGCTGACGGCCGCCGGAAAGATCGCGGGGCGGGTGGTGCGGCCCGATGGTTCGGCCGCGGCAGGCGCCAGCGTATCGTATCGGTACGCGGAGTCCCGAGCGGGGAGCAACATCGCTAGCACGACCGCCAACGAGCGGGGCGAATTCGCCTGGGACGAAGCGCCGCCGGGCAACCTGCTGCTCGAGGCGAGACCCGCCGATAGCGATGAGCCCTACACCTCCATGCCCGTCCCGTTGCGCCTGAATGAGGTGCGACAGGGGGTCGTCTTCCGGTTGAACCCAACGCCCCCCAAGCGCGTCCTCACCGTCCGCGTCCGCTGGCCGGACGGCAAACTGGCCGCCGGGGTCGACATACATGGCCAAACGACCGACTCATACACCGAACGGCTTACCACCGGCGCGGAGGGAACCGCCCAACTGTCGCTCTTCTCCGGGCATCCCTACTCCGTCTTCGCCTCGGTGCAGGTCGACGGCCAGTGGACCGGCGCGGGAGCGCGAGTCGAGCCCCAAACCACCTCCGTCGACCTAGTGATCGTGAAGGCGCCCACCCAATCTCGTTAGGATAGTGAGACCGCCCCTTGTGCCAGTCTCCATCCTCGCCTGCGACGACAATCCCGATATTCTCGTGGCCCTGAGCCTGCTGCTCCGCGGCGCGGGACATCAGGTGAAGACCGTCGATTCGCCGGCGGCCGCCCGGGAAGCCGTCGCTGCGCGCGCCTTCGACCTCATCCTCACCGACATGAACTTCACGCGGGATACCACCTCCGGCGAAGAGGGCCTCGCCCTCATCGCTGAGCTGCGCGGCGGCGCGCCCGTCATCGCGATGACCGCTTGGGGCGATATCGAACTCGCCGTCCAAGCGATGCAGCGGGGCGCGGTCGACTTCCTCACCAAGCCGTTCGATAACCGGCATCTGCTCGAAAAGATCGAAGCGCATGTGCAGCGGAAACGGGCGCGCGAGGCCGAACTCGAACTCGCCCGGAAGGTGCAGCAGCGGCTGCTGGCCCCCGCGCCGCAAATGGCCGGAGTCGAGATCGCGGTGCGCTTTGAACCGGCGAATGAGGTCGGCGGGGACTACTACGATTTCTTTCCGCTGAGCCCTGACCGGCTCGCGTTCGTGCTCGCGGACGTTTCGGGCAAAGGCATTCCAGCCGCGTTAATGATGGCGAACCTGCAGGCGCTTTTCCGCGCCGGCGACCACAGCCAGCCGCAGGTGCTGCTGGCGCAGATCAACCGGCTGTTCCACGCCGCGACAAACGATACCTGCTATGCCACGTTGTTCTACGCCATCTGGGACCGCCGCGATGCCACGCTGCTCTACGCCAATTGTGGTCATCCGGCTGGAGAGCTCGATGAGCAAATGCTCGAATCGAATAACACCGTGATCGGGATGTTCGATCGCGTCTCGATTCAAATGGACGCCGTCTCGACCAAGGGGCGCACGAAAATGATGGTGTACTCGGATGGGTTCACCGACGAAGGGGATGACGTGACCGTGCTGACGCTCACGTTTAAGGAAACAGACTAATGCATCGTATTCAATTGATTCGGGCGATTCCGCTCTACGGGAAAGCCTATGTGGATTGGCCGTCGCGCTTCTCGGATTTGGAGCAGACGCGGACTCTGGTGGAGGTGGTGACCGACACCGGCTTGACGGCGCTGGGCAGCGTCTATACCTCGGCCGGACTGGTGCAAGCCGCACTCGACCTGCTGCGGCCTCTGTACGAAGGCGCTTCCGCGATCGACCCGGCGGCGACCACAGAGATGCTGCACCAGAACACGTTCTGGCAGGGGCGTGGCGGGAGCGTGACGCACGCGATCTCGGGCATCGACATGGCGCTGTGGGACATGTTGGGACAGGTGACCGGGCAGCCGATTCATCGCCTGCTGGGCGGCAAGCTGCGGAGCCGCGTGAAGCCCTATGCCTCCATGCTGATGGAAGAGCCAGGGCTGATGCGGGCCAAGCTCGAAGCGGCCTACGCGCGCGGGTTCCGCGCGTTCAAGATCGGCTGGGGCCCGTTTGGCCGGCAGAACGCGCGAGTGGACGAAGCCATCGTGCGCGAGTCGCGCGAGGCGATCGGCGAGGACTGCGAATTGATGGTGGACGCGGGCGGCTCCGATGCGCTGTGGCCGCATGGCTACAAGTGGGCGCTGCGAACGGCGGAGATGTTGGCCGAGTACGAAGTCGCCTGGTTCGAAGAGCCGCTGCGGCCGGACGATCTGGAAGGCTACATCGAGCTGACGCGGCACGGCAAGGTGCCGATTGCGGCGGGCGAAGTGTTGACGCGGCGGCAGTCGTTTCTGCCGTGGATTGAACGGCGCGCGGTGGACTACTTGCAGCCGGACGTGACGAAGGTGGGCGGGTTGACCGAGCAGCACCGGATTGGCCAGTACGCGGACGACCATAACATTCTGGTAGTGCCGCACGGCTGGAACACGGGCGTGGGGCTGGCGGCGGATCTGCATCTAACGGCTGCGGCGGGCAATGCGCGGTGGGTGGAGTATCTGACACCGGAACCGTACTTGGACGAGGTGTTTTTGACGCGGCCGGTGATCGATAGTGAGGGCTATATTCAGGTTCCGGATGGACCGGGCTATGGATTTGCTTGGAACCCGGACGGCATTGAGAAGCTGTCGCACGGTGTAAAGTTAACCCGGTAATGGTTGGACTGGATTTCGGGACAACCAATAGCTCCATCGCCGTGCGAGTGGACGGCGTGGTGAAGATGGCGCAGTTTGCGGATGGATCGGAGTCGTACCGGTCCATCCTCTACGCCGAGGCGCGGAGGGCGGCGCGGGCACAATGGTGGACAGGGCCGGAGGCGATTACGCAGTACCTGGATGCGGACGCCAAGGGGCGGCTCATCCAATCGTTGAAGTCGTTTCTGGCGAGCCGGAGCCTGCGGTCGACGGAGGTATTGGGGCGACACTACACGATTGAAGAGCTGATCGCGATTCTGCTGCGAGACCTGCGGACGGAGGCCGAGCGGCAGTTCGGGGTTCCGGTGCGGGAGGCGCGGGTGGGACGGCCGGTGCGGTTCGTGGGGGCCGATAGCGAGGCCGACGATGCGTATGCCGTCGAACGGCTGCGGCAGGCTTTCACGCTGGCGGGATTTGAGCGGGTCGAGTTCGAAATGGAACCGGTGGCGGCGGCTGGATTTTACGCGGCGCGCTTGCGGAATGATGAGTTGCTGTTGGTGGGCGATTTCGGCGGCGGCACGAGCGACTTCTCACTGCTGCGGGTGGGGCCCGGGGGACGGGAGCTCTTGGGGAATGACGGCGTAGGGCTGGCGGGCGATACGTTCGACGCGCGGCTGATCCGGCATGTGGTTTCGCCGGAGTTGGGGTTGGGGAGTTCGATTGGGTCGATGGGGAAGCGGCTGCCGGTACCGGTGTGGCTGTACTCGAATCTGGAGCGGTGGCACTATCTTTCGTTTCTGCGTTCGAAGGAGACGCTGCATTTGCTGAAGACGCTGCCGGGGCAAAGTGAAGAACCAGAGAAGCTGCGGGCGTTGTATGACCTAGTGAATGAAGACCTGGGCTACCGGCTGCATCAGGCGGTGCAGCGGACGAAACGAGAGCTTTCGAGCGCGGAGTCGGCGGAGTTCCGGTTCTCGGAAGGCAGCGTGGATATTGGCGCGACGGTGCGGCGAGCGGATTTTGAAGAGTGGATTGCCGAGGACTTGGCGGCGATTGCGGGATGTGTGGACCGGCTGGGGGCGAAGCAGGTGGACCGGGTGTTTTTGACGGGCGGGACATCGTTTGTGCCGGCGGTGCGGCGGATCTTCGAAGAGCGGTTTGGAGCGGAGCGGATCGAGTCTGGCAGCGAGTTCACCTCGATTGCGCATGGGTTGGCGTTGGGAGGGTAGACTACGGCGTATGCTCGATCGACGCGCGTTTCTGCAGGCTTGTTCGTTATCCGTTTTGACGGCGGCTGGAGGGAAGCCGGTGGAGGCGCGGGTGGGGACGTGGAACAACAAGCCCACTTTGTTCGTGAACGGGAAGTCGACGTATGCGTGTTTTTACGCGTTGACGGACTGCCCCGGAGGGCGGTGGACGTGGGAGGAGGAACCGCAGCGGAATTTGCGGGCGTTTGCGACGGCTGGCTTCCGGCTGTTCCAGATTGACCTGTTCCTGGAGCTGGTTTGGCCGAAGGAAGGGCCGCTGGATCTGGCCACGGTGCGGCGGCATCTGCGGGGAGTACTGGACGCCTGCCCGGAGGCGGCGATCGTGATCCGGTGGCATTTGAATGCGCCGGGATGGTGGGCGGAGAAGCATCCGGAGGAATGGGTTCGTTTCGTAAATGGCGATCTCGAAAAGATTGAGCGGACGACGCCAGTGCGGATTCTGATGGACGATCTGCGGCGGACGCCGCGGGTGAGCATGGCGAGCGAGAAGTGGAAGGCGATGGCAACGGCAAAGACCGTGGAGCTGTTGCGGGGGTTGGCCAAGACGCCGGAGGGGGCGGCGCTGGCGGGGCTGCATGTGTGTTGCGGGGTGTATGGCGAGTGGCACCAATGGGGCTTTATGCGAAACGAACCCGACGCCAGCGCTCCGATGCAGAAGCTGTTGGGCGGGCCGGTGCCGACCGTGGCGGAGCGGGCGGCGGTGGACGATGGGTACTTCCGGGATCCGGTGAAGCGGAAGCGCGTGATCGAGTACTATCGCTGCCAGCAGGAGTTAGTGGCGGATTTGATCATCTACTTCTGCGGGGTGGTGAAAAAGAATTGGCCGCGGCCGATTCTGGCGGGGACCTTCTATGGTTACTTCTTTTCGATGTTCGCGCGACAGGCAACGGGCGGACACTTGAGTCTACAGAAGGTGTTGGCGGCGAAAGATGTCGACTATCTCAGCGCGCCGCAGGCTTATGGGGCGAACTACCGGGACTTAGGCGGAAGTGGCATTACGCGGGCGTTGATTGAGTCCATCCGCTTCCACGGGAAGCTGTTTCTCGATGAGATGGACCAGACCCCGTCATGGAAATGGCTGAACAACGTCGATACGGCGTTTAACCTAACCGATGTACCGGCGGATATCGCGGTGATTCGCCGGAACGTACTCGAAAGCTATACGCGCGGAATGGGGCTTTGGTTCTATGATTTTGGCCCGGCGAACCATGCCGGATGGTGGATGGACCGGCGGCTGATGGCGGAGATCACCCAGTTGAAGGCGTTGCTCGAGAAGTATCACGAGCGCCCCTATGAACCGGCCGGGGATGTGCTGTTTGTGTTCGATACTGAGGTGTACTACTACACGGGGCATTCGGCGGAGACAGACCCGTATACGGATCCGATTGCGGTGAACCGAACGATGGGCGAGGCGTGGCGGAGCGGTGCGGGGATTGAAACAGTTCATCTGGCCGATGTGCCGAAGATGGACCTGACTCGCTTTGCCGTGATCGTGTTCGCGAACACCTGGCTGCTGACGGCGGAGCAGCGGCGTTGGATCCGGAGCCAGTTACTCGACAAAGGCCGGAAGGTGATCTTTCAAGGTAAGCCGGGTTACTGCGATGGTGAGCGGCTGAGTGCGGCGTTCACCGCCGAACTGACTCCGGGAACGAAGGAGATCAAGGGCGCTGGCGAGTGGCGGGAGGCGCTGCGAGCGGCAGGCGCGCATATCTATGTCGACGGCGACCGGCCGGTGCACGTGGGCGGCGGATTGTTACTCATTCATGACAAGGACGGGGGCACGGCGCGGGTGCATTTGCGAAATGGTAGTACGCTGGAAGTGACGATCCCTCCGAAGTCCTCTTTGATTTTCGATGCCCGTACGGGCGCCCGGCTTTTGTAACTCTCCTATGGCAACCAGAACTCCCCGCAAGCGCCCGAGCGCGGCGGCCATCACCATCCATGAAGCGATTGAGTCCGCCAAGGAGGCGCAGTCCGTGGCGATGGAGGACATTGCCAGCACGGCCAAGCAGGACCAGATCGAAGCGATTCTCGAAGGCGCATCTCCCGACGAAGTGGACACGCTGCGGAGGGCTCTGCGACGCCGGAGCGAGGCGGAGGTGGCCGCCGACACGGACCCGGACGATGAGTTAGCCGAGGATTGGCTCGACGGGGCGTATCCTTACAAGAACCGCATGTCGCGGAAGAACTACGAGCGGCACAAGTATCACGTGCAGGTGGAGTTGCTGAAGCTGCAGGCTTGGGTGAAAGCGACGGGGCAGCGGGTGGTAATCCTGTTTGAAGGCCGCGACGCGGCGGGCAAGGGAGGAACGATCCGTCGCTTCATGGAGCACCTGAATCCTCGCGGCGCGCGGGTTGTGGCGCTCTCGAAGCCGAGCGAGATTGAGACGGGGCAGTGGTACCTGCAGCGCTATATAGCAGAGCTACCGACGGCGGGGGAGATCGTACTGTTCGACCGGTCTTGGTACAACCGCGCCGGGGTGGAACGGGTGATGGGGTTCTGCACGGACCAGGAGTACAGCGAGTTCATGCGGCAGGCGCCGGAGTTTGAACGAAACCTGGTGCGGAGCGGGATTCACCTGTTCAAGCTTTGGTTTTCGGTGAGCCAGGAAGAGCAGCGGCGTCGATTCAAGGAGCGCGAGACGCATCCGCTGAAGCAGTGGAAGCTTTCTCCGATTGACTTGGCATCACTCGGGAAGTGGGACGAATATACCCAGGCCAAAGAAGCGATGTTCTTCTACACCGACACGGAAGAAGCGCCGTGGACAGTGATCAAGTCCGACTGCAAGAAGCGGGCGCGCATCCATGCGATGCGATATGTGCTGCATCAACTGCCTTATCACAACAAAGACGTGAAGGCGATTGGCCGGCTGGATACGCTGCTGGTGGGCCGGGCGAATGTGGTGTACGAGCGCGGCGAGATGCGGGGCGGGCTGACGCTGGAAGGCTAGGGCTTGCTCGCGCGGATAATGTCGGCGTAGGAGCGGAGGCGACCGGCGGCGAAGTCGGATAGGAAGCCTTCGAGCGGCTGGACGAGTTGATCGCTGTAGGTATTGCCGCGAGCGTACGGGCCCATGCCGCTGCGGATGATGAGCGAATCCGGCGTGCGGGGGAAGGCGTCGAGATTGCGCGCGAAACGGGCCAGTTCCCCGCCCCGGTAGAGGTACTGTTCGACGTTCGAGGTGTAAATGGCGGCGACGGCGAGCTTCTCGCGGCGGACGTATTCGGCGATCGCGCGGAGCGACTTTTCGCCGGCGAGATTGGCGACGACGGGAACGATGCGGTTTTCGCGGTGCATGCGTTGGACGTAGCGGAAATCGTCTTCGTTGGCGAGATAGCTGGCCGGTTGGCCCGCGGCGTCAGCGGCCAGGACGAGATCGCGGAGGCGGGGGTAGTACGGGCGGGGTTCGCGGCCGTGGGAGCTGAACCGGAGGTCGAGGCCATCGGCGAGGAAACGCTGGTGGAAGCCGGTGATGGTCTTCCGGTCTTCGTCGGAGAGGGGCAGGCCGGGGTCGGCGAGGGGCGGGGGCTTGGGTTGGCGCGGCGCGGCGTCGATGTAGCGAACCAGGTCGGCGACAGAGCGTTGATCCCAGGCGGCGAGGTCGGCGGGGACAGCGCGACCGAGAAGAAGGCAAAGATATTCGAGACGGTTGCGGGACTGGGCGAAGAGGCCGCGAAAGAGGAGATGTTCGAGGAGATTGCCACGGCGGATATCGACCATAAAGGCCAGTTGAGGGCGAAGGTGGGCGATGTAAGAGTAGTTCTGATCGGGGCCGACACCGAGATAGACCCCGCCGCGCGGGAGAGTGCGCAAACGGCCGGCCACGGTGAGAAACGTGGACTCGTTCGAGATGAGATTGTCGGTGTCGAAGTAGCCTTCGGGCTCCGAGAGGCTGGCGACAAGGCTGGCGAACTCCGAGCGGTCGAGGGTGCTGGCCGGGAGGCAGAGCAGGGCAAGGACGGAGAGGAGGGTAGCCAAACGCCGCATGACCTATTATCGTAGGTAAAAATGAAACTGCTTACAGTATTCCTTTTCGCTGCGCTGGGCTGGGCCGCCGATCCTCCGTTGGGGTTCCGGGACCTGTTTAACGGGAAAGACTTGTCAGGCTGGGTGAACGTGAATACGGACCCGGATACGTGGTCGGTAGTGAATGGGGAATTGATCTGCAAGGGCCTGCCGATTGGGGTGATGCGGAGCGACCGGATGTATGAGAATTTCATTCTGCATATCGAATGGATGCACACGGAGCCGGGCGGGAATAGCGGCGTGTTTGTATGGAGCGGGGCACGGCCGGGGGAGAAGAACCGGTTGCCGGATGGCGTGGAAGTCCAGATGCTGGAACTGGATTGGCCGAAGCTGCATATACGCGACGGGGTGATGCCGACGGATTCGTACGTCAGCGGCGAGCTATTTGGCGTGGGCGGGGTGACGACGGTTCCGGATACGCCGCGGGCGGGCCGAAGCCGCTCGGTGGAGATGCGGTGCTTGCCGCGCGGGCAGTGGAATACTTACGACGTGGTAGCGGTGGACGGGGTGATCAAGCTCGCCATTAATGGCAAGTTTGTGAACGGGATTGCGAAGTCTTCGCAGAAAAAAGGCTACCTGTGCCTCGAGAGCGAGGGGGCGAAGATTCACTTCCGGAACATCCGGATTATGGAACTGCCGCCGGGCGTTACGACGCCGGAGCAGAGCGCGGCGCCACTGCCTTAAGCAGCACGCGAAGATTCTGGAGCGATACCGGTTTGGGCGAATAGCCGTCCATCCCAGCATCGAGGCAGCGGCGGTAGGTTTCCATATCGGTGCTGGCGCTGACGCCGTAGATGGGGACGTGATCACTGGCCATGGCGCGAATGCGTTGGGTAGATTCGTAGCCGTCCATGATGGGCATCTGGCAATCCATCAAAACTAGGCCGAAACGGGAGTGGCGGCATTTTTCGAGAGCGATGCGCCCGTTTTCAGCATATTCGACAGTGCAACCCAGACGAGAGAGCAAGGCGCCGGCCACTTTACGATTGATCGGATTATCGTCGACCACCAGCACCGGGAGCAGCGCGGCGTCTTGATCTGTGGGAGCCGGGGCTTCATTTTGCAGCAGGCGGCGGACGGTGGCCGGGGTAACGGGCCAAGTGCACACCGACGTGTAGGCGAGGCGGGTGGGTTCAGAAACTAAGCGCAAGGCGCTGGTGGAACTGAGAAGCAGGGTGCGGGCGGCGCCGCGCCCCGTGGCCCACTGCGCCAGACCAACCGCGTCAGGAGCGGCCGCGGGTTCGGCGGCGAGCCACCAACCTGGTTTCAGGGCCGGAGCCTGCGATTGCGCCGCGGCTGCGTCGGGGAACGTCCAGACCTCCCAACCGACGTGCTGAAAATATTCGGCGAGCAGGTTGGCGTTGGCAGAGCGAGCCGCGACGATCGCGATTTGGCCGCGGCTTCCGCTGCCGGCCGCCGCCTCCAGCCATCCTGGCGCGGCGCCAGAGCGTTGGAACGGAAGGCTGATATGGAACTGGGAACCGAAACTTACCCGGCTTTCGAGCCGAAGAGTTCCGTTCATGCCCGTGACCAAGGCACGGACGATCGCAAGTCCCAATCCAACACCGCCGTGGCTTCGACTATCGGAGGAATCGACTTGGGCGAACGGTTCGAATATCTCACTCTGCTTGTCGGGGGGAATGCCAATACCGGAGTCCGAGACGGTGATTTCCAAAGCGCCTGTGTAGTTCACCTGCAGCCGGACATAGCCGGCCTCAGTAAATTTGATGGAGTTTGCCAGGAGATTCGTGAGCACCTGACGCAGGCGTGAGGCGTCGCCAAGCAGTTCGATGGGCACCGCGGGCCGAACGTCGATCAACAGATCGAGGCCTTTGGATTCGGCGGTTAGAGCGATGGTGGCGACCACCTCGTCGAGAAGGCGGGATACATCAAATGGCTCAGCGGGTGTGGCTGGGGCCTCGCTGCGAAGCTTGGCGTATTCCATGATGCCGGAAAGAACCGACAGCAAGGAGCTGGTCGCACGGCCGATGTCTTCAACAAACGAGCGCTGCTCGGGCTCAAGGCGGGTTTCGAGCAGCAGATCCATGTAGCCGAGGGCGGCGTTCATCGGCGTACGGATCTCGTGGCTCATCATGGCCAGAAACTGTTCCTTGGCAAGCGCCGCCCGTTCGGCTTCGAGGCGCGAGGCGCGCAACCGAAGCAGAGCCCAGCTTAGACCGCCGAGAAGCAGCAGGCCGCTAAGAGCCAAACCGACGGAGAGAGGATTCCACGGGGAACGGAGAGCGAAGGCATCTGACGGCAGCGGCGCCTGATCAAATTTCCGAGCCAACGCGCCCAGCGCGCCGTCGAGCGCCATTTCGCCGATCCGGTCGCGGAGTCGATTCGCCAGTGCCGCTTGTGCTGGTTGACTGGCGATGGCAAGACGCATACTGAAATCGTTCTGGAGCAGGAGCCGAAGCGAGCGCTTCTCGCAGGGTGCCGGCCGATCGAGCAAGAGAGAGCGGAGCACAGGTTGGGTGAAAAACGCCGCGTCGGCTTCGCCGAGGCAGACGGCACTCATCCGGTCTGGTGCGGCCCGCACGACACTCGCCTGAACCCCCGGGAGCAGGTCCTCTATAGGTGCCGGCAAGGGCGGCGAACTGCTGTACAAGAGCGAATGCCCGGCCAGATGCTTCGTCGAGTGGAGCGCGGAGTTCTCGGCGACGGCGAAGTAGGTGGGTACGGTCCACCACGGTTCGGTAAGGTGCAGCCTCCGGCGGCGTTCGGGCGTAGGGAAAATACCCGCGTAGATGTCGACCTTGCCGGACTCGAGAGCGACATCCGCGGCACGATCGGAGAAGACCCAGGAAATGGTCAGGCCCTCCCGCCGGGCGGCCTCGCGGAAGACCTCGACGAAGAAACCAGTCGCGGTGCCGTCGGGTAGCGAATAGGCATCCGGCTCGGCCGAAGCGGAGCCTATCCGGATCGGTGCGGGTTGAGCCCAAAGCCCCGAGGCGAACGCGAACACGAGAAAGAACAACAGTTGACGCAAGGACAAATGCTCATGGGAGCTAGTTGCTCCGCTTATGAACAGAGTATCGCGAATCAGCTTTTAGTGATCCGACGTAAGGTGAAAAGCTCCGGACTTACAGAGCCTTGCGCTAGCTTCCTCCAGTCATCGTCGTAGCGGAGTAACTTGCCGGAGACGTGATTCGACGCCTCGCTGGCGAGAAACACAGCCAGTTGTAGTTGCTTTTCGAGCGGGACGCCGCCGGTCATCCGAATCTGGCGGGCGTCCTCGATCTCCTTCCATCCGGCGCGTTCTTCACCAGCAGCAAGGATTTCATCGGTCATGTTGGTATAGGTACCTCCGGGCGCGAGACAGTTGGCCTGGACGTTGTGTTCGGCATACTCGGAGGAGATCGTTTCCACGAACCGGACGACAGCGGCTTTGGAGGCGGCGTAGGCGGAGAAGTGAGGGCGAGGAGTGAGCGACCCACCGCCGCTGATGACGATGATTTTGCCGGCGCGGCGCTGAACCATTTCCGGGAGCACGGCACGGCAAGCATGCATGACGCCGAAAACATTGGTCTCAAAGGTCTCCCGCCACGCGCGGGTGTCGGCATCGTGCATGGCCCCGATTGGCCCTTGGACGCCGGCGGCGCAGATGAGGATGTCGGTGCCGCCGAAACTGGCACGCATCCGCTCGGCAGCCATGATCATTCGATCGAGTTCCCGGACATCGCCGGGCAGGCGCAGTGCGACGCCTCCGGCGTGTTGTATTTCGAGATGGGTGAGATCGATTTCGGCTTTTGTGCGGGCAAGCAGCCCGACGATGGCGCCTTTAGCGGCGAGGCCAATGGCGAGGCGCTTGCCGATACCACGGCCGGCTCCAGTGATGAGAATGCGTTTACCTTGCAAGGAGGGTACTTCCGGTTCACATTATACGGGATGGCCGCGCGCGGACTCCCAAGGCCACAGGACTCCCTCGACAACTGGACTCCATGGGCCATACGTCTATCGCAGCGCGGCAGCCCGATGCCCCTTGACGGCGTACATCGCTTCGTCGGCCCGGCGGAGAAGCGAAGCCGCGCTTTCCCCCGCAAGGTGCTCGACCACTCCGACCGAGACGCGTATGGGTACAAACAGCGACCGGCCATTGCAGGTGACTTCATGCCGTCGTTCGAGGCGTCCAAGGATCTGCTTGCTGCGGCGAAGCGCGCCTTCGAGCGGGCAGTACAGCAGAGCGACAAACTCATCGCCGCCAATCCGGGCGGCTACGTCATCGGCCCGGATCTCGTCGCGCAACACATGGGCAAAGTGGGTGAGGACCTGATCACCTGCTTCATGCCCGAGACGGTCATTGATGCTCTTGAATTCATCCAAGTCGTAGAGGAGCAGGGAAAGTTTCTGCCCGGAGGCGATGGCCATGGCCAACGACGCTTCAAAGGATCGCCGATTGGCGATGCCGGTGAGCGAGTCGGTGGAGGCGAGTGTTTCGAGTTCGGCGACACGGCCCTCGAACTGCGCCACCTCGGTAACCAAGCGCGATGTCGCCCTTTCCTGGTCCGCCAAAACCTGGGCGACGAATTGCCGCAATCGCCCCATATGCTGGGTCAACCCGTCACGAAGGGTTTCGAGGTCCGGAGCCGTCGAAAGTTGTTCCAGATTTTTGCCCAGATGCTCGAAGCCGGCCGCTGAGTTTTGTGAGAGACCGCTCGAATCGTCGGCCGCCTGGGCGAGAAGACTGAGCAGTTCGCGCAACATCGCCAAGTCTCGGGCTTGGGCCGCCTGCGCACACGCGGCAAAGGTGGCAACCGCCTCGGCCCAACGGCCGGCGCTGCCCGCTACCGCTTGCGGGGTGGCGGCCACATCCTGTAGTATCTTGCGGACGACGGGTTGTTGGGCCTGGGCTGCCCGCGGGAATAGCGGAAAGACGTGATGTTGGGTCTGCTCGATCGCCTGCCGATAGGCGGTTAGCGCTTCCCGAGCCGTTTGTTCGCGGTTGGCCAGTTGATCAACAGCATCTTTGATGGAAATCATGGCGGTCGAGGGACTTATCGTTCACCGCCGCAAATTTTTGAGACTATACTGAAGAGTTGAGAGGCGAATGAGTAAAGAAGATAGTATTGAAGTAACCGGAACCGTTGTAGAGAAATTTCCCAGTGGTTTGTTTAGCGTTCAGTTGGACCAGGAAAAGATCGTTTTGGCCCATTTGGCAGGCAAACTGCGCCGCAATCGCATCCGCGTGCTGGCGGGCGACCGGGTGACGCTGGAAATGTCCCCTTACGATCTGACGAAGGGCCGCATCACCTACCGCCACAAATAGGCCGATTTTTGCGATGCCAGTACGCGTCCTGTTCCTGTTTGGCACCCGTCCGGAGGCGATCAAGCTCTGCCCGGTCGTGCTGCATTTCCGAAGCCAGCCGGAACGGTTTGAGGTGCGGGTGTGCGTCACGGCGCAGCATCGGGGCATGTTGGATCAGGTGCTTGGCGCGTTCGAGGTGCAGCCTGATTACGACCTGAACCTGATGCAACCGGGCCAGACGCTATTCCAGTCCACCGCGAGAATGATGGCGGCTCTGGAGCCGGTGCTGATGGGGGCGGACGGGTGGAAGCCGGAGATCGCGTTCGTGCAAGGCGACACCACAACGACACTGTGTGGCGCTTTGGCGGCGTTTTACGCGCGGGTTCCGGTGGGCCATATCGAAGCCGGGCTCCGTACGGGCGACTTGGCGCAGCCGTTTCCCGAAGAGATGAACCGTGTCTTAACCGGACGGATGGCGGACCTGCACTTTGCCGCTACCTCCTGGGCGGCGGACAATCTGCGGCGGGAAGGTGTGGCGGATGAGCGCATCTGGGTTACCGGGAATACAGGCATTGACGCGGTCCTCCACGTCAAACGGGGCCTGGAAGCTGGAACCATGGTCGCGGATACCGATTGGAGCCGGCTCAATCCGGCGAAAAAGCTGATCGTCGTCACCGCGCATCGGCGCGAGAGTTTTGGCAGCGGATTTGAGCGGATCTGCCAAGCCTTGGCCGATCTCGCAGAGCGGCCGGACGTCGAAATTGTATACCCGGTGCATCCGAACCCCAATGTGCAAGACCCGGTCACCAGGCTACTGGCGCATCGGCCGAATGTCCACCGGATCGCTCCGCTCGACTACGTCCCGTTCATTGACCTGATGCGCCGCGCGTATCTGTTGATCACGGATTCGGGCGGGGTGCAGGAAGAGGGACCGTCGCTCGGCAAGCCGATTCTGGTATTGCGGGAGAAGACGGAGCGTCCGGAGGCGGTCGCCGCGGGGACGGTAAAACTGGTCGGGACGGACCGGGGCAAAATTCTATTGGAAGCGAATCGGCTGTTGGACGACCCCAAATTGCGAGATGCGATGGCCCTCGTTCACAACCCATACGGCGATGGGCGCGCCAGCGAGCGGATAGCCGACGCAACTGCCTCATTCTTCAGCAGATAAAGCCACTACTTTGTTTTGCAAAGCAGGCTTTTTCGAGAGTCCCGCGCGCCGATTTCTTGGTGACGTCGGTGTATAGTCCGAAGCGTGAAGACCTTACTGCCTGCCCGTAGCAAAAAGACGGCTCTGAATCCGCGTGGAGCCAAGATGGCTGAACAACTCGCTGAACGTGTTATCGGTCAGCCGGAGAGCCTGGACGCGATTATTCCGTACATTCAGATGTATCAAGCCGGCTTGTCGCCTGAGGGCCGGCCAATCGGGGTATTCCTCTTGCTGGGCCCGACGGGTACCGGCAAGACGAGAACAGTGGAAGCCTTGGCCGAGGTTTTGCACGGCAACGCTAAAAATGTCTTGCGAATCGATTGCGGCGAGTACCAAATGGAGCACGAGGTAGCCAAGCTGATCGGGGCGCCGCCGGGATACCTGGGCCATCGGGAAACGCAGCCGCTGCTGACGCAGGTGAAGCTGAACGCGGTGATGAGCGAGCAGAACAACCTTTCGATTGTGCTGTTTGATGAGATCGAAAAGGCCGCCGGGTCGCTGCAGCGACTCCTGCTGGGCGTACTGGACAAGGCGTCGCTGCGGTTGGGGGACAACTCGATCGTCAACTTTGAGCGATCGCTGATCTTCCTGACGAGCAACTTGGGAGCGCGCGAAATGGCGCGGGAGTTGCGGCCGGAGTTCGGCTTGGAGACGGCTACGGTGCGGTCCATTGAGGAGGGACGGAGCGGGGCTAAGCGTCTGGAGACGGTGGCGGTGGCGGCAGTGAAGCGGAAGTTTGCTCCCGAGTTTGTGAACCGGATCGATCTGATGCTGACCTACCAGTCGCTCGACGCGGCGGCGCTCGAAAAAATCCTCGATTTGCAGGTACGGGTGCTCCAGGAGCATTTGGACCGGCGACTAGGCAATCGCAGTTTCCGGGTGGAGGTGCCCAAGCGAAGCCGCCAGTTCCTGTTACGGCGGGGGACGAGCGTCGAATACGGCGCGCGCGAATTGAAGCGGACGTTGCACCGTTTTGTGATGCAACCGCTGGCGGCGATGGTGGCGGAGGGACGCGTCGCGCCCGATTCGCTGGTGCGGTTTGAGTTGAACTCGAGCAGCGAGCGGCTGGACGTGGTGCCCGGGAAGAGGGCGGCCTAATGGGGAACCAGGCGGCCTAGGCCGATTTGGCCGTGAAGGTTTTCCGCCGGCTGCGGGGCATCGCCGCCGCCGTACCAGACCCGGAGGCTGCCATCAGGCAGGGGCAGGATCTCCGGATCGCAGACGACCTGAGAGTTCCAGGGCGCCTGGCCGGCGATCAGCGGGCTCTCGCTCGTACGCTGCCAGTGGATGCCATCGGAGGACGCGGCCAGACCGATCTTGCGGCGTTCGGCGCGGTCGCGGCCGGTATAGAGCATCCACCAGCGGCCGTGAGACGTCCAGACGGCTGGCTCTCCCAGGCCGAGCGAATCGAAGCGGCCGGGGGCGCCGATTTCGAGGATCGGATTGGCGCGCAGTTTGGTCCAAGTGCGGCCGGCGTCGGAGGAGAGGGCGACTCCGAGGCGCTGGCGGCGGGCGCGGTCCTGGCCGAGGTAGAAAAGGTAGAGCTGGCCGCCGGCGGCGACAACATAGGGATCGGCAACGCCGAGTTCGTCCCAGGCGCCGCGGGGGCCGCGGGGAAGCACCGTGCCGTGCTTGGTCCAGTTCAAGCCGTCGGGGCTGGTGGCGAGAGCGATCTGAGGGGGGTTGCCGGCCTGATACCAATGGAGAAACCGGCCGTCCTGATGGACGGTGGCGCCATTAGCGCTGATGTAGTGCCCTTCCCCGGCGGCGGGGTCGGGCGCGAGAAGGGCCGCGGGGTGGCGGGTCCAGGACTGGCCGCCATCGACACTGGTGGCGAGGCCGGTCCGCCATTGGCGGCCGTCCCACCCGGAATAGAAGTTCCAAAGCTTGCCCGCCACAGCGACGATGGAAGGGTTCAGCGCGTCGACGCTATCGAATGTTCCTGCGGGACCGCGCGGAAGCACGGGCGAGCCGGAGTCTTCCCAGACCCATTGCACCGGGCGCTCCGGACCGGACGGCGGCGGCAAGGTAAAGTCGCCATAGCGCCCGCAGGCGGACAATAGGCCGACGCCGACGAGGAGGCCGCTGAGCCTCATACCGGGACGCGAATTTTTAGCGACGCCCCTTTGCCGGGCTGGGAATCAAGCATCATCTCGCCGCCCAAAATGCGGACGCGGCGGCGAATAGAGATCGGGCCCAGGCGCAGGAGTTCGAGTTCTTCGAGGGTATACGCGCCGCTGAACGGGAATCCGGTGCCATCGTCTTCGATCGATAGTTCGAAGGTGTTGCCTTCCCGGCCGACGCCGACGGTAACGCGGGAGGCCTTGGAATGCTTCTGGACATTGTGGAGGGCTTCTCGAACCACTTGGAGGATTTCGAGAGAGCTTTGCGAATCCGGGCTGACGCGGGTGTTCCCCCCGACGAAGTTGGCCGAAATTCCGCTCTCTTTGCCAAAGCCTTCGACAAGCTTGCGTAACGAGGGCACCAGACCGGCGCCGTCGACCTCCACCGGGCGCATGCTTCGGACGAAGGCGCGGAGTTCAGCGGCCTGCATTTTCGAAAGCTCTTGAAGCTGAACAATCTCTTCCATGGCCAGTTTCGGATCGCGTTCCAGAATTTTCCTGACGACCTCGAGGCGCATCTGCAGGCCGACGAAGCTCTGCAGAGGGCCGTCGTGGAAATCGGCGGCCATCCGTTGACGTTCTGCTTCCCGGGCATGCTCAGCTTCCGAGCGGAACATGACCGATTGTTTGGCGGCGGCGGAGAGCCGATCCTGCAAGGCCTTCTTTTGAAGCGCCATGATGGTGACCGCCATGCCGGAAAGCAGTAGAGAGGGAGAGAGGACAACGATCTCTGTCGGCCGGGCTGCATAGAAGAAGGCGATGGTCAGCGCGATCACAATCACCACTTCGCGGGTCGTATGCAGCAGAGCGGCGACGAGGAGGACAAACAGATAGAAGAGCGACGTGATGCCGGCAGAGTACTCGAATGGCAGCGCGGCGCAAATGAGTAGGAAAACGGTATCGACGAGTAGACTGAAGAGCGGGAAATCACGATCAAGCCGGCGCCAGAAGATGACGACCACGGCATAGAGGGTGAATCCGGCCCAGAGAAAGGCGAAATTTCGAGTGTTCGGATTGGATCCGGAGAGCGACAGACCCAAGCACAACACCGCGAGGACAGCCCGGAAGACAGCTAAGGCGGTTCTCCAGTTCAGGGCCAGCGAAATCGGTTCGGCCGCGGCGGGCTTTTCAACAGGGGGGGAGGCCACGTGGAATCAGGCCGACTGATTAGGGTCGGCGATACAAGTATAACGTGTGACTACGGCCTTCGCCGTCGTCGTCGATCGACACTTCTTTCTCGGGCGTCCAACCGGCGATCGTGAAATCGTGGGCGACGATACGAGCCCCTTTCTTAAGCTGTTTTTCGAGAAGCGGACGCACCTTTTCGTTCGAAACCGGCAATAGGTACACCGTGATGACATCAGCGCTGGTATAGTCCTGCTCGAGCAGATCGCCATGGATGATTTTGGCGCGTTCCGAGAGGCCGAGCCGTTTGATCCGGTCAGAGCTTTGCTGATAAAGGTCTTTGTCGAACTCCACGCCGACCGCATTGGCGCCGAATTTCTCAGCCGCTATGATGACGATGCGCCCGTCGCCGCTGCCAAGATCAAACACCTTTTCGCCTTTCTTGACGCTGCCGAGTTGCAGCATCTTTTCGACGATCACTTCGGGAGTCGGATAGTAGGGGGCAAGCTTCGGAGTCTTCTTTTCAGGCGGGGCCTGACCAAACAAAAACAGCGGCAATAGAAAAGCGAGATAGCGCATAAAAAATTCCTTACAGAGCCCTTACGGTTCAATATGTAGACGCACCCGATTGCTCAAAACGTTGCCCGCCTCGATTTGAAATTCGGCCGGACCGCTATTGACGAGGCTGGGAAGGCGCACTTCGACAAGATAAAAGCCAATGTATCCGGGCGCCAGGGTGGCCCGCAGAACCTCAAGCGGCACGCCGTCCAGATACGCCTTTACGTCGGCTACCACTTGCGGCAAGTTTTCGAGGGGTGCCGGCTGACCGGCTGGCCAATCGGGCGCCACCCGGCCAAGGCCGCTGAGAAGAAACTGGACGGTAGAGGCGGCACGCGCTGGATTCTGGGCATCGAGCAGGACACCGGATTCCCCATCGAGCGCCAGCGGTGAGCCATCCGGGTCGACGAAAATGGCGGGCGAGGAGGGTTGTAGCGGGAGCCCTAGGGAGATCCGCTGGTTGGCGGCGAGGAAGGAGAGCGCAACGCCGGAGCCGGTGAGGTCATAGGGAAGCTGGACGTGAGTCTCGGCCGCGGAAGACGGAAGTATGGAGGCCGGTCGTCCGCCAGCAGTCACATCAGTCACCCGGGCGCCGAGAATACTGAGCAGCGCGCCGGGGGATGCCGGGCGGGCGGTGTAATCGGCGGCGTGGACCACGCGGAGTTCGCGGCCGCGGTGCGGGGCGATCGCGGTGTACAAGCCGAAGCCGTACACGGCGGCGAAGAGTTGGTTGCCGGCGGCATCGAGCCGGACATCGAGGACCGGAGACGCTGGCAGACCTCCTCCCGAGAGCCGGGTCCACGACGGGGCGGTGAGGTCAGCCTGGTAGAGTCCGCCAAGGGTGGCCACATAGACGGCGTTCGACGAGAAATCGGCCGTGACCCCGAACGCGGCCGTCTCTGGCAGGTTCGCGGTGATGTCGTCCCAATAGAGGCCGCCATTTAAAGTCCTCAAGGCGACGGCGGGAGTCCGCAAAGTATCGGCGCCCGCCCCCTGGCGGCTGAGCACGACAATCGCCCGGCGAGGATCCCGCTCGTCCACGGAGATGGATTCTACGGCAGCGCCGGGGTTGAAGGCGGGAGCGGACCAGTCGGCGCCGCGGTTCATCGAGGTCCACAAGCGGCCATCGGAGGAGCCGGCGTAGGCCCATTCACCCTGTGCCTGCACCACAGTGACAATGGCTCCCAGGCGGCGGGAAGCGGCGACCAGAGTAGCATTCGGCGCAGGTTCAGAAGCCGGCCGCCAAGCAGTGCGCTCGCCGGGTTGCCATTCAAAGGCCGCCGCGGTGCCCGGCTGAGCGGAAAGAAAACTGATGCGGGCGCCCTGGGATCCGCGCGGTAGAGAGAGGATGCGGCGAACCGGCAAGTGCGGCAAGGCCGCATTGCAACTCGACCAGGTGAGTCCACTATCAGCCGAGCGCCAAACGCCTGTGCCAGTGGCGACGGCAATCGACGCCGGGTCGTTGGCGGAGACAGCGAGATCAGCCGCGGCGGCGCCGAGCAAGGAAGTCTGCCGCCACTGGGTCAGGTTCGTCCACGAGCGGCCACCGTCATCGGACCGCCAAACGTGTTGCCCAGCCGCGTAGATGACACCGCGGGCGGACGTTGCTCGCAGAATGGCACCTGGCTCGGGCAGGCGGTCCGGAATTGGCGTTGGCAGAGAATTGGTGGAAGGCTCAGATCCCTCCAGCGACCATGATTCGAAATCCGTGGTGGAATACCACTGGCCCGCGCCAGCCCGGGCGAACAGACGGCCGTCAGCGCTTCGGAATTGCACCCGGTCCATAGGTCCCGTCGCGAGGCCGGAAAGCTGCAGGTCCACCGCGGCGTTCCCCAGCCGGCGCCATTGCGCGAAGGTGTCCCCGGCCGTAGCCAGCAGCGCGAACGCGATGAAAAGGAAGGGACGCATGAATCGAGAGGAACTGTTGCCGGCTGACCCAGGACTTGGATCTATTTTACCCACATCTATCGGCCAGACTCGGCCAAAGCTGTTGATCTATAAAGTATTTTGATGGACGTACCCCAAGGGGCATTCAGTTGCATTGCAATTGGAGTGGCATCAGTTGACTGATCCACTTGATGGTAGAATTTAGGTGCGCTGAACCGGCAACGGTTTACGCGATGTCCGTATGCTAACTTCGTTTTCGCAAATGATGATTCGCCTCGTCGTGGCTTCTGCCGTGTGTACGGCGATCTCGTTTGCCCAAGCGCCGTCTCTATTTTCGCCGGAGCGGGAACGTTCGGCCAAGGTTTTACAGAGCAACGGTCAAGTTTCCGTGCTCAAGGACAGTGCGCCGTGGGCGCTGCAGCCAGGGGACTGGGTGAATCTGCGCCAGATTATCGTGACTGGCCCAGATGGCTTTGCCCTGTTCCAGGTTAGCGATGGCAGCACGTTCGAGGTGTATCCGAACTCCCGGGTGATCTTCCGGAATAACGCCGGCGGCTGGAAGGATCTGTTGGATCTTTATCTCGGCCGCGTAAAGGTGCACATCCAAAAATTCGGAGGCCAGCCGAATCCCAATCGAGTGACGACGCCTACGGCGGTTATCTCGGTGCGGGGAACCGTCTTCGATGTCCAGATTGAAGACGAGGATGCGACGACCCTGGTGACCGTCGACGAAGGGCAGGTCGCGGTACGGCATTCGTTGCTCCCGCCGAGCGAGCCGAAGTTGTTGAATGCGGGCGAATACGTCCGCGTCTTTAAGAATCAGCCGTTGGCGCAAAAGAACTTCGACAAGGGCGGCGCGCTTCGCCGCACCATGCAGGCAGCAACCGACGCCTACTACAACATCATGATGCGGATCCCCCGCGGCGGTGGCTCTCCGACAGGAGGCGTGCCCTCCGGCGGAGGACGCCCGGCGGATACCGAAGCCACTCCGCCACCTCCTCCGCCTCCGCCTCCTCCTCCCCCGCCGCCTCCGCTGTAGACTGAAGGAGTGAGGATCAGTACGACTACCCGTTGTCTCGTTCTAGGGTCGCTGTTTGCGGCCTTGGCTTGTCCGCAGCCTCCGGCCGCAGGTTTGCCGCCCGAGTGGGAGACCAGAAAACAGCTCTCCGCGCTCGTCGCCACGGCGAACCGGTTAGACCCGGTCCTGGGCCAATTGAATCCCGAGGCCTGGAAGGAAAATGGCGCGCCGGAAGCCTACGTCCAGCAGTGGCAGAACACGCGCAAGGCGCTCTCCTACTTGCAGATTTCGGCCGAACGGCTAGCCAAGGACCCGAACCGCGTGACGTCCGCGATGGACACTTACTTCCGGCTGCAATCGATGGAGCAGATGCTGGGCTCGCTCGCGGCGGGCGTCCGGCGGTACCAGAACCCCGCGATCGCGGATCTGCTCATGGGCATCGCCAACGAGAATGCAGCCAACCGTGACTTTCTGGAGCAATACATGAAAGACCTCGCCGCCACGCGCGAGTCTGAATTGCAGGTAATGGATACCGAAGCCCAACGCTGCCGGAGTGTCTTGAGCAAGCAGCCGCCCGCAGCGAAAAAGCGGCCGGCTGCACCGAAAGAGGCCAAGGATTGAATCCCAACGCTCCCACCTTTGAGTGCGCCATCTGTGGTGATCCCTCGCGCGACCTTTGCGTTTGGTGCACCAAAGATACCTGTGTACTCCACCGTTGCCACAAGTGCCTGCGCTGCAGCGACTGCTGCCAATGCGAAGTGCCGCTTGATCGCAAGCAGCCGTCGGCCGGCTAACCCAGCTTGTACGGCGCCCGGTACTTGTAGCTCAACAGCTTGTTGGCGGCCTCATTGTTCGTGAATCGTTCAGCATTGGCATCCCAATCGAGCAGCGCGCGGGTCCGCAGCGAGATATGGCCGAGGATCGTATTCGAAGTCGAGATGTGCCCCTCCTCAATTGGGCAACTCGGCGCGACGCGCGCTTTCACGGCGTCAATAAAGTTGCGCACATGGGGCGGCGTCGAGCTGGCGCCTTCCATGGACCGTCCCTCGATGGTTGCCTTCTTCGACGGGTTGTAGCCGCGCTCTGACTCCCGGTCGAGCGGGGTGCGTTGCCCAAACAGCATGTCGGTGTAGCGCTCCGGGACCACCTCCCATTTGTTGCCGTAGATGTACATCGTCCCTTTGGTGCCGCGAATCTCCATCTCGGCTCCACGGGCCGCGGAAGCGGGCGCGGCGTTGGCGTTGTACTGCACGAAGACCATCATCATGTCGCCGAAGTCCCACAGTACTTCGCAGGTATCCGGAATCTCTCGGTTGTCCTTGACGGCAAATCGCCCGCCCATCGCGACCACGGAGCGAGGCGACCGCTTCTGGCAGGCCCACCGCAGCATGTCCATGTAGTGGACGCCAAAGTTGGTGATCTGGCCGCCGGAGTAGTCATAGAACCAGCGGAAATTGTAAAACGCGCGATTCCGGTTGAACGGCACTTTCGGTGCCGGGCCCAGCCACTGCTCCCACAGCTCCGCGCTGGGGGGCGGAGCGTCCGGCGCCATGCCGATGCCGTTCGGGGCTTCGTTCTGCACGTGGAATCCGCGGGCGACGGTGATGTGGCCCAGTTCCCCGCCCTTCAAGTACGCGACGGCTTCCTGCAGCATCTTCGAGCTGCGGCGCTGGATGCCGACCTGAACGATCCGCTTCGTCTCTCCAGCCACCTGCACCATGCGGCGGCCTTCCGCCACCGTCAGCGAGAGCGGCTTTTCGACATAGACGTCCTTGCCGGCGCGGCACGCGTCGATCATCATGATGGCGTGCCAATGGTCGGGCGTCGCGATGGCGACGGCGTCGACGTTCTTGTCTTCGAGCAGCTTCCGGTAGTCCGTATAGCGAACCGGCGTCGAGCGAGACTTCTTCGCGGCAAAGTCCAGGTAATCGTCGCGGAGGTCACAGACGGCCACGGTCTGGGAGTCGCCGAATTCGAGAAATCCGTCATGCACCTGGTCTCCGCGGTTGCCGAGGCCGATGAAGCCCATCCGCAGGCGGTCGTTCGCGCCGAGAATGCGGGAGTAGCTGAGAGCGGTAAGAGCGAGAGCTTGACGGCGGTTCATAGGCGTCCTTTGTCGTTACGCGTTTGCAATGTGAGCTTGCTAGATTGGTCGGGTGCGACCCCTTATTTTACTCTTGGTCATGACGACGATGATGACGGCGCAGATTCAGGTCCATGGGCACCGTGGCGCGCGGGCAGTCCGGCCGGAGAACACGATCCCGGCGTTTCAATACGCGATGGAACAGGTTGTCGACGTCCTCGAACTCGATATGGCCGTGACGAAGGATAACGTCGTCGTGGTCTCGCACGATGAGACGATGAACCCGGCCTACTGCGAGGGGCCGGCGGGGGCGACGCGAGTGATCCGGGAGATGACCTTCGCCGAGCTCCAGAAATGGGATTGCGGCGCCAAGGCCAATCCCCAGTTCCCGAAGCAGCAAGCGATTCCCGGGACGCGGGTGCCGACCCTCGATGCCGTCTTCACCCTGGCGAAGAAGGCCAACGTGGAGTTCAACATCGAAACCAAGATGGCGCCGGCGCATCCGGAGTGGACCCCGGCTCCGGAGGAGTTTGTCCGGTTGGTGCTGGCGGTCGTGAAGAAGCATGGCCTTGAAAAGCGGGTGATTCTGCAGAGTTTTGACTACCGGACGTTGCACGCGATGAAGCGAATAGCGCCGGAGATCCGGCGGAGCGCGCTGTTTCCAACCAAGCGGGAAGAGGCCGGGCGGGATTTCGTCGAAGTTGCCAAGGCGGGCGATTCGACGATCGTCAGCCCGATTCACCAGTTGGTGACCCCGGAGAAAGTCGCGGCTGCCCACGCAGCGGGTTTGCAGGTGGTGCCGTGGACCGCGAATACCCCCGCCGATTGGGAAAAGCTAGTGGCGGCCAAGGTCGATGCCATCATCACGGACGATCCGGCGGCGCTGATTGCCTTTCTGAAAGAGCGGAAGTTGCGGTAACCGCTACTTCTTCTTCCGGGTCAGTTCGCGGATGATCTCTTCGTTAAACGGCTGGTGCTTGCCCTCGCTCCAGGCCGCCTGTAGCCGCGCCTCTTCGATACCCGCCATCCGGCCGAGCAGAATGTAGCCCGGCAGAGCGTGGCTTAGGTGCCGCCAGCGGGCCATGTCGATCAACGAGTCAACAGCGCGGTCGCGCAGCATCTCGAGCAGACCCGCGTCCCGCTTCTCCGTTAACGTCAGGAGCGCCGTGGCGGCCTTGTTGCGGTCGCTCCACACGAGGGAGTTCAACTGCTCGACGAACCAGGTAGGGCTGACCTTTAAGCCAAGTTTGGGCTGCTTTTCGCTGAGGATGGTCAACCCAAGCAACGAGCGCATGGCGTTGTTGCGGACACCGTCGTTGGGATCCTGCAGCGCATACTGCAGGTCGTTCACGATGGTGGCCTTCTTCGGAACGTAGGCGATGACATAGGCGGCCATCGCGCGCTCCACCTCGTCTTCGCTATTGCGGAGCACTTCGCGGAGAACCGCCTCGTGAGTTTCGGCCAAGGGCAGAAACTTCAGTTGCGCCGCCTGCGCCTCGCGGTTCGCCATAATGCTGTGGCCGCGCGTCAGGTCCTCCACGATATCCCCTTGCCGGATCGCCGTTTGCAGCTTTTCGAAGAAGTCGAGGTAGGCATCGACCACTTCCTCGGGGAGCTTCGCCGTGCCCTCGGGAGCCTCGCGGTAGTTGAACGCCGGGGCGCCGCGCTCTTCAACCCCAATATAGAGAACGGCCTTGCCATCCTCACAGCACACCGCTTCAAGGCGGGCGCGGACGACGCCATTAATCAGCTCCATCTTGTCTTCCACCTCCGCCTTCGACCGCGGCAGAGGGCCACCCTCGGCGACGCCAAGAGCCTTTTTCAGGCGTTCGACGCTCGCTTTGCGGACACCGAAGAAGTCGATGATGCCAATCGTGGGGAGCGAAGGAGAAGGGCTCTGGGCCTGTAGAAGGCCCAGAGCGAGGGTCAGGAGTGCAGGAATGCGCAATACCACGTTAAAAAGACGTGTCGGCCAGGAATCTGGCTACGCTTTTTGTTCCGCCATCGGTCCAACGATGGGCAGGGAGAACTTCTCGCCCTGATACGCCTTCACCATGAGGAAGATCCACAAGCCGAGCGTTACCAGGCTGAGGCCGAGGCCGACCAGACTGACGAGCAGCCCCAGCAAGCCGAAGATCTTGGTCGCAATGATGCCGATGATGGACAAGGCAATCTGGGCCACGAACATACCGCCGAAGGTAAAGATCGACTGCCAGGCGTGGAACCGGATCGTGCGGTCGCGATTGTAGGGCTCCAGGAACAGGAAGAGGATGCCGGTAATAATCCCCAACGCGTAGCAGAGCAGGGCGGCGACATTGTTAGGCATGCTGCTCGGCTGATACGGCTGCTGGGGAGGCGGGTAGCCACCTTGAGGAGGGGGATAGCCTCCGCCCTGCGGGGGTGGCTGATAGCCCCCCATCTGCATACCGATGGGAAGACCAGTGGCCAGTTGGGGGGAGGCGGAAGGGAAGGAGGCAAAGTTCATACTATAGTTCTCTATCATGAACAGGCGGAAACCGTTAGCAAAATCGATCAATACTCTCTAAAATTCATGGAACCTTTTCCTTGGGCGATATGCCTGCTTAGGTAAGGAGACTATTCATGGTACTCGGAAGGAAGATTATCCTGGCCGCCACTGGCGGAATTTTGCTGGCGACGTGCACGGCATTTTTGGTTGTGCGGGTGGTCATTCAGGAGCAGGGCGCCTCCATGATGCGAGAGACCATGCGCAGTACGCTGATTGAAGCCGAAAACGTGAGGGAATCGATTTCGTCGCTGACGCGGGCCGGTGCCTTTAACATTGAAAAGCTGGCAGGCGACGCGAAGGCCGCTACGGACTTCCGCCAGACCACGATCTACCAGACCGTTCCCGTGGTCGCCGCGTGGCGAGCCGTGGAACAAGCGGCGAAGGAGCAGGGATTCCAGTTCCGCGTAGTGCGGAGCAATCCGCGGAATGCCAAGAACGCTCCCCGGGCCGACGAAGCCGAGATTCTGCGGCAGATCGATGAAGGCAAGATCAGCGAATTCTTTGCTGTGGACAAAGCGAAGAATCAGGTAATCTATGCGCGGCCGGTTCGGATGACGGCCGACTGCATGACGTGCCACGGAGACCCTGGGACGAGCCCGACAGGCGACGGCAAGGACATGCTGGGCTTTCCAATGGAAGGCTGGCGAGCCGGAGAGGTCCACGGAATGTTTCTGTTGACGAGCGATCTGGCGCCGGTGGACCAACTCGCCATGATGGGAATGGCGCGGATCTCGGCGTGGATGATCCCGGTGACGATCCTGGTGATTATCGGTTTCTGGTGGTTGAACAAGCGTTGGATTAACGGACCACTCCGCAGTGTCATTCTGGATGTGGAGCGGGTGGCGCAGGACGCGGCCTCGGCTGCGGCGCAGATTGCCAGCGCCGGACAAAGCCTGGCCCAAGGCGCGACGCATCAAGCGTCAGTGACGGCCCAAAGTTCCGACCACCTGCAGACCAGCATCGAAGCATCCCGGAAGAAGATCCGCATTGCTGACGACGCGCACGACTTGGCTTCCGATGCTGGCGCCGCGGGAAAGCAGGGCAAACGAGAGATCGACGAAATGCTGCAGGCGATGCACGCGATCCGCGCCTCAAGCCGCGAAATCGCGAGCATTATCAAGGAAGTGGACGCCATCGCATTTCAGACGAATCTACTGGCGCTCAACGCGGCCGTGGAGGCAGCCCGGGCAGGCGAATCCGGCGCCGGGTTTGCCGTGGTGGCCGACGAAGTACGCAATCTGGCGATGCGCTCGACAGAGGCGGCGCAGCAAACCGAAACCCGCATCTCGGAAGCGTTGAAGCGAACCGAGAGCGGCGTGGCTCTCTGCGAAATGGTCTCCGCAAATTTCGACGTCATTGTCGGCAAAGGCCAAGAAGTGGCCAAGGTGGTCGACGCCCTGGCGGGAGTCTGCCGGAGCCAGTTGACGCAAATGGAAGGGGCGACGCAGTCGATGACGGAGCTTAATGGCCTGACCCAGTCGATCGCCGCGAACTCTGAACAGACGGCGGCGTCGAGCCACGAATTGATGGACCAGAACAGCCGGCTGCGGCATTCGGTACAGCAACTCGGCGAACTGGTCGGCAAATAGAAAACCGGCGGCAGAGCCGGTAAGCTCTGCCGCCGGTTGGGTTCGTTTCGTAATTGTTAGAAAACGAGACGCAGGCTGACTTGGGTCCGGCGGGCGTTGGTGCCATCCGGGAAGCCTTGCGAAGCGGTCCCGTTGCCGAGGCCGTTGCTGGGGCGAATCGCCTGTACGCCACCGATCGTACTCAAGTTGTAAGCTTCAGTGATGATTCCGGTGTTGTATTGGCTGTTGCTAATATTGAATGCCTCGAAACTCGCGTAGGCCTTCACCCGCTCACTGAACGGCAACGTCTTCGTGATGCGAGCGTCCGTCCGGTAAACGTTGTCGAGGTTCAGATTGGCGAAGGGCAGGAATGGTACCCGGTTGCTGCCGCCCAAGCCATTCAACGTCGTGTTGAAGGCAGCGCCAGCGTACGGGGCCCCGGCGATCCGTATCGTCGTCGTCGTTGGCTGGCCCGAGGCCAGCGTCGTGATCTGCGAAAGCTGCCAGTTGGCAACCACCCATTTCACGAAGCTGTTGCCTGACTTCTTGCCGTATTCTGGCTCCCAGATGCTGGTGATTACAGCACGGTGGCGCTGATCGAGCTGCGAGGAACCCTTATCGGCCGAATAGTCACCATTGAAAGTTGAACGGAGGAAGTCAAAGAAGAGGGCGTTGGAGCCACCTCCCTGGTTCGCCGTATCGATCGCATGCGACCACGTGTAAGCCACTGAACTCTGGAAGCCCTTGGCCATCCGCTTGTTCACTTGCACAGCCAGCCCGTGGTAGTAGGTGTTGCCTCCGTTTTCGATCTGCGTGATCCGCTGATACCGCGGATCGATGCGGTTCGCCGTGTAATAGGCATTCGTCGTGTAGGTTCCCGTCTGTGCATTATTGGCGTCCAGAATGCGGTAAGTCACGGGATTGCCGAATCCACCAATGTTCAGATCCCGGTTGGTGAAAATCGCCACGCCGCGGCTGCCGATGTAGTTCAATGTAAGGCCGAGATTCTGCGTCAACTGCCGCTCGATCGCGAAATCCCACTGCTGCGTGTACGGGTTCCGCAGATCCTTATCCGCGAACGCCAAGCTGACCGCGCCGCCCGGCAGACCGGAAGCATTTGACGGTAGGATGTTTGGAAAGGACGGCCCGGCCGCAGCACCGTTCTGGAGCAAAACCTGCGGCTGATAGAGACCGTTCTGCAGGAACAGCGTCTGCATCATCGTACCGGGGAAGCGGGCGACGAAAATGCCATAGCCGGTCCGGATGACGGTCTTGTTGTTCAACGCATAAGCCAAGCCCATGCGCGGAGCGAAGTTGGTCTTTGGCGAGTTGATGATACCGGTTTGGGGATAGTTGGGGTTCACCTGACTGGGCTGTGGTAACTGCGAATAGTCCCAACGGACGCCAAAATTCACAGTCAACTTCTGGGTGGCGCGGAACTGATCCTGGAAAAACAGCGAATAGTCCCGCGTTGTGAAGTCCAGAACCGGATTGCCAATCGTCTGCGTGAAGCTCTGCCAGCTTTTCCCGATGGCGCGTCCGTTGGGATTTTGGATCCGCGAGAAATCGTAGGCGAAGTCCGTGAACGTGCCGTACGAGTAGGTGCCGAATTGGTTGCGAAGGATACTCGAATAGTCTTGCGTGTTAGCAAAGTCGAAGCCGAACTTCCAGGAGTGCTTGCCGGCGGTCCAATTGAATGTGTCCGCAAGCTGGAAGCGCTGTTCCGACGGGTTCAGCCGGGGATAGTCGACTGCGGTGCCGAGGTTGGATTGGCCCTGAACGCTCAGACCCAAGCGGCCCGTGCTGGCGGGAATCAACGCCGGATTGACGTCGTCGAACAGACGATCTTTAAACCAGCCGAACCGGAACTCGTTCACGATGGAACTCGTCGGGATAGCAGTCCAGCTAGCGCGCCCGTAGCGCGTACGCACGGTGGAGTTGGCGTTATTGCCGATACCGTTGCCGTTGGTCAGCACAGCCTGCGTCTGAATGCCGTTGGGCGAAATCCAGCGCAGGTAGTTGCCGGAGAAACTGAAGCTGTGGCGGTCCGATGGGCGCCAATCAATCTTGGCGAAGCCGAGTTCGGAGTCTGCCGTGCGCTCCAGCGTCTGGAACTGGCGGGCGAAGATAGACTGCGCCGCCTGACAGGCCGAGGCGGGTGCGGTGCAGGCCCCGATAAAGGCGCCCGAGCTGTTGAAGAGATTTGGGTTGATCAGGGTGTTGATCAACGGGAAATTCCGCCGGGTCAACTCGACGTTCGTGAAGTAGAAGAGCTTGTCCTTTACGATCGCGCCGCCAACCGATCCGCCAAACTGCTGCCGCTTCTCTTCGGGATTAAAGGAGGCATAGCGGTCGCGGGCACTGAAATCCTGGTTCCGGAAGAACCAATAGGCAGTGCCGTGCACATCGTTGCCACCCGAGCGGGTCACGGTGTTGATTACGCCGCCGCTAGCGCGGCCGAACTCGGCCGAGTACCCGTTCGAAAGCACCTGAAACTCCTGCACGGCGTCCTGCGAAATCTGGGAACTGATGCGCGTACGGCCAGCGTTCTCGTTGTAGAACTGATTGGTCGTATCGTTTCCGTCCGTCAGGAAGGCGTTGCCGCCGGCGATGCCGCGGAACGAAATCAACCCAAAGGTGCCGTCGTTGGTAACAGCCGGAGTCAGCAGGACAAAGCTGTCCACGCGGCGGCCGTTGATTGGCAGATTTTGAATCTGCGCCGAACCCACCACCTGCGAGACGCCGGTCTTATTGGCTTCCACCAGAGGGGCAGCGTCGCTGACGTCCACCTGAGTAGCCGCGCTGGCGACATTCAAGGAGACCGCCATATTCACGTTTTGGCCGACCAGCACTTCGAGGTTCTTGCCCTCAAAGGGCGTAAAGCCTTGCTTGGAAACCCGTACTTCGTAGCCACTCGCGGGAACAAGGGCTGGAGCGGTGAATACGCCAGCCTCATTGGTTGTCAGAGGGCGGCGAATGCCCTTGGATTCGTTCGAAACTAACACGTCGGCCCCCGGCACTACGGCGCCGGAAGCATCGCGAACCACACCGGAAACGGCGCCAAAACCGGCAACGGTTTGCGCCATGGCGGGCAACTGCAGAAGAACAGCAAGTGCTAACGCACTACAGAATTTTGTTTTCATGAGGAGATAGAGCCCTGAATGAGCTTTATACCAAGATAACAAAATGATATAGATGGACTATTAATTTTTGACTACATTACACGACGCGGAGGACGAAGCAGGGCGGCCACGGCCGCGCCCACCGCTGCGATAACCGCAAGTTTCCAATAGACTTCGCTATATCCGGCGGCCAAATCTCCCGCCAGCCGGGCGCGGTCCATAATTCCCGCAAAATACCCAGGAATGAGGAATCCGCAGAGTCCCCAGGCCGAAAAAACCAGGCCGTAGTTCGCACCAACGTTCTTCGGACCGAAGTAATCCGCCGTGTACGCCGGCATCAGGGCCAGATAGCCGCCGTAGGCAAACGCCGCCAGGCAGAGTCCCAGCAGAAGTGCGCCGAAGCTTCCGGCCGTCCGCAGGAATCCCAGGCATGCCACCACGGAGACGACACACATCATCAGCACCGCCGGTTTCCGCCCGAAGCGGTCCGACACGCTTCCCCAGGCCAGCCGCCCGACTCCGTTGCATATGCTCATCACACCCAGCGCCGCGCCGGCGGACAGAATCGCCGTCGACTTCGCCATCTCCTGCAGCAGCGGAGTCGCCTCGCCGATGGCGGTCAGACCCACCGCGGTTCCTAGAAAGTACACAAACCAAAGCACATAAAACTGCCACATCCCCAGCATGGTGCGTGGCGATATCTCCACCGCCGCCGCCTGCCCCACCGGCGGGCTCCACCCAGCGGGTCGCCAGCCGGCCGGAGGAACCTGGTAGAGCTGGGCCGCGCCGACCACGCCGACGAAAAAGATGACCGATAGAATCAGGAATGTCCGAGGCACCGTCACGGCGAATTGGGCCGGGTCCTTCCCCAGCAGCGCTTCGAGCAACGGGCCAAACAGCAGCGGGCCAACGCCAAACCCCATCACGGCCAAACCGACAATCCGGCCGCGCTGGTCCGGGAACCATTTGATGCAGGTCGCAATCGGGGTGACATACGCAAAACCGACACCGAACGCCGCGACGATACCGTAAGAGAAAATCAGCCCGTTCAGCGAGTCGCCTAGCCAGGCGGCAAGCAGGCAGCCGAGCCCCAGTAGCAGGCCGCCGGTGGTGGCCACCACGCGCGGGCCCTTCCGGTCCTGCCAGATGCCACCCAGGATCATGGCTACCGCAAACGCCAACATGGAATAACGATAGGGCGCAATCGTCTCGGCACGAGACCAGCCATGCAGTTGCGCCAGTGGTCCGCGAAACACAGACCAGGAATAGATTACGCCAAGCAGCACCTGCATGAAAATGGCGGCGGCGGCGAGGCGAGTACGAGAAACGAGCATCGGTTGATTCTACGCGATCAGGCGGGCATAAAGCTCACGCAAAGCGGAAACGCTCAGTTGCTCCGCTCGGAGCGAGGCCTCCGGCAGCAGGTCCACGACCTCGTGGCCGTAAAACGGCGCGAGGTTGTTCCGCAGCGTTTTCCGTTTCTGCGCAAAGCAGCGGGACGCGAACTGCAAGAAGGCCTCGGCGTCCTCGGCCTCGGGCCGTAACGTCAGCCGGACGACGGCGCTATCCACTTTGGGCGGCGGCCGGAACATCCCGGGCTTCACTTGAAACAGATACTCCGGAGAGCTGTAGGTCTGCGTGGCGACGCTCAGATAGCCGTAGTCGCGGCAGTTGGGCGAGGCGGTGAGCCGCTCGGCCACTTCCTTCTGAATGAGTAAGACCGCCTCGCGGAGGGCGGCACGCGCCTTGAAAATCCGGTCGAGAATCGGCGAAGTGATGTAATACGGAAGATTTCCGGCAAGGACCGCGGGTCCCCACTGCGCCAAGTCAACGGAGAGCACATCGGCCTCGACGATCGTCAGGCAGGGGTGCTCCGGGAAGCGCTCGCGCAGAATCGCCACCATGGCCGGATCCAGTTCAATGGCGATCACCTCGGCGCCGGTCGCGAGGAGGCGCTGCGTCAGCACACCCTTACCGGGGCCAACTTCAATAATCTGCTTCGGTTGCGACCGGCAAACGGCGGCCGCAATGCGCTCGACCATGGGCGCGCTGTGCAGAAAGTGCTGACCGAGTTTCTGCCCCAATCAGCCCTTAACTTCCAACTGGCTGCGGCGGATGGTGATCCGCAGTTTTCCGGTGGTGCGCTGACCAAAAAACTCGGCCGGCTTGAACCGCATAAACAGCAAATTGTTCTCCACCGTCCGGCGAAGTTCCACGTCGCTCATCAGAACGCTTTCGCTATCCGGAACGGAATAGTCGATCATCCGGCCCTGTTCATCCAGAATCAGGTCCAACGTCAGATGATCCGCCGGCAGGCCGAACGGCCCGAGATCACTCAATTCAGCGCTTTGGTACCAAGCCGCGGGCGCGTCGTCATTGGCTAACACCGGGGAGGACAACGTCGGCAGGATCGTCGCAAATAGCATGCAAGCCGTTGCAAATCCGCCCACCATGGGCACGGCAATCGGCCGCCAGCTATTGACGGTCCACAGCCGCAGGCGATCCCGCCAGCGGAGTTGAGAGGCCCGCCGCGAGTGTTGACGGGAAGCGGCCACCCGCAAGGATACGGCCAAATTCGTCGGAACTGGACGGGGCGGCAAGGCCCGAACGCCTCGCCGCAGATGAATCATGCTGTCTAGATGTTGCGTACACGCCGAGCAGCCGCTCAAATGGCGGCTAATCTCCCGGGCTCGGGCGGCCGTGCACAAACGATCCAGATAGTCGACCGCTTCACGCTGAATGGCCTTGCATTCCGTAGGATGTTGGCGGCTGTTCGCGGTGCTCATTTCACGATCTCCTGCATCCACCCCAAATTCCCCGACGAAGTTGGGACATACGCCTTCGAATCATTGGCCTTGGCAACAAGAACGCGGCGTAGCGATTCGCGTCCTCGCAAAATTCTCGATTTCACCGTTCCGAGCGAGACCTGCATGACTTCGGCGATCTCTTCGTAGCTGAGCTCTTCCAAATCGCGCAGGACCACGGCGGCACGGAAATCAGGGTTGATCTCTCGGAGGGCATCCTCAATCAACTGGTGCCGCTCCTCGTTCAGGGTTAACTCGTAAGGGTCGCGGGACGGATCGGAGATAGACTCGATCCAACTCCGCGAACCCTCCTCGTCTGTCTCCAATCCGACTTCCTGCTTCCGGTGCCGGCTGAACCATCGCCGATGGTTGTATGCCTCGTTCAGCGCAATGCGATAGACCCAGGTCTTCAGACTGCTCTGCCCGCGGAACGATTCCACGTTGCGGAACACCTTCAGGAAAACCTCTTGTACGGCGTCGCAAGCGTCAGCCGGATCATTGAGAAGCCGATAAATCAGGTTGTAAACCGGTTGCTGGAACCGGGATATCAGCACCTCGTAGGCGCTCTCCTGGTTTGCTTTCAGCGCCGCAAGGAGTTCGGCGTCTTCTTCGTGGGCGTCAGCCGGCCGAGATGCCACCGCGGCATCTTCGTAGCCGAAACCGATAATGGATTCTGCCATAACCGACTTCCTTTCCCTGAGTCCAAAGTCTACTGCTCTATTCGACGCCACGCCGGAAGAAAAGTTCCCGTGCCGCTATTCTACTCGATAATTCGGCGCTTCTTTGGTGATGATGACGTCGTGGACGTGGCTTTCGCGCAGGCCGGCCGGCGAAATCCGGAGGAAGCGGGCGCGTTCCTGGAGCTCTGGGATGGTGGCGCAACCGGTGTAGCCCATGCCGCTCCGCAATCCGCCGACAAGTTGGAAAACCAGTTCGGCAATCGGCCCTTTGTACGGCACCCGGCCCTCGATCCCTTCCGGAACCATTTTGTCGCTGCGCGCCTGGCCGTAGCGGTCGGCCGTGGACCCCTCGCTCATCGCGCCAAGCGACCCCATACCGCGGTAGCTCTTGAACGTCCGGCCCTGGTAGAGAATCGTCTCGCCGGGGCTCTCGTCGGTTCCGGCCAGCAGGCTGCCGATCATGACGCAGTCCGCGCCGGCGGCGATCGCCTTGGTCACGTCGCCCGAGTACTTGATGCCGCCGTCGGAGATCAACGGTACGCCGGCCTCGCGCGTGGCCTTCGAACATTCGGCGATGGCGGTGATCTGCGGCACCCCGGCGCCGGATACGACGCGGGTGGTGCAGATGGAGCCCGGGCCGATGCCGACCTTCACGCCATCGGCGCCGAGCCGGATGAGATCCCGGGCGCCTTCGTAGGTGCCAACGTTTCCAGCGAGGAGTTGCACATCGGGCAGCAGGTGCTTCACCGCTTTCACCGCGTCCATCACGCCTTGATGGTGGCCGTGCGCCGAGTCAATCGCGATCACATCGACTTTGCGGCGGACCAGTTCCTGCGCCCTCTCCAGGAAATCGCCGGTCGATCCAATGGCGGCGCCGACGCGCAGGCGGCCTTGGCCGTCCTTGGCAGCGTTCGGGTACTTCAATTTCTTCTGAATGTCTTTGACGGTGATCAAGCCCTTCAGCGTGTAGCTGTCGTCCACTACCAGGAGCTTTTCGACGCGATGCTTGTGCAGGATGCTTTCGGCGTCTTCGAGCGTGGTGCCGACCGGAACGGTGATCAGCCGGTCCCGGCCCTGGGTCATGCGGGACGACACGGGCAAATGGAAATTCGTTTCAAAACGCAGGTCGCGGTTGGTCAGGATTCCGACGAGGTGGCCGCCTTCGGTCGTTACCGGGACGCCGGAGATGCGGAACTGCTTCATGAGTTCGAGCGCATCGGTGATGGGCTGATCGGGGCGGATGGTGACCGGGTCGACGATCATGCCGCTCTCGGACCGTTTCACCCGGTCGACCTCTTCCACCTGCCGTTCCAGCGTCATGTTCCTGTGGATGATGCCAATTCCGCCCTGCTGCGCGAGGGCGATGGCGAGATGCGCTTCGGTCACCGTGTCCATCGCGGCGCTGACGATCGGGATCTGCAGCGGAATGCAACGGGTCAGCATGGTTCGTGTGTCGGCCTGTCCCGGCAAAACGTTGCTGTGGGCAGGCTGCAATAGAACGTCGTCGAAGGTGAGGCCTTCCTGAATCTGATCGGGAATCATGTAACCATCCAGGATAGCTGGTAAACTGGGCTTTTATGTTAGCAGCAACTCAATTGCGTCCCGGAATGGTGGTGAAGTTCAACAACGAACTGCACACGGTCTTCAGCATGGTGCACCGGACCCCGGGCAATCTGCGTGGATTTGTACAGGTGAAGATGCGCAACCTGCGGAACGGATCGCAGATTGAACATCGCTTCGCGTCGGAAGACAAGATCGAAAAGATCGCTCTCGACGACCAGGAGATGGAGTACCTCTACGACGACGGCGAGATGTACTACTTCATGAACACCGAGAACTACGAGCAGATCGGGTTCACGGAGGAAGTGCTGGGTGACGCGGTGAAATACCTCATCCCAAATCTGAAGATCAATATCGAGTTCTACGAAGGCCGCGCCGTGGGCGTGGAGTTGCCGCCGTCGGTGCCGATGAAGGTGATGGAGACCGAACCCGGTCTGAAGGGCGCCACCGTTTCAAACGTGGGCAAACCGGCCAAGATGGAAACGGGCCTGATCGTCCAGGTGCCTGCGTTCATTAACGAAGGCGAAACGATTATGGTGTCAACCAGCGAAGGCGCTTACATGCAGCGCGCCTAACAGCGCAGGCTCTTCGTGCGGGAACACCGTACGGAGATCGATCAGCAGTTGGCCCTTTTCGACGCGAGCAATCACCGGCGGCTTCCCTAATCGGAGCCGCCGTTCCATTTCCGGCTGGGGGATCGCCAGCAGGTAGGTGGGCAGGGACTGATCGGGGGTGCTGCCGCCGCCGACGAGCGATTCGCCAGGGATAACCGTGGCCGGGATTTGGAGTTGGGCGCGGAGCCGTTCGGCACGGTCCCGGATGGATTCGGCCGATTGGCGGATCATGGCAATAGCCGGCAGGTCGTCCCAGCGTTCGAGGACGACGGCCCGGAGCGCGTTTTCGAGCGCCTGCGTGACGAGTTTGTCGATGCGAAGGGCGCGGAACATGGGGTTCCGGCGAATGCGTTCGATGGTCTCGCCGTGCCCGGCGATCAGCCCGGCTTGCGGCCCGCCGAGGAGTTTGTCGCCGGAAAAAGTGACGACGCTGACGCCGGCATCGAGCGAATCACGGACCAGGGGCTCGTCGATGCCGAACTCCTTGAGATCGACGAGGCAGCCGGAGCCGAGGTCTTCGTAGACGGGCACGCCGAGTGAGCAGAGTTCCCGGAGGGACGGTTTGCCGGTGAACCCCGAGATGTGGAAGTTGGACGGATGCACGCGCAGGATAAGGGCCGTGCGCTCCGTGATGGCGGCTCGGTAGTCGTCAACTCGCGTGCGGTTGGTGGTGCCGACTTCAACGAGCGTGCAACCGGCGCGGCGCATGATGTCCGGGATGCGGAAGCCGTCACCGATCTCGATCAGTTCGCCGCGGGAGACGATCACTTCCGCTCCGGCGGCCAGTTCGTGAAGAACGAGATAGGTGGCGGCGGCGTTGTTGTTTACGGCGAGACCGCGGGCGTTGAGCAGGTGGCCGAAGAAGCGATCGATGTGGTGATCGCGGCGGCCGCGGCGGCCGGTTTTAAGATCGTATTCGAGGTGCGAATAGCCAGCGATCGGCGTCCAGGCGCCGAGCGGCGCCCGGCCGAGGTTGGTGTGCAGAATCACGCCAGTGGCGTTGATGACCGGTTGCAGCGACGGTTTCGTCAGGTAATCAACCGTGACGGTGGGATCGGCGGGCCGGCCCTGCCGAACTTCGCTCAAAGCAATTTGGGCGGCGGATTTGAGTACCTCATGCGGGACTTCCGGATAGAGGTCCCGCAGTTTAATCAGGACTGTCTCGACGCTGGTAAGCTCCGTGATCATTTCTTAGGCAGCATCGGGAACAGCGTACGGATCTCGTCATCGGTGGGTCGGCGGCCGTACTCGCAGATCTCAAACGCTTCGAGAAATTTCGGGGTCTTGCCGCCGCCGTACCATTTGGCGTAAGAGGCTTTCGCTTCGTCGTTCAGCCGCGGGTTGGAGCGCTCGCTGCGGAGCCACGCCTTGCGGGCAGCGGGATCTTTCGGCACCTTCTCGGAGACGCCGCTCACCCAGGGGAGCCACTCGTAGAACTGCGAGACGTGGGCGTCGAGGCCATTGATCTTCTGCTCGAACGCGGCTTCGATGTCGATGACGATGTCCGGGCGAAAGGGGTTCGGCCGCTGGAAGTAATCCGAGAAATAGAGGAACACGGGGTTCTTGCGGAGAGCCGGGGCGTCGCTGACGATGTTCGGGACCTGCACCATGTAGGCCGCGTCCTGGATGAGGATGCCGGTATTGCGATGGTCGGGGTGGTAGTCGTTGGTGCGATGGGTGATGACGACGTCGGCTTTCCAGTTGCGGATGGCGCGGATGATCTGGCGGCGGACGTCGAGCGACGGGGTCAGTTCGCCGTCGTGATTCTCCATCACTTCGTACTCGGCGATGCCCAAGCGGCGGGCCGATTCGGCTGCTTCGGCGCGGCGGCGGTTGGCGAGGACCTGGCCGCCCATTTCGTGGTGGCCGGCGTCGCCATTCGTGACACTGACGAACTTCACCTGATGGCCCATCTTGGCCAGCAGCACGGCGGTGCCGCCGAACTTGATGTCGCAATCGTCGGGATGCGCGCCAATGGCGATGATGCGGAGGGGTTGCGCGGCCATACTAACGGCCAGCAGAGCTAGGAGAAGGAGTGCTCGCATGAGTGGTTTCCGGTTCGTTTTCAGCGTCCATTCGCAGTTGGCTCAGCTTCATTTTGGTGGCGAGCAGGGCCACGAAGCCGACCATCCAAAGCGGGACGGTAATCACCAAGAATAGTAGAGTTGCATAGCCGACGGCGGTCTCGCGGTCGACCCCGAAGAGCGTGACGCCCATGACGACGAGCCAATGGAAGGTCCCGACGTTGCCAGGGGCCTGCGGCGGCACGGCGCCGAGCCGCAGAATAACCAGGAGTATGGCGCATTCGCCCAGCGTGAGACCGAGTTGGAAGCCGGAGGAGAGGAAGTAGATTGGCGCCGCTTGGAGGGCCAGATAGAGACCACTCAACAGAAAGCTGCGGAAGAAGGATGGGCTCTTGCTCATCGACGCCACCGCGGCCAGAAGATGGTGGAAGCCTTGCGCCCAAATGGTCCGCTGTATCCAACGCTCGGCCCGATCCTTGGCGAGAATCGCGAACGCCAGCAGACAGCCGATGCCGACCAGAAGGACGGCCAGGATGCGGCTGCCAACCACAAGCAGTTCCGGAAGCTGGACAAAAAAGGATGCGACGAAGAAGCTGGCGATGAGCCAGACGCCATCGAACAGCCGTTCGATGACTACGCTCGAAACGACGACGGAGAACGGCACGCCGGACCAACGCGCCTGCAGGAAGCTGCGAATGACTTCTCCGGGCCGCAGCGGCAGCAACTCATTGGCGAACAGGCCGACATAGATCGCCTGCATCGTTCTTAGCTTGGGCAGCGAGCCCACCGGGCTGAGGAGCAGGTTCCAACGCCAGCCTTGGACGCAGTAGACGGCGATATCCGTAAGGACAGCCGCAAGGATCCAGGAGGCAGGCACGGCCATGATCCGGGGCCATTGTTCCGCCCAATCGAAATGGCGGTAAACGTGGATGAGACAGGCTATCGAAACGGCGTAGCCAAGAGCAGGAATCACCCAGCGAGGGAAACGTTGAGCAGTTGCAGCAGACATCCGTTAGTTCCATGATAGGCTGACCTTCATGCGAAATATCCGCCATGTGGCGGTGTTGGGTGCAGGGACCATGGGGGCGAGGATTGCGGCGCATTTTGCAAACGCCGGGGTTTCGGTCCTTCTTTTAGACCTCACAGTGGACGCCGCTCGAAAAGGCCTCGACACCGCGCTCCGGGGAAAGCCCGGCGGCTTCTTCCTGCCGGAGTATCCGGCGCGCGTCACGCCCGGGAGTTTTGCGGAGGATCTACCCAAGGTCGCCGGGTGCGATTGGATACTTGAGGCGGTAACCGAGAAGCTGGACGTGAAGCGGGAGCTTTGGACGAAGGTCGCCGCGCTGCGGTCGGCCGATGCGATCGTTTCGACGAACACCTCCGGCATTCCGCTGGCGCAAATCAGCGCCGGGTTCGACGCCGGATTCCGGCAGCATTTCCTGGGGACGCACTTCTTTAACCCTCCTCGTTACTTGCACTTGTGTGAAGTGATCCCTGGTGACGAAACGAACCCATTGCTACTCGCTGACGTCGAGCGGTTTCTCGATCGGCGGCTCGGGAAGGGCGTGGTGGTCTGTAAGGACACGCCAAATTTCATCGCCAACCGCATCGGGAGCATGTGGGGCGCCAGCGCCTATCAATACACGATGGAGGACGACCTCACCATCGAAGAGGTGGATGCGCTCACCGGCTCCGTGATCGGCCTGCCGAACTCGGCCAGTTACCGGCTGCTCGATATCGTGGGGCTCGACATCTGGGTGCATGTCGCCGAAAACCTCTACGGCATGGTGCCGCACGACCCTTGGCGCGAGCGGCTGAAGCCGCCGCCGTTCGTCGAGCAGATGATGGCGAACCGCTGGCTCGGCGAGAAAACAGGACAAGGATTTTACAAGCGCGTCGGGCCGGAGAAGGAGATTCACGCGCTCGATTGGAAAACACTCGAGTATCACAAGGCCAACAAGCCGCGCCTGGCCCCCATGCCGGACGACCTGCCAACGCGGCTGCGGACGCTCGTCAAGAGCGACGACAAGTACGGCCGGTTCGTTTGGAAGGTGCTGCGCGACGCCATGTGGTATTCGGCTTGGTGCGTGCCAGAGATTGCGGATCGCACCGTGGAAATTGACCGGGCGATGCGCTGGGGCTACGCGCATACGTACGGCCCGTTTGAGCTGTGGGACGTGTTGGGCTTCGAAGCGACCGCCAAGCGGATGCAGCAGGAAGGCTTGGCGCTGCCGACGGGCGTCGAGACGATGCTCGAACGCGGGGCGAAGGCCTTCTACCGGTCGGCGGATGAGAAGGGCCAGCCGCGGACCGACTACTTCGACCTCGGCGCGGGGCACTATCAACGGATCGCGGAGCGGCCCGGGGTGATCTCGCTGGCGGACCGGAAGCGGGCCGGCGGCGTGGTGCGGAAGAACGCGGGCTGCTCGCTCGTGGACCTCGGCGACGGGTGCCTGTGCCTCGAGTTCCATTCGAAGATGAACGTGCTGGGCGAGGACCAGGTCGGCGAGATTTCCGAGGCGATTGCCGAGACGCAGCGCAATCATCAGGCGCTGGTGATTGGCAATCAAGGCGATCTGTTCAGCGCCGGAGCCAATCTGGTGCTGGTGCTGATGCTGGCGCAGGAAGGCGAGTGGGACGATTTGAACCTGGCGGCACACCGGTTTCAACAGGCGAACATGGCGATCAAGTATTCGCCGGTGCCGGTGGTGGTGGCCGGGCACGGACGGGCGCTGGGCGGCGGGGCGGAGATTCTGCTGCATGCGCCGCGGGCGGTGGCTTCGGCGGAGCTATACATGGGTTTGGTCGAAGTCGGCGTTGGGGTGATCCCCGGCGCGGGCGGCTGCAAAGAGATGATTGTGCGATTGAAGGATCCGCGCAAAGTGTTCGAGACGATTGGCTACGCCAAGGTCTCCGGCAGCGCGGACGAAGCCAAGCAGTTGGGTTTGCTCGACAAGTCTGCGACCGTGGTGATGAACCCGGAGCGGTTGCTGGGCGTGGCGAAGGCGGAGGCGCTGGCGATGGTAGACAGCTACCGGCCCGGCGTTCCACGGACGGATGTGAAAGTCGCAGGGGAGCCGGGGATCGCGTTGCTGAAGACCGGAGCGTGGATGGCGCAGCAGGGCGGCTACATTACGGACTACGACGTGGTGATCGCCGGGAAGCTGGCGCACGTTCTGTGCGGCGGCGCGGTGCCGGCAGACACATTGATTAGCGAACAGCAACTGCTCGACCTCGAACGGGAAGCGTTTCTGAGCCTGTGCGGAAACGCGCAGACGCAGGCGCGGATGGCGCATATGTTGAAGACCGGGAAGCCCCTGCGGAACTAAAGCGATGAATGAAGCCGTAATTGTGGATTGCGTAAGGACCCCCGTCGGCAAAGCGCCGCGCGGGTCGCTGCGGCAGACGCGGCCGGATGATCTGGCGGCCATTGCCATTGAGGGGTTGCTGGCGCGGTACCCGGCGGTGGCCGCCGCCGAGATCGAAGATGTGATTCTGGGCTGTGCGACGCCGGAAGGCGAGAGCGGCATGAATGTGGCGCGGATCGCGGCGCTGCGGGCGGGGTTGCCGGATACGGTTTGCGGGGTGACCATCAATAGGTTCTGCTCGTCGGGCTTGCAGGCGATTGCGATGGCGGCGGAGCGAATCCGCGCGGGTATGGCCGAGATGCTGCTGGCGGGCGGGACGGAGAGCATGAGCATGCTGCCGCTGGCTCTAATGCGGATTGCGCCGAACCCGTGGATGGTGGAGCACCTGCCCGAGATCTACATTAATATGGGCCTGACGGCGGAGAACCTGCAGCGGCGCTACGGCATCAGCCGCGAGGAGCAGGACGCGTTCGCGTTGGCCAGCCATCAGAAAGCGATTGCGGCGCAGGAGAACGGGAAGTTCGACGAGGAGTTGATTCCGGTGGGTTCGTTTCGTAAAGACGAGGGTCCGCGGGCGGATACTTCGATGGAGGCGCTGGCGAAACTGAAGCCGGCGTTTCATGCAAAGGGCACCGTGACGGCGGGTAATTCTTCGCAGACCTCGGACGGGGCGGCGGCGGCGCTGGTGATGTCGGCGGGCCGGGCGGAGGCGTTGGGTTTGAAGCCGCGGGCGCGGTTCGTGAGCTTTGCGGTGGGGGGCGTGGCGCCGGAGGTGATGGGCATCGGGCCGGTGGCGGCGATTCCGAAGGCGCTGAAGCTGGCCGGGTTGACGCTCGACGACATCGGCGTGATTGAGCTGAACGAAGCGTTTGCCGTGCAGGCGCTGGCTGTCATCAGCGAGGCGGGGTTGCCGCCGGAGCGGGTGAATGTGAACGGCGGGGCGCTAGCGCTGGGGCATCCGTTGGGATGCACGGGCGCGAAGCTGACTGCGACGATATTGCGCGAGATGGAGCGGGGCGGGCACCGGTACGGCATGGTGACGATGTGCATCGGCGGCGGACAAGGCGCGGCCGGAATTTTCGAGAGGATTTAAGGCGATGCAAGGCGGCGGATTTTTAGTAGAAGACCAGACAGCGGCGCAGGTGTTCACCCCGGAAGACTTCACCGAGGAGCATCGCGCGATTGCGAAGGCGACCGAGGAGTTCTCGGCCAAAGAGATTGAACCGAACCTGGAGGCGATTCAGCATCAGGAGCCGGGCGTGGCCGTGCGGGTGCTGAAGAAATCGGCCGAGATCGGGCTGACGGCGGTGCTGGTGCCGGAAGCGTACGGCGGCATGGAGATGGACCTGACCTCGGCGATGATTGTGGCCGAGGGGATCGCCAAGGACGGGTCTTATGCCGGCTGGCACGGCGCGCATAGCGGCATCGGGACGTTGCCGGTGCTGCTGTATGGCACGGCGGCGCAGAAGGAGAAGTACCTAACCCGGTTAGCCTCGGCCGAGTTGATTGGGGCTTACTGCTTGAGCGAGCCGGAGGCGGGATCGGACGCGCTGGCGGCGAAGACGCGGGCGGATCTGTCGGAAGACGGGACCTACTACACGCTGAACGGCCAGAAGATGTGGATTACCAACGGCGGCGCGGCGGACCTCTATACCGTGTTTGCAAAGGTGGGCGGCGAGAAGTTCACGGCGTTTCTGGTCGAGCGCTCGACGCCGGGCGTCTCGGCCGGGGCGGAAGAAAAGAAGATGGGGATCAAGGGCAGCTCGACCACGCCCGTGTTCCTCGATAACGTGAAGGTGCCGGCGGAGAACGTGCTGGGCGAGATCGGTCGCGGGCATATCATCGCGTTCAACATTCTGAATCTGGGGCGTTTGAAGCTGGGTCCGTTTGCGGTGGGAGGCATGAAGAACGTTCTGCAGCTTTCGTTGAAATATGCGAAGCAACGGGTGGCGTTCGGCAAGACGATTTCGCAGTTCGGGATGATTCAGGCCAAGCTGGCCGAGATGGCGATTAAGACGTACGCCGCCGAAACGATGAGCTATCGCGTCACGGGGATGATTGAAGAGAAGCTGACTGGGTGGAGCTGGGCGCAGGCAGACGCGGCGGCGGTGAAGTTGAAGGCCGTCGAGGAGTTTGCGGCCGAGTGCTCCTACATCAAAGTGTTTGCGAGTGAAGCGCTGGACTACGTGGTGGACGAGGGCGTGCAGATCCACGGCGGCTACGGGTATCACCAGGATTACTTGGTGGAACGGGCGTATCGCGATTCGCGGATCAACCGGATTTTTGAAGGGACGAACGAGATCAACCGGATGCTGGCGACCGGCATGATTCTGAAGCGGGCGCAGCGGGGGCAGTTGCCCCTGGTAGCAGCCGTGAAGAAGTTGCAAGGCGAGTTGCTGGCCGGGCCGAGCCTGGCGGGCGGGCCACCGGATCTCGTGAAGAACGCGAAGAAGGTGGCGCTGCTGTGCCTGGGCGTGGCCTATCAGAAGTACATGACGGAGCTCGATAGCCAGCAGGAGATTTTGGCGGCGCTGTGCGATATCACGATGCAGGCGTTTGCGATGGAGTCGGTGCAATTGCGGAGCCAGAAGCATAACGTGGCGCCAAAGATGACGGCGGTATTTCTGCAGGAAGCGATGGAGGAAGTGGAGCGCCACGCGCGGATGGTGCTGGCGGCGTGCGCCGAGGGCGACGACCTGCGGATTCAACTCGCCGCGCTGAAGCGGCTGTCGAAGTTCGAACCGGTGAACACAATCGCGCTGCGGCAGGAGATTGCGCAACGGCTGTTGGCAGCGCAGCGGTATGTCCTCGCCTAAAAAGCGGGTGTATGTCTTGGTGGGCTTGCCGGCATCGGGCAAGTCCACTTGGCTCTCGCGGCGCGGAGTGACGCCGCTGTCGTCCGATGCGATGCGGTTGCTGCTACGGGATAACGAGAACGACCAAACCATTCACGGTACGGTGTTTGCAGTGCTGCGGAGGTTCCTGCGGCTGCGCCTGGACTTGGGAGCGGCGGAGAGCTACATCGACGCGACGAACCTGACGAAGAGGGACCGGCGGCAGTGGATTAAAATCGCCGACTTGTATGGGGCGGAGTGCGTGGCGGTCTATTTCGACGTGCCGTTGGCGGTGTGCTTGGAACGCAATGCGGCGCGGCAGCGGGTGGTGCCGGTGGACGCTATGGAGCGTCTGGCGAGGCGGTTGACTCCGCCGGAGTTGGCGGAAGGGTTCGCCGCGATCGAAGTTGTTCCCACTTCATCAGCACAATAGCCCAGAGCAGGACGGGCAGCAGGAGCAGGCTGGCGGTGAGGCCGGCGACTTGCTGCGGGGTCCAGCCGTGGTCGATGAAGATGCCGGCGGATGAGCTGGCGAGCGACATGATGATCACGGCACAGCCGAACTCGGCGGAGAAGACGCGGCCGCGGAATTTGTCTTCGGTATTCAGTTGGAGAAGGATGGTGGAGCCGACCCAGGTGATGGTGCTGCCGAGGTGGGCAATGATAACGGCGAGACACGCCATGGTGAGAGTGGAGGCTTGGCTGAGCAGGAAATAACCAAACGAAGCCAACACGAATCCCACGAGAATGGCGTAGCGTTGGCGAGTCTGGTTGCGGCCGGCGACGTAGCCTTGCAGGATGGGGCCGGTCAGGGCGCCGATTCCACGGCAGCCCATCAATAGGCTGACGCCGAGAGCGGCGGCGCGCTCCGGCTCGACGCCAAGCCAGTTGACGGCGAAGCGGTCGCGGCCGAGCATGGTGAGCAGCACCCAGTTGGAGGCGATGATGGAGTTGCCGGACTTGACGAATAGGGTGGCGAACATGCGGCCATCCTGCTTCACGTAGCGGATGCCATCGGCGATGGGCTTGAAGTCGAAAAGGTCGCGCCAATGGAGCGGGGCGTGGCCTTCGGTGTGTGGTTCGTGGAAGGACATGCGGCGGACGAGCATGGCCGAGACGATGAAGGAACAGGCGTCCAGCGCGAAGACGGCTTCACGGCCGAGTAGGGCGAGAGCAACGCCGCCAACGGTGAAGCCCATGGCGAAGTTAAAGCTCCAGGTGGTGGAGCTGAGGGCGTTGCCGACGAAGATCTCGTCTCCGTTTGTAATGTTGGGGACGACAGCGGCGCGGGCCGGTTCGAACAGCCCCCACATGACAGTTTCAAGGAAGAGGAGGACGTAGAGCAGCGGCAACATCTCCGGCGAGCGGACGAAGAGCATGCAGCCGATGATGGCGGCGCGACAGAGGTCGGCGATGATCATCACCTTGCGGCGGCTGATGCGATCGTTCAATACACCGGCGGCCGGGGCGGTGAGACACTGCGGGAGCACTTGCAGGACGAAGGCAAACCCAATGGATTCGGCCTTGCCCGTGAAGTCGAGCAGGAGGTTATAGAGCGCCAGCGTGAAGAACCAGTCCCCGATTTCGCTAATGATCTGGGAGCCCCACAGCAACCGGTAGTTGCGGTTGCCGCGGAGGAGGTTCCAGTAGTCAGGGATGGTGACGCGGCGGCGCTCCGTCATTGGTCGATGGTATAGAGCCCCATGCGTTCTTTCACGGTCTTAACGATGCTGGCGGCGGTGGGCGTGACGCGGTCGCGGCCTTCCTGCAGAATACTTTCGAGGTAGCCGGGATCCTGCATGAGTTCGGCGTAGCGCTGTTGAATGGGCGCGAGGCCGGCGAGGACGGCTTCGGCCACCTGCTTCTTCAGGTCGCCGTAGCGCATGCCGGTGAAGTGGCGCTGCATCTCGTCCTGGGACCAATCGGTGAATGCCTGGAAGATCCCGAGAAGGTTCTGGACGCCGGGGCCCATGGTTTCAAAGTCGACGGCGGGATTGGAGTCCGTGGTGGCGCGCATGATCTTTTTGCGCGCTTCTTCGGGCTTGTCGAGCAGGCCGATGGCGTGGCCGGAGCCGGCGGTGGACTTGCTCATTTTCTTGGTGGGATCGTCGAGGCCCATGACGCGGGCGCCGACCATGGGCAGGCTGGTCTGCGGCACGACGAAGGTTTCGCCGTAGAGGCTGTTGAAGCGTTCGGCGATGTCGCGGGTGAGCTCCATGTGCTGGCGCTGGTCGTCGCCGACGGGGACGACGGCAGCGTTATAGAGCAGGACGTCCGCGGCCATGAGCACCGGATACTGCAGCAGGCCGTCGCCGATGGTTTCCGCCGCTTCGGACTTGGCTTTGAACTGGGTCATGCGTTCAAGCCAGCCAAGGGGCGTGACGCAGGTGAGCAGCCAACCGAGTTCGGCGTGCTGAGGGACGCTGGATTGGACGGTGAGGGCGGTGATCTTGGGGTCGATGCCGGCGGCAAGATAGAGGCCGGCGACTTGGCGGATTTTTTCGCGCAGTTCGGCCGGGGGCTGGTAGACGGTGATGGCGTGGAGATCGACGATGCAGAAAATGCATTCGTAGTCATGCTGCAGCTTCACCCAATTTCGTAGGGCGCCAAGATAATTGCCTATGTGAAGGTTTCCGGTGGGCTGCATCCCGGAGAAGACGCGTGCTTTCATCGCAATCTCCCAGTCTACTAGTCCACAATAGAAGACAGTGCAAATAGAAGTTGAAAAATTGGTGTACGGCGGCGATGGACTGAGCCGTCATGAAGGCCGCGTGGTCCTGACGCCGTATGTGTTGCCGGCCGAACAGGTGCGGGTGGCCGTGGCGCGCGAGCGCAAAGATATGTTGGAGGCGCGCGTCGAAGAGATTCTGACCCCTTCGCCGCAGCGGGTGGAAGCGCCGTGCCCGCACTTTGGAACGTGCGGAGGCTGCCACTACCAGCACGCCGCTTACCCGTTCCAGGTGGAGCAGAAGGTGGCCATCGTGCGGGAGGTATTCTCGCGGATCGGCCGGATTGAGATTCCGGGTGAGATCGGGACGATCACGGGAAATCCGTGGGGGTACCGGAACCGGATTCAACTGCACATTGACGGGATCAAAATTGGATTCCGCGAGGGCGGGTCGCACAAGCTGCAAGCGATTGAGCAGTGCCCGATCTCGTCGCCGAAGCTGAACGAGTGCATCACAATTATTCGCGGGATGCTGAAGAACTCGCGGTGGCCGGGGTTTGTGCGGTCGCTCGAACTCTTCACGAATGAGAAAGAGGTGCAACTCAACGTCATCGAAACGATGGCGGGGCGGCGCGTGGCGCGGCAGTTTTTTGACTGGTGCGAGAGCGAGATTCCGGGCGCGATCACCGGGGCGTTGGAGTACGAAGGGTTCCGGGTGAGCCACAAATCGTTCTTCCAGGTGAACCGGTTCCTTTTGAAGAAACTGGTGGCGGCGGCGATTGGCGACGCGACGGGCGAACTGGCGCTGGAGATCTACGCGGGCGTGGGTTTGTTCAGCCTGCCGCTGTCGGACCGCTTCACGAAAGTGGTGGCGGTGGAGAGTTCGAAGTCGGCGGTGGAAGACCTTGTGTTCAATGCGAACCGGGCGAAGAAGACCGTGGAGCATCACCGGGCGAGCGCCGATTTGTTCTTGGAGACAATGCAGCGGAAGCCGCAGTTCGTGCTGGCCGATCCGCCGCGGGCGGGGCTCGGTGCGGCGGTGGTGCGGGATCTGATCCGGTTGCAGCCGGGGCGGATTGCGGTGGTTTCCTGCGACCCGTCGACTTTGGCACGCGATGCGAAGTTGTTGCTGGCGGCGGGTTACTCGATTGACCGCTGCCAATTAATTGACCTCTTTCCCCAGACCTATCACATCGAAACGATTACGCACTTCGTTCACGGAGGATAACCGGATGCGGTGGTTGACGAGTTTGTTGTTGGCGTTGCCCCTGGCGGCGCAGTTCCCTGCCCTGCGATTTGATCCACTCATCACAGGGCTGCGCGCGCCGATTCAGGTGACGCACGCGGGCGACGGCTCGGGTCGGTTGTTTATCGTCGAGCAGCCGGGGGTGATCAAGGTTTGGGCGAGCGGGTCGGTGCGGCCGACTCCGCTGCTCGATATCCAGTCGCGGGTGCAGTATGGCGGGGAGATGGGGCTGCTGGGGTTAGCGTTTCCGCCGGGGTTTGCGCAGAAGCGCTATTTCTACATCAACTACGTCAACCGGCAACAGGAAACTATTGTGGCGCGGGTGCGGATGACGGCCGACAACAACGCGGCCGATTCCGCGAATGAACAGGTGGTGCTGCGGGTGCGGCAGCCGTTTCAGAATCATAACGGTGGGCAGATAGCGTTCCATCCGAAGGACGGGCATTTGTACGTCGGGATGGGGGATGGCGGGTCGGCAAACGATCCCCAGAAGAACAGCCAGAACCCGGCGACGCTGTTGGGGAAGATGGTGCGCTTGGATACCGAGGGCAGCGAGAATCCCCAGCCGGAGATCTGGTCGAGCGGCTGGCGGAATCCTTGGCGGTTCTCGTTTGACCGGGAGACCGGGGATCTATGGGCCGGGGACGTGGGGCAGAATCGGTGGGAAGAGATCGACTTTGAGCCGAACGGGTCGCCGAAGGGCCGGAACTATGGATGGAGTCTGATGGAGGGCAACGCCTGCCAGGACGACCGGAATTGTGAGGCGCGGACGGACCTGGTGCGGCCGGTGTTTGTTTACGGACGGAGCGAGGGGTGTTCGGTGACCGGTGGGTTCATTTACAAAGGGAGCCAGTATCCGGAGTTGCGGGGGACGTATCTGTTTGCGGACTACTGCAACGGGAATGTGTGGGGGCACCGGGGCGGCGAGACGGTCAGGTTTACCGCGACGGGCCAGCAGATTTCGGCGTTTGGCGAGGATGAGGCCGGGGAGTTGTACCTCGTGAGCATAGACGGGGTGGTTTCGCGGATCGCGGCGACAGCGGCGCCGTGGCAGATTCGGGCGGTAACGAGCGCTGCGAGTTTTGAACGGGGATTGACGCCGGGGGGCATTGGGACGATTTTCACGACCGCCTTGCCGGGATTGACGAGTACAATTGCGGCCGAACGATATCCGTTGCCGACGGCGTTGGGTGGGGTAACTGTGCGGGTGAACGGGAACCTGGTAGGGCTCTATGCGGTGACACCCCAGCAGATCAACTTCTTTATTCCGTATGCGCTGCCGAGCGTGCAGGCGGAGGTGAGCGTGGCCGTCGGTGGAGCGACGGCACCGGTATCGGTGATTCCGCTGCGGGCAGTGCAACCGGCGTTGTTTACGGGCGATGGGCAATATGCGGCGGTGAGTTTCACGGAAGGAATCGTCACGATGTACGCGACCGGCTTGGGCGATGTGACGAACCGGCCGGCCAATGGGGCGGCGGCGCCGGCGAGTCCCCTGGCACTGACGCGGGAGACGGTGACGGTGACGATAGGCGGGCAGATGGCGGAAGTGCTCTATAGCGGTTTAGCACCTGGATTTGCGGGGTTGTATCAGATTAATGCGAGGATTCCGGCCGGGCTGACCGGGGAGCCGGAGGTGGCGATTACGGCGGCTGGGGTGCAGAGCCCGGTGTTAAAAATCCGCCTCCCGTAAGCGCCGGAATGCTAAACTGGTTGCTTGTCAGGTTTCGGGCTCCGTGCAATGGGCGGCTGCAAACCCCGCCAGATCCGGAAGGAAGCAACGGTAGTGGTTTAGTTCGTGTGCCGCGGATCACCCGGAGCCTGGCATTTCCTTTTTAGCCCCGCATGTATCAGGTCATCGCGCGCAAGTACCGGCCGCAGTCGTTCTCCGAACTGGTCAGTCAGGAACACGTCAAGACGACGCTGGATAACGCGATTACGCAGCGTCGTATCGCCCACGGCTACATCTTCAGTGGCCAGCGCGGGACCGGCAAGACTACGGTCGCCCGGCTGATGGCGCGTTTTTTGAATTGTATTGAGGGGCCGACGACGAACCCGTGCGGTGTTTGCGCGAGTTGCAAAGAGATCACGGCGGGCGGCGCGGTGGACGTGATCGAGATCGACGCGGCGTCGAACCGCGGCATCAACGAGATGCGGGAGTTGCGCGAGAGCGTCCGCTACCGGCCGGCGCGGGACCGGTACAAGGTCTTCATCGTCGACGAAGCCCATCAGATTACGAACGAGGCGTTCAACGCGCTGCTGAAGACGCTGGAAGAGCCGCCGGAGTGGGTGGTATTCATCCTGTGTACGACGGAGTCGCACAAGATTCCGACGACGATTGCTTCGCGGTGCCAGCAGTTTTCGTTCCGCAGCGTGGATTTCGAAGAGCTGCTTAAGCGGATGGAATGGATCTGCGGCGAGGAAGGCATTACGGCGGAGCCGGAGGCCTTGGCGGTGATCGCACAGGTGGGCGAGGGGTCCGTTCGCGATTCCTTGTCGGCGCTCGACCAGGCAATTGCCTGCTGCGGATCGACATTGCACGCCGCCGAGGTGCGGGCGCTGCTCGGCATGTTCTCGCAGGACGCGATGGACCAGGTGACTACGGCGCTGGAGCAGAGCGATTCGGCGCGGATGCTGGAGATTGTCGATGAACTGGAACGGAAGGGCGCGAACTTGCAGCACTTCTGCCGGGAGTTGGCGCGGCACATCCGGAACTTGTTGGTGGCGAAGATTTCGGGCGAGGGGACGCGGCTGATTGCGGCTTCTCCGCGCGAGAAGCAGAACATGGCGATGGTGGCGGGCAAGTTCAGCGAGATGGACTTGACGCGGTACCTGCAGATTGTCCTGGATGTGTTCAAGGACTTGCAGTATTCGCTGCAACCGCGGCTGCATTTGGAAATTGGCTTGTTGAAGCTGGTCCATGCGGCCAAGCTGACGACGATTGAAGAGGCGCTGGCGAAGTTGGGCCCGGGCGCGGGACCGGCGCCATCAGCGCAGAAGCCGCCACCGCCGCGGCAGGCTCCGCCGAGCGGGGCTAGGTTTAAGGCCGACGACGATCCGTTGGCCGAGATTGCGGCGCTGCCTCCGTGGCAGGGATCGCCCAAGACGACCGAGCCGGCGCCAAAGGCAGCGAAGCCGAAGGTGGACGACGATCCGTTGGCCGAGATTGCGGCAATGCCACCTTGGCAGGCGAAGGCAAAAGCACCCGAGGCACCCGCCCCGAGCGCGAAGGTAGACGAAGATCCCTTGGCGGAGCTGCAAAACATGGCACCGTGGCAGGCGACAGTGAAAGCGCCTGCCGGAAACGCGTTTGTGGATGCGGCGCCGCAACCGAAGGCTTCTGCCGGGAAGCCGGTCGACAGTGATCTGCGGAGCCGGCTCTACGCGGCGGCGCTGGAACTGGGTTTGAAGTTTACGGCCGATGGCTTCGAAGCGGCGGAGATTTCCGAAGGCCCCGGCGGCCTGGAAATCGTCGCGCCGGAAGAGGCCGAGTTCACGATGAAAGAGTCCGATGTGAACCGCGTTCTGGCGGCCATCGGTATGACGGGCGTCCGCGCGAAGATTCGCTTTTCGGCGACGGTGCAGAGCGGTCCGCCACCGGCGGCCAAGCAGGCCGCGCAGGACGACGCCACCGAACGGGCGTTGGCCCACCCGGCGGTGAAGCGGTTCCAGGAGACGTTTCCGGAAGCGCAGGTCCGCAGTGTCCGCAACTTGAAGGAGTAACCCCATGAAACTACCCGGCAATATGCAAGGCATGATGGCGCAGGCCCAGAAGATGCAGGCCAAGATGCAGGAAGACATCGCCGCGATTCGCGTCGAAGCTTCCGCAGGCGGCGGGATGGTGACCGTGAAGATGGACGGGCAGAAGCACTGCCTGGGCATCACGATTGATCCAGAAGCCGCGGGCGATGCGGAGATGCTGCAGGATCTGGTGCTGGCCGCGTTTAACGAAGCGCACAAGAAAGTCGAAGACGAAACGCAGAAGAAGATGAGCGGGATGCTGGGCGGCCTTGGGCTTCCCCCAGGAATGTTCTAGACTGCCATGCCGGATCTTGCCGAACCGCTCGCGCGTTTAGTGGATGAGTTCCGGCGCTTGCCCGGCGTGGGGGCGAAGTCTGCTCAACGGATTGCGTTCTATGTACTGCGCGCCTCGATGGACGACGCGCAGCGGTTGGCGCAGGCGATTCTCGACGTGAAAGAGAAGCTGGGGTTGTGCCGCATCTGCAACAACATCAGCGATAGCGAGCTTTGCCCGTACTGCACGAACCATTCACGGGATCAGCATGTGATCTGCGTCGTCGAAGAGGCGCCGAACATAATCCCGATCGAAGTGACGCGGTCGTTCGATGGGCTTTACCATGTGCTGCACGGGTCGATTTCGCCGCTGCGGGGGATTGGGCCGGAGCAGTTACGGATCAAGAGTTTGCTCGAACGGCTTAGCGATGGGGTGGTGACAGAGATTATTCTCGCGACCAACCCGACTGTCGAGGGTGAGGCGACGGCGGCCTATTTGGCGCGTTTGCTGAAGCCGCTCGGCATTAAGGTGATGCGGATTGCGATGGGCATTCCGGTGGGCAGCGACCTCGAATACGCGGACGAAGTCAGCATGTCGAAGTCGATGGAAAACCGCCGGGAGATGTAGTTAGAGCACGCGAAGCGGATCGAACTGGCGGAGGCCGGAGTCCGTCAACGCGCCGATGGGGACGTTGAGAAGCAGGTTGTCGGTCGCCGGTTGGAGCAGCTCGACTTTGAGGTAGTTGCTCGATAGCGCCATGTGGCCTTGGCCGAGGGTGACGACCGACAGCGACTGGCCGAGGAACCTCTGGCGGAAGGCCCGATTCTTGCGGTCGGCGAGTTCGCGAAGCTGGCGGTTGCGATCCTTGCGGACGGGCATGGGGACCTGTGCCGGCGCGTCGGCGGCGGGGGTGCCGGGGCGGGCGGAGTAGGTGAAGACGTGGAGGTAGGTGAACGGTAGTTCGTCGATGAACCGGAAGGTTTCGGCGAACTCGGCGTCGGTTTCGCCAGGGAAGCCGACCATGACGTCAGCGCCGATGGCGGCGTCCGGCATGAGGGTGCGGGCCTTGGTGACACGGTCGGCGTAGTGGCGCGGCCGGTACTTGCGGTGCATGCGGCGGAGGACGGTGTCGGAGCCGGATTGGAGCGGGGCGTGAACGTGGCGGGCGATGCGGGGGGAGTCCGCCATCAAATGGAGCAGGTCGTCGGAGAAGTCCATGGGCTCGACGGAGGAGAGACGGATGCGTTCGATGGGCGTTTCGTCGAGGATGCGGCGGACGAGGCCGGCGAGGCGCATGGTCTGGCCGGGTTCCCTGCCCCAGCGGCCTAGATTGATACCGGAGAGGACGACTTCGCGGTAGCTACGGCTGAGATGTTGAACCTGTTCAATAACCTGATCGGCGGGCATGGAGCGGCTGCGGCCGCGGACGAAGGGAATGATGCAGAACGAGCAGCGGTTGTTGCAGCCGTCCTGAATCTTGAGGTTGGGGCGGGCGCGGTCTCCGGCGGCGTCGTCGACGGGGGCGGAGAGAAAGTCGTGTTGGGCGAAGATGTCGCCGACGTGAATCTGGCCGTGGAAGGGGGTGAGGGATTCGGCGACGATGTCGGGGATTTGGGTTTTGTGGGAGTTGCCAACGACCCAGGTGACACCGGGGAGGGCCGCGAGTTCTTCAGGGGCGCGTTGGGCGTAGCAGCCGGTGAGGAGGATTTGCGCGGCGGGGTTTTCGCGATTGACGCGGCGGACCATGGCGCGGACATCGTCGTCGGCGTTGCTCGTGACCGTGCAGGTGTTGAGAACGACGAGGTCGGCGGTGCGGGCTTCACTGGCCGAGGAGAGTCCGCGTTGCTCGAGCAGAGACTCAAGCGCGGCCCCGTCGGCCTGCGTGGCCCGGCATCCGAAATTGTGAACGAAAAACTTCTGCAATCCTCTATTCTGGCAGTTTTTCGGGCGGTTCTGGCAGGAAGAAGCTGCTGGCGAAGCCAATGAGGTAGACCGCGGTGGCGACGCAACCCGCGGCGACGGCGAGCTTGGCTGCGGGAGAGGCGCCGGGCGTATAGTTGGCCAGGGTGGTGGTGATGAGGGCGGCGGAGGTGCCGAGCATGCGGCCACCGATGTTGGCGGCGAAGCTTTCGCCGGTACCGCGGAGGTGGGTGGGATACATGCGCGGCAGGTAGTTACCCCAGAAGCTGAACTGGGCGACGGTGAGCAGGCCGGCGGCGAAGACGCCCCATTTCAGCACGTCGACTGATACGTCCATCGCGTTGAAGAAGACGAGCGGCACGAGGAAGAGCCCGGGGACCTGGAAGACGCGAAGCAGGGTGCGACGGCCGACGATGCGGACGGCCAGGTAAGCAAGAATGACGCGGCCGACGAGACCGCCGATCTCCTGGAAGAACTGGACGTTCGAGACGACCTTCTGCTGCAGCGGACGGGCGAGGGGAAGGACTTCGGCGAGGCCGGGGACGATGCGGGGCAGGTGCTGAATGGCGCCGAAAGCCGCGCCGTAGCTGGCGGCGTACATGATCATGGTGACCCAGGTGGTGCGGCTGTACTGCGGCTGGAAGAGCGCCGCAAAGCTGGGGCGGCGGAGCGTACCGGCGGCTTTATGTTGCGCCCACAGCGGCGATTCCGGAAGGAAGGGCCGAATGATCATGAGCGGGATGGCGGGGAGGACGCCGGAAATGAGCGTGTAGCGCCAGGCTTCGTGGCCGCCGTGAATGGCGGGGAGATTGGGGGCCCACGTAACGGCGAGATAGTAAGCGCCGGTGACGAGGAGGCCGCCGATGGAAGAGAACGCCTGCGTGTAGCCGAGGACGTTTTCGCGCTGCTTGGCGTCCGGGAAGAGTTCGGCGAGCCAAGCGACAGCGGCGACAAACTCAACGCAGACGCCGATGAAGGTGGTGCAGCGGAAGAACAGGAGCTGTTCAAGCGAGGTAGCGAAGCCAGCGGCGAGGGCCGAGACGGCGTAGAGCAGAATACTCCAGACGAGGACGCGGCGGCGGCCCCAAAGGTCCGTGAGATAGCCGCCGACCATGCCAAAGATGCCACCGGCGAAGGCGGGGACGAAAAAGAGCATGCCCGTCCAACTGTTGAACTCCGGGGTGCCGGGTTTCAGCCCGCCGAGTTCGGCGAGCGCGGGGCCGGCGATGAGGGGCAGGACGAGGAGTTCGTAGATGTCGAAAGCAAAGCCCAGGGCGGCGACGGCACAAATCAACCACTGGATGGGCGTGAGCTTATTGGGTGGAGGCATGGGCATGATTATACAGAGGACAAAGGGAAGTATCGGTTGATTGTTTCAGTGGACGGCTTCGGTGTTAACAGGGACACGCCCCAGACGAGCGCGGCCGAGATGAGCGTCATTGGGACGACGGGGGCGAAGCCGAGAATTGTGTAGCCGCGGGGAAGTAGATACAGCGCGAAGGTGGAACCCGCAATGAAGAGCGTGGAGGCGAGCGCGCCCCATTTCGTGGATCCGCGCCAGCAGAGAGCGGCGACGAAGAGCGGGGCCATGGCGGCGTAGCCGGCGAAGGCGTATTGGACGGCGAGGTCGAAGATGGCAACCTTGGCGTTGAGTGCGGTGAAGTAGGCGAAGGCCGTGACGAGGACGACGAACAAGCGGCCGGTGCCAATTTGCGCCTTCTCGCCGAACCTGTCCTTGCCGCCGTAGAAGGCGAAGATGTCTTCTGTGAACATCGTCGAGAGCGCGAGAATCTGCGAGTCGCTGGCCATGACGGCGGCCATGATTCCGGCACCGAGGAGGCCGGCGACCCAGACGGGGGCGTAGCGGCCAAGGAGTTGAAGCATCACGTCGTCGCCAGGAACGGGACGGCCGGTGGCGGCCTTGGCTTCGATTTTGGCTTCGATCGCGGGGATGTCAGTGGCTTGGTTGGCGGCGACGCCGAGATAGACGCAGGGGAGCCAGATGAGGAGGAGGCAGATGGGATAGAAGATCACCGTGCGTTTGAACTGAGTGACCTTGCGGGCGGTGAGGCAGAAGATGGCGATGTGGGGGAAGGCGATGGCGGATAGCGGGTTAAATGTATAGCCGAGGAAAGTGGTGAGCGAGAACTTTTCGCGAGTGAGGAGGCTGGCGGTGTTGGGGTTGTTGAGCAGGCGTTCGGTGACAGCGGAGAAGCCGCCCATGCCTTGACTGATCAACGTAACGGCGATGGCGCCGAAGCTGAGGAAGAGCACGGTCTGGAAAGTATTGACCCAGGCGGTGCCGCGCATGCCGCCGAAGAAGACGTAGCTCATGACGACCAAAGCCACGATCAGGCCGCCGAGCCAGAAGGGGATGAAGCCGCCGCTGATGACGCTGAGCGTGGTGCCGCCACCCATGACGCCGATGATGATGTACGGCACGAGCAGGGCCGCTTGCAAGAAGAAGATGAGCGTACCGATGTGGCCACACTCCCAGCGGTCGCGGAAGATCTGCACGGGGGTGATGAGCCCGAAGCGCTTGCCGACGGACCAGAGACGGGTGCCGAGGAAGAGCAGGCAGAGCGGCACGACGAGGGCGGAACTGGAGGCCATGAGGCCATAGGTGACTATGCCGAAATTGAACGCGTGGCCGCTGGAGCCAAGAATCGCGAACGCCGTCATGTGGGAGCCGAACAGGCTAAGCAGAAATACCCAGGGCCCAAGCGAGCGGCCGGCGAGGAAGAAGTCTTCGGATTGGCCGCTCGAACGGCGGAAGGCGAAGATACCGATGTAGAGAACGATGGCCAGATAGGCCAGGACGAAGAGAGCGGGAATCATTCGTCGCGCTCCAAGCCGGAGGGCCAGCACCAGCGGACGAGGGCCGCCATCAGAAACGCGGCGGCGACGGTGTAGAGGGCGTGATACCAGAGACCGACGGGGAGGAAGCCGAAGGCGAGCGGCCGGGCGGCCGACCAGTTCCACCAATCGTGATGGAGGACGTAGAAGGCAGCAATGGAGATCACGACAAGAGCAATCTTCATGGCGTGGCGATGGCGAACAGATGGTCCTTGCCGCGCACGAAGATCATGCCGCTCGAAAGCGCCGGGGACGACAGGACGGGCTCGCCGATCGAGTTGGTGGCGAGGACTTTGTGGTCCGGTCCGGCTTGAATCACGAAGGAGTCTCCATCTTCACTGATGATTAGAATCTTTCCATCATACGCAACAGGCGAGGAAAGGAAAGTCGCGGGGACGGGCGGGCGCTTGCCTTCATAGAGGACGCCGCCGCTCTTGGCGTCGATGCAGGTGAGCAGGCCCTTGTCGGTCATCAGGTAGACGTGGAGCCCGTAGAAAATTGGCGAGGGGACATAGGCGGTTCCTTTGGCGTACGTCCAGAGGACTTTGCCGCCGGGGCCGACCGCGTAGGCGTACTTGTCGGGGTAGCCGGCGGAAACGACGGCGATGCCGTTGCCGCTGACGGGGCTAGGCACAGCGTTGCCCTTGATGCCGGGCGCCTCCCAGAGTTCCTTGCCGGTCTTGAGGTCGTAGGCGATCACCTTTTCGGTGGCCGCGGTGATGAGGGCGCCATTGACGAGGAGCGGGGTGTTCCAGGTGATGTTCACGGGGCGGTCGACGCGCCAGAGGGGTTTCCCGGTTTTCTTGTTGAGGGCGATGAGGAAGGACTTCTTTTCGTCGGCGTTATCGCACTGGAGAAGGATGCGGTCGCCAGCGAGAATGGGCGAGGTGCCGTGGCCCATGCCGATGGTTTTGATGGGACCGGGGCTAAACTTCCAGAGCAGCTTGCCGTCGTAGTCGTAGGCGAAGAGGCCTTCCGAGCCAAAGTAGGCGAAGACGGACCGGCCATCGGTAGTGGGGGTGGGGGCGGCGTAGCTGCCGGCTTTGTGGCGATCGTCGTAGACCTGACCGGAGTGGGCGGTTTTCTGCCACAAGATGCGGCCGGTTTTGCGGTCGAGCGAGAGAAGAACGAGCTGGTGGGCGCGGTTGGCGCCTTGGCTATCGGGGTGGAGGAACTCTTTGCCGTCGAGCAGGTGGATGGGCGGTTTGGCGCCAGGAATCACATCGCCGTCGATGTCGGCGGTGAGGAAGATGCGGTCGCCCCAGACGATGGGGGAACTGCGGCCGCGGCCGGGAATGGGCGTCTTCCAGGCGACGTTCTTCGTCGCTGACCATTCGGAGGGAAAGCCTTTCTCGGCGGAGATGCCGTTGGCAGTCGGCCCGCGCCATGCCGGCCAGTTATCGGCCCAGAGTGTTATCGCCATCAGTCCCAGAAGCCAGCGCATGGCAATAGTGTATTGGGTTTGGCGGGGGGCATGCGCCCGGCGGCGAATTCGCGTAGACTTTTTCGCACCATGAGACGCATCCTTTTCACGTTGCTGGCCGCACTGGCCGTTTTTGTCTGGCAAGGCACCTCCTGGGTCGCCCTGCCGTTCCACAATGCCGCGCTGCTGTCGGTAAAGGACGAGGCTGCGGTGGGGGCGGTGCTGCGGGCCAACCTGCCCCAGGACGGCGTTTACATGCTCCCGAATCAGGGTACCGACCCGAATACGATCGCCGATCGCTATGCGGCCGGCCCGGTGGCGACTATCAACTATAAAGCGGTGGGTGGGCAGATGATGTCGCCGGACATGTTCATCCGCGGGATTTTGCTCGACATTGCCGTGGCGGCCATCCTGGTCATTCTGATGGGAATGACGGAATTGCGCGGTTACCTTCCCCGCCTGATCTTCGTCTCCCTGATTGGCTTGGCGATGGGTCTGTTCACGAACCTGAACAATTGGATCTGGATGAGCCAGTCGCTGCACTATACGATGGTCGACGTAGTTGATACGTGGGTGGCGTGGACATTGGGTGGTGCGGTGCTGGCAAAGTTCTCGGAAAAGTGAGGGGTTGGGGCCGGTCGCTTTGATACCCTAAGTCATTGAGGTGAATCATTGCAGTTGGCTCGTACGACCGGAATCCTTCTTTCTTTATTTGCTGTGGCCTACGGCCAAACCACCGCGACGCTGAACGGTACGATTCACGATCCCAGTGGTGGCATCGTGCAAGGGGCCGAAGTGTCGGTCATTCAGACCGCCACCGGATTAGTCCGGCAGGTGTTGACGAATAGCGTGGGTTTGTTTCGTATTCCAGCGATTCCAGTCGGGGAGGTGGAAGTTCGCATTACGGCCAAGGGTTTCCGGCCGATGGTGCGCCGTGGCATCGAGCTGTCGGTAAACGAGTCGGCGACGATCGATGTGACCCTGGAGGTTGGCGCGGTGGACCAGGAGATGACCGTAAACGCCTCGGCATCGCAGGTGAACACTTCGACTTCAGAACTGGGGTATCTGGTAGGCGGGTCCGCGATCAGAGACTTGCCGCTGAACGGACGCAATTATACGGATCTGGCACTGCTGCAGCCGGGCGTGGTCGCGTATCCGCATCGCGACGGCGGATCGGTAGTCGCCCATGGACTGGGGACTTCGATTAACGGGCAGGATCCGCGTTCGAATGTGTACCTGATTGACGGCACGCCGCAGAACGATATGACGAACGGCCCGGCGGGGTCGGCGGCGGGGACGGTGTTGGGCGTTGAGGCGATCCGCGAGTTCCGCGTTGAGGTGAATACCTACAGCGCCGAGTTCGGCCGCAATAGCGGCGGGCAGATCAACGCGATTACGAAATCCGGCACGAATGCCTGGCACGGCAGCCTGTTCCACTTTCTGCGCAACGACAATTTCGATGCGCGCAATTTCTTCGATCCGGCCAAGCGGCCCGATTTCAAGCGCAACCAGTTCGGCGGCAGCATTGGCGGCCCGCTGCGGAAGGACAAGGATTTCTTCTTTTTCACGGTGGAAAGCTTACGGGACCGGCTGGGCCGCACGATCAGTTCCATTGTCCCCGACGATAATGCCCGCGCCGGAATTCTGCCGAATGGCCCGGTGACGTTGAATCCAGCGATTGTGCCTTTCCTGAACGAGATGCCGCGGCCGAACGGCGCCTCGCGCGGGGGCGGATTGGCGGACTACATTTTCGGCTTCAACCAGACGGTGGATCAGAACTTTGTGCAGGGCCGCTACGACCGCAACGTCGGCACCCGCGGGCAGTTCTTCGCCCGGCATACGTGGGACGACGCGGTGCAGGTTCTACCGACCGACTTTCCACAGTTTCCGCGGGAGTTCCTTTCACGGAATCAGTTCCTGACGACGGAGTATCGCCACATCGTTTCGCCGCAGACCTTGTTCCACGTGCGCGGCGGGTTCAGCCGGACCCGGATTGGTCAGAATATCGAGGCGAACACGGCGACGCCGCTGGCGGAGTTTGTCCCTGGCCGGGGCACGACCGGCAATATCGACGTCGGCGGCATGCCTCGCTTCGGCACACAAAGTTCGGCCAACCTGCGGCTAACGCAAAATGTCTTCAGCTTCGACACGGGAGTGACTCTCACCCGCGGCAGCCATTTGATCAAGGCCGGCATGATGGCGGAGCGATATCAGATGAACATGGTGAACCCGACGTTTTCCTTAGGGACATTCGCCTTTAACGATGTTCGGAGCTTTCTTGAAAACCGGCCGGCGCGCTTCCTGGGCTTGACTCCGGCGGCCACGTTCGATCGCTACTGGCGATTCACGCTAATGGGTTTCTATTTGCAGGATTCGTGGAAGGTGACGCCACGGTTTACGCTGAACCCAGGCCTGCGGTACGAGTTCTCGACCATGCCGGAAGATATCTACGGCCGGGATTCAAACATGAAGAACCTGTTCACGGACGCCGTCACGGTTCCGGGTCCGCTTTATGCCAATCCGACGAAGAAGAACTTTTCACCGCGGTTGGGTTTTGCGTGGGATGTTTTCGGCACCGGCAAGACTTCGCTGCGCGGCGGGTACGGCCTGTTCTTCAATACGAACAACCAGCAGAACCTGATCGTCACCGTGACGAACCCGCCGGCTACACCACGCGTCCTGATTGTGAATCCGACCTTCCCGGTGCCCCCGTTTGCGCGAGCAATTGGGAACACGGTGCGGCCGGTGGAGTTCAACCTGAAGAACCCTTATGTACAGCAGTGGAACCTGAACGTGCAGCATCAGTTGCCGGGCGGCTTTGTGGCGACGCTTGGGTACGCCGGGGCACGGGGGATTCACCTGCTTCGCTCGAACGACGTGAACATTGTGGAGCCGGTTCGGCAGGCGGACGGGACGCTGCTCTTCCCTGCTGGCGCGCCGCGGCGGAATCCGAACTGGGCGACGATCGAGTTGAAATCGAGCGACGGCAATTCCTGGTATCACGCCGGCCTTCTGGAGATTCGCAAGCGCCTCGGCCGCGACTTGCAGTTCCAGAGCTCGTACACGTTTGCGCGGAACATTGATACGACGCAGGCATCGACCTTCTTCTCTGACGGCACGAACGGCACGACTTCGGCCATGCCCGAGTTTGAAGGGTTCAATTACAACAAAGGTCTATCCGACTACCACGCCAAGCACAACTGGGTGGTGAACTTCACTTACGACCTGCCAATCGCCCGCGCGGCTTCCGGCTGGCAGAAGGCGGCGTTTGCGAACTGGCAGTTGGCCGGGATTAACAACTTCCGCTCGGGGAGTCCGCTGACCGTGTTCGTCAGCGGCAACCGTTCTCGCTCTGGCTGGGCGCCTTCGCTGGGGCCGGGGCTGGGCCAGGACCGGGCGTCGATGGCGCCGGGCTATACGCATCAAAGCGCCGTGCTCGGCGGGCCGGATCAGTACTTCGATCCAAGGGCTTTTGTCCTTTCGGCTCCTGGCACGTTAGGGAATCTGGGCCGGGGAACGTTCATTGGCCCCGGACTGAAGACGTTCGACCTGGCGGCGCTGAAGTCTTTCCCGCTGCGGGGCTGGAATGAAAATGCGCGGATTCAGTTCCGCGCGGAATCCTTCAATCTGTTCAATCACACGAACTTCGCCCCGCCCAATCTGCTGGCGATTTCGACGACAACCGGTCCGCTGGGTGGCTTCGGCCGCATCCGGTCGACGGTGACGTCTTCGCGGCAGATTCAGTTCGCGATCCGGCTGCAGTTCTGATCTGGGATAATCGAGGGTCCATGTCATCCAAGGAGAAAAAACGCAGTATGCTCTGGTTGCTTTTCGCGCTCGGCGCCATGCTCGCCTGGGGAGTTTACGGCCCCATTTTGCATACGGGTCAGGTAAAACTGGGCAACCCGATGAAGGCTCTACTTTGCGTCGGCGGGGCCTACTTCCTGCTGGGGGTGCTGGTGCCGATGCTGCAACTGCAGTCGAGCGGCGGCATGGGAACGTTTGACCGTGCCGGTACGATCAATGCGTCATTAGGCGGCGCGCTTGGGGCGATCGGCGCCATCTGCATCATCTTCGCCTTCCGCAATGGCGGCGTGCCGAACTACGTGATGCCCATTGTGTTCGGCGGCGCACCGCTGATCAACGTGTTGTTCACGATGTACCTGCACCCGCCCGAAACGAAAGTGAATCCGCTGTTGTGGCTCGGCTATGTGATCACGGCCGGCGGCGCGGCGATGGTGTTCTACTTTAAACCCAAAGGCTAGGGTTACCGGCGGCGGGCGCCGATGCAGTATAAGGCGCCCGCAGTCCGGATGAAGATCTGACCGTCGGAGATGGCCGGGGAGGAGAGAGTGTACTCCTTCATATCGTTCTCCGCCAGGACTTCGAACGTAGGGCCGGCCTTAACGACCGTGACGAGGCCGTCCTCGCTGGTGACGTAGAGCTTGCCGTCGGCGAGCACGGGGCTCGACGAATAGATCGCCGGTTTGATGCGCTGGCCGCCCCAGATCTCCTCCCCGGTCTTCGCATTGAGATTCCACAGAATGCCACGGTCGTTGGTGACGTAGAGGTACTTGCCATCGGTGACCGGAGACGGGACGTCGGGGCCGTTCGGATTCTGCCAGGCGATGTGAGTCTTCGTCACGTCGCCGCGACCGCCGGGCCGGAGCGCGGTGAGCGGCTTCACGCGAGTGGGGCAATAGATGAGTCCGTCTTTTACGACGGCGGAGGCGATGATGCGGTTCATCGGGTTGTTCTGCGGGTTGAGGACGTTAGCGCGCCAAAGCTCCTTGAGCGTCAAGGGATCGTGGCCGGTGACGACGTCGCCTCCCGTGATGATGAGTTCCTCCTTGGCGCCTTCCTTCCAGATCTGGGGCGTGGTGTAGGAGTCCGGCGATTCCACAATGGCATCAGTGGGCCGGTCGACCTTCATCACGGTCTTGCCGGTCTTGGGGTCGATGCGGAGGAGGTACGAGGGGTCGTCGGTCTTCATGCCGTGCAGCACCTGGACGTACAACGAGCCGTTCCACAGCAGCGGCGAAGAGGCATAGCCCCAGTTCAGGCCAAACTTGCCATAATCCTTCTGAATATCCCGGCTCCAGAGCTCCTTGCCGGTGAAGTCGAACGCCTTGAAGATGCCTACGCCGGTGAGCACGAACACCGTCTTGCCGTCGGTGACCGGCGAAGGTGATGACATGTTCTGCTTGTTGATTTTGTAGTTGCCGCCGGCTAGCTTCTGCTGCCAACGGAGTTTGCCGGTGGACCGGTCGACGTCCCAAATGTGCAGGTCTTCGCCGTCGGCGACGTTCAGGAAGACGTGCTCGCCCCAGATGATCGGCGTTGCGCCGCTGCGACCGGGGAGCGGGAGCTTCCAGGTGACGCCCTCTTCGGTGGTCCACTTCGTGGGCAGTCCCTTCTCGGCGGAGCTGCCGTCAAAGGACGGGCCTCGCCACTGCGGCCAGTTTTCGGCGGCGAGGGTTCCGACGGAGATCACAGCGAGACAGGCAAGGCGGTGCATAGCGTGAGGATATCTCACTTTTCGCTGGACTCGCCCGAAATCACAATGATATCATTTCGATATGAAAGAGCGAATCGAAAGGGCACCGAGCGGCTACCTGATGCTGCTTATCAATCTCGCCATTTTTGGCGCCAGTCTCTACTGCTTCTTTACGGCCAAAGGAAGCGGCGAGGCGGCGACGTACATCGTTTCCGGTTTGTTGTTGTTGATCCTGGGTTTTGTGATGCTGCCGGGTAACTTTACCGTCCAGCCGAATCAGGCAGTAGTGCTGCAACTGTTCGGACGGTACGTCGGCACGGTGAAAGATGCGGGCCTTCGGTGGTCGAACCCGTTCTACTCGAAGAAGAAGGTCTCGCTGCGGGTGCGGAATTTCGAGACGAATCACTTGAAGGTGAACGACCATGACGGCAACCCGATTGAGATCGCGGCGGTGGTCGTATGGCGGGTGGTGGACTCGGCGGAGGCGACGTTTCAGGTGGACGACTACTCGCACTACGTGACGGTGCAGTCCGAGGCGGCATTGCGGAATTTGGCGACGGTGTACTCCTATGACGCGCATGACGCCAACGACATTTCGTTGCGCGGCTCGACGGACTTGGTGGCGGAACGGCTGAAGACGGAGATCCAATCCCGGCTCACGGTGGCAGGCGTGGAGATTACGGAGGCGCGGATTACGCACTTGGCTTATGCGCAGGAGATTGCCGCGGCGATGCTGCAGAGGCAGCAGGCCGGCGCGATTATCGCCGCGCGGGCGAAGATCGTGGAAGGCGCGGTGGGCATGGTGGAGATGGCGCTGGAGCAGTTGAACCAGAGAGCCGTGGTCAACCTGGATGAGGAACGGAAGGCGGCGATGGTCTCGAACCTGCTGGTCGTCCTCTGCAGCGAACGCAACGTCCAGCCGGTTGTGAACGCAGGAACATTGCATCACTAGAAATGGCAGAGAAGAAGTCATTCCTGCTCCGCATCGATGAGAAAACCCTCGATCTGCTCAAGCGGTGGTCCGACGATGAGTTTCGGAGCCTGAATGGGCAGATCGAGTATCTACTCCGGGAGGCGCTGAAGCAAAGCGGGCGACTGAAGCAGGGAGAGTGATAGATTACGAGGATCTATGCGCCTTTTGTTTTGCCTGATGACGCTCTGTTTGATGACCATTGGCTCGCTGAACGCACAACGTGCTGTCCCGGAGCCTGCCGCGCAGTTGCTGTGGCCTCAGGGCGCCCCGGGGGCGCTGGGGGAGACGGAGAAAGACCAGCCGTCGCTAACGCCGTGGCTGGCGAAGAATCCGAATGGGCAATCGGTGGTGGTTTGCCCGGGCGGCGGCTACGGAGCGCTGGCGATAGACCATGAGGGCAAGCAGATTGCACAGTGGCTGAACTCGCAAGGGGTTTCGGCGTTTGTGCTGAAGTATCGCCTGGGGCCGCGGTATCGTCATCCGGTAATGCTGCAGGATCTGCAGCGGGCGATTCGCACGGTGCGGACGAAGGCTTCGGAATGGAAAGTGGATGCGAAGCGGATTGGCGTGTGGGGATTCTCGGCGGGTGGTCATTTGGCAGCGACAGCGGCGACGCATTTCGACGGGGGGCGGGCGGGCGATGCGGATCCGATTGAACGGGCGGGATCGCGGCCGGATTTCGCAATTTTGGCGTACCCGGTGATCACGTTCACCCAGGAAGAGGTGGTCCATAAGGGATCGCGGCGGAATCTTTTGGGCGATACGCCGGATCCGCAATTGACGGAGCTGTTGTCGAACGAGAAGCAGGTGTCGGCAGAGACGCCACCGACGTTTTTGTTCCACACGAACGAGGACACGGGGGTGCCGCCGGAGAACAGCGTGCTGTTTTATCTGGCGTTGCGAAAGGCGGGAGTACCGGCGGAGTTGCACATCTACGAGAAGGGGCCGCACGGGGTTGGATTGGCGTGGAGCGATCTCGCGTTGTCGAGTTGGCCGGGACGGTTGGCAGATTGGCTGAAAAGACGCTAATCCAGTTGACACTTTCCCCTCGAATTTGTTGAAATAAGAGGGTTGTCAAGTGCAGTGTTCCTCGGTAGCTCAATGGTAGAGCATTCGGCTGTTAACCGAAGGGTTGTAGGTTCGAATCCTACCCGGGGAGCCAAATTATTTCCCGCCGAACATTCAGTACCCCGTGGTTTACGCCTGCGCCCTCCGCAGGTTTACGCGTTCTCCACATCGTCTTCCTGATGTCTCCATGCGCTCCAGACAATCCTACTCTCCCGTTCACACCTTGGAGAACCGTTCTGGTGGGCTCGGTGAGTGAGCTCGGGCACATGCACTTGAATTCGCCGTGTCTCCAGAGAACGCCTACGCATGGTTAACGCGTTTCGCGTCTCGGTTTACACTTTTCTCACTCTTCGCGTATGCATGCCGTATCGACAGGAGTGTCGATACGGCATGCCCAAACACCTGCGCTAAACGAACCGCAACATTTTTTTGCTTGAGTCAGTTCGCGGATTCGAGCAGGGGCGTTCGCAGTTGCAGACGAGACTGGGCTCTTATGACCCAATTCCAGGACAACTGATCTGGCACCGCTGTTCCGGCCCGGCGCACAGGTGGTTGAGCAATGGGACTTCGCTGGGCTTGTTTAGACTCAGAAATGGGTTTGCCTATTGGTCCAGCAGTAGGGGGCTCTCTGTGACTTAGCGCGAAAAGATGGCTTCGTATAGCATTCTGCTCTGAGGGGCTAGGTAGACCGCTTGACACACGGCTGCACGCTCGACATTATTGGAACTCATGCGTCTCCTCCTCTTACTCCTTTCCATAACTTTGGCAAGCAGCGCCGCCGTAAGCCCGCGGGACGGCTGGACGCAGGTGGCCGACCTGATGAGTAGCGACTGGGGCTGTTCGGCAACGGCGCGTGTCTCGGCAGACGGGTCTACGATCGCACACACCTCCGGAGCGTCTTACCAGGCGTTCATGCTGACGGGATCGAGGCTGGAAGTTGCGGGAGACTTCAGCATCGTGGCAGAGCTTGAATCGTCGGTGACCGCGAACTCCGTGGGGATCTCTCTGACAGGGCAGCCTTCGACAGGCGGGCAGTTCTGGGAAGGACTGAAGCGGATCGATGCAGGTGTCGTCGGGAACTCTGTCTCCACATTTTACTGGACGGGCGCTTCGGCGACCAATGTTTCGCGCTCGTTCCCGATTCCGGGGAATCGTCAGCCAGGACCGGTGCGTTTAGAAGTGGCGCGCATCGGGGCCGACCTCGTGTTCTTCGTGAACGGGCTGGAGGCGGGCCGGTATGCGGATCCGGGCTTGTTCTCGAATGGATTCGTCTACTGGGGCTTGGGTGCGGCGGCCAACACGACGGTGACACTGCGGGGCATGATCGCCACGGCTCCCGCCGCGAGCAATAGCGTGACGTTGTTCGATCCTTATGGACGGAAAGTGGCGCGGACGGACACGGCTTTGCGCAACGTTGCGTCGGCGCGGGGATTCTATTTCGGTTCGGAGACCTCGCCTGCTGATTTGTTGCAGAGCACCTACGCTCAAACGATCGGGCGGGAGTTCAACCAAATAGTGGCGGGGAACGCGTTTAAGTTCGATACGACGCATCCGGCTGCGGGGCGGTACAACTTTTGTCCCGGGGATCAAGTGGTGAGGTTCGCGGAGGCGAATCACATGCGGGTGCGGGGACACGTGCTGCTGTGGCACAACCAGCTTCCCGCCTGGGTGAGGAACGGTACCTTCACGCAGGCGCAGGCGGCGGCACTTATGAAGGAACACATCGAAACGGAGGTCATACACTTCAAGGGCCACGTCACCTGGTGGGACGTCGTGAATGAAGCGATTCTAGATCCCGCGCCCAACGGGTTGCGACCCACGTTCTGGTCGAACAACGTGGGCCCGAACTACATTGATGAAGCATTCCGGCTTGCGCACGCAGCCGATCCCGACGCTAAGCTCTTTTATAACGACTACAACGTCGAAGGACTGAACGCAAAATCAAACGCGATGTTCACAATGGTACAGGGAATGTTGAACCGGGGAGTGCCGATTCACGGCGTAGGCCTGCAGGCGCACTTTGTGAACAACGCGGCTCCGAGCTTGCAGTCGATGACCGAGAACATCAAGCGCTTCGGCGATTTGGGGCTGGAAGTCCACATCACGGAATTGGATGTGCGGATTCAGTCGCCAACCACACCCCAAAAACTGCAGCAGCAGGCGACCGAGTATCGCAACATGGTGGCGGCTTGCCGCGCGCATCCCAAGTGCACCATGATCACAGTGTGGGGTGTGACCGACGCTATTTCCTGGATCGACAGTTTCTTTCCCGGCTTCAGCGACGCGCTCCTGTTTGACCGGCAGTATCAGCCGAAGGCGGCCTATGCTTCGACGCTGCAGGAGTTGACCCAGTTCGCGCTGAAACCGCAAATCCTGGATGGCGGTGCGATTATTCACGCGGGGCTGACGAACGATGTTTCTCCGGGATCGCTGGTGGATTTATACGGGGAGCGCATGGCATCGCAGACGGAGACAGCTTCGGGCGGAACTCTGCCCACAACGCTGGGTGGCGTTCGGGTGTTGGTGAACGGCGTTCCGGTTCCGCTGTACTATGTCAGTCCGGGACTGATCATCCTGCAACTTCCCTATGAGACAAGACTCGGCATCGCTCAAGTGAAGGTGGTGACCGCGGGAGTGGAGAGCCTGCCCGTGCCACTAAAGGTGAAGGCAGCGGCCCCGTTCATCCTCACCTACGGAGCGAACCGCGGGATTGTACAGAATTCAGATTACAGCTTGAACAGCGAGAGTAATTGCGCAAAAGCTGGAAGTTTCATCACAGTCTACATGATGGGTTCAGGCCCCTTGGATGGAGTCGTTACGACCGGAGTTCCAGTGCCGGTGGATCGGCCGTACGCGCAGACGCTACCGACGTCGGCGACACTAGGAAGCGTGAACGCCCCCGTGCTTTTCGCGGGGATGACTGGCGGTTTGTATGGACTGATGCAGGTGAACCTCATGATTCCGCCGGGGGTTGACGGTAGTGTAGAATTGCGTGTGACTGTGGGCGGGGAGCAGAGTAATCGCCCACTGGTGTGCGTGGAGCCGTAGCTCTGTGCGGTGTAGGTGAAATCATGAGAGCCTCGAGCGCTACCGACAGCAAGTCCAGCATTCCAGACCCTATTCTCGATCGCAGCACCTCTTTTCGATGTCCAGCGTTGGGCTGATCCCTTGTTGCATTAATAGCACCGGAATCTGCGTCAGGGTTGTCGCTTCTGGCCCTCCAAGTCCGTAGCTAGCGGTGTGATACCGCACGAGCGCAATCGTTCGTTCCGGATGTAGGGCCCCAATAGTCGCAGCGAGTTATCCCGTGCGTGAATGTGCACAAAGCAGTGGTAGTGCATCTGTGATTGCGGCGCGTTCAGATTCTTCAGCAGGGCGCGCCAAGAGCATCAGAATGCCATCGATCCCACCAAAGTAAAGTGGCACGCATATACTGTCACAAACAACCCGTATCCCATCAGTTGCCATTCCATTGCCGACACTTAATCGATCGTAGCCACGGTGTCGTTTGCAGCTTTTGATGGGCACCGGCCGATAATGTCCAGACGTCCGGTTGTGGGAAGTCCGTGCTCTTGTTGAGAGTTTCCCGCGTCCTGCTCGTTGGGTACCCAGACTTGACGCAGACTTCAACTACACGCCCGGGCCAAACGATGACAAGGAGTTAGGGGGGTTCGAGCGACACTAGATTCAGGCAGCAAGAGTTCGAAAGGCGTCCAGGGTGAGGAGCCAATTTTTCCGCCGCTAGTACGTTTTGGCGGTGGTCGCGCTCAAGGAATGACGGCGGCGGGGAGCTGGCGACGAATCTGTTCCCGTAGCGCCTTAGCCCGCCGGGCAAGACCTTCGTATTCTCCCTGGTAGTATCGGCGGAGGCTTGGGGACCGTCCAGCGGCAGCCGTCCTCGAATCGTCCCCTGGAGCACCTCCGGCGCTTAATCGTTGCACCGTGCGCTCCACCCTCGCCAGACGATCCGCCTGCAGTATCGGGCCACGTTCGCAGAACCCCGGCAAGCGAAATCGTTCGCCACTGGCCTGCCGGTAGCAGAGTTCCCACCAGGCAGCGACCGGCGGCGCAACAAACCCGAGCGGCTCCAGTTCGGCTCCGTACTGCAACCAAAGGAACGGATTCTGCGTGGCCATCAGCAAATCCATCACGGGTGGCGTGGCAACAATCGTACGCGCGGCTACGTCATCCGGTATTGGCGTATTCCGATCGGGTAGGAGCACCAGCGAAGGTAGGCGTACGACACTTTTCAGCACCGGCGCCGGCGGCCGCAACCGACGCTGCGCCCGTTCGGCAAGAAAGCAGCACTGCGCGAACGGTGAACCGGGCGGCAGCTCAACCGGCAGTTCCGTCTCCGCACGGGAGCGCCGGGGTTCCGGCCATCGGCCCTCGACCACGCCAAGAGCGTTGGCCATCTCCTTCACAAACTTGCGCTGATTGCGCACGTTCCTCTGCCGGACGGCCAATGGCAAGTAATGTTCAAACCAGAAGACAAGCCGGCGAGCCGCAGCCATGCCGGAAATCGGCAGTGCTGGGATTGATGGCCGACTCCCGCCGGCGACAACGCCGAAGCGCCGGTCAAGCGAAGCTCGATAGGGATCCATCGCGGCCATCTCCGACAACTCATCCGCCGTCGCCACGACACATTCACCCAGGCGCGGGAACAACACCTTCGCCACCTGGAATCGACGCCAAAGCGCGAAAAGATCCTCACCGGTACAGTCGCCGATCACCATACCCAGATCGAGGTCGCTCCACGGGAACTCGGCTTCGCCCGCCGCGACGCTCCGCCGAATGTAGACGCTCTCGACAAACGGCAGACGGAGAATCGGCGCCAAGGCCTTCCCGGCGAGCGTGTAGAGATGGCTACTGACCGTTGGCAAACAATCGTTCCGCCGTGTCCAGAATCAACTGCGCGTTCTGTTCGGGATCGCGCCCCATATGCAACACGTAATTTCGTGAACGCCGCACCAACTGATGCGCGTTCCGAGCCCGCGACCATGCGACGCCTGCCTTGCCGATCAGTTCGCCGGTACTCCGTTCGAGGATGTATTCGAGGCCTTGAAACAAACCCAGGCCCACGATACTGTGGGGTACCATCGCCGAAATCGCAGTACGGTAGGACACCTCTTCCAAACGGCCGCGCGGCGAGAGCGTCCGTCGCCCGATCAACAGCATTCCGGGCTCCGCCTTCGCGGACACGCGCTCCGCGAAGTACGAGTAGTTCACCAGATACTTCGGGCCGAACTCCATCCGGTCGATCATGCGAACCTGATCGGAAGGAACCTCTTTCTCCCGGCCCTTGAGCAGACCCAAACGCAAGGGAAAGGCATGCACACCGCCCTGACGATCGAGAAACGGCGAATCGTCGGAAAGAATTCGCAGCTCCTTATGCTTCAAAAGCGCCGCGGCCAGCGTGCTCTTCCCCCCACCCATCGGCAGCATGGCAAGAATTGCCTTGCCGCGGTAGCTCATTGCCATGGCGTGTACGCGGCTCATTCCGCGTTCGTCCGCCGCCTGGCCAATCTGCGAGAGCAGAAATAAATAGCCCGCCTCGTAGACCAGATCCGACGACTCGCTGGTCATCGTGAACCGGCGCTGCTTCGGCTCGTAGATGCCCAACCCGCGGCCACCAAAATCGAGGATCCGTCTGTCGCCATCGCGATAAACCACATTCCGTGGCGTATACACCGACGCATCGCATTCGGGCAAATCAGCGTAGTTTGGCGTGTCCTGGTTCAGCACCAGAGTCACCGGCTCCGAACCCGCCGATTCCCCGCAAAAAAAAGTGAAATCCTCGGCTAGGCCATCTTGGGCCGCAGTGCTATTCCCTTGCAAAATAAAGTCGTAGCCATAGACGGAATACCGTTTAGCGCCGACGGAAATGCTCATTTTCTGGACTTTCTCCTAGGTTTTCCGCGCCCTCAAAGTGTAACCTGAATGAATCATTTCGCCAACTCTTTACCAACCAAAACTCACCCTCGAGCAGTCGTTCCTTTATCCCCACCAACGCAGCGGCTGGCAATTCGCCCAATCGAGTCTCACTCCACTCCTGCGAACGGACGGTGCGGGGGTCCTTCTCGATACGATGGTGGAACGCAACTTCGGCCGGCAGTACGCGGGTGCCCTGGCAGAGGGCCGAATTCCGTATCGTCGTCCATGGATCGGTATTGTTCACGTTCCGGCGGATTTTCCCGCGTGGTTTGAGCAGAACAAGAGTATTCGTAATATCAGTCAGACTCCTGCCTGGCGCGAAAGTTGGCCGCATTGCCGGGGACTGTTCACGCTGTCCGACGACATGAAATGCTGGCTGGCCGACTACGTCGACGTACCTGTCGCAACGTTGCGCCACCCTACCGAAGTGCCATCAGTCCGGTTCGACTGGGATCGGTATCAGCAGCAGGGGCAACGGGTCGTACAAGTGGGCTGGTGGCTGCGGAATCTTTCCGCCATCTATAACCTCGAGATTCCGAAATCACGGAAAGCCCTCCTGATCCCCCAGTCCGGCGATGGGTTGCCGCGCTTTAACGCCGTTTTTGACGCGGACCGGAAGCATTTCGGAACCCCGCCTGCGGCCGATTGGGGCATCGAGATACTGCCCCATCTACCCAATCACGCCTATGACCAGCTTCTCTCTGCCTCGCTCGTCTTTCTAAACCTCTTTGGCGCCGTTGCCAACAACGCCATCATTGAGTGCATCGTGCGAGCCACCCCGGTGCTTGTCAACTCCCTTCCCTCGGTTCGGGAGTATCTGGGCGAGGAATACCCGCTGTACTACGAAACGATGGAAGAAGCCGCGGCCAAGGCATCCGATTCGTCGCTCGTCCACGCCGCCCACGTTCACCTGAAATCCATGGACACCACATTCCTTTCCCAGGAATCGTTCTGCCGCGACTTGGCGGAATCGGAGATATACCGGTCCCTGACAATCTAAGCCACGAAATTGCGATAACCTGACGGCCACATGGCCACCCAGTCATCACTGACCCGTCGTCAAGTACTAGCCGCGCTCGCTCCCCCGAAAGGGTTGCGCCACCTGCTCCCCGCGGCCACGCAGGATCGTTTTCTGATCAAGGCCTCGTTCCATCAACCGCTCCTCCGTGCTCCTGAACTACACGTCAACAACCGGCGAGTCGGCGGGCGGCGCACTGATTCCGATGGCCAATTCTGGCTCTTCGATGTCCCCGGCCTCCAACCCGCCACGGAGTACCAGCTTCGGATCGATGGCTATGAGCCGTGGCCCCTTCGCACCTTCCCGCCGCCGGACGCGGCCGTCGACCGTTTCCGCCTGCTCGTCTTCACCTGCGCTGGCGGCCATGACGCCGCGCTCATCGAAGACACGACGCAGCCTTACTGGGTGAGTGTCCCGGCGCGCCAACGGCTATTCCGGACGGCGCTCCGGCAGCGACCCGACGCCATGATCGCCATCGGCGACCACGTGTACTGGGACCTCCGTTTCGGCCGCGGCACCGGCCGCTTTCCCATGGGCCAGCAGCCTTGGGCCAGCCAACTGCTCGGCGCCGACTTCAACCGCGACATTCCGGTCCTCGGAACGCCCAACGAACGCCTACTGAAACGCGCCGTGGACCGCCAGATCGCCGAGCTCTACGGTACGCTCTTCCGCTCGACGCCGGTTCACTTCATTCAAGACGACCACGACTACTTTGAAAACGACGAAGCGATCCCTAGCGGCATCTCGTTCCCTCCGGACGACTTCATGACGCGCTTGGCCCGCGCCACGCAGCATCTGTACTTCCCGGAACATCTCCCCAACGCCGACCGCCCCAGCGGTCTACCCGGCGCGAGCGCAGCCGACCGGTCTCCCGGCCTCAGCGAATGCTTCGGCACCCTCCGCGTTGGCAACCTGGCCGAACTTCTCCTCTACGATTGCCGCCGCTTCCAGACGCTGCGTGGTCCCCACGCCCGCCTCGTTCCAGACAACGCCGAAGCTTGGCTGTTGAGCCGCATGCGGAATTCACCTGCCCGCCATGTGGTGCACGTGCCTTCCATGCCGATCGGCTGGAGCGCCGGCAAATGGGGCGAATGGTACCCGGACGTTCTCGATGCCAACGGCCGGCTGGGCGTCGCCCGGCCAAAGTACTTCTGGCAGGAAGGCTGGCGTTCACAACATGATCGGCTGCTGGCGGCCGCATCCGCGATGGAGCGCGTCCCCCTCTTTCTCAGTGGGGACTTGCACGCCCTCGGCCACGGAGCGATCACGCGTAATGGCACGGCAGACCTCCGGCGAAACCCGGTGCACGCCGTCCTCACTGGCCCCATCTCCACCGGTCCTCGCGGCTGGCCGTCATCGGCTCGCGGCACACCGCCCCTGATCGCGACGGGCCTGGAGATCGCGGAAACTTTGGCGCCCCGCGAGGACAATGGCTTCACGATCATCGACTTCACTCGGAACAAGATCGAGTTCCGAATGTTCGGCTGGAAAATGGGACGGCCCGAGGAGTCGATTGACCACCTCGAGCCGTTTCACCGCTTCACGTTGTCGCGTTAGCCCTACTCGATCGTGAACGACCAGAGTGTGTGCCCGGTCGCAATGGCAATGTGCTGCTTGCCGTCCGCTGCCGTGTAGCTGATCGGGTTGGCGAATGCCTTGCCGCCAGTTGAGAACTTCCAAAGCAGCTTCCCCGTCGCGTCGTCAAGGGCCAACACGTCTCCGTCACCGGTCGCGCTGATCGCAAGTCCGCCGGCCGTCGTCAGCACGCCCGCCCAGGAAGGAGCGCTCAAGGCATACTCCCACTTCGCGGTTCCGGTTTTCGGATCCATGGCCTTGATGGCGCCAGTGGCCTCTTCGCCGGGCTTCGAGACGAAGCGGCCGGCCAGGTACCAGCTCCCTTCTTTGTACGTGTCATCGCCCGTGTAGAACACGCCGCCCTCGTCCCGAGTCATCACGTAGTGCAGCTTTGTGACCGGCGAATAGCTCGGCGCCTGGAAGTTTGTCGCGCCCGGTGAGTTGGGATAGACGGTGGTGCCCTTCTCCGTTGGCGAGGTATTCGGCAGCCGCGTCGGGCGACCTTTGGCATCCAGATTCGGTTGCGCCCAAGTCTGCCGCACGTACTGCTTACCCAGTAGATACTCGCCGGTCTCGCGGTCGAGCACATAGTAGAACGAATTGCGGTTGGCGAACAGAACCAGCTTCCGCATCTTGCCCTGCCACATCTCGTCGGTCACGATCGGCACCTGTGTGGAGTCCCAATCATGCACGTCGTGCGGCGTGAACTGGAAGTACCACTTCATTTTGCCGGTGTCGGCATCGAGAGCCAGCAGGCAGTTTGAATAGAGGTTATCGCCGCGCCGCTTGTCACCCTTCCAGTCCGGCCCGGGATTGCCGGTGCCCCATAGAACGAGATTGGTCGAGGGGTCATAGCTGCCGGTCACCCACGTCGTCGCGGAACCGTATTTGTAGCTATCGCCCAGCCAGGTCTCGGTTGCTTTGTCGCCGGCCGAAGGCACGGTCCACGTGCGCCACGCCTCTTTGCCGGTCTTGGCATCGTACGCCGCGAGATATCCGCGCACGCCAAACTCCCCGCCTGCGCTGCCGATGATCACCTTGTCCTTCACGACAAGCGGTGCCACCGTCGAGGAGTAACCCTTCTTGTGGGGGGCCACTTCGACATCCCAGACAACATTGCCGGTAGAGGCATCCAAGGCCACCAGGTGCGCGTCCAGCGTGCCGATGAAGATCAGGTTGCCGAGGATCGCTACGCCGCGATTCACCTTACCGCAGCAGTACGCCACGTTGTCCGGCAGGACGCGCTTGTAGCGCCATAACACTTTGCCAGAGCGGGTCTCGAGCGCCGTGACATCCGAAGGCGGCTCAGAGATGTACATCACACCGCCGCGCACAATGGGCGACGCTTCGAACTTGTCGGTCTTATCCAACTGCAGGGCCCAAGCCAGCTTCAGCTTGCCGGCGTTGGCTTTCGTGATCTGGGTTAGTGGCGAATGCCGATGCCCTTCCACATTGCCTTGAAAGTGCAGCCAGTCGCCGGAGTTGCTCTGGGCAAACAGCGCGGAGGTGGACGCCAGGATGAGTGCTAATTTCACAGGCCACCCCGCAGAGAGAACAGATAGGCAGTCAGATTGTCGAGTTCTTCGGCGTTGAAGACTTTGCTGTAGTTCGGCATGGAAGATTTGGTGATGTCGCGTTCAATCGCGCTCGTTGTGCTCTTATCAATCGTCAGCAATTGCGACTTTCCGTCCCGCAGGCTGATTTGGAAATTGTCTTCATTCAACCGGATGCCCGATACCTTACGGCCATCCTTCATCGTCACGCGGACCATCGTCCATCCGCCGACCATCGCGGCATTGGGATCCACAATTGAAGTTTTCAAATTCGACGGGCTCCGCATTGCCCCGATCAGGGTCAGGTCCGGCCCGGAACGGCCGCCTACGCCGCCCACCATGTGGCAACCGGCGCAGCCGCCCTTGCCGTTATAGAGCGCCTTGCCCTTGGCCATGTCGCCGGCCACTCTCGTTGGCGCGCTGCGGCCCAGCGACCGAACATAGCCGGCCACCTGTGCCATCTCCGTATCCGTCATGCCCAGCGCCGGGGGCATGTCGCTTCCCGGGATTCCGGTGCGAATGATGTTGAGCAGCGAGGAGTCGGTCGGCGCATGGACCAGATTCGGGGTTACGAGGTTGGCCGCCATGCCATCGTCGCCTTTGCCGTGACAAAAGGCGCAGTGGAAGTCATAGGACTTCTTGCCGGCCGCCAGGCTTGCCGGGTCCATGGGCAGCGTCGATTGCGCCCAGCCAGCGGCGGCCAGACTGCCCGCCAAATATAAAATTCGGGTAAACCGCATAAGAGGTCCTTCTATCACGAATGTTGGGAGGCGCGCCACGCCTTGTACCATTTGGGGTGGTGAAACCGGGCCCATTCCGGAACGACATAGCCGCGGAGCATGGCGCGCATCGATTGCGGTACCGCGGCGGTGCCCATGTAAATGTGCACCAGAATACTTGTGATGGAGCCGATCGCGGCCAGCGGATGCAGCGCTATTGAAGCCAGCCGCAGCGACCTGGGCATCCACTCGGGAAACCACAGCACGATGCCTGTCGCAAACAGCGCCAAGGTCGTCGCCACCTGGCTCCAGAACAACATCTTTTGCCCGGCGTTGAACCGCCCCGACGGTGGGAGTGCACCGTGGTCGTGCGTCGCATACTTGTGCATGCGGGTCAGCCAGACGCGGTCGTCGGCATCCAGGCTCATCCCCGACGCCCAGCGCCGGAACATCACCCCGATCATCACGGCAAACACGATGCCGGACCACGGATGTGTGCCACGGATGTGGAACCCACCGCCGAGCACGGCCGCCATCCAATACAGTTTCGGCGACCAGATGGCGAGGCCCGTGAGCGTCGCATAGCCGAAGCTCAGCGCCGACATCCAGTGCATGACGCGTTCATAGGCATCGAAGCGAGGGATCCGAATCTCTTCAGGATTTTTCACTGGGTTCGTCCTCCTTCTCCGGGTGCCCGTGCTTGGCTGGGTCCTGCGGCCCGTAGATTACGAAATGGAAAAATGCTCCCAGAATCGTACCCCAGAACATCAGCGAGCCCAACCACTTCATCGGCCCCTTCCAGAGGCTCACGGTCCAGGGGATCTGCGGGTCCTTCGGCAACCCGTACTGCTCGGGTTCGCTGGCGTGCTTCAACACGTAGAGCACGTTGGTTCCGCCCACACCCTGTGGGTTGTACACCCCGGCGTCGGCAAAACCATCGGCCTTCAACTCCACGCTGCGGGCCTCGGCGATACGCACCAGTTCATCCCGTTCGCCAAACGTCAGGCAGTTGGTGGGGCAGGTCTTGATGCAGGCCGGCTCCAGGCCCACGGCCGTGCGGTCGGAACACAACGAACACTTATAAACCTTCTTCGTCGTCGGACTCAGGCGGGGCACATCGAACGGACAGCCCGTGATGCAGTATCCGCATCCAATGCAGTTCTCGTGGACGAAGTCGATGGTCCCATTGGCCCGCGGCACAATCGCGCCCGGAGCCGGACACGCCGCGAGACAACCCGCATCAGCGCAGTGCATGCACTGATACTTCGACATCAGCCAGGATGTCCCGCCGTCGCGCTCCATTTCGTTGAACTTGATCAGGTTCCAGAAATTGTGCTCGAGATCGGGCATCGTCTGGTAGGTGCCGCCGAACGTCCCCAGGGTGTACTCCTGGTCGTTCCACTCCTGGCAAGCGACTTCGCAGGCCTTGCAGCCAATACATAACGTCGTATCGATGAGCTTGGCGACAATCATCCAATCTTCTCCAAGTTCACGAGAAAGCCCTTATATTCCGGGGTCCCGCAGTTCGGATCATACGCGCTCGGCGTCAACTTGTTGATCAATGGGCCATGCACCTTGCCGACGAATCCCCAATGAATTGGCAGGCCGATCTGATACACCTTGCGGCCACTCACCTTCAATGTCCGCAACCGTTTGGTCACCAACGCCGGCCCCTCCAGGTCGCCGCGCGCCGAGGATACCCGCACTTTCGTTCCGCTCACAATTCCCTTCTCCGTGGCCAACTCCTCGGGCACCTCGACGAAAAAGTTCGACTGCAGCTCCGAGCTCGAACTCGTGTGTTTCGTCCAGTAATGGAAGTGCTCCGTCAGGCGGTAGGTGATCGCAACAAACGGGAAATCCTTCGCCGTGCCGAAGGCGTCCATGTCGCTTTTGTAAGTCTTCAGCATCGGATTGGCGTTCGCGTTCGGATGCAGCGCGTTGTCCACCGGGCTTTCGGCCGGTTCATAATGCTCCGGGAATGGACCTTCCACCAGATCCGGCGCGAACAGTCGCGCCACGCCCTCCGGCAGCATGATGAATGCCGCCATCGAATCGGGACTCGCGTCGGCTTTGTAGTCCGGCGTGTCGCCGCCCCAGCGCTTGCCGTTCCATCGGATCGGCGCTCGCGTGCCATCCCACGGCTTGCCCTGATCATCCGCGGACGCCCGGTTGTAAAGGATGCGCCGGTTGGCCGGCCAGCTCCACGCCCACTCCGGGTACAGGCCCAGTCCGGTCGGGTCCACCTGCCCGCGCCGCGCCATCTGGTTCCCCAACTCCGTCCACGAACCCGAGTAGACCCAATTTCCGCACGAGGTGGATCCGTCGTCCTTCAACTCGCCAAAGCCATTCAGCTGCTTGCCGGTTTCGAGGTCAACGCCGTTCACCTCGCGCGCCACCTCCCGCAGGGTCGGCACATGCGGTTTGGCGTAGTTCCACTGCATGTTCAGTACGGGCTCCGGCGATTTGCCGCCCTCTTTCTCGTAAAGAGCGCGGACGGCCAAGAACAGGTCCGCAATAATCTCCTGGTCCCGCCGCGCATCGCCCGGCGGATCCACGGCCGCTTCCTTCCACTGCAGCCATCGCGACGAGTTCACGAACGCGCCGTCTTTCTCCGCGAAGCAGGCGGCCGGCAGCAGGAACACTTCCGTTTGGATGTCCTCCGCTTTCAGCGACTGCGGATACTCCTTGTCGGCCAGTTCTTTCGCCCGCCAGAATGCCGCTGTCTCGGTCTCAAAGTTCTCGGCCACAATCAGCCATTTCAACTTCGAAAGCGCTCGGATCATCTTCGGCGTGTTCGGCCCGTTCGCCACGGGGTTCATCCCGAAGCTGATCAGCCCATCCATCTTTCCGGCATGCATCTCATCGAAGAACGTGCCCCAGGAATGGTCCGCACCTTCGGCCACTTTGGGGATCCATTCGTAGCCGTACCCGTTTGCCGCCGTCGCGTGGGGCCCGTAGTAGGCCTTCAGCAGACTGGTCATGAACTTGGGCGTATTCCCCCAATAGTTCAGGCTGTTCGGACGCAGCGCCTTCGGCGTGTTCGATTTCAGGTATTCAGCCAGCGTCCCCTGGTTGGCCCGCGGAATCTTCAAATACCCGGGCAAGTTGTTCCACGAGCCCATATCGGTCGAGCCCTGAATGTTCGCATGGCCCCGCTGCGCGTTCACGCCGCCGCCCGGCATGCCGATATTGCCCATCAGCAACTGCACCATCGCCGCCGCATGGATCAGCTGCACGGCAAAGCTGTGGTGCGTCCAGCCGAGCGCGTAGAGCACCGTGCCGCTCTTGTCTTCCGCGGCAGCGATCGTGATCATCGCAGCCGCCTTCAAAAACTCCTCCGCCGTACAGCCGCAGATGTTCGCCACAACGTCAGGCGTGTAACGCGAATAGTGCGTCTTCATCAGTTGGAAGACGCAACGCGGATGCTCCAGCGTCGGGTCCACCTTCGCGTAGCCCTGCCCGTCGAGTTCATACTGCCAAGTCGCTTTGTCGTACTTTCCGTCTTTCCAGCCCGAAAAATGCCCTTCGCTGAACCCGAACCCTTCGGCGATCAGGAAGGACGCGTTCGTATGCTGCTCGACGTACTTCCGCTGATACTTGTTCTCCGTCAGCGCGTAGTGGATCAGCCCACCGAGAAACGCAATATCGGTCCCCGAACGTATCGGCACATAGAGATCGCTCACCGCCGCCGTCCGCGTGAACCGCGGGTCGATGCAGACGATCTTCGCTTTCCGCAGCCGCTTGGCTTCCATCACAAAGCGGAAGCCCACCGGATGGTTCTCGGCCGGATTGCCGCCCATCACCAGCACGACATCGGCATTCGAGACGTCGGTCCAGCCGTTCGTCATCGCGCCCCGTCCAAACGTGGCAGCCAAACTGGCTACCGTGGGGCCGTGTCAAAGCCGGCTTTGGTTCTCGTAGGAGAGCAGTCCCAGCCCGAACCGGAACTTGCTCAGCAGGTAGTTAATCTCGTTCGTGTCGGTGCAACCGCCGATCATCGCGACGTTGCCCAACCGGTTCACCGTACGCCCCTGCGCATCGGTGGCCTCGAAGCCGTTGTCCCGCGAATCCTTGATCCGCCGGGCCATCTTCGTCATTGCCTCGGCCCAGGTGATCCGCGTCCACTCCCGGCTTCCCGGGGCGCGGTATTGCACTGTCGTCAGCCGCCGGTCGCTTTGTACAAACTCTTCGAGCGACGCGCCTTTCGGGCACAGCGTCCCCCGGTTGATCGGGCTGTCCGGATCGCCTTCAATATGCACGATCGCCGGTTTCACATTCCGGGCCTTATCGCCCAGCGTATGCACCACGACACTGCAGCCCACCGCGCAGTAGGGACAAATGGAAGTCGACTGGTGCGTATGCGCCGTCTTCAGCGGTTTTGGAGCACTCTCCGCTGCTGCGGCCGGTACTGTGGCCGCCGCTACGCCGCCCACCGCGGCCCCCTTCGTCGAGCGCTTTATAAATTCTCGGCGTGAGCTTTCCTTCGGCATAATCGTCCCTGTTTTATATCACATGCGGTTGCATATACTGGGTTCTCAAAGCTTCATGAACTTGACCGTTCGCATCCTCGCAGCGCTCCTCGCCGGCCTCGCCAGCGGCTTCGTCCTGGCCACCGTGCAACCTGCCGCCGTTCCCGCCGTCACGGCCACGACGGATGTCATCGGGACGCTCTGGCTCAACGGCATCCGGATGACGGTCATCCCCCTCGTCATCGCCCTGCTTCTCTCGTCGGTCACGTCCGTCGCCGACCCCGCTACGCTACAGCGCGTCGGCACCCGTACCGGCCGTGTGTTCCTCTTGCTCATCATGGGTATCGTCGCCACCACCATGGCCCTCGCCCTCACCGCGCTGCAGTTTTGGCCGCCCGCGCTTCGCCCTCTCACGGCCGCCGCGCCCGCCCTCGCCCCGCCTCCGCCCTTCTCCCAATGGCTCATCAGCCTCATCCCCGCCAACCCGCTCAAGTCCGCCACCGACGGCGCCATGCTCCCGCTCATTATCTTCACCCTCCTCGTCGCCTTCGCCCTCCTCCGTCTCCCTGCCTTGCAACGCCAACCCGTCGTTCAGCTTTTCCAAACTCTGGCGGACGTTATGCTCGTCATCCTTCGCTGGGTACTCTGGGTCGCCCCTGTTGGCGTCTTCGCCGTCAGCCTCTCGCTCGCCGCCCGCCAGGGCCTCTCCGCCCTCGGCGCCCTCGCGTTCTACGTAGGGATGCTGACCACCATCGTCATCTTGATCACCCTCGCTCTCTACGCGGTTGCGGCCCTCTGGTCCGGCATCCCCCTCCGCCGCTTCGCCGCCGCTCTCGCCCCGGCGCAGTCGGTCGCCGGCCCAACCCTCTCCTCGCTCGCCGCCCTTCCGCTTTTGGTCGATGGCGCCGAGCGCATCCTCGGCTATCCCCGCGCCACCGCCGGTCTCGTCCTCCCGCTCACCGTCTCCATCCTCCGGCCTGCCGCGCCCGTTGCCCAGATCGTCGCCTCCCTGTTCACCGCCCAATGGAACGGTATCGTCCTCTCCCCCGTCGACCTCCTCACCCTCGCCGCCGTCGTCACCCTGATGAGCTTCGCCACCCCCGGCGTCCCCAACGCCAGCTTCCTCGTCATGATCCCCGTTTTCCAATCCATCGGGCTACCCATTGAAGGCATCGGCCTGATGCTCGCCGTCGACGTCCTACCCGATTTCGCCAAAACCATCCTGAATGTAACCGGCCACCTCACGGCCCTCACCCTTATCCACCATGCGCCTCTTACTCCTCACCCTGCTCCTGAACCTGCCCCTCTTCGCTGAGTTCCGAGCCTCCGTCGTCAAAGTCGACATCACCCCCGCCACTCCCAAGTGGCTCCTCGGCTACGCCGATCGCCAATCCACCGGGGTCCACGATCCCATCCACCACCGCATCGTCGCCCTCGACGACGGCCAGTCGAAGTTCGTCCTCGTCTCCACCGACCTCTGCCTCTTCTCGCCCTCCCTCTACCACGAAGCCGCCCGACGCCTCCAAGCCGCCACCGGCGTCCCCGCCCTCAACTTCTGGTGGACCGTCACCCACACGCATTCCGCCCCGGAGATCGGCCCGCCCGGCGTCTACGCAGTCCTCCTGAAAGGCCGCTCCCGACATCCCGTCGACACGGAGTACACCGAATACATCGTCCAAACGCTCGTCTCCGGCGCGCAGAAGGCCCTCGCGCAACTCGCCCCCGCGCGCCTCTCCACCGGCACCGGCATGTCTCTCGCCAACATCAACCGCCGCGCCCGCGACGTCGACGGCCGCATCTCCCTCGGCCTCAACCCCGACGGTCCCGCCGACCGGCAGATCGGCCTCATCCGCCTCGACAAAGCCGACGGCTCACTCCTCGCCCTCATCGCCAACTACGCCATGCACGGCACGGTCCTCAATGGGCAGTTCCTGCAGATTTCGGGCGACGCCCCCGGCATCGTCGCGGCCTATGTGGAACAAAAGCTCAGCGTGCCAATGCTATATATCAATGGCGCCGCTGGCGACCTCGCGCCGATCTACAGCGTCTACCCCGATCCCCGCAGCGGCCATCTCACTCAGTTCAACGTTCTCCTTGGAGACCGTATTCTCGCCGCCAATAGCCGCCTCCCCGCCTCGTCCCCCAATGTGAAACTCGCCGCCTATGAGCACTGGATCGAAAGCCCGCGCAAGGCCGCACTCGAATGGACGCCGGAACTCCCCACCTACCAACGCGGCGAACTGGTCCGTCTCCCCATCCGCCTGCTCACCATCAACGACACCGCCATTTGGAGCGCCCCCGTCGAACTCTTCTGCGCCATCGCGCTCGAAGTCCGCCGCCAATCGCCCTTCCGCCAGACGTTCTACTTCGGCTACACCAACGGCTGGATCGGCTACCTCCCCACCAAGGCAGGCTTCGCCGAAGGCGGCTATGAACCCACCACGTCCGTCTTCAGCGATCAGATCGAGGCCAACCTCACGGCCGGCCTCGTCACTTTTCTACAAGGGTTGCCCAGGCCTTAAGCCTGCATCCCCGCCAGCACTCCACGCATATACGCGAAGCTCTTAATCATCCCTGGCAGCGGATCCTTCAGGTTGATCTCGTATTCCAGATTCACGTTGCCTTTGTACTTCACCTGCCGCAGCAGTTTGAACATCCCCGGCACCGGCATCTTTCCGTCGCCCACTTCGCACTGGCTGGCCTTATCGGAAAGGTCCCGCAGGTCTTTCATGTGGAAGTCGTGCAGCCGCTTGCCCGCCGATTTGATCGACTCCAGCACGTCCGCGCCGGTCCGCACCGTATGGCCGACGTCGATACAGCAGCCCATCCGTTCGTCCATGTTCTTCACGGCATCCAGCACCGATTGCGGCGTCGGGAAGTGCTTGTCCTCTGGCCCATGGTTGTGAATCATCGCCTTGATGTTGTACTTCTTCACGTACTTCTCAATCCGCGGCAGCACCGGCACGGTCGGCGCCATCACGATGCCCTCCGCGCCCAGCGCCTGTGCGTACTTGAAGTTCAGTTCAATCTCTTCGTCGCTATCGACGGTCATGCTGATATTGCCCACTGAGACAATCCGCAACCCCGCCGCTTCGCAATCCTTCCGCGCCTTGGCCCACTCCGCCGGATCGCTCTTGATCTTGGCGTGGAACTCCTTCAGCGAGATGGTGTCGACATCCAACACCTTCAACATGTCGATCGCCTGCGGGCGCAGGAAACCGCGCAGCGAATACGTCGCCACGCCCAGCCGGAAACCGGCCGACGAGTCAATCTTGGGCGCCGCCCCGGCGGGCAGCGATCCCGCAGCCACAGCCGCGGGTAACATCTGGAGAAGGTTACGTCGATTCATATTGCGTTCCATCCTATCGCACTAAACAAAATCCCAACCCTTGCGGAAAGTCGGCTTCAAATGCCGGTTCGCTTCTTTGTTGTTCGAGAACTGCCCCTTGGCCGCGTCCCATTCCAATTTCCCTTCGTACTTCATCGCGATCACGCCCAGCAGCATCCATTGAACAAACGGCCCGGCCACACTGAAGTTCGAACACGCCGCCTCGCCCCCTTTCGCCGCCCGAATCCAATCCTGGTAATGCCCCGGAGACCGCGTCAACGACTGCGCCGGCAGCTTGTACTCCTTCATCCGCGCGTCCGGCATTAGCCGCGTCCGCTCGCCGTAGCACCCCGTCGTCACCATGCCCTTCTCGCCGATAAACAGGCTCCCGTTCACGTCTTTATCCCCGATCAGTTCGCCCTTCGGAATCCCGTCGAACTGCGGGAACTCGCTCAACCCGTCGTGCCAGAACACCTTCACCGGGCCCATCGCCCCGCGCGCTGGGAAGTCGAAACGGATCACGGCCTGTTGCGGAAAAGTATGCGGCCCCTTACCCACCTGCTTCACGCACTCCACGCTCTCCGGCGCGCCCAAGCGGAGCGCCATGTTCGGTGTCCCCATAATGTGGCAAGCCATATCGCCGATCGCGCCGCAGCCAAAATCCGGAAACCCGCGCCACGTCCGGGGCGCGTAGGCCGGGCTAAATGGCCGTGCGGCCGCCGGGCCTAGCCACAAGTCCCAATCGAGCGTCGAGGGCACCGGACCCGGCTTCGGATCCACGTCCGGACCCTGCGGCCAATATTTCATCGGCCGGTTGGTCCAAGCGTGAACCTCCTTCACCTGTCCGATCTCGCCGCTCCAAATGATCTCGGCGCACTGCCGCGCACCTTCGTTTGAATACCCCTGATTCCCCATCTGCGTCGCCACGCCATATTTCGCCGCGCCCTTGGCCAGTTCCCCGGCTTCCCATACCGTCCGTGTCAACGGCTTCTGGCAGTACACATGCTTCCCGCGCGACATGGCCCACATCGCCGCCATCCCATGCACATGGTCCGGCGTCGATACCGTCACGGCGTCAATGTTGTTCAACTCCTTGTCCAACATCTGCCGGAAGTCCTTGTACCGGGTCGCCTTCGGGAACTCTTTGAAGCCTCGCGAGCCCCGCTCCTCGTCCGGGTCCGCCAACGCTACAATGTTCTCGCTACGGCAACCCACCAAGTCCGAGAACCCCTTTCCCCCGGCCCCAATCCCCGCAATATTCAGTCTTTCATTCGGCGACTTGAATCCTAGAGCCCGCAGCGACGCCACGCTGCCGAACCCTCCTAGGGGCACCGCTCCCGCCATCAAAGTTCCCTGAAAAAAGTACCGCCGCGAAACGCCGTTCTTGGACATATGCCCGTATCGTACCGGAATTCAGGAGAGGATTTCCCCCAATGTCGCACTAGGGATTAACGAAAGCCCATGGTTGCAAACTGGTTCCTCGACAATTTGACGCGCTGGCAATTGAACTCCCGCAAGTGGGATCTGCTCCATCTCCTCGGTACCCCGGTCCGGCGTCACCGGTACGCCGCCGAACGGCGCCGCCTGCTCCTCCCGCCCATCGACACCGGCAACGTCGAGGTGCTCCACGATCCCGCCTACCAGACGTCGATCGCCCAAGTTAGGTTCCATACGCTGCTCGATCATGCCCGTCTCGCCAATCTTTGGAACTACACTCGCCTTGTCGGACCCGGCGCCTTCCTCGAAGTCGGATCCATGCGCGGCGGCAGCGCTCTCCATCTGTGCAACGCCATCGCCTCCGGCTCCGAGCCGAGAAGCTTCCACTGCTTCGATCCGTTCGAGACCGGTGGCTTCTCTGAACTTACCCCGGACGACGATCTGTTCCGCCTCGACGATTTCCTCGACACGTCGTTTGATCGCGTCCGCAACCTGCTCGCGCCTTTCCCCTTCGCCCACGTCCACCGTGGCTTCTTCCCGGCCGCGGCAGAGGGCGTCGAACTCGGACCCATCGCGCTCTGTCATCTGGACGTCGACGTCTACCTCGCCACCTGCGAATCGCTCGCCTGGCTCCGCCCCCGGCTGGCCCCGCGCAGCGCCATCATCATCGACGACGTCAACCGCCGCTGCCGCGGTGTCGACCGGGCCCTGGCCGAATTCACCGCGGCCTTCCCCGAGTTCACGATCCTCCCCCTCTTCCCCAGCCAAGGCCTGCTCATCAATCGGAACCTCTGGTAACCTCCCATGACCTCTGTCTGCGTTGCCCTCACCGACGGACCGTCTCCCCTACACGGCATGCTCTACGCCATGGCCCCTCCCGGTACGCCGAATGGCCAGTACGCCGGGCCCGATGGCGTTTCCCTCGGCTTCGTCCAGCCCGCCGGCGGACGCAACTCCGGCCTATTCACGGACGCGGCCAGCGGCTGGACCTGGGTCGGCAACGCCCGCCTCGACTATCGCGATGAACTCCTCCTCGCCCTCCATCTCCCTGCGACCATCTCCGACTCCGCCCTCGCCTTCCAGGCCTTCCTCCGCCTCGAACTCAAGTGCCTCACCCGCCTCCACGGCGACTGGCAGTTCGCCGCCTGGAACCATCGCACCCGCCGGCTGATCGTCGCCCGCGATCCCTTTGGCAGCGCCGGTCTTTACTACTACCACGCCCCCGGCAGCTTCGCCTGCGCCGGCCACATCGATGCCGTACTCGCAGTCCCCTCCGTTCCCCGCGAGGTCAATTGGGAAAACCTCGCCCTCTCCCTCAGCATACTCGCGAACCAATCCACCGACACCGGCTTTCGGGGCGTCAAGCGGCTCGTCGCCGGGCACGCGCTCGAAGTCACCGCCGCGTCCTGCCGCCAGATCCGGTATTGGGATCTCCAGGAACCGGTCGAACCCCTTCGCGGCTCCACGGACGATCTCCAACTAAAATTCGAAGATACGTTCCGGCGCGCCGTCGAGTCCCGCGTTCGCACCGTTCTCAAGCCCGCCTCTACACTCAGCGGCGGACTCGATTCCGGTGCAGTTACCGCCACTGCCGCCCGGCTCCTCGCCGGTTCCGGCCAGCGTCTCCGCGCCTTCACTTCAGTGCCGGCCCACCACCCCAAGGGAAAGTTCGATCCCTTTCGCATTCTCGATGAGGGCCCCGCCGCGGCCGCTGTGGCGCAGTGGCACCCCAACATCGATCACCATCTCGTCTCCGCCGCCGGCCGTTGCCCGGTCACATCCATCCAACGGTCCGTCGTCCTCTTCGGCGCGGCTCGTGCCACCGCCAATTCCGTCTGGCTCCTCGCCATCTTGGAAGAGTGCCAAGCCTACGGCCACCACGCCATTTTCAATGGCCAGGGTGGCAACGCCACTCTCTCCTGGCACGGTCCGCCTACGTGGCGCAACACCCTCAAGGCCAAGCTTCAGCAACTCACCGGCCGAAGCTTTCGCCGGCGCGGCGCCTGGCAGAAGTTCTGTGTGCTGCGCCCCTCCCTCATCACCGCACAAGGTCTCGCGCCGCTGCTGTTCGACGCCGAAGATCAATACCGGCAGGCGAGCGACTTTCGCCGCTTCTCGCTCCAGGCCACTAGCAACTACTCCGGGTTTCTTTGGACGTCCCTGGCCGGAGCCTACGGCCTGCAGGCCCTCGACCCCACCGTCGACCCCCGGTTCCTCCGCCTCTGCCAAGCCATCCCTCCGGGCTTCTTCGCCGGCCGCGAGCCCGCACGCCGCGCGATGGAGGGTCTGCTCCCGGATGTCGTCCGACTCAATCGCCGCCGCGGTCTCCAGAGCTCCGACTTCGTCCAGCGGTTGCAAGCCAGCCTTCCGGCCGCCATGGACGCCCTCGACCGCTTCGGTGGCCAACCCGTCATATCCGAGTCCCTTGATCTACCAAGACTGCGCCAGTCGCTCCTCGACGCCGGTTCCAACACCAGCCCCCAAACTCGTCAGAGCCTCACTGCTCAGATCTGTTGCGGACTCGCCGCCGGGTTCTTCCTCGAACATGCCACCGCTTCACCGCAAAATCTCGTGAGCAAATCCGCCGCTTAATCCCACCACCAACCAAGGAAGTGAATGCAATGAAAGATCCCATAAACGAACCTCCCATATTCCAGTCAATTAACGAAGCGATCCCCGCTGATCTATGGGCGCCCCCGGAGCTGCAAAAGCTTCCGGTCTCCGAAACGCACGATCTCAAGAAGATCATCGGCACAGAAGACCTGGAACTGTCTTAGACAGCGGGCCAATGGCGCCGGCGGAGCCGACGCCCAAACCTTCCCCCAATTCACCATCCCAAGGGAACTTATGTCGAACTCAAACCTGACTAATTGCCAGCCGGACCCGTCTCCCGAGGCCGAATCCCTAGCCACACCAGAAGCTCAGAAAGAAAACTGGAATTCCCCCGAATTGAGAAAACTCCCGGTCGCTGAAACTGCGGCGGGAGGGCCAGGAGTCAATCCTGACGGCCTTACCGGCTCCTAAGGACCAACCATTCGTGAACCGACCCGACACACTTTCAGAAGAAATGCAGACTCAGCCCGGATCGGATCTGGAACCTTGGGCGCCGCCCGAACTGCAAAAGCTACCCGTCGCCGAAACCGCGAGCACGGGAAGCCAGAACGGCGACGACGGCATCTTTTTCTCCTAATCCCCGGCGGCAGCCGGCCGGCCCCCTGTCCCGCGAACCCAACAAGAATCGTTATGACCAATCCCGAAAAACAGAGCCAGACACCAGAACTCCTCGCCACTACCAAGGTCACGCGGTTAGACTCGCCCCCGCCCGAACTCCAGAAACTCCCGGTCGCTGAAACAGCGGTCGCCAGCCAGGCTGGCGTCTTCGATGGAGCGAGTTTCGTCTCCTAGGCCAGCCCATGTTCTATCAAGCCTTTGGATTTCAGATTCGCTCCGCCCTCGACCTCGGTGCTCTCCCCTCCGCCCCTGCCGCCGGCGAAAGCGATGTCCAGGTCCTGGTTGGGCCCACTCCCGATCAACTCGACGACGTCCGCCAGTCCGGACTCTGCTACCAGGCGGGACCACAGGGCTACCTCTTCCACCTCGACTCTGTCGGCCGCTACTTCGTCAATAGCGGCCGGCAGATCACCATCGAACCGGCTGCCAACGCCGATCCAGAATCCATCCGCCTCTTCCTGTTCGGTTCCGTGTTCGGCGCGCTCCTCCATCAACGTGGCGCCCTTGTTCTCCACGCCAGCGCCGTCGCTACGCCTTCCGGCGCCATCCTCGTTGCCGGCCCCTCGGGCGCGGGGAAGTCCACCCTCTGCGCCGAACTGCGCCGTCGCGGAATGCCGGTCATCGCCGACGACATCTGCGCCCTCGGCCCCGTCGATTCCGGCGCTATCGCGGTCTACCCCGGCTATCCGCGGCTCAAGCTTTGGGCCGACGCCGCCGCCCAGCTCTCCATCGCCACCGACACCCTTCTCGCCGTCCGCCCCAACCTCCCCAAGTTTGAAGTACCCGTGGCCGATGCACACCTCACGCCGCTGCCCGTCCGCGCCGTCATCCTCCTTACCCCTGACGCCCCCGGCGAACTCTCCATCACCCCGGTCACCGGCTTTGCCAAGCTCGCCGCCCTCGCCGAGCAGGTCTATCGCGCAAACCTGGTTCCAGCCTTCCGGGGCGTAGGTGCTTCCCCGCCTCACTTGGCCCCCTTAGCGCAACAAGCGCGCGTCCTGCGCATCTCTCGTCCGCAAAGCCCCTTCCCCGTCGGCCAACTCGCCGACGCCGTCCTCGGCCAACTCCCATGAAACGCCGAATCACCTGGATCGCCTCCTACCCCAAATCGGGCAATACCTGGGTCCGCGCTCTCCTCCTCAACTACCTCGCACCCACCGGAGAGCCTGTCGCCCTCAACGACATTCACGCCATCCCGATCGCCGCCTCCCGGCCCCTGTTCGACCAAGCCCTCGGTTGCAATAGCGACCTCCTCCTGCCCGATGAAATCCCAACCCTCCGGTCTGCCTGGTACGACACCGTGGCCCAACATCAGCCGGGCCACTTCTTCAAAGTTCACGACCAGTACGACCCCCGCCTCCACACTCCCGCCAACTCCAGCCTCGCCATCTACATCGTTCGCAACCCCTGGGACGTGGCCGTCTCTTATGCGGCGCATCGTGGCAAGTCCATAGCCAACACCATCGCCCTCATCCAGAACGCCAACTGCATAGCCTCCCGCTCCATCCACGAACGCAAGCCCCAACTTGCCCAGTTCTACGGCTCCTGGTCCACCCACGCCGCTTCATGGCTGGATCAGACCGCCATTCCGGTTCACATCACTCGTTACGAGGACCTGCTCGCGAACCCCTGCTCCACGTTCACCACGCTCCTCCAAGCTTGCGGCTACTCGATCGACAAAGCCCGCCTCCACGCCGCCATCGAAGCCTGCTCTTTCAAGAATCTCCGCGCCCAGGAAGACGCCTCCGGCTTCTGCGAACGGCCGCCCGCCGCGCAGAAGTTCTTCCGTGAAGGCCGCGCCGGCGGTTGGCGGGACGTCCTCACCCCGGAACAAGCCGACGCCATCGCCCACCACCACGCAGCAACAATCGCCCGCTTCGGCTATAGCCAATGAGTCCACTCTTTGCCCTCCTCGCGGCCGCCATCACTGCCGGCGGACTCTTCCATCCGGCCCGGCAAGCCGCAATCCTCCTCGTCTGGTTGCCCTTCTCTAACTTCGTCCCACCTCTCCTCTACGCTCAATTCGCCTTCGGCGCGGAGACCGTCCGCGGCCTCATCGCGGTCAAAGACGGACTCCTCGGCATGAGCCTGGCCGGCAACGCTCTCCGCCAGCGCACCCGCCTCGGCGACTGGCAACTCGCCGATCTCCTCCTCTGCTCGTACACCGTCCTCCTCACGATCTACTTCGCCCTCGGCCTCGGCGACGGCGAAACGCAGATTACCTTCGAGACGCAACTGGGGGCCTTCCGCAATCTGGTCACCCCTCCGTTGGCTTACTTCGCCGGCCGCCTGCTGCAAACCGACGCCACCCCATCTCTCCTCCGCCTCTACCTCATCACCCATGCTCTCGTCTGCACCTTCGGCTTCTTTGAACTCTTCTTCCTCCCCCTCGAGTTCTGGAGTCTTGTCGTACAGATCGGCGGCTTCCTCGTCGACGTCAAGGGCCTCCAGCCCGATCAGAATGCCAACCATCTCGGGCTCTGGGCCAACCACATCATGCATGGCATGCGCCGCATGGTCTCCTTCTATGGCGATCCCCACTCCCTCGGGCAAGCCAGCGTGGTTCCTGTCGTCTACGTCGCCGCCCTGGTCGCCTCCGGACGGCGCAAGTGGATTCCCCTGCTTACCCTCTTCATGGGCGCACTCGCGCTCTCGGTCCATCGTGAGTCCATCTTCGCCACCCTGCTCGCCCTGGGGCTCCTCGCGTGGATCCGCCGGGATCACCATGCCCGAGTCGGTTCCATCGCTTTGTGGCTGCTCTTCGGAGGCCTAGTACTAAGTACTCTTGGCTCGGAGTTATTAACAAATACTGTAACTGGTGAAGAGAGTTCCGCCTCCGTGCGCACACAGTTCATGCAGGAGGCTGTAGAGAACTTGGACCAATACTGGCTGGGACGCGGCATCGGAAAAGCGGGAGGCTTCGCGAATGGCGAAGGGGTTGTCGCCGAAGGAGTGGGGGAAAACAGCTACATGGCCTTAATGGGCCAGGCAGGCTTGCTATCCGTACTCCTGTTCCTCGGCTTCCTCGGCAGCACGGTAGTTACTCTTACTCGCGGAGCGATCTCCCTCCAGAATGTCTTCGCCGCCGCCGTCGCCGCCGCCCTCTTCGGACGCTGCTGCGGGGCCATGTTCTCGGAAAGCATCTTCGGCTTCACCGGCACCGCCCCGCTCTTTCTCTTCGCCGGCCTCGCTATGCGCACCATCGCCATTCCCACGCAGGAGCCCCATGCGGATCGCCCTGGTAACCAGTAGTTTCTTCCCCCTGCGCGGGGGCCTCGAACAGCACGTCGGCAACCTTGCCCGCGAACTCCGCGCCCACGGCGACGACGTCCGCATCTTCACCCGCACCCCCGGGCCGGACGTTTGGAACGATGTTCCTGTTGAGCGGCTCTTCTCGTCGTTCGCCCTCCCGCGTGCCCTCCGCCGCTTTGCGCCGGACGTTGTCCACGCCCACGGCGCCCGTCGTCCGTTCGCGGCCTGCAGCCTGCTCGCCGCCCGCCAGCTTCGGATTCCGTCCGTCTTTACGGCGCACTGCTACTACCCCGCCCACTCCTGGTCGTCGGCTCTGAAGAAGGGACTGTTCGACTCCACTCTCGGCTGGCTCGGCCTCCACCTCGCCGATACCCTCATCGCGCTCACGGACAACGACAAGCGCGACGCCGTTCTCCTCGGCGCACCGGCCGGCAACTTCCGCGTCATCCCCAACGCCCTCCGCCTGCCGGAAGCGGCGCCGTCGCCTCTCCCCGGCTCCCCGCGCTCCCTGCTCTTCGTCGGCCGTCTCGATCCCGTCAAGCGCGTCGATTTCCTCCTCGCCGCCCTCGCCGAACTGCCTGGCTTTGACTTGACGTTGATCGGGCCTGACGGAGGCCACCGGGCGACACTCGAAGTGCAGACCAAAGCGCTCGGGCTCGCCAGCCGGGTACATTTCTTGGGCGAGGTCGACGACGAAACTCTCGCCGCGGCCTACACCCGCTGCGGGCTTTTCGTGCTCCCTTCCGCCTACGAGGGACTTCCGACGGTGGCGCTCGAGGCCATGGCCGCCGGCCGTCCCGTCCTTGCCGCTGCCAGCGGCGGCACCCGATATCTCATTCGCCCCGGCGAAAACGGATTCCTTTTCGACCCCCACAATCTTCCCGAACTCATCTCCCTGATCCGCCGTTGCTCTTCGGCCGATCTCTCTCGACTTGGCGCCGCCGCCCGCCAGACCATTCTCGAAAACTTTACGTGGGAGGTGAACGGTGCGCGTATCCGTTCCATCTATCACCACTTCCAATCCGGCGCGATCGGAAGCGGCACTGGCCGCACGGCTACTTGCTCCAGCAGTTGAACTCTTTGGCCTGCCTGTGGCGGCCATCTCGCTGAACGAGGCACTTACTTACCTTGCCGGAGCCCTGCGCCGGCCCTTCCCGACGTTTGTCTGCACCCTGAACGCCGACCACATCACCCGCGCCCGTCAGGACGCCAGCTTCGCGAACGCCTACGCCGCCGCCGACCTCATCGTCGCGGATGGCCAGTCGGTCGTCCTTGCCGCGCGAGCCCTGGGCAAACCCCTGCCCGGCCGCGTCACCGGAATCGATCTCACCTGGGCCCTCCTCGCCCACTGCGCCACCCAAGGCCACCGCGTATTCCTCCTCGGCAGCACCGAGTCCACGGTCGCCCGCTGCGCCGCCGAGTTGAAGAAGCACAACCCCACACTGCAGATCGCCGGCACTCACCACGGCTACTTCGCCGACCCCATGTTCATTCGCGCGGCCATCGCCGCCTCCGGGGCGGAACTCCTCATCGCCGGGTTGGGCTCTCCGCGCCAGGAGCTCTTCCTGGCCGAACACCTCCCGGCCACCGGCTGCCGCGTCGGTATCGGCGTCGGGGGCGCTATGGACGTCTGGGCTGGCAACGTCGACCGTGCCCCCGTCTGGATGCAACGAGCGGGACTCGAGTGGTCCTGGCGGCTGATCCAGGAACCCCGCCGGCTCCTCTGGCGATACATCGCCAGCAACAGCGCCTTCCTTTTGCTCCTTTGCCGCGAACTGCTTCGCAGGGCCCGCCGCGCATGATCGCTTCCGCGGGCATCTTCTGGTTGGCGATCCGTTATGGCGGAGCCATGCTGGTGAACTTCCTCGGAGGAGTCATTCTCCTCCGCCTCCTCACCCCGGAGGATTGGGGGCAGTTCGCCGTTCCCCTCCTGCTGTATGTCAGTTCCTCCGAACTCGCCACTCGAGGGTTCGCCACTTGGCTCGTCCGGGAGCCCGGCGAGGCGGACATCGAGAGCCTCTTCGCGCTACAACACGCTACTGCCGCGGTCCTCGCGCTCCTGCTCTTCGCGCTCTCACCGGGTGACATCGACTTGCGCCTCTCCTCCGCCGCCGCTGTCTACTTCCTCGGCTGGCGCGCCGTGCCCGTCGCCCTCCTCGAACGCGACCTCGCCTTCCAGCGCGTCATGCTCGTCGAGCTTTTTGAAACGATCCTGTTCACTGTGGTCGCCGTCGGCGGAGCGTGGGCCGGAGAGAGCCGTCTGGGCGTCTCCGCCGCGCTGGTCCTCCGAGGCGCCTTGCCAAGCGCGCTGGCGTTCCTTCTCCGCCCCTGCCCCGTCAGCTTGGTATATCGACAGGCCACATGGCGACGGGTGCGCGGGTTCGCTTTCGCCACCATCGGGAACAGCCTCCTCGGAGTCCTCTCCGGCTCCGTCGCCTCCGTCATTGGCGCCCGTTTCTCGACGCCTGTCCATCTCGCCTTTGTCGAACTGGCCTTCCGCCTCTATCGCCAAACCCTCTTCTTGACTGCGGCTATCCCTCGCCTCGGCCTCCCCCTTTATGGCCGCCAGCGTCAAGTCGATCCCGACCTCCTGCCCATTACCCTCACGCACGTCGAACAGCTCACCCTGCTCACCGGCTTCCCCTTGGCGCTCTTCGCCGGCTGGAGCCCCCTCTGGCTCCCGCTTCTGTTTGGCGAAGTCTGGCGGGAAGCGTCGTGGACCATCATTCTCTTCCTCCCCGGCTACCTTCTATCCTCCTGCTGCTGGGGCATCATCTCTTCGGCTATGCTGGCCGCCCATCGCCATCGCGCGGTCTTCGGCTGGAAGCTGGCGTTCACGGCGCTCTATGCCGCCGCCACGCCGCTGCTCGGCGTCGCCGGCGCTTGGTCCATGGCCAATGTGGTTCTCTTCCCGTGGCTCCTGCAACTCTGGTTCGCGCGCATTCCCGTGGCTCTGGCCATGCGCCTGCTCGCCTCCTGGGTCATCGGGGCTGGGGTCTACGAGCTGGTTCACCGCGGTTGGCATTCCGCCGCGCTCGGCAGCAGCATCGTCATTGGGTTCGTTTGGTTCTGGCGTCCTCAGCTTTGGAGAAAGGCCTACTAAATTTATGTGTGGATTCGTTACTGTCAGCAGCGCCTGCCCGCTCGGCCGCGCCGACTACGCCCGCCTCGAGCGAGCCACCAACCTCTTGCGCCACCGCGGACCGGATGACGAGGGTTACCTCGCTCTATCAGCTACGGCCGCGCGCCTCCGCGGCCGGGACACCATCCCCGCGCTAGGCCATCTGCCTTTCGTCGCGACCGCGGACGAACCTGCCGTGGCCGCCATGGGCTTCCGCCGCCTCTCCATCCTCGATCTCTCCGCCGCCGGCCACCAGCCGATGGTCGATCCAGCCTCGGGCCATGCCCTGGTCTTCAATGGCGAAATCTACAACTACCAGGAGCTCCGCGAAACCCTCCCCGGTCCCTTCCACTCCGGCTCCGATACCGAAGTCCTCCTCCGGGCCGGCGCCATCTGGGGCGAGGAGGCACTCCCCCGTCTGAACGGCATGTTCGGATTCGCTCTCTGGGACCCTGCCTCTCAGTCGATGCTCCTCGCCCGCGACCGCTTCGGCGAAAAGCAGGTCTACCTCCGCAGTCTCCCCAACGGCCAGGTCTGGGCGGCCTCTGAAATCCGTCCCCTGCTCTCCCTCGGCCCCCTACCCGATGGCGACACCGACGCTCTCACGTGGGACTTTCTCCTTTTCGGGCTCGCCGACCACACCGAAGAAACGTTCTACCCCGGTGTCCGCCAACTCCTCCCCGGCCACTGCGTCCGTGTCCGCGCCGGGCAACTCCAAGCGCCGCGTCGCTGGTACCGCATTCCCCACCTCGCTGAAGCCGACCGCACCCAACTCGGCCGCCACCTCGCCGAATCCGTTCGCCTCCGGCTCCGCAGCGATGTCCCCGTCGCCAGTTTCCTGAGCGGTGGCCTCGACTCCTCCGCCATCGTCTCGTTCGCCGACGAAATGCTCGGCGCTCAGGGTCAGCGCCTTCGCACCTATTCGAGTGTCTATCCCGCCGGCCACCGCTATGACGAGTCACCTCGCATCAAGGCGATCTTGGCCAACCTCCGGCACACCGACCCGCAACTCATCTCCGCCGACCGCAATCGCTTCGAGTCGGGCCTCGCCGAACTCGTCCGGTGCCAGGAGCAACCGTTCCACAATACTTCGATCTTCGCCTCCTTCTCGCTGCTCGCCCATATTCGCGAGCGCGACGGGATCAAGGTTATCCTCACCGGCGAGGGCAGCGACGAACTCCTCGGCGGCTACATCCGCGTCCATCTGCCCGTCCTCTTGCGCAACGCGGGACCAAGTGCGCTCTGGAACAACGCTCGCGCGCTTGGGGTCTCCTCCACCGTCCACCATCTCGCCAAAGGAGCGGCCGCGTGGCTCCCCGCCCCGTTCCGCTTCGGCCTGCTCCGCCGCCTCCGGCCCGTCGCCGGACTGCTCCGGCCCGATTTCTTCCACGCCTACCGGGATCGCGCCGCCGCGTGGCACGAACAATGGACCGGTGGCTCGCTTCGGGACCGGCTCGAAGCCGACCTCACCCGCTTCAATTTGCCGCAACTCCTTCGCCATCTCGACCGCAACTCCATGCGCGTCTCGATGGAAGCCCGCGTCCCGTTCCTCGACCACCGGCTCGTGGAGTACGCCCTCAACCTGCCCGATGCCGACCGCTTCCGCGATGGCTACAGCAAATACGCCCTCCGCGCCGCCATGGCCGGCCGTCTTCCTGATGAAGTCGTCTGGAACCCCACCAAGCTCGGGTTCGGCATGGCCGAACAAACCTGGTTCGCCTCCGCCGCCCGCCAAGTCGAAGGAAACTCCCTCCTCAACCGCTACCTGAAGCCCGAGCCGTGGCGCGCGGTGCTAGCCGCGCCGGTGACCGAACAGAGCTACTGGCTGCCCGTATCTCTGGCCCTTTGGCAGCAGCAACTCACGAACTACAAGGAACAAGCCGCATGACTTCCCGCTGGCAACCCATCCTCGAAACCACCGGCTGCAATGCCTGTGGCTCGCGCAAAGGCCGCACACTCTTCTCGCAGGACCGCCATGGGCTCGGGCTCTCCACCGAGCTTTGCCTCCGCTGTGGGCTCCTCTATCTCAACCCCCGCCCCACCGCCGCCGCCTACGCCGATTTCTACGAACACGCCTACGAGACCTATTTCCCGTCGCGGGCCCGCTTGATCTCCCAGCAACGCATTCCCACGGACACCGCCGCCCGTCGCATCGACGCCTACCGGGAACTTCTCCCGCCCGGATCCCGCCTCCTCGAATTGGGTGCGGGCGACGGAGCGTTTCTTCGGGCCCTCTCCTCCCTGCCCCGGGTCGAGGCGGCCGGCATTGAACCCTCGACCCTTTGTAAAAGCGTCTGCGAACAACTGGGTGGACACATTGTTGCCAGCTCGCTCGAAGAGATGGAGGTGCCCGTCGTTCCCTACACCCACGCCGCCGCCTTTCACGTTCTCGAACATTGCGTCAACCCCGTCGAAACGCTGCGTGGCCTCGGCGCCCAACTTGCCGACGGCGGAACGCTATTCGTTGAAGTCCCCAATCTCCGCGGCCATTGGCGTGGTCTCGGCATGATCCATCTGGCTCATCCCATGATGTTTCTGCCAGACTCCCTCCGCTACGTCGTCGAGAGGGCGGGGTTCGCCGTCGAGAAGATCGAGGAGCTGGAAACTCCACTGCTCGAATGCAGTCTCCGCGTCATCGCCCGCAAGCAATCCGGCCTCTCCGCCGCGCCCACCGCGCCGGACCTCGCCGGCCTGGAATCTCTCTTCCGCCAGCGCCTGCGCTGGTGGCGGCTCGAACGCTGCCGCTACCAACTGCAAGCTTGGCTGATCGCCCTTAAGGAGCATTATGCGAATCATGATCACCGGGGGGGCCGGCTTCGTCGGCTCCCATCTGACCAACCGTCTGGCCGCAGCCGGGCACGAAGTGCTGGTCTATGACAATCTCTCCACCGGCCGGCCCGGCCCCTCTTGCACGGTCGGCGACCTCCTCGACGCCCCGGCGCTGAACGCTGCGATGTTCGGGTTCCGCCCCGATGCCGTCGTGCATCTGGCCGCCGTTCACTTCATTCCCGACTGCGAACGCGAGCCCTCGCGGACCCTCCGCATTAACGTGGAAGGAACCCAAAACGTCCTGGCGGCAGCGGCAAATTGCGAAACGAAGCCAAACTTTGTCTTCGCCTCCACGGCCGCCGTCTATGACACTTCCGACCGCTATCACCACGAAGAAGATAACCCGGCGCCGAGCGAAATCTACGGCATCACCAAACTCTTCGGGGAACAGTTGGTAAAAGCTTCCGGCCTTCGATACTCCATCGCCCGGCTCTTCAACGTCTACGGGCCTGGCGAAACGAACCCACATCTCATCCCGGTACTTTGCGAACAGCTTCGCGAGGGCGCCGACCAAATTCAGCTCGGCAACACCTCCACATATCGCAGCTACGTCTACGTCACCGACGTCGCCGAAGCACTCGCCCGGATGGCGCTGTCTCCCGTCCCCGCGCGCATCTGCAACGTTCCCGGTCCGGGCGAGTGGACCGCCGCCGACATCATCGATAGCCTGACGCGGCTCACAGGCCGCGACATCAGGGTCACGGTCGATCCGGCTCGCGTCCGCGCCTCCGACCGTCCCCATCTCCGGGGCGATCTCACCGCTGCCAACCGCCTTCTTGGCTGGCAGCCGGCGGTTTCACTCGACGAAGGTCTCGCCCGGCTTCTGGCCGTCGAACCGGTCAACTCCCCTCACGAGGTTCTCCATGCAACCGCTGCCATGGCAGCAAGCTAACGTCCTCTTCGCCTCGTTCCGCGGCAGCGCGCTGTACTCCATCCGCCTGCCGCTGTTCTATCTGTGGAACAAGGTCCACACCCGGCCATTGCTCGCGGCGCTTCACCCGTTTGCCTTGGCCGGGCGAGGACTCTCCTTGCCCCGTTCCCTACCGGTACCCCGAGACCTCCGCTATCTCTTCGTCACCGACTATGCCGCCGAGGGTGGATACGGCACGCTTCGCCCCCTCCTCCAAACATGCCCCGAACCGGCGCTCCTCGCCGGCCCGGCAGCCGTCGGCCAGTTGCACTCCGGGCCGTTCCTCAATGTCGACCAGTTGGCGCTCCACCTGCTATCGCCCCGCGACTTAATGCGGGCTCGCGCGGACTGGCGCCGGCTTCACAGCGCGGCGCCGGACGCATGGCGCCCGGGCCTCGTCCGCCTCCTTCCCTCAATCTGCGCGCTCCTCTGCCGCGCCTACGCCTACGAGCGGTTGGCGCAGTCTATCCGCAGCCATTGCTCCGGCCCCTTAACCGTGGTCACGCCCAATGACTTCTCCGGCCTCTGCCTCAACTTCGGGAGTATCGCTGATCGTTGGATTACACTGCAGCACGGTCTGCCCAGCATGGAGTACTTCCCAGCCAGCGCCACCGAATATTTTCTCTGGGGCGAGGCTTTCCGGGAACGTTACGTCAGTGAGGGAGCCTCTCCCGCCACACTTCGAGTCGTGGGCGCCCCGCGCCTCGACCGCTACGCCGTACCAGCCCCTCCGCCTCCGCCCGGCCGCACCCTGCTCTTTCTTTCCCAGACTCATGCCGCCACTCTCTCCCCAGAGCAACACCACCGGGTGGTCACCCTTCTCCATACGGCGGCTCAATCCTCTGGTCTTCCCCTTCGCATCCGGCTCCACCCACTCGAAAACCGTTCTTACTTTGCGAAATTCGGCCCGGAAGTAGCATTCACGCAACGAGGCGTTTCCCTGGCCGAAGATCTCGCCAGCGCAAGCTTGGTGGCATCGTTCGGGTCTACCGCGATGCTGGAGGCGATGCTAGCCCAGCGCCCCGTCCTGCAACTCCTTCCGCCAGGCATCGATCCACCTGGCGGCTTCTACGCCCGCTGGAGGCCGGAAACCGCGAGTGAGCTGACGGAACTGTGGCAGACTCTCAACCCCAACGACGCGGTCACCGAACAACGGCCCTGGCTCAAGCGCTATCTCGCAAATCCTGGGCAAGGATCCGACGCCGCGTGGCGGCAGATCCAAGTTCCCTTGGCCGTCGGAGCGGCCTGATCCGGTTATGCCGCCGCAGCCATGGCCGCCGCGAGTGCAGTAGGTGCTCTCGCGGCCACCACGGGACGGCTCCGCAATAGCCCCGCCGCTCCTCCCGCAATGGCTCCGGTCACCAGTCCGAGTAGGGTGATGATCAACCGTTGCGGACCCGACTTCAGGTCTGGCGGTGTCGCCAGATCCACCACCTGAATCACGGGCGCCTGCTTGGCCTCGTCCACCTTGGCTGCTTCAAACTGCCGAGTGAGCAAGTCCAACAGCGTCTCGTGGTATTTCATTTCCCGCATCGTGCGCAGATAGTCAATCCCCGCTGCCGGCATCGAACGCACAGGAATCAACGAATCCCCTGCAGCCCGGCTGCCGTCGTTCTGCTCGAGGCGTCGCAGTTGCCCCCGCAGAGCCTGCAATTCCGTCGCAACTCGCACATAGTCCGGATTCTGTTCTGTCACGCTCTCCGCCATACTGCGCAGAGCTACCTCGCGCCCGGCAATCTCTGCTCGCACTTGGCCCATGGCGCGGATGCTGGCGTCCATCTGACTCGAAATCTGCACAACTCCGGTCCGCTCCTGTGTTTGGCGCAGCGAGCTCTCCGCCTGCGTCAACGCCTCCCTCTCGCCTTCCAGCTGTTTCTCGAAGAAGAGACGCCGGCTGGAAGCCTCCGTCAGGGCCAGCCGGCTGTTTTGCCGGTAGAGTTCGTCGACATAAGCATTCGCCAGGGCGGCGGCCATTTGCGGATCCGTGTCCTCGACGGCAATCCGGATCAGCGTATCTTTGCCAGCCGAAAACCGCGACTTGGCCGCCAAGCGCTTCCGCGTCGCCGTCATCGTCTTGGCGTTGTAGCGTTCCTGCAGGTGATACCGAGCGATCAGGGAATCGGCGATGGTCCGGCTGGCTAAGATTCCGATGTACAGGTCGGCCGGACTCCGCAGACCGAACTCCGGCATGCTGATCCCGGTCGACGCCCCTACCTGGCCCAACGCCGCCAAGGCCGACGAGCGTGCCTGCTGCGGCGCCATCACCACCGCCGTGGCGGTAAAGGTATCCTGTCGCGACAGCGCGTACCCTGCCGCGAGGAGCGCCCCGAGCAGGGCGCCGCCTACAATCATCATCCACCGCTGCCGTAACACGCCCAGCAGTTCTGTCACCGAAAGCAATTCCGTCTTCTTCATGGCTCCTCTATCGCAAAATTCGAACCGCCGCCGCGCCCAGGGCCAACTGCCCAAACACCTGACTCCAATCCCGCAAGGAACGAACGACGGAACTCTTCAACGGCGTCTCCGGCACCACCAGCGCATCGCCGGGCATCAACGGCAGATTTTCAAACCCACCACGAGCCAGCCGTACCGCCGAACCATGATGCGGAACCACGGTTCCATCCGCGCGGACGAGAAACGCCCGGTTCCAGTCCGCATTGCGCGTCGACCCGCCGACGCGGCGCAGATAGTCGCTCACCCGGAGATCCTTCTGGTGCAGAATCGCGTTCGGGTTGTAGACTGCGCCGACAACCGTTACCGTCGCCGGGCGTGCCGGCACGTAGAGCGCGTCCCCATCCTCCAACTCCTGATCGAGAAGCAACTCGAGGCCACCCCCTTCCGGCGTCAGCGAGGCTACAATCCGCCCGCTCACTTCGAGGTTCCGCATCGACTCCAACTGCTGCCGGCTCGCCTCCACCTGCGCGGCGAACGCAGCGCTGTCACCCGGATCCAGACTAGCCTGCCGGGTTTGCGCAGCACGGGCCAGTTCCCGCTCATACTCATCGAGCAGTTGTTGCTTCCGAACCATCTGCTCCCGTCTTGTCGACTCCCGGCGGAAAACGATTCCGTATTGGTAAGCATCCGGGGTAAATCCGCCCGCCCGCGCGATCAACTGCCGCAGCGTCTCCCCCGGCTCCGGGGTATAGGTACCCGGCCCTTTCAATTCTCCTTCGAGCTTCACTTGGCGCGTCTGCTCCGCCCGCGGTACGCGGAGATCGGTCTGCGAGTAGAAGGTAACCACGTCTCCGGCCTCAAGCGGCAGGTTCTCCCGCTCATCGTTTGCAAGCAGTAATCGGCCCGGATGAAAAGGCACCAGCCGAACGCTTAGGTCCTTTGCACTCCGCCGCTCGATCACCGCGTGGGACCAGTTGATCGGGACGCTCGCCGCATCCGGACGAGTCTCCGCAGGTGGCGGAGCAGCGCTGCCTGGAGCGCCAGGCGTTCGCTTTCCCGGCGCGGTGTAACCCACTTGGTTCCGGCGCTCCCAGTCCCGCCGCGGAATCAAGGTCTCTAACGAGGGAATCAGTTCGCGAAGCTTCATGCCCGTTCGCCACGGGAAGCGGCCCGGTGTGGACACATGCCCCCGCAACGTCACCACCTGATCGAACTTCGGAGTGACAGTCGCCACCCGCACCAAATCGCCATCGCGAAGAATCGTCTTCTGATAGCCGCTGTCGAGAGCTAGCACCTGGCGGCCCGCCGGACCAGCGATTCTTTCAATCTGCGTCTGCGCCGGGTCTGCCGTCGGGGTGAGCCCGCCCGCCAGTTCCAGCAGGTCGCCCAACGCATTCTCATCGCGGAGTTCATACACCGCCGGCGTCTTCACGCTGCCGGTCAACGCCACCTGTGGGCCGATAGGCGGAAAGTACAGCACATCGCCGGGCTCAAGCGCCGCGTCACCCACGGCGTCTCCGCGCAAAAGCAATTGGTAGAGGTCCAGTTCGCTCACGGTCCGGCCGCGTCGCCGCAACTGGATCCGCCGGAGCGATCCTTGCGCGCTGGGCCCGCCCGCGGCGAATAGGGCATTCACCATCGTGCTGAGCGAGCTCACCGTAAAGGCGCCTGGCCGCCGGGCGTGTCCCATCACGAAAATCTGTACGCTCCGCAACTGGCCCAACGTCACATTGAGATCGAAGTTGCGATAGACCCTGCCGAGCTGGGATCGCAAAAATTCCGGCATCTCCCGATAGGCCAAACCTGCCACGCGAATCGCCCCGGCCTGCGGCAGATGGATGGAACCCGTGCGGTCCACCGTCAGGTCCTGATTCATCGTCACCTGGCCCCACATCCGCACCAGCAACTCGTCACCGGGACCCACGACGTATCCCGCCGGAACCGGCGCGCGGTCCGTTGGTGCAAAGGTCGAAGGCACCTTTTCAAAAAGGCGCGCGCCGAATATCGGCAGAGTCTCCCCGGTCGAAGACAGAACAAACTTCTGAAACTCGGTTGGTGCCTCCGGCGCAATCTCTACCGGCGGCGTCTCGCGAACCGCAGGTACAGACGGTGGCGTGGGCACCTTGCGCTCGAGGAACGCCGGGAGTTGCCGGCACTCCGGCAAAGACGCGCCAAGGGGCCCCCGGCAGCGGTCTGCCATTGCCGGCAAGCCCTCCGCCGGCTGTCCGAAGACAGCCGCTGCGAAAATCAAAACTCCAACGAAGACTCTTACTTGCGCCATGGTTGTATCGTCATCCGCGGCTCCCATTGCATCTGGAACCAGCCGCTAAAATTCTTCTGCGGACCCCCAAGAACGGGAATCCAAAATCGTTCCGCCTGCAGAAATACGGACGCGTGCCAGTTCTCTCCTACTGGCCGCGAGTACCGAATCGTGCCCGCCGTCTGGGTTCCTCCGCCGGGCAGCATCCGGTTGCTGATCTTCAATTGGCGGAAGCCGAACTCCAACCGCTCCCGCGGAGATACCCAATAAGCCGTGCGAACCTGCATCTGCCGTCCGTTCCGACCGACAGGAGATCCGAGAATCCGCCCCAAGTGAGTGTTCCCGCTCCGGTACTGATTGTTGTAGTACGTGTACTGCGCACCCATGTCGAGGCCGACCGGCGTCGTCGAAGCCGCCTCCAGCCGCAGATCCATCCGCCGCAGACGCGGCAGTGACTCGAAATAGAGGCCCGGGCTGATCGCCGCCCTGCGCGGCGCCGCCAGCGGATTCACGTCGTCATCGGCGTACGAGTCGCTGTACAACTGCACCCTGCGTCCCAGGACGGGCAGCCGGTAGCGGAAATCGAACCCCGTCTTTCGGTCACCCGGATCCCGCGCGTATCGGATGCCCGCGGCGCTGCCGCTGCGGATCGAAGCGATATGCCGCCACAAGTTCTCGAACGTCACAGGATGCCCGGCGCCGAGAAATATGGCCCATCGAGTTGCCCCGATCTCAAAGTTCTCCGTTAGCTGCAAGGAGAGCTTCTGCCCGTTGTAGTAGGGCCGTTCTGTGTATTGATGGCCCAGCAGTTTTCCCACTACGAACTCTCCGCGGATCGCACCCAGATAGCGGAACCAGCCGCCCAGCCGGATCGGCTCGCGCAGCGTAATCTTCACATTCGCGGTCGGCGCGGCGTTCGTCGAAAAGGATAGCGGCGCATCTGCCGTCGGCCCCCAGAACAACTCCTGCCGTCCCACCGAAATCGCCAGGTTCTTTACTCTCATCCCGGCGTACGCTTCAAGCGTCTTCCAATCATTCGCCGGCGCGATCTCCGTCGACGGCAGCGTCGGCCAATCATCGAGGCGCGCCATCAACTGCCGTACCTGCAGCGGATGCGCCGCCCGGCCTGGCGCTTTCTGATGCTCTCCCCGGACCGAGGCGAAGAAGCGGCCGGCCTCAGCCCGCATCCGAAATCCAAACACTGCGTTGTAGCCCCGCCCGAACGGTCGTCCCGAATCATTCTGCCAAGTCGTCCCGAAATGATAGCTATCGTTCAGAAACGGGCCTTCCAGCCAGCCGTTGCGTCCATAGAGCGCTTCCAAAACCACCACCGTCCGGCCCTCTGGATCCGGCGCGAACTCCCTTTCGAGCTCTCTGATCATCTGCTCGAGCGCGGCCCGTTCCAGCACTTCCAGGCCCTCGGAGATCTGCAGTTGGCGGCGGGCCTCCCGCACCTGCGCCGTGCACTCGTGTCGGCTCCATGGCCGTAGAGTCAACCCTTGCAGCGTCACCAGACCTCGCACAGCCAGCCTCTCCAGCGCTGGATACACCCAACTGTCCATGGGGACGTAGGTCAGACCCGCTCCCGCCCGCTGCGCAAAGACTTCCGCCCCGGCGAGAAAGAGGATGAGCAGGCATCGAATTGAGATACCACGCAAAGTGTTCGGCAAGTTCACTCAATTGGTGCGCTGCCCTCGGATTTCTCTCATGACCAATCCAGCATTCCCGGGAGATTTATCCCTCACCAACCCACTATCGTTTTGTCATCATGCCCACCATTTCGTTAGATACCGTCTTCACCCAACGCCCTGACCTTCTTGCCAACGCCGTTGACGGCGAAACCATTCTGATGCGGCTCGACCCCGCGGTTTACTATGGGCTCGCGGGCACGGCCCACCGCATCTGGCATCTCCTCGCCGTACCCCACTCGGGCCATTCCCTCTGCGCCCGGCTCGAATCCATGTACGCCGTCGATCCAGAGACCTGCCGCACACAGGTCGCGAAATTTCTCAACACGTTGGCCGATGAAAACCTGCTCTGCGCGGTCGCCAGTGCTTCCGCGTAATGCGCTGTTGCGCTGCGAGGCCGCGCTTTGCCTCACCATCGCGACGCTGGCCCAACGCCTCGCGCCTTTCCGCTATCTCGCCCTAACGCTCGGAGAAAGTCAACGAGAACTCTCCGGCGCCCATCCGGCGCTGGCCGCAGGCCTGTCGGTCCGAGTCTCCAGAGGACTCCTCTCCACCGCTGAGCGCCTGCCCTGGCACACAACGTGCCTGGAACGAGCCGTGGCCGCGAAATGGATGCTGCGACGACGCCGGGTGCCCAGCACGCTCTACCTCGGCGTCCGCCGCTCCGGCCGCGACCTGAGCGCCCACGCATGGCTCCGCTCAGGTCAGGCCATCGTTACCGGCGGTATCGAAGAGTCCACCAACTATCAGCCCATCGCCTGGTTCACTTAACCCCCATGGATCTTCTACAACGTCTCCTGTCTACCTGCCGCGACACTGCGGCCGTTGCGCAACTTCGCGCTGAAGGTCTCGCGCCCTTGGCGTTTCACTCGCTCTCCAATCTGCCCCCGATCGATCCCGCCATCCGGCAGCTTCTCGCTCATGAGCACCGCCGCAGCGCCCGCTTCGGCCTTTCCGCGCTTGCGGACCTCCAGTCGCTGGTCCCCGCGCTCGCCGCAGCCCATGTTCCCGTCCTGCTGATGAAGGGCGCCGCCTTGGCGACGCGCCTATACCCCGCGCCCAGCCTGCGCCCAATGCGCGACCTCGACATCCTCATCCATCGGGAAGACGTGTCTACAGCCCACGACGTGCTCACCGGTCTTGGATACACGGCCGCTCCGGAACGCCGCCCCGGCGCGCAGCTCGCCTTCGGTACCGAGCGAACCTACCGGCGACCCGGTCATCTGCCTGTCGAGCTCCATTGGCATATCCTCAATCTGACGAGCTACCAGCACCTCGCCCCCGCTGCCTGGTTCTGGCAACAGGCCGAGCCGGTGGAGATCGCCGGTGTCTCGGCCTTGGTCCTCCGCCCCACGGCGCAGTTTCTCCACCTCGCGGCCCACCTCAGTCTGCATCACTTCGATACCCGGGGCATCTGGACGTACGACATCGCCCTGCTCCTCTCCACTTGGCAGATCGAACCCCATCTCTTGCAATACGCCGCTCGGCAGTTCGCCCTCGGGCCCGCGATACTCGCCGCCGACGCAGCCACCCGGGAACACTGGGACATCGGCATCTCTCCCGATCTCCGTCAGCAACTCGAAGCCGCCGTCGACTGGCCTGCCCGCTGGCGTTGGAGCCTCGCCGGCGAACGTTGGCAAGCCCTCCGTCCGTTGTGGAACATCGCCGCCCAGCCGACCCTCGCCCAGAGCTTCGCCGCCGCTCGCGCCACCCTGCTCCCTACCACCGAGTACCTCCGCGCGTGGCACGGCGATGCGTCGCAACTCAACCGCTGGCTTACTAAAACCCGCCGCCTGCTTCTATCCTAAGGAAGCATGTCTGTCTACGCCGCACTCGGGGTCACTCCCATCATCAACGCCAAAGGCTCCTCCACCCGGGTCTCCGGCGGCCTGCTTTCTCCCGTCGTCACCGCCGCTATGGCGGAAGCCGCCGGGTTCTGCGTCGACATGGCCGATTTGCAGGCTGCCGCCAGCCGAGTCATCGCTCGCGTCACCGGCGCCGAAGCCGGCATTGTTACCTCCGGTGCCGCGGCTGGCCTGCTCCTCGGCGCTGCCGCTTGCCTCACACGCCTGGATCCGGCCCGCATGGCCCGGCTGCCCGACACAGCGGGCATGCCTTCGGAAATTATCGTCGTCCGCAGCCAGCGCAACGCCTACGACCATGCCGTCCGCGCCGCCGGTGCCCGCCTCGTCGAAGTCGGCCTGCCCGATCGCTTCTCCGGCGCTGGCATTCGCGACGCCGAGCTCTGGGAGATCGCAGCCGCGATTACCCCCGCCACCGTCGCCATCTACTACGTTTTCTCACCGCAGTCGCAGCCTCCACTCGCCGATGTCGTCACCCTGGCTCACCGCCATGACCTCCCCGTACTCGTCGACGCCGCCGCCCAGCTCCCTCCGGCCTCGAACCTCCGCGCTCTCCCCGCCACCGGAGCAGACCTCGTTGCCTTCTCCGGCGGGAAGGCCATCAATGGTCCCCAAGGCTCCGGAATCCTTTGCGGGCGCCGTGACCTCATCATGTCCGCCATCCTCCAAAACCTCGATCTCGATCTCGACTGGAACTCCTGGAACCCGCCGGCGAACCTGATCGACAAAGCACGCCTCCCCGGGCTTCCGGCCAACGGCATCGGCCGCTCCTCCAAAATCGGAAAGGAGTCCATCGTCGGCCTCCTCACCGCGCTGGAACTGTTCGCCGCCGAACCGGATGAGGCCCGCACGGCCCGCCACCTGCATATCCTGAATCAGCTTCGCCAGCTCGCTCCCGATCTCGCCTTCACGCTCCGCCCCGGACCCGTTCCCCTGCTCGCCCTGGCCGCCACCAACGCCCGCGAAGCGCTCGCCGAGCTGCAGAACGGGCAACCAGCCATCCACCTGGATCCCTCCGCCCTCAGCGATGGCATCCTGCAGATCAACCCCACCTGCCTTCGTCCCGACGACCTCCCCGTTCTCGCGTCCCGACTCCAAGCAGTGGTGACTCCTCACTCCGGGGTGAAGTCGGTCGAATAGATTCGGCGATGACGAACGGCTGAGGATGGTTCTGAACGCAAGTCGTGATACCGTCATCGTCATCATGACCCGCCGCCAAGCCGTCACCCTCGCCGCCTCCGCCGCTCTGGCGCGCGCCGCCGCCCCGCCGCTCCTGAAACTCACCTCCCCGCAGGCGACCGTCTCGTTCGATCTCCGCGGCGGCTCCCTCGTCGATTTCCGGCTCACCGGTAGCCCTGTCAATCCATTCAACTGGGTTCAGAACGTAGCTCCCAAAGTAGAACCTCTGCGAGGACACTTCGTCTGCTGCGACCGCTGGGGCGCCCCGTCGGAAGCCGAGATCGCCCGCGGCGTTCCCTATCACGGCGAAGCGCCCCGGGTTCTCTGGAAGGCCACGGGCCCCCGCTCCCTCAGCGCCCATCTTCCCCTGGCCAACTTCTCCCTCGCGCGAGAACTGGAACTCGTTGGCGATACTCTGAACGTCCGCGAACGGCTCACCAACCGCAACCCCACCGGCCGCGTTTACAACATGGTGCAGCACCCCACCATCGCCCCTCCCTTCCTCGACGAAAAGACCTTCGTCGATGCCAACGCCGGCTCCGGATTCGCGCAGACGACGCCCGACCAGGCTCCCGTCCCATGGCCCCGTGCCCACTCCGCCGATATCCGGTACCTCACAACCGACCCTCTCCCCAACGTCGTTTCGTACATCATCGAGGCTGAAAACGGCTGGGTCACCGCCGCGAGTCCCACCGCCGGTCTCGTTCTCGGCTATCTCTGGAAGACCAGCGACTACCCTTGGCTCAACTTGTGGCGCGATGTCGCCAAGGGCCGCCCCGCCGCCAGAGGCCTGGAATTCGGATCCACCGGCCTTCACCAACCCTACCCGGAGCTCGTCCGCCGGGGACGCATGCTCGGAAGGCCGCTATTCTCCTTTCTTGACGCGGGGCAGACCGTTGAACGAACCTACTCTCTTTTTCTCCGCTCGCTCCCGCCCAACACCACCCGAATTACTGACGTGTCGCGCCGCGGGGAACGCATCGAGTTCCAATCCAGCTAACATTTAGTTATCTGTTGTCGATAGAACGATCAATGTCCGGTCTCCGGATTTGGATTATCGCGCTTGCGGCCGGCCTCGGCTTACAAGCTCAACACCTCCCGGTGCGACACTATGGCGCTGCCGAAGGGCTGTATAGCCTTGGTGCGCAAGCCCTTCTGCGTGATCGCATCGGCTTTCTCTGGGTCGGCACCCAGAACGGTCTGTTTTATTTCAATGGCAGGGCCTTTACGGAACATCGCGCCCATGGCAAACCGGTAACTCGGGATTACATCGACAACCTTTTTGAAGACTCCTCGGGCGCCATCTGGATTGGTACGCGGTCAGAAGTGGTCCGCATGGTTAACTTCCAGCCTGAGACGATTTCGCTCGGCTCCCACATTGGCGCCAAAGGATCGCAGTCATTTGCCGCCGGACCAGATGGCGTGGTCTATATCGCGACCAAATCTGGCCTGGCCGTCTGGTCCGGTCCCGGCCAACCGATCCGTTGGAAACGGCGTGGCGCGGCAGTAAACGGAATCTATTTTGACTCCAGCCAAAAGGCGTTGTGGTGGGGAGAATCTGGAAAGCTTTGGCGGCAGACCAGCAAGGAGACTGTTACCTTCGGGCCGGAGGATGGTCTACCTGAAGCCGAGTGGGAAAGCCTCACGATTGCCCCCGACGGTACCTTTTGGGTCCGGAGCAACCAGTTACTTCGCTACCGCCCGGCGCACGCGAAGCAGTTCGAAGATCCGTTCCCAGGCCTCGGGATCAAATCGTTGCGTGCTGGCCGGCTTCATCTGGATCAGGCAGGCCGGATCCTCCTGAGCGACCGCCGGGGGCTGGTCGAATGCCGGACGCCACCGGACCGATCGTGCCGTGTACTCGGTCGCAAGCAGGGGATATGGGGGGAGGTCTCGTCGACCATTGAGGGCCAAGGGAGCCTTTGGATGGCGGTTCCCGGCGCTGGAGTGCTTCGGCAGATCGGCCGCGATGCGTGGGAAAACTTCGATGACCGCTCCGGTCTCGAATCCACCAGCATCTGGAACTTCATCCCCGATGGACCGGACCGCATGTGGGTCGGCACCAGCGGCGGGCTTCACTTGGGCCAGTTGACGCAAGGCCAGTGGCGATTCACCCTCGAACCCAGCACCGGTCAGGACCTGATCCGCTCCATCGCCCGTACCGCCGATGGCGCGCTGTGGCTCGCGCTCATGCCGAACGGACTCCTCCGGTTCGACCCGCGCACCCGCGGTATGGTCCCGTTTCCCATCAGGGCCAACCAAGCCCGATTCAAGTCCCTTCTCGTCGATCGCAGCGATCAGTTATGGGCCGCTGGCGGACCCGACGGCCTCTTCCGGATCGATCGCGCCACCCGCACTCTCATTCCGGTGCCGCTTCCGGTGTCTCCCATCGACGCCCGGCTGCTTCGGCAGGACTCCGCCGGCCGCATCTGGCTCACCGCCGTCGCAGGGCTCTACCAGTGGGACGGCCAGACATGGACACATTTCGGCAGGAAGGACGGCCTGATTGATGACGACATTTTCGCGATTGCCGTGGAGGAGCCGCGCTTCGCTGGCGTTGCGCCTTCCAATGAAATTTGGGTCGGTTATGGCGCTGCCCTCGGGCTGACGCGAATCCGCTTTCCCGCCTCGGGCCCTCCCCGGATGGACCATTTCAAGGCGGGGCAAGGACCGGTTTCCACCTTCGCTTACTTCCTCCATTACGACTCCCGCGGGCACCTGTGGGTCGGAACCGACCGCGGCACCGAAACCTTTGATGGCAAGGAGTGGAGCCACTATGACCAACGAGACGGGCTGGTCTGGGACGATACCAACGCCGAGGCCATCCGCGCCGAGGCCGACGGCAGCCTTTGGATCGGCACCAGCCGGGGCATTTCTCGCTATCGGCCCCCTGCTCGGCGGGAATCCGTTGCGCCACTTGCGGCGATCACCCACGCACGGCTCGGCGACCGGACGTGGCAGCTCGGCCAAGCTGAACTCTGGGCGCCCGCTGGCGCCAACTCGCTGACGATTCAGTTGGCGACCCCGAACTACGGACGGGAGCATAGAGTCCATTATCGACACCGTCTCAGTCAGAGCGATCCTTGGTCCGAGACAACGAATCCGGATGTCATCGTGTCCAATCTACCCTCCGGAAGCCATCGCTTTGAAGTGCAGGCCACCGACCGGCCTGGGGCGTGGACCGGCCCGACCACCACATTGCCGTTTCAAATCGCGACGCCTTGGTGGCAGACTCCCTGGTTCCAATCGTTCGCCGCGCTCACGCTCGTCCTCGCCTCCGTCCGGGCTGCCCGGTCGTGGAACCATCACAACCGCCAGGTACGCCTGCGTCTCGAACGAGCCGTGGCCGAACGCACCGCGCAGCTCGAAGCCGAAAAGCTCCGCGCCGAAGCCGCCAGCCGCTTCAAGAGTGAGTTTCTCGCCAATATGAGCCACGAGATTCGAACTCCCATGAATGGCATCCTCGGCATGACCAGCCTGGCGCTCGATCGAGCTGACTCCCCCGAACTCCAGGACCATCTCCGGATCGTTAAAGACTCCGCCGAAGGCCTCCTCACCATCTTGAACGACATCCTCGATCTTTCGAAGATCGAAGCCGGCCGCCTGGAGCTCACCCCCGTCTCCTTCTCGCCCCATCAGCTCGCGCAACGGGTCTGCCGCACCATGCAGGTTCGAGCCGCCGATAAGGGCTTGGCGTTCACGTGCAACTTCCACGATTCGGTTCCGTCCGAGATCTACGCCGACGATACGCGGATCCGCCAGATCCTCCTCAACCTGATCGGGAACGCCATTAAGTTCACCGCTTCCGGCTTCGTCAAATTAGACATCCGGCCCGAGTTGAATGCCGCCGGACTCCCGGTTTTGCGTTGCGAGGTCTCTGACTCAGGCCCGGGCATTCCGGCTGAAAAGCAGGAGGAGATCTTTGAAGCGTTCCACCAACTCGATGGCTCCATCTCCCGCAGCTTCGGCGGCACGGGCCTGGGGCTAACCATCTGCCGCCAGTTGGTGACTTTACTCGGCGGCGAGATCACTCTTGAGAGCATCCCGGGAATCGGCAGCCGCTTTGCCTTCACCGTCCGCTACGAAGCGCCCCCCACGCCCGAACCTCCCACCTGTCGCAGCCAGCCGGCCATTGTGCCCCCCGGACAGCTCCGGATTTTGGGCGCCGAAGACAATGCCGTCAACCGGCGCGTCATTCGTGCGATGGCGGAAAAACTGGGTCACCACGTCGAACTCGTCAACGACGGCCAGGCGGCTCTGGATGCGCTCTCCGCACGCGAAGCTGAGTTTGACGTGATTCTGATGGACATCCAAATGCCCATTCTCGACGGCCTCGAAGCGACCCGTCAGTACCGGGCCCGCGGTGGTTCGCTCCCCGTCATCGCCATGACCGCCCACGCCATGGCGGGCGACCGCGAACAGTGTCTCGCCGCTGGCATGAATGCTTACATGCCCAAGCCCCTATCGGCCTCGGTACTCTCCGAGACGCTCGATGCACACGCCTCCCATCGCCGGTGATAGCATCGGTGTCATGTTCCGCTGGTGTTTTTTCTCGCTGGCCTTTGGCTTGACGACTGCGCCCCTCGCCGCCCAAATAGAGGACGGTCCCGCCTTCTTCGAGAAAAAAATCCGGCCAATGCTCGTGGCGCAATGCCTCAGTTGCCACTCGGCCACCAGCCAGCCCATCATGGGCGGCCTACGGCTCGACTCTCGCGAACACACGCTGCAAGGCGGTTCGCGAGGCCCTTCGCTCATTCCCGGCAACCCCGCGGATAGCCTGCTCTTGAAAGTTGTCCGCCATAGCGCGGGTCCCCTGAAGATGCCGCCCGGCCCCAAGATGAAGGACGCCGACGCGGCATTGCTCGCCCAGTGGATTCAAATGGGTGCGCCCTGGGGTAACGCCACCGTCTCCGCCGCTCCCGCAACGCCACAGAAATATTGGGCCTTCGTTCCTCCCAAAGCGCCGATGCCCCCAATGACCAGGAACACCACTTGGGCCCGCTCTCCCATCGATCAGTTCCTACTCTCAGCCCTGGAGGCAAAGGGCCTTTCCCCCGCCCCACCTGCCGACAAGCGCACCCTCCTCCGCCGCGCCACCTACGATCTCACCGGCCTCCCGTCCACCCCGGCCGAAGTCCAGGCCTTCCTCGCGGATAACTCTCCCACCGCCTTTGCCAAAGTCGTCGACCGCCTCCTCGCCTCTCCCCGTTACGGCGAACGCTGGGCCCGCCACTGGCTCGACGTCGCCCGCTACGCCGACTCCAATGGACTCGACGAAAATCTCGTCTACAAAAACGCTTTCCGCTATCGCGACTACGTCATCGCCGCCTTCAATAAAGACAAGCCGTACAACGTCTTCCTGACCGAACAACTCGCCGGCGATCTCCTGCCCCCAGCCGCCGACCTCCCCACAACCTTTGAACGCTGGACTGCCACGGGTTTCCTCTCCCTCGGCGCCAAAATGCTCGCCGAAGACGACCCCATGAAGATGCAGATGGATATCGTCGACGAGCAACTCGACACCACCGCCCGCGCCTTCCTCGGCCTCACGGTTGGCTGCGCCCGCTGTCACGATCACAAGTTCGATCCCATCTCCCACGCCGACTACTACTCGCTCGCCGGCATCTTCAAATCCTCAAAGACCATGGAGAACTTTAAGGTCGTCGCCAAGTGGCACGAGTACGTCCTGGCCCCCAAGGAGGAGCGCGACCGCCTGGCCGCCCATGTAGCAACCACCGAGGCCAAGCGCAAGCTGATCGCCGCCATCGCCAAGCGCGAGAACCAGCGCCTCGCTGATATCGCCCGCCGCCGCGTCGGCGCTTACCTGCGCGCCGCGGCCCATCTCCAGCGCGACTCCCAGATCCAAATCGCCCCCCTCGAAAGCGTTCCCTCGGCCATCACCCGGCAAGCCTCCACCTTTGACTCCGGCAATATCCCCCGCACCCTCGAAAAGAACAAACCCAACACCCCGAAAGACTCCACCGGCCCCTACTTCGCCGAGTACACCATTCAAGTCCGCAACCCCGGCAACTATCAGATCGACATCCTCGACCTGGAGCGCGGCGCCGGGACCGCCGACCTCCACGTCAACGGCGTATGGGCCAAGCGCGGTCTGCCCCCGGTCCAGAATCGGGCCGCCTCCCCGGAAACTCCCGGCTGGAGCTATCTCGCCATTGTCCCGCTGAAAGCTGGCGCCAATACCATCCGTCTCGAACACGCTACCCGTTTCCCCTACTTCTCGGAACTGTTAGTCGCCCGGCATACCCTGCCTCACACCCCGCTCACCGGTGTCCAAATCGCCGCCCGCTACAACGTCCACCCCGGCTTCCTCGATCAACTCGTCGACTACTTCGATCGCTCCAACGGCGCTCCCGCCAGCGTCCTCTACCCGTGGGAAGTCCAGGGAACCGACGCCCCGCTCTCGGCCTGGATCTCGCCAGCCGCCAAGCTCTTCCCCACAGTACCCGCCACCCCCGAAGCCCTGGCCGCGCGCTTTGAAACACTCTTCAAGCAATCCCTGGAACCCAACCTCACCGACCCTGGGCTGAAAGCCCTTCACGAATTCCTCCACGAAAAGTTCGGCCCCTTCCGTGCTCCTCCCGATGCTCGCCGCTACTTCGCCCCGGCCATCCAGGCGCGCCTCAAAGCCCTCGATGCCGAAGTCAAAGCCCTCGATGCCGCCACCCCCGTTCTCCCCCGCGCCATGGGCGTTCGGGAAAGCAGCCGCATCGAAGACCTCGCCATCCACCTGCGCGGTAGCCACTGGACCCTCGGCCAAAAGGTTCCCCGCAATTTCTTGAAAGCCCTCGCCGGGCCCAACCCGCCCGCTATCGGTCCCCACGAAAGCGGCCGCCTCCAACTGGCCCAGTGGCTCACGCAGCCCGACCACCCGCTCACCAGCCGCGTCATGGTCAATCGCCTTTGGCGTTGGCATTTCGGACGCGGCATCGTGCCCACCGTCGACAACTTCGGCCGCCTCGGAGAGAAACCCTCCAACCAGCCGCTCCTCGATTGGCTGGCCCTCCGCTTCATCGCCAATAACTGGTCCATGAAAGCGATGCATCGCGAGATGATGCTTACCGCCACCTATCAGATGAGCAGCGACTACAACGCCAAGTCGGCCGAATCCGACCCCGAAAACGTCCTCCTCTGGCGCATGCCCCGCCGCCGCCTGGAAGGCGAAGCCATCCGCGACGCCATCATGTCCACCTCCGGCGCCCTCACCCACGACTTCTCCGATGGCACCATCCTCTCCTACAAGGATCGCCAGTATGTCGCCAACACGGCCAAAGGCTCCACCGTCGACTACGACCGGCCCATCCGCGCTGTCTACATCCCCGTGCTGCGCAGTTCGCTCTATGAAGTCTTCCAGGCCTTCGACCTGCCGGATCCCGCCTCCTCCAACGGAGACCGGGACTCCACTGTCGTCGCCCCCCAGGCCCTCTTCATGATGAACAGCTCGGTCATGCTCAAACAGTCCCGCCGCTTGGCCGAAGACCTTCTCGCGCGGAAAGAGCTCGACGACGCCGGCCGCATCCGCCTCGCCTATGAACGCGCCCTCTCTCGCCCCCCCACGCCCGGCGAGATCGACAAGGCACAAACCTTCATCGCCCAAATCCAGCCGGACTGGGCCAACGACCCCATCAAGGCTTGGCAGAGCTTCGCCAAGTCCCTGCTTTCCTCAAACGAGTTCATCTACCTGAATTAACGATCATGACCCGCCGCCAACTCCTCCATTCCGCCTCCGCCGGCTTCGGCTCCCTCGCTCTCTCCGGTCTCCTCGGCCTGGAACAGGCTCGCGCCGCGGCCTCGGATCCGCTCGCCGTCCGCCCGTCCCACTTCCCCGCCCGCGCCAAACGCGTCATCTTCCTGTTCATGCACGGCGGCCCCTCGCAGGTCGATACCTTCGATTACAAGCCACTTCTCAAGCGTGACCACGGCAAGCCCCTGCCCTTCGCGCGTCCCAAGGTGGTGTCCAGCGAAACGTTCAATCTTCTCCAGTCCCCTTGGGGCTTCAAACAATACGGCCAGTCCGGCGCCTGGGTCAGCGACCTCTTCCCGGAACTCACCAAGTGCGTCGACGACTTGTGCTTCATCAAGTCCATGCACGGCTCCAACTCCCGCCACGGCGGCGCTCTGCTCGAACTCCACACCGGCTCCGATACCTTCATCCGCCCAGCCATGGGCTCCTGGATCACCTACGGCCTCGGCACGGAAAACTCCAACATGCCGGGCTTCCTCACCATCTGCCCCACCCAGAGTCACGGCGGAGCGAACAACTTCGGTTCCGCGTTCCTTCCCGCGCCCTACGCCGGCACCGCGATCGGCTCGGTCGGCATCCCCGCTCGCGATGCCCGTATCCCGTTTATCACCAACACCGAAACGCCGCGCGCGATCCAACGAAAAGAGATCGACTACTCGCAGGTGCTCAACCGGCAGCAACTCGCGACCACCGGCCCGGACCGCGCCCTCGAAGGCCGCATCGAGTCCTTCGAACTCGCCTTCCGCATGCAAGCCGAGGCGCCAGAATTGCAGGATCTCGGCCAGGAGTCGGAAGCCACCAAAAAGCTCTACGGCCTCGATAACCCCATCACGGAAGACTTCGGCCGTCAATGTCTGATGGCCCGCCGGTTCTCAGAGAAAGGTGTCCGCTTCGTCCAGGTCTCGCACACATACAAGTGGGACCAGCACGAGCACCTCAAGCGCGATCATGCGCAAAACGCCGCTGAAGTCGATAAGCCCATCGCCGGCCTGCTGCAGGACCTGAAGTCCCGCGGTCTGCTCGAAGACACGCTCGTCCTTTGGGGCGGCGAGTTCGGCCGTACGCCCACGGCGCAGGGCTCTGACGGCCGCGACCATAACCCCGAAGCCTTTACCATGTGGATGGCCGGGGGCGGCGTCAAGCCCGGGCTATCCTACGGCGCCACGGACGACTACAGTTACTACTCGGTCGAGAACAAGGTCCATTTTCACGACCTCCACGCGACCATTCTGCACCTGCTGGGGCTCGATCATCTCAAGCTGACCTACAAGTACGCCGGTCGCGACTTCCGCCTTACCGACGTGCACGGGAACGTGGTGAAAGGCATTTTGGCTTAAGCCGCAACAGGTCCTGTTCAATCCGGTCGCCGATCTTATCGGCGCGCTTCTCGTCTTCCCACAACCGGCGGAGCGAGATCGCGGCCAAGCGGATCAACACATCATCGGTCGGAATCGTCTGGGTGGAAGGCATTGCTTTTTCTCCTACCCCTAACGCGCCAACTCGTCGAAAAATCGATCACGCCTCACCGACAAAACTTTTCCCGCCAGGTGACCAGGCAGTCCCTCTCCGCCCTCGCACGTTCGGGTGACCTTTGAAACGTACCCGCAGCGCCGGGCACAGTTCCATCGAGGTGACCACATGGCCAAGAGAGGACCGCAAGACCCCAACGCCCGCCGGCCAAAACCGGCTGAAGATAACGAAAACGCGATGCCCGAAGTCGCGGAGACCACCGATCCAACCCAACACAGCAAACTGGATCCTGGTCTGAGAATGATTGCCATGACCGCCGCCACGGAGATGGCGGAACTCGACACGGAGTCGGCCTTCGGCGTCGCGGCATCCACCGCCGCGCCCCCCGAAGTGAGTATATTCGTCCAATTTACGGGCGATATCGCAGAAATCGAAAAGGCCGGATTTCAAACCCGCACCGTCGCCGGCGACGTAGCCTGCGGCGATATCGCCGTCAGTCAGCTGGCCGCGCTCGAAGCCGTGCCCTCCATCACCCGCATGGAAGTCTCCCGGGTTTTGAACAACGAACTCGACCTCGCCTCCGCCGATGTCCGCGTCGCGCCGGTCCACACCGGGCCTCCCGGCCATCGCGGCGCCGGCGTCATCGTCGGCATCATCGACTCCGGCATCGACTATCGTCATCAGAGCTTCCGGGGCGCCGACGGCCGCTCCCGCATCCTCGCCATCTGGGACCAAGGGCTCGCCCGCACGGGTACGGAAACATCACCCGCCGGCTTCGGCTACGGCGTAGAGTATCGGCAGACCCAAATCAACTCCGCCCTCGCAGCCGCCAACCCGCTCACCATCGTGCGGCATCAGGATTCGGCTGCCGCGCAGTTCCACGGCACCCACGTCACCGGCATCGCCGCCGGTGATGGCTCCGTCGCCGGACAAGGCCGCCCCGCCTTCACCTTCGTCGGCGTCGCCCCCGAAGCCGACATCATCGTCGTCGCCAACAATCGTGGCCGCGCCGCCGGCGAACGCGGACTCGGTGACTCGGCCGATACCCTCGACGCCGTTCGCTATATCTTCAACTTCGCCCAGTCCCTCGGCCGCCCCGTCGTCATCAACCAGAGCCAGGGCGACAACGTTGGCCCTCACGACGGCACCAGCCTGCTCGAGCGGGGCCTCGACAACCTCCTCGGCGCCGCCGGCCGCGCGTTCGTCAAATCAGCTGGCAATGAGGGTGCCCGTAATCGTCACGCCAGCGGCACATTGACCGCCAGCGGTGTCCAAACCGTTCAGTTCAACGTGCCCGGCGGCGTAACGCAAGTCACCCTCGATCTCTGGTACCGCGGCGCGGACCGCATCGGCGTATCCGTCACCCGCCCCGGCGGCGCGGCCACCGCCAACGTCAACCCGCCCGCATCGACCACCATCAATCTGCCCGGCGGCAACCAGTTGTTCATCGACTCCTCGCTCAACGATCCTGGCAACGCCGACAACCGCATCTTCCTCACCATCTCCCGCGGAACCTCGGGCCAGGTCCAATCCGGCAACTGGTCCCTCACGCTGCGGGGCAACACGATCTCCTTCGGGCAGTGGGACGCCTGGATCCAACGGAACTCGTTCAGCCAGTTCCTGCCGCCATTCGTCAACGCCGCCCGAACCATCTCCGTTCCGGGCACCGCGCGAGAGATCATCACCGTCGGCAGCTACATCACCCGTGGCGCCGGCGTGGGCGCCATCTCCAGCTTCTCGAGCCTCGGACCCACCCGGGACGGCCGCTCCGCGCCCACGCTTTCCGCGCCAGGGCAGACGCTCATCTCGGCCAATGTCACCACCGCCGCTGACCAGTATCAGGGCATGTTCGGCACATCCATGGCCGCTCCCATGGTCACCGGCGCTGTCGCCCTCATGCTGCAGCGCCGGCCCGCCATGACCGCCGCACAGATCCGCAACTGCCTCATCAGCTCCGCGCGGACGGACGCCAACACCGGCACTACTCCCAATAACGCCTGGGGCGCGGGGAAACTCGACGTCCAGGCCGCCTTCGCCTGCGCCGCCCCCACCGTCCGTCGGACGCTACTGCCGCCATGCACCCTGCGGACCATCAATCCGCCGTGTCCCACGCAGACACTAATTGCCTCCCAGTGCCTGCCCCGCACGGTGGCACCGCCCTGTGTCATCCGGTCTGTCACGTCGCCGTGCCCCATCCAGACCCTGGCCGCTCCGTGCAACATCCAAACGATAGCCCCGGCCTGCGGCTTCCAAACGCAGAACCCGGCCTGCTTCCAAACCCAGACTCTTTCCGCCGGCTGTGGCGTGCTCATTCCGAATCCCACAGTTGTCCTCAACCCAGGTAGCAACCCCGCCATCAACCCCATTTCGCAGAGTGAGGGGCCGGCCACCTGGCAAGCGGCTACCGCCAACGCCGATTGGAGCGCCGATTGGGCCTCCGCCCCGGAAAACGCACCAGCGGACTCCCCGGCTGATCCTCCCGACGAAGACGGCATCATGTCCTACTGGTACGGCAACCCCGGCTACTAGAGGAACCGCATGATTCCCCAGGAACTCGTCTCCTATCTCGCTGCTGCGGGGCTTCTTTCGAAGCCCTGCAGTTGCCTGATCCTCCACGCATTAGACCGTTCCAGCTCCCACTCCGTCGTCGACCTAAAATTGCGGAACGGAGAACGCTGGATCGTCAAACGAGCCAGGGAACGTCGGGAATCCCCCGGCGCTCCCACCCTCGGCGCCGAGTTCGCCGTCTATGAGCTTGCGGCGTCGCAACCCGCTCTCGCCCGCCTGCTCCCCGAATGCCTCTACCGAGATGAGGCCACCCAAACTCTCGTCGTCCGCGCAGCAGGGGAACAGTACGTCCCCGGACCATCAACCGCCGCTGCTTTCGGCGCCGATCTCGCGGCGCTCCACCGCGCCACGCAAGCGAACCTGACGCTGCCCATGCGCCGGCCCTGGATCCTCGATGTTCTGGAGCCCCATGGCTTCGGAAACCCCGCCACCGCCACTCTTGTCGAAGATCGCCCCGCCGTCGCCTCCCGGCTGCGCCTCCTCGGCACCGCCCTTGAAACCACCTGCCTGGTGCACAACGACATGAAGTTCGATAACTGCGTCCAGCAGGATCGCGTCCGCCTCATCGACTGGGAGATCGCCGGCTCCGGCGATCCAGCCTGGGACGTCGCCGGCATCGTCCAGGACCATTTGAAAATGGCCCTGCAAGGCGCCGGCGGCCAAAACACTCTCTCGGCCTTCCTCCGCGCCTACCTCGACCAATACGCTCCCGCCGACCCCCGCGCGTTTCGCATGCGGCTGTCCGGCCTCGCCGCCGCGCGCCTCCTCCAGAGCGCCCACGAAGTGGCCCTCGCTGGCGGCCCCATCTCCTCGGCGCGAGAGATGGCCGAGCACGCGGCCGCGCTGCTCCAGGCTCCGGAAAGCCTGTTCGCGGTCTACCGGAACGCTGCATGAGGTTCCATCAGCAACTTGCCGACGCCGTCCGCCTCGCGGCCCCCGTAGCCCCCGAACATTGTGCCGCCGTCCTGTACGCGGAGTGGTACGCCCCGCTACGTTCCGGCGCGGCCCCCCGCCTCAGCCCGCCTGTCGCCCTCGCCCACTATCGCGCCGCCGATGCCAATGGCTTGCGCTTCTCCTCCGGCTGGCAATCCGCTGGCTGGGACCCCTCCTCCGGTCAATCGGTCGTCCGCCGCGGCGAACAGATGCGCTCCGTCCACCCCATCGACTTCTGCCCCGTCGGCGGCCACGTTGCCGAGCGCACGGAGTCCACGGCACTTGCCGGCTGGTGGGCTGCTTTCGTCCCCCCCGCGCCGGAAGGCAACACCGCCGTCCGCGTCTATTGGGCCGTCCAGCCGGCGTCCGTCTTCCGGCTCATCCAGGCCATCACGGAGCAATTACCCCCCACCGCCCACTACGCCGTAAAGGCGCCCCTCGACCTCCATCGCTGCCTTCGCCCGGACGGCGTCGTGCTCTATCTCGAACGCCACCACTGGAACGATCTCGTCCCCGCGCTTCGCGCCATCGCCACGTCTGCCGCACCTTGGCTTCATCCCGTCCATCCGGCGTTCGCGCTGCCTCTCGCCCCGGGCATTTCGCTGGCTGAAGACGTGCCCGGCGAAAGCTTCGGCGGCCAACGCTGCCGCTGGCTCGCCGAGGCCTTTGCGACCCACACGAACGAGGCGGCAATGCTGACGGCGGCCCAGACGCTGCTGGAGCAACAAGGCGTCAGCCTGGACGCGCCATACCGGAATCCCGGCAGCCGCCAGGAGTACCCATGGTGAACGCTGTCGCCGCCGAAATGGCCGCGAGAATCCTCGCCCTTCCGCCGCCCCCCTCCGGTGACCTCTATGAAGGTGCGGCGGGCATCGCCCTCCTCTTCGCCGAACTTGCCGCACGCGATTTCGTGTATCGCGCGCCGGCCCTACGCTACGCCGAACAGGCTGCCGCGTGGGCCACCGCGAACGACAAACTACCCGGCTTCCATGGCGGCGCGCCGGGAGCCCATTGGGCCGTGCACCGAACCTCCCATCTGCTCGGTGTCCCCCCGCCGGTCAGCCTGGCTCACGATCCTGGCCCCGGTCGCGGGGATGTGGTCGCCGGGGAAGCCGGAACCCTCCTCGCCTTCACCGCGCTCGGTCTGAGGAGCCAAGCTACCGCCGTCGCCCAGCGCATCCGCTCCACCGGCGGCGACACCGCACTGGGCTGTGCCTGGCCCGCGGAGCATCCCGCGCCGGGTCTTGCCCACGGAGCCTCGGGCGTGGCCTGGGCGTTGCTCGAAGCCGATCCCAGTCACCCCCAAGCTCACGAGGGCTTCTTGTTCGAGCGCGCCTGGTTCGATCGGCAAGCGCGCACGTGGCGATCGAATCAGCCGCCCCACGGCACCGTTCCGCTCTCCTGGTGCCACGGTCTTGCCGGCGTCACCCTTACCCGATTACGTGCCTTCGTTCTCACCAAACGACCCGAGTACGGGGCAGAAGCCGCCGTCGCCGCCGCTTGGCTGGAGGCTTCTGCCGAGCGAGTCCTCACCGGAAGAGCCGAAGCGTGGGAAGAGCGCAACCATTCTCTGTGCCACGGTCTCGCCGGCACGATCGATGCGCTCTTGTACGCCGGTCGAGTCCTCGAAGATACCCGGTACTCGAATGCCGCGGAGCGCCTCTGGTCCGCGACGGTCGCCGCCGGCGCATGGCTATGCGGTACGGAGGAGCGTACGGCGGACCCCGGATTTATGCTCGGTTACGCGGGCATGGGTTTGCTGGCGCTGCGCCTCGACGCGCCGGAGGCCATGCCTCCCCTGGGCCTCTGGCCAGTTGGCTACTCCACATCGGAGTAGTTAGTTGGTACCTCCCCGGGCGCGTCCATATACAGCGGAGCCGATGCCTCTACGGATAGGACGAAGGCCTCGTCGGTCAGCTGCGGCAGCACCGCTGGATCGGCGTCGGCCGTCAGCACGTCTCCTGCGATTGAGCGGACACGAACGCCCAAATCCTCTAACCGCAACAACTCCGTATCACTGGGCTCGGCCCGCAACCGCAGCATCAATCCAACCGAAGCCGGTAGATCATCAGAAGACAACAAGTGCCGGGCGGGAGCAGAGAGTTTCGTAAGATCTGGCATAGACCCTCCGGCCTAAGTGTACCGTTTGCGGTTCCCCGATCGGACGCGCCATCGGTCCCTCACTGGACTGCTGCAGTCGGGGTCTTGCGGCACTTTGTGATCGAAGAAGAAGGAGATCACTTCCGACGTATGAAGGGACCTCTCCTTTACCTCAGCGTGCGAAGGATCAAATAGGGCCACGTTCTTGCCCTCCTTGTTGAGTCCGCTATTGTAGAGGCGTTTTCCACACGACAGCTACTGAGTTTCCGCCAACCTATGCTATAACATAGGCTAACGAGGTGCCAATGATCTCTGAGCGACGGGTCCGCCTATTCAGAAACGGGCAGAACCAAGCCGTGCGCATTCCCCGGGAGTTCGAACTCCCCGGCAAGGATGCCGTGATGCGGAAAGAGGGGGATCGCCTCATCGTAGAACTGGCACCGCAAAAGTCGTTGCTGGACGTCCTCGCCACTCTTCCGACGCTTGATGAAGACCTGCCAGAAGTCATGGATCCGCTTCCCCGCGCCGTGAATCTCTGATGCGCTACCTGCTGGACACGAACATCATGTCCGACCTGATTCGGAATCCTCAGGGGCGTGTCACCGGCCGAATTCGCGAACTGGGCGAAGCCCAGGTGGCCACCAGTATCATCGTCGCCGCAGAGTTGCGATACGGCGCAGCCAAGAAGGGGTCAGCACGCCTCACCGCGCAAGTCGAGGCCGTGCTCGCGGCAATCGAAATCCTCGCGTTCGAAGAACCTGCTGATCATGTTTATGGAGTGCTTCGCGCTCATCAGGAAAAGAAGGGTCAAGTGCTCGGCGGAAATGATCTCCTCATAGCCGCCCAAGCCATCTCTCTCGGCCTCACTCTCGTAACGGCCAATAAACGCGAGTTCGCCCGAGTCAAAGACCTGCGTTGCGAAGATTGGTTGGGGCTGAGTTAACCCAATCGTCGCCGGCTCCAATCCCAGGTCATTACCTCCCTCCCGCTGGCAGATGCTCCTCCAAATACCGCGCAATCAAACTGTAGAGGTGCAACGTCGTCCCGTTACCCTCCGAAATCGAGTGCGTCCGGTTCGGATAGTCCATGTAGTCAAACGGCTTGCCTAACTCAACCAGCCGGTTCACCAATTTCTGCGTCCCCTGAATATGCACGTTGTCATCGCCCGACCCGTGCACCACCAACAACTTCCCCCGCAAACCCTCAGCAAAATGGATCGGCGACCCACTCCGATACCCCTCCGCGTTTTCCTCCGGCAATCCCATGTAACGCTCCTGATAAATCGTGTCGTACAACCGCTGGTCCGGCACCGGCGCCACCGACACCCCCACCCGAAACAAATCCGGTGACCGGAACAGCAGGTTCAACGTATTCGACCCGCCGCCGCTCCAACCCCACACCCCCACCCGCGACAGATCCACATAACTCCGCGCCCGGGCCAACGCCGTCACCGCCTCCGTCTGCTCCTGCGCTGAAATCACCCCCACCGCCCCATAAATCGACTTCCGCCACGCCCGGCCCTTCGGCGCCGGCGTACCGCGATTGTCGAAACTCGCGACCAGATACCCTTTCGCCGCCAACGCCCGATGGAAAAGTCCGCGGACCCCAGGCCAGGAGTCCGTCACGGTCACCCCAGCCGGCTCACCATACACATACACCAGCAGCGGATACTTCTTCGACGGGTCAAACGCCCGCGGCTTCAACAACCAACCATCGACGACCGTTCCATTGTCCAATTGGAGCTGCAGAAACTCGGCGGGTGGATCCAGCGACGACGCTACGTTGGCGCGCAGCACGGCGTTGTCCTCCAGAACGCGAACTCGCTTATGATCCGGCAGGCTCACCAGTTCCACCACCGGCGGCCGATCAAAACGCGAGTAGGTATGGAACGCCCACCGGCAATCCGGGGAAATGTCGTAGGCGTGCGTCCCCGGCTGATCGGACGGCGTAAGGCGCACCGCCGGGCCGGGACGATCTACGGACGAGCGATAAAGATACCGCTGCGTCGCGTTCTCCGGCGAAGCCGTATAGTAGATCGAATCGCTCCCTGGAGCCACCGTCTGCAGGGACACGACGTCCGCCGCCCCGGGCGTCACCAGAACTGGCGCTCCGCCATCGCGTGGCACCGCATAAGCATGGCTCCACCCATCGCGTTCGCTCAACCACAGCAGGCTCTTGCCCTTGTGCAACCAATCGAAACCGCCACTCTGGTCGCCCCGATGCTGCACGTCCACCCAGGCAGCGTCCTGATCCTGAAAGATAGCCTTCGCCGTGCCGGAACGAGGGTCCGCCAGGAACACCGTCGCGGTATTTTGCAGCCGATTCAGTTGCCCAATCGCCAAGCCGCCGCCGTCCGCCAACCACTCAATCCGGAAGATGTAGTGCTCGCGAGGATCACCGGGAATCTGCATCCATCGGGTCACGCCACCCGTCACCCCGACGACCCCTACCCGCACCGCGGAGTTCTTCGAGCCGGTCTTCGGGTATGGGATGTTGGTAATCTTCGGGTACAGCGAACTCGTGTTGTCAATCAAGGCGAACTGTTCCACCCCAGTAACATCGAACTGCCAGAACGCAATACTCTGGCCGTCCGGCGCCCAGCGGAATCCGTCGCGGACGTTCAACTCCTCCTCGTACACCCAGTCGGAAGCGCCATTGACCAAATTGGCCGAACCATCGGTCGTCAAGGGGCGAATCGCGCCGCTGGTCAGGTCTTCCAGATACAGATTGTTTGCCCGGACATACGCGGCGCGTGCGCCGTCGGGAGAGAACTTGGCAAAGCTCAAAGAGGAAGCCGGTGCATCGCCGCCCAGTTTCTTCAGCGCCCCCGTCGTCCGGTCCAACACCCAGTAATCGCCCCGCGAATTGGTCCGCCACACCTTCTTCGACTCGGTGTAAATCAGCAGCCGTTTGGCATCGTTGCTCCAATGATAGTCATCCACGGTAAGTGGCTTCGTCGCCTTGGTGGGCGTGAGTTGCTGATGCGAGACAAGGATTGACCGCTTGCCCGTCGCCGTTTCATACGCAACAATCTCCTTCGCGCCATCGGCCGACGGCGCGGCTTCGAGCGTCGTGAAGGCTGCCCCGTCGCGGATCCAGCGGGCCGGACCGAACCGCTTCGGCTGAAAGGCAGGCGAATCGAAGATCCGCTGCAATCGCTGCTTCAACTCGTCAGAGCCGGCCACCCATGACGGGAAGATGCCAAATAAGACAAGAGCAAAGACGATCGGGACACGACGAAGCATTGGGGCATCCTACCAGACCGTAAATGAAAAAGGCCCGCTCCCCCCTTGCAGAGGAGAGCGGGCCAATCAAACACAGTGCAGCTAAAACTGGAACCGGCCGATGATCAGCAGGTTTGAGTTGGACGTTCCGATGTCGGAGAACGAGCCCCGGGTTCCGCTCCCAATCCGAGCAAACGCCCCGGGCTGATTCACATTGTATGTACCGTTCGGATTGGCATATTGCGGCTGCTTGAACGGCATGTTGTTGCCGTCCAACCGGATCTGGAAACGGTACCGTTCCTTCAGAGTCCACCACTTCGCAATCGAAAACTGCGTCCACGCTAAGCCCGGCGACTCGAACACATTCCTTCCCAAATTTCCCGCCGTGAATGCCGCCGGATAGGCGAACGAGCCGAAGTTCAGGTATGGATTCTGCGCTTGCGTCGGGAAACGATTGTCCCCCAACGTCCAGTTCGGCACCAGTGCCTCTTCGTGCGTCGTAAGAATGTTCGGCCGCGACTCGCCCGGCAGATACCGGTTCGGGCTACCCGCAAAGCCCACTGAGAACGGCGGACCGGATTGCAGGGTTTGCGTCATCGTAAGCTGCCAGCCACCCAGAACCGCGTTCGCCACCCCGCCATGGTTCATGAACTTCCGGCCCCGGCCGAACGGCAGGTCATACGACATCACCGTCACAAACCGGTGCCGTACGTCATAGTTCGCTCGGGCTTTCTCAAGCCGCCGGTTGTAATAGGTGATCCCGTTGTCGCCCGCCTCGCCTTCGTTCTCGGTGATGGTCTTGCTCCAGGTATAGAAGCTGTTGAACATCAAGCCAGCAGACATCCGCTTCTCCACCCGCACCGTGCCGCCATGGTAGGAGTTGTGGCCAAAGTTAGAGAACAGCCGGATCTCACCAAAGTGCGGATACGGCAGATAGTTCTGCACCCCCGTGAAAATGGTATTTAAGGTGCTGAGGTCGCGCGATACGTCGAGCGGCAAAACGTTCATGTTCCAGTTGTTCAACAGCCCCACGCCCGACTGACCTTGATACTGGCCTTCGAGCACCCAGTTGTCCCGGAAGCTCCACTGCAGACCACCTGACCAGCTGGTCACATAAGGCATCCGCATGTTCGGATCCCACATGTGGGCCTGCCTGCCACTGAAATTCGTACCCACGAATGGCACCGAACCATCCGGCTGCACGTTGTAGGAAATGTTCCCCGGTCCCTGTGAGAGCCGGAAGACATGCCGCGGATCGCCCACCGGCGCCTGCACGTTCGCAGTCGCCAGATACTCCTGGAACATGCTGTTCCGGTCCGTGGCAAAGATGTCCTGGTGAACGAGGCCCAGCGAAGCGCGGAACACAATCTTCGGATGGAAGTTCCAAGCCAGGCCCAGCCGCGGCGCGAAGTTGTTCAAGTCTTTTTTCGCCAAGGCGCCCGGCCGGTGTACGATCGCGCCCATCCGTCCCGTCAGCGGATCGGTCGCCGTCGGGTCAAACTGAGACTGCTGTCCATACTTGGTTTGGAACGGGGTCTCGTAAGAGTACCGGAGGCCGAGATTCAGAGTCAGGTTCCGCATCGGCTTCCAGTCGTCCTGGAAATAGGCCTGGTGTGACCACCACCGGGGCAGCCAGCTCGCAAAGTCGCTGCTGAAGGTCGCGCTCGATACCGTACCCAACAGGAACGACGCAAAAGGATTACCCGTGTTCGGAGTGAACGGCAAGGCCGTCGCCGTCCCGCCTCCGGTGAAGTTGTAGGTTCCACCCGGCAGTGCGGAAGCCGTCGCGTTGTAGCGCGTTCGCATCAACTCGTAACCGAACTTGATGGTGTGCTTGCCCGCTACTTTCGAAACATTGTTTTGCAAAGTGATATCTTCGCCAATGTTCTGGAAACTTGGCAGGGCGCCGAGACTGTACCCGAAATTGAACAGAGGGAACGTCTCGCCCGACACATTCGGAATCCCCAGCGTCTTCGCCCAGTCCCCGCCCTTCGTGATCGCAGTCTCTTTCAGCACCCGCCGGTTGAATCCAACACGGAACTCGTTGCTCACCGTCGGCGACAAAATCATCATGTCTGCAAACACGATGTTGTAGTGGTCCACCAGTTGCGGCTGCGCGTTCGGATCAATGTCCAGCCAGGCGAACTGCGCCTGATGGTCGCCTTTCCACGCCCGATGAATCGACTGCGAGTACCGCCCGTAGGCCTTATGGTTCGACGTGAACTGATGGTCCACCTTGAAGTCGATGCGCGTCCGATAGATCTCCTTCGGCTGATTCTGCACCAGATTCTCCGTGGGATTGGTCGCGCCAGGAATACCCGCCTGGTTCGGCTTCGAAAAGGGAGTCCGTCCCAGGAAGTTCACCGCTACGGGATCGAACATCGACCGGGGGACAATGTTGCCAGGGAACGGATCCCGCACCCAGGTCCCATTCTCTTGCCGCGTCGTGAACGGGTTGTAGACCGGCAACACCCGCGGCGTCGTCTGGCCACCGAATGAGAAGTCCCCGTTCAACATCCCCTCTGTCGGCACGAATGTCCGCGCGGACGACGTGCCGGCAATCTCACCATGCCGCGCGATACCCGCCAGGAAAAATGTCTTGTCCTTACCCCGGTACAATTTCGGAATATTGATCGGGCCGTTGATCAAACCAGTCGTTTCGTTGTATGTAAACGGGTTCGTCCGCGCCAACTGCTCCAGCGCGTTCCGATGCACCATGTTCTTGTTGATGTAGCGGTTCTCAAACGCGCCATGAAGCGTATTCGTGCCCGATTTCATCACCATCGACATCAGTCCGCCCGCCGAGTGCCCATATTCAGCCGGCATACCCGTCGTATGAATCTTCACTTCCTCGAAGGCGTCCTGCGTCGGCGAAACCTGCTCGTTCGGGCCGCCGATGTTCCCAATGCCCGGCTCTTTGCCGTTCACGCCGTCCACTTGATAGCCGATCGCCCGGGACCGCTGGCCCAGCACGTGGTATCCGTTCATCGAGTTCGTGCCCGGATAGTAGTACATCATGCGCACCGGCCGCTTCTGGCTCACCGGAATGGCCACCAGCGTTTCGCCGGAAATCACAAGACCCGATGCGGACGTTTCCGTATCGAGCAGCGGCGCACCGCCGGTCACCTGCACCGTCTCCGTCACTCCGCCCAATTGCATCTCGATGTCGATGCGCGGAATCTCGCCGGTCCGGATCGTCACGCCTTCGCGAACATATTTTTTAAATCCCGCCATCTCCACCGTAATCCGGTACGAGGCAGGCGCCAGGTAGGGAATGTAGTAGGCTCCCTCCCCATTCGTCACCACTTCCGAAGTAAAGGCGGTCGCGGGATTCACCACAACGACCTTCGCGCCAACCACCACAGCCCCGGATGAGTCGACCACCGTGCCCACCAAAGTGCCGGTTCCGGTCGTCTGCGCTTGCAAGGCGCCAAAGCAGAGAGCCACGCTCAAAGCCCATCGGGATATCTGTCGAACAAAGGGTAACGGCACAAGGTTCTCCATTAGTTAAGAAAAAGTGAGGGTACAGCGCGCCGTAGTCCATCACATTTCTTTACCGGTGTCAACGGGCTCTACCAGAACCCGATCACCTTCCACCAGACGCCCCCCACCCCAAGCCAAACCACCAAATTCACTAGAGAAACCAGGAAGCCAATCCGCCACCACTCCCCCTCCCCCACGTATCCCGCTCCGTAAAAAACCGGCGCCGACCCCGTCCCGTATGGCGTCAAACCCGCGTTCAAATTGGAAAAGTATCCCAGTGGCAACGCGGCCACTAACGGCGGTGCCCCCAACGCTAAAGCCGCCGTAAGAAACGCCGGATAGAGCGCCGTCACCTGCGCCGTCATACTGGCGAACGCGTAATGAATGTAAAGATAAACCAAGATCAAAACGAGTAACCCCGTAATCCAAGAAAGCCCCGCCAATCGGCCAAACAGGGCTTCGGAAGCCACCTTCACCGCCCCGCCCGCGTTTAGTTCATCCGCCATCATGATCAGCGGCGCAAACCATAGCAGCACGTCCCAAGCCTTCGTTTCCCCCAGTAACTCGTCCCAACCTAATAATCCCGTCAATAACTGCGCACAAATCCCCACCAGCGCGACGTACGCATTCCCCACCCCGTGCCACGGCGACGTCACCCACCCCAACATCACCAGTCCCAGAATCACCACCAGCCCCCGTTCCGCCCCACTCATCACCCCCATCTCCCGCAACCGTCCCACCGCCAACTCCCGCGCTGGCGCCGTATCCGTCAACTCCGGACGATGCCATCGATGGATAAAAAACGGCACCGCCACCGCCGCTACCGCCGCCGGCACACAGCTCCCCGCCAGCCAACCCAACCACGTAATCTCCACCCCGCCAATCTTCATCGCCATCTGCGCCATCAGCGGATTCGCCACCATGCTCGTTAAAAATACCGCCGACGCCAGATAGTTCCCGTGAAAGCAAACCAGCATCAGGAACGAACCAATCCTCCGCGCCGTCTCCCCCGGCTCCGATCCGAAAGCCAGGGCCAGGCTCCGCGTCACCGGGAAAACCACGCTCCCGCCCCGCGCCGTATCCGATGGCACGAACGGCGCCACCACCAATCCCGCCGCCACCACGGAGTACGCCAACCGCAACGGCGTCGTGGCAAACCGCGCAATCAATTGGTACGCCACCCGCATCCCCAACCCCGTCGAACCCACCGCCCGCGCAAACAGGTACGCCGAAAAAATCAGCCACACCGTTTGGTTGCTAAATCCCAACAAAACCCGGTTCGCCGGCACCGTCCCTGTCACCGCCAGCAACGTCATTGCCACCAGCACGCAAACTCCCATCGGGGCCGGCTTCACCACCAGCGACAAGACCGTCGCCAGAAACACCGCCACCAAATGCCGCTGCGGCTCGGTAAACCCCGGCCAGGGAAAGAAATACAACAGCGCCCCCGGCGCCAACTCCACCATCCATCGAGCCATTTTTTGTGCCAAGGCTCACCATCATATCCCGCTCAAAAAAAACCCGGCGGCATACTGGACTCTTTTGGTCGGGCATCTTATACTTGCAAGTAGATGGCATCTACGATTCAGGTCCGCAAGCAATGCTGCGAAACCTATCTCTCCCGGGGCACTCGCTGCTCCATTTGCCCCTGCCGGCCCGAGAACATGGCCGCGGCGGAGGCCTGTCGCCAGGATTGCTCAACCAGCCAAGGAACCTGCGGCCGCCGCTTCGCTCGCAATATCCCCTCTCCATTCGCGGTCCTGCAAGCCTCCGTCAAGTAACTCCTTGCGGTTCGCCGTCCGGCTATCCTAAACGGAATGGCTTCTTTTGAGACGGCCCGCGATCACTTCCAGGCCCAACGCCTCCCCGAAGCCGAGCACGCCTGTCGGGCGGCCCTCTGGGCGGGCATCCCGTCCGCCGATCTCCACGCCCTCCACGGCGACATCCTCTTAGCCCAGCAACGCCCCAAAGAGTCCGTCGCCGCCTACAACGAAGCGATCAAGATTGACCCTCAGTGTTTTGCCGCATGGTTCGGTTCCGGCTGCGCCTTCCTGCAACTCCAGGAGTTCGCCGCCTCCCTCGAAAGCTGGCGTCACGCCCTCGCTCTCCACGCAACGCACGTCCCCAGCCTCCACAACTACGCTAAAGCCCTCTTCCAACTCGGCCACATCGACGCCGCCATTCAACACTTCCACGCCGCCTACGAACTCGACGGCAATCTCCACTCTCTCGCCGCACTCGCCACCTCCATCCCCGCCAACCCCGCTGCCACCGCCAGCGACGTTCTCGCCGCCCGCCAGCACTACGCCGCCACGCTCCCGCCGCCGACGCCCCCGAAGCCCACTCCCCACCAAGGCCCCATCCGCATCGGCTACCTCTCCTCCTTCTTTCAATCCGATCATTGGATGAAGCCCGTATGGGGCCTCCTCAACCACCACGACCGCACCCGCTTCGAACTCTTCCTCCTCTCCGACGCCCCCCGCTCCGCCTGCACCGGCTACCAACAACACTCCTCCGACCACTTCCTCGACATCTCCGCCCTCTCGAACGACGAAGCCGCCGACCGCATCGAGCAGCTCCACCTCGACCTACTTGTCGATCTCAACGGCTACAGCCAACTCGACCGCCTCCCGCTGGTCGCCTGCAAACCCGCACCCATCGTCGTTGGTTGGTTTAACCTCTACGCCACCTCCGGCCTCCCCGCCTACGACTTTCTGATCGGAGACCCCCACGTCGTCCACCCCGCCGAGGAACTGCACTATTCGGAAACCGTGGTCCGCGTCCCCTGCTCTTACCTCACCTTCCAAGTGCAGTACCCGGTCCCCGACGTCGCCCCGCCCCCATTCCTATCAAACGGCCACCTCACCTTCGGCTGCTTCGCCTCCCACCACAAGCTCAACCCCAATGTCCTCGCCGCATGGGCGGAAATCCTCCGCCGCGCCCCCAATTCGCGACTTTTGCTCAAAAACAGCCTTCTCCATCGGCCTACGGTTCTCCGGCATCTCCTCGACGCCTTCGAGGCCCACGGCATTGCCCCGGACCGCCTCTCCTGCTCCGGCCGCGCCCCCCACTTCGATTTCCTTGCGGCCTACGCCGATGTCGATATCGCCCTCGACCCCTTCCCCTACAACGGCGGCACCACCACCATGGAAGCCCTTTGGCAAGGCGTCCCCGTCCTCTGCTTCGACGGCGACCGCTGGGCCTCCCGCCAAGGCGTCTCCCTCCTCCGTAACGCTGGCCTCCCTCAATTCGCCGCGGCGGACCTCCCCAGCTATATCGAAACCGCCGTCACTCTCGCCCAAAATCCCGAACCGCTCGTCAACCTCCGCGCCAACATGCGCCAGCACCTCCAGCAGTCCCCCGTATGCGACTCCGCCGCCTTTGCCCGCCAAATGGAAGATCTCTATCTCCGCATGCTGTCCCAATCTCGGCAAGCGCATCCCGGGGTATAAACTAACTTCGCGACTCTCTCCTAGGACCTCTACCCAATGATCCCCATCCAGCCCGGCCCCACCTCCCCCTGGATGCCAGAAACCAACGCCGGCATCCTCCGTGGCAATCCGCGCCTCTGCTACCGCGCCGCCGTCGCGTTGACCGCCCTTTCCGCCCTCTACCGCCGCCTCATGGTGCGCACCCGCTTCATCGCCATCACCGGCAGCTACGGCAAATCCACCGCGTCCCGGTGTCTCGCCGCGATCCTCTCCGCCCACCAACCCACCAACTTCTCCGACACCCCCCGCAACGGTCGCGCCGACCTCGCCCTCAACCTCCTTCGCACCCGCCTCCACCATCGCTTCACCGTCATCGAAGTCGGCACCAAACTCCCCGGCGCTCTCCTCCGCGCCTCCTGGCAGATCGATCCCGATATCGCCGCCGTCCTCGCCGTCGGTCTCCAACACACCAACGAGTTCCCCACCCTCGAAGACACCGCTCGGGAAAAAGTCCAACTCCTCCGCGGCATTCGTGGTCGCCGCACCGCGGTCCTCAACGGCGACGACCCGCGCGTCCGCGCCATGGCCGCCCAATCCCGCGGAAAGGTCTTCCTCTTCGGCACCTCACCCGAGTTCGATCTCTGGGCCGACCACATCTCCGGTGTCTGGCCGGACGGACTCTGCTTCACCGCCCACGCCGGTCCCATCTCCGTCCGGATCGAGACTCAGTTGATTGGCACCCACTGGCTCGCCGCCGTCCTCGGCGCCATCGGCTGCGCCCTCGCTGCCGGGGTTTCCCTACCAGACTGCGCCGCTCCGCTCCGCGGCGTCAAACCTTTCCTGGGCCGCCTGTCCCCGCACCAGCTTCCCTCCGGCGCCCACGTCCTGCGCGACGAAATCAACGCCTCTCTCAGCTCTCTCTTCCCCGCCCTCGACGTCCTCCGCCAAGCCCGCGCCTCCCGCCGCATCATCATCATGGGCGACGTCTTCGACACCCCGCTCAAACACCGCGACCGGCTCATGGAACTCGGCCGCCTCGCCGCCGGTGCCGCCGATGTCGTTCTGCTGGTTGGACAACGCACCAACCCCGCCGTTCGTGCCGCCATCGCCGCCGGCCTCCCGGAATCTGCCGCCCGCTCGTTCCACAAACTCGAAGACGCCGCCGACTGGCTCCGCCGCGAACTCCGCCCCGGCGACCTCCTCCTCATCCGCGCCCGCGGCCAGTTCCATATGGAGCGCCTCTATTTCGCCCAATTGGGCACCATCCAGTGTTGGATGAGCCGTTGTGAACTCCACGGAAACTGCGACCGCTGTGAATACCTCGGCTTCGAACCCGACCCGCCCGCCTAACCGTGCAAGTGGAAGACCTTGTTCATAATCTTCCACTCCCCATCCACCTTCAGCAGCGTGAAAAAGTCCGTAAACCGGTGCCCCGTCCAGTTATCAATCTCCAATCGCGCCGTAGCCCCCGTCTCACCCACATCAACGCTGACCACGCGGATCTCCACCTCCGTCGCCGCCCCGTTGCCGTCGTGCCAATCGTACAGACCCTGTATCGGCCCTGCGAACAGATCCGGCCCAATGTAGCCGAAGATCGTCGCGTCTTCATGGAACGCTTTCCGCATCTCCGCACTCTGCCCGGTCTGTACCCCATCAATGTAGTGCTGTATCGTCGCCCGGATCGCGTCAAACTCTTGAACTGGAGTCGCCATAGAGGGCCAGAATAACAAAACGTCTCGCCCCACCACCCGCGGATTACGCCCCTCCTCCCCCGCGGCCACCGTCCGCCCTCCGCAACGGACTCACCGCCGGCAGGTCGCCCGCAATAGCCGCCGCCTCCACGCGTCCCACCAATCCCGGCAGCGTCTGGCGCACTCCCCGGCGCATCTCCCCGCACATTCTCCACCGTCACCCCCGGCCGCGTCTCCCAACGCTCTCCACACGCACCCCAACTGCATCGCCTGTTCTGCCGCTCCGATCCGCCCCCCATCGTGAAATGGAGCCCTCCGGAATGGTGGGAAATCGAAGCGAAGCGGATCGGCCCGTCCGGACCCTGATACGCCTCCGCGGGCCGCCGTAACGTCTCCGCCGCCCTACCCTCCGCCACCCCCGGCGTCGGCGCCCATGCAATCAACAACCGCCCATCCCGCTTCCCCCGCGCCCCGGCCGTCTTCATGCCCGTCACGCCTGGTACCGGTTCTATCGCCAGACTACAACCCTGCGCGTCCACCGCATAAGATGACGCCCTAAATCCGTCCACCTCGCCGTTCTCCGGCATCAGCAAGCCAGTCAACAAGGATGCCGTCGAAATCACCACCAGCAATTCAATCAACGTAAATCCGGAATTCACGCTCTTCCGGGCCGCCACAACACGATTCTTCGGGTTCCTCGTTTCCAGTGGCCAGCGGCTCATCATTGCCGCCAACTTCACTTCCCAAACTCCCGAATCTCGACACACACCCGAACGATTTCGAACGCCTACCCCTTCAATCGCGCATAGTAGTCTCGCGTCAACTCATAGAGGCTCCGCCCCTGTGGCCGCTCCAACCCCCGCAATACCCCCGCCCGATCCGCCGCCGTCCGCTCCTGCCCCAGCTTAAACTTCGCTTCCACCTTCTCAATCGTCATCTCATACGCAACAATCCCCTGCCGCATCCCCCGCAAATACTCCGGCGTCATCGTCCCCAACGCCCAAGCCTTCTCCCCTCCATACTTCTTCTCATTCCTCTCCACCAGCTGCTCCAGACTCCGCGCAAACGCCTCATCATCCTCCACCCGCCTCGGCTGCCCATGCAGATGCACCACCGCGAAGTTCCACGTTGGCACCGTCGGCCGCGCCTCATACCAACTCGGCGAAACGTATCCATGCGGGCCATGGCACACCACCACCGCCTCCGTTTTACCCGTCAACGCCCCGTTCTGCGGATTGCCCTTCGCCAGGTGCCACGACACCTTCCCCCAACCTTTTTCCGTTCGCTCCACCAGTGTCGGCACATTCGTCACGCGAATCCCCCCGTGCGCGCTGATCACCATCGCAAACGAGTACTCCTCCACGAAGTCCAGCAACAGCTCCCGGTCCCGCTCCACATGCCGCTCCGGAACATACAAGCTATCGGCATCTCCCTCGGAAGCCGCCAGCATCGACAAAGCCCACATGAAGTCTCGACGCACCGCCATGATTCAGCATAGCAATGGCCCATTTGCCCCCCGGTTCCCGCGGAACCCTGCAGGTCCCCCTATGATTTCGCCCACTGACGCAGCCCGGGTCATCAAACGCCACATCATCTATCCCGACGTCCAGGCCGCCGTCAACCACGCCGTCAGCAAAGTCGAAAATCAGCCATTCGCCCCCTACGCCCTCCCCATCGCCCAAGCCATCTGGCTCGGCCTCATGCTCTTCCGCGAAGGCGGGCCCTCCGGCCTCCTTCGCCACGTCCTCCTCAAAGAAGCCGTCCAAACCCTCACCGGCCCGGTGAAGAAGGCCCTCCCCATCGCCGCCAACCACCTCAAACACAAGGTCGAAGCCTCCTCGTCCCGGTCTTCAGGAAGCTCTCCTAAACTCGCTGCAAACCCGCGGCCGCGCTAGTCCGATAATCCGCAACAACCCAGCTCCCCACGCCGGCCAGGCAATAGCGCCGCTCATCCGTTCCAGCTCTCCGGCCTCCCCGCAGAAGCCCGTCTCCCAAACCGATACCATAATCCCCATGCTTCCCCGCCGAGACTTCCTCGCCCTCGCCGCCGCCACCCCTTTCCTCGCTCAGCCCGCCGCCCCGCCCCTCCTCGAACCCCACTTCCCCAACCGCGCCTGCCAATTCCTCTGGCGCAATTGGGAACTCGCCAACCTCCCCCGCCTCGCCGCCGTCCTCCAAACCTCGCAGGAAAACATCCTCGACCTCGCCCGCACCCTCAACCTCCCGCCCAAGCTCACCCTCACCGACGACCAGCTCCGCCGCATCTACGTCACCGTCATCCGCCAGAACTGGCATCTCCTCCCCACCGCCCAACTCACCCAACTCCTCGATTGGACCCCCGAACGCCTCGCCTTCACTCTCAAAGAAGACGACTTCCTCGACCACAAACTCGGCCCCCAACCCACCTGCGAACCCGTCCGCTACGCCCCCCTCACCCCCACCGAAACCAAAGCCGCCGAAACCTTCAGCAAAGTCCTCCACCAATCCTTCGGCCCCCTCCTCCACCGCCCCGGCCGGCCCCTCTGCGGCTTCGTCGAAGACCTCAGCAACCCCACCAACCCCGCCCTCCGCCCTGCCAACCCCGGCCCCGGCTTCACCCTCGCCTCCACCACCAACCCCCAGCTCCAACGCGCCGGGGAACGCTTCCTCCGCTTCCTCCGCGAATCCTTCGGCGGCGCCCCGGGCCAACTCACCCTCTCCCTCAATCCGTCCCTCTCCGGCTCCCGCACCACCGTCACAAAACCCAACAACATCCAAGTCGAAGCCGTCGACCTCTCCGAACTCATCCAGGCCCTCTACACCCTCCAGGACCGCATGGAGGCCCTCGAATCCCCCGTCCTCCCCCCCGGCTTCACCCAGTCCCGCACCGTCTGGTCCCCCCGCTTCCTCTACTCCTATTTCGCCCTCTACGGCGACCCCCTCATGGAGCCCGAAGCCGACCCCTTCCCCGACGCCTATCTCGAAAAACTCGCCCGCGCCGGCATCAACGGCGTCTGGCTCCAAGGCGTTCTCAATACCCTCGCCCCCTCCCCCACCTTCCCCGAATTCGGACAAAACTCCGAAACCCGCCTCAAGAACCTCAAAACCCTCACCGAACGCGCCGCCGAATTCGGAGTCCGCGTCTATCTCTATCTCAACGAACCCCGGGCCCTCCCCGCCGCCTTCTTCTCGAAGCACCCCACTTTCCGCGGCTCCAGCTTCCAAAACCTCAACGCCCTCTGCACCTCCCAACCCGCCGTCCGCAACTGGATCCGCGACTCCCTCGCCCACGTCTTCCGCGCCGCCCCCCAACTCGGCGGCGTCTTCACCATATCCATGTCTGAGAACCACACCAACTGCTTCTCCCACGGAGGCGCCTGGGCCATCAAGCCCCCCAACGCCGGCGACTGCCCCCGCTGCGCCCAACGCCCCGCCGCCACCGTCCTCGCCGAACTCTTCCGCGCCATGCACGAAGGCATCCGCCAATCCTCCCCCACCGCCGAAATCATCCACTACGACTGGGGCTGGCCCGACGAAATGGTCGCTCCCCTCACCGCCCAACTGCCCAAGGACACCCGCATCGTCTCCATCAGCGAATGGAGCGTCCCCGTCGAACGCGGTGGCGTCCGCTCCGCCGTCGGCGAATACTCCATCTCCGTCGTCGGCCCCGGCCCCCGCGCCACCCGCAACTGGGCCGCCTCCGCCAAAGCCGGCCTCACCAATCTCGCCAAAGTCCAATTCAACAACACCTGGGAACTCTCCGCCGTCCCCTATATCCCCGTCCCCCAGCTCATCCTCCAACACTGCCGCAACCTCCGCCAAGCCGGCGTCTCCGGCCTCATGGCCGCCTGGACCTGCGGCGGCTACCCCTCCCCCAACCTCCACGCCGCCAAGGCCTACTACTCCGACCCCGTCCCCCCCGACGCCGAAATCCTCACCCAAGTCGCCCGTCAACGCTACGGCGCCGGCCACCAAGCCGCCGTCCAAGCCTGGCAGATCTTCTCCGATGCCTTCCTCGAATTCCCCTACGGCGTGTCAATCTACATCCTCCCCCTCCAGCACGGCCCCGCCCATCTCCTCCGCCCCCAACCCACCGGCCTCAAGCCCGGTATGATTCTCTTTCCCCACGACGCCTATAAAGCCTGGTGCGGCCGCTACCCGCCCGAAGTCGTCCAGAAGCAGCTCACCAAACTCGCCAACGCCTGGAAGCCCGGCCTCGCCCGCCTCGGCGAAGCGCTCACCAAAGCCCCCCGCGCCAAACGCAAGAACGCCGCCCAGGACCTCGCCATCGCCCAAACCTGCTACCACCACTTCCAAAGCGTTGCCAACCAGGTCGAATACTACCGCCTCCGCGACGAGGCCAACCTCGCCCACCGCCCCCGCATCCGCCAGATCCTCGAAAGCGAACTCGCCCTCGCCCGCGCCCAATACCCCATCGCCCGCCAATTCCCCGTCATCGGCTACGAAGCATCGAATCACTACTACTACACCCCCCTCGACCTCGCCGAAAAAGTCCTCCAATGCCGCCAGCTCCTCGCCGACCTCTAACCCTCCAATTTGCGATCTAATAAGAGCGGTGTCTCTCCGCCTCTCCACTCTCCTTCTCGCCTACGGCCTCGCCGCCCACGCCCAACCCGCCCCCGTCTCCGCCCTCCTCACCGCCCAATGCACCCAGTGCCACGGCGCCACCGCCCAACTCGCCGGCCTCAACCTCACCACCCCCAACCTACCCACCGCCACCTGGCACAAAGTCCGCCAGCGCATCGAATCCCGCACCATGCCCCCGCCGCCCCTCCCAGGCCTCTCCGAAACCAACCGCACCACCCTCACCACCTGGATCAACGCCACTTTCCCAATAGCAACCGGCCCCGGCCGAGTCACCGCCCGCCGCCTCAACCGCCTCGAATACAACAACACCATCCGGGACCTCCTCGGCGTCACCACCCGCCCGGCCGACTCCTTCCCCATCGACAACCAAGGCTACGGCTACGACAACATCGGCGACGTCCTCACCCTCTCCCCCATGCTCATGGAGAAGTACATGGCCGCCGCCCGCTCCGTCTCCCGCATCGCCGTCTACGGCGAACCCTACGAACCCAAGCCCGGCCTCATCGCCAAGTTCATGATCAAAACCGTCCAGGACGACGGTCACGTCTCTGGCAGCGTCCTCCCCTTCTCCTTCCGCGGCACCCTCGAAACCACCTACCACGCCCCCGTCGAAGCCGACTACGTCTTCCAGTTCCGCATGCTCAACCGCCGAGGCCGCGCACCCGGCGTCGGACGCGGAGGCCCCCTCACCGGAGCCGCCCTCGAAGCCCAACTCGAAGCCTCCCGCCGCGCCGCCCCACCCGTCGAATTCCGCATCGACGTCGACGGAAAAACCATCCACCAGGGCTCCGTCGTCGGCGAAGAGGCTTTCGATTACACCCGCGGCCCCACCACCGCCAAAGTCCGCCTCACCGCCGGCGACCACCACGTCCACGTCTACGTCCCCGGCCACGCCAACCTCGCCAACCCCCGCGCCAACCTCAACCCCGACGGCCGCCGCCGCCTCGGCGCCGAATACATGGAGGTCCTCGGCCCCTACAACCCCGCCCCTCACCAGCAGCCAAAGTTCTTCACCTGCCACGAACCAACCCAGGACTGCGCCAAACAAATCCTCACCCCCCTCGCCCGCCGAGCCTTCCGCCGCCCCGCCACCGAAACCGAAATCCAAAAACTCCTCAAACTAGTCAACCTCGTCCAACAACAAGGCGACCCCTTCCAGGAAGGAATCCGCGTCGCCCTCCAGTCCCTCCTCGTCTCCCCCGCCTTCCTCTTCCGCCTGGAGACGGATCCGCCCAACGCCCCGAAGACCTACTCTCTCAACAACTACGAGCAAGCCACCCGCCTCTCCTACTTCCTCTGGGGCAGCATGCCCGACGACGAGCTTCTCCAACTAGCCGAAACCAACCAACTCTCAAAACCTGCCATCCGAGCCGCTCAAGTGCAGCGCATGCTCAAGGACCCCAAAGCCGCCTACCTCGTCGACAGCTTCGCCACCCAATGGCTCGACCTTCGCGCCCTCGACCGCAAAAAGCCCGACGCCGCCCTCTTCCCCCACATCGACGACGAACTCCTCGCCGCCATGCGCCAGGAGACCCTGCTCTTCACGACGGAAATCTTCCGGCAAGACCGCAGCCTCCTCGACTTCATCGACGGCAACTTTACCTATCTGAATGGCCCCCTAGCCCGCTACTACGGCATCCCCAACGTCAACGGCTTCGCCTTCCAGCGCGTGCCCCTCACCGGCACGCCCCGGGGAGGAGTCGTCACCCAGGCCGCCGTCCTGGCCCTAACTTCGTACGCCACAAGAACCTCCCCCGTCATCCGCGGCAAGTGGGTGCTCCAAACGCTCCTCGGCGCCGCCCCGCCGCCCCCGCCCCCGGACGTCCCGGCGCTCGAAGAGAAGCACGGTAGCGCCGAAGCCTCCGTCCGCACCCGCCTCGAGCAGCACCGTGCCAACCCCGCCTGCGCCGCCTGCCACGTCTCCATGGACCCCATCGGCTTCGGCCTCGAAAACTTCGACGCCGCCGGCGGCTGGCGAACGCATGACGGCAAGTTCCCCGTCGACAGCACCGGCACGCTCCCCAGCGGCGAAAGCTTCGCCGGAGCGGCCGAACTTAAGCAGATCCTCCGCCGCCAGTCCGCCCAGTTCACCCGTCACTTCAGCGAACAGCTCCTGACGTTCGCCCTGGGCCGAGGCCTCGAACCCGCCGACCGCCCCGCCGTCGACCGCATCCACGAGCAACTCACCCAACAGGGCAACCGCCTCTCCGCCCTGGTCCTGGCGATCGTCGAAAGCGAACCGTTTCAAATGAGATCCAAGGAAGGAACCCACCATGCCGCGCGTTAACCCTCTCTCCCGCCGCTCCCTCCTCCGCGGTATGGGAACCGCCCTTGCCCTCCCGCTGCTGGAGGCCATGCCCCCCACCGCCCCCACCCGCATGGCGTTTCTCTACGTCCCCAACGGCATCGTGATGGACGAATGGACCCCCCGCACCGGCCAGGGCCCCGGCGAATGGGCCCTCTTGCCCTCCCACCTGCCCCGCATCACCAAAGCCATAGCGCCGTTCCATAAGGAGCTCCTCGTCCTTTCCGGCCTGGACTGCAACGGAGGCCGCGCCCTCGGCGACGGCCCAGGCGACCACGGCCGAGCCAGCGCGGCGTACTTAACCGCCACCCACCCCAAGAAGAGCGCGGGAAAGGATGTCCTCGCCGGCACCTCCGTCGACCAGGTCGCCGCCGCCAAGATGCAGGGAGTCACCCGCTTCCGTTCTCTCGAACTCGGTTGTGAAGAAGGCGTCCAGGGAGGCAACTGCGACAACGGCTATAGCTGCACCTACAGCAACACCCTGGCCTGGCAAACCCCCACGACACCTCTCCCCCCGGAGGTCCGCCCGAGGGCGGTCTTCGAGCGCCTCTTCGGCAGCTTAGATCTGGGCAAGGACCCCGCCGAGCGCCGCCGCCAGGAGTTGTACGAGAAGAGCATTTTGGATGGAGTACTAGACGAAGCCCGCCAGCTCCGCGCCAAGTTAGGAGGCACGGACAAACACAAAATGGACGAGTATCTAACGTCCGTCCGCGAGATCGAAACCAGAATCCAAACCACGGAAAAGGCCACGCGAGAACCAAAGATAGCGGTGACGTTGAGCCCGCCAGCGACGAGTGTCCCGAGCGACTTCGGAGAGCACGCCCGCCTGATGTTGGATCTCATGGTGCTGGCCTTTCAGACGGACCAGACGAGAATTGCAACCCTCCTCTTCAGCATCGAGCAGAGCCCCCGCGCGTACGGAGCGGAGGTAGGCATCCCGGAAGGCCACCACGGTCTGACGCATCACAGTGGTGACAAGCACAAGATCGAAAAGGTCACCCGGATCAACTGTTACCACATGGAGTCTCTTGTCTACGTCCTGAACAAACTCAAAAGCATCAAGGAAACCGACGGAACGCTCCTCGACCACTCGATGATCGCGTACGGAAGCGGAATCTCCGACGGAAACCTCCACGACCACGCCGACCTCCCCCTGATCCTAGCGGGAGGAGCCAACGGAAAGATCAAAGGAGGCCGCCACATCCGGTACGCGAAGGGAACCCCGATGGCCGACCTGTTCGTCGCCATGCTGGACCGTATGGGAGTCGAACCCGAGCGCTTCGGAGACAGCGAAGGCAAACTCGACCGCCTCAGCATCTAGCGAGGCGTCCTTCCCCCCTTAGTCCTCGATTTCGAAAGCTAGCTTCCGTTAGCTAAGTATTATTTTTCTAGCGACCGCCGAAAGATGATCGTCGACTAGGTCGGGCTTGGCGTCGGCCTGGAGCCTCAACATGATAGCCAAATCTGTATCCTTTAAGACAAGTAACAACTTCTGCTCGCCAGAAAAGTATCGCTGCAATCTATTCAGCAAGCCGCTGACGTTGTCGACCTCACGGCACACTAGAACGCCCACATTACCCCGCTTAGAGTTCAGACGACCGGCCAATTGGTCAAGCTCGGGGGTACTGAGATCGAAGGAGTAATTCTTACACTCGACGAATATATAGGGAGCGTGAATTCCAAATCGGTCCCTCAGTGAATAAAAGAATCCACTTTGGTCGATGTTCTCGTAGACGAGGTCAACCCTCTTGCTTCCTCCGTCCAACGGTACCTCGCTCTGTCCACGCGCCAATTTTCCTCCAAATAGACAATCAAACACCTCTCGGACACACGCATGAAAATGAGTTGCCCCCATCGTCCCTTTCGGAACGGCTCCTAGGGTTTTCTGCAGCCTGTTCGCGTTTACGGCATGTTCGCGCGCAGACTGCGGCAAGTCCGCACCACCGATCGTACCCGTTGGTGCGGCAAGACCTAGGTGATGCAGCAGTTCCTCTAGATCAAGTCCCTTCTTGGCACGTTGATCTAGCCAACCTGCTGCCTTAAAACTCTTCGGAATTTCGGGTGGTTTTGCATAACCGCCGACCGACTCGGCAGACGAATCGCTCATCAGAAATGGCACAACGGGACGGTTCCGGGCAACCAAATAATCTATAAATCCACCGGCAACCTTGTTATCCCACGGCACAAGGCTTTTCCTGCCCACTAGGCATATGCACGCTTTCAGCTTAAGGATCGCCTTTGTAAGCTGCGAGCCAGAATCACTACCAGGAGTAACATCCCATTGATCGAACCATGGAAGGACGCCGCGATTTATGAGTTTCCGGGCAAGGCTGCGGGCGAGTGTCCTGTCAACGGAATTGTAAAGGATCCACACGTCGTAGTCGCCGACACTTCTTCTTGAGTCAATTCGAGCCTTTGCCAGTTGATCGTGCCCAGCTTTATCGGCAGCAGCATCTAACTGAACGATTGCAACGAGACGAGACAGCTCAACTGAGTCACATTCAGGAACAGGACTCAGTTCCTCACAGACGGAACAACGTATAGTAGGCTTCAAGAGCTCACGACACCTACGTAGTTGCTCATCTGTAAAATGGACAGCACACACCGGATTGCTACATTTATACGCTCTTTCAAAACGGACGCTATCCGCGACTGCCTTCCGTAGCAGGTGCGCATGCACGAAGGTATTAAGTTGGTTGCGCTTGGACTCCGTCACCAACCGGTCAAAATACGTAGCGATCTCTCCATTTCCCCCGCCGCAGTCATTCGCGGAAATCCCAAATCCTCCCCCATCTAGTAAATCAAACTGTACAAGTCTCCTGTAGATATCTGGCCTTTTGAATTGCCCGCTCTGGGCTAATCTTACAACAAGAGTTGCGAATATATTGAGCATATTCCCGTCAAATCGAAAAACGATATCTCTCTCTTCTGGGTCGAGCAGTTCTGGAGCTTCTCGTACGAACTGGGATGGGAACACAAGCAAACTGCCATCTCTATATGCAACTTCGTAGCGAAGTAACTCTTCAACAGTAGCGTGCAGTAGAATACTTTCATCTGATCGATCGCCAACGCGAAGGTCGGCCGGCATGCGAAACAGTCCGTCATAAATTTCTGAGTCAGTAATTGTGCCGATGCCCTTCGGATCGTCCTTCGCTGCATTGATAATCGCGCTTGCATAAGCGTCCAAGAGCTCAGGCTGGAGGAGCAGGTAGCCGCCGAAGCTCAACCGATGAACTAAGTCCCGTGACTCCAGCAAGCCGATACATGTTGTGAACTCAGCTTGGGAATCGGCCCGCAAGGACAAGTCCGGAAACACGCTTAAAAACTTTCTATAGAGAGAATCTATCTCTACCAACACACTACCGGATGCCTTGGTCGAGATTATGAAAGACTTGATCTGCTGGAAGGTCTCATTGGAGCTTGCTTTGGGTAGGCTATCCCAAGAAATGAAGTTCTCAATGCACTGACGAAGTTCGCGAACGCCCCAATCTTCCTTGGCGCTCGTCCTTATGAAGTCGTCAAAACCAAACTTCTTCTTGATTGCCGAGACTGTCTCAGGGGTCAACGGGACGCGCCCGACGTCCTCGCGAGCCCCAACTAGTATTCGTCGGAACGGGTAATTCTCGTGACACGACAGGCGCTTCGCTTGTTCCAGACATCTAATCCACGGAACAACTCCGGTCAATGGCTCCGTGCCGGGACGAGCGTCGAACACAACTAAGGCTAACGAGACTTGACCGAGGTGGAGCTGGTGGACCAGACGATAATCAGGCTGGCCTGCAAGGTCCCACAGTAATGTCTCCCGCCTCTCGACCGTTCCGTCGGCATTAAGATGCTCAGTAGAGGAGTAAGTATATACTTTTCTCGCATGCGTGGACTCTGTGGCCACAAATGGCTGGCCCGTAAGCACCAGGGAGAGTCCAGATTTCCCAACCCCGGTCTCGCCAACCAGCATCACTTTCGCATTCCGATAAAACTCTGTCTTAGGGTTTTCGAATTGCTTAGCGTGCACTAACAAATCCTGTACTGTGTAACAATTGAGCTGCCGAAGGTTGGGATTCGCGAGTGCGATTACGCTTCCGCTCGGATTGAGGGCGGCGACGTCCACCCCATGATCGAAACGCGAGGCCACGCCCAGAAGTGGCACTGAGGCAACCCGCTCGAATGTCTCCAGGGCCCAAGCGATCATAGTGCCGTCCGAAGAAATGCTGATGAGCACGTCGTGAGCAGGGGAAAGGCCAACAAAGGTGATCGCACTAGTGTGCCCCTCTAGCACCCGCAGTGCGAGTCCAGTGACCGCGTCCCACACTGTAATGGTTGAATCTTCTGAACCTGAGAACAGCGTCAGCGAATCGTCGGCCCAGACTAGAGATGTAATGGGAGCGTTGTGAGATTTCAACAGATGCCGGAGGCTCTTGTGGCTCCAAATTCCGACACTACAATCGTCAGAACCGGACGCCACAAGCGTCTGGTCAGGAGACGCTGCGAGTACCCGAACTTCTCCGGAATGGCCGTGCAGCACGACGTCCAACCCGGAAGTTGGTCCCGTGTCCCATATGCATAGACTCTTGTCATAGGAAGCAGAGACGAGTGATCTGTTGTCAGCGATCCAGGCGAGTCCCCACACAGAGGTCGAATGGCCTAGAAACGTCTTGCGACGCTCCCCGGAATGGGTTGACAGCAACGAAATGCTGGTGGAGCCTACTGCAAGCGTTTCGCCCGTCGAATCCCAGCTCAGCGCATTTATTATTCCGTGACTGGTGCTAAAGATTCGCGAGTATTTGTCTGGACCATCGACAGATTTCAGCTCAATGTCGCCGCCTTCGAAACCAATCGCAATCACGTCGCCCAGCGGGGACCAAACAAATCGGCGCAATTGCCTTGCCAATAAGTCTAGGGTCAAAGATGGGCGAAGAGTCGCCCTCGGAATGCGTTGGTCTGCGTCCATAGGTTCACTATCCTATCAGGTGTTTCGCATGAGTGTGACTAACTTATTCAAGGATCGTTCAGATTTATCGCGAGGGTTACGCGGGGTTGGGACAGAGAGCTCGAACGGTCCCGCCTACCGATGACGTGTCTGAGTACCTGCCAATCTTCTTTTGTTCAGACGGTGGAGTCATCATGAAAGGATACTTGCATAAGCGCCATCGCTATTCAAGGTTAGGCGGTACCCGTTTGATAAGGCGGCCAAGCTCTCCAGCCACTCCAAGAGAATGCCGTCGGCATCTCGAAGCCAAACGGCAGGAGTGGAACACGATGGCCGGACCATCATCGTCGGTTCATTGGCGGACATCAACAAAGGGCAAGGGTAGCAAACCGCCCTCCAGACCTTGCTTCATTCCATGTCCTGTGGCGAATCTTCCAGGGGGAATGGAACTCCCCCCATCGCCGACTTGCCCGACATCACCAGGGACGTATTCTACAATCATTTCGGACTGGTGAAGATGACGAAGAGCGGCATTCGGCGCATTGAATCGCGACCAAAGATTCTGGCCCTGCGATGTCTATGTCTTCAATTGTGCCTTCGACCGTAACAGTTGCTTCTGCTTTGGCTTTCAAGATCTCCAGGGCCGTAAGATTGAATCGATACAAGAACCCCTGGATCGTATGGTCAGCCGATCGAGACATATCGCCCCTTTGCGACTTCTATCGCCCGGGTTTCGTAATGAATAACGACACCTGCCTTGTTCCACCAATTGCCAGCTTCTTTATTGAACACTTCCGCGGGCAAGACGCTACAATCATCACAACTAGCTTGTCCACCGTCACTTCCGACAAACGAAATGCGTGCAGGAGTTAACAATTGATGTCCACCAAGCACCAGAGTGGTGATTCGACGGTCGCGCTCAACAAGAAAGTACGTGACTTCGAAGGAATGTCCACACGTATCGGCCCCAATTTCGCAGTTCACAATTCCTCCATGCTCTGATAAGTAGGAGAATAACGAGGCCGTACTTTCTCAGCGTTGGCCATGACCTAACCACTCGTTGATCCGCAGGCCAGTCGGTATGTTAGCAAATCGCAAAGGAAGTTCGTCGCCTGCTCTCATAAGTGGGCGAAATTACGATGAAGGAATATCGGCAACCCATGCGCCAAATTCTTTCTGAGTGCGCTTCCCTACCTGAACAACAGCACCGCGCTTAAAAAACTTACTGCCAGAGATGTGGATATACCCCCCGAAGTCGGATGGCAGGTAAAAATCTCCATATTTCAGCATCGCTACCCGTTCCTTCCCGAAATGTCCGTAGAAATAGCCGAACTCGAAGAGGACGTTCAGGTTCGGGGTCCACACAGTCTGCTTACGAACAGTAGATTCGGCTTCTGGCGAGAAGAGTAAAATTGCGCCGTTCACCCGATTCCGGATATGGTCCAGCTCTTCGAGTAGTGTTCTTCCCGCGGTGAATGCATCCCACCATGGGAGGAATTCAATTGTCGGGCCGCTGAACTTATCTACAATCGCTTTGGCTTGGGACTTCGCTGCAACCGAGGAGCCAACAAAAAGGGTCGTCTTGGGCATATGTCGAGCTAACATCGTACCGCATCTCAGCATATTATTTTATGACCGACGAACGAGCGGGACCTTCCTTCCGGCGGAGCCTTTGGGGAAGGTGGTACACAAGAAGGTATCGTTCCGATGGCGTCCCTTCCGCATGCCTCTCAAAACTGTCGCTGCAGGGTGGACCCACTCGCGGTTTAGGTCAAACCGCCGTGATCGGGCGACGCCAGTGGTTAGCGAGAGAACCCCGAAGGTTTGTCGGCAAACACTTCCGGGCTGCGCCATAGACCCTATGCTTTTGCCACTGTTGTGGGGAAGATCCTACGCCAGTCGGGTGCAGCGCGCGCCTCGTATGGTCGGACGCATTCCGACTCAGTGGGGTGGACGGCGGTGCAAGGACAGCGGCTTGAAGCAGGGGCTCGGTCTCACGAATGCCCGGACTACCAGCCCGCCTTTCGCTTTTCTCGCTCGGTCAGTGTTTCGTGCAGCAGCGACTTGATGTAGGCCTGATAGGGCAGCCCCTTGTGCTCTGCCTGCTTTCGGGCCAAAGCCAAATCTGCTGCGGGAATCCGTAGCGCCACCACAGGAGCCGCTGCCTTCTTGGACGCAGCTATCCGCTCCTGCAACTTCGCCTTCGTCAACACTTGAGCCTCGCCGCTTTTCACGGCGGTGAGTAGTTCTTTCCCATGCTGGTTGCGGTTTTCAAACCACCACGCGGCCTCTTCCGCCTCGGTGGCAAAGACCGGCACGACGCGCTTCGATTTCTTATCCACCTGCCTCTTCATTTAGGCTTCTCCAGAAATGCCTTCCTGTCGGATACGCTAGCCGGAAAGGCGGTAATGGCACGCACCTTACCGCCACGAATCGTCCACGCCACCGGCAACCAACGGCCGCCCTTCGTAAGGCCAACAGAGCGATACCGTTCTTGGTCGTCGACGAGATCGAAGGCAAAGTCGAGTGGATCGTTGTCCAGCACCTGTTCGAACCATGCGGGCGCGACTTTGTGGGCAGCGAGGTGTTTCTTTTTCTCGTCATCCCAATCAAATTCGATTCCGCCGGCCACTAGCCCAAAATGGTATCGCAACATATATACGTTCGCGTCTGGCGCGACGCTGGTCGAATCACGTACTGTAGCGCGGGCCGTGAGCTTCAGCCAGTGGCCATGATGTCGGTTCCGCCAAGTCGGCGTGTTCACGCGCGGGATTGGGTTTCAATCGGCGGGAAAGCTCACGCCTTTTCGGAGTCTCGAAGGCTGGCGAAGAGAACGAAGTAGCGGCAACCCGGTTCACACAATCCGATCCGCGTGGGCGACTGTAGGGTCGTGCCAAGAAGGGTGTCACAACTTGTCAGTAATTGTGGCGCCAATTTTCAACAAGCAGGCCACCTACACCTCGACCCGGCATTTCGAGCAAGCCGCCACCCATACTATTGCGTACACAAAGCACACATCCATGGAAACGGCAAAAGTAGGCATCCGCGAATTTCGTGAACATCTGGTTGGCTACCTCGAAGCCGGTAAGTCCTTAGCCATCACCCGTCACGGCGGGACCCTCGGCTTCTTCATTCCCGCCCAGAGGCGGAGTCATCGGGCGGACGTGGAGGCCATGCGCGCGGCGGCCAAGGACCTCGACGCCATGATCGCGGAGTGGGGCGTTTCCGAGAATCAACTCATGCAGGAATACAATGAGATCCGTCGCACAAGCCGCGAGAAACAACGGAATGCCAAAGCAAGTCCAACGCAACGCGGCGGCCCGAAGGACGGGCCTTTGTGCCGCACGCCTGGCCACGTAGAATGTAAAGAGGAGTATTGCCGTGGACATCTCACTGCCATCCGAGCTGACCGAACGACTACAACAGGAAGTTGCGTACGGCCATTACCCGAGCACCAATGCTGTGATTGAGCACGCCGTACGCCGATTCTTCGAAGAGCAACACCGTGGCGCTGATCGTTTGGAAGCACTCCGCAGAATTGGCGCTGCCGTTGATCAGGCAGGGCTTTATGAACGCGTCCTCCTGCCCGATTCGGAACGACGGGTTTGCCTCTCGTCGTCTTGGACGCTTGGGTTCCGGTCAATGCCTCCCTCTGTGACACCCTCCTTCGACTAGCCGAACCACCCAGGTTGTACGAGCCGAGGTGGAGCGAGGAGATCCTCATGGAAACGTCCCGTACACTCGAGGGGAAACTCGGCTGGCCCGGGTCCCTGGTGAAGCATTTTGAGTCGGAGTTGAGAGTCCATTTCTCCGACGCGTGGATAACCAGATACGACCACTGGACGCAACGCGTCGCAAACGATCCGAAAGACCGCCACGTCCTGGCAGCAGCGGTGCATGCGCGAGCACCAATTATCCTAACCTTCAACCTCCGTCACTTTCGGGCCGAACATCTGGCGCCATGGGGCATCGCGGCACTCCACCCGCAGCATTTCCTGGACGAATTGTTCAACCAGGAACCACAACTGGTCCTTCAGAAACTAGAGGAGCAAGCCATCGACCGAAATCGGTCTCTCGGGAAACTGCTGGAAATTCTCAGCGCCACAGTTCCACATTTCGTTTCCGCCATCCAGGCGAGGCTGCGCTGATCCTGGACATCAGACTCAGCGTCACGTAGCCGAGCATAGGGATCGGGAATCGATCACGAATCGATCCCTTGGCTTGCTTCGCTGTAGAAAACGTAACGCGCGGTGCACCAGGAAGTGCCGTCTCCCGTCGCCAGTAAGACAACTGGACGCCGAACCACATCCTGTCGAAGTCGCCTCGGCCTCTCCTCGATGTACCTGTTGCAAGAGCATCATTTTCAGGCCTGTCTCCTGCGGGGCGGCGACCCGTATCCACTGTTCCTGGATCGCCGCCTCGATGGCGGCGCGAACCATCGAATCGGGGTGAGCTTATAACTCTTCTTCGACGGCCGTAGGGATCCACAGCTCATCTGCCTGGGATTTCAGCAGTTCGAGCCGTCGGATAAACGCAAGATTGGAGAGTGGCGAAGTGTTACTAACCGCGCGCATAATCCAAATCTTGGGCCAGTTCATGCTCGGTGTAGTGACGGGGGATGTCGCGGTCACCAATCAAGTCAGCAAACAAGTAGCGGGAAATACCAGCGAGTTCCGAGGCTTTGCCGAAGGAGAGAATTCCTTGCCCGTATAGCGCAATCGCCAGCTCCGTACGGAGGCGCTTCTCGATCTCCGGCTGCGGCAATCGGATGCTGTGAGCAATCGATTTGGGTATTTCAAGGTGAACATTCATGGGAATCGCTCGGACAACTTGATTATCGCTCTGATTCTACGCCGAAATGATCAGCGGCACTGCCCGGCAATCTGGAGGACGCTCCCTACCGACTCCGGCAATCCACGGATCCTTAACCAGCTTCCTGATGTGGGCCTTCGGTCCCATCGGGTGCGCTCTGTCTCGCCAGGTTCGCCCGCGCCAGCAGCAGTTGCAGCTTGTCGGATTGCACCGGAGGCCCAGGCGGCAAAGGGGGAGGAGAAAAGCCCGAACGATCTCGCCACCCGATGTTCTGATGGAAGACCCGCCAAGGCACTTCTTTTCAGACAGCAGAGTCACTAGGAAAGGAACCTTGAATAAGCCGCCACGCTATTAAAGGAAAGGCCATATTCCTTTAATAAGCGAACAAGACTCTCCGCCCGAGTACACCGCCCAGGGGACGATCCTCCTTGCCGTAAGCCTTCCCACGTAAAATGAAAAGTACAGCAATGCGATGGATGTCTTATTTCCAGCCGACCTGACAAAAACTGCAAAAGGAAGTTGCGGACGGCCATTACCCAAGCACCAAAGCTGGGCTCGAGCAAGCGGTACGTCCATTGATCGAGGAGCAACCTCGTGGCGCCGATCGCCTCGAAGCGCTCCGCAGAATTGGCAACGCACTGGATCAGGCCGGCCTGTAGGAACGCGTGTTGCCTCCCGATTCGCAATGATCGATTTGCCGCTCCCCGTCTTGGACGCTTCTCGGAACCGCCTCCCTCTGTACCTCCCCTTCTTCGACTAGCCGACCCATTGACGCTTCACGTCGCAAACGATCCAAACGACCGCCACGTCCTTGCTGCAGCAGTGCCTGCGGGAGCTCCGATTCTCCTGACTTTCAGCCTCCGTCACGTTCGGGCCGAACATCTTGCGCCTTGGGGAATCACGGCACTCCACCCGCAGCAAATCCTGGCGGAATCGTACAGCCAGATCTCGCAACTGATCCTTTAGCGATTAGAGTCGCCAGCCATGGACCGAATTCGCTCGATCCGGCAACTGCCTGATCTTCCCAGCACCACGGTGCCAAATCTTGTTTCCGTCAACCAGGCGAGTCTGCGCTGATCTTGGCCATCGAAGTGGCGGTCGAGTAGCCTGCGATGCGGCTCGGCGATCGATGACGAATCGATCCGTTAGTCTGCACCAGTGACGGAGGGGACTGACACCGGTCACTTCGCCGGTGAGTACCGCCTCCCGTCGCCAGTAGGACAGAGGTCCACCGCTAAACCTACGCAAATGGGGCCCAGCTTCACCGCAATGGCCCGAATGCAGTTGCGCACGAGTCGAGCGACCCGTCAATTGACATCCTCGCGCCATTCGAAGACAGTCGAAAGATGGACGCCGCGCCCCGCCTGGTCGAAATCGCCGACGCCTTCGCCGACGCCCAACTGGAGGCGATACTCATCGGCAGCGCCGGCGCCGCCCTCCAAGGCGCGCCGGTCACGACCATCGAATTCGACTTCCTCTATCCGCCCTCTGCCGCCAACGAAGCCAAGCTCCGAAAAGTCGCCCAAACCCTCGGCGGCCATCTCTCGCAACCATTCCCCACCGTCTCCACGCTCTACCGAATTCTCAGCGCAGACAATCAACTCCAGATCGACCTCACCAGCCAAGTCCATGGCATCACGTCATTCAACCGATTGCGCAGCCAAGCCGCGAGAGTGGAGATCAACGGCCGAACCATCGTGGTCGCTTCCCTGGCTGATATCCTCAAAATCCAAGGGCAACGAACCAGCCTCAAAACCCCGCGGCACCCCATGTCTCCCAACCAACTCTCCAAGAATAAGACGCCCCGCCCGCCAACCAAACGGGAACTGGCCCTCGAAGCGATGCGTCAAGCGAGTGAGGCTGAGCTCACCGCCTTGATCCGCCGCCAACTCGCGCTCCCCATGAACAAGCGGACCAACTTCCTCCGCCTCCGCCTCCCCAACGGCGGCTCCTGCCTCTAGCCGCCCTCACGCAGACCCCAACGCGAACAGCCACCTAAAGCGTTTTCGATCGGGTCTACCGCTTCCGATCACCGGCCGGCGCCGGCGTACCCACCTTTGCAAACGGCGCCGCAGTGGTGCAGCCCAAAGGCTTCGCACTCGTCGTGCAAGCCATCGACAGGCAACAGCGCTCCCCGCAATCCGGGGCCTACCAACCAGCATCACTGAAGCACGGATCGCGAGGAATTCGAGTTTCCCCAAACAACGTACTGCGTTCACTTGGCCGTGGTCGGGCTCGAACCAGCCGCTGGCGCCGGGCGTGATCCGTACAGGCTCTATGCGCCAAGCCACCGAGCGCGAGCGAGGGCAGAATCGCCTTCATGCCGGATCTGAAACCAAAGTGGGCGTTCTAGCCATACCGAATTCGAAAAGAATCGATGCGCCAGCGTGGAAGGAGTTTAGGTCCGAATCAAGCGCCGCATGATCAGACAGGATTCCTCTTCCTGCTCGCCGAAAGCGAGGATCGCGTCGCTCGCCGAGCGGAGCATGGACACGATGTATTGGGAAGAACAGTTCCCGACGCGCAGCCAGATGACCTTCGGTGGGCCACCCAAGAGCACACTGCGTTCGTGGAAGTCGGAGTCCTTCGAAACGATAACCAGGTTTTCCGCTTTGGCGAAATCCCAAATGGACCGATCCACGGCGGCGCCAAGATTGCATTCCGACACGTGGAGTGAATCGGGGAACAAATCCCCAAGTTCGACGACCAGCCTGGGCGGCAGGTTCTCATCGAATAGCAGTTTCAAACGCTCAGCAACTCCACCCGGCGTTCCCGGTCCGCGGCGAAGGCTAGGCAGGCAAGGATATCCTCTTCCACAAGATAAGGGAATTCAGCCAAAATCTCAGCGTGCGACATTCCGCTGGCCAGGTATTCCAACACGTCATAAACCGTGATGCGGAGACCGCGAATGCACGGTTTGCCGCTGCGCTTCCCAGGCTCCAGGGTAATGATTCCGGCGTATTCCATGGCTTTAACGATACGGGGTTAGGGATTCCGTTGGCAAGGGGCCGCGATTCCTGTCGGTGTAACGATGGAGAGGCCGTCGACGCTTTCGCGTTCTCCGGCGTGCCAGACGACCGCGCATTTGCCAACGAACGGAGGGTGAAGGGCTTTGCATTTCGCCCTCGGTAAGGACCTTGCGTCAGCCTTCTTCTTTCGGAAGCGGAACGCTACGACAGATTCACCAGTGGTCGGCCTCAAGCAGTCTGCCGTCGATTCAACGCGCCTTGACGACGAAGCCACCCGCGGAACCGCGGCCCGCCGTACGGAAACTGAAACTCCGTTTCGAAACCGTCCCGGACCGGCTGCTTCTGCGGGGCCCACCCCGCCCCTTACGTCAGCGGTTGGGCGGTCCTCAAGCTGGCGAATCTCCGCCGCCGTAACTCGTGCGACACACTCCCTGCCAACACCACTTGCCAAGCTACTACAGGCCCGTTCCCGCCTGTCTCGCATCGGGCGTCTCCACCTTTCCCCCACTGTCCCGATCGCGTATCATCGACCCATGCTGCGACTCAGCGCTCTGCTCCTCACCACTCTGGCCTTCGCCGCCGACCCGCCTGCCGGAACCACGGAGCGCCTGCGCGTCCACGGCCGCAGCCTGGAAGGCAACCTCATCGGCGACTCGCCCACCCGCGACGTCTCCGTCTACCTGCCCCCCAGCTATGCAAAAAACCCCCAACGCCGCTACCCCGTGGTCTATATGCTCCACGGCTTCACCGACAGCGATGACCAGTGGTTCGGCCTGCGCAAACACTGGATCCACCTGCCCCAGGTTCTCGATCGCGCCACCGCGGCTGGCGCCGCCGAGATGATCGTCGTCATGCCCAACGCCCTCAATGCCTTCGGCGGGAGTGGCTACTCCTCCTCGGTCACCACCGGCGACTGGGAAACCTACATCGCCCGCGAACTGGTCGCCTATATCGACTCCCGTTACCGCACGCTGCCCAGCCGCAACAGCCGCGGCTTGGCGGGCCACTCCTTCGGTGGCTACGGTGCCCTGCGCATCGCCATGAAGTTTCCCGGCGTCTTCTCCGCCGTCTACGCCATGAGCTCCTGCTGCCTGCTCCCGCCCGGCGGCGGTCCGGCCCGCCCCTCGCGCGCGGAGCAGATCACCGCTCTTTCCGAAATTGCCAGCGCCGATTTCGGCACCAAGGCGCAACTCGCCAGCTCAGCCGCTTGGGCTCCCAACCCGAAGAATCCGCCTCTCTATCTCGACCTGCCCACGAAGAATGGCGAATCCCAGCCCTCCGTTCTCGCCCGCTGGGCGGCGAATGCCCCGGTGGCGATGCTCGATCAATACGTCCCTCACCTGAAGCAGCTCAGGGGCATCGCCCTCGATTGCGGCGATGCCGACGGGCTGCTGGCTGGCTCCAAGGAATACAGCCGCCTGCTCACCAATCACGGGATCGAGCATAGCTTTGCCATCTACCCCGGCAATCACATCAACGGCGTCGCCGGCCGCATCGAAAAGCACGTCATGCCCTTCTTCGCCAGCCAGCTCGCGCCCCGGTAAGGGTCCAGCCACGTCAGGAACCGCGCTGCCTGGGCCTACCAGATCAGCCTCTGGTCTGCCAGCCAGGAGCTCGTTGCCGGGAGTTCCCCGGCAAAATCCAAAACCTACGTCCCTCGATGCGGTCGACTCAGAGGAGCCACATTTTCCAGCCAAGCACTGGCTACTGTCACTAGCTTGGAGCCTTGGAATGAATCGCATACCCCTTCTTCTAAAGAGTGCGAATAAACTCGATCGTGGATGTGTAGCTTCCGTCGGGTTACGGATCAAGCTAGGGAAAAACAGTCTCGAATGCGAAAGACATGCGGGAGTCCATCGCTAACACCATGGCAACAGCGATAACGATAGGGCGATCCGCGTTCATCCGTGGCAGTTACAGGTCATCCTCTAGCCGGTCGTGCCCCAAAGTCGACTTACCGGGGCCGTCATGTCCAGCCAACACAATCGCTACCGGCTTGTCGTCCGCGATATAGGACCCCACCGGAGGGAGGGAGGACACTAGACGTTAGGGTCCCGAGATACCGCACGGAATCGCCCATTCACGAGTCGACCGACCGTCTTCGTGCCCTTTGCGTCTTCTCGAACGAGCTTGGACGGGTCAGCGGCAAAAACCGAATACGCGTAAACACGCCGGCCGGAACCGCTACGGAACACCTGCGAGCGACTCGTGCCTGGCTTAGCGATCACCTTCGCCAACTTGGCAAAAAGTGAGGAGGCATTCTCCTGCGGGGAGACATCCGCTCGCTTCGATTCATCACCGATCTTCACGACCATGAGGCTTGGATCAGGAGTTACAACACGTCGCTCCACCATCGGAGCGCTCGCCTCCACGCCATCCGCCACGTGTCACTTATCTGTGTTTTTCCGGATCTCTCAGCCCGTCTCCGCTCTGACACGGACCGCCGAGCGGTCGGAGCCAGTACCTACGATCAGCATATCGCCTCCGGTCAATTGGGGCGCTCCCCTCCCCAACGCCTGGCCGGCAAATTGCCTACTCTTCGCGACACATGCTCCCCACGGCCGCACCCTCGCAGGACCGTCCCCACAGGGGCCCCACCCCCTCTCGGGAAAACAACTCCCTATTCCTCAATCACTTGCAAAGCCAGCCGCTCAAACTCGCCCTCCCGGAAAAGCTGGTGACAGGGCAAGAAAATAAAGTGCATCCCCTTCATTCCATTACCCTTACTCTCACTTTTCGCCCCCTCCCCACCCCCGGATATTTGGTGCCCGCATGCTACACTCCAACCAGAAAGTGAAAACAACGCCCTGACCGGCATCCCAGTCAGGGCGTTTTCTTTTTCCCCAGGAGTTTTCCGATGCCCAGTCAACAGAACGACCAACTCACCCCCGAACAGAAAAAGGCCCGCCGCGCCGAAGTCAACCGCCAGAACGCCAAGAAAAGCACCGGCCCCAAGACCGACGCCGGCAAAGCAACCTCCCGC
>CAMDCN010000005.1 GCA_945890485.1 Candidatus Sulfopaludibacter sp. SbA3 | reverse complement strand
CCCAGTTCCGAGACGATCGTTGCGGCGGTCGTCTGCGCAACGCCACGCAGCGCCTGCAACGCTTCGATCACAACCCGCAACTCTGCGGGAGCTTCCCGAACGGCCTCGTCGATGGCTTGTTCCAGATGCTGGATTCGCTGGGCGACGTGCTCGACTTCATGCAGGTAGTTCAGCAGCGCCACTTCCTGGGCCTTATGAGGGAAGCGCACGTGGGTTTTGATCCACGCAAGGAACTGTTTGGTCCAGGACTTGATGCCTTCCGGCTTCTGGCCATGGCACAACAGAAACTTGCTCAGCCGGTGCCGTGCCTTGAGCTGGTCCTTCTTGGCGGCTTCGCGCGCCCGAACCAGATCCCGCAGCGCCTCCTATTCGGGGCTGGGCACGGCCACGGCGGTCAACTCGCCGGCGCGATAGCAACGGGCCAGCTTTTCGGCATCGCGCCGGTCGGTCTTGATCCGCTCGCTGGCTTTCTTGGGAATCAGGCTCGGAGCGATGACCTCACATTCCACGTTGAGCTGCGTGAGCTGCCAGTAGAGGCAAGTAGCAGGCTCGCAGATCGCCTTGCTGTTGCAGTTTCTTGACCATCTTCCGGATCGCCTCCAGCCGATTGGCAATCGTGCCCAAGCTGCGGACTTCGCCGTCTCGGCCGCTTTCGGCCACGCCTACGGCAATCGTCTCGGCGTGGACGTCGAGGCCCACATACAGTATCTTTTTCATAGACCAACTCCTTGACCTTTGCGGCTCTGCGCCGCTTTTGGTTTTCCTGACCGTCAGCGTAACCCGCGTCTCAGGTCAGGGGTTGGTCGTTTCATCTTGACTGATATGAAAAGAGCCCGGGGTTGCCGGGCTCTTCCTTTTCTGGCTTGGTTAGAACTGCAGCCGGAGGCCAACCTGACCGGTACGGCCACCGCCAAAGTCCACACCGCGGACGCCGGTGATGCGGCCGAAGTTGTTGTTGGCCATGTTCACTTCGGGGTCGCCGAGGTTGGTGGCGTTGGGCACGTTGGTGAACGAGCCTTCCAAGCGCATGGTGAGACGTTCGACGATGTTAAACGTCTTGGCCATGCCCATGTTCCAGCCGAAGGTGCCGGGACCCGTAACGATACCGACGCCCGAATTGCCAAAGCGGCCGATGGGGTTGGGGTCGCGGCCGGGGACGACGCCTACAGCGCAGTTGAACTGCAGGGCGCCAGGGGTGCGGCCGGGGCAGACGAAGGCGCTGCGGTCGAGCCATACGTTGCGGTCCGGGTTGGCCACGGAACCATCACCGATGCGGTCCGGGCGCTGGGTGCCGCGGGTGGGGGCATCAGTGCCGGAGGGGTCGCCACCGTTGAAGGTCGGGGTCAAGAACGGCCCGGACTGGAGGCTGAGGATGGACGAGATCTGCCAGCCGCCAAACATGGCGTCGACGGCACGGTTGGCATTGGCCATCCAGCGGCGGCCTTTGCCGAACGGCAGTTCATAGAGCAGCGTGTTGATGCTGCGATGACGGCGGGTGGCGTAGACGTCGCCCCGGTCGGAGCGGCGATCCAGCGAGTTGGTGACGCGGCCACCGCCGGTTTCGCCGGCGAAGCTGTTGGGATTGGGGCCGGCATTGTCGCCGAGGTGCTTGGCGAAGGTGTAAGCGGCCGTGAAAGTGAGACCGGCGGAGAAGCGGCGGTTGAGTTCCACCTGGCCGGCCTGATAGACGGAGTTCGCGCCGGCGTCGCGGCTGTAGATCAAGCCCCAGTTGGGGAAGGGCCGGTCGGTAAGCGGACGATTGCGGAAGAACTCGGTGGAGGGCTGGGCCTGATTGAGATCGGGCGCCCAGGGCAGATTGGTGGACTTGTTGGCGACGTAGGAGACGCGGAGGCCCATGGAGTTGGTAATCTGACGGTCGACCGAGAGGCCCCATTGCATCATGTAGGGCGGCTTGAAGTCGATCTGGTTGGCCGTACGGAACTGGAAGGTCCCGAGGTTACCGCCACGGACACCGCTGGACGAACCGGCTGGGCGGGTCTGCGGCAGGAAGAACAGCGGCTGGCCGTTAGTGCCGACGTTGCTGAATTGGCGCACGTCGCTCTGCACGGTGCCGGTGAGCGAAAAGAAGATGGACCCGAGGAGGGCCATGTTGTAGATGCCATAGCTGCCGCGGACCGTAGTCTTGTCTCCAAGGCGGTAGGCGAAGCCGAAGCGGGGCAGGAACTGGGTGTTGTAGTTCTTGCGGAGTGCTTCGGGCAGGCCGGCTTCGGCGGCGGTAACGAACGGGGTGCAGGGCACACCGCCGATGGCGGCGCCGGGGCAGGCGTTGACGCTCAGGAGCGTGGCCGGGGCGACGAGTTGAATCGCCTTCGGATCAGACATGGTGATGACGCGACCGGTGACCGGCACAGTGCGATCGAAGTTAGCGATGTTCAGGCCGGCATCGCTGTAGCCGGGCTGGAACTCGTAGCGGAGACCGAAGTCAAGGGTCAGGCGGTTGGTGGCGCGGTAGGTATCCTGCACATAGGCCTGATAGTGAGTACCGCGGCCGTCGTTGTCGGTCTGGACAACGGAGACGCTGGTTTGGAACGGGGCGCCGAGGAGGAAGTCGCCGAACGAATTGCCGGTAAAGTTGCCGGAGAAGGTGTAGTTGCCGTAGTTGTCACCAGTGGTGAAGCCGAGGTTGCTTTCCGCGCGCAGTTGGCGGAGAGCGAAACCGAACTTCAGGGTGTGCTTGCCCTTGATCCAGGTGAGGTTATCGATGTACTGGGTGTTCCAACTGGCACCGCGGCCGGGGCGGCCCTTTGAGAAGCCCGTGAACTGCTGGATATCGAAGTTGGGCAGGGCGTTAAAGAAGATATCCTTCTGAATGTCCTGGAGGTTGAGCGAGTTCGAGAAGCTGCGCCCGTCGAAGTTGAACTCTGCGCCAGACTTGGCGAACGAGATGCCGCCGCGGAACTCGTTGAGCAGGGTAGGCGTGATGGTCCAGGTGTAGCTGACGACGGCCTGGCGGTGGTCGTTGTAGGTGGTATCGTTCGGCAACAGGAGACGATTGACGGCCTGGGAGGGATTCTCCTTCTGCGTCAAACGACCGAAAACGAGGTGCTTCGATGTGAATTGATGATCGATACGGACATCGAACTGGTTGCTGCGAGTGGTGGCATCGAGGTTGTTGATGTAGTTGGCGTTCGAGACGCGGTTGGCGTTGCCCTGGTTGGGATCAGGGTAGAAGGCCAGAACGGCGCGCGCGATGGGGCTGATGCGATTCGACGGAATGGTATTGCCGGGGAAGGGCTGGCCGGTGAGGGGGTCGCGCACGATGACCGTTTCACTCGAAAAATTGCCGGACTTCATGGCCGCAGTGGGAACGGTGTTCTGGATCGTAGACTGGCGCGGGAGGCGGAGGCTTTCGAGCGTGAAGAAGAAGAATGTCCGGTTCTTGCCGTTGTAGAGTTTCGGCAGAACAACTGGGCCGCCGACGGTGAAGCCGAAGACGTTCGAAATCTTCGACGGCAGTGCCGCCTGGCCGAACGAGCGGGCATCGAGAGCCTTGTTCTGGTGGTACCAGAAGGCCGCGCCGTGGAGGTCGTTGGTGCCGCCCTTCGAGATGGCGGTGACGTCGCCGGGCTGGCCGTATTCGGCGTTGTTGCCGACGCCTTGCACGCGGATTTCGGCGATGGACTCGACGCTGGGGAAGAGGTTCCGATTCGGGGAGTTGCCGGTGGCCTGCGTGATGGAGATACCATCGACGGAGGACTCGCTCTGGGCCGGCAGGCCGCCCTGGATGGAGTAGCCACCGCCGTTGTCGGCCTGGACCCCGGGGAGGGTGGCGATGAGGGCGTAGGGGCTGGTGGAAACGCCACGGACGTTGCCGGGCAGGTTGAGAACTTTGGCGGCGGTAAGAGCCGAGGCGATGACGGGGGAGTCGGTAGCGATGACGCCAGCGGAGGAGGTGACCTCAACTTGCTGGCTGAGTTCGCCGACTTGCATGGCGACGTCGACGCGAACGGTCTGACGGGCGGCCAAGCGGATATCGGAAGCGGCAAACGCCCGGAAGCCGGGGGCGGAAACTTTCACGGCGTAGACGCCGGGCTTTACGTTTTGGAATTCAAAGGTGCCTTCCGGCGAGGTTTGGCCGTCGCGGGAGGTGTTTTCACCGGTGTTGGTCAACTGCACGGCGGCATTGGCGAGCACGGCGCCACTGGCGTCTTTTACGGTTCCCACGACGACTCCGAGGGTCGATTGGGCATAAGAAATGCCGGTTGCGCTAAAGAGTGCCAGCGCAATACCGGCAAGAATTTTCGGGCAGGTCATAGACCTTCTAGTCTCCCTTAAGCGGGTTACACCAGGATGCCATATATGTTTCCAATAAGTTACAAAAGCATCACAGCCAGGAAGAGGCGCCGAAATCTGGCCGCTTCGGCGGACGTGGCGTAGGTGACATTGGGCTTCAAGGCAGGTACGCGGAGGAGGCGTCCGCGTTCGTTCGCTCGTTTGCGGACGCCTAGCGCGAGATGTTCGAAGCGGGCGAGTCCGGGTTCGACAAGGACAGCGGCGGCCAAGGGATCCCACGCGAAATAGCGGCCGGCGGCGATGGAATCGGCCTCGGTGCGGAGGAGTTCGACGGCGAGCCAGGTGGCGGCGTTGAGGCGGAGCGCTTCCAGGCGTTCAAGGTCAGAGAGAGAGACGGGGACCTGACTGGTGGCGTCGAGGCCGACGAAGCGGAGGGGCCAACCGGTACTCAGAACGGTTTCGAGGGCAAGCGGATCGAGGTAAGCATTCCATTCTGCGGTAGGGGCGGCCGGAACGTTGCCGGGTGCATCCACGGCGCCTCCCATCCAGACGAAGTCGCGGATGGGGCTACCAAGACGGGGCTCTTCGCGGAGGGCGAGGGCGAAGTTCGTGAGCGGGCCGAGAGCAAGGACATCGAGCGGCCCGCCGCGAAGCAGCCGGCGCTTGAGGTAGGCCGGGGCAGACTCCTTTTGCGGGAGAGAGTGGGAGGCGGGAAGCGAGCGGAGGAGTTGGCCGGAGGCGGCGCGCCAATCGGCGGGAAACGCCGCGGCGCCTTCAAGGGGCCGGGCGGCGCCGACGTAGATGGGAATTCCGGGACGGCGGCAATAGGCGAGGAGGCGAGCGACGGATTCCGCCCCGGCTGCTGGTTCGGCCAGGCCGTGAACGATCGTGATGGCTTCAATCCGGACGTCGGGACGCTGGAGGAGGAAAAGCAGCGCCAGAAGATCGTCGGAGCCGGCATCGGTATCGACGAGCACGGTGTGCGCCGGCTGCGCGCACAGGCCAACGGCTAAAGTTGCGAGCAGCATCAGCCGATGGAGCAATCGAGGACGCATGAAAAGTCTTTCGGTTATTCTCCGCCATTTCGCCGCCGTTTTGATTGCCTGTTTTCCAGTGGCCGCCGAAACGTCAACTTGGGACGCTGAGCTTGCGTTTGCCCGTCTTTTGGGAAAGTACGACATTCCCGGTGGGGCGCTTGCTGTGGCGCGGGACGGCCACGTACTGACCGCTCGGGGTTTTGGCAACGTGAAGCCAGAGTCGGAGTTGCCGATTGCCAGTTGCACAAAGGCAATTACGCGGGCAGCCGTGATGTTGCTGGTGAAGGACGGGCGGCTGCGACTGGACCAGCCGGCCTGGGCGATGGTGGCGGAGTTGCTGCCAGCGCACCGGGATCCGCGGTTGGACAAGGTGACGATCCGGCAGTTGCTCGACCATTCGGGCGGATGGGACAGGTCTGTAACCCGCGTGGACGTAGTGGTTGCAAACGCGAAAAGCGAGGAACCACTGCGGAACTTGGCCGGAACGCCTTTGGATTTCGACCCTGGAGTCCGGCGGCGGTACTCGAATGCGGGAGCGCTGTTGTTGGGCGCGATTGTGGAGCGGGCAAGTGGGCAGCCGTTCGAGAGATTCGTGAAGGCGCGGGTACTGGATCCTTTGGGGATGAAGCAGACCCGATGGAGCCGGACGCCCGGGGTGAAGGAATGGGGCGCGGCAGCGGGTTGGACCGCAACGATGGAAGATCTGGTGCGCTTTGCCGACGGGATCGACAAATTGGTGGGGGAGAAACGGGGGAGTTGGGCGCAGAGCGGGTCGTTGCACGATTGGGGCTTGGCGTGGGTGTACCGGGGTTCTGACGGACTTTCCGTAGCGTGGGCAGTCAACCGATCCCCGGAGCAGGGGGACTTTGGCGCGGAGGCAAAAGAGTCGCTGCTGGCGGCGCTGGGGACGACGGACCGGCCGGAGGAACAGGAAGCAGGAGAAGGGGAAGGCGCCGGAGCGCGGCGGAAGATGCCGGTGAGCCGGACGAAGAACAAGTTTAAGGCTCCGGTTTACAACTCGAAGAAGCATCGGGCGCAGGCTTACCGGAAGCCGAAGATTCGGCGCTAGCAGGAATCTAGACCAATTTGATAGGCTTATAGGTGATTCCATGACAGCCCCCTATCCCGAACCCGGGACACCGCCATCGGATCTCTTACGCTGGGCTATGGCGCAGTTTGGGAACCGGTTTGTCATTTCCACTTCGTTCCAACGGGAAGGGATGGTGCTGCTCGATATGGCGGCCCGTTTGGACCCCCAGGTTCGAGTGATCACTCTTGATACGGGCCGATTGCCGGAAGAAACGTACACCATGATTGAGATGGTGAGGGAGCGGTACGGCGTCAACGTGGAGATGGTGTCGCCGGATGCTGCGGAAGTGCAGCGGATGGTGACGCAGCATGGGCCGAATCTGTTTTATGGCAGCGTGCCAGAAAGGAAATTGTGCTGCCAGATCCGGAAAGTCCGCCCGCTGGAGCGGAAACTGCAAGAGGTGGACGCCTACGCGGTGGGTCTGCGACGGGAGCAATCGGAGACGCGGGAGTCGATTGCGGCGGTGAGTGAAGACCGGGGGAAAGTGAAGCTGAGCCCGCTGGCGGATTGGAGCAGCGAGCAGGTGCGGGCGTACATTGCCGAGCATAATGTGCCGCAGCATCCGCTCTATGAAAAGGGCTATCCCTCGATTGGCTGTGGGCCGTGTACGCGGCCGACGTTGCCGGGCGAAGGGGAACGAGCAGGGCGTTGGTGGTGGGAAGAGTCCGCAGATAAAGAATGCGGGCTGCATTTCACTCCGTCCGGGAAGGTTTTGCGGACGGTGGATGTGTTGCTCGAACAGGTGTTGCAACCGAATGCATAAGGGATTTGCGCTGTGGTTTACAGGGATGAGCGGAGCGGGCAAGTCGACGCTGTCCCAACGGATTTTTGACCGGCTGAAGGCGCAGGGCGCCCGCGTGGAACTGCTCGACGGCGACGAAGTGCGGGAGCACCTATCGAAAGGCCTGGGCTTTTCGCGAGAGGACCGCGATACGAACGTCCGGCGGATCGGCTTTGTCGCCGAGTTGCTGGCGCGGAATGGGGTGATCGCCATCACGGCGGCGATTTCGCCCTATCGGGATACGCGGGAAGCAGTTCGGAACCGGATTGAGCATTTCGTCGAAGTGTTCATGGACGCGCCGGTGAGCGTGCTGGCCGAGCGGGATGTGAAGGGCCTCTACAAGAGGGCGCTGGCGGGGGAAATCGCCCATTTTACGGGGGTTTCTGATCCTTATGAGCCGCCCGTGAACCCCGATGTCCGCTGCGATACGGCGAGTGAGCCGATCGAAGAGAGCGAAGCCAAGGTGTGGGCGAAACTGCAGGAAATGGGTCTGATCGATTAACCTAAGAGGTTGATAGATCTCCATAGTCATACAGATGCTTCGGACGGCACGGATTCGCCTCAGCAGTTGATTGATCTGGCCCGGACTGCCGGGTTATCCGCCCTCTCGATTACGGATCACGATACGTTTTTCGGATATGAGCAAGCCAAGGAGTATGCCGCGGGGCTCGGGTTCGATTTGATCTGCGGGATCGAACTGTCCACCAAGTTTCACGGTAAGACGGTGCATCTGCTGGCCTATTTCCCGGATGCAGCGCCGGTGGCGGCGTTCGGTGACTGGGTGCGGGAGCAACAGGAGTACCGCCGGGACAGAAACATCCGGCTCATCGCGAAGTTGAACGAAGTGGGCGTCGTGATTACGCTGGCCGAAGTGGAGGCGATCGGCCGTACGATGACTGGCCGGCCGCATTTCGCCCGGGTTCTCCTGAACAAGGGCTATGTGAAGACGACGCAGGAAGCGTTTGATTCCTATCTGGCCGAAGAGGGCCGGGCGTTTGTGCAGCGGGAAGAGGTGGCGCTGGCGGAGGCGTTGCAGCGTGTCCGCGAAGGCGGCGGGGTCTCCGTAATGGCGCATCCGATCCGATTGGGGAAACGGAAAGCGGCAGAAGAAGAGGCGCTGGTAGCCGAGGCGGTGGAATTGGGCTTGGCCGGAATTGAAGTGATCCACTCGGACCATTCCGCGGCGGATGTCGAGCGCTACCGGGGCTACGCGGCGAAGTACGGACTGCTCGAAACGGGAGGTTCCGACCATCACGGCGGCAACAAGCCGGATATCGCGCTGGGAAGTGGCCGGCGCGGAAACGTCGCGGTACCGGACGAATTCCTAGTGCGTTTGCGGGGTTACCGCCCGGCCATCAACGGTTAGTGGGCTGTTCAGCAGTTCGGCGCGGAGAATACCCAGTGCGGCAATCTCCTCCCCGGCGAGCGCGGCGGAGGTGATCTCTCCGGCCTCTTTTTCTCCGGCCATCACCTTGGCATGCGGGGCAACCGGCGCGTCGCCGGCGATGCGGAGGGCCGTGAGGCGGCGATGGACCTGGCCACGGGAACGAACCCGTTCAACGATCTCCTGGCCGAGATAGCAGCCTTTCTGAAAGTGAACCGCGTGCATGAGTTGGGTCTCCTGCACGAGGTGGGCTTCCGAGAAGTCGACGCCATAGCGGGGCTTACCGTGTGCGATGCGCAGGGCATCTGCTTGGTCGAAGGTCAGCTCGGCGGCCCCGGCAGCAAGGAGGGCTTCGCGAACAATGGGCGCGTCGAGGGGAGAGACGAGGATCCAGTAGCCGGGCTGGCCGGTGAAGCTGGTCTTGACGACCAGGCGACCCGCCCAGGGGAGAGACCCGAACTCGGCTTCGGGGACAGGAATTTCCGCGGCTTCGAGCAGAGCTGCAGCATCCGGGCCTTCGACGGCGAGCGTGGTCCAATCGGCCGTCTCGTCGGCCAGGGTGACGTCGTCGGCGATGATGAACTTATCGAGATGGCCGAGGACGAACTCGCGGCTGGCCGGTTCGACGTCGAGCAGGAGCGAGTCTTCGCCGGCGAGGACGTGGACATCGGAGAGGATGCGGCCGTTGGCGTTCAGGAAGAACGCATAGCAGCCTTGTCCGGCAGCCAGTTGCTCGACGTGGTTCGTCGTCATGGCGTGGAGCAGGCGTTTGCGATCTTCGCCAGTGGCGCGGATGCGCCCGCGGCCTTCGAGTTCAAACAGCGCGGTCATCAGTTCCCCAACGAGCGCAGCGCCGTACCGAGCAGGAGCACGCCGATGCCAGAGAAGGCGAGGCCGGTCAGCAGCCGGGCGCGCTTTTCGGGGGTGGTCTGCGGCTTCACGAGGATGATGGAGACGGCGGCAATGTGGAGAAACAGCAGGAACTTGATGCCGAAGATCATATGATAGAACTTGGGCACGCCGCCACCCATGCGCGTCATGAGCTGATAGAGGCCGGAAGCGAGCAGCAACAGCACCGAGATCAGCATCGACGGCTGGAAGCCATCGGCGGGATTGCCGGAGAGCTTGCCGGACTTGCTGAGATTCCAGGCGTAGAAGATGCCGCCGAGAAGAACAACGGCCGAGCCGATGTGGAGGAAGCGGACGAGATAGGCAAGGGGATCGATCATTTCTTTCTCTTACTGTCTCTTAGTTTGGGGGCCGGAGGCAAAGGTCCTAGAATTGAAGGAATGATCCACGAGATATTGCCGGTGGGGCAGTTGCAGTGCAACTGTTCGATTTTGGGGGATGAGGTGACGCGGGAGGCGATTGTCGTGGACCCGGGCGATGACATCAGCGAGATTGAAGCGATCCTGGCCAAGCATCAGCTCACGGTGAAGATGATCGTGATTACGCACGCGCACATCGACCACATCGGCGGGGCTGCGAAGCTGAAGAAGATCACCGGGGCGCCGGTGATCATGAACCCGAAGGATCAGGAATTGTACGACGCCCTTTCGATCCAGGCAAGTTGGTTGGGCATGGAGACGCCGGAGCAAACCACGATCGACACACCCGCCAAAGAGGGCGACACTCTGCGTTTTGGCAACTACGAGATGCAGGTGATCCATACGCCGGGCCACACGCAGGGCAGCACGAGCCTCTATCTGCCCAGCGAAAAGACGTTGATCGCGGGCGACACGCTCTTTCGCGACAGCATCGGCCGGACCGACCTGCCGGGCGGGGACGGACGCAAAATCCTTTCGAGCATCAAGACGAAGCTGCTGGTGCTGCCGGAGGATACCGAGGTAATCTGCGGACACGGGCCGAACACGACGATTGGCCGCGAGGCGAAGCGGAATCCATTTCTGCGGGGGCTATAGTGCGGGAACTGTTACGAGAGGCTTGGCTGACGATTGAACCGGCCGACTATGAGCAGCACATGGCGGGCATCGGCCAGGCGCAGGCGAACGCGGGGCTGATGGCGGCTTGGCTTGAAGAGATCGCCGCCGAAGAGACCGTGCTGGTAGCCGGGGCCGGCACGGGGCAGATGTTCGACTACCTGCACCCGGAAGCGGCGCGGACCGGGCGGATGGTCTTCACGGATCTGAATCCGGTGTTCCTGGAGAGGCTGCAGAATCGGCTGGGCGAAGCGGCGACCGTGGTGGACGATATCGAGGCTACGCAGTTGGCCGGTGGCTATCCCCATGCCGCGGTGACGCTGGTGTTGGAACACGTCGACTGGCGGCGGGCCATCCATAGCTTCCGGCGGTGGGAGAGCCGACGGGTGCTGACGGTGATCCAGGAGAATCCCGCTGATCTCGCTAGCGCCGTGACGCCGGGGCGCACGGTGCCCGGCACGATGAACGTGTTCCGCGAGCGGGCGCATCCGGAGTTGGTGCCGTTGGCCGAATTGACAGCAGCGATGGGGGAGCTAGGCTATGAATTGGAACAGGTGCAACCCGCGCCGGTAAGCGACGGGAAGCGGATGCTGGGCTGCTGGTTCGTCAGCTCTTCTTGATTTCGGACATCGCCCCTTGAATCAGTTCCTTCGCGCCGACAAGGCCCGCGAGAACCATCTGCACGTCCATGGCAGGTTTGGACGGATTGCGGACGCTGGTGCAATAGACGCCATGCTGGCCGACCAGGACGAGCGCGTCCGTCAGGACGTCCAGGGCCAGAGCGAGCTTGCCGCGAGCGGGGCCCATTTGGAATTCGAGCCGTTCGAGCTCTTCCAGTCTTTCGCGCAAAATGTCCATTCCTTTACTCTAGAGGGATGATTGAGCTTCCGTCCTGGCCCGTGTCGACTTCGCGTGAACGCGAGCTATTGGAGCAAGTCCTGGCCAGTCCGCAATGGGGCGGATTCAACCCGATTGTCGGCGAGTTTGAAAAGTCGTTCGCGGCGTATCACGGATGCAAGCACGGAGTAGCCGCGGTAAACGGCACGGTGACGCTGGAGATGATGCTCGCGGCCGCAGGCATCGGCAAGGGAGACGAGGTGGTCGTTCCGGCGATCTCGTTCGTCTCCACCGCTTCCGCAGTCTCCCGAGTCGGCGCGACGCCGGTATTTGTCGACATTGAACCGTACTCGTTCAACATGGACCCGGAGCAGGCGCGGCAGGCGATCACCCCTGCCACCAAGGCGATCCTCGTGGTCCACTTCGGCGGGCCGCTGGCCGATATGGACGCGCTCACGGCGTTGGCGGCCGAACACGGACTGATACTAATGGAAGACGCGGCACACGCGCACGGCGCCGAATGGCGGGGCAAACGCGCCGGCTCGTTCGGCGTCGCCAGCAGCTTCTCGTTTCAGAACGGCAAGGTGATGACGGCGGGCGAAGGCGGCATCGTGCTGACGGACGACGCGGCGCTGGCCGAGCGTATGCGGAGCTACATGAACCAGGGCCGCCGCAGCGGCTACACGTATTTCCACCACTTCGAACCAGGCAATAATTACCGCCTTTCGGCGCTGCACGCCGCTGTCCTGATCGCCCAGCTCGAACGGCTCGACGAACAGATTGAGAACCGGATGCGGAACTGGCCCATCTTTGCTGCCGAGTTGGCCGGCCTGCCCGGAATCACTTGGCAACACATTCCGGAGGCCGTCACGCGGAACCCCTGGTATCTGCTGCTGGGACGGGTGGATGGCGCGCTAGGGCTCACGCGGGATGCCTTCTGCGAACGTCTGCACGCGGCCGGCATCCCGGCGGCGCCGTTCTACCCGCACACGCTGCAGCAGAACCCGATGTACGTCAACGGCCTGCCGCACCGCGCGCTTCCCTGCCCCAACGCCGACGCCTGCATCGGCGACGCCTTCTGGCTGCCGTTCCGGCTGCTGATGGGCGATGCCGCAAAGACGCGGGAGATTGCCCAGGCGCTACTGCACGCCGTGCTTGGCTAGAAACTCAAAGATCTGCTGATACAGTTCGTCCATCTTCGCGGTGGGAAATCCATGCCCGCCGCCGGGCACGGTGATTAGTTCGGCGACAGCGCCAGCGCTCGTAAGCGCCTTGGTCAGCCGCACGCCGTGCTCGTAGGGAACGGTATCGTCGGCATCCCCGTGGATGGTGAGGACCGCCGGCAGGTCGCGGCGCACGTAGGTGAGGGGCGAAACGCGGCGAGCGAGTTCCATGCGGCCGGGCTGGGCGGGGAGCCATTCGACGGCGTAGTCCCGTTCATTAGGCCCCTGGATCTGGTCGCCGACATCGGTGATGCCAAAGAAGTTCACGACCGCCCGCACCTTCACCGGCCTCCCCAGCCCGGCGCTCTTGTTCACCATGCCCGCCATCAGCGCCAGATGCCCACCGGCCGAGCCGCCGGTCAGCACGATGCGCTTCGGATCCACCCCGTAAACCTTAGCGTTCTCGACGAACCAGTTGGCGGCGTGAATCGCGTCTTCCACCGCGGCCGGCGCCGGCGCCGTCTTCGCCAGGCGGTAGTTGATATTGGCCACGACAAATCCCTTCGCCACGTACCGGCGGACGTGGAAATCCACATCGCCAGCCCGGTCCCCTTGGGTCCAGCCGCCGCCATGGATCACCATCACCCCGGGACGATTGCCCATCGGGCCCGGCGGCTGATAGATGTCCAACCGGGTTTCGGGATACAAGTTGTAGGCGGTGTCCCGCTGCACGCGGGTGCCTTCCGGAAACTTCCCTTGAGCGAAGAGGGCGGTCGCGAGCAAGAGACAATAGGCAGTCCGCAGCATAAATCTAATTAAACTAGAATTGGAACCAAAATGAAGGCACTCCTCCTGTTCGCATCGTTCCTGCCGGCTGTCGCGCTTGCCGCGGATCCGGAGCTGATGTACAGTTTCCATTCGCGGAGCGAGTTCCCGCTCACCGCCGACCCGGAGCAACCCCACTGGCGTTACCAAGCCGCCGCGGTCGCCGAGAACGACCACTTCGGCAAGCCGGTGCCGAACCATCGCACGGAGATTCGCTCCCGCTGGACGAAGGACAACATTTACTTCCTCTTCAGTTGCCCCTATGAAGACCTCAACGTGAACGCCTCCCCGGTGACCAACGCCGAAACGATGAAGCTGTGGGACCACGACGTGGCAGAGATTTTCATCGGCGCCGATTTCGAGCAAATCTGGCACTACCGCGAATACCAGATCTCGCCGCTGGGAGAGTATATTGACCTCGACATCGATCGCAAAAAGCCGCTGCCGAACGCGGGCGCGGACTGGAACTCCGGCTTCACCGTGAAGGCCCGGCTCGATAAAGAAAGAAAGATCTGGTATGGAGAATTCAAGATCCCAATCAAGTCCATCGACAGCCGCCCGGCCGCGATTGGCAACGAGATGCGCATCAACCTGTTCCGGATCCAGGGCCCTGGGCCGAAGCGGAAGTACATTGTGTGGCGGCAGACCGGCGTACTGAATAACCACGTGCCGGAGGCATTTGGGAAAATCAAACTGGTAACCCAGTGAACACTGCGCTTCGCATCTCTCACGTTGGCCTGCGCGGCATCGTGGGACAAGGGCTGACGGCCACCCATGTCATGGAGTTCGCCGCCGCCTTCGGAACCTTTCTCGAACCCGGCCGCCCCGTGGTCCTCGGCCGGGATCCGCGATTGAGCGGCAACATGATCCGCGAAGGCGTGGTGGCGTCACTGCTCGCCTGCGGGCACGACGTCATCGACCTCGGCATCGTTTCGACACCCGTCGTGCAGCACGCCATTCAGCGGCTGGACGCGGCGGGCGGCATCGCCATCAGCGCTTCGCACAACACGATCGACTGGAACGCGCTGCGGTTCTTCGGGCCAAGCGGCATCTACCTGAATACGGCCGAATCCGGCGAACTGCTCGACATCTACCATCTGCACCGCTTCCGGTTTGAAGAGTGGAACAAGCTGGGGAAGTTGACCGTTTCCTCCGATGCCATCGATGCCTATCTCGACGAACTCGCCCGCGTGTTTGATTTGGAACGCCTGCGGCCGCTGCGCGTGGTCGTCGACTGCTGCAACGGTACCAGCGCGTTGATCCTGCGGCGGATGAACGATCGGTTTGGTTGCGGATTTATTCTGATCAACGAACGCGTGGACGGCCGCACCGTGGCCCATACGCCGAACACCAGCGCCAGCATCGTCGAGCTCCAACTCGGCCCGCTGATGCAGCCGCTGCAGGCGGATGCCGGGTTTCTCTTCGATATGGACGCCGACCGCGTGGCGCTTGCCGACGAGCAGGGCCGCGGCGTCAGCGAAGAGCTGGTGCTGCCGATGCTGGCCGACCATCTGCTGCCGCAGAGCGAAGGCAAGCTGATCATTGCAAACCTATCGAGCACGGCTCTGCTCGAAGACGTGGCCGCACGCCACGGCGCCCGCGTTCTACGCGTGCCCGTGGGGCGGCAGGCGGCGATCGACGCGCTCTCCACCTACCGGCCGGAGCAGATCGCGCTGGCGGGCGAGGGAACCGGCGCCGTGATGATGCCGCAGTTCCGCTTCGTCTACGACGGCATCGCGAGCATGCTGGCGATCCTGACGATGATCCGCGACCGCGGCCAGACCGTGAGCCAGATTTTGGCCGGCTATCCAAGCCATCACATCTTGAAGGCCGAGGTGCCGTTGACCAGCCCGAATATTCCAGCGCTGCTGATGGAGCTGCAGGAGTTGTTTCCGGATGGAACCATGGACCGCAGCGACGGGCTGCGCATCTCCTGGCCAGACCGCTGGTTCCATGTGCGGGTGAGCCAGACGGAGCCGATCATCCGCGTAATTGCCGAACAGCGGGATAGTGAACCGCGGGAGCTGTTTGAGACGCTGCTCGATCGCGTCAGGAGCTTGAACTAATGGCGCGCGAGCATTTATTGAAGGTGGGCGTTTCGGGCGTCCGCGGCGTAATCGGCGGATTTCTGACGCCCGGCCTCGGCGCCAGTTTCGCGCAGGCGTTCGGCACCTATGTCGGCAAGGGCCGCGTGGTGATTGGCCGCGATACGCGCACCTCCGGCCCGATGCTGACCCACGCCGTCAACTGCGGCCTGCTCGCTGCCGGCTGCGAAGTGATCGACTTGGGCGTGATGCCCACGCCGACCATTCAGATGTATATCTCGCACGTAAAGGCCCGCGGTGGCATTGCGCTGACGGCGTCGCACAATCCGCCGGAATACAACGCGCTGAAGCTGTTCAACCGCGAAGGCCTGTTCTTCAATCAGTACGAACGCAGCGAACTCCTCGACCTGTTTCACCAGAGCCAGTTCACGCAGGCCGGCAACGACGAGATCCGCACGGTGAAGCAGGACCTGACCACCGCGCCCGCCCTGCACATCGACCGCGTGCTGCGCCATGTCGACGCCGACCGCATCCGGCGGCGCCGCTTCCGTGTAGCGCTCGACGGCGTGAACGGCGCGGGCTCGGAGATGTCGGTCCATTTCCTGGGGAACGTGCTGCAGACCCAACTCGAGGCCATTTCCGTCGATCCGACAAAGGTCTTCCCGCGCATCGCCGAGCCGCGGCCGGATACGTTGACGGAGCTGGCTGCACTGGTCCGCCGCACCGGCGCCGACGTCGGCTTCGGCCAGGACCCGGACGGCGACCGGTTGGCCGTTTGCGATGAGACGGGCCAGGTGCTCGATAACGACGACGTGCTGGCCTTGGCCGTGCAGCGGGCGTTGACACACACGCCGGGCGATGTCGTCGTCAATCTGACGACGTCGTCCACCATCGACGACATCGCCGCGCAACATGGGCGCAAGGTATACCGGACGCCAGTCGGCGAGGCGAACGTGGTGGAGATGATGCAGGCCGTGAAAGCGGCCATCGGCGGCGAGGGCTCCTCGGGAGGAATCATTTACCCAGCCGTGCATCTGTGCCGCGACAGCTATACGGCCATGGCGCTGCTGCTGGACCTGATGGCGGAAACCGGCAGGACCGTTTCCGAGCTGGTGGCAGGGTTGCCGCGCTACGCCCGCCTATCCGGCAAAGTCCCGTTCGAACACGGCCGGCTCGGAACGCTGATGCAGGGCCTTGAAGAGAGCTTCCCCGACGCGCAGACCAACCGCATGGACGGGCTGAAGCTGCTGTGGGAGGGCCGCTGGCTGCACGTCCGCAGCTCCAACACGGAGCCGCTGCTGCGGCTGGCCGTGGAAGCACGGACGGCCGAGCAGGCGCAGAGCTTGTTCAACGACGCCTGGCAGCGCCTGACCAGCTAATTATTCGGCGTAGCGGGCGGCTCGGGTTCCGGGTCCGGAACCTGGTAGAGCTTCTCGCCCGGCCGCAGCTTCTGGAGCTTTTTCCGTATCTCCAGTTCGCGCTCGTCCAGATTATCCGTCAGAATCCGAATCCGTTCTTTGCGTTCCTTGAGTTCGGTAGCGAGGTTGGCGTTCTGGACCTGGATGCGATGGAGCTCGTCCCATTTGGCGAAAAGAGCCCTCACGCCCTGCGGGCCGGTGAGGTTGAGGACGGCAAAAATGGCGAATCCGGCCACCGCCACCGCGAAGCCAAACCGCTTGTACACTTGTAATGCTCGAGAACGACTCGCTGCCATACCTATCCCTCGTTTATAATCTGCTTTCAAATAAAAAGCTACTGCCTGATGACTGATAAGATTGTGCTCTTCACTACTGTTTCTTCTCCGGAGGAAGCTGATCGGCTGGCGCGGACCCTGGTGGAACGCCGTCTGGCGGCCTGTGTGAGCATTTTGCCGCAGGCACGATCGGTTTACCGCTGGCAGGGGAAGGTGGAAGATTCGTCCGAAATCCTGTTGATCATCAAGTCGCGCCGGCCGCTGTTCGAAGCGCTGTGCGAGGCCGTCCGCGCTCTGCATTCCTACGAAGTACCCGAACTTATCGCTCTCCCGGTCGTTGAAGGCTACGCGCCCTGCCTCGACTGGATCGACCACGAAACTGAGGCTCTCTGATGCAATCGACTCCCACAACAACGCGGCCTTCCGCGATACCAGCCAGCAACGCCCGGCGCAAGGTGATCTGGTTTGCCGTCACGTTGGCAATTCTGGCTTATATTGACCGCGTGGCCATCTCGATGGCCGCCCCCGAAATATCGAAAGACCTAGGCCTGGACAAGGGCCAGATGGGCTACGTTTTTGGCGCCTTCGCCATCGCCTACGCACTATTTGAAATACCGGGCGGCTGGCTCGGCGACTGGATGGGCCCGCGCAAAGTGCTGATGCGCATCGTGATCTGGTGGAGTTTCTTTACCGCCGCCACCGGCTGGATGTTCAGCTACCACACGATGCTGATTACGCGGTTCCTGTTCGGCGCGGGCGAAGCCGGCTGCTTCCCCAACATTACGAAAGCATTCTCCACCTGGCTGCCGATTGAAGAGCGCGTGCGCGCGCAGGGCATCCTCTGGATGGCAGCCCGCTGGGGCGGCGCGGCCACGCCGCCGCTGGTGATCTGGATCTTCAAGGTGATGGACTGGCGGACGGCATTCCTGACGTTCGGCCTGGTAGGCACCATTTGGGCGTTCTTCTTCTACCGTTGGTTCCGCGACAATCCGCAGGAGCACCCGGAAGTGAACCAGGGCGAGCGCGAGTTGATCGCCAAGACCGCCCACCCGGCCAGCGGCCACGGCGACGTCCCGTGGGGCAAACTCATTCGCTCCAGGGCGGTTTGGCTGCTCTGGCTGCAATACTTCCTGCTGAGCTTCCCCTGGTATTTCTACCCGACCTGGCTGCCGACGTACCTGCAGGAGTATCACGGAGTGGACCGGGAGACGAGCGGCTACTACGCCATCCTCCCGCTGTTCCTAGGCGGCCTGGGTTCGCTGGTCTGCGGCTTCCTCTCCACCAAGCTGTCCCGCCACTGGGGCGACGTGGGCCGTTCGCGGCGTGTGATCTCGACGGTAGGCTTCGGCGGCGCGGCCGTGATGATGTTCGTCGCCATCCAAGTAAAGGATCCGCTGTGGGCGATGATCGGCCTCGGCCTATCGAGCTTCTGCAACGACCTCGTGATGCCGAACGCTTGGGGCGCCTGTATGGACGTGGGCGGCAAATACGCCGGCACACTGTCCGGTTCCATGAACATGATGGGCAACATCGCCGGCTTCGTCGCGCCAGTAACCGGAGGCCTGATCCTCCGGTCTACCAGCAACGACTGGAACTTCTTCATCACGATCATGGCCGGAGTCTACCTGCTGGGCATGTTGACGTGGCCGTTCATCGACCCGGTGACGCCACTCGAAAAAGAAGCCTAGCGGCTACTTGATCTGAACCAGATCGGAAGGGGCGGGCGCGGCAGGTTTATCCCACCGCGTTCGCCCCTTTTGCCAGGGGGCCCAGGAGTTGACGAAGGCGCCCACCGCCATCGAACTCCGGACGAGATGCTTAATCTGCAGCGGACCCACCACCTTCGTACCGCCAATCCAATGCAGCGCGGCGGACATGGAACAGCCGCACTGGCTGCAATCCGGGTCGCCGCCAAAGACGCACGGCTCCACCTGCGTTTTGAAATCGGCCGTGTAGTTGGCCGACATCCGCGAGAAGATGCAGTCTTCCGGGCTGGTGGGCGGAGCGGCGAAGGCCTTGGCCATACCGTCCGGCACGAGCAGCTTGGGGTACTTCTTCGAGAGCGGAGGAATCTGCGCGGACAGGCTCTGGCGGTTAGCTGGCGGCAGGATCTCCGGGCTCACCTCGCCCCGCTGCGGTGTATAGACACTCATCCAGATCTTGTGAACTTCCGGACGATCGTTCCAGAAAGAGACGTACTCTTCGAGGTAGCCGGGCTCCTCCATGTGCTGGTTTACGACGGTCCAGTGGACGTTGATTCGGCAGTCCTTGATGTTCTTGAGAATGCGTTCGTAGGTGGCGGGCTTCCGCCGGATGTCATGATCCTTCGCCAAGCCATCGATCGACACAGCGACGGTGACGAAAGGCAACCGCGTCCACTCAGGAGGGATGGGGATGACGGCGCTGGTGACGATCATCGTGTAGATGCCGCGCTCGCTCAAAATGGGCAGCACGCGCGCCAGTTCCCGATGACGCATCATCGGCTCGCCGCCAACAAGCGATACCTGCACCGGCTGGTGCTCGTCCACCAGGCGGAGGATATTGGCGACGAGTTCGTCGCCCTTGGAATCGGTCAGGTCGACAAGTTTCGCGCCGTCGGCGAGATGGGAGTCGCCATACGCATAGCAGCCGGGGCAACTTAACGGGCACTCGCGGGTGATTTCAATCGAAAGGAGCGGGATTCGACCCCGCAAAATCTTTCCCCAAGCGGTCAGGAAGTTGGATGGTCGCATTTATACTTAGATTTTCGATGCGCGCCAAGCAGGGAAAGTTGCGATTGAAACTCTTTCTTGTCCAATCCGTAACGGAATCGGCGTCCGTTGGGGAGAAGCGTGACCGGAATGTCCTCGTGATAGAGGGCCTTGGCGGCGGGATCGGCATCGATATCGATGACGGTTGTAGAAAACTCCATCTCCGCCGCGGCCAGTTCCAGAACACGCGACGCCTCTTCACAAAGGTGGCAGCCGCGGCGTGTATAAAAAAGCACGTTTACCATCGAATATCCCGGCGTAAGTGATACTTCGGTTTAGGGTGCATCAGGTTGATCAGTGCGATTCCGGCCAGGAAACCGCCCACATGGGCAAACCAAGCCACGCCGCCCTGGTTCAGGTGCGACTGCCCCACCGTGCCGATACCGCTGAAAAACTGTAGCACGAACCAATAGAGCAGGATGAGCCACGCAGGAATCTCCATCGTCGTGAAGAAGATGATGATGGGCACCAGAGTCACTATGCGCGAGTGAGGAAACTTGATCAGGTATGCGCCCATGACACCCGCGATGGCCCCGCTCGCCCCGATGGTCGGAATGCGCGAGTCGAGATTGAAAAGGAGATGGAGCAATCCCGCGGCAATCCCACAGAGTACGTAAAACAAGAGGAATTTGAAGTGGCCCAGGATGTCTTCGATGTTGTCCCCGTAGATCCAAAGGAACCACATGTTCCCGATCAGGTGCCACCAGCCTCCGTGCAGGAAGATATTCGTGACCAAATCGCTCCATTGGAAATATCGGGGCACGAGGCCGTACTCATAGAGGAAATGGTTCAGCGAAAAGTCGTCGAGCGACACCTGATAGAAGAACGCGAGCACATTCACGGCGATCAGCGCGATGGTGACCAGTGGAAAGTTGTGGCTCGGTTGGGTGTCGCGTAGCGGGATCATGGCTGGGTCAAGAGGAGGCTCGTTGGACGAAGTCGCGTTTGCTGCGTCGCTGGCCGGTTGCGATCAACTCCCGGGCAGCCGCCGCGTCGCGAATCCCACCACGAGCGCCGATCTCCATACAATTCAACGCAGCCATCGCGTTTGAAAAATCGAGGCTATCGCGCAGAGTTAGACCTTCGAGGATCGAGTAGCAGAACGCTCCATGGAAGACGTCGCCGGCGCCGGTCGTATCGACGCAATCGACAACGAAGGCCGGGGAGTAGACGAACTCGCCATCCATCCGGGCAATCGCGCCAAAGGCCCCGAGCGTCATGGCCGCCACTTTCATCCCGAACTCCTGCTGGATCATAATGAGGGCCCGGAAGGGGTCGCGCTCGTTCGTCCATTGGGGCGGGAACTCGGAACTGGTGATGAGGTAGTCGATGTTCGGCAGCACCCGGTCGAAGCCGTGGTAGACCGTATCGACGTCGACGGTAACGGGGATGCCGTTCGCGCGGGCGATTTCCGCGGCGCGGGCGACGGCGGGCGTATCGTGGCCGTCAATGTGGAGCAGGCGGGAGCCGATAATCATCTCCGGCTGAATCTCTTCCGGCTCCAGGCGCAGGCAATCCGGCCGACGCCACAGCACCGTGCGTTCGCCCGTCGATTGGTCGATAACAATGTACGCCGATTGATTCGCGCAGCCCTTGCGCACCTGTACGTCGTCCAGATTGATGCCGGTGCCAAGCAGGCTGTCCCGCTGAATGCGGCCCCGCTCGTCGTCGCCCATCGTGCCGATATACTTCACCCGCAACCCAAGCTTGGCGCACGCGACCATCGCGCTAGCCACCTGGCCGCCGGGAGAAAACATCTCCTCGACGAAGGGCTCCTTACCGGCGTAGGCCGGAAATTTGGGAACGAGAAGCAAAGTGTCGGTGGCGTTCAGGCCAACGCCGACCACATCGAATTTGGACATCCTCTCAGGCTACCGCGAAGCGGCTAATTTTTCCGGGGGGCGATCTGGTACAGATAAATCTTATGCCGACGGTTGTGGACAAACACTTCCTGCACATCAATCGGATTCCAGCCGCGAATGCCGTAGTCATGCGAAACGACGCGGGCGCCAGGCCGAAGCGACTGCTCCAGCTTGGGCCGCAACTTTTCGTTCGATCCGGTGGTTAAGTAGAGCGTGACCACATCGGCCTGGGTCAAATCGGCTTCAAAAATGTCCCCGCGAACGACCTTCGCATGGTTCTGCAGCCCCAACCGGGCGATCATTTCCGACGCCTCTTTTACGAGTTTCGGGTTCAATTCCACGCCGACGGCCTTGGCGCCAAATTTCTGCACCGCCGTAATTAAAATCCTTCCATCTCCACAGCCAAGATCGACGACAATCTCCCCGCGCTTCACATTGGCCGATTCCAACATCCGTTCAATGATCTCCATCGGCGATGGCACGAACGGAGCAAGACGCTGCGGGTCCGACGACTGAGCGGCCAGCGGAAGAGCCGAGAGCGCAACAAGCGAGCAAATGGCGAGCTTCATAATTCCCTGTGCGATTCCTCTATGGAAATGGACGTAAGCGAACGGAACCCGTTTCCGTGGTCTGCGAAGAACATGAAATCTACTGGGACGGAGAATTCTGCGCCAAGCGGGCGCTGCGGTTTTTGACGATCCGATTCACCACTTCCGAGGTGGCAAACCAAAGATCCCGCGGCTTGCTAATAGTGTACTCCTGTCCCTTGAAGAACTTTACGGCGTGGGAGATCGAATCCCGCCACGGGATCTGCGCGGGATAGAGATTGTAATTCAGGTAAAACAAGGGGAAGTCCACTGCGCCGACTTCTTTTAGCGTTTCGGCTTCCACGTTCTGCTCGAGCATCACCTTCGGCCCGGCGAAGATGATCGCCTCTGATTTGTTCGCGCCGCCGAGTTCGGTGCGGATGAGTTCCCCAAGGAACTGCGTTTCGCTATGCTTAACGGCGAGCTTGCTGAGATCGACGGTGCCGAACTTCACCTTGCTGAGGGCCTCGCCGAGGGCAGGCAGGTCGAGATGGTCGACGTTCTCCTGCCGGTAGAGCACCTCCTGACTCGCCATGGAGAAGGCGACCAAGGAGAACTTTCCGATCTTTGGCTCTCGCAAAATGGAACGCAGGATCGAGACGAGCGCCGTCGTATCCACCGGACGCATCACCGTGTTGCGGGGGTTCTGGGGGGCGTAGTTCAACAGCACTTTTACATTGACGGCCTCTTCGGCGGAGGCTCGCTCAATCGGCGGTTCGTCCTTAAAGCTTTCCTGGTCCGCGGCGCGGACCGACTTCGGAGGGATCACCATCGCCATCTGGCTCTCTTTGGTGGTCAGAGTCGCTTCGACCTCCCAATAGTTGGAGCAGACACGTTCCGCACGATCCCGCATCAACCAGTCGACCCGGTATTTTCCTTCTCCCAGATCGAACGCTCCGTAGAGCGACGCATCGCCCTTGGCTTCTTCTTCAATCTCGGGAACGCGGACTTTCTGCATGAAGTAAACAGGGTTGTCGAGATCTTCAAGAGGAGCGACCCGGAAAAGGATCGTCAGCAGGTTCTCGCGCCCGGCAAGTTCCCGCAGAGGAACAGTCACCTCAAAGCCGGAGTGAAACTTCAAATCGAAGCCCACCAGTGCGCTTTTTGTTGGGGTCACGTGGCAGGGTAAATCCTGGCGCGGCTCTCGCATCTCAAAAACGGCCAAGTCGGTGCCAAACAGGCGAACCGGACCTCCGTTTCCGTTCATGACAGTCTGAGCGATGCCAGGCACACTCGTCAGGAGTGGCACGCTGGCAATCAGCAGCCGGAGCGGGCAGCGTTTGAAAAAGGACAAACGACGCACTTTCCCTCACATATTTACCGCGCGATTTCCCTGAGCCGAACGGTGACAACCTGGTCGCCAGCTAGCACACCGCCAGCCAGTGGATAAGCAGTATTATGTCGCAGATTCATTTCCGTGCAACAGGGTGCATGACTTATTTTCAAAACGGAAAATCCGGGGAGTACTAGGCGAGGTTCTCCTGGTGCCGCTGTGTTAGAGTTCTAGGATTATGGCTTCGCGTAGTGTCAACAAGGTGATTCTGGTTGGAAATCTCGGCCGGGACGCCGAAACCAAGTTCACGCCGTCGGGCGTTTCCATGACTCGATTCTCGGTGGCGACGGGCCGCCGGTACAAAGATCAGGCCACCGGCGAATGGAAAGAAGAGACCGATTGGTCGAATGTCGTGCTCTGGCGGGCTGAAAATCTCGCGCCGTATTTGACCAAGGGCAAGCAGGTTTACGTGGAGGGCCGGCTCCAAACCCGCAGCTATGAGGATAAAGACGGGCAGAAGAAGTATTCCACCGAAGTCGTAGCCGACGATGTCATCCTCCTGGGTGGCCGTGGCGGCGAGGGTGGCGATGCCGGATTCAGCCAGGAACCGCGCATGATGTCCGCACCCCGTTCCGCCGCCCCGCGTTCGGCCCCAGCGCCCAGCGGCGGCGGTTCTCCGTTCGACGCCGGCATCAGCGACGACGACGTTCCGTTCTAAAACGGAACGCGGTTTGGTTCCATTTCGGGAATCGGTGCGCATCGGCAACGCAGAATCAATCAGTTAGCGATGGCAGGCTAGTTGCATCCCTCTGTAGCGGAGGCAACGTTGATGGCCGAATTCGTCTCACTTTTTGATTCTGTTCCCGAATCGTTTCAGGAACCACCCGCGCAGAGTCCGAACCCGATGGACCTGTCGCGGTTCAACCGCAGTTTTGACGCCGAGCAGGCGGCGCCGGCGCCGAGCTACGGCGAAGTGCCGGACGGCCGCTACCGCGTCATGATCTCGGACTTGGAACTGGGCCTGGCGTCGACCGGGAACCCGGTTTTGAAGTACGGTTTGCGGGTGTCTTCCGGCGAATTCCGGGGCCGGATGATCTGGAAGCGCCGCGTGATCACGGCGAACACCATCCGCTACACCAAGAGCGAACTGCTGACGTGCGGTCTCCGCCTGGAGCGCTTTTCCCACCTCAACCGCCGCTTGGCGGAGTTGCAGGGCATCGGCCTCGAAGTCAGCAAGGTGACGAAGGGCGAGAAGTCGGATGTGTTCTTTAACCGGAGGCTGGTCGAAGTATGAACGGAGTCATGGTGGATTCGCGCGTGGACCTGCGCCCCTACGACGAGGTCTATGCCAATGAAGTGGTCAGCGAGTACGAACCCTGGAACAGCATCCCGGACGGACGCTATGAAGTACGGGTGGACCGTGTTGAGTTGACGCAATCGAAGAGCAGCGGAAACCCGATGCTGAAGTGGACCCTGCGGATTACCGGCGCGACGTTTCAGAACCGGCTGTTGTGGAAGTATCGGGCGATTACGGAAAACACGCTGAAGTACGTGAAGCAGGATTTGAGCATCTGCGGATTAGAACTGCCGCAGTTCTCCGCCCTGCCCGCGCATCTGCCTTCGTTGCAGGGTCTGGAGCTCGAGATCACCAAAATCAGCCGGGGTGAAGACTCAAATATCGTCTTCACGCGGCGCTTGGGTTCGGTCGAGCAGGGCGACGGCGGCGTCTGCGACGACGACATTCCTTTTTAGGCGAGTTGCTGCAAGTGGGCCAAGGGAATTATTGTAGGGAGTTACGCTTCGTTTCAAAATTATGGCCACGAACACTCCCATCACAGTCGCCCACGGCGACGGCATCGGTCCTGAGATTATGGAGGCTACCCTCCATATTTTGAAGGAGGCCGGTGCCCGTCTCGATATCGAGACCATTGAAATCGGCGAGAAGGTTTACATGCGCGGCAATTCCGCGGGTATCGAACCGAGCGCGATCGAGTCGCTACGCCGCACCAAAGTGTTCTTGAAAGCACCGATTACCACCCCCCAGGGTGGCGGTTTCAAGAGCCTGAACGTCACCACCCGCAAGATGTTGGGCCTCTATGCGAACATTCGCCCCTGCGTGGCCTACCACCCGTACGTTGATACCCTCCATCCCAAGATGGACGTGGTCATCGTCCGCGAAAACGAGGAAGACACTTACGCCGGTATCGAACATCGTCAGAGCCAGGAGATCTATCAGTGCCTGAAGCTGATCTCCCGCCCCGGCTGCGAGCGCATTGTCCGCTACGCCTTCGAGTACGCGGTCCGCAACAACCGCAAGAAAGTGACCTGCTTCACCAAAGACAACATCATGAAGCTCACCGACGGACTCTTCCACAAGGTCTTCGATGAGATCGCGCCCGAGTACCCGCAGATCGAGAACGAACACTGGATCGTGGACATCGGCGCGGCAAAACTCGCCGACACCCCCGAAGTGTTTGACGTCATCGTGATGCCCAACCTGTACGGCGACATCCTCTCTGACGTAGCCGCGCAGATCGCCGGCTCGGTCGGCTTGGCCGGTTCCGCGAACATCGGCGTAAAATACGCCATGTTTGAGGCTATCCACGGCTCCGCCCCCCGACGCGCGGGCCAGAATCTCGCCAACCCCTCCGGTCTGCTCCTTGGCTCCGTCATGATGCTGGTCCACATCGACCAGGCCGACATTGCTGAGCGCGTCCACAACGCTTGGCTACGCACCCTCGAAGACGGCATCCACACCTACGACGTGTACACCGAAGGCGTTTCGACGCAGAAGGTGGGCACCAAGGAATTCGCCCAGGCCGTCGTCGACCGCATCGGCAAGGAACCGGAAAAGCTGAAGGCTGTCCGCTACAGCAAGGCCCCGCAGCAGGATCTCTCCGACCGCAAGTCGCACTACGTACCCGAGGTCAAGGAACAGATCGGCGTCGACATCTTCATTGACTGGACGGCAGGCACGCCAGACGAGTTTGGCGCGGCCCTCTCCCAGGTCACCATTGATGGCCTTAAGCTGGTCATGCTCTCCAATCGTGGCGTGAAGGTGTGGCCCAACGGCTTCCCCGACACCCTCACCTGCGACACCTGGCGCTGCCGGTTCATGTCGTCGGTCACCGAAAACGGTCCGGTGACCCATGCGCAGATCATCGCCCAGCTCCAGTCTCTCCTCGACGCGAAGTACGACTTCGTGAAGTACGAGAGCCTTTGCACCTTCAACGGCCGCTCCGACTTCTCGCTCGGCCAGGGCCAGTAACCAAACATGACAGAGCATATTCTCGTCGGCGTGATTATGGGAAGCAAGTCCGATTGGGACACCATGCTTCATGCCGACGAGATGCTCAAGCATTTCGGCGTCCCGCATGAATGCAAGGTGGTTTCGGCCCACCGGACGCCTGACCTGCTCACCGAATACGCCCGGTCGGCCGAAGACCGGGGCTTACAAGTGATTATTGCCGGAGCGGGCGGCGCAGCCCATCTCCCCGGAATGGTGGCCGCCCACACGACGGTTCCCGTCCTCGGCGTACCCATCGAAAGCCATGCTCTGAAAGGCATGGACTCTCTGCTTTCCATCGTCCAGATGCCCGGCGGAATTCCGGTCGGCACTCTCGCGATCGGCAAACCCGGCGCCATCAACGCCGCGCTGCTCGCCATTCAGATCCTCGCCACCAATCGCCCCGACCTCCGCACCCAACTCCAGGCCTATCGCCGCGGCCTGTCCGACATGGTGCGCGAACAAACTCTCCCATGACACCCCGCGTTATTCCGCCCGGCAACGCCGTCGGCGTCCTCGGCAGCGGCCAGCTTGGCCGCATGTTTGCCATCGCCGCTCGCCGCATGGGCTATCGGGTTCACACCTTCTCTCCCGATACCGATACGCCCACTGGCCAGGTCGCCGATCTCGAAATCGTCGCCCCTTACGAAGACCTCGACGCGGTCCGCCGCTTCGCGAGCCAGGTCCGCGCCGTCACGTTCGAGTTCGAAAACGTCCCGGCGGCGACGGCCGCCGCCTGCGCCGAATCCACGATCGTCCGGCCCCGCGGCGAAGTCCTTCACACGACACAAAACCGGCTTCGCGAAAAGCAGTTCCTCGTAAAACACGGCCTCCCCCTCGCCCCCTTCCGCGAGGTGAACTCGCTCGCAGACCTCGAAGCGGCCATCGCCGCTCTCGGCACGCCCTGCATTCTGAAGACCGCCGGCTTCGGCTACGACGGCAAAGGCCAATCGAAAATCTACTCCGCCTCCGCCGCCGAAGAAGCCTGGCGCCGTGCCAACGGCCAACAGTGCGTCCTTGAAAAACTCATCGATTTTGACCGCGAAGTCTCCGTCGTCGCCGCCCGCGGCGCCGATGGCGAATTCGTTCACTACGGCGTCGTCGAGAACGACCACAAAAATCACATCCTCGACCTGACCCGCGCCCCCGGCCGCGTCAACGACAAAGTACGAAACGAAGCCATTGGCATCGCCCGCGCCGTGATGGAGCAACTCGACGCCGTTGGCGTCCTCTGTGTCGAATTCTTCCTGACGAAGGACGACCGCCTCCTCATCAACGAACTCGCTCCCCGTCCGCACAACTCCGGCCACTTCACCTTCGACGCCTGCATCACCAGCCAGTTCGAGCAGCAGCTTCGCGCCACCTGCGGCCTCCCTCTTGGTGCGACGGACCTGCTCCGCCCCGCCGCCATGACCAATCTCCTCGGCGACATCTGGACGGAAAACGAACCCAACTGGGCTGCGGCTGCCGCCTTCCCCACAGTGAAGCTCCACCTCTACGGCAAGCTCTCTGCCCGACCGGGCCGCAAGATGGGCCACCTCACAGCGCTCGCCGATACGGCAGACGAAGCCGTCGCCCAAGTCCTCGCCGCCCGCGCCGCGCTGTAGGCTTCGTCGTACCATCAAGTAAGACCTATGACGACGTGCTACTTTGACGCCTTCTCCGGCATCTCCGGAGACATGACCGTCGGCGCCCTTATCGACGCCGGCGCCAACGGCGACAGCGTCCTCGACTGCCTCCATTCGCTGAACCTCGGCGCCACCTATCGCTATGAAAAGACGAAGCGGAACGGCCTGGCCGCCACCAAATTTCACGTCGAAGGCGGCAAGCAGAAGGACCACCGCCACCTCCCGCACATCGCCAAAGTCATCGACGCCGCCCGTGGCATCTCCGCCACCGCCAAGCAAAACGCTCTCAATATTTTCATGAAGCTCGGCGAGGCCGAAGCCCACGTCCACGGCGTCCCGCTCGACCTCGTCCACTTCCACGAAGTCGGCGCGGTCGACTCCATCTCCGACATCGTCGGCGCCTGCGTAGCGCTCGACCTGCTCGGCGTCACCGAAGTTGCCTGCTCGCCCATCAACGTCGGCAGCGGCCTCGTCGAAACCGAACACGGCACCCTGCCAGTCCCCGCCCCGGCCACCGCCGAACTCCTCAAAGAAATGCCCATCTACGCCAAGGGTCCAGCCATGGAGCTGACCACCCCCACCGGCGCCGCCATAGTCGCCACCCTCGGCACCCACTTCGGCGCCATCCCCGCGCTTTCCATCCAGTCCACCGGCTTCGGCGCCGGCACCGCCGATTTCAAGGTCCAGGCCAACGTCCTCCGCGCGGTCATCGGTCACCGGGGCGGCCAACGCTCCGCCGCGAAAGAAGCGACCACCGTCAGCATCCTTGAAGCCAACATCGACGACGCCAACCCCCAGATCCTCGGCTACGCCATGGACCGTCTTTTCGCTGCCGGCGCGCTCGACGTCACGCTTCAGCCGCTTCAGATGAAGAAGAACCGGCCGGGAACGCTGCTCAGCGTCATCGCCAAGCCGGAAGACACCGACGCCCTCGCGGCCATCGTGCTCAGCGAAACCACCACCATCGGCCTCCGCATCACAACGGCCGAACGCCGCGTCGCCACCCGCCGCTTCCTGAACGTCGAAACCCCCTGGGGCGACGTCCGCATGAAGATCACCGCCCAAGGCGCCACCCCCGAATACGACGATTGCCGCGCCCTCGCCGAAGCGAAGAAAATCCCGCTGAAGGACGTCCTGGCGCAGGCTCAATACGCCTATCTCAAAGAGTTCTAAATGGATAAGTACTACATAACCACCCCCATCTACTACGTCAACGCCGCCCCCCACATCGGGCACACGTATACGACCATCGCGGCCGACGTCATCAAACGCTACAAGCAGATGCAGGGTTTCGACGTCGTGCTCACCACCGGCACCGACGAACACGGCATCAAGATTCAGCGCTCGGCCGAGAAGGCCGGCCAGACGCCAGAGGCGTTCACCACCGCCGTCGCCGAAGAGTTCAGCGCCACCTGGAAGAAGTTCGGCTTCGCGCTCGATCACGAGCAGCGCACCACCGACCCCAAGCACGCCGAAAACGTCCAGCGCCTCTTCAAGGCCTGCGTCGACAATGGCTACATCTACAAAGGCTCCTACACCGGCTACTATTCCGTCGTCAACGAAGCCTTCGTCCCGGACGCCAAGGAAGGCGACGTCGACCCCGAAACCGGCCAGCCCCTTGAAAAGGTCACCGAAGAGAACTACTTCTTCAAGCTCTCGGCCTTCCGCGACAAGCTTATCGAGCTTCACGAAAACAACCCCGAATTCCTCCAGCCCGAAACCCGGCGCAACGAAGTCCTCGCCTTCCTCAAGCAGGACCTCGCCGACCTCTCCATCACCCGGACCACCATCAAATGGGGCATCCCGGTGCCGGACGAACCCGGCCACGTCTTCTACGTCTGGTTCGACGCCCTCATGGCCTATCACACCGCCGTGGTCGAAGACGGCCGCTGGCCCGCCGACCTCCACCTGATCGGAAAGGAGATCGTCCGGTTCCACGCCGTCTACTGGCCCGCGTTTCTGATGGCCGCCGGCTGGGAGCTCCCCAAGAAAATCTTCGCCCACGGATGGCTGCTCTTCGACAACAACAAAATGTCGAAGTCCCGCGGCAACATCGTCCGCCCGGAACCCATCCGCCAAGCGATCGGCGCGGACGCGCTCCGCTACTATCTCCTTCGCGAAATCGTCTTCGGCGCCGACGGCAACTTCGCCTACGACGCGATGGTGACGCGCTACAACGCCGACCTCGCCAACGGCCTCGGCAACCTCGCCAGCCGTACGCTCAGCATGATCCAGCAGTACCGCGGCGGCGTCATCCCGGAGCGGCCTGCCGACTTGACGCTCCCCATCGCCAACGCCGTCTCCGCCGCCATCCAGGGCTACGAAAACTTCGAATTCTCGAAAGGCCTCGAATCCATTTGGCAGCTCATCACGGCCGCCGACAAGTACATCGTCGAACAGGCCCCCTGGAAGCTCTTCAAAGCGAAGGAAGACGAGAAGCTCAACGAAGTACTCTATAACATTGCCGACGCCCTCCGCGCCGCCACGGTCCTCGCCTCGCCGGTGCTCCCCGAAAGCTGCGCCAAAATCTGGCGACTCCTCGGCTACGCAACTCCCATCACCGACGAGCGCTTCGGCCAGATTGAAGCCGGCCAACTCCCCCCCGGCCAAGCCATCCCCGCCGTCGAACCCGTCTTCCCGCGCCTTGAAATGCAGCCCACCATCGACAAGATGAACGAACTCGAAGAGATCGAAAAGACCCGCCAGGATATTCTCCTCGGCAAAACGCCGGAGCCGATTGCCCCCACCCATCCCGGCGGCATCCCCATCGCCGACCAGATCACCATCGACGATTTCGTCAAAGTCGATCTCCGCGTCGGCCTCGTCAAGTTCGCCGAAAAGGTGAAAGGCTCCGACAAGCTGCTCCACATGAAGGTCGACATCGGCGAGGCGGAACCGCGCACCATCGTCGCCGGCATCTCGCAGGTCTACGATCCGGAGTCGATGCTGGGCCGCAAAGTCGTCATCGTCGCCAACCTCGCCCCGCGCAAACTGAAGGGTATCGAGTCCCACGGCATGATCGTCGCCGCCTCCGTCCTCGACGGCAAGCCCACCGTCGCCGGCTTCCTCGAAGACGTGCCCGTCGGCGCCCGCCTGAAGTAATGCTCATCGACTCCCACTGCCACCTCGATGGTGAGCGCTTCGCGGCCGACCGCGACGCCGTCATCGAGCGGGCCCGCGCCGCCGGGGTCCAACTGCTGCTCGCCATCGGCACCGGCGACGGCCCCCCCGACCTCGCAGTAGCCCTCCGCCTCGCCGAGGCCTACCCCTTCATCTATGCCACCGCCGGCGTCCACCCCCACGACGCCGCCAAGTGGACGCCCGAATGTATTCCGCAACTCCGGTCTCTGATGGGGCATCGTAAGATTGTGGGCCTAGGCGAAATCGGACTCGATTATCATTACGACTTCTCGCCACGCGACGTGCAGCAGACCGTCTTCGTCGAACAACTCCACATCGCGGTCGAAGCCCGGAAGCCCATCGCCATCCACACGCGCGAAGCTTGGCCCGAGACGTTCGCCATCCTCGAGAAGCACTGGACACCAGCCGGCCTCCCCGGCATCATGCACTGCTTCACGGGCGGCCCCGCCGAAGCAGAGCGCAGCCTGGCGATGGGCTTCACCATCAGCTTTTCCGGTATCGTTACTTACTCGAAGGCCCCGGAGGTTCAGGAAGCAGCGCGCCTCGCCCCGCTCGATCGCATTCTCGTCGAAACGGATGCGCCCTATCTTGCTCCCCTGCCCCACCGTGGCAAACGGAACGAGCCCGCGTTTGTCGTCGAAACGGCCAAAAAGATCGCCGAATTGAAGAATCTCACTTATGCAGAGGTGGCCGCCGCCACCACGGCCAATTTTCTCCGGTTGTTCCCCGTAGCGGCGGAAGGATACACTGGTTGATTCCATGGGACTGAGCAAGCTTGGCCAGGCGTTAACAGCCCGCGATATCTTCAAGCTTGTCGAAGCAGACCTGCGGCGCGTCGAAGAGAAGATGGGGCTGGAGTCGATCTCCTCCGTCGACGCCGTCACCGCAATCAATCGCCACCTGCAAAAGAGCGGTGGCAAGCGTCTTCGGCCTACGCTGGTTCTGCTCTCCTGCCAGTTGTTCAGCGAAGCCAATGAAGCGTCCATCGCCATGGCGGCGGTCGTCGAAATGGTCCATGCGGCTACGCTCGTTCACGACGACGTGATCGACGAGGCCCAGACGCGCCGCAGTCAGCCTTCGGTCAATGTCCTCTTCGGCAATCAGACGTCAGTTCTCTCCGGCGACTGGCTGTACATGCAGGCGTTTCAAATCGCCCTGCGCTCCCGCAATTTCCGGGTGCTCGATCTGCTCATCGGCTTAACCCAGTTAATGGTGGAAGGCGAGCTCTTACAATTGCAGCGTCTCGGCCGCCTGGAAGTTTCCGAAGCGGACTACATGGAGCTTATTGACCGTAAAACGGCCAGCCTCTTCAGCGTCTGCGCCCGCCTGGGCGCCATGGCTGGCGGCGCCGGCGAAGCGGACGAAGCCAAGCTCGGCGAATTCGCCTGGAATCTCGGCATCGCCTTCCAGCTCGTCGACGATGTGCTCGACTATACGTCGCGCGAAAAGGTGCTCGGCAAGCCCGTCGGCAACGACTTGAAAGAGGGTAAAGTCACCCTCCCGCTCATCTACGCTTTGCAGGATGCAACGCCGGCCGAACGGATCCAGGTGGAAACCGTTCTCCGGGAACGCAACTACGCGAAGGTTTCTTTTGCCAGAATCCTCGAAATCGTTACCCGGTATCGGGGCGTCGAACGCGCCATGGAACGCGCGGCCATCTTCACGGAACGCTCTCGCACGCTGATCCATCAGTTTCCGGATTCGCCGTTTCAGCGCGCGCTCGTCAGCGTCACGGACCTGGTCACCGCCCGGGATCATTAACGGATGAACCCGCTCGAACTCACGCCGCAGGAGATCGAAGCCAAACGCGAGGCTGGCGAGAAGTTGTGTCTCATCGACTGCCGCGAACCCGAGGAGTGGGCGATTTGCCAGATTGAGGGCGCCAATCTCCTGTCGATGTACTCGGTGCCAGCCAACCTCCAACAGTTGGACGCGCAGGCCGACGAAACCTTGCTGGTGGTCTATTGCCACCACGGCGTGCGCAGCTTGAATGTCGTGCAGTGGCTGCAGGCGCAGGGTGTCGCCAACTGCGTTTCGATGATCGGCGGCATCGACCGCTGGAGCCGCGAAATCGACTCCGCCGTCCCACGCTACTAGACTGGAAGGACATGAATCGGCGTACGTTCCTCTCCGCCGCCTGGGCCGCCGCGGCGCAAGCGCAGTCTACCCCTCCGCCCAACATCCTCTTCATCATGGCCGACGACCTCGGCTACGGCGACCTCGGCTGCTACGGGCAGAAGCACATCCCGACGCCACACATCGACAAGTTGGCGGCCGGTGGCCTGCGCTTTACGGACGCCTACGCCGGCTGCACCGTCTGCGCCCCGTCCCGCAGCGTGCTGATGACCGGCAAGCATATGGGGCACACCTCGATCCGGGCCAACTCGGGCGGCGTCCCGCTCTTGCCTGAGGACGTGACCGTCGCCGAGGTCCTACGCACGGCTGGCTACAAAACCGGCTGCTTCGGCAAGTGGGGCCTGGGCGACAACGACACCACCGGCATCCCTACCAAGCAAGGCTTTGATACGTTCTACGGCGTGCTGCATCAGGTCCATGCGCACTACCACTACCCCGGCTACCTGTTCGCCGGCGAGAACATGGAGGAATCTCCCCGCGGCGTCGGCAAGACGTTCACGCAGTACACGAACGACGCGGTGGTCAGCATGGCCGAGGGCTTTCTTCGCCAACACGCCCGGCAGAAGAGCCCCTTCTTCTGCTACCTCCCGCTGACCATTCCCCATCTGGAGCTGCTTGCCCCGCGGGAGAAGATGGAACAGTTCGACGGCAAGATCACCGAAGATGGCCCCTATATCGACCCGCGGAACCATTACGCCAACCAGCTCAAGCCCCGCACCGCGTATGCGGCGATGATCTCGCGAATGGATGACTACGTCGGCCGGTTAATGGAGCTACTCGAAAAAGAGAAGGTCGCCGACAACACGATCGTGTTTTTCTGCAGTGACAACGGTTCGGCCACGCCGATCTGGAACGACGGCGGGTACTTCAACTCCTCTGGCCCGCTACGCGGCCACAAGACCACGTTTTATGAAGGCGGCATCCGGACGCCGATGATCGTTCACTGGAAAGGCCGCATCAAGCCCGGTGTCAGCGCCTATCCGTGGATGTTTCAGGATGTTCTGCCCACGCTGGCCGAATTGGCCCGCGCCACGCCGCCCAAGGACATCGACGGCTTGTCAATCGTCCCCACCCTGCTCGGGACCGGGAAACAGGCTCAGCACGAGTATCTGTATTGGGAACTTCCGCGGCACTATCCCATCAGCGGTACGTTCGCCGAGGAGACGCCCCGGCAGGCGGTGCGCCAGGGAAAATGGAAGGCGGTGCGAGAGGTGGCAAACGGGCCGTTGGAGCTCTACGACCTGAGCAACGACCTCGGCGAACGGAAAAACGTGGCGGCGCAGAATCCTGGCGTGGTCGCAAAAATGGAGGCAATCTGCAAGTCCGCCCGTGTCACGCCGCGCAAACAGACCCAGCCCGACAACTGGCAATGGAAATAATCTGAACTTTCCGGCCGCGGATTGCGTTGCCTGCAACAGATGATCCGCGGTTTGTTCGTAGCGAGCGTTCTGCTGTCCATCGTGAGTTGGTACACGACGTTTGAAGGAATGACGTTATACCTCTCGCGCTGGTTCGCCTTCCTGGCGTCCCTGGGGGTCCAGACGGCCATGCTCTTCACGGCATGGATGCTGACGCGGCATCGCCACCGGCGCAATCAGATCCTGGTCGTCTATGCCATCACGGCCCTCGTCTCGGTGGCGTTCTCCTATGTCAGTCTCTACACTTGGTTCGCCCAGAAAGAGCGGCCGGCCGTCGTGCAACGCGAGTTGTTCGACCGTCTCTCCCTGGCCGCCCAGCGAACGGACGAGACTCTCGCGGCTGCTGAAGCCGAGGCACGGAAGCATGTCGTCGCCCTCGAAGAGATGACGGAAGCAGAGAAACGGGTTGGGTTCCTCTCGAAGGCAGTAGACGCGGACCCCTACCTGGCCCGCGTCCGCGAAGCCGTCGCCCGGGAGGCACAGGGCCGCGAGGGATCCGGCGAAGGCGTTCGCTACTCCGCTTTCACCCGGTATGCGCGCATTGCCGAGCAGACCCAAACGCAGATCCAAGCCGCCCGCCAGGCGATCGCCCAGTGGCGTCAGCGCGCCAAGGCAACCGACACCAGCGCGGACCAGTTGCGCGCCTATCAGCAGGCGACCAGCGGCATCCCTTGGACCGAGGTGACTGAAACCCTCCATTCCGGCGCAGTCGAGCGGCCGGCGCTGCCTTCGCTCGCCGAGTTTACCGATCGTACCGGCTCCAATCAGGAAGACCTGCTGCTGGCGTTCACCGAGCTCTTCGCCGCGCCTACGGCAAGACACGTCTTCTCCTTCGCCCTTGCCCTGTCGCTCGATCTGATTATCATTCTGATCGCACTCGTCAGCGCCGGGGCGCCTGAGGCGCAGTGGGCCGCCGCGGCAGCCGCGCTCGATTCGCTCGACGGACAGGTTTTTGCACGCGACCTCCTCCGCAAGGTGCAGGCCGGCCCCGATGGACTCGCGCGCATTCCGGGAGGGGCGCTCAGCGCAGGCGAGACGCAACTGCTGCTCCTGCTCGTCCACCGCGGCTTGGCGACCCCATCGGGAAGCGACTTCCTGTTGGACCCCGCCTACCATGCCAGCCTCGTCGAGAGCCTGTCCGTTCGAGGCGTGCCGTTGCGAGCCCAAAGAGCAGCCGCAAGTTGACTCCGCCGGGCGAATAGTATAATCCCTAGTAGGAAATAGGGATTCTCGTTTCCTCCCCCCTCACCCACACTGATGACGATCTCCGTAAAAGGCGAATACGCGTTGCACGCCCTGTTTGACCTGGCCGCCCAAGGAAGCACAACGCCTATTAAAATCGCCGATATCGCCCGGCGGCAGAAGATCCCTCAGAAATTTCTGGAGCTGATTCTCGCCGGACTGAAACAAGGCGGATTCGTGGAATCGAGGCGCGGGGCCGATGGCGGCTATCTGTTGGCCCGCCCCTCGGATACAATCACCGTCGGCGAGGTGATTCGCCACATTGATGGGGGCAAGGGAACACCGCCCGGCGCCGTGAAGCGCCGAGGGGAAACTCCGTTTTCCGAGATGTGGGGCCGCGTCGACCGGGCCGTCTCCGAAGTGATCGATCAAACCAGCCTGGCCGATTTGGCGACGCGCTGGAAAGAACGACAAGGCAAGTACATCCCGAACTGGGATATCTAAATTCGAAGGAAGCTAAACCATGCTCTATCAGGACAACTCGCTGTCGATTGGCAATACGCCGCTCGTTAAACTCAATCGTGTGGTAGCTCCCGGCGGGGCAACCGTCTACGCAAAGATCGAAGGCCGCAACCCGGCGTACTCCGTGAAGTGCCGCATTGGCGCTTCCATGGTGTGGGACGCCGAGAAGCGGGGCATCCTGACGCCGGGTAAGGAGCTGATCGAGCCGACCAGCGGCAACACCGGCATTGCCCTCGCCTTCGTCGCCGCATCGCGCGGCTACGGCATCACTTTGACGATGCCGGAGACGATGTCGATTGAACGCCGGAAGGTGCTGAAAGCCTTTGGGGCGAACCTGGTGCTGACAGATGGCCCGCTCGGTATGAAGGGCGCCATCGCGAAGGCCGAGGAATTGGTCGCGCGGGACCCGAATCGGTACGTACTCTTGCAGCAGTTCAAGAACCCCGCGAATCCCGCGATTCATGAACAGACTACGGGTCCGGAGATTTGGAACGACCTCGACGGCAACATGGACGTGCTGGTATCCGGCGTCGGCACCGGTGGCACCATTACCGGCATCTCCCGCTACTTCAAAAACACCCGTGGCAAGAACATCCTTTCGGTGGCGGTGGAACCGGTGAACAGCCCGGTGATCACGCAATCCCGGAATGGGGAAGCGGTGAAACCGGGGCCGCACAAAATCCAAGGCATCGGCGCCGGCTTTATCCCGGATACGCTGGACCTTTCGATGGTCGACCGCGTGGAGCAGGTGACGAACGAAGAAGCCGTGGAAGTGGCCCGTCGCCTGGCGCGCGAAGAAGGAATTCTGTGCGGCATCTCGTGCGGAGCGGCGGCAGCAGCAGCCCTAAAATTGGCACAGGAGCCCGAGATGAAGGGTAAGTCGATTGTGGTGGTGTTACCGGATTCGGGAGAACGCTATCTGACCAGCGTGCTGTATGAGGGGATGTTCGACTAACTAGGAGAGGCGGACGGACGCGTAACTTGAGGTTTGGGGTGCGCGCCCGTCCTTCGTAACGGGGATTTAAATGTATAGCGTCAACGGGGTGACGCAGGTTACGATTCGACTCTTTTTATTTAAGCCCGCCGAAAGGCGAAGAAGAGGCGAATATTTTCTCTTGACGGGCGCTCCGATCTGCTCTATTCTGGGGGCGAACAAAGAGCAAAGATCGACCGAGGCCCCTCATGACCAAGTTCCAATTGGACCCCCTTACCTTGACGCCCGCCCGCACCCCGGTGCTGGTCGGCCCCTCCGGCTGGAACTTTCCGCACTGGGAAGGGGTCATCTACCCGTCGGGAAAGCCGAAGGGGTTCCACCCGCTGCAGTTCATCGCGGAGCGGTTCGACGCCGTCGAGATCCCGGCCAGCTTTGAGTCGTACCCGCGGCCGGAGGTAGTGAAGCTTTGGCTTGATAAGAGCTCCTGTAACCCGCGGTTTCAGTTCGTGGCGCGCCTGCACCGCCAGTTCACGCATGAGCGGCGGCTGGATATTCCGTCGGTGGAAGCGTTTTGCGCGGCCCTCCGGCCGCTGCGCCGGGCGAAGAAATTGGGGGCTCTGCTCGTTACGTTTCCGTGGTCGTTCCGCTTTACGCAGGAGAACCGGGATTATTTCATTCAGCTCCGGCGGGCGTTTGCGGAATTTCCACTGGTGGCCGAGATGCGGCATGAAAGCTGGGGATGTTCGGAGGCCGTCGGGACACTGATCGACTACCGCGTGGGCTTCGCCAATATCGACCAGCCGGACCACATCCGGGCGATGGGCCCAACTGCGAATTTGACGTCGGGTATTGGCTATGTGCGGCTGCATGGCAAGCAGCGTCCGGACTGGTATGTCGACTTCGAGGAGAGGCTGCCATCCCGCGGGACGGGCTATAAGTATTCGGTGGCGGAGTTGGACCAGTGGCAGGCGCGGATCCAGGATGTCGCGGCTTTCGCGGACAAATCGTTTGTGTTTTTCACGAACGACGCGGGGGGCCAGTCGTTCTGGAATGCGATGGAGATGAACCGGCGCTTTGCAACGCCAAAGCGGCAGCCGAACCGGGCGGAAGGCGCTTTACTCCGGCAACTTGCGGTTGCCTAGGGCGATTCCAGCGTTGTAGAAACGGAGGGCTGCGGGTACGATGCTTGAGGAGGCTTTTTTTCCGATGGCAATGACTTATGAGACGCCGCAGTTGCGTAACGCCTGTGAGGCGGATCAGAACATTTTGAATAAGCTTACGATCATCCGGACCGACGGTCCGACGTACGGCACGCCGGGACCGACGGCGTTGAACGCACAGGCGCGGCACGCGCATATCACCAATCAGACCGGCGTCGCCTGGGTCTATGGGGGAAGCCCGCTCGGGAGCAATCAGCATATCCTGGCGCTCGGCACCAAGAACAATAAAGCCAAACCTGGGAACAGTCAGTATGACTGGGACAAGTTTGGCAATATTTAGAAGTCGTTGGTAGCGCTAAGGAGAATTGAACTCCTGCCTGGGCCTTGAGAGGGCCCCGTCCTAACCACTAGACGATAGCGCCACGCACTGCCCTTTAGGTTAACACAAGGCGGGGCGCTATCCTAGTGGAGTGAAGCCGGAAATCATGAGCCCCGCGGGGTATTGGCCGCAGTTGCGGGCCGCCGTCGAGGCAGGGGCAGACTCGGTATATTTTGGCCTGAAACACTTCACCGCCCGGGCCAAAGTGGGCTTCTCCCTCGAAGAGCTGCCGGAGGTGATGCGGACCCTCCACCAGCGGGGCGTACGCGGCTACGTGACGTTCAACACGCTGGTGTTTGAGCATGAACTGGCCGAAGCCAAGCGCGTGCTGGCAGCCATCGCCATGGCCGGGGTGGACGCCGTAATCATCCAGGACGTGGGCGTCCTGCGGATGGTTCGGGAGTTGGCTCCCGATCTCGAAATCCATGCCAGCACCCAAATGAGCATCACGAATGCGGAAGGGGTGCGCCTCGCGCAGAGTATGGGCGTACAGCGGGTGACTTTGGCGCGGGAGCTGTCGCTCGACGAGATCCGGCAGATCAAGGCCGCGACCACGTGCGAGTTGGAAATTTTCGTCCACGGCGCGCTTTGCGTGGCGTACTCGGGGCAGTGCTTTTCGTCCGAAGCCTGGGGCGGTCGTAGCGCCAACCGAGGGCAGTGCGCGCAGGCGTGCCGGCTGCCGTATGAGCTGCTGGTCGATGGGGCTGTCGAGCCGCTGGGCGACGCGCGGTACCTGCTGTCGCCGGGCGATCTCTATACATTGGATCAGGTGCCGGAGATGATCGCCGCCGGGGTGGGGGCCCTGAAAATCGAGGGCCGCTACAAGGACGCGGAGTACGTGGCGCTGACCACGCGGGCGTACCGGATGGCGGTCGACGGCGCGGATGTGTCGGGCCAGAAGCCGCTGCTGGAGCAGGTGTATTCGCGGGGGCTTGGACCGTACTTCCTGAGCGGGACGAATCATCAAACGGTGGTCGAGGGGCGTTCGCCTCGGCACCGGGGCGTACGGATCGGCATGGTGAGCCGGGTGCTGCCGGAAGCCGTCGTGGTCAATCTTGCAGTGCCGTGCAAGCCGGGCGACGGGCTGGTGTTCGACGCCGCCGATTGGCGGAGCCCGCAGGAGCGGGAAGAGGGCGGGAGCGTCTACAGCGTCAGCGATCGGGGCGAGTTGCGGTTCGCCAACGGGGCTATCGACTTCGGCCGCATCCGGCCGGGCGACCTGGTTTGGCGGACGCATGACGCCGACGTCGATAGAGCCGCTAAGCCCTATACGCAGGGCTCGCTCGTTCATAAGCAGCGGGTGGACGTCGTGGCGGAAGCGCGGGTCGGTTCGCCGCTGCGGACGGCGTGGACGGTCGGAGCGGTGACAGTGACGGTTGACTCCGGCGAGCCGCTGGTGGCAGCGCAGAGCCGGGGCCTGGCGCTGGAACCGCTGCGGGAGCAGTTCAGCCGCTTGGGCAACACGGCGTATGAGTTGGGAACGGTGGAGTTGACGGCCGAAGGCGAGCCGTTCGTTCCGGTGTCGCTCTTGAACCGGGTGCGGCGCGAGGCCGTGGAACAGTTGCAGGCGCGGCAGGCGGCGCGGCTGCCGGTCGAGATTCATGAAGTGACGCTGACGGCGACGCCGCGGCCGTCCGTCGAAGGGCCTCCACAGTTGCATCTGCTGGTTCGGACGCCGGAGCAGCTCGAAGCGGCCATCGCGTTCGCCCCGGCGAGCATCACGCTCGACTATCTCGATTTGTATGGCCTGCGGCCGTCGCTTGACCGGGTGCTGGCGACCGGGTTGACGGTGCGGGTGGCGACGCCTCGGGTGATCAAGCCGGGCGAAGAGAAGATGGCCGAGTTCATGACGAAGCTGGGGGTGCCGCTGCTGGTGCGGTCGGCGGGATTGGTCGAAGCGCTGCGGGGCCGGTCGGCGATGGTCGGCGACTTCAGCTTGAACGCGGCGAACTCGTTGACGGCGGACACGTTCCTTTCGATGGGCCTCGAACGGATCACCCCAACGCATGACCTAAACGCGGAGCAGGTGGCGGATCTCGCGCGGCGGGTGGGTCCGGAGCAGATCGAGGCGATCGCGTATCAGCATCTGCCGGTGTTCCATACGGAGCATTGCGTGTTCTGCCGGTTTCTGTCGAGCGGAACGTCCTACAAAGACTGCGGGCGACCTTGCGAGACGCATCGGGTGGCGGTGCGGGATCCGCAGGGGCGGGCGCATCCGGTGCTGGCGGACGCGGGCTGCCGAAACACGATCTTCGGCGCCGAGGCGCAGGAGGCAAGCGCGCATCTAGGCCGTTGGAAGGCGGCCGGCATCCGGCACTATCGGCTGGAGTTCGCGCACGAGAGCGCGGCGCAGGTGACGGCGGTCGCGGGGCAGTTCCAACAGGCGTTGGTGAACGGCCGGAAGGTGAACCTGCCGCTGGCTACCACCGAGGGCAGCCTGTTCATCCCGAATGACTATCTGACCTTTCCCATCCTGCAATGATTAACAAGATCGGACTTCTCATCGTGCGGGACAACCGCGTGCTGCTGTGCCGGAAGAGCTATGGCACGGACCTTCTCATTCTGCCCGGCGGCAAGCCGGACGAAGGCGAGACGGAGGAGCAGGCGCTGGAGCGCGAGATTATGGAGGAGCTCGGCACGACCGTTAGCGCTATAGAACACTTCGGCAATTACGAAGACGACGCGGCGGGCGATCCGCGGCGGGTGCGGATCTCGCTCTACACCGGGGTGCTGGGCGGAGAGCCGGCGGCGAGCGGCGAGATCGCGGAGCTGGTCTGGTTCGGAGCCGGGGACGACCGGGAGCTGGTTTCGCCGAGCATCCGGCGGCAGATTCTGCCCGATCTGCTACAGCGGGGCATTCTCCGATAGAATCGGGGCGATGCAGCGCTTTGCTTTAATCCTGTTGGCCGCCGGTTCGCTCTGGGCTGGCCGCAATGAAGACATCCCGTTCCGGAAACACCAGCTCCACTTCGGGGCCAATGAGACGGCGGCACTCGCCGACGTGAATGGCGACGGACGGATGGACGTCGTCAATGGCGAATACTGGCACGAACAGTTGCCGGGGAAGAAGTGGAAGAGCCACAAGTTCCGGACGATGGGCTTCCTGAACAACTATGTCGATAACTTCACTGATCTGACGATGGACGTGAATGGCGACGGGAAGATCGACATCATCAGTTGCACCTACTTCTCGAAGCGAATCGCTTGGTTCGAGAACCCGGGCAAGGCGGGCACCTGGAAGGAGCACCTGATCGATGAGGGCAATAGCGTCGAGTTTATGTTCTTCGTCGACCTGAACGGCGACGGCAAGGCCAATGAGATTCTGCCGCAGTTCGGCGGCAAGGGGCCGACGGTTTACTACGAGTTCGTGAAGGGCAAGTTCGAACGGAAGGTGGCGAACGAGAAGAACTTCGGCCACGGGATCGGGGCCGGGGACGTGAACGGCGATGGCAAGACGGACATCATCACGCCGAAGGGCTGGCTCGAAGCGCCGAGCTGGACGGAGCACGCGGCTTGGGACATCAAGAAGGCGACCGGGTTTATGTATGCACTCGACGTGAACGGGGACGGGCGCAACGACATCGTCTGGCCGCATGCGCACGACTTCGGGATCTACTGGCTGACGCAGGATGCCGATGGCAAGTTCAGCAACGAGCAGAAGGTGGACGATGTTTGGAGCCAGGCGCATGCGACGGCGTTGGTGGACCTGAACGGCGACGGCAAGAAGGACCTGATCGCGGGCAAGCGGCTGTTTGCGCACGACCATGAGCCGGGTGTGAACGACGCTCTGGGCATCTACTGGTATGAGTATCAGCGGACGACAGACGGCAAGAGGATTGAGTGGGTGCGGCACATCATCGAGTACGGCGGCATGGCCGGGGCGGGGATGCAGATCGCGGTCGGCGATATCGATGGGGATGGGGACCTGGACTTTGCCGTGGGTGGCAAGGGCGGTTGTTACTGGTTTGAGAATTTAACCAAATGAAGAACGTCCTGATTTTGACCGGCGACGGTGGGGAGAGCTACGAGTGCTGGTACGCCATCCACCGCCTGCGAGAAGAGGGCTATCAGGCCGTGGTGGCGGCGCGCGATAAGCGGCGGCTGAACATGGTCATGCACGACTTCGAGCCGGGCTGGGACACGTACATGGAACGGCGGGGCTACGGGGTGGAGGCCGAGTTGGCTTTCGACGATGTGCGGCCGGCGGACTTCGACGCAGTGCTGATTCTGGGTGGGCGAGCGCCGGAGTATCTGCGGAGCGATCCGCGGGTGTTGGCGATCGTGCGGTCCTTTGGCGAGATGGGTAAGTGGGTGTTTGCGATCTGCCACGGGATTCAGGTGTTGATTGCGGCGGGGATGGTGAAGGGCCGGCGGGTGACCTGCTATGAGCATGTGAAGTTCGAGGTGGTGCAGGCCGGGGGCAAGTGGGAGCACTGGCAGGCGGTGCGGGACGGGCATTTGGTGACAGCGCAGACTTGGGAGTCGCATCCGGAGTTCTACCGCGAGGTCATGGCTTGCCTGGTGAGCTAGAGCACTATATAGCACTTTGCGCGGGGGCGAAGCCGCGGAGCGAGATGACGATTGCCGAGACGCGGGCGGCGATGCTGGGCGCGCGGCGGCATCAGGCGGCTTTCGACGCGCCCGTTGCGGTGGCTGACGCTTCGGCCAACGGGGTGCCGGTTCGGCTGTATGGCGCGCCGGCGGCGGGGGCGTTGCTGTATTTCCATGGGGGCCGATTCCTGAGCGGCGACTTAGAGACGCACGACCTGTTTTGCCGGGAGTTGGCGGGGCGTTCGGGCTGCCGAGTTTGTGCGGTGGATTACCGATTGGCGCCGGAGCATCGGTTTCCGGCGGCTTATGAGGATGGGTTGGCGGCGGCTGATTGGTTGCGGGGTGAGGCGGACCGGGTGGGGGTTGGCGGCGATAGCGCGGGCGGGGCTTTGGCGGCGGCGATCGCGTTGACTGGCTTCGCTTGGCAGATGCTGTTTTATCCCATGCTGGATGCGACGAGCGACCAGACGGTGCCGGATGGGCCGTGGCCGAATGCGGCGGATATGCGGCGCGGGTGGGAAGCATATGCGGCGGGTGAGGAGAGGAACCCGATGGTTTCGCCGATGTTTGTGGCGGACTACCGAAGGTTTCCCCCGACGTACTTGGTGACGGCGGAGGTGGATCCGCTGCGGGCAGAGAATCTCGAATTTGCGGATGGGCTGCGGGCGGCCGGGGTGAGCGTCGAGCATCACGACTACCCTGGGATGGTCCATGGGTTTGCGTTGATGACCGGGGTGTTTGCGCAGGCGCGGGAGGCGGTTCAGGCGGCGGCTGGTGGGTTGCGCCTCGCGCTCCGGTAGAGCAGGATTACGGAACGACGCCAGTGGTCAAGGCGGAGTTGGAACCGCATTCCTGGTGGCCTGATTGCGGGACGGCGGGCGCTTCGATCTCGCCAGAGTGAACTCGCGGACCGAAGCCAATGGTCTGTTTGCGGGGTGGCTGGGTATGCTCCGCATTCACGTGCGACATTGCGATACGAAGCCATCGAGTATGGCCGCGTTGGCACTGCGTTCTCGGCGGCCCGGTTGCGGGGACGGCGGGCGCGCTTCGATCTCGCCGGGGTGGGAAGGCCAACGGTCTGGTTGCGCAGTGGCGGCTCATCATTCCTCGCACTGGGCGAAATTACGAAACGATGCCAAGAGTTCGGTTGAGGGGTGGCGGCTTGCGCACTCCCCTCTCGGTTGAAGTTTTGATACGAAGCCATCGGTCAGGGCGGAGTTGGGGCCGCGTTCTTGGTGGCCTGGTTGCGGGGACGATGGGCGCTTCGATCTCGCCGGAGTGGGAAGGCCAACGGTCTGGTTGCGCTAGGGCGGCTCCTGATTCCCCGCCCTGGGAGAGGATGCGAAATGAAGCCATCGGCCATGGCAGAGTTCGGGCCGTTCCCTTGGCGGCCTGGTGGTAGGGCGGATTGCGCTTGGCGATCCCTTGAGGAAATTACGGAACGAAGCCATTGGCCCGGTTGGGGGGTGGCCGCCTATGCTCCTCCGTCTTGGGCGACATTGCGATGCGAAGGCATCGGTCTTGGCGGAGTTGGGGCCGCTTCCTTGGCGGCCTGGTTGTGGGGTGGCCTCTTGCGTTTCCCCGCCCTGGGCGAAATTACGGAACGAAGCCATTGGACTGGTTGCGAGGTGATTGGTGTTGCACTTCCCGCTCCGGCGTCGTTGCGATGCGAAGCCATCAGCCTTGGCGGAGTTGGGGCCGCTGCCTTGGCGGTCTGGTCGTGGGGGCGGCCGGCGCTTCGGCCTCCCATGGGGAAATTACGATACGAAGCCATTGGTCTGGCTGCTGAGCGGCGGCTGGCGCTGCCCCGCCCTGGGCCAAATTACGGAACGAAGCCAGTTGTGGTGGTGGGGCGACGCGCTAGGCGTCGCCCTCTCCGGGGGCTAGGAAGAGGTTCTCCTCCAAACCCTGCTGCTTGTCGTATAGCTCGCGATAGCGGCCGTTGGCCGTCAAGAGGTTCGAATGCGTTCCCCGCTCGACGATCTCGCCGGCCTCCACAACCAGAATCTGGTCGGCTCGGCGAATCGTCGACAGACGGTGAGCAATCACAAACGTCGTCCGGCCCTTCATCAGGAAGTTGAGCCCCTCCTGAATGAGCGCCTCGCTTTCGCTGTCCAACGAGCTGGTCGCTTCGTCGAGAATCAGAATCCTTGGGTTGGCCAGAATCGCTCGCGCGATCGACACCCTCTGACGCTGGCCGCCGGAAAGCTTCACGCCCCGCTCGCCAACGATGGTCTCGTATTTTTCGGGGAAACGTTCGCAGAACTCGTCTACCCTGGCGATTTTGATGGCTCGCATCAGGTCCTCTTCCGTGGCACCGGGCTTTGAAAACGCGATGTTCTCCCGAATCGTCCCGGCGAACAGGAATGTATCCTGTAAAACCACTCCTATCTGCGTCCGGTAGCTCGAAATGGCTACGGTCGAAAGATCGACACCGTCGACGGAAACCATGCCTTCGTTCGGGACGTAAAAGGCCGCAATCAGGCCGATAATGGTCGACTTTCCGGAGCCGGACGAACCCACCAGCGCCGTCATCGTGCCTGGCGACGAAACGAAGTTAATCCGCTGCAACACCGGTTTGTTTTCTTCGTATTGGAAAGAGACATTGTCGAAGCGGATCTCGCCTTCGATGGGGCCGAGGATCACTTTGCGGCGGGGATCGTCCTCTTCGCGGGGCTCATTGAGAATCTCGCGCGTGCGCTCAAGTCCGGCCATCGCTTCCGTCAACTGGGTACCAATGTTGACGATTTGAAAGACAGGGGCAATGAGGAAGGCCAGAAACGCGGTGAATGTGACGAAGCCGCCGAGGGTCAACGTGCCATCAATGATCTGCCCGGCGCCCATCCACATGACTAGCGCTCCGACGATGCCCATCAATAGGGTCGCTGACAATGACAGCAGCGAGACGCCGCTGAGCGACTTCAGAATGTTGTTCAAGAGGCGGTCGGCACCCTGGCGGAAAACCTCCTCCTCCCTGGCTTCGGCGTGGTAGCCCTTAATGACGCGGGCTCCGCCAAGAGACTCGGTCAAACGGCCAGTGACCTCGCTCTGGATGATGCCTCGCTCCTTGAAGACCGGGCGCAGTTTGCTGAAGGCGCTCTGCAGGACTCCGGTGAACACCAGGACGACGGTCATCGCGACGAGCGTCATCGATACGCTGATCGAGAATAGGATGAAGAGCGAGAGCAAGGCGGTGAGCAGGCCACCTACGAGTTCGACGAGGCCGGTGCCGACCAGATTGCGGACGCCTTCGACGTCGTTCATGATGCGGGAGACGAGCGCTCCCGATTTGTGCGCGTCGAAATAGGCGATGGGCAGGCGGCCGACGTGCGCCTGTACTTTGCCGCGCATTTCGGCGATGAGGCGCTGGGCCGCTTTCGACAGCAGTTGAGTCAAGGTGTACGAAGTGGCCGACTGGACGGCGGTAGCGACGAAGACCGCCAGAATCAGCGGGTTGAGCATCTCATATTGCTGTTTGCCGAGGATATCGTCGATGAGGTAACGCGTGGAAGCGGGAAGCACGAGGCCGGCGACGCGGCTGATGACGATGAGCACAAGGCCCAGGGCGAGGGCGCCGCGGCGAGGCTTAACCAGGGCCCAGACATCCGGCCACAAGGCTCGGAGACGGGCCGGACTTGGCCGTTTGGAAGCTGGTTTCATATACGAGTTGAACCTCTAGGGGAGAGTCTAGCGAATGGGTGCAAGTAATTTCGGCCGATTCAAGATATCCTGATAGGAGGTACCTAGATGAAAGCTTTTCAGTTTGTTGCACTTAGCGGTATTGCACTTTTTTCTGCATTGGTCGTGACCGGCCAAACGCCCGCGCCCAAAAAGGCGGCTCCGGCTGCGGCTAAACCCGCGGCGGCAGCCAAGCCAGCGGCAGCACCCAAACCAGCCGCGGCGGCGAAACCGGCGGCAGCGGCAGCCAAGCCGGCCGCACCAGGAATTCTGGCGCAGGCGAACGACCCGATCGTGATCCAGATTGGCACCACGAAAGTGAGCAAGAGCGAGTATGAGCGCTTCCTGGACGGCCTTCCGGAACAGATTAAGTCGCAGGCTTCCGGCCCGAACAAGCGGCGCGTGGCCGAGCAGTTCGCTGAGTTGAAGATGATGGCGCTCGAAGCGCGCAAGCGGAAAGTGGACCAGGATCCGAAGCTGAAGGCGCAGTTGGAGTTCCAGGTAGACCAGATGTTGGCGTCGACCTTGTTCAAGGACATTTCGGAGAAGGTCACGATCGACGAAGCCGAAGTGCTGAAGGCCTACGAAGGGATGAAGACGGACGCCGCCGAAGTGAAGGCGAAGCACATTCTGATTCGCTTCCAGGGTTCGCGGGTGCCGCTGAAAGAAGGCCAGAAGGACCTGACGAAGGAAGAGTCGCTGGCGAAGGCGAAGGAATTGAAGGCCAAGATTGACGGCGGTGGCGACTTTGCCGCGCTGGCGAAGGCCGAGAGCGACGACGCCGGTTCCGGCGCGGCGGGCGGCGACCTGGGTTTCTTCGCGAAAGGCCAGATGGTTCCGGCTTTCGAACAGGCCGCGTTTTCGCAGCCGATCGGGAAAGTGGGCGAACCGGTGGAGAGCCCGTTCGGCTACCATCTGATCCTCGTTGAAGAGAAGAAGGCGAAGGGTCTCGAAGATCTGCGGAAGGACATCGAAGCCAAGTTGCGGCCTGAGCTGGCCAAGAAGCAGGTGGACGCCATTAAGACGACCACCCCGATTGTGATTGACGAGACTTACTTCGGTAAGTAATCGGTGTATCCTTTGGCTCCCGGCGTGTAGAACGTGGACGGGTCGGGAGCTGAGAGGGGCGCGTTGGCGGCGAACCGGGAGGGGAGATCCGGATTCGCGATGAAGGCGACGCCGAAGACGGCCGCGTCGGCTTGGCCCTTGGTTAGGAGCGCGGTGGCGGATTCATTGGTGAGACCCGCGCCGGCAAAGTAAGGACCCGCGAAGAGGGGCCGGAGCAGCGCGTGGTAGTTCGGCTCCGGGATAGTCTGGGCGACGTGGAGATAGGCGAGGCCGAGGCCGGAGATCGCTTTCACGAGCGTCGTATAGGTCTCTTGGGGGTTCGCGTCCGTGAGGTCGTTGAACGGCATCTCGGGGCTGATCTTGATGGCTACCTTTTCGGGGCCGGCGACGGAGATCATCGCGGCGAGCGCTTCGAGGACGAAGCGGATGCGGTTTTCGACGGAGCCGCCGTACTGGTCGGTGCGGAGGTTGGTGCTGGACGAGAGGAACTGCATGGGCAGGTAGCCGGAGGCGGCATGGAGTTCGACGCCATCGAAGCCGGCCGCGAAGGCGTTGGCGGTGGCTTGGCGGTATTCCTCAATGATGCCGGCGATTTCTTGCGTTTCGAGAGCGCGGGGCGCTTCGAGGGGCAGCATGCCGAGGTCGTCGGTCCAGGTTTGGACGTTGGGGGTGACGGCGGAGGGGGCGACGGCTTGGGCGCGGCCGGGGAGCAGGTGGGGATGGGCGATGCGGCCGCAGTGCATGATCTGGCAGAAGATGCGCCCGCCGGCGGCGTGGACGGCCTCGGTGACGAGCTTCCAGCCGGCGACCTGTTCGGGCGTATAGATACCGGGGATGCGGACGTACCCCTTGCCCATGGCGGAGGGCACGGTGCCTTCCGAGATGAGGAGACCGGCGGAGGCGCGCTGGGCGTAGTAGGTGGCGATGAGTTCGCCGGGGACGCCGTCGGCCGTGGAGCGGCTGCGGGTCATGGGCGCCATGACGATGCGATTCGGCAGGGACAACGTCCCGAGGGAGAGAGGATCGAACAGGTTCGGCATAAGTAGAGTCATGCCGTAGGATGCGGCCGAAGGGCCGAAAGGTGCAGCTAGCGGGTTTTGAGCTGGGGCACGGATTCTGTCAGCACGAACTCAAAGAGCTGATTACCGCAGATGACTTTGAGAATGCCGGGGGGGAGGGGCTTGGCGGCGGTGTTGAAGAACAGGGCGCCGTCCGTGGTTTCGCCAGCGACGAGCTTCGTCTGCACGAAGGCGATGGCGGAGGCGGCGGCAGCGGCCTTGAGCTTGGCGGATTCCACTTCGGCGAGCGCGGCGCGGCGGCGGGATTCGTAGCCGGAGGAGGAGCGCAACTGTTGGAGGCCGTAAAGGCCGTTTTCGTACGCGCCGACGAGGCCGACGACGTCATCGCGGCGCGCTTTCGAGAGCAGTTCACGGACGACGATACGCGCGGCAATCGGGGTGATGGCGGGGCCGGAAGAGGGATGCCACGAGAAGTCTTCGGGACGGATGATGACCGGTTGGCGGGTGCCGTTCGAGACGGCGACCTGGAGCGTGACATAGTCGCGGACGGTAGCGGCCAGATGGGCGTACATGATGGTGACGCCGTTTTTGGTTAAAGTCTGGTACTTCAGGCCGCCCGATTCAAACTCAATCACCTGCGCCGGCAGCAGCGGCGCGAGGAGAAACAGAGTTGTAATAGCGACGAGCCGCATTACTACCATTATGCGCCCTCATTCATCTTCTTATGCGCCCTTAGGCTTGGAGCGGCGGCAGTTCAAAGTAAAGTTCGGGCTGGGCGAGGACTTCGCCTTGTTCAATGTCGGTGGAGAGTAGGCGGAGCACGGCCGCAGTGCTATCGACAAACACCTGCGGGTCGCCGGAGTGAACATTCGTGAATTGCAGGGGATCGCCGGGCAACCAGATGTTGCCGTCGAAGTCGACGAAGGGGCGCTTGCACTTTAAGGGGCCGCGCCCGGCGTACTCATTCAGGGCGGGCATCGAAAGGCAGTTCAAAGAAACGTTCGGGGTAGAGCAGGACGGCGGCGTGCTCCGCGTTCTGCTCATCGAGCTGGAGGACTTCGCCGGAGTGACCGTGGAAGTGGTGGACCAATTGGCTTGGGTCGCGCTCGTGAACGGCCCAATTGACTTGGTCGCCGGCGAGGAACTTGCGGCCGCTGCGGTCAGTGAACTCATGGGTCACGGCCAGCGCCGGGCCGTTGGTATACCAAGCCAGCCGGGGCAGCGGGAGCGAGAAGTAGTTCTCCGGGTGGGCGATGACGTCGAGATCCGAGGGGACGTCGCCGGAGAGGCGGAGGACGGTTTCGCCGTTCCGCGTGAAGGTGAACCCGGACTCATATGGCACGTAGCTATAGAAGTCGAATTCGATGGCTTGGCCCAGTTTGAGGCACTGGCCATCATAGTCATTAAACTCACGAACCACGTGCAGTGGGCCGCAGCCTTCGTAGTCAGTTAACCGGCTCAACGCAATCTCTCCAGTTCGTGTTTCAAAAGGGGGTTCTCCGGATAGTCTCGCACGAGACCGTGCAGCCAGTCGCGGGCTTCGGGTTTCTTCTTCTCGCGGAGGGCGGCCACCGCCAGTAGGATGCGGGCAAAGGGGCCAAGGTAACGGCCATTCTTGGCGGCAAATTTGAGGTTGTCAACGGCGACTTGCTTGGAGCCCTTCGTGTCGTCGAATTTGATGAACCATTTAACGAAGAAGGGTAGGCTGCCGAGGATGTACTCGCTGAGGCCGGTGGTGAGGTACGCGTCGCCGTAGTTCTTGTCGACGGCGATGAGGCGCTTGGCGAAAGAGTGGGATGTCTTGGCGTAGTTGAGGGAGCCGAGTTGGCGCTTCTCGACGAAGGCGGCGTAATCGGTGGTGAGGCCCCAGGAGAGCGAGTTGGCGAAGAGGGCCGCGGTATCGTTGGGATTCTTCAGCAGCATGGCGTCGGCGCGTTCCTGAGCTTGGCGGGCGGCCCAATAGAAGGCGTCGCGGGTTTGCGGATCGGGCCGGAGCTTTTTCTTTTCGGCGATGCGATCGTCGTCGAGGAAGAAATCTGTTTGCAAGATGCTGAGGCGGTCGAGTTCCTGGAAGACGAGGGCGGCGGCGCGCGTCGAGTAGCCGAGGGGGTCCTGCGGATTCGCGTTGACGTGCTGGTCGATCAACGTGCGGGCTCCGTTGAAATCGAAGTTATACATGCGTTGATAGGCCCGATCCAATAGCGGAGGTTCGGCTGACCATGTCAGGGGGGCGGCGGCCAGGGGCAGCAGGAAAAGGGCGAAACGACAGGCAATCATGAAACGGCAAAGAGACGGTCGAACAGTTCGCGCGTGCGACTACGGATCTGTTCCACTTTATCGGGCAATGGCTGATCGTGCAAATGGGGTGGTGTCCACCGGCCAATTACGTCGGTGAGCATTTCGAGATGCAGGGGCGATTTGGGCAGGTCTGCCTCGGCGTGGCCGAAGATAATTCGCAGGCCGTGGTCGAGCGCGCGATAGAAGGTAGCAGCATCGCGGAGGAAGAGCGCGTCGGCATGATCGAGGTGGCCCATCTTCTCAATCACTTCGATGCGTTGGGGCGTGGAGAGTTGCTTAAAGAAGAAGCCGGCGCTTTTGAGGCGCAGGTACATGAGAATGAAGTCGATGTCGTAGTAGCCGCCGGAGCCCGCCTTGAGCGGCTGGGCGGCGCCCTGTTCGCGTTCGAGGCGAATGCGCATACGGCGGAGTTCGGCGCGGGAGCGGCCGGACTGACCGTAACGGCGCCAGTCGATTTGTTGGAGTTCGTTGAGGAAGGCGGTGGAGGCCTCGATGTCGCCGGCGACGGCGTGGGATTTCATGTAGGCCATGCCTTCCCAGGCTTCGGCGCGGCGTTCGAAATAGTCGCGGAAAGCGGACTCCGTTTGGACGAGGGCGCCGGCGCGGCCATTGGGCCGGAGGCGGGAATCGACGGCGAACATCATGCCTTCGCCGGTGTAGGCGCTGAGGATTTCGATGAGGCGTTCGGCGATGCGGGACCAGGCGGGGAGGTCGTCCGCGTCGTCGGAGGGGAGGGCGAAGACGAGATCGGCATCGGAGCCGACGTCGAACTCGCGCATGCCGAGGCGGCCGAGGGCGATGACCATCAGCTTGGGCTGGGCGTCCGGGCCGGCGGCGATGCGGTAGGCCGCGGCGATGATCCATTCCCCGAGTTGGGAGGCGCGTTCGAGAGTATCGAAAACGGGCCGGGCCAGGCAGATGGACTCGGCTTGGAGACGGAACATTTCGCGGCGGAAGTAGCGGCGGAGGGCGGGAGGATCGGCGAGGGGCGGAGGGGGATTGGCTGGGGATCCGAAGAGGGCGAACTCGGCGAGGAGGTCGGGGGTGCGGACGAGTTGTTCGGAGAGATAGGGGCTGGTTTCGAAGATGTCGAGGACGTGGCCTGCGAGGGTGGCGTCGCGATCGAGGAGGGCGAGCCAGTCGGGGGCGTCAAACATTTTCTCTAGGAAATGTTCGAAGGCAAGGGCGGAGCGGGTGAGGGGGCGGACGGCGAGGAGGGCGGCGAGACCGGGAGCTTTCTGGTCGAGGAAGCGGACGAGGTTGGAAGAGTGGGTGGCGGGTTCGGGGGCGCGGTAGGCGGGCTGTTGCGCGTGGATGACGCGCTCGTAGATTTCGTGGACTTCGGCGAGGTGGAGGTGGAGGGTTTCGAGGAGACGCTCGGCGGAGACGACGCCGCCGACTTCGGCGGGAGGCATGCGGCGGGCGATGTGGTGTGGGTTGGGCGGGAGCGAGTGGGTTTGGCGATCGTCTTCGAATTGGAGGCGATGTTCGAGGTGGCGGAGGAATTGGTAGGCGCTGGTGAGGCGGCCGTATTCGATGGGGGAGAGGAGTTCCTTGTCGCGGAGGCGGGAGAGGGCCAGCATGGTGCCGCCGTGGCGGACCCAGGGTTCGCGGCCGCCGTGGAGGCGTTGGAGGCACTGGACGAGGAACTCGATATCGCGGATGCCGCCGGGGGAGAGCTTGACGTCGATATCGGCGGTGTTGAGTTTGCGGGAGGCGAGTTGCTCGTGGATGCGGAGGCGGGTTTGGGAGACGGCTTCGATGGCGGTGAAGTCGAGGGAGGTGGAGTAGATGAGGGGCTCGACGAAGGCGAGGAGGGCGCGGCCGGGGGCGGGGTCGCCGGCGGCGACGCGGGCCTTGATGAGCATCTGCAGCTCCCAGTCGCGGCCGCGGGATTGGTAGTAGGTTTTGGCGGCGTCGAGAGACATGACGACTTCGCCGTGGCGGCCTTCGGGACGGAGGCGGAGATCGACGCGGTAGCAGATGCCTTCGGGGGTGTAGCGGCAGAGGAGGTCGGTGACGAGGTTGGCGACTTTCTTCGAGAACTCTTTGTTGGTGATGACCTCGGGACCGGCGGTGTCGCCGTTCGAGGCATAGAGGAAGATGAGGTCGATGTCGGAGCTGTAGTTGAGCTCTTCGCCGCCTAGCTTGCCGACAGCGAGGATGGAGAGCGAGGCGGAGGGGAGGCCGTGGCGCTGAGAGTAGTGGGCGATGGCGCGGCGGAGAGTGACGTCGAGAATGGCGTCGGCGAGATGGGAGAGTTCGCCGGTGGTTTCGGGGAGATTGGCGAAGCCGCGGACATCGCGGAGGAGGATGCGGAGGAGTTCGCGGCGGCGGAAGCGGGCGAGTTCAACGGCTTCGGGGAGGCCGGGGGGGAGGGCGGATTCGAGGCGGTCGACGTACTGATCGGCGGAGCAGGACTGGTGGAGCGCTTGGCCGGCGCAGAGTTCTTCGAGCCACTCGGGATGCTGGAGGACCTCTTCGGCGAGGAAGTGGGAGTTGGCGAAGACGGCGAGGGCGGACTGGTGGGCGGGGCGATGGCGCTCGATGCGCGCAAAGGCTTCGGGGTGCCGCTCGCGGAGGCGGGAGAAGTAGTCGGTGGCGATCAACATGGATCTGAGAGAAGGGCGATGGGGTCGCCGGGATAGAGACGGCCGGGTTTGATGACTTTGACGTAGAAGCCGGCGAGGCCCCATCGGGGGGTGTTGTCAGGAAGCCCGGCTTTGACGTCAGCGTCGTAGACGGCTTTCTGGATGGTGGGGCCGTAGGGGGCGAGCGTGCGGCAGGGCTCGCGCATTTTGGTGATTTCGATTTCGACTTCGCCGAGGCGGTAGCGCTGGCCGAGGCGGAGTTGGCGGCGGTCGAGGCCGAGGGTGGTGACGTTTTCGCCGAGGGCTCCGGGGTAGACAGGGAAGCCGGCGGCCTTGAGTTCGTCGAGGCCTTCGGCGGTGATGAGGAGCAGGGCCTGGTTGGGGCCGCCGTGGTACTTGCGATTTTTCTGGACGTCGCCGGCGATGCCGAGGGGGGTTACGTCGGCTTCGAGGATGGGCAGTTTGGGGACGCCGCCGCGGGAGATGGCGAGTTGGAGGACGGTGGCCCTAAATGGAACCATATCTGCATTAGCCACCAGCATCTCCAATCGTGGCTGTCTAACCTCAAGTCCAGCTCTAACCAGCAGACGACGCATGCAGCTTCCCTTTCTTCTCAGTTACGCTTATGGCGCCGTTTGCCCATGCAAGTAAGATCTTCTCCCGAGTCCCTGTGATCCCAAGTTCGCCAAGAAAGAGATCGGTGTGTTGCCCACCGCGATTGCCAAGGAGCCAATAATGAACCCTTTCCATTAATGGGTCCGCGACCTCCAATATCGACTTTCGAATCCTTGCTTCCGAGGGGGTGCCCTCTACGCTTTCGAGCATAATACAAAGCAAGCAAAGCAACGAAAAAGTCGCATCGGCGTCGTCGTGTACAACTCGTTCCTGAAGAACCTTTGGAAGAATAACCATGGCCAAGAACCCTAGCCCCGGAATCGGCTCACACCATGGCAGACGGGATCTCTCCAACTCAGCAGCCAGAATCTTTAGATCGGCCACGACTTCTGACCTGCTTCGCCCACTCTTCGTAGAACCTAACCCCATGTTTCCGAAAACTCCGAACAAACTAACGATTGCTACATTTCCAAATTCAACCTGTATCCCGCTGAATCTAGCCGGAGAGAAAACAGCTCGGAGTTGGTGCATTTGAATGAGGACTTTCAAATCGATTAATTCTAAGTTGTACAGCGCGGCAGCGAAGACATATCGGCGTTGCGCCCACAACAGTAATTCTGGCAAACATTCCCGCCGGATCGATGACAGAACATCTCTCCAGAAACCATCGAACCGCTCTATCGGGACACGCCGAATCGAGGCGGCGACAAATGCAACTTCGAAGGTAAGAACTAGCTCAACAGCAGCTTCCGCTTTTCCATGATCACCACCGTTTATGCTAGTGACTAACGTCGACCTAAGTTCCTCCGCTATCAACTCTCGATTGTCCTCGGCAGCAAGGAGTAAAGAGGCCAGTGTGTCGAGAGGAAAGATGCCGCTTGCCGCGTTTTTCCTTGCTGATGACTTCCGATTTCCTTTGTGACGTGAAGAAATAGATGCAATGACAAGTTGAATCACTGCGCTCGCCAGACGGCGGCGGACTTGCGGCGTAGGAACAACAGATTCGATGACCCTAGCCGCAAACGCAATCATCACCTCTCTCTGTTCGACGTTGCACTTGTCCGCTTCGTCAAGAAGTCCACGCAATAGTTCGTCTGGTGCGCCTTGGTTTCGCCTAGCGAGGATTTGAAATGCTAACTGGGCAACCATATCCCATTCCTGCTTTCGAATCCGTGGAAGCAGCGTCCGCAGCAGACCCGCAGCGGTTGGTTGCAGGGAGACTAGATGAATAGCCGTAAAATACTCTAGGAATGTCCGGTGGGTAAACTGAAACAACTTCTCGCCGGCCGGAGAAGTACCCATATCTGAGAACACCCATGCGCGGCCCGTACAAAACTCTACGAACTCTTTGGCAGCGAGGATGGCCTTGTGACGCTTCTCAAACACCCATTCGCTCAGATAGCTTGCGGTCTCCTCTACTAACTGAGATTCAGTCATTCCCAATTGTAGACTTTCTTTACTATAACTCCACAGAGCCAAATGTCCGAGCGCTGGCTTAATATGTTCCTTAAAGGGCAAATCGACGATAATTCCGCGGGCCTGGTCCCAACGTTCGAAGAGAAGTGATGCACACTTCTCGTAGACGTCCGACCGATTGCGAGGAATGTAGTTTTCGTTTCGGTAGAGAGCACACATAAGGCCCAGTAGCAAAGGATTTTCCCGAAGGTCAGCGACAGAAGCGCTTTCTTCCATAAATCGGTTCAGCCGAAGAGATAGCTCTTCTTCCGAAAACACGCCCTCTCGTTTGAAGGCGTAACCGGCATACTGTCTGACCTGAACTTCGGAGAATCCACCAAGCCGAAACACTTGAAATCGACGCCTATCGAGCGGCGCCTGGCTGTATCCCACCTCACGTGAAGTGATGATCACCTGAACTGATGGATACATCTCGCAGAAGGACTCGACATCCGCAGAGATATCCCTCCTGGTCGATGTATCCAACAATTCGTCAAGCCCATCGAACAAGACCAATAGTCGTTGATTGAATAACAGATAATCAAAAGCGCCTACTGGAGGAGTTATCTGGTACCTGGAAGCTGCTTGCCCAGCAATAAAGTCAATGATAGACAGGTTCCTATGCTTCTTCGCCTCACCGTACTCACGCAATACGACGAGCACAGGCGTCAAGTATTTTCCAGCGCATGCTGTCTTGTCATAAGAGGTTGCCAATTTATAACAGGTCTTTAGGAGGACAGTAGACTTCCCCCCACCTGGATTGCCGAGTAGGACGGCTCGATCCAAAGTGACTAGGAAGTCCTCCAGGTGGATCGCTCGTTCTTCCTTTCTCTTACCTTCGACGTATGTCAAGATGGTTGGATTGACAAACATTTCGTCGATAGGAACCTTCGGAGATTCATTAAGCTGAGGTGGAACGATATACTGATGGCGGGCCCGGACTTGATTTCGGTATTTAACCTCGAAGTCTATGAAAGCCTCGACCTGGTCGTGGGCCAGGGTTCTCTGGAGCACAAGAGACTTCTGGAGAGTCCGGATTTCGTCTAATAATATGTGGTAGCGAACACTGGCTTTAATTTCGTTAGCATCTAGCTCACTGCACTTGACCGCCAAGTCGAGTGCAGAGTCACAGCTCGCCAACAGAGCATCGAAAAGACCGTTGGCAATGCTCTCGATTTGCACGACTGGAACATCCAATTTTGCTGCAAGCTGCATGCTGAAGAGCTCACGAACCTGGGATATTGTCTTTCTAGAATCATCTGTACCCAGAATTCGAGTCGAGAAGATCTGACGAACTGCATTGGAGACTTCTGGCGCATTTAGTGCTGCCTGGAATCGCGCTCTGGTCTTCTCGCTGTCAAAACTGTGGACTGATAGAGCACTAAGCTTTGACTCATCAAGTATCCTACCGAGCGGGTCTGAGCCAAGCACTGTCTGTTTTGCCTTCTCGACAACAGACTTGCCGACTCTTGTCAGGAGCGAAGCGATGCCACCCTGGACGACTTTCCCCAGAACGGCCTCCACAAACACCATGTCCAGTGAGTACATGCACGTCCTCCATCACAATTACCCTAATGAATGCAGAAAGGTGCACAGGTCAGCATTAGAGCACTATTCCCTCTCCGCGTATTAGTTTACCTGAACTGCGTGACCCTCATCGCAATTCTGTCCGACCATCAGTGACAGCTGATGTCAATTGGCAGGTGAGGCACGCTTGAAATGGTAGTTGAACGTCGTTGATTGAGAAACTCGTCAGCGTTTTCCTAGATGTCGTAGTAGAGTTCGAACTCGTAGGGGTGGGGCCGGAGGCGGACGGCTTCGGCTTCGTGGCGGCGCTTATAGGCGATGTAGGTTTCGATCAGCTCTTCGGTGAAGACGTCGCCTTTGAGCAGGAAGTTGTGATTGTCTTCGAGGCAGTTGAGGGCCTCTTCGAGGGAGGCGGGCATGGAGGCGACGGACTTCATCTCTTCGGGCGAGAGGTCGTAGATGTCTTTGTCGAGGGGTTCGCCGGGTTCGACTTTATGGAGGATGCCGTCGATGCCGGCCATGAGCATGGCGGCGAAGCCGAGGTAGGGGTTGCAGGCGGGATCGGGGGGGCGGAATTCGACGCGCTTCGATTTCGGGCTGGCCGAATACATCGGGATGCGGCAGCAGGCGGAGCGGTTGCGGCGGCTATAGGCGAGATTGACGGGGGCTTCGTAGCCGGGGACGAGACGCTTATAGGAGTTCGTGGTGGGGGCGATGATGGCGGAGAGGGCGCGGGCGTGCTTCAGCAGGCCGCCGATGTACCAGAGGGCCATTTGGCTGAGGCCGGCATATCCGTCGCCGGCGAAGAGGGGCTTGCCGTCTTTCCAGAGCGACTGGTGGCAGTGCATGCCGGAGCCGGCGTCGCCGTAGATGGGCTTCGGCATGAAGGTGACCGTTTTGCCGTATTGGTGGGCGACGTTCCGGACGACGTATTTGTACGTCATCATGTTGTCGGCTGATTTGACGAGGGTGTCGTAGCGCTGGTCGATTTCGCATTGGCCGCCGGAGGCGACTTCGTGATGGTGGCACTCGATAGTGAGGCCGCAGGACTCCATGACGTCGACCATTTCGGCGCGGAGGTCCTGGTAGTGATCCGTCGGGGGGACGGGGAAATAGCCTTCTTTGTAGCGGGGGCGGTAGCCGTGGTTGTTCGATTCGCGGCCGGTGTTCCAGCGGCCCTCTTCGGCATCGATGTAGTAGTAGCCGGAGTTGGGGGTGCTGTCGAAGCGGATGTTATCGAAGACGAAGAACTCGCCTTCGGCGCCGACGAAGCAGGTGTCGGCGATGCCGGTGGAGCGGAGGTAGGCTTCGGATTTTTGAGCGATGTGGCGGGGGTCGCGCTCGTAGGATTGGCGGGTGATGGGGTCTTTGACCATGCCGGTCATGACGAGGGTGGGGACCTCGTAGAAGGGATCCATCATGGCGGTGTTCGGATCGGGGATGAGGATCATGTCCGATTCGTTGATGGCGGCCCAACCGCGGATGGAGGAGCCGTCGATGCCAAAGCCTTCTTCAAAGGCGTCCTCGGTGAGCATCGCGATGGGATAGGAGATATGGTGCTGCAGACCGGGGATGTCGGTGAAGCGCATATCCAGTTGCTTGGCGCCACTTTCCTGGGCGAACGCGAGGACTTCTTGGGGACTCATTTGGGGGCTCCGGGGTGAGAGAATCGGGGGATGGAATTGGCGCCGCGGCGACAGTACACGGTGAGCGAACTGACGGGTGAGATCGCGGAGATCCTGTCCACCGAGTTTACAAACATTTGGGTGAGCGGGGAAGTTTCGGGACTGAAGGTGGCGACGAGCGGGCACGCTTACTTCACGCTGAAAGATGAGGGCGCGCAGATCCGTTGCGCGTGCTGGAAAGGCAGTTATCGGCTGCTGCGGTTCAAGCCGAACGATGGATTGGCGGTGCTGGCGCGGGGGCGGGTGGAGGTGTATGAGCCGCGGGGCGAGTACCAACTGATTGTGGAGATGATTGAGCCGCTGGGGCAGGGGGCGTTGCAACTGGCGTTTGAACAGTTGAAGAAGCGGCTGGAGGCGGAGGGGCTGTTTTCGGCGCTGCGGAAGCGGGCGCTGCCGAAGTTGCCGCAGCGGATCGGGATTGTGACCTCGCCGACGGGGGCGGTGATCCGGGATTTTCTGCATGTGATTGAACGGCGGTTTCCGGGGTTGCATGTGCGCCTGTGGCCGGCGCTGGTGCAGGGGGCGGGATCGGCGGAGCAGGTGGTGGAAGGGATCCGGCACTTTTCGGAAGGGGGCTGGGCGGAGGTGGTCGTGGTGGCACGCGGGGGCGGGTCGCTCGAGGATTTGTGGACGTTTAATGAAGAGGCGGTGGCGCGGGCGATCTTTGAGTGCTCGGTGCCGGTGATTTCGGCGATTGGGCACGAGACGGATTTTACGATTGCGGACTTCGTGGCGGACCTGCGGGCGCCTACGCCGTCGGCGGCGGCGGAGATTCTGACGGCGACGCGGGAGGCGGTGCTGGACCAGATCGACAACGCGCAGTGGCGGATGACGCAGGCGCTGCGGTTCGTGATTCTGGACGCGCACCGGCGATGGAGCGCGGTGGGCGTGGAGGGGGTGCAGACGTCGATTGCACGGAAGATCAACCGGCTGCAGCAGCGGGTGGATGACGCGGACTTTGCGTTGCGGGGGTTGGGCCGGGAGGCGGTGGGCGAGGCGCGGGAGCGGTGGACGGAGTTGGATTTGCGTTTGCGGCGGATGGATTTGCGGTTGCGGATGGCGGAGGGGCGGCGGCGGTTGGACCGGGCAGAGAGTAGGGTGGCGGAGCTGATGGAACGGCGGTTGGCGGGGGCGGAGCGGCGGCTGGAGGTGAGTACGGCGAAGCTGGAGCAGTTGAGTCCGCTGGCGATTTTGGAGCGGGGGTATGCGGTGGTGATGCGCTACAACGGGCAGGTGATCCGGTCGGCGGAGGAGACTTTTCCGGGCGAGGGGCTGCAGGTGCGGTTGGGCAAGGGCGAGTTGGACATTAAAGTTATGGGATAGGATGAGGCCATGGAACGGAGAGCATTGTTAGCAACGGCGGGGTTAGCAGCAGCGGGGGCGGCGGCCGCCGGACGCCTGATGGGCGCGAACGACAAAGTGAGCTTGGCGATTGTGGGGTTGGGGGGCCGGGGGCGGGACCATGTGGGGTTCTACTCGACGCTCGCGTCGGCGAACATCTCGGCGATTTGCGATGTGAACCAGGCGGCGCAGGAGCGGGGCGTGGCGTTGGTCGAAAAGCTGACGGGGAAGAAGCCGAAGGTGTATTCGGATATGCGGCAGGTGTTTGACGATAAGTCGATTGACGCCGTGTCGATTGTGACGCCGAACCATTGGCATGCGCTGAGTACGATTTGGGCTTGCCAGGCGGGGAAGGACGTTTATATTGAGAAGCCGGCGAGCCATAACATCTACGAGGGGCAGCAGATGGTGGCGGCGGCGCGGAAGTATGGGCGGATGGTGCAGGTGGGTTCGCAGTCGCGGACGATTCAGCACAAGATGCGCGCGGTGGAGCTGCTGCGGCAGGGCGTGATTGGGAAGCTGTATCTGGCCAAGGGGCTTTGCTATAAGCGGCGGCCTTCGATTGGCCGGAAGCCGGATACGGCGACGCCGCCGGGGCTGGATTGGGACAAGTTTTTGGGTCCGGCGCCGATGCGGCCGTTCAATGAGCTGCGGTTTGCTTACAACTGGCATTGGTTCTGGGATACGGGGAACGGGGACATCGGGAACCAGGGCGTGCATGAGATGGACTATGCACGATGGGGGTTGGGAAAGAACGAGTTGCCGAAATCGGTGTATTCGACGGGCGGGAAGTTTGCGTACGACGACGACCAGGAGACGCCGAATACACAGAGCGCGACGTTCGACTTCGGCGATATGCAGTTGCAGTTTGAAGTGCGGGGGCTGTTGACCGGGGCTGAGGGCGGGCTACCGTTCCGGGGCGGGCATACGATTGGGAATCTGTTCTTTGGCAGCGACGGGTATATGGTTGTCGACGTCGGCGGCTTCCAGGTTTATAAGGGCGAGAAGCACGAGAAGGTGATGGACGAGCCGTTCCGGGAGGCCAAGCAGTGGGACTCGGCGCCGCACATGGACAATTTCCTGCAGGCGGTGAAGAGCCGGAAGCGGGAGTCGTTGACAGCGGAGATTGAGCAGGGCGCGCTATCGGCGGCGATGTGCCACATGGCGAATACGAGCTACCGGTTGGGCCGGAAGCTGACGATGAACGCGGCGACGGTGCGGTACGAGGCGGACGCCGAGGCGAACCGCATGTTGACGCGGGAGTACCGGAAGCCGTACGTCGTGCCGGAGAAGGTTTAGCGGCGGCGGCGAGCAAAGTAGCGTCCGGCGCCGAGGAGCGCGAGGGCGCTGGCGGCGAGCAGGACGGTGGCTGGTTCCGGGACGGCGGTTTCGTCTTCCGGCGGGCCGGGCGGGGGGAAGCCGGGGGGTGGATCGGAGACCGTTGGCGGGTTAGACGGGGGCGGGTCGCCCACTCCGGGGGGCACCTCTGACGGTGGCGTCGAGGGCGGAGGGGTTCCGGGCGGGACGACGCCCGGCGGTACCGTGGCGGGCGGATAGCTCGTCGTGGGCGGCCAATTAACGTTCGGCGGTTCAATAGCCGGGGGATTGGCAATGGGCGGCACGAAATAGGCGGTCTCGGGCGGAAGAGGCAATCCGGCGACGGGCGGTAGAGACGCGATGACGTTCGGGGGGAGAATTGCGATGGGTGGCACGGGTCCGGGATCGGTGCCTGGAACGGAACCGGGGGGTACGGAGGGGGGAGTTCCTCCGCCGACGAGATCGCCGCCGGGGCTGCCGCCGTTACCGCCACTTCCGCCGCCGTTTGGACTGCCACCGCCAATCCAGAAGCCGCCGGGGGAGCCGGGATTCGCCGTGGGCAGGAAGAAGCCGAATACTTCCGAATCAAGGGGTACCAATAGGGACGAGGCCTGCGGATCAGTTGGCGCCGAGCGGTCGAGGTTGAGGGTACCGTCGATGGGGCTGGCAACGGGTACGGGGGGAATTCCAGCCAGGAGGCGGGCATCCTGCCAGGAGTTAAGGACGGCCTCGGTGGGTTCCTCTGCTTCTGGAGCCGTAGGGGACATAGCGACGGAGGAGATGCGGTTGCCACAGCGGCCGCGGAGCATGGTTTCGCCATCGGTCAGGACCGTTTCTCCCTTCTTCAGGGTCATGAGGCGGCGGGACCAGAAGACTTTGCCGCGAATCCGGTAAGAGACGTAGCCTTTCCGGTCTGCCGGCAAGACCTCCGGGCGGAAACTGGCGGGCCGGAGGCCGGCGTAGTGCTCGCGGACGACGGGATCCTGCTGGATGGCATCGGCCATTTCGGTGGAGTTTGTGAGTCCGCCGGCGACCACGGAGTAGGGGAATACGGGCCGGCCGGGCGTCTTGGCCGCCGGTTTGGAACTAACGACGGGACGAATATTGGGCCGATCGGCTGAAGATTCGGCCGTCTGCTTTTGACATGACGTTCCCAGCAGGACCAGTAGGAGCGTCAGAATGGTGTAGCACGAGCGCATGGTTGAAAAGCGGTGTTCCCTAGTGGGCTTGTCGGCGAAAAGGAGCGAATTGTGAATTGGATCTGGACTCATCGGTGGTCGAAACCAGTGGTTTTCGGCTTGTGCCTGATACCGCTACTTCTGCTGGCGTGGCGCTGGCAAAACAACGAACTGGGAATTAACCGGATCGAGACGGTAGCCCGGTATACCGGAGATTGGACGCTCCGGTTTCTGGTGGGCGTGCTGTGCATCACCCCTCTGCGCCGTCTGCCGGGCCAGAGCGGATTGATCCGGTTCCGGCGAATGATCGGGCTGTTCGCCTTTTTTTATGGCTGTCTGCACGCTTGGCATTACTATGCGGTCGATGTGCAGTGGAACCAGGAGATCATCTGGGAAGATATTACGACGCGCAGATTTTTTGTGGCAGGGCTGATCGGTTTAGCGGTAATGGTACCGCTTGCGGCGACATCGTGGACCGGGGCGATCAAGCGGATGGGGGGGAAGCGTTGGCAGATGCTGCACCGGTTGGTGTATGTCTCTGCAATTGCTGGGGTTGTTCATTTTTACTGGCAGGGGAAGGCGGCGTTGTGGGCGCCGATTTACTGGGGAATGGGGGTGGGAGTCCTACTTCTATACCGTACGGGGCACTGGATTTGGGAGAAGAATCGGCGCAGGAAAAAAATACTTGACACCACCACACTCAGGTAATATATTGTTCTTGAGAGTACATCTCACGAGGAAAACACAATGTCGATCACCAAATTCTCCCCGTTTGCTAACTTGAATGATTTTCCGGTTTCGTTCCGTCTGTTCGAGGACACGTTGAACCGGTTCGTGAATGAAAGCGAGGGCAATGTCCGGCCTTGGATTCCCGCCGTGGACATCCTCGAGGACGAGAACCAGTTGGTTCTGCGCGCCGATATTCCGGGCGTCGACCTGGGCAAAATCGACATCCGCTTGGAAAACGGTACGTTGACGCTGAAGGGTCAGCGCGAGTTTGAGCGCAAGGATGACAAGACGGGCTATCACCGGGTGGAGCGTCACTATGGGCAGTTTGCCCGGTCGTTCACGATGCCGGAGACGGTGGATCCGGAGAAGGTGGCCGCCGAGTACAAGAACGGCGTGCTGCAGATTACCTTGGGCAAGAAAGAGCTGGCGAAGCCCCGTTCGATCCAGGTCCAGGTAAGCTAGTGGGTTGCTACCGACCGTAACGATTAACCGCCGCGCCGCCGAACGTCTGGCTGCGGGGCACGTTTGGATTTATTCGAGCGACATTTCCGACCGAGGGCAGGCACTCGCCGGGGATGTCGTGAACGTGCTCGATCCGCGAGGACGCCCGTGCGGCGCGGCTCATTTTTCGAGCTCGTCGCAGATTACGTTGCGTCTGCTGGGGAAGGATTTTAATGTCGCCGGGCGCATCGCGGCGGCGCAGGCGTTCCGCGACCGGGTGGTGCGCGATACGAACGCCTACCGCTTGGTTTCGAGCGAAGCGGACCAGATGCCGGCGTTGATCATCGATCGCTACGACGATTGCTTCGTGGTGCAGACTCTGAACCAGGGCATGGACCGGATACAGGCGGAGATCGTCGCCGCGCTGGCGGAGCAGTATTCGCCGCGGGCGATCGTCGAGCGGAACGACGCGGTGGTGCGGCAGAAAGAAGAGCTGCCGCTGCGGAGCGGCGTAGTCCACGGCGAGTTGACCGGACCGGTAGCGGTGACGATGAACGGTCTCCAGTTTGAAGCCAACCTGTTGGGCGGGCAGAAGACCGGCGTGTATCTCGACCAGCGGGAAAACTATGTCGCCGCAGCGCGCTGGGGCCGGGGCAAGGCGCTGGACTGTTTCACCTCTTCGGGCGGCTTCGCACTGCACTTGGCGCGGGGCTGCGAATCCGTTGAGGGGGTCGACAGTGGGGCGGCCGTGCTGGCGACGGCGGAAGCCAACCGGCAGCGAAACGGCTTCGACAACATCCGCTTCCGCGAGGCGGACGTGTTCGACCTGTTGGCGGGATTCCGGACGGGGGGACGGCAGTTCGACACGATGGTGCTGGACCCGCCGGCGTTCGCGAAGTCAAAGGCGCAGATTGACGGCGCGATGCGCGGATATAAAGAGTTGAACCTGCGCGGTCTGCAACTGCTCGCGCAGGGGGGCACGCTGATCACCTGTTCCTGTTCCCACCACATCAGCGAGGCGATGCTGTTTGAAGCCGTAGCGGAAGCGGCGCGCGATGCGCGGCGGAGCCTGCGCGTGCTGGAGCGGCGCGTGCAGGCGCAGGACCACCCGATTCTGCTCAGCGTGCCGGAGACCCTTTACCTGAAATGTCTGATCTTTGAAGCGCTGTAAGCGTTCCTCCACGAACTAACCTTTGCGCCCCACGGCAAAAGTTAGTATCGTGTCGGGCGGCCCGAAGTGCGGGTCATCCCACGTCCGGAGGAAACAACCGAATGCGCTTGCATTCCCAGCTACGGCTTTTTGTGTCCTTTGCCTTCTCTTCTCTGCTGGCTTTTGCCCAGCAACCGGCCCATCGCGGCGGTGGAGAGGCAAATCTCGTGCTGCCTGACTTTCACCAGGCCACCTTTCTCGGCGGTATTTCCGGCTTCAACCTTTTGTTGGCCGGAATGTTCGTCGCCGCGTTAGGACTGGTCTTTGGCCTGATTATCTATCGCGAACTGCAGAACATGCCGGTGCATCAATCGATGCGCGACGTATCCGAGCTGATCTATGTGACGTGTAAAACCTATCTCGTCACACAGGGCCGCTTTCTCATGGTTCTTGAGTTGTTCATCGGCGCGATTATTGTTTTCTATTTCGGGTTTCTACAGCATTTCGAGTTCACTAAAGTTTTCATCATTCTGTTGTTCAGCATTATCGGGATTGCGGGTAGTTACGGCGTGGCGTGGTTTGGCATCCGGGTGAACACCTTCGCCAATTCGCGTTGCGCCTTCGCGGCGCTGCGGGGCAAACCGTACCCCTGCTACGCCATTCCGCTAAAGGCCGGGATGAGCATTGGCATGTTGCTCATTTCGGTTGAGCTGATTCTGATGCTGTTCATTCTGCTGTTCGTCCCGCGAGACTACGCCGGGGCGTGCTTCATTGGTTTCGCGATCGGGGAATCGCTGGGCGCGGCGGCGCTACGCGTAGCGGGCGGCATCTTTACGAAGATTGCCGACATCGGTGCGGACCTGATGAAGATCGTCTTCAAGATCAAGGAAGACGACGCGCGGAACCCGGGCGTGATTGCCGATTGCGTTGGCGACAACGCAGGCGATTCGGTGGGCCCATCGGCCGATGGGTTTGAGACCTACGGCGTGACGGGCGTGGCGTTGATCAGCTTCATTCTGCTGGCGGTAACCCGCGAGGAGGTTCGGCTGCAACTGCTGGTATGGATCTTCGTGATGCGCGTGGTGATGGTGCTGGCGAGCGCGCTGAGTTACTTCCTGAATGAAGCCTGGGCCAAATCGAAGTATAGCAACGCCGACAAGATGCACTTTGAAACGCCGCTGACCACGCTGGTGTGGCTGACGTCGCTGATTTCCGTGGGGCTGACCTACGCGGTTTCGAGCCTGCTGATTCCGACGCTGGGCGGCGATATGTCGCTGTGGTGGAAGCTTTCGAGCGTCATCACCTGCGGCACGCTGGCGGGAGCGATTATCCCCGAACTGGTGAAGGCCTTCACGTCCACCGAGTCGGCGCACGTCCGCGAGGTGGTGATCAGTTCGCGGGAGGGCGGGGCGTCGTTGAACATCCTTTCGGGCTTAGTGGCGGGCAACTTCAGCGCGTTCTGGCTCGGTATGGCGATGCTTCTGCTGATGGGCACTTCCTACTACATCAGCATGATGGGGCTAGCTAATCTGATGATGGCGCCGGCGGTGTTCGCCTTCGGCCTGGTGGCGTTCGGTTTCCTCGGCATGGGACCGGTGACGATTGCGGTTGACAGTTACGGGCCCGTAACGGACAACGCGCAGAGCGTCTACGAGCTTTCGCAGATTGAGGAGATCAAAGGCATTGAGAAGGAGATTGAGGCCGAGTTCGGTTTCCGGCCGATGTTTGAAAACGCTAAGCGGTTCCTTGAGGAGAACGATGGGGCGGGCAATACGTTTAAAGCTACGGCCAAGCCGGTGCTGATCGGCACGGCGGTGGTGGGTGCGACGACGATGATCTTCTCGATTATCGTCTCGCTGACGAACGGCTTGCAGCCGGACAAGTTGATCTTCCTGTCGATTCTGCATCCGCCGTTTCTGTTGGGCCTGATTACGGGGGGCGCGGTGATTTACTGGTTCACGGGCGCTTCGATGCAGGCCGTGACGACGGGCGCGTTCCGGGCGGTGGAGTACATCAAGGCTCACTTGAAGCTCGACGGCGTGACGAAGGCGTCGACGCATGATTCGAAGAAGGTGGTGGAGATTTGCACCCGCTACGCCCAGCGTGGGATGTTCAACATCTTCCTGGTGGTGTTTTTCCTGACGCTGGCTTTTGCCTTCTACGAGTCGTATTTCTTCATTGGCTATCTGGTCTCGATCGCGCTCTTCGGCTTATATCAGGCGATCTTCATGGCCAACGCCGGCGGCGCTTGGGACAATGCCAAGAAGATCGTCGAAGTGGAGCTGCAAGCCAAAGGAACTCCGCTGCACGATGCGACCGTGGTTGGCGATACCGTGGGCGATCCGTTCAAAGACACGAGTTCGGTGGCGATGAATCCGATCATCAAGTTCACAACGCTGTTCGGCCTGCTGGCGGTGGAGCTGGCTGAGAGTTTCAAGGCGCAGGGTTCGGAGATCACGGGCATTTTGACCGTTGTCTTCCTGGTGATTGGGCTGTACTTTGTCTGGCGCAGCTTCTACGGCATGCGCATTCACGGGGGCGCTTAGAAGCCGGCCAATCGGCCGTACAACCCGGTGACGAGCATTGGGAAGTAATGCCGGTACATTGTGTACTTGAGGTAGAACACATTCGGGAAGCCGGTGCCGGTGGCGAGAGATTCGTACCAGGCGCCGTCTTCCTGATTTTGGGTGTCGACGAGATAGCGGAGGCCGCGTTCGGCGGCGGCGGAATCGTGGCGTCCGGCGGAAAGTAGGCTTAGCAGCGCCCAGGCGGTTTGCGAGGGGGTTGATGGCGCGGCGACGAATCGGTTGACCTCATAGCTCAAGCAGCTTTCGCCCCAGCCGCCGTCGGAGTTTTGGGTGGCTTGGACGAAGTCGGCAGCCTTGCGGAAGACGTTGAGGTCTGGCGAGTCGGCCGCGCGGAGACCGCGTAGGGCCAGGAAGGTGCCGTAGAGGTAGTTGACGCCCCAGCGGCCATACCAACTGCCGTTCTGCTCCTGCGTCTTCAACAGGAAGTTAACGGCTCCGTGGACGACGGGATCGGAGTGCGGGATTCCGCGGCGGCAGAGAGCTTCGAGCACACGGCCGGTGATATCCGGGCAGGTGGGATCGAGCATGGCGTTGTGGTCAGAGAACGGAATGCTGTTGAGGACGCCCCAGTCGTTGTCGGCGTCGAAGGCGGCAAAGCCGCCGTCCTGGGATTGCATGCCTTTTAGCCACGCCATCGCGCGGGCCTCGACGGCGGTCTGCTGCTCGGGACGGCTGGCTTGGCAGTGTTCGAGGGCGAGGAGCACCATGGCGGTGTCGTCGATGTCGGGATAGTGTTCGTTCGAGTATTCGAAGGCCCAGCCGCCGGGCTGCAGATGGGGCCGCTTGACGGTCCAGTCGCCGCGGCGGCGCACCTCTTTGGCCATTAGCCAATCGGCGGCCTGGCGCAGGGCGGTGGGATCAAGGTGGTTCGTCTCGCCGAGCGCGAAGGCGGCGTAGGCGGTGTCCCAGACGGGGGAGAAGCAGGGCTGGAAATAGATGTTGTCGCCGGACTCGGTGAACAGGGCGTCGAATTTGGCGACGGCTTCGACGAAATCGGGATGGTCCTTGGGGTAATCGAGCGCTTCCATCGCCATGATGGAGTACATCATGGAGGGGTAGATGGCGCCGAGGCCGTCGGCGTGGCGGCAACGGTCGAGCATCCAGCGTTCGGCTTGGCGGATGGCGGCGATGCGGGAATCGCGGTGGCCACGGCGTTCCCAGAGCTTCAGCAGGCGGTCGACCTGGTGAAAGATCGGCGAGAGAATGCGGTCGCGTTTCGGCAGGCTGAGGTTGTTGCCGGAGTGGAGGAGTTCGTTGAGGTCGATGCCGGCCGGGGCGGGACGAATGCCACCGACGGCCTGGACGATGGAGAGGGGGACGACGATGGCGCGGGTCCAGGAGGCCATTTCGTAGAGCACGCCGCCGGGGAAGAGGCTGCCGCCGGGCAGGAGCATGAGTTCGGGGGGAATGGTGGGGACGTATTTGCGGGGATAGAGGCCGAAGAGGGAGAGGTTGATCTTCGTATAGCTGTTGCAGGATTGCAGGCCGCCGAGTTCGAGGATGCGATGGCGGGCGCGGCGGAGGGGTTCGAACTCCGTGCCGTATCCGCAGAGGCGGAGGGCGGTGTAGGCCTTGACGGTGCAATTGACGTCGGCGGGGCCTTCGGGATAGATGTGCCAGCCGCCGTCGGGCATTTGCTGGGAGAGAATGCGGCGGCAGACCTTTTCGAGGCGAGGCTGGGAGGCCGCGTGCCAGACGCCGTCGATGGGGGGATGGAGCCAGAGCTGGAGCAGGACGTAATCCGATTCGAGGGAGACGTCGGCGAGGAGTTCGCCGCACCAATGGCCGTCCGGTTTCTGGATGGAGATCAGCGACTGGGCGCTGCGGCGGCTTGCTTCCCGGGCGGCGCTGAAAAGGGCTCGGCGTTCGCCTACAATTTGAACCGGATGGGGAGCGCGGCGGCTAAACGAAGGGTTAATCCAGTTGGAGCTCATCGAGGAACGTAGCTACTTTCTAGTATACGGCGGCATGGCGGTAGGGCAGACCTGAGAGGAGGTACGGATTCATCTGGACTGGTGAATCTGCGGGTCGCCGTCGATTACTCTTCTAGTGAGAGTTCTCTTAGGCCTTTTGTTTCTTGTCTTTTCGATGGTGGCGCAATCCAAGCCCACGGTGCGGACGGTGCCGATGGAGCCGTTGCCGGAGGAACCGGCCGCTGTTGCCGCGCCGGTGACGCCGCCGCCGGTAAAGCCATCCCGGCGCAAGTCGTTGGCCGAGGCGCCGCCGAGCTCGTTTGAGGACTCCTTGCGGCGGCAGGCGGAGAGCGTAAACCGCCAGGTGCAGACGCTTCAGGAGCAGTACCCGACGTTCTGGCGGCAGACGGTTCCGGCCGGGGCTGCGGTGCCGGAGGCGCATATCGAGCAGCACGAGGCGGCGAACTGCCCGCCTGTGCCGAAGATGGACCTGCAAGCCATGGTGGAGCGGGAAGCCAAGCGAAATGACATGAGCGAGACGCTGCTGCATGCGGTGATCGAGCAGGAGTCGGCCAATTTACCGTGCGCGGTTTCGCCGAAGGGCGCGATGGGGTTGATGCAGTTGATGCCCGCGACAGCCGAGACGTTAAAGGTGAAGGACCCGTTTGATCCGGCCGAGAACATCGCCGCAGGAAGCCGCTTCCTCAAGTCGCTGCTCGACCGCTACAAGGGAGACATGGCGAAGGCGCTCGCCGCCTACAACGCCGGCCCAGGTCGGGTCGACCGGGATGGGGACATTCCCGATATTCCCGAAACGCAGAACTATGTGGGACGAATTCTGTCGCGGGTGGCGGAGCGGGAGAAGGCGATCCAGTGAGTTACTTAGGAGCGAGCCGGATGCGTTCAGAGAGATTGGCTTCGATGGCCGTGCGGGTGAACAACATCGGATGATACTTGCCAGCCGCCCAATCCTTGAGGAGATCGCTGTAGTGGGGCGAATCCGGGTCGCCGGACTCGCCTGGGGTATTGGTCATGCGGCTCTTATCCCAGTCGGCGGTATCGAGCAGCATACGGAAGCTGGCGCCATGAGTGGCCCGGGAATTGGCGCCGCCAGCGGCATTGATCGTGTTGCCGTCGCCGGGCAGAGCGATGGGGCCGCGGTCGAAGTGCTTAATGCGGCTGGGGTGGGCCATGTACAGCAGGTGAATGGCGCCCCAGCGCCAATTGGAGCGTTGTGGCCCCAGCGTTTTTTCAAACTCGTCCAGTGTGGCGGCCAGCGTCTTTTCGAGTGCCTCCGGATTGGGTTTGGCCTCGAGTGCAGTCAGCACGGTATGCAAACTGGCGCGGGCGCCCAGATTGGGCGGCTGAAAGACCGCGGAGCCGAGCTTGCCCATCCAGACCGCCATCACGGCGGCTGGCATCGAGTCGGTAGCCATTTTGCAGTCCCAGGCCAGGAGCGCGGGGAGAATCTCCCGGGCAGGGCTCTGCGGCCGGGGCTTCCACTGCTTCAGTATGTTTTGAAAGCGCTTGGCAGGCTCCGAGACGATATCCGTCTGCAGCTTTTCAAAGTCGTCCAGCGACCATTTGGGGCGCGCCGCCAGTTTGGCGCGGATTCGGTTTCCGCGGAAGGGTTGGGCCCACTCGTAGTTCAGAACATTCGGATAGCCGGGGGGCAGGATGTTGTCGTTGGCCGTGGCGAGGAATCCTTCGCGGGGGTTGAAGGCGCGGGGCAACTGGGCGGGATCGAGGAATCCGGCCCACTCGTAGGTTCCGGTTTGGCCGGGAACCGGCAGCAATCCGTTCCAGGTTTTGCGGACGGGGGCGAGGCCGGCGACGGCAAAGCCGATATTGCCGGCGGTGTCGGCGTAAAGAAGGTTTTCGGCTGGCGCTTTGAAGCGGGCAACGGCTTCGAGAAACTGCGGCCAGGTCTGGGCGCGGGCGAGGGAGAGGCCGGCGAGGTATCCCGCCGTTCCGGGCTCGGAGCCCACCCAACGCATGACATAAGCGCGGCGGCGGGTCGGGTCGATGCCGATCACGGGGCCGTGAACCGTGTACCGGCACTCGACCACTTCTTTTTTCCCACCCTTCAACGCGACGGAATGGCGCTCCACCGTCATGCGCTTCCACTTGCCGGCGTAGAGGTATTCGTCCAGATTGCTCGGGCTCAACTGCTCCACATAGAGGTCTTGCTGATCTGTGCCGGTAATCGTGAAGCCGAAACCGATTGTTTCATTGTGTCCGAGAGCGATTCCAGGCAACGCGGGTTCTCCCGCGCCAATCTGATTGATTCCGGGGGCAACCAGATGAACGGTCCGCCGGAGGCTGGGGATCTGGAGGGCGCGGTGGGGGTCACTCGCCAGCAGCGGCTTTCCGGTGGCGGAGCGTTTGCCGGAGACGACCCAGTTATTCGATCCCTGGGCTTCCAGGGTCACCGGGTCGGTGGCGTCGTCAAAGTCGGCGATGGCGCCGCGGGTGATGTCTTTCAGGTTCAGTTCGGCCGGGGCGCGCATTGAGACGGGCGGGTCGGTGGGACGAACCCGTTCCAACTTGGCGGCGCCAAAGGCATCGAGCTGGCGGGCGCGCGTCACTTCGCGGAGCACGTTGTTCATCATGGAGAACACAGCCACACGGGATAGGACATCTTCCGGCTGCCAGAGGCCGGGCTCGTAGCCTAACTGCTGAAACTCTTTCGTCCGGCGGCCGCCTTGCTGAATGTAGGCGTTGATGCCGTTGGTGAACGCGCGGGCGATGTTGTAGGTATCGGGTGCGTAGGAGGTCCACTCGGCTTTCCAATCTCCGCGGAATCGGAGCAGGAGGGCGGTCCTATCTCGTTCGAGATACGCCGGCCCGAGCACTTCCGACAACTTCCCGGACCCGGCGCGGCGCCAAAGGTCGATCTGCCACAAGCGATCCCGGGCGGCCATGTAGCCCTGCGCGAAATAGAGATCGTCCGGATTCTGGGCGTAGATATGCGGTATGCCCCACCTGTCGCGCAGCACTTCGACTGGCCCGCGCAAGCCGGACAGGCGCAGTTCCTCGCCGAATAGCGGCAGCGCGACGAGTAGCCAAGCTAGTCTAAAGAGGGCCATACCGGTTGGCGTTTCTCCTTGAGTGCAGCAAGTCCCTCTGCGTAGTCTGGGGACCCAGCGAGTTCTCCGCGTACTTGCACGGCCAACCTCGCCGCGGCTTCATCGTCCAACGAAGCCTGGTGGTTGGCATACGACATTCCCGCACGAATTGCCAAAGGAGAAAAACTCGATATCTGCCTCGCTAACGCGGTCGCCCTATCGTCCAACTCGAATTCCGGCGCTACCGCGTGAATCAATCCGCTGCGCAAGGCTTCGTCGGTTTGGAAAATTCGTCCGGTCAACGCCCATTCCATCGCCCGGCGCTGTCCCACAGCCTTTACCAGGCTGCGGAATAGGATGAGCGGAAACATCCCGAGGCGCATTTCGGTCAACCCGAAGCTCGAGCCCATCGCCGCCACCACACAATGGGAGTTGGCGAGCAGACCAATGCCGCCAGCCAGCACTGGGCCTTGGACGGCAGCTACAATTGGCTTGGTCAGCCGGGAACCGACCGAGAACAAGCGTTCGTAGGACGGATCTGTTTCCGGGTCTTCGTCCAGGTCAACGCCCGAACAGAACATCTTGCCTTCTGCATCAAGCAGCAGACTGGCGGTTCCGGCGTCGTCTTCGGCCTCGTGCATCGCGCGCAGCAGGGCGTGGCGTAGTTCCCGGTTCAACGCGTTGGCCTTCTCCGGCCGAGCCAGGGTCAACCGGCGGACCCTGCCTTCCTGCGAAACTTTGAGGAGTGAACTCACAAAGGTTAGGATAACGATTCATGCTGGGCATTGATACCCGGGCCGCGCGGGCCACCTGGACGGTTTTGCTGATTCTGCTCGTCGCCGAGTTGGTCTGGCTGGCCCGTGGGGCTCTGCTCGTTTTTGTCGTCGCGCTCTTGCTGGCGTATTTATTGGCTCCGGGCGTGGAACTGGCGCAGCGGTGGCTGCCCCAGCGATGGGCCTACGGCATCAAACTCAGCGTGGTGTATCTGGTGCTGTTCGGCGGGGTGGGCACCGTGGTGTTCCTGATCACGTCTCATATTGCTCGCGAGGCGGCCGAACTGGCGTCGCAATTGCCGGCGCTCGTGAAGAGCGGAGGCGCTTGGCTGGATCAACCGCTGCCGGCGCCGATTGAGCCTTACCGGGAGCAGATCCGGGCGTTCATCGAAGAGCATGTGCAGGAGCTGGCGCCGCTGTTGGGTTCGTTCGGGCGCGGGCTGATCACCGGGGCCAGCAGCATTCTCTATCTCGTGCTGATTCCTATCTTGAGCTTCTTATATCTGTTGGAGGCTCCCACGTTCCGCGCGCGCATCGGGGAGTTCATCGCCGACCACGGCCACCGGTCCCGGATCGACGGTGTCCTGGCCGACGTTAACCTTTGCCTGGGCGCCTACATGCGAGCGGTGCTGCTGTTAGTGATCGCCACGTTTGTCTCTTATGGCCTCTATTACGAGGTTGCGGGGGTTCCTTACGCGCTTCTGCTCGCCGGCGCCGCGGCCGTATTCGAGTTTGTCCCCGTGGTTGGCCCGCTGGCCGGCATGGTGCTGAGCGTTTCGGTCGCGCTGTTCAGCGGATATCCGCACTGGGGCTGGATGATCGTCTTCCTGATCGTCTACCGCATCTTCCAGGACTATGTGCTGTCGCCGTGGCTGCTGAGTTCCGGGGTTGAACTGCATCCGCTGCTTGTCCTGTTCGGCGTTCTGGTGGGCGAGACGGTCGCGGGCATTCCCGGATTATTTCTCTCCGTTCCTGTTATGGCCACGATGCGCGTGGTCTACCGGCATTTGCGATGAGATGGTTTCTTTGGCTTTTGGCGGGGCCGATGGCCGCCCACATGGTCAGCCTGAGCAGCGGACAGATGGAGATCACGGGGGCGACGGCGCAGCTTGTGCTGCGGGTGCCCACTTACGAGGTCCCGGATGGCGAGAAGATGCTGGGCGACGCCTACCAGATCGCGGGCGCCACGCTCACGGGGCGGACGTGCACCACGACGAACGAGGAGTTGACGTGCACTTATCAGTTTACGAATGTGCCGGCGAACCCTCGCGTGATTTGCCGGCTGGCGGACGTGCTGGTGGCGAATCACGTTCATGTGCTGACGGCGCAGCGCGATGGCGCGATCGCTCGCCAAGTTTTTTCGGGCCCCGAGCGCGAGGCCGAGCTTCGCTTTGGCGAAGGTAACGACCCGCTGCGGGACGCGATGGACGGCCTGCGGCAGGCGTTCTCTGGCTGGGCCCGGATTCTGCTGCTTTTCACCATCGGCTTCGCGGCCCGCCGGCGGGGGGAGGCCTTAGCATTTGCTTTGGCGGTGGCGGCGGGCCAAGGCGCCTCGCTCTATTTCGGTCTGCCGGCGTCGCCCCGATTCGTCGAAGCCGCCGCGGCGATTGGCGTCGGCTACCTGGCGTTCGAGGTTTGGCTGCTTCCGGACGCGGGTCACCGGTGGGCCGCCGTGGCGGGCGTCGGCCTGTTGCTTGGCCTGGGGATTCCGGCAGGCGGTTCGGCGGCGTTCCACGGTAGTCTGGTGGCCAGTTCCGCCATCGCGGCCGGCGCCGTCGGCTTGTTAACTCTGGCCCGCGCCACTTACTCCCGGCAAGCAGCCCTCATATTGTTGGTAACCTCCGCCATATGGTTTGTCGCCCAGTTTGTACCAACTGCGCGTTTATCAAACTGATGTCTCTTATGGCTCTCGCTTCCCGTGCTGCTCTCCTACTCCTATCTTTCGGCTGCCTGCTCTTGGCCCAGACCGATGCCAACAAGGCCCGGGTTTCAGGCACCGTTTTTGACCCCAACGGAGCCGTGGTTCCGAACGCCTCCATCCGCATCAAGAACAGCAACACGGGCCTGCTCCGCGACCTGAAGTCCAACGACGAAGGCGAATACCGAGCGCCGCTGCTCGACCCCGGCGTCTACGAGATCGCGGTGACCAGTCCGTCCTTCGCTGAAACCAAACTGACGGGAGTGACGCTCACGGTCGGCTCAGCCGCGCGGATCGATGTCCGCCTGGCGATCCAGGCCACCTCCACCGTCGTCGAGGTGGGCGAAACCCTGATTGATGTGCAGACCACGGCACAGACGGCGACCGTCACCAGCATCGCGATCACCAGCCTGCCGATCAACGGCCGGCGGTTTCAGGATTTCGCGCTTCTCACCCCCACGGTGCAAGTGGATAGCGCCACGCGCGGCCAGATTTCGTTTGCCGGGCAACGGGCCATCTATTCGAACATCATGCTCGACGGCGCTGACTACAACCAGCCGTTCTTCGGCGGCATCCGCGGTGGCGAGCGGTCGGGCTCCATCATCACCGTGCCGCAGGCCGCCATACAGGAGTTCCAGGTGGTGCCCACCGGCTATACCGCCGAGTACGGCCGTTCCACGGGCGGCGTGATGAACACGATTACGAAGTCCGGCGGTAACGACGTTCATGGCGAAGCGTTTTATCAGATGCGCCACCGTTCGCTCAGCGAGGAGAGCCCTATCTTTCTCGTCAAGCCTTCGGAGACACTGCAGCAGTTTGGCGGCGGGGTAGGCGGGCCGATCATCAGGAACAAGCTTTTCTATTTTGGCGCGGTGGAGAGCCAGCGGTCGGAGATTCCGCGCCAGACGCTGTTTCCGCAACTCGCGTCGTTCGCGCCGAGCCCGGAGACGCGCGCCGCCTACGACTACTACAAGAGCCTGGAACAGCCCTTCAACCAAACCAACCGCGCCACCGCGTTCACCGCCAAGGCCGACTATCAGTTTGCCTCCGGCGACCGGCTGACCCTTCGCTACAACAACTCCCGTTCGACGGAAGACAACGCCGTCACCACTGGCGCGGCCGTGAACCCGTTCAGCAACGCGGCTGTTTCAAACGAAGGCACGGAAAAGGATGGTATCCACAACGGCAACGCGCAGTACACCAAGTTGTTCTCGGCCCGCACGGTGAACGACCTTCGCTTCACTGGCTCAGCTGAAGTCCGCCCTCGGCTAGCGAACTCCAGCCTGCCGCTTGTCACTAACACGATCGGATCTTTTGGCACCCGCAACTTCCTGCCGACCACGCAAAGCGACAAGCGCTGGCAGATCTCTGACGCCCTTTCGATGACCCGTGGCCGCCACACATTCAAGCTGGGCGCAGATCTCAATTTCCTCAGCGCCAGCCAAACCTTCGCCTTTAATCAGTACGGTACTTTCGGGTTTGCGACGACGGACCTGAACGCGATTCTGCGCACGATGAGCGCCAACGGGACAAACGGCGTGAACCGTTTCGACATTCCGGCCGCCACCTACGCTCGCGCCATCGGCAACGGCGAGGCGGCCTTCGACGTCCGGCAGCTTTCGTTCTTCGCGCAGGACTCCTGGAATATCAGCCGGAGGTTCAAAGTGGATCTCGGCCTCCGCTGGGAGGGCCAATACAACCCCGCTGTTGCAGCGAACAACACGGATCTCGTTAACCGGCTGCATAACATCACGGTGCCTCTCGGTTCGGTGACGAACATCACGTCGATTCGCAACGCTACCAATCAGATCATGCCCCGGCTCGGCTTCGCTTATAGCCCGCTGAACGAGCCCACCAAGCTTGTCATCCGCGGCTTCACCGGTCTCTTTTACGGAGCAACGCCCATGCTGAGCTTCGCCGGCGCCGTCAACAACTTTCGCCTGCCGCCGGGCGACGTCTCGCTGCAGTTCGGGAACCTGCCGGGGCAGTTGACGATCTATCAGGCGATGCTGCGGGCGGGCATCGACCTGAACCGGACGCCGATCGATCAGCTCCCGGTGCTGAGCATTGAGCAGCTTCAGTCCGCGGCTACGTTTGCGGCGGGAGGCACGGCACGGGATCCTTTCGCTAACGCCAACGTGCTCGCCATGGCGGCGGACTTCGAGAATCCACGCGCGTTCCAGATGGGTCTCGGCGCGGAGTCGGAACTGTTCCGGGGGTTCACGACGGGCGCCCAGTTGCACTACGTCAACACATCTCACCTGATGCGGAATCGGAACTACAATCTGCCGGTGCCGACCGTCCGCGCGACCGACCTTTCGCAACGGCCGTTCTTCGGGACCCGGCCGATCGCCGGGATTAATCAGTTCACGGTTCGCGAAAGCTCCTCGCGCGGGCGGTACAGCGCCGCGACGGTTTCCGCTCAATACCGGCGGAGTAAGTTCCAGTTCCAGGCCTTCTATACGCTCTCCGAGAACTTCTCCGATGACGACAACGAGCGCGATTCCGGCGGCTTCGTCTACGAAAACTCGTTCAACCTGAAGCCGGAGTACAACTACGCGAACATGGACATCCGCCATCAGTTCACTGCGAACGGGACGTATTCCCTGCCCTGGGGCTTCGAGATCAGCGGCATCTTTCGCATGCGTTCCGGTCTGCCGTTCAATGCCATTGCGGGCACCGACTTGAACGGCGACGGCAACAACAACGACCGGCCCTACCTTGCGGCGGGCCAGCCTATGCGGCGGAACGGGTTCCGCAATCGATCGACCAGCAATGCCGACATGCGGCTGATGAAGAGTTTCGCCTGGTTCTCGGAGCGGACAAGGGTTCAGTTTTCGGCTGAGGTCTTTAACCTGTTCGACACTGACAACGTCGTCTTCGCGGGGGCGGCGAATATCTATGGAGCCGGAGTCGTGGCTGCCACCGGCCAGTTGGCACCCATTGATGTGCGCTTCATGCGGCTCCGGCTCATTGATGGCAACTACGATCGGAATAATCAACAGGTGGGGAATCCGCGACAGTTGCAGTTTGCTGTTCGGTTGTTTTTTTAGCGAGGAGTCGGCTTGGGCCAGGCCAACTCGATGCCTTGCGCCGTCATCCGGGCCTGCATCTCGGCGAGCAGCTTTTTGTCGTTGCGAATCTTGCGCGGGGGGTGGCCGGTGCGCACGGCTTCCGCCGCGATCTGTCCGGCGGATTCGCCGATGTTCCATTCGACGGGATGGAGCCGGTAGCAGCCGTTGGTGATGTGGGTGACGCCCAGATTCTTGCATCCGGCCAGCAGGTTCTCGACGCGCTTCGGAATCAGGGCGCCCATGGGAATCTGAAACGGCAGCGAGCTGACATCGACGTAATTGTCGCCGCCGGAGGAGGGATGCAGGTCGATGCGATAGCTGCCAATGCCGACGGTGTCGGCGAACTCCGCGGCCCCGGCTTCCGGCCCGGCCAGTTGACGGCGCGCCTCGGTGCCGACGTGCTGTTCGAGGACGGTGAACTCGGCCTGAATGCGGCGGGACTCGCGGATATACGGGTGCTTCGCGAGGCCGTCTTCGGTGCCGGCCAAGTCGTAGCGAAGCCGGAGGCCCGGCCAGCCCTGCTTGCCGTCTTCGCGGGGGCATTCGGTTTGCATCCAGTAGAGCAGGCTGAGCGATAGCTGCTTCCCGCGGGCCAGATGCTTGGCCGCTTCGGCCTCCGGCACCTCGCACAGATTCCCGAGCCAGTAGTCATTCTGCGGCCAGTTGATGAGGGATATGTCGTTGTAGGGTCCGGCGAAGTTGGCCTTGTTGGCGATGCGGCGGTAGAGCCAGAGGTTCAGTGGCCCGGGGCGTCCGGTGCGTTCGCGCGGGTCAAACGTCACCGCGCGCGGCGTGAGCCGAATGGGATCGGACATGGCCCAACCCAGCAGCTTGCCGGGCCAAGGGGGCGTCATCTTGGGCACGTAGTCGCGCCAGTAGGCGTATTCCGCCGGTTTGTCGATCGTGTGATCTTCGCCGTCGCGATAGTCGATGGCGTAGCAGACGGTGAACGCCTGGTGGTTCTGCGGTTGTGCGGTCTCGGGTGCGTGGGGTTCGTTGGTCTGCTTTTTCGATTCGAAGCCAACGACGTACTCGGTCTTCGTCAGCGGCAGCACGTCGCCGAGTTCGGTCGCATCGATGAAGTAGGGCGCGGTCAGCGTAAGCTCCTGGCCGGTGGCCAGACTCTTCACCATTACAGCGCGGACGCGGTCGCCATTCCTATCGGCCTTCACCGGTTTGAAGCGCAGCAGCACCGTCAACTGCCCGGCGCTGATCCAGGGCGCGAGCATCGCCTCCAGGACATGTAGCGATACCGGCGGTTCATGGGTGATGCGCGAGACGGATCCATCGCCCGGGTTCAAGTGCTCGCGGCCTCTGGCCTCGGCGGTCAGCGGATAGTGGTCGCGGTAGTATTGCCGGACGGCGCGGCGGTACTGGCGGTAAAGCTGCGTCCCGCCATAGTTCTCCACCCACGGATGTTCGTCGGGCGGGACCAGTTGCGAGGTCAATTGCCCGCCGACCCAATCGGTCTCTTCCGTCAGCACCACCCGCATGCCATTGCGCAGCGCCGCCAGCGCCGCGGCCACGCCGCCGGTGCTCGCGCCCAGAACCGCGACATCGGCGCGCAGATCCCGGCCGGCGGCGGCCAGCGGACTGGACGCCAGAATTTGCAGTAGGGTTCGACGGGAGAGCATCTCTAACATCGTAGAATGGAGGTTTCCGCTATGGTAGGCTTCGAAGCGATTTCCACATACGTGTCCGCGCAGCAAGATCGCCTGCTGAGCGAGCTCCTCGACTTTCTGCGCATTCCCAGCGTCAGCACGCTGCCGGAGCATCAGCCGGACGTCCTTAGCGCCGCCGAGTTCACCGCTGCCGCTCTTCGTGCGGCCGGCCTGCCGCATGTTGAAATCATTCCGACGGCCGGCCATCCGTTGGTCTACGCCGAAAGCCTGTCCGCTCCCGGCAAGCCCACCGTCCTCTGCTACGGCCACTACGACGTGCAGCCGCCGGATCCGTTGGAGCTGTGGAACTCGCCGCCGTTTGAGCCGGTGATCGAGAACGGCAATATCTATGCCCGCGGCTCGGCCGATGACAAGGGCCAGTTCTATACGCACATCAAGGCCATTGAGGCGTTGCGCGCGCTCAACGGCAGCCTGCCTTTGAACGTGAAGTTCCTCATCGAAGGCGAAGAGGAGATCGGCGGCAAGTCCGTCGCCAAGTTCGTCGCCGAGAACCCGGAGAAGTTGAAGGCTGACGTTGCGCTGGTCTCGGACACGGCGCTGTTTGCGCCCGGCCTGCCGACGCTTTGCGTTGGTCTTCGCGGCCTCGTCTATATGGAAGTGGAAGCCACGGGCCCTGGGCGGGATCTGCACTCCGGCCTTTACGGCGGTGCGGCGCCGAACGCCGTCTATGGGCTGGTGCAGTTGCTCGGGAAGGCGAAAGACGACCACGGCACCATCCTGATTCCTGGCATCTACGGGACCGTCGCGCCGCCTTCGCCGGCGGAGGTCGAGAGCTGGGCCAGCCTGCCTTATGACGAATCGGAATACCTGAAAGAGGTCGGCTCTTCGGCGCTGACGGGCGAGCCGGGGCGGAGCACGTTCGAGAAGACGTGGGCGCGGCCGACGTTTGAAGTCCATGGCATCGCCGGCGGTTTCACGGGCGCAGGGGCGAAGACGGTGATTCCGGCCAAGGCCGTCGCGAAGGTCTCGATGCGCCTGGTGCCGCATCAGGATCCGGAAGTCGTGGTGGCTGCGTTTCGTGAATGGATTGCCGCGAACACGCCCGAGGGCGTGCGCATTGAGGTTCGCGTGCTGAGTGGCGGCCCGGGCTTGCTCGTGAATCCCGACCATCCCGCCATCGCTGTCGCAGCCCGTTGCTTTGCCGACGCGCTGGGCCGGAAGACGGTGTTCGTCCGTAGCGGGGGCTCCATCCCCATTGTGGGGGACTTCACCCAACACCTGGGCATTCCCACGATTTTGATGGGCTTTGGCTTGCCCGACGACGGCCTGCATTCGCCGAATGAGAAGTTTGCCGTGGAGAACTACTACAAAGGGATCGCCACGGTTGCCCATTTTCTTGAACAGTACGGAGCGTAAGTGAGCAGTAACGCGGCCGAGATTCCCGGCTCCGTCTCGTCCAGCCAATCGGTGGCGAGATCAGCCGGGGTCACCAGCATCGCTGTCCTGGCCAGCCGCCTCACCGGGTTGGTTCGCGAGATCACGCTCGCTCATTTCTTTGGTGCCACGGCGGCTTATGACGCTTACTTATTAGGCTTCCGGATCCCGAATTTGACGCGGGATCTTTTCGCCGAAGGTGCGCTGAGTTCAGCCTTTGTGCCGACGTTCGTCGAAGCGCTGCAGAAGAAGTCCCGGCAGGACGCGGCTCACTTGGCGAACCTGGTGGCGACGGCGATCATCCTGGTGGTGGGCACGCTGTGCCTGGCGGGGATGGTCTTCGCGCCGCAGATGGTCGACCTGCTCGCGCCGGGTTTCCGGCAGATTGAGGGCAAGCATGAACTGGCGGTTCGGCTGACCAGGATTATGTGCCCGTTCCTGTTGGTGGTCGCGCTGGCGGCGCAGGCGATGGGAATACTGAACGCTTGTAACCAGTTCGCGTTGCCCGCGCTGTCGTCTTCGATGTTCAACGTCGGTTCGCTGGCCGTCGGTCTGTCGATGGGTTTCCTGGCCGGGCCCTATCTCGGCATCCCGGCAATCGAAGGGATGGCTTGGGGCGTGCTAGTGGGCGGGTGTATTCAGCTTTCCGCGCAAATTCCGGCGCTGGTTCGCAGCGGGTTCGTCTTCCGCCCGGCGATCGACTGGGAGCATCCCGGGTTGCGGCAAATTCTCCGGCTGATGGGCCCGGCGATTCTGGGCAACGCGGCGGTGCAGATCAACGTGATGGTGAATACGAGCTTCGCCTCCGAGATTAACGGTGGCATGAGTTGGCTGGGCTACGCGTTCCGGCTGATGCAGCTTCCGCTGGGGTTGTTTGGGGTCGCCATCGGCGGCGCTACGCTGCCGGCCATTTCGAGGAGTGCGGCGCGGGGCGACATGGACGATTTTCGGCGGACGCTTTCGCGGTCGCTCGGCCTCGTGTTCCTGTTGACGATTCCGTCGTCGGTGGGCCTGTTCGTGCTGGGTCCGTCGATCATCGGCGCGCTGTTTGAACGTGGCGAGTTCACGAGCTACGACACGCAGCAGACGGCGCTGGCGCTGGGTTGGTTCGCCATTGGTTTGGCCGGCTATAGCGCGTTGAAGGTGCTGGTGCCGGCGTTTTATGCGTTGAAGGACGCGCGGACGCCGATGTTCGTGAGTCTTGCGTCGATTGCGATCAACTATGCGGTCGTCTCCACGATGACCACGCAGCCTGGCTTCGGCCTGGCCGGGCTGGCCATGTCGACGTCGGTGGTCGCGATTACGGGCAGCCTGATTTTGTTCAGCATTCTGAAGGGGCGGATGACGGGGATCTATGGGCGCGCGCTGCTGGCGAGCGTCCTGCGGATTCTGCTCGCTGCCGCCGCGATGTCGGTGGCCATCTGGGCGACGAGTTGGTTCGTCGGCTCGCGGATTGAACCGGGGCGCATGCGCTACATGGTCGATTTGGCCCTGTCCATCCCGTCCGGCTTGGCCGTCTATTACTTCGCTTGCCGTCTGCTGGGCGTTGAAGAGATGGCGCTGGCCGCGGACGCGCTCGAACGGCCCCTATCGCGGCTGCGTGCTAGACTCCGCTAAGTATGCTACCCGAAGTGCAAGCGTTGGTCCGCCTGCAGGATTTTGATCACGCCGTGACGCGGCTCGAGACGGAACTCGCCGAACTGCCCAAGCGGCTGGATGCCTTGCAGAAAGACACCGCCGCGCAATCGAAGAGCCTCGCCACGCTCGAAGCCAACCTGAAGGCCGACGAGACGGAGCGTCGCAAACTCGAAGGCGACGTCGAGCTCCATAAGAGCAAGATCATCAAGCTGAAGAAGCAACTGAACGAGGCGCAGAACCTGACGCAGACGCAGGCGCTGGAGCATGAGATCACCTGGGCGGAACAGGCCATCGCCAAGGCGGAAGAACGTGAGTTGGAGCTGCTGATGGAAGAGGAGCAGTTGCGCGCGGACATCGCCGTTTCGAAGGGCAAGCTGCTTGCCATGCAGAAGAACTTCGAGACGGAGCGGCAGCAGGCACTGGCTCGCCACAAGGCCGGCTTGGCGGAGTTGGCTGCGCTGGCTGAGCAGCGGAAGACGACGCTGGCGACGCTGACGCCTCAGGTGGCGAGCCTTTATGAACGCCTGCGCCGGAAACATAAGAACGGCGTGGTGGCGGTGGAGGTGGTGGGTACCCAATGTCAGGGCTGCTTTATGGAGATCCGCCTGCAACTCTCGCAGGAACTGCGCACGAACCACACGTTCATGACGTGCGAGAACTGCGGCCGGGTGATCTACCTGAATCCGGCGACTGGCTTCGACCCGCAGTTCGGCCCCGCCCCGGTGCAATAGAATAGTCGATGAATGCGGAGTGTCGTTTTCTTTACGATGGCGTCGGGGTTCGCCCTGGCCCAAGCGCCGGTTGATTTTCAGCGCGAAGTGCGGCCGATTCTCTCCGACAACTGTTTCCACTGCCACGGCCCGGACCGCACGACGCGGATGGCGAACCTGCGGCTCGACACGAGGGACGGCGCTTTCGCCGTGCGCAAGAAGGGGGCGGCGGTTGTTCCTGGCAAGCCGGCCGATAGCCTGATCCTGCAGCGCATTACGCATAAGAACCCGGCGCTGTTGATGCCGCCGCCGCAGTCACATAAAACGATCACACCCAAGCAGCGGGAGACCTTGACTCGGTGGATTGAGCAGGGAGCCAAGTGGCAGGAGCATTGGGCGTTCCAGCAGCCGGCCAAGCCGTCGCTGCCTTCGGTGCGAAACACGCAGTGGCCACGGAGTCCGCTGGATCAGTTGCTGTTGGCCCGTATTGAAGCTGCCGGGCTTGTGCCCGCGCCGGAGGCCGATCGGCGGACACTCGCTCGTCGCGTGGCGCTCGACCTGACGGGCCTGCCCCCGCAGCCGGCTGATGTTGATGCCTTCGTCGCTGACGCTTCGCCGGATGCGTATGAGAAGCTGGTCGACAGCTACCTGGCTTCGCCGCAGTATGGGGAACACCGGGCGCGGTTCTGGCTCGACGCCGCGCGCTACGCCGATACGCATGGCCTGCATATCGACAACTACCGGGAGATGTGGCCGTATCGCGATTGGGTGATTCAGGCGTTCAATAAGAATCTGCGATTCGATCAGTTCGTGTTGTGGCAGGTTGCCGGCGACTTGCTGCCGAATCGCACGATGGAGCAGCAGATCGCGAGCGGCTTTCAGCGCTGCAACGTGACGACGAACGAGGGCGGGGTGATTCCGGATGAGGTGCAGGCGATGTACGACAAGGACCGCGCCGACACGACGGGCGCCGTGTTCTTGGGCATGACCGTTGGCTGCGCCAGTTGCCATGATCACAAGTTCGATCCGATTTCGCAGAAGGATTTCTACGCGCTGACGGCGTTCTATCGGAACACGCTGCAGCGGCCGCTCGATGGGAATATCTATGACACGCCGCCGGTGCTCGTGATCCCTCGGGTGGAGGATCGGGACCGTTGGGCCCGTTTGTCTGCCGAGGAGACGGCCGCGCGCGCCGGACTGGAGGCCGCCAAAACTGCCGCGGCGCCGGGCTTTGCAGAGTGGTTCCGGAAGGGCCGCCATAAGAAAGTGAAGCTGCCGGTGGAGGGCGAGACGTTCCGTGTTCCGGCTGGGGAGATGGCCTTCGACGCCAAGCAGACGCGTGAACTGCCGAATCAGGCGCTGTTTGCGCGGGGGCAGGCGTTTTCGATTGCCGTTCGTTTCTTCCTGCCGAAGAGCACGGAGAACCTGACGGTGCTGAGCCAACTGGAACGCTATCCGGAGGACAAGGCGCGCGGTATTGCCGTTGAGGTGAATGATCGCCGGCCGTTCCTGCGGCTGGTGGGCGATGACAATAAGGCGATTCAAGTTCGCGGCACGAACGACCGCCGCTTGGCGGTCGACGCTTGGCACCACGTTACGTTTACTTACGACGGGACTGGACTACGCGATAGCCTCGCGTTGTTCGTGAACGGGGAGGCCGTTCCATTTGAAGGCGCCAGCGAAACGTTTTTTGACCTGATGGGCGAGATCAAGACGCCTGCTCCGCTTCGCCTCGGAGGCGATGGCAACAAGCGGTTCTTCGCCGGCGGCAAGATCAGCGATCTGCGGATTTACGGGCGGGCGCTGCGCGTCGAGGAGGCGCGGAGCATCGCGATTTGGCCGGAGTTTCAGCAGGGCGACCGCGCTGCCGCCGAGCAGTACTATTTAGCCAACGTGGACCTTGGCTCGCGCGCGGCTTATCAGAACCTCGCGGGGCTGGCGACTGAGCGCCGGTCCATTCGGCGCCGCGGGGCGATCACCCACGTGATGCAGGAGAAGACGGACTCCCTGCCGATGTCGAACATTCTCTACCGGGGCCAATATGACCAGCCACGCGATAAGGTGGAACCGGCAGTGCCGGGTGTGCTGCCGCCGCTGCCGGCTGGGGCGCCGAAGAACCGGCTGGGGCTGGCGCAATGGCTGGTGGATGGAAATAATCCGCTGACCGCTCGGGTGACCGTCAACCGCTTCTGGCAGGAGATCTTCGGGACGGGCATCGTGAAGACCGCTGACGACTTCGGGAGCCAGGGCGAAGCGCCGACGCATCCGGAGCTGCTCGACTGGCTGGCGATTGAGTTTCGGGAATCGGGTTGGGATGTGAAGGCTCTGTTGCGGCTGATGGTAACGAGTTCGGCTTATCGCCAGGCCGCGGTGGCGACGCCGGCCAAGTTGCAGGCTGACCCGGACAACCGGCTGCTCGCTCGGGGACCTCGCTTCCGGATGGATGGCGAGATGATTCGCGACTACGCACTCGCGGCGAGCGGTTTGCTGACAAAGAAGATCGGCGGCCCCAGCGTGAAACCGTATCAGCCGGACAATGTGTGGGAGACCGTCGCCATGGACGGCAGCAACACCCGTTTCTACAAGCGCGATTCGGGCGAGAGCCTATACCGGCGCAGCCTCTATACGTTCTGGAAGCGTAGCGCTCCGCCCGCGAACATGGAGATCTTCAACGCGCCAACTCGCGAATCCTGCACCGTGCGACGGGAACGGACGAATACGCCGCTGCAGGCGCTGGTGACGATGAACGATCCGCAGTTCGTCGAAGCCGCACGGGCGTTGGCCCAGCGCGCGCTGTTGACGGAGAGGAACAATCCCACCGGGCAGTTGAATCTCATCGCCCGTACTGTGCTCGCGCGTCCCTTGGACGCCCGGGAACAAACGATCACGCAAGGCGCCTACCGCGACTATCTGCGCCATTACGATTCGAACCCAGCCGACGCGAAGAAGCTGCTAGCGGTGGGCGAATCGAAGCCGGACGCTTCCCTGCCCCCGGCCGAGTTCGCGGCGCTGACCATGATCACCAACCAATTACTGAATCTCGACGAGGTCGTCACCAAATGAGCCTGCTCCCGTTTCTGAAACCGAATCTCAATCCGACCGAAGAGTGTGTTGTCAACGAAGGCCGCCGGCAACTGTTGCGGGGCGGGTTGGGCGCCGTGGCTCTCTCGCAGTTGCTCTCCGGCGCGCCTAAGGCCGAAGGCGGACTGCCCGGATTGCCGGGGCTGCCGCACTTCGCCCCGAAGGCGAAGCGCGTGATTTACCTGCATATGGTGGGCGCTCCGCCGCAGCATGACCTTTTCGATTGGAAGCCGAAGATGCAGGACTGGTTCGACAAGGACCTGCCGGAATCCATCCGCTCCGGCCAGCGGCTGACGACGATGACCTCCGGGCAGGCCCGCTTCCCGATTGCGCCGACCGTCTTCAAGTTTGCCAAGCATGGCAAGAGCGGCATGGAGCTATCGGAGCTGCTGCCGTGGACGGCGAAGATGGCGGATGACATCACGCTGATCCGGTCGATGAACACCGAGGCGATTAATCATGAGCCGGCTATCACGTTCATCCAGACCGGGTTCATGATCGCGGGCAAGCCGTGCATCGGCTCGTGGGCGTCGTATGGGCTCGGCAGCACGAACAAGGACCTGCCGGCGTTCGTCGTGCTGAACGCGAAGCACTCGCACCCGAAGGCGAATGTGCAGGCCATTTCGGCGCGGCTGTGGAGCGCGGGCTTCCTTTCCGGACAGTACTCCGGAGTCTCGCTGCGCAGCGGCGGCGATCCAGTGCTCTATATCAATAATCCGGACGGCGTACCGACGCAGATGCGCCGCCGGATGCTGGACGCGCTGGGCGAGATGAACCAGATTACGGCCGAGAAGCTGAGCGATCCGGAGACGCGTACGCGAATTGCGCAGTACGAAATGGCGTTTCGGATGCAGGCCTCCGTTCCGGAGTTGACCGACATCAAGAGCGAGCCGGAATCGACGTTTAAGCTGTATGGCGAGGCGGCACGGGAGGGCGGGACGTTTGCCAACTCGGCGCTGATGGCGCGGCGGCTGGTCGAGCGCGGCGTTCGGTTCGTGCAGCTTTATATGCGCGGTTGGGACGTCCATGGACTGCTGCCGGAAGTGCTCCCTTCGCAGTGCAAGGACGTTGACCAGGCTTGTTACGCGCTGGTGCAGGATTTGAAGCAGCGCGGCATGCTGGACGATACGCTGGTGATCTTCGGCGGCGAGTTCGGCCGGACGATCTATTCGCAGGGCAAGCTGACGGCTACCGACTATGGCCGCGACCATCATCCGCGCTGCTTCAGCTTGTGGATGGCGGGCGGCGGAACCAAGGGCGGCTATACGCATGGGGAGACGGACGAGTTCAGTTACAACATCACGAAGGACCCGGTACACGTGCGCGACTTCCAGGCGACGATGCTGCACCTGCTCGGGATCGACCATGAGCGGTTCACCTATAAGTTCCAAGGCCTGGACCAGAAGCTGACGGGCGTCGAAAAGGCGCACGTCGTCAAAGCGCTGCTTGCATGAAACGGCCCGCGGAATGTGCGTCGTTGGCAGATGTCCGCGTCGAGATCGACCGTCTCGACGCGGAGCTGCTGCGTACCCTCGCCGAGCGGCGGCAGTACGTCTTGGCGGCAGCGCAGTTCAAGAGTTCTCCCACGGCCGTCGCGGATCCGGCGAGAGTTCAGGCCATGATTGCCGTCCGCCGCGCCTTGGCGGCGGAGCAAGGACTCAACCCGGACATGGTCGAATCCCTCTTCCGCCTCCTCGTCGAGCACTTCATCGCCGAGGAGCAGGCGCACTTTCAATCCACGCGGACGATAGGATAAGCGTCCTTGTCCGGCTCCAGGTACGGTGACCGTTCGTGCCACCACTGGAGCCGGGCTCGCGGGTTGGCGGCGAACTTGGGATCGGCTTGGAGCTTGGCATCGAACTCGGTTTTGAGTTGCGGATGGAGGCGCGCCATCTCCTGCGCGATGGGTTCGAAGACGTAATCGGAGAAGTACTCCTTCTGTTCGAAGATGGAGTTCAGAAAGCCCCAGCGCACGAGCGAATCGGGCGCGGCGGGTTCGAGCAGGTTCAGCGCTACACGGGCCGCGCGCTGGTTCATCGGGACGTAGACGCTTCCGACGGGGATCGTCCGCTGCTCCTTGACCGGCACCTGTTTGAAATCCACGGCCAGACGCCCTTCAAAGGGCACGGTGCTCCACTTGGCTTCTTTGAGACGGTAGGTGGCGAACTCGCCGCGGATCTCCTTCGTGGTTCGCTCCGTTTTGACGCCGTGCAGTTCGAGCCGTTCGATCACCTCGGTCCATTCGGCGGGGACGTAGTAGCCTTTCGGCACGGTGGCAGCCAGCGTGGTGGTCATGCGGTCGTAGATGGTCGTCGGGATATCGAGCGTCTCTTTCTGGTACTGCAGCACGGTCGCTCCGGTTAACGAACTCGGCTTCGCGATGGCCTTCAGCGCCCGGAAGGTGAACGGCTTCGTTTCGTCGCTGGACTTTCCATCGAGGTGCACGGCGGTGGCGGACCCGGCGAGCGCAGCGACGGCGCGGTCGGCTTCGCGGACGGCGTCCTGGAGCGTTTTTGGATCCCGGAGGAGGATCTCGATGGACCGTTTCATGATGTTGTAGTGGCCCCAGCTTCTCGTCTTGAAGGTCTTCAAGCTGTGGGTTTCGACGAGGAGCGACGGCCGGTTCTGCGCGGCGAGGTAGCCATTGGAAAATCGGGGAGTGACGCCGAGCGTTTGGAAGCCGCTTTCGGGGCGGCCGCGTTGGCGGAAGCCGCCGTAGGGGCCCATCACGTGGCCGTCGGTGGTCATAGCGTCGTTCAGCGCGGGGAGGTAGCGCTCGCGGGTCCACTTGGCGAGGTTCTCCCAGATGTCCTGGTTCATCGGGGTGTCGATGGTGATGTCGTATTGGAAGTCGGCGCCATCGGTGACGTGGTTATCGATGAAGAAGTCCGGCAGCCAGGCGTTGAAGAAGCGGAGCCAGGCCTTCATTTCGGGGGCGTCGGCCTTGAGAAAGTCGCGATTGAGGTTCAGGCGTTGCGCCGTGGCGCGGAAGCCCATCTCGTTGGGCCCTTGCTGGTTGATGCGGTTGTAGCCGCTCCAGATTTCGTGGCCGTCGACGTTGAAGATTGGGATGTTGATGAGGATGACCTGGTCGAGCCAGGCTGCGTATTTCTTCGTCACCGCGATATCGCGAAGGAGCATTTCGCCGGCCTCTTTTCCATCCACCTCGCCGGGGTGGATGCAGCTTTCGAGGAGAACGATGAGCTTGCCGGATTTGCGCGCCGCGTCGGGGGTGAAGGCGCGGTCTTTCGACACAATGGTGGCGATGATGTCGCGTCCTTGGGGGGACTTGCCCAGAGAGATCGTTTTCACCCACGGGCTCGCTTTTTCGAGGGCCCGGGCGTAGGCGACCGAGTCGGTGTAGCGACCGGTCTCTTTCCATTTCGACCGTTCTCCCACGGTCAAAAGGTTCTTCGGCGCCGCCCCGGTGCTTTCCGAGAGCGATCTCGCCATTTTCGCCGCCGGAGGTTCCCATTGGGACACCGGGGCCATCACGGGAACCTCGGCTACCTGGGCGAAGCTCAAACTGCATAAGGCAATTGAATTCAGGAGGATCCGCATCCCAATTAGTTTCGCAGACTACCCCTTGTCACCGGTCCCGCGGATATGTATGATCCCTAATGAATATGTGTTCTCACCGATTAGCCGCGCTGCTTTCGGCCATTCTCGTCTTCCATCTGGCCGCGGAAGAGACGATCGCTCCGTTGGGCACATACACTGCCATCGAACGGCGCCATTGGGCATTTCAGAAACGCGCGACACCTGACATCCCCACCTTTACCGATCCGGCCGACAATGAGTGGATCAAGAATCCGGTCGATGCGTTTGTGTTGGCGCGCCTGAAGAAGGCTGGGCTGAGCCCGGCGCCGGAGGCCGACCGCCGCACACTGATTCGCCGTGCTACGTTTACGCTCATCGGCTTGCCGCCCACGCCAGAAGAGATCGAAGCCTTCGTGAAAGACACTGCACCGAATGCCTGGGAGAAAGTCGTCGACCGACTGCTCGCTTCGCCGCACTACGGCGAGCGCTGGGGCCAGCATTGGCTTGACGTCGTCCGCTTCGCTGAATCGGACGGGTTTGAATATGACACGCACCGCAACGGCGCTTGGCGTTTTCGCGACTACGCGATCCAGTCGTTTAACGAAGACAAGCCTTACGACAAGTTTTTGATGGAGCAGCTCGCTGGCGATGAGATTGCGCCGAAGGCAGAGCCGATGCGGGTGGCGGCTGGTCTGCAGCGTATGGGGCCGCTGCGGAAAAACGCCGGTAACCAGGAGGTCGCCAGTTCGCGGAACGAAGTGCTGACCGAGATGACGAACGTCGTCGGCGCGGCCTTCCTCGGCGTGACGCTTGGTTGTGCCCGCTGCCATGATCACAAGTTCGATCCAATTCGCCAGGCCGACTACTATCGGATTCAATCGTACTTCTCGGCCACCCATGAGAAGGATATCCCGCTTGCCTCGGAGGCCGAGCAGGCCGCATGGCAGGCGAAGGCCAAGTCGGCACAGGACGAGATTAAAGCACTCCGCGCGGAACTGCGAGGGAAGGTTGGCGATGAGCGGCTGGAACTCGAGAAGAAGCTGGAAGCTGCGAACGACAGATTGCCGGCGCAGTTGCCGGCGCTGTATAGCGTGGAGAACGACTTTGCCAAGGTCTCTCCCATTCACCTGTTGAACCGGGGCGAATACAACCAGCCGAAGGAGAAAGTGGGGGCGCGTCCGCTGGGCGTGTTGCTACCGGATGGTACGCCTGAGCGGACCACACTGCCGGAGAATCCGCGGACGAAGTTGGCGGAGTGGCTCATCGACCCAGATAACCCGCTGACCTCTCGGGTGATCGCCAATCGGATTTGGCACTGGCAGTTCGGCCGCGGCCTGGTCGCTACGCCGAACGATTTCGGCAAGATGGGCCTGCGCCCGTCGCATCCGGAATTGTTGGACTATCTTGCCAATCAGGTCATTGCAGGCGGATGGCGGATGAAGCCGATGCATAAGCTGCTGCTGACTTCGAGCACTTGGCGGCAGTCTTTTGAATCGCCCATCTCGGCGAAGGCCGAGGCGGAGGATCCGGAGAACAAGCTGCTTTGGCATTGGAGCCGGCGGCGGTTGGAAGCGGAGGAGCTGCGCGACAGCCTGCTCGCCGTGGCGGGTAAGCTGAACCCGAAGGCCGGGGGGCCGAGCGTGATCGTTCCGGTGGACCCGGAGCTCGTGAATTTCTTGTACAAGCCGTCGCAGTGGGCAATTACGCCGGATGCGACCGAACACGACCGCCGCAGCGTTTACCTGATGGCTAAGCGGAATTTGCGGTTGCCGATGATGGAGACATTCGACGCGCCGGATCTGCAGATCAGTTGCGCCCGTCGCGAGTCGTCGACGCATGCCCCGCAGGCGCTCGAACTGACGAATGGCGATCTGGCTTCCCGTATGGCCAATGCCTTCGCCGCCCGTATTCAGGCGGAATCGAAGGGCGATCGCAACAAGCTTGTCGAACGCGCGTGGCTGCTCACCACCGGGCGGCCGCCGTCGGCCAAAGAGCGCACGCTCGCGGCTCAATATCTCAACGAAGGCCAACCGCTCCGCGAGTTCGCCCTCGCCGTTCTGAACCTTAACGCATTCCTGTACGTGGACTAACGATGTCTGAACATATCCGCTGGACCCGCAACCGCCGCGAATTTCTCACCCACGCCTTCTGTGGCTTTGGCTCCCTTGCCTTCGCGCAGATGACGGCGCAGGCTGCGGCCAAGAATCCCTTGGCGCCGAAGCCGCCGCATATGCCGGACAAGGCGAAGGCCAAGTCGGTGATCTTCCTGTTCCAGGCCGGCGGCCCGAGCCACATGGAGACCTTCGATCCGAAGCCGCTGCTGAATCAGTTGAACGGCCAGCCGCGGCCGGCGGAGTTCGGCGAGGCCAAGTATCAGTTCGTTTCGAAGACGGCCAAGCTGCTGGGCACGAAGCGCACATTTAAACGGTATGGCAAGAGCGGCATCGAGGTGTCGGACCTGTTCCCGCATCAGGGCAGCATTGTTGATGACCTCGCCATCATCCGCTCCTGCCACGGCGACATGGTGGTCCACTCGGCGGCGCAGTATCAGTTGATGACCGGCCGCATTCTGCCGGGGTTCCCAAACATGGGTTCGTGGGTAGCGTACGGCCTGGGCACGGAGAGCGAATCGCTGCCCGCCTATTGCGTGCTGCCGGATCCCAAGGGCGCCCTGGAAGCGGGCCAGCCGATGTATACGCAGGGTTTCCTGCCCGCCGTATATCAACCCACCATGCTTCGCGCCGGTGCGCGGCCCGTGCTGAACCTTGATTTGCCGGAAGGCATTTCGACGCCGCAGCGCAGGCGGACGCTCGACCTGCTCCGCAATCTGAACGAGGCGGAGATGAAGCCGGGCGATGCGGAACTGGAAGCGCGCATTTCGGCCTACGATCTTGCGTTCAAGATGCAGACGGAGGCGCCCGAAGCCTTCGACATTTCGAAAGAGACCGACGCGATGCGGGAGCTTTACGGCATCGGCAAGAAGGAGACCGACGACTACGGGCGGCGCTGCTTGCTGGCCCGGCGGCTGGTCGAACGCGGGGTGCGGTTTATCACCGTCGTCGCTGGCGGCGGCCCCGGCAACATGCAGTGGGACGCGCACTCGAACATCGAAGAGAACCACATCCGCATGGCCGGCCACACGGACCAACCGGTAGCTGCGTTGATCAAGGACCTGAAGCAGCGGGGTTTGCTCGATTCGACGCTTGTGGTGTGGGGCGGCGAGTTCGGCCGGTCGCCGGAGTCGGAGGGAACGCAGGGCCGGGACCATCACAACCTGGGCTTCAGCATGTGGATGGCGGGCGGCGGCATCAAGGGTGGCCAAGTGGTCGGGGCGACGGATGCCATCGGGCTTCGCGCGATCGAGAAGCCGTACCACTTCCGGGATATCCACACGACGATTCTGAATCAGCTCGGGTTGCAGCAGGACGCGCTGAGCTACCTGCACCTTGGCCGCCGGGAACGGCTGACCGAAGTGCATGGACAAGTGATCAGCGAGATCGTTTGATCGCTAGGTGAGCGAGATCGGCCCTTCCCGTTGCGAGGCGGTGAGGGTGCCGATCATCTCTTCCCTTTGCGACTCGGATGCTTCGATGGCCGAATCTGTCGCGACCCAGTAGACAATGGCCGCGATGAGCAGGTCGGCGGCCAGAACGCTGAAAAAAGCCGCTTCTGAATCAAGCGCCCACCGGGCGACGTAGGCCAACGAGATCGGGATCGAAATGACGGGGTAGACGAGGAGCATGAAGGCCTGGACCTTGCCGCCCGAGGTGTTGCGCCAGGTCTGCCCGGGGTCCACCGCTCGCGGATAGTAGACGCTCGCCATGTTGCCGACGGCCATGAGCAGCAATGCCATCACGCCGAGAACTCCGGCGGATTCGACAAACTGCAGGAGCGTCAACCGCACGGGCAGCACGACAACAATCGTCGAGATGATCAGGAGGCAAAGGAGGAGAAAGAACCCCGCCACCAGGTTCTTCGCGCGCAGCACGGTACGCAGGCTTACCGGCGTGACGAACCACGCCTGCGCCGCGCCGCGCTCCATGCCGAACACGTTCCAGAGCAGGGTATCGCTCAGAACCAGTAGCGCATAGGACATCGAGAGGGTGAGGTAGTTGCTCGTCACAAAGCCCTCTTCGGCACCGCGACGCATCCCGATGGGCAGCCACAGGAGTTGGCCCATGGTGCAAGCCATCAGGAGGACCAGCCGGAAGCGCGGCGCCCGGATGAGCAACCGGAGCTCCTTCTCCATCACGGCGGCCAAAGGATCAGGGAACAGGAGGGCTGGGGCCCGGTAGAACCGTTCGAGCCAGCCGTTTGACCGGCGCGGCGCGGCTTCGCCTGCAGGCAGGGCGCTGAACTCTTCCAGGCGCATCGAGCGGGCGAACTGCGACCGGGCAAACCAGTACGCGCCGGCCGTCCACGCCGCGAGAATCGCCAGCGCTCCCCAGGCCGCGTGGCCGCTCGACAGGTGGCCCACGGCTTTCCACGGGAATAGCCAGGTCAACACGGCGGCCTTCTTCAACTGGGCTACAACCGGCGCCGGGATTCCTTTCATCGCCACCAGTTGCGGGACCAAAATAATCCCGAGAAAACAGAAAACCAGGATCTCGCGAACCCACTTCCGCTGCAGCATGCGGTCGAGGAGCGTCTTCAAGCCACTGGCCAGGAATAGGTTGAACGCCCCGAACAGAAGAAGCGGGAGGGCCGCCCACCAGGGCACTTGCGGATTCCATGCGAGTCCGGCAGAAGCGCCGAGGAGCACCAGCAGCATTTCGAGGCCGGTGGATAGTCGCAAGGCCACTTCAAGGAAAAACAACTGGCCCGGCGGAATGGGATAGACGAGCAGCCGCTTCACGTCCAGGAAGGCGCCGCTCGAAGCCAACATGACGGGGAAGAGTTGCCAGAAGAAAAAGACGAAGAAGAGGGCGGAGGTCAAGACCGGTTCCAGGATTTCCGGCCGGACGCCTCCGCCGGTCAGCAGCGCGGCCCCCACGGCCCCCGCTATCCAGAGCCCGTACCACAACAGACTGCTAAACCAAGTGAACAGCACGCCAACCTTGTGGGAGCGGAGGAAGAAATTCCGCTGTGTCCGCCATTGGGCCCACAGGATGGCGCGCACCTGCGTCAGCACGCTACAGCCACTCCAGCGCGTCGGCGGCCCGCGGCGCGCCTCCCACAACCCTCACGAAAATCTCTTCGAGCGTCTCGGTGCCCGCGCGCAACTGCGCCATGGGTTCGTCGATCACCAGCTTGCCGTCGTGAATGATCGCGACGCGATCGCATAGCCGTTCAACCACTTCGAGCACGTGAGAAGTAAGAAACATGGTCGCCCCGCGACGCACTCGGTCGAGCAGGATGTCCTTCATCAGGCGGGCTCCGACCGCGTCCACTCCTTCGAAGGGTTCGTCGAGGAGGAATAGCTGGGGGGAATGGATGAGGGCAGCCGCCATCGCGACGCGCTTGCGCATGCCTTTGGAGTACTCGCCGATCAGCTTCTGGTCGTGGCCGTCCATTTCAAACAGCGCCAGGAGTTCCCGCGACCGTTCCCGCGACAGGCCCGGATCCAGCCCGTAGAGCCGGCCGATAAATTCAAGGAACTCAGGACCCGTCAGGTGATCGAACAGCAGCGTGTCATCGGGAACAAGGCCGATCTGCCGCTTGATCGCCAGGGCGTCTTCCGGCATTCGCAGCCCCAACATTTCGATGTCGCCGGAGGTTGGCGTCGCCAGCCCCATCAGCATTTTTATGGTGGTAGTTTTGCCCGCGCCGTTGGGTCCCAGGAAGCCGAAAAAGCAGCCACGGGGCACTGATAGCGTCAGCCCATCCACCGCCGCCTTCGTTCCGTAAACCTTTCGGAGATCCCGGACGGCAACCGCCGGAGCTTCAACGAACGGAGGAGGCTCAATCACATCCATCAGTTTAAGACTTTTCTAGGCCCTGCCGAGAAGGTGAAGGAGACGAAGCCGCAATGAATGCCATCCTCACCCCCTCCGCCGCCAGAGAAAAAGCGCTTCAGGCGCTTGGACAACTTCCCCCGTTCAACCCAGTGCTCGCCAAGTTGATGGCAACCCTCGCCCGTGAGGATGTCATGCTGACTGAGCTGGCCGACTGGATCGAGAAAGACGCGGTGCTGGCGGGCAATGTTCTGCGCATCGTCAACTCCGCCGCCTATGGAAGGTCCGCCTCCGTCAGTAGCGTGCGGCAAGCCATCGCGATTCTGGGCACGGTGAAACTGCGAAACATTGTCCTGGCGATGCAGGTTGCCCGGATGCTGACTCAGTTGAAGTTGCCGAAGGGCTGGTCGGACTCCCGATTCAACCAGCACGCCATCGCGACGGCCTTGATGGCCGACCTGCTCGCGCAATATCTCCCCATTGACTACGCCGAAGGGGCCTTCATCGCCGGACTGATGCACGACCTGGGAAAACTGATGTTCGCCGTCGGCATCCCGGAAGCGTATACCGAAGTCTGTTTGCTACAGAAGGCCTCGGGACGGTCGACGCTGGAATGCGAGCACGAGCTCCTTGGCATCACCCACCCGGAACTGTCACTCGCGGTACTCGAAAAATGGCAGTTGCCGATTCCGGTCCGCTCGGCGGTCCGCTATCACCACAACCCGGACGCTGACTCCTCCGCGCCCGGGTTGATGTCGCTGAGCCGCGCTATTCAATTGGCCGACCACGCGGTGAACCAATTCGGCATCAGCCTGTTTCCTCCCGAAGGGGAGCTCGACGATCCGGCGCCCCTACTGGAAGCCTGCGGTCTCGGCGACAAGACCCCTCGCGTGCTCGACGCCTTTCACAAAGACTTTGAGGCCATGAAAGCTGGCTTTTAGTCGAATGGAATCTCGGCCACGTATACCTGCGCGTGGCCCGTGCGATCGCTCGTGAAGACGACGCTCCGCTCGTCACGGGAATAGGACGGATGCGGGTGGGTCCACTGCGGTCCGTACACCGTATCTGTCCCCACTTCCATCCAGCTCAAGGCCCGTCCGCTCTTCGCCGCACTCTGCGCCGCGGCGAAGTCTTCGGCTAGCGCGTACCGGCTCGTCAGCCACTGCGAACCACCATTGCTCGATTCCGAGAGGCAAACCAGACGGCGGGCACCAGTAGCTACGTCGACGATAAAAATCCCAGCATCCGGATGATTGGTATCGCAGAGCACGGCGGTTCCAGCGCGGTTGGGCGTAATGTGCCAGGCGTTGAATTCGGCGATCGTTCGATGCTCACGCGTCCGCCAATCCATGCTGCGGAGCGCCGAGGGCCACACGGTATAGACGACTTGGCCGGTCTGGCCGAGAAACGTCTCATGAACCACGAACTCATCGTTGTCGTGGAAATGAAGGCAGTCAAGATCCGTGCCGTCCCGCCGGACGCGATGCATGCGTGGCGCCGGATCCCCCGCAAACTCAATCCACTCCGGCTCCAAGGGATGGAACTGGGGATGGATCACTGTCCGCGGAAACGGAATCACATGCCACGCCGTTCCATCAGCCCGCCCGACGGCCAAACCGGACGGCCCATCCTTTTTCACCGCCGCCACCAGCCATTCGCCGGACGCATCGAAGGAGCATTCGCCCATCGACCCACCACCGAATTCCACTACACACCCCTCGGCGAGTGTATCCAGACGAAGCCACCAGATCCCACTTCCCCGCACAAAGAACACGCGATCGCCCGCGGGATGGAATGCCGGCGAAAACGGATGGATCGGCGGCCCATCGGTTAGCTGCATAAGATCGCCGCCTGGAAACTCCGTCACGGCGAACAACTGCCAGGAGCCGCTCCTATTTGAGATAAATAACATCGTGCGGCCGTCCGGAGTAAACGAATTTTGCAGGAAATACGTGGCATGATTCGTCGACTCATGGGCCGTAAGTTGATGCACCCTTGTGCCTGTAACCCTATCCTTATGAAAGGAGTATTCCGTCGGCAGCCGTTCACCTTTAGTCCAAATCATCTCGCCTTTTTCTTACAAATGAAGATATGCTGCCAAGGTAAATCGTCCAACACCTTCTCGATCCGGAAGCCTTCGGGCTCCAGTTCGGCCTTCACTTCGGCAATACTCATTTTATGCTCCAGCCGGATCGGCACGGAGGGATCTTCCTTGCGATACTCCAACAACACCAAACGGCCATCGTCCTTCAGGGCCTCCCGCATCCGCTGCAACATCAGTTGCGGCCGCGCGAACTCATGGTAAACGTCGACCAGCAAAATCAAATCCTGCGACTTGGGGGGCAATTTGGGGTCGTCCTCGGAGCTGAGCACCGGCACAACATTGTTGATTCCCTCCGACTTCAGGCGTCGAGCGAGGAGTTCCAGCATTTTCGGCTGGATGTCTACGGCATAGACCTTGCCCGCAGGGCCCACGAGCCGCGACATCCGCACCGTGTAATAACCGCTGCCCGCGCCGAGATCACAAACGGTCATCCCCGGCTTGATATCCAACGTCCGGATTGCTTTCGAAGGATTTTCCTCACTTTCCCGCTCTCCCCGCTCGAGCCAGTCAGCCCCTGCCGCGCTCATAACGGGCGCAATTACCCGTCCGCTCACCGGATGCTTGGCCTGGGCAAACAACCCGTCGAGGCCGGCTATCAAAACAGCCGATTGCAATCCTAGCTGAAGTACTCGCATAATTAAACATCCTTACTCAGAGTCGTGATTCCTTGGGACAGCCATACGGTGGGTTCCATTGTTTCTCGGTGAGATCCCCAACTGTACTTATGTTCGCCCTACGCCACCTTTCTATCTTAACTGCCGTTGCGCTCTTGGCCTCTTGCCTCTCTTGCGGCAGCGAGTTCGTCGCACCCACCGCCAAGGTCTTTCGCATGGGAGATCGCGCGACGGCCGGATCCGTCACGTACGTCGGCCTCTCGGCCGACTATCGCACGGAGCTTCCGGGAGCGAAAGACCCCCTCAAGAATCGCTATTTGGTCATCCTCCTCTCAGCCACGAACGGCGGTGGGCAAGAAGTGACGCTTCCCCACACGCGCCTGATCGGCTCCGATGGAAATGAGATTCCGGAGGTGACAGAGATCGACGGTTTCCCGCAGTGGCTGGGCATTCTGCGTACGATTGCCCCTTCGAGTACGGAACAAGGGTATGTTGTATTTGATGTCCCTGTGGGTGCATACAAGCTGCAGGTTTCCAGTGGGGGCGATCCGGAGAAAGAACAGATTGCACACATTGAGATTCCCACCAAGCTGGCGCCCGCTACCCCTAGCGGCGTGGCTGGTCCTTCTCTCGGCAATTAGTCCGGCGCAGGCCCCAGTTTCTCTCGCTATTGATGAACTGGTGGTAAGCGCGACGGACGGTGGCGAATCCGTTGGTCGTCCTTTCGCGAGCGGAGAGACAGTATTCGTCCGCTTCACGGTGACCGGGGCCCGGTCGGCCAAGGCGGACGACGATAGCGATCCGCGCGTCCGCCTGCGCTACAGCATCACGCTGACCGACGCGACCGGACTGCGGCTGGCAAAGCCCGCCGCCGGCGAAGTGGTCGCCGAGCTGGCCCCTGAAGATAAACAGTGGCGGCCGAAGGTTCATGCGGAATTGGAACTGCCCTCCGGCCTGATCCGAGGCGAGGCAAAGCTCGCGATCGAACTGGAAGATCAAGTTGCGAACACGAAAGCGGCCCGGACCGTAGAGGTCCGGCTGGCCGGTCCGGCGATTCCGATGGACGCCCCATTTGGCGCCAAGGATTTCGGGTTCTATCGGCAGGAGGATGCTCCGCAGCCGGTCTTGACGCCAGCCTACCGGGCTGGGGATACGGTGTGGGCGCGGTTCACGATCGTCGGGTTCGCCCGGAGCGATGGGAACCGGTACGACATAGCCTACGGACTGGAGGTCTTTAACGCCGCCGGGGCGAGCATGTTCCGGCAGGAAGTCGCGGCCGAACAAGCCGGGGAATCGTCCTATCCGCGCCGCTACCTTCCGAGCGTGCTCAGCCTGCAGCTCGGCAAGGATCTCGCACCCGGCGCTTACCGGATCCAGTTGCTGCTCCATGACCGAGTGAGCGGGAGCCGCACGAGTTCGGATCATCGTTTTACCGTCGAGTGAGATTAATCCTGGTCAGGCCCACTCCTGTAACATGGGCCTTTTTCGCACCCGGTCAGCCGCCGTCTATGGCATCGACGCGCATCTTATCGATGTTGAGGTTGATCTATACAACTCCGGCTCGGCCCGTGACTTTATCACTGTCGGCATGCCGGATCTGGCCGTTCGCGAAAGCCGTGAGCGGATCAAATCGGCACTCATGAACTCGGGTTTCGGCTATCCGGCCCGGGCCGTCACCATCAATCTGGCTCCCGCCAATGTTCGCAAAGAGGGTCCCGGCTTCGACCTGCCGATGGCGCTCGGCATTCTGGGAGCGATGGGGACGCTGCACCAGAGCGAACAGCATCTGTCGATCGGCGAGCTTTCGCTCGACGGCGCGGTGCGGCCGATCCGCGGCGCCCTGTCGATCGCGGTCTGCGCCCGGCAACGGAACGTTCGCAATGTGATCGTGCCGTTTGAGAACGCCGCCGAAGCGGCGGTTGTCGAGGGCGTCAACGTTTACGGTGTCAAGCACATCGCTGAGGCGGTCGGGATCGTCAATGAACCGTTGAAGTTTGACCCTGTTCAGTCCACGCTGGATGGTTCTCTGCAGCCGGATTACCCTGACTTCTCGGACGTTCGTGGCCAAGCCACGGCCAAACGCGCTCTGGAAGTGGCGGCAGCCGGGGGCCACAACGTTCTGATGGTCGGCCCGCCTGGCTCTGGCAAAACAATGCTGGCCAAGCGATTGGCCGGGATCCTTCCGCCGCTCACGTTTCCGGAGTCGCTCGAGACGACGCAGATCCACTCGGTGGCCGGTCAACTGGCTAAGGGGCACGGGTTGTTGCGTTTGCGGCCGTTCCGGTCTCCGCATCATACGGTCTCCGACGCCGGCCTAATTGGAGGCGGCAGCGGTACGCCTCGCCCGGGCGAGGCGAGCTTGGCGCATCATGGAGTGCTGTTCCTCGATGAGTTTCCGGAGTTCGCCCGCAACGTGCTTGAGCAGTTGCGGCAGCCGATGGAGGAAGGCGCCGTGACCATTGCGCGGGCCAACTCGTCGACGCGGTTTCCGGCCCGGTTCATGTTGGTGGCGGCGATGAATCCATGTCCTTGTGGTTTTCATGGGGATCCGACGCGCGAATGCCGTTGTACGCCGGGGATCATTCAGCGGTATCTGGCAAAGATCAGCGGCCCGATGTTGGACCGAATCGATTTGCATATCGAGGTTCCGGCCGTGCCCTACAAGGACCTGCGCGGGGCGGATGCCGCTACCAGCTCTGAGCACTTCCGGCAACGGGTGGGAGCGGCTCGCGAAAGGCAGCACAGTCGCGGTTTTTACAACGCGCATATCCCGAGCGCGCAACTGCGTACCCACTGCGGCCTTGATGAGGCAGGGGAACGGACGCTCGAAATGGCGGTGCGGCGGATGGGGCTTAGCGCCCGGGCGCACGACCGGATCCTGAAGGTGGCGCGGACGATCGCCGATCTCGATGGCCGCGACCAGATCGCGGCCAAGCACTTGGCCGAGGCGGTGCAGTATCGCAGCCTCGACCGGACGTACTGGAACTGAGCGGCTACCGGGTCCAGCTTAGCGTCGGCACATCGGCCACCCACTGAAATCCGAACACATCGTCGCGGGGACCATAGCGCTGGGTGCTCGGCATCCAGAGGTAGCCGGTCTTCAAGAGGTGTCCCTGGCGCGGCCGATACCCTACGGCGAACTCGTAGGCCATCCGCGTCGGCAGGAAATGCGAATGTCCTGCTGTCGATTCATCCGTAACGACACTGTGGCGCTGGTAACCGACGCGCGACGCCACGAACCAGCGAGGATGAAGGGTCCACTTCCCTTCCCCATAGCCATATTGGACGGAGGGGCCGGATTGGAAATTTGGATAACTGTACTGGAGACGCTGCCACTCCCCGCTCACCGCCAACCGGGATCGGGCCCATTGGGCGTCCAACCCGATGCCGCTCGCGTTGAACTGCCGCCAATGGAGGCCCCGGTCGAGCTGTGACTGCGTGCTCGATTCGAGCCACGGACCGCGAAAGCCGGAGACCCCGGCGCGCAACCCCGGCACTACCGTGACGCCAACGCCACCGGCCCACTGCGCGGTCTGGCTGGAGGAGTTGATCTTTTGAGGATTCGACGGCGAGCCGTTGGCTAGCTGCAGGCGCCCGTCCAGGCGACGCCAGGTGACGTCCACTTCGGCGCCGAAGACACCGTAGGGCGTTACCGGCAACACGCCGTAGGTGTAGGTTTCCACGTGGTTGCAATGGTAGGCCGAGACGTTCGGATGCACTCGCTGCTGGTGTTCAAGATCGAAGTTGGAACAAGGGATCAGATCCGGCCGGAGCAACAGATAGGAGCCGTAGGCCATCGGCGCGTCGATCAAGGCGTTGTCCCGGTCGTTGTACCGCGTGGCGAACTGGCCGAACGCCGTCGTTAACTTGCCCACTTTCACGGTAACGCTGCCGGTTTCACCTCCGGTCGTATAGGCTCCGAACCCCTGCAACATCCTCACGCGAGCCCCGTTGCCCCGAACGTGATAGGCCTCGTAGTAGAAGAACGGCGACGTGTTGCCCTGGAACGTCCCATGGAAGTACCAATGCCGCCCCAGCTTGAGCGTTGGCGCAATCAATACGCGGGCGCCTGCCGCCGCCACGCCTCGATTGGAGCGTATCGGGTTGTCGATAGTCGCGAGCCATTCCGGAATTGTGTTCTTAAAGCGGTCCGTCACCGTCGTCCCGAACGTGAACGTCATGGGGACTTCAAAACCGATCTGCGCTTCCTGGGCGTCAGCCCGCCATAGGCTGAGCAGCATCAGCCACAGGCACATTTTCCCCATGTTTCTGAATTGCTTCATGTAACTTCTCCAAATTCGCAGCCGTGCTGTCAATCGGACTGGCAAAGAAAGCGGTCACCACCGCCGGGTCAAACTGGGTTCCGCTGCACTCCCGGATGATGCGCCGGACCTTCTCCTCGGGCATGCGGTTGCGGTATGGACGGTTGCTGGTCATGGCGTCATAGGCGTCGGCAACGTGAACAATCCGGGCTTCCACCGGAATCTCGTCTCCCCGCAAGCCTTTCGGGTATCCGCTACCGTCGTGGTTCTCGTGATGGAGGCCGACGGCCCCCAGATACTCGCCGAACGCGCCGATTCGTTCGAGAATTCGCACCCCGATCTCCGGGTGCTTCTTGATCGTGGCAAACTCGTCATCGGTTAAGCGGCCGTCTTTTAGGAGCACCGAGTCCGGGATACCGATTTTGCCAATGTCGTGGAGGAGCGCTCCGATTCGCAATCGCTCCAGTTCCCGTCCGGCGAGCCCGATCTTTTCGCCAATGGCCACGGAGTATTGGCTCACTCGGCGACTGTGGCCAGCCGTGTATTCATCCCGGGCTTCGAGACTCTCAATGAGCGCCTCAAGGATTTCGAGATAGGCTTCCTCCAAACTGCGACGGGCGTCGGATGCCGCGACGGCAGCGCGGCGCAGGCTGTCCGAAAGGACATCAATTTCCAGTACGCCGGCGGGCTTGGTAATAGGAATTTCGAGAATTCCTTTCTGAATGCTCTCCTGACAGGCTTCTGTCAGCGACTGCAAGGGCTGCGTCACCGCCCGCGAGGTGAACCAGACGAGCGTGAGGACGAGTCCAAGACTGATCGCCCCCGCCGGCAGAAGCACCATGCGGAGGGTACGGACAAACGGGGCCACCGCCGCATCGACATTCGCCAGCATGACGATGCGGCGGCCATTGCCGATCTCGGTAGATGCCATGGGCACCGCCAACCACCGTTCCTTCCCCAGCAACAACTCGCCAGCCTGGGTCCAATCGCGCGTCAGACCCGCAAATCGTTCGGCAGGTAAAGTGGAAAGCTCCACGCGGCCATCTTTGATCAGTACCGCCTCCGCGCCACCGCTCATCGCCGGCAAGTCCACCTCGCGGCCCACTACGAGCCGGCCGAGGTTCTCCCGTTCGAGATTGATGGGTATCTCCTGGCGCAGATAGATGCCGCCGGACCGCCGCTGCCACTCAGCGACGGGCCGGTCCCTCGCATTCACCATCGCGAGAAGATCGGCATCGATCGATTCCCGCACGGCTTCCAACCGGTCGTCTAAAGTTCGTTGCAGCTCCGCCTTCGCCGCGGGGTCGCGCAGAGCCCCGGTATCTTCAAGATCCCGTTGTAACGTCAGAACCGCCTTCAGCCCAGCGTTTTCGCTCAGCACCTGCAGAACCCGTTGCAACTCCCGGCCTTGGCGCGCCTGTTCCCGCTGCCTTCGCAATTCCCGTTTCTGCAGCTCCGCCCGAACCTCCACCACGGTGCTCTGCCGAAGGGCCCGTTCCATCCAGAACAGGCTCGCCGCAAACACAGCCGCTAGCGGCAGCAGCACGAACAGTACAACCCGGCGAGTCAGGGAGGATTCACGCATCGGCAGACATCAGGGACCTACGGACTTGATCGTCGCCAAAGGGAGGTTGAAGCTGACGTTGACGGAACCTTCGGCCGGGACTTCGACTTCCTGCTGCAGGAAGCCGGCGCTCCGGTGCCAAAGCCTTACCAAATGCTTCCCGGGCGGTACCCCTGGAATTCGAAACGCCCCGTCGGAAGTCGGTTGCGCGAATAGCTGATTGGGAACGACAAGAATAGCCGCACTCATATTGGTGTGCAGGTGGCAGAACACCTGTACCGGCCCGGGCTTTTCAAACCGAACCGTTCGGGTCTGCCCTTGCGGGTAGTACCCCAAGTCGAAGGCCTTTGCCTTCGAAAGCGAAAACACGTTGTGAAAGATGGGATCGCCATTCGGGAAGGAGACGCTGCTACCCGCTGGAATCACGAGCACTTCCTTCTCGAACCGGCGGTTCCGCTGCCCAATCTGAGCGACCGTGGAGGGCGGTTCCCCCGTCATGGGGGCATCAACATACACAACGGTTCGGCCCCACTCATCGAGATCCTGCGGGGAAGCCGCCGTCGCCGGAGCCCCGCCTCGCGGTGCATACACATCCACGACCACCCGTTTTTTCGTTAGCGTCCGGGTGATTACCACCTTGCCGACAATATCGCCCGCCCATACCGGAAGGGCGCACAATAGGAGCGCGATTGCCGTCAGCACCGACTTCATACAGGAAAGATCGGCAAAAGGCACCAAAACTTTAATGTGCGGCGCTTGACCGGTGTCAAATAGTAGCCTGTAACCATGGCTCAGATTCTGGACGGCAAACGCGTCCGCGACGAAATCCTCGTTGAACTGCAACCCCGCATCGCGGCGCTTCCCCGCCGGCCCGGCCTCGCCGTCGTCCTGGTGGGCGCCGATCCGGCCAGTGAGGTCTACGTCTCCAGCAAGGTGAAGACCTGTGCTGGTCTCGGATTCGCGAGCGAGAAGATCACCAGGCCGGAGAGCATCACGACGGCGGAACTGCTTTCCATCGTCGACGACCTCAACGCGAATGACTCGATTGACGGCATCCTGGTGCAGATGCCGCTGCCGAAGCACATCGATTCCCAGCAGGTGCTCGAGCGAATCGCGCCGGAGAAGGACGTGGACGGCTTCCATCCCGTGAACGTCGGCCGCCTTTCGATCGGCCTGCCCGGTCCGCGGCCCTGTACCCCGAACGGGGTGATGCAACTTCTGCGCCGGGCTGGGATCGACGTGGCGGGGAAACGGGCGGTGGTCGTTGGGCGGAGCGATATTGTCGGCAAGCCGATGGCGATGTTGCTGCTGCACGCGCACGCGACGGTGACCATCTGCCACTCGCGCACGGCGGATTTGGCGGCCGAGTGCCAGCGGGCAGACATCCTGGTGGGAGCGATCGGGCGGCCTGCGTTCCTCACCGCGGAACACATCCGTCCGGGCGCGGTGGTGATTGATGTCGGCATCAACAGGTTGACCGAGCGAAGTGCCGTGGAGGCCATTTGGGGGAACGAACCCAATACTTTGGCGGAGTTCGATAAGAAAGGGAAGATTCTGGTGGGCGACACCCATCCGCTGGACGCGGCGGCCCTTGCCAGCGCATGGACGCCGGTCCCTGGCGGGGTGGGTCCGCTGACTATCGCGATGCTGATGAGCAACACCGTCGAAGCCGCCGAGCGCCGTCAGGGATGCTGACCGTCGCGCTTACGGGCGGCCTGGCCACGGGCAAGTCCACGGTCGGCAAGATGTTTGTCGAACTTGGTTGCGAGCTCGTTGAGGCCGACCGGCTCGGCCACGAGGTTTTAGCGGGGCCGGGGCGGGAGGCGACGGTCGCGTTGTTCGGCGCAGGCATCTGCCATCCGGATGGCTCGATCAACCGGCGGGCCCTCGGGGCGGTGGTGTTTCAGGACCCGGCTAAGCTGGCTCAGTTGAACGCGATCGTGCATCCGCTGGTGGAACAGTTGCGGGAGAAGCGGTTCCTCGAAATCTTCGAGGCTGACCCCCATGCCATCGTGCTGTATGAAGCGGCGATCCATATCGAAACCGGCATTTATAAGCAGTTTGCGCGGGTGGTGCTGGTGACTTGCGACGAGGAGACGCAGATCAGCCGGGCGGTCGCGCGGAGCAATTGGACGCGGGAGGAGGCGCTGGCGCGGATCCGCCGGCAGATGCCACTTGCGGCGAAACGGAAATTCGCGGACTACGTCATAGATACTTCCCTCTCCCTGGACGACACCCGGCGCCAAATCGAAGAAACTTATAATGAGCTTAGGGCTCTCCAGGAGTAACCCTCACTCTATGAAACGGTTCCGTTACCTCATTCTGTCCTTGGCGTTCGCCGGGGCGTTCTTCTACCTCACCACCATCGCGAAGTCTCGCTTCTTCCCCCCGGTGGGGTCGCCGTCGGCGGTGGCGGATGGACCGGCTTGGCAGGAAGCGAAGGTGGTGCACGGGGCTGGTCTTGGTCCGGACGAACAGAACAACATCGACGTGTATAAGCGCGCCCGCGCGGCGACGGTGAATATTTCGAGCACGGTCTACCGGCGCGCCAGCTTCTTCGAGGTGGTTCCCGCGAAGGAAACCGGCTCCGGGTTCATTTTTGATGCCAGCGGCCTGATCCTGACGAACAACCACGTGCTAGCCGGGAACCAGAAAGTGGTTGTCACGCTGCCTGACCAGTCCAAGTATGACGCTCAGGTTTTGTACAAGGACCCGAACAATGACCTCGGGTTGATCAAGATCGTGCCCCGGAAGAAGCTGCCGGTGCTCACGCTCGGCGATTCCGACGTCATTCAGGTCGGCCAGAAGGTGCTGGCAATTGGGAATCCATTTGGATTGGACGGCACGTTGACCACCGGGATTATCTCCGCCGTGGGGCGGACCATCCGCGCTGATGAAGACCGGGAGCTGGAAGGGATGATGCAGACGGACGCAGCGATCAACCCCGGCAACTCCGGCGGTCCGCTGCTCGATTCGCAGGGCAACGTGATTGGAATCAACACGGCGATCTACGGTCCGGGGGGCAATATCGGCATCGGGTTCGCCATGCCGATCAACAAGGCGAAGGTGATGATCAGCGACCATCGCGCCGGGCGCAGCTACAAGCGGCCGCGGATGGGCGTTGAGGTGCTTTATGTCGCCGGCGAATGGGCCGAGGCGCTGGATCTTCCGGTGGATGGTGGCCTGTTGCTGCAGGGCGTGCAACGGGGTAGCGCAGCGGATCGGGCTGGTTTGCGGGGTCCTCGGCAGGTGGTGGTGGTGGGGAATCAGGAGGTTGGCATTGGCGGTGACCTGATTATGGCCATCGATGGCGTTGCGTGTGACCGGCCCGATGCGATTACGCGGGCGCTGGCGAAGAAGCGGGCTGGGGATACGGTGGAGCTGACCATAGCCCGGCAGAAGAAGATTTCAAAGTTGAAGGTGCAGTTGGGCGAGGCGCCGGACGACCTGTAGGTGCGTCCGGTGTTGGGCCGGTCCGGCTTGACTGAGCGAGTTGAGCCGGATGGCGGCCAAGACGGCTACGAGTGGGGGTTGGGTGCTGTCCGCGCCGGGCCGGAACGGGTGGCTGATTGGTGGATAAGGCGGGCGGTCAGCGGGCGAAGCGTACCAATAGAGCGGCGCCTTTCTCCGGCGCCGCGCCGATCTCGTTGATGGCGACCGGGCGGATCTCTTCGCCGACGAGCCAGGCCGCTTCGGTCGCGGCGGTCAGGGCTTCGGGGCCGGGGTTTCCGGCTTGGAAGATCTTCACGGAGACCTTTTTCCGTTCGAGGGTCACGTCGTCGACCTGACGGGCCACGGCCCAGAGGCCGTCCGGGCGGCGTACTCGCAGTTGCAGTTTGATGCCGCGCTTGGGTTGGTCCGGGACCCATTGCGTTTTCCAGTCCGGGGCGACGCGATGCCAAGCGGAACCGAGACGCTCGAAATAGGCCCAGAGTTCACTTTCGCCCTCGGCGTCGATCCGGATTTCCGGGTCGTCCTTGATGGTCCCGCCGTTGCGGGGAGAGACGATCTGGCCCTTCGGGCCTACGACGGAGGCGCCGAAATAGACGCGCACCGGCCCTTCCACTTTCTTACCCCGGAGCAGGGCCAGGGAGACTTCGCCCGCAGCGTTTTCCGCGCGGATGGCGCCAGTGAGTTGTTCCGGTGGCGCGGTCTTTGCGTCCGGGAATTCGCGGTACACGTCACCGGGGCCGAGGGCCCAGAGCAGGAGGAGCCACTTCATTTGGACAACGCGATCAACTGCCCGGTGTGGCGTTGGGTGTGTTCGGCGATGTGGCCCAGGAGCAGGCCAATCGGCACCTCGACGCGCTGGCGGCCCACGTAGCGGGGTTCGCGGTAGTCGAGGTCTTCGAGCATGCGGAGCTGGGTTTGCACGCGTTCGAAGACCGCGGCGACGGCGTCGAGGAGGTCTTCGCGGTCTCCGGCTCCTTGCGATTCGCTTTGCAGGGAGGCGAGCTGGTCTTCCGAGAGTTGTCCGCCGAGGGCGTAGGTCCAAAGGCGGTCGACCGAGCCGGCGATGTGGCGGAGGTGGAACGCGACGGCGGCGCCGGGTTCGGCCGGGGTCCATTTGCGGACATCGGCCAGGGCGTGATCCAAGGAGCAGGCCAGGAGCCGCCGGATCGGGTCCAGATCGGCGTGTTTGCCCGCCAGCCAAGGTTCCATATGTTCAGGATAAGCTATGGGACGAATTCGACCGAGACGAGTTCGCGGGTGGCTTGGATGTAGCCGACGCGGACCTTGCGATCCGACGCGCCGCAGGCGAGTTCGCGCGATCCGCCGGTGATCCGGATTTCTCGGGGGCGGAGGATGCGGAGTTCACCGACGCCTTTGACCCGCATGACGGCCGGTTCGCCGCAGACGAGTTCTTCGAGCACTCCGTCGCTAACGGCGTCGCCTTGGAGGCCCTGCCAGGAGTCGGGGATGACGACGGCGGGTTGGCGGGCGGGGGCGGAGGTGGTTTTTGACGAAACGAAGCCATTGAGGGCGGCGGCCATTTCGCGTTCGGCATCGGTGACGGCGGCCATGCGGCATTTTTGGGCGACGCGGGCGGCCTCGTCGCGACGGCCGGTTCGATGGAGGGCCATGGCCATGGCGTGCCAGAAGTTGGCTTGGCGGGGGAGGATGGTGGTGGCCTTTTGATAGGCCTCGATGGCTTCTTCGAACTGTTCGCGCTTGGCGGCTTCGAGGCCGAGGAGGAACCAGGCTTCGGCGTGGTTGGGGTTTCGCTCGACGGCTTGGCGGAGGAGGGGTTCGAAGGGCTGCTTCGAGTCGCGGAGGAGCATGGCGGCTTCGAAGTAGGGGGTGGAGTCGGGGGAGCTGTCGGCGATGGCTTGATTAAAATATTTCAATGCTGCTGTGTTGTCGCCTCGGGCGAGAGCGAGAAATCCGAGCGGGGTGGGGCGCTGCTGGCGTTCGTAGAGCCGGGTGGCCAGAGCAGTTTTGCCGCAGGCGAGGGCGAGTTCGGCGACGGTCTCCTCGTTGACCGTATCGACCTGGACGCGGGGGGCGTCGAGGGGGTCGCTGACAACGGCGGCGACGGGGAGGGAGCCACTCAGTATCCGCTGCCGGGCATCGTCAATAATTCGGGGGGCGCTGCGTTTGAAGGCTCTCAGGCAGGCCTCTTCGACGGGGACGCCTTCGTCGAGGAGCTCGGCGAACTGCTGGATATGCTCGCGGTAGCCGGGTTGGGTGTAGAGCAGGTGGACGACGGCCCAGCTTTGGGCGTAGAAGAGGCCGGCGCGGTTGGCTTCGTCGTAGACAGAGGAGTCTTTGGCGACGCCGAAGAGTTGGCGGGCGGTGAGCCAGTCGACGCGGCGAAGGACGCGGACATGGTCGTCGACCGGACGGCCGATGAGCCAGCGGTCTTTTTCGGGGGTCACGGTGGAATAGAACTCGGCGACTCCTTCTTCGAGCCAGAGGGGGCGGCGGGCGGTGGAGTGTTCGAGGGAGGCGTGGACGAACTCGTGGGAGAGGGCGCGGAGGTGGTCGGCGCCGGCCATGACGGCGAGGAAATCACGCTCGGGTCCCGATTGGAAGAAGCCACGGGCGGTGGGGACGGGACGGAGGTCGCGAAACCAGCGGTCGTCCCGAAACAAATACGCCCGTATTTGTGACTGGCGGCGGCCGAGGAGACGCTCCATCTGCTGCATGCGGGCGAGAGCCACGCGGGCGGCGGGTTCGCCGGCGTCGGAGATAACCTCAAGCGTTTCAGTACGCAGACGGACGAACGAGAATTTTGCACCCTCGGCAGGCTGAGCGGCATCGACCATTTGTGCCCCAGTCGCCACGAGCAAAATAACTCTTAAGGAAGTTTGGAGCATAAGGGTAATAAAGTTTTTCGATTGGACCAGTCTGATCGTGACCCTTACGCTGAGAACGTGGCAAGCATAAGCATGGAGATCCCTACTCCTCAAGTATCACTCCTGCATCGGGTGAGCAATATCGTTTCAAGCGAGCTTTCGCTTGATGAGATGTTGGGAGAAATCGTTGGACTCACAGTCCAAGTAACTGACTGCGACGCCTGCCTGGTGTACCTTTTCGAAAAGGAAGCCGGCGAAATTGTTCTGTGTGCGTCGCAAGTACCGCACGCGCACGAACTGGGCAACCTTCGCCTGAAGATGGGTGAAGGCATTACCGGATGGGTGGCCGAACACAAGTCGGTGGTCGCCCTGTCGTCGAACGCCGCGCAGGATAAGCGGTTCAAACGATTCCGGGCCCTGGTTGAAGACACATATGATGCGTTCCTTTCGGTTCCGCTGGTTTCGAGCGGCGACCTGATTGGAGTCATCAATGTCCATCACCGCGAACGTCACGAGCACGCTCCGGAAGAAGTTTCACTGTTGACCTTTATTGGCGAGCAGATGGGCGGGGCGATCTTCAAGAACAAGTTGGCGGAAGAGAACGCCCGCTTGAAAGAAGAGACCGTCGAAGTGAAGCGGAAGCTGGAGGAGCGCAAGTTGGTCGAGCGCGCCAAGGGCATTCTGCAGCGTCGCCACGGACTGACGGAAGAGGATTCGTACTTGCAGCTTCGGAACGAGAGCCGGCGGTTGCGGCGACCGATGAAAGATCTGGCGGAAGCCATCATCTTTACCGAAGAGCTGAGCAAGCGGGCTTCGGGCGAGACAACGGATTAGAGCGAGCGGCTAGACTAGAAGTTTGGCTCCGTTCGAACCGCTTTTCCGCAATCCCCATCTGGCGACCATCGCGTCCAATTTCTGGCCGCGGTACAAAGAATTAGAACAATACCCCGTGCGTGCGGTCCGCTATGAGACCGAGGCCGGGGTATCTGTTTTGGTGCATGAGCAGAGGCCAACTGGGCGCTGCCGCGGGGAGATCGTTCTCGTGCATGGATTGGAGGGCTCGTCGGAAGGCGGGTACATGCTGAGCATGGCTTACACGGCGTTGCAGGCCGGCTTCGCGGTGCATCGGGTGAACATTCGGGGATGCGGGGGGACGGAAAGCTGGTGCCAGACTCTGTATCATGCGGGGCTGACGAGCGACCTGCGCAGCATTCTGGACGAAATCTCGGCACGGGCGGAGGGGCCGATTCTGCTGGTGGGTTACTCGCTGGGCGGGAACATGGCGTTGAAGCTAACGGGAGAGGGCGGCCCGCAGCGGGCGACGGTGGCCGTTTCGACGCCGTTGGATTTACATGCGTGCGTGCGGGCGCTGGCGCGGCCGCAATGTTTTCTGTATCAGAACCGGTTCATCAACCGGATGCGAGACCGGCTGCGCGAGCGGGCGCGGCTGCATCCGGCGGTGTTCACGCCGTTGGCGGAGCGGGCCGAGCGGGACAAGATCCGGACCGTGTTCGACTTTGACGATTTGATTACCGCTCCTTTCTTTGGGTTCGGCGACGCACCGAACTACTACGCGACGCAGTCGGCGCAGAACTATCTGGACAAGATCACGACTCCGACGCTGCTGATTACGGCGCAGGACGATCCGCTGGTGCCTTTCGATATTTACTCGCATCCGGCGATTGCGGCGAATCCGCAGATTGAACTGGTGGCGCCGGCACACGGGGGGCATGTGGCGTTTTTGGCCAAGGGGAAGCCCCGGTTCTGGCTGGACACGGCGGCGCTCGGTTGGCTCGAAAGTTACGGGAACAAATAGCCGATTGGGTTCGTCCTCTGTAACGACCTGATGGCCAAGACTAACAACGCCTCGTTCGCCGAAGCCGCCCGCGTAGCGTTCGGCTCCCTGCGCGCGAGCAAACTGCGCAGTTTCCTGACGCTGCTGGGGATTATCCTCGCGACTACAACGCTGATTGCCGTGATGAGCGTGATCCGCGGGATGGACGACTATATCGCCAACCAAGTGGCGGATATGGGCGTGGACGGGTTCCGGGTGCGGCGGATGGTGATGATTGGGCAGTGGGACCCGAAGAAGTTTCTCGAGATGCAGCGGAAGAATCCGCAGCTTTCGCGGGAGGAGTTCGCGTTTTTGAAGCGCGAGTCGAAGATGCTGCGGGAAGTGGGCATGGAGACGAACCGGCAGACGACGCTGAACTTTCTGACCGAGCGAATGGAAGAGGTGGAGCTGCGCGGGGTGAGCGCCAATATTGGGGTGATTACGAATACGCAGATTGCCCAGGGGCGGTACCTGACCGATTCGGACGATGCGCGGCGGCTGCAGGTGGCGGTGATTGGCCATGAGGTGAAGCAGAAGTTCTTCCCGGCCGTGGATCCGATTGGCAAGACGATCGATGTGGGTGGGCGTCCGTTTACCGTGGTGGGGGTGGCGAAGGAGCAGGGCAGCGTGTTCGGCCAGTCGCGGGACCGGTATGTGGTGATTCCGGTGGAAACCTACTTCAAGCATCACGGCAGCCGGATGGGGATTGGCTACGCGGCGCTGGCGATGGACCGCGACCATTTTGAACAGGCGCAGGACGAGGTCCGGTCGCTGCTGCGGGCCTGGCGGCATGTGCCTCCGGGCGAGGTGGACAATTTCGGGTTGTTTTCATCTGATTCGTTGATGGCGGCGTGGGACCAGATGACGGGAGCGATTGCGGCGACGGCGGTGGCGATTGTGAGCGTGTTCATGGTGGTGGGCGGGGTGGTGGTGATGAACATCATGCTGGCCGTGGTTACGGAACGAACCCACGAGATTGGGATCCGGAAGTCGATTGGGGCGCGGCGGCAGGACATTCTGAACCAGTTTCTGGTGGAGTCGAGCGTGTTGTCGGGCACAGGGGGATTTATCGGGGTGATGATCGCGTGGATCGTGGCGGTGATTGTGCGGAATACGACTTCGGTGCCGATGTCGGTGCCGGGGTCGGCGATTTTCATCGGGGTGGGGCTTTCGGCGGTGGTGGGTTTGTTTTTCGGGATCTATCCGGCAAACGTGGCGTCGAAGCTGGATCCGATTGAAGCGTTGCGGGCGGACCACTAAGCGATGCGGCAAATCTTGTTTGGCATACAACTCGCGTTGGACACGCTGCGTGGACACAAGCTGCGCGCTTTTCTAACGGTGCTGGGCGTCATTATCGGGACAAGCACGGTGATCGGCGTGGGGTCGATTATCGCGGGGCTGGACGGGGCGATTACAAATCAGTTGAAGAGCTTCGGCACGAACAACCTGGTGGTGACGAAGTGGGATTCGTTGATCGGGTTCGGCGGGCGATCGCTTGAGGAGCGGCTGCGGAAGCCGTTGACTTATGAGAATGCCGTGGCGATTAATGAGCGCTGCCCGAGCGTGCTGAACGTGAGCCCTTGGCTGTTTGCGCCCTGGAACATGATTCACAAGGGCAAGTACAAGGGCATTGACGCGTTCAATTTAAACCTGGGCGGGACGGATCCGAGCTATGTGGAGAGCGGCGTCGAGATGATCCATGGGCGGTTCTTTTCGGAGTCGGAGAATCTGCGGCGGTTGCCGGTGGTGGTGCTGGGCGAAGACTTGGGCAAGAGCTGGTTTCAGAACGCGGACCCGGTGGGGAAGCCGGTGGAGATTGACGGCCATATCTTTGAAGTAGTCGGGGTGATGAAGCGGCCGACGGCGTCGATGCCGGGGCAGGAAGACAGGCGGGCGCTGTTTCCGTACTTCAGCATGCGGAAGATGTTCCCAAATGCGCGGGAGCACATGTTGATTGTGGTGGCGCAGGAGGGGCGGCAGGCGGCGGCGATTGACGAGGTGCGGGCGGTGCTGCGGATTGAGCGGCGGGTCCCTTATGACAAGACGGATAGCTTCTCGATTTCGACGGCGGAGCAGATGATCGATCAGTTTCGCGGGGTGATCTCGATGGTGGCGCTGGTGATGGTGGTGATGAGCTCGATTGGGCTGCTGGTGGGCGGGATTGGGGTGATGAACATAATGCTGGTCAGCGTGACGGAGCGGACGCGGGAGATCGGCACGCGAAAGGCGTTGGGGGCGCGGCGGATCGACATTGTGACGCAGTTTTTGACCGAAGCTGTCGTGCTGACCTTCTTAGGAGGGTTGGTGGGGATGGGCGTGGGCTGGCTGATTTCGCAAGGCGTGGGATTCGTGTTCCCGACGCTGCCGACGGCGGTGCCGATGTGGGCGGTGATGGCGGGGTTGGGAGTATCGGTTGGGGTAGGACTGTTCTTCGGAATTTGGCCGGCCAGTAAGGCGGCCCGTTTGGACCCGGTAGTCGCGTTACGCTACGAATAGTATGTCTTTTCGAAATCTTACTTGCCTGGGCCTGCTGGCGCCCGTGCTGCTGTGCGCCCAAAGTCTAGCTGACTTCGAGAAACGAGTCACGGAGTTCACGCTGAAGAACGGCATGCACTTCCTGGTGATGGAGCGGCACGAATCACCGACGGTAGCGTTTCATGCCCATGTGAACGCGGGGGCGGCGAACGACCCGGCGAATGCGTCGTCGACGGCGCATATGTTCGAGCACATGATCGGCAAGGGTACGGCGTCGCTGGGCTCGAAGAACTTCGCGCTGGAGCAGAAGGCGCTGGCGGCCGTGGAGGTCGCCTACGACAAGCTCGAAGAGGAGCGGCGGAGAGAGCGGCGCGCGGACAAGGCGCAGATTGAGCGTTTGGAAGCCGGGCTGAAGAAGGCGATTGAAGAGGCCGACAAGTTCGTGGAGCAGAACGCCTTCACGCGCGAGATTGAAAAGAACGGCGGCGTGGGATTCAACGCTTCAACGGGTTTGGATACGACGAACTATTTCTACAGCCTGCCGTCGAACCGGACGGAGCTTTGGTTTGCGCTGCAGTCGGAATGGTTCCGGCAGCCGGTGTTCCGCGAGTTCTATAAAGAAAGGGACGTGGTGCGGGAAGAGCGGCGGATGCGCGTGGAGTCTTCGGCGCAGGGCAAGCTGATTGAGGCGCTGCTGACGACCGCGTTTACGGCGCATCCGTATCGGAACTTCATCGGCTGGGCGAGCGATATTGAGAATTTGCGGGCGAAGGGCGCGGCGGAGTTTCACAAGACCTACTATGTGCCCGCCAACGTGACGATTTCGATTGTTGGCGACGTGAATCCGGCGCAGATCAAGCTATGGGCCGAGAAGTATTACGGGCCGATTCCGGCGGGGCCGCTGCCTCCGCGTCTGTATACGACGGAGCCGCCGCAGAACGGCGAGAAGCGCGTGACGGTGGACACCGAAGCGCAGCCGTTTATCGCGATCGCCTACCACCGGCCGGAAGGGACGCATCCGGACGACCCGGCGATTGCCGTGCTCGATGGGATTTTGTCGAGCGGGCGGACCGGGAAGCTGAACCGGGAACTGGTGGAAGAGAAGAAGCTGGCGCTGGGCGCCGACACCGGGGCGACTTTCCCGAGCGGCAAGTATCCGAATTTGTTCATCGTGTTCATGGTGCCCAATGCGGGCAAGACTGTGGAGGATTTGGAGAAAGCCTGGGACGAGTTGATCGAGAAGATGAAGAAAGATCCGATTGATGAGGCGGCCGTGAAGCGGGTTAAGACGAAGCTGCGGGCCGGGTTTATCTCGGGGCTCGATAGCAATAGCGGACTGGCGCGGCAGATGGCGGAGTCGCATGTGGCGTTGGGGTCTTGGAAGAAAGTGTTCACGGAGTTGGAAGAGTTGGAGAAAGTCACCTCTGCAGACGTGAAGCGGGTGCTGAATACGTACCTGACGAAGAAGAACCGGACCGTTGCTTATAGCATTCAAGTGAAGCCGGAGGGCAAGTAATCCATGCGTACACTACTGACTCTCTTTGCGGTTGCCGCCATCGCGTTCTCGCAGCCGGCGCACAAACTGTTGAAATACCCGAAGCTGGGCGAAGTGAAGATTCCGGAGATTGAGACCTTCACGCTGCCGAACGGCATGAAGGTGTTTCTGCTGGAGAACCACAACCTGCCGTTGATCAATGGCATTGCGCTGGTACGGACAGGGACACTGCTGGAGCCGGCCGACAAGACCGGGGTGCACATCATTGCCGCGGGCACGATGCGGACGGGCGGGACGAAGGCGAAGACCGGCGACCAACTGGATGAACAGTTGGAGGCGATTGCGGCGGGCGTGGAATCGAGCATCGACGAGACGCTGGCTTCGGTTTCGTTCAACTGCCTGAAGGAGAATACGGACGAAGTTTTGGGCGTGTTCCATGACGTGCTGACGGGGCCCGAGTTTCGGCAGAACAAGATTGACCTGTTGAAGATGCAGTACCGGTCGGCGATTGGGCGGCGGTATGACGATGCGGGCGAAGTGAACAACGCCGAGTTTTCGGATACGGTGTACGGGAAAGACACGCCGTTTGGGCGGAGCATTGAATACGAGACGCTGGACCGGATTCAGCGCGAGGATTTGATCGCGTTTCACAAGCGCTACTACTTCCCGGCGAATGTACGGCTGGCGATTCAGGGCGACTTCGACAAGGCGGCCATGCGGGCGCGCCTGGAGCAGATTTTCGCCAACTGGACCGTGCAGCAGCAGCCGGTGCCAGAGTTCCCGAAGGTGACGCATGTGGCGAAGCCGGGGATCTACGTCGGCGATAAGAAAGAGGTGAACCAGACGTCGTTCAGCATCGGCCATTTGGGCGGTTTGTTGAGCGATAAGGATTACCCGGCGCTGGAAGTGCTGAGCGACATCCTGGGAGGCAGCTTCGATTCACGGCTGTTCCGGAAGGTGCGGACGGAGATGGGACTGGCCTATAGCGTGGGTGCGGGATGGGGCGCGGGGTATCTGAATCCGGGGCTGTTCCGGATATCGGGTTCGACGAAGGCGGAATCGACGGTGTTGACGTTCCAGACGATTCAGAAAGAGGTTGAGCGGATCCGGACGGAGCCGGTGACGGATCAGGAGTTGAACGATGCAAAAGAGAAGGTGGTGAACTCGTTCGTGTTCAATTTCGACCGGCCGTCGAAGACGTTGTCGCGGCTGTTCCGGTATGAGTACTACGGCTACCCGAAAGACTTCCTGTTCACGTATCAGAAGGCCCTGGCGGCGGTGACGAAGCAGGACATTCTGCGGGTGGCGAAGCAGTATATTCAGCCGGAGAAGTTCGTTTATGTCGCAATTACGAATACGGACCAGTTGAAGACACCGTTATCCGAACTGAAGCTGCCGATTACGCAGTTGGAGCTGAAGGTGAAGGAGCCGAAGAAGGAAGTTTCGGCGGCGGATCCGGCGTCGCTGGCGAAAGGCAAGGCACTGCTGGCGCGGATGCAGCAGGCGATGGGCGGAGCGGATAAGCTGGCGGCGATTAAAGACGTCGTGATGTCGAACAAGGCGGAGCTGGGGCCGATGAAGGTGAACCAGAAGGTGCAACTGTTGCTGCCGGATAAGGTTCGGCAGGAGCAGGAGCTTCCGTTTGGGAAAGTGATCGCGGCGTTCGACGGCAAGAGCGGCTTCCTGGTGGCGCCGGGCGCTCCGGGTCCGCAGCCGATGCCGGCTCCGGTGTTGAAGCAGGTGGGCGATGAGCTGTTCGCGATGCTGGTGACGCTGCTGCAGAGCGACAAGATTGCCGGGCGGACGGTGAACGCGGTGGGCGATAACCGGATTGAGATTACCGATGGTGGCGGAAAAGCGGCGAAGTTGGAGATGGATCCGGCGACGGGGCTGCCGGCGAAGCTGATCGTCGAGGCGATGGGGCCGCAGGGCAAGATGGAAGTGGAGCGGCAGTTCAGCGACTGGAAGGACGTGAACGGGGTGAAGTTCGCGCACAAGACGGTGATCCTGCAGGGCGGAAAACCGGCGGGAACGACCATCAGCGAAACCATTACCACCAACACGGGCGTCTCACTAGAAGAGATCATGAAAAAGTGACCCGACGGACTGCTCTTCTCTCTTTCGCCGCGCCGGCCTTGCTGTTGGCGGATCGCCAAACAGTTGGCAAGCAACTACTCGCTGATGCGCTGGCCGCCTTGGGCGGGCCAGCGTTTCTGGCGATGAACGACCGGACTGAGGCTGGCCGGTTGTACTCGTTCTACCGGGAGCGGCTTTCCGGGCTGACGCGGGCGCGGATCTACACGCGCTACGGACCGGAGCCAAAGCCGGGGGAGCTGGCAGTGCGGGAGCGGCAATCGTACGGGAAGGACAAGGAAGAGTACGCCATCCTGTTTGAGGAGACGGCGGCGTACCAGGTGTCGAACCGGGGTGCGCGGCCTTTGTTGCCGGATGTCTGGGAGCGGTACCAGGACACGGCGCTGCGGAACATCTTCTACATTCTGCGGCAGCGGCGGAACGAGCCGGGGTTGATTGTGGAGCATAAAGAAACCGGCGTGCTGGAGAATCAGCCGGTGGAGATATTGGATATTACGGATGCGGCGAACCGGTTAGTCACGGTGTATCTGCACCGGACGACTAAGTTGCCTTTGCGGCAGGTCTTCTACCGGCGCGACGCGATGCGTTACCGGCATGAGGAGATTAGTATCTTCGCCAAGTACCGGGACGTTGGCGGCGGGGCGATGTGGCCTTGGAACATTGTGCGGAGCCGCGACGGGGAAAAGGCGTTCGAGATCTTCTCCGAGCAGGTGACGATCAACGACAAGCTGGACCCGAAGCTGTTTGAACTGCCGCCGGATCTGCCGCGGTTGAAGGCGATCTAGAAAAGTTTGGCTTGGGCTTCGGGGACCGTCGTTTTCTTCGGCGCCTTGAGGCCGCTGCCTACCACGGCGAGCACCTGGATGTCTATGAGGGCGGCGCGGGGGACGAAGACACGCTGGGGGTTGACGCCCTGGTCCGGCGGGGTGACGGTATAGCCATGGGGATCGAGCTGGAGGAGGCTGTTGCCGAGCAGGCCGTCCATGAAGATGCCGTCGCGGAAGCGCATGCGGATCCAGAGCCCGGCTTTTTTGGGGCGGCTGACGAATTGGGCGCCGTCGAGACGAGGGAGCGGGTCGTCGAAATCCTGGACGAAGCAGATGGCTTTTACGTCGGGGTACGGGATAACAGCCAAGTTTCCGTCTTGCGAGAGAAACTCGATTCCAGACGCGGTTTGGAAGCCGGGAGACTGCACAAAACCGTGCAAGAGTTCCCGATCGAACCGTAAAACGCGAACCTTTTTACTTGCGGAACTCGCCAAAACGTGCCCATCCCCCTAGAAACGCCTGATTTTGGCCCAAAAAGTTCCACATTTTTGCTCCATATTGTATCATTAGGGCAATGTACCGCGAGGGTTCTCTCGCCGCGGAGATCCGGCACTTTATCGACTTTTGTCGCATCGAGAAGGGTCTAGCCGCCAATTCGCTGGAATCGTACGGTCGGGATCTCGATCGGTTCTCCTGTTTTTGCGGGGGCGCAGATGCATTGGTACCGACGTCGCCGGAACAGATCGGACAGTATTTGGACTCGTTGTATCAGAGCGGTTGTTCGGCTCGGACGGTGGCGCGCCACTTGACATCCTTACGAAACTTCTATCGGCATTTGCAGCGGGAGCGCAAGGTGGAGGACAACCCCACCGAGTTGCTGAGCGCGCCGAAGTCGCTGCAGGCGATTCCGAAATTCCTGAACGGGGCCGAGGTGGAGAAGTTGCTGGGGGCTCCGCCGATGGACGCACCGACGGGCGTACGGGACCGGGCGATGCTGCAGTTGCTCTATGCGTGCGGCTTGCGGGTATCGGAGCTGATTCTGGTGGAGTTGAGCAACGTCAACCTGGAGATGGGGTATCTCCGGGTGACCGGTAAGGGGAATAAGCAACGATTGATTCCCATGGGGCAATCGGCGATTGCCGCGATTGCAACCTATCTGGCGTCGACACGACCGGCATTACTCAAGGGCCGGGCGAGCCGATTTTTATTTGTTACTGCGCGCGGCACCAGTATGACCCGGCAAGGGTTTTGGAAGTTACTGGCGCAGTACGGCAAGACAGTGGGTATTTTTCACCACCTCACTCCTCACGTCCTGCGCCATTCCTTCGCCACCCATCTGCTCGAAGGCGGCGCGGACTTGCGCAGCGTACAAGCCATGCTCGGCCACGCCGACATTGGCACGACACAAATTTATACCCACGTCGCCCGCGGCCGTCTGCGCCGCGTGGTGGACGAGCATCATCCCCGAGCCTAAATCTACATGAGCGACTATCTCTACACCCTTGAGAGCCACCTGAATTCCGCGCAGAGCCAAGCGCTGGCGGCAGTGCAAGCCACGGCCACCGAGGCCGGGCTGAATCTCTTCCTGGCCGGTGGCGCCCTGCGGGACATGATTGCGGGATTCCCGATTCGTGATCTCGACTTTGTGGTGGAAGGCAATGCAAACGCTCTCGCCAAGGCGATCGTCAAGAAGACGGGGGCGGAGCTCCTATCGACGGACCCGCGCCGCAATAGCGTCGAACTGATGTTTCCGCAGAACGTCCACATTGAGCTTTCGATGGCCCGGGAGGAGAAGTACGCCAAGTCCGGGGGCAAGCCGACGATCAGCCCGGCAACCATTTACGAAGACCTGAAGAATCGCGACTTCACCATCAACGCGATTGCGATGTCGTTGAACCGGGCGTCGAAGGGGTTGTTGATCGACCCGAATAATGGGCTGGGCGATTTGGAGCGGCGGGAGTTGCGGACGGTTTCGAAGTACACCCTGTACGATGACCCGGTTCGGATTCTGCGGCTGATCCGGTTTGCGAAGCGGTTCCAATTCACCATTGATGAGAGAACGCTGAGCCAGTACGAGAACGTGCGGGATGGAAATCTGGAGCGGAAGATTGGAGCCGAGGCGTTGCGGCGGGAGTTGCACAACATCGCGGACGAACCGACGAGCGCCGAGATTGTGAAAGAGCTGGACGACCAGGGATTGTTGACGCTGTTTTGCCCGGCGATGGTGGGGGACAAGGTGAACCATGCGGGTCTGCAGAAGTTGCAGAAAGCGCGCCAGAACGTTCCGCTCGAATTGAACCTGCCGGTGGAGAATATTGGACTTTTCCTGACGGTGCTTTGCGAGAAGCTGACGCCGAAAGAGAAGGCCGGGCTGAAGACGGCCTGCGCGCTCGATAAGCCGGCGATTCAGGCCTGGGAGCGGCTGGATGCCCGCGCAAAGAAGTTGGCGGTGGAGTTGAAGTTGCCGAAGATGGCCAAGCCGTCGGTGCTGTACGCAACGGCGCAGAAGGCGCAGGGAGCGGAATTGGTGTATCTGCTCTACAAGTCGACGGAGCGCGCTGTGCAGGACCGCATCAAGAACTACGTGCAGAAATATCTGCCGGCAGCGCTGGAGATCACGAACGAGGAGATTACGGAAGCGACCGGGATCGAACCGGGATCGCCGAAGTTTGAGAAGGCCAAGACCTCGTTTACCGCCAAGCGGCTGGACGCACGGCCAAAGAAGATTGTGGAGCCGGAGCCGTTAGTACCGCCGACGCCACAGCATCCGCCATTGGTTTCGAGCGCGCGGCGTTAGACGTCGAGAACCTGCAGGTACTCGCGGGCGCGGACCGCGTCGACCTGGGCGCCTTTCCAGACCCTTTCCGGTTTTTCACAGGAGTCGAAGAGCCGGAAGAGGGCGATCTTGGCGACTCCATAGCGCTCATTCTCGGCCAGACGGCGTCCGGACTCCTTTTCGAAGGGTGCGAGGGCGGAATCTGGCACGACGATGGCAACGCGTTGGGGGCTCTCGCGCCTGGTGTTGACGGAGAAGACGAAGGCGGTTTCCCGGCCGCAGCAGTGCCGGCCTTCAAAGACGTATTGGTAGACGTAGCCGCTTTCGGCCTGATAGGTCTTGGTGCGCCGGGAGGAGGGTTGCGCGGGAGTGGGATATAGGCGGGCGAGCAGCCAACGTTTCAACCAACCGAACATGTGTACCATGAGAACAGATGCGCGCCGTTCTTGCCATTTTTCTTGCGATGGTGGCCTTTGGGCAGCCGCCGGCAACTGCGCCAGGCCCGCTGGTAAACGCCGGCAAGCCGTTGCGCGTGGAGGCGGTTTGCACGGAAGACGATATCCAATCCCTAGGATTGGGCTGCACGACCGCAGAGCCGTGCGCGATCTATCTGGAATTGAGTGCGCTCGACACTGGGGCGAATCGGATACTCGCCGCGGGTAATCTGCATACGGATACCGCGACGCTGTCGAGCGTGCTGTTGGCTAGCGAGGACGGCGGGGTGACGTGGACGGAGCCGCATCCGCGAATCAAGAACGGCAGCTTGGACCATGCCCAGTTTTTCGATTTGCAAACGGGTTGGATTTCCGGGCAGATGGTGGGGGCGCTGGCGCGGGATCCCTTTTTCCTGCTGACGACGGACGGGGGAAAGAGTTGGCGGCAGCGGGCGGTGTTGAGCGAATCGGGGCCGGGGTCGATTGAGCAGTTCGCGTTTGAGTCGGCGACGACGGGGACGGTGTTGGTGGACCGAGGGGCGGGGGCCGAGGGCGGGCGGTACGCGCTGCTCGAAACACGAACGGGCGGCGAAAGCTGGTCGATCCGGTCGGTGGGCCGGGAGAAGCTGGTTTTGCCGACAAAGCCGGTAGCGAACGCGGCTTGGCGTCTGCAGGCGCATGCCCCGACCAAGTCGTACCGGGTGGAGCGGAAGGAGGCGAACGGGAAATGGATACCGGTGGCGAGTTTTCTCGTGAGCGCCGGGCAATGTAAGCCGAAGGATACGGAATTGCGGGAGCCACCGCCGGAAGAACCCACAGCCGCACAGCCGACGGATGCCGTCGAAGTTTTTCAAGTGGGCACGCCAAAGAATGCCAAAAAAGCCACGCCTAAAAAGAAGCCTTGAGCCGGGGGGCGCCCGGGACCCGATTGGACTGGAACTGTTCCGGCAACTGCTGGTTTCGATTGCCGAGGAGATGGGGATTCTGCTGCGCCGGACGGCGTTTTCGGCCAATATCAAGGAACGGCGGGACTATTCGTGTGCCGTCTATGACGGCAGCGGGGAGACGGTGGCGATGGGCGACCATATGCCGGTTCACCTGGGCGCCATGCCGCTGAGCGTGCGCCACGCAATTGATGCCTGCCACCCGGGGCCGGGCGATATCGTGATCCTGAACGACCCGTTTCGCGGGGGGACTCACCTGCCGGACATCACGGCCGTGACGACGGTGTTTGTGCCCGGCCATAGCGCACCGGCGTTTTACGTCGCCAACCGTGCGCACCACGCCGATGTTGGAGGGATGAGTCCGGGGTCGATGCCGCTGGCGCGGGAGATCTACCAGGAAGGAATTCGGATTCCGCCAATCAAGCTGGTGCGGGCCGGGGTGGTGGATGAGCCGTTGCTTGAACTGCTGCTGGCGAACGTGCGGACGCCAGAGGAGCGGCGCGGCGATTTGACGGCGCAATTGCGGTCGCTCGAACGGGGCGCGGAGCGGTGCCGGGAGTTGGTGGCGCGGCAGGGGTTGGCGGCGGTGCAGGAGCAGATGGCAGAGCTGCAGAACTACGCGGAGCATCGGATGCGTCATGCTTTGGCGGCGTTGCCGGATGGGCGATACGAGTTTGCCGATCAATTGGACGAGGACGGGATTGGATCGGCGCCGTTGGCGGTGAAGGTGGCGATCACGATTGCGGGGGACCGGGCGCACGTCGATTTCACAGGGACGGCGAAGCAGACGACGGGGAGCGTGAATGCGAACTATGCGATCGCGGTTTCCGCGACGCTCTACGTGTTCCGGTGTTTGATTGTCGACGATGTGCCCTACAACGCCGGGCTGCTGCGGCCGATTTCGATTGAAGCGCCGGCGGGAACGCTGGTGAACGCGCTGGCGCCGGCGGCGATGGCGGCGGGGAATGTGGAGACGTCGCAACGGATTACGGACGTGCTGCTGGGCGCGTTGGCGCAAGCGGCGCCGGGCCGGATTCCGGCGGCGAGTTCGGGGACGATGAACAACCTGAGTTTCGGTGGGGCGATGCCGGGCAGCGGCAAACCGTTTGCGTACTACGAGACGATCGCGGGAGGCATGGGCGCGGGGCCGCGGCATGCAGGGTGGTCCGCCACGCACACGCACATGACGAATTCCTGGAATACGCCGGTGGAGGCGTTTGAACATCAGTACCCGGTGCGGGTGACGGTGTATCGGCGGCGGAACGGCAGCGGGGGCCCGGGACTGCAGTCCGGCGGCGATGGGATCGTCCGAGAATTGGAGTTTTTGACCGAGGCCGAAGTGACGATCCTGTCGGACCGGCGGGTACGGGGGCCCTATGGGTTGGCGGGCGGGGAGCCGGGGAAACCGGGCCGGAATCTGCTGAATGGACGGTCGATTCCCGCGAAGTGCCGATTTTCGGTGACAGCCGGTGACCGGCTGAGAATTGAGACGCCTGGAGGCGGCGGTTGGGGCGACGGGTCGGCTATCATGGAGGGACTGCCGCTCGGGAGTTAGCTTTGTCCGCCGAAACTGAAACGGTTCCTATTCCAACTACAAAACGTAATCAGGCCAAGGCGAATGTCATGGTGGGTGGATGTACCGTACTTGGCGCGGCAGCTCAGATGCTCATCAAGAAGGGCCTCGTGAATTTGCCTCCCTCGCCGGGCGAAGGCATGTCGGGGCTGGAGCCGTGGGTGACGTTCGTGATGGGAATCGCGATGAATCTTCCGCTCATGGCGGGGCTGTCGTGCTACGGACTTTCGACTGGGCTGCTGGTGCTGGCTCTCCGCTACGGCGAGCTTTCGGTGCTGTATCCGATTATCGCGTTGACGTACGTCTGGGTTTCGATTTTGTCGGTCGCTCTGTTGGGCGAGACGATGAACGTGTTCAAAATCGTTGGCTTGGCCGTGATTGTGATCGGGGTGACCGTGTTGGGCAGAACAGGCTCGAAGGCGAAGGAATGAAGACTCCGCTAGCCTCCATTCTGTTGGTGATTCTGGCGTCCTTCATCGGCTCGTTCGGCGCGGTTTTCTTGAAAGCCGGGGCGGATAAGCTCGAACGGAATCTGGTGCGGATCCTGCTGAATTGGCGATTGATGGCGGGGGTGGCGTTCTACCTGGCTTCCTTCGTGATCTACACGATGGGCATTCGCAATGGGGAGTTGACGATTCTGTACCCGATGGTCTCGATGGGCTATTTGTGGACGCTCTTGTGGGCGCGGATGATTTTCAACGAGCCATTCACGCGGAACAAGTTTACGGGCATCGGGCTAATTCTCGGTGGAATTGTTATCCTCAATCTCGGCAACCGTTAGTCGCCAGCCATGCCGGAGCCGATACCCATTCCCGAGTTCGAGCAGTTGACTGGTCGTCCGTTTTCGTTTTATCCACCCGTGCTGAATATTGAGCACAACGAGTGGAAACTACTGGAGGCGACGTGGTCGGAGATTCTGGTTCACAACACGAAGATGGACCTGGAGATCTGGGTACCGCGGCGTTTCATCGGGCAGGTTTCGCAGATTGAGAAGCCGGTGATGATCGTCGGCTTAAGCAAAGAGCTTGAGTACAACGCTGGCATGATCCGTCCGCACGAGAAACGGATATTGAACCTGCCGAAATCACCGACGGGCCCGCCGCCCGCGGCCGTAGGTACGATTCCGACGCCGGCGATGGTGGGCGGGGTGCGGTTGAGCAGCGGGACGGAGAGTAAGATCGTCTGGCTGGTGAGCGGGGTTCTGGTGTTTGGCCTGTTGGCGGCGTTCATCGGAGTGAAGCTTTCCCGGAACGATAACGTGGAATACCAGGCCGTGATGCAAGAAGACCTGAGCTTCAGTGCGCAGGATGATTATTTCGCGGTGGTGCGCAAGCTGGGCGAGCCGAAGAATGATCGATGGAAAGAACCGGCGACCGAGATGCAGTACCGGGCGCTGAGCTATCCGGACCGCCATCTGACGGTGATTCTAATGGGTACGGAGCGCAAGAATGCGCTTTACATTGGCGCCATGAACGACGAGTGGAGGCCGGTGCATACCGTGCTGCACGCCGGGCGGGGAAATACGCGCTCTCTGCTCGACCGGCTCAAGCGTTTCTAAGCAGCGCAACGATACACTGTTCAAGATGAACAAATTGACTGGGCATGTCCTGGGCGGCCTCTGCGCCGTGGTGGGGGCATTCGCGCTGGCTGGGATTGCGCTGAACCGGGATGAGCCCGTGAACTCGATGTGGCTGGTGGTGGCTTCCGTCTGCGTGTACCTGACGGGCTACCGGTTCTACGCCAGTTGGATTGCCGCGAAGGTGATGACGCTGAACGACGAGCGGGCCACGCCGGCCGAACGGCTGCGGAACGGACACGACTACGAGCCGACGAACAAATGGATCGTCTTTGGCCACCATTTCGCGGCGATCGCGGGGCCGGGTCCGCTGGTGGGGCCGACGCTGGCGGCGCAGTTCGGCTATTTGCCGGGTACGCTGTGGATCATCGCCGGGTGCGTGCTGGGCGGGGCGATTCAGGACTTTGTGGTGCTGTTCTGTTCGGTGCGGCGGGACGGAAAATCGTTGGGGCAGATGGCGCGGGAAGAGATCGGCAAGGTGGGCGGAATGACGGCGCTGATCACCGTGCTGCTGATCATGATCATTCTGCTGGCTGTGGTGGCGCTGGTGGTGGTGAACGCGCTGAACCATTCGCCGTGGGGCACGTTTACGATTGCCGCCACGATGCCGATCGCCATTTTCATGGGCTTGTACTTGCGCTATTTCCGGCCGGGCCGGGTGCTGGAGGTCTCGCTGATTGGCTTCCTGATGATCCTGGGTTCGATTTTCGCGGGCGAATGGGTATCGACCTCGCCGACGTGGGCGCCGGTATTCACGATTTCGGCGATTGGCTTGGCGTGGAGCGTGATCGCCTACGGCTTTGCGGCGAGCGCCTTGCCGGTTTGGCTACTTTTGGCCCCCCGGGACTACCTCAGCACGTTCGTGAAGCTGGGCGTGGTGCTGCTGTTGGCCATTGGCATTCTGGTGGTGCAGCCGCAGATGCAGATGCCGGCGCTGTCGCGGTTCATCGACGGCACTGGGCCCGTGTTCGCGGGGAGTGTGTTCCCGTTCTGCTTCATCACGATCGCTTGCGGGGCGATCAGCGGGTTCCATTCGCTGATCAGCTCCGGGACGACGCCGAAGATGATCGCGAAAGAGAGCCATATCCTGCCGGTGGGCTACGGCAGCATGCTGCTGGAGGGCTTCGTCGGGATTATGGCGATGATTGCGGCGTGCGTGCTGGAACCTGGTGTCTACTTCGCCATCAACTCGCCGGCGGGCGTGGTGGGAACGACGGCGGAGGCCGCGGTTTCGACCATCAGCGGCTGGGGATTTCCTGTGACGGCGGACACGATGGCGCAGTTGGCGAAGTCGGTGGGAGAGGAGAGCTTGTTCTACCGGACCGGCGGCGCTCCGTCGCTGGCATTGGGCATGGCGCACATCTTCTCAAAGGGAGGAGGCGGCGAGGCGCTGCTGGGCTTCTGGTACCACTTCGCAATCATGTTTGAGGCGTTGTTCATCCTGACGGTGATCGACGCGGGGACACGGGTGGGCCGGTTTATGCTGCAGGATCTGCTGGGTCAAATCTACGCTCCGCTGGGGCGGACGAGTTGGATGCCGAGCGTGATTGGGTCGAGCGCGGCGATCGTGCTGGGCTGGGGATACTTTCTGATTCAGGGCGTGCGCGATCCGCTGGGCGGCATCAACAGCCTCTGGCCGCTCTTTGGCATCGCCAATCAGTTGCTGGCGATCATTGCGCTCTGCGTGTGCACGACGGTGCTGGTGAAGATGCACCGGGCGCGCTATATGTGGATCACGTTGATGCCGATGTGCTGGCTGATTACCGTGACGTTTACGGCGGCGTGGGAAAAGATCTTTTCCCCTTCGCACCGTATCGGATTTTTGGCCGCCGCGGAGAAGGCGACCAATCCGACGATCGTGTTTAACAATCAGCTGGATGCGGCGCTGTGCGGACTGTTTCTCGTGCTGGTGACGACCATTCTGGTGGATTCGGGCCGGCAGTGGATCGGGATTCTGCGGGGTAGCCGGGCGGCGAACAGCATGGAAACTCCATTTGTTGCCTCGCAGTTGCGGGCCGAGGAGGTCTGATGCTGGGGAGACTTTGGCGGAACGTGCTGGCGATCATCCGCGAATTATCGGACGAGAACGCGTACGCTCGCCATTTGGCACACCACGGGTGTGCGCATTCGGCACAGGAGTATCGCCGGTTCCAGGCCGAGCATTTCGGCCGGAAGTACAAGCGGGCTCGTTGTTGTTAGAGAGGGTGTTGCGTATGGGGCCCACCAGTGTTGCGACGGGCCCCCGGTTGCGGGAGGGATGAGAGCGGATTTAAGCGGTCAAAGGTACCCAGCAGTAGCCGTGTCGCAGGACGGTTTGAATTTCACCGCCCAAGTTGAATAGTTTCACTTTCCTGCGCAAACGCTGCACGTGAACATCCAATGTGCGCGTTCGAACGCCGCCCGTATAGCCCCAAATCGTTTGGAGCAGGAAATCCCGGGACAGGCAATTGCCCGCGTGCTGGCGCAAAATCAGCAGCAACTCGGACTCTTTTCTCGTCAAGTGGACGGAACCCAGGGTTTCAGGAAGCGTAGGTGTCGTTGTATCCATGACAATCTCCTCTATGCGTGTAACGAAACGGAGAGGAGATCGGTTTCAAGTTTTCTACGCGGCTTGAATTTGAACCAGGGATACGATTTTTTTGCTCATGACGGGGGCGACTTGGCCGTCGGCCTCGAGGTAGGCCCATTGGAAGTCGTGTTGATTGATGAGGCAATCGGCGTTTGAATACATCCGGCGAAAGGTTTGGCCCGCCTGGTCGGCGGTCATGCCGGGACAGACGGTGGCCACTGATCGAGCGGCGTGCTCGACGCAAGAGCGGCAGGTTATGCCGTCACTCCAACATTGCTCCTGAAAAGAAGGGTGCATACGGTCCATGCTCCTGAAGATGTCCCTGAGGGGATGTACCTTTGTAACGGAAAACCCTAGTGCGCGGTAGAGACCGTGGGTGGACTTCTCATAAATTTGTTGTGGGGAGGGATACCCCCATTTGAGTCGATTAAGAAAGGTACTTTCGTCCTGCCTGACGGTTTTCGTCAATTCCTAGTGGTGGGGAGCAGGAAACACCCAGATCCTGAGCCGTCTGCGCCGCTAGGACCGCTGGTACCGGCGGAAAAACTCCCAACTTTTTCTGGCGCAATCCCCCCACTGGAAGTGATCGCGCGCTCTTTTTTGGCCGGCTGCGCCGAGTTGGGATCGCAGTTCGGGCGAGTCCAGGAGGCGTCCGAGGGCGGAGGCGAGTTCGGAGGCGCTGCGGGGATCGACGTGGAGGGCGCCTTCCGCGGTGATTTCGGGGAGGCAGGAGGTGTTGGAGGTGAGCACCGGGACACCGCAGGCCATGGCTTGGGCGACGGGAAAGCCGAAGCCTTCGTAAAGGGACGGATAGGCGAAGACGGCGGCCGCTTTGGTGAGAGCGGGGAGATCCCGTTCGGCGACGTAGCCGAGGTAGCGGACGCCGGGCGGGCCGGATTGAATGCGCTGGGCGGTAGCACCGGCGGCCCATCCCATGGGACCGGCCAGCACCAGTTCGAAGTCATCGCGGCGTAGGCGGGCCCAGGCGTCGAGGAGCGTGTCGAGGTTCTTGCGGGGCTCGACGGTGCCCAGATTGAGGATGAAGGGCTTGGCGAGGCCCAGGCGGGCCCGCACGGCATCGGCGTCGGCGGTGGAGACACGGAAGAAGCGGTCGTCGACGCCGGAATGGATGGTGACGACTTTTTCCGGCTGGAGGCCAAGGAGGCGGATGGCGTCCTGGCGGGTGTTTTCGCTGACGGCGATGAGGCCGTCGGCCTTGGCGGCGATTTGGGCGGCGAAGCGTTTATCGGCTTCGACGTTGGCGGGGGTATGGAGCTCCGGCATGAGCCAGCAGGTGAGGTCGTGGAGGGTGGAGGTGAGGGCCATGCCAGGGACGGGATGGTGGACCTGATTGGTGGCGTGGAAGACGTCGGCGCGATGGTTGGCGAGACGCATGAGCCATCCGGGGCCGTAGTTGGAACCGAGGAGGAAAGCGATGCGGGGGACGGTTTGCCAGGGGCTGAGGGTGGACTGTTCGTGGGTGAGGTCGCCGATCTGGTCGAGGAAGGGGAAGGGGGAGATGCGATGGCCGGCGCCGGTTTGACGGAGGGCGACAATCCAGTGGTAGAGATAGTTTTTTACGCCGGCGCTGCGGAGGAGGAGCGGGGAGGCGTCGACGGCCAGGTGCATGAGGTTCTCTCATGCTAGCGCGGCGGTTGGGGGGCGTCCCAGCGTTGGGCCCAGGCGGGGGCTTCGATGGGTTCGAAGCGGTCGGCTTCGAGGTTGAGCAGGGTGGTCCAGGTTTGGTCGTCGGAGAGAACTTGCAGCGTGCCGCCGATGGTGGCGGCGAGGCGTCCTTGGTGATCCCAGTCAGCCCAGTTGGCGGGGATGGGGAGGAGTTTCTCACCGGTCGCGCACTCGAGCGTGTAACCACCGCGCCGGGGATGGCGGCGCAGGACACGGTCCGCGTGGCGTTTGATGGCGCTCTCGTCGGGTAGCCGGATCCAGCCATCTTTCCAACCAGGTTGCGCGGCCTTCCGTGGGTCGGAAAAGTAAAGGGCGCTCCGCTCGAAGACTTGGAGCGGGCCGGGCGGATGGAGGGGATGATGGGTCAGGCCGGGCCTAAAGCAGGACGTATCCACGACTACGGTCTCGTTATCAAGGAAGGCACCGCCGCCGCCCCAGGTGTCCCCGACCGGCCACAGTGCTAGGGCGGTCAGATAAGGCACTTGACTCACGGCGGTCCATGTCGTGCTGGCGTCCGACTCGGCGTCGCGTCGGCGAAACTTACCGGCGAAATAGAGGAGCAATCGTCCGTCCGGCGACACATCACTGCGCTCCGGATACAGGCTGCCTCGGAACCACTGTCCGCGTTGGAACTCATCCCGTTCCGTATCCCAACGAACCACGCGCCACAGCTTTCTGGGCCCCCGCCGCAGAATTGCCGCAACGGGGGCCTCGCGCGCCATTAGGACATACAGCCGAACCATCTATGCGAGTTTGCCCCGCTTGATGATCTTCTCCATGATTTCGGCGAAGGTATCGATCTCTTCGATCGTTGTGTAAACATTCGGGGTTACGCGGAGCCCTTCGTACTCGCCTTTGGCCCCGGTCGGCACCACGAGGATCCGATGCTTTTCGAGCAGGTGCTTGGCTAGGTCACCCGCCTTGAATCCATCCACCGAAATCAGGCCGATGCCGCAGCTCATCTCCGGATCATCGCTCGTCAGCAGCTTCACGCCGGGAAGGTCGCGCAGCCTCGCCGACCAACGCTTCCGCAGATAGCGGAACCGGGCCGCCTTCCGCTCCACGCCAATCGACTCGTGGAACGTTAACGCCTCCGTAATCGCGTTGCGCTGGGAGGCAGGGTGGGTCCCGATCTCCTCAAACTTCCGGATGTTGTTGTCGAGGTGCTTACCAGCCGCCATCAGCGGCCAAATCTTGCCGATCTTCTCCTTACGAACATAGAGGAAGCCGGTGCCTACGGGCGCCAGAACCCACTTGTGAAGGCTCGTCCCGTAGTAGTCGCAATCGAGCTCGTCGCGGGTGAACGGGAACTGCGCAAAGGCATGCGCCCCGTCGACGACGGTCTCGATCCCGCGGGCGCGCGCCATCTGACAGATCTTCCGCACGGGGAAAATCTGCCCGGAGCGGTTGGTGATGTGGCAGATGTGGATCACCTTCGTCTTGGCCGTGATTCCCTTCTCGATGCGGTCAGCCAAATAGTCGAGGGACGGCGGCGGGACCGGAAACGGAATCTGCTTTAGGACAATGCCTTCGCGACGGACCCTCTGCTCCCAGGTGGTGATCATGCGGGGGTAGTCCTGATTCGTCGTCAAGACCTCGTCGCCAGCCTTCAGGTCCATACCCATCTGGACGATCTCCAACGCCTCGGAAGCGTTGCGGGTGATGGCCATCTCCTCGGTATCGCAGCCGAACGAACGGGCGAGGCGGCGACGGACGGTCTCGATCTCAGGACCGAGGACTCCCCACATGAAGTGGGACGGGCCCATGTTGGAGATTTCGAGATAGCGCTTCTCGGTCTCCATGACGATCTTCGGCGACGGCGAGACGCCGCCGTTGTTCAGGTTAATCAGGTTCCGGTCCACCGTAAAAGCGTGGCGGATGTTCAGCCAGAAATCTTCGTCCACCGCGACGGAGTCGGCGGGCCGGCCAAACGTAGTCTGCGTCGCGGTCTGCGCGCGCAGGAGAGCATCATTCTGAAAAGCAGCGGCTACAAGGGCGCCAGCCTGAGTCATATTCTTGAACAGGTCACGGCGTTGCATTCCTATACGATAGATCATGCGCCCTTTATTTGCTCTTACCTTTTGCGCCATCCTCTTACACGCCCAGGCTCCACCCGCCGCACCAACAGGCGCGGCCGCGGTCCGCGAGAAATACACTAAGTTTGAGTTCGAAATCCCCATGCGGGACGGGGTCAAACTCTTTACGGCTATCTATGTCCCGAAGGACGCGGCCAAAGGGCCGTATCCGATCCTGCTGCAGCGTACGCCCTATTCGGTGGGTCCGTACGGCGTTGACCAGTACCGGGCTTCGCTGGGGCCATCGGACCACTTTCAAAAAGAAGGCTACATTGTCGCCTACCAGGACGTTCGCGGCCGCTATCTTTCGGAGGGAACCTGGGCGGAGGTGCGGCCGCACAAGGCGAACAAAGGGCCGAAGGATACCGACGAGTCGACCGACACTTACGACACGATCGACTGGCTCGTAAAGAACGTACGCAATAACAACGGCAAGGTGGGCATGTGGGGTATCTCCTACCCTGGCTTCTATGTCTCGGCTGGCATGATCGACGCGCATCCAGCGTTAGTCGCCGCCTCGCCGCAAGCGCCTGTGACGGACTATTATCTTGGCGACGACTCCTATCACAACGGAGCCTTTATGCTCGCCGCCAACTTTGGGTTCTACCAGTCGTTCGTCGAACGCAAAGGCGACCCCGCACCGCCGGCCCCCAGCGTGCCGTTTCAGTTCAAGACTCCCGATGGCTACGATTTCTACCTCCGCATGGGTGGGCTAGGGAACGCGGCCGAGAAGTACTTTCAGAACGCGCATCCCTACTGGCGCGAGAACACCGAGAACACGACGCTCAACGAGTACTGGAAGGCGCGCGGCATCTGGCGGCATTTGAAGGGAATCAAGCCGGCCGTGATGACGGTGGGCGGCTGGTTCGACGCCGAAGACGCCATGGGGCCGTTGCGGACGCATGCCTTTATGGAGAAGAACGCCGCGCCGAAGAGCAATCTTTTGGTGATGGGGCCGTGGACCCACGGCAGTTGGTCGCGGGGCGACGGGGACACGGTGGGCAACTTGCATTTCGGATCGAAGACGGCAGCGTTCTACCGGGAATTCATCGAGTTTCCCTTTTTCCAGCAGCATCTGAAGCCCAAGGCGGAGGCCAAGTTTCCGCGCGCGTGGGTGTTCGGCACCGGCCGCAATGAGTGGCGGCAGTTTGAAACCTGGCCCCCGGTCGAGGCGCAAGCCAAGCCGCTCTACCTGGCCGCCGGCAATCGGCTTTCGTGGCAAGCGGAAGCGTCGTCCGGGTTCGACGAATACATCTCGGATCCGAACAAGCCGGTTCCCTACGTGGGCTACACTGTGCTCGGCATGGCTCGCGACTACATGACGGAGGACCAGCGTTTCGCCTCGCAGCGGCCGGACGTCCTGACCTTCGAAACGGAACCGCTGAAGGAAGACCTGACCATCGCCGGGCCGATCGACGTTTCGCTGCTGGTCTCCACCTCCGGCACGGACTCTGACTTCGTCGTCAAGCTGATCGACATCTACCCGGGCGACTATCCGACGCTGATCGAGAAGAACCCGACGAAGATGGGCGGCTATCAACAGCTAGTCCGCGGCGAGCCGTTCCGGGGCAAATTCCGCAAGTCGTTCGAGGCGCCGGTGCCATTTGTGCCGAACCAAGCCGACCGCATTGAGTTCTCCATGCCGGACGTTTACCATACATTCCGCAAGGGGCACCGGGTGCTGGTGCAGGTGCAGAGTTCCTGGTTCCCCTTGACCGATCGGAATCCGCAGAAGTTTATGGAGATTCCCAAGGCGCTGGCGGCTGACTTTATGAAGGCGACACAGCGGGTTTATCGTGGAACGGCAAACGGATCAAAGCTGACGCTGCGGGTGCTTCCCGGGCCGATGTAAAGGCTCCAGCGGAGGCGGCTCCTGCATGTGGAAATGAAGCTCCCACTCGGAATAGCTACGAATAAAAAACCGGACCTGCTGCCCGGCCTCCGCGCTGCCTTCTCCCTCGCCCAAGCCTAATACCCATGGGTACCATTCGTCGTACCCGGTAAGGAAGGAAGGCTCGGTCCAAGCGTATGGGTCGGCCAAGTCCGCGGTCATCGTCAGGTATACGCCAGCTTGCGGCCACCGTGGACCGCAGCAGGATCGATTCATCAAGACCACAAATCGGCCGATGTGCGTGTTCCAGTGAATCGATGGGCCCCAATAAGAGTCGGTGTTCGCACCGTCCCAGCCGGCGGCGGCCGGGAACACTGGAGTTACGCGCCCATAAAGTCCCGGCTCCGTCCAGCCGCCTTCGTAGTACTTCCATACAGCGCCTTGCTGCGACCAGAGATCGCTGATCGGCATCCGCGCCATGGCGATGCCTTGATTGGCCAAATCTCCCCCGTAGGCGCCAAATAGAAAGTAGAGATACTGCCCCTCGCGATCCGCCACGACGGAAAAGTCGCCATGGCCGTTGGCAAAATAGCCATTCTGGGCATCGCAATTCGTCCATTCGCCGGAGGCCATGATGATCCCCAGATCCGTGAAACTGCGCCCGCCGTCGTAGGAAACGAGGGCGCCGATTTCGGGCACATTCAGCGTTGGGCAATCGCCAATCCGTTCATGGTGGTACCAGGCCCACAGCGGACCGGCCGGATCCTGCCAGACCGACTCGATCCACATGGGAAAGTGGTCCCGTCGATCGATCTTCACCTCTTCGGTGACGAACGCCTGACTCTGCGCGTCGAAAGTCGTGACAAGCGGCTCACCGGCGGAGTGGAAGAAGTGGAGATTGCCGTCCCGCCAAATCGTGGCGGTGTTCGAATCGATTGCGAAAGGCAGCCGGATGGCTTCCGCTGTTTTTAGCTCCACCGATACCTGCGACAGCACGGGTAAAGCCGAAAGCAGAAGTACAATACCTTTGTAAAATTTCACTTACGAAGTCCTAACAATCGCGGCTACTACAGAGCGCCAAATAGGTAGGTGAACTTTCGGCGCAAATAGTTACCGCGATCGATCGGGAAACGCAACGCCCGGCTTGGCGGCGTGGCATTGCAGGGGAAAACGCGCGCTCGATCGCAATTGCCTTCCGCATGAATCCGGTTTAGCATGAGGGATTAGTTTTGCCACAATTGGCAACGAGGAAACATTATGTGGAAACGTCGAGATCGTGAAGATGAACAGCCGTTGAGAGGGACCTCTACGCCTGTTTCCGAACCGGTGAAGGAGGGTATTCCCATGTCTACGGCCCCGGCAGTTCGCTCCTATGAACCGGAGGCTCCCCGCGGGGTGGCCACCATCGGCAAGGCCGTTTACATCAAAGGGCAGATCATCGCCCGGGAAGATCTGATCGTGGACGGGCAGGTGGATGGCACCGTTGAGGCTCAGGAACACCGGATTACGATTGGCCCGAATGGGCGCGTGGCGGCGACGATCAAAGGTCGTCACATCATCATTCAGGGACAGGTGACCGGCAATGTGGAAGGCACCGAGAAAGTGGAGATCCGAAACGGCGCCAAACTGCTTGGCGACGTGCGCACCGTGAAATTCGTCTGCGAAGAAGAAGGAACCATCAACGGATCCGTTGCCAGCCTGCGCCCTGAACCGAAGCCCGCAGCCGTAGCACCCTCGACCGAAACGAAGGAGAAAGCGGTGGCCGCCTCCGCTACGCAACAAACCCTCACCCCATCTGAAGTTAAAAAATAATGGCCGTGCTGGACAAGCTGCGGAGTTTATTTCAGCCCGACGACGAACCGCCGAGACTTTCGGCCTACACGCCGCCTCCTGTCCAGCCGTCCGCTCCGATTCAGTTATCCCGTTTGTCGAACGGGCTCGACCAGTTCTTCCTGGAGCTTGGCGGGCAGGATCGGCTGAAGATTCTTGACTTGTGTGGCGCTCCGGCTACCACCGAGTACCTCTTCGAGCAACAGCAGATTCCCCGCCCGGATCCGTTTTACCGGGCTCTGGAGTTGGCATTCGGAAACGGCCCGGGGTATTTGGATCGCCAACTGGAAGAGGATCGCGTCGCCATTTTCGTCGAGCACACGCTGGACCACAAGGAAGGCGAGTTTGACGCGGTTCTGCTTTGGGATTCGCTGCAGTATTTGCGGCCGGAATTGCTCGGCCCGGTGCTCGAACAGATACACGCCATCACCCGGCCGGGCGCGCCGATGTTCGCCATCTTCCACGCGGACGAGCGGGCGGAAGAGGTGCCGGTGTTTTCCTATCAGATACAGGCGCGGAATCGGCTATTCCTGACGGAGCGCGACCGGCGGCAACCGGCGCAGCATTTTAACAATCGGACGATCGACAGGATCTTCAGGAATTTCGGGCCCAGAAAATTTTTCCTGGCGCGGGATCAACTGCGGGAAGTTTTGATCTGGCGGTAGCGACCCACGGGGCGGGTCCGGCTCCCCGGTATAATGGGAGTTTTTGAAGGAGTTCGATATTGTCGCTCGAACATGAGCTGCTGAAGCAGCGGCTCCAACGCACCCACGAGATCAGCAGCCTCGGCCAGCTTCCTTACGGTTCTCGCTTTGACGCCTCGCATAGCGTGCCCCAACTTTGGGAGGCACACGGCGCCAAGCCGGCCGAAGAGCTGGAAGCTAACCAAATCGCCGTCCGCGTCTGCGGCCGCATCAATTCTTTGCGCGGCAAAGGCAAGGCCGGGTTTCTCCACCTTGAACAGGGCGGCCAGAAGATTCAGGTCTACATCAAGATCGACTTCTTGTCGGAGAGCGACTTCAAGCTTTACCAGCTACTCGATATCGGCGACATCCTGGGAGTCGACGGCACGTTGTTCCATACGCGGACGGGCGAGTTCTCCATCCATGCGACGGGTCTGACCTTTCTGTCGAAGACGCTGCTGCCGATGCCGGAGAAGTACCACGGACTCGAAGACGTGGAAACCCGGACGCGTCAGCGCTATCTGGATCTGATTGCGAATACGGACGTCCGGGCTACCTTCGTCGCCCGCGCCAAAGTGACGCAATCGCTTCGCCGGCAACTCGATGCCCGCGGCTTCGTCGAAGTCGAGACGCCGATGCTGCAGCCACTGTATGGCGGCGCCGCCGCGCGTCCTTTCGTCACGCATCACAATACGCTCGACCTGGATTTGTATCTCCGCATCGCGCCGGAGCTGTACTTGAAGCGCCTGATCGTCGGCGGGATGGACCGGGTTTACGAGATCAACCGCAACTTTCGCAACGAAGGGATCTCCATCAAGCACAACCCCGAGTTCACGATGCTCGAGTTCTACCAGGCCTATACCGACTATCGCGGCCTGATGGACCTGACTGAGGAGTTGCTTCGCCAGGTCGCCATCGACGTCACCGGCGGCACGACGATCAACTATCAAGGGCAGGAACTCGATTTCGGCTCGATCCGCCGTTACACCATGCGCGAGGCCGTCCTCGAATACTGGCGCGGCGACGACAAGCCGTCGATTGACGACCTGACGGATCCCGCATGGCTCGTCCGGCACTCGTCGAAATCCACCTCCGGCGAGATGCTGCTCGATTTGTTTGAGCGGGTTTGCGAAGAGCACCTGTTCCAGCCGACGATGATTTACGACTACCCCGTGGAGGTTTCGCCGCTCTCAAAAAACAAGCCCGATGAACCGAATTTCGTCGAGCGGTTTGAGATCTTCTGTGCCGGCATGGAAATCGGCAACGCCTACACCGAGTTGAACGACCCGAACGAGCAGCGGAAGCGGTTTGAACTGCAACTGGCAATGGCCGCCCGCGGCGATGACGAAGCCCACCAGATGGATGAGGACTACGTCCGCGCTCTCTGCTACGGCATGCCGCCAACGGGCGGGGAGGGGATCGGCATCGATCGTTTGACGATGATCCTCACTGACTCCCGTTCCATCCGCGACGTGATCCTCTTCCCGCTTCTGCGGCCGGAAGGGGAGATCGGCATCGCCCAACTCCTGCGCGACTCGGAATGAACTTCGCCTTTGAACGCTTCGTCGCCCGTCGCTATTTGACCGCGAAGCGGAAACACGCCGTGATCTCTGTAATTACGGGGATTTCAATACTCGGCGTTGCGGCCGGGGTGATGGCTTTGATCATCGCCCTCGCCATCACCAATGGCTTCCGCAATACGTTGCAGCGCACTTTGCTAGGCGCAACGGCCCACGCCGCGCTGCTTGAAAAAGAACCCGGCATCGGCTTTGAAGAGTGGCCGGCGATGGCGCAGAATCTGCGGGCGATTCCGCATGTTACCAGCGTCTCGCCGGTGTTGTACGGCCAAGTGCTCTATAGCGGCCCGCTGCAGGGACAGGGCGGCGTGCTGAAGGGGCTCGCCCCCGGCAGCGGCGGCGAATGGGGCGAAATCGCCAAGTACCTGAAGCAAGGCAGCCTGGAGCGGCTGCAGCAAGATACCGGATACCCCGGCGTCCTCCTCGGGTCGCGCTTGGCGAGCCGATCCGGCATGCTGCTCGATTCCATCGTCACCGTGATTAGTCCGAACGGCGACCTGACCCCGCTAGGCCCGAGGCCGAGTTATCACAAATTTCGCGTCGTGGGGATCTTTGAGAGCGGCTTTTTTGATCTGGACAATACTTGGGGTTTCGCTCGGCTGAGCGACGTGCAGATGGTCCTCGGCCAGCCGGACGTCGTGAACGCAATTGAGATGAAACTGGACGACGTGTCGCTCGCCCCAGAGATTGCGCGTCAGGCCGAGAAGATGGGTGGGAACAAGGTCGGCGGCACGCATTGGCAGGAGCAGAACAAGCAGATCCTTTCGGCGTTGAAGATGGACCGGGTGGTGACCGTGATCACCATTTCGCTGATCCAACTCATCGCCGCGCTGAACATTCTCATCAGCCTGATCATGATGGTGATGGAAAAGAATCGAGATATCGCGGTGCTCATCTCGATGGGCGCGCGGTGGGATCAGATCCGCCGAATCTTCATTTTCCAAGGCCTGATGATCGGCGCCGTCGGGTCCGTCATCGGACTGATACTCGGCTACGGTCTCAGCTACCTGGCCGAGCACTATAAGTGGATTTCCCTGGATGCGGAGGTCTACGCACTCAGCTACGTGCCGTTTGAGCCCCGGCCGATCGATGCGCTGTGGGTGAGCGGCGGGGCGCTGCTGGTGAGCTTTCTGGCGACGCTCTACCCTGCCCGCCAAGCGACGAAGGTGCTTCCCGCCGAGGCTCTTCGCTACGAGTAACGGTGGTTCATGACCACGGCCGAGCTTCGACGCGCAAGCGCCCGCGCAACCCGGGGCGCGTTTTCTGCTCAATCGGAATCTCGAATGCGAGGCCCGAGGCCGGATCACCGGCCACCAGATCCCGCGTAGCGGCGTCCACACCCGGCTTCCCCGGATTCATATCCTGGTAGCCATATTTGATGCGCCAACCTGACGGGGCCTCCTTGTCAGGAAAGGCCTCCACCAGGATCAGTTCCCGATAGATGAAACCACCTTCGTAGTGGCGCTTCAGAAACAGAAGTCCATCGACAACGTAGTCCGGCACGAGCACTTTCACATCGAAGGCGAAGCTGACCGACTTAGATGCCTTTACGCTCTTTTTCGGATCGAGGAAGAGTGAGAAGAGGTGGGGACTTTTCGTGCGGTCTGGCGCGCGCATCGTACGATCGGCGCCCGGAAACAGGTCATCATACGTCCGGAACACCGCTGAGTTTTCCCGCACCTCGCGCCGCGTCATCTGCCACTGGCAACCCCGGACGCTCGCCGCAATCTCGAACTGATAGGACGCCCGAACGGCCTTCCCGTCGTCGTGGGCCTTCTGGACTTCCGCCGGCAGCGTAATGTCGTCGATGTCCAGAACGCCATCCACACGAAGAGCGCCAAACAGAAATCGGGTCAGGTTCTGGAAGCCCTCTTCCGAATTCACGATGCCGTAGTGGCCCGAGTGGCTCCGGTGCACGAAGGCCCGCGGCGAGGTCACATCCTGGCCATCCGGACCCGGGCCGTGCGTCGTTGCGTTCTCGATCCGGACCAGTCCATCGCTGGCCGGACCGACTGCCCAACTGGAAATGCCGCCCGCGGCCGAGTAGTCGCTGGGGTTCGTGCCTACCAGGTTGAAGATTCGATCCGGCGGAAAATTCTTTACGATCGAGACGTCGTCGCCGGGCGGCAGGCCCAAGTAGCCAGCCATCCTCCCACGGTTGAAATTGTTGATGTCTCCGAAGGATAGCCAACCCGGCACGTTGCGTACGATGCGCATATCGATCCCGTTATGCGGCGTTGCGTAAGTAAAGAACTTGTCCACGGCACGGCGTGCCTCGTCCGCTCCCAAAGCGGGATTCTGAAGAAATGCCCGGCAAACCAAGCCCCCCATCGAGTGCGCCACCAGGTACACGCGAAAATCCGCGGGGCTCACTTGGTTGGCAGTATTCTCACAAACCCGATCCCTTAACCGGAGAATCAGTTGGCCCAGGCCTCGGGCGAAGTGTTCAATCGGAGGCGTTTGGCCGTCGCCGAAGTCCTTTGACGCTTCGTCGTAGTACCGGTAGATCACGATGCTCCGGTACGGAACCGCCTTCTCGGTTCGTTGCATCGCCAACAGGTCGTCACCGTCGACGAACACGTCCTCGTAGTCGTGATCACTCATCAGCCGCACCAGCGGAGACTCAAAGTAGAAGCGCTTCACCTCACCCGTCCAAGCGGTGCGCGATTTGGTGGAGCCGATGTTGAATCCCATATAGGGATCCGCCACAGTCTCTTCGATCTCGCCTTGGGTGGCGGCGAAACCGCGAACGTAGATGATGGGGTGGTAGGGATGATGCGTCGTCATGGCGTGTCTCCGTTACTGCGTATGATCTGTCGTGCGATGCGAACGTTCATTCGTTTCACATCCTGATCAGGCTATCAGTTGCCCGCGCCGCTGCCCCGCACCATCGGCACAAACCGCACCGGGATCACGGTCCGCGTCTGCGTCTTCCCATCCATGGACTTGTCCACCACAACCAGATTTTGTGCATCCACACCCACAGGGGCCACCAACCGCCCGCCTGGACGCAGCTCCGCCAGCAGCTCTTCCGGAATCTCCGGCGGCGCTGCGGTCAACAGAATCTTGTCGTAGGGCGCGAAGGCCGGCCAGCCTTTGTAGCCGTCCCCCTCCCGCACGCGCACGTTGCGAAACCCCTTCGTCCGCAACACCAAGGCCGCCGAGCGCGCGAGTTCCGGCACGATCTCCAGGCTGTACACATTCCCCGCCGGCCGCCCTAAAATCGCCGCCTGATACCCGGATCCCGTGCCGACTTCCAACACCCGGTCTTTCTTTCCCGGAGCGAGCAATTCCGTCATCAACGCCACGATGTACGGCTGAGAAATCGTCTGTCCGTAGCCAATCGGCAAGGGACGGTCTTCATAAGCAAACGCCCGCTGGTCCGCGGGAACGAAGAGCTCTCTTCGCACTTTCGCCATCGCGGCCAGCACTCGCGGATCCTTCACGCCCCGCGCCTTGATCTGCTCGTTCACCATCAGTTGCCGCCGCGCGGAGTACTCGGCCGGGGAAACCGCTCGTTGGCCCCAGACCGCTCCCAATCCCGCGAGCAACATCCACCACAAGCACCTGGAAGTCACACCCTCACACTACAGTCCCCGGTCCACCGGAAGCAACCGCCTCTCTTCCTTGCTCTCTTCCATGTCGTCGCCTTTTCTCTTCGCCGCGGCACTCAGCCCTCGTCCTGAGGCATCGAATGCCGTGGTTCCTTCGCGGGGACCTCCGTCATCGTGGCCTCCGTCAGCAATAGAGTCCCTACGACCGACACCGCGTTCTCCAAAGCGACGCGCACTACTTTGGTCGGATCGATGATCCCCGCCTCCATCAGATCGACGAAACGATTCTTCGCCGCATCAAAGCCGATGTTGCCCGTCGCCGAACGCATCCGATCAATCACCACTCCAGCATCTGCGTTCGAGTTCAACGCAATCTGACGGGCCGGCGCCTCGACAGCCCTCCGCAGCAGCCGAATCCCGGTTCGCTCATCGTCGTCCGCCAGCTTTTCCTCCGCCTCAATCGCCGGAATCAGCCGCAGCAAGGCGAGTCCGCCGCCGGGTACGATCCCTTCCTCGGCCGCGGCCCGCGTCGAACTGATGGCATCCTCGAAGGCTTCCTTCCGGTTCCTCATTTCGGATTCCGAGAGCGCCCCCACGCGGATCACCGCCACACCACCAGCCAGCTTGGCTAACCGCTCCCGCAACTTCTCCTTGTCGTAGTCCGAGGTGGTCTCATCAATCTGGTGGCGAATTTCCGCGCACCTCGCGTCGATCTTGGCGCGTTCCCCTCCACCTCCCACGATCGTGGTCGTGTCCTTGTCGATGACAACTCGTTTTGCCTTGCCGAACTCCTTCAGTGTCACGTTCTCAAGCTTTGTCCCCAGCTCCTCGGCGATCAGCATGCCTCCGGTCAGAATGGCGATGTCCTGCAGCATCGCCTTGCGCCGGTCGCCGAACCCGGGCGCTTTCACGGCGGCACAGGGAATGGTCCCTCGGATCTTGTTCAACACGAGCGTCGCCAGCGACTCGCCTTCGACCTCCTCGGCGATGACTAACAATGAACGGCCAGACCGGAGGATCTCTTCAAGGATCGGCAACATTTCCTTGATGCTGCTAATTCGCTTCTCGAAGATCAGAATGAGGGGATCGTCAAGAACAGCTCGCATGCCTTCCTGTTCGGTGGCAAAATACGGCGAGATGTACCCGCGGTCAAACTGCATTCCTTCCACGACATCCAGAACGGTCTCCGTTGTCTTGGCTTCCTCGACGGTAATCACCCCTTCCGGCCCTACCTTCTCCACCGCATCGGCCACCATGTTTCCGATCGATTCGTCGTTGTGCGCTGAGACAGCCGCCACGTAGACTCTTTCCTGACGACCCTGCACCGGGCGGGAGAGCGCGGCCAGAGCACCCACGGCAACACGCAGCGCCCGGTCCAAGCCGCGCTTGATTTCGATGCTGCTCGCCCCGGCCGCGATGTTGCGAATGCCTTCGGCCAACATCGAATAGGCGAGGACGGTCGAAGTGCTGGTACCGTCACCCACCGCCTCGGCCGTTCGTTCGGCCGCCTCCCGGAGCATCTTGGCTCCAAGGTTCTCGACGGGGTCTTTGACTTCGATCTCCTTGGCGATGGTCACTCCGTCGTTGCAAACCAACGGGCGGCCGAACTGCTTATCGATGAGAACGCACTTTGATTTCGGCCCCAAAGTTACTCGCACCGCATCGGCCACGATGGCGGCCCCGCGCAGTAATTTCTCCCGCGCCTCCGATTGAAAGTAGAATTGTTTCGCTGCCACAGGGAATCTGCTGATGCAGTTCGCGTACCAGTCGCTCCAGGGCCTAAAAGTTCAGTCGCGCTGGGTTATAGCCCCCAGTGCTTGGTATTTTTGCTCAGTTCGTCGTGGCTGCCCGCTCGATTGGGTAGGTGGCGGAGGAACCATTGGCCGGCCTTCCGAGCAACCTCCCCCAGCGTCCCTGGCTCCTCAAACAGATGGGTCGCGCCATCCACAATTTGGAGCTCGCTTTGGCGGTTCAGTTGCCGCAGGGCCCGTCCGTTGAAAGCGAGGACCGCCTCATCCAGACTTCCTACCAACAGAAGCGCAGGAGCCCTCACCAGCGCCAGCGTGCTGCCGGCCAGGTCCGGCCTTCCCCCGCGAGAGACTACGGCATAGGCTGGACTGGTGGGCTCAGCCGCCGCCATTAGCGCCGCTGCAGCCCCCGTGCTCGCGCCAAAATACCCGATCGGAAGCCGTTGGACCGACGGGGTGGCCTGAGCCCATGCCGTTGCCTGAAGCAGCCGGTTAGCCAGGAGTTCAATATCGAACCGATAGTCCTGTTGCTCATCCTCGGCGCCGCTTAGCAGGTCGATTAGCAGGGTCCCGAGTTTGTCCTTTTGGAGTTGCGACGCAACGAACTGGTTGCGCAAGCTGAATCGGCTGCTCCCGCTCCCATGGGCGAAAATCACCAAGCCCAGGGCTCCCGCCGGAACGGTCAGGTCCCCTTGGATTGGAAGCGGCGGGATTGCGACTGGAATGGCCATGCAAAGCGAAGCTGCATTTGCAATTCCATCGTTCGATCTCCAGTTGGCATCGCGATTGCAGTTTGCAGTCTGGCATCTTAGCTGCCAAGGGAGTTTCTATGAGATACCTATCGGCTTTCGGGATTGGGCTTGGCTTGGTCGCCGGTATAGCCATTGGCCAGGAGAAGGTGAAGAAGACGCCTATCGGGGTCACCCGTGTCGACTCCGGATCGGCGATGTATCTGAGCTACTGCGCCTCCTGCCATGGCGCCAAGGGCAAAGGAGACGGACCAGCTGCGGCGGCCCTCCGTGGACCGGTCCCCGATCTGACACTCCTCGCAAAGCATAACCGCGGTGAGTTTCCCGGGCAGAAAGTGATGATGGATCTCGGCCGCATCCCGAATTCGGGCGCTCACGGCAAATCGGATATGCCCGTGTGGGGAGATGTCTTCCGGCGGTCCGGCCAATCAGAAGCGACGGCCCAGATGCGGATTTATAACCTCACTCGGTTCGTCGAGTCGCTTCAGGAACCGTCGGTGAGCAAACCAATGCCCGCCAAGACGGACGAGATGCCCACCAACCTTCTGGCGTTGCCGGCTAACTCCGGCCCCGAAATGTATCGCTGGCTCTGTGCCGGCTGCCATGGCGCGGAAGGAAAGGGCGACGGACCCGCACTCTCTTCACTCAAGTCCATGCCGACCGATCTGACGCAACTGACGAAAACTCACAAAGGCCAGTTCCCCAGCTTGCACCTAACTAACATGCTCGACAAAGATCCCGGAACTCCGGCGCACGGCAGTAAAGACATGCCCATTTGGGGTGAGTCCTTCCGTGGCAGCGGGGAAGACCCGGCCGTCCTTCGGTTGCGGATCCGAAACCTGGTTGACCATCTTAAGAAGCTCCAGGTACCTTAGCCACACCCCGCAGCCAATCGGTTGCCCGATGCGTGGCGGATGGCAGCGCTTCGGCGGTATCCAGCCGAAGCGCGCCTCCGCCCCACGGGCGATGGGCGGCAAGCTGCCGCAGATAGATATCCCAGTTTGCGTCGGAGAGCCCATCGCCACGCGCAGCACGCCGCGCCAGGCGCTCCCGCACGCGCTCCGGAGCCAGCGTGCATTCGACGACACGAAGCCGTGCGCCGGCGGCGTCGGCGATTCGCGCTACCGCTGCGCGGTGGCTCTCGCCAGAAAACGTCCCATCCAAGACGACGCCTCGATCGAGCCGCAACAGTTGGCCAGCTCGCTCAAACATGGTCCGATAGGTTTGCTCCGACTGTTCCCGACCATAGACGCCTTCACCATATCCAGCAGGCGCTTTCGCCGCGCCGAAGAGATCCCGACGGACGCTATCCGTCGAGATCAGCCGCAGCCCCAATTCGCCGGCGATGGATCGGGCAATCGCGGTCTTGCCGCATCCCGACAGGCCAGCCACCACGAGCAACGACTTGTCGCGAAGCCGGTCGGCGTACCGCCGGGCCACTTCAAAATAGTGGATCGCCTCAGCCTGCGCTCTGCGCTTCTCCTCCGCGCTGAACTCTGGCTCCGCCAAGCGGAACCCGGCCACCTTACCGCGAACGAAAGCGCGATAGCAACGATAGAACGGCTGCAGCGCCAGCAGACCGTCGTCCGGACGCTGCCGCAGGTACTCTTCGACAAAGTAGTAGCCAAGGTCCGGCCGGCCGCGAGCGTCGAGATCCATGGCAAGGAAGGCCACCTCGCTGGCGATGTCTCCGCAGCGGAACCGCTCGTTGAACTCGATGCAATCGAAAATGTAGATCCGTTCGGCGACGTTGATACTTTCGCAGCGCAGATCGCCATGACCATCCACGATATGGCCGCCAGTCACCCGTGCTTCAAACAGCGCCGCATGCTGTGCCAGCTCCTGCCGTACCCAGCGCTGAATCAGCTCTCGTTCGCGTGGCGCGATATCCGCCCACAAAGCTCCTTCTGTCTGCTGAAAGTTCTCGCGCCAATTCTCCTCAATGACAGCGAGCCGCCCATAACGGTCCACGTCAGGCCCCCGCCGGGCCCGGTCGTGAAAGCGGGCCAGCGTTTCGGCGATGTCCCGGATCATCGCTTCGGACGCCTCGTCGCGCTGGACCAGTTCGTCCAACATGCGTTCCCGGCGGAGCCGCTTCATCAGAACGCCATAATCGAGCGACTCGCCGGCGCCAAGGGTCTCGACGCCCAGGTATATCTCCGGACTTAACCGGCTATTCAGGTCCACTTCGGCCCGGCAGGCGGCGAACCGTTTCTCCGGTGTCGTGTAGTCCAGGAAGCCGAAGTTGACTGGCTTCTTCAGCTTCAGAACGCGATCCTTCCCCAGCAGGATCGCCGAGATGTGTGTCTGGATCAAAGGTTCTCCGGACCACTCCGGGAGCCGGTGAAGCTCGGCGATCCTATTGATCCAGGGATCCATGCATTGTTATTCGGCCGCGGTTTCCATGAAGTAGTAGGCGATCATGTGGCACGTCATCATATGGACGTCTTCAATGCGCCCCATATGCTGATTGGGCACATGGATATTCAACTGTGCCAGTTCGGCCAGCTTGCCGCCATTCCGTCCGGAAAGCCCGATGGTCTGGCAGCCAATCTGATTGGCGTATTCCATGGCCTTGACGACGTTAGGCGAGTTGCCCGAACCGCTGATCGCCATAAAGACATCGCCCGGTTTGGCGAAGTTCTTCAACTGCTCCGTGAAGATTACGTCATAGCCGACGTCGTTTGAATACGCCGTCAAAGTGCCGATGTTTTCGTTCAGCGAGATGATGCGGAAACGGCTGGTGCGGCCGAAGCTGGCGCCCTTGACCATGTCGCACACAAAGTGCGAAGCGGAAGCGGCGCTGCCACCGTTCCCACCCAGAAAGATCGTCTTGCCGGTCGCGCGAGCGTCGGCGAAAATGGCGACCGCCTTCTCGATCCCAGCGATGTCGAGCGTGTTCAGACTGGCGATCAGGTCGGCGCGGTAGTTCTCAAAAAAATTCATAAAACTGATTGTTATGTTTAGGATAGCACTTACCCACGGTCTGCCCCGAATTTTGAGAAGACACGCCGCAAATCGCCGAAATCATCGAATACAAGGTCCGCCGCGCGCTCGCCAGCCTCAATCTTCACGCCGGAATGGCGCTTTTGTAGAGTGACTGCGTTCATATGTTCGCGCGATCCCGCGATGTCGGTTTTTCCGTTATCGCCGATCATCCAGATTGTTCCGGTGTTTCCGCCGAGCTTTCGACGAATCAGGGCGTATGGGGCCGCCGATGGCTTTTCCGATCCGGCCTCTTCGGACGTCACAACGTAGTCAAACGAGTGGTCCAGCCCAAAATAGATGAGCTTGCGGAATTGAATTTGTGTGGTGAGGTCCGTCACCAAACCCGTGATCACTCCGGCGCTCCGCAATTCATCCAAAAACTCTTTGACGTCCGGAAATAGCTGCGAAGCGCCTAGAAAGGTACGCCAGTAGGTCTGCTCCAGATCAAGCGCGAGGAGCGGCTGTGACCTCATGCCCAGCAGTTCCACCATGCGATGGAAGTACAACAACCGGCTGTGGGCCGCGCCATTGCTGCCCAACTGCTCCTTCACGTCCTGCCGGGCTTTATCGAAGAACTCATCGAACGCTTCGTCGGTGCAACCCACGAGGCGGCAAGCTTTCTTCTTTGTGGCCGACATTCCGGCGGCATGCGCGGGGTCGTAGGCGTAGAGAGTGTTGTCCAGATCGAACAACACGACGGCGGGCCGCTCTTGCAAGCGCTGCGGTTGACGAATCTCCAGGCTCATTCCGCCGCCCTCGCCCGAATGACCTCGGTCAGATGAAACAGCGTAATCAGCTGCATGATTCCCATCATGTTGTCCTCCCAATTGGGCTCGACTGCCAGTAACTCTTCCACTTCAGGAACCAATTGCCCCGCGGCGAGCGCGATGTCTTCCTTGCCAATCTCGCCATCGATCATCAAGGTGACGCCTTCGTTGGGGCCGAGCATTTCAATATCGACATGCAGCCCGCAAAGTCCAATCAGGACGCGCACCAAGCGGTCATAGTAGAGGGCCCGCCGGATGCGGACGCGCAGATGCAGCGCGGGTTCTTCGGCCCGCCGCAGATCCAATTGCTCCGGGATGGTGGGCTCAAGCGAAAAGACGAGACCAGCTATGGCTTCCTGCGGATTGATGAAGCGCTCGGTATCCGCGCGGCGTCGCTCAATGGACTCAAGGACCTTGACCGGGTCGTGCCCACGCTCATACACATCGCGGCGGATCTTAAAATACCGGCGCAATTCCTCGTTCATCGCCAGAAAGATTTGCACATCGAAACGTTCCGCGAGGGCCGGGACATAAAGCGCGTGCAATCCGCTGACGAGAATTACGTCGTTGTTCTGTACGACCGCCGCCTTCGTGAACCTTCCGGCCTTATGGTCGTAGTGGCGGCACAAGATCGGCTTGCCATCCATCAGCGCGAGCACATCGCGAGAGAACGCCATGAGGTCGTTGGCCTGCGGATTCAGATGCGTGAATGCTTGCCACATGGGCGCATGCCGATCCCAAAGGTGGTAGTCATCACCTGATACATTGACAACGGAATCGTCGCCGAACAGGCCAGCCAGGGCCCGATTCAATGTGTCTTTGCCGGCGCCAGAATCACCGGCGATGCCTATCGCCAGAGGACGCCGGCTGAGGCGGTAGTAGTCATTCCGCTGTACCCCTTCGCGCAGCATCCGCATACTGAGGACGCCGCCGACGCCGGTCATGGCGGTGAGCCAGAGAGACTGCAGGTGCTTCCCGTTGGCGGCGACACCTTGCAACAACGGACCGGTCAAATCGAGATCGATCCATCGAACGTACGCCCCGGTGGAGTTGACCAGATGAAAGCCGATTAGAAGTCCAGAGAAGGTGGCGACCAGAAGCACGGAGGACGGTCCGCCCGATACCTGATGCGCCACTAGAAACGGAACGGTCCACAAGAACCACCCGATGGAGGCGGGCGCCAGTAGTAGCACCAGGAAAAAGGACATGCCCAGGAACGCAAACATGAGGTCGAAGCTCATTCGGCCAATGCGCCATGCGACATACACCAGCAGAAGATAGGTGAGCGGCAGGATATAGACGGAGTGATTGTCGCCAATCGAAATCGCGACACGGTATATCTTCTGAATCTCCGGGCTCTGCAGGACCATGCGATGGACGCCCGGGGAGAACAGGAACGGCCCTTGAATCAGCAGCCAGCCGCCGACGGTCCACGCCAAAAACCGGCTTAATCCCCAACGGTTCCGCTTGTTGCGAAGAAAGTAGACGCACAGGAATGGCAGCGGCAACAGCATGCTCAGCTTGGCGGCCATGGCCAGGGCCAACGCTGCACCGGCGTACTCGACACGCAGGCGCTGGAGAAAGTACAGCGACGACAGAAGCAGGTACACCGGCACCATGTCCGTCTGCCCGTGCCAGTAGCAGATGTAGATGACGATGGGCGAGAGCCAGTAGGGAAGGAGAAGCCGATGGGCTGGCACCTTCAGGAGCTTTTCGAGCAAGAGCAGGCAACCAACGTCCAAGCCGAGAATCGTCAATCCAAAGCCCATGCCGGCGTAGCAATCCGTGCCCACCGCCTGGTCGATCAAATCGCCGACCCAAACCAACGGGGCGTGGAGAATGTACATCACGGGCCCGTAGGGGAAACCCATCGGATCGCCGCCGAGCGCCAAGTGAGTCGACCAGGGATCAATGGACGGATGGACCAGCGCTTCGCGGAGAAACGGAACGAACCATTTGCTCTGCACATCGGGTGCGGCGACAATGAGCAGCAACAGCCGAATCAGAACACCGGCCACGAACAACGGGTTCGTTGCCAACTGGCGCAGCGTTAGCCCCATAGCTCTGGAGTCTTAGTACATACGGCATCTGCCGTGATGCCGCGCTCGGCGAGCAACGAGCGCATGGAGGCGATCTCTTCCGGCGCCGTGCGGCCTTGGAGTTCCGGCGAAACGAGGCAGAGCTTGAAACCCGCCTCACGAAGCCGGAGCGCATCGCTGGTCGACAAGGGAAATTTCGTGAAGCAATCCACCCAAACCCAGTCGACCATCCCGGCCAAAGACATGCAGGTTTCAATGGACTCAAATTCAGAGATGCGGACGGCGCAGCGGCTCTCCCCCGTGCGGGCGGTCTTGATGAGAAAGGGGAACGATTGATCCAGGAAGAAGAAGTCGTCGATTCCCCGTTGCTTCATGAGACTGAGCACGCGGTCTTCGAGGCCTTCCTCCTTAACGTTCAGGATCAGCGTTCCGTGCTGGAACGAGTCGAGCCAGTCGTCAAAGCGTTCGCCCGGCACGAAGGCGTCGTGGTGGAGGATCAGGTCACTGCCTTGGCTGCGGATATCGATCTCGATTCCGTATTGGCGCGGCGTCTGCTCCAGTTCGCTGCGCGTATTTCTCCGGTGGCGAATGATGTTCACGCCAGCTCCTTTAGCTCTCGCTTGAGTTGAAAACTATAGTCCAGCGTACGCCGGATGAACTTCACTTTGCCCTGCCAGTTGACGTTCCAATGGGACACGCCATGCGCCCGTTGCCCGAAGTGCACAGGCACCCGTTCGACGGTCAAGCCCGCCCGCCGGGCCAGATAGTAGGCGTAGAGATCGAGGGAGAAATCATGCGGAGGGCGTGTCCAGGTCTCCCAAAACTTACGGTGAAACATGGTGGGTTGCGCGTTGATATCCGACATCGACTTGCCCATCAGCACCGTTTCGAACACCGACATCCCAAACGTGAAGAGGACATCGGCGGGGGGACGGCCGGACCGCCGGCCTTTGACGAAAAGCCGCGTGGGATCGGCGGCCTTGTCAAAGCGTTCCAAGCCTCGGATGGTGTCGCCGGGATCGGTTTGGTTGTCGGCGTGGGTCCAGGCCAGCACTTCACCCGCGGCGGCGCGAAGGCCGCTCAGAATGCCGAATCCATACCCTTGGTTGACGGGCACATTGACGCTGCGGGCGAACGGATAGCGGGGCAGTAGTTCGGCCAGTACAGCTTCCGAATCGTCTTTGGAGCCATTGTTGACGATCAGGAGTTCGACATCGGGCCGGGCGAGCGATGCCGCCGCCCGTTCGAGCAGCAGCGGTAGATTCTTGGCTTCATTGTAGGCAGGAATGACCACCGAGAGCCTGGGCGTCATCGAGGAATCCTCGCTGGCCGGGCCGGCTTGACGGGCGCGAAGCGAGCCGACAACTCGGACAACGCGGCAGGATCAACCCGGGCATCCGATTCGAGGCGGTAGGGATGACCGGCCCACTTATGGAAGCAGCTCTGCCAGTATTCAAACGTTCGCAAGTCGTCCGGCGTACCCCAGCCGATGTAGTAATCGAGCAGGAAGAGACGGCAACGGAGTCCGATGGCGATCGCATCATTGATGCAGGTATCGATGTAGAGTTCACCGTTCACGCGAGCATTTCGGGCGATCATTCGCTCGGTGGCCGCCCGGAAATCGCTGCCGCGGCGAAAGGTGAAGGTGCCGACGACGGCCGGGTCGGTGGCCGGATTTTTGAGCGGCACTTTCACGGACACCTCGCGCACCCAGCCGTCCTCAGCGTCGATCCAACCGTACATGCGAGGATGCTGCGCCGCTCCGGGATGGCCGGTCATGCCCCACACGATCACGTCGATTGCGGGATCCGACTGCAGTTGCTGAAACGCCGCCCGATCGTAGAGCATGCCGTTGTCACAGGCGCCAATGGTGACGGGCGCGGATTCATCAACCGCGTCAAGACCGAACAGTGCGGTGCGGGCCTGACCGTCAGTCAACTGTTCCAAAACCACCTGAGTGCACGCGGGGAAGTTATCCGAGAGAGCACGCTGAATCTCAGCCAAATGGGGCAAGTCGCGGCGCAGTACGAACGCATACTCCATGGCCCCAGGCAGGTCGTGAGCCGCTTGGACAACCATTGGGCGTCCGCTAACCGGTATCAGCGGCTTGGGTAGCTCGTAGCCCTGATCCGCAAATCGCTGCCCGGCGCCAGCCATTGGCAGCACCACGCTTCCGACTCGCGGAAACTGCTCCGGCTGCTGCTGATCTTCCGCCAATTTTCGGAACACCGCGGACCACCGTAGATACTGCGCCAAGTCATCCGGAGTGCCCCATTGCATGAAATGCTGCAATTCGTAAATGGCAATCGCGTCGCCGGCTTCAATCAGCGGCAGGTAAGCCAAGCTGACATAGTACTCGCCATTCAGGGCGAGTTGGCGCTCCATCGTCTCGCGGAAGCAGCGTTTCATCCGCGCGCCTGACGAAAAATAGTAAGTGCCGCTGGAGGCGAACTCCTCCAGCGGACGGTCCGTATAGGGTTGCTTCTCCTGGATCGCGGTGACCCAAAGGTCCTCGTTGCGGGTATAGGCAAACGAAGTGGACTGCAGCATATGCGGATGGAAGTTGCGATACGACGGAATGCAGCCATCGCACTTGGTTTCCGCCACAAAAGCACGGAAATCAGACCAGTCCCAGTAGGCCGTGAAATCGCAGTAATTGACAATCACCGGGCGGCCATCGTCGATCAGGTCCGCCACCTGGCTGACTGCGTATACAGGCCCGAGCTTGTGCGGCGCGATGCCGGCGATCCGGCCGGTGGGACAGTAGTGTTGCAGGATCTCAGCCATCCGGTACCCAGGGTGATCCAGATGATCCTGGTTACAGATAAAGACAAAATCCGTCTCACCGGGAAAGAGATCGATCACGTGCGCGATGATTGGCTTGCCGTCAACCTCGATCAGTGGTTTCGGTACGCTATAGCCGGCCCGACGGAATCGCTCCCCGAAACCCGACATCGGGACAATGATCTGCATTAACTATTCCTTTATCAGCGATTGCCTGTATTTTTCCGCATCCCAGTCTAGCAGCCCGAGAATTTCCGGGATCGGGAGATAGGTTAGCTTAGCGTTCTCCGGAAGCCGAACCAGCATCCGTCCGAGAGCCTCCAACATCTGCTCGCCGTTGTCGCCGACAGAGTCGCGCACCAAGGCGCCGTGGCCTTCGACCAGGAACACCGCTGGCTCCAGGCCAAACTCGCGCCGGTAGAGATCCGCGGCTGCGGCAATTGATTGGCCGCTCCGGACGCCGACTAACCGTGCACCGAGGAAGACGGCGAAGTCGGGAGCGGGCATCCCCATGGTGGCGGCCTCAAACGAATCTGAGTCGGTGGCGCACCAGTGGGCGTCGGCGTACAAGGCAGGATGGTAGCCCGCCGGCGCGGCGGCGCGGAGGGCCTCCAAGTGAACGGCTGGCACGGGACGAGCCGGCAACGCCAGGCGTTGTTCGGTATCCCAGAGCAGTTCATCGACTTCGGGACAAGAAGCCCCGCTCACCACCAGACCATGATTCTCGAGAAGCAGCACTTGTGGCTTGCTGCCGAGCCGTTCGACGATTGCCCGGGTCAACGGCAGACCGGGGCGGTCGTACCGTACCCACTCCCACGGGAGCCCCTGCAGCCGGTCGGCCACGGCCGTCCGCCCGCCGTCAATAGCTGACCAAAGCATGGATGCCACCGTATGGAGATGAAATACCCAACGGTCAGGCACCACCGCGTGCAGACTGGTCTCGATGGAGGACCGCAGCAGCCGACCGCCCGGGGTCGTCCATTCGGCCTTCCGGTCTTCGTTGGCGCTCAGTCCGGCGAGGATGGTGGCGACGGGTGCTGGGACGAATATTTCGCGTTCCTCCGCGTGCTCCAGCCATGCGCCGGAGGCCTTGACCCAGAGCCAATCACCATCCTTCACGGAGGTGTTTCCACCGGCGCCCTGCGTTAGCATCCGGTCGGCGCCGTATCGTGCGGACCAGCTCGCCAACTCCGTGACGAGTTTTGGCAGCGTCGACGGAGTTTCGTTAGGGGATTTCACAGACCCCCACTTTCTGCCCTTTGATCTGCATCTCTCGAATCTGCAATGCGAAGGTGCGGGTATCCGGCGGTATCGGCTCACCCGGCTTCAGACTCTCGATTTCCAAGGTGTTGGGTCCGGCGACAGCGTCGAGTTGTAGATCCAGCAGGGTGGAGCCTTTGACGGCAATGTCGGGCAGCGGCTTGCCGTTCCATCGCATGGAGACGGTGTTGTCCTTCGGGACGCTGATCAACGGGCTGGTGAGTTGCAGTTTGCCTGCGTCCGACGCCGTGACGGTGATTTTTCCGCCCTTTGATGTCCATCGCCACCAGGTTGGGCCTGAGCTTTCCCGCGCGTACCAACCGTCGGAAAAGGTCACGCCGCAACCTTCGCGGAGGATACCGCCAGTTGGGCTCGAATACAGGATAATGTCCCCCGACTTGTCAGACCACCAACCGTCTTTCCCCAGAACCGTGTTTTTATTCGCAGCCACATTGGCGCAGGCCAAACACACGGTCGCACAACCTCGAGTGGAGGCGTCACCGGTCGAGCGCGATTCGTTGGCAACCTCTACTTCGTGAATCCGCATATTGTTATGCAGAGGATCCAGCAAGGCGTAGAGCGGATAGAGGTAAATCAGTTGCGACGAATCCACTGCGATATCCCGGCATGGACTCGCGATAATTTTTTTGGCGATGGATTCGAAGCTCGATCGAAACGGCGGTGCGTCAGCAAACAGACTTTCCTTCCAGGGAGCACTCAGAACGCTGGCGCCGTAGGCTAGCGGACGCGCCTGATTCTGGACTGCCGCTGGCGCTGCCCAGATCACGAAGACTCCCGCTATCGTCCCGAGCAAAGCCCTGGAAGCCATACGATCGAACAGACACGCGGCCAGCGGCGCCGTGGCGACAAACCAGCTGAAATGCAACCGGGTGTGCCACGGCTGCCACCGCAGGAGTAAGCAGAACAACAGAAACGCCACGGAAGTTCCGGTCGCGTACCACAGAAGCTCACGGTTGAATTTTCTGCGACGCAGGACCACCCAGAGAATGCTCCCAATCGCGAGCACCATGTGCAGTGGGTTTGCCCCCGCACTCTCCCGCAGGGCCGGATCCGGAATGGCAAATCGGCTGCCATACCAAAGAGCCTTCGGGTTCTGTGGGTCTTCACCCATCATTCGAATTACCGACTCAGCCGAAGCTTGCAGCGCGGCGTTCCACGACGGGACAGGCGTGCCGGCATGAAGTCCCAGGTTACGCCAGATGTTCCCCCACAGCACTTTCACATTGATGGTTTCGTTTCGGAATGAGTAGTTTCTGGCAGCGTCCGCATAGCCATTTCCCAGCGGGGAGCCGTATAACTTGATGTTGCGCCCATAGTGACCCGCATTGATCGCCAGAACTAAGACGGCCATGGCAATCGAAAGTTGCCGCCAGCTGCGCTTCACGGAGGCCCACTCCATTCCGGCGACCCCCAGCAGCAGTCCGGGGCCGTAGACGTAGCTCGTCCCTTTCGTCAGCACGGCCAGTCCCAGAAAGACGCCGGTTGCCAGAAGCCACAAGCGACGTTCGGTCCGCAGGAAGCGGAGTGCCGCATAGACCATCGCAATCAGCCAAAGCGCCAGGGAGCAGTCATTCTTCGCCCCGGAAGCTTGGAGAATGCCTTGCGGCAAAGTCAGAACCAATAAGGCGCCGAACGCCTGCCCCGTTGCCCGTGCCCCAAGCTCGCGCGCGACCAACGATGCTCCGACGGCGCATCCGCCGAACCCGATCACCTGCACCAGATTCACTAAACGGTCCGAGTCAGCCAGCAGGAACAGGTGGAGCATGAAGAACTCCGCCAAGGGGGGCTGGAACAACTGCTGCGGCTCATTGGTGGGATAAAACTGCAGGCTTCCTTGTAACGACCATCGGACCACGCGGGCCATATGATAGGTCATCGCGTCCCAGGTGGAGGGCGCTGCGTTTAGCGCCGTCAGGGCGACCAAGGCCAGTATTACTCCGCCGATCCCCCAGAACAGCCCGACTTCCGTATTCTCACGGGCAGCGACTTCTGATTTTTCTACCCGCGCCACGCGCCGCAGCAACCACAATCCGAGGATTCCGAAGAGCAGCCAGGAAATGGCGATCGCCCAGCGGTTGATCCAACCCATAAAACTGAGCAACTCCGTGCTCGTCACTACCAGAACGCCCGCGGCGCCCAATGTGAGCAGAATAGCCTCGCGGCTACCAAAGCCGCCTCGATTTCTCAGACTAAAAAAAACGATCAGGAGAAACAGCGCCGGAATTACGATTAAGTACATTGTGTTGGTGGGAGTGAAGACAGCCGGAATCCCTTAGTATACTGGGGCAAAGTGGAATTGCCCACTCAGACGCAACACGCTGGCGGACACTAGCGAATTTCGCACGGACCGGACTTTTCCCCAGTCACTTTCCAATTGCGCGCCTGCATTGCAAACGTTCTGGTATCGGGCGGAAGCTTGATCCCCGCGTTGGCGCTGAGCAGTTCCAGTTCTCGGGGCGCGCCGGCGACATCCATACCCAAGTCGAGGACAGTGCCGGGACTCAGCGCAGCGTTTGCGAGCGGGTTCCCGTCGAGGCGCTGCCTCAGGGTGTTGTTCGGGGTTGTGCTGACGACGAGGCCCTTTATCGTCAGCTTCTCCGGTTGAGAGCTGACGAAGGTAATGGGACCACCGTGATCGGTCCACCGCCACCAATCGGCAGTTCCTTCGCGGACACCCCAACCGGACCCAAAAATGACGGCACATCCGGTGGCGAGCTTCATCGGACGAGTGATTCCAGCTAAGAAGAAGCCATTTCCGCCATTCACCATCCCGATTGGCTCCGTGGAACCACGGGGCTCAATCGCAATAATGCGTTCTGTCTTCCAGTCCGGGTGCAACTGCAGTTCTGCCGCCACCGCCGTCAGGGGATCGCCACGATGGCTGGTTAGCAGCATTGTTCCGCCTTCCGAGGTGGCTTCCAGCGTACGGATTGCGGCCGACGCGTTCTCCACAATCCCGCAGGGGAATGCCGAACCTTTCGAAACCACTTGCGCGATCCGCGGATCCCAAGTGCAATCCAGGGCGACCAGAGAGAGAGGCCGGCGGGCCAAGACCTCCTTACTCACGCGGGCAACATCGAACTGGTTCGCGGTCATCGCATTGAATTCATCAAAGCGAGCGTAGAAGAGCAAGAGTCCGGCGGCGGCGGCAAGGATCCAGCGCCGCCGGGACGAGGGAGTGTTGCTGAAGTGCAGTTCCGCAACTAGAAGCAGGCCTAACACCGGCACAAACAGGATGAAGCTGTGCCGGGTAACGCCCAACGGAATCTGACCGGCCAGGTTCGCCATCAGCATAAGCATCAGCATGAGACCGCCGTAGAGTGCCAGAGCCCGCCGAGTCGCATCCGAGCTGCGCAAACCGATCAGGAAACCGGCCGCGGCGAGTAGAAACATCGCCCCACCCCAGAGCAATTGAGCGGTCGCCCCCAGGAGCGCTGGCCAAATCGGTGCGGTGAGAAAACTAAAGAGTAGGACCACCTTTGTGGCAATGGCGCTCAGGTAGCCAGTTAGCCCTTCGGCGGCACTCCAACGAATGATCTCGAACTGCGCCCAGGGAGGAACATTCGTCCCATTTTTCAACAGCACTTCGAGATAAGCCTTCCAAAGCCAGAAATAGGCCGCGCCGAACCCGGCCACCCCGGCGCAGGCCGCGCCAACAGAGCCCAGCCATGGCGGGGCCTGCTTTTCGCGCCGGAAGAGTTCGCGCCCCGCTCCGATCGCGCAAGTCAGGCCGGCGGCAGCGGACGGAAAAAGCAACTGATAGCTGAAGAACAACCCAACCAGCCCCACGGCCAGCGCGGCGCCCATCGCATACAGCCAACGGGTCCACGCCGTGCCGTTTTGGACGAACCAGACGATCACGAGAATCTGCAAGGCCGCGAACAGATACGTCACCGCATAGCTATAGCCCTGCTGGCTCTCCACCATCAACCGCATGCTCAGTGCCGCCAGCATCGCCGTGAAGGCCCCACCGTGGCTGGTCCAAGCGAATTGACGCTGCAGTAGCAGAATTAAAAAGAAGAACAAAACGGTTCCGGCGGTGGCCGCAACGGCACTCGGCATTCTGGCGGCCCGGGTGACCGCTTCGAAGGTGGTGGCCTTGCTCCAGAAGGGATAGCCGACCAAGAACTGGCCGGGCGCATACGTCCATGCCTTGGAAACGTTGTCGGCGGCCTCGAAGGCAGACAGCGCCGGCAAAGCGTTCAACAGAAATCCGTTATCGTCGCAGTGCGTCGCCCGATCGGACAACGTGATGAATCGGGCTGAACCACTGGCCAGCAGCAATCCCGCAAGCAACCAGTGGAACAGCGTCCACTTCTTGAAAAAGTCGATTAGAAAGGTCATTTACCAAGAAAACGCTGGACGAGGCGCCGGAATCCTCCCTTATTCTAGCTTGATTTGGCGGGAATCCACGGTTGCCAAACAGGCGACTGGGATAAACTAGCGGCTAGGATACCGCCTGATGACAGTGCCTCGTTTTCATTTGTCGCGTCGCGAGATGCTCGCTGGCTCTTTATGCGCTCCCGCGCTAAGCGGCGCAGTACCTCCCCCGACGACGAGGGCCGCGGCGATGGCTCAATCCTTAGAGGCGTTGGAGACCGAATGCAAGGCGAATGCGAATGGGGATTGGCAGGCGTACTTCGCTTCGCTTCGACCTTTCCGCGAAGCGCTTTGGATTCGAGCGAAAGAATCGTTTGATAAAAAGACAGCCTCCCCTGCCCGTCCGGATGATAAAGCGCCGCTGGTTCCACTCTTTGGCCGCCCGGGCTGCTACTACTCCGGCGACCAACTGACGGAGGTTTCGGCAGGCCACACCGGCGCATACACGATCTTGAAGGATCTCGTCGCCGGCTCCGTGGCGCTTCCGATTATCGAGGCTGCTTCCAAATGGATCCGGCAGCAAGGCATTGAGATGATTTTCGTGCCTGGCCCGACTCCGCCAAACATCGATCCAGCCGGTTTGGTTGAAGATGCGTCTCTCATCCCCGCGCATGAAATCGTCTCTTCCCAGGCCCGCGCCATTCTAAAGCACCTGATTGAGAGAGATGTCGAAGTGGTAGACGTACTCCCCTCCCTTCTCAATGCCCGGCGCGCAGGCGAATCCGGCATTGTGCTGGTTTCGGATACGCACTGGGGACCGGCCGCCCACAGGATCGCCGCCCGAATGGTTTCCCAACACTTGCGCCGGCTACCCATCGTCCAGCAATCCTTGGCCCGTCCTGAGATGTACGTCGACATGGCGACTTCCTACGACGCGCCGGCCTCGCTGGCCAAATATCTGACGCCGCAACAACAAGCGGCCGTCACACCCCGGCGTAAGATCAGTTGCCGAATGGTCAGCACCATGCAAGGAGCCCCGGTAAAACCGGCGGCCAAGGCACCCATCCTTGTGATTGGCGACAGCTTCACCGATTACGGCGCTGCGCCTGGCACGACTTTCAGCGCTTGGCTGTCTCGCTACCTCAACCAACCGGTGGCTCTCCTTCGCTTCGACGGCCACACCGACCATGCTTTCCGGGAGATGGCGCGAAATCCGGAGATTCTGGCCCAAGTGAAGGCGGTCGTCTGGATCAATAACCAAGGTTCGTTCGCTTCGCCATTTGCGGCTGGCTGGCCCAAGGAGTGGAAGATTCCGGCCGCAGCCCGGCGGGCTGTTTAGATCGGCGGAGTCCGGAAATTGGGCGAGTAGGCATCATCCCGGAAGAGGGACGTCATATTCACCATCCAAACCACGGCTTTGGCTCCTCCCAACAATTCAGGTTCGCGGAATAGATCGCGGAAAGGCTCCAGTGTCGCCCCGAGCACGGCGCGGTGAGAGACGGGAACGTTCAACTCCTGCCCAAGATAGGGAACAATTCCGCCCCCCGCCGGCGGTTTGAACTCGGCAAACGGATCACCAACCTTGCGGAGGGCCACCGCCTCTCCGGACTGCTCGCGCCCGATAGCAACGTACGCAAAAGCCGTAAAGCTATCGCCCACCACCATGAGCGGCGCTTGCGCCCCAGCGGAGAAGGTGCCGCCTTTGGTCAATACCACCTCGCTGATGGATTGCGTCATGGACGCCCGCGTTGACGCCATCTCCGGCGGGGTGAGGTACTCATAGTAGTACCCGCCATAGCGAAACTGTGCTGGGCGCTGCCGATACAGCGGGGCAGCCTTCCGCGCAGCCTCAGCAAATGGATACCGTGCCAATAGCTTCCCGACCAGTTTGGCCGTCAACCGTTGGGCCCCGTCGGTCCAGTGGGCGTCGGTGGGCAAATAGATCGGCACGTTTGCCGCCTCCGGCAACTGCCTCAAGGCGGCGAAAAGGTCAAACACTTCAACATCCGCCCGAAGCAACTCAGCAATCATGTAACGCAGATGCGGCGCAATCACCCCGGAGGGTGGCGGTGGCGTCTGAAGAAATGCATCGGGAGAGAGCTCGACGACCCGTGGGATCGGCACCAGGATCAGATCGGCTCCGCTGGACTTCAGCCACTTGGAAACGGCGCTGATCTGCCCCACCATGCGGCTCCCTCTGATCCAATTTTCCGGATCTTTGGGATGCTCCGGACGCTGAAAGTCGTAGAGGCAGGCGTGGATACAGTCAGAGGCCGCGGTAAACCGCAGTGGCTCCTTCCGCGATCGAATCAGCGCGAGCCGCTCGGGCCTCACTCGGGATGTGCGGGGATTGCGAAAGCTCTCGACGAGCATTCGGTTCACCTCCAACCGAATGGGCGTTGCCGCACTGTGCCATTTCCGCCAGTCCCCATTCCCACCCTGCTTGCACTCGCTTTCAATGCCAGAAAGCGCCGCCAGGATGCTGTCTTTTCGCGAAGGCCCCACGGCAGCCGACAGAACTCCGGCAACCGGCGAAAGGGCTCCAGCGGCGAAAAGGTCCCTCCTTGATAAACGCATACCTGATTCTGCCATACGCTCCAGCAGGGAGGTGGAATAGGTGGACAATCGGGCAGGGGCAGTGCCATCCTAATGAATTACTTCGACTTGCTAGCCTGCTAAGCGAACCTGATGGTATTCAGCTCCCACATCTTTCTCGCCTATTTCCTGCCGCTCGTCCTTCTTCTGAATTACGTTCTGCCGTTTCGCTGGCTCACGCTCATGCTCACCGTGATGAGCTACATTTTTTATGGATGGGCCAACCCGCCGTGGGTGCTGCTCATGCTCATCACGTCCTACGTGGACTACTTCTGCGGGCTGGCGCTCGTCAAATATTCGGGCCTTCCCATGGACGGGCCCGACCTGCCCTTTCTCCCGAAAGGAACCAGCCGGAATTTTGGGCAGAAGGTGGCCCTCGGGATCTCCATCTTCACCAATCTCGCCATCCTAAGTTTTTTTAAGTACTACGACTTCGCGGCGGAAAGCGTTAACGCAGTCGCACTAGCCCTCGGCATGCCGGCCGAAATCGCGCCTCTCCTGCACATTGCCCTGCCGATTGGGGTGTCCTTCTACACCTTCGAATCGATGAGCTACGCCATCGACGTGTATCGAGGCGACGCCCGGCCCCTGCGCAATCCCATCGACTATCAGTGCTTCGTCGCCCTGTTCCCCCATCTGATCGCCGGTCCCATCATCCGGTACCACACCATCGCCGAACAGATTCGCAGCCGCGCGTTCAACTATGAAAAATTCGCCCGAGGGACGGCGTTCTTCTGCCTCGGCATGGCGAAGAAGATTCTGCTGGCAAACCCGATGGGCCACGTCGCTGATCGGGCTTTCGCGGCCGCTGGTTTGGGGCCGCTCGATACTTGGTACGGTCTATTCGCCTACGCGTTTCAGATATATTTCGACTTCTCCGCTTACTCGGATATGGCGGTCGGCCTGGGACTGATGTTCGGTTTCTGCCTGATGAAGAACTTCGACGACCCGTACCACTCGGCGAGTATCACCGAACTGTGGCGTCGCTGGCACATTTCACTATCGACCTGGCTTCGTGACTATCTTTATATCCCGCTCGGCGGCAATCGGCTGGGCGAATCCCGCACATACCTCAACTTGATCACGGTCATGTTGCTGGGAGGTTTGTGGCACGGCGCCAGTTGGAACTTTGTGATCTGGGGGCTCTTCCACGGCGTCCTGCTTAGCATCGAACGCTGGTTGGGAATGCGCGGGCTTTTCGACCGCTTCCCGAAGCCGGTCCGCGTGGCGGGAACCTTCCTGCTTGTGTGTATCGGCTGGGTCTTCTTCCGGGCCGAGACGCTCCCCCAGTCAATTCAGATTCTGAAATCGCTCACCGGGCTGGAGCCAACCTCTCCGTCCGCAGCGCTGGCGGGCGCTTCGATCCATACTCCGTATCACTTGTTCGTTTTTGCCACGTGCGCCGTGGTCGTTTGGGGCATGCCCCAAACGTGGAATTTCACCCAACGATTGACCCCGGTCCGCGCCGCGTTGTGCCTCACTCTATTCGCGACGAGTGTAGTTTGCCTCTGGACGCAGACCGTAAACCCCTTCCTCTACTTCCAGTTCTAAAATGCCACCAGAGTCCCCAGTTCATCGGAAGCACACGGAGGAGGAGAGCCAGGCAGAGTTGAACTCTACCGAGGTTCGCCCCGGCGTGGCGCGGCTCCTCTCCTGGGGATTCGTTTTGCTCCTGCTCGGGGTGCCCCTGAGTCAGTTCGCTCTCGAATTGGCGCGTGGACAACGACCGGCAGTTTTTCAAATCTTCGAGGCCCCGCTCGGCGGCCGATGGGCCGATCTGACAGATCGAAGGTATCTCGCGGCGTATGAAACGGCGCTCGAGAAAAGCTCCCCGGTGCGATCCTGGGTCCAGGCCAATCTCCAGGAGAAGATGACCCGTTTTCTCAGGGTCGGCAACCACAAAGTCGTCATCGGCCGGAACGCCTGGCTCTTCTATCAACCCGGCATCGACTACGCGTCCGGCGCCGATTTCCTTGGCCCCGAAGCCCTCGGCGCCCGCATGAAGTCCATGACGGATCGCGAGGCGGAGCGGGACCCGCACCCGGACCCCCGCCCTGCACTTTCCGCTTTCATTCGCGACCTTCGCGCCCAAGGGGTTAGCGTCCTGCTCATTCCGGTTCCCGACAAGGCTATGGTCCACCCAGAGAACCTGACGACCCAGGCCTCGGCCAACGCCGTTTTCAACAACCCTGGCTACACGCGCTTTGTTATCGAGATGGAACAGGCAGGAGCCGTGGTGTTTAATGCGGCGAGTCTGGCTCGTTCCACTGCATTGAAAGGCCGCACCCTGTATCTAGCCCAGGACACACACTGGCGCCCGGAGTGGATGGGTGAGGTGGCGACGGCCATTGCCAGCACGGTTCAGCAGCGGTTTCCGCTCCCCGAACCTGCGCGCCCACTGGTCACGACCATGCAGCCCGAACCGCGCCGGCGGCAAGGCGACCTGGTCGATATGCTGTCGCTGCCGGCTGGGCAGACCATCTATCAGCCAGAGGAAGTGACCGCGGTGCGCGTCATCGATCAGGCCACCGGCCGCCCGCTGGCGGCAGACCCGGAATCGGATGTGGTGTTACTGGGAGACAGCTTCACCAATATCTACGCCGACCCAGGCCTCGGGTGGGGCGAAGCCGCTGGATTTGGGGCGCATCTCGGCCGGGCGCTCGGCCGGCCGCTGCAGATCATCGCGCAAAATGGCGCGGCCTCGACGGGAGCCCGGCAGGAGTTCCTCCGCACCGAGCAAGCCCGGCGATTGTACACGAAGAAACTTGTCATCTACGAATTCACGATTCACGATCTGACGACAGCCAATTGGCGCCCCCTGCCGCTTCCTCCACAGGAAACGAAACCAGCGCCGGCGCCCGTGGTGACCGAAGCCCCTAAGCCAGTTTCGCCCGAGCCTGTTCCGCCGCCCGTGGTCGCCAGTAACCTGCAACTAACCGGCGAAATCGAACTCCTCTCGCCGATCCCTACTCCCGGGGTTTCTCCTTATCGGGATTGCTTGGCATTCGCTCGCGTAAAAGTGACCAAATTGATCTCCGGCGAGTATCAGAGCCAAATCGCCATTGTTGCCTTCCACGTCATGAAGGACAATCAACTGACTGACAGCGCCGCGCTTCGGCCCGGCGACAAGGTTCGGCTCGAATTACAACCGCTTCGGAAGGCGCCGGAAATTTATCAGACCATGCAGCGTTCGGATACGACCGACGATTTTGAGCATACGCCTCAGTTCGTCATCCGCCACACGAAGGAACCATAGGCCGGCGGAACGCATTACACTGCGAAAGGAGTTCGCCGTGAAACTTATCCTGACAGCCGTCCTCACCTGCGTCGCGCTTGCCGCCGCCGACAAGTCCGTTTCCTACCATTGCCCCTCCGGCGAGACCTTTCAGGTGCTCTACCAGAAGAAAGGAACGCGGGCCGTTCTGATCGTCGCTGGAAAGCCCAAGCTCACGCTTGCGCAAGCGGGCGCCCAATACACGGACGGCTTCACCACACTGACCGTCCACGCCTCCGAAGCGACCCTCGCCGCTGGATCAGTCAACTTCAAAAACTGCGTGGACTCCACCGTCAAGACCACAACCCTGACCGGCCTAACCGGAAAGTGGACCCTCGCGACACTCGCAGGCCAACCCGTCACGCTCCCCCGGGCTGCATTCATTGACTTTCAAACGGATGGCGGCGCCTCTGGGCTCGCCGGCTGTAATCGGTTTAATAGTGGCTTCGTTTCGTCAGGCTCGTCACTAGCTTTCAAGGCCGCCGCCGTCACCCGTATGGCTTGCATCGGCGACGCGATGAACATTGAAGACCGATTTCTGAAAGCGATGGAACAAACCACGGCCTACAGCATCTCCGCCAAGACCCTAACGCTCCGCAACGCCGCGGGCCAATCCCTCGCCACGCTCACCAAGGACTGATATGCGCTCCCTTCTCCCGCTCCTTCTCGCCCTCCCCCTCCTGGCTGCCGACTCCCCCGTCGCCCCCGGCGCTAAGCCGGCCCAAGTCGACTCCGCCGGCGCCGGGGAAGGCCCCGTGTGGGGCCCGGACAACGCCCTCTACTACAGCGGCCGCAACCGCATCCAGCGCCGCGCTCCGGACGGCGCCACAACAACCTTCCGCGACAACGCGGGATCAAACGGCCTGCTGTTCGATGCCCAAGGCCGCCTGATTGTCTGCGAATCGGGCAATCGCCGCATCACCCGGACCGAGAAGGACGGTACCATCACCGTTCTCACCGATCGCTACGACGGCCATCGCTACAACTCTCCGAACGATCTTACCATCGACTCGAAAGGCCGCATCTACTTCTCCGATCCCCGCTACGGCTCGCGCGATTCGATGGAGATGCGCGACTCGGCCGGGAAGTTGGTCGAAGGCGTCTACCGCATCGACGGCCCCGGCAAAGTCACCCGCATCATCACCCACGAGGTCGACCGCCCCAACGGCGTCTTCGTAACGCCGGATGACAAGACGCTCTACGTCGCCGACAACAATAACAACACGGCTGGCGGTCCTCGCAAACTCTACCGCTTCGCCCTCCGGGCCGACGGCACCGTGGATCTTGCCTCTCGAAAGATGATCTACGACTGGCAGGACGGCCGCGGTCCCGATGGCATCAAGATGGATCGCAAAGGACGCGTATTCGTGGCCGGTGGCCTGAACAAACCGCATCCGCCCCACGAGACCGATAAGTTCAAGGGCGGTGTCTATGTCTTCTCTCCGGAAGGCCAACTGATCACCATGCTTCCCGTGCCCGTGGACGAAGTGACGAATTGCGCCTTCGGCGGAGCGGATCGCAAGACTCTCTTCATCACAGCCGGCGGCACTCTCTGGAGCATACCGGTCGATACGCCCGGAGTCCGGTGACCTCCCGGCGACAGTTGCTGATGGCAGCCCTGGCTCCGGCCCGAACGTGGCCGTTGGGCATCAGCTTGAAAGGCTTCCCTGGCTGGCCGCTCGAGCGTTCCATCGCCCTGTGCGCTGAGCTCGGCTACTCCGGCGTAGAACTCATGGCTGGGTCGCCACCCATCCGGTCGTTTCCGATCCTGTCGATCATGGAAGACCTCCGGCTTACGGGCCCCGAAGAGCCGGAACGGCTCGAGGCAAGCTTGCGGCTGGCCAAGTCGATCAACTCCCGGCGGCCGCCCGTCGTCGAAACAGTAGTCGGCGGCAAACCAGCCGAGTGGCCGGAGATTCGGCCTCAGTTTCTCGCGCGGCTCAAAGCGTGGGCGCGCCTTGCCGACCGCTACCGCGTCCCGGTGGCCATCAAAGCGCACATCGGCAGTGCGCTCCATCGCTCGGCCGATGCGGTGGCCCTGATCCGCGAAATCGGTAGCCCGTTCCTGCTACTGAACTACGACTACAGCCACTTTCAACTCCAGGGCGAACCCCTCGCCGAATCGCTCGCCGCGGCACTGCCGTTCACCGCGATGATCCACGTTAAGGATTCGACCGGCCAAGCGCCAAACCATCGGTTCCTGCTCCCCGGCCAAGGCTCTATCGATTACGCCGCGTACGCCGCCCTTCTCCGCCGATACCAATACCGCGGGCCCATCGTGATTGAAGTTTCGACGCACGTGCTGCAAGCCGCTGGCTACGACCCCGCACGCGCCGCCCGCGAATGCGCCCTTCGACTTTTTCCCCATTTCCCCCCGTCTTCCCTTAAGAACGCATGATCCCTTCTGTCTCTGAAAGCCGCGCCGCGCGCACGCTGCGCGAGATCTATGAATCCGGCCGGCCGCTGGCCTACATCCGCTCGTCGGAAGAGCTTCGTATCAGCCGGCTGCTCACCGCGCTCGGCCTGCCGGTCTGGACCTGGAGCCTGACCGATGGACTTCATCAAGGGGACGAGAGCCCCGTGCCCGGTACGACGGACGCCCGCGCGGCGCTCGACTTCCTCATCGCGCATCCCCACCCGGCCATCTTCCATTTGAAAGATTTCCACGAGCCGCTCCGCGACTCCTCCGCCGTCCGTCGTCGGCTCCGCGACGTCGAATCCGCCTGCTTCGACCGGCACAAGTTCGTTGTCATTACGTCCCCTGTCCGTGCGGTTCCCGAAGAGCTCGAACGCAGCATGGTCTTCGTCGAACTCCGGCCGCCGGATGAAGTGGAACTGGCGAGTTTCCTGCACGACGAACAGCCCGACGCCCCGCCCGCATTGCTCCCGCAGTTCGCCCGTGCATTGAAGGGGCTGACGCTCGACGAAGCGCGCTACGCCCTCCGCCGGGCCCTGGCCGCCAAGCCCGAACTCTCCGCCGCTTCCCTGCCCTTTCTTCTCGAAGAGAAGCGCCTGCTCGTCAACCGCAGCGGCGTGATCGAATTCCTCTCGACGCCCACCAACGTCAACGAAATCGGTGGTCTCGAAGGCCTGAAGAAATGGCTATTCGAACGGCAACGTCTGTTCGAACTGCGCGACGAGGTTAGCTCGGAGATCGTTCCCAAGGGCGTTCTATTGATGGGCATCCCCGGCTGCGGCAAGAGCCTCTCGGTAAAGGCGATCGCCAGTTGTTTTCAACTGCCGCTCTATCGAATGGATATGAACGCCATCTTTTCCGGCCGCCACGGGAAACCCGAAGTTGTCTTCGCCGAAGCCTGCCGGATGATGGAAGAGATGGCCCCCGCCGTCCTCTGGTTCGACGAGATTGAAAATGCTGTTTCGACCCAGACCGTGGGCGGCGAATCCGGCCGCATGTTCGGCTTCTTTCTCACCTGGATGCAGGAAAAGACGCGCGGCCTGTTTGTGGCCGCCACGGCGAACCGTATCGACGTACTTCCAGCCGAACTCCTCCGCAAGGGCCGATTCGATGAGGTTTTCTTCGTCGACCTGCCCGTGGATGACGAGCGCCTCGACATCTTCCGGATTCATCTCGAACGCCGTGGCGTCCCGGTCGCGGGCCTGGACCTGACTCAGCTTACGCAGTTCACCGGCGGCTGGTCCGGCGCCGAGGTGGAGCAGTGTGTCGTCTCGGCGATCACCAAGGCCAAGCTGGCTGATCGAGCCGTCAACATCCAGGATCTGATCACGACCGCAGTCGGCATCGTCTCCCTCTCGCGCACGATGAAAGAGCAGATTTCGAACATCCGCGCCTGGGCCTTTGAACGCGCCGTTCGCGCGTCGCCCCCGGCCAGCCGGGCGTCGAAGCCTATGATGTAGAGATGTTCCGCCGGACCTTTCTCAGCCTCGCCCTCGCCAACCGCGGCCTCCGCCTGGCTACCTTTCAAGCCGACGTCACGCCGCCCCTTGGGTCGGCTCTCTGCTACGGCCTCGTGCCCCCCGCCGATTCGGTCACCGATCCGCTCGCCGCCCGGGGCGTCGTCCTGCATCCCGCCGGCCAGCGGCCCATCGTGCTTTGCGCCGTCGATTGGCTCGGCATCGGCAATACCAGCCGCGATCGTTGGCGCGCCGCGCTCGCCAAGGCTGCAGGGACCACCCCGGACCGCGTCGCCCTCCACACCGTCCATCAGCACGACGCCCCCGGCGACGATGCCGCCGCGCTTACCCTGCTCCCCGCCGGGATTCCCTTGGGCCCCGATGCCTTCGCCCGGCAAGCGGTCGACCGCGTCGCACGCGCCATCCGCGCCGCCAAGCCGGTGGCCATCACCGAAGTCACGGCCGGGGCCGCGCCGGTCATCGAAGTCGCCTCCAACCGCCGCATCCTCGGCCCGGATGGCAAGGTCGTCTTCGGTCGCATGACCGCCTGCCGGAACTCGCCACAGTGCCAAGCCCCGGAAGGCGTCATCGATCCGCTGCTGCGCTCCATCAGCTTCTGGGCCGGCCCCCGCCGCACCGCCACGCTCAGCTACTACGCCACCCACCCGATGAGCTGGTACGGCAAAGGCGCCATTTCCGCCGACTTCGTCGGCCACGCCCGCAACCAGCAGACAGATACCTTCCAGGTCCACTTCACCGGCGCCGCCGGCAACATCGGGGCTGGCCGTTATAACGACGGCTCCCCCGATATGCGTCCGGTGCTGGCGAAGCGCATGGCCACCGCGATGGCCGCCGCCAAGGCCGCCGAGAAGCCCATCCCCTTTGCCGATGTCCGCTGGCTGTCGGAGTCCGTCGCCATGCCGCTCCGAGAAGGCGCAGGCTTCGCGGAATCCGAACTGACCACCGCCATCGCCAACACCTCGCTCGACCCTAAGCAGCGCGCCAACCACGCTCGCTACCTCGCCTTCTACCGCCTCACGAAAGCTGGCCGCCGCATCGACATCACCTCTCTCCGCCTCGGCCCGTTCTCTATCGTTCACATGCCCGGAGAACTCTTCGTCGAGTACCAACTCGCTGCAGCCGCCGAGCGCCGCAACGAACTCGTCGCGACGGCTGCCTATGGCGACTACGGCCCGATGTACATCGGCACCGCGCGGTCCTACGCCGAGGGTGGCTACGAGACCAGCGCCGTCTCCCGCGTGGCGCCCTCCGTCGAAGACCTGTTGCTCTCCGCCACACGGAAACTGCTCGGTTAGGCCAATGGAAGAATCGGAGCTACTCGAACAGGTCGCCAACAGCGCACTCTTTCGGAAGGCCCCCTCCAGCCGGGAGCTTCTGCTCTACCTTTGGAAGCAGCGCGATACCGCGCTCTCGGAATACGCTATCGGCGTCGATGTCCTCGGCCGCAAGCCGGACTTCGACCCGAAAACCGACGCCACGGTTCGCGTCCAGGTCTCCCGCCTCCGCCTGCGGTTGAAAGAGTACTACGCCAACGAAGGACTGGCGGCCCAGCGCCGGTTCTCTATCCCGGCCGGCGCGTATCGCCTGGAGTGCAGCGAACCACTCCCGGTCGCACCCTCGTCCCCGCTCGCCCGCCCCGCGCGCCGTTGGCTCCTCCCGGCGCTGGCCACTGGACTGGCTATCGCGGTCGCCGACAACGTCCGGCTCCGATGGCGCGGGACCCCCACCCTGCACCCGTTCCTGGTCAGACTGTTCCGCCCGGGCCACCCAGTCCAACTCATCGTTCCGGTGCCGCTCTTCTTTCGCTGGCCGACGCAGTCCCTGGTCGCCAGGGACTTCCGCGTCAACACCGCCGGCCAACTCACGGACTCGCCCCACCTCAACAAACTTGTCGCCGAACTCGGTTCGCCGGAAACCACGCAGCTTTATACGGTCGCCTCCGACACGCTCGCCGCGGCCGCCCTTTCCCGGCACCTCGAAGAGCGCGGAGTCCCCAACACCGTCATCGACTCGCCCGCCGCGACGGTTGAACTTCTCTCCAGCCGGGATACCGCCGTCTTCGTCGGCCCCGGCACCTCCGCCCAGTTCGCCGATCTCATCGCCGGGGCCAACTTCTATCTCCGCCCCGGCACCGGCCAGCTCATCAACCGGCAGCCCCAACCTGGAGAACCAGTCAGCTTCGCGACAACGTCCCACTCCCCCGTCCACGTCACGAGCCACGCCGCATTGGCCCGCCTGCCTGGGCGCACTCCGGATACCCACCTTCTCCTATTCTCTTCCAGCTTCAACCCGGCCCTCATCACCTTGCTCACGAGCCCGTCGCACATCGAGGCGATGGAACAGATTCACGAGCAAAATGGTGCGCCACCGTTCTTCGAGATCGTGGTGCAGTATGAACGCAACGGCGATCGCCTGCTTCGCATCCAACCCGTGCTATTCCGCACGGTCCAGCCAACCCGCTGAAAACGCTACGTAACACCGCGTTACATACCCCTAGCAACTTCCGCATCGCTCCGATATGCTCGATGCTGTCATAGCTACTGTCTGCCATGCGCCTCCTTCTCTGTATCCTGCTCGCTGCGACCCTCCAAGCCGAAGAGCCCAACCTCATCGATCGCCATATCTTCGGCAAAATCCAGGCCGACAAGATCCCGGTCGCCGCACCCGCCTCGGACTCCGAGTTCCTCCGCCGCGTCTACCTCGACCTCACCGGCCGCCTGCCAGAACCTGCTGTCGCCCGCAAGTTCCTCGCCGACGCCGACCCGCAGAAGCGCGCCAAGGTCATCGACTCCCTGTTCCCGGTCCTGCCCGTTAGCGGCATGCGCTCCGTCAGTGAGGCGCCTTTCCTTGACCGTTGGACCTACTTCTTCGACGACCTCTTCCGCAACGGCCAGTTGCTGCAGGAAGGCATCAACACCTTTCACGACCATATCTACAAATCCCTCACTCTGAACATCCCGTATGACGAGTTCGTCCGCGATTTAATCACCGTCAACGCCGTTTCCACTTGGGCTACCGGATCGGCCAATTTCATCGCCCGCAGCCATGTCTTCGAAGGCGACGGATACCAGATGAATCACGAAGACACGGCCGACGAAATCGCCATCAACACGACCAAGCTCTTCCTCGGCGTCAACCTCGAATGCATCTCCTGCCACGATGGCGCCAACCATCTCGAAAAGGTCAATCTGTGGTTGTCCAGCCGCAAACGCGCCGAAATGTGGCGCCAAGCCAGCTTCTTCGGCAAGACCTTCATCGACCCTTCGTACGGTCGCTTCCCCCACTTTCAGGTCCGCGATTCGCGCAAAGGCTACGATCTCTCGACGCGTAGCGCCATCCGCCCCCCGCGCAACAAGAAAGCCGACATTACCCCCACCTTCCTCCTCACCGGCGAAAAGCCCGTGGCCGGAGAGAACTACCGCCAAGCCTACGCACGCCAACTCACGAGCCACCCCCAGTTTGCCCGCGCTGCCGTGAACTTGTTCTGGGCCGAGCTTATGGGCCAAGGCATTGTCGACGGGCCCTTTGATTTCGATCTCGCCCGGCAGGATCCGAAGAATCCGCCACCCGCACCGTGGACTATTCAACCGTCCCACCCGGAGCTGCTCGACGAACTGGCGGCGGACTTCCGCGACCACGGCTACGACCTGCGGCACCTCTTCAAACGCATCGTTTCGTCCCGTGCATATCAGCTTTCCGGCAAAGCTCCAGCCGGTTGGAAGTCGACCTATGACTCCTACTTTGCGCGCCGAATGACGCGCCGCATGTCCGCCGAACAGGCTTGGGACGCCGTCGCGCATGTCACCGGGCACACCCAGTCCTACAAGGTGACTTACGCCGATAAGCGGGCCGCCACCGTGATGCAAACCCGCTCGCCCCAGGACGTCGAAAAGTCAGACAAGCCGACATTCACAGCCCTTCAGGCGTTTGGCCAATGCGACCGTTACGCGATCGAGGCCAGCCGGAAACCAACCATGGTGCAGTCGGCCATATTGATGAACGATCGCGTTATACGGGAACGCGTTAAGGCGGCCAAGGGCAACCGCCTCGTAACGCTGCTCGGCGCCGACCCCGCACTGTCGAATGCCGAGATCGTGGAAGCGCTCTACCTCACGGCCCTCTCTCGCATTCCCACCAAGGAAGAGTCGGAGATGGGCGTCGAACTCCTCCGCGAGTATCGCGAACAGGGCGCGGAAGACCTCGTCTGGGTCCTGCTCAACCGCCTCGATTTTCTCTTCTACTAGGTCCACGTCATGACGCCACTTCATCGTCGCCATCTGCTCCGCCTCGGCGCTCTCACCGTCTCCGGCTTTGAACTGGCCCAGTTCCTGCGCCCCTCCAATGTCCATGCCCAAAGCAAGGCGACGCCGCGCGGCTCGGCGAAGTCCGTCATCTTCCTGAACCTGCAGGGCGGCCCCTCGCAGATGGACATGTTCGATGTGAAGATGGGGAAGTGGGCGCCCGAGAATCGCGACGTCCGCTCGACGCCACAGGGCTACCAGTTCCCGTATGGTCTGATGCCCAAGCTCGCCGATCGCCTTGGCGACTTGGCCGTCGTGCGCTCCGCCTCGGCTTGGGAGACCGTCCATTCGCGCGGCCAATACTACCTGCAGACGGGCCACGCCGTCAGCCCGGCGCGGATCAAGGAAGCGCCGGCTCTCGGCTCCGTCATCGCCTATGAGGCGTTTCAGAATCGGCGCTCGACGGACTTCCTGCCGCCCTTCGTTGCGATGAACTATGAGCCATCCACCATGTACGGCCCGCTGCAGGGCGAAGGCTGTCTGCCCGCCGACTGCTCCCCACTCATCCTCGACCTTAAAGACCGGAACCTCCCCTTCGTCCTCGACGCGAAGGACCGGCCGCGGTTCGACCGCCGCTGGGAGCTCCTCAACAAAATGGATACCTCCCGCCATGCCCTGGACGATAGCTCGCCGCAGGGTATGCGCCAATTCGATAGCTTCGGCCGCGCGGTGCACAAGATGATGACCAACCCGGCCATCTCTACCGTGCTCCAGACGACGCCTGAAGAACGCGCGGCGTATGGGTCGACGCCATTTGGCGACGCGTGCCTCATCGCGCGCAACATGGTGGCGGCCGATGGCGGTGCTAAGTTCCTGCTCGTCACGCAACCCGGCTGGGACCACCACGGCAGCATCTACGGCAAGGAGAGCAAGGGCGGGCTGTACAAGACATGCGCGGACCTAGACTCCGCGTTCTCCGCCCTGCTGCTCGACCTGCGCCGCCTGAAGCTGCTCGATTCGACGCTCGTCGTCTGCATGGGCGAGTTCGGCCGCACGCCGGGCGAACTCACGCCGCTCGCAGGCCGTGAACACTACGCCGACACGATGTTTGCGCTCTTCGCCGGCGCCGGCGTAAAGGGTGGACGCGTCTACGGCGCGACCGATGCCGAAGGTGCCCACATCACCGATTTCGGCTGGTCAGCCAAACGCCCTGTTTACCCGGAGGACGTCTGCACCACCATCTACAGTGCCCTCGGCATCGACTGGACCAAGCGCATTACCAACACGCCATCGGGCCGCGACTTCCTTTACGTCGACCCCGCCGCCGGGACGAAGAGCATTAACTTTCGCGAGGTCGCTGAGCTCTACTCCTAGCCCGCACGGCGTCCCAACGGCGGCGCACCCAGCCGCGGTTCCGCTCCCGAATCCGCCGCCACATCCGGCCCGCGGCGGAGTTCCACCACAAGCCATAGGCCGCAGCCCGCAGCGCCATGATCTTCTCGTAGCTCCAACGGAACCAGCCGATGGTCAGTAGCTGTGGCTGCGTCAGTTGGAACAGGCGCGCCACGACGGCCGTGCCGGTCACCTTCGCTGTAATGATCGTTCCGATGCCCAGCACAGGGTGTCCGCCGGCCATCCAGTAGAGCGCCAGAAACTTGATCGGCGCCAACGCCACCGAAGGAATGCCGAACAGCGCCAACGCACCCCACGGCGGCACCCGCCGGATCCACTCTTCGATCGCATGGAAAACGGGCAGTTTGCCGAGCAGGGCCAGTAGCCCGGAGAGCCGCCAGAGCGCCTCTTCAACGAGCAGCACCACGCCCGCCACTACCAGCAGCGGGTACGTGATCACTCGTTTAGAGAAGCGGCGCAACTATCTCCATTGTGTACTTTGCACAACGGCCATTTGGCTACCGAAAGAGCCAAGGTCAAGACCGGTGGCGTGGACGCGTACAGGTGTGCCCAGACTCGCTACCGCCAAGGCGCCCCGTTGCAGCCGGAACACCCCCGGAGTCACCTCCAGCGTCTCGCTGACTGGCAGTGTCAACAGTACGGTTGCCGGAATCGTGAACCTCCGGTCTGAATTCCTTGCGACACACTGGAATGTAGTTCCGGTAAGTTGTGTACCGTTTGTCACAAAGCTCTGTCCCTGAATCGTCACGAAGCCCGTGGGGTCTCCGCCGCTCCAGGTGACAGTCACTCCGGTGGTCCGCTGAATTACATCTAACTCGGCTCGATTCGTCCACTCCAACTCAGGCGCCAACAGAATGCTCCCGCTGAAAGGTCCAATGTCCTGGCCACCTTGGACGCTTATCGTATACTCGCCGGCATCAAGAAAATTCGCTGGGCGTCCATCGCCCACCTCGGCTGAATAACTCACTAGCCCAACGGGAGCGGTCAATCGGGGAATTGTCCGACTACCAGAGGGGCCTGTCACCGATACTGATCCCCCAGCGTCGAGGGGAAGAGCGAGAACATTCGCCAAAGGGCTGGACGGCACTATACTCACCATGCAGGAGCCAACCACCGGAACAAAGTAGCTGGTGGACAAGAACAGCCGCTCCAGGTCGCCCCTAAGGCGCAGGAAACCACCCGTGGCGAGATCTCTGGTAGCTACGGTCCGAGTCGTGATCCCATCTGCGCCTTGGCTCAGTGAGTACAGCCGTTGGCGCTGCAAGCCGAAACTGCCTGTCACGAACTGCCCGGCCGTGATCCAACGGCGCATTTCCATCTCAGTCGCAGTAGTCCCCGGATCACCGCCTTCGAGAGCCGGACACTGCGACCCCGATGCGGACACTGGAATCGTGGAAAAATTGCTGATGTAGATGCCAGAGGAGACCGCGACTGGCACTGCGCAGCCTGTGGGGGTGTCCGGAGGCAGGGCGACGTTGATTTGATCCAACCCGGGGAACACGGTGCGGCCGTGGTAGAGCACGGTCGCCGGCTTCCCGCCAATTTCTACGAGAATCGGCACGTTCGCAAGATTCGTCTGGGTCTGCGCCACTGTCTCGTCGCCCGCTGATGGCCCGGCGCCGGTGCCGTAGAGCACAATCACATCGCCCGGATGCGTGGCGTTCGATGGCCCAAGCAACTGGTTCGCCGCGTCGAACACCGCGGCCGCGCCGGTGCCAGACCCGTCCAGAGTCAAGGCGCCAAACGCGCTCTGCACCACACGAATCGGCGCGGTCGCGCTGGTGCGGCCATTGTTGGTCACCGTGATCGTCCCGGCGCCCACCGGGGTATTTGAAGGGAGAATCCCCGCCACTTGCGTCGGCGTGACGTAGTAGAGGATCACGGCGCGCGTTACGCCACCGACGGTGACGGCGGCGGAGACGCCTTCGAGCGTCGTCCGTAGTGGCACACTCTGTAAACCCGTCGACGAGTTCGACAGGCCCGTTCCGAAGATTACAAAGATCGAACCCTGTGCAATGCCATGGTGGGGCAGCGATGCCGGCACATAGCTGTAGTTATTCAGCACCGCCGAAAGCACCGGTTGTGCGGAGGCCAGACCTCCGCACAACAACGCCGCCCACACGAGGCGGAACACTAATCCGTGCCCTCCGCAAAGGCCCGCCACTTCTTGGCGAGCTCACCCTTACCGCCCATACCGGGAGCGCCCGAGTACATCATCGAAAGGTTGCGCGCCGCCAAACGGTGACCGCCCTCGGCCGCTTTCGTCAGCCAGCGCTCGGCTTCCTTGAAGTTCTGTTCCGTGCCATTGCCGACCACGTACAACATCCCCACACGGGCCGCCGCAGTCACGTCGCCCTTCTCGGCCGCTGCCAGCGTCTCCGGGAAGTTGCCCAAAGGACCAAAGCCGTCGTTCTTCGCCGTGATTTCCGCCAGCCACTTGTCCCAACCGCCGACCGGCTCCCGGTTTTGCTTGCGGCCCAGATCGCCACGGAAGTCGCGATCGCGAATCGTGGCCAACGCATTGTTGGCCATCGTCCTCAGCTCTTCGTCCGGGTCTTTCAACAGGCCGACGAGCGCGGAAAACACTGGCGGGTCCTGCTTCACGCCATTGATCTGCAGTTTGACGGCATTCACCAGTCCATCCACCGCGTTTACCCGATAGGGACCTTCATTGAGGGCGAGCTTAATCAACGCGCCCTGCGCCGCCTGACTGCGCCAGTTGGCGTTGATCGCCAGAACGCGGATAATTTCCGGCGTCGCCGGCAGGTTGGCGATGGCGGCAATCGCCTCCTCGCCACAGTTGGTCTTCGCACAAACCTTGATCGCTTCCGGCGTCAGCTTCTTCTTCACCACTTCGCCCGCCGCCGCGCCGCCGACGACAGCCAAGCCCGTGCCCTTAGCCAGCATCGCTTTTTCCGCGGCCGAAAGCGGCAACCGCTTGTTGCGCTGCGCCACCGCCCACGCGATCGCGTCGTCATTCGTTACCGGGTGATAGGTGCGCTCGCCGAGATCATCGACCTCGCGATAGATCACCGGATAGCCTTTGGCCTGCACGCGGCTGTAGCCGTCGCGCACGTTGGTCAAGTGATGCGACAGGTCGCGCATTCCCAGCACCATGTAGATGCCCGGGCCTTCCTTCTCGGCGTTGAACGGTTTCACATGCGACGGCATCAGCCACCACGTCCAGCTATAGGAGATGGACGCGGCGTACAGGTCCGGGAACAACATCGCCATCTGTCCGGAGATCTTGCCGCCTTCGCCTTTGCCATAGAGGTAGACCCGGCGCGGATTCACCGGATAGGTCTTTTTCGCCCATGCCAGCAACTTCTGAATCGGCTCATGATCGTTCGCCCCGAACTTTCTTTCCTGCGGATGCGCGCCGATCACGACAAACTGATCGCTCAGGCCCAGACGTTCAAGCGCCGCCTTCACGGGGTACATCTCGTCGCCGGTCGGCCGGTCATGCTCGGGAAAACAGAGGAAAAGACCTACCTGTTTGTTGGGATCCGTGGTCCCGGCCGGGGCAATGCCCGCCGGCGCGGAGACGGCATAACGAACAATCGTCTTGCCAGCTTCGTCCTTCAATTCTTGCTCTGGGGGCGTCAAACCCCATATCAAACCGACGCTCAATACGCTCAGCAGTGCCGCTTTCATGAACAAGACTATATCTAATTCCGCATCCGCTATCATCAACAGTCATGCGTCTTGCCGTCCTTTGCCTCCTCTCGCTCCCCCTGTTCGCCCAGACTCCGCTCACCCATATCGACGTTTTCCGGGCCGGCGCCGGCGGTTATCACTCGTATCGAATCCCCGCGCTCGTCACCGCGGCCAACGGTCATTTGCTGGCTTTCGCGGAGGCCCGCCGCGACAACCGTGGCGACCCCGGACTAGGCGATATTGACTTGGTGGTGGCGCGGTCCACCGACCACGGTCGCACTTGGTCGAAGCCCGAACTCCTCGACAACCCGGGCGAAAAATGGTCGGCCTCCAACCCGACTCCGCTCCTCGACCGCTCGAACGGCCGCCTATGGATCTTTTTCAATCGCTGGCAGCCCGGCTACGGCACCGACAAGTCGCAGCCCGGCCAACCCCACAACCAGATGTGGGCCCGCTCGAGCGATGACCACGGCGTCACTTGGTCCGCCCCCCGCGACCTCACTCGCGATAGCCGCGAATACGACCACTGGGGCGCCATGTTCCTCGGCCCCGGCGGCGCCATTCAAGCCAAGTCCGGGCAACTCTTAATCCCGGCATCCATGAAGGCCGACCTGTTCTCCGCCCAAGCCACCGTCGGCGGCTTCACCGGCTCTCTGGGCCTCATGCGCGCCTATATCCTGTCGAGCGACGACCACGGCCAAACCTGGAAGCGGGGGGCGCGCGTCCCCGCGCTCACCAACGAGAATCAGCTCGTCGAGTTGGCCGATGGCAACATTCTGATGGACGCCCGGCAGAACAACGGTGACCATCGGTGGTTCCTTACTTCGAAGGACGGCGGCAGATCCTGGCTCCGCCCGCGCCGCGGGATCGCGGTCTCTCCAGTCGCCACCGGCATCGAACGGCTTGGAAACCGCCTCGTCTGGACCGGCCCCACCATGAACAACCGGCAGAACCTCGTCGTCCGTTCGAGCTATGACGAAGGACAAACCTGGATCCAGGAGCGAGTCATTTACGGCGGCTTCGCGGCCTACTCTGACCTGGCGGTACTCGCCGATGGCGCCGCGGCGGTGCTCTGGGAACGCGGCTCCACCGAGCCCTACCAGGCCATCACGTTTACGCGTCTGCCCCCGTCGTTCCTGCAATAACGAACTCCACCACCGGCTTGCCGCCAATCAGGTGCTCCTGCAAAATCCGCTCGAGCACCTCCGGAGTCGCATGGTGGTACCAGACTCCCTCGGGATAAACAACTGCGATCGGCCCCTGTTCGCAAACCCGCAGGCAGTTCGCCTTCGTCCGAAAGACGCACGGCCGCGCCGTCATGAGCCCCTCTTCCGCCAGCCGCCGCTTGAGGTAGTCCCAAGCGGCGAGCCCGTCCTCCTTGCTGCAACACAGTGGCTTCGTTTGGTCCGCACACAGAAAGATGTGCCGGTCAATCTGGCTCAGCCCCAATTTTTCTGCCTGCTCCCGAAGGCTCGCCGGATGCTCTATTTCCATAACTTTTATTCTGGACCGATTTGGTCGCCTTGTGCTACGCTCATTTTGTGAATGCAATCCAATTGCAATTAATGGCGATCTCGTTAGCCGCTGCTCCGCTCCTCCTCGCTCAGTCCGCCGTTCGCGGCATCGTGCAGGACACGTCCCGCGCGACGATCGCCGGTGCTGAGATAAAGGCCGTTTCGAGCCCCGAAGGCCGCGAATCGATGACTCTGACCGATCCCCAGGGCCGCTTCGAGCTCTTGCTGGTTCCTGGCAACTACCGGCTGCTCACCTCCGCCAGAGGCTTCTCCGCCACCGAACAGAACATCGCGGTCTCCGCCAGTGCGTTGCAGGTAGATATCACTCTGCCCATTGCCCCTTTGGCCGAGACGCTCCGTGTCTCCGGCGGGCGCGTCCTCTCTTCGGGCGCCGATCTGCAACGCCTTCCCGGCGCCGCGGAAGTCCTCACCTCGGAAGTCCTTCGCGAGAGCAACGTTATGACAACCGAAGAGGCCCTGCGGAAAGTCTCTGGCGTTCACGCCCGCGGCGAGGACGCGTTCGGCCTCCGCCCAAATATCGGCATCCGTGGCCTCTCCCCCACCCGCTCCACCAAGGTCCTGCTGCTCGAAGACGGCCTCCCGCTTTCCTATGCGCCCTACGGGGACAACGCCTCCTACTACCATCCCCCCGTCGACCGCTTCGAAACAATCGAAGTCATGAAGGGCGGCGAACAGATCGTTTTTGGCCCCATGACCGTCGGTGGCGTCATCAACTACGTCACCCCGGCTATCCCGGCCAAGCGTGGAGGCTCGCTCATGCTGATGGGCGGCAACCGCGATTATCTCAACGGACACGCCCGGTATGGTGCAAATTTCAAGAATACCGGTTGGCTGATTGACCTCCTTCGCAAGCAGGGCGAAGGGTCGCGGGACAATGTCCGCCACGGGATCACCGATTTCAACGTCAAGACCCTTACCAGCCTCTCGTCCCGCCAGACTTTGGGCCTCCGCTTCAACTCCTACGCCGAGGATTCCAATATTGCCTATACCGGGCTCCGAGAAAACGAGTTCCTCGTCAACCCGCGAGGCAACGTCTTCCGCAACGACTTCTTCAACACCAATCGCTACGCCGGCGCCATCACCCACACCCTCGCTCTCTCTGACCATCTCGTTCTGTCCACCAACGGCTACGCTTCCGCATTTCTTCGCGACTGGTGGCGCCAGTCCAGCAACTCCGGCCAGCGCCCCAATGATTCCGCCGACCCGGCCTGTGGCGGTATGGCCAATCTGCTGACTACCTGCGGAAACGAAGGCCGCCTCCGCTACTACCAGACCTGGGGCGTCGACCCCAAGTTGAAAGCGATTTTCAACTTGGGCAGTGCACAGAACGAACTCGACCTCGGCTTCCGCTATCACTCCGAGATTCAGGAGCGGTATCAGAAGAACGGCCCCTTGCCCACTTCGCGCGATGGCGTCATCGTCGAGAACAATGACCGCCGGGCCCAAGCCGCGTCCTTCTTCCTGCAGAACCGTTTCGTCTTCGGCAATCTGACCATCACCCCTGGCCTCCGCTTCGAGTCCGTAAATTTTCGCCGGGTTAACCATCTCAACGGCGCTCGCGGCAATACGCGGCTCAATCAATGGATCCCCGGCATCGGCGCCGCCTACACTGTGGGCAGCCGGGTTACCTTCTTCTCGGGCCTTCACCGTGGGTTCGCGCCTCCTCGCGTTGAAGACATAATCAACAACAACACGGGTGCCTCCGTAGATCTCGATGCCGAGTTGAGCTGGAACTACGAGGCCGGCGCCCGTGTGACGCTACCCGGCGACCTCCGGGCCGAAGCGACCTTCTTCCGGATGGACTTCGAAAATCAGATTGTCCCCGCGAGCGTCGCGGGCGGCTTGGGCGCAACGCTCACCAACGCCGGATCCACCCTGCACCAAGGCGCCGAGTTCTCCACGGCGTGGCAACTCGCTCGCTTCCTGCCTCGCCAGCACAACGTTACTCTCCGCGCCGCATGGACCGCGTTGCCCATTGCCCGCTTCTCGTCGGATCGCTTCAGCAACATTCCGGGCTTCACCACCGTCCGGATCACGGGCAATCGGCTCCCCTACGCCCCCAAGAACCTCCTGACCTCGAGCCTGGCCTACACGCACGCCAAAGGCATCAACGTTTTTTTCGAGAACGTGTATACGGGCCGCCAGTTCGGAGACGACCTCAACACTGTTGGCGGCACCCCAGACGGCCAGCGCGGTCTGCTGACGGGCAACGCGATTTGGAACGCGTCAGTCAACGTGCCCGTTACGACCAGCACGACGCTCTTCTTCACCATGAAGAATCTGACCGACCGGCTCACCATCGTTGACCGCAGCCGCGGTCTGCTGCCTGGCATTCCGCGGCTCGTGCAGTTCGGCTTCCGATTCAATTTTTAGCTACTGCTTGTCGACGGGAAGCTCCGGCTTCGCGCTCCACTCTTCAAATGAGCCGTCGTAAAGCTTCACATCGCGGCCGGCCAGGCGAGCCGCGAAGTACGGCACTGTGGCCTGCATCCCGATGTGGCAATAGGTCACCAGCGTGTTTGCCTCGCCCAACGCCTGGGTTAGCGAAGCAACCGGCTGAAAGCCCTTGGTTTCAGTGAGCAGCGTCGGGTACGGCACGCTCTTTGCGCCTGGGATATGGCCCGCCCGCGGCATGTTCCCCGCGCTTGCGCCCGAAAAGAACTCCGGCAACCGCGCGTCCACGATCTTCACCGTCTCATCCCGCAAGCGGGCATTCACCCACGCCGCATCGACTATCAACTCCGGCCGCGCCTTTACCGTCAACGCCTTGGCCGCCACTACCGCGGGAGCCTCCGTGGTCACCGGCAAGCCCTTCGCCTTCCAGACTGCCAGACCTCCATCCAGCAGCATTGCCGGCAGGCTGTGATACTCGAACGTGAACCAGACCCGCGTCGCCGTCTGCACCGATTCATTGCCGGCGTAAACCACTACGCGCGTCCCGTCCCCGATGCCCCACTGCATCATCCGCTCCCGCATCAACTCGGCAGGCGGCATCTCCAGGCGCAGCTTTGACTCTGGCTTTGATACATCCGCTAATGTCACGAGTCGCGCCCCAGCGATGTGCCCCTCGGCATAGTCCTTCGCCGAACCGGCATGCAGAATCACGACGTCTTTCTCGGCGGACAACCATTCCGGAGTCACCAGCAAATTCACGGCAGCGAACATGATCGGCATCACAAGCATACTTACAGTGTCCGCGAACGCGGATAGGGCGTGTTCCACCCCTTCACCGCATGCCAGATGATCCGGTCCAGCACGTCCGCCGGCGCCTCGTCCGGTTCGCTGAAGTCCATCCGCAGGGAAGCCTCGGCTCCCTCCCGCTCCGCTCCACGCAGCGCCCGCAACGGCGGGTTCATCTCATCGAGCGGCACCCGATTCTTTTCGGCGACATACGGCGCCAGGTCGGCCTTCTCTGTAAACACGCTGAACATCGGCTCCGCCGCCAGATCGAACTGGTTCTGAGGCGGTAGTCCCAGCAGATGCTGAATCGTCCGGTACATGTGGATCGTCGTGTAGAAGGTCGAATCCACGGCCTTCCGCTTCACCCACGGCCCGATCACCATACCGATCGTTCGATGCCCGTCCACGTGGTCCAGGCCGCTCTGCGCGTCGTCCTCGGTCACGAAGATCACCGAGTCCTTCCAGTACTTGCTCTTCGAGATCGCCTCCACCAGCCGCCCCAGCGCCAGGTCGTTATCAGCCACCATTGCGCGCGGCGTGGGGAACCCGGGCGAGGTGCCGCTCGTGTGATCCTGCGGCAGGAGAATCACGTTCAATCGCGGCAGGCTGTCGCTCTTCTCATACTCGGCGAACTCCGCGAGGAATCGGTCCACGCGCAGTTGGTCCGGCACGGTCAACCCATACGCCGGCACGTTCGGCGAGTAGACATCGCGCAGACCCACAATCTGCGCCCGCGGCGTAATCTTCACGTTGCTGGTCCCGTTCTTCCAGTCCGCATAGATGTCGCTCCACGTAGCCTTCGCCGGCGCAATCGTGTTCAGTCCCCGTTCCCCGTAGCTGCGCACGCTCACCCCGTGCACCTTGGCCGCGTCCCACAGAAAGTCGTTCGGCGCGAACAGCATCGGGTTCTGGTCGTTCCGCCCGTTCCCATACTTGTGGACCCAGTCGCTCGCGTAGCCCTGCGTGCACCACCGGTGCCCCAACGCCGATTGGTCCGCCGGAGTGTAGAAATTGTCCAGCAGCACATACTCTTCGGCCAGCTTATGATGGTTTGGCGTCACGTCACGTCCGAAGTGCACCAACTTCGGATCGCCGTTGCCCTGCGGCATATCCCCGAAAATCTGGTCGTACGTCCGGTTCTCTTTGATCACGTAAAAGACATGCTTCACCGGCGCGATCTTCCCTTTCATCCCGCGCTGCAGTTCGCCCGTGTCGTTGGCCCGCACCGCCTTCGTCCACTCCGCCAACTGCTTCGCCGAAGGTTGCGGGATCACGCTGATCAGCCCTTTCCGGTTCTTGTACGTCGGCGGCAGCGAACCCATCCCGTAACCGCTCGCCACCACAATCTCACGCTCATCGGCCGAGAGCGCCACCGCTGTCGGGTACCACCCCGTCGGCACGAATCCGCGCGTCTTCCCGCTGCCCGTGTCGATCACCGCCACGGCGTTGTCCGCACCGTTGGCCACATACAAGGTCTTCCCGTCCCGGCTCACGGCCAGCGCATTCGGCGCGCTGCCCACCGGCGCTTTTGGCGTGATGCGCGCGGGAATCGTTTGCACCACGCGGTCGCCCTCGGTATCAATCACCGACACCGAATCGCTATTCGCATTCGCCACATAAAGCCGCGTCCCTCGCAGCGCCAGCGCGCTCGGGTGCAGCCCCGTCTCAATCTCTTTCACCACCTTCCGCCCGGCCACATCCACCACCGACACCGTCCCCGATTTCGGGATTCCTGTTCGCGGATCCACCACCACCGGGAACACCCCGTCCGTCAGGTCTCCTGCTCCCGGCCGCCGCCCTCCCCAGTTCGAGACATAGGCCTTCCCCCCGCTCACGGCCACCGTGTACGGATAGCTCCCCACCGCCACCGTCTCCACGCTCTTCTTGCCCAGGTCGACAATCGCCAGCGCATGCTTCTGGTTCAACGCCACCAGCACCGTCTCGCCCATCACCGCCAATCCGCTGGGCGCCCCGTCTATCTTGATCGCGCCATCGGCCACGAATCCCGCCGCCGTTCGCCGGAACAGCTTCAACTCCTGATCCTGCCCGCCACCCACGAAGAGCCGCTCCCCGTCCGTCGAGAACGCGACGCCCACGAAGCTATCGCCCAGCGCAATCGTCTGCTCCACCTTCCGGCCCGCCATGTCCAGCAGATGCAGCGCCCGCGGAGCAAAGTTCGACCCCGTCACCACCGCCATCCGCTTTCCGTCCGGGCTCAGCGTGATGCCCAGCGGCCGGTCGTTCACCTCCAGCGGCACACCCGCCGGAGCTACCCATTGCCCGGTCGGTAGCAGCGTCCGCCCATCGGCCTGCTTGCCTACTTTCAACGTCCACACCGCCGCGCCCAACAGCGCCAAGCCACACAGTCCAACCAGTATCCGCATCGCCCGTCAGCGTAGCACTGACAGAGCTTAGCTCGCCGGCCGGAAGCGGTCCCCCGTCTGCCTGCTCCACTCCGCCAACATCCGGCGATGGCTCGCCAGCTCGGCCGCCGCCTCGGGCCGTCGCGCCAGGTTCACCACCTCGCCCGGATCCTGTTCCAAATCGAACAACTGCTCCGCGTTCGTCCCGCTGCGAAACACGACGTACTTGTAGCGCCCACTCCGCACCATACGCCCATCCCGGCTGGCATCTTGATACCGCAGTTCGCTCACGACATACTCCCGCCCCGCATCCTTCCGCAGACTCGCCCCCCGCATGTCGGGCGGCGCCCCCACCCCTGCGTAGTCACAAAACGTCGGCAGAATATCGAGCAGCGAAACCAACCGGTCCGTCACGCCCTGCCCCACGCCGGGTCCCGCCATGATCATCGGCACATGCACGCTCTCTTCATAGAAAGCCGCCTTCTGCGCCCAGCGGTGGCCGCCCTGTCCCTCGCCGTGGTCACTCGCGAAGATCACCACCGTCTTCCGGTCCAATCCGGTCGCCTCAAGCGCCTGCAACACCTTCCCGATGTGCCCGTCAACCTCTTCGACCATCCGGTAATAGTCATGCAGATACTGCCGCACGTCGTCCCGCCGCCACTCCGCGGCCACCCCAATGCCCCTCGACATCTGGTCGTACCCCTCCCGCCGGTGATACTGCATACACTCCGGCTCCTCCGGGTCTAGCGCCATGTTCCCAGGCGCGGGCGGATACTTTGAAACATCGCTATGGTGCCGCGTCCCCGGATGCTGCCGGATCCAGTCGCAGACATCGTGTGGATTCATAAACGAAGCCACCATCAAAAACGGCTGCTTCGCCGCCGGCCCCCGCAGCCACTTCGCGCACTCCCGCGCCACCGGCTCATCCATATCCCGGCCCAACGCGCTGCCGCCCACCAGCTTTTCAAACCCCGTCATCCCGTCGAACGGCTTCGGCAGATGCCACTTCCCGGCGTACACCGTCTTATACCCCGCCCCAGAAAATACCGCGCCCATCGTTGGCATTCCCTCGACGATCGACCGCCCATTCACCTCCACCCCCGTCTCATGCGGCATGCGCCCCGTGAAGATGCTCGACCGCGACGGCGAACACACCGGATACGTGCAGTACGCCTCGCTGAACGTTGTTCCCCGCGCCGCCAGCCGGTCCATCGCCGGGGTCTTCAAATACGGATTTCCGCACCTCGACCAAGCCGTATGCCCCTGCTGATCCGTTAGAATCAGCAGCAGGTTCGGCCGCTCCACCGCCGCCCACGCCGGCGCCGCCATCATCCCGCTCAACATCGCCCGTCGACTGATCATCGACGACATCATACTGCGCTGTAGAAATTCTTCGCCCATGCGTGCCGCGCAAGCCGCTCCATCACCTCTGCCGGCAAGGGCCCCCGCTCGCTCGCCGCGATGTTCGCCTCCACATTCTTCACTTGGCGCATCCCCGGAATCACTGATGAAACTTCTGGATGCGAAAGCACCCAGCGCAAGGCGATGTCCGCCAAGCTCCCCGGCACATCGGCCAGATCCGCCCGTAGCGCCGCCACGCGCTCTACCACCTGCCGCTTCCGGTCGCCTCCAAAATACATCTCCCGGAACTCGCCCGGCGCAAACATAGTCTCCTCCGTGATCGCCCCCGTCAGGGCGCCCTCGTCCAACGGACACCGCGCCAGCACCCCAATATTCCGGGCCGCGCACAGCGGAAACAACTCCGCGGCTGGCGTCGGGTCGAAGATGTTGAAGATCACCTGCACGGTGTCAATCATCTCCGTCTCAATCAACGACAACGCCGACCCCGGCTGATGGTCATTGATCGAAATCCCGAAATGCTTCACCTTCCCCGAAGCTTTCAGCGTCTCAATGCCCCGCCGCCAGTCCTCCGCCTGCAGCCACTCCGGATTCCACACGTGGAACTGCTGCAGATCAATCTGCTCCACGCCCAGGTTCCGCAGCGACTCCTCGGTCGACTCGACGATATACGCAAACGGAAACACCTCGGCAATCGCCACCCCCGGCTGCGCCGGCCACACCCGGTTCTTCGGCGGAATCTTCGTCGCAATCGTCACGGCATGCCCCGCCCCCCGCGCGGCCTCTCCGACCAGTTTTTCGGAATGGCCCTCGTTGTAAGCCAGCGCCGTGTCGATGAAGTTCAACCCCAGTTCGAAAGCCCGCCGCAGCGCCGCCAGAGATTGCGCGTCATCGCCGCCAATCCACTGCCGCCCCCCAATCCCCCAAGCCCCATACCCGATCTCGCTCACCGCAGCCTGCGTTCCGCCCAATTTCCGAAAGTGCATTTGACCTTCAGTTTAGAGCCCTGAGTTTAGAATAGGAAGGTTCATGGATACGCTCCTCGACCCTCAGGTCCTCACCACCACCTGCCGCCGTCTCGAAGGCCTCACCCCGAACTCGAAAGCCCTGTGGGGCCGCATGTCCTCCCATCAGATGGTTTGCCATCTCAACGATAGCTTTCTCCTCGCCATGGCGGAAAAAACAGCCTCCCACACGCATGGCTGGTTCGATCGCAACATCTTCAAGTGGCTCGCGCTCCGCCTCGATCGCCCCTGGCCCCACAACATTCCCACCCGGCCCGAAATGGACCAGGCCCTCCGCGGCGCCCCCCTCACCGACTTCGCCGCCGACCGCGCCCGCCTCGCGAGCCTCCTCCAACGCTTCGCCCAGCCGTCACCCACCTTCGGCGTCCACCCCATCTTCGGGGAAATGACTTCCTGGGAATGGCGCCGCTGGGGTTACCTCCACGCCGACCATCATCTTCGCCAATTCGGACTCTAATGCATCGCCGCCAATTCCTCTCTCTCCTCGCCGGCTCCGCCCTTGCGCAGCCCTCCTTCTCCCCGCCCAACATCGTCCTCATCCTCGCCGACGATCTGGGCGCCACCGACCTCGGCTGCTACGGCTCCGACCTCCATGAAACGCCGCGCATCGACCGCATCTCCCGCCAATCCCTGCGCTTCTCCCACGCGCTCTCCCCTGCCCCCGTCTGCTCCCCCACCCGTGCCGCCATGCTGACCGGCAAGCATCCCGCCCGCCTCGGCATCACCATCTGGCACGAAGGCGCCGTCACCCCGCCCACCAATCAACGCCTGCTCCCGGCGACCTCCGAACCCAATCTCCCCCACACGGAAACCACCCTCGCCGAAGTCCTCCAGCAAGCCGGCTACTCCACGGCGTTAGTAGGCAAGTGGCACCTCGGCGACGCCGCGCACCACCCTGAAACGCAAGGCTTCGAAGTCAACATCGGCGGCACCCATTGGGGCGCCCCGCCGACGTATTTCTATCCTTATAGCGGCCCCTTCGGCAGCCAGAAAGAGCTCCGCTACGTCCCCAGCCTCACCCCCGGCGCCGAAGGCGAGTACCTCACCGACCGCCTCACCACGGAAGCCCTCCGCGTCATTGACGCGTTCCACGCCCGTCAGAAGCCGTTCTTTCTTTATCTCGCCCACCACGCGCCCCACACCCCCATCGAAGCCAAACCCGCCCTCGTCGCCAAGTACGAAGCCAAAATCCCCAAAGGCGTCAACCACACCAATGCCAAGTACGCCGCCATGGTCGAGTCCCTCGATCAATCCGTCGGCCGCGTTCTTGATCATCTCCGCATCCGCGGCCTCGACCGCAACACCATCTTCATCGTCACCTCTGACAACGGCGGCTTCCTCCAAAGCGGCAACGGCCCGCGCATCACCAGCAACGCACCCCTCCGCTCGGGTAAGGGTTCGCTGTACGAAGGAGGCATCCGCGTCCCCCTCATCATCAACTGGCCCGGGGTTACGCCCGCCGGCGCCGTCTCCGCGGAACCCGTAGTCCTCACCGACCTCTTCCCCACGCTCTGCGCCGCCGCCAAGGCCCCCGTCCCCGCCGGGGCCACCGACGGCCTCGATCTGCTCCCGGTCTTGCGCAACCCCGCCACCCGCCTCCCCCGCGAGGCGATTCCTTTCCACTATCCGCACTACTACCCCACCACCACGCCCGTCTCCGCCATCCGCACCCGCGACTGGAAGCTCCTCGAATACTTTGAAGACGACCACGTCGAACTCTACAACCTCGCCCAGGACCCGAGCGAGAAGACCGACCTCGCCGGGAAGAACCCCGCGAAGGCGAAGGCTCTCCGCGAGCAACTCCATGCCTGGCGCCAATCCGTCGGCGCCCGACTTCCCACCCCCAACCCGAAGAAGGAGTAACGCCCCCATGCGTCTCGCCGCCGCCCTGTTTCTGGCTCTCCCGCTGATCGCCCAGTCGCCCCTCGCATGGATTGCCGGATCCTGGACCGCCCAGCAAGGCCGGGCTGTCTTCGAAGAGTCTTGGCTCCCGCCCGCCGGCACCTCGCTGATTGGCCTCAGCCGCACCGTGGCTGGCGGCCGCATGGTGGCCTTCGAATATCTCCGCATCATCGAGCGCAATGGCGAGACGTTCTATGTAGCCCAGCCCAACGGGCGCCCGCCGACGGAGTTCAAGCTGACGTCATCGACCGCCACCAAAGCCGTCTTTGAGAATCCCGCCAACGACTTCCCCAAAGTAATCACTTACGAACTCACCGCCACCGATAAACTCACCGCCACCATCTCCGCCGGAGATAAGACACAGGAGTTCCGGTTCGCGCGCCAACCCTCCCGCTAAATCGGCTAGGCTACCAGCATGCGCCCCGTCCTTCTCCTGGCCGCCTTCGCCGCCCTCCTCCCCGCCCAACCCAACACCCTCACCCCCGCCGAAATCCAAGCCGGCTGGCAGCTCCTCTTCAATGGCCACTCCCTCGCCGGCTGGCGCTGGGCTACCGAATCCCCCGCCCCCACCCCCTCCTGGGCCGTCGTCAACAGCGCCCTCGTCACCACCCCCGGCCAAGGCAAAGCCGTCTACCTCCTCACTGAAGCCTCCTTCACCGACTTCGAACTCACCTTCTCCTGGCACGCCTCCCCCGGCGCCAACTCGGGCATCAAATACCGCATCCAGTCCATCGCCGAAAAGGCCCGCCTCGAACCCACCGGCCTCGAATACCAGATCACCGACGACGTCTCCAACCCCGACTCCCTCTCCACCCCCCGCCACTCCTCCGGCGCGCTGTACGACTACGTCCCGCCCCGCCGCTCCGCTCCCGCCGCCCCCAACGTTTGGCACCACTCCCGCATCGTCGCCCACGGCCTCCACATCGAACACTGGCTCGACGGCGAAAAGGTCGTCGACGTCGATCTCGATTCGCCCGCCGCCGAGGCCTCGTTCGCGGAAAGCAAGCGCACCGAAAGCAAAGTCATCCTCCGCCGCCAAGCCCGCCGCGACTCGCCCATCGCCCTCCAAATCCACGACGGCGTCGTCGCCTTCCGCGACATCAAGCTCCGCCCCCTCCCGCTCACCGCCCAACTCGCGGTCTCCCAGCTCGCCGCCCTCATCGGCTCGAACGTCACCTTCGGAGCCCACCGCGCCGGCTACAACGGCGTCTTCGCCCTCTCCACGCCTACGAACTCCGCGAACCCCTTCGTCCCCGCCCTGGCCGGCGTCAACCTGGAGCACTACTTCGATGGGCGCCCTCGCCCAGCCGACGCCCGCGTCTTCTTCGAACCGCGCCACGCCCCCATGTCCCTCCGCCAACTCTCTCCCACGGCCGCTGAACTGATCCAGGCGCCCACCCCCGTCTTCGGCGTCGCCAGCACCACCCGCTTCGAACTCAAAGAGCCCTACTACCTCGACGTTGCCTACCGCGCCACGCCCACCCACACCAACTTCACCAACAACTTCCTCGGCATCTTCTGGGCCTCCTATATGAACGCCCCGGAAGACAAGAGCATCTATTTCCGCGGCCCCCAATCCCGCTGGCAGCAACTGGCAACTCAGCTCCACGGCCGCGACGCCAGCGTCCTCGCCGTCGACGCGCCCGCCCCGCCGCCCGCCGCCGAAGACCCCGCGTCCCTGTACCGCAACGCCTCGCCGCTCCGTTACGCCGAGCCGTTTTTCTATGGCCGCATCGGCGATATGGTTCTGATCTACATCTTCCGTCCTAACCCCTATCTCCGCTTCGCCCAATCGCCTTCAGGCGGCGGCGTCACGCCCGCCGGGGACGATACCAACCCCGCCTGGGACTTCCAACTCCTGATCCCCAATCCCAAAGCCAACCGCGAGTATCCCCTTGACCTGCGCGTTGTCTACAAGCCGTGGGCCGGACGCGCCGATGTTCTGAGCGAAGTAAAAAAGTTTCTGCGATGATCGGTTTTCCCCCGCGCCTCCGCCCTACTCAGTGAGAACCGAACAACATGACACGCAGACTCTCCCTCCTCTCCCTTACCGCCGGCCTAGCCGCTGGCCTCTCGAACGCCCAGCCGAGCCCGGACGGCGACTGGATTATGAACCTGCTCCGCCAGAGCATGGAAAGCAAGAAAGGCGTCACGCTTCACGTGAAGGGCCAGACGATCCCGATGGTCGTCACCGCCATCGGCGACCATTTCGTCGAAGGCCGCAGCCAGCAATCGTCGAAGATCGTCGTCCGTCTCGCGTCGATTGACGCTGCCCTCATGGCTTAACGAATTTTCGCCGGAGCCTTGGTGGTCAAGGCTCCGAGCAACCGCGCCGATGCGGCGGTAATCTCATCGACGGCGAGCAGGAACACGGCCTCGTTCGCCTTCGACGGCTTCCCGTAGCCGCTGATCTTTCGCACGAACTGCATCGCGGCCGCGCGGATCTCCTCCTCCGTCGTCGGCGGGTCCAGGGGAAACAGGGTCTTGATACTCCGGCACATCAGACCAAGCTAACAAAACAGGCCTGTATTCGGACATAGGCCGCTTTACCCGCTGCGACGATGACTTATGGGGCGCCACCTCGGAGGAAGTTACTTGCGAGGAAAAACGAAACCGCCGACAACCGCGAGCGAGCTGAGCCAATCGCTCCCGACGATCAACCATGGCCGCAAGCCAATCATCCGGGCCGAACTCCGCCAGTACCTCGGCAAGCTCGTGCTTCCCCAACTCGAACGCGGTCTCTCCGATCAAACATCTGCTCGCCTGGGACCGGCGTACGGAATGTCTCCTTCCATGTAGCTACCCGGTGTGGCGGAATCGACGGCTGCCACGACGCGCTGTATGTGTTGCCTGACGGTAGGCCAATGCGAATAGCCGATCACAACTATCGCTATGGATCGCTCCTTCAAATTCTGCTGGTAGCGCAGGTTCTTATCCGTCGTCAGAAGCAGTTCAAACCCAGCCCCCTCCGCCACACTGAGAAGGTCACCGTTCTTGGGTTGGTCCCATCCCAACTCGGCGGAGATGCTAATGGCATGGTGGCTCAGAAAATGGCGAGCCGGCAGTGGCGTTCCCTGGTCAAACAGAATGCGCATCACGGGGCGAATGTGGGTCGTTTCTTGAGGCTGCGGGCGGCAAATTCGATCACCGCCTGAACCTGCTCACGGTCCAGTCCCGCAAACCATTCCAGGATGTCGTCGATACTGGCCCCGGCTTCGAGGTTTTCAAAGATCGCCGAAACCGGCATCCGGGTATCCTTCAAAACCCATGCGCCACTCACCTTTCCCGGAATGCTTTCGACCGCCGGACATTGAGACCAGTCAACTGTCCAAGCAGAACGCTCCGACAGGGCGAGTTGTTGGACCCATGCCTCCAAAGTCAGCCCAGGCTCAGCAGCCTGGGCCGAGAGCGCGGCAGCTTGCTTATCCGGAAGTTCAATGGTGATTGACGTCATCGGCGACCCGTCTCTGATTCCAGATTAGCGGAACCAGACCTCGCCGTCACGTCGCGAAGCGCAACGATGGGCGTTCTGTTACGTCGTTATCAGTCGAACCAACACCCGGCGGAAAAAGTAGTCGGTATCCTCAGGATATGGCCGAATTCATTCACGCCCAATGGTGGCAGCCGGCGGAACCGGCCAAGAAGCTTCCTGGCGTTCTATTCCAAGATGAAAACCAAGCTCGGATGCTGCATCTTGACGGCAGCTTTGACGAAATCTCCTCCGCTGCCTCTGGCGAGCAGCCGATGCCCGTCTCGCTCCAAGATAGTTTCCCGATTTTGCTCGGCCTCACCTCAACCCATCAGTTCATAACCGCATTCGGTTGCGAGACCCAACGAGGCTATCTGCCGAGGGGGAGTTTGGACCTGCGGCCAACCGTACTCGCCCATGGCGTTCATTTCGATGATGAATCGGATTTCACGCTAGTTTCATTAGCAGTCCGATTTTCAAATCTAGACACGTGGGCCGACACGTCAAGGTTCATAATCGGCCGTCCCAACGCCAGAAAAACCTCAACATCAGGGCTGTGAGTTGAATCGATCCTTGCTAATAGAATGCTCTATTTCGGGACTCCGGCATTTCTATAGGGCTTCTGTTCGCGAACTTCGAGAGCAATTCTGCGATGTGGTGGGCTTGTACGACGATTGCGGTGAGAGATGGGACTTCGACATCTTTGTAACTGATGAAGGTCTTGGTGAACCTGACAAACGGGGTGCTGCGGAAGTCCTGCGCGTTTGGCGTAACTTTGCCGGTTCGTAGGTCGAGTTGGTCGTAGTCCACTTCGGTGACGAGGAGCTCTGCTGTCGTGACATAGAGCGGAAGTATCGGTAGCGGTGCTTGTAGGGATTGCACAGTTCTTTGGGCCTGCTTGCTTCTCGCGGCAGTGATTGTGCCGCGGAGAAGTTGCTGGATATCTACTTCCAAAAGGCGGTTCGAATCTGGCTTGCCGTTCCGGAAGGGTATCGCGAACGTCGCGTTGGGACTCTCGGGTCGGATGATCCAGGCTGAGGGGAATGGCGTTGACAGGTTACCCTGAAGCCCGAGGGAAACACAGGAGCATTCTGGGACCGGCCCGTCCGGCTCGACGAGGAAGAGGATTTTCTCATCTTCCGCCTTCTTGCATTCGACGGTGATGAGTAGCTGCTTTGTGCCTGCGACGATGTCTAGAAAGCTGTCCTTCGCATTGAGGTCGTCGCGCCACGGAAACTCCTCATATAGGACGCTCCATTCGGGAGCGGCGTGAATGATTTGCTTTACTTTTCGCTGGAACGGAAAGCCGCTCTTAAGCAGCGCAGCGTTCAGATTTCCTCTGAGTTCATCGTCGGGCACGAATTGAATTGTAAGCGAAAATTCATCTAACGCCCGTGAACGCCGAGGGCCGGCCCCTGAAGGGGCTGCCTGTGCTTGCGCCCGATCAGGAACCATCTCGTCGGCCAGTTCTGAAGAAACCACCGCCGAAATGACTGCCCTTTCAAAGTGCCGAGGGAGAATCTCGACACGCTCACTCAAAGAACGCTTCCCCCGTCTTCCGCTTCGCGCCGGGCTGGACTTCGGCCGGACTTGTCGGTCCCTTGGCGGGTTACCATCTGACTTAGCGATGCCGGAACTAACAATAGGTCTGCTCGTCTGCGACATCGTCATAATGCTGTTCGTCGGCATCCGGCTCAGCATTTACACCTTCTCGCTCCAGGATCGAATTCGCGAGGACCCTCGCTACGAGAAGGACAGGGAGTGGAGCAGCCGGGCCTCCTGGGCAATCGGCTTTCATACCGTTGACAAGTTCGCCCTGCGGGAGGGGTTGATCGAATCCGTGCCGCGCTGGGTTCCTGTGTACAAGAAAGTGTATATTGTCGGCGCCACTATAGCTATGTTCTTATTCGTGCGCGTTATGCACGGCGAATAGCGGTCTCAAACCTTGCGATTTCAGCTCACCGCCAAAACCGCGCATACGGCGGCGCCCCCGGCTGCTCGGCCGCCACCCGGTCCGCCTCCCCCGTATCCGCCGTATCCACCCCCTCCGGATACCGGTACCTCTCCACAAACTCCGCCTCCATCTCCAACCCCCATCCCGGCGCCGACGGCAACACCCAGTGCCCATCCCGCACCACCAACGGATGCCGGAACACCCCCGCCTGCAAGAATTCCAAATACTCCAACCACCGCCCCTCACTCCCAAACCAAGCCTGGTCAAAAATCGACATCGGCCCCACCAACTGCCCCAACCCGATCCCCCCGCTATGCGGACACACCGGCACCCCAAACTTCGCCGCCATCGCCACAATCGCAAACAACTCATTCACGCCGCCCACCCGCGCCCCGTCAATCTGGCAGTGCGTCAACCCGCCCCCCGCCAGCAATTGCTTAAACGTAATCGCGTCCGGCGCCTGCTCCCCGCCCGCAACGCCCATCCCCAACGGCGCCAGCGCCTCCCGCAGCCGGATGTACCCCAGCACGTCGTTGTACCCAATCGCCTCTTCAATGAACAGCAGCTTGTACTCCGCCAACTCCGTCATATAGCTCGCCGCGTTCTTCCAGTCCCCCAGGTTCTGATTCGCGTCCGTCAACAGCAACGCATCCTCCCCCGTCGCCGACCGCATCGTGTCCAACATCCGCCGGTCCTCGTCGAGCGCCCGCGCCCGGTCATACTGCTGCCCCCGGCCCACCTTCGCCTTGAACGCCCGCGTCCCTTGCTGATATAGCCCGCTGCACAGCGCCCGCACCTCCTCGAGCGGCCGCCCCGACCATCCCGCCGTGCTGTACACCCGGATCCCCTCGCGCTCCAACCGCGCCAGATTCTCCGCCCGCGCTCCCACGCGCGATTGCAGCATCTCGAGCAACTCGTCCTCGGTCAACACGTCCCGCAGATGGTGGAAGTCCACGCACTGCACAATCTTCTCCGGCGGCAGGCTCGTCAACAGCCGCCACATCGGCACGCCCTCGCTCTTCGCCCAAAGGTCCCACAGCGCGTTGATCACCCCGCCCACCGCCATGCGATAGGTCCCCAGCGCCAACCAACGGAGTTGATGATGCTCCGCCAGCGCTTGCGCAAACAACCCCGGCTCGGCGATAAACTCTTCGAGCGTCCGCCCCACCACGAACCGCCGCAGCGCCTCGATCGCGGCCTTCTGAATCTGCGTGCCGTCGCCGATCGTGAACACGAGCGACCGGCCCTCCAATCCCCCGTCGGTCCGGATCACCGGCACCGCGCACGAATAGTTCGGCGCCAGGTGCCGCGGGTCACTCCCCGCCATCCCCAGCTTTACTGTCGGGTAGCGGATATCAAGAACGTCGAGAGAGAGGATGGTCTGTTTCACGGTACGAACTCCCATCATAATCGCCGGGAACTCTCTCGCCGCGGCGCGTGTCCAATTGCCCATGCGGACGCTTCGGCTGATCGCCGCCCTCTACGCCATCCAAGGCCTCTTCTCCCTGCGCCTGCCCGAACCACTCCCGCCGCCGGCCCTAGTGCAGTTTCCTCCCGAACCCTGGAGCCCCGGTCTGGGCGTCTTTCAGTGGGGCACCGGATCGGTCCAGTTCCCGCCGAACTTCCGGTTCGAAACTCAACCATCTGTGGACGTCTACAGCGGTACCTTCACCTCGCCGGATGGCAAAATCGTCGTCCACTTCTCCGCCGGAACGATGGCCGGCACCGAGGCCACCCCACACCCCGGCACGGTCTTCTTCCAACAAAGATTCATCAGGAAATCCCGCATTTGGATCAGCTCCTCACGCTTCTCCCAGGCCGACCCCTACGTCCATCACCTCTCCTTCCCGGACGCCAACTGCACAAATTTCTCCACCTCCTCCCGCGACAAAACCGGCCGTGAGTTTCTCCTCAACCTCGCCAGCACCTTCCGCCCCGCCCTCCCCCCGCAACTGGAATCCAGTTGCTCCTAACCACCCTCACTTCCCCGTCTGACACCCCTGCCCCTGAATCCGCTCATACTTCGCCCCATTCAAGTAGACCCTCTGCCCGTCCGGCTTCAATTGAAACCGCTCCACCCGCCCATTCCCAAACTCCAACGCCAACCAAGGCGTCTTCTCCGGCGTCACCCATGTCTTCCAACGCCCTGACTGCTCCGGACTCCGCCCCGTCACCGTCGTCGACCCCACCCCGCTCACACTCGCAGAAAACCGTTTGCTATGCCAAAACGTCCCGTCCCCGCACAAGTAAATATCCTCACTCCCCGAGTAACTCCCATCCATCCGCCCCGTCGACCCGCTCGACCGGATGTACTCCCGATACCGTAGCCGCGCCCCACCCAGATACTGCATCATCTGCTGATCCATCGCCGCCGTCGGCGCTGCCTCCGGAGCCGTCAACCGGATCCCCGCCACCATCTGCCGCGCCACCGCCTCCAGCTTCGGCCACTGCTCCGGCGTCGTCGCCGCCAGCACAATGAAGCACTCCCCCGTCGGCCCAATCAACCCCGCCAGCAGCCCCTTCGCCGCCGACCCGCCGAGTTGCCCCGTCACCACTGCCCCCCGGTACTTCCCGCCCAACATCTCCGCCGTCCCGGCCGCTTTCAAGTCCACCCCTTCGTCCCGATACCCGCCAGCCAGCGTTGCCTCAATCTCCACTGCTGTGAACTTCTCCCCCGCCTTGATCAGAATCAATCCAGGCGTCACCGTCGAAGTCAGGATCACGGCCTCCGCCTCCCGCTTCGCCAACTGAAACCCGCCTTCGAGCGGCATCGCGAATCCCACCGACGGCTCCCGGAACTCCGCCCCCAACAATCCGAACGCACCGCACAGTCCCAGCACCAGTCGCATACCCGTCCCGCGGAATCGCCGAGCCCCATGGACCATCACCGCAACAACTCCTTCACAAACTCCTCGTCCGGTTGCCCCACATACCGGTACCGCGCCCCCGGCCCCGCCTCCACCACCTGGTTCATCCAGTTCGCCGGGTCCGTCCGCAGCACCCGCTCCTCCGCCACAAAGTCCCGCAACTCCCAGTGCCGCCCAAACCCCGGAATCATCGCATCGAACAGGAACCCGGCCAACGGAGCCGTCAACGCTGCCTCCCAACTCACTGGCATCCGGTCCAGCCACATCCGCCCCAACCGCTCATCCAGCGCCCCCGCCAGCAGCATCCAAAATCCCTTCGCCCCCCGCGCATAGCCGCGAATCCGCGCCGGATCCACTTCCGCCCGCCCCACCAGCAAATCCACGCCCCGCCCAATGTCCTGCGCCCGCATCACCGGCAAGTTCCGCCCAATCAGATCCGCCCGCTCATTCGTCACCCAGTTGCCCAGAAACGGCCGCCCTTCGTATGCCCCCGGCGAATCCCGCGGCTCCAACTCCAGCACCACGGCCCCGGCTTTCGCTAACCCCTCCGCCACCGCCGCCGTCGACTGGCTTGGTTGCACATACAGAGGCACCCGCAGCCGTTTCTCCTCCACCACCACTACGCCCGGCCGCCGCCCCGCACCCTCCGGTAAATACAACTTCGCCGCCAGCTCAATCCCCGGCTCGCTCTCGAACCGGATCTCCTGCACCCGGTATCCCGCGCCCCGCGTCTCCCCCACCACGCGCACCTCCGGCGCGGCGCCGCGCTTGCCTAATCCCATCCGCCGCAGCTCGGCCTTCAACTCCGCCACCGGCTTCGGAGCCCGCCGCGCCCGGTACTCTTCAGCAATCACCTCCCATACCTTTCGGCTCCCCGCAATCTCCTCCACGTTCCCTGTTCGCGTGACGCGCAGCTCCCGGTTCGTATAGAGCTTCACTGGCCGATCCTGCCCCGCCGTGCCCCGCAGCCACTTTGCCAGAAACGCATAGATCGCCTCCCGCGAATCCAATGGCGTCCCATGCGGCCCCGCCCCCACATGGAACTGCACCCGCTCCGCCGCCCCATAGAACCCGTACCACCGCCGAGCCTCTTCATACACAGGCCGAGCCCCCTCCGGCGCAAAGTAATCCTCCGTCGTCGCCATCAGCAGCCAAGGCATCGGCGCGGCCATCTCGACGAAGTCCGCCACGTCCAGCCCGTTCGCCAAAAACTCCGGCAGCGCCATCTCCGAATCCGGCGTCGGCCCCGGAAACAACTTGCGAAAGGTCTGGATGTAACAAGCCGGCGCCGCCGCCTTAACGCGCGGATCCAGCGCCGCAATATAAGTCGTGATGCACCCGCCCCCCGAGCACCCCACCACCCCCAATCGCTCCGCATCCACATCCGCACGGCTCGCCAAATAGTCGAGTCCGCGCCGCCCATCTTGAATGAAGTAACGAGCCACGCTCTGCCCAATCAGCAGGCTCCGCGCGCCCAGCTCCAGATGCTCATTCCCTCCGCCCCCGGAAAGCGCTCGTCCAATCTGCGGCAGATACGTCTGCTCCCGCTCCCCCTGCCCGATGGGATCGTAGGCCAACACGACATACCCCTGCAACGCCAGATTCGCGGCCAGCAGTTGCCCCTCCGGCTTGCCCTCCTGCGTATGGCCGATTGGCATCAGCACTCCCGCGTGCCGGCCCGCGTCATTCGGCCGATACAAATTTCCCGTCACCCAAACACCCGGCAAACTCTCGAACAGCACCATCTCGATGGAATACCCGGCAGCGGCCAACGTTCGCGTCGTCCGCGCCTGCAAGGGCCCTGAGTACTCGGGCAACCCGCCGATGCTCCCGAGGAACTTCTCCCGCACCATCGCCCGCCGCCGCTCCGCCCCCGGCCGATCCGTCACGGCCGCCACCGCCGCCTCCCGCGCCGTCAACTGCGCCTGTGCAATCCGGTCCATCCACGCGAGCAGCGGATCCGCCTGCCCCCACAGCACTCCTGTCGCCACCATCGAGACCAACCAGAGTTTCGACATACGCCCCACAGTCTTTCACAAAAGGAAATTCCATCCCACTCGTGAAACGAAACCCTATCGTCTCCGCACGAGGAGTCAGCAAACTTACCGGCGCGAAGGATCGCTCCGCCCCGGCCTCACCCCTCAAACCCTTCAGCCAGGATCGGCTGTCACAGGAGAATCACATGGCCACCAGAACTGCCGCCAATCAACTCGCGAAGAAACTGCAGGAGTTTCATTCCACCCTTCCTGCCGCTGAACAGAAGGCGCTCGAAGAACTGCTCCAAGCCTTCGGCCAATCCGCCGCGCGCGCCAAAGCGCCCACCGGTGCCGGACTCGTCGCTGCGCCGGCCGGCGGCGAAAAGGCGATCGCCGATATGAAGAAAGCGATCCCCGCGCTCGCCGGACGGCCAGGCGCCGCCCTCGCCACGCCCATCACACCCACGTGGACGCTCACCACTCTAACCACCACCATCGCCAGCCACCCCTGGATCACCTGTAAAGCCACCCTCACCACCAAAGTCACCAAGTAACTAGCCATGCCCCGCTCAGCCCCCGTCCGTCCCCCCGCTCTCACCGCGGCCCGCCTCGTTCCGCTCCTCGCCGAACAAGGCATCGCTGCGCCCGGCCTGCAAATCGAGCACCACCCGCAGTCCGGCCGCAATCGGGTCTTAACGTTCCGTCACGAGCCGGGGCCGTGGCGGTGGCTAGCCAAGCAAGGGTTCAGCGTCACCAGCGCTGAACCCTGGTTCTATGCCGCCGCGCCCCACCTCCCCTTCATCCCCCGCTGCCTCCTCGCCCACCGCCCCCACAACCTCATCGTCATCGACTACCTCGACGCGCCCTCCCTCCAGCGCCTCGCCGCTACCGCCCCCCTCGCCGTCCTTCCCGCCCTCGCTCGTCTCGGCCAACCTCTCGCGCAACTCCACCACCTGCGCCCCATGCCCGCCGATGCCCCTCCCGCGCATCTCCCCCTTCCCTCCCTCGACCCCATCGACGGCGACATGCTCATCACCAGCAGCCCCGCCGCCTACGCCTTCATCGAGCGCCTCCAAGCCCGGCGCCGCCTCCGCGCCTGCCTCCGTCGCGTGTACTCACTCCCCGGCCCCGGCGGTCTCATCCACGGCGATCTCAAAACCGACAACATCCTCCTCGCCGCGAATCCCGTCCTCATCGACTGGGAACTCGCCGGCGTCGGCCCCCTCGGCTGGGACCTCGGCTCCCTCATCGGAGCCATGATCCTCCACTGGGCCCACCATCTCGAACTGAATCGCGCCACGGACCCTACCGACTGGATCAACCGCGCCTCCATCCCCTTCGCCGATCTCCATCAGGCCGCGCGCTCGCTCCTCACAAACTACCTCGCCGGCGCCACCGGCCCTGTCCCCAAACGAACCCTCGTCGCCTCCTACGCCGCCGCCTGGCTCCTTAGTCGTGTCCTCGTCGAAACCGCCCAGCTCCACTCCCTCAACGCCCGCCACCTTCTGCTCCTCAACATCGCCGAAGGTCTCTACGCCGATCCCTTCGAACTCTTCGGAGACCTCACATGGTAAACCTTCAATCGCAAATCCGTCGTGGCTGCCGAGGCGTCACCGCCGTCACGGCCGCCACCAAGGACCCCACCGAACGCGCGAACCTCGCCTACGTCGGCGTCTACGCCTGCGGCTTTGCCGGCCATGGCGATCTCACCCCTTTCCGCACCCTCAACTACGCCGTCATGGACACCCCCTTCCTCGAACGGCTCGGCCGTCTCGTCCCCGGCCGCCGCCCCGTCCCCGGCTGGACCATTCGCCACTGGGACGCCCAATTCGTCTATCTCGACTTCGGCGCCATCCGCACCTTCTTCCCGCGCGCCCGCTTCGCCGATGCCGATCTCGAGCCCGGCCGCTCCGTCTCCGTCGATATCCCGGTCATTCTGCCGGGTGTCCTCCCCGGCTTCGTCTTCCGCCAAGGCGACCGGGCCGCTTCCGGCCAGCCCCTATCCCGCCTCTATCTCAACATCAATCCCCAACAGGCCCCCTGGGTCCTCGGCCCGCTCGCCGAACGGCTGAACGCCGAGCGCCAGCCCTTCGAGATGAAAGTCCTCGCCCATCCCCGCGCCTACCGGCGCCGCGACGCCGCCGTCGTCTACGTACCCTCCACCGAACTGCCCCGCGCCATCGGCATCCTCCGGTCCACCATCCTGCAGCAACAGCTCCGCCTCAAAACTGGCGTCCCGCTTCTCACCGAGGAGATCCTCCCCGGAGTCGGCCTCGCCGACGATCCCATCGACGTCGCCCAAGGTCAAAGCCATGGCCAGTGGGTCAGCAACCTCTTCCTCCAAGCCGCCCAGGACTGCGGCGACACGACTCGCATGCCCCGCCGCATCGCCGCACTCGTCGACAAGGCCGGCCGCCATCCCGACCGGCCGCACCGTCGCGCGGCTTGACAACTATTCAAGCATTCGCTTGAATAGTTACAGATGTCCTCCAGCCCGAAACAAGCCCTCTTCGCCGAGTTCGCCCGCGTCGGCCACGCCCTTTCCAACCCGTCGCGCCTTGAAATCCTCGACTTCCTCGCTCAAAGCGAACGCCCCGTCCAGGATCTCGCCCGCCTCTGCGGCATCTCCGTCGCCAACACTTCCCAGCACCTCCAAACCCTCCGCGCCGTCGGCCTCGTCCAAACCCGCAAGCAAGGCCTACAGGTCTTCTACTCCCTGTCCGGACCCGAGGTCTGCGGCCTCGTCGGCTCCCTCCGCCGCACCAGCGAACGCCACGTCGCCGAGGTCGATCGCATCGTCCGCGCCCATCGCTCCGGCGCCGCTGCCGAAGGCGTCTCCCTCCCCGAACTGCGCCGCCGCCTGCGCGAAGGCACCTCTGTCCTCCTCGACGTCCGCCCCCCGGAAGAGTTCGCCGCCGGCCACATACCCGGCGCCCGCAACATCCCCCTCTCCGAACTCCGCACCCAACTCCGCGGTCTCCCCGCCGGCGTCGACATCATCGCCTACTGCCGCGGCCCCTACTGTTTCCTCTCCGACGAAGCCGTTGCCCTCATCGCCAAGTCCGGCCGCCGCGCCCTCCGCTCCGCCGAAGGCTTCCCCGAATGGAAAGCCCGCGGCTGGAAAGTCGCCTCGGTGCCCGCATGATCTACCCCCTCTGGCTCTTCGGCCTCTCCCTCCTCTTTCTCGTCCTCGAGCGCCTCTGGCCCCGCCGGAGCCAGCCCCTCCTCCGCCGTGGCTTCTTCACGGACCTCGCCTATCTCGTCTTCAACAGCGAATATCTCGGCGTCCTCCTCGGCGCGCTCACCCTCCGCCTGGCCCTCCCTACGATCTCCCCCGCCAACTTGATGGCCGGCCTATCCATCCCGCTCCAATTCCTCGTCATGCTCCTGGTCTTCGACTTCGCTCAGTGGGGCATTCACAACCTGCTCCATCGCGTCCCTTTTCTCTGGCGGATCCACAAGGTCCACCACAGCATCGTCGATATGGACTGGATCGGCAATTGGCGCTTCCACGGCCTTGAAATCGTGGTCTACCGCGTCCTCCTCTATCCCTTGGCCGCCCTCTGCGGCTTCGGCGTCGAGGCCATGTTCGCCTATGGTGTCTTCAATACCGCCATCGGCCACTTCGCCCACTCCAACCTCAACGTTCGCCTGGGCCCGCTGCAATATCTCCTCAACGGGCCCCACATGCACCTCTGGCATCACGGTCATCCCGAGGCCGGCCCCGTCAACCAGAACTTCGCCATCAGCCTCAGTCTCTGGGACTGGCTCTTCCGCACAGCCTACGTCCCCACCGGGCAGGATCCCACCCGCCTCGGCTTCGACGGTGTCGAACACTACCCCACCAACATCCTCACCCAGACTATCGAACCCTTCCGGCCCGAAGCGAACTAGGCGCTCACCACCTCCTGGAGCAAACCCGTCGCAACGTCATAGATGTAGCCATGGATCGGAATGTTCCTCGGCACCAGCGGATGCTCCCGGATCCGCCGCACATCGTCCTTCACGCTCTGCGTCTGCTCCTGGATCGTCAACCATTCAATAAATTCGCCCGCCCGCGAACCCGGCCCGCTACCCACGTCCTGAAACCCTTCCGCCGTCAACGCCGCCGTCTCCAAACTGCTTGCCAGCAACCCCCGCATCACCTCGTTCGTGAAGAATTCCATGCCGCAGTTCGTGTGGTGGATTACGAACCACTCCTGGGTACCGAGCAGCTTGTACGAAATCACGAGAGATCGAATCGCGTCATCGCTCGCCCTTCCGCCCGCGTTCCGGATCACATGCGCATCCCCCTCGGCCAACCCCGCGAACTTCGCCGGATCCATCCGCGCGTCCATACACGTCAGAACGGCAAACCGGCGCGCCGGCGGTAGCGCCAACTTACCCTTCTCTCCAAACTCGGCCGCATACTGCCGATTCGCTTCGAGTACTTCATTCACAATCGTAGACATTCAATCCTCTCCTGGTGGCTAGTGATGCTCGGACTCCACCAACGGTATTCGTTTTAAACTGGAATCTCCAGGCCCGCCCTTCCCATACATGCGCCTTGCCTCCGTCGGCACCGGTTCCGATAGCCGAAAACGACATCGACCCTTCGCCACTGAAAGCGGTATCCTCCTCGCGCTCAGCGCCGCGCCGGCCGCCCTCGCCCCCACTCAGCAGTGGCCCTTGGCCGCCCTCGTCGCCCTTTGCCTCTTCCTCGGCGGACTCACGATCCTGAAGAAGCCCAAGTGGGGTCGCCGCTTCGCCACCGCCGGACTCCTCGGGCTTCTTGCCTTCGGCCTCCCCCTACTCATCGGTAGCCCCTCTCTCGCCCTCGTCGCCGGCCTCCTCGGCCTCTTCGCCCTCTCCGTCCTCTGGGACATCACCGGCTACATCCGCATCCGCCGCCCCATGCGCGCCGCCCAGGCACACGGCGCCGCTCTCGCCGCCCTCCTCTTTTGGTTCTCCGCTTCGCTCCTCAACCCGACCCACACCCTACTCGACACGCTCCCTGCCGCCTTCGCCTTCGTCGTCGCGGCCGCCCTCGGCCTCCGTTGGACCCTCGTCGGCCGCCGCGACGAACCCCGCCGCAGTCTCATCCTCGTCCTCACCGTTCTCACCGCCACTGGCCTGGCCGCCGCCACCGGGTTCGCCGGTTGGTCCACCCTCAGCGCCGGGGCACTTTACGCCATCGTCGCCCTCTTCACCATCCCTCCGTCACGCCGCAGCGAAATCGAACCCGTCAGTTGGTGGGAACCATTTCTCGAACATGCCGAACGCCTCCTCGCCGGAACCTTCGCCTTCCTCTCCGTCGCCGGAACCATCCTCCTCGCGCTCCCTCTCAGCGCCGCCTCCGGCGTTAGCATCGGCATCCTCGACGCCGCCTTCACCGCTGTCTCCGCCGTCTGCGTCACCGGCCTCACCGTCCTCGATACCCCCGTCGCGTTCAGCCTCTTCGGCCAATTCATCCTCCTCGTCCTGATTCAGATCGGCGGCCTTGGCATCATGACTTTCTCGACAGCCGTCCTGCGCATCCTCGGCCGCCGCATGAGCCTACGGCATGAAGGCGCCGTCGCCAGCCTCATCTCCACCCGCGACCGTGGCCAGCTCTTCGACTCCACCCGCCGCATCCTCACCATGACGTTCGCTGCCGAAGCCGCTGGCGCATTCCTCTTGTTCCTCGCCTTCCTCCGCCACGGCGACTCCTTCGGCCTGGCCCTCTGGCGCGCCGTCTTCACCTCCGTTTCCGCCTTCTGCAACGCCGGCTTCGCACTGCAATCCACTAACCTCATCCCCTACCAGTCGGACCCCCTGGTCCTTCATGTCGTCGCCCTCCTCATCATCGTCGGCGGCCTCTCCCCTCTCGCCGTCTATGCCATCCCGCCCCTCCTCCGCCGCACCGTCCGCCCGATTCCCGCTCAGGCCAAAATCGGCCTTTGTGCCGCCGGCGCGCTCCTCCTTCTCGGTTTCGTCGCCTTCCTCGCCCTCGAATGGAATGGAGCCTTCGCCCATCTGTCTTGGGCCGATAAGTTCCACAACGCGTGGTTCCAATCCGCCACCCTCCGCACTGCCGGGTTCAACTCCGTCGATTTCGCCGTCTTCCAACCCGCCGCCATCACCCTCTGCCTCGTCCTCATGTTTATCGGCGGAGGCGTCGGCGGCACCGCGGGCGGCATCAAGACCACCACCGTCGCGGTACTCCTCCTCTCCGCCTTCCAGATCATCCGCGGCTCCAGCCGCGTCGAAATCTTCTCCCGCCAGATCAGCGAGCGCAGCCGCCACCGCGCTGCCGCCATCGTCCTCCTCAGCCTCTCGACCTTCCTCATCGCCCTCGTCGGCCTGCAACTCACCCAGTCTCTCCCCGCCCGCGAGGCCGTCTTCGAGGTCGTCTCCGCCCTCGGTACGGTCGGCCTCACCATCGGCGCCACCGCCAAACTCGACGAAGTCGGCAAGGTCATTATCCTGGTCTGTATGTTCATTGGCCGCGTCGGCGGCCTATCGCTCCTCATGTTTATGAGCCAGCGCAACCTGCCATCGATCATCAAACTTCCCGAAGAGGAGATCGAAGTCGGCTAACGCCGAACAATTCCCCATGCAACGTCAAGCCATCATCATCGGCCTCGGCCAATTCGGCATGTCCGTCGCCCGCGCCCTCTCGGAACGCCGCGTTGAGGTCCTCGCCATCGACGTCCGCGAAGAACTGGTCCGCATCGCCTCGGCTTTCGTCTCCGAAGCCGCCTGCTTCGACGCCTCCGATACCGAGGCCCTCGCCCGCACCTCGCCCGAACTCCGTGATTTCTGCCTCTGCGCCATTGGAGACGAAAACCGCGAAGCCTCCATCATCTGCACCGCGCTCCTTCGTCAGATGGGCGCCCGCCGCGTCATCGCCCGCTCGAACGACGATGTCCACTCCCGCATCCTCACCCTAGTCGGCGCCCACCTCGTCATCAACCCGGAACGCGAGTTCGGCGAACGCTTCGCCAACCAGCTCGTCCATCAAAATATCCGCGGCGAAATGTCCCTCGGCGCCGACATCCGGATCACCGAAGTCGAAGTCCCCACCTCCTTCGTCGGCCAAACCCTAGGCCAGGTCCAACTCCCCCGCCGCTTCGGCGTCACCGTCATCGCCGTCCGCTCCGCCGCCACCAGCGCCGTCACCCTCCCCGACCCCACCGTCCCCCTCGGTACGGGCGATATCCTCATCGTCGTCTCCCAAAACGACGCCGTCTGCGAAATGATCGAACGAGCCTGAATCCAATGCAACTCCGGCGCGAACTCATTCTCTATCTAGCCACCCTCGTCCTCCTCAACGTGGCCCTCGCCTTCGTTTCCACCGGCCTCTTCGCCCGCATGGGACCCGTCATCGCCCTCATCCTCACCGACAATGTCCCGTCCATGGACGCCGCAACCGAAATTCTTACCGAGTTCGCCGCCGCACCTGGCCCCCTCTCCCCCGACGCCCTCGCCCGAGCCGACGCCGCGCTCGCCCGCGCCGAAGCCAACATCACCGAACCCTCAGAAAAAGCCCCCATCGCCTCCATCCGCCGCCTCCTCCCCCCGGCCGCCACTGGCGAACCCGCCGCCCGAGCCGCTCTTATTGAAGCCGTTCACTCGCTCAACGTCGTCAACCGGCAAGCCATGTCCGCTGTCAGTGCCAACGCCCGCCGCCTCGGTTCCGCCGGCGCCTGGACCGCCGTCTTCGTCGGCATCGCCTCCCTCGCCCTCGGCCTCCTCATCATCCTCCAACTCCGCCGCCGCCTCGTCCGCCCCGTCCTCGAACTCCACGATGTCCTCCGCGGCGTCCGTCAAGGCGACCGCTTCCGCCGCTGCCGCCAAATGGAGGCCCCCATCGAGATCAAGGAAACCGTTCAGTCCGTCAACGTCATCCTCGACGAACGCCGCGAACTCCCGCCGGTCCGCTGATACACATAAACGCCCCCCAAGTACGGACCCGGTACGTGCTTCACCAACTCGTACCGCCGCCGAATCGTTTCCATCTGCCCCGCCGTCAACCGGGGAAACTCCGGATCCGGATCAGCTACCGCCGCCAGATCTTCGTAGAGCAGAATCGACTCAAAGTCACCGCCCTCCAAGTCCCGCTGCACCGCCGCGGCATCTATGCGACCCGCCTCCACCAGCAACCGGTAAATTAGCGGCTCCACCTCAAAGCTCCGCCCCGCCTGCACCAAGGCATTGGAATCCGCCGAAAGAATCCGGCCCCGTCCGCCCAGGTACGGCCGCAACCCCTCAACCTGTTTTGCAAACGCCTGTTCCCGCACCACCCGCTGCACCAAGCCCGGCGCCGCCACCCGCAGATTCTGCACCGCGTACAGCGCCAACGGCAACACCAACAATGTCACCCAACTTCGGCTCCCCTCGGCCGTCAGTTGAAAGTACCGCAGAGCCTCCAACGAACAACACCCACACAGCACCAGCAAAACCGCCGTTTCAATCAGGTAATTCGAGTCCGCGCCCACCTTCGGCGCCGTCAGGAGAAACACGCTAAACGCAAAGCCCAGATACACAAACGGCGCCCGCATCGGCGTCCGGAAACTCGCCCGCGCACCGACCAGAGTCACCAACCCCAAAGGTGCCAGAACAATCCCCAGATACTCCAACGGCAGTTTTAGCTTGTACCAGGCAAACGGGTTCATATTCGCAAACACCGTGTTCGCGAGGAACCGCCCGTCCAGTAAGCCGTTAACGCCCAGCACCATCGCCCCGCCAACACCCGCCACCAGCACAGCGAATCGAACAGCACGCCGCGGAGCCGTCAAAAGCAACAGAACGAAAATCGCAGCCGGGGCAGCCACAAACGTCTGCTTCGTAAACAACCCTGCCACCGCAAGTGCCGCTGCCCAATCCAGGCTTTCTCGACCGTTCACTTGGTGCCGCGCATACTGGTGAAACGCCGCCAGACTGAACGCCACGGCCAACATGTCCACCTGGCCCGTCGTCCCCCAGCCCAACAACAACTGCGTCATCCCCGCCAACGCAACACCCAGCCACGCGGCAAGCCGGTTCCCCGTATACATTCTCACCAACTGCCACAACAACCCCAGCACGGCCGCCAGCGCCAGCATGCTCACCGCGCGTCCGCTCAGCAATGGATGCAGCCCCGCTTTCACTAACCCCGCGGTTACGCCGTAGAAAATCGGCATGTAGGCGCAAACCGTATACGGATACCGCTGCAAGCTGTAGTAGAGCGTGCCCTCCTGAGCGAAAGCGCGTACCTGCGTAGCGATAATCCCTTCCGGCTGCGTGAACTCGCTCGCACTCCAAATAGCCACACCAAAATGAGCCACCAGCAACAGCCCCGCGATCGCAACCAGCACCGACACCAACTGCCAAGCGCGCGGCGAACCCTTCGACTCCTGCTCTTGCCCTGCCATGCTCATCTTCGTGCCAATCGGCAGATTTCGACCCAATCTTTAGCTACTTCCCGATCGCGATCAACTCCTTCGCCGTTCGATGATAGATCCGCTTCCCATCAAACGAGATCGAATTCTGGCTCCACGTCTTCCCCAACGGCCCCAGATCGTTCACCGCCAAAATCGCGGCTTCATCCAACACCCTCGCCCGCCCATCCAACACGTATGTCGTCCCCACCGACGTCGTAAAGAACACCTTGTGGTTCACCGCCACCGGGCTCCCCCAAAATGCCGGCGTCTCCCATCCGTCCATCCGGCTTCGCTCCTCCGTCGCCACGTCCACGCCCTCGGCATTCTTCGCCTCCGTCCGCAGCGACACGCCATAAATCCGCTTCCCCGCATCATCCACCGCCACCGGCAGCTCCAGATACTCCACCTTTCCCGACTCCACGTTCACCCGTCCCACACAATACGCCGGACCCGCCCGCCCCTTCGGCGGCTTCCGATTCCGGCCATGTCCCGTACTCACCAGAAAGTAGTGAAACCCATCCACCACGATATTGGCGTGCCAGGCCGGCTGCACCCGGATCACCTCCCCCTCCGCCAACGGCAGCGAATCCTTCACCTCCCGCAAATTCACCCCCGCCAGCAGCTCATACCGCGCTGCCTCCCGGTTCCACCGCCGATAGTCGACGCCCCGCACGAGCGACTGGGTCTTCACCAGCTTCCCCGTCTCTGCATCAATCACCAAATGCGACTCCTCCGGATTCATCCGGAACCAATACGCATACCGCTCATCCCAATGCATCACATAGAGCGCCTGCCAGGTCGGCGCGCCCTCCGCCCCCTCGTCCGCCACAAACCGCCACAAGCTCTTGCCCGTCTTCGCATCGGTCAAACTCAACCCCACCGGAGCCTCCGGCACATCGTGCCATCCACCCCGCCCATGCAGAATCGCCGCCTGCCCACCCTTCGTCTTCCCCAGCCGAGGCGTGTTGTAAGCCGTCGTCCCATCCCCATTCGTCCACACCACCCGGCCCGTCTTCTTGTCGATCGCCCGCAGATAGTTCCACCCTTCCTTCGCATCCGGCTCGACGTTGTATATCAAATCGCCGCTCAGCATCGGCTCAAACTGTTTGTTAAACGGGAACGGCTTCCCCCAAGGCGTAAACTTCCGCCGCCATACCTCCCGCCCCTCCCAATCCCAACACCCCATCTCCCCGCTCGCGTTGAAAAACCAAACATGCTTCCCATCCGTCACCGGCGTCGGCGTCGTCGAGTCGCTATAGGCATACATCATCGGGCTCTTTTCCACACCCTCGAGCGACACCGACCACAGCGTCTTCCCGGTCCGCCCATCCACCGCGAGCCCCGTAATCTTCCCGCTGAACCCCTTTTCCCCGGCCGTAAACGTCGTCAGAAACAGCCGGTCGCCCCAAACCGCGATGCCGCTTTGCCCCGCATTCGGCAACGGTACCCGCCACGCAATGTTTTCGTTCCGCACCACGCTCCATCGCACCGGCGGCTCCGCCCCCGTCACCTGCCAGGTCCCCTCCGGTCCCCCAGCCTGCGGCCAGTTCCCCGCCAGCAACACCATCGGCGCGAATAACAAAAATCGACTCATCGTAGTAGCATATGGCTTTGCTGGAGCGCCCCACTGACCGTCAGTACCACGTCCTCGATTGACGACATCGACCAATCCCAATGGGACGCACTCGCCGGCCATCACGTCGTCACCACTCACGCCTGGCTTACCATCGCCGAAAGAACCGCCCGCATCCCCCAACAGCACATCTACTTCCTCGCCGAAGACGCCCACGGACTCGCCGGCGCACTCTACGCCCAACTCCACGAATCCTCCGGCTGGCTGAGCCTCGATGATCTCCTCCTCGGCCCCTACCTGCCGCTCACCCGCTTCCCTGGTGTAAGCCTCCTCCCCGCCCTTGTCTGCGGATCAGAAAGCGCTGCCGGGGAAGCCATCCTGCTTCGCCCGGGTTCCGGCGCCGCCGACGCTCTCCTCGCAGCCGCCGAACGCCATGCTACGCAAAACGGCTGGACCCTTTGCTTCCGCAACATCCCCGCCCACTCTCCCGTCGCGGACCTGCTCCGTTCCCGCCAGTATCTCCGCTCAATCGAATGGCCCACCACCATCCTCGATCTCCCCGGCCCCACTTTCCTCGACTACCGCCACGAGCTCCGCAAAACTCATCCCTCCACCGAACGCAACCTCCCCCGCGAACGAAACAAGGCCGTACGCCACAACCTCCAAATCTCAACCCTTCGCCATCCCGGCCTCCACCAACTCTATGAAGCCCACTACCAGCGCCTGAACGCCCAACCCTTCCCCTATCAACCCAGCTTCTTCACGGAACTCACCAGCCGCCTCAGCCACTGCGCCGAAATCTACACCGCCACCCTCGACGACGAACTCATTGGCGCCACGCTATTGCTCAAATACGGCGACTCCGTCCACCTGCCCCTCATCGCCTTCGATCCTCTCCGAGGCCACGATGCCGCCGTCTATTTCAATCTCGCCTACAACGAACCCATCGACCGCTGCGCCGCCGCCGGCTTTCGCCGCCTCCTCCTCGGGCGCACCCAATACGCCGTCAAACTCCAACGGGGCTGCCGCCTCGTCGAACTCGATCTCTACCTCCGCCCCCACTCGTGGCCGCAAAGCCAAATTTGGCCCCTGCTCCTCGCCGCCCGCAGCGCCCTTATGCGCCGCCGTCTCGCCGCCACAGCGAATACGCCAGCAACAGCCAAGCCCCAATAAACGACAGGCCCCCAAACGGTGCGACCGCCCCCAAAGTCCGCACCCCGCTCACCGCCAGAAAATACAACGACCCCGAGAACAACAAAATTCCCAGCGACAGCATCCAGCAGACCCGCCCCGCCGCGGCCGTCCCCAGCCGAGGCAACGAGCCAACAATCAGAATCCCCAACGCATGCACGAAGTGATAGAAGACAGCTTTCTCGTACACCCCTAACGAGTACGCATCCAGCCTGTCTTTCAACCCATGCGCCCCGAACGCCCCCAGCCCCACCGCCAACGCCAGAAACGCCGCCCCAACCGCACTCCAGTTCATCATCTCTCTTTGACGATACAGGAAAATCTGGACTTGATACGATTGGGGATGTTCAACGCCCGAGCTTACTCCACCGCCAGCGCCACATCTCCCTTCGCCAGCGACGTCATTCAGCGCCGCCAACCAACCCCAACCGACGTACAGATCGAAATCCTGTTTTGTGGCGTCTGCCACTCCGATCTCCACCAAGCTCGCAACGAATGGTCCGAATTCATGCCCACGCAGTACCCCTGCGTCCCCGGCCATGAAATCGTCGGCCGTGTTACCGCGGTCGGCTCCGCCGTCACCAGTTTCCGGGTCGGCGACCTCGCCGCCACCGGCTGCATGGTCGATTCCTGCGGCGCCTGTTCCGCCTGCGCGGCCAGCGACGAAGTCTACTGCGAAAAGGGCGCGACGTTTACTTACAACAGCCCCGATCCCCACACCGGCGGCCACACTCTCGGCGGCTACTCTGAAGCCATCGTCGTCGACGAGCGCTTCACGTTTAAGGTCCCCGGCAATCTCGATCTCGCCGGCGTCGCCCCCCTCCTCTGCGCCGGCATTACGACGTACTCCCCGCTCCGTCATTGGAAAGTCGGCCCGGGGCAAAAGGTTGGCATTGTCGGTCTCGGCGGCCTCGGCCACATGGCCGTGAAGTTCGCGAAGGCGTTCGGAGCCCATGTCGTGCTCTTCACGACCTCGCCCAGCAAGATCGAAGACGGTCTCCGCCTCGGCGCCACGGAAGTCGTACTCAGCAAGGATCCCGCCCAGATGGCCCAGCACGCGGGCAGCTTCGACTTCATTCTCGACGCCGTCTCCGCCGAGCACGACGTCAACGCCTATCTCCAGCTCCTCAAGCGCGACGCGACCCTGTGCCTCGTCGGCGTCCCGGAAAAGCCAATGGCCATCCACTCCCTCAGCGTGATCATGGGCCGCAAGAGCCTTTCCGGTTCCATCATTGGCGGTACAGCCGAAACCCAGGAGATGCTCGATTTCTGCGGCCAGCACGGCATCACCGCCGACATCGAACTCATCCCCATCCAGAAGATCAACGAAGCCTACGACCGTCTCGTCAAAAGCGACGTCAAATACCGCTTCGTCATCGACATGGCCTCACTCAAGCAGTAGGCCTCGAAGCCCACGGCACCGGCACCGGCGGACTATCCAGATTCCGCCGGTCCAGATAATTCCCCTGATACTCGAACGCCCATAAGAGACAAAGTTCCAAATACCATTGAGCAACCCACCAGCCCGACTTGTACACAGGACTGGGCAATGCCTTCCGCGCGTGCATTAGGTCGTTGCGCATAGCATTGAGCCCGGCCGGCCCGGCCTTATCGTCAGGCCAACCAAACTGCTCCACAAAGGCACCCATTTCTGAACGTCCAGTTGGCAGGCCAACAACTTCAAACATCTTCCTGAGCTTTCTTGCCAAGCCGAAAGACTTGTCACCATACTCTTCGTCAGAATGAGTTCCCGCCAGCCGTACCAAAATCCAGAAAGTAAGCATTTCCAACCCGGCCACGCTTAGCACCAATGCTCCTTCAACCCCTGCGGCCCTGCTTTTCGCTCTCACATACCAATTGATCGCATAGCGAACAGCCTCTCTGTCATCGAGATCGTTCCAACGCTCATGGAATCCGCGAAACACGCTACCCAGCGAATTTGCACACTCCGAAGCAAACCAGTTGTCTTGCTTCGGACCAGGATCTAAGAACCGCATACTGCCCCGTTCCCAAACCACAGCGTCGCGCTCATCAAGCCCGGTCGGTCGCAAAAGCCCTGTCCATTGCCCAAGAACGAACGAAAGAAAAAACTGCAGCTCGTCCATCAGCGAAGCAACTTCCTCGTAGTCGAACGGTCGCTCGTCGATCCGCCTGATCCGGCCAATCGCGGTCACGCCATAGCCACCCCGCCGCTTCAACTGGTTGCATGTCTCCGTCGCACCCGCGGCGGGAACGATCGACACGAGCCACGGACCCGCCTGGAGCTGAATTACTTCAGCGTCCCGATGAAACGGCGGGAAGTTAGGGATTCCAAACCCGACGAATTCCACCGTCGCGTTCTCATCGCCGATCACCCACTCTTGCTTCGGCCGCAGCACCACCCGGTCACTCTTCGTCTCCAAACAACGGTTTTCTACCAACGAGCACTCCATAGTGTGCTCTCCAGACGGCAATCGGAAAACAACCTCACCGTCGCCATCAGGGCAATCCAATCCCCTCGGCTCCATCGCGACGAGCACTTTCGGCGTCGGCCAAAAATCCAAGAACACTGTAATCTCCCCTTCAAACCGCCAACGCCCCATCTCCACCTGCCCCACTTCTCTCCACAGCACGATCGGCGCATTTGCCTTCAGCCCTCGCTCCCAGAAGGGCCGCTCGAACTCGCCCACCCTCACTTCCTCCCCTTCCCCATATCCAACCGCCCCGCCATCACCACCTCCCGCGCCTCCGCCACCCGCTTCGCCACCGTCCCCGCCGTCTTCGCACTCTCCACCCGATACGCCACCGCCCGCCGCTTCCCCGCCGTCAACCCCTCCCAAGCCGCCCGAAACTCCCCATCCGCTGCAAGCGCCGCCTCCAAAGCCTCCGGCACATCCACCGCCTCCTGATCGTCAATGTTGAACCGCACATTGATCCAATCCCCCAACGCATACCCGCCCCGCCGCATCACATCCTTGGGTATCATCAGGTACCAAGTCCCCCCCGTCGGCTGCCAAGCCCGCGCAAACGGATATTCGTCCATCTCCCCCCGCACCCGCAGCCGCGGCTTCTCCCCCAACGGCAACTCCGCCGCCACCTCTGCCGGCAGAAATACCACCGTATATCCCCACTCGCCCAACGAGTGCCGCGCCACCCGCCCCGTAAACTCGAAAGCAAACCGGCTCACGCTCTCAGTATCCAACACCAGACTTGCTACACTGTCCGCCAATGCCCAAGCGCCCCTGGACCGGCACGGCCCTCCTCCTCTCCGTCGCCCTCCTCGCCGCTCTCCTCCACGGCTGGGCCTCCCTCCAGGACCCCCTCTTCACCGGCGACCCCAGCTACCGCGTCTTCTTCGCCGACCGCCCCATCGTCAAGCTCGGCAACCGCATCTGGCTCCCCTTCCTCCAACTCCACATCTGGCTCTACCATCTCCTCCATCTCCCCGTCGCCGGCCTCAAACTCATCAGCGTCGCCTACCTCCTCCTGGCCCTCTCCGCCCTCGGCCTCTATTGGCGCCGTCTCCTCGGCCCCGGCCCCCTCTCCCTCTCTCTCGCCGTCCTCGCCGTCGTCTCCTTCGCCGCCCAACCCCTCAACGCCCCCCTCAGCGATCTCATGCAGGAACCCGCCGGCTACGGCCTCCTCTTCCTCCTCGCCTGGCTCTTCGCCCGCCAACCCACCCTCACCCCACTCACGCTCACCCTCGCCGCCGCTGCCCTATTAGCCCGCGACACCTATTGGATCTACCTCTTCGCCCTCACCCTCCTCCACCTCCGCCAACTCCGCTCCTACGCCCTCCTCTGGGCCGTCCCCATCCTCTGGCTCGCCGCCGTCGTTCCCGCCATCTATTGGGCCGCTTACCACCGACTACCCCACTTCCCCATCGAATGGCCCCTCATGACCAACGTCTCCTCCCGTACCCCCTCGCTCCTCGACACGCTAACCAGCCTCACCACCGCCCTCCTATCGAGCCGCGTCGCCTACCTCGCCGCCGGCGTCACCCTGGCCGCCCTCATCCTCCGCCGCCAACCCTCCGCCCATCCCCTGGCCTCTACCCTCACACGCGCCATCCCCCTTGCCCTCCTCCTCGTCTATGGCGTCCTCCTCGCCGTCGACCCCTGGCAGGAAACCCCCGGCAACATCCGCATGGCCGCCCCGCTCCTCGAACTCAGCTTCCTCCTCGCCCCCCTGCTCCTCCACTCCGCCACGTCCGCCCCGCGCGTGGTCCGTCAGGCCGCCACCGCAGCCATCATGGCCGGTCTCATCCTCAGCGCATGGCCCTCCTCCGCTCCGCCGCTACCCCAAGGCCGGGAAACCATCCACGCCGCCCACGCCAATCTCAAAGCCATCCTCGACGCCGCCGGACAAGGCCGCCCCGCCAGCGCCTGTCTCATGGCCCCCGACCGCTGGCCCGTCTTCCGCGAACTCAGCGCCCCTGCCTTCTATCACCGCAAGACTTACCTCGCCCCGGCCGACCCCTTCCCCAACCACTGTCAAGTCATCGTCGTCGATCAAACCCTCAACGCCAACCCTCCCCCGCCCTTTCGCCAAATCGACAACCTCTCCACCGGTGACTCCCGCTGGCGCGTCTACCTCACCCTCGAATCCCCGGAGCCAACTCCCGCGACCGCCCAGCCGTCTACTCCCCAGTAAGCACCAGGTGCACGCCGCGTAGCACCGCCGCCAGCGAGGTCGCGGGAAGCTGCCCCACCCGCTCCTTCAAGGCCAACTTATCTACCGTCGTCAATTGCGCCACATTCACCACGCAAGCCTGCGACATTCCCCCTTCGCCGATTCGCAACCCAATATTCCCAGGCGCCGCCGCGCGATTCATATTGGAGGTGATCAAGCACACGACTGACGTGGGGATGCGGCTCTCATTGAAGACATCGCTCTGCACCACCACACAGGGATGGCGCTCCGCCCGCGCCGAACCGTTCGCCGGTCCCAAATCGACCCAGTAAACCTCGCCCTGCCGAATCCGGCCTACCATACCTCAAACACCGAAGCCTTCGATTTCAATCGCCCGCTGAGTCGTCGTTCGCCGTCGTTAGGTTCGTCCGCATACGCCTCATCCAACTGCTCGGTGATACTTCTGCGCCGGCGCTCGTCCAGATATCCCCGCAGTGCCTCCGCCACCAGTCCGCTCCGGCTCATACCCAATTCCTGAGCCACAGCGTCCGCCCGCTCCATTAAGGTATCGTCAATCGACACTGCTGTCTTCATACTCGTGGTTATACCATCCTGCATACTCGCTCCGCACCACGCCGGCATCGAAGCAGAACATCCGCAGTCGACCATCGCGGCCGCTCGGCCCTCTGGCTCCCTTCTGCTACCTTGCTCTTGTGTCGCCCCCGTTTGGCCCCTCGCCCTCTCCCCGCAGGACGCTCTCGCTCAATTAACCTCAACTTGGTCCGCGAGGCCTTCTCGCCCCTGGAGCTATCTCCGCTCGGGAACGAACCCGTCCCCAGCGCCAGCCTATCCGCCCTCAACCTCGACGCGGATCCCACCCTCGAACGCATCTTCTACAGAGCAAACAAGCCGCCACACCACCGTACTCTTCTGCAAGCGCGAAAACGAGGCCTGGTGACAACTCGGCACGTTCCTCTCCGGCGGCCCTAGCGACCAACCGCACCCCCCTTCCTCGAACTCCGCGAAACCGTCTGGCCCGGCAGCCAAGGCACCGGCGTCATCGAAGTCCGCACCCCAAAGCGCACCTACGGACGATCCGCCTCCTCCCGCCAAACCTAAAAGTGGGACGCGGCGCGCTTCGCCTTCCTGCCCGCCGCGTCCCAACCCCCTACTGCTCCGCGTACACCTCAATCCCCACAATCTGCTGCGACTCCACCCCCACATAAATCGTCCCGTCCCCATCCACAATCGCCGCCTTCACCCCCCACTCCTTCACCGGCCGCAACGGCGGCCAAGTCGCCACCAGCGTCCCGTTATTGTTGTACTTCACAATCGCGTTCCGATTGTCCTTATCCCGCGCCATCAGATACACATTCCCCCACCGGTCCCCGTTAATCGCATGCGCATGCGTAAACGCCTCCTTCTCCGGCACCGCGAACTCAAACAAATACCTCCCGTCCCCCGTAAACTTCTGGCAAGACCCCCAGTAATTCGACACAAAGATGTCCCCATTCGCATCACTCGCCAACCCATGCGGATCCTGAAACTCCCCCGGCCCCTTCCCCGCCTTGCCCCAGTAATGCAGCAACTTACCCATCCCGTCAAACACCATCACCCGGCTGTTATCCACGTCCACGGCATACAGCTTATCCTCCTTCCCATACTCCAGCGCATGCACCCGTAACATATCCCCCGGCGCCGTCCCTTTCTTCCCGTACATCCGGATAAACTTCCCCTCTGGATCGAAAATCTGGATCCGCGAGTTATCCGCATCCGCAATCACGATATTCCCCTTCGAATCTACCTTCACGTCGCGCGGCTGCTTAAACTGCGCCGTATCCACCCCCTCGCCATATCCCAACTCCCCCAGATACTTCCCCTGCTTACTAAACCGGTACACCCGGTGGTCCAACGCATCCGTAATAATCAGGTTCCGGTCTTTGTCAAACGCAAACCCATGCGGATCCTTGATCTTCCCCGGCCCTGTCCCCCGCTCCCCAAAGCGAGTCACCAGCCGGTACTGCAGCGGCGCCTGCCCCACAATCACCGTCGCAAATACATGGAACGGCTTCGCCTTCCCCACCACCCCATGAATATGGACCTCCCGCGGCTGCGGCATCGCCGCCGGAGCCGTGTACAGCCCGCTCCGCGAAATCTTCCCATATTTCGCGTCCCCGCCCGCGGCATCGTTCACATACCAGGTCACCCCCTCCGCCGCTCGCCCATCCACCTGGATCGCGAACTGCTTCGAAGCGCCCAAATCCACATGCACCAAGGACGGCGAAATCACCGGCCGCCCCGCCACCTGCCCCAGCAGCGAAGCCGCCGCCGCCAGCAACACCAACGTTCCACGAATCATCGCTATAGCCCTCCCAAATCTTGTCCCGCCCGCGCCAACACCGCCTCGATCCGTGCCCGCTGCGCCGGCGAACTCGGCGGCATCGGGCTCCGCGACTGCCCCCCGGGCCGGCCCCGCAGCGCCATCGCTGTCCGCACATTGGCCGGCAGATTCGGCGCCTCAATCGCATTCCACAGGTGCAACAAATGCGTATGCAGCAGCAGCGCCCGCGCATGGTTCCCCGCCCGTACCGCCTCCCAAAGCTCCACGCACCATTCCGGCACCGCGGTCAAGATCGCAGCGACGGCGCCATGCGAACCAATCTGGAACGACGGATACAGCAGCGCATCCACCGCCGACAGAATCCGCACCTTGTCCGCAATCCCCGCCTCCGCCGTCAGAATCAGCAAATCCGCCAGCGCCTTCATATCGCTAGCGCTCTGCTTCACCCCAATCACCCCATCCACCTCTTTCAAGATCCGCACCAGCAGCGGAGGCAGCAGATACGACTGCGGCACCACGTTGTAGATAATCACCGGCAGCCCGCTCTGCTCGGAAACCGTCGCGAAGAACCGCAGCATGCTGTCGTCATCCGGCCGGAACACATAGTGAACCGGGGTCACCTGCAGCGCCGCCACGCCCAAATCCGCCACGGCCTTCGCCCGTTCAATCGCCGACCGCGTGCTGTCCGCGATAATCCCTGTAATCACCGGCACCCGGCCCTTCACTTCGTCGACAGTCCAAGCGGTAATGCGCCGGGTCTCTTCGGTAGTGAGGGTGTGCCCCTCGCCGGTGCTGCCGCAAACGGCGAGCCCATGAATCTTCGCCGACTCCACCATATGGCGGACCTCAGCGCGATGCGACTGTTCGTCGATCCCGTCGTCATTCACGAACGGAGTAACCAGCGGGGGAATAATCCCTTGAATAGAGGAAATGTTCATAAGCCTTTGTCAGAAAAATTCGAAATCGCAAGACCAGCGGCGGCCACCTGCCGCCCCAGTTCAGAAAGTTGGGCATCGCGCATCCGCGCGCTCGGCCCGGAGACAGAGATCGCCGCCACAGTCCCGTGCAGAGGATCCACCACCGGGGCCGCCACACAGCAGACCCCCGGTTCATTCTCCTGCCGGTCAAGAGCATAGCCGCGAGAACGAATCTGCTTCATCTCCCGTTCCGCCTCCTCCAGGGTTTGCAAAGTCGTCCGCGTAAAGCGAGGCATCCCCGTAGCGCCCAGAATGCGAGCCGCCTGCTCCCAAGGCAAAGCGCTCAAAATCGCCTTGCCCAAGCTCGAAGAATGGAGCGGCCAGCGAGTGCCCAGGTCGCCCCGGGTATGCAACTGGCGCAGCGATTCGACCGCCGCGACGATCAGAACCTGCTGGTTCGACAAGACCCCAAACTTCACCGTCTCCCCCGTCTGTTCCGCCAGACGGTTCATGACGGCCCGAGCGTGCGAGAGCAGCTCGCTCCCCCGCGCAAACGTCAACCCAATCTCCAGCGCCCGAGCCCCCAGCCGATACACCTTGGCCTGTTCATCCTGTTGAACGAAGTCAAAGTCCTTCAAGGTCTGGAGCAGATTATGCGCGGTGCTTTTTGGAATCTGCAGATGGCGAGCCAGGTCCGAGAGCGCCCAGCAAGGAGTCTGCGGAGTGAACGAACCCAGCAGCTCGATCGCCTTGCGAACGGAAGCCACTTGCGCCGGCCGCGACGACCTGACGCCGTCGTTCGGCCCTGCTGACCGCTTCGAAATAGGAATCGACGCAACCATTCCGCCTGAGTATATTGCGGCTATCCCACTGTTGTCAAAACGCTGTTCCCCCAGGCTGAACAGGGATTCCCCCAACCGCTTAGCCCGTCGCGACTCCCAGGAGCGATCGATCCGGAATTGACATGTGGAGCACATGTTTCTATGGTCGGAACATGTCCAAGATGATCCAGATCCGGGATGTCCCCGATGAGCTTCATAGCACGCTGAAGGCCCGCGCGGCGCGGGGAGGAATGAACCTTTCCGACTACATCAAAAGGGAATTGGAGCGTGTGGCCGAGCGCCCCACGATAAAGGAGTGGCTGCAACGCACGCAGGAAGCCAAGCCGACCCGCACCAAGCAGACCGCTGCCGAAGTGATCCGGGCCATGCGGGATGAACGGTGATCGTTTTGGATGCCGCAGTTGTGGTTGAATTGCTGACGAATGGCCGGCTCGCCGAAAACATCCGAATTACGCGAAGATCCGTTCATCGTCCCCAAATTGCTCGGCGTCGAAGTGGTCAGCGCCATTCGGCGACGGACTCCCGGCCTGAGGATCAACGCGCAACGCAGCGCCCACTTTCTCTCTGAGCTCACCGCGCTGCCCGTCGAGCGCTACTCCCATGTTCCGTTGCTTGCCCGCGTCTGGGAACTGCGCCACAACTTCACGCCCTACGGCGCTACCTACATAGCCCTGGCCGAAGCAACCGGAGCGGACCTTTTCACCTGCGACGAAAAGCTACGTGGTGCTCACCGGGCCCGAGTCGTAGTCTTCGCCAATTGATAGTCCCAGCCGATTCCCAAAGGGCTCGGACGGACAATGCTTCAAACTCCTGCTGATCTCCAACCCGCCAGATGATTCGTGGCCCCGTCAAGGACGCGCGGAACGAAGCATTCAGGTGCAGCCGGCGGCAGGGATCCGGCATTGGCTGTTCTCGAGGACTCCCGCCCCGCTGTCGGAAACCAGCAACAACAGATTGCCCGGCACGAAAAACGCAACATCGCGATCCCCCGGGCGTCCACATCTGGGTTCTCGAGGGCCCAAACCGTCGCAGGTTCGAGCCCGCCGCAGCGCCGCGGTGTGTGACGGTGATGAATTGGTCCTCCATACGGGCGAAATGCCCAGTGAGGCCGGAATGGCGGGAGGACCTGGATTCCGCATCGAACCGCGTAGCGCTTGTGTTGCCGCTTGGCCTCGCTATAGTGGCCACTCGACTGAATACGTCCGCCGATTGGATATCATTAGGGTCAGGAGAGATCCAGGTGTCTGAGCAAGTGCAATCGATCATGAGGGCCGTCCAGAGCCTCGACGACCAGCAACGTCGCGAGCTAATGTCGGCGTTGGCAACCCTCGAACCGGTTAACCCGCCCGTCGCCTGGGCTCGCCAGCAGCTCGTTGACTCGATCAGAGGAAAGTATCGGCACGTCCCAACATCCAGTGAGTCTTTTCTGCGGCGGAAGTGAGAAGAGACGGCGTTGGACTCGAGACCGTGAACTATATTCTTGATGCGAGCGCCATGATCGCGTTTCTTCGCGACGAACCCGGCGCGGATGCCGTAGCCATGACCCTCCTGGAGCCAGACTCGCAATGTTTCGCCCAAGCACTCAATTTATGCGAAGTCTTCTACGATTTTGAGCGCGCATCAGGGCGATGCAGACGCGCTGCAAGCGATTGCCGATCTGCGAAACCTGGGCGTCATTGAGGACAACAACCTCGCAACTGCAGTCTGGCAGGCCGCCGGTACATTGAAAGCGAAACTCCGCCGAGTTTCGCTGGCCGACTGTTTCGCTCTGGATCTGGCGCATCGGCTAAACGGCAGGGTCCTTACCGCGGACCACCACGAATTCGATGCCTTGGCCGGAAATGATTCCTATCGAATCACATTCATCCGATAGGAGTACCCGCATTTCGGAAGAACCAATCAGAAGCCATACCTCGAAACTCGGCGACTCACGACTCGAACAGCTTCCCGATTCGGCCCCGATCATAGTCAAGAATCCACTAATGGAATTGCCAATCGATCGGCCCCAAAGCCTCCCTGGCTCGAGCTATCAGGACCAGCCCGCAATCATCATACATGTGGAGAATCAAGCAGTTCCCCAGGCGCAAGACCTTCGCGCACGCCGCGACAAATCTCCACCTGCCGCGGTGAAGGTGTTGGCGATACCGTCGGGACTCTCTCCACTCATCTGCATGCCTTTTCCTTTCGCGTCTCACCCCACGCCGCCGAACATGGTTGTGTGTCACCGGCTCCCGTCGGCTTTCTGACCCCGCGCCGCAGCGTCACTTGCGCCCACAGCTCCCGTACCCGATGAGCCATCGTGCACTGAGCGCTTCCTACGTCTCGCGCAAAGGCTCACCGCCATCAACCGCCCACTGCCAAGGATCCACCACTTCGATCCCGCAGCCTTCATAGTCGGCAGTATTCCGTGTGGCTACCACCGCGTCGTGTGCCCGGCCAATGGCGGCAATCTGACAGTCAAACTGGCTGATCGGCCGGCCCTTGGCGCGCCGCTCCTGTGCGATCACAGCATACGCGAGAGCGGCAGCCCGGTCGAATGGCAGGATCCTGTCATGGAAATCTTCTTCCAAAATGCTGTCAATCGCCAGGGACAAAGACCTGCGCCGTCTCCCCGCCGGAAGGATCGCAACGCCATATCGCAGCTCGGCCTCGCCAACGGCCGTAAAATACACCTTCGCTCCGTCCTGCTCCGCAAGCCAGCGCTCCACCTGTGCCGTCGGCTCCGGCCGCAGCAATTCAGAGACTACGTTCGTGTCTAGAATGATCATCACCGCCCCTTGTCGAATGGAGGCGGCTCACGCATCGGCTCACGCGCCGGTATCTCGAGAGCAACCCGGTCGGAAATCGCAACGCGATTACGGATCGAAGCGGCGAGGTTGCGCGGAGACGGGCCGTCCCCGATCACCCGCCGCAGAATGTCCCGCACCTCCTCCTCCATCGAACGGCCATGCTCCGCCGCGCGGACGCGCAAACGCTGCTTCAAATCGTCCCCTAAGTTTCGAATGGTAATGCTGGCCATGGAAGGAGTCTCCGTATCGAGGTTCTACCAACAGCGTAATCGATGATTGCAGTGCAATCAAATCGCTCGTACGAAAAGCCACGGACGCGGCCTCCAAAACACAGCAACCAGGCGACACACTTGAAACCAAGTGCCCTCCCCCGATTCTCCGTCGTCGCCCGGCCAATTCCGTGGGAGCCCGTGTGCGGAAGTCGCTCGTACGCCTACTCCAATCAACAACGGAACTCTATGGCTTCCAGAACAAGTACCAGCCCCTGGCGCTTGTCAGGCCCGTGCCCCAGTTCACCGAGTGGTAAACCCCATCCCGCGGTTCCATGTACAGAACGTAGTTGTCGATCCCGTACACCATCCAAGCGTGCCAATCGTCGCCGGCCACTTGCCGGGCCAGGACCACATGACTTTTCTGCAGCCGATCCTCGATGTCGTAAGGCAGGCTGAGCGATGCCAGCAGGTCCACTCTGACGCCGTAGGTCCCCAGCGCCGTCTTCAGACGGGCCAACCCCGGCGCGCCGAGTGCGCCGTTTGTACCTGTTCCGTACGCAGCAATCAGGTCTTTTTCTTTCAGGGTGGGAACCCCAGCCGTAACCCGGCTGAAGGAATCCAGCGCTGCTGCCCAACAAGAATAAGTCAGGTTTTGCTTGTTCGACGGGGGACGAGAACGATATTTTGCCATTTTGACTCCTACCCAGTAGTGCGTGATTCGCCAGGCAAATCCATTACAACCGCGCAGATTTTTCGCCCACGGTGCAACAATCGCCAGCTTGCCGCTGTCTATCCCGCCGCCGCGAGAAATCGCGACAAAGGGCCCCCCGAACCGCCTCCTGCATCAACGCCTCCAGATAAAGTCGGTTCAAAACCTCCCTCGTGCATCATTCACCAGATCCCGCAGCGGAACGCCTTTTCGATTGCACGCAGGATGAGATAGGCCTGGACCTCACGGCTCAAATAGATCGGCAAACGAAGTTCGGCCTCGGGCGGGCAGAACTTGCCGCGCTCGTCCTTGCTGAAGTCGTGTTGAGGCTTGGCGCCGGTTGTTTTGGGCGCGGTGCTCGAAATCGGCGGCGCATTTGCAGTAGCGCGTACGATGCGGAGTATGTGGTTTGGCAATAGCCCGGCCCACACTCCAACTTTCGTCGGGTCAATCGCCGTACTGAGTCTGGTAGCTGTCCTGGCGCGCGGCATGCCTGCTCGGCGAGCGAGCGGAATCGCTCCGCTGGAATCGTTGCGGGTCGACTAGTAACCTACGTGCTTTCTGCATTTCGACCTTTATTCTTCGGCGCAATGTGCATTCATCAAATTTCCTACCTGCCCAAAGTAGGATCACGCAGCATTGAAGCAGGCCCGCGCTTGCCCGCTATACTGCTATTGTCATGCCTCGCGTTTCCAAGCTCGGCCTGCAGCCCCTCGACTGGCGCAACAAGTCCGTCGGCCAGCACGTCGCCCACATCCTCTTCACACAAGTCGAACTTGCCGGAAAGATCGGCATAGGGCAAACCCTTTGCACCGGCTACGAGAACGACCGGCTTCGGTTGACCTCTGAGATGGCCGTCCGCTTCGCCAAACCTGCTCCGCGCGAGCCCAGGCGCAATGTGTTTCGTCGGCTGGAGGAGATTGAGGAGCGTCCCGGCAGGAAGCGGACCGCGCAGTTGGGCACGCTCGACACATTTCTCGCCGTGGCGGCCTCAAAAACCGCACGCCGAGCCGGAGGACCCGGGAGAAGAAACCATGGATAGACAACAAGCGCATCAGTTGCTCGACCGGCTGGGGCCGGCCCAGTTCACCGCCGTTGCTCAGCTTCTAGAAGTACTGACGACGGGACAAGAACCGCTGCGGCATTCACTCTCGAAGGCAAGCGAGGAAGACGATGAGATCACGGCGGAGACCGCCGCGGCCCTGGACAGCGCCCGCGCTTCGCTGGAACGTGGCGAAGGCATCTCCCACGAAGAAATCTTGCGCGAGTTCGGGCTGACCAAGTGACCTAGGACGATGCGGCGGAGCGCATCACAGTCGTCTGGTCCCCGGAAGCCCGAGCCGATCTTCGCGCCATCGACCGTGAGACCGCCATGCAGATTCTTTACTGCCTGGACCGCTACCTGGCTAGCCGCTCCGGCGACGTCAAGAAGCTAAAACCGCCTCGGACGGACTTTCGGCTCCGTTGCGGCGACTATCGCCTCTTCTTCGAACCTACCGGCGAAAACGCAATCGAGATCATGGGCGTCCGCAACCGCAAGGACGCCTACCGCTAAACCGCCACCCCTTCTGTGGGCCGAATAGGCAGCCGATCCAACGGCTGCTCGAAAATTCTGAAGAGTTCCAACGCCACGGCCGGCATCGCACTCTGAGCCGCGGCTCTCCGAAGGCCTTCGATCGCCCATCCGCCATGGGAGTGGAGCATGAAGAGAAACCTCACTGTTCCGCTCGCGAGTTGCGGCTGCAATACCCAGATACTCCCGAAGCAATGTCCTAATTTCGATACACCCGCTTTGTGCGGCAGGTGGTAGTTCATCCGATAGCCCATGACGCCTCAGTCGTTTCCGCGCGAAGTCCGAGACCGGCTGGGCAAGGCCGGCGCTCGGCCAGCCGCTCAAAGCGGCCAGCCTTATCGTTCGTATGCTCCAGGCTCATGGTAGGCTCCTAGCGCGGTACTCCTTGACCAGTTCATGGTCTACGGTTTTGAAATGTAGAATGCAAATAGCAAGGAAATCCCATGGATTGCTCCGCTCCTTCAGATGTTGCGCCCTAACCGTTGCGGGGCTGGAATATCTGAAGGCTTAGGCAGGCAATGCGGACCACAACTCCTGTTCGCGGAGGCTCGGCAGTCGCGTCCGGCTTAGTCCCAAGCGCCCTGTTTGTGAAAGCTGTACACCGATTCTTTTACGTTTTTTCACGCAGCCACGCCAATGAGAACCATTTTTCATGGACAGTTAGCCAATTTCACGCTATGCTCCATGCAGAAAGGAGCCTTCGAGAAAAGATCTAGAACGGTTTTTCATGAAAGATGACGGTCAGAGTCGGTTTTCAGGGCCCGTGATGATTTTTCACGAGCGCATACTGCCGGAGCGGGCGACACCTGCCGGGTATGCTGCCCTGATCGATACCTATAAACTCGTGGTCCCCATACCGCGAACCTTGTCTGCGACGAGCGAACATCACCGCAGCCGCGAAGAGAACGGTTGGCGGATTCTCACCGCGCGCCACGCGCCGCCGTCGACCCTGGAGGGGCACCTTACATTTGCCCTCAAATATGAAGGGCTCGATCTCGCGGTCCTCAAGCGATTGTTCCTGGCCGCTGGCGGACCGGCAATTGAATCTATCGTCAATGCCAAGCCAACGGGTACCTATGCACGGCGCATCTGGTTTCTCTACGAATGGCTACTTGCAGGGCGCTTGGCGCTGCCGGACGCCGAAAAAGGTGCGTATGCACAGGTTGTGGACATCGAGCAGCAATGGGCAGTTAAGGGTGAGACATCGCCGAGGCATCGGGTCTGGAACAACCTTCCCGGCACACCGGCATTCTGCCCCCTGGTGTTTCGCACGAAAGCACTCACTGAATTCGCTGAGGCGGATTTGGCTTCGCGCGCCCAGGCAGCGGTTGCCGCTGTACCTCGTGATCTGCTCGCCCGCACCGCTGCGTTCCTTCTGCTTAAGGATTCCAAGTCAAGCTACGCGATTGAGGGTGAGCGCCCTGCGCAAGACCGCATTCAGCGCTGGGGCCGCGCCATCGGAGAGGCTGGCCGCCTACCGCTCTCGCTGGATGAGTTGCTGCGGCTACAGGCGATAGTCATCGGAGATGCACGGTTCGTGAAGCTCGGGCTTCGGGAAGAGGGCGGCTTTGTAGGCGAGCATGATCGCGAGACGCGCTTGCCGCTGCCGGACCATATCAGCGCGCGGGCGCAGGACCTTGCGGCACTCATCGACGGAATGATTGCGTTTGATCGCGCTGCCGCTCGCTCAGTCGATGCGGTGATCGCGGCGGCGGCACTCGCATTTGGATTTGTGTACATACATCCTTTCGTGGATGGGAATGGCCGTCTCCACCGCTACCTGATTCATCACGTCCTGGCCAGACGCGGTTTCAATCCTGCGGGTGTGGTGTTCCCGGTCTCGTCCGCGATCTTGGAGCACATCGACTCTTACAGAACGGTGCTGGAGGACTATTCCAAGCGCCTGCTGCCGGTTATCGAATGGAATGCCACGCCAGAGGGAAATGTTGAGGTTCAAAGTGACACCGGTGACTTCTACCGGTACTTTGACGCAACGCCGCACGCTGAATTCTTATACGAGTGCGTACGCAAAACCATTGACGAAGACCTGCCGCGTGAAACTGAGTTTCTGCGCCGGTACGACCGATTCCGTGCCGTAGTCGAAACCGTCGCCGACATGCCGGAGCGCACGATAGATTTGCTGTTTCGGTTCCTGCACCAAAATCACGGGGGCCTGTCGAAGCGAGCGCGGGACAGGGAGTTTTCCCGGCTCACGGATTCTGAGGTGACGCGGCTCGAGGAAGCCTACAAGGACTTGTTTCAGGTGGAATGACCAGGATGCGCTAACGCGGTCCAGGTTCACCTGGACAGGCAGCGCGACCGCTGAGTGCGGGCATTCGCACTACGCGCAAAGCCGCTCTTGAATCCGCGGGAATCGATGCGAGCATCATCGGCTAGGGGAGGCCGCCCCGCAACGCACAGCAAGAACATCGCCGGGAATAGAATTTGTGGTCGCACAGGCATTGGTCATACCACGCGCCAGCACCGGATGTTGGAAAACCCATGCTACGAGCGTTCCCGTCGGACGAACACCCAAGAAACCTAGCCGTTCGTGTCGATCAGCTCTTCCCAAGCCAAGGCATATCCCACGGCCCGCTTCACTTCTCCGATTCGCCCGGCGGGAATTCGCGAGATCCGGCCCACCAGATGAGCCTTCGAAATGGTACGCAGCTTGTCGCAATTCACCGCACACGGCTTGAGCATTCCTTCCGCCTCACCCAACGGAACTTCGATGGGGATGTTCCGGATCGTTGTCGTGATCTCGGCGGCCAAGAACTTGTTCAGCACGCTGTAGGCATCGTCGCGGCTCAGCAACAGGACCGGTCGGCGTCCCGCGGTCTGGGGCAGGTCCGCCTACCAGATCTCGTACTCCTTCACGCCTTCCATTCCTCAGCATTGGACCAGTCGTCCGGCTCGGCGCCGGAGTCCGGTTGGCGAAGATACGCCTCGCGCATCGCCTCATATTCCCGCCTCCGGATCGCCTCATTGACAGCCTGATGAATGAAATCCGTCCGCTGGCGCTTGGCGGCGGGCGCGACCTTGTTCAATGCCTTGAGGAGCGGCTCGTCGAGCTGGATCAATATAGACGGCATGCGCTTATGTCTATATCACCACAGGATATAGCCCAGTGCCTCCCGCTAATCGCCGCCTTAGGAGTTGGCACCCCGGTGGCCCGCGCCGATCCTCGCGCCATCGAAACGCGAGATCGCCATGCGTCATTCGGCTGAATCGGGAGATCACGATGTCAACGCCAGCGCCCACAATGCTACTTCACCGACTCGATCATCTGGATATCCTGCTCGAGCAGTCCATTCACCATATCCCCCAGCGGGACGCCTTTTTCAAACGCACGCTGGGTGAGGTAGGCCTCGACCTCACGGCTCAAATAGATCGGCACACGAAGTTCGGCCTCGGGCCGGAAGAATTTGCCGCGCTCGCCCTTGCTGAAGTCGTATTCAGGTTTCATATCGAATCCTCATATTCGCGAATCTCGGCTCTGGTTGGCCTCCGCGCAGAGATTAACCGAACGCGCCCCCGCTCATCAGCCAGCCACTCAAAGGTATGGATGACGAGCACATATTGGCCTGCCGCATCCTTCCCAGAGTAATCCACCGGAGCTCGGCTTAGCTGCGTGCCTCGTCCGGGATCGTCAACACTAATGGGTCCAGGAACACGGAAGGATCCCGATCGAAATCCACTCCGTGTTTCAGGGCATTGGCACTGGCCTTGCCTGGATCCCATTGAGATTCGAATACGCATGCTGCCATCGCCGCGCTCTATTCTAACCGGCAGGGACACCAGACAGGGTGCGGCAGCTAGCACAAGGCCCGGCCAACGCGCCAAGCCCCCGAATGAGCGCCTGCGCACTGGAGACGCGGCCACCTTTCTCGCAGGCACGCATCCCGGATCGATTCTGCCCAGCGGAATGGGAGACGCGCGGCCATCCCAGATCCGGCACGTTTCAACCATGGCACTGCGCAATGTTACACTGATCGGCAAACTCAGACTACCCTTCCGGTGTAAGTTCCCTAGCTCTCTGGAACATCTGTCCCTCTCTAAATGCCGAACGAGAACCAAGTCAGTTTCGCCCGCATGAAGGTACTCTTCAATGCAATGCTGACGGCGGGCGGCGTCTTAGCACCCACTCTCACGCTAGCCGACCCTTCCGTTGAAACAGCGCTATGCGCCGGGCTCCTCTCCCTTGGGGCCTCGTGGCGGGTCAATCAAGCCACCGAAGAGGCCTCCGATCGCGAACGCGCCCAGTTGCCGGAAAATGCCGCCCTGCTCCGCAACCACGATCTCAACCTCCTCGCCGGGGCGGCCATCCAACGCGCCATCGAACACTTCGCCAATCAGAATCCTGCCAGCGATGGCTCCACCCTAGGGCGCCTGGCCACCGCCGCCCCCTCCTATCTCGTCGATATCGCGGAACGGGCAGAGCCCATCCCTTCCCTCGACGATCTGCCCAACGTCGCCGTCCGCCTCGCCCAGCGCACCGGTTCGCCCACCTCGCCCTCTCTCGGCCTCTCCACTTGGGAAGACTTTCTCCAGGAACTCGCCCGCCACCTGCAGCCAATACCGGATATCGCGGCGCTCCGTCCCGCCCTCGCGCTCCACCTCGACCAGTACTTTGATCGTTTCGTCGTCGAAGTTTTCAAGGAAGACGCCACCGGTCGCGGCCCGGCCCAAGGGCGTGGCTGGCCTGCGCTCACTCTGCTCTTCTGGGGTCGTCTCTTCACGGATGTGCAACGGCTGGAAGCAACCGCCGCGCGCCGCGACGCCAACATGCAGTCGCAACTGCAAACTCTCCGCGACTCGCTGGGCCAAAAGCTGGACGAACTCCTACGCTGGTACGGTCCCCTCGCCGCCGCCCCTGGCGAACCGCTCGCGGATTTCCTCCGGAAGGCCCACGCCCCATTGAATGCCCGTCTCGACGAGATCGCCGGCCTCATCGGGCACGGGCTCCTCTCGCCGGACGAGTTCCGCACCGCCTACTGGACCAAGCGACGCGCCGACCCCGGCCTCGAAGTACTCTGGCAAGACCCGGACCGCTCCGAACTGCTCACTACGGTTCTCGCCGGACGCGACACTGAGCTTGATGAATTCTCCGCCTTCCTCGCCGCCCCCACCCCCTGGGTTACCTTTTTCAAAGGCTTCCCTGGCACGGGCAAATCGCGGCTTCTGTTGGAATTCGCCCGCTGCGCCACCGACTCCGGCTACCAAGTCTATTTTGTCAGCCCCAACGTTCACGATCTGAAAGCAGCACTGCTCTTCCGCCGAATAGAAGGTCCCGTGATTCTGCTCTGGGACGATTATCAGGGCCGAGAGCCGGACGCGCTCAAGACGTTTTTGGAGCTGCAAACTCTTTCTCCGCGAGGCCCGATAGTCAAACGAGTCATCACCTCCTGGCCTAGCCATAACGTGTTGGGGGAAAAGGCTACGGACCCCCTCTATGCTACTCGCGAGTTGCACCCGGTCGTCCCGGAATCCGCTCTGGCCACGTATGCCGCGCAACTTCTCCCTGGGCTATCTAACGAAGACGCGATCACGTTGGTCCGCCGGACTGAAGGCCATCCGGAGGCAGTGCTCCAGGCGGTCGCGCTGTTACTGAATGGCAAAGCGAAGTCGGTTGACCAGTTGCCGTCCAACCTGCTAGCCGTCGCGCATGACACGCTCATCTGGCGCATCAAGCAGCCGCCCCGTGGACTCACTCAGGAGGCAGTTGCCCTCGCGCTGAAGGTCTTGGCGTTGGTGGGGAAAATCGACTACGGTCGATCCGCGCATACCGCGGCCCTAGCCCAGTCGGGCGTTACGGACGAGGCAATTGGACATTTGGACGATATCGGTCTGGCCGCCCATGTTGGCGAGACGTACGCCCTCTCTTTGGACGGATTCCGCGGCCACATTGTCCGACGATGCCTAGATGGGCGAGACGTCAAGTTCCTCTCGGGAGACCCGGACCGATTGGCGACGCTCGCTGGTCCCCTGCTGCCCGTCTGGTTTGATGACGTCTGGAGAATTTGCCTGCTCGCCACGGAAGGGACGCCGCACCGCGACCGGGTACAGTCGTCACTTATCCGGCAACTGCGAAAACAAATCGGTCAGCTACCCACCCTCGTCGACCCACTCGATTTCGTCTCGCGCATCAGGTGGGCTACATCGATCGAACCGGTCCCCCACCGCCGCTCCCAACTTGCCGACGCCATCGGCATCCTCCTCAACCAGTTCCCCTCCCAGGACATCGCCCTCGAACAGGCAGAGGCCCTATTCAACGCCACCGTCGGCGAACCCGACCCCAACCGCTGCGCCGAACTCGCCGACGCCATCGGCCTCCTCCTCAACCAGTTCCCCTCGCAGGACATCGCCCTCCAACAGGCCCAGGCCCTTTTCAACGCCACCGTCCGCAAACCTGACCCCAACCGCTGCGCCGAACTCGCCGACGCCATCGGCCACCTTCTCAATCAATTTCCCTGCCAGGACATCGCCCTCCGACAGGCCATGGCTTTGTGCAACTTCACCGTCGTCGAACCCGACCCCCATCGCCGCTCCCAACTCGCCGACACCATTGGCCTCCTCCTCAACCAGTTCCCCTCGCACGACATCGCCCTCGCACAGGCCCAGGCCCTGTGCAACGCCACCGTCGTCGAACCCGACCCCCATCGCTGCTCCCAACTCTCCGACGACATTGGCCTCCTTCTCAACCGATTCACCTCCCACGACATCGCCTTCGCACAGGCCCAGGCTCTGTGCAACGCCACCGTCGTCGAACCAGACCCCCATCGCCGCTCCCAACTCGCCGACGCCATCGGCCTGCTCCTCAACCAGTTCCCCTCTCAGGACATCGCCCTCCTGCGGGCCCAGGCTCTGTTCAACGCCACCTTCTGCGTACTCGACCCCCATCGCCGCTCCCAACTCGCCGACACCATTGGCCTCCTCCTCAACCAGTTCCCCTCGCACGACATCGCCCTTCTGCAGGCCCAGGCTCTGTTCAACGCCACCTTCCGCGAACTCGACCCCCATCGCCGCTCCCAACTCGCCGACACCATTGGCCTCCTCCTCAACCAGTTCCCCTCGCACGACATCGCCCTCCTGCAGGCCCAGGCTCTGTTCAACGCCACCTTCCGCGAACTCGACCCCCATCGCCGCTCCCAACTCGCCGGCGCCATCGGCCACCTCCTCAACCAATTCCCCTCGCAGGAGATTCAGGAAATTCATCATGCGGCCTCTGAAGACTAACAGGCGTCACCAAGTGCATCACAGAAAAGACCTGTGTCCCAAAAGGTTCGCTTCGGACGCCTGAGCCCCTGATCGGTTGGTCCAGATGGAATCCGGGATTCGAAAAGCCGAACGACCCCGTACACGTGCCGTGCGCCCGCTCCGTACAAGATTCGCTGGAAGCGACCACCCGAAACCCTCTCCCTGAAACATGAATCGGCATCGCGGCTGTCTCGGCCGACCCGCACCACGCTCAAGAAAGGCATGGGAGACTATAGAAACGAATGAGTGCAGCCCGGCACATGATAGCGCTTCTGAAAAGCCACATCGAAGGCGACGACAAGGTATTCTTGTCGGTTGCCATGCAGGCCGCCGCCCGCGAAGCCCGCCTCGGTCATGGAGCGGTCGCTCAGCAGCTTCAAGACTTGATCGAAGAAGCCAAGCGCCGAACCGCCAACACACAAAGCCGCCCGGGACAGTTGGTCGTGCTCGAACCTCGCGGTGAACTCGCCAACCTCCTCTCCGTTCAAACCCCGACTCTGCGACTGGCCGACATGGCTCTGCCGCCGTCTTTATCGGAACGCTTGGAACGCGTCACTCTAGAACACCGCCAACAGAAACGACTCCGTGAACATGCCCTGCAGCCGCGACGCAAGCTCCTCTTCATCGGTCCTCCGGGATGTGGAAAGACAATGAGTGCTTCGGCCCTCGCCGGCGAGCTGCACCTTCCATTGTTCACGATCATGCTCGAAGGCATCATCACGAAATTCATGGGCGAAACGGCAGCTAAGCTCAAGCTCGTGTTCGACGCCATCCGCCAAACCCCTGGCCTGTACCTGTTTGATGAGTTTGATGCGTTGGGCGCCCACCGCACCCAGGCGAACGATGTGGGCGAAATCCGCCGCGTGCTCAATTCGTTCCTGCAATTGCTGGAGAAGGACTGCTCGAACAGTCTGATTGTTGCCGCCACAAATCATCCGCAAATGCTCGATCGAGCTCTGTTCCGGCGTTTCGATGACGTCATCGAGTACACACTACCGGATCCCAATCTGGCTTCCGATATTCTCCAGCGGAAGCTTGCCATGTTCGACACGACTGCCGTGGACTGGTCCGGCGTTTTGCCGGAAGCAGAGGGCCTAAGTCACGCTGAACTGGCGCGCGCCGCCGAAGAGGCCGCCAAACGAGTCGTGCTGGACGGTTCCAAGTACATCACCTCCGGGGTACTCCAAGCGGCCCTTCGAGAGCGCAAGGCGGCCAGTCGGTAAATGCCCGAACTGCCGCGCGAATTACCCCACCTGTATTTGCGAAACACCGGCCTGCCCGAACGCTACACCAGCAAGAATCTGTCGCGAGGAAAGAAATTGCCGGAGCGAAACCGCCTTGCGCATGCGGACCGCTTGGGTGGGGAAATTGCTCAGGCGCTCGCGGACGCTGAACGGAGTCGAGCGCAACGCGAGCCGGAACTACTTTCCGGCCCGCCCGGCTTTCGTCTGGACTTCGAAATCCCAGCCGGGGCTGAGATCGCCGCCGAACTGCTCGAGAACCGACAAAAGGGCATCGAGCTGGTTGCCTTCCGACAAGACAACAGCACCGAGCCCGCGCAAGCCACCGTATTTGTCCCGGACTCAGCCGCCAACCACTTTCGTAAAAAGATCGAAGAGTACCGAACCCGGAATACGCAACCGCGCAGACCCAAGGATCCAGACACCGAGCCCATCCCAGGCCGACCGAAGAACGAAAGCCTGATCGCTCGCCTAAACAGCGTTCGTCTCGGGGGCGTCCGGTCAACCTTCACGGACGATCTTGCGTTGCTGCCAGCCGCGGACGAAATCGTTTGGTGGGAAGTGTGGATACGCCAAGATCATTCTGACGGGTTCGACACCATCGCTAGGCGGCTGGCGCTGCCGGTAGAAGAACGGCGTTTGGTCTTCCCGGATCGTGAGGTGCGGCTCGTGTACGCCAACCTTCAAATGCTTGAGCGGCTTTACTGGAACAGCAGTTCCATCGCGGAAATTCGTCGCGCCAAAGACACGCCAGCGTTGTTTACTTCCTGGAGCAACAACGAACAAGCCGTGTGGGCGGCGGACCTCGCCGGACGGGTAGTGGCGCCTGACGGCGATGACATCGCAATTTGTGTTCTGGACACTGGCGCGACGCAGGCCCACCCACTGCTCGCGCTCGGACTCAATCCGAATGACGTCCATAAATGCGACCCGCTGTGGTCGGACGGGGACCGAAATGGCCACGGGACGAACATGGCGGGCGCGGCGCTGTATGGCGATTTGATGTCCTGGCTGGAAACCAACGTCCCAGTGCGACTGACCCATTGCTTGGAGTCTGTTAAGATTCTTCCGGATCACGGGGAAAATGAACCTAAGCTCTACGGGGCGATTACCAATGAAGCGGTGGCTCGCGCGGAGGTCGCCGCGCCGTATCGACGCCGCGCCGTCTCTTTAGCTGTCACAAGCGCCATCGGAACTATGCGTGGACGGCCGTCTTCATGGTCCGCTGCCATTGATCAACTTTCCTATGGGGACGGGACAACGGGCAGACTCGTTCTCGTCTCAGCCGGCAACATCCGAGAGGGTATCACCCGGGCAAACTACCCCGCCCGTAACGAACTCGCATCGATCGAGAACCCCGCACAGGCTTGGAATGCAATCACTGTCGGTGCCATCACTGAGAAGTCCAATCTGGCTGATCCGGCTTTCGCAGGCTGGCAGCCGCTTGCTCCAGTCGGCGACCTTTGTCCGACCAGCCGAACCTCTCTGGTATGGGAGCGGCAATGGCCGATTAAACCCGACATCGTAATGGAGGGCGGCAATTGGGCAACTTCCGGAGATCAATGCGACTGTCCAGACGATCTCGGCCTGCTGACCACACACCACGATCCGTCCATCCGGCACTTTGCTATCTTCCGCGATACGAGCGCAGCGACCGCTCTGGCCAGTCATCTAGCCGGCCGAATCCTGGCCCACTTGCCTCGGCGCTGGCCGGAAACGATCCGCGCTCTGCTCATCCATTCTGCCGAGTGGACACCGGCTATGCGAAGACATTTCGACGCCGCCGGATCGATCCAAACAAAGCGGTCGCTGCTCCGCAAGTACGGCTATGGTGTCCCGAACTACGAACGTGCCGTCTTGAGCAGTGCCAACGACTTGACGCTGATAGCCGAAGATGAGGTCGAGCCATTCTGGAAAGATGGGGGCCGCATTAAGACGCGCAACATGAACCTGCACGATTTCCCGTGGCCGCGAACACAACTTGAGGAACTCGGTGCGGCTGAAGTTGAGCTTCGGGTGACGCTATCCTACTTCATTGAGCCGAATCCGGGGGAACGCGGCTGGCTCCGTCGGCACCGGTATGCTTCGCACTCCCTTCGCTTTGCCGTCAAGCGGCCGCTCGAAAGTGTCAATGAGTTCCGCCGCCGAATCAATGCCGTCGCTGCCGCCGAGGAGGAAGGTCACGCTGCAGCAGCACCGAACGGCACCGACAACTGGTTGCTTGGTAGGGGTATTCGAGATACTGGATCAATACATTCCGACCACTGGCGAGGAACAGCCGCGGACCTCGCACAACGTTCGTCAATCGGAGTGTTTCCAATCGGCGGGTGGTGGAAAGAAAATCCGCACCACGATCGTTACGAGCGAAGAGTTCGCTATGCGCTGATCGTCTCCATCCGGGCCATTAGCGCTTCTGTCGACATCTACACGCCCGTTGCAGCGCAAATCACGCTTCCAACCGAGATCACGACGTGATCTGAACTCGCGAGCCACCTGATCTGCAACGTTCTCGCTCATGCTGCCTTCCGATCGCTTAACATGCCGGATTGGGCCATGGCTCCGATCATCCCCACAAAGGCACTATAGTGACTCTGGCGCATCGGCCTCAAGCGATGCGCTAGAGTCACAGCAGGACATCAGAGAAGCGCGTTCAATGCTTTGAACGCCGTCTCGAACCGACCCATCGTTTCGGCAGACAACTCGTCCACCAGCGATTGTGCGTTTTCCAACAGATACCGGGCCGGGCGGTAATGGCTGAACTTCTCATTGCCATTCAGCGGTTTCGCTGCAAGGTGTTCCTCAATGGCACTCAGGATTCGCTTTCCGTTCAAGTTCAAATCAGGTTCCTGAATAGGTGCCTGTAGCACTTTCGCGTACTCTGAATTAACGAGCTTCAAATAGAAGCCCGGGTCGAACATGTCCTCGACATCAGCTTCCGATTTTCCAGTGAAATCAGCGAACGTGAATACCTGCTTCTTTTTCAACAGTTTGGACTTGTACAAATTCTCGATTTTTTGCCGGTCTTTGTGCTGGATGTCAATCAAAGTCGCAAGCTTAAGCCCGTTCTGGGCTCCGAGGAGCGCAACGAACGTCGGCACCTTATCGGCTCCGCCAACGGGCGTGACCGTCCAGGCGGTGTCCAGACCGACGAGTCCATGCTTCTGAAGTGCCGATGTGAGAACCTGCAGGTACAGCAAGTCGGATGGCCCCTCAACGATGAGGCTATTTGGCCCGACGAAAAGCGCTTGTGCGACTTCGTAGCCCAGTGCGCCCTGAAGTGGAAAGAGACTACCGCGGTTGACAGAGAGAACATCAACGTATACCTTCGTTCCGCTATCCGCGACTGGAAGCTCTTCATCCGCATCCATGCTCTTGTCTTCAACAATTCGCACTCTGTCAAATCGAGCAGGGTCCACCATGAAGGGTGAATGCGTAGTGTACACGACCTGATGATGCGGTTTCAGTTCCTCTTCGATGTAGCGTAGTAAATCACTCTGAGCAGTGCCGTGTAGGACCAAGCCCGGCTCGTCGAGCAACAGAATCATCTTCTGATTTCGTTTCTTCTGCTGCGAGAACCAAGCCAGAAAAGAAAAGAACCAAACAAACCCCTTTGAGCGTGTTCCTAAGGGAGTGCTGACGAGGTGCACCGAGTCGTCTACCCGTCCCAACAGATTCATTCCATCGCGCATTTCCTCCGGATCCTCCGGCTGGCCCGTCCTGACATCGAATCGAACTCTAAGATGCTTGTTCTGCGACCAGTACTTCAACACCTGCTTAGAAAGATGATTAGATGCGCCTTCCAGACTACTGATGAGTGTTTCCGTCCGTTTCGGTGCAAGCAACTGATCAAGATTCAGTCGAGCTAACTCAATCAGGCCGAGCATTGGCCGGTCGGACGGCATTAGCTCCCTCGCCGCTTCGCGTTTGTTTAGAGCTTGAATGTTCACATGGCCGTCCATCTGATAGTACTCATCAAAGTACAAAAAGACGGGCAACTTCGCGACAACATGGTGGTCCCAGATGTGCAACGATAAACCGCGTTTGAGAATCGCAGCTAGTTGGGTTCGCAGCCCTTTCGAGAGGTCCGATTCGGCTAACAGTTGAGCATTGTTTGCAGCCTTAGCCTTCTTCTGCGGATCGGTGATAGTAGTAACTTTTGCCTGTGCCTCGTTGAACGCTCTCGCTTTCTTCTCGGCCAAATCAGACAATTGGTCATTCAGTTCGGCGAGCGTAGACCAGGATGCGCCATCTACCTCGTCGAGCAGCTCCGCGCTCCCCAGAAGCGTGCGCCCGACTACAACCTCATCGACTGGAAGTGTTACAGAACGCTTGTTGTTATAGTTTTTCGACAGCGTAAAAGAGCTTGTTTTTAGTGCTCCTTTGCCGAACGCAGTTTCAATTTCTTCGACTTCGTCGTCGTCGAGCGTGAATATGGCGCTAACTACCTTCGCGACTTCGCGTTCCTCGTTCTCGATCGCCTGCCTGTAGTCTTCAACATCGGCCTTAGGATAATCGTCCGTAACGTCGAATCTCCCGTCCTCTGGAATTACCGGATTCAGTTTATAGAGAGCCTGCAAGATAGAGGTCTTGCCTGATTCATTCTTACCGACGAGACATGTTACATCAGCGATTGAGAACTCATTCGAATCGCGGATAGATTTATAATCTGTAACGTGAACCGATGCAAGCTTCATGCTGGCCTCCGTTCGGATTCCGCCCACGCGGCTTCAGCAGCGGCTTCGGTAGCAGCGGAATGAGCGATGCTTTTCGATTCAGCATCCGTCAATGTGAGGCCGAGCTTGAACTTAAGATAGGCCCGAGTTGCGTTACGTGCTTGCCGGTTGGAAACAACTGAATTCGCGACAATACATACGTTCTCCCAATCGCGGTTCTTCTTGCTCCAGTCGATCCGGTCGAGAGCGTTTAGCCAGTCCTGCCAGTCTTGCGGATGCTCTTTGAGTAAATCGCCGCCTACGGCGCCGAGCGCACGCATTACAACCGAATGGGCCGAAATATTCTCCTGTCTAAATTCAATCGCACGAATGTCGCCCTTTTTGACTTTCATCCACAAAGGTACGTGTTTCGAGACTTCGTTCCAGTAGGTGACTGCCTCTACGACCATCGATTGAATCGTGGCCTCGTCGTCTCTTACGTCGCCCAGGAGTTCCTTGTTTGCGTCGTACAAGGATGCCAATGTGAACAGTTTTGAGGAACGGACCGGAAGCGAGACGGAGTCCTTTTCGACCATGCCCTGGAAGGCGTCAACCTTTTCGCACACGTCGAGCGTGACGGTCGAGAGCGGGTCCCGCTTGTCGTAGAGGATGTCGAGAGATTTGGAAGTTTTCGCGACGAATCGGTTTAGGTCTGAAAACATCTGCTGTACTCGTTCCCGGTTCTCGTATGGAAAAAGCAAGACAGAAATGGATTCGTCGCCTAAGGCAGGGTTCTGATCAATGGCTTGCGCAATAGCGGCGCAGCGGTGCTGGCCGTCGTTGATGACGAAGTTCGCTTTCTCGAAGTCCATCTCAAGCATCCCGAGACTGTCCTCGCCGTTAACTGGTTTGAACTTAACTTCACATTGATAGGAGGCGGTAATCGAAGAGAAGAGGTACCCGTCCTCGTTTTCCGTAATGTACCGAGAGATCTCAGGTATACGTTTGCGGTTTAGGACACGCTGTTCTCGGTCTTCAGGTCGAAACTCAATCCAGTCCTGAAACGTGAACATCTTGGGAATTGAACTCAGGTTCATAAGGCATGCGTAGTATATACGCTGGCCCATCATTCCCTTCATTGCGGGAAACTGTACTTTCATGAACGCTCCACACCAGCTCTATAGATTTGCCTTTTTAGAACGTCATTCGTTCAATGGGCTTGGAGAGCTGCTACAAAAATTATAGCGCAGCTGCCGTTAAACCACAAGAGAGCTGTATATGATTATTACTGCAGCTCCCCCTAGCGAGCGGGTCCGGAGTCTTTGTGTCGGTTCCAATAAAATTGGGCTGCACGTCTCGCCCAGGAGCCCACGAGGTCCCCTCTCCGACGATTAGAGGGCCGCAGCGTTGCTTTCAGTGCGTGCTCCTCCGAGGCTATTCCCCATAACCTGCAGACAACTGTCGGCGTGGTTGCGATGCAAATGGTCGAAATTTAGCGCGGCAAGGAAAAACTGCCTGATGTAATGGGCTACTGGATGATCCCCAAAAGCCTAGGTCCGCTAGCCACACTTCACCGAGTCAGGGGCTCATCCAGCAGATCCAGTACTTCCCGCTCCCTTGCGCGGGAACGCATCACGTCCAGCAGGTCATCGTCGGCGAGTGCGATCACGATCCCGAACTTCTGCAGCGGTCCCAGGCTTCCAAGTCCGCAGTTTCGTATCCAGCATCTCCGCCAACGCGTCCATAGGCGCAACTCATGTGGTGGCCGCCCCTGCCCGAAACGATACAGCCTCGCCCCCCAGCGGCGGCCCGGGGCATCGAGCCCCGGCCCACCGCCAGCAAGATCCCCACTTTTCCGCCACGACAAACCCGCCGTTCACAACCCATTCGCCCAAACCCGAAAATACCCGCCATCCCCCTCATTCCAAACCAAATAAACCTCCAGATCACCCCCCGATTTCACCCCCTCCCGAGCCGGATTCCCCCGTCCCGCACCGCACAATCACCCATGAGAGTCCTCCCATGGAAACAATCGAATCGCAACCCAAGAAAAACACGCGCGCCGCACAAGCGCGACTCAACGGAGCCAAGTCCAATGGCCCAGTCACCCCAGCCGGCAAGGCCCGTTCCCGCCAAGCCAGGCTCATTCACGGCCGCTACGCCCGGACCGAATCGAAAGGCGCCAGTTTCCTCCTCCGCAACGAAAATCCAGAGGAATTCGCCCTCTTTCGCCAAGGCTGGCTCGCCCGGTTTCAACCGCGTACCGTCGCCGAACAGGAGTACGCCGACACGTTCATCGCCAACGAATGGCGCCTCATCCGTTCCCAAGCGGCCGACACAGCGCTGCTCAACAACGAAATCCGGGCCAACAAAGCGGCCGTCGACGCCGAAATCCAGCGCCTGCCGCCAGCCGAACGCGAACAAGCCCGGCTAGGCCACGCCGTTGCCTCGCTCTATACAAAGTCCGGAGCCGCCGAAGCGCTCGATCGCAAAATCAGCCAGCTCCATCGGGCTCGGTTATCCACGCTGCAAGCCTTCGTGATTCTGCAGGACCGGTTCCCAATTCCTGAAGGAAGAACCCAGGAAGTCACTCATTCCAAGCCGTTTCTCTGTTCGGATCATCCAAAATCGGCTCCCGCGGGATCCCAAAAGATCCCGGCATAAACCCAAAATCGAGGCCAATCGCATGTCCATCTGGAGCTATCTCGAACTCGCGGCGGAACCAGCCGAAGCCATTTTCCGCGCCCTGGTCCGGCCCGTAGCCGTCGGACCCGCCGTCTCAGCCGATCCGGCCGATCTGGCGCGCCAACTGGTCCGTTTTACGCTGGACCCAACCCAACTGGAAATCCTGCGTTCCCCGGCACAGTACATCGCGCTGTGCTGCCACCGGCAGTGGGGCAAAACGCAAAGCGCCGCCCTCAAAGCGGTCCATCTGGCGCTCCATCGGCCAGGCGCTGAAATCATCCTGGTGGCCCCATCACTGCGTCAATCGGGCGCACTGCTCCGGGCCATGTACCAGTTCTTCGACGCCCTCCAAATTCCGGTAAAACGCGACGGACTCAATCGGCTGTCCATGCTCCTGCCCAATGGCTCCCACATCGTGGCCATTCCAAATACCAGCGACACCATTCGCGGCTTCGCGAACGTCAGCCTCATCATCATTGACGAAGCGGCCTATATCAAGGACGAAACCTATCGCGCCGTCTTCCCGTTTCTCGCCGCGTCCAATGGAAACATGCTCTTGCTCAGCACCCCGCACGGCCAGAACGGATTCTTCTATCGCGCCGTGCACGAGCCGCAAAACGGCTTCGTCGCCTTTCAAGTCCGGGCCTCGGAATCCGAACGGCTCAATCCCAAATTCCTCGCCATGGCTAAGCTCGAACTCGGCGACGCCTACGCGCAAGAGTTCGAATGCAGCTTCACCATGGGCGAAGAACAGATGTTCGATCGCACGCTGATCGATCAGGCGCTCGATCCCATCATCAAGGCGTTCCGATAAGTTATGACACGACCCCAAATTCCCGATCTCACGCAGCGGTACTTCCTCGGGCTCGATCTTGGCAAGCGCGTTGATCGCTCCGCGCTTGCCGTGCTCGAACTCCAGTGGGAGGGCAAAGGCTTCGACTACGCCTGGTACGTGCCCATTCGAAATCCCATCGTCCGGCTCATCCGGGCAGACCGCTTTCCTCTGGGTCTGCCATATTCGCAAATTCCAGGAATTCTGTCCAGCGTGCTGCACAAACTGGAACGGATGCCCGTGCTCCCCGGCAACGACAGCAAAGCATTTCAAAAGGACCTCGCCGTCGATGCCGCCAACGCGGGCAGCTTTCTCCTCGAAATACTCCAGCAGCAAAGCCTGCCCGCGACGCTGGTTCCGGTCTCCATCACGGGTGGCGAGCGAGAGAATCGAATCCACGGCGGAGTCTGGTCCGTCCCGCGGCCCATCCTGTTTTCGAACCTGCGCATCCTTTTCGAAGCTGGAAATCTGCGCATCGCGCACGACCTGCCCGGCTACCGGACGCTCATCGAAGAACTGCTCACCGCCAAGGCCTCAGGACCGCAGCGCGAACACGACGACGTCGCCATCGCCGTCGCGCTGGCCGCTTGGCGCGCCGCCCGCGAAATTCCCGCGCTGCGTCAACCGCATCCCGAGCGCGTTATACGATCGAAGGGAGAAAATATCGAATGTTGCTCCTAGCCGCTGCTCTCATCATCGACGCGCACGTTGCCGTACCCATGCGCGACGGGGTCACTCTTTACGCGGATGTTTACCGTCCCGCGGAACCCGGAAAGTATCCCACGCTCGTCATCCGCACGCCCTACGGCGTCCAGCGCGACGGCGTCCATGCCGACGTATTCAGCTTCGCCAATCGAGGCTACGCCGTCGTCGTCCAGGACGTGCGCGGCCGCTTCGAGTCCGAAGGCAAATGGGTCCCCTTCCGCGACGAAGCGCAGGATGGCTACGACACCATCGAATGGGCCGCCAAGCAGCCATGGTCCACGGGCAAGGTCGGCTCCCAAGGCGGCAGCTACCTCGGCAACAACCAATGGCTCGCCGGCGCGCTCGCCCCGCCGCATCTGGTCACCATGTTTCCGAAGGTGGCCTCCACCAGCATCTATCACAACTGGGCCTACTTCGGCGGCGTCTTCCGCCTGTCGTTCAACTATGGCTGGGGCGTCGTCCGCATGCCCTATCGCATCATGCAGCCCCAGTACTGGCACACCGAATCTTACGCCCCGCCCGAACTCAACTACAGCCAACTGCTGCTGAACCCGCCCGATCGCGGCATCCAGCACTATCGCGACTGGCTCGCCCACGACAAGTACGACGACTACTGGCGCCCCTTCTCCGTCGAAGACCGCTTCGACAAAATCAAGGTCCCCACCCACGCCATGGGCGGTTGGTTCGACATCTTCCTCGCCGGGACCATCAACGGCTATACCGGCCTCCGTAAGCAAGGCGTCAAGGCCAAACTGCTGGTCGGCCCCTGGGGCCACGGACCCAGCCGATCCTTCGGCGACATCGACTTCGGACCCACCGCCGATCGCAAAATGAACGAGATCGAAATCGCTTGGTTCGACCACTACCTCAAGGGCGCCGAAAACGGCGTCGATCGCGAACCGCCCGTCGAGATCTTCTACATGGGCGCCAACAAGTGGAGGAAGGAAGCCGACTGGCCCCTCCCCAATACGAAATACACCAACTTCTACCTGACCGCCAACAAGGCCCTCGTGTCCGAAAAGCCCGCGGCCGGCAGCGACACCTACAACTACGACCCCAACAATCCAGTGCCGACCCTAGGCGGCAACAACTGCTGCGGCAGTCCCACCATCGCCGGGCCGAAGGACCAGCGGCCCCTAGAAAGCCGGCCCGACGTCCTCAGCTACACCGGCGTGCCACTCGCTGCGCCGCTGGCCATCGCCGGTCCCGTCAAAATGAAGCTGACTGTAGCCACCACCGCGCCCGACATGCACTGGATGGTCAAGCTCATCGACGTCCATCCCGACGGCAAGGCCTACAACGTCGCCGAAGGCATGCTCCGCTGCGTCGCCCGCGAATGCGAAGTCGACATGGTCGGCACCGCCAACGTCTTCCTTCGCGGCCACAGCATCCGCGTGGACATCACCTCCAGCAACTTCCCGCAATTCGCCCGCGCCCCGCATGCTGGAAAGAACGCCATCTTCCACGGCTCGCACATCGTGCTGCCCGTAGTTCCGTTACCCTAGGAGACACCCATGCGCAGGATTCTCATTTCCCTCCTTCTGGCTGGCTCCCTGTGGGCCGACGACAAAATCGAAGCCTTCGGCAAAAAGTGGTCCGTGCCCATCGCCGCCGATTGGGAATACGTCGACGGTATCCTCGGCTTGAAGGTCGCCCGGCCGCAAACCGCGCCGCGCCGCCCGAAGCAGTTCGCGCTGCTCGAAGAGGGCCCCTTCGATAAGGTCACCGTCGAGGTCGAAGCCCGCCGCCTGCAAGGCTCGCTCATCATCGTCTACGCCTACCGTGACGACGCCCACTTCAACTACGCGCATCTCTCGGTCGACGCGCCCGCCAAGCAACCCGTCCACAACGGCATCTTCCATGTGTACGGAGGAGACCGCGTCCGCATCAGCCCCGAGGAGGGCCCCGGCGGCCTGCCCGATACCAACTGGCACAAAGTGAAACTTGTCTGGTCCGGTCAAACCGGCGAGGTCACCGTCACCGTCGACGGCCAAACCACCGGCGCCCTGCGCGGCATCGACCTCAGCATCAAGTCCGGGAAGATCGGCTTAGGATCCTTCTTCGAGACCGCCCAGTTCCGCAACCTGAAAGTGATTAACGGGTCCTGATCCGTGGCCTAACCCGGGGTTAGTCCGAATCGCCCCGCTGATGAACTGCTTCGCACGATACACCGCCTCCGGCAGGTCGACCCCGTGCGCCAGCAGCGCCGTGATCGCCGCCGAGTAGGTGCAGCCTGTCCCGTGCGTATGGGGCGTCTCAAACCGCTCGCCCGTGTACCACCGCTCGACACCCTCAAACCAAAGCAGGTCGGCCGCCTCGCCTGCGAGGTGGCCGCCCTTCAGCAGCACCGCGCGAGCCGGAATCCGCCGCGCCGCTTCCACCATCGCGATACGATCCCGGATCACCATTCCGGTCAGCGCTTCAGCCTCCGGCAGGTTTGGCGTAACCAACGTCGCCACCGGAAACAAGTCCTCCAGCAAAGCCGCCACGGCCTCCGAGTGAAGCAATGGAGCCCCATGCTTCGAGACCATCACCGGGTCCACCACAAGCGGCCCGCGAACCGTCCTGGCCACCGCCCGGATGATCTCCGCATTCCCGAGCGCCCCTGTCTTCGCCGCCCCCACGGGAAGGTCCGACATCACCGCCTCGATCTGCTGGATCACCAACTCCGGATCGAGACATTCGACGCGGGATACCCCAGTCGTATTCTGCACGGTAATCAACGTGATCACCGCCGCGCCATACACACGGTGCTGGTGAAACGTCTTCAGATCCGCTTGAATGCCGGCCCCACCGCTGGGGTCGGAGCCGGCAATCGTGAGAGCAACTCGCATCAGGGAAGGTTCAGTTTGCCAACCTCGGTTCGCCCCACCGCGTTCGCGATGGCGACCGTCACCGAATCCACTAGGCTAGCATCCCCGGCCACGGGGAACACAGCCCGCAGCCGGAAGACGCCACCGAGACCGCTCGTCTGGTAGTAGCTCTTCCACTCGTTCTCCGGGGTCACCGAAAACACGCCGCCCAAGGGACTCCCGGCCTTGTCCGCAAACTGAAAGTTCATCGACGACGTACCACGCGAGTTGTCGAAACCACTCAACGCCACTACGATGGTCGACCCCTCACGGGTAGCCTTCGCCTCATCAATCGCAACCGGCTGGAGGACAGTCTGAAACTCCCGCCGCACTTCGCTACCCGGGGTCTTCACCCGAAGCCGAATCAACCCAGCGACGGTCCCAGTCTGCAACATGATCTCGTCTTCTTCACCAAACCGGGCCACATTGCTACCGGCAGGAACCGAAAAGCTCGCCACCCGCCCGGTGCTCAGGCGCACCGCCGGGTCTTCACCGCTGAACTCAAGCTCCAGCGTCCCGGCCGCATTCGACCGCGCTGCCTCGGCAAACTCAATCCGAAGCCGAACCTGCTGGCCGCTCGTCACTGCCGCGGCATCGATCACAATTCGCGCCTCCGACAATTTTGGTAGCGTCCCGGTCACGCGCAGTTCAAACGTCCGCCCCGCAACCGACAACACGCCCGAACGTAAACCCGCCTCCTCCGGCGTCACCGTCAGGCGTAACGGCAACTCAGCACCCGGCTCCAACACCAGAGGCAACACGACACGCTCGGCAAACGAAAAATCAGACTTAATCGACGGAACGGTTAGAGGCCGGGCCGATCGGTTCTGCAGTAGCACGGTCGTCGAGGCCGCCGTCCCGACCTCCACCGAACCCAGGTCGATCACACCGCCTTGGAACAACGGTTCACCCTGATAGACCACCGTCGCCACCGCCAACGCGCTACCGCGCAAAATCACGCTCCAGCTTCCGGCCGATAGGTTCGCGCTATAGCTCCCCTCGGCCTCCGGCAGAAACCGAACAGTAAAATCGCCCGACGGCTGAATCGCCCGAGCGGAAAACCCAACCCCGGCCACCGCGATGTTCGCCCCAGCAGGACCGCGGAACCTCAAATCCAACGGATCGCCTGGGTTCGTCGACCCCATCATGTAACTCGCACCCACAGTCCGAAACCCATCCGGGGTCTCCACCAGAATTTGAGCCGCCAACACGGACGCGGCACAGAGCAGAAGACTAATTGCTCTCATCGTCAATCGCCTCCGGAATCTCAAATCGGGCCTCGCGCCCTGGAGTCGTCCGCACCGCATAGCTCCGGCCCCGGAGCCGGACATGCCACCAATCCTTCGCGATGGCCTCGGCCTCCGTCTCGGGCACGGCAAACTCGGCCTCATCAACCGCCACATTTTTCAGCGACTCGCCATCCCAGCGATACGCAACATTCTGCTCGGTAAACCACACGCCAGTCTCGCTGAAGCGCACCGCGCCCCCGGGGAGCCGGGCCACCGTCGCGCCCGACGCATCCAACCGCTCAATCTCGGTTTCCGAACGAAGCCAACCGCCGTCGCCGTACCAGGAGAATGCCAACACCCCTTCCCGCACCGCGGCGCCGGGGACAAAACTGCCCGCCACACCATGCAACGGACGAACCCGGTTCTGCGCATCGCGCCAAAAACCAATCCGGGGCGCTTCAATCTGACCAAACGCAATCAACGAAAGAAGGAAAACAAGATATCTCATGGCTTACCTATCGCAATGCTCGGCGGTCCGATCGACACCGAAGGCTGGCTCACGGCCGCTGGCGGCGGCGCTCCTGGCGACCGGGAGCCGCGGTTCGCGGCCGCGGCAACTCCACCAGCGGCCGCTCCGCCAATCAAAACCGCCAACACGGTCCACTTGCTCTTTGATGGACCGATCTTAATCTGAGGCAGGACGGCCTGGGCCGGTTCCTGGGTTCGTTTTACAACCGAAGCCGGTTCGGTCAGGTACTGCGCCGACACGGTCCCGGACCTGGCTTCGCCCTTGTTCGCTGTAATCCGGATTTGTACGGGGCCGGAGACGCGGTTCCACTCGATCCCGCGCACGGCCACTTTGCCGTCGGGGCCGGCGGAGGCCACCTCCGTACGCAACCCTGTCATGAATGTGCCGCTCGGCCCCTCATCGGGGAGGCGGAAACTTACGGACGCTCCGGGGACCGGACGGCCGCTTTCGTCAGTGATCCGCAACACCAGCGCCTGCGAGGCGCGGGTGCCGACCGTATGAACTGCTCCTTCTCCTTCGATTACCCGGATCTGTAACAGAGCCGGATCCTGGCCAAACAAGGCCGAATGGGCTGCGAAGCAGGCCGCCAACGCGCCTGCCACAGCACGACGCCATGGATACTGCATTGCTTAGAAGACTATTGTGGGGTTTCGCTCTGCACGATCTCGGCAGGAGCCAACGGAGCTTCTTCGGTGGATACCACCCGAAGAAGTACGGCCGTGACATTGTCCGGTCCGCCCGCTGCTTTGGCTGCTTCGATCAGAGTCTTACCTTTGTCTTCTAGTGCGTTTTCAGCCTGGAAAATTCTCTCAATTTGTTCGTCGGGCACAACACCGTGTAGACCGTCGCTACAAAGCAAGATTTGCATGCCCGGAGCAAGTTCCACGCGGTACGTATGGACGCGCAATTGATCACTGACGCCGATGGCCATCGTCAATACGTGGCGCATCGGATGAACCTTCAGTTGGGATTCTTCGATCCCCAACTTCCGACCCACTTCTTGCACCCAGGTTTGATCCTCGGTCAATGAAGTTAAAATGTTTTCATGAAAGATGTAGGCCCGGCTGTCGCCTACGCTAGCGATGTAAACCTCATGGCCGGCGTCGAGCACAGCGACGAGGGTCGTCCCCATGCCGTCGAGGGCGCTGTCGCGGCTCGCTTCTTCGAGAACCCGTCGATTGGCTTCGGCAAAGGCGGTCGGGAGGAGGTTGATATCGTACTTCCCCATTCGCCAGACGTATTCGCCAACGGTTTCAGCAGCCAACTGCGAGGCACACTCCCCCGCGGCGGCTCCGCCCATTCCGTCTGCGACAAGGAATAGTCCCAGCGACGGTGCCAGGAGATAGTAATCCTCGTTATTGCTCCGGACACAGCCGGGGTCAGAGAGGCCGAAGGCTTCGAGCATGAACTTTTTGATTATATGCCAGAACGGGTAAACGGTTGTCCCCAAATCTTGACACAAGACTCCTTACAGGGCAACGCGGAATTCGTTTCTAAAGTCCATCACAAAATAATGCGAAGTCCCAGTTGAAAAACGCGACCGTCGTTGAGGGTGTTTGTGATCTTACCAAACGCGGGGCTCGTCAGGTTTCTCTGCGGCTCATCGAACTGTGGCGTGTTGGTGGCGTTGTAGGCTTCGGCACGGAATTGGAGCGAGCCGTCATGCGGCAATTTCCAACTCCGCTGCAGCGCGGCATTCCAATTGAAGATGCCTCCCTTGCGGAAGGTTCCGCGGCCGAGGTTGCCGCGATCCTGGCCCACGGGAATGTAGCTGAACAAATCCCGGCGAAGAATCAATGGCGCGGTGTCGGGGTTGCCGATCGTCATTCCGAGAATTGAAGGGTCCAAAATATTGGGACGCTCGCCGCCCGATCCATCGACGTTTCCGATACCGGGCGCATCGGAGCCGACGTAGAACGTTAGTGGCGTGCCGGTCTTCATCGTGCCGACTCCGCTGATCTGAAAGGCATAGGGCAGATCGTATACCGTCTGGATCGAGAAGGCGTGAGTGGAATCGAAGTTGCTCAAACCCTTGCGGTCCGCCAGCATGTTGAACATCGACTGGGGCCGCGCGTTGAGCATGTCTTTGTTGGCGGCGGTGCCGGTGTAGTCGACACCGTTGTCGAGGCCTTTTCCAAATGTATACGAGGCGCTGACCAGCAAGCCGCGGCGCGAGGGCAGGTCGATCGCGACTTGGGCTCCGTCGTACCAGGCGGTGCCGGCGTTGACGACGCGGCGGAGTTCGTTGATCGATGGATCGGGACGGCGGAGATCGATGTTGCCGGTGGTGGGCGGGAGGCCGGGGACAAACACAGCCCGGTTTTCGACAAACGCGTATGGCAGTTTGAAGCTGCGGCTGCCGATATAGCCGACGCGAAGTTGCGTGTTGTTGGTCCAACGGCGTTCGAGGCGGAGGCTGTACTGATGGGCGTACGCCGAGACCAGACCAGAGTCGAGCACGTGGATCGAAGGCTTCACGTCGCTCGTCGTGTTGAGGGGGTTTAGCAGATCCGGGTTCTGCAAATAGATGTACTGGGCGTTGGGCGGATTGTTGCGGACCTGGCCATAGGTGACCGGAGGAACGGCGGAGAAGGAGACGGCGTACATGCTTCGAACGGTCCAGTCGTTGGTGGCGCGCCAGGCGAGCGAGACGCGAGGGGCGAAGTTGTTGCAGTCGCAGGGGTACGGAATGGCTTCCCGGTTATTGACCTCATTGGGCGACCCATCGGGACTGTAGCGGACGCCGACGTAAAGCTGGAGGCGGGAGTGGAGTTGAGAGCGGAGCGCGACGTAGGTTTGGCCGGACCAATTGCGGAAGCCGCGGGACACGCTGCCTAGCGTGATTTCGTAGTTGGTCGGATCGCCGTAGCGGAGGTTCTCGATGGCCGTCCGACCGAAGTTGTTCGAGAACTGGTAGTAGCCGCGGAGGTTGTTGGCCTCGATGCCGTTCAGTTGATACCGGGTCGCGTCGCCGCCGAAGTAGAGCGTGTGGCGGCCCATCACTTTCTGCGCACCGAAGCCGTAGCGGAACGAGTTCTGCGCACGGTCGACGGGGAACGTGCTGTCCGGTCCGAGCTCCTCGATCTGATAGCCAAAGCGGACGCGAGGGCCGACTGCGCCGGCCGGGCTCACGAGCAGTGATACGTTTCTCTGAAACGTGATACCAGTCTGCAAGTTGAAGGTAGGCGACAAAGCGCGGCGCCAAGTGAGGCGGCCTGTGTGATTCTCAAGGGTCGTGTTCGGGTTCTGCCCGGCGACGAGTTGGAAGGCGTCGATCTGCTGATGCCCGCGACTGTAGAAGGCGGAGAGCTCCTTCTTATCCAGACGAACGTCAAAGTCGGTGGAGTTGATGCGTTGGGGCGAGTTGGTATTGAGAGCGCGCGGATCGAAGTCGAGGCGGTTGGGCGCTTCCGTGGGATAAGCGGCGAAGATGCGATTGATCCAGGCGCGTTTGGCGGGGTCCGTCGTAAGCGGGGTGCGCTCGGAGAGGAGCGGCACGAGTACGTTGCCGTTGACCATGCCGCGGACGAGGCGCTGGCCGATATTCACCGTGACGTTGCCAAGCTTGCCGAGGGACCCGGTGGCGCGGCCGCCGAACGCGTTCTGCCGGCTGGGCTTGACTCCTCCAACCTGAAAGAAGGTGCGGGCGTTGAAGATGCTGTTCTGATGGCGATGGTAGAGTTCGCCGTGCCAGTTCGAGATCTTAGCCGGAGCGGCGAGGAAGGGTTGGGCGCTGGCGGCGTTGCCTTGTTCGCCAGCGAAGGTGCTGACTTCGACGGGCGATTCCGTAAGGATCTGCACACGATTGCCGAGGCGGACGTTCGCCTCTTTGGCGGCATTGGTATCGATGAGGTAGACGGCGACGTTCTCGTTGCGCATCGCCTCCGTTCGCATGCGGGGGGCGGGCTTGGCGGGCGCAGATTTCGGGGGGTCGGCGGCGAAAAGGGCCAACGGGAGGAGCAGGCAGAGGGGGCGCATTACTTTTTGTCGAAGATGGACTTGAGCTGCAGGAAGGCGGATTCCTCGTACTGTTCCTTGATGCGTTCGAGGCCTTCGGTGCGAGCGTCGCCGGGGCGGGCAGGTTCCTTTTTGAGGCAGCGGCCGAGCATGGAGGTGGCCTGCTGGTCGTCGGGGACGCGATCGAGCACGGCGCGGAAGCGTTCGGCGGCCACGTCGAAGTTGCCATTTTTCCACAGCGCGTAGCCGGCGTTGAAGTGATAGTCGGGGTCGGACTCGTCGCCTTCGAGCGCTTTTAAGAAATTGTCCAGCGCCTGGGACGAATTCCGGTGCATTTGCGCGGCGCCGAGGTTGTTGAACACCTCATTCAGGGGGACGGTGGAGGCGACGACCTGAAACGCCTGTTCGGCGGCAGGATAGTCGGCTACGCGGTACTTGCAGATGCCGAGATAGAAGAGGGCTTCCCGGTAGTGGGAATCGGTCGCGCGGACACGCTGAAACCAGATGGCGGCTTCGCGGTATGCATCTTTCTCCCAATGGTAGAGGCCGAGTTGGAAGCAGGGCGGGGAGAAGTTGGCATCGAGGCGGGCGGCCTGGGTGAAGAAGCGGTGTTTAGCGGCGGGGTCGGTAACGAGGAGGCCGCGGATATAGTTCTCGAGCGCGTCGACGCGGGTGCGGGTGCGCTTGGCGAGAAAGGCCTGCTCGTCGATGCGAGTCTCGGGCAGTAGTTCGAGGAGGGTGCGAAAGCACAGCTTGTTCTGGAGAGCGGCGAGGTCTTCGAGCAGGCCTTGTTCAACGAGTTCTTCGCTCTGGCGGAGCCGGCGAAGGTCGAGCACACGTGCCCGGATCACGATGGAGGATTTGGTGGGGGGCGTTTGCGGGGTGATCTCGAAGCTGCCGTAGACGACATGGCCGGCATCGAGTTCGTCGCCAATTTTGACAACGGAGGCGCGCGTGAGCAGCGCGTAGGGACGGATACCGAGGCGCGAGTACGCTTCGGCGCGATCGCTACGATCGAGGACGAGAAGACCTTCGCTCGAGATCGCCTCATTGACCATTTCGGCGATGCTCTCGCCGATCCAATCGAGGTTCTTATCCTGGGAGAGATTCGAAAACGGGAGGACTACGGAAGAGGCGGCGAAGACGGACGAGAGGGACGCGAGCAGGAGGGCTGAAAAAATCAGACAGCGCTGCATCCCTCTTAGTTTAGCGTAGGGGGTGTATTGTGAGGGCTAGTTTACGACCAGCTTGGTGTTCGTGCCGCCGATGCGGATTTCCGTGACGGTGTACTTGCCGTCGCCGTTCGTATAGCGGACGGAGGTGGAACCGTACTTGGCGTCCACCCGCTCGGATTTCACCGAGGCCTCGATGACCTTTTTGCCATTCTTGATGGTCATTTTGTCCCCGTTGACCTGCACTTTGTACTCGCCGGGCTTCAGTTCGGTTCCCGCGACGATGGACGGCTGGAAGAGGGTGACGTTGAAATTGGTGGCGCTGGCGAGGGCGAACGACACCGTCAATGCGAACATGGCAACTAACTTTTTCATGGGATTACTTGGCTCCTGAATTGACTTTCGAAACTTGTTTGTGGGCTTGCTTGACTCGTTGCATCGCCCGGTATGTCTGTCTATACGAACAAGCGCAGGAAACGTTCCGTATGGATCACCGATTGTTCGAAAATTTCTTTTTGCGGGCCGAAGCCCGGGAGCCAGATCACGTCAGTTTCGGCCCGAAACCACGTCAATTGGCGTTTGGCGTAGTGGCGGGTCTTCATTTGCATTTCGGCGATGGCCTCTTCCTTGGAGAGCCGGCCGGCGTGGAAGTCAAGGGCCTGTTTATAACCTAGGGCGGCAAAAGGCTTGGCGGCGGAGGGATAGAGAGTGAGTAAGTGTGTCGCTTCTTCGCACAGTCCGGCGTCCCACATCCGGACACAGCGGTCATTCAATTTGCTATATAGCGCTTCGCGGGGCGGATCGAGTCCGAGTTGAAGAGTCCGGTAGCCGGTGAGGGCGTCGAGGCCTTGGGAGAAGATGTCGGCTGAGGTACGGCCGGTGAGGAGACGGATTTCGAGAGCGCGAAGGGTCTTGTTGCGGTCGTTGGGATGGATGCGGGCGGCAGCGGCGGGGTCGAGGCGGGAGAGGAGGCGATGGACGTTGGGCCGGGCGGCGAGGCGGGCGCGGAGCGCGGGTTCGGCGACAGGGCCGGGGGAGAGTCCGCGGAGGAGAGCGCGAAGATAGAAGCCGGTTCCACCGCAGAGGATGGGGAGGCGGCCGCGGGCGGTGATGGAAGGGAGCAGGGCCTTGACGGCGCGGGCGAACTCCCCGGCGGTGAAGTTCTCGTTGGCGCTACAGATGTCGAAGAGGTGGTGGGGCGGGTTCTGGCGCTCCGCGACGGGAAGCTTCGCCGTGCCGATGTCGAAGCCGCGAAAGACCTGCAGCGAGTCGGCGTTGATAATTTCGCCATCGAAACGGCGGGCTAGTGCAAGAGCCAGATCGCTTTTGCCGGAGCCGGTGGGGCCGATGACAGTGAGAAGGGGGACCAGAGCGGACACGATTCCAGTGTAGGTTCGAAACCGTTTAGGCCGCCGGGGAATCCAAATGGTCAGGTATATACTAAGAGGCAGAAAGTAGGCAGGATGCGTCTTTTTCAGCGTTGTTTCATGACCCTGGCCGGGCTATCGGTCGCCGTGTCCGCATATGGGCAAGCTGCGCCCGGGGGAGGACCTCGCCGTTCCGACGATCGCGGCGGCTCCTACTACAACTACGCGATGGGGCATCTCTACGCCGATTTGGCGCAGACGTATGGCAATCGCGCGGAGTACCTGAACAAGGCCATCGATTTTTTCAAAGCGGCGATGAAGGACGACCCATCGGCAACCTTTCTGGCTGAGGAGATGTCGGACCTCTATATTCAGGCCGGTCGGCTGCGCGAAGCCGTCACAGAATCAGAGGCGGCAATCAAGGCGAACCCGAACGATTTGACGGCGCGGCGAATCCTGGGCCGGATTTTTTCCCGGTTGGTGGGCGATCCACAGACGCGTGGCCTAAACGAAGAGATGCTGAAGCGGGCTACCGAGCAGTACACAAAGATCACGGAGTTGGACGCCGGCGATGCCGAAAGCTGGATGATGTTAGGCCGGCTGCACAAGATCGCGCAGAATTCGGTGGATGCGAAGATTGCCTATGAGAAGGCTCTGGCGCTGGACCCGGAGAACGTAGACGCGTTGAGCGGCTTGGCGCTGGTGCTGGCGGATGTGGGCGATACCGCAAAGGCGGCGGAGCTGCTGAAGAAGGTCGCCGAGAAGAGCCCGAACTTGCGGACGCTGACCGCGTTGGCGCAGGCCTACGAGCAGATGCGCGATTTCGGGATGGCGAGCGAGACCCTACGGAAGGCGCTTGAGTTGCAGCCGGAGAACCTGGACATCAAACGGGACTTCGCCAATTCACTGGTGATGGCGGACAAGGTGGACGAGGCGCTGAAGACCTACGAGGAGCTGGTGAAAGAAGACGCCAAGGACGGGTTGAGCTACTTGCGTCTGTCGCAGATCTACCGGCAAAAGGGGCAGTTGGATAAGGCTTGGGAAGCCAGCAATCAGGCCAAGAGAATTGATCCAAACAACATCGAAATTCGCTACAACGAAGTGAACCTGAACGAGGCGCAGGGCAAATATGCCGAGGCGATCGCAGGGCTGAAGGATGTTCTGGCGCAGTCGCTGCGCGGGTCGAGCGCCGCCGAGAAGAACAGCCGGGCGATGCTGGTGGAACGGTTGGGGCTGCTGTACCGGAATAACGATCAACCGGCAGAAGCGGTGCAGCAGTTCACGGAAATGGCGACCTTGGACAAAGACCTGGGAGCGCGGAGCGCGGCGCAGGTGATCGACACTTGGCGGCAGGCGCGGGAGTTCCAGAAGTCGGTCGACGCGGCGGAAGAGGCACTGAAGAAGTACCCGAACGACCGGATGATCCGGCTGGTTCGGGCAACATCGCTTTCTGAGTTGGGTCGTGGCGCCGAGGCGGTGGCCGACGTCAAGAAGATGCTGGACGGCAAGGCCGACCGCGAGACGCATCTGCAACTGGCCCAGCTCTACGATAAGACCAAGAACTACGGCGAGATGGCCAAGAGCCTGGACGCGGCCGAGGCGTTATCGAAGACCGATGAGGACAAGGAATCGGTTTGGTTCAGCCGCGGGGCGATGTATGAGAAGCAGAAGAAGTTCGACGAGGCCGAACGCGAATTCCGGAAGGTGCTGGCGGTAAGCCCGAACAATCCCGGCGCGTTGAACTACCTGGGCTACATGTTGGCGGACCGGAACGTGCGAGTGGCCGAGGCCGAGAAGATGATTGTGAAGGCGTTGGAGCAGGAGCCGAACAACGGCGCCTACCTCGACAGCCTGGGATGGGCGCAGTACCGGCTGGGCAAACTGGACGAAGCTTTGGCGACGCTGCAGCGTTCCGCGGCACTGGTTCAGAAAGATTCGACGATCCACGATCACCTGGGCGATGTATATTTCAAGCTGAATAAGCTGAAGGAGGCCATCGCCGCGTGGCAACAATCGATCAAGGAATGGGAAGCTGGAGCGCCGAGCGAACGGGAGAACGTCGACATCTCGAAGGTGCAGAAGAAGCTCGAGAGCGCCAAGGCCAAGGTCGCGCGCGAGGGTGGCAACAAGTAGTTTGTCTGCTAGCCGCCGCTCTGCCCTTACTGGGACAGGAGTGGCGGCACTGGGGCGGAGATGCCGGGGGGCAGAAGCACTCGACTCTGCGGCAGATTCATAAAGGCAATGTCGGCAAGCTGAAGGTGGCCTGGACCTACCGGACCGGGGAGATCAGCGACGGCAGCGAATCCCCTTCGCGGAGCGCATTCGAGACGACTCCGCTTTATGTGGACGGGGTTCTGTATGTGACGACGCCGTTCAACCGTTTGGTCGCTCTGGACGCCGAGACGGGAAAAGAGCGTTGGGCGTTTGACCCGAAGATTGACAAGACGAAGCCACTGAACCTGTTCATCAGCCGCGGGGCTTCGTATTGGACGGACGGCCGGGCGAAGCGGATCGTTTACGGGACACAAGGCGGGCGGCTGTACTCGGTGGACGCGGCAACCGGCAAACTGGACCCTGCGTTCGGCGACGCGGGTTCGATCGACCTGCGGAAAGGCGTGGCGGACGCGTGGGCGGACAAGGGCTACGGAATGACTTCGCCGCCGGCGATCTACAAAAATGTTGTGATTTGCGGATCGTGGACCGCGGACGGAGAGCCGCAGGGTCCCGCGGGCGACATCCGTGGCTTCGATGTGCGGACGGGGAAGCTTCTGTGGACGTTTCACACCGTGCCGCGCAAGGGCGAATTTGGCTACGAGACGTGGCCAGAGGGCGCCGGGAAGGATCGGGCCGCGGTGAACGCCTGGAGCGTGTTGAGCGTGGATACGGAGCGGGGCATGGTGTTCGTACCGCTGACCTCGCCGGCCTACGACTACTATGGCGGCGACCGGAAAGGGGACGGGCTCTTCGGCGATTCGGTGCTGGCGCTGGATGCTTTGACGGGTAAGCGCGCTTGGCATTTCCAGACGATTCATCACAACATTTGGGACTATGACTTGCCGGCGCAGCCGAACCTCGTGACGGTGCGGCACGGCGGGAAGATGGTGCCGGCGGTGGCGCAGATCACGAAGACGGGGTTTGTTTTCCTGCTGGACCGGGTGACGGGGAAGCCGCTGTTTCCGGTGGAGGAGCGGCCCGTTCCGGCGAGCGAGGTGCCAGGGGAGCAGGCTTCGCGGACGCAGCCGATTCCGGTGAAGCCGCCGCCCTTTACGCGGCAGTCGATGAAGCCGGAGGAGTTGACGACAGTGACTCCGGAATCGCGGAAGTTCTGCGAGGAGGTGGTGAAGGGGGCAAGATTCGGATCGTTATATACGCCGATTGGCTTGGATCGGACGATTCTGTTTCCAGGGACGAACGGGGGGACGAACTGGGGCGGTGCGTCGTTCGACCCGGCGACGCGGACGCTGTACGTGAACTCGATGGACGTGGGGATGACATTTCAGATGGAGAAGCGGCCGGACGGATCGTTGATTCCGTATCGGGCGCGCGGGGCGCGGACGCCGAATTCGCGATTTTGGGATGACAATCTGTATTCGTGCCAGCAGCCGCCGTGGGGGAGTTTGACGGCGATTGACTTGGACACGGGGACGTTTCGGTGGCGAGTGGTGCTCGGCGAGTATGACGAGTTGACCAAGCGGGGTGTAGCCAAGACCGGGACGCCGAACCTGGGCGGGTCGCTGGTGACGGCGGGAGGATTGCTGTTTATCGCGGCGACGAACGACGGGCGTTTCCGGGCATTCGATAAAGATTCCGGGAAGCAGCTTTGGGAGACGCGGCTTCCGGCGAGCGGCCACGCGAATCCGATGACGTTTTCGGGGCCGCAGTCGAAGCGGCAGTTCGTGGTGATTGCGGCGGGGGGCGGTAACAAGTACAGCTCGACATTCGCCGATACGTTGGTGGCATTTGCGTTGGAGTAGCGAGATACTGATTACCATGCGGAAAGTTGCGTTAGCGTTGGCGATGGCTGCCTGTGCGATGGCGGCGGAAAAGTTTGGGAAGGGCCTGACGTTGAGCCAGCCGACTCCGGTGGCGACGATTCTGGCCAGCCCCGACCAGTACGTGGGCAAGACGGTGCAGGTGCGCGGCAAGGTGAGCGAGGTGTGCACCATGATGGGCTGCTGGATGCAGTTGGTGGACAACAAAGATGGCATGCGCATTAAGGTGAACGACGGCGAAATCATGTTCCCGAAGGACGCCGTGGGCAAAACGGCGACGGCGGAAGGATTGCTGAAAAAGCTGGTGCTGAGCAAGGCTCAGGCGATTGCGCGGGCCAAGCATGAGGCCGAGGAGCAGGGGCGGAAGTTCGACCCGGCGTCGGTGAAGAGTGGCGGCACGCTGTACCAGCTCCAGGGTACGGGCGCGGTTCTGGTCGACTAATGCAGCGCAGAAAATTGTTGATGCTGGCGGGCGCAGCCGCCGGGAGTGCGTTGGGACAGGCGGTGGCGCCGTCGGCGGGGCGGGCGAAATGCAAGCTGGTGCTGGCGATTACCGTGGACCAGTTTCGCTACGACTATCTGACGCGATTCCGGAGCGAATACACGGGCGGGATTGCGCGGATGCTGACGCAGGGCGCGGTGTTCACCAACGCGTTTTACGAGCACACGCCGACCGTGACGGCGGTGGGACACGCGACCATCATGAGCGGGGCAAGCCCGATTCTATCCGGGATTGTGGGCAACGACTGGTGGGACCGGGAAATGAACCGGGAAGTAACCAGCGTCTTCGACCCGAAGGAGAAGACACTGGGGGCTCCGGAGCGGGCGGCGGCATCGCCGCATCGGCTGCTGGTTTCGACGATTGGCGACGAGATCAAGATGTCCGCCAAAGGGGAGAGCAGGACAATCGGCATTTCGGTGAAGGACCGCGGGGCGATTCTGCCGGCGGGACGGATGGCGGATGCGGCGTACTGGTTCGACAACGAGTCCGGCAAGTTTGTTTCGAGCACGTGGTACCAGAAGGCGCTGCCGGGTTGGGTGGACGGCTTCAACGCAAAGAAAGTGGGCGAGAAGTTCCTGGGGGCCGAGTGGAAGTCCGGGGACGTGCTGCTAAAGAAGATGCCGATGAAGGCGGACACGATGTTCTACTCGAACATGGAGTCGAGCCCGTTTGGCAACGAATTGCTTGAGGAGTTCACCGAAGCGACGATTGAGAACGAGAAACTGGGGCAGCATGCGGGCGTAGACCTGCTGGCGGTGAGTTTCTCGTGCAATGACTATGTGGGCCATGCGGAAGGGCCGGATTCGCTACACGCGCACGACATCAGCGTGCGGACCGACAAGATGCTGGCGAAGTTGTTCGCGTTTGTCGATCGAAAGATCGGGATGCGGAACGTGCTGGTGACGTTTACGGCGGATCACGGGGTAGCGCCGGTGCCGGAAGTGAATACGGCGCGGAAGATGCCGGGCGGGCGGTTGCGGGATCGGGATATCGGGGCTGCGATCGAAAATGCGCTGAACGCGAAGTATGGAACGGGTAAGTGGCTGACGCAGGTGAAGTCGCAATATGTCCCGTACCTGAACTATGACCTTTTGTCGGCTCGGCGGATCGATCCGCGCGAGGCTCGGCAAGTGGCAGCGGAAGCGGTGCGGAACCTTCCGCACATTGCGCGCGTCTACACCAAAGATCAAATGGTTGACGGGATCGCAATCACGGACTTTCTGGCCCGGCGGGCGCATAACGGGTACTACCCGGGGCGCGGACCGGACCTCGTGGTGCTGACCGAACCGTATTACATGTACTCACCCCGGGGGACTACGCACGGAGCGGCGTATCATTACGACGCCCAGGTGCCGGTGATTCTGATGGGACCGGGCGTGAAAGCGGGCCGGTATCACAAGGCGGCGGCAGTGAACGATATTGCACCGACATTGGCGACTTTGCTGGATGTGGCGATGCCGAGCGGCAATATGGGCCGGACGCTGGATGAGTGTTTAACGTATTGAAATTGTTGGCTGTGGTAGGCTAACAGATAGCTCAAAAGGGAGTTCGATCAAGATTTATGTTTATCCGTTCGCTGCTTTTGCCGGCCGTTTTGCTTGCCGGCGCTTCGATTGCCTCGGCGCAGATGAAGGTCGCTATTATCAACCTGCAGAAGGCCGTGCTCGACACAGCGGAGCTGACGAAGGCCCAGAAGGACCTGGAAGCGAAGTTTAAACCGCGCCAGGACCAGATGGAGACCATCCAGAAGGAACTGCAGCAGATTCAGACGCAGTTGCAGACGATGCAGGGCAAACTGACGCCGGCGGCGGAGCAGGAATTGACGATCCGGGGTCAACGGCGGCAGCGCGAGTTGCAGCGGCTGACGGAAGACTTGCAGGGTGACGTAGACCGCGAGCGGCAGGATGTGCTGGGCCGTAGCGCGAAGCGGATGGAAGAAGTGGTGAAGAAGGTTTCCGAGGCGGGCGGCTACGATGTCGTGATCGACGTCACGAATGCCGTGTTCTTCAAGCCGGCTTTGGAAATCACGAAAACAGCGACCGACGAATACAACAAAGCCTACCCTGTAAAGTAGGTCGCTTCGGTCGGAGGAGAATCCGATGGGCAGCTATCTCGACGAATTTGGCGTCAAAGACGCGAAGCGGGAACGGCTGATAAAGCGAATCGTTCTGACGGTGCTGGCGGTGGCCATCACCGGAGGAGTTCTGTGGTTCCTTTTTCGGAACTACCGGGAAGAATCGCAGGTAAAGGCGTTCGTGGCCGCATTGGAACGGCAGGACTATAAGGCGGCGCACGCTCTATGGGGTTGTACGGACGCTACGCCCTGCCGGGACTACGGAATGGCTCAGTTTCTCGAAGACTGGGGGCAGAAAGCCGGCCCCGTTTCGCGGGGAAGCGTGAAGAGCTGCGACGGCGGCATCATCCAGACGGTGACCGTGAAAGGCAAAGAGACATTGCTCTATGTCGACCGGGAAACGCTAGTGATCGGCTTTTCGCCGTGGCCGGTGTGTACGCCTCACGTTAAGATGTAGCGCCGGTGATGTGCGCGAGGTGGTGTGCGCCGTGCCAAGCGTAAAGGGCCAGGGTTTCGTCCAGACGGCGCGGGCCGTGGTCGGGGTGGACGAAGGTGCGCTGCCACTGCTCGTCGGTTAGCGATTCGAGCAGCAGCACCCAGCGGAGGTGCAGAGCGGAGAGCAGGACGATGGAGATGTCCACTTCGGCGGTGGCGGCGTCGGAGAGTTCGGCCCACCGGGCTTCGTCGTAGGGCTTTATGACGGGCGCGTCTTCCGTGAGCGCGAGACGGAACCGGACGTAGCTATTCATGTGGCTGTCAGCCACATGATGGATGGTTTGACGGAGGGTCCAGCCGCCAGGGCGGTAGGGGTTGGCGAGTTGGGCTTCGCTGAGAGGTGCAACGGCGGTGCGGAGCTGGCCGGGGAGAGCAGCGAGGGCGTTGATCCACTCGCGCCGGTCCTGGGGCGTGATGGTGGTGGGCCACTGGAAGCGGCCGATTGGGTAGCGGAGATCGGGAGTGGAGTTCATTCGGGTTGGTTGATCATGAAGTTCGCCACTTGTAGAAAGAAGGGGCGGAGGATGGCTTCGGCGTCCGGGGGTAGGGCAGCTACGGTGAAGGCGTTGTTCATGAGGAGGAGCCAACGGTCACGGGCGGCGGCGTTGACGACAAAGGGAGCGTGACGCATGCGGAGGCGGGGATGCCCACGCTGTTCGATGTAGCGCGGGGGACCGCCGAAGCGGCCGACGAGGAAATCGCAGAGGCGCTGTTCGGCGCCGGGGAGATCGTCGGCGGGATACATGGGGCCGAGGAGGTCGTCGTTGGGAATCTGCGCATAGAACGCTGCGACGAGGCGGGCAAAGCCGTCTTCCCCAATCGCGTCGTAGAGCTGCATCTCGTTGATATTCATACGCCTTGTTGGAGGTAGAAGTAGAACAGGTCGGTGGCCGGGGGCACTTGGCCGAGTTGGCGGATCATGGCCATCACTTGGCCCCGGTGGAGGGTAGCGTGGTTGACGACATGCAGGATGACCTTCCAACGAGCGGCCGTGAACGTGTCGCCGTTGAGGCGCTGCGCGGTCAGGTCGCGGTTGATGTCCGGCTCGGCATCGATGTTGGCTTTCAGTGCCTCGAGGACGGGGGGCCAAAGCTCCTTGAGTTGTTCGAGGTTAGGGCCGGGGTCGGGGTCGGCAAAGGCGATCTTACGGCCTTCCAGCCGAGCGAGCCACGTTCTATCAGCGTAGTAGATATGCTGGAGCGTAGCGAGGACGGAGGTATGGGAGACCTTCAGATCGCGGTTCAATTGCTCCGGGGAGAGGCGTGACGCGGCGTCGAGGAGCTTGGACGTGGCCCAGAGGCTGTAGTCGAGGTGGGTGAGAAGAGTCGATTTAGCTTCCATAAAAAGAAAAGCCGGGATTGAGACTGGCTCAACCCCGGCGATGGTAGGCTTGCGGGAAAAAACGTTACCTGGCGGCGAGGAGGGCCCTGAGGTGGCGAGCGCGTTCCGGGGAGCGAAGCTGGCGGAGGGCCTTGGCTTCGATCTGACGGATACGCTCGCGGGTTACGTCGAACTCCTGACCGATCTCTTCCAGGGTGTGCTCGCGTTCACAGCCGATGCCGAAGCGGAGACGAATGACCTTCTCCTCTTTCGGGGAGAGGGTCTTGAGGATGTTAGCGGTCTCGTCGCGGACATTGGCCTCAATGACGGCATCAACTGGGGAGCCCACCCAACGATCTTCGATCAGATCGCCGAGTGCGGATTCGCCGTCGCGGCCGACAGGGGTTTCGAGCGAAACGGGGTCGCGGGAGATGGTCTTCAGCTTTTGGACTTTCTCGACGGGGATATCCATCCGGCGGCTGATTTCTTCATTTGTAGGAGCACGGCCGAGTTCTTTCTCCAGCTCGCGGGTGGCGCGCAGGAATTTGTTCATCGACTCGTTCATGTGCACCGGGATACGAATGGTGCGGGACTGGTCGGCGATGGCTCGGGTGATGGCTTGGCGAATCCACCACGTAGCGTAGGTGGAGAACTTGTAGCCGCGACGATATTCGAACTTGTCGGCGGCGCGCATCAGGCCGATGTTGCCTTCCTGGATGAGGTCGAGGAGGTGAAGTCCGCGGTTAACGTACTTCTTCGCGACGGAAACAACAAGGCGAAGATTGGCTTCGACGAGATCTTTCTTGGCGCGCTCGGCTTCAATCTCACCGTGGCGGATGATCGAGGTGGTATGGCGAAGATCAGCCAGAGACGCGCCGGCCATGACCTCGCGTTTTTTGACCTCTTTCTTCAGTTCGCGAATCCGGGTAGCGTACTCCGGCTTTTTGCGTTCTTCCAGGCGGTGCAGTTCGGCATCGAGATGGGTGATCTCGTCGACGGTTTTATCGATTTCCTGGGCGAACTGTCGCCAACGGGAGGGATAAAACGGGATAGCGCGGATGGCGAGGCTGGTTTCGACTTTCGTCCGAGCCAGGCGCATCGTGATCTTGCGGCGAGCCTTGCGAACCGCCGGATCCTTGAGTTCGGAGGCTTTCAGAACAGGAAGAGCTTCCACCTTTTCTGCGCTTTGCTGCAATTTCTTGTAGAGGGTAGCGACGTTGAGGAAGCGATCAAGCGCTTCTTTCCGCATCTTGGCGTCCGCCGGGGTACCTTCTTCGGTTTCGCCCAGGTCGACAAAGTTGTCGATGTCCTGCTCTTCCTTACGAAGGGCTTCGGCGAATTCGATAACGCGGTGCTGCACCACAGCCGAACGGCTGATAGCGCGCAACATACGCAGCTTGCCCCGTTCCATACGCCGGGCCAGTTCGACCTCGCCTTCGCGGGTTAAGAGTGGAACCGCACCCATTTCCCGCAGGTAAACGCGGACGGGATCGTCGGTATAAATTGATTCTTCCGGCGCCGCTTGGCCCGGGAATTCGTCGCCGTCATGCACTTCCTCCGGATGGAAGAAGTTTGCTTCTTCATCAAAAGGAAGCCCAAGGGGCTCTGCAGTGTCAGCGGAATACTGATCTTCGAAGTGATCCATCTAGACTCACTCTCCCGTGGAGGGTCTGGCCATAAACTGTCGGAGGTAAAAAGGGGTCGGAGGTGCAGACCAACGCAGCAGGAGTGCCAAAACCGATTGTATCATTCCCTCTAACCTGTTTGAAAGACCAAAGTTGTCTTCCGCCAAACTCACACCCTCACATAATGAGAGATGTTTAGAAAGACGAACGGTTTCAGTTAGATGTTTTTCCTACAATCGTAGTTTATTGGCCAGTGCGGCGGGTTCGCAGAAGATTCTGTAGTTCGCTGAGGAATGCCTGTTCATCCTGAAAGTCTCGATAGACGGAGGCAAAGCGAACGTAGGCGATCTTGTCGAGCTGGCGTAGCTCGTCCATCAGAATTTCTCCTACGGTAGTAGTTGACAGCTCTCGCTCAGGACTGTCCGCGATGCGGCTCTCGATGTGATCGACAATGGCGGCAAGCTTGGAGATCGAGATGGGCCGCTTCTCGCAGGCTTTGATGAGGCCGTTCAGCACTTTTTGACGCTCGAATTTTTCACGCCGACCGTCTTTCTTCACCACCATATATGGAATTTCGTCAATTTTCTCGTAGGTGGTGAAGCGGCGTTCGCACGCCAAGCATTGCCGGCGGCGGCGGATCGCATCGCCTTCTTTGCTTTCGCGGGAGTCGATGACTTTGTCTTCTGAGTGGGCGCAGAAGGGGCACTTCATACGGTGATTTCCTTTTCTATCTTTTTGAGGGAGCCCCAAGAGAGGCCCTGCCGGGCGGCGAGGACGAAGCCGAAGGGGATAACTACTACCCAAGTAGCAAGCCAGCAGGCGATAGCAATTCCGGTGGCTGGCGCCGCCGCTACGGCAAAGAGTTGAGAGAGCACGAGGAATCCGACAAGTTGAGTTCCGCCGCCGATGCCGGGGATCTGGACGATGCTCCCGAACGAGACGAAGCCCAAATAGACAATAACGTCGAGCCAGGAGAGGCCATTTGTCTGCGGGAACGACCGCAGAATGAACAGGCAGGCGCCGAGAATACTCCCCCATTCGAGGGCCGTATAGAAAACGATGAGGCCCATGTCGGCGGGACGACCGCAGGAGGCGAGCCCGGTGGCGAAGTTCTCCAGGGTACCCCCGATTTTGGCCTGCAGGGTTTCCGGGAGAAAGGCGAGCGACTCCCGAAGGCGAATGACCAGGGTGTTGCCGCCAAGAGCGGCGGTGACGAGGATGACGAGGCAGGCGGCGCACATGACCGCGATGAAGATGCCGCCGGTTTGGAGCACCCATTGTAGAGCGGGGCCGACGTTGCGGCCTGTGGGGTTAAATGTGGCGAGACCAACGCCGAACAGGAGCAGCACGGCGAGCAGGTCGTAAACACGTTCGAGGAACCAGGCCGCCATCTGGGAGGAGAGCGGAACGTTTTCAGAGCGCGAGATGAGGTAGGGCCGGACGAGTTCGCCTGGGCGGCCGAACAGGACGATGGCGGTGAAGCCGATCAGGGTATTTTCGAGGATGCGGCGGAGGGAGGAGTTTGGATTGACCGGACGGAGCATGACCTGCCAGCGGAGGGCGCGAGCGAGGTAGCTAGCGAGGACGGTGGCCCCGCCGGGGAGCATCCAGCGCCAGTCAATTTGGTTATAGACTTGGCCGAGTGCGGCCCAATCGAAGGCAGCAAGCCGCTGCCAGGACAACCAGATGAGAATTGGCGCGATAACCGCCGCTGAGCCGATGGCCCAGCGCCGGAATTTGGGCGAGGAGAGAAAGTTCAGCAAATCAGTCGTTACAATAAGGGTGCTTGCGCACTTCGCGCGAACTTATTATGCCAAATCCTCGTACTTGTTTACGAACTGCCCGGGAGCGGGCAATCCACAGGAGACAGGGAAGGGCGAAATGGCAGCGGCTGCTACAGTTGAGCAAGGGATTTGGGCGGCCGTCGAAGGCTTGACGCAACCACTCCGCGGGAACCATCGCTTGGACCAAAGTTTCGACCTTGATTTGCGGTTGGTGGAACGTTGTCTCGCCGGGGACGAGACAGCATGGGAGGATCTTGTCAAAACGCACACACGGCGTGTTTACGCGGTCTGCTACCGGTTTACCGGGACGGACAGCGAAGCGCAGGATCTGACGCAGGACGTTTTTTTACGGCTCTTTAAGACGCTGCGAACTTTTCGCGCGGGAGAGGGTTCGTTCACGGTGTGGCTGACGCGGATGACGCGGAATCTGTTGATCGACAACTATCGGCGGACGAAGCAGAGCCGGGTGACGGATTCGATTGAAGACCAGTTGCCGATGCTCGAAGAGCGCAGCGCGGGCCACGGCGGCCGGGCCGACGGGTTGCTCGCGGGCCGGGAAGCGAGCGAAATTCTGCAGGGTGCGTTGCAGAAACTGTCGCCGGAGTTGCGGGAGACGGTGATTTTGCGCGACCTCGAAGAGTTGGACTATAAAGAAATTGCCGCGGTGTTGAACGTGCCCGAGGGGACCGTGAAGTCGCGGCTGAACCGGGGCCGGGCCGAGTTGGCGCGGCTGCTGAAGAAGTATCAGGTGGCGTTGGTATGAAGCTGAACTGCACCGAATTCGAAATCCTACTTTGCGACGCCGTCGATGGCCAGTTGCGGGGCGAGGCGAAGTCGGCATTTGAAGCACATCAAGAGAGCTGCGCGGCCTGCCGGGAGTACGCGGCTGATGTGTTGGGCGCGAGTGCTTTTATGGAACGCGTGGCGACCGTAGAGCCGCCCAAAGAGCTCATCACCAAGATTCTGTACGATCTCCCCCGCGGGCCCAAGGCCTCTATGAGCGGCGGCGCAAGTGGGCTGCGAGGCTTCCTGAGCCGCTGGCTGGGTCCGGTGCTGGCGCCGAAGATGGCGATGGGAATGGCGATGACGGTGTTGTCGCTTTCGATGCTGGCGAACGTCTTCAAGGTTCCAGTTCGGCCGCTGAGCGCGGTGGACCTGGATCCGGTGAAGATATGGGTCAGCGTCGACGATCAGGCCCACCGGACTTGGAACCGGGCCGTGAAGTATTACGAAAACCTTCGGTTGGTGTTTGAGATCCAGAGCCGTCTGCAGGAATGGACGGAGCAGGAAGAAATCGAAAGGCAGCATCAAATACGGAACGAAGCGGAGAAACTTTCCGTACCTTCCAAAGAAGCTAAGCCTTTGCAGTAGTTAGAGTTCGGGGGATATTACCATGGAACAGAACGTACCACCGCCCCAGCTGGCATTTTGCCGGATCTGCGGCAAACAACTGGAGCCGGAAGCGCAAAAGATCGCGATGGGCACCGTATATTGCGCTGAGCATGTTCCGGCGGCCGAGCCGGCAGGATCGCCTTGGACGGCGCCGCCAATGGCTCCACCTCCTTATGGGGCGGGCCTGAACAACAGCATCTCCCCCGGGCTGGCGTTCATCCTTGGATTGTTGCCTGGCGTGGGCGCGATTTATAACGCGCAGTACGCCAAAGGCCTGGTCCACGTGCTGGTGTTCGGCATGCTGATCAGTCTGGCAAACGCGGACAGTGTCGGCGAGCTGCAGTTCCTGTTCGCGATGCTGATTCCAACGTGGGTGATCTATCAGGCGTTTGAGGCCTATCATACGGCGCGGCGGCGGCAGATGGGCGAAGTGGTGGATGAGTTCTCCGGCATGGTCTCGGGGCGTCCGGGGCAGAGCGGGTTTCCCATGGGACCGATTGTGATGATCGGGCTTGGCGTGATTTTCCTGCTGCACAATTTTGAGCTGCTGCGAATCTCGCAACTGTTGAAGTTCTGGCCGCTGGGCTTGATTGGCGCGGGCGTGTATATGCTGTACGTGCGATTGCAGTCGCCCGCGGCGCCATTGAACGAGGGGGTGCGTCGTGAACAGTAATCTCTTTGCCGCGATTCGTGGCCCAATTATGCTGATTGCGGTGGGTGTCCTGTTCGCGATCGACCACGCGGGAGTTTTTGGGATCCGGCAGTCCTGGCCGGTGTTGCTTGTCTTGATTGGGCTGCTGAAATTGCTGGAGCACTTGACGGCCGAGCCGAGGATCCCAGGGCCACCGATGCCGGGGCCATCGACGCCGGGATCCATGACGGGGGGGAACTAAGCCATGCGCCGCGCTTCGATAGTAGGGCCAATCATCTTGATCGTCATCGGGTTGCTGTTTCTCCTGCGAAACTTCATACCGGGGCTGCAACTGTTGGATCTGGTGAGCCAGTATTGGCCGTACGGGCTGATTGCCTGGGGCATGCTCCGCCTGGTGGAGGTGCTGGTTTGGAACCAGAAAGGTCAACTGACGGCACGGCAGGGTGTGACAGGCGGCGAATGGGTGATGGTAGTCTTCATCTGCCTGGTGGGCTCGAGTATCTTCTGGGGCATAAAGCAGCGGAACGTCTGGGGCAACCGGATTTCGTTGGGCGCCTGGGAGTTGATGGGAGAGGCGTACGACTATCCGGTGAACGGAACCCTGGCGGCTGGCAAGACGCCGCGGATCCTGATCGACAACGCGAGGGGGAATACGCGAATCACGGGCATCGAGTCCGAGGAGGTTCGGGTGACCGGGACGAAGACGATCCGGGCGATGAGCCGGGAGGATGCGGACCGGGATGACAAGCGATCGGACTTCCAACTGGTGAAAGAGGGGGATACCATCATCGTCCGCACGAATCTAGACCGTGTTTCGAGCGGACCGCAGATGCGGGCTAATCTGGAGATTCAAGTGCCCAAGGGCGCTCGGGTGGAGACGAAGGGCCGTTACGGCGATATCGACCTCGAGAACGTCGGTGGCGATGTGGAGATCAGCAGCGAGAACGCTGGCGTCCGTTTGAACAATGTTGGCGGGAATGTACGGGCGGACTTGCGCCGGAGCGACATTATTCGAGCGACGAATGTGAAGGGCAATGTCGAAGTCAAGGGCCGGGGCGACGATGTCGAGATTGAGAGCATCGGCGGAACGGTTTCGGTGAACGGTAGCTATTCGGGCGATTTGACGTTCCGGCAGATCGCGCGGCAGTTGCGGTTTGAGGGGCCTTCGACGAACCTGCGGGTCGAAAAGGTGGCGGGAACGCTGCGATTCGCCGGCGGTGCAATGACGGGGAGTGATGTGACGGGTCCGTTGGTGCTGCGGGCGAAATCGAAAGACGTGGAGTTGAGCGGGTTTACCGACACGATCGACGTGGACGTAGAGCGGGGAGACATCACGCTGCGGCCATCCGGTACCGCGTTTGGGAAGATGGAAGCCAAAACGAACGCGGGCGAGATTGAACTGATTCTGCCGACGGCGGCAAGGTTTGAACTGGCGGCGAAGACGCGGCGCGGCGAGATTGAAAACGACTACGGTTCTCCGCTACTGAAAAAGAGCGAGGAGCGGGGCGGAACCTTGAGCGGGAATGTGGGCGGTGGTCCACGGCTGCAACTGGAAACGGACCGAGGTGAGATTCGGGTGCGGAAGTCGGATGACCGGTTCGTGACGAGCGATACACCGAAGCCGGCAGAGGCGATCCCCGCGGTTCCGCCGGCGCCGCCGATGCCCCCGATTCCTTTGCAACGCAGCGTGCAGTAGACTATCGTGCGATGCTACGTCGCAATGTGTTGATTCTGGCCGCGGGCGGATTGCTCGCACAGGCGAAAGTCGATCGGGGAATCGGGAAGTGGCGGTTTTTGAAGGAAGCCTCGACGTACGAGTCGGGGCAGGGACCCAAAGAGTCCAGGCGGCAGTGGGTAAAGGACGGAGACGGGGTAAAGTTCCTGCACGACGGGACGAGCATGGCGGGCAAGCCCTTCCATACTGAGTTCACCGCGAAATACGACGGGAAGCAGTATCCGTTTCAGGGTGGAAGCCTGTACAACTCGGTTGCGCTGTTTTTGCGGAGCCCGGATCGGGTGGACCAAGTGTTCCAACTTGACGGCAAAGTGACCGTGGAGGCGACACGGACCATCTCACCGGACGGCAAACGAATGACGATTGATTCTCGCGGTTCGCTGCCGTCGGGGAAGAAGTTTCGAAACTTGCTAATCTACGAGCGGGTGGAGTAGTTACGGCTTCGTGGGCTCGATAGGCTTAGCCGGGTCTGCCGGCTTGGCCGGATCGACTTTCGCCGGATCTGCTTTTGCCGGGTCAACCACTGGCGGCCGGCGGCGGCGCGGGGCACGGGGTACCGGCTTGGCGCTGGCTAAGGTGGTCATCGTTTCGAGCACGGTTGCCTTCTGTGCGGGGTCGAGTTGCAGCAAATGATGCTGTCCAGGACCGGCCTTCCAGAAGATCGTGTTCTTCGGCGAGAGCGTCGCGGTTCCGGCCGGAGAAAGGGTGAAGAAGCCTTCGGGCTTCACGGCGTAGAGCACCGCGGCGACGGCGGCCGTCGTGGCGTCATACGGCATCGGTTGCGCCGCGCGATAGGCATCGGCGATGGGATGCACCTCCGACCAAGCGAAGTTGGTGTCCACCGCAGTGGCCGGGAATTTCACGGCAGCGCCGAGTTCTGGCATCGCGATATAGATCGGCGTCGGCCATTCGGCGAGCACTTTCTGAGCGGCGGCCGAGTCGATACCCAGGCGCTCCGGAGCCCACACGAGCGCCTTGCACTTCTGCTTGATCAGTTCCTTCACCCCGGGGAGACCGAGGACTCCGGCGAGATCCGTGGCCGGTCCGGCAAGAACCGTGATGCAGTTCAGATCCTGCTGCGAAGTGTAGGCATTGCGGATCACCGCGTGAACGTCGGCGGTATCGTTCAACTGCAGGATGCCGTGGTTGTAGACCGGCTTGCCTTCAGCGTTCTGCCGGCCCAGCACACCTTTCAATAGCGGCGTTTCTTCCGGTGACTTGCCGGCGATGGACATGCCCACCGGTAGGCCGCGACCGACGGCGCCGAAGTCGGCGCTGACCGTACCGGCGTAAAAGCGGGCGATGACCTCGGCCATAGCGGCCGAGGCGAGGGTGTGTTTCGACACCGTGGTAGCCACGACGCGGCACTCGTTCTTACCGTCCAATCCGTAGAGGACGGCCATAGCGAGTACGGCGTCGATGGCATTCCCAAGATCGGCGTCAAAGATGACGCCCAGAGGGGGTTTGGCCGCGCCAATGGCTTGCATGGGGCTTAGCTCAGGTTCAAACCGTCAAGGCGTCCCGTGGATTCACCAAAGTGCTCAACGTTAACACCCATCCGATCCATCATCGTGACGTACATGTTCGAGATCGGAGTCTCTTTGCGATACACGATGCGACGGCCGGTCTTGAACGAACCGCCCCCCTTACCGAACATCAGCGTAGGCAGGTCTTCGTGGTTGTGCCGGTTGCCGTCAGCGAGTCCGGCGCCGTAGACGATCATTGAGTTGTCGAGGATGTTCGAGTCGCCTTCCTTCGAAGCCTTTAACTTCTCGAGCCAGCCGGCGAACTGCTTCACGTGATAGGTGTTGATCTGGGCGACCTTTTCGATCGACGCCGGATTGAACATGTGGTGCGTCAGCGGGTGGTGGCCGTCGGAGATGCCGATCTCACGGTACGAACGCGAGGTGCCTTCGCGGGTGACGAGGAACGTCACGACGCGGGTCATATCGGACTGGAAGGCGACCGTGATCATATCCGTCATGAGCTTGAAGTGCTCGGCGAAATCGGCCGGAATGCCGTAGGGCTTGTCCATGCCGGGGTTGATCTGGGCGTTGTCGTTCTCCGCCTTTTCAAGCTGCTTCTCGATGGCGCGGATGGAGGAGAGATACTCGTCGAGCTTACGCCGGTCCGTGGGGCCGAGGTTTGACTGCAGCTTGCGCGTATCGTCCGTCACGAAGTCGATGATGCTGCGGCGGAACTTACCCTGGCGGGCGCGAGCTTCCGGGCTGAGGATCTGGCCGGTGCCGAACAGCCGCTCAAACAGGGCGCGCGGGTTCAGGATGGGAGGCATCGGCTGGGTCTCGCTGCGCCACGACAGGTTGTTCGTATACGCGCAGGAGTAGCCGGAGTCGCAGTCGCCGGCCTGGCGGCCGTCTTCCAGGCCGACTTCGAGCGAAGCGAAGCGGGTGCCGCTGCCGACTTTGTTAGCGACGATCTGATCACAGGTGATGCCGGCTTTGATGTCGACCGCAGTCTTGCGGGGCTGGACGCCACTCAGGTAGCCGCCGCAGCAACGACCGTGGTCACCGGGGCCATCAAGCAGGGCGCGGCCGCCGTTGTGGGTCAGGTTGCCAAGGTGGAGCATGTCGCCCTGGAAGCCTTCGAGGGGCTTCAACAAGCGCGGCAGGGCCCCAATGGGACCTTCGGCGACGTTCCACAATTTATGGTCGACGATCCCGTTCGGCACGTAGACGAAGGCCATACGAACCGGCGCTTTGCCGGGAAGCTGGCTGGACGCCATAGCAGGCGCCATGGCATCCATCGCCGGAATCGCGATGGCGGCTCCGAGACCGCGAAGAAAGGTGCGACGGGGAAGTGCTTTACGGGTGATCATCATCGGTTGGCTACCTGCTTGCTGGAGTTTTCACGTGGTGTTTCGCCACGCCGCATCTGGAACGGCAGGCTCTGCACAATTTCTTTCACAAGCGCCTGGAACGGGTAGTTGGCGGGCGCCAGAGTTTTGGTGATGGAATCGATTGTTCTCCGATCATACCGCTCCAAACCACGGCCTAGGGCGTAGGTCAGCATCTTTTCGGTGACGCAGCGGGCGAAATCGGGAAGCTCGGACTGAAGAACGACGCGCATTTCCGACGGGCTCTGGAAAGACTTGCCGTTGGGCATGATACCAGAGGTATCGAGGTCGAATTTGCCGTCCTTGGTGCGCCAAGTGCCGATACCATCGTAGTTCTCAAGCCCAAAGCCGAGAACGTCCATGCGGTTGTGGCAGGAAGCGCAAGTAGGATTCGTGCGGTGCTTTTCCATTTGCTGACGGAGAGAGCCGGCGGTGGCCATCTTCTCTTCGTCGAGCGCGGGAACGTCGGGTGGAGGCGCCGGAGGCGGCGCGCCGAGGATATTCTGCAGGATGTACTTCCCGCGAATGACGGGGGAGGTACGGGTCGGGTAGCTCGAAACGGTCAGGACGCTGGCGTGCGTCAGGATGCCCCCGCGTTGCGGGTTCGAGAGTTCGACGCGGCGGAACTCGTCGCCCGTGACGCCTTCGATGCCGTAATGCTTGGCGAGGGTCTCGTTCAAGAAGGTGAACTTGGCATCGATAAATTCAGCCATTGGGCGATTGTCGGTGAGCATCGCCTGGAAGAAGAGCCGAGTTTCGGTCTTCATGGCATCGCGAAGTTCGGCATTCCAGGCAGGGAACTTCACGGGGTCTGGCTTGACGCTATCGAGGTTTCGAATCTCGAGCCATTGGCCTGCGAAGTTTTCGGCGAAGGCAGAGGCCTTGGGATCGGCGAGCATCCGCTTGATCTGGCCATCGAGTGCGGCCCGGAGCTTGTTCGACTCGGCCAACTGCAACAACTCTTCATCGGGCATGGAGCTCCAGAGGAAGTAGCTGAGGCGGGAGGCGAGTTCAAGGTCGGTGACTTGACGGGGCTCGGTGGGGTCGGAGTCACGCTCCACCCGGAACAGGAAATGCGGCGAAACGAGCACCGCCTGGATCGCGAGTTGGAGACCTTGCTCGGTCGAAAGGCCTTCCTGCTTGGCGATGCCGACAAAACGAGTGAGCTTGGCGACCTCATCCTTGGCAACCGGCCGGCGGTAGGCGCGGCGGGCGAGATTCGAGAGAATCGTCTCGATGCAGGCATCCCCGGACTTCGGGTCGCAGGTCATCAGCTTCTTGCGGCTCGGGCGCTCCGTCTTCTCCGGGAACGGCCCAATGAACAGAATCGATTCGATCCACTTATTCTTCTTGTTGCTGTAGGCCTCTTTGTCGGTGAGGTCTTTGACGAAGGGATCGTCGATGAAGCCGACGCGGAAGACATGGTCGCCTTCGGGCAGCGAGAGGCGCATCTCCTCTTCCGAGTAGGGATTGAAGTAGACAAGCTTCGACGGCTTCGTTTCGGCCATCAGCGTATGCAGCAGCTTGCCGTCCATCCACAACCCAAGCTTTACCGGGGCGGCGTCAGGGCCGCGCTCGCCGGGGAGGCCGAAGCGAATGGTGTACTCGCCTTCGAAATCGACGCGATGGGAGGCTTCAATCGTACTGCGGTCGATGCGGCGGATCGCCTTGTCTCGATTGTGATAGAGCTTTTCGACGGGCTTTGGCAGCGGGTCGGCGCCAATAGCTCGCGCGGCGATGCGTTCGGCAGCGTTGAGGTACTTCTCCATCAGGATGGGGGAGATGGTCAGCACGTCACCGATGTTGTCGAAGCCATAGCCAGAGTCATCGGTGGGAAAGTCGCGGTCGGCGCGGAAATCGACGCCGAGCAGGTCGCGAATGGTATTCGTGTATTCGTTCCGGTTCAGGCGGCGAGCGGTGACCCGGCCAGGATCGGGCTTGACGAGTTTGTCGGCGCGATCAAACTCCGCCGTGACGAACGACATCAGCTCATCGGCTTGGGCCTGCGTCGGCCTGGGCATGCCCTTGGGAGGCATTTCCCCCGTGCGGATCTTCTGAATGATCCTTTCCCAATCGTCCCGGTTCGAAGCCAGACTGGCTTGGTTTTGGAACGGAACAATATTCAGCCCACCGGCGGCTGACCGGTCATTGTGGCAGGCGACGCAGGACTTGCTGATCACCGGTTGAACGGAATGCTCAAACGTTGGCGACTGGGCAAGAGCGGCGCTGACGGCGAATAAGCTAAACGGGGCTAGAAGGCGCATCGGATACACTACAACCAGATTAACGCTTTCTATAAGCCCAAAGTTACCGTCCACAGGACCGGACGGCAACAAAATTATGGCTGGGAGACAGGGATTCGAACCCCGATAGGCAGAGTCAGAGTCTGCAGTCCTACCATTGAACGATCTCCCAACGCCGGGCGAATTTTCAGTTTACTACGAAGCCAGCGTCAGCGCCAACTCGCGGCCGTAGATTTGTCGAAACACATCGGCGACACGCTCACCGGCCCAGAGTTCGAGATTGATGTTGCCCTCTTCTTCGAGAAGGATGGTGACGGCTTTGGGTGAAATATGGACGCGGGCGGATTCCGCGTGGTGGTCCGGGCTGCCAGCGAGACTATCGGCGAGCCGGACAATCGGCACGAGCCAGAGGACCGTTTTCTTAACCGCAGCGGTGAGATCCTGGAAAAATCCATGACGAGCCTGGGGCATGGACTTGCGGTGGAAGCGGCAGAGCAGGGCGATGGTCTGCCGTTCTTCGTTGGTGAAGGCAGGCAGGTCGCCATGGGCGACAAGGTAATAGCTGTGCTTGTGGTGGGCCATGTCGCTGACGTAATGGCCGGAATCGAGAAGATAGGCGGCGGCTTCAAGGAGCTTGCCCGCGCCGGCGGGGAGTTGGTGCAGCGGTTGGAGACCGACGAAGAGCGAATTGGCGAGGTGGGCCGTTTGCCGGGCGTGTTTCATGTCCACGGCGTAGCGGCGGGCCATGGACTCGATCACCTGGCGCTGCTCCTTGGTCATCCGGGTGAGGTCGCTGCCGCTGCGGCGCTCGGCGAGGTCGGCGATGATGCCGTCACGGACGCCGGCCGTGGAGTAGAAGACTTCGGTTTGGCCGTAGGCTTTCAGAATGCGGTGCAGGACGCTGATGCCGGCGACGATGATTTCGGCGCGGCGGGGGCCGATCCCAGGTACTTTTCGGCGCGCGGCGAGAGTCGACTTGGCGAGGAAGTTTTCAAGGTCGCCGATGTCGGCAGTGGTGGCGGAAAGGCGGTCGGCGCGGTCGCGTTCTTTGCGAGGGATTTTGTTGAGGGCGCTCACAACCGCGGCGGCGGTGGAAGAGGTGGCGATGGCGCGATCGAAGTTGCCCAAGCCGGTGCGTTTTAGGGCGGGGGCGAGCTTCTCGTCGATGTAGGCGTAGAGGCGTTCGAGTTGCTCCCGCACGGGGGGATCGCCTTGGAGGAACATCTCTTTCAGGCGCACCGCGCCGAGGGGCCGGGAGATGCCGCTTTCGAGTTTGCCGCCGTCGGAGACAATGACTTCCGCGCTACCGCCGCCGATATCGATGATGAGGACACGCTCGTCGGGGTTCGGCCACACGGCCTGGACGCCGGCATTGATGAGCCGTGACTCCTCGAGGCCGGAGATGATTTCGACCGGCGCGCCGACGGCTTGGCTGGCGCGGTAGAGAAAGTCTTCCTGATTGCGCGCGTCGCGGACAGCACTCGTGGCGACTGCCCGAACGCCAGTCGCGCCGAGGCGATGGTATGTGGCCGCAAAGCGGGTCAGGGTGCGGATGAGCAGTTCCATCGCCTCTTTCGAGATGGCGCCTTCCGTGAACACGCTGGTGCCGAGGCGGGTGACCTCGCGGTCTGCCGCGAGCATCTTCCAGGGCTCACCGGGATTGACCTCGGCTACGGCGAGGCGTGTGGAGTTGCTTCCAATGTCGATAGCGGCGTAGCGGGGCATGGTTCCTCTACATGATAAGGGTCATGGGGGCTACGGCTATAATTGTCGAAGCTTATTCCCATGCAACTACTGACCCCGAATCGATTCAAGGGCAAGCTGATCATTGTTGAGGGTATCGATGGCTCCGGAAAATCCACGCAATTGGCGCTACTGAGCCAATGGCTGCGGGCGCAAGGGCTGGCGGTGGCGTTCAGCGAATGGAACTCGTCACCGCTCGTCAGCGATACGACGCGGCGCGGCAAAAAGAAGATGATGTTCACGCCGACAACATTCAGCCTGATCCATGCGACGGACTTCGCGGACCGGCAGGAGCGGTACATTATTCCGCTACTGAAGGCGGGCGCGATTGTTTGCGCTGACCGGTTCGCCTACACCGCGTTTGCGCGCGATGTGGTGCGGGGGGTGTCGCCGCGCTGGGTGCGAAACCTTTACCGATTCGCGATTCAGCCAAACCTGGCGTTCTACTTCCGGGTGCCGCTCGAAGTGGCACTGGGGCGGATTCTCGGCGGGCGCGATTCGATCAAGTACTACGAGGCCGGCATGGATTTGAATCTGGCGAAGCGGGTGGAAGAGTCGTTCCGCATTTTTCAAGGCCGGATTCTGGAGCAGTACGAATCGATGGTGGAAGAGATGGGCTTTCACGTCATCGACGCTTCGCAGTCGATTGAAGAGCAGCAGTTCCAGATGCGGCGGATCGTAATGGAGCAGTTGGGCGACGCGGTGGCCAGCGGGCAGATTTTGAACCAGGAGGGGACGACGCATGCTTTCGAAGCAACCACTCCAGTTCTATAGCGAGCCGCTGCCGGGGGTGGACACCTCGGAGTTGCAGGGGAAACTGATCGTCGTCGAAGGGCCGGACGCGGTGGGCCGGAGCACTCAGGTGGCCCGGCTGAAGTCCTGGCTGGAGCAGCAGGGGCACGCGGTGCTCGATACGGGGATGGCACGGAGCGCCTTGGCGGGCAAAGGCATCGCCCAGGCGAAGGAAGGTCATACGCTGGGGTCAGTGACGATGACGCTGTTCTATGCGACGGACTTCGCGGATCGCCTGGAAAACGAGATTATTCCGGCGCTGCGGGCGGGATTCGTCGTACTGACGGACCGCTACATTTTTTCGCTGATGGCGAGGGGGATTGCGCGGGGCGAGGATAGTTCCTGGCTCGAAAAGGTGGCTGGCTTCGCGCTGGTGCCCCATGCCGTTTACTATCTGCGGGCTGAGGTACCGACGCTGATTTCGCGAACGGTGATGGGCCGCGGACAGTTCGACTTCTGGGAGAGCGGTATGGACATGCGGTTCGGCCCGGACATGTACGACAGCTTTGTGCGGTATCAGGCCCGGGTGATCCGGGCGCTGGACCGCATGTCGATGCGGTACGGCTTCGTGACGGTGGACGCGGCGAAACCGGCGGACGCGATCTTCCGGGAGTTGCAGCGGCATATCGCCGGGCACTTCGCTCCAAAGAAGCGGCCGTCGAGAAAGGTGAAATGATTCCGGCCGGTATATTTCTGGAGATTCCCTGCCCGGACGTGGTGGAGATGGCCAGCCTGGCCGGATGGGATTTCGTGGTGATCGACACCGAACACGGCGCGATGGGGACGGCGCAGTTGCCGAACATGTTGCGGGCGGCGAGGGTACCGGCAATTGTGCGGGTGGCGGGGCGAGCGGATCTGTTGCAGAGCGCCTTGGACGCCGGGGCGGATGGCGTGTTGGTGCCGCAGATTCATACGGCCGAGGAGGCGGCGGCGGTGGTGTCGGCGTCGCGCTTCCATCCAGCGGGGCGACGCGGGTTAAACGGTTTTGTTCGAGCGGCGGGGTATTCGCTGGTGCCGATGGCCGAGTATTTGCAGCGGCCGGTGCGGGTGGTGATTCAGATCGAAACCGCCGGCGCGCTAGCCGAGGTGGAGGCGATTGCGGGGCTGGCCGGCGTCGATGAGTTGTTCATCGGGCCGTATGATCTATCGCAGGCATTGGGGCGGCCGGGCGACGTGATGCACGCGGAGGTGCTCGGCGCGGGGCAGCGCGTGATCCACGCCGCGCACGCCGCAGGCATCGAGGTGAGTGCGTTTGCCAACAGCCTGGAGTCTGCCGACCGCTGGCGGGAGATGGGCGTGGACCGGCTACTGTATTCGGCCGACGCGTACTTGCTGGCGCAGGCGCTGCGGCGGGTGCGGGATGAGCTGCGCTAGGTAGCCGGGTAGTAGCGGCCGCCGAGATAAAGCGAGACGACGGCGACAACGGTGGCGTCGATCTTTGTGGTCAACTTCCACTGGGGACAGCCGGCACCGGGGGGATACTGGTCGTCGTTGGCCATGGCGGCGTCGTGGCCAATGGCGGGAAAGACTTTGACGAGGCGGTCGCCGCCGTCGGCCGTGAACGAGGCCGCGGCCATTTGCGAGACTTTATCGACGTCGATGCCGGTTGGTGGGCTGGCGCGGTGGTCGGCCACCTGGGAATAGCCGGCGAGGCTGAACTCACCGGCCTTGGGGACGCGGTCGAGCTTCAAAAAGGTCGCCCCGCTCGCGAGACGCCCGGCATGGTAGCCGAGGGTCCTTTCGATTTCCTCGAGGGTGCGGCCTTTCAGGAATATTTCTTTGGTGACGTAGCCGGAAACTTGAGTTTTTGCGCCGAGAGTGAGTGCCATGACGAGTAACGCGGAAAACATGCGTCGCTTTTCGCGGACTAGAATGAAAACTTGCTAAGCCGAATTGTTACGATTCCCATCCGTCAGGCATTCGCGGATGAGGCCCGCGGTTTCACGCCGTGGCTCGAACAGCACATCGATGCGTTGTCTATCCGCATTGGTCTGGAGTTAGATGTCGAGGGACGGGAGGTGCGCGTGGGAGATTTCCTTGTTGACCTGCTGTGCCGCGACGCAGATGGGCGCCGGGTGATCATCGAAAACCAGTTGGAGCGAACAGACCACGGCGACTTGGGCCAAGTCATGACCTATCTGGTCGGCCTGGAGGCGTCAACCGCCATTTGGATTTCACCAGAACCGAGGCCGGAGCATCAACGCGCGATCGAGTGGCTCAACGAGTTTGCCCCGGCGAATATCTCGTTCTACGTCGTCAAGGTCGAGGCCATTCGAATCGCCGACTCGCCGGTGGCACCATTGTTTCAAGTGGTTGCCGGACCCGACGCCCAATCGAAGGCAACTGGCGGCTCGAAAAAATCGATGGCGGCATCCGAGGAAGCGAACCTTCGTTTTTGGCGGAATCTGATCGCATTCCCGCGCCAACCCTCGAACCCTTTCGGAGGACGTACGGCGGGGCCGAGTGGCTGGATGGGAATAGGGCTCGGGCGATCCGGCGTAAGCATCGTCTTGGCAATCTCCCGCCGTTCTTACCGGGCCGAACTCTAAATCGACTATGACAAGGATTCCGGCCAGCGGAACAAGCGCTTGCTCGATCTCTTGCTTGAGGAGAAGACGGCCATTGAAGAAGAGTTCGGCCAAGCACTAGAGTGGCTGCGGCTGGATGAGAAACGGGCCTCCATCATTCGTAAGACAGTGCACGGCTGCGACCCGGTCGACCCAGAATCAGAGAGCGAGGTTATCGAACACCTGCTCAATCTACAAGATCGCTTCGACAAAGTCTTCAGAGTTCGCCTCGGCCGTTTGGCCGTATGATCAGTAGCCTTTTTGCTTATCGACGACGTTCATTAACTCCATCCCGAGCGCGTAGCGGCGTAAGTTCTCGGCGAAAAGGTCGACGAGCCGGCGTTGGCGGTCGGGGCCCCAGCCTGAGGTATGGGCCGTCATCACGACGTTAGGCGCGTCAAAAATCGGATGGTCCGCAGGAGGCGGTTCCTTGGGGAAGACATCGAGCCCGGCGCCGCCGATCCACCCCTCTTTCAGGGCCTTCACCAGAGCCATATCGTCGAACAGATCCCCCCGGCTCATGCCGAGGAAGATCGCGTGCTTTTGCATCTTGCGGAAGACGCCTTCGTTAAACATCCGCCGCGTCTTCGGCGTCGACGGCGCGGCGCTGACAAGGACATCGACCCGCGGGACCATCTCCATCAGCCAGGACGGATCGTGCAACTCCTCCACCCACTCGGGCCTATGCATCGGCTTCGCGTCGGTCGCGAGCACCTTCATATCGAAGCCAAAATGGGCGCGGCGGCCTATCTCGTAGCCGATGCCGCCGAAGCCGACCAGGCCAATCGTCCGGCCGCCGAGCTCCCAATGGTCGGCGCTCTTCACCGTGCCAACCGGCTTCATCTGCCGCTTGGCGAACTGGGGCATGTAGTATTTGGTGATGCCGCGCGTGAGGCACAGCAGCAGGCCCATGGCGGTTTCGGCAATGCCGGGCGCAAAGATGCGGGCCATGTTCGTGAACAGAATCGGGCTCGCCATAAACTTCGGGTCGGCGCTCTCGACGCCGGCGCCGGGTGACTGGACCCACTTCACTTTCGGCGCGAAATCGAGGTCGGCGCCGGTGAGGCCGCCATAGACGATATCGGCGTCGCGCAGTTCCTTACGAAATTCCTCGCGGTCCTTCGCGACAACAAAACGGATGGGAACCGCCTTGCCTTGCGTGATCTTGGCGAGCTCACCGGGCTCAAATGCCACCATGCTGACGACTTTCAACGGGCCGGTCTGCGCCGTCATGACTTGGGGTGCGGCCGCGAGGCCGGAGGCTTGGAGCACTGTGCGGCGAGAGATCATGTGGGTTGTTCTATCACATCCGCCGCTGCGGCGGATCTGCCTCCAGTGCTACCATGGGGCCTCGGCTGCGGTATGTACCTTCAGCCCAAGTAGCCGCTCGTGGCGGCTCTGCTCCGTGCCCCCCCGTTGGCGCTTTTCTTGTCGCACTTCCTGCCCAAATTTAATGTTGGGCCCCTGTCAGGAAAAGAACTTCGAATCCCGTCTCATAGGAAAGCACCTCTTGCCACCAAAGCAAGTGGACCAGGGTTTCGCTCATGTCTGCCAACGACCACTCCGAACCGCTTTCGCTCTCCGGCCTCCTCTTTACGGATGCGGAAGCTGAGTGCGGCACGTTGGAAGACCGCATCACCCAATACTTCGCCACCTGGCGCGAGGCACTCTGCCGCTACCTCCAAGTCATCCTGCGAGACCAGGGAGAGGCAGAGGATCTGACCCAGGAGTGCTTTCTCCGCCTTTATCAAGAATTGCGCCAGAATCGGCAGATCCACGAAACGAAGGGTTGGCTATTTCGCACCGGCCACAACCTGGCCATTGACCACCACCGCCGCCGCGACTCCCATAGTCAGGGAACTGTCGACATCGGCGGCATGGAGATCGTCGATGAGCGGCACCTCTCCTGCGAGGAGTCGATGCTTCACAACGAACGCATCGCGCTGGTTCGCGCCGCGGCCGACCGGCTCCCCCAACAGCAGCGCCTCTGCCTCCAACTCCGCACGGAAGGCTTCCGGTACCGCGAGATCGCCGAGATCCTCCAGGTCAGCGAATCGACTGTGTCCGAAGGAATTCGCCGGGCGCTGGTTCGGTTGATGAAGGACCTCCATGACCAGTAGCTTCAGCGAGCGGCATCCCACCGTCGAAGAACTGATCGAAGCGATAGAGGGCGAACTCGATAAGTCCCGCCGCGCCGATGTCGCGGCTCATCTCGAACTCTGTTGGGGCTGCCGCCATAAGCACGAACGACTTCTCCGTACGATTGACCGATACGCTGAAATGGCCGCCTCCGGTTGGCAGTCCGACGTCGATCGGTCTCGCTGGAATGGCTTTGCGAGCAGGCTGGCAGCCGCCGCTGCCAGCCAGGCCCCTCCTGCCCGCCGGATCAGCCCGTTCGCCGGATTCTCGCTTGCCGGTGCCGTGGCGGCTCTCCTCGCAGTGCTGCTGTGGCCTGTTCCCATCGTCTCCGCCAAGGAAGCCATGGCCCGGTCGGCCGCGGCGGAGAAGGCCATGGACTTGCGGTCGCCCCGCGCGGTCACCGTGCAACGCATTCAAGTGGAGGCCAACTCGCGCCGGGCGAAAGGCAAAGTGTGGCGGGCGGCGGCCCATCGGCCCCGCTGGCAGCCCGAGGCGGGCGGCGATGCGGCGTTGTGGCGGGAACTGGAGACGTTATACGAACAAAACGACCTCGACTTCAGTCGCCCGGTTTCGGCCACCAACCATGCCGCTTGGGTTGCTGAAAACGGCGCCGCCCGGGAGCAAGTAGACCAGGAAGGCGGCTATCTGCGCATTCGCATGCGCTCGGCCGATGCGCCGGAACCCGGAGAGATCGTCGAGGCGGAACTGGTCGTACGGGCAACGGACTGGCATCCCATAGAGCAGACGTGGATGGTCCACGGCGACGGCGGCACTCGGCAATATCGCATTGTGGAAACGGCACTCGAAGTCACGGCCCTCACGCCGCAGCTTGCAAACTGGATGGACGGGATTGAACCCGCCACGATTTCCGAGCTGGAGGTGACACCGGCGCTCGACCCACAAGAGACTCGGGAACCAACGCTTCTGGAAGTTCCCGCCATCCCGGTTCTGACCGCCGAAGAATTGAACGAGGCCGAAGTCGACGCCCTGGTGGCCGTGCATGAAACGGGCGCCGCGGACCGCGATGGCGCGCGCGTTGAAAGGCAAGCGCAACGCGTTCTGATCACCACCTATCCGGAGGATCCGACCCATCTTGTTGCCCTCCGCCATGCGATCAAAACCAGCCGGCCGATCGAGATTGTGGCGGTGGAAGAAAACGACCTGGACCACCCCGGCCCGCCGACGGTGAACGTGGTTCCGCTGGCGCCTCAGCCTCCTCTTTTCTTCGACAGTCTCGTACAAATGGTGGGACGAGAGCGAGCGGCGAACCTTGTGGTCTCCGCCCAGCACGCCGCTCTGCGCCGAGTTCTGGTGGAGGTCGCCGCGCTGGCCGATCTGGCACAGAGGTTTCCGGATGCCGCGCGTTCCGCTCTTTCGCCGCAGGCGGCTGCTCGGCTGAATCGTTTGGGCGAGGCCCATCGGCAGGCCGCGCGTCTAGCTTGGGCTCAGGTGGATGCCAACAGCCGGCCTCTCCTTGCGGCTACCGGGGTGGAACTGCCGGAGCAGTCCGCTGCCGGTGCCCTTTGCCGTTGGGACGGGACCGCCACCTTGTTAGCCAGTTCTGTTTCCCGTCTAGAAGAGCTGTACTCCCGCGGCTTCACGGCTCTGGCCGGAGGGAGTCCGGATCTGGGCCAGATCAGCCCCTTCAACTGGCGGCAAGAGATAGTGGGCCTCCACGCCAACGTCGGCGCGGCCTTGGCTGGGAAGTGTGAGCCCTAGCCGCTCCGTTTCTCGTTGAATCAGTATCGCTTGGGTCCCGTCTACCCGTTCCTCTCCACGACGGAGTGTTGTCTCCCGGTCTGAACCATCTCGTCTGCATCGCGTGCCTGATCGCAATCCGGCGCAGCGATAAAGCCTCCCGCCTTGCCGCGAGGGCTGATTCCAACTCTAGACCGAGGAGATTACAGACGTGAAAAACAACACTCGAATCAGCATCATGCTGATCGCCCTGCATTTGTCCGCGCTGGCTAGCATGCTCTGGGGTCAAGCCATGAGCTCTCTGCGCGGAAACATCACCGACGCGCAGGCCGCCGCCATTGATGGCGCGGTCGTCAAACTGGAAAGCGCCGAGACGGGTTGGCGCCGTTCGGTGCTCACCACCAACTCCGGTTCGTATCAGTTCTCGCAAGTTCCTCCGGGCACCTACGTTTTGATTGTGGAGAAGCCGGGCTTTGCCGGCCTCACGCAGAAGGGCGTTCAATTGCTCGTGAATACGCCCGCGTCGCTCGACCTGCATCTGGACGTCGCCAGCATGGTGCAGACCGTCAACGTCGAAGCCGAAGTCGCCAAGATCAACTCGGTCGATGCCTCCCTGGGCACAGCCTTCAACGAAACCCAGGTGCGCCAGTTGCCCCTACTCACGCGGAACGTGGTCGAACTGCTCAGCCTGCAGGCTGGAGTTACCTCCACCGGCGAAGTGCTGGGCGCCCGCCGCGATCAGAACAACATCACGCTGGACGGCGTCGATGTGAACGACAACCAAACGGCCGGCCTGGAGGGCGGACCAAACGGTGGGTTCAACAACGCTAGCGCCGATCGTCCCGGCGGCTTCAACGCCGCCCTTCCGGTGCCGCTCGATTCGGTGCAGGAGTTCCGCGTCACCGTCGGCGGCCAGAATGCCAATCAAGGCCGCAGTTCCGGCGGCCAGGTTTCGCTTATTACCAAGGGCGGCTCCAACCAACTACATGGCTCGCTCTATGAGTTCCACCGCAATACCGTGACTTCGGCCAATAACTGGTTCAACAACCGGGCCGGGGTGAAGCGCGAGCCGCTGATTCGCAACCAGTTCGGCGCCTCAGTCGGGGGTCGCATTGTGCGCGATCGCGCCTTCTACTTCCTCAACTGGGAACAACGCCGCGACGCCAGCGGTTACAGCCAACTTCGCAACGTCCCGTCGGAATCGTTCAAGAACGGAGAGATCCGAGTGGTCACCAATGACGGCGTTACGCGCACTCTTTCCGCCGCCGACGTTCGCGCGATCGACCCGCTTCGACTAGGCGCTAGCCAGACGATGTTGAACTTGTTCAAACAAATGCCCGTGGGTAACGATCCCAACTCCGGTCTCGACCGGGGCCTGAACTTTTCAGTGTTCCGATTCAACGCCCCGTTCAAGCTCGACAACAAGGCCTACGTCGGCAAGATGGACTTCCGGCTGGACGAAGCCGGCAAGCACTCCCTGTCTCTCCGCGGCACCCTGGCCGACAACATTCAGGACGATGGCAATGCGTTGGCGCCGTACCCCGGCCAGCCCGCGGCTGCGCAGTTGCTCAACAATAGCCGCGGCCTCTCCGGCCTCTACACCCAGGTACTCACGCCGTCGCTCGTCAACGTCGTCACCGCGGGCCTTACTCGCATCGGCATTGAACGGACCGGCAGCACGAAGACCGGGTTCACGATTGACACAATCAATCTGGCCGAGAACTTCACCCGTGGCTACATTCGCATCGCTCCCACCTACAACTTCGCCGATGACCTCACTTGGACGAAGGGCAGCCATACCGTCACCGGAGGCGTAAACCTTCGCGTGATCCGGAACGACCGTACGAGTTTTGCCAACGCCTTTCAGAACTACTCCTACGGCCGCGGCAGCCTCTCCGGCCTGGGCGCGGACATCGTCAACGCGACGGAAGGCTACCTGGCCAACTCCACGGGCAACGCCAACATCCGTCTGGCCAACAGCCCGGCGCTCTCGCGCGCCTTTGGCAATCTGACCGGTCTCATCACGGGCGGCGCAATGACCTATAGCTACGACCGCGAAGGCAATCCCTTGCCCATCGGCGCCCCGCCCATCCGCCAGTTCGCCTCCAACGATCTGGAACTCTACATCGGAGACTCCTGGCGGGTGAACCCCTCTCTCACGCTGACTTACGGCGTCCGTTGGACCCGCTTCGGCGTGCCCTATGAGCAGAACGGACTACAGGTCGCGCCCACCTTCTCTGCGCAGGCTTACTACGCCGAACGCTACGGCGGCATGTTGGCGGGCATCCCCAGCTTCCAATTGCCGCACGCCATTCGCCAGTACGACTGGAACGGCCCGGTGAACGGCACCGACAGTTGGTATCGTCCGGACAACAACAACTTCGCTCCGCGCTTCGCCTTCGCCTACAGCCCGCGCAAGGGCGATGGCCTCCTGTCCAAGGTCTTTGGAACAGGCGGCGTATTTCGCGGCGGAGCGGCGCTGGTCTATGACCGTTTCGGCAGCCAATTGGTCACCAACTTCGATCAGGCCGCCTCCTTCGGTCTGACCGAGATCAAGAACCTGGGCCAATCCGTCAACTTCACCACCGGCCCCCGCTACAACGGCACGTTCCCCACCATTCCGGCCGCGTCCGTTCATCAGTTCCCATTCACCCCTCCCAACGTCGACTTTATCGGCGGCAACTACATGGGCATCGCCAGTGATTTGCGCACTCCGTACTCCATACTCCTGAACGCCTCGTACGCCCGGGAACTTCCGGGCGGCATGACGATGGAAGTGGGCTACGCCGGGCGCCTTTCGAGGAAGCTGCTGATGCAGATTGACGCCGGCGGCTGGGCTCTGCTTTTCAAAGACCCCAAGTCCGGCATCGTCTGGAAAGACATGGCCCGCGAAATGCGCAACCACTGGAACGCCGGCGTTGACCCGCGCGCCGTGGCGTCCAACCCTGGCCTGATCCCGCCGAACGCGTTCATCGAAAACCAAATGGCTGGCCTGACGAACTTCTACTTCCCCGGCAGCGCCAGCGCCAACTACTACAACCTGCTCTGGGGCCAGAACGCTGGTAGCGATGCTGACGCCGTTCACCAGGTGGACCGTATCCGGCGGCCCTCGCTCGGCAACCAGTGCATGTCCACCAGCGGCTGCTTCACCTTCTATCCGCCGCAGTCCAGCGGGAGCTCCACCTGGACCAACGTCGGCTTCTCGAACTATCACGGCGGTACGCTCACCATTCGCCGCGCTCTTTCAAAAGGCTTCGCCTACGACTTCAACTACACCCTGTCGCACTCCATCGATAACGGCGGCGCCCCTGAATCCGGCGGCGGCACCCACGCCGGCATCATGCTGAATCCCTTTGACTACGGCGCCTTCCGCGGTTCGTCCGATTTCGATATGCGCCACAACCTCAACGCCAACTCCCTCGTCGAACTCCCGTTCGGCAAGGGCCGCAAATTCCTTACGAACGCATCTCCCGTCGTCAACCAGCTTGTTGGCGGCTGGCAGGTCTCCGGCATCTTCCGGTACAACTCCGGGCTGCCGTCCTCGGTGGCATACACCGGCCTGTGGCCCACGAACTTCTCTTTCAGCACCGTCGCTTACCCCGTCGGCCCGTACGAAGCGAAAGTGCAGATCAACGACATCGGCAACCCCTCCATCTTTGGTTCGCCCCGGGAAGCCTCGAACTGGAAGCCAATGTATCCCGGCGAGGTCGGCAAGCGCTCCGCTGTCCGGCTCGACAACCTCGTGAATACGGACATCTCCATCGCCAAGGCGATCTTCCTGCCTTGGGAGGGCCACCGTTTGCAGTTCCGGGCGGAAGCTTTCAACGCCTTCAACAATGTGAACTTTTTGAACTTGAGCCTCGACGCGAACTCCCCCTCCAATTTTGGACAGTTCACGTCAGCCGGCGCCCCCCGCGTGATGCAGTTTGCCCTGCGGTACGAGTTCTAACCAGTTGACCCCATGGGGCCCCGCACCGCGTCGTCGCGGGGCCCCGCTTTTCCAGCACCACCCTTGAGGACTCTCATGAGACGCATATTCCTGTCCCTGGCCCTGCCCGCCGCCCTTCTGGCCCAACCGGCCGCCTCTCCCGAGGCTAGCCGGGAGTTCTTCGAGAGCCGGATCCGTCCCGTTCTCGCCCAACAATGCTTCGTCTGCCACACCAACTCGAAAATGGGCGGTCTGCGCCTGGATACGCGCGGCGACCTGCTGAAGGGCGGTAAGTCCGGGCCAGCCGTAGTCCCGGGCGACCCCGACAAGAGCCTGCTCATCAGCGCCATCCGCCACGCCGGCGGCCTGGCCATGCCCAAGGGAGCCGTGAAGCTGACCGACTCCCAAGTTTCCGATTTCACGCTATGGGTTAAGGACGGCGCCGACTGGCCCGTCGAAGTAGTCTCTTCCCTCAACATCAAGGCGCCGCGCTTCTGGTCGATTCAGCCTCTTTCGCAGGCTGCGCCCCCCAAGGTGAAGGACACGGCTTGGCCGATAAACAACATTGACCGCTTCGTCCTCGCTGGCCTCGAAAAGGACGGCCTCAAGCCGACACCCCTGGCCGACCGTCGCACACTGCTACGCCGCGTCACTTACGATCTCACGGGCCTGCCGCCCACCCTCGCCGAGGTCACCGCCTTCGAAGCGGACAAGTCGCCCACCGCCTTTGAGAAGGTGGTTGATCGTCTGCTGGCTTCGCCTCGCTACGGTGAGCGCTGGGCTCGCCATTGGATGGACGTCGTCCGCTACGCCGAAGACGACTACAACGTCGGCGGCCGCCCTGACCGCACCGAAAAATACCCCCAGGCGTTCCATTATCGCGACTGGCTGATCCAGTCCCTCAACGAGGACATCCCTTACGACAAGTTCGTCAAGGCGCAATTAGCTGCGGACCTGATGCCCGCCGCCGAACGCGACAAGATGCTGCGCGGCCTGGGGATGCACGGCACCGGAGTCTGGAAATTTGAAGACAATCCCGCGCCCATTGAGCGTGCCGACGAATGGCACGACAAGGTGGACGTCACCACGAAGGCCTTCCTCGGCCTCACGGTCGGCTGCGCCCGTTGCCACGACCACAAGTACGATCCGATCCCCGCCAAGGACTACTACCGGCTCGCCGGCGTCTTCGCCAGTTCGCGCTTCAAGGCCTACCCGATGACCACAAAGGACGTCGTCGAAGCCTACGACAAACAGAAGAAAGAACTCGAAGCCAAAGAGGAGCGCCTGAAGAAGTTTGAGAAGGACGCCTCCGACCTTTACGCCCAGATGCTGGTCTCGCAGACCGAACGCTACATGATGGCCGCATGGAGACTGGGCAAGCAGAAGCGGGCCACCACGGTCGCCATCGCCGAAAAGGAACGGCTCGATCTCGACGTCCTCGATCGGTGGGCTCGGTTCCTTAAAAAGAAGCCCTATAACTACCCCTACCTGAAGGAGTGGCAGTCCCTCGTTGATGGCAACGGCACCGAGGAGCAAGCCGCGAAACTCGCTAAGGCCTTCGCGGAAACCGTCGGCGCCGTCAACAAGGAATACACCGAACTTCGCATCAAGAACGAGGCCGAACTGGCCCGGCTCAAGAACGCTGACGAACAGTTTGATCCGCTGCCGAACGGGAAGAAGCGCCGGCTGAATAAGCACCAGATTGAACTCAAGAGCCTGCCACGCGAGAAAACCTATCTCTGGCGAGACATCTTCGAGACCGATCTGCCAGAGAACCCGGGCAACCCCAATGCCGAGGACAAGAAGCAGCCCGGCCTGCTCAAGCTCGATGGTTGGTTCCTGGAAAAGCGCCTCAGCGCCGACCTCGCGAACTACCTCCAACTGCTTCGCGCCGACATTGAGGCCTTCAAGAAGGCAATGCCGGAGCACTACCCATTTGTCTACGGCATCGAAGAAGACAAGGAACCCACGGACCTGAAGGTGTTCGTCCGCGGCAACCCGTACTCTTTCGGAGAGGACGCCCCGCGCGGCTTCCTCAGCTTCCTGACGAATGGCGAAGAGAAGCTGTTCTCGAAAGGCAGCGGCCGCATGGAGCTCGCCGAATCGATCCTTGCTCATCCGCTTTCCAGCCGCGTGATGGTAAACCGCATCTGGCAATGGCACATGGGCGCCCCGCTCGTCGAAACGCCGAGCAACTTCGGCCTTGTCGGCAGCCGGCCAACCAACCCGGAACTGCTCGACTATCTGGCCCGCCAGTTCCAAGCCGAGGGGATGTCGTGGAAGAAGCTGCACAAAGAGATTCTGCTCTCGCGGACTTACCAGCTCAGCTCCCAGGCGATCGAAGCGAACCTGGCCAAGGATCCCGCCAATAAGCGCCTCTGGCGCGCCAACCGGCGGCGCCTGGAAGTGGAACCCATCTGGGACTCCCTGCTCACGGCGGGTGGCAACCTGGACGTCTCCAAGATCGGCGGCAAGTCCGACGACTTGAACGAAAAGATGAGGCGCCGCGCGGTCTACGCCAAAGTCAGCCGCATGTATCCCAACGAAGTGCTGTCCACCTTCGACTTCCCGACGGCCACCATCTCCATCGAGAAGCGCTACACCACGAATGTTCCCCAGCAGCGCCTATTCTTCCTCAACAACGAGTTCGTTCATCGCCAGGCGGAAGCCGTGGCCGAGCGGGCGCGCAAAGCGGGCGGCGAAGAGGCGCAGGTGAAGACTGTCTACGAGATCACGCTGCAACGGCAGCCCACGGCCGCGGAGCTTGCCTCCGCGCTCGAACTCCTCCGCAGTGAGCCCGTCACGAAGGCCGCTCCGGCGCCGGTCCAGGCCGCCGGCATGGCCCTCAAGCCGGCCCCCGAGGCGGCCGGCATTGAACCGGCTCCGGAAAAGGAAAAGGCTGCGCAGAAGCTCCCGCAGTCGCCGCTCAAGTCCCTCTGCTGGGCCCTGCTCAGCTCCAACGAATTCCTCTATTTGAACTAGTTCCCGGAGACCCTTTCCTATGTCCTGTCATGAACATCCCCGTCCGTTTACGCGCCGCGAGGCGCTCTCGAAACTCGGTGGCGGCTTCGGTATGGTTGCGCTGTCGAACATGGTCAATGCGACCTTGGCCAGAGCCGATACCGCCAAGCCCACGAACGCCATCCCTGGCGTTCTCACCGGCAAACTCCACTTCAAACCGAAGGCGAAGCGCGTCATCTTCCTCTTCATGAACGGTGGCGTTTCGCACGTCGACACGTTCGATCCCAAGCCGGCCCTGGCGAAGTACCACGGCAAGCCGCTGCCCGGGCCGCAGATTCTGACACAGCGGAAAACCGGGACCCTGATGCAGTCGCCCTACAAGTTCGAGAAGCACGGCCAAAGCGGGCTCGAACTCAGCGAGCTCTGGCCACATGTCGGCTCGGTCGCGGACGACATCTGCATGATCCGTTCGATGTGGGCGGAAATCCCCAATCACGAACCCTGCATCACGCTCATGAATACGGGCTCGAACATCATCGGCCGGCCATCGATGGGATCGTGGATCACCTACGGCCTCGGCACCGAGAACGCGAGCCTTCCCGGCTATGTCGTCATGACGCCGACTGAGCCACTCACCATCGGCAGCCCGTTGTGGAGTTCATCCTTCCTCCCGGCCGTCCATCAAGGCACCATGGTCCACAACACCTGGGTAGAAGATGAACCGGTGAAGGCCGCCAAGCTCATCCCCAACGTCACCAATGCCGATATCGACGGCATCATCCAAAGCCGCGATGTTGCCTTCCTGCGCAAGCTCAACGAGCGTCACCTCGGCGCCATCGGCGAGAAGGACATGGAGATGGAAGCGTCCATCAAGTCGATGGAAACCGCGTTCCGCATGCAGACCGAAGCTCCGGACGTCTTCAACGTCGAGCAGGAGCCGAAGTCCGTCCGCGAACTCTACGGCCCCGGCAGCACGGCCCTCGGCGCGCTGATGGCCGTTCGGCTGGCCGCGCGCGGAGTGCGCATGGTGCAGACCTACTACGGCAAGGGTGACCCCTGGGACGCCCACACCGACATCATGTCCTACCGTCGCCTCGCCCTCGATTCCGACCGTGCGTACGCGGCCGTGATCAAGGACTTGAAGCAGCGCGGCATGTTTGAAGATACGCTCGTCGTCTGCGGCACGGAGTTCGGCCGCACCCCTGCCATCCAGACGGCTAACGAAACTGCCGGCGGCGTGGTCAATGGCCGGGACCACAACCCCCACGGCTTCTCCCTCTGGCTTGCCGGCGGCGGCATCAAAGGCGGCACGACCTATGGCGCCACCGACGAGTTCGGCTACAAAGCTGTCGAGAAGAAGGTGCACGTGCACGATCTCCACGCCACCATCCTTCATCTCCTCGGCATCGACCACACCAAGCTGACGTATCACTACAGCGGCCGCGACATGCGCCTGACGGACATTGCCGGCGAAGTGATCCACGACATCATTGCCTAACGAAAAAGGAACCCGATGAAGCCCACAAATCTATTCCTCGCTACGGCGCTCGTGGCCCTGGCGCAAACTCCAGATGTCCGCCCTCCGCAGCCGCCAAAGCCCGGCATCCCCGCCGTGCAACATCCCACCGCCCGCATCATCCCCGACGCCCAATACGACATCGGCGGCGGCCCCGACTGGCTCGTCGCCGGCGAGGACATGATGTGGACCAACGCCAAGCAGCAGGACTTCGTCGCCCGTATGGATCCGGCGACCAACCAGATCGTCGCGCGCGTGCCGATGCCCAAGCCCTGCTCCGGGCTTGCCATCGGCGCCGGCACGCTGTGGGCTCCCAGTTGCGAAGAGAACGTCATCTATCGCATCGACACCACGACGAACAAGACCGTCTCCAAGGTTGCGCTGGCTCCAGCGAACACAGAGGGCGGTATCGCTTTCGGCTCCGGCTCCGCCTGGATGCCGACCGATCCCAAGGGCATCGCGGTCGCTCGCATTGACCCAGCGACGAATCAGATCATCGCGCGCATCCCCGTCCCGCCCGGCTCGTTCACGGCCGTCTACGGCTACGGCCTCGTCTGGGTTTCGAGCACGGAAACCAGCGTCGTCAGCGTCATCCATCCGGCCACGAATCAGGTCATCGCCACCATTCCCGTCGATGCCAATCCGCGCTTCATGGCCGTCGGCGAAGGCCACGTCTGGACCCTCAACCAAGGTACCGGAACGGTCACCAAGATCGATCCTTATTCAAAGACCGTCGCCGCTACCATCGAAGTCGGCGTGCCCGGCGGCGGTGGCGACATTGCCGCCGGCGAAGGCTCTGTCTGGGTCACGGCCCGCACCATTCCGGTCTCCCGCATTGATCCCATAACAAACCGCGTCACGCAGCAGTTCGCCGGTCCGGGCGGAGACGCCATCAAGACCGGCCATGGCTTCGTGTGGCTTTCGAACGGCCGCTGGCGCCACACTTGGCGCTTTCAGGCCGCCAAGCTCACGACGCTTGTGCCCCCTTCCTGGACCACCCGCGCCAAGCCCGCCGATCTCGACGGCGATGGCAAAGCCGACGTGCTTCTCGAAGACCTTCTGACGTGGCTTCCCGGCGAAACCACCAAGTTCCACGCGAAGGTAATCAATCCCGCGTTCAACTCCCCACTCCTGCTCAAAGCCACGCTGAACGGTAAGTCCACCTCAGTTCCGTTTGCGAAGGCCGGAGCCGAACTCGTCGCCTCGTTCACGGGCGCTGAACCTCGCTGGATCCACTACGCGGTCTGCGCGAAGACCTGTTCTCCTGAACTGGTCGTCGCCTCGCCCACCACCACTCTCGCCTACGCAAAAAAGCAAACCCGTTTCGTCCCCGAGGACTTCCTTCTCCCCACCATGCCCGAACTATCCGGCTACGTTTGGAACATTCTGGAGCCGACGATCCTCGACCAGGACTATCAGGCACTACTGGACCGTTCCGGCGGCACTGGCCCGTCCCGCATCACGAAAGCTGAAGACTACGGCGAACTGAAGCGCCATGAATGGGAGTTCCAGCAGCAGACCGCGTACTCCTGGGGCCTGCTCACGCCGGATAAGAAATCGGAGCTCGCCTGCGTCTACATCAATCCCAGCCGCAAGCAGGGCTACGATGCACAGGTCCGCCTCTGGGTCACCGCCCAGGGCGCCGCCGCCGGCCTCGAACCCGTCCTCGAAAAGGCGGTCCGCGAATGGGTCTCTGCCAAGTGGCCCTTCAAGAAGGTGGCCTATCCCGGCCGCGACGTCCCCATGGACCGTTGGAACGCGCTGCCCGATTCAGGCCGCTAACCTCATGCACGCTGCTCCGTACGTCCTCCTCTGCGGCCTCCTCAGCCTAGCCGGCTGCGGAGGCTCCGCACCCATCACGGCGGGCGCCGCCTCCGTCCCCGTCGCCACCGTTCGCATTGCCCAGGCTGAAGTCCAACCGCTTCCCGTGGAACTTGCGGTCACCGGCCGGGTGGAGCCAGTCGCCTCCGCCGTCGTCAAAGCCCAGGCCAGTGGCGTGGTCACCCGCGTCCACTTCCGCGAAGGAGACCTCGTCCGGGAGGGCGACCTCCTATTCGAAATCGATCGCCGGCCCTACGAGGAATCGGTCAAGGTCTTGGAGGCCAATCTCGCGAAGGACCAAGCCTTGACCGCTCAAGCCGAAGCCAGCCTCCGCCGCGCCGTCGCCCTGGAAGCGTTCGCCCTCGAACAACTCTCCCGATATCAGAGGCTGCGCGCCGAAGGGGTCGCCTCCGCCCAACAGGCCGACCAGATCACCGTGGATGCCCGATCCCGGCAGCAGTCCGTACACGTCGAACGCGCGGCCGTCGATAGTGCGAAAGCCGCCGCTGGGGCCAGCGCCGCCGCCCTCGCGCAGGCCCGCCTCCAACTCGGCTTCTGTACCGTACGATCGCCCATCTCTGGCCGCACGGGCAGCCTCTCTCTTCGCACCGGCAACCTTGCCAAGGCCAACGAGTCCGACCTCGTATCGATCCACTCCACCGCCCCGGTGTACGTCTCCTTTGCCGTACCAGAGGACCACCTGGCAACCCTGCGCCGGCGCATGGGTTCTGCCGGCCTTACGGTCTCTGCGCAGGCTCCGGGTGACCACGCCATGGCGGCTCCTGGCCGCGTGAGCTTCCTTGAAAACAGCGTCGACAGCCGCACCGGCACCATCCGCGCCCGCGCCGAAATGGCTAACGCGGACGGCCGCTTCTGGCCCGGCCAGTTCGTCGAAGTAAAGGTGCTGCTTGAGGAGCGCCCTCAGGCAGTCGTCGTCCCCGCCGCCGCCCTGCAAACCGGGCAAGCCGGTAACTTTCTTTACGTCGTCGGCGCGGGCGACCTGGTGGAGCAGCGGCCCGTCGTCGCTGGTCCTCGGGCCACCCGCCTCGTCTCCATCGAGAAAGGCCTGGCCGCTGGCGAACGCATCGTGACTGAAGGGCACCTCCGCCTCACCGCCGGCATGAAGGTCCGCCAAGCCCAATGATCTCCCGCATCTTCATCGAACGGCCCATCTCTACGACGCTGGTCATGGCCGCCATCACCTTGTTCGGCCTGGTCGCCTATCGCCAACTGCCCGTCAGCGACCTGCCCAACATCGACATGCCGACGCTCGTCGTCAATGTCAGCCTGCCTGGCGCGAACCCGGAGACCATGGCCTCCGCCGTCGCCACGCCGCTCGAACGTCAGTTCTCCGTCATCGAAGGGCTCGACTCGATGAACTCGGTCAACTCCCTCGGCAGCACCTCCATCACGCTGCAGTTTGCTCTCTCCCGCAACATCGATGGCGCCGCGCAAGACGTGCAAGCCGCCATCACGCAGGCCTCTCCCCTGCTCCCGGCCGGCATGCCCGCTCCACCTTCGTTCCGCCGGGTTAACCCCGCGGACCAGCCCGTCATCTATCTCGCCATCCGCTCCTCCAGCGTCCCCCTCTACAAGATGCACGAGTACGCCGACACGCTGTTGGCTCAACGCATCTCCACCGTCCGCGGCGTCGCCCAGGTGCAGATCCAAGGCGCCCAGAAATACGCCGTCCGCGTACAGGTCAACCCCGGCCGCCTCGCCGCGCTCGGTATCGGCATCGACGAAGTCGAATCCGCCATCCGCCGCCACAACGTCAACATGCCCACCGGCACCATGTACGGCCAGGACCGTATGATGACCATCCACGCCACCGGCCAACTCACCTCCGCGGAGGCCTATCGCGGCCTGGTCATTCTGCAGCGCGACGGGGCGCCCGTCCGTCTCCAGGATGTCGCCACCGTTATCGATAGCGTGGAAGACGACAAGACCGCGGCCTGGCTCAGCAGCGCGAAATTCACCGAACGATTCCTCAACGTCCTCGTCTTCAAACAACCCGGCACCAACGCCGTCGATGTCGCCAACGGAGTCCGCGCGCTGCTCCCCCGCGTCCTGGCGGAGATGCCCCCCGCCGTCACGGTGGAGGTGATTGCAGACCGCGCCAACAGCATTCGCGAGTCCTTCCTCGAAGTCCAATGGACCATGCTGCTCACCGTTTTCCTGGTGGTCCTCGTCATTTTCCTCTTCCTGCGCAACCTTTCCGCAACCATCATCCCCAGCCTCGCCCTGCCCGTCTCCATCATCGGCACGTTCGCGGCCATGTACCTATTGGGCTACAGCCTCAACAACCTCACCATGCTCGCGCTGATCCTCGCCATCGGCTTCGTGGTGGACGATGCCATCGTCGTCCTCGAAAACGTTGTGCGCCATATGGAGTCGGGCCTGCCGCCGGTGCAGGCCGCCCTGGCAGGCACGCGCGAGGTCAGCTTCACCATCATCTCGATGACCGTCTCGCTCGCCGCCGTCTTCATCCCGCTGCTGTTCCTCGATGGGATCCTCGGGCGCCTGTTTCAGGAGTTTTCGGTCACCATCGTCGTGGCCATTCTCGTCTCCGGCTTCGTCTCGGTCACCCTGACGCCCATGCTGTCGGCCCGGTTCCTTCGCTCGGGTCATGGCGTTCGCCATGGCCGGCTATACCGGTTCACCGAGCGCGGTTTCACCGCCATGCAAGAAGCCTACGAGCGCTCCCTCCGCTGGACCCTCCGGCACAACCCCGCCGTGCTCGCGCTCTCGGTCGCCATCCTCGCCGGCACCGTCTGGCTCTATCTGCAGGTGCCCAAAGGCTTCGTTCCCAGTGAAGACCGCAACGAGATCCTGGCGTCCATCGAGTTCCCCCAAGGCACGTCTCATCTCGATGTCGCCCGGCACATGCAGAAGTTGAACGACCTGGTCCGCGACGAGACCGCCGTTGAGTCCTTCTCCACTAGCGTCGGCGGCCAAAACGCCGCCAACTTCGGACGCATCTTCTTCGATCTGCATCCCCGCGCCCAGCGGCCCGGACAGCCCAGCGTCGACACCGTGATGGCCCGGCTTCGCCCCAAGCTCAACAGCCTCACGGCAGGCCGCGCGTTCCTGCAGAATCCTCCCGCCATCCGCATCGGCGGCACACTCTCAAAGAGCCTTTACCAGTACACGCTGCAAAGCACCGACACCGAACTACTCCACCGCAGCGCCCCTGTGTTCGAGCGCGAACTGGCCAAGGTGCCGGGCCTCGTCGACGTGACGAGCGACCTCCAGATCCGCAACCCCGAACTCAGCGTGGTCATCGATCGCGACCGCGCGGCCACGCTCCGCGTTACCCCGGAACAGATTGAAAGCGCCCTCTTCGCGGCCTATGGCCCCCGCTGGACCTCCACTATCTACGCCCCCGAAAATCAGTACCGTGTCCTGCTGGAGGTCCAGCGCGAGTTCCAGGCCGACGAATCCCAGATGGGCGCCCTCTATGTTCGCTCCACGGACGGGGTGCTGGTCCCACTCCGTTCCCTCGCTCGGCTGGAGCCCCGCGCCGGACCCACCAGCATCAACCATTTCGGCCAGCTCCCCGCCGTCACGATGAGCTTCAATCTCCTCCCCGGGGTCTCCCTCGGCGATGCCGTGCAGTCCATTGAAACACTGGCCACGCAGCATCTGCCCGACACGGTCACCACCACTTTCCAGGGCACGGCGCAGGCGTTCCAGAAGTCTACGCAGAACCTGATGTTGCTGCTCGTCATTGCCATCCTCGTCGTCTACATCGTGCTCGGCATCCTGTATGAAAGTTTCGTCCATCCGCTCACGATCCTCTCCGGCCTGCCGTCGGCCGGTTTCGGGGCGCTGCTCACCCTGCATCTGTTTGGCCTCGATCTGAACATCTACTCCTTCGTCGGGCTGATTCTGCTCATCGGCATCGTGAAGAAGAACGCCATCATGCAGATCGACTTCGCCCTTGATGCCGAACGCAGGTCGGGCTTGTCGCCGAGAGAAGCCATCTTTGAAGGCTGCGTCATCCGTTTCCGCCCCATCATGATGACCACGATGGCCGCGCTCTTCGGAGCGTTGCCCATCGCCCTCGGCCACGGTGCGGGAGCCGAAGCCCGCCAACCGCTCGGGCTTTGCGTCGTCGGTGGTTTGCTCTTCTCGCAAGTCGTCACGCTTTACCTCACGCCAGCCGTTTACCTGCTCCTCTCCGGCCGCGTCCCTGCCACACGATCGCATTCACAGGTGGCGACAGTGGAAGAGACTGTGTTGTCCTAGCAGCATGCGCTACCTGCTTTGCCTGCTCGTCCCCCTGCTCCACAGCCAGGTGACGAGCAAGGTCGACCTTCACTCCGAACGCCTGGGGCAACTCTCCCGGCAGATCTGGGAGCTCGCCGAAGTCGGCTATAAAGAGGAGAAAAGCTCCGCCCTACTCCAGGCCGAACTGCGCCGCGCAGGTTTTACGGTCGAGACAGGCACCGGCGGCATCCCCACCGCGTTTGTCGCCACCTACGGCTCCGGCAAGCCGGTCATCGGCTTGCCGGCGGAATACGACGCGCTGCCCGGCCTCTCGCAGGAAGACACGCCGAAGCGAGCGCCCCGCGTCGCCAACGCCCCCGGCCACGGCTGCGGCCATAACCTGCTCGGGGCCGGCTCCGTACTCGCGGCCATCGCCCTCAAGGAGCAAGGCTTCCGCGGCACCCTGAAAGTTTTCGGCACGCCCGCCGAAGAGGGCGGCGGCGGCAAGGTTTACATGATCCGCGCCGGCGCCTTCGCCGATGTCGATGCCGTGCTCGCTTGGCACCCCGGCGACGCCAACCAGGCCAGCCTCCGCACCACCCTCGCGAATATCACCGCCAAGTTCCGCTTCCGCGGCACCGCCGCCCACGCTGCGGCAAACCCGGAACAGGGCCGCTCCGCGCTCGACGCCGTCATGCTCTTCAACCATGCCATCGACCTGCTCCGCGAGCACGTGCCACAGGAGACCCGCATGCACTACATCGTCACGCAGGGCGGCGTGGCGCCGAACGTCGTGCCGGACTTCGCGGAGGTCTACGTCTACGCGCGGCACCCGTCGATGAAGGTTCTCGACAACGTCTGGTCCCGCATAGAAAAGGCCGCCGCCGGTGCAGCTCTCGCCACCGAGACCAAGCAGGAGGAGGCGATTCAGTCCTCCGTCTACAACATGTTGCCGAACGACGCCCTCGCTGCGATGTACGACCGGCATATGCGTGTACTCGGCGGCATTCAGTACGGCGCCGAAGAAAAGGAGTTCGCCACCAAACTGCGCACTACGCTTTTCGCAGAGCCGGAACTCGCCCTCGGCAGCGAGGCGCAGATCCAGCCGATCGCGAGCGGGGCCGGCTCCGCATCCACTGACGCCGCGGACGTCTCCTGGGTGGTTCCGACGTCGGAAGTTAGCCTCGCAACCTTCGCCCCCGGCATCCCGTTTCACTCCTGGCAATCGACGGCGTGCGCGGGAATGAGCATCGGACGCAAAGGCATGGTGCTCGCCGCCAAGGTGCTCGCGTTGACGGCGATGGACCTCTATAGCGACCCCAAGCAACTGGCTGCCGTCCGCGCGGCCTTCGAAAAACGCCGCGCCGGATTCAACTACGAATCGCGCCTGCCGAAAGACGCCAAGCCCCCGCTGAACTACCGCGATACCAAATAAGACGCCCGCTCCGCGAACGCGCGCAAACCGCGGATGGTGGCCGCATCGTCGAACTGCGCACCCAACCGCGTCGCTGAGCCATCGAAGTTGGCGAGGCGCTCGCGCACCGCGGGCAGGTGTTCCATGTAGAACTCCATCAGCGTGGCGTAACGCGAAACAAGCTGTGCCGGGTGGATATCCCAGCTTTGGTAGAAGCCCTCACTCAGCGAACGCCAGATGTCCTCGCGATGCTTCTTCCAACCCTCTTGCGGGTTGTCGCCCACGGGCAGCGTCTTCGTTGGACCATCCACGACCGTCTTGCCGGTAAGCAGCATTTGCATCCGAACCATGGTGCACGCCGGGTGGTGCAGATGCTGGAACGCGGCCGGGATTCCCAACGAGGCGAGCAGATCGTACGGACCAAGGTGCAGGCTATGGGCCGGAATCTCGTGGAGCCGCTGGACCACGGGGCCGGTCTCGATCAGCGCTTCGATATGCGCGTCCGGACACTCGGCGGCCACCATCGCTACCTCCTCCGGACGCTCCACCTTCGGCACTGTGATGCGGAAACCGGGCGGCAGCGTGCCTACGCTATCGAGAAAAATGCGGAGCGTGCGGATGCCATGCCGCTTGATGCGAATCCCCACCGCGGGCAACCCGGTGCCGGCCGCAACGATCTTGCCGCAGCGATAGGCATCGGCGTCCTCCTCGTCCTGCCGCCGGTCACCATAGCCGTCCTCAAAGTCGATCCGATAGTCCTCCACCGGCTCCGCCTTCAGCTTGGCTTCGAGCTGCTTGCGGTAAGGGGTATCGAAGCTCGGCAGCGCGCGCAGTGCCACGCTGCTGATCTTTTCGATAATGTCGGGCCGGAACAGATGGGCGCCGCCGTAGAAGACATGAACCGGTTGTCTCATTGTTTTGGGATCGCGAGTGGGTAGGTGAGAGTTTCGTTCAGCCAATCCGCATTCTCGCGGACCGCGTCGCGCAGCTTGCCGACCAGGGCTTCGCGCTGATCATAGAGACGGTAGCCATCGCGGGAGCGCAGGTAACCCTTGGCTTCCGGATGCCGCTCGAACAAGGTCTCTTCGCCGAGTTCGTCGCGCAACCGTTCGAACTTCTTCCGGCGATCGAGCAGCGCCTTAATCAGGAACGGCACGACCATCGAATAATCGCCCTGCATGCTTTCGGTCGACTGTTGGTAGGTATCGCGATCCACCTTGCCCCAGGTGACCGCTTCGGCCGGGGGGCAACTCGACAAGCTGCCATCGGTGATCGGCGCCGACGTGATCTGCACATCGAATTCGTAACCGCGAACGTCGGGCAAACCGAGGATCTGGCCGAGCGCCGGCTCCGGCTGCAAATTGTAGTTCTTTGGCACGCCGCCGCCGAGCATGAACGTCGCCAGCGACTTCGCTTCCGTATCAAAAAGACCCCACCGATGGTAGGCGCAAGCCTCAAACACCTCTGCATGGATATCGAGATCGAAGCCGTACGACGGGATCAACCCAGCCTCGCGCATCGCCCACAGCTTCATGGAATTCAGGAACACGCTGCCATCGCCCGGCGCGCCCACAAACACCGGGATCCCCATCTCGTGGCACTTGGCGAGCAAACCCTGCTCCACGCCATTGCGCTCTTCGATCGCCTGGTACCAGCGGCCAAGCTTGTTCCGCATCTCGGTGCCGGTCATCTTCTTCTGGAAGTCTTCGTGATTTAGCAGCGCGGTCAGGAAACGGTCCTGATCGAGCAGCACGTCCTCGTCGAACGCCATGTCGGTGACACGGATGGTTTTCTCGTCGCGCAGTGCGCCGTCGTCGCCGAAGATGGGCACTTCGAATACAGGATCCTTGCGGCCATCTAGCGAGCGGTGGCCATCGTGATAGCAGACCGCGTCAGTGGTAGAAAGATAAGCGACCCACCCGGTTTCGAGCAGCGGGATCAGCCACGTCTGATGCTGGCCAGACACGGTGACCGGACCGGCGATGGCGAGCGTGAGCGGGCAGCCCATGCCAATGGCGCGGTCGAGGATCTCATAGATCCGGCGGAGGTAAGCGCCGCCAAACGCCGGCAAGCAGTGCCGGAACATTTCGTCGAGCGAATTCACTTCGTCGACGCGCTTGACGCGGACGGTGCGGCGGTGGGAATCGTGATGGTTCATGCCAGCTTCTATTGTAAGGAGGTGGCCTGATGCTCCGGGCTATCCCGTTCGATGTACGGGATCCCCTTTTCCATCCACTTTGGCTTCGTTTCGTTTTTCAGGTAGTGGCCGAAGAATTGGAACAGGCGCAGCGCGTAGTCCATCTGGTTGGCGCGCTTACGGATGCCATGCGGTTCGCCGTTGTAATTGAAGAAGTAGGCTTCCTTATTCAAGCGGCGGAGCGCCAGGAAGAACTCGATGCCCTGCGTCCACGGTACGGCGTCGTCGCCGTCGTTGTGCAGCATCAGAACGGGCGTCTGCACACGATCCGCCGTGAACACCGGAGAGTTTTCGAGGAAGCGCAGCGGGAACTGCCACGGGGTGCCACCGATGCGGCTCTGCGTCCGCTCATATTGAAACTGCCGAGGGATGCCGGTGCCGTAGCGGATGCCCGAATAGGCCGAAAACATGTTGCCCACCAGCGCCCCTGGCGCGGCAGCGCGGAAGCGGTTCGTCTTCGTCAACATGTAGGCGATCTGGTAGCCGCCCCAGGAATGGCCTTGAATCCCGATGCGGGCCTCGTCAATGTAGCCCTCATCGACCACCTTCTGCACGGCTGGCATGACGGCGTTCATACCGCTTTGGCCGGGATAGCCGATGGTGTAAACGATGTCGGGCATCAGCACGACGTAGCCGTTCGAGGCGTAGACAGCCGGGTTCACCCGGTGGCTCGGCGCCGGATCGTAGAACGTATGGAGCGTCTGCGACAGCCGCTCATAGATATAGACCATCAACGGGTACTTCTTCGCGGGGTCGAATCCCGGTGGCTTCACCAGCACGCCTTGCAACGGCACGCCGTTCATATTCGTAAATTTCATCAGTTCCGCCGATCCCCAGGCCATCTGCGCCTGCTGCGGATTCGCGCGAGTCACCTTATCGAGTTTGGCGAACGAAGAGTCGGTGATCAGCAGATCTGGAAACTCGGTGAAGCTGCTGGCGGAGAGCAGAAGGACGTCGGCATTCTTGGCTTTCACTGGGGCGCGGAAGTTCTTCGCCGCCATCAGTATTTTTTGCGGCGGCGCATCGCCGGCGAACGAGTCGCGATAGAAGCCGCTCTCGCGGGTCACCTCATTCTCCGCGCGGAGCAGGAGCGGTTCGGCGGGATCGAGATGGCGGTTACGCGGATCCGTCCGCAGCCGAACCAGCCGGAATTGGATCTTCTCCTTCCGGCCTTCGCCCTCCGTCAGATTCTTCGCGGCAGCGGCGTCTGGCGTGAGCGCCCAAATGTCGTAACGGTCGTAAACCAGAAAGTGGCGGCTGTCTTTGGTCCAGCCGATCTGGCCGTAGCTGGCCGCGCCGCCGGGCGAGTCGTGGAGTTCGTTACGGAATCGAACCTTCAGATGCGCCGTGAGGTTGGTGACAGTATTCGTCGCTACGTTGATCACCCACCAGTTCCCGAAGGAGTAGTAGATGGCGTATTTTCCGTCGGGAGAAAGCGCTGGCGTACCAGCGGAGCGCTGGACGATGAGGCTGCGTTCACCCGTCACTGCATTCAACAGCCAAAAGTCGCTGTAGCGCTCGCTGTAGTCGTTGTCCTTGCGATACGGCTGGTCATCCACCCCAACCGCAACCAGTCCGTCTTCGCTCGGAGTGACCTCCGGAAGGTCCGGCGCCCCCAATTGTGTAAATTTATTGTCCAGAATACTGAACGACGCGCGGAAGCTGCGATTGCGTTCCTGCTCCGCGCGCACCTTTTGAATCGTCTGTACACGGTCGTCCTGATAGTGCCAGAGATCGAAGACGGCCTTCTCTTCGGCCAGGTCCGGCTCGGACCGTGTGGGGCGTTTGGGAGCCGTACTAAAGAAGACGCGGGAACCATCCCGCGAGAAGAGCAGGTTGGCACGGTCGCTGATGCTGGCGCGATGCCATTCGGTGGCTGTGGCTTGGCCACGCTTCCAGCCGAACAGTGCTTGCTTGGTGACGAAGGCCAGTTGGGTCTGCCCGTCGTCCCACGTGAGCTTGGCATAAGTGCCGGTGGCAGCCGTGATAGTTTGGACCTCCTGGTTCAGAATCTTTACGGCCTCTTTCGTGGCGATGGCAAGTAACTGGCCATCGCGCGTGAAAGAGTATTCATTCACGTCCGCGAATTTGCGCTCCGCCTGAGAGGGCAGCGAACGCACCACCAGCTCCGTAGGGCCCTTGCCACTGCGCCGGAAGGCGACGGCGTTGGTAACGTCCTCTGGAAAGGCGAAGCTTTGTACGTCCTCGATGCGGGTAAGTCGTCCGGCGGCAACCTCAACGATAGCGAGTCCATTCGGCGGCGCCGGCTTCTTATCTCGCTTCGCTTGGTCGGCGGCGGCCTTCAAAGGATAGGTTGTTACAAACAGATAACTGCCATCGCCACTAAAGTCGATCCTCGGACCGCGAGGCGGGGGCGGACCATCCTCGCCTTCGCCTTCCGTAGCCGGGGGCGGCATGGCGCCGATTGGAATGCGGGTCTCCCGTCCCGTAGCGAGTTCGCGGAGCACCGCTTCGCCGTCTCCGGTTTGGGGAAGCAACGCATAAGCAAGGTACTTGCCGTCGGGAGAAAGCTCCTGGCTCTGAATGGATCGCCAGGAGTCGAAATCAGAAAAAGAGATCGGTCGAGGACCCTGAGCGGCGAGGGGCGCGAAGACTACCACGAGGACAAAAACGACTCGAAAAAGACCCATGTGGGTACGATACACCGGTTCACTCTAGCCCATGCCCGTGATATGCTGGCCCAAATTCCAGGAGGTCCTGAATGATATCCCGAATAGTACTAGGCGTCCTATTGGCCGCCGCTGCGTGCTTCGGCCAAGCAGAACGTGGAACTTTTAATGGTTCCATCACAGATTCTTCCGGCGCGGCTGTAGCCGGCGCCAACGTGAAGATTTTCAACATGGCGACTGGCGTCGAATTGAATGCCGCTTCTACGGAAGCCGGCGTCTTCCGCGCGCCTTCGCTTTCCCCCGGCACGTACCGCATTACCGTTGCGGCGCCTGGCTTTAAAACGTCCGTCCGGCAGAATATCGTTCTCGCCGTCGCACAGACCCTGACCATCGACTTCGCCCTTGAAGTCGGCAACCTGACCGAATCGGTCACCATCACCGCTGAAACCCCGCTGCTCGAAACCGGCACGGCGGAAATCGGCTCTTACGTATCGAAGAAAGAGTTCGACGATTGGCCAATCGCCGTTGGCGGCGGCCGTCGTCAGATCCAGCAGTTCATCTTCACCTCGCTCCCCGGCACCACCGGCGGCACCTGGCAAGGGTCGATCAACGGCGGACAGAACTATTCGCACGAGATCCTGATCGACGGTATCTCCGTCGGCCGTATGGACCTTGCGGGTGGCGCCAACAGCGAATTCAGCCCGTCTTCGGAGTCGATCTCCGAATTCAAGCTGCAGACCGGCACCGTCTCGGCCCAATACTCCGGCGGCCAGACCTCGGTAGCCAACTTCGCCACGAAGTCCGGCACGAACGAATTCCATGGCTCGGCCTACTACTACGGCCAGAACGATGCGCTCCGCGCCAATGCGTTCAATTCGAACGCAGCCGGCGTTGAGCGGCAGCCGTTCAAGCAGCACAATTACGGCTACTCCATTGGTGGCCCTGTGCTGATCCCGAAAGTCTACAACGGCAAGAACCGCACCTTTTTCTTCCATAATTTCGAGCGGACGACAACGAAGGACTTCAATCAGACCTCCTTCACTCAATTGCCGATGCCCGAATATCAGCAGGGCGACTTCAGCCGCATCCTGAACGCTGGATTCACTGGAAACGCCATCTCCGGCACGAACGTTGGCACGGACGCGCTTGGACGTCCCGTAATCGGCGGCGCGATCTACGATCCTGCCTCCGCCCGCCAAGTCGGCAACACCTGGGTCCGCGACATCTTCCCCGGCAACATCATTCCTCGCACCCGGTTCAGCCCGGTTTCGCAGAAAATTATCGACGTGGCCACTATCGACAAGCCGTTGTTCGATACCATGCTCCAGAACACCCCGTCTCTTGGCGCCTGCTGTCCCGTGTTCGGCGAACGCATGCTGACCTTCAAGGGCGACCACAACTTGAACGAACGCCATCGCATTAGCGGCATGGTGAATCGCAACTTCCGTGTGCGGAACAACTCGATTGGCGGCCGTTGGGGCGCGCCTCCCGGAGCTCCGACCAATGTTTATCAGAACCAGGACACCCCGGGCACCATGGTCCGCGGCGCCTACGACTTCACGCTTACCCCGACGCTGCTCGGCCGCCTGAACCTCGGCTACAACCGCTTCGGCAACATCAACGAGAGCGTTTACGTTGACCAGGATTGGCCGTCCAAGATCGGACTGCAGAACGTCCCGGGCACCCACTTCCCGGCTCTGAACTTCTCCGGTCTGCCCTTCCAGGGCGGTGGCATCGGCGCTGGCGGCCGTCTCGGCTCCAACAGCCGTGGTGGCAGCTTCAACGGCTCCACAATCATCCAGGCCGACTTCACGAAGGTGAGCGGAAAGCACAATTACAAGTTCGGCTTTGAAAACCGCCGCTACTACTACAACACCCGCTCCAAGTCCGGTTCCGGCGACTTTAATTTCTCGCCAAACCAGACCGCGCTGCCGGGCTTCATCAACCAGACTGGTCACAGCTTCGCCAGCTTCCTGCTCGGCGACTACGCCTCCACCAGCCGCGGCATCGTGGCATCCAACTTCGGCCACCGGTGGCGCACCGCCGGCTTCTACTTCCAGGACGACTGGAAGGTCTCCCGGAAGCTGACCCTCAACCTCGGACTCCGCTGGGAGATGGTCGGTGGCCTCATCGAAGTCGCCGGCCGCATGTCGGCGATCGACTTCGCAGTGCCGAACCCGGCCGCTGGCAACCGCCCCGGCGCGTTGGTCTTCGCCGAAGACCGCGACCGGAGAGGTTTCCAGGACACCTACTGGAAGCAGATCTCGCCGAAGTTTGGCTTCGCCTACGCGATGACCGATAAGCTCGTTTGGCGCGGCGGCTACGGCATCAACAACACCCCGGCCATCTCCAACGGCTTCGGCTTCGGCGGCACCCTCGGCTACAACGGCAGCATCGTTGTCAATTCCGGCAATACCCAGGTGCCGTTCGCTGAAGCGCCCGTCGGCAATCTGTCCAACCCCTATCCCAACTTCACCGGCACCTTGCCCAACAAGATTCCGAATCTTGCCAATGGCCAGGGTATCGACTATTACAGCCCGCAAGGCAACCGGCTGCCTTATGTGCAGAATTGGAACTTTGGGTTCCAGTATCAGCTCCCGGCCAGCACGGTTATCGAACTCAACTACGTTGGCAACAAGGGCACCCGCCTGCTCGCCAAGGGCTTCGAGCAGCCGAACAACCTGCCGTTCTCGGTCACGCAGCAGTATGGCGACATCCTGCCCCGTCCGTGGAACGCGTCGAGCCCGATTCCGCAGCCGTTCCCCGGTTTCGCGGGCACCAACCTGCAGGCGTTGCGCCCCTACCCCCAGTTCACCGGAATCAACAGTATCTTCCCGAACCTGGGTACGTCGTCGTACAACTCCCTGCAGCTGCAGGTCACCCGGCACTTCAAGAAAGGCTTGGCCATCCTGGGTGCCTACACGTGGTCCAAGTCCCTTGGCTTGACCGACAACGCAATCGACGCCGAGGGCGTGGCCGACGTCTTCAACCGCAACCTCGAGCGTTCCATCACCAACTACCACCTCCCGCATGTGGCGAAGTTGAGCTGGATCTACGAGATCCCCGTCGGTAAAGGCCGCGCCGTGAACACCAACGGCTTGGTCGACGCCTTCATCGGTGGCTGGCAGTTGAGCGGCATTCAGAATTGGCGCAGTGGCAACCCCATCGCCATTCAAACCGGCGGCATCAATCTCCCGACCGGGAACGCGGCCCGTCCGGACCTGGTAACCGGTGTGCCGATCATCCTGAACCCCGATGCCCCCATCAACTTCCGCGGCTTTACCGGCGGAACCACCTACCTGAATCGCGCAGCGTTCACCAATCCTCCGGTAGTCGCCGGCGGCCAGAACGTTGTTCAACGGCTCGGAACCGTTGGGCCGTACCTGCCCAACATCCGCGACCGTCACGTTGTGACCTTCGATGGCAGCATCCAGAAGTTCTTCAAGTTCGATGAAGTGCGGAATATTCAGCTCCGCGGCACGTTCTTGAATGCCTTCAACTGGGCTGGCATCGGTGGTTTGAACACCAACATCCAGAGCCCCTTGTTCGGCCAGTTCACCGGCCAACAGTTGGGACCGCGGAACATCGAAATCGCCCTGCGCTTTACGTTCTAAGTGCTTCGGTTGTTTCTCCTGTCCGTCTTCACTGCCCGGGTCTTCGCGGACCCGGGCAGTGCTGTTTGTGCCCCCTGTCATGCCGAAATTGTTGAGCGGCAGTCGCATTCCCGTATGGCCCGGACCGCCGCGCTCGAATCGCCCGGCAAGTGGTCGCTCGGCTCCGGCGCTCTCGGAAAAAGCTACGTCTCCTTCATCGGCAACTTCCTCATCCAGAGCCCGCAATCCTATTTCTCGAAAACAAAGTCCTTCGGCCTTTCACCCGGCTTCCCCAACGCCCAAACCTTCCGCCCCGTCGAAGAGCCCTGCCTCCAGTGCCACACCACCGGCACGAAGCTAGTGAAGGGAACCCAGAACCAGTATCCGAACCCGCCCTTCGCCGAACCCGGCATCTCCTGCGAACGCTGCCACGGCCCGGCCTCCCACCACTCCGTCAACCCCGCCAAACTCCCCCCCGAACGCCGCGACAACGTCTGCGAGCAGTGTCATCTCACGGGCGCCGCCAAGGTCACCCGCGCCGGCAAGAATCCCTACGACTACAAGCCCGGCGACCGCCTCGGCGACTTCGTCTCCATCTTCGTCAGCGGCGCCAAGAGCAACGCCACCGACCACGCCGAGCAACTCGCCGAGAGCGCCTGCAAGCAAGGAGCCGGCGACAAACTCTGGTGCGTCACCTGCCACGACCCGCACGGCGGCATGAAGGCCAACACCTGCCAAAATTGCCACACGCCCGACAAATGCGGCCGTGGCCCCGATTGCGCCACCTGCCACATGCCGAAGACGGACAGTAAAGACGCCCACGTCGCCTTCACGAACCATCGCATCGGCCGCAAGACCTCGCCCCAGCGCCCGCTCCGCCTCTTCTGGGACGCGCCCATCCCGCCCCGCGACCTCGCCCTCGCCCAACCCTCCATCCCGCGCCTCGAACGCGTCGAGCCCAAGGACGCTGCAGTGCTCACCCAACTCGGCCAGCTCTACGACCAGGCCGGCCGCGCTGCCGACGCCGTTCGCGTCTATCGCGAAGCGTTGCGGTTGAACGCGGACGAACCCACCGCCGCCGCCAACCTAGCCATCTACGAAGCGCAAAACGGCCAGGCCGCCTCCGCCGAAGTCCGCTGGAAATCGGTCTTCGCCCGCTACCCCGGCCTCCCCGGCCCCGGGCTCAATCTCGCAGCCGCCCAGGTGCAACGCGGCGACAAAAAGGCGGCCATCCAAACGCTCCGCCGCCTCCTCCAATTCCATCCCGGCCACACCCAAGCCAAGCAAATTCTCGACCGTCTGACCCGCTAAGCCTGCTACCTTGGAGGTTCGGATGATCGCGTTTTCTAATATCAACAAGCAGTACGGCAAGCAACTCGTTTTTGTCGACGCCAATTTCCAGCTGAACCCCGGCGAAAAGGTCGGCCTCGTAGGCCCCAACGGCGCCGGCAAAACCACCCTTTTCCGCATGATCGTGGGCGAAGAAGCCCCCGACGAAGGCGACGTCACCGTCCCGAAGAAGCTCACCATCGGCTACTTCCGCCAGGACGTCGAAGAGATGAAGGGCCGCTCCGTGCTCGACGAAGCCATCGCCGGCTCCGGCCGCGTCGGCGAACTCCATCACGAACTCGAGGCGCTGCAGCAGGGCCTTGAAGACCCCGCCCGGTTCGATGAGATGGACAAGATCCTCGAACGCTTCGGCGAGGTGCAGGAAGAGTACGAACACCTGAACGGCTACACGCTCGAAGCCCAGGCTCGCGAAGTGCTCCACGGCTTGAGTTTTCAGGACGAGCAGATCGACGGCGACGTCGGCGCGCTCTCCGGCGGTTGGAAGATGCGCGTGGCGCTCGCCCGCGTCCTCCTCGGCCGTCCCGACGTGTTGCTGATGGACGAACCGACGAACCATCTCGATCTTGAATCGATCATCTGGCTCGAAACGTTCCTCCGCAACTATCAGGGATCGCTGTTGATGACCTCGCACGACCGCGAGTTCATGAACCGTCTCGTCACGAAGATCGCCGAGATCGACTCGGGTGAAATCGTCTCCTACTCCGGCAACTACGACTTCTACGAACGCGAGCGCGCCGTCCGCGAGACGAATCAACAGGCCGCCTTCGCCCGGCAGCAGGCGATGCTCGCCAAGGAACAGCGTTTCATTGAGCGGTTCAAGACGCACGCCGCCAAGGCCGCCCAGGTCCAGAGCCGCATCAAGGCGCTCGACAAGATCGACAAGATCGAACTACCGAAGAAACGCCAAGTGGTGAAGTTCGATTTCCGCGCCCCGTCCCGCTCCGGCGATCAGGTGGCCGTCATCGAAGACATCCACAAGGCCTACGGCAACCGCGTGATCTACGACGGCCTCAGCCTCACCATCCGCCGCGGCGAACGCTGGGCCGTCATGGGCCGCAACGGCGCCGGCAAGACGACTCTGCTCAAGATGATCGCCGGCGCCACCAACCCGGACGCGGGCACCGTCCGCCTCGGCGCCAGCCTGCAGATGGGCTACTTCGCCCAGCAGTCGCTCGACGTGCTCGACCCGGAACTCACGATCTTCGAGCAACTGCAGAAGGACTTCCCGCAAGATTCGATCGGCTCGCTCCGTTCGCTCGCCGGCGCCTTTCAGTTCTCCGGCGACGATGTCGATAAGCGCATCCGCGCGCTCTCCGGTGGCGAGAAGTCGCGCCTGGCGATGGCCCGCATGCTCTTCAACCCGCCGAACTTCCTCGTCCTTGACGAGCCGACGAACCATCTCGACCTAGCGACGAAGGAGATGCTCGTTGAGGCGTTAGCGGACTTCGAAGGCACGATGATCTTCGTCTCGCACGATCGTACGTTCCTCCGTGGCCTCGGCACGCGGGTGCTCGAACTCGGCGGCGAAACGGGCAAGGAGCGCGTCCCCCGCGTCTACCCCGGCACCTACGTCGAATACGTGCAGGCCCTCGGCCACGAAGCGCCCGGCATCTACTCGTAACCTGTCACCTTCTCCGGCCAACCGAATCTGTTTAGTTGAACAGGAGATTGGTCATGAGAACAAGAAGAGAGTGGTTGGCGATCGGGTTCAGCGCGGTAGCTGCCGCACCTTTGCTGGCGCAGAATGGTCCCGGGGGAGGCAATGTCCCGGCCGTCCTCACTGCGGAGGAATCCGCCCGCCTGCTTCTGATGCGGGAAGAAGAGAAACTGGCCCACGACGTGTACGCTGTCGCCGGGGAACGCTGGAACGTGCGTATTTTCCCCAACATTGCGCAGAGCGAGACGGCGCACTTTCGTCAGGTAGGCCGTCTGCTCACCAAGTACAATCTAGCCGATCCGGCCGCTGGCCGGGCCGCCGGTGAATTCGCCGATCCCCGGATGGCAGCGATGTATTTCGACCTCACCACAAAGGTCGCCATCTCCCTCAAGGACGCCCTCGAAGTGGGAGTTCTCATCGAGAAGACCGACATCGCCGATCTGGAAGTTGGGATCGTCGAAGCCAAACAGGCCGACATCAAGCGCGTCTACGCGAATCTGCTTAATGCGTCCTACAACCATTTGGAGTCCTTCGAGGCCAACTTGGAGTTATTGGCCGCCGCGTAGAAATCCGGCCGCTTTATTGGGTGCGCACCAGTTCGAGGGGCGCACCCGCCAACGGCCCATCGGCCATCCCCACATCCACCTTCACGTCGATGTTCTTGCAGATCGACGGGGTGCAGGCCTGTCCCTTCACGCCGACCTTGCCCACCGTTCCCTCGCGCTTCACCGGCGCGACGAACATCGCCTCGCCTTCGTATCCCCAACTGAAAATCCGCAATTCCGGCTTTGAAAAATCCGCCGGCGGCGTCTGCTTCCACGTCCCGGTCACCGTCAGCCCCTCGCCCACGGCCACCTTCGTCGGCATGTCCGCGCTCAGCGCCTTCTTGCCCTTCAATGCCTCGACGGCCCGCACCGTATTGTCCATCGCAAACGTGTGCCAGCCCTTGCCCAGGCGCACACGAACCACGAGTTGGTCGCCAGCCAGCCGCGCGTCATAGGTCGCGCAGACCTCATCATCGACGCGCACCTCTACCGGCGCACCCCATCCCGTCGCCAACAACACTAGGCTCAGCAGTCTCATTTTCTAAAGCTCATCTGGATCGTCTTGAGCGGCATCTCAATCTTCTTCCCGCCGCGCACTACTTCCAGCATCGCCGAATCGCCGGGCATTTTGCGCAGGATCAAATAGAGCGATGCCGTATGCGCATCGGCATCCACACGTTTGCCATCGATCGCCGAGATCACATCGCCCACCTGCAAGGCATGCAACTCCATCGTCTGCGCCGTACTCGACACATACTTCACCATGCTGGCAAATCCTTCCGCCGGCAGCCCCAACTGCTGCTTCTCCTCCGCCGTCAAAGGCCGGTCGTCGAAATAGAAGCGCGGCTCCACGCTTGATTGCCGGAACTTCGTTTCGGCCCACCACCACCGCGGCGGCAGGGCCATCGTCACGTCCACCATCTTCCCACCCCGCTCCACCGTCAACTTCGCTTCCTTCGCCGTCCGCGGCGTCTCGTTGTAGCGATGCTGCACGTCCGCGAAGGTCCACACCGTTGTCCCTTCCCACTTCGCGATGCGGTCGCCTGCCTGCAATCCGGCCGCTGCCGCCGCCCCCGTGGCCTCCTTCAATACCAGCCCCTTCGGCACATCCAACAAAATCCCCACGGTCTTCAAGTCCGGCGACCGGAACAGATGCACCAATTTGTCCAGCGTCCCATCCTGCTGCCGGTGCAGATTCTGGTAGTCGCCAATCAGGTGGCACTCGACGCACTGGTTCCGCGCAAACGTCCGCTCCACCAGCAGCGAATAGTTCTTCGGAAAATCGGGCTTCGGCCGCGGAGGCGCGGGCGGCCGATTCGCATGCAACTCCAACCCCTTAGCCGCGGCCAACGTCAGGCTCTCGATGTTCAGGTAGGTATCGGGCGACGCGTTATCCCGCCCGCCGTACCGCATATAGATCTGCTCGTCCGCGTTCAAAATGTAGAAGTAGATCGTGTTGTTCCGGTCATGTTCAAACAGACCAATATCGATCGTATCCATGCGGATAATGCGCACGGTCACGTACTGCCGCAGCAGTTTGCCCAGGGGCGAATCTTTCGGTGACAGCACAACCTGTGCGTCAAATATTCTGCCGTTCGTTCAAGGCTCGCAGCGAAACTCGAGGAAGATCGGCTTCCCCGTTGCCTTGGCGGCCTTCACCGCTTCAGCATAGTTGTCGAGCCACACGATATCATCGTCCTGGCCCATCGCCATCGCGGCTAAACCGAGAATCAGCAGTAAAACCCGCATATTTATTCACATTGTAGCAACATGCCCCTTCGCCTCTCCGCCTTCCCCAAGTGCTATCTGGACGCCATCGCCGGCGAAAAGCCCACCATGACCGTCTTCGACTGGATCGCCATGGCGCGCGACCTCGACGCCGACGGCCTCGAGATGTACGACGGCTTCTTCACGTCCCTCGACCCCTCCTATCTCGACTCCATCGGCGAGGCCATCTCCACCGCCGGCTTCGATATGCCGATGCTCTGCTGCTCGCCGGATTTCACCAATCCCGACGCCGACGCCCGTCGCCGCGCCGTCGACCGGGAAGCCGCCATGATCGCCGTCACGCGCCGCCTCGGCGGACCCGGCGCTGTCTGCCGCGTCCTCAGCGGCCAGCGCTATCCCGGCCTCGCCCGTGAACAGGGTCTCCATTGGGTCGTCGAGTGCATCGAGTCGCTCCTCCCCGTCGCCCGCGAACACGGCATCATCCTCGGCCTCGAAAACCACTACAAAGACGGCTTCTGGCGCTACCCCGAATTCGCCCAGAAGAAGGACGTCTTCCTCGAACTGCTCGCCCTCATCAACGACACCGAAAACTTCGGCGTCCAATACGATCCCTCGAACGCCCTCGTCGCCGGCGATGACCCCATCGAACTCCTCGAAATCGTCGCCCCCCGCGTCGTCTCCATGCACGCCAGCGACCGCTATCTCGTCCCCGGCGCTTCGCTCGAAGACCTCCGTCAGGCCGACGGCACCCTCGGCTATTCGCCCAGCCTCCGCCACGGCGTCACGGGCCAAGGCCTCAACGACTATCACGAGATCTTCCGCATCCTCGCCGCCCACAAGTACTCCGGCTGGATCAGCCTCGAAGATGGCATGAACGGCATGGACGAAATGGTCGCCTCCCTCGCCTTCCTCCGCCGCATGAGTGCGCAGTATTTCCCGGAGGCGCTCTAGATGCGCACCGGTCTCGTCGGCTGCGGCAAGGTGGGCCACCTCCACGCCGCCGCCCTCTCGCAGCTCAGCACCTTCACGGCGGTCTGCGATCACGACCCCGCCCGTGCCGCCGCCTTCGCCGCGCATTACGGCGCCGCGCCATTCGCCGATGTCCAATCGATGCTCGGCACCGTCGACGCCCTCGTCATCTGCACGCCCCATCCGCTCCACGCCGCGCCCGCCATTCCCGCGCTCGAAGCCGGCGTCCACGTCCTCGTCGAGAAGCCGCTCGCCGCTACGGTCGATGATTGCGACCACATGCTCGAAGCCGCCGCCCGCGGCCGCGCGCGCCTCGGCGTCGTCAGTCAGCGCCGCTTCTTTGAACCCGTCCTGGCGATGAAGGCCGCCATCGAAGCCGGCAAGATCGGCCAGCCCATTCTCGGCACGGTCGCCATGTTCAGTTGGCGCGACGAGGCCTATTATCGCTCCGACCCGTGGCGCGGCAAATGGTCAACCGAAGGCGGCGGCGTGCTCATCAACCAGGCCCCGCACCACCTCGACATCCTGCAATGGATGATGGGCCCCATGCGCGAGGTCTCCGGCGAGTGGAGCAACCTGAACCATCCCTACGTCGAAGTCGAAGACACGGCCCTCGCCAACATCCGCTTCGCCAACGGAGGACTCGGCAACATCGTCTGTAGCCTCTCACAGAACCCCGGCATCCACACGAAGATCCACGTCCACGGCAAGAACGGCTACTCCGTCGGCACCCAAACCGACGGCGGCGCCAGCTTCATCGCCGGCATGTCCGGCGCCGTTCTCGAGCCCGCCTACAACGACCTCTGGACCATCCCCGGCGAACCCGCGCCCACCTACGACGCCCCCGCCGATCCCATCTCCCACTATCACCGGCTGCAAGTCCAGGACTTCCTCGAAGCCATCGACCAGGGCCGCCCCTTTGTCTCCCCCGCCGAGGATGGTCGCGCCGTTGTCGCGCTGATTCAAGGCATATATCGCTCCAGCCGCGAGCGCAGGCCCATTTCCTTATGAGGTACGATACCGCCGTGCGTCTTCTTCTCTTCTCTCTGCTCTCCGTCGCCGCCGTCGCCCAGGATTTTCATCTCAAAGACGGCGACCGCGTCGTCTTCTTCGGCGACTCCATCACGGACCAGCGCCTTTATACAACCTTCACGGAGACCTTCGCCGTCACCCGCTACCCGGACCGCAAGATCACGTTCACCCACTCCGGCTGGGGCGGTGACCGTGTCACCGGCGGCGCCGGCGGCGGCATCGCGGAACGCTTGGAGCGCGACGTCTTCGCGTATAAGCCCACCGTTGTCTCCATCATGCTCGGCATGAACGACGGCCGCGTCCGCGCCTTCGATCAGCAGATCTTCGACACCTACGCCAACGGCTTCCGCAACATCGTCAAGGAGCTGAAGACCAAGGTCCCCGGCATCCGCATTACCGCCATCCAGCCTTCGCCCTACGACGACGTCACCTATGAGCCCCGCTTCCCCGGTGGCTACAACGGCGTCCTCCTTCGCTACGCCGACTTTCTCTCGCAGCTCGCCAAAGAGCAGCAACTCACCCTCGCCGATCTCAACCGCCCCGTCACCGCCATGCTCGCCAAGGCGAAGGCCACCGACGCGGCCCAGTCGCAAAAGATCATCCCGGACCGCGTCCACCCCGGCCCGGCGGGCCACCTCATCATGGCCGGCGGCTTGCTGCAGGGCTGGGGCGCGCCCAGCGTCGTCTCCGCTGTCACCATCGACGCGAAGGCGCAGAAGGTGACCGCCTCCATCAACACCACCGTCTCGAACCTCGCCAAACTCACCTGGACGCAGCTTGATCGTGCCCTTCCCTTCCCCATCGATACGGCCGATCCCATCATGGCGCTCACCGTGAACTCTTCGGACTTCAACGACCGCTTCAACCAACAGACGCTGAAGGTCATCGGCCTCCCGGCCGGCCCGCACACGCTTCGCATCGATGGCTCCGAAGTCGCGACCCGCACCGCTGCCGAATGGGCCGCCGGAGTCAACCTCGCCACCCTCCGCACCCCTATGTGGGCGCAGGCCGCGCAGGTCCACGCGCTCACGCTCCGTCGCGCTAATGTTCACAACACCCGCTGGCGCAGCCTCCAAGTGCCGCTCAGCAAGGACGGTCTGTCCGGCCTCGCCAAGGCCACCGAAGCCATCGACGTCCTCACCGCCGAACTCACCGAAAAGCAGCGTGCGGCCGCGCAGCCGGCGCCCCATCAGTTTGAACTTGTCCCCGGCCCCTCCGCCTTCAAGGCGCTCTGGAACGGCAAGGACCTCACCGGCTGGCACATCAGCCAAGTGAACCATCACGGGAAAACGGAGTCCTGGAAAGTAGAAGACGGCGCCTTGACGGGCACGCAGGATCGCCCCGGCCATGGCGGCATCCTGCTCACGGATCGGCCTTACAAAAACTTCGAGATCAGCCTGGAAGTGAATCCGACCTACGGCTGCGACGGCGGCCTCTTCCTCCGCGCCAATGAGAAGGGCGAGGCGTATCAGGTGCTGCTCGACTATCTCGACGGCGGCGCCGTCGGCGGCATCTATGGCGAGCGCCTGAAAGGCGTCACCACCTTCCTGCCCAACTGGCAGGAGTGGTACCGCCGCAACGATTGGAACCATCTTCGCGCCCGCATTGAAGGTGACGTCCCGCGCATCCGCGTTTGGATGAACGGCATCCTCATCACCGACTTCACGGACACAGCGAACCATCTCCCTGGCGGCGCCAACAGCGGCATGATCGCCGTGCAGGTCCACGCGGGCAACCGCTGGGTGCCCGGCGGCAAGCAGCGGTTCCGCAATATGATGGTCCGCGAACTACCGAACTAGGCCAGCTCTTCCACCGGCCGCAGATGCCGCCGCGTCACCGCGTCCAGCTCGGTTAGCCGCCGCCAGAATCCGGCGAGCTGATCGAGCGGTAGCGCGTTCGCACCGTCCGATAGCGCGCGCTCCGGCGCCTCATGGACCTCGACGAAAACGCCGTCCACGCCAACGCCCACAGCCGCCCGTGCCAACGGCTCAATGAACTCCGGCTGCCCGCCGCTGCCGTGCCCGGAAGCGCCCGGCAGTTGTACGCTATGCGTCGCATCGAACACCACCGGCCAGCCGAAGCTGCGCATGATAATCAGGCCGCGCATATCCACAACGAGATTGTTGTAGCCGAAGGTCGTCCCGCGCTCCGTCAGGATGATGTTGTTGTTGCCCGTCGAAGCCACTTTGTCGGCCGCCAGTCGAATATCCCAAGGCGAAACGAACTGGCCTTTCTTGATGTTGACCACGCGGCCCGAACGGCCGGCTTCAATCAGCAGATCCGTCTGCCGGCAAAGGTACGCCGGAATCTGCAGGATGTCGCAGACCTCCGCCGCCGGCCCCACCTGCCACGTTTCATGGATGTCGGTGAGAATCCGGAAGCCGCGCTGCTTCACCTGCGCCAGCATCTTCAGACCTTCCGCTATACCCGGCCCCCGGTAGGAGTGGACGCTGGACCGGTTGGCCTTATCAAACGACGCTTTGAAAACGAAGTCCCCCGCAATCGACTGAATGCTCTCCGCCAGAAAGTGGAGATGCTCTTCGCTCTCGATGACGCAGGGGCCCGCAATCAGATCTAAGGTCTCATTGGGCATGCATCAGCTCCGCACTCCGGCCAATGCGGCGGAGGTGCTCCTCGTAGGAAGCGCCCACGAAAGCAGTGAAGAGCGGATGCGGTTCGAGCGGCTTGGACTTGAGCTCAGGATGAAACTGGCAGCCGAGATACCAGGGGTGGTCTTTGATTTCGCAGATTTCAACGTAGATACCGTCCGGGGTTTGCCCGGTTAACTGTAGTCCGCCGTCGGTGAGAACTTTCTCAAAATCGCGATTAAATTCGAAGCGGTGCCGGTGCCGCTCGCTCACCAATTCCTGCCCGTAGGCCGCCCGCGCAAAGCTGCCCGGCGCGAGTTGGCACGGATAAGCGCCCAGCCGCATCGTGCCGCCGAGTTCATCGATGCCTTTCAGTTCGCGCAGCTTATAAATCACGCGGTGGGGCGTCGACGGCTCGAACTCCGTCGAGTCCGCCTGTGGCATCCCGCACACGTTCCGCGCATATTCAATCACCATCGTCTGCATGCCCAGGCAGATGCCGAAGTAGGGCACCTTGTTCTCGCGCGCATAGCGGATCGCGTTCAACATACCGGCCACGCCGCGCTTGCCGAAGCCGCCCGGCACCAGAATGCCGTCGTACTTCTTAAGCTCCTCGGTGCACTCCGGCCAAGTCAGGTTCTCGGCTTCAATCCAGTGGATGTTCACCTTCAACCGCTTCGCCAAGCCGCCGTGTAGGAGGGCCTCTTTCAAGCTCTTGTAGCTGTCTTCGTACTCGACGTACTTGCCCACCAGTCCGATGTTCACCTCGTCCACGGTGTTCTGCATGCGGTCGAGCATCTCGGTCCAACGGGTCAGGTCCCGCGGCGCGCTCTCCATGCGGAACTGGTGCAGGATGATCTCGTCTACGCCCTGCTCGGCAAACATCAGCGGCACTTCGTAGATGGTGCTCGCATCGGAAGCGCTGATCACGGCGCGGGCTTCCACGTCGCAGAACAGCGCGATCTTTTCTTTCAACTCCGCACCGATCGGGCGCTCACTGCGGCACACAAGGATATCGGGCTGCACGCCAATCGCCCGCAACTCCTTCACGCTGTGCTGGGTCGGCTTGGTCTTCAGCTCATGCGCGGCCGCGATCCACGGCACCAGACTTACATGCACGAAGATTGTGTTGTCCCGGCCCTTCTCATGCCGCACCTGCCGGATGGCTTCGAGAAACGGCAGCGACTCGATGTCGCCCACCGTGCCGCCAATCTCCACGATGACGACATCCACATCCGGCGACACCCGCTCAATGCCGGCCTTGATTTCGTTCGTGACGTGCGGAATCACCTGCACGGTCTTGCCGAGGTAGTCGCCCCGCCGCTCCCGGCTGATGATGGTTTCGTAGATGCGCCCGGAGGTCAGGTTGTTCGCCTGCGTCAGGTGCGCATGCGTGAACCGTTCATAGTGGCCCAGGTCGAGGTCGGTCTCGGCGCCATCATCCGTAACGAAGACTTCGCCGTGCTGAAACGGGCTCATCGTGCCCGGATCTACGTTGAGATAGGGATCAAATTTCTGCAGCGTGACGCGCAACCCGCGGCTTTCGAGCAGGCAACCGATGGATGCGGCGGCGATGCCTTTGCCCAAGGAACTCACCACACCGCCCGTCACGAAAATGTATTTGGCCATAGGAAAAAATCAGAGGACGCCCAGGTGCGCCTGGACTCGAACTAGGTCTTCCGGGGTATCCACCCCGAGGGATTCATATTGAGTTTCGGCTACGTGAATGGCAAAGCCATTCTCGAGAGCCCGCAGTTGTTCCAGCCGTTCAGCCTGCTCAAGCGGACCAACCGGAAGGTCGGAGTAGTCGAGCAGGAACTCACGCCGATACACGTAGAGCCCGATGTGCTTGAAATAGGTCACGGCGCCGCCCCGATTGTACGGGATCGGGCTGCGCGAAAAATAGATAGCGAAGCCCCGGTGGTCCGTTACAACTTTTACGACATTCGGATTTGTGATTTCGTCCAGCCGGTCGATCTTCCGCTTCAACGTCGCCATCTGCGCGTTGGGGTTGTCGGTCAGGCTGCGCACGGCCAAATCGATGGCGGCGGGATCAATCAGCGGTTCGTCCCCCTGAATATTCACGACGATTCCATGTTCATGGTTCCCGGCGACTTCGGCGACGCGGTCGGTTCCGGAAAGGTGCGTGGGCAAGGTCATTTGGACCGGAGCCCCAAAAGCGCGGCTGGCAGCGGCGATTGCATCGTCATCGGTAGCGATCAAAACTTGATCAAGGGATCGGCAAAGGCAGGCGCGTTCGTATACGTGCTGCAACATTGGCTTGCCGCTTAGAGGGACGAGGGGTTTCCCTGGAAACCGAGTAGAAGCCAGGCGCGCCGGAATAATTCCTAAAACTCTGGCGAGCACATTCGATGGTAGCACGCGCTCCATCGAGGGAGCCGAGTGATAAGATTTCGGCATGGTAATTCGCGGCTTCGGCTTCGCACTCGCACTGCTGCCCGCGCTGTGCCACGCCGCGCCGTCAGATTTTTTCGAACAGCGAATCCGCCCTTTATTCGTCAAACGTTGCCAAGGGTGCCATCCCATCGCCAAACTTTCCAGCGCCTCGGTCGTCCCCGGCAATCCCGAAGCCAGCGTGCTTTATCAAGCGGTTGCCCGCACCCACGCAAAGCTGCAGATGCCTCCCACCGGCAAGCTGCCCGACGCCGAAATCGCCGACCTCGCCCGTTGGATTACGGAAGGCGCCGTCGTACCCGCCGCGCCGCCGGTGGGCAAGCCGTCTGTCTGGGCTTTTCAGCCGCTTCCGAAGCCCGCCCCCGTCAACATCGACATCCTCCTCGCCAAATTGCGAAACGAAGCCAAGCTTTCCCCGAACCCTCGCGCCGACAAACGCACCCTCCTCCGCCGCGTCACCTACGACCTCACCGGCCTCCCACCCACCCCCGCCGAACTCGCCGCTTTCACCGCCGACAATTCTCCGCAAGCCTTCGCCAACGTCGTCGACCGCCTCCTCGCCTCGCCCCACTACGGCGAACGCTGGGCCCGCCACTGGCTCGACCTCGCCCGCTACGCCGACGGCCAACTTGGCGCCAGCAACGACACTCCCTACGCCAACGCCTACCGCTACCGCGACTGGGTGATCCAGGCTCTCAACACGGACCGCCCCTACAACGAATTCGCCCGCGCCCAAATCGCCGCCGACTCGCCGGAAGACATGGCCGCCCTCGGCTTCCAGGCCCTCGGCCACGGCGCCAACGATCAACTCGACGTCACCACGCGCACCTTCCTCGGCCTCACTGTCGCCTGCGCCCAGTGCCACGACCATAAATACGACCCCATTCCAACGAAGGACTACTACTCCCTCCTCGGCGTTTTCAAAAGCAGCAAGGCCCACGAATCGCCCCTCGCCGACGAGGCCACCGTCAAGGCATACCAGGACCACAAGAAGCGCATCGACGATGCCAAGTTCGCCCTCGACCGGTTCGTCCAACTTCAGGCCGCCGACCTCGCCGAATTGCTCGCCCGGCAAACCGCGAAGTACATGACCGCCAAAACCGACGAAGGCCTCGACGCCGAGATCTTCAAGCGCTGGCAGGCCTACCTGAAGGGTCCCGCTAAAGACCACCCGTTCCTCGAAAACACGACTCCAGAGAAGTTCCAGGCCCTGGTCAACCGCATCTTCGCCGACCGCCGAGGCATGGAAGAACGCAACTTCGTCAAACTCGGTGGCACCAAGGGCCTCCGCGACGAATCCACCCGCCAATGGACCAACCTCGAATCGCTACCCATCCTTGAGTACTACCTTTGGCGCGATCTCGCCTCCGACCCCTATAACAAGGATTTCTTCTCCTTCGGCGGTGGCATTTACTACTTCGGCGAGAAGGACATCGACCGCTGGCTTTCCCCTCTCTGGAAGGCCGAACACGACCGCCTGCGCCGCGAACTCAAGGAACTGCAGGACACGCTTCCGAAGCAGTACCCATTCCTCCACACGCTGAAGGACGTCGACAAACCGGCCAATGCGAAGGTCGCCATTCGCGGCGACGAACAGAACCTTGGCGAGGAGGTCCCCCGCCACTTTCTCACCGCTCTCTGCGAAAACGAACCCACCCCGTTCACGAAAGGCAGCGGCCGCGCCGAACTCGCCGACGCGATCCTTCGCCACCCGCTCGCCGCCCGCGTCATCGTCAATCGTGTCTGGCAGGGCCATTTTGGAGCAGGCATCGTAGCCAGCGCTTCCAACTTCGGCCAGCTTGGCGAACGGCCGACCCACCCCGAACTCCTCGACGCTCTGGCCGCCGAGTTCATCGCGGATGGCTGGTCGCTTAAGCGGCTTCACCGCCGCCTCGTTCTGACCGATGCCTACGCCATGAGCTCCGCCTACTCTGCCGCCAACGCGCAGATCGACCCCGAAAACAAGCTACTTTGGCGCGCCAATCTGAAGCCGCGCCTCGACGCCGAATCCCTCCGCGACAGCCTCCTCATCGTCGCCGGCCATCTCGACCGTACCCCCGGCGGCCCGGCCCAACCCCTCGCGGACGACTTCCACCGCCGCACCGTCTATGGTTACGTCGGCCGCACCAAGCCAGACCCCAGCCTCGCCCTGTTCGACTTCCCCAATCCCAACAATCCAACCGAAAAGCGCACCGTCACCCTCGGCCCCATGCAGCGCTTGTACTTCCTGAATAACTCGTTCGTCGCGCGCCAGGCCGAAGCTTTTACCCAACGCCTTACCGGTGACGACCGCGCCAAGCTCCACCAAGCCTATGAATCGCTATACCTCCGCGCACCCCGCGAAGAAGAGATCACCATGGGCCTGAACTTCCTGCAGCAAAGCGGCGGCTCGTGGCCGCAGTACGCGCAGGTGTTGATGACCGCAACCGAATTCACGGCGGTGAACTGACCATGCTTCGCAGAGACATCCTGAAAGGAATTGGCGGCAGCCTCGGCATGTTGGGCATGGCCCACGCCGCTGCCCCCGGCCCCCACTTCGCGCCAAAAGCCAAACGCGTCATCTTCCTCTTCCTCAATGGCGGCATGTCCCAGGTCGACACCTTCGACCCCAAGCCCGTGCTCGACAAGCGTGACGGCGAGCCCATGCCCGGCCCCGCGCTGAAGACGGACCGCGCCGCCGGCAACCTGATGAAATCGCCTTTCCGCTTCGCCCGCCACGGCCAAAGCGGACTAGAGATCAGCGAGATCTTCCCCAAGCTCGCCCAGCGCGCCGATGACCTCTGCGTCATCCGCTCCATGCACTCCGACAACGGGAACCATGGTCCGTCGCTGCTGATGATGAACTGCGGCCACAACCTACCGGGCCGCCCCAGCATGGGATCCTGGCTCACCTACGGCCTCGGCACGGACAACCGCAACCTTCCCGGCTTCGTCGTCCTGTGCCCCGGCTATCCCGTCCTTGGCCCGCAGCTCTGGGACTCCGCCTTTCTCCCCGCCACGTATCAGGGCACCCACCTGCTCACCAAGGAAAGCGGCCCCGAGAAGATCCTCCAGAACATTCGCAACGCAAAGCTCTCGCTCGGCGAACAGGAGCGCCAACTCGCCCTGCTCGACCGCCTCAACGCCGGCTACCTCCAGCAACTCGGCCACGAGCCGCAGATGGAAGCCAACATCGCGTCGATGGAGGTCGCCTTCCGGATGCAAACCGAGGCGCCGGAGATATTCAACATCACGAACGAACCCGAGAAGGTACGCGCCCGTTATGGCGACCATGAGTTCGGCCGCGGCTGCCTGATGGCCCTCCGCCTCGCCGAGAAAGGCGTCCGCATGGTGCAGGTCTACTTCGGCAACTTCCAGCCGTGGGACAGCCACGACGATATCCGCGTCCACTCCAAACTCGCGCAAGCCGCCGACGGCCCCATCGCGGCGCTCCTCGAAGACCTAAAGCAGCGCGGCATGTTCGACGATACGCTCGTCGTCATCGGCAGCGAATTCGGCCGGACCCCGATGATCCAGAACAGCGGCCTCGAACGCGTCGGCAACGGCCGGGACCACAACGTCCACGGCTTCACCACGGTGTTAGCCGGCGGCGGCGTGAAGGGCGGCATGGCCTACGGCGCCACGGACGAGTTCGGCTACAAGGCCGTCGAGAACAAAGTACACGTCCACGACCTGCAAGCCACCATCCTGCATCTGATGGGCCTCGATCATACCCGACTCACCTATCGCTACAGCGGGAGGGACTACCGGCTCACCGACGTGGGCGGCCACGTCGTCAAGCCGGTACTCGCTTAACGGTAAAACGGCTGCCAGGTTAGCCAACGCGGCCCGTAGTGCATCGGCGGCGCGCCCACTTCATGCGCGCCGAGGTCCGGCGCTTTGCCCACGAAGTTCTCGTTCACGGTCGGGATCACGACGCCCGCGTCGACGGCCTTGCTGCCCGGCTTCAGTTTGAAGTTGATGTCCATCGCGTGATACACAGCAAAACGCTTGGCCGGGTCTGGCGGCGTCATCTTCTCGAAGATGTCGAAGTCCACTTCAATGCTGTGCGCCTCCTGCCCCGAGCCCGCCTTGTATTCGGCGAGGGTGGCGAACGTCTTCCAGTCCGAGGCCTTCGCTTCGTAGACCCACGGCCCCGGCGGCGGCGCGAACCAGGAGTACTGCGCGGCGACGCCCTTGTTCGGCCGGTAGCCGTTGTAGTCGGAGGTGTTTGTCGACACGGAATTCGCCAGCCGCAAAATCCCGCGGTCCGACGTATCGCGGCCGAGAAACAGGTTGTTGCGGAAGTGCATGTTCGCCGAAGGATCGCCGATCAGGTTCTCGCCGATGATGGTGTTGTGATAGACGAATAGGCCCGCGGGCTTGGCCGAGAACTTAAACGCGACGCCGCTGGGCGTGTGGTAGAGCGTGTTTCGGATGTAGTAGAACGGACCGCCGAAAGCCGGCTGCGCGCTATAGGCGCCCTGCGCCGAATTCGTGCCGCGATTGTTGAACACGCGAATGTTGTGGACGCCGCCATCGGCTTCGATGTAGTCGTCGTTAAACATGTGCATGTCGTTGTTGTAGATGTCGATCGCCGAAGCCCGCATGTCCGGATCCGACGGCGGTGTGCCGTAGGTCGAGATACCGATTGCGTCGTGGAAGTAGGCGATCGAGTTGTGTGCGATCACATGCCCTTGACCATAGACTTTGATGGCGTAGTAGCTCACCATCCGATGCGACTTGAATGGAGGCTCTGCCCACTGGTTGCCTCCCGGCTCGCGCTGACGGCCGCCCCAGCCGATCAGGCGGAATCGATCGTCGCGACCGATGAACAGGTTGTCGGCGATGTAGAAATCGTTGGAGCCGGCCCATTCCGTCCACACGCCGAAGCCGATGTTCTCGAACCGGCAGTTCTTCACGGTCAGGCCAACTGCGCCGATGACTTCCTTCTGCCCGGCGAAGATCGCAACATCGGTGTTGCGGAAGGTCAGCCCTTCGAAGATGTGGTGGTGCGACGCCATGACGTCGAACAGCCGATGGTTGTTGTCGCCGTCGAGAATCACTTCACCGTCACCGGCCGCTTTGATCGTGATCGGCTTCTCCTTCGTCCCTTTCAAGGTCAGCGACATCGAGCCGTCAAACGGCGTCATCATCGGGTCGACGTAGTCGAGGCGCTCGGGGCGGTAGAGCCCGCTGTGCAGCAGCAGGGTATCGCCCGGCTGCGCGCGCCGCTCCCAAACGACGGACCAGTCGCCCAATCCTGCGCCGTAGTAGGCCTGCAGGATGCCGGTGAACGCCGGCTGTTGCCGCGGTCCAAAATAGTCCGGCGGATAGACGTGCAACGTGCGACCGCCCGTGTAGGGTTTGGGCTCGGTGCGCGTCCGTACCTTCACGACCTGCGTCGTTTGGCCGGTCACGCCATCCGGGTCCGTCATCACGAAGCGGCACTCGTACTCAGTGCCCGGCGTCAGGTTCAGAATGCTGCCGGCAAAGCCGTGCGGCACCGTGTAGTCCAGGTTCTCTTTCCGGCGATAGACATTCTCGCCACCGACGCGCACCAGCGGCATGCCCTTCTTCCACGTCGCCTCGCCCGTAGGCCGGTATTCCACCGAGACGGCAGCGTTCCGGTTGGCGTCGCCGGTGATGGGCCATTCAAACCCAAGGTTCAGCAACGTCGGATGTTCAACGTGAAACTTACCTGCCTGCGTGGCATTCTGGGCCAGAGCACCAGCGGCGGCAAGGAGAAGAAGGAATAGGTAACGGGTGCCCATACGTTGGGCGATTATATCTGCTTACGAGGAGCAGTCAACCAGGATCTTCATTACGTCCGCACCCTGCTCCATTTCGAGCAAGCCTTTCTGCACGTCGTCGAGCGGATAGATGTTCGTGATCAACTTGCGGAATGGCACTTCGCCCGCGGCGAGAAGCGCGATGGCTTCGTCGAAATCGACTGGCTCATAGACCCGCGTACCGATCATCTCCTGCTCTTTCCAGAACATTTTATGCAGGTCGACGGGAACCGGCTTCGGGAAGACGGCTACGATCACAATCCGCGCCCGCACTCGGCCGAGCTTGGTCATCAGCTCCGCGCCGGGCGCCGAGCCCGAGACTTCGAAGACTACGTCCGCGCCATCGTTGCCGGTCTCGGCCGCGACATAGGCCGGGACATCCGTCGCCCGAGGGTCGAGAACTTCGAGGCCCATCTCGCGGAGCAGCCGGATGCGGAAGGGATTGATTTCAGTGACGACGACACGCGCGCCATGTTGCCGAGCGACCAAGGCGACCAGCGCTCCGATGGGGCCGCCGCCGATGACGACGGCGAACTCGCCGGGCGTGACGCGGCCGAGGCGGACATCGTGACAGGCTACTGCAATGGGCTCAATGAGCGCGGCATCCAGTAATGACAGATCATCCGGCAGCGCGTGAAGCGTGTGAGCCGGGATCGTCCACAGGCCTTGCATCGCGCCGGGGGAGTCGATGCCGATGAACTTGAGCTTGGGGCAGACGTGGGAGTGTCCGCGGCGGCAAGTGGGGCAGTCGCCGCAGGGGGCCAGGGGCCGGACGGTGACGCGATCGCCGACCTTCCAGTTGCTAACGTCCTCGCCGAGGGCGGTGATGGTGCCGGAGCTTTCGTGGCCGATCACTTGGGGGAGGGTGACGCGGTGATCCATGTTGCCATGGAAGAGGTGGAGGTCGGTTCCGCAGATGCCGCAGTGGGAGACCTGGATCTGGACTTCGCCTGCAGACGGAGGAACCGGGACGCAGGGGGCGACTGAAATTTTTCTGTCACTTAAATATTGGGCAGCGCGAAACATCGCCCTAGTATCCGTCGTCTTGGATGCATGGTCAAACAACTCCTCGTAGCGTTTACGCTCCTGGCCACCTCCCTGGTGGCCGCAGATGTGACAGGTAAGTGGTCGGCGCAGGTGCCTGGCCGCGGCGGGGAAACCCGGGAACAAATTTTTAATCTCAAGGCTGCCGGCGCTGCCTTGACGGGAACGGTTGAGGGAATGGGCGAGCCGGCCCCGATTGCGGATGGCAAGGTGGACGGCGACAACGTCTCGTTCACGATGACGCGTGAGTTTAACGGCAACCAAATGAAGTGGACTTACACTGGCACTGTGTCGGGCGATGAAATGAAGCTGAAGCGTGCCGGCGGACGCGGCGAGCCGCGGGAGTTCACCGCTAAACGGGTTAAGTAGAGGACCCGACCAAATTCGAAGACCTCGCGGCGGCGAACGACTAGTCGACGCCGCCAGCCTTAATGCGGCCCCACGTCCGGGCATCCTATCTTAATCTTGAGGATTCCAGATGTTTGGATTGCATGCGTTAGAGCCGCTGACGGCGGCGGAAGTGGAGTCGGCGGTTCTGCTGTTGCGGACGTTGCCGGAGTTCACGGCGACCACTCGCATTATCAGCATCATGCTGAAGGAGCCGGACAAGGCCGTCGTCCATGGTGGAGGTACGGCCGATCGAGAAGCCGAGGCCGTCCTGCATGACAATGGGCGGAATCGATGTTTTCATGTCGTCGTCAATTTGACGAAGGGGAGCACCGCAGGGGTTCGGTACGCACCGGAAGGGGCGCAGCCGACGATGTCGGTCGATGAACAGGTGGAATGCGAGGCCGCCGTTATCGCCTCTCCTGAGTTTCGCGCCGCCCTCGAACGGCACTACGGGGCCGTCGATCCTGCCCTTGTCATGGTCGATATCTGGAGCGCCGGGAACTATGGCTCCGAGGAAGATCGCTCGCGGCGACTGGCACGGCCTTTGTGCTTTTTGCGGAGCGACGCGACTGACAACGGCTATGCCCGGCCTATCGAAGGGATCCGGCCTGTCGTCGACCTGAACGAGATGCGAGTTCTTCGCGTCGAGGAGTACGGCGTTTGGCCTCTGCCTCCGCAGGCGGGGAACTATGCAGCGGATCGGGTTGGTCCCTTGCGCGCCGACATCAAACCGCTTTCGATTACCCAACCCGAAGGGCCCAGCTTCCGCTTGACCGGCCGGCAGATGGAGTGGCAGAAGTGGAAGTTCGTCATCGGCTTCAACGCCCGCGAAGGATTGACCCTGCACCACATCCGCTACGATGACCGAAGCATTCTGTATCGCGCTTCTCTGACCGAGATGGTGGTGCCTTACGGCGACCCGAGTCCGCAGCAGGCGAGGAAGAACGCCTTCGACGTCGGCGAGTACGGCATGGGGATGTGCGCGAACAGCCTGGTGCTGGGGTGCGACTGCCTGGGACACATCGAGTATCTCGACGGCCACCTGTGCGATAGCCGGGGAGGGGCGCTGACGATTCCGAACGCGATCTGCATTCACGAAGAAGATTTCGGGATCTTGTGGAAGCACACGGACCGGCGGTTGCCCCATGCGCCGGAGGTGCGGCGGTCGCGGCGCTTGGTGGTGTCCTCGGTCTCGACGGTCGAGAACTACGAGTATGGGTTCTTCTGGTACTTCTACCAGGACGGGAACATTCAGTTCGAGATTAAGCTGACGGGCATTCTATCCTTGGGCGCGACACGGCAGGGCGAGAAGCCTGCGTACGGGGCGATGATCGCTCCGCAACTGTATGCGCCGAACCATCAGCACTTCTTCAACGTTCGGCTGGACTTTGACTTGGACGGCGTGGAGAACACGGTGGAACGGGTTGACGTGACGGCCGATGCGGCAGGGCCGGAGAATCCATATGCCAACGCGTTCCGAGCGAAGGCGACACGCTTAGAAACCGAGCAGGCAGCGCTGGGCCATTTGAAACTGGAGACGGCGCGGACCTGGCGGATTGTGAATCCGAAGGTCAAGAACGCCGTGGGCGAACCGGTGGGGTACAAGTTCCTGCCGGGCGATAACGCGTTTCCGATGGCGGCGCCGGAGGCCTGGTGGCGGAAGCGGGCTGGGTTTGTCGATCACCATGTGTGGGTGACGCCGTACCGGGAGGACGAGCGATACGCGGCGGGCGACTATCCGAACCAGAGCATTGGCGGGGATGGACTAGTGAAGTGGGTAGCGGCGGACCGGCCAGTAGCGGAGACAGACCTGGTTTTCTGGTACACGTTTGGGCACACCCACATTCCGCGACCGGAGGACTATCCAGTGATGCCGACGGCCTACATCGGCTTCCTGCTGAAGCCGAGCGGGTTCTTTGCGGAGAATCCGGCGAACGATGTGCCGCCGGAGGCGAAGAAGGCGAAGGGCGGTTGCTGTGGATGACCTGGAGCGGTTCGTCGCGGCGCAGGATGAGACCGGATGGGAAGAGATTCTGGATGAGCTGCGGTGCGGCCGGAAGACAGGCCACTGGATCTGGTTCGTGTTTCCGCAGTTGCGAGGACTGGGGCTGAGCGGTATGTCGGAGCGATACGGAATCGCGGGCATCGACGAAGCCCGGGCATATCTGGCGCATCCGGTGTTGGGGCCGCGCCTGCGGGAAGGCGTGCGGGCCGTAATCGCGCACGAGGGGTTTACCGCGGCAGCGATCCTTGGCGAAACTGATGCGATGAAGTTCCGGAGTTCGCTGACACTATTTGGGGCGGCGGCAGCAGAGCCCGGGTTGTTTGGGGAGGCCCTGGCGCAGTATTTCGGTGGCGCAGAGGATCCGCTGACGCGGCGGATGCTAGACGCTACGGCTTGACGGTTTCGCCTAAGGGATCGATGTAGCGAACGACCTTGACGGGGCGGGGCGCTACGGCCTTGACGAGATCGGCGACTTCGAAGTGCTGGAGGACGCCGGGGAGGACGTGCTCGTAGACGCGACGGTGCAGGGTGGAGTCGACGACCGATTGGAAGGAGGCGAGGAGTCCGTCGAGCTCGACGCCGGCTATCCGGGTGTCGAAGGCCGTGGCGAAGAGCGTGGGCATAGCGGCGGGACCGATGCCGATGGCGGTGACCTTGTTGACGCCGAGACCGGTGCGGGCGTTGAGAAGGTCGATTCCTGCGGTGATATCGAGCACCCTCATGCCGAGCATGCTGCGGTTGAGCAGGAGCGCGGCGGTCGTGTTGCGGTAGTCGCCGTACCAGGGATTGGGCCCGCGGGGAGAAGGGGCGGCGAGTTCGCCGCAGCCGCGGATATCGACGGCGAGGACGATGTGGCCGGCTTTGGCGAGTTCGTCGAGGCGAGCGGCGGAGGCCGACTTGCCAGCGCAGTTGGCGAGGACGACAGCGGGGGCGCCGGCTTTTGGCGTAGATGGCACGGCGAGGACGGCGGGGATCTGGATGCCGGGTTCGGACTCGTAGGTGAGCTTTTCGACTCGGTAGCCGGGGCGCGTCAGGACTCCATAGGCAGAGACGGCCGGCGGACGGCTGTTGGGCGTGTACTTGGCGAGTTCGCGGGCTTTGGCGATGAGCTCAGCGGCGGGGCGCGCGGGACGACGGAGGGCGAGGGAGCGGGCCTTGTTAAGGCTATGGACGCTTTCGCCGCCGAGGGAGGTGAGCACCTGGCCGGTGCGGGTACACCAGAGGTCTTCTTCGGTGAGGAGCTGGATATCGGGTTCGATGCCGTCGTCCTCGCGATTGGCTAGCCAGCGGGAGAACCAGGCGTAGGCCGCGAGACGGCGGGGCTTGGTGTAGCCGTGGCCGTCGTCGGCGTCGACCATGCTGATCTTCTGGCCCTGGCCGAACTGGTCATAGACGCGCTTAGCTTCGGCGACGGTGGAGCGGGCGCCACCGATGGGGAAGAAGTCGCGGATGGCGGAGAGGACGAGGTAAGGCTTGAGGCCGAAGGCATAGATGAGGTCGGGGAAGTCGTAGCCGTCGCTGAGCCAGGGGGGCAGGTTCTGTTCGGCGTCCTGGGGGCCGAGCTGCGTCATGAGCGACTTCCAGGAGGTGATGTAGCAACTGGGGGCGGCGACTTTGAGGCGGTCGTCGACGGCGGCGAGGTAGGTGGTCATCATGCCGCCGCCGGAGTTGCCGGTGACGCCGACGCGGTTAGGATCGACTTCGGGGCGGCTGACGAGGTAGTCGAGGGCCCGGATGCCATCGTGGATCATGTAGCGGGCCATGTTGTCGCCGACGAGGAGGGCCTGGATGCCGAGGACCGAGTGCTCCGTCGTGGACTGGATGAGCTTGGAGGCGCGCAGATCGGTATCCCAGAACTGGTAGCGTTCACCCTGGCCGGGCGGGTCCCAGGTGAGGGCGACGAAGCCTTTGGTGGCGAGGGAGCCGAGGACGTACTGCCAGGCGTCGTGGGACTTGGCGCCGGGTTCGTGGCCGATGGGAAAGAGGATGGCCGGGAAGGGGCCGGGTGCGCCGTTGGGGATGTAGAGATTGGCGGTGACGTAGAAGCGGGGCTGGCTTTCGAAGATGACCTTCTCGATGCGGTACTTGCCGCGGTCGAGGGTGGCGACGGTACGGGCGTTGAGGGGCGTCTTGGCGGGAAGGCCGCCGATGTTCCGGAGGATCTGCTGGCGGACTTGGGCGGCGCGGGCCTGGACCTGGGCTTGGGAGGTGAACGAGGGCCGTTTGGCGAGGTAGCGATTGCCTTCGGCGATGAGGTTTTGGGTGGTGGCTTGGGAGAGTTCGCGGAGGTCACCGATGGCGGCGGTGAAGTCGAGTTCGGCGGCGGGTTGGGCTTGCGCGATGGCGGCGACGAAGACGAAAGCGGCGAGGTGGCGTGACATTAAGGATTTTATGGTAACGCGGCGGGTGGCTTCGCTGGCGGTGGGACGGGCCTCGACGGTCCGGCACGCCGCTGCGGGGTCTCGGCGAGGCGGAATCTGAGCGCGATTTGGCTGGCGTTTTGGGGCCTAGACATTCGCTCCGGCGGCGCAGGGGCGTAGAAGCGCTGGGGACCAAACCGATACCAGCATGGGAGGCGAGTCGCTTCGGTTGGCTTCGTTCGTCGATGTTGTTGGGTTTGCGTGGGCTGGATTGCTTTGTTTCTTCCACGTGGCGGCTACGCGCTGCCGCCGGCGGTTCGTGTTTTCGGTGCGGCTTCGGGTTCGGCTCTTAGGGGTGGCCGGCGGTTTGGCGCGGCGATGGCGAAGCCGAATCCTGCGCTGGCGACAAGCGGCTTCGTGTGGCTTCGTTCGTCGTTGTTTTGCGGGGTTTCGATGGGGTCTATCGCTGTGTTTTCAACGTCTTGTGGGTTCGATGCGGGCGGCATTTCGTCCGGTTCCGGCTGCGGTTGCGGGGCCGTCGTGTAGACCTTTTGGGGCACGCTGACTTCGGGATCGAACAGCATGGGCGGCCCAGCGATAGGATCGAGAATCCGCAGTTGGCGGAGTTCGCGATAGGCGGCGGCAATGGTGCGTTCGGCGGCGGCCATGTCCTGGCGGAGCATGGCGAGTCCGCCGCCGGGGGCCGCGCAGTTTTTGTACGCGAAGCTGAGCGAGACGGCGCCGCCACATTCGGGAAGGGCTTGGTGCTTGATTTTGTGCTCGACGGTTTGGAATTGATCTTCGAGCAGGACGAGACGGATGCAGCGGAGGCGGCGGATCTCCCATTGGCCGGCGGCGACGCGATGGACGATTTCGAGTTCTACTTCGTCACGCGGGGCGAGTTTGGCGGCGAGGGCTTCGACGGAGCGGACGTATTCGGCCATGGGTTCGCCGGGGAGGAGAACGGTATTGACGGCGCCGGAGTAGTCGGTGAGCTGGGCGCGGCGGCCGTGTTTGATGGAGTTGTGACGGGCGCGGGCTTTGCCTTCGGGGGTGCGCGGACCGGTGCTTTTCTGGGCGTTGGCGCGATTGGTGGCGGCGCGTTTGGCCTTTTTCTCTTCGGGGGTCAGTTGGTTGGGCATGGCGATTTCCTTGGCAAAATGAGGGCGTAAAAATACGAACGCCCCGCCGGGAAGACGGGGCGTTCGAGAGAGCGCCAAACTCACTTTGATTTGAACGTAGCAGACGAGGGGGCGAAAACGGATCGGCGGGGTGGGATGAAATGGCTGGAAGTTGTTGGAGGGATAGGGGCTTAGCTTTATTTTCTTGGGGCGTCACCGGGTTGGGCGGGGTGGGCAGTTTTGGTGAGGGCGTGAGGCAAGTCGTTGAAAGCAGATGAGTTGTTCGCCCAGAAGGCGCTCGATGCCCCGACTGGGCGGGAGGGAGGGCGGCTTCGCGAGGCTCCGACTGGCGTGGAATCGGGCTATCAGGAGCTAGGGAGGCACGCGATCAGCCACATTCCGGGTCAGTTGTCGCCCGCTTGGGCCCCTCCTGATCCGAGCTGCTCCGCCGCGATGTACTGAGGTCAGTTTGCTGGCTCACGCGACGAACAGGCCGCACCACCGTGAACTCGTTGGTGAAGTGACGTGCAACATCTTCGCCGCGAGCGGCCATGTTGGCAACTTCGTCCGGAGAGGGGGCTGCTTCTGATCTGATCGGCATGGGCGTCGTCTTCCTGTGTCTTCGCTTTCCGGGCGGCAATCAACTGATGCGTCTCTTCCGTGGCAGCGCTTCTGTTCCCGAAGATCACGGGGCACTGTCGATCACGGGACCACGCCGCTTTCCGTTGACGGATATGCCCAATGATTGCACATCATATCGTGGGACTTATCGGGCTTTGGCGGCTGGCCGAGATTGAAATCACAGCAGAGCTCGCGGCCTTGGTTCGGTATGCTACCGGAGTAGGATACTTTATTCCCTGCGGTAATCCTTCGCCCAAACTGACCATCCCGATAGATTCGGAAACCCACGAGAACATTCTCGCTGGGGCCGCCCGCGAAGGCTTGAGTGCCTCAGCGCGGGCGTCAATGGCGGCGCGGGAGGCCTTGCAGCGGCGTGCCGGGTTGGCTGCGGTCGCCAAGTGGGAAAAGAAGCACGGTCGATTTACTCTGGACGAGATGGAAGATGCCAGCCGCAATGTACGGACGCAACTTCTCCGCGCCCAGTCGATGGTGCGGAATTCCGAATGAGCCCCTTTGTCTAAAGCGCGGCGGTGATGGTGACCGCCGATCGCAATGAACGGTAGGCGTTGGCGAATGCGTGGCGCCTTGGGAGTGCGGGCAACTCCTTTCCGGCGAGCGATGCGGGAGCACCGCGGTCATGTTACCGGTGGCTGGGGCGGCGGCGAACGCGTTCGACTCCCACGGAGGAAGCCGCGCCGGGTCAGCATCGCCTTCGAACTCGAAGACTTCGGCGACGAACGCCAGATGGGACTACCTTCGCTCAACGACCAAGCGCTTACAACCAAGTTTCAGCTCGACCCGGTGGTTGGCGAAGAATCCGTTTGGCCCACAGGCACCGGACGCCGCGTGCTGATGCCGAAGCGGGAACCGCCAAATGCTGGCGTACCCCTTTGCCATTGCGAGGTCCGAGTTCGTTCTTTCCCAGATTCTCGAGCCGGAGCTGTACCCCGAGATTTCCCGGGTGCGGGGCCAGATGCTCGGTTGGCGTTTCCATCACCACTTCCGCACCGACGCCGAATCTCCTTTGCGCCAACCGCTGACCGATGTTTTTACCCCGGTGCTGAGCAGCGATGGCTCCGACGGGCAACTTCGATTTCTATGTCTGTGCGCTGACTTGTTTAGCCCGCGCCCGCCAGCCCTACTCGCGCTGAACGAGCCCGAGACGAGTATCCACCCGGACCTGATTGATCCGCTGGCCCGCTTACTGGTTCACGCGGCGAAATCTACTCAGCTTTGGATCACAACGCATTAGTCTCGCCTCGCCTCACGGGTAGAAGAGTACTCCGGGCAGCCGCGCGTTCGGCTGGAGCTGCTCTACGGCGAGACCCGGCTCGCAGGCTGAGAAAAGCCGGAGCCGGGGGAGCGGGTCATCGGCCGTCGATGAAGCAAAAGGCGGTTGATCTCCCCTTCGCCTTTTTGGCGGGCGATCACCATTAAGACGTTGGTCCCTATTCAGCTATCGCGATGAGTTCACTCGGAAAACTGGGTGATCTTGACAGCGCTTCCATCGGGGAAAACAGCGCGAATCTCCAAATCCGCACCCACTGCCTGCAGATAGCTGGCAAGCGTACTCACATACATGTCCGTGCGCCGCTCCAGCTTCGAGACATCCCCTTGCCCTATATGCAGTTCTCCGGCAATCTTTGTCTGCGTCAATTCACGGGCCTTGCGAAGCTGGTGGAGCGACATTTCTTCCACCAATCGGAGGTGTTCTGCAGCGCTTACAGCCCGCGCCTGAGCGGACATCCCCTTACGCAGTTGGGAGAAATTCTTAGCCATTCCCAGTCTCCTTCTCAATCGTCTTCAAGTGGCGCTCGAACAATCGATCCGCCACCGGAACGTTCGTCTCATACCAGCGATCGTCGCCAGTTTTGTCTCCGGCGACGAGTAGAATCGCAACGCGGCGCAGGTCAAATGCGTAGAATCGCCCTCGACCTGGATACGGAGTTCGCGCATTTTAGGGAACCGTGATGTCTTGACCTGCGAACTTAGCGGGAACCCAAGAATGGGCCACGCTCCATCAGAAATCCGGCTCGGGCCTCGACTCCTCCCTGTTCCGCTTCGGACAGGCCATGCCACCACTCCTCGAATTCATCAGTAAATTCGATCTCCCATGCCACTGCCTGAATATAGCGTACATGCAATATTGCTCATGCGTCATGCATCAGGGCGTCAAGTATCTTCGCCTGGACGGCAGCCAGTCGCCTGCCCCGTATGCCGTCTCCGGTAATTGATCAACCGAATGGGCGTACCAGAAGGTCTAGCAGCGATACCCGACACGCGACCCACCAGCTACTCGGACGCGGTCCACTTGTCCGAGACACCCTACACGTTAGAGCTCAACATTCCCAAAATGCGCTCACCAATCCCAGTTCTGGCCGCTGCGACCCGTAGTCGATGTCCGGGACCCTGTTGAAAGCAATTGAAGCCAGAAATGTCTCCGAGTAAAAGAGGATACGGCGCTGCGAACATGCAGGCAAAGAGTCCGGCAGGAGACCCGGTGGATCGCGAAACAAGAACTGCCGGCCTTCGCCGCCCATCCCTTCTACACGCGGCTCAATGAACTGCTCGAAGCCGAAAAGTTCGCCGAAGCCGCCTGCCAGCAGTTCTACGCCAAGAGAATCGGGAGACCCAGCCTCGCCCCAGGCATCTACTTTCGGTCCCTGTTCAGGAGATCGGCGGCCATTATCGACGTCTCAATGGAGTCGATATTGGCCGCTCCTGGTGAGATGGGGTTTACTCGCGTCATACTCGAGTTGAGAGACTTCAGCGTGGCCGTCACCCTTAGCGACCTTGAACAACTTCTGACCGAACCCGAGGGCGAGCGCCTTGAATTCAAGGAGGCTAAGGCCAACTTTCATTTCGAAAAGCTGGTCGAGTATTGTGCTGCCCTGGCAAACGAGGGAGGAGGGAAGGTCCTACTGGGCGTCACCGATGCTCGACCACGAACCGTAGTCGGTTCAACTGCTTTTTCCGAGCCGGGTCGAACCGTTTCCGGAATCATGGAGCGGCTGCGAATTCGCGTCGTTGCGTCCGAGGTAGCCCACCCGAACGGACGAGTACTCGTCTTCGAAGTTGCCGCTCGTCCCGTCGGCACGCCGATCGCAGCGGCCGGAAAATACCTCGCCCGTTCCGGCGACACGCTTCGCGTGATGACTCAAGAGGAACTTCGCGAAATCATGGACGAGCTCGGGGTCGACTTCTCGGCCCAGGTTGAGCCTAACGCCACGATTGCTGACCTGGACCCAGCAACAATCGAACTCTTCAGGGCGAGTTGGAAGAAGCGATCACAGAATTCGGCGCTCGACGCCCTGACGCCGACCCAGCTTCTTGAAGATGCCGAACTGATCATCGACGGCAAGATCACACGGGCAGCGTTAATACTCCTCGGAACCAAGGCCGCGTTGGGGCGCTACCTTGCGCAGGCCGAGGTGATCTTTGAGTATCGGAATTCAGAGAGTTCGATCTCTCATCAGCAGCGGATGGAATTCCGCCAAGGCTTTCTCTCATTTCTGGACTCGCTCTGGAGTACCGTCAATCTGCGAAACGAGGTTGTTCAATACCAGGATGGTCTGTTTCGACGGGACGTGCCGGTGATGAACGAGACGGTCGTTCGAGAGGCGATCCTTAACGCCGTTACCCATCGCGACTACCGGCTTCCGGGGTCAATTTTCGTGAAGCAGTTTCCTCGGAAATTGGAGATCACCAGTCCGGGAGGTTTTCCTTCGGGGATCACGCTCGATAATCTTCTGCGCAGGCAGTCGCCACGGAATCGCAGAGTCGCTGAGACGTGCGCACGCTGCGGGCTTGTTGAGAGGTCGGGGCAGGGGGTGGATCGGATGTTTGAGGAGTCGCTGAAAGAGGGGAAGCCGAGGCCAGATTTTACTGGTACGGATGGGTATCAGGTCACGATTACCCTTCTTGGCGACATTCAGAATCCGCAGTTCGTTCGCTTCTTGGAGCGGTTGTCTGCCGAGCGACAGACAACATTCTCCGTCGAGGATCTTCTCGTCTTAGATGCGCTACAAAGCGAAGCGCCGGTTAGTTCCTATCTCCGTCCGAACTTGAACAGGCTCGTGGATGAAGGCATCGTGGAGAGGGTGGGGCGCGGTCGAGGCGTTCGCTATGTGCTCTCACGTCAGTTTTACAGCTTCCTTGGGAAACAGGGAGCGTATACGCGACGAAGGGGACTCGATCGAGAGACGAACAAAGAGCTGCTCCTGCGCCACATCAAAGAAGCTGGTAAGCAGGGAGCCAGGCTCACTGATCTTCAAGACGTTCTGAAGGAGCTATCGAAGAACCAGGTCCAGACCCTTCTCAAGGAACTGAAGAGCAACGGACGGGCTCATGTCGTTGGTGCAACGCGCGCTGGGAAGTGGTTCTTGGGGACCGGGCCGACCGCGCCCGATTAGGTCCTCTCGCATTGAGCCAAACGCAATCCAAACGCAATAGCAGAGCTAACCTTTTGATTTTAAGGCTCTTACTGATGGCCTAAAGCTCGAACGGAACAATGCTTGAAAGGCAATAGTGCTTCACCCATTTCCTCTGCTTCGTTTTTCTCAAGTCGCCGAAGCGAAGCGGCGCGGTACTCCTTCAAATCCTTTCGGGCCAGGAATCCAACCAGTCAAGCTAGCGCTCAGGTGCCACCGTGCCGAGCTGCTCGATCAGTCGCGCCAACCCGCCAGCGGGCATCGGATGCAAGTCTGAGAAATGCACATAGAAGCGATACTGCTTGCCAGAAATGCCAGGATACACTCTCTCGAGAGGCCTCCTATATTCCGAGGGCATATAAACAGCATTCTCGCATCGAGTCCCCTGATCCGCATAGGCAGGGAGAGGTAGCGGTCACCCCCAGCTGCTTTTTAGCAGCCAAGAGAAGTTCTTTTGACCGCGCGCGCCAGAGCCGCAGACTTTGGTCGTCGCTGTTGCTATTGGCCCATAAGGCGGAAGTCGATACCATTGGGTCGTTGGTTGCCAGCAGAGTCGAAAATTTGTTGCGTGCCGCTTGAAGTACGGCAGGCTGGATCGCCTTCTGAAGACCTCCGTCTATGGCGGCCGAGAACTCTCCTCCTTGAACCGTCGAGAGGCGATCCGAAATCTCTCGCCTGAACGCCTCTCCCTCTGCCGATCCGCGAAACTTCAGTATACGGAGAAGCGCGCTGGGATTCCCCTCTAGATAGGTGCTTAGATTAGACCCAAAGGCCCCCGCTAGTACGAAGCTCGCGTAATCGTAAACGCCATGCTCGGGCGGCTTGATGCTGAATGCGGCGCTCAGGAGCGAGGCGCCGCCAAAAGGGACTCGCGCAGCCCTGATTCGTAGCTGATCGCATATCAAGCCAGTTTGTACGAGATGCGCGAATCGCAGACTTGGATAGGCAAGCCAATGCGGGATCTTGGTAGGTACCACGTAGTCGGAGAACCCGAGGAGCCGCGACACTTTCGGCAAGAGTAGTGCGCTCCTCACCATTGCGGCAAGACCGAGGTGCTCGGAATCAGCGAAGGAGATGACATGTGCGATCAAGCCTTCAATCTTCGTGTCACCCTCAGTCTCGTTACCTGGTACGGGTTTCAGCATCCGTCTGATCACGCTCATCGAGGATCGGGTCCCCTCTTGGCGAGTATCCTGGAGCCTGGCGACCCCAATATCGCCCGTTATAGCGTCGGGCTGGGAAACGAAGGAGGGGTCGTGAACCACATCAACGAACCTAAGTGCACCGCTGTCCACAAGCGACCAGAAGACTACGCTAGTAGCGCGCTCGTGTAGGACACCTATTGACGTTAACGGCAAAAAGACTCGGTCAAAACATGTGAGACCGACTGCAAGATCATGGAAGGCAACCGTCTGGTTGCTTGGCAACTCGCCTCGTACAAAGCCAAGACCAACGATCGCATTCATCCTTGCCGCTCCCAAGGGGCCCTCGAGCTCGAGATGGTTCCCTGTAACATGCGTACCGGACGGTTTGAAGTCACTTATGAAGAAACTGGATTCCTCAGGGGCGCGCGACTGCTTCTGCGAAGGCATAAAGTAATTTTCCGCCTTCGCTTGAGACACAAAGTCGAGCACGGTCAGAATTGCCCGATGATCCTTGTGACGCACGGCCTGATATCCTATCCGATGCACCGAATGTTGGGGCGGGCCAGGTTGTTCGCTAACAAGAAAGTGCGGACCGCTGCCAAAGACCTCGTGCTCCCCTTCGTTATCGGCAATCAGTTTCAATACATACTTGTCCTGCAAGCCATACCCAAGAAATAGCACGGATGCGGAGTTGAAAATCCCTTTGATTGCAGCGATGTAACTTTTGCTAGCTGTAAGCTGTTGGTAATCGCTCGACGTAAAGATCGTTGACCCTATCGAAGAGATAGATCCGTGAAGTTTCGCGATGAAGGGGGAGTTCGCCAGGATGCAACTAGTACACCTCTCAACATCGGCTCTCTCGATCACATCGATTGCGCCCGCCTGTTGCTCAAGACAAAGATCGACATTTGTCGTAACAATTCGGGTCGGTGTAATACACCTAAGCCGGTGGAAGAACTCAGTATAGAGCGGGGTAATCGCTGGAGCGTTGAATTGGCGCAGCAGGATCGAGTTAAATAGCTCAGTGTCTATATCTCGGCAAAGCTGGAAGAGATCGGGGTAGGCTTTTGCAGCAATGCTGGACTCAGCGAGATCGTTTGGGAAATCCGGAATGCTCTGGGCGAAACTCTTTCGCATCAGCTTCGCTAGATTGTGCCAAGAAGGCAATTCGGCCCACCGGCTCGCCCCGGCGCCGACCCACACAACAAGCGGTCGCCCACGGCGAACCGCGTCCTTCAGCCTAGTAAGGGAGGCGGGCGTAAACTTGTCGTCAGCGTTTAGCATCGACATCATCCTACACTGCTTCAAAGCCGAACATGCCCATCATGGGAGACCCCTACGGAATGTCCTTTGCCGTATTCGAGGGTCCTCGCGCATCCGATTCCGGGTGCATGGTGGCGTATTTTCGCGGCCGCATGGAGGCGTGACAAAAGAAGACAGGTCCAGAATACTCGCGGCTTACGTCCAAGTTGTGCGCAGCCGACAGCTAGGCGAGATCGTCAGGATACCTTGGACCGAACATGATTTGATTCGAAGATCAAACAGATGGAAGGCAGCGTAATAGGCGGCAGAGCCGGCAAGACGCAGGTACGCCTTGGCCGGTGGGTCTTCATGGATCAGATCGAGGGCGTGCGCCATCGATTCATCGTGATAGGCCATGTGGCTAGACCCAGTCGGGATCGGGGCGCTTTCGCTGTTCGGAGACACTCCGGAAGTTGAAATAGGGGCGCAGACCCCAATTCTCCAATGGCCGGACTTTATCGAACAGCGCCGTGGCGACACGACTAGTACCTTCGCTGATTGCAGCTTCGGTCATGGCGGAGTCTTTCATCGTGATACGAAAGAAAATCGAGGCAGTACCCGTGTTGTCCTCGCCGACGCGGTATGCGAGGTGCAAAACGTCGGGCTCCAGAAGGGTTTTCGCCTCGTCGATGGTCTCTTGAAGCGCGCCTTGATGTATCAAACCGACTGGGATGTACGCCACGCCAACAGTATCCGCCAACGAGCATGTGGGCGCAATTCGCATACGGCAGACGACGGCGGCTCGGGCGATTGTGTAGCATTGACCTGTGATGGGTTGGCTACATGGGCGAACAGCCCGGCTGCGAGCGCTAAAAGCGAAAGCCATTTCGCCTCGGTCTGAGCTAACAGATTGCGCTGAATCTCAGGTTAGAGATCAACGCTCAAACTCGTTCTCCGCTCGCTATCTTCACTGGAGCGCCCATGGGCGGTATGATTCTGGCATGATCCGATCAAAGCGCACGATCAGTCCGCCCAAGGACCAGTCGGGGAGAGTTCAGCAGGAGGTACGAGCCGGACGCGCCAAGTCGGTTTCCGGCTATATCGGTCAAGCGCTCGAAGAAAATGAGCGGGGCGAATCGCTGCAGGCAGTCGTGCGGAACCTGATCGAGCAGCACGGCGAGCCAACAGCTAGCGACATCCAATGGGCAGAGCGCGCACTTCCGCCGCGGCGGGGTTAGTCCTGAGGCTGGCGCGCTGGGGCGCCCGTAGGCGTCGTGGAGATAGGGAGTGCCGCGACCCGAGCGACCGGCGGCTCCTAGACCCAGGCACACAGATCCTGACGATATAAAACTCGGCGGTTTTCGAGATCGACTCTTAATCGCGCCGCAGCGCCACCAACGGATCAATGCGCGATGCCCGCCGGGCGGGCGCATAGCCGGCGAGAATCGCGGCGCTTAGCAGCACGACCCCGGCCAGGATGAGCGTTGCCGGATCATTCGGCTGGGTACCAAACAGAAGCGACTTGAGCAGCCGGGCTCCCCCCAGTGCGGCCGGCACACTGATCGCGAGCCCCACCGCCGCCAGCAGCAGAACCCGGCGCAAGACCATCCACACCACGACGCCGCGCTGGGCGCCCAGCGCCATCCGGATGCCGATCTCGCCAACCTGCTGCGCCACGCTGTAGGACATCGTGCCATAGAGCCCCACGCACGCCGTCAGCAGCGCAAGAACCGCGAAACCCGCGCAGAGCCGGGCAAACAGGATCTCCCGGCTGATCGACCGGTCAATTTCCGCAGCCTGGGTCACCACATTCGTGACCGGCACGTTGGGATCCGCCTCCCGCACGATCTCTCGCACGTTCCTTCCGAAACGCAGCGGATCGCCCGCAGTGCGCAACGCGTACGTCACCCCGTCTGGAGAGATCTGCGGGAGCGCCACGAACACCGTCATCGCGCTCTCCTCCCCACTCTTCAGACCACCGTTCCGCAGGTTGGCCGAAACGCCCACGATTTCAAAATCTCGCTTTGCCTCGACGAAGGTTATCCTTCGTCCCACTGGGTTCTCCTTCCCGAAGTAGGTCTGCGCTAAACGTTCGCTGATGACGGCCACCGCCGGGGCGCCCGGTTGGTCGCGGTCGTCGATCTCCCGCCCAGCCAGGATGGGAATCTGCATATTCGTGAGAAAGCGCGGCCCGGCCGCCATGACGCGGGCGCCGTCGATCGCCACCGGGCCCACCTTCATGGCGCCGCTGATGGTAGGCCGGGTACGGCCGGAACTGAGAATCGAGGAATGGGAAAGCGAGGCGCTGGTGACTCCCGGGATTGCTTCAAAACGCTTACGCAAGTCCGTGTAAAACGTGGCGATCTCCGGGTCGCGGTGGCCGGCTTGGCGCGCGTTCAAGGAGAACAGCAGGATGTTCTCGCGAGCGTACCCCAGTTGGACGGAGTGCAGATTGTCGAGGGTGCGGACGAAGAGGCCGGCGGCGAACAGGATCAGAAACGACCCCGCAATCTGGGCAACGACCAGTATCTGTTGGGTGCGGCGGCGCGGTCCGCCGCCGCGGCCGTTTTTGAGCGCGGGCATGACGTCCGGACTTGTCGACTGGATCGCCGGCACAAGGCCGAAGAGCAGGCCGCACACCACCGAAAGCGCCGCTGTGACGGCCAGCACGCTCCAGTTCAGTTCCGCGTGCAGAGTGAAGTCCTCCTGGCCCTTGGAGAAGAGAAACGTGAGCGTCTGCACGCCCCATATAGCGAACAAGATGCCGAAGACGCCGCCGAGGGACGCGAGCAGGACACTCTCGGTTAGGAGTTGCCGCACGATGCGAAAGCGTCCGGCTCCCAGGCTGAGGCGGACCGCCATTTCGCGGCGCCGCGCGGCGGCACGGGCCAGCAGCAGGTTGGCGATGTTGGCGCAGGTGATGGCCAGGATCATACCCACCATCGCCAGCAGAACGAACAGGGGCTTGGAGTACTCGCGGCGCAGGCTGCCGAGGCCGGCGGCGCCGGGATTGAGGACCAAGGCCGGTAGTTTGGCGCGCTCGCCATCGGTGGTCGCCGTGGCGGAGACCCATTGATGGAAGCGGGGCCCGAGGGCGGCCTGCGCCTGGGCCATGGTGACGCCGGGATGCAGGCGGCCCATCATCTCGACCCAGTAGAAGTTATCGTCGCCATACCGGCGGGCCGCCTCAGCGCCTTCCACGAGGAGATTCGTGTGCAGGGGAAGGTAGAGATCCGGCGACACCACGGGGTCGACGCCGAAGAACTCCGGCGGGGCGACGCCTACGACGGTGAACGGGATTTTGTCGATGAGGATCGGTTGCCCGATGGCATTGGACGGTCCGCCGAAGCGCTGCTGGCTGATCGCGAAACTGATGACGGCGACGGCCGTGGCGCTGGGGTGATCATCTTTCGAATCGATGAGACGGCCGGCGGCCGGCGCGACAGCCAAGCCGCGGAAGTAATCTCCAGTGACGTACTCGACGCTGGCGCTCATGGCTTGCCCGCGAATAGCTAGGTTCCGCTTCTGTCCGTTGAAGTAGCCGAACACCGTGGAGAAGACGGGATTTTCTTCGCGGAGGGTTTCGAAGGCGCCGTACGGAAACATGCCGCTGACGAGCGCGCCTTTGCCGCCGGGCCAGAGAGTGCCCTGGACGCCGTGCACGACGTGGACCCAATCTTTGTCGGCGGTTTGAGGAGTCTGGCTGGTCCAGTTCAAGACTACGAGCGACTCGGGATCGGCGACGGGCAGCGAGCGGAACAGGATCGACTCCATCAGGCTGTAGATGGCGGTATTGGCGCCGATGCCGAGCGCCAACGATAGGACGGCCAATGCGGTGAACGATTTGTTTCCGGCCATGGTGCGCAGGCTGTATCGGATGTCCTGGGCCAATTCCGGCAAGAGGCGGGTCATCCAAATCTCCCGTGACTCTTCGTGTTTCCGGCTGACATCGCCGAATCGGCGGCGGGCTTCGGCGCGGGCGCGATCGGCCGGCATCCCGTCGGCTTCCAGTTCGGCAGCTCGTTCGGCAAGATGGAGCTCCATTTCTTCGCGCAGCGCCTGGCTGCGCTGGCTGCTCGTGAACCAATACTTCAGCCGTCGTAGCAAGGCGGTCACTCTGCCCCCATGACCCGCGCGATGGCCAGGGTGAGCTTGGCGTACTGCTTGGTTTCAACGGCCAACTGTTTGCGGCCCGCGGCGGTGATCTTGTGGATTCTGGCCCGGCGGTTATTGGCGGTGACGCCCCAGTCGCCTTCGATCCAGCCGTTCAGTTCCAGGCGTTGGAGAGCGGGGTATAGCGAGCCTTCCTCGACGAGGAGTTCATCGCCGGAGGATTGCTGGATGAACTGGACAATGCCATAGCCGTGAAGGTCGCGCAGCGACAGCGTCCGGAGGATGAGCATATCGAGGGAACCGGGCAACGAATCATTCTTCTGTGGCTTGCGACCCATACCTAGAATTCTTAGCTTATGGCGAGGCAGGCGCGGCGGTCAAGTAAACAGTTGGGAGACAGGCCGCTTTCGGGCGGAGGGCGCCAGCTATCGTAAGGAGATGCCGATGCGACCCGAGAATGCCAAGTTCCTGCTTGATTTTCTATTGCCCCAGTTGCAGTCAGAGCAATTGGTGACGGAGCGGATCCTTGCGTCGGTCCCGCTCGGCGAGGAAAACTACAGACCCGGCGACAGGAGCATGACCGCCTTCGAGTTGGCGCGCCATATCGCGATTTGCGAATTGTGGTTTCTGGACGCGATCATCCACGGGGAGTTTCAAGAGGCGCAAACACCTCCGCCCACGGCGACGTCGTGCCAAGCTGTCGCGGGATGGTATGCAGAGAACTTCCGTCTTCGCCTGCCGCGGCTCGAACAGCTTCCCGCCGCCGATCTGGTGCGAGAGGTGGAGTACATCGGCCTTCGCAATGATCCGGCGGTCGCTTATGTAAACATCGCCATTCGCCACTCGGTGCATCACCGAGGCCAGCTTTCGGCGTATCTGCGCGGGATGGGCGCCACGGTGCCGGCCATCTACGTCGAAAGTGCCGATGAGCCCTACCCACCGGATGATGGAAGCATCGTGAATCCGCCAGCCTTCTGACGGGACGCTTGCAAGCAAACAACGGAGGAACTCCCGAAGAGAGCCTGCTCCTGGGCCGGCAAGATGCCAGATGGCAGGTTCGCTCGCATGCGCCGTCTTCGTTGCGTTTCCTTGGACACCTGCATTTCTTGCGCCCGGCTACAACTGGGAGGATCGTTGGGACGGTCAGTTATGCGCGTTCAGCGTGCCGCAATCGACCGAACCATGTCATCCTTCTCGGGACGATGGCCAGTCTGAGTGAGTGCCAGTAGATCCGGGGCCGGGGCGGCAACGGATCCGGCTTTCGCGGTGACTATGCGGCGGCGATTCTTGCAACGACGATCGAATAGGTTCGTTGACGGCGAGGTGCCTAGCTGAGCACTTGGTCCGCGGCAGCGCGCAGACCGCGGAGGCGTTGCATTTGCTCCGGGGTGAGGTCAACCACCTTGCGGCGGCAGACCGGTTGGATGGGTTGCCCGGCCCAGCCCGCCATGAGTTTGGCAGAGAGGGGGTATCGCACGTTGAGGATGAGTTCGCTTTCGGTGAGGAACTTCTGGACGCGATCGGCCTCGGGCCCTTTCTTGCTGGCTTGGTCGACGGCGTGGGCGACGATGTTGGGATAGGCGTTGGCGGCGATGCCGCTGAAGCCGTGGCCGCCGCCGCGGATGGAGTCGACGAGGATGGGCACGTGGGCGTTGAAGATGCCGACGGGGGTGCCCTGGACGGCCTTCACCTTCGCGAGCACGGCGTCGAGTTCGCAGGTGGTGTCTTTATGAAAGACGAAGCGGCCCGTGCGGCCGGCCCAGCTCATCGTCTCCGGGGAGAGCAACCGCTTATAGGGGCGGGGCGCCTCATAGAGGCCGAAGGGCATCTCCGGGGCGACGGCGAGGATGGCCTCCACTCGCTCCCGCCAGAGGGAATCGGGATCGTTCTTTTCGGTGATCTGGCCGGTGGTTAACACGGCGGCGACGGCGCCGCAATCCTGTAGACGTTTGACGAACTCGCCAACGGGAGCGACGGCGAAGCCTGGCAGGCCTCCGGCGACGACGGGCGTACGGCCGGCACGCTTAACGACTCTGGCGGTAACCTCCAGCCGTTCTGCTTCGGTGAGGTCCCACACTTCGCTGGACTGGCAGCAGGCGAACAGGCCATCGGCGCCGTTAGCGAGATACCAATCGGTGAGAGCGTCGAGCGCGGGCCAGTCGATGGATTGGTCCAGGCGGAACGGGGTAAGCATGACGGGCCATAGGCCTGCGGGCACGCGACCTTTCTTGAGGCTCTGCTTGCGGCCGAACAGGGGCGCGGCAAGGGTGGAGAGGAGCGCGTGGCGTCTCGTTAACATTTTCGTATTTTCTCACGGCGATGCGATTAGATTTCGCCAGTGTGGCAGTCTAATTTTTCAGATAGCAGTTGGCGATTGGCCAAGGAGAGACACAGGATGAAGAAGCTGGGCTGGGTATTGAGCGGGTTGGCGGCGTTGTTCTTTTTGGTCGACAGCGGCATGAAGCTGGTGAAGCCTCCTGAGGTGGTGAAGCCGACGTTGGAGCTGGGTTGGCCTGAATCTTCGATCGTGGGGCTGGGGGTGGTGCTGCTGACTTGCACGCTGTTTTATCTTTGGCCGCGGACGGCCGTTCTGGGGGCGGTACTGCTGACGGGCTATCTGGGCGGGGCAGTGGCGACGCACGTGCGCGTGGGCGGCCCGGTGTTCAACATTTTGTTTCCCGTGGTGTTCGGTTGCTTCGTGTGGGGCGGCCTTTGGCTGCGGGATGAACGGGTTCGGCGGCTGTTGCCGCTGGCTTAATTTTCAGGAGAGTTTATGTCGACCAATTCAGTGCATTTGCATCGCGTGCTGCGCGCGAAACCGGAGAAGATTTACAAGGCCTTTTTAGACGCCGAGGCCATGGTGAAATGGCTGCCGCCGCACGGCTTCACCGCCAAGGTCCACCACTTGGACGCACGGGTGGGCGGCAGCTACCGGATGTCCTTCACCCACTTTTCGAATGGCCAGAGCCATTCGTTTGGCGGGGAATATCTGGAGTTGACGCCGTACGAGCGGATCCGGTACGACGACCAGTTCGAGGACCCGAACCTGCCTGGGAAGATGCAGGTGACTATTTCGCTGACGGCCGTTTCGTGCGGGACCGAGTTGCGAATCGTGCAGGAGGGCATCCCCGCGATTATCCCGGTGGAGGCTTGCTACCTGGGTTGGCAAGAGTCTTTGAATCTGTTGGCGCAGTTGGTGGAGCCGGAGATTCCGGGGTAGGAGAGTCCGGGCGGTCCGTGGCCCAGAGCTCGCGGAGGACTTCGGGATTGACGGCTTCGCGCCAACGGGCGTTGAAGCGGGCCGCGATTTCGGGGTGGTCCGCGAGCAGAGGTTCCAGGCCGAGTCGGATGTGCGGATCGGCGCCGTTGAGTTCGCGGGCGAGTTTCTCTTCAATGTCGGCGAGTTGATTGGTGAGGCCGCCGGGGTCGATGAGGACGACGCGGCCTTGGACGATGCCGTAGTTTTTGAGATGGGCGTCGAGGGAGAAGAGGCCAAGGCGCCAGCCTGATTGGCGAGTTTGGAGGAGCTGTTCGAGCCAGTGTTCAAACTCGTCGAAGCGGTCGGCGGTGGCGAGCGTGGTGAGGCGGTCGTAGAGAATCGCTTCGACGCGCTCGGTGGCCTTCGAGACGGTGAGGAAGCCGGGCCAGCCGCCGACTTCGACGCGGATGGAGGGGAAGGTGACTTCTTCGGGGACAAGCGAGGTGCCGTGGAGATGTTCGCGGGCGAGGCGTTCGCCGCGGGCGCTTTGAAAGTGATACTGGCGCCAGACTTGGCGGATGTGCGTGGTGAACCAGACGGCACGGGGCAGGAGGGTCATGGAGGCTTGAGCCATGAGGCGGAGGAAGCGAAGCTGGCGGGAGGGTTTTTCGAGCAGCTCGCGGCCGAGACCGAAAGGCAGGATCCGTTCGAGGAAGCGGAGCAGGCGCCAGATGCCGATGAGGGCCACCACTTCCGAGGGCGTGCGTTCGCGTTTGACGACCCAGTGTTCCGAGGCGTAGACCACTTTGCCGATGCCTTCGCCGAGCCGTTTGAGGCGGCCGTGGGTGAGTTCGGCCGGTGCGTGCGAAAGTTCGCGCAACTGCGGCGTGGCCATGGGAGAACTATACGGCTTTTGCAGGTGGGCGGCTATGCCAGGCGGTTCGGCCAGTATCGTAACGGCCAGAAGCGATCTATACTATTTCGCGGAATGGCCAATCCGGAGTCAGAGCGGGAATTGTTCGCGGCCTGTCTGGAGGCGGAACCGGAGCAGGGGGAGCGGCTGTTGGCGGCGGCGGATCCTGCCGAGGCGGAACGGGTGCGACGGCTTTTGGCCGTGCATGAGGTTCTCGGAGACGATACGCTGGCGGACGGCGCGGAGTCTACGATCACGCCCGCGCGGATTGGACCCTACCGGGTATTGCGGCTGCTGGGCGAAGGTGGCATGGGTACGGTCTACGAGGCGCTGCAGGAGCAACCGGTGCGACGGCGGGTGGCCGTGAAGGTGATGCGGGACGAGTTCGCCTCGCGGCACGTGCTGGCGCGGTTTCTGGCAGAACGTCAGGCTCTGGCGGTAATGGAGCATCCCTACATCGCCAAGGTGCTGGATGCGGCGGAGATGGAGAACGGACGACCGTACTTCGTGATGGAGTTCGTGGACGGCACGCCAATTCAGGAGTATGCAGAGAGCGAGGGTCTCAGCGTGCGAGAGCGGGTGCAACTGGTGGCCAAGCTTTGCCACGCAGTCCAACATGCCCATCAGAAGGGCGTGATTCACCGGGACTTGAAGCCTTCGAATGTGCTGGTGGAGAGGCACGCGGAGGGGCCAACGCCGAAGGTGATCGACTTCGGGATTGCGAAGGCGCTAGCGGAACCATTGACCGATTTGACGCTGGTGACGCATCGGGAGCAGGCGATGGGGACGCCCGCTTATATGAGCCCGGAGCAGGCGGGTATTGGTGGGATGGACGTGGATACCCGAGCAGACGTCTATTCGATCGGGGTAATGCTATATGAGTTACTGAGCCGAACACTGCCGGTGGACCCGCGGGGAATGACGTTCAGTGACTTCGTGCGGCGGCTGGCGACCGAGACGGCCCCGCCCCCGAGTGCACGGACAGCGGGCGAAGTGGCCAGGGAGATCCGGGGCGATCTGGATGCGATTACGCAGAAGGCGATTGAACGGGAGCGGGGGAAGCGATACGAGACTGCGCTGGGGCTGGCTGAGGATTTGGAGCGGTATCTGGCGGATGAACCGGTTTCAGCGAGGACACCGGCGCTAGGTTTTTGGCTTACGGGGTTGATGCGGCGATACCGACCGCAGTTGTTCGCCGCCGTGGTGGTGGCGGCTGCGCTGGCGGTGGGCATGGTGCTGGCGGTATGGGGCCTGATGCGGGCAAGGGAGGCGGAGCGGGAAGCGGTACGAAAGGCGGAGACGGCGCGGGCCGTTTCCGAGTTTGTGATTGGACTGTTCGATGGAGCGGATCCGGCCAGTAACCGAGGGACGGCGATCACCGCGCGGGAGTTGCTGGACCGGGGGGCGGCACAAGTGGAGGACCGGCTGAGGCAGCAGCCGGGTGTGCGGGCGGAGGTACTCGAGACGCTGAGCCGGGTGTATTCGGCGTTGGGTCAATACGAGCGGGCGGACTCCTTAGCGGGAGCTTCGCTCGCGGCATCAACCGATGACCGGCAGCGGGCGGCGGCGTTGGTGCGCGCGGGGACTGCGAAGCAACGGCTAGCTCAATTTGATGAGGCGGAGAGGACCCTGCGGGAGGCGATTGCTTTGCAGGAGGCGCAATGGGGAGAGCGCAGTGCGGAGGCAGGCCGGACGATCCAAATTCTGGCGGGAATGCAATGGCAGCGGGACCGGATGGACGAGGCGCTGGAACTGTTTGAACGGGCGCGGGGAATCTTCGAGGAGGCGCTGGGGCCGGAGCATGTGGAGACGGGACGAGCGCTGCGGGGGGTGGGGCTGGTCTTGACGGAGAAGGGGCGGGACGCGGAGGCGCTCGCGAGTTTAGAGCGGGCCCTGGAGATTTTCGAAAAGGCGCTGGGGACGGATCATCCATCGGTGGCGGACACGCTTGACAGCATCGGAATTGTCCATTTGAACCAGAAGGCGGTGGGAGAAGCGCGGCCGCGATTTGAACGGGCGGTCACGATCCGGCGGCGCGTATTGGGGGAGGATCATCCGGTGACGGCCTACAGCTATTTGAACTTGGGCCGGCTGCTGGTGATGGAGGGGAAGACAGCAGAGGCGGTGCGTTCGTATGGTCAGGCGATGGCGGTGCGGGAGCGGGCCCTTGGGGCGGAACATCCCTTGACGGCGGACGTAATGGGGAGCTTGGCGGCGGTGCATATCCGCAGGAAGGATTGGAGCGCGGCGAAGCAGGTGCTGGAGCGGGCGCGGGACATCTATACGAAGGCGTATGGAGGTGAGCATGTAGACCTGGCGTTGGCGCACCGGGGGTTGGCGTTGGTGGCAGTGCAGGAGGGGCGGCTGGAGAACGCGGTGCGGGAGTTGTGGCGGAGCCTGGAGGCGGGTGGGGAGAGTGTGGTGCGATTGGGGGATCCAGCGTTCGAACCGTTGCGAGGCCGGAAGGATTTCGCAGAGTTGGAAAAGCGTATGACCGGGCTGAATTGAAGTTCAGCCCGGCATCGATTTAGACGGTATGCGGCCGTCGCGGCGCCAGAGCGGCTTCGTCGACGATCCCTTTGTGGGGAATCAGCATGGGGACGGACCGTTGATAGCGGCGGTAGACTTCACCATGTTCGGTGGCAAGATCGCGCTCTTCGAATTGGATCCCGACGAAGATATAGGCGGTCGTCAACAGTGCGAAGAGGAGGCGGCCTTCGGACATGACGGGTGCAGACCAGAAGGCGATCAGAAACCCGAGCAGGAGCGGATGCCGGACGAACTTGTACAAGATCGTGGTGCGGAACCGGACGGGTTGATACGCCTGACCGCGGAGGGCAAAGGTGACCTGGCGGAGACCAAACAGGTCGAAGTGGTTGATGAGGAACGAGGAGAAGAAGACCATGAACCAGCCGAACCAGTAGCTGACTTGGAGGAGTCCGGCGGCGATGGGATGGTCCACTTTCCAGACCGTGGCCGGCATCGCCTGCCACTGCCAGAAGGTCAGTAGCAGGAGGAGGCTGGCCACGAGGACGAAGGTGCTGCGTTCGGCGGCGGGTGGAATGTAATTCACAATCCAGCTTTTGAAACCTTTGCGAGCCATAACGGTGTGGGAGATCGCAAAGGCGCCCAGGAGCAGAGAGTTGACGAGAATGGCGGCGACGGCCGACGGCGCAGGCTGGCCGGAGTCGATGGATCTGAGCCCAAAGTAGTTACCAACGAAGCCCATGGCCCAGAGGATCGAGACGAAGAACGCGGCGTAGGCGATAAGGCCATACGCGAAGATGATGGCCCGTTTCATTGGGCCATCTCCTTCACCGGAGCGGTGCAGACTTCGATGGAAACCGGCACGGGGTTCGAAACGATGTCACGCACCGGAGAGTACGCCATCAGTTCGGCGAGCATCTCCGGGCTGGCGTTGGAGGCGACGTCAAAGCGGACGCGGATGCCTTGATAGCCTTTGCGAATGCTCGCGTCGAGGCCGAGGAAGCCGCGGAGGTCGAGATCGCCGGTGAAAGTGGATGTGACGGAGTCGATCTGGATGCCTCGGGCGGCAGCGTGGTAGACCATGCTGGTGGTGAGGCAGGCGGCAAGAGCGTGAAGGACGAACTCCACGGGGTTGGGGCCACAATCCTGACCGAGAAGGACGGGCGGCTCGTCGGCCGTCAGCATGAAGGGTTGGGTACGGTTGGTGTCCTCCTGGCCAGCACCGTAGAAGTCCTGGATGGTGGAGCAGTTGTGGCCGCCTTCCATCCACCGATTGCGGGCGCGGAACTGGAAACAAGCGATGGTGGGGTCGGCTTGAACGGCGCGCATGGTTTCGAAAAGGCGGCTGGTATCGACGCCGTTGATGACGGGGGTGATGGTCTGATTCATGGTGTTTTCTCCTTTGGAAAAGCCATTTGCTCGGCTTTCGATGGGATATGCGCCGGAGGTGAGCCAAACGGATCAAACTTTTCGCCAGTGTTTGTAGAGGTGAAAAGTGGAAAGACGGGAAGAACAGGTTCAACAGTTGTACGGGGGGCTGCGGCGGATGGCGGCCGGGATGATGCGGAGGGAGCGGGCGGGACATACGATGCAGGCGACGGCGCTGGCGAATGAAGCATATATTGCGGTGGGCTCTAGAACGCGGGGGTGGGAGAACACGGCCCACTACTTTGGGGCGGCAGCGAACGCCATGCGGCGGGCGTTGATTGAATATGCGCGAGCGCGGAATGCGCAGAAGCGGGGCGGTGGAGCGCAGCGGGTGACTTTTGAAGAAATGCGGCTGCCGGGTCAGCCGGGCGCGACGAACGAGGTACGGGAAGCGGTGGCGGCGTTGGCGGAGCACGACGCGCGCCTGGGCCGCCTGGTAGAACTGCGGTACTTCGAAGGGTACTCGATTGAAGAGGTGGCGGAGAAGTTCGGACGGTCAACGGCGTCAGTAAAGCGGGATTGGAGCTATGCGCGGGCTTGGCTGTTCGACTATCTGGAAGGCCGTTAGGGATTCGCCAGGCAGCGGCGGCTATGCTGGGAGATAGCCGTGGCGATTCGTATCCCCAGTTCAGAGTTGACGGAAGCGTTTGTGCGGGCCTCGGGGCCGGGTGGGCAGAACGTGAACAAGGTGTCGACGGCGGTGGAGCTGCGGTTCGACGTGGGGCGGTCGGCGGTGTTGCCCGAGGCGGTGCGGGAGCGGCTGCGGGCGTTGGCGGGGAAGCGGATGACGCAGGACGGGGTGCTGGTGATTACGGCGAGTGAACACCGGACGCAGGAGGGGAACCGGGCGGCGGCGCGGGAGCGGCTGGAGGAGTTGGTGGCGCGGGCAGAGGTTGTGCCGAAGCGGCGGCGGGCGAGCAAGCCGACGCTGGGATCGAAGCTGCGGCGGCTGACGGAGAAGGCAGAGCGGGGAAAGGCGAAGAAGGGCCGGGGGCGGCCGCAGGAAGAGTAGAGCTTAGATCGCGTGGCGCTTCAGATAGGTCTTGGCGGAATCGGCCATGACGACCAGCGCGGCACCCATCATGATTGCATCCTTAATGACAAGCCGCCCGGCTCCGCTGAGCAGGGGGAAGCCGAACTCCGGGCCGCCCAGGTTCGGGACCCAGGTTTCCGGGGTTGTCACGAGGAACGATAGCGTGACGAGGGACATGGTGAAGACCAGAAATCCGCCGACCGCAGCAACGTGCGGCAGCCAGCGGTGGACGGCGAGCATGAACCCGAACAGGACGATGACGGAGCCGAGGCCATAGGCGAACGGGTAGGTATTGTTCGATTGATGCCAGGCATGGTTGGCCGGCGCGGGTTCGCCCTCTTTATTCATGTGCTGGCGATAGTCCGGCGCCGGGTGGGCATAGAAGAAGCTCATGAAGGGGCTGTTGGCGACGAACGGCACAATGCCATCGGCTTCATACCGGTAGATCTTCAAGGCCCCAATCCAGACGAGGACGACGATCAGGCCGAGGCGAGTGAGGGAAACGGCCAGGCGATCCATCTGCGCCATCGTTTGAAACAATCGGAAGGTTTTGTTCACGGAATTGGCTCCTGCCATCTCCAGGGTACGGGCCAGACGGGCAGGACGGAATGGACGCAGGGCGCTACTGCATGGACAGATTTCTGCCGCTGCGAATTTCAGTTTCGTAGCGGCGAAAGAAGGTGGGCGAGCAGCCGGTGGCTCGCCGGAATAGGCGGCTGAAGTAGAAGATGTCCTGGAAGCCGAGTTCCGCGGCGACTTGCTTCACGGGTTTGCGGGTATGCAGCAGTTCCCACTTGGCTTGTTTGATGATCCGCTCGCGAATCAGCTCCGTGAGGGTTTTGCGGAGATGGGTTTTGACCAGGCGCGCCAGGGACTTGGGGGCGAGCGAGAGGAGATCGGCGTAGGCGGAAGGGGAATGGTGAACGCGGAATTGGGCTTCCAGAAGCTCCTGCAACCGGGGGAGCTCCGGAGGGATTGTGGGAGTCACCGTGCGGGAAACCTCCTGCTGCTGGAGTTTTAATCGGGTGGCGCGGACGAGCAGAATCTTCAGGTACGAGACGAGGACCTCGGCGTGGGCCAGGTCGCCGCCGAGGAGTTCGCGGCTCATGTCGTCGAATAGCCGTGCGATCTCGGGCCGGTCGGATTCACTGAGATGAACAACGGGTGAGCCATAGATATCGTTGAACAGAACGCCATTGCAGCCGATCTCTTCGTGATGCGTTTCGATGCAGAGAAAGTTGGCGTGGAACTGAAGCGTCAGGCCACGGACCGGTTCGGCGGCGGCGATGCGCGAGAGCTGGTAGGGGACCAGGAACAGCAACGAATTGGCCGCGAATTCGTAACGCCCGAAGTCTGCCCAGAATTGGCCGGAGCCCTGCTGCACCCAGTGGATGCTGAAGTAGTTTGACCGTGGCAGCTCGCACTCGGCCTGCGGCAGTTGGAGGGCTTCGATCCGCAGGGCGAGGTCGCCGTTCCGCGGGTGGTAAAGATGCAGGGCTGGGCTTTCCGCCGACAATTCCATGAATGAGCAGGTTATCCAATTTGGACGCTTAGCATCGAAATGGAGCCGCCTTCAATCCCTTCGACGGGAAACGTGATGGGATCGTTTTGCTGCCGGGCGCCGAGGATGTAGAGCAGGGGGAGATAGTGCTCCGGGGTCGGAATGGCAAGAGCAGACTCTGCTCCCAGCGACTCGTAGCGGATCAATGGTTTCGTTTCGCCGGCCAGCAGGATGCCCTTGGCGCGATCTTCGAAACGCAGGGCCCAGTCGTAGGGATCCGGATTGTCGCGTCCCCAGGCGTAGGCGCGCAGGTTATGGACCAGGTTGCCACTGCCAACGATGAGAACACCTTCCTGGCGCAAAGGGGCGAGTTTCCGGCCGATTTCGTAGTGAGACTCCGCGGGCTTGTCGCGGTCGATGCTGAGTTGGACGACGGGAACATCGGCATCCGGATAGACGTGGCAGAGTACGGACCACGTACCGTGATCGAGGCCCCAGGAGTGATCGAGCTGCACGGGCAGCGGCTGGAGGAGTTGATGAACGCGGTTGGCGAGGCCGGGATCTCCGGGCGCCGGATATCGCACGGCGTAAAGAGACTCGGGAAAGCCGCCGAAATCGTGGATGGTCCGCGGGACGCTGCTGATGCTGACGCCGGTGCCGGGGACATACCAATGCGCGGAGATGGAGAGGATGGCCCGGGGTTTGGGCGTGGCCAAGCCGAAGCGGCGCCAGGCCGCAGTGAACGGGTTCTCGGCGAGAGCGTTCATCGGGTTGCCGTGGCCGAAGAAGATTGCTGGCAGCATCTTACTGGGGCTGGGGGATTGCGGCGCCGTCGGCGCGCGGGTCGGAGGCTGCGCTGTTCACCTTCGTTTTCGTGTTGTGCATGACGGCGTTGCCCCGGCCCATGCGGGCGGTATAGGGCTGGGCGATGACGATCTGGTGGCCCTTGGCGGAGAGTTGCTGGAGCGTATCGAGGCCGACGCGGGATTCGATGGTGACGTCGCAGCCGGTGGCGCGGGACTTGGTGAAGCGCGGGGCTTCGAGGGCCTGCTGCAGGTTCATGCCATGGTCGGCGAGATAGGAGACGAACTGGGCGTGGGCGAGAGGCTGATTGGCGCCGCTCATGATGCCGAAGCCGATGTGGAGTTCATCCTTCTGCATCAGACCAGGAATGATGGTGTGGAACGGGCGTTTGCCCGGCAGCAGAGCGTTGGGCGCGGCCTTGTCGAAACTGAAGCTTGCCCCGCGATTGTGGAGATGGAAGCCCATGCCGTCGACCATGACGCCGGAGGCCCAGCCGCCGGAGACGCTTTGGATCCACGAGGCGATGTTGCCTTCCTGATCGACGACGGAAAAGTAGGTGGTGTCGCTGGAGGTTGGCGGCTGGCCGGGGGCGACGGCGCAGTTAGCGGTATCGGCGTTGATGAGTTTGGCGCGCTGGGCGGCGTAGGGTTTGGCGATCATGCCCTGGGTGGGGACCTTGACGACGCGGGGATCGGCGACGTACTTGAGGTCGGCGTAGGCGAGCTTCATGGCTTCGATCTTGCGGTGGAACTCGGTGGAAGAGTACGGGCCGGCGGCGTCGAAGTTTTCGAGGATGTTGAGCATGGAGAGGGCAGCGAGGCCCTGGCCATTGGGGGGCAGTTCGTGGACCCGCCAGCCGCGATACGTGGTGGAGATGGGGGTGACCCATTCTGGCTCGAAGGCGGCGAGGTCGGCCGGTTCGAGGAGTCCGCCAAGTTGCTTCGACTTCTTCACGATGGCAGAGGCGATCTCACCGGTATAGAAGGCGTCGGCGCCTTTCTCGGCGATGAGGCTCATGGCGCGGCCGAGGCCGGGGTTCTTCCAAAGTTCGCCAACAGCGGGGACTTTGTTGTTGGGGTAGAAGACCCGGATGCCTTCGGGGTCTTTGCGGACGAGGGGGGAATCCCAACCGCGGCCGACCATTTCCTGGATGGGGAAGCCTTCGTTGGCGAGGCGGATGGTGGTGGCGAAGAGCGATTTCCAGGGGAGTTTGCCGTACCTCTTGTGCATGGCCTGCCAGCCGCGGACGCAGCCGGGGACGGTGACGGAGTGGATGCCGGTGGAGTCCATCTTCTTGAGGCCTTTCGCTCGGAGGGCTTCGATGGTCATGGCCTGGGGGGCGGCGCCGGAGGCGTTGAGGCCGGTGACTTGCCCGGTTTTGGCATCGCGGTACATGACGAAGAGGTCGCCGCCGATGCCGCACATCATGGGTTCGACGAGACCAAGGACGGCGTTGGCGGCGATGGCAGCGTCGACAGCGTTGCCGCCTTGGGCGAGGATTTGGGCGCCGGCCTGCGAAGCGAGAACCTGACTGGTGGCGACGATGCCGCCGGTGGCGATGACCATGGAGCGGCCGTGGGCGCGGTCGGACTTTTGTGCGTGGCTGAGTGTCGCGAGGGCGAGCAGGCAGACGGTGAGTCGGTTCATGAAGGGGCTCCGGGAGAAGGGATGCCGCGGGGCGACGGGGTCCGCTGCTGAATTTTGGCCGTATGGTATCAGATGCTGGGGGTGGTTATGGAGCCGAGGCAAAGGCTCTAGATTGGGCGGCTGTCGTTTTGTCAATCCGGGAGCGTTGAAGTTTGTGAGCGTCGAGGAGTTGCGGATCTTCGGCTGGAGGGGGTTCCGCTCGGAGCTTGGCTCCGCGGCCCAGTTCCCCGGCTCGGCGCGGCAGGACTCGCCCGATAACTTGTTGGCAAAATGGTGCCCGGGCACTGGGCGAGCGAGCCGATGTTGCTCCACGCCGGGTATGATACGCTCGGCGGTCATCAGCCCCGTAAGCACACTCGACGCCTCCGCCATTTCCGCCTTGCGCCGGAAGGTAGCTTGGCGTATTTTGCCGCTGGTCATCCTGCTCTACGTGGTGGCATACCTCGACCGGGCGAACGTGGGATTCGCGAAATTGCGCATGGCGCAGGATCTCGGATTCTCGGAAGAGGTATTTGGCTTCGGCATCGGGATCTTCTTCATCGGCTACCTGATCCTGGAGATACCGGGGGCGCTGCTGGTGGAGCGGTGGAGCGCAAGGAAGTGGTTTGCGCGGATCCTGATCACTTGGGGGATCCTGTCGGCGGCCACCGCTCTGGTGGAGACGCCGGCGCAGTTTTACTGGACCCGATTTTTGCTGGGGGTCGCGGAAGCCGGGTTCTTCCCTGGGATTATCGTCTACTTCACGCACTGGTTTCCCATGCAGGAGCGGGCCCGGGCGATGTCTGGATTCATCGTGGGCATTCCGCTGAGCCTGGCGTTAGGGGCCCCGCTGTCAGGGGCGTTGCTGCATGTGGACTGGCTGGGATGGCACGGATGGCAGTGGCTGTTCGTGGTGGAAGGATTGCCGGCGGTGGCGCTCGGCGTGGTGACGCTGTTCTATCTCACTGACCGGCCGCGCGATGCGAAATGGTTGAGCGCGGCGGAGCGGGAATATCTGGAGGGCGTTCTGGCAGCGGAAGCGGCGGCTAAGGAATCGGCGCAGAAATACACCGTGGGCCAGGCGCTACGGACGAGAAACGTGTGGCTGCTGGCGATGGGAATCTTCGCGGCGAACATGGGCGGGTACGCGTTGTCATTCTGGTTGCCGACAACGGTGAAGAACCTCTCCGGCGGGTCCGACACGGCAACACTGCTCTATAGCGGCCTCTTCTACGCCTGCGGCTTGATCGGGGTTCTGTATGCGGGCTTCGCGGCGGACCGGACGGGGAACCGCAAGGGGATCTGCATCGCAGGCCTTTGCGCTACGGGGACCTTTCTCGCATTGAGCGCAATTCCGGGCCAATCCTTTCCCTGGGCGATGGCGTGGCTACTGCTGACGGGCGTCACCGCATACTCGTGGCCCTCCCCGTTCTGGGCTTTGCCGACGATGGCATTGACCGCTTCGGCGGCGGCGGTGAGCATCGGCCTCATCAACATCTTCGCCAACCTGGCTGGATATTTCGGCAACCATCTCATTGGGTGGATTAAGGTGCGCGGCGCGACGGACAGCACTTGCTTATTCGTCCTGGCGGGGTGGTACCTGGCCGGAGGGCTGATCGTAAGTTTCGTCCAAGTGAAGCCGGCGCCGCCAGTACTATCTAAAGACTGAGAAATTCATGACTCTTCCTCTGTTTGATCTGACCAACAAGGTGGCCGTAGTCAGCGGCGCGGCCCAGGGCATGGGGCGCGCGATGGCGCTGGCACTGGCTGAGGCCGGCGCTGAACTACTGCTGGTGGACCTGAACGAAGCGGGCGTAAATCGCACGGCCGCCGAGATCGCGGCGACGGGCCGCCGGGCGATTGCGGCGGTGCGCGACGTAGCTGACCCGGCACAAATACGGGACCTGTTCCGGTTGCTCGATGCTGAGTTCGGCCGGATAGATTTTCTCGGGAATGTAGCAGGCGAGGGCATCCATGGCGCGCCGGAGGAGATCTCGCTCGAAGACGTGGAAGAGGTCTGGCGGAACCTGGTGCTGGGGCGCTTCTGCGCCTGCCAGGAGGCGGGACGGCGGATGCTAGCGGCCGGGCGAGGCAGCATTGTGAACATCGGATCGCTGGCCAGCGTGACGGCATTGGGCCGTGGGCATATTGCCTACAGCATGGCGATGGGCGCGGTAGCCCAGATGACACGGGAACTCAGTACGGAGTGGGCGGCGGGCGGCGTCCGGGTGAATGCGATATTGCCGGCGCAGGTATTGAACCCAGGCTTGGAGAAGCGGATTGCCGAGAACCCGAAGCTGCAGGACCAGTTCCTGAGTGGCATCCCGGCGGGACGTCTGGGGCGCCCGGACGATATCCGGGGGTTAGCGGTGCTGTTGGCCTCCGACGCCTCCGAGTGGATCACCGGCGCGCTAATTCCCATGGACGGCGGCAACCTGGCGCTGAACGGCGGAGGCTCCGTGCGGCCGCCAGCCCGGGGAGGCAAGGCATGAATTCCGATTCGCGATACCTCTACCGCACGATGCAGTTGATCCGCGTGGCGGAGGAGCAACTGGCGCGATGCCACGCGCGAGGACTGGTGCATGGTGCTTGCCACACGTACGTGGGGCAGGAGGCGATCGCTACCGGGGTCTGCGCGCATCTGCGGACTACCGATGCGATCTTCAGCACGCACCGCGGACATGGCCATGCTTTAGCGAAAGGGCTACCCGTGGCGGAGTTAGTCGCCGAGTTATTCGGCCGCGCAACCGGCTGTTCGCGAGGGCGTGGCGGATCGATGCATCTGTTCTCGCCCGAGATCGGAATGATGGGGACGAGCGGCATCGTGGGCCCGTGCATCCTGCAGGCGGCCGGCGCGGGCTACAGCTTCAAGCTCCTGCAGACAGACAGCGTGGCGGTGGCGTTCTTCGGCGACGGCGCGACGAACAACGGAGCGTTCCATGAGGGCCTGAACTTGGCGAGCATCTGGAAACTTCCCGTGCTCTTTGTATGCGAGAACAATCAGTTTGCCACCGAAGTTCCATTTGCCTATTCAGCAGGGAATCCCGACGTGGCATCGCGCGGGGCTGCGTACGGGATGCCGGGTGTGTTGGTGGACGGGAACGATGTCCTGGCAGTGTCGCGCTCAGCAGCCGAGGCGGCGGAGCGAGCGCGGACTGGCGGCGGGCCGACGTTGCTCGAATGCAGGACCTACCGCACGAGGCCGCACTCAGAGGGTATGGGCGACTATACCTACCGGACGCGCGAGGAGGTGGCGGCGTGGCGGGAGCGTTGCCCGATCAAGCGGTATCGGGCCCACCTGATCGAGTCAGGGGCGGCGACCGAGGAGGAGTTGGCGACCATTGACACGGAGCTACAGGGGGAGGTCGCCGCCGCGACGCAGGCCGCGGAGACTGCCCCGTGGCCGGAAGCGGAGGCGGCGACCACTCACGTCTATTCACGGCCGCGCACGGTGCAAACGGAACCGGGCTTGGCGGCAGGCGCCGGGCGCGAGATCTCCTACGCGGCGGCAACGTTGGAGGCGCTGGACCACGAGATGGCGGGCAATCCAGGGATCTTCGTTTTCGGCGAGGGAATTGGCAAACGCGGCGGCAACTTCGGCACGACGGCCGGCCTGTTCGACAAGTACGGGGCCGCTAGGCTTTGCGATACGCCGATCGCGGAGCGGGGCTTCGTGGGCATGGGCTGCGGCGCGGCCATGACGGGTACGCGCCCCGTCATCGACTTCATGTTCATCGACTTCATCAATGATGCGTTCGGGGAGATCATCAACCAGATCGCGAAGATGCAGTACATGAGCAGCGGCCGGTTGCAGATGCCGATTCTGCTGCGTGGATGCATCGGCATTGGCCATGCCGCGGCGACTCACCATTCGGGAAGTTACTACTCGATCTACGGTCACATTCCCGGGCTACGGGTGGTGATCCCGTCTTCGCCTTACGACGCCAAGGGGCTATTGACGCACGCGCTGCGCTGCCAGGACCCGGTGCTGTTTCTCGAACCGCGGGAACTGATGTCGATGAAAGGCCCGGTGCCGGCGGAGTCCTACGAAATTGAGTTCGGGCGAGCGCGGATTCTGCGCGAGGGCAAGCACGCCACCGTGGTGGCGATCGCGTTGATGACGGAGCGCACTTTAGCAGCGGCGAAGCAACTGGCCGAGGAGGGCATCTCGGTGGAGGTGATCGATCCGCGGACGGTGTCTCCGCTCGATACGGCGGCGATCCTGGCGTCGGTCCGAAAAACGGGCCGCCTGCTCGTCGTCGACGAAGCGTTCGCACCCTTCGGCATTGGGGCCGAGATTGTGGCGCAGGTAGCCGACGCCGGCTTCAATGACTTGGACGCCCCCATCCGACGGCTGAATGGCGCCTTCGCGCCGACACCGTACAGCCCGACGCTCGAGGCCGCGGTGCAGCCAGGCGTGGCCGCGATTGCCGCGGCTATCCGCGCGCTGATCAAGGAGTGAACCGATGGCGATAGAGATCACGATTCCACGGCTGGGATGGTCGATGGAGGAAGGGACGTTTGTGGAGTGGCTGAAGTCCGCCGGAGAGATGGTGCAGGCCGGTGAGCCGCTGTTTTCACTCGAGAGCGACAAGGTGACGATGGACGTGGAATCGCTCGACGCCGGGGTGCTGCACCTGGCCCCGGACGCGCCGAGCCCAGGCGCACTGGTGAAGCCGGGGCAGTTGATTGGCTACCTGCTGGCAGCGGGAGAGGAGCCGCCCGGCGAGCGGGCGGTGACGCCGCGGGCGCGGCGCGTGGCGGCGGAGTTGGGCGTGGATGTATCGCAATTGGCGGGCAGCGGCATGGGAGGCCGGGTGCGGGAGCAGGACGTCCGGGTGGCTGCGCAATCCCTGCCGCAGGAACAAACCGCGCCTGTGACCGGCGTGCGCCGCGTGATCGCCGAGCGCATGATGGAGAGCCGTGCGCGGACGGCGCCAGTGACGTTGACCCGGCGGGTGGATGCCAGCCGGCTAACAGCGCTGCGGAACCGATGGAAGCTGAAGCTCCAACCCGCGCCGCCGCCATCGTTCAATGACATCCTGGCAAAGCTGGCGGCCCTTGGATTGGCGCAGCATCCTCTGCTCGCTGGCCGTTGGGAAGAGGACCGAATCGTCCTTCCATCGGCGATCCACATCGGCCTCGCCGTAGATACGGAACAGGGACTGGTGGTGCCCGTTGTGCGCAACGTTGTCTCATTGGCGTTGACCGAAGTGGCGCACCGTTCGGCGGAGCTGGTAACGGCAGCGCGGCAGCGGAAGCTGCGGCCCGAAGATCTGCAAGGCGGCGTGTTCACGATCTCGAACCTCGGCAGCTACGGTGTCGAGGCGTTCACGCCGATGATCAATTTCCCCGAGACCGCGGTGCTTGGCGTAGGCGCGATCCGCTGGGAGCCGGTCGTGCTCCCAAGCGGGCAGATTGTAGCCCGTGAGCAGATGATGCTGAGCCTGACGTTCGACCACCGCGTGGTCGACGGCGCGCCAGCGGCCCGTTTTCTGGCGACGATCGCGGAGCTGATCGAAGAGCCACCGCCGGCGGTGCACTGTCCCTGATCAGACTTCGTCGAGCGGGGCAGCGGCGTCGCCGAAGCGCGGCAGCCGGACCTCCATCTTGTCCATCATGGAGAGATAGAGCCTGCACATCTGACGATCGGGCTTGTCGTTGTAAGTGAGCACACGGCCACCCTTGATGCGGCCGCCACCGCCACCAAGCAGCACGACGGGCAGTTGCCGCGCTTCATGATTCCCGGTGAGCATGCTGGAACAGTAGAGGATCATCGAATTATCGAGCAGCGTCCGCGGCCCTTCCTGAATCGCGTCGAGCTTCCGAGCGATGTAGGCGAGCTGTTCGAGGAAAAACTGATTCACTTTCAACCAGTCCGGGGTATCGGAATGGGAGAGCAAGTGGTGGATCATGTAGTCCACCCCGAGATTGGGAAACCGGAGGGAGCTGTGGTCGTTGTTGAGTTTCAGCGTAGTGATGCGGGTGGTATCGGTCTGGAACCCGAGAACGAGAATGTCGGCCATCAGCCGCATATGCTCGGCGATATCCTGCGGAATGCCATCGGCGGGGCGGGCCATATTGGGTTTTTCGAGCGTAGGCCGCCAGCCCTGCAGCTCACCCTTTTTGCCCGCGTTGGCGATTCGCTGTTCCACGTCGCGCACCGAGTCGAGATACTCGTCGAGCTTGCGTTGATCGGAGGTGCTGATGCCGCGGCGAAGACTGCCCGCGTCGGCAAGCACGGCATCGAGAACACTCTGATCGCCCTTGTTGACTTCGTCTTTAAATAGCCGATCGAACGCGAGGGCCGGATAGATTTCAAGGGGCGTAGGCGAAGTCGGCGAGCTCCAGGAGATATGGGAGCTATAAAGCATCGAGTAGTTCTTGTGAACGGAGGGATTCGACTTCTCGCAGCCCAGCACGAGGCTGGGCACTTTGGTGCTGCTGCCGTAGCGCTGAGCGAGAAGCTGATCGATACTGGTGCCAGAGCGAATCTCGCCTCCCGAGGCCAGCGGCGCGCCGGACAGAAGGTTGCCCGTCTGCGAGCTATGGATATTGCCTTTCAGTGCTTCCGCGTTGAAAAGCCCCTGGACGAACAACATCTTTTCGCGGAAGTCCTGCAGCGGCGCCAGAACTTTGCCCAGCTCCATCTGCCGGCCTTCCCCGCGCGCCCACCACTCCTTGCTATGGAAGCCATTGCCGGAGAACAGAACAGCGAGCCGCACCGGCGCGTCACTGGCGACACGCTTTCCGCGCGGCTCTTCTCCCCAAACGGGGAGTGATTCCAGCCAGGGCAGAGCCATGGTGACGCCCAACCCCCGTAACATCCGGCGGCGGGAAAACTGTTGCCTACTGCTGTTCCTGTTCATGATCGCGACCTCGAATTTCCCGGAACTGACGGCTCCCGACGATCATGTCAACCACGGTGCGGACGGGATACCCGGTGGCGGCAAGCCGTGTCTGCATGTCCGTGAGCAAAGGCTCGTCCGACAATTGAACCGCCCGTCCCAGCGCGTAACCAAGCAGTTTCTTTGAGAACTGCCGGACAAAGGCGCTGCGGCCCTTCGTGAGCAGGTAGGTCCGGAGACCCTCGAGCCCCTGCAGGTCCGTCCCGTCTTTCACCGTGGCCCGGTCGTTGATCGGCCGGTTGCCGAGATCCTTGTCGCGATGGCGGCCGATGGCATCGTACCGTTCGAGCGTATAGCCGAAGGGATCGATACGGGCGTGGCACCCGGCGCAGCGCGGGTCGGCGGTGTGTTTCTCCGTGAGTTCGCGAACCGTGAGTGTTTCCGCGGCTTCGTCCGCCGGCAACTGCGGCACATCCTTCGGCGGCCGAGGGGAACGCTCACCGAGCAGCACTTCGAGAATCCAGTTGCCGCGGAGAATGGGGCTGGTGCGGGAGGCGCCGGACTGTTGGGCTAGCACAGCGGCGTGACCGAGAACTCCCCCACGTGCATGTTGCCGAATCCCATCGACCCGGCGCCACTCGGGCCCGGTGACGCCGGGGATGCCGTAGTGTTTGGCGAGAGCATCGTTCACGAACGTGTGGTTCGCAGCGAGCAAGGAAAGGACGCCACCGTTATTAGCGAAGAGGTCCGCGAAGAAGCGGATGGGTTCTTCGTACATGGCGCCGCGGAGGTCGCGGAACTCCGGGAAGTGCCGTTCGCTCTTCTCGTCGGTCGATTCGAAATCGTGGATGTGCAGCCACGCCGCGCCGAACTCGGTGGCCAAGCGGCGAACGCGGGGATCTCGCAACATCCGGTGGGCCTGCGCTTGCAGCCCGGCGGGTGTGCGGAGCTTGCCGGATGCCGCCGCGGCGCGAAGCTCAGCGTCAGGCATCGAGGACCAAAGGAAGTAGCTCAATCGGCTGGCGAGTTCGTAGTCACCAACCGGAGCGGCTTGCCGGCCCGGGGCAGCGGTCTCCGTCCGATACAGGAAGGCAGGCGCCACCAGCACGCGGGCCAGCAAAAGCCGAATGGCCTCTTCATGGGGCATCTCCTGCCGACGCATCTTCTGATAGAGATCGCGCAGGCCGGTCTTCTCTTCCATTCGCAGCGGACGGCGGTAGGCGCGGTCGGCGAACTCTAGGACGGCGTCGACGTGGGTCGGTTCGGCGTCGATCAGCCGTTGGCGGAAGGCCTCCGCTCGGGCCAGGATTGGCTGGCGCAGCGGCTCGAACTTGGAGGGGTCGGCGTCCTGCGTCGCAAACTGCCAAAGCTGTTCGAAGGCGTCGACGAGAGTGAGTGCATCGCGGCTGACGAAGTGCAGCTCGTCCCAGAGCCGATTGAGCTCTGCTTTCTGTTTCTCGTTGAGAACCAGGCGAGAGAGGTGATCGTCTTCGCGATGGAAAAGAGTGAGCGTCACCACCTCATCGACCGGGACGATCTTCGTATAACAGAGCGCTGGCGGGAACATCTGCCGGAACTCGTGGAAGCGGGATTCGATGCGTCTCCGGGCCGCGCTGTTCGGATGAACAACGACCGGCATGGCATAGGTGACGACCTGATTGTTCGAGGTCCACGTCCCCTTGGCATCACCGACGGTGGTGCCCGTGGGCAAGAGGCCGGAGCGCGCGGGAGGCCTCTGCGTGAGCACTTCGAGTTGGACGCTTCCTTCGGCGCCGCTTGCGGGGTGGAGCGTGCCGGTGGTGACGAACTCGCTGTTGGCGACCAGATCCGGCGGCAGGCGCATTTCGAGCACCGAGGGCGCGCGGACGCAGAGACTGGCTGGATCGACGGCGTCACAGTGGGGCTGCGGACCAAACGCGGCGGCGGGGAGGCCCCAAGGGGAAGACTTCTGGAGGGTCGTTCCCGCCAGGGGAGCGGCGAAAAGCGGGGCGGCGAGCGAGTGCAACTGGCGATAAAGGACTGCGTCCGCGGTGGTATCCGTCGCGGAAGGCGCCGGAGCGGCCAGCAGATTCTGCAGCGCTTGGGCGAGCTGGCGGCGCTGCTGCGGCAGGCTCTCTGTCTGCCACCGAGCGAGCAGTGAGTCGGCCGGAAGCAGCGCTTCGACGCTCGCGTCGGCCACGGGCTCAGTGTAGAAATGCCATACGCCATGCGGGTTGGCGGCCAGTACGCTTGGGGCAACGTCATCCGTGAGCGACCAACGGGCGGAGGGGCCGGTCAGGCGGAGATCGATGTCGGTGAGATCGCACGAGTGGTTGCCTTCGCGCGGCCCGATCAGGACGGAGATGAGGTCACCAGGCTGGACACGGACACCTTCGAACGGGCCGAGAGCGACAGCGGACGCGTTGCGAGCTTCTCCGTTAGCGAGGCGCTGCCGCGCACCACCGCGCCGCAACTCCAGCGACCAGGTGACGCCGTTGCCGCATTCGGCATGAGCCCTCGTGACAGCGCCTTCAATACGAAGCGACGCGGCGACGGGGCTGCGCCAGCCGACGGCGGCTTGCAGCGTCGGTGAGGGATGCACAGCCACACCATGCGCCTTCATGTTTCCAGGAATGCGGACGTGCTGATTGGAGGAGTTGGCGAGCAACATCGGCAGTTGAGTGGTGCCCCAGCCTTGGACGAACTCATACGTGCCCGACTTATCAATTTTCTTAGTGAATAGATCCAGCTTGAACTCGGGCGAGGATCGAACTCCAAGGAAGCGGAACCACGCCTGGCGGGCGTCGTCTGCTACCCCAGCCTGAGCGGATTGGTCCGCCGCTAACAAGGATTGCGCCGTAGCGGCGAGTATTTGGGATCGGCGCGTGGAGAGCTGTTCGACAAAGGCGGGGACATCACGGAGCGGAACAGGCGGACGGCCCGGGATGACCAGATTCGGTTCGTTCCACACGACGATATCGCCCTCTTTGCCATCGCCGGCATCGTGAGCGGCCAAGTAGAGACTGACCGCTTCGCTGTTGGGGGGAGCTGCCAGTTTCACGCGAAAGGGCTGCTGGTCAACAATCGGGTCGACGGGCTCCATCCAGGCTTTCGGGCCGTCGACTTTACCAATGTGGCCGACGCTGCTGAACTTCCAGAGAGTGCCTTGCCAGACGCCGATGTCCTGAAGCATGGCATCGATCGCCGAAGCGTTGCCAGCGCGCCAGCGCGAACGCAAGCGATCAAGCAGTGGCGAGGGCTGATTGCCCTTGAGTAGCGTGACGAGAGCGCCGAGGTATTTAGGGCTGAGGTTGGACGCCCGGGCGACGCGCTCGACAGCGCCGGGAGCGGCGGGGCCACGCAACGTGAGCGAGGCATTGAGGTACCGGCGCAGAGGCAGCGCGCCGCCCTTGTTTTTATCGAGTTCAATGCCCTGCTGCGTTACGGTTTCGGCGCCGCCCGCTTCCGTAAACGCACTATAGAACTTGCGAATATCCGCGAGGATCTCGTTGGTCCAATCGCGCCGGGAGGCCCCCGCGGAGAAGCGGATTCCATTGGGCTGCAGGACGGCATGGCTGGCGATGGCCTTGCCCGCGTCGAGGTACTTGGTGACGAGCGACGGGGACATGGAGAGCGCGTTGCCGGTGTTCATAAAGCCTTCGCCGGCGGCCCCGTCAGCAGGGAACTCTTTCGCTGGATCGAGGGAGGCGACACCGGTGAGGTCGCGAACGGTGAAAGTATATTCGGCGTTATTCGGACGGCGCAACACGACCGGGCCGGGGTCGCCAGCTTGGGTGCGGGCGGCGGTGCGGAGGGCTCCGTCGATCCAACTCAACAGCCGGGCTTTCTCGCTAGCGCCGGGCTGCGGCGTGACTTTGGGGGGCATCTCGCCCACTTGAAGCTGCTCGACCACTTTGAGCCAGGTGGAAGGATCGCGGAGGACATCCGCCGAAGATCCGAAGCGTTCGAGATCGACATCGCCGGTGTGTTGGGCGGTGGAGTGACAGGACACGCAGTACTTCTGCAGTAGCGGCCGAATCTGCTGCGGGAAGGGGTCCGATTGGCCTTGAGCAAGCGCGTGGGCGAGCAAGGCGAGGGGGGCCAATTGGAGAGAGCAGGGGCGCCGAACCACACTTCTACTCTATACGTAGTGTCACTTCCGGATTGGGCGTCGACATGCCTATTTGGGTTCAGCCCGGCTCCAATCTCCCACCTCAACATTCCTCCGGAAACAATCTGCGGTTCTCGCGAAGGCTACGGAATGCCACATCCCTCTGACCAGCGGTTGTTCCCACCGGTAAGACTATGTTGATTCTTAGGGCCCTATCTGCTCCGACAGAATAGCTGGCATCAAGGACGGCGGGAATTACCAGATTATGGAGGACCTCGGGCAAATTCTTCGTATGCCTTGGTACTGCTTCATCTCCCAAAAGCCGAGTCGGGAACGGAGCGATATTGCCATCCCCCCGTACACGCCGAACGCTGAGCACCCAAGGATAAAGCCGCTGAACTTTTTTTGCCCACGCCACAATCCGTTTCACATCATAATGTCCCTGCTCATCACTTCCGATAACCTTCTCCGCTTCTTCTTGCGGAGCGATAGCGGGTAAGCTAATAGAACCTACGCTCTCAATCAACGGTGCAAGCCGCCTGGTTTCGCTCGCGAACGGATCGCTTTCGCGAACGCCAAGAGTCTCCGCTCGCTGCAGCCATAGTTGACATTCGGAGTGGTTGGCGTTAACACCGTGGGCGATACCGCATGCCTCGACGCACCAGAAACCGAGTCGCTCTTGTGACAAGTACCGCCCACTTCGATAGGAATCGAATAGAAGGAATAGCTCGTGTCGTGAGTCCCAGAACGGTGGCTGACGAAGACAGTTCATCAGTGCCTCAAGTATGTCGCAAAGGGCCACAATTGGCCCGTTACTTTCAACCGCAGCACAGAGGCATTCAATTGCGCAGCGTGTTGCGTGTTTACTTCTGGCATCCAAACTCGCACTGGTGAACTCTTTCAATAAGCTGCTAGCAGCAGTGACCGGGAACGACGCCCGCTGAACGATAGCGCTCTCACAGAATCGCTTCATCAAGGGTTGAGCAATCTCACCCAACTTCGCAGTAGCGCCTGCTACGCTTGCAAGCGTTTCGAGTGCGTCGACAAAATCAGGAGACCTCAGGTCGGCGTCGACCGCAAACACTGCCTTTGACAACGATTCATATGCTAACGCCAGACTGTCGTTTGCGAACTGCTGCATGCCGACTCGTGCGAAGTCTCTCCACTCATCTGGAACTAATGCGGTCGCCATTCCCTTTGAAACGGTGATAGCATCTGGCCGGTGACTGGGATCGACATGAAGCATACTCTCAATCAATACAGCAAGTTTCTGCGGGACATCTCCGCGGGCATCAAGCACTGGCTCGAAATCAAAGGAACTCTGGGCCTGAATACACTGCAGTGCCGATCCAGGAAATGCGAACTTTCCCGTTATGAGTTCGTACGCTATTAGGCCAAGACCATAGACATCTGCCGGTGCTCGCCTAGGCATCCCGCGATGCTTCTCGGGCGCAGCGTAACCCATAGTAAAGTGGGCAGATGTTATCTCTATCAAGCCATCATCAGGATGCGAGGCGAGACCAAAATCAATCAACACCGGGCGAAATGTCCCGCTATCCTCGCGGACCATGACATTGTTTGGTGTAACATCTTTATGCACAATACCTAGCACATGGCAGGACCAAAGGGCTTCTGATAATTCTTGAAGGAACCTAACTTGCGTGCCGAGCTGCGCCGCCTTTCCGACAAGGTCTTTGGCAATCGCCGAGCCAGATGCGATTAACTGGCCCAAAGTCTGCCCGGGCACGGGCTTCAAGACGAGCACATTGCCTCTTTCATCATCAACGTCATGCTCAATCAAGGTAACGACGCCTGGATGGTTAACAAGATACAACACCTTTGCTTCGCGATCAAACAGCAGAGAACTGCGGCTGCCGCCCACCGGTCGGTATATCTTGAGTATTACCCTGGCATTTCCCTTCGTGAGATCAAACGCCTCATATACGTCGGACTGGCCGCCAGCACTAATCTTTGAACCCATTCTAAATCTATTCAGAACGAGGCCGTCGACATCTGCAGGTCCGACCGGGAGCAGTCGATCTCCGTGACCCAGCCACTCACAGAGCCATCCAGTGGCAATAGTAAACCTCCCAGAGGCTTCCTCTATTAATTCATTGCTAAGGGCAGTCGCAAGTTGGCCCTGCAGAATGCCAAGATCGCAGGCAAGCCCTCTCACGCGGAGAACCTGTTCTATATCTTCAAGTGACACATATCCTCGAGCTAAAGACCTTTGCCGGAGGGCTGCCGCGAGCGCTACAATAGTTGGATACTCAGCTATCTGAGATCCATGATCTTCTTCATCCTTTCTGAGCAGGTATTCTAGATATCTCCAGACTTTGCTGTCCTCGCCACGCTCCAAGTGCTTCGCGATCACGTACTCTATATCGCCAAGGAGGCAGTAGCATCGGTTCACGCCACGCAACTCTTCCACTACGTCCTGGCATAAAAGGTTGATTAAGAATGGGTTACCACCAGACAAATCACGAATTCGGCTTAGCGCTCGGCGATCAAACTCAATGGTACTATTAGCTCGAATCAGTGCTTCTGCCTCGTCCTTGTTAAACGGCTTCAGTTCATAGTATTCAACTGAATTTCTGAAATCGTTTGACGCTTTCGCATAGGCGCGAAGATTAGTTAGGCCCGAAAGGACAAATGAGAATGAAATCTTTTCGGAGACTGGTATGTTTCGAAGTCCGCGGAAAACTCCAAGGACAGCACCGAGTTCAGTGTCAGTTAACCGTGACAACCACTTTTGAAACTCGTCCAGGAGCAAAAGGACTCGAGTCGGTTGAGAAACATGTTCACGCAAATCACCCAGCCAACTCTGTATGCACGCCCAAGGCTCCGAGTTTGAATTTATTCGATCACGAAGTGGAGTGATGTTGAGATCTAGGCGAAGAACGACTTGGTCAAGAACCTCGGCCAAATGAATGATCACAGTACCAAAAGATTCAAACGGACGATATTCTATGCTATCGAATATCACACAGTACAATCGTTGAACTTCCACGTTCTGCTCTAAAGTGCGCAATACGGAGGTCTTGCCTCGCCGACGACGACCGAACAGCATCGCGCCAACGCCATCCTTCAATAGCCCGGCAGTAATCGCTTCAAGCGACCTCTTGACACTCGAGGGTGACCTCTCCAAGACATCACCCTCGAGAATCAATGGACGGCTGTTTGCACCGGGATAGTCGCTCATCTTAGCTGTTTGCGCCATGCGGATCGGCAAGTCGAGTGATGTGGCGGAGTATCGTGTCCTCCCACCTTTCGAAGGGTCTTTAAACACTAAGCGACATTCCAGAGAGAGCGTTCCTGGTGTTGATAATTGGCCTACTAAGTCGAAACTAACAGGCACGAGAATTTTGTCGTCGGAAGCCATTGGCCCGATGTGCGCCAGTACGTCCTCGAGTAACCAAGGATTGGCCGAGCGCGCTATGACGAGTTCAACGATTGAAAAAGCATCCCTAGAAGGGTTACTTACCAGAAGAGCCACATCAACTACAGCTTGGCCGTTAGAGTAGGCATACCCTCCAGAGGACTTTACACTAACCGGAACCGACACTTTCGGCATGCCAGAGTCCCCTCGGATTGCCCGCTTTAGCCGAAGTCCACTATGCAGAGCTCGTATGCCGGACTCGACCCATCTGAGTGCCGGCACCTCTAAGTTTGGCTTCGACGTTCCCATCAGCGCCCTCTCGATTGCGCCATTGACTTGGGCAGTCGCTTCTGGCGGAACGGAACGGTTGCGGACGAGTGAGTCGATGAACGAGCGGGCGTACGTGTTATCACTAAATCTGCCCGAATTTCCACAAGCGAACGCTAGATCCTCGAGCGCGGTGCTGTTTGTGGCCGACCGGCATATCGCTGCAAAAAGAATGTCGATACTGGCTATTACTTCGCTGTAGGCGAATCTCTCCGCAAGGAATTCGTCCAACGAACGTCGCTGCAACAACACCATGGTGGAGGCGTTGAGAAGTTCGGGCTTGCACGCCTCATCAAATGAAGGACAGGTGCTGGTGATCCTAGCTCCCCATCCCGCAAGTGACCCGAACTCCGGACGGGGCAACGCGAGAAGAGTGAGTGCAGCATAGGCAAAATCTGCGCAACCAGGACCACCCTCTGTTGCGATCACCAAGAGATCAAGGGCGTTATCGACAAAATTGACGGTGGAATCCGCTGATAGTGCAGCTATCGCCCTGGCATAGAGACGGCGCCCCAAATCAGTAGCATCAACCGGTTTGCTTGAATCCTGTATTGCTGGATCGCGGGGACGAAAGCGCGCTATGAAATTGGCGGTTGGTCCCGAGTCACTCACTCGGCTGAGCGCATTCGGCTCCGACCGATGATCATCCAGAGCGCGCCGATCTGCGTTCGCCCTGAAGAAGGAAGCTAGCAAGTTATAGGCCATCTGACTCTTGCCTTCCGAAAACAATTCAAAGCAAGCTAAGGCAAACTGGTCGTCGACATAAGTACTGTTCTCACGGATTGCGTCCAATGTCTTCTGAGCGATCTCAGCTTCTCTCAGCGAAAATGATCGTATTTCACTGCTACGAATGTCGACCCCTTCCTTTAGGGTCTGGAGAGCCGGAATATTTCGGTCCCGTATGGCAGACTTGACGGCAAGTCCTAGTTGTTCTTGGTCGCCTGCGGTCAAACAGGCCGCAGCAGCCTCGATCTCACTTCCAATCTTCAGGCACCGCTCTAGCGCCCGACGAAGGAGTGCGTGATTGTTGGCGACCAGCTCTTTCGCAGATGCGATGTACGGGGCCCACTGCTGATGATTGACTCCGAAGGACTCTACGGCCAGCCGGTCTTCTGTCAACGATTGGTCTACCAATGCTATGGCAGACCTGATTCTCTCTCTTGAGGACTCGATAGTAGATTCAATCTTGGTGGCAAGATCCTGAGCTGCAATTCCAGCACCAGCAAGTATCGCTAAAGAGTCGACCGACTCTGGGAGGGTAGCGAGCCCAACCTCCCACGTTGACATTCCGATGAGCATGCGGAGCCGTTCACGAAGGCTTGTCATCGCGGTGTCCAGAGCACTTAAATCCGGAAGAGCGATCTCAGCAGGAGGAATCGCGACAGCGTCCGCGATCTGGACGAGTGACCAGTCGGGGGCGACTGGAGGGCTGGCGAGTCGGTGAAGCAATTCGAGCAGTTTGACTATTGGCGCATCGTCCGAAGAATTCGCCAATGCTGGGTCAAGCACCGTAGCACTGCCTTGCTCCGACTGTGCCAATTGCTCATTGCCAGGGGAACCAAGGAGCGATTGTTCGTGCCAGCCTGAAAGTTCGGAAATCCGCTCCTTCGTGTTTTCTGACGCTGTCCGGAGCCACAGGAGTGCAGCCCAATCTTCAATGGTGTTTAGATGGGCTTCGTTGCTCGTCGTATCGACCTTCTCAAGTTGGTTCCAAAATCTACCAGAATCGAGACGCTCTGCAGCGCGCCGTGCTTCTTCGAATGCGCTGCGGATAGCCGGAGGCGATGTTCGCACGTAAATTTCTGCGAGGGGGCTCAACAGCCGCACAAGCTGGAGGGCCTGCTGCTCTGACGTCTGGCTTGACCGGATCAGGTCTAGCCAACTGTCGGCGTCAGTCGAGACCTGTCGAAATCGTTGTGGTTCATCGGATCTGGAGATAACGCGGGAGTCTGCTAGCGCCTGCTGGATCCTATTCCGAGGTACTTTCGAAAACATCTCAGCAGCAATCCTCGACAGCGAGTCGTTTGGGATCCTTAAAACGGATTGACTTACCATTTGTTTTTCCTCGGGAGCTAGCAAGATTGTCCGGCAATCATCCAGCAATCCATGTTCGCCGAGTATAACTCAGTGACGCATCCGAAGGTGTTTTGGCTGGCTACGAGAGGTGCGGTGACAGTCGTAGGATGCTATTTGCAGTCGGTGGGCCAGCCGCTGATTTACTCCGGGTTGGATCACCGTCTGCAGGCCTTCGCGAAGACGCCCATAGGTAAATGTTGTTGCGGTTGGCGAGTTGCCGCGGCGCATTTGGCACATGTCGGAACCTCGCACTATGCCGGGTTGGAGTTAGGGGGCAACCCTCGGCCGGGATACATATCTCAACCTTGGGGCGGCTCAATCGACACACTCGTGTTCACGATTTTCAGAATCTGTGAGCCGTAGCGGGTAGCAGTGCGCGGCCCAAGCCCGGAGACTTGGAGGAGTTCGTCCTGCGTAGCCGGCAAGTCATCGGCGATCTCGGCCAGAACCTTATCGGTGAGGATGCGGAAGGCGGGTACGCCCTCCTTTTTGGCCTGCGCCAGACGCCACTTCTTGAGCGCCTCCACAATCGGGCTGTCAGCGGCTGCTTTTTGGCGGGACTTCTTCGCGGCCTTCTTCGCCGGAGCTTTGGGGCGGCGTCCGGAGGGGGCTTTCTCGGGGCGATCTTTGATCAGGAGGTCAAGGTCATCCGGATCGGCCTGACTGCCTTCCCAGGTCAGCATGGCGCGGCGGAAAGCGATTTCCCTGCCCTCGGCCTGGAACGTTTCTTCCTTCAGTTCAACAAGGCCAATGCGGGCCATCGCGCTGAGAATTTGCTCGAAGCCGTCGCGGGAGAGGCTGGTGCCTCCACAGAGTTCCGTGTGCAGCTTGCCCGTGGATCGGCCATCCGATTTCTTCAATGCCGTAATGATCTCGCGGGCGACAACCAGCTCCCGGGCGCTGGCCTCGCGGAAGACTTGGGCCTCGCACGCATCCGGGGCGCAAAAATCACAAATACCGCAAGGGTCAGAAGCGCCGGCCTTATCGCCGAAGTGGGCCACAAGGGCCGACATGCGGCACTGGCTGCCGTCAGCAAAACGGAGCATGTTCTGCAGTTGCGCGAGTTTCTGGTTAATCTGCGCCTGATACGGCTCTTTCCATTCGGGCCGGCCCTTCGTGATGTTCTCGGCGAAATCCACCAACGCGCCGCCGTGAATCCAGAGCTTTTCGAGCGCCTTGTCAAAGGCATCCTGCTCCAGGCGAACTTTCGACTGAAGATCCTCCTTGGCGATGGGTTGCTCGGAGAGCGCGTGATAGATCTTGTCGAGGACCTTGGCGTCCGGATAGTCCCGCTCGTGGAACCAGTCGTGGGTGTGCCGGTCGGCGTAGGAGTGCATCAGGACGGCGCGCGACATCTCGCCGTCGCGGCCAGCGCGGCCGATCTCCTGGTAGTAGCCCTCGAGGCTGCTGGGCAAGGCGGTATGGATGACGGTGCGGACGTTCGCTTTGTCGATGCCCATGCCGAATGCGATGGTGGCGACGATGACGTCCAGGCGGCCATCGAGGAAGCCGGACTGCACGCGGCGCCGAACGTCCGCGCTGAGGCCGGCGTGGTAGGAGGCCGTGGGGCAGACGTTCTTCAAAGTGGCCGCCACCTCCTCGGCCTGTTTGCGCGTGGGAGCGTAGACGATCGCGGGGCGGCGGGCGGCGTCCTGAAGAAGTTGACGGGCGAGATCGGAGCGTTCATTGGGGCTCGCCTCCACGACTTCGATGGCAATGTTGTCGCGGCGGAAGCCTTGGATGAAGCGGCCGTCGGCGCCCAGGTGAAGTTGGTTCGCGATATCGTTCTGAACGATGGGAGTGGCCGTGGCCGTAAGCGCGATGATGGGCGCGGGGCGCAGGGCGGGCAGGTGTTGGCCGAGCGTGCGATAGTCCGGCCGGAAGTCGTGGCCCCATTGCGAGATGCAGTGGGCTTCGTCAACGGCGACAAGGGTGGGCTTGCGCTTGGCAAGCATCTCAGGGAAGCCGGGGACCCGAAGCCGTTCGGGAGCGATGAAGAGAAAGTGCAGCCGGCCGGCAAGATAATCAACACACGCCTGACGGGAGGCCGCACGATCACGGCCCGAGTGGATGCGTTCGACTGCGAAGCCGCGCTGCTGGAGCTTGGCGACCTGGTCCTCCATGAGAGCGATGAGCGGGCTAATGACCAGCGTCGTGCCGCCGCGGGCGAGCCCGGGGAGTTGATAGCAGAGCGACTTCCCTGCCCCGGTGGGCATCACAAGCAGCACGTCTTTGCCGTCGACGACGGCGCGGCAGACCGCTTCCTGGCTGGGGCGGAACTCTTTAAACCCGAAGGCTTCGTGGAGCAGAGTCGGAAGGTCGGTGGTGGTGAGCGGCGGGAGATCGGGGAGAGGTTGAGGCGCGCTCGCGGCAACGGCGGAGGACGCGGGAGGAGCATGACCTACCTTGCCAATGACTTCGGTGACGTACTCTTCAATGCCCTTCACGAATGGAGCAAGGTCAGCCTGGCCGCGTTCGATGCGTTTGAGATAGGCCTCCCATTGGCCCGTCATGATGGGGCTCTTCACTTCGGGATGGACGACTTCGATGAGATGAATCCCTTTGTCGGTGGCTTCAAGCGTCTTGCCGTTGCGTTGAATGTAGCCGCGCTTCAGAAGGACTTCGATGATGGCCGCGCGGGTGGCGGGGGTGCCGAGGCCAGTCTCCTTCATGGCGTCAGACAGCTCTTTTTCATCCAGCGTTTTGCCGGCCGTCTGCATAGCGGTGAGCAGCGTGGCGTCGTTGAAGCGCTTGGGGGGGCGGGTCTTCTTCAGGACAGAGTCGGCTTTGACAACGTCCTGCGGCTGGTCGGGGCGGAGCTCGGCGGGAAGGGTCTGGTCGGCGGCATCGGCGGACTCCTCGGATTTCTTACCCTTCTTCTCGATCACGATGTCGAGGACTTTCCAGCCTTTGTCGCGGATGACGGTGCCGGCGGAGTGGAACTGGTCAGTGATTTCGCCGTTGACGATGTGAGTGATCACGGTCGTGACGTCGGTGACGTAGTCGTCGTGCCACGCCGAGAGGAGACGGCGGCAGACGAGGTCATAAAGATTGCGTTCTTCCATGGACAGGTTGGCCCGCGAGGGGTTGGTCGCCGTGGGGATGATGGCGTGGTGGTCGGAGACTTTGGCGTCGTCAACGTAACGAGCGGAGAGCGGGCGCTGGCCGGTGCCTTCCGCAATCAGTTTCGGATACTGCGGAGCGATGGCTTTAATGATGGCCGGCAGCCCGGCGGCGACGGTGCGCGAGAGGTGGCGGCTATCGGTACGGGGGTAGGAGATCAGCTTGTGCGACTCGTAGAGAGCCTGAGCAATATCGAGGGTTTTCTGCGCCGAGTAGCCGTACAAACGATTGGCGTGGCGTTGCAGTTCCGCGAGGTCGTAGAGGGGTGGAGGTCCCATCTTCTTCGTCTCGGATTCGATGCTGGCGATGTGCGCGGCGCCGGACTTGGCGCGGGCGACAATCTCCTTCGCGTCATCCGTTTTGGCCGGGAGCCGCATCGCCTGCTGCAGCGTTTCGCCCTTGACGGGCGTGCGAAACCAGGTGCCGAGGTAGGTGGGCTTGGAGGGAACGCCCTGCGGCGAGAAGGTCACGACGACTTCGCGGTACTCCTCCGGGACGAAAGCGCGGACGGCGAGCTCGCGTTCGACGATCATCGCGAGCGTAGGCGTCTGCACGCGGCCGACGGAGAGTTCCTCGTTATAGGCGAGGGAATAAGCACGGGAAAGGTTCATGCCGACAAGCCAGTCGGCGCGGGAGCGGCCGCGGGCGGCGTTGGCGAGGCCGTCGTACGCCGTGGCGGACTTGATCTGGTCGAAGCCTTGGCGGATGGCGTCAGCGGTAAGCGATGAGATCCAGAGCCGGTCGACCGGTTTGGCGGTTTCCGAGGCATCGTAAATGTACCGGAAAATCAGTTCCCCTTCGCGGCCGGCGTCCGTCGCGCAGATGATGCGGTCGACCTTCGGCGAAGTGAGGATTTTACGGACCGTTTCGAACTGATCCTTGGTTTTGTCATAGACCACGAGGGGCCAGGATTCCGGAAGCATGGGAAGCGTATTGCGCCGCCATTGCTTCCACTCGGGGCGGATTTCATGGGGCTGCGCGAGAGAGACCAGATGGCCAATGGCCCACGTGACAATGTAGCCACCGCCGTGCAGATAGCCGTCGCCTTTCTGGGTGGCGCCGAGGACTTTGGCCAGGTCGCGGGCAACGGACGGTTTTTCAGCGATGACAGCGACAGTAGACAAGGTAGACCTATATTGTATCGGCGCGGTCGTGTAGGCTAAAGAAGTAACCCCACGACGGGAGAGATTGGGACTGACCCAACGCCGAAGGAGCAACCGCCCCGGAAACTCTCAGGCAAAAGGACCGTCGATAGGGGCCGCACTCTGGAAAGTGGCCGCGGAGAGCGATGTCTCTCCAAGAAGCCCGCCGACGGGATAACGTTCTCAGGCGAACCGACAGAGGGGGCAAAGGACCGTCGTCCTTTGGTCCCGGTGTGCTTTCGGGACAGGACGGCTGGCCAGGCCGATTCTGGAACGCAAAGGATGACACCCATGGGCAACACGGTACAGACAACGATGGACACGGCGAACGTCGCGACGGATTTCGCGCGGCGGCATATTGGGCCGGGGCCGCAGGAACTCAAGGCGATGCTGGAGACGGTGAACGTCGACTCGCTGGAGGAGTTGGTGGCGCAGACCGTGCCCGCGTCGATCCGGCAGGCTCAGCCGCTGGACTTTGGCCCAGCGCTTTCTGAGACCGCGGCGCTCGAAAGAATGAGAGAGCTGGCGAACCAGAATCAGGTGTTCACGTCCTTGATCGGCATGGGATATAACGGCACGATTTTGCCGGGCGTGATTCAGCGGAACATTCTCGAAAATCCGGCCTGGTACACGGCCTACACGCCCTATCAGCCCGAGATCAGCCAAGGCCGCTTGGAAGCGCTGCTGAACTATCAGACGATGATCTGCGACCTCACCGGGCTGGACGTGGCGAACGCGTCGCTCCTGGACGAAGCCACGGCGGCGGCCGAGGCGATGGCGCTGGCGAAGCGCGTAGCGGGGTCGGCTTCGATGCGGTTCTTCGTCGATGCGGAGGTGCATCCGCAGACGCTGGCTCTGCTGAAGACGCGGAGCGAGCCGCTGGGTTGGGAATTGGTAGTGGGGAATCCGCTGACGGAGTTGGCGGAGGCGGATGTGTTCGGGGCGATCTTCCAGTACCCGGCTTCGCACGGCGAGGTGCGGGATCTGCGGGGAGCGGTGGAAGCGGTCCATGCGCAGAAAGGCATTGCGATCTTCGCGGCGGATCCGCTGGCGTTGACGTTGCTCGTGCCGCCGGGCGAGATGGGCGCCGATATCGCAATTGGCTCGACTCAGCGCTTCGGTGTGCCGATGGGATACGGCGGTCCGCATGCGGCCTATATGTCGGTGAAGGATGCGTATAAGCGGAACATCCCTGGCCGGCTGGTGGGCGTTTCGATTGACTCGCGGGGCAGCCAGGCGTTTCGGCTGGCGTTGCAGACACGGGAACAACATATCCGCCGGGAGAAGGCGACCTCGAACATCTGCACGGCGCAGGTGCTGCTGTCGGTAATGGCTTCGATGTATGCCGTCTACCACGGTCCGAAGGGGTTGACGCAGATCGCCGGAGAAATATTCCGGAAGACGGCGCGGTTGGCGGCGAGCCTGCGGGCGGCGGGTTTCGTGATCCGGAACAAGACATTCTTCGACACGATTACGGTGTCGGTCGGCGCACAGCAGGCCACGATCATTGCGCGAGCCGCGGAAGCGAAGATTAACTTCCGGGTTGTGGGCGAGGACGCGCTGGGAATCTCGCTGGACGAAGCGACGACCGAGCAGATTCTGACGGCGGTCGCGACGGCGTTCGGCGCGAAGTTGCAGGCCGAGGACGACTGCGAGATTGTACTCCCACGGCAGAGCACGTTCCTGACCCATCCGGTGTTCCACAAGTATCGGAGCGAGACGGAGCTACTGCGGTACATGCGGAAGCTGGCCGATCGCGACCTGGCGCTGGACCGGGCGATGATTCCGCTCGGTTCCTGCACGATGAAACTGAACGCGACCGCAGAGATGACGCCAGTGACTTGGCCGGAGTTCGGAGCGCTGCATCCGTTTGCGCCGGTGGAGCAGGCGGCGGGCTACCACGTCATGTTCGAAGACCTGAAACGGGACCTGTGCACGATCACGGGTTACGACGCCGTTTCGTTGCAGCCGAACTCCGGCGCGCAGGGCGAGTATGCCGGGTTGCTGGCGATTCGCGGGTACCATTTGAACCGGGGCGATGGGCACCGGAACATCTGCTTGATTCCAAGCTCGGCGCACGGCACCAACCCGGCGTCCGCGCATATGGTGGGCATGGAAGTAGTCGTCGTGAGTTGCGATGAGGACGGAAACGTAGACATCGCGGACCTGACAGCGAAGGCCGAAAAGCATGCCGCGAATCTGGCCGCGGTGATGGTAACGTATCCGTCCACGCACGGCGTGTTCGAAGAGCAGATCCGCGAGATTTGCGCGATCGTGCACCGGCACGGCGGGCAGGTGTATCTCGATGGCGCGAACATGAATGCGCAAGTCGGTCTTTCGCGGCCGGGCGACTACGGCGCCGACGTTTCGCATCTGAACCTACACAAAACCTTCTGTATTCCGCACGGCGGCGGCGGTCCCGGGATGGGCCCCATTGGGGTGAAGGCGCACCTTGCGCCGTTTCTGCCCGGTCATCCGATGGTGGATGGCGGGACGGCGCCGGTAGGTCCTGTATCGGCCGCGCCGTACGGGTCGGCGTCCATTTTGCCGATCTCGTACGTATACATCCTGATGATGGGCGGGGCGGGTCTACAGAAGGCGACCGAGGTAGCGATCCTGTCGGCGAACTACATTGCCAAGCGGTTGAGCCCGCACTTCCCCGTGCTGTACAAAAACACGAACGGACGCGTGGCCCACGAGTGCATCATTGACCCGCGGCCGCTGAAGGACGCTTGCGGGGTGACCGTCGACGATATCGCCAAGCGGCTGATCGACTATGGATTCCATGCGCCGACGATGAGCTTCCCGGTCGCCGGCACGTTGATGATTGAGCCAACCGAGAGCGAGTCGCAGGCGGAGCTGGATCGGTTTTGCGAGGCCATGATTTCGATCCGGCGCGAGATTCAGGAGGTGCAGGACGGCCGGTTTGCGATTACGGATTCGCCGCTGCGCCATGCTCCGCACACCGTGCATGACATTGCCGACGACAACTGGAACCGGAAGTATCCGCGGACGGAGGGCTGTTTTCCGGCCGGGACTTCGCGGCAGGACAAATACTGGTCAACCGTCGGCCGGATCGACAACGTCTTTGGCGACCGGAACTTAGTCTGCTCGTGCCCCTCGATTGAGGAGTACGCGCAGGGGTAGTTAGAGGCCAGCCCAGATGTCAGCGAGGTCGAGGGAGAACCCGGCGACGGGCCCCTCACCGCTGACCGCCAGAACGCCTTTTCGGATGTCAGGCGGCAGATTGGGGCGATAGATGGAAACTGCCCTGGCATCGCCATCAATGAGCCAGGCCAAGGCGACGCCGTTGGCGATCCACTCCTGCATCTTTTTTTCGATGTCGGCAAACCGGTCCGAAGGGGAGACGACCTCCACCACAAAGTCGGGCGTCAAGCGGAGGAAGCGGCGGCGCTGGGCGGGCGTAAGCGACTGTAGCTTTTCATTGGCGACCCAAGCGGCATCGGGTGAAAGGATGGCGCCGGAAGGAAGGACAAAAGCCGCGCTGGAGTCGAAGGCTTTTCCGGAGGCTGTCGCCTTCGCCCAATTCCGAAGTTCGGCAGCTACATCCAAGGAACGGTAGGAGGACTCCCCTCCGGCTGGAGGCGTAATGATGATTTCTCCGTGCGCGGTGAGTTCCGCGCGAAGGGACGGATTGGCCGCGCAAAACTCTTCGAAATCGGCAGCGGACACCTCGCGATTGAGGTTGAGTGTCGCCGGAGCATCGAGTTCAGGGAGTGCGACCTGCATTTGCCTTTAGTATAGGGGACGCCTAGTCCTGGCGGAGCGCCTGCATCGGATCCACCCGCAACGCCCGTCGCGCGGGGCCGAAACAGGCGAGCAGGCCGACTGTGCCGAGCACCGCGGCAACGACAACGAAGCTGAGCGGATCCGACGGGTTCAGACCAGGAACCAGGAACATCGCCAACGGCTTGGTAACGAAAAATGCCGCCAGCAAACCTAGCGCCAGGCCCGTGCCAACCAGCCGGAAGCCGTCGGCGGCCACGAGGCGGACCACCTCCCGAGGGCTGGCCCCGAGCGCGATGCGCACGCCGATTTCCCGCAGACGTCGAGCAACGGAGTAAGTCAGCACTCCGTATAGACCGATCGAGGCAAGAACGAGGCCGAGGAAGCCCATCGACCCAAGGACAGCGGCGCCGGCGCGACTGGGCAGCAGGGCCAGTGTCATGGCCCGGCTCATGGGCCGGACTTCGAGCGCGGCGGAGCCGTCGAGATCGAGCAGCGCCTGCTGAATCGGGCGCAGGAGCGTATCCGGCGGAACGGCGCTCCGAATCATCAAGTGGATGATCGGGCCGGTATTGCGGGGGTGCGCCTCGAACGCCGCGTAGCGCTGATGCTCGGCGAGCGAGAAGTACTTGGTGTTACGAACTACGCCGAGGATCGGCTGGTTGTTGAACGTGTGGCCGATGGGATTGACATTCCCAAAGAGCCGCCGGGCGAGGGCCTCATTAACAACAACACCATTCTGATCCGTATCATTGAACTCGCGTCCGGCGACAACGGGTATGCCCATGGTGGCGAAATAGCCGGGGCCGACACGGGTCCAATAGCGCTGTAAAAGGACGGCATCGGGGCTTAGGTCGGTGCGGATGGGGCCACCGTGGGTGGTGTCATCGTTGAGGAGTACGGTATCCGTCATCGATACCGCCTCGACGCCGGGCAGTTGGCGCAAGCCATCCAGAGCGGCTTGGGTGAGGGCGGCGCGCTTCTCCGGGGTGGCGTAGTTTTCGGGTACCAGTCGGAAGTTGGCCCAGATCGTTTGTTGGGTATCGAAGCCAGGATTCATCGCCAGGGACTGGACAAGGTTGCGACCGAACAGGAAGGCTGCGGCCAGCACGACGATCGACACGGTGAGCTGCCCCACCACCAGGATGTTGCGGAGATTGAAAGGGGTGTGGCGTTTGAGATCTTCGTTCACACTCGGCCGCGTCGCTCGCCATGCGGGGAGGAGGCCGATGAGGACGGCGCTGAGAACGGCCAGGGCAGCGGTATACGCCAACAGACGCCAGTCCGGTTCAATCTGCAGCCGCAGGGGCACCGGCGCGGAGAGTTCAAAGCGGTTGAGGAGACCGGTGAGTGCGAAATTCAAAGCAAGCCCGGCCGCGGCTCCGAGGAGCGAGATCACCAAGCTTTCGGTCAGCAGTTGGCGGAGGAGCCGGCCGCGGCTGGCGCCAAGACTCGCGCGGATGGCGAACTCCTGCCGCCGGGCCGAGGATCGGGCCAAAAGGAGATTGGCGACGTTGGTGCACGCGATGAGCAACAGCAGGCCAACCACCGTCAGCAGCATGACAAAGAAGAGAGCAACAGCATTCCCTGGCCCGTTCTTCATACTGGCCAGGCCAACAATGGGACGCACCTGGAGGTGCTCCGACCACTTGTGGCTGCCCGTGCGGGGATGCGCCTGGTCCAGAGCATTCAGTGCAGCAAGAACGCGGGCGCGGGTGCCAGGGGCGGCTTCGCCGTCCAGGGTGCGGGTATGGAGTGCCAGCATCGTGCGCTCATCGGCGGGGAGATAGACGGCGGGAGCGAGTCCAAAACCAAAGATGGTGCGATGGTTGGCCGGGAGCAGCCCGACTACGGTGAAAGGGCGGCCATCGAAAGTGAGTGTCCGGCCGACAATCGCCGGGTCCGCGGCGAGACGAGTCTGCCAGAAATGGTGGGTGAGGACGGCTGTATTGGTTTCGCCTGGAGCGATGCCGCGACCGGAGGCCAGGGGGACCTGGGCCACGGAGAAATAGTTGCCGGTCACGCGCGTCGCGAACAGCCGGTAGCTCTCCCCGCCCTGCCGCCAATTCACTTCGCTATCTTCGCGAGAGCCAATGATACCAAGGGGAAACAGATTGTTCTCGGCAAGATAGCGGTACTCGGTCATCGGGATGTGGCTGTTGCCGGCGGGCATAAAGCGCACAAACGTTTCAGGGGAGTGAACCGAAGGCTGGCTGAAGAGGAGTTCCGCCGTGACGCTAAAGATCGTCGTGTTGCAGCCGATGCCCAGGGCGAGCGAGGCCAGCGCGGTAAGGGTGAACGCGCGATCCCGGGCGAGGGCGCGGGCTGCATAGCGAAGATCCGTGAGCAGGTCTTCGAGCCAGCGAAAGGTCCATTCGTCACGGGCGCGTTCCGTCACGCGGAGGAAAGAGCCGAACTCGCGGCGGGCCTGGATCGCCGCGTCAGCCGGCGAGATTCCGCTGGCCGTAAGTTCGTCGATACGGCACTCCTGATGGAAGCGCATCTCCTCGGAGAGATCAGCCTCGAAATAAGTCTGACGCCAAAAGGCGAGTTTCCTGAAAATGCTCATCGGAGTTCCTCACGCGGTTTTAAGGACGAGTTGAATGGCTGCGACCATCCGATCGAAGCCCTGGCTCTCGGCGTCTAACTGCTGCCGGCCTTCGAGTGTCAACTCATAAAAACGCGCTTTGCGATTGGTTTCCGACAAACCCCATTTCGCGGTGACCCAACCTTTCACCAGCATCCGGTTCAGGGCCGGATACAGGCTGCCTTCTTCGACCGAAAGGAATTCCTGAGAGCACTCCTTGATCCGCTTAGCGATGGCGTAGCCATGGAGCGGCCCGCCGTCGAGGACGCGGAGAATGAGGAGGAAGAGGGTTCCGGGGAGAAGATCAGGTTGGGTCATTCGCTTCCCTTTCTGAACTATGTATAGCCCGGAACAGGGAGCGAGTCAAGAAGAAATATCGAGTTACCGGACGGCGATCCAAACAATGGCGGCGAAGGTGGCGATCACCTGGAAGACGATGAAAGCCATGATGGCCGTGGAGAGCCAAGCCGGCAGGCGGCCGAACAGGGTAACCGCGGGGTGGAATCGTAGGTTGGGATTCTTCATTCTGGAAGGAGGGGCGCAGACCGCGGTCGATTTCAATCGCGCGCCTTTACGAATTTCGTGCGGTCAACGCGTCGGCCTTTGGCTTCTTGGCGACGACATATAAACCCGCCAGAACAAGCGCCCCTCCCGCCAACAGGGTCGGCCGAATGGGTTCATCGAATATCCAGGCGCTCAGAGCGATACCGGAAATCGGAACCAGAAAGGCATACATCGACAGCGCTCCGGCTGGATACCGCTGCAGCAGTTGCGCCCAGAGGATGAAGCAGAGGCCCGCCACGACGATGCCCTGATAGGAGATCGCCGCCAAGGCTTGCCAAGTAACCGCCCGAAGGGTAGGCGGCTCGGAGAGAAAGGCAATCACGAGGAAAAGCGGCACCGACCAGACCATCTGCCAGACGACGGCGCGGGTGGGATGGATGGTTTGCACGAGTGAGCGGGTATAGACCTGGCGGAAGCCGAGCAGCGCCGAAGACAGAATCATCAACGCGTTGCCGAGCAACGGATTCGGCGCGAGCGTGGACGCCGTCTGGCCCACCGCGAGAATCGTGACGCCGGAAAGCGCCAGCCCAAGTCCAAGGATTCGCGCCGGAGTCAGCGGGTCTTCGAGATGCTTGAAGAAAAAGTGCCCCGTCAGATTCGAAAACACCGCATAGGCGTTAAGGATGACGACGCCATAGGCCGGCGAAGTCAGCGCGGCGGCGGAGTTCAGCAGGCCGATCTGCACCGTGAACAGAACGCCGAGCCAGAAAAGCGGGCGCCATTCCGCCGGCGTAGGCCAGAATCCGACGCCGCGATGCCGGGCCCATAGGCCGACGAATACGACGCCAATCAACATGCGCCAGAAAGCGCTCCAAAGCGGCGGGATGCTCTCCACACCCACGCGGATCGAGACGATATTGCCGCCCCAAAGGATGGAGACGGCGATGGCAGTGAGAACGGCCGAAAGGCCGAGGGATTCGCGCAATGGACTACTTCCAGTATCGTCCAGCGAAGTCGAGGAACACCGGCCAGTTCGGGCCCGGCGTATGCCCGCCCCGGTGTTGGCGAAAGGCGATTTCGCCGTTGGTCAGCGAAGTTTCGAGCGTTGGAAACTCGGCCGTTCCGAGGCCCCGTTTCCCCAGCAGTCGATAGACGGGTTCCGCGCCGGCGCCGGCCAGAAACATCCCCTTCGCATCCACCCAGCCATCGCCCTGGTCCCCCGAACTGATGAAGACCGGCCGGGGAGCGCAAAGGGCGATGAGGTGGTGGGCGTCCACAGGCAGATCGTTGGCGGTCAACGGACCCGCGTACTTCAGGTAATTGCCGGCCATCCAGTGATACTCATTCGGGGCGGCAACATTCTCCACCTGCTCGCCGTAGTAGCGTCGATGGAGCTTGACGCCTCCGGCCCCGGAAGAACTCAGGAACGCGACCGAGAAGCGTTGGTCGTACGCCATGGCAACCGCGGCGGCCTTGCCATAGCGGGAGTGGCCCGCGAGCGCCACGCGAGCCGAATCGACGGCGGCATCCGTACTGAAGTAGTCGAGTGCGCGCGAGGCGCCCCAGGCCCAAGCACGAAGGGCGCCCCAATCTTCTAGGCCCCGAGGCTGGCCCTTGTTGACCAAGCCGATGATGCCCTGCGTGAGCCCAGCGCCGTTGTCCGGCTGGATGGAGGTGGGAGCGAGAATCGCGTAGCCCCAGCCTCTCTCGAGAATCAGCTTCTGCCAAGTCGTATCGCGGCGTGCGAAGTTCGTGAAGCTCAACTCAATCACCACCGGAACCTGCGTCTCCGCGGCAGGGGTAACGAGAGTCAATTCAATTTCGACTTTGATCTGCGGATAAGCGGAGTTATCGACATGGCCTCGCAAAATCTTCTTGATCACCGGGATCTCCGCTTCCGTTTCCCGCATCGTGGCCGTCACCTCCCAGCGAACGGCCGGGGTGACTTTGGGCATGCGTCCATACACCTCGCGGTCGAAGTGTTCCAGAATCTCCGGGCGGCGATCTTTCCACCATCGCCCCGGCTTGGAGATTTTCTTGCCCTTGTTGGAACGGAGCGGATCCGGGAGCTTCGGATAGGGCGTCGCCTTCGCTTCGTCGTAGTTTGCGGCGTTGGTCGCCTGCGGGTTGCGGCCGTCGGCGCCGCGCCGGAGTTCGGTGATCTTCAGCAACGCGAGAAGGCGTCGATGGTCTTCTGCCGCGGTGAATTGGACTGGTGGAGGGTCAGCGGCAATCAGGCAGAGGACAAAAAGTGGAAGGAAATGCACGGGCCGATTGTATCGCTGATATACTTCGCCGCATGCGAATGATCTTGGCGGCGATGGCCTTGGCAGCACTGTTGGGTGCGGAAACGAAGGCCGATATCCTGGGGCTGGACCAGGCATGGCGAAAAGCGATTCTCGCGAAGGATGCGGCAGCGCTCGACAAGATGCTGGCCGACGATCTGGTCTACGGCCATGCGACGGGAATCGTCGACACGAAGGCAACTTATATTGCCAAGGTTAAGTCCGGCAAGCAGCTTTACCAGACGCTAGAGCAGAAGAAAATCACCGTAAATCTATACGGAGCTTCGGCCTTGACCCATTCGTGGATGCACGTGACCGGCGTAAACCAGGACGGAAAGTTCGACGACAAGGTGATGCTGATTCACTTTTGGGTGAAGCAAAACGGAACGTGGCGACTTGCGGGTCATCAGACCACGAAAGTCGCCACGATTCCGGACTAAGTAAAAACTAGCGGGCCGAGAACTTTCTCGGACGCGAGCTGAAGGTCTTCTTGGCGCCGAACGAGCCACCCGCCGGGCGACCGCCGCCCGAGAAGGGCCGGCGAGCCGGAGCGTTGTGGACCAATTCGAGCTTCGGGGTAGGAGCCATGGCAATCCGTTCCGGGATGGCGGCAATGGCGGCCTTGTCGGCAGCGTTGACCATCTGCCGTTCCAGGCGCACATTCAAGTTGCGCTCGATCCGGCGGACGTCGTTCCATTCGGCGCGCGTCACGAAAGTGGTCGCGACACCCTTCAATCCAGCGCGGCCCGTACGGCCGACACGGTGGATGAAGTCCTCGGGAACCTTCGGCACGTCAAAGTTGATGACGTGCGCGACGGCCTCGATATGAAGACCGCGAGCGGCCACGTCGGTGCAGACCAGAACGCGGAACTCGCCGTCCTGGAAGCCCTTCAACGCACGGCTGCGCTGGCCCTGGGACCGGTTGCCGTGGATGCTGGTGGAGCTGATGCCGTCCATTTCCAAACGCTTCGCCAAACGATCGGCGCCGTGCTTGGTGCGGACGAACACCATGAAGGTGCCTTCGTGAATGCGGAGCATGTGCTCAAGCGTACCGATCTTGTGATCCTGGTCGAGCTCGTACATGTGCAAGTCGACCTGGTCAGCCGTCTTGGTGGTAGAGCCGATCGCGATCCGGACCGGAGTAACAAGGTACTTGTTGATGAGGTGGGCCACCGAGCTCTCAATCGTTGCCGAGAAGAACAAGGTTTGGCGAACCGGGGCGAGCAGGCCCATGATGCGGGTGATGGAGGGCAAGAAGCCCATATCGAGCATGCGGTCGGCTTCATCAAGGATGAGCAGATTGATCGAATCGAGCCTGACCAAGCGGCGCTCGATGAAATCGGAGAGCCGGCCAGGGGTGGCGATGATCACTTGGGCGCCGCGCTTGATGTCGGCGAGTTGCGGACGTTCACTCAGGCCGCCAACCACAACAGCGGCGCGGATGCCGGTGCCGGGGGCCAGTTTATTGAACGTCTCTGAAATCTGTACCGCGAGTTCGCGGGTGGGGCTCAAGATCAGCGCCTGAGCGCCCTTGGCCGTCTTGTTCTTCAGAATCCGTTCGAGGAGGGGGAGGACAAAAGCAAGGGTCTTGCCGGTGCCCGTTTGGGCGGTGGCGACAAGGTCCTTACCTTCAAGAGCAGGCGGGATAGCCTGAGCCTGCACGGGTGTCGGCGTGACAAATCCGTGCTTGGCCAGGTTGCCCTTCAAAACAGGGGACAACGTAAGGTCAGCAAAAGTATTCATTCAGTTGTGTTGGTGGGAAGGCCGATCGAGCGAACCGGCAAACAGGAGGGCAAGCGGGTGCGGTAGAACAAACTTCCAGTACTCTAAGTAGGATAGCGCATTTTGCCATGATTCACTACGACCCTCATCATTGGTTCAGCCACTTCTTCCAGATTCGCGGATCTCTCCTGCGCGAGATTGGTGCGCGCGTCGCGTTATGCATCGTCTGGGCCATCGGTGTTGTGTGGGTGGATCGGAACTGGACTGACGTCAGTATGCCCTCGCTGCTCCACACACTTCTCGGTGGAGCCCTCGGTTTGCTGCTTGTCTTTCGCACCAATGCTTCCTACGACCGGTTCTGGGAAGGGCGGCGGCTCTGGGGCGGGATCGTGAATGAGTCCCGCAACCTCATCCGCGGGGCCCGCGTCCATCTGGCCGACGAGCCGGAGTTATTGCACCGCCTCGTGCGCTGGACCGCGGTGTTCCCTTGGTCGGCGATGAATGAGCTGCGCAGCGTCGATGGGCTCGGACCCTACAGCGACCGCGTGCCGGAGCTGGACCGCATAGCAGTGATCAACGCGCAGCATACGCCCGTGGCCGTCGCGCAGGCGATGACCGAATGCCTGGCGATGGCCCGGCAACGCGGGGCCATCACCGACATTGTGATGGTGGCGCTCGACCAGAACATCCAGTTGCTGGTGGACTACCTCGGCGGCTGCGAACGAATCCGGAAAACCCCGCTGCCCTTTGCTTATGCCGTCCATCTGCGGCGTTCGATGGTCCTGTACTGCCTGACGCTGCCGTTCGCCATGGTGGATTCGTTCGGCTGGCTGACCGTGCTGGACGTAGCGTTCATCAGCTACGTTTTCTTTGGCATTGAAGAGATTGGCGTCGAGATCGAAGGGCCGTTTGGGCATGACGCCAACGACCTGCCGCTTGAAGACATCTGCGAAACCATCCATCGCAATGTCTACGCGCTAGCCGGCCTCGAAACGCTGGAGCGGGAAGTGATGCCGGAAGGCCTCTAAAAACCGAAAGCCGCCCCCATCCATGTGGACGGGGGCGGCTTTACTTACATCTGCCAGGAGGAGTGAGGCCCTAGAGGGCTTTGGCGAGTTCCTCAGCGAACGCGCTCGGCGGACCCGACGGGCGGGTCGGCTTCTTGTGCTTCTTGCCTCCGCGACGGGACTTATCGCCCATCATCATCGTCGTCGATGCGGATGGCGGCGGAGCTCCGGCGCCGGCCATAGGAGCGGCTCCCCGGAGAGGGGTTTTGCCTTTCGGCGGTTGAGCGGGGTTGGCACGCAACAGACGCTCTTCGAGCGGTGCGCGGTCAAAACGACGGATAATCGAATTCATCTCTTCGCCATTTGGCGCTTCGATAAACGCGAATCCTTTCGATTCTTGCGTTTCGGGGTTACGGATAACTTTGATGGAATCGGCGACAAGGTTTTCTGCGGTGAGCCATGACTTGATGTCATCGGCAGTCACCCAAACCGGGAGATTGCCAAGAAAAACGGTGAAACTCATTGAAGGGTAAAAACTACTCCTGGGAAGGATGTTGAACCGGGGAGGTCCGCTGAGAGCACTTTTAGCGTAACACAGTGTTCTCAGCGGAAAAAATTTAATCAGTTAAACCGCGAATTCCACCGGCCGGGCAGCCAGCACGGCGGGGTTCGATTTGAGTTCGGCAATGACGTTTTCCGGGACGAGAGCATCGACCTCAACCACGGCAATCGCCAGGATGGCTTGACCCGGAGCAGGCTTCGGGGTACGGCCCAGAGAAAAGTTCGCGATATTGATCGAGTTCCGCCCAAGGACAGAACCAACGTGGCCGATCACCCCAGGAACGTCGGTGTTCTTCAGATACAGCAGGTGGCCGCTGAGGTTCGCCTCGCAGGGAATACCGTCCACCATGATGAGGCGGGGGCAGTTAAGAATCACCGCACCCTCCACCACGGTAATCCCGGTCTCGGTTTCCAGCTCCAGGCGGATCGAGTCGATATGGCCCGTACGCTGCGTCTCGTGCGTCTCTGCCACGTTCAGACCGCGTTGCGTGGCAATCGGCATGGCGTTCACCAGGTTAGCCCGGTAAGACAGCGAACGGTTCAGAACACCCGCCAAGCCGGCGTTGCGCAGCAGTACGGTGTTGAAGTCCGCAATCCGCCCCGAGTAAACGAGCCGAACCGATTTCGGATTGCCCTTGGCGATGTAAGCGGCAAAGCCGCCCAGCCGCTCGGCAAGTTCGATATAAGGGCCAACCGCCTTGTACATTTCCGGCGATAGCGCCGGCATGTTCACCGCGTTCAGCGCGACCCCATTCGTGAGGTACTCGATCACCTGCTCCACGATACGGACGCCAACGGTCTCCTGCGCCTCTTCAGTCGATCCGCCGATGTGCGGGGTAGCCAGAAGGCCTTCCGCCTTGAGCAATGGATCCTCGGCCGCCGGAGGCTCCGATTCAAACACGTCCAGACCAGCGCCTGCCACCGTACCATTGGCGAGTGCTTCGGCAAGGTCCGCGCCATTCAGTAGTTCGCCGCGGGCGCAGTTGATAATGCGAACGCCGGGCTTCATCTTGGCGAAAGCCGACGCGTTGAGAATGCCTTGCGTCTCCGGCGTCAACGCCATGTGCAGCGTGATGTAGTCCGAGTCCGCATAGAGCTTATCTAGCGAGACAAGGTCAACCCCTAAGTCGGCCGCCGTCTGCGGGTTCACGAAAGGGTCGTAGGCGATGCACTTCATCTCGAACGCCTGCGCCCGGGTGACGACGTGCCGCCCGATGGCGCCCAAACCCAGCACGCCAAGCGTCTTGCCGCGCAGCTCATTGCCCTGGAACTTCTTCTTTTCCCACTTGCCGCTCTTGGTCGAAGCGCTCGCGGCCGGGATCTGCCGAGCCAGCGACAGCATCAGCCCGATGGCATGCTCGGCTACCGAAATGGCGTTCCCACCCGGGGTGTTCATGACCAGCACGCCAGCGGCCGTGGCGGCATCGAGATCAACGTTATCCACGCCAACCCCGGCGCGGCCCACAACGCGAAGTTTCGGCGCCTTCGACAGAACATCGCTATTCACCTTCACCGCGCTGCGAACGAGCAAAGCGTCGCAATCGGCGAGGTGCGCCGCATATCCCTTTGGATCTGAGATCACAATGTCCCAACCAGCCTGCGCGCGCAACAACTCCACGCCGGCGGCGGCAATCGGTTCCGCTACCAGAATTTTCATATTGATTTCCTTTGGTCTCTTAGGCCTTCACAGGCTGCGGCATGGCAACTTCGGCATAGAGCCGCTGGACAGCGGCGACACCCTTGCCGAGCTCCACCGGATGCCCGTTCTGCTGCAGCAGCAGTTCCAGGCCGGCGATAACGGCAAACATATCCGCGAAGTCAAAGTAACCCAGGTGCGCCATGCGGAAAATCTTTCCCTGCATGGAGCCTTGGCCGTTGGCAATAATGGCGCCGAAATGATTCCGGAAGCCCTTGACGATGACACCCGAGTCGATGCCCGCCGGCGCCTTGATAGCAGTAACCGACGAACCGGGATTGTTAGGCGAGAACAGCTCCAGGCCGAGCGCGGCGGCTGCGTTGCGGGTGGCCTTCGCCAGTAACTGGGCATTCTCAATCAGCTTGTCCATGCCCAGGTTGTTGATGTATTCGAGCGCGACGTTCAACGCAATCAGGTGCGAAGTGTTCGGCGTCCAGGAGCTTTCGCCCTTATCCGCCATCTTCTTTTCCCGCTTCAGATCGAAGTAGTAACGCGGCATGCAGGACTTCGCATTCAAGCCCCACGCCTTCGGGCTCACGCTGATGAACGCCAGACCCGGCGGAATCATAAACGACTTCTGCGAACCGCCAATGCAGATATCGATGCCCCATCCGTCGATGTCGAGCGGCATCGTACCCAGCCCGGTAATGGCGTCAACGATGAAGATCGCGTCCGTCTCGCGAATGATCTTGGCCATCGCCTCGACATCATGCGCCGCGCCGGTCGAGGTTTCCGAAGCCTGAATGAAAACACCCTTCGCGTCCGGGTTCGCTTTCAGGGTCTCGGCAAGCCTTTCCGGGCTCACCACACTGCCGTATTCTTCTGTCAGGACAATGGCGTCCAGGCCGAAAGCCTTCACCATCTCCGCCCAGCGCTCGCCAAATTTGCCCGCCGAGCAGACTACGACTTTGTCCCCGTTCGAGAAGAAGTTCGAGACCGAAGCCTCCATGGCGCCCGAACCGGACGCAGTAAGGATGAGCGTGTCGTTCGACGTGCCCATGGCCTTCTTCAGACCCTGCATGGCGGAACCTTGGATTTTAATGAAATCCTGGGTCCGATGGTGGACATCGCTGGCCATCATCGCATGCAGCGCCGGTGGGTAAAGAGGGGTCGGCCCCGGAGTCAATAGGCGTTGTTTTTTGATGTGCATGAGTGAGGAATGAGAAAGATCGGGGGAACTATTAGAATAGCAAATACAATGCCTCTTCTTGATCAGATCCAGCGCGACATGGTCGCCGCAATGAAAGCAAAAGAGGAGGTGCGTCTCGGCGCCGTGCGCATGATTAAGACCGCGCTCAGCAAATGGCAGGCCGACAACGCCAAGCCGCTCGATGAGGCCGCCGAGCTGCAAATCCTCTCTATTCTCGTCAAACAACGAAAGGAATCCATCGAGATGTTCCGCAACGCCGGACGCGAGGAGTCCGCCGCCAAGGAAGAAGCCGAGTTGGCGATCGTCGAAAGCTACATGCCCGCCGCGCCCACCGAAGCCGAGATCGACGCCGCCATTGCTGCCGCCGTCGCCGAAACCGGCGTCACCGACAAAGCGAAGATGGGTCTCGTCATGAACGCGGCCAAGGCCAAACTGGCCGGCAAACGGTTAGACGGAAAAGTACTTAGCGATAAGGTGCGCGCCGCGCTGAGCTAAATCTTGAAGAAAATTCGTCGCTGGTATAGCCAGTAGCAGAGCCCCCACATCACCAACATCACCACGATGTTGTGGGGGACTGCGCCCACTGTTCCGAGAAACGCAAACTGCTGGCCGTCGAAAGCGGCCAGCCCTTTTGAAAGCCAGCCCCGCAGCACCTGCGAAAACGCGTAGATGAATATGCTGTTCGCCCCGACGACCACCAACGGAAACGTCCACCCGCGCAAGCCCCGCATCTCGATCAGCCAATAGAACACGGCAAATCCTACCAGCACCCAACCGGTGCTGAAGAACAAAAACGAACCCGTCCACAGTCGCTTCACCATCGGGATCGAGGACTCCATCGCCAATCCCAATGCAAAGGCCGCCACGGCGCAGCCAAGCAGGATCCGCAGCCGCGCCGCCGGCGTCCGGTCTGAGAGCAACAGCAGCCCGGTCCAACAACCAAACAACACAGTCAGCGCATTGCCCAGGAAATTGAGCGTTGTATAGAAGCCCGAGTAGTTGTAGCCGAGCACGGCCAAATCAACCCGCGCCGCAAGGTTCGCCTGCGGATCAAACGGTCCGGCCGGTCCCGGGAACGCGAAGAACAGCGCGTGATGTCCCACCAGAATCGCCAACGCCGCCACCACCTGCCCGCGGAACGGCAGTTGCAACACGAAGTAGCAAAGCACATACGAAAACGCGATCTGGCACAGGACATTGATCAGTTGCAGCCTCAGCGGCCCCGTCGTCCCCCAGTTCGAAAGAACATTGGAAAGAACGACCAGCAAGATCGCCCGCCAAGCCACATGGCGCCATGCCGCCGTACGGCGCCCCAGAGCAATCGGCACGGCCACCCCGACGATGAACGTAAAAGCCGGTTGGATCAGGTCCCAAAGCGTACACCCGGTCCAGGCGACGTGTTCAAACTGGTGGGCGAACGCGTACTGATCTTTAAAGGCGGCAAAAATCCCGAAGCCGTGGGATATCAGCAGGAGCATCGTGAAGCCGCGAAAGGCGTCGAGCGAAAGAAGGCGGTCCCCCAGAACCGGAGGCGTAGGCGTTGACATGGGCGTTGCCCGAGTTTATCGAACTGCGGCGGCTGCGATCCGCGCCATCACCGCGGCGCGGTCGGCCGCGGAGGCCGTCGAGTCTCCAATAAACACCGTCACCGCAATCCGCTCGCCCTTCGGTCCGAACAAAATGCCAACGTCGTTGGTAGCCGCCGTCACACCCTCCCACGCGCCGCTCGTCCCTGTCTTGTGACCGATGCTCCACCCCGGCGCCAGACCCGCTTTCAACCGGTCGGGAAAGGTCGTCGTATCCCGCATCGCCTGCAACAGAAATTCGGTCGAGTTGGGCGACAACAACCGGCCCTGCGCCAAGGCCCAGAGCAGCTCCGTCATCCCTTGCGGTGTTGCCGTGTCCCGCGCATCGGCCTGATACCGCCGGTACGCCGCCGCCCGCCGCGCCGTCGAAACGGCCGCCACGGCACGGTCGAATGCCGCCGCATCCACAAACTCCGGGCGCCACTTCAGTCCGATCGTCTCGGTCTGCAGATGCCGCTCATCGCGGTCGATCCGAATGCCGGTGACGCCCTTCGCGCGCAGCAACGCCTGCACCCGCGCCGGACCACCCAACCGCGCCAGCAAGACATCCGTGGCCGCGCTATCGCTAGCAATTACGGCGCGCCGCACCAAGTCACCGATATCCGTGGCGAAACCACGTTCTCCCACCAGCCGGGCCAGCGGCTGAACATGCACGCTCAAGTCTTCCCGCCGGACAATCACCTCATCCGTCAGCCGCCATTCACCCCGGTCGACGCGATCGAGCACCGCGACACCAACCAGGAGCTTCATCACGCTTTGCATGGAAAATCGCTCCGCGCCGCGCGTGCAATGTATCCCCGCATCGTTCTGGACGCATACACCAACGCGCCCCGGAATGGACGATCCGATGCCGGAAAGTATCTCCGGCAAGCTCGCCGCGAATAAAATGACAGTTGCGTAAAAAATGATATTCTGTCCGTAACTGGGAATCTTGAACAGTCCAGGCTCCTGAATTGCCAAGACCAGTTTTTGACTCAATTAAACCGGGCGTCTCCGCTAAAGGGGTTGTCGTTGGGGAAAGGTACTTTAGCGGAGACGTTACCGTTGAAAGCTTATACGGATCGAACTTAAAAACGTTCCGCTCAAACGCAACTTTTTTAGATCATTCCGACGACTGCGTTCAAGGCAATCGTCCCCAGCCCAAGCGGAATCAGAACCTTCCAACCGATGTCCATCAATTGGTCGTATCGGTAGCGCGGAAAGGTCCCGCGAAACCAGATCATCACGTACAGGAAGAAGGCGACTTTCAGCAGGAACCAGAAAGGCGCCGCCGCCACGGCGTTCACCGCCGGGATCAGTAGAATAGCGCCAACCAACGTCAACGCCCCACCAACGACCAACATCCCGTAACGATGCGGCGCGTACTTCAACTTCGGGGCCAGCAACACAATCGACGCGATCCCCGGTCCGGCGAACAGCAGGAACGGCACGCCATAATTCAATGGAACTTCAAGCCAGCCGACGCTCGGAAACGGCCGTAGCCAGCCGCCCCAAAACAACGTCACCGACACCGCCGACACGACGAAGATGTTGCCGTACTCCGCCAACATATAGAGCGCCCAGCGGAAGCCGCTGTACTCCGTATGGAACCCAGCCACCAGCTCCGACTCTGCTTCCGGCAAGTCAAAGGGAGACCGGTTCGTTTCCGCCACGGCCGCAATAAAGAAGATCAGAAACGCGGGCGCCATCGCGCCCCAATTGTCGAAGACGTACCAGACGCCCTGCGTCTGCTGATTGCGAACAATCTGCACCATGCTCAGCGTCCCCGCCGACATCACTCCGCAGACCAAGCCCAGCCCCATCGCCAGCTCATAACTCACTAGCTGCGCCGAACTGCGCAGCGCGCCGAGCAGCGGGTAATGGCTGTTCGACGACCACCCCCCCAGCACAATGCCCAGTATCCCGACGCTCCCCAGCGCGCTGATAACGAGTAACCCTACATTCACGTCCGCGATGCGGAACTGTTCAGAAAACGGAACGACGCCAAAGGCAACAAACGCCGTAAACATCGAAAGGATCGGCGCGACATAGAAGATCCCTTTGTCGGAATCCCGCGGAATAATGTCTTCCTTCAGCAACAGCTTCAACGCATCCGCCAGCGGCTGCAGCAGACCATGCGGACCCACCCGCATCGGTCCCAGCCGGACCTGCATATCGGCCAGTACCTTCCGCTCCACCAACACGATGTACCCGGCGATCGGCGGGAACAGCCCGACAATCACCAGCATCATCACCACAGGAATAAGCCAGAATTCGATCATTTGAGCAACGACCTCATGGCAAGCTGCAAGAACGGCTCCGGATAGATGCCCGCGCCAAGCGTGATCAGGCCCGTCGCCCCCAGCGCCACCCGCAGCCCCAGGCTCGAAGCCTTCGGCCTCTCCACCTCAATCGCAGGCAGCAGAAACATCGACCGGACCAGCCGGAAGTAGTAGAACAGCGCGACGGCCACGTACGCCGCCCCAATCAACGCAAGCACATAGCGGCCGCTCTCGATCAGCGCCAGGAAGATGTAGTATTTGCCCAGAAAGCCAGCCGTCGGTGGCAACCCCGCCAGCGAGAGCAGGAAGACCACCATCGGCACTGCGTACACCGGATGCCGCCGCGCGAACCCGTTCAGGTCTTCGATCTCTTCACCATGCACGGCCATCAGCACCAGAAACGCGCCAATCGTCATGAACACATAAGCGCCGGTGTAAATCGCAATACCCTGCAACCCGGTCGCGTTCCCCGCCACCAGCCCCAGCAACAGGTAACCCGCGTGGGCGATCGAGCTGTAAGCCAATAGCCGCTTGGCGTTCGTCTGCGTCACGGCGGCAAGGTTCCCCACCGTCAGGCTGGCGATCGCCGCCAAAACCAGCAGAGGCTCCCAAGCCTCTCGCGCCGAACCCAACGGCCCCAGAAACAACCGCAAAAGCAGCGCAAGACTCGCAATCTTCGAGCCAACCGCCAGATACGCCGTCACCGCTGTCGGCGCGCCTTCATAAGCATCCGGCGCCCACATATGGAACGGCGCGGCGGAGATCTTGAACAGGATTCCCGCGCTCACGGTCAAAATAGCGAGAACGGTAAGCGGATCGAACGCCGGCCGCGCGGCCACCGCCACGGCAATATCCGTCAGATACGTCGAACCCGCGATGCCGTAGAGAATCGAGAACCCATAGGCCAGGATGCCGCTCGAAAACGCACCTAAAATTAAATACTTTAGTGCCGCTTCATTCGACCGCCGGCTCCGCCGCAGAAACCCCACGAGCACGTAGAAGCTGAGCGACATCGTCTCCAAGCCCACGAAAATCGTGATCAGCTCCGTACCCACGGCCATAAAGTAGGCCCCGGTCTGCGCCATTAGCACCAAGCCGTAGTATTCGCCCTGATGCTCGTCTTCGATCTCCAAATACCGGTAGCTGATCACCGCGATCAGCGCGGCCGTCAACAGGAACAACCAGTTGAAGAACAGACCAAACGCGTCAATCGTCAACGCCCCGTGGAACGCCGTGAACGGCGCGATCTGCCCCTGCTTCCACAGGTGCCAACCCGTCAGCGCGAGCCCCGGCAGCACCAGCGTCAATTGCCAGCGCCGCGACCGTTCCCCGAGCAGGAAATCAAACAGGAAGATCGCACAACCAAACAAAGCCAGCAGAATCGCCGGCAGCAGCGCAAAGTGGTCAACGTCGGTGTAAAAGTGGCTCATCGTCCGAACCTCCCGACGATCTCGAGCACCGGCCGTTCCAGAACCGCAAACCAAGGTTTCGGATACACGCCAATCGCCAGCGCCAGCGCCAGCAACGGCAACACGGTAGCCCACTCCCGCGGCGACAGATCCGCCAAGCCGCGATTGGCTTCGTTCCGTAAATCGCCCAACATCGTGCGCTGATAGAGCCACAACAGGTACGCCGCTCCCAGCACAATCCCGAAGACGGCGAAGGCCGCCCACGTCCGGCTCACAATAAACGCGCCTTGCAGAATCGTGAACTCGCCGATGAACCCGTTCAGCAGCGGTAAACCCGCCGAACTAAAAACAGCCACCGCGAAGACGAACGCAAACCGCGGCATCACCACCGCGAGGCCGCCGAAATCTGCAATCTGCCGCGTGTGCCGCCGCTCGTAAATGAACCCGACCAGCAGGAAGAGCAGGCTCGTTGAGATGCCGTGGTTAACCTGCTGCAGCACGCTCCCGGCGATGCCGTTGCTGTTCATCGCGGCTAGGCCCAACGTGCAGAAGCCCATGTGGCTCACCGACGAATACGCTACCAGCCGCTTCCAATCCTGCTGCATCAAACTGATCAAAGCGCCATACAGGATCGCCACAATCGAGAGCACCGCGAGAATCGGCGCCGCCTCCTGCGCGGCCTCCGGGAACAGCGGCAACGAAAGCCGGACGAACCCGTACGTGCCCATCTTCAACAACACCCCGGCCAGCAGCACGGAGCCCGCTGTCGGCGCTTCCGTATGCGCATCCGGCAGCCACGTGTGGAACGGCACCATTGGCACTTTAATCGCGAAGCCCACAAAAAACGCCCAGAAAAGCCACCGCTGTACATCGAGCGGCATACGCAACTTCAACAGTTCAGCGATCTCAAATGTTGGCTGCGCCAACTGCAGGCCGCCCTGCCAATAGAGCGCAATGATTCCGAGCAGCAGCACTACGCTGCCGGCCAGCGTATAGAGAAAGAACTTGATCGCGGCATAGAGCCGCCGCTCCCCGCCCCAGATGCCAATCAGGAAGTACATCGGCACCAGCACCACTTCGAAGAAGACAAAAAACAGCAGCAGGTCCAACGAAAGGAACAGCCCCAACATGCCGAACTGCAAGAGCAGCAGCATCGCGTAGAACTCTTTAGTGCGGTCTTCGATGGCATTCCACGAAGCGAGCGCCGCGATCGGCCCGAGCAGCGAGGTCAACAGCACCAACAGCAGGCTGATCCCGTCAACCCCCAGCAGGAACTGCGCGCCCAGCGTTGGAATCCACGGCATCCGGTCAACGAACTGATAACTTCCAGCCGAGCGGTCGAACGCTTGCCAAAGCGGCAACGCCAAGCCCAAGCCAGCCAGCAGCACGGCATTCGCCCAAAGGCGGACGAGGTTCCGTGCCTGCCCCGGAATCGCCAGCAGCACGATCAAACCAAAAAAAGGAAGCGCCAATAGCGCAGTGAGCCATGGCATGGATCAGGCGCTCCTCAGCAGGTACCAGCCGGCCATAGCAGCCAAGCTCAACACGATCAAAAACACATAGCTCTGCGCCAAACCCGTCTGCAGATAGCGAACCGGGAACGAAGAGAGCTTCACGGAAATGGCCGTAAGATTCACCGCGCCGTCAACAATCCAGGTATCGCTCCACTTGCTGATATCGCCCACCTTCCGCGCCAGCCACCCCGCGCCATTCACTCCACCGTCGACCACTCTCCGGTCCCACGCCGAAAGCCAGTCGCCACCCTGCCGCGCCAGACCCCGGACGAACACCATCTCGTATAAATCGTCGAAGTACCAACGGGCGCGGAGCAACCGGGCCACCGGTGCAACGCCCTCCTCCCAACGATCTGCCGTCCCCGGACGATTCAAGTAAAAGTGATACGCAAGGCCAAGGCCCGCAATCGCGACGACAGCCGACGCCACCATGATCGTCCAGGAGTGTGGCTCCGGCGTCGCGCCCAGCCAACCCGCGAACGGAGTCGCAAACCAACCCGCGCTGATCGAGCCAATGCTGAGCACCCACAGCGGCACAGTCATCCGCTTCGGCGACTCATGAATATGCTGATCGCCCCGGTAAGCGCCAAAGAAGGTCAGGAAGAGCAGCCGGCCCATATAGAAGGCCGTCAACAGCGCCGTAAACAACCCGGCCCAGAACAACACCGGTGACGCCGCCCAAGCGCTCGTCAAAATGGAATCCTTCGAAAAGAAGCCCGCCAGCCCCGGCCAACCAGCCAACGCCAGCGTACCGATGAACATCGTGCGGAACGTCTGCGGCATCCGGTGGCGCAAGCCTCCCATGAATCGCAGATCCTGTTCCCCATCGAGCGCATGGATCACGGACCCAGCGCCCAGGAACAACTGCGCCTTGAAGAACGCATGCGTCACGACGTGGAACAAAGCCGCCCAGTACGCCCCTACGCCCAGCGCCATAAACATCAGACCCAACTGGCTGACCGTCGAATAGGCGAGCACCTTCTTGATGTCATGCTGCACCAGCGCAATCGAGGCAGCGATCACGGCCGTCGCCGCGCCAATGGCGGCCGTCAGCGATCCAACCTCCGGCGTCAAGCGGAAGAACGGTTCCGCGCGGACGATCAGATAAACGCCAGCCGTCACCATCGTTGCCGCGTGCATCAACGCCGAAACCGGTGTTGGACCTTCCATCGCATCCGGCAGCCATGTGAACAGCGGAATCTGTGCCGACTTGCCGACGGCCGCCGCCAGCAGCAGCAGCGTCGCCCACGGCAACAGCGGATGCGCCGAAGCCTGCATCTCCGTGAACCTTACCGTGCCAAAGATACCGAACAGGAAGAACAGCGCCATCAGGTAGCCCGCGTCGCCGATGCGGTTCATCAGAAACGCCTTGATGGCCGCATCGCTCGCTGGCTTGCGCTTGAAGTAGAAACCGATCAGCAGGTAGCTGGCGAGACCCACGCCCTCCCAACCCACAAAGAGCAGCAGGTAGTTGTTCGCCATCACCAGAACGAGCATGAAGAACACAAACAGGTTCAGGCAGCCGAAGTAGCGATAGAGCCCACCGTCATGCGCCATGTAGGCGATCGAGTAAATGTGAATCAGGAAGCCAATTCCCGTCACCATCAGAATCATCACCGCGCTCAGCGGATCGAGCAGGTAGCCCCAGTCGGCGGTCAAGGTCACTATCCGTCCATCGAAGGCCGGAAACGGCAGGCCCGCCACCCAAGTGAATAAAACCTGTTCCGTGCGCCCGGCGAACACCGCCCCCAGGCTCCATACGAACGAGAGCAAAACGAACCCGGAGCAGAGCGGACCAATCAACCACCGCGAACCCTGCCGCGGACGCAGGTCCTGATCATGGCCGCGGTCATGATGGTGATGGTGCCCAACGGAGCCATTCTCTATCTGCGGGTCAAGAAACTGATGCCGGCCAAGCAGCATCATCAGCGCCGCGCCCAGCAGCGGGAACACAGGAATCAGCCAGAGGGTATCGAGAAAGTTCATCTGGCCGGTCCTACCATTTCAACAGGTCGACTTCATCGACCTGCACCGTTTCACGGTTCCGGAACAATGCGAGCAGAATGCCCAATCCCACGGCCGCCTCAGCCACGGCAACCGCGATCACAAAGATCGCAAACACTTGGCCGGCGGCGTTCCCATGGTGCTTCGAGAAAGCCACCAGGTTGATATTCACCGCGTTCAAAATCAGCTCAATCGACATCAGGATGATGACAATATTCCGGCGGGTCAGCAGGCCCGCGGTACCAATCAGCAGCATCGCCAAGCTGACGGCGACATAGTGCATCGTCGTAATCACGCGCGTTTCCTCGCCAGAAGAACGCTGCCGACCACTGCCACCAGCAGCAGCAACGAGACCACTTCAAACGGCACCAGGTAATCCTGCAACAGGGTATCGGCCACCAGTTCGACGTTGCCGACATCGGGCATCGTCTGCGACGGCGGCAACTTCGCCCGGCTCCACAGAATCGCGAACGCTACGCCAGCAATCGCCGTCACCGCGGCGCCCAGCGGCCAGCGCTGATGGAACTGCCGCAAGCCGCGCCCCGCGTCCAGGTTCACCAGCATGATCACAAACAGGAACAGCAACAGAATCCCGCCGATGTAGAGGATGATCTGCGAGACAAACAGGAACTCCGCGTTCAGCAGCAAATACAGCCCCGCCACGCCAAGCAGCGACACCATCAATGAGATGGCCGCATGTACGGCGCTGCGCCGGGTGATCGCCAGCGTGGCGCCGCCCAAGGCGAGCGTCGTGAACGCGTAAAAGAAAAAAGCTTCCAGAGTCATTGCCGGTATTGGGTGGGCCGGGGCCCCTCCTCCAGGGCTTGGCGGTCCCAAATGAGACCTTCGCGAGTATAGCTGGCAATTTCGAAGTCTTGTGTGAGCTCGAGCGCGTCCACCGGGCAGGCGTCTTCGCACAGGCCGCAAAACATGCAGCGGGAAAGGTCGTAGGTGAAGGTCACCAGGTCTTTACGCTTCGTCTCCGGGTTGCGGACACTGCCCACCACAATCAGATTCTCCGGGCACGCCACCGCGCACAAATTGCACGAAATACAGAGCGTTTCCTGCGTTTCCGGATGCACGTTCAGCCGCGGCGCGCCCCGGTACCGCTCGCTCACGGCCGGGCGCTCGCTGGGATACTGCTCAGTCTCAATCTGGCTCGGGCTCTGATGCCGGAACGTTACCCACAGCCCTTGGAGCAGGTCGATCAATAAAAAGCTGCGGAGGAATTTCATCATCGGTCCACCTCGCCGAGCACGATATCGATGGTCCCGATGATCGCCACGACATCCGCCACCAACGCCCCTTTCGCCATGTGGCCCAGAGCCTGCAGATTGACAAACGAAGGCGGGCGAACGCGCAGCCGATAGGGATGCGTCGTGCCGTCGCTCACAATGTAATAGCCGAGTTCGCCCTTCGGCGCTTCAATCGAAACGTACGCTTCGCCCACCGCTGGCTTGACGACCTTGGCGATCTTCGTCATGATCGGTCCCGACGGAATGTTCGCTACCGCCTGCCGGATAATGCGCACGGACTGACGCATCTCGTCGAGCCGGACGAAGTAGCGGTCCAGCGTATCGCCGGACGTACGCGTCGGCACGTCGAACTCATACTGTTCGTAGCCCGAGTACGGCTGAGACTTACGCAGATCCCAAGCCAGCCCGGCAGCGCGGAGCACCGGCCCGGTAACGCCAAACCGCTTACACGTCTCGACATCAATGACGCCGACACCGCGCAGCCGTTCCCGCCAGATGCGGTTGCCGCTCAGCAACTCCTCGTACTCGTCTACCTTTGGCAGAAACTGGGTGCAGAAGGCTTCCACTTCTTTCTCGAAGCCGTCGTACAACTCGTACTGCAAGCCGCCGATGCGGAAGGCGTGCGTCGTCAGCCGCGCCCCGCAATAGTTCTCGAAAATCTTCAGGACCGCTTCCCGCTCCCGCAGCGTATAGAACAGCGGCGTGATCGCGCCGATATCGAGCGCATGCGTTCCCAGCCACAGCAGGTGCGAGGCGATGCGGTTGAGCTCCGTCAGAATCACGCGAACCGCCTGCGCGCGCGGCGTCGCGACGGCGTTCATCAACTTCTCCACGGCCAGACAATAGCCCAACCCGTTCGAGACGGCGGCCAAATAGTCCATCCGGTCCACGTACGGCGCGAACTGCACATACGTGCGGTTTTCCGCGATCTTCTCGACGCCGCGATGCAGGTAGCCGATGATGCAATCGGTGCCCGTCACCCGCTCGCCATCAAGCTTCAGCACGATGCGGAGCACCCCGTGCGTAGAGGGATGCTGCGGCCCCATGTTGAGGACCATCTCGTTACTGTCAAGCGACGTCATTGGCCGCTCTCGATGCCGAGGTTCGCTTGCACCCAGCGATTGTCCATTTCCACGATGCCGTAGTCTTTACGCAGCGGAAAGCCCGTCCATTCATCCGGCATCAGAATGCGGCGCGGATCCGGATGGCCCGAGAACGTAATCCCGAACATATCGTAGACTTCCCGCTCCAGCCAGTTGGCTCCGACAAAAACTGGCACTGCGGAGAGCGGCTGCTCACCCAGCCCGACGGCCGCTTTCAGCCGGATCCGTTCATTGCGGAGGTGGCTATAGACGATATAGACAAGTTCAAACCGGGGGGTCCGCTTCGGGTAGTCAACGGCGGTGATATCGACCAGGTAGTCAAAATCCGCTTCGGCATGAAGGAGTTCGAGCGCCGGCACCATGGCCGGAAGCGTGACAACGGCAAACGGCTGATCCAGGTACGAGCTGGTTTCGAGCACCGCCGCGCCGAAATGTTCGCGCAGCAGATCCGGAATAGGACCTTCCCACGGAACAGTGGCCATCACGGCCGGAGCCTTCACGGGTTTTGGTTCTTCTGCCATCAAATGGGGGACTGGCGCGTCAAATGCACCGGAAGGTTCAACCCTCCATTGTAATCCCTATCAGGATAAGGGCGTTTCCTCTTTTGCGTCAAAACAATGCAACCGAATGGCAACTAGGGGGATCGGAAGGCCCTAGAAGAAGTCCGAATGGCTAGCCTTCTTCTTGCCCATGGCGCCGTTCAGGAACTGAATCACCGGGTACATCGCCTCGAACCGCCGGGTGGTTTCCTTGACGAACTTCCCGCTGAGCGCCAGCGAAGGATCGACACTCGTATCCCAATAGAGCCACTGCTTCTTCCGAATCCAGAAATCGGCCGGATGGTCCTTTGGAAAGCCCTTCGGCGGCCGGGTGAGAGAGTCGCCCTGCAGTTCGCCCAAGACTCTCTTTCGGCTTTTGTTCTCCACCAAGGCGGTCCATTCGTCCAGTTCGGAGGCGATGCGATTCCGGATCGCCAACATTTGATCGGGTTGGGGCATATAGACGCCGCCCGCGAATTCAATCTGGAATGGCGAGACCGAGAAGTAGAACCCGGCCATCGACTCCTTGTCTTCCGCCGAAACATGGAAGCTGGCCGAGGAGTTGGTCTTGTAGGGGTTCTTGTTCTTGCTGAACCGGACGTCCCGGTAGATCCGGTGCATGGCGCGCTTCGGCTCCGTAATGTACTCCGGCGCGAAGCGGGCGAACTCGGCGTTCAACGCCTCCACCAGATCCGTCATCGGAGCCTTCACCGCAGACTCATAGACCTCCTTGCGCGGTTGGAACCAGTCGCGCTGATTGTTGTCCTTGAGTTCGCACAGGAAATCGAAGCCGGCTTCCGGGAAGCCGCGGAACGCTGTTGCCATGCTTCCAGATTACGCGGAAGCGACGACCTGCCGGCGGGACTCTTCGACGATACGGCCATCAAAGAGATGGACACTCCGTCCCGCCAGGTTGGCGAAACGCGGGTCGTGTGTGACCATGCAAATGGTCGCGCCACCGCGGTGCAGCTCTTCGAGCAGCGCCATCACCTGTTCGCCGTTCTGCGAATCGAGGTTGCCGGTGGGCTCGTCAGCGAGCAGGATGGAGGGGTTGCCGGCCAAGGCCCGGGCCACGGCGACACGCTGTTGCTGACCGCCCGAGAGCTGCGAGGGGTAGTGCCGTTCGCGATGGCTCATGCTGACCCGTTCCAGGGCATCGCGGACCGCCTTTTTGCGTTCGGACGCCGGCATGTTGCGGTACGTCAGTGGCAGTTCGACGTTTTCATAGACGGTCAAATCGCCGATTAGATTGAAGGCCTGAAAGATGAAGCCAATCTCACGGTTGCGAATCCGCGCTCTCTCTCCGGCCTTCAGCCCGCTGACGGCATGGCCATTCAGGGTATAGCTACCGCCACTCGGGGAATCGAGTAGACCAAGAATCGCCAGTAGCGTCGACTTCCCGCAACCGGAAGGACCGGAGATGGCGACATACTCGCCGCGCTCAATCTGCATTTCGATCCCTTGCAGGGCGTGGGTCTCCACTTCGTCGGTCACGAAGCGCTTGCTGACGCTAGTCATTTCAATAATAGGTGTCATTCGTCTTTCCCAAGCAACTCGACCAAGTAGGCGGTTGCTTCTTTGCTTTTCATTCCGGTCAGCCGTTCGACGGCTGACCGCTTCAATTCGCTGTCGGTCTCTTTGCGGGCAATCTCGATCAGTAACTCCGCCTTGCGGCTCGCGGCGAGACCGTCGAGAATGGCCCGCTTGGCGTTCTTGTCCGTTTCGCTGGGATACAACTGAGCGAGTTCCGCATGGCCGCCCGTGGCTCCGAGCATGTGCAGCGCTTCACGGCGCAACTCCGGGTTGCTTTCGGACTTCGCGGCCATCAGTAGACGTTCTTTGTCGCGGCCGATCATGAACCCGCGCAGCACAGCGCGCTTCACGTTCACGTCGGACGTCGTGGAGTACAGGTCAGCCAAAGCCTGCCGGGACTCCGGCGTGTTCAGCACGCCGAGGTACTCGACGGCTGTCGCTTGCAGGTCCGGATTGCTGCCGCCCTTGGCGTAGCTGGTGACGATCTCGCGGGAACGCGGACTGCGTCCCTGCGCCAGAACGAACAGCGCGCGCTTCTTAAGCCTCGGCCCGTTCTTCGGCGAATTCAGAACTTTTTCCAGCATCGGCACGGCGGCTTCGGGGTCGCTATGCATCAGCCCGTTAATCGCGATCAGCTTCAGCTCTTCATCCTCTTCCGATTCCGGGCGAGGGGGCTGACCGGCGGCCTGCTTCGTCTCGACGGCGAGGGCACGGGCGTCGTTCAGCCAGCCGCTTTTGGGATAAGTCTTTTCGAGGTCGGCAAGCGCGGCCAACGCTTCCGTAGAGCGGCCGAGACGGGAGAGAGAATAGGCTTTCCAGTACAAAGCGCCATCCGCGCGGGCGGCCTTCCGCTCGGCTACCTGGCCAAACATCTCGGCAGCGCGTTCATACTGTTTGCGGTCTAGCTCGCGGGCAGCACGTTCATAGGAATCCCGGCCCGCCCATGCGAATTTGGCCGGTGGCGCGGGAGGGGTGGGGGGAGACGGAGGCGTCGGCGGAGCCGGTTGTCCGAAGCTGATCAGAGCCAGGGTCATTTCTGTTAGGCAGATACGAACGGTTCTACGCGTGAGTTCAAAGAAAGTAACTGAGATCATAAGATTCCTTTTTCCATGGCCGGCTCTGCCGCCAGAATGCGAATTTCAAATACGATGCCTTTGCGGGCGATGCGGGCCCGCAGACTATTGAGTTGTTTGGGGTCCAGCTTCGCGGGGCTGTGGGCGATTTCAAGCAGGATCTCTTCGAGTCCGGCCAGCAACTGGCCTACGCGAGCCTCCTGCGCGTTCTCCGCCGTCTGCTTGTAGATCCGGTTGTCGCCGAGCAGTTGCTCCGCATGTTGTTGCTGCCAGGAGATATCCATCGCGCCGGCCGGAGCGTTCTGAATTTCGGACAGCACCATCAAGCTGCTGGCCAGATGGCCGTCGAGAGCGACCCGCAGCAGCCGAGGCGTAGGGTCATCCACCGCCGCCACCGCAGGCGGTGCTGGGATTCTCGCTCGCTCAAACGCTGAACCAGCAAGGAAGGCCCCGACGAGGACCGCTGCCGCCACGGCCAACAGAAATGCCGACCGGGGCCAGCCGCGCCGCGGCTCCGCCTGCTGCCTGACCTTCTGCCAAACTTGGCGGCCATAGTCCGGACCGCGTTCCGGCACCGGCGCGGCGTCGAGCGAGTTCAACACCCGTTGCAGGCCCTGATAGGCGGTCCGGCAGTCTGGGCACTCGTCCAGATGAGTTTCGGCGCTATCCGGCCCGGCTTCGCCGTAGTAATGAAGAATTAATTGTTCTTCAGAAAGATGATTCATGTCAGCGTCACCCAGGGGAGGAGCGCCCGCCGCAATTTGCGGACCGCCCGAAAGATACTTTGTTTCGTTGCGTTTTCGCTCAGGCCGAGCGATTCGCCGATCTCGACAAGCGGCACTCCGTCGTAGTGCCGCATGGTGAAGGCCACCCGTTCATGAGGACTCAACTGCTTCATCGCCTCCGAAATCCGTTCCCCCAGCAGCTTGGAAGAGACCAGCCGCTCCGGGGTGGGAGCGGTTGAGACCAGTTCCAGGTCCGGCGCTCCGGGTTTGTTCTTCCGCAGCGAGTCCAGCGCGAGATTCCTTGCAATCGTATGAATCCACGTGGAAAAACTGGCCCGCGACTCATAGCGATGGATCTCCCGGTAGGCTCGCAAAAACGTCTCCTGCACAATTTCGTCCGCGTCGGTTTCGTTGCCGGTGATGCGAAAGGCGACGCGGAACACACTTTGGCTGTGGCGTTCGACGAGGAGTCCGAACGCGTCCTTTTCGCCTGCTTGCACCCGGCTGACCACCGTGAGATCGATCTCGTGCATTTTTCCGATTAGACTGACACGCGGCATCGCGGTTAGCCATAATCGGAAAAATGACTTTGGCCCTCGCGGCACTGGAGCGTCTCCAGACTATCCCGGGCTTATCGGTGCGACCGGGCGCACTTTTGCGGGACTACACCCGATTCCGGCTCGGCGGGCCCTGCGAAGCGCTGCTGGTAACGGCGAACGAGGCGGCCTACCGTGCGGCGCTCGGGGTTCTGACCGGGTCCGGCCTGACGTGGACGACGATCGGCGGGGGGACGAACCTGATCGTCAGCGACGCCGGCTATCCGGGGCTGGTGCTGCAGTACGCGGCGGCCGAGTTGGCCGTAGAGGGCTCGACCGTGCACGTCGACGCCGGCGCCGAACTCAATGCACTGGTCGACTTCGCGAATGCCAACGGCTTGGCGGGCCTCGAAGCGATGGCGGGGATTCCGGGCTGGGTGGGCGCGGCAATCTATGGAAACGCTGGCGCGTACGGGCAGTCGATCGCCGAACGGATCGATTGGGTTCGTTTCGTAATTCGCGATCAGGTGCACCAGTTCAGCCGGGCGGAGTGCGAATTCCGGTACCGGGAAAGCATCTTCAAACGAAATAAAGATTGGCAGATTCTTTCGGCCGGGCTGGTGCTGACGCCGGGGGACCGGGTGGCGCTAGAGGCGCGTTCGGCGGAGATCCGCGCGACGCGGGACGCCAAGTTCCCGCCGACGATGCAATGCGCCGGTTCGATCTTCAAGAACCTGCTGCTGCGAGAGTTGGCGCCGGAGGTGGCGGCGCAGGTGCCGGCCAACGTCATCCGCGAAGGCAAGATTCCGGCGGGATGGTTTCTCGAGCAGGTCGGCGCGAAGGGCATGACCGTGGGCGCGATTCGCGTGGCGGACTATCACGGCAACCTGGTCTATAACTCGGGTGGCGGATCGACGGCTGAGTTGGTGGCGCTGTTGAATGAACTCAAGCGGAGAGTTCGGGAGCGGTTTGGCTTGGTGATTGAAGAGGAGGTCCAATTCCTTTCCTGACAAACCTTTCGTGACAAACTGGGGAGCATGCTTACTCTCGGATTTGTCACGGCGATTCTGCCGGATCTCTCCCTCGCAGAGGTACTGAGTTTTGCCTCTCAAAACGGCTTCTCCGCTGTTGAAGTGATGTGCTGGCCCCAGGGCAAGGCGGAGCGCCGCTACGCCGGGGTAACGCATATTGATGTCGCCGGATTCATGGCCGATGACGCCAAGCGGATTCACGATCTGACGGCGCAGTTCGGCGTTTCGATCAGCGGCCTGGGCTACTACCCGAACCCGCTCACCGCGGACGCCGATGAGTCGAAGCTCTATACGAATCACATCAAGGCCGTCATCAAGGCGTCGCGGATGTTAGGCATCGGGGTGATGAACACCTTCGTCGGCCGAGACCACACGAAGTCCGTAGACGAGAATTGGCCCCGTTTTTTGAAGACGTGGAAGCCGTTGATCAAGTACGCCGAGGACCAGGGCGTCAAGGTAGGCATTGAGAACTGCCCCATGTCGTTCACGAAGGACGAATGGCCCGGGGGCAAGAATTTGATGACGTCGCCAGCCATTTGGCGCCGTGCGTTCAACGATATTCCGAGCGACAACTTCGGCCTGAACTTCGACCCGTCGCACTTCATCCTCCAGCACATGGACTACTTGCAGGCGATGCGGGAATTCGCCCCGAAGCTGTTCCACATGCATGCGAAGGACGCGCGCATCGATACCGAAAAGCTGAACCAGGTGGGCGTGTTCGCGCACCCCAATCTGTTCCATACGCCGAAGCTGCCGGGCCTGGGCGATGTGAACTGGGGCAAGTTCTTCAGCGTGCTGACGGAGACCGGCTACAACGGCGCGGTCTGCATTGAAGTGGAGGATCGGGCGTATGAGGGCTCGGTTGACCTGCGGAAGGCGTCGCTTGTGCAGAGCGGCCGGTACCTGAAGAACTTTATTCCGTAGACGGCGGTCCCCTTGCACGGGCCTGTTTACTGCGGTAGCTTAATCAGGCCCTGCATTTCACGCTTCAACCGTTGGGATTCCACTGTGACTGACCTGCTCATAGTCCGACTTGTCTTCGTACTCGCGCTCACCGCCGCCGCCTATGTGCTGCAGCCGGGCGGACTGCCGCCGTTCCTCGCAGCCGGGGTAGGAGCTTTGGCTGGTGCGCTGATCGTGGGATTCGAATTGCGGGTACGGCAGATTTCGCTGAAGCGGTTGCTGGGTGCCGCCGTGGGCAGCATTCTCGCGATTTTTGGGGCCTATCTGATGACGCTCGTGCTGGCGCAGGCCTTCCCGATGAATCACGACACAGTGCCTTTCCTGCAGATCATGCTGCTGCTGTGGATGACCTACTGCGGACTGGTGGTCGGAGCGAGCAAAGGCGAGATGCTAAACCTGAGCGCCTGCGGCGGCATGTTCGGCGGAGAGACTTCGACGGCGGCGAAAGAGGACCTGAAGATTCTCGATACGAGCGTGATCATCGACGGACGGATCGCGGACATCGCCGAGACCGGCTTCATTGATGGCACGTTTATCATCCCGACTTTTGTGCTGCGGGAGTTGCAGTTGGTGGCCGATTCGGCCGACTCGATGAAGCGGAACCGGGGCCGGCGGGGGCTCGACATCTTGAGCCGTATTCAGAAGAACCCCGACCTGCACATTCGCATCGTGGAAGAGGATTTTCCGCAGGTGCGCGATGTGGACATGAAGTTGTTGGAACTGGCCAAGCACCTGCATTGCAAGGTGGTGACGAACGACTTCAACCTGAACAAGGTGGCGCAGATTCACGGCGTCGAAGTGCTCAACATCAATGAACTGGCGAACTCGTTGCGGCCGGTGGTGTTGCCTGGGGAGCTGATGAAGGTCTTTATCCTGAAAGAGGGCAAGGAGCAGAATCAGGGCGTCGCCTACCTCGACGATGGGACGATGGTGGTGGTGGACAACGCGCGGAAGATGATCTCGAAGACCATTGAGATTTCCGTTACCAGCGTGCTGCAGACGACAGCCGGCAAGATGATCTTCGGCCGCTTCGACGAGCGGACCCATTCCGCAGAAAAGGTTCAGGCCGCGCTACACTAGAGTCCCTGACCATGAGAGTAGCTGTCATCCTCCCGGCGGCGGGTCTCGGCACCCGCATGGCCAAATCGCAACCGGACGCGGCCCACAATCGGAAACAATTTCTGGTGTTGGAAGGCTCGCCGATCCTGATGCATACGATCCGGAAGTTCGCCCAGAGCGCGACCGTCTCTGAGATCGTTGTCGCCTTGCGGGGGGACGATATTGGATGGTTCCAGGAACTGCTCGACAAAGAGGGCTTGGCCAAGCCGGTGCGGCTGGTGGTGGGCGGCGATTCGCGACAGGAGTCTGTGGAGCATGCACTGGAAGCGCTTGATGAGTCAGTGGAACTTGTCGCGGTGCATGACGCCGTGCGGCCGTTTGTAAGCCTGGAACAGATTGAAGCGGTGATCGCCGAAGCAGCCGTCTGCGGCGCGGCGATTCTGGGCGTGGTTCCAGTGGATACGGTGAAGCGCGTCTCGCGCCACCGCATTGAAACGACCATTCCGCGGGAACGGCTGGTTCTGGCGCAGACTCCCCAAGTGTTCCGGTTTGCGCTTTTGAAGCAGGCCTTCGCGCAGGCCACCGCCGATAGCTTCACGGGCACGGACGAATCGTCACTGGTGGAACGACTCGAAAACGTGGACGTGCATGTGGTGCCGGGCAGCGACCGGAACATCAAGATCACCAAGCCGACCGACCTGGAACTGGCCAAGGCATTTTTGGCCGAAGAGGCGGCCCGGAAATCGGCATGACCGATTATCGGACCGGGCTCGGCTGGGATAACCATCGGCTGGCGCCGGGGCGGGTTTTGATTCTGGCCGGGGTGGTGATTCCGCACGAAACCGGCTTTGAGGCGCATTCGGACGGCGACATTTTGCTGCACGCGGTGACGGATGCGTTGCTGGGGTCCGTGGCGCTGGGTGATATCGGGATGCACTTTCCGGATACGGATCCGCAGTGGAAGGGCGCGTCGTCGGACCGGTTTGTGCGGCATGCGCTGGCGCTGGTCCATGAGAAGGGCTACCGGCTTTCGAACGTCGATACGACGGTGGTGCTTCAGCGGCCGAAGTTGAAGGACTTTCGGGAAACGATCCGAGTGAGTCTGGCGGAGTTGGTGGGTTTGCCGCTCGACCGGGTGAACGTGAAGTTTAAAACGGCCGAGAAAGTGGGGCCGGTGGGCGAAGAGCGGTCGGCGGAAGCGCAAGCGGTAGTTACGATCGTGCGCGATACTAACGATTAGAGAGGGGTGTCTGTGAAGCTCGTCCTGTCGTTGATCGCATTGGCCGTGGGTGCGTTTGGTCAGGTGACCTACACGCGAGACATCTCGCGCGTCTTTCAAGCGAAGTGCCAGCAGTGCCATCGGGAAGGCGACATCGCCCCGTTTGCACTCGATTCCTACGAAGCCGCGATGACTTGGGGCGAGGATATTCAACGCGCCATTGAGGAACGGCGGATGCCGCCGTGGAAGCCGGTGGACGGCTTTGGGGAGTTTCAGCATAACTTCGGTCTTTCAGCCGAGGAGCGGGACCTGATTCTGAACTGGTACCGGGGCGGCGCAGAAGAGGGTGACCCGCGGGATCTGCCGGAGGCGGTAGCGCCGGGGGGCGAGTTTCAACTCGGCGACCCCGACGTGGTGCTGACGATGCCGCAGACTTACTCGCTTACACGGCGGGGCGACACATACCGGTGTTTCGTGATCCCGACGGATTTCGGGTCGGACCGGTTTATCGACGCATTTCAGGTGGTGCCGGGGAATCGGCAGGTGGTTCACCACGTGATCCTGTACTTGGATACTTCGGGGAAGGCGCGGCAGATGGACGGGCAGGATGGGAACCCCGGTTACGACTGCTTCGGCGGTCCGGGCGACGGGATTCCGCTGACGCTTTCGAGCATGGCGGGCGGCTGGGTGCCGGGGATGCGGGCGAATCGGTTCCCCGAGGGAATCGGGACGCTGCTGCCCAAGGACGTCGATATCATCATGCAGGTTCACTACTATCCCTGTGGGCGGACTGAGCAGGAAGACCAGACGAAAGTCGGCCTGTACTTCGCGCAGGGCGAGGTGAACAAGCGGCTGGTGTATCTGCCGATTCTGAATACGCGGTTCCAGATTCCGCCCGGGGCGGAGAGCCACGAAGTGACAGCGACTTTTCCGATACCGCCGCTGTTCGATGCAACGGCCTACTTGGTGGCGCCGCATATGCATCTGCTGGGCCGGCAGTTCAAGCTTGAGAAGATTCGGCCCAATGGGCGAACCGAGCCGCTGATCTACATCGACAACTGGGACTTCAACTGGCAAGGCTTCTACCAATATCAACAGCCAATCCGGCTGAACGGGTTTGACCGGGTGCGGGCGACTTGTACGTTCGATAACTCGGAGAACAATCCGCGAAACCCGAGTAATCCGCTGAAAACCGTGCGATGGGGAGAGGGGACCGAGGACGAGATGTGCATCGGCTTCCTGGGCATTACCTTCGACCGCGAGAACATCGTGCCGTTCAATCAGCCGCTCTAGGAGGCCCATGGCGGAAATCGTCAGACCGCCGGGACCGCAGGCAGGCTTCTTCTCAGGCGGCCTGTTCAGCTTTCGCCGGGATCCGTTGGCTTACCTCGAAAAGTTGGCGGCGGACTACGGATCGTTCGCGTACTTCCAGGCCGGGCATCAGCACATCTACTTCGTCAACGAACCGGAGATGATCCGCGATGTACTGGTGACGCGGAACAGCCTGTTCACGAAGAGCCGCATTCTGCAGCGGGCGAAGTCGTTGTTGGGCGAAGGGCTGCTGACCAACGAAGGCGCGAGCCACATTAAGCAGCGGCGAATGGTGCAACCGGCTTTCTACCGGGACCATTTGGTGACCTACGGCGCGCAGATGGTGGCGCTGGCGGACAAGGCTTGTGGCAAATTACGAAACGAAGCCGTTCTCGATATCGACCAGGAGATGATGCGGCTGACCCTGGCCATCGTCGGGCAGACGCTGTTCAGCGCCGATGTGGAGGACGAAGCGCCTCAGGTGGGCGAGGCGATGAACGCCCTCATCGCGATCATGCCGCTGCTGATGCTGCCGGGGTCGCAGTTCATTGAGTATGTCCCGCTGCCGGCGACGCGGCGATACCTGCGGGCTTCGAAGCTGGTGGAGAGCACGATCTTCCGGATCATGAACGAGCGGCGGGCGTCGGGGGAGAACCCCGGCGATCTGCTCTCGATGTTGATGAACGCGCGCGACGCCGAGGGAGACAACTCGGCGATGTCGGACAAGCAGGTGCGGGACGAGGCGTTGACGCTGTTCCTGGCGGGGCACGAGACGACGGCGACAGCGCTGGCGTGGACCTGGTACCTGCTCGCGCAGCATCCGGAGGCCGAGGCGGCGATGCATGCGGAGTTGGCAACGGTGCTGGGTGGACGGCTGCCGGGCTTTGACGATCTGCCGCAACTGAAGTACACGCAGCAGGTGTTTGCCGAGTCGATGCGGCTGTACCCGCCGGCTTGGGCGATCGGACGGATGGCGAGAGAACCCTTGGAACTGGCGGGGTATACGTTGCCGGTGAAGTCGATCGTGATCATGAGCCCGGCGATCATGCACCGGAACCCGAAGTATTGGACGGAGCCGGATCGGTTCGACCCCGGGCGCTGGGCCGACGGCGATTTCTACAAGCGCGACTTCACCTACTTCCCGTTTGGCGGGGGGCCGCGCATCTGCGTGGGTGAACGGTTTGCGTGGATGGAAGGAGTGCTGCTACTCGCTGTGATTGCCCAACGGTGGCGATTCCGGCTGCAGCCAGGTCACGTGGTGGAGCGCAAGGCGTTGATCACCTTGCGCTCGAAACACGGGATCAAGGTTATCGCGGAAGCGCGCTGAAGCTGCGCTGGCGGGCGGGGAGGAACTCGTCGCCATCGCGCCAGGTGGTGACGACGGCGGAGTTGGCGATGGTGAGGCCGACGGTCCAGCCGAAACGTCCCATCTGCTCCATGCCGGCAAAGTCCCAGTTGTCCTTGTACTCGTCGGAGGGCTGATGGTAGTTCTTCGCGTTGTACTCGTAGACGATGTTGTCGCCGAAGGTTTCGTCCTTGCCCCAGTACTCGGTGCCCATGTTGACGGAGAAGGCGGGGACGCCGGCGCGGGCGAAGGCGAAGTGGTCGGAGCGGTAGTAGTGACCTTGCTCGGGATGGGGGTCGGGTTTGATTTTGAGGTTGAAGCGTTTCGCGGTGGCTTCGACGGTGGGATAGACGCTGGTTCGTTCCGCGCCGATGACGACGACGTCCTTGACGGCACCGAAGGGGTAGAAGGAGTCGTAGTTGACGTTGAGCATGGTCAGGCCGGCGGGGATGACCGGCTTGGCGGCGTAGAACTCGGCACCGCGGAGGCCGCTTTCTTCGGCGGTGACGGCGATGAAGATGGCCGAGCGCTTGGGGCGCTGTTGGAGGGCGGCCCAGGCGCGAGCGGCTTCAAGCAGGATGCCGCAGCCGGTGGCGTTGTCGACGGCGCCGTTATAGATGGCGTCACTTCCCTTCTCCGCGCCGACGCCGAGATGGTCCCAATGGGCGCTGAAGACGACGGCTTGCTTGCTGAGTTCGGGGTCGGAGCCGCGGACGATGCCGGCGACGTTGGCGGCGCGGATGGCGCGCATCTTCGTTGGGATGGAGCCGCTGATGGAGAGGCCGAGTGGGGCGGCCCGGAAGCCGCGGGTGTTGGCGTGGGCGAGGAGTTCATCGAGGTTTTTGCCGAGCGCTTTTTCGGCGGAGGGGCGGGTGACCCAGCCGGCGAAGGCGAGGGCGGCGGCGCCGGGATCGAGCTTTACCTGCGGATCTTCCTTGCCCCAGGAGCTGCGGACGACCTCCCAGCCGTAGCCGGCGGTGGGGGTGGTGTGGAGAATGATGCAGCCGATGGCTCCGCGGCGGGCGGCTTCTTCATACTTGTAGGTCCAACGGCCGTAGTAGGTGAGGGCCTTGCCGCCGAAGAACTTGGGATCGTTGCTGGGCGGTTCGTTCGTGAAGAGGACAACGACTTTACCTTTCACGTCGGCGCCGGCGTAGTCGTCCCAGCCGAACTCGGGGGCGGTGATGCCGTGGCCGACGAAGACGGCTTCAGCGCCGAACTCGGCGAGGCTCTTCTGCTGCTGGGTGTTGCCGACGAAATCGACGGCCCAAGTGAGGTTGGTGGAGCCAAGGGTGAGCTTGGCGGAGGACTGGGGCTCCACGCCGACGAGGTCGACTCGCTGGTAGAAAGTTCCGTTATCGCCGGCGGGTTGGAGACCGGCGAGGGCCATTTGCGAGGCGAGATAGGCCGTGGCGAGTTCGCCTCCGCGAGTGCCGACGCCGCGGCCTTCGAGCAAGTCGCTCGAGAGGAACTTGACGTGCTCGCGGATGCGCGCGCCGGAGATTTCAGTCTGTCCCCAAAGCGTGACAGACGCTAGACCAAGCAGGAGGATCCTCATTCACTTCAGTGTACTTGCCGGGACCTTCAACGCAAGAAATACCCCTATTCCGATAGACATAAAGGGCATTGTCTTGGTAACCTGAAAATTCATATGGAGACCCGCATCCTCAGTCATCTTCGCGCGCTTGAGGCGGAGAGCATTCATATTTTTCGAGAAGTGGTCGCTGAGTTCTCTAACCCCGTAATGCTATATAGCGTTGGGAAAGATAGCTCGGTGATGCTGCGTTTGGCGCAGAAGGCTTTCCACCCGGCTAAAATTCCCTTTCCGGTTTTGCATATCGACACGAGTTATAAGTTCGAGGAGATGTACGAGTTCCGGGACAATCTGGCGAAGGAGCTGGGCCTGAACCTGATCGTGCATAAGAATCAGGCGGCGTTGGACGCTGGGGCAAACCCGTTCGACTTGGGCACGCAGAAGTGCTGCGCGCAGTTGAAGACGCGGGCGCTGCTGGATGCATTGGAAGCGGGCGGCTACGATGCGGCGTTCGGCGGAGCACGGCGGGACGAGGAGAAGTCTCGAGCGAAGGAACGAATCTACAGCTTCCGCGATAAGTTCGGGCAGTGGGACCCGAAGAATCAGCGTCCGGAGCTTTGGAACGTCTACAACTGCAAGATTGAGAAGGGCGAGACGATTCGCGTGTTCCCGCTTTCGAACTGGACCGAGCTGGATATCTGGCGCTACATCGAAGTGGAAAACATTCCGATTGTGCCGCTGTATCTGGCCAAGGAACGGCCGATGCTGGTGCGGGGATCGAGCATCATTCCGCTGGAACACAACTACCCGGTGAAGGAAGGCGAGAAGCCGGAGATGGTGAAGGTGCGGATGCGCTCGCTGGGATGCACGTACTGCACGGGCGCGATGCGTTCCGATGCGGAGACGTTGCCGCAATTGATGGATGAACTGGTGCAGTTCAAGCGTTCGGAGCGCGAGAACCGGATTATCGACCATGACACCGAAGGGTCGATGGAGATCAAGAAACGCGAGGGGTATTTCTAAACATGAGCGTCGAAAGCCAACTCCTTCGCTTTACCACCGCCGGCAGCGTGGACGACGGGAAGTCGACTTTGATCGGCCGCCTGCTCTATGAGGCCAAGGGCGTCTACGAAGACCAGCTTGCCAGTGTGCAGAATTCGAGCGTGAACCGCTCGACGGGGCCGATCGATTTTTCGCTGTTGACGGACGGTCTGCGGGCCGAACGGGAACAGGGCATTACAATCGACGTCGCGTATCGCTATGCGGCGACGCCGCGACGGAAATTCATCATCGCCGATACGCCGGGACATGAGCAGTACACGCGGAACATGGCGACGGGCGCTTCGACGGCCGACCTGGCGATTGTGTTGATTGACGCGCGGAAGGGCGTGCTGGTGCAGTCTCGCCGCCATGCGTTCATTACGTCGCTGCTAGGGATCCGGTACGTCGCGGTGGCTGTGAACAAGATGGATTTGGTGGACTTCCGGGAGGACGTGTTCCGAAAGATCGAAACCGAGTTTATGGCGTATGCGCAGAGCGTGGGGCTGAAGAACGTGGCGTTCTTCCCGATCAGCGCTCTCGAAGGCGATAACATCACGGAGCCGAGCGCGCGGACCCCCTGGTACACGGGGCCGTCACTGCTGGAGCACCTGGAGAATGTCGACCTGGTGGAGGCGCGGAACTTCACGGATCTGCGTTTCCCGGTGCAGTATGTGAACCGGCCGACGCTCGATTTCCGCGGGTACACGGGCCAATTGGCGAGCGGCATTTTGCGGCCGGGGCAGACGGTGATGACGCTGCCATCGGGACGTATTACGAAGGTGAAGTCGCTGCCGAGCTTTGACGGCGACCTGTCCGAGGCGTTTCCGCCGATGTCGGTGACGGTGTGTCTGGAAGACGAGGTCGACATCAGCCGCGGCGATATGTTGGTGGACCCGGATCGGGTTCCGCATGTTTCGCGGCGGTTCGCGGCGAAGCTGGTTTGGATGCACGAGACGCCGGGCGAGGCGGAGCGCGACTATCTGTTGAAGCACACGTCGCAGACCGTGCGGGCGCAGATCTCGAAGATCCGGCACCGGATCGACATCAACACACTAGCCGAGCAGCCGGCGAATAAGCTGGAGCTGAACGAGATCGCGTCGATCCAGGTGGAGACGCGGCGGCCGCTGTTCTTCGATTCGTACGGACAGAACCGTACGACGGGCTCGTTTATCCTGATCGACCCGGTTTCGAACGCCACGGTGGCGGCCGGGATGATTGAGGAGTCGACGGCGGAGTCCTTAGAGCCGTTGAAGTTGGGGAGCCTGGAGTTCAGCGGCGAGACCGAGGCTACGGTTACGCCGGCGGAGCGTTATAAGCGGGCGGGCCACTATCCGGCGACGGTGTGGCTGACAGCGCGTCAGGACCTGGCCGGGATGTTGGAGCGGAAGCTGTTTGACCTTGGCTGCTACGTGCATGTGCTGGCGGATGACCGGGAGAGCCATTTGCTGCCGGAATTGGCGCGGGTGCTGAACAGCGCGGGGCTGATCGCGATCTGCTCGATAGCTTCGCCGGATCCGGCGGAGGCGCAGCGGGCACAGGAGTTGGCGGGCGATACGCGGTTCCTGTTGGTGGATCCGCAGAAGCTGCCGGTGCATGACGAAGAAGCTAGTGAAGTGCTGATGAAGATGCTCGAAGACCGTGGCGTGCTGCGGCGGAAAGAGCGCTTCGAAGTGGGCGAAGGGATCTAGACGCGGAAGTGATCGGGCCGCCAGATTTTGATGGCGGCCTTGATCTGCTTCTGGTTCCAATTGCCGGCGATGGTTTTCTGCGCGAGGGCGGCGACTTCGTCGTCAGCGGCGAAGCGCAGGGCGATGAACTGCTTTTCGGTGAGCTTGGCGATCTCGGCGGCGGGGAGTTGGCCCTGCAGACGGAGACGCTCTTCGAGGCGGATGACGCGGTCCTGCACCTTGAGGGAATAGAGGCGCATCTTGAAGGCCAGCAGGAAGAGAGCGATGGCCATGACGACGGCGACTACGGTGGTGTAGGCCGGGTAGGCCCAGGCGTGCTTTACGGCGAGGGCCACGTTGATGAGCAGGATCGGGGAGAGCAGGAAGTGAAACCAGGGATCCCACTGGGTGTGACTCTTGAAGCTTTGGGCGGCCATAGGGCCAGTATAGCTAGCGCCCTTTGAGGTCGAAGCGAATGGTGTGGTTCTTCTCCTTGCCGGGCAGGCTGCGGTAGCGCCAGAATTCGTAGCCTTCGTTGGGATGGGACTCGATTTCGTCGGGCGGGCCGAGTTGGACGTAGGTGCGGCGTGCGACTTCGAGATTGGGATAACGACCGGTGGCCCAGCTCATGCGTCGCTTGTGTTCGGCTTGGGCGGCTTCGCCGCGACGCGCCCAGAACTGCTCGACGAAGCGGTCGCATTCGGCGGGGGATTTTAGTCGCAGGAAGGCGTCGCGCTCGCGGCCTTCGATGATCCACTGGACTTGGGTATTGAGCCAGGATTGGTGTTGCGGGAGTGAGGCGCAGTTATTCGCAGCGGGTTGCTGCGCGCTGAGGATTGTGGCGACGGCCAATACTAAGGGGAGCGCCCAGACGGGCGATGTTGCTTTCTGATTCATTTGGAGGATTCTCCTGATTCGGAGTTCCACCTCACCTTGGCGGGCGGCGAGGGCAGGTTGGCCGCAGGACTGCAGTTCAGCCAGTCGCAGCAGGGCGCGGGCGTAGCGGGTGCGGTCTCCGCTGAGTTGGACGGCCACATCGTCGCAGCAATGTTCCCGCTCGCGGCGGATGACGGCGGAGATCCACCACGCGGCGGGATGGTAGAAGTAGACGACTTCGAACCAGACTTGGAGCCAGTTGACGAGGTAGTCGCGGCGGGCGATGTGGGCGAGTTCGTGGGCGAGGACGGCTTCGAGTTCAGGGCGGCCGAGGCCCGTGAGAGCGGAGAGCGGCAGCAGAACGACGGGCCGCCACCAGCCCATGGTGACGGGGGATTCCACGGCGGCCGTGAGGACATGGATGCGCCGCGTGATGCCGAGTTCAGCGGACCACTTCTGGACAGCGCCGAGGATGAACGGGTCAAGCACCGGGGCGCCTTGACGGCGGAGGCGGAGGACGACAGCCCAGCCGCCAAGCGCTCTGACGGCAAAGATGGCAACGCCTAGAGCCCAGGCGCAGGGGAGGAGGCGGAGCCAGTCTGGAGCCGGGGTCGAGGTGGCAAAGCTGCCGGGGCCCGCGGCGGGTGGGGCGAAGGGGGCGACGGTGAGGGCGGGTTCGGGGATCAGCCAGAGCAGGGGCGCCAGGGCAAAGAGGAACAGGCCAAGGACTGCCGCGTTGTAGCGGGCGCGAGCGCTGCGGAGGAAGAGAAAGGCGAAGCCGAGAGCTGCGGCGACAACGGCGCCGATCCAGAGCGAGTGCAGCAGGGCGAGTCCCGCGGATTCGAGATGGGTGTTCATTGCTTCTCCTCGTACTCGTCGAGCAGGCGGCGCATGGCGGCGAGTTCGTCGGCTGCGGGCTTGGCGCCGTTGAGGGCTCCCTGGAGCAGAGCGGCGGCGGAGCCTCCGAAAACACGGGGTAGAATCTCTTCGAGGAAGCTGCCCTGCATCTGTTCCCGAGGCATGGCGGGGGAGAAGACATGGGCGCGGGCGGAGTCGTTGCGAATGACCAAACCCTTGGCCAGCATGATCTGCATCAGCTTCAGCGTGGTGGTGTAGCCACCGGCGCCGAGCGCCTCATGAACTTCTCGGACTGTCTGCGGGCCTCGCTCCCAAAGTACCTGGAGGATGTCCCATTCCGCTGGCGTTGCCTTCATGCGATGATTACATACGAAGCCATTCGTAATGTCAACGAAATTCTTCGTACTTCTAATTTCTGGGGTCGTTTGTTTACACGCCCAGTCGGAGAGCGCGCTGCGCCAGGCCTTTGAGGGGAAGTCGGTTCGGGTGAAGATGGACCTGCCGGCGACCAACGAGGGGGTGGATATCCAGGTTCGCGGGGAGCCGCCGCTGGACTTCCGGAGCTACTCGCAGCGCATCAAGCGGTACGGCGTCTCGCTGCGGAATGGGGACAGCGTGATGGTGACCACTCTCCGGGTGAAGGGCAAGAACATTGAGTTTCAACTGGGCGGCGGGGGCTATGGCACGATGGGTGACCCCAGCGGTAACGTCTCGCTCGGTACGGTGTCGAAGAGCCGGCGGGAACAGGACCTGGAGCGGGATATCCGGAATGAAACCAATCAGAGCCGGCGCAACCAGTTGAGCCGGGAACTGTCCCGGCTGGCCGCGGATCGGGAGCGGGAGAACAGCGACCGGCGGGCTAGAGAAGTGGAGCTTTCGGCGCTGCGGCAGCGGGAGATCGAAGAGAAGCGGTTGCAGGCGGGGTCGCGGTTTAATCTGCGGTTCCCGGACAACTACTTGAAAGAGAGCGTGCCGACGCCGGAGGAGATCCGGGCGATGCTGGCGGAGTACGTGGATTTTGATGGGTCGGCGGGGAATGGAGAGCCGGCGATGCCTCGGTCCAATCAAGTGCGGAAGGGGATGCAGACGGACGAGGTTTATGGAATTCTGGGGGAGCCGTCGGATACGACGCGGGGCACCCTGGGGGAGTTTGAACAGGTGACCGCGACGTGGGTGCAGAGCGGAGGAGCGACGAAGGTGATTTTCATCAATGGGGTGGCGGTGAAGATTTCGGTGCAGACGCGTTGAGCAATCTGGTTACGTGGCTAGATCGGCTGGGACTCGAGACGCTGGGTTCGCGCGTTTGGCGGGGGCAGCTTTTCCGATGCTTGGAGTGTGGGGCGGTGCTGCGGAGAGCGGAGAACTCGCTGCGGTGTGGCTGCGGCAAAGCGTATCCGGTGATTGCGGAGGTGCCGATGCTGCTGCCGAACTTCCGGTCTTCGCAGGCGGCGGCTCCGTTGACGGAAGCTGAGGTGGGGCAGGTGGTGGCGGCGTTTGGGATCAAGGACGACGCGGCGACGCGGGCGCGTTTTGCGGCGATCTTTGCGCAGACGTATCAGTTCGACGAGTCGTTTTTGGAGGCGGAGAACAACTACCTGCTGCAGCGATTGGCGATCAATCGGGAGGCGCGTCCGACGGTAGAGGCACTGGCGGAGCCGGGTACGGGCGTGGCAGCGTTTGCGGTTGTCCGGCACTATGTCCCGGAGACTTTGGCGCGGGGCGGGGGCACGAGCCACAACGTGCGGATTCGGAACACGGGCACGGAGCCGCTGCTGCGGTTTGCTCGAGGCGGATGGAGCCTGGCGTTTCGTTGGGCCGAGGGGCCGGAGGCGGGGTTAACGCCGCTTCCGGTGACGGTGTTGCCGGGGAGGGAGATCAGCTTGCCGGTGCGGCTGACTGCACCGGAGGCGGCGGGAAAGGGCGAGTTGCGCGTGGTGCTGGTGCATGCCGATGGGCGGGTGCTGGATGGCGCCGAGAGGTTTTCGATTGCGATCGTCGAGAAGGTGCAGCGGCCGTATCGTGCGCTGGATCCGATTCGCGGGCCGCTGGCGGCGGACTACGATGAGGACCACCGGATTGGGATCCGGCTGGTGGAGCGGGCGGTGAACCTGGCGCATGCGCGGCGGGGACTGGAGATTGCGAGTTCGTCGTCGCCGGCCACTTGTAATTTGGGATGCCTGACGGTAAACATCGACATTGACGCGCAGACGATGCAGGCGGCGCAGGTGGTGTTTGAAAAGCGCGGCTATAGCAACGTGATCTTCGCTTGTTGCGATGCGCTGCGGCTGCCGTTTGCGGCGGAGACGTTCGACTTCGTGGCGACTTTTGCGGCGCTGCACCATTTCGCGGATCCGGTGAGCGTGCTGCGGGAGGCGGCGCGTGTGGTGAAGCCCGGGGGGTTCGTGGCCGTGATGTGCGAGCCGACGGGACACGAGTTTGAGCGGCCGCATCCGCAGATTGTGGAAGTGCTGGAGCACGGGGTGAACGAGCAGATCTTCTCGATTGACGAGTATGCGCGGATGTTTCACGCGGCGGGGCTGCGGCCGACGTCATCGCAACTGGACGATGACTCGTTGAAGGTGATTCTGCGGCGCTAGGCGAGGAGTTCGCGAATGACTTGGCCGCCCACCTGGCTGAGCTGCTTTTCGCGGCCGGCGTGGAGGTAGCGGAGCTTCGAGTCGTCGAGGCCGAGCAGGTGGAGCAGGGTGACGTGGAGGTCGCGCAAGGGGTGAACGTTCTCGACGGCCATGCCGCCGACTTCGTCCGTCGCGCCGATGATGTTGCCAGCCTTTACGCCGCCACCGGCGAGCCACATCGACATGGCGTTCGCATTGTGATCGCGGCCCCAGGCTTGGCTGCCGCGGCGGATGCCGTTGTCCGGACTGCGGCCGAATTCGCCGGCCCAGACGACCAGGGTGTCGTCGAGGAGGCCGGTTCGTTTTAGGTCTTTGAGCAGGCCGCTGATGGGCTTATCGATGGCGCGGAGGCGGGAGCCGTGGGCCTTGTCGATGTAGTCGTGGGAGTCCCAGCCCATGGCGATGACCTGGACGAAGCGGACGCCTTTTTCGACGAGGCGTCGAGCGAGGAGGCAGCGACGGCCGAGGGCGTCGGCGTCTTTGTTGGGTCCGCCGATACCGTACATCGCGAGGGTGGCGGGGGACTCTTTTTCGAGGTCGACGATGCCGGGCATTTCGGCTTGCATACGGAAGGCGAGTTCGTAGCTTTCGAGACGGGCGTCGAGTTCGGCGTGGTCAGGGCGGCGGGCGCGATGGAACTGGTTGAGTTCTTTCCAGAAGCCGAGATTAGCCTGTTGGCGCTCTTTGGTCATGCCGGGGGGCGGGGCCATGTCGAGGATCGGCGCGCCCTCGGGGCGCAGGGGCGTGCCTTGATAGTAAGCAGGCAGGAAGCCGTTGGACCAGTTGGCGGCGCCGCCCTGGGGATAGGCGACGTCGGGCAGGACGAGGAAGGAGGGCAGGTTCTGATTGACGGTGCCGAGGCCGTAGGAGGCCCAGGCGCCGAGGGCGGGGTCGCCGCCGAATTGGTTGCCGGTGTTGAGGTGGTAGAGGGCGGTGGGATGGTTGACGCTGTCGCCTTTGAGGCCGCGGTAGAAGCAGCAATCGTCGACCACTTCGCTGAAGCTTTCGAGGAGCGAGTTGATCTCGATGCCCATTTTGCCGGCGCGGCGGAATTTAAAGGGGCTCTTGACGTAGTAGCGCTCGCCCGTGTTCATGTTGGCTTCGAACTTGTTCTGCTGCTTGGCGAAGCGGGTCATGTGGAGCTGGGCGAGTTTGGGCTTGGGGTCGAAGGTATCGATGTGGCTGGGGCCGCCTTCCATGAGGAGGAAGATGCAGTGCTTGGCTTTGGCAGGATGGTGGGGCGTTTTCGGCGTGAGGGGGCCGGCGTTGGCCTGTTCGGCGAGTAGCGCATTGAGAGCGACGGTGCCGAGGCCCATGCCGGCGCTAAAGAGGAGATCGCGGCGGGAGTGCTTAATAGACATAGACGAACTCGTTGGCATTGAGGAGCATGAGGGTGACGTCGGAGAGGGCGCGGGTGGCCGGCCCGACATCGGACGGGTGGAGGTTGGGTTCGTAGGGTGCGGGGTCTGGCGCCTGGACGAACTCCGAGGTTTCGCCGGTGAGTTCGCTGGTGATTTTGTGGACGAGGGGCTGGGGCTTGGCCTTGGAGGGCGGTGGGTTCGTTTTGTGAAAAGCCAGCATGCGGTTAAAGTGCCGGGTGGCGGCTTGGAGCTCGGCGGGTTCGGCGGGACGGTTGAAGGCAAGTTCGAAGGCGCGGCGGAGACGGGCGTTGAGGGTGGGCGCTTCCTTTTCGAGGCGAGCGGCCATAGCCAGGGCGAGATCGTTCGTGAACTGGCTGTTGAGCAGGCCGAAGGCTTGCGTGGGAACGGTGGAGGCTTCGCGGCGTTCGCAGGAGAGATCGAGGGTGGGGCCGTTGAAGACTTCGACGAGCGGGTCCGGGAGACTGCGCTGCTGGAAGGTATAGATGGTTCGCCGGTTGCGTTGGCGCCGGAGGGGCGAGGGCGCGTAAGCCGGGGCGAGGGAGCCCATGCGGTGCTGCGGTTGGCGGGCGACGTCCTCGTTAATTTGTGGGAAGACGCCGGGGCCGCCGGCTTCGAGGTTGAGTTCGCCGCTGACGGCGAGAAGGCTGTCGCGGAGGGCTTCGGCTTCGAGGCGGCGGGGTTGGAAGTTGGTGCTTTGGTAGGCGGCGGATTGGAGAATGAGGCGGTGAATGGGTTTGATGCGCCAGCCGTTCTGGATGAGGGCTCCGGCGAGCCAATCGAGGAGTTCAGAGTTGATGGGCTTCTTGCCCATTTTGCCGAAGTTGCTTGGGTCGCCGGCGATGCCTTCGCCGAAGTGGGTTTGCCAGATCCGATTGGCCATGACGCGGGCGGTGAGCGGATTTCTGGCGTTCGCGATCCAACGAGCGAAGGCGCTGCGGCGGCCGGCGACTGTATTGGGGATTTCGATGGCGGGATACTGGCCGGCCTTTTCGAGCGCGGAGAGGACGCCGGGGGTGACCGCTTCGGCGGGCGACTGGATGTTGCCGCCGGGGAGGATGTGGACGGGGGCGGGGCGGTATTCGGCCATCGGCGGATATTTCAGAGTGGGGCCGCCGTCGGTTTGGCCGTCGAGCGGGCCGCTCGAGACGGTAAAAGCGAGAGGTTGGAAACGGTTGAGCGACTCCTTGTAGAGTTGCGAGTGCTTCCGGTAGAGCTTGAACTCTTCGTATTCTTCGGAGGCGGGGTGATCCCGGCGGAACTCCTTCATACTGGCGAGGGTGCGATCGTAGAGGGCCTGAATATGGGCGGCCCCGGCGGGGAGGTCGGCGGTGTTCTCGGCGGGAAGGAAAGGCAGTTTCGGCCGGGCGAATTCCGTGGAAGCGAAGACGGCTTGGACCCGGTAGTAGTCCTTGGTCGGAATGGGGTCGAACTTGTGGTCGTGGCACTTGGCGCAGCCGAGGGTGAGGCCGAGGAAGGTGCTGACAGTGTTGTGGGCGACGTCGTCGAGGAAGAGCTGGCGGGTGACGGCTTCGACGGACATGGCGGTGTGTTCCCAGGGGCCGGAGCGGAGGAAGCCCGTAGCGATCAAGGCTTCGGGATTGCCCGGGTAGAGCTCGTCACCGGCGATCTGTTCGCGGATGAACTGGTCGTAGGGTTTGTCCTGGTTGAAGCTGCGGATGACGTAGTCGCGGTATCGCCAGGCGTTGGGGCGTTCGAAGTCGTTGGAGTAGCCGCTCGAATCGGCGTAGCGGACGACGTCGAGCCAGTGGCGCCCGAAGCGTTCGCCGTAGCGGGGGGAGGCGAGGAGGCGGTCGATGAGTTTATCCCAGGCTTGGGGGGACTTGTCGGCGAGGAAGGCGTTGACCTCTTCGGGGGTGGGCGGGAGGCCGGTGAGATCGAAGGTGGCGCGGCGGATGAGGGTGCGGCGGTCGGCGCGGGGGTCGGCCGTTTTCAGGAAGGCGTCGATGGTCTTCGCGGGATCGAAGGGGCGGACGGGGCGGAGGGCCCAGAGGTCCTCGTCTTTATAGGACCATTTGGTTTCGGCTGGACGGGTGGGCCAGACGGCGCCGGCGGCGATCCATTCGCGGAAGGCGGCGATGGTTTCCTGGGGGAGCTTCTGCTTGGGGCCGCCGGGGGGCATTTGGAGCCCGTTGCGGCCTTCGAGGACCTGGAGCAGCAGGCTCTGGTCCGGTTGGTTGGGGAGGATGGCGGCACCGCGGGCGCCGCCTTGAAGCAGGCCGTTTCGAGAGCTGACGGTAAGCTTCGAGAGAGCTTGGGTGGGTCCATGACAGCCTTGGCAATCGCGGACGAGGACGGGCTGGATCTTTTGGAGAAAGAGTTCGTCGCCGGATTGGGCGGCGAGCGGAAGGGCGATGCAGAGGAGCGGAAAGAGGCGAGACACGGGGCTACTCCTGACGGGGTGCTTTCCACTCTATCAGCGCCAAAACAAATAACCAACCGGAAAGGTTGGTTATGGTGGGGTCGGAAATGGTCGGGCCGGCGAGATTCGAACTCGCGACCTCTTGCACCCCAAGCAAGCGCGCTAGCCAGGCTGCGCTACGGCCCGAATCCCTTTAGTATACCGCATCGCCTCGTCCTCAGCGACGGAAATTACCCTTGTCACTTTTTGCCGCAAAACGTATCCTTTCAATCGACGTGACCAGAAACCTGCTTCCCATTCCCCTACTTGCCCTGTGGGTGATCGCCTCTCCCTTGCGCGCTGAAGGACTCACCTTGCCCGAGGCGGTCGCCAAAGCCTTGGCTCAGCACCCGTCGATGGATGCGGCGAAGGCGCAGACCGGCGCCGCCGTGGCCCGGACGGCGCAGGCGCGCTCCGGCTACCTGCCCAAAGTGAACTACGCCGAGTCGTTCCAGACATCGAATAATCCGGTGTTCGCGTTCTCGATGCTGTTGACGCAGCGGCGATTTTCGGCAGCCAACTTCGCGATCGACGCGCTGAACCGGCCGGGGTTCGTCAACAATTTCCAATCGCTGGTCAGCGTTGACCAGGTGCTCTACGACTTCGGCGGCGTACGTTCCGGGGTGAAATCGGCGCAGCTTGGCGAGAAGCTTTCCGCGGAGCAGGAGCGGCACACAAAAATGCAACTCATTGCGAAGGTGGCTCGTGCCTATCACACGGTGACGTTGGCGGAGCAGTTTCTGAAGGCGGCGCAACAGGCGGTGCAGTCAGCGGAAGCCGACTTGGCGCGGGCCGAGGCGGTTCGTTCAGCCGGCCTATCGACGGATGCGGATGTGCTCTCCATTAGGGTTCACTTGGCAGCAATGCGGGAGCAACAGATTCAGCGGCAATCGGGAGTGGATATCGCACGGGCGGCATTGAACGAGGCGTTGGGGCAGCCGCTCGACGAAGTCGTTTCGCTGTCGACGCCGCTGACCGCGGCCCCGGCGGCTCCCACAGTGAGTTCGACGATCGAACGTCCGGAGTTACGGCAGGCCGGGTTGGCGCGGGAGTTAGCAGAGTCGCAGGTAGCTGGGGCTCGGTCAGCGCTGTATCCGCAAATCACCGGGCGGGCGGCGTTCGAGGCCGATCGGGGACGGTTCGTGAACCAAGGCGGCACCAACTGGTACTTCGGCGTGGGGTTGCGGTGGAATCTGTTCGACGGGTTTGCGAACCGAGCGCGGATGGACGAGTCGGCCCAGGCGCTCGTGAAATCGAAAGCAAATGAGCGAGAGACGCAGGCCGGGGTGAACCTGGAACTGCGGCAATCGCAGGCGGCGTTCACTGCGGCGCAGCAACGGATCGAGGTGGCGACGGCGACCGTGGCGCAAGCGGAAGAGAGCTTGCGAATCACCAAGAACCGCTATGAGGCCGGACTGGCGACGGTCACGGATCTGCTGCGTACAGAGACTGCTTTGCTCGACGCCACAACGCGGCGCATTGCCGCGATCTACGATCATCGCCTGGCGGCTGTTGCTGTTCAGCTTGCCGCGGGCACCCTTTCTGGAGATTCGAATGTTCTTCAATAAACTTGCTCTACTGCCGGTGGCCCTGGTGGCGCTGAGCGCTTGCGGCGGCAAGCATGCGCCGGAGGCGGCCAAGACCGCTCCGGCTGCCAAGGTACCCGTGACCGTTACGTCGCTGGCTATGACCGAGTGGCCGGACAGCTTTGAGGCGGTGGGCACGGTGCGCGCGCGGACATCGACGACGCTATCGAGCCGCGTGATGGGAACGGTGCTGGAGGTCCGGGTGCAGGCGGGCGACCGGGTGGCTGCGGGGCAAACGCTGGTGACCGTGGATTCGCGGGACCTGGAGACGGGCCAGCGGCAGGCGCAGGCGGGATTGGACGAAGCCAAGAGCGCGATTCCGGAAGCCGATAGCGCAATCGTCTCCGCGCAGGCGCAGTTGGAACTGGCGCAATCGACACTGCGGCGGATGAAGGAGCTGTTTGATAAGCGTTCGCTTTCGGCGCAGGAATTCGATGAGTTCACTTCGCGCGTGAAGGTACACGAAGCGGCGGTGTCGATGGCGCGGGCGAGGCGGAATCAGATCAACGATAAGATCCGGCAGGCAGAACAGGCGGTGCAACAGGCTTCGATCGCGCGAGGCTATTCCGAGGTAAAGGCGCCGTTTTCTGGAATGGTGATTGCGCGACGGGTGGAGCCGGGGGCATTGGCGGCGCCGGGCGCGCCGCTAGTGGACTTGGAACAGGCGGGGACGTATCGCCTGGAAGCGAGCGTGGAAGAGAGCAGACTGTCCGCGGTGAAGCAGGGGGCGTCAATCAGTGTGACGATTGATGCCATCGATACGCCGATGACGGGACGGGTCGTGGAAATTGCTCCGTCTGTTGACCCAGGGTCGCGGGCCTTTTTGGCCAAGATCGACTTGCCGGCGCATCCGGCGTTGCGGGGCGGCTTGTTCGGCCGGGCGCGATTCGCGACAGGCCAGCGACAGGTGTTGGCGGTGCCTCGGGGAGCCGTTCTGGCGCAGGGGCAACTGCAATCCGTGATGGTGGAAGAGAGTGGATATGCGCGTGCGCGGCTCGTGAGTCTGGGCGCTTCGCGGGAAGACATGGTGGAGATTCTTTCCGGGCTGCGGGCCGGGGACCGGTTGATTCTGCAGCGGCCGGCTGGCTTGGCGGATGGTGCGCCGGTGGAGGTGCGTCCGTGATCGGAATTGCTGGGCGTATAGCCGGAGCCTTCATTGATTCGAAGCTGACCCCGCTGTTTATCGGCGCTTCGTTGTTGACCGGGTTGTTCTCGATCATCAGCCTGCCTCGGGAAGAGGAGCCGCAGATTATCGTTCCGATGATCGACGTGTTCGTCGGGATGCCGGGGGCGGGTGTCGCGGAGGTGGAAGAGCGGGTGACCCGCCCGATGGAAAAGCTCCTGTGGGAGATTCCGGGCGTCGAGTACATTTACTCGACTTCGTCCGCCGGTGGGTCGATGGCGATTGTGCGCTTCAAAGTGGGCGAGGACGAGGAGAAGAGCATCGTCAAGCTGAACCAGAAGCTGTTTGCGAACTTCGACATTATTCCTCCGGGCGCATCGCAGCCGTTGGTGAAGCCACGCTCGATTGATGACGTACCGATTCTGGCGCTAACCTTTCACAGCACGCGCTTCAATGATCTGGAGCTGCGTCGCGTGGCGGCTCAGGTGACGGATGTGGTGAAGCAGTCGCCATCGGTGAGTGCGGTGCAACTGATTGGGGGCCAACGCCGGGCCTTGCGCGTGACGGTGGATCCAGCGCGGTTGGCTGCGTTCAACCTGACGCCACTCGACGTCTGGCAAACGCTGGGCGCGTCGAATCAGCGGCTGGATTCGGGACGATTCACCCAGGCAGACCAGGAGCACGTGCTCGAAACAGGTTCGTTTCTGCGAACCGCACAGGACGTGGCGAACGTCGTAGTGGCGGCGCCGGCGGGCAAGCCGGTCTATGTGCGGGACGTAGCGCGGGTGGAGGACACGGGCGAGGAGCCTTCACAATACGTGCAGTTTGGCGCGGCGGGCGCCTTCGCCCCGGCGGTGACGCTGACGGTAGCGAAACGGAAAGGCGCGAATGCGATTGATGTTGCCAATGGAGTGATGGAACGGGTGAACGGATTGCAGGGCAAAGTGATTCCTTCCGAAGTCACCGTCACGATCACGCGGAACTATGGCGAGACAGCGGCAGAGAAGTCGAACGAACTGCTGTTCCATATGGCGATCGCGGTGTTCTCCGTCAGCTTGTTGATTGCCATCACGCTCGGCTTCCGCGAGTCGCTGATTGTGTTCACCGCAATCCCCGTGACGCTGGCGTTGACGCTGACGGTGTTCTACCTCTACGGCTACACGTTGAACCGGATTACGCTGTTCGCGTTGATCTTTTCGATCGGCATTCTGGTGGACGATGCCATTGTAATCGTCGAGAACATTGTTCGGCACCGGAGGATGCCGGCGAACCATGACCGGCCGTTGGCGCAGGTGGCGGTGGAAGCAGTTGATGAAGTCGGGAATCCAACGATTCTGGCAACCTTGGCCGTGATTGCGGCGATTCTACCGATGGCGTTCGTCAGTGGATTGATGGGACCGTACATGCGTCCGATCCCGATTGGGGCGACAGCCGCGATGGCCTTTTCGCTACTGGTCGCGTTTCTCGTTACGCCCTGGGCCGCGGTGCGGCTGCTGAAGGGGCATGTGCTCCACGCCGAAGACGAGAAAGAGGATTTCGTTACCCGGCTGTATCGGAAAGTGATGCGTCCGCTGCTGGAACAGCCGTTGCTGCGCTGGAGCTTTGTGGGCGCCGTCGCGTTGTTGCTACTGGTTTCGTGCGGCTTGGTTTATACCCAGTTCGTGAAGGTGAAGATGCTGCCGTTCGACAACAAGAGCGAGTTCCAGGTGATCATCGATATGCCAGAAGGGACGCCGCTGGAAGAGACGGCGCGGGTAACACGGTTGCTGGCCTCCGCCTCGCTCCAACAGCCGGAGGTGGTGAACGTGCAGACCTATGCGGGCACGGCTTCGCCGTTCAACTTCAACGGATTGGTGCGCCACTACTTTCTGCGGCGCGGCGCCAATGTGGCCGATATTCAGGTGAATCTGCTCGGAAAGGAACACCGGGACCTGCCGAGTCACGACATCGCCAAGCAGATCCGGCAGCGTCTGACGCCGATCGCCCGGGCCAACCGGGCGAACATTAAAGTGGCCGAAGTGCCTCCGGGCCCGCCGGTGCTGCAGACGATGGTGGCCGAGATCTACGGCCCAACGGAAGAGGGCCGTCAGCGGATTGCCGGGCAAGTGAAGCAGTTGATGGAAGGGCTGGACGGCGTAGTGGATGTTGACTGGTACGTCGAGGATCCGCAGCCGAAGCACCAGTTGGTGATCGATCGGGAGAAGGCCGCGCTGCATGGGATCACGGCGGCGGAGATTGCGCGGACGCTGCGGCTGGCCGGGGCTGGGGAATCGGCCGGGCTGCTGCATGACGACACGGCCAAGGAGGACGTTCCGCTGGAGGTTCGTTTGCCTCGCGATGTACGCAGCGACCTGGGCCGGATGCAGGATCTGAAGATCCGGGGCCGCAGCGGGAACTCGGTTTCGTTGCGCGAACTGGTGACACTGAACACGACGGTGACGGAACGGAGCCGGTATCACAAGAACATGATGCCGGTGACCTACGTCAGCGCGGACGTGGCCGGGGCGATGGAGAGCCCGGTGTACGCTATCCTCGCGCTGACACCGAAGATCGACGCGCTAAAACTTCCGGAAGGCTATCGGCTGGAGCAGTTCACGGCTACGCAGCCGGCCAACGAATCGAAGTATGCGTTGAAGTGGGACGGGGAATGGCACATTACGTACGAAGTGTTCCGCGACCTGGGAATCGCCTTCGCGGCGGTGCTGATTCTGATCTACATTCTCGTCGTCGGCTGGTTCCAGTCGTTGATCACACCGCTCGTAATTATGGCTGCGATTCCGTTCTCGCTGGTGGGCATTCTGCCGGCGCATGGATTGCTGAACGCATTTTTCAGTGCAACTTCCATGATCGGGTTTATCGCGGGGGCGGGAATTGTGGTCAGGAACTCCATCATTCTGGTGGACTTCATTGAATTGCGCTTAAAAGAAGGGATGCCACTGCAGGATGCCGTGGTGGACGCCGGAGCCGTCCGGTTCCGGCCGATGATGCTGACCGCGGCGGCCGTCGTCGCGGGGTCGAGCGTGATTCTGTTCGACCCGATTTTCCAGGGGCTCGCCATTGCGTTGATGGCCGGCGAGATTGCTTCGCTGGCACTTTCCCGCATGACGGTGCCCATCGTTTACTACATGATCAAGAACCGAAAGAGGAGCTAACCATGACTGTTGACCGTTACCTAAGAATGATTGCCGGGGCGCTGATTCTCGTCAGCCTCGCGCTGAGCCACTATGTGGATCCACGCTGGATCTACTTCACGATTTTCATTGGGCTGAACCTGTTCCAGTCGGCGTTTTCCAACTGGTGCCCGATGATTACGATCTTGAAAAAGATCGGCGTCCGATCAGCTTAGCGAACCCATGCGTCCGGCCCGATAGTCGGCAACCGCTTGGCGAATTTCGTCCTGCGTGTTCATGACGAACGGGCCATAGCTGGCGACGGGCTCGTTGATCGGTTCGCCGCCGAGCAGGAGCACAAGGGAGTCGGTTTCGGCGCCCAGTTCGAGCGCTTGCCCGGAAGGGCTAAGCAGGGCGATCTGCGCTTCGCCGCTCATCGGCTGGCCCTGGACGGAGACCTCTCCACGGAGCAGGACGACGCCGAGGTTCTGGCCGGCGGGCAGTTCCAGCGTGGCGCGGCTTCCGGCGGCAAGGCGGAGATCGACGAGCGTGATGGGAGTGAAGGTTTTGGCTGGGCCGTGTGCTCCGCTGAGTTCGCCGGCGATGACGCGGGCGACCACGCCGTGGGCTAGGTCGACCGACGGAATCTCGGCGCTCGTGATGCTCTGATAGCGGGGCGGGGTCATCTTGACGACCGCTGGCAAATTCACCCAAAGTTGGACCATTTCGAACGTCCCGCCAGTGGCGGTGAATTCGCGGCCGTGCTTTTCTTCGTGAACGACACCGGAGGCGGCAGTCATCCATTGGACGTCGCCGGGGTGAATGGTGCCCGCGTTGCCTGCGGAGTCGCGATGGTCGACGGAGCCTTGATAGGCGATGGTGACGGTTTCGAAGCCGCGATGAGGATGCTCCTCGACGCCGCGGGGCTGATCCGACGGCGGGAAGTGGGCAGGGCCGGCGTAGTCCAGCATGAGGAAGGGGTTGATCTCGTCAGCGACCCCATTCGACGGGAACAGGTTGCGGACGGGGAACCCGTCGCCGACCCAATGCTGCGAACCGAAGGCATGTTGACTCAGAAGCGTTTTCTTCTCCACGATCATCGTCTCCTTGCGGGCCTAGACGGCCCTACTTGCGAATAATTTTCCCTTCTAGGATGCAGGCCGCGGCCACAGTGTTCGAGATTGTTCCGAACTTGCGGATGTTTTCGTGGAGGAGCTCGAGCCGACGGTCCGGCTCGTCTGTTTCCACCGTAATTTCGTAATCGACGCGCAGCATCTTCGGTGGTTTGTCCTGGCGTATGCCGTGCAGACGAACGGTGACGCCACGGAAGGAGAACTGGAGCATCGGCGCTACGCGTTCGATGCCCTTCAACATGCAGGCGGCGATGGAGGCGAGGAAGAGTTCGGCGGGGTTAAACGCGTCGCGCCGGCCGGCGAGCGCGGTGTCGAGAATGAGCTCGGACTCTTTGCAGTTGGCCCGGCTTTCGTCAGGGCTGATGCGCCGCGCGGTGACGCTGTATTCGAGTAAGGGGATCATGGTTGCACTATTCGCTTTGGTAATCCGGGAACCAGTGCCGTGTTCGATTGCACATCACGCAAATGGAAAGCATAACTGGAACCTCAATCAAAACACCGACAACGGTCGCCAGCGCGGCGCCCGACTCCGGGCCGAAGAGGGCGATGGCGGTAGCCAGGGCGATCTCAAAGAAGTTGCTAGCGCCAATCAACGACCCCGGCGCCGCCACGTTGTATTGAACTTTGAACCACACCATCAACCCGTAGCCTAGCGCGAAGATGAAGTAGACCTGTAGCAAAATGGGAACCGCGATCAACAGAACGTGACTGAACTTTCCGGTAATGTTGTCGGCCTGGAACCCGAAGATGAGGACGAGAGTGAGCAGCAGGGCGGCCATGCTGACCGGGGCGAACCGCGGCATCAGAGTCTCATCAAACCAGGTGAGACCGCGTCGCGACACAAACCAGTTCCGCAGCAGGACTCCGGCGACGAGGGGGATCACGATGAAGACAATGACGGAATAGACCAGAATTTGCCACGGTACTTCGAGCGAGGCCGCGCCGCTGACCAGGTACCGGATAATGGGCGCGAAGAGGGCCAGCATCAGGAGGTCATTGACCGAGACCTGTACCAGGGTATAGGCGGCATCCCCTTCGGTAAGGTAGCTCCACACGAACACCATCGCGCTGCAGGGAGCGGCCGCGAGGATAATGCAGCCGGCAATGTACTGGGAGGCCTCTGCCTCAGTGATCCATGCGGCGAAAACGAAACGGAAAAAGACCCAGGCCAGGAAGGCCATGGTAAAAGGCTTTACGACCCAATTGACGAACAGGGTGATCAGTAAACCGCGAGGCCGCTCCCCGACGCGACGAATGGCGGCGAAGTCCACTTTCATCATCATCGGCACGATCATCAGCCAGATGAGCACGGCGATGGGACCGTTGATCTGGCTTCCTTCTCCAATCTCTAACCTCCGGAGCCAGTCGACCGTCCCCGGCGCAAGCTTGCCCAATAGGATTCCGAGGCCCATGCAGAGGGCCACCCAGAGGGTCAGATATCGTTCAAAGAGGTTCATCTTGACTTTCGCCTTGTTTCGATTATAGTTGAAATATCAAAGTACCAAAGGGACACGATTGCCGCCAAGAGAGCAGAGCATCGATTTCGTGAAGTTCGCCGATATTTTGGCGGCGCTAGGGACGGAGCCCCGTCTGCGGATCATTTACCATTTGCTGCGGGCGCATCCGGGCGGGATGGTGGCGGGCGAAATCCAGAATGAGTTGGGGATGCAGCCATCCACGGTGTCGCACCATCTTGAGAAGCTCAAAATTGAAGACTTGGTGCATGTCCAACGCGAAGGAACGTTTTTGCGTTACACGGCGAACCCGAAGGTGCTTGAAGACCTATTGGCTTTCTTGTTTTCCCAATGCTGCGCGAAGACGCATGTCGTCGAAGCGGAGAGCGTTTTCAAAATCTGCCGTCAGGAGTCCAGATGAAATTCTTAGTTAGTTTCCTGCTTGTTTCGTCATTTGCCTTGGCCGAGGCGCCGCCAAAAGCTCGCGTGCTGATTTTGTGCACGGGCAATTCGGCCCGCAGCCAAATGTCGGCGGGTTTCCTGCAGTCGTGGGACAGCCGCTTGGCGGTATTTTCCGCGGGCACCAACCCCTCGCCGCGCGTGAACCCGTTCGCGATCCAATCGATGAAGGAAGTTGGCGTGGACATCTCCAGCGGATATCCGAAGAAGGTGAACCAGTTCACAGGGCAATCGTTCGATTTCGTGATCACGGTTTGCGACGACGCCGATAAAAACTGTCCCAACTTTACGGGTAAGGTGGGCAAGCGCGTACATATCGGATTTCCCGACCCGGCGAAGGCTACCGGGACCGATACGGAGAAATTGGCAGTGTTCCGCACCGTGCGGGATGACATCCAGAAGCGATTCCGCGAGTACTACGAGACGGCGATCCGCAAGAAGCTATAGGCCTGTATGAAGCCGAAGATTTTAGTTTTGTGCACGGCGAATTCGGCCCGGAGCCAGATGGGCGAGGGCCTGTTTCGTAGTGAGGTGGGCGACCGATTCGACGTGTTTAGCGCGGGCACACGGGCTACATTCGTCAGACCGGAGGCTGTTGCCGTGATGGCGGAGATAGGAATCGACCTGTCGACGCACCGGTCGAAGACGATCGATGAGTTTCTGGGGCAGGAGTTTGCGTATGTCGTGACGGTGTGTGACAACGCTAAAGAGTCTTGTCCGGTTTTTCCCGCTGCAACGCGGAGAATTCATTGGGGGCTCGAAGATCCGGCGGCAGTGACGGGAAGCGAAGAGGAAAGGCGAGCGGCGTTTCGCCGGATTCGGGATGAACTTCTTGTATTGGTGCGCGAATTCGGGAGGAAAGCGTAAGCAAGGAACCTAGCCTTGCTGTGTGGCGGCCGTGCGTGCGAAACGGTCTAAATGGAGCGGGAGATGGGATTCGAACCCACGACGTCCAGCTTGGGAACTTGCAGGTCATTTGAAAATAAAGAACTTCTGCGTCCATGGCGTAAATCCTGACCATAGAAATACGCTGAGTTTTCATGTTGTACCCGAAAACGCGCTTAAACGGAGTAATCGGAGTACAAAAATTGCTCCGTTTAGGATGGGTCCCCAAGAGCACCGGATTGCCTTCGAAAGAGGTGATCCATGGGGCAAGTATGCTCCGAAAATCGAGGCTTGGCAAGAGCCGGAGACGTACTACGCGAGACGCACGGCGAGTTTGTCGTCTCGCGCTATCGGCTCAAGCAGGCGGAGGGAATTGCGTTGGTCCGCTCCAATCGGGAGAGCGGGCAGCAGGCGCTTGCTTTCACTTCCCGCCCGTTCATACTTTGCGGTCTCCCCGTCCGGAAGCCGCCGACGGACCAGTTGCTCTTTGAGCGGCGGAACGGGAACTTTCTGCTTCAGATTACCGGACACCCTCAATTCGGCCTGCCGTTTGGGCAGGACCGGCTGGTCCTCATCTTCCTGGCGACTCTGGCAGTCCGCCAGAAAAGCAAGGTTGTCCGGTTTCGTTCCGCCGCGGAGATGCTCGATTGCTTTGGCATGGCGAAGGGCGGAAAGGAGTATCGCCGGATCGTGGGCGCTTTTGAACGCATCTTCGGCGCGACGATCTTCTTTTCAGCGGAATCTAGCCGCTGCACGGCGACCGTTGTCCACCGTGGCCGCTTCAATTTCCTGCGGGAGGCTGAGATCTGGTACAGCCGCTCCGCGGAGGGTTCCACCGGCGAAAACGTCATTACGCTTACCGATGAGTTCTACGCTGAGGTCTCCGGCCACCCGATCCCGGCCGATCTCGAAGCAATCAAGATCCTCGCGGCGGCGCCGGCGCTACTGGATCTGTTTATGTGGCTCAGCTATCGCTGTTTCGTAGCCAAGGGCCCGGAGGTCATCCCGTTGTTTGGCCCATTCGGACTCACCCAGCAGCTCGGCTGCGTCGAATACTCTCGCCCCAGCCGATTCCGCGCGATGTTGGAGCAATGGCTCCGGACAATCCGCTCCCTCTGGCCGGAGTGTCCCGCATTCATCGGGGCCGATGGACGCTCACTGAGAATCGATCGGCGCACCGCAATTCTGCCTATTCCAATTGCCACGTAGGCCGTATATCTAAATCTCAATCTAGCGGAACTCTCCGAGGCCCTGCCTAGATATACGCAAACTGTTGAAACATAATGGCTTGCGGCTTGGCGCCTGTGCGAAGGCTCATCAAGAACCCTCTTTTCTCCGCTCCTTAGGCAGACGCCACGTTGCCCAACGGGTCACCCCGTCCGGCTCAATCTGACCGTCCATTTTCATCTCTTGCAGCAAATTCGTTACGAACGCCTTCTTTTGCTTCGCGTTCATAGCTTCAGAGAGCTTCGCGATGAGAAGTGCATCCAAATCCTTGCGGGTGGCCTGTTCAAATTGGCGCAGGTACCCAATCACCATACTTTTATAGTGAGTCTTATCGAACGCTCGATTCTTAATGTAGGCGGCTTTGTCCCCGGTTACGGTAGCGACCCTTGCGGAGACGTAGATATTGGGCCGCCGTCCCTCGATGAGCTTCTCCGCTTTCAAGCGTGCGAAAGCCTCGTCACTCAGCGGCAGCTTTTTCTGAACACGGTCGAGCGCGATCACGTCCAGGAGGTCAAGTTCCGTAGCGCTCAATAAGAGCTGTGTGTAATTCTCGTCGAGCACCTGGCCGGTCAAACGCACCGCGACCCGTTCGTCTGAGCTCAGGTCATAGTCTGGCATCGGAAAACTTCGTTCCTTCTGCCGCCTGAACATCCTCTTGATACCGCTGCCGATCGTATCGATCATATTCAAGCTAACCATCGCCTGGGCAAGGAACGGATTGCGGTAGATACCAGGGGGAGCATCACTGCGAATCATCTCCTCCACGCTGCCAGGAATGAAGCTGCCTGCGTTGGTGAAAAGGAGGGATGTCGGCGACTCGACCACATTGATCCGAGCCCGCAGGTTATAGTCCTGGTGGGCGATGCAGTTATGCAGCGTCTCTCGGATCACCCACGGGTCATACTGTGACAGCTCCTGTGGAAACAGCGTACCGCTCGGCAGATGGCGAATCGTGAGGTTTCGAATTTTGTTTAGGACGTTGTCACTCGCCAGGAGGAACGGAGGATCGAAGTGGGCGTAGTCCTTCTCCTCATTCCTCTCGTCCCGAAGCACCCAGGTAATTCGCGCCTGAGCAGGTGCAATATACGCGGCCGTCTCTGGCTTTCCGAGAAGGACAATGGCGGTGTGCGTCACCTTACCGCCGATAAGGACCTTGGCTTTGTTCAGAAAGGTGACGTCGTCCCAGGCGTCGATCTCCGCCGCATTTTGCAGATTCTTCTGGCGGTACTGAGCCCGGCCGAAATCGAGCGCAGCCCGATCGAGATCCGCAATGGTCGCACTCGGAACGATTTGCGCTGACCAATCAGTGTTGTGGTTCGACAGCAGTTGCCAAAGCCGACGTTCTTTCTCTGGATAATCCTTCAGCTTCTTTTTGTAGCTTCCGACGCGAATATACTCCTCGCCACCGAACCGTACCGGGCGTGAATTGGCACCTTGGACAGCGAACAGCACGATGGGTTTACCATCGACCTCGAACTCGTGGATGGAAAAGTCGATCCGCGGTTCGAGCAGCCGAAGCAACCAGTTCTCCAATTGCTCATTGCCTTTCTTTGCGGTCTTCGGTTGAAAGCGTGTCCCCACGACGGCGCGACTACCGTCCTCTACCCCCCAAACGACGTACCCCATGTGCTTGCCATGGAGAGCTGCACCATTCGAGATCGCGCAGATGTACTCGCCGATCTCCTCAGGGTTGGAGTTGTTGTGCTTGAACTCAACCCACTCCGTCTCAGCGGGGAGCCGGCGAAGTTCTTCGAGCTTTGGGCGCAGTTCGGCGGCAGTCATGGACCACCTCTATTATCGGTGTTGCGCCCCGGTGGTCGGAAGTCGCGCGATGCACCCCGGAATGGAGCATTTATCAGGACCTGCCGCAAGTTCTTCCGACTCGGATGATTGGAACAGACTTTAGGCGATGCAAAGAAACGCAAAGCAAGAATCGCAAACGTTTTCTTATCAATCACTTCTATGCATCGCCTTTTGATACTAGACGGTGCATTTTGCATCAAAGGCGCCGAGGTCTAACCGCGGGCGTGAGCCACGGGCTCATTCCGTCTGATTCGTGCCACCGATCCGGTAGCCCATATCGGAGTATCCGCGGAGTCGCCGTTCGTACATCCGCGCGAGCATCCGGATATTGACGTCGACGTAGTCATAAACCTGGACGACCCTCTTGTTGTCGTGCAGCCGATGCAAGCGTCCCACGTACTGCTGTAGCGTTCCCTTCCACGAAATCGGCATCGCAAGGAATAGCGTGTCGAGCCGTGCATCGTCAAAGCCCTCGCCAACGTAGCTGCCCGTGGCAAGAATCACCCGCGGCTCCGACTCCGGAATCGCTGCCAGTCGCTGCCATAGCTCCTTGCGCTGCTTGGCGCCCAGCCCGCCCCGAAGTACAAGAACGTGTTGGACGCGTCCGGCCAGTGCGGATGCAAAATACGCCAGATGTTCCGTTCGCCCTGTCAGCAAAAGCGGGGAGCGGCCACCATCCACCGCGGTCATCATGTCGGCAACGATCTGCTCATTGCGGTCAGCGTCTTTCACCATTTCGGCATACAGATCCTGAATGCTCGCGTCCCCAGCCTGCGTCATGCCGGTAAACGCGGTGGAACGTGGAAGAACGACATGGTCAAATGGGTTCTGCTCAGTCATTAGCCTGGCATCCATTTTGTATCGAATAGGCCCGCACTGCATGAAGATGATCGGTTGATGCCCATCCTTACGGACCGGCGTGGCAGTCAGCCCCAGGATGTATTTCGCTTTTACCGCTGCCAGCACTTTTTCAAAGGTGACCGCCGAGAGATGATGGCATTCGTCGACTACGACATGTCCATACTCCGCAACGAAATCCTTCACTGCGTGGTCCTGATAGAGGCTCTGAACAATCGCAACATCGATCAGCCCCGTGCGCTTCGTTTTGCTCCCGCCAATCTGTCCAATCTCGCCAATTGGCAGTTCCAGAAACATAGCCAACCGCTCCCGCCATTGGTCCAACAACTGCTGCCGATGGACAATCACCAGCGTGTTGACACCTCGCCTGGCAATCAAGCACGAGGCGATCGCCGTCTTACCAAAGGCGGTTGGGGCGCTCACGACACCCTCATCATGCTGCATAATCGCGTCCACCGACTCAGCCTGGTGCACACGAAGCGTTCCTTGAAACGAGCACGAAAGCGGAGTCCCGGCAAACCGTTCGTCCCGCGTCACCATCTGAATACCGTACTCTTTGAGAAACGCGGCGACTTCCTGCAAACAGCCGCGCGGCAACGCCAAGTGCCGGGCAAGGTCTTGGCCACACGACACCACCCGGGGCTTGCCGAACGTCGGCAGGCGCATCGCCTGTGCTTTATAAAACTCGGGGTTCTGAAATGCCGCAATCCGCAGGAGTCGATTCAACATGGCAGCCGGCAGGCCCTGCTTCTCAATGAATACTTGATTGGCGCGGACGACATGAACCTCGCGTGGGAAGGGGCCATCGATTGGCCTATCCGGACGCTTTCGTGACGGCGGCAGGGTCCAAGGATCCGGGCTGTCGTCATCGTCTATCGCGCTTATCCGGACCCCAATGATGTCTCCCTGTTTTTGCGCCTCAGCCACAAGTGTTTCCAGGTCAGACAGTCGAAGGCGCTTGACGCCCAACAGAAAGGTCCACTGGTCCGGATGCGGTTCCAGGTCAGTATTGACGAAGACGCTCTTGCCCTCGTTGCGCGGCTTCCGCTGCAAGGGAACGGCGATCAGATTTCCGAAGCCTCCTTTCGGAAGCGTGTCCTGATTCGGGAAGAACCGGTCGTAGGAATCGAGCCCGATCTGGTGGCGGCTCTCCATCGTCTGAGTCAGCAGGAATGCGCCAAGCCGCCGGGCCAAACTCCCCGGGACGTTCTGCTCAAAGAAGATCCATACATGGCCGCCATTGCCAGAGCGGGAGACCTCGCGATACGCCGGCACGCCATACTTTTCGCAGGTTTTCAGAAACGCGGCCGTGTCGTCGCGCCATGATGCCTTGTCGAAATCCGCCGCCAGAAACCAGCAGGTTTCGTCTTGTAGGAGCGGGTAGATCCCGATCGTCAGCCTTCCCTGAAGATGAGCTCGAACTGCCTCATCGTCGAGAGGGAAGTACTTTCGCGTCTCCCGGTCAACGCGTTCTTTGTCCGATTGCGGGGCAGCGTTGTAGGCCCGCCAGTCCCGCTCCGACCGAGGCATGTATCCCTTGCGGCCATCCGCCCGCTCCCAGCGAACGGCGTAGACGTCTTCCCGCCCCCGAAACAGGTTTCGAAAGATGCGAATCTTTTCTGTCTCTGAAAGAGCCGGCGCCGCCGGTTCTGGCGTCGCTGCGACTATCTCTGGTAGGTCGGGCGGAATGCCATGGAGAACCAGCAATTCCCGCAAACGCCGGTTTTCAGCCAGTAACGCGGCGAGCAGTTCGTCTTTTCCCATGGAGCGTCGCTGTCCCTATCATGCCATTCCAGTGCGCGGTTCTGAGGCGGATGACGTCCAGCTTATCCACGACTGTTCGCACGGCTTTGCGAGGCGGTAGGCCCACCAAGTCATTGAAAACACGAAAAGTGCCCGCTGTACTCCGATTACTCCGTTTGCGTTTTGGGAGTGGACCATAACCTCCCTCCAATCAACAGCTTGCAGTTCCGACGTCCAACTCACATGAAAAAAGCACCCAATTGGGTGCCTCGAAATCACTGTAACTGATTGATTCTAAATGGAGCGGGAGATGGGATTCGAACCCACGACGTCCAGCTTGGGAATCCGACGATCATTCGCAAATAAAGAACATATGCGACCATGGCGGCAATCCTGACCACCTGGAACCTTAGAGAAAAGTGAAAACCGGGCTTAACGCAGTAATCGCAGTAACGAGTCTGGAACTGCAAATTCCTTCTTCAACCTGATGGCGATTTAGCCCCTCACGCAACCGAAATGCGTGAGGTGAGGGCTTGCTGGTAAAGGCTGAAACGATACTCAGGGATAGCCACGGAGACCTGCTGGTTTCCCGGTACCGGCTCAAACAGGCGGAGGGCATCGCGCTTGTCCGCGCCAACCGTGAGGAGGGCCGACAGCCGTTAGCGTTTACTTCCCGCCCCTTCATCTTGTGTGGATTGCCGATCCGGCGACCTCCGAACGAACAACTGCTCTTTGAGCGGCGTAACGGCAACTTCCTCCTCCAGATCACCGGCCACCCCCAGTTCGGACTTCCTTTCGGGCAAGACCGCCTAGTTCTCATTTTCCTAGCGACGCTGGCGGTACGGCAGAAAAGCCAGACAGTCCGATTCCGGTCGGCGGCCGAGATGCTCGACACCTTCGGAATGGCGAAGGGCGGCAAAGAGTACCGACGGATTGTGGCGGCCTTTGAGCGAATATTCGGTGCCTCCATGTTCTTTTCAACCGAATTTACTCGCTCGACGGCCACTGTCATCCACCGCAGCCGATTCAACTTCCTAAAGGAAGCGGAGATTTGGTATAGCCGCTCCGGGGAAGCGCCGTCTGGTTATAACACAATCACCCTCAGCGACGAATTCTATTCCGAAATCTCATGCCATCCCATTCCCGCGGACCTCGAAGCAGTCAAAGTCCTCGCCGCCGCGCCAGCGCTTCTCGACTTGTTCATGTGGCTGAGCTACCGGTGCTTCGTTGCCAAAGGTCCCGAGTCGATCCCGCTCTTTGGCCCATATGGACTCACCCGGCAACTGGGCTGTGTTGAGTACTCCCGCCCAAGTCGATTCCGGGCCATGCTCGAACAGTGGTTGCGGACGATCCGGGCTCTTTGGCCAGATTGTCCCGCGGCTATTAGCGGAGATGGTCAGAATCTAAAGATCGACCGCCGTGCTGCGGTGCAAGTTCGCTTCAGTGGACAATAGGGAAGGAGAATCAACTCTCCGCCCGCACCTCAGAATGACTCTTGCCCATGTAAAGACGCTGATCGCAAACGGTGAGTCGGCGTCGGTCGAGTTCAAGAAATCAACTGGCCAACTTTCACGGGCCGCGGAGACGTTGTGCGCCTTCCTGAATGGGACTGGAGGAACCGTTCTTTTCGGGGTCGCGAACGACGGTTCCGTGGTGGGGCAACTCGTCAGTGACAATACTCTTCGCGACGTTGCCGAGACCCTACGGCGAATCGAGCCACCCGTCGCCGTGGGCATCGACCGCATAAAATTACCGGGTAGCCGAAGCGAAATACTCGCGTTGTCCGTATCACCTGACGACGATAGCCGCGTGTTTGCGTTTGATGGCCGCGCCTATCAGCGCGTTGGCTCGACAACACAGGTCATGCCACAAGAGACCTATCAGCGCTTGCTGATGGATCGAACGCACTCCCACAAACGGTGGGAAAACAGTGCCTCGCCCATCCATCTGAGGGACCTCGATCTTTCGGAGCTTCGCGCCACCGTGCGCAGGGGTATTGAATCCGGACGAATTCCGTCAACCGCTTCGGTCGAGCCGGGCGACATCTTGGATCGCTTCGGCCTCCGGTCTGGGCAAGCCCTGACAAACGCCGCCGCCGTCCTCTTCGCAAAACACGAATCCGCGCACTATCCACAGTGCCAATTGCGATTGGCCCGTTTTCGGGGAATCGACAAGAATGAATTCCTGGACCAGCGGCAGTTGAACGGAAACGCCTTTCACCTCCTTACGGAGGCTGTCCAATTTATGAACCGTCACCTCCCAGTTTCCGGTCGGATCGAACCTGGGGTGTTCGAGCGGGTAGACGCTCCCCTATTTCCCCCGGTAGCCTTGCGGGAAGCCCTAGTCAACGCCTTCGTCCATCGGGACTATTCAATCCCCGGCGGGGCCGTCAATGTCGCCATCTACGACGATCGGCTGGAGATCTGGAGCGACGGGCGGCTCCCCTTTGGCTTAACGGTCGAAGCGCTGGCGAAGGAGCACCTGTCACGGCCTCGGAATCCGCTCATCGCTGAGGTGTTCTTCCGTCGCGGTCTAGTTGAACGTTGGGGACGTGGAACGCAGAAAATCATCGAACTCTGCGTCCTCGCTGGCCATCCCACACCTCAGTTTCTTGAGCAGGCCGGGGCTGTCGGTGTTCGTTTCTTGCCGAGTGGCTATATTGCCCC
>CAMDCN010000004.1 GCA_945890485.1 Candidatus Sulfopaludibacter sp. SbA3 | reverse complement strand
ATCCTATGTCACTCCGCAGGTAACTACCTGTGGGGTGCTATTACACTCCAGTCTGGCTCTCACGGCAAAGGGTCTCCCGTTGGGGCTATGCGCGGCAAAGTTCTGGACCCGCAAGGAATTCAAGGGGACGAACTCACTGAAGCGCCACGTCAATCCGACGCGAATTCCTATCGAACGCAAAGAGAGCATTCGCTGGATCGAGAATGTCAAAGCTTCCACTCGTCTATTGGGCCAACCCGCCCAATGCTTGCATATTGGCGACCGCGAAAGCGATATCTACGAACTGTTCTGCGCCGCTCAAGAGGAGGGAACCCACTTCCTGGTTCGAACCTGTGTGGATCGACGCAGCGGCCCCAATCGAGTCTGCATTTTCGAGCAAATGGCGGCGATCCCGTCGCAAGGGCAGCACCGGATTATGGTGCCTGACCAGGACGGCAATTCAGCGGAGGCTGTCCTGGAAATCAAGTTCCAACGGTTACTGCTGCATCCGCCGGAGGGCAAGCAGAAGCGGTACCCGACGATGACGGTGACCGCCATTCATGCCTACGAAACCAAGGCACCTGAGAATCGAGAGCGGATCGACTGGAAGTTGCTCACGGACCTTCCGGTTGATGATTTGAAGGCAGCCGTCTGTCAGTTGGAGCGATACGGGATGCGCTGGAAGATCGAGGTGTTTCATAAGGTTCTCAAGTCCGGATGCCGGGCCGAGCAGTCCCACTTACGAACCGCGGAGCGACTGACCAAGCTGTTCGCTATCTTCTGTATCATCGCCTGGCGAGTCTTCTGGCTGACCATGAACCAACGGGAAGACAAAGAGGCCTCGCCGTCCCTTGTCTTTACAGAGACGGAGCAGAAGGTTCTGGATCATTTCGTAAAGGACAGTCCTTCGGAACTACGATCACTCACATTGCAGTACTATCTACGTAAAGTCGCCAAGCTGGGCGGTTATCTAGCCAGGAAGAATGATTCGCCACCAGGCAACATCGTGATCTGGCGCGGCTTCCGGAAACTGAACGACCTCCATGCCGGCTTCTTGGCGGCTCGGCAACTTGTGGGTAATTGAAAGAGACTTCGGACGCTTACCCTTCGGCGATCTCGCGCTTGACCTTGTCGACCAAAGTCATCCCTCGCCCACCCGGAGAAAAGTCCTGGACCATCTGTTTGTCCCAGGCGTCGTATTCGAGTTCATTGAGCCACGAGACCAGTGAGTGGCGCTCCTCCACTGGCAGCGCGGTGATGGCGTTCTTGATGGCTTCAATCGTCATGGACTCACAATAGCCTGAGAGCCGGAAGGGCGCAATCCCACAGCAACATCGATGCCAACGGCAGTGCGGCTTCCTGTAGCTTCTAATCTCTGTCTCCGATCCTGCCTTAGAGATCGAGGGCGCCGAACTGGTGATGAGGCGGGGCAATTGCACGGGTTTAGCCACTTCCCGGTGGATCGTCGTCGATCTGGGATCTTGCGGCGGATGGCCTCAACTTCCGAAAGGCGCGCCATCCGCCCAGAATGGGCGTTTCAGACTTCGGCGTCGCTTCCGGCCCCCAGCGACGGATCACTCTTTACTGCCTTTACTGCGCGACTCGTCCTTGTTTATCCAGTCGCGCACGGCGCTGAGACTCCTTCCGGGACGTCCTGCCCCGAGTTGACGCGACGAACCCACTATGCCACTATTGGCATAGCGAAGTGAAGACTCTCATTTGGCTCGGCGACTCTTTGGCAAACCTCAAGGCATTTCCGGCGGTGGTTCAGGACCATGTGGGATACGCGCTGTACGTCGCCCAGTCAGGGGAAAGTCATCACAGCGCCAAGCCGCTGCACGGGCTCGGTAGCGGCGTTATGGAGATCGCGGCGAGCGATCGGAGCGGTACCTACCGGGCCGTCTACACGGTCTCCTTTGAGAATTCGATTTACGTGCTGCACGCGTTTCAGAAGAAATCCAGATCGGGAATTGCAACTCCTCAAGCTGAGATCGAACTCGTCAGGCGACGGTTGAAACAGTTGAGAATTGAGGTCAAGAATGCGACAAACTAAACCTCTCGATAGGCAGATCAGCGGCGGAAACGTGTTCGCTGATCTTGGATTGGCTGATGCCGAAGAGCATCTCGTGAAAGCCAGCCTAGTATTGAAGATCGGCCGGATCATCGAGCAGAGGGGACTGACTCAGACATCGGCGGCGAAAGAAATGGGTATCGACCAGCCCAAGGTTTCCGCGATGCTCGCTGGGCAATTCCGCGGATATTCGGTGGAGCGGCTCATGCGGTTTCTGGTGGCTTTGGGGCAAGATGTGGAAATCGTCGTGAAGCCCAGCAAGCGGGGCACGGCTGAGCTTCGTGTGGCGTAGTCGAATGCAATGGATGCGTGCCCGACTGGGGCGGAGTGGCGCACTTTGGCCGTACGGTGCTCCCGGTCCTCTATCGGCTGTCGCGCCCCTCGTCTGATCAACAGCACGCCCAAGTGGCCTTCGGCTAGGTGCCAAATCGAGCTGACCGGCACAGGTATTAGGTGGCGATGCGCCGGGAAGAATGCCAGGACCGCCGGAATTCTACGGAGTTGTCCAGATTGCGGCGATATGCCGGTAGCAACAGTCAAGCTATGTGCGAATCCGTGCCGGAACTTGGTCCACTTGGGACGAAGCGTTCAACCCGGCGATCGTGGGATTGCTCCCGGAGGGATTGCCGCAGCGCGGAGGACGGCCTTTGCCGTTTTCTGCCAGGTAAACTCGGCGGCTCTTTGTTTGCCTCTTTCGATCAGGCCGGGGGCGGTTAGGGCTTTCTCCATCTGCTCGGCGAGGGCCGTTGCGTCTCCCGGGGGGAAGTGGAGGGCTCCGTCGGCGCTGACGTCTTTCATGGGGCGGGCGTTGGCGCAGATCGTCGGGAGGCCTGCTGCCATTGCCTCCAGGATCGGCATGCCGAAGCCTTCAAACGTCGAGGGGAAGACGAAGAGGCTGGCTCGGCGGTAGAGGTCGTATAAGTGCTCGCGCTCCAGCCAGCCGGTGATCTCGACGTTGGGGCCGGCCTTGGCCTCGATCGCCTTCGCGTGGAAACCTTTCATGCCGGCGAGGACCAGGCGGTACTCGGGATGCGTTTGGCGGAACTTCTCGAAGGCTTCGAGCAGGGTCTCGATGCCTTTGTGGGGGTGGAGCGTCGAGACGCAGAGGACGATGGGTTCGGTGCGCTGGGCGTTGATCGTCGGGAAGACTTCGCCGACTCCGGGCGGGGCGAGGTGGATGCGGTCGAGGGGGACATTGTAGATCTCGTGGATGTCTTCCCTGGACTTTTCGCTGAGGGTCATGATGGCCGTCGAGCGGCGGGCGGCGGCCCATACTAGGAATCGCCAGGCGAGTAAGTCGGCGGGCTTGAAGTATTCGGGGTGGCGCTTGTGCTGGAGGTCGTGGATCCAGGTGAGCTGGGGGCAGCGGGCGGACCAGGGGGCGGTGAATCCGGGATTGAGAAGCACGTCGCAGTCTCCCGTCGAGAGGACGAGTTGCTCCCAGAGGATGCGGCCGGGACGGAAGCGGGCTTTGATGGGCTGGGGCCAGATTTGGAAGCGGGGGTCTGGCGGGGCTAGGTCGGGGCCGGTCTCTCGGTTCGTGAAGAGGATGTACTCGTGGTCGTCGGGCTCCTGGGCTAGCGCTTGGAGGAGGTTGCGGAGATAGATCTCGGTACCGCCAACCTCGCCGGGGATGAGATAGAGGGCGTTAACGCCGATTCGCATCGCTTTGAGCTTGGGCCTTGGCCTTGGCGTTCTGGACGTTGCGGAGGCCCTGGGCGGCGGCGGCGAGTTGGGGCTCGATGCTGAGGGCCCTTTGGAAGCTGGCGATGGCCGCGTCGAGCTCGCCGCGGGCGAAGAGGATGTTGCCGCGGTAGGCGTGGAGCATGGAGAAATTGCCGTCGAGCTTTTCGGCTTCGGCGAGGGCGGCGAGGCCTTCGTCATACTGCTGGGTTTTGCCGCGGATCATGCCCATGAGCGCGTAGTTGTGGGCGGAGGGCTTCAGGCGGTTAGCGTCTTCGAGACGGGAGAGGGCGAGGGCTGGCTGGCCGGCACAGTCGAGGGCGAGGGCCCAGTCGACGTAGAGATGGTCGTCGGGCTTCTGGAGCTCGGCGGCGCGGGCGTAGGCGTGGGTGGCTTCGAGACACTGCCCCTTCTCATAGTGAGCGTAGGCGAGTTGGAAGTGGGGACGGGCTTTGTTGGGGGACTTGGAGGCAGAGTCCGACCAGAGGGCGAGGGCGGAGCTCCAGACGGCGTTGCGCTGGTAAGTGACGGCCATGAGGGCGAGGGAGACGACGGCGGTGAGGGCGACGAGGGTGGTAGGGGTGGTTTTCCAGCGGCGGAGGAGTTCGACGGCGACGAGGCTGAGGGCGAAGACCGCCATATACATGCGGCGCTCGACGAGGACGTCGCGGATGGGCAGGAAGGAAGAGGTGGGGGCGAGGAGAATCAGGAAGAGGAAGAAGCCGAAGCTGGCGAGGGGCCACTGCTTACGCTTCACCCAGGCGATGGCAACTAGGACGAGCCAACTGAGGAGGCTGAGGCCGGCTCCGTAGTCGAATAGGGAGCGGGAGATGGGCATGTCGTAATCGAGGTTCTGCTGGATGGGGAGGAGGTAGAGACGGACGTAGACCCAGAGGGCGCGAACCTGGGTAAGGAGGTAGTCGGTGGCCGTGAGGTCCTTCATGTTGAAGCCGGCGGAGTCCGCGTTTTTGAGGGTGCGGAGGAGGAAGAGGACGGGGGCGATGCCGGCGAGGATGAGGCCGCCGTAGAGCTTCCAGTTTTTCTTGATGCCTTCGAGGGTGAAACCGGGGTTGAAGAAGTAGTCGGTGAGGAGGAGGACGGCGACGAGGACGACCGTGTGTTCCTTGGTGAGGACGGCCATGCCGTAGAGGGCCATGACGAGGAGGGTTTCGCCGATGCCGATCGCTTGTTCCTTGCGGTAGAGGAAGACGGCCCAGGCGGCGAGGAAGAAGAGGCCGGCGGCGACTTCCGAGCGGCTGGCGATATAGGAGACGGATTCGGTTTGGAGCGGGTGGAGAAGGAAGACGAGCGCGCAAAAGGCGGAGAGGACCTTGTGCTGCGTGAGTTTTTTGGCGATGAACCAGACGCAGACGCCGGCGGCGGCGTGGAGGAGGAGGTTGACGAAGTGGAACCAGTAGGGATCGAGGCCGAACATGCGGGTGTTGGCCCAGTAGGTGACCATGAGGATGGGGCGGACGCCGACGACCCAGTAGCGGAGGGCGTTGTCGGCGAAGCCGGGGATGAGGAAGGGGAGATAGCGGTCGTCGAACAGGAAGGGGCCGTTGAGGGCCGGGCCGTAGATTTCGAGCAGGGCGAAGGCGAGAACGAGCAGGCCGGCCGCGAGGGGCCACCAGGTGTTGGCGGGGTTAGGCGTCGCGGGAGGGGGAGTGATTTTCTTGGACATGCTGCAGTTGGTATTCGATGATGGCTAGTTTTTGGGTTAGGGCGATGTTGGCGTCTTTGAGGTCGCTGATGATGACGGAGAAGCGGAAGAAGACGATGAGAAAGAGGCTGAGGATGATGAGCAGGAGGGCGAAGGGGGCGTTGTTGACGCCGAGGAATTCGGCGACCTGGCGGAGAGCCCACTGCCACTGCGAGAGAACGAGCATGACGAGGGCGGCGCTGAGCCAACTGACGGAGTACTCGACACGGATGTGGGCGCGGCGGATGGCGAAGAAGACGAGGGCGATGAGCAGGACGCTCATGCCGGCGACGACGTTCAGTAGACGATCCATAAGTTAGCCTTTTCGGCGTTTGCCTTCATACTTCAGGATATTCACGACGACGCCGAGAAGCACGTGGAGGACGTAGTAAAACGACCGGAGGGCCGTGATGGTGCTGACGCCGGCCATGCGTGGGCGCATGACGACGGGCACTTCTTCAAAGCGGAACTGGCGGCGCTGGAGGACGACGAGGGCTTCAATTTCGGGGTATTCGAGGGGGAAGCTGCGGGCGAAGACTTCGAGGGCCTGACGGTTGACGCCGACGAAGCCGGAGGTGGGGTCGTGGACCTCTTTTTCAAGGATGAGCTTGAGAACCTGGCGGAAGAACCAGATGCCGACGCCGCGGGCGAAGGAGGTGGCGGGGACTTTGCCGTTGAGGTAGCGGGAGCCGATGACCATTTGGACGCGGGAATCCCGGAGGGCGCGGAAGAGGGTGGGGATGAACTGGGGGTCGTGCTGGCCGTCGCCGTCGATGCGGATGACGTAGGAGAAGCCAGCGTCGTAGGCATAGCGGTAGCCGGCCTGGACGCAGCCGCCGAGGCCGAGGTGGTAGGGGACGGAGATGACGCCGGCGCCGGCGGTGAGGGCTTCGGTGCGGGTGTCGTCGGTGGAGCAGTCGTCGATGACGAGGACGGGGATTTGGGGGAGGAGGGTGCGGACTTCGGTGACGACGCGGCGAATGGCCCCGCCTTCGTTGTAGGCGGGGATGAGGATCATGAGGGCGTTGGCGTGTTGGGGCTTGATCACGCGGCGGCGACCTCGGGGAGGGTGATCTGGTGGCGGTCGAGGAGCTCGCAGAAGGCTTCGGGGGAGAGCCTGGCGGTGCGGCGAATTTGGCGGCGGGCGGCGAGGAGGCGGGGGAGGGCCAGGAGGAGCTCCCAGTGGGCGCGGAGGACGAAGAGGGGGAGTTGGAGGGGGCTTTGGCCGGAGGCGCGGAATTCGCCGGCGGCGCCGCGGCCATCGAGGAGGGCGGAGAGGTGGAGCAGGTAGCGCCAGAGGGCGGCGAAGGGGACGAGGACGAGGCGGCGGAGGGGGAAGCACTTCCAGACGAGGAAGAGGCGGTTGCGTTCGACGAGATAGGCCTTGAGGGAGGAGGCGCGGCCGGCGGAGTGGGAGTAGCGATGGAGGACGCGGGCGGCGGCGGCGTAGCGGCAGGTCCAGCCGGCCCAGTGGGCGCGGAGGCCGAGGTCGGTATCTTCGCAATAGAGGAAGAAGGACTCGTCAAAGCCGCCGAGGACGGTGAAGAGTTCGAGGCGGTAGAGGGCGGCGGCGCCGCTGGGGAGGAGGCAGTCTCCGTCTTCACTCGGGATGGGGAGGCGTTGTTTGCTGGAGCCGTCGATGGCGATTAGGAGGCCGGCGGATTCGTTTTCGATGTGGCTGGCGGCCATGCCGGCGCGGGGGTGGGCTTCGAGGGCGGCGACGAGGTTGGCGAGCCAGTGGGGGCCGGGGAGGGCGTCGTCGTTGAGGGCGGCGATGAATTCGGAGGGGAATTCGCGGGCGCCGAGGTTGATGGCGGCGCCGAAGCCGATGTTGGCGGGTGGGTTCAGGATGGTGGCTTCGAAGCTGATATTGGCGGGGGGGCCTTGGCTGACGAGTTGGCGGCCACTGTTATCGACAATGACGGTTTGGAACTCCCGGAACGATTGATGCTGGAGGGATTGGACACAGTCCCAGAGGGCAGCGTCGGCCGAGAGAGTAGGGATGACTACTGTTACCCGCGGGGATCGCAAGCAGTTAGTGTAGCGTATATGGATCCTTCGATATGGAGTGTGCAGTACGCGATTGCGGCGGACCGGCGGGACCCGTTGGGGCGGTTTCGGGACCGGTTTGTGTTTGATGAGGAGCCGGCGGTCTATTTGCGGGGGCATTTGCTGGGAAGGTTGCCGAAGGCGGCGGTGGGGGTGATGCAGGGGGCGGTGGAGGAGACGTGGGGGAGGCGCTTGGAGGGGGACTGGGGACGGGTGGCGGCGCGGGTGGCGGAGAAGGTGAGCGCGATTGTGGGGGCGCGGGTGGAGTTGGGGGAGGGGTTGGATGGGCGGGAGGTGACGGGGGAGGCAGGGGTGGCGGTGTTGGGTGGGGAGGTGGTGCGGGGGCGGATGGAGGGGTTTTTGTGCGGGGGGCCGGGGGCTCCGGGGTATTTCAGCGGGTTGGGGGATCCGGGATTGCCGCTGGGGTTGGCGGTGGCGGCGGCAGAGCCGGGGTTGGACTTGACTTTGGAGGCGGGGGTGGAGCGGTTGGCGGCGAAGGCGCGGGCGTTGGGGGAGTATGTGGTGGAGTTGGTGGGGGACGGGGCGGAGTTGGGGGTGGGGCGGGTGGTGATTCGGCAGGCGGGGGCGGGGGAGGTGGCGCGGGTGCTGGAGGAGGAGCACCGGGTGATGGTGGAGTGTGGGGGGGGCGGACCGGTTGGTGTTGGGGTTGGCGCCGCTGTATACGAGTTTTGTGGAGGTGCGGGAGGCGGTGTTGCGGTGGCGGGCGGTGGTTCGGGAGCGGGGGTGAGGTGTTTTGCGTTGGGCGAAGAGAAGGCGTAATTTGGAAGAGGAGGGGGCGAAGCCGATGGCACTTACGTTTGAGTTTGATTTCGAAGTGACGAAGGCCGCGTTGCTCTATTTGGCGTCGAAGAACTTGCCGAAGTTCGACAAGTACAGAGCCGTGAAGCTGCTTTTCCTGGCGGACCGGGAACATCTCTTGCGATTCGGGCGCCCGATTACCGGGGACAAGTACAACGCCCTGCCTTTCGGCCCTACGGGTGACCGGGTGCTGGACCTGCTGGGGGAGTTGGAGCGGGTCGCTTTGGAGGGGGAGACTCCCAAGAGCGTTGAGGTGGAAGAGCTTGTGGCGAGCCTCGCCGTGGCCGAAGACGAATACTCGACCTACCATGCGAAAGTGGAACCCGATTGGGATGCGTTGTCGAAGTCTGACATCCAGGTCCTGGACCGGGTTGTGGCAGAGCATGGGTCTAAGTCGTTTGAGGAACTCAAGAAGTTTACCCATGAGTTGAAGGCCTACCAGATGGCTTGGCGGGAACAGGCGGTGCAGCGGAAGTTTCCGATGGTGTTTGATGACTTTTTTGCGGAGGAGCCGGAAGCGTCGGGTTTTCTGCAAGAGCTGCTGGAGAACCAGGCGATCGCTGGGGCTTTCTCCTCGGCGATCAGATTCTAGTTGCACAGACCTCAAGCCGTTTGAGATTTCGGGTTTCTGTTTGAGTTCTGCGGGGACCCGCAGCCTCTCGAAGGAACCTTGTACCGAATCGGGCAAAGCAATTGCCACAAGGTGGCTCCGCACAACCTCCTGCACTGTTTCGCCGAGAACTATCTGAGGAAGGGTGGCAACCTGCAATATCTGAGGCGGATACTTGGCCATTTCTCCCTAGCCACCACTCGAAACTACTTGCGGGCACTGGGATTGGAGGATTTGCAAAAAGTCCACGACGGGCTATCATTGTTGACACTATGACCGACGAGCTGCTACGAAAGATTCGCGAAGAACTCCAAACACCGATAGAGTCGGAGCGACAAGTTGTATACCTATTGGTGGAGGTAAGGAAGCTCTTGGAACGAGAAAGTAAGCTGCGGGAATATCCACTCCTTGTATTTGCATGTGATTGGGTGGTACACGCAAAACTTTCCGGTTCGTCCGCACATGGAATAGTCAAACTCTTTGACAAGTATCAAGGGAATTTAGAAACCGGCACTGAAGTCAGCCAAGCAACATACGAGAAACTTTCAGATTATCTTAACTTCGAAACGTTTCGCAAACCGTTCAAAGCATTTCTTGAAGATTTCGGTCTACCCATAGACCTCTGTGAGGATGACGGTTCGTGGCGGAGATTTTTCCGGCATTATGTTGCGGTCATTTCCGATTGCTCGCTAAAGATAGAGCAACGCGCACCTCCAGCCGCCCAGAACGTTTATCTCCCAAAATACACGGATGAAGTTGTTGTGCGATTAGAAAACACGAGAGAGGGCAAGGCTGACGGCAGCGTGAAAATTTTGGTTCAGTGGCACTGGACCTCTCTGGTGACGAAAGAGCCGCGACACGAAACTTCCTATTTTGTTATCCCTGCGCCTCCAGCAGAGCCGCCAAAACCATAGGTCACAATTCAGCCGGCACGCTGGAACTCCGTAGTTCCTCCAAGATCTCGGCTATCATTTGTTCGATTGGGTCTGAGGTAGTCATACAGATGGGCTTGTACTTCTTCCACGGAATGGGCTAGGGACGCCAGCCCTCCAGCCTCGTGAATGCGGTCAATAAATTTCGGCTGGTTCGGCGATACTCTTCCCTTCGCTGCCTTCACTTCCATCGCCAGAAACCGAATACCGGGCAACACACCTAAGATGTCGGCATGTTCTGCTTCACAAAGTACAGCGCGGAAGTGGCGGGCGGTGGTTAGGGACAGACGTTGAGGCGGAGTTGAAATTGGCTGGGGGTGGGGGTGGGTTTGAAGCCCTGCTTGACGTAGAAGGCTTCGTAGCCGGCGGGGGATTGGAGGCGGGCGTGGGTGAGGCCGGGGAGTTTGGCGAGTTCGCGGAGGCGGGCGAGGAGGAGGAAACGGCCGAGGCCTTGGCGGCGGAAGTCCGGGCGGATCACGCCGAGGACGAGTTCGCCGTCGTCGGTGAAGCCGCCGCAGCCGAGGATCTGGCCATCGTGATCGAGGACGTAGAAGTGCGCCGGCGGGGTGAAGGGGCCGCAGAGGGCGGCGCAGGCGGGGTGGTCGGCGGGGGTGTAGGGGCGGAGGTCCATTGATTAGTCTTGGGTCCAGAGGAGGAGGTTGGCGGTGGTGGAGCCGATGCAGGCGATGTCGGGTTTGCGGTCGGCGTTGAAGTCGGCGATGACGCAGCCGGCGGCGGCGATTTGGCCTTCGGAGAGGATCTGGCGGCGCCATTTGCCTTCTTCCTCGTGATAGAGGTAGACGCCTCGCTTGCCCTGGCGGAAGCCGGCGAGGAGTTCGTCGCGGCCGTCGCCGTCGAAGTCGGCGGCGAGGATGGTGTGGCCGTCGGTGAGGGTGTCGTCGATGACTTGGCGTTGCCAAACCTTGTTTTTCTGGCGGTAGATGGCGACCTGGTGGCCGTGCCAGGGTTCGATGGCGGCGAGGAGGCGGTCCTTGCCGAGGAAGCCGACGGCGATATCGGAGCTGCCGGATTTGGGCCAGGGGGCGGGGTCGCCGGGGGTGATCTGCTGGCGGGTCCAGTTGCCGTCGCGCTGGGCGAGGTTGACCCAGATGCCGCGGAAGCTGGCGGTGAGGACGTCGTCGAAGCCGTCGTTGTTCCAATCGAAGATGTAGAGGCCGTGGACGACGCCTTCGTCGTCGGCGGAGATCTGGCGGCGCTCGAAGGCGTTGGGTTGGTAGGCGACGAGGGGCGTTTTGTCGCGGTATTCGGGGGCGACGGCGCTCGCGCCGGTGAGAGGGGAGTTGATGAAGAGGCCGTTGGCGCTGCGGATGCGATGGCTGGTGGTGAGGCGGTCGATTTCGCGGATTTTCCAGGTTGTGCCGTCGTATTGGAGGAAGCTGACGGCGCCGACGGAGCGGGCGGCTTCGTTTTCAAAGAGATGGGCGAGGAGGAGTTCGGGGGCGCCGTCGTGGTCGACGTCCATGGGCCAGACGTTGATCATGCGTTTGACGCCGCTGATGACCACGTGGCGCTTCCAGGTGGGGTTTTCGTACCAGACGAGTTCGGACATGCCGCTGCCGAGGGCGAGGAGATCCGGGCGGCCGTCTTTGTTCATGTCGACGGCGAGGACCTGGTAGCCGCCGGCGAGATCGGTGGCGATGGTTTGGGGGGTGAAGTGGAGCGCGACCGCGGCGAACAGAGCGAACAGGGCCATCTAGATACAATGAAGGTTTATGTCCATTCTGACAACTGTGGTCGGCAGCTATCCGACCCCTCAATGGCTCTTCAACAATACGTCGCGGGGCGCGCTGCGCGACGCGATTATGGTGGTGCTGAAGACGCAGGAACTGGCCGGGATTGACGTCGTCGCCGATGGCGAGTTGAACCGGTTTGACCCGAGCCACCCCGAGACGAACGGGATGATTGACTACTTCATCAGCCGGATGTCCGGGATCCGGACGAAGTTTTCGGTGACCGATATCAAGGAGTTCCGGGCGGATACGCAGTTGACGTATCGGACGGATCCGGCGGGCATCGTCTATGACGAAGTGGGCGAGGGCCTGCTGAACCTGCAGCGAGACTATGACTTTACGAAGACGTTGACGACGTCGAAGATCAAGTTCACGTGCACGGGTCCGCACATGTTGACGAAGGTGTTGACGGACCGGCACTACAAGAAACGCGATGAGCTGTGCCTGGCGATTGCGAAGGTGCTGCGGGCGCAGATGGAGATGATTGACGCCGAGATCATTCAGATCGATGAGGCGAATATCAGCGGCCATCCGGAGGACCGGGAGTGGGCGCTAGTGGCGATGAACGAGGTGCTGGACGGGATTAAGGGCGACCGGGGCGTACACATCTGCTTTGGGAACTACGGCGGGCAGAGCGTGCAGAAGGGCTTCTGGAAGGACCTGATGCCGTTCTTGAATGGCATGCACGCGAACCACTACATTCTGGAGTTTGCGCGGCGCGGGTACGATGAGCTCGAGCACTTCAAAGAGCTGGACCCGAAGATTGGGCTGGGCTTGAGTGTGATTGACATCAAGGACACGCAGATTGAATCGCCGGAGTTGATTGCGCGGCGAATTGAGCATGCGGCGAAGATTCTGGGGCCGGAGCGGATTCCGTATGTGCATCCGGACTGTGGCTTCTGGATGTTGCAGCGGAGCGTGGCGGACGGCAAGATGAAGGCGCTGGTGGCCGGGCGCGATTTGTACGAGGGACGGTAGACCATGAGAATGCTTTTGCTATTTGTGCTGGCGGTTGGCGCGGGGGCGCAGGAGTCGAAGCATCTCCGGAATATTCAGCAGTTGACCAACGGGGGCCAGAACGCGGAAGCGTACTGGGCCCCGGATGGGAAGAAGCTGGTGTTCCAGTCGACGCGGGAGAAGTTGGAGTGCGACCAGATCTTCACGATGAACGCCGACGGGAGCGACCAGAAGATGGTGTCGACGGGGAAGGGGCGGACGACGTGCGCTTACTTCTTGAAGGACAACAAGCATATTGTTTACGGGTCGACGCATGATGCGGGGCCGGGGTGTCCGCCGCCGCCGGACCGGTCGAAGGGTTACTTGTGGGGTGTGTTTCCGGGATATGAGCTGTTTGTGGCGGATTTGAACGGCAAGATTGTGAAGAAGCTGACGAACATGCCGGGGTATGATGCCGAGGCGACGGTGAATTACAAGACGAACCGGATGATTTACACGTCGATGGAGTCCGGGGATTTGGATTTGTGGTCGATGAAGCCGGATGGGTCTGGGAAGAAGCGGTTGACGACGAAGCGGGGGTATGACGGCGGGGCGGTGTTTTCGAAGGACGGGAAGAAGATTGTTTGGCGGGCGAATCATCCGGCGACGCCGGAGGGGATGGCTCGGTATGACGCGTTGCTGAAGGAGAATCTGACGGCGCCGATGAAGATGGAGCTGTGGGTGAGCGATGCGGACGGCGGGAACGCGAAGCAGATTACGAAGAATAACTGTGCGAACTTCGCGCCGACGTTTACGCCGGACGGGAAGAAGATTATCTTCAGTTCGAATCAGCACAAGTGCGACGGGCGGGACTTTGAGCTGTATTCGGTGAACGTGGATGGGAGCGGGCAGGAGCAGATTACGAGCTTCGGCGGGTTTACTTCGTTCCCGGAGTTTTCGCCGGATGGGAAGAAGCTGGTGTTTTCGAGTTCGTGGAAGACGACCAGCCGCTTCGAGTTCAATATCTTCGTCGGCGAGTGGGTGGAGTAGTTATTCCGGCCGCCAGCAGAGGGAGAAGAACTTCACCGTGATGTTGGTTTTCTTGGGGGCGACGACGGTGGTCTCCAAGGGTTCGTTGAGGGCGTCGTACTTCATCTGCATGGTGGTGATCTCTTCCTGCAGTTGCTGCTCGAGATCGGCCTTTTGCTGCTCGGCGGCTTGGAGGTTTTCTTCGGCGCGGGCGACGTCGCTGGACTCTTTGCCGGCCCGGCCCATGGAGCGGGCGGCCGTGCCGACGGCGCCGACCGTGGACTTGCTAAAGCCGCGGCCGAGGAACGCGCCGAGGATGCCGGAGGCGATGGAGAGGCCCGTTTGCACCTTGGCGGCGGAGGCCTGCTGGGATTCGCGCTGAATCACCTGCTGGGCTTTGCGGATGCGCTCTTCGAGCATCATCAGCTTCGGGGTGTACTTCTGGCGCAGGGCGGTGACGGCCTGGTCGCGGGCGGCGTGGGCGGCGTCGTTTAGCCGGATGCGGAAGTCGCGTTCCGATTCGCCGGGCATCGAGACGAGGCCGAGGTTCTTGCTTCGGTAGAGCTCGAGTTTTTGATTGGCGAAAAGGTAGTTGGTGAAGTCCTTGCTCCAGGCGGCGTAGGACTTGGCCTTGGAGGCTGGGGCGGGGAGGTCTTCATAGGTGGCCTGGGTGTGGGGCTCGGCTTCGAGGTCGCCGGGTTCGAGGTCGGCGGCCTCGGCTCGCTGCCAATCGACGGGGACGGGGCCGGAGAGGAGCGGCGTGAGGAAGGCGACGTCCTGCGAGAAGTCGATTTTGGTTTTGGTGTCGGTGAAGCGGACGGTGGCGGCGCCCATTAGGACCGGGTGATACGCAGCGGGGCTTTGGCCGCGGAAAGGGAGGAAGTGCTGCTCGACGTCGGGCGGGAGGACGGGCCGGGGGCTGGTGGCCGGGGCAGCCGGGGCAGCAAAGACAGGGGGCGGGGGCGGTGCACTGGCTTCGGCTGGCTTAGCCTGGGTCAGGGTTCTGATCTGCGATTTGGTTAACGGGCCGGCGAGGTAGGACATGCACCAGCGGGTTTCGAAGACTTCGAGGCCGCCGCGGTGGACGTTGGACATGAGGAAGATGCGGGACTTGAGGCTCGATAGGAGTTGGTCGAGAGCCGCCGGGTTGATCGAAGATCCGGACTGGCTGGCGGCGCCCTGGAGGCCGTCGACGAGGCGCTGCTTGTCGCGTTCGGTCTGCAGGCGGCCGATGAGCCAGGTGCCGCAGTTGGCTAAGCCTTTGTAGTCGAGATCGACCGGGTTTTGCGTCGCGAGGACGACGCCGACGCCGAAGGCGCGGGCTTGCTTGAGGAGGGTGAGGAGCGGGAGCTTGGAGGGCGGGTTGGCGGTGGGAGGGAAGTAGCCGAAGATCTCGTCCATGTAGACGAGGGCGCGGAGCGTAGTGGTGCCTGACTGGGTGCGCATCCAGCTCACGACCTGGTTCAGGAGCAGGGCGACGAAGAACATGCGCTCGGCGTCGGAGAGATGGGCGATGGACATGATGGCCATGCGCGGCTTGCCGGCGGGGGAGTAGAGGAGGCTGGAGATATCGAGGGGGACCCCTTCCATCCAGGCCTCGAACCCGGGGGAGGCGAGGAGGTTGTTGAGGGAGATGGCGAGATCGAAGCGCTCCTTGGCGGGGAAGAAGGATTCGAGTTCGAGGACGCCGATGCGGGTGATGGGCGGTTTTTGAATCTGCTGGATGAGGGTGGCGATGTCGAGGTCGCTGCCGTTGCTCCAGGAGGTTTCGATGAGCTTGGAGATGAGGATGTGTTCGCGGCTTTGGATGGGGTCGCCGGTGAAGTTGAGCAGGGAGAGGAGGGCAGTGGCGGTGGACTGGATGCGTTCGCGGAGGGCTTCGCGGTCGTCGAGGATGGCGGCGGAGGGGACAGAGAATGAACGAAGGACGGAGATGGGGACGCCGGCGTTCGAGCCGGGGGTGTAGATGGTGAAGTCGGCGGCGTCGCGCATCTTTTGAATGCGGTTGCCGTCCTGGCCCCACTGGCCGAGGCCGTCCTTCCATTTGGCGGCGGTGTCGGCGGCGAACTGTTCCTTGGAGACGCCTTTCTGGCGCGCGGTATCTTCGTTGACCCAGGGGAGGAAGTCGGCGGGGGCGAGGTTGGGGAAGGTGAGGAGGAGGTTGGCGAGGTCGCCTTTGGGATCGATGATGAGCGCGGGGATGCCGTCGATGGCGGCTTCTTCGAGGAGGCCGAGGCAGAGGCCAGTTTTGCCGGAGCCGGTCATGCCGACGCACACAGCGTGGGTGACCAGATCCTTCGAGTCGATCAGAAGCGGACCCTGTTCTGTCTTGCCTAAGTAGAAGGCGCCGAGCTTTTCAAAATCGAACATAGACTCGTAGTTTACAATCGGACGAATGACGCTGCGCTGGTTCAGTTGGGTTTTCCTGGTGGGGCCGCTGTTCGGGCAGGCGGCGGGCGGCGACCTGTTGGAAGCGAAGACGCTGGCGAAGTTGGCCGCGATGGACGCGGGGCTGGACGGCACGATGGGTGTGGCCGTGATCGATTTGAAGACCGGGGGGCGGCTTTGCTACCAATGCGATACGTGGTTCCCGACGGCGTCGACGATTAAGGTTCCGGTGCTTGTCGAGGTGGTGCGGTTGATCCGGGCGGGGAAGTTGAGTTACGACCAGCGGGTGCCGGTGAGCAAGAGCGAGGTGGTTCCTTCGAGCGCGGCTTATGAGAAGGCCGTGGCGGAGGCGGGGTCGCTGTCGGTGCGGGAGCTGATCACGATCATGATTCAGAACTCGGACAATTCGGCGACGAACAAGTTGATCGACCTGGCGGGCGGGTTCGCGGCGGTGAATACGCGGATGGATGAGATGAACCTGCCGGGGATCCGGCTGCGGCGGAAGATGATTGACCTGGGGGCGGCGAAGGCGGACCGTGAGAATATTGCGACGCCGCGGGACATGGCGCGCCTGGCGGAAATGCTATATAGCGGCAAGGTTCTGGACGCGGTCTCGTCGCGGGAGATTTTGGAGTTCATGGGTTTGGTGAAGGGGGATGTTCGCAAGGCGGTCGTGCCAGCGGGGACGGCGACGAAGACGGGGTCGCTAGAAGGCGTGAAGTGCGAGTTCGGGATCGTGATGCTGCCGAAGCGGCCGTTTGCGATTGCGGTGTTTGGCGCGTACCTGGGCGGAGAAAGCCCGGTGCCGGGTGCTACCAAGATTGTGTTTGACCATTTTCGAAAGCTCGACCGCGCGAACGCGGCCGGGCGATTTTTGGAGTAATTCTTATGGAACTGAAAGGCAAGCGAGTAGCGATGTTGGTGGACCAGCTTTACCAGGAGATGGAGGTTTGGTATCCGCTGTACCGGTTGCAGGAGGCGGGTGTGGAGGTTGTGACCGTCGGCGCCGAGGCAGGGAAGACTTACGGCAGCAAGCTGGGGTATCCGTGCGTAGCGCAGCTTTCGTATAACGACGTGAGCCCGGATGATTTCGATGGGGTGATTGCGCCGGGTGGGTTCGCGCCGGATCATATCCGCCGGCATCCGAAGGCGAACCAGTTTGTGGCGGGCGTAAATGCGCAGGGCAAGCTGGTGGCGGCGATCTGCCATGGTCCTTGGGTGCTGTGTTCGGCCCACGGGATGTTGAAGGGCCGGAAGGTGACGAGCTTCTTCGCGATTAAGGATGACGTGGTGAACGCGGGAGCGGAGTGGGTGGATGAGGAAGTGGTGGTGGACAAAAACCTGGTGACCTCGCGGAAGCCGGAGGATCTGCCGGCGTTTGCTTTGGCCTGCGTACAAGTGCTGAGGGGGTAACAGATTGATGTTCCGGACGATCACCCTGTCGATGGTCTTGGCTCTGATGGTCTTCGCTGTGGGCGCACTGGCGCAGGACGGTCCGACGAGAGAGAACTGGCCCGCCTACGGCGGGCAGAACTCCGCTTGGCGGTATAGTGCTCTCGACCAGGTGAACGCGGGAAACGTGGGCCAACTGGCGGCGGCCTGGGTGTTTCAGACCGGGGACAACGACGGCGGGTTGCAATCGACACCGCTGGTAGTCGATGGGGTGATGTACGTTTCGACGTCGCACAACCGCGTGTTCGCGTTGGACGCGGTGACGGGGAAGCGGCTGTGGAGCTATGTCTACGAGTTGCCGAAGACGTTCACGACGTTTTATGGGCCTTGGAACCGGGGCGTGGCGGTGGCGGATGGCCGGCTGGTGATGGGGACGCTGGACAACCACGTGGTGGCGCTGGAGGCGAAGACGGGGCGGCAGTTGTGGAAGGTGAACGTTGAGGACGCCAACCAATGCGGCTGCAACATTACGGCGGCGCCGCTGATTGCGCGGGGTAAGGTGATTGTCGGGGTGACGGGCGGCGATTCGGCGCATCGGGGATATTTGAACGCGTTCGACCTGAAGACCGGGCGGCATTTGTGGCGCTTCTGGACGATTCCTGGTCCGGGGGAGAACGGACACGAGACGTGGACGGGAGACAGTTGGAAGTTCGGCGGCGGCCCGACATGGATGACGGGTTCGTTCGATGAGGGTTTGGGGACGGTGTATTGGGCGGTGGGGAATCCGGCGGCGGATTTTTATGGGGGGAACCGGAAGGGGGACAACCTTTACACGGATTCGATTGTGGCGCTGGACGTGGAGACCGGGAAGCTGAAGTGGCATTTCCAGCAGGTGCCGCACGATGTGTGGGATTGGGATGCGGCTTATGAGAATGTGCTGGTGGATCTGCCGGTGGATGGGCAGGTGCGGAAACTGCTCATCAACGTGAGCAAGGGCGGCTATACGTACGTGCTGGACCGGACGACCGGGGCGTTTGTGACGGCGTGGCCGGTGGCGAAGAATATCAACTGGATTAGCGGGGTGGGGCCGAAGGGAGAGTTGTTGGGACGGAATGAGCCGGTGGTGGGAAGGCCGAAGCTGATTTGTCCGTCGATTGGCGGCGGGCGGAGCTGGAACCACGGGGCGTGGTCGCCGAAGACGGGTTTGTTCTTTACGACGGGGATTGAGTGGTGTCAGGAGGTCGTGGCGCAGGCGGAGGCGCCGGCCGAGGGTAAGACGTATTTTGGCGGGACCTTCAAGCTGGTTAAGACGCCGGACGGCAAGAGCGGCGGGCACTTGGCCGCGTATGAGCCGCTGACGGGCAAGGCGGTCTGGCAGTATGACTACAAATATCCGCTACTGGCATCGGTGTTGGCGACGGCGGGGGACCTGATTTTCACGGGTGATGCCGAGGGGGATTTCTTCGCGCTGGATGCGCGGACGGGAAAGAAGCTGTGGAGCTTCAATACAGGGTCGGGGCATCGGGGGAGTTCTATCTCGTATGCTGTAAATGGGCGGCAGTATATAGCGACGCCGTCGGGATGGGGGTCGGCGGTGGCGGGGTTGATGCAGCAATTTTGGCCGGAGACGGAGCAGTTTCCGAACGGATCGGCGGTTTTTGTGTTCGCGTTGCCGGAGCAGAAGCAATGAGGTGGATGGCGGGTGTGGTTTTGGCGCCGGTGATGCTGCTGGCGGATCAGCAGGGAAGCCTGGGGACTTCCGCGGTGGTGGCGCGGGGTGACCAGTTGTTTGCGCAGGGGTGCGCTGTAGGTTACTGCCACGGAACGGCGGGGGCGGCGGCGCGGAGCCCGCGGCTGCGGGGCCGGACGTTTGAGAAAGATTACCTGGTGAAGGCGATCCGCGACGGCATTCCGAATTCGGCGATGCCAGCTTGGGGTGACCGGTTGGTGGACGACGAGATTGCGGCATTGGTGGCCTACATTCAAAGTTTGGCGACGGCATCGAGCGAAGGGCCGGCGCCCGCGGAAACAGCGAGTTTGGCGCCGCCGGTGGCCGTGAAAGAGTCCGAGTTAAGTCCCGAGGTACGGCAGGGCAGGGAACTGTTCTATGATCCGCAGCGGCTGCAGCGCTGTTCAAACTGTCACCGGTTGCAGGGCATTGGCACGCCGGTGAGCGTGGACTTAGCGAAGCTGAGCAAACAGCAGTTGGCGGCGGACGCGGTGAACTCGCTGCGCTACGGGCGGCCCCGGAGGGTGCGGGGCGTGGTGCTCAAAGATGGGGACCGGTTCCCAGCGGTGGTGGTGGACCGGGGGGCGACGGAGACGCGAGTCTATGACCTGAAGGGGGTTCCTCCAGTGCTGCGGAACTTGCGGAGTAAGGAGATTCAAGCGATACAGCAGCAAAGCGGCTGGCGGCACGCACAGGCCGTACAGGGGTATACGACGGAAGACTTGAAGGCCGTGTGGGCCTTTGTGAATTGGGCCGCCCAGCGTTAACCTTGAGTAATGTTAGACCGTCGCGAGTTTTTTTCCATGTCGCTGGCCGCGGCGGTGACGATGAAGGCGGATGCCGCGCCTCGGACGGCGAAGGGGGAGTGGCGGAACCGGCAATCCGGCATGGCGTACCGGCAACTGGGCCGGACGGGCTTCATGATTTCGGAAGTGGTGATGGGTGGGAACACGATTTCACCCACGAACTATGAACATGTTCTGGCGGCGATGGACCGGGGTTTGAATTACCTCGATACGGCACCGGCATATGGCAACACCGAAAGCGAGAAGGGCTATGCGAAGGTGATCAAGGCGCGCAAGCGTGACCAGTTCTTTCTGAATTCGAAGGTGAGCGTGTGGGACTCGAACCGCAGCAAGCTGTTCCAGGACATTTTCGCGAGCTTGGACGCGACCAGCCAGAAGAAGCTGCAGACCAAGGCGCTCGACCAGATTGCCCGGCGGAAGGCCGACGCGCCGGATTACTTCATCGGGTACTTTGGCGGGCAGCGGGCGGAGTTGGACCAGGCGCATCTGGCGGACGTCATGGAGGCCGAGTATGGCCGCAGGATCGACCGGAACAAGAACTACAAGCGGATTGTCTGGGATAGTGTCGACGCGACGTTGCGGCGGCTGGGAACGGATTATCTGGACATTCTGATGTGCCCACACGGCGCGAGCACCCCCGCCGAGCTGCTGCGGTATCCCGAAATCGGCGAGGCGTGTGAGGTACTCAAGAAGGCCGGCAAGGTGCGGCACATTGGGGTGAGTGCGCATACGGATCCGGCGGGGATTCTGGAAGCGGCGGCGAAGTCCAAGGTCTATTCGGTGGCGATGGTGGCGTACAACATCGTGAACCATCCGTATATGGCCAAGTCGCTGGCGGCCGCCCATAGGAAAGGCCTGGGGGTTATCGCGATGAAGGTGGCGCGGCCGGTATTTTCGGGGAGGCCGAACGGGCCGGACACCCCGGCGCGGCAGGCGAAGATGGATGCTGCCGTACCCGGAGAGTTGAAGCGGCCGTTAAAGGCGTATTCGTGGGCGTTGCGGAATCCTAACCTGAGCGCCGTGATCAGCGAGATGGTGAACCGGTCGATGGTGGACGAGAATCTGCAGTTGGCGGCGGAGAAGAAGCCGGCATGAACTCGGCGTGGGGGCCGCCGCTGCTGCTCTCGGCCGCGCTGATCTGGTGGATCTGCGCGGCCGTTTATGCGTTGCTGGGGCGGGGTGCGGTGGCTGCAGTGAACGTAGTGATCGCGGGCGGATTTACTTATCTCGCCTACCGCGCCTTCCGCGGCTAGAGCCGGACGGCGGACTGATTGAGCCGCATCGCGACTTCATAGAAGGCGTAGATGGTGAGAGCGAGGGAAACGATAGCGAGGAGGCTCCAGAATTTCTCGCGGGCGTCGTCGAAGGGACGCGGGAAGCTGGCGACCCAAGCGGTGGCGAAGCCGCCGATCATGCCGCCGAGGTGGGCGGCGTTATCGATGGGGAACATGGGAAGACTGCCGATGAAGAAGCCGATGCCTGCATTGATGAGTAACTGTTTTTGCAGGTATTTGGCGTACGGGTGTTTACTGATAACGCCGGCGGCGATCATGGCGCCCATGAGGCCGAAGATGCCGGCGCTGGCGCCGAGCGACGGGGCTTTGGTCCAGATGGCGCTGAGGAGAAAGCCTCCGATGGTGGACACCGTCCATATGGTGAACATCCGGCGGGTTCCGAACATCTCTTCGGCGATGGGGCCCAGATTGTAAAGGCTCATCATGTTCATCAGGATATGCATCGGGTAGATGTGCAGATAACCAGCCGTGATGAGCCGCCACCATTCGCCGGCGGCCAGGCCGGGCAGGGTCTTGGCGGCGAAGAAGGGAAACGCTTCGTTTTTGCTCAACAGCACGGCGAGGAAGAAGGTGCTGTTGACTAGGAGTAAGAGTCCGGTCGCCATGCGGTCGGGGCCGAGGAGACTGGAAATTCCAGATTGTTGGTAAGACACTGCTTTCATTGTATCGGCGCTGGTACACTTGAGGATTCAGTGGCGCAGGAAGAACAAAAACTCAGGCAGGATATCGTCGATATCGGCCGCCTCATGTACGAGAAGGGCTGGGTGGCGTCGAACGACGGCAACATCAGCGTACGGCTGGATGCCGAGCGGATTTTGTGTACGCCGACAGGCATCAGCAAGGGCCGGATGGCCGTCGATGATTTGATCATCTGCGACATGCGCGGCAAGAAGATCGCGGGTCGGCGGGAGCGGACGAGCGAGATTCTGATGCATCTGACGATGTATGAGATGCGGCCGGACGTGCACGCCGTGGCGCACGCACACGCACCGATCGCGACAGGTTTCGCGGTGGCGGGCCGGGCTCTGAACATGGCGATTCTGCCCGAGGTTGTCGTGAACCTAGGCTGTGTCCCGCTCGCGCCCTACGGTCTGCCGGGGACGCCCGAGTTGAGCGACACGTTGAAGCCTTTTATTCCGCACTACGACGCGATTCTATTGGGCAATCATGGCGTGGTGTGCGGCGGGGCGGACCTATGGAGCGCGTTCCACAAGATGGAGACCGTGGAGCATGTGGCCAAGATCGCCTTGGTGGCCGAGCAGTTGGGCGGACCGAAGCTACTGGACCGGCACGAGGTGGACCGGCTGTTTGAGGCGCGGTCGCGGTATGGGATCCAATCGAATTCGAAGGCGACTCCGGGGTGTCCGATCACGGCCGGGGATGTGGCCGGCGATGTGGCAGGGGATGGGCGGATTACCGTGACGCGGGAAGAGTTGATTGCGTTGATCGACGAGGCTGTGCGCGCGGGCCGGTAAGGAGCATCGACAACGGCATCCGGTTGCGAGATACTTTGAGGTTGAATTATGGGTGACGCACTTGGAATGGTGGAGACCCGCGGTCTGGTCTCGATGATAGAAGCCGCGGACGCGATGGTGAAGGCGGCCAACGTCCGGCTGGTGGGCTGGGAGAAGATTGGCTCGGGCTACGTGACGGCGATCGTCCGCGGCGACGTGGCGGCGGTGCGGGCGGCAACAGACGCCGGCGCGGCGGCGGCGCGGCGCGTAGGCGAATTGGTGAGCGTCCACGTGATTCCGCGTCCGCATGCCAGCCTGGAGGGAGTACTCCCGATTGGCAAGGCGAATGGGAAATAGATGATCCTGGCGCGCGTAGTCGGAACGATCGTCGCCACGCGCAAGGATCCGCGCCTGGACGGCAAGAAGCTTTTGATCATTAAGCCGGTGACGCCGGAAGGCAAAGACGAAGGCAGCTATTTGATCGCCGTCGACGCCGTGGGAGCGGGATTCCGGGAAACGGTGATCGCGGTGACCGGCAGTTCGGCGCGCATGGCCGAAGGTTGTAAAGACCGCCCGGTTGATACCGCGATTATCGGCATTGTCGATACGATCAGCCTGGACAAGGGCGCCACGAAAGGCAGTTAGCGATGTACATCGGCAAGGTGATTGGCCGCGTCGTTTCGACGGTGAAGGATCCGGGGTTGGCTAGCCAGCGCCTGCTGATTGTGCAGCCACTGACGCCGGCGATGCAGCCGACCGGAAAGCAGATTGTGTGCACGGACTCGATTGGGGCCGGGGCTGGGGAGTTGGTTTATTGGACGCGCGGAAAGGAGTCGAGTTTTCCATTCCTGCCCGTGGAAGTGCCGACGGATACGACGATTGTCGGGATCATCGATCAATTGAGGGTGGCCGGGTGAACGTATGCTGATGGCGCGGGTGATCGGCGATGCGGTGGCGACCGTCAAGAACGCGAGCCACGAGGGACAGAAGTTGCTTCTGGTCCAGCCGGTGCAGTTGGACCAGACGACGCCACGGGGCGATGCCATCTTGGCGGTGGACGCTGTCGATGCGGGCCCGGGCGATCTGGTGCTGCTCGTCACCGAGGGTTTCAGCGCCATGACGGCGGTGGGCCGGCCGGACTCACCGATTGATATGGCGGTTATTGGTGTTATCGACCGCATCGACCTCGTCGATGCGGCTACTCCGGCGTGAGCGCGTTTTGCTCGTGCGGTGAATCAAAATGCCGGCCATTGCCAACGCGGTGAGGCCTCGAATGACGCCCAGCCCCGTGAACATGCCATTTAACGAGGCGAACTGCGCCATTTCCGGGGGGACGGGAAAGCTGGGCCGAAAATCCAACAGGCGTCCCACGGCGACGACCTGAGGGGTGAGCAGATACACCGAGGCGAGGCCGAGGATCAGGAGCAGCGCGGAGGCGATCATAGCCGGTTTTCCGCTTTTGATCATGACGGCGGTGATGAGGATGAATACGCAAAGGACGATGTCGGCGTAGCCCCAGATTTCGAGTACGTTCCGGTTCACTTCGGCGGTGTTGTGTAGGAGGAGGGTGCGGGTACGGTCTTTACCAAGGATGTCGACCCATTTGCTGGCTTCGTGGGGCGGGTTTTCCATGACGGCGTTGACGGTGCGGGCGCTGAAGTTAGTGACAAATGAGACTACCAATAGACCAGCGAGCCAAAGGCCCACGAAGAAGGCAAGGAAACGGCGCGAATGCATGGATCGTACTACTGTACCAACCTGGAAGTGGGACTTCTTGACATACATCACGAAAAGTCGAGAGTCAGGCTATGGCAGATTGTTTGGGTCATCGAGGACGAAACCGGAAAGGAGCCCGAAGAGCCGCTGCTGCAGCAAGCGAATGTCATTCCGGGAGGCAATCGCCGCGACCGTTGTGCTCGTTATCTTGTCGGCGGCCTCCCCACTTGGCTGGCTGCGCCCGTGAGCCCCGATGTCGGGCTTCGGCGGGAGTAATTAGCTGCCAGACCGCCGCAGATCTTTGAGAATCAGGCCCCATCCAGCGCCCCCGCGCGCGCGGCTCCAGGCATCCTCTTCAACGAGCACGGCGACGTCTACCCGATCGCCCGCACGGAACGGTGCGCCCACTTCTGCCATGTTCCAACCTTTGATCTGCCGCATCACGCCATCCTGGCGGACTTTCAGGAACAGGTGTTTATCGTTCTTCACTTCCGGCGTGAGAACCAGATCGAGCCCCTGCAGGGCCAGCAGCGGAGGCTGATTCGCCGCGCCAAACGGGGCAAGGCTTAGCAGGTCCGTCGCACCTTGATCGTCGAGTTCACCGAGCGTCGCTTCGGCATCGATATCGAGCACCGGCACGCGGTCCTCCTGGCTCAACACGGCAGCCGCGTAGGCGGCGAAGCGCTCGCGAAACTCGGCGATGCGATGACACTTCATGGTCAAACCGGCCGCCTGGCGATGGCCACCAAATTTCAGGAACAGATCCGGCATGCTTTCGAGGGCATCGAGGAGATGAAAGTTGGCCGGGCAGCGGCCAGAGCCCTTGGCTTCGCCGGTTTCGGGATCTTCACTCAGGACGAAAACAGGGCGCGAAAACCGCTCAACGAGACGGCCCGCGACGATGCCAACGACGCCGGCGTGCCACTCCGGGGCAGAAAAGACCAAGCCGGCCTGCTCCTCGCTTACGGGCATCGCTTCGCAGGTCTTGACGATCTCCGCTTGCGTGTCCTGCCGCTCTTTGTTCATGGCGTCGAGCGCCTCGGCCAAGTCTCTTGCGCGCCCGGGGTCCGTGGTCAGGAAGAGTTCGATGACATTGCGGGCATCGTCCATGCGGCCCGCCGCGTTGATGCGCGGAGCGATCTGAAACGCCACCTGCCGGGCGGAAGGCATGGCGCCCTCAGCGAGCCCGGCGACGGCGAACAACGCCTTCAAACCAAGGTTGCGCGGATCGCGGAGACCTTCAAGGCCATGCTTCACGATGGCCCGATTCTCACCTGTGAGCGGGACGACATCGGCGACCGTAGCGATGGCAGCCAGCTTCAAGAACGAACCCAACAGCCGCTCCCTCCGCGCGGGTTCCCAGCCGAGTTCCACAAACAGCGCCTGCGCCAGCTTCAGCGCGACGGCGGCGCCGCACAGGTTCTTTGACGGGTAAGGACAGTCGAGGCGGTTGGGATTGAGAACGGCCAAAGCTGCCGGCAGTTCGCCGTCAGGAAGATGGTGGTCGGTGACGATGACATCGATGCCGAGTTGCGTGGCGTGGGCGACAACAGCTCCCGCGCGGATACCGGTATCGACGCTGACTATTAGCGCGACGCCGTCTGCCGCGGCCTGTTCAACGACTTCCGTGCGCATCCCATAGCCTTCGCGCATCCGGTGCGGCACGTGGAAATCGACGGAGGCGCCGGCAAGTCGAAGAGCGCTGACGAGGATGACGACGGACGACGTCCCGTCGACATCGTAGTCGCCATAAAGCAGAATCTTTTCTCCACTCCGGACTGCCTGCGCTAGCCGCGATGCGGCCTTCGCCATGTCGGCCAGGCCGTAAGGGTCATGCAGCTCAGCCAAGGATGGGCGCAGGAACCGATCCGCGTCGGCGGTATTGCGGATTTCGCGCGTCCACAGCACACGAGTGGCGGGCAGCCCGAGACCCAGAGCTTGCGACAACGCAGCGACCTCGGCGGCCGGGTGCACCGGCAGCTCCCATCGGAAGGGCTTGCGTCCGTTCGTCAATTCCGTGAGAAGAAGCCGCCGCCCATCGGGTCTTCCTCTTCGCCTTCGACACCCGGAGGCAGCCAAAGGTCGATGTCGTTCATGATGGCCAGCAATTCGTTCATGAACTCACTGCGGGCCTCGTACATGTAGACCTTGTCTTCGTAGTCGAAGCTGATTTCGATCTGCGAAGTGAACCCGGTGTACGGCGCCAGCTTCTTCAACCGGCGCTCCATTTCGCGCCGCTCCGGCTGGGGCATCTCGCAATCGGAGAGCTCCTCGCTGACATCGTCAATGCTCTGCTGTTCGAACTCGCGGGCGTGCAGCACCACCAACTTCACCGAGAGGCGTTGGGAACACTCGATGAAGTCGCGGAAGTCGGGCCGCCGTTCGACGTCCCACATGATGACGTCGCCATGTTCGCTCAGCCGCGATTCCCCATGGAAGACGACAATGCCGCGCGATTCCAGGTAGGGCGGAAGTTCGTTTTTCAGAGTGTCGAGGTCAGGATGCATGAGTTAGTAGTCCGTGGCGGGAGAACCCGTTTTCTTCTTGTCGCTCCGCGTGAGAATCAGCACCTCTTCGCGTTGCTGGTTGGCGAGGTCGCGGGCGGCCGGCGTCACAATGCTCTTGGCGCAGATATGAATCTTCCGGCCGTCGCGGATGGCCTCGCGGATGTCGTTTTCGCAGACGAAATCGACGATGGCAGGCTTCGGGATCGGCGTCGATTCGGCTGGTTCCGCCGGAGCTGCTGGAGCCGCTGGAGCGCCGCGGCGGGCGAGAAATCGGTCGACGATGGCGGCGGTGGGAGATGCTCCCGGAGAAGCGACTCCCCGCTGGCTCAGCACCTTTTCTACCGCGGCGATTACCCGGGATTTGTCGATTGGTCCATCGCTCATCGCTATACCCCCTACTGTGGCAGGCTTTCCCAGTGCGGGCAAGGCTTCGTGCGGCTCCCGAACGGCCCAAGCCACGCGTTTGATATTGAGTAGATGAAGCGGCGTCACGTTATCGCCGGTGGAGTTACCGGCCACGGCCCCGCAGCCGAGCGTCATGGCGGGGAAGAGATTGGTTGTAATGCCGACAGAGCCCTGCGGCGTTGGCGAATTCACGAGGATCCGGTGGGCCGGCATGCGGAGACCGTACTCGCGGGCGCGTGCCTCGTCCTGCGTATAAATGCCGCAGGTGTGGCCTAATCCATGGAACCGGAGCACCTTTTCGCAGGCCGCCAGCGCGGCGGGCCAATCGGGAACAAAATGGACGGCCAGCACCGGGGAGAGTTTTTCGGCCGAAAGCGGATACTCCTTGCCGATGCCCCCGATCTCGCAAGCCAGCGCGCGGGAACCGGCGGCAACGGAGAAACCGGCGGCCTGGGCGATGGCCGAGGCCGAGTGACCAACGAGTTCCGGGTTAACTGCGGTGCCGCGGTTGAACAGGACGCCTTCGAGGGCCTTGGTTTGCTCCGGGGTGCACACATGGGCGCCCTGTGCTCTTAAGGCTTGCAGCACGGCGTCACGCCGGCTCGCTTCGGCAACCAGAGTCTGCTCACTCGAGCAGAGGGTGCCGTGATCAAACGATTTTCCGGAGAGCAGCTTGCCGATGGAGGATTCCACGTTGGCGGAAGTGTCGAGCAGGACGGGGACGTTGCCGGGGCCGACGCCGTAGGCGGGTTTACCGCTCGAATAGGCCGCTTTCACCATTGCGCCGCCGCCGGTCGCCAGGATGACGGCCGTCTTCGGATGCTTCATCAGCGCGTTGGTCGCCTCGAGGGTCGGCTGCGTCAGGCATTGCAACAAGCCTTCGGGCGCTCCGGCGGAAATGGCTGCCCGGTAGAGAATTTCGACGGTGGCACACGTGCAACCCTTGGCGCGCGGATGGGGGCTGATGACGATGGCATTCCCCGCCTTTAGGGCAATCAGGCTCTTGTAGATAGCGGTGGAGGTCGGATTCGTCGTTGGCAGTACAGCCGCAACTACTCCGAGCGGGGCCGCGATCTCGGTGATCCGCTCTTCGGGCAGCTCGCGCAGGATTCCGATGGTCCGCATGCCGCGCAGACGCTGCGGGAGCAGTTCCGCGGCAAGCAGGTTCTTCGCCACCTTGTCGGGGGCGTTGCCGTAGCGCGTCTCCTCGACGGCCATTTCGGCGAGTTTGCGCGCGTTGCCACGCGCGGCCTCCGCCATCCGCTCGACAATCGCGTCGACCTGTTCCTGGCTGAAGGAGCGGTACTTCTCCCACGCCGCCCAAGCCTTTTCGACCTTCGTGCGGACCTCTTGAATCGTAAGCAGGTCGGGATCGTGCAGCATCGCTGCCAGTACCTAGGCTAGGCCTACTTCTCGGACTTTTTCATCGCGCCAGGGAGGATCTTCTCCACTTCCTCGTGCGGATTCGGGATCACGTGCACCGCTACGAGTTCGCCGACACGCCGTGCGGCCGCCGCGCCCGCGTCGGTCGCTGCTTTCACCGCGCCAACGTCACCGCGCACGGTCACAGTCACGTAGCCGGCGCCGATGTACTCTTTCCCGGTTAACGTAACGTTTGCCGTCTTGACCATTGCGTCCGCCGCTTCAATTGCGCCGACGAGGCCTTTTGTTTCCACCATGCCGAGTGCTTCCATAGAGTCTCCAGCGAGAGTACCACACTACATGCCCATTTTCCGGATCAGCCAACCGGCGCCCGTGAAGGTGACGCCAAACAAGAGGCCGATCCACGTGGGCGCCCACGCGCTCGAATCGACGTCGAAGGGCGGGTTCCAGTCCTCGGGATCGTAGGGGTTTACGAGCAGGACGCACGGTTCGACGAGGCAGGCCGAGGCGGGCAGGCGATAAGCTCTGCCCTCGTGCTCGAATTCGCTCCAGGCGACTGGAGCGTCGGCGAATCGCTCCCTGGCCTTTTCGCTGATCACGAGTTGGCTTAGGGGCAGGGAAGACGAAGGCGCTTCCACTCGTTTGGCGATCACCACCTGCCAGAAGTTCGCTTGCCAGGAACGGTAAGCCCCAACGCCCAGGCCGATGGTAAGGGCCAGGATGCCGACTGAGAAGAAGAGCAGCGAGGCGCCCGAACTGGGAACGCGACGCTCGGCGCCGCGCTGCTGGCCCGGGCGGCCAAACAGAACCCAGAGGACAAGCAAAAAGAATCCGCAGAACCAAGCCAATCCGCCCATCGCGATCGCAAATTCCAACGGTTCTCGCGCATCGGCCGCCGTCAGGAAGATCTCCGCGGGATTGCCGCGAGTCTGAAAGAGAGATACGGTGGCGCCGGGAGCGAACTTGGTGAGCAGGCCGAAACCGAGTCCGACTTCGTCCTGCGGCAGCTCGACTTGCCGCCACATGGTGGGGGCGCCGTCCGCCTGAGCGGTCAACTCGACGTGCAGGGTTGGCAGCAAGGCCGAGCCCCGCCGCGAGTCAATGGCGAGCCGGGAGTTCCGAACTTCGACGGTGACGGATTCCTGCGTGTACCATTTCGACGCCTGGTAAGCGCCCGTCGTGATCGTCGCGACACAGCCGAGCGAGAACAGGGCGAAGAGGGCGCGCTCGATCATAGTAGGTAGAATTCTCCCACGTCCGAAACATTCCGGCGGGGCCGGGGTTCTAACGGCCAGGAGACCTATCCATGCGTTTCGTTTTTCTCACCCTTGTTTTCTCGCTGTCCGCGTTTTGCGCTGATTTGACCGGCAAGTGGAAAGGCAGCATGCCAGGACGGGACGGGAACGCCCGGGAGATTAGTTTCGACTTCAAAGCCGACGGCGCCAAGTTGACAGGCAGCATGATGGGCCCGATGGGGAACGAGATCGCGATTTCGGATGGGAAGGTCGAAGGCCAGGATCTGTCCTTTAAAGTTGTGTTGGAGTTCAACGGCAATGCGATGTCGCTGAATTACACGGGTAAGTTGGAGGGCGACGACTTAAAGCTGAAGATGCAGCGGGAAGGCGCTCCGCGGGCAATGGAAATGATCCTGAAGAAGGCTGGATCCTAACAAGCCCCCGTGCGGACGATCCTGTTCCTGTCTCTCTTCGCCGTCGAGGCGATCGCGCAGTCTACCGGGTCGGTGCGGGCGAGCGGCCGTCCGGTTCCGGGAGCCGTGGTGACGGCCAACCTGGGAGAAAGCAAGTTCGAAACGACGACCGATGAGCAAGGCCGGTATGAGCTGCCGCTGACGCCGGGCGAATGGACGTTGACGGTGCAGATGTTCGGGTTCGGCACGGCGACGCAGGTGCGCAAGGTGCCGGAGGCCTCGCCCGCGCAATGGGCGCTGCAACTGCGGGCGGCCGCGCAAGGGCCGGTGCAGACGGCCGGATTGGCGCTGCCCGATCTGCCCATGGCGGAAACGCCCCCGGCGCTGGATCCCGCCGATAACAATGAGGCTTTTCTTTTGAATGGGAGCCTATCCCGCGGACTGGCTACGGCGCCGGCTGAGGGGCCGCCGGAGTTTGGCCCGCCCGGTGGGCCAGGCATGGGCGGGCCGGGTATGGGGGGCGGACCTGGCATGGGTCCCGGTGGTCTGGGTGGTCCGGGTATGGGTCCGGGTATGGGTGCGGGTGGAAGAGGAGGCGGGCCTGGCGGTGGCGGGTTCGGTGGCGGTGGCGGCGGATTTGGAGGTGGACGGGGGGGCGGCTTCGGCGGCTCAGGCGGAGGCCGTGGCCTTGGTGGTCCCGGTGGCCGCGCGGCCATGCGAGAACGACTCGAGCAGGTGCGGAACGCCACCGTCGGCAACCGCAGGCGGCGGAACAACAATGGCGTCCGCGGCGCATTGTCCTTCCAAGCCCGGAATGCTGATTGGAACGCCCGCCCGTACTCGTTGACGGGCCTTGAATATCCGCGGCCGGACCAAGCGCAGTACCGTTTCAACGGTGTTCTGGGTGGTCCCTTAAAAATCCCGAAGTTGATCCTGGGCGACAACACGTTTTTTACGCTCACCTACAATCTCACCCACGGTCGCAATCCGTTCAACGGAGTCGCCACCGTGCCGACCGCCCTCGAGCGCGGAGGCGACTTCTCCGCCTCACGGACCAATGTTCCGGTCTCCATCTACGATCCACTCTCCGGCCTGCCGTTCGCCAACAACCAGATTCCGGCGTCGCGGATTGATCCCGCCGCTCGCGGCCTGTTGGCTCTCATTCCCAACGCCAACTCCGGCGGCGGCGTCCAGAACTATCAGTTCATCACCGGCGTTCCGCAGAACTCGCAGCAGTTGAGCACCCGGCTAAATCAGGCCGTCACCCGGAAGGACCGTCTCTCGCTCAACATCGGTTGGCAGTACCGCGACGGCCAGAGCGCGCAGCTATTCGGGTTTCTGGATGAAGCGCAGGGACATGGCTACAACGTCGAACTCAGTTGGAACCGGAACATCACGCAACGGCTGATCCAATCCGTCCGCTACCGGCTCACCCGGAACGTCACCGAGAACACGCCGTTTTTCGCCTATACCCGCGACATCGCCGCCGAGCTTGGCATTCGCGGCGCGGCGCGCGACCCCATCAACTGGGGGCCCCCCACGCTGAACTTCACCAATTTCGGGCGCCTGGCCGACGGCGTGCCGCTGTTTCGCCGCGACCTGACGAACAACATCAACTACGGGCTGACGTGGATCAGGGGCAAACACTCGATCGTCAGCGGTTTTGACTTCACGCGGCTACGCAATAACAGCCGCACCGACTCCAACGCCCGCGGCACCTTCACGTTTTCGGGCCTTGCCACCAGCAGCCTGGACGCGAATGGCCTGCCCGTCGCCGCCAGCGGATACGACTTCGCCGACTTCCTGCTGGGGATGCCGCAATCGAGTTCGCTGCGATTCGGTTCGCCGTCGAACTACTTTCGGGGCTCGAGCTACGCCGCATTTGTGCAGGACGAGTGGAAAGTAGCGCCGAACCTCAGCCTGAATCTGGGGCTGCGCTACGAACTGTTCGCCCCGCTCTATGAACTCTATGACCGGATGGCGAATCTTGACATCGCGCCCGGGCTGACGGCGGTCGCCGCGGTCACGCCCGGCACCGCTGGACCCTATAGCGGTGAGTTTTCCCGCGCCCTCGTCGATCGGGACCGCAACAATTTCGGGCCCCGCCTGGGACTTGCCTGGAAGCCTTCCAACGGCGGACGCCTCACGGTCCGGGCGGGCTATGGTTGGTACTACAACGGCAGCGTCTACCAGAATTTCGCTACGCGCCTTGCCTCCCAGCCACCCTTCGCGCAGACGGGCACAGTGCAGTCGACGGCCACCCGGCGGCTGACGCTGGCCGACGGTTTCGCCCAGACTCCGGCGCAGAGCATTACAAACACCTTCGCGGTGGACCGGTCGTACCGCATTGGTTACGCGCAGACGTGGTCGCTTTCCGTGCAACGGGATCTGTTCCGCTCCTACGTGCTCGAAGTCGGCTACCTGGCTACCAAGGGCACCCGGCTTGATATGCAACGCTCGCCGAATCGCGCCGCTCCGGGCTCTCAACTCGACGCCGAGGCGCGGCGCCGGATCGGCAATGCGGTTGGATTTACGCTCGATACGTCGGAGGCCAATTCCATTTTCCACTCGGCCCAGGTTCGGCTGACGCGACGGTTTACGCGCGGCTTCTCCGGCTCCGCGCTGTACACTTGGGGCAAGTCGCTGGACAACGCCAGCTCCATCGGCGGTGGAGGGGGCGGCACTTTGGCGCAGGACGATCAGAACCTGGCGAACGAGCGCGGCCTTTCGAGTTTCGACATTCGCCACAACTTCAACGGCAGTTTCGTCTTCGCGCCGCAGCGGCGGAACAAGTGGCTGAAGGATTGGTCGCTCACCGGCAATATTCTGCTCCGCACCGGGACGCCGCTGACGGCGCGAGTTCTCGGGAACCAGTCCGACACGGCAGGCACGGGCGTGATCGGCGCGGGGCGGGCGGATGCGACCGGGCTGCCGGTGACGGATGGCGACGGGTACTTTAATCTGGCCGCTTTTACCTTGCCGCCGAGCGGCCGGTATGGGAACTCGGCGCGGAACGTGATTCCGGGGCCGGGCCTGTTCACGATCAATGCTGGCATCGGCCGGTCGTTCCGGCTCTCGGAACGGCGGCGGCTGGAGATCCGTACCGAATCGACGAACCTGACGAACCACCCCGTCATCACCACCCTGGGCACGACAGTAAACGCGTCCAACTACGGTCTACCCCTGGCGGTGGGCAACATGCGGACCGTCAGCGCGCAGATCCGACTCCGATTCTAGCCATGCGACCTTTCACACTTTTTCTCGCCGCCGCGCTTCTGGCCCAGCCGCCGCAACGGGATGCGGGCTTGGCTCAGTTCACGAGTTCGTCGAATCTGGTAATCGTCAACATCACAGCCAAAGGCCGGGAAGACCTCAAGAAGGGTGATTTCCGGGTGTTCGAAGATGGCAAGCCGCAGGAGATCGCCGTATTCGAGTTCCAAAAACTCGATTCGACACCGCTCGCGCCGGTGCCGATTCCGCCACTCGCGCCCTTGCCGCGTGAAGCCGCGCCACCGGCAAAGCCGGCCTTTAAAGATCGGCGGCTACTTGTCCTCTACTTCGATTTCTCTTCCCTGCCGATTGCGGACCAGATCCGCAGCCAGGAGGCGGCCGCCAAGTTCCTGTCAACGCAAATGACCGCTGCCGACGCCGTGGCGATTTACACGTTTTCGACCAAGCTGAAGAAGGTAGTCGACTTCACCGACGACCGCGCCGCCCTGCTGGCCGCCGTACAATCCTTCGGCGCGACGGACGCGATTGACACGACAACCACCGACGTGGACGTTGAAGATACCGAGTCCTTCCAGCTCGACGAAACCGAGTTTGCGGTTTTCAATACGGACCGGAAGCTCGCTGCACTCGAGGATTTGGCTAAGGAGTTAGGCGAGATCCCGGAGAAGAAGGCCGTGATCTATTTCGCCAGTGGCGTTTCGAAAACAGGCGTCGAGAATCAGTCGCAACTGGATGCAACGACCAACGCCGCCGTCCGCGCCAGCCTGAGTTTCTATCCGGTGGACGCCCGGGGCCTCATGGCCTCCGCTCCGGCCGGAGACGCCTCGTCCGCCTCGCCGCGAGGGTCCGGCGTCTTTTCCGGGCAGACGCAGCGGCAGCGCAGGGAGAGAGATGCGGGCTCCCAGGAGACGCTCTTTTCGCTCGCCAACGACACGGGCGGCCGCGCGCTGCTCGACTCGAACGATCTGGCCCTGGGAATCCGGCAGGCGCAGAAGGACGTTGAAAGCTACTACATCCTCGGATACTACTCGACGAACGACGCTAAAGACGGCCGCTTCCGGAAGATCAAGGTGGAGGGGCCGCCGAAGCTGAAGCTTGCCTATCGGCCCGGCTACTACGCAGACAAGGTTTGGGCCAAGCTGAACGAGGACGAGCGGGAGAAGCAGTTGGCAGACGCGCTGCAGCTCGGCAATCCGGTGACCGATCTACCGATGGCCGTCCAACTCCTGTACTTCCGAACGACTGCCAAGGCCTACTTCGTGCCGCTGTCGATCAAGATTCCTGGTTCTAGTCTGCCGCCGCAAACGGGCCTGGACTTCATCGGGAGCGTTAAGGATCTGAAGGGCCGGACGGTTTCCACTCTCCGAGACACCCTGAAGCTGAAGGCGGAGCTGGGCGGCCGAAGCTTGCTCTACGATGCTGGCTTTTCTCTGCCGCCGGGGGAATACCGGGTGAAGATTCTCGCCCGCGAGAATACGAACGGTATGATGGGGACATTTGAGACCAAGCTCGTCGTGCCGAATCTGGATTCGAGTCCGGCGGCTCCGGTTTCGAGCCTGGTGCTGGCCTCGCAGCGGGAGCCATTTACCGCGCCGAAAAAGGAGCGGAAACTGCAGGATCTGCATCCGCTGGTGGCCAACGGGCAGAAGTTGCTCCCTGCTGTGACGAATGTCTTCCGCCGGGGACAGACGCTGCGGGTATTCGCGGAGGTCTACGCGCCGTCCAACGCCACGCTCGCCGTGTATAGTGGCGCAAGGAAAGTGTACGAGTCGCCGGCGAGGCAGACACAGAAAACCCTGGAATTCGAGTTGCCGCTCAACCGTTTGGCCCCCGGCGAGTACACGGCTCAAGTCAATATCATTGCCCCGGCGATCCAAAGGTTTGCTTTTGCCCGAGAACGGTTCGTTGTGCTGGCCGGGCCACTCCCGCCCCGCTGATTCGGTTTGCCGGCTGGCTCTGGTATAATCGAAACATGTGGTAACCCTCTAATGGAACTTATAGGCTGAGTTCCACCCTCCGCCCTTTGGATCTAAATCCCAAAACATAAAGAGGTTATTTCGTATTGAAACGATGGATTACCAGGGGACTGGTGCTGCTCGCTGTGTCCCTACCGCCCGCAATCAATGCTCCCGCGCAGGAACTGAGAAGTGGAGTGGATGCTGATGACAGCCGACTGCAACGTATCCGCAGCTTTTTTCGGAAGCGAAAGTGCCCGGCGCAAAAGTACGCCGCCGAATTTGTCGTCGCCGCCGACCGGCACCGATTGGACTGGCGTCTGTTGCCTTCACTCGCTCTGATCGAGAGCAGCGGCGGTAAGGTGTTTAGCAACAACAACATCTTTGGATGGGACTCCTGCCGTCATCGGTTTCCGTCCGTGCAGGCAGGGATCGATATAGTCGCCGAGCGCTTGGCCAACTCGCCCTTGTACCGGGGCAAGTCTGTCGACGATAAACTCAAGGTGTACAACGCAAGACCGCACTACCGCGTCGCTGTGAAGCGGGTGATGCAGCAGTTGGAACTTGAACCCGCGGGCCTCTAACCCGCTACGCGAACTCCGAAATAGAGCCCCGCGAAGAGCAAAATACTCGCCGCGGCGACCGCTAACCACACCATCGTTCTTTCTGAGGCGGTGCTGGCCGATTTCTCGTCCTTTTTCATCGTCTCGTCGAGGCTGTCAAACATGGGAGACCTCCAATACTTTGCCCTGATTTATGGATTAGGCCGTATGGAAAATGGGCTGCGTAAAGGTCTTCCTAGCCGAATCTTACACCCGATTCACTGCGACGCAACATATTTTTCAACATCTCATAACGCAGCATGCGCACTCTGTCTCTGTTGGCCGTCCTGGCACTTCCGGCGTTGGCGAATCCTCTTTGGGAGTTTAAGGTTCCCATCCCCTGGGATCAAATCCAGCCGGAGCACGTTGTCCCCGCAATGCAGCACCACTTAAAGCTGGCGGAGGCTCGCCGCGCCGCGTTTGTGAAATCGGCAGGACCTCGTACCTGGGAAAACACGATCGCCGCCCGCGACCTGATCGCCGAGGATCTCTCTCGCGCCTTCTCCCTGATTGCCCACTTGCAGAGCGTGAATAGCTCGCCGGAATTGCGGAAACAGTTCAATGCAGCGCAGCCTTTGGTGAACCGGTTCCAATCCGCGCTCGCGCTTGACCCAGCCGTCTATGAAAAAGTCCAGGCGTACGCGGCTACGGCGGAGGCAAAATCGTTGACGGGCGTTCGACAGCGGTATCTCCAGGTGATCCTGGACGAATACCGCAGATCGGGTGTCAGCCTTCCGCCGGAGAAACGAGCTCGCGTGTTGGAGTTGCGGCAGGAGCTTTCGCGTTTGTCGACGCAGTTCGCGCAGAATGCGCTCGACAGCACCAACTCATTTGAACTGATTGTGACCGAGGAAGCGGAGCTGGCCGGCCTGCCCGCGGCGGCCAAGGAAGCCGCCCTCGCATCCGCCAAGGCGAAAGGGAAGCAAGGGTATCGGTTTACCCTCCAGGCGCCGAGCTACGGCCCGGTGATGGCGTATGCTGAAAACGCCGCACTCCGCGAAAAGCTCTACCGGGCCCAGGCGTCCATCGCCTCCTCCGGCGCGTTTGACAACCGGCCCGTGGTAGCCAAAACGCTCGAACTCCGCCGGGAATTGGCGTCCCTGCTGGGCTATGCGAACTTCGCCGACTATCAGACCGAGCTCCGGATGGCTAAGTCCGGCGAGAAAGTGAAGAATTTTCTAGGAGAACTCGAACAGAACACGCGGCCCTTTTTTACGGCTGAACAGGCTGCGCTCAAGGCGGCGGCCCCGGATCTGCATGGATGGGATGTTGCTTACTACACCCAGAAGCTGCGCCAGCAGAAGTTTGCGTTCAGTCCCGAAGAGTTGCGGCCGTACTTCGAACTCGACCGCACTTTGACGGGCATGTTCGCCTTGGTAAACCAGCTCTACGGCATTCGGGTGACGGAACGGAAAGACCTGCCCGTTTGGCACGCTCAGGTCCGCACCTTCCAGATTCACGATGAATCGGGGGCGCTATTGGCCACATTCTACGCCGACTTCTTCCCGCGCGAATCGAAGCGGTCCGGCGCGTGGATGAACCAATTTCTGGTGGGTGAAAACGGTTCTCCGCACGTAGGGGTCATCGTCTCAAACGTCACGCCGCCGAACGCCGCCGGCAAGTCGCTTCTCCTGCACCGCGAGGTGTCGACGCTCTACCATGAGTTTGGCCACCTGCTTCATTTGGCGCTCGCGGCGGGTCCGCTCCGGCGGCTGAACGGCACGTCGGTCGCCTGGGATTTTGTAGAGCTGCCGTCACAGATCATGGAGAATTTCACCTGGGAGCGGGATGTGCTGAACACGTTCGCCGTTCATCACGAAACCGGGGAAACATTGCCGGCGCCGCTCTTCAAGAAAATGAGCGAGGCCCGCACGTTTGCCGCTGCTGCGGCCCAGATGGGTCAGCTCAGCCGCGGAACGCTCGATATTATGCTGCACAGCGAGTACCGGGTCGGCGGGGACTTCGGCGCTCCGGAGGCTTACGGCCGCCAGATTGCTCAACGCTTCTCGATGGCGAAGGTGGAGCCGGAAGAGTGTCCCGTCTGCAATTTCAGCCATGTCTTCTCGGGCGGGTATGCAGCCGGCTACTACTCGTATAAGTGGGCTGAGGTCCTGGACGCCGATGCATTTACGAAATTTAAGATTAATGGAGTAGTAAGTCGCGAGATCGGCGAAGCGTTTCGGAAAACGGTCTTATCCCAAGGAAATCAACAACCTGCGGAGGTTTTGTACCGTCAGTTTATGGGTCGTGATCCAGACCCGAAAGCCCTGCTTCGTCGTAGTGGACTTGAAACAAAAAACTGATATCATCTCCTCAACGTAACGTTCAGAGGGATGAGGTTTTATGCGTCAAGTCATCGCATTAGCCGCGCTATGCAGCGTCGCGCTTTTTTCTCAGGAATTCCGGTCCACGCTTTCGGGACTGGTGACCGACCCACAAGGGGCAGCCGTTGCCGGCGCTAAAGTCCGCTTGCGGGAAACTGCTACGAATAGTGGTTATGAGGCGACCTCCGGCGCCGATGGAGCCTTCGCCCTCCCGTTTGTGCCTCCGGGCGACTATGAATTGACGGCTGAGGGCAGCGGTTTTAAGAAGTATGTGCAGGCGGGGATTCGAATCGGCACCAACCAGCGGTTGTCGCAGAACATCACGCTTAGCTTGGGCGCAATCACGGAAAGCATCACGGTTTCGGCTGACGTTTCGCAGTTGAATACGGCTTCGGCTTCGGTCGGGCAAGTGATTTCGACGGCGCAATTGGATTCCATGCCGATGAACGGCCGGACGCCGCTGAGCTTGGCGCAATTGGCGTTTGGCGTGGTGCCTGCGTCGGACCCTCGCTTCACGCGCCCGTTTGACAACGCCGGCCCCTCGGGCTTCTCGATGGGTGGTGGGCAGGGTCAGTCGAACGAGATCCTCTTGGACGGCGCCCCGGACATGACTCGTAACCGCCGCGTTGCGTACAACCCCCCGGCGGACTCTGTAGCCGAAGTGAAGGTAGAAGTGTTTCAGTCGGACGCGGCTTACGGCAACACGGGCGGCGGCACGGTGAACGTGGTGATGAAAGGTGGGGCCAACGACTTCCATGGCTCGCTGTACGAGTTCAACCAAGTGTCGAAGCTCAAGGCCAATCAGTTCTTCTCGAACGCGGCAAACCAGCGGCGGGCAGTGACGCGGTTCAATCAATACGGCGTCACGGCCAGCGGGCCAGTATTCATTCCCAAGCTGTTCAACGGCAAGAACAAAGTTTTCTGGTACTTCGCCTACGAAGGAATCAAGCAGTCGGAACCGGAGCCTACCTTCTCGACCGTACCGACCGAGGCCCAGCGCGGCGGAAACCTGTCGCAATTGCTTTCGGTCAACGCCAACTATCAGATCTACGATCCGCTCACCGGTACCCGGGAAGGCGCCCGTGTCCGTCGGCAGCCTTTTCCCAATAACGTGATTCCCGCCAACCGCATCAATCCGGTATCACGGAATATCTTGGGACTGATTCCCGGTCCGAATACCGCCGGCGGCGCGGATGGCATCAACAACTATTTCAATAACGCCGTCCGCAGCGACAACTTCTTCTCTTACTTGGGCCGGTTAGACGTCAACGCTTCCGACAAGCACAAGTTCTTCTTCTCGTACCGGATCAATGATCGTCTCGAGAACCGCGGACGCCGCTTCGGCACCCCGGTGACCGGCAACTTCCTCTCTCGCGTAAACAATGGCGCGACGTTCGACGATGTCTACACCCTCTCGCCGTCGATGCTTCTGAACACGCGGTTGAACTGGACCCGCTTCACCGAAGGCAGCACCCGGCCTCACGATGGGTACGACTTCACCTCGCTCGGTTTTCCGCAGTACATGGCTGCGGCGAGCGCCCGCAACGTGATTCCGTTCATCGATTTTTCGAACTTCACCGATATCGGCGAGTCTGGCGGTGACCGCACGCCGTTCGACAGCTTCCAGATCTTCACGACTCTGACCAAGATCACCGGCAAGCATAGCTTCAAAACGGGCATTGACATCCGGCAGCAGCGCGAAAGTTCCAACGCTTTCGGCAACTCCTCGGGCCGGTTCGTTTTCAACAACTCCTATACCCGCGGACCACTCGACAACTCCCCGGGCGCGCCGCTGGGCCAGGATCTCGCCAGCTTCCTGCTCGGGGTGATTGGACCGGACGGCAACAGCAACTTTGACGTGAACGCGTCGCGGACCCAGCAGGCCAAGTACTTCTCGACCTTCATCCAAGACGACTGGCGCGCCCGTTCCAACCTGACCTTGAACCTGGGCATCCGTTACGAGATTGAGACCGGCACTAACGAGCGTTTCAACCGGACGATTGTCGGCTTTGACGATGCCGCGGTGAACTCGACGACGGCCGCTGCCCGAGCGGCCTACTCGCGCAGTCCGAATGCGCTGCTGCCGGCCGCCAACTTCAATCCCACCGGCGGCGTCATCTTCGCGGATGGCAACCGGCGCTCGATCTATGATCCGCCGAACTACGCCGTTAGCCCCCGCTTTGGTCTGTCCTGGAGCCCTGGCAAACTGGGTGGGAAGACCGTGATCCGTGGTGGCGCAGGCGTATTTTATAGCACGTACGGCACCACCGGCGTTCTCCAGCCCGGTTTCAGCCAGCGTACTCCGGTCCCGGCCAACGAGATTGGCGACCTGAGCCAGCCCACCGCCTATCTAAACAATCCCTTCCCCCGAGGCATCCTGCAGCCGGTCGGATCGAGCCTGGGCTCCAGCACATTCCTGGGCCAGAATGTGACGTTCCTTCGCAACAAGGTTGCTCAACCCATGACGTGGCGCTGGAGCTTCAACGTGCAGCGGGAACTGGGCAAAAACTTCCTGATGGAAATCGGCTACATCGGCAGCGTCGCGAACCGGCTGACCGAGGGACGGGACCTCAACTTCATCCCGCTCTCGTTCCTGTCGACCTCGCCGGTTCGGGACCAAGACAATATCAACCGGGTTCGCGCCAATGTTCCCAATCCCTTCGCTGGCCTGCTGCCAGGTACGAATTTGAACGGCAGCAGCGTGAGTTTGGAACAACTTCTGCGTCCCTATCCGCAGTTTAGCGGGCAGAATGGTGTCCGCGCCGAGGGCGAAAACAACGGCAATTCGAACTTCCACATGTTTCAGGTGCAATTGCAGAAGCGGTTCAGCAAAGGCCTCAGCTTCATGACGAATTTCCAACGCTCGAAGATGATTGAGGCGACGAGCCGGCTGAACGCAGCTGACCCGTTCCTGGAGCGCCGCATCGCCGAAGAGGACCGTCCCTACCGCTTCGTCGCCAGCGGCATGTACGAACTCCCGTTTGGCAAAGGCAAGGCGTTGGCTTCCGGCGCGAACGGGTTTGTCGACGCTATCGTTGGCGGGTGGCAGATGAACGTCATCTACACGAATCAAGCCGGCCCTACGGTGGCTTGGGGAAACGTCATTTACAATGGCGGCGACCTCAACTGGAACAGTCACCCGGAAGGGATGGGCAACTTGATTGTGTTCGACCGGACCCGGTTCAATACTGTCAACAATCAACAACTGGATCTGAACCGAAGGACCTTCAACTCCCGCTTTAGCGACTACCGCGCCGACACGATTAACAACGTCGACCTCTCCGTGCTCAAAAACTTCAAGCTCTTTGAGCGGGTGACGGCCCAACTGCGGGGAGAAGCATTCAATCTGATGAACCGTGTTTCGTTCAACGGTCCGGATGTCAACCCGACGAGTGCGAACTTCGGCCGGATTACCGGTCAGGCGAACCTCAACCGCGCCGTCCAGTTGGCGCTCCGCATCAAGTGGTAACTACTGAGTTCATTGACAAGCTGTACCAACTAATGCAACTGTTAAGGGCGTAGGCATTCCTGTCTACGTCCTTGGCGTCTGAACTAAGTCCGGCGCTACCGCCCCTCCTCTTAGGCTCCGTGCAAATACCGAGGAGGTCGCAATGAAAGCTCCACCGCTGGCCGCTACGGAAGCCGAGCCTGTCTCCCTGAACGAACTGACCGGAACGCCGGGGCAGATCGACTGGGCGATTCAAATTCGGCCCCAGGTGGAGGCTGAGTTCGATCGGGTCGCCCAAGCATTTCTTGCTGTTGCCCGTCAGCAGCCGGATGCCGAGCGCGATGCGACATTGGCGATCATCGCCATCCTCGAAGAGAAGCGGTCCGAAGTTATGGCCCGCCGTGACGCCGGCTACTTTCTGCGGGAGTGGCGGGAACTGCATGATCAGGTTCGCCAGCTCATTTTCGCCGATCCCCGGTACCAGACTCTGAAGTCCAATCGCCCCTCTAAGGACAAATCGTTATGACTCAAACCACCGTTCAACTGACCATCCCGGAACTCCAATTGCTCACCGCGTTGGCCGCCGATCAACTGTTCCGGCGGGAATTCATCGATCCCAAAATGCCCGGATTCAAGGGGAACTCCGCTGAGCTTAGCCTCGGCAAGAGCTTGTTGAACCGTTTGCGGACGATTCTTGACCCGACGCGGGCCAAGCAAATGCAAGCCAAATCCTAGCACTGTGAACCGGCGCTATGGTCGCCGTTCCAAGTGCGATTGGATGTGCGTCAGCATTTCGATCTGCCGTTGCTGGAGTGCGACCAAGGCGGCCCACTGCGTGTCTCGCAGTTCGTCCACCTTGGTGTGGAGACCCATCACTTCCATCTCCGCCTTCAGGTTGATCTCATAGTCATGACGGGCGTCCAGGCGATCCCGCACGGATTGCCGGTTTTGGCTCATCATGATCACTGGCGCCTGGATTGCCGCCACGCAGCTCAGTACCAGATTGAGCAGTATGAAGGGATAGGGATCGAATGCTTCTGGCCGGCCGACGTTCGACAGGATCCACAAAAGCATGGAGCCGAGGAATAGCCCCAGAAAGGACCAGCTACCGCCAAAAGAGGCTACCCGGTCGGCCACTCGCTGACCGAAAGTCAGTTGGCCGCTGAACTCTTGGTTAATGTCTCTGGCGATCGTGCTTTGGTTTAGTAGAGCGGCTACTACCGCCCGCTCCTGTTCATCCAACTGCTGAATCTGTTGGATCAATCTGTTCGTGTCCATAAAAACATAGTCCCCTGAATCGAAGAGATCCGATACAGGGGACTATGGATTTTGACAACCCGAATTTAGAACGGGTAAAGCGTCGTGATCGGACCACCCGTGCCGCCGCCGGCGCCGACGGTGGCTTCCTCTTCCGAACCCTCGCCGCTGGTCTGCCGGCACATAATCCCGGAATCGCCCAGATAGACTTCAAACTCTGAAGGCCGGGGCAGGGAACCCTGGATCAGGGCTTCCGACAGCGGATCCTCAATGTATTTCTGCAGTGCCCGCCGCAACGGCCGGGCGCCGTAGCTGCGGTCTCCGCAGGTCTTCTCGAGTATGTACTTCGCGGCGTCTTCGCGCAGATGGATCTTGATCTGCTTGGTCGCCAGATTTACGTTGATCTGGTCCACCAGCAGAGAGACGATCTGCAGCAGATCTTCGTCGAGGAGCGACGTGAAAAGAATCACTTCGTCGAGACGGTTGAGGAATTCGGGGTTGAACGCCCGCTTCACCTCGCCCATCACCTGGTCCTCGATCTTAGCCGGTACGGCTTGGTTCGGCGAAGCGAAACCGAGCTGCGACTTCTTGTCGAGGAACCGGGCTCCCAGGTTTGAAGTCATGATGATAATGGTGTTTTTGAAGTCCACCATGTTGCCGAGACCATCGGTTAACTGGCCGTCTTCAAACACCTGCAACAGGATGTTGTAGATGTCCGGATGGGCTTTCTCAATCTCGTCGAGCAGGATGATGGAGTACGGCTGGCGCTTCACGCGCTCGGTCAATTGGCCGCCCTCCTCGTAACCAACGTATCCGGGAGGCGAGCCGATCAGCTTCGATACCGAATGCTTCTCCATATACTCCGACATGTCGAAGCGAATGAGGCTCTTCTCGCTGCCGAACAGGAAGTCGGCCAAGGCGCGCGCGACCTCGGTCTTGCCGACGCCCGTCGGGCCAAGGAATAGGAACGAACCGGCCGGCCGCTTAGGCGACTTCAATCCGGCCCGCGAACGGCGGATGGCGCGGGCGAGGGCGTTAATCGCCTTCTCCTGGCTCACCACGCGCTTGTGCAGCTCCTCTTCAATCCGGAGCAGCTTCTGGATCTCTTCTTCCTTGATCGACGTCATCGGTACGCCGGTCCAACGGGCGACGACGTCTTCGATGTCGTCCTTGGTTACGGTGCCGGTGGAGGCGTCGTCGAGGTTGTACTTCTCGCGCAGAACCCGCAGATTCTCGCGTTCCTTCCGCTCTTCGTCCGAGTAGAAACGAGCCTTCTCAAACTCATGGCTGGCAATCGCGTTCTCCATGCGGTGCACGATGAACTTGATCCGCTTCTGAATCTCAGAAACCTCGGCCGGCAGGGTCGTTTGCTTCAGCTTTACCCGCGCACCCGCCTCGTCGATCAGGTCGATGGCCTTGTCCGGCAGGAAGCGGTCCGGGATAAAGCGGTTTGAGGCATAGACGCTCGCCTCGATCGCTTCATCGGTATACGCCACGGCATGGAACTTCTCGTAGCGCTCCTTGATGCCGTACATGATTTTGATCGCGTCGCTTTCGTTCGGCGGCGGAACCTTCACGGCCTGGAAGCGCCGTTCAAGAGAGCGGTCTTTCTCAATCGACTTCCGGTACTCGGCCGGCGTGGTCGCGCCGATGCACTGGATCTCGCCGCGGCTCAAGGCCGGCTTCAGAATGTTGGCGGCGTCCAGCGAACCCTCGGCCGATCCCGCGCCCACCAGCGTATGCAGCTCATCGATGAAGATAATGGCGTTCTGATTCTCCATCAGCTCTTTCATGATGGTCTTCAGCCGTTCTTCGAACTGGCCGCGATACTTGGTGCCCGCGACGATCAGCGAAAGGTCCAGCGCCAGAATACGCTTGTCGGCCAGGAACGATGGCACGTCGCCTTCGGCAATCCGTTGCGCCAAGCCTTCGACGATCGCCGTCTTGCCGACGCCGGGTTCGCCAATCAGCACGGGGTTGTTCTTCGTGCGGCGGCAGAGAATCTGCACGACCCGCTCGACTTCGAAGTCCCGCCCGATGAGTGGATCAAGCTGCGTGTCGATCGCCAACTGCGTCATATCGCGGCTGAACTCGCTGAGCAGCGAGCTTTCTTTCGGCCGGTTTGACGTAATCTTCTCCGAACTCGACCGCGCGATCTCCTCCCGCACTTGGCTCAACCGCAGACCGCGCTCGTGCAGGATCTCCGCCGCAAAGCACTTCTCTTCGCGCAACAGCCCCAGCATTAGGTGTTCGGTGCCGATGTGCTTGTGGCTCAGCCGTTCGGCTTCTTCGGCGCCATAAGCGAGGACACGCTTGCATTCGTGGCTCAACGGCAAGTCGACGCTGGTCGAAACCTTCTCGCGAATCGTTGTGTGGGCTTCAATCTGTTTGCGGATGGATTCAATGGCGGCATGCGAACGCAAGAAGCGGTTCGCCAGGGCCTTGTCCTCGCGCAGCAGACCAAGAAGCAGGTGCTCAGTTTCTATGTACGGACTTCCAAACTGCGAAGCCTCGTATCGGGCGAAGAAGATCACCCGGCGCGCCTTCTCTGTATAGCGTTCAAACATGCCCTAGTTCTCCATTCTGCAGACACAACACCCGGTCGCAGGACCGGGCAAAATTCGGATTGTGGGTGACGTAAATTGAAGTCAGACCGTGCGACCGATGCAGGTCGCGCAACAGGCTGCTGATCATTTCGCCCGTCCGTTCATCCAGATTCCCCGTCGGCTCATCGGCCAACAAATATTTCGGCCGGCCCACCAGAGCCCGCGCCAGCACCACTCGCTGCTGCTCTCCGCCCGAAAGTTCGCCCGCTCGGTGGTGCGCCCGTGCGCTCAACCCCACTTCGTCCAGCCTGGCTCGCGCCGCCGGAGCGGCCTCTTCCCGGGAAATTCCTCGAATCAGCAGCGGCATCATCACATTCTCTTCGGCCGTAAACTCCGGGAGGAGATAGTGAATCTGCCAAACGAACCCAACCTCGCGGTTGCGAAAGCTCGCCAACTCGGTCTCATTCAGCGAGTGCAGCTCCCGGTCACCACAAAAAATCTTTCCAGCGGTTGGCCGGTCCAGTCCGCCCAGACAGTGCAATAATGTGGACTTGCCCGCGCCGCTGGCGCCCATCAGCGCCACTCGTTCGCCCTGGGCTACGGCGAGATCCAGGTTGGCAAACACAGTGAGCTCGTTCGCACCGGATTGGTACGTCTTCCTGAGTCCTACCGTGCGTATTGCGACCTGATCCACCGTAACTTCAGGCTATCACCAATTTCCGGCCAGCATGAGCCAGGCATGGGCGTAGCGCCGGCCGAACTCCTTTAAGGAAGGGGCGTCGAAGTGAACCCCGTCCGCTTTTGCCTTCAAACCGCCCGCGCTGACGAACCCGACCCGGGGATATCGCACCACCAGCGAAGCCAGTTGCTCGCTCACGGCGGCATACTTCGGGTTGAACCGGCCCAATTCTCCCACCACCACGGGCACGTCCCCCACGGCTTCTCGCAGCGCTGTCATCACCACCATCCAACGCTCGGCATAGGTGCTTTCGAGGCCGGCCACCGCGTCCGCCTCGCCCTGGTGCCATAAGATTCCGCGGAGCCGCCCACCCGCCGCCTTCGTCCGCTCGACAGCATTCGTGAACAACGGCCCGCCCGGCGCCCACTCCTGCAGGCTCGATCCGCCCATGGCGGCCGGAATCAAGCCGATCTCTTTCAATTCGCTATGCTTCTGCACCGTAGCCGCAAACGTCCGGCCCAAGCCAACGCCAGCGATGTCCGGCTTGTCAAAATGTAACGGGTCCACCGCCGGGCCCCAAGCCTTCGCCTTCGTGAAAACCGAAATCCCTGCCATCGCCTGTTTGTCCACCGCCTCCACCACGCCGCGGCCGGCCATGTTGGACTGTCCGGCCAGCAGGAATACATCCTTGCTGCTCGGTTGGGCGAGGAGCGGACTCGCCAATAACGAAACGAACCCAAATCGAGTCATCATCGTCACACCACCAACTTCCAAGGGCCGCGCTCCTCGCGCTTCAGGTACTTCTTCGCTTCGGGCTGCAGCACAGTCTGCCGAGCGTCGTCCCAATCGACTTTCACCTTCGACCGCAACGCCACGTTCGCCAGCAAACACGTGGCCGTCGACTTGTGGCAGATCTCGATATCCGATGCCGGCTTCTCTCTCGACTGTACGCACGCGAGGAAATTGGCCCAATGCGCGATCCCCGAGTTGTTCGAACTCTTCACTTCAATCACGTCGCCGGGGCCTTCGGGATGGATCCGGTACACCGAGCGATCAACGAACAGCGATGCCTTGGTCCCATGGAACAGCGTTCCGTAGCTTTGCTTGAACATCGAGTTGCCGTTGAACATCCGGTTCTCGTAGTGCGCCAGGAAGCCAGGAAATTCGTAAACGGCCGTCAACGTGTCCGGCGTTTCGCGGTTGTCTTTGATCTGATATTTATCGCCGAGCGCGACCACCGACTTTGGCATCGGCTCGCCCATCCCCATGCGCGCGATGTCGAGCACATGCACCCCCCAGTCGGTCATCATGCCGCCGGCATAGTCCCAAAACCAGCGGAAGTGCGAAAACGCTTTCGGGTCCACGCCGAACCGGTTGGCGTTGAAGGGCCGCTTCGGCGCCGGCCCTAGCCACATATCCCAATCAAGTTCGCTCGGCGGCGCCGCGTCGGCTGGATTGCCAATTCCTTCCTGCTTTCCATTGCCATAGTTCCAGGTTTTGACCACCGTAACGTCGCCAATGTCGCCCCGCTTGACGATGTTGCAGGCTTCGATGAAGTGCGCCCCGCTGCGCTGCATCGTCCCGCCCTGCACCACGCGCTTGTATTTCCGCGCGGCCTGCACCATCTTCTGGCCTTCTTCAATCGTCACGCTGGTCGGCTTTTCGACGTAGACATCCTTGCCGGCCTTGCAGGCTTCAATCGTCATGTAGGGGTGCCAGTGGTCCGGCGTCGAGATGCAAACGATGTCGACGCTCTTGTCCGCCAGTACTTCACGGAAATCGCGGATCTTCCGCGCCGCGCCGCCAGCCTGCTTGGCGGACTGTTCGGCGGCGAGGTCCAGATTCGGCGTGTAGACATCGCACACCGAGCTTACGTGCAGATTGTCCTGCCGCATCGCCGAGTTCAAGTTGCCGCGGCCCATGCGGCCCATGCCGATAAATGCGGCATTGATCTTGTCGTTGGCCCCGCGCACCTGGCCGGTGAACAGGTTGGTCGTATAGGCGAGGCTGGCGGCCTGAAGAACAGCTCTGCGGGTGGAATCCTGAGGCATCAGCAAAGGCTATCACGAGCCTCAGCCAAATTCGAACCCGCAGATGGCCCGCGCCGGCACGTCCGGTACGAACGGCCCGCGCCGCATCCGCACCAACTCTCGCAAACGGGCGAATCCATAGCGCTCGGCCAGTTGTACCGCCTCGGCGTCAGCGGGAAACAGATCCCAGTAGATCGCCTCACCGCTGCGGCGGGAGATGGTCATCTGCAGCGCCATTTCCAGGCCCGCGCCCACCCAGGGGCCAAAGTACCAAGCCTTCCGCCCGGGTCGCCCCACGCAGGGGCCGGCACCCGCCAGCGCGGCCAACAGTCGAGGGTCGTACGCCACGGCCGCCCCAGGCCGCTCCCAGCGCTCAATCGCCTGCTCGTCGAGGAATCCCAGCTTGCGATACAACGGCGCGCCCATGGCGGTCGCGTCGAGCCGAAAACACGCCGCGTCCATCTGCAGCGCCTCCTCCATGAGCATCGTGGCGTATCCCCTTCCGCGATACTCCGGCGCCGTCAGCACCATGCCGATCCAGACGACGCCGTTCGCATACCGCACGGCCGTCGTTGTTGCCGCCAGGTTGCCGTCGGCGAAGACGCCCCAACACGTCTCCGGCGCCAACGCCAAAGTACGCTCCCAATCCTCCGCGGTCTGGTTCCAGTTGGCGGCCTCGACGAGTCGCATCGCCGCGGGAATGTCGGTGGACTGCAGGGTCCGAAGTTCGCTCATAATCGCTCTCCAGAGTACCCCGCTGTGATACCGTTTTTCTTACCCGCTCTATGACCCGCCGAACCTGGCTCGCTCTCTCCGCTGCCGCCTCGCTTCGGGCGCAGGATGTTCCCTATCCCGGCGTCTCCTATCGCAACTACGCCCGTTGTCTTCCGGACTACCTCAAGAGCATCGCCGCCGCGACCTATCAACGCCGCCTTGCCGCCGTGAAGAGCCTGACGACGCCCGTCGCCATCGCCGCGCGCCAACGCTGGGCCCGGCAGACGTTCTGGGAGTTGATCGGCGGCGAGCTGCCGAAGACCCCGCTCAACCCTCGGACTACCGGCACCGTCAAGCGCGACGGCTACCGCATCGAAAAGGTGATCTACGACTCCCGGCCCGGCCTGCCGGTCACCGCCAATCTCTATATCCCGCAGTCCGGCCCGGGACCCTTCCCCGCCATCCTGCTGCAGATGGGGCATAGCCCCCTCGGCAAGGCCTACGCCACGTATCAACGCTGTGCTCAGGGCCTGGTGCAACTCGGCTTCGTCGTCCTTGGCTTCGATCCGCAGGGCCAGGGCGAACGCATCTACTATCCCGACGCCTCAGGCAAGAACTCCCGCTTTTCGAGCGCTGACGACGAGCACTCGGTCGCCGGCTGGCAGATGCTTCTGACCGGCGACACCGCTACGCGCTTCCAAACCTGGGACGCCGTTCGCTCGCTCGACTATCTCCTTTCGCTGCCCTACGTGGATCGCCGCAACGTCGCCACCACCGGCCAGTCCGGCGGCGGGACCGACTCCATGTTTTTGCTTGCGGTTGACGACCGGATCACCTGCGCCGTCCTCACCAGCGCCAACTCCGAGAACTTCGCCTGCAAGGACTTTTCGGCCCCCGGCTCAACCGATGACGCCGAACAGAATCTTCTCTCCGCCGCGCCGGCCAACTTCGACCGGTGGGACACCCTTTACCCTTTCGCGCCGAAGCCCATGCTGCTCACGGTGAGCGACAAGGACTTCCTGGGGACCTATAGCCCACAGTACATCGCCAGCGGTTGGGAAGAGTTCCAGAATCTCAAAAAGATCTATAGCACTTTGGGCAAGCCGGACCACCTCGCCTGGGGCGGCACCGCGCTGCCACATTCGCTGGAATTCGATACCCGGCTGCAGGTCTACAACTGGTTCCTCCGCTGGATGAAGCCCGGCTCCCAGCCCATTACCGAGGAGCCGCCGACGCGGGTCGAAACCCCGGAGACGCTGCAGTGTACCGAGCGGGCAAGCGTCATTCATTCCCTCCAATCGGAGACCCCGTTTACCCTGCAACGCAAGAACCGGCCCCCTCGGAAGCCGATAGCGCTGGACCGGCTGCTGCAGATGGACGCCCCGGCCACTGGGCCGTTTGCAATCCTCAAGACCTTCCCTGGCCGCGGCCTGACCATCGAAGCGGTGGAGGCCGCCTCCGCGCCCGCCGTCTTCGTGCCGGCCTGGATCTATTCGCCGCGTCCCGCGAAGGGAAAGCAGCCGATGGTCATACTGCTGCAGCACGCCGGCCGCCGCGTCGGCTGGCATGAGGATGAGTTGCATCAGACCCTCGGCCGCCAAGGGTTCGCTGTTTGCGTGCCGGATGTGCGCGGCGTCGGCGATCTGCTGCCGGAGCTCGGCCCCGGCAACCCGCGCTACGTTCGCTCGCACAACGAAGAGGAGGCCTATGCCTGGGCCTCCTTGATGCTCGGGCGCACGCTGCTCGGTCAACGCGTCTCGGATCTGTTGGCGGTGGTTCGTTGTTTGAAGCAGCACAACGCCCACCGGGATCGGCCCATCGTCGTGGCGGCGCAAGGGCAGTTCACGGTGGTAGCGCAGTGCGCCGCGGCGATCAGCCCGGAGATTAGCCGCCTGTATCTTTCGGGCGGTCTGGTGAGCTTTGAAAGTGTCGCGGCGACAGAGATGTACAACCACGCGTTCGCCAACTTCGTGCCCGGCTTCCTGAATGCGACTGACCTGCCGGAGGTGACGGCTTTCCTCGGCGACCGCCGCCTGGCACTGGCCGGAATGCTCGATGGCGCCGCTCGTCCCATGGATGTTGCTGCGGTCCGGCGCGCTTATGCCCGGGTAGCGAATGCGGAGGTCCTGCCCCAAACCGGTTGGACCGCCGAAGCGATTGGCAAGTTCGCGAACTCGTAACACACGGAACTTTTTTTCGTGGACTTCGTATGAGTGGGCATGCGCCTGTTGTTGCTTGCCCCCTTCGCCTTCCTCCTCGCCAGTTGCGATCTCGATCACCTCTCCGATGCGAATCGCGAATTCGAGGATTTTTCGTTCGACTTCCCGCTCAGCGCCACCGGCCGGTTGACGCTCGACAACTATAACGGTTCCGTGGAAATCACTGCCTGGGATCAGGACAAGATCGAAATCCGCGGCAGCAAGTACGCCAACACGAAAGAACAACTCGCGGATATTCGTGTGGAAGCGCGCGCCGTGGCGCCCGACCAGGTGACGATCCGGACGGTTCCGCCGGGTGAGCGGCGGGGCAACACGGGCGCCCGCTACACCATCCGCCTGCCGCGCCGGGCAACGCTTGAACGCATCGCATCGTCCAATGGCGGGGTGCGCCTGGACGGACTCGAAGGTTCGGGCCGGGTGCAGACTTCGAACGGGACCATCCGCGTGGGCCAGCACCAGGGCACGCTCGATCTGGCTACTTCGAATGGCGCGATTGAGATCCGGAATATGAACGGCCCGGTCACCGCCAGGACCTCGAACGGCCGGGTGACGGTGGATGAGATGAAGGGCGCTCTGGACGCCTCCACCTCGAACGGCTCCATTACGGCCACCCTGCTCGAGAGCCCATCGGACCGGCCGCTGCGTTTTTCGACCACCAATGGCAGTGTGGACGTCACTGTGCGGCAGGCGCTCCGCAGCGAACTGCGGGCGCATACTTCCAATGGCGGGGTGACGTTGCGGCTGCCAGCCGACACCCACGCCCGGGTCTCCGCCAGCACCTCGAATAGTTCCATCACCAATGAGTTTCCGCTGACCGGAAGCGACGCCTCTGTAACAAAAAGACGCGTCGAAGGAAGAATTGGCAACGGGGGACCACTCCTCGACATCTCTACTTCGAACGGATCCATCCGCTTGCTGCGCTCCGGTGTCTAATGGCGGTTGCTCCTGATCCTGATTTCCAGTAGACTCAATTTGGGCAGATCGGCGAACCACTCCGAACGCTCAACAATCCAGGGAGGATTATCCAGTTATGAAAAAGTTTGCTCTGTGTATGGCTCTTTGCTCGGTGGCCGCTTTCGCTGAGACTTGGAAGGGCACTGTTTCCGACGCCAAATGCGGCGCCAAGCATGCCGACGCGTCCGAGAAGTCCATGGCCTGTGTCAAGGGCTGCGTGAAGGGTGGCTCCGCCCCGGTGTTTGTCACCGAAGACGGGAAAGTCGTTCCGATTCACAACGCCGACTCCGTGAAAGATCACCTCGGCCACAAGGTCACCATCACCGGTAAGCTGATGGACGGTTCCGTCCACATCGACTCCGTGAAGATGTAATCCTCCTAGGGGCGCGGCTGCTATCGCAGCTTGCCGCGCCCCGCAACCTCCCACGTTTCCACCACTTCCTCGCCTCGAACCCCGTAGATTCTCTCTTCCATATTGATGGTCACGCAAACGTGATTCATCAGCACCCGAGCCCGGTCCCCCACCTTAAACTTCGCCCCGTTCAATTTCACGTAGCCATGCTCCTCATTCATCTTGATGAAAGAGGCTTCTGGACTGCCCAGGATCTCGCCGAAGCCGCCGGCTGAGGTCTGGTCGCTCGTAAAGGTCTTCGATCCGCCGTCAATAATCATCTGGCCGTCTACACTTGTAGAAACAACAGTGCAAAGAATCGACGCAGCGCAATCCTCGTATCCGCACGCGCCGCTGGCGATCGTGTTGCGGTCATTGAAGATGTATGTTCCCGGCCGCATCTCATTCATTCCCTTCACCAAGTGGGAGTTCCACATGGTCGGAGTTGAGCCGCCGCTGACGAGTTCGAATTCGATTCCCGCCGTCGCTGCTTCCCGTAGCACTTCCTGAACCAAGTCTGACACCTGTAGGAGTCCGGTGATATCTGCTGACTTAAGATGCCCTGGATAGAAGGCTAGACCGCGAGCATTTTTCCCAATCCGTTTCGCCAGCGGGACCACTTCTTCCGGGCGAACGCCCACCCGGCCCAGACCGGCATCCATCTCAATAAGAAATTCTACTCCGGTAGAAAAAAGCGGCTCAGCCACTTCGTAGCTATCGACCGAGACGGTGAGCCGGGTCTTTTTGGCTACTTCTGCCACACGTGGCCACTTTTTGGGGCCGTAGAGTGGGTAGGCAATCAGCAGATCCTCCACGCCAGAGGCGAGCATGACCTCGGCTTCGCTGACCTTGGCGACGGTCAATCCGGACGCGCCCAGTTCCAGTTGCCGGCGCCCCAGGGCAGGAATCTTGTGAGTCTTCGTGTGCGGGCGCAGGCGAATCCCATGCGACGCCGCGTACTCCGACATTCGTCGGAGATTGCGCTCCATGATGTCCAGATCGATCACGAGAGCGGGGGTATCGAGTTCCGAGATGTGCATTAGTTCTTAAATCGTACCGCGAACTTTCCTGCCGGCCCACGGTAGAAGAGTTCCAAGTCCTTTGCTTTTTGTTTTCCGTCGAAGCCAAAGTAAAGCAGACCGCTAACCGGTTTTAGGCTTTTACCTTCCGGGAGTACCTTTTCTTTCAATACCTGAAGCGTCGGGTCCTCTTTCGTATCCGTCATGCCTTTGCTTTCTACAGAGCTGCCTGTGTTGGAGCCGCCACCGCCAATCGCGCCGCCGTTGCCCATGGGTACGCCGCCGCCCATGCCGGGGATGCCACCGATGCGCGGTCCCGTCGGGTTGTTACCCACATAAGTGCCGCCGCCCCGTGGGCCTTGGCCCAGCACGAGGGCGCCGCGGCCGGCCAATTGCGATGGGTGGAAGGGCGGCGACCGTTGGGCGTCGCGGGTCGAAAACAGTTGAAACTGTTCGCGTTGAATATCGAGGGGCTCTTCGCCAAGCGGGGTGACCGTGAGCTCGACCACGATGATCGCCCCGTCGAAGTCGCTGCCGAGCAGCCGTTTGATGTCGGCCCGGTCGGGGTAGACCGTGGCCTTGATTTGGATCCGGTCATCCTCGTATACGCCGGCGGGGAACTTCCGTTCCGCCGCACATAAACCAAAGCTCAGCGCCAATGCCAGAATGCTCAGCCGCATGCCGCAATTATACGCTCAAACCCCGGCTGAAACCGTCGAGAAGCTCAGTGTGAACGCCTTTTTACAGAACGCCGAGTCGATCCTGCAGACCGCTCAGAGTAGCGTTGAGGGAACGAATTGGACGATTCTGACGGGTGGCCCTGGTGGAATCCGGATGATTGCCGACTCGGACTGGCCGCTCGATTCGCTGCAGGCGCACACCGGCGCCGCTGCCGCCTATCGGGTTCATCGGCGGGGCGGGGAAGTAGTCGTGGAGGGCCGTTCGGCGCACCAGTCGTTGGCCGTGCGGGCAACGCCGCCGGCGCAAGTGGCGCGTTTTCTTCTGTGTGGCAAGGTTTAACGTACCTCTCCTCGGTAAGACGATAGAATATTCTCCATGATGCAGCGCATGGGTTTAGCTCTCGCCGGAGGCCTGTTGGCCACTTCCGGCCTTTGGGCGCAGTTGGCGACAGGTCCGACGGTTCGTTTCAACACGTCACTTGGTGATATTGATGTCCTCCTGTTGCCGGGCTCCGCTCCGGCCACCGTGCAGAACTTTTTGAACTACGTTCGCAAAGGGACGTATAACAACTCGATTATTCACCGGTCGATTCCTGGGTTCATCATTCAGGGTGGCGGCTTCACCTATTCGGGCACTACATTTCGTGCCTTGGCAGCAGATCCTCCGGTACAGAATGAATTCCGAACATCGAATTCGCGCGGAACAATCGCGATGGCGAAACTTGGAAACAACCCGAACAGCGCGACGAACCAATGGTTCTTCAATCTCGCTAACAACGCTGCGAACTTAGACAACCAAAATCAAGGATTCACCGTCTTCGGCCGGGTCTCAAATGGGCTAGCCAATATGGACCGCATTGCGGCTACCCCGGTCTTCGCTCTGAACTCAAACGAACTTACAGATATTCCGCTGCTGAACTACCGTTCGGGCCAGACTGTCGGCGAGGCCAACATCGTCTTCGTCCGCTCCATCACCATTCTCGACGAGACGCCTGTCCCCGAGATTTCCGAAGGCGGGATTATCTCGGCCGGCAACTTCGGCGGCATGCCCTACGCCGCCCCCGGCTCTTATATCGAGATCTATGGGAACAACCTGGCAGGTGAAGTTAGCCGCGGCTGGAACACTTCAGACTTCGTCGCGGGCAACGCTCCCACTACTTTGGAGAGCGTCCGCGTGACAGCCAACGGATTGTTGGCCTACGTGAACTACGTCAGCAAGAACCAGATCAACGTGCAACTCCCTGTTGGTTTGCCGACCGGTGGGACCGTTGGCATCGTCGTCACCAATCGAAACGAGCAGAGTGCGGCATTCCCGTTACAGATTCGGGCGCTCGCGCCGGGCCTGCTGGCGCCCGCCAGCTTCAAGGTCGGCGATAAGCAGTTCGTCGCCACGGTTCGCTCCACCGATGGCACCTTCGTGACGGCCGATGCGCCCGCCAAGCCGAACGACCTTCTGGTTTTCTACGGCGTTGGCTTTGGCCCCGTAAGCCCTGCCACCGTTCCGTACGTCGGCCGCATCGTCGAGTCAATCGCCAGCATCACCTCTCCCGTCGAGTTTGAGTTCGGCGCGGAGAAGGCCGAAGTCCTCTACGCCGGTCTCGCATCCGGCTTGGTGGGGGTTTATCAGTTCAACGTTCGCGTTCCGGCTGGTACTCCTGACGGGGACGTCGCTCTCAAGGTGAACGTCAACGGCGAAGCGATCGGCCAGCAACTGTTCGTTCCTGTCCGCGCGGGCAACTAGTCTAGGGCTGTTTTGGAGGGGCCGGCGCAGGAGCCGGCTCCGGATCCGTCACTTTCCGCCAACCGCCCTTCTTCGGCTCCGCCGCCGGGGCCGGAGCAGGGGAGGCCGCTGGAGTGGTTTCCCCCGGAGCTGAGGCGGGCGCGTCTTTGCTCTCGGTCCTGCGCCACACTCCCGGCGTCGGCGTTGTCGCCGCTGGAGCGGCAGAGGGCGTTTCCCCGGGAGTCGCTTCCACTCGAACCGGAGCCGGGGCGTCTTTCGGTTCGGCTTTTCGCCATCCGCCCGTCGACGAAGCAGTCGCAGGTGGCGTGGGAGCCGACGGCTCCGTTGCGCCTACCTGCGGATTCGGCCCCCGGCCGCCGCCCGTGCCATCCCCGACAGGGCGGCGGCGGAATACGGGCCGGTCCTCGGAGTTGGCTCCCGGAGCTTCCGGCTTCGTTTCGGAAATCACGGTGATGTTCGGGTCGCTGTCATTGCTCATCGGGGCCAGATAGGTGGGCCGGTAGCGCAGCTCCGCGTTGGGATAGCGAGTGGCCCCTGTGCCTGCCAACTCTATGTTGATCCGGCGCTGCTGGCCTTGGCGGGCTCCCGCGGGTAGGTTGAAGTAGAGGGCATAGCGCTGCCGCAGCCGTGCCACGGTCGTTTCCAGCGCTGCGGAGCTATCCACCGGCATGCTCTCCCCGCCGGAGGCTTGCGCGATCTCCGCGGTTCCGGCGGAGTTCATCCGACCCATGCTGACGCCGCCCCCGCCGCCGCCCCGGCCTCCGCCGGGATAGCCGCCACCCGGGTATCCGCCGCCGCCAAGAATGATGGTGCCCAGCGTTCCCCAGCCACCGCCACTTCTCCCGCGCCCGTTCGGCGGATAGCCACCGCCGCCACCGCCTCTTGGTATCCCGCGCCGGTTTCCCAACGCGTCCGGCGCCAATAGCGCACTCATCACGGAGTCGGCGTCAATCAATGCCTGCCCCACGCGCTCGTCGTCTCTGTCGAACTCGGTCTGGTCGTCCGTCAGAATGATGATGCCGCGCCGCGCGTCTTTCCGCGCGTTCCGCTTCATATACTCGGCCGCGTCCAGCATCCCCCGCGTAATGTCCGTCCCGCCGTTGAACCGTTCGCGGTCCAGTACGTTGTCGAACTCGCGATAGACCTGGTCGCCGACGATCGTAAACGGCAGCCGGGTGCGCGTCTGCCGATCGAACACCATGATACTGATGCGGTCGTCCTGCCCCAGCACGTCGAGCGCGGATTGCGCCGCCCGGGCGATCCGTTCGACGTGCGGCCGCATACTGCCGCTTACATCCAGCAGAAACAAGATGTCGATCGGCATCTTCTCGCTGGCGAAATTGAGAATCGGCAGCTCCTTACCGTTCTCCCGCAGCACGAAATCTTCCTTCTGCAGATGGGTCACCGGCCGGGAGGTCCGGTCGAGCACCTGCACGTCGACACGGACGAGCGAGACATCACTCCGGAAAACCGGCGTGTCGTCCGCCTGAGCGAAAAGGGCGGCTGAGGCCAAAGCTGCGAGCAAGAGGGGCCGTAACATATTGCACTCCTGCAGGGGAGACGTAAACTTTGTCCCCAGCGTTCCTAAACTTTCTAGAGCGCGCGCTGATCCGCCGTGCGCGCCTTCCACTTGTAGGCGGCCCGCGAGTTGCGCGCGAAGTACTTGGCCATCGCCTCCGGGCCTTTCGGCGCAAAGTACGATTTGACGAGTTCGAAGCCCTGGGCGTACGGCGCCCAGTTGTCGCTGTTCGGCCAGTCGCTGCCGAACAGGATCCGGTCGGGACCGAACAGGCCCGTCAACTGGTCCAGGCGCGCTTTGTAGAAGGCAGGGTCCGTTGACACCTTGCCGTCGACGCGGCGCAGCACCTCGGAGATTTTGATGAACACCTGCGGGCGCTGCGCCAGCTTGGCGAGGTCGGCCGGGGGCTCAATCTGCGGCAAGTGATCAACGACCAGCCGCAGGTTCGGCACGGCGTCGGTCACCCGGACGAGGTCGGCGACGAGTTGCGGCGTTGGGTTAGCGCTATCCATGGTGAGGCCCGCGTCCGCGATCCGCTTGATGTCGGCGATCACATTGGGCTTGCCGATGGCGCCATGGAAATCGCGATCCCATAGGTTGCCGTAGCGGAGGCCGAGGAAGAGTGGGTTCTTCCGGAAGCGGTCGAGGTGCTTGGCGAAATCAGGCTGACCGGGCTCGATGTTGCCGATCATCCCCACCATAATGGGTTCGTTTCGTATTATGTCGAGAACCCATTGGTTGTCTTCGACCAATGGGCTGCACTCCACCATCACCGCGCCGACCACATTGTGCGGCGCCGACAGCTTCCGGTATCGGTCTGGCAGCGCCGGTTGATAGAGCGTTTTGTTGTCCGGCTTGGGCCAGGGGATGCCCTGCGGCCTCCGCGGGTCGAACAGATGAATGTGGGTATCGATGACCGGCTGCTGGGCCGGGGCCATGGCGGCGAGGAAGGTTCGTCTTAACATGGGGACGCGCTCCTTAGAATTGCAGCGGCTCGACGGCCCCGGCCAAGGCGGCCGACTGTTCCGTCGTCAGTTCGGTGATGAAGGGCGGAATCGCTCCGGCGTCGGCGATTCCGGCTGCGGTGGTGGCGGCATGCAGCACCCGGGCTGGGCCCAGAGCATCGCGAATGTCTTCGAGGGGAATGAATCGCTCGCGGATCGCCGCCGCGGCCTCCCACTCGCCCTTTTGGCAAAGCTCGAACATCTGCTGCGTCCATGCGGAGCCGATGCAGCCGCTGCCTGTCGTGTACCCCGGAAGGCCGAACTGTTGCAGGTGGACGATGGCCGGCCGTTCGCCGATGCCGCTGACGACGATGGACTTGTCGACGCGCTCAAGCAGCGCGGTGAGATACGCATCCACGCTCGGGTCCTGCCGCACGACGGCGTACTTGATGCCGATGCAGAGACCTTTGTCGACCATCCGCGCCACGGCATCGAGGCCCGCGAGTTTGTCGGCCCCGAAGTTGTTTTCTTCTTTCAGGTAGAGGATCAGCGGCAGGCCGCAGGCGTTGGCGAAGTCGGTGAGCCCGGCTTCGAGGCCCTTGGCGTCGCGCGGATCACCGCAGGGCAGATGCATCACGGTAGGAAACTTGTAGCGGCGCAAGAGCGGCGCCTGATCGATCAGGCGGCCGAAGCTGGGGCCGGCGGAAGGGATCGCCCAGAGGGCGTCGTCGAAGGAGGAGAGCCAATCAAGCAGCGCCTCGAACTCGGCGAGGGTGATGTGATAGAGAAACGCGTTTCCGCCGTACAGCAGGCGGGTGACGCCACCCTTGTGGATATGGGCGGCGATCTTGGCGCTGGCCTCCCAGTTAATGGAGCGCGCGGCGTCGCGCCGCCGCGCGAGAGGGGGGACCGAGAACACACCTTGCCAATCGGCTTTCTGAATCGTCGAAGTCTTCATATCGTCGTTACACTATCATCGGTGGCTTCCCTGCGTCTTCTCTCTTTTTTCATTTATCTGCTCTCGTGGGTAGCGGTAGCCTTCGGCGCGATCTGGAGCGCGCTGCCCACCCGCCATACCGCGCCCGCGCATCACCATCTGCCCGGCACCTTGCTGCAGTTGGCCGGAGTGTTGGTAATTACGATGTTCCTTCCCGACGGGCCCTTGCGGCCTGGTCCGCTCGAACTCAGTCTGGCGCTGATTCTCGCCCCGGCCGGCGCGGCGATTTATTTGGCGACCGTGGCGGCTGGACGCCGCGGAGGCCTGGTCACCTCCGGCCCGTTTGCCTGGGTGCGCCACCCCATGTATCTTGGCTTTCTCCTGCTTCTGGCGGCGACGGCTGCCCTTGCCGCCGCGGGCTGGCGGTCCGTTCCGGCCATCGCACTCTATCTGGCCGGTTCAGAACTCCGGCTGGCACATGAGGAGTCGGCGCTGGCGGGAACGGCCTACTCCGCATACCGCACCCGCACCCGCTGGCGATATTTGCCCGGCCTGCGCTAAGCGTTTGATACACTCATCCCTGACACCCAATGCTTCTCCCGAAGGAACTGATCGAGTACCTCTCCCGCCAACTGATCAAGCGCATCAACCCGTTTTATGTCGAAGTCGGCGATCCCGCCAAAGCGGCGCCGGTGGTCAGCGAACTGATCATCGAAGAGCTTTCGGCCGAGGACAAGCTGAACGATGAGGTTCGCGGCATCCTCGAGCAGTACGCCAACTACATGCGCGAGAACCAGATCAGTTACTCGGACATGTTTCGCAAGATCAAGAACCAGTTGATCGCCGAACGCAAGGTGATCCGGGCCTCGGGCCGTGACACCGGCGATGCGATGAAACTGTCCCGGGACAAGATCACCGATATCTCGCACAAGCTCATCTCGGCCTTCCGCAAGTCCCGCGAGTTCCGTCTGAAGAAGCCGGAAAACGACATCCGGCTGGAGATTGTGAAGGGCTTCACGGAGTTGCTGGTCGCCGAAGACAAGATCGATAAAGCCGCCCGCGAAAAAGTACGCAAGCAAAAGCGAGAGATTCTCGAAGGCAGTGAAGAGTTCGATCTGCTGCAGCGCCGTTACTACGCCGAAGAGTTGAAAAAGATCGGCATCGACCTCTCCCGCCCTTAGCCGGAATCCTGGTATGCTCGGCGGAGCATGCATCGCCGTCATTTCCTCTCCCTCACCGGTTTGACCGCCCTTTCAAGCTGGGGCCAACTGCCTCCTCCTGAAGCGCTCAAGCTGATTTCTGTCACCGATGGGGTGAAGCTTCTCGAGGGCGCTGGCGGCAACGTGGCGGTCGTTACGACGGCCGAGGGCACCATTCTCATCGACGCCAAGTTCGCCCCGAACGTGCCGCAGATCTACGACGCGGCCAAGTCGCTCAGCAGCAAGCCCATCCGCTTCCTGGTCAACACGCACCACCACGGCGACCATACCGGCGGAAACGCTGCCTTGGCGGCGAAGGAGCCGATGGAGATTCTGGCCCACGAAAACGCACGCGCAAACATGATCAAAGGCGGCATGCCGGGCGTTCCACGGATCGGATTCAAGGACTCCATCACCATCGGCCTTGGTGGCGTCGAACTCCGCGCCATTTACCTCGGCCGCGGCCACACCAACGGCGACGTCGTCATTCTCTTCCCGCAGAAAAGGCTGCTGCACGCAGGCGACCTCATCGCCGCGCCGGGGCCCTTCATTGACTACGCCAATGGCGGCTCGGGCATCGAATGGGTGGCCACCCTCGATAAGGTTCTAGCGCTTGATTTCGATACCGTCATCCCGGGCCACGGACCGCTCTACACCAAGGCTGATCTGAAGACGTTCCGCGACAAGCTCGACGGCATGGTCCGCAAGATGACGGAGCTGAAGCGCAAGGGATTGTCGAAAGAGGACGCCGTAAAAGCGTTCGACCCGGCCTCCCTGGGTTGGGAGCCGGGCCGAATGTTCAATCGCACGCTGCCGCCACTCTATGATGAGGTGGCTCGGTAGGGATTACTGCTCTTTCTTCGTGCCGTAGTCGATGCGGTTTACTTTGTTGGCTTCGATGGTGATGCTCTTCTTGACAGTCCCGTAGATCTGGCTTTCGACCAAGAGCTCATAGGTGCCCGCAGGAATCAGCAAGCCGCCGCCACCATTGTTCAACTCATCCACATGGCCCATGAACCGGCCGTTCAGGTAGAACGGACCCGTGTCGCCTTGCGCCACCGACCAGAAGGATTCGGGTTCGCCGCCACGCAGCCGGAGACGCCCGAACGGGCCCTGCGGCACATCGCGCTTCTTCAGCTTGGCGCGCATCTTCGAAGTCTTGCCCGCCGTCACATCCACCTTGGCCGTGAAGTCCTCGTACCGGGGATCCTTCAACACGATCTCATGAGAGCCAGCCTCAACCGGCCACTTCTCCGGAACTGAGAACCGGCCCGCCGGGCCGACGTACTTCCCGTCGACAAACAAACCTGCGCCCGTCGGCGAGGCGCGAACGCGCACGTAACCAGTTTCTGCGGCCAATGGCAGCGCGAGAAGAGCGAGTACAGCAAGCGGAGAAAACCAATGTTTCATAATCATTAGAGTACCGGAGTCCCTTGAGAGTTTCTGTTGGTGCGCATGAGAGGACTTGAACCTCCACACCCTTGCGAGTACCGGAACCTAAATCCGGGGCGTCTGCCAATTCCGCCACATGCGCCCAAGGCACGTTGCACTAAGAGTTTACCACCACCAGACGCCGGTGCGAAGCCGAAACCGTCGAGCGGCGCCGGATGTCCAGCAATCGGGGAGTTATTTGGCCGCAAGCGCAGCGCCCGTCGACCATGCGAGCGCTCAAATTCGTCGCCAGCCGGAACAAGGGAGCGCGCGGATTCCGAAGAAAGCTCACCTCCAGTTGTCCGTCTGGTTCAACCGCGAAGATCGCATTGGCCAGGTTGACATGCATCCCGTCGTGCGCTTCACACTCCTGCGCCAGTAACTCGCCGGCGAAGCCGCGGAACTGTTCAAAAATCGGAACCTGAAAGAGCCGCCAAAAATAGTCCCGATCCTCCTCGCTCAGCGAACCCCGCACCACATCCGTGAAGACAATCAGCGATTGGCTTAACGGCCGCCATTGGATCTCGCCCTCCTCGATGCTCTGCGCCAGCGCGCGAATCGTATCCCCTGGCGCCGCCAACGCCTGCGGCGCAAACTGCTGTAACTTTTCACTTCGGTAACTCGAAAAGCTGCGCACCCGCCAACTGCCGCGAATCTCCTGACCGAGCACCGCCGTACGCGGAGCCTTGCCGACCGGATATTCCAACTCCTGGCGCGGGTGCACCGGCGCTGAAGGTACCTCGAATCGTTCGGGATGCCGCAGATAGTCCAGCAATTCCACATGGGGCAAGTCGTCTAGGGCCTTCGCCTCGCTCCGCTGCTGATAGAACCGGGTCCGCCGTTGCGCGTACGCCAACATCCGTGTAAATTGCAGTTGCTGTTCGGCAACCGGGTCGGCAGCGCGCCCCGGTCGCCAGAGAAGATGCAGGATCACGCCAGAAAGTGGTCCAGAACGGCTAGTGCTCTCCCCAGATTGCCCCGTAATGCGAACTACAATAAGGGGATGACTCGCCTCTTCCCCCTGCTCCTGGCCGCTGCAGCCTTGCTTCCGGCCCAGAACATCGGCGTCGGCATCAAGGGCGGTGTCCCTCTGAAAGACTCCTCCGAGTTTATCCGGCCGCAACTAACCAGCTTTCGCGATGGCGACTACGTCGTCGGTCCGATGTTCGAACTCCGCCTCCCCGCTGGACTCGGCGTCGAACTGAACGCCCTGTACCGCCGCGGAGCAGGCATCAACTCCTGGGAGTTCCCCCTCATGGCGAAGTACCGCTTTCCGGGCATTCTGATCCGCCCCACCATTGGCGGCGGCTACATGTTCCAACGCCTGAACGACATCCCTGGACTCGACAACCGCAGCGGGATCGTCGCCAGCGGCGGCGTCGAATTCAAGCTGCCCAAGGTTCGCATCACCCCGGAACTCCGCTACACCCGCTTCAACGAAAAGCGCCCGAGTTCCGGGATACTGACTGGCACTCACCAGGTCGACGCGCTAGTGGGATTCAGCTTCTAGCCCATGCGCATTGCCATCTTCGGCGGTACGTTTGACCCGATTCACTCCGCCCATCTCGTGGTCGCCGCCGAAGCTGCGTGCCAGTTTCATCTGGACCAAATCCTGTTCATCCCGAACGCCGTCCCGCCGCACAAGACGGGACGTACACCTTTTGACCATCGCCTTCGCATGGTTCAACTCGCCTGTGCCGGTTACCCGCAATTCGCTGTGTCGGACATCGAACAGGCGAACGAGAAAAGCTACTCTATCCTTACGCTCGAACGTCTCCTCCCCACCGGCGGAGAATGGTTCTTTTTGATCGGTGCGGATGCCTTCGCCGAAATTGCCACGTGGCATCGCTGGACCGAGGTCGTCGCCCTGGTGACGTTCATCGTCGTCTCCCGCCCCGGCAGCACGTATGCGATACCGGATGGCGCCCGCGTCCTCCCGCTCGAAACGGTAGAACTCGACGTCTCCTCGACACGCATCCGTGCCGACCTGGCCCGCGGAGAGATGCCCGATGAGCTTCCCCCCGCGGTGGCTGAATATATCCGCGCCGAACGCCTCTACGGCTTTTAGCTAGATATACGCGATCACGTCGATTTCGACGAGCGAGTTGCCGGGAATGCCGCCATACGCGGCGATCGTCGTCCGGACGGGCGGCTCCCCGCCAAAGCGCCCCTGGAACATCTCGTTCATTCCCTTGTAATCGTTTAGGTCATGCAGGTAAACATTGCACTTCAGCACCTTGTCCATGGACGACCCGGCGTTTACCAGTTCCTTCTCCACTTCATCCAGCACGTGTTTCGTGTGCGCCTTGATGTCGCCTTCAAAATGGGCGCCTTTTCCCGCGATAAACAGTAGATTGCCGTAGGAAACGGCGCCATTGAACAGCGGCGTCTTCTCCGGCTTCTTCGTCTTGTAATGAACCTTCTTCTCCGGCTTGGCCGGGGTCTGTGCCTGTGCTGCCGCCGCTCCGGCCAGTCCGGCCGCCGCGGCAATCAAATTGCGTCGAGAGTTGGTGGGTTTGTTCATGCTAAGTTGCATTGTATGCGACGCCGCAGCTTCCTGACGCTCCCCCCACTCGCCGCCACTGCCGCTGTCGCGGCCACTAACACCGATCTTCCGAAATACCGCGTCCAATCTGCCTACAAACCGTGGACCAATCCGGGGATGCCCGGCGCCTTCCGCGGCCGCGTGGCGTCCGTGCACGCCCCGAAATCCATCGACGTACCCACCGAGACGGTGGATGTTCCCACCGTACAGGAAATGATGAGCCGGGGCATGCTCTCGCTCACCGGTGAAAAGGACCTCCGCACCGCGTGGCTTCGCTTCGTTGAACCCAATGACGTCGTTGGCCTGAAAGTGAACTGCTCCGGCGCCCCCGGAATCTGCTCCCATCCCGTCATCGTCGCGGAAACAGTCCGGCAGTTGATCGCCACCGGCGTTAAGCCCACCAACATCTGGATCTACGAGCGCTTCAAAGACCAAATGGATTCCGTGGCCTACAACAAGTACGTGCCGGAAGGCGTGCATATCCTCGCTGCGTCATCCTTGCGCGATGCTCTCAACGGCTACGACCCGAAAACCTACGTCGAAGTCGACTTCTTCGGTGAAGAGGACACCCGGTCGAACGTCATCCGCCAGGTGGCCGAAAACTTTACGAAGATCATCAACATTCCGAACATGAAGGACCACGGCGCTTCCGGCGTCACCGGTTGCCTCAAGAACATCGCCTACGGCAACTTTCACAACGTCGCCCGTTCCCACCGCTTCGAGAAGACGAACACCTTTTCGTTCATCGGAGCCCTCGCCATGGTCGAGCCCGTCCGCTCCCGTACCGTGCTCCACCTAATGGACGGCCTGAAAGGCGTCTGGCACGGCGGTCCGTTTTCACCGACCAAGGACTTCCGCTTCTATCCCGCCAAGATGATGTTCGGAACCGATCCGGTCGCCATGGACCGCATCCTGCTCGACATCATCGAGGATCAGCGCAAACTGAAAGGGGCCGTTAGCGTCTGGAACCGTTCGCCCGAACATCTCATCAGAACGGGGGAGCGCAAATCCGGTCCCAACTGGAACCGCTTCATCCGGGAACCAGGACACATTGAGTACGCCGCCACGCTCGGCCTTGGCGAATACGACAAGAAGAAAATCGACTTCCGCTCCATCACTCTATAAATGCTCGCTCTCGTCCTGATCAGCCTGTTCACCGACGCGCCGCCCTCCGCCGCGCCTCAACTCAAGCCCCTCGGTATCGACTGTGTCTTTGTGGCCCCGGACGCTGTCGCCGCTTGGACCGCCGCCGGTGTTTGCGCCAAGCCGCTGCCCGCGGTCACCAAACTGCCTGCTCCGGGCGTCCAGTACAGGATGAACGTCGCCTCGGCGTCAAACGCCCCCTGGGTGAATTCGAACGGCTGGCAATACGTTCGCGGCTTGCAGAATACAGCGTTCGTCGACGCGCCCAATCCGGTGCTCGCCGCCGCCGAGGCCCATGCCTATGGCGTCGACGCCATTCTGAAGGTAGCCCCGAAAGATTGGCCGAAGTATGCCGAAGCGGTCAAGCTGATCGCCAGCCTTTCGCCGTCCCGCTTGCCGGCGCTGGCCAACATTGGCTTTGTTGACGATGGCTCGGCGGCCGCGGGTGAAAACCTGAACCTGCTGGTCCGTAGAAATCTGCTGTTCAAAGTGGTTTCCTCGCCGGATCCGGCCCTTTCCATAAACATTAAGCCGGAATCCGGAGACCCTTCGAAGTACGCCTACCAAGTTCGCCAAAAACTCGGCGACGAGAAGCGCCTGCTTCGGATTTACGGCTCGGATGTTGTCATCGCCCGGCTTCACGGCGATGCTTCTGGACGCCGGGTTACCCTGCTCAACTATGGCAACCGGAACGTGGACGGCCTCCGCGTCCGGCTGCTCGGCCGCTTCCCGAAGCTCCAACTCACCTCCTCAGCCGGGCCGGTAGAACCCCGCGATCTGATGGTGACCGCTGAAACGACTGAATTTTCCCTCCCCCTCGTGCCCACATACACTGTGATCGACCTAAAACCATAAGATTCACGAAATGTTTCAGGCTCGTTCATAGATCTGTAACCGCCGGTGTTCCAACCTCGGAGTTTGGATTCCCCGGCTACAATGAAGCTAAGGAGCGGTTCGCCGTTGACGGGGAAAATATTCTTTAAATTGATCGGCGCGGTGCTCTGCCTGCTGGTGGTGGCCCTGGTGGCCGTTGACTTCTTTGCCTCGAAGGTCGCGGAGTCGACCTATCTCGAAACCCTCGAACGTGAGTTGGTTGACAAGGGCAAGATGCTGGCGATCGCCGTGCCTTCTGATCCGGTGCAGTTCGAGAAGTACGCGGAAGCGGCGCGTGGCCGGCTTACGCTCATCGCCCGCGACGGCCGTGTCCTCGCGGATTCGGAAGCTTCGGCCGACAAGATGGAAAACCACGCCAACCGAAGCGAAGTGCAGAGTGCGCTGGCCGGTCAGGCCGGCTCCGTCCGTCGCAAGAGCCCCACTTTGGGTGTGCCGTTCCTTTATGTGGCGGTGCCGGTGAAAGATGGTGCGCTGCGCCTGGCCGTCCCGCTCTCGGAAATCCAGAATCAGGTCGATGCGATCCGTCGCCGGATGCTCGCCTCCACGGCCATCGCCTTCCTGCCGGCCATCCTCCTCGCCGCTCTTTTCGCCCGGTGGGTTTCCCGGCGTCTTGGTCTGATCATCGAGTACTCGGCCGAACTGGCGAAGGGCAATTTCCAGGCGCGCCTTGCCTCGCCAGGTACCGACGAACTCGGCCTGCTCGAACGAAAGCTGAACGAAACCGGGGAAACGCTGGAAGGCATGTTCCAAGAGCTGGAACGCGAGCACGCCGAACTGGAAAAACTGGAGCGGGTCCGGAAAGACTTCGTGATCAACGTCTCTCACGAATTACGTACGCCCTTGGCCTCCATTCAGGGATATACCGAAACCCTGCTCGACGGCGCTATCCACGACCCCGATCACAACGTGCGCTTCCTCGGCATCATCCGGCAGAATGCGGAGCGGCTCGCTAATCTAACCGCCGACCTGCTCACCCTCTCCCGCGTGGAACTGAAGCAGCAGAAGTTCCAGTTCGCCTCGTATCACGTGGATCATTTGGTTCAGAACACAGTGGACTCCATGCTCCCGCTCGCCCGGAAGAAGAACATCACCATCCAGTTCTCCCCTAGCGCCTCCCGGCCGGAAGCCTTTTGCGATTCGGAAGCCGTGAATCAGATTCTGACGAATCTGGTCGATAACGCCTTGAAATATACCCCGGAGAACGGCGCTATCTTGGTTGGGGTGCGCGAGTTGAGCCCACAGCCGTTCGTCGAGATCTTCGTCAAGGACTCCGGGATCGGCATTCCGCGGGAGGATCTGCCCCGCTTGTTTGAGCGCTTCTATCGGGTCGACAAGGCTCGCTCGCGCGAACTCGGCGGCACCGGTCTCGGTTTGGCCATCGTGAAGCATCTGGTCCGGGCGCAGGGCGGGGAAGTCCGTGTGACGAGTGAGGTCGGCAGCGGCTCGGAATTCGCCTTCACGTTGCCTCATGACGATCTGGGCATGAGTGAACAGAGCGATATTCGCTCACAGTTAATGGTTTCGTAATCGGATTGAAACAGTAGTCGCAGTAGCTTGGAAGAGTCATGAAAAAGATTGTGCTCATCGAAGACGATGCGGATTTATTTGCGCTGCTGAAATACAACCTCGAAAAGGAAGGATACTTTTTCGCGGGTTCGCAGACTGGCAAGGGCGCCCTCGACCTTTGTAAGCGGGAGCGGCCGGACCTCGTAATTCTCGATATCATGCTGCCCGATTCGGACGGCCTGGAGATTTGCAAGGCCATCCGCAGCCATCCGGAGCTGGCCAACATCCCGGTGATCTTTCTCACCGCGCGGGCCACGGAGACGGATCGGATTGTCGGCCTCGAACTCGGGGCCAATGACTACATCGTGAAGCCCTTCTTTGTCCGGGAGCTCATTGCCCGCATAAAAATCCAGTTCCGTGGTCAAGCCCAGCCGGCCCGCTCGCTCAAGGCCGGGGCGCTCGAACTCGACCGTAACTCTTGCCGGGTCTACCTCGGCGGCGAAGAACTGACGCTGACGGCAACGGAGTTCCGTCTGCTCGAATTCCTGATGTCCCGCCCCGGCGTGGTCTTCAGCCGGGAACAGTTGCTGAATGCGGTGTGGGGCCACGATCGCGCTGTGACGGACCGTACTGTCGACGTCTACGTTCTCCGCCTACGCCAGAAGGTGGAAACGGATCCGACGAACCCGTTGTACATTCGCAGCGTCCGTGGCTTTGGCTACAGCTTCAACGAAAGCGGTGGCGTTGCATCCTCGTCGCCAGAACCCGCGGCGGAGAGCGCCAGCACGTCGCGCTAGGCCGCTACCAGACCGCCGGTGGATAGTTCTCGCGAATCATTTCGTCGGCGGTTATCAACGGTGAATTCTGGTTGGCCTTCGCCTGCGCGACGATGAGCCGGCGAAATGGATCTTGTGTCCAGCCAATTGTCGTGCCCATCCCAGCGACAGCGGGGAAGGGGAATTCGCACAGCGTGACGCCGAAGGTCGTGCTCAGATTTGCGAACACCTCCGCTGCCGGATAGCGAATTCGCCCCCGGCGATGGAGGTAGTCGAATTCCAAATAGCTCATCGGGGAAAGCAGCAGGGCGCTTCGCTCGATCTCCTGCCGCGCCGCTTTGGTGAGCTTCTGCACCAGTCCATCGTGAAGCCATAGCGCGACGTGAGTATCGAGATAGGCGACGCTCAAAGCCGATCGCTCTCTTTCCATTGGGATTCGTCCCACTCGGACCGGATTAGACTATCCGCGTCTCCCACGATGGCGTCCCGCACGACAGCCCGGCTCAGTTTGCTGACACCCGCCGGAGCCGAGATTTCCAGCTTCCGTCCCTTATATTCGATCAGGACGACCTGCCCCTGCAGGGCGTGATCGAGGTTCTGAAAGAGATTTTTCCGTAAGTCGGTAGCCTTCATACGGAAAGCGTACAGTGAAAGAGGTACGCTTGTCCATGCGTGATGTACGCTTAGGCTTGGTACGACGACTTGAGGATCAGCGAAACCAGGTTCCAAGCAATCAATATCGCGAACCCGACGTTAATCTTCGACAAGAGTCGTAGTTTCCCCGTCTGCCAGCAATAAACGCCCAAACCAACGGCCAGCACTTTCACCATCAGCAAGCCCAATAATGGCGAAGGCGCAGCCACGATCGCCCAGCGCACCAAGGGGTTGCCCTCTTCCACTCCATTCAGCAGAAAGGCCACGGTGGTCAGGAAGTCGAGCATCTGCAGGTAAGAGTATTGGTAAATGAGCTGAATCAAGCCGGATTCCTCTTCACAAAGCCTATCTCGCGCCCCCATTCTCGACAACGTTACCGGAAGGCTAGAACTCCCTCCCAAGTACCAACGCCAACGCAGTACTAAACCCCCTGGTACGACACGGTTCGGATTTATTTCTCATTTCTTATCAGATGTTTGCAAGCAGGCTGGTTCCGCTTGGACTCACGACCCGCAGTACGGTGAAGCCATGAAACAATCTTTTTCCTGCCAGATTGCGATCGCTCAGGCCCGTCTCGAGCGGGCTCAACGCCTGGAAACGACCCTCTTCCAACGCTTTGCCGCCAGTCCCGAGAACGCTTCCCTCGGTGCTGCCTTTGAATGCGCGCAGCGGCATGTCGAATCGGCCGAGCGCTCCTATTATCGGGCCCTGCGCGAGCTGGGATCTCCGAACCCGCCGGCGCCCGCTCTAGCGCTGTTGGACCCGAGCGCTTACCCGCATCCGCAGACCATGCTTCGGCCGGAGCGTGAGGAGCCCCAGCGGCTCCACCTGGTTTCCCGGCAGAAGGTCCAACCGGTAGCGCTGCGCCAGGTTGGCTAGGCAAAGAACCCCTTCCATCCAGGCGTACCGTTCGCCGATGCAAAGCCGTCCGCCGCCCCCAAACGGCAGATAGGCGAACTTCGGCGCTGTCGAATTAAGCCAGCGGTTCGGCAGAAACCGGTCCGGCTCCGGGAAAAACTCCTCCCGCCGGTGGAGAACGGCCATGCAGACCAGTAGGATCGAACCTTTGGGTGCCGTGAAATCATTACAAGTGTAGGAGTCAAGCGCTCGCCGCCCCAGAATCCAAACCGGCGGATACATCCGCATGGACTCTTGAAACACGCGTTGGCAGAATGGCAGATTGGGGTAGTCCTCGGGACCGGGTAGCCGCCCGCCCAGCACCTGGTCCAGCTCTTCCTCCATCTGTTCTCGGGCGCCGGGGTTTTCGGCCAACAGGTAGAGCGTCCAGGCCAGGGCATTGGCCGCCGTCTCATGGCCGGCGACGAAGATGGTCATCACCTCGTCGCGGATTTGGAGCCGGTCCATCCTCTCTCCGGTTTCGGCGTCCCGGGCGCTCAGCAACATGCCGAGAAGGTCGTCGCGCTCTTCTCCACTGGCGATGCGCGCGTCGATTACGCCGTAGACGATCTCGTCCAGCTTTCGCAGAGCGGCCCGGTAGCGCAGGCTGGCGGGCAGGGGGAGCCCGAGCAGCAATGGGCCCCATGGCATCACGAGCTGGTTGAGCATCTTCAGGACCACTTCCAGCTCATGCGCAATCATCGCGGCCTTGTCTCCCGCTTCGGTAGTGAACAGGCTCCGCGCGACGATTTCAAGCGTCAGTTGGCTCATGGCCTCTGTGGCTTCAAGCTCCTGGCCGTCTCGCCAATCGGCCATCAGCGCCTGCGTGCAGCGCGTCATCATGCGGCCGTAGTCGGCGATTCGCTCCCGTTGAAACGCTGGCTGCATCAGCCGCCGTTGCCGAAGGTGAAGCGGGTCCTCGCTGGTTAGCAACCCTTCGCCAAACAGGCCCTTGGTGCGCTCGATGCGAGGGAACTTTTCAAACGCCGCACCCTGCGTAATCAACAGGTCCCGGATTAGCTCTGGATCGTTGAGCAGATAAAAATGCCGGTTGCCCAATTTCAAATGGGCCCGCGGACCTTTTGAGTCGGCAAGGTGCGCGAAGTAGCGCAGGGGATTCTGGATCATCTCCCAGGGGGAGATTTTGGCGCGGCTCAATGCTCTTGATGATAGGATTTATGCTGTGAAACGCGCAACTCTGCTTCTCCTCGCCTGCACCGCTCTCTTTGCCCAAGCCGACAAGGCTGAAAAGAAGGAAGGATTTAAATCGGTCCTGAACAAATCGCTGAAAGGATGGAAGGGCGACTCCCGCCTTTGGAAAATCGAGAAGGGCGTGCTCATCGGCTCCACCGATGGCGTCAAAATCAGCAAGAACACCTTTCTGATCTCCGAGCGCGAGTATGGCGACTTCGTGTTGCGCGCTGAATTCAAGCTACGGAATCACAACTCCGGCATTCAATTCCGGAGCACGGAAATGCCGGAGTATGTCGTGCAGGGCTTGCAAGCCGACATCGCGTACGACAACTGGACCGGCTCCATCTATGACGAGAAGGGTAAGCGCGGCGTGATCGTAAACGGCTGGAAGGGAAAGGGCGAGAAGTTCTATAAGAAGGACGACTGGAATCAGATCGAGCTGTCCGCTATCGGCGAGAACATCGTCATCAAGATCAACGGGCAAGTGACCAGCGAGCTGAAGGATAGCTCCAAGCTCGCTGGCGTTCTGGCCATTCAACTCCACCAGGGACCCGACATGAAGGTCGAGTTCCGGAATATGCGCCTGAAAGAGGCGAAGGCTACCAAGTAACCGGCACGCCCGGTTCGAGCACCCAAACGGTAGCTTCGACCAGTGCCTGCAACTGTGCGGGCGTCCCGGTCAATACCGGGAACGTCCCGTAGTGGGCAGGGATGATCACCTTCGGCTGCAGCAGCCGGGCGGCAACGGCGGCTGCGCGCGGGCTCATCGTGTAAACGTCGCCGATCGGGAGGACGACCAAGTCCGGCGCGTGCAGTTCGCGGATCAGCGCCATATCGCCAAACACGTCGGTATCGCCAGCGAAATAAGCCGCCCGGCCGTCGTCGAACCGGATGACGTAGCCGCCCGGATTGCCGCCGTAGACGTTGCGGCCGTCCGGCTCCTCAATCGCGCTCGAATGCACGGCCGGGGTCATCGTTACCGCGACTCCACCCACGAGCATTGTCCCTCCGAAGTTCATGGGAATCGTGTTTTGAACGCCTTTGGCTCCAAGCCAATTGCAGATCTCGTAGTTGGCCACCACGCGCGGTGCAAAGCGTTCCGCCAGCCCCTGCACTCCGCTCAAATGGTCGCCGTGTCCGTGGGTGACCAGGATCGTATCGACGCGCGAGAACTCGTAGCCCGTTGGAAAGCTGGGGTTACCCGCAATAAACGGGTCAATCACGATGACTTCTCCCGTAGCGAGCGTCAGAGAAAAAGTGGAATGGCCAAGCCAGGTAATTTGGGGCATCACTCCACAGTTACCACTTTTTTGCCCGTCATCGGCGTATCGCCGAACAGAGCCCGCACCGCCGCCGTTTCGCTGGTCGGCGCGGGGCTGTAGGTGGTGAAGTAGGTCGTGACCTCGGGAAATGCGCGGATCATGTACGGATTGCCCAACCCGATCAGGATCAGCGGCTTGCCGGACTTCACCAGATCGTTCACCAGCTCCGGATACGCCCCGGGCAGCGGCGCGTTGCGTTCGCCGTAGCCGCCAATCTGCGCGTAGGCCCCGAGTACGACTGTCTCGCAGCCTTCGGGTGGCGCGATGGCCGGTGTCTGCGGGTCCACCAACAGGACCGGTATCTTCGGTGCGCGTGCGGCCATCTCGTCGAGAAAAGCCTGTCCGTTGGCGTTACCCTTTCGCTCGGCGAGTAGTAGCACACAGGCTTTGGCGTCCTTGGCCAGGGGCAGCAATCCGGCTTTGTTCCGTACCAGGGTCACCGCCTTGCTGGCTACCTCCAGCGCCTTCTCCGCCGCGCCCGGGGCATCGAGCGCGTCCGGAAGTCTTTCCGCCAGAACGTACCGGCTCTTGTCGAGCCCCAACCTCAACTTCGCCGCCAACACCTTCCGCACGCTCGCATCCACCCGAGCCTGGGTAAGCCTTCCGCTGCGGATCGCCGCCATCACGCCGTTGATCGCCGCCTCCGGATTGGCTGGGATCAGCAAAACATCCACGCCAGCCTCAATCGCCCGCACCGCGGCCTCGCCGGCTGAGTACTGCGCCGCCAACCCGGCCATATCCATGGCGTCCGTTGACACGATGCCCTGAAAACCGAGTTCTCCGCGTAGGAGCCCCGTGATGACAGGCTTCGAGATCGTCGCCGGCACACCGGTCGGGTCCACCGCCGGAAGCGCGATGTGAGCCGTCATTACGCTATCCACGCCGGCCGCAATCCCTGCCCGGAAAGGCACGAGCTCCACACGGTCGAGCCGGATGCGGTCCACGTCGAGCTTGGGCATCCCGGCGTGCGAATCGACCGCCGTATCGCCGTGGCCCGGGAAATGTTTCAGCGTGACCAATACCGGATTCGCGGGGTCGCTTTTGGCGCCTTCAATGTAAGCCTTCACATGTTGCGCGACTAACTCGGGATCTTCGCCGTAGGAGCGAATATTAATAATCGGATTCTCCGGATTGTTATTCACGTCCGCATCCGGCGCATAAACCCAGTGCACACCCAGCGCCCGGGCCTCTCGGGCCGTCGCCAGTCCTAAGTACCGGGAGTACTCGGTGGTCCCGGTGGCGGCGAATGCCATCGAGTGCGGATACTTGACCGTCCCGGCTACGCGCATCGATGCGCCACGCTCAAAATCGCCGCCAATCAGCAGTGGTATTTTGGCCAGCTTTTGCATCCGGTTCAGAAACGTCACCATTTCGAACGGCTCTGCGTTGATGGCCCCGGCGCGACCGACGCGGTTGTTGACGATGATCCCGCCTACCCCGTCCGCCTGCACCGATTTCACAAAAGCGCGATAGGCGCGGGAGCGGGTAGCGGGTAGGCTGCCAACGCTCTTGATGATCACCAATTGCGCCACGCGCTGGCGGGGCGTCAATGCTTTCATCCACCGTTGAACAGGGCCGACGGCGGTGGTCTTCTTCGCGGGCGGTGCAGCCAGCGCAGTGGCGGCACAAAGCAAAAGGGCAAGGCGCCAGAGAGGCATCTTGCCCATGCTATCAGGACCCGGCTGATTTCTTCAGTTTCTGGACGCTTTTCGCGCGGGCGGGCTGCTTGGCCGCGGTGCGCTTGCTCAGCCGGTTCACAGCGCGGACGAGCTGCAGAACCTCGTTGGCGCTCTTCATAATCACAGCGTCGGCGCCGCTGTTCTCTTCCGTTATTCCCATCGCATCGACGAAGCCGGAAATCAGAACTATGCGCGTTTGCGGAGCGACTTCCCGAATTGCTCGGATCAGTTCGACGCCGTTTTTGCCGGGCATCTTGTAGTCTGTGACCACCAACGGGAACAGACTCTGTTGGAATAACTCTAAGGCTCTTTCAGCATTGTTCGCGGTAGTGATCTCGTAGCCCAGTTCGGTCAGAACCATCTTGCGTGCCGCCAAACCGGAGGGGTTGTCGTCGACCAGTAACAATCGGGCTGCCACTGGAAGCGTGCTTTCAGCTTTCAACTTCATTGAAGGGACTAAGGACCATGCGAAGGTAACAGACGCGTAAACGCAGTGTCAACGAACTTCTATCGGCATCAAAACGCAACAGATGTTTCGCTTGACTATTCGACTTCTTTCGGGGCGTTGTAGCCGGGCTTGGCGATGATGGTGTACTTCATCGGCTTGCCCTTCTCATCGACGATACGCAGGGGTTCGTTGGTGGCCGGGTTGACGAGTTGCACGGTGATTTTCCGGAACTTGCCATCCTTGGCCTGGTTCGTCGGCGCGTACGTAATCGCGTATTGGCTGCGGAGTGCTTCGTGGATCTGGCGATAAATATTCGGAAACTCGCCAAAGAACCGCGGGAAGTACGCCTGGCCGCCGGTCTCCCGGGCAAAGGTGCGCATCTGATTGTCGGCCTGCAGGAAGTCGAGGCGCTGGATTGAGCCCATGTAGCCGCGGGAGTCCATCCATTCACGCAGTGCCTGCATGATGCCGATGGCGTAGATCGGTACACCGCTCTGTTGCAGCGACTTGCGTGTTTTGTCGAAGGTGAGCTTCGAGAACGTATCAATACCGCTCGCAATGACGACGATGGCCTTGCGGCCTTCAATCGTGGACATGCGGTCGGCGGTATCAGTGAGCGCGTCATAAAGGTTGCTTTCGCTGTAGGCGGCGATGCGGAGGCGTTGCATCGCTTCATAGGCCTTCCGCTTGTCGGTCGAAAAATCGCTGAGGATCTCACTCCGCAGATCGTAGGCGACCACGGCGACGTAGTCTTCCGGCTTCAGTGTCTCTAAGAAGCCGTAAGAGGCCTGCAGCGTTTCATACCAACCTGAACTCCAATACTGTTGGTACAAATTCGAGAATTCGATGACGAGACAGACGGTCATCGGCGCTTCGCCCATCGTGAAGCCGCCAAGGTTCTGCGGCACCCCGTCCTCAAGAATCCGGAAGTTCCCCCGCGGAATTCCTGGAATGAAGCGGCCGTTCTTGTCGAGCACCGCTACGTCCACGCTCACAGTGGCGACGTCGCTCTTGAAGGTCGGTAGCCCCTCCGGCAGTTGATCGCCTTCCTTCTTCTTGAACTTCGACTCGACCTTTTCCTGCTCCGGTTCGGGTGCGGCGGTGCCGTCTCCCGATTTCTTGCGCGGCTTCGCCTTGGTCTCCGATCCGATGGGCCCAGGGCCTTGCTGACTCCAGACGACAGAGAACGACAAGGAAAAAACGAACGCGAGCAGGAAAAGCCGATTGCGCATGATGGTCACTTTACTCCTATTGAACGTCGAACGGGTCGCGGCCACTCTTCTGCTTCATGTACACCTGAAATTTCTTTCGAGCCCGGCGAAGCTTCCACTCTTTATGCTGTTGCCGAAACGAAGCCATTGGGTCCCACGGCGCTCCAGGCTTACCGCCGAGCTTTTGCAGAATCCCCATCTTGATCAGGAGCCAGCCAGTGAGCAGCCCACCCAGATGGGCGACGTAGCTGACGCGAGAACCGTCCATGGCAATCGCTCCCAGGACGCTGATGGCTCCAAAGACCATCACGAAATACTTTGCCGGAATCGCTCCGAAAAACAGGATGTTCGGAAACAGCATGCCGTAGGCAATCATCAGGCCGAAAATTGCTCCGCTGCAGCCGATCGTCGGCTGGTCAATGGCCCCGAGCGGCACGCTGGCCAAGCAAACAACGATGCCGGCGCCGATGCCGGATAGTAGGTAGTACTTCAGAAACCGAGGCGTCCCCCACGTGCTCTCAAGCATCGGCCCGAGGAAGAAGAGCGAAGCCATGTTGAAGAGAATGTGCTGAAAGCCATTCACGTCATGCAGAAACTGGTAGGTCACCAGTTGCCAGATCATCCCAGAGAACACGTCCTGAGGAATCAGCTTGAGCGGTTGAAACTGCAGCCCCCCAAACGCCTTCGCCAGCAGCGTAAAGACAAATATCGCCGTGTTGCTGATCAGCAACCACTTCACGCCCGGGGTTACCAACCCCGAAGATGACGAACCCGACGAAAAGGAGCGAAACGGGGAGCCCATGAACCTCTTCAGAATAGCAGTACTCGAACAACGTTAAAGATGCATCACGAGCCCAAATGGTTCCCTATTCAGCCGATGGCGTTCCGTAGCGATTGAGCGCCACCGCCCCTGCCTGCAATAGCAGCCCCGCGCCGATCCAGACCTGCCAGTGCGACAGAGGCCCTTCGGTGAAAGCAAACTGTTTCGCCCAGTTCATATCGGCCGCCAGACGCCAGAATCCGAGGGCGAATGCCATTAGGGAGAACGGGGTCAGTAAAGCCGCCGTCGCCAACGCCAAACGCTGGTTCCGGGTGCCTTCCCGCTTCACTCTGGGCCCGGGGGCCAAACGGATTTTTACCTTCATCGCGAACTGCTAACAGCATAGCCCACTGTAAGATACAGTGAGGATATGAAAAAAGTGACCACCGCAATCATCGGCACCGGTTTTATGGGCCGTGTTCACATTGAAGGCGTGCGCCGGCTAGGCAACGTCGAGGTTGTTGCCGTCGCCGGCTCCTCGGATGCCTCGGCCAAGAAGTTTGCCGAGTCCATGGGCGTTGAGCGCTCGACCGGCGACTACAAGACCCTGCTGGCCGATCCCTCGATCGACGCCGTCCATGTTCTCACTCCGAACGCGCTGCACTATCCCATGTCGATGGCCGCCCTCGAAGCCGGCAAAGCGGTCCTCTGCGAAAAGCCTCTGACGGTGACCTCGAAGGAAGCCAAAGCCATGGTGGCGCTCGCCGCAAAGAAGAACCTGCCGAATGCGGTTTGCCACAACCTCCGCTACTACCCGGTGGTCCAGCACATCCGCCGCATCATTGAATCGGGCGAACTCGGCGAGATCCTGCACGTGCAGGGAACCTACTCGCAGGATTGGCTGCTCTTTGAGACGGACTATAACTGGCGCATCGAGGGCGAGCGTAACGGCGAGCTCCGCGCGATGGGCGACATCGGCTCCCACTGGATGGACATGATCCAGCATCTGACTGGGTTGCCCATCACGGGCGTCTGCGCCGACCTCGCTACGTTCCATAAGACCCGCAAAAAGCCGAAGGTAGCCATCCAGACCTTTGCCGGCAAGAAGCTGAAGCCGAAGGACTACGACGACGTCGAAATCACGACCGACGACTGGGGCGCCGTGATGCTGCACCTTGGCGATCGCGCCCGCGGCGCGTTCACCGTTAGCCAAGTGGCGGCCGGTTGCAAGAACAAGTTTGCGTTTGAGATCTTCGGCACCAAGGCCGGCGTGTCATGGAACCAGGAGGAGCCGGATCGCCTCTGGATCGGGCACCGGAACACGCCGAACCAGTTGATCGTCAAAGACGGTTCGCTGCTGCATCCGAAGGCGGCCGAATACGCCGAACTCCCCGGCGGCCACAGCGAGGGCTACGACGATTCGCACAAGGCCCTCTACAAGCGCTTCTACCGCAAGGTGGCAGACGCCTCCGCTCCGGTGGACTATCCGACGTTTGAAGATGGTCTCCGCGGCATGATTCTGCTCGAAAAAGTGGCGGAGTCAGCCAAGAAGCAGAAGTGGGTTAAGGTCTAGGCTAAACAAATGCGGTGGCTTCTGTTTTTCGTTGCCGGCTCGCTCGGAGCCGTGGATTTCGCGACCGAGGTGCATCCGATTCTGGCTTCGCGTTGCCTAGGCTGCCATAGCGGCGCGACGCCGCAGGGCGGGTTCTCGCTCGCCACGCGGGAAGGCGCACTGAAGGGCAAAGACGAGATCGTCGCCCGGATCAAGGGCGAGGCCGGGTTGCCGATGCCGCCGACGGGCAAGGGCCTGGACGAAAAACAGATTGCCACGATCGAAGCGTGGGTGAAGGCGGACCTGCCATGGACGGACGTCGCAAAGAAAGCGCCGTCTGGATGGCAGGCTCCGCTCGAGCCTCGCGTGGTCGCCCTGCCTGCAAATTACGAAACGAACCCAATTGATAAATTGCTTTATAATCAGGGACTTAGTGGTAAGTCCGTGCCGGATGCCGTTTTTGTCCGCCGGGCCTACCTTGATCTCTGGGGAATCACCCCGACCCCCGAGCAGTTCCGCAGCTTCGACGGCAATCGCGCCAAGCTGGTAGATACGCTGCTGGCCGACCGCAAGATGGTGACCGGCCATTGGATCAGCTTCTGGAACGATCTGCTGCGGGATGATCTGCGGGCCTACCATGGTGGGGAAAAAACGATCCGGCCTTGGCTGATCAAGGCCTTGAACGCGAACATGCCGTACGACCAGATGGTGCGGGAACTCGTGAATCCGGTCGGCCCCGAATCGCCCGAAGGCTTCCTGCTGGGCATCAATTGGCGCGGCGACGTGAACGCCAGCCAACTGCCGATGATTCAGGCGGCGCAGAATACGGCGCAGGTGTTTTTGGGCGTGAATCTGAAGTGCGCCAGTTGTCACGACTCCTTCATCAACCAATACAAGCTCAAGCAGGCCTACGGCATGGCGGCCCTCTTCAGTGAGGAGCGGGAGCTCGACCTCTATCGCTGCGACGTGAAAACCGGCGAAAAGGTGGGTCCCCAGTTTCTGTTTCCGGCCGTGGGGCCGCCCGTCGGGGAGAACCGCCGCGCCGATGCCGCCGCCTTGTTCACCAGCCCTAAGAATGGCCGCCTGGCCCGCACTTTCGTGAACCGGATCTGGGCCAAGCTGTTTGGCCGAGGGATTGTGGAACCGGTGGACGATATGGACGCGCAGCCGTTCAATGCCGATCTGCTCGACTGGCTCGCCGTTGATTTCGCTCGCGACTATGACATCCACCGGCTTGTGAAGCTCATCATGACGAGTCGCGCCTGGCAACAGCCAGCCGAAGAAAATCTGACGACGAAATTTCGCGGCCCGGTGCCCCGGCGGCTGACCGCCGAACAGATCGTCGATACGCTGTCGGCAATTACCGGCGAATGGCGTGTGGTGCAGACGGACACCTCGGCGCGCTTTGCCCGCGAATGGGAGTTGCGGAGTACGGCACTCACCCGAGCGTTGGGCCGGCCGATGCGCGACCAGGTGATCACGACGCGGAACTCGGAAAGCTCGACGCTGCAGGCGCTGGAGCTGGTGAACGGCGTTACGATCCATCAGCAGTTGCGGCGGGGCGCCCAGCGCCTCGTCGGGATGTTGCCGGCCGCGCCGCAGAGCTTGTGGGATAGCTCGGGGCTGCGCCGGGAAGGGAAGCGGCCGTTCGATATTGCGGTCAGGGGCCCGGAACTCCACTTCCTGGTGGACGACATCGGCAGCTTTGACCCCGATCGGACCGTGGTCCGCTGGCTGGATTTACAGTTGGACGGGAAACCGGTGACGGTAGAGGGCCGTCTGGGCAAGGTAGTGAAGCTAATCATTCCCCCAGGCGAGCATCGGTTGACCGGAGCGTTGGAAATGGACCCTTCCGGCAAGCAAAGCGACATCAACAGTGCCGTCCGCGGCTATATCTTCCCGTCGGCGCCGGACCGGAACCTGCTGGCGCGGATCACTGACGCACCCCCTGTCCCACAGCGAAAACCCGCCAAATTGGTGGATGATCTTTTCCTGCAGATGCTCGGCCGTCCGCCGGCGCCAGCGGAACGCGAATTGGCCCAGAAGGCCGAGGTTGAAGATCTGTTGTGGATTTTGATCAACCATCCGGAGTTTCAGTATGTCGATTGATCGCCGCTTTTTCCTTCGCCATGGAGCGGCGGCCACGCTCGCTGCGTTGCACGGCAACAGTCCCCGGCTGCTTTCGGCGCCACGCTCGGGCAAGGCCGACAGCATGATTCTGCTGTGGATGGCCGGTGGCATGGCGCAAACCGAGACGTTCGACCCCAAACGGTATACGGCCTACGAATCGGGTTTGGCCAGCGACCGGGTGCTCTCCACATTCAAGCCGATCCCCACCGCCATTGATGGGGTGCAGATATCGGAGGGTTTGGAGAAGATCGCCAGCGTGATGGATCGCGGGACGCTGATCCGGTCACACCGGGTGGGTGATCTCGGGTTCATTCTGCATTCGCGGCATCAATACCACTGGCACACCGGCTACGCCCCGCCGCAGAGCGTGGCCTGCCCGCATTTTGGGGCGTTCGTGGCGCGAACCCTAGGCAAGAAGAACCCGGATATTCCCGCGTTTCTTTCGATCGGCCAGAACCTGGAGATTGGCGGCGAGTCCGATGCCGTAAAGGCGTTTCATACGGCGGGTTTCCTCGGCGCGGAGTATGGTCCGTTCCACATTGTCGACCCCCGCGATGCCGTTGCGGTGACGCGGCCGAATGAGCTGATCGGCCAAAGCCGATTCACCAGCCGGCGGGAGCTGCATCGCAAGCTGCTGGCTGCTTCGCCGATTCACCGGGGAAGCGACGCCCAGAAAGAGAGCTTCCTGAACTCGCTCGACAACGCCCACCGGTTGCTCACCTCACCAGCCGCGAAGGCCTTCGACTTGTCTCTTGAACCGGAGAAGATCTATAGCACCTACAACACCTCGCGGTTTGGCCTTGGCTGCCTTCTGGCCCGCCGGCTGGTGGAAGCGGGCGCCCGGTTTATCGAAGTGACCACCGAATACATCCCGTTCCGATTCTGGGATACCCACGAGAATGGTCACACGCGCGTCCGCGGGATGAAACAGACGATCGACGCGCCGATTGCCCAGTTGATCCTCGATCTCGAACAGCGCGGTCTGCTGGATACGACGCTTGTCGTGGTGGCGACCGAGTTTGGCCGGGACATGATGACAGAGGGCAAGCCGGGCCTCGAAGTAAAGAATCAGGTGACCGTGCCCGAAGTGATGACCGACTTGAAGCATTACGGCATGCACCGTCACTTTACCGACGCGGTGAGCGTGCTTGCGTTCGGCGGCGGCATCAAAAAGGGCTCCGTGTATGGAGAGACCGCGCCGGAGCGGCCCTGCAAAACGATAAAGGACCCGATCGGCATCGAAGATCTGCACGCGAGCCTCTATTCAGCTCTTGGCATCGCTCCCGACACAAAATACGAAATCGAACAGCGTCCCTTTTACGTCACTAAGGATGGCAAGGGAAAAGTTCACAACCGTCTCTTCGCTTAAACACCTCATGTCATCTATTGCTACCCAGCTCGGCGATGCCGGCCAGACCAGCCTCGTCGGGGGCCAACGCGTCTCGAAGGGCGCCCTACGTGTTGAATCTTATGGAACCGTCGACGAGTTGAACGCGGCGCTGGGTTTTGCCCGGTCGATATGCGCCGATGAGGCGATCGCCGCGGCGACGCTCGCGATTCAGCAGGAGCTGTTTCAGGTGGGCGCCGCGTTGGCGACACCGCCCGACGCGCGAAAGGGTGAGCCTCCGGTGACCGAATTGATGGTGGACGCCCTTACCGCCCAGGTCCATGCGCATGAAGCGATGGCCGGCCTCCTGAGTGATTGGTCGGTTCCGGGCGGCGACCCGGCGGGGGCGTCCTACGATCTGGCGCGCACGATCTGCCGCCGGGCGGAGCGCCACGTGGTGCGCTTGGGCGAGGAAGAGGAGTTGGCCCCGCACGTGTTGGCGTACTTGAATCGCCTGAGCGATCTGCTATGGCTGTTCGGTCGAAAATTGGAGGTGGACGCGAAGGCGCAGTCGGCCTTGCGGGACCTAAACGCTAAGCCGGGCCCACGCTGGTCTCGGGCCTGGTAGGGGCCGATAACACCTCGGCTAGGTGTAACGCAAAAATAACCTATTTACTGCCTCTTGCAATCTTTTTGAGGTCTGTGTACACTAGGTTCAGATGTCAGCCCCGGGCGCCAATTTTCCCACGTTTCGATTTTGGTGGTATTACCAAATCGAGCGAGTGGCGTTGGCCCGGCGGTAGGACAAAAAGTTCTCAACCCAAAAAACCAACCCACTCGGAAGAGTGGGTTTTTCGCGTTTAGGGGAGATCCGTTCTTTCGAGGCAGAAGAAAACCATGATCATTTCTATGAAAATCCACAGCACCAAGGAAGATATCGAAGCCGTATGCGACCGCATCCGTCACTTCGGTTACAAAATCCATGCCATCGAAGGAGAAGAGCGCTGCGTAATCGGAGTGGTCGGTGTCGGTGACGTCACCAATTGCTTGGAATCGCTCGAAGCGATGCCGCAGGTCGAAAAGGCCGTCCGCATCTCCGCGCCCTACAAGTTCGTATCGAAAGAGTACAAATCCGCTCCGACGGTGATCACGGTGCGCACGCACACCGGCCCGATCGAGATCGGCGGCGATGATTTCGTGATGATGGCCGGGCCCTGCTCGGTCGAGAATGAGAAGCAGATTATGGAGTCGGCCTACGCCGTGGCTGAGGCCGGGGCGCAGATTCTGCGGGGTGGTGCATTTAAGCCGCGCACCTCACCCTATGACTTCCAAGGCATGGAAGGCGACGGGTTGAAACTGCTGGCGAAGGCGCGCGAGGCAACCGGCCTGGCCATCATCACCGAAGTGATGGCGGAGAAGGACGTCGACCTGGTGGCCGAGTACGCGGACATTCTGCAGATTGGCGCGCGGAACATGCAGAACTTTGCGCTGCTGAAGCGGCTGGGATCCTGTGGCCGTCCGATCATGCTGAAGCGCGGGCTGAGCGCGCAGATTAAAGAACTGTTGATGTCGGCCGAGTACATTGTGGCGCACGGCAATCCGAACATCATGCTGTGCGAGCGCGGCATCCGTACCTTTGAGACGGCTACCCGCAACACCTGCGACATCACGGCGGTTTCGGTGCTCGATGAGTTGACGCATCTGCCGGTAGTGCTCGATCCTTCGCACGCGGTGGGCAAACGCAGCCTGGTTCCGCCGCTCTGTCGCGCGGGCGTGGCGATTGGCGCCGATGGCCTGATCGTCGAAACGCATCCGTGCCCGGAGAAGGCCGTCAGCGACGGGGCGCAGAGTCTGACGCTGGACCAGTTCCGCAAAATGATGAAGGAACTGGCGCCTTATATCTCGTTGTGGAAGAGTGCGCGCGTAGGGGAAGCAGTTACGGCGTAACAGTGTAAGCTTTATCCATGCGTTTCCGTTGGCACAATTGGACAGCCGCGATTTTGGTGGTGGTTGCTTGCGCAGCCATCGCCGGCGGCTTAGTTTGGAACCGTTCGCGCAAGGTTCCTTCCTTAGCTGAACGGATGAACCGGTTACCCGCTGGGACCAGCGCCGTGTATCTGGATTTTGAGAGCCTGCGAAAGTCCGGACTCATGGCGCTGCTTTCCGGGCAGAATGTAACGGAGGACGCCGATTATCGGGCTTTTGTCGCTTCGACAGGGTTTGACTATCGCGCCGACCTCGATTCGGCGCTTGTCGGATTTGCGAACTCTGAAGTGTTCATCGTCGCGACCGGACGTTTTGACTGGAAGGCCATTCAGGCGCATACCAAGCGATCGAACGGGATTTGCCGCAATGGCGTTTGCCGGATGCCGGCGACCACGCCAAAGCGGGTGGTCTCTTTCACCCCGCTTCATAATTCGATGATTGGCATGGCCGTTTCTACGAACGACTGGGCCGTGCTGAAACTGCAAGATAACATTCCCAACTTATTGCCGCCGCCCGACGCTCCGGTCTGGGCGGGCGGCTTTGGGGAAGCCTTACGCAACAACGAGTCCCTGCCGGCTGGGACGAAGCTTTTTGTGAAGGCTTTGGGAGACGCCAAGGTAGTCACCTTGGGTCTGCAATCCTCTGGTGACGGCGCTGAGCTGCGCTTGCGCGCCGAATGCGCGACGGAGGGAGCGGCAGGTGGTTTAGAGAGCCAACTGCGCGGAGTGACCGAGGTGTTTCGCAAGTACCTCGAGAATGTGCAGCAGAAACCGAACTCCTCTGACTTGAGTGGCATTTTAACGAGCGGCACGTTTGCTCGCGAAAGATCTGTCGTCACGGGCCGCTGGGCGGTGCAGCGAGGGTTCCTGGAAAAGTTGCTGAGCGGCCAGTTATAGACACGTTGGCCATGCGAGTCCTGGTGCTAGGTAGCTTGGTCTGGGATAGCTTGGCGGGGCCTGTTGAGCATCTGGAGTGGGACACGACGCGCTGGGTGGATGGGATGGCGGCCGGACTGGGCGGCAATGGTGGCACAACCGCCTATACGTTTGGCCGGCTTACTCAGGGGACGCCGCATCGCGTGGTATTGTTAAGTGCCCGCGGTGATGACGCACCGGGCCGATTGCTGGAGGAACGGTTGCTGGAAGCGGGTGTCGATTGCCAGTATCTGCAGGTCCTGCAGGGCGCAACCGCGGCGACGCTCGGGCTTTTCCATCCGGATGGACGACGCCAGCTATTCCATCATCCCGGCGTGAATGCGGACGCTTCGTTTTCCCTCCCGCCCGGGTTTGAGCACCTTCATATCGCGAATCCATTTGCTCTGCCCTTTGTCCGGCGCCATGCGGCGGATCTGTTGCGGGAGGCCAGAACGCACGGGATGGGAACTTCGATGGATTTGGGCTGGGACCGGCTGGGCGAATGGGGCGAGATCGTTTATCCGTGTCTATCCTTGCTCGACCTATTGATTGCCAATGATGTGGAGGCTGCCCACGTGCCGGGACCATATCCCTGTCCGGTAATTGTGAAACAGGGTGGCGAAGGATGTGTGGTGAACGGTCAGCGTGTATCGCGGTATCCGGTGGAAGCGGTGGATTCCACCGGAGCGGGGGATTGCTTTTGCGGCGGCCTGCTGGCGGCTCGCGCCCGCGGAGAGGATCTGTTAAGCGCCGCCCAGTTCGGCAATGCCGTGGGGGCGCTCAGTGTCCGCCAGGCCGGAGCGACCGGCGGACTTCTCGACTGGGGCGCTACGCACGATTGGATCGCTCAGTTCAAAAAGTAGGTGCGGTAGAGCGTATCCCGTTGCTTGGGGACGAATCCGGCGTCGCGGATGATGCGGCGGAGGTCCTCTTCGGAGGCATGGAAATTCGCGCCGGCCTGGGAGACGACGTTCTCTTCGAGCATAATGCTGCCAACGTCGTTTCCGCCGAAGCGCAAGCCGAGTTGGCACACCTTTAAGCCTTGGGTAACCCAGGAGGTTTGGATATTGGTGACGTTGTCGAGGAAGAGGCGGCAAACTGCGAGGGTGCGGAGGAACTCAACACTCGTGGCCTCTTCCTTCACGAATCGGCCGAGGGAGGTGTTATCGCGCTGGAAGCTCCACGGAATGAATGCAGTGAAGCCGCCGGTCTCGTCCTGCAGCTGGCGGAGCACATTAAGATGGTGCACGCGGTGGGCGATGGTTTCGCCGCACCCCCACATCATCGTAGCGGTGGTGCGGACGCCAAGTTCATGCGCCGTTCGATGGACGTTCAGCCACTCTTCGGTGTTGCACTTCAGGCGAGCGATCCGATGGCGGACCTCATCATGGAGGATTTCGGCCCCGGCTCCGGGGATGGAGTCCATACCCGCGTCGCGCAGCCGGGCGATGGTGTCGTGAAGCGATAAGCCGCTGATCTGCGCTATGTTCAGGATCTCCGGGGCCGATAGGACATGAAGATGGATTTTGAACCGCTGCTTGATCGAAAGGAACAAATCTTCGTACCACTCGATCGGAAGGTCCGGATGGAGTCCGCCCTGCATGAGGACGCCGGTGCCGCCGACGTCGAGAGTCTCCTGAATTTTCGAGAAGATCACTTCGTGGGGATGGACGTAGGCTTCGGCGTGCCCTTTGGCGCGATAGAACGCGCAGAAACTGCAATATTCGGTACAGACGTTGGTGTAATTGATGTTTCGGTCGATGATGTAGGACGCGACGTTGTGGGGATGGTGGCGGCGGCGTTCGGCGTCGGCGGCCATGCCGAGGCCGATGAGGTCGGTGTCAGAGAAAAGCTCGAGGGCTTGTTCTGGGGAGATTCGGTTACTCATATTGTGAGAGCGGGCTCCAGGGTGGCTGCCAGACTAAGATAAGTTTCGAGGCCCTCCAATTCGCGTGGCCCGATGGTGAATCGAATGTGGTTGGTGAGGTAGTCCCGGATCAGGTTGCGGGGAAGTCCGCGGCGATCGGATTGATGATCAATGATCTCGGGCAGTCGTTGCTGCCCGTACTGCCAGGACCCATCGAAGAGGGCGGCGGAATCAGGGGAGAGTTTGGGCCCTGCCCAACGTGCGAAGACCATGGGGAGGCCGGTGAGATCCGTCCACGCGGCGCCGAGGTCGAGGTACTCATAGGGATGCAGTTCGGGCTGGACGCGGAGGGCGGCGTCCCCGATCAGCAGGGCGGCATCAGCTTCGGCGAGCATCGGGGCGAGCTGGGGCCGCATGACGATCAGTTCTGGTTCAATGCCGAACCGTTCCCGAAGAATGATGCGGGTGAGCATGACCGACGTTCGGGAGCCATTGTCCACGGCAACCCGGCGGACATCCTTCCAGTGGGTATTCGTAAAGAGAAGGATGCTGCGCACTGCACCCTCGCAGGCGATGCCGGTTCCGGGTACGGCAGGTAAGTTTTGGCGGGCCGCCTCGATGACCGGAATCAATCCGATGTCGACCGTGCCGGCCCGTAGACGGTCAGCACACTCCGAAGGGAGGCAAAAAGAGAGGTCGGCGAGACCCCGCTGAGGACCGTGCAGCATGCCCCAGACTAGCGGCACTGTGTTTAGGTAGCTAACCGCGGCAACGCGGGGCTTATGCAATTCCATGATTCTGTCTTTCTAGATGATAGCGAAGGGACGATACGGTGTACTGTGTAAAAGAAATCCGCAGAGAAAGTGACCCCATTTCTTTCACTCCATCTGAAGTGCTATCCTCAAACTGCCGATATGCGATTAGGGGAACGAGACGGTTTCGCTCCTTTCAATCGTCCCGCAAGGTGAACTTCCGCTGGCCCAATCCTGGCGCTTCCCGCACGCCCTGTAGAGAATCCTATGAAATCTTTGAATCCTTTTAGACTGGCCGTCCTGGGTACGCTGGCTATTGCCTCCATGCCTCTGCAGGCACAAATCCCGGTCGAATTGAGCCCCATTCCAGCACGTACATACGGCCATGCCCGCCAGACCTTGAATACCAATGAGGCGAACCTTGTTGAGGGCCGGGAGTTGAACTCTCCCAGCGGAGTGGCTCTCGATACCACCGGTATTTTGCCGATCACCTATGTCTCGGATACCGGGAACAATCGTATTCTTTTTTGGCGAAACGCCAAGGCTGCCGATGGTCAGATGGCCGACGGCGTGGTCGGTCAGCGGGACTTGGTAACAACCTTTCCTGGTGGGCCCGGGACCTCAATTTCGATTGGCTTTCGGTCGCCAACGGGGTTGGCGGTGGATCGTAGCGGCAATTTATATGTAGCCGATTCCGGGAACAATCGGATCCTGCGCTTTCCGCGGCCATCGCAACAAACGGGCGATTTGATCCAGCCGAATCTCGTGATCGGTCAGTCGAATTTCACTTCGAATATTCCAAATCAGAACGAATTGAATGCCTCGGCGAAGACGCTCGCGTTTGTTCGGGACAACGCCAGCTACCGGGTAGCGCTGCTGTTCGATCCACAAGGAAATCTTTGGGTAACCGATCCGGGTAACCATCGCGTGCTGCGCTATCCCGCTTCGGTTTTGGGGGACGGCGCCGCGAATAACCCGGAGGCGGACCTGGTTCTCGGTCAAGCCGACTTCACCTCTCGAAATACTTTTGATCTCAATCAGTTGGGACCGCTTCACAAAGGCGGTCTACGCTTCCCGGGCTCTCTTGCGCTCGATAGCGGCGGGCGCCTGTTTGTCGGCGACCAGGTCGGACGGGTTCTCGTTTTTGCCGGGCAGTTGCGAACTGGAATGGCCGCGACGCGGGTAGCCGGCGTAGTCGTCAACGTCCAGGGGCAACCCGCTCGTCCTCCCGTGAACGAGTATTCGCTGGAGGTTCCAGACGGATTGTTTATTGCTAACAATTCCCTGTTTGTTGTGGATACGCTGGTGAATCGGATTGTGCGCTATGACCCGTACGACTCCTGGGCAGAAGAGACGCAACTGGTTCCGTCGCCGCCGGCCCGGGCGGTCTTCGGCCAGCCGGATCTGCTCAGTTTTCGCGCGAACCGGGGGGGACGGTCGGCCACGGACGCATCCTTCTTCCGTCCCACTGCGGCGGCGGTAACGGGTACTGATGTTTACCTTTGCGATACGTCGAACAATCGGCTATTGATCATCCCAATCAGCAGCAATAATCTGCAGGCGGCGTCCCGCGTCCAAGGCCAATTGGCTATGACTTTTAACTCTCGCAACCTGATCGAGGGCCGAGAGATGTTCACCATGACGGGTCTGCAGGAACTGCCTAATGGCGGTGGCCGGGCCGTTCTGAGCGGCGGCGTGACGATTGACCGAACCAGCAATCCTCCCCGTCTCTATGTGGCGGATTCCGGGAACAATCGAATTCTCGGGTTTGCAAACGCGCTCACGGTGAAACCCGGCGATCTGGCGGACATCATTATTGGCCAGGTGGATCGGTTTTCGGCGGTGGTCAATTCGCCGGCCAATGATCCTGACGTCCAGAACGATACCGGCCTGTTTAATCCGACCGGCGTGATCACGGATGCGCAAGGAAATCTTTGGGTCTCCGACACCGGCAACGGCCGGGTTCTCCGCTTTGCGCGCCCGTTTGATCAGCCGAGGGACCGTCAGCAACGGGCCAGCCTGGTGATCGGTCAGAGCGGCTTCAACATTAAACTCACCGACCCGACTCGCAACAACATGCGGTCGCCTTACGGGGTTGCCTTGACGATCGACGGTCATTTGATTGTGTCGGACTCGTCCTTGAATCGCCTGCTCTATTTCCGTCGTCCGGCGGGCGGCGATTTCTCGAATGGGCAAGCGGCAGACACCGTATTCGGCCAACGGGACTTCATCTCTCAGAGCACACCGGAGGGGGACAACCGCTTCAACGTGCCCGGCCACTTGGCCATGGATACCGATGATCGCGTCTACGTTTGCGATATGGGCAAGAGCCGGATTGTAATCTTTGATCGGGTGACGGCCGCAGCAAACGATCCGGCCCCGGTGCTGGTCCTACGATCCACTCTCACGGCAAACGATGGTTTGCGAAATCCGCAGGGCATTACGGTGAGTGAGCGCACGGGTGACATTTGGGTTGCCGATGGCCAGAACAATCGATTGATTCGATATCCGCGCTTTGACGTATTGATCTTCAATCCGCTTGCCAACTATCGACTCGACTCTCCGCTGCCGGTGGCGCTGGCCCTGGATCCGTTCGACAATCTGGTGGTTGCCGATGGGACGAACCGCTTGGCCTTCCACTATGCCCGTCTGGTGGCAATCAGTGCGGCGCACTATCTCGACCGCGATCTTTCGCCCGGACTGGTGGCGACGATGGCGCCGCTGGGGATCCGGTTTACGGAAGAGACGTTAACCTTCTCCACCGTTCCCATTCCCAAGGTGCTCGATGACGTCGAGGTACTGGTTAACGGAGTGCCGTCGCCCATCTACTATTTGTCGCCGACTATCATCAACTTCTACGTGCCGATGAGCACGCCTACATCCGGGTCGATCGACGTGCTCGTGCAGAAACAGTCTACCGGGCAGATTCTGGCGAGTTCTACGTTACCGGCTGCGGTAGCGACGCCTGGATTCTTTACCACCACGCAAAACGGGCGCGGGCAGATTGCCGCGTTGAATGAAGACAACAGCATCAATTCCACAACGAATCCCGTCGGCCGTGGCCGCGTAATTCAGCTCTACGCTACCGGTCAGGGCTTCCTGCCCGACGCGCCCGAAGATGGTGTACCCGCTCCTTCAGACCGCTTGATTTCGACCCCGTCCCGCCCTCGCGTCATCATCAACACGACTGACGCCGAAGTGCAGTTTTCGGGGCTCGCTCCCGGTTTTGTGGGTGTCTGGCAGCTTAACGTGAAGGTTCCGGAGTCGGTGCCACCTGGCAACAGCATCGTTGTCGCCATTTTGCACCAAGGAATCCCGAGCAACTCCAACCGGGGTGGCGGGACTCCGATCCAGACGACGATCGCGGTTCGCTAGGCTCTGAGTGTTTCTTGGAATATGGCGGCCGGCGAGAGCCGGCCGTTATACACTAATTGGACGTCTATGAAATACGGTCTTTCCATTCGTCCAGACGGCGCGCTGGACTTCGTTGCACTTGGCGCCCTGATTAATCGCCTTGACCCTGGTGTCATCCCCTTCCGTAAAGCTACGGAGTGCCACATTCATGTCAGCGGAGGCGAGTTCAACGTCGCCGCGAACCTGGCAGACTGCTTCGGGCTTCACACCGGCGTCGTGTCCGCCATGGTGGAATATCCCATTGGTGAGCTGATCGCCGAGCGCGTGAAGGCGATGGGCGTAAAGGCATTCTATAAGCGCTTTAAACATGACGGCGTACATGGCCCCAACATGGCCACGGTGTACAGTGATCGCGGCCAAGGCATGCGAGCTCCGGTCGTATTCTACAACCGGTCAAACGAAGCTGCCGCGCAACTGCAGCCGGGTGACTTTGACTGGGAGAAAATTTTTGCTGGGGGCGTCCGTTGGTTCCACAGCGGTGGTATCTTCGCGGCACTGTCCAAGTCGACACCGGAACTGATCATCGAAGGGATGGTTGCGGCCAAGAAAGCAGGCGCCATCGTATCGCTCGACTTGAACTATCGCGCCAAGCTCTGGAACATTCTCGGCGGGCACGAGCGTGCCCTTGAGGTCATCAGCCGTATTGTGAAGAATGTTGATGTGCTGATCGGCAATGAGGAGGACCTGCAACTGGGCCTCGGCATTCCCGGTCCGGAAGTGGCGGCTTCATCGAAGCTGGACCCGTCGGCGTTTTTCGGCATGATTGATCGCGTTCGCGCTCAACATCCACAGATCAAGGTCGTCGCGACCACTCTGCGCGAAGTGCATTCCACCAATCGTCATAGTTGGGGCGCGGTAGCCTGGATCGATGGCAAAACCTACGTTTCGCCCACTTGCGAGCTTGATGTGGTGGATCGCGTTGGTGGTGGCGATGGGTTCGCGGCGGGATTGATCTACGGTATGTTGTCGGGTGAAGAGCCGGACGAATGTGTCCGCCTCGGCTGGGCCCATGGCGCTCTGCTGACGACCTTTCCCGGCGACACGACCATGGCGACCGTCGAACAGGTTCGCGCCCTCGCCAAGGGCGGTTCGGCGCGTATTCAACGCTAAAGCTAAAGCCGGTATTTCCTCGCTAACGATTCGTTCCATGAGATCCCGAAGCCTGGCCGCTTCGGGATTTCTATTTGGCCCCTCGTCACCTGTTCGGGTGGATTTAGCAGCTCTCCCCGCCAATCCACTTCGCCCCACTGCAGTTCCAGGATTTCGCAATTCGCGAGACCGGCGGTGGCGTGCAGAGTCGCCACGGTTGCTACCGGACCGCTTGGGTTGTGCGGCGCCACGCTGACGCCGTGCGCCTCCGCCATTGCCGCGATGTGCGTCATCGCCAGGAGCCCCCCGCAGTGCTTCACATCCGGCATGATCACGGCGACGGCTTTATCCCGGCAGAGCGGGAGAAAACCGCCGACCCCGAACAGCATCTCGCCGCCAGCCATCGGCTGCCGGATCTGGCGGGCGATGGCCACCGTTTCGGCCACCTTCGCCGGGGCTACCGGCTCTTCGTACCACCGCAGTTTTGCGGGCTCCAACTGTCTGGCGACCCGTACGGCCTCGGCCACCGTAAAGTTGCTGTGAACATCCACCATCACGTCGATCGACGACCCCACGGCTTCCCGGATCGCCAGCGTGCAGGCCGTGCCGTGGTCGGCAGTGACTTTGGGATAGCCGTCCCACGGCGCTGCTTTCAATGCGCGGTAGCCCTCGGCGACTGCCTTCCGGGCAGATGCGGCAAAGCCGGCGGGCGATCGATCGGTCGTCGCCCGGTTGATGTTTGCATAGAGGGGAATCGCCTCGCGGACCGCGCCGCCAAGTAGCGTGTGAGCGGGTACGCCCAAGGACTGTCCGGCCAGGTCCCACAGCGCCTGCTCCACCGCACTATAGGCGGTGGCGGCGGGCAGCCCTCCGGCTCTGGCTAAAGGTTCTCCCGTTTTTCGATAGTGGGCGATCTCCAGCGCTGGCCGGCCTTTCATGATCCCCACGAATGTTGCCAGCGCCTGCTCCATTTCGCGGGCTTGCGCGGCCGTCGTAAAGGCGAATCCGAATGCATCGGACGCCTCTCCCCATCCGCTGATTCCACTGTCTGTATGTAATTGAACCACCAGCCAGACAGTCCTCGATGTCGCCCGCACGGGCCACAAGGTGAAGTCCTTAATCTTCGGTTTGGCTTGACCCAGCAAGGTTCCTGCCCCCATCCAAAACAACGAGCGCCTGGTCGACAACATCGCTCTATTCTCTGCCATTTCCCCGGCGCTCGGAGAGTTCGATTAAGCTGGCAGGATGCTTCGCTTCCGCCGGTATCGTTCGGCTGACCAAAACGCCGTGCTGAGCGTCTTCCGCAGTAATGTGCCGGACTACTTTTCGCCACGGGAGGAGCCGTGGGTGAAGCAGGTATTGCGCGATGAAACCTGCCCGCTGTTCGTGATGATCGAAAATGATCAGATTATCGGGTTCGGTGGCTATGAGATCGCCGAGTTCGCCAACGTGGCGTATCTTGTTTTTGGCATGGTCCACCGGGAACACCATGGACGCCAGTTGGGCCGGCGCCTGCTCGAGTTCCGGCTCGCCAAGATCGCCGCGGCGCGAAACGCTCCTCGCTACGTCGCAGTCGACACCACGCCCATCATCGCTCCCTTCTTCGAACGTTGCGGCTTTGACCGCATCGCTGAGTGGCCGGAAGGCTACCGGCACGGATTCGACCGTATCGACCTGCGCTACGACTTTAGGGCCCGTCCGGCGGCCCCAACCGACCACTGACTACCTCTCCTTCTTCATCTTGGCCTGCAGTCGCGCCAGCGCTTCTTCTCCCGCTCGTTTGGCCTCTGGCGTCAATGGCTCCGGAGACTCGGCGTATTCCCGTGCGGCCCCAGCGAGCCAAAATGCGTATCCACACGCCACGATCACGCTAAAGACTCCAAACTGAATGGCGCCGATCCGCAGAACGGACAAGGAAAACCACGCCGCCAAGGCATACCCTGGGAGCGCGCATAAAACAAGGATAAGAAGTTTTGTTTTAGGGCTCACAGCGTCACCCAACCACCCTCCACCGCCGAACGGAAGATTCCTTCGATCACTCGCATATTCCCGATCGACTGCGCCACCGGCACCGCCACCGATTCCCCGGCGAGTACGGCTTCGGAGAACGCATCGAACTCCACAGTATATTGATCCACTACCTGCATTTCAGTGACCACTCCATTTAAGAAGATCCGGCTAGGCTTATCCGGAGGGGCATTAAATGGAATCTCGACTTCGATATGCCCCTCGGTCCCATAAAAATGCATCTTTTGATAGGGGAAGAGTTGCGTAGAACAGCTAAAACTTGCCTGCAGTCCACCAAAATCAAGCATTGCGGAGGTGAGCCGGTCGGTCCCGAAAACGGGATCGCGCTCGACCAACCCCAACACTCGAACTGGTTCCCGCTCACTGACGAACCGCGAAGTGAATATCGGATAGCAGCCGATATCCATCAATGCTCCGCCGCCCGCTTCCACCTTGTTGCGGATGTTGTTCGGATCGACGTTGGTATAGCTGAAAAAACCCTGAATGGCCCGCAATTGCCCGATTTTTCCCTGCCTCACCCACTCCCGCACCTGCAACCACTGCGGATGCGTCGCCACCATAAACGCCTCGCCAATCTGGACACCGGTCTCCTGCTGCACAGCGGCCAGCCGTTCGGCCTCCGCGGTGGTCAGCGTGATGGGCTTTTCGCAGAGCACATGCTTGCCGGCGCGCGCCGCGGCGATGGCCCACTCCCCATGCAAATGGTTGGGAAGTGGAATATAAACGGCATCGATGGCGGGGTCGGCCAGAACCCCGGAGTAGGCATCGAAAACCTTGGGGATTCCTAATGTTTTCGCCCGTTCCACCTGTGCTGTTCCGATGGCATCCAGGCGTGCTGTCCGGCAGTTCGCCAACGCTGGCAGGACTTTGGTTAAAAAGAACTTAGAAGTGCTGAGGACCCCCCAGCGAAGAATGGTAGCCACGTGAAAACTTTATCGCTTTTCCCTATTCCGACGCATCTTTCTTTACATGCGAAACCTCGTCATCGTTCTGGGCGATCAACTGAACGACGACTCCGCTGCTTTCGACGGATTTGATCGCAATAAAGACGCAGTCTGGATGGCCGAGGTGGCAGAAGAGTCGACCCATGTCTGGTCGCACAAGGCACGGATTGCGCTCTTTCTCTCCGCGATGCGTCACTTCGAGCAGCGACTGACGCAGAGAGGGCATTGTGTCGTCTACCGGCGGCTGGATGACTTTAACAACTCCCACTCCCTGCGAAAGGAGCTGATCAAGTCGTGCGAACAGTTCCGGCCGGACAGGCTGATTGTGGTGGAGCCTGGCGACTATAGGGTCCGGGGAGAGCTGTTGCAGGCGGCGAAAAAGGCCGGAATCCCGATGGAAATCCGCGAGGATCGGAGCTTTTTCTGTCCGGTGGAGGATTTCAAGCGGTGGGCGCACGGACGTAAGCAGCTACGGATGGAGTTTTTCTACCGGGAGATGCGGCGCAGGTTCAACGTGTTGCTTGACGACGGGGACCCCGCCGGAGGCCGTTGGAACTACGATGTCGAGAACCGGGGATCGCTGCCAAAGGGGGGCCCGGGGAAGTTGCGGGCGCCGCTTCAATTCGAGCAGGACCGCACTACTAAGTTTGTTCTCGAGCTGGTCGATTTCCGCTTCAGTCGCCATCCCGGATCGCTCGACAATTTCGATTGGCCGGTGACGGCGGAACAGGCCGAAGCCGCTCTGGTTGATTTCATCGAGCATCGGCTGCCGCACTTCGGGCAGTATCAGGACGCGATGTGGACCGGCGAACCCTGGCTCTATCACTCCCGCCTTTCCGCTGCAATGAACCTGAAGTTGCTCAATCCTCGAAAGGTTGTGTCGGCGGCGGAGACCGCTTACCGGGACGGCAAGGTTTCTCTGGCTCAGGCGGAAGGCTTCATCCGGCAGGTGATTGGCTGGCGGGAATACGTTCGCGGGGTCTATTGGACCTTCATGCCGGAGTACGCCGATCGTAACGAAATGGGAGCCCGGGAGCCGTTGCCGAAGTGGTTCTGGACCGGCAAGACGGACATGAACTGCCTGAAACACACACTCCGGCAGACTCTAGACCACGGCTACGCCCACCACATCCAACGGTTGATGATCACCGGACTGTATTGCTTGCTGGCCGGCATCGATCCCAAGCAGGTCCACGAATGGTACCTCGCTGTTTATGTAGATGCCGTCGAGTGGGTGGAGTTGCCGAACACCATCGGCATGAGCCAGTACGCGGACGGTGGCGTGATGGCCTCGAAGCCCTACGTCGCCTCCGGCAAGTACATCGATAAAATGTCGAACTACTGTTCCGGTTGTAAGTTCGATCCAGACAAGCGCGAAGGCGCCGACGCTTGCCCGTTCACGACCATGTATTGGCAATACCTGCAGCGGCACCGCGACAAACTCGCTAAGAATCCCCGCATGGTTCTTCAGATCAAGAACCTGAATCGGATGGAGATTCCGAACGACGAGAATCTGCAATCGGCAAGACCAAGTCAGGCTTCGCTGCAGGAGAGATCCCGTTGACCTATTTGATTTTCGGAGCCACAGGGGGCATCGGCTCAACTCTTTGCAAGGTGCTACAAGCGCAAGGCCATCGGGTGATCGCCTCAGCCAGAGATCCACAGAAACTGGCGATGCTGTCGAGTGAACTTGGCACCCCTCCACTCCTGGCCGACGCAACGCTTGCCGCCGAAGTAGCCGAAGCGTTCGCTGAGGCGGGACCCATCGACGGGGTCGCCAACTGCGTTGGCAGCTTGCTGCTGAAGCCGGCCCATATCACTACGGATGACGAATGGTCCGCCGTCTTGCGCACGAACCTCGACAGCGCATTCTATATCCTTCGCGCCGCCGCCAAGGCGATGATGAATACCGGCGGCAGTATTGTTCTGGTGTCTTCCGCTGCCGGCCGCGTCGGCCTGGCGAACCACGAGGCGATCGCCGCCGCCAAGGCCGGCATCATCGGGCTGACCCTTTCGGCTGCGGCGACCTACGCCCCGCGGAATATCCGCGTCAACTGCGTGGCGCCGGGCCTAACCGCCACTCCGCTCACGGCGCGCATCACTGGCAATGAGAGCGCGGCGAAGGCTTCTGCGGCGATGCACGCTCTGGGCCGCCTCGGGGCCGCGTCCGACATCGCCAACATGATGGCCTTTCTGCTCGACCCGGCCAACGCCTGGATCACGGGTCAGACGTTTGGCGTGGACGGTGGGCTCGGCACCGTTCGCGGCAAATCGTAACTATTCCTCATGCGTATATTGCTATATAGCGGTAAAGGCGGCGTCGGCAAGACCTCCGTCGCGGCAGCCACCGGTCTCCACTTGGCCCGTCTCGGTTACAAGACCCTCGTCATGAGCGTCGACCCGGCGCATTCGCTGGCCGATTCGTTTGCTCTCAAATCCAGCCTCTTCGACGCCGCCACCGCCGACCCCTTCGCGGTGCGGCCGAACCTGGATGTGCAGGAGGTGAATATCCAGTTGGAAATTAAGCGCCACTGGCGCGAGATCTCCTCCTATGTCACTAGCGTTCTGCGCACCTCCGGTCTCTCCGACGTCGAAGCGGAAGAAATGGCGATTCTTCCCGGGATGGAGGAGTTGTCGGCGATGATGTACGTCAATCAGTACCGCCGCGGCAAGACTTACGACGTCATCGTTCTTGACTGCGCCCCCACGGCCGAGAGCCTTCGGTTCATCTCCATGCCGACCACGCTGGAGTGGTACATGAAGCACATCTTCACGGTCGAGCGGAACGTGCTGAAGGCGATCCGCCCGATTGCCAACCGGCTCTCGCCCGTCGAACTGCCGAACGACTCCTATTTCGCCAACGTGCTCGAACTGTTTGGCAAGATCGAAGGAATCGACACCTTGCTCGAAGACCCGCAGTCTACCTCCGTTCGTTTGGTCACCAATGCCGAACGGATGGTGATGCGCGAAACGCAGCGGGCTTTCGTCTATTTCTCGCTGCACGGCCTGACGGTCGACAACATCATCGTAAACCGCGTTTTGCCACCGGAGGCCGATGGTTTCTTCCGCGGCTGGCGCGAGGCCCAGGCCGAGGTCATCCGGGAAATGACCGGCTACTTCGATCCTGTCCCGATGCGGCAGGCGCCGCTGTTCAACGAGGAGGTTATGGGCATCGAACGGCTGGACCGGCTTGCCGAAGTGCTCTATAGCACTGGCGAGGATCCCGCACTCGTCACCCGCGAGGAGCGTCCGTACTCCTTCAGCAAGAACGAGGTCCGCCTGCTGCTGCCCTTCGCCGTTAAGGGCGAGGTCGGCCTGTTCAAGAAGGGCGATGAACTCGTCGTGGAGGTTGGAACCCTGCGCCGCCATGTCGGGTTGCCAACGTCGATGGCAGCACTCGAACCCGCTCGCGCCCGCCTTGAAGATCGTACACTCGTGGTGGAGATGCGACCACTTGCCTGACCGCCTAGCCTTTGTCCACGGAACCCTGATCACAGACTCTGGCCCTATCCCGGATAGCCTCCTGCTCACGGAGGGCGATCGTATCACCTACGCCGGGCCGTGGTCCGAAATCCCTCCGGACTCGACGATTGTCGACGCCTCCGGGTTGATCGTATCGCCCGGTTTCATCGACATCCACATTCACGGCGGGGAAGGCAGCGATTTCATGGACGCGACGCCGGAAGACGTTGACCGTGTGTTCGCCTACCACGCCCGTCACGGCGTTACGGCGTTGTGCCCGACGACTGCTACGGCGAAACATGAGGAAATTCTCGAATGCCTGGATGGCATCAACGCCTATCGTGGCCGCGGCGACCGCTTCGGCCGCGCGCTGGGCGCCCACATCGAAGGGCCGTATCTGTGCCAGACGAAGCGCGGCTGTCACTTGCCCGAGCATGTCCGGAATCCCATTGAGGCTGAATGGCGCGAGCTGCTCGAACGCGGCCCGATTGCCACGATGACGCTGGCGCCGGAGCTGCCTGGGGCGAGGCCGCTTATTGAAGCCCTCCGCCGCCAAGGCGCGATCCCGTCCGTGGGTCATAGCGAGGCGCTCTATCACGAGATCGTCGAAGCGCTCGACTGGGGCGCTTCTCATGCTACCCATCTTTATTGCGCCATGACGGATGCGCTCAGCAATCGCTGGCGGGGAACGCCGAACCCCCGCTCGGCGGGCATCGTCGAGGCCGTGTATCTCGAAGAGCGGTTGTCGAGCGAACTGATCACCGACGGCAAGCACCTCTCGAAGGAGATGATGATCTTGGCATTGCGCAACAAGGGCTATCAGAAGTTGGCGATCATCTCCGATGCGATGCGCGGGGCCGGCATGCCGGATGGCGAGTACACGTTCGGCCCGCGCCATGGCATGGTGGCGGTGGTGAAGGATCGGGAGGCGCGGATCCCGGACGGTACGGCGCTCGCTTCCAGCGTGTACGCGATGGACGAAATGGTGCGCGTCTTCCGGGACGCCACCGGAGTGCCCCTGTGGCAGGCGATTCGCATGGCCTCGCTGACCCCGGCTGAAATCCTGGGTGTTGACGACGAACTCGGCAGCCTTTGCCCCGGCAAGGCCGCTGACATCATTCTGCTCGACGAAGCCTGCACGGTCCATGGAACCTGGATCGCAGGGCAAAAGGTACACTAACGATATGAGCGACGAAAAAGCCCAAAGCACGTCCTGTGGCTGCAGCGCCGAAGCGATCCAGAATCACTTCCGCACGGCCGGCGTCGAATTTCTGAAAGGCCTGCGGCTCCTGATTGATACTTCGATCCAGGAGTTGGAACCGAAGCCAAAGGCCGGCTCGAAGATCACGGTCGAGTAGCGACTGCTCGAGCTTGACGGCGCCGTCGCCCCTGCTCCATTTCGGCGAGCCCTGGATCGAGTTCTTGTCTGCCGACGGAGTAGCTGCTGATGTCCGGGCGCCTCACGCGAACGATGTTAGCTGCCATCTGGCGGAGTCAACACCCGGCTGCCCATCCAGCCCGCCCTCACGATAACCGACTGGCGTCGCGCCGCATGCGGCCTCCGATTTAGGACACAATAGAGGCTTCATGGATCCTACGAAGCTCCGTAGCTACTCCTGGTTTAACGGCAAGGAGTACTACAATTTCTCTCGCCGAGCCAACATTCGGGCCCTCGGCATCTCCCGCCAAGCCTTCCACGGCAAACCTGTGGTTGGCATCTGCAATTCGTTCAGTGAACTGAACAATTGCAATGCCCATCTGCGCCAAGTGGCCGATGCGGTGAAGCGCGGAGTCTGGGCCGCCGGAGGCTTCCCCCTTGAGTTTCCAGTCATCTCGCTCGGCGAACAGTACATGAAGCCGACGACGATGCTCTTCCGCAACCTCATGGCGATGGACGTCGAAGAGTCCGTCCGCGCCAACCCGGTCGATGGCGTCGTGATGTTGTGCGGCTGCGATAAAACCACCCCGGCGATGTTGATGGGCGCCGCTTCTGCGGACGTGCCGGCGCTGATCTTCACTGGTGGTCCCACGCTATCCGGCAACTATAAGGGCCGCATCATCGGGCAGGGAACCGACGGCCGCAAGATCTTCGACCTTTTCCGTACCGGCCAGGTGTCCCCCGAGCAACTCGAAGAGATTGAAGGCTGCATGGTGCGCTCCTCCGGCCATTGCACCGTGATGGGCACCGCCTCTACGATGGCCATCATCGCCGAAGCTCTCGGCATGTCGCTCCCCGGTTCTGCCGCGATTCCCGCGCCGGATTCCCGCCGGCTCGCGCTGGCCGAAATGGCCGGCCGCCGGATGGTCGAGATGATTGCCGAAGGTCTGAAGCCATCGCGCATCCTGACCCGGGAGGCCTTTGAAAACGCCATCGCCGTCGACATGGCCATCGGGGGATCAACGAACGCCGTTGTCCACCTGCTTGCCATCGCCGGCCGCACCCCGACCAAGCTGGTGCTTGACGATTTCGATACCATCTCGCGGCGTACGCCCTTCCTCGTCAATGTCCGTCCTTCTGGCGAGTTCATGATGGAAGATTTCTTCTATGCCGGCGGCGTCCCTGCGGTGATGCGCGAACTGCTGCCGCAGTTGCACGGCGATGCGCTGACGGTGAACGGGAAGACCATCGCCGAAAACGTCGCACATGCACCCAATCACAATCACGACGTCATTCGGTCCGCCGCAAACCCGATCTTCGCCGAGGGTGGCACCGTCATCCTCCGCGGCAACCTCTCGCCCAACGGCGCTGTATTCAAACAGACCGCAGCGAGCCCCCATCTGTGCAAACACACTGGCCCTGCCTACGTCTTCGAGTCCTATCAGGAGATGCACGACAGCATCGATTCGATGGACTTGCCGATTGATGCCAACACGGTGCTCGTAATGAAAGGCGGAGGCCCCCACGGCGCGCCCGGCTTCCCGGAATGGGGCCATATCCCCATGCCGAAGGTGCTGCTTGAAAAGGGCGTTTCCGACTGCGTTCGCATCTCGGATGCGCGCATGTCCGGCACCAGCTTTGGCACCGTGGTGCTGCACGTCTCGCCGGAATCCGGCATTGGCGGACCGCTGGCGATTGTGCAAACGGGGGACCTGATCACCCTCGATGTCGATGCGCGGCAGTTGCATCTGCATCTCTCCGACGACGAGATCGCCGAGCGGCTCAAGACCTGGAAGCCCGCCCCGCCGCATTTCACGCGCGGCTACGGCAAACTGTTCCTTTCGCACGTCACGCAGGCCCATCTCGGCTGCGATTTTGACTTCCTGCACGCCGAATGAGATTTCGCACGCCGGGCGCTTGGTTGATCCTGCTGTGGCTCCTTTGGGTGGTGAACAAGGGAGCCTATAAGGGCTACTTCGCGGGCGACGACCTGGACTCGTTCGCCTGGATGCGCTGGGCGCCGACGGAAACCTTCGTCACTGGCTTCTTTTCGCCGGCGTTCTATGCCACCAACTTTAGGCCGGTGACGCATGCCTTACTGTCAGGCTTGTATCAATGGGCCGGGTTTGAGTTCCGCTGGTACGTGCTGGTGACGCAACTGCTGCACGTGGTGAATCTGGTGCTGCTGTGGGGTCTTCTCGGAAGGCTCGGCTTCGCGTGGGCGCCGCGCCTGTGCGGCCTTTGCGTGTTCGCGTTCCATGTGGCTTGTCTCGAAGCGTACTGGAAGCCGATGTTCCTGTACGACGTCCTTTGCGCGACGTTCTGCATCGCCTCGTTGTGGACGTGGGTGGCGGGCCGGCCGTGGTGGCAACCGTTGCTGCTCTTCTGGTGCGCGTATAAATCGAAGGAGTTGGCGATCGGTCTGCCGGTCGTGCTGCTGGCCTATGAGCATTGGCTGGGTGAGCGGCGGTACAAGCAGTTGGCGCCGTTTTTCGCCGTCTCGTTCCTGTTCGGGGTGCAAGCTCTGATGGCCCAAGGGGGCAGGGAAGGGGACTACGGCCTGCGGCTGACGCCGGCCTCCTTCGCGCAGGCGGTTGATTTCTACGCTTCGCAAATCCTGCTGCTGCCGCATGCCGGGTTCGCTCTGCTCGCGATTCCGCTCTTCTTCCGCGACAAGCGCGTGAACTGGGGCTTGGCGGCCTTCGTGCTGTTCCTCGCGCCGATGTTCATCGTGCCCAACCGGACGCTGCCGGCTTATCTTTACCTTCCGCTGGCGGGCCTGGCGGTTTCGTTGGCTGCTGCGGCCGAGCGATTCTCCTGGCGCTGGGTGGCGCCGCCGCTGGCGGTGTGGTTGGCGGTGAACTATGTCCAACTGCGGCCCGTTCGCTCCACGTTGCTCTTTCAAGCCGATGAGAACCGTGCCTACTTCGCCGGTATCCAGGACCTGGCGCGGCGAGAGCCGGGGTTGCGGACCTTCCTGATCGATGGCTATCCGTCGCACTTCCACTGGTGGGGCGTGACCGGTTCCCTACGGTTGGCATTTGTCACCGACGAGCTGCAGGCGTTCCCGGCAGAGGCCCTTCCCGCTGCTGGCGAAGCCCCCCTCGCGCTCCTCTCCTGGGACCGGCCTACCCAGCGGCTCTACTCCGTGGCTCGAACGGCGGACGAGCCCGACCTCTCATGGATCGAGATGACGCGGTTTACTCCACTGTGGCAGCTTGAGTCCGGATGGCACGCACGCGATGGGGCGTTCCGGTGGACCCATCCCAACGCCACCGCGCGGCTGCATCGGCCGGCGGCCGCCACGGCGTTCGAAATGAATTTGAACATTGGCCCGGACTACATTCGCGAGATCGGCACGGTGACGCTCGAAACCCGATTGAATGGGGAGACGCTCGGCCGCCACACCTTCACCCGCCAAGGCTGGCAGACCGTTCGCTATTCGCTGGCTGCCGCCCCGGCCGGACCGGCGAAGGTTGAGTTCGTGGTCACGCCGCCGTTCCGGCCCTCCAATGGCGATCCCCGCCGCCTCGGCATTCCGATGGGCGCCTTCGGCTTCCGGTAGTGCTTCCGCGCCGGAACCACCATACAAGTACCCCTCCCATAAACCCGACTGCCGTAGTGCTCATTGACTAAGGTTCCAGGGTAAGGTAAACCCCGGGGTTCTTTCACTGGCGAATCCCTGATGTCCTTTCTACGGGCTGCCCTTCAGGCTGTGTTGATCTTCCAGACTTCGCTCGCCCTTTCCGCGGCGGTCATCTATGACGGAGGCTCCCCCGACGGCGTTGATGGGGCGAGCATCTCGGCTCAGACGGCCGCACAGCAGTTTACGCTCGCCGACGCGACAACGCTTCAGGGCCTCCTGTTTTTCGGCTCCGCATTCGTCAACGACGTGCCGAGCCATTTTGGAGGCACCATCGGATTCCGTTTCCTCGCCGACAACGCCGGCGCCCCCGGGACAAGCCTGTTTCTGGGCAGCGACTCGTCGGTTCAACTGATCAACAATGGAACGCAGAATCCTGGCATGGACGAATACCGATTTCTCGTGAATCTTGGATCCGTACCGCTGGCAGCGGGCACCTACTGGCTGGCGTTCCATGAAGGACTGATGGGCACCGCTGACGACGGCACCCCGATCTTTTGGAGCAGCACGTCCTCTGCGCCGCCCGGTACGGCAGACTTCTACGCAACATTTCAGGCTGACGGTTTGGCCCCCTATGGATCATCCGAGCTCTTCCAAACGGCCTTCCAATTACGTGATACCCCGGCGTACACTTCCGTTCCGGAGCCTTCCACCTGGGTCCTGGTGCTCAGCGCGGGCGGCCTCCTGTTCCTCCAGCGCAATCGACGCGGTCGCCAGTAAAACCTTCTCGGATTCCACGGTCGTTAGCTGCGGGCGCTCTTGAGTGGATTAGTGGATTGCTGGCCGGACGGATAGAATGGGAGGCATGCAGCGTATCTTCGCCTCCCTTCTTCTCCTCCCCACCCTCCTCCTCGCCGATGGCGCCTCGGGCCTCTCGTGGAAAATGCCCACAGGTTGGAAGGCCCTGCCGGAGCGCCCGATGCGCGCTGCGACCTACACGATTCCCGGCACCCCGGAGGCGGGCGAATGCGCGGTGTTCTACTTTGGCCCCGGCCAGGGTGGCGGCGTGGAAGCCAATATCACCCGCTGGGAGGGCCAGTTCCCCACCAAGACGGGCCAGACGAAACGCAGCGCCGGCACCGTCGCCGGCCATAAAGTCACCTATCTCGATCTCTCCGGCACCTACGCCTGGTCCCCTTCGCCCATGTCGCCCGACAAGGTGATGAAGCCGGGCTATCGAATGCTGGGCGCCATAGTCGAAGCTCCTGACGGCAGTGTTTTTTTTAAGTTCACCGCACCGGAAAAAGTCATTGCCTCCCACGAAGCCGCGTTTAAGCAAATGATCCAGGGGATTACCAAATGACCTCACGCCGTCTGTTCCTTGCCGCCTCGTCCGCCGCTATCGCCAGTGCCGCCGAATGGCCGCAATGGCGCGGGTTAGCCCGCGATGGGAAGTCCGCCGAGTCAGGGCTGCTGAAGCAGTGGCCGGCCGCCGGTCCGAAGGTCGTCTGGACCGCAACGGGCCTGGGCGAAGGGTACTCGTCGTACTCGATCTCGGGAGGCAAGCTCTACACGCAGGGGCAGCAGGGCAAGACAGAGTTCGTATTGGCATATGATGCTGCGACGGGCAAGAAGTTGTGGGCGACGCCCGCCGGCGGCAGTTATAACGAAAGCCGCGGCAATGGTCCGCGCGGCACCCCCACGGTGGACGGCCAAATGCTCTATAGCATGTCGGCCGACGGCACGCTGACCGTCATCAACAAAATGGATGGCAAGAAGCAGTGGGAGATGAACGTCGTCGATAAGTTCGGCGGCCACGTCATCCACTGGGGCATGAGCGAGTCGCCGCTGATTGATGGCAACAAAGTGATCGTGCAGCCGGGCGGGCGCGGCGCTTCCGTGGTGGCTCTCGACAAGACCAACGGCAAAATTCTGTGGAAGTCCGGCGATGACACGGCCGGCTACGCTTCCGCGATTGCGTTCGATTTCGCGGGCATCCGCAACGTCGTCACTTTTACCGGGGAAGGCATCGTCGGGATGAACGCCTCGACCGGCGAGTTCCTTTGGCGCTACGACAAAGTTGCGAACCGGACGGCGAACATCGCCACGCCGCTTTATACGAACGGCCATCTGTTCGTGAGTTCCGACTACGGCACGGGCTGCGCCTTGCTGAAATTGAGTGGTGCCGGCGGGAAGGTGAAGGCCGAAGAGGTCTACTTCAATCGGGATATGCGGAACCACTACTGCTCCAGCGTTTTAGTGGGCGAGCATGTCTACGGGTTCTCCTCGAACATCCTGACTTGCATGAAGCTGATGAGCGGGGAGGTCGCTTGGCGAGACCGCAGCGTCGGCAAGGGCCAACTGATTTTCGCGGATGGCCTGCTGTACCTGCAGGGAGAGGACGGGATCCTCGCGCTGGCGGAAGCCACGCCGACCGCCTACAAAGAGACCGCCCGCCACAAAATTGGCCGCGGCGAATATCCGGTTTGGACGCTGCCCGTGCTCTCGGATGGCCGGTTGTTCGTTCGCGATCAGGACAAGCTGACCTGCTTCGCCGTCCGCGGTTAGTAGTCCACCCGCACCAGATACAATCCGCGCCCGGGAACGGTGTTGCCGGCCCGGGCGCGTTGCGGTTTGGCGAGCAGATCGAGGAGGCCTTCGGCCGAAAGGTTGCCTCGGCCGACCTCGATCAGCGTGCCCACCAGATTGCGGACCATGTGCTTCAGGAAGCCGCTGCCTTCGACGCGGTAAATGACTAGCGGTCCCTCCTCGACCATCTCGGAGATCCAGATCCGGCGGACCTTCGAGTGGCCCAGAGCATCCTTGGCATCGGCGGCGGAGAAGGAAGAATAGTCGTGCTCACCGAGAAAGAGCGGGGCGGCTGCGATCATCGCCGGTACATCAAGCGGATACGGGTGCGTGTAGACATACCGGGCCAGATGGGGCGGACAAATCAGTTCGCGCCAGATGCGGTACTCGTACCGTTTGCCGCGCGCGGAGAACCGGGCATGGAATTCGGCGGGCGCCTCGGCGACTCCCACAATGCGGATGGCGGGAGGCAGCAGCCGGTTCACCGCCCGTTGGAGATTCTCCACCGGAATCGGATTCAAAGTGCGAAACGAAGCCACTTGGCCGAGAGCGTGGACCCCGGCGTCGGTTCGGCCGCTGCCATGGATCGTGACTCTCTCTTTGGTTGCCAGGTAGAGAGCCCGCTCAATCTCGCTTTGAATGGTGACCTCGTCCGGCTGCACCTGCCAGCCGGCGTAGTCCGCCCCGTCATAGGCGATGGTTAGCCGGATGGTCCGGCCTTCAGGCGGCATTCCGCGAGCCGGGCTTGGTTACCGGCAGGCCTTTCTGGCAGAGCGGACAGTTCTCCGGGGACCACGTCGTGACTTGCATCGTAGCCAATGCAATCCGCTTCACCCCAACGTCAGCCTGGCCTCCGCTACGGTCGATGATCGAGCCCGCGGCCAGAACTTTTGCTCCCCGAGCTTCCAGGATTTCGATCACTTCCCGGGTGCTGCCGCCCGTGGTGATGACGTCTTCGACAACGACGGTGGTTTCGCCGGGTTCAATCTCGAATCCGCGGCGCAGGGTCATCTTCCCCGTCGCTGCATCACGCTCGGTAAATATGAATCGGGCGCCAACGGCGCGCGCCACTTCGTGACCGATAATTAAGCCACCCATGGCCGGGCTCACCACGGCGGTGATCTTTTGGCCCCCGGTGAGCTTGCCGAATTCGCGGCCTAACGCCACGCCGAAGTCGAAGGCATGGGTGGGGTGCTGCAAGACTTTGGCGCATTGCAAATATTCCGGGCTATGGAGCCCACTTGTCAACCGGAAATGGCCCCGCAAATACGCGCCGGTAGCCTCGAAAATCGCCAAGACAGGATCAGACATTCCCGCTCAGGATAGCAGGAGTGGAGGCGGGATCCCAACCGTCCCATTTTCGGACATGGAAGATCGTTAAGTCTTGCGTTACCATATACATATTTCCTGGAACAACGGCCCCGTAGAGTTCGTCTTTTCCGATATCCCATCTGACTCCCATGATTTCCATACGACGTCCGATTAGCCTGATATGCGCCATGCTGATGGTCAGCCCGGCCGCGCTGCCCCAGGAGACCAAGAAGGCAAGCTCCTTTGGCAACTGGTGGCAAGGTCGCTTCACAGATCCCTACACTTGGCGGGATATCGCCCCGATTAATGTGGGCAACTCTAATCGCTTGGAGCAACTGCTCCGGGCCGGCAAACTCTACCTCTCGTTGCAGGATACGATCGCCTTGGCGCTCGAGAACAATCTGGACATCGAGCTTCAGCGCTACGGGCCGAGGATCTCCGAGCAGGACCTGAATCGTGCGATCGCCGGTGGTATTGCCCGAAATCAGGGGAACTTCATTAATACGGGTACGACGCAGGTGGGCGCGGGCGGCGGCGGCGGTGGTGGTGGCCTTCAGGGCGGCGGCGGCATTCAGAGCACCTCGCAGGCTGTGACGGCGCAGGCGACCGGCACAAGTCTCAACGTAGCGAGCTTCGATCCCGTCTTCACGTCCACGCTTCAGAAGAGCAAGACGACGCAACCGCAGACCACACTATTCAATACCGGTACGAGTTCGCTGATCTCTAACCGGAATGTTTCCCAGTTCAACGTCAGCAAATCCTTCATCTCGGGAACGTCGGTCTCGCTGGGCTTTAACAACTTCATTTCGGAACAGAACTCCGGACGTTTGGACTTTAACCCTTCTCGCAACGTGAATGCGAATATCCAGGTCCAGCAGCGCCTATTGCAGGGTTTCGGCTTCGCTGTCAACAACCGGAACATCCGTATCGGCAGGAACAATTTGAAGGTTTCAGAACTCGCCTTCAAACAGCAGGTGATCTCGACTGTGGCCGGAATCATCGGTTTGTATTGGGATCTGGTCGCCGCCAATGAGGACGTACTTGTAAAGCGTCAGGCGCTGGCGTTGAATCAGAAGTTGTACGACGACAACAAGAAGCAGGTGGAGATCGGCACCCTGGCTCCAATCGAAATCATCCGCGCGGAAGCGGAAGTGGCCCGGAGCCAACAGGAGTTGACGATCTCGGAAACGAACCTGCTGCAGCAAGAGACCGTGATGAAGAACGCGCTTTCGCGCACCGGCGTGGCCAGCGCTTCGCTGGCTGACTCGCGCATCATCGCGACGGACAAGATCCGCATCCCGGAAAACGAACCCATCCAGCCGATTCAGGATCTGGTGACCAAAGCGATGGATATGCGCCCCGAAGTGGAGCAGTCGCGTATCAATATTGAGAGCTCGAAAATCGGTCTGGTCGGCACGAAAAACGCTCTGCGGCCCTCCATCGACGCCTTCGGCAGCTTCCAGAACAACGGTTTGTCCGGTAGCCTGAACTCTTTGCCGGTGCCTCCGGTTCCCGGCGCCACGAATACAGACCCCATCGCTCGAAACCCGGCCTCGGTCGATGGCTTCTTCCTCGGCGGCTACGGTACGGCGCTTGGCCAGGTGTTCCGGCGGAACTTTCCTGACTATGCCGTCGGTGTCACCCTCAACATTCCGCTGCGGAATCGCGCGGCGCAATCGGACATGATCCGTGAACAGCTTTCCATTCGTCAGAGCGAAGTCCGGTTGCAGCAACAACTGAACCAGGTTCGGGTCGACGTGCAGAACGCGCTCATCAGTCTGCAGCAGGCCCGTGCCCGCTATCAGACGGCTGTCAAGAACCGGGTGCTGCAGGAACAGACGCTCGACGCCGAGCAGAAGAAGTATGGCCTCGGTGCCTCTACCATCTTCTTCGTCATCCAGGCGCAGCGAGATCTGACTTCGGCCCAAGCGAATGAAGTGGCGGCGCTGAGTGCCTATGCGCGCGCCAGGAACGATCTCGAACGCGCGACCGGGCAGACGCTGGTTGCCAATAGCATCGAGATGGACGAGGCGCTAAAAGGCGTTGTTTCCCGTCCGCCGAGCACGGTTCCGGGAGTCCAATAGCGCGAAGTTCCATTTCGGGAATCCCGAAATGGAACACCTGCCCAAAATTGCACGGTTCCAGTAGTACTCTCGGGAAAATATTCCTAGGTATATTGCTCTTAGAGGCGGGAAATACAGCGTATTTCCCTCCTCTGCCGTTTGGCACGCTACTTGCTTTAGATCTGGGTGTGATGATACCGGGAAGGGCTCAAGTGGTGAGGGTTGATCCCCGCTACTTTCCCCAGTTGGACCTGCCAGTAAGCTGTATCCCCCTTTAATCCCTCCACGCCCCCCGCCCAACCAATCCGCCTGAGCCTTCGGCCTGGAATCATCAACGGAATGTATGCGGTTCCGTGTTTGTACACTCCCGTAGTAACCCTTTGCAGCCCGCCTTCAGGAATTCCTGGAAGCGGGTTGTTTTTTTCCGATAAGGATTTTATGGATATTGTTTCTTTTCAAATGGATCTGTTGCGGCTTGGTTCGGCGGTCGCCGAGCAGGAGCAGTTTTCGTCGCCCACGCTGCCGGCTCTGGAAGAATCCTTGGCCGTACTCGCGAGTATCGAGAGCGCGCAACCATTGGTGGTTGAATCCGGTTCCGGGCGTTAATCCCGGTATACTGGAAGAGTGCGTCGCCTCCTTCTTGCTATTCTCCTTTTGACCTCGTGCGCCAAAGCGCCGCAGACCAAGGACGCCGTCAAACAGGCTATCGTCGACTACCTCGCCAAGAGAGATGACATGATGGCCTCGTCGATGGACGTGGAGGTCGTGAGTGTTGATTTCAAAGAGAAAGAGGCCGAGGCGGTCGCCAGTATCGGTCCGAAGGGCTCACCCGGTTCCGGCATTAAGATCTCGTATACCTTGGAAGCCGAAGGCGTAAAGTGGGTCGTGAAAAAGAAGCCCGGCGCTGCTCCGGCCGCGACGACGAACCCTCACTCGGCCCCGGCCCCGACCGATGGCGGCGGCGGCTTGCCCGCCGGGCATCCTCCGGTTCCAGCCACCCCCGGAAAGCCGTGACCCGAACTGTCGCCGTTCTCGGCGGTGGGCCCGCCGGATCGATGGCCGCAGAGCGCTTGGCAAGCGCCGGGCTTCGCACAATTCTGATCGATGAAAAGCTGGCGTGGGAGAAGCCGTGCGGTGGCGGGGTCACGTGGAAGGCCTATCACCAATACCCGTTTCTGCAACAGGCCACCAATCGTGCTGTCCGCTCGACCTGGCTGCACGCCGATCATACCGAGCCCCTCCGGCTCGATCTCCAACAGCCATTGCTCATCTTCTCCCGCCGCGAGCTGAATCAGTTGCTCCTTGACCGAGCGTCCAGCGCAGGAGCCGAACTGGTTTCGTCACGGGTGACGGGAATTGACCGCCTGGCGTCCACCTGGCGTATCGCGACCCGATCCGGCCCCAGTCTTACATGCGATTTCCTGATTGTGGCCACGGGCGCGCGCAATCCTCTCCGCCAAGTCGGCACCGCCTGGACCCCTGCCGATTCGATGATCGCGCTCGGGTACTACATCGCATCCGATCAATCCCACATCGACCTTCGGTTTTTCGCCGGCCTTGAGGGCTACATCTGGATCTTCCCGCGCAACGGTCACCTTTCCGCTGGAATCTGCGGCAAAGGGGAGACGGCGGCGGCGTTGCGCCAACGGCTGGAGCACTACCTTAGAGGCCGCGGTATCAGCTACAAGGACGCGAAATTTTACGCCCACATGCTGCCGTCACTCGATCCTTCCTCTTGGTCGGGAAACCGCTTGGCTGGGCCCGGGTGGTTGGCAGTGGGAGACGCGGCTGGGCTCGTCGATCCAGTGACGGGTGAGGGCATCTATTACGCAATGCGGTCGGGCGACCTCGCCGGGCAGCTTCTCGCCGAAGGTCGGCCGGAGGCCTATGCCGATTCGGTTCGTTCTGAATTCGCCGACGACTTGGCCTACGCCGCGACGCTCGCCCGCCGGGTCTATCTCGGCCGCTTCTGCGGAGGAGCCAATACCACCCGGTTGCTTCAATTCCTCCGCCGGAGCCCCCGCATCCACGCTGTAATGCAGGAACTGTTCGCCGGCACCATCAGCTACCGGGAGCTTCGTACCCGGATTCGTGGAAACTTCAAATCGACCATGGCCGAGATTGCCGTCAACTCCTTTCTCCGGCGCATGGTGACCCCCTAAATTTTTATGTCTACCACCCGTTCCGAGGCCCTGCTCGCCCGCGGCCAACACCTGATTCCCGGCGGCGTCAACTCGCCCGTCCGCGCCTTCCGCAGCGTCGGCGGCACCCCCCGCTTCATTGCCCGCGCCCAGGGCGCGCGCATGTTTGACGTTGACGGCAACGAGTTCATCGACTACATCGGATCCTGGGGACCCATGCTGATCGGTCACCGCCATCCCGATATTCTGGCCGCCGTCGAGAAGGCGCTGACCATCGGCACCTCCTTCGGCGCGCCCACGGAGCTGGAGCTCGAACTGGCGGAAGAGATCATCGACGCCGTGCCGAGCATGGAGATGCTGCGGCTCGTCAGCTCGGGTACGGAGGCGACGATGTCGGCGCTCCGCGTCGCTCGCGGCTTCACCGGTCGTGACCTGACCATCAAGTTCGAAGGCTGCTACCACGGCCACGTCGATAGCCTGCTCGTGAAAGCCGGCAGCGGCATGGCGACGTTGGGCATCGCCGATACGCAAGGCGTACCAAAGGGTTTCTCCGACACGACGATCGCCCTGCCGTACAACTCGGTGGAGGCGCTGGAAGTGGCTTTCGCAGAACGCGGCGACCAGATCGCCGCCGTCATCCTGGAGCCTGTTGTCGGCAACATGGGCTGCGTGATCCCGACGCCCGAATTCCTGAAGGCCCTGCAGATGCTGACGCAGAAGCACGGCGCCCTACTGATTTTTGACGAGGTGATGACCGGCTTCCGCCTCGCCCGCGGCGGCGCGCAGGAGTTGTTCGGCATCCGGCCGGACCTGTCGACGTTTGGCAAGGTGATCGGCGGTGGTCTGCCGATTGGGGCCTACGGCGGACGGCGCGACGTGATGAGCAAGGTGGCGCCGGTGGGTCCGATCTATCAGGCGGGGACGTTGAGCGGGAATCCGCTGGCGGTCAGCGCCGGGTTGGCGATGCTGCGGCACATCAAGACGCACCCGGAGATCTATCCGTATCTCGAAAAGATCACGGCCCGCCTGTGCGAAGCTCCGCCGCCCGGGGTTACGGTGAACCGGGTGGGTAGCATGTTCACGATGTTCTTCACCGAGACGCCGGTGGTGGACTATGAGACGGCGAAGACCTCGGACACGGCCCGCTTTGGTAAGTTCTTCCATCACCTGTTAAGCGAGGGCGTCTACTTCGCCCCGAGTCAATATGAGGCCGGATTCGTCAGCACCGCTCACACGGAAGAGGATATCGAGAGGACGCGCGGGGCTATCGGCCGGTTCTTCGCGTAGAGTACGAACGGAGCCAAGGCCAGTAAGGCGCAGATCGCCTCTGGCCACCAGGTCTGTTGGCGCGCATAGACCGTCGCGAGCGGTTCCAACTTGCCCTCTCCTTCGCGGTAGATCACCCGGTCTTCTACCACGCCGATCTTCGTCACTTCGACGGAAAATCCGTTCGGCCCTTCGAGTGTGCCCCGGTCCATCGTATCGACCATCACCACCCGCATCCCCCGCGGAAGTTCGATCACCCAATAATCCCCTGGGGTACTGATCCAGTAAAGAAACAGGATGGCGAACCAATAGGGCCACGCCAACATCCAACGGCGGGGCAGCAGAAACCAGCTCGCTAGGATGAGCGGACTGATCAGTACTAATCCCACAACGCCACCGATCAAGGGCAGAAGCATAAGTTCAGCGTAGCGGATCGCCGCTCAGAAGCCGATCTTCTTCTTCGCCGATGGCGGTGGCTCCATTAGCCGCTTAATGGCCGAAAAAACGACCTTGAACTGATCATCATACTTCCGCTCCATCTCGTTCACCTTGCGCAGCAGGTCCTTGTGGTTGCCCGCCATCTGGCGCAGTTGAACGAAGGCGCGCATGATGGCGATGTTCACCTGCACCGCACGCGTGCTGCTCAGCACCGACGACAGCATCGCAACTCCCTGCTCGGTGAAGACATAAGGACGGTAGCGGCGGCCGCCGTAACTTGAGGTGCCAAGCTGGCACCTCAAGGCCTGCCACTCGGGCTCGCTCAATTGGAACATGAAGTCGGCAGGAAACCGCTCAGCGTTCCTCTTGACGGCTCGTACCAACGCCTTCGTTTCCACCTCATACAACTCCGCCAAGGCCGAGTCCAGCATCACCTGCTCCCCTCGAATTGTCCGAATCCTGCGCTCCACTGCGCTCAAAACGATTACAGAATCATCGGCCATTCTCTAAGCAGTGCCGAGCGCCGCGATCGCCACTCCAGATAAAACAAGGCCCGGCGAGGGAGCCGGGCCTGTCAATACTTCGGAATGGAATGGAGTCGTGGACTAAGCGCGTCCTGCGCCGCCTCACAATACTCTAGTGCGCACCACCCCGAAAAATTCTCACGCTAATGTGTTCAAAGAAATCGAACGCTGTGCTTCAAACGCCGTAATCGCCGAATCCTGTTTCAACACGTAGCCGATTTCATCGACGCCCTCAAGCAAACAATCCTTGGCAAAGGCGTCGATCGGGAACTCCACTGCCGGTCCACCCGGCCAGCTCAACGTCTGTGCCGGCAGGTCAATCGTCACCTGCAACGCCGGATCTTTCTCCAGCGCCACAAACAACGCTGCATGCGCGTCCTTCGGCATCACGATCGGCAGCAGCCGGTTCTTCAACGAGTTTTGCTTAAAGATGTCGGCAAAGCTCGTCGACAAAACCGCCTGGAATCCGTACTGGGTCAACGCCCACGGAGCGTGCTCCCGGCTCGATCCGCAGCCGAAGTTGTCTCCGGCCAACAGCACCTTCGAAGCTTTCGCTGCCGGCGTGTTCAGCACGAAATCCGCCTTCGGCGAACCATCGGCGTTGTAGCGCCAGTCGCAGAACAACTGATCGCCCAGGCCTTCCTTCGAAATCGTCTTCAAGAACCGCGCCGGAATGATCTGGTCGGTATCGATATTGTCGTTCGGCAGCACTGCCACCGTCGATTGGATCTGCATGGTTATAGGCTCCTCACGTCGGTTACCACCCCGGTCACGGCACTCGCCGCCGCAGTCAACGGGCTCGCGAGGAACGTCCGTCCACCCTTGCCCTGACGGCCTTCGAAGTTCCGGTTTGAAGTCGACACACTATATTGGCCCGGTGAAAGCTGATCGCCGTTCATCGCGATGCACATCGAACAACCGGCCTCGCGCCACTCGGCGCCCGCGTCGCGGAACACTTGGTCGAGCCCTTCGGCCTCGGCCTGCCGTTTGATCTCCTGCGAACCCGGCACCACCATCACGCGAACGCTCGGGCTCACCTTGCGGCCCTTCAACACGCTCGCCGCCGCCCGCAGGTCGGTCATGCGGGAGTTCGTGCAGGAACCGATAAACACGACGTCGATCTTCTGCCCGGCGATCGGCTGGCCAGCCTGCAGATTCATATATTGCAGCGCCTTCCGCAGCGACTCGCGTTCCAGTGGATCGCTCTGCGAAGCCGGGTCCGGCACCGCACCCGAAATCGCCATACCCATGCCTGGGTTTGTTCCGAAGGTGATCATCGGTTCAAGCGCGTCGGCGTCGATGCTCACGGTGTAGTCGTACGTCGCTCCTTCGTCGGTCGGGAGCGTCTTCCAGAACGCGACAGCCTTGTCCCACTCTTCGCCCTTCGGGGCGAACTTGCGGCCTTTGATGTACTCGTAGGTCTTCTCGTCCGGAGCGATCAGCCCGGCGCGCGCGCCGGCTTCAATCGACATGTTGCAGACGGTCATCCGCTCTTCCATCGAAAGTGCCCGGATCGCCGAACCGGTGAACTCAAACACGCAACCCGTCCCGCCGCCGATGCCAATCTTGGCGCACAGCGCAAGAATGATGTCCTTGGCCGAGACGCCGGGTTTCAGCGTTCCTTCCACTTTCACTTCAAACGTCTTCGAGGGCCGCTGCAGCAAGCACTGCGTCGCCAGCACCATCTCCACTTCACTAGTGCCGATGCCGAAGGCCAGCGCGCCAAACGCGCCGTGCGTCGCCGTGTGGCTGTCGCCGCAGACGACCGTCATGCCCGGCTGCGTCAAACCCTGTTCCGGTCCGATGACGTGGACGATGCCCTGGTTCAGGTTCTGGAACCCGAAGTAAGGAATCCCAAACTCGGTTGCGTTCTTTTCAAGCTGCGCCACCTGCGTGGCCGCAATCTGATCGACGATCGGCAGGTTCCGGGGCGTCGTCGGGGTCGAATGGTCGACCGTCGCAAACGTCAGGTCCGGGCGCCGCACTTTCACGCCGCGTTCGCGGAGACCCGAAAACGCCTGTGGCGAGGTGACTTCATGCACCAGGTGGAGATCAATGAACAACACGGCCGGAGCGCCTTCGCGCTGCGCCACAATGTGGTTGTCCCAAACCTTCTCGATAATCGTACGGGGCTTATTGGATGGCATTGGCTACCGCTTCTCCTACTTCCGTCGTCGTGGCGGGGGTGCCTTTCGGCTTCAGGTCGGCCGTCGTCCGGCCGGAGTTCAACACAGACTCAATGGCCGCGTTCACTGCCGCGGCTTCCTTCATCAAGCCAAACGAATACTCAAGCATCGCGGCCACCGAGCCGATGGCGCCCAGCGGATTGGCTTTGTTTTGCCCCGCGATGTCTGGCGCCGAACCGTGTACCGGTTCGTACAAACCGACCCACGCGCCCGATGGCCGCTGATCGCCAATCGAAGCCGAAGGCAACATGCCGATCGACCCGGCCAGCACTGCGCCCTCGTCGCTCAGAATGTCGCCGAACATGTTTTCCATTACGAGAACGTCAAACCGCTTCGGGTTCAGTACGAGCTGCATGGCGGCGTTGTCGACCAGGATGTGTTCGAGTTCGACGTCGGGGAACTCGGGGGCGATCTCGTTCACCACTTTGCGCCACAACTGCGAGGTTTCGAGCACGTTGGACTTGTCCACGCTCGCCAGCTTTTTCCGCCGATTCCGCGCCAGGCCAAACGCCATCCGCGTGATTCGAGCGATCTCGGCGCGGGTGTAAGTCATCGTGTTGGTGCCGCGCTCCGTGTCGCCGGAACCTTCGATGCCACGTGGCGTGCCGTAGTAGATCCCGCCGTTCAGCTCCCGGACAATGATCATGTCCGTGCCTTCCACCAGGTGGTTCTTGAGCGGGCTGCTTTCAATCAGGGCCGGATACGCCTTCACCGGCCGGAGGTTGGCATAGACGCCCAGCACCTTACGAATGCCGAGGAGTCCCTTCTCGGGGCGCTGCTCGGGCGGGGCGTTGTCGAATTCCGGCAGGCCCACGGCGCCCATCAGCGTCGCGTCCGCCTCGACCGCCAGCTTCGCCGTCTCGTCCGGAAACGGGGTGCCCGTCTTATGGATGGCGATACCACCCAGCAGACCCTCAGTCAGCTTCAAGGTGTGGCCGAAAGTCGAGCACACCTTTTCCAATACGCGAACGGCTTCCCGAGTTACCTCGACCCCGATGCCGTCGCCGGGGAGAATCAATACATTCAGTTGCATGTCTGTTTAAGCCGATACCGGCGCGCGCTTCGCCATAATTTCTTTACACAGCGCGAGAATCTGGTCGTTGCGAACGCCCTTTACGCGATCCGCCAACGCCGTGAACCCCTGATAGAGAACGTCGATCTCTTCCTTGGTGAACTCGGTGAAGCCGAGCTCGCGACACCGGTCCGCCAGCGCATGACGCCCGGAGTGTTTGCCGAGAACCAGTTTGCCCTCGGGCACGCCGACGCTTTTGGGGTCGATGATCTCATAGGTCGACTTGTTCTTCAGGTAGCCGTCCTGGTGGATGCCCGCTTCGTGTGCAAACGCGTTGTCGCCCACAATAGCTTTGTTCGGTTGCGGGCCAAACGTGATGATCGACGTCAGCAACTGGCTGGCGCTGAACAAGTGTTCCGTGTTGATCCGCGTCTCATACGGCAACACCGCCTGCCGCGTTTTAAAGATCATCACGATCTCTTCGAGCGAACAGTTGCCGGCGCGCTCGCCGATGCCATTCATGGTGCACTCAATCTGCCGCGCCCCGGCCTCCACCGCTGCCAGGGAGTTGGCGACCGCCAAGCCCAGATCGTCGTGGCAGTGGACTGAGACAATCGCCTTGTCGCCGATGGCCTGCACCACTTTTCGAATGAAGGCCGCGTATTCCGTCGGGATGGAAAAGCCCACCGTATCTGGCAGGTTCACCGTGCTGGCCCCGGCGGCGACGACGGCCCGCGAAACCTGTTCGAGGTATTCCGGATCCGTACGGCTCGCATCTTCGGCCGAGAATTCCACGTCATCCGTGAACGTACGAGCCAACTCAACAGCCTTGACAGCCTCTTCGAGCACCTGCTCGCGAGACTTCTTCAACTTGTATTGAAGGTGGATGTCGCTCGTGGCGATAAATGTATGGATGCGGGAACGCTTGGCGTGTTTCAACGCCTCGCCCGCTCGCTCCACATCCTTGGAGGTCGACCGGGCTAGCGCCGCAATCGTCACGCCACGATCGCCAAACTCCCGGCTGATCGCGTCTACGGCCTCAAAATCGCCATGACTGGCAATCGGGAAACCCGCCTCCATGATGTCAACACCAAGCTCGACGAGCTTGGCCGCCATCTTCATCTTTTCTGGTACCGTCATCGAGCAGCCGGGAGACTGTTCGCCGTCCCGCAGGGTCGTGTCGAATATTTGAATTCGCTGATTCATTGGTTAATGACCTCAGTCAATATTCGATTCTTGCATCGGATTGGCAATTTAGCAAATTTATTCTCTTGGCGTGTTCGATAAGCGCGAGTAATGCGATAGGATAAGTTTATCTACCGATGGAACTGTACTCACTTCGTGTATTCCAGACCGTCGCCAACGAGAAGAGCTTTTCCCGGGCCGCCGAGAAACTGCTTCGCACCCAGCCTGCCGTTTCGCTCGCTGTGCAGCGCCTGGAGCATGAGCTCGGCGAAAAGCTGATCGATCGGTCGGGCAAGGAACTCCTTCTCACCGATGCTGGCAAAATCGCTTTTGACTTTGCGCGGCGGTTCGAACACCTCGCGCTCGAGATGAATACCGCCTTGGCGGAAATGCGGGATAACTCGGCCGGGGTTCTGATTGTTGGCGCCAACGAATCGACCAGTCTTTATTTGCTGCAGCACATTGTGCGATATCGCCGCCTCTATCCCAAAGTGAAGGTGCGGGTCCGCCGGAGTTTGTCGAGTAAGATTCCCAGCCAACTCATCGACGGTGAACTGGAACTTGGCGTCATCTCTTTTGATCCGCAGGATGACCGGCTGCAGGCTCAGGTGATCTTCACCGACCATCTGGCGTTCGTAGTAAGCCCGGATCACCGGCTTGCCGAGCGTTCGAGCGTTTCGATCACGGAGCTGGGCATGGAGACATTCATCGCCCACAACGTGCTTTCTCCCTATCGGGAGGTGGTTTTGCGTGAGTTCCAGCGCCACCGTGTGCCGCTGAATATGGACGTCGAGATGCCCACTGTCGAGACGATTCGCCAGTTGGTGCAGCGGAACGAAGGGGTCGCCTTCCTTCCGAAGATGTGTGTAGACGCTGAAATTGAGCGGGGACAGCTTCGGGAAGTGCGCGTCGAGGAATTGACCGTGGCCCGAAAGGTGCATTTGGTCTATCCCGCCCGGCGGGCGCTGTCGCACGCCGCAAGGGCTTTTTTGGAAGTGGTGAAGGGCCGCGAAAATCAGCGAGAGGAATTGGAGGACGCCGCCACTAGCTGACGTGGCAATCGTCCGAAAGCTCTTGATTGGCGCCGGCCGTTGGTTGGACCGCCAGCGCCAGTCGGCCCGCCGCCGTCGCGGGCTGGCTGCCCATCTGCAACTTGCCGAGCAAGGGGAAGATTGGGCTCAGCGGTTCATCCAGGATATGGGCTGGATCGTCGTAGCTCGCAACTATCGCCGCAAAGGCGGCCGGGGCGAGATCGATCTGGTGGCGGTGGAAGGGGAAACGCTGGTGTTTGTCGAGGTGAAGACGCGGTCGAGCGCGGAAACGGGCGAGCCTGAGCGGGCGGTTCACCGGGCCAAGGAAAAGCTGATCGGGCGGACGGCCGAAGAGTACTTGCGCATGGCTACCCTGGAGGGGATGGCTGTGCGTTTTGATGTAATTAGCCTCGTGATGGGAGAGAAGACAAAAGTGGAGTACCTGCGCGACGCCTTCTACCCCGTTCGGCAGCAACTACTCGAAAACTAAGCGCTGCCCGCCGCGCCGCGCCGAAGCCCGCCATGGCGTTCGAGAACGGTAAAGAGCTCGGCCGAGTTCACCGGTTTCGACAAAAAGTCGTTCATCCCTGCGGCGGTGCAATCGGCGCGAACTTCGGAGGAGGGGTTGGCGGTACAGGCGATGATGGGAACCGTGGCCGCCGACTCGGTCTGACGCAGGCGCCGCGCCGTCTCGATGCCATCAATGCCGGGCATCTGCAAGTCCATCAGGATCAGGTCAAACTGCTTGTGCGCCGCCTCATTGAGAGCCGCCAAGCCGTCTGGCGCCAGCGTCACGGCATAGCCGCGCCGTTCGAGCAGCGTCGTCATAAATCGTTGCGCCACCGAGTTGTCTTCGACCAACAAGACGCGCGCCGACGTTGGCTCGACCGGCTCGGTCAGCAACGGAGCAGGCTCTTCGGCGGCAGCCGCGCTGATGGGAATTGTAAAGGTGAACAGACTGCCTTGACCAGGGTAGGACTCCACCTGGAGTGCGCCGCCCATCGCTTCGGTAATCTGCTTTGCCAGCGGAAGGCCCACACGGAGCCCCGGGGAAGGATCCGCCAAGGGGTTCTCCACCGTCTTGCCGCCGTGGAAGAGATCCGGCAGTTGGTCGGCCGCGATGCCAGGACCCGAATCTCGCACAGAAACGCTTAGCCACATCCGCTCGTCAGCCTGCGGCGCCGCGCTCGCGATCACCTCAATCTCACCCTCGGTCGTGAACTTGATCGCATTGGAGAGCAGGACATCCAAAATCTGCCGCACCCGATGGGGGTCCGACAATGCCAACTCCGGCAACTGAGGGTCCAGCAGCAGACTCAGGTGCAATCCCTTGCTGCGCGCTTTTGGCTCACGCGCCGCGACCGCCGCCTGCAACATCTCCGCGGGACGAAACTCGGAGTACGTGTGCCCAGAGGTGCCGTTGGTCAGAGACGAGTATTCAATCGCGTTCGTGATCGATTCGAGCAACAGCTCGGCGCACGACCGCGACGAACTCACGTAGTCCATCTGCTCTTCGCTCAACTGTGTCTCCGTCAGCAAATCCAGCATCCCCAGAATGCCGGTGAGCGGCGTCCGCAACTCGTGATTCAGGCTCGCCAGAAAGTTCCGCTTAATGCGGTCCACGTTCTGGGCCTCGGATGGAGCAACGAGTTCGGCAAAAGCCATAAATCGTATATCGGCGGAAAAGTGGGAGAAGATTAGAGAATTCGAGTTAGAAATTGCCGTACGCTACTCCATACGGGGTATAGCCTAGGGGCGATCCGAGGTCGCGACCCGGTGCACCATATTCACCAGCCTCCGGTATGGGACCCGCGACCAATCCTCCACCGGCAGCCACTCCCCGTCCCGCCAACTCGAATACCCCCACCGCGACAGCAACGCCAAGTGCTCCTGCCGCTCGGTCAGCGGCCGCTCCGCCGGCATCGGTCGCTCCAGCCGCTCCCTGAGCCGCCGGTCCAACGACACGGGCTTGTCCGCGGCAGTCTCCGCTGCCAAGGAGATCTCTTCCGGCGGTTGCCACGCGCCTGCGATCAACAGGCGCAGCTCCACCGACTGCCCCGCCACCGCCGGCGTCACGGCAATCCCATGCGCTGCGTTGAGTGTCGCCGCCAACTCGTCTCGCAGCCGCCACGTGGCGGCGATCTTTTCGAGACGCTGGTGCTGCCGCGCCGCTTCTTCAAACTCCATCTCGGCCGAAAACCGGTCTCGCGTAACTTCGGCCACCTCCGCCAGGCTCCGGCCACTGGATGCCAGGAAATCCGTAAGCCGCCGCACCTCGCTCCGGTACTCGCCCGGAGAAACCACGCCTTGGCAAGGGCGTAGACACTGGTTCATCTCACCATACATGCAGCCGGGATGCTCCGGCGACGGAACCAGCTCCTCCGCGCAACGCCGGATCTGGAAATGTTCGAGTACGGAAACCTCGAACGCCTCGGCTGATACGCGGGAGCGGAATGGCCCATAGAACAGCCCGGTCCGCCCCAGGCGGTTCGTTACCGCGGTGCGCGGAAACTCATTGCTCAGCAAAACGCGGACGTAAGCGGGCATGCGGAGCTTAATCAGCTTCAGGTAGCTGTCCGGGTAGTGCTCCTTGGCCACTTCATAGAGTCGCAGGGAGGACGCTAACCGCGAAGCTACGGGCCAGAATTCGAGCTCGCTAGCCAGCCCGCCAAACAGACCCGGACTCAGGAGTCGCCGGATTCGCCGTCCCAGTAGCGCGGTTCTTCCGACGTGCGGCCGGCCTTCGCGCAATCGCAAAACAAAGACGGCCGGGCCATCCGGCAAACCAGCCAGGAACTCGTCACGGTCGGGGCCCGGGGGCGGCAATCGCATCGTCAGCGTCCGTAGAAGGAGTAGTATTCAGCCTCGGAAAATGGCATCACTTTGCCCACCGCCATGTTCTCGGCCACCCGCGACGCCTTGCTCATGCCAATCAAAGAGGTGGTGATCCCGGGCGTCGAACGGGCAAATTGAATCGCCCGCTGGGCCGGCGTCGGCAGGCTCTCCGTGAACTTCTCGACGAATTTCTCCGGTAGATCTTTCGTCAAGCGGCCCTGCATCAGTGTCGCCGAGCCAATCACGCTGATGCCCAGCGCGTGTGCCGCCTCCAAGACGGGAACGCACGCGTTGGGGTCGTCGCCCTGGTTGCGGACTGAAATCGCTTCCGGCATCGCCAGATTAAAGGGGAGTTGCACGAAACGAAAATGGTGCTGCGCACCTCCGGCTTGCTTCGCGAGCGCCGCCAGCCGCGAAAGCTGCAATCCGTCGGCCCCGCCGGGGCGCCGGCGGAATCCATCCCAAGTGGCAACGCCGTAGTAAGAGATTTTGCCCGCGGCCACCATCGCTTCACAAGCGTCGAACGCCTCGCCGATCCGCCGGTAGACCTCGCGGGGCTCCAGGAACTGAAGCTGCGTCTCCGGATTGTGGAGGTAGAAAATATCCACCCGCTGCAAACGCAGATTGAGCAGCGAGCGCTCCAGTTGGTCCTTCAGAAACGCCGGCTTCAGGCAATGCATGTTCGCGACGATATCGCCTGGCTCCAACCCCGCGGCCGGAATTGCTTTCGGCACCAGGTACCCCGCTTTTGTCGAGACAACTAGTTCGTTACGCGCCGAATCGCCTGACTGAATCACCGCCTCAATCGCCCGGCCCACCGACCGTTCTGATCGCTGGTGACGATAGTTCAACGATGTATCCACCACGTTGATGCCCTGCCGGATGGCCGTCCGCACGGCTGAGGTGTAGGCGCGGTCCGTATCGTCGTCCATGGGGCCGAGGTAGGTTCCAATCCCCAGTGACGACATCGTCAGCCCCTGCGCCACACGATAGAACTGGTTTCGTTCAAGAGAAGCAAATCGCTTCCGGAGGGTTTGCGTCCCCTGGGGGGACGCGGAGGCTGGGTGCATTATTTATTCGATAAAGCCGAGGCTCCGCAGCGTCGACTCTGGTTCCACTTCGTCAAATCGCGAGAGGGCCACTTTCTGGCGGCCATGTTCGAGGAGAATACCATAAGGAGGATCGCCGAAAGGAAAGAGTTTCTTCAAAGCGTCATGTTCCGGGGAGTTTCCAGCCTTCAAACCGGTAGAGTCCATGAAGTACTTCCCAAACTGCGGGACTCTCGAAGGCAAGCCATAGATTTTCACGCCGCTCCAGGTATGCTTCGCCATCCGCCGCGCCGCCTGGTCGCAATGGGCGCATTCGGGGTCATAAAAGTACAACAGCACTTTACCTTGCTGCAGCGAAACCGGCTGCCCGTCGACGACGATCGTATCGGGAGCCTTCGCGCCGGTTTGGCGTGACTCCGTGATGCCATAAGCCACCCCGCCGAACACGGCGACCACTGCGGCGATCACCACGGCGGTCTTCAATCCTTCACTGGGTTTGGCCCACCATCCGGCGATCGCCGCCAGCGCGAGCATCGCGGCATCACTGTAGAAGAACATTGGCCCCACTGCCCGCTTCACCCAGGGGAAGCAGGTGCAGTCAGCACCCAGCAGCCGTTCATAGAAGACGCCAATGTAGACCATAAACGCAATCAGCATGAGACTGATGAGCCACGCGCCCCACCGGCGATAGCGGGGGATGAGAATCAGAATTCCTGAGAACACTTCGGCCATCCCAAAGAACACGGCAGTGAAAACACTCAACTGCGCCGGAACCAGCGCTTGCGTCATCCGCGCCGCCGCGCCAAGGTGGTCCGTGAGTTTCCACACCCCGGCGACCAGGAAAAGCCCGCCTATCAGAATGGCGCAAACCCAGGCCGCAATTGTCTTCCAGGCGGGGAGTTCCACGCTCAAGGGCGCCGCGGGGGCGTGTGCCATACTATCTTCCATGCTCCCTATTTTAATGCTTTTCGTAGCCTTAGCAGGGGGGCTCAGCGCGGCTCCGGAGGCTGCGGATCTGGCGATTGTAAACGCCAACATCTACACGGTGAATCCGGCGCAGCCGAAAGCGAAGTCGTTAGCCGTCAGGGCAGGGAAGATCGTCGCCATTGGCGATTCCGTCGCGGGCCACATCGGTACGGGTACTCGCATCATCGACATGAAGGGAGCCACCGTCATCCCCGGGCTGATTGATAGCCACGTCCACATGGCCGGCTTCGGCTTCATGGTGGAGACGTTTGACCTGCGTAGCGTAAACTCCGTGGCGGACGTCGCCGCCATCGTCGCCAAGCGCGCCGCATCGCTGCCGGCCGGCGGTTGGGTGCAGGGCCGGGCCTGGGACCAGACGAATTGGGGCGGTGATTTCCCCGACCATACCGCGTTAACGAAGGCCGCGCCCGATCGCCCGGTGTATCTGACGCGCGTCGACGGCCACGCTGCGTGGGTGAACAAGCGGGCCTTGGAAATCGCCGGAATCACCAGGGAGACGCCGGACCCGATGGGCGGAAAGATCGTCCGCGACGCGAAAGGAGACGCCACCGGCATCCTGATCGATCGGGCGCAGGGACTGGTCAGTTCAAAGATTCCACCTGCCACCGACGACCAAATCCGGCAGCGCCTGCGGGCCGCCGCCCTCGAGTGCGCCAAGCTCGGGATGACTTCGGTGCACGACGCCGGGGTATCCGCCCAGGTGCTCCGCGCCTATAAGCAACTGGTGGCCGAAAAGCTGCTCCCGGTGCGGGTCTACGCCATGATCGGGGGGGAAGGGCCTCTGTGGCAGGAGTACTTAAAGCGGGGGCCGGAAGTGGGCGAATACCTCACAGTGCGGTCCATCAAACTGGTGGCCGATGGCGCGATGGGGTCCCGCGGAGCCGCCTTCTGGCAGCCGTACTCGGACGACCCCGGCAACTCGGGATTGCTGATCCTGAAACAGGAAACTATCGAGAAGGTCTCCCGCGAAGCCGCCGCGAAGGGCTTTCAGGTCGCCACCCACGCCATCGGCGACCGGGCCAACCGCGTCGCCCTTGATGCCTACGGCGCCGTCCTCGGCGAGAACAACAATAAGCGCTTTCGCATCGAGCACGCGCAGGCCGTCTCTCTGCCGGATTTTGAAAAGTTCCGCCGCTTTGGCGTGATCGCCTCCATGCAGACTACCCACGCGACCTCCGACATGCGCTGGGCGGTAAAGCGCATGGGCCCGGACCGCATCATGGGCGCCTACGCGTGGCGCCGAATGCTGAATACCGGCGTGAAGTTCGCAAACGGGTCCGATTTCCCGGTCGAGGAGCCCAACCCTTTCTATGGCCTTTTCGCGGCCGTAGCCCGGCAGGATCAGAAAGGGTTCCCGCAGGGGGGCTGGATGCCGGACCAGAAGCTGACCCGGGCAGAAGCGCTCGAGTCATTCACTTTGGGCGGTGCCTACGCGGCATTCGAGGAGAAGGCCAAGGGCTCGCTCGAAGTCGGGAAAGTGGCGGATTTCGTGGTTCTCGATCAGGACCTGATGACAGTTCCGGAGCTGGCCATTCCCAAGATTAAGGTGCGGATGACTGTTCTGGGAGGCCAGACCGTTTTCGGGGCGCAATGAGGTGGATTGGCTTCGTTTCGTTATTCGCCTGTTCGGCCTTCGCCGAACCCCGGCGTGTCGTACTGCTCGAAGAGTTGGTGCGGATCGAGGCTTTGCGTTCCCGCAGCTACGAACTGCCGCTGCCCCAGCAGAAAGCGGCGTTGGACCTGCATTGGAACGTCAAGCCGCCAGGGGAGGCCGTCCGGGTTCTGGTGGTGGATCGCAATGCCTCCGCCACCGCCTTCGATAGCGGCTACGAGGCCAACGGCAGCCGTCGGGTAAAGCTTGATCAGGCCGGGCAATACCAGGTGACGATCGAGAACCGGCAGCAGAATTTGGGTCATTCGCTCATTGATCTGCGCATGGAGCTTGTGTTCGGCGAGGAGCGCTCGCCCGTGACGGAACTGCGCGGACCAACGCCGGCCCGCCGCTATTGGGCCATCGCCACGTCGCTGGCGCTGTTCGCCATGATGGTGACGTTTGCCGGGGTCCGGTTGGGTCCCGCGGTACGAGAACGGTGGGGCCCGCGGCGTTTTCAAAAAACTCTTGACGAAAACCGGTGGGATGATACCGTCGGCGAATGACGCTGCAACAAGTAATCACAACTGTCATGGAGAGCCGGTCCGAGGATTGGATCTTCGACGACGACCGCCAGAGCTGGGTCTACGAGCATGATCTGGACATTCGGCTTCAGGGTAAACCGTTTTCGCTTAAGGGTCCGAAGCCCGAGGAGTTCGATGAACCTTGGGCTAAACGATACCCGAGTTCCCGGGCCTTCCGGGCGCAGTTCCAACTCTGGTATCGGAAATCGAAGCTCCGCGACTATCTCTTCGTCGATGTCGACGGGCATCGCGCCCTGCTACCGGTGCCGCGAAGCCAGGATGAGCTGGTGATCAGCCGGGAACAGGAGCGTGTGGCCCGGATCCTCAACTGCGCCCACGAAACCCGTGCGGCTTATTTCAACCGCTACATTGAGCGATTCCAGGTTGAAGACACCGCCGACCTACGGCCGGTTTAGCTCGCGCCAAAGGGCGTGGTACCAGACCAGAAAGCGCTCGGGCTCCTTACTCTCCTGCGCCTCGCAAAGCGTATAGCGGTCGTAGCCGCTTTTGCGCAGGAGGGTGAAGAGTTCGCGGTAGGGATAAGGGCTCGCCAGTTCGTTGATATGGACGTTCTTGATCCATGGCCGCAGCAGATCAAAGCTCGGCTTGATGGAACCGTTCACAATATCGGTCGGGTTCGAGTTCCAACAAACGCCAACGTTTGGATGGTTGGCTGCCCGCATGATCGCGGCGGAGACCGGCGGATCCTGCGTTTCGCGGCCATGAACCTCCATCCAGATTTCAACGCCCTTTCCCGCGCCGTACTCGCCAAGTTCCTTTAGAGAGGCGCCAATGTTGCGAACCGTTGCGTCCTTGTCGGTCCCGGCCGCAAATCCGTTCGGCCGCACTTTAATGCCCCAGGCGCGGGTGTCGTGCGCGAGGTCGATAAACGCCTTGGCGTCAGCAACGTTCTTCGCGCGGACCGCCGGATCCGGCGACTGGAACTCCGCCGTAGTCCCAAAACTCACCAGGCGCACCTTGCTGCGCTCGAATCGTTGGCGCACCGTCTGCCGTTCGGCCGCGCTGATCGTGGGTTCCACTTTGTGCGCGTGCGAGGTGCGCAACTCAACGCCGGCGAAACCGGCCTTTTCGAGCTTTGTGATCAGCGTTTCGAGATCCCAGTCTTTGCAGATGTTGTAGGTGACGGCGCCAAGAATCATGCGCCTATTCTACTAGCGTTAGCGGTTGGAATCGTGGGGCACGCCATCTTTTCTTGCCCGGATCTCGCGGACGGCGTAGATGCGGCGGCCCTGGCTTTCAAAGTAGGTCCGGATCATCACTTCGCCCAGGAAGCCGGTGGAAAACAGCATCAGGCCCGCAAGCAGCAGGATGGCGCCCAGAACCATCAGTGGCCCGTGATCGGTCACCAGGTCGCGCTGGAAGTCGAGCAGTTTATAAACCAGCAGATACGCCATGATGGCTCCGCCACAGACCAGGCCCAGTAATCCCCATTTGCCGAAGAAGTGCATCGGCCGGGTGAAGTAGGTGAGCAGGAAGCGGATTGTGATGATGTCGAAGAACACTTTCATCGTGCGGCCCAAGCCGTAGTGGCTGGCGCCCGCGGAACGGGGGACGTTCTTAATCGGAACCTCTACGATTCGGGCGCCGTAAAAACTCGCTAGGGCCGGAATGAACCGGTGGAGCTCACCGTACAGATTGATGTCTTTCAGGATCTCTGCGCGGTAGGCCTTAAATGTCGTGCCGAAGTCATGGAGTTCGATGCCGCTCGCTTTGGCCATGAGCCAATTGGCGATTCGCGAGGGGATTTTTCGGGTGACGGCGTTATCGATGCGATGCTTTCGCCAGCCGCTGGCGATATCGTAGCCCTGTTCGATCTTTTCGAGCAGGAGCGGGATATCTTCGGGCTCGTGCTGCAGATCGCCGTCAAGAGAGATGATGATGGAGCCGATGGCTTCATCGAAACCGGCGGCGAGAGCGGCGGTTTGGCCAAAGTTGCGGCGCAGACGGATGACTTTCAACCGGCCGTCGGTTTCGACGAGGTTGGCGAGCAGGTCAAACGACCGGTCGGTGGAGGCGTCGTCGATAAAGAGAATTTCGTAGCTTTTGCCGAGGGATTCGAGCACCCGGGTCAGGCGATCATAAAGCGGCAAGATGGCCGGCTCCTCGTTGTGAATCGGAATGACGATGGAGAGAACGGGGGCAGCCATAAAATCCTCCCTTCATTCTAGCGTGGAGCGCAATCCTGTGCTAATCTACAGTTTTGCCCCCCAAGGGCCTGTAGCTCAGTTGGTTAGAGCGCTACCTTGACACGGTAGAGGTCTGGAGTTCGAGTCTCCACAGGCCCACCATCTTCTCCAAGTCAGTTCCGGAAGTCTGTAGCAGACTTTGTGGGATAAGATGTAGGCGATGCAAAGACGGACATTCGTGCTCTCCGCTCTCTCGACGCCTCTCTATGCGGCCTCGCCCCGTACCGAAGTGGCCATTGACGGCGATCGATTCCTGATCAACGGAAAGCCGACATACGCCGGCCGCAGTTGGAAGGGCAAGAAGATTGAGGGCCTGCTCCTCAACTCCCGGATGATTCAGGGCATCTTCGACGACCGAAACTCGTTGACCGTCGATCGCTGGAAATACCCCGACACTGGACGCTGGGACGCCAGCCGCAACACCAACGAATTTATTGCCGCGATGCCCGAATGGCGCCGTCACGGCCTGCTGAGTTTCACAATCGGGATGCAAGGCGGCAGCCCGGAAGGATATTCCAAAGATCAGCCGTGGGAGACGGGCGCCTTTCGGGCCGACGGATCTATCTATCCGGAGTATCGGAAGCGGCTGGGCCGGATCCTCGACCGGGCCAATGAACTTGGCATGGTTCCGATCGTCAGCGTCTTCTACTTCGGCCAGGACGAGCGGCTGAGTTCGGAAAAAGCGGTCCGCAAGGCGTTGATGGACACGGCGGACTTCATTCTGTCACGCGACTATCGCAATGTCCTAATTGAAGTGGCTAACGAGTGCGACAACCGGGGCTACCAGCAAGCGTCGATAAAACCGGAATTGATCCCGGTCTTGATTCGGGAGGTGCAGAAGCTCACCAAGCGAGGCCGGCGGCTACTTGTTGGAACCAGTTTCAACGGCGGCCGGATCCCGGCGGAACCGGTTGTTGCCGCATCGGACTTTGTGATTCTTCACGGCAATGGGGTCAAGGACCCTGCCGTGATCCGTCAGATGGTGCAGCGAGTCCGGCAGCAGCCCAGCTACCGCCCCAAGCCCATCCTCTTTAACGAGGACGACCACTTCGATTTCGAGAAGGACGATAACAATTTCAAGGCAGCAATCGATGAATACGCCGGTTGGGGCTACTTTGATCCGGACGGTTATCAGAGCCCACCGGTGAACTGGGGATTGAACACCGACCGGAAACGATCCTTCTTTCGCATGGTCAGTGAAGTGACTGGGGAGAAGTAAATTCTTCGCGCAAGGTTTCACCTCCACCGGCTGGACGCCTTAGCGAAAGCCAATCGTTTGACAGATCCACCGTCACAGTGAGACTGTAGTCGTTCGCCCGCAGTTCTTAGTTAGGAATCTTGTGTCCACTGCCCCGCGTAGTGCCCGATGGAGCTGCGCCTTCATTGAGGGTGGAGTTAGTTTTCATTACAGCAGCCTGCACATCTGCTCAGTACCGCACCACAACACCGGCCAGCCGAAGATATGCGATTTTGATGGCGGTTCGTTTCCTCTCGAAGCCCTTGAAGCTCTGCGGCTGCAAATCCAGCAGGCGAATCAGCTTCCCGGGCGCTTCCCGGCTTGCGCCGGCTGCGCCATGCTCGAGCTTAAGGAATGGCCAGAGAAAGAATTCGCCATCGACTATCTCGGTCTGGGAAACTGGGTCTACTGCAATATCGAATGTAACTACTGCGAGTTACAGACTAAGGGTCTGGCCGTCGCCGCGCGGAAGTTTCAACCCTACCTGATCGCGGACACTATTCAGGACCTCTTGCAAAGGGGCAAACTGTCGCCGAACGCGATCGTTGACTGGGGCGGCGGCGGAGAGCCCACTTTCTACACGGATTTTTCGCAGGTGTTGGAGTTACTTCTCCTCGCCGGCGCCTTCAACTACATCCACACCAATGGCACTCGTAACCTGGAGACGCTGCGGGTTCCGCGGCCGAAGAACGTCCACATCATCTGCTCAGTCGACGCAGGAACTCCGGCTACTTACCGCCGCATCAAGGCCCACGATTACTTCGCCCGCGTATGGGGAAACCTGAAGAAGTGGAAGGAACTGGGCGCCCGCGTCAGCGTGAAGTACATCATGAAGGTTCAGAATGCGACGGAGATGGACCGATTGGGGTTCACCGAGCAATGCCGGCGCCTCAAACCCGATTCGATCATCCTCGATATCGACTTTGACGAACCGGATTCCAGCCAATCTGTGGTGAACGCGCTGGCAGCCCTGCGACACGATCTGGAAGCCGAAAACCACCTCGTTACCTTTGGGCACACCGGCAACCGGTTCACGCCGGAGATGGAGATCGGCAAACGCGTGGAACAAGCCTATCAGGTCGTCCGGTCGCCGTTCCCCGAACTGGTGCAGATTCAGAATGCAACGCAATCGCCAGAGATGGAGTATCGCCGGCTCGGCAGGTCCGGCCTGCATGTCTCCGCCATCGGCTTTGGTACATGCCAGTTTCAGGTGCTACCCGAACGGCAGGCGATCGACACCCTGCTGGCGGGATTCGAGGGCGGCGTAACTCTGCTGCACACGGCGCCGGATTACGGCCGGGCAGAGGAGTTTATCGGCAAAGCCATGCGGCAAACTCGGGCAAAGGTCATTGTCGCTTCCCAGGGCTTTGATGTGCCGGGCAATCGCTTCGGGCCGGTGTCGGAGTTCGAGCGGCTCTTTGAACAGACCTGCCAGCGGCTGGGCACCGATCGGCTGGATCTGTTCGGCATCGCCTGTATCGATGACCGGGAGGCCTACCAGGAGAATGTCTGGGGACGGAACGGCATGGTCGAGTTTCTGGAACGGAAGAAGCAGGAGGGCCGGCTAGGAGCAACCTTCTGCACAACGCACGGCTCCCCGGAATACATCGGGAGACTGGCTCGCAGTGGACATTTCGACGCCATCATGATGGCGCACAATGCCTTGGGTTTCCACTTGCTCACTTCGCCTCCACCCGACGGCCGGGAGACGGAAAACCTGGCGCGCAATGGCGAGATCCTTGCTCTCTGCTCGGATTTGGGAGTCGGAGTGCTGGTGATGAAACCGCTGGCGGGCGGGCTGCTCACGAGGAGCGAAGCGTTTCCGCCACGGCGGGGCGCGCTGGCCAGTCACGCGACGGTGCCGGCGGAGTCAATTCTGCGCCAACTGCTCGAAGACCCGAGAATCACGAGCGTGGTGCCGGGTACCGCCTCCGTGAACGAGGCACTCCAGAACGCGGCGGCGGGTGCGAAGCGGGCGCCGGTTTCGGCGGGGGCGCGCGAAGCGCTGACGGGACTCCTGAGCGAGGTGCAAGCCACCGTCTGCAGCCGATGCGGCAAGTGTGACGAGACCTGCAGCCAGGAGTTGCCTCTCTCGCAAATGCTGCGGTCGGCGCTTGTCAATCAGCACCCCTCGGCGATCTACGAATTGCACAAGGACTGTGAGTATTTCGAGGTCTACCCGTATCTGGAGCTGGCCTGTACGACCTGTTCCAGCGTAACCTGTGGCTGTCCCGTCGGACTACGGGTGCCCGCGCTGCTGCAGGGGGCGCACCAGCAGATGCGGGAAATGGCCGATCAAGGGATGATTCCGGCGGTGAAAGAGCGCCAGACATTGCTATATGGCAATCCGGAGTTCGGCGCCCGCTTGTTGAACTGGCACATCCCGGCACAGTGGGAGGCGGCGCGGCCGTTATGTTTGTATGTCCATGTCGAAAACACCGGTAGCCGCGGTTGGTATCCGCCCGAAGGAGAGCATCCCGCGGAGGTTCGACTGCTCGTGGACGTCGAGGGCCAGCCGGTCCAGAGCCTGAGCCTTCCACGGGACGTTCAGCCCTACTGCCGCTATCGGTTTGTGTTCGACGTAACGCCGCCGGCTGAAGCCAGCCGGCTGACCGTACGGCTGACGTTGGTCGCTCAGCAGGAGGAGTTCCGCCGGGACGCCGGTGTCGAAATCTACTCGGGGGAAGTGATGGTAATCGAAGGTCCCACAACGAGCCGGGAGAATGCACCGGAAAAGCGGAAACCGAACGAATCGATGGCCGCGGCCGGGCCTTATGGCGTCACTTGGCTCGCCAGCGATCTGCCGGCTACGATGCCTGCGGGAGAGGCGCACCGGGTCCGTCTCCACGTTAAGAATCAGGGCACGAGACGCTGGCCAGCCAACCACCCGGCGGGCTACTCCGTGAACCTGTTGGTGTACCAGAACGCGAAGCTGTTGCGGACTGTCGACCTGCCCCATGATGTGGAGAGCGGCGAGCAAGTGGAATTCGACTTCTGGCTCGGATTTCCACCCGAGCCGGTACGGGGCATCCGTAGTCTCCGGTTCACCTTCGTCGAGCAGAACACGGCGTGGTTTGAACAGCACGGAGCCCGGCCTCTCCATGTCACCGTGCCCGTCACGGAGGCCGACCGGCGGCCCGAATATGGAGTCCAATGGCTGGATCACAACCTTCCCGTGAACTGGCCCGCCGGGGCTGCTTATCAGGTCTACCTTCGTTGCCGGAATACGGGTGCTCGGATTTGGAGGCGGACGGAGAGCGAGGGGCGGTCGACGCAGTTGGCGTTGTTGATCAATGGGGCCTTGACCCGGCAGATTGAGCTGCCGGCGGACACCCTGCCCGACGAGGAGGCGCTCTTCACGTTCCGGCTGGAGGCCCCGGCCGCGGTGGGGATATACACGCTTCGCTTCACGTTGTTGGAGCAGCATGTGGCCTGGTTTACTGGGCCCGGTGCAGAGAGTTTGGATTGGGAACTGCAGGTTGGCCCTCCCCCGGTGGGGCCGTCAGCTGAGGCGATGGCCATCTCGATGGACTCCAATTGGGCCTTCTGGCTACCGGGCGAGTGCATCCTGAAAAGCCGTAGCGGGCGGCCCTACCCGAGCGTGATGGCCAAGGCGACGGGGTGCCGGTTGACCGACCTCGAAGGGAATGAATGGATCGATCTGGCGATGACAGGGGGCTCGGCGCTGCTGGGCTACGCGCACGCGGAGGTTCAAGCGGCGGTAGCCGCGCAATTGGCGTCGAGTGCGTTGCTGACGCTGCCGCATGTGTTGGAAATCGAAGTGTCACAGATGCTGCGGCGGCGGACTCCGGGAGCGGAGATGGTCGTATTCGGCAAGCACGGCTCCGACGCCTGCACGGTCGCCGTGCGCCTCGCACGTCTCCACACGGGGCGGCGGAAGATTCTCTACAGCGGATACCATGGCTGGCACGACTGGTACGTGCAGCATACCCATCCGGGCTTAGCGGCCCCTGGCTCCTATCCAGAACTGTTTCGGTTTCCGCCCAACGACACGCGAAGTTTAGAACAACTGCTGGCGGACCATGCCGGAGAGGTCGCGGCGGTCATGATTGAGCCGGGGGCGCAGGCTGTCAGCGTGGATGGACCAATATTGGACGCCGACCCGGAGTTCCTGGCCGCGACGCGCCGGCTCTGTGACCGGCTGGGTATCGTCCTGATTTTCGACGAGATCATCACAGGATTCCGGTACCCGAAAGGCAGCGTGCAGCAGGCCACGGGCGTGGCGCCGGATTTGACCTGCTGGGGCAAAGCGTTAAGTGGGGGAATGGCGCTTTCGGCATTGACGGGAAAGAAAGCGATCATGGCCGGTGCGTTGTCGAACGCCGCCTACTATCCGACATTCCGGGGTGAGATGTACTCGCTAGCGGCGGCCAAGGCAGCGCTGACAATTTATGAGCGCGACGACGTGCCGGCGGCGGTAGATCGGATTGGGAGGCGGCTATTCGAGGGGATTGACGCGGCTGGCCGGGAGGTCGGCGCGCGGGGTGCGATGATCGGCTTGCCGATCCGGATGATCTACAGGTACGCGGAGCCGGATCCCTTGGTTCGGCGTCTGCGGCGGACCATGCTGCAACAGGAACTGCTGCAGCGCGGGGTCCTAACTTTCGTGGGTTATATGCTCCCGTCCCTAGCGCATGATGAGGCCACTCTCGACAAGGTGATTGCGGCCTACCGGGAAGCTCTTGCCGTTGTCGAGCAGGTGGCGGAGGCAGATGCCTTTGCCCGCCACCTGGAGATCCCGCTCCTGCAATAGGCTGCGGATCAGGCCGGCTTGACTGGGGGCAACGACGCCGCGGCGGCCGCCTGGCCCACGCGGCGGCTGGCCTCGTCTGGCAGACGGATATCAATGCTCAAGTGCGGAAAGTCCTTGGCCAGCACTTCGTTGGCAACCTGCAGAATAATATCCCCACCCTGGCCCGTGGTCACCCGTCCCATTACCAATACCGTGCCGATGTCATAGTAGTTCGCGTAGTGGGCCAGCGCGTAGCCGAAGTAGACGCCGATTGTCTGGTAGATGTTTGCCGTCCGCGGGTCGCCTTGTTTGTGCAACGCCTGCACGTGCTCAAGCCGCTCGGGAACGCCCATCTCCGCCGGGAAAACAATCCCTGCAGGCGCTAGCAGCCGATTCACAGCCTGCTGCGACAGATACTGCACCCCGCAACCCCGATCATTTGACCACTCATCGGCAGGCGCCAGCGGGTTCATGTCGATGGGGACAAATGCCAGTTCATCCAGCCAGGTTGTGATGTTCCCCGCGCCATCCACATAGCCCGCCGCCAAGCTGCTGCCAAAAGCCACGCCAAGCACTCGATTGCGGTTAAGCGACATCGAACCGGCCAGCGCCGACACCGCGCCATCATTGGCCACCACAAGCGGGATGCCCCCGTACTCTTCCTGGATGCGGTGATACATCGGTACAATCTCGCGTTCAAAATCCTCGCGCGACAGGCCCCGAAACAGCGAAGCGATTCGGGGTTCGTTGGCGATGTAAACCCCGGCTGAACTGACACCAATGGCATCCACACGCGGGAGGGTTGCGGCGGCCGCGGCGATAGCGTTTCGGATGTGCTCGTTGTGGTAAGCCGGATCGGTTTGCGGCTTCGGGTCCCATTTGAACTCACCGGCAAAGGTCGTCACGCCGTCGTGTTCGGCATAGGCCTTGATGTCGGAGGCGCCTTTGTCGATGGCGACGCGGCAGCCTCCCGCGTGGCGGCCCAAGGGCAACGTCACGTGCGAGGCGGAAGGGAATTCGGATCCCGGTGCGTATACGATCTCGCACGGGCGCCCATAAATGGTCGGTCCCATCACCTCCCGATCAAACAGGCGATTGGCGTCGTACCGGTAGATGTAGTCGCGGAGCAGTGCCACCAGGCCTTCCGGGGCATCGAGATGAATGCGGAAGCCGCCAACCGCCCAGAGCAGGAACTTCACTTCCCGCTCGAGGAAGCGCAGGTTCACCGCCAAGTCGGCGCGCGAAATGTTCCGTTCGAAAACATAGGTGGATCCGTCGCCTTGTTCAATGGCGATGCGGATGGGTTGCTCCTTCCCCTCGATGGACCGGGCGAACGCGCGCCAGGCGAGAGCGGAAGGACGGAAGTCTGGATCGAGACTGGGTGTAATTGTAGGGGGAATCAGTTCCATTTAGTGTCGGCCTCCCGGGACGTACTTGGCGCCATCGAAGCAGACGCCCTGCGTGTGGGTCGGCGGTTGGTTCAGCGAAATGTGGCAGCGGTTCAGCGAGGGAGCCAGGAAAGCGGCGGCATTCGTGGTTACGGCGGCCTCAACGACTTGGCGCGGCACACCCCATTCGATCGCGATGTTCATACATTCGATCAGCGAAGTGCACGAGCCGCTGAGTTCAAACGAGCGGAGATGGCCGGCCTCGTCGTTCCGGATCTCGAAGCTCTGTCCCCACAGGCTCGCTTTGGTTCCGGCCGGCGCGCCGATCAGGGGGCTTTCGTCGGAAACGAAAATCACTTTGTCGGGGCCTTTGCTTTGGGCCATCAACTGGACCGCATAAGCAGGTACGTGCACCGCGTCCGGGATGATCATCGACCAAGCCCGGCGATCCGTAAACTGGGCGATCATGCGGAGGTCCTTTGCCGAAAGCTTGTCGCGCGTGGCTGCGTTGAGAACGTGGGTGAATGCGGTGGCTCCCGCCTCCAATGCAGCCTGGATCTCCTCAACGCCGGGGTTCATATGGCCCAGGCTGACGCCGACACCGTTGGCCGCGAGGAATCGAATGGTATCGAGTCCGCCCGGGCGCTCTGGCGCCATCGTCAGAAAGCCCAGGAAGCCGCCGGACCAATCGAGTAGCTTTTGGGCGAAGGCGATGGACGGTTCCTGGCGGAGGCTCGGGTTGTGAGCACCCATGCAATCCGGGGAGAAAAACGGGCCTTCGAGATGGGGCGGCAGAATCCCTTGTCCCCAATCGAAGTCGCGCGCCGCACGGAAAATCGGAAGATTGGCTCGATACGCCTCCGCGCTGGACGTGACCATGGTCGGGCAGAAGTAGCCGTAGCCAAGCGAGTAATAGTAGCGGGCGACGGCTTCCAGTTCGGCCAGCGTCAGGCCCGGCGTGTCGAACGCCACATAGCCGGACCAGACTCCATCAGTAAACAGCGGGCCCCCGTTCGCCTGCAGCGACAGGGGGTAAACGGTCTCAGTCAAATTAGCAAAACTCCCGTGAAAATCCCTAATTCCACGATACAACTCCTCCCGCCTGATCGCACCGTCGTCGCAATCATGTATCCTCATTAATTCGCCATGTCTCTACCCTCGCTGATCTTCGATGCCCACCTCGATCTCTCCATGAACGCCATGGAGTGGAACCGCGATATCCGCCTGCCGCAGGTCGAAATCCGCCGCCGCGAAATCGGTATGAAGGATCTTCCGGACCGCGGAAACAATACGGTATGCCTGCCCGAAATGCGCCGCGGCCGCATCGGCGTCTGCGTCGCTACTCAGATCGCCCGGTACTCGGCCCGCTTCAGCAAACTTCCCGGCTGGCAGAGTCCCGAACAAGCCTGGGCTCAAACCCAGGGCCAACTCGCCTGGTATCGCACGATGGAGGACGCCGGGGAACTTGTCCAGCTCCGCACCTGGCAGGAGGTCAGCGCCCACGTCAATCTGTGGCGCGAAGCCACCGATACGAGCAAGCTCCCCATCGGTTACCTGCTCAGCCTCGAAGGCGCCGACTCCATTCTCTCGCCCAAACACCTCGAAAAAGCCCGCGAACAGGGCCTCATCGCGATGGGACCGGTCCATTACGGCCCCGGCGTTTACGGCCACGGCACCGATGACGCAGGTCCCCTCACTCCTCGCGGCCAGGAACTCCTCAGGCAGATGGAAGATCTGCACATCATCCTCGACGTCACCCATCTGTGCGACGAATCCTTCTGGGACGCCCTCGCCCGGTATCGCGGACCGGTCTGGGCCTCTCATCACAACTGCCGCGCTCTCGCCGACTGGAACCGACAACTCTCCGACGATATGATCCGCGCCCTGGTTGATCGCGGCGCCGTCATCGGCATGGCCTTCGACGCCATCATGATGGTCCACAACTGGATCCATCACAAGTCCAAACCCGCCGACTTCCAACTCAAAATGGAGAAGATCTGCGAGCACATCGACCACATCTGCCAAATCGCCGGTAACGCCAATCACGTCGGCATTGGCACCGATCTCGATGGCGGCTACGGCACCGAGCAAGTGCCTATGGATCTCAACTCCATCGCCGATCTCCGTTCTTTGGTCGCGCCGCTGGCCGCCCGTGGCTACACCCCCGCCGACATCGACAACATCTTCGCCGGCAACTTCCTTCGCTTCCTGAAAGACCACCTCCAGTGAGCGAACCCACCCGCATCCGCTACGGCCTGCTCGCCGTCGCCACCGCCAACGCGTTCCTCCTCTATCTCGACCGCATTTGCATGAGTGCGATCGTGCAAACCCCCGCGTTCCAGACCGAACTGAACCTCACCCGCGAATCCACCGGCGACATCCTCGCCACCTTCTTCTTCGCGTATGCGATTGGCCAGTTACCCGCCGGGTATCTGGCCGATCGGTTCGGCCCCCGGAGGATGTTGTTCACCTACATCTTCCTCTGGAGCCTCGCCACCGCATTCACTGGCCTCACCTCTACGTTATTCGCGATGCTCGCCATCCGCGCTGCCTGTGGCCTCGCGGAAGCCGGCGCCTACCCCGCCAGCGCCTTGGTCATCTCCCGTTGGTTCCCCTTAACGCACCGCGCCCGCGCCAATTCGGTGGTCTCCTTTGGCGGCCGTGTGGGCAATGCTCTCGCGCTCTGGCTCACGGCGCTGGCTATCTCCAGCTTCGGTTCCTGGCGCACCGTACTGCTTGTTTATGGCATCGGCGGCCTCGGCCTCGCGGCGCTTACCCACGTTATCTTCCGGGACCGGCCCGCAGAGCACCCGTGGGTGAACGATGCGGAACGGGAGCTGATAGGTCCGCCCCCACCTCCACCCCCTCCTGGTTTTCCTATCCGCCAGTTGATTCTCCACCCCGGCCTTTGGATGTTGAACCTCGGCATGCTCGGCCTCAACTTCGGCTGGGCCTTTCTCATCACGTGGCTACCGACTTACCTGATGGAGGTGCGCGGCCTTGACCAAGTCACCGCCAGCCGCAATGTCTCGATCGCTCTGACCGCCGGGATGGCCGGGATGTTATTCGGTGGCTGGTGGTGCGATCAACTCACCGTCAGATTTGGTCAGAAATGGGGTCGCCGGCTCCCGTTCCTGACCGGCTGCACGTTGGCCGCCCTCGCCTACATCGCCTGCCCGCTTTTGCCGAGCCCTTTCGCCATCACGGTTGCCTGCGCCGTGGTCGCCTTCTCCGCCGATAGCGTCATGCCGGCCGTTTGGGCCATCGGTCAGGATATCGGCGGATCGAACGTCGCCTCCACCATTGCCTGGTCGAATATGTGGGGCAATTTCGGGGCCTCCATGGTCGCCAAACTGATCCCCATGATCATCGCTACCACCTGGCATCAGAAAGATTGGAGTGAGATCTTCTGGATCTGCGCCGCCGCGTTCCTGATGCTTGCAGTCTGCTCCTTGGCCATCGATAGCACCCGGACGCTCCACGTTCCGCCAACACGAGCCGCATCCTCCGCGGATTGAGACAGAGTAACCGGACTACCACCGCCAGGAGGTGGAGCACGATTCGATGAGTTGGGCGATCGTGGCAGCCTGATCGACCTCTCGCCCGGCGGCCTCGGGGTCCTTCACCGTCTCGGGGTGGATAGCCGTTTGTTTTACCAGGGATTTGACTTGGGCAAGGGACGGCTGGCCGGCTGGTTTGAGCCGAAGGTAGACCTGAAAGCGGGATGTGCCCATGTCGAGCAGGCCGGATGTCTTGCCGAACTCGGTGACCTGGAGGATAGAGAATTGCCGCCCTGCGGAATCGATGAGGGTGAATTCGGGGAAGTTGATGCCGGTGGCGACGTTCGTGGCGATGAGCTTCTGCTCGTCCGGTTTCACGACGACGCGCCGTTGGCCGACTAGCAGTACGGGAAACTGGAGGGGTTCGGAGACCCCTGGGCCCTCGGGTTTCCGGGGGGCGCAGCCGGGAAAGAACGAGAGCAGGCCGAAAAGGTTCACGAAAACTCGCCTCCGGAGGGGGAACATGGAGTCAGTGTAGCGGACCCTCAAGCCGCCGCCGATCCTCCAAAAGCAAACGGGCGGCCCCCTTGCCGGAAGGCCGCCCGTCTCCTCTCATACTGCGATCGAACTACTGCGCCGTACCGTAAACCTTCAACTTCGCATTCACCAACGTGCCAACCACTTCGTTGGTGGTCTTATCGGTGATGATTACCTTCCACACCCCCTGCGCACTCTCGCCCCAGAACCGCGGCGAAGTGAACATGTAGTCGGTGAAGTCGGCGTTATCATCCGCCTTGCGCGGCGCCGCGGTCGCCTGGAACCCGCTCGGCGACTCGATTGTGAACTGCAAGTCCCCACGATTCTTATGCGTCACGCTGACCGTCAGTTCCACATGCTCCACGCGAAGCTTGTCGGCATCCGCGTTGAAGTTCAGCTCGGCCACAAATGGCGTTCCGTCGTCCGCAATTTCATTCGGCTCCACGAACGTGTATTCTGAGTTCTTCAATTCACCCAGGTTCACCCAGTCGATGGCCTTTATCAGCGCCCCACTGACGTTCAACAGCCCCGCGCCAAAAGCGTGGCTAAAAGAGAAACCGCCCGCGTTCTTCTTGAACTCGTCGGTACCCTCCAAGCCTTCGGTGTTTGCGGTGGCCATCAGGATCTCCTTGACGTCCCGATAACCCAGATTGGGATTGAATTCCAGCAACAAAGCCGCCGCACCCGATACCTGCGGCGCTGCCGAAGAGGTGCCGTTCGCCGTATCCGTGTAGTTGATCGGCGCTTCCGTCGACGGATAGTTTTCGGCCTTGTAATTAAAGGCCTCTTCTCCACTCACGTTCGTGCTCCAGAGCACATCGGGCGGTTGGAACTCGCCACCAAAAGCCGCGATCGCCACCGCCATGCCGCTCTCGGAATACGAGCTCTGTTTCCCATCCTTACCCACCGCCGCCACCGCGATGCCGAAGCGTGATGCTGAAAACCCGTCGTAGCTCGAGTCGTCGCCTTCATCCCGTCCGTTCCCGCAGGAAATCGCGAACACTGTCCCCTTGCCCTCCCGATTCTCGGTCGCACCCTTCTCGATGCCGGCCAGTTGCAACGCGCTGACGCGACCATCGTCCTTGCCGTCGTCACTCGGTCCCCAGCTATTGCTCGAAACATGCGTCAAGATGCCTTCCGGCTGCCAGCCCAACGCAATCTGCGCTGCGTCGTCGGGCGTTGCCCCACCCACCATCCGCAAACCCATCGCCCGGGCCTCCGGCGCAACGCCGATCACGCCCGTGTTGTTAAAACCTGCCGCCATCGCCAGTCCGCCGCAATATGTGCCGTGGTTCTCGGTCGATTTCATCGGGCTCGGATCGTTCCGCTCGCCGTCTTCTTTGAAATTCTTGTGATAGCCAGAATCCAGCGGATAGACGTTCGTCAGGTCTTCGTGCTTCAGGTCGAGCGCGTCATCAATCACTGCCATGTTGATGCCCTTGCCGGTGGCAAAATCCCAGGCGTCCTTCATTCCAATGTTGAGCGTCAGCGTATCGTCCAGGTGCCATTGCTTGGGATACAGCGGATCGTTCGGCACCCGCTTCAACTGCCGCAAGTAGGTCTCGCGGGCAAACACGGGCGTGAATTCAAAACCGCCCTTCTTCGTCATCCACTCGGCCGCATCCAGCGCCGCAAAGGCGTCGCTGTACACCACGGTCGTCCAACCTGGGAGGTAAGTCTTTTCCGTGCCGGTCGGCTGCGTCTCAGCCAGCGTGCTCAATTGACTGGCATCCATGTGCACCAGCAGCTTGGCCGTCATCAAGCGCCGAGCTGACGCCATTCTCGCCGCCCGCTGCTCCGGGCTCATAGCCGCCAACTTCTCCGCCGTCGGCAGATTCGCCTTGTCGTAAAACACAGGGACAATGCCGTTCCGCCCCATGCGGGAAACGCGCAGGCCCTTCATTGCCGCTGCGTCGAGTTGAAACAGCTTTCCGCCGCTCCACTCCTTTACCCCGCGTGCCGCACGGACCGCGCCTTTGCTGCTGAATACTTCGTCAGCCGCCAGCACCAGCGCCGTCCGCCGTCCGCCATCGGAAAACTGAAATTCAGTCTGCGCTCCCAACGACGCAGCTAAGATCAGAACCGCTAGCAAAAATCGCATTCGCATCGATCGTTTCTCCCTTTCCCAAATCACGAATTCCCCGCACCAACTGCGGCGGGAACGTGTAAAATTCTCTTCGACAACCTTTCTTCCTATCGGCAGGAAAGGCCCCATACTGTGTAAAGGGCGAAACTGGATTAAACCTGTTCAAACTTTTTTCGCCTCACCCCATCATTTGCCCGATGTCCGCTCCCGACCGGTCCAACATAACCCAAATTTTAACCGCTTGGCGCCAAGGCGACCCTAGCGCACTCTCCAACCTCACCCCCCTCGTCTACGGCGAACTCCACGCCCTCGCTGCGAACTACCTCGCGCGCGAACGCCCTGGACACATCCTGCAGCCTTCCGCCCTCGTCAATGAAGCCTTCCTCCGTCTCATGGAATGGCAGCCGGGCGAATGGCAGAGCCGCGCCCACTTCTTCGGCGTTTCCGCCACCCTCATGCGCCGCATTCTCGTCCACTCCGCCCGCGAAGCCCAAACCGCTAAACGCGGCCACGGCGCCCTTCGCGTCTCTCTCTCCGAAGCCGACCGGATCGCCGCCGCCCAACCCGTCGATACCGACGTCCTCGCTCTCGATGCCGCCCTCGATACCCTCGAAAGGCTCAACCCCCGCCAGGCCCGCATCATCGAACTGCGCTTCTTCGCCGGCCTCTCCCTCGAAGATACGGCCCTCGTCATCGACGCCTCCGTCAGCACCGTCCGCCGGGACTTCCGTATGGCCCAAGCCTGGCTCTTCCAGCAGCTCAGTCCCGCCCCATAATCCGATCACGATGACCCCGGAACGCTACAACCGCATCAACGAACTCTTCGACGCCGCCCTCGATCTCCCGGCACCCGAGCGCCCAGCCTACCTCGCCACCGCTTGCCCCGATAACCCATCCCTTCTCCATCAGGTCACCCAACTCCTCGCCACCCACGAGCGCGCCGCCAATTTCCTCGTCCCCTTCGACGCCCCGCCCACCGCCATCGGCGCCTATAAAATCCAGCGCGTCCTCGGCGAAGGCGGCATGGGCACCGTCTACCTCGCCAGCCAATCCGAACCCATTCGCCGCGACGTCGCCCTCAAAATCATCAAGCCCGGCATGGGCTCGAAAGCCGTCATCGCCCGCTTCGATTCCGAACGCCGCGCCCTCGCCCTCATGGACCACCCCAGCATCGCTCAGGTCCTCGACGCCGGCGCCACCCCCCAGGGCCTACCCTACTTCGTCATGGAGTTCGTCGACGGCCTCCCCCTCACCACCTACGCCGAACGTGAGCATCTCTCCATACGCCAACGCATCGAACTCTTCATCCCCGTCTGCCAGGCCATCCATCACGCCCATCAGAAAGGGATCATCCATCGCGACATCAAGCCCTCGAACGTCCTCGTTAAAACCACCGATGCCGGTCCGGTTCCCAAGGTCATCGACTTCGGCCTCGCCAAAGCTCTCCACCCCGATCTGACCGGTTCCACCCTCCTCACCCAAGTCGGCATTATCCTCGGCACGCTCCAATACATGAGCCCGGAACAGGCCGCCCCCGGCAACGCCGATATCGACATCCGCGCCGATGTCTACTCTCTCGGCGCACTGCTCTATGAACTCCTCACCGGCGCCGCACCCCTCGATACGGGAGAACTCGCCCACAATAACGTCCAGTCTCTCCTTGAACGCATCCGCGATCACGAACCGCTCGCTCCCTCCCTCCGCAACCGCGCCTCCGCCCTCGACCGCGAACTCGATTGGATTCCCCTTAAAGCCCTCGAAAAGGAGCGCTCCCGCCGCTACGAATCCGTCAACGGCATGGTGCGCGATCTGGAACGCTACCTCGCCGGCGAACCCGTCGAAGCCGCGCCGCCCTCCCGTGCCTATCGAGTCGGAAAGTTTGTCCGCCGCCACCGTTTGCCCTTTGCTGTCGCCGCTGTCGCTCTCGCCGTTCTCGTCGCCGCCGTCATCATCAGCGCCTCCCTCGCCGTTCGCGCCCGTCAAGCCGAACAGATTGCCTCCGCCGTCAACGACTTTCTCCGCTCCTCCGTCCTTGCCCAGGCCGACCCCCGCAGTCAAGCCCGTCCCACCGTGTCGCCCGACCCCAACCTCACCGTTCGTACTGCGCTCGATCGCGCCTCCAAAAATGTCGAAGGCAAATTCCCGAATCAACCCCTCGTCGAAGCCGCCATCCGCGAAACCATCGCCAACGCCTACTACGGTCTTGCTGTCTTTCCCGCGGCCCAGCAACACGTCGAACGGGCCATCGCCCTCCGTCGTACGGCCCAGGGCGAGAATCATCGCGACACCCTCGGTAGCCGCCTGCTGCTCGCGTCTCTCGTCTCTATCCAGGGCCGCTATGGCGAAGCAGAAGCCCTCTACACCGAACTTCTCGCCGCGCATGGGCAATATCTTGGCCCCAGCGACCCCGCTACCATTCGCGCCATGTCCGGCCTCGCTGCTGCCTTCCGCAACCAGGACAAGTTAGCTCCGGCCGCCCGCCTGCTGTACGAAGCCCTCGCCCAGTCGCAACGGGTTCTCGGCCCGGAACATCCGCAAACGCTGGAGATCATGGCCGGCCTCGCCGCCTCCCGGCTCAGTGAGTTTCCCGCCGAAACCGAACATCTCCAACTCAAGGTAGTCGAGATCCGCCGGCGGAACCTCGGCGACGAGCATCCCGACACCCTGCAAGCCATGAACGCCCTCGGCGTCACCTACCATGTCCTCCGCCGCTTTGCCGAGGAGGAGTCCTGGTTCCGCCGCGTCCTCGCCATCAATCGGCGCATCCATGGCGTCGCCCACCCCGACACCCTCATTTCCATGTACAACCTCGCGGCTGTCTTGTCCAACCGCGGACAGCACAAGGAGGCCCTCGCGATCCTCGAGGAGAACCGTGCCGCCCGCTCGAAGGTCTATCCCCCCGGGCATCCGCGCACCATGCGTCTCCTCGTCCACCTCGCCGGGGCCTATGCCGAGGTCGGCCAGCCGGAGCAGGAGCGCAAGCTGCTCGAAGAGGCCCTGGCTGGCCAGCGCAAAGCGTTAGGCAACGCCCACTCGGATACATTGACCACCATGGCCAACTTGGCCCTGGTCATCAGTAAGGCCAATCCAGCAAGGGCTGAGGCCCTGGCGCGCGAGGCGTATAGCGGGCTGCTCGCCACTCGCGGCGCTGCGGATACGTACACGGCCGAGTCGGCCACCGACCTCGCCCAAATCCTCCAATCCCGCGGACAATTGGCCGAAGCCGAAAAGGTGCTCCGCCCGGTAGTCGACGCCAAGCAGGGTCAGGATGCCGATCGCGGTCCCCGCCTCTTCGCCCTCAGCCGCCTCGGCGCCGTCCTCTTCGCCCAGCGCCGTTGGGACGAGGCCGAAGCCGCGCTCACCCAAGCCTACGACTCCCTTGCCGCCCAAGACTTGCTCCAGAGCGAAGTCGAGGGTCTCCAGACCACCGGCCAGCGTCTGATTGATCTCTACCTCACCCGCAAGGAGCCGCAGAAAGCCGGCGCCTTTCGTCAGCGCGTCACTGCCGATGTCGCGCGTGCCACGGCCAAACTCCGCTAATCGCTATCGCTAGCGAATCGCTTCGCTCAGCACGAGCAACTTCACCAGACCCGGCAAGCCGCTCCCCTTCGGTGTCGCTGCTGACGCCACAGCGTCAACCGGCGGATCGTCTCGCGCCGTCAGCTTGCGTCCGCACGCATCTGTCAGTAATCGCTCCGCCGAAAACCGGGTAAACTCCGGCTTCTGTCCCGCGATCGCCTCCCCCAATCCGATGCTGTCCTGAAATTCTTCTCTTGATGGCAACTCACCAGCGTCCAATCGGATCGACGCCCTCCAGCGCAAATCCAGGAGGATCAATCGAGCGATGGCCGGACACGCTCGTCCCGCGCCAACGGCGCGGCCTCAATCCCGTTGGCTGAAACCGTCAAGGTACTGCCGTGGACCAGCAGACCGCCCCGCCGCCGATCGGTCAACGGGATCTTCCGAAAACAATGGCCGCTCACACAGGGTATAGCGGGCTTCATCCCATTCAGCCGCGCCGACGGCTTGTTGAGGAAGCTATGGCGAGCATCCAGGAGCTCGTGCCGGCTCCGATTCTCGTCAAGCACGTGCCGCATTACCCGCCGTGTCTCGGTCTTCATCGCGTCCTGCAGATCGTCCCAAGGGTAGGGGCCCAACAGTGTTCCTCCAGGCAGCCATCTCGGGCCAATCGACGGAATGGTCACCTGCAAGGATTGCGGATAAGAATCCTTAACCTGTCGGGATAGACGCCGAATGGTGTTAATTCTCAATGAGTTGGCGGTTTGGCCGCTGTATTGCCTCTGTAATGGAAAACTTCGAATTGTTGTCCCGAAGCAACTGTTCCCATGCCACACACCGCCACAGAGTTGTCCGCATCGCACGAGTCGCACCAGGCGACACATCGTCAGGAAGGTGCAGGCGTGGCTCGACCTCCCAAGCGCGCGCGAGAGACCGCCATACAGGAGCCCGAACAGCCTGGAGCGCTGCGGCCCGGAGCGGTCGAAGGCACTCGGAGCGGCGTACCGCAGTTCACCGTCGAAACCTTGAAGCGCGACGCCGTCGCGGGGATTGTCACTGGATTGATGGCGATTCCGCTCACCGTCGGGATCTGCCTGGTGTCTCAATTCCCGGTTCAAAAGGGTCTGGCGACCGTAGTGGTGGCATGCCTGATCTCGTTTATCGTCTATCTGTTTCGTCCCGGCAACCATGTTGGCGTGCCTGGCGTTGCCGCGGGACTCGCGCCGCTACTCGCCGAGGGCATTCATGCCTTCGGGATGGAAAACATGCCGTTTGTTATCTTTCTGGCGGCCCTGATGCAGGCGATTGTATGGCGGTTCCAACTGGCGAAGTTCATTCTGAAGGCCGTACCCGGTTTCTTGATCGAGGGTCTGCTCGCTGGTGTTGGCTTGACGATCATCATGAAGTTCCTGCCATACACGTACGTCCCCGAAGACACCTCATCGGTCTTCTGGAGTCCGAGCCGTATCGTCCTCGTTACCAGCTCCATCGTTGGCCTAATGCTTTTCGTATATCTCTACCAGCGGTTTAAAGAAAACAAGCCGGGGGTCCCGTACATCGCGCTCATCGCCGGGGGCGTGTGGGCCGCCCTATATATTCGGTATCCCATGTTGCACGTCGAGCCAGTGTCCTTCCAGTTTGCCTTGCCCTGGTCCAACGTTGCTTCGATTAGCCCCTCGCTGTATCTCAATATGCTTCGCTTTTCGCTCATCCTGATGCTCGTGGACGTAATAGAGCAAGTAATGAGCAATGCCGCCATCGAGCGCATCGACCCTTTGGGGCGCAAGTCGAACTCAGACAACAGCCTGCTCGTGATGTGGACCGGGAACCTGGCGGCCAGCTTCTTCGGAGGCATGACCAACCTTGATGGTTTGGCCAAAAGCTCCACCAACCGGATGGCGGGCGCCGTGACAAAAATGTCGGCTCTCGTTGTCGCCGGCGTCATTTCGGTTGTCCTTGCGTTCCCCAGCCTGCTCGCGTGGATGCCGGAGTTTTCACTAGGTGTCTTGATGGTCTTCACGGGATGGAAGATGGTCATGGGACTGTACAGCGCCGCCGAACACGGAGCCTACGAGTTTGGCTTGGCGATGTTTTGCGGAGTCCTGGTGTTCGAGCTTGGCCTCTTTGAGGGACTCATGTATTCCCTCGCGATTCATAGTTTTATCGTCTATGTCATCTTTCGCCATAGCGACGTACCGACCCTGCAAATTTTGCGGAAGTTCTTGGGGATCTTTTCCGACAGCCGGCATCCTCATTCGACGGCCACGATGGAGGTCGTCGCGGACGAGTCAGGCTCCCTGGTCTACCGCACCGTCTCGCGGCCGATTACGGAGAACAAGGATCTCGATGCCTTCATCGCCGATTGGGCGCAAGGGGTGAACTTCCGCAATGTCTCGTCCGTCGTCGGTACATACGATAGCCAAGGCTTGCTGTGGGGCACTTTTGCCAAAGATTTACGATCGGGCCATTTTCATATTCGTCGCTACTTCGAACATTTGTTCGAGTTGGATCGGGTGAGCGTCCACTTCGAATCGGGCGAGACCCGCCAGTACCACGACATCTATATCCGTTCCGGCTCATACCGCTTTTCCTACTGGAAAAAGGGCGTGCTCGTGAACGTTCCCGCGCGATATTCCTTTGTCTGCAAGCGCGAACGGACGGGATGGTACATCCTGGAGCACCATTCTTCCGAATTCCCGCAATAGCCAGATCGGCCACAGGAGACTTTCAACCATGGACGCCATGTTACTTCAAATCCTCATCTACTCCACCCTTGCCGTAGCGGTTCTGTTGCTCGGGTCGATCACTGTAATTCGCCAAGGTCATGTCGGCGTCGCCGTCATGTTCGGCAGATACCAGCGCATTCTGCAGCCGGGCATCAGCTTCTTGGTTCCGTTTGCCGAGCGGGTTTTCACCAAGTTATCGCTGCAGCATCGGGCTTCTGAACTAGAGTTTCAGGCAATCACGGGAGACCAAGCGAATGTCAACTTCAAAGCTCTGATCATCTATTCGGTCCAGAACGACACGGAAGATACTGTACTCAAAGCCGCTTTCAAGTTCATCGACGAGAAGAGCTTCATGCAGGCTCTCATCCGCAGCATTGAAGGCTCCATTCGCGCCCTGGTGGCGTTGAAAAAGCAAAACGAAATCCTGGGACTTCGAGCCGAAATCGTCCATGCTGTCAACGGCCACCTTCAACAGGAGCTCAACGACTGGGGCTTCCATCTGATTAATCTTCAAATCAACGACATCTCGTTTGATGAGGCGATCATGCGGTCCATGGCGCAGGTGGTGGCGTCCAATAACATGATGTTGGCCGCCCAGAACGAGGCCCAATCCCAATACATTACAAAGACCCGCGTGGCCGAAGCCGAGGCCCAGGCCAAACGCACGGTGGCCCAAGCGGACCGGGATGCCGACAATTGGCGCGGCGAGGGCAACGCACTCCTGCGTCAACAGGTTGCCACGGGCCTCGCGGAGGCCGGAAAGATCATGGAAGCAAATTCCGTCGATCCGTCGTTCATGCTGTACACGATGTGGCTCGACGCCATGAAGTACGTCGTGGCCAACAGTCACGGAAACATTCTTTCCTTCGATGGCTCGATGGAAGGCTTCGAGAAGACGATGCGGCAAATGACTCAATTGCAGAGCAAGAACACCTCGGCCTCGCCACACTAAGGCTCTCCTATCGGGGCGGAACGGGATCACCAACCGCGTTCGGGCATGCTGCAACTTATGCAGACGGTGCGGGTGCCTCCGTGCGGTCATCTCGGAGTAGGGCTTGCTTGACGCCTGCCGACGGCCAACGGCAAGCGCGCGGAATGAGCGACTTAGGTGTCGGGAGTCAACGCTATCGAATGGCGCCTTGGCGCTCTGTCGCGATGGCCTCTCGATTGCAACCTCAAAGGAATCTGCGTAGTATGCAATCGGTACAGGAGGCGAGGTCATTGGGATGGAAGACCCCAAAGCGGGATTGTTTGCAATGAGTCAGTTACTGGAGAGCTTTGAGCGCACCCCCGGTGCTTTGCACGAGTCGATTCCATATACCAACGATCAGTTGGGCGTCGTCCAGTTGCGATTCAACGCCTTCGATGTCCAAAGCGAAATGCGGAAGAATGCACCCTACGACCTCGTCTTGCGGTACACGAGGACGATGGCGGAAGTGATGTCCCGGCGGCCCGGCGCGCAGCACATTGGAATGATTGGTCTGGGCGGTGGCTCGCTGCCCAAATACGCCTACCGAAAGTTCCCGGCCTCGAAGATCAGCGTGGCCGAGATCAATCCCGAAGTCATCGGCTTGCGCAAGAAATTTCATGTGCCGGACAACGACCACCGGTTCTCCGTCCTTTGCGAGGACGGCGCCGAATTCGTGTCGCGCTTCAAAGACGAGTTCGATCTTCTCCTCGTTGACGGTTACGATCGTTCGGGTCAACCACCGCAGTTGTGCAGCTTACAGTTCTACCGCGACTGCCGCCGCGCACTGGCGCCGGACGGCCTTCTGATCGTGAACATCTGTGCCAACCATCAACTCATCGACCGCATGCAGCGGTGCCTGTTCGATCAGGTTGACCTGGAAGATGATGACGAAAAGTGCGCCAATACCATCGTCGTCGCTCACAAGGCCACGATAGGGCCGATACGCGTGAAGAAGACCGTTGCTTGACTGCAAGAGTTGCAGACGTCCCTCGACCCGCCGCGGGACAGTTCTGCGGGTCGGTCGTGATTTCGTCGCAAGATCATCGAGTTGCAGTTGCTTTTCGCAATGGCCTGACACGTGCACCGTTCAGTGAATGACGTCGTAAAGTTGACGGCGCCAATGAGCCCGGGCATGAGGAGATAAATGAATAGTAACGAGAGTTGGCGCTCGGAAAGCCACACGGCCTTTGACGCTCTGGCGCCGTTCTACGAGCGTCATTGGGGTGAGAGCTTTTTCAGAACATCGACCGAACTCTTCAACGCTCTGGTTGCGGGGCGCTTGGCGCCCGGGTCCCGTGTCCTTGACCTATGTTGCGGCACCGGAGGGTTCGCAGGCTGGTTGCACCGCCAGGGTCTGCAAGTCAGCGGGGTGGACAACTCAGCCCGCATGCTGAAACGCGCGAGCGTCAGCATCCCGCGCGTCGCATTTCATCGCGCAGACATGCACGACTTCCACCTGGAGGAGCGCTTCGATGCGGTGACGTGCATGTACAACAGCATCAATCAGACGTTGACCAACCATTCCGTGCGGTCCGTCCTCGGCAGAGTGCGTCTCCACCTTCGGCCGGGAGGTTGGTTCCTCTTCGACTTCGTTTGTGACGCGGGCTTCCGCGCATCATGGGACGCGGATGAAATCGTTCGGCTTGACGACCAACTCTGCGAACTTCGCTACCGCTACGACAGTGCGCGTGGCATGGCAAGCTGCCTGGTAAGCATTGCCGACCTTCGCAGTGGCGGCCCCTCGCTGGACTTCGAGATCCGCCAGCGCCCCTTGGAGGTAGCCGAATTGCGAGCCGAGCTGAGCCGCGCCGGGTTTACGGTCAAAGCAATTCACCCTGTCCGAAACTCGACTCCCGAAAAAGGCCGCTACGCGGTGCTTGCCAAGGCGGTCGCTGCCCCCCCTGAACCGGTGCCTTCCCCCAACCAACGGGTTGAGCGTAGACCGCGGGAGCCGGAAATGGCAGGCGCCAGGTTCGTGCAGGTAACTTAACATGCCCTTCTTCATTCAACTCGATGACGCCGCCAAGTCTCTCAACGTGGCCCCGGAAGAATTAGTCGCTTTTGAAAAGCGGGGGTGGATCAGTGTCACCTACTTTCCAGATACTGGAATCCCCTACCTCAAAGGCCACCAGCAGTATCGCGCGAAGTTTATCCTCGCGCTCCGCGATCGCTTCCGGCTCTCGGCCGAGCAGATATCCAAGGTACTCGCCAATCAGAATCCGCCGTACTCCCTGGCTGAGGTTCCCGAACTCCTGAAAAGGCTGGACGTTGAACTGTAGCGTGAGCGAACGTATGAATGAATACGATTTGAGCCCGGACCAGGAACTCCCGCTAGGGAAGCTGCGGCGCCATGCCCAGTTGGCCCCGCAGGACCCCGACGTTCGATTCCTGTTGGCCACGGAACTGGCGCGCCACGCCTGCTACGGGGATGCGATCGCCCAGCTTCGCCAGGTAATCCGTCTGGCGCCGAACCACCTGGAGGCCAGAAAGTTACTGGAGCTGCTCGCGGGGACTTCGCGCTAGCGGTGGCTCAGGCGATACTCGAAAGGCATGCTCGATTCCAGGAAAGAAGCGCGGCTATTCGGTCTCCGCTATCGCGCCATCTTCGTGGCTCTTTCGATCCTTGGCGCAGCGACCACCGCTGTCCTGCTTTTTCTTGCCGAGGTCTCGAACTCACCAGAATCTCACCGCACCTGGGTCGTTTCCTTGACGACACTCCTTTGCTGCCTGTTTGCCGCGGCTGCCTGGGCCGCTCGCTGGTACTTCAGGGTGTCCAAACATTTGGCCGAGGTGCGCTCCGCGTCGAAGGCGATTCTCGAAAGTCTCGCCGGCGGGGTTCTGAGCTTCGACAATGAAGGCCGTTTTCAGATCGTGAACCGGGCCGCCGCGCGGATGTTGGAGTTGCCTGCCCAGGCGCCCTATCCCAGTTTCGATTCCTTCGCCATGCGGCACCCTCACATCGCCCGGCAGGTGACAAGTGCCCTGGCGATGGAAGAGTACACACAGGACTCAGATACCTCGTTGGTCAACTCCGCCGGCCAGACTTCAATCGTGCGGACGACTGTGACGGCCCAACGGAACGAGGCGGGCGAGCGTGTGGGACTTATCGTGATCCTCAAAGACGTGTCTGCGATCGTTGCGCTCGAGCAGGAGCTCCGCAAGCGAGACCGTTTGGCGGCGGCCGGATCGCTGGCCGCTGGCGTCGCCCACGAGATTCGTAATCCGTTGAGCGCGATTGATCTCAATTTACGCCTCCTGAAAAGTGAAGTCGCACCAGCGCTCGCCGGGCGTCAGGATGTCGAGGAGTACTTCGAAATCCTGTTCGTCGAGATTGCGCGCCTCAATCGCATCACGGACAGCTTTCTTCAGTTGTCCAAACCGGACAACCTGAAGAAAACGAAGATGCAAATCCACGAACCAATCCTGAGCGTCGTACGGCTTCTCGAGCCGGAGGCTCGCGCCAAAGGTGTCCGCTTCCGCATGGCCTTATCCAGCGAGGGATCAGAGATATTGGGAGATGCATCGAAGCTGGAGCAGGTCTGGCTTAATATTCTGATCAATGCGATGCAAGCCATGCCTGACGGCGGCGAGGTCCGAATTGCGGAATCCCTGCACGTCCAGGAGAATCAGTCTTGGATCGCGGTCGCCGTGGAAGACTCGGGCGTCGGGATTCCGCCGGAATACGTCGACCAGCTCTTTGACCCCTATTTCACAACGCGGAGCGATGGAACCGGTTTGGGGTTAGCGATCGCAGACCGGATTGTCGCTGACCACGGGGGCACGATTACGGTGGAAAGTACTCCCGGGCAGGGAACCAGGATGACTGTTCGAATTCCCGCCGCGCCCCAGGCGGCATGGAGGAGCGCGCAATGAGTTCCAGTGCGGCTAGGATCTTGGTAGTTGACGACGAACCGAATATTCGCGGTGCGCTAGCCAAGTTGCTGGCAAAAGCAGGCTACGAGGTGCGAGCGGCGGCTAGCGTTCCCGAGGCTCTCGCGGCGATGCAATCGAGCCCGGCCGATGTCGTCCTGACGGACCTAAAAATGCCGGGAGAAGACGGTCTCCAGTTGCTTCGAGGGGCCAAGAGGCAAGACCCCACCATCGAAGTTGTGGTCATGACGGCGTATGGAACCATTGAAACCGCCGTGCAGGCGATGCGCGAAGGCGCTTACGATTACATCGAAAAGCCCGTCAACATGGAACGTCTGCCGATGCTGCTGGCGCGAGCCGCTGAGCGGCGCGCCCTCGCGGCCGATAACATCCGGCTACGCCAAATCGTCTCGGCGCGCGAGGAATACGGAAATCTTGTCGGGCGGAGCGAGAAGATCACCAAGTTGTACGAGATGATCGAGATGGTGGCGCCGACCGCGGCGACGGTTCTGATCCAAGGCGAAAGCGGAGCGGGCAAAGAGCTCATCGCGCGAGCGTTGCATTTGCGCAGTCCGCGGGCAGCCGGACCCATGATCTCGCTCAATTGCGGCGCCATTCCGGAAAGCCTGCTCGAAAGCGAGCTCTTCGGATTCGAAAAGGGAGCCTTTACCGGGGCTGACAGTGCTCGCCAAGGCAAGATTGAGATGGCCGACCAAGGCACATTGTTTCTCGATGAGGTCGGCGAAATGAACCCGAAGACGCAGATTGAGCTGTTGCGGGTGCTGGAGATGCGCGAACTCCGGCGCCTTGGCGGATCGAAGTTGATTGCCGTCGATATCCGCGTGATCGCGGCAACCAACAAGACTCTCTCCGACGAGGTCGCCGCCGGACGCTTCCGCGAAGACCTGTTCTACCGCCTCAACGTAGTGCCCATCCGGGTTCCGCCCCTCCGCGAGCGAACCGAAGATATTCCTATCCTCATCGGGCGATTTCTCGTCGAGTTCGGCAAGAGCTACCACCGGTCCCCCAAACGGCTATCGAGAGAAGCAGGAGAAGCACTCCTCCATCATCGGTGGCCCGGCAACGTGCGCGAACTCCGCAACCTCATGGAACGGCTGACCGTCACCGTCAATGATGTGGTGGTGCGGTTTGAAGATCTTCCGGAAGAATACCGTCCGCCGAATCAAGCCCTGCCCTCCATGTCGATTCCGCTCGGGCTCACCCTCGAAAAGGTGGAAGAAGCTGTGATTCGAAGGACCCTTGCCGATGTCACCTCTCACCGGGAGCGCGCTGCCGCCATCCTCGGGATCAGTCCGCGATCGCTTCATTACAAGCTTCACAACTACGGCATCTCCGAGACCGAAGAAGAACCGCCCAGCACCTAATGGGGAGCCGGAACTGCCGGCAAAAAGTCCAGCGGTTCATGGATAAGGATTCATCGACGGCACGCTGTCCGCCGAACCGCTCCGCGAGTTCCCGATGGTAAGAATGAACCGAGTCCGTCGGCGCATCGCTGAAACTCTCGATCAGCCAGATGGTTCCGCTTCTCGGCCAATGGGGAAATACCATTTGTGGACGCCTCGTTAGTTGAATCCCACCCGGCTCGGGTGCCAACCTCCAACGATGGTCCAGGGGCTGGTTTTGGCCGGGTTGCCAGGTGTGGCCAAGGTTTGGGTGGCCGTCCAGATGCCGATCTGCTTGTGCTGGAAGGCGGCGTTGAACAGCAAGTTGAGACTGAATGCCAGCTCCCCTTGACCGGAAACAAGACTCGTCTGGCTGCCGAAAATCGTACATTGCGAGTTCTGAATCGACCCGTTGCTCGGAATGGGCATCGAGAGAGCCTTGCTCGCGTCTCCATCGTCAGGAAGCAACAGAAGTAGCTTTCCCGGAGCGAAGTACGCCACATAACACGCGTTGCGGGCATCAACCGCGGTACCCATCAACACCCACGCGGTGCCGAGGTTGTTGACAGGCCCTTCGTATTGATACGAGAAACGGATGTTCCCCGACATTGCTAAGCCGGAGGAAGGTTCAATGGGGCCGGAACGGGGGAACGTGCCGGGCAGCTCGGGGATCGCGATGCCGCCGTGGGTAGCCCAACCCGAGTTCCCGCCGGCCATATCGCGAGCGGCCAGATAGACGGCGCGGTAGCCCGAGAAGGCTGGTTTGAACACAATGCGAAGAGTCAGCGTCAACTGATTGCCGCTGCCTACGGCGGAAGAGTCGGCGCCGTGGATAGTGCACTGGGAGTTGGAGACCGTGGCATGGGAACCCAGCGTCAGAGCCGACACTCCCGCATCCGGGCCGTTGTCGTCAACCAGATAGAGGACGCCCGCCGGACGCGAGTACGCAATGTAGCAGGCGCGGCCGCCATCAAGAGCCGTGTTGATCAGAACATTGACCACGTTGAGGTTGGCGAACCCGGCCGGGTCGCTAAAGCGAAAGACGTGTTTGGCGTCGGCGCCGAAGGTGTAGAGCGGGCCCGTATCGCGAGTGCCGGGGCCAGTTAACGGTGGTGGGCCACCGAGGACGGGCGCTTCGGGGGGCGCGGCGGCTTGGGTGAGGGTAAATGTCTGGCCGGCAACGCGGATCGTGGCTGTGCGAGCCGTCGTGGAAGGGTTGGGGAAATAAGAGTAAGTGAGGGTGGCGTTGCCCGTGCCCGTGGCGGGGGAAACCTGGAGCCACGCATCGGCCGACGATGCGGTGGCGCTCCAGGCCATCCCAGGCGCGATCGAGAGGGCGAGCGTGCCCGTCCCGCCCGCGGGTGACACCTCGCGCGTGGCTGGCAGCAGAGTGGCGGTGGCGGGGGTGGAGCCCAGGAGCCGCAGGGTAAAGACGCCAAGGGAGAACGAAGTCGCTTCGATCGTGTAAGTGCCCGTGGACGGGAGAGTGAAAAAGTTCGCTAGACTCGGAATCGCCGCGTTGTTGGAGCCGCCCGAGTTATCGTCTTGCGCCAGGAGTTCGTTGTCGGGGCCCGTGAGATAGAGGACGCTATCGACCACCCCGGACTCCATCAGAATGCGAACGGTCTCGCCAGCCGTGCCGGAAAAAGTGTAACGCGCGGCGTAAGCGGCGCGTTGGCTGTTGCTCAAATAGGAGGAGCCGCACGCCGGGGTCGCTGTAAGTTCCGCGTTGAGGATGGCGCCGGTAGAGATGGCGGTTGAGAGCGTGCAGCGCTGGCCAAGTTGGCGCACGGGAACTGTCTGACTGCCGATGATCAGGGACCCGAAACGGTCAGCGGAACTCAGGTTTCGCGTGGCGGTGTAGGTGGCTCGGGTCTGGAATTGGGATGGGGTCTTTGGCGTGGCGGAGAGCCACCCATCGGCGCTGAAGGCTGTGGCCATCCAGTGGCCGAACTCCGGACTGGGAGTAACGGGAATGGTAGCGGACCCGCCCGCGGCGGGAAGCGTGACGGCGGTTGCGTTGGGCGTGATCGAGTAGTTGTACTGGCTGATGGAGAAGAGCCTGTTGCCACCAAGATTGATGCCGGCATTGCGGAAGCTGGTGGTCGGGTTAGCCGCGGCGGAAACGGTGAAGGTGGTGCTGCCGGTGCCGGATGCGGGGGAAAATGTGAACCAGTCGTCGAAGAGGGAGGACTTCGTCGCAGTCCAGGAAAAGGATTCGTCGGAGAGGTTCATCCGGACTTGGCCGGAGGCGGGACCGGCGGCCACGGTGAAGGAACCGGGAGAAAATGTGGCCTGGACGCCGGCTTGGTAAAAGCCCACCTGGGCAAAGATACTGTTTCGGTTGTCCTGAGGCGAGAAGTATATCCGCCCTTGCCGATCACCGATCGAGTTGTTGGCGGGGATCCGGACCACGATTTCGGAATCTCCGGGAGAGGATACTTCACCGTTCAGCAGCCACGGATCACCGCTTGTGGCCAGCCACGGCGTGTTGGACCTGACCGTGACGGTGTAGGTCCCACCGGCGCGAGGGACATTGGTGACTTCGGGCAAGGCGCTGAATGTGGGGACCAGATTGGGGTCGGGGTTGGGGTTGCGGGGCCGGTAGTTGGCGACGACCGGGGCCGAGATGGCAAAAGTGGAGGCGGTGTCGGCGCTGTTGGGAGCGGAGGCGGCGACGCCCGTGGGACGGCCGAAAACGCGGACGTTTGGGTTCGAGAAATAGGGCTGGTGCGGGCAGGGCGCACCGGTACACTGGTACGCCATGATGTCGCGGAAGAATGGTTCGGCGGTGGTGTTTTGATAACCGTAGGAGTACGGGAAGAGACCGGAAAATCCGCCGGAGTTGGCACGATCGTGGCTTGCCCCAAGATTGTGGCCGATCTCGTGGCCGAACGTCAGAAAGTTAGTGCTGGTATTGAGAGCGGTGACGCTATAGGCGGTGTTGGGACTGCCCCCGGTGTTAGTGAGAACGAACGCGATGCCGGCACAGTCGCCATCGGCCATGAAGAGGCTGACGAGATCAGCGCCGGCCTGCTCGCGGAGTGTGCTGAACTCGTTGCCACCCGTGTTCACCAGGGTCGTGATTTGGCTTAGATCGAACAGGCAGGAGCCGGACTCACTGATCCCGACTTCCTTGGTGCCGACTAAGTTGAGAGAGGCGGCAATCCCGGAGTTTGCGAAGGCTTGATTGGTGTAGGCGATGGCTCCACGGATGGTGTTGGTGATGCCCAGCGTGGAGCCGGACTTGGCGCGAGAGGCCGCGGTGTACCCGACGAGGATATCGATTACGTTGTCGGAGCCGACTTGGCGAGGATTCGTGAGGGCCGCCTTGGCGGGAATGGCGGCTTCGGCGGGGGCGGGCACGGCCGGACAGAGAAATGGTTGCATTGGCGCCGCGGTGTAGGTGAGTTGGTCGGGGCGGCCGCCGATGGTGTAGGTCTCTCCCGATGCGGTAGAGAGAAATCCCTCGACGATGTTGCCGGAGATGGCAAGGGAGAAGCTCCCCGGGAGAGGGTTGTCGACGATGCCATTCCAGGTAACGGTCTCGCCTTCGTTCCAGACTTGGGCGGATTGGAGCAGCACGGGTTGGTTATGGAGGCGTATTTTGCGGGGGGAGCGGAGCTGGCGGGCGGCATTCGCGGAGAAGTCTTGGGCGGTAAGTGGGAGGCTGAGCAGAGTAAGCAGAAGGAGGCGGCGAAGCATAGGGAGTTAATCCCAGTATGACCCAGCGCTGCGCTGCAAACAGCCTACCCATTATTGAAACTGCTTTGTGCCCGTATGACCTTCGCCCGTCGTGGTCGACCGATCGGTTGAGGGCTTCGATGAGTCCAAGACCCTCGCCAGACGACTAACCTATGACATTTTCTGGCGATAATCAGAAACGTTAGCGCCTGCAAGGCAATGCCAGCGCTTTCAAGCTGTTTCGAAGTTCAGCACAGCTTCCAGATCGGAAGCTTATGGCAAACAGCGAGCATAGGGAGCAACGAGTGTTGCTCCCTATGCACCAAAATTGCGGAGGACCCAAGCTGCTTTGTTAAGTGAAAGTTTGCGGCCTGCCCGTTGGCGCGAGACAGATGCGGGAACGATGGCCAGATCCCCTTCTACTGAGCAGTCAAGGCCAATGGGCCACTCGCCTGGTATCCACGAACGGCGTCAAACCAGGTGCAATAGTACACGCTGGAACTGAGCGCCCATACACGCGCCGAATCGGGGATGGGTTTGCCGGAAGCCACCGGGCGCCACTCACCCGCCACGCAGACCTGAAGCTCCTTCTCCGTCACAACCACCACCGGCGCTCCGGGGAAGGCGACGGACGGCAGGACCCACCGCGTGACCGTCTGGCCGGAAGGGGGAGTAAAAGCCGGCAGGTCTCGCGTCGAGCGATCGGCTGGGTCCAATAGGTTCACCGTTTCATGCGTGTAACTCGCACCTTCCGCCTCTGGTGCTAAGAGCACCTGAAAATGGCCCGACTTGCCGGGGCGGATGACGGGGGGGAAGGCGGTCGCTAGGACCTGCCGGTTCGTTTCATAAAGTCTTCCTGGCAGCGGATGGATAGCGCTGGTGGCCACCGTAATGCGGACTGCGCCTATTTCAGAACCCCGTTGTGTTTGAAGATGCCACATACAGAGTAGTTCGGGAACCCCCTCCTCATTCCACACCAAGGTGAAATTGGGGATAGGCTCCGGCAGGCCGGCAAGTTCAACCGGAATCAGCTTTGGTTTGCTATCCCGGTGCCCGTCGATTTGAATGAGGCCAATTCTTCTTTGCCCATTCGCCGATCCAACCACGCCGAACAGGCCGCTGCCATCCTTGAAAACATAGCCGAAGGGCAAAAGCACGGGGTCGGCAAGGCCGAGCGGCAGCGCCGAGGTGGGCCGGGTAAAGTCCGTGGAGCGGGCGACACCCGCGAACAGGGTTTCGCCTTCGAGCCACGCGATCCACCGCCAATCACGCGGTGTCCCATAGGCGGCTTCCACGCTGACTGCCAGTCGCAACACCGGTGTTGATGGCCGGACCGTCCGCATGTCGAAAAAGCGGCCGAGAAAGGTGTCGTCGCTCTGGCGTTTCCGAAGCAGAAAGGAGCCATCCTGCTGATCGTGAAGTTCGACGGCCACGAGTGTTCCGGGCGTTTGCGCCAAAGTCTGGGCCATGGCTGTGGGGCGGGCCGGTATCACTACCACCGGAACGCGATCGGAGAGGGTTATGGCGCCGTCCGGGCAGGTGTAGGAGGCCTCCACCAGATAGCGCCCAGGGGCCAGGGGCACCGCCAGGAGCGACATCAGGTCGGAGCGGTACTCTAACGACGCGCCCACCCCAAGTTCCTGCATGATTGTGGGAAGTTTCAGTGGCGGTGTCATGCGTGGGACCGCAGCCTGGCGGAGGGCGGCGCTCGCCAGCGCCACCGTGTCTTTGCCCTCGCTATCCAGGATTTTGTACGCAAACGGGCGGCTCTCTTCCGGGTCAGGAACCGACACCGGAGTTCCGCCATCATTGGTCAACGAAAGGTCGAGAAGAATGGGCCCGTCGGCGACGGATGCGAATTGCGGGGAGGTCAGAGATAGGTGCATCGCTATTTCTCCATGGCCGATCAATCGTGGACCGCACCCGGGGGAACGGGCACTTGGGCTCCGAGCGCCTGCAAGCGCCAACCCCTATTTCTCAGGACACACTTGAAACAGAAGCAAGGCTTGTCGCTGCCGGCTCCTGCCGCATCGTAGGTGCCGAGACCGGTTATGTAGCTCATCAGGCACGCGCGGTCCCAACGCTCGTTTTCGGCGATATCTCCTACTCTTGGAAGAGGATTCACCGCGTTGTCGTGCATGATGTCGCGATCGGGCAGACCGAAAGCCTCGGCGGCATGTTCGAAGTGCCGGTTGTGACCGATCTCATGCGCCCAGAGGTCGGCGGTACCCAGGAAGTTCCAGAACACCCCAACGGGAAATCCGCACGAAGGAGTATTCAGACCGGGGAAGTTTCCGTCCGCGCAATCAGTACCTGGGTGGGTGTAAGACGCCCCAAGCGATGCAAGGCCGCCTCCGCAGAGAGGCGTAGGACAAACGAGCCCACCCAGGGCGCCCGGAAGGCGTTGCGGATACCAAAAAGTGTCCCTGCAGGTGGCGCACCGGTATCTATGCCAGGATGGGTTTCCGGAGGATTCATACTCCACCAGTACGTGCCCCCGCATGCGCCCTGTCTCGCGTTCCACCGATTGAACCATGGCGAGCGAAAACCGGAAGGCGAGAAGGACATGAAGATTAAAGGCTTCATCGGTACTCGCGCCCACAGCGTCGTCCAGGATTGCTCCCGCCGGGGATGGCGGCAAACCGAGATTGTCGTGGGCTGCCCAGGGCCACACCTCCGTGGTCGAAAACTGAATGTCATTCTGAAGAGCAATCTGGTGATCGTGAACTCCCACTTCCAGAGTGTCCATGATGAGGTTTTCATAGGTGAGGTTGTTTGGGAACACCGTGGCGATGGGATGGTCTAACTGTGCATGGCCCAGCCCAAGTTCATTCTCGATGTGTACATGGCAAGCGGTGTAGTAGGAGCGGAACCCGATGGGCCCCTGCGGCGGGTATCCGCCCCATGCGCGGAGGGCCGGTGCATTCCAATTGTCGGGAGTGCCCCATTTGATATAGGCGCGAATGGAAGATTTCCTCCAAAGCCGGAATTGAACCGTGTGCGCCTGCGGATACTTGGGATACCGCTTGGCCAGTGTCTTGACGTTTGGAAACTTGTAGGAATCGGCTTCCTGGAAGTATACCTGCGCGCGGATCCGATATCCGTCACCGGCGATTCGCGAAGGATGAAAGTAGATGCCAGCCCGGCCAAGCCGCTTGGGGAATAGCTCCGTTCCGGGTTGTCCTATCTCGTCGTGCACGACGCAATACACGGAGTCGCGGTCGCTCGGGGCCGTGGTCCAGGGTGCTAACGATTCCCCGCCTGTGCCGAAAGCGCGGTCAAAATAGGTGTCGGCTGCCGTTGGCCGTATGCCACCTTCATCTTCGGAGGCATTGTAGTATTTGCTCGTCTTGGTGACATCCTTCCGGACATATGTAGCTTTCCGATTATCCAGCGCCCAGCGAAGGCCGATCCTGGTTCGCGAGGATGCGCCGCCAAGATCTCCCAGTAGCGTCTCTATCTCGCGGTCCAACACCGGCAAGTGTCCCAGGCCGCCTACGTTGCCCGTCGTTTCAATTTCGTCGAATGTCCAATCGACTCGCAAGGGACCAATGGCCTTTCGCATGGCGAGAGCTTCCACGTCGCGGGTCTCAATGGGAACATTATCCTTCTGCAGACCATCCCGTTTACTCAACAGGCGAAATTCCGCTTGCAGAGGGATCCACGGACGGGAGACATCGCGGATGTCCTTGTCCACACGATCGTCCCGGTGCTCAAAGCTGCCTCGCCCAGCCGCCGTAGCGCCACCGAAATCCGCGTCGGCGCCGTGAACCCGGCCGAGATTATGGTTGTTGACCAGGACCCGATGATCATAAAAAGGCTGGTGCCAGTACGCTCCGTCGGTGTACCAGTTGCGATCATCCACCCAGACAATCATCCGGTTTGCCGGATCGCGAAGCCGGGTGAGAAATTCGACTGTCGTTTGGTCCCAATTCGTTGGCTGCCAGTTGAAGTCCACGGCGTCCAGCGGATCAGCGGGTTTGCCGAACCACGGCCGGCGGCGCTCCGCCGCGAGGTTTGCCAGGGCAAGCTTCGTGGCGGGGGTATCCGGACCGAGTGCCAATCGCGCGAAATTTCCGGGCGCGCCGCCATGTACGGGAACCGAGCGTTGGAACTCCAACAGGGCCGAGGTGAAGTGCGCATTGACGGCGGCATCTTTCACAGGTCCAGGGTGAAACCCGGCCTCCGCCAGCGCATATTTGGTCCAGAGCGATCCATCCGCGGCGCCGGTCAGCACGTTGTCCTTGTGATAGACATCCGCCAATGAAAAATCCAGCGAGATCAAATCGCGCTCGGCCGCGTAGTCGGGCTCGTTGAGGGGAAGGGTATCGGGGTGGACGAACAGCCGCACTTCCGTGTGCATCGCGGCGAGGGCGAGGCCCTCGGGCTCGTCGATGTCCCGATGCGCCTCGATCCGGACGCGATAGGGCATTCCCAGCGGGGTGATGCGGGTGTTGGTGGAATCCATGGCCAACCAGTCGAACGAGCCGCCCGCGACCTCATCCGCGTCCAGGCCTTTCGCGAATATGACGTCTCCGTCTCCATTGGAGATCTGGAGAAAGCCGATCTTCAACCGCTCGGCATTTTTGAGCGACCACTTGATCTTACAGCTATCGAGGTTGGGCGCATCGTGCTCATCAAACAGCACCCAGAACGGATCGAGATCGATTCGTGCTGTCTTATCTTTCCCAGGCTTGGCGTAACGGAGAACAGCCGTATAGGGGGAGAATGCGACATTAAGTGGGTGGCCTGCCGGACTGAGGGCTCCTTCCGCGCAGTTGGATAGGCCTAACCAGCCAGCGATTGCCGTTTCGCCCTTCTCTCGCTTCTCTGACTTAAACACCGGTACGTCGTCCAGCGCGGTAAACGTTGGAAGGCCGTCGTTCCATGCGTCGATTGCGCAGTAGTTGCTGGCGTAGACTTCGAAGTCCACCTCATCCGCGCAAGCGGGGTCGCCCATCGCCGCGTACGAGAGATCACAAGTTTCCGTGCCCGGAATGAACCATTTGTCCAGATCCTTGATACCGATGACCGACGCCTTCGTTCGACGGACTACAGTGATCTCGTACTCCGTATCGAGTGCCAATTCCTCGGACTTCCACAGTTTTGGGATGCGAATGGGCGTACGCGTGGCGGGGCCGAACGCCGGATCCAAGGCAAGCGTTTCGGGAGCGGCCCCATTCCGCACCGCCTGCGCCTCAGAAGAACCGATCCGTTCGCACAAGGCGCGAGTCACTTCCGCCTTCTCCGCGGTCGCCCAGTTGAAGAAGGCAAGCTCCTCCCAGGTAAGATCGGCCGGCACACCGTCCTTGCCCTTGTAGTGATTGGCTATCCATGTGAGTGTCTGGCCCTTCACCACCTCGTGTGGCGTAGCCTTGTCGCGAGTATCGTAGAGATGGCCCATCTTAACCCTTTGGCTTTATTGACACGAATTCGTAGCTCGGAGTCGGAACTTCGATTCGATTCACGGTCATCGCACCGGCATCGAGATTCTCCAGTCCCTGCACGCCAACCATGTCTTGGGCCAGAGTTTCTTCTTTCCCGTTCTGCTGGAGCAGAATGGTCGCGGAGACCGGCTCCTCTCCTTCCAGGATTCTCAGCTTGATCCAGTAAATCGGATCGAGTAGGAATTCGATCCTGTTCGGCCCGTCAGGACTCACCCGGATCGGTTCCTGCTCCAGTGCGCCGGATATCCTGAATTTCTTGTCCTGGTGCTCATCTAAGTGGATCGCCGCCTTGTACACGGAGGTTGGTTTTAACTTTTCGAAGCGCACGGGCCCGGTGTCCAGGCTTGGCTCGTCAGATTTGAGCGGCCCGTCCGACGATCTCTCTCCAGTCACGTGAATGTTTACGGCGCCGACGCGTGCTTTCGTGTCCGTCCGTTTGACTTCCACTTCGAGTGTTCCATAACGATTGATTTGGAACTCTACAATAGTGATCTTGCCCTTCTCCACCGTGGGCGTGAGGCTGGCGCGGACGAACGTATAATGCTCCTCCGCGACCGTGGAATCGGAGTTTTCAAGCTCAATGCTTACCGGATACGGATTCACTTCCAGTTGCTCATAGAAGGCGAAACCCTCGGGATCCGTGTTGGTCGGCTTTCGCGTTCCGCACATGGTCTTGACCTGGGCAACACCCTTCCCCGTATCGTCTTTTACAAAGATATAAATCGCGCCGACGTGAAGCGGGCACTCCTTCACAATGCCGATGTCTTCGGATGCGCCTTCATGCGGTCCGTCACATTGGAACGGTTTGCCGCAGATTGGGCATGTAAAGTGGGCAGGCATTCTAGGCGGGCCCTCCTTCGGTGTGCCGAACCACGCGGCGCCCTTGGGTTAGGCCAAATAAACGGCCTCGGATCTGGCTGACCTTCAGCGTTCCAGGGAGACGCGGGTGGGCGAGAATCCGAAGAGCCCAATGGCGGTAGGGAGCCAGTTCCAGGTCTCTTCCGAATTCAATGTAAAGTTCGAGCAAGCCGTTCAATCCGGATTCGCTCCGAATCCCATGTGCCGTGCCGGATTGTAGGGTATAGCGAATCAAGTCGAGCGTTCCGCCGCTGCCCAGCGCTGCGTGATCCTCCGGATATCGCTGCTCGATCCTGGCTGCCGCCCGGCTCATAAACTGAACGGTGGCGGCGCGATTGAACACCTCTATTTGTTCTTTGCGGATGAATAGCATTTCTATAAGTATTCAGCGGTGAAGAAGGTCTAAGAATTGCGATGGTAGCACAGCGACATTTGCCGCCGTTCCGGTTGTAAAGTCGTCGGATTTTGATCGACGCCAACCGCTGTCTCTTCCTCTCTCCCCACCTTTGCGCAGACAATGGTAAGTGGATCGGGAATGCGCCAGGACCTCAGTATTGTATCCCTCCAAGGCCAGCCTTCATTGACGAAGGGCGATTGTGCGGGTGCCAGCTTGGGGGAAAGTCGAATAAGCCGGCAGTCGTTCTGTGGAGATTAATGTATATGAATATGAAAACAAAACCTTCGGATAAACTGCTTTGTGGAGGCTCTCCAAGGAATACCCGCCCGCGACGCTTGGCACATTTTTGGATCGCTTGCGTGCTCGCTCTACCGGCGTTGGGTGCTTTTCGTGGCCCGGGCAAGTACAACGGCGTGGTTATGTTTGACCGGTGGGGTGGCGCCCATCTTTATAGCGGCGCCTACGTTATGGAGGTCTCCGAGACTGTCAAGGATCTCCTCCGGCCATACGCCAACCAGTCAGTTCTGCTTGAGGCGAAGCAAGTGTTGCAACCGATAAATCCCGGGGATGGGCTCATCAAAAAGCTTGCGGTGCTGGGCCCCTCCGTGGAAACCATAACGGCGAACTTCGGCGGTCCTGCATTGCTTGACGACTTGAGTCTGAAGGCGGTCGCGAACTTCTCCATCGCAAGCGGGCCTGAGCTGATCATCGAATTGCGGAACACTGGCACGGTGAAGCGCAGCGTTAACATGGATGCACTGGGGCCAACCCTGTTCGCAAAGAAGCAGGGGCCAGAGTGCCTACTAAGTCCTTCGGACGGCCCGTCGTTCGTCGCGGTGACCCGCACGAGTATCGACTTCCTGCAGCAACACCCCGCGGGCAACCAGTGCCTCGTCAACGGAAGGGGCAGGACAGTATCCGTCTGGCTGGCTCCGGGAGTCGCAGTTCCAAAAGCGTTCGACCTGGAGCCCGGCCATAGTATTGACGTTCCTTTGCGATTCGAGTTGTCAGAAGGCGAGTATGAGTTTCTAGCTGGATATGGCGGCGGCGTACATCAGGCGCGGACTCTCGTGAGCAATCGGATAGCGTTCAATGTCAGTGAGGAAGGGAAGCCCGAGATCGTTGGCCCAACGGATCCAGATGTGCTCGGATCGCGCACTCGCCGCCGCGGTCTCGTCTGCGGAACCGTTGCGTGGGGAGACGGCCGCCCGGCAGCTAACGCAAGGGTTTTTCTATGGCCGGCTCCGCTGTCGAGAGATGACCTGCGCGCAGCGAACACGGCGACTACCGACCTGGCGGGAGAATTTCGTATGGAACATGTATCGGAGGGCCACTACATCGCTAGCGCTGTGCGAACTGATGAACGGGGCTTCTATACAGCGGCTTCTGGATCTGAGCATTTAGCGGGTGCTGCCAGCCTAGCCTTGCCCTTGGCTCAGGAGGAGTGCTCGATGCGGCTGGTCTTGCGCCAGGCCGCCACTTACACGGTCCGCGGCAGGACTATTTCACCGCCGACCAATAAAACCTACAGCGCGAGGATCATCTTGACGCGAGGTGATGCCTACCCATTTGAGAGGACTGTTCCGATAGGCTCTGACGGCAGCTATGAATTCAAAGCGATACCGGCTGGCCGATACCAGTTCTTTGCAGGTAATGTCGGCGCTGGCTTCGAAGCAGACAGGGACATCAACGATTTCGATATAGAGATCGATTGGAGCGGCTGGAAGTGAAAACGCGGATTCCTTTCATCTGCCGCGGCATTGCAGGCGCCCGTTTTAAAACGGAGAGGCAATACGGTAAACGGGTATTGGCGACTGCTGCCCCGCTTGCGGCCACTTGTAGGTCGCTAGATTGAACTCGCTCCGCTCTCAACCCTTTCTTGGCGTTAGCTCCTGATGCGCCGCTACCTGGTCGTTCGGCGCGGACGGTTATCACCTGCTATGCAATCGCGATGACAAGCGGCCCAGCGCTCTCAACAGCAACCTGGGGCCTGGCCTCGTCGCGAAGGCATTTGTCCGATTCATTCAGACAGTGAACTCAGTCTCTGAACAATAGCTGGGCATACTTGGTCAAATACACCTGCCAATTCGGCCAGCTATGGCCCGCGCCCGATTCGTTCCATACGTGTTTGATCTTCTTCGATTCCATAAGCGTGTGGAGGTTCTTCATCCCCACATAGGCGAAGTCTTCGGTGCCGCAGCCGAGCCAGATCAGTTTGAACTTCTTGTTCAGCGCTTCGCTGTCGGCTTTTTCCCATTCGGCGCGATTGCCCGCCGCGCTGAAGGCTCCCAGATAGGCGAACTGGTCGAGATTGTGTAACGCGATCATCTGCGATTGCGCCGAGCCCATCGAGAGACCGCCAATGGCGCGGTGATCGCGGCCAGTGAGTACGCGGTACTTGCTCTCCACCATCGGCTTGATCGCCGTCATCAACTCCTTCTCGATCACTCCCTGGTCCGTGGGCGAGGACGCGCCGCTCGGATTCGCCACGGTCTTGATCTCGCGCGTGACATGGCCGTAGGGCATCACCACGATCATGGGTTTTATCTTCCCCTCCGCCAGTAGGTTGTCCATGATCACGTTGGTGCGGCCAGTCCAGGTCCAGGAAGCCTCGATCTGACCATTGCCGTGCAGCAGGTAGAGAACCGGGAGTTTCTGTTTGCTTGTCTCGTAACCGGGCGGCGTGTAGACATAGACCATTCGCTCGGCGTTGAGGTTCGGAGAGTCATAGAAATTAACGTGGATTGTTCCGTGCGGCACCTTCCGTTCGTCAATGGGCGCCTGGTCCATTCCCGGAATGACGAATAGACTGGTGGCTCCCCAGCGGCGCAGTTCGAGATTGGGGTTCGATGGGTCGGGCATCCGCAGGCCTCCATCGACTGCGTAGCCGTAGGTGTAAAAGCCGGGCGCGAGCGGCCCCACCGTTAGACTCCACACGCCGCTGCCATCGCGTACCAGTGGCGTAGGCTTTTTAATGACTTCCAGAATTCCCGGCGACCCCATCAGGAGCACCTCGGTTGCTTTCGGGGCGAACAGCCGAAAGGTGACCTTCCGGTCGGCCTGCACCTCAGGCGAAACGGGGATGTTCCGCAGGTCTTCATAGGAGGCTGCAGGAGCCCGCGGCCCGCTGGGAAGTCCCTGGCATATCCCGAGAACAGCGCCAGTGTGGCATAGAGCGAAAGCAAGAACAGTTCGCACTGAGTAGCTCCTTTTCAGGCGGCTAGCATATCAGGATCTCCAGAGCTCTCGCCGGACACAGCACGGCTGCTCGGCTGCAGCGAACTTCGCCTCGAACAAAGTGACTATTGCAGTGCGATGGTTTTGTCGATCAATCTCCGGCGTGTCTCAACGCACCGGACCGGCCAATTTTCTCGATCGCCTGATGTCGGAACCCGAGGCCGTCTGCTGATGTCGTACGCAAAGGACCGGGCGGCCAGCTGCGGCCAATCTTTGCGACGTACTCGCCCCGGCTCTTCGGATCAGCGACTACGAAACCCGAAGCCCTCAACGAAATTCCCCGGCACAACGGAACCCGACTTCGCTGTAGCGGATCGTTGGCTCGTACCAGTCACGCACCGAGACGCGGACGGACCCTCTACCGTAGTCCCAACACCCGCCCCGCAACACCTTTCCCAATCCGCTCGACGGACCAGCTGGGTCTCTGCTCGGCGAGCCCTCGTAATATCTCGCATCGTACCAGTCCGCGGTCCACTCGTGTACGTTTCCAAGCAGGTCACTCACCCCTTCAACACTGTTGCCCAAAGGGTACAAACCCACCGGGGTTGGCGCGCTTGGCGCGTCGCTGCCGGAATCGTAATTTGCACGCTGTCCATCCAGCGGTGGTAGGTCGCCCCACGGAAAACGGGAGCTTTGCGGGCCCCGTGCCGCTCGCTCCCACTCCGCTTCGGTGGGAAGCCGTGCGCCGGCCCAAGTTGCATAAGCCGACGCCTCATACCAACTCACCCCCACCACTGGCCGGCTAGGAGTCTCCCGTTGCTGCTGCCATCCCTCGGGCTCCTGGAACTCACCAAATCCTCCCGTTCCCCAGTAACACACCTCGCTGTAGGCACCGGCGTCTACAAACCGGGCGAATTCTTGCACCGTTACCGGATAACGGCGAATCCGAAAAGCCCGTAACGAAACCAGATGGACCGGTGCCTCATCCGAGTGTCCCCGGATCTCCCAAGCTTCTGGATCATAATTGCGTCCTTCCGGATCGTGCTTCTGCGCTCCCATCCAGAAGTCTCCGGCCGGAATTAGGATCCAATTCTCTTCGTCGCGATCCAGGCGCGGATCACCTGCTCGCGCCAGCGCATCCGCAGCCTCGATTCTGGTTCGCAAGGGCATCTCTTGGGATGCTCCGGCCTCAAAAATCCCCATCACCGCTTTCATCGCTGCATCATCCTGTTCCATGTTCTTGGGCTGATCATTCATTCACGCCAGATCACCCATCATCGCTCCGAGCAGCGCGACGCAGGGCGCCTACTCCGGGAGGCCAGCCTGCGGAACCAAGGCTCCCCAGCATCGCGCTCACCAGCCCTTCGATCTTCGTTTCCCCCTCCATGTGCAGCAACCCACCCGGAAGACGCATCGCCAGCCGCTCAGCGCCCGCTAAACATGCTGAACCATCGACTATACTGGACCCACCATGGACGAACGAATTCTGCTGCACTTCGAAAACGACGTCAAGCCCATGAAGGTGCTCTCGTTCGTTCGCACGGAAGGCATCACCTTCCACCAACCGAAGCAGGCCTCGCCACTCAACATCGCCATCGGACTCTGGGGTTGTCCCCTGCGGTGAGACACGAGTCTAGACACAGCTGCCTGTCCGGCCTAAAAAGCGCTGGACAGTAAGATTTAGGTTTAGCAGAATCGCAATAGCTGGGGAAACAGAAGCGAGCTGGAGAGCAACTCGTGGAGGGATACCCAGTCGAAGACTCGTCAAGACGAGATCGCTCGGTTCGCACCTCCCGGTGGACCGATGGGGCTGGGCTCGAAGCCGACCAACGGGAGGCGGCCATCGACCCGGTTCTTCGTGCAACGCACCTCGGATTGTCAGATCTTCCGATGCCTGAAAAACTCATGCCGGAACCTTCACGTTTTCCGCCAGGCCATCGAACTCCGACGGCGGCCGGTAGCCCAATGCCGAATGCAGCCGTCGCTGGTTGTAAGTCCGCTCCAGGAACGTCCGCATTCCCCGCCGCACTTCAGAAGTACAGAAACTGCGAGCGGAAAACCTGGAGATGGAGCATTTTCTCTCGCCCCGTGCGCTAGGCGATCAAGCCAAATTCGGCCAGAAGTTGCGCGCAGTTCCGGGCGTCACGGCAATTGTCAACTCTGCGCAAGAAGCCGAGTCAATCCGACTTGTGGGGCACCTGGACTTCGCGCTACGGATTGGATAGTGGGTGGTTGTCCACGCTCCGATCTATGGGAATCTCCGCATGGATGGGACTACGGTCCGGGCGAACGCAGGTTTCAGCCCGCCCGGGGACGCCGCGTCCAGTGCCGCAGATCTCTTGGTCAACTTGCTCAACGACTCCCGGATCGACGCGAGGCGAATGCTCAGGCTTGCACGACTGCCCCCTAATACAATTGAAGTGTTCGTCGGCATGAAGCCACCTAGGAACCTGCTGAAAAACCGCAATTTGGCGCGAAACCGGCACCAGGCCGCCCCATCTATCGACCGCAACTCATTGATTCTATTGGGGACCGATTTCGCGAAAATCGGGCGATTTGGGCCTGCAGAACATTTTTCAGCAAGTTCCTAGAGAAGCAGCTGAAGCTATGAGAGAAACGCATAAGCAAATTCGAGAGATGCAGGATCGAGTTCGCAAAGCATTTGAAGGCGCGGGGCAACTTCCGCGCACGCCGATCATCGAGGAGGGGTAGCGTGGCAATGCCTACGGACGGGCGGCGCCGAATTCGCCTTGCGCTACACTCCTCCTGGCAGACGTTCGGAGCGGTCCATGACGCCGCCGCTGCTTTACGCCGGCGCTGCACAGGGTTTTCCGGGCCGTTATCAGGTGAACATGGAGCTGCCGGCATCGCTTGCGAAGGCGGCAGGCGCCTACTCCGGGCCGAAGGAGATCGATCTGCAGATCACCGCGGCAACATAAAGCCGGCAGATGCCGATTCCGGTGACTGCCGATGAGGCGGGGGCGATGTGCCAGTAGGGGCGGGTCACACTGTCCGTTTCGCGGCGGATCGCTTGCGGATCATCACCGAGGCGCATCTCCACCGGTTCCGGGCAGCAGTCGACCGCAACCAGTGACCGCGAGCAACGAAAGAGCAACAAGGGAGCAATAGGAAATGACAATAGAGCGGCTCACCGAGATCGTCCACGGCCTACTGGAGGAGCAAGAGATTCCGCTGAACGCAGCGAAGGTCCTTCCGCCAGGACAGGGAAACGTGCACCCAGTCGTCCGATTCGGCGTCAGGTTGCAGAGCCAGCACTCTGTCGATCTTGATTTCGATTCGGAGGAAGTGGTGATCAAGGGCCTGCGCATATGGCTTGCGGCAGAGGTTCGGGCGACGGCGAAGACGGCTGATCCGGAGGCCTGATGGTTGAGTGTTCAAGTTGTCGACGGCAATTGGGCGATGGCCAAGCGTACAGTGGCGAGTGCGGACAACCTACCGTGCGCAAAGACGCGCCGGTAAATTTCTTCGACCAGTTCGTCAAATTTAGCCCAGTGGCCGTCAGCGGCCTCGTGGCAGTCGTCGCCATTATGGCCTTCCTGGGTGCTTCCCGGACCAATACGGCGATCGTGCCTAAACCTTCCAATATCAGCCCTGCTCCAGTCGAGATCGAGACCACGGCCTTGGCGAAGGCCTTTCATGCCAACGAAATCCGCGCCGAACAGCAGAATCAGGGGGTGCCCTTGAAGGTCCGAGGCCGGATCACCGGCATCGGGAAAGATCTAGGCTCGCCCGCTTCGACGAGGGCGACATCGTTACCGCCCGCTGCAAAAGCCCGTCGAAGCTGGTCTACTTGGTGATGACGGGGTGCTTATTCTAATGCCGAGAGGAGACCCCGACCATTTCGGCATTGGTCTCTTTGAGATACCTATGGGCCGACGAAGAAACTCGAAACGGAAAGTACAACCGACCCGCACCGACTTGGCCGCATCTCCTGAACCGTCTCAGCGCATCCCACCCGAGCCACAAGACTTAGTTTTCTACGCGCGAGAGGCTCGCGGAAACGTGATTTGGGATGCGACCAAGTGGGCTGCTGTTGCCTTTGGGCCATGGTTGCTGTCGCTCCTTACCTCTGCTCCCGCTTGGTATATCGGGCTAGCATTCATGGCCGCTTTCGCGTTCGTTTTTCTGGATCGGCGATTTCAAACTCGGTCTCAGCCATGGAAGAGCGTGGTCGCCGGGGGGCTTACGCTTGCAGTGGTGACCGGAACTTACGGATTGAGGATTCTTCTGCCGACGAACCCGCCACTGGTTGTGGTGAAAGAGATAGGCCTGCTATCGGAAGTTCTAGAAGGCCACCAGGTAGACGTCCATGTGTCATTCGCCAACACCGGCTTGGATACCGCGACAGAGGTGCGGGCTATCGTAGAGGTCGCGTCTACAGACGAACTTAAATTCCGGCCGGATTTCAACGAAATGGATATTCGACTTGCGCAGCAAGTACCATACGACTTGGGGCCGGGTGTCGTGAAGTCGTTTCGGACTCCCGTTCCGGTGAAGGCAAAGGGAGTGGTCTACAAGGGGCCGATGACCTTTGAACATGCCGTACAGATCCGCAACGGGAGCCGCCGTATCGTGGCGTCCGGAATCTTTCGCTACGAGGATGCGTCTCGGCAAAAAAGAGAAACTCGTTTTTGCGCGATCTACAACCCGGCCAAGCATCCGTTTTTCGACGACTGCCCTACTGACAATCGGATAAGGTAGCCGCCACCTCCACCGGCGCCTCCGCCCAAAACGCAAACGCCCACCCACCGCTGACTCTGCAGAGGCGACGAATAGCAAGCCGTACGGCCGTTGTGGCGCCCTCCCGCTTTTTATCTCCTGCAATTCCAATGCGTTACACCTGCCCCGTCCCACCATCCCGTCCCGGCCGTTCCACAATCGCTCTGTGGGTAGAGTCCTGCCCGCCTTCGGGACGGCTAAGTGCCCAAAGATCGCCGAGCCCCACAAACGAAGCCACTTTTTCCAGGCCAAATCCTCGTTGGCCAATCTGACAAGTCGTTTATAAACAGAACGATAGCGGTTGTCATCCTCCCGGGATCAAGCCAAAAACGATCAATTTTCACAAACGAAGCCATTTCATCAGCCGCTAGTCCGAAAACAGCACTATGCTACCTTTAATAGGTAGTGGCCGACCCCTCAGCTCAAGCCGGAGAAGAGTTCTCCCGACTAGTCGCCCTCATGGCGAAGTTACGTGCCCCCGATGGTTGCCCCTGGGATCGGGAACAAACCTTCGACACCATAAAGAAGTACACCCTCGAAGAGACCTACGAGGTCCTCGACGCGATCGACGAACGCGATTGGCCCGGCCTCTGCGAAGAGCTCGGCGATCTCCTGCTCCAACCCGTCTTCTACGCCCAAATGGCCTCCGAAGAGGGGCTCTTCGACATCGCCCAGTCCCTCCGCGCCATCAATGAAAAGCTCATTCGCCGCCATCCTCATATCTTCGGCGACGCCCAAGCCGATACCGCCGAAGCCGTCCTCGATCAGTGGAACAAGATCAAGGCCGTCGAAAAGCCCGAACGCAAGCGCATCCTCGACGGCATCCCCAATTCGATGCCCGCCCTCCTCCAGGCCCGCGAAATCAGCAAGCGCGCAGCCAAGGTGGGCTTCGACTGGGAGAACCCCGGCCAAGTCGTCGACAAGCTCCATGAGGAACTCGCCGAGCTCGAAGCCGCTACCCCCGAAGAACGCGAAGGCGAGATCGGCGACCTCTTCTTCGTCCTCGTCAACCTCGCCCGCTTCTACCAGGTCGACCCCGAACAAGCCCTCCGCCGCACCAACGCCAAGTTCCGCCGCCGGTTCGCCCATCTCGAAGACAGTCTCGATGGCCAGGTCGCCGGCGCGCCCATCGCCCAACTCGAAGCCCTCTGGCAGGAGGCAAAGGCCAAAGAATGATCGAAATCCGTGAGTTAGTCGAACAACCTGACTTAGTAACCGCCGTCAACCTCCAACGCGAGATCTGGGGCTTCTCCGACCTCGACTTACTCCCCGTCCGCCTCTTCGTGGTCGCCACCAAGATCGGCGGCCAGGTCCTCGGCGCCTTCGACGGCGATCGGATGGTCGGCTTCCTCATCTCCATCCCCGGCGTCAAACCCGGCGGCCACGCCTTCCTCCACAGTCAGATGATGGGTGTCGTTGCGGACTACCGCAACGCCGGCGTCGGCCGCATGTTGAAGTTGCGCCAGCGCGACCTTGCCCTCGAGTTGGGCATCAACCTCATCGAGTGGACCTTCGATCCTCTCGAGCTCAAGAACGCCTACTTCAACATCGAACGCCTTGGCGCCGTCGTCAGCCGCTACGTGCTCAACCAGTACGGCAACTCCTCCAGCAAACTCCACGCCGGCCTCCCCACGGACCGTTGCGTTGCCGAGTGGTTCCTCGACAAGGAGAAGGTGCCCGTCGATATCGTCGCCCGCATCGAAGTCCCCTACGAAGGCGCCCGCACCCGCGAAGTCCAGTCCCGCATCAGCCAGGAGTTCCTCGAACACTTCCGCGCCGGCCGCACCGTGGTCCGCTTCGAACGCGGCGAAACCCACGGCGCCTATCTCCTCGCCGATCAGGATGGTCTTGTATGAGCTTTCAGATTGACGAAATCCGCCTCCGCCAGGTCAAAATGCCCCTGGTCCATTTCTTTGAGACCAGCTTCGGCCGCACCTACGAACGCGACATGGTCCTCGTCGAAGTCGTCTCCGAAGGCCTCTCCGGCTGGGGCGAAGTCACCGCCGGAGAGAACCCCTTCTACAACGAGGAGTGGACCGAATCCGCCTGGATGATCGTCCGCGACTACGTCGCCCCGCGCGTCCTTCGCCACCCCCTCGAAACCGCCCGCGACGTCGCCCCGCGCTTCAGGCACATCCGCGGCCACCAGATGGCCTGCGGCGGCCTCGAAGTCGCCGTATGGGACCTCGAAGCCCGGCGCAAGAACGTCCCCCTCCATCAACTCATCGGTGGCGGTGCGCGCACCGAAATCCCGTCCGGCGTCTCCCTCGGCATCCAGGACACGGTCGACGATGTCCTCCGCGTCATCGAGAAGGAACTCGCCGCCGGCTACCAGCGCATCAAGATGAAAATCAAGCCCGGCCGCGACGTCGAAGACCTCCGCGAAGTCCGCAAGCGCTTCCCCCACATCAAGCTGATGGCGGACGCCAACTCCGCCTATACGCTCAAAGACGCTGACCGTCTCCAGGCTCTCGACGAGCTCTATCTCATGATGATCGAGCAGCCGCTCGCCCACGACGAGATCATCGACCACGTCGAGCTTCAGGCCAAGCTCCAAACGCCCATCTGCCTCGACGAGTGCATCCGTTCGGCCCATCATGCCGAACAGGCCATTCGACTCAACGCCTGCGGCATCATCAACATCAAGCTCGGCCGTGTCGGCGGCTTCTCGGAAGCCATCAAGGTCCACGACGTCTGCCAGCAACACAACGTCCCCGTCTGGTGCGGCGGCATGCTTGAAAGCGGCATTGGCCGCGCGCATAACATCGCCCTCGCCAGCCTCCCGAACTTCGTCCTCCCCGGCGACGTCTCGGCCTCGCAGCGCTATTGGAAGCGGGAACTCCTCACGCAGCCCATTGAAGCCACCCCCCATGGCACCATCGCCGTCCCCACCGGCGTCGGCTTCGGCTTCGATATCGACTTCCCCTTCCTCGATTCCATCACTGTCCGCCAGGAGATTGTCCGTTGACCGATGGCAGTAGTAGTAAGTGGAAACTGTATCTGATCGTCGTAGGCGTTTACCTCTTCTGGGGCGCCAACTTCATCTTCTCGAAAATCGTTCTTAAAGAGATGCCCGGGCTCGTCGCGGCCAGCCTTCGCACGGCAATCGCCGCCGCTCTCATGTTGCCCGTCTATTGGTGGAGCGTCCGCCAGGGCGCTGAGCCGGTCAGGCTCCGCGAACTGCCCATCTTCTTCCTCTTGGGCTCAGTCGGCATCGCCATCAATCAAGCGTGCTTTCTCGTTGGCATCGCGCAGACCTCGGCCGGCCACGCCGCCCTCGTCATCGGCTTCACGCCCATTCTCGTACTCTTCCTCGCTGCCGCCATCGGGCAGGAGCGCATAACGCCGCTCAAGCTCGTCGGCCTCGCCATCGCCATCGGCGGCGTGCTCCTCCTCCAGCAGGGGCACGAAGGTTCGCCCTCCTCCTGGATCGGCGACCTGTTTATGCTTGGCGCAGGAGCCAGCTTCGCCATCTATACCGTGTTCGGCAAGCATGCCACCCGCCGCCATGGCGCCATTCCCATCATCGCCTTCAGTTACGCGGCCGGCGCCCTCACCATGTGGCCGTTTACCTACTCAACGGTCGCCGCCTTTGACTTCGGCGCGGTGTCCGCCAAAGCTTGGCTGGCCTTCTTTTACATGACCGTGGTCTCCTCCACCGTCTGCTATCTCTTTTTCTACTACGCGCTCAACCGCCTCGCCGCCTCCCGCATCTCGGCTTTCGCCTATCTGCAACCGCTCGTCGCCACCCTGCTCGCCATTCCGATGCTCGGTGAACCCCTTACCGCCGCGATGATGGGCGGCGGTGGCCTCGTCCTCGCAGGTGTCTTCCTCACGGAGCGCGGCTGATATGGCCGGCTTCGGCCGGCTTCTCCGGCACAACCACAACTATCGCAACCTCTGGATGGGGCAAGTCGTCAGCGAAGTCGGCGACCACTTCAACACCATCGCAGTCTTCAGCCTCGTCCTTCAGAACACCAATTCCGGCTTCGCCGTCTCCGGCGTCATGCTCGCCCGCGCCATCCCGATGCTGCTCGCGGGACCCCTCGCCGGCGTCTCACTCGACCGCTTTGACCGCCGCAAGCTGATGCTCTGGAGCGACCTCTTCCGCGCCTCCATCGCCATCCTGTTTATGCTGGCCATTCCCGCCAGCCGCACCTGGCTGGTCTACCTCCTCAGTGCGCTCCTCATGGGCGCTTCGCCCTTCTTCACCTCCGGCCGTACCTCCATCCTCCCTGCCATCGCCAACAAAGAGGAGCTCCACACCGCTAATACGATGACCCAGACCACGCAGTGGACCACCACTGCGATCGGGTCCTTCCTCGGCGGCGCTAGCGCCGCGGCCTACGGCTACGAGACGGCGTTCTTCCTCAACGCCCTCTCCTTCCTGTTCTCCGCTTGGAGCGTCGGCCTGCTCAAAGGTGAGTTCACCGCCCGCCGAGAAGACTCTCTCAACGAAACCAAGGTCATGAAGCCCTGGCATGACTATGTCGAAGGTCTCCGCTACATCGCCTCCATTCCGCTCGTCTTCGGCCTCATGATGGTCGGCGTCGGTTGGGCCAGCGGCGGCGGCGCCGCCCAAGTACTCTTTTCGCTGTTCGGCGAGCGCGTCTTCCACCGAGGCCCCGCCGGCATCGGCGAACTCTGGGGTGTCGCCGGCCTCGGCCTCGTTGTCGGCGGATTCTTCGCCCACCGGCTGATGCCACACCTCAGCTTCCCCGCCTACAAACGAACCATCGCCATCGCCTACCTCTTCCACGGCGGCTGCTACGTCGTGTTCAGCCTCATGACGAGCTACGGCTGGGCTCTCTTCTTCTTGTCCATGTCTCGCGCCGCCGTCGCCTTCAGTTCGGTCATGAACATGACCCTACTCCTCCGCCACGTTAGCGACGAGTACCGCGGCCGCGTCTTCGCCACCCTCGAAACTCTCGTCTGGGGAGTCATGATGCTGTCGATGACCGGCGCCGGCCTCGCCTCCGACCGGGTCGATACCCGTTGGATCGGGGTCGCCAGCGGCCTGCTCAGCTCCTGCACCGCTTTCTACTGGATGTGGGCGAATGCAACCGATCGGCTCCCCGAGCCGTCCCTTCCTCCACATACGATTGAGGTGGAAGATCTCGAAGTTCACGGAGAACCGGCCGCGTAGGCTTAAAAACAGAAACGGGCCGGGACTTGGCCCGGCCCTGCTCACAAACGTCCAGATCTCCGTTAGTTAACGTCCGGCAACACCAGCAACTCAAACTCGCCGCCCTCGGTTGCTGGATCCAGCGCAACCACCGTGCGTGCCGTGTTACCCATCAACGGGAATCGACCCGAGTCAATTGCCACCGTCCGGGTGCCCGCCACGGTCACACGAGCCTGGTAGACACCAGCCGGAACCGTCAGGTAGCCGCTTGCCAAGGGGAAGGGAACATTAGAGAGCGCGGGCGCACCCATCAGCGGAGCGTACGGCGTCGTTGCATAAACGTCGACGTTCGGTGCCGTCGAAGCCCCATGGACCACTCGGATCTTCGCCATGCCCATGCCCGGTGCCTCCACATCGTCACCCGCGCCCATCAACTGCAGAGTGCCGCCGCCAACCTTACCGAAAGCGAAAAACGTGTAGGCAGAACCGCCCCGCAACATCGTCGGGCCACTCCTCAAGACTGTCGTCGACGTGCCGCTGACATTGACACTGAAATCATAAGTGGCCGGAGGTACAGGGACGTACTCGGTGAAGCCCTTATACTTGATTCCTTGGAATACTAGGTTCCCATTTGCCAGCACATCAACCGCTGGAGCATCGGACGAAGCGTGAACTACCCGGACCCAGGCTACGCCGGACGGCACCTGAGCGGACGCAAACGAGAAACACAACAACGTGGCGGCAGCGGACAACAGTAACGATTTCATCTATCATTCTCCTCAAAGTAAGTCAGTTCCCGAACCATGCCGGAAGAGCGGCGGTCGACTCCGGTTCACACAGTCGTAACGGGATCCCAATCGTTAAGATCAGTCGAACGCACCGGGAGATGTATTTTTAACGTTTCCCGCTTACTATGAATTGAGGACCTCGAATTCCCCGGAGAAACTGCTGCCTAGTCTGAACGGAAAAGTAATCCTGGTCACCGGCGCCGCCAAGCGCGTCGGCAGGGCGATCGCCCTCCGCTTGGCCCGAGAAGGGGCTCGCGTCGCCATCCACTACGGTTCTTCCGGCGACGAAGCCAAGAAAACGGCTGAAGAGTGCGGCGGAGCCGAAATCTTCAAGGCCGATCTTGAAAAAGTCTCCGAAATCGAGGCGATGTTTGCTGCCATCGACCGCCGATACGGCCGTCTCGATGGCCTCGTCAACAACGCCGCTCGCTTCACGAAAATCGATCCCCTCGATGTCACCGAAGCCGATTGGGACTTCATCCACGACGTCAATCTCAAGGCCACGTTCTTCTGCTGCCGCGAAGCCGGCCGCCGGATGAAGGCGCAAGGCCACGGCCGCATTGTGAACATCAGTTCCCTCGGTGGCCTCCGCCCCTGGGCAGACCACGCCCATTATTGCGCCTCTAAAGCCGGCGTCATCATGCTCACCAAAGCCCTCGCCAAGAGCTTCGGCCCCGGCGTCACCGTCAACTCTGTCGCCCCCGGCGTCATCCCGTTCGGCGAGACCGTCGAAGGCCTCGACGGCATGATCCGTTCCACCCCCGCCGGCCGCGTCGGCACCGGCGACGAGATCGCAGACGCCGTCACCTTCTTCCTCTCCGCCACCGACTACATCACCGGCCAGATCATGGCCGTCGACGGCGGACTCAGTCTGAAATAACTATGCGCCTCTCTCTCGTCCTGCTCCTCGCCGCCGCCGCCCACGCTGAAATCCGCCCGATGACGCTGAAGGCCGTCCTCGAAGCGGCCATGGCGCAGAACCCTGACGTCGCCCTCGCCCGCCTCGAAGAACGCAAGGCCGCGGACGGTATCCGAGCAGCGCGTGACCCCTTCGTTCCCAAGGTGATTGTCGGCAGCGGCCTCGCTTACTCCTCCGGCTTCCCCATGAGCATTGAGGGCTCGGCCCCCTCCATCGTCGAAGCCCGCGCCATCGCCAGTATCTTCAACCGGCCCCAGCGCCTGATGATCGAAAAAAGCCGCGAAGACGAGCGAACCAGCAAGATCACCACCGAAGAGCGCCGCGAATCCGTCGCCTACCGCGCCGCCACCCTCTACGTCGAGGCTGGCCGCATCTCGGAGGCCGCCAAGGCCGTTGAACAGCAGATCGCGACCTTCGAACGCGTCCTCGCGAACGCCAAAGTCCTCATCGAAGAGGGCAGGGAACTGCCTCTCGAAGAGAAGCGCTCTCGCCTCAAACTCGCCCAAGCCAAGCAGCGGCTCCAGCGGCTGGAGTTCGATCGCGAGTCGGCCGAAACCGACCTCGCTCTCCTGCTCGGCCTCTCTCCCGAAGATCGCGTCCGTCCGGTCGAATCGGAGCGTAGCGTCCCCTCCGTCATCGACAGCGAGACCGAGGCCATCACCAACGCCCTCCGCAACTCCCGGGAACTGCAACGCCTCGATTCGCAACTCAAGGCCAAGGGGCTCGAAGTTCGCAGCTACGAAGCCGCGCGGCTGCCGACTTTCGACCTCGTCGCCCAGTACGGCCGTTTTGCCCGCTTCAACAACTACGACAAATTCTTCAACCGCTTCGACGCCAATAACGCCCAGTTCGGCATGTCGTTCCGGATCCCGATCGTGCCGTCGCTCGCCAGCCGCGCGCAAAAGGACATCGCCTCTTCGGAGATCGTCGGTCTCCGGACGCAGGTTACGACCGCTCGCGGCCGCATCGCTGTCGGTGCCCGCCGCGCCTGGCAAATGGTCGCTCAGCAGCAGCTCGGCGCCGAAGTGGCCAAGCTCGATCTCGACGTCGCCCGCGACCAAGTCTCTCAACTCCTCGCTCTATATGAGGAGGGCCGGGTACCTTTTCGCCAGTTGGAAGAGGCTCGCCTCCAGGAAAGTGAAAAGTGGATGGCGTTGTTCGACGCTCGCTACGCCCTCGACCGCGCCCGCCTCGACCTGCTCCGGGAGACCGGCAACGTCCTTGCTCTCCTAAAGTAGCCGACGCAACTTTCGATCGGACCACGGGTTATAGTGGATGATTCCATGCGTCTCGTCCGCGTTTTCTTCGCCTTGATGGCGCTCGTCTTTCCGGGGCTGGCCGCGACGCTCGGAACCGTGATTAATATCACCGGGGGGGCCAGCGATCTAGTGCTCGATGACGCCCGCGGCCTGTTGTATCTTGTCCGGCCCGCGCCCTACAACCGGATCGACATCTTCTCCGTTACCCAGCGCAGGGTACTTTCCTCTGTCCTGACCGACAGCCTTCCATTGGCTGCGGCCTTGTCGCGGGACAACAGCATCCTCTATGTCACCTGCCACGACGGCTCCTCCCTAAATGTCGTCGATACCCGCGCCAATCCTCCGGTGGTCGTGCGGAAAATTTCTCTGCCGGCCAAGCCGGAAGGCGTAGCCGTTGGCGCCGACGGCCGTGTCCTGATCACCACCATCGGGTCCGGAGCGGGAAATCTTTTGAACACGTTGCTCATTTACGACCCGAGCGTCACTGACTCTTCGCGAATTCTTGAGACCGTCCCGGTCGCCACCCCACCGCCCCTGCCGCCCACTTTGCCACCGCTCGCGGGTCGGGTCTTTCTCGCCAATCGCAGTCAACTGGTGGCCACCCGGGACGGATCGCGGATCATCGGTGTAAACGGATTCAACAACACCCAGCGCGTGGTCTTCGTCTATGAAGCCGCATCCGGCAGCGTGGTCCGCAGCCGGATCGTGAACGACACCTCAACCGTCCTTTCTGTATCCCCGGATGGCTCCAAATTCATGATGGGCCTGCGCCTGTTTGAAGCCGAGACGCTCTCGGTACTCGCGCAACAAAACGCAGCGAACGCTCCTTTTCCGCTTTCGGTCACGGTCACGGCCGCGGGCTTCACCCAGGTCGGCGGACAGTTCAACCTGCAGCAGAATCAGGGCGGTAGCTCTTTTACGCCCGATGGCTCCCGCATTTACGCGGCGTTCAATATCACCCCGGTCCAAAACCCCCCGGCCCGCGCCAACGTGACCCAGTTGCTGGTAGACGATTCGGACAATCTGCTCATCCATGACGCCCTGCAGCTCCCCGAAAACCTGGCGGGCAAGATGATTTCGAGTCTGGATGGATCCGCTCTGTACGGACTGAGCGAGAGCGGCTTTACGATCGTTCCGATTGGCGAAATTGGCCGCAGCCCCGTCTTGCAACCCTCGACTAATGCGATCGTTGTTGCTACGGACCAGTGCAATTCGGTTCCCGAGTCCCGGACGATTCGCGTGGATATCGCCAACGTTAATCGCACGCCCGGCGCTTTGAACGTCACTCCGACGTTGTTGCAGCAGCTCTCTTCCACGACGAACGTCAACGTCCCCGGCATCGGTGGTGGTTTGCCGGGTCCTGGTGGCGGCGGGATCATCATTCCGTTGCCGGGTCCTGGCGGCGGCGGGGTGACGCTGCCGAATAATCCGGGCGCCGCGGCGTTGCAGCAGGCTCCGGTGGTTCGGGTGATCCGAGAAGGAAATACTACTGCTGGCTTTGAATTCACCATCAATGCCACGGCGGCCCGTTCACTCGGCACGGCCCAGTCGTACGACTATTTGCTCACTGCCCCGCAGGCGGTGAATGTCCCGTCGATCGTCCGGGTCTATCAGAATGGGCGGAATCCGGAAGCTCGCGGAAATCTCGTCCCCATCCGGACGAGCCTATCGCCGGCCGAAGGGCTTACCGACGTCGTCATCGATCCAGTTCGGCAAAGGCTTTATATTGCCAATTCCGGCATGAACCGCGTCGAAATATTCGACATTCGCCAGCGCCGCCTGCTCGACCCGCTGAAGGTTGGGCAACTGCCCCGCGCGCTCGCTCTTGCTCCGGACAATTCGACACTCTATGTGGCGAATTCGGGAAGCGAGTCCGTTTCAATCATCGATCTGGAGCGGTTGACTGTTACGGGCCGCATCAAATTTCCCCCCATCCCTTTTAATGGAAACGTGCCGATCATCACGCCATCTCACCTCGGGGTAACGCAACGTGGCCTGCAGATCGTGATGAGCAACGGTACACTTTGGCGGGTTGTGGGCGACGAGGCGGTGCCCCGTGCCATCAGCCCGATCATCGGAACAACCACGGTACCGGCGCCGCGAACCGTTAGCGTCACGCCGAACGGCGAATTTATGTTTCTGCTTGCCGGCAACGGCAACGCCTACCTCTACGACGCACAGGTAGATGACTACGTACAGTCCCGGCAGGTGGCATCCGCGCCGATTACCGGCTATTTCGGCCCGGTCAGCGCGGGCCCGCGGGGCCAGTACTACGTGGTCAATGGCTTGGTGTTGAACCAAAGCCTCTCCCCCATCTCCGGCACAATTAACGTGCCCGTCCGGCCCGGTCCAGGCGGCGGCGCAGCGACCACCCGCCCGATCGCCTCGGTCGTCGCCGGCAGCGGTACTGTTTATGCCCGTTTCACCCAGCCGGTGATTGCCAATGCGAACACTGTCGTCTCCGATACGCCCACGGTGGAGCTTGTTGACGCAAACACCGGAAACACGGCACGGGCGGTGCCTGCACTGGAAGGTCCCTTGTCGCGCCTCATTGGCAACCAGCGGGCCAATGTCGAAGGCCGCCTCATGGCCATCGACGCGGGTCTGACGAACGCCTACATTCTGACCATGAGCGGCTTGAGCATCATCCCGTTGGACGTGGTGCCGCCGGCGGCCCGGCCGGTTGTGCCGGCCAACGGTGTAGTCAACGTGGGTACCTATACCGCGGGCGCCTCGCAGAACGGTCTGATTTCCATCTTTGGTTCGAACCTCGGCGGAGATGCTACAGCCGCCACCACCCCGCTGCCGACCACGCTCGGCGGCCTTTGTATCACGCTAAACAACAATCCATTGCCCCTGTTGATGACGTCGAGCGGGCAGGTTAACGCCCAAATTCCGCCCAATCTGGCCCCGGGACGCTATCCTTTGGTGGTTCGTTCTGTCGAGCGCAAGGCCGCGGCCACTGCTGTTCAATTGACAGTGTCGCGCTACACCCCTGCCGCGTTGGCGGATCCCGCCACCAAGCGCGCGTTGCTGTTTCGCGCCAATGGCGAGCCGGTTACGCAACAGCGCCCGGCCAAACGAGATGAGCCTCTAGTCCTCTATGCGGTAGGGCTCGGGATTCCCGCCCGCACCACGCTTGCCGCCGGAGCACCCGCTCCTTCAAGCCCGCTGATCGAGACCGATGATTTGAAGCTTTTCTTCCGGAAAGTGACTACGGCGGCTGACCTCACCCGCGGTCCCACTGTACAGGAGGAGATGATCGTCGATTGGAGCGGATTAGTGCCCGGGTATGTCGGGTTGTATCAGATCAACCTGCGGGTCCCCGGTTTTCATGAAAAGGGGCCGGATCTGAAGGTCGCGATCCGGATCGGTGGCTTAGAAAGCCCTCTTTCGGGGCCTCTAGTTCCCAGTGTGTCGGTGGAATAGTATCGGCGGAATAGTACCTCCGTCAGGTATTCAGACCGGGCGGCCCGTTATACTATTAGGGTTAGGATCTCCACACCACGCCGATGTTGCATCGTTTAATCACTATCACTGTCCTCGCGCTCTCGCTCCTGCTCAATTCGTGCATGAGCGATCCAGAGTCGCGGAAAAAGAAATTCGTCGCAAACGGCAACAAGTACTACGAAAAGGGCAAATACCGCGAAGCGTCGATTATGTTCCGGAACGCGTTGAAGGAAGACGCCCGGTTCGGCGAAGCGCACTACCGGTTGGCGCTGACGGCGATGAAGCTGGGTCAGATCCGGGAAGCGATTGGCGCTTTCCAACGTGTCGTGGAACTGCAACCGGACAATCTGGACGCCTTTCGGCAACTGAGCGACATCTACATCTCGGTATACGCGGCGAATCCCAAGAAAAACGCAGGCACCCTAAAAGAGACCCAGGATCTCGCGGCCCGGCTGAAGAAGTCCCACCCCACATCCTTCGAATATCTGCGGTTGCAAGCCATGCTCGACCAGCTCGCATCCAAGCCGCAGGAGGCTTTGGATGGCTATCTTGCCGCAGACAAAGTCAAACCCAACGAAACTGAGTTGCAGGTTGCGATTGCCACCATGTACATGGTTCTCAAGCGCGATAGCGATGCCGAGAATCTTCTGAAGAAGCTCGTGGAGAACTCGAAGGGCTATCTGCGCGGCTATGACCTCCTCTACGCCTTTTATCTGCGGAGTAGCAAGCTTGCCGAGGCCGAGCAAGTAGCCAAGCTGCGCCTCGCCAATAACCCGACTCTGGTCCGGGGGCACATCGCACTCGCCGCCCATTATGCCGGAGTGAAGAACGAGCAAGCGATGACCTCCACTCTCGATGGTCTTCTGAAGGAAAGTGCGAAACTCCCCAATGCCTACGATGAGGTCGGAGCATTCTATGCCCGGCTTGGCAACTTCGAGAAGGCCATTCAGGTTCTAGAGCAGGGTCTGGCCAAGGCGCCCGATGAGGCCGCGAAGAAGACCTTGCGTCTGGGCATGGTCGAAGCTTATTCCCGCCAGGGGAAGATTGCTGAAGCCCAGACGGTTGTTGAGTCCATGCTGAAACTGGATCAAAAGGATCCGGACGCGATTGCCCTGCGCGCCCATCTCTGGCTTCTGGGCGGAAAGCCGGAAAACCTGAATACCGCAATTGCGGACCTCCAGTCGGTCGTCTCGAAACTTCCGGAGAACGCCGTTCTACGGTTCGATCTCGGAAACGCCCTGATGATCCGCGGTGATCTGGACGCGGCGAAAGTGCAACTGCAGGAAGTCCTGAAGCTGCGGCCCGATTTTTTCCCGGCGCGCAACGCCCTCGCTCAACTGAGCTTGCAGAAGCAGGATTGGACCTCGGCACTGCAACTATCCCAGGAAGTGCTATCGCAGAGCCCGAACAATATGTTCGGACGGCTTGTGCGGTCCCATGCTCTCATGGCGACCAACGACTATCCACAGGCCAAGGCACTCCTGCTCGAAACGGTGAAGGCGTATCCGAAGTCTCGTGACGCCCTCTACCAGTTGGGCTATCTCTATTTCAGAGAGAAGAATTTCAAAGGGGCGGAGGAGAACTTTAAGGCGGTTTACTATCAGGAGCCTCCGGATCTTCGTGGCCTGATGGGATTGGTGGAGACCTATTTGGCGCAGAATCAGTTCGATCTCGCTGCCAAAGTAGTCGACGCCGAAGTGGTGAAGTACCCGAAGGCGCTCGCCTTCCAGGTCGCTCGGGGCACGGTTGCGATGCGCGCCGGCCAGTATCCGCAGGCCGTCGAAATCTTCAAGAAGGTCGCCCAGGCCCAAAGCAATGTGCCCGACCTGTACATGCGGTTGGCGGAATCACAGCGCCGGAGCGGCGATCACACTGCCGCGCTAGAGTCATGGAAGAAGGCTTCGGATCTGGCGCCGACGCAGATATCGCCCCTCTTGAACCGTGCGACCACGCTCGATAGTTTGAAGCGGCGGACGGAGGCTCGTCCGCTCTATGAGCAGGTGTTGCGGATCCAGCCAGACCAAGCTACGGCCCTCAACAATCTGGCTTATTTGCTGGCCGAAGAGGGAAGCGAGCTCGACACGGCTCTCACCTTGGCCCAGCGCGCCAAGCAAAGAGCGCCGAACGATCCCATGATCTCCGACACTCTCGGCTGGATTTACATCAAGAAGGGTCTGGCGAATAACGCGGTCCCAATCTTCAATGAGTTAACGGCCAAATACCCGACGGTGGCGGTGTTCCACTATCACCTGGCAATGGCTCACTCGCAGCGGGGCGACAGCGCCCAAGCCAAGCGGTCCATCGAAGCGGCGCTCAAGGCCAATCCCCAGAAGCAGGAACTCGAAGACATCAAGAAGTTGCAGCAGAAACTCGGCTAATTGACTATGCGCCTTGCGCTCATCCTCTCCCTACTCGCGGCTGGCCTGGCTCCTGCCGCCGTGGTTCGCAAGAACCTGCTTCCTGGTCCGCAGTCGGTGCTGGTCTCGGTGGCCGAGCCATCCCAACTCCGGGGCGCGTCGATCACCGTCGAACTTCGCCGGGGGGCGGCCGTTGAGTTGACGAAGAAACTGCACGCGGGCGATGGCGACCTGTTCACCTACGTGGGCGCCGGTGAAGGCCTGACGTTGCACGTGACTCACCCGTCCCAAATCGTCGTGAACACCCTCCTGCGGCGCCTCGATCCCGCGCAGCAGTATGAGAGCGAACCGAACAACGCATGGTCCACCGCCACGCCCATCTCCGTTGGCCGCCCGGTGCTGGGTTCCGGGGACGAGACTGCCTATATCCCGTTAGAGGACTCCCGCAAGCAAGCTCCCGCGGAAGACTGGTTCCGCTTTGAACTTCCGGCTGGACCGCCCAAGCTGCTGCACTTGGCGCTGGATGTACCCGACCGCGACAACATTCCCGTCGATGTGAGTCTGCATCGGGTGGTAGGCGGCAAAGTCGTCGAGTACTCAGAAGGCGAAGACCCGGTGACGTTCCCGCACGAGGTGCAGGCACTTCCGGGCAACAAGTTCACCACCCGGACGCTCCGCGAACCAGGCCTCTATTATGTCCGGGTCCGCATGTCACATCCAGCGTACAAGCTCGAGACGCGTCTCTACGACGCTCCTCCCTACGCAATGCCGCAACAGGCCGTGCAGGCGGCGCTCGACTATCTGATTGGCGCCGGCGATTCATGGCACGCCAACACACCTCGTCGCGGCGGCGTTTATGATCGCATTGCATCGCCGCATCAGGAGACCACTCTGTGTGTCGCCTGCCACCCGACGCATTTCACCCTCCGAGCGCAGTTGTATGCCAATCGCCACGGCTATGCGACCCACTATCCCAGCCAACTCGCCTTCCTCGCCGAGCGCTTCTATAACAACCCCCGGCCGCTCTACGGTTTTGAAAAAGAGGGCGCCGTGTGGTCCCGGGTGATTTCGGCGGGGGCGAACGTTTTGAGCCGCATGTCCCACCTCAACGCTCTCTACGAACAGCAGACTGGGGCGCCGCGGCGTCAGGATTTCCACAATGGCGTGGGTGAATACCTGAAGCTCTATTACCGCGACCGGACGAAACTGCCACCGGACGAGACAAACGGAAATACGCCCCTCGTGTCGACGTACGAGGTAGCTTGGTATGCGTGGGAGAACACCCGCGATCCGCGAGTGGCTGCCTTGATTGAGCAGGACGCCGTGAAGAACACGATCGACCTGTGTTATCAGACACTGGCGTTGGCGGCGATTGACAAGTCCAAATATGCCGCGAAGATCGCGGCCAACGCGGCCCGCTTGCTGGCTTTGCAGCGTCCCGACGGACAATGGTCGGCGAAGCTGGAGCCGGAGTCGCTCCCGGTAGAGTTCCAGACGGGCCATGCGCTGTGGACCCTGCATGCGGCTGGCATTCCGCTTTCCAATCCGCAGGTGAAGAAGGGCCTCTACTTCCTGTTGAAACGGCAGCAATCGTTCGGCGGATGGCTGGATCCGCTGCAGACCTACGAAAACTTCCGCACGCCGTTCCGTGAAACTCAGATGGCCGTGCTGGCGTTGAGCGCCTACTATCCGCAGAGCGGCCAAGCCGCGAGCCCAAAGTACACCAAACCAAATCCGGACTTCAACGCGCTTGGCGATCCATCGAAGCTTGTACAGCGCGAGACGGCTCTGCAGATCCGCCAGCTTTACAGCGAGTATCCGGATACGCCAGTGCAACCGCTCATCGCCGTACTGAGTTCGAAGCACGAACGCACCCGCTGGGGCGCAACGCGTGTGTTTTCGTCCCATTTCGCAGCCTTGGCGCGCCGGCCTGAGTTGGCCGCTCCTTTGGCGAAGCTGCTGAACGATCCGGCCCCGGCTATCCGGCTGCAGGCGGCAAAAGCCCTGTGGCAGTTCTGGTTCTGGTCCCCGGACTTGGCGGCTCGCGAAACGATCGAAGACGCCCTAATCGCCTCCTTGGCGCAGCCGCAACATCCTTGGCTCGATCGTGCATTAAAAGAGGCCATCTACAACCTGGCCGACGAAAACATCCGCTACTTGTACAACAATTGGGTGCCTGGCATCTCCCGGCCCCAGGATCGGGAGCAGGTCGTAAAAGGGCGCCTGGCCGTCGAAGACCGCCTATCGAGAAAATTCGCTAAGGTGCTCGAATCGGGCTCCGTGCAGCAGAAGAAGATGCTGTTGACCGGCCTGACAGAGTTCGAATTGCGACGCGGCGATGTTTACGACCCCACCGCCGACCATTCAACCGCGTTCCCACCGGTGTACAACCGCATTGGAAACGACGTCGAGCAGATCGTCTTCTTCGGCCCCGCGAACGACCGATTGGCCCGGGCGTTGCGGCCACTCATGCAGCATCCGGAGTTGGGAGCCTTGGCGCGTAGCGCGTCTATCATTCTGCGTGATGTGAACTTTGGCGAGGCCTCTCGTTTGGCCGGCCCTCTGCAAGGTGACCGCGAGCCGATCGTGAAGCAACTGCTCTCGGAACTGCCCGCGCAGCTTCCGAACCTGCAGGCTTGGGGCCGGGCGCCAGCGACTCCCCGCAAGCCAGGGGGGCCACGGGCAGGCGCTACCGGCGCGCGACCCGATGACGACTATTTCCGCGGCTATGTGGAACCGATTCTGACGACCCGCGGTAAAGACGGCCAGGCCTGTGTCCACTGCCATGCCTCCCATACGCAGTTCAACGCGACCCTGACAACGGCCAGGAATGTGATCAATCTGGAGGATCCTGAACAAAGCCTGATCCTTCTGAAACCGATTACCGATGCTGAGAGCGAAGGCACGCTCGGCGCAAAGAAACTTGCTCATGGTGGAGGAGTCCGGTTTGAAAAGGGCTCGCCGGAGTACAACACGATCCTGAACTGGATCCGTGGAACCAAGCCTTGATGAAACATCCCGCCGTCCCTTACGTCGCACCGTTCGCGGCGTTCCTGCTTCTCCTGGTTGCGGCGCCGTATTGGCCGTGGGACCCGCGCCTGGAACAGTACTTCCGTGTCCTTGTCCTCACGGCGGTTATCTGGTTTTTCTCGCGGAACGTGGTCGACTTCCGCTGCTCGGCGCCATTACAGAGCATCGCGGTGGGTGTTGGGGTTTGGCTGCTGTGGATCGCTCCGGATACCCTGATTCCTGGCTACCGGCAACATTGGCTCTTTACGAACTCGCTGACGGGGCAGGTGTCGAGCTCGATTCCGCCCGAGGCGCTGGGCTCGGTGGGCGTGCTCGTTTTTCGAACGCTACGGGCGGCGATCCTGGTTCCGATACTCGAAGAGCTCTTCTGGCGTGGCTGGCTGATGCGGTGGTTGATCAACCCGGACTTTCTGAAGGTGCCTCTGGGCGCCTATTCGCTCTCCGCCGTGCTGATTTCGGCCGCGCTGTTTGCCTCTGAACATGGCCCCTTCTGGGAAGTCGGATTGGTAACGGGCGTAATCTACAACCTGTGGATGGTGAAGACGAAGCGGTTGGGCGACCTGTTCCTGGCCCATGGCGTCACCAACCTCTGTTTATCGTTGTTTACGATTTGGACGGGGCGTTGGGAATACTGGATGTAGCTTGAAGGTCTTCGTCTACTTCATCGGCAAGGTTCGGGATCAGCACGCCCAAGCCCTGACGACTGAATACCTGAAGCGGACCGCTCGGTATGCGCCGGCCGAAGCTCGGGAAGTGAAGCCTGGCGCACTGGACTTTCTGGATCGGCATCCTTCGGCATACAAGATGTTTTTGGATCCGCTGGGAAAGCAGATTGATTCTCCCCGGTTTGCGGCGCTGGTGGGCAAGTTGGAGGATGAGGGGCGGGACCTGGTCTTCCTTCTGGGAGGACACGACGGCCTTTCCGACGCGCAGCGGGCGCGTGCGGATCTGCTGTTGTCGTTGAGTGCAATGACGTGGCCGCATGAGCTGGCGCGGGCCATGTTGGCCGAACAAGTTTATCGGGCGTTCGCCACGCTTCGGGGCCACCCGTACCCCCGGTAAAAAAGTACTGGGTTTGGTGATACGGTTGGCGCGGAATTCCCGAGTCGTAAGGAAGGTATTCCCTATGACTCGTACATTTATTCTTTCTCTTCTGCTGGGCCTGCCGGTTTTTGGCGCCCAGATTCTGGCTCCGTTCGAACTCAGTTCGTCGTCGCCGTTTTACAATCGGCCCTTCAGCGATGGGCTGAGCGTGAGCCCAATTAATGTGCCCTACGCCACCGTGAACTTCACGATGGAGTTGGACTCGAGCGTGCTGCTGTCACTCCAGCCTGCTGATGGCGCTTCCATTTTCCCGGCCGGAGCGAACACGCTGCTGGCCCTCTATCAGGATACGTTTGACCCGAACAACCCGTTGACGAACCTGATTGCTTTCAACGATGATGCAGACTCGAGCGTCCTATCCCGGATCAACGGTGTGCCGCTTGTGACGAACACGCAGTACATTGCCGTAATCACTTCGTACACCAACGATGGCGACCCCAACAACCTGTTCCCGTGGAGCGGCAACCTGCGGGTGCGCGGCGACGGGCTCTCCGAGACCGTTTCGACGATCTCCTCGACCGTTCCGGAACCGTCGACATGGCTGATGGGCGCGGCCGGACTGGGACTGTTGCTGCTGCGGCGCGCGCGGCGGTAGTCCGATCGTCCTTGCCAGGGTATCGCCCTACGCGATACCCTGTTAACAATGTCCTGGTGGACCCGAAAGACCCCGAGCGTTACGACCGAACCCGAAGACGAACGCAAGCTGAAAACCGAAGGCTTGTGGGAGAAGTGCGATGGCTGCGGCCAGATCATTTGGAAAAAGGATCTCGAGGAGAATCTGTCGGTCTGCACCCAGTGCGGCTTTCACTTCAAATTGAACGCCGAGGAACGGTTGAACCTATTGTTCGACGATGGCGAATGGCAGGAACTGGATGCCACGCTACGGTCGACTGACCCACTCCACTTCGTCGATTCCAAACCGTACGCCGACCGGATGGTCGCGATGGCGAAGTCGACGGGGCATCGGGATTCGATCATTTCGGCCGTCGGCAAGATCAAAGGCCGGCGCGTGCAGTGCTGCGCGTTCAACATGAAGTTCATCGGCGGCAGTATGGGCGCGGTGGTGGGCGAGAAGATCGTGAGAGCGATCGAGCGTTGCCTGGCCGAAAAGTGTCCCCTCCTCATCGTCTCCGCCTCTGGCGGCGCGCGGATGCAGGAAGGCGCAGTGAGCCTGATGCAAATGGCGCGGACGTCGGCGGCGCTGATGAAACTGGACGAAGCCGGACTGCCGTTTATCAGCCTGCTGACCGACCCGACGACGGGCGGCGTGACGGCATCGTTTGCGATGCTGGGCGACTTAAATATTGGTGAGCCGGGCGCCCTGATTGGCTTTGCCGGGCCGCGCGTGATTGAACAGACCATCCGCCAGAAACTGCCGGCCGGGTTCCAGCGTTCGGAATTCCTGGTGGATAAGGGCTTTCTGGATGCGGTAGTGAAGCGCAACGAACTGCGCGATTTTCTTGCCAACGCCTTTCATTTCTTCCTCGGCCCTGTAGCCCAGTAATTCAAGGACTACTCCATGCGCCTGCTGCTGTTCCTTTCCCTGGCCGTCGCCGCCAGCGCCGCCGATTTTGACCTGGTGATTCGCAACGCCCGCGTGATTGATGGCACGGGTAACCCCTGGTTCCGGGCCGATGTTGCGGTGAAGGGCGGCCGAATCGCGGCGATCGGGAACCTGGCCGGGAAGACGGCGGAGCAGACGGTTGATGCAAAGAACCGCGTGCTCGCGCCGGGCTTCATCGACGTACATACCCATATTGAAGGCGCCGTTGAGCTGAATCCGCAGGCAGCCAACTTTCTGCATCAGGGTGTCACGTCCGTCATCACGGGGAACTGCGGCGGTTCGCGGACCGACCTGGCGGCATGGTTCAAGCGCCTCGAAGAGATCAAGGTCGGGTTGAATGTGGGTTCGCTCGTCGGCCACAATGCGGTGCGGCGCGACGTGATGGGCACGGCCAACCGGAAGGCGACCGCCGAAGAGATCGCGAAAATGCAGGCGATTGTCGACCAATCGATGCGCGATGGGGCGGTGGGTTTTTCGACCGGCCTGATCTACATCCCGGGCACCTACTCCGATACGCCGGAAGTGGTGGCGCTGGCACAGGCGGCGGGCAAGTACAACGCTGTTTATGCGAGCCACATGCGGGACGAAGGCCGGAAGGTGAAAGAGGCGATCACTGAGGCGGTGACCGTCGGCAAAGAGTCTGGCCTCCGCGTACAGATTTCGCATTTCAAGATCGACACGCCAGCCATTTGGGGCTACTCGAAAGAGACCATCGCCTTAGTGGAGCAGTTCCGGCGGGAGGGCGTGGATGTCGTCGTGGACCAGTATCCCTATGACCATTCTTCGACCAACCTGGGCATCACGCTGCCAAGTTGGGCGCTGGCCGACGGGCAGGACGCGATTGCGGAACGGCTGAAGGCGCCGGAAACCCGGGCGCGGATCACGAAAGAGATGCTCGCTCAGTTGGCGACCTTGGGGCACAAAGATTACTCCTACGCGATTGTGGCCGGATACCGGCCGAAAAATGAGTACGAAGGCAAGAACATTGCCGAGATCGCCAAGCTCGAAGGCAAGCGGGAAACCGAGACCATCCTCGACATGATTGCGCAGGGCGGGGCGCAGATGGTGTACCACTCGATGGGCGATGAGGACATGTTGCGGATTCTGCAGTATCCGAATACCGCGATCGCCAGCGACGCCGGGGTTCGTGATTTCGGCGTCGGCATGCCGCATCCGCGCGGCTACGGAACCAATCCGCGGGTGCTGGCCGAGTACGTCCGGAAGCGCAAGGTGCTGACGCTCGAAGATGCCATCCGCCGGATGACGTCGCTGCCCGCCCGGACTTTTAACCTGAAAGATCGCGGGCACCTGCGGGAGGGTTTTGCCGCTGACTTAGTTCTATTCGATCCCGAGAAGGTGCAAGACACCTCGACTTACCAAGCTCCCCACGCCTATGCGGTGGGCTTCGACTACGTTTTCGTCAACGGGCAAGCCGCCGTTGCCGAAGGCAAACTGACAGAAACCCGCGCGGGCCGTATTCTTCGCCACCAGCCATAAATGATCACGTTAAACCTTGCCGGCAAGCGCTTCGGCCCTAAACTGCTTTTTGAAAATGTCTCCTGGCTGATTACGCCGCAGGAGCGGGCCGGTCTCGTGGGAGGCAACGGCACCGGCAAATCGACCCTGCTGAAGATCCTGGGCGGAATGGACACGCTCGACTACGGGACCATTCAATTCACCAAGGGTATGACCATCGGGTACCTGCCGCAGGATGGTCTGTCCCTGCGTGGGCGCAGTGTGTTTGCCGAATGCATGAGCGTATTCGACAACGTCAAGGCGATGGAACAGGAGATGGAGGCGCTGACGGTATCGATGTCCGAGCTCGATCCGTCGAGCCCGGAATACAACGCCGTTACCGAACGGTTTCATCGATTGGAGAACGAGTTCACCTCCCGCGACGGTTACAACATCGAGTCGCAGGTGGGCATGGTGCTTGATGGCCTTGGCTTCCAGAAGGACGATTGGCGACGGCCGACGGAAGAGTTCTCCGGCGGCTGGCAGATGCGGATTGCGCTGGGGAAACTGCTGCTCGAAAAGCCGAGCCTGTTGCTGCTCGACGAGCCGACGAACCACCTCGATATTGAAGCGCGCGATTGGCTGGAGCACTACCTGCAGACCTACCCGTACGCGTTCGTCATGATCTCGCACGACCGGTACTTCCTGGATGTGACGGTAAAGAAGATCGTCGAAATCTGGAACAAGGGGATGCACTTCTACAGCGGCAACTACGAGAAGTATTTGCAGCAGAAGACTGAGCGGCGGGAGCAACTCGAAGCGGCGTACCGGAATCAGAAGGAGCGAGTGGACGCCCTCGAAGCGTTCATCAATCGGTTCCGCGCGCAGGCGACCAAGGCCAAGCAGGTGCAGAGCCGGATCAAGGAGCTCGAAAAGATCGAGCGTATCGAAATCCCGCCAGAAGAGAAGACCATCCATTTCTCGTTCCCGCAACCGAAAGCAAGCGGCCGCGTGGTAGCGGAATGTAAGGGTATCGCGAAAGTCTACGGGTCAAAAACGGTGTTTTCCGATGTTACGTTCACGATTGAACGGGGCGAGCGGATCGTGCTGGTCGGCCACAACGGGGCGGGGAAGTCGACGCTCATCAAGCTGCTCTCCGGTGCGGAGCCTTTAACGCGGGGCAGTTATACGCTCGGCCATAACGTTGACGTCGACTACTTCGCTCAGGACCAGTACAAGGAACTCGACGTGAATGCGACGCTGCTCGACGACATCACCAGCGTCGGCGGCGGGAAGACGCAGACGGAGCTGCGGAGCCTGCTGGGCTGTTTCCTCTTTAGCGAAGACGATGTGTTCAAGAAGATCGGGGTGCTCTCCGGCGGCGAGCGGAACCGGTATGCGCTCGCGAAAATGCTGCTGCGGCCGTCGAACTTCATGCTGCTCGACGAACCGACAAACCATTTAGATATGCGGGCCAAGGATGTGCTGCTCGAATCCCTCGCCTCGTTTACAGGCACTGTGGTGCTGGTTTCGCACGATCGCTACTTCATCGACAAGCTGGCGACGAAGGTGTTTGAAGTGGGCGGCGGCGGAGTCGAAATCTACCCCGGCAATTACGAAGAGTACTTGTGGAAGAAGTCGGGTCAGGACGAGATTCTGGAAGCGAAGATGACGGAGCAGCTCGCGGCGGCTCCGGTCGCGGTGGCCGCGGCGCCGGCGGTGGAGCAGAAGAAGCGCGTCAACCCGATGAAGTTGAAGCAGATGGAGGATCGCTGCAAGCAGTTGGAGCAGGCGATCGCCCATGCAGAGTCGGATATCGCGGAGTTGGAAGGCCGACCGTATGTGAGCGCCGAAGAGGCTTTGCGCGTGGCGGGGATGCTGGAGCAAAAGCGGGGCGACTTAGAAAAGGCGATGGCGGAGTGGGAAGAAACCTCGGCGGCGCTCGAGGCAATGGCCTAGGCGGCAGCTCCCTAGCCGAACTGCGATTTAGTTGTTAACTATTGGATTAGAAAGAACTTATCCCGAATTCGGGATTTAAATAATCCTTGCCAATCGCGTTGTCATCCATGACAATCAGAATAATGCTTCGCTTCAATCAGGTCTGTATACTGGCGGCCTTGTGTGCCGCCACGCTCCCTGCTCAGGATGTGACCGGCGCCCTGAGTGGCACGGTCTCCGATTCCTCTGGCGCTACGGTCGCCGGTGCGAATGTCACTATTATCAACACTGCCCGGGGAACGGTCGTCTTCCAAGGGAAGACCAGCGACTCCGGCGCCTACACCGCTCCGGCGCTGACGGCTGGTTTGTATTCGCTGCGCGTGGAGGCCAAGGGTTTCAAACGGGCGGAGGTTTCCTCCATCACGCTCCAGTTGCAGCAGCGCGCTCGCGTCGACGTGACGCTGACCCTCGGCGACGTCGCGGAAACCATCACCGTCGTAGGCGAAGGCCTCGGCCAACTGGAGGCCGAAACCTCCGCGATGGGCGCCATCATCAACACAACGCAGGTGAAAGACCTGCCGATGCCGAACCGGAACATCCTCAACCTGCTGACCCTTGTCGGCGGCGTTTCGAGCGGCGGCGCGGCTACGGGTATCAACGCCTCGCAGCTTTCGATCAACGGGTCCCGCACCCTGAACTCCGAGTTCGCCGTCGACGGCGTTAGTGTCGTCTCCGGTTCCACCGGTGGCGTCCAGCGTATTCCGTCTACGGAAGCCATCCGCGAGTTTCGGGTATTGACCTCGGGTTACACGGCGGAATACGGCCGTACGTCCGGCGGTTTCATCAGTGTCGTGTCCGACAGCGGCACCAACGATTTTCACGGTAGCTTGTACGAGTACTTCCGCAACGAGAAGCTGAACGCGAACAATTTCTTCCGTAATTTGCGCGGTCAGGAGCGGCAGTCGGACCGTTACAACCAGTTCGGCGGCAAGATCGGCGGTCCGGTGGTGATTCCGAAGTTGTATAACGGCAAGGATAGAACGTTCTTCTTCTTTAACTATGAAGGGCTCCGCCGGATTTCGCCGTTCAACAACCAGTCGACTATTCCAACGGAAGCCGCCCGCCGCGGCGATTTCTCCGGCAATCCAATCGTGTTGTTCGACTCGGTTAACAATGCACCGTTCCCCAACAATCAGATTCCGGCCTCCCGTCTGGACCCCGCAGCGCAGAAAGTGTTAGCCTTGCTTCCGGCACCGAACCAGTCCGGCGTACCGGACCCTGCCAACGGCCGCACGCTGAACAACTACCTCAGCGCCGGTTCAAACGGCACGGTCGACAATCAGTTCACCGTGCGGGGCGACCACGCCGTCGGAACCGCGGCGCGCCTTAGCGGCCGCTACACGGGTTTCAAAGTGAACAGCCCGAGCGGACCGATTCTCCCCGGTCCGCTTGATCCGCGCGTCGGCGACAGCCTCACCACCGGTCATCAGGTCTCTCTCTCCTGGACGCATATCTGGTCGCCGCGCGTCATCACCGAGGCCTTTGCTGGCTTCCAACGGAACAACCCGCAAATTGATCCGCCCAGCCTGGGCATTAACGTTCGCGAGACGCTCGGCATCGAACGCTCCTCTTTCGCCGCAACGCCCATCATGGGCATCAGCGGTTGGCGAAGCATGGGCATCGATACCAACACCTACCGCCGCCAGATTGACAACAACTACCAGGGTTCGTTTGCGCTTACCCGCACCACCGGCGCGCATACAGTTAAGACCGGGTTCCAGCTCCGGAAGAATCAGTTCAATGTCTTCAATCCGGGCGGGAGCTTCGCCGGAGTCTATGCCTTTAACGGCGAACTGAGCGCCGCCAACCGGAACGCGGGCAACCCGATTCATGCCATGGGCGATTTCCTGCAAGGCTTGGTCTCTACGGCTAATTACGCCCTGCCGCAGCCGCCAACGGGCCGCCGGAACACAAACCTCGGCGTGTTCGTGCAGGATGACTGGAAAGTATCCCGCCGCCTGACGCTCAACCTTGGCATTCGCTACGAGTACGAGTCGCCGATGACGATGTCGAACGACATCTATTCGCGGCTCGATATTGTCACCGGCAAGCTGCTCGTGGCCGGCGTCAACGCTACGCGCTCGCTGAATCTGGACGCGGCCAAGACGAACTTCGCGCCGCGTGTGGGCTTCGCCTATTCGCTCGATCCCAAGACTGTCATCCGGACGGGCGCCGGCGTATTCTTCAGCCAGATCTTCTCGAATCTGGGCGGTGTCGTGGGCTATCCCGGCTTCACGGTCGCACAGTCTTTCCCCGATCTGGGCGTGGGCGTTGCGCAGCCCTTCCGCTTGTCCCAGGGAATGCCACTGGTTGCCGTCCAGGACTTCGCCGACCCGTTCTTCGTCGAACGCAATGCTACGCTGAACAACCCGCTGAATTCCGGGGCGCAGTTTGGCGAAATCAACCCAATGCCCCGCAGCTACCAGTGGAACTTCGGTATCCAGCGCGAAGTAATGCGCGGGACGGTGGCGGACATCAGTTACGTCGGCAGCCGTGGCAACAATCTGCCGCTGAGCTTGGCCTTCAACCCCATCCCATTTGAACGCGGCGAAGAGTTGGCGCGCATCGGCACCGCGGCGGCCAATCAACAGGCCCGCCGGCTGCCGCTCGTCGGCAACCTGAACTCATTCGTCCACGCTGGCACCTCCAGCTATCATTCATTGCAGTTGAAGGCTGCCAAGCAGTTCTCCCGCTCCTTCGGCTGGAACGCGACGTATACGTTCTCGAAGTCGATTGACGACGGCACCGGCCTGTTCAGCTTCTCGCAGCCGAACGACGTCGATGGCGGCCAGTTCCCGAGCTTCTTCCGGAATCTGGACCGCGCGCGGTCGAACTTTGACCGTCCGCACGTTTTTGCGGCTTCGGTGCAGTATAAGACGACCGGTCCCCTATGGCTGCGGGGCTTCACCGTCAGCCCGATTGTGATCGCGCGCAGCGGTCTGCCGGATACGATCGCGCAGAATACTCTGTGGCCAGGAGCCGGTCAGCAGCGCCCGTTTGTTGTGGGTACCGATGGACAGGCCAAGGCACCGGAGATGACGCCTGAAGGGCAGGCCATTCGTTACCTGTTGGCGCCAACGGCGACGAACTTCCCGTTCCTGCCGGCCGGTCCGCTGTTTGCGGGATCTGGCGCCAATCGGACTCTTGTTCTGCCTGCGGCGATCGGCAATCTGGGCCGGAACACCCTGCGCCAGATCGGCGAGTTCAATATCGATCTGGCTGTCTCCCGGATCTTCGCGATCAAGGACCGGATGCGGTTTGAGCTGCGTGGCGAAGCGTTTAACTTCCTGAATTACACCAACTTCGATGGCCCGAACACGGCGTTGAGTGTCCAGGTGAATCCGGCTGGTCAGGCCTTCTTCAACTCGCCGAGCTTTGGCTTAATCACTTCAGCCAAGTCGGCGCGCTTCGTGCAACTCGTGGGCCGGTTCGAGTTCTAACCGGTTCCTTGGGGGCGATGGGCCCGGCGCGCCGCGAGAGCGGTCTACCGGGCTCAGCCGCCGTCCAAACGGATGGCGCGGACCGCGGTTCCCACGGAACTGGCGTTGAGGAATTTTGTCTCGAGCAACACCTCGAAGTGCCGCCCGGCCCTGGCCTGGCGGAGAATGGGGGCCATGCTCTCCTCGTTAAACAAAAATTCGGTCGCCGCTTCGATGCCGGCCACCGTAGTGCCCTGCACGAGCAGCACGACACCGGATTGATCGAGATTTTGTCCGAAGCCGAGGAGTGCGTAAGCGTGCCGGTCGGAGGAGGTAGCCGCGTATTCGTAGCGGGCCGTCTCGCCGGTCCGTGGGCGGCGGTTGACGAAGGTTAGGGTCCGGGCGGCCTCGTTCGAATGGATCTGAAAGTTCAGGTCCTTGTGAAACAACTCGACCCACGGGTTGCCCTGGGGGGCGCCGACCAGGATGATATTGGCGCCTTTCAGGTCATCCACATGCAGGTCCCGCGCGAATCGAACGGCGAAGCGCTCCCGGGGCATCTGCGGGAGCATGGCGAGACGCGTGGCGAACTTAAGATCGGCGAAGCTGGTGTAGCGGCGGCCAGATAGGTCTTCGAGGACGTCCGGCCTAAACGCGGCGGCGGCTGTGTCTTGATAGGCTCCGCTGGCGTAGTCCGCGACGGAGATGCTCCGACGCGTGAGATTCTGCCGGATCACGCTGCCGCTGTCGCCCGGAACGAGAAGCAGCGGTTTCGGCGATTCGGTCAGCCAATCCCAAATCGTCTCGGGCCGCGGTTTCCAAGTGGCCCAGCCAGCGCCTGCCAACGTAGCGGCGGCGAAACCGGCGGTTAGCCAGGACCGTCGCGAGCTCGGGGGCGGCGGGAGCGGCGCCGGTGGCGCCTCAACGGGTTCGACGGTCCTCTCCTCAAAGGCAGGCAGATACGAACCGCGAGCGAGGACGATGCGGATGGCGTCCTCCCGTCCCTCTTCCTGGTAGTAGAGGGCGAGGCGCTCCCGGAGTTGACGGGCAGTGCTGCGGACGATGTTGTCCTCGGCCGGGTTGTAGCCCGGGGTCCGGCCGAAGACGTGAATACCAACCTGCTGTTCGGTCGCCTCCTCCGGCTTGCCGGTGAGAGTGCGCTCGCTCACGTAGCGGAGAAAGGCGGAGATCCGGGTCGCCTGGCAGAACTTCGGGCTCGCTAGAACCCGCTCCACGGCCAGCCAACGCCGATCGGTCAGCCACTTTCGCTCTTCGACTGTAGGGGATTGCCGCATCACTCCTCCGTCCGACCTCCGAAGGGTAACACTTATTCTTTTCAATAAGATGACTTAGGGGGTGACCCCGTGGTCACCCTCTGCTCCCCCTGCCTTTCCAGGTACGGATCGTATGAACTAAGCGGTATGAACTCTTTGACGCGTACGGCCATCGCCATCGCTTTTGTTCTCGGCAATCTTACGATCCTATCGGGCCAGGAAACCACCGGTTCCATCTCCGGCAGCGTGCTTGACCCTTCCGGCGCTCCGGTCCCGAACGCCACGGTAAACCTGCGCGAGGCGCAGACGGGGTTTGCGCGTGTCGTTCGTTCTTCGAATGACGGCGGTTTCCAGACGCCGCTACTTCCTCCGGGCCGGTACGAGGTTTCGGTCCAGCAACCCGGCTTCTCCCTGTTCCGGCGCACGGGAGTTGTCGTGAGCGTCACCGAACGGGTGTTTGTCGAATGCAAGCGCTCGGTAGAGGCGGTGGAACAGTCGGTCTCCGTCACCGATACCATCCCGCTGGTGCAATCGGAGTCCGCGACCCAAGGGCGCGTTATCAGCGGGTCCACCCTGCGCAGCCTGCCGCTCGCCACGCGGAACTATGCGCAACTGCTCGCGCTCACCGCCGGCGTGTCCCAGGCGCTAACGAACGCCGATACGGTCGGGTTGGGCAATGTGAACCCGAACGTGAACGGTCTCCGGGCCGGCAGCAACAATATTCTGATGGACGGCCTCACGGCGCACGGCGCCCTGAACAATTCTCCGGCGAATATCGGCTCCCCAGCCCTCGATTTCCTGGCCGAGTTCAAGGTGCTGACCAGCATGTTCGCCGCCGAGTATGGCAAACAGGCTGGATCGGTGGTGAACGTCGTCACCCGCAGCGGCGACAACGACCTGCACGCTTCGTCCTGGGAGTTCTTCCGGAATACGAAGCTGAACGCCCGCAACTTCTTCGGCACCCGCCGCGGACAGAACAACCAGAATCAGTTCGGTTTCACTGTCGGCGGTCCCGTCATCATTCCGCGCCTATTCAACGGTAAGAACCGGACGTTCTTTTTCGCTGGGTACGAAGGCCTCCGGCAGCGGAATGCAAACTCCACGGCTGCTATCAACAGCTACAGCCTACCCACGGCCGACAACCGCGCCGGACGCTTCACCACCTTGATTCGCGATCCGCTGAACGGATTGCCCTGCAGCGCCGCGGACAGCCGCGGCTGCTTCCCGAACAACACGATTCCGGCCAGCCGCATCAATCCCATCTCCCGCAACATCATGGAAGCGCTTATCCCGCTGCCCAACGTCGTCACCGGCTCGGCGATCAACTATATCCGCGCTGGCAACTTGAGGGGAGAGAACAACCAATACTTCCTCCGCGGCGACCACGCGTTCAGCGACCGCCAACGGATCAATGTGCGCTACTTCCGCAGCCCGGCTCAGACGGAAAATCCTGGAGTGCTGCCGGGATTCGCTGCAGCCAGCGTCACTGGCAAATGGGATCTCGGCCTGACGGCGACTCAGTTGCTCAGCCCCAACAACTTCAGCGAACTTCGGCTCGGCTGGGCGAGAAATCTCTCCATTGGTGGCGGTGCGAATTTAAACACAACCGACCCCCGTTCCCTCGGCATTCCCGCTACGAACGATCTGCCGGGCATGCCCGTCATTAACATCAACGGCGTCGTGACCTTTGGACGTGACCAGTACTTCCGCGACAACGTCCATAGCTACACCCTGAGCGACAACTTCACCAGCATCCGGGGCCGCCACACGATGAAGTTCGGCGTCGAACTCCGTCAGGCGAGGATGCAGGCCAGCAACACGTTGACCAATCGGCCGCGCTGGGTCTTCAGCGGGCAAAGCACGACGAGTTCCTTCGCGGACTTCCTGCTCGATCTACCTTCCCAACGCACCTACGGCGTCGGCAGCGGCGTCGTCAACTTGTTGAGCTTTTCGAGCAATCTCTTTGTCCAGGATGACTTTAAGGTCAACCGCCACCTGACTTTCAACATCGGCTTGCGGTACGAGTACAACAGCCCGCCTGTCGAGGCCCAGAAGACGTTCATCGGTTTCTGGCCGGATCGCTACACCGGGCCGGGTACTCCGGAAAGCGCCGGCATCATCACCGCCGGTCTGAACGGGGTGCCAAAGTCGACCGTGTTCGCGCCCCGCACCAACTTTGCCCCCCGATTTGGCTTTGCTTACTCACCCGGCCAATCCGGACGCCTGGCCATTCGCGGCGGCTTCGGTATCTACTACGATCAGGCCGCCGGACAGGTGGCGCAGCAGTACTTCAACAATCCGCCGGTACTCGCCCAGCGGAACGTCGTCTTCCCGGTGACAGGTGTCCCGGACGGATACCTCTATCGCGTCGAAGGCCTCGACCCCAACGTCTTGCCGATTCCCACGACCACCAGCAACATCACCCTGACCGCGCTCGAAAAGAACCCGAAGAACGATACGGTGCAGCAGTGGAATCTGGACTTGCAACGCCAGCTTCCCGGCAACATTGTCTTGCAGGCGGCCTACGTCGGCACCCACGGCACGCATCTGTTCATGGCCCGGAACATCAACTTCCCGCGCCCGGGCGCGGATGGCGTTTTCCGCCGGCCGTTCGTCGGTTTTGGCCCCATCCGCTACATGGCCAACAACGGCAACTCCATCTACCATTCCGGCCAGTTCACCTTCAACAAGCGATTTGCCAGGAATGCGCAGATCCTGGCGGCGTACACCTTCTCGAAGGCGATTGACGATGCGGCCGGCACGGACCGCTACTTCGTCAACGGCGCGGGTAACCCGCTCAACTTCCGGTCCAATCGCGGCCCCGCAACGTTTGACCGGCCCCACCGGTTTACCACCAGCTTCAATGTCGAGATTCCCAACCCATGGCAGGCGGCTCGCCTTCTGCTTGGCGGTTGGCAGCTAGCGGGTGTGGCGGTGCTTCAGTCCGGCACGCCGTTTGAAATCACGAACAATCAAAGCGCTCTGGATCTGGATGGCGACATGGGCAACGCGGGCTCGGGCGGCCGCGCGGACTATGTTGGCGGCGATATCTACACCTCCGGCAGGACGATCGATCGTCTCGGCGGCTGGCTGAATCGCAATGCCTTTGCTCGCGCTCCGCGGACCCGCTACGGCAACCTCGGCCGGGGAGTCGCTCGGGGCCCGTCTCATGGCAATATCGATGTCGCCATCGATAAGCAGTTCCCGCTCTGGGAGCGCTTCCGCCTCTCGTTCCGGGCTGAGGCGTTCAACCTGCTGAACAATCCAAACTTTGCCAATCCGTCGGGGAACCTGGATGCGGCGAATTTCGGGGTGATCTCATCGACCGTCAACAACGCTCGGATCGTGCAGTTTGCGCTGAAATTGCAGTTTTAGGAGCGAACGATTTCGCACGGGGGGGCGGCGTCTGCCGAGGCAGGCGCACCCCCGTTGTGGTCTAAGTTACAGGCGGGATTCGCAGGCGCGGACCAGGCCGAAGGCGTTGAAGCGGTCGAATCCCAAACCGCATTCGATCAGGGGAAAGGTGTCGTTCGGCAGTCCCGTCCCGAAAATACCCGTGTCGGTGGTCAGGATCAACTGGTCGTCGCCATCGCCGCCGAGCATCGAGGTCCGTAAGCTCTGAGAGCTCTGGAAGCGGCCTTTGATCATTTGGGCCAACAAGTCGGCGCCGGGTCCGCCGTTAATCGCAAGCCCTGTCACAGTGCTGAACGCATCCGTCTCGAACTGGACCGTGTCGTTGCCCGCACGGGTCAAAACGCTGCCGCGCTGCGTGACTTCGCTGCCGGAGGCCGACACCAACACGTCGACCTTGTCCTCTCCCGCGCCTGTGTCGATAGCCCAGTTCACGTTGACCTCGGCCCGGCGGGACTGCATCACCTTGTACACCAGTTCATCCGCCGCCGGGGTTGCCCCGCCGCGCACATCCACTTCGAGCGCCGAGGCGTTTGAGCCCACCTTCAGCAATGTCCTCGGGGCCGCGGCGGCAAAAGCGACCCGCAGAAACTCGGAGGCGTTCGACGAGATCACCTTGGCGGCCACTTGGTTCGCAGAGCCGGTGTCGATCGAAACCGCTGCCCGATTGCTCTCCGACTCCAAATCGACCTCCACCAGCCGCGTCTGGCCCTCGCTACCCGAAACGGCGATGTTGGCCGCCGGAGCAAAGCCGCCCGCCAGAATCTTCCACTTCACCTTCGTCTCCGCGGACCCGACGCCGGTATCGACGCGAACGTCGAAGCTTTGCGACGAAAGCAGCTCAAACTCCACCTTATCGTTGCCCGCGCCTGTTGTTACGGTTACACCGGAAAGTCCGCCGTAAGAAGTGCCATCCGCGATACCGGGAAAGCCGAACACCCGGGCTAGCCCGCTACCGCTAACCTCTACCTTGACGGACTGATCTCCGCTGGGAGTCGTCAAGGAGAGCCGGCCACCGGAGACGCTCACGGACGTCTGGGCGCTGGCGCTCGAAGCCAGGATGGCTGTCGCGGCCGCGACCTGAACCAATCTATAACCAAAACTACGAATCATCATAGACATGCCTCATTACCCTCAATTCCTGCGGATCCTTCCGCCGTTGGACCGTATGGGTTCGCCAGACCGGCGAAAAATTGATTCTTAGGAGGATTTAAGCTTCGAACCGAATACAATGACGAGGTGGAATCCGAGCCGAGCGCTTTAGCCATCGCGCTGATCATCCTGGCGAGCCTGGCGGGCTTCTCTGTCATCTGGATCGCGGTTATCTGGCTGCTGAGCGTGCTTTCCGGTTGGCGGGCCTTGGCGATCAATTACGGTACGACGCGCGAGTTCGCGGGGCAGATGCTTCGGCTGCAAAGTGGTCAGATGCGATGGGTGGGCATCAACCGATGCTTGAACATCGCCGCAGACCGGGAGGGGCTCTACCTCTCGATGTTGCCAATCTTCGCCATCTTCCATGCGCCCCTCTTCGTTCCGTGGCGAGACATCACCGCCACCACGAAGAACAAGTTGATTCGGAAGGGTACGGAGTTCCGGCTGGGTCGCGATCCGGGTGTGCCTCTCTGGCTGGAGAGCCGGCTCGCCGAAAGGCTCCGCCAAAGCTCAATGTAGAATGCTCTTCCGGCGAGCTGCATCGTGCACTGTGCGGATTGAATCGAATAGGCGTGGATATATTGAACTGGTTTAAGAAACCCGCTAATGGCGAAGATGGCGGGGAAGCAACCGAAAGTCTCGATCTGGTGAGTTTTACGCAGCAAGAGTTGGCGATTGTCTTTAAACACAGCCAAACCTGTCCGGTGAGCTGGGCTGCAAACCGCCAGGTCAAAGAGTTTTCCGGACTTCATCCAGAAGTTCCTCTTTATACCGTCATTGTGCAGAAAGAAAGAGAGTTATCGAATCGTATCGCTGCCCTGACGGGCGTCCGGCATGAGTCGCCGCAGATCCTGGTCTTCCGGCGGGGGCAGGTGGTTTCGGACGCGTCACATAGCGACGTCACCACCCAATACCTCGTTAATACGACTCGGGGGTAACCGAAAATTTACTTGACAGACCGACCGGTCGGTTTTATTCTTCTGAAAGAGACCGACTGGTCGGTTTTATGACTGTTAAATCAGAACTCTCCCGTTCCAAAATCCTAACCGCTGCGCTCTCCGTGCTGGAAAGCGATGGTGCCCGCGCCCTTACACTCGACAAAGTCGCTTCTAAAGCAGAAGTTAGCAAGGGTGGGCTAACGCATCACTTTAAGTCGAAGCAGGAGCTACTCCTCGGTGTGTTCGACCTCGTCGTCGTTTCGATGAAGTCCAGAACCGAGGTGCTTCTCCTCGAAGAGCCCGACGACGGCCGCCCCGGCCGCTTCACCCGCGCCTACATCCGGGCCAACCTCGAGTGCATTCAATGCGGCGAGGCTGAGTCGATGCGCGCGCTTCTGGAAATGCTTGTCGCCGAGCCCGGGCTCTCCGCTCTGCGACGCGCAGACATCCTCGGCCTGCATGAGCGCCTGGAGTCTGACGGTCTCAACCCGATTCACGCCTTGGCCCTTGCCAGCGCGAGCGATGGTTGCTGGACCGATGTCCTGCTTGGCTTCTGCGACGCCAACGATCCCAAGATCGCCCTCGTCCATGAGCACTTGATCGCTCTCTCCCGCCACCCCATGCTGCCGCTACCCGAGGTTTCCCGATGACCTGGCTCTTCCTCCTCGCTTTCGTCGCCGAGCCCCTTGCGCTGCGCGACGCCATCACGATGGCCCTCCAGAAGAATCCCGAACTGGTGGCCGAACGCACCGGACAGGAGGGCGCCGCCGCCGCACTACTGAACGCACAGGGCGCCTTCGATCCCGTCCTCGGTTTCCGCTTCTCTCAGCGCAGCGCCACCACCGCCGCAACCTCGATTCTTCAAGGTGTCAACGGCCGGCTCGACGAACGCAACTCGACCCAGGCCACCACCTTTAGCCAACTCCTCCCCTGGCTGGGCGCAACGTTCGAGAACGTCCTCGAAAACAACCGCGTCTCGACGACCAACCCTTTCACCTCGCTGAACCCCTATTACGCTCCCGTCTGGCGCACCACCTTGGCCGTGCCCATCTGGCGCTATCGCAAAGACGACCAATTCCGTTCCGCCCTCCGCGTCCGCCGCGCCAACCAGCAGGCCGCCGACCGCGACTTCGAAGCCAAGGTTCTCGACATCGCCGCCCGCGTCGAATCGGCCTACTGGAGCTGGGTCGCCGGCTTGGACGCCGAAGCCGCCGCCAACGACAGCGTCAAATACGCCCAGGAAGCCCTCGACTCCACCGCCCGTCTCGTCCGTGCCGGCGAACAGGCCGACAACGAACTGGCCGGTGCCCGCGGCCAACTTCGTCGCGCCGAAGAGCAGGCCGCCCAAGCGCGCGGCGCTGCCCGGGAGGCGGCCCAACAGCTCAAATCCTTGCTCGCGAGCGGCGGTTCGGACGCGATCTGGGACCAGGAGTGGCGGCCCGTTGAAACCCAACTCGCCCTCGAAGCCAAATCAGCCGGTGAACTGGCCGAACGCGCCCTCCGCCTCCGTCCCGAACTCGCCGCCGCCGCCCAGCGCCTCAGCGCCGAAAAGGAGAACACAAAAGTCGCCGCCGAAGGCCGCAAGCCCGCCGTCGATCTCTCGGTCTCCCGTATCGCCCAGGGCCTCGCGGGCCGCGCCATCTCCCAAGGTGAACTCTTCCCCGGCTTTTCGCTCGACCCTCCTCCGCAGCTCATCGGCGGCTACGGCCGGGCGTATTCGCAGGTCTGGCGGAACAACTACCCGACCTACGAAGCCTCGCTGACCATTGAACTTCCGCTCCGCAATCGAGAAGCCGAAGGCCGATTCGGCCAGCAGAAAGCCATCGAACGCCGGGCCGAGGCGCAGATCCGCCAGCTCGAAGTCCAGACGGCCCTCGAAGTCCGTCGCGCCTGGGAAAACTACGCCGCCGCCCAGGCTCGTATCCGGGCCGCCGCCGATAGCGAAGCCGCCAGCCGCGAACGGTTGGAAAGCGAACTCCGCCTCTATCGCGAAGGCCAGTCCAACAACCTGAACCTCAATGTCCGCCAGAGCGAACGCAGCGAAAGCCAGCAACTTCTCGTCAACGCCCGCCGCGCTCTCAACCTGGCCGCCGCAGAACTCCGTCGCGCCTCCGCGCTCACCCTCGAAACCTTTTCCATCAAAGTCGAATAACTGCGCCTCATGAAACCCGCACTCATCCTTATTCCATTTCTGGTTCTGCTCTCCGCGTGTGGCACGAAAACTGAACAGGCTGCCGCCGCGGTCGCCCCCCCAGTCGTCGTCCGCCTCGGTGTCATCGAAGCCTTTGACGCCCCACCCACCCTCACCAGCACCGCCAGCTTCGCCGCGATCGACGCCGCGGAAATCGCCCCTGAAACCGAAGGCGTCGTTCGCGAAATCTTCGTCCGCCTCGGCGATGCCGTCAACGCCGGCCAGCCGCTGCTCCGCCTGGAAGACCGCGATGCCCAGCTACGCCTCGCCGAAGCGCAAGCTCGCGTGAAGGAGGTACAAGCTGTTCTCCGCCAGGCCGAAGCCCGGCTCGGCGTCGATGGCCAACGTAGCGTCGAGCTCAGCGCCGATGTCCTCAACGCGCAGGCCGCCGTCGACACTGCCGAGGAAGAGGTCCGTCTCGCCGAAATCGAAGAGGCCCGGTCCGCCCGTCTCCGCGCCACCAAGGACATCTCGCAGAGCAGCTACGACCGCACCCGCAGCACCCTCCTCTCCGCCCAAGCCCGCCTCCGCGGCGCTCGGCAGCAACTGGCCCTCGCGGCCAACACCGCCCGCCAATCCGCCCAAGGCATCGCTATGGCCAAAGCCCAGCTGGAATCCGCCCAGGCCCAGGAAGCCCAAGCCCGCAAGCGGGCCACCGACGCCGTTCTCCGCGCCCCGTTTGCCGGCGTCGTCACCGCCCGGTCGGTCTCGGTGGGCGAGTTCGTCAGCCCGCAGTCGAAGCCCCTGCGCCTTGAAAAGGTCGAACCGCTGAAGCTCGTCTTTCAGCTTCCGGAAGCCCAAGCCGCCGCCCTCACCGCTGGTCTTGCCGTCGAAGCGCAAGTCACCGCTCTCCCCGGCGAGACCTTCCATGGAAAACTCCGCGCGCCGAATGGCTCGCTGGACCCCGCCTCCCGCGCCCTCACCGTCGAAGCCGAGTTTCCCAACCCCCAGCGCCGCCTCAAACCTGGTTACTTTGCGGAGGCCCGCATCCTGCTCGGCGGATCGCAGCCCCGCCTGCGTCTCCCCGCTCGCGCGCTCGATTTCGATCCCCGCACGGAAACCTACCGCGTCTGGACCCTCGCCAGTGGCCGCGCAAAGTTGCACCTCATCGGCGTTCCGCAAAAGCGCGGGGAAACCGCCGAATTGGCCCCGTCGCCCGGCCTGGCCGGTGGCGCGTCCGTCATCGTCGATCCCCCCGCCAACCTCTATGACGGCATGACCGTCGCCACTGCGGAGAAGAAGTAACATGCAGAAACTGGCTGAAATCTGCGTCCGGCGGCCCGTCTTCGCCGCCATGCTCATCCTGTCGATGACTGTCGTCGGCGCTGTTTGCTTCTTCCTCCTCGGTCTCGACCGCTTCCCCAACGTCGACCTCCCGATCGTCACTGTCACCACCGCCAATCCCGGCGCGAGCCCCACCGAAATCGAGCGCGAAATCACCGAACGCATAGAGGCCACCGTCAACACAGTCGCTGGCATCGAAGAGCTCCGCTCCGTTTCGAGCGAAGGCGTCTCCAATGTTGTTGTCCAGTTCCAACTCGGCCGTAGCGTGGACGCCTCCGCCGCGGAAGTCCGCCAAAAAGTCGACCTCGTCCTCAACGATCTCCCCCGCACCTCCGAGAAGCCGGTGGTCCAAAAGATCAACTCCGACGCCGCCGACGTCCTCCTCTACGCCATCACCTCGCCCCGCGAACTCACGGCCCTCACTGAACTGGTCGACAAGCAGATCGTCGACCGCCTGTCGAGCGTCAGCGGCGTCGGGAAGGTGACCATCTACGGCGGCCGCAAACGCGAACTCCACATCCTTGCCGACCTCGATAAACTCCGCTCCTACGGCCTTACTGTCAGCGATCTCGCGAAAGCACTTCGCGCCCAGAACCTCGAACTCCCCGGCGGCGCGCTCGATCAAGGCAACCAGTCGCTCACCGTCAAAACGATGGGCAAAATCCAGCAGGTCGACGATTTCGCCCGCATCGTCGTCTCCCAGCGCAACGGCTACGCCATCCGCATCGCTGACGTCGCCACCGTGCGTGACGCCGGAAAGGAAGCCAAAAGCATCGCCCGGCAAAATGGAGCCAACGCCGTCGTCCTCGCCATCGCCAAGCAGTCCGGCGTCAACACCGTCGCCGTCATCGACTCCGTCCACGAGCGCCTCGAAGAGATCAAGGCCGATCTTCCCACCGACCTCCAACTCACAAAGATCCGCGACCATAGCGAGTTCATCCGCGCGAGCCTCCATTCCATTGAAGAGCATCTCGTCGTCGGCGCCATCCTGGCCGCCATCGTCGTCTATATCTTCCTCGGCAACCTGCGCAGCACCATCATCGCGGCCCTAGCCATTCCTACTTCCATCATCACAAGCTTCGCCCTCATGGCCGCCCTCGGCTACACGCTGAATCTCATGACCATGCTCGCGCTCACGCTCATGGTCGGCATCGTGATCGACGACGCCATCGTCGTCCTTGAAAACATCGTGAAGGTGATGGAAGAACGCGGCCTCTCCCCCGAACAGGCCGCCATAGAAGGCACCCGAGAAATCGGCCTCGCCGTCATGGCCACCACGCTCAGCCTGCTCGCCGTCTTCGTCCCTATCGGCTTCATGGGCGGCATCGTCGGCATGTTTATGTCCAGCTTCGGACTCACCAGCGCCGCCGCCATCGCCGTCAGCCTGCTTGTCAGCTTCACCCTTACTCCCAGTCTCGCCGCCCGCTGGCTGCGCCACACCAAAGGCGAACATTCCAGCGCCGACTCCCGGCTCAATCGCTGGCTCGATACGACCTACACTCGCCTTCTCGTCTGGAGCATGGCCAATCGTGGCAAGGTCGCCATCATCTGCGTTCTGGTCGTCTCCAGCACCATTCCGCTCGGCATGCTCACCGGCTTCCAGTTCATCGCTCAGGATGACGAAAGCGAGTTCGAAGTCTCCGTCCGACTGCCCGAAGGCTCAAGCCTCGCGGCCACGGAAAGCGTCATGGAGGATATGGCCCGTCTCATCCGTAGCGACGTCCCCGGCGTAAAAAGCACGCTCACCGTCCCCGGCTTTAACGCACTCCAAAAGGTCAACCAAGGCAGCATCATCGTCCGCCTCGTCCCGCCCGCTGAGCGACAGCAGGATCAACAGGCCCTCGTCGCCGTCACCCGTCAGAAGATCCAGCACTATCCCAAGGAGATCTACACCTCCGTTCAACCCATCGACCCCTTTAGTGGTGGCGAAAAGAACACCGAGGTCCAGTTCGTGCTCCGCGGACCCGACCTCGCCAAACTCGAGGACTACTCCGCCCGCGTCCTCGATATCATGAAGAAGAACCCGAAGCTAGCCGACAGCGACCGCAGCCTCCTCCCCGGCAAGCCCGAACTGCGCATCAATGTCGACCGCGAGCGCGCCGCCGATCTCGGCGTTAATCTCGAAGACGTCGCCGGAGCCGTGAACACCTTATACGCCGGCGAAGTCGTCGGCAACTACGGGGAGGGGAAGAACCTCTACGATATCCGCCTCCGCGCCCGTCTCTCCGAACGCGGCAGCGCGGATCGCTTGAGCGAAATCCTCGTCCCTCGCCGCGTCCCCGGCGACACGGAGCAGAACGGCCTCGTGCCGCTGAGCCAACTCGTCAGTCTCGAAAAGGCCGCCGGGCCGGGCTCCATCGATCGCCTGAACCGGCAGCGTCAGGTTACCCTCTACGCCAACCTCGCCCCCGGCGCCAGCCAAAGCGAAGCCGTCACGGCCATCCGCGAAGCGGTAAGTTCGCTCAACATGCCGGCCGGTTACAGCGAAGCGCTTACCGGCAACGCCAAGGAACTCGAAAAGACCGGATACTACTTCCTGCTCGCCGTGGGCCTGACGTTCGCGTTCATGTATATGGTGCTGGCCGCCCAGTTCGAAAGCCTGATCCATCCGATCACGATCCTGCTAACGCTCCCGCTCAGCATTCCGTTTGCTCTCCTGAGCAGCTACCTCGCCGGCCAGCAGTTGAACATCTTCTCCATGCTCGGAATCCTGCTTCTCTTCGGCGTCGTGAAAAAGAATGCGATCCTGCAGATCGACCACACCAACCAGCTTCGCGCCAAAGGAATGCCGCGCTACGAGGCCATCATCGCCGGCAACCGGGACCGTCTCCGCCCCATCCTGATGACGACCATCGCCCTCGTCGCCGGTATGATTCCGCTGGTCATCGGTACCGGTCCCGGGGCGGCGACGAACCGGAGCATCGGGCTGCTCGTCGTGGGCGGGCAGAGCTTGTGTCTGTTACTCACATTACTCGCGGTACCCGTGTTTTACTCACTTTTCGAAGACATCGGTATTTGGTTTGCAAGTAACTTACGCTCTAAGTCGAAGGTTGACGCTCCTATTCCTGTTCGCTGAGAACATTTACCCTTGCATCTCGCGGCGATTTCGTTTACGCTCCGGATTGCCGCGGAAGATCGTTCGCCGATAACTATCTTCTGCCGAGTAGAATTCTCGACGTTGGGATAGGGCGTCCTTACTGGATTGAGGCGCCACGAAAGTAACCAACTTGCCGGCGCACCAGAGGAATTGGTCGCGTGCTGAGTCCATCCACGGGAGATGACTTGTGCCGATCAGGATGTGTATTCACTCCGTAGTCGTTTTAGCTTTGTCGCTTTCGCACATGTGGGCGCAGGGGGCGATGACGAATGGCGGGAATCATAGTGCCGCCATATCAGGCGCCGGCGAGATTGATATCTGGACGTTTCAAGCCAACGCGGGAGAGACTCTGACGCTGAGCGTGGCCGAGACCGGCGCGACAACCAACTTCTTCCCCTACATCCGTCTGCAATCGCCGGGCGGCGCGCAGCTTACCTCCAATTGGGGCGCAGTGGCGGCGGAGATCAACCATGTCACCTCTTCGTCCGGAACCTACACGGTCCTGATCTCCAGCGCGGATTCGGGCAACGCGGGGACCGGAAGCTATATTCTCCGGCTGGCGCAGGTGCCAGTCGCGTTTGTTGTACCCGGCGGCGACGAGGGCGGACCCTTGACGAACGGCGGCAACCACATTGGAACGATCGCTACCTCCGACCTGGACCTTTGGAGTTTCCAGGCGAACGCCGGGCAAACATTAACCCTTAGCGTTGCCGAGTCGGGGGCGACCAGCAATTTCTTTCCCTACATTCGGCTTCGCGGCCCCAATGGGGCACAGGTCACCGCCAACTGGGGCGCTGTGGCTGCCGAGATCAATCACGTTGCATCGCAGTCCGGGACCTATACCGTCCTGATCTCCAGCGCCGACTCCGGCACTGCCGGTACGGGCGACTATGTCTTGCGGCTCGCGCAAGTGGCGGCGCCGTTCGTCGTGCCTTCGGGCGACGAGGGCGGGGCGATGACGAACGGAGCGAACCACGCGGGTACAATCGATACCAGCGATCTCGATCTTTGGAGCTTCCAGGCGAACTCCGGCGACACCCTCACCCTTAGCGTGGCTGAATCCGGGGCCACCAGCAACTTCTTCCCGTACATCCGGCTTCGTGCGCCGAACGGTGCTCAGGTAACCTCCAACTGGGGCGCCGTAGCCGCCGAGATCAATCACGTTGCCTCTCAATCCGGTACCTATACGGTTCTGGTTTCGAGCGCGGACTCCAGCACCGCGGGCACGGGGAACTACGTCCTCCGGCTGGCTCAGACGCCGACGGTATTTATCGTACCTTCCGGGGACGAAGGCGGCGCGATGACGAACGGCGCCAATCATACCGGGAACATCGCCACATCCGATCTTGACCTGTGGAGCTTTCAAGCGACCGCCGGGCAGACCCTGACGCTCAGTGTCGCCGAGACCGGAGCGACCAGCAATTTTTTCCCCTACATCCGGCTTCGTGGTCCGAACGGCGCACAGGTCACCTCCAATTGGGGAGCGGTTGCCGCGGAAATCAATCATGTCGCGTCGCTATCGGGAACCTACACTGTGCTCGTCTCAAGTGCAGATTCCAGCACGGCCGGCACCGGCGACTATATCTTGCGGCTCGCCCAATCGCCGGCTCCGTTTGTCGTTCCTTCGGGCGACGAAGGTGGGCTGATGACAAATGGCGCCAATCATCCCGGCGCAATTGGCACCAGCGATCTCGACCTTTGGAGCTTTCAGGCGAACGCCGGCGATACGCTCACGCTGAGCGTGGCCGAAACCGGAGCAACGAATAACTTCTTCCCCTATATTCGCCTGCGGGCTCCGAACGGTGCGCAGGTCACTGCCGATTGGGGAGCCGTCGCCGCCGAGATCAACCACGTCGCCGCTTCGTCCGGAACCTACACGGTGCTCATTTCAAGTGCCGACTCTTCCACCGCAGGAACAGGCGCTTATGTCGTCCGGCTGGCGCGATCGCCGGCCGCATACATTGTCCCCACCGGCGATGAAGGTGGGGGTCTGAACATTGGACCGAACCCTGGGGCCATCACTACCTCCGATCTTGATATGTGGACACTGGAAGCGACGGCTGGGCAAACCATCATTCTCAGCGTTGGGGAGACTGGACCGACGGACAACTTCTTTCCCTATCTCCGGCTCCGCGGGCCCAACGGAGCCCAAGTCGCCGCCGACTGGGGTGCCGCCGCGGCGCAGGTGCAATATGTCGCGCAGCAAACCGGCGCCTATACCGTGCTAATCTCCAGCGCGGACTCCAGCACCGCCGGTACTGGCGCCTATACCCTTACCAGCTCTCACGCCGGCCGCCGCGTACCCACCGTCTCCGGTACCGATCCTCTCTCCGGCTCTGGCGCCACCAAAATCTTCACCTTCCGTTTCACCGATCCCGGCGGCGTCGTCAATCTGAATGTCGCCAACGTCCTCATCAATCGGGCTCTCGACGGCGGCAACGCTTGCTACATCGCCTACGTCGCCACGGCCGGTCTCCTGTTTCTCGTTCCCGACGCCGGACCCGACGCGGGTCTCCTCGGTCCCCTCGTCCTCGGCACGGCCAGCACCGTCGCCAACAACCAATGCACCATTTCCGGCACCGGTTCGTCCGCCACCACCGACGGCAACACACTCACTCTCGTGCTCAACATCACCTTCCACAACGCCTTCGCCGGTAACCGTGTCGTCTATCTCGCCGCCCGCAATCTGGCTGGTGAAAACTCCGGCTGGTCCACCATGGGCTTCCACGCCGTCCCCGGTCTGCCCGTCACCTATCCCAACCCCATCAGCATGACGCCCGCCGCCGGATCCACCGCCACCGCCACCCTCGCCTTCGATTATGAAGACGCCTCCGACGCCAACAACCTGCAAACAGTCTGGGCTCTCGTCAACACCGCCCTCGACGCTCGCCAAGCCTGCTATATCGCCTACTACGTTCCCGGCAACCTTTTGCTGCTGTTTCCGGACGACGGCGATGGTGCCGCCGTCACCGTCATGCCCCTGGCCGGCGCCGGAGCCCTCGAGAACTCGCAGTGCAAGGTCGAAGCCCTGGGCTCGTCCGCCGTCAAGTCCGGCGCGCGGCTGACGCTCAACCTGAAGACCACTCTCAAGACGGGCTTCGCCGGCAACAAGGCCGTCTGGATGGCCCTCCAAACGCTCACGGCCATCACCTCGTCATGGAAGGTTAACGGAGCCTGGCTGGTGCCGCAATAGGCGCTCCGGGAACTCCCCGGTCTACCCGGTATCATCCAACATCCGCTGAAACGCCCGGCTGCAATGGCTTCGGTAGGCTTCGCCTTCCCGGATGATCATATAAGCCGCCAACCCCAGCCCATCCGCTAACGCCATGCCCGGCCCCGCACCCAATACCGCCATGGCCGTCGAGTACGCATCCGCCGCCATGGCCTCCGCATGCAAAACGGTAACGGATGCCACCCCGCTCCGCGCCGGCGCGGCTGTGGCCGGGTCCATCGTGTGCGGCAGCCGCTCCCCGCCCTCCATCACGAACCTCCGGTAATCGCCTGACGTCGCCACCGCGCCGTTGCAGAGGGCGATCAGCATCTCCTCTGGAAACTCCGGCGCGGGCGGCTCCACCGCCACCCACCACGGCTGCCCATCGGGCTTCACTCCCCGCGCACAAAGCTCGCCGCCAATCTCCACCAGAAAACTGGCCAGCCCCAGCCGGAGCGTCGCCCGCACCAATTGATCAACCGCGAACCCCTTTGCAATGGCCGATAGGTCGAGTGTCGCCCCTCCCGGCTGCCATGCTTCGCGCGTCTCCGGACACAGCGCCACCTCCCGCCACCGTCCGGCCACCTGCGGAGCCGGAGCCGCCGGTCCGAAGCCCCACGCGTTCACCACCCCGCCCAATGCGGGGTCAAACGCGCCATCCGTCTCGCGCGCAATCGAAAGCGCGCGCTCCAGGACATGAAAGAACTCCGGCGGAATCGGCTGCCACGTGCCCGCCGCCGCGCGGTTGAACCGGCACAGGTCCGAGTCCTCCCGGTAGTGGCTCATCTGCGCAACCACCCGATCGAGCTCGCCCTCCGCCGCGGCCCGCAACTCCGCAAGTGGCGTACCCTCCGGGGCGTAGGCCTCGATACTCCAAATGGTGCCCATCGTCTCACCGCGCAATGAGATGGGGCAAAAGGACGCCGGCGGCTTGATCGGTAAGCCGCCGGGGAGCGTCGTGGGAATGGCGATTCTTCGCAAGCTACTGGGGGAGCACTTCTATCGTCGCGGTGTAGCTGGCGCGGTTGCCAGCCGGCATCCGGCCCGGCCCGCCCGGACCACCCTGCCCGCCTGGACCACCCGGCCTGCGGCCGCCGCCTGTCGTTGCGTTCATCCAATACATCCCTGGCTCCTTAAACGTCGTCGAGAACTTGCCTTCGGCGTCCGTGGTCACCTTCCGTTCGTGCAACTGGTCGCGATACCGAATGCCGCCAGGAATCAAGGTCACCTCCAGGTTGGCCGCCGGCTTGCCGTTGTTCAGCAACTGGAACGTCGCCGCTTCGCCCGTCACCAGATCGTTCGGGTGCGTCACCGGAACCAGCTCCAGCCCCACGCCCGTCGGCTGCAACGCTTCCTTCGTCGGCTTGCCTGACGTGACAAACGCCTCTACGCGGCTGCTCATCCGACTCACTTGCAGGCCCGTCGCGTTCGCCGGAACCTCCTTGGCAAACGCCTCCTCCGTGCCGCGCCAGTTCTTCGGCTGGCCATTGTCGGTCCAGTTGGCGAACACGGAGTTGTTCACCAGCGCTATCCGGTAAGTGCCCGGTTGTTTCAGGTTCAAGTCGAAGGTGCTGCGGTACTTGCCTGTAGCCTGGTTCTGCGCCTCCACGCGGGCACCGTCCGGGCCCGTCACAACAAGGTTCCCGAGACGCATCGGCACGTGATCAAAGTAAAAGAGTTCGTTCGAAACGGCGGCATCCACCGTCACCCACGGGTTCGTGCTCGAAAGCACGGTGGAGGACGGCAGCAGCCACTGCCGGTGGGCGAATAAGGAAGGCGATACGGTCGTCAATACGGCGATCGCCGTGAGGATTCTAAGCATGGTTTTCTCCTGAGAAGGGGTTAGGGTTTCACGGCGACTTTCACCACGCCCAGCTCCGTCTGCCCTTTGGTTTGGGCAGGCTGCGCCGAGGCGGTGGGCCACTGAAAGGGAACTCGCAGAATCTCGCGCCCGCCCACTTCACGGGACGCCTCCACGACGAGTTGATATTGCCCGGCGGGCAGAGGGGCCAATGCCGATTTCGCCGCGCGAAACGCCACGGTATGAGTGCCCGGCGGCCGCGTCGCCCCGGATACCCCGTCCACCGGCATCTTCAGGTCGCGGCCAGACTTCCGCCACCACTGGCGCAAGTCCTTCAGCCAGGTCGTGCCCGACTCCTGCTTGTTCGTTTGCTGGTCGTACCAGACAGCCAGACTGGCCGCCACCGACTGGTCCGCCCGCTCTACAAAAATCGCGACGTAGGGTCGATGATACTCGGCGACGCCCAGCCGCGGAATTTCAACTGTAACTTCAAGATCGGCCGCCATGGCCTTGGCTGTCAGCAATGCTGCGGGAAGTAAGATTCTCATGATTTACCGGTGGACAAACAAAAGCATTAGAAACAAGGGAATAACCAGGCCGAGCAGGACTATCGGCCAGGTGCTGGGGCGCTTGGCGGCATGGATTTGCAGGATCAACAGGCCCGTAAGGGTAAACACCAGGCAAGCCGCCGCCACAACGTCGATGAAAACCGTCCAGGCCATACCTGTGTGCCGGCCCTTGTGCAAATCGTTCAGGTAACTGATCCAACCGCGGTCAGTCTTCTCGTACTTGGCCGAACCCTTAGCCCGATCGATGGCCACCCAGCCGTCACCCCCAGGGCGGGGCAGGGAAACGTAGATCTCGGCCTTCGACCATTCGGACGCCTCCGTCGGTGGGGTGGTGTGAAACTCGTCACCAATCCATTCGGCCAGCGCGGAGGGCAACGGCGCCTTGCCATCCTGCGGCCCGTTGTCGACGAACCGCCGCACCGGTTCCGGCACCGGCGCCACATGCTGCGTCACCTTCGGCTCGGCCGATATCGACGCGGCATGGTTCAAAGTAATGCCGGTCACCGTAAACAGTAACATCCCGCCCAGGCAGACGCCCGAACTCACCCAGTGCCACAGCGTAATCTGGCGCACCCAGAACGACCGTGCCGACCGCCCTGCCGCCGGGCTCGATGTTACCGGAGCCGTCACTTAGAGCTCCGCCCACATACGAATCAAATTGTGATACACGCCGGTCAACTGCACCCCCGCCGGGTGACCCGGAAACTCCCCCGCCAGACGCTGAATCGCCATGTCCAGATCGAAGAGCAGCGTACGCTGGCCATCGTCCCGGATCATGCTCTGCAGCCAGAAGAACGACGAGATCCGGGATCCCCGCGTCACCGGCCGCACATGGTGCAGACTCGTTGACGGATACAGCACCAAGTGCCCGGCCGGTAGCTTCACCGACTGTGTTCCATAGGTATCTTCGATCACCAGTTCGCCGCCGTCGTACTCATCCGGCGGCGTCAGGAACAGCGTGGCCGAAAGATCGGTCCGGATCCGATGCCCCGTGCCTGCCGTCTGCCGGATGGCGTTGTCGACATGCGTGCCGAACGACTGTCCGCCGTTGTAACGGTTGAACAGCGGCGGAAACACCCGGAAGGGCAGTGCGGCCCCCATGAATAAGGGGTGGTTCTGCAACGCGGTGAGGATCCGGTCACCCAAGTCAACCGCCAGCGGATGGTCCTCCGCCAACTGAAAGTTGTTCTTGGTCATCGCCGACTGGTAGCCGGCCGTCACCCGGCCATCCACCCAGTCCGCCTTCTCTAACGCCTCCCGAAAGGCGGCGGCAGTTTCTGGCGTCAATACGTTTTCAATAGGTAGCAGCATGATTAAAACCGGAAGTTCGTGGTGACGAGGGCGTAGCGGGAAGGCCCCGGAATCAGGTGTCCACCGCCGAGCCGTTCAAAGTAGTACGAGTCGTTCAGGTTTGAGACGTTCAGACGAAGGTCCAGGTGCTTGTTCACCTGGTAGGACACCATCCCGTCCACCGTCCCGTAGGCATCCACCTGTCGCGTGTTCGCGTTGTTGCCAAACCGGCGGCCAACAAACCGGGGACCCACGCCGAGCGTGAACCGCTTCGCCGTGTACGTGATCCACGTGCTCGCTGCGTTCCGGGGTGTATTCTGGAACATTCGCCCCACCTCGGCCGGCGTGTTCGAACTCCGGATTCGAGCATCAATCAGTGAGTAAGATCCAAGCACCCGCAGGTTCCTGGTAATCGCGCCCGAGGCCGAAAACTCAAATCCCTGCGAAACCTGCTGGCCGGCCAGGACCTGCGGCGTGTCGGTCGGCAACAAACCCGGCGTCCGTGCGTTGTCCTTGGCCACCCGGAATAGTGCACTCGTCAGCAGCAGCCGGCCGCCGCCGAACTCCCACTTCGTCCCGATCTCGGCTGTATAGGTTTTCTCCGGCGGAATCGCCGTGTTGGACGTGTTGTAGGACAGCCCCTCCAGCGAAGGGCTCACCGACGTGCCGTAAGAGGAGTAGACGCTTCCGTTCTGCGTCGGCTTGTAGATCAACCCTGCCCGGACGCTGGCGAACTTCACGTTCTGCGCCACCGGCGCCGGTGTCGTGCTGATCCCTTTCACATCGAATCGCTCCCAGCGCGCACCACCAGTAGCCTCCCAATGTTCTCCCAGCTTGGCAGTGTCGAATGCCCATACCGATTGCGTGTTGCCGGTGATTCGGCCGATATTGGGCGAAGTCGTAATCACCCCGGAGTAGATATCGTCCGGGTTGGGATTCAGCAGCGTGGTTGGCGAGCCGGGCGCGCTGCGGTTGGTGCGTATATTCCTCTCGCTCGTAAATGCCGTGCCCGTCACGATGTTGTGGCGGATACCAAAAGTCTTTGTCTGCAGGCGAAAATCGGTCTGACTATCCCAGATCCGGTCCTGCGCTACCCAGGAACGCATTTCCCGGTTGATCACCGTCGAGTTCGACGCCGCGAAGCGGGGAGGCGATGCAGCCGAATTGCGGCCGGATAGCCCATACCGCAGTTGGCTGCGCACGCTGTTCACGTCGTCAAAATCGTGTTCTACCCTCACGGTGGCCGTGTCCTGGTTCAACACCTCGCGGTCGCGATTGCGGAAGCCGTAGAAAGTCTCCCGAGGCACCGGCGCCGGCTGGTCGCGGAATTCGAGAAGCGCCGTGTTCGTGTTCGGAACCCACGGAATCCCGTAGTCGGAGACGTTGTCCTGGCGCAACTTGTAATAGCCCAGCGTGAGTCGCGTCGGGGTGCCAAGCCCGAACGCCAGCGATGGAGCCAGGCCCCAACGATCGTTCTTCACCGCATTGCGGCCGGGCACCTGCGCGTCATGGATCAAACCGTTCATCCGGAATGCAATTCGTTCGCCCAGCGGAATGTTGGTGTCGATGCTCGCCCGGCGCGTGTTCGCATTGCCCAGCGCCACGCTGCCCGTCACAAACCGCCCCAGCCCTGGGCCTTTGCTCACCAGGTTGATCGCCCCGCCCGCCGATCCGCGGCCGGTAATGGCGGATGTCGGGCCCTTCGTCACCTCGACGGATTCCAAATTGAACGGATCGCGCGACTGCGGATTGATATCCCTTACGCCATCGACGAAAATGTCGTTCCGCGCGCTGTTGCCACGGAGTGTCAAGTTGTCGCCCGCCGCCACGCCACCCTCGCCGGCTGTAATCGTCAGGCCGGGCACATTGCGCAACACCTCGGTCAGGCTCGTGGCTCCCTGCTGCTCGATGATCTCCTTCGGGATGATCGTGATGGTCTGTGGCAGGTTCCGCAGCGGTTCGGTGTACCGCGGCGAGGACACCGGAGCGCGGTCGCTGACGTCGACGGCGGACCGAATCGCGTCGAACGCAATCCGTGCGGCGCCTGGCCCGGTGACGTGGAACGTCAATCCTGTGCCCTGCAGCATCTGGCGTAGCGCTTCGGGAGCCGAAAGGGCGCCGGAAACTGCTTTCCCATTCAGCGAACCCATGCCTGCCTCGGGCAGCGTAACTTTCCAGCCGGTGGCGCGTTCGAACTCGGCGAGTGCCTCCGTCAATGGGCCGGCCGCGATGGTGAAGCGGATGACCCTCGCGGACTGGCTGGCGGCCATGCGGACCGCTGGCGGTTGGGCGTGCAACAGCGCCCCGCTGCCCGTGGCCGAGTAGGCGGCCATGGCTCCAAACGCAACTAGTTTACTCGGCGTCCGGAGCAACTCCTCGCGACGGCGGCTCTTCTTAATGCGGATTTTGATGCGCATAGGGGGATAAACTCCACAAAATGATGATGTTGTCAGGCCGCTTCGTCCGTTGCGAGACCGGAGTTCATATGCGACTCAATGAGTCCTAGATTAGAAAAGATGCAACTCACTGTCAACAAGAAAATGCGAAAATCTCGCCGGCCCGGCTTGCAGCCGGAGTTCTCCCCGCCGGATACGATGGAGCCATGCGGCGAAACCTCGGCACCTACTTGCACGGCATGGCGGCGGATCGCTGGAACTTCGCCTACGTCTACGCCGACGGCCTTCGTACTCGGCAAATGACCTACGCCGAGCTCGCCCGCTTAGCCTGGCAATCCGGCGAGTGGATGCGGCGCTACGGCCTTGCGGAAGGCGATCGTGTCGTGCTTTGGGGAGCGAACTCCGGCGAATGGGCTGCCGTCTTCTGGGGTTGCCTCGCCACCGGCATCGTCGCCGTTCCCATCGACGCTCAATCCAGCCAGGAATGGGTCAACCGCATCGTCGAAGAGACCGGCGCCAAGTTTCTTTGGCAGGACCGCGAACTCGCTCATCTCCGCCGCTCCGTCGCTGGCCTCCCCGCTGTGCCTCCCGGCGGCGATGGTCCCTCCCGCGACGCCTTGGCGCAAATCATTTTCACTTCTGGATCTACCGCCGCCCCCAAAGGAGTCTGCCTCACCCACGGCAACACGCTCGCCAGCCTCGAACCCATGGAGCAGGAAATCGCCAAATACCTCCACTGGGAGCGCCCGTTCCATCCTGTCCGGTTTCTCGCGCAGCTCCCCCTCTCCCACGTCTTCGGCCAGATGTTGGGCCTGTTCGTTCCCCCTCTCCTGCGCGGGGAAATGCACTTTCTGCCCGAACTCAGCCCGGCCGAGGTCATCCTGTCGATCCGCGAACGCCGCATCTCCGTCCTCTCCACTGTTCCCCGCTATCTCGAACTGCTTGGCGCTGAAATGGCGCGCGGCAGCCGCGGCCGCTGGGCCGAACGCCTCACCACCTCCGGCCAGGGCCACTTCCTCAAAAGCTGGTGGATCTTCCGCGATGTCCACGCCCGCCTTGGCTGGAAGTTCTGGGCCTTCGTCTGTGGCGGAGCCTCCTTGCCGGAAGAAACCGAAGTCCTCTGGCGCCGCCTCGGCTACGCTGTCATTCAGGGCTACGGCATGACCGAAACTGCCTCGCTCATCAGCGTCAACCATCCCTTCAAAATGAGCCGCGGCAGCATCGGCAAGTCGATGCCCGGCCGCGAGGTCCGCATTAGCGAGACCGGCGAGATTCTCGTGAAGGGAGAAACCGTCTCGCCCGGCTACTGGAGCAGGGAAGGGAAGGCCAAGGGCTGGGGCGGCGAATGGTTTTCTACCGGCGATCTGGCTGAGACCGATGCTTCCGGCAACTACTTCTTCCGCGGCCGGAGCAAGGAACTCATCGTCGCCTCGAACGGCATGAACATCTACCCGGAGGACATTGAGCACGCCCTCCGCGCGGAACCCGAAGTCTCCGATGTGGTCGTCGTGGGCGTCGAAGTGAGCGGCGGCCCGGCCCCAATGGCGCTCTTTCGCGGCCGTGCCGACTGGGAGGCGGTGGTCCAGCGCGCCAATACCCGCCTCGAGCCCCACCAGCGCGTCGCCCGCTGGGCGGAGTGGCCGGAACTCGATTTCCCACGCACCGGTACCCGCAAGGTCCGCCGCGGGGCCGTCCGCGAATACGCCCAAGCGATCGTTAGCGGACAGCCGGTTGAAGCCCTGCGAGCCAGCGCTCTCGAACAGGTTCTGCAGGCCGCCGGCGCCCGCTGGCCGGGCTCCTTGCGCGACGAGTGGGAACTCGGGCGTCACTTGGCCCTCGATTCGCTCGCCCGCGTGGGCCTGGTTACCGCACTCGAAGTTCGGTTCTCGGTCTCACTCGAAGAAGGTCAGATCACCGATACGACCACGGTCGGCGCCCTGCGCCAGAGCATCGCCGCCCAGATGGAGGGAGAGCGCGGACCCGCCCCTGTGCCATCCACGCCCTCCGAGCGCTCCGTGGCCCCGCCCCAGGCCGTCCCTGCGCTCAGCCCCGCCGAACCAGCCTTTGTGTTCCCTCAATGGCCGCGATCCGGGTGGGCTGCCGCGTTGCGGTGGGCGTTGCATCGGCTCCTCCTCCGGCCATTAACCGCGTGGTTCTCCGGTCGCGCCCAGGTCGACGGCCTCGAAAACTTTTTGAGTGTGCGGGGCCCTGTGTTGTTAGTGGCCAACCATCTGACCGCCATTGATGGGGCCTTGTTGGTGGGGCGTCTGCCTTGGGGCCGGAGCCGCAAGGTAGCGATTGCCATGAGCGGAGAATTGCTGCGCGAATACCGGTATCCGTCGCCGTCCCTGCCGTGGTACCGGCGCCTCGCGCTACGGGTGCAGTACTTCCTGGTGGTCCTCGCCTACCACGTCTTCCCGCTGCCGCGCAGCGGAGGAGTCCGCCGGGCGTTTCAACACGCCGGACGGTTGGCGGACGCGGGCTATTCCGTACTCGTCTTCCCCGAAGGCCGTCGTTCGGAGACGGGGGAGCTCCTGCCCTTTCAACCAGGCACCGGCATCCTGGCGAGGGACTTACGGATGCCGGTGGTGCCGGTGTGGCTGGAGGGGATCCGCGAGTTACGAGAGCAGGGCCGTCGCCTTGCCGCTGCGGGCGAAGTCACCCTGCGCATCGGACCTCCGATGGAGTTCGGCGCGACTGATGATGCGGCGGCGGCGACTGCCGCCGTGGAGGAAGCGGTGCGCCGATTGAGCCGGTCGTAAATTCAGTGCCGCCGCCCCGCCTCGTCGAAGCCCCCTCGATTTCGGGGAAACGTACTGTCCAGATGTAACGTTACCGGCAGCAGCAAGGCCTTGGCTAAGCTTGGTTTGCGAGCAGTTGCTCAAGCAAAGACAGGACTTGAGTCGTTCCCTCCGGCGATCCGGCGAACACCGCATCGAACGCTTCGGTAACCTGCGTATTGTGGCTTCCCGGCCCTGCCGCCGCGTAGGCCATCGACCACTCGGGGAATAACCGATCCCGAACCACACCGCTCTCAATCACGGCGATTTCATGGTGACGGACGTCGGACTGGATCGTCTCGAAGATAGTCTCTACATGCTCCTGCGGACCTTCGAGCACCTGGGCAAAACACTCCGCATTGTAGAGCAACGCGCCAGTGACGCCCACCCGGCTATTGTTCCGGCGCGCACTCGCCAGAATCCGGTCGAGCTCGCGGCGAATCTCTTCCTCGCCACCCGAAATGCAGCCCTTGCTGCAATAGACAATCCGATGTAATCTCTCGCTCATTTCTTCACCCGTTCAACTAACAGCGCGGCGCTCTCGGCTGTCATCGGCCGGCCCAAGTGGTATCCCTGTAAAAAGTCACAGCCGTCCCCGTGCAATTGCACCATCTGTTCGCGGCTCTCCACCCCTTCGGCCAGAGTGGAAAGGCCTAAGTCGTCGCCCAACTGCGTAATCGCCTTCACTAAGGCTCGCTCACGAGGATCCGCTCCAGCCAACGACTTATCGATCTTGATCTTGTCGAAAGGAAACATCGCCAACTGACTCATCGACGCATACCCGGTGCCGAAATCGTCAATCGCCAGACTGATTCCCAACGTCCGCAACTCGTCCAACATCCCCTTCACGGCAGCCGGATCCCCCGCCAGCGACTCTTCCGTAATCTCCAACTCCAGCCGGCAACCCGGAAGTCCAGTCGCCTCCAGGATCTGTCGCACCCGCTCTACAAACTGCTTGTTTCCCAACTGGGAGGGAGCCACATTCACCGCGATACAGATATCGTCCGGCCACTTCATCGCCTCCGCGCATGCCGTCCGCAGCACCCACTCGCCCACCTGGCCCATCATGCCCACCTTTTCCACGATGGGAAGGAATGCAAGCGGCGGAATCAAGCCACGCTCGGGATGCCTCCAGCGAATGAGTGCCTCAAAGCAGACCAGCTTTCCCGACGCATCCAACTGCGGCTGATAGTGCAATTCGAACTGCCGGAGCGCCAAGGCCCGCCGCACGTCCATCTCCCCGTTTCGCCGGACCTGTTCCCTTTCGAGGAGCGTCTTTTCGAAGAACGTCGCCCGCCCACCGCCTGCCGCCTTGGATTCGTACAGCGCCAGATCCGCCGCCCGTAGCAGTTCCCGCGCGTCGCTCCCATCGGCCGGCATTCTCGCAATCCCGATGCTCGCGCCCACGTGCGTCAACTCGCCCTCAATCAGGAAGCTCCGCCGCATCACTTCAATGATTCGATTCGCCATTCCCGTAAGGTCGTCCGCCGTGGCGTTGGCCCGAATGAGCAAAGCGAACTCGTCACCGCCAAACCGCGCCGCCAGATCCCCGGTCCGGATCGATGCCTTCAGACGTTGTCCCACCCGCTTAAGGAGCATGTCCCCCGCCGCGTGCCCCAGGGTATCGTTCACCGCTTTGAAGTGATCCAGATCGATAAACATCGCCGAAACCGCGGCGCCACCTGCCATCGCTGACTCAATCTCAGCTTCAAATCTCGCCCGTGACGCCAATCCCGTCAGGAAATCTTCCTCGCTCTTGCTCTCCGCCGCCTCTCCGGAAACATTTTCGATGAAGGCCACCCGATTCCCATCAGAGACCTCCTTCCAGCGGAATCGCAGCCCACCGCCTTCTAGCCCGGCGTTTTCCTGCCGTGCCTCCTTCGTCGTCAGATAGCGCAGCGCCTCCGCCCAGTTCGCCCCCGCTCGTTTCGCGGACCGCAAGAGGACTTCCAACTCGGTCGCTCCCTCACCCGGCCGGGCATCCCCCACCTCCAGCAATTCCTGCGCCCGTTCGGAGATGTGCAGCAGTTTGCCGCCGGCGTCATAAAGAATCAGTCCTTGGTCCAGTTGGTTCAACGCCGCTAGCAGTGCCAGCGCCGGGATCTCAGTCTGGTTTTCGATTCGGTTCGCGGTGGCCATTCCCCTGTCTCTTCGGACAAGAGTCCGGGAGCTTTAGAAAATGCCGTCGTCCGCCTTGCAGGCGCCCGGATCTGAGCGCTGAACGGTTCGCCAGTCCCTTGCTCCGGCGCGTCAGACTTGGCCCACCAACCCCGCATTGCATGTTCCGCGACGGAGTTCGGAGGGCCCGTGCGCTTAGCCTATTCGCATCGCGAGGAGCGCGCGATGCGTCCCCCTCCATCCGTGCTCTCAAACGTATCCCAGGTAGCGGACCAACGCTACGATCACGACGAGCGCGATAACGCCGAAGATGACGCGGGCGATGGGGGAGAAATTCGGAGTATCCGGCTTGGCCATGCGCCGAGCATACCAGCTAAAGCGAATCCGCCGTGCGCTCAACGATTCCAGCTCGGTTGCCAGTTTCGAGGGCACCTGGACCCCAGCTCCCGAGGAATACCGCAAGTCCGCCCCAGGAAACCGTGCATTCCGGTATGTGCTGGTCGCTTCTTCCCTGGCATCCCAGGGCTTCTCTCCGCCGGGGAGCTTGGTTCAATTGCGCCAAACCCGATACAAGTCTGTGCCTATTCGAAGTGCAGATCACTCCGGTGGACTTCGCTGGCAATCGCCTATTCCGACGATCTGAGGGAGCAAACTTTGCGTTCACATCCCTTCCGCCGCGAGAGTATCGAGTGGTCGCCTTGTCCAGCGCGATTCGTGACGAGTATGAATTTCCCACCGCAGGATGATGCTGTTAAAGAGCGCTCAGAGCATGACCATTGGAGAGGGGAGAGAGAAGAGTATGACGACTGGCGTTACTTCTCGATAGCGTTCTCGGCGGGACTGGAGCGAAGCGGGCGTTGCTACCGGCGACCAGAATGAGCGCTGGAGCCGGCATCTTAGCGGAGATCCAGGTCAGGCACGATCGCCGCCATTTCGCTCAATCCAGTCGGCCACTTTCTGAACCGTATTCAGTGAGTGCATCTCGGGGGGAAGATACTTGTTCGCCGCTCGGTCGATGTCGCTCTCCAATCGTTTCTCCGGGCCTTGCCTCGCGGCGCGCCAGATTTTGTCCAGTGCGGCTTTCAGTCTCTCTTTTGTGTGCATATCAACCCAGCCTCTCTGCCCGGCGTTTCACAGTCGAAATCATACTTTATCGTCTATCAAAGAAGAAAATGGGGGCGGCTCATATCGTAACCTTAGACCGAGAGCGCGCCGCTCTTGCCGCCCCAGCCCCGTCCCGCCTCGACAAACCCGGCCTTGCCGAGCGTGGACCGCATGCGGGGATTGAAGGTCGTTGCGAAGAGTGGCCCCAGATGGCCCGCCACCAGGGCGAGGGTGATGCGGGACGATTGATGGTCGGCATGAACCGCGACATAGCCAAGCTCCGGCGTCACCAATGGGAAAGGGTGTTGGCTTCGTTTTGCAACTTTGGCTGTGTAGGAGGGACGGATTCTTTTGATTGCACCCACCTCGACGAATACACCGTCATGCCGCGCAACGGCCAGCAGGGAGGCCAAAGAAAGTTCCCGCGCCGCCGAGTCAGGATCGACCGCCACCTCGGCCCTAACAATCTGAAGGCAAACGCCGAGATTATGCTTCCCCAACTCCTCCGGGCTGCATGTGCCTATCTGGTGTCATCGCTTCCTTCGCGTTCCGGCCCAGGTTCCAATAGAGCGTGAGATGGCTTCATTAGACCCCGTTGCCCCCTCCTGGTTCTTCCATCGCGCGACACATTCGGCCGATGTTCCCTGCTGGCGTCGGTACCCCGTGGAACGTCGTCTGATTGCTAAAATGAAGCGTGGAGTGCCTGAGACGAGACGCAAGATCCATGGCCGAGGTCCCATCGCCATGGCTCAGCATCGCACGAAGTTTGTCCGGAATCCCGTTCATCTGGACGCGGTGGGAAAATCTGGAGAACCCAGGCGAGGGCGGGCACGACCACTGCATCTTTTGCTCGGCGTGCATCTGCAATCATCGGGAACTGTTTCCTAACGAGAAGGCTGAACATGCCAAACGCGGGTGCTTCCGGCATGCCTACTATGCGGAAGACACCGATCGAACGTACATCTGGATTTGCCGTTCCTGCTTCAAAAGGGTCGCCTCCGAAACTGGCCTGAAGCGTGTACGGCGCACAGTCGCACGGTAGACGGCGTATCGGAGATTCGACCTAGAGGACGGCCGTTCATCCCTCGCTCAACCCGGCCGAAGACGCACACCGGCGTAGTGCAACCCAGTTCGCGCGAGCCTTGTCGAACTGGTTGCGGTCGCCGGTTGCGACTGACATGCCGTGATGGGCAGCGCCAGGGGCGATGATAAGGTCTGGTTGAAAGATGATAAGGTCTGGTTGAAAGAAGTTGCGGCCAGTCTTCCTTGTTCGAGCCGCACTCTCGACAGGACTTCAGGGGATTCTCCTGAGTGCCGAGGTCCCGAACGTTCAGATCTAACGCCGCTAACGAGGCCAAGTCATCCCGTGTCCAGGACCGCTGTGGCCTCGCTTCCAGTATGCGTTTGGGTTGGAGTTTCATCGTCTAGTTCCCCTCATGGCCTAGTCAGCTTGCGGCGAATTCCGCTGAATCTCCGACGACAACCTGACGCAGGTAGGCCGACAAGCATATGTCAGCAATACGACGACGGGGCGGATGCGGAACATTGAACTGCCGCTGATCTGGCAACAACATTACGCCGAAAGCGCAAACCCTGGGCCGCTAAAATGGGCCCCATGCCGCCAGACCTCGCCATCCGCACCATCCGCCTCCAAGCCTCCGACGAAACCCTCGCCCGCCAACTCTTCCTCCTCCTCGCCGAGATCTTCGAAAACCAGGCGACCCCGCTCTCCAGCCGCTACCTCCAGCGCCTCCTCGCCCGCGCCGACTTCTGGGCCATCGCCGCTTTCACCGATGACCTCCTCGCCGGCGGCCTCACCGCCTTCACGCTCCCCAAAATCACCTCCGAATCGTCGGAAATCTTCCTCTACGACATCGCCGTCCATCCCAATTTCCAACGCCAAGGCATCGGCCGCCGCCTCGTCACCCACCTCCGCCATGCGGCCTCCTCCGAAGGAATCGATACCCTATGGGTTCCCGCCGACAACGAAGACCAACACGCCCTCGATTTCTATCACTCCCTCGGCGGAAGTGCTGCCCCCGTCACCATATTTACCCTGTGAAATCCCCATTGCCGTACGTGTGAAAATTTATCTATCCTGAAATCAATCGGTTGCAGGCATCAGGTCCCCTCGTCTCTCCCCACCGGCTGATACGTTCAAACTATCTCCCGGTGCGAATTTCCGAACGCCCTGCTTTTACCGGCCGGGCGTTCGCTTTTTTACTCGGAGCCATCGGAGGAGAAAATCGCATGTCCAAAGAACTGATCAGCGAAGAGCGCAATGCGCGGTGCTCCGAAATCACTTGCGAAAACGCCAAGAAGAGCTCCGGCCCCAAATCCCTTGCCGGAAAGATGGTCGTCCGCCTGAATGGCCTCAAACACGGGCAACGCTCGGGGGTCATCGATCAATCCGGCGGAATGCCCCAAAATCTACCAAAGTGTCGTCGCCAACACCTCCTACAAAGTCCAGCTCGGGACTAAGTCGAGCTCGGAATGTCGCGACGCCTCGCCGATCTGCCATGGCGCCAGCTGCGGCTCCAACGCACCGAACGGGCCTTCAACGAAGGGTGCCTCATGCAAGCCAGCCAAATGGCTCACGTTGGCGCATCCGAAATTCCCCTCGGCGACCTCGATTCGATGAACGGCTTTCGCGTCGGCATCGAAGCCAGGATGATCAAGGAGTTCCGTCGCGAGGAGTTGGCTATTCTGCGAGCCAGGGCTATGACCTATCGCGAGCTCGAAATGCTCCGGAAGTGGGAGCCGCTGCCCAAAACGCCATTGACCCGCCAAGCCCAGGTTCTTGGGCCCACGCAAGCGGCCTCCGTGCTGGAGACACGAACTCCGCCGCCGGATCAGAAGCTCCAACCGAATGATTTGATTAAGAATAGAGCAGAAGCGCAATCGACCAAAGCCAACCGCTTACCGGCTGGAACTTCACCGTTGTTCGGGGCCCGCGCCGTGCCGTGGAGCAGGCTGCGAAGACAATGGCTGCCGGTGCTCCACTCGGTGTTCCTAATGAGGCAACAGAGGAATTCGCCTCACCGCCGAACGACCAAAGCCAACCGTTTGCTAGCCAACCGCTGCACCGCGCCCTGGAAGGGGAGGCCAGAACTATGGTGCCGGGGTGCCGCTCGATTTTTCGTCGGATTGGACCGCCTTGGCTTGCGACGTGGTATGCTTTGGATGGTGCTGGACGCTCTCCCCAAGCCGGAATTGGATGCCAATTCCACCGACCCGCTCTATCGGCAACTCGCCGCATGGCTGCGAGCCGGCATTGCGTCCGGTCGCCTGAAATCCGGCGAACGCCTCCCCGCCACCCGCGAGCTGGCCCAATATCTCGGATTGAATCGTGCCACTGTCTCCGCCGCATATGCGCTGCTCGACGAAGACCATCTTCTCTCGGGCCACGTCGGCAAAGGCAGTTTCGTTCGGGCCAATCTTCCTGAGCCAATCCAGGCCAATCCAGGGCCATATCCCGCCGCCGCCATCAGTTTCACCACCTCACGGCCCGCCGCGGATCTCTTCCCCGTGGAAGCCTTCCGCCAGTCCTGCCTCGAAGTTCTCGACTCCCCCCACGTCTCGCAGATTCTCCAACTCGGCTCGCCCCAAGGCTATACGCCCCTCCGGCAATATCTCCTCGAACAGGCTCGCCTCTCCGGCATGGCCGCCCCCGGCGACGACATCCTCATCACTTCCGGCTGCCAACAAGCCCTCGACCTCGTCCAGCGCCTCATCGCCGCCGACCGTCCCGGTCCCGTCGCCATCGAAGACCCGGTCTATGCCGGCATCCGCAACGTCTTCCCCCAGCCCTCTCTCTCTGTGCCTGTAACGAGCACCGGTGTCGACCTCGATGCCCTCGAACACCTACTCGCCACCCGGCGCCCCCGCGCCCTCGTCCTCACCCCCTCTTTCCAGAATCCGACCGGTTCCACCATGCCCCTCGCCGCCCGCCGGCGCGTCGTCGACCTCGCCCATCAAGCCGGCTGCCTACTCATCGAAAACGACATCTACTCCGACCTCCGCTACACCGGCGAGCCCCTGCCCGCCTTGAAGCAACTCGACCCCCATGGCAACGTCCTGGTCCTCAAGAGCTTTTCGAAAGCGGCCTTTCCCGGCCTCCGAGTCGGCTGGATCATCGGCCCCCGGCCCGCCATCGCCCGCCTCATCGAGATCCGCCAGTGGTGCGACCTCCATACCGACCAGCTTTCGCAGGCTGTCCTGCTCCGCTTCGCCCAGTCCGGCCGTCTCGAGTCCCATCGCCGCCAGATTTGCTCGTCCGGCGCGGCCCGCCTCGCCGCCGTCCTCCGCGCATGCGCCGAGCATCTGCCCCCCGGCTCTCGCTTCACCCGTCCCGAAGGCGGCATGAACCTCTGGGTCGAACTGCCCGCCCCGCTTGACGCCGCCGCGCTTCTCGACGAGGCCGTCCGTCGCGGTGTCAGCTATCTTCCCGGCAGCGTCTTCGCCGTGAACACCCCGGCGCCCCACTCGCTGCGCCTCAGCTTCGCCGGCCTCGAACCCCGCGACATCGAAGAGGGCCTGCGCCTCCTCGGCCGCGTCTGCGCTGAACCCCGAGTTCCCATTTATGAGCCGGAAACGGCCCTGGTTTGAATCTAGAAGTTTAAAGGAGTAAACCCATGATCCTGAACGAAGAATACCGCCTCAAGGTAGGCCTGGCCGAAATGCTGAAAGGCGGCGTCATCATGGACGTCGTCACCCCCGAACAGGCCATCATCGCCGAGCGCGCCGGCGCCTGCGCCGTCATGGCGCTCGAACGCGTCCCCAGCGATATCCGCCGCGACGGCGGAGTTGCTCGCATGTCCCACATCAGCCTCATCCGCGGCATCATGGAAGCCGTGTCCATCCCAGTGATGGCCAAGGCCCGTATCGGCCACTTCGTCGAGGCCCGTGTCCTCGAAGCTCTCGCGGTCGACTACATCGACGAGTCCGAAGTCCTCACCCCGGCCGACGAGGAGAACCACATCGACAAGCGCGACTTCAAAGTCCCCTTCGTCTGCGGCGCCCGCAACCTCGGTGAAGCGCTCCGCCGCATCGGCGAAGGCGCTGCCATGATCCGCACCAAAGGCGAAGCCGGCTCCGGCAACATCGTCGAAGCCGTCCGCCACATGCGGACCATCGTCAAAGAGATGCGCCAGCTCACCGTCCTCGGCCCGGAAGAGTTGATGGCCGAAGCCAAGAAGCACCAGGCGCCGTTTGAGTTGATCGAATGGGTTGCCAAGAATGGCCGTCTCCCGGTCCCGAACTTCTCGGCCGGTGGCATCGCGACCCCCGCCGACGCGGCGCTCGTCATGCAACTCGGCGCCGAGGCTGTCTTCGTCGGCTCCGGCATCTTCAAGTCCGAAAACCCCGAAGTCTTCGCCAAGGCCGTCGTCAAGGCGACGACTTACTACAAAGATCCCGTCAAGGTCATGGAAGCCTGCGAAGAGATTGGCGAATCCAAGGCGATGGTCGGCCTCGAAATCTCGAAGATCGCCGAGGGCGAGCTGATGCAGACCCGTGGCTGGTAAGACCGTCGGCGTTCTCGCCCTGCAAGGTGACTACGAACGGCATGTGCGCGCCCTCGAATCCGCGGGCGCGCACGCCGTCGAAGTCCGCACCGTCGCTGAGCTCGAAGCGACCGATGGCCTCGTCCTGCCGGGCGGCGAAAGCACCACCATGCTCAAGCTGCTCCATCGCGAGGGCCTGTTCGAACCCCTGAAAGCCTTCGGCCAGACCAAGCCGATCTTCGGGACCTGCGCCGGGGCGATTCTCCTCGCCACGCACGTCACCTCCCCGGAGCAGGAGTCGCTCGGACTCATGGATATCGGGGTCCAGCGCAACGCCTACGGCCGTCAGCTAGACTCCCGCGTCGTCACTCTCCCGTCCGAACTCGGTGACCTAGAGGCCGTGTTCATCCGCGCCCCCATCATCCGCTCCGTCGGCCCCGACGTGAAGGTCCTCGCGACCTACAACAACGACCCCGTTCTCGCCGAGCAGGGCCGCCACCTGGTCGCGACGTTCCACCCGGAGCTCACGGCAGATCCCCGGGTGCACGCCTACTTCCTAACCAAACTTTAGGGCTGGATCTCGATCGTCACGTTCCCCGTGCTGCCGAAACCACCGCTACGCACCACCACCGGGATCGCTCCGCTGCGAACCCCGGTGGGGACGCGGGCGTTGACCTGAGTCAGTCCGAGCACCTGCCCCGGCGCTTGACCGGCGTAGAGGATTTCGGCGTTCTGCCCGTCGATCTCCACCTGCAAGGGTGAGACCAGAGTGGTTGCGTCCTCAGCCAGCGCCCCGGCGCCAGCGACATAGAACACGACGATGGATCCTGGCGTGGCAGGGGAGAGCGCAGTGTTCAGTTCGCCGCTCTGGTTCAGCGCCGCCGCCTGGCCGCGGCCGCTCGCGTCCATCGTAAAGATAGCCGGAGCTGCCGGTACGACGGCAACCGGGACAGCGTTGCCCAGGGTGCCGTTCACTTCGGGTTGAACGCTGACCCTTGGCTGGTTGGCGATAGAGGCCGGCGCGATGCCGGTCCACTGGTTCGGGCTGGTGTACAGCAGTTGGGCGGGAACGCCGTCGATCAAAAGACGGCCTCCTTCGGCCTCGAGGTTGTCTCCGAAAATGGTGAAGATCATCAGCGGAGACATGTTGGTGATCAGGAAGCTGGCCGCATTGGTGATCGCCCGGATCTGCGGAATCCGCGGGGCCGCGGTCACCGTGTAGGTCACGGGCACCAAGATCGGCACGTTGCCAGGCTCGGAGGTGGTGACCCGGATCTCGCCGCGATAGGTTCCGACGGTGAGACCCGCAGGCAGAATGGTCACCAGCGGACTGCCCGGCGTCGTGCCGCCGGTTTGCGATAGGCCCAGCCACGGTTGATTCGTCTGGAGAGTATAGGGAATCGGCGTGGTCGACGAGGTCAATTGCAGGTTCTGCGCCGCAGGCGCCGTGCCCTCATTCGAACTAAATGTCAGGGCCGTCGGCGCCACCCGGAGTTGGGAGTTGGACGTCAAGGTCAACGTCACCGGGATGGTCAGCGTTTGAGCCCCCGTGATCGTGGACGTGATTTGGATATTGCCTTGATAAGTTCCCGGTCCCAAGCCTTGCGGGTTCACCGCGATGCCCAGCGTGGCCGGCGCACTGCCGCCGTTCGGACTGACGGAAAGCCATGCACTCGAAGAGGTCGCAACGAAACCGAGCGGCGGGCTGAGCGCGGTGAGCTGTACGGCCTGCGTCTGCGGCGCGCTGCCAATCACCCCTGTAAAGTTGAGCGAGTTCGGGCTCGCTGTAAACGAGAACTGCCGGGCGACGGTAAGTGTCACGGGGACGGTCTGCGGGTTGTTCCCTGCGCCTTCAGCCTGGACGACGATCGTCGCGTTGTAGGTCCCCTCGCCGAGGTTTTGGACGTTCAGGCCGACGTTAAAGAATCCGGGCGTCGTGCCGGTCGTCGAACTGATTCGGAGCCAGGAGGCGCCGGTCGCCGAACTGATCGCCGCCGTGAAGGCGAGCGGCGCGTCGAGCCGGCTGCTGTTAACGGCGATCGTCTGCTCCTGGGGCGCTCCGCCTCCAATCTGGAAGTTGAAGTTGAGGGTCGGCGGGCTGAGTATAAGATTTGAGATGGCTGTCGTGATCGTGAATGTGACCGGGACTTGGACCGAGCCGCCTCCGCCGACAGGTGTCACGGTGACGATGCCGCTGCGCGTGCCGGGAGCCAAGCCGACAGGGTTGACGGCGATGACGACTTGTCCCGGAGTCTGGGTGGCGGCGTTCGCGACGACCAGCCAAGGCGTACCCGCGGACTGCGTGGTGGTGAACTGAAGTCCCGGATTGTTGCTCGATACGTTGAATGCCTGCGCCTGCGGAGACGGACTACCGGTGGCATAGTTGAAGGCCAGTTGCGCCGGGAAGACCTGCAACGTGCTCTGGACGTTCGGGTTGATATTGACAGGAACGTTGATCGGCGAGTTGGTCGCGTTCGCCGTGATCTGCACCATACCAGTCGTCAAGCCAAGCGGTAGGCCGGTGATGTTGAGGGCGACGGTCACCACCGCGGGGGTCCGGTCGCTGCTCTGGCTGACGAGAACATACGGAAAGCCCGAGATGGCCGTCGCGGTGAACGGGACTTCGCTGGGCCCGCTGCTCGACACAGTAAAGGTCTGCGCGGGAGGCGTTTGACCAGGACCGGGCAGCGTGAAATTCAACTGCGAGGCCGAGACGGAGAGGGTGACCTGGCCGATAGCGTTGAGCGTAACGGGAATCGTGACCGAAGGGGTGGCATTGGCGCTAACGGTGATGCTGCCTTGGAAGGTGCCGGCCGTGGTGACGAGGGCCGGGTCGACGAACACCTGGAGTGCCGCCGGGGTGGTACTGGTGTTGAGGTTGGTGACCCGCAGCCAGTTCCCGCCAGCGCTGACCACCGCGATCGTCAGGCCGGTGATGGTCCCGCCGCCGCCGGAGTTGATGTTGACACCGACCGCGCCCGTGGAGCAAAGGCCGCCGACCTGGCAGGTGAAGGAGAGCTGCGTCGGCGTGACTACGATCGGCCCGGTCGTCAGGACGTTAAAGGCATATTGCCGCTGAGCAATCTGGCCAACGGTGTCGTTGACCTGCAGTGTGAAAACGAATGAGCCAACGGCCGTCGGGATGCCGGTAAGCTCCGCGCTGCGATTGCCCAAGGGGCCGCAGTTCGGCGATTGGTTAACGAGCGTGATGCCAGGAGGCAGGGAACCGCTAACGATGTTCCATGTACCATTCGAGGCGCCGTCGACGATGGTGCCACCTTGGGCAGCGAGGCACTGGCTGAAACTGGCGCCGAACGGCGTGGACTGAAAACCGACCGTGACGATCGTGAGCTGGCTAAAGATCCGAAGGTTAAATGTCCGCGTTGATGTGGCGTTGGCCGCATCGCGAACTTCAATACTGAACGATCCATTGAAGGCGGTCGAAGGGGTGCCGCTCAGTAGCCCGCCACTGGCGAGAGTGACGCCAAAGGGCAAGCTCCCGCCAACAACCTGAAACGTGTAAGGCGCAATTCCGCCGGTAGCGCCGAAGGCGTAGGCGTAGGCCTGTCCTGTCGTGCCGTTCGGAAGAGTAGCCGCGGCGGGAGTGATCGCCGGCTGAGCGAGGGCGAGCAGCGCGCTGCCAACCAGGAGGGGGAGGAGTCGTAGAACCAATGCCATAATGGAAGGCCGAAGCCCTCAGTATATCGACCTGCGCACCCATGCTCCGGTTGGCAGTTGATGCCCGGGGCCGCCTAGGCTCAAATCAGCCACAATTGGGCCAAGTTTCCCTGACGTGTGGGTGGTCCTCCTCAGATCGCACACAGATCCCTACGCAGAAAGGGGCTTAATTCTGGGCATCGGATTGCACCGGAGTTCAGCATGAAGCGAGAACAAATTGCCAGTTTGATTTTGGCGTGTACCGCGCTATCCGCTGAGGCCGCGAATCCATACCAGGAACCGCTCAACATCATTCACCCTGGGACTGAACCGTTAACCAATTACCAGGTCAGGGTCGTCGTCAACACCGCTCAGTTGGTGGCATTAGCAAGAATGCAGCCGGACTGCGATGACATCCGGTTTGCCAGTTTGAGCGGCGCTCTCTTGAGCTATTGGCTCCAAACAGGGTGCAATACGACCCAAACCACGCTCTGGGTCAAAGTACCGACTCTGAATCCAGGCTCGAACACCATTCAAATCAGCTATGGCGATTTTGCAGCACTCAGCGGATCCGATGGCAATGCGACCTTTATCTTCTTTGACGGATTCGACGGCTCCAGTTTGGACACTGCCAAATGGTCCATTCAGTTCGACCCGGCGGGCAGTGGCGGCAGCGGCCCGGACATCACTGTTGGCGGAGGAAACCTAACCATGGTGGGTGACGCCATCAACTCTGGGGAGGGCGTCTATGGGCCTTTGTCGGCCACCTTCGCCGTGCCGATCGCATTCGGCGCGCGAGCAAAACGGGACGCTGGCTGGGCCGACATCTACGCCTCGCTAGTGTACCCGGACCTCGGTGTCGTGATCACGGGGATCCAGAACTATGGCCAGTATTTCGGCATCGGGTTTCCCGCTCCGATCTATCACGACTTCGTCTCGGCAGACAACAACTGGCATGACTACGAGACGCTGGTCTGCAATCGTTCCGCCCTGTTCAGCATCTCCAACGTCGCCAACCGCTATCGGCTCGACGGTAGTGACCTGACCGGATCGATCGGCCGATTCTGGATGCGAACCTGGGGCAATGCCACGATGGTGGTCGACTACGTGTTCGTCCGCAAAATGGATCCCGAATTCGAGGGGTTTGCGGACCCTACATGCGTCACGTCAGCAGATCCGTCGCAACTGTTGGCAGGTTTGGTTACCTCGGTTCAGGAACTGGTATCGACTGGCCTTTTGGACTTCGGAAACGGAAACGCTCTGAATGCCAAGCTCAACGCTGCTATGGCTAGCGTGAACAAAGGAAACTCCAAGGCCGCCTGCAACCAGCTTCGGGCCTTTATCAATCAGGTGCAGGCTCTGCTGAAGTCGGGTAAGCTCTCGGCAGCGAGTGCGCAGTCGCTTCTGGCCGCGGTGGCGCAGGCCCAGGGATTGCTTGGCTGCGAGGCCTGACATGGCGATGAGCGACCCAACGGCCGCCAAGCGGGAAAGGAGGAGCCAGGGAACCAATGCCATAATAAGAGGCCGAAGCCCTCCGAAAATCGACCCGAGGACCTATGCTCCCTGACCATTCTTCTGACGAGTTCAACCCATGGCGTAATGCCGAGATCCGATTCAACGACGCCGCCGAGCGTCTGGCGCTCGATCCGGGCATCCGCAAGGTTCTGAAGAGCCCCGCGAAAGAGTTGACCGTCTCGATTCCTGTTGTGTTGGACGATGGCCAAATCGAAGTCTTTACCGGCTATCGCGTGCAACATTCCATCGCTCGCGGCCCGGCCAAGGGCGGCATTCGCTATGCGCCGGACGTCACGCTGGACGAAGTGCGGGCGCTGGCGTCTTGGATGACTTGGAAGTGCGCCGTGGTCAACCTTCCCTATGGTGGCGGCAAGGGCGGCGTCATCTGCAACCCATCCATCATGTCCGAGATCGAACTCGAACGAGTCACCCGGCGGTATACGTCGGCTATTATCGACATCATCGGACCGGAGAAAGACGTCCCGGCACCGGACATGAATACGAACGAGCGGACCATGGCTTGGATCATGGACACCTATTCAATGCATCGCCGGGAGACCACGACGGCGGTCGTGACCGGAAAGCCTTTGAACTTGGGTGGATCGCGCGGCCGGCCCGAGGCGACGGGGCGAGGCTGTTTGTTTGTCTCGAAGGAAGCGTTGAAGAACTTCCATATTCCTCCGACGAAGGCCCGCGTTGTCATTCAGGGCTTTGGCAACGTCGGCGGCATGGCTGCCCGGTTGATGGCGAAGGAAGGCATCAAAGTGATCGCCGTCATCGAAACCGACGGCGCCGTCTACAACGAGAACGGCCTGGATGTTGAAGGGCTTTTGAAGCACAAGCGGTCGACCGGCTCGATTCTCGACTTCCCGGAATCGACGAACCTGACGGCACCCGAAGCGCTGTACCTCGATTGCGACGTGCTGCTCCCTGCCGCCAAAGAAAACGTGATTACGCAAGAGACCGCGCCAAAGATCAACTGCAAGATCCTCTGCGAAGGCGCCAACGGTCCGACGACGGCGCTGGCCGATGCCATCCTGCGGGACCGCGGCGTCTTCGTGATTCCGGACATTCTCGCTAATGCCGGCGGCGTGACGGTGTCGTACTTCGAATGGGTGCAGGACCGTCAAGGCTACTTCTGGAATGAGCAACTGGTGAACGATCGGCTCGAAGAAATCATGGTCGAAAGTTTCCGCGACGTCTCCAAATATTCCCGCGATCACAACGTCGACAACCGCACCGCAGCCTACATGCTCGCGCTGGACCGCGTGGCCTTCGCGATTAAGCTGCGGGGTATTTACGCGTAAGCATGGCGGCTGAACCTACGCCGCTGATGCGGCAGTATCACAGCGTGAAGGAGCAGGTGCCAGGGGCCCTGCTCTTCTTCCGCATGGGCGACTTCTACGAGTTGTTCATGGACGATGCCGTCATCGCGGCGCGCGAACTGGAGATCACGCTCACCTCCCGGAACAAGGACGCCGAGCAGCCGATTCCGATGGCCGGGGTGCCGTATCACGCCGCCGATGGCTATCTCGCCCGGTTGATCGCCAAGGGCTATCGCGTGGCCATCTGTGAGCAGATGGAGGCGCCGAGCCCGGGCAAGAAGATCGTCCGGCGCGAGATCACGCGGATCGTGACGCCGGGCACGGCGACGGACGCGAACATGCTGCGGAGCCGGGAGAACAACTACCTGGCGGCGGTCGTGAAGAAGGCCAACCGGGTGGGGCTGGCATACGTCGATGTCTCGACGGGCGAGTTCCGATCGACGGAGTTGCCGCTCGAAGAGGTTGGGCCACAACTGGAAAGCTTGAACGTGCGCGAGGTGTTGGCGCCGGCGGGCGTCGAGTGGCCGGGGCTGCGGGGGCGGACGGATATCGATGCCTGGGTGTTTGATAGCGACTACGCCACGCGGACGCTGCGGGAGCACTTCGGGCTGCTGTCGCTCGATGGCTGTGGACTGGCGGAAAAGCCCCTGGCCACCGGTGCGGCGGGGGCGGTGCTGCATTATCTGCGGGACACGCAACGGGCATCGCTGACGCATCTGGATCGGCCAGCCTTTTTTGACCGGAACGAGACGATGGTGCTGGACGCGGTGACGGTGCGAAACCTGGAACTGGTGGAGCCGTTGTTCGCGGGCGAGGCGAAAGAGTCGACGCTGGTCCACGTGCTGGACGAGACGATGACTGGGATGGGCGGGCGGTTGCTGCGGCGGCGTTTGCTGCGGCCGTCGGTGCAGCTGACAGAGATTGAAGAGCGGCTGGACTCGGTGGAGAAGTTGCTGCAGGACACGATTCTGCGGACGGGGCTGCGTCAGGTGCTGGGTTCGATTTTGGATTTGGAGCGGCTGCTGGCGAAGGTGACGCTGGGGACGGCGAGCCCGCGGGAGATGTACGCGTTAGGATCATCCCTGGGGAAGATCCCAGCGCTGAACCAATTGCTGGGGGAACCGCGGTTCGACGAAGTGGCCGAAGTCCGGGACCGGATACTGACGACCATTGCCGAAGAGCCGCCACTGAACCTGACCGACGGCGGTACGATCCGCGACGGCATTTCGTCCGACCTGGACCAATTGCGGGACATTAGCCGCAACTCGAAGCAGTACATCGCCGGGATCGAGACGCGGGAGCGCGGGCGGACGGGAATCTCGTCGCTGAAGGTTCGCTTCAATAACGTATTCGGCTACTACATCGAGATCTCGAAGTCGAACATGGATCGGGTGCCGGCGGACTACGACCGGAAGCAGACGCTCGTGAATGCCGAGCGGTTCACGACCCCAGAGTTGAAGGAGCTTGAAAGCAAGATCCTTGACGCCGAAGACAAGATTCTAACGATCGAGCGCGAACTGTTCACGGCCGTGCGGACCTTTGCGGCGACGCAGGCCGAGCGGATCCGGCTGGCCGCGAACGCGGTAGCGGAGCTGGATTTGACGGCGGGTTTGGCGCAGGTAGCGGCGCAAAACCGGTATGTACGGCCGCAGTTTACCGAGAGTGGAGAGCTGCGGATTGTGGGCGGGCGGCATCCGGTGATTGAGAAGCTGGCCGAGCGGGACGCGCAGCGGTTCATTCCTAATGACGTTTCGCTGAACACGCAGGGCGAGTTTCTGGGAATCATCACGGGCCCGAATATGGGCGGAAAATCGACGTATTTGCGCCAGACCGCGTTGATTTCGATCTTGGCGCAGTTGGGTTCGTTCGTACCGGCGCAGTCGGCGACGCTGCCGGTGGTGGACCGGGTGTTCACACGCATTGGCGCGGCGGACAATCTGGCGAGGGGCCGGAGCACCTTTATGGTGGAGATGACGGAGACGGCCGTCATCCTCAATACCGCGACGAAGAATAGTCTGATCATCCTGGACGAGATTGGCCGGGGTACGGCGACCTACGATGGCTTGGCGCTGGCGTGGGCCGTCGTCGAGCACGTCCACGAACGGATCGGGGCGCGGACCTTGTTCGCGACGCATTACCATGAGCTAACCGTGCTGGCAGAAAGGATGCGAGGCGTCTGCAACCTGCACGTCTCTGTGAAAGAGGCCGGCGACCAGATCATTTTCCTTCGCCGAGTGGAACCCGGGGCGGCGGATAAGAGCTACGGTATCGAAGTAGCGCGTCTGGCGGCGCTACCTTCGACGGTGATTGAACGCGCGCGGGAGATTCTTGCGCTGCATGAGCAGACCGAGGAGACCGTCGTGGCCCCGCCGCGGCAGGCTCCTTTGCAGATACGGCTGTTCGAGCCGGTGACAGGGGACTTGGCGGCGCGGATCCGGGCGTTGAAGCTGGACGAGTTGCGGCCGATTGAAGCGCTGCAGATTCTGGCGACGCTGCAGAAGGAGTTGGGCTAATGCGGGTTTGCGGAATCATGAGCGGGACCTCGCTCGACGGGATCAGCCTGGCGGTGGTGGAGTTTGCCAAGGGCGGATGGTCGCTGCTGGAGCACCGAGAGGTGCTATATAGCACTGCCGTGCGCGAGGGGCTGCATTCGATTTCGAATGCAGCGACGCATACGGCGGAGATTGCGCGCTGGAACTTCCGATTGGCGGAGTTGTATGCAAAGGCAGTGGCGAAGCTCACGACACCGATCGACTTGATCGGATGCCATGGGCAGACGGTGTTCCATGAAAAAGGATGCACGCTGCAATTGGGCGAGGCGCAGGTGTTGGCTGAGCGGACAGGGAAACCGGTGGTATCGAATTTCCGGCCGCGCGATATGGCGGCGGGAGGGCAGGGGGCTCCGCTGGTTCCGTTTGTGGATGATCTTTTGTTCCGCCATAAGAAGTTGACGCGGGTGGCGCTGAATATTGGGGGGATCGCGAACATCACGGTCCTGCGGCCGGGGGCGAACGCGATCGCGTTTGATACCGGGCCGGGGAATATGGTGATGGACCAGTTGGCGTGGGTGGTCTCCAAGGGCAAGCTCAGCTACGACCGGGGGGCTAAGCTGGCACTGCGGGGGAATGTGAATCGGGCGCTGTTGGGCGATTTGCTGAAGGCACCCTACTTTTCGAAGAAGCCTCCGAAGAGTTGCGGGCGAGAACAGTACGGCCGGGAGTTTGTCGCGGAGTTGTTGGCTACGCAGCTACCGCTCGAGGACCTGCTCGCGACGGCGACGGTGTTCACCGCGGCTTCGATTGCGCAGGCGATCCCGGCCGGCACCGACGAACTGATCGCGGCCGGGGGCGGGACGCTGAACCCGATGATCATGTCCCATCTGATCGCATTGTTGCCCGGGACCCGGGTGACGACGACGGCGGAGTGGGGCATTCCCGTGATGGCGAAAGAGGCGGTGGCCTTCGCGATGCTGGCGCGGCAGACGTGGCTGCGGAAGCCGGGGAACCTGCCGTCGGCAACCGGGGCGCACCATGCTGTTGTGCTGGGGCAAATCACGCCATAATGCCCATATGCGATTTTTTCTAGCTACCTTGCTGCTGGCTGCCGCCGCGTTTGCTGGCGCCGAAGACGATGTGAAAAAGGCCGAACAGGATTGGGCCGCCGGGATTACGAAAAACAACTTTGCGCTGCTCGGCAAGGTGCTGGCCGACGACCTGCACTACCTGCATTCGACGGGACTGGTGGAGACGAAGGCTGGCTACATTGAGTCGATGCGAAGCGGGAAGCAGAAGTATGTTTCCGTGAAGTATGGCAACGTGAAGGCCCGAGTCTACGGGACGGCGGCGGTGGTGAACGCCGATGCGCACGTGGAGTTCGTGACGGATGGCAAGCCGGGAAAGGCGCACTTGGCGTTTACGCACGTGTTTGCGAAAAAGGGCGCGCAGTGGCAGTTGGTGAGCCACCAATCCCTAAAGCTACCCCAATAGATCCGGGGCGATCCACTCGCGGCGCGCGTCTACCGAATTGACGACGTCGAAGCTGTAGTACCGGCGAAACAGGCCGCTTTGCGGGCCGTAGCGAGCGACAGCGTCGCGGACGGCTTCGAGGCGGCTTTTTTCTTGCGGGAGGGTTTCGGTGATGCGGAGGACCCAGAATCGGGTGAGGGTTTCGTGATAGCCGGAGGTTTCGGTGTTCAGGCCGCCGGTGGCGGCATTGTATTCGCGAATGGCGGGGCGGAGACGGTCGAGGGCGGTGGCGGAGTTTTCGTGTATCCAGGCGGCGGCGACGGTGACGTGGGCGGCGTGGGTCCACTGCTCTTTCGGGAGGGTGGTCGCGGAGAAGGCTGCAAGGAATGCCGCGAGTGCGGATTCAGATTCTAAAGCGGAAAGCATTTCTGTATTATGAATCAAATGCCAGAAGAGATTTCTGAGTTCGATACGAAACTGTTGACCCTGCTCGCCGCGAACGGGCGGATGAGCTGGGCGGAGTTGGCAGCGGAGCTGGGCGTATCGGCCCCGTCGGTGACAGCGCATGTACGGGCGCTGGAGGCGAGGGGCGTCGTGAAGGGATTCACGGTGCTGGTGGAGCCGGAGGCGGTAGGGCTCGCGATGACGGCGTTCGTGTTCGTGACGCTGGGGCATCCTCGGTACCGGGCTCCGTTTTTGAAGAAGGTCACGGCATTTGCCGAGGTGTTGGAGTGCCACCATGTGGCGGGTGACGACGACTACCTGTTGAAAGTGGTGACGGCGAGTCCACGGGCGTTAGATGGATTCCTGAGTGAGCGGCTGAAGAGCCTAGCGGGGATTGTGCGGACGCGGACAACGGTAGCGTTGGGGACTGTGAAGGCAACCCCCGTACTGCCGCCGTTTGCGGGCGGCTAAAAAGAGAGCATTCGTGGGATGCTGGTGGGCATCCATGAACCTTATGCGGGCGTTGATTCAGCAAGTTCACATTTATCTGAGTCTGTTGAGCTTTTCGAGCTTGTGCGTATTCGGCGTGATTGGGGTGTACGCTACCATGGCGCCGAAATGGGAGGAGCGGGCGCGGCCCGAGGCGAAACGATGGGACGTGCCGTTCGTTGCGCCGAAAGACCTGGACGATGCGGCGTTAGGGGAAAAGATCCGGAAGGAGTTCGCGCCGGCGCTGGCGAACCCGATTGCGAAGCAGTTCTTACGGCATACGCCGGACGGGAAATTGCTGCTCGATTTCTATCAGGTCAACGGGTTGACGCGGGTGGTGGTGCATGAGGACAAGCTGAGCTTTGAGGAGACGCGCATCGACGTTCTCGAGTACCTGAACCGGATTCACGCGACGACCATACGGAATCCGTCGCCTGATTGGCGGGTGCGCGCGTGGGTCTGGTACAACGAGCTGGCGGTGTGGAGCTTGCTGGGGATGGTGCTTACGGGGATCCTGCTTTGGTGGACGCTGCGCCTGACCCATAAAGGCGCGCTGGTGGCGGCGGTGTTGGGGACGGTGGCGTTTTTGGCGATTTACTGGAGGATGCAATGAAGCGGAAGCTGTATCCGATATTGCGGGACGTCCATTTGACGGCAGGACTGTTTTCCATGCTGTTCGTGTTGATGTACGGATGGAGTTCGTTGCAGTTTGCGCATCCGACGTGGGCGGATACGAAGCCGGTATCAGTGGAGTGGAAGACGCAGTTGGCTCCGGGGCTGGCTCCGCGGGATGCGGCGCTGGCGCTGCGGACGGGGTTGAAGCTCGAGGGAGACTTGGCGCAGATCCGGCAGAAGGACGGGGTGACGCAGTTCCTTTTGACGAAGCCGGGTGTGAACCATAGCGTCCGGTATGACGAGGCGACCGGGGCGGCGCAGATGAAGACGAGCCGATGGGGCTTCGCGGGGATGATGAACCGGCTGCACACTTCAGCGGGACTATGGCACGAGGATAGCTGGGTGAATGTCTACGGGTGGCTGGTGGGGATTGTTTCGTTTGGTTTGCTCTTATTGGGAGCCACGGGTTTGTACCTATGGTTCGTGCGGAAGAAGGAGCGCAAGCTGGGGATTGTAATGCTGGCGATTAGTTTAGTGTGGGGGATTGGCACGATGGTGGCGATGCGTGTAGCTTAGGCTGATGCGCGTTTTGGCTTGGTTTTGCTTCGTCTGTGGGCTGGGGGCTCAGCCGTTTCCGGGGACGGCCGCGCTCGAGCGAAGTGGGGACCTGAGCCTGGCGATGTTGGAGGGAATGGACCGCTACCTGGACCGGGCGGCGGTGGGGCGGAAGGCTCCGGGGCCGGAGCGGATGCGGGAGTTGATTGGGGCAGTGGACGCGCGGGTTCCTTTCACGGAATTGCGGGCGGGGAAATGGCCGGTGTTGGAGGGAATGGATGCCGAGGGCGTGGTCTGGCAGCCGGCTGGGAAGGCAACCCGATGCTGGATTGCCATGGAAGAGGTGAAGGCGGCGAGGGAAGGGGAACTGATTTTTCAGCCGGCGTTGCTGGGCTTGGACCCGGTGGGAAAGGGGCGCCATGCGCGGCGGGAGTACGTATACCGGATGGCCTATCCGCTGGGTCGGCATGTGCTGGGCTTTGAGGTGCAGATGGTGCTGGCGGCTGTGGACTACTGCGTAGCGCGAGGGCTGCCGGTGACCGTGAGCGGCCAGGGAGAGGGAGCGGTGGTGGCGCTCTATAGCACTTATCTGGATGGGCGGATTCAAGAAGGACGTGTGGGTTCGCTGCCGGATGCGGGACCAGTTTGGCGGAATGTGTGGAAGGGCGCCGGGGAATTGGACTCGGCACGGGTTAAGTGGGTGGGGGCAGGGAAAGAGAGTGGGCTGGTGGCTTCCGAGGCGCACTTCCAGCAGATAGTGCAGTTCTGCCAGAAGATGCTCCGCGGGGCGGAGAAGCGGCGGGCGGCTTGGTGGGCGAAGGCCGATCTGTCTTCGCCGGCGGCTTGGGAACGGACCAAAGGACCGTACTTGGAGCGTTACATCAATGAGGGGATCGGGCAGATTGCGGGTGAGGCCGGAGGACGGGTGGAGACGCGGCGGCTCTACGACGCCGTGGACTATACGGGTTGGGAGGTTACGATCCCGGTGGCGGGAGAAGTTTTCGGCTACGGAATCTTATTGGTGCCGAAAGGGATGAAACCGGGGGAACGGCGACCGTTAGTGGTGGCGCAGCACGGGCTGGAGGGGCGGCCGCAGGATCTGATCCAGCCGCCGGACGCGAAGGCGGCGCAGGTGTACGGGCGATTCGCGGCGCGATTGGTGGAGCGGGGATTCATCGTCTATGCGCCGCAGAATCCCTACATTCATGGCGACCGTTTCCGGCGGCTGCAGCGGAAAGCAAATCCACTGGGATTAACGCTGTATTCGTTTATCGTGGCGCAGCACAAGGCGACGCTCGATTGGCTGGAGAACCTGGCGATGGTGGACGGGGAGCGGATCGGGTTCTATGGGCTGAGCTATGGCGGACGGACGGCGATGTTGGTGCCGCCGGTGGAGCCGAGGTACAAGGTGGTGATTTGTTCCGGCAATTTCAATGAGTGGACGTGGAAGATCGCATCGAATGAGGTTCCATTCAGCTATCTATTCACGCAGGAATACGAGATGTTCGATTTCAACCAAGGGAACACGTTCGGCCACTTCGAACTCGCGGCGCTGATGGCTCCGCGTGCGTTTATGGTGGAGCGGGGACATGCGGACGGGGTGGGGATTGATGAGTGGGTGAGCTATGAATACGCCAAGGTGCGCCGGTTGTACGCGAATTGGAATTTGGGAGAGCGCACAACGATTGAGTATTTTCAGGGGCCGCACCAGATTTGGGGCGTAGGGACATTTGCGTTTTTACATCAGCAACTGCGGTGGCCTTAAGCTTCAATTGAATACTGCGAGGCGCGGAAGTCGACTTCCGTGCGCCGGCGGTAAGCGAATTCGAAGCTTTGCAGGGTATCGAGCGAGGCGCTGGAGGTTGGCGCCTTGGGATCGGCTGGTTGAGCGAGTTGGCCTATGAGATCGGTGATGTCCTTGAGTTCCGCATCCGAGAGGTCCCCTTCGACGCGGACAGCCACCTCCGTTTTTTGTTGATAGCTCGAGCGGGCCGCCGCCGCGCGGCCGTTGGGGCCGTAGGCGGCGCCGGCCGAGAAGCTGGCGCGGGTGTCTTGCTGGAAGGAAAGTGTTACCTTATCACCCTCGGCGGTGGTGACCGTCAGCTTCGCGGCTGTGGACTCGCGGCTGCGGGCAGCCACTGTGGAGACGCCAGAAGAGCGGTTCGAGATGCTGGAGAGGGGCGACATCGTTCTATTTTGCGTATCGGTCCGGGATGGGAGAAACTGAGGGTTTGTTGGTTTCCGTTATCACGACTGCCTATAATGTAGGCCCTTATATCGAAGCTGCGATTCGCTCTGTCTTGGCGCAAACCGAGGCGGACTTCGAGTTGCTGGTGGTGGACGACGGATCGACGGACGACACGGTGAGTCGGGTGGAGGCCGTTCAGGATGCGCGAGTGAAGCTCTTCCGCGGGGCGCGCCGCGGGGCGGCGGGGGCGGCTAATTTCGGCATGTCACAGGCGCGGGGCGAGTTTGTGTCGTTTCTGGATGGCGACGACTTGTGGACGCCGCGGAATCTGGAGCGGCATCTGGCCGTGATGCGGGAGCAGCCGGATTGTGAAATGACTTTTGGGCTGTCGCGGATGGTGGACGAGGCGGGGACGGACCTGGGGCCGACGTCGCGACCGGCGCGGGTGCCGCTAGGGGAGGCGGAACTACTGGTGGAGAACTACTGTGCGAACGGTTCGGCGGTGATGCTGCGGCGGTCGACGGTGGAGCGGGTGGGGGAGTTCAGAACCGATACAGGGGCGTGCTACGACTACGATTACTGGCTTCGCGTGGCGCACGGACGGGGGAGAAACGTGCGCTGCGTGCCGGAGATTCTGGTGCTCTACCGGCGGCGGAACGGACAGATCACGAGCAAGTGGCGGACCATGTCGGCCGGTTGGAGCTGGGTGCTGCAGCGGGCGCAGCAGCGGTCACCGGAGATGGTGGAAGCAGTAGGACCCATCGGCGCCATGAATATGCAGCGCTATTTTGCGTATTTGGCGTTAGAGGCCGGAGAGTTGAGGACGGCATGGCAGCTGCTGTGGGAAGGTTTCGGAAAGGCGCCAGGACGGTTTATGGTGGAACGGCGGAACTATCTGGTGGCGGGGGGCTTGGTGGCGAAGGCGGTGCTGCCGGGGAAATTGTTTGAGACGTTAGAACGGCAGGCCCGGCGTTGTTGAAGCGGATCAGCGTCGTGATTGCCGCGTACCAGGCCGCAGGGATGGTTGGGGACGCAGTGCGATCGGCACTGGCCCAGCCGGAGGTTTGCGAGGTGCTCGTAGTGGACGATGGCTCCACGGACGCCACCGGGGCCGAAGCGGCGGAGGCGGGGGCGCGGGTGATCCGGACGGAAAACCGGGGGGTGGCCGCGGCGCGGAACCGGGGATTGGCGGAGGTGCGGGGGGAGTGGGTGGCGTTTCTCGATGCCGATGACTATTGGTTGGCTGGGGCGTTGGGTGGACGGTTGGCGGCGAGTGATGAGTCGACAGTGGGGGTGTTTGCGCGAGCACGGTTTGTGGACGCGGCGGGGAGCCCGCTGGGACGGGTTCCGTTCGGCCGGGCGGGGCGGCCGACATTTGGGGAACTGCTGATGGAGGATACGATTCCGACTCCGGGAATCATCTTGCGGCGGCGAGTTTTTGCAGAGTTGGGCGGCTTTGATGAGGAGTTGACACAGGGCTCGGACCATGAGTTCTGGCTGCGTTTGGCGCTGCGCTATCCCGGCGGGTTGCTGGGGATCGAAACGGTGGATACGGTATGCCGGCGACGGGCGGGGCAAGTGACGGCGAACGTCGCCAAGTTTTTGCGGGCCTGGGAGGAGATTCTGGCGAAGGTGGAGAGGCTGGATACGGCGGCGGTGGCGCCGTACCGGACGCGGGCGGAGGCGAATGCGCGGCGCGTGGCGTCGGTGTCGGCCTACGAAGGGGGGCGCGGCGGAGAGGCGCTGCGGCTGTTAGTGGAAGGCATTCGATGGGCTCCGGGATGGCTGTTGGCAGACGGGCGGACATGGTGGCAGTTGGGGGCGGTGGTGAGTCTGGTGGTGTTGCCAGCGGGCGGGCAGCGTCGACTGGCGCGTTGGATGATGGGGATTCGGAGGGCCGGATGAAAGCGGGCGCGTTGCAGTTGGGACAGTTCCTGCAGGACTTGAAGAAGCGTAGTGCGTATGGGGCGACTTGGTTGGATCGGATGAAACTAATGTGGGCGCAGTTCGCTTATACGCTGCGGTGGCGGATGCCGGCCTTGGCGCCCGGGGGCGTGGTGACGGTGCAGGTTGCGTGGGAGGGGCGGCGGATGTTGGCGCCGGTGCGGTTGCGGTCGGACGATTTGATTTGCCTCGTCCAGGTGGTGATGGAGTCGGAGTACCCGTGGCCGGAAGGAGCACCGGGGACGATTTTGGACGCGGGGGCCAACTGCGGGTATGCGGCGGTGGCGATGGCGCGGCGATATCCGGGAGCGCGATTGGCGGTGGTGGAGCCGGAGCCTCAGAATTTGCGGGCACTTCGAGGAACGCTGGCGGCGAACGGCTTGGAGGCGGCCGTGTACGGGGCGGCGTTGACGGCAGTAGAAGGACCGGTGGAATTACAGTTGAGTGCGGTTTCGGGGGCGCACTCGGTCGTGCCGGGTTTGCGGAGCGGCGGCCCGGGGGTGTGTCTGGTGGCGGGGCGAACGGTGGAGGGGATTTTGGCCGAATTGGGATGGGACCGGATTGGCTTGCTAAAAATGGACGTAGAAGGAGCGGAGAAGCAGTTGTTTCGGGAGAATTGCGGGTGGTTGGCGCGGGTGGACGCCATCGTCGGCGAACTGCACGGGGATTACGATGGAGGCGCGGTGGCCGCCGACCTGAAGCCGTGGGGGTTGCAAGTGCGGGTGCGGCCAGAGAATCCGCGCCTGTTCGTGGCTTGGCGCGACTAGCGGGGAAGACTGGTCGCAGCGCGGTTTGCCGTCCCCGCGAGAGACTGTAGGCGGCGAACGACTTGAATGGCGTTGCGTTGGACCTTCGGATTGGGGTCTTTCATCATTTCAACCGCGATGTCCATGCCTTCGATCCAGCCGACGGTTCCGATGACCCAGGCGGCGGAGGCCCGGACGTCGGCGGATTCGTCGCGGGCGAGGCGGCGGAGGACATCGATGGCGCCGGGGTCGCCCAAATGGAAGAGGCCGACGACGGCGTTGCCGGCGACGCGGCCGTTAGGACTGCCAGAGGCGGCCCAGAAGAACTCTTTGAGCTCTGGGGTGGACTTGGCGCCCCAGAGGGCTTCGACGACGTTGGCCGTGAAGCGGGAGTCGCTGTGGCCGAGGAACTGCATGGCCCATTGGGCGTCGCCCGTGGCGCAGGCGTAGAGCTTGAGGGCTTTCGAGCGGATGCGCGGCGTGTCGGAGTTGATGTAGGGCTGGAGAACGTCGCTGATACGCTGGGCGGGCGTGACAGCGCCGAGGAGTTCGAGGAGACGGTCGACAACGCCGGGCTCGGACTCAACTCGCAGACGGGTGAGGAGCACGTCCACGACTTCAGGGTGAGAACGGGCGGCGAGCAGGGCCTGGGCGACGGCTGCGCCCAGCGTCATTTCGGCGGGATCACAGACCCGGTTGAGCCACGCACCATTCAGAAAATCCATTTTTTTCGTCTACCTCTTGTTTTGCGTTATCGGCCCGCATTTAGCTTTCTTGAGCGGTAAACTAGAATTTAGGCGGACTCTGCCGTTTGGTGAGCCGTACCTACAATTGCCTTCCTATGATTAACGCTCTGCTAGCGAAGATTTTCGGCACGAAATCCGAACGTGAGCTGAAACAGCTCAAGCCCGTGATCGCTGCCATCAACGAATTCGCCCCATCCTTTGAAAAACTTTCCGACGCCGAGCTTTCGGGCAAAACCGCCGAATTTAAGAACAAACTCGAGCAGGGCGCGACGCTCGACGATATTTTGGTGGAGGCTTTCGCGACGGTTCGCGAGGCTGGACGCCGGGTTCTGAACATGCGTCACTACGACGTTCAGTTGATCGGCGGCGTGATTTTGCACCAGGGCAAAATCGCCGAAATGCGGACCGGTGAGGGCAAAACGCTGGTGGCGACGCTGGCTTGCTATCTGAACGCGCTCGAAGGAAAGGGCGTTCACGTTGTCACCGTGAACGATTATCTGGCGCGGCGCGACTCGGAATGGATGGGTCGCGTGTACAAGTTTCTGGGCCTGACCGTAGGCTGTATCGTGCACGACCTCGACGATGCCGAGCGCAAGGCGGCCTATGCCTGCGACATCACCTACGGCACGAACAACGAGTTCGGGTTCGACTACCTGCGCGACAACATGAAGTTTCGGATCACGGACTGTGTGCAGCGGCCGCACCACTACGCGATCGTCGACGAAGTCGACTCGATTCTGATCGACGAGGCGCGGACGCCGTTGATTATCTCGGGTCCGTCAGAGGAGTCGACCGACAAGTATTACCGGATTAATCAGATCATCCCGAAGCTGATTCGGGGCGAGGTGATTGAGGGCAAGGAGCCGGGAGAGAAGTACTTTACCGGCGACTACACGGTTGACGAAAAGCACCGCGGTGTAGCGCTGACTGAAGAAGGCGTGCTGAAAGTCGAGCGGTTGCTGAACTGCGGCAATCTCTATGACCCTTCGAACATTGAAGTAAATCACCACGTACAGCAGGGCTTGAAAGCGCACGTGCTGTTCCACCGGGACAAGGATTATCTGGTCCGGCCGGGCGACGACGGCGAGCAGGAAGTCGTTATTGTCGACGAGTTCACCGGTCGCATTATGCCGGGACGGCGTTGGAGCGACGGGCTGCATCAGGCCATCGAAGCCAAAGAAGGCGTGAAGATTCAACGCGAGACGCAGACGCTGGCGTCCATCACGTTCCAGAACTACTTCCGCATGTACAAGAAGCTTTCGGGCATGACGGGTACGGCCGATACAGAAGCGGCTGAATTCGGCAAAACCTACAAGCTCGACGTTTCGCCCGTGCCGCCGAACCGGCCGATGAAGCGGATCGAGTTCAATGACATCGTCTACCGGACCGAGGAAGAGAAGTTCCGGAACGCGGCCAAAGAGATTCAGGAGTGCAACGCCAAGGGCCAGCCGGTGCTGGTCGGCACGATTTCGGTGACCAAGTCGGAGCGGTTGTCGACGATTCTGACCCGGCTCGGCGTGAAGCATGAGGTCCTGAACGCTAAGAACCACGAGCGGGAAGCGTTCATCATCGCGCAGGCGGGGCGGTACGCCGCCGTTACGGTTTCCACCAACATGGCGGGCCGTGGTACGGACATTCTGCTGGGCGGCAATCCGGACTTCCTGGCGCAGGAAGAGTGTCTGAAGAAGGGCTATCTGGAGTCGATGCCGGAGGGCGCGGGTGGCCTGGTGGCCGACCGGGACTTCTATTACTTCCAGCGTGGCGCGCGGAACTATCGCGTGCCGATGCCGCAGTGGACCGAAATCTTCCAGAAGCACAAGGCTGTTTGCGACGAAGAGCACGATAAGGTCGTAGCGGCGGGCGGTTTGATTGTCGTTGGCACCGAGCGGCATGAATCGCGGCGTATTGATAACCAGTTGCGCGGCCGCGCGGGCCGGCAGGGCGACCCGGGCGCGTCGAAGTTCTTCCTTTCTCTGCAAGACGACCTGCTGCGGATTTTCGGCGGCGAGCGAATGCAGAATCTTATGCTGCGGCTGGGCATGGAAGAAGATGTGCCGATTGAATCGAAGCTGATCACGCGGCGAATTGCGGCAGCGCAGAAGGCTGTGGAAGCGCAGAACTTCGCGAGCCGGAAGCACGTGCTGGAGTACGACGACATCATGAACAAGCAGCGCAATGCCGTCTACGGCATGCGGCGCGGCTTGCTCGAAGGCGTGGAGCAGCGGGAGCGGGTCTTCGAAATGTCGAAAGGCCTGGTGGAAACGCTGGCCGTGGCGCGGATTCCCGAAAAGGCGCGCGTGGACGAATGGGACTTGTCGGGGTTGGAATCCGACATCCTGACGCGCTTCGGGGTAACAATCGATACTTCGGACTATCCGCAGATGAGCCGCGAGGAGATTGAAGACAGTATCTTCGATTTACTCAAAGCCCGCTACGAGCAGAAAGAGGCTATGATCGGGCCGGATTATATCCGGGAGGCCGAACGGATCATCATGCTGAATGTGATCGATAACCAGTGGAAAGACCACTTGTTGTCGATGGACCACTTGAAGGAAGGCATCGGGATGCGGGCCTACGGGCAGAAGGATCCGCTGCTCGAATACAAGAAAGAGTCGTTCACCCTGTTCCAGGACATGATGGACCGCATTGAGGACGAGACGCTGCGGTATCTCTTCTTCATGCAGGTAGCCGAGGATGACGGGCTGGGGACGCGGTTCCACGGGGAACCCGAGGATCCGGAAGGGGAGGGTGGCGAGATGGTAGCCGCCGGACCGCCGGAGCCGGCGCCTGTCGATCAGAAAGCGGCGCGGGCGTCGATTACGGAGTTTACGCGGAAGATCGAGAAAAAGAAGGAGAAGGAACTGGCCGAGTTGCAGTTTTTGGGTGGTTCCGCTCCTTCGGCACCACAAATGCCGGTCGTGGCGTCTAAGAAAGTGGGCCGTAACGATCCGTGTTTCTGCGGAAGCGGCAAAAAATACAAAAAATGTCACGGAATCAACGAATAGCGGCTCTGTTTTGCGCGGTGATGCCTCTGTCGGCGGCTTTGCTGCCGGAGGGGTTGGAACTGCATGCCAGGAAATCGGCGACGCCTTTGACGGCTCCGGATCCGGGTTTGTGGCGGGAGTACGGCTTCCAGGAAGGCGAGACGGCGGTTTACGAAGGTAAGGGGCGCCCGAATGAAAAGGGCGTCACCGGGCCGGTGAAGAGCTTTACGGTTTCGGCGTGGCGCCTGCGGGATTCGACGGCCGCTCTGGCGGTGTGGCAGATTTTGCGGCCGGCGGACGCCAAACCGACGACGGAGGCGGCGACAAAGGTAGCTGTAAAGTCCGGTGGTCAAACGCTGCTCGCGTATGGCAACTATGTCCTTCGTTTTGATGGATATCTGCCGGATGAGGAGACGGTCCATCAGGTGGTGTTGAGTCTGCCGAGATTTGAGAATGCGGCGCTTCCGGCTTTGATGGGTTTCCTGCCGAAAGAGGCGCGCGCGTTGAATTCGGAGCGCTACATTACGGGGCCAGCGAGTCTCGAGAAGTTTGCGCCGCAGGTACCGCCGTCGGTGGTGGCTTTTCAGTTTGACACTGAGGGGATTGCGGGACGGTTTGCGGACAGGGACGGAGCCGTGGACCTGGTTGTGTTCTCCTATCCGAATCACCAGATTGCCCAGAAGCAGATTGCGGCGTTTCAGGCGCTGCCGGGGCTGACGGCGTCACGGAGCGGTCCACTGATCGGGGTGGTGACGAAAGCCCCCAACGCGGACGCCGCCCAGCGGGTGCTTTCCCAAGTGCAGTACGAGGCCACCGTGACGTTGAACTCGAATGCGGCTCCGGCGCAGCAGCAGAACGTCGGGGACATGATTCTGGCGATCGTGAAGCTAATTGGGATTCTGATCGGCTTGGCGACGCTGGCCGGATTGTTGTTTGCGGGGATCCGGGTTGCCACAGGTGGTGGCTTCGGGAATATCCGTCCACGGGAAGAGGCGCTCGTGTCGCTTTCGCTCGAAGACGAGGGTCCGAAACAGCCGTAACTGGCCCTAGTTTCTGTAGTTTGAGCGGAAACCGGGTCGATTTCAACTGGATTTGCACAGATTTTCCACAGAAAATCGTCGTCGCGAGAGCGTCTGCAAGTTATTGATTGCAAAGAAGTTATTGGCGTAAAAAATCGTTGGATTTTTTACTTGACTCTTAGGGCGCAGCGCCGTAACATCCAATCAAACACAGGATTCGCGGCATTGCGATGCCATCGAGCCTGATTCTCCCCAAAACATCACGGCGGCACTCCCGCCGGACATGTCCAGTGGCCCCGGGTGATAGCGGGGCCCTTGGTTTTTGGTGGTCTGTTTCTTGATTTCGAACCGGTCGAGTTCCTGGCCTTTCCCGTCGAGTTGGCGGAAAAGGAGGTTTGTGCCATCCAGGTCGAGGATGGAGAAGCTGTGGGTCCTCGATACGAAGAGCTTCGTAAATGGCTGCCAAGTTGTGCGGTCCTGGTCCTGCTCGGGGTTGTAAAGGCCAGCGCCGCCGGCGCCGCTGACGATGTAGATGACGCCATTGGGTTTGCCCTTTTCGGCATAAGCCTTATCGAGGTTCAAGGCGCCTTCCACTTCGCCCTTCTTGGCGCCGGGGCCGGAGGGGGCGAATGTTAAGGGATATGACCGTTGGTAGTTGTGTACGTGGCCGCTGAAGACGATGTCGACCCCGCCTTGTTCAAAGATGGGCGCCAGCCAGCGGAGCTGCTGCTGCGAGAAATGGGCTTTGGAGGAGTTGAAGCCGGGTTGGTGGAAGCCGATGAAGCGCCACGTGGCTTTTCCGGCTTTGGCGAGGTCGTCGGCGATCCATTTTTGCAGCGCGGGTTCCTGCCAGTCGACGTAATCGTTGCCGTCGAGCATGGTCCAATGGGCGTTGCCGTAGTCGAAGGAGTAGTTGGCGGCGTTGGGAAAGGCCGGGCCGGCGCTGGATTTGAACGTGGCGGCATAGTCGCCTTGCAGAAGTGGTTGGTGCTTGTCCCCGAGGGACGGGCCGTTGGAGGGCTGCTTCCAGTACAGATAATAGGCCTGACCGTCGGGGTATTTGGTGGTATCCGTGGTGACGGTGTCATGGTTGCCAGGGACGACAGTGAATAGCCGAGAGCGCATCAGGCTGACGCCATTGGGGGTGTCGGTATCGGCGTTGTAAACCGGGTAGAGCTTCTTCCGATATTCCGAGACAAGGCCGCGGCTATAGACGACGTCGCCGACGATGAAGACCATGTCTGGCTTGGCTTGTGCGGTTTGCCATGCGATTTCGCGCTGGGGCGTGTTGTCCTGGCCGCTGTCGCCGAAGATGACGGTGCGGGAGGACTGCGAGGCGGATTTGCGGGCGAGGCCTTTCGATTGGAAAAGGGTTTGGCCGTTTAGGGCGACGGCGTAGGCGAACTCCGCGCCGGGCTTGAGGCCCGTGAGTTCGGCGGAGTAGATGGAATGTTCGGAGATGGAGGTGGCGGCGACCTTTTGCTCCAGGGCGGGGATGGCTTTGCCATTTGGTCCGGTGACGGTGAACTTCCCTGGCGTGGGCGAATGGAAGACGACGGTCATGCGGGTGGCGTCGGCAGGGTTGTCGCCAAGTTGCAGATACGGCTTGACGAGGAGGGGGGACTGGCCGCAGGACAGCGTGATGGCCGCCAGCAAAAGGAGAAATCGCATGGTGCTTTCCAGGGTATCAGGCGATAGGATAGGGCTATGCGGAGGCGAGCATTTTTAGCGGCGGCGGCCGGCGGTCTGGCGGGTTGTGGACCGAAGTTCAAGGCCGTCCCCGTCGAAGAAGAAGCGGGCCCGCGGAAGATCCATGTGCCACGGGCTGTGCCGGCCGAGCCGCTGGAAACTGCCGCAGCGGGCGGGGACAAGGGGTTTGCCGAAATCACGTGGGCGATGCTGCGAGGGCTGGATACGCGGACGGGTCAGGCCAACCCCTTGTTGGAGCTCGTCGCCGGGACGGATGTGAAGATCGCCGGCTACATGGTGCCGTTCGACGATGGATTCGAAGAAGCGGTGGAGTTTTTGGTGGTGCCGACGGCGGGGGCTTGTGTGCACACCCCGGCGCCGCCGGCGAACCAGATCGTCTATGCGACGATGTCGACCGGGCGCCCGGCGAAGGTGGAGACCATCTACAGCGTGTGGGTGAGCGGACGCCTCGAAATCGGCTCGACGGACAGTCCGTATGGCCAGGCGGGGTTTAAGCTGGCCGCTGTGAAAGTGGAGCGCCGGGGTTAGCTTTTCAGCCAGCGGTCGAACCAGGCAAAGGCGTCTTTCTGCATATCGCGGTCGAACTTGTGCGGGCCGGGATAGAAGTTCGCTTTGTACCTGTCGGCGGCGCCAGCCTTTTTGTAGACGTCGGTGAGGATCTGGTCCGCCCGCTGCATTTCCGGAAGGGTGAATAGCGAGTCCTGGCTGTTGTTCAAGACCAGGACGGGATTGGGAGCGGCGAGACCAAGAATTTCGGGGTAGTCGAGGTCTTTCGGGAGACCCGGGACGTAGCACATCCAGGTGTGCGTGTAGCACTTATTGAGGATGTAGTCGCGCCAGGTGGTCATCATGCCGACGCAGCAGGAGCAGCGGATGCGCTCGTCGGCGCCGGTAAGCATCACCGTCCGGAGCCCGCCGCCGGAGAGGCCGGCGCAGCCGATGCGGGTCGCGTCCACATCGGGCCGCGAGGCGAGATAGTCAAGGGCGCGTTGGTCGTCGTAAACAAAAGCCCCGGGCCAGGTGAGTCCGGCGGAGAAGAGGCTCTTGGCGACTAAGTGTTCATGGCCGCCCGCCCAGTTGTTGTACTTGACGATCTCCTCTTCCGACTCCGGATTGGCCTCCACCATATTGTTCCGAATGTTGCCGGGAACGTCGCCCCAGCGAACGCGGCGGGAGCCAAAGGTAAAGGTATCGTGAATGACGACGACGTAGCCGCGACGGGCGAGTTCGTTCGCCCACGCGGTCCCTCCGTAGTAGTGATCCTGGTGGCGGATCACGAGGGGATGGGGGTCTTTCGAGATCCTGGTGATCTTGCGGAGGCCAAAGTACTTGTTGCCGCCGTGGTCGTGGAGGCCGACGATGCCGGGAAGCTTGCCGGTGGCTTTGGCGGGCTTGAGGACGAGGGCTTCCGTGGGCGGTCCGTAGGGAAGTTGCCACTTGAGGTGCTCGATGTGGAGGCCGTCAAACTCCATCTGATGCTCGATGATGGGCCGCGGCGAGGCCGGCGGGGCAGGGGAGACGATGGATTCGTGGAAGCGGGCGCGGGCAACGGGGCGCCAGGAGTTAATGTCGGTGAAAACGGGCTGACGGAAGGAGAGGCGGGGCGGGTCCGGAACGGTGGAAGCGGCCCACTCGCCGTATGCGCCGAGCATATTGAGTGCCATGGGTTGGATCATACCGTAACTCGGCATGAGAGAATAACGAAGGGAAATCATGCGCTCTTTTTGGCTTTTTCTGGTTGCCGCCTCGCTCTGGGGGCAGACTCCGACTCCGGTGCAGTGGACCGTCACCGCCACGGCGGCGAAGGCCGAAGCCGGGGCCGCGGTCCGGATGAAAGTGGCGGCGGTGATTGAGCCAGGGTGGCACCTGTATTCGGTGACCTCGCCGGTGACCGCGACGGCCACGAAGTTTACGGCGCCTTTCGAAGCGAAGCAGACGCTGCAGCAGAAGGTGGAAGCTAAGTTCGACGCCGTCGCGGGGGCAACGACAGAGAGCTACGAGGGGACGGCTGTTTTCTACCTCGACGGAGTGCTGGGGGAGCAGGTGAAGGATCTGGAGTTGGGGATCCGGTCGAGTGCGTGCAATGACAAGCTGTGTTTGCCGCCTCGGCGCCGGACATTTCCCGTGGTGCTGACCGTGGGCGCGGTGGAGTCTGGCATTCCGGATGGGTTCGTTTCGGCGGTGGCTTCTGCTCCGGCCGCGGCTCCTGCAGCGCCCGCGCCGGCCGCCCCGGCGCCGCAAGACCTTTCGAGCTTCCTGTTGATTGCGTTCGGGCTGGGCTTGGCGGCCGTTTTCACGCCCTGCGTGTTCCCGATGATTCCGTTCACTTTGTCCTACTTCATTGGGCAGGGCGATAAAAAAGGTTCGTTCGGCCAGGCGGTGGTGTTCTGTCTGGGGATTATCGTGCTGTTCACGAGCCTTGGCTTCGTTTTGTCGGCAGCGCTAGGGCCGTTTGCGGTGGTGCAGTTGAGCGCGAATCCGTATGTGAACCTCGGCATCGCGGCGGTGTTCTTCGCCTTCGCTCTGTCGATGCTCGGAGCCTTCGAAATCATGCTGCCTTCGAGCCTATTGACGAAGCTGAACCAAGCGTCCGAGGGTGGCGGGTATCTGGGTTCGTTATTGATGGGGCTGACGTTCTCGCTCACGTCCTTCGCTTGCGTCGGGCCGTTCGTGGGGACGCTGCTGGCGGCTTCCGTGCAGGGCGACAAGCTGCAACCGATTCTCGGGATGGCTGCATTTGCCTCCGGGTTGGCCACGCCGTTCTTCGTACTGGCGCTGTTCCCCTCGTATCTCAAAAAGCTTCCACGCAGCGGCGTTTGGATGATGCGGGTGAAAGTGGTGATGGCTTTCCTGATCCTGGCCGCCATGCTGAAGTACCTGTCGAACGTGGACGCGGTGTGGCAGTTGGACATCCTGACGCGCGAGCGGTTCCTGGCCGGATGGATGATCCTGTTCGCGGCTCCGGCGGCGTATCTGCTCGGCTGGCTGCGTCTCGAAGGTATAAAGCCGGAGCAGGACGTTACGATTCCGCGGCTGCTGCTCGGCGTCTTCCTGTTGAGCTTTTCGCTGAGTCTGTGGCCCGGAATGACGGGCGCTTCGCTGGGCGAACTCGACGCCTATGTGCCGCTGGCGAAGCGGACGAGTGGCGGCGGAGGCGGGGGCGGCTATGCCGCGCAGCCCTGGAAGAAGAACGATCTGGCCGGTGCGTTGGCGCAGGCCAAGGCCGAAGGAAAACAGGTTTTTGTGAATTTTACAGGCTATGCCTGTACGAATTGCCACTGGATGAAAGCCAATATGTTCCCGCTGCCCGAGATTGCAGCGGCGCTCGGCAAGTATATTCTGGTGGAACTGTATACCGACGGTACGGACGCGGCCTCTGAGGAGAATCAGAAGGTGCAGGAGTCGCGCTTCGCTACGGTCGCCATCCCGTACTACGTCATCCTGGATGCTGACGAAAAGACGGTGCGAGCCTTCCCCGGTTTGACGAAGGACCCGAAAGAGTTTTTGAAATTCCTGGCGCCATGAAACTAACCCTAGCTTTGCTGTTTGCCGCCGCTGCGTTCGCGCAGGGGCCGATTCGCGGTTTCTCCGAGGAGGCGGCCGCGAAACAGCGGGCCTTGGAGGCGAAGCTGCTGGCGCTGCCCGATGCGCGCCGCATTGAAGCGCACATGAAGGCCATGGCGAGCGAACCGCACCATGCCGGGTCGCCGGCGTCGCGGAAGGTGGCGGAGTACGCCCTCAGCCAACTGCGCGCGGCGGGTCTGGAAGCTAAGATCGAGACGTTTGAGGCGCTGCTGCCCTATCCGAAAGACCGCGTGCTGAGCATGGGCAAGTTCACGGCCCGGCTGTCCGAGCCGAACTTTGCCGAGGATCCGGACTCGACCGACAAGAATCAACTGCCGACTTACAATGCTTACTCGGCGGATGGCGATGTTACCGCGCCGCTGGTCTATGTCAACTACGGCGTGCCGGAGGACTACGAGTATCTGAAGAAGCAGGGCGTGGACGTTCGCGGGAAGATCGTGATCGCCCGGTATGGCCAGTCCTGGCGCGGCGTGAAGCCAAAGGTGGCGGCCGAAAATGGCGCCTTGGCGTGCCTGATCTACTCCGACCCAAAGGACGATGGGTACTTCCGCGGCGACGTGTATCCCGCCGGCGCCTATCGCTGTGAGTACGGGGTGCAACGGGGCAGCGTGATGGATATGTCGATCCACGTCGGCGACCCGCTGTCGCCGGGGTTCGCGTCGGAGCCGGGCGGGGCGAAGCGGCTGACGTTGAAAGAGTCGAAGACGCTGATGCCGATCCCGGTGATGCCGATCTCCTATGGCGACGCCAAGCCGCTCCTCGAAGCATTGGGCGGGCCGCTGGGGCCGGAGAACTGGCGCGGGGCCTTGCCAATTACGTATAAGCTGGGCCCGGGCGCGACGCCGGTACGGCTGAAGTTGACCCACGACTGGGGCACCCGGCCGGTGCACAACGTGATCGCCACGATTCGCGGCAGCGTATATCCGGACGAGTGGGTGTTGTACGGGAACCATCATGATGCGTGGGTGAACGGCGCCAACGACCCAATCTCCGGCACGGCGGCGGTACTCGAAACGGCGCGAGCGTTCGGTGAGATGTACAAGACCGGCTGGCGTCCGCAGCGGACGATCGTGTTCGCCCTGTGGGATGCCGAGGAATTCGGGCTGATTGGATCGACCGAGTGGGTGGAGAAACACCTGCCGGAGTTGAAGGAAAAGGCGGTGGCCTACTTCAATAGCGACACGAACGGAAAGGGCGTGTTGGGGCTTGGCGCCACGCCGTCGTTGAACTTGTTCCTAGAGCAGGTTTCCCGGGACGCGAAGGATCCGGTGACGGGCGACAGTGTGCTGAATCATATGTTGAAAGTCCAGAAACCGTTTCAGCCGGGGCCGCTCGGTTCGGGGTCGGACTACGTTGGGTTCGTTCACCACGCGGGGATCGCGGGGGTGAACTTCGGCTTTTCGAGCGCCGCTTCGGGCGGGGGCGGCGTCTACCACTCTATCTTTGATTCCTTCGCTTGGTACAAGCGGTTTTCCGACGGGGAGTTCGTGTACGGAAAAGCGCTGGCGCAGGTGGCCGCGATGTCGATGGTGCGCATGAGCGAGGCGTCGATTGTGCCGTTTGAGTTCACCCGCGCGGCCGCGACGATTCGTAAGTACTGGGGCGAAGTGGATAAGTTAGCGGCGGATAAGAACGTCGGGCTGCCCAATGTCTTGGCGAGCCTCGACAAGTTAGATGCCGCGGCGAAGCGCTTCGAAACCGAATACGCCGGGGCGAAGAGCGGCACCCGGGAGGTTTATTTGACCGAGCGGGCGCTCCTGCTGCCGGACGGGTTACCGGGACGGCCGTGGTACAAGAACTCGGTTTCCGCGCCGGGGCAATATACGGGTTACGGCGCCAAGACAATCGCTGGGGTGCGGGAAAGCTTAGAGCTCGGCCAGCGAGCGCAGGCCGTGGCGCAGGCGAAAGTCTTCGCGCAGGTGATGGAGAATTACGCCGCCGCCATTACCGCGGCGGCGGCGAAGTTGAAGCACTAACCGAGCAGGGCGGCAATCGCGTCCGGGTCGTTGGGAACGACCGTGGGCTTGTTGCCGAAGGTGGACGTGATGGGCTCGCCATGCGGGCCCTTCAGGACGCCGGTGTGATAGTGGTAGATGTAGTCGGGGTCCTTCAGGACGTTGCCCGTCAGGACGGCCACGACGTCCGCGTCCGCCCGCATCGTGCCGGCGGCCACGAGCTTCTTGATCCCGGCGAGCGTGGCGGCGGAGGCTGGCTCGCAGCCGATACCGCAAGCGCCGATGATGGCTTTGGCGTCGGCGATCTCCTGCTCGGACGCGCGTTCCACCGAGCCGCCCGAAGTCTCGATCTCGAGGAGCGCCTTGGGGTAGCTGACCGGGTCGCCGATCTTGATGGCCGTCGCCAGGGTCTCCGGCTTCTTCACCGTAGGGAAGTGCGCCTTGTCATCCTGGCGGACGTAATCGTAAAACGGCGCCGAGCCCGCGGCCTGGACGACCGCGAGGCGGGGCAGTTTGTCGATCAGGCCTAAGTCCAGTAACTCGCGAAGGCCCTTGCCAAACGCGCTGACGTTGCCCAGGTTCCCGCCGGGAAGCACGATCCAATCCGGGACCTTCCAATCGCGCTGATCGAGCATTTCAATGACAATCGACTTCTGGCCTTCGATTCGGAAGGGGTTGACCGAATTCAGCAGATAGATGCCGAGCCGGTCGGCGAGGACGCGGACGAGGGCGAGAATCTGATCGAAGTTGGCTTCCACCTGCAGCGTCTTCGCGCCATAGTCGAGCGCCTGGGAGAGCTTGCCGAAAGCGATGTTGCCGTTGGGGATGAAGATGATGGGATCGAGGCCGGAGGTGGCGGCGTAGGCCGCCATGGAGGCCGACGTGTTGCCGGTGGAGACGCACGCAACGCGCTTCAGGCCAAGGCGCTTGGCCTGCGTGGCGCCGCAGGTCATGCCGTTGTCCTTAAAGCTGCCGGTGGGGTTGAAGCCCTGGTGCTTGAAGACGACGTGATCGAGCCCGGCGTACGCCGCGGCCTTCGCGCCCGGCAGCAACGGGGTGTTGCCTTCGCGCAGCGTAACGACGTGTTCGAAACCGTCAAACAGGTCGAGCATCTCGCGGTAGCGCCACACGCCCGAAGCATCAAGCGGAGCGTTCGACATGCGGCGTTCGCGCCAAAGCTTCTTCCAGCCGGCGGCGGCGGCGCGGTCATAGTCGATTTTGGCTTCGAGCAGGCCGCCGCACTTCGTGCAGGCGTAGAGGACTTCGGTAGAGGCGTATTCGGCGCGGCAGGCGGAGTTGAAGCAGACGAGGCGGGAAGACATTTTTGATTCCTAGAGCATTTTGCGGAGGTCGTCGAGCGAGAGGCGACCGGTATAGATGGCCATGCCGAGAGCGGCGTGGACGTTCATGGATTGCAGGGCGCGGACGTCGTCTAGCGTCGTGACGCCGCCCGCGGCCGTCAGTTCGTGCGAAGGGCTCATGGCCGTGCGAAGGCGGCGGAACCAATCGAGGTCCGTGCCTTGCATCATGCCCTCTTTATCAACATAAGTGCAGAGGAAGCCGCTGCAGTACGGTTCCAGTTGAGTCACTAACTCTTCGGCGGTGAAGTTAATGGACTCCGTCCAGCCCTTGACGGTGATCTTGCCGCCCTTGGAATCCATGGCGATCAGGATTTTTTCCGGGCCGACGGCGGCGACGATCTCAGAAAGCAGCGCATGGTTGGGGCCGTCCGCGCGGAAAGCGGAGGTGCCGACGATCACCCGGTGGGCGCCCTGCTCAACGAGCTTCTCGGCGCGCTCCGGCGTGCGGACGCCGCCGCCGACGCGGCAGCGGGCCTTCGCGCACAGGGCTTCGACGATTGCATCGTTTTCGCCTTTGCCGAGTGCGGCATCGAGGTCGATAACCTGGATCTCCGGGAAGCCCGCGAACTTCTGGAGCATAATCTCTGGGGCGTCCCCTTCGAGGGCCTTCTCTTTTCCTTGGACGAGTTGGACGACCTTGCCGTCCATGAGGTCAATGCAGGGTAGAATCACTTGGTTCTCCGGACGACAATGCCGCGCTTGTCGAGAAACTCTTTGAGGTCGTCGACGGTGTAAGTGCCAAAGTGGAAGATACTAGCGGCGAGAGCGGCGTCGGCCTCTCCTTCGGTCAAAACTTTCAAGAAATGTTCGGGCTTCCCGGCGCCGCCGCTGGCGATGACGGGGATGCGCGTTGCGCGGGAAACGGCTGCGGTGAGTTCGCAGTCGAAGCCGTCCTGCACGCCGTCGGTATCCATGGACGTCAGCAGGATTTCGCCCGCGCCGAGCTCCATACCTTTCGCGGCCCAAGCCACGGCGTCGATGCCTTCATCGACGCGGCCGCCTTTCGTGAAGACGTTCCATCCACCGCCGGGGCGGCGGCGGGCGTCGATCGCCAGCACAACGGCTTGAGCGCCGAACTCATTCGACAGCAGGGTAATCAGGTTCGGGTTGCGGACGGCGGCCGTGTTGACGCTGACCTTATCGGCACCGGCCATCAGGTTCTTTCGTGCATCGACGACAGAGCGGATGCCCCCGCCAACCGTCAGCGGAATGAAGACCTTCTGCGCGGTGCGGGCGACGACGTCAACCATGGTGTTGCGCTCGTCTGAGGAGGCCGTGATGTCGAGGAAGACGAGCTCATCGGCGCCCTGCGCGTTATAGCGCTCGGAGAGTTCGACAGGGTCGCCAGCGTCCTTGAGGTTGACGAAGTTGATGCCCTTGACGACCCGGCCGGCGGTGACGTCGAGACAGGGGATGATGCGTTTGGCCAGCATGGTATCAAAGGTCCACGAAGTTTTTAACAATTTGTAACCCCAGGGCTCCGGATTTTTCAGGGTGGAACTGGACGCCGTAAACGTTCTCATGCTCGAGGACGGCGGTGAAGGGTTCTGAGTAGATACAGGTGGCCGCGGCGTACTCATGGGCGGGCACATAGTAACTATGCGCGAAGTAGAGATAGGGCCGCTCGGGGAGATTGCGGAGGAGGCGGGAACCGGCCTTCACCTCCAGTTCGTTCCAGCCCATGTGGGGCACGCGGGCGTCATCCGGGAAGCGCTTCACCTTGCCGGCGAACAGGCCGAGGCCCTGCAGATCCGGCGCCTCTTCACTTTCCTCAAACAGCGCCTGCAGACCCAGGCAGATGCCGAGGAAGGGAACGCCATCGGCGATCCGCATCAGCAGCGGCTTGCGCACACGCATCGCGTCCAACGTCCGAACCATCTGCCCAAAATGGCCCACCCCGGGGAGGATGATCTTCTCGGCGGAGGCGAGGCCTTCGGCGTCGTCGACCAGCTCATACTGCGCTCCAATGGCGCCGAGGGTGTTCAGGACGCTGCGGAGATTGCCGGCGCCATAGTCGAAGACGACTACTTTGCTCATGCTTTGGTTCCTTCGAGGAGTCCCTTCGTGGAAGGGAGCTGGTCCTTAAGGCGGGCGTCTTTCGACGTCGCGAACTTCATGGCGCGGGCGAAGCACTTAAAGATGCTTTCGAGCTTGTGATGGTTGCTGCGGCCATAGAGCACCTTGCAATGGACGTTGGCGCCGGCATGGACGGCAAAGCCATCGAAGAAGTCGTGGACTAACTCCGTCTGTAAGTCGCCGACCAGGCGGACCTTCACTAAGTCGGTGTAGACGAGCGCGGGGCGGCCGCCAAGATCAATGGCGACGACCGAGAGCGTCTCATCCATCGGCATCACGAAGTAGCCGGCCCGGTTGATCCCTTTGCGGTCTCCGAGAGCCTGGGCGAACAACTGCCCGAGCGCGATGCCAACGTCTTCCACCGTATGGTGTTGGTCGACGTCGAGGTCGCCCGTCGCAGTGAGTTCCAGGTCGAAGCCGCCGTGCTTGGTAAACAGCTCCAACATGTGGTCGAAGAACCGGATGCCGGTGGAGATCTGGTAGCGGCCCTTGCCTTCAATCTTCAGTTTTCCGCGAATCTGAGTTTCTTTGGTGATGCGCTCAACGGTGGCGGTTCTCATAGGGTGGCCAGAGCTCCTTCAAGGTCATTAATACTGGGGATGAGGGCTTGGGCTCCTTCTGTAAGGAGCAGCGCGCCCGTGTCGCCGTGGCCAATGCCGATGAACGGCACCCCAGCGAGCTTCGCGCTGCGGGCGTCGTCAACAGTGTCCCCGATGTAGACGAAACCGTGGCCAGGGAAAGACGCCATGATTTGCAGCATGCCTTCTGGATCCGGCTTGCCGTACTGCACGTCGTCGGCGCCGACGATGGGGGCGAAGGTAAGACCTTGGGCGAAGCGGTCCAGCGTCATCTGCGCTTCGGCGCGTTCGCGGCCGGTGAAGATCGAAAACGCGTAACGAGTGGCAAGGCTTTCAAGGATGCCGGGTCGGGCGATCCATTGTTCGCGCGCCATCAGCCCGCCGTCGCCATCGCCGAAGAAGATCTTTTGAAAGTGCTCGACAACGACGGGATAGTCGATGGCGACACCGAGATCGGCCGCGATTTTCTGCGAAAGCTGCCAATCGTTGTTCCAGCCGCCGGCGTTCTTATACTGCTGAATCAGGCTGCGCTCGATGGTCTGGCCGGTGAAGTGCTGCACCGTACGTACGATGGTTTCGCGGTAGGATTCGGTGACATCGACGAGCACGCCGTCCATGTCAAAAATGATCATTTCTTGCGCCACAGATCTTCCAACTCCTTGAGTAAGATGCGCATTTGCGGGCGGGTGCCGACGGTGATGCGGACGCAACCGGGGATCTCATAGCTACGGTCGCGCACCAGGACGCCGCGGTCGCGCAGGCCATCGCGGATTTCGATGGCGCGGTCGCCCATCTGGGTCAGGACGAAGTTTCCCTGACTCTTGATGTACGGAATATTGAGTTTTTCGAGGCCGACGTAGAGCAGCTCACGAGCAGCAAGGACTTCGCCGACGTAGCGTTCAATGAACTGCGGATCGCGGATGGCCGCGCGGGCGGCGAGTACGGCGAGCGAGTTGACCGAGTAGGGGCTTTGCGCTTTGCGAAGCCAATCGACGTTGGCGGCCTGTGTGAACAGGCAACCGATGCGGAGGGCGGCCATCCCGTAGACCTTGGAGAACGTCCGGGAGACGAAAAGGTTGGGGTAATCCTTCAGCATGCCCAGCGCGGTTACGCCGGAAAACTCGTAGTAGGCTTCGTCGATGAGGACGGCGGCGTGCGGCGCGCGTTTCAGGATGCGGACGACACCATCGAGATCGACGCCCGTGCCGGTGGGGTTGTTCGGGTTCGAAATCAGGATGGCTTTCGTCGTCGGCTGGATGGCGCCGAGGAGCTCCTGCAGGGGGAAGGCCAGTGTGCCGGGCCGGTATGAGATCTCCCGAACCTGGGCCCCGGCTACCTCGGCGTAGAACTTATACATCGCGTAGGCCGGCTTCAGGATCAGCACTTCGTCGTCGTCATCGACATACGTGTTGATGAGAACCTGAATGGCCTCGTCGGTGCCGTTGGTGAGGGCGAACTCGTTCTCGCCGACCTTGAAATACGCGGCGAGTTCCTTGCGGGCCTCGTTGTATTCCGGGTAAACGGCGAGATCGTTTTCGACTAAGTGCTCGACGAGGAACTGGGTTACCTGTTCCGAGCAGCCGATGGTGTTTTCGTTGAAATCCAGGCGCAGCTTGTCGCCTCGGCCGCCGGTGGGCGGATGGTACGGCGCCATCTTTTCGACCGCTGGCCGCGGTCGGAGCTTCGGACTACTTGGCACTGCGGACCTCCACGGAGCGGGCGTGGGCTTCAAGGCCCTCGGCGCGGGCAAGAGTGGTAACGGAAGGGGTGAGCTTCTTGAGCGCGGAGGCGCTCAGCTCCTGGGTCGAGATCACTTTGACATAGTCAGCCGCGGAGAGGCCGCCACGCAGACGGGCAGCGCCGCTCGTCGGCAGAACATGATTCGGCCCGCTGGCATAATCGCCCGCGGCTTCGGGGCTGTGCGGCCCGATGAAGACGCTGCCGGCGTGGCGGATCTGCTTCAGCCACGAGGCCGACGGGATGGAGAGATGTTCCGGGGCAAACCGGTTGGCGACTTCGATGGCTTGGTCGACGGACTCTATGAGAATGATGGCGGAGTTCTTGTCGATCGCGACGCGGGCTGTCTTCGAAGTGAGCAGCGTCTCCAACTGCTTTTCGATTTCGCTTTGCACAGCGAGAGCGAGCAGTTTCGACGTCGTGAGCAGCACGGCCGAAGCGTCGGTATCGTGCTCGGCCTGGGCCAGCATGTCGGCGGCGATCCATGCGGGGTTACCGTCTTCGGCAATCATCAGAATCTCCGTGGGTCCGGCGATAAAGTCGATGCCAACTTCGCCCGCCAGCAGCTTCTTCGCAGCGGCGACGTAGATGTTGCCGGGGCCGACGATGCGATCGGCACGGGGGATGGTTTTGGTGCCGTAGGCGAATGCCGCGATGGCCTGTGCGCCGCCGATCTGGAACACGTTGGGGACTTTCAACAGCGACGCCGTGCCGAAGATTTCGGGTACGACGCGGGGTGTGGTGATGCAGATGTTTGGCACCCCGGCGACCTGGGCCGGGATGACGGTCATCAGCAGCGTGGAGGGCAGGGGATAGCGGCCGGCGGGGATGTAGGCAGCGACCGTATCGAGCGGACGGACAATCTGCCCGAGCTTTAGGCCGGGGGAGACGGTGACGGATTTGGCGACGGGAAGCTGGAGTTTGGCGTAGGCGCGAATGTTGGCCGACGCTGTTTTAACAGCCGCCTTGAACTCGGACGAAAGACCGGCGGCGGCGGTCGACAGTTCGTCCTCCGCTACCCGAAGTGACTTCCGCTCAAGCTTATCGAAGTGCCGGGCGTATTCGAGGACGGCCGCGTCGCCGCGCTTCTTCACGGCTTCGAGCATGGGCTTGACGATGGCTTCCGCTTCGCCAAGCTTTGCCGCTTTCCGCGACAGTATCTTAGTAACTTGACCCGCGTCGACTATTTTGATCATTTCGGTCCGCCTTACATCACGATCTTATTCAATGGGTACTCGACAATCCCCTGCGCGCCGGCGGCTTTAAGCCGGGGAATCAGGTTGCGCACAGTGATCTCGTCAAGAATCGTATTGACGGCGACCCACTCCGAGTCGCTGAGCTGCGAGATGGTCGGGTTCTTCAGCGCTGGGAGCGTGGCCAGTACTTTTTCGAGGTCGGCGCGGCGAACGTTGAGCATCAGGCCGACCTTGCCGAGGGCGGCGATGGCGCCGTCGAGGAGGACGCGGATGTCGGAGAGCTTCTGATTCTTCCAGGAGTTGGCCCAGGAGGTCTTGTTGGCGATGAGCTGGGTATTCGAGCTCATCAGCTCTTCGACGATGCGGAGTTTGTTCGCTCGCAGCGAGGAGCCGGTTTCAGTCACTTCGACGATGGCGTCGGCCAACACGGGAGGCTTCACCTCCGTCGCGCCCCAGGAGAACTCGACCTTGGCTGTCACGCCGTTGGCCTTCAGATAGTTCTTCGTGAACTGGACGAGTTCGGTCGCGATGATCTTGCCTTCGAGATCCTTCACCGATTGCACGGGTGAGGACTCGGGTACCGCGAGGACCCAGCGTACCTTGCCGAAGCTGGCTTTCGAATAGATCAGGTCGGCCACCGTTTCGACATCGGCTTCCGATTCCTTCACCCAGTCGAGGCCCGTCAGGCCGGCGTCGAGGATTCCATCTTCCACATAGCGCGCCATCTCCTGCGCGCGGATGAGCATGCACTCGATTTCGGGATCGTCGATGGACGGAAAGTAACTGCGGCTCGAAACCGAGATATTGAAGCCGGCGCGGCGGAACAGGTCGATGGTTGCGTTTTCGAGGCTCCCTTTGGGGATGCCGAGTTTGAGCTTGTTACTTGTCATAGACAGCCTTCGGATCGTAGGTTTGGTTTTCGGTGACTTGCCATTCGCCGTCGGTCAGCGTGCGGAAGAAGCAGCTTTCGTAGCCTTCGTGGCAGACGCCGGGGCCGACAGGATCGACGAGGACGAGCACGGCGTCTTTGTCGCAGTCGGTCTGGATGGACTTGACGAGGAGTTTATGGCCGGAGGATTCGCCCTTGAGCCAGAGTTTCTGGCGGCTGCGGGAGAAGAAAATGGCGTAGCCTCTCTCGACGGTGAGGCGGAACGATTCCTCGTTCATGTAGCCGACCATGAGAATCCGCTTGGTTTCGTAGTGCTGGATGACGGCGGTAACGAGGCCGTCCGATTTTTTAAAGTCTAGGTCCATAAATAAAAAGCCCGCCGTTTTCGCGGCGGGCTGGTGAGGAAGTCATCGAAGCTTTTGGAGAGAGAATCTCGAAGCTACAGCCCAGCCTGCCCATGCGCCGTATGGCTATGGTGAGGATGCAGGCTGTGGTGCGTGAAACGCATGAATTCGTAGAATAGCAAACTTCGCTACTGCTGTCTCGCCTGATTCAAGATCGCCGCAATGGCTTGGACGAATTGCGGGGCACGGGGCGGGCTGACGAGAATTGGCAGGCCATCCGGGTTGGCCCGGACCTGCGTTGTGGGGTCGACGAAATTGAAGTTTTGAACCTTGCCTTTCTCGTCGGTGATTTTCAGGTTCAGAAACGGAACGCCCTGGTTGCTCGTGGTGGGCTGGGCGGACTGGAGGCTGGAGAAGGGAGCCGTCAGATTCTTGCTGCTGCAGTTCCCGCCGGTGTTTTGAAACTGAATTTGGTTGCGGGATACAGTGAGGCTGGCTGCGTGGGCGCCGGTCAGCGTGTGGTGGTGCCCAAGACTGAATGGAAGCGTGGCTCCCGCGCGGAGGGCCTGGACAGAGGTAGGAACGAACAACTCCCAGCGTTGATTCCGGAAGTGGACGTAGGAGAGCAGCAGCAGAGCGTCTCGATGATTGGGTTCGAGGCGGAGTATCGCCTGCGCAATGGTGGCGGCCTGCTGGGTGTCGCCACGTTGGTAGGCGGCGTTGCCGGCGGCGATATCGGGGATGTTCTGGCGGGGGGCCGGAGCTGGGGCGGTGTTGTTAGGCGCTACCGAGTTGGCCATGATGCGGGACAACGGATTCTGCACCGGGGGCGGCGCGACGGCAACGGGTTCGGCGGCGGGTTGGGCCGGCTGGGCGGGCGCTGCCCCGGCGGCGCCGGGGCGGAGATAGACGTCGCCGATGACGCTCGATACGGTCCAGGGGACCTGACGGCCGCCGGAGGCGTTGTGGACGCGTTCGCGGACCCGGTTGAAGACTTGGTCAAGCGTAAGGCCCGGTTCTTTCAGCGCGGTGATCAGATGCGTCGTAAAGAGGCCGTTGTTGCCTTTGGGATTGTCGTCAGCGGTCTTGCCGGGGGCGGTGGCGAACGCGATCAGCGTGCCTTTGCCGGTGCCCATGGCGGCGAGTCCACCCCCAACGGTGCGGCTGGCGGCGAAGGGGTTGTTGCGACAGGCGTCGAGTACAACGAGAGTGACGCGGGCGCCAGCCTTTTCAATGCGTTCCTGGATACGGGAGGCCGCATAGGCAGCGTACTTGGCGTCGACTTCGTCCTTGGCGTCGAAATCAACGGGGACCAGATAGTTCTCGCCTTCCAGTTGGATCCCGTGGCCGGCGTAATAAAAGGCTACGACGTCGCCCTGCCTGACTTTGGTGACAAAGGTGGAGACGGTGCGATCAAGATTGGGAAGGCTGACATCGAGGGCCGTCGTCGTGGCAAATCCGACTTCAGTAAGGGCTTGCGAGACGGCGCGGGCGTCGTTGGAAGGATTACGAAGAGGCCATTTGGGATAGGCGCTGTTGCCAATGACGAGAGCGAGCTTTTTGGGCGCTTCGAACTTCAGGTCACGCTGGGGTGGCTGCGCGGCGAGAGGGAGGCAGAGGAGGAGGAGAGCGAAGGATTTCATGACGATGGCTCTATGGTGGATGCGCTTTAACCTAACGATACCAGTTGCGTTGCCGGGCTTACGAGGCATATCGGCAGACCTGACCCGCCCGATCAGCGAGATACAGCAGATTGTTGTAACGCCGGATCAGGCCAGGAAACAGAAAGCCTTCCGGATTGTCAGCGATTGCATCTTCGGTGCGTTGCGGGAGCGCATACCGGGTACGTGTGAGTAGCTCCCCGTCCAGATTGAACCTAAGCACCAGGGCCCCCAGGGCAGCCTTCTGGCGAGAGGCGACGACCGCTATTTGCTCGTCGCTACCCAACGCAGCGTCCAGAAACGGCCTACCGCCCTTGCCAAGTTCCGGCGCTTCCAGCCGCATAGTGCGGACTTGAGCGGCAGCAAAGTCGACCAGCGTCACTTGCGGTTGGGGGCCCTGCATTTGGAACATCGCTTTGCCGCTGGACGTTGTGCAGGCGCTTCCGTATCCGAAGGCGGAGGTGTCGAATGGGACGGCCGTTTCGCCGGAGCGGACGTCCGTGATCGCCGATTTCCCGATCCGCATCAGTCGGTCGTTGTTCAGGACGATTCCGATGATTTGCTCTTCCACCGACGTCGAGCGGGTGAGCTCCAATTGAGGGGAGAGTTGATAGATTTCAGATCGGCTGACGTTGGGGGACAGAAAAACCTTCCAAGCATAGACATTGCCGGCGGAGTCTACTTGGAGCCCGTGCGGCTCGACCTGCTTCGGGAGTGGCGCAAAGGCCTTGCGCGTGCCGTCAAAATCGGTCAGCAGAAGCGCCTGCGGCGGGTTCAGCGTCCGGGGAGGACTGATCAGGAACCACAGACCGTGTGGCGTCACCTCCATCGCATGGGTCACGGCGAAGCCCTGATAGTCCGGCGGCAACCGATCTTCCAGGCGAAACACACTCTGGGCGGCACGGGGCGACGCGAGCAACCGACCGGCGAACGGCAGAGTTAACGCGGAGCGTCTCGTGAGCATCGGCGTTGTCCTCCTTTCCCTATCGCTCTACGGCGAAGGCCTTTTCGCCATTGAGATACCAGTTGGTCGAGTCCTGAGTGATGGCGAAGACCTTCGACTCTCCGCTGTTATAGGTCACCTGCAAATACGGCGCGCCCGCGCGTTCGATGATGCTCCAGCGCCCGCGTTGATTGTCTTTGCCGAAGCTGCCGGCGCTGGCACCAGGGACATCGACGCTGACCATGCTGCTGCTCCAGAACGCGTAGGAACCGTCGGCATTCAGATAATGTTTCTTATCGCTCGACATCCCTTGGCTCGCCCAGAACTGGCGGACGACTTTGCCGCGGAGCTTTTGATCCCAGGGGCGGGTTACCCCCGACAGCACGCCGGGAGGCGGGGGCTGGTAGCGGATGGACTGCGCAACCGGGATGAGAGCGGGTTGCTGCGCACGGACGTTTTCAGCCGGTCCGGCGGCGATGATCACGTTGGCTCGTGAGCCATTGGGGACGACGTAGATCGAGAGGGCGACCAGTTGCCGCGTTTGGGGGTTGATGACCTCCCAATGGTAGGCCGAACCGCCGGAAAAGGCTTCGCGGTCGCCTGCCCGGCGGACCGACGTGGTGTTTTTGAGAAAGGCTTCGCTGAGTTGGCGGACGGAGGCGGTCTCTTCCTGCGGGGTGTAGCCTTCCTGGACGAGGGCAAAGTAGACCTCTTCGGCGGCAGCGCCTGGGGGCTTCATGAGAACGCCCTGATCCTTGTCCGTGGCGGACCAGCCGGCGGGGGGCTGGACGGAAAAACCGTTGGCGTGGCGGTGGGTTGGGCCAGTGGCCGATCCGGAGGCGGAGGCACGCGCGAGCAGATACTCGTGTCCTTCGCTGATGAGACGAAGTTGGGAGCCGGAAACCGTAGCCGTGAAGGGAAAAAGCTGACCACCCGCCTCAAACGATCCTTTGAGCCCGGCTCCATCGACCGTCGCTTTAACGGGGAGTTGCTGGCCTTTGATCTCGATCGAGCCAATCAGTATCCCGAGTGCGGAGCGGCGGAGTTGAAGCCGCATTTCGCTGTTCGCGTAGGCGCCAGTGAAATCGACGCCCTGCGCGGCGGCGAACGAGGCGAGGAGAATCAGTGCAGCGAGAAGTCTCATCTCAATACCTAGCGCGGAGAATTGCGGGAAAAAGTGTCAGACGGAGCGAACAACGGCATGAACAGGCCGGGAACCCACTGGAATCATAGTGAATAGCGGGGCCGTTTTGTTTCGGTTCGGGACGATGGATTTCAAGCGCAGAACGGCCATGTCGCCGCTGGTGCGGTTGAGGACGAGGACGTACTGATTGTCGGGGGTAACGGTAAGGAAGGAAGGGTCCTGGCCGACGCTGACGACGGCGACGGTTTTGTGGGTGACGATGTCGAGGATGCTGACGTCGTTGCGGGAAGGGCTGGCGACGAAAAGGAAGTCGACGTCCGGGGTGGAGGCCACGGTCATCGCGCCGGGGGCGCGTCCGGCGAGGACGGTTTCGGCGACTTCGCCGCGGTAGGGATAGACGACAACGACGGCGTCGAGGCCTTGGCCGGTGATGAAGAGTTGCCCGCCGTCAGCCTTGAGGCAAAAACGCTCGGGCTTCAACGCCAGGGGCAGGTGCGTGATGAGTTGCCGGCTGGGAAGCTCGTAAATCGAGAGAGCCTGGGCTTCGCGGGCTCCGAAAATGATGGCTTTGCCATTGCCTTGGAACGTGGCAAGGGTGGGGCGGTGGGGAAGCTCGAACTTAGCGACATGGCGGCCTTCGCCGCGTTGGATGAGGGTCGGCGGATGATCCTCATAAAGCACGAGGGCCCAGGGTTCCCGCTGGGCCAGGGCGAGCGAAACAGGCTCCGCGGGGAGTGGGACCTGACGAATGGGGCGGAGGTTGGTGGGGTCGAGCAGTAGGAGGCGCCGGGGAGCCCGGCTGAGAGCCCAGAGTTCGCCGGTGTCGGTGAGCTGGAGGTCGAGCAGGTCGGAGGAGACGGTGACTTTGCGGCGGAAGGCGAGTTGGGCCGGATCGATCTCATAGATCGCGCCGTTGCCGGTTCCGAGTGCGTAGATAGCGTCGCGGGTGGGATGGGCGAGCACCGATTTGGGCTGGCCGTCGATGCGGATGTGTTTGGCGACAACGAAGGCGGTGAGGTCGACGGCCGCGACGGCTTGGCCCTCCTGATTGGCGACGAACGCATAGCCGTCGAAACCATTGGCTTTCTCCTTTTTGCAGGCGGCGAGCGCGAGGGGGGAGGCCAGGAGATGTCGTCGGGAGATCAAGCCTGTAGTGTAATAAAGAGGAGATGGGTTGGGCACTATTTCTGGTTTGCGGAGTTGTGTTGTCGCCGGCGATGGCCGAGTGGCAACGGTCAATTCAAGAGGTGGGGAAAATCGCGGTCGTGCTGCTGCGGCTACCGGCAAACGCGCAGACGACCGTTTTGACCTTGCCGCCGGAGACGCCTCGGCGGGAGCTGTTGGCGACGTACACGGATCAGGTTGGGTTCGTTTCGCAATACCGCGGGGCGCAGGCGATGACGGTGAACTATGTCGGTACGGAGGGGCGGGTGAGCTTCGTGCTGATCAACCCGCTGCTGGCGGGTACGGGGGCGGCCGAGGAGGTGGTGATCGCCCATGAGTTTGGCCATATCTGGTTGAAAGCAAAACGGTATCCGGCGCCCGCGTACACCGGAGGGGAGGCCGCGTGCCTGAGCGTGCATGCGCTGGACGCGGTGCAGCATATTTTGATCCGGGACGAGATGGAGCGCCGGGGAGTTCAGTGGAAACCGCCATGGTTCGCCGCGTTGGAGGCGGCGTTGCGGCAGATGGATGCGGAGCCGGGGGCGGCGACGGGGGTGAGCCGGTGCCAGACCCTGGGTCAGGCGGCGATGTGGGTGGATGTCGCGCTCGGGGCGGGGGACTGGCCGAAGCGGGACTCATTTCTCGCGGCGTTGCGGCGACGGTTTCCGGCCATTGTACCGGCGGCCGAGGAGATTACTGAGCACCTGCGGAAGGTGGAGGTGGTGGAACCGGGGGGGCACCGGGCGGCGCTGGAGTTCGTGTTTGGACGGCTGAAACGGTTGGCTTTGTCGGTTGGTTAAGCGATTTCCCCCGTAATTTACTGAAAAGAAAGAGACCCCTATGCTACCCTGAGGCTAGCGTTTTACATGAATCTGCGTTCCCTGTTTAGCCTTTTTTCTTCGGACCTTGCCATCGACCTCGGAACGGCCAACACGTTGGTCTTCGCCAAGGGCAAGGGAATTGTTGTTAATGAACCCTCTATCGTCGCCATCAACAAGAACAATGGCGAGGTCGAAGCCGTCGGCAAGGAGGCCAAGGAGATGCTTGGCCGGACGCCGGGCAATATCGTGGCGATTCGTCCGATGAAGGACGGCGTGATTGCCGACTTCAAAGTGACGGAGCGGATGCTCAATTACTTTATTCAAAAGGCGCACGGGCGGAAAATGCTGGTGCATCCGCGGATCGTAATCGGCGTACCGAGCGAGATCACGCAGGTCGAAAAGCGAGCCGTAATTGATAGCGCCTACCGCGCTAAGGCGTCGGAAGTGTTTCTGGTGGAGCAGGCGATGGTGGCGGCGATTGGCGCCGGCTTGCCGATTACGGAGCCTTCGGGCAACATGGTCGTCGACATTGGTGGCGGTACGACGGACGTCGCCGTGATTTCACTCTCCGGCATCGTGTACTCGCGGTCGGTTCGCGTGGCGGGCAATGAAATGGACGACGCCATCATGCAGTACCTGAAGCGCAAGTACAACCTGCTGATCGGCGAGCGCACCGCGGAACAGATCAAGATGACGGTCGGTTCGGCGTATCCGCTCGAGAAGCCGTTGACGATGGAGATCAAGGGCCGGAACCTGATTGAAGGCGTGCCGAAGACGATCACCATTGACGATACGGAAATTCGTGAGAGCTTGTCCGAGTGCGTGGCGACCATCATGAATGCCATCCGCGTGGCGCTCGAACGCACGCCGCCAGAGCTTTCGGCAGATATCAGCGACCGCGGCATCGTTCTGTCCGGTGGGGGCGCGATGTTGAAGAATTTGGATAAACGGATTCGGGAAGAGACAGGCCTGCCGGTTTCGATTGCCGAGGATCCGCTCGCCAGCGTGGTGCTGGGGACTGGTAAGATGTTGACCGATTTCAAGTTGTTGCGCCGAATCGCGATCGAATAACGAATCCGCCCCGATTTTTGTATGTTCAGCCGGTACCGCAATTTGGCCGTGCTTGTCGTGGTGGTAGCCGCGCAACTGATCTTGCTGGCCTTTCAAGTGCGGACAAATCAGGACGTGACGCTGCTCCGAATGTGGACGGTGACGGCTGTTTCTCCATTAGCCAAAGGTCTCGAGGCCTTGCGCTCCGGGACCATCGGTGTGGTGGAGCAGTACTTCGTCCTGTTTGGCGTGAACCAGGAAAACGCGCGGTTACAAGCAGAGTTGGACCGGTTGAAGCTGGAGAACCAGTTCCTGAAGACCGAATTGGCGACAGCGGACCGGGCCAAATCGTTGGCCGTGTTTCAAGAGCGCAGCCGGAGCCGGACGGTGGCGGCGCGGGTAATTGGCACGGGGACGGGGGCGAATTCCAAGGTAGTGTTCATCGACCGGGGGAAGAACGACGGGGTCCAACGCGGGATGCCGGTAATTACGCCGGATGGCATTGTCGGCAAAGTCACCTTTGTGTTCCCGGGGGCTGCGCAGGTGCTGCTCATTACCGACCCGACGTTCGCCGCCGGGGTGATCTCACAGAAAAACCGCGTGCCGGGAACGCTGAAGGGGCTTGGGCGGAGTCAGGTGCAGGTGGACTGGGTACAGAACGAAGTGAAGGTGGAGGAAGGGGAGTGGTTCTTCACCTCGGGCGATGATCGTGTTTTCCCGAAAGGGCTGCCGGCGGGCCAGGCGAAGGTCGTGAAGACCGGCTTGGCGTTTAAGGAAATCTATCTGGATCCGAGCGGCCTGATGCGAGGTTTGGAAGAGGTCCTGGTGGTGCTAGAAGGCGTGCATACCGCGATTCCGGAGGGGCAGATGCCTCCAGAGGGACCGGTGTTCTCCCTCACGCCGCCTCCGGCGGAGGCGGCAAAGCCAGTGGCAGCGGGCGCCACCACGCAGGACGGTTTGCCGGCGCTCTCGACCGATGCGGACCGGTTGAGGGAGAAGATTCGGAGGATTGGCGAGGTGCAAGGAGTACAGTTCGGCAACGCGGGTTCGCGTCTGCCAAACTTCAATATGGACCCCGCCCAGGTATCGCGTCCCGTCCAACCGCTGTTCGTGCCGCCGGTTAAGCCGCCGGAGGCTAAGCCGCAGCCGGCCCCTTCGACCCCGCAGGCGGCACAGCCGTAACGCCATGTCGGAACTCAGCAACCAGATTCTGATCGACAATCCCCGGCGGAGCAAGATCTCCCGTTACCGGCCGTACTGGTTCGTGGTGGTGCCGCTGCTGGCGATTCTGTTCCAGGTGAACATTCCGTTGTTCTTCCGGCACTTGTCGTACCTGGAGTTGCCGCTGCTGGTGACCGTATACTTCTCGCTCATGCGGCGGGAACCGGTGACCTGTACATTGATCGGGGCGGCCATCGGGCTGGTACAGGACTCGATGTCGAACCACTACATCGGAGTCTTTGGAATTGTGAAGACGCTAGTGGGGTATTTCGCGGCGTCGGTGAGCCTCCGCTTTGACGTCCAGAACATCACCGTCCGGCTGGTACTGAGCTTCTTCTTTTTCTTCTTCCACCAGTTCTTTTTGTGGGTTTTGGGCCGTGCGCTGCTGGGGCAGAACATCACTTTCGATTTGTTGCAGACGTTACTTTTTGGAGCGTTTAACGCCTTGGTGGCGGTTCCATTGTTTTTGATCCTGGATCGTTTGCGCGAGCGGACATAGTTTGCCAGTAGACTAGGAAGAGAGTCTCTCCCCCGCGTGTCGCAGCATCTGCACGATCCAACTCAACCCGAGAAATTAGACCCGGCCGTACTACGCGATGACACGACCTTCGCTGCCGGACGGATTGCGTTTTTCCAGTACGCGATTGTCGCGGTATTCCTATTTATCTTGTCGGGATTCTGGAACTTGCAGGTGCAAGAGAACGCCATCTACACGGAGGCGGCGGACCGGAATCGCATAAAATCGACGCCGATGTTGGCCGCGCGTGGCAAGATTCTCGATCGGGAGGGGCGCGTGATTGTGGACAATCACTCGTCGTTTTCAGTGATTCTGTCCCGTGAAAATTTGAAAGACGAGCACTTGCCGGCGATCGCCGAAGGGCTGAATCTCGATCTTGAGGACCTGGTGGGCCGGTTGCGGCGGTGGAAGACCGTGCCGAAGTACCGGGCGATCGTCATCAAGGAAGAACTGACCCCGGCCGAGATCGCGTTCGTGGAGAGCCACAACGACCCCGATACGTTTCCGGAGTTGGAGCTCGCGCACGTGCAGCACCGTCTTTATCCGAAGGACAACCTGCTGGCGCACGTGATTGGGTACGTCGGCGAAGTGACGGAGGGCGAACTCGACCTGCCGGATTTCGCCAAGTACAACCAAGGCGACGTGATTGGGAAGGCAGGCATTGAACGGCAATACAACGACATTCTCATGGGCACCGACGGGGAGCGGCAGTCGGTCGTGGACTCCAAGGGCAATGAGCGGGAAGTGATCGGATACAAGGATGCGATTCCGGGACGGAGTCTGCAGTTGTCGATCGATCTCGATCTGCAGATTGTGGCGGAGATGACGCTGGAGGGACGCAAGGGAGCGGTAGTGGCGTTGGATGTGCGGACCGGTGAGGTGCTCGCGATGGTGAGCCGCCCGGCGTATGATCCGAATAAGTTCGCCGGGCGCATCCGGCGGAAGGATTGGGATGACATCGTTCTGAATCCGGACAAGCCCATGTTCAACCGGGCGATCCAATCGAACTTCTCGCCGGGTTCGACGTTCAAGCCCTTGGTCGCGCTCGCCGGGTTAGAGGCCGGGGTGATCGATGAGAAGACGACCTTCCAGTGCAGCGGTGGCATTCAGTTTTACGGACGCTACTTCCGCTGTCACGCGCGGGGCGGCCACGGGACAGTGAACCTGCAGCGGGCGATGCAGCAGAGCTGCGACGTGTTTTTCTACAACACGGCGAATCTGATGGGGATTGATAAGATCTTCGAATATGGGGACCAGTTGGGATTGGGAAAGGAGACGGGGATCGACCTGCCATTTGAGGGTAAAGGGCTGATGCCGTCTTCGAAGTGGAAGGCGCGGACGCTGCGGCAGAAGTGGATGGGCGGCGATACGGTGAACGTGGGAATTGGGCAAGGGTACGTGAATGTGACGCCCATTCAGTTGGCGGTGATGATTGGCGGCATAGCCAACGGCGGCATCTGGACGCGGCCGCATTTGGTGAAAGATCCGAATAAGCGGGAGGTCCATACTTTGGCCGTCGATCCCGGACACGTGGGCAGCGTGGTTTATGGGATGTATGGGGTCGTGAATTTGGGTGGGACGGGCGGAGTCGCGCGGATCCCCGGTATTGAGGTTTGCGGCAAGACAGGGACGGCGCAGTTGTATGGATACGACGTGCGGGCCCGGGGCTCGGTGGTCGCGAAGGATTTGCGCGATAACGCCTGGTTCGTGGGGTTTGCGCCGCGGACGAACCCGGAGATTGTCGTGGCTGCTCTTTTTGAGAATGGCGAGCACGGGAACCTGGCCGGGCCCATGGTGCGGGATGTGATGAAGGTATATTTCGATAAGAAGGCGCGGAACGTCCAGCGGGCGCCGACGCTCGCGATGGCGCCTTTGGGCCCAAAGGGGTTCGCGGTAAATTAATGGCTTCGTACCGTACACTCCGGGATTTGGATTGGGCGCTACTGCTGCTGTCGCTGTTCATCTGCGGGCTGGGTGTCTTGCAGATCTTCAGTGCGACCCAGGGGACGAAGTTCCATAACGCGTGGTGGAAGCAGATGGTGTGGATTGTGCTGGGGCTGCTGCTGATGTGGCTCATCAGTTCGATCGACTACCACACGTTGTTGGGGCAGGTTCCGGTGCTGTACATCGGGGTGGTGGTGCTGTTGTTGTTGACGTTTGTGATTGGGACGAAAGTGTTCGGGGCGAGGCGCTGGATAGCACTGCCGGGGGGTGTACTCCTGCAGGTCTCAGAATTCGCTAAGATTGTCGTAGTTCTGATGGTGGCCCGGTTCCTAACGGAGCTGAAGACAGACGTCCTTCACTGGCGCGATCTGTTGAAGCTGATCGGTTTGGTCGGGTTACCAATGTTACTGGTAATGAAGCAGCCGGATTTGGGCACCTCTCTCACCTACCTTCCGATTCTCGCCACGGGCATTTTTCTCGCGGGGCTGCGCTGGCAGTACGCGTTGATTTTGGGAGTTCTGGTGGCGGTGCTGATTCCGTCGAGTTGGTTCCTGCTAAAGGACTATCAGAAAAGCCGTATTGAAACGTTCCTGGATCCGAGCCGCGACCCGAAGGGCGAGGGCTATCAGATTATTCAATCGAAGATCGCGATTGGGAACGGCGGCATGTGGGGCAAAGGGGTGACGCAGGGGACGCAGACGAGACTGCAGTTCCTGCCGGTACCGCACACAGACTTTATTTTCTCGGCCTTTGCTGAGGAGCACGGATTTGTCGGCGTAGTTGTCGTCTTAGGGTTGTATTTTCTGTTGTTGATGCAGATCGTGCAGAATGCACAGACCTCGCCTGACCGCGCGGGGATGTATATCTGCATGGGAATCTGCGCGTTATTGCTATTTCACATGCTGGTGAACGTTGGCATGGTAGTGGGCCGGATGCCTGTGACGGGCATTCCGCTTCCCTTCATGAGCAGCGGCGGATCCGGCATGTTGAGTGTTTTTATGATGCTGGGGCTCGTGCATAATGTGCGGCTTCGGCGTTTTGTGAATTGACGAATCGAACTGGAAGCGGCGGCAGACGCAGCTCCGGCGTAGAGGACAGACCAAGATTTGATTTCGAGTTTCAACTTCCGCATGGGCCGGCTCTGTAGCCGCCCGCGTGACATTCTTGCCCTACTTGCGCCGTACCGTTTGGCCGCTTGCTCCGTCAGGAGAGTGAGCGATGAGCAAAGAGTTAGTGATTTCATCGAACCGCCACGAAACCAAGGTGGCGATTCTTGAGGATGATCAATTAGTAGAGTTGTACTTCCAGCGAGCGAACGAATATTCGCTGGCCGGGAGCATTCATAAAGGCCGCGTGACCCGGGTTCTGCCGGGTATGCAATCGGCGTTTGTGGACCTGGGCCTGGAGCGGGACGCCTTTCTTTACGTCTCGGACTTTTTTGAAGAGCACCACGACGACCTCGACAAAGTCGGCGGCGATGAGCCCCGGCCGGAGCGGGAGCGGCCCAGCGGCGGTGGTGGCCGCCGGGACCGGGATCGCGACCGCGATCGGGAGCGCCGGCCGATCGCGCCGGTGGCGGCAGCGCCGGTGTTGGATGAGGCTCCGCTAGCGGACGAAGTCGTAGACGGCGAAGAAGAGGCCGTGGCGGTAGATGGCGCGGCGCCGGGAACCGAAGAAGCACGGCGGGGAGATCGCGGCGGTGACCGGGACCGCGGCCGCGGACGCCGTGGCCGTCGGCGTGGCCGTCGGGAGCGGGGGCCAGGCAATAATCTGCCGGACTCGAAGTATGCGAGCGCGGACGAGGCGCCAGCCGTCGACGGTGAGGCGGAGGACGAGCCGGAAGTAATCGAAGCGGCTCCGGAAGTAGAAGCTCCGTCGACAGGTTCGATCTGGGCGCCTTCGCTGGTGGAACCGATTGTGTTGCCGGGCGAGTCCTTGGCGAAGTACCGGCGGCAGCAGCCCGTGCGGCCGCCAGTCGTTGCGCACGAAGCGGTGGTGGAGCCGATCGCCGCGAAATTACAGAACGAAGCCATCGTCGAGCAGGTGTTAGCCCAGGTTGAAGCCGTGGTTGCCCCTGAACCGGAGCCCGTGGTCGAGGCAGTCGTCGTCGAAACTCCGGAAGCCGAAGCCATTCCCGAGCCGCCGCCCTTCGTGGAAGCGGTCGTAGCGGTCTCCGAACCCGAACCTGAGCCCGAAGCGCCCATCGAGATCGCGCACAGTATTGAAGAGGAGTTGGAGGCCGACGAAGAGGCGGCGATCGAAGAGGCGCGCGAAGAACTCGACGCCGACATCGAAGAGGAAGAGGACGAACTCGACGCGGCGCAGGCGGCGGCTGAGGCTGCTATTGCCGCCGAGGAAGGCCTGGCCGAAATCGACTTGGATGAGGACGGAGAAGAAGACGGCGAGAGCGAAGACGGCGACGAACCGGTAGTTCTGGCTGAGGGCGAGGACGAGGGTCCGGAGCCGGCCCGGCAGCCGCAGAGTCTGACTGCGGCGTTGCGGGACCGGGATCGGAACTCGCGGTTCCAGGCGCGGGGCCGGCGTTCGCGCGGCCGCCGGCGCGGGCCGAGGGAGCGGGGTAACGAGATTGAAGATCCGAACGCGCCGCCGGTGGTGGCAGCTGCCGCAGCGCCGGTGGAAGTGCGGGAACGTCCGGAGCGGACCGAGCGTGCGGAACGCCCGGAACGCAACGAGCGCACGGGCGATCGTGGCGGTGACCGCGGCGGAGACCGGGACCGGCGGGAACGTCCTCCGCTGCCACAGATCACCGACCTGCTGAAGCCGGGCCAGGAGATCCTGGTGCAGATTTCGAAGGAACCGATCGGGGCCAAGGGTGCGCGCATCACCTCGCACATCGCTTTACCGGGACGCTTCTGTGTCTACATGCCGACGACGGACCATAATGGCGTCTCGCGGAAGATCGGCTCCGACGAGGAGCGCCTGCGGTTAAAGAGGATTTTGCAAACGCACCGCACCGGGATGCCGGGCGGGTTTATCATCCGGACGGCTGGGGAAGGGCAGAGCGAAGAGGAACTCGCCGCCGACATGAACTTCCTCTACAACCTTTGGCTGGACATCCGGTCGAAGGCGGAGAAGCGGCCGGCGCCGCTGCTGGTGCATCACGATCTCGACATCGTGCAGCGGACGCTGCGCGATCAGTTGACGACCGACTACAAGACCATCTGGCTCGACAATGAAGAGTTGTACGAGAGCACGGTGAACTTTGTGCAGCGGTTCCAGCCGGCTCTCGTGAACAAGGTGAAACTGTGGACGCGGCCGGTGCCGATCTTCGACACGTTCAACATCACCGCGGAGCTCGAAAAGGCGCTGCGGCCGAAGGTTTGGCTGAAGTCGGGCGGATACATTGTGATCAACCAGACGGAAGCGCTGGTGGCGATCGATATTAATACGGGCAAGTACGTCGGCAAGTCGAACCGGTTGGAAGACACGATTGTGAAGACCAACACGGAGGCGGTGAAGGAGATCGTCCGGCAGATCCGCTTACGGGATCTGGGCGGCATCATCGTGGTCGACTTCATCGACATGGACGAGCGGAAGAACCGGCAGAAGGTGATGCAGGCCTTGGAAGAGGCGATGCGCGTCGACCGGGCGCCGTATAAGATTCTGCAGTTCAACGATTTCGGCTTGGTGGCGATTACCCGTAAGCGGGTGAAGCAGTCGCTCGAACGCAGCCTTTGCATGCCTTGCACGTACTGCGAGGGATCGGGAACCGTGAAGAGCGTGCAGACGGTGATCGGCGAGATTTTGGCCGAGTCGCAGAAGCTGTCGCGGGCTGTGGATGGCAAGGAGGTCATGCTGCGGGTGCATCCCGAAGTGGCCAAGGTGCTCAAGTCGCACAAGAATCAGTACCTCGAAGAGCTCGAGGGCATCTTCAAGAAGCCGGTGCTCGTGAAGGGCGATCCGGCGGTGCACATCGAGAAGTACGATCTGGGCTGATGCGGCGTTGGTTGACAGTAGCGTTGGGCAGCGCGGCGTTGGCGCTCGGACAGGATCTGCGGGTCCGTAGCGAGTTTCAACGTCCGGGCCCGGATGGCGAAGTGGTGGCCATCGACAAAGTAGAGCGGCCGCGGGAGATTCTGTCTCCCGCGGTGGCTCGCAATGCGTACGCCTCGTATTTCCTCACGATCTCGGTGCCGGCCGGGGTGGACTGGTATCTCGAAGTCGGCCAGAACCCGGAAAACGCCGCGCGGGCGGTGTTGTATCAGGTGGGTTACGATGAGGCGGGGTTTCCGGACGAGTTGACCAAGGTGGCGATGCCTGTGAAGGGCCGGAGTGAGAAGCCGGAGGTCCGGAGCTACTGGTTGGACCTGTGGGTGGATGGCGCGTCGCCGGTGCGGCGGATCAAGGTGGAGCCGCAGGTGTGGGTCGGCGACCGGTGGATTGTGTATCCGATGGAGGTGCGTGTGCAATGGGCAACCGTACCCGCGTTTGCTCCGCGATTCTGGGGTCAGCCGGCCGTGGCGGCCCGGGCGGATGCGGTAATGATCAGCCCTTGGCGAGACTACCTTTGCCGGCAGTTGCCGGCCCAGTTCAAACCCGAGAAGGCCACGGTGCGGCTGTTGCAGCATCGGAATATGTTGCAGGATGTCGCGCTAGCGAAGAAGATGGGTGCGGCGGCTGATGGGGCGTTGAAGGCTGGCGGCATCCAATTGGAGAAAGAGGCGTGGTGCGCGGCGCCGGCCGAAAGCTGGCAGAAGGAATTAGCTGCGGAATGGTATCTCCGAGTGCGTGACTTCCTATACCGGAACGCGGTAAACTAGAATTTCGTTTTTGCGGAGAGGTGGCCGAGTGGTTTAAGGCGCACGCTTGGAAAGCGTGTGTACTCGAAAGGGTACCGCGGGTTCGAATCCCGCCTTCTCCGCCATGATCTCTTACCGGTCCAATAGGACGCCGACGATCGATACGACGGTGCCGAGGATAGTAAGCGCGGTGAATGAGAATTGGGCGACTGCGAACATGCGGGGGTCGCGCCGCAGATGGCGGATTTGCCAAATGCCGCCATACAGCCCAGCAATGCCGAAGGCCAGAATCCCGGCGAAGAGCGCAAAGATACACCCGGCCATGATTGGTCCGCCCGTGAACTCGATGTCGCCCAGGATGGTTGGGTACCCGAGGAATGCCTGCGCGAACAAGACCAGCAGGCCACCCATCATCGTAATCAGGATTATGCCGCAGACCGCCATGATGCCGCCGAGAACGCGGGCGTGGCGAGGAGAGAGGGGCGGAACCGGACGGGAGGATGGCATACCAGAGCGGGCGGATAAGCCGCGGGGTTTCGATCAGAATTCTCTTCAGATATGCAAGAAAATGCAGAATACCGGCGTAATGGCGCCGAGGCCGACGATGGCGGGGATCAGTTGCTGCGTCAGGTGGACGACCGCAAAGTCGCGCCGCCGATATTTGATTTGCCGGACTCCCGTGCGGACGAGGACGATGCTCAAGGCCAGGAAGATGCAGCCGAGTAGATAGGAGCAGGCCGCCGTCACCGGGCCAATGCCGGACGGCGAGAGATCGCGAAACAGGTTGATCGTCAGCAAACCCAGCAGACCGCTGCAGCACAAGGTGAGCATCGAGCCGGCCCCAGCTAGCAGAAATCCGTTGAGGCGATGATTGGTCGTCATACCTACAAAGGCGTAGTCCGCCGGCGAATTGGATCAGCGGGTGATGCCGTCGAGCCGGTCATTGAGATTGATGGCGGCACTGACCAATCCGAGGTGGGTAAACGCTTGAGGGAAGTTGCCGAGAGCTTGGCCCGTGGGGCTGATCTCTTCCGAATACAGGCCGAGGTGATTGGCGTACGTCAACATCTTCTCGAAGATGAAACGTGCCTCTTCCAGGCGCCCGGCGCGGGCGAGCGCCTCCACCAGCCAGAAGGTGCACATGCTGAACGTACCTTCGCCACCGGACAGCCCATCGTCGGTGAAGTTCTCTCCATGGAGTTGGTACCGGTAGACGAGACTATCCGAGACAAGCGTCTCCATCGTCCGGTCGAGCGTGCTCAACATGCGGGGATCGGTCGGCGAAATGAAGTGGACCAGCGGCATCAGTAAATTCGCCGCGTCGAGAGTCTTTGAGCCGGCAGATTGGACGAAGGACTTGAGCTCGCGATCCCATCCCTGGGCCATGATCCATTCGAAGATGCGGTCGCGCTCCGTCTCAATCCGGGCGCGATTCAGCGGCAGGCTGTGGCGTGTCGCGAGGCGGAGTCCACGATCGAGGGCGACCCAGCACTGGAGCTTCGAGTAGACGAATTGCTGGCGGCTACTGCGGACCTCCCACATCCCCTCGTCCGGTTGCTCCCAGTTGGCGGCAACCCACTCGAGCATCTGGCGAATCTGGCGCCACAGGCTATAGGAGATCTGCGAGACATACTTGTCGTAGAGGTAGAGCGAGTCGATGAGCTCGCCGTAAATATCGAGTTGGAGCTGGTTGTAGGCGCCGTTGCCTATGCGGACCGGGAGGGAGCCGCGATAGCCTTCGAGGTGGTCCAGGTGGGTCTCAGTCAAGTCATGGCGACCGTCGATGGCGTACATGACGTTGAGCGGGCCATTGACACGTTCCTGTTCACTGGCGCGCTGTTCGAGCCATCCGATGAACGCCGTGGCCTCTTCGGTGAAACCCATGCGGAGAAAAGCGTAGACGGTGAAGGCAGCGTCACGGATCCAGGTATAGCGGTAGTCCCAGTTGCGGACACCGCCGATCTCTTCGGGCAGGCTACAGGTGGCCGCGGCGACGATGGCGCCAGTGGGGCGGTAGGTGAGCAGCTTCAGGGCCAGGGCGGAGCGGACAACGCGTTCACGCCAGCGGCCCTTATAGGTGCAACGATTGACCCAAGTACGCCAGAACTGCACCGCGCCATCGAGAAGCGCCAATTCGTCGACGGGATCCGGCTCGCCGGGGTCGCCTTCCGCCGCTTCGTGGAAACGCAAGACGAAGGTGTAGGACTGCTTCGGGTGCACTGTGAAATCGGCGGTCGCGCGGCCGTCTTCCACCGTGATCGGCGCCGAACTGACCAGCGTGATGCGGCCAGCCTCGCTATGAAAGATGGCGCCCCAACGGCGGATCTCCACGCGGTGGGGGACGCGGGCGTAGTCAAAGGCGGGGAAACAATCGAGGTTGAATCGCATGGTGCCGCGAACGCCGCGCACGATGCGGACGATCTTGCTGGGAGCGAGTTCGCCGTTGGAGGGCTGCTCCGGCAGAACCGGCATGAAATCCAGCACTTCGCCCACGCCATCCGGGCGGGGGAATCGCGTGATGAGCACGTTGGTTTCGGGAAGGTATAACTGGCGATTCTGCCCTTCCGAATGGGCGGCTATGCGGAAATAGCCGCCCTTCTGGCGATCCAGGATGGAAGCAAAGATGCTCGGCGAGTCGAAGCGCGGCAGGCAGCACCAGTCGATCGCTCCGTCGGTGGAGACGAGGGCAACGGATTGCAGATTGCCAATAATGCCGCAGGATTCGATGGGGCGATGGGGAGGCAGGGAAGCGGTCATTGCACCTATCGTCGCACAGCGTTAATGTTTGTTCACTTCCTTGGGCAGGTCGAGCACTGGGTTTGCCTTGAAGAAATGAAAGGGCCGGATATGGAAGTGGTGCCACATGGTCGGCATAACGGGCCAATCTTCCGCGCGGGGGATGTGATGAAAGCCGAGGGTATACCAGCCGACCAAGTCCGTATTGACGATGGGCCGGTTGGCCCGCGTCCAGGCGGCCAGGCCCTCTTCGGCGCTCGAACTGGTGGGATAGGTGCCGGAGGCGTAGCGCTCGCCGGGGTGATACGGCGTCACCCAGAACTGGTGCTCGGAGAAGGCCCCGAGCTTTTGCGTCGGGTCGTCGGGAGACATGAGGGATTTGGCCGTGGCGCCGGGCATGACTTCGTAGGCCGTTGGGTAGTTGAGAGGCCCTTTCACGGCGGGGTTCATGAACATCCACATGGAGGGGCGGTCGAGCTGGATATCGAGGATGGCGTCCTTTTCACGCTGGGCGATGACGGGTTGGGACACCCAGATGGATTTGCGCATGGGATCGTTCGGAATCGCGCGAGGCACCATCTTGTGGAGCATGAAGCTATTGGCGGGGCCGTCGACGTCGAGGTCCAGGCGGTAGCTGAAGTAGTGGTCATGGTTTACGCCGATGGTGTGTTCGGCGACGAACTGGCCAGTCTCGGCGGCGGTATGATTCTCGTGCGCCATCTTCTGTGCCGTAGCCTTGGTTTCGATGACGCCGGTAGCGCCGACCCCGACTTCGATGGTGCCGTCCGGTTCGAAGCGCCAATCCATGATGTAGTCATAGTTGCCGATGACGGCGGCGGAACGGAGGATGAGCTGGCGGTTGGGGCGGCCATAGATCTGGCCGTCTTCGCCATGGCGCCAGGCCGGCGATTCCGGATGGCGTTCAAAGAGGCAGGCCAGGTGATCGGCGCGCTTGGGAGCGCCGGTTTCCGACGCGGAAAAGCCGTGGAACCACGTCGCGTGCGAGGGGCAATCGAGACCGGGGCGGAGCGGTTTCAGAAAGTGGCTGGTGGCGTAGAACTGGCCGGCGTCGATGAAGGCGCGATTGTTCCAGCCGTTCGACGGGTCCATATAGGGAACGAAGAGTTCGCTGACGCTGGCTTCGTATAGGACCGAGCGGGGCCGGCCCTGGTCGACGAAGCGGACCAGATTCAGCACAGTGCCGATCCGCTGATCGAGCCGGAACCGGAAGCGCCAGTTCTGCCACGAGACTTCGCCCTGCTGGATCTGGTAGCCGGGGCCGAGAGGTTGGCTGGTGGCGATGGGTGTCGAATGGGGGCGCGGATTTTCCGGGATATCTTCGTAGTTGTTATCGGCCGTGGGAACGGGCACGACATCGGTGTCCACCACCTTCAGGATCTTTTTGGTGGTCATGTCCATTTGAATGGTGAGTCCGTCGATAGAGCGGCCCCAATCGTGGAGGACGTTGCTTGTCAGGGTGCAGGCGCCGAATCCGATGCGCGCCGTGGCCTGTTCGGGGATGGCCCGGTAGGCGACTGGCAGGGTGAGGCACTGGACCATGCGGAGATCGGTTAGCCCGCGCTTCTTGAGAGCTTCGATGACCCGGGCATCACCCTTGATCGTTTCGCCGGCGCCGAACAGTTCGCTGGCCAAAAATGGCGCCTGCGCATCTTTCAACTCCTCGTGGTTGACCACGCGGCGGTTGGCGATATCGACGTGGGCGGCGAAGGACTGTTTGCCGCGGAGTAGAATAACATCGGCGGCACGGGGAATGGGTTGTCCTGGCTGCCATGTAAGGACGGCGGTCTTGGCTGGTGGGCGGAGAAGAACGCTGGTGAAGAGAGTGTCGGGCGGGGCGTGGCCGGCCTGTTGGAGGGTGTTGTAGACGGTCCAGTATTCCGGGGCGGTAAGTCCGTCAAGCGGATGCGACTGCGGCAGGAGCGGAAGCGAAAGGAGAAGGCAGAGTGGGATCGTTCGCATATCGCATCATGGCACAGCGCGGCGGACAATCGGTATACTCAAGACCACCCATGGAGCACTTACCTGGACTGGATCGCTCTTACTCTGGTGGGGAGTTAGAAAGATTGGCGGCGCTGGCGGCGGCCTTGTGCACGGCGCCGGTGTGTGTGGTTACCGAATCGGGGCGGGTGGTGGCCTGCTATCCCCCAGGGGCGGATGTGGCGGAGCCGTTTGCGTCATCGGCCACGGAGGCGTGGCCTGAGGCGGAGGGCGCCGTCGCCGTGTATGACCGGGTGCCGCGGCAGTGGACGGAGGCGGAACGATTAACCCTGCGGATGCTGGTCCGGCAGGCGGCTTTGGAACAGCGCAACCGCGACTTGGAGGAGACGGCGCGGATCGCGGCAGTCGGTAAGTGGCGTTCCGAGGTGGCGACCGGAGAGTTACGCTGGTCGCCCATGGTGTTTGAGATTTTCGGCGTAAGGCCGGGGACCCCAATCACTTACTCGACCTTCCTCGCGGCGGTACACCCGGAAGACCGGGACCACGCGGCGGCGTTGCACCAAGGGGCGTTACAAGGGGAGAAGTTACAGTGGGAGCACCGGATTCAGCGCCCGGATGGCAGCGTGCGGTGGGTGCTGGAGCGCGGCGAACTGATTCGGGACGGGGTGGGCCAGCCGTGGTATCTGGCGGGGACCGTGCAGGATGTGACCGAACGCCGTGCGCTTTCGAATGAGTTGGAGACGCTGTTCACGATTTCGAATGACTTAATCTGCATTGCGACCACAAACGGACTTTTTCTGCGGGTGAATCCGGCGTTTGAGCGAGTGCTGGGTTGGACCCCAGCGGAGCTGATCGAGCGGCCGTTTCTCGACTTCGTCGTTGAAGAGGACCGGGAGAGTACGATTACGGAGTTGAGCCGGATGGCGACCGGGGGGGGCCCGGGGCCATTTGAAAATCGCTATCGAAAGAAGGACGGCGGGTTCCGCCGGTTGTCCTGGTCGAGCATGCCGTTGGCGGAGGCCGGCACGATTTACGGGATCGCTCGGGACGTGACGGAGGAGAGGGGACTCGCCGAACGGCTGCAGGAGACGCTGGAGGCGACAACGGATGCCTTTATGTCGTTCGACGCGGAGTGGCGATTTTTGTATTTGAACACTGAGGCGGAGCGAATGTTAGGCCGGGCCCGGTCGACGCTTTTGGGACGGAATGTTTGGGAAGAGTATCCGGCAGCGGTCGGCCGGATCTACTACACGGAGTATCGCCGCGCCGTGGCGGAACGGGTGGCCGTACATTTTGAAGAGCACATCGAGCAACATGATCGCTGGATGGACGTGCGGGCGTTTCCGACCTCGCAGGGCCTGGACGTGTACTTGCGGGATGTCACCGAGGCCAGACGAGCCAGCCGGGACTTGGAGGAGTTGGCGGGCCGCTATCAACTGCTTTTTGACCGAAATCCGCTGCCGATGTGGGTTTTCGACGCAGAGACGTTGAAGTTTCTAGCGGTGAACGAGGCCACCGTCGCCAAGTATGAGTTTTCCCGGGACGAGCTACTTTCGATGACGGTCCGCGCGATCCGTCCGCCGGAGGAGGTCGCCAAGCTGGAGGCCAAGGTGGCGAATGCGCCGCAGGGCCTGGAGCACGCCGGGATGTGGCAGCACAGAACGAAGTCCGGCCGGCTGCTGACAATGGAGATCTACAACGACAGGATTCCCTTCGCGAACCGGCAGGCGCGGCTGGTGCTGGCCGTGGACGTGACGGAGCGCCTGGCGCTGGAACAGCAACTGCGCCAGGCGCAGAAAATGGAGACCATCGGTAAACTTGCCGGAGGAATTGCGCACGACTTCAATAACTTGCTGACGGTCATCAATGGGTACTCGCAGGTGCTGCAGCGGCGATTTGCCGCGGATGAATCGGTGTCGCGTCCGCTGGAGCATATCCGGCAGTCCGGAGAACGGGCCGCGGCGCTGACGGCGCAGTTGCTTGCCTTCAGCCGGCAACAGGTGCTGCAGCCGAAGACGGTGGCGATGAACTCGTTGGTGGAAGGCATGACGCCGATGCTGGAGCGGCTGATCCGCGAGGACATTGAAGTGGCGTGGTCACCAGGGGAGGATACGGGGAATGTCCGCATCGACCCGTCGCAGTTCGAACAAGTGGTCTTGAATCTGGCCATCAACGCCAGGGACGCAATGCCATATGGAGGCAGGCTGACCATCGAGACAGGCCGCGCATTCCTGACGCCAGAGTATGTGCGCCAGCACCCGGATGTGGCGGCCGGCGAGTATGCGCTGCTTAGTGTCTCCGACACGGGCCACGGGATGCCAGCCGACGTGCTGCAGCGGGTGTTCGACCCGTTCTTCACGACAAAGGCGACCGGGGCCGGCACTGGCTTGGGCTTGGCGACTGTCTACGGCATCGTGAAGCAGAGTGGAGGACACATCAGCGTCTACAGCGAGGTTGGCGTGGGTAGCCGATTTAAAGTTTATCTGCCCGCCGTCGAAGGCGAGGCGGCTCCGGCAGTACGAATGGAAAGCCTGGGGGATGATTTGCAGGGCAGCGAGACGATACTGCTAGTGGAAGATGACAGCGCGGTACGAGAGTACGCTTCTGGAGTGCTCCGCGAACTGGGATACGAAGTGTTGGAGGCGGCAGACGGTCCAGAGGCGATTGTGGCGTCCGAGCGGCACCCCGGAGAGATTCAGCTACTGTTAACCGATGTCGTGATGCCGAAGCTGAACGGCCGGGATCTCGCCGAATTCTTGTGTGAACGGCGTCCAGGCTTGCGCGTCCTGTTCGTTTCCGGCTACACCGAGAATTCGATCGTGCACCAGGGCGTCCTTGACGAGGGATTGAACTTCCTGCCCAAGCCCTTCTCTCCCGCGGCGCTTGCCGAGAAGGTGCGGCGCGTGCTGACTGCGGAGAGCAAGCCGTGCCGGATCCTGATTGTGGATGACGAGGCGGGCGTGAGGGAACTGCTGCGTGAGACATTGTCCGCGGCAGGCTATGAAGTTACAGTGTGTGAGAATGGGGCCAGAGCGATTGCCCATTTGGCGGAGGAATCCGTGGATCTGTTGATTACCGATCTCGTTATGCCGGCCCAGGAGGGCATTGAGACCATCGCGCAAGCCAGGCGGGAGTATCCGCAATTAAAAATTCTGGCGATTTCCGGATTCAGCGGCGGGGAGTATCTACGGATGGCCAAGGTCCTGGGCGCGAACGATACGTTGGCGAAGCCGCTGGATCTGGCGCTGTTGACCGAACGTGTGCGGGCGCTGACGCGCCGCGGGATCCGGCGGCCGTGATCCGGGTGTTCCGGCTGCTGGCGATGGCGGCGGTGTTGCACGCGCAATGGGGGGAGCGCGAGGCTGCGTTTCCGGAGGTAGGTGGGTTTCATTTCGTGCGGCTGGAGTACAGGGACCTGCCAGGATTGCGGCGATTCGGCAGCGGCCGGGGTTGGTGGCGGCAGGATTGGCCGGAAGCCGATGCACATTTCGCGCAGGGCGTCCGGCGGCTGACCCGGATCGACAATGGCGTCCCGATTCATCTGCCACTGACGGATGACCGCATCTTCGACCATCCGTGGGTCTACGCGACGCAGGTGGGCTATTGGGATTTGAGTGACGCTGAAGTGAAGCAACTGCGGGAGTATTTGAACCGGGGCGGCTTCTTGGTGACAGACGATTTCTACGGCGACCGGGAATGGGAGGCGTTCCGGGAGACGATGGCGCGGGTGTTCCCAGAGCGGACCATCGTGGATATTCCGGACGGTGACCCGGTTCTGCATGTGGTTTACGACATTACCGAGCGGACCTTCATACCCGGTCTACGGCATTTACGGAGGGGGGCGGACGGGTTGATTGGAGTGAGTCCGCAGGCGATGGGGCCGCAGTGGCGGGCCATCTACGATGAAAAGGGGAGGATGGTGGTGGCGGTAAATTTCAACCAGGACGTGGGAGACGCCTGGGAACATGCGGACATGCCGGAATACCCTGAAAAAATGACGGCGTTGGCCTACCGGTTCGGGATCAACTACATTTTATACTCAATGACGCATTGAGCAAACTTTTGGGAATCTGGTGTCTTTTCAGGATGGTGCGAGACGAGCCGCATCGATAGGGTGGAGTGGAGGAGAACTCCATGATCAGTGTCGTCATTCCTACCCACAACGAAAGCGCTAGTTTGGATACGGTGATCTGGCTGGCGAGCCAGTCGCCGCTCGTCAGCGAGATTCTGGTGGTTGATGATGGTTCCACGAATGGCACTCAGGAAGCGGCTATGCGAGCTGGGGCGCGGGTGATTCCCAGTACCGTATTAGGCCGGGGAGGCTCTATGGCGGACGGCCTGCGCGCGGCGACCAGCGAAGTGGTGGTGTACTTGGGCGGTGACTTCAACTCCGCGGACGACCGCGTAATTGAGCGCATGGCCCGGCCAATTCTAGGTGGCCAAGCGGATCTGGTAAAGGCGGAGAGCGGCCAGAAGTCCAATCGGCTCACGACATTGACGGCCAAACCGCTGTTGGCGACGTTCTTCCCGGAGTTGGCGCATTTTAACGAGCCGCTCAGCGGCGCGGTGGCCGTGCACCGGCCTCTGCTGGAGCGTTTGCCGATCGAACTGGACGGGCATGTCGATCTCGCGATGCTCATTGACGCTCATTTTGCCGGCGCGCGCCTGGCAGAAGTGACGATAAGTGCACCGCGGGACGACCGGCAGCCATTGGCGCAGCTCGACGAACTGGCAACGGAAGTCGTGCGGACCATCATGCACCGGGCTGCGCTCTATGGGCGGCTGTCCATCGGCCAAGTGCAGACTGTCGACGACGCGGATCGGCGGGCAAAGGCGGAACTGTCGGCCATGTTGCATCGGATCAAGGGTTGTGACCGGGTTGTGCTGATCGACATGGATACCGAACTGGTGGCCCAGGATGCGCTACGCTTCGTGGCAGATCGCGTCGGCCGGGGTGGATGCGTGGCGGCGAACCGGACCGACGCGGCTGCTGTTTCGCAGTGTTTGGAGGGCGTGCCGCGCGAGGAATTGGTGGACGCGGCGCGCCAGGTGCCGCTGCGGCCGGGTGTCGTCGAGATGGTGGTGGAGCTGCGCAAACAGGGCAACCGCGTTGGCGTAGTGAGCGAAGGCTTCGATGTTGTCGCGGAGACAATCCGGCGGCGCGTTTTCGCCGATTTCAGCGTGGGACATCATCTGCACTTTGCCGGTGGCCGGGCGACCGGAGCGGTGACCCAAGCGCCTGAGCCACTGTTGATACACTTAATGGAGCACTTGGAGATCGGGCCGGAGCAGATCGTGACAGTGGGCCACAGGCTGACAGCAGCTTGCGGAATACAAGGAGCCATGCGGCAATTGGCTGAACAATTCGCGGAGCCTATGTTGGTATGAACGATTGGTTCGCGCCTCTGCGCTCCGCGTTAGAGATCCCATTGATCAGTATGGGCCGGACGCAGATCACCGTCTGGACAGTAATTTCTCTCATCTTCCTGTTCGCTGGATTATTCTGGCTGGCGGGCCGCGTGAAGCACTTATTGGTTCACCGGCTCCTTCGCAGGCTGAATTTGGAAGTCGGCGCCCGCGAAGCCATCGGCTCGATCGTTCGCTATCTTTTCCTGCTCGGCGGCGTGGTCGCGATCCTGCAGACAGCCGGCGTGGATCTGACGGCGTTCAGCGTCTTCGCCGGCGCGATGGGTATTGGTTTAGGCCTTGGCCTGCAACATATCACCAATAACTTCTTCAGCGGGCTGATCCTGCTGGTCGAGCGTCCGATTCAGGTGGGCGATCGGGTAGAGGTCGGGGGCGTTGAGGGCAATGTGTTGTCGATTGGCGCCCGGAGCACCAAGATTCAGACGCGGGACAACGTGCTGGTCATTTTGCCCAACTCCCGATTCGTGATCGAAAATGTGACGAACTGGAAAAGTGGTGAAACGCCAGTGCAGTATCGCATCCCGGTGCAGGTACTGAATGGATTGACCCCGCGCGAAGTGGAACAGCGGCTGTTGGCGATCGCCCGGTCGAGCCCGGACGTCGTGGTCGAGCCCGCCCCGCGCGTCCTGTTCAAGGGGGGCAACGACAAGTCGATGCAGTTTGAGCTGCTGGTCTCTCATATTGGCGAGGCGGAGTTCGTCAGCGAACTCCACCACGCCATTCACTCGGCCCTGGTTTCTCAGGGCGTTGAGATCGGCAAATAGCTACTTCTCGGAACCTTCCGTCGCAGCGACCCCTTTCTTTGATTCGCTCTGCGGGGAATCGCCAAGAGCCAACTGGACGCCGGACTTGAGCAGTACCGACTCGCCGGGACCCTGATAGAACGAGTACCCTTTCCGCGTCGACTTCCAGGCGAGCGGACCGGCGACTTTCTTGCCAGCAGCCAGCACCGCGTCCCGGACTTCGGAAACCATGGCTTCATATTTGGGGTCGCCCTGCTTCAGGCCGGAGAAGCTGCTGAGGTCGGTGCTGGCGACGAAGACGACATCGACTTCGGGAATTGCGGCAAGCTCCTTGGCAATCTTCACGCCGGCCGGCGATTCGATCATCGCGACGATGACCATATTGTCGTTGGCGATTTGCCGGTAGTCCGGGCCATAGAGCGCCCCGTATTGGCCGCCGCCAAGGCTGCGCTTGCCCTTGGGCGGATACATCGCAAACTTGATGGCGTTCTTGACCTTTTGGACGTCATCGACCATCGGAATAATAATGCCGACCGCTCCGAGGTCAACCGCCTTTTGGATGTCTCCCTCGGTCGCGTCGGGAACGCGGATGAAGGGCAGGGCGGGCGAACCCTTGCAGGCCATCACCATGCGGGCAACGTCCTGATACGACATCGGGCTATGCTGCATTTCGATCCAGAGGAAGTCGAAGCCGGAGGTCGCCATGGCGCAGTAGGTGTCGGGGTTGGCGACGTTGACCGTGCCGCCCACCACCTGTTTACCCGCCGCGAGCTTCTGCTTGACGGTGTTAAATATGCGAGGCTGGCTTTGCGCCGAAAGCGTGGCGGCTAGCAGAACCGTGCCGAGGACGAGCGGACGAAGCGCGTAGATCACTGGATTGCAAATCATCGGGATACAATATGCCAAATGATGTCCCAAGGGAAGCGGCTGTGGCTATTGGGAGGGATTGCGGCCGGGCTGTGGGCGCAGGATCCGCCGCACCCATGGAACATGCGGCCGGGGCGGGCGCTGATCGATATGCCGGCGGACGACTCCGGCGTGAACGTGCCGCTCGAGGAAGCCGAACTCAACGAACGGCTGAAAAAGTACGGCGTGGGTGTGTCGAAGGGCGAGTCCGTGGTCGTGACACTCGTCAAGCGCAAAGGTGACCACATCGAAGTTCAACTGAACGGAGGAGGCTTCACCAACCGCGAGTTACTCACCCTGCCCGGTATCGATTCAATTCGCTGGGGAATGTCGGAAGAAGAAAAACGGATCCGCCGGGACATCGCGAGCACGCGGGATAAGGACCGGCGCCGGCGTCTCGAAAGCCGCTACGACTCGGCCCGAAGCCGCCGTGTGTCGCCGCTGCGCAAAGCCTACGAGAGGGAGCAGCGAGCCAAACGAGGCTCGCGCTTCAATGTGAAATTGCGATCGGACGTTGCCTCCGACCTCGAACAGGCCTTGGCTCCTTACTTTGCGATCGCTCCGTAGAAGCGGCGTGGCTTCGGTGTGAAGGCCGTCTCCGGTTCGAGCGGAAAGATGGGCCGGGCACATCGCGTGTGGCCCAGATAGGGCAGGTTGGCGCTAGTCGAGCCGGGCGCGTCGATATTGAGAATCAGTTCGGCGCCGTCGTCGAACATGTGCGGCTGGCAGTGTGGGCTCTTGACCACGGTGCCGTCAAAATGGGCTGGATCGAGACCGTGCGCGAAGAAGAGCGAACGGTCAAATAGATTCACCGCCTGACTCGTCACGACCACTGTGATGTTGCCGGATTCGAGGACCGCGGTTAGACCGCCGTCCCAGATCTCCCCATTGGACTCGGCGCGGAAGCGGCCATCGAAAAGATGGCGAACCGTACCCGTGAACGCAAGCGGAGCGAAGCGTCCGGCGTCCAGCGTGCCGCCCAAGGGCACCGTAATCGTAACCCCAATGCCCACCGCCATGGCCTCCGCCACGGCGGGCGCGTCGACAATCGGCAGCAGCACCGTGCGCTGAACACCCTGAGCGAGTAGCTCACGGAGAATGGCGTTTGAATCGCCGGAGGCTCCGGAACTGGTGGCGTCGGCGGCATCGACCAGAACCACACGGCCCGTAGCGGCGGCAAAGCGGGAGATGCTTTCCGCCAGCGGCGTCACTGGCTGGTGAAGATGTTGGCGCATCGCCCAGAAGGTTTCGGCGATGCGAATGGCCTCCGCTTCCGCCGCGGATACGTTGGCTTCGCCGTCGGCGACGAGCAGGACGTTAGAAAGCAGATCCGGCACGTCCGTGAACGGGTTCCCGATGAACATGCCGCCCGAAAGCCCGGCCGGACTGTTCTCAAACGCGATGGCGGCGCGGACGCACTCGCCCCAGCGGCCGGTAGCCGTCTTCAGTTCGTTGCCGCGAACCAGCGCCGGGATGGGGACACGAATCGATATGGGCGCGACTTCGCGCTTCAAAATGCGAAGTAGCAAGCGGGCCGAACGTTCGCCGGTTTCGTAGAAATCGACGTGGGGATACGTGTGATAGAGGACCACGGCGGAGGAGTGTTCGAGGATCGTGTCCGTCAGGATGCCGTGCAAGTCCAGTGACGTAACGATGGGGATTCGATCGCCGACAATTTTCCGGGTCTCCGCGAGCAGGTAGCCTTCGCAGTCATGGATGGTCTGCGCGGCGCAGGCCCCATGCAGACAGAAATAAATGGCGTCGACATCGGCGTTCGCCCGGACGGCGGCGAGGAACTCGTCGGCGAGTTGCGCGAATGCTTCGTCGGCCAACGTGCCGCCGGAGGTGATGGCGCGGGCGCTATAGCCGCCGATCAGTTCGAGTTCCGGGTGCGACGCGAAAACGCTCAACGCCCCGGCAACTTCTGAACGCAGATTGCGGTGGGCCGCCAGCACGCCCTCGCCGCGAGCGATGAGGAAGTCCCGGTATTGGCCCAGATGAGGATTAAAGGAAGAGATCTCCTGCTTGAGTTCGTTGATGAGGATTTTAGGCATGGGGGTTGGTCTCGTGGGCAATGACGGCCACGCAATCGCCCTGGGCGACGCGGGAAGGGGAGCGGTTGGCGATCAGCAGTCCGGCACTGGGGGAGAGAATGAGGGCGGGTTCGCGGCTGGGGTCTTCGAGGTCATGGATGCGGCCCAGGATATCGCCTGGAGCGACGGCGTCGCCGAGATCGACGGCGGCTTCAAACAGGCCGGAGATGGGCGCGAAGCGGTAGTCTTCCCGATCGAGCGACTGCACCCAACGAGCGGGCCGAGTCCGTGGAACCGGGGGGCCGGCCAGCACGCCGATGTGGCGGAGGACGTTGGTCAGTCCGGTTTGCGTCAGCCGGTGCAGCGAGGCCGTGACGGTCTCGCCTCCGCCGAGCTCCGTAGTAATGACCAGCTTTCCTTGGCGTTCCGCCTCCGAAGGCAGAAGTCCGGCGCCTGCGACATCGGTGTAGAGAAAGCAGAAGTCCGTGAGGAAGGCTTCCGTCGCGGCGAACATCGCGGGGTTATCAACCAGGTGCATATGCGCGCACGGGACGAAGTTCAGGCTACGGCCGCCGGTATGGAGATCGATGACGACGTCCGCCAGCGGGAACAGAATACTGGACAAAAAGTGCGCGAGCACTTCGCTGGGCGTGCCGGCGGGGTTGCCGGGAAAGCATCGGTTGAAGTTGCGCCCATCTAGCGGCCACAGGCGGGTGCCCGCATGGGCGGCGGGTGGGCTGAGCGTCGGGATCAGGATCAGCCTGCCGGTTATCTGCGAAGGCTCAAGCTGGCGCCATAGGTGTTGGATAGCCACTTGGCCAGGGTACTCGTCGCCATGGTTCCCGGCCATCAGCAGCACCGTCGGGCCGGGGCCGTTGGCGATGACACAGATGGGCACGAGCAGGTTGGCCCAGCCGCCGAGATTGTACGAGTAAGGAATGGCCAAATGGCCAGGGAACTTGCCGCTCGGGGCGTTCAACGGTACCGAGCAGTGAACAGGGGAGGCGCTCATATCGAGCCCTATTCTACTGAGACTGGAGGAGGCTGATGAAGCGGTTGTGTTGCCGTGGATTCGCCACGTCGGCGAGGGTGTGCGCGTCAAGAGTCGTCAGGAACGCGTTCAGCGCATCCCGCAGCGGCGACTTCAGGGCACAGACCGGCACGATCGGGCACGTGTTCGACTCTTTCTCGAAGCACTCAACCATCTTGAAGTTCGGTTCGCACGCGCGCACCACGTCGCCCAAGCGGATCTCCGCCGCGGGTTTCGCCAAAGCAACTCCGCCGGAGCGCCCCGCTGTAGCCGTCACAAATTGATGCAGAGCGAGAGTTTGCACAACACGCACCAAATGGTGCTTTGAGATGCCAAACGCCGTGCTGATCTCCGCCGTGCCGACGGGCCGCTCCGGGAAGTGCGTCAGGTAGAGCAGAACCCGGAGGGCGTAGTCGGTATGAAGCGTCAGATGCATCTCTACTTGAGAGTAGCGGGGAGGAAGGCGTCGGCGCTGATGGCCCGGCTGGCCATGCCGCCGAGAAACAGGCGCTTACGGAGCATGTTCACGATTGTCGGGTCGCCGCAGACGAAGCCGCGCCAGCCATTCAGCTTCGGATGGTCGCGCGAGATCAGCTCCGGCAGCGGCCCATCGCGGTCGAGCAGCGCCGGGCGGTAGGCGAAATTCGGATACTCGGCGGCCATCGCTTGGAGCTCCGTGGTTAGGTACAGGCCACGTTCGTTGAGCGCGCCATGATACAGCCAGATCGGTCCCTGGTGGCCCTGGCGAAGTGCATCGCGAAGGATGCCAAACAGAGGTGCCAGCCCGGTGCCGGCTCCCGCCAGAAGCATCGGTTGAGTGGGATCGCCCGGCGTGTAGAAGCAGTCGCCGGCGGGACCTTGAATGGTGACGGCGTCGCCCGGTTGGGCCTCGGCCAGCCAGTTGCTCATGGCGCCACCGGGGATGCGGCGCACGTGCAGTTCCAGGTCGTCTCCGGCGATCGAGTAGCTGCGGCCGAGCCCATCGGGTCGGAACAACGTCAGGTACTGGCCAGGCCGGTGACCGAGCGGTTCCGAGGCGGCGAGCCGGACGCGGAGTACCGAATCGCTGAGCCAATCGGCCTCGGTGAGAAAGGCGGGAATGCGAACTCCCTGGCCGGGCGGCGCCAGCGTCAGATCCTGCTCCGGCCGGCAGAGGCAGGCCAGCAGATAGTTCTGCGCACGCAGCGAATCTTTCAGGCCCTGCTGTGCCGCCGCGGGGACAGCACCCGATTTGGCCTGTACCAGACACGATTGGCAGGCCCCGGCGCGGCAGGAATGCGGAATGGCGATTCCAGCGCGAAGGAGAGCCTCGAGGGCGGTATCGCCCTCGAGGCATGGCACTGGCGTGTCCTCCCAGTGCAGGACGGGACTATTTGCCGAGGACATCGGCGCGGGTGGTTTCGGCGAGAGCGGCGACTTCATTGATCAGTTCCGCGGCGACGCCCAATTCAGCCAAGCTCGCTCCGAGGTTCTCGACGACGGCATCGAAATGGCCGTCGTTCAGGCCACGCGCGACGAGGTGGGCATGAGCCCGGCGCATATCCTGGCCGCTGTAGGAGACCGGGCCGCCAAAGACCATGGTCAGGAAGGACTTCTGTTTCGCAATCTGGCGGTCCATATCAACGCCCTCAAAGAAACCGTTGATGCGGTCGTCGAGCAGGACCTTGCGGTAGAACAGATCCACCGCGGCTTCTACGGCGGGGGCTCCGCCAAGTTGTTCGTATAGGGTAGGCATAGACGTAATGTGCATTCAGAATACATATTTAAAATCACCGGAGCAAGAGAAAATGCATCTCTAATGCACATTTAAATCAAGAGCCGCGTCATCGCAATTTCACATTGTGGTGATCTAATAATGCCCATGACGCGCCGCCTCCTGTCTCTCGTTGCTTCTGCCGCTCTGCTCCTAGCCCAGAAACCCGGCCCCATGCCGGGTGGTTACAATTTGCCAAATGGCTGGCGCATCACGCCGGTTGGTCCTTCGGTGTCGACGGAGGACATGACTCTGCAATTGTTGCCCTCGCCGGACGGCAAGACCATTGTCGGCCTGCATGCGGGCTTCAACCCCCACGGTCTCGACGTCATCAACGTCGCCTCCTGGGAGGCGGTGCAGCGGATCCCGATGAAGTCGGCTTGGTTCGGCCTCGGTTTCAGCCCGGACGGCAAAAAGCTCTATGCCTCCGGCGGCAACGCGGATAGCAGGCAGAATCCGGAGCGCGCCCCGATCTACGCCTTCAACTTCGCGAATGGAAAAGTGAGCAGCCAGCCGGTGCAGCGTTTCGAGGAGAGCATTCCGCTGACCAAGATCCTGTGGGCGGGCCTCGTGCATCATCCCACCAACGGCAAGTTGTACGCGGCGAATCGCGGCACGGGCAATGAGCCGGGCCACTTGGTGGTTTTCGAATCCGCTACCGGGAAACTGCTGAAGCGCATCCAGACCCAAATCAACCCCTACGACGTCATCCTCTCTCCTGACGGCAAAACGCTCTACGTGTCCAACTGGGCCAGCGCTTCGGTTTCGGTGATCGACGTCGCCGCCGAGAAAGTAATTCGCACCATCGACGTCGATTCGAATCCGAACGACCTGCTGCTGGCTTCCGACGGTCGTCTGTTTGTCTCCTGCGCCAACACGAACACGGTGATGGTCATCGACACCGCCAAGCTGCGGCCCACCGAACGCATCAACGTCGGCATCACTGCACTGGCCCCGGAAGGTTCGACGCCCAATGCGCTGGCCTTCGACGACGCCAACAAGATGCTGTTCGTGGCGAACGCGGACAACAACGCCGTAGCGGTGATCAATGTGAAGGAAGCTGGCGAAAGCGCCATCCTGGGCTTCATCCCGGCGGGCTGGTACCCTTCGGCATTGACCTATCTGCCCTCCACAAATCAGCTCATCGTTGGTAATGCCAAAGGCCTCGGCGGCTACCCGAACGTCACCGGCCCCACTAGCCCCTTGCGGAAGGCCGGCATGCCGGAGGACAGCGTGCGCAGCCTGCAGAAGGGCTCCATCCATCGCATCGACCTGAAGAATCTGAAGAACGAGTTGGGCAAGTACACGGCCCAGGTGTTGGCGAACATCCCCTACCGCGATGAGCAGTTGACGCGCGCGGCCGCGCCGAAGGAACCTTCGATTGTTCCGGCCGAGGTCGGCGTGGGCTCGCCCATCGAACACATCATTTACATCATCAAGGAAAACCGGACTTACGATCAGGTGCTCGGCGACCTGAAGCAGGGCAACGGCGACTCGCGGTTGACTATCTTTGGTTGGGAAGTCAGCCCGAATCATCACAAGCTGGCCGAAGAGTTCGTGCTGTTCGACAACCTGTTCTGCGACGGCGAGGTGAGCGTCGACGGCCACTCCTGGTCCAACGCCGCCTACGCCACCGACTTCAATGAGAAGCTATGGCCGATCACTTACGGCGGCCACTCGAAGGCCGGCCGATCGAACGCCTACGTGCCTAACGCGGGCAACCTGTGGGACGTTGCCAAGGCCAAGGGATTGACCTACCGCAGCTATGGCGAATACGCCACGCGGTCGAGCGATGGGACGACAATGGAGGCGGCTCCGGGCGTGGGAAACCTGTACGGCCATGTCTCGCCAAAGTTCAAGATGCCCGGGATGCGCGATACCGCGAACGCGAAAGTGTTCCTGGAAGAACTCGACGAGTATGAACGGAACTTCGCCTCCACCGATCCCGAAAAGCGACTGCCGAACTACTCCGTCATGAGCCTTGGCGAAGACCATACGCAGGGCACACGCCCGGGCGCCCCGACGCCGCAAGCGGCCGTGGCCTCGAATGACTACGCCCTCGGCATGATGGTGGACCGCCTGACACGGTCGCCTTATTGGTCGAAGACGGCCATCTTTGTCATCGAAGACGACGCGCAGAACGGTCCGGACCACGTCGACGCGCGGCGCACCGTCGGCCTGCTCATCAGCCCCTACACTAAGCGCAAAACCGTCGACAGCACCCTCTACACCACCTCCTCGTTTTTGCGAACGATGGAGCTGCTCCTGGGCCTGCCGCCGATGAGCCAGTACGACGCGGCGGCCACGCCACTGTACGCCGCCCTCGGCACGAAGGCCGACCTGACGCCCTATACCCACGAGAAGCCGCGAATCGACCTGAACGCATTGAACAGCCCGCTGGCATGGGGCGCCAAGGAGTCGATGGAGATGAACCTCGAAGCGTACGACAAGGCCCCGATGCTCGCGCTCAACGAAATCATTTGGAAGAGCGTCCGCGGCGCCAAGAGCGAAATGCCCTTACCGATTGCCCGGTTCCACTTTCGCAAGTAACCGGGTGAGGCCGAGCCATTGCTGTTGCCAGAATCCTTGGCCGTACTCCTGGTTGTCGTCGATCCCGGTGGGCTGAAAGGTCCGGGAGAAATCGGCGGTACCGAAGAGGACGTCCCAGATGGGAAACAGCGTGGCGAGGTTCGTGGTCGTGTTGTGGTGTAGGGCGTGATGCGTGCGGTGGTAAAGGGGACTGACTAGAAGCCGGTCCCCGATTCGCCCAAAGCTCATGCGCACGTTGGCGTGCGAAAGACTTTCGAGGGCCCCCGCCGCGAGCGTCACAATCAGGAAGTCGGCCGGCGGAACGCCAATTGCCAGCGCCACCCCGGCGCGGAGCAGAGCGGCTATCGCTTGCCCGAGCAAATGCTCCCGCTCGTCAGACCAGAACGTCATCTGCCGTTGCGAATGATGGACGGCATGCAGCGCCCACCACCGGCGAAACGAATGTTCTCCGCGATGGCGCCAGTAGTCCACGAAATCAAAAATCACCGCATAGGCCAACAGGCTCAGCCACGGCCGTTCCTGTAACACGGGCAGCAGGTCCTCCAGATTCGGTGGAATAATGTCCCGCAGCCGCAACGCCGCATGCACCAAGTCCACGGCGGGCTGCAGCACAATGAAAAAGAAGATCGGCAGAATACCCAGCCGGGCCAGCAACGTGTAGAGTACGTCGACCCGAGTGGCTGCCCGATCGTCCCACCGTTCCACCGGAAAAAAAGCCTCTAGCGGACGTAACAGTGCCCATAGCACCACGACTTCAATCGCGCCCAATAGAAATAGCTCAGACCATTCGTAGGTCAGTTCGGCCCACGCCATCAGGTCCCATTGAAACAACAACGGCTGCAACAGGGCCGCGTATAACCAGGAATGCAGTTCAGTGAATAGTTCGGTCATTGCGGACTAAACCCAGTTTAGCCGCTTACAATAACGGGAGCGATGAAACTGAAGGCAGTGATCACGGCGGCCGCGCCCGGACAGCGGCACATCTTGCACCAGACCCTGGCGACGCCGGACAATCGCCGGCCAACCATGGGCGAGTTCCTGTTGGAACTGCTGGCTGAGGCTGTCGATGAGATCGGGATTGTGATCCCGTCCGGGGACCGGGCACCGTTTGAAGCGCTGTTCGCCGGCACCGGCCGTCGCATCACTTTGATCGAGCAGCTCGAAGCGAAGGGCTATGCGCACGCGATCCATCAGGCGCGAGAATTTGTCGGCTCCCAGCCGTTTCTGCATCTCGTGGGCGACCATTTCTACCTCGCCGATCAAGGGCCCATAAGCGCTCTCACCGCCGAGTTGGTTCGCCTCCACGCGGCAGAAGGCTGCAGCGTCAGCGCTGTGTTGCCGACGCGGGAAGGCCTGCTGCCTTACTTCGGGGCCGTCGGCGGGCCGGCGCTCGGCAGCAAGTTGTATCAGGTGGAGACGGTGCTTGAAAAGCCAACGCCCACGCAGGCGGAGCGGGAACTGGTCGCGGCTGGACTGCGGCAGGGGCACTATCTCTGCTTCTTCGGCATCCATCTGTTTTCGGCCGGTTTGATGGACATTCTCCACAACCACATGGAGGCGTCGGGAACCGTGCCGAGCCTGTCCTATGCTCTCCAACTCCTGGCCCGGCAGGAGCGCTATCTCGCCACCGTGCTGCCGGGCCGCCGTTTCGACATTGGCAGCAAGTACGGTCTGCTGCAGGCCCAACTGGCGCTCGGACTGCAGGGGAAAGACCGCGAAGAGATTCTCACGATGATGTTGGAGCTGACGGCTCGATGACTCTGGTGGACCGGATCGTCACGAAGGCGCATGCGCCGTTTGAAGAGTGGACGGCGGGCAAAAGCTTGGAGCAACTCCTCGCCGAAGCGTCGCGCCTCGAAGCGTTTCGGAAGGATGCGACGAACCTTTACGAACGCGTTCGCGCGCTGGTTTTTCTCTCTACGTTGCATCGCTTCTCCATCGGCCCCGCCGCGGCCGAGGCAGCGCTGATTCCGTACCGGGCGATTGAACATGTCCGCAGCCGCCGCTTTGAACAGGCCATCGCGGAGTTGCTGGCGGCCGGAATCGCCAGCCCCGCCGTCAGTAGCGCACTCGCGATCGCCTATCGCGGCCTCGCCTTCCAGACGCTCGCCGATCAGGTGCGGCAAAGCGTCCGCCGATTCCCCGGCAACCAGTGGATGTTCCGCACCGGTCACCTGGCCGACTATCCGCTCCGCTTGCGTTCCGAACTGAGCACGCCCAATCCGTTCCCGGTGCTGCACGAAACGACGCCCGTCCGCATGGACTTGAGCCACAGCGCCTGGAGCGACATCTTCTTTCTGGCGATGGATTATCCGGAAGGTGCGCGGGTGATCAACATCTCCGTCGACCTCGCCGTGCGAGGGACGGGTATGGCGACGCGGCCGCCCGTCGAAGCGTTCCTTCGTGTAATTGATGAGCCGGTGCTGCGTCTCGTCAGCGTGGACCTCGGCGCGGCCGTCGATGTGTCGTCGCTCGAAGAGGTCTTTGATTTTGCGCGGGATTACCTCGGGTTGCTCAAGGCCGCGGTGATCGCCAGCGGCCTCCTTCCGGCGGGCCTCGAAGGCAGTGGCCAGAAGCTCGCCGATGTCCTCGCGCGGCTCATCGGCCGCGATGGCTGCGGTATCGAACTCGTCAGCCAGGTGAACGATATTCCGAAAGGCAGCCGCTTCGCCGTCAGCACGAATCTGCTCGCCTGCCTTATCTCGCTTTGCATGCGGGCGACGGGACAGATCCGCACGATGACCGGACCGCTGGAGGAAGACGACCGCCGGCAGGTAGCGGCCCGCGCGATCCTTGGCGAGTGGTTGGGCGGCAGCGGCGGCGGATGGCAGGATTCTGGCGGCGTATGGCCAGGAATCAAACTGATCGCGGCGGAAGAGTCCGGGGCCGGGGATCCGGAGTTTGGCGTCAGCCGGGGGCGGCTTTTGCCGCGGCACCGTCTGCTCGATGAAGTCCCCGCGGCTGCGCGGCGGCGACTGGAAGAGTCACTCGTCCTGGTCCATGGCGGCATGAGTCAGGACGTCGGCCCCATCCTCGAAATGTGCACGGAGCGGTATCTGCTTCGCAGTGGGAAGGAATGGCAAGGCCGGCAAGAAGCGATCCGGCTTCTCGACGAGTTGCAGGCTGCCCTGCGCGAAGGCGATGTGCAGCGGCTCGCGGCGCTGACGCAGGCGAACTACGACGGACCGATTCAGGCGATCATCCCGTGGGCGGGAAACGCTTACACCGAAGCGCTCATCGCGAAATGCCAGTCGCAATTCGGAGCAGGCTTCTGGGGCTTCTGGATGCTCGGCGGCATGAGCGGCGGCGGCATGGGTTTCGTATTCGACCCCGCGGTGCGCCCGGCTGCACTCGACGCCATGCCAACGATTCTCGCCGAAACCAAGCGGGCGATGGAGTCGAGCTTCCCCTTCGCCGTGGAGCCGGTCGTGTACGACTTTACCATCAACGAGAACGGAACCATTGCCGAACTTCGGCAGGGCAGGGAAGCCGTCCTGAGCGCGCCATACTATCTGCTGCGAGCGCCGGGCGACCTGCGCCAGGAGGCGCGCCTGTTAACCGCCGAACGCCGCAGCGAACTCACCCGGTTCGCGCAGCGCTACGGCGACCAGACCGAAGCGCTCTTTGAAAGAATGATTCCGAAAGAGGCCGAGGCCGCTGGCGGCGCGGGACCGCAACTGACCGAACTCCTGGCCGCCAATGGCTTCGACCCGGCCGCTCATGAGCAGTTGCGGGCCGACTACCGGGCCGGCCGCGTGGGCCTGGCGCAGAACCGGTTGCCTGCGAACACGATGATCGAGGACGTCCGGCCCGAGCATGTGGCCGTAGTCTCTCTCGCGGAGGCCCCCGCCGGAGTTGCGGCGCTACGAGCTGGCCGCTTGGCCATGGTGACCATGGCGGGCGGCGTCGGTAGCCGGTGGACGAAAGGCGCGGGCGTCGTCAAGGCGCTGCATCCGTTCCACCGCATCCAGGGCCGGTACTGGAGCTTTCTCGATATCCAGCGCGAAAAGGCGAGGCGCGCCGAAGTGCCCCATGTGGTGACGACGAGTTACCTCACATACGCGCCCATCGCCGCTACTGGCGCGCGGGTCTCGGCGGGTAAGAGTATTGGCCTGCGCATGGTGCCGACTGTGGCCGATCTCCGCTACTTGTGGGAGGTGCTGCCCCAGCAGCAATTGGACGCACAGAAACAGAAGGTCCGCGAGAGCGGGCGGGCGAGCCTGCTGCAATGGGTTCGTAGCGTCGGCGAAGCGAGCGACTATACGGACAACATTGCCTCCCAATGCATTCATCCCGTCGGTCATTGGTACGAACTGCCGAACCTGCTACGCAACGGCACGCTGGCCGGACTGCTGACCGAACGTCCTGAACTCGACTATCTCTTCCTGCATAACATCGATACCCTGGGCGCCACCCCGGCGGCCGAACTGCTCGGCCAACACATCGCCAGCGGAGCCGGCATGACCGTCGAGGTGATCGGCAGGCAGTATGACGACCACGGCGGCGGCCTTGCGCTCGTGAACGGCAAGCCGCGTCTGGTGGAAGGCCTATGCCTGCCCGACGAGCGCGTCGAGTTCGGCCTGCGCTACTACAACACCGGCAGCTACTGGATCACCATCGACGCGCTCCTGCGCGTGTTCGGCCTGACCCGTCAGCAGCTCCGCGACGAGGCCAAAGTCACCGAAGCTGTTCGCCGCACAGCGCAACGGATGCCGAGTTACGTCACGATCAAAGAGGTCAAGAAGCGTTGGGGCCGTGGCCAGGAGGACGTCTTCCCGGTCGCGCAGTTCGAACGCCTTTGGGGCGACATGACGGCCATTGAAGAGTTCGGCTGCCGCTATGTCGAGGTCAGCCGCCAGCGCGGCCAGCAGTTGAAGGATGTTTCGCAGCTCGACGCGTGGGTGCGCGACGGATCGGCGGCGGCCGTGGTTGATTTGGTCACCGGTTTGCGCCCGTAAGGGTATGGCTGGGTATCATCGTCGTTTCCGCTCCTGTCCGCTGTCCATCGCGCTTGTCCTGCCGCCGCTCTATGTCTGGTTTGTCTGGCCGGCCCTCGATGAAGGTTGGCCGGGCGTGTGGCAACTCGGCCCGCTGATGGCGTTGTTCACCTATGGCATGCTCGTCTGCTTCCTAAATCGGGCCAGTATTACCGTGACCGCCCGTGGCGTATGGATGCGAAAAGGGCCTTTGCCGGTGGGGCCCCAGGCGCCGCCGATCCTCCGGGAGCACATCGCCCAGGTATACGTGCGGCGGGCCGTCTATCAAGTGAAGGGCGTCACGAAGGAGTATCTGGCGGCCGGAGTACTCCGGCTGGACGGGGCATGCCTGGACTTGACCGAGGAGCTTCTCCCAGATGCGACGGTTCGTCAGCACGCTGCGGACATTGCCGCGGCACTCGATTGGAAGCACCCTATCGTGGAACTGGAGGGAGAGATGCCGAATCTGGAGTCCGCGGTGCTGATAGCTTATTTGGGATGGGCGGGCCTGCTGATGTTTTCGTTGGTCTGGATCGGTATTGCTGGCGCCCTGGAACTCGGAGGAAAGTGATGCGCATTTCGCGGCGGGAATGGATCGGTGGTGCGGCGGCTACTGTTGCGGTTGGGGCGGAGCCGCCGATTGCCATAGGGAACCGGCGCGAACTCTTCGTCGACTCTTTCCTGATCGAAAAATTGACCGGCGCCGAACTCCGCCTTGGCACTCCCGTCGACGCGGGCACGGCCTTCTCCTTCGACCGCCCGTGGGAGGGCCGTTTCTGCAACTACGTCACCGTGATCCCGGATGGCGATATCGTCCGGCTCTACTACCGCGGCGTGCCGAATGCGGGTGCTGACGGCCGCGGGGACGAAGTCTACTGTTATGCCGAGTCGCCCGCCGGCGGAACCCAATTCTCCCGGCCGTCCCTCCGCTTGCACGAGGTCCGCGGCACCCGTGAAAACAATGTGATCCTGGCCGGCACCCCGCCGCTGCAACACAACTTCTCGCCCTTTCTCGATACCCGTATCGGTGTCGACCGCGCCGGTCGCTTTAAGGGCGTTGCGGGCACCAGCAAGAGCGGATTGGTCGCTTTTCATTCGAGTGACGGCGTTCATTGGAGCGCCATACGCCCGGAGCCGATCCTGCGCGAAGGAGCGTTCGACTCGCAGAATCTCGCCTTTTGGTCTGAGGCCGAACAGCGCTATGTGCTCTACTACCGAACGTTTAAGAAGATCGGTGGCACCGGCTACCGCTGGATTTCCCGCGCTGTCAGCCGCAACTTCGTCGATTGGGAAAACCAGGGCGAGATGAGCTTCGGCGATGCGCCGCCCGAGCATTTGTATACCAATCAAACCAGCGCTTACTTCCGCGCGCCGCACCTGTACGTCGCGCTGGCCGCACGCTTCATGCCCGGCCGCCAGGTGTTGACCGAAGCCGAAGCGCGAGCCATCAACGTCGATCCCGGTTACTTCAAGGACTGCTCCGACGCCGTGCTGCTCACCTCTCGCGGTGGAATGAAATACGACCGCACGTTCCTGGATGCCTTCCTCCGTCCCGGTCTCGGCATGGAGAACTGGGTCTCTCGCTCGAACTACCCCGCTTTGAACGTCATCCCGGCGGGCGCGGGTCAGATGGCGTTTTTCGTCGTGAAGAACTACGGCCAACCGTCGATCCATCTGCGGCGGTACACCATGCGGCTCGACGGATTCGCCTCGGTACACGCCGGCTACGGCGGAGGCGAAATCTTGAGCAAAGTATTCACCTACGCCGGCGAGGAGTTGGCGGCCAACTTCGCCACCTCGGCCCCCGGAGGGGTGCGATTCACCTTGGAAGATCCGTCCGGCGCAAAGCTGGCGGATTCTGTGGAGTTGGTCGGCGACGAAATCGCCCGCATCGTCCGCTGGCAGGGCGGCGCACGGCTCGGCGCCTGGGCCGGCAAACCGGTGCGCCTCCGGGTCGCGCTGAAAGATGCCGATCTATACGCCATCAAGTTCGGATGAGCCTATGGCCGCGGCTTCACCGGAGCAGTTTCAAACGCCTTAGGAAATTGGGCGGCCTTTGGCCCATTCGGATTTCGCAAATTGCTGACGCCGCCCTTATCGCGGTAGAGCGGCATGTTCATCCCGTCGGTGCTCTCCAGAATCTCAAACAGCCGTTGGTTCATTCTCTTTACGATCTCCTGATGCGCCGGACTCTTGATCAGGTTCCGTAACTCGTGCGGATCCTCTTTGATGTCGTACAGCTCATCCAAGTCCCAAATGCCGTGATACCGGATGTACTTATACTGATCGGTCCGCAGAGCGTGAATCGTCGGCGTATGGGGAAAGTTGCGCTCCCAGTAATACTCGTAGAGCAGGGAATCGCGCCATGCGATCGGCTGCCCCTTTAACAACGGCAGGAAACTGGCGCCGTCGCCGCCTGCCGGGACGGGAACCCCGGCTGCGTCCAGCACGGTTGGCATGATGTCGAGGTTGGCCACCACTTGCGGCAGCGTCTGGCCGCCGCGGAATAGCTCCGGGCAACGCGCCAGCATCGGCACCCGCATGGACTCTTCGTATGCCGTCCGCTTATCAATCAGGCCGTGTTCACCGAACGCGAAGCCGTTGTCGCCCATGTATATCACGAGCGTCGAGTCCAACTCTCCGCGCTGCTTCAACAGTGCCAGCACCCGGCCCACGCTCTCATCCACGGCGCACAGGCATTCGGCGTAGCGCTTGTAATACTCTTCAATGCTGATCGTCGAGTGGTAAGGGTAATCCACTCCGTGCCAACTGTTTCGCTGGTTCTGCACCCACATCGGCCGGTTAATCGCCTCGGCGTTCAGCGAAACTGGCGGAACGAACTTCGCTTTGTCGAACTTGCCCTTGTGCCGTTCAGCGGGGATGAACTCGCCATGTACTGCCTTATGGGAAAGGTAGACGAAGTATGGACCGGTTTGCTTCTGGATAAAATCCAGTGCGTAGTCCGTCAGTTCATCCGTAATGTAACCCTTCTGCGGCACCTTTTGCCCGTCAACGTTCAGTCCGTTGGCGCTGGGCAGATAAGTGCCCTGGCCGCGGAACGAAACCCAACGGTCAAACCCCGGCTGGGGCGCGTCCGATTCGCCGCCCATATGCCATTTGCCGATAAACGCTGTCTTGTATCCCGCCTTCTGCAAGTAACTGGAGAAATAGGTCGTGCCCGTCGGAATGGCCGTGTTGTTATCGACGATCTTGTGCTTGTGGGCGTACTTTCCAGTCAACACGCTGGCCCGCGACGGAGAGCACAAAGCCGTTGTCACGAACGCGTTCTTCAGGTGGGCACCGTCGCGCGCGAGCGAATCGAGATGCGGTGTCTCCAGGAACGGCTGGCCCTTTAGGAAACTCATGGCGTCGTAGCGATGATCGTCCGACAGGATGAAGATGATATTGCGTGGCTTCCTCGGCGTCTGCGCGGCGGCGAGTGCGGGTAGGGCTTGAAGAAAGGTGCGGCGATTCATTGGCGTTCCTCAGTCTGACAAAATTCGGTCGCGATTTGCATGTAGGCTGCTGCCGCGGCCTCCACGCTCGCCAGATCCACCCATTCGATATCGGCGTGGGCGCCCTCCCCGGCCGGGCCTAATACCAGCGTCTCGATCCCGGCCGCGGCGTAAAGCCCCGAATCGAACCACGGCGTCTGCCCGGTGATGCGAGCTTCCGGCAAGGCGCGCCGTGCCAGCGTGATCAGGCGCGTGTTTGGGTTCGTTTCGTAAGGAGGCCGATGGAAAACAAGGCGCGCGCCGGGTGGGAGCTCGCTGAGGGCTTGTTCCGCCGTTTCGCCCGGCAGCAAGCGGCGTTCAATCTGGATGTTGCAGGCGGCCGCGTACGTGCTCCATCCGCTGCCGCCATGCACTGTCGCCACATGCAGGCTGGGCGGGCCCAACAGCGCATGCGGCGGCCGCCGCAACAGCTCAGCACTCAGTTCGGAAAGCTGCTGCAGAGAGGGCACCGCCGCCAGGTTGGCGTCGATGCCGAGGTCGTACCTCGATCCATGCGCCGCCCGGCCGGGGACCGTCAGTTCAAACCAGGCGAAGCCTTTGTGCGCCACGCACAGATCCAATCCGGTGGGTTCGGTGACGATCGCCGCGTCCGGCCGAAATTGCCGCAGCACCTCCTCCGTCCCCAGGCTCAAAAACTCTTCGTCGGCCACCGCGGCAAGATAAACGTCTCCCGGCAGCGGGGGCAGCGCCTGCATTGCGGCGACCGCGGCCGCCAGCGAGCCCTTCATGTCGAACGCGCCGCGCCCGTAGAGCCGCCCGTTCTCCACCCGTCCAGAAAAAGGCTCGGCCATCGTCTCGACGCCCACCGTATCCATGTGCGCATTGAACATCAGGCTGCGGCCGCCTCCGGTGCCGGGACGGCGGACGACCAACGACGGACGTCCCGGCGTCGCCTCAAGCCGATGGACTTCGAAGCGGGGATCCGCGAACTCCCGTTCGAGAATAGCGGCGATGGGCGCTTCACCCGGAGCGCCGGCCGTCAGCGAAGGGTTGACGGAATTCGTACGGACCAGTTCAGCCAGCAGGGCGTGCATGAAAGCTTACGATAACAGGGTGAGTGCGAATGCGGCGATGTCGTGGCTGGTGGGCGGGGTGCTGCTGGTGTGCGTCGAGTTCTGCCGGCCAGGGTGGGTGGTATTCGGCGTGGCGGGCGGCGTCATGGCGGCCGTCGGCGGATATCAACTCGCTCAGCGCGGAATGGGCTGGGGCGTAGCTGGATTGGTGGCATGCTGGTTGGTCTTGGCGATGGCAGCGTTCGGCGCCTGGCCGCGATGGCTGGGCTGGCTCGCAAGCCTGGCCCTGCCGCTAATTTGCTGGAGAATGGAGGCTCATCCGGTCCTAATGCTGCCGGTCGCGGCGGCCACGTGGTGGCTGCTGGGAATCGCGGGCCGCGCACTCCAAAACAAAAGTGGTCTAGAATGATTCGTGCCCGCTTGTATTCTTTGTCAAAATAGGGAGTACATTTCAGGAGAGATATGGCCCGTAACGATGAAGGCGAATTTGAACTGGTGCTCGGCAACAAGCAGTTGCTGAGCGTGTTTTTCATCCTGGTAGTTTTACTGGGAGTGTTTTTCACGATGGGCTATATCGTGGGACGGAACAATCCGAGCATGGAAGCGGTCAACCTCGCCTTGGCGCGCAAACCCGCTGATGGCGTGGCCGGCCGGCCTAAAGAGGTCGACGCCACCGGAGCCCAGATCAGCGAGCCCCGCGTAGTGGAGTCGCCCAAAGTGGAACCGCCGAAAGTGGCCGAAACGAAAGTGGAGCCTCCGAAGCCGGAGCCGGTGAAGGTTGACCCCCCGAAGCCCGAGCCCGCAAAAAAAGAACCGCCCAAGCCCAAAGAGTTGCCCAAACCGGAACCACCAGTCACGAGTGCCGGTGGCGTCGTCGCGAAACCGCCCTCGGGTTCCTACCTCCAAGTGGCTGCGATTGATTTAAAGGGCGCCAACATGATGGTGGATTCGCTCCGCAAACGCAGCTTTCCCGCCGTCATCACCCCCGGCCCCCCTGACAAACCGACCATTTTCCGCGTCCTCGTCGGTCCCATGAGTTCCCCTGAAGAAGTCGCCAAGACCCGTACCCGTCTCGAAGACATCGGCATGAAAGGCGCCATGGCCAAGAGACTCTAGCGTGAGCGATTTGGTGCAGATTGCCGCCCGGCCCCGGCTGCCGGAGTGGCTGCGCAAACCGGAAACCCATTTCGAATCCGTGCATCTGTTGAAACGGGAGCTCCGCCAGAAGCGGCTGCATACGGTGTGTGAATCCGCGCGTTGCCCGAACATCCACGAGTGTTTCCATCGCGGCGCGGCGACGTTCATGATTTTGGGCAATCTCTGCACCCGCGGCTGCGCCTTCTGCTCCGTGCCCAAGGGATCGCCGGCCAAGCGTGAGTTCACGCTCGATGCCGAAGAGCCAGAACACGTAGCCGAAATGGCGGCGGAGATGAACCTCCGCTATGTCGTAATCACCAGCGTGAACCGCGATGAACTCCCCGACGGCGGCTCCACGCACTGGGCCGAAACCGTTCGCGCCGTTCGCCGCCGCCTGCCCGACGCCAAGGTCGAAGTGTTGACGCCCGATTTCTGCGGTGACACCGATGCCGTCGCCCGCGTACTCGACGCCGGTCCCCACGTCTTTAACCACAATATGGAAACCGTGAAGCGGCTCTACAGCCGCGTCCGCCCGCAGGCCGATTATCAGCAGTCGCTCGACGTGTTGGCCTTCGCTCGCCGGTATCAGCCCGAAACGCTGACCAAGTCCGGCTTGATGGTCGGCCTCGGCGAACGGGTCGAAGAAGTGGAAGAGCTCTTGCGGGACCTACGCCGGAGCGACGTCCACGTGGCCACCATCGGCCAGTACCTGCAACCCACGCGGCGAAACATGGCCGTAGCGGAGTACGTGACCCCCGAGCGGTTCGCGGCCTACGAGTTGTACGGCAAATCCGCCGGTTTTCAGATGGTCTTCAGCGGGCCGCTGGTGCGGAGTTCGTACATGGCCGATATGGTGGAAGAACATGCATCTTCTGCTGGCGGCGATTAGCGGCGTTCTGCTCGCGCTGGTCTTCCCGCGTTATGACGCGTGGTGGCTGGCGCCAGTGGCGTTGACCCCTCTCACCATCGCCATGGTGCAGGAGTATGTTCCGTCGCGCCGGTTCCTGCTGGGCTGGGTAATGGGACTCGTCTTCTGGGCGATGACCTGCAACTGGATCGCCTCGGTGCTCGAAGTCCACGGAGGCATGGGCTTCTGGGGCGGATGGGGCTCGTTTGCGCTCTTCTGTATTCTGAAATCGCTGCACTACGGCGTCTATAGTTGGCTGGGCGGTGTGCTGGTCCGCCACTGGTACGGGCCGCCCGCGATGGCGCTGTTGTGGGCCGGTCTCGAAAGGACCCAGGAGCCTCTCACGGGCTTTGGCTGGTTGATGCTCGGCAACGCGGGAACGGAGATTCCGATGGCCCTGCGCCTCGCGCCGTACACTGGCGTCTACGGCATCTCGTTCGTGTTTGCGCTGATGGCCGTCTGCCTCGCCCTGGTGCTGCTGCGCAAGCCACGGACGTACACCGCGTGGCTCCTGTTCGTCCTCCTGCCGGTCTTCTTACCCAAAGTGCCGGAGGGGTTGAAGACCGCCAGCACCGCCGTCGCCGTCCAGCCGAATTTTCCTGTTCTGGGCGATTGGACAACTGAAATTTATCAGAATCAGAAAGATCTGCTGACGACCTTGACGCTTGCCGCGGGACAAGGCAAGCAGCCCGGCCTCGTACTCTGGCCCGAAACGCCGACCCCGATCTTCTTCAGCACCGACGCCGATCTCCAAGGCCGCGTCCGCGAGATTACGACAACGCTCCAGGCGCCGATGGTGCTCGGTTCCATCGCGCGAACCGCCACTGGCCAAGCGTTGAACACCGCGCAGTTCGTCAGCGCCAAGGGCGAAACCGGCGGCCGCTACGACAAGGTGTTCCTCGTCCCGTTTGGCGAATATGTGCCGGAACTGTTCTCGTGGGTGAACCAGGTCAGCGGTGAAGTCGGCGCCTACACCCCGGGAAAAAACGTGGTGACGTTCCCCGTGGACGGCCGCTGGATCGGGACCTTCATCTGCTATGAGAGCGCGGTGCCCCACCACGTCCGGGAGTTCGCCCGCGCCGGCGCCGAGCTCTTCGTCAACCTCTCAAACGACGGCTATTTCTTTGAGACCGCGGCCCGGGAACAGCACCTGCAACTGGTCCGGATGCGTGCGGTTGAAAACCGGCGCTGGGTCCTCCGGGTCACCAACAACGGCATCACCGTGGCCGTCGATCCGGCCGGAGTCGTCCGGCAAAGCTTCCCGGGCTTCCAAGCCATGGCCGGAACTCTGAACTTCGGTTGGCGGTCCGATCTGACGCCCTACACCCGTTATGGCGACTGGTTTGCCTGGCTCGCTCTGGTCGTCGCCGCCGCTTGCCTGGTCGCTACCCAGTGGCCGAATTATCTGTCCGAGGCGATCAGAGCGGAACGTCGGTCAACGTAAGGATATTCTCCAGCAGCCGCTCTGCCGCAGCCGTCGAACGCTGGGCCGCGGCCGCCCTCGCATGCAGCGCCACCCGGTGCGCAAACACCGGCACCGTCAGCCGCTTCACGTCATCCGGCGTTACAAAACCGCGCCCTTCGAGCATCGCCAGCGCCTGGCAAGCCCGGAACAGCGCTTGGGCTCCCCGTGGACTCACCCCCAGCGCCAGCGAATCGTGCGTCCGCGTCCGCTCCACGATCGCCAACATGTAGTCGACGAGCGAGTCATCGACGTGGATCATTTCGACAGCCTGTTGCAGTTCCAGGATCTCGTTCTGCGTCAGCAACGGAGAGGAGGCTGCGTTCTGGTCCGAACTGCCCCGCCGCAAAATCTCCCGCTCGCTCGCCACATCCGGATAGCCGATACGCAGCCGCATCAGAAACCGGTCCAACTGCGATTCCGGCAACGGATACGTGCCGTGATGCTCCACCGGGTTCTGCGTTGCAATCACCATGAATGGCCGCGCCAAGGGATAGCTCCGGCCGTCAATCGAAATCTGCTGCTCGTTCATCGCCTCCAGCAACGCCGACTGCGTCTTCGGCGTCGCCCGGTTGATCTCATCCGCCAACAGGAAATTTGTGAAAATCGCCCCGGGCTTAAACTCAAACTCCTGCGCCTGCGCGTTGAACACGGTAACGCCGAGTACATCCCCCGGCAGCATATCCGCCGTGAATTGAATCCGATGAAACCGGCTATCCACTGCTCGCGCCAAAGCGTGCGCCAGCGTCGTCTTGCCCACGCCCGGCACGTCCTCAATCAGCAGATGGCCGCGCGAAAGCAGACCAACCAGGCTCAGGCGCACGACCTCGGCCTTTCCGCGAAGGACGGTGCCGAGATGTGCTTCCAGTTGTTGGAGGCGGCTGCGCAGTGCGACCGAGAGATCGCTAGCGGATGGCGCCATCATTCGAGTACTCCCTTTCAAACAAGATACCCTGATTTTGTGGACGAAGAGTATCTCCGCCGGGCCATCGCCCTGGCTATCGAAAATGTGAATGCCGGTGGCGGCCCCTTCGGCGCGGTCGTCGTCCGTGCCGGCTCAATCATTGCCGAAGGCGCTAACCGCGTCACCGCCCTGCACGATCCCACGGCCCACGCCGAAATCGTTGCCATCCGCGCCGCGGGCCAAGCGCTCCAAACCCACGACCTATCCGGCTGCACCATCTTCGCCAGTTGTGAACCTTGTCCCATGTGCCTCGGCGCCATCCTCTGGGCGCGTCTCGACCACATTGTCTACGCCGCCACAAAAGAAGACGCCGCCGCCGCCGGTTTCGACGACTCGACTTTCTACACCGAGCTAGCCAAACCCGCCGCCGACCGCCAAACTCCCATGCAACAGGCACTGGCCGGGGAGGGTTTGCAGCCAATGGTTGCGTGGCGCCAGTTTTCCGCTAAAGTACCTTACTAGTGGGCGATCTCCATCTCGAAGCGATCTACAAAGAATTCCCGTCACACCGAGTGGTCGACGGCATCACGCTGACGATTCCTCAGGGCTGTTTCTACTCCTTGCTCGGCCCCTCCGGCTGCGGCAAAACAACCACCCTGCGCATGATCGCCGGCTTCGATGAGCCCGACCGCGGCGTCATCAAGCTCGGCGACCGCACGCTGAACGGCCTGCGCCCCTACGAGCGCCCCGTCACCACGGTCTTCCAAAGCTACGCCCTCTTCCCTCATCTCACCGCGGCCGAGAACATCGCCTTCGGTCTGAAACGTAAAGGCGACCCCGACACCGCCCGGAAAGTGAAGGAAGCTCTCGACCTCGTCCAACTCAGCGCCAAGGCCGACCGCCTCCCCGCCAAAATGTCCGGCGGCGAACGCCAGCGTACCGCCCTCGCGCGAGCCTTGGTCCTGCAGCCCGAAGTCCTCCTGCTCGACGAGCCCCTCTCCGCCCTCGACCCCAAACTGCGCAAGCAAATGCGTCTCGAACTGAAAGAGCTGCAAGCCCGGGTCGGCATCACGTTTCTCTTCATCACCCACGATCAGGAAGAAGCCCTTTCGCTCTCCGACCAGATCGCCGTCATGAACAAGGGCCGCCTCGAGCAGATCGGCACGCCTCAGGAGATCTACCTCACCCCCGCCACCCGCTTCGTCGCCGGCTTCCTCGGAGCCGTCAACTGGGTCGGCGCCATCGGCGTCCGCCCGGAGTTGACCCGCATCTCCCGCGAAGCCCCCGGCAACGGCGCCCGCGTCGTCGAAGCCACCGTCAGTTCGGCGATGTTCCTTGGCGACTGCTTTCAGGTCGAAACCAAGACCCCCGCCGGCGATAGCATCGTCGCCCAGATCGCCCACGGCCTCGGCGAGTTCCAGCGCGGCGAGCGTGTCCACGTCTGGTGGCATCCGCACGATGAAATGGCGATTCCCCAATGATGCGACTCCGCACGCTGTTCCTGCTCCCGGCCTGGGCCTTCACGCTCCTCCTGTTCCTGGGGCCGATGCTGATCATCGTCGTCTATTCGCTGCAGACGAAGGGCGTCTACGGCGGCGTCGTCGAGCCCTGGACGCTTGAAAACTATACCCGCCTCCTGGACCCGCTCTACGGCGTCATCCTCCTCCGCTCCTTCGTCATGGCCGGCGCGTCCACCATCGGCTGCATCGTTCTGGCTTTCCCTCTGGCGCTCTATATCGCCCGCTCCGGCACCCGCAAAACTCTGCTCCTCAACCTAGTCATGCTCCCGTTCTGGACCAGTTTCCTCGTCCGGACCTACGCCTGGATGTTCCTGCTCCGCGATACCGGCCTCCTCAATTCCGCCCTCCTCGCCCTCGGCATCATCAGCGAGCCCCTGCCGCTGCTCTATAACGATTGGGCTGTCATCGTCGGCCTCGTCTACGGCTACCTCCCCTTCGCCGTTCTGCCGCTATATAGCAATTTGGAACGTCTCGACAAGTCCCTTCTCGAAGCCGCTGCCGACCTCGGCGCCAAGCCGTGGGAGACCATGCTCCACGTCGTCCTCCCCCTCACCGCCCCCGGCATGCGCGCCGCCGGTGTCCTGGTCTTCATCCCGTGTCTCGGCGCTTATCTGACGCCCGACCTCCTCGGTGGAGGCAAAAGCATGATGATCGGCAACCTCGTCCAAAACCAGTTCACCACCGCCCGCGATTGGCCCTTCGGCTCGGCGCTCTCGCTCGCGCTGATGGCCATCGTCATGCTGCTGCTCTGGGCCCTGCTCCGCCGCGACGGCGAGGAGATGCTATGAAGCAGCGTCTCTTGCCGCTCTATGTAATCAGCATCTACGCCTTTCTCCACCTGCCGTTGCTGATCCTCTGCGCCTTCAGTTTCAACTCCTCCCGCTTCACCATCTGGGAAGGCTTCTCCCTCGTTTGGTACAAAGCCATGTGGAACGATGGCGCGCTTGCCGAAGCCACCTGGAACTCGCTCCTCATCGCCGCGGTCTCCACGGTGCTGGCCACTGTGGTCGGCACTCTCGGCGCCTACGGTCTATGGAAGAAGAACTCGAAATTCCTCTCGGGCTCCATGTACCTCTCGCTCGTTACGCCCGAAATCATCACCGGCATCGCCCTGCTCGCCACCTTCCAATGGGCCTTCCGATTCTTCCATCTCCAACTCGGCATGCACACGGTGATCCTCGCCCACGTCACCTTCTCCATCGCCTACGTCCTCCTCGTCGTCATGGCCCGTCTCCGCACCGCCGACCCCGCGCTCGAAGAAGCCGCCCTCGACCTCGGCGCCACCGAATGGCAGGCTTTCCGGCTGGTCACTCTCCCCATGCTCAAGCCCGGCATCGCCGCCGCCGCCCTGCTCGCCTTCACGGTCTCGTTTGACGACTACGTCATCACCTCCCTGGTCGCCGGCGTCGATTCCGAAACGCTGCCCATGATGCTCTACGCCATGGCTCGCCGCGGCGCCAACCCGGTTGTCAGCGCCATCTCCACCGTCATCTTCGTTGGCCTCGGCATCTTGATCGTCGCCTCGGAAAGGCTGCAAAAAACATGAGACGCCGGGCCCTCGTCTTCTCGCTCGCCGGCCTCAGTTGCGCGCCGGCCCTGCCGCGTTTGAACGTGTTCAACTGGTCGGACTACGTCGCGCCGGAAACGGTCCCTGGTTTTGAGAAGGAGTTCGGCGTCCGCGTTCGGTACTCCATCTACGAATCGAATGAGGAGATGCTGGCTCGCGTCTTCAGCGGCAACTCCGGCTGGGACGTCGTCTTTCCCACGCACTACATCGTCCCGCCCATGCGGGAGCAGGGCTTGCTGGTCCCCCTCGATCATTCGAAACTGCCCAACCTGAAGAACCTCGATCCTGCGTTCGCCCGGCCGACCCTGACCAGCCACGCGGCGCCCTATATGTGGAACGCCACCGGCATTCTGTTCCACAAGAAAATGCAGCCCCCGCCCACGAGCTGGGCCGATCTGTGGAATCCGCGAGTCGCCGGCAAAATCACGATGCTCGACGACCCCGCCGAAGTCCTCGCCGCCGCCCTCCGTAAGCTTGGCCACAGCCTGAACTCCGGCGACCCCGATCAACTCCGCGCCGCCCAACGCGAGGCCATGCGGCAGAAGCCCCTGCTCCGCGCCTACCTCAACTCCGAGGTCCGCGACCAAGTCGTCGCCGGCGATGTCCTCGCCGCCCAACTCTGGTCCACCACCGCCCAGCAAGCTATTGACGCCGCGCCGGACCTCGACTTCGTTTATCCCAGCGAAGGCTTTCCCGTAAACCTGGACTGCGCCGTCATCCTCCGCGAAAGCCCGCGGCAGGAGTTGGCCCATCAATGGATTAACTATCTGCTCCGTCCCGAAGTCAGCGCCCGGGTGGCGGACTCCATGCGCACAGCCACCGCCAACGCCGCGGCCAAGCCCCTGCTTGCCCCGAAAACCCGCGAAAATCCAACGCTTTACCCGACCCCCGAAGTAATGGCCCGGGCCGAGTGGTTCGAGACCATGACCCCCGCCGCCCAACGCCTTCGCGATAGATTGTGGACTGAAATTAAGTCTGGTTGAATAGCAGGGGTAGAATTGTAAGACCGAATGATTCCCCTGCTCTCACCATTCGTATCCGCACTTCCTCGGCTCACTTGGGTCGCCGCGCTGGATATCGTCCTGGTGTCGATCATCATCTACCAGTTCATCCAGATCGTCCGGGGCCGCCGAGCGGCGCATATGCTGGGCGGGCTACTCGTGCTGGTGCTCGTCTATCTTATGGCGCTCGCCCTGAAAATGGAGCTGTTGCGCACGCTGCTGGCGACCCTGGCGCCCTACACCGCCTTCGCGATGATCGTGATGTTTCAAAGCGAAATCCGTCGGCTCCTCGCCCGGCTCGGCAAGCAGCGTCTGATCGGTTTCGGCTCGCGCTTGCAGCGGCGGGAAACGGTCGACGAGATCCTCCTGGCGTTGCAACAGTTGGCCCAACAGAAGATCGGCGGGCTGATCGTCGTAGAGCGCGAAATTGGCCTGCGGACGTTTGTCGAAAGTGGCGTGCCGCTCGACGCGGCCATCTCCCGCGACTTACTCCTCGCCCTGTTTCATCCGGGGGCAGCCATGCACGACGGCGCGGTCATCATTCAAGGCGACCGCATCGCCGCCGCCGCCTGCTTCCTGCCGCTGACGATGAACCCCGAACTGTTGCGCTACCTCGGCACGCGCCATCGCGCCGCCATCGGCGTCACCGAAGAGACGGACTGCCTATCTCTCATCGTCAGCGAAGAGACCGGCCGAATCTCCATCGCGCAGTACGGCGAAATTGAGTACGACGTGACTCTCGAACGGGTCGAAGAGGCGCTGACCAAGCGGGAGCGGCCGGCGTTGAAACGCGCTTTCGGCGTGGCGGAGGAGCGGCAGGCGTGAAGGCCCTCTTTACCGAGAACATCGGCATGAAGGTGTTGAGCCTCGCCTTGGCCAGCATGTTGTGGGTCGCCGTCGTCGGTGAGCAGGAGCTTAGCTCTTCCGTCTCGGTCCCGGTGGAATATAAGAACTTTCCAAAGACGCTGGAAGTCAGCTCGGAAATGGTCAGCCGCGTCAACCTGCTCGTCCAGGCGCCACCCGAAAAGCTGGAGGCCGGAAACCTGGGTGAGGCGGCTCTCATCGTTGACCTGAGCGAGGTGAATCGTCCGGGAGAGCGTACCTTCAATCTCGATCGCCAGAGCCTCCGCCTGCCGCAAGGCGTGACGCTGGAGCGGGTGATCCCGTCACAGCTCCGCCTCCGCTTTGAACAGCGGACGGCCCGCGACGTCCCGGTTATCATTCGCTACGCGAACACCCCGATGCCCGGCTACAGGATACTGAAGCAGGAAGTGCAGCCGGAAGTGTTGCGCGTCGTCGGGCCGCAAAGCCGCGTTGAGGGGCTGCAAAGTGCAGAGACGGATCCCATCGACTTGAGCGGAATTCTTAGCGAGACCGAACTGCGCGTGAACACCTTCGTGGCCGATGGACAGGTGCGGATAGAAGGGCCTTCGGTGGTCCGCGTGCGGATCGTCATGGAGCGGATCGCGCAACCGGCGTTGGAACAATAAATGGGCAAACAACTATTTGGAACCGATGGAATCCGGGGAGTGGCCGGGGAGTATCCCCTGGACGCCCCAACCGTGTATGCGTTTGGCAAGGCGCTCGGAGAGTGGGCCCGAGAGCACAGTTCGGAGCCTCGTGTGGTCATCGGGATGGATACGCGAGAGTCTGGCGAGCAGCTTTCGAAATGGGTCATGGCCGGCCTCAAGTCAGTTGGCGTCACGCCCGATCACCATGGCGTCGTCACCACGCCGTGCGTGGCGTGGATGACCAAGCATGGCCCGTTTGTCGCGGGCGTGATGATCTCCGCCTCGCACAATCCCTATCAGGACAACGGCCTGAAAGTATTTGCCCACACCGGTTACAAGCTCCCGGATGAGGTGGAAAAGGAGCTGGAAGGACGAATCCTGGAACTGGCGGGCCCGGAGCCGGAGCCGGTCAGTTGGCGTTGGTTCGGCATGCGAGACCGCCCGTACCGCGAACACCTCGATTCGGTTTTCCCCCACTCGCTCGCCGGCAAGAAGATCGTCGTCGATTGCGCCAACGGAGCCGCCTTCTCCTCCGCCCCATTGTTGCTTCGCGACCTTGGCGCCGAGGTGATCTTACTCGGCGGAGAGCCGGACGGAAAGAACATTAACGCTGGTTGCGGCGCGCTCCATCCGGAGAGTTTGCAGCGGGCTGTGGTCGAGCACGGAGCCTGGTGCGGCGCGGCCTTTGATGGCGATGCCGATCGCGCGATGTTCGTCTCTGCCAGCGGTAAGGTGATCGACGGCGACCACGTCCTGTTCATCGTCGGCCGGGATCTGCAGCGTCGAGGCCACCTTCCAAAGGGTGAAGTGGTAGCGACGGTCATGTCGAATCTGGGTCTCGAAGTGGCCCTGCGCCGCCATGGCATTGCGCTCGTGCGTACGGCTGTTGGCGACAAGTATGTGCTCGAAGAGATGATCCGCCGCGACGCCGTCATCGGTGGCGAGCAGAGTGGGCACGTCATCTTTCATGAACACGCGACCACCGGCGACGGAGTCCTGACTCTCCTGCTGCTCCTCGACGTGATGCTGCGCGAAGGTGCGGGGCTCGATGAACTCAGCGAGGAGTTCGAAGTGTTTCCGCAACGGTTGGTCAATGTGCGCTTTGGCGTGAAACGGCCGCTTGAAGAACAGGAATCCGTGCAGGCGGCGATTGGAGCCTGCAACGATGAGTTCGGCGAAGCAGGCCGCGTTGTGGTGCGGTTTTCGGGCACCGAACCCCTGGCGCGAGTCATGGTGGAAGGGCCATCCGCAGAGCGTGTGGACCATCACGCCCACGCCATCGCCGCGCAGATCGCAGCGGCCTTAGTATGATGGCAGACATGAAATTCGTTCTGTTGTTAGCTTTGGCAGCATGCGCGTTCGCGCAGGATAAGAAGGTGAAGTTGCCCGGTGAGGATTGGGTCCCGCTGTTCAACGGGAAGGACCTCTCGGGATGGACGGAGATCGGAAAAGAGAAGTGGACGGTCCAGAACGGCGAGATCCATGGCGAGGCTTTGACGAAAGCTTATGGATACCTGCGCACGAAGGAAAACTACAAGGACTTCCACCTGTCCATGAAGTTCAAGTGCGAAGGCACCGGCAACAGCGGCGTGTTCTTCCACTCCGAATTCAAACCCGGCACCCCGGAGATCACCCAGGGCCTCCAGTTTGAAATCGACTGCACCATCGGCCAGCATACCGGCGGTCTCTATGGCGATGGCCGGCAGTGGATCGTATGGCCCTCGCCGGAAAACGAAACCGTGGTCCGGAAAGGTGAGTGGAACGAGTACCTGCTCAAGGTGGAAGGCAATCGTTATTACTCCCGTCTGAACGGTGTCGTCCTCGTGGACTTTACCGATCCGCGTCCGCGCTCCTTCGACGGTGGCATCTCGCTCCAGCTCCATTCGGGCGGCACCGGCGATATGCGCTTCAAGGACATCCTGATCCGCGACCTGACCAAGCGGTAGCCGGAGTTGCTGCGGCTCTTCTACTGCGACCACTACGACATGGGCTTGCCGCCGGACCACCGTTTTCCGGCGCGCAAGTACCGGTTGTTGCGGGACGCCCTGACAGAAGATCGCCGCTTTGAAATGCTGCCGGCGCCCTTGGCGTCGCCGGAAGAGATTTGTGAAGCGCACGATGCCGAATATGTGCGGCAGTTCCTCCACGGGGAGCTGCCGCCCGCGGCCGTGCGGAGGATCGGCTTTCCATGGTCGCCCGCGTTGGTTTTGCGGACGCTGGCCAGTGTCGGCGGGGCGCTCGCCGCCACCGACGCCGCGCAGGAAAGCGGTTTCGGCGGCGCGCTGATGGGAGGGACTCACCACGCGTTTCGCCACGAAGGATCTGGCTTCTGCGTCTTCAACGACATCGCGGTGGCCATCGCCGGCCTGCGCATGCGGGGCTGGGGCTGGCGTGTGGCCGTCGTCGATCTCGACGTGCACCAGGGCGATGGAACGGCGGCTCTGTTTGCCGACGACCCGGACGTATTGACGCTCTCCTTCCACGGCCGGAACAACTTCCCCTTTCGCAAACAGACCAGCAAGATCGACGTCGCCTTCGCCGATGGCACGGCTGATGACGAGTACCTCGCCGCCCTCGACGAGCATTTGCCCCGCGTTTGGGACTTCCGCCCCGACTTCGTCTTCTATCAGTCCGGCGTCGACGGACTTCGCGAAGACAAACTCGGCAAACTCTCGCTTACCCACTCCGGCCTCGAAGAGCGCGATCGCCGTGTGATGAGCGCCGCACGCTCGTACGGCAAACCGTTCGTCCTCCTGCTCGGCGGCGGTTATGCGGACCCGATTGAAGCCACCGTACGAGCCAACGCCAATACCTATCGCATGGCTGCCAGCGTATGGGCCGGCTAACGGGCGTGGTACGATTAAGTTCCTTTACTTCGGAACCCACGCCCTGATGTGGACTAGCCCGGAACAGGCTACTCTTATGCTTTTGCGTGTTGGATTCGAATTAATCTATCAGTTTCCGCAGCCTACCCCAGTCATCCTGGCCGTGGATTTGCACTACTCCCGGGCGTCAGACGTCGTGAGTCATGAGTTTCTGCGTACCGATCCGGCGGTTCCGGTTTCTGGCTATCGAGACGGCTTCGGCAACTGGTGCAGCCGCATCCTGGCCCCGGCCGGCCGCGTGTCGATCAGCAACGGCGCGGTGGTCCGCGTCTCGGACGAGCCGGAGAACATCTACCCGGACGCGTGGCAGCAAACGGTGGAGTCCCTCCCCGAAGAGGCTCTCGTATTCCTCCTCGGCAGTCGCTATTGCGAAACCGATCTTCTCTCGCCGCTGGCGTGGGACCTCTTCGCCTCCACCGCCCCCGGCTACGAACGCGTCCAGGCCATCTGCGACTACGTCCACAACCACATCGCCTTCGATTACCAAGCTGCCCGGTCTACCCGGACCGCCTCGGAAGCTTACCGCGAACGCACCGGAGTTTGCCGCGACTTTGCCCATCTCGCCGTCACGTTCTGCCGCTGCCTGAACATCCCGGCCCGCTACTGCACCGGCTACCTCAGTGACCTCGGCACCCCTCAGCCGTGGAGCGTCGGCGACTTTGCCGCGTGGTTCGAAGTCTACCTGGCCGGCCAGTGGTACACCTTCGACCCCCGCAACAACAAGCCGCGCATCGGCCGCGTGCTGATGGCCCGCGGCCGCGACGCCTCCGACGTCGCCATCGCCACCACCTTCGGCCCGAATCATCTCGAAAGTTTCCGCGTTTGGGCGGACCAAGTATAGAATGTCCCTATTGAGTGTCCGCCACGTCACCGTCTACCGGTACGCGGATCCTGTTCGCCTTGGTGAGCACCGCATGATGTTCCGCCCGCGGGAGAGCCACGATTTGCGGCTGCTGCGGACGAGCCTCGTCATCACCCCGCAACCCGCGACCGTCCGCTGGCTCCACGATGTCTTCGACAACTCCGTCGCCGTGACGACGTTTGAAGGCAAAACAACGGAGCTCCGGTTTGAAAGCCGCGTCACGCTGGAGCACTACGAAACCACCCTGCCCGAGTATCCGGTGGAAGAGTTCGCGCGGAAGTATCCGTTCGTCTATACGCCGGAAGACTATCCAAACCTCGCGCGGGGACTCGTGCGCCACGACCCGAGCGGCAACGTCGGCCGCTGGGCGCTGCAGTTTCTCGAACCGGCCGAGGCCTCCGGAACCATGGGCATGCTGCGCGCCATGACGAAGGGCATTCGCGATCAGTTCGTCTATACCCGGCGTCAGGAAAAGGGCGTCCAAAACCCCGACGATACGTTGCAGACGGGGCGGGGCAGTTGCCGCGATTTCGCGGTGTTGATGATGGAGGCCGTCCGCTCGCTGGGTCTCGCGGCCCGCTTCGTCAGCGGCTACATCTTCACGCCCGGCACGGAAAAAGGTGGCGGCGCTACGCATGCCTGGGTCCAGGTGTATCTACCCGGAGCCGGATGGATCGACTTTGATCCCACGAACAGCATCGTCGGCAACCGCAACCTCATCCGGGTCGCGATGGCCTGGTCGCCGGAGCATGTGCTGCCGTTGTGGGGAACCTACTACGGAGCCCCGGGCGCCTTCCTGGGAATGGACGTCACCGTCTCCGTCACCGAGGAACCGCAGTAGACTGTCGGGATGATTTCCCGGCGGAGACTTCTGCTGGCCGCGGCGGCTGCGCCCCGGCCAAACATCCTGCTGATCCTGTCCGACGACATGGGTTGGGCTGATCTCGGCTGCTACGGCGCGCCGGATATCCGGACGCCGCACATCGACGCTCTCGCTAGGCAAGGCGTGCGCTACACGCAGTTCTATGCCAACGCCCCCGAATGCACGCCGAGCCGCACCGCCCTGCTGACGGGTCGCTATCCCCACCGCGTCGGCGGCCTGGAATGCGCCATCGGCGTCGGTAATGTCGGCCGCTACGATGAGGCGATCTGGCTGCAGGAACGTGGAGAACTCGGCCTGCCGGCCTCCGAGGCAACCCTGGGCCAGATGCTGCTTAAATCCGGCTACCAGACCGCGTGCGTTGGCAAGTGGCACCTCGGCTACGCTCCGAAGTTCTCGGCCCTGCGCCATGGATTTGAGCACTATTTCGGCGTAATCGGCGGCAACGCGGACTATTTCACCCATCGCGAAGAGGGCGGCGCCCCGGCGATCTATGAAGGGGAAAAGCAGGTGGATCGTCCTGGCTACGTGACGGACCTGATCGGAGACGAAGCGCTGCGCTGGCTCGGGCAACGGTCGCCGGCCAAGCCCTTCTTCCTGTACGTGCCCTTTACCGCGCCGCACACGCCGATTCAAGGGCCGGGCAAGGAAGCAGGACGGCCCGGCTACGCGGCCATGGTCGAGCGGCTGGATCACTATGTTGGCAAGCTGGTTGCCGCCGTCCCGCCAGAGACCATCGTGATCTTCGCAAGTGATAACGGCGCCATCGGCGTGGGTAGCAACGGCCCCCTCCGCGGAACGAAGACGACGACCTTCGAAGGCGGCATCCGTGTGCCCTGCATTCTGCGCTATCCGGGAAAAGTGAAGGCGGGTACGGAGTCGGCGCGCCCGTCGATGCATATGGATCTGACGGCCACTCTTCTCGAAGCAGCCGGGGTGAAACCGACGCGCCCGCTCGACGGGCAAAGCCTCCTCGGCCCCGAAAAGGAACGGGCCCTTTTCTGGCGCTACAAGCGCCTGGAGAACCGGCGCAAAGCCGTCCGCCGCGGCAACTGGAAACTGGTCGTGGACAACGGCCGCGAGTACCTGTTCCATCTCGGCGAAGACCTCGCGGAAAAGCATGACCGGCTGCAACAGGCCCCGGCCGAAGCCGATGCCTTGCGGCGGCTTCTCGCCGCGTGGGAAGAAGAGGTGAAAGCCCCGCGCTTGGCGGGCTTTGTCTCGCGAAAAAGCCCCTGATCGTGGTACCGTCTTCGGGTGAGTTCCTGGAAGCAACTACTTTGGCTGGCTGCGGCTGCAATTCCCCTGCCCGCCGCGATTACTCTGCCGTCGCTGGTCGGCGACCACATGGTGCTGCAGCGCGATGAGCCCTTGCGGATCTGGGGCCGTGGCGCGCCGGGCGAAGCCGTCACGGTTCGGTTTCAACAGGCAGAACGCAAGACCGTCACCAATGCCGCCGGGAAATGGGAGCTCTTCCTTCCGCCCATGCCCGCCGGGGGCCCGTTCACCATGCGCATCGCCGGATCCAACGCCATCACCCTGCAGGACGTCTACGTCGGCGAAGTCTGGCTCGCCTCCGGCCAATCGAACATGGAGTGGCGGATGAAGCATTCGGCCGAGCCGGAGAAGTCGATCGCCGGCGCCAACCATCCGCTCATTCGCCTCTTCCACGTCCCGCATCGGATCATCGATACCCCCCAGGACGACGTCGCCGCCCGTTGGGAACTCTGCACCCCGCAGTCCGTCCCCGAGTTTTCCGCCGCCGCCTATTGGTTCGGTCGCCACCTGCAGGAAAAGCTCCGCGTCCCCATCGGGCTGATCGAAGCGGCCCGCGGCGGCACCCCCGCCGAAGCGTGGATCGGCCAAGAGGCGCTCCATACGCATCCCGATCTGCAGTACTACGTCCAGCAAGGCCGTCGCGCCCCCATGCGGCCCGGCAACTCCAGCCTGCCCAGCGGTCTCTTCAACGGCATGATCGCGCCGCTCACGCCCTACGCCATCCGCGGCTTCCTCTGGTACCAAGGCGAGACCAATGCCAGCCGCGCGGAAAGCCGCTTCTACCGCACCCTATTCACCGCCCTCATCGCCGACTGGCGGCAACGTTGGGGCCTCGGCCCACGGCCCTTCTTATACGTCCAACTGGCCAACTACGGCGGCGCTGGAACCGAGCCAGGCACCGAGTGGACCGAACTGCGCGAAGCCCAACTGGAGACCCTCGCCGTCAGCGGCACGGCCATGGTCGTGACCAACGACATAGGCGACACCGTTAACATCCATCCCAAGAACAAGCGGGACATCGGCGAACGCCTGGCGCTCGCCGCCCGCGCCGTGGCCTATGGCGAAAAGCTCGTCTATTCCGGTCCCCTCTACCGGCGCATGACCCGCGACGGCCAGTCCCTTCGGCTCTGGTTCGATTTCGCCGCCAGCGGCCTCCGCTCCCGCGCCGCGGAAACCATCGAGGGCTTCGTCGTCGCTGGCGAAGACCATGTATTCCACCCAGCCACGGCCCGCATCGACGGCAGCACCATCACGGTGACCGCCGCCGCCGTACCCAACCCTGTAGCCGCCCGCTACGCCTTCACTCCCGCTGCCGCTGCCGGTTTCGGAAACGCCGAAGGCCTCCCCGCCTCGCCCTTCCGCACCGACCGCTGGACCCACGCGACGATGCCCACCACCGTCCGCCCGGTCTTCGGCAAAGGCGGTTGGACCACCGAACGCCGCCCCGGCTACCCCAACGTCCTCCTCCTCGGCGACTCCATCTCCGTCGGCTACACCCGCGAAGTCCGCCACCTCCTGCGCGACGCCGCCAACGTCTTCCGCCCCGTCGTCGACGGAGCCGATCAACCCGAGAACTGCCAGTCCACCCTCACCGGCCAACAGCGGCTCGACAAGTGGCTCGGCTCCGCCAAATGGGATGTCATCCATTTCAATTGGGGCCTCCATGACCTCTGCTACCGCCATCCCGACTCCAAGGACGCGGGCAAGCGGGACAAAGTGAACGGCAAAATCAGCGTGCCTCTGCCCGACTATGAACGCAACCTGACCGAACTCGTCGGCCGCCTGCAGAAGACCGGTGCCTGCCTGGTCTGGGCCAACACCACCTTCGTCCCCGAAGGCGAACTCGGCCGCGTGCCCGGCGACGAGAAGCGGTACAACGAAGTCGCCGCCCGCGTGATGGAGAAGGCTGGCATCCCGGTGACCGACCTCTACACCAGCACCTCCCGCTTCACGCCCGATCTCTTCCTCGGTCCCGGCAACGTCCACTTCGGCGCCAAGGCCAACTGGCTGCTCGGCGAGCAGGTGGCCGATAGTGTTCGCACCGCCATTGCCCGGTGCCGCAAATGACCAGACGAGCGTTTCTCACCGCAACGGCGATGCTGGCGCAGAGCCGGCGCCAACGGCCCAACATCATCCTGGTAATGGCAGACGACCAAGGCTGGGGTGACGCCGGTTTCAACGGCCATCCCGTGCTGCAGACGCCCCATCTCGACGCCATGGCCAGCGAAGGCATCCGGCTCAACCGCTTCTATTCCGGCGCGCCCGTCTGCTCCCCCACGCGCGGCAGTTGCCTCACCGGCCGCCACCCCTTCCGCTACGGCATCTACTTCGCCAACGCTGGCCGCGAAGGCCAACCCTCCGAATACGCCCTGCCCGCCGGCGAACGAACCATCGCCGAAGTGCTGCGGCCCTTGGGCTACCGCACCGGCCATTTCGGCAAATGGCACCTCGGAGACTTCGATGGTCCCAAGCAGTCCTCCCCCACGGATAGCGGCTTCACGGAGTGGTTCTCCACCGTCCGCAAGGTGCCCACCGCCGACCCGCCGCCGCGCGAGTACTGGAAGAACGGAGTCGAAGTCACGCTCCCCCTGCGCGGGGACGATTCGAAAATCATCATGGACGAAGCCTTCGAGTTTCTCGGCAAGGCCGTCCAAGCCAAGGATCCGTTCCTCTGCGTCATCTGGTTCCACGCGCCGCATCTGCCCCTCGTCGCCACGCCCGAGTACCGGCGCCTGTACGCCGAACACTCCGAGAGCAAGCAGCACTACTGGGGCTCCATCACGGCTCTCGACGCGCAAGTAGGCCGCCTCCGGGCCAAGCTGAAGGAGTGGGGCGTCGCGCAAGACACCATGCTCTGGTACGCCAGCGACAACGGGCCGGAAGGCGACGCCGAGTCGACCGATTTCCCCGGCACGGCCGGGCCCCTCCGCGGGCGCAAGGCAAGCCTGTTTGAAGGCGGCGTCCGCGTCCCCGCCATTGTCGAATGGCCTGCACGTTGGAAAGGCCGGCGCGTCGTCGATGCGCCCTGCTCCACCTCGGACTACTTCCCCACCATCCTGGCCGCGCTCGAACTGAAAGCCCCCGACGCCCGGCCCATCGACGGAACCAACCTGTTGCCGTTGCTCGATGGCAAAGCTAAACAGCGCGGTTCCGCCCTGGCTTTCGAAACCACGAAGATCACCCGAGGCTCGCCGAAACTCGCCTGGGTGGAAGAACGTTGGAAGCTCCTCACAAACCTGGACCGCTCCGAAGACCTGCTCTTCGACCTGCAAGCCGACCCCGGAGAAACGCGCAACCTCGCCGCCGCGCAACCGGCGGAGGTCGCCCGCATGCGCCAGGCGCTCACAGCATGGCGCGACTCCTGCCGCCGCAGTGTCCGCGGCGAGGACTACAAACCATGATGACCCGCCGCGAATGGATGCAAGCCGCCGGCGCCGCCGCCGTCGGCCGCCGCCCCAACATACTAATCCTTTTCTCCGACGACCAACGCTTCGATACCATCGCCGCCCTCGGCAATCGCGAGATCCGAACGCCGAACCTGGACCGCCTGGTGGCGCGCGGCACGGCCTTCACGCACGCCCACATCATGGGCGGCGTCGCGCCCGCCGTCTGCGTTGCGAGCCGCGCCATGTTTTGGAGTGGCCAATCGCTCTTCCGTGCCGACGAGCGGTTGACCGCCGAAGTAACCGGCCGAGGCCGCAAAGGCCCCTTCACGCTGCTGCCCGAACACTTCCGCCGCCACGGCTACACAACCTTCGGAAGCGGCAAGTGGCACAATCGAGCCCCCCTCTTCGCCCGCGCCTTCTCCTCCGGCGGGTCCATCCTGATGGGTGGCGGCTCCGATCATTACAAGGTCCCCGAACACGACTTCCGCCCCGATGGCGTCTATCCCGCCACCCCGGACCGCATCGCGACGAAACACTCCTCCGAACTCTTCGCCGACGCCGCCATCGGCTTCCTGCGCCAACGCAAGCCGGGCGCCGACCCGTTCCTGCTCTCCGTCTGCTTCACTGCCCCCCACGACCCTCGTCAGTCGCCGCCGGACGTACGGGCGCAGTATCACCCCGAGCGCCTGCGCCTGCCCAAGAGCTTCCGCGGCGAACACCCCTTCGACAACGGCGAACTCAAGATCCGCGACGAGATGCTCGCCCCGTTCCCCCGTACTCCGGAAGTGGTGCGCGAACACATCGCCGACTACTACGCCATGATCACGCACATGGACGCGCAGATTGGCCGCATCCTGGACGCCCTCGAACAAACCGGCGAAGCGCGGGAGACCATCGTCGTCTTCGCGGCCGACAACGGCCTGGCCGTCGGCCGCCACGGCCTCCTCGGCAAGCAGAACCTCTACGACCACAGCGTCCGCGTCCCGCTCGTCCTCGCCGGGCCCGGCATCGCGCGCGGCAAGCGGTTGGGTTCGTTTCGTTATTTGCACGATGTCTATCCCACGCTCTGCCACCTCGCCGGGCTGCCCGTGCCGGAGACCGTCGAGAGCCGCAACCTGCTCGCAGGCCCCGGCTACGACTCCCTATTCTTCGCCTATCGCAACCTGCAGCGCGGCGTACGCCAAGGCCGTTGGAAGCTCATCCGCTACTACGCCCCAGCTACGGAACGAACCCAACTCTTCGACATGGCGAAGGATCCCGACGAACTCCACGACCTCTCCGCCGAACCCCGCCACGCAGCGACGGTCGCCAGCTTGAAGGAAGAAATGGCCCGATGGATGCAGCGGACGGAGGACCCCTTACGATGACCAGACGAAGCTTGCTGCTCGCGTTCGCCGCGCCGCCGAAGATCGAAGAGGACATCGTCTACGACGGCGATCTCCGCCTCGACATCCTCGCTCCCGCCGGACCCCGTTCGCCCGTCATCCTCGGCCTTCACGGAGGCGGCTGGTCCATGGGTAGCCGCCGCTCCTTCCACCGCGTCATGCCGGGCTTCGTCGAAGCCGGCTACGCCGTGGCGGCGATCCAATACCGGCTCGCCCCCGCCGCGAAGTTTCCGGCCCCCCTCGACGACGTGCGGAAGGCCATGGCCTTTCTGCGGAAGAACGCCGCCAAATGGAATCTCGACCCGGAACGCATCGTCCTGATGGGAGCATCGGCCGGGGCGCAGATCGCACTCCTCGCCGGCTTCGCCGATCCCACCGTCCGCTCCATCATCGATCTCTCCGGCCCCACCGACCTCCGCGATTGGCGCATGGCCGGGAACGCCGAGGAGAATCTGAAGAAGACCGTCGCCAAAACCTCGGCCAACCTCATCGAAGAGTATCTCGGCGGCCCGCCCGTGCCGGAGGAAGCGATCCGCGCCGCGTCGCCGGTGCTGCAGGTGAAGCGCGGCGGCCCACCCGTCTTCGTTATGCATTGGAAGGACGACCAGGCCGTGAACGCCGAACAGGCTCACCGGCTCATCGCGGAACTCGCCGCCAAGGGCGTGCCGCATGAGGTTCATTGGTTTGAAGGCCGTGGCCACGCCTTCGCCGGAAAGGGTGTTGAAGAGATTGTGCCGCGCTCGGTCGAGTTCCTGAAGAAGCATCTGCGTTGACGGGGGCCGCCGGGCTCCGCTACTCTAAAAGGACTCTGTAGAGGCGCATTGGCCACGACGTTCTGCCGTTTTTCCCGCCATCGGGAGCAGGATTGTTAGGGACCATTGCCGAAGCACGGTGCGCTGTTGGAAAGCGGCCGGGTTGGGGGACGCGGGCGAAAGCCGGTCCACTGTCACTTGAAGAGCCGGTGCAATGCCGGATGTCCTTTCGAGTGGAGTGCTAGAGAGGAAGGCCCGCCTTCTTCCTGCTCTCCCTCCCCACAACACAAATTTATGGATGTCTTTGAACTTACTCGCGCGCTTATCGATATTGAGTCGATCACCGGCAACGAAGCTCCCCATGTAGCCTATCTGGCGGAGTATCTGCGTCCCCTCGCCGCGCAGTATGGCGGGACGATCGAGTTGATTGAGGTTGAGCCCAACCGGTCGAATATCCTGGTCACCTTCGGCGAACCTCTGGTGACCCTGTCGACGCACACCGACACCGTCCCGCCTTTCTTCGCCTCCCGCGAAGACGACGAGTTCATCTGGGGCCGCGGCGCGTGCGACGTGAAAGGCATCATCGCTTCGATGATCAAGGCCTCGGAGTCGATGCTCGCCAAAGGCATTCGCAACTTCGGTCTGCTGTTTGTCGTAGGCGAAGAGCGGAACTCGGCCGGGGCCTACTTCATGGCGAAGCAGCCGCGCGGGTCGAAGTATCTCATCAACGGCGAACCCACCGAGTGCCAACTGGCGTTGGGTTCGAAAGGCGCGTTGCGCTATGAGCTGCATGCCAGCGGCCGCATGGCCCACTCGGCCTATCCGGAACTGGGCGATTCGGCGATTCTAAAGCTGCTCGATGCCTTGAACCGGGTGCGGGAAATCGAACTGCCAACCCATCCGATTCTCGGGCCCTGCACGTTGAATATCGCGACCCTGGCCGGCGGCCGCGCGCCGAATGTGATTCCGGATGCGGCGAAAGCCGATCTCTTCTTCCGCCTCGTTGACGATCCCACGCCGATTCGCGAAGCCGTCGCCGCGGCGTGCGAAGGCCTCGTCGAAGCCCGCGAAATTCTCTGTATCCCGGCCGTTCATTTGAAACCGGTGCCGGGCATTCCGACCACGGTCGTCGCCTACACGACGGACATTCCGGCGTTTGGCGGGGAGTGGGGCCAGCCGCTTTTGTTTGGTCCCGGCACCATCCATGTGGCGCATACGAGCGAAGAGCGCGTACCGAAAAAAGAGTTACTCGCGGCCGTCGAACACTACGAAACGCTGGTAACGCAGTTACTCAAAGGATTGGAATAGATGATAGTCATGAAGTTCGGCGGCTCCTCGGTTGAGTCTGCCGCGGCGATTGCGAGAGTCGCCGGGATTGTCCGGGAGCGCTTGGATCAGAAGCCGATTGTGGTTGTCTCCGCCATGGGCAAAACGACCAACGCATTGCTCGCGGCGGCGGAGTTAGCCGCCGACGGCCAGCGGGACGCGGCGCAGACGGCGATCGATGCGCTCGAAGCGTTTACCCTCGGCGAAGCGGACGCCTCGCTGAGCGGCTTCATCGAGCTGCACTTTCAGGAGTTGGGCGCGTTCCTTGACGAGTTGACCCAGATCGGCGATTTTCCAGACCAGTATGTCGACCTGATTTCGAGCTACGGCGAACGGCTTTCGTCAAAGATCGTCGCCGTGGCGTTTGAGAAGCTCGGGCTCCCCAGCGTCCATGTGGACGCGCGCGAAGTGCTGATCACCGACCGGCGTCACACCCAGGCCGCGCCGCTTTATCCGCGGACCTACGCCAAATGCGCGAACATTCTGGCGCCGCTCGCCGAAATGGGCAAGGTCGTCGTATTGGGCGGCTTCATCGGCTCGACGCAGGACGGCTTCACCACCACGCTCGGCCGAGGCGGCAGCGACTTCTCGGCCGCCATCTTCGGCGCCGGCATTGGCGCAAGCGAAATCCAAATCTGGACCGATGTCGACGGCATGTTGACGTGCGACCCCCGCATCCTTCCTGGCGGGCATCGGGTGAAGTTGATCAGCTTTGCCGAAGCCGCCGAACTGGCCTATTTCGGCGCGAAGGTGCTCCACCCGGCCACCGTCGTCCCGGCCGTCGAAAAGAACATCCCGGTCCGGATTTTGAACTCCCGCAACCCGGCTTCACCGGGCACGCGGATTGTGGCGGAGGCGGTTCCCTCTGCGAACGTAGTGAAGTCGATCGCCTGCAAACGGGGCATCACGCTCGTCAACATCCAGAGCCTGCGGATGCTGATGGCGCACGGGTTTCTGCACCGGATCTTTGAAACGTTCAACCGGTTCGAAACGCCCGTCGATATGGTTTCGACCTCTGAAGTCTCCGTGTCGCTGACCATCGACATGACTGAGAATCTGGACGCCATTGTCGCAGAGCTATCGAAGATCGCCGAAGTCACCGTCGAACGCGACCTGTCGATCATCTGCCTGGTCGGTGAAGGCATCAAGAAGACGCCGGGCGTCGCCGCAACGGCGTTCAACGCGGTGCGGACGACGAACCTGCACATGATCAGCCAGGGTGCGTCTCTGTTGAACTTGAGTATGGTGGTGGAGGATCGCGAGTTACCGGCCGCCGTGGCCGCGCTGCACGCCGAGTTCTTCGCGACGCTGGACGAGAAGGTGTTTGAATGAAGCTGGCACTGATTGGCTACGGCAAAATGGGCAAGATGCTCGAATCGCTTGCGCCGGAGTACGGCCTGAGCGTCGGGCTGATTCTCGACGAGCACAACAACGCGAACTTTGAAGGCCTTACGGCGGAGAACTTCGCCGGCATCGACGTGGCCATCGAGTTTTCTATTCCGACGGCGACCGTCCGGAACGTGGAGGCGCTGACGGCGCTGCATGTGCCGGTGGTCATCGGCACCACCGGATGGCTCGACGAGATGGACCGCGTGCGGAAGGCGAGCGAAACCAACGGCAGTCCGGTCGTCTGGTCGCCGAACTACTCGGTGGGCGTCAACGTCTTCTTCAAGCTGATCCACGAAGCGGCCCGGCTGTTGAAAGAGCAGCCCGAGTACGGGGCTTACGCGTGGGAGATCCATCACGACGAAAAGAAGGACGCCCCGTCCGGTACGCTGCTGAAGCTGGTCGACGAGATGAAGACCGCCGGCTATGGCCGGACGATTGACGTCAGCTCAAACCGCGCGGGGCGGGTGCCGGGGACGCACGAGATCGGCTTCGACTCGGCCGCCGACACCATCACGCTGCGCCACACGGCCCGGAGCCGCGAAGGCTTCGCCCGCGGTGCGCTGCAAGCCGCCAAGTGGGTAGTGGGCAAGCAGGGCTTTTACGAGTTTTCCGAGATATTGTTTGGAGCGAGGTAAGGAACCATGTTTACGGGTTGCGGGACTGCGTTAGTAACTCCTTTCCGCCAGGACCAGTCGCTCGACGAGGCGACGCTGCGGGCGTTGGTGCAGCGGCAGATCAGCGAGGGCATCGACTTCCTGGTGCCGTGCGGGACGACTGGCGAATCGCCGACGTTGACCCACGCCGAGCATCTGCGCGTCGTCGAGATCACGCTCGAAGAAGCCAAGGGCAAAGTGCCGGTCGTGGCCGGCGCGGGCGGCTACAACACGGCCGAAGTCGTGTCCCTCTCGAAGGAGCTTGCGGCGATGGGCGTGGACGGCCTGCTGTCCGTGACGCCTTATTACAACAAGCCGACGCAGGAAGGCCTCTATCAGCACTACGCCGCCATCGCGGCTGCCGTCAAGACGCCGATCATTGTCTACAGCGTAGCCGGACGGACGGGCGTGAACGTGGAGCCGGCGACGCTAAAGCGACTGACGGCGATCGACAACATCGTGGCCGTCAAAGAGGCCTCGGGGAACATCAGCCAGATGGCCCGGGTGATCCACGAAGTGCCGGAGAGCTTCCATGTGCTGAGCGGGGACGACTCGATTACGATTCCGCTGACGGCGCTCGGGGGGAAGGGAATCATCTCCGTGGTCTCGAATCAGATTCCGCGCGAGATGACGCTGCTGGCGCTCAAAGCCCGGCTGGGCGAATATGACGTGGCGAGGATTCTACAGCGGCGTTGGTTGCCGCTGATGGAAGCGAACTTCGTCGAGTCGAACCCGATTCCGGTGAAGTATCTGATGGCGAAGATGGGATTGCTCGAGCCCGTGTGGCGGCTGCCGATGTGCCCGCCTTCCGCGGCGACGATGGCGAAACTGGATGCGGTATGGGAGGAGATCATTGCAGGCAAGGATTGAAGAGGCTTTTGACAACAAACCGGCGGGCGGCTACACCGAAGAACACTGGAAGCTCTTCGCCGAGTTCAAGGCCGCGCTGAACGCGGGAACCATTCGGAGTGCGTCGCCTGACCCGGCCGAGAGAACCGGCTGGCGGGTGAACGCGTGGGTGAAGAAAGGCATTCTGCTGGGCTTCCGCCTGGGCGCCATCGTCGACATGTCGGTGGACCCGCAGCGGCAGCCGTTCATGGACAAAGCGACCTACCCGGTCCGCCAGTTTCCGGCCGACGCCGGCATCCGGATCGTGCCCGGCGGTTCCAGCGTGCGCGACGGCTGCTACATCGGCAAGAGCGTCACCTGCATGCCGCCCATGTACATCAACGTCGGCGCCTATGTAGGCGACGGCACGATGGTGGATTCGCATGCCCTGGTAGGTTCCTGCGCCCAGATCGGCGCCCGCGTGCACCTGTCGGCCGCCGTGCAGATTGGCGGAGTGCTGGAGCCCGTCGGCGCGCTGCCGGTGATCATCGAAGACGACGTGCTGTGCGGCGGTAACTGCGGCGTCTACGAAGGCACCGTCGTGAAGACGCGGGCCGTGCTCGGGACAGGCACGATTCTGAACCGGTCGACGCCGGTGTACGACCTGGTGAACGGCACCGTCATCAAGGCGACCGACGACGAGCCGCTGGTGATTCCCGAAGGCGCTGTCGTCGTCGCGGGTTCGCGAGCCGTGACGAGTGGTCCGGGCAAGGAATGGGGCATCTCCATCTACACGCCCGTGATCATCAAGTACCGGGACGCCAAGACAGACGCGAAGATTCAGCTCGAAGATCTGCTGCGGTAGCCCACATCCGGCCGTGCCCATTCGAGCGCGGCCGGACTACTTCTTCGCGGGAATTGTCCAGAGATACAGCGTCTGGCTCAGGCCGTAAAACTCCGGATCCTCGTAAGTCTCCAGGTTCACCACCTTCTCTGATTTCCAGTCGCCCATATCAAACGTGTTCGAAACCAGCCGCGTGCCTGGCTTCAACTGTTCGAGCAGCTTGGGCCGGAGTTTCAGGTTGATGCTCGGCAGCAGAAACAGCGTCACCACCGTAGCCGCGCTGAACTCGGCCTGGAACAGGTCCTTCTCTTCGAACCGAACCAGCGACTCGACGCCCGCCGCCTTGGCATTCGCCCGCGCTTCTTTAATCCGCTGCGGGTCAATATCAATGCCCACGCCGCGCGCACCATACTGCTTCGCCGCGGCAATCACAATCCGCCCATCCCCGCAGCCAAGGTCGTAGAGCAGATCGGTCTTCTTCACCTGAGCGAGCTTCAGCATCTCCTGTACGGCCTTCTCGGTCGTCGGCACATAAGGAACATCCAGCTTCGGCTTCGGCGTCGATTGCGCCCCCAGCCCCACCGCGAACGGAATTGAAAGGAACAATCGGCGCTGCATCTGGCTCACTCCTGTCTGGCTATGATAATCCCGCTTCCCGCATAAAGCGAGCCGCTTCTTCGGGCGGCGTCGGGTTGATGTAAAAGCCCGTGCCCCACTCGAATCCGGCTACCCGCGTCAACTTCGGGATGATCTCGATATGCCAGTGGTAGTGCTCGGTGGCGGCTTCCTGAACCGGCGCCGAATGCACAATCATGTTGAACGCCGGCTTCTCCAGCACCCGGTCCATCTTGCGCAGAATGCTCCGCAGCACCCACGCCAGGTTCAACACCTCGGCCTCGCGGATGCTCTCGAAATGCGATTCGTGCCGCCGCGGCAGAATCCACGTTTCAAATGGAAACCGCGAAGCGAACGGCGAAACCGCCGCGAACTCGTCGGTTTCCAGAATCACCCGGTCGGTATCTTTCAGCTCCTGCCGCAGAATGTCGCAGTAGACACAGCGCTCTTTGAATTCGAAGTACTTCCGCGCCCCGTCCAACTCTTCCTGCACCCGCTTCGGCACCACTGGCAGCGCGATGATCTGCGAATGCGGATGCTCCAGCGACGCCCCGGCGATCTCGCCGTGGTTCTTGAACAGCATCACGTACCGCAGCCGCTTATCGCGTTTGAGATCCACCACCCGGTCGCGGAACGCCCAGATCATCTCGGCCACCTGGCGCTCGTTCATCGAAGCCAGCGTCGCCATGTGGTCCGGCGTCTCGATCACCACTTCGTGCGCCCCAATGCCGTTCATCCGGTCATAAAGGCCCTCGCCTTGCCGGTCCAGGTCGCCTTCCACGCGCAGGGCAGGGAACTTGTTCGGCACCACGCGCAGGCTCCAGCGGCCGCCATGCGTTAGCCCGTCCGTGCGATAGGCAAGCACTTCAGGAGGCGTCTTGTCCTCGTTGCCGGCGCAGAACGGGCAGAAACGCGATCCGGTAGGCTCTACCGTGGCCCGCGTGAAATCGGAAGGCCGTCGGGCCCGGTCCGTCGAGATGATTACCCATCGTCCCGTGATAGGGTCTTTTCTTAGCTCGGGCATGAACTCTCTATTATGCCCCAGCCTTCACGAACCGGCGGAAGAAGCTTTCGGGTTTCCACTGCGGCGCTTCCGGCGCGTCGGCCACTTCCCGGGTGAATTCGATCAGAATTTCGATAAACTTCGCCGCGCCTGCCTTGTCCACCGGCTGGCTCAGGTCATCGGAAACGGCGTGATACCGCTCCTGCAGCCAAGCCTTCTGCATCTTATCGTCCGCGCTGCCCGGCTCCGCGCCAAACGCCGGATAGAGCGACGGCACCCCCTGCTTCACGAAATTGTACTGATCGCTCCGGATGAAGATGTTCCGCTCCGGTTGCGGGTCCCGCATAATCTTCACGCCGTGCTTTTCGGCAATCCGCTGGAACCGCGGGCCCAGGTCCGACTCGTCCACCCCCAGCAGCTTAATAATCCGCAGCGGATGAATCGGCAGGAACATGTCCATATTCAACTCACTCACCATCTTGCCCTTGATCGTTGGGCTTTCGGCGTAGAACTTCGAACCCAATAGCCCCTTCTCTTCGCCCGTCACCGCGACGAAGGCAACACTCCGCTTCAACTTCACGCCCGATTCCTTAATCGCCCGCGCAATTTCGAGCAGCGCCGCCACCCCCGACGCGTTGTCCATCGCGCCATTGTGGATCGCATCCCCTTCGAACGACCGGCTCTTGCCCACATGATCCAAATGCGCGGATAGTACCACGATTTCGTCCTTCAACCTCGCGTCCGCCCCCGGTAGCAGCGCGACCACGTTCTGCGACTCCACCTTCTCTTTCTCGTAGGCCTGCACCGCTCGCACCCGCACCGGCAGTTCGAACCGGGGCAGTTGCTTCTTCGCCGTCGATAGCGCCAGTAGCTCGGCCATCGTGTGTCCGCTACCCGCGAACAACTTGTCGCCGTACTCGGCGTTCCAGGAAAGGGCCAACTGCAGGGCTCCGTCCTCCGGCTTCGGCGGCACGTCCAGGCTCATCGAAGGCAGCAGCCGCGCCCGGCTCGCCCGCGCCCACGGCACGTCCATCTGCGCCGGGTTGGCAATGCTGATCGTTCCAATCGCGCCCGCCGCTCGCAGCCGTTTCCCGCGCTCGGTCTGGTAGTGCGCCGCCAGTTCCGCCGGAATCCCGTCCGGCACCCCGGAGAGCAGCACTACGATCTTGCCCTTCAAATTCAGCCCGGCCAAATCGTCAAAGTTCTTCTCCGGCACCACGAGGGAGTACCCGGCGAATACCAGCCCCGCCTCCACCTTCGGCTCCGGCGCCGTTCGCAGGCCGATGGTCACTTCTTTCCCTAACTGCAGCTTCTCCGCCTTGCCGTCCCGGATCAGCTCGACGCTGGAATTGGCCTCGTCGATGCGCCGAACCTGAAAAGGCACCGGCTGCAGATAACCATCCGTCCCGGCGGCCTTCAGCCCATTGCGCTCAAACTCCTGCGCTACGTAGTTCGCGGCCATCCGGTGTCCCGGCGATCCGGTGTCCCGGCCCTCCATTTTGTCGTCGGCCAGGATTTCGACATGCCTCCACCAGCTTGCCGCTAACTTCCCCGGCTCCGCCGCCCAAAGCGCCGTCCCCACGGCAAAAATCACCAAAACGTAACGCATGATTTAAATGTAGCGGCTCCTGATCGAAATTCGTACTTCCCTGCGCCCGACGAAACGAAGCCAATGAATCCCCACACTACTTTTCTGATCTGGATGCACTACGTCTTCGCCTGGCTGGTCGGCTTCCCTGCGATTTGCGGTACGTTGTTTTTCGGTTGGCAGGTTTTGGACCTCATTCGGAATCCCACCCCGCCCATGCCGGAACCCACCACAAGCTCGGACGGGATGGTGCAGATTTTCAATGGAGTCGAGCGCGGCCTCGCTTTTGTGACTCGGCCCATCGCGATCCTTGGGGAAGGGATCATCAAAGGGCTGTTTACGGCCTCCGTCGTGGGGCTTGTTTTCGCCGCGATCCTCTACTTCACCGGACGCGGCCTGAGTGTTGGCTCGGGTTGGGCACGCCTGCTCTCCGGCAGCGCTTGGTTGCTGGTGACTCTGATCGGGGCGCTCAGCCTGCTTACCCCGGCCAACGGCCTGATCCGCCTGGCCGGAGCCTCGGTGCTGCTGTTTGGCGGCTACGGCCTCTGGGTGCTTACCACCGGCTTCAAGCTAAAATAAGGGTTAGTGCGTCCTCCCTTGGGCCTTGTGCTCTCTGTTCTCACGGCCGCGTTGTGGGGGAGCCTTCCCATCGCCCTCCGGCCCGTCGTTGAAAAAGTCGATCCAATTACCGTCACGTGGACCCGATATCTCGTCGCCACGGCCGGGCTCGGCGGATTTCTCTATTGGCAAGGCCATCTCCCGGGGCGCGCTCAGTTTGCCGACCGCCGCTGGCTCTTCCTGCTCCTGGCTTTGCTCGGCTTTGCCGGAAACAATTTCGGTTTCCTGTATGGTCTGCGCATGACGTCTCCGTCGACGGTTCAAATCGTCATCCAAATCGCCCCGATCCTGGTGATTTTTGGGGCCGTCCGCTGGTTTGGCGAGCACTTCGGCCGCCAGCAGTGGATCGGCGTCGGGATTCTGCCCGTTGGCATGTTGATCTTCTTCCATCGCCAGCTCTCGGGGTTCTCGGAATCGTTCGGCCTAGGCATTCTGGTCCTTCTCGGCAGTGCCGTCCTCTGGGCCGGATACGCCTTGGCGCAGAAGAAGCTGCTCCGCGACATGAATTCCATTTCCATCATGTGGATCATCTACGCCGCCGGATCAGTACTGATGCTGCCCGCGGCTACGCCAATCAGTCTTTCTGTACTCGACGCGACCCGCTGGTGGTTTCTACTCGCCTGTTGTCTGAACAGTCTCGTCAGCTATGCCTTCTTCAGCGAGGCGCTCGCTGTCTGGCCGGCTTCGCGGGTTAGTGCGGTCGTCGCCACCACGCCGCTTTTCACCGTGGCGTTCACGCGCCTGGCCGCCTGGCTTTGGCCTGCCTATATCGCCCCGGAACCGCTCGATCCGCTGACCCTGTCGGGCGCCGGCATCGTAGTCATAGGCTGTGTGCTGATGGCGCTACGCAAGTAGAATAGAGCCATGCGAATCTGGAGCCTGCTTCTCCTGGCGACCCCCGTCCTGGCCGAAACCACCTGGAAAGACGTTCAGCCGATCCTCGAACGCCGCTGCGTCCAGTGCCACCAGAAAGGTGAGGTCGCTCCCATGGCCTTCACTTTGTACTCGGAAACCCGCCCGTTCGCCAAAGCCATCCGCCAGGCCGTCGCCCGGCAGAGCATGCCGCCGTGGCACGCCGCCCCCGGCGCTCACTCCTTCCGCAACGACCGTTCGCTCTCAGCTACCGAGGTCGCCACCTTAAATGCCTGGGTGGAGGCTGGCGCCCCGCAAGGCGCCGCCGCGAAGTCGATTGCCACCAACGCGGGCCCCAGTCGCTGGAAACTCGGCCAGCCCGACCGCGTTGTGCAGGTTCCCGGCTTCCAGGTGCCCGCCTCTGGCCAACTCGCCTACTCCTTCCTCATCGTTCCGCTGAATCTCAAGGAAGACACCTGGGTCCGCGCCGCCGAGTTCCGCATCGACCAGCGTCAAGTGGTTCACCACATCAACGCGTTCATCCGCCCGCCCGGCTCCAGCTACCTCGCCGGCTTCCCCACCAACGAGATCTTCTCGCCCACCGTGGCCCAGCGCGGCAAGCGCCATCAGCACGAACGCGTTTTCGACCGCCGGCAGCTCATCCTCGGATACGAACCCGGCTACGAACCCATGCCGTGGCTCGAAGACGGCGCGAAACTCGTCCCTGCCGGCTCTGACCTGATCTTCGAGATGCACTACAACCCCGGCGGAACTCCCGCCGTCGACCGCAGCGAGTTCGGCCTCTATTTCGCCCCTGCTGCGCCGCAAAACCGCGTGGTCGCCATCGACACCCTTCGTGATCTCGATTTCGTCATCCCCCCGCACGCCAGTGGGTTCGTTTCGCAAGCGGCGATGACGTTGGCCCGCCCGGCTCGTCTGCTTTCGGTGCAGCCCCACATGCACGTCCGCGGCAAGAGCATGACCGTCCGCGCCGTTTACCCCGACGGCCGCACCGAAACCGTCCTCGCCGTCCCCCGGTACGACTTCAATTGGCAGACGACCTACGTCCTCGCCAAACCCATCGACCTGCCCAAAGGAACCCGTCTCGAATCCACGGCCGGCTTCGACAATTCACCCAACAACCGGTTCAACCCCGATCCGGCCGCCTCCGTAAAATGGGGCGACCAGACCACCGACGAAATGCACATCGCCTTCCTCGAACTCGTGATCGAGGCGACCGGCGACCCCGAAAAGCTCTTTAGCTCGCTACCAGCTTTGCCGCGTCCCACATCACCGGCCGCTGTTCCTCAAGACTGAGGTTCACCGCCAGCGACGGCCCAGCCGTGCGATAGCCGAACAGGGCGTCTTCAAAGAACGGCTTCCGTGTCTCGACCGCCGTCAGAAAGTTCTTCATGTGGTCGAAGTGCGCATTGTGTTCGCGGGGCGGGGTATAGCGCTCTTGCCGCAGCGGCCGCATGGCGTCCGCCGTTGGCTTGGCTTGTGGATACTGCTTCCGGTATCCAGCCAGGAACTGTTCTTGGGTTCGTTTCGTAAAAGTGTCGATCGTGTAGCCGGGTTCGGCTTCGCGCGGCGTCCGGTCGATGGTCACGCCGCTCATCGTCGCTTCCATCGTGCCTTCGCTGCCGACGAACTTCAATCCGAAGCGCTCGGGCGGCGCAGCGCCGCTCGCCAGATTCACGCGTAGAACAAAGGTGAACGTCGGGTAGTCCATCATCGCCAGAACGACGTCTGGTGCATCGCGGCCATCCTTCCAAAACCGCACGCCGCCGGTGGCGTAGATTCGGCTGGGGCCCGTACTGCCGGTCGCAAAGTGCAAGCCGGTCAAGAGATGAACAAAAAGGTCGCCGGAGACTCCGGTGCCGTAGTCCTTGTAGTTGCGCCACCGGAACAGCCGAACCGGTTCAAACGGCCGCTTCGGCGCGTTGCCGAGGAAGGTCTCCCAGTCGATGTTGGCTTCGTTGGCGTCAGGCGGCAAGCTATATTGCCAAGCGCCGAGCGCAGTGTTCCGATCAAGCCACGCTTCGACGAGATTCACCTCGCCGAGCGCCTTCTGCCTCAGCAGATCGCCGGCCTTGGCGAACACGAGCGAACTGGCGTACTGGCTGCCCACCTGCAAAATCCGCCCGGTTTCCTTCTGCGCCGCAATCATCTGCGGCCCTTCGGCAAACTTGTGGACCATCGGTTTTTCGACGTAAACGTCTTTCCCGGCCCGCAGCGCCGCGATGGCGATCGGCGCGTGCCAGTGGTCTGGCGTCGCGACGATTACGGCATCGACGTCGCGACGCGCCAGCACTTCGCGATAGTCGCGCGAGGTGAACACGTTGCTGCCCCAGCGCTCCTTCGCCCGGTCCAACCGGCCCTGGTAGATATCTGCCACCGCCGTCAACTGGGCCTGACCGCTCTTGAGCGCGTCCTCGACGTCGCCCGAGCCCATGCCGCCCCCGCCAATGAGTGCTAGTCGAATCATCCGATTGCCTTCGCTGTAAACGTTTCCGGGTTCCAGGTGAACGCCTTTTGTTCAAACACGCTGCGGTTCGAGAGCAGCGCCGGGCCAGCGGCCTGCAAACCAAATCGGGCATCTTCCACGACCGGCTTCCGGCTCCGCACGGCGGCGAAGAAGTTGCGGTGATGGTCGAGGTGGTCGCTGTAGCCGCGCTCGGGCCGGTAGTTCTCTTGGCCCAAAGGCCGCATGGCGTCCATGGTCGGCTTGTGCGCCGGGTACTTCTTCCGGTACTCGGCGAGGAACTGCTCTTGGCTTCGTTTCGTAAAAGTACTAATCGTGTAGCCGGGCTCGCTTTCGCGCGGCTGCCGGTTGACGGTGACGCCGCCGTCCACCGTGAGAATTCCCTCGCTGCCGACGAAGCGGAATCCGCTCGTCTCGCCCGCGCCGTTGACGAAGTTCACGCGCAGAGCCAAGTTAAAGGCCGGCATCTTGCCGCGGCTCGGATAGTCGTAGAGGCCCATCATTACGTCCGGCACGTCGCGGCCGTCTTTCCAGTAGCGGAGTCCGCCGGTGGCAAAGACGCGGTTGGGGCCAACGGCGCCCGTGATGAAGTGCATACCGCTGAACAGGTGGACGAACAGGTCGCCCGCGACGCCGGTGCCGTAGTCCTGGTAGTTCCGCCAGCGGAAGAGCCGCATGGGTTCAAAGGGCCGCTTCGGCGCGGAGCCCAGGAAGGTGTCCCAGTCGATGTTGGCCGGGGTGGCATCGGGCGGAATGGAATACTGCCAGGCGCCGATGGCCGAGTTGCGATCCCACCAGGCTTCGACGAGGTTCAACTCGCCGATCGCACCGTTTTCAATGAGTTCCTTGGCTTTCGCGTAGACGATGCTCGAAACCCGCTGCGAACCGACCTGCAGAATCCGGCCGCTGGCTTTGGCGGCGTCGACCAGCTTGATGCCGTCTTCCACCTTCTGCACCATGGGCTTTTCGACGTAAACGTCCTTGCCGGCGGCGAGGGCTTCGGTGGCGATGCGGGCGTGCCAATGGTCCGGCGTCGCGATGATGACGGCGTCGATATCCTTGCGCGCGAGCACTTCGCGGTAGTCGCGCGTCGTGAACAGGTGGTTCCCGAAGCGCTCCTTGGCGCGATCAAGACGGCCTTGGTAGATATCCGAGGCTGCCACCATTTCGGTCAAACCGGTTCGCAGGGCCGACTCGGTATCGCCGGTTCCCATGCCGCCGATGCCAATGGTGGCGAATCGGATCTTATCGTTGGGGGAGACCTGAGACAGAGCGACCGCCGGCGTGAGCGCGGCGGCCTGGAGGATATGACGGCGCGAAATCGACATGATCGCTACTCTTTAGACGTGGATGGGGTACTGGTGGCGGGAGCCGGGGTAGACTTCGTCTCGGTCTTCGTCTCGGACTTCGTTTCGCTTTTGGTCTCAGTCTTCTTTTCAGTTGCCGGTTCCTTGCCACCCGAGGAGGCGGGAGAACTGGTTCCGGTCTTGTTGTAATCCGTGATGTACCATCCGGAGCCCTTGAACTGGAACGCCGGAGCGGAAAGCAACCGCTCCACAGGGCCGCCGCACAATTCATGCACGGTCAACGGTTCGTCGGAGAACTTCTGAATCTTTTCAAAGTTCGTATTACAGGTAGGGCAGTGATACTCGTAAATCGGCATGGCTGACTATTGTGGTTTGGGGATGTTAAGGGGGCCGAGGCCGCTATCGCCGGCGCCCGCTTTGGCCGCCGCGGCGGTCTCGGGCGGGAGACCTTTGATGGCGATCTCGATCGCCTTCTTCAAAATTTCGTCTTCGGTCGACTTCTTGGGCTCCGCCTTCGGAGCGTCTTCGTCTTCGTCGCCCGTAGGCACGTTCTGTTGATCGAGGACCGGCACCGAAGGGGTGACGCCAGTATCCTGGATCGCTTTGCCCGAGGGCGAGTAGTACTTGGCGACGGAGAGGATGACGGCCGCGCCGTCGTCCATCATGATCGTCTTTCTTACCGCGGCGTCGCCATACGTGCGCTCGCCAACCACGGCGGCCCGCTTGGTCTCCAGCAAGGCCGAGGCCGCAACTTCAGCCGCGCCCGCTGTGCCACGATTGGTCACGACGGTTACCGGCAGCTTCGTTACAACTTTGGTCGCGTCGGCTTCGAGGTTCTTGCGGGTCTGCTTCTGCCCCTCGATGTAGGCAAGCAACGCCTGATCCTGGAACAGATTGGCAACCGCGGCGCCCTGGGCGGGGTCGCCGGTGGCGCAATTGCGCAGGTCGAGGATGAACTTCTTCGCGCCCTGCTTTTCGAGACTCTTCACGGCAGCTTCCACTTCAGCCGCGCGGTTTCCAGCGAGAGACTGCACCTGAATGTAGCCGATGCTGTCTGGAAGCATCTTGTTCGTAACGGCCGGCAGCGTGACCGGGGCGCGCGTCAGGGTGACCTTCTGGGGTTCGGGCCGGGTAAAACGGAGGACCGAAAATTCGATGGTCGAGCCGGCATCGCCTTTCAACATGATTTCGGCGTAGGCGAGCGGCATATCGCGCGTATTCACATTATTGATGGTTTCGAGCATATCGCCGGTCGCGAGGCCGGCTTTGTCGGCGGGGGAACCGGGGATGGATCCGACGATGGCGATGTACCCGAAGCGTTTGGCGAGGATCAAGCCAACATCGGCCTTGGCTTCGGCCGAGACTTTTACGTACTGCTTGTACTGGTCCGGACCGAGGTACGAGGCGTACGGGTCAAGCGATTCCAGCAGGCCGTTCAGCGCACCGAGAGTGACATTTTTCATGTCCGGCTCTTCCACGTAGTCGCTTTTGATCTTCGACAGCACCTCGGTGAAGACCCCGATGTGTCGGTAGGTCTCTTCGGGCGAGGACTGTTTCTTGGTGGAGGCGCCGAGCAGCAGCATTCCTACCAGCAAAACGGAGAAGGTGATGACGACAAACTGGATTTTGCGATTCAAGAGTGGCCTCCCGGCGGTTCAACATTAGTGTAACAGACGGTCTTTCCTTCATAGACGCGGTGGGCGGCGATCGGATACGTTGAATTTGCTGCCTCCCGCGCGTTACTGGAAGCCCCATACTGAAAGCATATGAAGCATTGGGTGCTACGGATGTCCTGGGAGCAGTTGCTGTTCGCCCATTGGCCCGTGCCTACTGAGCCGTTGCAGGCGTTGCTGCAGCCCGATCTGGAATTGGACACCTTTGACGGACAGGCCTGGATCGGGGTCGTTCCGTTCCGTATGACGAATACGGCTCCTCGCTTCCTCCCGGTCCTCCCAGGGATCGGCAGTTTTCTTGAATTGAACGTACGGACCTACGTCCGCTACCGCGGCAAGCCTGGCGTTTGGTTCTTCAGTCTCGACGCGACCAGTTGGCTGAGCGTCCGAGGCGCACGGCTGACGTATTATCTGCCCTATTTTGACGCTGCGATCTCCGCCAACCGGGAGGATAAGCGGATCCACTATCGGTCGGAGCGGACGGACTGGCGCACGGCTGCGGCGTCCCTGGATATCGAGTATGAACCGACCGGTCCGCCGAGTCCGGCGAAGCCCGGTACCCACGATCATTGGTTGACCGAGCGTTACCGGCTCTATTCGCAGACCCCGGGTGGCCGCTTGGTGTATGGGGAAATTGAACATGAACCTTGGCCTTTGCAACCGGCCCGGGCGACGATCAACAAGTTGGACATGACGGCCTGGATGGGGCTGGACCTGCCTCCGGTAGCGCCAATCCTGCACTACGCCGAGACGATTCATGTCCATGCCGGCCGCCCTGTCTTTGCTGTTTAAAAGGTCTGCTTAGCCGACCAGTTCGGGCCGCAATTGTACGGCCCGCTGCCAGCACTCGGCGGCGCCGTCGCGATCACCTTGCGCTTCGAGGGTATGGCCGAGGTTGATCAGGCTCTCAACGAAACCGGGGTTGGCGGTCAAGGTGCGCCGGTAGAGCGCCTCGGCTTCCTTGGCGCGGCCCGTGCGCTGCAGGGTGAGAGCCACGTTGAAAGTGAGCGCTTCGCCGGCTCCGCCGCGGCGTTCGAGCCGGCGGAGGGCGTCGGCCGCGCGGGTGGCGTCTCCCCGCTCAATGGCTAGCTGGGTCATGGCTTCGTGGAGCTCGGCGCGGTCGGATTGCCGGGCCACGGCGGATTCAAAGGCCTGCCAGGCGCGGTCGAGATGGCCGGCGCGCCAAGCGAGCAGTCCGAAATTGAACTGAGCGTCGAGCCAATCCGGCTTGATGCGGAGTGCTTCGGCAAAGGCCTTGGCGGCTTCCGCAGGGCGCGAGTCCGCCGCGAGGAGTTCGCCGAGCAGGTACCAGGCGTCGTGCCGCTGCCGGTTTACGCCCACCAGGCGCTGGAGAGCCTCGACGGCGGCCTTGGCGTCGCCTTGCCGTTGAGCGGCGAGGGCAAGATTCCAATAGGCGATCTCCGAACGAGTGCCGGCCGCGGCCTTTTCCCACTCCCGGCGGGCGTCGGCGGCCGTGCCACGGCGGTCTTCGAGCGCAGCCCGTTCAAGGAGCGCAACGGAATGGTTCGGTTGGAGTTCGAGGGCGCGGAGGAGAGCGGCCTCGGTCTGCGCATCGTCGCCGGAGCGGGCAGCGGCCATAGCCAGGTTCGTCCAGAGTTCGATGCTTTCGGCCCCGGCACCGGCGGCAGCTTCGAGGTGGCGTGTGGCGGCTCGGTAGTCACCGTTGAGAAGCGCGGCGGCGCCGAGAGCCTCCGCGGCGACGGCCGACTTGGGGTCGCAGCTCAGCAACTGGCCGGCGTACCGTTGCAACGCCGCCGTATCCCGCGTAGCTGCTGCCGCGGCCACCTGATTGGTGAGGACAGCGACTTGGCGGGCGGGGTCCGCGGGGAGCTTTTCGTACTCGACGAGGGCCTCGGGGTAACGCTTGAGAAGCTGGAGCGTGGCTGCGCGGCCGAAGCGGGCCGGTTCGGACTTCGGCTCCTTGGCGAGAACACGGTCAAATCCCTCGAGAGCTGGAATTCCTTTTTGCAGTTGGAGCGAGGCGATGGCGAGGCCGAGATGGGCTTCGGTGCGCGAGGGTTGCAGCGCCGTCGCCTGGCGGAAGCTGGCCTCGCAAGCGTTCCAGTCTCCTTGCCGGAGCTGGCAGACGCCAAGATTAAACACGCCCAGGGGGTGCTTCGGATCGAGTTCGGCAAGGCGACGATAGACGTCGGCGGCCGCTTCCCATTGCTGGGCTTCGGCTTGAAACTGGCCGAGCATCAGATAGACGTCCGGATGGCGATCGCCGCCATCGATAGCGGCGGTCAGCTCGGTGATGGCTTGTGCTGTACGGCCCTCCATATGAAGGGATACGGCGCGGACCAGGGCCGGGGAGGAGGCGGCGCGCATCTTCATCGACGGCATGGCTGACTCTGCCTTGAGAAGAGCCTGCAGCGGACCGTCGTCAATGAACCACAACCAGCGATCGTCCAAATTTTCGTTACTCATGGATTTCCCCCGATTAAAAAGAGACCTGCACCGACTTCACGATGGCGCGTTCGCCGCGCTCATTGGTAACACCCGCCGCGCCTTGTGATAAGCGCCCATCAACCCAGAGGTCGACGGCTTGCCCATTGATATACGTGCTGATTTTCGGGCCCTTCACCTCGACCCGGACTTTGTACGTGCCGTTCTCGGACTTGGGCAGCATCGACAGCGGTAGCTGGGTATGGGCGTCCTCCTTGCCGTCGATGACACCGAAACGGATGAGTTTAGCAGCGCCGGCCTTATCGACTTCCAGCTTGAGGCAGTAGTAGTTCTTGGAATCCTTGGCCCGGACGATCCAGCCGAGCGCGCGTTCCTGGATCGTGCCTTGGAAGTCGACGACATAGTCCTTCATCGTTTGGGAAGGCCGATAGAGCGAGAGTTGACGGCCGAGGGCGGCGCCGGCCAGATCGGTGGCTCTTTCCGTGGCCCAGCTATCGGCACCCATTCCCGGCGCGGGGGCGGCCGGAGAGGGGATGCTGATCGAACGGGAAGATCGCTTGTCCTCAGCTGGGCGGCCGTTAATGAGCCAGCCCCCGATGGAGAGCAGAAATACTGCCACGGCGGCACAGCGCTCCCACCAAGGCATGCGGTGCCATAGGCCGGTGGCGGCTGAGCCCTTTGGCGGGGCGCCGAAAGTGGGTGCGGCAAGCGGCGCCTGAGTCGCGACGGGTTTCGATTCCGAGGTTGCCGACTCCTTGATTTTGCTCTCCGCTACTTTGCTCTCTGCCGCTTTGGCGTCGGGCGGCTTGATTTCGACCGCTTGGGCTCGGACCGCCGGACTGGTCTTGTCCCCTTCGGCCGGGCTCTTTTCCGGGCGGCGCGTTTCCAACCTGACCTCGGGGATACGGCTTTCTGCGGGCTTGGGTTTTTCCACGGCCTTGGGCTGCGCGGCCGGCTTGGGCTCGGGGCGTTTGGACGGTTCGGCCGTTTTGGCGACCTCGGCTGGCTTGGCGACGAGAATTGGTTTGACGGCCGGACGCTGGGCTTCCGGTTCGGCCGGGCGCGGCGCGATTGCGATGCGCGGCCGGAGCGGAAGCATGGCCGTTTCCGGGGTCCGGAGGGGCGGTTGGGGCATCGCGACCGTTTCGTTGACCGGGCTGGGCTCGGAGGGCTCGGCAGGGACGACGCTAGGTTTGGCAACCTTAAGTGCACTGGCCGCGGGAGGAACGAGAGCTGCGGGAGGAATCGAAGCGGTCGGGGCCGGAGTCGCCTGCGAGGGCGGGGCAGGCGCGGCAGGCGGAGCCGCCGGAAACACAACTGAAACCGGTGCGGGTTCGATGGCCACAGCCTCCGCCTCAGCGCTGTTCTCCCTTACCAATTCGATCAACGAGCACCATTCGGCAGGCCAAGCGGCGCTCCAAGCCTGCGTCAGGTTCGGGGCGGGGGCGGGCAGCAGTTGGCGGTCAACAGGCTGAGACCAGAGTATAGGTGGAACGAGGGGCAAGAACTCTTCAATGAGTTTCGGGCGGGGGCCACGCGGGGCGTACTGTTGCTGGATCTGCGCAAACTGGAGTGCCAGGAGCGAGTCTAAAACGTCGTCAGAAAGGGCGGGCAGGAGCTGGTTGCTCTTGCGCGACTGCCAATCTGATTTCGCAGACACCGGATGGGCTTCGATTTCGGCGATGGCTGTCTGGGGCAGAAACTCAGCTAGAGGCGGTTCAGTAATGGACACGACGGCCGTAGCGGCCGCTGGGGAGCGATCGACGAACCCAGTCGACGAGCCAGCCGTGCTGAGAGCGGCACGGGCGGGTTTCGGTTTGCGCTGCTGCATTAACCGGGAGACAGCGAGTTGGTTGGACTCGTCCTGGTACTTTTGGCGGCACTCTTCCGAACAGAATTCGGTGGAATTCCGGAGCTTTTTAAGAAGCGCCATCTCCACACCACACTGCAGGCATCGCATTCGGTGTTTTTCCCTCTGGCCTTATCGTAATGGCACTAGAGTTTTGGGACCAGACGGCAAAATACCTACCCGAGGAGACTTCCTCCAAGTTTCCTTAGACGGCCCTTGGGCTTTTGCCCGAGAGCGTGTGCCGAAGCGGGCAGCCGAAGATGCGGCAGGCATGAAAAGGTGGAGTAGGTATAAAGTCTGACGGCGATTGGACGATGGTTACTATGTCAGAGCCGGAGAACTGGTTCGAGGAGTTTAACAATGGGTAAAGTAGACGTATTTCAGAAGAGTGTCGACGGCCTTCGCACGGCCATTCCGGAGCTCCGGGGAGTATTAGTGGCTTCCTCCGAAGGGTTGCCAATTGCGCATTCGTTGTCGAACGGAGCGGACGCGAACCGGGTGGCCGCGATGGCGGCAGCGGCTTCGAGCCTGGGTCGCCGCGTAAGCGACAGCCTCAGCGCAGGCCAATTTGAAGAGATCACGGTGGCCGGCCACGACGGGCAGATTTTCCTGTACTCGGCCGGCGCCAAGGGTGTGTTGGCGGTAATGGGACCGGCCGGCTGTAATGCAGGGCTGATCCATCTCGAAGCGCGCGGCATTGCGCGCGAGATCGGCGAGTTTTTTAACTAGCGTCCGAAGCGAGCTCCAACAACAATCCCATCTCTTAACTCCGGGCGGCGCGACTGCGAGCGTGTCGCCCTATTTTCGTCTTCCTCTGCTACTCTGACGAGGCATGTGGACTCGTCGCCTCTGGATGGCTGGTGTTGGATCGGCATTGGTTGCCTGTCCCGTGACGGCGACGCCTTTGGCGTACTCCGATCTCCCCCCAGCGGCCCGGCGACTGGCGGCGGATCTCGGTTTGACGGCCGAGTCTTTTCCGGCCTATCTCGCGGCGCAGCGGGCGGCGCTGGCGGAGCGCATGGTGGCGGGTAGCGCCGAGCATCTCACCTACTACGTGTTGCAATCGCAGCGATTTACGTCATCGGGCGGTCTCGATCCGTTGGCAATGGCGCGGTCGCGGAGCGATGCCCTGCCGGTGGAAGCAAAGTTGCGGATGGAGGCATTTCGGGCGTCAACCACGGCGTCGCTGGACGAACGTCACTCGCTGATGGTGGGGCTCTATCGGGGACTGCCTGCGGACTGGACGCTGGAGCGCTGTTACGATCACACAGTCCGTTTCCTGCGCGAACGTCTGGCGACGGGGCCGAATCCGGACGTCGTAAATTCGCTGTACCAGCGGCGGGGGTTGAGTTCGGATAGCGCGGCGGGAAATACGAAGGTTCTGGCTGCGGCGCAACCACATCTCGGAGTGCCGAAACGGGTGCTGTTGGTGGGGCCTGGATTGGATTTGACGCGGCGGGAGGGCTTTCAGGACGACACGCCGCTCGAACAGCCGCAGTGGAACTGGCTGCGACAGCAGTTCGGGCCGAAAGCGGCGATTGACTCGGCGGATGTGCGGCCGGAGGTGCTCACGTTTCTGCGCAGGCGGGGGCGGTGTGCGGTGGAGGCTGACATCACGGCGCAAATTCCGGCGGCGGGGGCCTACGACCTGGCCGTGGCGACAAACGTATTCGTTTACCTGGATGACCGGGGCTTGATGATGGCGCTAGCCGGGTTGGCGCGAGCGCTACGGCCGGGCGGGGTGCTGCTGCACAACGACGGGAGGTTTGCGGCGAAGGTCTTTGGCGAGTCACTGGGGATGCGGGTGGTCCATTTCTCTCCGGTTTCTCTGGGATTCCGGAACGGCAGGCAGCAGCTGGACCGGGCCGTAGTGAATCGGCGCGGGTAATTTTTATCTCGGACTGGCTTGTCTTGTATTCAATAGCGGAGTAAGATGTCCGCATAATGATTCATCGAGCCCATCTCACCGTGTTTTGCCTCTTGGGGGCGCTGCTGTTGAGTTCGCAAGTGCGCACGACGACGACTCCCGGTACGCCGCCGCCGCCCAACAATACGGGTCCGTGCGGGGGGTCGTCGGACTCATGCCTGGGCACCAGGAATTCCCCTGCGTCTGATCCGGCGACGGCGCCGCCGCTGCAATTGGAAGCAAATCTGGGGCAGAGCGATCCGCGGTATTCGCACTTAGGGCGGGGCCGGGGATTCTTCGCGTTTCTTCGTGGCGATGAGGCCGCGATCGATGTGCGGGGCGGGGTGCTGCTGGCACAGATGGTGGGAGCGCGGGGCGGGCAAGGCGAAGGGGTGGAGCCCGGGATTGGCCGGCTGAACTACATGTACGGGAGCGACCCGGACCGCTGGGTTACCGATGTGCCGACCTACCGGAAGGTGAAGTTTGCGGGGGTCTATCCCGGGGTGGATGTGGTCTATTACGACCGGGATGGAGAGATGGAACATGATTTCGTCGTCCAGCCGGGGGCGGACCCGCGGCAGATCCGGATGCGGTTTACCGGCGCCGAGGGGATGCGGCAAACAGGAATTGGTGATTTGATTTTCACCGTCGGCGGCAAGGAGCTGCGGTGGAGTGCTCCGGTGTTGTACCAAGGGAAGCGGCGGGTGGATGGGCAATATGAGCTGCGGGCAAACGGCGAGGTAGGGTTTGCGGTGGGGAGCTACGATGCGCGGCAGCCGTTGGTGATTGACCCGGTGGTGAGTGTCCTCGGCTACTTGGGCCGGACCGGAGCGGAGACGGGCGGGCGTTCGACGGTAGATGCACAGGGCAATATTTACCTCGCCGGAACAACGACGGACGGGACGTACCCGGTGACGCCGGGTGCATTGGCGCCGGCCGTAGGCGGGTTCAATGCCTCGAACGGAGTGATCTCCAAACTCAGCGCCGATGGCAAGCAGTTGGTGTACTCCACCTACTTTGGGGGCGCCAACTCCGAACTGGTGTCGGGCGTGACGGTGGACGGACAGGGGAACGCTTACGTGACCGGGGTGACCGAGTCGTCCGACTTCCCGACCACGGCCGGAAGTTTCCGGCGGGCCGCGCCGGGCACGGTGCAGGCGGGCGATGCCGCTAACTGCTTTGTGACGAAGCTAAACCCGAGTGGGAACGCGCTCGGGTATTCCACCTATCTGGGGGGAACGGCCAAGGACGGTTGTACGGCGATTGCGGTGGATGCCGGGGGAAGCGCCTACGTCACCGGCGGAAGCGACTCCACCGATTTCCCAACCACACCCGACGTCTTCCAGGGCCGCTTCCGTTTGTCGGCCGGGCCCCCGGGATATGACGTGTTTGTGACCAAAGTGAACCCGGCGGGCTCGGCGTTAACCTTTTCGACGTTTGTCGGCGGGACGGGGACCGATGCCGGGATCGGAATTGCGGTGGATGCGACCGGCGTCTATGTGGCTGGCGTGACCAACTCTTCGACGAACTGGCCCGTGACGCAGGGTGCGGCGCAGACTACGTTTGGCGGAACAAGCCAGAACCTCTTGTTCTACGGCGTGGGGGATGGATTTGTATTCAAGTTGAAGCCAGACGGGACGGGGCTGATCTACAACACGTTGCTGGGCGGCCGGGCGGATGACGCGGCGTTCGGGATTTCAGTGGACGGGCAGGGGAACGCATACGTCGTGGGCAATACGATGTCTTCGAATTTCCCGGTGTCGGCCTCGGCGGCGCAACGGACTTGGCAGGGAGCGGGTGGCGAGCCGAGGTTGCCGGCGGGCGACGCGTTCGTGACCAAAATCAACCCGGCGGGTACGCAGTTTGTTTACTCGACACTGCTGGGCGGAGCGCAGGACGACCGTGCGCTGAGCGTAGCGGTGGGCAACGATGGCGCGGCGTGGGTGGTGGGTCATACGATGTCGACGGACTTCCCGGTTACGGCGGATGCCACGCAACCAAGGAATCGGACGGTTCAGGAGACAGGAGAGGTGAGGGCGGGGGATGGGTTCGTGGCACAGGTGAACTCCGATGGGTCGCGGCTGTCGTATGCCAGCTATCTCGGCGGAAAGAGTGGTGATTTTCTCAGCGGGGTGAGTCTGTTGGCGAACGGCGCGGTGGTGGTTTCGGGCACAACCGACTCCGAGGATCTAACGGTCGCCGGCCAGCCATTCCAGGGCCAGTTTTACGGTGAACTAAAGGCGTATATCCCACTGGGCGATTTGTTTTATGCCCGGTTCAACGAGAGCAGCGCTCCGGCGCCAACGGTGGCGGCTGTTGTGAATGCCGCCTCGTATGCGGGTGGTGGGGTGAGTCCTGGCATGATTGTGACGTTGGCGGGAACGGGGATAGGCCCGGACGCGCTGGCGGGCGCGGCGGTGGTGAACGGCGCGTTGGCGACGACGGTGAGCGAGACGAGGGTTCTATTTGACGGGGTGCCGGCTCCGATCATTTATGTCTCGGCGCGGCAGTCGAGTGTAGTGGTGCCATACGCGGTAGCCGGGAAGAGCTCGGTTCCGCTAGTGGTGGAGTACCAAGGCGCGCGGTCGGCGCCCCTGACGGTACCGGTGATTGTGACCGGACCGGCGCTATTTGCGGCGAATGCTTCGGGAACGGGTCCCGGGGCCTTTTTGAACCAGGATGGGAGCTTGAACACGGCGACGAACGCGGCGGCGCGTGGCAGTGTCGCGATCCTTTATGGAACGGGCGAGGGGCAGACGAACCCGCCGGGGCAGGATGGCCGGCTGGTGGGGACGCCGCTGCCGACTCCAGTAGCCGGGGTGCAGGTCACGATTGGAGGCCAGAGGGCGGACGTGCTGTATGCGGGTGGCGCGCCGGGCTTGACGCCGGGGCTCTTTCAGTTGAATGTCGTCGTGCCCACGCTGGCGCAGACCGGTGATCAACCCGTGGTGATCCGCGTGGGTAACAATGAGAGCCAGCGTGGAGTGACGCTTGCGATCCGGGATTGACTGGCACACGGTGGCCCTGGCAGCGGGAGCGCTACTGGGGCACTTCTTATTGACATGGCGGGCAGGCCGGGTGGGCCTGGACTCGCGGCGGGCGGCGGGGTTCAGCGCGAGCGTGCTGACGACTTCCGTCTTTGTCGGGCATTGGGCTTTCTTGTTGCTGCTGCAAGAGTCCGCGCCTTGGCAGGTGTGGCTGAATCCGTTTGCCGGGGCGATGACGCTGGGGTGCTTGGGTGGGGCTTTGGCGGGAGGGCTGGTCTATTTGTGGCGGTACAAGATGTGGCGGCCGGAGCTGTTCGAGGCTGGGGCATGGACGTTTCCGTTTGCATGGATTGTGGTGCGTTTGGGGTGCTGGTGGAACGGCGAGGAAGTGGTGCGGTGGGAGGTGCTCTGGGCGGTGGGGTTGGCTGTTCTGTATTGGTGGGCGCGGGGGCGAGATTGGGCGTTCGCGGCGGGGCTGTTGGGGAGCTATGGCGTGCTGCGGTTGATCCTGCACGAGTGGCGAACGGTGCAACATGCGACGGATTGGTGGGGGGCGGCGGCCGTGGTGAGCATGGGGATCGTGGCCGCTGGCTTGCGATGGGCTAGAATGCGCGCATGAGTCGTGTTTGGTTGCTTTTTGTTTTGACTTGCCCGTTGCTGGCGGAATTGCGATTCCGTGCGCAGGAGATTCAGAAAGACTTCGGGGTGGTGTACGCCGTGGCGACGGCGGATATCAACGCCGATGGGAAGCCGGACGTGGTGGCGATCAACCCGACGCAGGTGGTCTGGTACGAGAACCCGACCTGGGACAAACACGTCATTCTTGACGGGGTGTCGAAGAAAGACAACGTCGCGTTGGCGGTACATGATGTCGACGGCGACGGACAGGCCGACGTCGCGTTAGGCGCGGACTGGCAGCCGACGAACACCAAGGGCGGGGGGAGCTTGCAGTGGATCGGCCGGAAGAACGGAGCGTGGACGCATACGCCGCTGGGTGAAGAGCCGACGCTGCATCGGATGCGCTTTGGCGATGTGGATGGCGACGGGAAGAAAGAGTTGATCGTGATGCCGCTGCACGGGCGCGGCAATGAGCGGAAACTGGATTGGGAGGGTGCGGGGGCGCGCGTGTTGGTCTTCAAAGTTCCGGCGGATCCGTACGCGGGAAACTGGCCGATGGAGGTGGCGGATGAGTCGCTCCACATTGTCCACAACCTGATCGCGGTGGACTTCGATGGGGACAAGCGAGACGAGATTGTCGTGGCGGCGCGGGAAGGGCTGTTCGTCATTGAGAAAGAGAACGGGAAGTGGGGGAAGCGGCAGATTGGGGACGGGTCGCCGGGGGAGGTGAAGCTGGGGAAGCTGAACGGGCTGCAGCGGGCGTTTGCGACGGTAGAGCCGTGGCATGGGAACGGTTTGGTGATCTATGAAGAGCCGATGCCGAAGTTGAATCCGCAGGGTGCTCCGCCGGCGCGGGGGGCGCGGCCGTGGGATGGGACCAAGTGGCCGCGGCAGTTTATCGAAGAGCGACTGGCGCAGGCGCACGCGTTGGGCTGGGGGGATCTGGATGGGGACGGCGGCGACGAACTGGTGGTGGGCTGGCGGGATAAGAATTTCGGGGTCGCGGTGTATAGCCGGGGGCGGGACGGGAAGTGGGCGCGGACGTTGCTGGTGGACGACGGCGGGATGGCGACGGAGGACTTGGCGGTGAAGGATCTGGATGGGGACGGGCGGCCGGAGATTATTGCGGTGGGGCGGAAGACGGCGAACGTGAAGATCTATTGGAACGAGTCGGTCAGCGCGTGGAAGCGGCACGAGATTACGAGCGGGTTTGCGAATCATACGGCGATTGGTGGGGACTTCACGGGGGACGGGAAGGTGGATGTGATTGTGAACGACCAGACGAATCTGCGGACAGTGCTCTATAGCGCCCCGGATTGGAAGCCTACGGTGTTGCAGCAGGGGAACTGGGCAATCCATTCGGCGGTGATGGACGTGGATGGAGACGGGGACCTCGATTGGATTGGCGCGCAGTATTCGCCGGGGTTGATCTTCTGGTTGGAGCGGCCGAAGAATCCGTTGACGGAGAAGTGGGCGATGCACGTGATTGATGATGTTGTGAATGGCGTGCATGGGTTGTGGCTCGGGGATGTGGATGGGGACGGAAAGCTGGATGTGATTGGGAATAGCGGGCAGCCGAAGGGCGTATACGGGGATTCGATCGCGTGGTTCAAAGCGCCGAAGAATCCGCGGGCTAAGTGGCGGCGGACGGTGTTTGCCGATAGCGATGCGCCGGGGTTGAGCCACTACATGGGTTTTGGCGACGTAAACGGGGACGGACGCGGCGACATTGCGGCGGGGGCGAAGATGGGTCTGGAGGGGAACTGGTTTGCGTGGTGGGAGGCTCCGCAGGATCCGTTCAAGAACCGGTGGACGAAGCATGTGATTGCGGATAAGCAGGAGGGGGCGACGAACATCGCCATCGTCGACGTGAACCGCGACGGGAAGATGGATTTCCTGGCGACGCGGGGGCACGGGGTGGGCGTGGTTTGGTACGAAGGGCCGGCGTGGAAGGCGCACGAGATCGACTCGACGCTGGCGGGGCCGCATGACTTAGCCGTCGGAGATATTGATGGGGACGGGAGCGTGGATGCGGTGACGTGCGCGAAGGACTCGATGGTGTGCGCGTGGTTTGAGAACGATGGGAAGGGGAACTTCGTCACGCGGGTCATCCATGTTGACCAGGCGGCTTATGACATCCGCCTGGTGGATATGGATGGGGATGGGGACTTGGATGTTTTGGTCGCCGGGCAGAATTCGAACAACGTGGTCTGGTACGAGAACCGGCTTAAGCGACGCTAGCGCGGAGGCGGTCGCAGTGGGCGCGGAGTTTGGCCAGCAGGTCCGGGTTAGTGTTTGCTAGGTTGTTTTCTTCGAGCGGATCGCGGGAGAGGTCGTAGACCTCCTCGCGGACCGGTTGGGACTCGATATAGCGGAAGTATTTGTAGCGCTCGGTGCGGAGGCCTTCGGTTTGGGGGATGCCGGGGTTTTTGAACAGGTGCTCGTAGAAGAACTCCTTCCGGCGCTGGGGGCGGCGGAGGTCGTGGCCCTGCATCTGTGCGGGGATGGGGAGTCCGGCGGCAGCGAGGATGGTGGGTGCGACGTCGATATTCAGACCGAAATCCTGGCGCCGCTGATTGCGCTTTACGCCGGGGCCGGCGAGGAGCAGCGGTACGCGGATGGATTCTTCGTGCGGGTACCACTTGCCAGCGAGGCCATGTTCGCCGAGGTAGAAGCCGTTGTCTCCCATGAAGACGACGAGCGTATTGCCGAGATCGACCTTTTCGAGCATGCGGCCTATCTGCGTGTCCATTTCGCTGATGAGGCGGTAGTAGTTGCGGACGCTGGTCTGATACTTCTCCGGCGTTTCGAAACGCTTGTGCCAGCGGGCGCGAGCCTCGCCTTTTTGAACGCGTTCCGGGAGCTGGTCGAAGTATTTGGGGTCGGCGGTCTTGGGAACGGGAAAGGTGACGCCATCATAGAGATGCGCGCTTTCGGGGGAGGGCAGGAACTGGCGGGGATCTTCGTCCTGAACGTGCGCAGCCTTGAAGCTGATGGAGAGGCACCATGGGCGGGCGTCGGCGGAGCCGAGGAAGTCGAGGGCCTGGTCGCCCATGATGGTGGTGAGATGCGGGCCGGGTTCGCCCTGCGGGAAGTATTTGCCTTGGCCGGGGAAGCCGCGCCAGAAATCGAAAGCGTCTACCGGCATTTTGTTGCCGACGCCGTACTTGCCAATGAAGCCGGTGCGGTAGCCGGCGGCGCGGAGGAGTTGAGGATAGGTTTGAGCGAACGCCGGCGGAGCGAAGTGCGTCGCGAAATTGTGGATGCCGTGACGGCGGGCGTACTGGCCGGAGAAGACGCTGGCGCGGCTGACGGCGCAGATGGCCGTCGTGACGAAGGCGCGATCAAAGATTGTCCCTTGCGTGGCCAGGCGGTCGAGGTGGGGCGTCTTGATGAGCCGGTTACCCATGCAGCCGAGAGTGTCCCAGCGTTGGTCGTCGGAGAAGAGGAAGAGGATGTTGGGGCGCGGCGTGGGCGCGAGGGCGGCGAGGAATTGGCGGCGGTTCATAGCGAAAGTAGGAATGTTTCGACGGTGTCGATGCCTTTATGGAAGTTGGGCAAGTGGAACTTTTCGTTCGGGGAGTGGAGGCCGTCGTCGGGCAGGCCGAAGCCCATCAGGATGCTGGGAATACCGAGGGCCTGTTGGAAGAGGCCGACGATGGGGATGGACCCGCCGGAACGGATATAGACGGTTTCGCGGCCGAACGTTTGGGTGAGCGCGGTGGCGGCTTTGGCGATCAACGGGTGAGACGGGTCGACACTGGAGGCCGGAGCGGCGTGGAGGAGTTTGAATTCGGCGGTGATGCCTTTGGGTGTCGCGGCGAGGACGGCAGCCTTGATCTGGTCGACGATGGTGGCGGGGTCCTGATCGGGGACGAGGCGGAAGCTGACCTTGGCGACGGCGACGGCGGGGATGACGGTCTTGGCGCCTTCGCCGATGAAGCCGCCGCGGATGCCGTGGACTTCGAAAGTTGGACGGGCCCACGTGCGATCGAAGACGCTGAGGCCTGGTTCGCCAGTGAGCTCGGAGGAGCCGACTTCGGTTTTGCGGTAGTGTTCATAGTCGAACGGGAGGCTGGACCAAGCGCGGGTCTCTTCGGGGCTAGGGGGGCGAACGGCGTCGTAGAAGCCGGGAATGGTGATGAGTCCGTCGCGGTTCTTGAGGGCCGTGAAGATCTCCGCCATGGCCATCATCGGGTTGGGGGCGACTCCGCCGTACACGCCGCTATGAAGGTCCTGCGCGGGGCCTTGCACGTGGATTTCGCCATAGACGATACCGCGGAGGCCGACGCAAAGAGCAGGCAGGCCGGGGGCGAACATTTCCGTGTCGCAGATGACGGCGGCGTCAGCCGCGAGTTTTTCTGTGTGCGTGGGGACGTAGGCTTCGATGTGTTCGCCGCCGGACTCCTCTTCGCCTTCGATGAGGACCTTAATGTTGCAGGGGAGGCGGCCATCGCGTTCGATCAGCCGGCGGAGGGCGGAGAGGAGGATCAGCGTTTGGCCCTTGTCGTCGCAGGCGCCGCGGGCGTAGATGTTGTCGTTCTTGATGACGGGTTCAAACGGGGGCGAGTGCCAGAGTTCGAGGGGGTCGGGCGGCTGGACGTCGTAATGGCCGTAGAGGAGCAGGGTAGGCTTGCCGGGGGCGGCGAGCGACTCGGCATAGACGAGGGGATGGCGGCCGGGGGCTTCGACGACCTCGACATGGGGCAGGACGGCGAGTTCCGCGGCGACCCATTCGGCGGCGCGGCGAACGTCCGCGGCGTGGGTGGGGTCGGACGAGATGCTGGGGATGCGGAGGAACTCGATTAGCTTGTTCAGTGGGGTCATCGACTTCACTGTACCCTGAAGGGAGATGCATACCAATCGCCTCGTCGATGAGCAGAGCCCGTATTTGTTGCAGCACGCGCACAACCCGGTGCACTGGCTGCCTTGGGGGGAGGAGGCGTTCGAGAAGGCCAAGCGCGAGGACAAGCCGATCTTCCTTTCGGTGGGGTATTCCACCTGCCACTGGTGCCACGTGATGGAGCGAGAGTCGTTTGAGAACGAGACGACCGCGGCGATCTTGAATCAGCATTTCGTGCCGGTGAAGGTGGATCGGGAGGAGCGGCCGGACGTGGACCGCGTCTACATGATGTTCGTGCAGGCTTCGACGGGCGGCGGCGGATGGCCGATGTCGGTGTGGCTGACGCCGGAGTTGAAGCCGTTTTACGGCGGGACGTATTTCCCACCGGAGAACAAGTATGGGCGGCCGAGCTTTCGGGCGGTGTTGACGCATTTGGCCGAGGCGTGGACGCGGGACCGGGCGAAGATTGAAGAGTCGGGCACGTCGGTGATTGAGGAGTTGGGGCGACACGCGGCGGTGGCCGGGACCGAGGGCGTGGGCGAGGAGGTGCTGGCGAAGGGGTTCGCGGAGTTCCGGCGGAGCTACGACTCGAAGCTCGGCGGCTTCGGCCGGGCGCCGAAGTTTCCGCGCCCGGTGATCTTCAATTTTTTGCTGCGGTACTTCCTGCACGCGGGGGAGCCGGAAGCGTTGGAGATGGTGACGAAGACCTTGGACGAGATGTCACAGGGGGGGATGAACGATCAGTTGGGCGGCGGTTTCCATCGGTACTCGGTGGATGCGCGTTGGTTCGTGCCGCATTTCGAGAAGATGCTGTATGACCAAGCGCAGTTGGCGGTGTCGTATCTGGAGGCGTTTCAGATTACGGCCGAGAACAATTTCGCGATTGAAGCGCGAGACGTGCTGGACTACGTTTTGCGGGATATGAAGGATGAATCGGGCGGCTTCTATTCGGCTGAGGACGCCGATAGCGTCGTGGACGCGGAGCAGCCCGGGGAGAAGGCCGAGGGGGCCTTCTACGTTTGGACGCAGGCGGAGATTGAGGCGGCGCTGGGAGAGCAGCGGGCGGCATGGTTCTGCTACCACTTCGGCGTGAAGCCGGAGGGGAATGTCGACGAGGATCCGCACCGTGAGTTCACCGGCAAAAACATCCTGTATGTCGCACGGTCGATTCGCCAGACGGCGGAACACTTCGACGTGCCAGTGGACGAAGTGAGCGATGCGATCGCCGAGGCGACGGAGACGCTGATGGCGCTACGCGGCGGACGAGTGCGGCCGCACTGCGACGATAAGATTCTGACGGCGTGGAACGGGCTGATGATCTCGGCGTTCGCCAAGGGTGCACAGGTATTAAACGAACCGCGTTACGCCGAGGCGGCGCGCCACGCGGCGGACTGCATCGTGGGGAATCTATGGAAGGATGGCGTGCTGCTGCGGCGGTATCGAGGCGGGGACGCGGCGATTCCCGGTTTCCTGGACGACTACGCTTTCTTCGGGCTGGCGCTGATCGACCTTTATGAAACGACCTTCGACCTCGCCGATCTGCGATTGGCCGAGACATTGGCGGACCAGATGATTCTGCGGTTTGCGGATCCGGCGGGCGGTTTCTTTTCGACGGCGGCCGGCGACGAACGGATGATTCTCCGGCTGAAGGACGACTACGACGGCGCCGAACCGGGCGGAAACTCGATGGCGGCTATGTTGCTGCTGCGGTTGGCGGCGATGCTGCAGCGGGACGATTTCCGCGCGCATGCGGACCGGACGATTGTGGCGTTCGGCGAGAGGATGAAGGAGCAGACGGCGGGCGTGCCGCAGATGTTGTGCGCCTATCTGTATTCGATCGCGAAGGGGCGGCAGGTGGTGTTGGCAGGCGAAGATCATTCGCGGCTTGCGGAAGTAGTCCGCCGGGTGTTCTCGCCGCATCAGGTAGTGATACGGGCGTCAGCGGAGTTTCCTTCGACGTCCGTGCAGGCCATGGTGACAGAGGAACCGACCGCCTACGTCTGCGAAAACTTTACCTGCGATTTGCCGGTGACCACCCCGGAAGCGTTGGCCGCGAAGATACAATAACAATTTCTCATGGAACCCAAACTCCGAATTGCAGCAATCACCGATGAATTCTCGCCGACCGATCTGGGCGTGGCGCTTGACGCCATGGCCGCGATTGGCATGACCGGGGCGGAACTCCGCGTCGTCTTCGGCAAGAACATCATGGACCTGACGGAAGAGGAATTGACCCAGGCCAAGGCGATGTTGGACGCCAAGGGCTTTACGGTGATCGCGATCGCCTCGCCGATTCTGAAATGCACACTGCCGAATGCGCCGGACGTGGACACCCGGTTTCAGCAGGACATGTTCAACGCCAAGTACACGATCGATGACCAAGCGGCGCTGGCGCAGCATGCGTTTAAGATCGCGAAGTTCCTGGGCGCGAAAGTGATTCGCGTGTTCAGCTATTGGCGGACGGTGGAGCCGGAGAAGTGCTTCGATGCGGTGATCGCCGCGTTGAAAGAGTTGGCGGATCGAGCGGCGGAGCACGACCTGATTATTGGCCTGGAGAATGAGCACGCCTGCAACATCGCGACGGCGGCCGAGGCGGCCCAGGCACTGAATGCGCTACCACATCCGAACCTGATGCTGGTCTGGGATCCGGCGAACGCGCTGGTTTCCGGCGAGACGCCGTTTCCGGGCGGCTATGGACTGTTGCCGAAGGATCGCGTGATTCACGTTCACGCCAAGGACTGCCACATGGACGGCCACAAGCCGGTGTGGGGACCGGTGGGTACTCGCGACGTGGACTGGAAGGGGCAGGTGGCCGGACTGTGGAATGATGGGTACCGCGGGTGGCTCTCGCTTGAGACGCATTGGGCTGGGCCGGGTGGCGATAAGTTTGCTGGGAGTACGATATGCGGCTGGAATTTGCGCGGATTAGCAGCGATGTAAAGCCTTGTAAACTTTAGGCAGGAAAGTCGATACCTGCACCGGTCCGGAGACGTCTACTGGGGATACTGCAATGCGGATGAAACGATCGTTAATGATCGCGCTGCTGTTAGGGCTTACGCTCTGGAGCGCTTTGTACGCCCAACGGCGGTTCCGGCGCGGTATGGACTGGCCGTTCCAAGAGACCGAAGATGTGCAGCCCGCGGACGGGGACGAGAAGACGGAGTTTGCGTTCGCGCGACTGCGGTATCCGAACTGGCGCAGCAATGACCGCCAGTGGTCGATGCGCGGTTCCTGGTCAGTGGACTATCCCAAGGCCGACCGGCAGTTTGTACAGGGTGTTCGCCGGCTGAGCCGGTTGCATGTGCGGTCGACGGAACAGGTGGTGGACCTGGAGAGCGACGAGATCTTCAACTGGCCGTGGGTGTACGTGGTGGAACCTGGTCATTGGGATTTGACCGATGCGCAATGCAAGAAGCTACGCGAGTATCTGCTTCGCGGCGGCTTCATCATGACGGATGACTTCCATGGGTCGATGGAATGGGACATTTTCATGCTTTCGATGAAGCGGGTGTTTCCGGATCGGGAAATGGTGGACATTCCGGATAAAGATCCGATTTTCCATGTGATTTACGATTTGGATAAACGGTTCCAAGTGCCGGGCATCGTGAACTATCCGTTTGATCAGACGTACGAGTACGACGGGGTGAAGGATACCTGGCGAGGGATTTACGACGATAAAGGCCGGTTGATGGTGGGGGCTTGCCACAACATGGACCTGGGAGATGCCTGGGAGTGGGCGGATTCGCCGGAGTATCCGGAGCGGTTTGCTTCGCTGGCGTACCGGATCGGGATTAATTACATCATTTACTCGATGAGCCATTAATGTTTGAATTCCTGTTTAAGTACCCGCTCACCGTTTACCAGAAGGGCAGCGTTGTGCTGCAGTCGGGATGGAGTGTGTGGTGGTGGGCGCTGGCCAGCGTGGTGGCGGCGGGAATTGTGGGATGGCTGCTGCTGACGAAGTGGAACAATGGCAAGCGGGCGAAGGCGCTGGTTCTGTGGGGGCTGCAATCGACGATGATTGCGCTGGTTCTCCTGCTGTTGTGGCAACCGGGCATCAGCATTGCGACGCTGAAGCCGCAGCAGAATATCGTGGCTGTATTGCTGGACGATTCGAAGTCGATGGGGTTGGCCGAAGACGGGACCACGCGTCGCGACGAGATGAAGAAGACTCTCGAAGCCGGCCTGGCCGATGGGCTGGGGAAGAAATTCCAAGTGCGCTATTACAAGATGGGTACGCGGCTTGAGCGGACCGGCGATTGGAAGGGTTTGACGGGCGAGGCGCCGGTGAGCCGGCTGAGCGAGGGGCTGGCGCAGATCGCGGCCGAGTCGGGCAGCTTGCCGATTGGGGCCCTGGTGGTGATGACGGACGGCGGCGATACGGCGGGTGGTATCGACCGGCAGACGCTGGCCACGCTGCGGAGCCGGCGGTTTCCGGTGCATACGGTGGGTTTCGGCAAAGAGAAGGCGGAAAAGGATGTCGCGCTGATTGATGTGCAGACCCCGACGCGGGCGCTGGCGGATTCGCGGCTGGGCGTGACGGTGAGCTTCAAGCAGCAAGGCTATGCCGGGCAGCGGGCGAAGATCGTGGTGAGCGAGGAAGGGAAGACGCTGACGGCGAAGGAAGTGACGCTCGCCGCCGATGGCACGCCACAGACGGAGAATCTGCTGTTCAATGCCGGGAATGCCGGCGCCAAGACGGTGCAGGTTTCCATTCAGACGCTGGGCGGCGAAACGAACCCAGGCAACAATGCGCTGACACGATTGGTGCAGGTGGAGAGCCGGAAGCCGCGGATCCTTTATTTAGAAGGCGAACCACGGTGGGAGTTCAAGTTCATTCGCCGGGCCTTGGAAGAGGATCGGTCCATCAATCTGGTAACGCTGCTGCGCACGACGCAGAACAAGATCTACCGGCAGGGGATTAGTACGCCGAACGAGTTGGAAGGTGGCTTTCCTTCGACGCTAGATGAGCTGTTCGGGTTTGAAGGGGTGATCATTGGGAACGTGGAGGCGGGGTATTTCACGCCGACGCAGGTGGAACTACTGCAACAGTTCGTGGATCGGCGGGGAGGGGGACTGCTCTTCCTTGGCGGCCGGACGACGCTGGCGGAGGGCGGATACGGGGCGAGTCCGTTGGTTGAGTTGATGCCGGTGAATCCGGGCGAACGGCGGACTACCTTTGTTCGGGATCGCGCCACGGTGGCGTTGACGGCGGCGGGGCTGGACAGCATCTACGCGCGGCTGGAGGAAGACCCGGCCAAGAACGTGGAGCGGTGGAAGAAAATGCCGTATCTGGCTGACTATCAGAATCCGGGCACGTTGAAAGCCGGTGCGGTCGTGCTGGCGGAGGCGGTGACGAGTAAGGGCCGATTGCCGCTATGGGTAATCCAAAATTATGGCCGGGGCCGGACCTCGGTGATGGCGACGTCGGGGACTTGGCGGTGGCAGATGTCGCAGCCGCTCGAAGATAAGTCGCATGAAGTCTTCTGGCAGCAGGTGTCGCGGTGGTTGGTGGGTGCGACGCCGGGACGCGTGGTGGCGGCGCTGCCGCGGACGGTGTTCAGCGATGAGCAGCGGATTCCGCTCCGGGCGGAGGTTCGGAATCGGCAGTTTCTGCCATCGACGGATGGCACCGTGGAAGCGCGGATCAGTGGGCCGGGGGGCGTGGCGGCGACAGTTTCGCTGCAGCCGGATCCGGTAACGCCCGGCGTGTATGTGGGCGAGTGGGGTGCGGAGAAGCCGGGTTCGTATCTTGTGGAGATGTACGCAACGCGGGCCGGCGAGGAAGTGGGCCGGGACACGGTGAGCTTCCGCCGGGAAGACGGCGTGACGGAGGCGTTCCATACGCAGCAGGACCGGGAGACGCTGGAACGGCTGAGCACGCAGACGGGCGGGAAGTATTGGACGCCTCAGAATGTCAGCAAACTGCCGGAGGAGATCACCTACTCCGAAGCCGGAATCACGACGCGCGAAGTGAAGGATTTGTGGAATATTCCGATCGTGTTCTTGCTGCTGGCTCTGCTGCGCGGCGGGGAATGGATGTTGCGGCGGAAGTGGGGTGCCGTTTGAGGAAACTATTGTTATTGGGTTCGTTTTGCGCGGGCCTGTTGCCGGGGACGACGTGGTACATCACGGTGGCCGGGTTGGGCGGGGAACCGGAGTACGAGGCGCGCTTTGCGAATTTGGGGATGGAGCTGGATAAATCGGTGCGTTCGACTCCGGACGTCAAGGTGACGACTTTGAGCGGAACCAATGCGACGAAGGTGCGGATTGAGGCGGCGATCGATGAGGCGGTGAAAGGCGCCAAGGCCGACGACGTGCTGGTGATGACGTTAATCGGACATGGGACATTCGACGGGGTGGACTATAAGTTCAACATTCCGGGGCCGGACCTGACGGCGGCCGAACTCGCCGGGAAACTGGAATTTGTTCCTTCGCGGCGGCAGGTGGTGATCAACACGACATCGGCGAGCGGCGCTTCGATTGAGCCGCTGCGGCGGGACTACCGGGCTGTGATTACGGCGACGCGGGCGGGAACGGAGAAGAACGCGACGGTGTTCGGCCGGTTCGTCGTCGAGGCGTTTCGGGACCCGGCGGCAGATACCGATAAGAACGAGGCCGTGAGCGCGCTGGAGGCGTTCCAATACGCCGATAAGAAAACCACGGCGTTCTACGAGACGCAGAAGCGGTTGGCGACGGAGCATCCGCTGCTCGAAGACACCGGGAAGGGAGCGGGCGTGCGGGCGCCAGGGCCGGATAACGGCCAAGGCTTGCTGGCACGGCAGTTGCCTCTGCTCCGGTTTGGTTCCTTGCAACAGGCGGCGAAGAGCCCGGCCAAGCAGGCGCTTCTTGCCCAGCGGGAAACTATAGAAGGGCAGATCGACAAGTTGAAATACGAGAAGGCGGCGATGCCCGCCGACGAGTATCGGAAGGCTCTCGGGAAACTGCTGCTGCAACTGGCGCAGGTGCAGGAGGAGATCGACAAGTGAGACTCCTGGCGCTAGGTTTGCTCGTGATGTCTGCAGCCTGGGCGCAGGATTGCCGGAGCTTGCACCGGCGCGGGAAACTGGCCGAGGCGCGGGCTTGCCATAGCCGGATGGCGCAGAGCGGAAACGCGCTGCAACAGGCCGAGGCTTTCTGGTACGCGAACAATGCGGACGCAGCGAACAACTTTTTCCGGGCGGCGGTAAAAGCGCAGCCGAAGAATCCGGAGCCGCGGGTGCGTTGGGGCCGGTTCTATCTCGAACGCAATAAACGCGAGGATGCGGCGGCGCTGTTCGAAGAGGCGCTGGGGGTGCAACCGGATTACCCGCCGGCGTTGATCGGGATGGCGTTAGTCGCCGCTGGTTCGTTCGACGCCAAGTCAGTGGAGTTTGCCGAGCAGGCCCTGAAGAAGGATCCGAAGGCGTTTGAGGCGCACGAGGTGCTGGCGCGGTTCGCGATTGAAGACGGCAACCCGACCGAGGCCGGGGTACAGGCCGACAAGGCGTTGGCGATTTCTCCCGAGGCGCTGGACGCCTTGATGATCCGGGCGACCATCGACTGGATGGAAGGCAAGCCGGGGACGGAATGGATTGACCGGCTGAATAAGGTGAACCCGGCGCACGCCGAGGGCTATGCGCTGGCGGCGCGGATCTTCGTCATCAACCGGCGGTATGAGGAAGGGATCAAGCTCTATCGCAAGGCGATGGAGTTGAATCCGGACTACCTGCCGGCACGATCTGAGCTGGGCGTGAACCTGATGCGGTTGGGCGAGGAAGACGAGGCCAAGCCGATGCTCGAAGCGGTCTATGAAGCGGGTTTCCGCGATGCGGCCACCGTCAACACGCTGAAGCTGATGGATTCGTACAAGAACTTCGTCACGATCAAGAAAGGCAAGATCATCCTTCGCCTCGACAAGAAAGAGGCGGATTTGTTGCGGCCTTACTTTGAACGGGAGCTGGAACGGGCCGTGAACGTCTTCGAGAAGAAGTACGAACTGGTGCTGGACCGTCCGGTGCAGTTGGAGGTTTATCCGAACCACGAGGACTTCGCGGTACGGACAATGGGTCTGCCGGGGTTGGGAGCGCTGGGCGTGACGTTTGGCAATGTCGTGGCCATGGACTCGCCTTCGGGCCGGAAGCCGGGGACCTTTCATTGGGCGAGCACGTTGTGGCACGAGTTGAGCCACGTATACGCGTTGGCCGCGACGAAGCACCGGGTGCCGCGGTGGTTCACCGAAGGCTTGGCGGTGCATGAGGAGACGGCCGTCGATCCTGAGTGGGGCGACCGGCTGGACCCCGGCGCGATCCGCGCGATGAAAGATAAGAAGCTGCTGCCGATCGCGACGCTCGACAAGGGCTTCACGCGGCCGAGCTATCCGAACCAGGTTATCGTCAGCTATTTCCAGGCCGGGAAGATTTGCGACTACATCGAAGGCAAATGGGGCTGGCAGACGTTGCTGGCTATGCTGCGCGATTTTGCCACGGGGGCGGCGACACCGGTGGTGGTCGAGAAGCATTTGAAGATCAAGCCCGAGGAGTTCGACAAAGAGTTCCTGGCGTGGCTCGAGAAATCGACCGAGTCGCAGGTGAAGGGCTTCGAAGAGTGGACCAAGCGGCTGCGGGCGATGAGCGCCGACGTGAAGGCCAAGAACTGGGCCAAGGTGATTCCGGAAGCGGAGGCGCTGCGGAAGATCTACCCGGACTATGTTGAGGCCGGTAGCCCTTACGAGATTCTCGCCGATGCGCAACTGGAGATGAAAAACACGGCCGGCGCGATTGCCGCGCTGAGTGGGTACGCCAAAGCGGGTGGGCGCTATCCGGCAACGCTGAAGAAACTGGCCAAGCTGCTGGACGAAGCCGGACAGCCGGAGCAGGCCGCCCGCGCGCTTGAACGAATCAACTTTATTTATCCCGTGCAGGACGAAGAGATGCATCGTCTGCAAGGGGAGCTTTGGCTGAAGGTGGGCAACAACGATAAGGCGATTCGCGAGTTTCAAGCGTCTGTCTTTTCAAAGCCCATCGACGCCGCCACTTCTTACTACAATCTAGCCAGAGCCTACCGCGCCGCTGGGCAACTCGATCAAGCCCGCGACAACCTCGTATCCGCCTTAGAAGCCGCGCCCAGTTTCCGCCCGGCCCAGAAACTTCTCCTGGAGCTATCCAAATAAATGTCCACTACCCTATCTACCCTCGATACTTCGGAGCTACGGGCTCGGGTCGAGCGGTTCCAACAAGCTGAAGCACGGATCGTGGAGCAGGTGCGCCGCGTGATCGTCGGCCAGAATGACGTGATTGATCAGGTACTGATCGCGCTCTTCGTGGGCGGCCATTGTCTGATTACCGGTATGCCCGGCACGGCGAAAACGCTGCTGGTGCGGACGGTGGCGACCACGCTGGGCTTGACCTTCAAGCGCATTCAGTTCACGCCCGACCTGATGCCGACCGACATCACGGGCACCGACATCATCGAAGAGGATTCGACGACCGGGCGACGCGTTTGGACCTTCGTCGAGGGGCCCATCTTTACGAACATTTTGCTGGCCGACGAAATCAACCGTACCCCGCCGAAGACGCAGGCGGCGCTGCTCGAAGCGATGCAGGAGAAGTGCTGCACCGTGCGTGGGCATCAGTACACGCTGCCAAAACCGTTTTTCGTGCTGGCGACGCAGAACCCGATTGAACTCGAGGGCACGTATCCGTTGCCCGAAGCACAGCTCGACCGCTTCCTGTTCAACGTGCTGCTCGACTACCTGCCGGCTGAACAGGAGCTGCAGGTGCTGACCATGACGACCGGCGTAAAGACCGACGACGCCGAACCGATCACGACAGCCGAAGAGATTCTGTCGATGCAGGAACTGGTTCGCATGGTGCCGGTGGCCGAAAGCGTGGCGCGGTATGCGGTGTCGATCGTGCGGGCGACGCGGCCCACGGATCCATCGGCGCCGGATATCGTGAAGAAGTACTTGAACTTTGGCGCCAGCGTCCGCGCGATTCAGAACATCGTGCTCGCCTCAAAGGCCCGGGCGTTGATGCAGAAGCGGTATCACGTCTCCTACGAAGATGTGCGCGCGATGGCGACGCCCATTCTTCGGCACCGCGTGCTGTTGAACTTCCACGCCGAGTCGGACAAGATGACTGCCGACACCGTGTTGAGCAAGATGATCGAGAGCGTTCCCGTGCCCCGCGACTAATCCCCCCCGGCAAAACAATGGACCAGCGTTTCCTCCAACCCGGCGTGCTTGCGGCCATCTCGAATCTGGAGTTGGTGGCGAAGACTGTGGTCGATGGGTTCATTTCGGGCCTGCATCAGTCGCCGCATTTCGGCTTCTCGCAGGAGTTCGCCGAGTACCGGATGTACACCCCGGGCGACGACCTGCGCCACGTGGACTGGAACGTGTTTGCGCGGACGGAGCGGACGTACCTCAAGAAGTTCAAGGGAGAGACGAACTCGCGGTTGACCATTCTGCTGGATGCGTCGGCCTCGATGGCGTTCGGTTCGCACTCGATTCCGAAGATGGACTATGCGCGGTATCTGGCCGCGTCGCTCGCCTACTTGGGCAGCCAGCAGCGGGATGCGGTGGGCGTGCTGGTTTTTGACGACGACATCCGCGAGTTTGTCACACCGAGTTCGCGCAGTGGGCAGTTGCGGCGGACCTTGTTCGCGTTAGAAAAAGCCGAGCCCGGAAAACGAACCGACTTCGGCCGGCCGTTCTATCACTTTCAGGAGATGATGCGGAACCGTCGCGGGATGGTGGTGGTGGTCAGCGACTTCTACGAGGATCCGGAAGTGATCGTGAAGGCGATTGAGCCACTGCGCTGGCGTGGAAATGACGTCGTGCTGTTCCACGTGTTGGACCGGGTGGAGCTGCAGCCGAAGTTCGACGGACCGATGCTGCTGATCGATAGCGAGACGCAGACCTCGATTGAAACGACACCGGAATATGCCCGGGACGAATACAAGGCTAAGATTGACGCGCACACCGAAGCGCTGGCGACCAAGGCGCGGGGCGCAGGACTGACGTATCACTTGTCGCCCACCGACCGGCCGCTCGATGAATGCCTGCGCGAGTTTCTCGTTGTCCGGCAGGGGAGGCTCTAGATGGCTTTTCTGGCGCCATGGTTTTTGGGCGGGGTGGCGTTGTTGGGGCTGCCGGTGTGGTTGCATTTGTTGCAACAGCATAAGAACACACCGCTGCAGTTTCCATCCCTGATGTTCTTTGAAAAGCGAACGATGACGTCGACGCGGCAGCGGCGCTTGCGCTATATAGCACTACTCGTGCTCCGTTTGCTGTTGTTGTTGCTGCTGGCGATTGCATTCGCGCAGCCATACTTCGATCAGAACGTACCGATCGCTTCCGGCAAACGGTTGAAGTTGGTTGCGGTGGACAACTCGTTTTCGATGCGGCGCGGAACGGCCCTCGAAGATGCCAAGCGCGAGGCGATGAGCGAGGCGACGGGCCGGGCTCAGGTGTTGAGCTTCGGCTCTGGTGTGCGGGAGATGGGTCCGATCAGCGAGGACGCCTCAGCGTTGCGCGCGGCGGTGGCCGCGATCACTCCGGGCGACGAACGATCGAGCTTTGCCGAGTTGGCGCGGACGGCGCGGAGCATCTCTGAAGCCAACCGGACGCCGGTCGAGATTCACCTGTATACCGACCTGCAGAAAACTTCTCTGCCCGGGCGGTTTGCGGATCTGCAATTGCCGGCCGATGCGAAGCTGGTGGTGCATGAGGTCGGCCCGAAGGAGTTACCGAACTTTTACGTTGAGAGCGTGCGGACGCCGGGGCGGATTTTTGATCCAAAGACGGTGCGGATGCAGGCGACGGTGGCCAGCGTGCATACGAGCGCGGCGGCGAAGAAAGTTTCGGTATGGGTGGACGGCCGCGAGATCCATTCAAAAGAAGTAACGATACCCCCCGCGGGCCGGGCGACGGTCGAGTTTATCGGCCTCGAAACGCCTTACGGGTGGCGGCGGGGCGAGGTGCGGATCGACGGCGCGGATGCGTTCGCCAACGATGATTCGGCGCGGTTCGCCGTCGAGCGGTCGGACCCGCGGCGAGTGGTGTTCCTCCGGAATGCGCGGGATAGCCGGAGCGAGTTGTACTATGCGGCGGCGCTGGATTCGGCGGCTTCGGGCTCGTTCAAGGCCGATGTAGCGACGACGGATGCGGTGCCGAATCTGCAGAATGTGGCGTTCGTGGTGCTGGCGGATCCGGGAGCATTAGGCCAAGCGCTAGAGAGCAGTTTGAAAGATTTCGTGAAGGGCGGCGGCAACCTGTTGATTGCGGTGGGGCCGAATACGGCTGTGGCGAACAAAGTGCCCGTGAGCGGTTTGACGTTGAGTGGATCGCGACTGTCGGACCGAGCGAAGGAATTGTTCCAGACGGTCGCGCAGCGGGACGAGACCCATCCGGTGATCGAGAAGGCTACTGGTCTTGAAACGGTGAAGTTTTATCAGTTGGCACAGTTGGAACCGGGCAATGCCAAGGTTTTAGCCAAGACGGCTTCCGGGCAGCCGGTTTTGCTTGAGCAGCAGGACGGCGACGGCCGGATTCTGGTTTTGGCTTCGGGCCTCGATAACCTCGGCAATAATTTACCGATCCATCCCGCGTTTCTGCCGTTTGTGGAACGTACGGCGCAGTATCTAAGCCGGCAGGAGGAGTCCACGCAGGCCGTGGTGGTTGGCGAGACGATTGAACTGCGGGCGGCAACGGACCGGGCGGTGACAGTGGAAGTGGTGGACGCTAAGGGCAACCGGGCGCTGAGCTTGGACCAGGCAGCAAAGGCGACCAGCTACCAACCCGCTGAAGAAGGCTTCTACGAAGTGCGTCGCAGCAGTGGGCGACAGACTCTCGTGGCCGTGAATGCGGACCGCCGGGAATCAGATTTTGACCGCATGGATGGCGAAACCGTGGCGCTCTGGCAAGCGACCGGTGTCCCGGAAGCCGCCGCGAACACGGCGGGGCTGCCGGCGGGCCAGAAGCGGGAACCGTGGCCGCTGTGGCCATACCTTTTGTTTTTGTTAGCCGCAATCACCATTGCGGAATCGATTTATGCAACACGCTACCTAACGCGTGAGGAGGCCGCATGAGTGCTCTGGAACTACTCGACCAATATCTGCGCCAATTGGAGTCTCGACTCCGGCTGGCGGCTTGGACCCGCGGCGCTGCCGTTGCGGCTGTAGTCGCATTGGTGGCGACGGTGGTGCTCGTTCTCGTGGCGAACGCGTTTGCCTTTGCCGATTCCGTGATGGGCGTGGCGCGGTTCTTCCTGTTTGTGGCGCTGGCGCTGGCCATCACGTTTGGCGTCGTGATTCCGCTGCTGCGGATAAACCGGCGGCGGGCGGCGACACAAGCCGAATCAATGTTTCCCGAGTTTCGCGAGCGGTTGCTGACCTTTATCGAGCGGCGGGATAAGAACGACCCGTTTCTCGAACTCGTAGCCGCGGATGCGCTTCCCGTAGCGCAGCACGCCAACACGGCGGCGCTAGTCTCGACGGCGCGCCTCGCTGCGTTTGGCGCGGCGGCGGTAATGGGTGCGGGGATTCTATTCTGGCTGATTCAGGGCGGGCCGGGATTCATGGGCCATGGGGCGAGCCTTTTGTGGATGGGCGCGCCGAAGGACGGAGGGGCCGCGGCGTTCTACGAAGTTCTGGTGAAGCCGGGGAACAAGAGTGTGCGGAAGCGAGCGGATGTGCTGATCTCGGCGCAGGCGATGGGCTTCTCGCCGCAGCAGGTGCAATTGTTTGCGCGCTTTGGCGGGTCGGCGAAGTGGGAACAGTCGGCGATGCAGCCGCAGTTGCAGGGCACGGGCTTTGAGTTTCTTTTTGCGGGGTTGCCGGACTCGGTGGAGTACTACGTGGCGGCGGGAGCGGTGAAAAGCCCGGTGTATAAGCTGACGGCGTTAGAACTGCCGGGCGTGAAACGGATCCGGGTGACCTATCAGTATCCGCGGGCGCTGGGAATGCCGAATGTGACGGAGGAGAATGGCGGCGATCTACGGGCGTTGATTGGCACCGAGGCGAACGTAGAAGTGGAATTCGATAAGCCGATGGCGAAGGGCTTGCTTTTTATCGATGGCGAGAAGCAGGTGGCGTTGACTCCGGGCAATGGTACTTGGGCATCGGCCAAAGTGAAGATTGAGAAGGACGGGGTGTACCACGTCGCGGCGGTGGAACCGAGCGAAGTGGTGCGTCTGAGCGACGATTACTTCATTGAGGCACGGAAGGACGAAGAGGCGATTCTGAAGATCCGGAAGCCGGGCAAGGACGCCAAGGTGAGCCCGCTCGAAGAGGTGCCGATTGAGGTGGAAGCGACCGATGATTTCGGCCTGCGCGAAGTGAAACTGTTCTATTCGGTGAACGGTGGCGAGGAGAAGTCGATCAACCTGTTGACGCAGCCGAATGCAAAGTCGGTGAACGGCAAGGCGATGCTTTCGCTCGAAGAGTTCAAGCTGGTGCCGGGTGATGTGGTGTCGATTTGGGCTTCGGCCAAGGACGCGAGCCGGACCACGCAATCGGACATGTACTTTTTGGAAGCGCAGCCTTACGAGAAGGAGTACTCGCAGAGCCAGCAAAGCGGCGGCGGGGGCGGCGGCGGCGAGCAGGAGGACAACAACGTCACGAAGCGGCAGAAGGAGATCATCGCCGCCACGTGGAATCAGTTGCGGAACCGGTTTGCCGAGCCGAAGGCGACGGCGGAGAATGCGCGGTTCTTGTCGGAGACGCAGGCGAAGCTGAAAGAGCAGGCGAAGAACCTGGCAACGCGTATGAATCGGCGCGAGCTTTCCGGCTCGAACGAAGAATTTAAGAAGTTCGAGAAAGACATCAGCTCGGCCGTGGCTGCGATGGGTGTGGCGGCGGATAAGTTGAAGGCGCAAGGCTTTAAGGATGCGTTGCCGCATGAGCAGCAGGCGCTGCAGCATCTGATGCGGGCGGAGAGCGTGTTTAAGCAGATCCAGGTGGCCATGGGCCAGAAGGGCGGCGGTGGCGGAGGCGGCGGTGGTGCTGCGCGCGACCTCGAAAACCTGTTCGATCTGGAGCTCGACACCGAGAAGAATCAGTACGAGACGAATCAGAGCCAACAGTCGGCCGAGCAGCGGGCCAAGGAAGTGGACGAGGCGATGCAGCGGCTGGAGCAGTTGGCACGGCGGCAGCAGGAACTGGCCCAGCAGCAACAGCAGAGCAAGCAGAGCTTCCAGCAGAAGTGGCAGCAGGAACAGTTGAAGCGGGAAGCGGAAGAGCTGAAGAAGCAGATGGAGCAGCTGGCTCGCGGCGAGCAGTCGCAGCAGCAACAGGGGCAACAGGGCCAGCAAGGCCAAGAAGGTCAACAGGGGCAGCAAGGTCAACAAGGCCAGCAGAGCCAGCAGAGCGGTCAGCAGGGGCAGCAGAGTGGTCAGCAGGCTCAGCAGCGGCAAGGGCAGGTACCACGGAAGGCTACCGAGTCGTCGCGGTTACGGCAGATGGCGGGGCAGCAGCGGGCGCAGGATCCGCGACTGAAGGAAGCCATCGATCGCTTGGAGCAGGCGACGCGAAACATGCAGCGCGAGGACCAGCAGCAGCGGGCCGCCGAGCAGTTGCGGGAAGCGGGGAATCAGTTACGCGGGATGCGGCAGGAACAGGCGTCTGGCTCGATGGGCAGCATTGCCGACCGCACCAAGGAACTGGCCGAGCAGCAGCAGGCTCTTTCGGACCAGATTCAGAAAGAGTTTGGGTCTAAGCCAGGCGAGCGAGCGCAGCAGGGCCAGAAGATGGATATCCAACGGCAGATGGGCCGAACGAAACAGCAGATGGGCGAGAAGATCGCGCAGCTCGAACGTGATATGCAACAGGCCGTGGGCGAGATGCAGGGGTCCAATAAGGAGGCCGCCCGGAAGTTACGGGAAGCCTTGGGGCAGATGCAGCAGGACCAGATGGCGATCCGGATGAAATATGGCGCGCAGTACTTTAACCAGGGATTGGCTCCGTATCTTGGGCAGCGGGAAGAGTCCTTGGCGAAGGACATGCAGAAGTTGCGGGAGAAGATCGGCGCTGCGCAGGAGGCGATGGACAAGCCCGGGCAGCAAGGCACCAAGATGGAGCAGGGCTTGGCAGGAGTGGAGCGGCTGCGGGAGCAGGTGCGGCAGATGACGGCGCGCGGGCAGGGACAGGAAGGCCAGCAGGGCCAACAGGGTCGGCAGGGGCAACAAGGCCAAGGTCAGCAGCAAGGGCAGCAAGGCCAGGGTCAGCAGCAAGGTCAGCAAGGTCAAGGCCAGCAGGGGCAGGGTCAACAAGGTCAGCAAGGGCAAGGCGGCCAGCAAGGCCAGGGTCAACAGGACCAAGGGCAGCAAGGCCAGGGTCAACAGGGGCAGGGTCAACAAGGCCAGCAAGGGCAAGGCGGCCAGCGGGGAGGCGGACAGCAGCCCGGCGACCGGGAAGGACAGCAGACAGCCGGTGGGCAACGCGGCGATGAGCGCGGGATGTCCGCGATCAATCGCGGTGATCGCACCTTCCAGTCGATGGCTGGCGGTGCAAGCAGGGCATGGCGCGAAGGCATGCAAAGCCTAAACGAGCTGCGCGCGGCCGCCGGCGAGACTCCGGAGACGCAGCGTGAGATCGACGCCATGATCCGCGAGATGCAGAAGCTCGATCCGAACAAGTTCCAAGGTAACCCGGCACTCCTGGAGCAGATCCGGACGCAGTTCCTGCCGAGCCTGGAACAGCTCGAACTGAAACTGCGGCGCGAACTGGAAGGCCAGCAGACCGGCAATGTCCGGAGCGGGGTCCAAGAGCGAATCCCGGCCGGCTACGCCGATCAGGTTGCCGACTACTTCCGGCGCCTCAGCAAAGGTACGGCGAAGAAATAGCGCCAGACTAAGATGGGAACCGGAGACTCAGCAAGGTCGCCGGATCCATATAGAGTCCTTGCCACTGGAGGCCGAAGTGCAGGTGCGGTCCAGTGACGCGGCCAGAGCCGCCGCTGAGGGCGAGCGGTTGCCGCTGCTCAACCGAGTCGCCTTCCTTCACCTCGAATTTTGACAGGTGCATGTAGAGGGAGAAGAGCCCTTCGCCGTGGTCGAGCACTACGAAGCCGCCTTCGTAGTACATGTCGCGGGCGATCAGCACTTTGCCGGAGTGAGTGGCGGCAATGGGCGTGCCGATGGCGGCGCGGAAATCGAGGCCCTGGTGGATGCTGCGGGTCTTCCCGTTGTAAGTGCGACGGGTGCCGAAGGGCGAGGTCTGCGGCGTATCGGCGGGCGCGGCAAACGGGCCCTTCCAGCGGCGGGCAGATCGGGTGGCAAAGACCTGTTTCTTCACGGCTGCTTCCTCTTTGATCCGCTGCAGTACTTTTGCAGGCGGGGAGACAAACTGAGGCGGGACGGTGATTACACCGGTGCGGTATTGGTGTCGCGCGATAGGAATCGTATGCGTCTCGCCGTTCGCCAGAGTTAGTTTCAATGGACCCGGCTTCACCTCGAGGCCTACGGCGGCGAGGGCGATGCCATCCGGTGAAAAGGTGAGTGGGCGGTCGAGCCAGGTAGCGGTGGTTGGTCCACTGGGCACTTTGAAAAGGATCGGCGAGCCCGGGAATGGCGCCGCGGGGGCTACCACCAGGCGGGTGGATTGCGCAGCGAGAGGGAGCGCGGAGAGAAACGTGCGGCGGAGCATCTGCTCCCGAGATTAGCGCAGATAGAAGGGGGTGCTGGCTTCCGTGGTCGTTTGGCCGACGCGGAGTTGGACCGAGTGCCGTCCGGCGGGGAAGAACCCGGAGGGCGAACGGAAGTTGATTTGGATGACCCCGGGAAAGCCGGGGGCAGCGCCGATCCAGAGGATGTGCGCGGCCGCGCCGCCAATGGTCAACTGCGCGGGGAGAACCGGCGTTGGGAATGGCGCATCGGTGGTCAATTGGCCGTCGACAGGCTCGGGAGTCAGACGCCCAATTCCCGTTGCATAGAGAACCAGGACTTCGCCGCGGGGTGCGGGGTTGGTATCACTGTTCACGGACGCATCTGGGTGTATAGCGCCGAGCGGGAAAAAGCCGGGAACCGCTTCGGTGAGCGTACCAGCCTGGGTGGCGCGGAGTTGGTTGGCGTAGCGGACCTCAATCACCGCTCGACCGCTGGTGCCGGTGCGGTTGGGTACCTGGAGGTTGATCTGCGACTTCGAGACATAGAGCAGCGGAGCGGCGATGCCATTGACGGTCACTTCGACTTCGCCGAGCCGCGTGCTGAGCCGGTTGTTGATGGCGGGCGCGATAACTGGATCGGTTGGGCCCAAGTCGACGCCGTACAGCGTCAGCAACATGCCAGGGGCGAGTTGGGTCTCCTGATTGGTGCCGACATGGACGAAGCGAAGTTGCGGCGTTTCGACCGGTGGTGGCGTGACGGTGTCCGTGTTGGGAACCAGACGGCGGAGGCGATGGTTGGCGGCGTCGGCGATGAGGAGGTTGCCCGCCGAGTCGAAGGCGAGGCCGGAGGGAAAGTGGAGGCGGGCGTCGGAGGCGGGCCCGCCATCGCCCGAGAACCCAGGCAAGCCGGTGCCGGCCACAGTGGCCACGTTCCCGAGCGAGTCGATGCGACGAATCCGATGGTTGGCGGTATCGGCGACGAACACGGCGCCCTCGGCGGAGACGGCCACCCCCATGGGGCTGGCGAGAGAACCGTCGGCGAGGGACGTGATCGTGCCGGTGAGGTCGACGCGGCGGATGCGATTGTTGCCGGAATCGGCGATATAGAGTTGGCCGGTCCGGTCGAAGGCGAGGGCGGTGGGGAAGTTGAGTTGGGCGAAGACGGCGACGTTGCCATCCCCGCTAAAACCGGCTCCGGCGGCGATGCCGGCATAGGTGGTGATGATGCCGGATGTGGAAACGCGGCGGACACGATGGTTTTTCGAATCGGCGATGAAAAACTCGTTGGAGTTGGGGTCCGCGAGTACGGCCGAGGGGCTGTCGAGCATGGCCGAAGGCGCCGGGCCACCGTCTCCGCGGAAGCCGTTGAAGTTGTTGCCGGCGACCGTGGTGATCACACCGTTGACCGCGACGCGGCGAATGGCATGGTTTGCCGTGTCGGCGATCAACAGATTGCCGAAGCGATCGAAGGATAGGCCACGCGGGCCGCTGAGTTTGGCGAGGGTGGCGGGTCCACCATCGCCGGAGAAACCGGGGACGCCGGTGCCGGCGATGGTGGTGATGGAGCCGTCGAGGGAGATGCGGCGGACGCGATGGTTCCGCTCGTCGGCGAGGAAAAGGTTGCCGTTGGCGTCGTAGGCGATGGCGGCGGGCCCGTTGAGACGCGCTGCGTCGGCGGGGCCATTGTCGCCGGTCAGGGTGTTGCCGCTGGCGCCTGCGACGATGGTGGCTTGGTTGTTGCTGCTGATGCGATGCACTACGGCCCCATTGGCATAGTAGGCATTGCCGCGGTTGTCGACCGTGACCGCTGGGCCGCCGGCAGGGAGCGTGATCACTTCGCCTTGGCCGGTCCTTTTCAAGGCGGCGTCCTTGCGGTTGTCGGCGAGGAAGAGGTTTCCCAAGGAGTCGACCGCGACGCCGGTGGGGGAGTAGAGGGGGACGCGGATGGCGGCGGCGGGGGCGTAGGCGCCGATCATCCCGCGGGCGATGCGGCGGATGCGTTGGGCTCCGGATTCGGCAACAAGGAGGCCGCCTTGCGGGTCGATCCATAGACCGGCGGGATTGCGCAGGCTGGAGCGGATGGCGGTGATGTCGTTGGCGCCATAGCCAGGGTTGCCGGTGCCGGCGTAGAGGCGGAAGGTGCCGTCGCTTGAGACGGCATAGATGCGGTGGGCGTCGAAATCGGAGATGTAAAGCGTTCCATCGGGATCGACGGCGACATTGCGGGGAGTTGTGAATTGGATGGCGGTGGCGGGGGACCCTTCGCTGGATGGGTTGGCGGGGTTGGCGCCGCCGCCGGCGTAGGTGGTAATCCGGCCTTGGGGGGTGACGCGGCGGATAACGCGGTTGCCGAGGTCGGCGATGTAGAGGTTGTTGGAGCGGTCGAGCGCCAGGCCGTAGGGGGAGGCGAGTTGGGCGTCGGTGGCGGGGCCGTTGTCGCCGGAGTAGCCAAGGGTGCCGTTGCCGGCGACGGTGGTGAGGATGCCGGCGGCGGAGAGGCGGCGGACGCGGTGTTCGGCGGCGTCGGCTATGTAAAGGTTGCCGTCGTTATCGAAAGCCAGACCTTCGGCTTGGGTCAGGAGAGCTTGGAGGGCGGGGAGATTGTCCCCTGCATTGGCGGAGCCGGCAATACTCTGGATGCGGTACGCCGGTGGGGGAAGCTGGGGGAACGCCAGGCAGGAATACACCAACCCCCAGATAGCCATATTCCATTTTGTGCCCCGCATACGGTTGTTTTCCTCAGTTGGTAAGTGGGAACAAGCCGGAAAATCTCTCAGCGGGGAACGATATGGCAGTATATGAAAATCCAAGTGGTTGGCCTGGCAGTTGCAGGTCTGTTGCTTGCCAGCGGGGCGTGGGGTCAGGGGACCTTGGGCCTAAAGCGCGGCGGGGAGCGGCGAGGCATTTCATGGGCGAAGCCGAAATCACGGCAGGCGCAGCGGGCGCATTATCTGGTGGAGTTGCGTCAGCCGCCGACGCCGGAGCTGTTACGGAGCATTGAAGGCAATGGGCAGCGGGTGGTGGCGTACGTTCCGGTGAACGGGTTCATTCTGGTGGTGGAGGGGGAGCCTCGGCTGGGCGGGTTGGATGTGGTGTCGGCGGGGCCGTTGGAACCGGCGGAGAAGTTGAGCCGGGAGATTGGCAGGGGTCGGGCCGGGAAGCGGGGGTATGTCGTCGAGTTTCATGGAGATATTCCTTGGGAGGAGCGGCGGGCATTGATTCAAGAATCGGGTTTGGAACTGCGGGATCATCCGGATTTGGTGGGGGACCAAATGCTGGTGCGGGGAACGGTGGGGCAGTTGGAGGCGTTGGTGGGGTGGGACGAGGTGGCGTATGTCTTTCCGGCGAGCAACGAGTTGATGAACGGGGCGCCGTTGATCGGGTGCGCCGGGGCGTCGACGGAGGCAGGTCCGGTGGGCGCGCTGGTGCAGACGGTGGGCGAAGGCTGGGACGGCCTGGGAAAGGGCCGGGCGACGTTGCAGTTTGCGTTTAAGACGCTGAGCCAGAAGGTGGGAACGCAGTCTCAGCAGGCCGAGGTATTCCGGGCGTTACGGGAGTGGTCGCGGGTGATCCAGGTGGATTTCGTCGAAGGTAACGACCCGGCCGCGCCGCGGACGATCGGCATTCTGTGGGGCCGGGGCGCCCATGGGGACGGATATCCATTTGACGGGGCGGGAAAGGTGTTGGCGCATACGTTTTATCCGGCGCCGCCGAATAGCGAGCCGATTGCCGGAGATCTTCATTTTGACGAGGATGAGAACTGGCAGGTGGGCCACGACATCGATATCTATAGCGTGGCGCTGCATGAACTGGGCCATGCCTTGGGGCTGGGGCATAGCGATGTGCCGGGATCGGTGATGTATGCGTATTACCGACGGGCGGAGCAGTTGACGGCTGAGGATATCGGGGCAGCTCGTGGGCTGTACGCGGCGCGGGAGGACGCCGGCACTACCCCGACGACACCTACTGTTCCGACTCCGCAGCCGACGCCACCGGTCACTCCGACAACGCCCCCGGTGACCCCAACGACGCCGCCGGTTACCCCAACGCCACCGGCCGTTTTCGCGGTGGAGCTTCTCGCGCCCGCGGCCAACCTGCAGACCACCGCGATGTCAATGCCGATGTTCGGGATGGCCACGGGGGTGACGGGGACGCCGACGGTCCGCTGGGTCACTGACAAAGGAATGTGGGGAGAAGGCACCGCCACGGCGTCCGGCGCGGGAACCTTTGCCTGGACGGTGGCGTCGGTGCGCCTGGTTCCGGGAATGAATACAGTGACCGTGCTGATCTCCGATGCCACGCGTAAGACCGTTGGCCGGTCCATTCAGGTGCAGGTAGCCGCCACCACGACTGACCCAGCCGCGGCGCCCCGGCTGACATTGAACAATCCGGCGACCTACAGCTTCCTCTGGCCGAGCGAGTCCGTGTCCCTGCAAGGCACGGCGTCTTCCGCCGTTGGCATCAGCCGGGTCTCCTGGCGGGTATCGAACGGCACCAGCGGAACGGCAACAGGGACGACCACCTGGCTGATGAACAACGTCCGATTGATCCCTGGTTTCAACACAATCACTCTGATCGCACGGGACACGCACGGACGCGAGACCGAGCAGGTCGTCACCGTGTTTCGATATTAGGCGCGAGCCTTGCGTGGGAATCCGCTAAAATGATACGAATTGCGCGTGAGTTCTTCCACCGACAGTGTCGTCGCCATCTACCCCGGCTCGTTTGACCCTCTGACGAACGGGCATCTTGATCTCATTGCCCGGTCCAGCCGGCTCGTGGGCCGCCTGATCGTCTCCGTCTTGAACAACGATGCCAAGCAGCCGCTCTTCAGTGTTGCCGAGCGTATGGACATGCTGCGGGAAGTGACGGCAGGGTTGCCCAACGTCGAAGTGGACAGCTTCGACGGATTGTTGGTCGACTATGCCACCGCGCAAGGCGCCACGTTGATCGTCCGCGGCATCCGCGCTGTCTCCGACTACGAGTACGAGTTGCAGATGGCGTTGATGAACCGGCGGCTCCGGCCCGAGATTGAAACGATGTTTTTGTTGTCCGGCGAAGCCTACTCCTTTATCAGCTCGCGGCTGGTGAAAGAGGTCGTTCGCTTGGGCGGCGATGTGACCGGCCTTGTGCCGGCATCGGTGGAGGTGCGGTTGGCCGATCGATTCCGGCCCGCGCCCGTATTGAATCCAGTAAGCAGGTGAAGCAAATAATCCCATGAGTTCTCCAGTGCATTTTGACAATCTCGCCGTGGCCGACCGTATGGCCACCATTTCGGTTTCTTCCACGATGAAGGTGGCGGCCGACGCTGATAAGATGCGGCGCGAAGGTGTCGATGTCGTCGACTTCGGCGCGGGCGAGCCGGACTTCCCGACTCCGGACAATATCAAGAACGCGGCGATTGAAGCGCTGGCGAAGAATTTCACCAAGTACACCCCGGCCGGCGGGACACAGGAACTGAAACAGGCCGTCTGCGAACGCCATAAAGCGGACTACGGGACGAACTATACCCCGGCCGAGTGCGTGATCACGGTCGGCGGGAAACACGCGATCTTCGGAATCATGCAGGCCGTGATCAACGCGGGCGATGAGGTCATTATCCCGGTGCCGTATTGGGTGACCTACAAGGACGTCGTGAACTACGCCGGCGGTTCCTGCGTGTTCGTCGAGACGGACGAAGCCAATGGTTTCAACCTCACGGCGGAGATGATCGAAGCGGCCATCACTCCGAAGACGAAGCTCGTCATCATCAACTCGCCGAGCAATCCGAGCGGCGCCGTGCTGCCGCGGGAAGAGTTTGAACGGATTTTCGCCGTCACCTCGAAGCGGAACATCTGGCTGATGACCGACGAGTGCTACTGCCGGTTCCTGTACGACAGCGAACCGTTCTCCATCGCCTCCGCTCCGGGCGCGAAGGATACCGTCATCGTGGCCGGATCGCTATCGAAGACCTACGCCATGACCGGTTGGCGCATCGGGTTCGCCCTGGGTCCGAAGCCCGTCATCGATGCGATGATGAAGCTGCAGAGCCATTCAACGTCGAACCCCACTTCGATCGCCCAGAAGGCGGCCGTGGAGGCGTTGCGCGGACCACAGGGTTCGATTGACGTTATGCTGGCGGCCTACAAAGAACGGCGCCGTTTCGTGATCGACCGGCTGCGGCAGATCCCGGGCGTGACGCTGGCGGAGCCGCAGGGCGCCTTTTACGCGTATCCCGATATCAGTGTCGCCTTTGGGAAAAAGGGCATCAATTCGTCGATGGACTTCTGTGAACGGCTCCTCGCCGAGGCGCACGTGGCCGTGGTTCCGGGTGAAGCGTTTGGGACGGCGAAGCATATTCGTATCTCCTATGCGACCTCCATGCACGAAATTGAGCGTGGCCTCGACCGGATCCATAACTTCATCGTCGCTCTGGGATGAGGCCGATCGCGCTGATTCCTAAGTTTGTCGAGCGGGTGTGGGGCGCCACCTCGCTCGACCCCTGGTACCCGCCGGTGGACCGCCGGATCGGCGAGGTGTGGCTGTCGTCGGATGACATCCAGACTTCGGAAGGGGTGACGCTGGGCGAACTGACGGGGCGGCCGGAGGTGATGGGTTCGGCGAATCCGGGGGGGCGCTTTCCGATCCTGGTGAAGTTCCTCTTCACCACCGAGAAGCTTTCGGTACAGGTGCATCCGGAGGACACCTACGCCTACGCGCATCATCAACAGCCGGGGAAGACGGAGATGTGGTACGTCCTGAAGGCTGAACCCGGCTCGGTGATCGCACAAGGATTTGCCAAGGAGACGACCGAAGCCGAGCTGCGGCAGTCCTTGGCTGACGGTAGCGCCGAGTCGCTGCTCGAGTGGTGGCCGGCGGCGGCGGGACAGACCTATTTCACCCCGGCGCGGACGGTGCATGCCATTGGCGGGGGCCTGGCGATTTGTGAGATTCAACAGAACTCGGACATCACCTATCGGCTGTGGGATTACGGGCGGCCGCGGGAACTGCACGTCGAACCGTCGATTGCGGTGCTCGATTGGGGCCGAGCGCAAGGACCCCTTTCGCCGTCCGGATCTCTTCTCGCCAGTTGTGAGTACTTCGCCACCGAACGGCATCACCTGCATGGTCCCGTTGCTTGGCGATCCGATCCGGAGCGATTCCACCTGCTCGTGATCACGCACGGCGAAGGGCTCTTGAGTTGGGGCGGGGACGTGGAAGAGGTGCGGGCTGGGCAAGCGTGGCTGATTCCCGCCGCGCTGGACGGATATATCGTGGACGGCACGCCGGAGCTGGAAATGCTGCGCGTTTGGGTGCCTTCGCGCTAGACTGGAATTTGCTCAGGTTGTGGCGCGGTGGTATGCGCGGATTGCTTTTCATAGTTGTGGTGGCGCTCGGGCTTACGAGCGTCGGGTGTAATCAGGGACCTGCGAAGGCGCCGGTGATCGGCGAAGCATTCGCCGGACCCATTACGCTGAACATCCGTCAGGAGATTTCCCTGAAGTCGCCGACCGTGGCGACGGTGAAGCACGGCGACCGGCTCGCTATTCTTCAGATCCGCCGCCGATTCACTCGCGTGCGAGTTGCCGGCGGGGCCGAAGGCTGGTGCGACGGTGAGAAGTTATTGACGCCTGAGCAAATGGACCGTCTTCAGGCGACCAATGAGGTCGCCGCCAAGCTCCCGTCGCAGGGCCAGGCCATGGTCTACGATGTCCTGAATATCCACACGGAACCCAACCGTCAGGCACCGAGCTTCCACCAATTGAAGGAGAACGAGAGAGTAGAGATCATTGGCCACCGGCTGGCGGCGCGCATTCCGTTCAAAGCCGCGGTGACCAAGCAATTTGCCGCTCCCTCCGCGACCCCGGCGCCGAAAAAGCGGGCGACTCGACGGGACAAAGAGAAGGCGAAGGACGATGGTATAGACAGGCCGCCGATGCCCCGGCCGCCAGGTCCACCGGCGAATTGGCTCGAAATATCGCGCCGTATCGAACCCGAAATTGACGAAACGAAGCCAACTCGGCTGCCGCCGCCTCCCTCGAAGGAACCGGCAAAGCCGGAGCCGGATGCGGTGAGGATGGAGGATTGGAGCCTGGTTCGCAGTGTGGAGGGCCGGGCCGGGTGGGTATTGACTCGCGCCTTAACCATGACGATACCGGACGACGTGGCGCAGTACGCCGAGGGCCACCGCATTACGTCCTGGTTCCCGCTCGGCGAGGTGACGGCCGAGGATGGCGCCGTGAAGAAACACTATCTTTGGACCACCATTCCTCGGGGCGGACGCGAATTTGAGTTCGATGGCTTGCGCGTGTTTATCTTTAATGCTCGGCGGAAGCGCTACGAGACGGCGTTTCGGCTCCGCGAAGTGAAAGGGTTCTACCCCAGCGCGGTTCACCCGGTGGAAGTCACCTCCGGCAAAAAGACATACAACGTCACTGGGTTTTCCGTTGTGCTCGAAACTCCGGACGGCCAATTAGAACGGCGGACTTACGCGTTTGAAGGCTATCGAGTCCGGTTGTTGACGACATCCCCCTGGGAACGATTGGCCGACCCGTTCGACATTAAAGCAACCCGCATCACCAAACCGTTTGATCCCAATGCGGACAAGGAAAAGACAATCTGGGAGCGGGTGAAAGAGAAGATGCCGTTTTTCGGACAGAGCTAGCGGGCCAACGCTTCGGCGATGGCCTTCTCCGCCAGAGGCGCCATCAAGGCGTAACCGGCGGCATTGGGAACCAGACCGTCGACCGTGAGACTTTTCTTGAAGAAACGGCCTTCCACCAGAGCCGAATAGAAATCGAGATAGACTAGGCCGTTCTGGGCGGCGTATTGCTTTAGCCAGCCATTGAGGCCGAGAAGTTTTCCGACCGGACGACGCCCCGTAATTTTGGTGAAGCAGTCGCAGACGGGCGTTACGGAAGCAAGCACCACCTTTATGTTGTGGGCCTTGGCGAGTTCGACCATCGACATGAAGTGCTCGGCCATGGTGCCCTCGGTCGATGGGCCCATGACGCTGGCCAAGTCGTTGGTACCGGCCTGGATAACCACGACGGCGGGCTGCAGCGAGATTACATCCTGCCGAAAACGAACCAACATCTGCGCGGCCGTTTGCCGAGTAATTCCCCGGTTCAAATACGGTTTTCCAAGGAAGAACTCCGGCCCCCAATTTTCGGTGATTTCATCGCCGAGAAAGACAACGCGACCGGCCTGCGGCCTCAGCTCAGCATTGTCACTTCCATAGCGCGTCAAACCACCCCAGTCGAGCAGGACCCGGCGGTAAGCGTCAAGCTCGGTTTCGAGCTGTTCCATCGTTGGCTGCTGGGCGCCGAGCGGATTACTCAACGCCACGAGAAGCAGGAGGCCCGCGAACTTCATTTCTTCAAGCCGAAACAATACAAGTTGCCGTCGTAGGTGTTGATGTAGACCTGTCCGTTGGCGAGACCGAGGCCGCTCCAGTGGTTCCAGGTCGTGATCTGTTTGCCGCTGTTCCAGAGCTCTTTGCCGGTTTCGGCGTCGAGCACATAGAGGACCGCGTGGGTCGATAGCGGTATGCGCCGCTCCATGCGGAAATCGAGGCCCACGTCCGGGAACGCCTGTGCGGTGTTTTCGCCGCTGCCGTAAGCGAAGATCATGCCGTTGGCGATGATGGGCGGTTCGGCTTGGTTCATGTCGCGGGAAACCCATGCCGGTTGCAACACCGGTTTGCCGTTGACAAGTTCCATTTTGAAGGCTGCGATGGCGCCTTTCTTCACGGGGCCGTACTCAAGCGGCGCCTTGTACTTGGAGTGTTTGGCGCCCCAGAACGGGGTGAGGATCCAGCGGGTTCCTTTGGCGTCTTCCCACGTAGCCAGAGAGCCCCAGATGCCCGCTTCGGCGAAGTCGACGATTTCGTTGCAGATCAGCGGCGTGCGATAGGCCGGGGTGCGGTGGTCATCGCCGCCAATCGACTCGGTATCCATGAGATAAATGCGGCATTCCTTGCTCGCGTCGATCATGTACTCGCGACCTTTGAAATCGAAGATCGCCGGGGTGACTTGCATGTCGAGATCGCGCTTCCAAAGCCACTCGGCGTTCGACGGGCCGTAGTAGTCGACGAGCTCCAAAGACTTCGTTTCCGGGTTTTGCTTCACGCCGATGATGCCGTTGCCGTAGGCGCCGTTCTCCGGGTCCCAGCGTCCGTCGCCGGTGCCGGTGTACATCACGAGGTCCTTGCTGACGGCGGGACCGGAGCGGCCCCACATGCCTCCGCCGGCCGGGCCCCAGCTGCCGACTTTGTGCGTGGCGAGGTCGTAGGTGTATGCCGTGTTTGGATTGCCGCCACAGCCTTGGGCGCTGTGCGTATAGATCACGTTGTTCACCAGGTTCAAGGCATAGGGCTTGCCGTTGGGCGGCATGAACTTCAACGGGGGTGAAAGCGGTTCGCCATCGGCGGCGTTGAGGATATGCAGGCGGCCGTCCCAGGAGGCGGCGTAGATCTTGTAGGAGCCGGGCTGATCGCCGGGGCCGATGGTGACGTTGGCGGTCATGCCGCCGGGGCAAAGGACGCTGGGGCCGCGGCCGCCAATGGGGTCGGAGTAGGTGCTTTCGAAGTGGCGTTTCCAGAGCAGGTCGCCGGTTTTGGCGTCGAGCGCGTAGACATTATCGGAGACGCCCGCCTGGATCACCATCTCCTTGGGTCCGCTTTTCGTATTGATCTTGCCGATCACGAGCGGTTCGAGCAGGGAGTGCATCTGGCGAGGCTCGTTGTCGAGTTTCTTCTTCCAGAGCAGTTGCATGCCCTTGACGTTGGCCTTGGTGAGGATGGTTTCGTCTTTCTGCCAGTTGTTGCGTTTGCTGTCGCCACCGTCCGTCAGCCAGTCAGAGGCCGAGACAAGCGCGGCCGCGGTAAAGAAAATAAGAGCGAGCAGGGATCTTCTCATAGGAAAGCGGGACTCCGAAAATCACACTATATCCCAAACGGGCTGGCTTGGTTATATGATTTAGGATCGAGCTTGGAAATGGAGATGACACCCTTGGTTCTGCGTAGAATTCCTTTGGCTACCGCGGGCTTGCTTTTGGCCTTGCAGTCGCCGGTTGCGTTTGCCCAACGAGGCAGCGGCGACTGGATGACGAACGGTTTTGATGCCCAGCGATCGTACTGGGTTCGGAACGATGAGAAGATTTCGAAGGCGTCGATGAGCAAGCCGGGGTTTGGGCTGCTTTGGAAGGCCAAGCCAGTGAATACGGCCCGGCAATTGAACACCCTGACGCCGCCTGCGCTGCTCGATTTCTACATCAGCTACCGTGGTTTCCGAACGCTGGGTTTCTTCGGCGCGAGCAATGACCGCGTGATCGCCTACGACTTGCATCTTTCTCGCGTGGAGTGGGAGAAGAGCTACGCTGCGAAGTCCAATCGAATGGCCGGCACCGTAGCGTGCCCTGGCGGAATGACGTCCAATGTCACTCGGCCCACCGTTCTCGCATATCGGCCTGTTCCGACGGGTTCCGGCCCCGGCCGCGGTACCCCCGCGAAATCCGGCGTCGGGGAGCCTTACGAGGGCGCGGTGACCATCCGCCGGGACGTTCCCCGTCCCGCTCCGCCGCCTCCCGTGGCGGCCGCCAAGCCAGCCGCTCCGGCGGCGCCGAGTCCGTTTTCGCCACGCATTCAGTGGGTCAACGCGTTAACCGGCGATGGCCAACTGCATTCGCTCTATGTTTCAAACGGCGAGGAGCCGGCGCCCGCGGTGCCGTTCCTGCCCGTGGGTGCTAACGCGAACGGGTTGGTGGTCGTTGACCGGTTTGCCTACGTCGCTACGCAGAACTCCTGTTCGGGCGTTGACAATGGCGTCTGGGCGCTCGATATGGACGGCAAGTCGGTTAGCAAGTGGAAGGCTCCGGCGAACGTAGCGGGCACTGCGGGCCCGGCGATCGCCCCAGATGGGACCGTCTATGTGACCGCCGGCGCGGAACTTTCGGCGCTCGCGGCGAAAACCTTGACGCAGAAGGGATCGTACAAATCGACCGCCGGGGAATTTACATCGTCGCCGGTGGTGTTTGAATTCAAGGGGAAGAATCTGGTTGCCGCGACCAGTGCGCAAGGGCATCTGCAGGTGGTGGATACAGGCGACCTCAGCAAGCCGTTCGCGCAGTCGGCCGCCTTTGCGACCCCGGGCTACCAGGCTGGCGGCTTGGCCAGTTGGCAGGATCCGTCGGGCACGCGCTGGATTCTGGCGCCTTCGGGTAAGAACATTACGGCGTTCAAGCTGGACGGAGAAGGGAAGTTGGAGGTGGCGTGGACCTCGCGCGACCTGGTTTCGCCCATGACTCCGGTGGTCATCAACGGCGTCGTGTTCGCGCTTTCCTCGGGTGAGTTTCGCTCCGATAGCGTGAAGACGACTGTCGAAAAGTCAGTTCCGGCGGTGCTCTACGCCTTGGATAGCGCGACGGGAAAAGAGTTGTGGAACTCGGGCGCCACGATGACGTCTTTTGTTCATAGTGGAGGACTTTCGGCGGGGGATAGCCGCGTGTACGTGGCGACCTATGAAGGCACCCAGTACGTGTTCAGCTTCCCGTTCGAGATCTAAAATAGAACTATGCGATCCCTTTTGATTCTGGTGTTGGCCGTTTCGGCATCCGCACAGACGCTACCCGACGGCCCGGGGAAAGCAGAGACCGAAAGGCTCTGCAAACAGTGCCACGAGATAGCGAGGGCGATTTCACCTCGGCTCGACCGTGGTGGTTGGGAAAAGTCGATGACGAAGATGACCGCGTTCGGCATGAAGGCGACCGACCAGGAGTACGCGTTGGTGGTCGACTACCTCGTGAAGAATTTCCCGGCGGAGGATGTGCCGCGCGTTAACGTCAACACCGCCACGGCGATTCAAATGGAAAGCGGGCTGAGCTTGAAGCGGTCGCAGGCTTCGGCGGTATTGGCTTGGCGTAAGGAGCATGGCAACTTCAAGTCGTTCGAAGATCTGTTGAAGGTGCCCGGTCTCGATGCGGCCAAGCTCGAAGAGAAGAAAGACCGTATTGCATATTGAGGCGATATGAAGAAATTGCTGCCCGTGGCTCTGGCGCTGTTCGGCGTCGCTTGTTCGAAGGCTCCGGAGCCGGTGGCGGAAGTGAAGCCGCCGTACTTGGTCTATGTGACGAATGAGGGCTCCGGCGACTTGACCGTTATCGATCCGGCCAAACCGGATGAACTAGCCCGGATCCCGCTCGGCAAAAGGCCCCGCGGCGTGCAGGCCTTCGGCGGTCAGATCTTCGTTGCGCTCAGCGGGTCGCCTTCGGCGCCTCCGGGCGTTGACGAGAGCACGCTGCCTCCGCCGGACAAGTCGGCCGACGGCATTGGCGTGGTGGACCTGGCGCAGCGGAAGGTTGTGCGGAAGTTCTTTGGGGGGTCGGATCCGGAGCAGTTCGCCATCAGCAAAGATGGGACTCTGATCTATGTGGCGAACGAGGACGCGGCGGGGGCGAGCATTATTCGAATTGCCGACGGCTCTGTGCTGAAGACGATTCCCACGGGCGAGGAGCCCGAGGGCGTCAGGCTGAGCCCGGACGGCAAGCTGGCCTATGTGACTTCCGAGGACGACGGGACGGTGGCCGTTGTCGATACGGCGGCGGGCGTATCCCTGAAGACGATCAAGGTGGGTCGACGGCCGCGCGACGTGGCGGTTATGCCGGATGGGAAACGGGCATATGTCACCAACGAAAACGATGGGAACCTGACGATTCTGGATCTCGAAAAAATGGTAGCGACAGGCTCCGTCACGCTGGAGCCCGGCTTGAAGCCGATGGGCACGGCGCTGACGCGAGATGGCAGCCGCCTCTACGTCAGCACGGGCAGAGGCAAGAAGGTGTTGGCGATCGACACGAAAACCGACAAGGTGGTGGGTTCGGTGGAAGCGGGCCAGCGTCCGTGGGGGATTGCGCTATCCCCAGACGAAAAGATGCTCTTTTCGGCGAATGGACCATCCAATGATGTGTCGGTGATCGACGTGGCCACGATGCAAGTGGTTCGAAAAATCAAGGCGGGTGAACGGCCGTGGGGCGTGGTGGTGATCGGACAGTAGCGATGCGTTGGCTGCTTTTGGTGGCGGTTGCAATGATGGCTGCCTGCACGAAGGCGGAGTTCGTTGGTCAGCCGGAGCCGATTGCCGTGCCGCTGGGTTTGCCTGCCGCGCCGGCCGGAGCACCCGCGGCGGCTGTCGAACTCGGAAAGAAGCTGTTCTTCAGTCCGACGCTCTCGGTGGATCGATCGGTTTCCTGCGCGAGTTGTCACCAACCAGGCAACGGGTTCGCGGACCCTCGCGCGGCGTCCCCCGGGGTAAACGGAGGGCGTGGCAATCGCAATGCGCCATCAGTTTGGAACGCGGCGTATTGGAGCAGCCAATTCTGGGATGGCCGGGCCGCTACTCTGGAAGATCAAGCTGGAGGGCCCATGATGAACCCGGTGGAAATGGGTCATTCGAGCCGGGGCGTGGTGGCGAGTGTCGAGGCCGACCCGGAGTTGCGGCGTCTGATCGCGGCGGCGTATGGCGATGAAACCGTCACGCTCGAACGGATCACGCGGGCTATCGCGGCGTACGAACGGACACTGGTGCGGGGCAATTCGGCGTTCGATCGGTTTGTGTTTGGCGGCGACAAGACGGCCTTGAGCGAGGAGGCCCAGCGAGGCTTGGCTTTGTTTCGCGGAAAAGCGAACTGCGCGCTTTGCCACACGATCGCCGCGGACCACGCGCTATTCACCGACCAGAAGTTTCACAATCTCGGCGTCGGCATGGACCCGGCCGGGAATCTGATCGATCAGGGCCGCTATGCGGTAACCAAGCGGGAAGAGGACCGGGGGGCGTTCCGGACGCCGAGCCTGCGAAACATTGCCGAGACGGCCCCCTATATGCACGATGGCAGCCTGAAGACGTTGAAAGAGGTCGTCGATTTTTATGTGGGTGGCGGCAATGCGAACCCGCAGTTGGATCCGCTGATTCAGCCGCTCACCTCGTTCACACGGCAGGAGCGGGCTGACCTGGTGGCGTTTCTGGAATCGCTGACGGGAGAACCCAAATGAGAATCCGCATTGCATTGGTTGCCGCAGTGGTCGGGATGTCAGGCTGTGCCGTACCGGAACCGGTGGTGCCGGGAGTGCCTTTGTCTGGCACGATCACCTACAACGGCGCCACTCGCGCCTCGAAGGTGCTCTCGATGGAGGCCGAGGAAGAATGCCAAAAACTGCATTCCGGGCCGGTCTCGGAGGATCGAATCCTGGTTTCCGACGGGGGCGGCCTGGCGAACGCTTTCGTTTATATCAAAACCGGACTCGAAAATCGCAAGTTCCCGGCGCCCGCCGAAGCCGTTGTGCTCGAACAGCGTGGCTGCCAGTTCGTTCCGCGGGTATTGGCGCTGCGCACAGGCCAGACGCTGGCTGTGAAGAACGCAGACCCGGTGTCGCATAATATCCACCCGACACCGAAGGCAAATCGCGATTGGAACCAGCAGCAACCTCCCGGAGCGGCCGATCTCCAGCGAAAATTCGCGGTCCCCGAGGTAATGATTCCCGTGAAGTGCAACGTGCATAACTGGATGCGGTCCTACATCGGCGTGCTGGAGCATCCGTTTCTGGCCGTGACGGATGGGGCCGGCAAATTCGCATGGCCAGACCTGCCGCCCGGCAAATATACGCTAGCCGTTTGGCACGAGTCGCTGGGTGAACTCACGCAGGAGTTGATGGTGGAAGCCGGTAAGCCGGCCTCCGTGGCTTTGGCTTTCCGCGATTAGAGGCGGAACAGCCGCTTCGAGTTCTCGTACAGAATTTTGCGCTCGGCCGCTTTGTTCGGCGCCAAACGGCGGATGGCTTCGATCTGCTTGCCGCCGCTGCAACGCTCGCCCTGGCCGTCCCGGTCGTTGCAGTCGCTCCCATAGAGCAGTTTGTTCTGATGGCGATCCAGGAAGCCGCGCGCGTGATCCTCATCGCGGAGCAGCGCGTTCAGGCCGCTGCCCGCGCTCATGTCGGCGAACATGTTGGGGTAGTTGGCCAGGTAGCGGTCGGTGATGCCGCCGGGCGTCACTTTCGTCCGCGGATAGAGTATTTCCTGTTCGAGTGCGGCGTCGATGTTGCCCCACCACGTCTGCGCATGACCGATGAAGTTTACGGTCGGGTATTTTTCCAGGACGCGATAGAACCGGTTGAAACCAAGATTGTAGGTGTTGTGTTCGAAATGGAGCAGGACGGGCACCTTGTAGTCCCGGGCCAACTCCGCCACGGCGCGGACCTCCGGTCCATCGCAATCGAGGGGGAACTTCTGCTCGCCAATGCCGATGGCGCCGAGCTTCAGATACTTCTCCATGGTGCGCCGGGCGTCGGGCTCATCGGGCGCCTCGTTGGCGAAGAACTTAAACCGCTGCGGATACTGCTTGGCGAGCCGCACGCAGATGTCGTTTCCTCCCGCACCGGCCGCAAGGCCATACTTCTTTCCGGCGGGCAAGAGGAAGGACATCGTCACTCCCATCACCTCCTGGTGCCGGACGAGTTCTTCGTCCGTACGTCCGGTGTACGGGGTGTGCTGATGGATGTCGATAATCGGTTCGGGGGCGAGGAGGGAGGCCAGCAGTTGGCGGCGCGTCATTCGCTCTATTATGAAAGATTGTCGACGCAACAGGGGATTGTAAAGGACCGGCTGGCATTTATTGACTGGACCCGTGGCATGGCCACGCTGATCATGCTGCAGGGCCATGTGTGGGAAAGCTTCACGGACAAAGGGCTGCGGGACTCCGGGGTGTACGTGCTATCGCAGTTTCCTGGGGGCGTGGCGCCGGCCGTGTTCCTGTTTCTGGCTGGAGTGACGCTAGCTTTTCTGGTCGACAGCCGAGAGAAGAAAGGCGCCACGCCGTGGGAACGTGCCCTGGCGGCGCTGCGCCGGGCGGGATATCTGGGTGGCTTAGCGATCCTGTTCCGCTTTCAGATGTGGCTGTTCTACTATCCTTACGGCGCATGGTCGGGGCTGTTGCGGGTGGACATCCTGAACTGCATGGGTGCGGCTTGCGTGATGCTGGCGCCAGTGGCTGCGCTGCGGCGGATGCAGCGGGTGCGCGGCGCGTTGTTCATTGCGGCGTTGATCGCCTTTGGCGCGCCGCTGGTGAGCGATTGGAAAGAACTGGCGCCGAACGAAATCATTCGCAGCTATTTTGCGCCGGACTACAATGGCTTCTCGCTCTTCCCATGGGGATCGTTCGTGGCGGCGGGGATGGCCGGCGGTACGGCGTTCCGGTTGATTCCCGAGTCGAGCCGCGAGCAGGTGATGCAATGGGTGGGCTGGGGCGGGTTCGCGTTGGCCTATCTGTGCCAATACATCTCGAATCTCCCGTATGGGGTTTATCCAAACAGCGAGTTCTGGTTGGACAGCCCGTGCCTGACGCTGATCAAGTGCGGGGTGATTCTGATGGTCTGCTCGTTCGCCTTCTTCTGGAATGAATGGGCGCCGCGGCTGCGCGAAGCTTCGGGCAGCACTCTGCGCTTCAGCATCCCTCGCCAATTGGGGACGACCTCGCTACTGATCTACTGGGTGCACATTGAGATTGTCTACGGCCGCTGGTTCGATCCACTGAAAGGCAAGTTGGGTCTGTTCGAAACCGCGATCGCCGCCGCGCTGGTGGTCGTCTCGATGATCGGCCTCTCCTACGGCAAGCGAGCGTTGGTGGAGAGCGAATGGTTCGACCTCAACGTAAGAAAAAGACTTTCGAGAGGATGATCCAGCCGGCGGCGAGGCTGCTGCGCAGGTGGCCGGAGACCTTGTTCTCACCGGCGCGCCGGGGCCGGTAGGAGACCGGCACTTCCTGAACGCGGAGGCCGTGCTGGAGCGCACGGATCTGCATCTCAATGGTCCATCCGTAGTTGCGATCCCGCATGGCGAGGGTTTCGAGGCTGCTGCGGCGGATGGCGCGAAAGGGGCCGAGATCCGTATAGGAATGGCGGTAGACGAGCTGGATGAGGGTGCAGGCCAGCCAATTGCCGAAGCGCTGGTGGGGTAGCAGGGCGCCGGGTTCTGGATGGCCGAGCGGGCGCGACCCCAGTACGAGGTCGGCTTCGTTCCGCCGGATGGGATCGAGCAGGCGCTGCGCTTCGGCGGCGTCCTCAGAACCGTCGGCCTGCAGGAAGGCGACGATCTCCGCATCGGCGGGCAGCATCGCGAGAGCGGCGAGACAAGTGGCGCCGTATCCTCGCTCCGGCTCGAAGCTCACGAGGGCACCATGGGCGCGGGCGAGTTCTGCGGTGCGATCGGTGGAGCCGTTGTCGGCAACGATCACGTAGCGAAACATGCCGGCGGGAAGCCCGTTCAAGGTGTCGGCAATGCACTCCTCTTCGTTCAGAGCAGGGATGATCAACGCGGCGTGCATTTTTCGGGTCTACAATCTACCATAGAGGGTTCAATGATGCCAGAGGAAGTGGAACCGACTCCCAGCGCCGAGCGGCACTCCGTGTGGAGCGCGATCGCATGGCTGCGGGATCTGTTGCTGAGTGTGGTGCTGGCGATTGTCATCATTCTGTTTCTGTATCAGCCGGTGAAGGTGGAAGGCACGAGCATGATGCCGGCGCTCGAAGATCAGGAGCGGATCTTCATCAACAAGTTCGTCTACAAGTTCGGGATCGGTGAGATCGAACGCCTGGATACGGTGGTGTTTTGGTTTCCTAACGATCCCTCGAAGAGCTACATCAAGCGCGTGATCGGCATGCCAGGTGATCGGGTGGAAGTTCGCAACGGTACGGTGATTCTAAATGGCCAAGAGATGGATGAAGAGTACGTACCGCGCGAGTTCCGCGATGGCTTGACGATTGGTCCGGTGAATGTTCCCGAGGAGAGCTACTTCGTGATGGGCGACCATCGCAGTTCGTCGAACGATTCACGGGCATGGGGCCCGGTGCATCGACGCTACATCTACGGCAAGGCGGTGTTCGCCTACTGGCCGCCCGAGCGCATGGGCATGGTTCGCTAGCGGAGAGTGGCTTTTAGGAAGCGGAGGTACCGCTCCCAGTCATAGGCGGTGATGTCGTGTTTGCCGGGGCGCAAGTGGTAGGCTGTGCGTTCGGGAACGCCGAGGGCTTCATAAACCTTACTGGCCTCGGTGAGTGCTAGGAGTTCGCCGAGAGGGTCCGCCCAGAGGTCTTCGCTGGCGCTGGCGACATAGAGCGGACGTGGGGCGGCGAGGGCGAGCAGCATGTGGGAATCGACGGGGAGTTCGTTGACTGACTGCGAGTAGCCCTTGAAGTTGCCGGTGAACCAGTGGGGGAAGTTGGTGTTGAGGTCGGCGATATGTTCGCCAAAGATGCGGCGGGAGAGTGACGCGCCGCCTTCGCCGGAGTCGTTGGAGATCACGGCGGCGAAGCGCTGGTCCGTCGCGCCGGCCCAGAGCGCGGCCTTGCCGAGGCGGGAGTGGCCGGCGACGGCGATGCGCTTGGGGTCGATGTCCTTCTGGGTGAGGGCGTAGTCAAGCATGCGGCTCATGCTCCAGGCCCAAGCCGACATGGCGTTGGTGGTTTCATCGGGGGGCATCAGGGCGAGGACGGAATCGGGCTTGCCTTGCTTTACGTCGGGGAAGAAGTCGGTATAGTGCGCGGTGATGACGGCGTAGCCGTGCTTGGCGAACAGATCGAGGGGCCAGCGGGAGTGGCCGCCGAGGACAGTAGGCAGCGGCGTAAAGCTGAGGCAGATAACGGCGGGCACCGGCTTCTTCGCTCCGGGCGGCGTGACGATCAATACGTTGATCGCCTTCTGCTTGCCTTGGCCGGAGAAGGTGAACGTCACCTCGCGCCAGTTCGGTCCCTTGGCCTTGACGGTGGTTTCTAGCGGCAGTTTCGCGGAGATGATGTTGCCGAAGACGTGCGTCTCGTAGAGCTTCAGGATCTCGGCCCGGCGTTCGGGCCACGGTTTGGAGCCGAGCAAATCGGGAAGGGTGAATTTGCCGGTCTTGGACTCGTCGTAGTTTGTGTTGGGCCGCTGGGCGAACAGCGAGAGGGCACAGAGGAAGAGGGCGAAAAAGCGCATGACGCCCGCCAGTGTATCGCTACTGGGGACGGGAACGCAGCCGATGATATTCGGCGAGAACCTTGTTCACGTAATTCTGTGTCTCGGCGTAGGGCGGGGTGCCGTTGAACCGGGCTACGGCTCCGGGGCCTGCGTTATAGGCGGCCAGCGCCCGGCGGACCTGGTCGGGTTCGTTTTGGTACTTCAGCAGCAAATCTCGCAACAGCCGTGCACCGCCTTCGAGGTTCTGTTCCTTGTCGTGCGGATCGACGCCCAGCTCCCGGGCAGTGGCCGGCATCAGTTGCATCACGCCGACGGCGCCTTTGGGGGATATGGCGTCCTGCCGGAAGGCCGACTCAATCCGGGCAACGCTCTTCAGGAACTCTGGCGGCAGGCCGGCCTTCTTCGCGGCAGCCTCAAGCGGATCCTGAGCGGGCGCGGGTGGGGCGGGGGCAGGCGCGGGTGGAGCCGGCGGCGGTTCCGGGATCGCTTCCCGTTCGACGACCTGCGCCAGCGGGATTTCCACGGTGCCCGACGCGGTTTGGAGCCGCAGGGCGGTTCCCAGGGCCTCGACGCTTTCGGCCCGGATGGTGAACCCGTTCGTCAGCAGCAAAACTTCGGCGGCGGGCGCGGGTAGGGCGACGAGGGTCAGCAGGATGGCGAGACGCGACACAAACTTATTGACGCACAGCGGAGGCCCAGCGTGGAGACGAATCGAAAAGTGGGAAACTCAAAGTCGGGATATGACCACTGTTACGCATTTGGAATGCAGCATCACGGGCGACCGCTACGAAGCGGGCGTGCCGCAGAATCTCTCCGCCGGCGGCTGGCCGCTGCTCGTTCGTTACGACTTGACGAAGGCGCGCGAGAATTGGAATCGCGATTGGCTCGCCAACGGGCCGCGCAGCATGTGGCGCTACGCTCCGGTGCTGCCGGTGAGCAAGCCGCCGTCGATCGTCTCGCTGGGCGAAGGCTGGTCGCCGCTGCTGAAGCTGAAGCGCACGGGCGCGCGGCTGGGCATGAAGGATCTGTGGCTGAAGGACGAGGGGATCAACCCCACTGGTTCGTTTAAAGCAAGGGGGCTTTCGTGCGCGATTTCGATGTGTGTCGAACTCGGCATCAAAAAAGTGGCCATCCCTTCGGCGGGTAATGCCGCCAGTGCGCTGGCGGCTTATGCCGCCGCGGCCGGACTCGAGGCGCATATCTTTATGCCGAAAGACGTGCCGCAATCGAATTTCATCGAATGCAAGAGCTTTGGTGCGAAGGTGACACTGGTGGATGGCCTGATCAGCGACTGCGCCAAGATCGTCGCTTCCCGCAAGGATGAAGAGGGCTGGTTCGACGTTTCGACGTTGAAGGAGCCCTACCGGATCGAAGGCAAGAAGACCATGGCCTACGAACTGGTCGAGCAGATGCAGTGGCGGGTGCCGGACGTGATCTTCTATCCCACCGGTGGCGGCGTAGGCATTATCGGTATGTGGAAGGCCTTTGCGGAGATGGAAGAGCTGGGCTGGATTGGTCCGAAGCGGCCGAAGATGATCGCGGTGCAGGTGGAAGGGTGCATGCCGGTCGTGCGTGCGTATGAGGCGGGGGCGGAGCGGAGCGAGTTCTTCGAGAACGCGCAGACCGTCGCCAGCGGTCTACGGGTGCCGAAGCCGCTGGGCGACTTCCTGATTCTGCGTGCCGTGCGCGAGAGTGGGGGCACGGCCATCGCCGTCAGCGATGACGAGATGATGCAGGCCGGGGTCCGGCTGGCGACTGAGGATGGAGTGTTTGTCGCCCCCGAGGGCGCGGCTTGCCTGTCCGCGATGGAAAAGCTGCTCGACAGCGGACTCCTGAAGCCGGAGGAGCGGATGGTGATCTACAACACCGGCGCAGGCCTGAAATACTTGGAAGCCTATTCGGCGCTTTTCCCGCGGGCTTAATTCACCCGGACCAGGATCATGCCGGCGGGTTGCCGGTTGGCGCCGTAGCCCATGACGTGGACGGCGTTCGACCGCGGCGAGGAGTGCTGCATCGGCGGAGTTTGCTGCTGTTGAGGCGGCTGACCGGGCTGACCCGGTTGGCCAGGCTGACCCGGTTGGCCAGGTTGTCCCGGCACATTCGGCACTTGGCCTACCCACGTGATGCCTTCCGGATTCGGAAGGATCTGGAGATCACCGGTGACCATGTCATACAGCAGCAATTGGCTGCCAACGGGCTCGGTGCGCGTGCCACGGGCGAGAAGCTTACGCGTTACCGGGAACGTGTTCAGCAGTTGGACAGAGGCGAAGCCGGCCGGAGTGGGCAGCAGGCGAGCCTGTTGGTTCTCGATGTCGAAGATCACCAGGCCGGCGCCGCCGATGACGTTCGAAGCTTGCGCGTTGGCTTGGGCGACCAGCAGCGTCATTTCAGGAATGGGCGTAATGTTGGTGAACGTGGCGATCTCGGGGGGGAGGTCGAGCCGAAACGTGGACCCTCCGACGCCGTCGAGTACGTAGATGGTGTCGGACCGATTCTGCCGCGCGGGGTCGGCGTTCGTGCCGTAGACGTAGTCGCTCATCTCGTTAGCGCTGTTGCCGGAGACGCTGAATTGGCCTTGGCCGGGTAGGGGGACCGAGGTCAATTCGCGTGCGCCGAGGTCCAGCACGGCGAATGCCTGGGCGGTGCATGGGTTCTTCACTTCGGCCTCTGGGTCCGTACCGGTGGAGACCGCGATGCGGCGGGCGAGGTCGATGTTGAACAGGCGGGTTTGCGGCGTGCAAGAAGCGGCAAATGTGTCCTCCGGCAGGGGAAGGACGATCGTTTCGGAATCGGGCGCGACTGGGAAGCCAAGGAAAGCATCGGCGGTTTTGGCGGAGTTGCGGGCGAGGACCCAATAGATTCGCGCCTGCGCATCAAAGAAAGCGGCGCCACGAATAATGGCTGTCGCCGCGCCCAGAGCGCCGCCCGGCCCACCTGGCCCCCCCGGCCCGCCGGGTAGGATGCCGCCTGGTAATCCAGGGCCTTGCGTCTGCGCGGGCGCGAGCAACGGAAGCCATGTTTCCGGGAAACTTTGCGACGATTGCACTTCCGCCGCGGGGTTGATGATGCCGAACTTCGCGCGCGTGGTTGCCGTCACACTGTCAACGGCCACGACGGCAATCGCCCCTTGTCCCAAGTTCACCGGTTGCGCCACTAATTGCTTCACGTCGTCACCGAGGTCCAGTTGCAGGTTGGCGAGGTTCAAGCCGCCTCCGCCTGGTAACCCGCCTCCGGGTCCGGCCGGTTCCGACACCTCGCCCGTCGTTGCATTGACGAGGACATTGCTGGGTGGCGTCGTCGCCAGGACGACATTCAGATTTCCGCCCTGTCCGCCGCCGATAGCCAAGCCTGGAGCAGGCAGGGTCACCGAGAGAGGGTCGACATTGGCCGGGAGCAGGATGGTGAGTTTGTCGCTGACTCCTTGCCCTGGCGCACCCGCGGATGGGCCCACGAATGCGGCGATGGCTGCGGAATCCGGGTTGGCCTGAAACGGACTGACCGCATTCTGATTGGCGGAAGCGGGGCAATCTGGGATTTCCCGCACGGAGCTCCGCGAAAAATCCACCAGCCACGACGGCCAGCAGCCGTCGCCGTTGCGCGGTGCGCTGAGCGTCAGGTAGCCCGGCCTCACGTCGCTGGCGGTTAATCCTCGCGCGGTGCGGGCCGCTTCCGGGAGCGGAAGATATTCCACTGTGGCCGTTGGCTCAGCCGCTACCGTGACGCGATTTCCCGCGGAGTTGCCGACATAGACGGCCACAACATCGGTTGGCTTGGCTCCCTCGGGCATCGTGACATCAATTTCAAATTCGCCGACTTTTGTGGTCGATAGTTTCGCCGATACCTCCGCCGCCAAGCCTCCGACGCTGGCGCGAATCGGTTGGCGAGGGATAGCTGGTTCCTCGGCGGGCGGCAATTCTCCCGCGTTCACCCGTGGCTCCGTCAACCCAAGCCCGGAGGCCATCAAGCGCAGCACGCCGCCTTCCGTGCGGCCTGCCACGCCGAACCCGGCGCCATTTTCCGTGCGCACGGAAGGTGCGGGAGCGACAACGTTAAACCGTGCTGGGCGGCTATTCTCCGTTCCGCGGCGCACGACGATCTGGGCCGGACCAATCGGCGTTTCGAGTGGCACTTGGACCGTCAGCAATCCCGGCGTCGCCGATAGAATCGGGGCGAGCCGGTTATTGATCCGGACCTCCAATGCGGGGTCGCCGATGGCGGTCGGCAAAGGAGTTGTCGTAGCGACGAAGCCCGCAGCGGGGCCGAGGTTGATACCGGCAATCTGCAACAGTCCGCCGGGGGAGACACTGCTTGGCGCCGGCTGGAGGGTCACCGCGTTCACCGCTCCTCGCTGGTTCAACACTGGCGCCGTCGGGGCCTGTCCCCAGCAGGCGGCCGCGAAACACATCCCCAAACCGAACCGCAACTTAGCCATAAATCGTTCAAACCCCGGGCGATGAAATAGGTTTCGCTATACTTGAGTTTTGGATGAGTTCTAACAGCGCCAGTGCCACCCTTGCCGCGCAGCCGGTGGTTTCCGCCGAGCGGTCCGGGTTTGTTGCCCTGGGTTTGCTCGCCTTCGCGCACTTCTTCATCGATCTCTATTCTGGCGCCCTCAGCGCATTCCAACCGCTGCTCGTCGCCAAACACGGATTGAGTTTATCGCAGGCCGGGCTGTTGGGCGGGGCGCTCGTGTTTTCCTCTTCGCTTCTGCAGCCGCTCTACGGTATCCTCTCCGATCGTTACCCGTCGTGGATGTTCACCGTGTTGGCGCCAGCCATCGCCGGGGTGTTCATCTCTCTGCTCGGTTGGGCGCCCAGCTACCCGTGGCTGTTTCTAATGGTCATCCTTGGCGGCGCGGGCGTCGCCTCGTTCCACCCGCAGGCTACGGCGAACGCCACCGCCGGCATCCCCACGAACCCTGGCCGTTGGATGGCCGTGTTCATCAGTTCCGGGACGCTGGGCATGGCCATTGGCCCCGCGTGCTATTCGCTTCTCGTCGGCCGCTTTGGCTTGGAGAGTAGTTGGCTTGGGGCGATCCCCGGCCTGATCATCACGCTGATTTTGTGGCAGACCCTGCGGACGCCTCCGGTCAGCTCCGGCAAGGGGCGGATTTCGTTGGCCCCACTGCGCGCCGTGTGGAAGCCGCTGACGGTTCACTATCTGCTCGTCTTCATCCGGTCTGTCGTCCATATGTGCTTCGCCCACTTTCTGCCGCTCTATCTGAGCCGGGAACGGGGTTTCTCGATCCAATCGGCGGCGTTGGGACTCACTTTGTACATGACCTTTGGCGCGCTGGGCGGTTTCGTCGGCGGCCATCTGGCCGATCGCTTCGGCGGCCGCCGCGTCATCCTCATCTCCATGCTCGGCTGCCTGCCGTTCCTGGCCGTCTTTTTCCTCACGGAAGGTTGGCTCTCGCTGGTCGGACTCGCTCTGGGCGGCCTGATGCTTCTGTTCACGATTCCTGTGAACCTGCTGATGGGCCAACGTCTGGTGCCGGGGCAGGCAGGCACCGTGTCGGCCTTGTTGATGGGTTTCGCCTGGGGAAGCGCTGGTCTGATCTTCATCCCGCTGACGGGCGTAGTCGCCGACCACTATGGCCTTCATACCGCGCTCGCCTTCGTCAGCGTACTTCCGCTGGCCGGCTGGTTCCTAGCGCGGACATTGCCGGAGAAGGAGTAAGACCTTGGCCCGTGCCATCTGCCTTTTGAGCGGCGGACTCGACTCCGCCACCTGCCTTGCCGTCGCCCGCCAGGAAGGCTTCGAGACCTACGCGCTGTCGTTCGACTATGGTCAAAGGCATCGGCAGGAACTCGCCGCGGCCGAGCGCGTCGCGGCCCACCTTGGCGCGCACGCTCACCGCGTCGCCCGCATCGATCTTCGCGTGTTCGGCGGCTCCGCGCTGACGGATGAGATCGACGTCCCCAAACACCGCAGCGCGGCCGAGATGGGCAAAGGGATTCCCATTACCTACGTTCCGGCGCGGAATACGATTTTCCTTTCGTTCGCGCTGGCCTGGGCGGAGGTTGTGCAGGCCGATACGATCTTCATCGGCGTAAATGCTGTCGACTACTCCGGCTATCCGGACTGCCGCCCGGAGTTCATCCACGCCTTTGAGCACATGGCCAACCTCGCGACCAAGACCGGCGTCGAAGGCCGCACCAAACTGACCGTCCGGACTCCGTTAATCGAGCTGACCAAAGCGGAGATCATCCATCTTGGATTAAGTGCCGGTGTCGATTTCGGGCTTACCCATAGCTGCTACGACCCCATCTCCGGCGGCCGCCCCTGCGGGGAGTGCGATAGCTGTCTGCTCCGCGCTAAAGGCTTTGCCGAAGCGGCTGTGGCCGATCCTTTGGTCCCATGAAGATCGCCGAGATCTTTTACTCCCTGCAAGGCGAAGGCAGCCTGCTCGGCGTGCCCTCGGTGTTCGTCCGGTCGAGCGGTTGCAACCTCCGCTGCTCGTGGTGCGATACCCCGTACACATCGTGGCAGCCCGAGGGGGAAGAGATGCCGGTCGAGGAGATCCTGGCCAAGGTCCTCGCCTATCCTGCTCGCCACGCCGTCCTCACTGGTGGCGAGCCGATGATCCAGCCGCAACTCGTCCCTCTCTCCCGGGCCCTTCACGATGCTGGCTGGCACATCACCATTGAGACTGCCGGCACCGTCGATGCCGCAGTCGCTTGCGACCTGATGAGCATCAGCCCCAAACTTGCCAACTCCACGCCCGCTGGAGATTGGGCGGTCCGTCACGAAAACACCCGCATCAACGTGCCGGTGCTGCGGGCGCTGATGGCCAAGTGTGCCCACCAGCTCAAGTTCGTCGTTGCGTCGCCGGAAGATCTGCGCGAGATCCGTTCGCTCGTCGCAACGCTCGAAGCCGAGCCCGGCCACGTGATCCTGATGCCCGAAGGCCGCAACCCGGACCTGCTCCGCGAACGCAGCCTTTGGCTCGCGCCGCTATGCCTGGAATACGGTTACCGCCTGAGCCCGCGCCTCCATGTAGACTTATGGGGCGATCGCCGCGGCGTATGAAAGACGGCTACTTCCTCTACGACACCCACACCCATATCGGTCTTGCCCGTCATAGCGGCCGGCGGCAAACCGCGGACCAACTCCTTCGCGAGATGGACCGCTGCGGCGTCGATAAGTCCGTCGTCATCCCGTTCCCTGTCGTCGAGGACTACACGGCGGCCCACGAAGAGATCGGCGCCGCCGTGGCCGCCTATCCGGATCGTCTGGTCGGCGCGGCCTGCCTGACGCCCTTCATCCCGGAACAGACTTTTAGCGACGAAGTCCGCCGCTGTCGCGAGGTTCATGGCTTCCGCGCACTGAAGTTCCAACCGCAGTATCAGGGCCTAAATACGCTCTCGGAACGCAGCAACTTTCTGTTTGAAACGGCACTCGATAATCAGATGGCGTTGATTGCCCACACGGGCTCCGGAATCCCTCACGCCCTGCCGTCCGTCTTCATGTTCGCCGCCCGGCGCTATCCCGGACTCAAGATAGTGCTCGCCCACTGCGGTGGAGGCGGCCTACTGCTCGCCGACGCAATCGTCGCCGCGTCGTTCTGCCCGAACATCTACCTCGACCTTTCGACGTTGATGCCCAATCACATCTTCGAGGTGTTGCAGCACATCCCGGCCCACCGCCTCATGGCCGGGTCGGATCTGATCGAAAACACAGACGTAGAAATGCGAAAGCTGCTTCGGCTCGACGTGCCCGCCGAACAGAAGCAGCAGATGCTTTCAGGAACCGCCTTTCACGTCTTCGGCTAGACGGGAACGCCGAGGTCCGCTGCGCCGAGCGGCGACATGACGGCGCTGCTGGCGTAGCGTGCGATCATCTCGCACGCCAACTGAGCCCGCCGCACCCGCTCTCGGCACAGCAGCAGCACGGTGCCATCGAGATGCGTCCCGCTCGGGTACACGTCGGGCGAATTGCGCAGCCCGAACTTGAGATAGATCGGTGCGGCGACGCGAATCAACTCGGCCACTTCATAGTGTCGGATGAAGCCGCCAATCGTGTCCGGGGCCTCGACGTAGAAATCGATCGGCTTGGTGATCGCCGCGCGAATGCTGGCAATCTGCGGGATCGTCAGATCCGAAGGAATGTTGATGGTGTCGGCCCCATGCTGTTCGAGCAAACGCGCGCTGGCGGGATTTGCCGGAGCCATCATCACCGAGGTCTTGATGATCAGGTTCGCCGGCAACTGGCCCTTCGCCCGCATGTTTGAAATCACGTCCAACGTGCCGATGTCGCTCACGAGGATGCTACGCAGCCCGGCGTCGACTCCTCGCCGCACGTCCTCCAAACTCTGTACCAGTTGGTTGGCGCCGCGCGCCGCCAGGGCAAACGCCTTGCCGGTCGGGGACACGCTTTGCGCTCCGGTATCCCAACCGGCACGCGGTCCGAGAAACAGGTTCACTTCGACGCGGGCCTGCCGGCCGATGGCGAGCATTTCGCGGAGCTCCGAATTGGTCAGCAGCATGATGCCGCTGCCTTGGGAGACACGATGCACGGGCACGTCCCGCATCCGCGCCTCATCCAGTACGGCGGTCAGCGCCTTTGGTCCTTCTGTCGAAGGGATCTCAATTCGGTACTCGCCGCCGTCCGGAAACCGGAGCAGGGAAGTGGGCGCCAAGGCCGGATCTTCCGCCGGTAAACCTTGGGCCAGGAGTGCGTCTTTACTCTGTTGCATGGGACTCCACGATTGATAAGCCGTCCTGAGCGACGGGCGCATAATGGACTTCGGCCGAATGGCCATGCAGCGCAAAGATCTGCTGGATCAAATCGCAAACTTCTTCGCTGCCGCGTTCAAAAAACACGAGAATGGAAGGACCCGCGCCAGAAAGCGCGCAACCCAGTAAACCCGGCGCCCGCAGTTTCAACATCTCTTCGAGGCCCGGCACAAGTTTCGCCCGGTAGGGCTGATGCAGCCGGTCTTCGAGCGCCGCCGGAAACGCCGAAACGTTGCCCGTCGCCAACGCAGCGATCAGCAATGAACTCCGCTGGACATTAAAAATGCAGTCGGCCTTCGAATAGCTATCCGGCAGCGCCGCGCGTGCTTCTTTCGTGGGGAGTACGAAATCCGGGACAACCACGGCGACGCCAAAGCGAACTGGAATTTCCAGGCGCACGGCCCGCGCAACTCCATGACCGTCAATCGCGCTTGCGACAATCGAACCCAACACGCAGGCAGCTACATTGTCCGGATGGCCTTCAAGACGCGCGGCTTCATCGAGAATCCGCGTCATGGGCCAACCCAGCCCCAACATCCGGTCGGCGATCACTACGCCCGCCGTCAGCGCCGCCGCGCTTGAACCCAGGCCCTTGCCCAACGGAATGTCGTTATCGATCTCCAGCGTCACCGGCGGCAGTTCACGGCCCAGGTCCGTGGCCACTTGGAGCGCCGTTTGCCAAATGAAGTTATCAGCGCCGGTTGAAATTTCTCCGGCATCGCGGCCCCGCACCGAAATCGATAGCGCTGGGGCCGGAGCAAACCGGCAGGTGAGATAGAGACCGAATGCTAAACCTAGAGCGTCAAAGCCGGGTCCGAGATTAGCGCTCGAAGCCGGCACCCGCACCGTCCACATCGGGTTAACTAATCACCACGCGGCGTTCTTCCCGGCAGGATTGATAGACGCTCAGCACGAGCTGCAGCGCTTTCAATCCCTCTTCACCCGAGACGGTGGGCGGTGTTCCGTTCTGGCAGGCCTCGCCGAAGTCACGGAACTGCCGTTCGAGCGGCGTCAGCGGAATCGCCATCGGATCCGACGCTCCCGAACTGATCTTTGATTCCACCGGAGCCGGGTCACCGAAATCGTCGCGGACGTCCCAAGTTGTCAGTTTGTCGCCGGTCATCACCGCGGTGCCCTTGGTGCCGTGCAACTCGACGCGATCGGAATAGCCGGGCCAGATGGCGGTTGACGCCTGAATCACTCCGGTCGCTCCGCTCTCATACCTAAGCAAAGCGTTAACGATGTCCTCGGATTCAATCTGGTGCAACGCACCGAGCTGCCAAGTGCCCACGACATCCTTCACGCCGCCAGCCAGCGCCATCAGGATGTCCACCTGATGGATCCCTTGGTTGATCAGCGCGCCGCCGCCCTCTACATCCCAGGAACCCTTGATCGGGCGGGAGTAGTATTCGGCTGAACGGTACCACTTCACATACGCATCAGCCTGCAGAATCTTGCCTAACCGGCCGTCAGCGATGGCCTTTTTCAAAAACAGTGTCGAATCGTCAAACCGGTGCTGGCTCACCACGCCCAGTGTGATCCCGGCCTCTTTCGCTACCGCGATCATCCTCTGCGCCGTCTCGATGCTCAGCGCCATCGGCTTCTGCACCAAAACGTGCTTTTTGGTTTGCGCGCATAGTTCCACTGCCTGCAAACGGAAACTCGGAAACGTGCAGACGTCGACGTAGTCCACCTCCGGATGGCGGCAAACGTCTTCATAGTTGCGTACGAATTCCGCGCCGTTGGCGGCTGCAAACGCTTGGCCCCGCTCTTCGTTGCCGTTCGAGCAAACCGTGATCTTGTAGCCGATCGCCTTGTAGGCGCGCGCGTGCATATTGGCGATGGCGCCAGTTCCGATAATCCCTACTCGCAATGCATTCTCCTTAAAGGCCCTAGTTTATCGTACCGGCGGCAGGCAAAGATTTACATCCGCCAACCCGACAATCCCCCCTCCCAAGTCGTCTAGACAATATGGGCAACCAAATCGTGAAAGGCGCGCCACTGCGGATGGGAATCAACTTCCGGCTGCACTATGGCTGGGATTTCGGCGTATCGCCGGGTGCCCCACTTGGGCTTGAAGCGCCCGAACGCGCCGCCGTACTTGATGCCGACTTCGCCATCCTGGCCGCTTCCGGCTGCCGGATCGTTCGGTGGTTCGTTTTCTGCGACGGCCGCAATGGGATCCGCTTTATGGGAGAACGGCCCGTGGGCCTTGACCCGTGCATCGCCCCGGCCTTACGGGTGGCGTTGGAGACGGCGGCGCGCCACGGTATTTCGATCCTGTTTGTGCTACTGGATCATACTCTTTCGTTCAGTCCGGAAGGGATTCCGGGAACGAGCATGGTGAAGCAGGGCCACGGCCGCCTATTGCGGCATCCCGATCTGTTTGAAGCCCTTGTCGGCAACGTCTTCGCGCCGTTCTGGGATCTGGTGCACGACCATCCGAACGTCCTCGGCTACGAACTGATCAATGAGCCGGAAATGGTAATGCAGCGGCGGGAACACTGGTACGCCGAACCCTCCGGCGTCGGTTGCCCGGCCGTTCCGGACGAGGATCAACTCAGCGTTTCCGAGATGGCGGATCGCCTGGAGCGGACGCGCGAGGCCGTGCATCACTCGACCAACGCCCAGTTCTCTATCGGAAGCATGACGGCCCGTTGGATGGGCCGTTGGGCGAAACTGCTCGATCCCGCTCGGGACTTTCTCACGTTTCATTACTACGGCGATGAGTACGATTTTGTGCGCGTCCTCGAGGACCGTGTGGCGCCGTATACGGACCAACTCGCCGTCGGTCTAGGAGAGTTTTATCCGCAGGGCGCCCGGGTTGTTCCGGCCGGCCACGACGGCTGGCCGGACATCTCTTCGGGGGAATTCATCCGCCACGCGGCGGCTTTTGATCTCCAATTGGCGATGCCTTGGGTCTGGCGGCCGGGGCCACGCGATCCCGGCGAAGTGCCGCTGGCGGAATGCCGCGCGGCGCTACGCGAAGTGGAGCATAATGTCAGGCATGAACGCTCCGCGCTTGTGCATGCATCGTAGAAAATTTCTCGGTACGTTGGCCGCTGGACCGTTGGCGCTGTCTTCTTGCGTCTCGTCGAAGACGGAGTTGAGCAGACTCGGCATACCGGGTTTGTTTAAGGGCCGCGTTGTGTCGGTCGAGCACGGCGACTCCATCGTCAGCGGCGCCTATCAGGCCGGACCGGTTCGCGAGATGATGCAGCGGGGCATGGTTGGACTGACTGGCGCGGACGACTGGCAGGGCGCTTGGAAGCTGTTCTTCCAGCCCGGTGACGTTGTCGGCATTAAGCTCAATCCGGTCGGCCGGCCGCATGTCATTTCAGCGCCGGAGGTTGTGCGCGAGATCATCGCGAGCCTCACCGCCATCGGGATCCCGGCCCAGGACATTGTCTGCTACGACCGTTACCGCGCCGAATTCCTCCAGGCGGGCTTCGACAAGTGGCTCCCCGAGAAGGTTCGCTGGACCCACGCGGCGGAGAAGTACGAAGAGCTGCAGCAGGCCATCGAAGGCTACGATCCCGATCACTACATGGAGATGTCTCTCGTCCTGCCGGGACAGGATCCGGCTTCGCTTACCGCCCGTCGGTCCTTCGCTTCCCGATTTATCACTAAGGACGTCAACAAGCTCATCAATCTCTGCCTGTTGAAAGATCACCAATCCGCTGGGATTACGATGGCGCTGAAGAACCTTTCGCACGGACTTGTGAACAACGTCAATCGTAGCCACGCGACGACTACTTTGAACGCCTGCAACGCGTTCATCCCCGCGTCGGTGTCGATTCCGGTGATTCGCAATAAGACGGTGCTGAACATCATGGATGGCATCAAGGGTCTGTACCATGGCGGACCAGGCGCCAAGCCCCAGTTTGTTTGGGAACACAAGAAAATGTATTTTGCGACGGATCCGGTGGCGATGGATCATGTCGGGTGGCGGGTTCTCGATGAAAAGCGGGTCGCGGTGGGGATGAAAAAGCTGGTGGAAGATATCCCGGACCAGTTCAGCCACTACACGCACCGGCAGCCGGAGCATGTTGAAATCGCGGGGGCGCTGGGCCTCGGCGAGTGGGATTGGGCAAAAATCGACCGCCGCGAGATACGTTTAGCGTAAGGTATTTGGTATTCTATCTCTTGAGCCCGTGAGTCGGTAGCTCAGTTGGTAGAGCATCGCACTTTTAATGCGGTGGTCGCGGGTTCGAGCCCCGCCCGACTCACCATTACAGACTTCTATCTGTCGGTCAACTTGGCGATCTCCGCCTCCAAGTGCTCCACTGCCTCGGCCAGCATCGCCTGATGCCGCGGATGCCGCGCCGCCGCCAGGTCCCGTTTTGCTGCCGTCAGCGAGAGATCCAGGCTTTGCCGCTTGCGCTCCTGTTCCGTCGGGGGCGGGGAGGGCCGCTCGCGCGATTCGCGCTCAGCCTGCTGCGACTCGACGTCCTTGCTCTCCCATCCCCGCGACATAATCTACTTCTGCTCCCGCACCACCCGGAATCCGATCTCCGGGAACTTCGCGTCCGGGGCATCCGCAAACCGCCATCCCACCGAAAGATTCATCGGCTGCGAATCAAAATTCCCACCGCGTACGACCTTCGCCTGTCCCGACTTCGGTCCCTTGGGGTCCACGCCCGGCGAGGTCTTGTAATACTCCGGGTCCACCCAATCGGCCGTCCACTCCGATACGTTCCCCAGCATGTCGTAAAGCCCGAACGCATTCGGGATCCGGGTGGCGATTTCGTGGGCGACCTGGCCGCTGTTGGACTGGTACCACACCATATCGTCCACGTTCCGCGGCCGGTCATCCGGCGAATTCGCCCGCGCGGCGTACTCCCATTCCGCTTCGGTCGGCAGCCGGTAGTGGAACCCGTCGTTCAGCGCATTCAACTTTGCCAGGAAGCCCTGTACCTCGTTCCAGGAGACGTTCGCCTTTGGCAGATTCGTTCCCGTAGCCTTCCCGGTCATCACGGCATTCCATTGCTTCTGGGTCACTTCGGTTCGGCCAATCTGAAACGGCTTCGATAGCCGAACCATGTGCCGCGGCTTCTGGTCGTCGGTGTCCACATCGGAGCCCATGAAGAACTGCGCTGCCGGAATCTGGGCGAACTCCATCGGCAACCCATCGACAACAAGGGAAAGCGATGGCGCGGCCGTGGGAGACGTCGTAGCAGGGGCCGCAAGGGATACCGGACCCGTCGGTGCTTCCGGCTTGGCTGGCATGGCCGCCGTTTCTACCGGCGGCGGAGGGGGGGGAGCGCCCCCAATCTGAGTCACCGCATCGCGAGTCCGCCACACCATCCCGAACACCACCGCCACTACCACCGCCGCCAGCGGCAGGAGAATCAGCGCCTTCTTCATCACGCTGCTTGATTTGTCCGGTTTCTTGGCCACCGTTGCCGCGAGTGCGTCCACGAAGTCGACACAGTGGGGGAACCGAGCCGCCGGGTGCTTTGCCGTCGCTCGTTCGAGGGCGGCCTGCATCACCGGCGACACCAAGGGATTGAAAGTTGACGCCGGCGTCGGCAACTCGTTGATGATCTTATACGACAAAGCAATCCACGAATCGGCTTGAAATGGCATCTCACCGGTAAACAGTTGATACGCCACCACCCCCAGCGAAAACTGGTCCGCTCGTCCGTCCACCGGCTCGCCCCGAATCTGTTCGGGCGCCATGTATCCGAGCGTACCCACCGTCGTGCCGAACCCGGCCTGCGTTTCCGTCGCTCCCGCCGTCATGCGCCGCGCAATGCCAAAGTCGGTGATCTTGACGTTGCCCATCTCGTCGAGCAGCATGTTGCCCGGCTTGATATCCCGGTGCACGATCCCCTCTGCGTGAGCGGCATCGAGCGCCGAAGCCGCCTGCCGCAGCACCTGCACAATCATGGGAATGTTCTGCCTCTCGCCGGCGAGGATCATCGCCTCGAGCATGGCGCCCCGCACGAACTCCATCACGATATACGCGCGGTCTTCAATCCGGAAGAAGTCGTAGACCTGAACGATATTCGGATGCCGCAACTGCGCCGCGCTTCGGGCCTCGCGCGAGAGCCGCTCTTCGAGACTTGCCCGTTCCGCCTCGGTCACGCCATCGAGCCGGACGCTCTTGATGGCCACCTCGCGGTCGAGCGTCGGGTCGTAAGCCCGGTAGACCACACCCATGCCCCCCCGGCCCAACTCGCCCCGCAGTTCATACCGGCCTAAGCTTTCCATCGCAACAGGATAACGCGTGCGCTAAGCTACCGAAATGCCCTCCTTCCTGCAAACCACTACCCGCACCTGGTCCGAAGTCGAGCAAATGCTCGCCTCGGGCGACGTTCAAGGGAAGCTCGCGAAGGACGACCTGCCTACCCCCGCTCTCTGCGTCGATCTCGACGCGCTCGAAGGCAACATCCAAAAGATGGCTAGCTATGCCCACGAGAAGGGTCGTGCCCTGCGGCCCCACGGCAAATCGCACAAGTGCTCCGAGATCGCCCGGTTGACTCTGCAGGCCGGAGCCGTCGGCGCCTGCTCCGCCAAACTCAGCGAAGCGGAAGCCTTCGCCGCGTCCGGCATCGAAAGCATCCTCGTCACCACCCCCATGGTCGGCCGCCACCGCATTGAACGCGCTGTTCGCCTGGCCGGCCGAATCGCTGATCTCATCCTTGTCCTCGATCACGCCGAAAACGCGGATGACCTCAACGCCGCCGCCGCGGCCGCCAAGATTCAACTCACCGTCGCGCTCGACCTCAACGTGACGGACCGCACCGGCGTTGCCCCGGGTCCTGATGCCGTGGCGCTGGCTGAGCATGTTGCCCGGCTCCCCCATCTCATGCTCAAGGGTATCCAGGCTTACGCGGGCCACTCGTCCCACGTGATCGGTTTTGCCGAACGCACCGCATCGAGTCACGAGGCCATGGCTCCGGCCATCGCCACGCGCCGCGCCCTCGAAGCGAAGGGCATTCCGTGTTCCTGGCTCTCCGGCGCTTCCACCGGAACCTACAATATTGACGGCGAGATGGACGGCGTCACCGAACTGCAGCCCGGCTCCTACCTCTTTATGGATCTCGACTACGATTGCATCGGCAGCGCCACGGGTGACCGTTTCGACGATTTCGCCAACTCCCTAACTGTCCTTTCAACCGTCTACAGCATGCCCGGGCGCGATCAGGCGATCCTCGACGCCGGTCTGAAGGCCTTCGCGACAGATAAGCCTTTCCCCCCTGTCGTCAAGGGTTTGGAAGGAACCAGCTACTCGTTTGCCGGCGATGAACACGGCCGCCTCGACGTCCGCCGCGCCTCGCTCCCCGTCGCCCTTGGCGACCGCCTCGAACTCGTCATTCCCCACTGCGATCCCACCGTCAATCTGTACGACCGCATCTTCGCCACCCGCGGCGATCAGGTCGAAGCCGTCTGGCGGATCGACGCCCGTGGCATGAGCGCATAGGGTCGATAGAGGGTTTTTATTTGACTCAATCGCGACGCGTTCCCTATCCTTAAGTTTCACTCAACAAAGGTCCACGCCCTGCCTTTTTTGGGTTAGCCAACGCTGGCACCACTCCCACGACGGAGCGACTAATCCTATCCCTTGGAGCATCCGTCATGCATCGTATTTTGTTGGGCTTGGGGCTAATTGTACCCCTCTTCGCACAGACTAGTTCGCTGTCCGGAGTCGTCCGCGATAATCAATCCGGCGTCATCACCGGTGCCGTCGTCTCGCTGACCAACGTTGACACGTCGACCCCCCGTAAGACTGTCAGCAGCGCTACCGGCGACTACGTTTTCAATTCAATCCCCCCGGGCAACTATACGCTCGAAACGCAAATGCCGGGCTTCCGTACCTCGACCCAGCTCGTCCGTCTTCAAGTAAACGTACCGCTGACCGTAAATGTTCAACTTGAAGTTGGACAAGTCACCGAAACCATTAACGTGATGGGCGAATCGACGGTCGTGAATACCCAGAACGCCACCATCGGCAATGCTTTCACGGAAACGCAGGTCCGCCAACTCCCGCTCCAGACGCGCAACGTCGTTGAACTGTTGAGCCTCCAGCCCGGCGTCACCTCCACCGGTGAGGTCATCGGCGCCCGCCGCGACCAGAACAACATCACCCTTGACGGCGTCGACGTGAACGACAACCAATCCGCCGGCACCAACGCCACCGATCGCGGCTTCTTCGCCGCCCTTCCCGTGCCGCTCGATTCCGTTCAGGAGTTCCGCGTCACCATCGCTGGCCAGGGCGCCGACCAGGGCCGCTCCTCCGGCGGTCAGGTTTCCCTCGTCACCAAGTCCGGTTCCAACCAGTGGCATGGCTCGCTCTACGAATTTCACCGGAATAAATCGACCGCCGCCAATGACTGGTTCTCCAATCGGGCCGGCCTGAAGCGCGAAAACCTCATCCGGAACCAGTACGGAGCTTCTTTCGGCGGACGCATCATCCGCGACCGCGCCTTCTTCTTCCTCAACTGGGAAGACCGGAAAGACCGTTCGGCCTCCGCGCAACTCCGCACCGTTCCCACCGAATCCCTGAAGCAGGGCATCGTGACCTTCCGGACCAACTCCGGCGGCATTCAGACGCTCAGCGCCGCCGAAGCGCGGCTCGTCGACCCGGCTGGTATCGGCATCTCCCCCGCGATGCTCACTTTGCTGAAATCTTATCCGGTCGGCAATGATTTGCAGGCCGGCGGCGACCGCGGCCTGAACTTCTCCGGGTATCGCTTCAATGCGCCGCTCACGCGCAACGATCGCGCCTATGTCGCCAAGATGGATTTCAACCTCGACAAGGAAGCCCGGCACACCCTGATGCTTCGCGGCACCCTTGGCGATAACTCTCGCGATCAGGTGCTGGCCCAGTTCCCCGGTCAGGACGCCGCCGCCAAGAACCTCGACAACTCGAAAGGTCTTTCGGCCCGCTACACCGCCGTTCTCTCGCCGAATCTGGTCAACGTTTTCACGTTTGGCTACACCCGCCTCGGTATCGCGCAGTCCGGCAATGGCAACCCCAGCCTCTCCTTTGGCGGAATCTCCAGCGCCGAGAACTTCACCCGCGGGTTCGGCCGCTTCATTCCAACCACCAACTTCGTCAACGATCAGACCTGGACGAAAGGCAAGCACACGCTGCAGTACGGTGTGAACTTCCGTTTCATCCAGAACGATCGCAACTCCTTTGCCACCTCGTTCCCCAGCTACTCTTTCAGCCGGAACACCCTTCGCGGCCTCGGCGCAGACCTGCAGGATTCGGTCAATGGCTACATCCGCCAGCGCAGCGGCAATAATGCGCTGGCCATCTCCGAAGCGCTGCAAGTCGTCAACGCTTACGGTGGCCTGTTCGGCGTTATCAATAGCTACAGCGGCACCTACAACTTCGGCATCGACGGCCAAGCCGTTCCGCTGGGCCAATCCATCGATCGCGGCTTCCGCACCCGGGAGCTGGACTTCTACATCCAGGACACCTATAAGGCGCGTCGCGACCTGACGATCACCTACGGCCTCCGCTACTCCCTCTTCACGCCGCCCCACGAAATCAACGGCGTTCAGGTGGTTCCCACGGTGCCCCTGCAGAATCTCTTTGCTGATCGTGTCGGCGCCTCGGCGCTCGGCATTCCCGGCCACGCACTGCCCACCGCCAGCATCACGTACGCCCCCGGCGGTCCGGTCAACAATGGCCCCGGCTGGTTCGGTTACGACAAGAACAACTTTGCGCCTCGCATGAACGTCGCATGGGCGCCGGAGTTCAACGGCACCGCCGGCAAGCTCTTCGGGAAGGGAAGCGTCATCCGCTTTGGCGCCTCGATGCTTTATGACCGTTACGGGTCGGACATGATCGTCAACTTCGACCAGTCGGGTTCGCCCGGTCTGGCAAGTTCCGTCACCCAGCCCCGCAACACGAACTTCTCAGACTCCTTCCGCTACACCGGCGGCGGTCTGCCCGCCCTACCGGCCCCGCCGGCGGCGTCGCTGCCGTTCACCCCGGCCACCGTCGTTGGCGGTTTCGGCTCGTTCACCGGCGTCTCCTCCGACCTCGTCGCCCCGTACTCGGTTCTGCTCAATATGACCTACGCCCGCAACCTCCCCGGCAAGATGATGGTGGAAGTTGGCTACGTCGGCCGCCTCTCCCGCAAGGGTCTGGTCCAGCAGGACTTCTTCCAGCCGATGACCGAGTTCCGCGATCCCAAATCCGGCACCACCTGGGCTGAAGCCTCCGGCATTCTCCGTGACCGCTTCGAATCCGGCATCACGCCCGCGCAGGTTCGCGCCAACCCGGCCATCCTGGGCACCGTGCCTTTCTTTGAAAACATGTTCCCCGGCGCCGCCAATACCAATTTCGCGGGTTCCGCCACGGCGAACTACTTCTTCACCAACTACAGCACCTATGCCGGCAGCGACCTCGACACGCTGAACGACATGGACCGCGAACGCCTCCCGAACGGTTCCTGCCTCTCCGTCACGGGCTGCAATACGTTCTTTGCACTCCAGAACGCCGGACTCCGCGCCTGGGTCAACACGGCTAATGCCAACTACCATGGCGGCCAGTTGGTCTTCCGCCGCCCGGTCACCAACGGTTGGGGCTTCGACTTCAACTACACCCTGTCTCACTCGCTCGATATCGTCTCGGCTGCCGAGTCCGGAGCCGGTACAGGCGGCGCGGTCATTCAGAATTCGTTCAATCCGCGTGCCTCCTACGCCTCCTCCGACTTCGACATTCGCCACAACATCACGGCGAACACGGTCGTCGAACTCCCCTTCGGCAAAGGCAAGATGTTCATGAACAGCGCTCCTGGCTGGGTGAACCAGTTCATCGGCGGCTGGCAGGTGACGGCGCTTACCCGCTACCGCTCCGGCCTCCCGCTGAACATCTCCACCGGCGGCATCTATCCTACCAACTACCTCAGCAGCTCCATCGCCATTCTACGGCCCGGTGCCAGCTTCCCCGAAACGGGAACCGGCTTCGATCAGAACGGCAACCCGAGCATGTTCCGCAACACCAACGCTGTCCAGGCCTTTATGGGCCAGTATCCCGGACGCGTCGGCACCCGGAACATTCTCCGCGGCGCTCCGCTGTTCAACACCGACATGTCCCTCGGCAAGTACTTCCAGTTGCCCTTTGAAGGCCACCGGATTCAGGTCCGCGCCGAGGCGTTCAACGCGTTCAACAATGTGAATTGGGGCGATCCGACCCGGACCCTGGCCAATCCTGGCAATTTCGGTCAGATCACCTCCACCAGCACCGCTGCTCGCGTTATTCAGTTCGCACTTCGCTACGAGTTCTAAACAACCATGAAACCAGTTGCTTACCTCTGCTTCTTCGCCCTCGGTCTACTCCAGGCCGAGGCGCAGAAGCCCAGCAAAAAGGGGGCGACTCTGCCGCCCCCGGCTGCCGGAATCAAAACTCCTGGCATCCAGATTCCCTTTACGAACCTGAAGTCGGAGGCCGAACTCCCGGTCTCCGGCGCTCCTCACGCCATGTTCTTCGCGGACATGGCTTTTCTACCGAATGGCCCCGAGAACGCCATCTTCCGTCTCGATACCAAGGCCAACAAGCTCAACGACCCTTGGTCCGGGATCAAGGAACCTTGCGGCGGCCTTATCAATGCCTTCCGCTCTTACTGGGTCGCCAGTTGCGGTGACAAGGCGCTCGTCCGCCTTGACCCGCGCTCAGGCAAAGTTACCGCCACCATCGGAACCGGCACTGGCACCGCCAAGCGGGCCGTAGCCTCAAACCCCGATAGTGTCTGGCTACTCACTGACGATAAGACCACTCTCTCGCGCATCGACCCCGACCAAAACGCCGTTGTCAGCGAGCTCCGGCTGCCTACTAAGTGCACCACCCTGCAGTTCGCCGAGACTTCGCTATGGGTTACCTGCCCTGCGGAAGGTCGCGTCCTCCGGATCGATCCCAAAACCAACTTGGTCACGCAGCGCATTGAGGTCGTCGAGCCGGTTGCCCAGGCCTTCGGTGAAGGCACCCTCTGGGTCCTCTCCCGCAAGGAAGGGAAAGTCGTTCGCATCGACCCCAAAACCAACAAGGTCAGCGCCACCATTGAAACCGGCATCCCCAATGCCGAGGGCTCTATCGCGTTCGGCGAAGGCTCGGTTTGGGTTTCTGCACCCGGCTTCCCCATCACCCGCATCAATCCAGCTACCGATAAGGTTTCTCAGCAGTTTGCCGGCCTCGGCCACGGCGACCTGTACACGGGAGCCACTGCACTTTGGCTGTTCGACCAAAACAAAAAGACTTTAAAACGTTTTGACCCGAAACGCATTGCCGCCACACTCCCTGAGTAACTTATACTAGGTATAGCCACGTCGTATAGTTTGGCTCTGTAGCCATGTTCCTGGGTCCCCTGTCCGGTACCCCGCCCTGTATTCACTTCCAACGTCAGGATCCCATGCGCTACAGTCTAGTTCTGCTTTCTTGTTTTGCTGGCTCCGCCCTTTTGGCGCAGAGCCCGAATTCCCCCGAATTCTTCGAGAACAAGGTCCGCCCGCTCCTGGCCAAGAACTGTTACGGCTGCCACACGCAGTCCGCACTTGGCGGCCTTCGGCTTGATAGTGGCGAGGCGCTCACGAAAGGCGGTAAACGAGGTTCGGCCATCAATACGGCCGAACCGGAGAAGAGCACGCTGCTCATCGCCGTCCGTCACGCCGACCCCAGCTATAAGATGCCGATGGGCAACAAGCTGAAGGACGACGAGATTCAGGTGCTTGAAGCCTGGGTGAAGGCCGGCGCGAAATGGCCTGCGACCGCCAAGGTGCAGGAAGACGTGAAGACGACCGCCGGGGGCAAGTACGTGATTCGCCCCGAGGCCCGTCAGTTCTGGTCTCTTCAACCCCTGAAGGAACCGGCCGTCCCCGCCGCGAAGTGGGGGCAGACTCCTATCGACCGTTTCGTCGCCGCGCGCCTCGAAAAGGAAGGGCTCAAGCCGGTTCGCCCGGCTTCAAAACGCGATCTCCTCCGCCGCGCCACCCTCGATCTCACGGGACTTCCCCCCACCTACGAAGAGATCCAGGCTTTTGAGAAGGATACGTCGCCGAATGCCTTTGCCAAGGTGGTCGATCGCCTTCTCGAATCGCCCCACTACGGCGAACGTTGGGGCCGCTTCTGGCTCGACGTCGCTCGCTACGGGGAAGACGACTATCGCAGTCTCGACCCGATGCGCCGTGGCCACAATCCCTACCCGAACGCGTTCAACTATCGCGACTGGGTGATCCAGGCCTTTCAGGACGACATGCCCTACGATCAGTTCGTCAAGGCGCAACTCGCCGGTGACCTGCTCGACCCGAAGGTGCGTCACAAGACGCTACCTGGCACCGGCTTCCTCGGCCTTGGCCCGTGGTACTACGACAACGGCTCGACCGAAGTCACCCGCGCCGATGAGCGCCATGACCGCGTCGACGTCGTCAGCCGTGGCTTCCTCGGCCTGACCGTCGCCTGCGCCCGCTGCCACGATCACAAGTACGATCCCATCTCCGCAGCCGACTATTACGCCCTCGCCGGGGTCTTCTACAACACCATTTACGAGGAGTATCCGCTCGTACCCAAGACGACGCTGGCCGAGTTCGAAAAGATTGAAGCACACATCGACCTGAAGCAGAAGATGCTCGGTGAGATTCAGCAGAATGTCGGCGCCAACTTATCAAAGGCGATGGCTTTCGACACCGCTAACTATCTGCAGGGAGTTTGGGAAGTCGCTGGGCCGCAGAAGAAAGATAAGGCGACGGTCGTCGACTCCCGCAAGCTGGACTATGAAGTGCTTGACCGGTGGATTGCCTATATGGAGAAGCCCACCGACAAGTACAAGAACAAAGAAGCTTGGCAGGCGATGATGAAAAAGAAGGTCAGCACGATGGCGGAAGCTAAGCGCCTGGCCGAAAAATTCCAGGAAGAAGTTGTGGCCGTCATGCTCGCCCGCTACGACATCGACGAACAGAACAAGGTCATCCAGGCCAAGGCCATCGAAGGCACGAAGCGGAAGAAGCGGACGAACAAGCCCAGCAACTTCGTCACCAATGACGACTTTTGCCCCGGCTGCAATCTGACGCTGTTGCAAATGCCCGAGGCCGACACCAGCTTCTGGACGGAGATCTTCCAGCGTATGTTGAGCGATAACGACGACCCCAATGCCATGATGGCCATGGGTATGCGCGGCGGGAAGCCGGGTGTCCTAGCCTTTCGTGGCTGGGGACTTGAGTCGCGTTCCGGCTCGGAGACGCAGGCTCAGATCGCCGCCATCCGCAAGGACATTGAAGCGGCCCGCAAGAAGCTCGAACCCGGCTTCCCGTACATCCATGGGGTGAAGGACGCTGAGAAGGCGAAGAACATTCAACTAGCCTTCCGTGGCGATCCGTTCGACCTGAAGGAAGAGGTGCCCCGTCATTTCCTTAGCATCCTGAGCCCGGAGGATCCCAAGCCCTTCTCGAAAGGGAGCGGCCGCCTGGAACTTGCCGAAGAGATCATTAAGCAGCCCATCGCGATGCGCGTGTTCGTGAATCGCATTTGGAAGGGCCACTTTGGAACCGGTATTGTCGATTCGCCCAGCAATTTTGGGATGACCGGCGAACGCCCGACCAATCCGGAGCTGCTCGAATACCTGGCTGCCAGCTTTGCTAAGAACGGTATGTCCGTGAAGAAGCTTCACCGCGACATCATGCTCAGCTCGGTCTATCAGCTCTCGACCGAGAGCGATCCCGTCGCGCTCGCCAAAGACTCGGGCAACCGCCTGTACTGGCGCGCCGACAAGAAGCGCCTCGACGCCGAACAGATCCGCGACTCGGTTCTGCAGGTCTCGGGCAAGCTGGACAAGGCCATTGGCGGTCCGTCGGTGGAACTCACCCCGGCCGTCACCCGCCGCACGGTGTACGGAAAGGTCAGCCGCTACAAGCTGGACGAGTATCTTTCGTTGTTTGACTTCCCGACGCCGCTCATCAGCGCCGAGAAGCGGTTCGTCACTACGGTGCCCACGCAGCGGCTTTTCCTGATGAACAGCGATTTCATGCAGGTCCAGGCCGAAGCTCTAGTCGAGCGGGTCGCCGCGGAGCCGAACAATACCGCACGGATCAAGAAACTCCACCAGATCGTCTATGGCCGCGAAGCCACTCAGGAGGAGATCAACCTCGGCCTCGAGTACCTGAAGACCGAGCCGATGCTGGAGTACGAGGAAGGGAAGAAGAAGGCTCCGGCCGAGGCGCCCCGTGGCCCTGGCCGTGGCCGCCGGCCCGAAGCCGCCAGCGCCGCCAGTAAGCCCGCCGCCGAAGTGGCCGACAAGCCGATGCCGGACAAAGGCATGCCCGAAGAGCCAACGGCGGCTGCCGCTGCTGCCGCACCCGCTGCAGATGCCCCTCCCGCCGATTTTGGTGGCATGGGCATGATGGGCGGCATGGGCCGTCGCGGTCCTGGCGGTCCGGCCGTTCCCCATGTCAAATACGAACCCACCGTGTGGGGCCGTTACGCGAAAGTATTGCTGAGCTCCAGCGAGTTCCTGTTCATCAACTAACGAGAGAGAATCGAATGTCTTCCCATAAGTCTTCTACCCCCTCCACTCGCCGCGAAGCGATGCGCCGTATCGGCAACGGCTTTGGCATGATGGCGTTCGCAAGTCTGGTGAATCAGTCGGTTGCCCGCGCCGAAGGCCTCGTCGATGGCGCCGGCCGCCCCATGGGCGCAGCCACTCTCGATCACCCGCAGCGCGTCAAACGCGTCATCTTTCTGTTCATGAATGGCGGGCTATCCACCATTGACAGCTTTGACCCGAAGCCGATGCTCGACAAGTACGACGGCAAGCCGCTTCCCGGCGTTCAGATCAAAACCGAACGCGGCACCGGCGCGCTGATGCGCTCGCCGTTTAAGTTCAAGAAGTACGGCCAGTCCGGCATGGATATCTCCGAGCTCTGGCCCCACCTCGGCGAAGTGGCCGATGATATTGCCTGGGTTCGTTCCGTACATACGGAGATTCCGAACCACGAGCCGTCCTGCCTGATGATGAACACCGGCGCCAACCAGGCTGGCCGGCCGTCGCTCGGCGCGTGGATGACCTACGGCCTCGGAACGGAGAACCAGAACCTCCCCGGCTACGTTGTCCTCTGCCCGGACGTCCCCACCACGGTCGGCCCTCCGCTTTGGAGCAACGGTTTTCTGCCTCCGGTGAACCAAGGCACCTTCATCTCTTCAAAGGTCAATACCCCGGAAGGCGAAGCCGCCCCGTCGCCCGAAATGCCGATGAAGGACAAAGACGGCAAAGAGATTCCGAAGAAGGTTGAAGTCGAAAAGAGCTTCGACCCCAAGAAGCTCATCAGCTACGTCAACAATCCGAAGTTCGAGCTTACTGAACAGCGCCGCGAACTCGATCTGCTCCAGAAGATTGAGAAGATGCGCTTGCAGCGTGAAGGCGAAGACCCACAAGTCGAAGCCACGCTGAAGTCGATGGAGACCGCGTATCGGATGCAGACCGAAGCGCCGCAAGTTTTCGACATCCGCAAGGAATCGGAAGCCACGCAAAAACTCTATGGTCCCGGCAGCACCGCCCGTGGCGCGCTCACTGCTGTTCGCTTGGTTGAGAAGGGCGTTCGGATGGTTCAGGTCTATTACGCCAAGGGCGATCCCTGGGATGCCCACGGCGACATCATGGCCCACAAAGTTAACGCCAAGAATTCAGACCAACCCTTTGCTGCCGTGATCAAGGATCTCAAGTCCCGCGGCCTCTGGAAAGACACGCTGGTTGTCTGCGGCTCTGAATTCGGCCGTACCCCCGTCCGCGAAGTCGGCGGTGGTGGCGGGCAACTCAAGAAGGGCCGGGACCACAACCCCCATGGGTTCACGATGTGGCTCGCCGGCGGGGCAATCAAGGGTGGCACCATCCACGGCGCCACCGACGACTTTGGCTTCAAAGCCGTCGAGAAGCCGGTCCATGTGCATGACATCCATGCGACGATCCTTCACCTGATGGGAATCGACCATAAAAAACTGACCTATCGCTACAGTGGACGCGACTTCCGCCTCACTGACGTGAGCGGCGAAGTGATCCACTCGATCATCGCTTAATCTACCCTGCCGAGGACGGCTCCGGCTTCCCCCGCCGGAGCCCTTCCCACAGCGGTTGCAGCTCTGCCTTCCGCAGCACCCCCAGCCACGCCAAGAACGCGGCGTAGGCTCCGAAGAACACCGGAAATCCAAACCCTCCCACCAGGAGCACCGGCGTCAGCACCACTCCTGCCCCCACCACCTTCAGCCAAGGCCGCATCCGGTAGCGAACTACCCCCCGCACCCGCCACGTCACAAACGCAGCATACAACGCCGCCGCCCCCGTCACCACCCACGCCGCGCCCACGCTACCCATCACCGGCACCACCATCGCCCCCGCCGCCACGAAAACCCCCACCTGCAGCGCCGCCCCCACCACGGAAACCTTCGGCAAATCGCAAGCCACCGCCAACAACCGCGCCACCCCGCTCGGCCCGATAAACAGCCCCGCCACGCCCAACACCGGCAGCAAAGCCGCCACCTGCTCGTAGCCCGGCCCGAACACCCGCTCTACCACCCACCGGCCATACTCGAACGCCACCGCCGCCGCCGTCACACTCCCCAACCCCAGCACCACCAGCAACCGGTTCACCCATCCCTCCAACGCCTCGCGATCCCCCCGCGCGTGCAGCGCCGTCAGCAGCGGCCCAAACGCGCTCAGCAACTTCCATACCCCCTGCACGCCCGCCAAGTAGGCCCCGAACGCAATCGAATAGAAGCCGGCCTCCTTGTAGTCCCCGGAGACGAACTGCACAAACGGTGCTCCACCCTGGTGAAACAGTGTCAGCAGCAGATTCGCCCAAAAGAACGCAGCGCTGAACCGCAGAAACGGGCGCAAAAACGCCATATCCAGTTTCATCAGCCGCCAAACGGTGTACTCCCGGCTCCACCAAAGGCCCAGCGCCAGGATCACCAATTCCGTCAGGAACAACCCGCCGCAAGCGCCAGTCAATCCCCAAAGGACGTATCCCCCGTACACAAAGGGAAACAGCAGCAACCGCCGGCCGACGTCAGCCGCACCCCAGCGGGCCGCCTCGTTCAATCCCAGGAACAGTGTGAACGGCAAGTTCGCCAAAGTGCGCGCGGTGACGCCGATGCCCGCCATCGCGATCGCCCATCCCGGCAAGTCTGCCAGCCACAGACGTGCAATCGCCACGTAAACCACCGCACTCGCCACCCCGCTCGCCGCCCGCAGTGTCAGCAGGTTCGATGCCAGCTTTCTGACCCCCTCCCGCTCCCCCCGCTCCATCAAATCCGGGACGAACCGGGTCATCAACGACACCGCCCCGAATCCGCTCATCAGCGAGAACCATAGCGACGACGCCAGCAACGTCGAAAACTGTCCGAACACCTCCGGACCCATCACCCGCGGAATTACCGCCGCAAACAGAAAACCCGCGGCCGTTAATACGACCCGTTGTACCGCCAGCGCTGCCACATGCCGCACCGTCTGGCGGGATTCGTTCATCAACTTTCAGAATAACGCGCCGAGGCATCCCGCCCCGGATCGAGGAACGCCTCTGTAGCGGAAAACCGGGCCAACCCGGCCGCGAGTATCGCCGTATCCGGCACCACCGCCAAAGGCGTGTACCGCGGGTGATGGGAGTATTTGTAAGGATCATTTCGCGCCGCGTTGTAGCAACAGATCATGCTCCACCGCGGGTGCTCCGACGTATTCTGATCCGACCGGTGCAGTAAGTTCGGATGGAAGAACAATGCGTCTCCCGGCTCCATCTCTACATGCTGCAGCGGAAGCCGTTCCAACACCGCCGCCACCCGTTCCGGATCCGCTCCCGCCTGCTCTCCTGTCAGTCCATGGCTGATCCGGCCCAACTCGTGCGACCGCGGAATCACCTGCAAACAGCCGTTCTCTTTCGTCGCCCGGTCCACGGCGATAAACACGCTCGTCAGCCAGGGGAACAGCACACCATTCTGATACCAATACCCGTAATCCTGATGCCAGGCCCACGCCCCGCCCACCCGCGCGTCCTTCATGATCATCTTTGAGTGGTAGTGGTACACCTCGCCACCCAGCAGCGCCTCCGCCGACCGCACCATCGACTCGCAGCGCGCAAACATCCCATAAATCGAGTCTCCGGGATGGTTCCACAGCGTCAACCGCACCGCGCCGCCCTCCCCGTCCGATCGCGAAAAGGCGTGCTGATCCAGTGCCCGGTCCTCCTTCGCTGCCCGCCGCAGCAGGTCGATTGCCTCGGTTGAGAAGAATCCTCGCGCCACCACAAACCCCTCGGTATGGTACGCCGCCACCTGCTCCGCACTCAGAATCATTCTTCAGGAATGATACATTGCGGAAGATGAAAACTGTCAATATTGCGATGCTCGGCTCGGGCTTCGTCGCCGAATTCTATATGCAGGGCCTCGCCAACGTCGCCGGCCATGCCGTCGTCGCCAACTACTCCCAGGACGTAGCCAAGGCCGAAGCCTTCGCCGCCCGCTGGGCCATCCCAGAGTCCACGGACAGCCTCACCCACTTAATCAGCCGGGACGACATCGATTTATACATCATTGCGCTTCCCAACGAGGCCCACCTACCGGTCTCCCTCGCCCTCTCCCGCGCCCGACGCAATCAGGTTTGTACGAAACCGCTCGGCCGCACGGCCGCCGAAGCGCTCGAAATGTGGCAGGCAGCCGAAGCGTCGGGTATGCTGCACGGCTACGCGGAGACTGAAGTCTTCGCCCCCTGTGTCGTCAAGGCCCGCGAGATGATCGAAAGCGGAGGCCTCGGCCGTGTCCTCTGGGTTCGCTCGCGTGAATCCCACTCCGGCCCCCACAGCCCTCACTTCTGGGATGTGGAAAAAACCGGCGGCGGCGCCATGAACGATCTCGGCTGCCACTGCATTTCCGCCGCCCGCTACTTCTTCGGAAAGGACGATCCCATCGTCAAGGTCATGGCCTGGGGCAAACGCCTCGTCCACCACGACAAGACCGAAGGCGAGGACAACGCTCTGCTCCTCCTCCAGTTCGCTTCCGGAGGTCTCGGCCACTGCGAACTCTCCTGGACCACCAAGGGCGGCCTCGACCTCCGTAACGAAGTCCACGGGACCGAAGGGTCCATCTTCACCGACGTCACCCGCGGCACCCCCATCCACGGTTTCACCACCAAGGGTACCGGCTACATCATCGAAAAGGCCGATTCCGACCTCGGCTGGACCCGCCCCCTCCCCGAAGAAGCCTTCTCCTATGGCTACCAAGCCGAAATGCGTCATTTCGTCGAATGTGTCCGCGACGGCGTCACCCCGCGCGAAACGTACGAAGACGGCTATATCGTCAACCGCATCCTCGACGCCGGCTACGCCTCCCTGCGTTCCGGCGCCTGGGTCGATCTCGCTCAGGAATAACTCACCATGCGTATCCTCACTCTGACTCTCCTATGCGCCGGCCTCGCCGCCGCCCAATCCTGGACCCCGCTGTTCGATGGCAAGACCCTCAACGGCTGGCAGGCTCGCGCCACCACCGCCGCCCCCGGCACCGGAGATTGGAAAGTCGCCGACGGCGCCCTCCTCTGCGGAGGAGGCCAACCCGGATGGATTGCCACCAACGCCACCTACCGGGACTTCCACCTCCAACTGGAATTCAAAGGCGCCGCCACCGTCAACAGCGGGGTCTTCCTCCGCAGCAAGAAGGACGGCGAACCCCATGTCACCGGCTATGAACTCCAAATTTGGGACATGCAACCGGCCGGCTACCTCACGGGCAGCCTCGTCGGCAGCGTGAAAGCGCAACCCACCAGGATCAAGGCCGACGCCTGGAACCAATTTGACGTCACGGCCATCGGCGACCACTTCGTCGTCAAACTGAACGGCCAAATTGTCCTCGATGCCAAGGATTCGAAACACGCCGAGGGCGTCATCGGCCTGCAATGCCAGCCAAAACAAACGATTGCTTTCCGCAATCTCCGCATTCAGCGGAAGTAGCTTTCGTTTCAATGGAGAGACGGACGGTTTTAAGGCCCCTTTACTTTTTCTAATGTTGTGTTAGTCTGATCCCGCGGGACGGAGCGTCTTCTCCGTCAATCGATCTCAACATTCAGGGGAAACAGCTATGCGAAACCTTCTCATTCGCGCACTCTGTTCGTGCCTGCTTCTTGCCACCACACTACTCGCGCAAGGCGACCGTGGGGCCATCACAGGCGTCATTACAGACAAGTCAGGAGCCGCGGTTCCTAGCGTTGCAGTCGAGGCGGTCAACACCGCCACCAATGCCCGATTCGAAACGGTCTCTACCGGAACGGGCGCTTACCGCCTCGTCGGTTTGCCCATCGGGTTCTATGACGTCACAGCCAAGGCGAGTGGGTTTAGTTCCACCGTTCAGCGGGCTGTACAAATTCAGACCAACCAAACGGCCACCATCGACATCGCCCTTACCGTCGGCGCGGTCACCGAAAGCGTCACCGTGCAGGGCGGTGTGCCGATCATTCAGACCGAGTCCGCCGACATCGGCGTCGTCGTCGAATCGAAGCAGTTCCTGGACCTCCCCCTCACACTGGGCGGCGGCATCCGGAACCCTTCCAACTTCATCAAGCTCTCTCCCGGCGTCAGCCCCACCGGCACGTGGACCAAGTCCATCTCCGGCGGCGGCGGCTTCCAGGATCAGATCTACTACGACGGCATTGCACTGTCGCGCGGCGATCTTTCGAACGACGCCGAGGTAAACCCCTCCGTCGACGCCATCGCCGAGTTCAAGCTCATCACCAACAACTACTCGGCCGAATACGCCCACGCCATGGGCGGTGTCACCAGCTTCACCATGAAGAGCGGCACCAACCAGTTCCACGGCACGGCCTTTGAGTTCCTCCGCAACGAGAAGCTCGATGCCCGCGGCTTCTTCCCCGCCACGCGTGCTCCTTCGAAGCAGAATGAGTGGGGCGGCACCCTCGGCGGGCCCGTCGTCATCCCGAAAATCTACAACGGTAAGGACCGGACCTTCTGGTTCTTCTCCTTTGACCAGTTCTACCGTCGTGGCGGCGCTCTCGCCGGTTTGAACACTCTGCCCACCTCGCGTATGGCTCAGGGCGACTTCAGCGAACTGGGCAGCCGGCTCATCTACGATCCGGCCAGCTCCGCCGTTGCCGGAAGCCGCGTTCCTTTCGCGGGTAACCGGATTCCTGCCAACCGGCTGAGCAAGGTCTCCTCGGTCATGCTGCCCTTCATTCCGGCCCCCGAACTGCCGGGCCTCGTGAACAACTCCATCGCCCCCCTCGGCAGCCCCCGCGCTGACGAGCGGACGGCTGGTTTCAAGATCGACCACACGTTCACGCAGAAGACCCGCGTCAGCGGCATGTACAACGATACATACCGCCCCTCCGTCAAGAGCCCCGGTCCTTCGCGCCTCCTGCCTGTCGGCGGCGAAGCGGCCTCGCTCATCCTCAACTACAACTTGCAGAAAGTGCGCACCAACGTGCTCCACTTGAACATCGACCAGAACCTGTCGCCGACCACGCTGAACCACATCGGCCTCGGCTACTCCCGCTTCCGCAATCCGAACTTCTCGCTCGGGTTCAACCAGGGATGGACGCAGCCCAACGGCGGCAAGCTTGGCCTTCGCGGTCTGCAGTACGACCTTGCGCCGACGGTGCTCTTCGACACCGAAGGTTATACCCGCTTCGGTGACGACATCGCCAGCGACAACTACTTCCACACCTTTACCGCGCTCGACACGTTGACGATGATCCGCGGCAACCACACGCTGAAGTTCGGCGGCGAGGTCCAGCGCCACCGCGATAACTATCAGAACTTCGGCAACGGCGGCGGCACCTTCCGGTATCGCCGGGAAACCACCGGCCTGCCCGGCGTAGCCGCCTCCGGCGACGCCTTCGCCAGCTTCCTGCTCGGCGAAACCTACTCGGCCAGCGCGTTCTTCCGGGATTCGCTCCCCGGCGGCCGCTACACCGTCTTTGGCTTCTTCGCCGATGATACCTGGAAGGTCACAAACAAGTTGACTCTCACTCTCGGCTTCCGTTGGGAACCGGTCGTTCCCCACAGCGATCCCGTCGGCCGCATCTCCTACATGGATATCGCCACCCCGAATTCAGCCGCCGGCAACCTCCCAGGCGCCATGCTCTTCGGCGGCCCCGATGGCGTGGGCAATCGCTACCTCAACGTCCTCTGGAACAACTTCGCCCCGCGTCTCGGCATGGCCTACCGGCTTACCAACCGGACCGTCATCCGTGCCGGCGCTGGCGTATTCAACTCCAACTACATCAATCAAGGTCTCGGCCTCCCGGCCTTCGGCTACGCCACTACGGCGTCGTTCGCCTCCGCCGATGGCGGCACTTCGGCTGCGTTTAATTGGGACGGCGGCTTCCCGCAAAACTTCCGCCGGCCTCCGGTAAAGGATGCGACTGCCGCCAACGGCCAAGCCGCCACGGCCGTCATCCCATCGTCCTATCAACTTCCGTATAAGCTGCAATGGAACTTCGCCATCGAACACCAGTTCGCTGACGATATTTCCATGAGCTTCGCCTACGTTGCCAACGCCGGCCGGCACCTTTACAACTCGCAGCAGCTCAATCAGCTCCCGCGTCAGTATTGGAACCTGCCCGCGTCCTTGCTCACGGCCAACATCAACTCCGAGGCGGCGCGCGCGGCCGGCATTACGGAACCCTTCCCCGGCTTCTCCCAGCTCTGGGGCGGCTTGGCCCGCGTCAATCAGGCGCTCCGGCCTTTCCCTCAGTACAGCGGTGTGAGCATCTACGGCTCCACATTTGGAAACTCCAACTATCACAGCTTCCAATACAAGCTCGATAAGCGGATGGCCCGCGGCCTCAGCGGTACGGTCGCCTATACCTGGTCGAAGTTCCTCACGGATGCGGCCATGTTTGACGCCAACCCCGGCCAGCAGGACGCTCTCCAACGCGAAAGGTCCTACCACCCTTCGGACTATCCGCACGTATTCACCTTCTCGCTCGTCTACAACGTGCCGTTCCAGTCCGAGAGCAAGGCTGTTAACTTCCTGCTCAAGGGATGGCAACTTGCCACCGTCAACAGCTACAACTCCGGTGGCCGCCTCTTCCCGACGACGTCCAATCCCCTGCCGTACTTTAACCTCGGCCTGCGGCCGAACATCGTTAACTCCAACATGCGCTCGGACATCTCGATGGACAACTACGATCCCAACGATCCCGCTCGCAACACCTACATTCTGCGTTCGGCCTTCGCCAACCCGGCTCCCGGCCAGCTCAGCTCCGCTGCTCGCGGCCTCGAAGTCCGCGGCCCCATGCGGATTGACGAAAGCTTCGCCTTCATGAAGCAGAACAGGATCGGCGAACGCTTCTCGACTCAGTTCCGCGTCGAGATCCAGAACCCGCTTAACCGGACCGTCTTTGGCAATCCGATCATGGATTTCACCAACGCCGCCTTCGGTCGTATCAACTCAACCCAGATCGGACCCCGTAACATTCAGCTTGGTCTCAAGCTGATGTTCTAACGGAGTCTCTTCCCGAACTCGCCGCGCCAATATTCGGCGCGGCGAGGTTCGATTTCTGCCATCAGCGCATACGCATCTTCCAATAACGGCTCCAACGCCATCGCCTCCATCGCCTCCGCCCGCGCCTTCTCCGCCTCTCCCGCCGCCAAATAAGCTGCCGCCAGATTCAACCGCCGTACCGAGTTCCGCGGATCCGCTTTCACCGCCGCTGCCAGCGCCGCCACCGCCAACGCCGGCCGCTCCGCCCGTAAGTAGATCAACCCCATCGCATCCTGCACCGCCGCATCCGGACTCGCCAATCCCCGCAACAGATCAAATGCCCTATCCAGCTTGCCCGCGCCGGCGTAAGCCAATCCCAACCCCCGCGCTCGCGCTCCCGCCTCTGGCAACTGCCGCCAAGCCCGCAACTCATCCGACCGCTCCAGCAGCACCTTCGGCACCCCTGGCCGCCGAATACGGTGATCCGTAAACGCCGTGTGCCCGCCGTCCGAACTTTCCGTCCGCGGCATATGGCACGTCGTGCAGGCATCCCCGTGCGGCTTCGTCCCCTGATGGCAACCCTGGCACTTCGCCTGTTGCTCGCCAAAAGCGTCCTCCGGCTCACGGTGTGGGTCATGGCAAGTCGCGCACCAAAGCTTATCGCCGGACCCGATCTTGCACCGCGAAAGTGCCAACTGCTCGGAGTGCGAGACGACTTTAATGCGGTTCGGATCTGCGGAAGCCTTCGGCACATACACGGAAAATACAGTTTCGAGGGCCATGCCCGGCCGGAAGTCCGACCACGTCTTCCCGGGGTTCAACACCCGCGCCGACCCGCCCAAATGGCACTGTTCGCATACGCTATCCCGTGCCACGGCCGGCAGCCGCCGCGGGTTCACGATATTCGCCCGCAAGGGGTTCTTCACATGGATCGTCGCGTCCCCGTGGCAACGCTCACAGGTGATTCCCGGCGCCGGGATCGGATTATCGGCGTACCGGTTCTGCGTCCCCAGCACGGGTGCCGACTCCCCCGCGTGGCAGCTTAAGCAGTCCGCCGTCACCGGCCGCAGAAAGTTCAGCCGGCGGTCGCGGTTAAACCCGGGAGACAGGTCCCACGCCCGCCGCCGCGCGTACCAGGATAGCGGCGACTGAAACAGCGCATCACCCAGCCGCAGAAGATAGCTCTTGCCCTCCCGCCCCGATCCCACCGCCCAGTCCATCGCGTGCGCCTCGTCGTTCACGGAATGGGCAATCTCCCTGCCGGTCCACCAGGCCACCCATCGGGCCGATCCGTGCGCGCCCTCCTGCCGCAGTTGCACCTCCGCCGTCGGCTTCGTGATGGAACGGCCCATGCCAGTCTTGGCATACGACCGGACGAACTCTTCATGGCAGGGCAGGCACGTCGCGGCGGCCAGCAGGGCGATCCACATCACTGCATAGTATCCCGCCGGCGCCAGAGCTCGGAAACCAGCAATCCTCCCCACCCCTCCCGCCGCTCCGTCAATTCGAAGCCAGCAGAACGTAGCGCCGCCGCATAGTCCGGCAAACGATCCACACGCAACCCCGTCGTCAGGCCGAAGAACGCATATAACCCCCGCACCACGCTCCGCCAAATCCAATGCGGCGTCTGAAACTCCGACACCACCCACATAGGCGCGCGCCCCAAGCGCGCCACCACATTTGCAATTTCCTCCTCTCGAAAGCAATCGAGAAAGAAGTGCGTCACAATCGCGTCGAACTCGCCGTCCACCGCCGGGCCCTCCGCCAAGTCCCGCTGTAAGAATTGCACCCGCTCCGTTCCGGTCCGCCTCCGCGCCAACTCCAGCATCCGCGCACTCCCATCGACATATGTAACCGTCGCCTGTGGATTCGTCGCCAAGAAGGCCTGCAGGAATCGACCATCCCCCTCACCGGCCATCAGCACGCGCCGCGCCGCCCGCAACTCCGGCAGAAACTCAACGCGCCGTCGCCAAAGCGCCCCGCCAAACCCGGCGTATTCTAACCACCGATACCAGCGCGCAACCGGGTCGAAGTTAGACGGCATGCAGCAGCAGCGGCGTCAACAGACAAGCATCCACGGCAAACCGCCGATGGTTCACGGAGAGCCGCGGAGCAAGCAGCGCCAGTCCGCAGCACAGCGCCGCCGATAACGTCTCCGCCAGCGCCACGCCCAAGTGCGTCACGCTGAAGACCCCAAAAGCCGCCACCATCAGCACCGCCGCCGCCGGGGCCAACGGCCGAGCCGTCGAGTGTTCCCACGCGTCGATCGCCGTGCAGTTCCAGGCGCAGAGCAGCACGAACAGCGCGAAGCCCGGCCGCCAGGGATCGACCAGCAAGATCGGCATCCAGATCCCCGTCGCGAACAGCAGCCCGGTCAGCAGATTCTTCAGCGTTGGATAGCGTCGAACCGCAAACACGCGCGCCGCAACTGCCGGCAACATCGAGAACCCCGCTGCCAATTCCCGTCCCGGCAGCCACCGGAACGCCACTGCCAGATCCACCGCCAACACCATTGCCATCACGGCCATTAACGGCGCGCGGTACCGTCGCGCAAATGCGTGCCGCGGTGACTCCTCGCCCCGCGCAGCGCCCCACGTATCACTCAACCGGTCCGCCGTATAAACCAGCCAGACCGAGAGCCCCAGAACCACCGTCGAGGCCGTCTCCAGCGGCGCCGTGGTTCGCGATAGAAATACCTGCCACAGCACCGCGATCACCACCGCGTCCAGACTCAACAGATTCGGCCAAAGCCACCAGGGACGAACAGTCACTCTCTCTCTAGGATACGACCCTCACCACTTCCAAGCGTCCATCGCCTTCTTGAGTTCCGCCAACACGTCCGGCCGGTCCCCCGCTAGATTCTTCTTCTCAGCCGGATCGTCCTTCAGGTTCGCCAACCAAGTCAAATTCTCATTCGGTCCCAACAACGAAGGCCGCGGATTCACCGTCAGCTTCCAATCTCCCTTTCGTACCGCCCGCTGCTTGTCGTACTCCCAATGCAGCGTTCGCTCCGGCCACTTCGACTTACCTTGGAGCGCCCCACTCAGATCCGTCCCATCGATTCCCGCTGGCGCCGCCAGACCCGCCAGCCCCAGCATCGTCGGCAGCACATCCATGCCCATCCCGGTGCCATTCTCTACCCGCGCCTGCAAAATGCCCGGCCACGCCATCATCGCCGGAACCCGATGGCCCCCTTCAAACAAAGTCCCCTTGAACCCGCGGAATGGCCCGTTACTTCCGCCCCGGTATGGCCGTCCCGCATGGTCCGCCCGCGTCTCTTCCGTCGCCCCATTGTCCGATTGGAAGAACAGGATCGTGTTGTTCGCCAATCCCTTCTTCTTCAACTCCGCCCGCAGTGCGCCCACCTGGTCGTCGATGTCAGCAATCATCGCCAAGTGCAGCCGCCGGTCCCGGTCCATCGACTCGGGGAAACGTGCGACACAATTCGCCGGCGCCATCATCGGATAATGCGGTGCCCCGAACGTCAGATAGAGGAAGAACGGTTGCCCCGCCCGCTGCCGTCGCACGAACTCCACTGCCCGCCTTCCCAGCAATCCTGTCTGGTGTTGGGGCTCCGGGAAGATCTCCTTCTCGTTGTCCCAAAAGTCGTGAAAAATGTTCTGCGGCGGAGGGCCGGAAGCCCCTGGGTTGCCGCCGAGCGTATAGTATCGCTGCGAGTAGTAATCAACCCAACCCGAATAGAATCCGTAAAACTCGTCGAACCCCTGCGCCTTGGGCCGGCTTGCCGCGACGGATCCCAAGTGCCATTTGCCTACCGCCGCCGTCTTATACCCTGCCTTCTGCAACTCCCGCGCCATGCTCACTTCGCCCGCCCGCAAACCCGCCACATCAAACGTCGGCTTCGAGTTCAGCACTTGCGGAATCCCTGTCCGCTGCGGATACTTTCCGGTCATCACGGAGGCCCGCGAAGGCGAACAAACCGGCGAGTTCGCATGCCAATCCGTGAATCGGATCCCCTCCGCCGCCATCCGGTCCAGATGCGGCGTCTTGGCATCGGCCGCGCCGAAGCAACCCAGGTCTCCGTAGCCTTGGTCATCGGTCAAAATCACAATCACGTTCGGCCGTGGCGTGGCGGCGAGAGCGGCGAGCAGTTGTCGGCGAGTCAGCATAGAATCTCCCGCTAGTCTACTGCCCCAGCGCTTCCAGAATCTTCCCTACCGCCCAAGGAGAAATCATGTGCTGTGTCGCGGCTTCGTCAATCTCCACCCGGAACCGGCCGTTGTTGCCCAACACCTTCTGCACGGAGTCGCCAAAGCCTCGATACGCCTCCGCGTAGGGAGCCCCCAGCCTCGCCGTGTCATGTTGTGCCTCGCCAAAACAGCAGTTATCCCGCCGGTTAAAGATATGCATCTGCTGCCGGCCCATCGCTCCCATCACATACAAATCCGGATATCCCGCCCGCCGGTAGAACGCCGGAAGAAATTGCTCCAAATCCCCAATCGAGCCCGACGACCGCAAATGCAGCGGCACGGCGCCCGCTACTGGAAAGCTATACCGGATCGTCGGGTCCAAAGCCGCATACACTGTCGTCGTCCACCCGCCGCCGGAAAGTCCCACCATATCCACCCGCTTATACCTTCCTCGCAAGGCATTCAAGCTCTGCGCAGTTGGCTCCAGAAACAGCTTTAACGCGGATCCTTCGCCCACCGGTAAAGCGAACAGGTCCGCGTGAGAAGGCCCGGCACAATCGCCCGGCCGGAAATGCGGCATATGCACCAGCAGCACCGCGTAACCCGCCTCCAGCAGCCGTGCCGCTGTCTTCGCCATGCCCGCCGTCCTCACGTCGCCTGCATCGTCAAACGTGCAGGCGTGCCCATGGTGCAGCACCACCAATCGCCCGTTCCCTTTCGTTGGGATCAAATGATGCGTCGTATTCTCCTGCCCAGCCGGCATCTGGATCGTAAATCTCTCGACGCCGCGCAACCCCGTCAAGCCCGCAATCGGGCTCGCCACGTCCTTCTCCAACTTTGCGGGCCGGCCCTTCGGAAATCCCGCCGCCCCCCAGATGAACTCGATCAACTCCGCACGTTTCCGCTCCACCGCTGCGGCAGAGGTAACCACGATTTCCCGGTCGTCCAACAGCTTCGCCGGAGGGCGCTTCAAAATCGCCGATACTGTCGGCGCCAACCGCTCTGCCATCCGTTGAAAGCCGAGGTCGTTCGGATGCACCCCATCCACTGTCCCGTCCACCTCGCCCGGCCCCATTAGCGCCAACCCATCGACCAATGTCAGGTTCTTGTCGCCCGCCGCAATCCGCGCCGAAACCACTTTCCGAATATGCTCGCGCATCGTCACCAGCCGGGGAGGGTTGTTCGCGGCGGCAATCGGGGTGATGGCCAGAATTGGCGTCTGCGGATGCTTCGCTCGCAGCGTGGCCAGAAACGGCTCATAGACCTCCACCAGCGATTCCAGAGTCGGATTGTTCTGCGAAAAATCCATCACGAACAGCGACGCATCCAACTCCGCCACCATGTTGGCCACCGCGGCCTCGCCCCGCCCATTCCCCGAAAAGCCGAGATTCACATGGTCCAGGTTCTGTTCCCGGCCCAATATGGCTTGATAGCTCATCCCCGCACGGCTCGCGCACCCGCCCTGCGTGATGGATGTTCCGTAGAACACTACCGGCTTGGCCACCGCAAATCGCGCGGGCGCGGCCAACTTCGCCCCCTCATCAACGGCCACCCCGATCACCTTCACTGGCTTATACAACGGTAGGTACAGCGTCACCTCCCGCTCCACCGCGGGCAGGTCTTTGAACAAGACGGTCTCCGTCACCTTGCCCGGCGCCGCGTCCTTCGGTGCAATTGCCGAAGCCCGATAAACACCATCCAAATACACGTCGACTCCCGTCTGCCCGAAGTCGCTCATGTTGGTCATGTTCGGCGGCGACGGATACTCCAGCCGCACCGTCAGCGAGGTCGAGTTAGTCCGGAATCGAATTCGCCCGCCCGCTGGCGACAAGCCCAAATTCCATACCGCCTTCGGCAACGCTCCTTCCAGCCGCTTGGGCAGCCGGATCAGTTCGTGGTTATTCTCAACTAACCACGGTAATCCGCTTACGGTCAGCCGTGGATCCGCCGGCGTCATCCAAACCAATGCGACTAAAAGTACAATCACTTATTTCTTCCCTTTGCGTACACTCTGGTAGAGTTCGATGTAACGTTGGGAGGGCATGCGCCGCACCGCCTCGCCGATGACGCGCAGGTCCAGGTCCGCCAACTTCTTGAATCGGACGCAAGCCTTCCCTTTATCTAGCTTTTTACCGGACTTGGTCCACTCCGTCTCAAACCACTTGTCTTCCTCGCCGTCGCCGCCCAAATACAGCGACATCAGGTACAAAGACATATGGTTCTTCTGTGAAGCCAGTCCTGCGAACGGAAGCGGATCTTTTGGGTTGCAATGGTATCCGGGTGGGAACACCGTGTGCGGCACGAAGTAACCGATCATTCCGTATGACATTCCTTCGGCATAGCCCCCGTCTAAGTTGGCGAGGATCACTTGCCGCACCGCCTCAATTGCGGTGCGCCGGTCTTCGGGAAGGGAAGCGAGATACTCGTCTACGGTGGACACGGAACTTGGCATGCGTGAAACTTTAGCATGCCGCGCGCCTCCATGCCAGCCAACCTGCCGCCGCCCCGCCCGCCACACTCACCAAGCCGATTAACCCATGCCAAACCGCCACATGTCCCGCATGCTGGTCGGGGCAGATCACCTGCAGCGCCGTAACCCCCACTAATCCTCCCACCGCCCCCAGCACCCCCCCGAGCCAGACCCGTTCGGCCCGGTACCCGCGCCGCGCAAGGCCCCAAAGCGCGGTGCCCGAGCCCAACGATACACTCAAGCCGATCGACAAACAGCTCCATCCGTTCTCTTCGATACCGCCCGCTGAGCGCGAGGCGAAGAGCGCCCCGGCGAGCACCGGGTAGCCCAGCGCCACGCCTCCCAACAGCCATCCCGGCGCGACCGGTTGAATCCCCGCCGGCCGCCGAAACCGCCAGAGCGCCACGGTCAGCAGGCCCAGCAACAAGGCCACATAGGCGCCTATGGCCACGCGCTCCTCCGCGTCCAACGCCGCCCAACCCGGACCGCCGCGCACCGCCACAGCTAACCCGATGGCCGCCGCCGCTACTACCGCGACGCCCGCGCCGGCCTGCCATAACTCCGGAGGCCGCGGCAGCAAGGTCAACGGCGCTGGAATCGGCTCCTCAAGGAGTTCCCAAAGCGCCCGGCACTCGGTGCAGCCGACTACATGCGCGTGCGCCGCCTCGCCCAAGTCCCCCTGCGGCGCTCCTTCGGCAAGCCATTTGTTTACGCCGTCACAGTTCATTCCGGCTCCTGCTCAGAGTTCATCGCTTGCCGGATCGCCTGATATGCCCGATACGCTTTCTGCTTCACTGCTCCCGCCGTGGAACCCGTTGCGCGCGCCACCTCCTCGGCCGTCATCCCGGTTAGCTTTAGCAACACGATCACCTCCCGCTGCCCCTCCGGCAATGTGCTGATAAGGTTCATCAGGTTCTTCGCCTGCATCGTATCGCCTTTCGCGTCCGGCATCCGGACGGTCTCCGGCAGCTCCAGCTCCCTGCCTGCTGTCCGCTGCCACTTCCGGAAGAAGTCCACCCGCGTATGCCGCGCGATGGCGAGCAACCAGGGAAGTACCGGTTCTCCTCGTTCGTAGCTGCCGCGCGCCCGATGGATCCGCAGCCAGCACTCCTGCAGCAGGTCGTCGAGATTAAGCGCGCGCATGGAGGTCGCATAGAGATATCTCGACAAAAGGGGCGTCGTCAGGCTCACCAATTCGTCCGCCGCGTGTGCATCCCCTTGTTGGTAGCGCAGCATCAGCTCTTTCAGATGCGCCCCATCCAACTCGGGATAGGGGCGGGCCGGCAGGTTGTGGTTCAACACAGTTTCCGTTCGACACCGGCGACTTTTTAGTTACGCGGGCAAGGCGATTCGCTGAAACAGGCCAATGCTGGACCAGTTTTGGAAATGACGAAACACCGCCGCCGGGCGCAGCTCTGGACATTTCTCCATCGCCGCGCCCAACGCCTCTCCTGAGGCCAGCGCCCCCAACAACGCTGCGGCCCCCGGAGAAAGCACCAGATGATGCACTTGGAAGTCGCGCCGGAACACCGCCAGCCGTGTTGGCCGGGCCGGTATCCGCGGCGCGATCCCTCCAGTCCGGATCGCCGCCAGGTATCGGTGAACCGGATATCGAAACGAACCCAACCGCAAGGCCGGGATCGTGTAAAACCGTAACTCACCCAACTCCGCCTCCGCCATCCCCGCTGTCCGCGGGAACTCCGCTGCGGACGTCTCCTGTTCGTCAAAGACCTCCGTTCCCATCAACTCCAGCCGCGCCAAGTCCTGCACCATCCCGGCCCGGCGCAGTCCCTCCACCTCGGCGACAAACTCCGGCAACCGATCTCCTAAACGGTTCAAGGTGTGCGACCGCGAAGGATGCGCTTCGATGTAGAACCCCGCCAACTCGGTGAACACCTCCTCGCCAAGCAAGGCCACCAGCCCCGGATAGTCCGTGCGCAAAGCCTCAACCAGCCGCGCCTCATACATCCCGCGATAAAGATTCAATCGCTCCAACGGACTCAGTGTCGCCGATGGCAGAATCAGGCTCGCGGCAGAGTCCAACTCCTCTCCGGCTACAATGCTCCTCTGCATCCATCGCTGCAGCTCCTGCAATTCACTTCGCATCCGGCAACCACTCCCGCGCCTTCAACGCCTCGGCATGAACCACGTCAAACGAGGGAATCGCCTCGTCCCATTCGAGTAGAGTTGATACCCGTCCCATCCGCGACGTCGCCCTCCGGTACAAAGCCCACACCGCGTCGATCACGTTGTCGCTATGCGTATCGAGGATGTGCGTCCCATGGTTCGTATGTCCCGCCAGATGAATCTGCACCGTCCGGTCGACCGGCAGCGCGTCGATGTACTCCGCCGCGTCAAGCCCATGGTTGAACGAACTCACATAGACGTTGTTCACATCAAGCAGCAGCCCACATCCGGACTCTTCGCACAGCGCTGTAAGGAAATCGCATTCCCGCCACGTCGAAGCCGTGAACTCCAGATACGTCGACGGGTTCTCCAGCACCACCGGCCGCTCCAGGATGTCAGCAATCTGGCGCACCCGCCCCGCCACATGCCGCAGCGATTCGTCCGTATACGGCATCGGCAGCAGGTCATGCGTGTTGATTCCCGCCACCCCCGTCCAGCACAAATGGTCCGATACCCACCGCGCCCGCGTCCGCCGCGCCAACTGCTTCAGCTTGTGCAAATACTCCCGGTCCAGGGCTCCGGTGCTCCCTACGTTCAGAGATACCCCGTGCATCACGATCGGGTAGCGCTCCGCAATCTGGTCCAGCATGTACGTCGGTCGCCCCTCGGTATCCATGTAGTTCTCCGAGAGGATTTCAAACCAGTCCACCGCCGGCTGTTCGCGCAGAATGTGCGCCCAGTGAACACTGCGTAGCCCTACGCCGAATCCCAGATCCGGAAGCTGCCATCGATTCGCCATAGTAAAATCTGCGTCAGGGCGAGCCAGCCAGCGGTCTCTTCAACTGGCCGGCTCGCTCCGCCCCGTCCTAGACTTCCTGGCTTGCGGACCGGCGCCGCCGGAGCGTCTGCTTAGCCTTCAGGGGAACCTGACAGCCGCCCTTGCCCTTGCACGAGTTCTTCCCCGGAGCGCCACCCCCACCGCTCGCGCACCCGCCCTGCCCCTTGCATTCGTTGTGTCCCTTGCACTCATGCTTGGCCACCGTCGCGCACCCGCCCTTGCCCTTGCATGAGTTCTTGCCCGGCGCGCCGCCCTCGCCACTCTTGCATCCCCCTTGTCCCTTGCACTCGTTCATGCCTTTGCAGACATGCTTTTCTTTCTTATCGGCCGCCTGCGCGGATGAACGAATGAGTGCCGCCGCGCCAACTCCAGCCAGCGCCGCGCTAATCCGATTTCCAAAGGTACGTCTTGTCATGCTCTATTGCTCCTGATCCAGAGTCTGGATGCCTCTAGACTTCGCCGGTTCCCGGTACGCGGTAACGTTTCCCTCGATTCTTTTTTCGGTCGTAACGGATCTGTCTCCGTCAGCGAATACCTCAACAGTCACATGCCACACCACATCCAATGCGCCGAGATCTGGGGCGGCGTCAAAGGTATCGTTCAGGATGTCTGCACACGCGGACTCACCGCCAGCATCTACTCCCGATCGGCCGAAGGCGAAGGCGGCGGCGACATCTACTACCTCAGCGTCTGCTCCTACGACATCCTCACCCGCATCGCCATCGTCGATGTCCGCGGCCACGGTCGCGAAGTGCTCGCCATCAGTGAATGGCTATACGCTCTCCTGCTCGAAAGCATGAACTCCCTTGACGGCGCCACCATCCTCGCCGGCCTCAACGATCTCGTTGTCGACCGCGGCTTCCAAGCCATCAGCACCGCCGCCATCCTCAGCTTCCATCAACAGGAGGGCAACCTCTACTTCGCCTACGCCGGCCATCCGCCGCTCCTCCTCCGCCAACAATCCTCGGGCTGGATCCCCGTCCTCACCCCGGACCTCCCCGGTGTCGCCAACCTCCCGCTCGGCGTCCGCAAAAATATTCGCTACGACCAAGGTTCGCTCCACCTCCAACCCGGTGACCGCCTCTGCCTGTTTACAGACGGCGTCACCGAACTCGCAAACCAGTCCGGCGATCTGTGGGGTGACGACCGCCTAGCCGAGCTTCTCGCCGATAGCGACCGCGACGAACTCCCCGAAGTGCGCAACCGCCTCCTCCGTGCGTTTGAATCCTTCGCCGAAGCCCACGTCCCTCAGGACGACTGTACTTTCCTGCTCGCCGAAGTCCTCGTACAGCACTCCGCGTAAAGAAAGTCCAACAACTCCCGCAGCGAATCCTGGTTCGCCCGGTACCAGAGAAAGGTACCCTGCCGCTCCACCGCCACCAATCCCTGCTGCCGCAACTTGTCTAAATGGTGCGAAAGCGTCGAAGCCGGAATCCCCAACTCACTCTGGATTTCGCTCACCACCAACCCCGTCGGATGCGCCGCCAGCAAAAGCCGCACAATGCGAAGGCGCGCCCCTGTCCCTAGGGCGGCGAACATCGACGCAAATCGCTCAGGATCCGGCGGAACGTGCTTCTGCGGCATATTTCGATAATACCAGAAATAGCGCTTGACTGGATTCGGTATTTCTGCGATGATCGAAGTATGAACGCCAGCGAAACCAAACAACTCGTCCAGGAACGCTACGCGGCCGCAGCCCTCCGTGTTCAGTCCGGCGCCACCGGCTGCTGCAGCGCATCCACTGAATTCCCCGAAGCCGACGCCATCACCAGCAATCTATACTCCGAAGAGGAGTCCTCCGAGGTCCCTCTCGCTGCCCGGCTCGCCTCCCTCGGTTGCGGCAACCCCACCGCGCTTGCCGAACTCAAGCCAGGCGAAGTCGTTCTTGACCTCGGCTCCGGCGGCGGCATCGACGTCCTTCTCTCAGCCCGCCGCGTCGGCCCCACCGGCAAGGCTTACGGCCTCGACATGACCGACGAGATGCTGGCCCTCGCCCGCGAGAATCAAGCCAAAGCCGGCGCCACGAACGTCGAGTTCCTCAAAGGTGATATCGAGCACATCCCGCTCCCGGATTCCTCCGTCGACGTCATCATCTCCAACTGCGTCGTCAACCTCTCCGCCGACAAAGACCAGGTTCTTCGCGAGGCCTTCCGCGTGCTGAAGCCCGGCGGCCGCTGGGCGATCTCCGATATCGTCGTCCGCGGCGAAATGCCGGATGCCATTCGCGCGAACTCCGAACTCTGGTCCAGTTGCGTCTCCGGGGCCCTCGAAGAGAATGACTACCGCGCCAAACTCGCCGCCGCCGGTTTCGCCGGTATCGACCTGGAGCCGACGCGAATCTACGCCGCCGACGACATCGCTCCCGGCGCCGTCGACGGTCTCTTCGCGAGCATGTTTGTGCGTGCCCGCAAGCCCTCCGGCGTCAAGGTCCAGGTCTACGACCCCGCCATGTGCTGCTCCTCCGGCGTCTGTGGCCCCTCGGTCGATCCCGTCCTGGCCCGCTTCTCCGCCGACCTCGACTGGCTCGGAACACAAGGGATCACGGTCGAGCGTTACAACCTGTCACAGGCTCCCGCGGCCTTTGTCGCGGCCCCGGCGGTGCAGGCTGCTCTCGCCGCTGACGGCACGGCCTGCTTGCCGATGATTCTCGTCGACGGCGAGGTCCGCAGCCAAGGCAAGTATCCGGTCCGCTTCACGCTCGCCAAGTGGGCCGGCCTCAGCCTGCACGCCCCCGTCGAACTCAACGTCCTCGCTCCGAAAGGTTGTTGCTGATGCGGGATTGGAAAGCGCTCACCAGGGTTCTACTCTTCACGGGAAAGGGCGGCGTCGGCAAGACGTCGCTCGCCTGCAGTGTGGCCGTTGCCCTCGCTGATCAGGGCAAACGCGTGCTGCTGGTCAGTACGGACCCTGCCTCGAACCTGGACGAGGTCCTTGAAACCCCACTCGGCAGCGACCGCCGTCCTGTTCTGGCAGGTCTCTCCGCCGTCAATCTCGATCCCGAGTCCGCCGCCGCGGCTTATCGTGAACGGATGGTCGGCCCCTATCGCGGGATCCTCCCTGAAGCCGCGGTCCGCAGCATGGAAGAGCAAATGTCCGGCGCCTGTACCGTCGAGATCGCCGCGTTCGACGAGTTCACCAAACTCCTCGCCGATCCCGCCGCCACCGCCGATTTCGATCACGTCATCTTCGACACGGCGCCCACTGGCCACACCCTCCGCCTCCTCCAGCTTCCCGGCGCCTGGACCGAGTTCCTCGAAACGAACTCGACCGGCACCTCTTGCCTTGGTCCTCTCGCCGGCCTCAAGGCCCAGGAAGAGCTCTATCGCGACAGCCTGGCGGCGCTTTCCGATCCTGGCATCACCACCGTCATTCTCGTCACTCGTCCCGAACGCTCCGCCATCCGGGAAGCCGAACGCACCCGCGGCGAACTTGCCGAAGCGGGGCTCCACCACGTCGAACTCGCCGTCAATGGTCTCTTCGTGGCGACCGATCGGAATGACCGCACCGCCATGGCTCTCGAAGCCCGCATGGCCACCGCCCTCTCCGGCCTCCCGCCGGAACTGGCGGCGCTGCCGCGCTGGGAACTCCCACTTCAACCCTTCCCGCTGATCGGCCTCGCCAACCTCCGCCGCCTATGGACGCCGGACGAGACCCTCACCACTCTCATTGAAGCTCTGGAACGCCAAGGCCACGGCGTCGTCATGACCATGGGGAAAGGTGGCGTTGGTAAGACCACCGTCGCCGCCGCCATCGCCATTGAACTCGCCGTCCGCGGCCACCAGGTTCATCTCAGCACCACGGATCCCGCCGCCCACGTGGCCGACGCCGTTCGCAGTCCCGTCCCCGGCCTTACCGTCAGCCGCATCGACCCGGCCGTCGAAACCCAACGCTACTCCGCAGAAGTGCTCGAGAAAGCGGGGGCCGGCCTCGACCAGCGTGGCCGCGATCTCCTCGCGGAGGACCTTCGCTCTCCCTGCACTGAAGAGATCGCTGTCTTCCGCGCCTTTGCCGATAAGGTCGCCGAAGGTACCAACGGCTTCCTCATTCTCGACACGGCCCCCACCGGCCATACCCTTCTGCTCCTTGACGCTGCCGAAGCCTACCATCGCGAAGTCTCCCGCTCCGCCGGCGACACGCCGGAGGCGGTCCGCGAACTGCTCCCTCGCCTTCGGGACCCCAACTGCACCCGCGTCATCCTCGTCGCGCTCCCGGAGGCGACCCCTGTCCACGAAGCCGCCCGCCTCCAGGAGGACCTCCGCCGCGCCGGTATCGAACCGTGGGCGTGGGTGGTGAACCAGTGCTTCGGCCTTACCGGAACTACCGATCCTGTTCTCAAGGCCAAGGCCATCCGCGAAGAGGTCTACATCGAAGAGGTCCGCAGCAAACACGCCCGCCACGTCGCCCTCATCGGCTGGCAGGAGCAACGCCGCTAGCGTCCGGTGAATGAAGGTGGCCGTTTCCCAAGGAAATGCGCCACCCCTTCTTTGAAATCCTCCGACTGCAGGCTCAGTAGCATCTCCTGCTCCGCCACGGCCGCGGCTTCGTCGAAGGTCTGCGTCAGGCCTTGATACACCTGCCGCTTCATCACCGCGATTGACCGCGGTGAGACCTCCGTGGCTAACTGCCGTGCGTACGCCATCACATCGAACAGGAACGTCGGGGCAGGGAACACCTGGTTCACCAGTCCCATCCGCAGCGCCTCTCCGGCATCAAAAATCCGAGCCGAAAGCAGGATATCCAGCGCGTTCGCGTGCCCTATCAATCGCGGTAGCATCCAAGCCATCCCGTATTCGGCAATCAACCCCCGCTTCGCAAACGCCGTGCCGAATCGAGCCTCCTGCGAGGCGAAACGTAAATCGCAATGCAGCGTCAGGATCAGCCCCAGCCCTACCGCCGGTCCATTGATCGCCGCGATCACCGGTTTCTCCAATGCCTGCAGGAACTGAAACTGCCGCGGCAGATCCACCGCCGCTCCCGAAGCCGCGAGCGACTCGAGCAAACTCATATCCGCCCCGGCGCAAAACCCCCGCCCCGCGCCCGTCACCACAATCACCCGCACCTCTGCGTCCGCTGCCGCCGCCGCCACCGCCGCGCGAAACTCCGCGTCCATCGCCGTCGTCCACGCGTTCAGTTTCTCCGGACGGTGCAGGGTGATCTTCGCGACGCGCTCTTCGACATGGTAGAGCAAAGCGGAATAACTCATGGCAGCCGATGAATCTCCGGCAAGGGATACTTCGCCCGTCCCGCAAACACCTCGCCAAAAAGCTCCAGTACATCCGCGTGGATCAGCCCGTTATCGGCCAGGATATGCGGACTCCGGAGCGTATGCGCTCCGCCCTTCATATCGCTGACTTTCCCGCCCGCTTCCTCGATCAGCAGAATGCCGGCCGCCATATCCCAAGGGCTCAGCCCGAACTCCCAGAAACCATCCAGGCGTCCGCAAGCCACGTAAGCTAAGTCGATCGCCGCCGCCCCGGCCCGCCTCACCCCGTGCGTCACCATCGCCATTTGATAGTAGAAGTGGATGTTGACGTTCTCGTGCCGCCGCTTACTTGGAAACCCCGTCGCGACCAACGCTGTGTCAGCGGTCGCTGCCCTCGAAACCTGAATCCGGTGCCCGTTCAAATAGGCCCCGCCGCCCTTCTCCGCCGCGAACATTTCGTTTCGCGTCGGATCAAAGATCACGCCCGCAATCAACTCGCCCGCCCGTTCCAAACCCAGCGTGACGTTATAAACCGGAAATCCATGGGCGAAGTTCGTCGTCCCGTCCACGGGGTCCACATACCAGCGGTATTCGGATTCGGCCGCCCGGTCGCCCCCCTCCTCGCCCAGAATGGCGTGCGTTGGAAAACGCGTTTGCAAGCGTTCCACAATCAACGCCTCGCTCGCCCGGTCCGCCTCGGTAACTAAGTCGAACTCCCCCTTCAACTCAAACGGAATCTTCCGTTCGGCAAAGTTACTCACTAAGGCTCCCGCCTCGCGGGCAATCTCCATCGCGGCTTCGAGATAGGCAGCCATGCTATTGACTAACTTCCGATAGATATTTGATCTCGTGCTTGTAGATGAACAGGTTCGGTCCATCGGGGGTGGTGAGCCGGATGAAGCCCTGGTCGAAATATTCGACCTCTCCTTCATGCACCGTTAAGTCCTCCAGCGTCACCCGCACCGGCTGCCGCCGCGCTATCAGTTCGCGCAAGTATTCGGCCTCTTTAAAGGTCGTGTCCGGAGCTTTCGTTTTTGCTTTCGCCATGGGCCTCTCCATCGTACCCGCTGGCGTACAATACAGGCAATCGCTATGCAGAAACCTCCCACCCGCCGCCAAGTCTCCGCGGCCGCCACCGCTCTGTTCACCACCAATCTCTTTACCGGCAACGTTAAAGGCGCTAACGACAAAGTCGCTGTCGGCTTCATCGGCCTTGGCGCCATGGGCTCTGGTAACCTCGGCTTCGCCATGCGCGTTCCCGGCTTCCAGCCCGCCGCACTTTGCGACGTCTATGAGCCCCATCTCGAGCGCGCCGTCGCCGCAGCGAAAAAAGGCGGTTACACCCTCGAAGGCAAGCGCGACTTTCGCGAACTTCTCGCCGACAAGAGCCTCGACGCCGTCTGCATCTCCACTCCCGACCACTGGCACGCGTACATGATGATCGAAGCCTGCAAAGCCGGCAAAGACGTCTATGTGGAAAAGCCAGCCAGCGTCTACGTCGAAGAGGGCCAGAAGATGGTCCAAGCCGCCCGCAAGTACAAGCGCGTCGTCCAAGCCGGCACCATGCAGCGCTCCGGCGGTTTCTTCCTCAAGGCCAAGGAAATCGTCAAGTCCGGCGTCCTCGGCGAGGTCACCTTCGTCCACACGTTCCAATCCGGCATGACCGACAAGAAGGGCTTCGTCCCCAAGCCCGACGACACCGGCAAACAGCCGACGGACCTCAATTGGGACATGTGGCTCGGCCCCGCGCCCAAGGCCGAATTCGACCCCGTGAAATGGGGCGTCAAAGTCACCAGCTTTCCCACCTTCCGCTACTTCTGGGATTACGCCGGCGGCGCCATGACCGATTGGGGCGTCCATCTCATCGACCCGTTGCACCAGTGCTTCGACGAGATCATGCCGACGTCCATCGTCGCCCTCGGTGAGAAGTTCTACGTCACCGACACCCGCGACACCCCGGACACGATGCTCGCTACCTTCCAGTACCCCAAGTTCCTGTCGAGCTACGAATCCCGCACAGCGAACCCGCTGCCAGCCTTCGGCCTCAACCAGGGCGCCGGAACGCTCATCCACGGCTCGGAAGCGTCTCTTCTCGTCAACCGCAGCGGCTGCTGGCTCATCCCGAACAGTCCGAAGTCCGAAAAAGTGAAGGCCGAAACCTGGGACCGCCAGTCCCACCCCGACATGGCCCCTACCAACGTCCCCCATTGGGAGAACTGGCTCGCCTGCATCAAATCCCGCGAAGCCCCGCGGAGCGAGATCGAAACCTGCGTCCGCTCTTCGACGACTTGCATCCTCGCCAATCTCTCTATGCGGTTCAAAACCCGTATCGACTGGGACGAGAAGAACTGGACGGTCAAGCAGAAAGAGGTCGTCCCCCACCTGAAGCCCAAGTACCGCGCCCCCTGGAAATTAGAGGTCTAAAGGGCAGCCCCGTAGTAGCCCGTCCGCGTCTGCGCCGTCAGGGTCGGATCGGTCAGAGCGACTTTCACCGTATGGAAGCGGTTCTTCGTCAGAGGGACCGCTTTGGGGTAGTAACCTACCAAATATTGGGTCCGCAAGTCCCGCAGAATCGTAGCGAAGGCCTTGTCCAGCTCCGCCCCTATGGTCGGCAAGAACACGCGGCCTCCCGTCCCGTTTGAAAACTGCGTCAAGGCGTTCTCGCCTCCCACATTCCGCCCGGCGTCGTTCGTGATCGGCACAATCAAAATGCTATAGATCACTGCATCGGCTTGGTGCGCCGCTTCGAGCGCCTTGTGGAAGTCGGTCGAACTCGTTGTATCGCCGCCGTCGGTAATCAGCACCAGCACCCGGCGCCCTTCCCGCCGCTTCAACTCGTCTGTTGAGAGCAGAATCGCGTCGTAAAGTGATGTCCCCGCCTCGCTCTTGATTCCCCGCAAGGCCCCTTCCAGCCGGTTCAGCCGACGCGTGAAATCGCTCCGCCGCACCACCTCCCAGTTGAACGTGATCAGCGCCGCCGAATCTTCCGGGTTCCCATCGGCAAACAGTGCCTTGGCAAACCGCAGCAACGAGTCGCTTTGATACTTAATGCTCGTCGCCGTCGATCCGCTGATGTCCAGCGTTAACGCCACCGAAAGCGGCTGTGCCGTTCGCCGTTCAAACAGCGAAATCGTCTGCGGCGCCCCATTGTCCGTCACCCGGAAATCGCCCTGCTCCAAACCACCCACCAACTCCCCGGCCGGGTTCTTGACGGTCACCAGCAGACGCACCAAGTTGACGTCGGCCTTGAACACGATCTCCTGCGCCGCCGCCGCCAATGGCAACGTTAACAGCGTTCTCCGGCTCAGCGTGTCAACGATTCGTCCCATTCGCCGTCCACCCAAACCTCTCCATCCACGAAGTGCTCTTTTTTCCAGATGGGAACCAGCTTCTTCAACTTGTTGATGCCTTCGAGCGCGGCATCAAACGCCGGTTTCCGGTGCGGCGAGAAGGCGATCACCGCCACGCTCGTCTCGCCAATCTCCATGCGCCCCAGCCGGTGTACCAATGCAATTCGCGAAATCGGATGCGCCGCCGTGATCTCATCGCCAATCTGCGCCATCAGCTTGATCGCCATGGCCTCATAGCACTCGTAGTCCAGGTATTTCGTAGCCCGGCCCTTGGTGTTATCGCGCACCACCCCTTCGAAGTTCACGAAGGCGCCATCCCGAGGCTGCAGCAACTGGCGCGCCAGCGCCGCGACGTCAATCGGCTCTCGTGTGAGCCCATAGAAATTCCCCAGCGGCTCCGTCACAATTTGATGGATCCACGGTCCACTGCCGCCACTAACCGGCGGGAGCAACGCTACAACGTCCCCGTCCGCCAAAGGTGTGCCTTCAGCCGTAAACTCCTCGTTGCGTGCCAGCATCACGCTCCGCTTCATCTCTAACAGAGAAGGAAATTGCCCTGCAAAATGGTCAAAGACCGTTCCCGCGGTAGCTCCCGCCGGCAGTTCGAGCGTGGTTTCAGATCGCCCTGCGATGTCTCGCAAAAGGCCGAAAAATAAGACTTGGACGCGCACGTTGTCATGGTAACAGACGGGTTGTATCTTTCTTCGGTTCCAGCGCATCCTAGGGGTATGGCAAAAAAAGAAAAGACCAAAGGCTCGTCTCTGCTGCCGACGGCCAACGACCTCTCGAAATCCATCCGCGAAGAAGTCGTCGCGATCCTGAATGCGCGCTTGGCGGACGCGAATGACCTCCGCAGCCAGGTGAAGCACGCCCACTGGAACGTGAAGGGCCCTAACTTTATCGCCCTCCACGAGCTTTTCGACGAAATCGTCGACCATCTCGACGAGCAGGCCGACGACCTCGCCGAGCGCGCCGTTCAACTCGGCGGTATCGCCCCCGGCACCGTCCGCAGCGCTGCCTCCGCCTCGCAGATCGCCGAATACCCGGCCGATATACAGGACGGCAAAGATCACCTGAAGGCTCTCGTCGAGCGCGTCTCGGCTTACGGTGCCCTCGTCCGCGCCGCCATCGAATCCACGGGCAAAGCCGGCGACGCCGGTACGTCGGACCTGTTCACGGGCATCTCCCGCGCCGTCGACAAGGACCTCTGGTTCCTTGAAGCGCACCTCGGCTAGACCTCTTGGATCAACAATGACCCATCGCGCGAAGATCCGCGTCCGTTACGCGGAAACGGATCAAATGGGCGTCGTGTACCACGCCAACTATGTCGTCTGGATGGAAGTCGGCCGCGTCGAGTTCGCTCGCGCGGCCGGTCTGCCGTACAAGGAACTCGAATCGGCCGGTTTCTTCATGGCGGTGATTGAAGCGAACTGCCGCTACCTCGCGCCCGCGCTTTACGACGATGAGGTCGAAATCGAAACCCGCGTCGACAAAGCCACCCCCCGCGGCATCGAGTTCGGCTACACCTTCTGGCGGGGCGACAAGAAGCTCGGCGAAGGCTCCACCCGTCACCTCTTTCTCAGCAAAGATCTCCGGCCCGCCCGGCTCCCCGCTGAATATCACGGTGTATTTGGGATAACCTAACCCAAATGCGCGGATGCTTAGTCGGTTGCGGTTTCTTCGGTCAGATCCATCTCGAAGCTTGGCGGCGAATGGACGATGTCACCATCGTCGGCACCTGTGACGCCGACCCCACCAAAGCGACCTATGAGCGCCTCGACCAGATGCTTGACGAACTCCAACCGGACTTCCTCGACATCACCACCCGCCCTGAACTTCACCTCGACATGGTGCGCACTGCGGTCGAACGCGGCATCCCCGTCATCTGCCAGAAGCCGATGTCCCCGGCCTGGCAGGACGCCGTCGCCATGGTGGAACTCGCCGAAGCCGCCAACGTCCCGCTCGTGATCCATGAGAACTGGCGCTGGCAGCCCTGGTACCGCGTCGTCCAAGCCGAGTTGCAGAAAGGCCTCATCGGCCCCCCAGTCACTTACACCTTCCGCACCCGCAAACTCGACGGCGACGGCCCCGACGCCTATCCCGCCCAGCCCTACTTCCGCACCTACCCACGCCTGCTGCTCTACGAGACGCTAGTCCACCATCTCGACACCGCCCGCTTCCTCTTCGGCGAAATCGAAGAGGTCTACGCCCGCTCTCGCCGGGTCAATCCTCTGATCCAAGGCGAAGATCAGGTCCTCCTGCTAACCAATCACGCGCAGGGGCTTAACGGCATCCTCGACGGCCACCGCTTCCTTGATCTCCGCCCGGACTCGCCTCCCCTCGGCGACTTCACCGTCGATGGTATCGGCGCTTCGCTGCAAGTCGACGCCGCCGGTGATGTCTGGCTCTGGAACGGCCGCGAGCGCAAATCCGTCTGGCAAAACACCGTCGGCCAAGGCTACCGCGGCGACAGCGTCCGCGCCGTCTGCCGCCATTTCGTCGATCAACTCCGCGGCCAGCGGGAATGGGAATCCACCGGCCGCGACTATCTCCGCACCGTCGCCTGCGTCGAAGCTGGCTACCGCAGCATGGCCTCCGGTCGCGCCGAAAGCACCCGCACCTTCAGCGAACTTCCGGCCACTGGCCCCAAGTAGACCCGCTGCGTCGCTTTAACAAAATCGGTTCGTTTCGCCTTCGGAATGTCCATGAACTTCTGCGGATTCCGGTCGACGAGCGGGAACCAACTGCTCTGCACCTGCACCATCATCCGATGCCCACGCCGGAATGTATGGAACACATCCGGCAGAGCATAAGCGATCTTCTCCACCTGTCCCGCCACCAGTGGCTCCGGCTTCTCGAAGCTCTTCCGGAACTTCGCGCGGAACGGCTCGCCACGCACTAACTGCTGAAATCCGCCCATCTTCAGGCCTTTCGGGTTCGGGTCCGGATTCGGAAAATCGTTCGGATACACATCAATGAGCTTCACCACGAAGTCCGCGTCGGTCCCCGTCGACGAAATATGCAGCATGGCCTCCAGTGGCCCCGCCAGCGTCAGGTCTTCTTCGAGCGGCTCGGTCTGAAACACCAGGACGTCCGGCCGCGTCGCCGCAAACCGTTGATCGTCCAACATGTGCTCCACCGTCATCGTGTTCGCGATGTAGCCGACAAAAGGAACCGGCCGCGCCGGGTCCGAAACGTACTCCTCGTATCCGCCCCGCGAGGGCGGATTCCCCGCCAATCGGCCATCGTGCGAGAGGTGAAACGTCTTTTCTACGGCCTGCTTCGGCGGCCACGCGTCGAACGTCCGCCACTGGTTCGCCCCGGTCTCGAAGACATGCGCCTCAGCCAGCTCCGTCTTCCCTTCGCCGCGCAAATACTTCTCGAAAAACGGCAGCTCAATCCGCTCCCGGTAATACTCACCGGTCGGCTGGTTGAACGGGACATCGCCCAGCCTCTCGGCTTTCCCGGAGGCCCATTGCCCGTGCGACCAAGGCCCCATCACCAGCAGATTCACCCCGTTCGGGCTCTGCTTTTCATTGCGTTTGTACGTCTCCAATGTCCCAAACAGGTCTTCCGCGTCGAACCATCCCCCCACCGTCAGCACCGCCGGCCGGACATTCTTCAAATAAGGCCGCACGTCCCGCGCCTGCCAGAACGCATCGTAGTTGGAATGGTCCATCAGGTCCTTCCAATAGGGAACCTTGTTCTTCAGCAGTCGCTCATTGATCTCCTCAAGCGTGCCCATTCCGAGAAACAGGTTGTACCCGTCCGGCGATTCATACTCCGGATTCGTCCGCGGCACCTTGGGATCATTGGCCCCCTCCCGAGAGTTCATGTACATCCAGCGAGCGGCGTGAGCCAAGTAGAAGGCGCCGTTGTGCCGCCAGTCATCTCCGATGAACCAGTCCCCGACGGGAGCCTGTGGGGAGACGGCCTTCAAGGCCGGATGCGCGTCCACCATGCCCATCGTCGTGTAGAACCCGGGGTACGAAATCCCCCACATCCCGACATTGCCATTGTGGTTGCCGATATTCTTCAGAAGCCATTCAATCGAGTCAAAAGTGTCAGAGGACTCATCAATCTGCTTCCCGGTCTTGGCCGGATTATGCGGCCGAACCTGCTCGAACTCGCCCTCGGACATGAACCGGCCCCGCACGTCTTGATAGACGAAGATGTAGCCCTTTTCTTGGGTCCATTCGGAAGGTCCTAACGTCTCCCGATACTGATCGGCGCCGTAGGGGCGAACCGCGTAGGGTGTACGCAGGAACAAGACCGGGTACTTCTTCTCCGGCCCCGCATCCTTGGGGACATAGACGGCGGTGAACAGCTTCACGCCATCGCGCATTGGGATCCGGTATTCGAACTTCGTATATTGCTCCGACACGGGCTTCAGTTTCGGAGGGGCGGCGGCCAGGGACAGCGTAAGGGCGAGGCAGGCGGCAAGACGCATGACCCATGTTACTAAACCGAAACAAAAAGGCCGGACCCCGCAGGGTCCGGCCAGGCAGTCTCCACAAGCAACCGGAAACTTAGTAGCGATAATGATCCGGCTTGTACGGCCCTTCCACCGGCACGCCGATGTACTCCGCCTGCGCCGGAGTCAGCGTCGTCAACTTCACGCCGATCTTCTCCAAGTGCAGCCGCGCCACTTCTTCGTCCAGCTTCTTCGGCAGCGTGTAAACACCGACTTTGTAAACGTCCTTGTTCCGCCACAGATCCATCTGCGCCAGCGTCTGGTTCGCAAACGAATTCGACATCACAAAGCTTGGGTGGCCCGTCGCGCAACCCAGGTTCACCAGGCGGCCTTCGGCCAACATGAAGATGCTGTTCCCGGCCGGGAACGTGTACTGGTCCACCTGCGGCTTGATGTTCAGCTTCTTCACGTCCGTCCGACCATTCAGCTTATCGATCTGAATCTCGTTGTCGAAGTGGCCAATGTTGCAAACGATCGCCTGGTCCTTCATCTTCTCCATCATTTCGACGGTGATGATGTCGACATTGCCGGTGGTCGTCACATAGATGTCGGCGGTGCCGAGGGTGTCCTCGATCGTCGTCACCTGGTAGCCTTCCATCGCGGCCTGCAACGCATTGATCGGATCAATCTCGGTGATGATCACCCGAGCGCCCAGACCACGCAGCGAACCCGCCGAACCCTTGCCGACGTCGCCATAGCCGCACACAACGGCCACTTTCCCGGCGAGCATCACGTCGGTCGCCCGCTTGATGCCGTCCGCCAGAGACTCGCGGCAGCCGTACAGGTTATCGAACTTCGACTTCGTTACCGAGTCGTTCACATTGATCGCCGGCACGAGCAGCTTGCCGTCCTGCTGCATCTTGTACAAGCGATGGACACCCGTGGTCGTCTCCTCGGAAACGCCCTTCCACTCAGCGACGATCTTCGTCCAGATCCCCGGCGTCTCCTCCGCGACCTTCTTCAACAGGTCTTTGATCACCTGCTCTTCGTGCGAACCCGACGCCGTGTTCACCCAATCTGAACCGTTCTCGAGCTCATAGCCCTTGTGGATCAGCAGCGTCACGTCGCCGCCGTCGTCGATCACTAGCTGCGGGCCCAAGCCGTCGCCATGGATCACGGCCTTCAAGGTGCAATCCCAATACTCTTCGAGAGTCTCACCCTTCCAAGCGAACACCGGAACGCCGGCGGCGGCAATCGCGGCCGCGGCATGGTCCTGCGTCGAGAAGATGTTGCAGCTCGCCCAGCGCACGTCAGCGCCCAGGTCGACCATCGTCTCAATCAGGACGGCGGTCTGAATCGTCATGTGGAGCGAACCGGTAATGCGAACGCCGGCCAACGGCTTCGACGCCGCGTTCTTCCGGCGGATGGCCATCAGACCGGGCATCTCATGCTCGGCAATGTTGATCTCTTTCCGGCCCCAATCGGCGAGGCCGATGTCAGCAACTTTATATTCGGTGGCTACCGTAGTGGTCATGAAAGAAGGATAGCAGATATCAAGGAATCATGATTCCTTGATAGAATGTAAAATCAATGGCCAACCTCCTCCGGTCCCTCCGCCTGCTCGGCGATGAGTCCCGCCTCCGCATGCTCCGCCTCTTGACCCGCGAAGAGCTCAGCGTGGCGGAACTGCAGGAGATCCTTGGCATGGGCCAAAGCCGCATCTCCATGGCCCTCTCGCAGCTCAAACAGGCCGAACTGGTTGAGGTGCGCAAGGTCGGCCAGAAAAGCCTCTACCGCTTCACCGGCGATGCCACCGTGGTGGAGATCCTCCGCCAAAGCGCCCACGAACTGCCCGAGACTACGACTGACGACGACGCCCTTCGCCTGATCTTGACCAAGCGCAAGGACAAGATGCGCGCTTACTTTGACGAACTCGCCGGTCGGTTCGGCCGCCACTACGTCCCTGGCCGCAGTTGGAAGGGCGTAGCGGAGATGCTGCTGAAGCTCCTCCCGCCGATGGTGATCGCCGACATCGGTGCAGGCGAAGGAACCCTCTCCCTCCTCTTGGCCCAGCGCGCGGAACGGGTCATCGCCGTCGACAACTCCGAGAAGATGGTCGACTATGGCCGGGAAGCCGCACGCAAAGCTGGAGTTGCCAACATCGAGTACCGCGTCGGCGACCTCGAAGAGTTACCCCTCGAAACGGCCTCGGTTGACCTCGCCCTCTTCAGTCAAAGCCTCCACCACGCCCTGCACCCGCAGGGAGCCGTTGCGGAGGCGGCGCGAATCCTCAAGCCCGGAGGGCGCGTTGTGATCCTCGATCTCCAGCGCCACACCTTCGAACAGGCCCGCGAACTCTACGCGGATATTTGGCTGGGCTTCAGCGAGGTGGAGCTTCTCGCCTTCCTGAAGAAGGCGCACTTCCGCCACCCCGAACTTAGTGTGGTTCATCGGGAAGAGGAAGCGCCCCACTTTGAAACCGTTCTCGCTATCGGCCAAAAATAAAGCGTAGACGCCGCGGGTCGGCTCCGCCATCGAGTATCCCGTCGCGCACCAGAATCACTGTCGGAGCGCTGCCATTGGACCAATCGCCGGAGGGGGTCACCATGTGACCCTTCGCCCGTAGCGCGTCGATTACGGACCGGCTCACCCGGCCTTCCACACGCAACCGTCCTGGCACGAACTCGTGATGGGCGAAGCTCGAATAGAAGTGCTCGGTCTGGAAGCGCGGCGCTTCGACGGCTTGTTGCGGTCCCATGCCGAAGTCGATGATGTTGATCAACACCTGCAACATCGCCTGGTCTTGATTGTCACCGCCCGGCGTCGACATCACAAAGTGCAGGCTGCCATCCGGCTTCAAGACCGTGGTCGGGCTCAGCGTGACCCGCGGCCGTTTGCCCGGCGCGAGCTCATTCGCGTGGCCCTTGGTCAGTACAAAACTCTGCAAGCGGCCCGAGAGCGGAATGCCCGTATCGCCAGCGATCACGCTTGGCAGCCAAGCGCCGGAGGGGGTTGCGTTGTAGGCGTTTCCGAAGCGATCAACCACGTTGACGCAAGTCGTGTCCTGTACGCTATTGTGCTCGGTGGCCACCGGCCCCGGCCGCGATCCCATGTCCGCTTTGTCCGGGTTGATGAGCTTTCGACGTTCGGCTGCGTACTCCTTCGACAGCAGCAACTTTTCGTTGATTTTCGAGAAGTTCGGGTCGCCGTAGTGTGCGTCGCGATCGGCAAAGGCCAGCTTCACGGCCTCGATTTCGGTGTGTAGCAGTGCCGGTGAGTTATGGCCCATGGCTTTGAGGTCGTAGCCCTCGAGAATGTTGAGCGCCTGCAGCATCACCGGACCTTGCGTCCAGAAACCGGGTTTCACGATCGTGTAGCCTCGATAGGTGGTGGTCCGTGGCGTGTCCTCCACGGCGGCAAACCCCTTCATGTCTTCGAGGCGAATCAGGCCGCCGTTTTCCTCGGAGAACTTAGCGATCTTCTGCGCGATCGGCCCGCGATAGAAGTAGTCCCGCACGGCCTGGATCTTCTTCGCCCGATTGCCCCGCTGCTTCTTCTCAGCAGCCGCCAACTCCCGCAGTGTCTTGGCGAGTGCGGGCAATCGCATCATCGTCCCGCTTTCCGGTACCTCGCCGTTCGGCAGGAAGAAGGCCTTCGATGTAGGCCAGGTGACGAGCAGCCGTTCGCCGTTCCGGATGAACGTCGAGAATTCTTCGCCAATCGGAAACCCCTCAGCGTATTCAATCGCCGGCTGGGCGACTTCGGCGAACGACTTCGTTCCGTACTTCTGCAGAGCCAGCAACAGCCCGTCCATCACGCCTGGAAGAATGGCTGCCCGGATGCCTTCGCCGGGAATCGGGACCTTCCGCTCGTCGTCCTCCCATGGCTCGGCTTTTCGCTTTGTGTAGTACTCCACCGTCGCCAGCTTCGGTGCCGTGCCGACGCCGGAGATCACGATGGGAGGTTTACCCTTCATCGTGATGATCAGCGGCATTTCTCCGCCGAGACCGAACCGCGCCTGCTCCGTCACCGCCGCCGTGAGCGTGCCGGCGACTCCCGCGTCGACGGCGTTGCCGCCTTGCGCAAGCAGCCGGAAGCCGGCCTCCACTTCAAAATTGTTCGCCGCGGCGACCATCTCCTTCGTGCCCCGCACGGGCGGGAACATAATCTGCTGGGCGCTCAGCGAGCCCGCGATAACCAGGAAGAGGAAACGGCGCATGGCCTATAGCTTATCGCGGGGAGAGTCTTGCCTCGAGCAGGTCTATCTCGTTTTCGATCTCGTGCAGCGCTTCGTCGCCGATTACTTTTTGGCGGCGCAGTTCGATAATCGCCGTCCGTTCCGCCCGCAGCAATTCGTACCACAGCCGCTGTTCGGCCAGCGATTGGAACTCCTCCGGCCGCTCCATCTGTTCGCTGCCGCTCTCCAACTCTTGCAACGCCCGCACATCCGCCACGCGGTCCTCGAAGAAGCCTTTCACCCGGTCAACCACGTGCCGGGGAGCCGTATCTTCGAGCTCCAACAGGCGTTCCAGCGCCGATTCGGCCGCGTGCAGGCGTGCCGCCAACTGCTCCTCTTCACTGGTCCGGTCTGCCGGCAGCCGCAGGAGGCGGATGATCGGACGAAGAGTGAGGCCTTGCAGGAGCAGGGTGACCAGGATCACGGCAAACGTGAGCAAGAGCACCAAGCTCCGGTACGGGAAGGGAAGCCCAGACTCAGTCTCCGTGGGCAGCGCCAACGCGGCTGCCAGCGACACGACGCCCCGCAACCCTGTCCACGCGACGACAAAAAGCCCCGTCCGGCAAGGCGACACCACGTAGACCCAGGCGATCCGCACCAAGATCACCGTTGCGGTCACCGCCGCACACCATCCCAAGAGCATCTCCGGCGGATAGCCGCTCACGTCGCGAAGCACTGCGCGGAGTTGCAAGCCGATGAGCGCGAAGATCACGACATTGCACAGAAATATCGCGGTCGACCAGACGGCCGCGCCCCGGATCCGGCCGGTCGCGGTAAACAGGTTCGAACTGGAGCGTCCCAGGATTAAGCCTGCGGCTACACACGCCAAGACACCGGAGGCGTGTACCTGCTCCGCCGCGATGTAGGAGCCGTACGCGAGCGCGAAAGTGGACAGGATCTCTACTTCGACGTCCTTGATCTTCGGGAAGAGCCAGACATACGCGTATCCGATGGCAATGCCGATCGCCGTTCCGCCGAGGGCAATCCAAAGGAAGGCGATCGTCGCCTGGGACCACAGGAATGAGCCTGTCACGATTGCGGCGACCGCGAAACGATAGATCGTCAGGGCGGAGGCGTCGTTGACGAGGCTCTCGCCTTCGATGATTTGTACGATGCGGCGCGGCAGGCGAAGGCCCCGTGTAATCGCCGTCGCCGCTGCGGCGTCGGGCGGCGAGACGATGGCGCCCAGCGTGATGCCGGTCGCCCAGTTCATGCCAGGGATGAGCCAGACGCAGACTGCACCGACCGCAGCGCTACTGGCTGCGACAAGCCCGAAGGCCAGCATCAGCACGGGCCGACGCTGAGCCATCAGATCGCGCCAGGAGGTGAAGTAGGCCGCCTCGAACAAAACCGGCGGCAGCAGTACATAGAAGACGACGTTCGGATCGAGCGTCACTTCCGGGACTCCAGGAATGGCCGCCAGACATAGGCCCCCGATGACCAAGGCGATTGGATACGGTTGCCCCATCCGTTTGGCGGCTAGGGCGATTAGCAGTGAGGCGAGGAGGATGGCGAAGATCAAGGTCGGTTATGCTGAGTATCGATGCAAAAACGGCGACTTGGCAACAGTGACTTGGAGATTACTCCGCTTGGTGTGGGGGCGTGGGCGATTGGCGGAGGCGGATGGGCCTTCGGATGGGGCCCGCAGGATGATACCGATTCGGTCGATGCGATTCGCGCGGCGGTCGAGGCGGGCATGAATTGGGTCGACACGGCGGCCGTCTACGGCCTCGGCCATTCCGAAGAGGTCGTCGCGAAGGCGCTCGAGGGTTTGGCACACAAGCCCTATGTCTTCACCAAGTGCGGCCGGGTTTGGGATGAGAACCGCGTCATCGGAAAGCGCTTGAAAAAGGACTCTGTGCGTGCTGAGTGCGAAGCGAGTCTCCGGCGCTTGAATGTCGACGTGATCGACCTATACCAGATGCATTGGCCGGAGCCGGATGAGGATGTCGAAGAGGGTTGGACGGCGATGGCTGAGTTGCAGGCCGAAGGCAAAGTCCGGTGGATCGGCGTCTCGAACTTTTCGAAGGCTCAAATGGAGCGGGCGCAGACGATTGCTCCCATCACGTCCCTGCAGCCGCCGTATTCGTTGTTGACTCGCGAGGTGGAGGATGAGGTGCTGCCCCACGCCGCGGCGATCGGGGCCGGCGTGGTCGTTTATTCCCCTATGGGCAGGGGCATGTTGACCGGCGCAATGACTCGGGAGCGGATTGCCGCGATGCCGGAAGATGATCATCGGAAGCGTTGGGTGCAATTCCAAGAGCCAGCTTTAACAAAGAATCTGGAACTGGTTGAAAAATTGCGAGAAATCGGTGAACGCTACGGTGTCGCTCCGGGCGAAGTCGCGCTAGCATGGGTGTTGCGTCGGCCGGAGGTTACCGGAGCTATTGTCGGCTTACGGTCGCCCGCGCAGTTAGATGGCGTAATTCAAGCGATGGAGTTCCGGTTAAGTGCAGGAGAAGACGACGAGATTAGTTTCTACCTCTAGCGGACCGCTCGAGCCATCCTGGGCGAACTTCCTGAAATACGATGGTCCGGCGGGACTGGTTGTTTTCCTGGTCGCGATGCCGTTGTGCCTTGGGATCGCACTGGCCTCTGGCGCGCCGCTGTTTTCCGGAATCATTGGCGGCATCGTGGGGGGCCTGGTGGTCGGCTTCCTGTCGAGCTCGCCCATCAGCGTTACCGGTCCGGCGGCCGCCTTGGCGGTGGTTGTCTTATCAGCGATTCAGACTACCGGTTCCTTTCGATCCGTGCTGACTGCCGTGGTTTTGGCGGGCGGTATGCAGGTGCTACTGGGCGTTGCCGGCGCCGGTGTTATCGGTGACTATGTGCCGAATTCGGTGATTAAAGGGATGCTGGCGGGGATCGGACTGGTGATCATTCTCAAGCAGATCCCCCATGCGCTTGGCCGAGACAAAGATTTCGAAGGGGACTTCAGTTTCTTTGAGGCCGGAGGCTCCAATACCTTTTCCGATGTCGTGTCGAGCATCATGAACCCGAGCGAAGGTGCTGTTGTCATTGCTCTGGTCTGTTTATTCGTTCTGATTGCATGGGATCGATGGTCGGCAAGCGGCTCGCGAGTCGCCTTGGCGGTGCCGGGGCCCCTTCTGGCCGTTTTGCTTGGTATCGGTATGAACTATTCATTCGGTATCTTCATGCCGTCCTGGCAGTTAACTGATCCGGCGCACATGGTACAACTCCCGACGTTTGGAAGCCTCGAGTTGTTGTTTCCTGATTTCGCTTCAATTGGCGATCCCCGCGTGTGGACGATTGCGCTGAGCATCGCCATCCTGGCCAGCATTCAGACACTTCTTTCGATTGAGGCAGCGGACCGGATCGACCCTTTCCGCCGGATTACCTCTCCCAACCGAGAGTTAGTTGCGCAGGGAATTGGTAACATCGCCTCCGGAATGGTGGGCGGTTTGCCGGTTAGCGCCGTGGTTCTGCGCACGACGGCTAACATCAGTTCGGGCGGACGGACAAAGATCTCGACGATTTTCCACGGTCTCCTTCTGCTTTTCGCGGTGGTGGCAATGCCGCAGTATTTGAATTGGACTCCGCTGGCGAGCCTGGCTGCTGTTCTGATCCTAGTGGGTTACAAGTTGTCGACATTGAAGATTTATCGCGCCATGTATCGACTTGGTTGGGAGCAATTTCTTCCGTTTGTGTTGACTGTGTTTGCGATTTTGTTCACGGACCTGTTGCAGGGCGTGGTGATTGGGCTTGTCGTCGGGATTTTGGTCGTAATCTGGGGGAATCACAGAGCTGCGATTTCGGTCGTAAATCAAGACAACTGGTATCTCATGCGGTTCAACAAGGACATGACTTTTGTCAACAAGAGTGAACTGCGGACAAAGCTCAACCGGATTCCCGAGGGGACGACATTGTTGATCGATGGCACGAAATCGTCCTATATCGACCGGGACATTTATGAAGTGATCGAGGACTTTCAGCGTTCGGCGCCGTACAAGAACGTCAAGGTAGAGATCAAGCGCATCGAAGACCGATGGAGATAGGTGGAATGGACTCGTACCGTAAATTGCTGCTTGCCAATAAGGCGTTTGTGGAAGACAAGATCAGCGTGGACGCGAATTTCTTCCGAAATTCGGCGCTGGATCAGAAGCCGGAATTCATGTGGATCGGTTGTTCCGATTCCCGAGTGCCGGCGGAAGAGGTGACGGGTACGCAGCCGGGTGAATTGTTCGTCCACCGGAATATCGCAAACCTGGTGATTCATACCGATTTCAACATGCTGAGCGTGTTGCAGTACGCGGTTGAGGTTCTCAAGGTCAAGCACGTGATCGTTTGTGGGCACTACGGATGCGGGGGTGTGAAGAATGCGATGGGCCGGCAGAATCTCGGCCTGATCAACAAGTGGTTGCGGCAGATCAAGGATGTTTACCGGCTGTATAGCCGTGAACTCGAGTCGATGTCGGATCCGGTTGCCCGGTTTGACCGGCTGGTCGAACTGAACGTTATGGAACAGGTGCAGAATCTGGCGGAGACCTCGATCATTCAACGGGCTTGGAACTCTGAGCACCGTCCGGAGATTCACGGGTGGGTTTACGACATGAGAACCGGCTATCTGAAGGAGCTTGCTCGAATGCAGCCGGGCGCCAAGCTGGATGACATCTATATGTTTGAGCTCGACGAGCCAGCTCGCTGACGAAGAGAATCGCCAGAGAGGCGGAATATGGTCCAGTCTTCCTGAGGTTCCGCACCAAGGGACTTGTAGAAGGCGATTGACTGGGCGTTCCAATCGAGGACGGACCATTCGAGGCGACCGCAGCCCCGTTCTACCGCCAATCTGGCGAGGGCATTGAGTAATGCCTTGCCATGCCCAGCGCCGCGGGCAGCGGGGATGACGAAGAGATCTTCGAGGTAGATCCCGGGCTTGGCGAGGAAGGTCGAGTAGTTGTGAAAGTACAGCGCGAAGCCGACGGGGCCCGAGGCATCCTCGGCGATGAGAGCCTCGGCGTAGGGCCGGGAACCAAAGAGCGTTATCGCGAGGGCCTCTTCGGTGGCGTGACAGGCGTCGCGCAGCTTTTCGTATTCGGCGAGCTGTTGGATAAAGTCGAGGATAACGGGTACATCGGCGGGAGTGGCGGGACGGATCATGTGAGGTCCTTGGTGAGCGTGGGGAGCAGAATTTCGGGCCTGGGGCCTTGGTGGAGCATGACGTAGTAGTCCTCGAGGCCGCCGCGGAGCGGGCATAGGATGCGGGTCGGCTGCCACGGTGTGAGGCGGCCAAGATAACGTGGTCCGCGGTGGTGGACCGTGATGCCTCCATCGCGGTCGATCTCGAGATAGGCTCGCCGGAACGGATGCGGCCAAGGGTCAGGGAAGGGAATGGGCTCTGCCATCGGCGGGAGGATTCCGGAGGAGATCTGGCGGTGGAGGAGAGAGATCATGAGCGGTCCAGTTGCAGGTCGATCAGACGGACAGGCGGGAGTTCGTCCGGCTTGTCCGGGCCGGTGAGCAGCAAGTGATAGTCTTCGAGGGTGTAGTAGTGGGCTTGGCGCTGATTGCGGACGACCCGGATCGGTTGCCACGGATGGAGTTGGGCCACCTGCTTGCGAGCGATCCAAACGGAGGCGTCGCCGCGGATTTGGAGACTGGTTCCGCGATAGGGAAGAGCGCGCGGTTCGGGCCAAGCGATGAAAGGGAGCGGCGCAAGGTGGCGGCGGCTGGGGTCGGTGCGCCATTCGGCTTTCGTTGAGAGGATCTTTCGGTGGAGCAGGGAGATCATAGGCGGGGGTGGCGGAGGTCGATCAGGCGCAAGGGCGGCAGCGCGGCGGGCGCGGGGCCGGCTTGGAGGAGGAGGTAGAGATCCTCGATGGCGTACCAGAGGCCGTCGTCCTCGGCGCGGCGCTCGTTACAGAGGATGCGGACTGGGGACCACGGGCGGAGTTGGGCTATTTGACGGAACCGATAGACGCGGGCGTTTGTCGAGACGGAGATTCGTCCAAAGCTAATAGGGATCGGCACCGGGGCGGGCCACGGGATCGGTTCGGCCAAGGCCGGTAAGGCGCGGCGGGACGGGTCGGCGCGCCACTCGGCCTTGGTCGAGACGATGCGGCGATGGACGGCCGAGATCATTTGGGCGGGTTGAGGCTAAGCAGCAGGAGGGCCGCCATTTGAGGGCCTTTGTACGAGTCCGGGGTCTCTTCGTAGAACTCGTCAGCAGAGTGGGCTCCGCTGGCTTGACCGCCTCCGCCGATCGTCACGGCCTGGATGCCGAGGCTCATCGGGATGTTGGAATCGGTGCTGCCACTGCGGGTGGCGAAGACCGGGATGCCGAGCTGCTTCGCCGCCGCAAGGGTCTTCTGGATGATGGGGCGCGAGTCTGGCGGCTCGGCGGCGGGGCGGAGGCCCATGGTATCAATCTTGAGTTCGAGGGCCGCTTTCGAGTCAGGCCAGCGGGCCTTTTCGGCTTCGAGGGCGGACTGGAGGGCGGCCCGGAAACGCTCGTCTAAATTGGCGAGTTCCGCAGCGGACTCGCTGCGGAGGTCGACCTCCATCGAGACGGAGATGGGGATGGAGTTGACGCTGGTGCCGCCCTCGACGGTGCCGATGTTGAACGTGGTCTTGGGCTGCTTAGGAACCTGGATATCGCTGATGCGGGCGATGGCGCGGCCCATGGCGTGGGCGGGATTGGGCATGCCGAAGGCGCCGTAGGAGTGCCCGCCGCGGCCGAGATAGGTGACCTTGTAGCGGTTGGAGCCGACGCCGCGGGCCGCGACGCCGTAGCCGGTGCCGTCGACGGAGATGAAGTGGTCGACCTGGCCCTTCATTTCCTTGGTAAAGAGATGGCGAACTCCGCGGAGGTCGCCTTGGCCCTCTTCACCGACGGTGGCGACAAAGAGGACGGTGCCTTCGACTTTGACTTTGGCTTCCTGGAATGCCTTGGCGACAGTGAGGACGGAGGCGAGACCGCGGCAGTCGTCGCCGATGCCCGGGCCAGTGAGCCGCTTGCCTTCGGTCTTGACCCTAACGTCCACGCCTTCGGGGAAAACGGTGTCGAGATGGGCGCTGAAGACGGTGACGGGCTTGGGGGCGGTGGAGCCGGGCCAGCGAGAGATGACGTTGCCTTCCGCGTCTGTGCGGATATCGACGAGGCCGAGGGCTTTGAGGCGCTTGGCGTACTCGATGCCGCGCACCTTCTCTTTGAAGGGCGGGGCCGGGATCTCGCAGATGGTGCGCTGCTGTTCAAGGGTCCAGGCCTGATTGGCTTGGATGATTTCCAGAACCTTATCGGGCAAGGCCTGGCCGAAGAGGGCCGAGGAGGCTAGGAGGAGGAGGCTGGCTCGCATGGGAAGAGGTTTCCTTGGCCGAGGAGCCAACGGGGGTCCAGGCGGCGTTTGACGGCTTTCATGGCCTCGATTTCGGGGCCGGAATAGAGCAGGTGGAGCAGGTCGCGTTTGCGTTTGCCGAGACCGTGCTCGGCGCCGACGGTACCGCCGCGGAGCACGGCTTCGTGGGCAAAATCGTGGAGGAATTGTTGGGACTGGCGGGCCTGTTCGGCCGTGGCGGGGAGCATGTTGACGTGGACGTGGGCGTCGCCGATGTGGCCGTAGATGACGTAGCGGATGCCGGTGGGATCGAGGAGTTCGCGGTAGCGGGCGATCATTTCGGCGTTGCGAGCGGCGGGGACGGCGTAGTCGGTTCCCATCTTCATGTAGCCGTTGCGGCGGACCGTGTCGTTGACGCGTTCGGGGAGCGCGTGGCGGAACTTGCGGAAGCGTTCGCGGTCGGCGTCGGTGGTGCCGAACCAGGAGGCTTCATCGATGGGGGAGTCGTCGAGGTAGTCGGTGTCGTCGCCTTCCTGCTCGATGAGGAGGGCGGCTTCGCAGCGGGGAGATTCCGGGTGGACTTCGCGGAGGAGGTTGAGGGACTCGGCGTCGAAGTACTCGAGCATGCGGAGTTGGGGCAGACTGCGCCAGGCGTCGACGGCCTGGAGGGCTTCGGCTTCGGAGGGGAAGAAGAGGACGCCGGAGAGCAGTTCGGCAGGGGCGGGGAGGAGCTGGACGGTGGCTTCCGTGAGGATGGCGAGGGTGCCTTCGGAGCCGATGAGGAGATCGATCCAATCCATGCCGGGGGCGAGCGGGTAGCCGGCCTGATGTTTGGTGGTGGCGGGGATGGTGACGGCGGGAACGTCGAAGTCGATCGGCTCGCCGCGGTGGAATTCGCGGACGGTGCCGTCCATGAAGACGGCGCGGAGGGCGAGGACATGGCGGCGGGTGGAGCCGAAGCGGAAGGAGCGGGAGCCGGAGGCGTTATTGGCGATGGTGCCGCCCATGGAGGCGCCGTTGTAAGTGGGGTCCGGGGCGTAGAACTGTTTGGAGGCTTTGGCGGCGGCTTGGAGATCGGCGAGTAGGAGGCCGGCGCCGACGCGGGCGGAGCCGGGGGCGATGTCGCAGCGGGTGAATTTAGCGAGGCTGAGGGCGACGCCGGAAGCGGGAACGGCGCCGCCGGTGACGCCGGAGAGGGCGCCCACGACGGTGACGGGTTCGTGGTTGGACTGGAGGAAGGCGACGAGTTCGGCTTCGGTGGCGGGGGCGAACTGGAGGGCGGCTTCGCCTTTGAAGCCTGAGGCGTCTTCGAGGAGGGTGGGCATGGTTAGCGGCGATGCTCCTTGCTGCGTTGCAGATAGAGCCGGAACTCGGGGAACCGTTGGAGGTAGGCTTTGTCGATTCCTTCAGGGTTAGTCGCAAGCGTGTCCGCGCCCCGTTGAGTGATCCCGAAGCGCCGGAGGCCTATGAGCAAGCCGGCTTCCTGGAGATACTTCTTGGCCCAAGCCAAGCGGTTGACGAGCCGAGGCTGGCCCCCCTCGTTCGTTACCAATAAATCGGTATCCGAAAGCCGAAAGTCCCGCCTGAGCAGCGGGACAAGATCGGCATACGAGTATTGGCGGCCGTCGGCGATGTGCCTCAGGAGCGGGAGCATCAGCTCTTCATAGGTCGGCAGCGCCATTGGGGGATCAGACCTCGAGAATGACCGGCATGATGAGGGGCCGGCGTTGGGTTTCCTTGGCGAGGTAGCGTTTGAGGTCGGCCCGGATCTTTTCCTGCATGACGCCGACGTCTGAGCGCTCCTCGGCACTGGAGGTTTCGAGGGTCCGGGCGAGGACCTTGCGGGCGCCGGTGATGACCTCCTTGTTATCTTCGGCGATGAAGCCGCGGGAGATGATCTCGGCCCGGCCTTCGAGTTTACCGGTAAGCTTGTCGATGGCAATGATGGGCAGGACGAATCCGTCTTCGGCGAGATGGCGGCGGTCCCGGATGACGAGGTCCTCGACGACGTCATCGAGGGAGCCGGAGTCGATGCAGACGCGGCCGACGTTGACGCGGTCGCCTTTGCGGCCACCCTTCGAATCGAAGACGAGGGTTTCGCCGGTTTCGAGGAGGAAGGACTGTTCGAGGCCCTGGTCCTTGAGCCCGGAGGCGAGTTCGATGTGCTTGCGGAGCTGCCAGTACTCGCCGTGGAGGGGCACGAAGTACTTCGGCCGGACGAGGTTCAGAATCACTTTGAGCTCTTCGGAAGCGCCGTGGCCGGAGACGTGGATATGGGGGGTGCGGCTGCCGAAATAGACGTTGGCGCCGCGGCGGGCCAGATGGTTAATCACCCGCATGATGGGCTTTTCGTTGCCCGGAATGATACGGGAGGAGAGGATGACGGTGTCGCCTTTCTCGATTTTGATGCTCTTGTGGCCATCACAAGAGGCGCGGGACAGGGCGGACATGGGCTCGCCCTGGGTGCCGGAGACGAGGACGAGCGTCTTTTCGGGCTGGTTGAGCATGATGTCCTGCGGGCGGAGCAGAATGCTATCCGGGATGCGCAGGAGGCCGAGGGAGTGAGCGATCTCGGTGGTGGACAACATGCTGCGACCGAGAAGGCCGACTTTCCGTCCGGTGGCGGCGGCGATGTCGAGGACCATCTGGAGCCGGTGGGTGGAGGAGGAGAAGCAGGAGACGACGACGCGGCGATCCGAGTTGCGGACAAGTTCTTCGAGGCCGGGGCGGACGGTGCGTTCGGAGGGGGTGAAGCCGGGGCGGTCGACGTTAGTCGAGTCCGACATGAGGAGGAGGACTCCGCGTTTGCCGTACTCAGCGAACTTATGGAGGTCGAAGGGCTTGTTATCGAGGGGGGAGAGGTCGATTTTGAAGTCGCCGGTGTGAATAATGATGCCGGCGGGGGTGGCGATGGCGAGGGCGCAGCAGGCCGAGACGGAGTGAGTTACGTGGATGAACTCGATTTCGAAGGGTCCGAGCTTGATTTTGTCGCCGGCGGCGACGGTATGGAGGTCGGCGTCGATTTTGTGTTCTTCGAGGCGGCGTTCGACGAAGGCGAGGGTGAGGTTGGTGCCGTAGATGGGGACATTGAGTTCCGACAATAGGAACGGGATGCCGCCGATGTGGTCTTCGTGACCATGGGTGAGGACGAGGCCGCGGACGTGTTTCTTGTTCTCCTTGAGGTAGGAGAAGTCGGGAGTCACGATATCGACACCGAGCAGTTCGGCGTCGGGGAACATCATCCCCGCATCGACCACAATGATGTCATCGCCATAGCGGATGGCCATGGAGTTCATACCGAACTCGCCTAGGCCGCCGAGGGGGATGACTTGCAATTTACGTTCAGACATATATAGATAGTTAGCTTGAATTAGAGTAGCACCCTAGGGTGGGAGGGCGTGCGTCTACGGGGTCAGGCCTGTGGAAAAGCTGTGATGTTCCATGTGGAACATTCGTGGAAAACGTGTGGAAAGAGTGAGATTGGCGGAGAGCCGGCACACTTCGGGCGTCCGTGATGGGCTTGGGTTTTGGGTCGTGAGGGAACTCGATAGACTTTGGGTTGATGGCTGCTGCTAGACCGGGTCCAGGCCGGGATACGAGCTTCCGGCGGCGCCGGCGGTGAACGTTTTTGGCTTGGCGGGCCGCTTGAATACGGGGAAGAATGCGGCCTCCGGTTGGCTTCGGTCGCTGGCATAGGGGCTGGTTTGAGGCTTCTTTTCAACGAGTTCCGGAGATGCGGTTTCGACGGTTTCGTCGGGCAGGCTGGTTGGTTCGGTGATGTATTCGATGCGGCGGCGCACGGGCGGCGGGGGCTGCGGATTGAGTTTGCGGAGCTGATTGAGCTCGCGGTAGCTCATGTTGACGATACGGAGGAGCATGACCTCTTCCTGCTGGAGCCGCTTGACGTATTTGGTGTCGATGACCACGCGGTTAGCCGAGATCATGTCGATGTCGGCGGCATTGTCGCCGAGCAGTTCGTGGTCTGCGGTGTGGCGAACCTCGACGAGGCTAGCTTCGAGTTCGAGGGTTTGCAGCCGGTTGTTGCGCAGGAGGCGCCACTGGGCGTCGATGATGCGCTGGACGATGCTGACTTCGGCGCGGCCATTGGGTGCGATGGCGCGATGGTATTCGGCGACCATTTCGCGGTATTCGTTGGCGTCGTCGCAGGAGAGGACGGAGACACCGGGAGAACCGCTGAGGTCGATGACGACGGTGCGGGAACCGTTTTTGAGTCCGTTGAAGCGGGAGGTTGCTTTGCCGGCGTCGGTCTTGGGGCCGGTGCTTTTCTTGGCGTTCTGGCGGTTGACTTCGGCGCGGCGGGCCTTTTTCTGTTCGGGGGTGAGTTGGTCGTTCTGTTGACTGGGCATCGGAAAACTCCTGGGGAAAAAGA
>CAMDCN010000003.1 GCA_945890485.1 Candidatus Sulfopaludibacter sp. SbA3 | reverse complement strand
AAACTCGGCCTGCCCCGAGGCGAGATGCCCCGCTCTCCAGACTGGGAGTCGATCTTCTCGCCTCGTCCCCAGGCCCGGTGAGCTCCAGCGTAGCGCGAGTCGCGGCGACGCCGCGAGCCGCGCTACTCCTTCAGCATGCCAGGTACGATCTGTTTGGTGACTACCTGCCGTTCGAGTCTTCAGATCGCCGTCCACAACTAGAAGGTGCATGTCTGGATCGCTCAAATAGAACAACTGGCAGAGATCACCGTAGTCCGACTGATGCCGACTGAAATCGTACCTTCGATCATTGGCGAATTGGCTAACGAACAGGCTGTAGCGGTAGGCCGCATCTAATCGGTCCAGCAGCAACTCGCAATCATCGGTGAGAGTCGGCTGGCCGAAGTGGTGCAAAATCCAGGCAGACCATCCTAGAGAACGTATCTCATGGGTCTTGGCACGAAGCCCTTCGCAGAGCCGTATGTGCTCGCGAATCACCGAGCCCTCTTCGGTTACAAACCCCTCAAGCGAGAATCCGATCTCACGAAGGAGGCGTTCGACGGCTTCGTCCTTATCCTGACTGTCCACAATGATTTCGAGGCACCGTCTTCGCCATTCCTCTTCTGGGATGTGCAGGTCGCCGGAACGTGTGAGTGATCGACCGAACGCCGTGTTGATTGCGAAGACAGGCGGATATGGCAGAACGGTCATTGCGTGAAAGAAGTAAGAATTAGAAGCTCACGCTTTCGATGTTGAAAATAGGCCGGGGCGCTGTTATGAAGACCAACCAGCAACTCCCGAAACGTGTTGAACGAAACACAGTAGTCATAGCGTGAACGAATCGCTACCGAGGCAATCTTCCAGTCCGCTTCGGAGATAGAGCCTTTGCTGATCTTGATACAGACGTCGGTATCCAACAATAGTTTTGGCTTCGCCACACCCTTTCTCCAGCCGAACGAGGCACTGCTTTATCATCTCACTCTGACTGACGACCATTCCACCCCCACACCCGGCGATCACGCATTCCACCACGTGATGCAGCAGATGGAGGACGTCGCGCACATTGGCCCCGACAACGACGAGCACACTTATGCTGTTGAACTTACCGACGACCACTTCGAGATCGATGGCGTCGACTCCAAGTATCAAGACCCCAGAAACACGCTCACATGGGCGGAAACGCTTCGCAGGCCCGACCGATCTGTTGACCGCCGGAACGTTCTACAGACGATTGCGGTGGCCGAATCGAGAATTTCAGCCTTGAGATGCTTTGTGGCCGAAAAGTGCCCGTCAGGACTTGGACTCGAACTCCTGTATTGTCATAAAACGCCTATGGCACAAAGCGAAAAGGACCTACCGCAAAAGCGATACGTCGTTTAGCATCTGTTTGGTGCGGATGAAAGGAATTGATCCTTCACACCCTTGCGATTAGAACCTGAATCTAGCAACTTCCTTCGGAAAGCCGAGCCGTGCAAACGAGGCAGTTTACTCGCTGACGAGGCGTTGCGCGACCACGGGCTTGTCCGCAGCGAGTGACAAGACCTGAACTTTGTTCAGGCTACCGGTGGCCGAATTTGTAGACCACGCCGATGGCCAGGGGTGTCGCGATGGTGGTGCGGCGGCGACCGGCGGGATCGTCGAGGCGGAGGAAGCGGAAGCCGGGTTGGACGCGGAGGGCCCATTTTTCGTTCAGCTTCCAGTCGATGGACTGGGCGAAGCCGAAGGTGAAGGCCGTCTGGGTGGGGACGCGGTTCCAGTCCGTTATGCCGGCGACGATACGGCCGGTCAGCGCGAAACGGGGGCGGCGGAGGGCTCGGTATCTCCCACCGAAGAGATAGGCGCGGGTGTCCGTTTCCTGCGAGACTTCGGCCGTGAGGCCCCAGCGGCGGAAGAGGGAGTGGTCGGTGTCAGTGGCGGTCCAGCCGTGCTGCGTCTGCTTTGAGGTACTGGGCCAGGAGGAGGAGAAAGCAAAAGGGCATAGGGATTCCTTTCGCGCCGAATGGGCGCGATGGTTGGGCAGTCGGCGGGGCTACTTTCTTGTTACGGCGCCAGGGCCTTGCCGATTCGGTGGAGCGCGTGGGGCAGGGCTTCGGCGAGGACGACTTTGTCGAGGCCGATCTGGTCGAGGGCCGCGGTCTGGAGGATGGTAGCCAGGCCGTGGACCGTGGCCCAGACGAAGAGGGCGTCGAGTTGGCGATCCGTTTCGCTGGTTGGGGGCTTGAGGTGGCCGATGGCTTCGTGGAGCAGTTGGAAGGCGCGGCGGGCCTCCGCCATCATCTCCGGGTGGGCTGCGGGGTCTGGGAGCGGGGTGCCGAAGAGGAGACGGTAGTGGAGCGGATGATCGATGGCGAAGCGGAGATAGGCTTCGCCCATGCTCTTGAGATCCTCGCCGGGGTGGCTGCTGCGGGGCCGGGCTTCGAGGTGCTCGGAGAACTGGCGATAGGTGCGGCGGACGACTTCGGCCAGAAGATGGTCCGAACTGGGGAAGTGCTTGTAGGGCGCCTGATGGGAGACGCCGAGTCGCCGGGCGACTTCGCGGATGCTGAGGGCTTCGAGGCCGACATCGCCGATGATGGCGAGGGCTTGGTCGACGCAGGCTTCGCGGAGGTCGCGGGCCGGATGGGGCCGGGGGGGCATAGATCTAGCTTCGCTTATGTCATCGACTTCATCACCTGCTTCATGATTTGGACGCGGAGAAATCGGGGGGTGACAGAGAGGCCGGCGGTGAGCAGCTTGGCGAAGCCGCCGGGGACGACGAGGCGGCGACGGCCGAGGGCGGCGAGGGTTTCGCGGGCGACGCGGACGGGGGATTCGGCGTTGGCCATGGTCATGCCGGCTCGGTGGGCGAAACCGCTGTCGGTGGGTCCGGGGGCGGAGGCGAGGACGTCGACGCCGTGGGGGGTGAGTTCGACGGCGAGGGCTTCGGCGAGGGAGTGGACGTAGGCTTTGGTGGCGGCGTAGTTGGCGGAGCGGGGGACGCCCTGGGTGGCGACGATGGAACTGAAGAGGACGATGCCGCCGCGGCGCTGGGCGGCGAAGCGGCGGGCGAAGCCGTGGGTGAGTGCGAGGACGGCGCGGCAGTTGACGTCGACCATTTGGGATTCGGCGATGGGGTCGGTATCGAGGAAGGCTCCGCCGGAGCCGAAGCCGGCGGCGTTGACGAGGAGGCCGACGGGGAGGGCGGCGGTGCGGGCGAGGAGCCCGGAGGGCGCGCCGGGGGCGGCGAGATCGAGGGGGATGATGAGGGTTTCGACGGGGAGGGTGGCGGCGAGTTGGGCGAGTGCGTCCTCGCGGCGGGCGACGAGGACGAGGGAGAGGCCGGCGGCGGCGAGCTGGACGGCGATTTCGCGGCCGATGCCGGAGGAGGCGCCGGTGACGACGGCCCAGGGGCCGTAACGCTGGGGGGTGATCATTTGGCCACCTGGATGGTGATGCGGGTGGGTTCGGGGCCGGCGACGGAGAAGGCGGCTTCTTCGAAGCGGGGAGCGCGGAGTTTGGGGCGGACGTTGTTGGATACGCCCCAGGGTTCGGTGGGCATGCCGACGAAGTTCTTGTCGGTTTTACCGTTCTTGTTCTGGTCGACGGAGACGGCGACGGCGTAGCGGCCGGGGGCGAGATCGGGGAAACGGCATTCGACGGCGCCGGGTTGGACGGGGTGTTTGACGCGGACGGCAGAAGCGGGATCCATGGGGAAGCCGGAGGGGGAGCGATAGAGGGCGCAGGCGACTTCGCCTTGGGAGTCGAGGAGGCCGGCGATGGTGACGATGAGGAGGATGGGATTCATATGTTGACAGTGTCTACTTGAAGGATACAGGAACGGTAGACAGTGTCAACTATTTTGTTTTGGGGAGATTGTGCGGCGGTGGAATGGCGAGTCTTACGACTGGGGGTAGGGCTTCCTCGGCGGGGGGCCGTTGGGACCACTCTTGCTCAATGGGACGGATCCGCCAGCTTGTTTCAGCCTAATAGGCGGTGCAGCGCTCTGAGCAGCAAATTCGAGGACGGCTTGCATCTGTTCGCGGGTGATGCCGTAGTTTTCGATGATCTCCTCAAGCGTCGCCCCGTAGGGGATCTCGTCTCTACCGTAGGGGTTTAGCGGGGGAAGGTGCGGGATTGAATGGCTTCCTGGGCGGCGGGGTTGGCTCGGCGGAGGGCCATGCTTTTTTCGCGGGCGGCTTTGGCGCCGGCTTCGTCGCCGAGGCGGAAGAGGACCTGAGCGAGGAGGAGCGGCGGCTGGGGATCGTCGGGGCGGGCGGCGGCGGCGGCAGCGAGTTGGGTTTTGGCGGCATCCCATTGTTCGAGCGCGATGTGGACGCGGGCCAGGCCCATGCGGGCGGGGAGATACTCGGGGCGGAGGGCGATGGCTTTTTCGAAGAACGGGATCGCCTTGGTGAAGGCCTCTTGTTTGAGGTGGATATCACCGAGCAAGTACCAGGGCTCTTCGAAGGTGGGCTCGTTTTTGGTGGCGGCCTCAAGGAGCGGGGCGGCTTCGGCGAAGCGGCCCTGGCGGTGGAGGAGGAAGGCGTATTCGAAGCTGAGGCGGGCGTTGGCGGGGAAACGGGCGGCGGCTTGCTGGGCGAGGGTGGTGGCTTGGTCGAACTCCTGGGCGTCGGCGAGGGCTTTGATGGCGAGGGTCCAGGCTTGGTGGTCGGCGGGTTCGAGTTGGAGGACGCGGCTGGCGAGGGCGGCGGCTTCGGCGAAGTAGCGGCCTTCGGTGTATTCGACGCTCATCACCTTCATGAGGCGGAGGTGGTTGGGTTGGATCGAGAGGGCGGTGCGCCAGGCGCGGAGGGCGTCGTCGCGGCGGCCTTGGCGCTGGCAGACGACGCCGAGGATGTAGTGGGTGTTGAAGTCTTTGGGGTTGGCCTTGGCGGCGCGGCGGAGGAGGGGTTCGGCTTCGGGGAGGCGGTTTCCGTTGAAGTAATAGAAGCCGAGATTGAAGGCGGGGGCGAAGGCGTTGGGCGTGGCGGCGAGTTCCTGCTGCCACTGGCGCTCCATTTCGGGGCCGGGGAGTTGGAAGAGGAGGAGGGCGAGGAGGAGGGAGATCATGGGCGGCGGCCGGCTCCTTCGACTAGGGTGACGGTCTGGTTGGCGGGGAAGGGGCCGTAGAGTTCTGTCTCGCCGGTGGGCCAGCGGACGGTGACGGTGTCGACGGTTTTGGCGAGGCCGAGGCCGAAGTGGAGGCGGCGGTCGTTGACGGAGAGATAGCTGGATTGGCTGACGACGGCTTCGGTTTGGCCGTTGACGCGGACCGTGGCGCCGATGGCGGAGCGGTTGGATTTTGTCCCTTGAGGGAGGACCTTGAGCCAGTTGCCGAGGGGGGTGCCGGTGTTGCGGAGGAGGGTGGGCGGTTCGTCCATGTTCTGGATGAGGACGTCCATGCGGCCGTCGTTGTCGAAGTCGCCGAAGGCGGCGCCGCGGCTGGAGGCTGGGCGGAGGGTGGGGGAGACGTCTTCGAAGCGGCCGCTGCCGAGGTTTCGATAGACGAGGCGGGGGTTGCGGTAGGCGGCGGGGCCGAGTTCGGGGAAGAGGTGGCCGTTGACCTGGAAGACGTCCTTCCAGCCGTCGTTGTCGAAGTCGACGAGGCCGATGCCCCAGGCGACGTATTGGGGGTTGACGGCGAGGCCCGCGCGCATGACCACGTCTTCGAAGAGGCCGTTGCCTTGGTTGCGGTAGACGTTGGGGTAGTCGTTGGCAAAGTTGGTTTTGAGGAGGTCGAGGCGGCCGTCGTTGTTGAAGTCGCCGACGGCGGCCCCCATGCCGCTTTGTTCCTGGCCGTGTTCGTTGAAGGCGACGCCGGCCTCGGCGCCGATTTCGGAGAAGGTGCCGTTTTTGTTGTTGCGGAAGAAGAGGCTGGGGGTAGCGTCGCAGGCGACGTAGAGGTCGGTCCAGCCGTCGGCGTTGAGGTCGGCGGCGAGGGCGGTGAAGGCGTAGAAGTCTTTGGCGGCGGCGATGCCGGAGGATTGGGTGACGTCCTTGAAGGTGCCGTCGCCCTGGTTGCGATAGAGGAGGGCGCGGCCGTGGGGGAGGCCGCGGGGGCCGCAGAAGACGGGCATGCCTTTCCATTCGCAGTTGGGGGCGGCGCCGGGGAGGGGCGTTTTGGCGGGTTCGAAATCGAGGTATTGGGCGATGAAGAGATCGAGATGGCCGTCGCGGTCGTAGTCGAGGAAGGTGCAGCCGGAGCTCCATTCTTTGTGGGGACGGGTGAGGCCGGCTTGTTGGGTGATGTCGGAGAAGGCCCCGTTTTTGTTGAGGTAGAGGGCGTTGGGGCCCCAGTAGGTGAGGAAGAGGTCTTCGTGGCCGTCGTTGTTGACGTCGCCAGAGCAGATGCCGTTGCCCCAGCCGGAGCGAGCTAGGCCGGCTTGTTGGGTGACGTCGGTGAAGGTGCCGTTCTTGTTGTTGCGGTAGAGGTGGCTGGTGGAGGTGGGGCCTTTCGAGAAGCGGGCGCTGTTGAGGAGGAAGATGTCGGGGTAGCCGTCGTTGTTGTAGTCGAAGAAGGCGACGCCGGCGCCGTTGGCTTCGACGATGTATTTTTTGGTGAGGGGTTCGCCGGAGAGGAAGGGGGCGGTGAGGCCGGCGGGGGCGGTGACGTCGGTGAAGCGGACGGGCCAGGGTCGGCCGGAGGGGGGGAGTTTTTTGACGGGTTCGTAGGTGCGGACGGGGATTCCCTGCCCCAAGGCAGCGAGCGTGAGAGCGGCGAGGGCTAACAAGCGGCGCATGTGTAGCCTATTCTATCGAGGGGAGGTGCTTCCGGGCTCCCGCGACAGGGCGGCGGGATTCCGATACTGTGAAGAGAGGAGGTGAAGTAGACCATGGCAGCACTGGATTGGACGCAGTGTCCGGCGGTTGAGAGCGTGCCCGGGAAGGTCAGCGGGGCGTGGGTGTTCAAGAACACGCGCTTGCCGGTGGCTACGGTGATTGAGAACCTCGAAGATTTGAGTGTTGAGGAGGTGATGGAACAGTTTGATGTTACGCGGGAGCAGATTGGGGCAGTTCTGGAGTTTGTAGCTGAGAGCTTGCAGTTCCCTCCCGTATCGCCGGATCCAATAGTGGTTGTCGATGCTCGTCCTCTTTGATCACGGAACGCCAAAGGGCCTAATTAGATCGCTGGCCGGACATACGGTTATCACGGCCTACGCCAAGGGATGGGAAACACTCGCAAATGGCGCACTGTTGCAGGCTGCCGAGGAGGCTGGGGTGGACCTCCTGCTGACAACAGACCGCCGTCTCCGTTACCAACAAAATCTCAAGGGCAGAGTGATCGCAATTCTTGTTCTAACTGGCACCACGCGGTGGTCGCGGGTTCGTTTGCATACGGAGAGGATAGCCGCCGCGGTCAATGGGATTGTTGTCGGGGGCTACGTCGAAATCGAAATTCCGTTCGAGTAGTGGCATGCATCCTGTCAAGGGGTAAGATTGCCGTAGCCGAGTTCCAGCGTAATTCCGGAAAGTTCATGAAGCAGCACAAAGAGTTCAAGCGCCCGATTGTGCTCACTCTAGAAGGTAACGTCGACGCCGTGCGGCAAGGTGCCGACACCTACCGGCAGTTGATTGACATCGCCGCGCGCGCCAATGCCAGCGAAGGCATCCGCCAAGGCGTGGACGATCTTGCAAACGGACGGCACCGCTCGGCCCGCGAAGCCTTGGAAGAATTCCGTAGCAAGAGGGCATACCTCGTTAGAATCTCGACGCGGGCACTTCGTGATCTCGAAGAGATTTACAAATCGATCCAGGCCGAGCCGAGCATGAGCGCTTTTGCTTGGTTTAACGCACTCGCGGAGGCCCGCTACAACACGGCGCAATGAATACGGTTGCTCCCCACCGACATTCAGGGCGAGGAAGATTGACCGATTCCGGCCCAAGGCCGCACGCCCGATTGATGGAACTCGCTCAATACACGTAACCGCGAACGTTGCCGAGCAACCAACTGAAGAACGACGCCGTCAGGTTCCAGGCAGAGAATAGTGCAACCGTTCGGAGGAACTTCAACGGCCGTCCCGATCCCATGGCGATGTTCTGATCGGTGAATCCCAATTTGCGGAGACATCGTCCCGAGTCGAAGACGACCCCGATGCAGAAGCCGAAGAACAGTACCTGCGCGAACCAGAGCGGAAGACTCGGAGTCGGCGCACTCATGGCAGATGAAGCTACTGCGGGATAGCTCGGCAAGGTTAGCCAGGCATAGAACATTGCCGTGAGGTTCCAGGCCGCGAAGAGGGCCCACGCTTGCTTCGTGCTCGCCCGATTGAGGAGCGCTTTCTCCGGGTGGAAAACGACCCACGCGCAAACGATGAGCAAGAGGACCTGGGCGACGATCACCACCTGCATGGAGAACTGCGGGCTTAGACGCGGAAGCGCTTGACCGCGTCCTCGTCGAGTTCGACGCCGAGCCCGGGCTTGCGGGGGACTTCGATGTAGCCGTTTACCGGTTCAAAGGGCGGGGTGATGAGGCTGTGCTGGCGGAGGTAGCTCAGGGTGTCCGAGCCGATGGTGCAACTGCGCGTCGCGGCGGCGGCGTGGATGAAGGACATGTCGCGGATGCCGAGTTCGACACCAGACCCATGCCAGCAAGGGATGCCAGCCATCTCGGCCATCGAAGCGAGGCGGACGAACTCGCGCATGTTGCCGCCTAGGTTGAAGATATCGACCGAGTCGGTTTTGATCGCCTCGAATAGCTGCTGGGGGCTCGAGGGGGTAATTGCTAACGGAATCGTCGTCCGTTGGCGCATCTGGCGGAACCAATCTAAGCGCTTGGGGAAGGGGTCCTCAATCGTCAGGTTATAGCCTTCGAGTCGCTTGGCGACGGGGAGGAAGCTGGCGAGATCCGGGTACGACGAGTTGAAGTCAACGATGAAATTGAGATTCGGCGAAGCCTTGGCGACGGCGGCCATCTGCTTCTCAATGGGATCGCCGAGGCGGGCCTTGAACTTCAGATTGCGGAAGCCCTTGGCGACGGCCGTTTCACCGACTTTGACGAGATCGTCGAAGGTGCGCTGGGCGGTCCAGTAAGAGACGGCCACCTTGTCCTGCAGGCGGCCGCCGAGGAGGGCGCAAACGGGCAGGCCGGAGGACTTGCCCATCAGGTCGAACATCGCAATTTCGAAGCCGTCGGCGGTGGAGTGCTCGGGAAGGTTGTTGTCGAGCTCCTCCATGCGCTTGCCTTTGATGAAATCGGCGTTGCGCTGGGCGGCGGCGTCCGTGACTTCGCGGGCCGTCTCGCCGAGGCCGACCATGCCGTTGTCGGCATAGAGCTTGATAAGGAACTTCGGGTAACTATCGAACAGCACGAGGCGCTGATCGAGGGTGGGCCCGTAGTTCTCACTGTAGACAACGCCGGGCTTCATCCGGACGACAACCTTGATGAGCTCGACACGTTCAATCTTGACCGAGGCGGCTTTGGCAGCCGCCCCGAAAAGGCTCGCGAGGAAGAGTCGACGTTGCATTGGGCCCTAGAATAACAGCCGCAAGCCAAGCTGGGTGAGCCGGGGGTCGCGGGCGGAGGTGATTTGGCCGAAGTTGGCGGCGCCGACGGCGGCGGAGACGCCAGACCATTGCGTGTGATTGAACAGATTGAAGAACTCGGCGCGGAACTGGAGCTGGACGGCGTGGTCGGCCGAGGTGCGGAAGAGGTCGGCCTTCTTGCTAAAGGAGACGTCCCAGTTGGCGATGCCGGGGGTGCGGACGACGTTGCGGCCGAGGTTGCCGAACGTGCCGAGGGCGGGCGCGGTGAAGGTGCCGCTGAACCAGCGCTGGAGCGTATGGTCGAGCGTGATGGGGCCGGTGACGTCCGGGCGCTGACCGCCGGTGCCGATGCCGGCGCGGTCGCCGGGAACGGTGATGGAGAAGGGGGTGCCGGATTCGAAGCGGCTGATGCCGGAGACCTGCCAGCCGCCGAAGATCTGCTTCAGGGCGCCTTTGCTTTCGCGGAAGACGGGCAGTTCGTAGACGTAGCTGAGAACCAGGACGTGGGTCCGGTCGAAGTTTGAGAGGGCGCGATCGGTGCGGTTGCTGCCGTAGGCATTCAACGGGGTGAAGACGTTGTCGATGGAGCGGGAGAAGGTGTACGACCCCTGCAGCGAGATGCCGCGGGAGAAGCGGCGGGTGGCCGAGGTTTGCAGGCTGTGGTAGACGGACTGGCCGGTGGTTTCGTTGGTACTGATGGCCGCGAAGCCGGGGTAGGGGCGGGCGGCGTTGACGTTGAGGCGGCCGGCGGCGACATCGGCGGAGGCGACGGGCTGATTGATGTCGCGGGTGCGGGTGAGAGCGACGCCGCGGGAACCGACATAGCTCGTGTCGAGGAGGATTTCACCCGGCAGCGCGTGCTGGACGCCGAGCGACCACTTCATGTAGTAGGGGATGTTCCAGGGGGAGGAGAAGTTGGTGAGCGCGATGGGGAAGAAGCGGCGTTCGCCTTGCGCGGGGTTCGAGAAGGCGGTGCCGAAGATGGAGGCGCTTTGGTTGAAGGGCCAATTGTTGCGAGCGCCGGAGACGAGCTGGGCCCAGCGATCGTGGAACATGCCGAAGCCGCCGCGGACGACGGTGGAGTTGCTTTTGCCGAGGCCGAGCGAGAAGCCGCCGCGGGGAGCGAAGGTGTTGTAGACCGAGTTGGTCATGGCGTTGCCGAAGGGCGAATCCGACTTGCCGACAACGGCGATGCCGTTGTCGTAGTTCTGGGTGCCCGTGACGATCTGGCCATTCGTAGGGAGGACAGTGGCGGCGGCAGCGCGATTGAAGCGCGACGGGAGGAAGAAGGAGTAGTTGCCGTCGTCGTCCTTTTCGGGTTCGAAGATTTCGTAGCGGACGCCGTAGGTGAGGGTGAGGCGGTTGGTGGCGCGCCATTGATCCTGAATGTAGAGCGACCAGTTCTCCCAGCGGGACTTGCCGTAGACGTGATTCGAGTTTTCGGTGTACTGGAAGGCATTGCCGATCAACAGGTCGGCCAGGGCGTCGCCGGTGGCTTGGCTGTTGAAGGTGAAGGTTCCATTGTTATTGGGAACACTTTGGTTCTGCGACTTGTTTTCCTTGTCGATGGCGCCGCCGAACTTGATGCTATGGCGGCCTTTGTTCCAGGAGAAGTTGTCGATGATTTCCCAGGTGTAGGAGGCGATATTCTGCGGCCAGCGGATATCGATGCCAGCGTAGCCCTGAGACATGGAGATGGACGGGATGAGGCCGGCGGCGGCGACCTGGGTATCGAAGACGCGGGGGACGCGGAAGTTGGCTTCGCGGGCGCGGGCGGCGTTGGCGGAGGTGGAGATGGCGAGGGAGCCGCCGTAGAAGGACGCGGTCAATTGGTTGACCATGTTGGCGTTGGCGATCCAGGTGGTGGAGACGTTGGCGCCTCGGATGACATGGGACTGTTCGCTATCGGCGACGTTCTGCATGGGGTTGCCGGCGAACAGGCCGTAGGGGCTGATGAGGCGGGTGGAATCGAGATTGTAACGGGCGAAGACGGTGAAGTTCTCTTTGGCGTTCCAATCGAGGCGGGCGAGGCCGGAGCGGTAGTTGGTGCCGTCGGGTTCGGCGGAGGTGAAGTTGAGGGCGCCCTGTTGGAAGTTGGGGCGCTGGTAGTAGGTGCGGATGAGGGCGACGGCGTTGGGGTCGATACGGTTTGCGGGGATCTGCCGGTTAGGGAAGAGTTGGCCGGTGAGGGGGTCGCGGATGTCGCGGGTGGCGGAGAAGTTACCGGCGATCTGGGCGTCGGTGGGGACGATGCTGGTGCGGGCTCCGGTGCTCTGCCAGATGCGGCGGTATTCGTTTGAGAGGAAGAAGAAGACTTTGTCGCGCTTGATGGCGCCGCCGAGGGTGCCGCCGAAGTTGTTGTAGCGATTCTTGGGGCGGCGGGCGGCGAAGAAGTTGCGGGCGTCGAGTTTATCGTTGCGGAAGAATTCGAAGAGGGTGCCGTGGAAGTCGTTGGTGCCGGACTTGGTGACGACGTTGACCTGGGCGCCGCCGTTGCGGCCGTAGTCGGAGGTGTAGGCGTTGCGCTCGATGCGGACCTCGGCGATGGCATCGAGGTTGACCATGGCGAGATTGTTGCCGTTGAAGGTGTCGATGTTGCGGCCGCCATCGAGGGTCCAGTTGTTGGCGCTGGTTTGGCTGCCGCCGAAGGAGAAGGGGACGCCGGTGTTGGAGCCGAAGCCGGGCTGCTGCGCCTGGGTGGAGCTGACGCCGGGCTGGAGGGTCATGAGTTGAGTGAAGCTGCGGGTGTTGAGGGCGAGTTCCTGGACCTGGGTGCCGTAGACGGTGGAGCCGATGTTGGCGGAGGCGGTGTCGACCTGGGCGGCGCGGGTTTCGACTTTGACGGTTTCGCTGACGGAGCCGACGGTGAGTTGGGAGTCGATGCGAACGGTTTGAGCGGCGCTGACGTTGACGCCGGAGGTCTCGGTCTTTTGGAAGCCGGCTTTCTCGAAGGTGAGGGTGTAGGCGCCGGGGGGGACTTGGGGGAGGAGGTAGTTGCCGGAGGCGTCGGTGACGGTTTCGCGGCGGAAGGCGGGGTTATCGCGGGAGACGCGAACGGTGGCGCCGGGAACGGTGGCGCCGGAGGGGTCGGTGACGGTGCCGAGGAAGGTGCCGTTGTTGAATGTCTGCGACAGGGCAGAGGTCGTTAAGGACAGCAGACAAGCAAAAATTAATCTCATAATGCAGGGTACATTCAACGAGATTTCATACAGTGAATCTGTTCAGGATGCTGGACAGATTCCTTCGACTGCGTGCCTACGGCACGATGGAGAAGAAGCCTCTCCACACGACGCGATTTCCGAGCAGAATGTCGGCGCGGTAGGGGCCGGGAGGCAGGCGGGTGGGGGCAAAGGTGACGATGGTGCGGCCAAGGGAGCCGGCGGGCAGGTTGGCGCGTTTGGTTTCTCCGGTGGCGCGACGGAGGTTGGCGGCGTCGTAAAGGGCCACCTGGATGATGGCCTGGCGGATCTTCGTGCGTGGATTCCAGTTGGCGTAGACGGAGAAGGAGGGTTCTTTGCTGGCGATTTCGATTCCCTCTTGGACTAGGGATTGGCGACTGGGTTCCTTGGCGACTTCGCGGACAACGCCGCCGCTGGTGATATCGGGGTCGGGTTGATAGTAGGGGGTCAGGGCGCTGGTGGCGTGGAGTTCGGCGAGGGTGAGCGGAGCGGCGGCCGGGGTGGCGGACAGGAGTTGAATGGGTGTGGCGGAAACGCCGGTTTTGGAGTGGAGGAACCAGGAGGAGAGGCCGTTGGCTCGGTCGAGGGCGCGGATACCCGGGGTGGTGGAGCCTCCGATGATGCCGATGACTTCACCGAAGGGGTTGAGGAGGGGGCCGCCGACGGCGGCGGGAGCGGTGGGCGGTTGGAGGGGCCAGCGGTCGCCGAAGGTGGGGTGTTGGGTGCGGCCGACGACGTCGATGCCGGCGATGGCGCGGGCGTCGTTTTCGACGCTGAAATGGACCATGCGTTCTCCGATGGCGACGGAGTAGGAGGCAGGTGCTTGTTTCAGGGGTGGGGCGGCGGCGGTATCGACGGAGAGGACGGCCCAATCCTGGAGGCGGCTATAGGCGCGGACGCCGGAGATGGGGCGGCGTTGACCGTCGGCAAAGACGATTTCGACGTTGGCGGCGCCGTCGATGGATTGGAAGGCGGTGGTGATTTCGCCGGCGCGGGAGACGAAGCCGGAGGCGGTGTCGAAGCGGCGGCCGGTCGAGTCAAGTTTGTGAACCCAGACGATGGAGGGGGCGAAGCGGTAGATCTGGTCGAGCGAGAGGGGGGAGGGCGGTGGGGGAGAAGCGGGAGGCGGGGGGAGGGGCGCCGCCGGGGCGGGGACGGCCACTTCGAATGCTTGGGAGGCGGCGGGTAGGCCATTGATGCGGACGTCTAACTGCCAGACACCGCCGGGCATGGAATCGGTGAGATCGAAGGTCCAGTAGGCTTGGAGCTTGCGGGTGGACGTCTCCATGGCGATGTCGGAGATGCTGGCGAGTTTGCCATCGGGCTTCTTCCAGACACCGGCCAATTGATACTTGGCGGGCGGGGCGTCCCATTCGAAGTAGATGACGACTTGGCGGTCCGCGGGGTAAGTGAACTTACTGCGGGGATTGGGGATGGTGTAATTGTCGCCTTCGAGGACGCCGAGAGGCCCGACGACGCTGCGGACGAGTTGGGGTGGTTGGGCGAATACCAGGCCAGAAAGGTTGGTGGCCAGGAGACAAAATGGGAGGAGATTTTGCCACATTCGTCCTCTTAGGATCGCAAATCGGGAGGGGGGCCTACACTGAGAGAATGCGGTCGATTTTCCATGTCGACATGGACGCCTTCTTCGTTTCGGTGGAGGAGTTGTATGACCCGTCGTTGATCGGCAAGCCTGTCGTGGTGGGCGGGGCTTCGGACCAGCGGGGGGTGGTTTCGGCGGCTTCGTATGCGGCGCGGAAGTTCGGGGTCCATTCGGCTATGCCCCTGCGTACCGCTTATCAGCTTTGCCCGCAAGCGATCTTTGTGGAGGGGCATCCGGAGCGGTATCGGAAGTACTCGAATCTGGTGAAGGAAGTGTTGCAGCAGTTCACTCCGTTGGTGGAAATGGCTTCGATCGACGAGGCGTACCTGGATATGACCGGGACCGAGCGGTTGCACGGGCCTCCTCTGCTGGCAGCGCATAAGCTACATAACGCGATTAAAGCAGCTACGGCGTTGAACAACTCGATCGGGGCGGGGACGTCTCGGCTACTGGCGAAAGTCTGTTCCGATCAAGCTAAGCCGCACGGGATTGTCTGGATTCCGCCGGGGGCGGAGGCCGCGTTCCTTGCTCCGCTGGATGTTCGCAAGATTCCGGGCGTCGGGAAGGTCACCGAACAGAAGCTGCACCGGCTGGGGATCCGGCAGGTGGGGGATATGGCGGCCTTGGAACCGAAGTTCTTGGCGGAGCACTTTGGGCAGTGGGGCTTGGCTCTGGGCGGTAAGAGTAAGGGCCTCGATTCCGGCGGTTGGTTCCAGGGCGAGATCGGCGAGGAGCAGGATCCGAAGTCAATCAGCCATGAGCATACGTTCTCCGTAGATACGGCGGACGCGGATGCGTTGGAGGCCGCCTTGGCGCATCTGAGTGAAAAAGTCGGGCGGCGGTTACGGGAGCATGGCCTTTGGGCGCGGACGATTCAACTGAAACTGCGGTACACGGATTTTTCGACGTTCACGCGGGCGCTGACGCTAGGCCATGCGACGCAGATCGATACCGAGATCTTCCAGACGGCGCGGGACCTGCTGCGGAAGAACCGGCGGGCCGGGTCGCCGATTCGATTGCTCGGGGTGCAGACTTCGGGCTTTTCGCACGAGGCGGGGCAGTTGGATCTGCTCGACGGGGCACAGCACGAGAGGATGGGCAAGGCCTTAAACGCGATGGACAAACTGCGGGACAAATATGGCGAGATGTCGGTTTCGCTCGCGCTGGGGATGAAAGGACGGTTCAAAGAGCGCACGCACGACGCGCTGCCGAACGACGGGAAGCCGAAAAAGTGAGATTCTGATAGTTCATGTCTGAGCCTCTTGGCCTGCTACTGACCGAGCAGCGCAACCCCCGATCGGCCCGTATTGACCAAGTGTCCACGGCCGAAATGCTAACCATCATCAACGCGGAGGACCGGACGGTTCCCGAGGCGGTGGGCGCAGCGATTCCGGCGATTGCGGCGGTGCTGGATCAGTTAGTTCCACGGGTGCAAGCGGGCGGGCGCCTCTTCTACATCGGGGCGGGGACGAGCGGAAGGTTGGGCGTGCTGGATGCTTCGGAGTGTCCACCGACATTCAGCGTGCCTTATACGTTGGTGCAGGGGATCATGGCCGGGGGGATGACGGCGCTCTACCAGGCAACGGAAGCGAGCGAGGATTCGCCGGCTTTGGGGCGGGCGGATGTGGAAGCGCGCGGCTTCACGGCGCAGGATACGCTGGTGGGCATTGCCGCGAGTGGGCGGACGCCGTACGTGATTGGCGCGCTCGAATACGCGAGGGGGCTCGGCGGACTAACGGTGGCGCTGGTGTGCGTGCCGAAGAGCAAGATGGCGGCCGCGGCGGAGTACACGATTGCGGTACCGACCGGGCCGGAAGTGGTGACGGGGTCGACGCGGATGAAGGCGGGCACGGCGACGAAGCTGGTGCTGAACATGCTTTCGACGGGGCTGATGATCCGGCTGGGCTATACGCACGGGAACCTGATGGTAAACGTGCAACCGAAGAATGAGAAGTTGGTCGACCGGGCCATCCGCATTGTCGCCGAGGCGACGGGCGTTGACCGGGCGGAGGCCGAGCGGCTATTCGAAGCCGCGGGCCGGAATGTGAAACAGGCGATTCAGAACTACCATGGATAAGTTTTTGATTGAAGGCGGGGCCGCGTTGCGCGGGTCTGTCGCCGCGAGCGGAGCGAAGAACTCCGCGCTGCCCGCTTTGGCGGCTTGTTTGTTAACGAGTGAGCCGGTGACGCTGGGGCGGATTCCCCGGGTGAAGGACATCCGGACGATGCAGAGCCTGCTCGCGCATATGGGCGCGAGCGTGGAGGAGTACAGCCCGGACATCACGCTGGTACACGCCAATTCCCTGCCCCGGCCGGAGGCGCCTTATGATGTCGTGAAGACGATGCGGGCGTCGAGTCTGGTGCTGGGGCCGCTGGTGGCGCGGACGGGACGGGCGCGGGTTTCAATGCCAGGCGGGTGCGCGATTGGGGCGCGGCCGATCGACCTGCATATGCGGGCGCTGGAGCAGTTGGGCGCGCGGATCGAGCAGTCTCATGGATATGTTGAAGCGTTGGCGCCGGAGGGGTTGCGAGGCGGGCAGATCCACTTCGACCGGATTACGGTGACGGGCACGGAAGACATCCTGATGGCGGCGGTGCTGGCCAAGGGGGAGACAGTGATCACGAACGCGGCGCGGGAACCGGAGGTGGTGGACCTGTGCGACTTGCTGACGAAGATGGGCGCGAAGATTGGCGGGGCGGGCACGTCGACGATTACGGTGGAAGGGGTCGAGGGGCTGCACGCGACCGAGCACCAGATTATTGCCGACCGGATTGAGGCGGGGACACTGCTGCTGGCGGGGGCGATCACGGGGGGCGACCTGACCGTGACGCAGTGCGTGCCGGAGCATTTGGCGGCGCTGAGCGCAAAGCTGCGGCAGGCGGGGTTCGAGATCACCGAACCGACGCCGGATAGCTTGCGGGTGCGGCCACAGGCAAAGCTGCGCAGCGTGGACATGACGACGGAGGAGCATCCGGGCTTTGCGACGGACCTGCAGGCGCAGTACATGGCGCTGATGACGCAGGCGGATGGCATTGCGATGGTGACGGAGACGATCTTCGAGAACCGGTTTATGCACGTCTCGGAGTTGAACCGGATGAACGCCAACATTCGCATTGATGGCAACCGCGCGATTGTGGCTGGACCGCGGCCGTTGACGGGGGCGCAGACGATTGCGAGCGACCTGCGGGCGAGCGCGTCACTGGTGATTGCCGCCTTGGTGGCCGAGGGCGAGACAATGATCGACCGCGTGTATCACATGGACCGCGGCTATGAACGGATTGAGGAGAAGCTCGAATCGGTGGGTGCGCGGATCCGCCGGATACAATAGAGCGATGGTCCATAACCCTGGTTTTCTGGCGATTGTGAATGACGCGAAAACGCGCGTGGCGGAGATCGACGTGGCGGAGTACGTGCTGCTCGTAAAGTCGGGCGAGGAGCACATTCTGGTGGACACGCGCGAGGAGAGCGAATGGCACGCGGGGCACGTGGCCGGGGCCGTGCATTTATCGAAGGGGATCATCGAACGCGACGTTGAAACGAAGATCCCGCAGAAGGACATGAAGCTGGTGCTGTACTGCGGCGGCGGATACCGGTCGGCCTTGGTAGCGGACAACCTGCAGAAGATGGGCTACACGAACGTCATTTCGCTGGATGGGGGATGGAAGGGCCTGCTACACAATGACGAAGTACTGAAAGCAACGCCATAGGACGTAGAGCAGGCACAACGACTCGATGAGCCGGAAGAACTTGACGAATCCGGTGGATAGAAACTCGAAGCGAATGAGCATGGCGAAGACGACGGCGGTATAGACGACGTAGGGCTCTATGAAGGATCCGAAGGTGCGGACGTAGGCGACAAGTCCGAGATAATAGATAAGCGGCCAATTGTTTTCATGGCGCAAGCTGGGACGGGCGATGAGCAGCCACAACGTCACGATGAAAACAATGATGGAAAGGACCCCAAGGTCGGTCGTACGCAGTCGCATAAGGAATGAGATCGCGGCGTTAGAACGACCAACTCAAACTGGTGTAACCCGTCTGAGCGGTGTAGTCCTGTAGCGCCAGGAACTGTTCCTTGTAATTGTAGTACTGCCAACCGAAATTCCAACGCAGCTTTTTGTGAAGTTGTACTGAGAAGCGGGCCAATGGAGTCTCGTAAGTTAAGGGGAAAGCCTGATCCATCAGCGATTGGCCGAGGCGGGCGGCGTCCTGAATGCGGTGGTACCCGAAGTAGAGATCGGCACGCCGGCCGATGCTGAGTTGCGCGCCGAGGCGGACTTGGCGGAGGCGGGAGCGATAGAGGCTGCGATCGTTCTCGATGAGTTCGCCGAGGGAAAAGTAGGCGAGGCCGGTGACGGTTTCAATGTGCGTATGGCCGTAGCCAGCTTCGAGGGTAAGAAACGGCTTCGGGGTGAAGGTCCCATCGATGGAAGCGAGGCGGGTGCGAGCGCTGTGGACGAACAGGGAGTTCGAGTTGAGATTGTAGTTGGTCTGGTAGCGGCCCAGCAGGCTCCAGCGCTTGGTTTTCCACTGGGCGCGAGCGGCGACGGTATGGTAGTCCTTCTCGCTGGTGGTGTAGAAGGGGCGGTCGGCGCGGCCGAGTTCGCCATCGACGCTGAGACGGAGTTGCTTGGTGGGCTGGAGGCGGAGGCCGAGGAGGCCGGAGTGAAGACGATTGGTTTGCTCCGTGCGTTCGAGGCGGGTGGGTGCATCCAGGTCTTCGAATTCGCTGGAGCCGATGCGGCGCTCCGAGAAGTGATAGCCGGAGTAGACGCCAAGCCAGGGGGTGAGCTTTAGATTGGCGTCAGTTAGATTGGCGAAGGTGCGGATGCCAAGGTATTGGAAGTTCAGGAAATTCAGGCCGGCGACGGCATTCGCGAATTCGCCGTAGGAGCCCTCGCCCTCCATGCGGGTGTTGTAAAGGGCGGTGTGGTTGGTGATAGTCAGGCGTTCAATTGGGAACCAGCTGAGGGTGACATTGCCAGTAGTCACCGGGCGACGGGCATTGCCTCCGACGAAGACCTGCCGATTCTGGGCGGCGCTGAAGCGGCCGGTGCCGATGGCGAGTTCATCGACGACGAAGTTGCGCTGGCCGGTGGTATGGGTGAATCGGCCATCGAAGGTGAATGATTTCAGAGCCTCATTGTGGATGCCGATGCGCCAGTAGGGGGCTTGGCCGTGGGAGGGTTCATCACGGCGAAACTGGGTGAGAGTGGCGGTGTCCGTGGGATTGGCTCCGGCCCCGGGGGAGAAGAGCGGGGCGCGGGTATCGTCTTTGAAGTATTCCCAGCCGTGGAGGACGTGGAATTTCGTCTTTAAGACCTCGAACTCGGTGCCGAGGCGATATTCGTTGCGAGTGCGGCGGATGTTCCAGAGGTAGGTGAACTCGTCGCCGCGGCCATCGGGGAACTGGATGGTGTTGAAGGACGGGCCGTCCTGCTGATTGCGCGAATAGCCGAGGAGGAGGCGGAAGCGGCTTTGCGGCAGGAGGATCAGGTCATGATCCTGCAACTGGCGGGTCGAATTGATGGCGTGCTGGCCGTTAGCGATCGGAAGGGCCGGGTTGAAGTAGTCCATCCAGCGCCAGACGGAGTCGAAGCGATAAATCTTGTCTTTCTGGACGCGGAGGGAGGAGAACTGATAAGGATCGTTGCCAAGGCCTTGCGTCGAAAGGACGATCTCGTCGAAGAGTTTTCCCGTGCCGGGCTTTTTCGAGTTGATGGTGAGATAGCTGCCAAGCACACGGATGCCGTTGCCGTAATTGACATCGCTGCGGTACTTGTCCAGGTTGCCATCGACGTTTCGGAAGCGATAGCCGGTTTCGATGGAGTTGACGACGTTGTAGCCCGCGAGGTCCTCGCCTTTCGCGTCGCCCGCGCGCTGCGGGGTGGGGGCGACGACGGGTTGCGCTTGCACGGCAGCGGCGAGGAGCAGGCAGAAGAGGAGACGTCTCATCGCAGGAACCTCGCGTCGGCGTTGGACCCATGGATCTTGACGTGACAGGTGGTGCAGTTCTGATAGCGCGGGTCGGCCATGTTGTGGGAGCCGGACTGGAGCGGAATGCCCTGCCCCTGGCGGCCGAAGCCGGGGGCACCGTTGTGGCATTCCAGGCAGAGCGTGAAGACGACGGGCCGGTTGAGCAGTCGAGGGTTGGCCGAACCATGAGCGGCGTGGCAACTGCCGCAGCCATCGACGCGGACAGCCGCATGTTCAAACAGGAAGGGGCCGCGCTTGTCGGCGTGGCACTGTACACAGGACTGTTCGTTGGCTTGGGCGTGTTGCTGCATCCGCGGCCGCTGGCCCATCCGCCAGGTGGGGGCGGGAGCGCCGTGGGGATTGTGACAATCGGCGCACAGCACAGTACCTTCGTTGACCCGGTGCTTGAAGGGCATGGAGAACTGTGCTTTTACGTCGGTGTGGCAACTGTAGCAGAGGTCTTTTTGCTGGTTGGCCAGCAAGTGCTTGGGCGTGGCCGCCTTGTGGACGGAGTGGCAGTTGGAGCAGACCACTTCGGCCTGGGAGTGGGAGCTACTGCGGATATTGTTCCTGGACCAGTCTTTGCTGTGGCACTGCAGGCAGTTATCGAGCGACTTTTGGGGCGAGAGCGCCGAGAAGGCGATGATCAAATCCTTCTTTCCGCCGGCGTTGACGTGGGCGCGGCCGGGGCCGTGGCAGCTTTCGCAGCCGCGGTCCGCTTTGGTGTGCGCGTTGCGAAAGAAGTCCTGCGTTTGCGTGCTGTGGCAGGCACGGCAGGCCTGCGATCCGATGTACGGATCTTTGCTTTGGGCCCACATCAGGCTCGAAAAGAGGAGGAGACCCCAGGCACGAATCACAGGAGACACTATAAGCGATCTGGCCCCGTTTCAGTTGTGAACATTGTCCACGGCTGACTCGGCAGATCCTTCAAGTGCGGGCGAAGCCAACGGGAGCCGGGGTGTTTCCGCATGTGTGGCGAGGCGCGAAAGTGAAGGCCGCAGGAGTGTCCCATGGCAGCATCGAAGCTGAGGCTCTCCGCCATGTTGGAATCGGCGACTTTGGATTGCACGGCGCCGGCCGGTGTGTGGGGGCCGACCCAGCCCGAGATGCCTCGCGGGGACAGATCGACGTGCCCGCACAGCGTGCGTTCGTTGGGATCGTTCTTCCCGGTGAAGGAGTCGATGTGGTCCGAAAGGAAGGTCCGGGCCAGCGCAACATCGATCTTTCCCTTGTTTTCGGCCATCAATTGATCCCAGCGGATGCGCCGGGCATTGGCGCTGACGGCCCTGTCGGTAGGATCGAAGGTGGTTTCTTCGGCGATCAGCTTGGGATTCACGGGGAAGTTGCTGCCGACGAAGTAACCGTCGGTCGTGCGTTGCAGGGTAACGTTCTTCAAGCCGAGTTCGAGGCTGGCGATCTCGCCGGTTTTGCGGTCGCCGACGAGCCAGTTGTTGGCGTATCCGCCATTGTTACCTTCAATCATGATGCGGGCGAAGCTATCGATCGAATCGGCGTACTGGGCGGCCTTGCGAGCGCGAACGAACTCGGCGATACCAGCCGGATCGAACCCGGCGAAGTTGCTGATCGTCGTTTCGGTGATCATAAGCCCCCCTGAGCTGACGACGAAATCGTCGCCGGAGTGGATCAGACCGGGCATGCCGTCCATAAAGAGATGGAACCCTTTGGCCGGACGGATATCGAAGATCACGTTCCAGCGGGCGCCTTCGGCGTAGCCGGTCCAGGCGTTGTGGCCGTATACGATTTGGCCGGACTTTGTGTAGCTGCCGGTGGCCATAAAGGCGCTGCAGCGCTCAGGAACCGGAGCGGAGACCTTTTCGGACCAGGGCAGGTAGTAGGCGCTGAGCTCGATCCAGGCGTTGAGGGCGACGACATCCCAGAGATCGAGCTTTATGCCGCGGGCCTGAAGACCATCGACGATGCCCTGCATCTCTTCCCGGTACTCAACATCTACCTTGGGCCACAGAACCTGCTCGGCGGCGGTGCGAAAGAACGCCCAATCTTTCTTGACGTCATGCTCCAGCGTCGCCGCGATGGTGCGCTGCGTGTCGGCGATCTCCGGGGCCAGCAGAAAGCCGTGCTGGTACCCGATAGTGGCGGGCTCCCCTTCGAGATGAACAAAAATCCAACCGTTCTTCGCAGGTTTCCGAAACGCGGAGTTCATCCGTGCGTCGGTACTGGCAGGAGAGGGCTTTGCAGGAGCCTGCGCCCAACAACAACAAGCCACCGCGAATGCGACAATTACCGGCCTTAGGCGCATGGTTGCTCTGCACTTTTCAGTATATTGGGTAATACCGATGTTCTTACGCTTAGCTTCACAAGTTTTAATCCTGTCCAGCCTGGTTTTGGCCCAGCAGTTGCCCGCGCCCGATCCGAAGATCGTCATCGACCCGGAAAAACCCGATCAGGTGATCGCGACCGTCGATGGGCAGCCGTTCACGCAAATGGACCTGCAACTGCTGCTGGTGACGATGAGCAAGACGCAGCAGGACGCGGTGCGGAGCAACCCGGTGGAAGCATTGCGGATGTACGGTTGGTTGAAGAAGATGGCGCAATTGGCCGAAAAAGAGGGTTTGCATAAGGAAAGCCCGTACGAGCAGCGCATCGAGATGGGCCGGCTGACGGTGCTGAGCGAGGCCATCATTCAGCGGCAGGAGCAGAACGACATCCTGCCCCCGGAGACGCTGAAGGGGTACTACGAGCGGATGAAAGATCAGTTCTCGTCGGCAAATCTGAAGCTGATCTACCTCTCCTTCACAAATGAGACGGAAGAGCTACAGGCGAAGAAGAAGGCCGAGGAGTTACACGCAAAATTGAAAGCGGGGGCCGATTTCGTGGCGCTGGTCAAGGAGCACTCGAAAGACCAGACGACCCGCGAAAAGGACGGGGACTACCCGCCGGTGAAGCGGTCGGACGACATCCCGGACAACGTGAAGCAGACCATTTTCGGGCTGAAGCCGAACGAGATCAGTCAACCGCTGCGGTTGCCGAATGGCTACTACATCTTCAAGTTGATCTCGCTGAAGGAGCAGAGCTACGACGAGGTGAAGGACAAGTTGTACGTCGACATAAAGCAGCAGCGAAGCCGGGACTGGATGCAGAAGATGCGCACGGGCGTCGAAGTGAAGGTGGTTTCGCCCGCCAAGTGATAGGATGAAGGTTCGCTCCGGATGCTGCAGACCGTCCCCGATATCCTGTCCCGAATCGTCGAACAAAAGCGGCGTGAACTAAAGGAAAGCGCCGTTGATCCGCTGCTTGAACAGCGGGCCGCGGACTCGCTCGCACGACGGCGGGAATTCCGCGCCGCCCTGGAGAAAGCGACGCCGGCCGTGATTGCCGAGATTAAGAAGGGTTCGCCGAGCAAGGGCGTATTCACAGAGTCGTTTCACCCGGCCACGATTGCCGCGCAGTACGAGGCGGGCGGTGCGGCGGCACTCTCCGTATTGACGGATCAATCGTTCTTTTTTGGATCCTTTGGCGATTTGCAGGCAGCACGCGGCGCGGTGGGTCTGCCGGCGCTGCGGAAAGATTTCACGATTGACGAAAGGCATATTGTCGAGGCGGCGGCTTATGGGGCAGATGCGATTCTGCTGATTGCCGCCATTCTGACTGTCGACGAGATGCGGCGTTTCCGGGAGTTGGCGGCTTCCTTGCAATTAGCCGCGCTGGTAGAAGTTCACGATGCCGAGGAATTGGCCCGGGCGGTGGATTCGGGCGCGGAAATCCTGGGTGTGAACAACCGGGATCTGCACACGTTTCGGGTGTCGCTCGATACGTCGCTGCGGTTGGCGGAGTCCATTCCGGCGGGCGCGTTACGGGTGAGCGAGAGCGGAATTCATTCGGCGGACGATGTCCGGCTCTTGCAGGGGGCTGGTTACCAGGCGTTCTTGGTGGGCGAGCATTTAATGCTGGCGCCGGATCCGGCGGCCGCACTACGAGCGTTACGCGCATGATGGTGAAGGTGTGCGGCATCACAAACCAAGCCGATGCCGATGCTGCGGCCGGGGCGGGAGCTTTGGGATTCAACTTCTACCCGAAGAGTCCGCGCTACATCGCGCCGGAGGCGGCGGCGAGCATTGTCACTCCTCCGGGAGTGCTTCGCGTGGGCGTTTTCGTGAATGAACCGCGCGCCCTGGATATTGCCCGGCAGGCACGGCTGGATGTGATTCAATTGCACGGCGATGAGAGCACCGCGCCGGAGGGATTCCCTGTGTGGAAGGCGTTTCGAGTGACCAGCGATTTCTCGATGGACCGGTTGAACTTCCCCGCCGAGGCCTTTCTTCTCGACGCCCCGGGCGACCTCTATGGCGGCAGCGGCCACACTTTTGATTGGAGCCGGGCTACGGGCGCCGAACGGAAGATCCTGCTGGCCGGCGGCTTGGGACCGGACAACGTGCAGCAGGCCATCGCAACGGCGCGGCCCTGGGGAGTGGACGCCTGCTCGCGCCTGGAGTCCTCGCCAGGGATAAAAGACCACGCCAAGGTGGCACGATTCATCGAATTAGCATTAACAGCATGACTACAACCTCTCAACCCGATAGCGGCGGGCATTTCGGACCCTACGGCGGGCGCTACGTACCCGAGGTTCTGATGAACCCGCTCGAAGAGCTGGAGCAGGCCTACTATGCCGCCCGGCAGGACCCGTCGTTTCAGGCCGAGCTGGCCTCGCTACTCAAAGACTACGCAGGGCGGCCGACGCCGCTCTACTTCGCCAAGCGCCTGACCGAGACGCTGGGCGGCGCAAAGATCTACATCAAGCGGGAAGACCTGCTGCATACTGGCGCGCACAAGATCAATAACGCCTTGGGGCAGATTTTGCTGGCCCGGCGGATGGGGAAGAAGCGCATCATCGCCGAGACGGGCGCGGGGCAGCATGGCGTGGCCACGGCCACGGTCTGCGCCCTCTTCGGCATGGAGTGCGTGATCTACATGGGCGAAGAGGACATGCGCCGGCAGCGGCTGAATGTCTTCCGGATGCGCCTGCTCGGGGCCAAAGTCACCGGCGTGACCAGCGGCAGCCGGACGCTCAAAGACGCCATCAGCGAGGCGATGCGCGACTGGGTGACCAACGTTGGCGACACCCACTATCTGCTGGGCTCGGCGCTGGGCTCGCACCCGTATCCGCTGATGGTCCGCGACTTCCATAGCTGCATGGGCATTGAAGCCAGGGCGCAAATTCTTGAGCAAGAGGGCCGGTTGCCCGACCAGATCATCGCTTGCGTGGGCGGCGGATCGAACGCCATCGGCATCTTCCACGCCTTCGTTCCGGACACCAGCGTCAGGCTGGTTGGCGTTGAGGCGGGAGGACGGTCGCTCGAGCCCGGTGAGCACGCCGCCCGATTCGCGGGGGGCAGCCCCGGAGTGCTGCAGGGCTGTTTCAGCTACGTGCTGCAGAACGGTGATGGACAGATCTCACTGACCCACTCCGTCAGCGCGGGGCTGGACTATGCCATGATCGGTCCGGAGCATGCGTTTCTGGCCGACCAAGGCCGCGCCGAATATGTGCCTTGTTCCGACGCCGATGCGTTGGCTGCCGCGCAGACGTTGGCGCGCACCGAGGGCTTGATTCCGGCGCTCGAAAGCGCCCACGGGGTGGCCGAGGCGTTGCGCCGGGCTCCCAACGCCAAAGGCGAGGTGTTCATCGTGAACCTCTCCGGCCGTGGCGACAAAGACATCGATATCTACCGCGAAAACTTCAAAGAACTGGATGAACCCGAGTCGAATTAGCAAACTGTTTGCGCGGTGCCGCGCGGAGAATGAACCGGCGCTGATTGCCTATATCACGGCGGGTGATCCGTCTTTGGAACGGACAGTCTCGCTGGTGGAGGCCATGGAACTGGGTGGCGCCGACCTGATCGAGTTGGGGGTACCGTTTTCGGACCCCATCGCCGATGGACCCGTGATTATGCGGGCGACCGAGCGGGCCTTGGCGAATGGCGCGAGCCTGGCCGGGGTGCTGGAGGTCGCGCGGAGGATCCGGGAGCGGAGCCAGATCCCCATCCTGCTGTTTTCGTACCTGAATCCGCTGCTGAGCTACGGCTTTGAGCGGCTGGCGAAAGATGCGGTCGCGGCTGGGGTGGACGGGATTCTGATGACGGACGCGAGCGTGGAAGAGGCCGGGAAGTTCGTCCCCACCGTCCGGGCGGCGGGTCTGGATACGGTGTTCCTCGCGGCGCCGACGTCGCCCATTGAGCGCCTGAAGCAGGTGGCGGCGTTCTCGTCCGGGTTCGTTTATCTCGTCTCCAGGACCGGGGTGACCGGCGTGCGAGATCAGGTGGCTGGGTCGGCGGCGGAACTGGTGGAGAAGATGCGGACCGTGACGGATCTACCCTTGGCCGTTGGCTTCGGGATCGCCAAGGCGGCCGACGCCGCAGCGGTGGCCAAGATTGCCGACGGGGTGGTGGTGGGCAGCGCGTTTGTCCGGATCATCGAAGGCTGTGATGGTTCGCCGGAGCTCGAAAGCAAGCTGGAATCGTTTACGCGCGAGTTAAAAGTCGGCGCGAAGGCGGGGCGGGCATGACACCGGAAGAGGCGCAGGCCGCGCTGGCGGCTTGCCGTGAGCAGATTGACGAAGTGGACCGGCGGCTGGTCGCGTTGATCAATGAACGGGTGCGCGTGGTGGAGCAGATCGGCCAGATTAAACAGAGTGCGGCCTTGAACGTGTACGAACCCAACCGGGAGCGGGCCGTTCTGGACAACGTGGCTTCCGCCAACCCGGGGCCGCTGCCTCCCGATTCCGCCATTCGGATCTTCGAGCGGATCATGGACGAGATGCGAACGATTCAGCGGAACCGGATGTTGAGCAAGGAGAACTAATGCTGGTAGTGATGCAAGAGGGCGCCACCGAAACCCAGGTGGAGCGCGTCATCGAGAAACTGGTGATGATGGGCTTCACGGTGCACAAATCCACTGGGGTGACGCATACCGTGCTGGGCGGCGTGGGACCGCAGGAAGATTTCGACCCGCTCGAATTCGAAGTTCTGGATGGCGTGAAGGAATGCCATCGCATCGTTTCGCCCTACAAGCTGGCGAACAAGAGCTTTAAGCCGCACGGCACCGAGATCACCGTTCGGGGCGTGAAAATTGGCGGGCCGGAAGTGGTGATGATGGCTGGGCCGTGCTCGATTGAGAACCGGGACCAGATTGAAATCTCGGCCGAAATCGTCGCCAAGGCGGGGGCGAAGGGGATTCGAGGCGGGGCTTTTAAGCCTCGTTCGAGCCCGTACAGCTTCCAAGGTTTGGGCGAAGAGGGACTGAAGATGATCCGGACCGCGGCCGACCGCCACGGGCTGTTCGTCGTCAGCGAGGTGATGGACCGCAGCCAAATCGGGCTACTGAGCGAGTACTCCGACATTCTGCAAGTGGGCGCGCGCAACATGCAGAATTTCAATCTGCTCCGCGAGCTCGGCACTATCCGCCGTCCGATCCTATTGAAGCGTGGCATTGCGGCCACGATCGAAGAACTGCTGCTTTCGGCCGAATACATCATGATGGGCGGCAACTACGACGTGATCCTGTGTGAACGGGGCATCCGGACGTTCGAGACCGCCACGCGGAATACGTTCGACGTCTCAGCGATTCCGGTGCTGCACGGACTGACGCATTTGCCGGTGGCGGCGGATCCGTCGCACGGCGTCGGCAAGCGGAATCTGGTGGCGCCGATGGCGCGAGCAGCCGTGGCGGCAGGGGCCGATGTGCTGCTGATGGAAGTGCATCACGACCCGGACCGCGCTTTGAGCGATGGAGCGCAGAGCCTGTTCCCAGAACAGTTTGCGGACCTGATGGTGCAGTTGCGAGCCATCGCGCAGGCGGTTGGCCGGAGCCTTTAGAACGATGCAGCGGGTCGCCATTTGCGGAGTGGGGTTGATCGGCGGCTCGTTTGCGCTCGCTCTACGGCGGGCGGGCTTTGGCGGTTCGATTGTTGGGGTAAGTTCGGAGCGGACGATCGCCGAAGCAGTCGAACTCGGCGTGGTGGATTGCGGCGTAACGCTGGAGGAGGCCGCCCAGACAGCGGACTTGATTTATCTCTCGCAGCCGATTCTGAAGATCATTGAAGTGATGCCGGCCTTGGGACGAATGCTGGGGGCGCAGGCCACCGTGACGGATGCGGGGAGTACTAAGGCGCAGATTGTGGCCGCGATGCGGCAGCACCTCCCGGCAGGTCAGTACGTCGGCGGACACCCCATGGCCGGCAAGGAGAGCCGGGGCGTGCGGGGTTCGGACGCCTCTCTGTTTCGCGGCCGGACGTACGTGCTGACGGCCGAACACTGGCTGCGCGGCTGGGTGGAGAAGATGGGTGCACGGGTGGTGATTCTGTCGCCGGAAGAGCATGACCGGGCGGTCGCCTACACGAGCCATCTGACCCAGTTGGTGGCTACGGCGCTGGCGGGCACCGTGACCAAGGCACTACCCGGTGACGAGATCCAGGTGAGCGGCCCAGGGCTGATGGATACCACTCGTTTGGCGCAAAGCCCTTATGACATCTGGGGGGACATTCTCGTGACCAATCGCGAGCCCATCGACGAGGCACTGGGGGCGATGATCGAACGGCTGCGGGAGATGCGGCAGGCGCTCGGCGACAATGAAGCTCAGTTTGCCGAGGGCGCTGAACTGCGGAGACGCATTCTGCGGAGCGTCAACCTGACCTAGCTTTGCGGAACGGCGTGCGGCGTCGCTTCGCTTTGCGTCAGCCGTCCATAGATCCAGCGCGCTCCGTAGACGCTGCATCCCAAGGCGACGCTGATGGCAGCGTTGACGATGAGGACACTGGAGACGGTGAGGACGAAGGCGATCGCATCGGTACGGCGCATGCGTGGCAAACGCGACCAGGTGGACCATTCGAGGAGACAAAAACCCATCCAGGCTGTTACGCCGGCGAGCGCGGAGATGGGAATATGCTCGACGAGTTGTGAGCCCGCCGTGAGAAACAGCATGATGAACCCGGCGTGCGCGAAGTTCGAAAGTCGCGTGGAGCCGCCGCAGCGGACATTGGCCAGCGACCGGGCAGGAATGCCCACGCTGAACGGTGCGCCGAACAAGCCGGCGGTGAGATTCGCAATGCCGTATGCTCCCAGCTCGCGGTCCGCGTCCGATCGCTTCAAGTGCTGATGGCGGCCGCGAAAGTGTTCCACGACGCGGGAGGTGATGAGCAGGTTGACGCTGGTGACGACAGCCAGGCCGAGCGCCGACGGAATCATCTGAAGGGTATCGGCGGGGGACCAAGTAAAGTTCGCCAGAGGCGGGAGTGAAAGGGAAAGGGCGCCCACTTCTTTGTCGTGCCAGCCGAACAGGCTGCCAAAGCTGACGGCGGCGATGATGCCCATCATCGGGGCGGGGGCATTCGGCAAAAATCGCCCGGATAGAGCGGCGCCGAAGATGGTGGTGAACGCAAGCGCGGTGACCTGCCAGTTCAGGGCGGGCAGATTGGCCATCGCGTTCCAGAACTGGTCGAGCATCGATCCGCCACCGGCGATTTTCAGGCCGAAGAGGGCCCGCAATTGGGAGATGATCATCATCGCCCCGATGCCGCAGGAAAAGCCGGACACGACGGGGAGCGGGACCTTCGTGATGTAGCTGCCCCAGCGGAGCACGCAAAAGATCATCAGGAAGATGCCGGCGACGATCGTAATTTTGGCGGCGCCCGACGGGCCTTGCGCCAATACGGCTGCGGCAATAAACGGCACGGTAACCGTGGACGTGCCACCGATCAGAACGGGGTTTCGCCCGAGGAGTGCGCAGATCGGAGCGGTCAGCACCGACGTCATGAGACCCATGGTCGGCGGCAGACCCATGAGCGCGGCCATCGCCAGCCCGTAGGGCATCGCGATGAGAGCCGCGACGAGCCCGCCGGTGAGATCACCGGCGAGCTCGCGCAGACTGTATTTGATCGGCGACCAGGATTGCCAGGACGCCGGTTCGATTTTAGACATTCGCGATTTTGAGATAGGCTGCTTTGAACTTCGCCATTTCTTCCGGAGTACCGATCGACACGCGAGCATGCTTCGGCCAAGCCGGCCAAACACGACCGATGTAGATCTTCTCTTTCACGAACGCCGTCACGATCTCGCGCCCGGCCATGCCGTTGAGTTCCATCATGAACTTGTTCGACACCGAGGGAACGAACTTGCCGTTGTGCTTGCTCAGGAACGAGAACACATCCTCGCGGGTGTCGCCGATCAGTTTCCGGCGCTGGGGGACCAGCGTGGGAACTTTGAGCGAAGCGTGGGCGCCAACCATGCCGGTCAACGGAAGCGCACCGGCGCCGTAGCTGGAGAGCTTGGCGATGAGATCCGGGCGGCCGATGGCGGCGCCGGCGCGCAGGCCAGCCATGCCATAGAGCTTCGAGAACGTCCGGAGGATAATGACGTCCTTATCCTTGGCGACGAAGTCCGACCCGAAGGCCTCGTTCGTGAGATGGATGTAGGCTTCGTCGAGCAGGATGATGGAACCGGCCGGTTTGTTGGCGATGGCCCATTCAATGTCGGCGCGCTTCGTCAACGTACCCGTCGGATTGTTCGGGTTGCAGATGTAGATCAAGCCCGCGGTGGGGCTGGCCGCGACCATAGCTTTCACGTCATGCGAGTTGTCCGCCTTGAGAGGGACGCGGATGACTTTCGAACCAATGAACTGCGCGGCACGCTGGCCGGCTTCATAGCCGGGGTCGGCCATGACGAAGGGTTTGTCGGCCGAAGTGAAGGCCAGGACCGAGCGATGCAGCGGGTCTGAAGAACCCGGGAAAGGCATCACGTAGTTCGGCTTCAAGCCTTCCTGCTCGGCGAGGGTTTTCGCGAAGCTGAAGGTCTCCTCGTACATGTAGCGGCCGCCCTTTTTGATGACGCCGTAGATGGCCTCGGCGGCTTCGTTGCACGGGCCAAGCGGATTCTCGTTCGCGTTGATCTTAACCGCGTTCGGGTCCATATTGCCGATCATCGAAAGCTGCGCGAGGGCCGGTTCGTTGTAGAAAGGCAACGCGGCGCCGGCGGCGAGCAAAGCACTGCCTTTGGCGAGTGCGCGGCGGGAAAACTCTTTCTTGAGTCCTTCCGAAGTGAGAATTGACATATTGCGATGAGCTCCTAGCTAGGGATCTGACACGAAGGTGAGCCGGACCCGTTTTGGAAGCGGATCCGGCCAAGTAGTTGGGTGAGGCTGTTTAGAAGAAGAAGCGGACGCCCAGTTGGTACATGCGGGCGAAGTTCGCTTGCTCCGTGATGCGGCCGAAGTTCGCGTTGCTGGCGCCGAACGAAAGGTTCGGTGCCCGGAACTGCGGCGTATTTAAAGCGTTGAGCGCCTCGGCCCGGAACTGCGCTTTGAACTTCTCACCGATCGAGAAAGTCTTGAAGAGCGACAGGTTCCATTCCGAGATGCCAGGACCGCGCATGGTGATGGTGCGCGAAAGGTTGCCGAACTGATACTTGCCAACTTCGCTGAAGGCAGCGCGGTTGATGTATCCGTCGATGCGATCCATCAGGCCGCCCGCGGTCACCGGGCTGGTGCCCGTGGCATTGGGGCGCTGACCGGCGCCGCCGAAGGCGCCGTTGTTGTTGGCGGCCTGCGTGATGGCGAGCGGGTAGCCCGTCTGATAGGTAGTGACGGCGTTGATGGACCAGCCGCCAATCGTCATGTCGGCGAGCCGGCCGTTAGCGAACGCTTTGCCCTTGCCGAACGGCAGCTCGTAGGTGACGGCGCTGCTGAAGCGGTGGGGGGAATGAACGCTGGACAGCGAGTACTCGGCATCCAGGTCGTAGGCGTTCTGGATGGCGCCGAGACCGTTGAAGAAGGTGCCCGCACCGCCGATGGAGGCGTCCATATTCCGGGACCAAGTCCAGGATCCGAGGAAGCTGAAGCCGCTGGACATCCGCTTTTGGATCTTGCTGACGAATGAATCGTAGACGGCGCTGTTGTAGTCGCTATTGGACAGCGTGACGTTGCCGAATTGGTTGAACGGCCGGAGGAACTGTTCGCGAGTCATCGTCCGGGCGCCGATGAAGCCCGGGCCGCCCGCACGGTAGTACGGGTTGGTGACTGACGAGTTCAACGCGGCCGAGCCGAGGGAGAAGTTGGTCGGATCCATCTGATTGATGTTGACGCCGCCCGCGCCGAGAACCAGATCATACGACCGGCTGCCGACATAGCCAGCGGCCAGGCCGAGACCCCACGGCAACTGCCGCTGGATGTCGAACGAGAACTGGTGAATGTTTGGCGCGCGGTGGTTCTGGTCGATGAAGCTGATGGCTTGGCCGATGCCGGCCTGCAGGCCGTTGCTGTTGCCGACCGGGGTCAGAATGCCCGAGGGGAAGGGGTTCGAGAGCGAACCGGCCGGGGTGAAGCCGCCGTCCGCCGTGGCTAACATCGCGGTGGTTTGCGAGTAGCCGAGGGTGTTCTGGAATCCGTAAGGGATGGGCGCCCAGAAGATCCCGTAGCCAGCGCGAAGAGTGGTTTTCGAGTTCAGCTGGTAGGCCATGCCGACGCGAGGGCTGAACTTGTTGCGGTTCAGGTTGCCAGTTTGGGTATCGCCGCCGTTCAGGCCGGCGTAGGTCAGGCCGCCTTTCGGAGTAAAGCCAGAGACGGGAGTGGTGACCTGGATCGGGTTGGTGACGGAGCGATCGAAGCCGGTGATCAGGGTGTTGTTGGTCGCCTTCAGGCCGGTCTCGTACTCGTAGCGGATGCCGTAGTTCAGGGTCAACTTCGAGTTGATGCGGAAGTCATCGTGGAAGTACATGGCCCAGTAGTCAACGTACTGGAACATCTTGGTGGCTTTCAGGAAGTCGCCACTGGCCGGGGTACCGAGGAGCATGGAGGCCAAGTCGGCGCCCGTGCCGGCGGTGGCGGACAAGGGATTGGCACGGGTGAACTGGTCGTTGAAGCTGAAGGCGCCGGAGGCATTGCCGAGGTCGACACCGTCAATGTTCAAGCGGCGGTAGTCGGCGCCCATCTTGAAGCTGTGGCGACCCATAAACTTCGAAACCGAGCCCAACAGGTTCTTCGAGTGGAACACCTGCTGGCTGTTGCTGTTCGTTCCCAAGGCCGAGAAGTTCTGCATGCCGATGTTCGGGAAGGTCCGCGAGTCGACTTGGGAGAGATAGCTCGTAGGGAAGCCGAGAGAACCGAGATCGAACCCGGCGGACTGCTGGGAACTGAGGTTCGGGAAGCGGTTGAAGCCATAGCGGACGGTGACGACGGTGGTGGGGCTGGGGGTGAAGATGCTATTTACAGCCGTAGCGTCCACTTTGCGGCCGAGGGTCCACTGGGCGGGAGAAGATATGGTGCCGAACCAGTTTTCACCGGGCTCGATAGAACCATAGTGCAGGTAGGAGCCGGTGGCACGCCACCAAGAGGTGACTTGATGGTCCAACTTCCAGGTGGTCTGGTCGGCGCGATCATACTGGCTCGAGGCGGCCGTGAAGTTGTTCTGGCCGTAGCCGGCTCGTTCGCGGCCGGGGGCCGGATAGGTGCGGGCGATCGCCAATCCAATGGGGTTCAAACGATTCGTGGGAATGATGTTACCGGGGAAGGCTTGGCGGGTGCCGTCTGCCTGCGTGGTCAGCGGATCGTAGATCATCTGTACCGCGCCGGAGGAACCGGTGCGGAAGGAGCGAGAGAAGTCACCGCCACGTTCGGCAGCCGTCGGCACCGCGAATTCACCGGTGGTGGAAGAGGTCTGCCGATAGGCTTCGCCGGAGATCCAGAAAAAGGTCTTATCCTTGCCGTTGTAGACTTTCGGAATCCACACGGGACCACCGATAGAGGCGCCGTAGTTGCGAAACGGTTGTTCCGGCCGGGCGCGTCCGGCGCGATTGTTGAAGAAGTTATTCGCCAGCCATTCGGTCTCGCGCATGTAGCCGAATAGAGAGCCCTGCAGCGAGTTGGACCCGCTCTTCATGAAGGTGTTGAACATGCCACCACCCGTACGGCCCATTTCGGCGTCATACGTATTGGCCTGCACCTTCACTTCCTGCACCGCTTCGAGCGTGGGGATGACGACCGCGCGATTCACCGAGTCGGTGATCGGGATACCGTCAAGTAAGTAGTTGTTGCCGCGGACAGGGCCGCCGGCAAGCGAGATCTGTGACGATCCTGACTGATCCTGCATCCGGTTAAATCGGGGATTCCCAACGGCCACCACATTCTGGGCGATCTTCGCCATCATGAATGGATTCCGGCCGAGATTGGGCAGGTCGATCAATTTCTGCCGGTCGATAAGTTGGCCCGCGGACGCGTTGGCCGTTTCGATGACCGGAACTTCTTCGGTCACCATCACCGATTCGGTGACATTGCCGACTTCCATTTTGATGTCGGCCGTGATGAATTCCTGCGTACCGACGGTCACACCTTTGCGGTCATACTTTTTGAAGCCAGGCGCTTCCGCCGAAACCGAGTAGACGGCCGGAACAACGGCGTTAAACACGAAATCGCCCGACGCACTCGTCAGAGTGGTACGGGTTAAGTTAGTGGCCTGATCGGTGAGGGAAACCTTGACGTTCGCGATGACGCCGCCGCCACTATCGGTGACGAGACCACGAATGCCGCCCTGAATCGACTGAGCATTAGCGCTCAGACATGCAAAAAGTGCTGAAAATGCAAAAGTTGTCCAACGAGTAACCATTCAAAGACCCCAAGGTTAAGCGCGTCAGCACAGGTGTGCTGGTTGGACTCTGAACGGAGAGTGGAGATTTTGCGGCTACCGGGCGAGCTGAGCCAATCAGGTGGCTCAATTAGGAATGGAGGACTGGGAAGCTGGGGGGTCTACTACCATGGACCCCAATATGCTTAGGGTTACGGTAACGTAAATTTTCACCGGCGTCGAGCGGTAAAGTTGAAAAAGTATTGATCGGCGCTATAAAAATTTCTTCCCGGATCCTGAACGGAGGAAGGCACAGTCGTGATCCGCTAAGTCTAATGTGTCCGCTATCAACTGATGGGCGGAGAGCGATTCCCGCGCCACGCCACCCTTTCCATGCCCTTTGGTTTGGGCAATGATATGGTATAGCTCATGAGCCAAAACGCGACCCATGGCCCGGCCAAGTAGTTGATTCGCTTGCGAATAGTCCGATCCGCTCATCGCGGTCTTGATGGATTCGCGCAGCCGGTCACACTTCACTTCGCCGAAAGGCAAGATGCGCCCGTCAGTAGTAAACGTAAACGCCAGCGGACCGCGTTCGTCGAGTAATGCGGGGAACGTATCCATCTCGCAACGGCCCGACATTTTAAAGAAAATTAACTCGCTAAATGAGTCCTGAGCCGCCTCGTGACGATGCCGGAATGCCAACTGAACGCCGGCCTTCTTGACGATTCGGTCAGCCTCCGCTTGCATCTCCTGCAGGGCTTGGGGTGAAAACCCTTCGGAGAATTGCATCACGACGGTAACTTCTTTCTTTTCAGCAAATAAGAAAAATGGCAATAATAAGAGCGACAGGGCACAGCGCAACATGGCGTATCCTCACTACAACTATATAGACGCTGACAGTATCGACAAGTAACAGCGGTTTCTACACTCTATAGCGAAATTTTTCGGGCTGCAGGCTCCCGAATCCCCAGTGGCAGAAGAAGCAACCCGATTCCGCTGAGCCAGAGTCCCGCCGAAAGGCTCCAAGGCCAGAAGCTCATTCGCAACTCATGGCGGCCGGAGGAGTCGACGAATACGCCGCGGACGCAGCCGTTGACGATCTGAATCGGGACGGGCTGGCCGTCGACGGTTGCTGTCCATCCGGGGAACCAGGTATCGGTCACGACGAAGAACGCCCGGCCTTGAGCTTCCACCGTCCAGGCAAGGGCGTTGTTGCTGATTTCCTGTTTGAGAATGCGTCCCTCCGCCATGGTTTCGGCGGCAGCCAATCCCTCGACGGCAGCGTCGCGGGTTGGATCGAAGTTGGCTTGATCCAGCAGCACCGCTTTTGCCGCCGCCAGGTCCGCCGCCGGAATCAGGTTCCGGGCAAATCGAAACCGGGGAGCCGCACTCGGGTTTCCGAACACGGTTATGCCATCCTGCGATTTTGCTAACTCCTCATAGAGGCGCGTCCTGCGCACGGCGAAGGCGCTGGCGGGGGTTTTTGCCAGGAGGTACCGCACATTGAAGGCCGCAAGCAGTTGCCGGTGACCTACAAGGGCCTCGCCGCCGCTTCCGCTGAGGTCAAATCCCGTCAGCGTCTGGTAGCGCCGCATCCACATGGGCGTATAGTCGTTTGCCGTGCTCAGGCCGTACATCATGCTGAGCAACGGATAGGTATGGAACAGGGGTACATCGAGGGGGAGGATCCGATGGGTCTGCGGGTCGAGGCCTTGATCGAACAGGTACTTCACCTCGGCCCGCCGCTCGGCGCCGTACAGGTCGGTGGTATCCGGATTGTCGTAGATCGTCCGATGGACGCTTCCGACGTCGAGCAGGAAGACCAGCCCCAACAGCCATCCCGGAGCCCGCAAGAGGAGACAAGCCCCCGTCGCCAAGAGGGCCAGCAAGGGATAGAGGACGGACGGGTGGGGCCAGCGCAAACTATTGGCTCGCCAGAACTCAGCTTGCGGGATGGTCAGGCCGGGATTCGGAAAAACAGGTAGCCAGTGCGCCAAACCAATCGAGACGGCAAGCGCAAGGCCCACGGCAGCTATCGGCCAGACCATCCGCTTGCGCTGATGAAAACCATAGGCGGCCAAGACGGCCAAGGCCAGGTGCAACTCCTGCATGTGTCGCGCCGGGGCCCGGAACAGGTTGTAGACCGGGACGCGGAAGAGGAGCGATTGCAGGGGGCCCCAGCCGATCATTAAGATGGCGGCCAGCCCAGCCGTGGCGACCCAGAAATAGGTTTCCCGGCGGCGCGGCGCGGCGAGCGCCAGCAACACGGGCGCCAATCCGCAGTAGAGGAACACCTCCACCACTTCCCCGCCCGGTCCATAGCTCGGCACGCTGTGCATACCGCCCAGGATGTTCGGGAGAAAGAGCCCAAAGAAGTACGGCAGCGGCAGGTAGTTCTCATTGAACCGCTCCATGGTCAATGCCTGCCGCGTGATCAACGGCAGGGTTTCGGCCACGGCCAGCAACTGCAGGGAACTGAAGAGGAAGGCGAACAGTCCACAAATCGCGAGCCCAGAGACGGCTCGGCGCCCCCCCTTCCAGAACCAGAAAGCCGCTACCAACATCAGCCCATAGACGGTGACCTGGGGGAACCCGCCCAGCAGCGAGCACGCCACGGCGATCCCAGCGAAGGTCGCCTCCCGCCGCCGGCCGGTCCGGGCGTGGCGGGAGGCGAAGAAAAGGATCAGTGGCAGCCACACCGTGGTCGACATCATCGCCTGGTGCCCTTTGTGGGCCATCAGGAAGCCGCTGCCCAGGAAGAACAGGCCTCCAAGATACGAGGCAGAGTCATCCAGATCCAACTCCCGGCAAAGCAGATAGCAGAAGTAGCCCGCCAGAATGTAATGGAGCAAAACGAAGCAGTTGTATCCGAACGTGTTCGGAAAGAGACTGATCAGGATAAGCCCGGGCGGGTAGAACGGCTGAAACTGGGTATTGGCAAACGTGTACTGGCCGAGTTGGACGTACGGGTTCCAGGGCGAAAACGTCGCGGCGAACAGTTTCGCGGGAAAGCCCGCGAGATAGGCGTCGCCGCCGCCAAGGAGATTACGGGTGAGGTCAAGACCCGCGGCGTGCAGCGCCCACGCGCAGACGGCGTATAGAAGCAGGACCAGGGCATGCCGTTTCAATCCGCTAATCCTGACCGCGGCCCGCGGCCCCTTCGAACTGGTCGACGGTCCGCACGATGTAGTTCGGACGTTGCCGCGTGTTCCGCAGCGCTAACCAGAGATACTGGCCCACAATTCCCAAGCCTAGGGTCGTCAAGCCGCCGAAGAACGAAACCGCGAGAATCAGCGGGGTATACCCTTGGACGGTAATCCAACCCGCCGCCCAGGCGCCCAGAACGACGGCTGCGACGACGATTGATAGTCCGGTACCCACAATCCCGGCGGCCATCAGGAACCGGATGGGTAAATCAGTGAAGTTGAAGATACTGTCGATGGAATAGCGCAGCTTCTTGGCAAACGTCCAACTGCTCTTGCCTTCCAGGCGCGCCAAGCGCTCGTATGGTACAAACACCTGCCGATACCCCAGCCATAATAGCAATCCGACGATGTTCGTGTGCGCCTCGCGCAGGCTGAGGAGCCGGTCCCGCACCTGGCGCGTGCAGCCAAAAACATCCACCCCTCCGGCCGGCATCTCCGGCAGCACGAATCGCCGGTACAAGCGCCAGAACAGGCCTGACATCACCTCCGTCAGCCAAGGGTCGGCCCGTTTGGTCCGTACGCCAAAGGCGATATCGGCGCGCCCGGAACGTAGGATCGCCGCGAACTCGGCGATCAGTTCGGGTGGTTCCTGCAGATCGGCGGCGATCACGGCAAAGTGGTCGCCTTGGCCCATCTCCAGGCCTGCGCATATGGCCGAGAAGGAACCGAAGTTCCGGCTGAGCTGCACCAGTTGCGCCCGCAGCCCGGTCTCCGGCAGCCGCGCCGCCAGAATTTCGGCACACCGGTCCGGACTGCCATCGATCGCGAAGACAACCTCCAGATCCGGCAGCGTCGTCCGCAGGCGAACCAATTCGGCCAATAAGCGGTCGAGGTTTTCCTCGTTCTTATAGACCGGAATCACCAGCGAAAGCACAGCTAACTCACCTCGGCCGCTAACTGAAGGAACTCGGCATAGTTACGGATATAGTCCGCCGGGTCGTAATAGTCCGAGGCCAGCACGAGCAGTACGGCCCCGGGCGAATACTTGTATTGAACGCCCCACGTCATCGGCGGCAGATAGAGGCCCGCCGTTGGATCGTCGAGCAGAAACTCCTCGCGAGTGAGCCCGTCATCCGCCACGGCGCGCAACGAACCCGACACGCAGATCAGGAACTGGTGCAACTGCCGGTGCGCATGTTCGCCGCGGATGTTTTCTCCGGGTACGCCGTAGACGACAAAATGCCGCCGGACGGCAAACGGGATATGCCGCTCGGCTTCCCCGAAGCTGATCTGACCGCGCAGATCTTCAGCGTGCGGCAAGCGATGGAGAGTGACTCCGCGCACGGTCGTAGGCGTAGCGCCGGGTTCGCCGGGCACCGCACGGGGCGGGGCCGAAACGCTCGGTTTCGCTCCGACGTAGCCGACGATGCGAGCCGGGTTACCGACCACGATCGTATCCGGCGGAACGTCCCGCGTCACGACGGTAGCGGCTCCCACCATGGCGCGTTCGCCGATGGTGACCCCGGGTAGAATTGTGGCGTTGGCCCCAATGGAGGCGCCTGACTTCACCGTTGTCCGCGGAACCTGTGCCTGATGCTGCCGGCTGCGCGGAAACGGATCGTTGGTGAACGTAGCATTGGGCCCCACGAACACGTCGTCGCCGAGGACGACGCCATCCCACAGTTGGACGCCGGACTTGATGGTGACGCGGTTTCCGACGACAACGTCATGCTCGATGAATACGTGATCACAGATATTGCACTCGGCGCCGATGCGAGCACCAGATAGAATGTGGACAAACGCCCAGATCCGGGTGCCGGGGCCGATGTCAGTAGACTCTACAATCGCAGCGGGATGTTGAAACATGGCTTTACTGGACGACGTAATTTCCCGCCATCTGGATACCGGTACTGGTGCCCGAACCGTCTTCGGCCACCACAAATAGTTTCTTGGAACCGCCAAAGCCGGACCTAAACACAACGGGGAAGCGAGCTTCCACCGTCTGGCCCTTGCGCGCGACAGTGGGTCCATCCGAATGGAGTTCGCACTGCTGATTGGCCACCACTTCCTGAGCCGCCACCTCCTTGGCCCCGCTGCCACTATCGTTCACCAGCCGGGGACGGCCGGTGGCCAGGTGAGCAAAGAGGTAGCAGCCTTCGGCGCCGGTGTCCCGATCGTTAATGAGCAGACCGAGAAACGTGGGCTCTGGCCGGTTCGCGGCTTGATCCAACCGCACGGTGAAGATTTGAGTTTTGCCGCTGCCCTCGTCCGGTGTCACCGTCAGTCCACCGAACAGCGGAAGCTTTTGCATAGGAGGCGGAGGTGGGAACGCGGCATCGGGACGGCAACACCCGGCCAGCCAGGCGATCGAGACGAAAAGAAGCCGGAAATACATGTAAAGACAGAGACTAGGGTAACGCAGTTACAGCCGGCGGACATGCCACCAGGGCGGAATCATGCCGAGGATACCCCACCCGGCGCTCTGTATGGAGATCCAGGAGGATACCGGTCCGGGCGGCCCGTCGCCGAAGCAGAGCAACAGGATCAAGTTCACGAGCGCTGCCAGGATACCGGCAGCCATTAAGCCGAAGCCCGCGGTGCGATTTACCGGGTACCAGACGGCCGGACTGCTCAGCGTTCGGGCCGTCCGGAAGCCATACCAGCGATTCGGAGGCACCCAGGCGAGTACCAACGGCACCCCCGCCACGAAAAATAGTGCGGGAATACCGGCACCCGTGGCCCAGAGCAGCATATGAGTTAGGATATTCTAATTCTTGCGTTATCTGATCCTTCTCTCCACCGCGTGCGTGTTCGGGCAAAGCGTGCCCGCCCCGGAGCCGCTCCGCACACGCATCACAATTTCTGAAAAACTTTCCGCGGAAGCGCCAGCCTCCATCTCCACAGTCGAGAAGGAGCAGTTGGCCGCCAATCCGGGCGTCAATCTCGACGATCGGCTACGCTCGGTGCCTGGCTTCTCGCTATTTCGGCGGTCCTCTTCTCTTGTAGCCAATCCGACGACGCAGGGTCTGTCGCTGCGAGGACTTGGCTCCTCCGGTGCCTCGCGGACGCTAGTTTTGTGGGACGGAATCCCGATCAATGACCCGTTCGGCGGCTGGGTCTACTGGACGCGGGTCGACTCCGAGGAGTTGGAGCGGGTGGAGATCGCCCGCGGCGCCTCGACGAGCTTGTTCGGCGACCGCGCCATGGGCGGTTCCCTGGCGCTCTTCTCTAAGGCCGCGACGCCATGGCGGCTCCACGGAGCGTATGAGGGCGGCAGCCGAAACACCCAGCAGGTATCCGGCGGCTTCGCCCATTTGTGGTCGAAGATGGACTTCAGCACGAATGTTCGCGCATTTAAAACCGACGGCTACTATATCGTCCCGGAGAACCGGCGGGGCACGGTGGATACCCGCGCCGGAGTGGATTTTGTTGCGGGCGATGTCCGCCTCAACTATCTGGGCGGCAAAGACCGCTTGGCGGTGAAGCTGGACGTCCTGGCCGAACAGCGAGAGAACGGAACCGTCGTTCAGACGAACTCCACTTCGCTCGGCAACATCAGCGCCAACTATTCGCGGGACAATTTCACGCTCCTCGGTTGGCACACGCGGGAGCAGTTCCACGCGAACTTCTCCGCCATCGCGGCCAACCGGCTGACGGAGCGCCTCACGTCGATTCAGTCGGTTCCCAGCGAGGCGACAGGGACGGCGGGTTTCTACCGGATCGGCGAACGCAATAGCCACGTTCTGGTTGGCGGCGACATTACCCGGGTGGAAGGCTACTCGCTCGAGACCGTCGTCCCCACCGGCTTCCGGAGCGGCGGGGGGGTACAGTGGCAGCGTGGCGGATTTGTCCAGGTGGACACCGCATGGAAGGGCTGGAAGTTGTTTGGCGGGCTGCGCCTGCACAATACGGCGGTGACGGCAGGGGATAGCAATACTTTCTGGAACCCGAGTGGTGGCGTCACCTACGGCCGCAAGAATTGGCGGGCCCGGGGTACGGCGTATCGCAGCTTCCGGGCGGCGACATTGAACGAACTCTACCGCGAGTTCCGGGCCGGGAATGCGGTGACGCGAGCGAATGCGGCGCTGCGGCCGGAGTTCAGCCGGGGAGTTGAACTGGGATTCGATTGGTACGGCGAGAACTGGACGATGCAAGTCGGCGGATTCTCGAACGCCTTGACGGATCTGATCACCAACGTCACCGTTTCGGTTTCCCCGACGCTCATCGAGCGCCAAAGGCGGAACGCCGCCGAGGCCAGAACGCGAGGGGTGGAAACCAGCTTCAACTACCGCTGGCGGGGGGTGCGTGCCGAGACGGCTTATCTGTTTGCCGACAGCCGGTTCCGCGCACCGACGCTAGCGAGAATCCCGCAGGTTCCCCGGCATCAGGGAAACGCGATTTTGACGTGGTTGAGTGCTGATAATAAGACGCTGCTGAGCGGCGGCGTGCGTAGCTTCGGCATGCAGTTCGAGGACGATGTGAACCTGTTCCGGTTGCCCGGGTACGCTACGCTCCAGATGTCTGCCCGCCGCACATTGACCGGTAGCTTGAGCGCCTTTTTCACCGTGGAGAACATGCTGAATCGCGAGTTCCTGGTGGCGTTCAATCCGTTGCCGAACCTTGGGGCGCCCCGGCTCTGGCGGGGCGGCCTTCGCTGGGACGGCCGTATTCGCAAGTGATCCCCGCGTTTCACTACACACTTGGCCTGGGCTCGGAGGACTGGCGGCAGCAGATTGCATTGGCCCGGGCGGCGGGATTCCGGGCGGTGGACGTGGACCTTCGCGGCGCGGCTTCGCTTGAACCCAGCGAAATGCTCGATGTGCTGGGAGACCTGATCGCAGCCAGCGGCCGATTACCGGCGTACCCAGGGCAGCCGCTGGACAGAAGGGTCCCTCGCTTTTGCCGGGAGCTTGGATTGCGAACCCTGACCTGTTCCGTGCCGCCGGCGTTGACGGAGCCTCGTGACTTGGTTCCCGAGTATCGGGAGTGGGCTTCACTGCTGGCCGATTCAGGGCTGAATTTGGCAATTGAGAGTCTGACGCCGCATCATCTGCGCATGGCGCAAACGCATCCGTACGTGCAGTCGTTCGCGGAGTACTGCGATTTCGTGGCAGGCGTCGGCGCCAACGCCGGGTTTCTGCTCGACACATGGCATTGGCATCATGGCGGCTATCCGAGCCCGCGCGGTTTGCGCGTCCTGCATATTCACCTGGCCGACGCCGAGGCCATCCCGGCCGAACAGGTGCGCGACGACGAACGCCAGTTCCCCGGCGAGGGAGTAATTAACCTGGTGGGCCTGCTGTCAGAGCTGCCGGACTATACGGGCTTTGTGGCCCCGGAAGTCTTCGGACAGAGGAGCCGCTTCCGGGATGGCCTGACCCGCACAAGGTTTGCTAGGGAGCAAGTGGAGTCGATCGTAAAGCAGGCCCGCGTTTAGCTCGCCAGCCGTTTGCGATATCGTGAAAGGAGTAGCCAAGCCGCAACTCCCGGACCCCTGTCGACGTCCACTTACCAGCAGTACACCCCGCGAAGACTAAAGTTCTGGAGATTTCTCGAATGGCCATCCGACTAAACGTCAACGGCAAGCCCGTTAGTGTTGACGTTCCCGCCAACATGCCCCTGCTTTGGGTGCTGCGCGACGAACTGGAGCAATGCGGCACCAAGTTCGGCTGCGGCGCCGGACTGTGCGGCGCTTGCACCGTCCACCAGGACGGCGTACCCGTCCGCTCTTGCGTCACCCCCGTCTCCGCCGTCGCCGGCAAGTCGGTCACGACCATTGAGGGACTTTCCCCCAACGCCACCCACCCTCTGCAGCAGGCGTGGCTCGAATTCGACGTTCCGCAGTGCGGCTATTGCCAAGCCGGTCAAATCATGACCGCCGCCGCCCTTCTCGAGAAGAACCCCAAGCCCACCGACGCCGAGATCGACGCCGCGATGGACGGCAACCTTTGCCGTTGCGGAACCTACATCCGCATTCGCAAAGCCATTCACCGCGCCGCCGAGCTGACCCGCGCCGCGAAAACGAACCGTGAGGAATAGGAGCACAACACCATGAAATCCACTCGTCGCTTCTTCCTCCAAGTCTCCGCCGGCGCCACTGGTGCTCTCATCCTCGGAGGCGGTATCGCCCAGGCCCAGCGCCCGGGCCGCCCCGGCCGCCCCGCGGGACCGGCCATCCTCCCCAGCGCCTTCATCCAGATCGCCCCCACCGGCATGGTTACCCTCACCGCCAAAAACCCTGAAATGGGCCAAGGTATCAAGACCGCCTTGCCGATGATCATCGCCGATGAACTCGACCTGGACTGGAAGATGGTCACGGTCGTCCAGGCCGATCTGAACGAAGCCAAGTACGGTTCCCAATCCGCAGGCGGCTCCCGCTCCACGCCCAACAACTGGGATCTACTCCGCCGCATCGGCGCCTCCGGACGCTTGATGCTTGTCACGGCCGCCGCACAGACCTGGAACGTTCCGGCCGCGGAACTCACGACTGAACTCGGCCGCGTCCACCACAAGGCGTCCGGGCGCAGCGTCGGCTACGGCGAGCTCGCCGCTGCTGCCGCCGCCCTGCCGCCGCCTGATTTGAATCAGGTCAAGCTAAAGGACCCGAAAGATTACAAGCTGATTGGCAAATCCCTCCCCATCGTCGACCTCCCGGCGATGGTCTCCGGCAAGCCCATCTACAGCATCGACTTCAAGCTGCCCGGCATGCTGTACGCGGTCTATGAGAAGTGCCCGGTGTTCAATGGCAAGGCGGTCTCGGCAAATCTGGACGAGATCAAGGCGCTCCCCGGCATCAAGACGGCGTTTCTCGTTGAAGGCAACGGCGACATCTCCAGCCTCGCCAGCGGCGTGGCCATCGTTGCCAGCAAATGGTGGTATGCCAACGAAGCCCGCAAAAAGCTGAAGGTCGAATGGAACGAGGGTCCGAACGCCGCCCACTCCACCGCCGGCTACAACGCCAAGGCCCAGGAGCTGTTCGCGCAAAAGCCCGGCTTCTCCATTCGCAAGGACGGCGACCCCGAGGCCGCACTCGCCTCTGCTGCCAAGACGGTCGACGCGAAGTACACCTTCCCGTTCATTTCGCACGCCCAACTCGAGCCCGGCAACTGCACCGCCAAGTTTGAAAACGGCAAGCTTGAACTCTGGGCGCCGAGCCAGACTCCCGGCCGTGGCCTGCAGATGGCCTCGCAGGCGCTCGGTCTGCCGCCCGCCGACATCACGGTCCATCAACTGCGGACCGGTGGCGGCTTCGGGCGCCGTCTAGCGAACGACTACCTGGTCGAGGCCGCCTGGATCGCCAAGCAACTCCCCGGCACTCCGGTGAAGCTGCTCTGGAATCGCGAAGACGACATGCGCCATGACTTCTACCGCCCCGGCGGCTACCAGCACATGCGCGGCGGCGTCGACGCGGCGGGCAAGCTGGTCGCCTGGCACGACCACTTCGTCAGCTTCGGCGAAGGCGACAAGTTCGTCAGCTCGTCGAACATTGCGCCTGGCGAATTCCCGGCCCAGTTCGTGCCGAACTTCGGCGTCGAAGCGACGTTGATCCCCACCGGCGTGCCCACCGGCCCGCTCCGCGCGCCCCGCAGCAACTCGCTGGCTTGGGTGATTCATTCGTTTATCGATGAGCTCGCCCACGCCGCCGGCAAGGACCCGGTGCAGTTCCGTCTCGACCTGCTCGGCGAGCCGCGCGTGGTCGGCAAGGGCATGGAGACCTACAACGCGGGCCGGATGCGGGCGGTGCTCGAATCGGTAGCCGAACGCAGCGGCTGGGGTAAGCGGACGCTGCCGAAGGGCCGCGGCCTCGGGGTTGGATTCCACTACAGCCATTCGGGTTACTTCGCGGAAGTAGCGGAGGTCAGCGTCGACGCGCAGAACCGCGTGAAGGTACACAAGGTATGGGCGGTGGGAGATGTGGGCAGCCAGATCATCCATCCGTCATCGGCCGCCAATCAGGTGGAGGGGGCCATCATTGATGGGCTCAGCGAACTGATGAACCAGGAGATCACGATCGCCAAGGGCCGCACGGTGCAGAGCAACTATCATCAGCACCAGGCGGTGCGGATGAGGCAGGCGCCTCCGGAGATCGACGTCCATTTCATCAAGAGCGACAACCCGCCGACCGGCCTAGGTGAACCGCCGCTGCCTCCGCTGTTGCCGGCGGTTTCGAACGCGATCTTCGCCGCCTGCGGCAAACGCGTCCGGACGTTGCCACTTGTGAAAGAGGGCTTCCGCTGGGCCTAAAAACCTGAAAATTAGGGTAGGCGAAATTACAGGGTTTCGCCTACCCTAACCATATGCACCGTCTCGCGCTCCTCTGCTTCACCCTACCGCTATTCGCCCAAACCCTCCCCCTAAAACCCGACCGTAAACTCACCTTCCAAACCGACGAAGCCACATGGCTTGCCCTCGACGTCAACCCCGTCGACAAGTCCATCGTCTTCGAACTCCTCGGCGACCTCTATTCCCTACCCTTCTCCGGTGGCGAAGCGAAACTCCTCATCGGCGGCCTCGGCATGGAAACCCAACCCGTCTTCTCCCCCGACGGCAAATCCATCGCCTTCCTCTCCGACCGCGACGGCTCCGAAAATCTCTGGATCGCCGACTCCACCGGCGCGACGCTCAAACAAGTCACCAAAGACACGACCGCCACCTTCGTCTCCCCCGCGTGGTCGCCGGACGGCCAGTTCCTCGCCGTCTCCCGCATTACGCCCCAATCCCGCACCGCTGAAATATGGATGTACCATCGCGACGGCGGCTCCGGCGTCCAAGTCACCAAAGCCGCCGAACGCGAAGGCACCCCCAACGCCGACCGTCTCTCCTCCCTCGGCGCCCGCTTCTCGCCTGACGGCAAGTATCTCTACTACTCCCGCCGCAAAGGCCTCTTCTCCTACAACGTCACCCTCCCCCTCTGGCAACTCATCCGCCGCGACCGCGTCTCCGGCGAAGAAGACGTCGTCACCGAAGCCCCCACCGGGGCCCTCCGCCCCCTGCTCTCCCCCGACGGCAACACCCTCGTCTACGCCACCCGCTATGAAACCGAAACCGCCCTCCGCCTCCGCGACCTCAAGTCCGGCGCCGAGCGCTGGCTCAAATACCCCATTCAGCACGACGACCAGGAAGCCATGGCCACGCGCGACCTCTATCCCAACTACGCCTTCACCCCTGATGGCAAAGACGTCGTCCTCACCTTCGGCGGCAAAATCCAACGCGTCAGCGTCTTCACCGGCGAACATCAGACCATCCCCTTCACCGCCCAAGTGAACCAGGAAGTCGGCCCGCTGCTCGACGTCCAAGCCCGCATCCCCCAGGGCCCCATCAAGGCCCGCCTCATTCAGAATCCGCAACCCGCACCGGACAACAAGTCCATCGCCTTCTCCACCCTGGGCGGGCTCTACACCGCCGAACTCGGCGCGGCCCCTAAGCGCCTTCTCGCCGCCGACAAGCTCTTCGCCCCCGCCTACTCCCCCGACGGCCAATGGATCGTCTATACCAACTGGACCAACCGCGGCGGCCACATCTGGAAGGTCCGCGCCAACGGCCAAGGCGCGCCGCAACAACTCACCACCATCCCGTCCTACTACCTCCAACCCGTCTGGTCACCCGACGGCCAGAAGATCGTCGCCCTTCGCTCGTCCATTCAGTCGCAGATCCAGGCCGAGTTCGCCTCCGCACTCTACGACGTCATTTGGGTCCCCGCCGCCGGTGGCGACGCCCAACTCATTACGCCCGCCCGCGGCGCCAAGCGCCCCCATTTCGTCACCGCCGAACCCGACCGCGTCTATCTCTACTCCTCGAAGGGCCTCCAATCCATCCGCCTCGACGGCACCGATCTGCGCTCGATCATGAAGATCAACGGCACCCAGCGCGGCACCGAACCCAACCCCGCCACCGACGCCCGCCTCTCCCCCGACGGCCGCACCGTCGCCGCCCTTTCGAGCCACCAGCTCTACACCTTCCCCCGCCCCGAACCCGGCGCGACCGCGCTCACCATCGACCTCACCAAACCGCAGGTTCCCGTGAAGAAGGTCACCACCATCGGCGCGGACTCGTTCGCCTTCACAGCCGATAGCAAAACCCTCGTCTGGTCCGCCGGCCCCAGCTACTTCCGCCAGCCGCTCAACGCCACCGGCAAGCCCGAGGAGTTCCCGTTCTCGATTGAAGTCCCCCGCGCCAAACCCACCGGCAGCATCCTTCTCCGCAACGCCAAGGTCATCACGATGAAAGGCGCCGAGGTCCTCGATAACGCCGACTTGCTCATCACCGACAACAAGATCGCCGCACTCGGCAAACGCGGCTCGTTCCCCGTCCCCGCGGGAACGAAGATCCAGGACGTCACCGGCCACACCATCATGCCTGGCATCATCGACGTCCACGCCCACTGGCGCGTCCAGCGCGATGTCATCGAAGAGCAAAGCTGGAGCTTCCTCGCCAACCTCGCCTACGGCGTCACCGCCGGCCGCGACCCGCAGACGATGACCTACGATATGTTCGCCTACCAGGACACGATCGACCAGGGCGGCATGCTCGGCCCCCGGGCGTTTTCGACCGGCCCCGGCGTCTTCGCTGACACCGATTTCAAGTCCTACGAAGAGACCCGCGACGCCCTCTCCCGCTATTCGAAGTATTACGGCACTCACATGCTGAAGTCCTACATGGTGGGCAACCGCAAACAACGCCAATGGGTCGTGCAGGCGTCCAAGGAGCTCGGCATCATGCCGACGACCGAGGGCGGCCTTGACCTCAAACTCAACACCACGCACGCCCTCGACGGCTTCAGCGGCAATGAACACGCGCTCCCCATTCTGCCGCTGTACAAGGATGTCGTAGAGCTCTTCTCGAAGACGGGCATCACCTATACGCCTACGCTCCTGGTTGCCTATGGCGGCCCGTGGGCTGAGAACTATTTCTACGAGACGACGGACGTCTACGGCGACGCCAAACTGAAGCGGTTCATCCCGCAGAACGTTCTGTATCTGAAGGCGAGCCGCCGCAACGCTTGGTTCAGCGAAGAGGAGCATGTGTTCAAGCGCCTCGCTCAGTCGGCCAAGAAGGTGGTCGATAGCGGCGGCCGCGTCACCATTGGTGGGCACGGCCAATTGCAGGGCATTCAGTGCCATTGGGAGATGTGGGCGTTGCAGAGTGGCGGCATGACGAACTGGGAGGTCCTCCGCGCCGCGACGATTCACGGCGCCGAAGCGCTCGGCTATGCGCAGGACATTGGTTCTCTCGAACCCGGCAAGCTGGCCGACCTGCTCGTCCTCCGCAAGGACCCGCTCACCGACATCCGCAACACGAACACCATTCGCTACGTCATGAAGAACGGCGAGCTGTTCGACGCCGATTCCATGGATCAACTCTGGCCCACCGCCAAGAAACTGGGCGACCAGTGGTGGTGGAACCAACAACCGAAGAGGTAGCTTTATGCGTCTATTCCCTCTCGTCCTCCTCGCGTCTGCTGTGCTCGGCGCCTGGGAATGCGTCATCGTCCCCGTGAAGCAGGAAGGCCGGCTGGAGGTGATCGTCTCGGACTTCACGGGCCTGGAACACAAGGACTACAAGGCATCGCTGACGAGCACCGTGGCTCCAGGAGTCGTGACTCCACTGCAGTCCTCGAAGCAGAAGATCCCCTATGGCAAATACACGCTGCGGATCGAACTGGGCGGCTTCAAGGTCCACGAGCAGACCGTCGAGATCAGTGCGCCGCAGACCGAAGTCCGCGCCGAGTTGGAACTCGGTTCCATCGGATGTGCTGAGCCACCCAGCATCCTACGTGGACAGATCCAAAATCTTCCTGCCAAGCAGGAGATCTGGGCCAAGGCCATGCCCCTCGTCGGCCCGGGCGGCGTCGAGGCCCGCGTACACGGCTCCGGATACTTCGAACTTCGTGGCCTCCGCTACGCGAACTACATTCTGATCCTCACCACCGCCGACCGAGTCATCCACCAGCAGATCCTCTTCGCCAAGCATTCTGGCCCCAACGCCCCCATCACCCCCATCCAACTGGCTCCGTAGCGGCTCCCATCCCGTCTGCTACCCTCAACCATATGTTTCGCGCGTCCTTTCTCCTCTGCCTGCTGCCTTCCCTGGTCCCCGCGCAACCCAAGCCCCTCGACTGGGCTCAAATTGACCAGGAAACTCTCAAACACTTCTCCGCCCTCGTTCAAATCAACTCCACCGACCCCGGCGGCTCTGAAAAGCCCGTCGTCGACTACCTGAAGTCCGTTCTCGATAAAGAAGGCATCGAGTCTAAAATCTTCACCCGCACCAACCTCGCCGACCCCGCCATCGTCCGCCCCAACATCATCGCCCGCCTCAAAGGCAACGGTAAAAAGAAACCCCTCCTCATCGTCGGCCACACCGACACCGTCAACATCGACGCCAAGAAATGGACCACCTTCGGCCCCTTCTCCGCCCACCGCTCCGGCGGCCACATCTACGGCCGCGGCACCGTCGACGACAAGGACAATCTCACCGCCGCGCTCATGTCCATCATCCTGCTCAAGCGGCAGAACACGCCCCTCGATCGCGACGTCATCTTCCTCGCCGAAGCCGGCGAAGAGGGCAATACCTCGGTCGGCATTGCCTTCCTCGTGAACGAGCACTACGCCGACCTCGACGCCGAGTACTGCATCGCCGAAGGCGGCTCCGCCGTCCGCACCAAAGGCAAATTGAAGTACGTCCAAGTTCAAACCACGGAGAAGATTCCCCGCGGCGTCCGCCTCGTCGCCTCCGGCGTCGCCGGCCATGGCTCTGTCCCCCTGCGGTCGAACCCCGTCGCCCATCTCTCGCGCGCGGTCGCCAAGGTCGCCGACTGGCAGCCACCCATGCGTCTCAACGACACCACCCGCGCCTACTTTGAACGCCTCGCCACCGTCTCCACCCCGGAAGAAAAGGAGCGCTACAACAACCTGCTGAACCCCGAAAAGACCGACGCCATCCAGGAGTACTTCGCCGTCAACGAACCCCGCCACAACTCGATGCTCCGCACCTCCGTCTCGCCCAATATCTTCCAGGGCGGTTACCGCTCGAATGTCATCCCCTCGGAAGCCACAGCCCAACTCGACATCCGCGCCCTCCCCGACGAGGACATGACGAAGTTTTACGACACTCTCCGCAGCATCATCAACGATCCCGTCATCAAGATCGTTCCCACCGGCGGCTCCGCCCGCCCCGGCGCGCCGCCGTCGGCGCTCGACAACGAAGCCTTCCGCACCATTGAAGCCGTCGCCAAGCAACACTACGACGGCGCCGCCGTGCTCCCCACCATGGCCACCGGCGCCACCGACATGTCCTTCCTTCGCTCGAAAGGCATGCAGTGCTACGGCATCGGCCCCGCCATTGACGTCGAAGACGGCCCCCTCGGCTACGGTGCCCACAGCGATCAGGAACGCATCCTCGAATCGTCGCTCTATCAGTTCGTCAAATTCCACTACGACCTGACCGCCCAACTGGCGGCCGCCAAATAAAGCCATGCGCAGACTCCTCCTCGCCCTCGCTCTTCTCGTTGTTCCCGCCCCCGCCGCCGACCTCCCGGAGGTTGCCCAGCTTCTCGTCGATCTCATCCGGATTGACACCTCCAATCCTCCCGGCAACGAAGAGAAGCTCGCCCGGTTCCTCGAAAAGAAGTTCGCCGGCTTGGGCTTCACCATCGACATCATTCCTACCCCCATCGCCGGCAAGGCGCACTTCATCGCCCGCCTGAAAGGCAACGGGAAGAAGCGTCCTGTTCTGCTCGCGGCCCATGCCGACGTCGTCGGCGTGGAACGCGAAAAATGGACCGTCGATCCCTTCGCCGGTGTCGTCAAGGACGGAGCCGTCTACGGTCGCGGGGCCATCGACTTCAAAGGGGGCCTCGCCGTCTTCGCGCAGGCAGTGCTGAATCTCGCCCGCAACAAAGTCGCGCTCGACCGCGACGTCATCTTCCTCTCGGAAGCCGACGAAGAGGGCGGCCTGTACAACACCACGTGGCTCGCGACCAAAGCCTGGGACAAGATCGACTGCGAATTCTCCCTGAACGAAGGCGGCTGGATCATCAAGGGCAAGGACGGCCAGACGTCCTACGTCTCCATCTCCACGGCCGACAAAGGCAACGTCTCGCTCACGCTCACCGCCCGCGGCACTTCTACGCATTCCTCGATGCCCCGCCCGGATAACGCGATCTATACGCTCGCCCGCGCCCTCGCCAAACTCTCCGCCTACGAGACCAAGGTGAAGCTCACGCCCGAAACGCGCATGTTCTTCGAGACGCTCGCCGACGTCAGCCCCGAACCTATGAAGTCGACGTTTCGGGACCTTCTCTCGAATGATCCCAAGAAGGTAGCCGCCGCCGACAAGGCCATCTCCGAAGACGCTCTCCTCCATGCCATCATGCGCGACACCATCGCGCCCGTCCTCATGAACGCCGGCTTCCGTGGCAACGTCATCCCCGGCTCGGCCGAGGTGACCCTCAACTTCCGCACCATCCCCGGCACCACGGCGGAGGACCTCATCGACGAGATCAAAGGCGTTGTCGAAGACCCCCGCGTCGATGTCGATGTCGCCGTCTTCGCCACCTCGCGTACCCCCATGACCCCGGAGCAAAAGAAGCAGTCGATGGAGTATCAGAAGATGCGGTCCCGGCTTAAGCCCTCTCCGCTCGACAATGAGTTGTACAAGACTCTCGTCAAACACGCCCTCGCCGTCTACCCCACCGCCAAGGTCACGCCCTACCTCTTTCAGGCCGGCACGGACTCCGCCGCGTGGCGCTCCCGCGGCATCCCAGTCTATGGCATCTACCCGTATCCCATCGACCATGAGGACCTGAAGCGCATGCACGGCAACGACGAACGCGTCCCCATCGCCTCCCTCGTCACCGGGGTCGACATGATCTACAAGACGCTCCTCGACGTCGCCGCCGCCAAGCCTTGACACGCAGGCCGGGTTGCCGATACCCTTCCCTGCAATGACCACACGCCGCTACTTCTTCTTCGGGTCTCTTCTCGCCGGCGCCGTACCCACCGGCGGCTACGGCAGCGTCCCTTCGCTCCGCGCCCTTGGCTACAAGCCCTTCTATGACAAGCTCAACGTCGCCGCCATTGGCTGCGGTGGCCGTGGCAACGAAATCCTGAACGATGCCGCCCGCACGGAGAACATCGTCGCCCTCTGCGACGTCGACTTGAAGCGCGGCGAAGGCGCCATTAAGCGCTATGAAAAGCTGCCCCTCTATCGCGACTACCGCACCATGCTCGATAAAGAGGGCAAGAATATCGACGCGGTCACCATCGCCATTCCTGACTTTATGCACGCGGCCGTCGCCCTCGCTTACATGCAAGCAGGCAAGCACGTCTATCTCGAAAAACCGCTCGCCCGCACCCCTTGGGAGACGCGCCTCCTGCTCGACGCCGCCGTGAAGTACAAGGTCGCGACGCAAATGGGCAACCAGGGGTACTCGCACGAGTCGCATCGCGTGGCTGCCGAGATTCTCTGGTCCGGCGAGATCGGCGACGTTACCGAGGTCCATGTCTCGACGACGCCCGGCACCCATCCCACCGGCCTCAAGGAACTCCCGCCCGAAGAGTCCGCCCCCGACACGTTGAACTGGAGCGCCTGGCTCGGCAACGCCCCCATGCGGCCCTTCAGTTCGTACTATGTTCCCTACAACTGGCGCGGCTTCTACGATTTCGGCACCGGCCAGATCGGCAACTGGGCCACGCACTCGGCCGGCCCCGTTCACCATGCGCTGCAGCTCGGCGCCCCAACGAGCATTGAGCGTGTCGCCGTCACCAACGAAAGCAAGTACACCTTCCCGGACCGTGCCACCATTCGCGTCGACTTCCCCAAGCGCGGTGGTATGCCGCCGGTTAGCGTTTTCTATCACGACTCGGCCCGCTCGACGGACCCCGACGTCTACCGCGTGCCCGGCATGGAGAACGAAGTGATTCTGCCGCCAGCCAACAACCTGACCGACAAGGGCCGGCCCATGGGTACGGGTGGCCGCCCGGCGGGCCCGCCCCGCCCGCCGCGTCCGGCCAACGCCCCGCCGCAGGGCGCCGGCGGCCCAGGAGTCACCGTGTTTGGTGGCCCCCGCGGAGGCCCCGCTCGCGGGGTGCTGACCGGCAACGGAGCGGTATTTATTGGCACGAAGGGCATCATGGCGACCATGGAGCGTGGCGAAGGGGTCTGGCTGTTGCCATCGGCGCGTTGGGCCGAGTATAAGCTCCCACCGCAGTTGTTGACGCGTTCCCCCGGCCACATGCTCGATTGGATCCGCGCCTGCAAGGGTGGCGAGCAGTCGTGCTCGGACTTCCGCATCTCCGCGCCATATGCCGAATGGCTGGCGCTGACCGCGATTGCGTTCCGTGTGCCAGGCAAGCTGAACTGGGACAGCAAGCTGATGCGCTTTACGAATAGCGTGGAGGCGAACAAGTACGTGAAGCCGGCGTTCCGGCCCGGCATGGAGTTGAAACTCTGAACAGGGTACCCTGAGGGATGACGAATCAAGAAGTGGCGATGAAGCTCGTCGCTCTCTGTACTGCCCATGAAAACTTTGCGGCGATGGAGCAACTCTACGCCGAAGACATAGTGAGCGTTGAAGGCCAACCCGACACCGGAGGAAAGACCGCGACCTCCGGCAAGCAGGCCGTGATTGACAAGAGCAAGTCCTGGGCCGCCGCCCATGAGATCCATGGGTCGTCGACCGAGGGTCCGTTCTTGTCGACCGATGGTTTCGCCGTAATCTTTCAATTTGACGTTACGCCGAAGGCCACGGGAAGACGAACTCAGCTACGGGAGATTGCCGTCTACACCGTGAACGAGGGACTCATCGTCCGCGAGGAGTTCTTCTATGGCGAGGACGGCGACGCCCTGAGCCGGTAGAGTAACCCCGAAAGAAGCCCGGCGCCCATACCCGTCAGAGGAAGTAGAAGCGGGTATGGGCGAACTGGCGCATTGAAGGCTCGCATCACGCTGCTTCGGGGAGCTACCTCCGAAGGCAATTCAGCCCTTATTTGATCCGCAAGCCGGTCAACGAGTTCCCTGCTCGCCACTGGCGGATAGGTAAAGATTGCGATGGATCGGCCGATCTCTTTGACTTGGATATCGCGTAGCACGTGATGATAGAGCGTCGGCCACGACTTCCGCAGACTGGAATCGATGGAGTGTTTGAGTTGACTCGCATCCGCCGGCACTTCGAAGACGACCGCGTAGAGAGTCACTCGTTGGGGCGGCATAACGAACGTCAGCCCCAAGCCGCAGAGCAAGCCGAGTCCCGCCCACAGTGGAATCCACCGCAATCGCAGCAACATCGCCGACCAGATCAAGTCGACTACGTCTCGAGCTCTGGGAGGAGAATCCTCCAGCAGCGCCTCCAGCTCCGCCCCGTACCGCTCCCGCCACGCCCGTGGGTACAGCCGGATCAGCCACCTCATAGCGCCTCCAACCGTTCGCGGCCCGTCGTCACGATCCGGCCCAGCTTAGCCAACTCCTCCTCCAAATGCCGCCGCCCGGCCGCCCGTAAACGGTAGGGTCGCCGCCGCTCATCCGGCGACGCCATCGCCCGGATCATCCCCCGCTCCTCCAACCGGCTGATCGCCCCATAAAGCGTTCCGGGGCCCAAACGGACCCCGGCAAACCGCTCGATATCTTCCATCATGCCGTAGCCGTGCTGATCGCCCCCGGCCAAGCTCGCCAATACAAGGAGTGTCGGATCTGACATCGCTATTACGTCCCGCGATATATCGTATCACGGAATAGCAGATGCCTATTTCTTCGCCGGCTGCGCGAATCCCCGGCCCACCATGTCTTTCACGTCGGTAGTGGCCCCGTGGTCCCGCCACAGCCAGCGCATCATCTCCGGGAACACCGTCTGCAGCATCTTCTGCCCGTGGCGTTGAACGCCCCAGGAGTAGTTCAGGTCGTAGCCTTTTTCTTCGAGCGCCTTCTGCATCCGTACGTTTTGCAGGAACCAGTCGCGCGTCTCGTCGTAGGAGCCGTCGGCCCGCAGCGCGCGGTTGTCGTTCCGGCCATCGACCAGGAACACCCGCAGCGGCTTCTTTTCGCTCTTCCGAATGATGTCGGGATAGGCATGGCCGCCTCGAATATTCGTGAAGCTGCCGACGTTGCTCAGCACCTTCCGGAAATGGTTCGGCCGCTCCCACGCCACGGTGAACGCAGCAATCGCGCCGGAGCTCGACCCGCCAATGCCGTGGCGTTCCGGATCTTTAGAGATGTTGTACTCCTTGTAGAGCACCGGCAGCAGTTCATCGACAATGACGCGGGCGTATTTGTCGTCGAGGGTGTTGTACTCCGTTCCGCGGTTCGTGTCGCGGTCGCCCCAGTTGCGGGGCGTCGGCTCGGGCTGATCGGGGCGGCGCCCTGGGTTGATAAACACGCCGATCATGATCGGGATCTCTTTCCGGTAGATGAGATTATCCATCACCACCTGCGCCCGGATGTCCCCTTCGGGCGCCATGAACGCCTGGCCGTCCTGATAGATCATCAGGCTCGCCGACGCAGCGGGATCGTACTGCGCCGGCACGTAGACCCAATAGGTATGCTGCGTGCCCGGATACGCTTCGCTCGGCAAGGTGAATGGCCCGCGAACTTCGCCTTTCGGAACGCCCTCCATCACCATCGCGTCGGGCGCGAGCTTGTAGTAAAGATCCGTGTTTGGCGTTTCCGCCATGGCGGGGCGCGGCGGACGGTTGGCCGGAGGCTGCGCAAACAGGCAGCCAGCAATGAGGAATGGGAGATAGCGCTTCATGGTTCCGCAAGAAAGATATCACAGTGCCGTAGGGTAAACTCGGGTCCATGCGACCGCTTTTCGTCCTGCTGCTCTCCCTTAGTGCGCTGCTGTCCGCCCGGCCCGTCACTCCAGAAGACTACTTCCGCTTCGAGTTCGTCGGCGCTCCGGCGCTCTCTCCCGATGGGACGCAGGTCGTCTTTCCCGTCACCAAGGTCAGTCAGCCGCTGAATCGGCGTTTTACTGCGCTATGGATGGTGCCCGCGGATGGCAGCGCCCCGCCGCGTCTCCTCACGAGCGAGACCGTCACGTCCTCCAGCCCCCAATGGTCACCCGACGGCAAGGCCATTGCCTTCCTCTCCGCTCGCGGCGAAGGCTCCCGTCCCCAAATCTATATCCTGCCCCTTTCTGGCGGCGAACCCCGTCGCCTCACAAACCTGCTGAATGGAGTTTCCTCATTCGCGTGGTCACCGCAAGGCGACCGCTTCGTGCTCCTCTCCCGAACCGGGCCCTCCGACCTTGCCAAGCCTGTCTCCGACGTCCGGCACTACACCACCATCTTCTACAAGTTCAACGACTCCGGCTGGTACGACGATAAACACAGCCATATCTTCATTGCGGACGCCGCCACCGGGGCCGATCGCCAATTGACCTTTGGCCAGGATACGGAAGACTCGGATCCACAATGGTCACCCGACGGACAGACTATCGCTTTCTCGGCCGACCGCACTGGCAAACTCTACGAGCGCTCCCGCGACTCCGACGTCTGGACCATCCCCGCCGCAGGCGGCCCGATAACGAAGATTTCCGACCACATCGAGGCCGACTACAGCCCTCGCTTCTCGCCCGACGGCAAGTCCATCGCCTTCCTCGGCGCGGTCAAACCTCGTCAGCACCCAAAGATCTACCTCGCCCCCGCGTCGGGCGGCAAGCCCTCCGTCCTGGCGGTCGACGCGATGGACCTGATCCCCGCTAACCTGCAGTTCGCCGGCCCCGATGCGCTCGTCTTCGACGCCGGCACCCGGGGCGCCAATCACCTCTTTCGCATCGACCTCCGCTCCCGCACGCTGAAGCCGCTCGTGGCCGGCGAACGGGCCATCCGGTCGGCTGCGCTGCGCGGCGACCGTCTCGGCTATCTGGCCAACGATTTTAAGTCGCTCGACGACCTTTACATCGCTCGCCGAGACGGTTCCGGCGAACGGCGTTTGACGACTCACAATGCCGCCCTATGGAAGGAGCTCGACTTCGCCTCCATTGAACGTCTGGCGTACAAGTCCACCGACGGCCAGCCGATCGAGGGCTTCCTGGTCAAACCAGTCGGATTTACCGAAGGCAGGAAGTACCCCCTGCTCCTCAATATCCACGGGGGGCCGGCGGCTATGTATGGCGTTGATTGGTATCACGAATTTCAGGTTTACGCTGCGAACGGTTATGGCGTTTTCTTTGTGAATCCGCGCGGATCGACGGGTTATGGGGAGGAGTTTTCTCGGGCGATTAAGAACAATTGGGGCAAGATGGACTACGTCGATGTGATGACGGGCCTCGACGAGGCCATCCGCCGCCATCCGTGGATCGACGAAAGCCGACTCGGCGTGACCGGCGGGAGCTACGGCGGCTACCTGACCAACTGGATTGTCGGCCATACCAATCGCTTTCAAGCCGCTGTGACTTTGCGGAGCGTGACGAACTTTGTCAGCGACGAAGGCACGCGTGACGGCGCCTATGGCCACGATGAGGACTTCAAGGGCAACCTGTTCGACGAGTTCGATCAGTATTGGGAGGCCTCGCCGCTGAAGTACGCCAAGAACGTGAAGACGCCGACGCTGGTGATGCATTCGGACAACGACCTGCGCGTTCCGCTCGAACAGGGTGAGCAATGGTACCGGGCGTTGAAGCACTACGGCGTCACTACGGAGTTCGTGGTCTTCCCGCGGGAGAACCACAATCTGACCCGGACGGGAGAACCGAAGCACCTCGTCGAAAGCATGAACTGGCAGCTCTACTGGTTCGCCAAATACGTGCAGAGGCAGGCTTTAGCGACGGCTCCGAATGCTCAGTGGATTGAGCTATTCAACGGGAAGAATCTCGACGGGTGGGTGGTGAAGGTTGCCAAACATGAGGTTGGTGACAACTATGCGGACACGTTCCGGGTGAAGGACGGGGCGATCCAGGTCTCCTACGACAAGTACACCGAGTTCGGGGCGCGGTTCGCCCACCTGTTCTACAAGCAGCCGTTTTCGCACTTCCGGCTGCAGATGGAATACCGGCTCACGGGCGAGCAGATGAAGGGTGGGCCGTCCTACGCGCGGCTCAACAGCGGCGTAATGTTCCACTCGCAGGCGCCGGAGACGATTCTGAAAGATCAGGACTGGCCAATCTCGGTGGAGGCCCAATTCCTTAGCAACGACGGCGACCTGAAGCGGACGACGATGAACGTCTGCACGCCGGGGACGGAGATCTTCATGAAAGGCGCGATGGTGAAGGCCCACTGCACTAACTCGACGTCCGCCATCTTCCGCGGCGATGGCTGGGTAAAGGTGGAGGTGGAGGTACTCGGGGCGGGGCGCGTGCGCCATTTCGTCAACGGCGAGTTGGTGCTGGAGTATGAGAAGCCGCAGATTGGCGGCGGGGTGGCCAACGGCTACAACCCGGCGATCAAGGTGGACGGACAACTCCTGCGGGAGGGCTACATCGGCCTGCAGGCCGAGAGCCATCCCGTGGAGTTTCGCAACATCCGGCTGTTGCCGCTGCCGACTAGCGGACTTTAAGAGGAACCGTGGCGACGTGGTTTTCCCACGCCAGCGTCAACGACGAGTCCGTAAGGGTGTACTTCAGGTTTTCGACGAGGGCCGTCGGCTTGGACATATTCATCTTCACGCGGCCGAGGTCGGCCGTTTTGTCGTAGCTCAATCCCCACTGGCCGGTCTTCTTGTTGACGACGAGGGTCCATTCGTTGGGGTTTGTCAGGTCAACGTAGAGGGTATAGTCACCAGCGGGGACAGCGAGACCGCCGAGGTCGAGGTCGCCGTCGGTGTGCAGTTTGGTGGCGGCATTGGCGCCGGCGCGCCAGATGGGATAGTTGCGGTCCTTTCCGATCTGTCCATCCGGGCCGAAGAGTTTGCCTGCGCGGCCCTTCACGCCAGGCGAAGCGTAGGTGATGCTAACCGTCTTGCCGTTGATGGATTTGGACTCAGTGGCGGCGGGGCTTTGCGCAAAAGCGAACGCCGCGACCGTTAAGGCGATCGCGGCGGTACGAACGATGTGGGTCATCACCCCAGTCTAAACGACGTCGGCGTAGACGGCCATGAGCTTCTCGAGGTCGGCGCGGTCGGCGGGAGTGACGTTCGAGAGGGGTGGGCGGACAGGCCCGGCCGGGTGGCCGAGGATCTCCATAGCGTCTTTCATGATGGAGACTTCGTAGCCCTTCATACGGTCGCGGAGGGCGTAGAGCGGATGGACGTACTTCTTCATCATGGCGTCCATCGCGGCGCGATCGCCCTTGATGCCGGCTTCGGCGATGGCGAGCGACAGCTTGGGGGCGATGTTCGAAATCGAAGAGGTAAAGGCTTGGCAGCCGATGGCGAAATAGCCGGGAGCAAGGTCGTCGCCGAGACCGCCGACCCAGGCGACGCGGTCGCCGACTTCGAGCATGATGCGGTGATACTTGCGGATGTCTCCCTGGCCGTCCTTCCACATCTTAAGCGACGGGACGCGATCGAGCAGGCGCATCACTTGGGCGGGGCTCATGCCGGCCCAATCACGGGTATAGAACGAGAGCGGAATGCCGCAGCTTTTGCCGATAGCTTCGAAGTAGTCGAGCAGGCCCGTCTCCGGCGCGTTGATGTAGTAAGGCGGCATCACGAGCAGAGCTTCGGCGCCGGCCTCTTCCATTTCGCGGGCCATCTTGCAGGCGAGCGCAGTGTTGTAGCCAACGCCTGCCACGATGGGCATACGGCCGTTGACCGCTTTCACCGAGACGCGCACGCACTCGACGGCTTCTTCCGGGGTGAGCGAATAAATCTCGCCGGTACCGCCGACGATGACCTGCGCGCAGAAGCCGTAACCGGCCATCCAGTCGCAGTTCTTCTCGAGCGCCGGGAGGTCCAGCGAGAGGTCTTTCTGAAAAGGCGTGACGGGAAATCCGAAGACGCCTCGGAAGGCTTGTTTAGGGTCTAGCATTTTGGCTTGAGGAATTCTACCAGATGCCATCCATGCGGAAGCAGACTACTTGCGCATGCCGGGCTTGGGAGAGCGAACTGCCTGCTGGCGGCGCTTTTTCTTGGAGCGCTTGGGCTTGGAGATGATGAAGGTGCCGCTGCCGATATATTCGGCGGAATAAAGGTCTGCTTTAGCCATAAGTTCTAGTGTAGCCCAAAACTTTCCTACATCCGATTTCGGGCTGGTCTCGTAGACCCTGGCATGAAGACACAAACCCTTCTCGAACAGATCGGCAGCCGCCGCGGATTCTTCCAGAAACTCGGCGTGGCCACCGCTACCGTGACCGCAGCGACGGCCCAAACGGCCAGCGCTCCGTTCCAGTTCGACAATCCGACGCAGATTCTGACGGCGGCGCTGATTGCCGAGGACCTGGCAACCACCTTCTACTACAACGCCCTGACGGGCCCAGCGGGGCAAGACCCTAAACTGACCGAAGACCCGCTCGACCGGAACTACCTGCGGGCGGCGCTGCGGCAGGAGATCGAGCATGCCAATCTGCTGCGGAGCCTGTTGGGAATTTCGGGGCCGACGGCGGACCCGGTGCAGATGTTCTACTTCCCGCGGGGCAGCTTCGACAAGCTGGAGGCGGAAAGCGGTCCGGCGGTGCTGCCGTTGCTCGACGCGCTGGAGAACGCCTTCATTGGGGCGTATCTGACGGCGGTGCGGGCGTTCTCCTTCATGGCGGCGAACACGAGCACGAACCGGGGTGTTTACTACAAGCTGGGCAACGCGAACCTGAGCGCGGACCAGTTGGCGTACTTCGCGCAGGTGTCAGCATCGATCATGGGTGTCGAGGCCGAACACCGGGCGCTGGGCCGGTCGATTGGCGGTATGGATCCGGCGAACAACCTTTGCTATCAGCAGACGGCAGGGCTGGACTCGGTGTTCACGGGCGCGAAGTCAGCGGTGGTAGCGTTGACACCGTTCCTGACGCCGTCGACGGGTCCGGGCTTCTCCTTGAAAGAGGCGCTGGAGAAGAGCCCGGATCTGACGTTGCCGTGCGAGTTTGGCCCGCCGGCCTTCTAGACCATGTACATGCCGCCGTTGATTTCGATGGTCTGCCCATGGATGCCGCTAGCGGCATCGGAGAGCAGGAAGGCGATGACGGCGGCAATCTCTTCGTTGGTTTGCAGGCGGCCGGCCGGGGTTTGGGCTTTGACGTTGTCGAGCATCTGTTGGGTCGAGTACTTCTCGTGGAAGTAGTTGTCGACGGTGCCCGGAGAGACGGCGTTGACCCGGATGCCGGAGGGGGCGAGTTCCTTGGCGAGGCCTTTGGTGATGCAGGCGACGGCGGCTTTCGACGCGGCGTAAATGGTCGCGCCGGGACCGCCGCCGTTGCGGGCAGCGATGGAACTCAGATTGATGACATGCCCGGAGCCCTTGGCGATCATGCCGGGGGCCAGGGCTTGCGTGATGAAGTAGACGCTCTTGGTGTTGAGAGTCATCACACGGTCATAGATGTCGTAGGTGAACTCGGGCAGCTTCGCGCGATGGACCAGGTGGCCGGCGTTGTTGATGAGGATGTCGGCATCCGGCGCAGTGGCCTTGAGCTGGTTGATGAAAGCGGTGAGGCCGGCATCGGTTGAGAGGTCGGCGCCGATGAGGTCGATCTGGCAGTTGGTGAGCTCGGCGGCGAGTTGGGCGGCACCGTCGAGATAGGACGAGTAGTGGAGCACGAGCCGCGACGCTCCGGCGGCGGCGAGCAAACGAGCGGTAGCGGCGCCGATTCCGCGCGAGGCGCCAGTGATGACGGCGGTTTTTCCTGCGATTCCGTTGGGATTCATGACCTCCTATCGTATCGAGGAGCTAGGCTGCCTTGGGATACGGCTTCAGACCGTAGCAATTGAGCAAATCTCCGGGGTCGCAATCCCGGGCGACCAGATCCATTCAGTTCTTTTTTGTCAACACGGTAAGGAAGTATTCCGGGAGTTTAGGGCTGGGTTCGTTCTTCGCTCGTTCGGCCAGCGTGAGGATCTTTTCGACGAGGGCCGGACTTGGCAACTCTTCGTCGATCTGAGTCGCATCGGCGCTGATGTCGATTTGCTCGGCGGGTTCCATCGGAAAGTTCTCTTGCACGAGGAGCAACGTCTTGAAGAATCCGTTGAATGCGGTCTCGTGCTGCCGCTGGCCCCGGGCGACGTACTGTTGAAGCTGCTTTTCATGGACCGCCCGTTTGTGGCCCTGAACCGAACGCTCAGACAGGCCTAGCGCTGGAAATTCGCGCACTATCGTGTCGATTTCGCGCAGCATCGCTCCGGCGCCCAAGGTGGTGAGCCGATCGTGCTGGAACAGGGCGACGGCCATGCGCCGGATCAGGCTGAGTTCGAATTCGGATCTGGGTTTGAATTGGCGCAACAGACTTTGGGAGGAGTGAATATGGGCGGTCCGGTCGTCCGTCGAGAGCAGAAAGAAGAACGGTGGCAGGTCCTCTTCGGCGCGGCATCACAGCCATCACTATCTGGGACTGCTTGAAAAGGGAGACCCGCCGCGAGTGAAGCCGCTGCTGGATCCCTATCGTGTCCTTTTGACGGGAATCTACCTGATGCGGACGGGGACGGTGGTGGCCAATCTGGTGACGTTCAACTTGGTGGACCGCAAGGTGAGTGGTCCGGAAAAAGGCGCATTACTGTGCGACGCCCCGATCTACCGCGAGGCGCTGAACGACCTTGCTTGTGAGAATCCGACTCCATGCGTGACATCACCACCGTTCCCCTTTCCGCCCAACGGGCCAAGCTGAGCTCGATCTGATCCGCCAGGGCTCGTGGCGGGGATTCCCTCCACGCCGGCCGGAACAGCCGATCTTCTACCCGGTTCTGAACGAGGGGTACGCGACCCAAATCGCCCGCGATTGGAATGCGAAAGACGGTGGCGCCGGCTGCGTTGTGCGCCTCCAGGTTGCGAAGGCTTTTCTGGATCGATATCCGGTGCAGACGGCCGGCGCGCGGATCCATCAGGAGTATTGGATTCCTGCAGAGGAACTGGAGGAGTTCAACCGGCATATTGCGTGTACTCTCAATGTAAATTCGACGTTAGCTTTGACGTAACAACGAGAAGAGGACGCGCAGATACATCGCACGTGGCGCTTAGGATAACAATTGTAATGCAGCGGCGCCGCACGGTGAGACAACTGTAAGTCAAATAAAAATAGGCGTATTGCCACAAATTAGATATTTCCGCTCACGAACTCTCATGTTATGATCGAGCCAGTCATCCGAGCGTAAGTTCGAGTTCGAGCGGTGGCGCTCCGGATTTCGAAGCCGCAGATGGACCAGACCGGTTGGGTCGCCTTGGCGGCACTCGAAAGATCCAACAGACGAAGTACAACCAGAAGGCCTTCGCGCCTAAGATGAATGACTCTCCACGGCGGTAAGGTCGCGTGGAGCAAACCGGCGTTGCCTGCCTAGCAGACGTCGTCCGTGACCCTGACGAACCTCGGTTCCGTTTCTTGAGAACCTGCGAGGTTCCAGTCCTGGCGTTAAGCGGCCAAAGAAGGAGAATTTGCATGACCGACTTTTATCAACAACCCAATTGCGATCGAAAGGAACTGACTTCGGCAGAGGAGCTTCCAGCTTGGAGTAAGCCGACCATCACGCTGCTCGACGTGGAAAGTGGAACTCTGACGACCAGTGGCCCGGTCTCTGATGGGAATGGGTCCACTTCCTAAACAGAGAACGGCTCAGGGCTGTGATCCACTTATGGTTTCAGAATCCGAAGTCTTCGACCAAACCGTCGCTGGGCGGACGGTAGGTGCTAGCTGGGCGGTGGCAGAGGCGGCCGGTCAACTGATTTCAATTGGGCAGGAAAGGCGCTGGAGCGTGCCGCCGGGACGGCGGCCGTCGGCGTGGATCAAAGTGATTCGCGACCGGAACCGTCCGTGTAAGTTCCAGATGGTGATGTTTGAGCATGTTTATCAGCGGCAACGTGTCCCCGCCGGCTGTGAATTGTGTTTCAAGGTGAAGGTGGTCCCACGCACGCTTCGGCAACTGATGGCCGTTCACGAGACCGGCGAACAGCTTCCTTACACCTATAAGTGCGGTCTCGACGCCCCGGCGCATGCAACCTCAGGTATCTATGGCGCGTACTTTTTCCTGGATGGATTGCCCGCCGCCCGCGAGGCTTATGCCCACGTACGGAAGGCGGTGAACGCTCATCCGAAACTAGGGCCCGAGGTCCCGGTCTTCATCAAGCGGGGCTGCACAGAGTTCGAGATTCATTGCGGCCCATCCGACCAGTACATATTCAGTGACGAAACGAGACAAATCGAGGCGCAACTTCTGCCTCTTGTCGACGACCACCTGGAAAGGCCGGAATCCAGACTGCAACGGCAGCAGACGCTGCTGTATTGGATTCAGACGGCGTACCGGTTGGGAGATCAGACTTATCTTGATTTTACGGGCGGGCGGCCGCTGTATCCTCCAACGGTCCAATACTCACCGGAAGCACCCACCACTGCGAGGGAGGCCAATCAATGACCGGAGCCGCGACGGCGCCGAGCCAGTCCACCAGAATGCCCGTGTTTCTTCCGTGCCATGTGGCTCCCAACTGGTTGCCCCGCGACGCAGCGGACGGGCTGCTCCAGTACGCGATTGCGAACCAGGACCGGTTTACAGACGGACGGGTGCACTACGAAGGTGAGCCGAAGGTTGATCCGGCGGTGCGGAAAACCCTTGTGCTGCATGACCTCGGTGAGTTCGCCCCCGTGATTCGCGAGGCGGCACGCGCCGCTCAGGCGGAGCTGCAGCAGGCACTGAGAGTTCCCGTCTTTGTGGCGGGGCGTTTTGAGATCGAATTGGCGGCTCACGGCCACGGCGCGCACTTTGACCGCCATATCGATACGTTCGTGGGTTCGTATCGCCAAGCGAGCAGCCGGGTTCTGACCCTGGTCTACTACCTGCTGCGCGAGCCGAAGGCCTTTGCCGGAGGCGCTCTCCGCATGCACGGGCTGGGCGGGCGGAACAAAGCGGATTCGGGGGTTCAGGATATCGAACCGCATCATAACCAACTGGTGGCTTTCCCATCAATTGCCCCTCATTCGGTGAGCGAGGTGCATTGTCCGGGCAACGATTTCGCTGACAGCCGGTTCGCCGTAAACATCTGGATTCATCGCAAGGAAGGACCAAAATGAAAAACGCTACTACACTCTCCCCTGGCACAGTCGTGCAGTGGGATCCTGAGCAGATCACGACGGAGGTTGCCGGGGAAGTGCTTGCCCTGTCGATCCGGCAGGGGATCTACTTGGGCATGGACCCTGTTGCCTCCAGAATTTGGAAGTGCCTGGCAACGGCCCAGACGATTGAAGCGGTTTGTGCCCAAGTTAGCCGCCAGTACCAGGGTGATCCCGAGGTCATCGCTCGTGATGTTGTTGAGCTATTGGGCGAACTCCGCGATTTTGGCATGCTTACCGCGCGAGAAGAGGCGTCGGCTGCTGCCGCTGCCTGACGAGAACGCCGTGAACGAATATCAGTATCAGTACTACGGCTACAAGCTATCCAGCGAGGTCGCCTTCCCCATGCTGCCTCCGGGCGGCGGATGCGGAGATCCCGATATTCGTTTGCGCCTGGGGCCGGTTTCCGATCGTCTCAACCCTGCCGTGTGGTCCAGTCCCTTTCTGGAAATCGGCGAGGATGGCGAGGCGATCGCGAAAGTCAGCGATCGCCTGCGTTTCCGAATCGTGGGAGGGAGCGAGATCGTGCTGGATACGGACTCGTCGCAGAGTTCGATTGAGACGGAGACCCATTTCACGAGCCTGGTGGCGGGGGTGGTCTTGCACCAGCGGCATGCGTTGCCGCTGCATGCGAGCGCGGTTTCGATTGATGGTTCGGCGGTGGCCTTCGCCGGGCCGTCCGGTGTTGGCAAGTCGACTTTTGCCTCAGCACTTGCCCTGCAAGGGTTCCCGCTGATTGCCGACGATGTGTGCCGGATCCAGTTCGCCCCCAATGGATGCCCAACGGTGGCCCCCGGCCCATCGAGGCTTCGCCTGTGGCCCGATATGGCCAAGGCTCTGGGCAGAGATCCGGAGACGCTCATGACGGCGAGGAGTCATCATCCAAAACGGGTACTGACGGACGTCAACAAGGAGACAGGTTCACTGCCACTGCGCGCGCTGATTCGGTTGTCACTGGACGTGCAGGCCAGCGCCCCGAAGCTGGAACGATTGACGGGACCGCAATCCGTGATGCCGATCGACGAACTGGTCTACCGCGCCCGTTTGGGGCGCACAATGGGACGCCAAGTGGAGATTTTCAAGCAATTGACGGAGCTGGGCGCGGCGATTCGCGTCTACCGGCTCACTCGTCCGGATGGTCCGCCGGATCTCCCCCGCCTGGTCGAGCTGGTGCGGCAAGCCGTTCACGAGGGCTAGATGGGGGACGCTCGCTTCGGCTGGCTTGTTTCCTATCCGAAGTCGGGAAACACGTGGATGCGCATGATGCTGGCCAGCCTTCTGGCAGGCGGCGCCGAGATCGACATTAATCAGATCGCTCACGACTGCTCCGTAGCCTCGTTTCCGGAGATGGACGAGTTTCTTGGGGTGGAGTCGAGCGAGCTGACTTGCCAGGAGATTGCGGATGCCCGTCCTGCTTTGCATGCTGAGATCCTGGCCTGCTCCAGTTCGCCGCTACTGTTGCGGAAGGTCCACGATCGTTATTGGCGGACAGCCTCGGGCCAACCTGCCTTCAGCGGAACAGTGACGCGAGGCGCGGTATACCTGGTTCGCGATCCCCGGGACGTCGCTGTCTCTTACGCGCATCACCGCGGTTTGCCAGTGGACGAAATTATTCGAATGATGATGGATCCTGCAATGGAACTGGCCCGAGCTCAGCATTCTTGTAAGCGGCAGTTGCCCCAACCATTGGGCACGTGGTCTGGCCATGTGTCGTCGTGGATGGAGCAGCGCGAATTGCCCATCTTGGTTTTACGCTACGAAGACCTGAAAACGGATCCGCAGGCCGGGCTGCGGGCCGCTGCGGGGCTATTGGGCATCGCAGCGAACGAAGAGCAGATTCAAGCAGCCGTGAAGGCAACCGAGTTTGAGGTACTCCGCGCACAGGAGGCCGCGGCCGGTTTCCGGGAGCGGCGTCCGGAGTCAACCGCACCGTTTTTCCGGCGCGGTGTGTCTGGAGATTGGCGGGGTTCCCTATCGCCGTCGCAGCAGGAACGAATCGCAGCGGATCATCAGAAGATGATGGAGCGATTTCAGTATCTCGCTTGAGAGCGAGCCGATTGAGAAATCGCCCCTGCGGCCCCAAGGGAGCCGGCGCCACAGGGGCGCAGGCGAGACCCATGAGGGAAGGGATCGACGGCCGGTGGAGGTCAGTCCCGTATCTGTCCGGCGACGGCACTTCTAGCGCGTAATCCATTTTCTGCCCATTGGACGAAGGCGCCGACGGCCACGCTCCCGGCCAGTACGCTCCCCAGTTCGCTGCGGAGCCGCTCCGCCGCGACGGGGTTCTTGGGCCACGAATCCAGCATGCGATCCAGTCTGTCCGTATCGATCAAGCGGCTTGCCAACGGACTGCTGCGCAGCCGGGCGATCTGGTCCCGCATGGCGGGACGCGATTCGGTGAGGTGGGCGAACCACTCGGGATGCTGGTAGCCAAAGCGCCGGTTTTCCGCTACCGCCGCGGGTACTCCGGCGGCGAGCAGAAGCCGTCGCGCCAGCCAACGATAGTTTCCGTTGCGCAGGTACTGATCTTCCGGAATCGCCAGGCAAAACTCGACGAGGCGTTGATCCAGCAACGGCGTCGACTGCGTCAGTCCGTAAAGTGAGCGGTGCATGTTCGTCAGCTCGGTTCGGCGCGCCCGGCCGCGGAGTAGCGTCTGCAGGCGCCAAACGCGGTTATCGAGCGAACGGACGAAGCTTGGATCGTTGCCGGTCGCCCGCATTCGGCTCAACAGGTCGAACTCGTCCACTGCTTGCCGGCGCAACCCGGCATATTTCTCGAGCGAGCGATAGTCGTAGCGAGGGCCGAGGAGCGGACGAATGAGTTCTCGCCAGGTAAGCCCCGCGAAGCGACGCGGGCTGCCGCCGCACCCTTTGAGCAGTTCCAGGATCACTTCGCCGCGGTGCCCACTCAAGAACAGGGCGGGAAGCCGCCGCCAACCATCCCACGTTAGCGTCATATTGCCGCCCGCACCGCCCAAGAAGGTGTTGGCCCCGAGCTGGGCGGCGGTCCCGCAAGCGTTGTGAAACCACGCTACGTGTACTGCGGTACGGTGCGGAGCGTAATTCGCTTGAACGTGTTCCGGCCAGCCGGGATCCCAGTTCTGGTCCGCGGCCGGAGGCACGAAGGTGGCGCGCATCGCCGGAAACGCATGGGCCATTACCTCCACCAAGTGCTGCTCGTTCCTCTGGGTGGGATGCAACGGGATGGTGGGCAGCGCCAGATCCGGGATTGCCGTGATGTATTCAAAAGGCTTTGAGTGGACGGCCGCCGTGGCAGCGGCAACCGCAGCGCTGTCCAAGCCGCTGCTGCCCATAATGTGAACGGTGTTCAGGCCCCTCGTCCGGTCGCGAACGGCCCGCTGTAGAAGTTCCCAGGCGGCCTCAACATACTCGTTGTCGTTGGCCAAACGGATGCGGTGTTCGATATCGTAGCGGTGATACTTTACGACCCTATCACGCCCGGCTGAGGCAACCACGCACGTTCCCGCAGCTACCTTTCGAATCTGTTGATAGGGCGTGGCGTCGTTGTCCTCGAGGTTCATCGCGATGCAATCGGCGACGTATTGTTCGTTGAGGTCAAGCGGCACGGGGGATTCCCGCAGGAGGTCGCGCAGGGAAGTGGCGAAGTAGATCCGGTCTCCGTTGCGCCATGAATAGACGGTGTTCAGGCCGGAGACATCCGCGGCAAGCAGCAAGCTCTTTTCCCTTTCGCTCCAGGCCGCGATCGCGAAATCGCCGAGCAGGTGCCGCGGCGCGTTTTCCTGCCATTTGTCGAGGGCTAAGCGGACAAGTTCCACGTCGGGGGTGGCGGGTTCGTTTTGGACACCCAGGGCTCGCGCCAAGCACGCGCGGGCATCGAGGCGGCCGTAAAATGCCACCCAACCTTCCGGGCATCTTAGCAGAAGGGGATCACCGGTTTTCCGTGTTGCATGGGTTTGGTCGCGGATGACGGCTGGGTCGCCGCCGTCGCGTAAATTGACCCAACCGGAAAAGGATTCGGCCTGGACATCCCTATGGGCAACAGGACTGCCATGCCGGGCCATCGCAACGTTCATTCTGGAGTTTCCCCGAGACTGAAGTCTTGCCTCAAGGTGGCCTCGCGGGCCAAGCTACGGCCGGAGTGATCCAATCTCTGGACAGAGTGTGTAAGGACACGGAATATTCTCACAAGACGGCGGTAGGGGCTTGCGTGGTCCCTGAAACGATCATGGCCCATAGGCACCGCGGTGGCGGCGCCTATGGGCCAATGGGTCCTTCCGGCTGGTGCGGTTAGGGCTTGGCCACCGCCATCTCGACACCTTTGGTGCAGACATAGTACTTGGCCAGCATGTTGGGCTTTTCCCAGGCAGGCAGTAATTTCGGGTCTTCGAGATAGGCGAAGAACTGGCGGGTGACTTCGGCGAAGTGGGCTTCGTGGCCGACGCGGTGGTGGTCCGGGATGGTCAGCAGGAGTTCGTGGCCGCGATCCTCGACGCCAACTCCATCGAAGTTGGGCTGAATTTCGGCGAGCTTTGCCTGGAGCGCGGCGAGGACTTCGTCGTGGAGTTCAGGCGAGTTGGGCACGACGTAGACTTCGGGACGGTAATTTTCGGCAGCGCCCTGGCGGACGTCGATGCTCGACTTGGTACCCCGGAAGGTGGCCATGTGGGTATCGCTGACTCCTTCGAGGTCCCAACGGACGTCCATTTGCACGTGGACGCCGCGGAGCGTGTACGAGACGAAGTTGTTGCCGTAGTAGTCGAAGTTGCCGCCGCGGAGGTAGCCAGCGAGCGAGGCGGGGACGGGGGCGCCACCAGTGACGCGGCTCCACTGTTCGGGGTTAAGAGTGGTGGGCCAGCGGCGCGCGTCGAGGAGTTCGATGTCGGTGCGGTGGTCGATGGCATGGCCCGGGAAGGCGATCCATTGGGCGAGGTCAACGAGGTGGGTGCCGACGTCGGAGAGGGCTTCGCCCTGCTCTTCAATGTCGAAGAATTCGAGGGGGCGGAGCATGGGGACGCCCGCGACGGACTTGAGCAGGCGGTGCATGCTGTCCATGTAGATGGCGGGTTTGGTGGGGTCGCCGGGGAGGAGAGCGCCGAATACTTCGGGTGCGTTGACGAGTTCCTGGTGGAGCATGGAGGTAACTTCGTAACGCTCGGTCATGATGTCGTAGGCGATGACGCCTTGCTCGTCGGCGGCGTTCAGCGAGGCTTCGAGGCGAGGGAGATCGGCGGAGCGGAGGATCCAGGGTTTGTCGGCGAGGACGTGGAAACCTTGGGCGACGGAGCGTTCGATGCGCTCGATTTTGGAACGATTGCGTCCGGAGAGGACGACGACGTTGCCGGGGGCTTGCTCGCGGAGCATGCGGTCGAGGGCGTTGGGGCCGGCGTGGATATCGAGTTCCCAAGTGGTGGGGTTTTCGGCCCGCTGGTTGAAACGCGCGACGCGCGTGAGGTGCTCGGTGAGGTCGAGGCCGAGCGGGGCATAGACTTTGACTACGGGGGAAACGCCGGCGTACATCTCTTTTTGGACGAGGGCGGCGTGGAAGTGGGCAGGATCAAGGGTGATCAGGTGAACGGCTTTCATCGAAGTTGATTGTGGCATAGGTGACTTGGGCGGCGAGCAAATTTAGGGTGGGCGCATCCCATCGACAGTTAGAGATTGGCGATTATTGGACAAGTGATTCTGGTCAGCATTTCCGAGGCCAAGGCCAAGCTTCCCGCTCTGCTGGATGCCGTTCAATCCGGCGAGTCGGTGGTCATCACCAAAGCGGGTAAGCCAGTGGCTCGCTTGATCCGGTATGACGAAGTCAAGACGCCCCGGCAACCGGGAGCGCTAAAGGGTCGAATCGAGATCGCGGAAGATTTTGACGAACTTCCGAGTGAATTCTTGGGCTTCCCATAGCCAGTCAGAAGTCTGTCTTGCATGCCAGATCCGCCAGAAGGAAAGGTGCTCTGACTTCCGGCACACCGGTTGCCCAGCGAGCAGACCGATGCTTTAGCCTTGAGGAGAAGGTCACGTCATGAAGCTCACAACGACGCAGCGCAAGCAGCTACTCGCAACCCTGGAAGCCCGATTTGAGAAGAACGGAACGCGGCACACCGGTATCACCTGGGAACAGGTCCGAACGCGGCTTGAGGCAGACGCAGGCCCACTCTCGTCACTGCAGGCGATGGAAGAATCCGGCGGCGAACCGGACGTGATTGGGATGGACGCGGGGACGGGCGAGGTGATTTTCTGCGATTGTTCGGCGGAGAGCCCGAGCGGGAGGCGCAGCCTCTGCTACGACCGGGCAGCCCTGGACGCGCGCAAAGAGAACAAACCGGCCAATTGCGCGCTCGACGTGGCGGCCGCGATGGGGATCGAGATCCTTTCGGAGGAGCAGTACCGGGAGTTGCAGCGGCTAGGGGAGTTCGACCGGAAGACGTCGAGTTGGATCAAGACCCCTGAGCGAATCCGGAAACTCGGCGGAGCCCTGTTCTGTGACCGGCGCTACGACACGGTGTTTCTCTATCACAACGGCGCGGAGTCCTACTACGCCGCCAGGGGCTTTCGCGGATTGCTCAAGGTTTGATGGACTGTGCGAATGTCTCGGCGACCTTCGCCGCGAGCGCGGAGGTATCGACGGAGGAGCCATTCGAGGTTACGGCCACGATCAGTCCCTTATCGCGCAGGACCCGCAGCGAGACCACCCGGCGGCCCATGAACTCGCCGTCGTAGCCAGAAGCCGGTTGGAGCAGCGCTCCGCCATTGATCGCCATGCCGAGGCGGACGAGATCCGAGGGAGTGGAGTAGAAAGCCATGGCGCCCGCGAAGCAGGACAGGTTGCGGGGAGGCACGACGTGGAGACCATGACGGGCAGCGGGAGAGTAGCGGAAACCCGGAGTGTAGACGGTCGCCGGATCCTCGGGGCGTTGGACCCTGGGGCTGGCGATCCCGAGGGGCTGCAGGATCAGATTCCGGAAAAGCGTCATAAACGGCGCGTCCTCGCCGGGCTCTCCGATGCCCTCCGGGTTCTCCCCGGTGGCGGACTCGGCGCCGGTGTTGGTCATCTTCAACGGCTGGAATACTTGCTCCCCGATGTATTGGAGAAACGGCTGCTTCGCAGCGGATTCGACCGCCGCGCTGACGAGGATCCAGCCGTAGCTTGAACTCCGGCGCTGCGTCCCCGGCTGAAAGAGCAGGGCGCTCTGCGCGAAGGAGGGCAGGGCTTCCAGGGGCTGCGCGCAGCGTTGCCGGTGCAATGGGTCTTGCTCCCCGCTGTCGGTATCGAGACCCGCACTATTCGCCAGCAGGTGGCGCAAGGTGACGGGCCACTGCTTTTTCGGATACTTCGGGACGTAGGATTGAATTTCGTGGTCGAGCGCCAGGCGCTCCTGCTCCAGCAGCCGGCCGGCCGCGGCGGCGGTGAGGACGGTGGAGGCCGTTCCGATACGGAACCGGGTGGCCGGCGTAACCGGGGTGCGCGTTTCGAGATCTGCCCAACCGAAGCCTTCGGACCATAGGATGGTTCCGCCGGTGCCTACGGCGACCGAGAGCCCTGGGAGATTCTGTTCAGCGAGGCTGGCGCGGATGTGGCTTCGGGTGCGGTCTACCGCCTCGGACCACGACGCCCCTGGGTGCGACTGCGTCGTGGACGGTATCGCTTGCGGGTCCGGGTGGAGCACCTGGCCCATGGCGGTGGCGAAGAGCCAGGTCCCCAAGACAACAATCAGCAGCAGCCCGATGGGGCCAAGAATCCGCGCCGGCCTAGAGTGATTTCCTGCCATAGTCCCGTTCCCCCTCGCACTATACTTTACAATAGAAAGTACTCTGCTGATAAGATTTTTAATTAACGCCGAGGGCGGCGAGGCCCGCAGCGGCTACCTGACGGATCTGGGGGTCCGGATCAGACTGCGCGAGGCGGAACTCCGCAGCGGCAGCGGCGCGGTTTCCTTGACGGGCCAAAAGCGCTCCGAGGTTGACGTGGGCTTGGCCGAAGCCGGGGCGCAGGCGGATGGCTTCCCGATAGTGAGATGCCGCGTCCGGAATCTTGCCGGCGGCTTCGAGCAGGCGGCCGAGGACTTCATGCGCGATGGGCTGATGCGGATCGGCGTTCAGGGACTTTTGCAGATGGATTCGCGCGTCCGGCAGGCGGTTCATGCGCGCCAGCGTGATGCCGTAGCTGAACTGGTTCACTGCGCCGTCGCCGGCTCGCTCATAGTGCCAGATGGCCTGTTCAAAGTCCCCGCGATTCGCCATCATATACGCGAGATGGGCGTGCGTGGCCGGGAACGCGGGCCGGAGGCTGAGCGCGGCGCGGAACTCTGCTTCAGCCTCTCGCGACTGTCCCGTCTCGGCTAGGACCGCGCCGAGACTATTGTGGCAGTCGGCCGATTCGGGATCGAGAGCGATGGATTTGCGGAACGATTCGATCGCCGATTTCTTATCGCCGAGGCTGGACTGCAGCAGGCCGAGATTGTGCCAGTTCTCGGGCTGGTTCGGGTCCGCCTGAACGGACTTCAGCATCGCGTCAAGAGGCTCCTGCGTCTTGCCCATCGCGCGCAGGGGCATCGCCAATCGGGCCCAGAGCAGTGCGGAGCCCGGCCGCTTTTCGAGTGCGATGCGATACGCGGCGGCCGACTCCTCAGAACGTCGCGCATGCTGCAAGGCGTTGCCCAGCTCCATGTAGAACTCCGGCCGCTCCTGCTTCTGCTTGGCAATTTCGGCCTGGAGCCGGGGAATTCCGCGTTCGAGATTGCGCTGGTGCGTGACTTGCGCGACGGCTGAATAGAGGTCGTCGTGGTCGCCATACGGTACAACTTCGCCGCTGTACTCCCACTGGGGACCGTGGCGTTCGGGGAACTCCGCCACGAGGTTGGCCGCTGGCCGGCGTTGGATTTTGTGATCGGTCACGACGGCGTGGACGACGTCCTCGGCGCGGCGTTTCGGCATATGGCAGCCGACGCAATTGCTCTTTGACGCATGGTCCTTCGCGGCGATCTTGGCTGGTTCGTGGCAGCGGATGCAAGATTGGTTGTAGCCGTCGAGACCGGCTTGACCGCGCTTGATATCGTGCGGATTGTGGCATGTCGTGCAAGTGAGTTTGCCCGGGCTTTCGAGAAAGCACTTGGACTGGCGGAGGCGGTAGACGGAGCTGACGATTTCGAACTTGTCTTCCTGGCCCGAGCCGGGCGCGTGGTCGAAGGCGAGCTGAAACGCGCTGAGCGGCTCCCCGGTACGGAAGGAGAACGGGCCGCGGTCATAGCGGCGAATGGCGTTGGGAAGCAGCCGCACGGTCGTTTCGAGGTGGCATTGGGTGCAGACGTCCATGGCGCGGTCTTCGGATAGCCGAGACGGATTGACGATGGAGCTGCGGATGTCGGCGAGTTTGGCGCCGGTTCCTTTTACGGTACGGACGTGATTGCCGCCCGGGCCATGGCAGCGTTGGCAGTCGATTCCCTGCGGCAACGCCCCGGTGAAGACAGGCTGGGCTCCCGCGTCCTCGTGGCCGGAAGGGATGGTGGGATAGGAGTTGTGGCAGAACATGCAGTCGTAGCCGATGTTTCGGCCGACGGGGGGATCCGGGCGGTCGAAGCCGGGATTGAGGGCCCAGGCGCCTCCGTTCTCCGAGTACCAGGCGAGGGGCAGTTCGATCAGGGTGCCTTGGGCGGTGCGATGCAGATAGGTTCGCGCGAGGTGGCCGGAGCCCATGACGTAGTCGATTTTGGATTCGCCCGTGCTGACCGGCTGGCCTTTGGCGCCGAGCTGCCACCAGCGTTGCACCCATTCGCCGCCCTTCGCTACGTTCTGATACCAGGTGCCCGAGGCCCGATGGAAATAGGGCTGCGGATTTGGGATGTTCTCCGCGTTGGGAACGGAGAAGGCATTGGCCATGCCGGTTTTGGCGTAGGTCCGGGCGATGCCGGCGTGGCACTCGGCACAGGTGCGGGCGTCGACGTACTCGTTGGCGGCAACGGCCGTGGGCTCAGCGGGCCGGGAGCAGGAGGATAGCGTGATCGCGAGGCATCCCGTCAATACGATGCAGGATGGATGGAAGCGCCTCTTCAAACAACGAATAGGATAACGCGGCGATCCCCCGGCATGTCCGAGTTTCAAACGCTGGTGGCGGGAATCTGGTTGATTCCTCGACAGCAAGGAGGACGGGCATTTCGCAAGCAGTTGATTCGTATAGGAATCTCGCTTTGGCACGCGGCTTGCATTTCGTAGAGGCAAGGAGCGCAAGAAGTGAACCCAATGGAAAACAGCAATCAGACCTCACCGAAGAGCGGCCGCGGGACCTGGGCCATTCCTGTCCTGGCAGGGGCGTTCGCCCTCTCCCTGGGCATCAACGGCTACCAGTCGGTGCGCCTGCACGACGTCAACCAGGAAGTGGACACGGTGCAGCAGCAGGTTTCCGCGCTGCAGGCCAACCTGAACAGCATTGACAAGACCCTGCAAGACAACCTCGGGGTAGTCCGGACAGACCTGGACGCCACGCGGAAAGAGACGCAAGAGAGCGTGAACAAGGCAGCGATGGCCGCCCAGATCGCCGCTCGGCGCCATGCGGACAAGATCGTCTCCAATCTTGCCAAGAGCGAGGCGGAGAAGGCGAAGCAGTTGACGGAAGAGCTGACGCAGGTGAAAGAGACGACGCTGCAGGCCAATTCCAAGATTGCTGACGTGACGACGGACGTTGGCGCTGTGAAGCAGGATGTCGTCAAAACGCAGAGCGAGCTGCAGGCAACGATCGCGGACCTGCACCGGGCGACGGGCGACATGGGCGTGATGAGCGGGCTGATTGCCACGAACGCTAAGGAACTGGGGGCGCTCCGGGAACTGGGCGATCGGAACTATGTTGAGTTCGAACTGCCGCGCAATGGCAAGGCGCAGCGCGTGGGCGACATTCAGCTCGCCGTGAAGAAGACTGACGTGAAGCGCAGCAAGTTCACGGTGGACGTAATTGCCGACGACCGCAAGATCGAAAAAAAGGACAAGACGGCGAACGAACCGGTACAGTTCTATGTCCTATCGAAGGCACGGCAGCCGTATGAACTCGTGGTGAACGAAGTGACGAAGAACTCGGTGAAGGGTTACCTGGCGGTACCCAAAGTGCAGATCGCCCGTAAGTAGTTGGCAGGCGGCTGATCACTTTCGAGGCGCAACGCCCCTACCGTATTGGTGAGGGCGTTGCGCCATTCTGCGTATACTCCAGAAGTGGGCGACGAAACGGAGCGGTCAGGCTTCCGGGGCAAATGGGCCCCCGGCGGCCGGATGAATGGATGCGGCGTGGCCGCGTTGTTCCTGCTGGGTCTATTGTTCTCGATGCTGGGTATTGTCCCGGTGGTCGCGGCGTTGCCTGTGCTGTTGCAGTCGGAGCGGGCGTGGGCAAGGGTCGAGACGGTGGAGCAACTGGCGGATCCGAAGGAGTACCGGGTTTGGGTGGAGTTTGAAACCGGGGCAGGCCAGAAGATCCGCGCTTCGTACGGATTGAAAGATCAGACCAAAGTTCGCCGCCTCGAGCCGGGGGAGCGGGTGGAGTTGTTCTATGCAGTCGGAGATCCGCAGCGGGTGGAGTTGTATTCCGTGCAAGCGCACTGGGCCGGCAGTTGGATGTGGCTGGCGCCGGGGATCTTCCTACTTGGACTTGGCTGGGCGGCGATGGGGACTCAGCGCAATGCGCTCGAGCCGTCTGCGGCGCCAGCTAGCAAGAAGCGCGGGCGGGCTGGGCCGAGAAGCGGGCAGAGAGGGCCGCGCTGATCTGGGAGTAGCGGAGCAGGAAGTCGGCCTCGCGGAGGCGTTTGCGACGCATCCAGGCGGTGACCTCTTCGTTGCACTTGCTGGTGTTGCAGGAGCCGCAGGCGGGCACAATGTTTTCGAGAGTATAGCGGCCGCCCCGGGAGATGGCCAGGACGCAGTCCCGCTGTAGCGGTTGATCCTCGACGCCGCAGTAGGCGCAGCCGCCCCACGCCTGCCGGAGGGCGGACCATTGCTCGTCGCTGAGGTCGTGCTCGACGCTGTCCATGCGGCGCTTCCGCCGGCGGGCAGCCCGGGCACGGCGGCTGCGGCTGATCGTCATCACTCCAGAATAATTCCTGTTGGACAATGGCGAATGGCACTATGGAGATTCCAAAGAACGAGTCCGTGGCGCAAGCGCTGATCGGTGCGATCAAGACTGGTGAGCTGATGACGCTAAGAGGGTTGTTGGATGGCGAGCCTCTCCTCGCCCAGGCGCGGATTGTCGGCCCCAAGCTGGAGGGCCGCACGTTGCTCCACTGCGCGACGGACTGGCCCGGCCACTTCCCCAACGTAGCCGAGACGATCAGGCTGCTGATGGAGCGCGGCGCGGACGCCGATGCGCCGATGACCGGTGGGAACGCGCCGGAGCGACCGCTGCATTGGGCGGCAAGCAGCAACGACGTAGCGGCGATCGATGCGTTGCTCGATGGCGGCGCGAATATCGAAAGCCCGGGGGCCATTTTCACGAACGGCACGGCGATGTCCGACGCAGTGATTTTCGCGCAGTGGAACGCCGCGCGCCGCTTGTTCGAGCGGGGAGCGAAGACTACGTTTACGGAGTCGGCCGGGCTGGGACTGATGGATCGGCTGGCGGCCTTCTACGCGGAAGGACCGGAGCCGGGAGGCGAACTGGTTACGGCGGCGCTGTGGCACGCGTGCCGCGGGGGTCAGTTGGAGACGGTGCAGTTTCTGGTGGGAAAGGGCGCGAACATCAATTGGGTGGGCTGGGATAAGATTGCGCCGCTGGATGGTGCGGTGCAGAGCCGCAATATGGAACTGGTTTCCTGGCTACTGCAACATGGGGCGCGGCACGCCCGAGAGCTGACTGGTACTCTGGGTACTAAAACGTGAAGAAACTTTTCTTATTCCTGACCAGTGTTTTGGTGGCGGCGGCGGAACCGCGCGCCAAGAATATTGTAGTTTTTCTGGGCGATGCCGGGGGCATTCCCACGCTTCATGCGGCGAGCATCCACGGGTATGGCGCACCGGGGAAGATGTTCATCCAGACGATGCCGCACATGGCCCTGTCGGAGACGTCGCCAGTGGGCGCTTGGGTGTCCGACTCAGCGGCCGGGATGACGGCGATTGTGACCGGGCACAAGACGAAGAACGGGGTGATTTCGCAGTCGGGAGAGGCGGTGCCGGGCAAAGTGGACGGCGCGCCATTGAAGACCATTCTGGAATACGCCGAGGAGCATGGTTTGTCGACGGGGGTGATCTCCAGCCAATCGATGGCGGATGCAACGCCGGCGGCCTGCTATGCGCACTGCAACCACCGGCGGAAGTATGCCGAGATTGTCGCGCAGATCGCGAAGCCGCGGTTCGGCGACGGCGTGGATCTGGTGATTGGCGGCGGACGGAAAGGGATTTTCGCGGCGACCGACGAGGCGAAGTACGACTTCCGCAAGGCGCTCGGAGAGAAAGGCTACGCGCTGTACGACCGGCCGGAGGACATCCCGGCGACGGCGAAGCGCGTGGTGGCGCTGTTTGATGAACGGTTCGATCCGGCGCCGGTGGTGAAACGGGCGATTGAGATTCTGTCGCGGAACCCGAAGGGATACTTTTTGATGGTGGAGTGGGACATGCACACCGACAAGTTGCGGGGTGGCCTGGACCGGGCGGTGACCATGGACAAGCTGGTGCAACAGACGGCGGGACAGGTGAACAAGAGGGATACTTTGATCCTGTTCACGGCGGACCACTCCTTCGATTTGCGGGTGCGGGGCGGGAAGCCGGGCCAGCAACTGTTGCCAGAGACGCCAGCCGAAGACGAGGGCCGCAGTGCCGTGACGATGAACAACACGCATACAGCGGAAGAGGTGCTGGTGGCGGCGATGGGGCCGGGCGCTAGCCGAGTGAAGGGATACATGCCGAACACGCAGATCTTCCATATTCTGATGGCGGCGTATGGTTGGAAAGAAACCGGCGGAGCCCGCTAACGAGTTAGAACGGCGCGGCGAAAATAGTAGATCCAGCCGGACTCGCCTCCCGTGATGAGGTCGAGCCGGCCATCCTTGTCCCAGTCGATCGGCTTGATGCTGGTCTCGTGGTGGCTCACGCTGAGAGGCTTGCCCTGGTAGAGGATGGGCTCGCGCTCGAAGCCGTGTCCGGTGTTGCGGTAGAGGACCAACTGCGTCTTTTCGTTCGTGAAGAGATCGAGATCGCCGTCGTTGTCCCAGTCGGCGGCTTCGAAGCCATGGTGGTAGGGGATGGGGGTGCGGAGTTCCCTGCCCTGCTGGTCCTTTAGTGGGACGGGGGCGCGGAGACGGAGTTGGCCTTTCTCGTCCTTGTAGCGCAGGTAGAGGGCGATCGCGATGTCCTTAGAGTCGTTGCGATCGCGGGGTCCGGCGGAACCGGCGATGAGGTCGAGGAGGCCGTCTCTGTTGTAGTCGACGGGGGCGGGGCGGGAGCGGAAGGAGAAGTGTTCGCCGTGCTCGTGGAGGAGTTTGACGGCTTTCGCGAAGCGCGGCTTTTGGCGGGAGCCGATGTTTTCAAAGTAAGCGATGCGGTTGGAGTTGTTGCCGACGAGGAGGTCGAGGTCGCCGTCGTTGTCCCAATCGGCGTAGGCAGGCTTGGACTGGCCGTAGGGGCGTTCGGGATCCTCGTCGTCGATGAACATCCAGCGGGCGGCGTAGACGTTGGGGATGGGCCGGGCGGTTTTGAATTGCGTTCGAGTAGGGGTGCTGATGTTCTCGATGAGTTGGACGAATCCGGTTTCGTTGCCGCCGATGAAATCGAGGTCGCCGTCGCCTTCCCAGTCGGCGACTTCGACGCTGCTATAGCCTCCGAAGGAGCAGGGCATGCCTTCGGCCAGGACGATGTGGGGCTTGCCGCGGTTGGGGAGGAAGCGGAGCCAGCCACCCATAGTGGCGGCGAAGATGCCGTCTTTGGTGGCGCTGGGGATGGCGAAGCCGTCGGGGGTGGTATCGGCGATGCAGCGGGGCGGCTTGGCGGGATCGGCCCATTCGACGATGCAGGTGGTGAGGGGGCCTCGGCGGGTGCGGGTGGCGCCGAGCCATTTGCCGTTGCGTTGGGTGGAGGGCCATTCGTCGTACTTCGTTTTGCCGTTGAAGGTGAGCGGTTCGGCGGGACCGAAGCCATCGCGGGTGGCGCGGTGGCGGTAGAGGGTGTGTTCGAGGATCTGTGTGGGGAAGTACTGCACGCGCATGTTCAGAGTGTAGAGATCGCCGTCGAGGAGGCGCATGCCGTAGGCGAGGTCGCCGCCGTCTTTGGGCCAGGAGAGCGTGGGGCCGGTGCTGAGGAGGGGGAGGCCTTGGGGGTCGCGGCGGCCTTGATTGAGATAGAGCTGGAGCGTGCCTTTGCGGGGGCCAGCGCCGATGCCACTGAAGAGATCGGGATGGCCGTCACGATTCCAATCGAGGGTCTGGTAGCTGGCGTAGTGGTCGGCGATGGGTTCGCCGTTGAGGGTGAGGCGCTGGGAGGCGGCGTAACGGGGTTTCTGGTTGGTGCCGATGTTTTTAAAGAAGAAGATGCCCCACCAGGGTTGCTGGAAGGTGGTGGAGTAGATGTTGCGTTGGAGGATGTCGGTGCGGCCGTCTTCGTCCCAGTCGATGGCGATGGGCTGATCGTTCTTCATGCCGACGGTGAGGGGGTCGAGTCCGCCGGGGCGGTTGTAGAAGAAGGGTTGCTGGGCGGCGAGGGGGAGGGCGAGCAGGAGGATGCCGCTGTGAAGGCGCATGTTTGTTAGTCTGAGGCATTGAGCAAGAAAGAGTTCCAGGAGTTGATTCAGGCTGGGCACGGGCGGGCGATGGTCTATGCGCAGGAGCAGGATGTCAGCGAGTTTCGGGATGTGATCCTGGACGCGTGTTTGCAGTGCTATTCGATAGACCCGCAGATAGAAGGGACTCGCGCTGGCTACATGATGGAGTTGGTGAAGTTGACGCCGGACCCGGGATTCTACTGCGACCGTGTACTGGAGGCGCTGCGCGAGGGTGGGGACGATTGGAGGACCACGCAGCGGTTTCGCTTCGCGACGTATCTAGCGACGGAGGGAGATGAGCGGGCGCGCCGGGCGGTCTACGATCACTTCGACCCGGGCCCTAAACAAGGCGAAATGATTGCCACCGCCTTTCTTGATCTCGACGGTCGAGCAGGATTCCTGGCCGCAGCCGCCAAGATTGGGGCTCTGCTCGAGCGGCAGCCGGTTGGGGTGGATAGCGGCTGGCTCTGGTCGGCAGCGGTGAGCGAATTCGGCGAGGAGGAGGCACTGGCCGCGTTGCGCGAGGCTGCGGCCCAAGACCCACATCTTGCGGTGTATTTGGCGAAGGTGGAGCCGGAGCCGGAACCGGAGCCGAGCGACCGCCTCAGCATCAAGGGATTGGGATACGCCGAACTGCAGCCGTTGCTGACCAAGGTGAGCTTTTCGCAGTTGATCGCTTGGGGGCGGGAAGCCAGTCCGGAAGAGTTGGCGAGCGCGGCCAACGGGCTCAGGCAAGCGACGGTGCAGGATGATCAGATTCGTCACCTGCGTCTCTTCGCGCGGCGGGCTTATCCGCGGGAACCCGGCCCCTTGCTGGCTTTGGCCCGTTCGAGCGACGACAGGTTGGCCCACGCTGCTCACGTCGCCATTTCGGAGGTTCGGCATCCCGCGGTGCGGGTGTTCGCGATGGCCCTCATCGCCGAGAAATCGGAGCACCGCAGCGAGGCGATCGGCATGCTGTGCCGCAATTTTGAACCCGGCGACCACGAGTTGGTACTGCTGTGGTTCGCGGACGAGGTCGATCGAGAGATTCGACACGGCATGGGGTGGAGACTCAAAACGTTCTGGAAGGAGCACCCGGAACCGTCGTCTGAGATGCGGATGTTGCAGGCGCTATATGACCGAGGGACCTGCTCGCACTGCCGCGAGACGGCAGTCCGCCGGCTGAACGAACTGGACGCGTTGTCGCCGGCGATGCGGAGAGAGTGCGCTTTCGATGCCGACGACGACATTCAAAATCTAGTGCGACCGCCTTCGACAGCGGACGGTTTGTTAGCCTGAGCTCTTGAGCGAACTCGAGTTTCAAGAGTTGATCCAAGCCGGGCACGGGCGGGCGATCGTCTACGCGCAGGAGCATGACGTCAGCGAGTTTCGAGAGGTGATTCTCGACGCTTGTTTGCACTGCTATGCCTTGGAGCCGTCGTTTGAAGGAACCCGCGCCGACTACATGTGGGAGTTGGTGCAGCGGACGCCAGACCGGGAGTTCTACGAGGAACAAGTGATCGAGTCCCTGCGCAAGGGCGGCGACGATTGGAGCGCGGCACAGCGCTTTCACTTGGCGGCACTGATGGCGCTGGCAGGAAACGACCGGGCGCGCCGGGCAGTCTATGACAACTTCAAGCCCGGCCCGCAGCATGGCGACCAGATCGCTCGAGAGTTGCTTCTGCTCGATGGTCTGCCGGGACTGCTGCTAGCGGCGGCCAAGATTGGCGAGTTGCTGTTGCACTATGCCGGCGAAGTCAAACACGGGATGCTGTGGTTCGATGCGACTGAGCGCTTTGGCGAAGCGGTGGCGCGCGAGGCTTTGACCGAAGCCGCCACGACAGACGCCCGCATCGCGGCGTTCCTGGCGGCGGTGGAAGCGGAGTCCGCGCGGGATTATCGAGACACAACGACGGGGCTGACCTATGCGGAACTGTGCCCGCTGCTCGGCGGCCTCAGTGCGCAGCGGCTGCGCGCTTGGGGAGCGAAGGCCACTCCGAACGAACTCGAAGCCGCCGCCCGCGCTCTGGTGGCTACTGACGACCCCGAAGACCAACTCCGCCACCTACGGATCTTCGCCCGTCGGCCGTTTCCGTTTGAGCCCGGCTTGCTGCTCCGACTGGCGCGATCCAGCGAGACTGAGTTGGCCGAAGCGGCCTGCCTCGCGGCCTCCCAGATCTGCCATCCGGCCGTCCGAGAGTTGGCCCTCGCCCTGATGGCGGACCACCGGCTGGGCCGGGAGTGGGCCATCGACATGCTGAGCGAAAATGTCGAGCCGGGCGACCACGAGCTCGCTTTACACTGGTTCGCCAGCGAGCCCGATCGGCAGGCGCGGCACCGGTTGGGCATCCACCTCGAATCGTTCTGGGAGCGGTACCCCAAGCCAGAGTTAGAGGTGGAGATGCTTGAGACGGTCTATCGCCGCGGGCCATGCTGCTTCTGCAGAACCGACACCGTCGAACGGTTGATGGAGTTGGGCGAACTCTCTCCGGAGATGCGAAGGGAGTGCGCCCACGACGCGGAAGATGAGGTTCGCGAGTTGGTGCTACCGCTTATGTAGCTTCTGCGCGACCTTCTCCACATCGGCCCACACCCGCAGCAGATTGCCGCTCCACAGCTTGCCAACCTGCTCTTCGGTGTAGCCCCGGCGGACCAGTTCCAGCGTCACGTTGAAGGCCTCAGCGGCGCTGTCCCAACCGTCGATGCCGCCGCCACCGTCGAAGTCCGAGGAGATGCCGACGTGGTCGATGCCGATGAGCTTCACGGCGTAGTCGATGTGATTCACCATGTCCTGCACGTTGGCGCGGGCGCCGGGCGGGTACTTGGCGTCAATCTCCGCCATGCGCTTTTCATACTCAGCGCGGCGGGCCGGCGGAAGCAGGCTGAGGAAACCGGACGTACGGCGGGGAGCGGGGCCCGCATTGGCTGGCTTCGGTTCTTCGAACGGGCAGGCGCGGGTGGCGGGCCGGCGGAAGGTGGGGCCGCCAGCGCGGGCGCCGCCACCAAAACCGAAATCGCTACGAAGGCTGGCAAGCGCCGCTGTGCGTTCCTTGCTATCCACTTTGAGATAAGAAGCGAAGCCAACAATCTGGATGACGCCGCCGTTCTTCTTGAGCGCCAGAAGCTGTTCGTCGTCCATGTTGCGGCTGTGGTCGGCGAGGGCGCGGACACTCGAATGGGACGCGATCACCGGGGCCTGCGAAAGGCGGATGGCTTCAAGATTCGCGCCCTTCGAGGGGTGCGAAAGATCGACCATCATGCCCAAGCGGTTCATCTCTGCGATGACCTCGCGACCGATGGGCGAGAGGCCGTTGTTGTGCAGATAGCCGGAAGCTTCGCCCGTGTTCGAATCGGCCAGTTGGCTGTTGCCGTTGTGGGCGAGCGACATGTAGCGGCCGCCGCGGTCGTAGAACTCTTTGACGCGCTTTACGTCGTGCCCAATGGGATAACCGTTCTCGACGCCGATGACGGCAATGCGTTTGCCTTGCCGGTGAAGGCGGCGCACGTCAGCCGGGGTGAGGGCCAGGCCCATGACATCGGAGGCGATGGTCTTCGTGAACCGATGCACGGCTTCGAACTTTTCGATGGCCTGCTTATAGGCGATGTCGTAGGCCTCCGGCGTGGGCAGGCCCTGGCCGACGTACACGATGAAAAAGGCCACGTCCATATCGCCGTCTACCATCTTCGGCAGGTTGACCTGGGTGGTCAGCCGTTTCAGATAGTTGCATTCGGCGGTGAAGGTGGAGGGGTCGATGTCGTTGTGCGTATCCAGCTTCAGGACGCGATCGTGGAGCGCCTTGGCCTTGGCAAGAAGCGCGGCGTCGGTGGCCTGCGCGAATGCGGGGATGGCCGCGGATTGAATCAGCAGGCCGGCAAGGAGCAGCTTTCGCTGGAGGGTATTCATGGCAATTTCCTGACTCTCGGAGTAGACGTTCGAACTAGAGACCTACGAGGGTCGCGGAAACGGGCGCCGCGGCGGGGACGAGCCATCCAAAGTATAGCAACGCCCTTAGGGACCGAGCCAGACTCCGGAGCTGTCAATGATAACCAGATAGCGGCCGGCCCACGGGGTGGGGCTCCAATCCGGGCGAAGGACCCACGGACGATTGCCTTCGTTGACGGCGCGTTGGTAGTCAGCGTCCAAGATGCCGTTGCGGTCGAGGAAGAGGTTCAATTTCCCCGGGATGCGGATACAACCCTTGGACTGCGGGGTGCCGAGGCGGCGCTCGAGGATGTCAGGATCGGTGGCGTGCATCTGGAGGCGGAGGACGCTTTCCTTCCGGTCGCCCCAGCCTTTGTTGGCGCGGATCCAACCGAAATCGTAGACGCGCATTCCTTTCACGCCATAGCCGCGGATGCCGTATTCGTTCTTGGTGCCTTCGGCGCGGTAGTCCGGGTTAGCCAGGGTGTGTTCGAAAACGCCGAGGGGGGAGAGAAAGTATTCGAAGCGGCCGGGGAGCCCGGTGGATACAGGGGAAGCGCCGATGAAGTGGAACTGCCGATCGGGGGCGCGCCAATACAGAAGCAGAAGTTGCGCTTTGCGGTTGCGGTCGACGAGCACAACGAACTGGCCGGGGGATAGTTCGGGAAGGGGCTCAAGGTAGGAGGTGGCGTAGAACTCCCGGACGGCGGGGGAGACTTCGACGCGGCGATCGACTTCGGCGGTGAACCGGGCGGCAAAGTCGCGGCCGTCTTCCGCCGCCGCAAGGTGAGGAAGGGCGGCGAGGAGGGCGAGTCGCGCAAGCGGAGTCATGAGTTCCTAGGGTATTCGATCGTGAGCAGGCGGTCGTAGGCTTCGCCCATGGCCGAGAGCGAGTATTTCGATTCGACCAGAGCTCTGGCGCGGGAACTGAGTTCGGCGGTGGCGACAGTCTCTTGCAGGACTTGCTGAAAAGCGGCGGCGACGGATCGCGGGTCCGCTGGCTGGCAGGTGCGGCAGGTTTGGCCATCCTGGACGAGCTCAGAACCTTCAACGTGGTTTGCCACTACGGGGATGCCGCTGGCGTACGCTTCCATCAGAACGAGGGCCACTGGCTCTTCAAACACCGAGTAGAAGAAGAGGGCGTCGTGGCTCGCGTAGAGGGCGGGGAGCGCATCCCGGGGAACAGGAGGATGGAGTTGGACGAAGCCGGAGAGCCCCTGGTTCTCGATGATCGTTTCGATGTGGCGGCGGTAGGCCGGCTCACCCTCGCCGGCGACGGCGGTGAGCGTGAGGCTGGGGAAGTCGAGGCGGAGCGCCGGCAGAGCGAGGAGGAGATGATGGAGGCCTTTCTCCGGAGTCAAGCGACCGACCCAAAGCAAGCGCTGACCGGGGGGCGAAGGCCGGGACGACTGAGGTCCGACCGGGATACCGAAGTAGATAGTGTGGGCGACGGCGGGCGCGAGGCCGGCGGCGAGGGCTTGCCGACGCCAGCGTTCACTCGCAAAAATGGCGCACCGGATCTGCTCCGCGCGGGCGGGACGGAAATAGAACGGATGCAGGGTGGGGCGGCGAAGAAGAGTCCACAACTGTGGGCGGAGCTCTTCAGCCAGGGCAAAGAGGGAAAGTACGGCCACGTTGGGATGGCGATGGAGAGCGAGGGCCAGAATGCCGGGGACATTCACATCGGGACAGACCAGGACAACGTCGTAGCGGTCTGGCTGAGCGAGTTGCTCTTCGGCCCAGCGCAGGTTTCGAGCCATGCCCTCGCGGACTTCGGAGGACCAGAGCAAGGCGGAGAGAGTGCGGCGAAGTCCGGCGGGGATGGCGTGGCGGGCGCGAAGAAACCAAGGCGAGCGCTGCAGGGCCGCGATGGGGCCGGGCGCGGCGACGATGGTAGGGGCAGGGGCAGTGAAGACGGGGGCGTCCACTTGCCAGCCGAGACGGCGGAGTTCCGTAGCAAGGTTAGCCAAGGCGAGGGGGAGACCGCCGACCGCGGAGCGATCGGGGACCGGCCCGAGGAGAAGCAGGCGCTTCACGCGAGGCCGAGGAGGAGGCGGGTTTCCGCGGTGGTCGCGATGGGCCGCCCCAGGGACTCGGCGACGCGGGCAGCGCGGGCGACCAGAAGTTCGTTCGAGGCCGGGTGCTGCTTAGCGGCGTCGAGGAACAGATTATCTTCCAGGCCGGTCCGGGCGTGGCCGCCGAGGGTGAGGCCGAGGGCGTTCATCGAGAACTGGAAGCGGCCGATACCGGCGGCGGACCAGAAGGAACCGGAGGGCAGACGCTCGATCATCATGGCCAGATTGAGCCCGGTGGCGGCGGCTGTTCCGAGCGAGCCCAAGAGGAGATTGAAGACGAACGGCGGCTGCAGGATCTTGCGGCCGATGAGGTAGTGGGCGTAGTCGATCATGCCGAAATCGAAGATTTCGAGTTCGGGGACGATGCCACGTTCTTTCATCGCGAGGGCCAGGCGCTGGATCATCGCGGGCTCGTTGACGGAGGCTTGGGTGGGGAAGTTGAGCGAGCCGAGGGTGAGGGAGGCGAGATCGGGCTTGCAGTCGCCGTCGACATTGAGGGAGTCGCTCCGCTGCTCGAAGGTGCGGTAGAGGCGGCCGCTGGTGGTGGAGCAGATGACGGCGCCGGGGATGGCCGCGCGGATGCCGCGGGTAATTTCGGCGAAGAGTTCGCGCTCGTAGGTGGGCTCTTCGTCGGGGCGGCGGGCGTGGATGTGGAAGATGCGGGCGCCGGCGTGGAAGCAGCGGAGGGCGTCGGCCGCGATCTCGGCGGGGGTGATAGGTACCGCTGGATTGTCGGCGCGGCGAGGAACCATGCCGGTGAGTGCGAGATTGATAACGACAGGCTGAGAAAGATCGATCATGTTGGGCTAGAGCCCGTCGACGCCGGTTTTGAGAACCTGGGCCGGAACGCCGCCGACGAGGGAGTTGGGCTCCACCGATTTTACGACGACTGCGCCGGCGGCGACGACTGCACCTGGCCCGATGGTGAGATGGTCGCGAATCACGCAGCCGACCCCGAGGTAAGCGCCGGGGCCGACGGTGAGCGCACCGGCGAGGTTGGCTCCCGGGCCAACCGTGGTGAAGGGCTCCAGGCGATTATCGTGGCCGATGAGGGCGCCTCGATTGAGGAGGCAATGATGGCCGATCACGGTATTCGAAGCGACGATGACGCCCGGATGGACGACACAGCCGGAGTGGACGGTGGCACGGCGAGAGATTTGAGCCGAGGGATGGATGACCGAGACGAAGGGGTGACCGAGAGCGGCGACCTCCTCAATGAAGGCGCGGCGCTGGTTGCTGACAATGCCGGCGACACAGGCGATACCGGGAGGAAGATTGGAGAGCGTGAAGACAGGGCGGCCTTCGAGTTCGGCGGGGGCGTCCGGGCGGTTGACGACGAAACCGACGATGTCGAACGCGCCGGTGGTCTCGGCAATATCAAGGACCTCGACGGCCATGGAGCCGGCGCCGAGGATGAGGAGTGGGGTCATCGGACTTAGTTTAGGCTAGCGGCAGTAGTAGGCGATGTTCCCGTCGTAGTTCTCGTTCAACTCCTCAGTGGTATACGAGGTGATGAAGTAGGCGTCGGCGGTGATGGTGCCGGAGCGGTCTGCGCGCTGCCAGTGGGCCAGGAACTCGGCTTTAATCGCGTCCGCAGTACCGTCGGCGCAGCAGGCGGCGGCGATGGCCTTGGTGGGATAGAAAATGGTGTAGCTGGTATCGGCGACGTCGAGAATGCCCTCAAGGTTCGGCGCGAACTTTTTCTTCATGAGATCGCGATAGGGGGGCGTCTCGGTTCTCAGCGCTTCGAGCGTGGCTTCGAGCACGACCGTGGGGAAGGTCAGTTGCCGCGTGTACAGTGCGGTGAGGGTTTCCGGGGGAAACGGGGGGCAGCCGTCTGGATAGTGCCGCGCATAAATCTCGAGGAATTTCCGATTGATCGGCCGGCGGGTTTCGAGTCCGCGCCAACGCTCTTCGTCTTCCACCGAACGAAGCATGACGATCATGTACTGATCGGTGAAATCCCGAACAGGGGCGGCGTCGAGGATGCCGTGAATGGCGTGGATGCCATACTCCGCTTTGAGCCAAGCAAGAAACTCGGCAATGCAGGGGAAGGGTTTAGCCCGGCCGTGAAACACTTCGATTGACTCCAGCCAAAGCGCGTGCTCGATCGGGCGAAGATGGGACATCGGCTAGATTCCGGTGATGAGGAATGGAGTGGTCGTAGGGGCCGGAGAGCCGCCTTCGGGCTCGACTGAAAGAGCGACAGCGGCAGTGGCGGCAGGGTCGAAGCCCGCCGTGCTGCGATGGAGCGCGGAGCCGGAGCCATCGGCGGCGAACGTGCCGGCCGGAATGGGTCCGCCAGTTTTCGGCACCAGCCACATTTCGAAAACTTTGCCAGGCTCCAAGCGCGGCAGGTTGTTCGCCATGAGCAGGACCCCTTGGCCGGGGTTAACGAAGACACGGGCGATGGGTTGGCGCTCTTCGGCGGTGCCCGATTTCAAAATCGTCGTGCCGGGATCGCGCAGGAAGGCCAGCGTGTCCTGGGACCGGCGGAGTTCCGTTTGGGTGACCGCAAGCTCTTCGCGGACGCCAACGGTATCTTTGCGCAGGCGGGTAGTTTCGGTGCCGAAGTAGACGAAACCGGCGAGAAGTGCGGCGGTAGCCAGGCCCCAAGCGCCAAGCCAGGTCCAGCCGGTTTTTTCTTCTACGCCCGCGGCCGCGAGAATCCGGCGTCGGAGGCGCGGGGGAGGTTCGGCGACGGGGGCGAGAGTCGACAGCAGCGCATTGTTCGCCATGGCCTGGCGCAGCAAGCGCTGCGATTCCGGAGAGCCGGAGCGAATTTCGGTTTCAATCTCGGAGAGTTCGGGCTCTTCCAGCAGGCCAAGCGCGTAGAGTTCGTAAAGGGCGTCCCGGTTGGTATCGCTCATACGGTGACAGGCTCCTCCAGTTCTTCGCGCAGGAGGCGGAGGGCGGTGCGGACCCAGGTCTTGACCGTGCCAAGCGGCTGGCTGAGGCGGTCCGCCATTTCGGTCTGGGATAGGCCTTCGAAATAGGCCAGTTCAATGACGGTGCGCTGTTGCTCAGAGAGTTTGTGGAAAGCCGCTTTCAGTAACTTGGCACGTTGGGAGTTGAGGATGACGGACTCCATATCAACAAAAAGAGCGGGGGACTCAGCGCCGGTGAGTTCGATAGCGTTCTGCGACATTCGACCATCGACCGAACGGAGGTAGTCTATCGCGCGGTTGCGGGCAACGGTGAGTACCCAAGGACCGATGGAGCCACGTTCGGCGTCGAAGCCGGCCATACGATTCCACACGCGGAGGAATGTTTCCTGGGTAAGGTCTTCCGCGGCGGCGGCGTTACGGACTACGCGGAAGATGACGGAATAGGCCAATCGTCCATACTTGTCATAGAGTTCCCGCAGGGCTTCCGGCTCACGGGCTTTCAGGCGCGCCGCAAGTGCGCGGTCCGATTCCGAGTCCAGGGCCGCGAATAAGATGGGGAAGAAAAACATTCTCTAAGAGCGTTACGGTTTCTGGGAGCGACTGGATTCAGTATAACTCTGGCTATACTGAGGACTTGACCTGGTACACGTGGCAGAACGGGGTCCAGCAGGGTCCGTTTGAAGAGCAGCAGGTGAAGGAGTGGGCCACGGCTGGCGCGCTGGGGGCGGGCACGCTGGTATGGCGCGAAGGTGCGGCAGGCTGGCAGCCAGTGGCCAATGTGTTTACGTCCGGGGAACCCGAGGGGCCACGGAGGCCCTGCGAACGGTGCGGGACGATGTATCCGGAGAGTTGGATAGCGCGTTGGGGCGGAGCGGAGGTTTGCGCCTATTGCAAGCCGCGGCACGTGGCGGAGCTGCGCGAGGGCTCAGCGGTGATACCGGGGAAGGGAGAGTTCGCCGGGTTTGGCGTCCGGTTTGTGGCGCGCATGATTGACGGGGTGATTCTGTCGGTCGTGAACATGTTTCTGCAAATTCCGATGTTCGTCCTGGCGGCCGGAGTTGGTCAAAGCGGAAAAGCGGATCAGATAGGAGCAACGTTCCTCTGGATCTACGGGCTGACGGTGCTGGCGCAGTTGGCGGTGCAGTGCGGGTATGAAGTCTGGTTCGTAACGAAGAAAGGCGGGACTCCCGGGAAACTGATGTTGCAGTTGCAGATTCTCGATGGGGAGGGCAACCGGCTGCGCAGGGGCCAATCCTTTGGGCGTTACTTTGCGCAGTTCATTACGGGATTCACGCTGGGACTGGGGTATCTGCTGCCGTTCTGGGATAGCGAGAAGCGGGCGCTGCACGACATGGTGGCGGATACACGGGTGTTAAAGAAATGACGGCGATGCCGCGCTGCAATTTATGCGGAGTGGAGATTCCGCTGGAGGACTGGAACCGGACGGAACCCTTGCCGTGCCGGGGATGCGAGGCGAAGGTGCAGGCGTGGGTGTTCGCGGCTGGGTGGACGGAGGCTCAGGGGAGGCCGCCGTTGGCGCTCGCGAGCGAGGGAATGGCGACCTGCTTCCACCATCCGACGAACCAGGCGGAGGCGGCGTGCGGGTTGTGCGGACGGTTTGTCTGTTCGGTATGTGTGGACGGCGCCGGCGAGCAGGCGGTTTGCAGCACCTGCTTCGGCCGGGGCACGGCGACGGGGGAGTCGCGGTTCCGGCGGCGGGCCACCATGCACGATTCGATTGGACTTTTGATGGCGGCAGTGCCCGTGATGACGCTGCTGACGGGGCCGATCGCGGGTACGTATACTCTGGCGACCTGGAAGAAAACGCATGCAGCGGTGCCGCGGCCGGGCGCGGTGCGGTGGGCAGCGCTGGCGATTTCCATATTCTGGCTGGCGGCGCTGGTAGGGTTTATCGTGCTAGTGATCCGTGTGGGCGGGGGTAGCCGGTGAGCGAGTACCGGATGTTGACGGGTTGGTCGCCGGGCTGGCTGCGTTCAGCGGCGCTCTATGATGGCGGTGACCATCTGCTGCAGGTGACTTCGCTGCGGGTGCAGCACGAGTATCAGCGGTTTCCTTACTCCGAGATGCGGGCGATTACGGTGACGGAAGCGCCGCTGTGGACGACAGCGAGGATTGTCCGCCTGCTGGTATTCACGCTGATGCTGGTGCTGGCGATGCTGCCGGCGCAGGTGGGGCTGCGGGTGGGGCTGGCGATTGTCCCGGGCACGTTATTGATGTTGCAGGTCTGGTCACTGGCGCAGGGGCGGCGCTGCGTGGCGCGGGTGATCAGTCTCTCGGGAGAGTGGCCATTGCGGGGATTGGGCACGATGCGAGCGGCGGCGGAGGCGGTGCCGCAGATCCTCAATAAAGTGCAGATAGCGCAGGCTGGGCTAACAAGGCCCGCCGTGATGCCGGTGCTCGTGCCCGGCAAAGTGGAGAAGGCCTACCGGCATCCGCGAGAGCTCGGCTGGGCCGTGGCGGGTACGCTCATCCTGAGCGCGCTATTGATTGTGGCTTATTCGGCTTGGCAGGACACGCGTACGGAGATCTGGAACGTCGCGATCTTCGTTGTGCCGGGAGCGTTGACGGCGACGATCGCGTGGTGGCGAATGTTGCGGCGGCATCAGATGGTGGCGGCGGCATTAGTCGCTGCGATGGTGCTGGACGTGCTGCTCTTCGGATTCTTCCTGTTGCTGGAGTGGCGGAGGCCGACATTCTCGCTTACGTTGGCCGAGTTAACGTTGGCCGCTCAGCAATGGCAAAAGGTCGCGCTGGCGGCGGCGATCGGCTGGCGGGTGGTGGGCGCCACGGCGGCAGGATGGGTAGCGCAACAGGGCGGCGAGGAGAAGGCATGATCGCCCACGCGCGTTGCCAACAACACGCGGGGCGGGAAGCGGTGGCGCGGTGCCCGAGTTGTAAGCAGCCATTCTGCCGCGAATGCATCACGGAGCACGACGGGCGGATGCTGTGTGTCCCCTGTTTGACGAAACGAACCCAATTGGCGAAGGCGCCGGGCCGGGCGTGGGGAAGCGTAGGCTGGGGATTCGGGGCAGTGGCCGGGCTGCTGCTGACGTGGCTATTCTTTCTCGGGGTCGGGGAACTGATTTGGAGAGCATCGGCGTGAAGCGGCCGTCGTGGACTGAGTCGGCCGATGCGGCCGCGGCGCTGCTGCGGCGAACGCCGGGTCCGGCCTGGGTCGTGTGGGCGGTGTGTACGCTGCCCTTCGTCTACCTCCTGGGACGGCTGCTGCTTACGGCCACGTTCGATGCCTACTACGCAGAGCAGGCTGGAGGGTTGACGCTGTTGGTCGCGGCCGCCTACTTGTTCAAGCAAGTGGGCGAATCGTACTTTCAAGGGGAGTTACTGCGGGTGCTGGGCGGGACGCCTCCGCCGTTGCGGCTGGGTCCGCAATTGACGCTGCAGCCCACCGCGCTCCTCGTGCTGCCGCTGGCGGCTCTACTGTTTTTCCCGCTAGCTCCGGCCGTAACCTTTTACCGGACGCTATCGGTGAGTTCCCCCCGGGAGGCGATGCGGTACGCAACCCAAGACGTTCTGTTGCAGAGCTGGGAGCTCTCCTTGGCGATGGTCGGCGGGTTCCTTTTGTGGGTGAACCTGTTCGTGCTCTGGCTGACTGCGCCAATGCTGCTGCGCGCGTTCTTTGGCTGGGAGACCTCATTCGGCCGCATTGAGGACCGGCTGTTCAACCTGCCGAGCTTCTGGGTGGTGACGCTGACGACCTATCTCTGCGTGGATCCCCTGCTGAACGCAATGGCGGCGCGGCGGGTGTTCCTGCAGGAGTCACGGAAGACCGGGATCGACCTTTTGGCCGCGTTGCGGGTGGTAACTACCGCACTGGTGCTGGTGGCGCCCCTGGCGGCGCACGAGGCGCAGGAGGTGGAGCGAAGCATTGCCCAGACGATGCGGGAGCCGGGGTTTGCCTTCCGGCAACCGAAGGTGGTGGAGCAGGGCGCCGGCGACGGATGGTTCTTACAGGCGCTGCGAACGTTGGCGCAATGGATTGAAGATTTCTTTGCTTGGCTGCGGCCGGAAAAGCAGACGCCTCCAGAATTGGGGAACTTCGGACTGAGCCCCCAAATGTCGCAGAATCTGCTGATTGGATTTGCGGTGCTCCTAGTGGCCGGTCTGGTGATTTACTTACTGAAACAGCGTCGACCGCACAAGGCCCTGGTGGTGGCAGCACCCGCGGCGGCCCCGGACTTGAATCGCGAGGATCTGCGGCCAGACGCTTTGCCGGAGGAGTCGTGGCTGGCGCTGGCCGATGAGTACGCGGCGCGGGGAGAATACAGATTGGCCCTGCGCGCACTGCATTTGGCGGGACTTCGGCGCCTCAGCGAACGCGGGCTGGTGACGATTGGACCGGCCAAGAGCGGGGGCGAGTACGGGCGCGAACTGGAGCGCCGAGGCAGGCCGACGCCGCAGGTGCATCCGCTGTTTGAAACCAACCGGCGGCGATTTGAAGAGGCCTGGTACGGGTTTCATGAGCTGGGCACGGCGGGCGTGAGCGAAGTGCGGACGCGGTGGGAGGAGATCCGCCAGTATGTGGGCTAGAGTCGCGCTGGGCCTATTGGTGGTGGGGTTCGGCTGGGCGCTGCTCGACCTGGCGGGGGCGGCGTATGAGCGGGGCGATGTGTACCCGGCGTGGTCGAGCTTACGGGCCGACGGCAGCGGGACGAAACTGTTGCACGACAGCCTGCGGAAGCTGCCATCATGGCGCGTCGACCGGCACTTCGGCGTGGAGTCGAAGATTCCGGCCGAGGCAGGGGCGGTGCTGTTTTTGAATCAGGCTCCAGGCGCGCTCAAGAATTTGACGAAGACGGTTGAGCGGTTGGCGGGAGGCGGCGCGCGGGTGGTAGTAGGGATCCCGAGCCGGCGGATCTCTCTGCGGAAAGGGCAAAAAGTGGAGACCGATACGCTAGAGTGGCTGGGACTCCGGTTTGAGCCGCAGAGCGCGGGGGAGTACGTGGGGCAGCGGTATCTGGAGACGACGAACTGGCAGTACGTCGTGAAAGATACAGCATGGAAGCTGGGTGACCGGTACGCGGAGCGGGCGCTGGGCAAAGGATCCGTGGTCGTGTTCGGAGGGGAAGAGCTGCAGAGCGCCACACTGCGGGAGAGGCCAAACGGGGAGCGGTTGCTGCGGCTCTTCGGACCGGCGCGGCGGGTCACGTTCGTCGAGAGTGCGCTGGGAGTCTCCGAACAGGGCGGGATTGTGAGCTTGATGCGGCGAGCGGGTTGGGGGCCAGCGGTGTTGCTGCTGCTGGTGGCGACAGCACTGTATCTATGGCGGAGTCTCGTGCCGGTGTTGCCGGAGCGGGCGGACGCCGTGACGCGTACAGAACCCGGAGGCGGCGCGGCGGCGATGGCGCAGTTGCTGCGGAAGCACGTGGCGCCGGGGGAGTTGCTGGCGACCTGCCAGGCGGAATGGAAAAGGGCGGCGGGTTTGCTGCCGCGATGGCAGCGGCAACGGGAGCTGCCCATGGCGCCGGGCGACCCGGTGGAGGCGTACCGAAGAATGCAAGAGTCCGTGAGGGAGAAGCCGAGCTTATGACGTTGGAAGCGATGCACGAACGGTTGGCGGCGGTGCGCGCCGAGATTGGCCAGGTGATGATTGGGCAGCGTGAGGCGATCGACCGCGCGCTGGTGGTGACGCTGTGCGGACAGCACGGCTTGCTCGAAGGCGTGCCGGGCGTGGCGAAGACGCTGCTCGCGAAGACGATGGCCGCCGTGATGGGCGGGAGTTTTCAGCGGGTGCAGTTCACGCCAGACCTGATGCCGGCCGACATCACAGGAACCAACGTCTTCAACCTGCAGAAAAACGAGTTTACGCTGGCGCCGGGGCCGGTGTTCACATCGTTTCTCGTGGCGGACGAGATTAACCGGGCGCCGGCGAAGACGCAGTCGGCACTGCTGCAGGCGATGCAGGAACGGCAGGTAACGATCGACCGGGCGACGTACCAACTGCCGCCGGAATTCACGGTGTTCGCCACGCAGAACCCGATTGAGCATGAGGGGACCTATCCGTTGGCGGAGGCGCAGAAAGACCGCTTTCAACTGAAGATCGACATAGGCTACCTGGACCGGGCCGAAGAGGTGGAGCTGGCCCAGCGGCAGTTAAGCGGCGATTCGCCAGAAGCGCGCCTGGCGCTGGGCGCGGTGCGGCCGGTGCTGGCGGGCGGACAGTTGGCGGAGTTGCAAGCGGCGCTGCGGCAGGTGCGCATGCGCGATGAGTTGGTGGGATACGTCGTCGAGATCGTGCGGCGAACCCGGACGGCGGAGACGCTGTTGACTGGCGCGGGGCCGCGCGGAACCCAGGCGTTGCTGGGCGCGGCGCGGGCGCAGGCGGCGCTGGAGCAGCGGGATTTCGTAACGCCGGACGACGTGAAGCGGATGGCCGTGGCGGCGCTGGCGCACCGGTTGGTGCTGCGGCCGGAGTTCGAGATTGAAGGACTGACGGCGAGCGAAGTGGTGACGAAGATTCTGACGGAGGTGGCCGTCCCGGTATGATCGCTCCCACGCCCCGCCTGATTACGCTGGTGGCCTTGACGGCCGTCGCAGCGGCGGTGTCGCCGTTGGCGGGGGCGGTGAGCGTGGGGCTGGTGACATTGGCGGCGGCCGCCGATTACGGACTCAGCCGGAGGCGGATGGCGGGGGTTGCGATCGGAGCCGTGGAGCCGTTGCGTTGCTATCTCGGCGTGCCGGCCACCTTGGCCATACCGGTATCGGCCCCGGCGGGCGCGTTGCTTTCCTTGGCCTTGCCTCCGGAATTGGAGATCGAGGCCGAGACCGGAAATCCGTGGGTATTCACGCCGCGCGAGCGAGGGCGGTATCCCGTGTTGGCCTTGGCGGTGCAGGCGCCTTCGCTGCTCGGGCTCTTTGAGTTGCGAGAGCGATTTACGCCGGCCGTGGAGATTCGCGTGTATCCGCGAGTACGCGGGGCGCAGGAGATGAAGGCGCTGCAGCGGGCACTGACCGGTTCGCGCCACGTGCGGCAGGTAGGACGGGGGCGGGAGTTCGAAAAGCTGCGGGAATACACGCCCGGGGATAGCTTTCAAGACGTGCATTGGAAGGCGACGGCGCGGCGGGGCGCACCGATTACGCGGACCTATCAGATTGAACGGACGCAGGAGATCTACTGCCTGCTCGACTGCGGACGACTGCAGGCGCGGCGGCAGGAGACGCAGACGGTGTTGGACTGGAGCCTGACGGCGGCGCTACATTTGGCGCTGGCCGCCGAGCGGCAGGGGGACCGGCTGGGCCTGTTGGCGTTCAGTGACCGGATCAATGGGTTCGTACGGGCAGGCAGCGGGGCGGCGCATTTCTCGGCGTGCCAGGAGATGCTGTATCCGCTGCGACCATCCGAGGCGGTGACAGACTATACGGAGGCGGCGACCTATTTGCGGGCGCGGCTGCCAAGGCGGGCGCTGCTACTGGTGTTCACTTCACTCGACGACCAGGCTTCAGCGGGACCATTTGTGCGGGCGATGAAACTGTTAGGCGAGCGGCATCTGGTTGCCGTAGTGGCGGCGCGCGCGCCGGGAGCCGAACCATTGTTCAGCGGTCCGCCGCCGGAGGAAACTACTGAAATCTATCGGGCGCTCGGGGGACATCTGGTTTGGCGAGGGCTACGCGAGTTGCAGTTGGACCTTGGCCATCAAGGCATCCGGCTGGCGTTTGAAGATCCCCGGGAGATGGGGCTGCGGGCTTTGACGATGTACGAAGAGATCCGGCAGAGGCAGCTTGTATGATTCTCGATCTGGACCGGTTCGTGCGGGAGGGAGAGCCCCGTTGGCAGGAGCTGGACGCTGTGTTGACACGGATGGAAAAGCATCCCTACGCGACCGTGGGGGTGACGGATCTCGAACGGCTGCACGCGCTCTATCAACGGACTTCGGCGGACCTGCTGCGAGTGCGCGGGCTGCACTCGGAAGCCCGGCTGCGGCAGTATCTCGAAAGCCTGGTGAGCCGCGGGTACACGGCGATTCACGGGGTGACAGACCGAAAGAAAGCGTCGTGGTTCGGCTGGTTTCTCAAAGATTTTCCGCGGGCGGTGCGGCGGCAGGCGGGGGCGCTGGCGCTGGCGATGGCGCTCTTCTGGGGCGGGTCGGCGGTGGGCGCGGGACTGCTGGTGGTGATGTACGAAGAGCGGGAGACGCTGTTCCCGTTTGCCGGCTTGGCGACGAAGCCGAGCGAGCGGGTGAAGCAGGAGACGGTGGAGCGCAGCAAGATGGTGGCGGAGCGAACCGGCCGCTTTTCGGCGCACTTGATTCAGAACAATACGCGGGTGGCCATCTTCACATTCGCGCTGGGGATGACGTACGGCGTCGGGCCAACCGTGTTGTTGTTTTCGAATGGAGTCTATCTCGGCGCGGTGGCGATGGACTACGTGAAAGACGGGCAGACGATGTTTCTGCTGGGCTGGCTACTGCCACACGGGGTGATTGAGCTGCCGGCGATTATTCTGGCCGGGCAGGCGGCGTTCCTGTTGACTGGGGCGCTGCTGCCCCGGGGGCGCCGGGCGCCGGTGGGCGAGCGGCTGCGCGCGGTGTTTCCCGATGCGTTGGCAATTATGGGCGGGGTGGCGGTGATGCTGGTGTGGGCCGGTATTGTGGAAGCGTTCTTCTCGCAGTATCACGAACCGGTGGTTCCGTATACGGTGAAGATCGCGTTCGGGGTAGTGGAGCTGGGCGGGTTGCTGGCATTCTTGCAGTTGGCGGGGCGCGATGGCGAGTGACGGGCTAGAGATCCGGACGCCCGAGGGCGTACCGTTCACGATTCCGCTGGCGGGGGCGGCGGCGCGAATGATGGCGCTGATCATCGACCTGCTGGCGATCATGGCGATCGTCACGACCGGGTTGAGCGTGTTCCGGGCGTTTGAGCGGTTGGCGCCGGATGTGATCGGCGGCGCGGTGACGCTCGTGTATTTCGCGGTTTCGACGGGATACGGAATTGTGATGGAGATTCTGTGGAACGGGCAGACGCTGGGGAAGCGGCTGCTGGGGCTGCGGGTGATGGACCAGGGGGCGCGGCCGGCACGGCCCGCGCAGCTAGTGATCCGGAATCTGTTGCGGCCGGTGGATTCCTTGCCGGCTCTGTATTTGATGGGGGCGGCATCATGCTGGCTGACGCAGCACCGGCAGCGGCTGGGCGATTTAGCGGCGGGGACGGTGGTGGTGCGGACGCGTGTTTCGGTGCGAGGGGATTGGAGCCAGTTGGGGCGGGAGAAATACAATTCGTTGCGAGAGCATCCGGCGCTGGCGGCGCGGCTGCGGCAACGGACGGCGCCGGAGTTGGCGGGCTTGGCGCTGGATGCGGTGTTGCGGCGGGAGGAGCTGACTCCGGAGGCGCGGGTGGCGGTGTTTGGCCTGTTGGCGGGGAAACTGCGGGGATTGGTGGAGTTTCCGGCCGAGGCGGTGGAGGCGTTGTCGGATGAGCAGTATGTGCGGCGGGCGGTGGAAGTGCTCTACAGCACGTCCCGGTAGGGCCACCTTAGTACGGCTTGTCCGGTCCCCCAGTACTAAGGCGATGGACCCAGGTAACCATGGTCGTTTGGTACAGGGTGTCCATTGTTGGACGCTGGCGCGGTGGCCAGAATAATGGGGAATGAATCCAGCTATCAGCACCGGGGGACGAGCCGCGCGCCGGACGTCCATCTATCTCCACCGGAGCGTAAGGTCCGTTCCGCTGACACGGGCACGAGTGGGAGTCGCCTTGGGATTCGCCCTGATTGTCTTTATCTTGCTGGCGTACTTCGCGGTTCCCCTCATGGCGTTTCACTCTTCCGTGGCCGACACCCTGCTGCGATGGGCGGGTATTCCGAACGCGGGCTGGGAGCCGGTCGCCGTCTTTCCCGGCCTTGAGCCTGGCTCGGGCCCCCTGGTGCCTGTTCCGACGTTTTCGCAAGTTTCCGAAGGAGCTCGATTCGCCCTGATTCTGGGCATTGTGGCGCTGCTGATTGTCGCGCGGCGCTTTTCGCTTTTTCGCAACCTCGCGAACTTCCTGATTGTGCTGCTGCTCGTCTCTGCGGTGGTGAATGTCTTCTTCGACACGTTCCAACTGCAGTCCAAAGTCTTCGGGCAGATCTGGCTGCGGCAGGAGTTGCTGGTCTGGTTGCTGATGCCGTTCGTGAGCCTGCTGCTGTTTCTGCTGCCCCAGCCGAACCTGGGCGTGGGGCTGGGATGGATGGCCCTGGTGCAGGTGTACGGTTTCTTCTTCTCCGTGCTGCGTTTCGTGTTTTGCATCGGCATGCTGCACTACACGGGCCTTCTGTTCATGCCGCTGCTTTGGTTTGCGCTGGGCACGTTGAGTGATCTGTTGTTCCTGTTGTTCTTCTACTCGATTTCGGTCTACCGAACTTCGGGGCAACTTTGGGGGGTCCGTAGTTCATGGCAGTCACAGCTGTAATCGCAGTTTCGTGGGTCCTGATTGTGCTGTCCATGCTGGTGCTGGGCGCCTATGCGGTGCGGCACTACTATCTGGGCTATTCCCGGATGCGCCTCGAACATCCCCGGGAGACCAATGAGCTCGTCGGTTTCGTGATGCCGCGGGTGACGGTGTTCATCCCGATGCACAACGAAGAAAAGGTCGCCCGGGATGTCCTGCAGGCGCTCGTCGACTGCGACTACGATTGGGAACTGCTTGAAGTCATTCCGGTGAACGACCGCTCGACGGACGGCACCCGCGCGATTGTGGACGAGTTCGCGGGGCGGTATCCATTCATCAAGCCGTACCACCGCACCGAGGGTGTGGGCGGGAAGCCGGCGGCCCTGGTGGAGGCCACGGAGCTGGCGACCGGTGACATCTATCTGATGTTCGACGCCGACTACGTGCCCGGCCGGGCGGTCTTGAAGATGCTGACGGCGCCCTTCGTCGACCCCGAGATCGGGGCGGTGATGGGACGGGTGGTGCCGCACAACATCGGCGACAGCTTGCTTTCGGGATTGCTTTCGCTCGAACGCTGCGCCGGCTACCAGTCGGTGCAACAGGCGCGATTCAATCTCGGGTTTACAGCACAGTTCGGAGGCACAGTGGGCGGCGTTCGCGCAGCGGCGCTGCGGGCGGTGGGCGGTTGGAATCCGGAGTCTTTGACCGAGGATACCGACCTGACGTTCGCCCTACTGCTGAACGGCTGGCGGACGGCGTACGTCAACCGGGCGGAGTGCTACGAAGAGGTGCCGCAGGATTGGGCAGTGCGCCGCCGGCAACTGAGCCGTTGGGTAACCGGGCACACCGAATGCCTGCACAACTACTGGCCCGACCTGCTCCGCGCCCGCTTCCTCAGCCGGAAGGAGAAGACGGACGCGCTCTTCCTACTGGCCATGTATTTGACAGCGCCGATCATCGTCATCGGCTGGGTCGCTTCGCTGGTGTTGTTCTTTATTCCCGAGGCCCACGCGGTGCCGGTACTCCCGGTGGCGATGCTGATTATCGGCTACCTGCTGTTTTCTAACCAGGCGACGTTCCTTGAGATCGGGGTAGCGACACTGCTGGACGGCACCCGTCTGCGGGCGCTGCTGATGCCGTTGAGCCTGTTGAACTTCTTTGCAAACACGGGCGCCATTTGCAATGCGCTGCGGAAATTCTATTGGAATCGTTTCTGGGGTAGCGGCGGTGATGGCTGGTACAAGACGCACCGTACGCGCATGGACGCCGAAGGGCAGTCCTTTGGCGCCGGGGCGACGCCGGCCGGAGCGGCAAAGCAGTCTGTGAAGGGTCTTTACTACGCCAGCAACGAAGGAATGGGGGACTGATCCAATGGCCTTTTTGATATTTTCCGCAATCTTCCTCGCGATCTTCTATCTGCACTTCTCCCTGGCGCACCGGGCGTGGCTCGCGATCCGGGGCAAGCAGTCGTCGGAGTTAGACATGGGCTATGTGCGCCTCGAAGACTACTTCGGCCAATCGTTCCGGCGGAAACTCAAACACTGGTTGGCGACGCTGCCCGCAGCGACGAACTCGACGGCGGGCCTGCGGGTTTATGACCACGGGAAGGAACGGATCTACGTGGCGCCAACGGTGCAATATCCGGGCGGACGCGTGGAAAAAGAGATCCTGGTGACCGAAGGGGCGTTCGCCTGCGGGCCGAATTGCGACTTCCGCAACGAACTGATGGTGAAAGGCGATGGCGACATTGGCGAGGGCACTTCGCTGCAGGCGATTGCGGCGGACGGAGCGCTGCAGTTGGGCGAGGGCGTGACGGTGCGGCGATGGGTGGACGCGGCGGGCAAACTGACGATTGGCGCCGACACGGCAATCCATTCGCGGGCGACCTCGCGGACGGCGATTGAATTCCTGCCAGGCGCCTATGCCCAATCGTTGTTCGCGCCGGAGATTGTGACCGAGGGCCGAAACGACGATTCGATTGAGCTTTCGGCGGGGCGAGGCGCGCTGGTGCAGGTCCCGCATCGGGCCGGAGAGACGGCCCGCGCGGCCAACGGGTTCGACCCGGCCAAGCTGTTTTCGATGGGAGGCGGAACTTACTTCTATGAAGGCAACCTGGACGTGACGGCGCCGTTGCATTTGCGAGCGCCCTTGGTAGTCCGGGGCCACTTCTCGTGCGGGAAGGAGAGCTTACTGGAGTCGGACGTGAAGGCGCACGGAAACATCACGATTGGTCCGGCATCGGTGGTGAAGGGCAATCTGGTGGCGGACGGCAACCTGGTGCTGAAACCCGATGTGTACTTCCAGTCGCTGCTGCAAGCGGGCGGGGAGATGCGGCTTTCGTTTGGGGTGCGGGGACTGCGGGAGAAGCTGCCCGTGGCAGCGCATGCGACGAGGGCGCTGACTCTCGAAAGCAACATCGTAATTAACGGCAAGGTATCGTCGGCGCACCGCGTGATCGCCATTTCGACACCGATGGCGTGGCTGCAATCGAAAAAGGCAAGAGCGTGACCTCCATGATCCTTCGCATTCTCATTTTTCTTGGATTGATTCCGGCCGCGTTCGCGGAACAGACGACAGGTTCTCCCGCGACCTTCGAACGACCCGGGTACGAGAGCCCGCTGCCGTACCTGCTCGAGGTCGGCACGTATCACAACGCCGTCTCAAACGGCTACGGCTATTGGCGCGGGGCGGACGCGACGTTGTGGGTCCGCAAGATTCCACGCTTCACCCCGGTGTTTCAGTTCAACTCGCAGACGCGGCCGGGCGTGACGCAGCAGGCGTTCAGCTTTTTCAGCTTCGCGAACTGGTCGAAGAATTTCTACACGACGCAAGGGTTCAGCTATGCGCCGGAGCGGGGCGGCATTTCCCTATTCGCCAGCCGTCGTTTCGACGTGCGGGGCTTCTATAAACTGCCGGTGTTGCAACGGCGCTTGTTGCTGACGGCCGGAGTTTCGCAGTTCAATTTTCAGGGACCGGTGAAGGGGCAGATCTACAGCGCCGGGTTCCTCTACTACCCCAAGCGCATGATGATTGAAGGCAACTACTTCATCAATCGGAATCAACCCGGGAATAAGATTGGCAGCTCCGCCAGCGTGGCGGTGCAGTATGGCCAGGAAGGAAAATACTGGGTGGGTACGGTCGTGGGCGGAGGCAAAGAGGTGTACACGTACATCGCCCAGACCCCCCTCGAAGTGAACTTGAACAGCGTTTCAACGCAGATTTTCCTGCGGAAGTGGCTGAGCCGCCACTACGGCGTTTATGTGGCGTTCGACCAGCAAACGAAGTTCGGGGCGTTTACGCGGGCCGGGGTGATTGGGCGCGTGTTCTTCGAGTTCTAGTACAAGTCTCCCCCGGGGTCCGGGTACGAAAGTGCGATTTGTCTCATTCGGCGAACGAAGTGGCGTGGCCAAATCAAGGGAGAGGCACCATGTTACTTCGACTTACTCTGCTCTTGTCCGCCGCCAGCACCGGCCTGCTGGCGAACTCGTTTACTTTCGCTGACTTCAGCTCCCCGGCGAATCTTAGTCTGATTGGCGACGCCAGCCTGTCGTCTAACTTATTACGGCTCACGCCGGCGCTCGAGAACAAGAACGGCGCGGCTTGGTACAACTCATTGGTCAACGTCCAGGACGGCTTCACGAGCGATTTCACGTTCCGGATCACGGAGCGGGGCGGCTATAAGCCCGACTGGGAAGAGGGAGTGGAAAATGACGGGGCCGATGGCTTTGCCTTCGTCGTGCAGGCACAGGGCGTAAATGAACTGGGGCTCTATGCCAGCGGCATCGGCTACTACAACATTCTGAATAGCCTGGCGGTTGAGTTCGATACCTGGGCGAACAAACCGAGTTACTGCGAGCCGAACGGCAACCATGTGGCGATCCAGAGCCTGGGCACGCTGATGAACCGGCCGGAGCACTGCGCCGGGACAGAGTTTGACGGCACCTTTACGAACCCGAACCTGGCGATTACGACAGTGCCGCAAGAGCTTTCGAACGGTGATGCCTATAACGCACGGATTGTCTATACGCCGGGCTTGCTGCAGGTGTTTCTAACGGATATGTCGGCGCCGATTCTCGCTGCGAACGTGGATCTCGCCAGTCTCCTGAACCTGCAGGATGGGCAGAATGCCTACATCGGCTTCACCTCTTCGACCGGCGGAGCGTGGGAAAACCACGACATCATCAGTTGGAGCTACACCGAGGTGCCGGAACCGTCTACCCTGGTGCTGATCGGCGCCGGGTTAATCGCCGGAGGAATGATTCGCAGACGCCGCCGGGCCTAGCCCCGGTGGCTTTGGATATTGACCAGCTCAGTCTTTTCGGGCTTCGTGACGGCCTTCTGCGCCAAGGTCTGCGGAGCCCGCCAGAAATCGATGAGCGACGTCATGTGGACGCAGGAGACAGTGCAGTACGGGGCGCAGCCCTTCTCGGTGAGGAACTCGCGGCGCATATCCGCTTTCGAGTAGCCAAGCAGCGGCACACCCGGGAAGCCGCGCTGCTGGGAGCAGTAATGCACCAAGCCGTCCTCGCAGATGTACATGTAGCGGGCGCCGGCACGGCAACGCCATTCGCTGGGCTGGCCGAGGGCGATGCGGTCCTGAAACTTCGCGAAACGAGCGAAGCTGCGCTTGGCAAGAACCTTGAACTCGCGGTACACCGACATTTCGGTATCGCCGAGCGGCTTCAACTGGCCTTGCCCGTCGTGAATAATGCCGACGGTGGCGCTGAACCCGAGTTCGAGGGCGCGGTTGCCGATCTTCACGGCGTCGGTCGGGAACTTCACGCCGCCACCCAACACGGAGTTGATGTTGACGTGGAACAGGGCGTGCTCACGCAGGAGCTGCAGCTTCTTATCGAGAACTTTAAGGCTCTTCTTCGAGACCTCGTCCGGCATCACATTGTCGATGCTGATCTGCAGGTGATCGAGTCCGGCTTGGTTGAGCCGTTCGATGCGGGCCGCCGTGAGGTTATAGCCGTTCGTGATCATTCCGGCGATGATGCCGTGGTGATGGATCCGGTTAATGAGGAGATCGAGATCCGGATGAAGCAACGGCTCCCCGCCGCTGATCATAATCAGCGTGGTGCCGAGCTTCGCCAGATGGTCGATCCGGTCGAGCATGATCGTGAGATCGACCGGCTTCGAGATGTCGTCGTACTCGTTGCAATAGGTGCAGGAGAGGTTGCAACGGCGCATCGGAATGATGTGCGCCTGCACGATGTGATCCGTGGACCAGAGACCTTTCCCGATCATCCGCAACTCTCGCAGGCGGCGGCTGAGGGCCTTTACCGTACGGCGGATGCGGAAACCTGTGCTCGACATATAGGCGTAATCTCTTATTAAAACACAGGGATCGCACCAGCGCACCGCACGGGGGCCGAATGCGGCGAAAGCAAAGTTGAACTGCGAAAGTTAGGGCTTGGGCGGTTTCGGCGCTGGCGGCGTATTGGTGGGCGGAGTGTCCACCGCGTCGCCGAACGTGATGGTTGTCGTGGACCGGAACTGCTTGTAGTCCTCGTACTTCACCTGCATTTTCAGGCCGACCGGGCCGCTATCGAACATCAGGGTGTCGTCGGCTTTCGTCAGGACAGGGAACCAGAACTTCCCATCCACCTGCTCACGCCAGGTTTCGAATTTGGGGAACTGCTGATTGTTGCCCTTCTTCAGGATGCCCGTGGCGCGGCCGTAGGACTTGACGATCTGCAGATCCAGGTCATCCACCCACACTTGGCCTTGGAAGTAGCGCTGGCCGGATTCCATTTTCCTCGGCTTCACGGCGAAGACATAGCAGTCAATCTCGTCGAGCTTCTCCTTGCCGATGTAGTCGACCTGATACTTCGGCAAATCTGTGGTGGTGAGAACGAACGGCTGAACGCTCCGCAGGTCCTGTTCGTCTTCCGGTGACAGGGAGACGAGGACGAGCGTCGGGGAGGGGGCGCGAACAATGCGCTCGGTGCGTTTACCCGAGGGCGAAAAGATGATGTCCGAAACCAGATCGAAGCGCCCGCGGGCTTGGCCGCCAGCTTCAAACTCCTGAATCCGGATGGTCTGCCGATAGGTATAGAGTTCCCGAGCCTTGGCAAACTCAGCCTCTTTGGCGGCGAACTTCGTGATGATCTCGGCGATCTCGTCCCTGGTCGGTTCGGTCTTGCTCGCCAACAGGGGCAGGCTGGCGGCCATCAACATCACTGCAATCGTGCGCATACGCTCTCCGTTACATCGGACGCTTCGGGCGACGGCTCCGTTACGACAGAATCCCTTTGGCAATGGTGATCCGCTGCATGTTGCTCGTGCCTTCGTAAATCCGGCCAATCTTTACATCACGATAATACTTTTCGACCGGCGAGTCTTTGGTGAAGCCGATCCCACCGAAAATCTCGACGGCCTGCGAGGCGATGTCCTCGGCGACGGTGGAGGCGTAGAGCTTGGCCATGGCGGCCTCTGTCACGAAACTCTTTCCGGCTTCGCGCAGACGAGCCGCGTTGTAAACCATCAGCCGGGCCCCTTCCAGCTTGGTGGCCATCTCGGCGAGCTGAAACTGCACCCCCTGAAACTCGGCGATGGGCTTGCCGAACTGCCGGCGTTGTTTAGCGTAGGTGAGAGCGTGCTGGTAGGCGCCGCGGGCGAGGCCGATCAGTTGGCCGCCGATGGCGATCCGCCCTTCATTCAGCGTCTCGATGGCGATTTTGTACCCCTTGCCGACCTCGCCCAACACAGCGGACCGATGGACGCGAACACCGTTCAATGAGACCTCCGCAGTGGAGGACGCGCGGATGCCGAGCTTGTCCTCTTTCTTGCCGATTTGGAGGCCGTCGCTTTCGCGGGGCACGAGAAAACAGGTAATGCCACGGTAGCCGTCCGCCGCATTCACCGTTGCGAAGACGAGGAACAGGCCCGCCTCGTGGGCGCTGCTGATCCAGAGCTTGCGGCCATCAAGAATATAGCTGCTGCCGTCCGCCCGGGCCGTTGTCGCCAAGGCAAAGGCGTCGGAGCCGGAACCGGCCTCCGAGAGCGCATAGGCCCCGACGAGCGATTCGTTCAGCTTCGGCAGCCATGCCGCCTGCTGCTTGTCCGTGCCGTAGCGGAGCAACGCATTGATCACTAGCGTGTTCTGCACATCAACGATCACAGCGACCGCGGGATCTACGGCGGCGATCTCTTCAACGCACAGCACCGAATGAAAAAACGTACCGCCCGCGCCGCCATACTCTTCCGGAACTTCGACGCCCATCAGGCCCAGTTGAAAGAGTCCCTTCAGGATTTTGGGGTCCAGCGTGGCGCTGTCGTCCATAGCGCGGACGCGCGGGGCAATCTGCTCGCGTGCGAACTGGCGCACTGAACTCTGGAGCATTGCTTCTTCTTCGTTCAGAACGGTGAGAGGGGCCATGCCCCAGTTTACGCTTGTCTCGTCAACCGGCCTTCGTAGGCCTCAATCACATCGCGGATGGGGCCGTCCATTACGAGTTGGCCATGGTCCAACCATAGGGCTCGATCACACAGTTCGCGCAGAGTGGGGGAGACGTGGGATACGCAGAGAATCGTTTTGCCCTGATTCCGGATCTCGAAGATTTTCTCGGTGCACTTGGCTTGGAACTTCTGATCGCCGACGGCAAGCACTTCGTCGATAATCAGAATCTCCGGGTCTAGGTTGACAGCGACGGAGAAGGCGAGCCGCAGCATCATGCCGTTCGAATAGGTGCGCAGCGGTTCCTTGATGAAGTCATCAAGTTCGGAAAACTCGACGATCGCGTCATAGAGATCGTGAGCCTGTTTCCGGGAAAAGCCCAGAAGTGAGGCGTTCAGAATGATGTTTTCCCGGCCAGTCAGATCCGGGTGGAAACCGGAGCCGAGATCCAGCAAGGCGGCCGCGCGACCCGATACGGTCACACTGCCCGTAGAGGGCGGCACCAAGCCCGTAACCAAGCTGAGAAGAGTGCTTTTCCCTGCGCCATTGGCGCCAATCACCGCAACCGACTCGCCATCCCGGACGGAAAAGCTGACATCTTTCAGCGCAAAGAACCGCTCCGGATCCGCCTTACCCAGAATGTCTTCGAGGTAGTGCCGTAATAATTTCTGACCACCGGACCGGTGGAAAGTTTTGTTTACGTTCTGGAGCTCAATAACCTTCATTTAGAGATAGTCGAAGAACTGACGCTTCAAGCGGTGAAATACGAACAGCCCAAGTGCGAAGACCAGAGTAGAACTGAAAGTTAGCTTTAAGAGTAACGTAGGTGTGGGCGAATCGCCATCGATCAGAATCGTCCGCAGCGCAAGAATCAATGCCGCCAGCGGATTGAACTGATACAGGTTGGCATAACCTTGGGGCACCGAATGAATGGCGTAAAACACAGGAACCATCCAAAAGAGCAACGTACACGCCGACTCGACAACATAACGCACGTCGCGTATGTAAACATCGAGAGCCGAAGTCATTAGGGTAAGGCCACAAACGAATAGAATCTCCAGGCCCCAAACCACCGGCAGCCAGAGCCAATTCCAGTTGACGCCACGGCCAAAAACGACGACCAAGGCGAGCAGCAAGCCGATCTGGATTCCCAAGTGGACACAAGTCGAAAGGACCGTGGCAATGGGCACAATCTCGCGCGGTACGGGAACCCGTTTAATCAGGCCAGCGTTGTTGGCTACGGAAATCGTGCCATTCTGCCAAGCTACCGTGAAGAAATTGAACGGAACGAGCCCGCAGAGCACGAAAATTGGAAAATTTTCGATCTGATTATTTGGAAATACGGCCGTGAAGACGAAGGTCAGAGCCGCCATCATAACCAGCGGATTCAGCAGAGACCAAAAGACGCCCAGCGACATATTGCGATACCGGATCTTGAAATCCTTCACGATCAGATTTTGCAATAAAAAGAGGTAGTCGCCTTTCCACATGATTGATGATGTTGCGTTCCCGGACTAGGCCGGAGGACTTCCAATTGTACCCCACCATCGCAGGGTATTTAACCCCAAAAGGGTGAGGCCGATGCCGATCCAGGCGCGCCGCGGGACCCGCGCGGGGTCCAGCGGCCGCTCCGGCCGTAGCAGGCTCCACCCCAGCCAAGCCACCACACCAGCCATGACCAACGGGGAAAGCGGATGGTACGCGATCGCCTTTTGCCACTGGCCGTGCCCGAGCGAAGCCATGGCTCGGGTCATGCCGCAGAGCGGGCAAACCAAGCCGGTGAGCACCCGGAACGGACAGAACATCAGACGGGGGCCACCTTCCGGCGGATAGAAGGCGCAAAAAGCGAGCGCCCCCGCCGGCAGTGCGGCCACCGTGATGCGGTCACGCCAGGTCATCGAGCGTTATCGATCGTCCGCTGTTCAAAACCAAACACATCCTGGTAAGCAGCGACCGTTGCCGCATGAACCACGGGCAGAGCGATGAGCAGTCCGACAAAGCACGCGAGCACGCCGCCAAAGACGACAAGCATCTGGAGCAGAACGAACACGAGATAGCCACCCCAGTCCCGCTTGGCAGCCTCCATGCTCGTCTGCATGGCGGGCCAGAAGTCCATGCCCTTATCGAGGATCAGCAGGAAGGGGAACTGCAGCGCGGCCACGACAAAAAACCCGGGAATGAGACAAAGCATGAAGCCGAAACTACTGAAGATGGAGACCAGGATTCCGGCGACCATCGCGGGAACAAAGAGGTTGAAGCCCTTGAACACGTCGCCCACTTCCGACTTTCCAACGAACATGCGGCGCATGAGCGAATACTGGATTCCCAAAATCATCGGGCCCTGCAGGATGAACGGCACGGCGCCGCTGACGACGGCGAACAGCAGGGCGTGGATCGCAAAGGTCGGCATGTCGCTCTTCACGAGGTCCCAACCTTGGCCGATCCACTTTGAGCCACTCGCCTTCTCGCAGCGGATGGCCGGCATCGGCACAACCATCGGCGCGTAGCCGAGGGCGGGATTCTCGGGTGCGCCCGGAGTTTGCGGCATCCCGCACACCGGACAATAGGGGGCTTCCGCCGCCACCTGGGTACCGCACTTGGGACAGAACATAGTTTTCAGGCCTCGTTATATCCTAATCTGACCGATGCCTAACTGGAAGCTGATCGCGCAAGCCCGCGGAATCGAAGTATCCGCCGAAGAGATGGAACGATTGACCGTCGTACTCGACGCCCTCGAAACGGCCTGGGCGCCGCTCCGCGAGCTGGCGCCTCATGAGACCGAACCTGCCGTCGCCTACCGTCTCTCCCGCCAGGAGCCGCAAGCATGAATATCCTCGACGCGGCCGCCCAACTGCGCGCGAAACAAACGACTTCGCGCCGCCTGACCGAAGAGTGCCTGGCGCGCATCGCCGAATACGATCCGCGCGTCAATGCCTTCATTACGGTGACGGGAGAGCATGCGCTCGACCAGGCCGATCAGGCCGATAAAGAACTCGCCGCCGGCCAGGATCGAGGGCCTCTGCACGGCATCCCCATCGCGCTGAAAGATGTCTACGCCACGGCGGGCATTCGCACAACGGTCGGCTCCCTGCTCTTCCGTGATCATGTGCCGGAGGCCGACTCTGCCGTCACCGAAAAACTAGCGGCCGCTGGCGCCGTGATGGTCGGCAAAACGAACATGCACGAATTGGCCTATGGGGTCACTTCCTCGAACCCGCACTTCGGGCCGGTGCGGAATCCGTGGGACTTGAACTGCGTCCCCGGCGGCTCGTCGGGCGGTTCGGCCGCCGCCGTCGCGGCGCGCATGTGCTTCATGGCGATGGGCAGCGACACCGGCGCGTCGATCCGCATCCCTGCCGCCTTCTGCAACCTGGTTGGCCTGAAGCCAACCTACGGCCGGGTCAGCCGCCGGGGCATCATGCCGCTCGATTTCTCGCTCGACCACATGGGACCGATCACGCTGACCGTGCGCGACGCCGCCATCTGCCTGCAGGCGACGGCCGGAGTGGACCCGCTCGACGATACCTCCAGCCCCGAACCGGTAGACGACTATGTACCGCCCGCGAAGGTCTCCCTGGAGGGCGTTCGCATCGGCGTGCCGGAGAACTTCTACTTCGATGGCATCGACCCCGCGGCGCAGTCGACGACGCGGCAGATGGTGCAGTTGGCTGCTGGCCTTGGCGCTAAGGTGGAGATCATCCGGGTGCCGGATATCATGGCGCTAAACACTGCGGCCCGCGTGATTCTGCTTAGCGAAGCCTCCGCCGCAATGGAGCGATTCCAGCATCGCCGGGCCGAGATCGGCGAGGACGTGCAGGCCATGTTCGATCAAGGCCGCTTCCTCGCGGCGACCGACTACGTGAACGCCCAACGGGCCCGTCGCGTGTTCCGGGATCAGTTCCTCGAAATTTTCCGCCGCGTCGACGTAATGTTCACGCCCATGAGCCCCACCGCGGCCCAACCCATCGGGCAGAAGACGGTCCGGATCGGCGATGTCGACGAAGACTTCCGGCTAGCGACGACGCGATTCGCCCGGGCAATCAACCTGCTCGGCTTCCCTGCCCTGTCGATGCCGTGCGGGTTCGACGCCCGCCGGATGCCGCTGGGTTTGCAGATTATTGCTGGTCCGTTTGAAGAGAAGAGGCTTCTGGCCGTGGCCGCCGCGCTTGAAGACGTGACGGACTTCCATAAGCAGACGCCGCCGCTCTAGCCGTGCTCTTCCGTGCAACCGGGGAAGGATTCCAGATGGACTCCGCCCCGGTAGCCGAGCCACTCTTTCTGCCCTTCTTCGCTGAGGGCGTACGCTTCAATCGCGGCTCGTTTGGCTAAGCCAAAGAAGCGTTCGAGCTCCGTTGACGGCTTTAACTCGTTGGCCGCGAGTTGCTCCATGGGCACTTTCTGGTTGGACCACGCCGCCAGGCCCCGCTGCCACGATGCGACGTCACCACCCACGCCATACGCCAGCCCCAGATCGATGTACCGCATCACGCGGGCAGCTTTCGAGCCGGGCAAAATCAGCTCGACGAACTCTTCGGCAGCGGCGAACTCCGTTTCCGTCAACGCGCGGGCCGCGTAAGCAGGGGCGGCAAAAAGGGCGCTGAGGGCGATGAAGTCGCGGCGATCAAGCATTAGAGTTCTCCCCGCCGCGCCCGGGCGGCCAGTTTCTCCGCCATGCGCCAGGAGAGCGCGATGTTGGTGAGCGTCGGATTCTTTTCGGGATAAGCCGGGAAGACGCTGGCATCGCCGAGAAACAGATTCGGAATGTCGTGACTGCGGCATTCGGTATCGACAACACTCGTCCGCTTGTCGGTTCCCATGCGTGCTGTGCCGACCCAATGGTTCGAGTCGATCACAAGATTCTCGCGAGTGGCTTTGCCGGGCGAAGAGTGGACGGTGCCGCCACCCAGGCGGATCGTCTCTTCGCAGGTTTCGATGACGTCATTCGCCATGGCGATATCGGAGTCGTCATAGTGCAGATGGATGCGGGGTAAAGGCACGCCGTGGCCGTCCTTCTTCACCGGATCGAGGTCGACATACTTGTTCTTTGAGATGAGCAGCATCCCCTGCATGTTCATGCCGGCGTGCGTGACGTTCCAATCTTTCAGCTGCGCCTTCAGGCTTTCGCCAAAACCAGGCGCCCACTTGATGGCGAGCTTCTTTGGATGGACTCCGGCGCCGCACTGCACCTGATAAGTCCCTTCAAACTTCTTCGACTTATCCTTCCAATAAAGGCCGGTGAGCAGGCTGTGGTAGTAGTCCCAGCCGTCGTCATTCGAAGCATCGCGGCCGCGGACTTGCGGGAACAAGCCAACGACAGTAAGCCCGAAGTGGGACGTGAGATTCCGGCCGATCTGGCCGCTGGAATTGGCGAGATTTTGGGTCAGAAGCAGACGAGCGGTTTCGACCGTGCTGCACGCCAATACGAGTGCGCGGCAGCGGAGTTCCTCGCGGCCGCCGTCGGCCTTCACGATCTCGACGCCTTGGACGCGATGGCCGTCCTTGGCCATCACGATCCGGGTAACTGTCGACTGGAGGAACAACGACAGCCGGCCAGTGCGCAGCGCCATCGGGATCGGCGTGTTGGCGGAGGTGTATTTCGAGTCGACTTCACAGCCCGCCATGCAGTGGCCACAGAAGTGGCAGGTGGCGCGCGGGACCGCACCGGACTTGGTGGGGATCGCCTTGCGAATGGAGACGAAGGCAGCCTCCCGGTGCTTGCCGCGCAGTTTGGCCGCACCCTTGCCCAGCATCTTCTCGCTGCAGCGCAGGGGCACGCCAGGGAGGAATTCGCCGTCCGGCAGATTCCACAATCCATCGCGGAAACCAGATACGCCCATGAGCCGTTCGGCGCGAGCGTAGTAGGGCGCCACCTCGTCATACGCGATAGGCCACTGCGCGAAATCGCCGGGGCCAAAGCGCAGGGTGTGTCCGGCCCAGCAGAGCGAACGGCCGCCGAGCGCTTTCAGCATGCCATGCCGGGGGTTATCGCCGACGCCTGTGAAGTGGTCTTTCTCCTGGTAGTCAGTGACCTTGGAAACCGGCGTCTTGAATCCGGCGGCTAGCCTCTTCTCCCAGTCTTTATGAGGCGACCCGTGGCCATTGTAATCGCGCCCCGGGACCAACCGTTTTCCGGCTTCGATGAGCCCGACCTTTAACCCTTGTTGACAGAGCGAGTAAGCCGCGATGCCGCCTCCCGGGCCGCTACCCACAACGAGCACATCCAGGACTTCTTGGGCCATGCCGATACTCTAACAACATTACTTCCCGGAAGCTTTGCTAGCCTATCGAAGATGAACCACCGGGTTCCTTCGATTGATGCGCTGCGCGGATTGGTCATGATGATTATGGCGCTTGACCACACGCGCGAATTCTTTCACGCCGGGGCGATGAGCTTTTCACCGGAGGACCTGAGCAAAACCACCCCGGAGTTGTTTTTCACGCGCTGGATTACCCATTTCTGCGCTCCGGTTTTTGTTTTCACCGCCGGGCTGGGGGCGTGGTTTTGGAGGCGGGAAGGCCGGACCACGGCTGACCATACCCGGCACCTGATTGGGCGCGGCGTCTGGCTGATGGTAGCGGAGTTGACGCTCTTCCGGTTCGTGGCCTTTTTTGCCGCTCCGGGCCCGGTGTTGTTGACGGTGCTTTGGGCCATCGGCCTTTCAATGGTGGTGCTGGCAGGGCTGATTCATCTGCCGCTGCGTTTTATGGCCGGGATCAGCGTCGCCGCAATCGCGCTGCACAATCTTGCGGACGGCGTTCGGCTGACCGGCGCCTGGCAGATGCTGCACCAACTCGGCGTCTTCCAGGTCGCCGGGCTGACGGTTGTCTCGGTGTACCCACTCGTTCCCTGGTTCGCGGTAATGGCGGCGGGGTACTGCTGTGGGCCGGCAGTACACCAGCGCGAGCGCATGGAGCGCTGGGGCTGGGCGCTGACGGCTGGGTTCGTTTTGTTGCGCTTTGCGAACGTTTATGGGGATCCCGTGCCGTGGGACGGGTCTTTTCTCTCGTTCTTCCGGGTGACCAAGTATCCGCCATCACTCGCATTTCTGCTAATGACGTTGGGTCCGGCATTGGTGGTGATGAGCCGGCTGGAGCGGGTCACCCTGGCGGCGGCCCACCCGTTGCTGATCTTTGGCCGGACGCCGCTGTTCTACTTCTTCGTTCATTTCTTCCTGCTTCACCTTTTGACGTTTCCGCTGGGTTGGCTCCGCTACGGCAAAGTCGACTTCCTCTGGGCGCCAGCGCCTTCCATGGGCGGCCAGGCAGCAGCGTACCCCAGTGGCTACGGCTACGATCTGCCGGTGGTCTATGCCATCTGGGCGTTCATCGTAATCGTGATGTATCCGCTCTGCCGGTGGTACGCCAACCGGAAAGCGTGAGCGGATTTCGCCGCGTCCCACGCCCTTCCGGACAGAGGGCTTTAGCGTAATGATTTCCAGTCTCGACCGTCCGCAATGTCCGTGGCACGGCGACATCTGCCGGCAGCAAGGCTGCCGCTGGGATTGCCGGCGGCAGAAGGCGGCCTCGTCGGACCCGTTGGAAGTCGGTGTACGCTGGGTCCATGTTCGAAGGCAAGACAGCAATTGTGACCGGGGCGAGCCGGGGAATCGGGCGGGCGATTGCGGAGAGATTGGGTAGAGACGGCGCCAACATCGTCCTCGCAGCGAGGGACGCGGTGGCGTTGGCAGAGGTGGCCCGAGGGATCGGCGACCGGGCCGCGTGGATTTCGATCGACTTGCGCGAAACGTCCGCGGCAGCCCAGGTGATGGCGTTGGCCATGGCCGAGTTCGGGGGAGTCGACATCGTCGTCAACAACGCGGGAGCGACAAAGCGCGGCGAGTTCCTCGAGTTGACCGACGAGGACTGGGCAGACGGCTATGCCCTGAAGTTGCATGGGGCGGTGCGTCTGGCGCGGGCGGCGTGGCCGGAGTTGCGCCAGCGCAGTGGATCGATCGTAAATATCGCCGGAACCGGCGGCAAGACTCCTGGAGCGGAGTTCACGATTGGCGGCAGCGTGAACGCGGCGGTGCTGTCGTTTACCAAGGCGCTGGCCGACGTGGGGGTGCGGGACGGGGTACAGGTGAATGCCGTGAATCCAGGGACGGTTCGGACAGACCGGTTCGAAAAGCGCATGGACGCCTTGGCGGCGGCGCAGGGGTTGGCGCGAACGGCGGCCGAACCGGCGTTCGTCACCCAGCAACGGGTGACGCGGGTGGGAGAGCCGGAAGACATTGCGGGACTGGTCGCGTTTCTCGTGGGTCCGGAGGGGCGTTTTCTGCACGGCGCACTGATCGACATGGACGGCGGGGCCACCAAGTCCCTATGAGCGTGACGGTGAGCCGGGAAGAGTTTGAGCAGATCGTAGAGCGTGCGATCGCTGGCATTCCGGGGAAGTTTCGCAGCCGCATGGAGAATTTGTACTTCGCGGTGGAGGCTTGGGGGCCCGAGCGGGACCTGTTGGGACTGTATGAAGGACGGCCGTTGACCGAGCGAAGTGTGAGCGATCCATTTGGACAACCGGACCGGATTCGAGTATTCCAGAAACCGCACGAGGAGATGGCTCGAAGCCGCGAAGAGTTGGAGCAGATCGTCGCCGACACGGTGTGGCACGAGGTGGGGCACTACTTCGGGTTGAACGAATTTGAGATCGCCCGCGTCGAGGCGCGAAGGCAGCGATTGCGGGCGCTGCGCGGTCTCGGCCGGGCATATAATCAGAAGCGATGACGAGAAAATTCTTTGTATGCTCCCTGATGCTGGCGGCCACGTTGAACCTCTCCGCCGCAGACAAGGCGGAGAAGGGCTTCAAGTCCCTCTGGAACGGGAAAGACTTCACGGATTGGAAGAAAGCCGCCGAGAACGAGGACACGTTCACGATTAAGGACGGCGCGATTGTGGCCCAGGGGCCGCGGGCGCACCTTTATTATGTCGGCAAAGTCGGCAACCACGACTTCAAGGATTTTGAGTTAAAAGTGGATTGTATGACCCAACCGGTTTCAAACGGCGGCATCTATTTCCACACGGCTTATCAGGAAAAGAGCTGGCCGACGAAGGGTTTCGAAGTCCAGGTAAACAACTCGCACGGAGACTGGCGCCGCACCGGTGGCTTGTACGCCGTCGCCGACCAGAAAGAGAAGCTGGCCGAGGACGGCAAGTGGTTCACCGAGCACATCGTTGTGAAGGGCGATACCGTCAAAATCTACGTGGACGGAAAGCTGGCTTCCGAATGGACGCAGCCCGCCGGTTGGGAGCACAAGGAGTTTAAGGACCGCAAGCTTTCGAGCGGCACCTTCGCCCTGCAGGGACACGATCCGAAGTCGGTCGTCATGTACAAAAACATCCGGGTGAAAATCCTGAAGTAGCTCGCGAGTTGCAATCCGGCCGGAAGGAAGGTAGACTTAGATTTTGCAGCGCATTCGTGCGCTTGCGCGGGATGCGCCAGTTTGTGTTCTTCCGGCCGCGCAACCTCCCGATGGAATCTTAACGAGAACGAGGACAGTCATGTACGCAGTTATTGAGACCGGCAGCAAGCAGTATCGCGTCGCTCCCGGCCAGACCGTCAGGGTAGAAACGCTTCCGGGAGACGTGAACGATTCGGTGGAACTCGGCCGCGTGGTCGCGTTCGTCGGTGACGACGGCGCGGTGAAGATCGGTTCCGACGCCGCTGGCGTGAAGGTCACCGGCACCATCGTGGAGCAGGATCGCGGGCAGAAAGTGATTGTGTTCAAATTTAAGCGCAAAAAGCAGTACAAGCGCACGATCGGCCACCGGCAGAACTACTCGGCCGTGAAGATCGACGCCATCCAGGCGTAAGGAAGTCAAAGTAAACCATGGCATCAAAAAAAGGTCTAGGCTCAAGTAAAAACGGGCGCGATTCAAATGCACAGCGATTGGGCGTGAAGCGCTTCGGCGGCGAGTTGGTCCCTGGCGGCTCCATCCTCGTCCGGCAGCGTGGGACACCCTACAAGGCTGGCTTGAACGTGGGGCGCGGCAAGGATGACACCTTGTTCGCTTGCATCACGGGCGTCGTCGAGTTCCGCGATCGCGGCCGGATGGGCAAGTTCATTTCGATCAAGCCGGTTCCTGCTGAAGCGAACTAGTTCTACTTTCCGAAAGAAGTAAAAGAAGCCGCCCTCCAAGGGCGGCTTCTTTTTTTGTTGGCTGTTTTGTTGGTTGTTTTCCCTATGTTTATTGATGAAGTAAAGATCTATGTGAAGGCCGGCGACGGCGGCAACGGTTGTATGGCATTTCGCCGGGAGAAGTTCGTGCCGCGCGGCGGCCCGAGCGGCGGCGACGGCGGCCGGGGCGGCAACGTCATTCTGGTCGCCAGCGAGCACCGGAATACGCTGCTCGAACTCCGATTCAACCCGGAGCACAAGGCCGAACGCGGCCGCCACGGCGAGGGCTCCAACTGTTCGGGACGCCATGGAGACGACCGCGAGGTCGACGTGCCCGTGGGCACCGTCGTCTACGATTGGCATACGGGAGAGCAGCTTTACGACTTCACCAAAGCGGGAGAACGGTTCGTCATCGCCAAGGGTGGACGCGGCGGACGCGGAAACCAGCATTTCGCAACCCCGTCCCACCAAGCACCGACCGAGCATGAGCCGGGCACGCCTGGCGAAGACAAGACGCTCCGGCTGGAACTGAAGATTCTCGCCGACGTCGGCGTCGTCGGGTTCCCGAACGCCGGCAAATCGACCCTCATCTCGCGCATTTCGGCCGCCCGGCCGAAGATTGCCGACTATCCGTTTACGACCCTGGAACCGCAATTGGGCGTCGTCCCAATGCCGGACGAACGCAGCTTCGTCGTCGCGGATATTCCCGGCTTGATCGAGGGCGCCCACGAAGGCCACGGTCTTGGCATCCAGTTCCTGAAGCACATTGAACGCACGCGAGTACTGGTGCATATGGTGGACGTTAGCGATGTCACCGGCCGCGACCCGCGGAGCGACTTCGAGATCATTCTGAACGAACTCGCCAGCTTCAGCGACGAGCTGCCGAAGAAGCCAATGCTCGTAGTGGCCAGCAAAGTGGATGCGGCGCAGGACCCTGACCGAATCGCCGCGGTGAAGGCCATCGCCGAAGAGCACGACATGCCCTTTCTCCAGATTTCGAGCGCCACGGGCGAAGGGCTGGAGCAGTTGAAATTTATGCTGGCCTCGATCGTTCACCCACCGAAAGTGGAAGAGCGGGACGAGGCCGAGTATAAGCCGTTCGAGCGGCTCTAGTTATTGAGCGGCGGCCGTGGCGGCAAAAAACTGCTGGCTGGAGAGGTTGCGGTAGACGCCGCCCGCAACTTCGGCCGCGACGGGACCATTTACCGGCTTGCCACCGGTGAGCAGGACAACGACCACCAACTTGTTCCGGCCCACTTCGTTGAAGCTGCCGAACCAGCCCAGGTGAGTGGGGGTGGCTCGGTCCGTGCAGGTTCCGGTCTTGCCAAGGATGGGCTCTGTCGGGTCGTAATTCGCACGGCGCGCGGTGCCGTGGTCAACGGCGGCCATCATGCCGGGCTTCACATCCGGAATCTGATCCTGAATGTCGAGATGCCGCTTCACTCGGGGAGCGAAGTTGGAAATCTCTACCTTCGTGCGGGGATACTGCAGATGGTACAAGGTACCGCCATTGGCGATGGCCGACAAAAGCGAAGCCAACTGCAGCGCGGTCAACTGAATCCCTTCGCCGAAGCTGGTCATCATGCCGACGCCACCGAATTTCGGAGGCTCAGCAGTGAGGACGCCGGGGAATTCGCCGTCAATATTGAGCCCAGCCTTCTCGCCTAAGCCAAGCATCTTGGCGTAGGAGTGCACGCGGTCAAACCCAAGATCAGTCCCGACGCGGGCAAAATAGGGGTTATTCGAGTGGGCCAACGCATCGGTCAGGGTCATCGTCGAGCGGCGGCCAATCCGCAACGGAGTATTCCGTTCGATAACTCCTTCTTTCAGGCCCGCGATCGCCGTCACGATCTTGACCGTCGAACAGGGCTGGAAGCCGCTCCCGAGCGCCAACTTCTGGTTGACGATCGTCAGGATGCGGCCGGTCTGCGGATCAGCAACCACCACACTACCGTTGTAGGGACCGAGAGCATCGACGGCAGCGCGTCGAACCATCAAGTCTTCCCCATCGATCACATCGCCCAGGCTCGAATCCGCAAACGTGGGCTCACGCCACGGGCCGCCCGCTACAAAACTGGAACCAACCGGACGTTTTTTTTTGTTTCTCGCCGACGCCCGCTTAGCAGCGGTCGCCTTCTTCTTCGTGTTTTTCGCCGCCGCCGTCCTTGCGGGCGAAAGTTTCTTGGCCTTGGGAGCCGGTACTGCCATTACTAGATTCGTCTGAAGTATAAAGATCAGAAAAATCAGGAAGATACGCATTCTGACTGTGCCCCTCGTCAGTGGATTAAGACTTTTTGTACTGGGCCAACGATTCCGCTAGTATCCCGGACGGCGGGAGGGAAAGTCAACCCAGTGCTCTATAGCGCTATCGGCAAATGGCTTCGTTTCGTTAAGCGGCCGTCCAGCCGCCATCAATAGTGATGACACTGCCATTGACGAAGGCCGCTTCATCCGACGCCAAGTAAAGCGCCAAATGGGCGATTTCCTCGGGTTTTCCCAATCTGCCGATGGGCTGGCGGGTATTCAACTCGGCCCGGGTCTTTTCGATTTCGTGCGAATGGTACTTCTGTAAATATGCTGCCACAAAGGGAGAATCAACCGTGCCGGGGCAGATGGCGTTGACACGAATCTGCGTGGGGTAGTCGACAGCGAGTTGCCGGGTCATGGCGATGACGGCGCCTTTGGTGGCGCAGTAAGCGTACCGGCGCTTCACGCCAATCAGGCCCGCAACGGAGCCAATATTGACGATCTTGCCGCCCGAAGCCAACAGCAGGGGCATCGCGTGCTTGGTAATCAGGAACGGCCCGGTGACATTTACCTTCATCAGGCGTTCGAAATCGGCGAGGCCGGTCTCCTCCACATTGCCAACGAGGCCGATGCCGGCGTTGTTGACGAGGACGTCCAACTGCGGAAGGCCCGCGAATACCGCCTGGACAGCGGATTCATCCGTGACGTCGCAGTGGACGGCCTGACCGGACAGTTCCGCGGCGAGGGCCTCGGCCTTGGCGAGATCAATGTCGGCGACGACGACTTTAGCGCCGGCGTTGGCCAGGACGCGGCAGGTGGCTTCGCCGATCCCGCTGGCGCCGCCGGTGACGAGGGCAACCCGCCCGTCTAATCGAAATGGTGTGCTCATGCTTTCGCGATTGTACTGTATCATCGACCTTATCCATGAGCCAGAAAAAGCATCAGCCGTACGTTCCCGAGAGTATGAAGATGACCGAATTCACCGTGGCAGCGGTGGGCATCGGGCTGGTGATGAGTATTATCCTGGGGGCGGCGAACGCCTACCTGGGGCTCAAGGCGGGCATCACGATTGCGGCCACCTATCCGGCGGCGGTGATCGGCATGGCCCTGCTCCGTGCAAAACGCGGGACGATTTTGGAAGAAAATCTGGCCCGGACAGCGGGTTCCATCGGCGAATCGATCGCGGCCGGTGCGATCTTCACGCTGCCAGCCTTCGTAATTTCAAAGAGTTGGCCGGCCTTCGACTTTGAACATGCCTATCTGAAGTCGACAGCGTTGATGCTGGTGGGAGGCGTGCTTGGAGTTCTCTTCGTCTCGCTCGTGCGGCGAGCGCTGGTCGAAGACGACGAACTTCCCTTCCCCGAGTCCGTCGCGGCGGCGGAGATCCACAAGGCCGGGCAGACGGCCTCCGGCGCGGCGAAGTACCTGTTCTACAACATGGCCACCGGTGCGGGGATCTACTTTGCCGGGGTGCTAAAACTGTTTGAGCCAGACCATACGCTGTTCTTCCCAATTGGCGAGTTGGGCAAGAGCACGCTGAAATTGGGAGGGGACCAGGCAGTGGCGACCGGCGGATTCACGGTGGCCGCGGCGCCATCGATCAGCCCGGCGTATATCGGCGTCGGCTACATTATCGGACCGCGCCTGGCCGCGCTGAACTTCGCGGGCGGCTTGCTGGCCTGGGGCCTGTTCATTCCGATGCTGATGTACTTCATGGGACCGAACCTGGCGCAATTTGTGCCCGCGGCGGAGCTCGAAGGCGGGTGGACGACCACAGCCAACGCCGTCTGGCGCTTCATTGTGCGGCCGATCGCCGTCGGCGGCATGCTGGTCGGCGCGGGCTATACGTTGTTCCGCATGCGGAAAAACCTGATCGGCGGATTGAGCCGGGCGTTCGCCGAACTGCGCGGCGGCGGACCGGACCCGGCGACCTTGGCGCGGACCGAGCAATACATGAGCTTCAAGGTGGTTTTCGCCCTGATCGGCGTGACGTTCCTGGCGATGGTCGGGGTGTATACCTACTTCGCGGGCGCGCTGTGGATTGCGGCGATAGCCGCGGTCGTGATGCTGATCACCGGCTTCCTGTTCACCACAGTGTCGGGATCGCTCGTCGGTTTCATCGGATCGTCGAACAACCCGATTTCGGGACTAACTCTTTCCACGCTCCTGATCGCGGCCCTGCTGATGGTTTCGCTCGGCGTGAACGGGCCGACGGGCGTGGCGACGGTGCTGGCCGTGGCGGCCGTGGTGTGCGTGGCGGCGGCGGTGGGCGGCGAACTGCTGCAGGATTTCAAGGCCGGCTACATTCTGGGCGGCACGCCGCGGACGATTCAGTGGGTGGAGCTGCTCTCGGTCGTCGTCTCCGCACTCGTGATGTTCTTCCCGGTGATGTTGTTGCATCAGGCGAACATTAAGCAGGGTGGCATCGGTTTCGGCGATGCGAAGCTGCCCGCGCCGCAGGCGGGTTTGATGGCGCTGATCGCACAGGGTATCGTGGGCGGCGAGATGGCTTGGCCGCTCGTCGTGATGGGCATCTTTATGGGCATCGGCATGATCATGCTGCAGGTGAAGAGCCCGATGCTGGTCGCCGTCGGCATGTACCTGCCGCTGGCGACCACGTTCGCCATCTTCGTGGGCGGTTGCATCCGGAGCATTACGGACTACCTGAGCACACGGGCAGGCCACAACGAAGCGCAGAAGGCGCGGATTGAGAACACAGGCGTACTCGTTTCGTCCGGTTTGATCGCCGGCGAGGGGCTGATGGGCTTGGTGGTGGCAGCTTTCGCCCTATTCGAAGTCTCGCTGCCAGTGGTGTTCACAACGCCGAGCTATGGGATTGGGCTCGTCATCCTCGCGGTGATGGCCGTCGTAATGATCCGAACCGCCCTCGGCAACGCAGGACGGCCGGAAGACCCGGCGCCGCCGAGCGCCATGGTGTAGCGAACGCGGCTGATACGATAGAAGATTGTCTCGCATCTCCTCCTCCGTCAACTCTGGGATACCTACGAGCTGGCCCCAAGTCTATCTCGGCGTCGCCTTCACAACGATGGCGACGCTGTTGCTCGAACTATCGATGACCCGGATCTTCTCCGTCGTCTTCTATTACCACTTCGCGTTCCTGGCTATCTCCATCGCGTTGTTCGGGTTAGGGGCCGGAGGTGTCTTCTCTTATATCGTCGCGGGGCGCCCCGGGGGCATGTTCGCCAAGCTCGGCTTCCTGTCGGCGCTGAACGCCGTGATCCCGCTGGTCAGCCTGATCTTCATTTTGACGCGGGGCACGGAGCTATCGAATGCGACGCTGGCGGCGGTTTACTTTCTCAGCGCTTTGCCATTTTTCGTGGCGGGCGCGATTGTGTCGCTGGCGATATCGGAGACGATTGAGCGCGTAGACAAGGTTTACTTCTTTGACCTGCTCGGCGCGGCCGGCGGCTGCCTCCTACTGATCCCGCTGTTGAATACGTTCGGTGGGCCGAACACCGTGATCGCGGCAGCCATTCTTTTCGCGACGGGCTCGGCCGTTTGGTACAACCTGGCCGGAGAGCGGCAGATGCGGGCCGGCGCCGTAGCGCTGGCATTGGCGCTGGTCGTACTGGTGGTGGCCAACGCGAAGTCGCCGATCATCGACGTCAAGTACGCCAAGGGCCAGACGCTCGACAACGAAGTGTTCGTGAAGTGGAATAGCTTCTCGCGCATCGCGGTCGCGAAAGAGCGGGAGAGCGGCCAGATGCAGGTCGTGATCGACGCGGACGCCTCGACGGGCATCGCGAATTTCGATCTAGAAAATCTGACCGAAGGGCAGCGCAAGGATCTGACGCTGCAAGGGCCGGCCTTCCCGTACAAGATGCGGCCGGGCGCCAAGACGCTGATCGTGGGGCCAGGCGGCGGATGGGACGTATCCCGCGCGCTGGCGCTGGGCAGCAAGGATATCACCGGGGTCGAGATCAACCCGATCATCGCCAAGACCGTGATGCAGGAGCGCTTTCTCGATTTCTCCCGGAAGCTGTATCAGCGGCCGGAAGTGCGAATTGAAGTAGAAGACGGCCGGGCGTTCATCCGGCGGTCGCCGGAGAAGTATCAGGTGCTGCAGGCGACGCTGGTCGATACGTGGGCTTCAACGGCAGCAGGCGCGTTCGCCCTTTCCGAGAACAACCTCTATACGACCGACGCGTTTTATGACTATCTGAGTCACCTGACCGACGACGGCGTGCTGGCGATTACACGGTGGGGCTTTGAACCGCCCCGGGAGTCGGTCCGCCTGCTGACGCTGGGCCGCGATGCGTTGACCAAGCTCGGCGAGAAGGACTATGCCCGGCACGTCATGGTAGTTCGGGAAGGATCGACGCAGGGCTGGGGCGCGCGCGATACGGTGCTGATTTCGCGAAAGCCGTTTTCTGAACTCGATGTCGAGCGGGCCAAGCTGATCGCCGAAGAGGCCAAACTGCAAGTGGTTTATCTGCCCGGCACGACGAACGATACGCCGTTTTCGAAAGTGCTGACGCTGCCCGATCTGAAGGCCTACATCGAGGCCTATCCCTTCGACATTTCAACGGTCGATGACAACCGGCCGTTCTTCTTCTACACGGTGCAGCCACGGGACCTGTGGGGCTTCCTCGTGAACCCGGAAGGCAAGAGCGCCGACTACAAGATCAACAAAGCCGTGCCGCTGCTCTTCTCGCTGGTGGGCATCAGCATCATCGCGACCATCGTGATTCTCGCGTTGCCGCCAATTCTTCTCGGCACGAAGTTGCCGCGCGAGAAGGGCGTGTTGCGCTTCCTCCTCTACTTCCTCTGCATCGGCGTGGGCTACATTCTGATTCAGGTCGCCCTGATTCAGAAGTTCGTTCTGTTCCTGGGGCACCCCACGTACGCGCTGACGGTGATCATCTTCTCGATGCTCGTCTTCAGCGGCCTGGGCAGCTTTATGAGCCGGCGGATGGTGGGCGAGGACGATGGCAAACTGGTGGGCGCCTTGGGCCTCGTCAGTTTGTTCGTGCTGATCCTGGCGTTAAGTGCGGCGCCCGTAACCTCGGCGTTGGTAGGCTGGCCGATCGCGGCGAAGATGGCCATCACGATGTTGATGATCGCCCCGGCAGCGTTCTTCATGGGCATGCCCTTCCCGCAGGGGTTGGCACGCCTCGAGAACTTCCACAAGCCATCCGTGCGGTGGGCTTGGAGCTTAAACGCAGCGGCGAGCGTGCTGGGTTCGGCGGGGGCGATCTTCCTGGCGATCTACTTGGGATTACGCGAGACGCTGCTGGTGGGCGGGCTGCTGTATCTCGGAGCGGTTGTTGTGGTGCGGAGTAGTTCGCGATATCTTCGTTCAACATAAATGTCACTCGAATCGTTGTTTTCGTTGAAGGGCAAAACCGCCCTGGTAGCCGGCGCGAGCCGCGGAATTGGCCTGGCCATTGCGAAAGAGATCGCGGCCGCGGGCGCACATACCGTGCTGGCGTCGCGGTCGCTGGATAAGTTGCAGGCGGAAGCCGACGCGCTGAACGCCGCCGGATACTCGGCCGAAGCCGTCGCGCTCGACATGGAGAGCCGCGAGTCGATTCAGGCCGTCGGCAATGCGTGGGCGGACAAAGCCGACATCCTGATCAATGTCGCCGGACGCAATGTACGCAAGCACATGGAGAACTACTCGCGCGAAGAGTACGACGTGATTCTGCAGACCAATCTGCACAGCATTTTTGAGCTGACGCAGTTGGTGGGCAAGGGCATGCTGGCCCGCGGCAAGGGCGGCAAGATCATCAACATCGGCAGCCTGATGTCGACGCACGGCGTTCCCTATCTGAGCGTCTACGCGATCTCGAAAGCCGGCATCGCCGGGCTGACCCGCGTACTGGCCGCCGAGTGGGGGCCGCACAATATTCAAGTGAACTGCATCGCGCCGGGCTTCATCATCACCGACATCAACCGCGACATGTGGCAGGCGCCGGTGATGCATGGCTGGCTGCAGGGTACGCAAGCGATTCCGAAGGCGGGTACGCCGGAAGATATCGCTGGGTTGGCAGTGTTTTTGGCGGCGCCGGCTTCGAACTACGTGACGGGGCAGTGCATCGCTTCCGATGGTGGTTGGACAACGACGGCGCGTTGGCCGTTCGAACCGGCGTCGTGACGCGGCGGGACCTTCTGTTCGCACTACCGGCGGCCGGATGGGCGCAGGACGTGGAGTTCCTGTGCCCGATGGATCCGGAGGTGCGATCGAAAGGTCCCGGGCGCTGTCCGCGCTGCGGAATGCGCCTCGAAGCCGGGTTGCCGGATCCGCTCGAATACCGGGTGGAATTAGCAACGCTGCCGGACCGGCCCACGGCGGGGCGGACGACGATGCTGTCGTTCCGCGTGCTCGATCCGCGCAGCGGGAAGCCCGTGGTGGTGTTCAACGAGATCCACGAGAAGCTGTTTCATCTGTTTGTCGTGAGTGAAGACCTAACCTTCTTCGCGCACGAGCATCCGGAACGGCAGGCGGATGGTTCGTTTCAGTTACCGATCGTTCTTCCGCTGGAAGGGATGTACCGGGTGCTGGCGGATTTCTATCCGCGGGGCGGGACGCCACAATTGATCGCGAAGTCACTGCTGGTCGGCGCGGGACCGAAGGTCAGCGTGCCAGCCCCGCCGGCGAATATGGGCATCACGCTGCGGCTGGAGCCGGCCCAGCCGATCGTGGGGCAGCGGACGATGCTGTTCTTCGATCTGAGTCCGGCCGAGGGACTGCAGCCATGGCTCGGCTCGTGGGGGCATCTGCTGATGGCGAGCGAAGATCTGCTGGACATGGTCCATGTCCATCCCAAGTGGGAGTACCAGCCGGAGGTGGCCCCGACGGTGCAGTTCAACGTGATTTTTCCGCGGCCGGGGAGGTACCGGCTCTGGGTGCAGATGCAGCGGAAGGGCCTCGTGAACACGAAGTGGTTTGACGTGACGGCGCGGTCTTTATAGACTGACGCGATGATATCGAGACGATCGTTTCTCTCGGCGGCAGCCGGAGTGGGCGTGGCGCAAGCCGCCCTGCCGAAGATCAAAATTACGCGGGTGCGGATCTATGAACCGCCTGGGCTGAACCAACTGTTCAACCAGAGCAACATGCTGGTGACGGTGGAGTGCGACAACGGCACGGTCGGCATCGGCGAGGGCGGCGCGAAAGATACGCTTGAGCAGTGCGCCGGGACGCTGATTGGACAGAACCCGTTCCGCATTGAAGCACTGTGGCAGGAGATGTACATCGCCTGGTTCTATCCGCCAGGCCGCGAAAAGATCCATGCGCAGGGTGCGCTGGACCTGGCGCTGTGGGACATCAAGGGCAAGACGTTGGGTTTGCCGGTACACGAGATTCTGGGCGGCGCCGTGCGGAACCACTGCGAATGCTACGCGACGGGCGGAGCACCGCGGCCGGCGGGTTCGCCGCCGCTGTCGTTGCGCGACCGGGCGCGGGCCACGATCGACGCTGGCTACCGGGCATTCCGCATGGGTGCGGGCGATACACAGAGTGGCGGCGTGTTCAACACGCATGAACGGGTACGCAAGGTGGCGCGCGACTGCAAAGAGGTTCGCGAAGGCGTGGGAGCAGATGGCGACTGGTGCATCGACCTGCATCAGCGATTCGATTTCGCCGATGCGCTGCGGGCCTGCAAGCTGATGGAAGAGTTTGAACCGTACTTCGTGGAAGACCCGGTTCGCGATGAGCACGCCCACCAGGACATCCCCAAGCTCCGGCAGATGACCACCGTGCCGCTCACGCACGGCGAAGAGTGGGGCCAACGATGGGACTTCAATAAGCTCGTCGAAAGCCACGACATCGACTACATCCGCGCGACCCTGCCGAACGTCGGCGGCATCACGGAGATGATGAAGATTGCGGCCATCTGCGAGACGCATGCCGTGGGTATCATTCCGCACTTCACGGGGCCAGTAGCGACGGCGGCGCTGGTGAACTGCCTGTCGACGTTCCCCGGGACGGTGATTATGGAGTACAACTACGGCGGCCGGCCAATCCCGCACCTGCCCGAGTGCCTGGACTTCAAGGAAGGCAAGGCGTATCGCAACGACCGGCCCGGACTGGGCGTTACGGCCGACCTGTCGAAGTGTAAGCTGATCGGCGAGGTGACGCAGCCGGGGCGGAAGAACGTCTTCTTCCGGCCGGACGGATCGCTGACGCACTGGTAGGATGGAGCGCATGATTACACGACGGGCCCTATTGGCCGCGGCGCTGCCGCCGGCGAAGTTGAACGACGCGGTGAAGCCGCTCGCCGATGCGGTGGCGGCGGGAAAGCTGCGGGCGGCCGTACTGCGGGTGACGCAGGGGGACGGCGTGTATGAGAAGGCGTTTGGAACGGCGACGGCATCGTCGCCGTTTCTGATCGCCTCGATCACGAAGCCGATGACGGCGGCAGCCGTGATGACGCTGGTGGAGGCGGGCAAGTTGGAGTTGGACGCCCGAGCGGCGGACCGCTTACTGGGACTGGACCCACGGATCACGCTGCGGCAGATGCTGACCCATTCGTCCGGTCTGCCAGACATGTTGCCGGAGAACATCGAACTGCGAAAGCGGAACGCGCCGCTGCGGGAGTGGGCGAATCTTTCGATGAAGACGCCGCTTTTGTTTACGCCGGGGGCGAAGGTGAGCTACCAGAGCATGGGGATCCTGCTGGCGGCAACGATGGCTGAGTTGGTTTCGAGCCAGTCGATGCCGAAGCTGCTGGAACAGCGGATCTATGGACCGCTGGGGATGAAGGATACGTTTCTGGGTTTGGGCCGGTACCGGATTGAAGACACGGTGCAGAACCAGACGGAGTTCGCGGATCCGGTGGGCGAGAAGCATTGGGATTGGAACAGTCAGTATTGGCGTACGCTCGCGGCGCCATGGGGCGGGGCGCATTCGACGGCGGCGGACATCACGAAGCTGCTGCGGTACTTCATGAAGCCGGGCAAGGGGCCATTGAAGCCGGAGACGGCGAAGCTGATGGTGACGGCGCAGAACGCGCAGTACGGGTTGGGTTGGCGCCTGACACCGGGGCAGTTTGGGCACGGCGGATCGACGGGGACGTTGTGCTGGGCGAATCCAGCGAAGGATGTGACGTTTGTTCTGCTGACGAGTTTGCCTTCGCGGGTGTCGCAGAAGACGATTCTTGATCCGGTATCGAAGGCCGTGCAGGCGGCCCTGCTGGGCTAACTCCCTGGCGTTGCGCGGGCGGTGCGGAGCAGCAAAGCCTCCCAGTTCTGGACAACGGCAATGGAAGGTGGTTCGGCATCACTAACAGTCGGAATGACGAATCGCTGCCCATCGGGTGAGACGTCGAAACCGACGTGGGCGTGGATGGCCGCGCGCGCCTCAGTGCTGATTTCGAAAAGCGGGGTTGCAGGGCCAAAGGTTGGCCGTGTCCCCAGCTTGACGGGAACCGCGTAAACTTTGCCGTCATACCCCAAATAATAGATTTCTTTACCATCGCGACGCCAACGAACCACTTGGGCGCCCGCCCCGGAAACAGGGAACCTTTCGCCGGTGACGGCGGGGGCGTCCCCGCTGGTGAATGCCTGCAGATACAGTTCGGATCTGCCACTTTCGCTGGACGTGAAGGCGAGCCATTTTCCGTCCGGCGAAAAATTCGCGTTCCCTTCGTGGAAGGAAGAACGAAGAAGAGGGAAGGTTTTGCGTTGGCGGTGCAGATCCATCAGGAAGACATCGCCTTGGACTTCATTCGCGAGGCGGGCGAATCCATTGTTGGAAAATACAAGGAACCGACCATCGGGCGACCAATCGGTAGGCACTTGAAAGCCGCCATCCGCTTCGACGGTTTCGACATCGTTTTCGGCAGTGCCGCGAATTCCGATTTTGGGCGTACGTCCACCGGTCGCATTCAAATACGCGAGTTTGCCGCCCTGCGGGGCCCAGACGGGAGAATCGCGGAGGCCGAAGGCAGAGGTGAGCAGTTTCGCCGCACCCGACCTGACATCGATGATCCAGAGGCTTTGAAGGCCCCTTTCGATTTCGTAGATCGAGGTTGCCAGTTGTTTTCCGTCTGGTGAGAGCCGGGCAGACTTCAGGTTGACGTTGGCGGGGCCGATGCTGGAGATGCGGCGGCCCGCTCGGTCAACCCAGGCGAGTTGCGAGCGAGCGGCGTATTTCTGGTACGCAAGCAGGCCGTTGGCGGACACGGAAAAATCGGCTGTCGCCAAGGGAACGAACGAATAAACCTGATTTACGATGGGGACGGCATCGCCGGAAAGCTGCCGACTGGAGAGGTTGAACGGGTGGGCGACCAGATTTCCGCCGGAGACATACAGGAGATACGATCCGCCGGGCTTGAGGGTGGAAGGCGCGTACAGGATGCGGGAATCGGACAGAAGGGGCACTGTGACAGCTTCCGTCCTGTCGGGACGGCCGATGAGGGCGCGATACCGTTTTGCGGTGGCGTCCCACGCGGTGTAGAGCAACTCATCTGTGCCAGGAAGCGCCTGCGGCCAATGGACGAGGCTGGGAAGACGTTCCGGGGTGCCGCCGCTGGACGCGACTGAAAAGGTTGAGAGGTTGGTACCGAGCAGGAGGTTCGCAGGGCTGACAAGCAGTCCGTTGAGAGTGAAGGCAGGGGCATCGGAGATCGAGACGAACCCTTCCCCATTCAACGGGACACGGCGAATCTTGCCGAGGATAGAAACGAAGATCGAATCATTGCTGGGATGCCAGAAGAAGGTATGGGCGCCCCGGGTGTTCGGGATGGGACGGATTTCCAAGCTCAGTAAGTCCCGAAGGAAAAGTTGGTAAACGCCGCTGGTGTCGATTGCGGAGAAGACGAGGCGGGTTCCGTCCGGGGAAAGGGCAAGGGATTGGCGGCTGGCAGCGCCTTCGAGTGCGAAACCCGCAGGCGGGCTGACCGCGAAGCGAAAGACTGGCGCGGGCGGGTTTCGGGGGTATTGGCGTGTGCCGGCCCAGAAGCTCGCGGTGGCGGTAAGCGTCAGGGCAGCTATCCAATAGATCCAGGATTTAGCCGCTTTGGCGGCGGGCGCGGCGGGTGGAGAGATCTCGAGGACCGTTCGATGGGACTGATTCTGCAACGGGGCGATAAACCGGTAGCCCTTGCCGGGAAGAGTCTCGACATAGCGAGGCTGGTCTGGCGAGTCGCTAAGCGCTTGACGGAGTTTATTGACCGCGGAGTTGAGGCCCTGCTCGAAATCGACGAACGTTGTACCTTGCCACAGGTGGTGCTGGAGTTCCTCACGACTGACTACTTCGCCGGGTCGATCGACCAGCAAGGTTAGGATCTGGAGGGGCTTTCCTTGCAACCGGATGCGAGTCCCAAATTTCCGCAGATCCCCCGAGACTGCCTCGAACTCGAAGGGTCCGAAGGCAATTCTTCGATTGGATGCCGGTAGAGATCCCATAAAGCTGCGGAAACACCGTCACGAACGGAAGCAAGGTCTTCCAAAAACAAGTTTAGTTTGAATGAGTTACGGCGCTAGGTCAAGACAATTCGAAAAGTAGGGAAACATGGCGGAAATGTCCCCTAAGCTTCTGGCTATGCTACTCAAATCAACATTCTTCCTGGTTTTCGCGGTCTCCATCGCCTGGCCTCAAGTCGATGTTCTGGCCACCGGCTTGCAGGGAGCAAGCAAAATTGTACTAACGCCACGCGGCAACTTCCTGGTTACTGAGACGAGCATGGCGCTGAATGCAGGGCGCGTATCGTTTGTAAGCCGGGGAGGGAGCAGGCGGAGTTTGATCGAGGGCCTGCCGTCCGGCGTAGAAGTGACGCTGGCGGGCGGAAGCGGCCCCTCGGCGCTGGCGCTGAACGGCCGGACTCTCTATGTGGCGATGGGAGGCGGGGACGCGGAACGTCGCGGGACCGCACCGGGTACGTCAATGCACAACCCCGCGGGAGCGTCCTCGGCGATCTTCGCGACAATACTGGAATTCCGGTTGAGCGGGGACGTCGACACCTTGGCCGGCACGTTCAAACTGACGCCCGCGCAACAAACGGAGCTGGCCGACGGAGCGAGCGTGGATCTGGACGACGGCAGCGGGGCCAAGGCCCAGGTGTCGATCCTGGCGCGATTCCCGATTTCCGAACCGGACCGAATCTTGATCTACCGGTTTTCGAACCCTTGGGGAATGGTCGTCGCGGAAGACGGAAAGACGCTGTATGTCACCGACGCCTCCCAGAACTCGCTGGCGCGAGTGGACACAGCGACGGGACGCTGGCAGCGTATAGTCCGATTCGGACCGGTAGCTAATCCGACCCCCGTCGGAGCACCGATGATTGACGCTGTGCCAACGAGCGTTCGAGTGTACGGCGAGGAGTTGCTGGTGAGCTTTCTGACAGGGTTCCCTTTTGCGCCGGGCAATGCGCGGGTAGTGGCGCTGAACCCCAAAACCGGAACGACCACTCCATTCATTAACCAATTGACTTCTGCGACAGATGTACTTTGGTGGACCCGGCCGAATGGACGGCCTCAGTTCTTCGTGTTGGAGTTTAGCGCGAACCAGAGCGCAACCCCGGCGCCGCCAGGGCGCCTGCTGCGGTATGACTCGCCGGAGCCTGTGGTGGCCGCAGCGGGATTGATCACGCCGGTAAACATGGTGCTCGATGAAGCTACACAGGAACTCTTTATTCTGGAACTACGGGGACAGATATTGCGTTTGAAGTTGGACTAGGCGAGACGGGATAGAGGCCGATGAGTTCGTCACCAGCCGACCGGCTGCGTCCAGGCGCGCTTGGTGGGGAACTCGTCGCTGGGAACCTCTGGCTTTCCGGTGGAGGTGATCACCGCGCGTACGTAGAGTTCGCCGGACCGCAAGGTGTAGGCCGGGTTGACGCCGTTCACTTCGGCCAGGACTTCGCCGGCGGTCCCGTTGCGACGGACTCCCATAAACCGGGTGGTGAATTGCTCCCCGGCGACGGGCTCAATGCGGAGGCTGAGCCTGCGGTCCTTGGCCGAATACGCCACATCCGCCAGCGTCACGCCCGTCGACGCGTAGAAGTCGCCGGACCGGATGGCGCGGACAATCGAGTCGGCACTCAGGTGGTGAGCCCGCACCATCACCCACGCGCGGCCAGGGATGCCGTGCGTCTTGTTGTCGTGGTGATCGTGGGTATCGTCAGTGGCGAGACCGTATAGTGGCGGCGCCTGGTGGCGCGTGATGCGGAGCGCGTTGGCGATGTCCCACATGGCATCGGTGCTGGGACGCTGGGCGTCGCCAGGATCGTTGTCGTTGTCGATGCCGTTCCACACCTCGAAGAACCGCTCCTGCACGACGCTGGCGAGGTCCTCGGCGGTGATGCCCCATTTGTAGTTGGGATGGTTCACGTGGAGCAGAATCTCGCGCCCGGATCGGGCCGCCGCCTCCTCCACCTGTTCGAGGTTGCGCACCATGCTTTCGGCCACCGTCGCGCCACGGCGGAACATCAGCGACTCCGCGAGGTTGGTCGCATTCATATGTAGCGCCCGGCCATCACCTGCATTGCCGCTGAGTTCGACCGAAGGGATCATCAGGAAACGTTGCGGCTCATCGACCACGGCGCGGACCTCGTCGAGCGTCTTGAGCCGGATCTCTTCGCTGCCATCGCCGGCCTGTCCGCGCGACTGAACCCATTGCGCGCCGAAGCGCTGCCGGTAGCGCGCGACGGCATCGACGCCAGCCCGGCGGTTGATGGCGCGCGAGGGCATCCAACGCTCCGACTGGGCGAAGACGTTATGTTCCGACAACGCGAGGAAGTGGTAGCCATGGTCGCGATACCAAGTGGCGACCATGTCGGGGAAGCCGTCTCCGTCGGACCAAAGGGTATGGGTATGCAGATTGCCCTTCCACCAGCGGAGGCCCGGGGCGGGTTCCACGCGGTTCGATTGCGCCGCGGCCAAACCCAGCAACAGCACGGCCGCGGCGCAGGCGCCGGAACGGAGGAAGAACGAGGAGGGCATAGCCACTATTGTTTCAGGCGGAGGTTTCGATACTCAACTTTCATGGGCGGGCCGACGTGGACCTGGACGCCGATCAGGCCCTGCGTCGCGCGACCGATGGGATCGTCGTCGATGACGGTGCTCATCAGGCGGCCGTTGATCATGTGCACCAGGGTGTTGCCACGGGCGATGATATGGACGCTGTTCCAACCGGGGGTGAGGTGCTCCTTCGGATCGGCATGCGTCGACAGAATCTGGGGTTTGCGATCGCCGACGACGCGGGTGGTTTGGCCGCGAAGTGCGAGGAACAGACGGCCCCGTTCCTCATAGTTCTGGCCGGTGTAGACATTTTTACCGTCGATGTCGCACTGGTAGCCGCGGAGGGCGAAGGGGCGTTCGGACAACGGGCTGCTGCGATAGTTGATGCCGCTATTGCCGCCCTCGGTGATGCGGTAGTCGAGCTTGAGTTCGAAATCCTTGGGCTGGGCTCCGCGCCAAATGAGGAAGGTGTTGTTCTTCAGGATGGTTTCGGGGGTGACCTCTCCGACGAGGATGCCGTCTTCCACGCGCCAATATTTCGGGTCTCCGTCCCAACCGGTCAAGGTCTTACCGTCAAATAACGAAACGAAGCCATTCTCATCGGAGGTGATCGGTTCGGGGCGATCGCTCTGTTTCGGTACGTGGGGAACGGCGGCCGGGGCGAGGCAGCTTTGCTGCAGGCCGACCGTCCACCGGCGCTGGAAGCCTTTGAATTTGCCGTCGAAGTAGGCGCGGCGGGACTCGTCCGATTTCAGGTGGAGATCGAGGAAGGCGGAGACGAAGTGCTGGTTGATGGCGTTGAGCCGGTCCTTGCGCCAGACCGGTTCATCGAAGCTCTCTTTGGTAGAGAAGTCGAGAGGGATGGCGGGCGGCGGGTTGCCGCCTACGTTGTGGCGGGCGCCTTCGTAGACCAGGAGGCAGCGATTGGAATTTGTGGCCTGGTGGTAGGCTTTGCGGACTCCTTGCTCGAAGCCGGAGATGTCGTCGTTGTCCCCAACGACGAACAGCGACGGCAGCTTGATGTTGGCGAGGGCGGCGGGCTCCCACATGTTCACGGGCGGCTGGGCGCCCCATGGGGCGATGGCGACGATGGCCTTCACGTTGGGATTGGGTTCGTTCCGTAATTTTGCTCCGGGCGGGGTACGCGTGGGAGCGGCCCCGGCGCTGATCAGCGCTCCGTAGCCGCCCATGGAGTAGCCGATGATGGCGACGCGGGTATGGTCGATATTGGGTTCGGAGGCCGAGAGCGACTCGATGGTGAAGTGTTGGTCGTTCGACCGGTTGGCGAGCGTAGAGGGGAAGCCGCGAACTTCGCCGAAGACGGAGTCGGTGTGGTCGATGGCGGCGACGACGTAGCCTTTGGAGGCGAGGTTCTCCGTAAGGTAGGTGAGGAAGGTGCGGGAGCCGGGGTAGCCGTGGGAGACGATGACGAGGGGGAAGCGCTGATTGGGGAGCGGGGCGGCGTTGCGAAGGGCTTTGCCGTCGATCGCATAGCGTTTGGGATTACGGCCGGGGAGGACGCCTTCGTAGACCGTGCGGGCTTCGACCCCGGCGGGGATGACGGCGGGATACCAGAGCTCGATTTTGAGGGGGCGGTCGAGGAGAGGGGCTTGGTTGGTTTCCTTGTTGAAGCGGAGAACGTCGGGCTGGGCGGGGTTCTTGAGATCGATCGTACGTACGCCTACCTGATGGCTTCCCCAGGCGGCGAGCTCGGGTGCATCGATCCCCGGGACGCTGAAAAAGGTCTGGAGGAAGGCGAAGAGGAGAACGGACATCCCGCTAGCTTACTGCAGCGCGGCGCGGGTAACACAGGAGCAGGAGGCAAGCGGCGAGCGCGACGGCGCTTAGCGTTAAGCCGAGGGCGAAGTGGGTGGAGTGATACTGGACGAGCACTTCCTTCTCTCCAGCCGGGACGACGACCCCGAGGAAGGCGTGGTCGGCGCGATGGAGCGGTTGATTGACGCCATCGATGGAGGCGGTCCAGCCGGGGAAATACGGGATCGCAATCCGAAGCAAGGCCGGTGCGGCAGCTCGATAGCGGACGGTGATCTGTTGCTCGGCGGGCGAAGTGGCGAGGACCACGGCGGACGGATCAACCGAAACGGGGGAAGCTGAATTCAGGAGCGTCGTGTGCTCTGGATCGAGGGTAGCCAAGCGTTGTTTCGACTGGGCGTCGCCGGAAACGGCCTCGACGCTCCGCGCGAAGTAGGCGCGGGGGAGAGGCTTCTCCACAGGCACGATGCCTCCCAAACGGAGGTCGAGGCGGCGGGAGACGTTCATCGCGGGCAGTAGTTTGGGATTCTGCGCCGCGGCGGCGCGGAACCCTTCGTAGCGGGTCAGCGCGAGCGGGTTGTATCCGTAGGTCGCTTCGAGGTTGAGATCCAAGGGGTGATTCAAGGGGCCGAGGGCGGCGATTTTGTCCGGGGCATCGAGGCGCGTGGAGGGCGGCTGGGTGCTCTGAATCTTCTGGCGGGTGTTTTCGGTCAGGGCGCCATAGGTGCTATCCCAACTGGCTCGGGCGTAGGCCGAGGGATGGACGAGCGAGTTCCAATAGTAGAGATCGGCAAAGGCCACGGCGGCGAGGGCCGCCGCGACCCACTGCAATTTGGAAAGCCGGCCGACGCCGGCGGCAGCCAGGATGGAGAGCCCGAAGACAACGGCAAACCAGCCGTGAATGGGGGCGCGGACCTGGTGCAGGAAGGGGATCACCTCGCCGATGCGGTAGAGGCCGAAGGCGGGGCCGAGCATGTACCAGAGGGCCGGAAGAGTGACGAGGAGGCCGATTACCCGGGAGCGTCGATCCTGGAGGCCGAGCAGCGCAAGCGGGAGCAGCAGGGCTCCGCTATAGAGGTAGTAGGCGGTGTCGGGCGCGGAGGTCGCGCTGAGGGTGCCGGTCGAATCCGGCCACCAGAGGTTGGCCAGCGCTTTGAGATGCAGGAGGCGATCCGCGGTGTTGGCGTAGTTGGCGCCGGCGCGGGACGAATTGGCGGTGAGTTCGAGGCCGGGGAGCGACATGACGGCCGAGAGCATGACGCCGAGGACCACCATGCCCGCGAGGAAGAGCAGGATGCGGGTCAGGGCGGTCCGATGGAGGACGGCCCAGGCGGAGGAGAACAGCGCGATGGCGAGGTAGCCATAGAGAGCAGCCTGAAAGCCGCCGGCGAGGACCATGGCCCCGGCGGCGAGGCCGGCTGCACCGGTCCAACGAAGTGGGGAGCGGTCCGTGGCCAGGACCAGAAAGAGAGCGAGCCAGGGTAGCCAGGAGGCCGCGCAATAGAGCCCGACGTGTTGAGAATGATCGGTGAAGTAACCGGAGAAGGCGAAGAACAGTGTGCCGATGAGGGACGCCCAGCGGGAGTTCCCCAAGTGCAGAAGCAGGAGAAACATGCCGGACGCGGCGAGCAGCGTGTGGAGCGCCATCTCGGCCTGGATGACCTTGGGCGTGATGCCGAGGAGAAAGAACGGCCAGTTGAGGGGATACCAGGCGCCGACCTGCGGGTCCGCGAGAAAGGGGAAGCCGCTAAAGATGTACGGCGTCCAGAACGGGAGATGACCGCTGAGGATCTGGGCGGCGAAGTATTTCTGAGACGAGTAGTGGACGTCGATGGCGTCCCATTGCGGGGAGGTGGCCGGATCGAAAAGCGGGATCCAGAAGAAGACGAGGGTCAGGAGCGCGAGGAGGGCAAGCCATCGCCAGCCGGAGAGGAGTTCGGTGAGGCGAGATGGCTTGTCCATAGAAGGAGGCTACGGCTGGTAGCCGAAGAAGAGGAGGGTGAGCCCGAGGTAGTAGGCCGGGCCAATGACGTAGCCGGCGACCTGCCAGGCGATCAGCATACCGAAGATCTGATAAGCGCCCATGGTCATCTGCCACTCACGAAGCTTGGCGGCCATCGCTTCGGGAAGGACGAGGCCGATGGCCGTGAAGCCATCGAGCGGGGGCAAGGGCAGAAGGTTGAAAACTCCCAGCAGGATGTTCAGCGCGAACATGATGCCGAGCAGGGTGGCGATGGCGTCCATGGCGGCGGGGGTGCCGTCGGCGGCTTGAATGACGTCGGTGAAGCGCATGGTCATGCCGGGGCGGAAGAGGCCCGCGCCGAGACCGATGCGGATCAGGATGGCGGCTATGGCAGCCAGGATGAAGTTGGCGACGGGGCCGGCGAGCGACATCCAGGCGGCGCGGCGGGGGTAGCGCATGGCCCAATAGGGATCATAGGGAGCGCTGGCCCAGCCCATCATCCAGCCGTTCATGAAGAAGGTGATCCAGGGAAAGATCAACATGCCGAAGGGCTCGCGCTGCATGTGCGGAATGGGGCTGAGGGTGACCTGGCCGAAGTGATAGGCGGTTTTGTCGCCTCCGCGGAGCGCCATCCAGGCGTGGGCGGCCTCATGAGCCGTGGCGGAAAACAGGAAAACAACGAACCAAATGACGCCGACGGCGATTTGCTGAGGATCAAACATTTTGTTCGCCCAGGATAGCAGGGGGACGGCGGTTGACGAGTAGCCAGGCGGCCATGCCAGCGAGCGGGAAGCAGACCACGAGCAGGAAGGAGGCGGCGTAGAGCTTTTGGTCGAACAGGCGTCCGAAGAGCGGCATCGCGATGGCGACCAGGGCGGACCAGGAGCCGGCGCCGAGTCCGGCGATGAACCCGGCGTGTTTGGGGCCGAAAACGCTGGTGCCGTAGGCGACGCCGCCGATGATGAAGCCGGCCGTGACGAACATGGAGAAGAACATGGCGGCGAGCGGCGCGGCGATGCCGGGCAGGTAGGGGACGGCGGCTAGCGGAAGGCTGAGGACCGTGAGCAGGGCGAGGACATTGCGCAGGGAGCCGCGGGCGCGATCGGTCCACCAGCCCCAGAAGAAGTAGCCGACCTCCCAGCCGAGGGGCGGGATCCAGAGGAGCTGGGCAATCTGGATCTGGGTGAGGCCGAGCGAACGGAGATAGAGGGAGGCGTAGTAGAGAATGAACCCAAGCGGGAGGGAGCCGAAGGCGTAGATGAGGACGAAGCTCCAGAGGCGGGGGTCGGAGAGGCGCGGGTGTTCGGTGGGTTTCGGGATCTCGACGGGGGTTTGGATGGCAGGGCGGCGGCTGATGACCTGCCAAAGCAGGAGCCAGGCGAGGCCGACGAGGCCGGTGAAAAAGAAAGCGCCGCGCCAGCCGTAGGCCTGGTAAACGGGGTTGATGATGAGCGGCGTAACGACAGCGCCGAGCGCGCCGCCGCTGTAGGCGACCGCGGTGCCTTTGGCGCGGTGTTCCACTGGGAGCGTCTGGACGGCGGTGCGGAGGCCGCCAGGGAAAGTAGCGCCTTCGCCAAAGCCGAGGGCGAAGCGCGCGGCAAATAACGAAACGAACCCGACGGTGAACGCATGAGAGACGCTGGCGAGGGTCCAGAAGGCGACGGCGGCGGTCATGGCGAGTTTGAGGCCGTAGCGGTCCATCCAGCGGCCCCAGGCGAGGTTCGACACCATATAGGCGAGGCTGAACCCACTGACGACGTAGCCGTACTGCTCGCCGGAGAGGTGCATCTCTTCGAGCATGACGGGGGCGAGGAGGGCGAGGGTGTTCCGATCGATGTAGCTGATCAGACTGACCAGCGTCATCGTCAGTGTGGGGATCCAATCGTTCCGGGGGCGCAACAACTTAGGATACGAAACAACCGGTTCGTCGGAAGAACGGCCCGGTTCGTCGGAAAGGGCGTGGGGATTGCGAGGAGGCCGGGCATGATCGAGTCATGAAGACCTCACACACGACATTCGCACTGATTGCGGTTGCGGCGGGCATACTGGCGCAGGAGCCGGCGCGGTTTGATCACAAGGTTCGGAACCAGTTCTTTGCCGGGTTCGCGGGGAATGCCGCGGCGCTAGCAGAGGCGATGAAGATCTCCGAGGCAACGCTGGCCGCGGAGCCGAACCACGCCGAGGCGATGGTGTGGCACGGAGGTGGGCTGTTCTTTCAGTCGGGGGCTCTATTCCAGAAAGGAGACATGCAGGCCGCCATGGAGATGATGCAGAAGGGGACGGGGATGATGGACAAGGCGGTGGAATTGGCGCCCAAGAACGTCGGGGTGCGGATACCGCGCGGGTCGGCGTACCTGGCCGCGAGCAAGGGGATGCCGCCGCAGATGGGGACGCCGCTGCTCGAGAAGGGCGTGAAGGACTATGAAGACTGCTGGGAGATGCAGAAGGGCGACCTGAGCCAGTTCAGCGAGCACTCGCTGGGCGAGTTGCTGGTGGGGATGGCGGAAGGCTACGGCAGGCTGGGTAAGACGGAGAAGGCCAAGGAGTACTTTGAGTTGGCGAAGGCAAAGCTGGCGGGCACCGCCTATGCGACGCGGGCGGAGAAGTGGCTGGCCGAGGGGAAGCTGAGCGCGAGGGACTCCAACTGCATGGGTTGCCACATCGGAAGCCCGAAGGTGAAGTAAGGTGAGGAGGGTGAAGCTTCCCCGTTCGGTTGTCGCGATCCTGCTCATCACGCTCGGCGCGATGGTGATCAATCTGCTCTATAGCCAGTATGAAGGGTGGCGGGGCGTGGTCAACATGTTTCTGGTGACGCTGATCTATAGCACTTCGATCGGCTCGCTGTGCTATCAGGCCGGAGAGCGGTTTTGGCGGCGGAGCGGAAAACAAAGCCTGATTGTGAATGCGCTGGCGATGGTCGCGGCTGTAGTGCTGGGTTCGTTCCTGGGCCATATCCTGGTGGTGGGGCTGGGGCTGATCCAGCCCAGAACGTTCTGGGGCAGCTTTCGGGCGACGTTGAAGTTTGCGCTGCTGATCTCGGTTACCTTCGGCGTCAGCGTCATGATCTACGAGTACTACCGGGGCAAATTCGCGCGGGCGGAACTGGAGCGGGAACGGGCATTAAAGCTGGCGAGCGAGGCGCGGCTGGCTTCGCTCGCTTCGAGAATTCATCCGCACTTCCTGTTCAACACGTTGAATACGATCAGTGCGTTGATTCACGAGGACCCGCAGAAGGCGGATGAGCAGTTGCAGCGGCTGTCGAAGCTGCTTCGCTTTTCGCTCGACGCGCCGGAGACGAACCTGGTGCCGCTCGACCGGGAGTTGCAGATGGTGGCCGACTATCTGGAGATTGAACGGACGCGGTTCGCCGACCGGCTGCGTTACCAAGTGGAGGCATCGGAGGAGGCGCGGGAATGTTCGGTGCCGCCGTTCGCGGTGCAGACGCTGGTCGAGAACTCCGTGAAACACCACATCTCGAAGCGGCGCGAGGGCGGCGAGATTTTGGTACGGGCGGAACGGCGGGGCGGCTCGCTGACCGTGACCGTTAGCGATGATGGGCCGGGAATTCCGGCGGGTTCCACGCTGCCGGGCCATGGGTTCGACATTCTGCGCGGTCGGCTGGACGCGCTGTTCCGTACCGATGCGAAGCTGGAGATTGCCGGCTCGGAAGTGACGATTACCTTACCTGCTCATGTCGATTCGAGTTTACGTATTGGATGACGAACCGCTGGCCGTGAAGCGGCTGGTGCGTCTGTTGGAGGCTGCCGGGAAGGTGGCGATCGTGGGTTCGAATTCGGACCCGGAGACGGCGGTGAGCGAGATCGGCGCGCTGCGGCCGGAAGTGCTGTTTCTCGATATCGAGATGCCGGGGGTGACGGGTTTTGAGGTGCTGCAACGGCTGACGGGGGAGCCGCTGGTGGTCTTCACAACGGCGTATGACCAGTACGCATTGCAGGCCTTCGCGGTGAACTCGGTGGACTATCTGCTGAAGCCGGTGGAACCGGCGGGACTGGAGCGGGCGCTGGCGAAACTGGGACGGATTCTCGGCGGACAGGAGACGGCGCCGGACTTGCAAAAGATCATCGCCGCGCTGACGAAGCCGGCGGCTTATCCGACGCGGCTGCCGAGCCGGACGGGGGAGCGGGTGGAGTTTGTTGAGTTGGCGCGGGTGACGCACTTCTACTCCGAGGACAAGCTAACGTTCGCGGCCACTACGGCGAAGGACTTCGTGGTGGACCATTCGATCGCCGAGCTTGAAGGAAAGCTCGATCCGGAACGGTGGTTCCGCATTCACCGGTCGACGCTAGTGCAGCTCGACTACGTACAGGAGTTGCACGGGTGGATTGGAAACCGGCTGCTGATCCGGCTGAAGGATGAGAAAAAGACCGAGTTGCAGGTGGCGCGGGAGCGGGTGGCGGAGTTGAAGGCAAAGCTGGGGTTATAGAATCGGGCAGATGCTTCTGCTTGCTTTTTTGCTGCTGCTGCCTTGGGACCTGACCAAGCTGTTCGAGACGCCGCGCGTGTTTCCTGCGGAGACCGCGGAGCCGGGGGTGAAGGCGCTTTACTACGAGTCGGTTCCGTGGCGGGGGAAGTCGACGCGGGTGTTCGCCTACTACGGCGCGCCGGCGGGGAAGAAGTTGCCGGCGATGGTGCTGATCCATGGGGGCGGCGGGACGGCGTTCGCCGAGTGGGTGCGGATGTGGAACGCACGGGGCTATGCGGCAATTGCGATGGATACGGGTGGCATGCTGCCGGAGCGAGCTACCGCCGACAAGCTGTGGAACCCGGCGCGGGCGCACCATGAGTTCGGCGGGCCGGAGGGATGGGGCGGGTTCAAGGCCGTGGATGAACCCAAGGAAGACCAGTGGACGTACCACGCGGTGGCGGCGGCGGTGCTGGGGCATTCGCTGCTGCGGAGCATGCCGGAGGTGGACGCGAGCCGGATTGGCGTGACGGGGATTTCGTGGGGCGGCTATCTGACGAACATCGTGGCGGGGATTGATCCGCGCTTCCGGTTCGCGGCGCCGGTGTATGGGTGCGGTTATTTGGGCGAGGACTCAGCGTGGCTGAAGAACTTCTCGGAGATGGGTCCGGAGCGGGAGGCGAAATGGCTGGGGTGGTGGGACCCGTCGGTGTACTTGCCGGGAGCCAGGATGCCGATGCTGTGGGTGACGGGGACGAACGATTTCGCGTACCCCTTCCCTTCCCTGCAGAAGTCGTACCGGCTGCCGGCGGGGCCGCGGACGTTGGCGATCCGGGTGCGGATGAAGCACGGGCATCCGGATGGGGCGAAGCCGGAGGAGATTTTTGCGTTCGCGGACGCAATGCTGCGGAAGGGTCCGAAGCCGGTGCGGGTGGTGGCGGCGGAGCGGGACCGGGTGAAGTTCGACGGCAAAATCGTGAACGCCGAATTGAACTATACGAAGGCCAGCGGGAAGTGGCAGGAGCGGACGTGGGAGTCCGTGCCGGCGGAACTCCGCGGGAAGTCGGCGCGGGCGGCGGTGCCCGAGGGCGCTACGGCTTGGTACTTCAACCTGTTTGACGAGCGGGGGCTGGTGGTAAGTTCGGAGCACTTCGAACGAAAATAACCAGCGCCAGCGTGGCCACCAGCGGGACGGCCGAAGCGGTGAGCAGCACGGGCGCGAAGGAGTACCGATCGGAGACGATGCCCGTGAGCAGCGTGGCCGCGATGGTGCCGATGCCGGCGCCGGTGCCGCTGAGCCCGCTGACGGAGGCGACGCTGGGCGAGGGATAGAGATCGCCGGGCAGAGCGAGGACGATGGTGGAGAACGCGGCGTACGACAGCGTGGCGAGGGCGAAGAAGCCAATCATGGAAACGTAGGAATCGAAGATCACGGCGCCCGCTAGCGTGGACATGCCAAGGCCGGAGACGATGCCGACGAGGCGGCGGGAGCGGAGGGTGGTCCAGCCTCGGCGGATGAGAATGCTGGAGATGCCGCCGCCGGCGAAGTTGCCGATGTCGGCGGCGAGGAAGGGGATCCAGAAGGCGAGCAGACTCTGTTCCGGCTGGTAGCCCTTGGCGACGAGATAGATGGCGAACCAGTCGGTGATGAGGTACCAGACGGGATCGGTGAGCGCCTTCGAGACGACGATGCCCCAAGTTTGGGGCAGGCGGAGGAGGATGCCATAGGGGAGAGGCGGCGCGTCGGTGGCGCTATCGCTCGAGCGGTTCGAGAGGATGTCTTCGCGCTCGGCGGCGGAGAGGCGGGGATGGGTTTCGGGCGGATGGTACAGCCAGCGGAAGAGGGGAATCCAGAGCAGGCCGAGGAAGCCGGTGACGAAGAAGGCGGGGCGCCAATCGTTGAAGAAGTGATAGACGCTATAGACGAGCACCGGGGCGATGGCGCCGCCAAGGGCGGAGCCGGAATCGTAAAGCGCGACGGCCCAGCCGGTTTCGCGACGGGGGAACCATTCGGCGACCGTCTTGGCCGCGCCGGGCCAGTTGGCCGATTCGCCCGCGCCAAGCAGGAAACGGCAGGCGGCGAGGCTGGCAAAGCCGTTGGCGAAGCCGGTGGACATGGCGGAGAAGGAGTAGAAGGCGACCGTGATGGGGAGACCGCGGCGGAGGCCGACGCGATCGAGAAAGCGGCCGGAGACGGACTGGCCGACGGCGTAGGCGACGCGGAAGGCGACGATGAGCAGGGCGAAGGTGGTGTTGTCCCACTGGAACTCGGTCTTGATGTAGGGGGCAAGGACAGAGAGGGTCTGCCGGTCAATGTAGTTGATGACGGTGGAGAGGAAGAGAGCGGCTCCGATGTACCAGCGGAGACGGAGAATGGGCTGCGGCATCTGCTCGTGTGAAGATAGCGCATATGTGGATGGTGCTGATGCTGGCGTCACTGGTCGACGTGTCGGCCGGGAGCGGGTTGACGGCGAAACTGGAGAACGGGGTGACGCCGGAGAAGCATCTACCGGAGACGATGGTGGGCGGGGTGGCGCTGTTCGACTTTGACCGGAATGGGAAGTTGGACGTGTTTTTGGCCAATGGGGCGTCGCAGCCCAGCTTGCGAAAGGATGGGCCGAAGTATTGGAACCGGTTATACCGGAACACGGGGGACGGAAAATTCGTGGACGTCACGGAGCGGGCTGGCTTGCAGGGCGCGGGCTTCGATATCGGGGCGGCGGCGGGGGATTTTGACAACGACGGATTCCCGGATCTGTTCGTGGCAGGCGTGCGGAGCAACACGCTGTATCGGAACCGGGGGGATGGGACGTTTGCGGACGTGACGGCGAAGGCGGGCTTGGGGCCGACGGGGAAGTGGGCCGTGGCGGGCGGATGGTTCGACATGGACAACGATGGCGACCTGGACCTGTTCGTCGTGAACTATGTGCAGTGGGACCCGGCAAAGGAGCTGCTGTGTGGGGAAACGGTGCGGACGTACTGCCATCCGAAGCACTATGCGCCGGAGCCGAATTCGCTGTTCCGGAACAATGGGGATGGGACGTTCACGGATGTTTCGGGGGGAAGCGGCATTGCGGCGCATCCGAGCAAGGGAATGGGATTGGCGTTTGGCGATATGGACGGCGACGGCTTGCTGGATGTGTTCGTGACGAACGATACGCAGCCGAACTCGCTTTTCCGGAATGAGGGCGGCGGGAAATTTCGGGAGGTTGGCGGGCCAGCGGGCGTGGCGTTCAATGATGATGGGCGGGCGCTTTCGGCAATGGGGGCGGACTTCCGGGATTGGGATAACGATGGGAAGGACGACGTGTTTATCACGGCGTTAACGAACGAGACGTTTCCGCTGTTCCGGAACGCGGGGAAGGGGCAGTTCAGTGACCGGACGTATGCCAGCCAAGTGGCGCGGGCGACGTTGCCGCTGAGCGGATGGAGCGCGGGGATTTTCGATTTCGACAACGACGGGTGGAAAGATTTGTTCGCGGCGTGCGCGGACGTGCAGGACAACACGGAGCAGTATTCCGAACGGAAGTCGCGGCAGGCGAATCTGCTGCTGCGGAACCGGGGGAATGGGACCTTCGAATCGGCTTCAGCCGGACGGCCGGGGCTGCACCGGGGGGCGGCATTCGGTGACATCGATGGGGATGGGCGCGTTGATGTAGTGGTGAGCAGGATCGGGGAGCCGCCTTTGGTGTTGAAGAACTCTTTGGGTGCGGGGCGGCATTGGATCGGCGTGCGGCTGCGCGGGACGAAGAGCAATCGGGACGGGATTGGAGCGTTGGTAAAGCTGACGGATGGGAAGGGGCGGACGCAGTGGAACCGGGTGACGACGGCCGTGGGCTACGCGAGTTCGAGCGAGCCGGTGGCGCATTTTGGTTTGGGGCCGGAGGGGGCCGTGAAGGAGATTGAGGTGCGTTGGCCTTCGGGCTTGGTGCAGAAAGTATCGGTGCCGAAGGGAGATGCCTATCTGGAGATTGTCGAGCCCTGAAGCGCGAGTGTGGAGTGGCGTGCGCCTTGGGTGGTGTCACCGAGACGGTAGTAGACCCGGCTGAGAAGGCCGTGGGCTTCGGGGTAGGCCGGCTTCAGGGAGACGGCGTTGCGCAGGGCTTCGGCGGCGGCGGCCCATTGCTCTTGTTGGGCGAGGGCGCGGCCGAGTTGATAGTGATACGCGGCGAGTTGTTGGTAGGCGGGCGGGGCCGAGCGGAGGAGGGAGAGCGCTTCGGGGATACGGCCCTGGCGGGTTAGAAAGGCCGCGAGGCCAAGGCGGGGATCGGGCTCAGCGGGGGTATCGGAAAACTTCAGCGCCTGGCGGAAGGCGGCTTCGGCATCAGGGCGGCCTAGGGCGTCGAGAGCTTGGCCGCGAGCTGTTAGGCTGCGGGCAGACGGCGGAGTGGGGTCGCGGTCGAGAGCGGTGAGCGAATCGGCGAAGCGGTCAAGGGCGTACAGCGAACGGGCCCAGAAGTAGCAGGCATCGGGTTCCTTCGGGTTCATCCGGCAGGCCTTGGCGAAGGGAGGCTCGGCGCGGCGCGTGTCGCCGAGGGCGGCGTAGACGACGCCGAGCGACTTCCAGCAAAACGCGTCCGGCTTGTTCTGGACGGCCGCTTCGAGATGTTGGCGGGCGGGTTCCCATTGGCCTTGGCGGAAGAGATCGGCGCCTTGCTCGCAGGTGGAGAGGAGCAGGAGCAGGGCCATCATTTTGAGAACCCGGGAAGCTTGCGCAGGAAGCGGCTGGGATCCTGCGGACGGCCGAAGGCGTTCTGCCGGTGCCAAGTAAAGATGAGCCGGCGGCGCGCGCGACTGGCTCCAACGTAGAAGAGGCGGTGCTCTTCGGTGAGGCGGCCCTCTTTCTGCGCAAGCCACGCGGGGAACTCATTGTCCGTGGCGGCAGCCATAATTACCGTGGGAAATTCGAGGCCCTTCGCTTGGTGAACGGTGAGGAGGAGGACGCGGTCTTCCTTCTGCAGATAACGGTCGGCGTCGTTGCCGAGAGAGGAGATTTGGAGCACCTCCTCGATGGCCTGTTCGGGCGGCAGCGACGGGTCGTCGTAGCGTTCGAACATCGCGCAGAGGTCGACGAGATTTTGGACGCGGACTTCGCCGTTGTCCTGTTTGCGATACCACTCGACCAGGCCCGAGGCGGCGAGGATCTCGCCGAGCGTTTCGTGGGGGCGGCGGCCGAGCGAAAGCGTGCGCCATTCGGCCAACTGTTTGGCTAGCGTCGCGAAGTGGCCGCCGTTGGTGATGATGGCTTCCCGACGCTGCAGGGCGTGTTCGCGCAACGGCACGATGAGCCGGGCGGCGAGCTGCGCGGTGGCGAGGACGTCGCCGAGGGCCTGGTGGGCGTTTTCGAGCGGAATGCCTTTGCCGGCGCAGATATCGCCGAGGCGGTAGGAGGGCAGGCTTTGGAAGCGCCGGGTGAGTTCGAGGGTATCAAACCAGCGGGCGGGGAGCGAGTTCGGCAGATGCTCGCGGCGCAGGGCAGCTTCCACCGTGCGGACATCGAAGACGAGATTGTGGCCGATCAGCACGCAGCCGGAGATGAACTGCGAGAAGGCTTCGAGGGCTTCGAGCGGCGCGACGCCGTGTTGCTTCAGATAGGCGTCGGAGTAGCCATGGATGGTTTCGCTCAAGCCGACAGGGCCGCGGGGCCGGACGACGAACTGGAGGCGGGCTTGCTCGCCGTCGGCGCCGGTGCGGATGGCGGCAATGTCGACGATCTCGTTGTCCGACGTATCAACACCGGTGGTCTCGGTATCGAAGACGACGACGCGGTTCTCGGCCCAGGCATCGAGGAGCGGCTGATAGGGGTCGCCGTGCTCATAGGTGGCGGCATCAGCGAAATCGGTGAGGCGGAGGCAGAGGTTGCGAGGGAGAGTACGGATCTTCTCGATCGTCGCGGGGCCAATCCCTTTGGGGGGGCGTTGCATGACGCGGCGGAGGCTGTTGCCATCGTACGGATTGCGGATGAGGCGGAGGTGGGCGACGGCGTCGCGGACTTCGGCGCGGTGGAAGAAGCGGAACTGCTCGGCGAGGAAGTGGGGGATTCCCGCTTCGACGAAGGCTTCCGAGATACCCATGGCCGCGTTGTTGCTGCGGGTGAGGATGGCGATGTCGCGCCAAGCGCATTGGTCTTCCGCGCGGATGGAGAGGGTGCGGCGGGCGAGCCAGTGGGCTTCGGTGGCGGCGGTTTGTGCTTCGTGAAACTCAACGGGCGGGCCGGTTTCGGCAGAGTGGCATTCGAGGGCGCCGGTGATGGCGCCGGGGCATTGGTGAATGATGGCGCGGCAGACGTCGAGGATGCGTTCGGTGGATCGGTAGTTGCGGACGAAGTGAATCTCACGGACAGGAGCGAAGTCGGCGCGGAAGATGTCGAGGATCTTCTTCGGATTCGAATGGCGCCATTCGTAGATGGTTTGGTCGACATCGCCGAAGAAGGCGAGGTGGCGGGTCGGGCGGGCGAGCGAGGAGAGGATGGCGTATTCGGGCAGGTTCGTATCCTGCACTTCGTCCACCTGGATCCAGCGAAGACGGTCCTGCCAGCGGGCGAGGGCGAACTCGTCCTCATTGAACAGATGGCGAACCATGGTGATGAGGTCGGCGAAGTCGACGGCGTGGTTGCCGCGGATTTCCCGCTCATAGTCTTCGAGGAGTTTGGGGATGGGGAAGGATTGATTGCGGCTCGTGTTTTTGAGGTTGACCTTGTCGAGTTTGGCGCGGAAGTGGGTTTCGAAGTCCGTGTGGATGAGGCCAAGCTTGGCGTCTTGCGCGACGCCGGCGATGAGGCCGGAGAAGCGGTCGTTGTCGTGATGGTCAATCTCGATTTGGCGGTTCGCGCAGACGCGGAGGAGGGCTTCTCGGCAATCGTCGTCGTCCCAGATGACGAAGTCGCGATCGATGCCGAGCACTTCGCTTTCAGCGCGGCAGATGATGGCGCAGAGGCCGTGGAAGGTGCGGGCTTGAATCTTTTGGGCGGTGGCGCCGAGGTCGGATTGGAGGCGTTCTCGAATTTCTTTTGACGCCCGATTGGTGAACGAGACGCAGAGAATATGCTCCGGGGCGACGCCGGAGGCGATGGCTTGGGCGGCGCGGGCGACGAGCGTCCGCGTTTTTCCCGTGCCGACGGGCGCCATGACAAGGACCGGCTCAAAGACGGCCTCGGCGGCGGCCAATTGTTCCGGATTCAATCCGTCGAGGAGCGAGGATTTCACAGTCACAGGCTAGCAGGACAGCATCCAATGGGGGGAAGTGATGATCGAGATTCTGACGCTCTTTTCGTTTGTGTTGATTCTGGGCCTGGTGCTGGTGGCCAAGGACTGGACCACGGTGTACCGGCAGCGGCGGCGGCGGAACTACATGAACGCGTTGATGGGCCGGCTGGAGGGGCAGCCGCTGCGGCGGGCCAATGTGGCCTTGGGCGACCCGACGGAGATCGTGACGGGCAGCGGCGGCCGGCAGATGTACGTCTGGAAGGGCCCGGAGCGGGAGACGATTCCCGAGGCGCCAGAGTTGTTGATCGTGACGATCATCGCCGACGCCGAAGGCACGATTACGAAGGCGGCCTGGGAGTCGCGTTAATCCTCTTCGAGAGTGGGGTCGAAGTCTTCGAGATCAGCCGCGTGGGCGGAGAACTGTTTCAACGCCTTGCTGGCGGCGCCGGGTGAGAAACCGGCATAGACGAGTTTGCGGAAGGCGCTCTGGAGATGCTTGGGATCTTTGAAATGGGCGGCGGGATCGGGAACGCGGATTTTGCGTTCGAGGTGGGCGACGGCGAGGGCGACCTCGTCGACTTCGCCATAAGCCTCGCGGACGGTGGATTCGACGAGGGGCTTGGCGATCTGGCGCTGGGCGAGTTCGCGGCGGACCCGTTGGGGGCCGAAAAGGCGGGAGTCGCGGCGGCCCTGGGCGTAGGATTCGGCGAAGCGTTCGTCGTTGAGCAGGCGAGATTCTTCGAGACGGGCGAGGATGGCCGGGATCTCGGCTGGGTCTTCGGCGCGCGATTCGAGCTTCCGCTTGAGTTCGGCGACGGTGGAGGAGCGGACGCTCAACGAACGCAAAGCGAAGTTCATGAGGTCTTCGCCGGCGTAACGTTTGGGAGCACTGCGGCGCATGGCCATATGGAAATAGTCTGCAACAGTTTCGGGGTGTTGGAACGTCCTACCCTACAGATACTGCTGTACACTACAAACGAGGGATCAAAAAATGGACGAAGATAAACGCATTCCGTATTTCTTTCTGGGCGTCGGCATCGGCGTGGCCGTCGGTATCCTCTTCGCCCCGAAGTCGGGGGAAGAGACCCGGACGCTGATTCGCAGCAAGGCTGACGAGAGCAAGGACTACTTGAAGAAGAAGTCGGAAGAGAGCAAAGACTTCTTGAAGCGCAAGTCGGAAGACCTTCGTGATCAAGCTGTGGAAGCCGTCGACAAGGGTAAATCCGCGTTGCAACGGCAGAAAGAGCAGTTGGCGGCGGCAGTTGACGCCGGCAAACAGGCTTACCGCGAGAGCATTAAAGAAGAGACCGGCTTCGCTGCCGATTAATCCATAACTAAGCAGGCCCTTCCGCCTTATGAATCAGGAATCGTTACTCATCGTCATGACCGTGTTCGTAGGAATCACGGCGTTGTCTTTCGTCGCGCAGGCCGTGGCTTCTATGAAGATGGCCAAGGCGGCGGGAGACATAAAGAAAAGTCTCGAGGCCTTTCTTCCTAAGGCGGAGGCGGCGCTCGCCAACGCTGAGAAAACGTTGAACGAGTCTCGCGAGCAGATCAACGGGATCACCAAGCGCGCCAATGACGTGCTGGATCTGACAAAGACGCAGTTGGTGCGTGTTGATTCCCTGCTGGAGGATGCCTCCGGCCGCGCCCGTCTGCAGATGGACAAGGTGGAAGTGCTGCTGGACGACACCATGTCGCGGGTGCAAACCACCGTGACGGGTGTCCAAAGTTCGATTGTGCGGCCGCTGCGGGAGATCACTGGAGTGGCGGCAGGCGTCCGCTCCGCCGTGGCGCATCTGCTGAAAGGTTCCCCCGCCAATGTGGCCCAGGTTACAGCCGACGAAGAGATGTTTATTTAGCGTCTGCTGGACGCTGGCCGCGGCGACGACTCTACTTGGGGCGTCGGCATCAGAGACGGCTGCGCAATTGCGGGAAGCCTCGTTTGACGGACAACGCTGCTACCGGGTTCGCGACCTCAGTCTGATTCGGGAAGACGTGAAGCTGTTCCTGACGGACGGCTATTTGATGCTGGCCAAACCGGTCGCCGGTGCTCCGATGGCTGCTTTCTTCAGCGCCGAGACGGAGAATGGGGATGGGGAAGTTCTGCTGGTGCCCCCCACGGCCAGCGAACGCGCATCACTGGCCCACTACACCCAGACGCCGACTTTGAACGAGCATTTTCGCGGCGCGTTGCTGCTTTTTACGGATGGGACGGGCGCCGAGATTGAAGCCTTCATCGCCGAACGGCAACTAAAGCCCGCGGCGGAGATGGGAGCGCTGCTGGCACAGCAGTGGACGCCGACACTGCGCAGTCTGACTGCCAGTTTCGAGACTCGGCTGCTTGAGGATCTGGTGGGCGGAGCGCCGCCGGAACAGGGGCTGTTCTTTGCGGCGATGGCACAGACGAAGCTGGGCAACTTCGACGTGATCTACGATCCGCAATCCCGCGAAGAGGTGACCATTGGGCACCTGACCTACCGCGAGAACCGGAGTTTCTACGATATTTGGACGAGCTTCCCCGGGCGGCGGACGCGGCAGGGGAGGCCGAAGTCCCCAGAGTTGGATTTCGAACTGCAGCATGTCAATATTGCGGCGGCGCTGGACGCCGGTCTGCATTTGAAGGCCACCTCCAAGCTGCGAATTGTGTTGCCTCCGGCCGCGCAGCGTAAGCGCACCGGCGCCCTGATCGCGCTCGATATCTCGCGGCGCATGCGTGTGACCGCGGCGCGGATTGATGGGAAACCGGTAGAGGTTTATCAGCGGGAGAGTTTGCGCACGGCGCTGCTGCGCGGTAGCGACAACGATACCTTTCTGCTGAGTCCGGAGGTGCCGCTGGCGGGCGGGGTGCATGAAATTGAAGTGGAGCACGAAGGGGACGTCGTCAATGCGGCCGGGAATGGCGTCTACGCCGTCAGTGCGCGCGGGACCTGGTACCCGCACCACGGCACGCAGTTCGCAACCTATGATTTGACGTTTGAGCACGCCCGCGCGTTGACCATCGTCGCCAGCGGCGAGTCGGTTGGTGACCGGGAGACGGCCGACCCGTTGCGGGTGGTAAGCCAGTTCCGGTCGACGGTGCCGCTCCGGTTTGTTGGCTTCAATGTTGGGGAGTACCAGCGTTCCGTGGTGGAGCGGGCGGGCCTGCGGGTGGAGATGTACGCGAACAAGGCCGTTGAGACGGCGCTGGCGCCGCGGCGCCAGGATTTGCTGGTGGCGCCACCATTGATTCCTCCACCGCGAGGTGGGGCGGCTAGGCGCGGAATGGACGCTATCGTGATGCCCGCGCCCAACCCGGCGCCCAGCCCGGCGCAAGCGATGGAAAGACTGGCCGGAGAGGTGGTGGACGCATATCAGTTCCTCGCTTCCCGATTCGGCCCCCCGCCGCTGAAGACGTTGGCGGTGTCACCGATTCCCGGCGCGTTCGGCCAGGGCTTTCCGGGCTTGATCTATCTCTCTACATTGTCGTATCTCGACCCGCGGGATCGCCCGGCCTTCGCCAACGACCCGTATCAGCGGATCTTTTTCTCCGACATCCTGGTGGCGCATGAAGTGGCGCATCAGTGGTGGGGAAACCAGGTGGCCAGCACCGGCTACCAGGACGAATGGATGATGGAGGCGCTGGCCAATTACTCGGCGTTGATGATGCTCGAAAAGCGCAAGGGCGCCAAGGCGATCGACCCGGTACTCGAAATTTATCGCCAGCATTTGCTGGCGAAGACAACCGAGGGGAAGACGATTGACTCGGTGGGCCCTATCCGGCTGGGGATGCGTCTCGAATCGTCGGAAGCGCCGGGCGCGTGGCGGACGATTACCTACGAGAAGGGCACCTGGATACTTCACATGCTACGTCGCCGGTTGGGAGACACGGCATGGAACCAGCTATTGGGCAAAGTGGCGCGGGAGTACAAGGGCCGGCGCTTGAGCGCGGCGCTGTTTCTCGAGGAAGCGGCCAAGCTGCTGCCGAAGTCCGATCCGGACCCGAAGCTCGAGAATTTCGCGGGCACGTGGATTCAAGGGACCGGTATTCCTTCACTGCGACTGGCGCCGGGCAAGTTGCCGGGACATGGCACCATCGAACAGTCCGAGGTGGACGAAGACTTCTCCGTGGACGTGCCGGTGGAGATCCAATACCGCGGAGGGAAAACCGAGACGCGGTGGGTACGTACGGACGGGGCGTCGACGGCGTTTCAGTGGAAACTGGCGGCGCCGGTGGTGAAGATGACGCTGGATCCGCAGTCGGCGGTGTTGGCCACCAAAATTCGGTAGCTTCTCTGGACGCCGCACGCCACGCGGGAATGGGTGCGGCGTCCAGATCACTCTCTCGAGGGGAGAGAATTCCCGACCAGTATAAATCTTCCGGAAACAAATACAAGCGAAAATGTTTTAACCCAAACCTTGGTACTAAGGCTCTCTTCCCCCATTTGGGCTATGGCCCCTAAGGGGTGCGCTTGCGATGATGAGGTTGGAGTAACAGTCACCATGCCGTCCGAAAAGCGCTTGGCCCCTCGATGCGAGTTCAACCGGTCCGTGCGTTTGCGCTGGGTTGAACCGTCGGGCCGTGAATATTCGACTTTGGCGCAGGTGCAGAACCTGGGACGGCGGGGAATGGGAGTGATGCTGCGGGAGCGGTTGGCCCCCGGCAGCTTCGTGCATCTTCGCGAGAAGGAGATGCAACTGGTGGGGACGGCGGTGGTTCGCTATCAGGAAGACCGGAAAGGGATTTATTACACCGGCCTGGAGTTCTGCGGGGGCCTGCTGGCCCCTCGCGAGATGTTCACCGGCGATCAGAGGCCATAGGCGTAGAAGACGGTCAGCAGGCCGATCAGGGTGGCCAGGAAGACGCTGTGCCGCAGCGTGAAGCGGAATAGCTTGGCTTCATCGGCGGCCTTCATGCCGGTGGCCGCGGCCGCGACGGCGATGCTCTGCAAGCTGATCATCTTACCCATCACGCCGCCGCTTGAATTGGACGACGCCATAAGCACGGGATCGAGTCCGAGGCTGTTCGCGGTGACCACCTGCAGGTTGCCGAATAGAGCGTTCGCGGAAGTGTCGGACCCCGTCAGGAAAACGCCGAGCCAGCCGAGCATAGCGCTGAAGAACGGGAACGTGGGGCCGGTGGAGGCAAAGGCAAGGCCGAGGGTGGCGGTGGCGCCGGAGTAGTTCATCAGGAACGCCAGGCCGAGGACACTGGCGATGGTGAGCAGGGACAGGGCGAGTTGGCGAGAGGTAGTCGCCAACATGCCGCCGAACTGCTTCGGCGTTACACCCAGGCAAAGGGACGCGACGATGGCGGCGAACAGGCAGGCCGTGCCGGAGGCCGATAGCCAACTGAAGGCATAGACGGCAGCGTAGGGCGTCGGTTGGGGTACGGTGGGGGCTACTCGTTCGACGAGGTTGTGGAGGCCGGGCCAAGGCACGTTGATCGTGTAGGTGTTCAGGTAAGCCTTGATGTCCTTCTCGCCCCAGATCAGCACGAAAACGATGAGGAGAAGGTAGGGAAGCCAAGCGCGGAACAACTGCTTGCCCGTGTGAATCTTCTTCTCCGGAGCGGCCGTGACTTCGCCTTCGAGGTGGAAGGTATCTTTCGGCTTCCAGACCTTGAAGAGGACCACCAGGGAGCCGATCGCGGCGAGCGAACTGGCGATGTCAACCAGTTCCGCGCCGAGATAGTTCGAGACCAGGAATTGTAAGCCCGCGAAGGATCCGCCGCAGATGAGTGCGGCCGGCAACACCCCACGGAGGGCCCGCCAGCCGCCCATCACAAGGATCAGATACGAGGGGACAAAGAAGGACAGCGGTGCACAGAGACGGCCCACCTGGGCGCTGAGCTCGCGTACCGGGAGGCCGGTGGTTAAGGCGAGCGTCGTGACCGGAATGCCGATGGAACCGAAGGCGACAGGCGCCGTGTTGGCGAGCAGACAGATGCCGGCGGCGTAGAAGGGCGAGAAGCCCAGGCCAGTCAGCATGGCGGCGGCGACGGCAACGGGACTGCCGAAGCCGGCCGCGCCCTCGATGAACGCGCCGAAGGCGAAGGCGATCAAGAGGGCTTGCAAGCGACGGTCCGGGGTCAGGTTGCCGACGGAGTCCTTGACCACTTCAAAGTTGCCGGTCTCGAGAGTGATGCGATAGAGCAGGATGGCGGAGAATACGATCCATCCGATCGGCAGCAGACCGAACGCCGCACCGTAGGTGACCGCGCCGACCACCGCGGAGGCCGGCATGCCGTAGACGAATAAGGCCACGATCATCGCGGTCGCCAAGCCGGACAATCCGGCCATCCACGCCGGTTTGCGCAAAACGCCGAGCATCAGCAGGAGCGTAAAGATCGGGAGGCCCGCGACGAGCGCGGAGGCGGCGAGGCTATCGCCAATGGGGATGTAGTTCTGTTGCCACATGAAATGACCTCAGTCATTGTATGCGCGGAGCGCGGCAGCCTGCTTGGCTTGTCTTTCGGGCGGCTTGGAGCCGCGCCGCGCATTCGGGATCGGCCGACCGCTTCGCCGCGATCGGCCGGCGCAGAACCGTTATGCCAGCGGCCTTGGCCACCTCGTGTTTCCGGTCATCGTTGACGTCGTCCTCGCAGTGGCGCCTGACTTCGTTATTATTTTGCCAATCGCCAAGACGTTCATGAGCGATTCCTACGCCTTCCTGCGCCCTACCAGACAGAGACAAACAAATGCCCAAACAACTGATCGAAGCCCCTGACAGCACTGACTCCGTTCGCTATGAGACGCTCGCCTACCTCGAAGCCTACGACGCCATCCTGAATGACGACTACGCCTTCGTTGCCTATAAAGAGACGGATTCGAACGGCGATTGGCGGGTGCGCATCAAGTCCCGCCACACAGCGGGCGGCGTATTCGAACCGGACATGATGAAGTCCAATGCCCGTTCAGCGGGTGCTCAGGGCAAGCCGTGGTTCCAGTGGGGCTATAGCTTCGACCCGAGCGACGGCGACCAGCGCAATATCCAGTTCCGCGTCCACGTCTCCAATGGGAAGCCGGCTTCGATTGAGATGTTCGCGCAACTGAGGAAGTTTGACGGTAGTCCCGACGCCCCTCAATCCGTCCAATTTCCCTGGCCCGAATAGACGAATCGATCGGCTGGTCCGCCCCAGACGCTGATTCCGATTCGCCAAAGAGCCTACACTGAAGCTGTAACTCTATGGCGAACTCCACGATCGATATCGAAGACGCATTTCGGGGCCGGTCGCGCGGCACGGGGTGGGGGAAAGGCACGCTCCTTGCCATCCTGCTGCTCGTCCTGTTTAGCGCCACCGCGATCTGCAAGACAATCATCGACTATGAGTGGTGGGCCGAAGTTGGGCAAACCGATGCATGGTGGGCGCAATTCTACTATCAGACCGGCCCGCGGCTTGCCGCCGGTCTGATCGCTTTCGTCGTACTCTGGATCGCCAACGCCCGCGGCATGAAGGCTGCCGGCACCGCCCTTCGCCACCATCCCCACTACGCCAAACTCGCCACCCTGGGCGCCCTCATTTTGGGCTGGATTCTGGCCGCTGTTGGCTTCTCCAGTTGGGATGCGGCTCGCTACTTCGCCAACATGCAGTCAGCCGCCCCGATCGTCACTACCGACCCGTTCTTCGGCAAACCACTGGCCTTCTATTTCTTCGAGTTGCCGTTCTTTGAATCGCTGGCTTCGTTCACGGTTGCCACCCTCGCAGTCGCTACCCTCGTTCATTTCGCCGTCAGCCAGGCGTGGTCGGCGCATTCCCTGTTCCGCACGGTCGCCCCTGGTCAGTTTGAACTGGACTGGCAAAATCTCCGCAGCGGCGGCTCTGGCACCCGCGTCCTCGGCGCGCTGACCCTGATCGCCCTGGCCGCCCAGTTCTTCCTTAACCGCTACGACCTCGCCTATGAGGACCATACCTTCATGACGGGCGTCGACTATATTGCCGCAAACGTCCGCATCCCACTCAACTGGCTGCTCGTTGGCGCCACCCTGGCAGCCGCCGGCCTTGTCGCCATTGGCCGCGGTAAGACCGCCCTTGCTGCCCTCATCGTCCTCCCCATTCAAAGCATCGTGCCCGGCATCGTCAACTCCGTCTACGTCAAGCCGAACGAGTTGACCCTGCAACGGCCATTTATCCAACACCACATGGACGCCACCCGCGAGGCCTACCAATTGAAAGGCTCCGCCAAGCCCAAGCTTTTCAAGGCGAATCTGGATACTGCCCTGGATGCCAATAAGTACCGCGACCTGCTGAACAATGTTCGTCTCTGGGATTGGCAGGCATTCCACGATACCGTGAGCCAGATTCAGCCGCTCCGGCCTTATAGCTACGTCGACACCGACGTGGATCGCTATCGACTCAACGGGAAACTGCAACAGGTCATGTTGACGCCACGGGAACTGGATATCCAGCAACTCGGTGAAGCCCGGAATCGATGGCCCAATAGCCACGTCGTCTACACCCACGGCTACGGGATAGTAGCAGCCGATGCCAACAAAATTACGGCCGACGGGCTCCCCAACCTATTCATTCAAGACGCCCCGCCCAAGGTGACCGTTCCCGGCATGAAGCTCAGTCGCCCGGAGATCTATTACGGCGAGGTCGCCCACGAGCCCGTTTTCGTCCGCACCGCGCAGCCCGAATTCAACTATCCCTCCGGCTCTGACAACGTCCACAACCATTACGATGGCCCGGGCGGCTTTCCGATTGGTTCGTTTGCCATGCGCTTGGTCGCGGCCATCGCCTACACCGACCCCAACATTGTCCTGACCGGCTCACTTCAAGCCGAAAGCAGGATGATGATCCACCGCCGCGTCGGAGCGCGTCTCGAAACCTTGGCCGGCTTCCTGACCTGGGACGAAGATCCCTATCTCGTCCTCACAAAGGAAGGCCGCCTGGTTTGGATGGTTGACGGTTACACGACCTCCAGCTCTCATCCGTACTCGTATCCAATTCGAACCAGGGCCGCCGGCCGCGTCAACTATGTGCGCAACGCCGTCAAAGCGACCATCGACGCCTACAGCGGCGAAACCAACCTCTATGTCTTCGACGACAAGGACCCGATTATTCTTGCTTGGGGTCAGCTCTATCCGAAGCTTCTAAAGCCCGCGGCAGAGATGCCCGCCGAACTTCGCGAACATGCCCGCTACCCCGAATGGCTCTTCCGCATCCAGGCCGAAATTCATCTGGCCTTTCATATGCAGGATGCTGAGGCGTTCTACAACAAAGTCGACGTCTGGGACATCGCCAATCGGCAAGGTGGCACACCCGGAAGGGTTGCCAGTCCGGACGGGTTCACCCAGGACACGGCTACCGGCAAGTCCAATATGACTCCGACCTATGTCATCGCGGATGTCCCTGGAGACGAAGCGGCCGAGCCCGAGTTTCTTTTGATGCTGCCCTTCACCCCGCGCGGCAAAGACAATCTGATCGGAATGATGATCGGTCGCAGTGACGGCGATCGCCTCGGCGAACTCGTTTTCCTGGAGTTGCCGAAGGAGCAGCTCTACTACGGGCCCATGCAGATTGAGTCCCGCATCAACCAGGATCAGAACATCTCGAAAGATCTTAGTCTTTGGAATCAACAAGGCTCCCGCGTGCTCCGAGGCCAGATGACCGTCCTCCCGATCGACAACAAATTCTTCTTCGCCCAGCCGTTCTATTTGCAGGCTAGCCAAGCCCGCATGCCGCAGTTGAAGAAAGTGGTTGTCGCTGTAGGCAATCGGCTGATCTATACAGACACCTACGAGCAAGCGCTGGCTGAACTCGGCGCATCAACCCCCATGCCGCAGCAGGTTAGCGCCAGCGTAGAATCGACCACCGGCTCCAAGCCCGCCTCCGCTGATCTGAACGACCCGCAATCCCGCCTGAGGTCCCTACGCCAGCGTATGGACCGTTACCGCCAGCTAGCGGCCCAAGGGAAATGGGCCGAAGCCGGGCGGGAACTTGAAGCGATTGAAGGGGAGTTGCGAAAGTAGTCCGTTAGCCATTCACCACCAGCCGTGCCCGTTCCGTCCCGGACTTTTTCGTTCCCCGGCGGGAGGCTTCCATCCGCTCTACTGCCGCGGCAACGGCGTCACTTAGCCGTTCGGCGTGGACGTTCACAGCAGCCCAGTTGAAGCTGATATTGCTCAGGCCGAGATGGCGAAGCTGGAAATCCCACAGTTTTTCGGACAATCCCGCCACCCGCCGCTGCGAGAAGCCATTGTCATCGATGCGGTAGACAAAGACCCACTGGTCTGCCGCGAGCTTTACGCCAAAATCCCCATCCCGGACGATTGACGACATCAACACCTCAACCGAATCAAGAAGCGAAGGCAGATCTTTTTCACCCACGGCAGTGCAGAGCCGGTTGAATTCGCTGATGCTGATGGTGATCACGATTCCGCTCATCGGGTTCGGCATTTCCAGCAGACGCCGGTAGGTGGCAACATCTTGCATTCCCGTGGGCAGAAGCAACTCGGACAAGCTCGACATTGATGTCGCCACTGGTTCCTCGGGCTCGGCCGCCAACATCGGCAGGACGGGCAATTGGGTACTCGAAACCGTCTCCGGCACGGGGAGGTCCGAATACGTTTCCGCGGCGAATGCCTCGGAGGCAAAAACGGTCTCCGGGAGCGGAGCAAACTCGGCGCCCGACCAATCATAAGCAGGCGTCTCAACCACTGGAGGCAGTGAGTCGTAGGTTGGGTAGGCGCTTGCGAACGCGGCGGCCGGCTCCTCCACGATTGAGGGCTCTGCGCTTGCGGCGGCAGCCAGAATCGGGAACGGCAACTCCTCGACAAAAGGAGGAGGTTCCGGCACGGCAACTTCCGGCGCCATCAGGACTTCGGATAGGGCCGAGTTGGAATACTCCGGCACCTCGAAGGCATAGGCCGTCTCCGGCTCTTCAGCCAGATACTCAGACACAACTGGCGGAGCCCCGACCGATCCAACGGCGTCTTCGATGGCGGCGAATGCATAGGCCGTTTCCGGCTCTTCCGCCTCGTACTCAGACACGACCGGCGGAACTTCCGTGAGTTCAGCGGCGGCCTCGATGGCGGCAAACGCATAGGCCGTTTCCGGCTCTTCAGCGACGTACTCGGACACAACTGGCGGAGCTTCCACCAGTTCAGATGCATCCTCAATCGAGGCAAAGGTATAAGCCTTTTCCGGTTCTTCCACTAAAGTTTCAGAAACAACCGGCGGGGCCTCAGCTAACCCAGTGGCCTCCTCGATGGCGGCAAACGCATATGCCATTTCCGTCTCTTCAGCGACGTACTCAGGCACTACCGGCGGAGCTTCCGCCAGTTCAGATGCATCCTCAATCGAGGCAAAGGCATAGGCCGTTTCCGGTTCTTCCACTAAAGTTTCAGAAACAACCGGCGGAGCTTCCAACAACTCAGCAGCATCCTCGCTGGAAGCAAATGCGAAGGCGATCTCGGGCTCTTGCAGGAGATGCTCAGAAGCTTCAGGAGGAGCCGCAACCAACTCGGCAACCTCCTCAACTGAAGCAAATGCATAGGCGGCTTCCGTCCCTTCACTAGCGAATTCGGCAACCGCCGGTGGACCGGCTACGGTGCTTTCCGCTCCGCCCAGCGTCTCGGAAAGAACCACAGGTGCTCTCTCCCCCATCCATCCGCTACGGTCGGGCGAGGAAGAGGCAGCATCCACTCCGCTGTCGGCGAACGATGACACCGCGGCCGCAACAACCTCAACCGGTTGCGCGATCTCCGACGCAACACTCTCCTCCACCACCGCAATGGACGAGATCGCGGAAGGCTCGGCAAGACCAGCCGGCTTTGCGGCGCTTGCAGCAATCACATCCTCAAGCAGCTGACTCGTAAACGACGCCTGCGCAACCTGCGCCGTCTCCGCAATACGCTGCAATTCATCAGCCAGCTTCATCGCCGGCAGAGGCCGCAACATGATTACCGGAGGAGTCGAAGTAGGCCGGGTCTGCGATTGAGCGACCTGCTCCATTTCCGTCTGTCGTCCAGTCGGGGCGAACTCGGCGGGGAGGGAAGGCTCCGGAAGAGAAACCGTCATGGGATTTGCGGCTTCGACGGGAGCGGCCAACAGGGGTACGGCCGATTCAGCCTCCGCCACCACTTCCACCGTCTCTTCTTCAGAATGTCTCTGGCCGCCACCCGCCCGGCGAGCGACACGCGCCATCACTTCCGGGCGGACCCAGTCGTAGGAGTTTTCTCCGGGCGCGGCACCGGGCGTCGCACCCGCCAAACCGCGCTTCCGCCGCGATCTGCGGCGCTCGGAGACATCGAATCCAGCCACGGAAGGAACATCCGCGACCTCGTCCCCACCCACATCGGCGCGGCTCGCTAAGCTCGCCTCCCGCTCAGCCACTTGCGCCAAGCCCTCGACAGTCGCATGCGACTGCATCACGCTCTCGGCTGCCACTGGCGCCGCCTCAGCTTCGGCGGCCTTTGCTACAGGAGCCGGGCTACCCCGGAACTGCGAAAGCCATGCCGACGGGTTGAGAATCGCAAAACGCTCTCGCTCCTCCGTCCGCACCCGAAGTTCAATGTTGCGCTCCCGCAACTGTTCGTTGTTGCCCTTCAAATAGTCGCAGATCAGCGCGACAAACGCCGACCCCAATACCACTACCAGGCTCACGAAGATCTGTAGTTCTAAGGCACCTAAATCCATGGCTTCCTAAGTATCTATCGACGATAGGCCCTTAGGAGAATAGAGTAGAAGGTTCAAAAAAGCTGGTACTGAAGTTGCAATACCTGCTTATTTCCAACCGGTTAGAGCGAAAGGACTAGGCCTCCAGGGAGAGCCTAAGGTAGAAACCTTACGGATTAATCCGCCCCAATCCGCCCCGCCGCCCAGGCAACACCGAGCCCTTCCGGCCACCCGTGGGCATCGCCCCATCGCCCTCGATCGGACGCCGCGCCGCCCCGGATTGCGAAAAATCCAACTCCGCCGCCGTGAACTCCAGATTCCGATCCAATACCATCTCCACCGTTGTCCCCCGGGCCAAAACTACGTCTTGGCCACGCGTCAACATCACTCCCATTAACCCCGCCGCAGCTCCCGCCGCAGCTCCAATGCCCGCGCCCATCCCCGGACGCCCCGAAACACTCCCCGCGATCACACCAATCGACGCGCCACCGGCCGCGCCCTCACCCACCGTCCGCGCGTCAGTACCCTTGGTCGCTTCTGCTGTAATTTTTCCTTCGCTCCGGTCGAGTTGCTGCGAGGAACGCCCATCGATGCCGCCGACCCGCGCTCGAAAATCCCGAGTCACCCCGTTCGGCAACGTCAACGAATCGAAGCGCAGAAACAGCTCCGCTTTCCCTTTCACGCGGCCACCTCGCTTGGCCGATGTAATCGTCCCGGCCACATAACTGCCCGGAGGGATCACAATCTTGCCGTTCGCCAAAATCGGAAAGGAGGTTTCCAAATATAGCCGATCCCCTTCCGCCGCGTGCCGCGTCGAGACGCTATTGATCATCACGAGCGGAATCTTCGTCCCTGCATCCACTAAATAAGGCGCCGGCCCCTCGGCCATCAGCGGAAATGAACCCAACGCCAGAACGAACGCAGTGAACCGTAGCATAGGAACTCCTTTTCCTATTCTACGGCCCTTACCGCTTTTCCGTTGCAGCCGAATCCTTAGCCAGATACAACAAACCAAAGATCGCAGCTGGCCAGATCTGCAGCAACAGCCGTTCCGCCGAGGTCTCCAACTGCCACTCCAACCGGTCCGACCCTATGACATACACCACAAGATAGCCCACGAGTTGCAAACCGGCCACGAGAAACGGCCACACGACGCTCCCACTGTCGACCTTCCGGATCCCTTGCAAAGCCAGCCAAACCCCGAATACGATGACCGGCGGCACCAACCAATCCCCGAATGTCAAAATCCCTTCCGCAATGCCCCAAAACGTCACCGAGTAACGGGAAAAATCGAGCAGCCGCGCACCCATAGAAGCACTCTTCCCCACCGCCACCAAGTCATTCGCCGGCGCGAAATGATACTTGAAATGACCGACGAACGCTAACACCAACAGCATTCCAACGACCAGCGGCACAACCAAGCGAATCCGCTCCGCCAACTCCGCCCGGCTCCGCACCACCCCCACAAATGTCACCACGAAAATCCCGCAAAACAGCAGTCCTTCATTCTTAGACCAAGCTGCCATTCCCGCGGCCACGCCCGCCAAAATTGCCGCACCGCGTCCCGCCCGCGTTTGAATCGCCAGCAATCCCAGCCCGATCGCGGCCACAAAGAAATAGCCAACCACAACGTCCGCGTACATGGCGCTCGCATTTCGCGTCAATAGCGGCATGCCGGCCAACGCCAAGCCTGCAGTCAACCCCATCGCCGTACCCCGCAACCGCGCCAGCACCAGAACCGGCACGAACACAGCGCTCGCCCAAAACACTACGGCCACTGCCGCGGCCAACCACTGCGTCTCTCCTCCGTTCCATGTCCACAACCCGGCAACCGACGCCGGAACGAGCAACGGATAGTCCGGATGCGACCAATTTAAAAGCGGGTCAAACGGCGCCGCCGCCTCTGTCGCGCGAAACAGGAAACGTGCCCGCAGATTCCAAATGGACCACGCGTCCCATTCGCCATGCGGCGAAGCGATCAAGATCAGTGTCAAGGTAAACGCCGCCACCCCCGCGACGGCCCCAAACACGAGCCAAAGCCAAGTCGGGCCCTTCGCCCATTCCCGGTTCTCTGCCTCCGCCGATGCCGCTCGCCACCAAGCGAATCCCGCCAATCCCATGGCCAGTGTCGCGAACGCCACCAACACCACGCCACCTGTGCCGCCCATCACCGTCCGAACCGCAAAATAGACGAGCGACAGCAGCCCCAAGCCGAAGGCCGGGGCCATCGCTAGTCGCAGCGGATCGTGCGCGCTCCAATGCCGCGGCGCCGGCCAGGCCGCCCGCATCGCCCCGAAACCGGCCAAAACGCAAAAGAGCAATCCCCCCAACCCGCCCATCTAGCGTTTCCCCCACTTTTGATTCTCGAACACAGCCACCCCGTTGCCGAACTCCCGCACCAGCTTAAAGCCCTGATCGGCCATCGAACCGGTAGTCACCATGACATGAAAATTGGTCACAATGTACCGCTGATCCGTGGAATTCACGACCACCACCGGCGCCAGCGCATACTGCACCAAGTAAAGCTCCGCTGTCGCGTTCAGCTCGTCCGCCGTTGCCGCAGGATCCGTCATATATCCGATGACGCCCTTCTCGGGCAGCAGCGCCCGGACCGGGGCGTAGCGGAAGGTAAACTGCGTCACCCCATCCACCTCCGGCCGCCGGACATAAAAATCGGATATCTCCTGGAAGAACTTTCCTATCGAGAAGAACGATACGCCAGCCACCAGGAGCACGGCCAGGACATTGCGAGGGCTCATCAGCGAACTATTGTAGCGCTGCCGCCTGAGCGTGCAGCAGCAGTCCGCTTGGACTGAGTCGCTCCCCGATACCGAGGCGTAGCTCTGGATTCCCCTGCAAGTGCTCGGGAAGCCTCAGATTAATCTGATAGAGCCCCGCAAATCCAGGCGTTACCCCGGCATAGAGGATTCCCGACGGCTCCACCTCCGCCTCGTTCAACAGCACCCGAAACTGGCTCCGCCGCTCAATCTGCGCCGCCCCCCGCGGAATGTTCAAATTTGCCAGCCGCGGCGTCGTCTGGCCCAACCCACTGGCATAAACGATCACGATCTCTCCCGGCCGCGCTGGCGCCTCCGCGTCGATCAAGGTACCGTCAGCATGTGTCGCGATCACGAACCGCGACTCCATTACGAACGTTCCTGGCGCCACGTCGGCCACCTCCAGGTCCACCTCCGGGCCGCTCCAACCATCGCGGGTCAATTGAAGCTTGTACCGTCCGGGCCGCAGGATCGGCGGGATCAGGAAATTCACCTGCTGCGGCGAGACAAACAGGATCGGAACGGCAATCGCGCTGATCACCACCCGCACCCCGGTCCCGGCCAGCGCCGTCGGCAACGCGTCCGCAATCAAATCCTGCGTTTGCAGCGCCCGGGTGGAATACGCCAGCTTCGTTCCATAGAGCGAAACGAGACCATTCGGCGCCACCGCGCCGGGCAGATTGGTCGCCGCATCCACCACGCTGGCCGAAGTATAAAATGGCGCATTGCTGCTCGCCGGAGCCTGTGCCCACACCGCAGTGGAGAACACCAGCGCCAACAACAGTTCGGCCATTCGCTGGAATCCGCTGACCATAAAACAAAAGGGGGTAGTCCGGGTGACTACCCCCATCTTAAGCGGGAGCGCAACAAATCCACCGCTAGGAATTTACTGAACGGGAATTCCTCCCCCCGCCGTCTGGGTGCTGACCCCGCCCATGGTTGCCACCACCGGGACCACTCCCGGCGATACCCCCATCGGGATCCGGATATTGAACTGATACAAGCCGCTAATCAACCCCGGCGCCAGACCAGCATAAAGAATGTCCGATGCCGCCAGCATCGTTCCGCCCACGGTAATCGTAATGGGATCCCGCAGCCGTGCAACGCCTCCCGGAATCTCACCGGCTTGGTACACCGGCTCCGTCAGACCGAATCCCGTCCCGTACAGCGTCACGATATCGCCTCGACGAGCCGCCACGCCCCCGGCAACCACCGCCGGGTCCGCCACGATCCGCCCGTCCGCCGTCGTCGCCGCAATCGACCGGCCGCCGAAGGTGAACCAAGCGGGCGAGTACTGCGCCACCGTCACCGTCCCCTGGTCCGACCGCAACTCGTTAGGCCGCCCCGGATTTAGGATGATCACCACCGGCACCGGCCCGGTATGCGTCAAAGTCGGCACCTGGAAGTTGATCTGGTCCGTTTGCACATAGGTCAATGGCGCGCGCCGTCCCGCGATTTCCACCGCCACGCACGCCAACTGCTGCGGGAATGAGCCGTTCACGAAGTCGCCGGTCCCCGCCTGCCGGGTGCGCCCCGCTACTTCAAAATCCAACCCGAACACACTGGCTAAAGTGTTCGGGGCCAAGGTAGTGACGAACGAAGCGCCGTTGGCTAGATTGCGTAGCGTCGGCCGCTGCGCCAGATTACAGGCCCCCTCCGCCGCCAATTTTACGGTTGTCGTATAGATCCGGTCGTTTGTATTGAGCTGTGTACCGTCAGCCGCATTCGCCGCCACATAGAGGGTAATTTCACCCACCTCGTTGGCCGGCGGCGTCCACTCGATATCCCATTCCACGCCGCCCGTCGTGCCGGAGCGATTTGAAATCAAACTATGAGTGGCAAACTCGCGCGCCCCGCCGCAGGGCGACGTCCCTGCCGGATCGCACTGCACGACAATATTTTCGTTCGGGGTAAAACTCCCTGCCATTTGCGTTGTGTCGCTCGTCGGCCGTGCCGTCAACTGGAAACCCCAGCGCCGCGCCTCTGGATGCTGCAATCGAACACGAATCGACTGCTTTACCCCTGGCCGGTAGGTTGTCCGGTCGAGGAGAACAGTCAGACTCCCGCGCGGGTCTGAGTTCGCCGCCTCGGGCCGATGGCAGGCCGCGCAGGTCCGGCCGTTCATGTCGGTCGGAACGCCGGACGCGTTGGCCGGCGCCCCCGCGCTTCTGGCCATCACGGCGCCTGCGGACAGCAAAGCCGCCGCGCACACGACTACCGCACGAATCACTCGAGTCATCAGGTTCTCCAATTGTTGGGGTAAGAGGTTGCGGTTAGCGCCGGACCGCTAACTGAACATCCGATTGGATCTGCTGCTCGTTCAAGAGCATTTCGATCCGATGATTCCCATCCGGAAGATTGGGAACGGTCACATTAAACTGATACAGCCCGGAGCCGGAAAGCCCCGCGAACGAGGGAACCACGTCGGTTCCGCCAATTCGAACCTGCAAACTGCCTGCGTCGGAAAGCGGCGCGGCGCCACTAAACACCCGGCCAGGAACCACTGCCGGGGTCGTCGGCCCGAAACCCGTACCGAAGAGCAGCACGATATCGCCCGGTTTGGCCGGCTCCGTCGTTACGCCCGGGAAAAGTTCCGCCGGAGCAATAAATCGGCCATCGGTCGCCCGCACCGCCGCTGGATACCGAATCGGCGACTGCGTAAAGAGGAACAGTCCGGGAGCCTCGCGGACGACGTTCGCCATCACGGACTCGCTCGCGCCCGCCGGAGTCGTCACCACCACCGGCACCATTCCCGTCCGCGTTAAGGCCGGGGCCTGAACGTTAATCTGGTTTGCGCTGACGAAGTTAATGTAGGCTGGCAGACCATCGATGGTCACCCGAACATCATCGATTGCCGTCGGAAAGTTGCCTTGCGTGTCAATCAACCCGTCCCACGTTTTCAAGGCCGGAGCCAGATTCGAGCCAAAAATTGTCGTCCAAGAACCCGCAACGACGCCTGCTGCAAAACTGGCCCCGTTCACCACGCCACCGCTGGACGTAATCGCCGGTCGGTCCCCGCCGCCTGCCGAAGGCGTCAACGTAACACTTGTTGTGTAGATTCGGTCGCCTGTATTGGACCCGTTTCCATTCGCCGCATTGCCCGCCACATAGATCTTCACCGGGCCCACGTCGGTCGACGGAGGGGTCCAGTCAAACTCAAATCGACCGGTCCGATTGCTCGAATCGCCGTGAGAAACAAACTCCAGCGGTGCCGACGAAGGGCACGCCGCAGTCGTCCGTTCCCGGCCATCGGCGCACAAGATCAAGTCCCGGCCCACCAAAGTAAACGTCCCTGCCTGCCCGTTCGCTTCGTTCGAGCCCAATCGCGCGGACGCCTGGAAGCCATAGTTCCGCGTTGTCGCATTCGTATCGGTGATCACCACCGTAATCCGCTGCTTCTGCCCGGGCACATACGTGAGGCCACCGGGCAACTGCAACTCCACCTTTCCCCCGCCTGCGTTGACGGCTGTGCCGGTATGGCACCCCGCTTTGGCGCACGTTTGATCTCCGGGAGCGCCAGTATGGCGCGGATCCGGACCCACCGAGTAGGCAAACAATAAAATCGGAATAGTTAATAAAACAGTAGAAAATTTGGCGAGGCGAAGGATGCGTTCTTTTTGCATAATCTCCAATAACCCAGACTCTCGCCAGTCTACTCGATTCCACACTCAGAACTTTCTACTCAGTAAAAAGTTCACAACTGCTACCCCTTTCTCCCTAAGCAAACAAACGCAGCTGCGCCATTCCCGCCAACGCCTTCCGGGTTGTCGTACTCAGCGGAATATCCGCCAACCTTTCTACGCGCACCCAGCGCAGCCCCGATTCAACCTCCGGCGACCACCTACCCACCGACGCCTCAAATACCTGGAAGTGATAGATATGATTCGTAATACTGTGCTTAAATTCGTGGAGCGCTGCCCCAAATTTCGCCTTCAGTAGCTGATGCGGTTCGGGAAGTTCCCAGAAACCTGACAGGATCGCCGCGTCCGGTGGCCTCTGCCAGAGAAGAAGATTTCCGTTCCGCATGACTACGAGGAGCGAGCGCTCCACTCGACGGATAACCGTCTTGCCTTTTTTTAATGGCAATTCTCGTGCCAAACCGCGCGCTCGGCCCTCGCACCACTCCGAAAGAGGACACCGCCCGCATTCCGGATCCCTCGGCGTACAAACCGTCGCCCCTAATTCCATCACCGCTTGGTTGTGCCGCGACGGCGCCTCCCGGTCCAAAAACTCCTCCGCCGCATCGCGCAGCCGATTTTTCGTCACTCCTGACGATATTTCGCCACCCTCCGCCAAAAACCGCGCCATCACCCGGATCACATTCCCGTCCACCACCGCATGCGGCAACCCGAATGCAATCGACCCCACCGCCGCCGCCGTATACTCCCCCACCCCCGGCAGCGCCCGAATCGCCGCGTACTCCCGCGGAAATCCGCCCAACCGCACCATCTCCTTCGCCGCCGCCTGCAAATTCCGCGCCCGCGAATAGTAGCCCAAGCCCGCCCACATTCCCAAGAGTTCCTGCTCTTCCGCCGCTGCCAGCGCATCCAAGTTTGGGTAGCGTTCGAGGAACCGATCATAATAAGGGATCACGGCCGCCACGCGCGTCTGCTGCAGCATAATCTCGGATACCCAGATTCGATACGGATCCCGGGTCCGGCGCCAAGGCAGATCCCGTTTCCAGCGTTCATACCAGGCGGCCAGAGCGGCGCGCACCTTCGGGAGATCAGTCATTGGCAAGTAAGAAAGGGAAAGTCAAAGTAGACGAGTTCATCTCCATCCGCGGCGCGCGGATGCACAATCTCAAGAATATCTCGCTCAACATCCCCCACAACCAACTCACCGTCATCACCGGCGTCTCCGGCTCCGGCAAGTCCTCCCTCGTCTTCGACACGATCTATGCCGAAGGCCAACGCCGCTACGTCGAATCCCTCTCCGCCTACGCCCGCCAGTTTCTCGACCGGATGGAAAAGCCCGACGTCGACGAGATCCTCGGCCTCGCGCCCCCCATCGCCATTCGCCAGAAAAACACGACGCGCAATCCCCGTTCCACCGTCGCCACCTCCACCGAAGTCTACGATTTCCTTCGGCTCCTCTTCGCCCGGGCCGGTACCACCTACTGCTCTCAGTGCGGCCAACCCGTCCAGAAAGATACCGTCGATCACGTCGCCGAAGCCGTGTCTCAGCTCCCCCTTGGCTCCCGCTGGTACGCTCTCTTCCCCGTTAACATCAACGAAGACCCCGCCAAACTCCGCGACCACCTCTTTGACCTCCGCAAACGCGGTTTCAACCGGCTCTATCAGAACGGCAAAGTCAGCGAGTTCTCGACGCCCGAATCGCTCCTCGAAATCGACTTCACCCAACCCCTCTCCATCCTCGCCGACCGCCTCTCCATCACCGCCGATCTCCGCTCCCGCATCGTCGACACCGTCGAAATCTGCTACCGCGAATCCGGCGAAGTTGTCTTCGAACAAGCCGGCGTCCCCGAACCGGCGCGCCATCGCTTCGCGGAAGCCTTCGCCTGCAAAACCTGCCTCCTCACCTACCAAACGCCCGAACCGACGCTCTTCTCGTTCAACTCGCCCTTCGGCGCCTGCCCCCGCTGCCAAGGCTTCGGCAACGTCATCGACTACGATCTCGACCTCGTAATTCCCGACCCCACGCTCTCCGTCCTCACCGGTGCCGTCGCTCCCTGGACCAAGCCGGCCTATCACGACTGGCAATCCCGCTTTGTCCGTCGCTACAGCAAGTCCATCCGCTGCGAAGTTCCCATAGAGGATCTCCGCAAAGACGAACGCGAACTGCTCGTCAATTTCCTCCGCAACGAATTCTTCCCCGACGTCGAAGAGAAGAAGTATAAAGTGCAAGTCCGCGTCTTCCTCAGCCGCTATCGTGGCTACAGCGAATGCTCGGATTGCGGCGGAGCCCGCCTCCGCAAGGAAGCGCTCAATATTCGCATCGGCGGCCGCAACATGGCCGAAGTCACCCGCTGCAACATCGCCGAAGCGCACGCGTTCTTCGATGCCCTCCGCCTGGCCCCGGAGCAACAAACGATCGCCGGCAAGGTCCTGGTCGAGATCCAGCAGCGCCTGAAATTCCTCAACGATGTCGGTCTTGAATACCTGACCCTAGACCGCCTCTCCGCCACCCTCTCCGGCGGCGAAGCCCAGCGCATTCAGCTAGCGACGTGCCTCGGCTCCCGCCTCGTCGGGGCCTGCTACGTCCTCGACGAGCCGTCCATCGGCCTCCACTCCCGCGACACCGCCCGCCTTATCAAGATCCTCCATGAACTCCGCGACCTCGGCAACTCCGTCCTCGTCGTCGAACACGATCCTGACGTGATGCGGTCGGCGGATCACATCGTCGACCTCGGCCCCGGCGCCGGGGAGCACGGAGGCAAGGTAATCTTCGAAGGGAATTTCCCTAAGCTGCTCGCCGACGGCGGCCAATCCCTCACCAGTAAATATCTCAACGGCGAGATGGAGACCGCGCCGAAGATAGCCCGCCGCCTCATCAACCCGCGAAAGGTCATCACCGTCCGCGGCGCCCGCGCGAACAACCTGAAGAACGTCGACGTCGAGATCCCCCTCAATATGCTCGTCGCCGTCACCGGCGTCTCCGGCTCCGGAAAAAGCTCGCTCGTCCACGACGTTATCTTCAAGGCGCTCACGAAGGAACTGGAACGCGAGGGCCCGCGCAAGACCGCCAAGGAGGAGGCCGAGGAGTTGCCTGGGGCCGAACGCCAACTTTGGAAGTCCGTCGATCGGGCCCATCTGCTCACCGAAATCATCCTCGTCGACCAGACGCCCATCGGCCGTACCCCACGCTCCAATCCGGTCACATACGTAAAAGCCTTTGACGTTATCCGGGACCTGTTCTCCTCCACTCCGGATAGCGACCGCAAAGGCTACACGGCCGGCCACTTCTCGTTCAATATCCCCGGAGGCCGCTGCGAAGTCTGCCAGGGCGACGGCACCGTCACCGTCGAAATGCAGTTCCTCGCTGACGTCGAGTTGGTCTGCGAGGAGTGCCGCGGCACCCGCTTTAAGCAGGCCATACTCGACATCAAATACAAGGGGCTGAACATCCATCAGGTGCTCGGCCTCACTGTCGCCGAAGGCCTCCGCTTCTTCGCCGAGACGCCCAAGCTCAAGCAGCGTCTCCAGGTGCTCGCCGACGTTGGGCTCGGCTATCTCCGCCTCGGACAATCCGCCACCACGCTTTCGGGCGGCGAAGCGCAGCGCGTCAAACTGGCCGCCCACCTCGCGCAGTCCACTTCGGAAGGCACCCTCTTCATTTTCGATGAGCCCACCACCGGCCTTCACTACGACGACATCCGCAAACTCCTTGACAGCTTCCAGCGCCTGATTCACAACGGGGGCTCCATCCTGCTCATCGAGCACAACCTCGACGTCATCCGTGCCGCGGATTGGCTCATCGACCTCGGCCCCGAAGGAGGCAGCGCCGGTGGCCGCATCCTCGGCGAAGGAACCCCGGAGCAGATCGCTCAGCTCCAGGGATCCCACACCGGTCACTTCCTACGCGGCCAGTGAAGCGTCGATCAGCCGGCCGCCCGGGCTCAAATCCTTTGGCCGGTGCGCCCCCAGTTCGCCCGGCCGCGGGAAGTTCAATGCCGCGAACTCGCCGAACAGCTCTCGCGCCGCCTCGTCGTAGGCCTTTGCCGCCGCCCATTCGCTCCGGTATTCGCCCAACGGAAACATCTTCCCGCCCTTCTTGATCATGGCCCGCCAGAGGAACTGGTCTTTGATCCAGGAAACTCCCTTGTAGTCGGAAGTGGTCTTCTTCGCAATCTTGCGCCCGGACCAGTTTGCCTCGGAATAGTTCAGGACGCCGAGATTCGCCCGCCGGCAGTTCAGCCGGTCGCCGTCGTGATGCACCGGCTTCACCCGTGCAGGCAGATCGAAGCCCAGCACCATCCGGTAGAGCGCCACGTGGCGTTTGTGAATTTTGGTTTGGACGCAACCCTGTTTGACGCACCAAGAGTGTGTCGCGCAGCGTGCGAAGTCCGCGGCATCCACTACTGCGAACCGGCCATCCGGCATGGGCAGGTAACCCGCGTCGCCATCAACGTAGGGCTGCAACCGGGAGATCCGGTCAAGCTCCAGGCCCAGTTTGCCGAAGGCTTGGTGGAGGAACTGCAGTTGGAGGAATCGGGCCTCGGCGGCATGGGGAGCGGATGCCACGAGCATGGTATTGAAGCGCACCTGCCACACCTGTTTTTCCGGGTGGAAGGTGATGCCACGGGTAGAGCTGCCGGGCTTGCCGTTACGGTTCGTCAGGCTAAGCCAGAGGGAGTTAGCCGAGTAACGGGAAAGGTCTAACTTGCGGCCATGGAATTCCATCACACGGCGGGAGGCCTCGAGGGGCGCGAGCAATTCTTGGGGGACCAGGGACTGGGACATATACATTCTCCTCGCGGTATAAACACAAACGCCCCGGGGCTCGATGGAGCGCCGGGGCGAGTTGACTACCGCTATCTGAAGTCTAACGAACCAACCCTCAATTCCGAACCATGCTCCCCCAAGAGCCACGCTAAAACGATGAAAAAGAAGGAGAAAAAATATTTGCATAGGTCGTGACCAGAATTTCTCCACCGTCCGGAATTCGCAATATTCACCCCGGACTCGTCTTTTTTTCGGTTACAGTAAGGAATGGCAAGCCGGTTGCTGCTAATTACATTCTTGTTACTGCCCGCTGTGATGGCCGCCGACAAGTGGACCCGTTATGAGTCCGAACATTTTGAACTGTTGACCGACGGCGGCAAGGGGCGTGCCATCGAAGTGTTAGAGCAATTTGAACGGGTCCGCTGGTTCTTCGGCACCACTATGAAGATAGGCGACCCGCCCAGAAAGCCTCGGATTGTGGTGTTCGGCAGCGAGAAAGCATACAAGGTCTACGCGCCGAGAGAGACCTCCGCCGCCTTCTACGCCGGGCTGCCATTCCGCGACTACATAGCCATCGGCCCGGTTGGAGAGGGCCAGGCGCGGCGAACGGCCGTTCATGAATACATTCATCTGCTCGTCAAGAATTCAGAAATGAAGTTGCCACTCTGGATGAACGAGGGGCTTGCCGAGCTGTACTCCACGATTGATGAATACGGCGGAAAAATCCGCGTCGGCAATCCCATCGACCATCATCTCTTCCAGCTCAATAACGATTGGCTGGATCTGAAGCGCATCGTGGCAGCCGGCCATGAGTCGGCCGAATACAACAAGAAGGAGCACGTCGGGCTCTTCTACTCCACCAGTTGGGCGTTAATGCATATGCTGCAACTCGAAGACGACATGCGGCCCAAGTTCAACACCTTTAATCAGTTGATTCAGGCGGGTACGGAAGTGCCGGACGCCTTCGAGAAGGCCTATGGGATGACGGTCGATCAGGTGGAGAGCCATTTGAAGGCTTACGTCCGCGGTAACTCCGTGCGCATTGCAATCTTCAACTTGAAATTCGACAAGTCGAAATTGAAGCTTGGGGGAACACCCGCCAACCCCCTCGACTACGAAATGGCCCTCGCCGATCTCTCCATGGCCACCCGCGATTGCGCCGCCGCCACCGCCAAAGCCAACGCGGTCGAAGCCCAATTCCCCGAAGCTCCAGAGCCTCACGTGACGAAGGGCTACTGTTTCTGGGGCTATGGGGATCAGGACCGTGCCAAAGCAGGGGCGGAGTTCGCCGCCGCGGCACGCAAACGCACGCCTGTCCCGGAGGTATACAAAGCCGCGCTCGGGCTCATGCCGGCCGAAGCTCGCCGCCAGGAGGCGCCGGGCATTCTGGAGGCCGCGCTGCAACTCACGCCAGATTCCCATGAGCTCCGGATTTCACTGGCCGGCGAGTTCCTCATGCAGAAGGAGTACGACAAGAGTTACCTGGAGTTGAAGAAGCTGAAGTCCATCAAACCCGCGGAAGTGGACCAGTATTTCCCCATCTACATACAGGCCGCTTGGTGGTCGAAGCGGTTTCCAGAAGCGAAGAACGCAGCCGAGCAGTACGTGCGGGTGGCGAAAACGCCGGAGGCCATTGAACGGGCTGCCCGCTTGCAGCGCTTGGCCGAAATGCAGGAGCCCCAACAGGCTCGGGAGCGGACGATGGCCTATCTACCAGCGCCTCCGCCGGACCCCGCCGGCAACTTGCCGCCGCGGCAGGAGCCAGAAATCCTGGGAACGAAGGTTCGCGGGAAGTTCGTCGAATTCGTCTGCGCGGAGACCGATTTGCGCCTCGTGCTCGACGTCAACGGAACCCTGGAGGCCTACTGGCTGGCCAATCCGGAAAAGGTCCACGCTAAGACGAAGAGCGGAGACCCTGTCGATCTGAACTGCGGAAAGCAAAAGGGAGAAGAGATGGAATTGATCTACGAACCCGGCGCGGGCCCCAAAGGAACCCGCGGCCAGATTCGCATCATGGAGTGGCTCTAACGCAGAGCCACCCGCTTCACCATCCCCAAGCGGCTGAGTTCCGCCAGCCGCCCCGCCGCGATCTCACCCATCACGACCAACCCACCGCCCGGCCGCGCCGCGATCACCAATCCGGCGTTCTTCAACGCCGCAAGGGCCGCCTCGCTACCGTCCGACAGAAACACCCGGACTCCCACCTTTTCGAGTGGCCCCATCCCCTGCACCCGGGCAGCCAATAGCGGATCCACTTTCGGCGCGGGGTTCACCACCGGAGCCGCCGCCTCCTGGCGTTCGGGCTCCATCACCTTCCGCGATTCGTGTACGCGGCCCACGCCCATCCCCGCCGACATTGGGGCGCTACGCATCAACGCATGGTCGTGCGAAACACCGTCCGGCATCTCCGACGGAACTTCGATCAGCCGTCCACCTTGACCACTGACCGTGCCTTCCTCCACCGCCACGAAGGAGGTGTACTGGGTCATCAGCCCATAGGCCAAGCCGAGTTCTGTGATCGACGCCGCCTCACGCAAGGTCCCGATCTTCGTCCGGGCCCACAGCGCCGGAACCGCCGTGTTTGCCGCTTCCCTGCCCGGCAGATCGACCCACACCTTCCGCTCAAACGGCCGTCCAGCCATCTTGCCCAGAATCCGCATTTCGCCGCGCGCCGGGCCGGAGAACTGGCCGGTCAGAACCACCGGCTTGGCGTCAAACAGATCCGGAACACGCTGCGGATAGACCTCCTTCACCGGCAGATTGCCCCACTCCACCCGGATGTCCGTCAGCAACGGCGTATGGACCCGCTGATGAAAGCGCCGTGCCGCGGCCGACCCGTCGTCCTGTAATCCCACGTACTCCACCTCGCCCCGGCCCCGCGCCGCCATCTCGTCGAGCAGGTACCGGTTCACCGAACTGCCAATCCCGAACGAGAAGATCCGGGCGTTCGCATACTTCTCAATCTCGGCCAGGATCTGGGGTTCGTTCCCCACGTAGCCATCGGTCATGAAGCAGACCACGCGCAGATGCTCCTGCGACGCCGTCGGCTCAAGCGCCGCGCGGATCGCCTTCATCATCTCCGTGCCGCCGCCCGACCGGCTGAACTGCAGGAATCTCTGCGCCGCCGCCAGGTTCTCCTGCGTCGCGGGCACGGGCTTCGGGAACAACAGATGCGTATCGCCAGAGAAGGTAATCAGGTTGAAGGTGTCCCGCGGATGCAAACCCGCCAAGGCAGCCGACATCGCCTCTTTCGCCTTGTCGAGCGGGTAGCCGTGCATGGAACCGGAGGTGTCGATCACGAACACAAGCTCCTTCGGCGTCACCTCGGCAGGCTGGGTTCGTTCCGGCGGCGCAAGGAACAAAGTGAAGTGCCCCGTCCCCTCCGTCCGGTGTGCCAGCAACGTGTCTTTGATCGTTGGCCCTGCCACTTTGTACCGCAGAATGAAGTCCCGATTGGGAATCTCTTTCTGATTGCGAAGCGCGACGCCCGTCCGCTCCCGCACCACCTCATGCGTCGTCGACTCCATCTCCGTCACGCCATTCACGTTCACGCGCAGCGACAGATCATGCCCCGCGCGGACGCCCTTGGCCGCGTAGGTGGGATTGTACTTCGCCTTATACCGAGGCCCTACTGTCATCGGAAATACAAACTCGTATCGTCCCGCCTCATACTGTAATGTTTCGACGTAGGAAATCTCCACCTCCACTCGCGCCCCCGGCGGGATGTTCGCCAGCCGCTGCGTAAACACGTTGGGCCGCTTCTGATCCAGCAAGCCCGTCAGTTTGCCCTGCTGCTTAGCCTGTTCATAGATCCGCCGCGCCTCTTCCTTCCGCTTAATCTGGCCCTTCACCACCCGGTCGTTGATCCGGATCGTCATCTCGTCCACCGCCCCTCGCGCCGACAGTGGAAACGTATAGACCGCCTCGAGCGGTTCGCCGAGCGGGTTCCGGAAGATCTGTTTCACCCGGACGCGGCCAACCGGCCCCGAGAGGTCGGCCGTCACCGCCGTATGTTCCAGCGGACACGGCAACGCCTCGCCTCCGACGCGCCACAGTTCACCCGCCGACGGCTCCACGGCCAGTCCCGCGGTCGCCATCGCTAAAAAGGAAATCAAAGTTTTCATGGTCAGGTTCTCCTTGCACCAGAGAGATCCCGCCAGAAGCAAAACCCTTTCAGCGAATCGTCAAAGAAATCCGCACCGGCGCCTCCGGCCCGCGCGCTGGCGCGGCCTTCGGCGCAGCCGCCGGAGCGGCCGCTCGCGACTCGGCCCGATCCGCCAGCCGCCCTGCCGCAAACGCGACTTCGGCTCTCCGAACCTCCAGGTTCATCTCGCCGCGCACCGCCGTGAACGGAAGATCAATCGTGGCTCCCGCAACCGCGGTCCCCGCCGCCAACTCCCGCCCCGAACCCGTGTCCACCAGCGCAAAGCGGCCCGCCTGCGCCGTTCGGTACCGGACGATCAGCGGCTCTCCATCCACCATCTGGGCCGGCCCTTCGGGATCCCGATGCAATATTTGGTATGGAGCCGGGGGAGGAGCAGCCATCGTCGCCACTTGGGGCGCCGGCATCTCCGCCTTCTTCGCCTGCCGTTCCAGCTCCGGCGCCGCAGCCAACTCCTGCGCGGGGGCTGGGGCGGCTGGGGCCGTGACCGGGGCGGCGGCCCCCATCGGAGGCTCCGCCATCGGAACAGGCGCAGCCGTCGGTGTACGCTTCCGCTCTGCCGCTGGCGCCGGCGCCGGTGCCGAGACGGCCGGAGGGGCCGCCATCTCTTGCGGCGGAGGAATCACCTTCGCCATCTCCAGTACCGGCTCCGGTTTCGGCCGCAGCATCAAGAACAGACCCAGCGTCACCGCCCCCGTCGCCGCCGCGGTCATCAGGAACGGCCAGATTTTCCGCTTGGGCGGGGCCGCGGGCAAACTCACGGTCAGTTCGTTTAACTCTTCCTGCTCAGCAATAGCATCGAACAGCTCCTGGTCCTCCAGCGCCGCCGCCATCAACCGCCGCTTATCCGCCGCCGAGATCCGCCCCGCCGCGTACTCCCCAAACAGTAGTTGCTTCTCTTCACTGGACACGGCGCCGGTCCTCCTTGCCAATCTTTTCAATCAGCTGCTGCCGGCAACGGCTGTCCCATGTATACACCGTGTTGATGTTCGCCGCGCCCATCTTCGCCGCAATCGCCGGGAAGTTCAATCCCTGCAGCTTCAACGCAAACAGTTCGCGGCACCGGTCGCCCACTTCGGCGAGCGCCGCCTGCAACCGGGCCGACCGCTCCTTCTTCAGCAGCGCCACCTCCGGCGAATCGAGCAGGTCCGGCAATGGGACATCCTCCACCGGCACCGCGTTGTGCTCCCCTCGCCGTGAGGACTTGGTGAAGACACCCAGCAGCTTGTAGCGAACAATCTGCATCGCCAGCGGCACCAACTCTTCAAGCGGCTCTACGTGGGCGTACTTCTCCTCTATCAGGAGCAGCGTGTCCTGCGCGACGTCCTCGGGAGACAACATTGCCGTACCGCCCCGCATGATACGAGATGCCGCGAAAGCGACGATCCTTTCGCGGAGCAGCGTCAACACCTCGGTTCGAGTCGGAATTTGTCGTCGTTCTCCATGCAAATTCTAGCGCTTTTGGGTCCGGTATAGTAGAAAGTTGCGGCTTTTCCTGTCCCAACGCATCCCGCCGTTTGACCGTGTGGTCATCGTCGAAAGCGGATCCCGGCACCTGCTTGAGGACCTGCTGCCCGGACTCTACGAGATTCACGGCGACGGCATGCAGCTTGACCTCGTCACCTGCTACGCCGGCCTCCCCGCCGGATTCCGCCCAGACCGCGGCCAAGTCTGGCGCATCACGGAGTACCCCGGCGCCGCCGGTCGCGCTCAAGTCGTCCGCGAACTCCAGTCCCGCAACCACGCCATCGTTGGGATCGTTTGTTCAAACGAACCCATCATGACCAAGTGGAAATGGATGCTCGCCGCCCGCTTGGCCGGCAAGCTGTTCATCCTCAACGAAAACGGCGACTACTTCTGGGTCGATCGCGGCAACTGGAACACCCTGCTCCACTTTGTCTTGTTCCGTGCCGGGTTGACGGGGGCGGGCGCAGTCGTCACCATGGGACGTATTCTGTTGTTCCCTGTGTCAGTCTTATACCTGCTCGCCTTCGCGAGCGTGGTTCACCTTCGAAGGAGAGTTCGCGCATGAAAGCGATTGTGGTTCATCAGTGTGGTGGTCCGGAGCAGTTGCACTATCAGGATGCAACGACGCCTACGCCCGGCCCCGGCCAGGCACGCGTCAAGATCAGCCATGTCGGCGTAAACTTCATCGACATCTACTTCCGCATGGGGCTCTACAAAGCGGACCTCCCCATGATCCTCGGCATGGAGGCCTCTGGCGTTGTCGAGAGCATCGGCGAGGGCGTGACGGAGGTCGCCGTCGGCGACCGCGTTGCCTATGCCGGCCCGCGCGGCTCCTACGCCGAATTCGCCGTCACCCCCGCCGGACAGCTCGTCAAGATTCCGGCCGGCGTTTCCGACGCCTTGGCCGCTGCCGCCATGCTGCAAGGCATGACCGCTCACTATCTGACTCATTCCACCTTCCCGCTCCAACATGGACAGACCTGTCTGGTCCACGCCGCCGCCGGTGGCGCGGGGCAGTGCATCGTCCAGATGGCCAAGCGCCGCGGCGCCCGCGTCATCGCCACGGTGGGCACGCCCGCCAAGGCGGAACTGGCCCGCGAGGCCGGGGCGGACGACGTGATTCTGTACGATGAAGTTGATTTCGCCGCCGAGACCCGCCGCCTCACCGAAGGCAAGGGCGTCGATGTCGTCTACGATTCGGTGGGCGCTTCCACATTTCTCAAGTCGCTCGATTCGCTCAAGCCCCGCGGCATGATGGTTACCTTCGGCAACGCCAGCGGCCCGGTGCCCGCCATTGAACCGCTTCTGCTGAACGCCAAAGGCTCGTTGTTCCTGACCCGGCCGACGCTGGCGCATCATATTGCCACCCGGGAAGAACTCTTGTGGCGCGCTGGTGACGTGCTGAGCTGGATCGCCAACGGCGACCTAAAGCTCAACATTCACCAAACCTATCCGCTCAGCGACGCCCGCCAAGCGCAGGAAGATCTCGCCGCCCGCAAGACCACGGGGAAGCTGTTGCTTGCAGTATAAACATCGTGTCGCCGCTCTCCGCGCGGCCCTCATTGAGAAGGAAGCTGACGCCGCTGTCATCACCAGCGCCCCGAACGTCCGCTACTTCTCCGGCTTCACGGGCAGTAACGGCGCTCTGCTGATCTCCGCTCAGCAGGTGACGCTCTTCACCGATCCTCGCTACACGATTCAGGCCGGCCGCGAGGCGTCGGCCAAAGTCGTGATCGCGAAGGGTCCTCTCGAAACGACCATCGCGGATAAGTTGGGTTCGTTTCGTAAAGTGGCCTTTGAGAACACGCGAATCAGCTTTCGCTCCGTGGCCGCACTGCAAAAGGCGCGGGTGGAGTGGTGCGCCCTCGACGATACCTGCGAGACCCTTCGGATGGTCAAGTCAACCGAAGAGCAGGACGCGATCCGCGCCTCCGTGCTCCTCAACTCCGCTGCCCTTGAGGAGGCCCTGACCCACTTCAAGGAGGGGATGACGGAGACCGATCTCGCCGCCGAGATCGAATACCGCATGCGCCGCCGCGGCGCCGAGAAACCCGCCTTTGAGACCATCGTGGCTTTCGGTGAGCGCAGCGCCCTCCCGCATGCCCAGCCTGGCGCCGCAAAGATCACGGGCCGTGGGTTATTATTGATGGATATGGGTTCATTTCTGGGTGGTTACGCCAGCGACATGACTCGCATGGCTCACCTGGGCAGGATCCCCGCTCCAACCCGGCAATTGTTTAATGCAGTCCACGAGGCCCAATTGGCGGCGCTCGACCGGGTGAAGGCGGGAGTAACCACGGCTTCCGTCGATGCGGCGGCCCGGAAAGTTCTGCAGGCTCACGGATACGGCAAGGCCTTTGTCCATAGCACGGGGCACGGTCTCGGACTCGAAATTCACGAAATGCCGCGAATCGGCAAAAAAGACAAAACGCGCTTGCAGGCTGGAATGGCGATCACCATCGAGCCCGGCGCTTACCTCGAAGGCTTCGGCGGTGTCCGCATTGAGGATACGGTGCTGGTCACCGGGTCCGGATGCGAGATACTGACGCCGACCTCGAAGAAACTGATGGTTCTCTAAGCAATGAACATTCCAGAAATTAAAGAGTTGATCCAGGCGCTGATTGATAGCGGAGTGGCTGAACTCGAAGTCCAGCGCGGCGAAAACCGCGTTCGCATCGTCCGCGGAGGCGCAGTGCAGGAAGTGGTCGTCACCACTGCCTCAGCCGCCGCAGCGCCGGTGCAACACGTCGTTTCGGCCCCGGCCGTCCCGGCTGCGCCGCCTGCCCCCAAGGCCGAAGAGGGCCTCCAGACGGTGAAGTCCCCGATCGTCGGCACCTACTATGCGGCTCCCTCGCCCGGTGCGTCGGACTTCGTCAACGTTGGCGACAGCGTGAAGCCTGGCAAGGTGCTCTGCATCGTCGAGAGCATGAAACTGATGAACGAGATCGAGTGCGAAGTGTCGGGCACCATCATCGCCAAGCACGTCGAAAACGGGCAGCCGGTTGAGTACGGCACCACGTTGTTCACCGTCCGCCCGAGCTAACCCCTATGTTTCAGAAGATCCTCATCGCCAACCGGGGCGAGATCGCGCTGCGGGTGATCTGCGCTTGTAAGGAGCTCGGGATCAAAACGGTCGCGGTCTACTCCGAAGCCGACCGCCACAGTCTCCACGTCCGCTTCGCCGATGAGGCTGTCTGCATTGGCCCGGCCAAGAGCGCGCGTAGCTATCTCGATATCCCCAGCGTCATAAGCGCAGCCGAGATCACGAACGTCGACGCCATCCACCCCGGCTACGGGTTCCTGAGCGAGAACGCCAATTTTGCCGAGGTCTGCGAGACCTCCGGGCTGACGTTTATCGGTCCCAAGCCGGACGTGATCCGCGCCATGGGATTCAAACAACACGCCCGCGAGGCGATGGACAAGGCCGGCATCCCCATTCTGCCGGGCTCGGCCGGAGTCCTTGAATCGCCGGAGCATGGCTTGGAGACGGCGGCCAAGATTGGCTACCCGATCATCCTGAAGGCGACGGCCGGCGGCGGCGGACGCGGCATGCGCGTCGTGAACGAAGCGAGCGAACTGCCCGGCCTTCTGGCACAGGCTCAGGCCGAAGCTGGCGCGGCGTTCTCCTGCCCGGACGTTTACGTCGAGAAGTACATCCGCAAGCCGCGGCACATCGAGTTCCAGATTCTGGCGGATCACTACGGCCAAGTCGAAGTGCTCGGAGAGCGCGAGTGCTCCATTCAGCGGCGGCATCAGAAGCTGATCGAGGAGTCCCCTTCCCCGCGCGTCACGCCTGAACTCCGGCAGCGGATCACCGATAGCCTGAAGAAGGCGATGAAGGAAGTCGGCTACACCAATGCGGGAACGGTCGAGTTCCTAATGGACGAAGACGGCAGCTTGTACTTCATCGAAGTGAATGCGCGTGTCCAGGTGGAACATCCGGTCACGGAACTGGTGACCGGCATCGATATCGTGAAGGCGCAGATCCGCATCGCCGCTGGCGAGCCGCTAACGTCGATTCTGACGGAACCAGTAACGATGCGCGGCCATGCCATCGAGTGCCGAATCAACGCGGAGAATCCGGAAACGTTCACACCATCGGCGGGCAAGATCACCGGGTTCAACCTGCCCGGCGGCATTGGCGTTCGCGTCGATACGTGGGCCTATACCGACTGCGTGGTTCCGCCCTACTACGACTCGCTCGTGGCCAAGCTGATCTGTTACGGCACCGACCGCAAAGAGGCGATCACGCGATCGCTGCGCGCCCTCGACATGTTCATCGTCGAGGGCATCCATACGTCCATTCCGCTGCACCAACGGATCCTCAGTGATCCTGAGTTTCAGGCGGGCGACATCGATACGGGCTACATCGCCCGCTTCCTTGCTAAGTGACGCCATCGTTTTAGGCGGCGGCGCCGCGGGCCTATTCTGCGCTTGGCAGATGGGCCGGCTGGGGCGCCGCGTGGTGGTGCTTGAACACAATCAGCAGGTCGGCCGCAAGATCCTGATCTCGGGGGGCGGCCGCTGTAACTTCACCAATCGCGAGGTGAAGGCCGAGAACTTCCTGAGTGAGAATCCGCATTTCTCTAAGTCCGCGTTGGCACGGTATCGCCCGGCGGACTTTATTGGGCTGGTCGACAAGCATCGGATCGCCTGGCACGAGAAAACGCTGGGCCAGTTGTTCTGCGATGGTTCGGCGGCGCAGATTGTGGCCATGCTCGAAGCCGAATGCGCCGCGGCGGGGGTGAAGGTCGTGACGAACTACCGCGTGGGCGAGGTACGGCACGACGGCGAGTTTATCGTCGGCGAACATCGGGCGCCGGTGCTGGTGGTGGCCACCGGCGGGCTCTCGATTCCGAAGATGGGTGCGACGGGATTGGCGTTCGATATCGCGCGGCAGTTCGGACTGCGGATTGTCGAGCCGCGTCCGGCGTTGGTGCCGTTTTTGTGGCCGGGATGGGGCGACATCAGCGGCGTGGCGACCGACTGCATCGCGCGGATCGGGAAGCGGGCATTCCGGGAAAAGATGCTGTTCACGCACAAGGGATTGAGCGGACCGGCGATTCTACAGATCTCGTCGTACTGGCATCTAGGGGAAGCGGTCGAGTTGAACCTGGCTCCGGGGCGGGATATCTCCGAAGAGCTGATCGGCCGGAAGCGGGAACGAATTTCGGCGCGGACCGCGCTCGCCGGGTTGGTGCCCTCGCGACTGGCCGAGCGGTTGGCTTCGACGAAGCCGTTGGCCGAGTGGACGGACAAAGAGTGCCGCAAACTGGGCGAGACGGTGAACCGGTTTCGCGTCGAGCCGACCGGCACGGAAGGCTACGAGAAGGCCGAGGTCACCGCGGGCGGGGTCGACACGGCGGAGTTGTCCTCGACAACGATGGAGGCCAAGCGCGTGAACGGCCTGTTCTTCGTTGGAGAGGCCGTCGACGTGACCGGTTGGCTGGGAGGATACAACTTCCAATGGGCTTGGTCCTCAGCGTACGCTGCGGCGACGGGAGCGTGGGAGTAAAGCCGGTATACTGACGGATCATGCGGATCCTGTTGTTGCTCGTTTTCAGCCTGTCCCTTTCGGCGCAGGACATGCGGTTCTATGTAATCGGTATGCTCTACCGAGGCCCGAAGTGGACGCCGGAGGTGACCGAGGAGACCAAGAAACTCCAGGAGGGGCACATGGCCAACATCACCAAACTGGCCAACGAAAAGAAGCTGATTCTGGCGGGCCCGATGGCGGGCACAGGCGACCTGCGTGGCATCTTCGTCTTCGATACCGACGACCTGAAGAAGGCACAGGAGTGGTGCGACCAGGATCCGGCGGTGAAGGCGGGACGGCTCCGGGTGGAGTTGCACAAGTGGTATTCGGCGAAGGGCATCGGCATTCTGCCGGCGAAACCGTAGCGCGATGGGCACGTATCTGATTGGCATCGCCGGGCCATCGGGCTCCGGCAAGAGCGAACTTTCGCGGCGGCTGGCGCAACGACTGCACGCGCCCGTGATCTCGATGGACTCCTACTACCGGGAGTTGCACCATCTGACACTGGCGGAGCGGGCGGCGGTGAATTTTGATGAGCCGGCCTCGATTGACGATGAACTGCTGCGGCAGCACTTGGCGGCAATTCGCGAAGGACAGCCGGTGGAGATCCCGCGCTACGACTTTGCTACCCATGCGCGGCTCCCGGAGGCCGATCCGCTGGCGCCCTCGGCCGTTGTCGTTCTGGAGGGCCTGTTTACCCTCTATTGGGAAGAGATGCGGCGGCTGTTGGACACGACGGTGTACGTCGATCTGGAAGACGAGATCTGCTACGCGCGGCGGTTAGCACGCGACATTCGCGAACGCGGACGGACGCCGGAGTGCGTGGAGCGGCAGTACCGCACGACGGTGAAGCCGATGGCGCAGCAGTACATATTACCGACGAAGCGCCACGCCAAGGTAGTGGTGCGGGGCGACGGTCAGTTGGATGAATCGGTGGAGGCGGTGCTGCGAAGCACGTAGGTTTTTTCTTCCGTCACGTAGGTCAACCTGACGGACTGGAGCCGGCCATCCGGTGCCAGGGTGTACTCCAGGTGGGCGTGGGGACCAGGCGGCTTCTCCTTCACAATATGAACGGAGCGCCCGTAGTGCCGTTGGAACCAGCGATCCCAGTATTCGGTTTCCTGAACGGGGTCGCCCCAGGACATCGGAGCAGTCGAGGAGTTCCACAGGCCCGGAGCGTGGACGACACTCACCCAGTCACGAATATGGGAGGTGCGAGCCACTATGGCGAGGTCGTGGAGGGTTTCCCACTTGGATGCCTGCTTGCGAGCATAAAGCGCTGCCTCGCGCGTGTACTCCGTCGTGGCGGGCCATCCCCAGCCGAGAAGCGCGACGACGAGGACGGCGGCGGGTAAGCGAGGCAGGGCCATGAGGGCAAGGGCCAAAAAGAGACCGAGGCCGAAGTGGGAGTAGCGGGTGCCGGTATAAGCGGGAATGGCTCCATCGAGGATTAGCTGCCAAAGCTTCGGGGTGAAGGCGTAGAGGAGGTTCGGCAGGAAGATCAGAAAGGCAGCGATGGGGAGCAATCGGGGCGAGCGACGCGGAGTTTGCCAGATGAGGTAAGCGGCGAGGGCCGCGACAGGCACGGAGGCCCAGGAGAAAGCTGGGATCTGAGCGGTCAGGGGCGAGAGATGGGAGGCGCCGGTAGCGTAGTCGATGTAGGAGAGATAGACGTGGGAGCGGTACCAACCGAATATGGAGGACGTCGAAGAGAGCTGAGCGACGACGCGAACGGCGTCCGATAGGGACGTAGGCAGGGCGAGCGCGACACCCTCATACGTCGACGCGGCGCCGAGCCGGAAGGCCACGTACAGCAAGCCGTACGCGGCGATGAGGCTGAGCGGCCAGCGGAGAGGCGGGCGGCGGGACGGATCGGCAATCCAGGCCAATGCGTAGAGACCAAGGACGGTAAGGACGGACGGCTCGTAGCCAATGAGGGAGAGGAAGAAGCAAACGGCGGCGAGGCGGGGACGAGCGGGATAAGAGAATATCGCGAGGCCGCAGAAGAGAGGCGGCAGAAACATATAGGCGGGATAAGCGTAAGGCGGGCAGTAGGAGTAGAGCAGCGGCAGGAGGGCAAAGTAGAGGACGGCGTAGAGCTGGACAGTGGTTTCGCCAAGGGAGCGGCGGAGAGCAACGAAGGGAAGGAGAGAGCCGAGGGTGAAGGATCCGAGGTTGAGGACGTCGTACCAGGGCGTGCCTGCTATGCGCATCATGAACCCATAGATGGGTAGGACGAACAGATAGTAGAGCCGGCCTTGGGTGTTGGCTTTATCAACAGCCGCGCCCCAGATGCCGAGGCGCATGGCGGAGAAGTCGGCGGTCATATCGTCGGCGTTGCCGTAGGGTAGGCCGATGAAGTCCGACATCCGGACGATGGCCACGAGGAGGACCATCGCCCAGAGGACGGAGTTGCGGGTGAACGGGTTCACTAGAAGGTCAGTTTCAGAGCACCCTGCCAGGAGCGGGGCGGGTCCTGGCCGGTGATGGTGCCGAAAGCGCCGGAAGTGACCGTGGTGTTGGGGCCTGAGAGGTTGGCATAGTTGGCGACGTTGAAGGTCTCCGCGCGGAACTGAAGGCGCCAACGCTCCGTGATGGCGAAGTTCTTGATTAGGCCAAAGTCAATGCGGGCCTGGATGGGTCCGCGAATGCCGTTGAACCGGAGGGGGAAGCGGCGAAGGTTCGAAGCGAGCTGGAGGGCGTTGTTGCGCTCAAAGCCGGCATTGACGTTGAACCACTGGTTGACGCTGCGTTCGCCGCGAGGCAGGGCAACGTTGTCGAGGTCGCCATTGAAGATGACATTGCCGAAGCCTAGCGGCGCACCGGACTGGTACTGCATGGCGCCGTTCAACTGCCAGCCGCCCGCGATGCCATTGAGAACCGGATTCCAGGATCCGCCCCAGTGGCGACCTTTGCCGAAGGGGAGTTCCCAGATGCCGGAGGCGGTAACGCGCTGGGTGCGATCCAGACCGGACACGACTTCATAGGGCCGGATGTCCTGTGGATTCATCATCTCGACGGCTTCCATGTTCTTCGACCAAGTATAAGAGAGCTGCGTGGTGAACCCCTTGCTCATCCGCTTTTCAACGCGCATTTGGAGCGAGTGATACCAAGAGTAGCCGATGGGGTCGTAGATGTTCACGTTGCCAAATTGCGGGAAGGGCCGGAGGATGCTGTTGCGATTGGTGTTGGCCCCAAAGATGGGATTGGTACCGCGCAACGGGTTCGGGAAATTCTGACCCAGGAAGTTGATGGTGGCTTGATCGCGGACAGGACTGGTGGACAAGTACTGAGCCGGGATGAAGTTCAGATTGCGCAGGACATTGAGCCGGGTGGAACGGTTGCCGACGTAGGAGGCTTCGAGCAGGAAGCCGGCGACGAGGGTCCGCTGGAAGCCGAGGCTCCAGCGTTGGGCGTAGGGGTTCTTGCGCTGGTTGGGGAAAGCGTTGACGTTCTGGCCGATGTTAGTAAGCAGGCCACCGGCCGGTCCGGCTGGTTGACTCAAGCCATTGGGAAACGGGTTCGAGAGGGTTGCCGGGTAGGTCAATCCGTTATCGAGCGAGGCCTGGATAGGCGTTGAAAGGCTAAAGCCAGCCGGCTCGGTGTTGGTGTAGAGCGTACCGAGGGGCGCCGTGAAGATCCCGTAGCCCGCGCGAACCACGGTCTTGGGATCGACTTGGTACGCAAGGCCGAAGCGGGGCATAAAGTTGGTTTTCGCGGTGTCCCAATAGCCGCGGGGGTTGCCGCCGGCATTGACGAAGGTGAGCCCGCCGAGCACACGAAACTGACTGACGGGAAGCTCGGGGATGGGCGCCGCGGCATACTGAGCGCGGGCCTGGGCATCGATGGGGCTTGGCGTGGTGGCGTCGAAGTTCCGGACGGCGCGGTCGTATCGTTCGGTAGTCGCCGACTCTACTTCGTAGCGCATACCGAAGTTGAGGGTGAGCTTCCGGGAGAGTTTGTAATCGTCCTGGATGTAGAAGCCGTAGATGGAGTTGCGCTCAGCATAGGAAGCGTTGACGGCCATGGACCCGGCGGGAATGCCGAGGAGAAAGCTGGCGATTTCGCCGCCGACCTGGGGAGGGGCGGCGGTATCGAGCGGGCCACGAGTATAGATCGAGTTGAAGGCCAGATCGGGTGAGGCGCTAGTTGGGAAGCGGTTGCGGTTTTCCCGAAGGTTGCGCCAGTCGAAGCCGAAGCGGACGGTGTGCTTGGACTTGTTCCAGGTGAGGGTGGAGTTCAGATTGTGAATGAGCGAGGCGGTGGTGCCGTCGCCGGACTCCCAATTTGAGACGCCGGTCCAGGGTGCCACGTTGGTGCGCGGAAAGGTGGCCACGGACTTATCGATGGAGTTGACGAGGCTGGGCGCGAAGCCGAGGCTAGCGAGGTCGAAGCCGCGGGAGACGCGGCGTTCCGGGAACTCCTGCTGGGTGAGGCCGTAGCGGACGTTGAGGAGCAGGGTGGGGTTGATGACGTAGACATCGTCGAAGGCGGCGCCGCGGTTGACGCGGTTGAGGATGATGCCGGTGATGTTGTCGGGGCCGAAGAAGCGGTTCTTATCTTCCTGCCAGTAGTCGCGGTGGAGGCGGACGAAGATGCGATGGTTTTCGGTGAAGGCGTGGTCGACGCGGCCGATGTTGGTCCAGTAGGTTTCCAGCGCCTTGCCGGAGAGGAAGAAGTTCTGGCGGAAATCGGCGGTGCCAGTCTGGTTGGGCTGAGGCCAAGCCTTGAGGATGTTCTGCGCCACGGGATCGAGGCGGGAGGTGGGAATGATGTTGCCGGGGAAGGGTTGGCGCTGGAAGCGGCCGCCGGCGACGGCGGCGGTGGAGCGAGGGTCATAGACCTGGTTATTGGCGTTGAGCCGGAGGAGGGGTGAAAGGTCGCCGCGGCGCATCTCGGCGGTAGGGACAGTGGTGATCTGGCTGCCGACGTTGGGGTCACCGAACAGGTTGGCTTCGAAGGCGTAGAACCAGAAGGTGCGGTTCTTGCCGGAGTAGAGTTTGGGGATAGAGAGCGGGGCTCCGGCGGAGGCGCCGAAGCGGTTGTCCTGATAGAGGGCGAGCTTCTGGCCGGCGCGGTTTTGGAAGATGGTGGGGGCGTCGAGTTTGGAGTGGCGGAGCCAGTGGTGGAACTCGCCGTGGATGTCGTTGGTGCCGGACTTGGTAGTGACGTTGACGTTGGAGCCAAGGGAGAAGCCGGCGGAGGCGTCGAAGGCGCTGGTCTGGACCTTGAATTCGGCGATGGATGTCTGGGGCGGCGAGAAGGCGACGCGCGGAGCGGTGCCGTCGGAGTAGACGTTGACGACGCCGTCGATGGTGAAGTCGTTGTTGTTGTTGCCGGTGCCGTTGGTGCCGAACTGGCTGGGGGCGGCGTTGAAGGGGGCTTTGCGCAGGCGGAGGTTGGTGCCGTTGACGGTGCCGGGGGCGAGGTGGACCAGGTCCATGGCATTGCCGGCGAACAGGGGGAGTTCCTCGATGCGGCGCTGGTCGATGACTTGGCCGAGGGAGACATCGGCGGTGTTGAGAAGCGGGGTTTCGGCTTTGACTTCGACGGACTCGCTGACCTGGCCGACCTTGAGTTCGAGGTCGAGGGAGACGGTTTCAGTGGTCCGGACCTGGACGCCGGGGCGGAGGAGTTTCGAGAAGCCGGCGGCTTCGGCTTCGACGCGATAGGAGCCGGGGTTCAGATAGGGGGCGCGATAGTCGCCTTCGTCATTGGACGTGGCGGAAGTAGTGAGGCCGGTCGCTTCGTTAATGACTTTAACGGCGACTTTAGGAACCGGGCTGCCAGAGGCATCCGTCACGCGTCCGAGGATGGTACCTCGGGGATCTTGCGCTAACAAAGCGAGAGCGAGACCAAAGAGAGGAAGCAGTTTAGACAAAGTGACACGAGTATATCGGAGTTGAAATGTCAGTGGAACGGGACCTATTGGCTTCGTTCGTAGAATTTGCGAAAAATGGCCCCAAACCGGCTTAGTCTCGACCTTCGTATCGTTTATTTTCAATCACTTACCTGGATCGAGGGAGCTGCGAAAATTGGCTTCGTTCGAGGGACCCAATGAGTCATTCACCGTGCCGGAATTGTGCGTAAGAACTGCCGCCTCGCAATCAGTGTTACCCAGAGAGCGCGCATACCGGGGAGCAATGCCAGCTATTCAATTGATTCCATTCAAGATAAAAGTTGGGAGCGACTGGCAACGCGCTCGGCAGCAGGGTACGGAATACCCATCGCGCACCGCGAACAAGGTTCGCCTGAAGAGGTACCGCTGTCCAGAGTCCTCTCGGAAGAGGTCTGGAAACCTGCCATCGACGAACTGGATTGGATCGAATCGGCTGTCACGCAGTCTAAACGCGCCGCGCACTGTGCGGACAGGGTGTCTTCCGGCGAGGCGCTTAAGAAGAGAGGTTAGTCGATTGAATTTTGCGGAGTACTTGGCCGGTCAGCAGGGGAACGAATTTATTGCGGGTCCGGCTGGGCGAGGTCTTGGCGGATTCGCTGGTCGGCGTCGAGCTCGATGGTGGGCGCATTCTTGAGGTACGGGGCGATCGATTCGGGATTGGCGTATTCGAAAAGCTCCGGGGCTCCGGGGGCGAGAAAGAGCGTGTAGCGCCCTGCCGGGAGGCGACGAAAATCGAAGCTGCCGTCGCTATCGGTGAGGTACACGCGGTAGGGTCCGGTTTCGTTGGGCGGGACGGGGGCGAGGTAGACCTTGACGCCGGGCTGGGCGATTTCGCCACGCCGGAGGATTCCGTGAACCGAGGAGACCACCGATTTGGCCTCAACCACGATTTCCGCGATGGGGTCCGTCCCGACGACGAGGCGGTTGCCAGGGACTGCTTTGCCGCCAACGGTGACGCGGTCGACGGAACAGTTGGCGGCGCCCGCGAGCAAGAATGAATAGCGGCCAGGAGTAATGTTCGCTGAAATGAACGTACCATCGGGACGGAGCGCGGCAGGGACACGGGCTTGCTGGTCCCGATCGTAAAGGCTAATCGTCATTTTGGTGGTGGACTGTCCGGCGCAGTCGACCCGGCCAGAGATTGTGGGCATCTCGTGAACCGGCATCCGCACCGTCACATCGTCCGCCGCAAGACTGATCCGGGCCAAACCGCGGTACGGTTTCCCGCGGACGACCCCCTGGACGACCACCTCGTACTCCCCCGGAGGGATTCCGTCGACTCGGTGAAACGAGCTGGAGACAGTCCCCAAGTGCTGCAGCCGAGTTCGGCCGCCGAAGCCTCGGGCATTGATGGAGAGACGCATAGCTATGCCTGGCGGTGCCTCGACGAGCGATAACTGGACTCCGGGGCCCGTCGCTTCGTCGAGCCGAAAGTCTGCCCGGGCGTCTTCCGCAACGCGGAGAACGAGGGGCGCAGCGCTGTCAGCCGAGCGGGCGTTGGGATAGAACTGCGGAACGAGGTATGAGCCGCGGCCCGGGGCAAGCCCATCCCAGGTGTGCCAGGGAGTCCCGGAGGCGACAAGATGATACTCTCCGGGTCCCAGGCCGGGGAAGCGGTAGTTGCCAAGATCGTTGGTATTGGCCGAACCTCGCGCGATGACGGTTAGCCGGCCTTCCAGGATGAGCGTCTGAAAGAGTTGTACCTGCGCCGCCTGGATCGGTTCGCCGTGGCCGTCGATAACGGTTCCTTCGATGGCCGCAGGCGGCGTCAGTCGAAAATCGAGCGGAGGCAGGCGGGTACTGGGCGTGAGAACCAACGCAACGCCGGAGCCGGATTGAAAGGAAGTCGCACCATAGATCTGCCCGCCGAAGATGGGGGACTCCGCCATGAGGCGGTAGGTGCCCGGGGGCACGAGAAATTCGAACTGACCGTTGGGGACGGTGGTGACGGCCTGCTCCGGTCCGGGTGCGTCGGTGCGATTGAGGGTGACGAGGATGTTCGGCAGGGGATCGCCGGTAAGAGCCTGCCGGACGACGCCCGTAACGGCAATGGGCGGCTGCCCGAACAGGCTGGGCGTCGCGAGCATTAACAATAGGCCGAGCGATTTCATGGCTGGGAGAGTTTTTCAACAACAACCCGCGTAGTCTGCCCATCCTCGACTTGGACGGAGATGCCCCTTGTAAGTTGGCCGAGAAACGCAGGATCTCGATAGGGCGCCAGGCGATCGCGCAGGGAGTACAGGGTGTAAGTGCCGGGCAGGAGTTGGATGGCGGGTCTGACTATCTTCGTAGCTTCAAGTAGGCGGGGGGCGCCCATGGCCGCATTGCCTGGTAGCAGCAAAACTGGTAGCTCGGCGGATTCTCCTTCGCGAGCGATGAAGAGCTTCCCGCTTCGGCGGGAGCGCGTGATGGTGAGGTCGCCCGGGGGCGCGTCAGCGGGGATGGTGATGCGCTCGGACCCCAGTAGCTCCGCGCTCCCATACCGGATGCTTTCCGGCACGGAATCTGGGCAGAATACGCTGACGTGGTAGTCTCCCGCCGGGACACGAGTGGGTTTGTCTGGATCTAAATACGCGACCGGCTGCGTTGGATGATCGCCGTCAATGAGGAGGCTGGTGCAAGGGAGTGTTCCCGGTCCTTCGATTCGAAGCGTGAGGGTCGGCGGGGGAAGGAGCGCTAGCAGAACGGGGGAAGTTTCGCCGGCGCCGACGTTGACAGGGGCCTCCGCGGTGAGCGCCGCGGAACGCTCCCCTTGGCGAATGCGGAGTTGGTAGGAGCCCGGCAGCAGATCGAAGACCGTAAAGTTGCCGGTGGCCGGATTGAAAAAGGTTCGGGGTTCGGTTGGTTCGGTATCCGGCCGGCGGAGTTCAAATCGGACAGGAACCGCGGGCTGGAAGCCGGTGACTCTTCCGCGCACGCGATAGGCGGGAAGGTGGAGCAAGCGGAAGTCAACGCGGGCCTGCTGGCCGGGGGTGAGGTCGGTGGGGGTGGCCTCTGCGAGGCGCTCGAAGCCGCCTGCGAAGACGGGAGCAAAGGCTCGGCGGCCGACGGTGGAGGGGGCTGATTCGTCCGCAAGACTGAAGGTTCCTCCGGCGCGGGACATGGCGCGGACGAAGTAGCGTCCGGCGGGCAGGTCCCAAATGCGGAAGCTGCCGCGGTCATCCGTGAACGCGGTGCCCGCGCGGATGAGGCGGTGATGCCCGAGGACGACTGCTTGGCGGTAGGCCTCAATGTGGACGAGCCGGAGAGATTGGCCGTCCGTGTCGGCAACCTGGCCCGCGATAACGCTGTAGGGGACGAGAGGAAGGGAGACCTGTTCGCGAGGCGCCGAGAGATCGATGGATGGCGTGGGGGAGAGATGGTTGGGAGTGTATCTGGGCTTGTGAGCGAGAAGAGAATATCGACCGGCTGGCAAGGCCGGAAAGCGAAAGGCCCCGGCGGCGTCGGTAAAGGTGACTTCCCGAGTTTCCCCGTCGCCGCTGGTCCGCAGGGCGATGACGCGGGCATGGGGGAGCGGTTGACCTGTGGCGGCGTTGGTAACGGTTCCTGCCAAGGGGAAGCTGGTCTGCGCGAGGGCAGCCGAGGGCAGAAGGAACAAGGGGAGGGCGTGGCGGAGGAAAACGGGAAGCATCGAGAGCTGCTCTGTTGGCAGTATAGCGACGAGTGGGCAGTTAGTTCGAGGAGAGGGAAATCGTTAGTGCGGCGTTGTGATAGTCCGCGACCTCAACGACACGAATACACGAAGGCTCCGTTCCACGCGGGAGCCGCGTACAACAGGCACAGGCCCGGTTGCCACGCGCAACCGGGCCGATAGGTCGCAAGTGGGTTTGGATCAAGGCTGCGAGCCGTCGATTTCGGCCCAAGCGATGAACTTTCGCGCTACGCTTCGGCCTAGATTGACACCTGCCTGGTTGTCCATTTCATAGTGAATGCCAGCCCAGATGCGAGAGTCGCCGGCCTCTTTGGCGCGCGCCCGAACGGCGTCTGCATCGCGCGGGAAGAGATAGGCGATCATCTCCGCACCTGCCGAGGAGGTGGTGGAATGGTTAGAAGGTTAGGCAGGAAAATTGGGAGCGGGGAAAAGGGGCACTAGAGTAGGATCGAGTTGGGCGGGACGGAGGTACCAGTAGGTGAACTTCCCATCCTGGCTGCCAATCCAGGCGTCATAAACCGCAGCGCCGAGGAGGGCGTAGGCGCGGGCGGCGGCCGGCGCGTCCAACTTATCCTCGAGAACCAACCGATTCATTTAAGTGAAGGGCCAGGGCGTCAAGCCATCGGGAGTCTGCCAGAAAAACGCCTTTGCATTGGTGGCGAAGCCGGCGGCATTGAGGCCGCGAGGGAAATTGCGGACGTCAGCCAATTGCGCTTGGACTTCTGCGGATTCACAGCTCGGAGACGGGGGCGGGCGAAACTCACTGGCCGATGAGAGAAGGAACGGTTTCCACTGGGCAGCGGTTACGTTTCCGGGATTGGTGCCGGTCCACATGCAGCGGCCAGTGGGGATCACTCCGTTGAAAACAGCGTCGGAACCATCGGCGCGTGCCCTGGCGATGACCTGCTCAGCAACGCGCCGACCGAGATCGAGACCGGCGGTGTAATCACTGGGGTACTCGACGCCAGCGTACAAGCGGGACCGGCCGGCTTCCTCGGCCAAGGATTGCAGTGCCGCCGCCTCAGCGGGCAGGAAGTAAGCCAGAACCGCGGCGGCGGAACCGGCGGCAGCGGCGTGCTCGGAGGGATAGGACGGGCTGCGCGGGACTGCGACTCTAGTGGGGATGGAGGGATCCGCTTCGCTGGGCCGCTTGCGGTTGTACGTGAATTTTGCCTGCCAGGCGGCAACGGTGGCCTCGTAGATGGCAACCGATACGTAGGCATAGGGACGATTGACATTGGGCGCTCCCACAGCTTGACCGGCAATTTGACGAGCGGTGACGAAATCGACCCAACGGTAGGCGGGCGGGCCGGCATCCCAATACTTGATTTGGCCAACGATCCGCGGATCGCTTTCGGCCGCAACGCCTTTCAGCCAGGAGAGTTCTTCCGTCGTGGCGGCATCCGATGGCGGCGGGGGGACGGAGACGGCACTCCCGCTGGATAAGATCCAGGTTTTCCAGTTTCCGGCATTCGGCGTAACTTGGCCGAATGCGCAGGGCAGGAAGGTTACCAGAGCGGCGAAAAGCTCGGAATTCGTGAATTCTTGAACACGGTCGTGTCTCCTTGTATCGGTCGGTTGGATTGGCGGAGGGCCTTGGCAAGCCAGCCAGGGAAGCGTTGTCATGAAACAAAACTTCTGTTCGCCTTCAACCGGGTGAGCGAGAACAGACCGGGAAGCTACAACGAGCTATCGATTTCTTTCGCGTAGGTTGAGGTGATGGCCGCTTGGATTCGATTGTGAAACTAGCGGAAATCGAGGGAGAAAGGGGCTCACGGCAATCAGAATGGAACAGTGAGCGTTTGAGCAGAGAGCAAGGCTTCCTATTCGATTGATTGCATTGAAGATAGAACGAAGGAGCGACTGGAACTGGCAAAACTCCGTTCAGAACCGCTTGACAGGGGGAATCACAGGGGGTGGAGTGGCGGATCGCCTCTACCGAGGCGATCCATGGAGTAACAGCGAATCAGCTTCGCCGGATCCAGCACTCGTGTCCCTTGCTGTGTTTTTGCCCCCAATGCTGCCGATCCTCGGGGTCTCGGCCAACATTGTTGGCGCGGAATCCTTGCTCGCGAGTTGCATTTCGAAACGCGTACACGTCTGGGCCGGACGATAGCCTCGTCGGTGTACTCGGCGAGTTCGGAATGGGCGAGTTGAACAACCGGTATCTTTGTCGAGCGAGACTTTTTCCGACGCTGATACGGATGAGGGCGCGAATGCGAGGAAGCAGTTGCAGAAGCAGGGCTTTCTGCAATGAAAGAAATCGAGGCCGCACCCATGAGACTCCTTCAACCGCTTGCTTTGGCCGCGTGCCTAAGCGTCGCCTGTACGTTCGCACAATCGCAAACGATTCGTGCGGGCGAAACCAGCCATGAGATCGCCGGGATTATGATTCTGGACAAACTCCCGAAAGCTTGGACGCAACCGAAATACTCTAAGCTGGCGGCAGATAAACCGGCGCCGGCGAACCACGTCTATATCGTCATCAAGGGCAAGGTGACGAATGCGGCTGCGGAAGATCGGAACCTGTCGACCTCGTTCCTTTGGCTCGAAGATGGCAACGGGACGAAGTACAAGAACGACGGCAGCGGCACGGTGATTTATCAGCCGGAGGGGACACGGGTGACGCTGCTTAAGGTACCGGGCGGTTCGACGAAACCGTGGGTTGGATTCTTTCCGGTTCCTCGGGGAACTACTGGGATGAAGCTGATTGCCACCGACTTGAAATACCGGAACGCGGCTAAGGCAGAATTGGCGCTGCCGGATGCAATGCCGGGCAAGCCGGCGGCGGGCGGGGCGGCCAAGGCCGCTGTGTCCGCGGCACCGGCGGCGGCAGTCGCGGCCGGCAGCCCGTTGGGGGCGATGACGGCGCAGTCGATTGCCGGGGCGTGGGCGTTGGATGAAGCGTTTTCAAAGCAGGCGGCGGACGGCAACACGGCGGGGCTGATGAAGCGGGTGACCGTGATGGCGGACGGCACTTTCGTGGCGATGTACGGAATTAAGGGGAAGTGGAAGATTGCGGAGGGACGGCTGCTGGTGACGTATGACGGGAGCGCCGGAGCGCGGAGCGACGAACTGGCGGCGGTGAGTGGGGCCTATGTTAAGTGGCCGTCGCCGTCGGACCGGCGGAAGTTCTGCTATATGCGAAAGCTGTAGGGTTCAGACCGATGATGAAAGCTGAGATTTGGAACAAAGTCGTAGCCGCGCTCGCGCCGGAGCGTGGGGGGCCGTATCTGGACCGGGTGATGAACCTTCACGGAGCGCTGGACTTCCGGGGCCCAGAGGGAGCGGAGGCCTGGGCGTTGGCGATGGGTTCGGGGAACTGGATAGCGGCGGCAATCATCGCCCGGCACGGATACGAGCCACCGGGGGACGAGGCGCTGGCGCGGTACCTGAGTCGCCATCGTCTTGACGCGTCCGACCTCAACGGGAGGCCGGCCGCCTACCGGCTGTGGGGATTGCTCCACACCTCGAGCAGTTGCGATGATGCAGGGGCCCTGACCTTCCTTCTGAAGATGGGGAAACCGTGGCGGAGCTCCCACTTGAACGCGGGTTTGTTTCTCGCTGCCAAATCGAAGAAAGGTGCGGAGCAGATCCGGCTGCTTTGCGAAGCGGGCGGCCAGATCGACTGCCGTTTGGAGGAGGTGCAGACGGAGTTGTTGGCCGAAGCGGGCCTGGCGCGGGGTGACTTGAACGGATTGTCCCAGAACGAAAGGGAAGAGTTTCTGACGTTGGCGGGAATGGGAGAGTCGGGGCATCTAATCGCGCTGTGGGAGCACGAGGGGGCTACGCCACTGATCGTCGCAGCGGCGAGTTTCAGCGGGGGCCGGTTGGCCCCGTGGGTGGAGTGTGGCGCCGATGTTGCGGCCGCGGATGCTACCGGGCAGACGGCTTTGCATTGGTGCTGCCGGGGGCGGAATGCGGCGAGCGTGAGCGCGCTGTTGGCGACAGACCGGGAAGGGGTGAACCGGCGGGATCATCGGGGCGTGCGGCCAATGGATGTGGCGATGCGCAGGAGCGATGGCCGGGTATTGGCGTTGCTGCTGGAGGCCGGAGCGGAGATGCCGGAGGCGGAGGCGGACGTGAGTTCGCACCAGGCGGGAGCGCTACTGCGACTCGCGGTGCGGGCGGGTGTTTCCCTGCCGCAGACGGCGGGAGGCGCGGCGAAGTTGCTGGCCACCATGCCCGCGATGGAGGGTGGGTTGGATAATTCGCTATGCTCGGCAGCGGAGCGGAGCTTCAGCGAGCTGGTGGAACTGTTGTTAACGGCCGGGGCGTCGCCGAGGTATGTCGACCCGGCTCAGCGCACTGGTCTGCAGTTGGCAGCAGAGAACGGGGACGCCCGTTCCGTCGCGCTGCTCGTAGCGGCGGGGGCCGCGGTGGAACTTCGTAATCTCAATGGCGATACGCCCCTGTTGCTCGCTTGCCGGGCGGGGGACGGGGAGGGACAGATGACGGAGGCGCTATTGGCGGGGGGAGCCGACCCGAAGGCGACCGACGGCCAGGGCGGAACGTGTTTGCATGCGTTGGCTGGGTCGTCCTCGCCAGGGCTGGGCACGGTACGGGCGTTGGTGGCGGCGGGCGCCAAAGTGGATGCGTTGGACCGCTCGGGCACGGCCGCGCTGCATGCGGCGTTGCGAAGAAACCATTTGGGTTTGGTAAGGGCCTTGCTGGAGGCCGGAGCCGATCCGAATCTGCTCTATGAGAAGGCGTTTACGCCGTTGGGCTTATGCCTAACAGTGGAGGCGCTCGAATTGCTGCTTGCGGCCAAAGCGAGCCTCGACGAGGGGAAGTCAGGGGTGGCGATGGCCGTGCTGCGGCAGGCGGCTTACGGGACCGAAGCGGTATTCGCCGCGGTTCTGCAAGCGTTGCAGCGGCCGGGCGCGGTGCGCAGCCAGCGGGGCGAGACGATGTTGCATCAAGTGGCGTGGTCTGACCGATCCGAGGATGCGGTGCGGGTGGCGACGGTGATTGGCCGGTGCCCGGAGGTGGACGAGTTGGACAACGAGGGCCAGACTCCGTTGATGGGCGCGGCGAAGTACGGATCGGAGCGGGCGGTGGAGCGGCTATTGGCGGCGGGGGCGGTGGCCTCGAGATGCGATACGAGTGGACGTAGTGCGGCGGATCACGCAGTTGGGGCTGGACGATGGAAATTGGCGGAGTTTTTGGCAGGCCAGTAGGAGAGCGAATCTACTGGGGGCCTGGCTGAGCGATGTCGTGGCGGATTCGTTGGTTGGCTTCGAGGTCGATGGTGGGGGCGGTCTTGAGGTAGGGGGCGATGACTTCGGGATTGGCGTATTCGAAGAGTTCCGGGGCGCCGGGGGCGAGGAAGAGGGCATAGCGGCCAGGGGGGAGGCGGCGGAAGTCGAAGCTGCCGTCGCTGTCGGTGAGGTAGACGCGATAGGGTCCAATTTCGTTGGGCGGGACGGGGGCGAGGTAGACTTTCACTCCGGGTTGGGGAAGGTCTCCGTGGCGGAGGATGCCGTGGAGGGAACCGGCGCCGGCTTTGGTTTCGACTAAGAGGCCGGTGATGGGATCGACGCCGACGGTGAGCCGGTTTTCAGGCAGGGGTTGGCCCGCGAGGGTGAGGCGGTGCAGGTAGCAGTTGGAAGAGGCGGCGAGCAGGAACGAGTAGCGACCTGGGGTGATAGGTGGGGTCGTGAAAGTTCCATCGGGACGAAGCATGGCGGGAACGCGGGCGGACTGGTCGGGATCATAGAGGGTTAGGGTCGTCTGGCCGGAGGATGGCCCGGAGCAAGCGAAGCGGCCAGCGATGGTTGGCATTTCGCTGACTGGCATCGCAAGCGTGATGTCGTCCGATGAGAGGCTGAGGCGGGCCGAGCCGCGGTACTGTTTCCCGCGGGCGACGCCCTGGACGACCACCTCGTATTCGCCTGGTGGGATTCCGTCGACACGGTGTAAGGAACTGAAGACGGTGCCCGAGTGCTGCAGCCGATTGCGGCCGCCGACGCCCCGGGCGTGGATGGAGAGCCGCAGTGCGATGCCCGTGGGTGGATCTACGAGTTGGATCGCGACAGCGGGGCTTGTCGATTCGTCGAGCCGAAAGTCGGCACGGACTTCTTCGCCAATGCGGAGGAAGAGGGGCGCGGCGCTCTCCGCTGTGCGTGCGTTGGGATAGAACCGCGGAACGAAGTGAGACCCGCCGCGCAGTGTGAATTCATCGCCGGTGTGCCAGGGTGTCCCTGTGGCGACGAGATAATACTCCCCAGGTCCCAAGCCAGGAAGGCGATATTCGCCTAGATCGTTCGTAATGGCGGAACCTCTTGGAATGACTCGCTGGCGGCCATCAAGGATGTACGTTTGAAAGAGTTGCAGGTGAGCCGCATGAACAGGCTCACCAAAGGCATCAGTAACGGCGCCTTCGATGGCGGCCGGGGGAGTGAGCCGGAAGTCGAGCGGGGAAGGTCTGGCGCCCGGTTCGAGGACGAGGCTGACGGCGGGACCGGACTGGAAGGAAGGTGCGCCATAGTACTGCCCGCCGAAGATGGGGGACTCGGCCATTAACCGATAGGCGCCTGGGGGCACGCGGAATTCGAACCGGCCACCGGGAACGGTGGTGGCGGCTGACTCGGGGTAGGGCGCGTCGGTGCGGTTCAGGGTCACCAGGATGTTAGGAAGAGGATCACGGGTGAGTGCGTGGCGCACGATGCCGGTGACCGCGATTGACTCTTGCCCGAAGAGGCAAGGTGTCGCGAACAGCAACAGGAGACGGAGCGCTTTCATGGCTGCGAGTGTTTCTCGATCACTACCTGGGTGGTCTGATCGTTCTCGATTTGGACGGAAGAACCGTAGCTGAATTGGCCGAGAAACGCCGGGTCTCGAAACGGTGCCAGACGATCACGGAGGGCGTGGAGGGTGTACTTGCCAGGCAGAAGCTTGAGGCCGCGCGCGGAGATCTCCTCGTCGTTGAGCAGGCGAGGGGCTCCAGTGGCTGCTTGGCCCGGAAGCAGGAGGACGGGAGAGCGGGCGGTTTCCCCTTGGCGGGCGATCAGGAGGATTCCGCTTCGAGTTGAGCGGGTGACGGTGAGTTCGGCCGGGGGTGCGCCGGTGGGGATGGTGAGCCGCGAGGACTCGAGGATCTCCGTTCGACCGTAGCGGATTCGCTCCACCACGGCATCCGAGCAGCTTGCGAGGACATGATATTCCCCTGGAGGCACCCGCTCCGGTATATCGGAATTCAAGCTGGTTGCTCGCGGCAACGGCTTGTCGGCTTCGATCAGAAGGCTGGTGCAGGGAAACGTTCCGGGCCCTTCGCTTCGGAGTGTCAGAGTGGTGGGCGGAAGGGCCTCCAGGAGAATCGGGGCCACGTCACCAGGCCCTACCTTAACGGGCGCCTCGGCGGTGAGCATCGCGGAACGCTCGCCCTGGCGAATGTGGAGTTGGTAGGCGCCTGGAAGGAGATCGAACATCGTAAAGACGCCGGTAGCCGGATTGAAAAACGTTCGGGGTTCGGTTGGTTCAGTATCGAAGCGGCGGAGTTCAAATCGGACGGGGAGAGCGGGAGCAAGGCCGGTAACCGTTCCGCGGACCCGATAGGCGGGAAGGTTGGGCAGGCGAAAGTCCGCGCGGGCCTGCTGGCCGGCGGCGAGATCGGTGGGAATGGCCTCGGCAAGACGTTCGAAGCCGCCGGCGTATACGGGAGCGAAGGCTTGCCGGCCGACGGTGGAAGGGGCTGATTCGTCCGCAAGACTGAAGGTTCCTCCGGCGCGGGACATGGCGCGAACGAAGTAACGGCCGGCGGGCAGATCCCAGATGCGAAAGTTGCCACGATCATCGGTGGCGGCGGTTCCAGCGCGGGTGAGTTGGTGATAACCGAGGACGACTACTTGGCGGTAGGCGTCGACGCGGACGTAGCGTAGGGGCTGGCCGCCGGCGTCAGCGACTTGGCCGGCGATGACGCCGTAGGGGACGAGCGGAACGGGGAGACTTTCGAGAGGCCCGGAGAGATCGATGGGCGGGCCGGGGGAGAGACCGTTGGCTTTGAATCTGGGTTTTTGAGCGAAGAGTGAGTACTTGCCGGCGGGTAACGTGGGGAAGCGGAAGGCTCCGGCGAGGTCGGTGAAGGCGATTTCCCGGGCTTCGCCGGTGCTGGTGAGGGGGGTGACGACGACGCGGGCGCGGGGGATGGGTTCGCCGGTTGTGGCGTTGGTAACGGTGCCGGTGAGGGGGAAGGTGGCTTGAGAGAGTGCGGATAGGGAAATCAGGCAGAGCGGGAGGGCGTGGCGGAGGAAGACGAGAAGCATTGTAAGCTGCTCTGTTGGCAGTATAGCGACGGTGGGCGGCGGGCGGGCGATTGGGGCGTGGGCGCAATATTGATTTGGCCCACACCTGAACCGCCCGGCAAAGGCTACAATGCCGCGAGCACCATCACCAAGGTTTTGGCGATCTTTTCCCGGTCCTCGTAGAGTGTATACGCCGAGAGAAAGACTACGATGCCGGCCACAAGCAGTCCGTAGGTGATCGGGATCGTCGGCATAAACAACCCGGTGACGAGAATTCCGGTGAGACTATTGAGCAGCAACGCCAGTCCGATCTTTGCGACTAGCTGGGGCCACACTGGGAGCGACGGGAGCTTGGCCAGCCACTTTTGCGCCATTGAAGCGGTACGCTTGGCCGGCGGGACGAGCAGGTTTTTGATCTGAGAGTAGGACTTGGAGAGCGGCCCTCCTCTGGGCCGGATGTTCCGCGGCCCCCCGCGGCGCGACGAGCAGTTGTACAAGCCCGGCAAGCGAAGAGTCTTGCCGATGCGTGCTACTGGACTCGCGTAGTACTGCGCCGAAATGGACCAGACCCAACAGTCTGTGATCGCAAGAACCTAGTCCGATCCGGGCGAAGGGCTTGTTGGATGTGCTCCAAACTTGCGTGACGCAGGAGCGGCAAGTGCAGCCTAGGACAATCGCGGTCCCTCGCCTGTCGCACCGCCATGAGACGATGTTGCGATGCAGCAGCAAGAGCCAAGGGACGTCAGCATTTTGGGCACCGGCCTATTGGGCGGAGCGATTGCGGCGCGGTTGCAGGAGCATGGCTGGCGGTTGCGGCTCTTCGATCCGTCCGCGGCAGCGCGGGAGCGATTGAGCCCGGTTCCCGCGGTGTGGGCAGCCAATGAGACGGAGGCGCTCGCCGGCGCGGATCGGGCCATCCTCTGCTTTCCTCATAGCGGGGTGACCGCGAGTCTGGCGCCGGGGCTTTTTGCTGCCATGGCGCCCGGCGGGATCGTAGTCGACTGCACCACTGGCGACCCGGAGGAGATGGCAGGTTTCGCCGCCGTCGCTGCGGGCTTGGGGCGCGGATATCTCGACGCTACCGTGGGAGGCTCCAGCGCACAGGCCCGGCAGGGCGAGGCGCTACTGATGGTGGGCGGAGCCAGCGAGGATGTCGTCGAGGTGATGCCGCTGCTGCAGACGATTTCCGGCAAGGTGACCCATGTGGGACCAGCCGGACACGGCGCGCGGATGAAACTGGTGTTGAACCTGGCATTGGGGCTTCATCGGGCGGTCCTAGCCGAGGCGTTGCATCTGGGCCGGGCGCTGGAGTTGGATCCGGCCACCGTGCTGGCGGTTCTGCGCGAAGGGCCGGCTTATTCCCGCGTCATGGACCGGAAAGGGGAGCGGATGCTGCATGGAGATTTCCGGCCGGAGGCGAGGCTTTCGCAACACAGGAAGGATGTGGGGCTGATGCTGGCCGCGGCGGAGAAAGCCGGCGCCTCCCTGCCCCTGACGGCGGCCCATGATATCCTGCTGGCCGCCGCCGAGGAGGCGGGCTATGGCGAGTTGGACAATAGCGCCATCGCGCGAGCCTATTTCTCCTGATGCTAGACGCGCTTGTTCTCCTTGCCTATCTCTCCCTGCTCGCCGGAGTCGGCGCCCACTTCGCCCGGCGGCAGACCTCGACGGAGAACTACTTCGTCGCGAAGCGTTCCGTGCCGCCCTGGGCGATGGGGTTCTCCCTGCTCGCAACGCTCGTCTCTAGCGTGACCTTTGTGGCCTATCCGGGCTCTTCCTACGCGGGCAACTGGTCGCTACTGTTGCCGGGGTTCCTCGTGGTGATCGTATTGGCGCTGGTGGGGCGCTGGATTATTCCGTTCTATCGGCGGAAGATCGGCGTCAGCGTTTATGAATACTTCCAGCAGCGGTTCGGGCGGCGCGTGCGACTGTACGCTTCCTTCGCCTTTTCCATCGCTCACTTCTCGAAGATGGGATTTGTGTTCTACCTGATGGCCCTGACGGTGAACAGCGTGACGGGGTGGAACATCGATCTGGTGATTGGCGGCGTCGCAATGGTGATGATCTTCTACGCGCTGCGGGGCGGGATTGAGGCAGTCATCTGGACCGACGTGATCCAGGGCTTCGTGATGGCGGCAGGGGTCTTGCTGTGCCTTGGCTATCTGCTTTGGCTGCCACCGGGCGGGCCGGGAGCCGTGTTCGCCCTGGCGTCCGAGCAGGGGAAGTTCAGCTTGGGAACCATGGAATGGAATTTGGAACGGGCCAGCATCCCGGTACTGGTGATCTATGGGTTCTTTTGGTATCTGCAGCGCTACACGGCGGACCAGACTGTGGTGCAGCGGTATCTGCTCGCTTCTTCCGATAAGGCCGCACTGAAGGGGGTCGCGACCGGCGCTTTATTCGCGGTGCCGGTATGGGCTCTATTCATGTTGGTGGGCACGGCAACCTGGGCGTTCTATCAATTGACAGGGGAGGCCTTGCCGGTGGCGGTGACCAAACCGGACCAGGCCTTCCCCTTCTTCCTGGCGAGCCACTTGCCGCCGGGATTTACCGGTTTGTTTCTGGCGGCGATCAGCGGATCCGCGATGACGATGGTGGCAAGCGACTTGAACTCTCTTTCCGCGGTCGGCGTGGAGGACTTTTATAAGCCGATGCGGCCGGAGTCGACCGATGCGGAGCGGCTGCGGTTGGCGAAAGCATTGGTGGCGGTGGGAGGGGTCGGCGCGGCGTTGACGGCGATGGTGATCGCGAGGGCGCAGGGGAATGCGTTAGCGCTGTGGTTTGCGGTTTCGGCGATTGCGTCGGGTGGATTGGCGGGATTGTTTCTGTTGGCGGTTTGGTGCCCACGGGCGAATTCGATGGCTGCGCTGACGGGAATTGCTGCGAGCCTAACAGTAACCGCGTGGGCGGTCCTGACGCAGGGTTCGAAGCGGTTTCTGGATCTTGGGGCGTATAACTTCACCTGGGACAATCTGATGTTTGGCGTGGTTGGTCACCTTACGTTACTGGCGGCGGGAGTGCTGATGGCGCAATTTTCCTGGGGACGACGCGACAGTTGAAGCGTTTTTGCGTTGACATACACTCAAGAGCGGTAGCCCTATGCCAGCTAAGCCCGCCCTGGAACCGAAGCATTGCCATTTGGCCTCGCAGCCGCCTTCGCCAACACGGCGGCTTTTGCGGGGCTTCGCCTTTGACCCGAGCCTTGCCACCAAACTAGAGACCGCCCTAGTCTCCGAGATCACATACAAGATCCCTTGGGAGCCGGACCTGCAGCCGGGGCCAGTGGGAGAGTATGTCGAGGTGGTCGACTATGATCCGCCGAGCCAATGCTTTTACGCTCCCGTGGATCTGAATGATCCTCACGTTTTGGCGCAGAACGGACTTCAGCCTTCTGAGGGCAATCCGCAATTTCATCAACAGATGACCTATGCAGTCGCGATGACGACCATCGACCGGTTCGAAAGGGCGCTGGGGCGGAAGGCGTTCTGGGCGGACCGGCTGGAGATCGCTCCGGGCGAACGGCCGGAGAGCCGGTTCATTCCGCGGCTGCGGATCTATCCTCACGCCATGCGGATGCCCAATGCCTATTACAGCCGCAACAAAGGCTCGTTGCTCTTCGGATACTTCCCGGCAACGGACGACCGATCGTCAGGACAGTTCCCCGGCGGCATGGTGTTCACCTGCCTTTCGCATGACGTGATTGCGCACGAGACAACGCATGCGTTGCTCGATGGCTTTCATGAACACTTCATGGAGGCCACGAATCCGGATGTGCTGGCCTTCCATGAGGCATTTGCTGATATCGTCGCGCTCTTCCAGCACTTCACCTTTCCCGAGGTGTTGCGGCACCAGATAGCGCGGACGCGGGGCGACCTGCGGAGCGAGAACCTGCTGGCGCAGTTGGCGGCGCAAGTGGGCTTGGCGCGGGGGACGCACGGGGCTTTGCGCGATGCCATCGGCCGCTTCGACCGCGAGTCGGGCCGCTGGGTGCGCCATACGCCGGACCCGACGGCACTCGACCATTTGACGCAAGTACACGCGCGGGGGGCGATCCTGGTGGCGGCGGTGTTTGACGCCTTCCTTTCCATCTACCAGGATCGGTCGCGGGATCTGCTGCGGTTGGCGAGCGGCGGGACGGGGGTGTTGGCACAAGGCGAACTGCATCCGGATCTGGTGAACCGGTTGGCGCAGGAGGCGGCGAAGGCGGCGGGGCATGTGCTGAACATGTGCATCCGCGCGCTGGACTACTGCCCGCCGGTTGACCTGACGTTCGGCGAGTATCTGCGGGCGCTGGTGACGGCGGATATGGACCTGATGCAAGAAGACGAGCATCACTACCGGGTTGCGTTTATCGAGGCGTTCCGGCGGCGGGGAATCTATCCGCGGGATGTGCGGACCCTATCGGAAGACAGCTTGCGATGGGCGCGGCCGGGAGAGGCGATGGAAGGGGCGCCGGGAGAATCAGAGCGGATGTTGGCGCATTTTATCAAAAGCATTCGGCTGCGGGAAGAGGTGGACCGGTTGCGGTACTTGTCGACTCGGGAGCAGATCTGGCAGGAGACCCGTAAGATTCGGGCGACGCTGCACCAGGCGATTCAGGGGCAGGTCGCCAAGGCGGAGTTGTTGCAGCGGCTGACGGGGCTGGCGCTGGCGGAGTTTCAAGCACCGCCAAACGTGAGCGTGCGGCGGGATGGGCATCCAGTGTTTACGGTGCAGGCGCTGCGGGAGGCGCGGCGTTTGGGCGAGGACGGGCGGATCTTGAACCAGGTATTCATTACGCTGCTGCAGAAGGAGCGGGTGGTGCATGAGGGACATGAGCATGTGATCCGGTCGGGGAGCACGATTGTGCTGGATTTGGAGACGGAGAAGGTTTCCTACGTGATTGGAAAGGGGCTGAACGATCAAAAGCGGATCCTGCGGACGATTGCGTTTCGGGAGGGGGCGGATAGCTCCCGGTCGTTGGCTGCGACGTACTTTGATGGGACGAACGAGCCGTTTGCGGCTCTTCATAACTCGGGAGCGTAGAGGATATGCCGGCAGCGAAGAAAGTGGCAGGATTTCCGGCGGCGCCGGTGGTGGCGCCGGGGAGTCCGGCGAAGTATCGGGTGCGGGTGCGGATGTACCGGCATGGCTTGGGGGATTGTTTTCTCCTGACGTTTCCGCGCAAGGGACGCGAGCCGCTGCAGATGCTGATTGACTGCGGCGTGCTGGCGCGGGACAAGAATTTTATGACGGGGTTGGTGGAGCACATTCACAAGACCGTTGCGCCGAAGGGTGGGAAGGGTCGGCTGGATGTGGTGGCCGCGACGCATGAGCACAAGGACCATTTGTCGGGGTTCAATCAGGCGCGGGCGGTGTTCAACTCAAAGTTCGACTTTGGGGCCGTGTGGCTGGGGTGGACCGAGAACCTGACGAAGCAGGAGGTGCAGAAGATCAAAGAGGCCAAGAAGAAGGCGGTGGCGACGCTGCGGGCGGCCTTGGACATGCCGGCGATTGGTCCATCGCTCGATGGGGTAGAGGATCTACTGGCCTTTAGCGAGAGCGACGACACGACGGGGAGCGGGACCGTGGCCGAGGCGCTGGATTATCTCAAGCTGCGCGGGAAGGAATCGGGGGATTTGCAGTATCTGGAACCGGGGCAAGCTCCGCTGGAATTGGATGGCGTGGACGGCGTGCGGGTCTATGTTTTGGGGCCGCCGCTCGATCCGATTCTGCTGAAGGGGAGCGAGGTGACGGAGAAGATGAAGCGGGATGGGGTGATCTATCATTTAGGCGCAACCGGCGATGCGGGGATGGACGGATTGGCGGCGGCAGCGGGGTGCGGAGGGGCCGGCGACGGCGAGAGGTTTTTCCCGTTTTCGCCAGAGCACCGGATTTCGCGGCAGAGCCCGTACTTTAAGAACGTGGCGGCGTTTTTGGGGGCGACTTATGACGACCCGGCCCAGGCATGGCGGCAGATTGAGAAGGACTGGCTGAAGGCGTTTGGGCAGTTGGCGTTGGACTTGGACAGCGATACGAACAATACAAGTTTGGTGCTGGCGTTCGAATTTGTGAAGACGGGGGAGGTGTTGCTGTTTGTGGGGGACGCGCAGGTGGGCAACTGGCGGTCGTGGGCGGATGTGAAGTTCACGGTGCCAGGGCGGGTACAGCCTTTGCCGGCGCATGACTTGTTGAACCGGACGGTGTTCTACAAGGTGGGCCACCATGGAAGCCATAACGCGACGTTGAAGGCGGGTGGCTTGGAGTTGATGAACCGGCCGGGGCTGGTGGCGTTTATCCCGCTGGACAGGGCGACGGCGAAGGCGCAGGGGAGAAAGGACGAGAATGGTGTGCAGAAGGGATGGGATATGCCCGCCGAGCCGCTGTTTCACGCATTAGTGGAGAAGGCCGACGAGCGGGTGGTGCTGTCGGATGTGGGGGAGGCGCCAGGAGCGAAGGCGAAGGCAGCGGGGGTGAAGGCGACGGCGGCGTACGTGGACTACTTCCTGGTGTAATTTGGCGGGCTTCCCGCTCCGGCCCCTGTTCTACCATGGAAACCTATGATTGCCCTTCTCCTTCTGGCCGCCGCATTTGAAGTCGGCACACAGAAGCAACTCTTCATCGATTACAAGTTTATTGAATCCGCGGAGGGCATCTCGCTCCGTGTTCAGCAGCCGATGCAGACCCGTGAGAAGCTACTCTCGCTGGACGCTCCGTGGGAGAGGCAGAGCCGGCTCTCGAGCTACTCGACCGTAGTGCAGGAAGACGGCAAGATCCGGCTCTGGTACAACGTCGTCGCCGGGGTTGCGCCTCCGGGACAGAACCCGCCCTTCATGGGAATGGCCTACGCTGAGTCGGTCGACGGCCTGCACTTTGTGAAGAAACCCCTCGGACTGGTCGAATGGAACGGGTCGAAGCAGAACAATGTGGTGCTGCCCCCGGACCTCTCTCTGCTCTCTGTGGGTGGCGGCTCCATTTGGCGCGATGACAATCCGAACGCCGCACCAGACGCCAAGTACAAGAGTTGGAGCAAGATGTACCACAAGCCCGGCAGCCCCATCCGTGGTCCCCACCGGGTCTGGAAGTCGCCCGACGGCTTGCACTGGACACACGACGAGCGGACCGTCACCGGGCTGCGAGCCTCCGACACGCAGCCCTCCTGGTTTTGGGACGCGCGCCTTGGACGGTACATCGGCTATACGCGGGAGTGGGTGCGGGAGAAGTCGGGCTTCGGCATCCGCATGGCGAGCTATAACGAGTCCGACGACATGGTGAACTGGACCAACCTCCACTTCGCGCTGGCTCCCGATGAGCGGGATCTGGCGGCCGCGCCGGCCCTCCGCATGGACCCTGCCAAGCTGCAGATCCGGGGCGAGGACGTGCTGCCGCCTCGCGAGCAGAGAACCGGAGCGGATCCGGTGAAGCCGGGCGAGGATCAGGTGCTGACCCCCGCTGCGCCGATGGACTTCTATGGCCCGGGCGTCTTTCCCTACGAAGGCGTGTATCTGGCCCTGATCCCGGTGTTTCACCATTGGCAGGGATCTGCCCACGGCGCGTGGCCCAGCACGGGAGATGTGCAGTTGGCGGTGAGCCGGGACGCCCGGCACTTCACGCGGCCCGGGCCCCGGCGCGCCTTCCTCTCGACCGGGCGAGACGGCTCCTGGGATTCGAAGTGGATCTACCCCGCCCTGCGCCCGGTGCGCATGGGCGACGATCTTTGGATCTATTACACCGCCACCAATCACGATCACGCTGGGCGCGTGGATCCCAAGGCGGCGAAGGACGAGAGCGCCATTGCCCGGGCCATTCTGCGCCTGGATGGATGGGTGGCCGCGGAGGCCGACTATGAGGGCGGCAGCCTGTTGACGCCGCCAATGCGCTTCTCCGGGAAGCGGCTCGAGTTGAATCTCGATACTGGCGCCGGCGGCGTGGCGCGCGTGGAACTACTCGAGGGCGAGGGGGCTCCCATTCGCGGGTTCACCGCCGCCGAAGCCGACGACCTGAACGGCAATAGCGTCCGGATGGCAGCGACGTGGAACGGCGGCAAGTCCGACGTCTCCGCGCTGGCGGGCAAAGAGATCCGAATCCGTCTTACGATGCGGGCTGCGCGTCTCTACGCCTTTCAGTTCCAATAGGCCTGTCATTCGCCGTTAACAGAGGGGGCGATAGACTGTTGGCATTATGTTGAACCGTCGATTGTTTCTGGCCCAATCGGGCACGCTGATTTCGTCGCTCTATTCGCTGCGCACGCCCCTATTCGGGGCGCCTAAGTTTTCGAAAGATCCCTTCACGCTGGGCGTGGCGTCGGGGGACCCGACCGCATCCGGCGTTGTACTGTGGACGCGATTGGCGACCGAGCCGTTCGCCGAAGGCGGGGCCGGAGGGATGGAGAACGCGGCCGTCGAAGTGGAGTGGCGGATCGCAGAGAATGAACAGCTTTCAAAAGGCGTGAAGAAGGGTAAGTCGGTCGCGACGCCGAACCTGGGCCACTCGGTACACATCGAAGTGGAGGGCCTTCGGCCGGACCGCTGGTATTGGTACCAGTTCAAGGCGGGCAACTACACGAGTCCGCTGGGACGCACGCGGACGATGCCGGCCGCTGGGGCCAACGTCGCCAAGCTGAACTATGCGTTTGCTTCCTGCCAGCACTGGGAGGCCGGACTGTGGACCGCCTATGAGCACATGGCGAAGGAAGAGCTCGACCTGGTGGTTCACCTCGGCGACTACATCTACGAAGGTCCGGAGCGAACCAACGGCGTACGGAAGCATCAGGGACCGGAGATCACGAATCTGAGCCACTACCGGAACCGCCATGCGCTCTACAAGAGCGACCCGGCGCTGCAGAAGGTGCACCAAATGTTCCCGTGGGTGGTGACGTGGGACGACCATGAGGTGGACAACAACTACGCGGGCGACATTCCCGAAGACAAGCAGACGCGGGCGCAGCTACTGGAGCGGCGGGCGAACGCCTACCAGGCTTACTATGAGCACATGCCGCTGCGAGCGGCGGCGCTACCGAAGGGATCCGGAATGCAATTGTACCGGACGGTGGATTTCGGGAACCTAGCCCGCTTCGCCGTGCTCGATACGCGGCAGTACCGGACGGACCAACCGTGCGGCGACGGGAACAAGTCGGGATGCAAAGAGGCGTTTGACCCGAACGCGACGATTCTGGGGACGGCGCAGCGGGATTGGCTGTTCGGGACGCTCGACAAGTCGGCGGCTCGGTGGAACATTTTGGCGCAACAGGTGCTGATGGCCAAGATCGACACGCGGCCGGGCGACGAAGAAGCGTTCTCGATGGACCAGTGGAGCGGGTACGAAGCGGACCGGAAGAAGGTGCTCGACTACTTTGCGCAGCGGAAGCCGTCGAACCCGATTGTAATTACGGGCGACATCCATTCGAACTGGGTGGCGGACCTGAAGATGGACTGGAAGAACGAGAAGTCGGCGACCGTGGGCACCGAGTTCGTGGGGACGTCGATCAGCAGCGGCGGGGACGGCACGGACGAACGGCCGACGACGCAGGCGCAGTACCGGGAGAACCCTCACTTGAAGTGGTTCAACGGACAGCGGGGATACGTGAAATGTTCGGTGACACCGGCGGAATACCGCGCGGATTACCGGATTGTGCCTTACGTTTTGAAGCCCGGCGCACCCATTGCCACACGGACCAGTTGGACCGTGGAGAATGGGCGGCCGGGCGTGAAGAAGAGCTAGTTAGAACCGGAAGCGGAGGGCGACCTGCATCGTGCGGGGCCCTCCGATGGTGGAGGAGATGACGCCTGCGGTACCGGGGCCACCGGCGGCAAGGGTAGAGGCGGGATTGGTAAACGTCGCCTGATTGAACGCGTTGTAGGTCTCCCAGCGGAATTCAAGCTGGTAGGATTCGCGGATCTTCATGGTCTTGCCGAGCATGAAGTCGTACTGCACCTGCTTGGGTCCGCGAAGGGTATTGCGGCCGACGTTGCCCCAGGTGTCCAGCGAGTTGGTGAAGACCGAAGGATCGAAGAAGTTGGTCAGACGATCCTGGATGCGACCGGCGCCGAGAGCATCTTCCGTGGTCTTTCCGGGCACGAAGCTGGGACGGACACGGGCGGGTTGGGCCCAACGGGCGTTCGTGGTCGCGTTGCCAAGGACGGTGAAAGGGCTGCCGGACTGGAGGGTCATCAAGCCACTGAGCGACCAACCGCCAAGCAACGTTTTGAAGCGCGTGGGCGTGGGGAAGTCGATGACGTAGACACCGGTGAAGCGGTGGGTGCGATCGAAGTCCGAGAGGCCGCGGTTGTTGGCCAGATTGAAGCCGTCGTGCTCAATGATGGCGCCGTCGGAGGAGACGTTATCGAGGGACTTCGCCCACGTGTAGGAGAAGTTGCCGGTGAGCCATTTGCCGAGGCGGCGGCGGAAATTAGCCTGCATGCTGTGATAGGTGGCCTGGCCCCAGTTGGAACGCTGGCGAAAGCCGCCGGCGCGGTTGAGGCCGAGGAACTCCGGCTTGACGAAGAAGTCCGGGGAGATGAGGGCACCGGTGGAGGTGAAGATGTTGTTGAAGCCGTTGACGGGGGTGACGCGGGGGTCAACGGGCTGGGCGAGGTTGAGACGCGCCATGAGACCGACGCCGCGGGAGCCGACGTAGCGGAGGTCGATGAGGCTGCCGGCCATGGGCTCGTATTGCAGATTCATCGTCCACTGCTGGACGTAGGGGGTGCGGAGGAGCGGATCAACGAAGGTGTTGTTCTTGGCGTTGAAAGGGCTGGTCGCCGGGAAGGGGGTTCCGTCGAAACGGCGCCAGGAGGGGGCTCCGGCGGCGTTGCGGACGATGTTGACGTTGAATGGAATCTGGAATGGGTTGACGTTCAGCTTGGGGTAGGGGTCAGCCATATTGGCTGGGGAAGGTACGTTCTGATAGATGAAAAACGGGGCGGAGAGTTGGAGGTCCGTCTTGATGGCGCCGGAGGTGCGTTCGTAGAACATGCCATAGCCGGAACGAAGGACGAGTTTGGGAGTAAGCTGCCAAGCGAGACCGATGCGGGGGGCGATGTTGTTCCAGTCGGGCTTAATGGTGGAAGCCCAGGGCGCTTCGAAGACACCGTCGAGATTATAGGGAGTTCCCGGTTCGACAACGATGCCGAGCTTGAGGGGGTCGAAGTTGGGCTGGAAGAAGGCGGCCTTCGGGTCGACGTAGAAGCCGGCCTGGGGCAGGCCAAGGGCGGCGGCGGTGGAGGCGGTGTAGTAGTTACCGATGCGACCCTCGGCGTCGTTGGGGTTGCCGTAGTAATCGTAGCGGACGCCAAGATTGATGGTGAGGCCGGGGCGGATGCGCCAGTCGTCCTGGAAGAACATGCTGAAGTCTTTCATCTTGAAGTGGCGGCGGGTGTCGCCCTGGTCGAGGTCGGAGCCGCCGCCGGCGGCGCCGTGGCCGGCGAAGAAGAGGGCCCAGTTGCCGTAGTCGAGGTCGCCGTTGGTGCGGGCCATGTACTCACCGGCGATGGTGGGCCGGCGGAACTCTCCGCCGAACTGCATGGTGTGCCGGGCGTGTGTGTAGCTGACGGTTTCCGAGACGTTGATGACGCGCTGGCGGTCGAAGAAATCCCAGGCGTTGCCGATGCCCGAGGAGGAGCGCTGGGTGTTGATGTCGATAGTCGGCATGAGGGAGGCGAGGCCGCCGATGGAGGCTTCGAGGGGGTTATAGATGCCCAACGAAGAATTGGTGATGTCGCGGTACTTCGAGACGCGGGTGTTGAAGAGCTCGAAGAAGCCGCCGCGGAATTCGGAGACCCACTGGGTGCCGAAGGTCTTGGTGTGTTGGAGGCCGGCGGTGTAGGACGGGGTGAGGCCGAAGGTGGGCGACGGGGAGGAGTTGGCCCAGCCGAAGGCCTCTTCGACATAGGAGGTGGACTTGATGTAGTTCAGGCGGAGGCGGTTGGCGGCCGAGAAGTTGTGGTCGATGGAGCCGGAACCGGCCCAGGCGTTGAAGAAGGTGGGGAACGACTGCTGAAGAAGGCCTTCATTGCCGAAGCTGGCGTTGCCAGAGAGGAGCGGCATAGCCGGGCTGTAGCTGGGGAGAAGGAACTTGCCGTCACGCTTCTGATTGAGGACGTTGACGGCGACGGGGTGGATGTCCTGCGCGGTCAGGGTGCGGAGCCGTACATTGCCGGGCGTGGTGCTCGTGAAGAACTTTGATTCGAGGCCGGGGATCTGCTCGGCGGGGAAGGCGCGGATGGCCGTGAGGAAGTTGTTGGGAAAGGCGGGGTTGCCCGCGGCGCCGGACTGGAGCCATTGATTGGCGACGGCGGCGATGGATTCGCGGGTGCGAACATCGCCGAGGCCCACGGGGACGCCGGTGGCGGCGATGGCGCGATTGGCAAAGCCGCTGATGAAATCGGTGCGCTGGACGGAGGCAAAGAAGAATGTTTTATCGCGGATGATGCGGCCACCGAGCGTGGCGCCGGTTTCGTTGCGACGGAACTTTGGGCGGGCGGTGCCGGCGCGATTGAGGAAGAACTCGTTAGCGTTGAACTGCTCGTTTTGCAGGAAGTGGTAGCCGGAGCCGTGGAAGGAGTTGGAGCCGCCGCGGGTGATGAGGGAGATGTTGCCGCCGCCGTTGCGGCCGGTGGACGCGCTATAGAGCGCCGTCTGCATCTCCACCATTTCCAGGGCGTCGAGCGGGACGCTGATGCTGCTGCCGAGGCCGCCGTTGGCGTTCATCATATTGGTGGCATCGAGGCCGTTGATGGCCATGGAGTTGTTGGTGGGGCGGGCGCCGTTGACGGACGGGTTGAGGGACTGGGTACCATCGGCAGCTTGGCCGCCGGGAGCGTTGGCGATATTCATACCGCGGCCCGTGCGGTCTGGCAGGGGGGCGTTGACGCCGGCTTCGGCGACGAGGAGATGGGTTATGTTGCGGGATGAGGTGGGAATGTTTTGGATCTGCTGGGCCGAGAGGGAGACGGATTGGGTGGCGCGATTCGTTTGGAGGAGGTCGGCTCCTTCGATGATCTGAACCTGTTCGGTGAGGCCGCGCGTGCGGAGGGTAATCTTCAGTTGCGCGGGGGTCCGCTCCGTGAGGCGGACGGAAGCCGTGGCGTCTTCAAAACCCGCAAAGGCCGCGGTGAGTTGGTAGGCCGAACAAGGGACGGCAGGGAAGGTCGCGGTGCCTTCCGTGGAGCTGGAGGCGGTGAGGATGCGACTGGTGGTTTGATCGCGGAGCCGAATGGAGGCATTGGCGATGCGGCCGGCGGAGGCGTCTTCGACGGCAACCGTTAGCGAGCATTGGCCGATAAGGGGAAGTGCGGAGAGGAGTAAAAGACCGATACGCTGCATAGATCGCAAGGTACTGCGGCCACCGTTACAGGCGTATCAATAGCGGACTGCAAATGCTCTAATTACAAGGAATTCACGCAATAATCATGGCTATCGCTTGGATCTCTATTAGGGCCCCATAGTGCAGCTCGGGGACAGGGACGACGGCTCGCGCGGGCGGCACGGGAACAGCGGCGAGGAAGGATTGATAAGCCGCATTGACGGCCGGCCAGTGCTCGATGCCGGCGACGTATATGGTGATTTGGACGAGGTGGGTGAGGTCGGCGCCGGCGGCGTGGAGGACGTGCTGGAGGTTCGAGAGGACCTGGTTGGTTTGCTCGACGATACCGCCATCGACGAGGCGGCCGTGGAGGTCGAGCGGGAGCTGGCCGGAGAGAAAGAGAAGGTTCCCGGCGCGGACGGCTTGGGAATAGAAGCCGCCCGGCGCCGGTGCCGAAGGGGAAAAGATCGCGGTCTGCATGAGGGTCAGGCTTCGGCCATGACTTCGATCTCGACGAGGCAGCCGAAGGGGATGGCGGCGACGGCAACGGTGGTCCGGGCGGGGGGATTGTCGCCGAAGCGGCCGCGGAAGGTTTCGTTCATGGGGCCGTAGTTATTGATGTCGGAGAGGTAGACGTTGCACTTGACGGCCTTGGCCATGGAGGAGCCAACGTGCTTGAGGTTGGCTTCGATGGAGTCGAGGACGTACTTGGTTTGTTCCTGAATGGTGCCGCCGTCGATCTTGCCGGTGCCGGAGACGAAGACGAAGCCGTTGCAGGTGACGGCGGGCGAGTAGAGGGGGGCCTTGCCGTCGGTGGGGCGGCCATCTTTGAAATGGGACTTTTTGCCTTTGGGATTCTTGGGGGCCGCGGCGGCGGGTACGGCGAGAGCGGCGGCGGCGAGGAGGTTGCGTCGGGTGTTGGCCATGGGAATTCCCACATATTACCAATGCGGACTACCCAGGCAGACTACAGGCCGGCTTGGGCGAAGAGGGCTTCCGATTTGGCCTTGATCGACTTGGCGACTAGGAAGGGATCGGCCTGTTGGTACTGAGGCCAGAAGAGTTCGACGGTGATGGGGCCGGAGTAGCCGCGGTCGACGAGTTTGCGGAGGATTTTGGCGAGGGGGGCGACGCCGTCGCCGGGCGCGACGCGGGACTGGAGGTCGAGGAGTTCGCGGGGCATGTCGGGCGTATCGTTGAGATGAGCGTGGAGGATCTCGTTGGGGCGGATGGAGTCCATGTCTTCGAGCCGGCTGGGGCCGGACCAGAAGTGGTAGCAATCGAAGACGATGCCGAAATTGGGATGGGCGGCCTCGCGATGGAGGCGAAGGGCGGTGGGAAGCGAGGCAAGGAAGGTGGAGTTGCGGACGAACTCGGCGCCGACTTTTAGACGGAACTGGCGGGCGACTTCGGCGACGCGGCGGATGTTGTCGAGGCTCTTGGCGTAGTCGTCGAGAGTGAACTTCGCGTTGGTGACGCAAGGGGAATAGACGATGGGAGCGCCGAGGGCGGCGAACTGTTCGCAGCGCTTGCGGAAGGTTTCGAGGTTGGCTTCGAAGGCGGGGTTGGGGTCCCAGAGGTTCATGACACCGGCGGCGCCGCAGACGATAGTGAGGCCGTTGTCGGTGAGGACGCGTTTGGCGTTGGCCAAGGTGTCCGTTTTGAGGAAGGCGTCGAGCAGGGGGGCGACTGGCTCGACGTGTTTGATGCCGGCTCTGGCCCAGCCTTCGAGAGAGGCGCGGTAGCCGGCGGCGAAGGAGGTGAATTGGTGCATGCCGAGGATCATGGTTCGAGGGGCTGCGAGCGCGAGGGGCGTTTGGAGGATGATTCGGCGCGGCAGCATGAGGCTTACCATACGATGAGGGACTGGGGGAGAACAAGTCCCTTGTAGTAGGCCGGTTCATTTTGGGATTAACCGGCGAGTTGACACTGAGCCGCAAGAGTCAATCCCGGACCAACTGACCATCGCATTCCATACTCAGGTGTGCACGCCGCCTGTCCTGCGGGTACAAGATCCGCCAATGTTCCCCGACGGTTCCGACCCGAAACACCTCAACGGCAATCTGCTGGGTCAACAGAATCCGCAAGTCTCCTGAATCGCAGACAATAACGTTGTCAACGAAGACATTGACGTCGGGATGGATAACCGGAAATTGCACGAATCCGGACCGCGGAGCAACAAAGGGCTTTGTCAGGTCGACGGGGAATAACTCGCTCATGCGGTGGACCTGCAGTGTCTTGTTCGGCTCGATTTCCTCTTCGAAAGACGCGGAGTCGTCTATATAGATGGGAGATCCCTTCAGGTCCACTGCGTAATCGCTATTGCCCGTGATAATGCGGCCTCGGTGGCTTACCCGCCAAGGACTGAAGACAATGTGCAAGGCAGTTTCACCGACGAATGTTTCGTTGGCGGCCCGCTGGCGAAGCTCTCCGAACTGGAAGATGCTTAGTCCGCAGGACTTTCTTGTTCCCGAGAGCCTCTTCCCCACTAAAGAGTCCCGTAGTTGATGGATCAGCTTGGCTTCAGGCATACGGAGACCGTGAGAGGACCAGGTTGTTCAAGGATTTCCTTCAGGTGCGTACCGTTCATGGACGGTGCCGAGATTGAAAGTGACAAGCGTTTCGAGCAGAAGCTTCGGCGGCTTGGCAGAGTTCTGTCATCTCCCGCGCGGGGTTGTCGTTGATTTCGAGCCTCTCGATCGGCGAAAGGGAGAGAAACCAGTCGAGAAGGGTGAGATCCACTTCGTCGGGGGCGCTGTCCGGCGGGGCCGTCTCCATTGCTTCATGGTACGCCAAGGCTGGTTCTGTGGGACTGTATACCCATCGGAGGCAGTAAGTTGGTTCGTTTGGGGACTGACTGGCGAAGATTCGGCGGTCTAGGCGGCCCATTTGGGAGTTGGTTTGGGGTAGCGCTTTCGTAGTTCCCGCGTGTCGTAATGAGGCGCGCATTTCTTCAGAAGTGGTTCATCGTACAGGAGTTGCACCACAAACCGGGGCAGCGGAAAGTTGGGTTCCTTTTTGGCTTGGTCAGCGAGTTTGAGCATCTCGTCGACGACGTATTGCGGCGGATCCGGGTCGATGAGTACGTCTGAGTCGGCAGTGATATCCACCGGCTCGGGCGGCAACATGGGAAACGACTTCTTGATCCGTTCGAGGAGCTGCACGAATTTGTTCCAGGCGGCCAGGTGGGCATTCTTCTTGCGTTCGAGGAACCGGAAAACTTTGTCGTCGTTTACGGCGCGTTGCAAGGCGTGATGACTATGGTGTACATCGGGCACCCCCGGCCATTCGCGGCGCACGTTGTCGTGTTCGACCTGGAGTTGCAGCGTCTCCAGGTTTCCGTAGCGTTCGAGTTGAAACTGCTCGGCGGTGATATGCCGGACGATGCCGAGTTCCACTTCCGAATCCGGCCGGTACTGCCTCAGGTTGGCCTGATGGAGCTGGACATAGGCTTTGCGATCCTCCACCGAGAGGACCGTTGCGAACGCCGGAAGCACTTCGTCGTGGACGTCGACAAATTTGCCGACGGTGATGGCATTCATGGAACTGCGATGCTTGCCTTCGATGGTGACGGGGCCCTTGCTTTTGGCTCCGTTGCGACGGGCGGTTTCGGCGCGGCGCTGCTTTTGTTCTGCGGTCAGGACTTTCTTCATGACGGTTACTCCGTGAATAGAAACTTCGGGTTCTTCGCGTGTGCTAAGATCCCTACTTCACGATGGAGTGTGGGCAAGCGGAGCCGACCCTAGCAGGGAGGCGCATAGGCGGGAGGTGATTGACTAGGTTGCGGTTGTCTGTTGCAAATATTTCCGAATGGGTCGTGACTGGATCCCGCGTGGTTACTAGGGCACTGTGTTTGATGGCGGTTGGCGTGGCGGCGCTTGGGGAAACCGTGGTCCGTTACGAGGGGTGGCTCTGTTGCGGCGAGTCGTTTGAATTTGCGGATGTTGTTGCGTTTGCGAGGCGGAAGTCAGAGGCAGCGGCCGGGCCGTACTCTTCCGTTCGGATCCTGTCCCCACGGAGCGCGGTGGCCTACGGTATGGCGTCGTCGTCCCATGAACGCATTTCGTTTTCGTTCCAGACGGCGAGCCAGTTTCGCGGGCGAGAGAGCCATGGCTTTTTCCTGCAAACCCCCATTGGCGTATCGGTACATCACTGGAATGCGCGGACGATGGAGTACAAGCGGCAAGTTCTGTCGGGGCGGGATGCGTTTGATATGCAGTTTCGGTTGGGGCGATTGGCTTGGATTCATAGCTACAAGAATCGGCTGCCCGAGTTTTGGCTAGTCAGCGACCGTCCGCTCGAGGTCGCCGAAGCGGAGGGCTTCGCGCGGGAGGTGATGGCGGTGTTAGGGGCCGACGCCGGGATGGCCTACATCCGAACGGACCCCTATGCGTGGCCCAAAGAGAACGGCTGGCCCTATTCCCTGCCCTTACAATGGCGGGGCCCCGTTCCGGCCGATGCAAGCGGTCTTTCCCGGTCTACGATTTTTTGCGACCTTAGCCTTCCCGGAGCAAAGGGGCTTTGCAGCGTGCAGCAGCGGCAATAGCGACGCGCCGATGGCGGGATGGCCAATCGATTGCCCTGCAGAGGAACGCGTTTCAGGTGTGTTCGCCATTCTCCGCGTATAGACGGCGGCAACCTGCAGGCAACTCGAAGAAGTGCACTTCGTGATTGGTCAGCCGGCCGACGTGTTTGGGAATGAAGGCATGGTTGCGACGCGTTGCTCGGCCAACGCCAGAAGAACGCGGCCCACCAGATCAACCATCCGTGCCTCCTGCGATCCAGCCGGCTGCGCAGGTTAAAACGTCTATCGGAAAGCACTAATTGGGTGCGTCTCATCTCCGAGAAGGCGGGTCAGCCTCTCGTGGGCCTCGTTGGGCCTCGCCGCGCTCAAACGCCCGACTCGATGGACGACGACAGCGGGGTCTGCCGTAGACAACCGATTCGGGCGTATTCGACTCCACCGCGCCGGCCATCCGACCGTTCGGACTCATAGCGGTACCACGGGCCTGATGAGCGCTCTGAGACACCGGCCCGTGGGGATGATCCAACCACGCGGCCGGGCATCCACGGCCGCATCAGAAGTAAAACTTCGCTCCGAGGACGATCCGGCGGGCGTCGAGGGTGGAGGTGTACTGGCCGAAGGTCGTCGAGACTTGGCGGCCTTGGGCGTCGAAACGGGCCGTCGTGTCTACTCCCTGAAAGCTTGCGTGATTGAAGAAGTTGTAGAACTCAAAACGCAACTGCAACCGGCGCTTGGACTCGGCGTCAAACGGGATGTTCTTGAACATCGAAACGTCAAACCCATTAATTCCAGGGCCGCGGAGAACGTCCTTCGGCGCATTCCCGATGCCAAACTCGGCACGGGTCGGCGGAGCAAAGACGCCCGTGTTGAAATGGCGGCGTTCGGTCCGTTCGCTCTTCGGGATCACCGGATTCGAAAGCACATTGATGCGGCTATCCACCCCGGCGCCCGAGGCGCCCGTGAGGTCGGCAGCCGCGACGAGAGAGTATCCGATGCCCAGCGGCGAGCCCGAGGTGAACGTCGTTAAACCCGAAAGCTGCCAATCGTCAAACACCCACTTGACCGCCGAAGTCTTCCAAACACTGGACAGCTTCGGAATGTCATAAAGATAGTTCAGGACGAAGTTATGCGTCCGGTCAAAGCTGGCCTTGCCGTAGTTCCGCATCCGGTAGTCGAGAAATGGGTTCACCGCATCATTGTTGCCATTGACCAGCGTCAGAGCCTTCGACCAGGTCCAAGCGACGCCGAACTGGAGCCCTTTCGAGAACCGCTTGTTGACCTGAGTCTGCAGGGAGTGGTAGTTCGAGGTGCTGGCCATCTCGATATATTGAATATCCCCATAGCCAGGCAAGGGACGGAGGAAGTTATCTGGCAACGGGCTGTTCGTAGTGGGATCAATCGAGGACGGCAGGAAGCGGGTCCCATAATTGAGCGCATTCAAGCTCCGCCGTTGGAGCAGGCGGCGGCCCACATTGCCCACATACGCCACATCGAGCACCGCGCCAAGGCCGACATTCTGTTGGATGCCAAAGCTCCAGTTATAGACGGTGGGCGGGCGGAAGTCGCGCTGAATTGAGGTAACTCCGGGCGGGCTCACGCGGAAGGGACTGCGGAGGAGTTCCGCGATGGTCGTATTGACCGCAGTACGGGTGATGGTATTGGGGGGCAGCTCGCGGTGGATCAAGACCTGGTCGTCATTGAACCGGTCATAGAAGATCCCGGCGCCGCCGCGGATGGCGGTGCGCGCGTTGCCGAAGACGTCCCAGGCAAACCCAAGGCGGGGCGCGACCTGGATGCCCGGGGTGTTCTGAATCCGCTGATCATAGACGGTCATGCCCTGGAAGGGAGCGACGCCATCGGCAAACTGGCCGATGGAGGCCGCCGATATCTCCGCTCCCGTGAGCGGGTCGCGTCCGACGCGCTGGCCAGCGGCATTGCGGAAGGGTTGAATGAGCGGGGGTTGCCGCCGCGGGTCGTAGGCCGCCAGATCGAAGGCGGCGAGCTGGTCGTTGGCGCTCCAGGTGGGTTGGATGTGATAGAAACGGATGCCGGCATCGACGGTGAAGCGGCGGGTGACTTTCCAGGTGTCCTGCAGGAACCATTCGACGTTGAGATAACGGGCATGGCCATCGGGCTTGTTGTTGGCTTCGGTGTAGCTTTGCACGCTGCCCAGAAGAGCGTTCGAATAGGCGAAGTTGGTATCGAAGGGGTTATTAACGTCGCGGTTGAAGTTGAAGGTGCCGTTGAAGGCGGAACCGCGGGCGGCGTTGCGCGTGGTGCGCTCGATGTAGATCCCCGTTTTGACGTTGTGCGCGCTCCATATCTTCGAAAGGTTGTTCGACCAGTTCCAAATATTGTTGGTGCCGAAGAAGGGGAAGCGCTGCTCGATGTTCAAGATGCCCGCATTGGGAACGCCGCCGAAGTTGGCTTGCGGAATGAGATTGCGCGCGTTCGCTTGCGGGAAGAATTGGGGCAGGTTGGGCGCGACATTGGCTCGGACGTTGCGGGCGAGACCCTCGTCGGTTAAGGGGTCCACGGTTTGGAGAGCGCGGTTGACACCGAAGGTGAACTCATTCACCAGGGTGGGGGAGAAGGTGTGGATGAGAGTGGAGACCATCCCGGCGGAGCGGATCTGATACTTGATGGGGAGTTGGGGCCAACTGGAGGAGGCGAGGACGAAGTCGAATTCGCCCTTGAATGCTTCGTAGTCGTTAATGCCGCGCCAGTAGAACTGTGTTTTGTTGGAGATGTTGTAGTCGATGCGGAGGATGGAGTCGCGGCGCGGTTGATCGACGGTGGACTGGATCAGAGAGTTGAAGGCGCGGGAGGGGTCCGGGTTGTTAGGCAGCGGGAAGATGTTGAGTAAGGCCTGGCCGTTGCGATCGATGCGGTTGGTGGGGACGCGGTTGCCGGGGAAGGGGACGCGGTTGTTGAGGGGGTCCCAGATGGGAATGAGGGAGTTGTTCTGATCCCGCGTGTCGGAGAAGTCGCCGATGCGCTCGGCGGCGGTGGGGAAGGTTCGGCGCTGGAGCGAGGTAGGGGACTTACGGGGAAGGAACTCCTGCGACCAGAAGAAGAAGAGCTTGTCGCGGTTCTTGTTGAACTTCCCGATCGTAACGGGGCCGCCGATGAAGTAGCCGGGGTAGTGGAAGCGGTAACGGGGACGGGGCAGGTTGTCGCGATTGCGGAAGAACTCATTGGCGTTGAAGGCTTCATTGCGATGGAAGTAGTAAGCCCCACCATGGAACTCCCGGGTGCCGGATTTAATGACGGTATTGATGGTGCCACCGGAGGAGCGTCCGTACTCGGCCTGGTAATTTGTGAGCAATACTTTAACTTCGGCGACGGCGTCGACGGAGGGCGCAAGATAGGGGCCGCCCATGGAGCCCGTGTCGAGGGAGGAGATACCATCGAGCGTTAGGTTAATGGTGCCGGCGCGATTGCCGTTGATGGTGATGCCGCCCAGATTATTCCAACCGGGAGCGTTGCGATTGGCGGTATCAATGACGCCAGGAAGCAGCTTGACTAACCCAAGGTAGTCGCGGCCCTTGAGGGGGACATTCTGCGTTTGATCCTGCGAGATGAGGCCGCTGCGCTCGGAGGACTGCGTTTGCAGACGGGCTGTTTCGGCCTGTACTTCGATGGTTTGATTGAGCTCACCGAGTTGGAGATCGACGCGCCGGAGGACTACGCGTTCAGTGGCGGTGAGGACTATATCGTTTTGCTCGTAGCGCTTGAAGCCCTTGGCCAGAACCTCCAGCCGGAAGGTTCCGGGCAGCAGTTGCGTGAACACAAAGTCACCGTTGGACTCAGTGACAGCTTCGCGGATTTGATTGGTCAGTGTATTCGTCAGCTTGACCGGCGCTCCGGCAATCGAACTGCCGGAGGGATCGCTTACATTACCGGAGATCGATCCTGTCAAGCCCTGAGCGTAGCAGGCCAAGGGCAGTAAGAAGAAAGGAACAAGTGCGGCGTAGAACCTGATCATGATGCGTAACTCCCTCAATACTTCCTGAGAACATTAGCACGGACTTTTCGCGGTGACAATACCTTTTCCGGCTCGATGTCATTCGCAAACGGGGTCTACGGGCTTAGTTGGATCCGATCAGTTGGCCGCGGAGGTCGAGGCGACGGATCATACGCAGGAGTGAGTTGGGATGGATTCCGAGGAGGGCGGCAGCCTCCCTATAGTCGCCGCTGGCCTGGCGCCAGGCCAGCGGCGAGGATGGCTTGGCGCTTGGCATCTTCGAAGCCGGCGGCAGGCTTGGCGGGGTCGAGCAGCGCCTCCGGGAGGTCGTCCGGCTCCAGCAGGCGGGTGGTGCCGAGGACGGCGGCGCGCTCGATGGCGTTTTGGAGTTCGCGGACGTTGCCCGGCCAGTCGTAGTCCATCAGCAGGCGCATGGCGGCGGGGGAGATGCCGTCGACGGGGCGTTCGGCGCGGGCTAGAAAGCGAGCGGCTAAGGCAGGAATATCCGTCTTGCGCTTGCGCAGGGGCGGGGTGTGGAGCGTCACCACGTTGAGGCGGTGATAGAGATCTTCGCGGAAACGGCCGGCCTTGGCTTCGGCGGCGAGGTCCCGGTTGGTGGCGGCGATGATGCGGGCGTCGAGCTTGATGGTCTGGCGGCCACCAAGGCGCTCAAACTCCCGCTGCTGCAGGACGCGAAGGAACTAGGCCTGCAACTGCGGGGCGAGGACGGGGATGGACCAGGAGTATGTATTTACGGACGGGCAGAATTCGATGAACGAAGGGCGGGTTATTGCGCGGATTAACCGTTCGGGTTCAGGAACGGCGGAGACGGTTCGATATAAGTGCGATGGCGCGGCCGAGCGGGATGACGCAGGAGTATCAACTGCAGGGGACGCCGAATTGGTTGAACCGGAACTGGGTTTCGGGGGTGAGTTATGGGTTGGCGGGGCAGTTGGTGGGGATGTCGTGGTATGGGGGCGGGTCGTCGATGTTTGGGGAGACGCGGACTTACAATGAGCGGCTGCAGTTGACGCGGCAGGCGGTCGACATTGGGTTTGGCTATACAATGTTGTATTCCCACTTGGCTGAGTTTTCAATAGCCGTGGGTGATGTCCTTTCCACAACCCAATCGATCGGAATCGTCGGTCCGACCGGGAATGCCCAAGGTCAACCGGCGAGTGAGGCGCATTTGTATTTCGAAATCAGACGGAACGGAAGAGCGATCAACCCAACTGAATTTCTCAATTCCGTTTGTCCGTGGTCGGCTGAACCATGAGCCATAAACCATGACCTATCAGTGGATGAGTCTCACCGCTGGCATGTTCTTCGTGATCGCTCCAGTTCTGCTCGGATTTCAGAGTTGTGAACTTTGGAAGTCCGCCACGTTCAATTCACTCACCATCAATACGTCTACAGAAGGTGATGTGCGAGCAAAGTACGGCCCTCCACGCTATGCAGGTAATGTCGATGCGGAGGATCGCATCTTGGAGTATCCAATCTCTGTTCCTATTGCCGGAAAGCTCACTTTTACGATTTCCCGAAGTTCAAAAAGACTATCGCTTGTCATGATCGAGACAACATCCGGCGGAAAAGAAATCCGCCAACGAATCCTATCGTTTCTGGGTCAGCCGCATATGATCAGTCGATTTCGGCGAGTTGACGCTCCCGATCATCCTGGAGAGAGCATGTTGGTCAGAATCAGGCGGGGGGACAGGTGGCCAAGTACATCTTCTGAAGAGATAGAAGTTCTTGAATTTTGGCGAGTCGGAGTTGTGGTGCGCGAGGATCCTGATCGAACGTTCGCCGTCTTGTACCTCCACGAGCCGTTAGATGCTTCGAACGCCCCATGCTTCCGGGTCGATGCAGGTGCAAGAAGAAGGGCTAAGTAGAGCCTGTCCAATAAGTATGGCTAGATCGATAGAGCTGGCTTAGATGGAGGTCAGGAGTTCTGCATAGAGGCCAGATGCTGCTGGAGTTCGACGAACTGGCACTTCGGAATCGGCTGTGTCCCTCTCCTCTCCAACCTCCGGCACCTCGCTTCTGCCCTATCACAATTCGGCGGTTGAGCGGCTTCCTGCGTGCGCTGTGCCGTAAGCGTCGGAAGTTTCTTTCAATTACAATACGACGACAGGTTCTGGGGGAACAACTATGGTCAGCAGGTTTAGTCGCCGTCAGTGGCTGCATTGCCTTTCTATTGGCGCGGCGGCCAGCAGGACTGGCCATGCTCAAGAAGCCTGCGCAAATCCACCGGCGGAGCGCTTTCAAGGGAAGATTGGCCGGACGGCGGCAGAGTCCGAACCGGCCCCGTTGGAGGTTCGCGCGGCGCGGGCGGGTAGTCCGAATGTCGTCTACATTCTGCTCGACGACACCGGGTTTTCCGATTTGCATTGCTACGGGTCGGAGATTGCAACGCCGCATATGGATGCCCTGGCGGCCGGGGGGTTGCTCTTCAACAACTTCCACACGAAGGCGATCTGCTCGCCGACGCGGGCCGCGCTGTTGACCGGGCGCAATAGCCATGCGGTGGGGATGAAGGAGTTGGCGGGAGCCGACCAAGGCTATCCGCATTCGCGGGGGCGGGTGACGCCGGCGGCGGCAAATGTGGCGCAGATTCTGTGGGCGAACGGATATAGCACCTACGGCGTGGGCAAGTGGCATCTGGTTCCGGCGGCGGATATGAAGGCAGGCGGGGCGCGGACACATTGGCCGCTACAGAAGGGGTTCGACCGGTGGTACGGATTCCTGTCGGGGTGGACGGATCAATATATACCAGATTTGTTTGAGGACAACCACACGATTGCGCGGCCGGAGCGGGCGGGTTACCACTTCTCGGTGGATATCGTGGATCAAGCGGTGCGGATGCTGGACGAGCACCGGGCGGCGGACGCTAACAAACCTTTCTTTTTGTACGTCGCGTTTGGCGCGACACACGCACCGATTCAGGTTCCGAAGCCATACATCGAGAGGTATGCGTCGACGTATCAGAAAGGCTGGGATGCGATCCGGCGGGAGCGATATGAGCGGCAGCTTTCGCTGGGCGTGATTCCGGCGGGGACGAAGTTGGCGGCGAGAAACCCGGGTGACCCGGCGTGGACGGATTTGAGCGCGGAGGAGCGGGCGGTGAACGCGCGCTTCATGGCGGCCTACGCGGGGTTTCTGGAGCATACGGATGAGCAGGTGGGCCGGGTGGTGGCGTACTTAAAGGCGCAGGGGATGTTTGAGAACACCGCGATCTTCCTGATGTCGGACAACGGCGGGGCGCCGGAAGCGGGAACCAAGGGCGGCTTCCGCCGACCGTACGGGGACCCGACGACGGCAGCGGAGATGTTTACGCACCTGGACGAGATGGGCTCGCCAACGACGCAACCGTTGTATCCGCGGCCGTGGGCATGGGTCTCGAACACACCGTTTCCTTTCTACAAGCTGTGGCCCCATGCGGGCGGGGTGCAGACTCCGTTCGTGTTTTCGTGGCCGAAGGAGGTGAAGAAGTCCGGCCTGCGGCGGCAGTTCGTGGATGTGATCGACATCACGCCGACGGTGCTGGATCTGGCGGGGTTGGCGGCCCCGGGGGTGTTCGCAGGGGTGTGTCAGATTCCGATGCAGGGGAAGAGTATTCGAGAGACGTTTGCCGATCCAGAGAGCCTGGATCCCCGGGACCGCCAGTATTACGAGCTTTGGGGCAGCCGGGGTATCTGGCATCGCGGATGGAAGGCGGTGGGCATCCATACCCCGGGCACAAGCTTTGAGAGCGACCACTGGGCTCTGTATCATGTGGCGGCGGACTTTGCGGAGACAGAGGACGTGGCGGCCAAGCATCCGGAAAAGCTGGAGGAGTTAAAGAAGCTGTGGTGGGCGGAGGCGGCCAGGAACGGGGCGCTGCCGCTGCTGGAGGCTCCGGCGGGACGGCGGGGCACTTACAACCAGGCGCTGCCGCCGGTGGGGCGGTGAGCGGTTACACTGTGGTGATCAGGGATCTATGTTTACAGGGGCCAAGTATCCACTTAGTCATATCCTGCCGTGGACGTGGCGGGAGACCGCGGTTTTTGCGGTGATAGCGGCCGCGCCGACGGCCGTGCATGGACTGACGGGGTCGGGGCCAGCGTTGCCATGGCAGCCAATTGCGATGATCGGTACGGCGGTGGCGTTCGTGACGGGTTTTAAGAACAACGCTTCGTACGGAAGACTTTGGGAGGCACGGCAGATTTGGGGCGGCATCGTGAACAACAGCCGCGGGTGGGCTATGTTGACGCTGGACTTTGTGGGGGAGCGGGCAGTACGGGAGGAGCTGATTCGACGGCATCTGGCTTGGTTGACGGCGTTGCGTTACCAATTGCGGGAGCCGCGGAGTTGGGAGAACATGCGGCGCCGCGAGAACGAGGAGTACCGGAAGCGCTACAGCGTGGCGGAATGGGACGGCAAAATCGAGGCGGAGCTAAGGGAGCGGCTGCCGGAAGCCGAAGCGGCGGCAGTATTGGGGAAGAAGAACCTGGCGGCGCACATCCTGGCGCGGCAAGGCGAGACGTTGCGGGGTTTGCACGCGGCGGGGGCGTTGTCGGAATTCCGGCATGTGGAGATGGAGCGGATGCTGCTGGCGCTGGTGGAGGCGCAGGGCAAATGTGAGCGAATCAAGAACTATCCGTATCCGCGACAGTTCGCCACGCTGAATCATTTGTTCGTCTGGATTTTCATTTTGCTGGCGCCGCTGGGCTTGGTGGAGGAGTTCGCGCGGATGGGCTTGGTTTGGCTGAATATTCCGATCTGTGTCGTGCTCGCGTGGATCATTCATACGCTGGACAAAATTGGCAGTGTTTCGGAGAACCCGTTTGAAGGGAGCCCGAATGATGTCCCGATTACGGCGCTGAGCCGGACGATTGAGATCGACTTACTTGAGTATTTGGGGGAGAAGAATCCGCCGGCGGCGCTGCAGCCAGCGAATGAGATTCTGATGTGAACTTATGGGATCTGCATACGAGACAACCATCAAAGGGTACTACCCGAATGCGACGACAACGAACCAGGCGGTGGACCTGTTCCTGACGATGCTGGAGCGGAAGTTGGGACTGCGGCCGGAGCAGATTATGGCGGCCGACAGTATCTGCAGCGATGATCTGAATTCGATTCAGTATCCGAAGCGGGCGCTAGAGATGCTGGGGCCGTTCCGGATGGGCGGGTTGAATGGGTTTCCGTTTACGGGACTGACGGGGATGGGTGCGTTTGCGCATCACGTGCCCGATGGCGGAGCCGTGTTCGTATTTCATGGACCGCATGTAGGGATTTCGAAGTCTGGCGAGTTTGGCGAAATTGTCCGGCCGGGACAGGAGGGGCGTTCGGCATGTTGCGGCGCGGCGAAGGCGGCGCTGGGCAAGTTGTTGCGGGGAGAGATCAAGCCAGGAGAGGTGAGCGAACTGGACTACCAGCAGAACCAGATTGAGCAACTGTTTGTGCAGGCGGAGGCCCGGATCCGGGCGGCGAAAGAGCCGTTGCAGGAAGCGACAGAGGTGATGTACGAGGCGATTGCCGGACGGGTGAGCCTGTTGGCGGATCGGACGAACTACCCAACGCGATGGGTGATTCTGGTGGGCGGAATCCTGATCAATACGGACCGGTGTGAGGGGTCCTGGGTATCGGTGCGGCGGTTCTCGTTTTGTGATGCGGAGACGGACGAGGAGACGGATCTGCTGCCGGCGATGGAGGCCGAGTTAGCCGGACTGTAGGGGACTCGGGTGGAAGTCAGCGGAGTTGGCTGCGGAGGTCGAGGCGGCGGATCATGCGAAGGAGTGAGTTGGGGTGGATCCCAAGCAGAGCGGCGGCTTCTTTATAGTCGCCGCTGGCTTGGCGCCAAGCGTCGATGATGGCTTGGCGTTTGGCGTCGTCGAAGCCGGCGGCGGGTTTGGCGGGGTCGAGAAGCGCTTCGGGGAGGTCGTCGGGTTCGAGCAGGTGGGTGGTGCCGAGGACCGCGGCGCGTTCAATGGCGTTCTGCAGCTCGCGGACGTTGCCAGGCCAATCGTAGTCCATCAACAGGCGCATGGCGGCGGGGGAGATGCCGTCGATGGGGCGTTCGGCGCGGGCGAGGAAGTGGGCGGCTAAAGCAGGGATATCCGTCTTTCGCTCGCGCAGAGGCGGCGTGTGGAGCGTCACAACGTTGAGGCGGTGATAGAGATCTTCACGGAAGCGGCCGGCTTTTACTTCCGCGGCGAGGTCGCGGTTGGTGGCGGCAATGATGCGGGCGTCGAGCTTGATGGTCTGGCGGCCGCCTAAGCGCTCAAACTCGCGCTGCTGGAGGACGCGGAGGAATTTGGCTTGGAGTTGTGGGGCGAGTTCGCCGACTTCGTCAAGGAACACCGTGCCGCCCGCGGCTTGCTCGAGCTTGCCGGGTTTGCGGTCGACCGCGCCGGTGAAGGCGCCTTTCTCGTGGCCGAAGAGTTCACTTTCGAGGAGGCTTTCGCCGAAGACTGCGCAGTTGAGCGCAAGAAAGGGACCGTTGGCGCGGCGGCTGGCGCGGTGGACCGCTTGGGCGATGACCTCCTTGCCGGTGCCGCTTTCGCCGAGGAGGAGCACGGTGGCTTCTGTCGGGGCGGCGCGCTGGGCGAGGCTGAGGACGCGGAGCCAGTTGGGGCTCTGGCCGATGATGCCGGAGAGCTGCTCGCGGAGGATGGCGTTTTCGGACTTTAACGATTCCAGGTGGAGCTGGCTTTCGAGGGCGACCGTAGCAAGGGTGGCGAGCGCACCGAGGGATTCGTCGTCGGGGGGTGAACCGGGATAATCGAGGCGGACGGCGCCGATGCGTTCGCCGCGGACGATGACAGGGACAGTGGCGATGCGGTCCACGGGATGGAAGGCGACTTCGGTGGGCCCGGGGCCGAGTTCGAAGCGGATGGCGGCGCAGCCGAGGAGCTGGGCGAGATGGCGCTCAATGATGGGGTTGCGGCCGGCGAGGAGGGCACGAAAAAGGAAGATCATCGTGCAGGCTTCGAGGAGGGCCGGGGCTCGGGTGGCGACTTCAGTTTCAAAGACGAAGCGGTGGGGGCCGATGGTGATGTGGTCGCCGGGGTCGAGTTCGTGTTGGCGGATGCGGAGGCCATTGACAAGGGTGCCTTCGGGGGAGCGGAGGTCCGTCAAAGTCCGGCCCGCGAGCGAGCAGTGACGCCAGGCGACGCCGACGCCTTCGAGGACGATGGCGGCATCGGGATCGCGGCCGATGATGGTTTCCGGGTCGTTTATTGGGAATGCGTCGCCGGAGAGGGAGCCGTGGATGGCAAGGAGGCGGGCGGGCATGGGTCACAGTCTATCAGCATTAACCCGGCGGTTAACCGCATTCACCCTTCGGTTAGCGCGGCGGGGGACTTCTAAGTGGAATCAACAACTTACGGCGTGGTCCGACGTTTGCACTTGTTAGGGCATGATCCGGACGGATCGAAAGAATCAGGAGAGACGACCATGACAAAAGCAATTGTGACGATGATGATGGCGGCGGTGGCGATGCAGGCGGAGACGATGGTAACCAAGATTGAGTTTCCTTTCGTGGCCTCCGGGGTGCCGATGCCGGCCGGTGATTACAAGGTTCTGCCGGTGGCGAACTACAAGTACTCGATCCGTCACGAAGCGACGGGGAAGCGGGTGGTGCTGATGGGATTTGAGGTGGCGGCGGACCGGAGCCGGACGAAGCCGGAATCGCACCTGGGGTTTGCGTGTGCGGCGGGCAAATGCGTGTTGACGCAGGTGTGGGCGGGTGGCCGGGGAATGGAGAACCAGAAGGTGCGGCGAGAGTTGGAGAGCGGCGTGGAAGCGGTTCAGGTGGCGACGGTGGCGATGCGGTAGGGCAAGAGATCAGGAAAAAGGAGAACGACAATGAAAACGACTATTTTGCTTTTGATGTTGGCGACGGCTGGATTTGCGCAGGTGGCGGCGAAGGTTCCCTTCCCGTTTGAGGCAGGAGGGGTGAAGTTCCCGGAGGGCAAGTACGCCTTGAGCGCCATTTCGGCGACCCATGGGACCTCATGGCTGCTGCGCAACGCGGAGACGATGCAGTCGGTGATGGTGATCCGGCAGGCGCAAGCCGATGCGCGCAAGGGGGACCAGGGAGCGATCCGGTTCCGCTGTACCGATGCCGGGCGCTGTGCCCTTGCCGAATTCTGGCAACCGGGCCAACTGCGGACCGTCCTGGCCACTCCGAAGTGGGCCAAGGAGCAGGGTTCGGACCGTCTGGTGGCGTTGGGCCGATAGATGATCGACAAAAAAGAGAAGGGTCAGCAGGCTGCCGGAGCTGCCTGCTGACCCTTTTCACGTTAGAACGAGAAGCGAAGCTGCAGTTCGATGAGGCGGTTAGCCGCCGCGCCGCCGCCACCGCCGCCGGGACCACCGCCACCACCGCCGGGCCGGGGACCGAAGCCGCCGCCGAGTTGGGTGGAGATGCCGAAGAGCGGAGAGCTCAAGTTACCGCCGGGTTGGGCGGGGTTCACGTAGTTCAGCAGGTTGCGGGCCTGGACGGAAACGGTCATGTTGTAGCGTTTGCCGGTGGAGGCGCCGCCGAACATTCCGCCGCCACGGCCTCCGCCGCCACCGGGTCCACGGCCGCCGCCCATTCCGGGAGGAGGGCCACCGCCACCGGGTCCGCGACCGCCGCCCATGCCTGGGGGCACGCCGTCGTTGATGCCGGACTCGCCGGACTTGCCGAAGCCGAAGGTCTTGCTGGCGCGGAGATTGATGGTGAACGAGCCGGGGCCGCGACCGTAGTTGCGCGGAATGATGACGTCGTTCGGACCGGGTGTCGTGAGGAAGTTGCCGAACGCGGTGCTGACAACTCCCGCACCAGTCGCCGCGGTGGCGAAGGCCGGGCGGTCGTTGAACTGGGTATCCAGATTGTTGTCCCGGCCGGTGGTGATATTGAACGGAGAGCCGGTGGAGGCGATGACGAACGGGTTCAGCGAAATGCCCCACTTGGCGTTCGTGCTGCCGCCCAGGATGAAGCGGTGGCGCACGTCAAACGCCGAGTAGCTGTATTCGTTGCGCAGGTCGTAGTTATCGGCGGGGAAGGAGCCGGTGCCATCGGCGTCGCTCATCGCGCGGCCGAGGAGGTAGACGCCGAAGAGACTGACGCGGCTGCTGAAGCGGGTGTTGAAGTTGGTGATCAACTGGTTCTGCCGCGAGAAGCCGGTGGACTCGTACTGGAACAGATTGCCGATGGGGCCGTACGGGAACACGCCGTTGACGGGTGCATTGATGTTGCGGGTACGGAGCGTATGGACGCCGCGGCTGAAGACATAGTTGACGGCGACGGTGGTGTTTTTGGGCAACTGGCGGTCGATGCCGATGGAGGTCTGAATCTGGTAAGGGGTGCGGATGTCGCTATAGAGGCTACGGATGGTTTGCTGGGTTTGGAACTGGCTGAGCGAGTCCAGCGATGGGATGTTCGGATAGAAGTCCGGATTCTGCACGATGTAGTTCACCTGGTTGGAGCCGTTGAAGCGCTGCGCCTGCAGGGTGAGACTTTCGTTGAGGCGGTCGTAGAAGATTCCTGTGCCGACGCGGAGGACAGATTTCGCTGCCTTGTTGGCGCCGCCGTCGACGCCCCAGGTGAGGCCGATGCGGGGAGCGAAATTGTTGTGGTTCGAGATGTTGGTCTGGTCTTCCCAGCGGAGGCCGGCGGAGAAGGTGAGGTTGGGTTTGATACGCCAGTCGTCGGTGAGGAAGAGGCCGACGTCGGTTTGGCGAACGGAGGCGAGCGGGTTGCCGCCGTTGATAGTGAACTGGGTGGCGCCGCCGCCGAGGGCACGGATTTGGGCGGCGTTGAGGCCTTGCTGCTGGTAGAGGAGGGTGCGGCGGTAGCGTTCGAGCGACGTGATCTGTTCGCCGTTGACGATGCCGCCAGCGAAGGTGAAGGTGCCGCCAAAGTTATTGGGAGACGTGTCGGTGTTGACACCGGTGCGGACGCGGCCTCCCCACTTGATGCTGTGGCGGCCTTTGATGATGGTCGTGAGGTTTTGGATTTCGGCGCGCTTGGTGACTTGGCTGGCTTGGCCGACCTGGACGCCGCCACCGCTGAAGGATTCGAGGACTTCGAGGGCAGCGATGGAGTTGTCGCCGTTTTGGCGGGTGTTCGAGTGGTTGTATTGGAAGCGGGTCTCGTTGATCATGGACGCGCTGAGGATGGCCGTCTCCGTGAGCTGCACCGTGTGATCCGTGTCCTTTGTGGAGTAGGACCGGGTGGGCAGGGTGAACTGGCCGACACCTTGGTTGTCGTTGGCAATGGGCGAGAAGTTGTAGCGGGCGACGAGGGTGTTTTTTTCGTTCAGAGCGTAGTCGACACGTCCACCGATGTTGTAACGGGTCTGCGGAGTGACGACGCCTTGTTGAATGCGGAAGGGCTGCAGGGCGGAGTCGAGGATGGTGGCGTTGATGACGGCGTTTTCGTCGACGTTGCGGGCTTCGGCATCGATACCGAACGAGGCCTTCTTATTAATAGGTCCGCTGATGCGGCCGCCGAAGAGGCGGGACTGGTAGGGCGCCTTGTTCGTCGAATACGGATTGCGGGAGTTGAAGCTTTCATCGGAGAAGTTGAAGAAGGCGTCGCCACGGAACTTGTCGGTGCCGGGTTTGGTGAGAATCTCGATGCGGCCGAAGCCGATGCGGTCGTACTCGGCGGAGTAGGGGTTCTGGTTGATCCGGATTTCGCGGATGGAGGACTTCGGCGGCATGCGGCCGCCGGTGAAGCCATCGATGAAGATCTGACCGCCGTTGGGACCGGCACCGGGGCCGGCGAGGGCTTGGAGTTCCTGAGCGAGCTGGTCGGGGTCGTCGGAGAGGCTTTTCATTTCGGCTTCGCGGAGGACGAGCGCGCCGGCATTTTGCTGGGCGTCGGTGGTGACGGCGTTCTGCTCGTCTTCGACGCGGAGGGTTTGGGCATCGGTGGCCAGGCTTAGGCGGACGTCAAAAGAGGAGGAGCCTGAGACGGTGATTCCTTCGGCGGCGTAAAGCGCAAAGCCGGGCTTTTGCACGCGGATGGTATAGGCGCCGGGCTGAACGTTTTTGAACTCATAGACGCCATCTTCGTTGGTGGTTTGGCGCACATCGCGGGAACCGGCCTTGCGGAGAGTGACGATAGCGCCCGGAACAATAGCTTCGGAGGGGTCGGTAACGCGCCCTTTGATGGCGGAAACCTGTGCCAGCAGGGCTTGCAGCAAAAATAAAGACACGAATAGTAAGCGAGTCATGAAGGGGTTCTCGTTGGTGGGTTCGTTTGGTTGTTACTGGATGCCGGGCATGCCCATGATGGCGTCGAGGCCACCCATGCCGCCGCCCATCCCGCCGCCGCGCATGCCGCCCGGAGGGCCGCCGGTCGCGCCGGCGCCGGCCTGAGCCTGCATGGTGAGCATGGTAAGGATGCGTTCCGCACCTCCGACGACAGTGATCGCAACCAGGCGATCGGGTTTGTCGGTGGGGGTGCTGGCAATCATGATGGTGTCGCCGACGGCAAGGTCAGCGAAAGAAGCCACGGGAAGGCGCTCGATCATTTGCGTGGGGTCGAAGCCACCGGGGCGCATGCCGCCCATACCAGGGCCGCCGGGTCCACCGCCGCGGCCGGAACCAGCGCCACCTGCTGCTCCGGGGGGAGGGCCGCCGGGGCCGCCCGGTCCGCCAGGGCCCATGCCCGGTGGCCGGCCCATACCCATGCCCATTCCCATGCCGCCCATGGCGGGCATCTTCTTCACCGTGGTTTCGGCGGAGAGCTGAATGAAGACGGGCTTCTCGTTCTGCCAGTCTTTCACCGTAACTTCCTTCGTTTCGGCGTTGATGGCGGTGATGACGCCAGCGGCGGATTTGAACGTGCCGTAGATGATGCGCTCGGCGGCGACGGTGGCGCCGTCTTCGCTTTTCACGCCCATGGCGCGGAGTTGGTCGCCTTTCTTGACTTCAGCGAGTTTACTCGGCTGAGCGCTCGAGTACTTCACTGAATCTTTGGCGTACCGCTTGATGTCGGTCTTTTCGGAGACGGTGACCTTGGCCGGCTTCGGCCCCTCCGGGCCGCGGACAATGACCGTGATCTCATTGGTGGCCGCATCGACCTTGTCGACCAAGCCGGAGATGCCGCGCTTGGTCCATTCGGCGGTTTCGGCCTGATTCTTCTGGGCGATCTCGCGGGAGCTCATCAGGATGATGCTTTCGGCCGAGAAGGCTGCGCCGTTCAAAGCGCCGCGCAGCAACACACGGTCTCCCGAAGCGAGGTCGTCCACCGAGACGGTCTGCGCTCCGCTCAGGTCTTTAGCCCCGGGTGCGACTTTGCGGATGGTGGCTTTTTCGGCTAGCGCGACTTCCAGGACTTGGCCCTGGTCGGTTTTGACTTGAAGGGTGGGAACGGCGGATTGCACGGTCCCCAACACGCGCGCCTGTTGGCCAAAGGCCGCCAGGCTCAGAACAAACAAAAGCAAAAGTCGGTACGTAAGTTGCATCACAGTCTCTTACGTAGGATGACGACATTTGTTCGAGCCGTCAGTTTAAGTTTTGTAAAACCAGGTATCTACTTGATTTCACTGCTCGAAGCCGTCGCGGGCTCCGGCCCCCAGTTCTCGCGGATCACCATGCTCTGATCCGAGAAGAAACTGCGGCGACCGGTGCCGTTGTAAGATTCGGGCGTCACGGTGAGAGTATATCCACCCGGCGTGCCCTGCATCTGGAAGTTGAAACCACCTTTGCGGCCCAGGGCGAGGTCGCCGGGGATGAGATCCGAGGCGGCGGCGCTGGGCTGGCCGCTGGCGGGCGGTCCGAGTTCCTGAAGCGTGACGGCGTAGCGGCCGAACTGGCTTTGGTACTGCGCCTGGGTCGTATGGATGGTGCCGATCATGCGGGTGGCCGCGGTCTCGTTCGCCAACATCTTGGACTGGTTGTACTTCGGCACGGCGATGGCCAGAATGACGAAGATGATGGCGACGACGATCATCAACTCCATCAGGGTGAAGCCCCGGCGGGTGATCCGGCGATTAGAAGCGGCAAGGTTTCGCATACAGTTCCATTATCGTATGACGTTGGACGGGCGGGAGGCGTGGAGACATTTGCATATCTTTAATCAGCCGTTCGGGCCGCTGTGTCATTCTGAAAGAAGGGTCTCGTGTCGTCTTTCCGCTATCAATTCTTCACCGCGGTCGGCTTGGCCGCCAGTTCGTTGCGCGCTCACAAGCTGCGCACGTTCCTCACCCTGCTGGGCATTATCATCGGCGTGACCAGCGTAGTTCTGGTGGGCGCCGCGATTGAAGGTCTTGGAAATTACGCCGAAGTTACTACCTCGAAAGCATTCGGCAGCGAAACTTATCTCATTGCGCAGATTGCCAATGTCGGCAGGATGACCCGCAAGGAACGCGCCGAGAAACTACGTGTCAACAAGCAGATCCGCGGGGACGATCTCGACTACCTGCGGTTGACGACAGGCGACCAGATCCTCTACGCGCCGTACCGGACGCGGGTTGAAGACATCAAGCGCGCAGAAACCACCTACGAGGGCGCGGCCATTCTGGGAACGGGAGCGGTGCTGCCGAGCATTCGCGACGTGGTCCTGACCGATGGTCGCTTTTTCACCGATCAGGAAGAGAGGACACGGCAGTACGTCTGCGTGATCGGCGATGAAATTCGCGAGAAGCTCTTCATCGGGGTTTCGCCGATCGGCGGCAAGATTACGGTGCGTGGCTACGAGTTCACGGTGCTCGGGGTGCAGGAAAAACTGGGCAATGCTGGCGGCCGGTCGCAGGACAACTCCGTTTATATTCCGTCGGCCGTTTTCACCCGGATCATCGGTCCGGCCAATAACATCACGATTTTCGCCAAACCACGTCCAGAGTCAGGGTTGTCGCTCGAAGAGAGCCTGGACATCACGCGCATGGCGCTGCGGACGCGCTTCCGGACGCGGCCAGGCCAAGCCGACAATTTCGACTTCTTAACGCCGGACTCGATCCGGGCGTTTATTGACCAGGTACTGGGTCTGATCAAAGTGGTTGTAGTTCCCGTGACCATGATTTCGCTCGTCGTAGGCGGCATCGTCATCATGAACATCATGCTCGTGAGCGTGACGGAACGGACGCGGGAGATTGGCGTGCGCAAATCGTTGGGCGCGCGAAAGAGCGACATCCTGATGCAATTCCTGATTGAGTCCCTGATGATGTCGATGATCGGCGGGGCGATTGGGCTGGGCTTGGCGTACGTGCTGACGGAGGGGCTGTCGATCGCCTTTAACGCACCCCTGGAGATCACTGGCGCGTATGTCTTTCTTGCGATTTTCGTATCGAGCGCGGTGGGCGTGATTTCGGGTTGGTATCCGGCGTCAAAGGCGGCGAGCCTGGATCCGGTGGAAGCGCTGCGCGCGGACTAGGGGAGACGATGACCGTAGGAACAATTTCATTGGCGGAGACGATTGGGGTGGCGCTCGACTCGGTGTGGGCGAATCGCTTCCGGTCTCTGCTGACGATTCTGGGCATCGTGATCGGCATCACCACGGTGGTTACGGTGTCGAGTCTGTTGACTGGTCTGCAGCAGGGAATCACGACCTTTTTCGCGGAATTCGGGCCGGACAACGTGTTCATCGGCCGCTACTCCGGCGACCCGAATCAGGAACCGCGAGTGAAAGAGCTGCGCCGGCGGCCGGTGGGTCCGGAGTATGCGGCCCTGATAAAGCGGCTAGTGCCATCCGTGCAGGAGACGAGCGTCACGATGTTTCTCCCCGGCATCATTGGGCGAAACCCGATCACGGCAAAGGTGCCGGGCTATGAGTCGGATCAGGTGAGTATGCAGGGCGCATCGGCTTCGGTCTTTATCACCAACCCGCGAAACTTCATCGCGGGGCGACCGTTTACGCAGGAGGAGGAGCAGCGGGCAGCGCGGGTTTGCATCATTGGACCGAAACTGGCCGAAGCGCTTTTCCCAACGGGTGGCGCCGTTGGCCAGCCGATCACGGTAGCCGGACAGGAGTATGTCGTTGTGGGAGTCACGGAAGAGGCAAAGGGCGGATTCTTTGGCGAGAACCCGCTGGACCGGCAGGTGACGGTTCCGCTTTCGGTCGCACGGCTACGGTATCCGGGAATTGATCGATTCAGCATCACGGCGAAGGCCTATCCCGGCCAGCGCGACGACGCCCTCGAAGAGATCCGCGGTACGCTCCGGCGGTTCCGGAAGACGCCCCCGGAGGCGGAGGACGACTTTTCGATCACGACCGCCGACCAGATTATTGCGCAGTTCAACTCGATTAATGGACTGATCATTCTCGTCTCGACAGCGCTTTCCGGCCTTGGCTTGCTGGTCGGCGGGATCGGGGTGATGAACATCATGCTGGTCAGCGTGACGGAGCGGACCAAAGAGATTGGCACGCGCAAAGCGCTGGGTGCGCGACGCAGCGACATCGTCATTCAGTTTCTGACTGAGGCGGTGACCTTGACGGGGATTGGGGGCCTGCTCGGGATTATCATTTCGATCCTGGTGACGCTGGTAGTGGGATGGCTGGTGCCGTCCCTGCCCAGTGTTGTGCCGCCTTGGGCGGTGGGGATCGGTTTCGGTGTCAGCGTCGGCATCGGATTGTTCTTTGGCGTCTGGCCGGCGTTTAAAGCCGCGCGGCTCGATCCGGTGGAAGCGCTTCGGTACGAGTAGTTATTCGACCCGGAGCCGGAACGTCAGCGCCACGACAACGGCCTCCGCGGTCATGAAGACCCGGGGCACCTGGAACCCGCTCAGGGTGCGCGTGAACGGGAAATCGAGCGAGGGCGCTTCCAGGATGCGTTTCGCTTCGGGCGCTATATCGAACTGCATCTGGCGAGGGAGTTCGGAGGCGAGACCGGCGCACACCCGTCGCGAATAGAGAGTTTTGCGGCCGTCGGCCGGCTCCACGACGACCTCTTTCAACCGAAGCAGCGTCTGGTCGACGTAGGGCGTGGCGAGGATAATCACGTCGAACGACTCCCCCATCCCCACGCAACGGCCGAGGAAATCCATGGCGGACCGTCCGGTGAATTTCGCGCGCACGATTAGCCGGCCGGCTGTCTCGCCAATTTGCGGTTTTTCGAGATAGGCGAAGGAGCACTTCGCGGACTGCGAGCCGCGAACGTACTTCCGGCCCTCGGCGGTAAACACCTGTTCGCTGATCACTTTCTCGAGCATCCGGAAGGTGAGATGCAATTCCACCTCGGCCCACGCGGGAACTACGCACAGCAGGAAGGCGAAGGCACGGAGCAACAAGTTCCCAGTTTACTGCGACAATGGCGGGATGGTCGTTGAAATTGATGGGGTACGCCTTCACCTGGCGCATCCGGACGAACTGAATATCGAATGGGTCGGGCAGGACGACGTTCTGCGCCAACTGCTGGCCGCCTGGCTGGTGATTGATGAGCGGGATCTGCCGATGAGCCCGCGGCTGGTCGGCAAGCCCGGCGTGGGGAAGACGACGCTGGCCTACGCCGCCGCCAAGCGGTTGGGCCGCGAGGTCTACATCATGCAGGCCACCTCGGACACACGGCCTGAGGATTTGCTCGTGACGCCGGTGATTGAGGGCGAAGGGCAACTCCGGTATGTGGCCTCGGGCCTTGTCACGGCGATGATCCGCGGCGGCATCTGCATTCTCGACGAAGGCAACCGCATGAGCGAGAAATCGTGGGCTTCGCTCGCGCCGCTGCTCGATAACCGCCGGTATGTGGAGTCGATTATCGCGGGCATCAAGATCAAGGCGCATCCGCTGTTCCGGATTGTTTCGACGATGAATGACGACAGCTCCACCTTCGACCTGCCGGAATACATCCATTCGCGTCTGCAGCCGCAGATTCTGATCGACTTCCCGAACTACGACGAAGAGTTGGCGATTCTCCGCGAGAACCTGCCCTTCGCGGAGGAGAGCATTCTCGAGTACGTCACCGAATTCCTGCAGCACGCCCACGCGGCCGACGAACGCTACTCGGCGCGCGATGGCATCAACATTGCGCGGTACACGTGCAAGCTGCGGCATATGGCCAAAGATGGCAATATGGCCGGCGACGCCATGCGCATCGCGATCCTCGAAACGCTAGGCGAAGAGGCCCTGCGGTATGTTCCCCGGGGCTGACGACGCGGGCAGCCTCCGCCGCGGCGCTTGGCGCTACTTCCCGGTCGTGCCGGGGCGCATGGAGTTCGCGATCGAGGTGCGGCAAGCGATTCTGGAAGCGCGGCCGAAGGTGGTGGCGGTGGAACTGCCGCATACCTGCGAGGAGTTTTACTTGCGAGCCATTGACCGGCTGCCGCAGTACTCCGCCCTGATGTATCCAACCCCGGACGCCTTCGACCTCGACGAAGAGTCGTTCGTTTATGTCCCGGTGGAGCCGTGCGATCCGTTCGTCGAAGCCGTGCGGACGGCGCGGGAGATCGACGCCGAGGTGCTGTTCATTGAGCCGGCGTTGCAGGATCGGCCGCACGTGGCGGCGCAGTATCCGGACCCGTACGCGGTGCGGCGGATCGGAATCGACAAATACATTGAGGCCTACCGGCTGCAACCGCCGCCGCGGGACGAGGAGTTGGAGGCGCACGGGGCCGGCATGGCGTGGCGTCTGCAGGGCGCGGACCCGTTCGCCTCGACGTTGATTGTGGTCTCCTTTAATCTGTTGGACCCGCTGCTCGATGCGATGCAGGCTCCGCAGGAGGAGCCTGCCAAACGCGTAAAGGCGTCGCGCGTCCGCTTGGTGAATCCGGATCCGGAATGCCTGGCCGAGATCACGACGGAGATGCCCTATCTACAGCAGCGCTACGAGTTGTGGCGGATCGCGCGGAAGGAAGACGCGCTGATTGACCGGCAGCGGGCCAACTTCGACCTCCTGCGCGAAGCCGAGGCGCTGTATCACAAGAGTACGGGCGACACCGTCGCCCATTGGCAGCGGAGACTGCTGGCGAAGTACACGCGGAACCTGGCGCGCACGAATCATGATCTGGTGGCCGGGCTGTTTGACGTCACCGTGGCTGCGCGGTCCATCGTCGATGACAATTACGGCTGGGAGGTGTGGGAACTCGCCAACAAGTACCCGGCCCAACAGATCGCTCCCGATATGGAGACGATGCGGATTCAGGCCGACGACGTCTGGCTGAATACGAAAAAGATCCGCCTGCGCCGGCGCCTGCCGCGACCGAAGCAGCGGTTGATGCCACGCGGGCTGAAGCAGCGAAAGAAGGAGAAAGAGCCCGGCGACTGGAAGCACAAGCTCGACGGGGAATCGATTTGCAGCTATCCGCCGGAGGATTTGGAGATCGAAACCTACGGCCGGTTCCTAAAGGACAAAGCCCGGCGCCTCCTGAGCGAAGACCGGATGAAGGTGCAGGAGTTCACCACTTCGCTGCTCGACGGCATCGACCTGCGCGAGACGCTGCGGAACTGGCACAAGAGCAAGATCTTCGTCCGCGAGGCGAACCGCATTGCGGGCGATGTGGGGGCGCTCTGCGTGATCTTCGACGACGATCCGGACGACCGGTACACCTACCTGGCCACTTGGCAAGGCGAACACCAGAACGAGTCCGACATGGCGTTCTACGCCACCAACCCGGCGGAACACGTCGTGGGGCCCGGGATCGGCCGGGCGGAGTACGGCGGATTTCTGATGACGCTGCCCGCGCGCCGCATGTCTTACGTTTGGAGCGACCCGGACTACGCCTTCGCCGAATCGAAGCCGGAGACGCTGCTGCTCGCCGCGCTCGACTATTCGGTGGAACGGCACGTGGTGTATGTGGCGGCGAAACCGCCGCGCAGTGTTTTCCGCTCCATCGCCAGCCGGTTGAACCGTTCGATCGTCTATATCCCGATTGGCGCCCTTTCGAGCGACAAGGTGAAACGCTTGCGCGTCGTACATATTCTTGATAGTTATGCTCGCCGTAAGGAGGCGAAAGACTATATATGGTGATCGGACGCCGTTCGTTGCTCTGGACCCTGGCCGCCGGGACACTCCCCGCACAGATGGACAAGACCAGTTTGGGCTTGAAGGAGGTGCTGACGGTGGGGCTGAACAACGCCGTCGACCTGACGGGACGCCTGGACGGTTATTTTCGAAACGAAGCCATCAAGATTCTGATGCCCCCGAAGTTGAAACCGCTAGTCCGCGGAATGCAGATGATCGGCATGGGCAAGAAGATCGACGAGTTCGTACTGTCGATGAACCGGGCCGCGGAGAAGGCTGCGCCGCTGGCGAAGCCGATCTTCGCGAATGCCATCAAGACGATCAACTTCGACGATGCCCGAGGTCTATTGACCGGCGGCGAGACGGCCATCACCGACTTCTTCAAGAAAAAGACCTACGATCCGCTGGCGGTAGCCTTCCTGCCGCCGGTGACGGAATCGATGGGGCAGGTGGGCGCGACCAAGCAGTACAACGATTTGGTTGGCCGCTTCCAGAAGATTCCCTTCGCCAGCAAGATCGAGACGGTGAACATCGAGGAGTACGTTGTCGGCAAGGGGCTCGACGGTTTGTTCTACATGGTGACGCAGGAAGAGAAGCAGATGCGGAAGAACCCGGCCGCCCGGGTGACTTCAGTGCTTAGGGACATATTCGGCAGACGGTGAGGCCGTCGCCGATGGGGAGTAGCGAGACGTCGATGCGGGGGTCGGCCTGCAGCTTCTTGTTCAGGGCTCGGATGGCGATTGTGTCGGCATCCTGCTTGGCTGGGTTGATGACATCGCCGTGCCAGAGCGTGTTATCGATCAGGATGAGGCCGCCGGGGCGGACGAGTTCCAGGCAGCGTTCGTAGTAGGCGTCGTAGTTGGTTTTGTCGGCGTCGATGAAGGCGAAATCGAACGGGCCGGTGAGGTTGTTTAGCGTGTCGAGGGCGGGCGCGAGGCGCAAATCGATCTTGTGGGCGACGTCGGCTTCCTGCCAGTAGGGGCGGCCGATTGAGGTCCACTCGTCGCTGATATCACAGGCGACGACTTGACCGTCTTCCGGCAGGGCGAGGGCCGTGACGAGCGCGCTGTAGCCGGTGAATACGCCGATCTCGATGGTGCGGCGGGCGCCAGTCAGCCGGAGCAGGAGCTGCATGAACTGGCCCTGTTCCGGGGTGATCTGCATGATGGCGCGGGGGTGGGCGGCGGTTTCCGCGCGGAGCCGGGCGAGGAGGGGGTGATCGCGGAGGGAGACTTCGCGAAGGTAGTCGCTGAGCGCGGCGGTCATTTCGATATGTGCGGAGGACATCGTTACAAAGCTACCGCAACCCGGCGGTGACTGGCGGGTTTGGGAAGGTATGAAAAATCCAATTTTGTTCGCTCTCCTTGCGGTGACCCTTGCCTTGGCGCCGGCTTATGCGCAGAAGCGTGGCGGCGGCCAGATGAAGATGCGCGGCGAGTTGGACGCCGCGGTGAAGAACGGAAACCTGAATGAACAGGAGCGCCAAAGGTATGAGAGCGCCCTGAAGACGATCGACGACGCGCGCGCTAAGCGCCAGGCCGGCGAAAAGTTGGACCGCGCGGCAACGCGGCAGGCAATGCGGGATCTACAGGAGATTGCAAAGAGCGAGAACCTGCGCCCAGAAGATCGTGAGAAGTTGGCGAAGTCGATGAAGCCTAAAGGCCGGCGCGGACGGTAGCTTCAAACGGCGCGTAGCCGGCGAGTTCGCCGCTCGCGGCGATGGCGGCGAGCATCTTGCGGGCCCGTTCGCCCTCCCCGGCCTGGGAGAGCGCAACCGCCCAGTTCAGCCGGACGATGGCGGTTGGCTTCACCGCATGCAGATTGCTATAGAGCATTACGATCTGATCCCAGTCGATGGGCCGCCACAAGTGGGCAGCGGCGATGCCGGCCTCCAGATGCCAAGGGCTCAGTTCGGCCGCCCGCATAGCGGCTTCGAGCGCCTGGTAGCCGAGTACCGCGCGATGCGGCGCGACAGGCACGGGGAAGCGGGCGGCGTGAAGATGGAAAAGTGCGCGCAGAGCCTGCGTATCCGCAGTGCCGAGACCCGCAGCCAGAAGACATTGCGTTAGCCGGATCGCCTCCTCGCAATGCTCTCCGCCTGCTGGATAGCCGGCGTTGAACATCAGGTAAAGCGCGGCGTGGACCGCCTCCAGGCAATCCGGATTCGGCTGCAACCCCTGCTCGCGAATGGTTCGCTTGGCGCGGACGAGCCGTTGGGCAATTGTCTCTGGCGGCAGCAGAAAGGCCCTGGCAATCTCCGCAACGCTGAAGCCGCTGACCGTCTTAAGTATCAACGCCACGTGGCTTTCGGGGGGAATCGCCGGATGGCAGCAGAGCAGGATGAGTTGCAGGGTGTCGTCGATGGTCGGCGCGACGGCGAGCGGCAATGGCTCCAGGCCTGGCTGCTTGGCGGAGCGCCGAAGCTGATCCACCGCGTAGTTCCGGGCAGCGGTGTGGAGCCAGGCGGCGGGGTTGGCCGGTACACCGCGGTATGGCCACAGGCGCAGAGCGCGAATGAGCGCCTCCTGCACGGCGTCTTCGGCAAGCGATAGGTTGGCGGGCCCGAGGGTGCGCGTGAGTGACGCGACCATCCGGCCCGCCTCCCGCCGAAACAGATTCTCGACGAGTTCCTGCACAGGTTTAGACTACGTCCACCTCCCGAATTTCGATACGGCCGAAATCGAGATGGGGACAGGATTGGGCGATGGCGGCAGCCTCATCGTAGTTGGCCGCTTCGATGAGGAAGTAGCCACCGATGATCTCTTTGGTTTCGGGAAACGGTCCGTCAATGACGCCGAGCTTGGTGAGATGCCGGGCGGTGCCGTCCTTGAGCTTATTGCCGCCGGCCATACGGCCTTCGGCAGCCAGCTTGGCGGCCCACGCCGAGTAGCGTTCGATGACCTCCTGCATTTCGGCAGGGCTCATCGTCAAAACCGGCGAATCCGCAGGATCGTGAAGGAGAAGAAGAAATTGACTCATGCCCTATAACGAATGAGTTTGCCGAAATTCGACAAGAGCTGCAATTAATCCTGGAATGGTGAACTCGCGGGCTTCGACAGCGACTTCGTAGCCATGCTGCCGGACGGTGGCGCTGGTCACCGGGCCGATGGAAGCGATACGGGCGCCACCGGTGAGCAGACGGCCGCCGCCGAGGGCGAGGAAATTCTTGACGGTGCTCGAGCTGGTGAAGGTGACCCAGTCGGCGGCTTCGACCGAGGAGAGGTCGGTGGGCGGGACGACGGTTTGGTAGGCCTCCACGACGTCCACCTGAGCACCACGTTCGCGCAGAGCGTTGGGCGCGACGTCCCGGGCGACGGCGGCGCGCGGCAGCAGGACCCGCTTTCCGGCCAGATCGAATTTTTCGAGGGCTGCCACGAGGCTTTCGGCGACGTACTCTTCGGGGACCACGTCGACCTTCAGATGCAGCGCCGTCAGGGCGGCGGCGGTGGCTGGGCCGATGGCGCAAAGCTGGGCGCGGAGTTGGCGCAGATCGACGGAGCTGGCATCCAGCGCGGCGAGGAAGCCGCGAACACCATTGGCGCTGGTGAAGATCAGCCAATCGTAGCTTGCCAACTGCGCGATGGCTTTCGCGAGCGGCGCCGGATCCTGGGGCGGCCGGATCTCAATCGCTGGCATCTCAAAAACCTCAGCGCCCAAAGCCCGCAAGGGCTCCGCCATACCGGTGCGGGTGGTGACGATACGCTGCCCGAAGAGGGGTAGCTTTTCGAACCAGTTCAACCTCTCTCGTAACGCCACCACTTCGCCGATAACGACCGAGGCCGGCGGGCGCATCTGCGCCGCGGCCACCTGAGCCGGCAGATCGGCAAGGGTGGCGACGATGGTCTGCTGGTTGGGCCGGGTGCCCCACCGCACGGCCATGGCGGGCGTAGCGGGGTCGCGGCCGGCGGCGATGAGCCGGGCGGAGATTTCCCCGATCGCGGTGAGCCCCATATAGATCACCAGGGTTTCGGCATGGCCGATGCGGGACCAATCAATCTGCTCGGGCTGGTGGCCGGTGACAAAGGTGACGGCGCTGGTGTGGTCCCGGTGTGTCAGCGGTACGCCAGAATAGGCAGCAATGCCGAGCGCGGCCGTGACGCCGGGCACAATTTCGTAGGGGATGCCGGCTTCGACGAGCGCCTCCATCTCTTCCCCGCCCCGGCCGAAGATCAGCGGGTCGCCGCCCTTCAAGCGAACGACGAGATGGCCGGCGCGGGCGTGGCCGATCATCAAGCGGGCGATCTCCGATTGCGGCATGGCGTGGTCCGCCTTCTTCTTGCCGACGTAGATCCGCTCCGCAGCAGGCGACGCAAAATCGAGCACGGCATCGCTGGCCAAATGGTCATGAAGAATCACGTCGGCGCGGGCTAGGACATCCCGGCCCTTGATCGTCAGCAGGCCGGGATCGCCCGGCCCGGCGCCGACGAGGTAGACCTTCATGGATGGTAGACCTGATCGAGGATGAAGCGGGCGCCGCCGTCGAGCAGCCGTTGCCCAAGCGCCGAGCCGGTGGCTTCGGCGTCGGAGCCTTCGGCGGTGGCGCGAACGACCACGCGACCATCGGGCGAGACACAAACTCCGTGGACGGTGAGCGTGGCGCCGTCCAACGTGGCGTGGGCCCCCAAAGGCACCTGACATCCGCCGCCCAGGGCGCGCAAGGCAGCCCTTTCGGCAGTGACACAGAGCCGCGTGGCCGCGTCGTCGAGTAGAGAGGCCGCGTCAAAGCCGGGGCCGGAGGTGAGGGTTTCGATGGCCAGCGCGCCTTGGGCGACGGCCGGCATCATCTGTTCTGGAGCCAGGTACTCGGCCACATGCCCGCCCAATCCCAAACGGTGCAGCCCGGCGGCGGCGAGGATGATGGCGTCGTACTGCCCTTCCTGCTGCTTGCGAAGCCGGGTATCGACGTTGCCGCGAATGTTTTCGATGACCAGGTCCGGGCGCATCGCCTGCAACTGCGCGGCGCGGCGCAGCGAACTGGTGCCCACTTTCGAGCCGGCGGGCAGATCGCTGATCTTCCGGCCGACGACGACATCGCGCGGGTCTTCCCGAACGGGGATCGCCGAAAGCACCAGCCCTTCCGGCAGTTCGGTCGGCATGTCTTTGCAGGAATGCACGGCCAGGTGGACGCGGCCGTCGAGCAGGGCCTCTTCAATCTCTTTCGTGAACAGGCCCTTGGACCCGATCTTGGAAAGCGACACATCGGTGATCCGATCGCCGGTGGTTTGAATGATTTCAATGGAGACGGTGTAGCCACGTTGTTCAAGCTGGGCTTTCACCCAGTTCGACTGCCACAGCGCCAACTGAGAGCCGCGGCTCCCGATAATGAGCGAGTTATTCATCGTTTTCAAGACGGAACAGGCGGCGCACCAGACTGACCGTTTGCCAGCCATCTTCCTGCGCCGCCGACTTGCGAATTTCCGAGATGGCGCCGTGGGCCACTTTATTCATCAGCCCTTTGGTGAGCGCTTCGATGGCTTCTTCCTGCTGCGGGGTCAGCGGGCCGAGTTTCGAACGCAGACGCTGCATTTCAGCGCGGCGAAGCTGATCAAGGTGCTCCTGCAGTTCGACGATCACCGGGGTGGCGGCGCGGGTTTTCAAGCGGGCGACGAGTTTCTCCACCTCTTCGGCGATGATGGCTTCGCCGGTGGCTGCCTCTGACTCGCGCTCCTTGCGATTCTGGTCGACGACTTTGCCGAGGTCGTCGATGTCGTAGAGGAAGACGTTTTCGAGCTGATTGATCGCCGGTTCGATATTGCGGGGAACCGCAATATCGATCAGAAACATGGGGCGGCCGCGACGGAGGCCCATCGCCCGTTGGACCTGGTCCCGGGTAAGGATGTAGTGCGGGGCGCCGCTTGACGCGATGACGATATCGACTTCGGGCAGCGTTTGCAGAAAACCATCGAAGTCGATGATGGTGCCGTCAAAAATCGCCGCCATCTCCTCGGCGCGGGAGCGCGTCCGATTGGTGACGAAGATTTTGCTGACGCCGCTGCGGTGAAGATGCCGGGCGGCGAGTTCACTCATTTTGCCGGCGCCAACAAGCAGCACACGACAATCCTTCAAGTTGCCAAAGATTTCGCGGGCGAGTTCGACGGCGGCGAAGCTGACCGAGACGGCGTTCTGGCCGATCATCGTCTCTGTGCGCACGCGCTTGGCGACAGAGAAGGCCCGGGTGACCACGGTGTCCAAATAGCTGCCAACAGAGCCCGAACTCTTGGCCACCGCATAGGCCTGCTTCAACTGGCCGAGAATCTGGGGCTCGCCTAGGACCATGGAATCGAGCGAGGAGGCGACGCGGAACAGGTGGCGAATGGCGTCGCGATCATCGAAACCGTAAAGATGTCCGCTCAGCTTCTTGCGCTCGACATGCCGGGCCTCGCCGAGGAACTCTTCGAGCGAGCGCTGCGCATCCACCTGATCATCGGTGGTGACGGCGATCTCGACGCGGTTGCAGGTCGACAGAATCAGCCCTTCGTGAAAGCCGGTGCGGTCCCGCAGTTCGCGGAGCGCTTCTGGCAACGAGGCGTCAGAAAACGCAACGCGTTCCCGCACTTCGACGGGCGCCGTCCGATGGTTCAGACCTGTGACGTGCAGCTTCATCGGGCGAGAAGGTCCCGCAGGTCGGTGTGGGAGACCCAAGTGAGCGCGCTGAACATCAGCATGTAGATCGAAAGGAAGGCGGCCCGGCGGCCGCGCCATCCGGCGCTAGAACGGAGATAGACCACCACAAGATAGAAAATCCAGGTGAACAACGCGATATGAACCTTGCCCTCGCTGATCCAGCGGGTGCCGGACTCAATATACGCCCAGAGGCATCCGGCGATGACGCCGGCCGTCGTGCAGACAAAGCCAATCGCCATGGAGCGGGAACTGAGCGAATCGAGCGTGCCGAGTGGAGGCAACCGGTCAAACAGGCTGCCGGTGGATTTCGTTTTCAGGTGGCGCTCCTGCAGCAGGTAGAAGACGGAGCTGACGGCCATGATCAACATTGCGACATAGCCGGCGAGAATCAGCAGAACATGAGCCAGCAGCCAGGCATCGCGGAGCGTGGGAGCCGACCAGGTGGTCACCGGGACAGCCGTGGCCCCGATCATCGCCATCAGGAAGGTGATGGGGAAGATGAAGACGGCGAGGCTCGAAAAATCGTACAGTTTGTACACGAAGAGAAAGGCCACCGCGATGAGGAGCGCACAGGCGCTGATGGTTTGATGAAATGTCTGTAGCGCAAGATGCCCGCTTTGCATCGATTGTTCGACGATGGAAACCGTGTGGAGCAGAGCGCCCGCCGCGAAGGTCAGCAAAGCTGCCGGGAAAAGCTGGTTCGAGCGGCGCCAGACAAAAAACAGGACATGGAGCAGCCCGACCGCATAGAGCACCGTCGCCACCCGCAGCCAAAATATGCTGACGTCCTGCATTTCTCCGTAACAACAGTATATCGAGTAACCCTATGACAACTTCATTGAATGGAAAGAGAGCCCTGGTGACCGGGGGGACGCGCGGCATCGGCCGGGCGATTGTGGAGCAACTGCTGGAGGCGGGCGCCCACGTTGCCTTCTGTGGCAGGACCGATTCGGACTGGGCCGAGGAAGAATTACGCGCGAAAGGCTTCGTCCATGCCTACGCCGCCACTTGTGACGTTTCCATTCCGGAACAGGTGGCGGACCTATTCCGGTTCGCGGATGCCAAATTGGGAGGCCTGGACATCCTGGTCAACAACGCCGGGATCGGGATCTTTAAGCCGACCGGAGAGTTGACGATCGAGGACTGGCAGCAGACGATTGACGTCAACCTGAGCGGAAGCTTCTACTGCTCCCGGGAGGCGCTGGAGCGGATGCGGACGAGCGGCGGCGGCTATATCGTGAATCTGTCGAGCCTGGCCGGTAAGAACCCATTCGCTGGCGGAGCGGCCTACAACGCCTCGAAATTCGGATTAAACGGGTTTAGCGAGGCAATGATGCTCGATCACCGGCAGGAGGACATCCGCGTGACCTATATTATGCCGGGCAGCGTCGACACGAATTTTTCGCCTCGGACGGGCGGAAAAGGTTCAGATTGGAAGATTGCTCCCGAAGATGTTGCCGATATGGTTCTTGCGGTACTGAGAATGCCGGCGCGGACGTTGGTGAGCCGGGTGGAAATTCGGCCATCAAAACCGGGGAAATAAGCTTACAATTCGCTCTCGATTCAATCGGCACCTGAATTGCTGGTATCTCCAACGAGGTAATCGGTGATTCGAGGACTACGCAGACCAATTCGAGAGATCCCTGGAACGGGCACGCCGGAAGAACTCGCCGCTTCGCAACCAACAACTTGGCACCCCCAAATGAAATGGCAAAGGAGTAGTGGCATGACGCGACTGGCAAGCCTAGGATTGTCCGGAACCGGTTCGTCCGCAAGGAATCTTCCGACCAATGTTCGACTCGATCCCTCCCGAACCGGGAGGGAGGCCGAGGCGCTCGACTCCAACCTGCGGAGACTGGTGATCGGACAAGATGAGGCGATCGACCAGATTGTGAACATCTATCAGATGCATCAGACGGGCCTGAATCCGCCGGGGCGGCCGGTGGGGAACTTCCTGTTCCTCGGTCCGACCGGTACGGGCAAGACGAGGATCGTCGAGGCGATGGCGGAGAGCCTGGTGGGCAGCCCGCGGGCGGTGGTGAAGATTGACTGTGCGGAGTTTCAGCACAGCCATGAGATCGCCAAACTGATCGGTTCGCCACCGGGCTACCTGGGTCATCGGGAGACGCATCCGCTGTTGAGCCAGGAGACGATCAATCAACACCACACGGACCGGGTGAAGCTGAGCTTTATCCTTTTCGACGAGATTGAGAAGGCCTCGGATTCGCTTTGGAATCTGCTGCTTGGGATTCTAGACAAGGCGACTCTGACGCTGGGCGACAACCGCAAAGTCGATTTTAGCCGGGCCATGATCTTCATGACGTCGAACCTGGGCGCCAGCGAGATGTCGAGCTTGTTGCAGCCGAAACTTGGCTTCGGTCTCAAGCGGACCGATGCGCTGAAGGCGGACACCGTCGACGAAAAGACAACGGAAAAGATCTCGCGTTCTGGCGTGGAGGCGGCACGAAAGAAGTTCACGCCGGAGTTCATGAACCGCCTGGATAAGGTGGTCGTGTTTCAACCGCTCGGCGAAAAGCAGATGCGGCAGATTCTCGAAATCGAACTCAAGCAGGTGCAGCAACGGATTTTTCAATCTTCGGCCGATCGCGCCTTCATCTTCCAGTGCTCCGACGAAGCCAAGGAGTTCTTGCTATCGCAAGGCATCGACGCCAAATACGGCGCTCGCCACCTGAAGCGGGCCATCGAGCGTTCTTTGGTTCAGCCGTTGTCGAATCTGATCGCCACGGATCAAATCCGGATGGGCGACTCCATCCGCATCGGTTTCGATGTTGGGGCAGGGCTTCTCACATTCCTGCGCGAAGCGGAGGGGATGAGCCCGGTCACCATGGCCCAGATCACCGATATTAGTTTTACGCAGCAACTGGTCGCGGCACAGATCGCCATCGAGGCTGAAGGCGGGCGAACGCAGTCCGCCCGCTTTACCCGGCGCTAGTGAGAGACCTTGGGTTCCAGGGTCTTTGCTTCCTCAATCCAGCCTTCCACCTGCTTTTCGTTCGGGGTGGTGCCGGCGATGCTCTTCGCTTCGTTGATTTCAATCAACTTGGCTGCCAGGTTGGCGGCGTTGCGGTTCCGGAGTTCCTTCACCGTGTCGACACCAGCCACTTCGAGCAGCTCAGCAAACTGCGGACCCACGCCCTTCAGCCGGATGAGGTCCGCATGGTTCACCCACTTCAGTATTAGCTTCTCGCTGATTCCCGTTTTCTCGGCAATCGCGGCACGCCCTTTGGCCGCTCCGCCCTGCTCTAAGAGCGACTCCACACTGGTTAAACCCGCCTCCGACAGCTTTGCGGCGTAGGCGGGTCCAACTCCCTCAATCTCTTCAATTTTCATGGGGCAAAGATTCCTCGCCCCACAATGTATCGCAAATGCCGCCTAGGACGCACACTCGCCGCGGCCCAATTGAAGCGAGAACGCCACGTCGTCACCCCAGTCCATGTACATCTCTTCGGTGAACTCCGCGGGCTTGGCCAGATCGGCGGTCATTTCCTTAAAGAAGGCGACTTTGTGCCGGAGAACGTATTCCCGGAACGACTCGCCGGTCTGACGGTCCTGCATGAAGTGGTCGATCACACGCCGCACGGCCACCGTCGCCAAGCGCGCCGGCAGGCTCTGAATTGCTAAGCCAAACTTCAGCATGCCTTCCCGGTCGTGGCCGCCACCCAGAAGCATCAGGTAATACGGTACTTCCTTGCCGTTGATCTTCCGCGAGTTTCCATAGAAGCCGAGGTCCGCAATCCAGTGCTGGCCACAGGAATTCGGACAGCCGCTGATCTTCACGCTCATCTTCCGGACCTGCGGGTCGCGGTAGTCGGCCACCGCGCTCGAAATCGCCGCGGCCAGGTTCATCGACTTGGTCAGCGCCAGATTGCAAGAGTAGCCGCCGGGGCAGGAGACCGTGTCGGTGATCTCATAGGCGCCCGCATCCGCCAGGCCAGCCGCCTGTAGCGCGGCGTGAACCCGTCGCAGATTGTGGACCGGAATCCAGGCGATCATCAGGTTCTGATCGATGCCCACCCGTACGTAGCTGTCGCCGGCGTCGCGAGCGATGTTCGCCACGGCGCGCATCTGGGAACTCACCATGTTGCCCTGTGGGCAACGGATAGTCACGATCGCATAACCCGGATTTTTCTGCTCCTGCACGTTGGTTTCAAGCCAACGATCAAAGGCAGGATCAGCCGGCGTCGAGCCCAAAATGGGCAACTGGCCGCCTTCACCGAGCGGGAAAGGCCGCAGCCGGAAACCGCCAAAATTCTCGGGCACAAAGGTGGGTTCCGGCGTTCCGCCGTTGGCCAGAATATCGGCGTAGTTGGCTTCGATGGTCTCTTTCACCCATTCGATGCCCCGCTCGCGCAGGACAAACTTCAAACGGGCTTTGTTCTTATTCCCACGATTGCCGTGCTGATTAAAGAGACGCAGAACTGATTCCGTCCGCGGAATCAGCTTATCTTCCGGCAGGAACTCATCGAGCAGAACGGCTTCGTTTGGCAGAGGGCCCAAGCCACCACCCAGCACTGTCCGGAAGCCCCGCTGTCCATCGCGGATCACGGCCGTCAGGCCCAGATCGTGGATCGCCAGCGCCATATCGTCGCGCTCACCGCCGCCGAAAAACGCGATCTTAAACTTGCGCGGCATGGCGTCCGTCAGCGGATTGTGCAGAAACGCCAGGGCAACCTTGCGCACATAGGGCTGCACGTCGAACACTTCATTCGCCAGCAAACCAGCGAGCGGCGAAGCGGTAATATTGCGAACCGTGTTGTAGCAGGCTTCGCGCGTCGTCAACCGCACATCGGCTAACTTGTGCAGCAGATCGGCCACCTGCGGCAGCGGCACGAAGTGGTACTGCATGTTCTGCCGGGTAGTGAGATGTCCCTTCCCCGCCGCAAACTGATCGGCCACCTCGGCCAAACAATCCATCTGCTCGGCGGTCATGATGCCACCCGGAACCTTTGTCCGGATCATGTGCACGCCTTCTTGCCGTTGGGAGTAAACGCCCCGGCGTAGCCGCTCGGCGCGGAATTGGTCAGCCGTCAGATTCCCGGCCATGAAGTCGGCCGCCACCGCGCGGAACCGCTCAATATCCTCGCGGACCGTCCGGTCGTACGCCGCTTCTACGGCTTCTTGCGTGGGGGTGTTTAAATCAACCAAAACCAATCTCCCTTATCTCTATCGAGATTACCACATTCGCCCCGCCTACGCAGACTCCGGGGCCGCCGTAGAATGGTTCCATGCGCATCGCAGCCCTGCTCCTGGCCGCAGTTTTGTTCGCACAAACGGCAAAAGAGCAGGCATGGCAATTTTACCAGCAACAGCGGTTCGCCGAAGCAGCCTCGCTCTATGAGAAGCACTTGGCCGCCAACCCGACGGACCGTCCCGCGGCCCTGCTGCTCGGCCTCGCCTGGCAGCAAACCGGCGAACTCGCGAAGGCCGAAGGCCTGTTCGCCCAGGTGAAGGCGCCCTATTTCCTGGCGCGCGTCCAGTTCCTCCGGGGCCGGTTCGATGAAGCGCTCGCCAACACCGCCGTCGCTCTAGCCGCCGGCGAACCCGCCGCGCGGGTGTGGCAACTCCGCGGCCGTATTGAAGAGGAGCGCGGCAACCTGGAACTCGCCGCCGCTCATTATCGGCGCGCCGACTCGCCCGAAGGCCGCTCCGGCCTCGCCAGCGCCCTCTACAAACTTGGCCGCTACCCCGAAGCCACCAAAGCGGCGACCGCTGCCAAGAACGCCGAAGGCCGCCAAATTCTTGAAAAAATCGCCCGCGCCCCGGCCGCCGCCTCTGCCAGCACGGTCGTCGTCCCTCGCTTCACCACCCTCGATCTTCCTTTCACGCTGAATCACTCCCCCACCGCCGCCAAGCACCTCGTTTCCACCATGGCCGGCGGTCTCGCCACCGCTGACTTCGACGGCGACGGCCTCGTCGACCTCTTCTTTCCTAACGGCGCCGACCCGCGCACGCTCCGCAAAGCGGGCCCTCAACATGCCAACACCCTGCTCCGCAATCGCGGCGCGGCCGGATGGGAAGCCATTCCTCTCCCCGGTGACGGTTTCTCCATCGGCGCCGCCGTTGGGGATTTCGATAACGACGGCGACCCGGACCTCTTCGTCGCCGGCGCAGGCCGCAACATTCTCTATCGCAACGACATGGGAACTCTCACCCCCATCTCCTCGGCGATCGCCGACGAACCCTTCTCTGTCGCCGCCGCCTGGTTCGACTACGACCGCGACGGTGACCTTGACCTCTTCGTCGTCAACTACCTCGGCTGGACCCCGGCCAACAACAAGTTCTGCGGCGACGATGCCAAGGGTGTCCGCGTTTACTGCAATCCGAAGGAGTTCGCGCCTCTGGCCAATCGGCTGTATCGCAACCGCGGCGATGGCACGTTTGAGGATGTCTCCGAGCGCAGCGGCATCGCTCGCCATCGCGGCAAAGGCATGTCCGTTGCGGTCGCCGACTTCGACGCCGACGGCTGGCTCGACCTGTTCGTCACCAACGACAACCTGCCCAACTTCCTCTTCCACAACAACGGCGACGGCACGTTCGCGGAGATCGGCATCGAGTCCGGCGTCGCCCTGAGCGAGAGCGGCCAACCGGTTTCGGCCATGGGTACGAGCGTCGCCGACGTGGATCGCGACGGCCGCCCCGATCTCCTCTTCACGGCCCTAGTCCGCGAGACGTTTCCTCTCCTCCGCAACCTGGGCGGAGGCCGCTTTCAAGACGTCACCTACCCCGCGAAACTCGGCGCGCTGACCATGACCCGTTCCGGCTGGGGGGCCGTCTTCGGAGACTTCAACAACGACGGCTGGCTCGACCTTCTCACGGCCAACAGCCACGTCACCGACAACATCGCGGCCGTCTCAAACGAGGTGTACGAGGAGACCTCGACGCTTTTCCTCCAAGCCAAGGGCCTTTTCCAGCAGGCGATCCCGGTGACGCCGAAAGGCGCTTGGCGCGGAGCCGTCATAGCCGACTTCGATAACGACGGCCGCCTGGACGCGGTGCTGACCCGCCTTGGCGCCCCGGCCATTCTTTTACACAACGTCACGGAGCCGGCCGGCCGCTCGAAGCAAGAGAAGCGGCCCCCGCTGCTCCCCACCGCCTGCGGTTACGCCAGCAGTTGCGCCGCGCCGCTGCACATTGGCTTAGGCCAAGATATCCCGCAGTAACTCTCCAGGTAGATTTGTTACGCAGGCGGATATTACGTGCGTCAACAAGTCGATTAGATAGTATTTAACAATCCCGATGTATGCTTGTGAGCAGACCATCTGAATAGCCCTCCGGACGTTGATTTGCAAATAGCGACTCTGCCGGACCAAGGACCCTGATCCTAATGATCTTCATACTGCTGTTTCTGTTCGCCGGTTGTGCGCTGTGGGCACAACCGCAGGGGGCATTTTCTGATGGGCCTAAGCCCGTCTCGCAAATGCAAGCAACGTTCTCAACACTGCCTCCTTGGCCCACCGCTGGGGCTCCCTTGCTCGAGAGATACCCGAAAGACACCTATCTTTTCGTCGACCGCGAGACCGGCGACTACATTGCATATTTCCTCGAGTCGCTCAGTCCATCGATGGCTCATTCCAAAGCGTATCGCACCATCCGGATTCCTCTGGAGAACAAGGCACACGCGCAGGCGGTGGTCCGCATCACCCGCTCACCCAGCGCAGAATTCGTCTACAACTACGCAGTCACCAACAAACGAGAGTCGACGTATCCGCTTGTGAGCTGGGCATTGGCGGCCGAGGTGGACGACGAGTCCCTGACGATGGGGCATCCAACGTGGCGCAGGTATGGCGAGTCGGCCAGCGTCCTCGCGGCGAGAACGGGGGTTCCGGCACCCACGCTACCGTCTATCCCCAAGGGGCCAAGCGCAAGTCGTCTTCTGATGTGGTCGACCATCGACCAGGAGTATCCGCTAAGCCCAGGCGCCACCGGGGAGGGGTTTCAAATACGATCGCGATTCAGTCCCGGCTTAACTACCGGATACTTTGTCGGAGGTCCGACGCTTGCATTTAGTGAGGCCCTTCCCGAGCCCGTCATGCTTCAGTTGGCAAAGCACTTGGGGCGGGATAACGAATGGTACAAGGGAATCGTTATTGGACCGCGATTTGCTCCGGAACGTTCGGTTCTTTGGAAGGCCGCGGAGTGGCACGTAGGGCTGCAGCAACTTGTCTTCGCAAGGGTAGTCAACGACAAGTCTCCATTCGTCATTGAGGTTCTTAAGACGTTGGATGAGCTTGTCCAACACGAAAATGAGGCGGTGCCGACCGGAGCGCCGCGAACCAGATATGCATTCAAGGTCTCAACCGCTCCAACTAATGATTTTGAACGGCAACTCCGATCGGCATTGCTGACCTGTTTCGAATAAGGATCGGCGGCCAGTTCGTGATCTATCGCCGCTGCACATCGGCCTAAGCCAGGATGTCTCGCACTAACTCCCCGTGTACGTCGGTCAGCCGGAAGTGCCGTCCGCTGTAGAAATAGGTCAGCTTCGTGTGGTCCAGCCCCATCAGGTGCAGCAGCGTCGCGTTCAGATCGTGCGGATGCACCGGCTTATCGACGGCCTTGTAGCCGAACTCATCCGTCGCCCCGTGTACATACCCGCCCTTCACGCCGCCACCCGCCAGCAGAATCGAATAGCCGAGCGAGTTGTGGTCCCGCCCGTTATGCAGCTTCGTTGTCGACCCGGTCTCCACCGCCGGCGTCCGCCCGAACTCGGTGCCCACCACGACCAGCGTCTCGTCTAACAACCCACGCTCAGCCAAATCCTGCACCAGCGCCGCCACAGCCGGATCCGCCTGCCGCGCCAACCGCGCATGGGACTGAATGTCCTCGTGCGAATCCCACGGCTGCGAATTACCAAAGTAGATCTGGACCATCCGCACGCCCTTCTCCACCATCCGCCGCGCCATCAGGCAGCCCCGCCCAAACGCCGAATCGCCGTAGCGTTCCCGCGTCGCCGCCGTCTCCTTACCCAGGTCGAACACCTCCGGCCCCTCCGTCTGCATGCGGTAGGCGATCTCCATCGATTCAATCGTCGCCTCCAACTGCCCGTCTCCCGCCCGCGCCGCCAGATGCTCCTCGTTCAGCGCCTTCAGCAGATCCAACTGCCGCCGCTGCGCCCCCGGCGCCGTCTTCCCCCGGTCGACGTACTTGATCAGCTTCTTCGGATCCGTCTCGTTGATCCCGATGAACGTCCCCTGATACACCGCCGGCAGAAACGCGCTTTCCCAGAGCGGCGGACCCACCACCGGCGTCCCCGGACACATCACGACGAACCCCGGCAAGTTCCGATTCTCCGTCCCCAGTCCGTACGTCAACCAGCTTCCGAGCGACGGCCGCCCCGGCTGAATCGCCCCGCAGTTGGTCATAAACAGCGACGGCTCATGGTTCGGCACATCGTTGTACATCGACCGGACGACCGTGAATTTGTCGATCTGCGCGCCGATGCGTGGAAAGATCTCGCTGACTGCAATCCCGCTCTGCCCCTGCTTCCGGAACGCAAATGGCGACTGCATCAACGACCCAGTCACCCGCTCGGTCTTCGGGTTCCCGCCCGGCATCGGCTGCCCGTGATACTTCGTCAACGCAGGCTTCGGATCAAAAGTATCCACCTGCGACATGCCGCCGTTTAGGATCAGATAAATGACGTGCTTCGCCTTGGCCGGAAAGTGTGGCGCCTTCGGTGCGAACGCGTCCGCAGCCAGCAGTTGCGACAGCGCCACGCCGCCGAATCCCAACCCCGTGCGGGCCAATAACTCTCGTCTAGTCCACATAGAGAAACTCGTTCGAACTCAATAAAACCTGGGCGTACTCAGCCTTGGACGCCTCGGCCAAGAACCGCTCGCCCCGCTCTTTTTCTTTCGCCGACGGCGTCCGTTGGAACAGCAGCGCATAGGCGCGCTCCACGGTCGACGCCAGCCCGGCGAATGTTTCCGCCCGCTGTTTGATGAAATCGCTATTCAGAAAGAACAGCCGCTGCAGCGGCACGTTCGTCGCCGCCCGATGCTCCGCGCTCGCGCTCGCGCTCGGAAAATCGAACAGGGCCAATGTCTCGTTCTGCTGATAGCGGCCGACGCGCGCATAGACGGTCCGCCGCCGCAGCTTGTCGTCGAGCGGCGCCGACTCCCCGCCCACCTTGGCATCCAGCTCGCCCGTCACCGCCAGCAGCATATCCCGCATCGACTCCGCGTCCAGCCGCCGTCGCTCCGCCCGCCAGAACAGCCGGTTGCCCGGATCCACCTTCTGTCCTTCAGCAGTCTGTGTGCTCGACGCTTGGTAGGTTTCGGTGAGCACAATCTCGCGGATGAGCGCCTTCGGCGACCAACGCAGCGCCACGAACCGCGACGCCAGATATTCGAGCAGCCCCGGGTTCCCCGGCCGCTCGCCCATCAGCCCGAAGTTGGATGGCGTCCGCACGACACCGTGGCCGAACAGGTGCGCCCAGATGCGATTGGCCATCACGCGCGCCGCCAGCGGATGCTTCACGATGGTTTCCGCCAACTGCAGCCGGCCACTTCCCTGCCCCAGCGGTTCGCCACCCAGCACGGTCAGGAATTGCCGTGGCACCTTAGGCCCCAGGTCCTCGGGGTTACCGCGGATGTTCAGCGGCAGATCGACCGGCTCCTCGTGCTCGGCCACGCCGTGCAGGAATGGGTAGGCAGGAGGACTGGCCTTCTTCAATCGGTCAAGCTCCGCCCGCATCGTCTCCAGGTGCCGTTTCCACTCGCCGGTTAAAAACCGATCGACGTCCTTCACGCGAAGCAGCGCGCCGTCGCCGCTGAACATCTTGCGCCACAGGGTGTAGCGGTCGCGTTCGAGCGACTCGGTGGGGATGTAGGCGCCGGGGTTGAAGTCGGCTTCGGAGTCGTAGTTGCCGGGCAGAATCTCGATGCGCCGTTTCGTCACCGGCGGTGCGGCCCGCGCCACCAGCTTGGCGTTCTCGGCGTCGAGCGCCTGCTTCTCTTCGGCCACGGCCAGCACCAGCGCCTGATAGGCTTCGGCGGCGGCGCGGTCCTTCTTCCTGTCCCATTCGGCGCGGAAGGGCTGATCCTCGTCGGGCTTGGCGAGATAGTCGCGCCAGCGCTTGGCCAGTTCGGCGTCGAGTTCGCCCGTGCCCATCATCAGGTCCGCAATGCGATGGGCCAGGATGCCGGCCAACTGCTCGCGCTGCTGCTCGAGGAATACGTTGATGGCCTTTTCCTGCTTCGCAATTTTCTTCTGGTGCGCCTCGTAGCGGGCCACCTCGTCTTTCGGCGCGAGCGGATACTCCTTATACGCCGTACTGGCGAAGACGCCGCCCAGGGCGTAGTAGTCCCGCTGCGAAATCGGATCGTACTTGTGGTCGTGGCAGCGGGCGCACGCCGCGGTGACGCCCAGGAAGCCGCGGGTGACCATGTCGATGCGGTCATGCCGCTCGTCGGCCCGCGCCTGCGGCGGCTGCGAGATGCCGTAGTACCACGGCCCCAAACCGAACAGGCCCAGCCCGCCCAGATACCGCTCCTTTTCCGGCAGCAGATCCCCGGCCACTTGCGCCTTCACAAACACGTCGTACGGCATGTCGTCGTTGAACGCTTTTGCCACCCAGTCGCGATAGCGCCAAGCGTTGGCATAGGGATGCGGCGCCGTGCCATGAAAATCGTCTTCGCCGTAGCGGGCCACGTCGAGCCAATGGCGGCCCCAGCGTTCGCCGAAGTGCGGGGAAGCGAGCAGCTTGTCAACCAGCTTCGGCACGTTCGGGTCGGCCAGAAACGCGGTGGCCTCGGCTTCGGTGGGAGGTAGGCCGGTCAAGTCATAGTGGATGCGCCGGAGCAACGTCCGGGCATCAGCCCGGGGATTCGGCGCAATGCTCTTCTTCGCCAAGCCTGCCCGCACATGGCCGTCGATCGACCCTTCCACCGGACGCAGCGGCGTGAAGCTCCACCAGAGCTTCGCCTTCGGCTGCGCCAGCGCAACCCACGCAATGAGAAACAGACTCCAACGCACGCCCTTATTCTACTTGCGCGCGATCCACACGAGGAACAGACCGTCCGGGTCGACGTCTTCCCAGTACGAGATCGGCCGGCTGGTCACCTTCCGGCAATGCTTCCGCAGCATCTTCTCCAGTTCCTGCTGCCCGAACCAGCGTTCCCAGGCGGGGGTCTCGAACCGTCCCCAGTGGTCCTTGTTCTTGTCGATGACGACGATCGCGCCGCCCGGCTTGACGACGCGGCACAGCTCGGCCACGGCCGCTTCGATATCGACGGCGTGCTCTAACGATTCGGTGGCATACGCCGCGTCGAAGGCCGCCGTGGCAAACGGCAATTGGGTCAACGATCCCGCCGCGGGCCACAGCGGCGCCTGGACATGCCGCAGCATCGCGACGGCCAGGTCCATCCCGCAGATCGACGCCTGCGGAAACTCGGCCAGCAGCGCCCGGGCAAATCGCCCCTTCCCACAACCGGCATCCAGCACTCGCTGGCCATTCAGGTTGCCGAAGGTCTCCACCAGCACCCGCACATGAAGAATCCGCGGATCAATCGTCGAAGGAAAGTGCTCCTCGTCGGCCGCCGCCTCTTCGAACGAACGGCGGATCCGCTCTCGCAGATCCGCCGTCAACTCCGGTTTCTTTTTCACGAACCGATCGAACAGACCCATTTAGGCCTTGGTCAGGAAGATCGGGATACCGAGCTTGTTGCTATAGACGGGCCGGTAGCGGTCCGTGTTGTACATCGTTTCGACGTCCACCTTCCGCGGTCCCAGCTTCGGATCGGGGATCGGCACCATCGCGTAGCAACCCTGGTTGATCGCCGCCATTAAGCCGCTCTTTCCGGCCTGGATCGCGTCGAAGGCCATGTTGCCGAACGTGGTCGCCACCATCTTGTCGACGAAGTCCGGGCTGCCGCCGCGAAGGTCGTAGGTCAGGTCGCTGACGATGGCTTCGATGCCGGCCCGCTTTTTGGCTTGCTCGGCGAACAGTTCGCCGACGTTCATTTTCCGGCGATGACCGTAGTCGTCTGGTTCGCCGTACTCCTGCACAACGTAGCCGTCCCACGCCGCGCCTTCGCTCAATACGGTCAGGCAGTAGTTCGAGGGGTTGTTGCGCTTGTCGCGAGCGAGCAGTTCGAGCATTTTGTCGAGGTCGAACGCATGCTCCGGAATGCCGCAGCGGATGGAGGTGACGTAGGCGGTGTAGAGCGCCGTATAGCCGGCGTCGCGGCCGAAGATGCGAAACACGCCGAGCCGTTCGTGGGAACCGACGGTCGTCCGCTGCCGCTGAATGGCGTCGTGCGCGCGGGAGATCGCCGTCGAGAAGCCGATGCAGTACTCGGTATCGCGGACGTCGTTATCCATCGTCTTCGGCACAGCCACCACGCGGAAGCCCTGTTTGTGCAGCTTCTGCGCGTAGCTCAACGTGTCGTCGCCGCCGATGGCCACCAGGCAGTCAACGCCCAGCTTTTCGAGATTCGCGAGTACGTGCTTCGAAATGTCGTAGGCCGTAAAAGTCTCGCCTTTCTTGGTGACGGTTTCAGGGGTGAAACTGTCCGTGCTGAGGAATGGCGGCAGTTTGCGCATCCGGGCCGGATTCGTACGACTGGAGTGAAGATGCGTGCCGCCGAAGCGGTCGATGGTGGCCGTGTTCTCGCGGTCCAGCGGCATCAGATACCGCTTTTTCGATTCTTCGTCGTCCAGGTTCAAGTGCGTGAGCCCCTCCCAGCCGCGCCGGAAGCCAAGCACGTCAATGCCGAGTTCGGTGGCGCGGTAGGTGACTCCCTTGATCACCGAATTCAAGCCGGGGACGTCGCCGCCGCCGGTCAGGATGCCGATACGCTGAATACCCATGAATCTCCTATCTCGTGAGGTAGTTTTGACTTTCATTATAAGGGGCTGGTGGGCTAACCGATAAGCCCAGTAGGGAGAAAATCGGTGTCACAGGATCGCAATACGGGATGGCTGCTCAGCGGATTTTTCGCTTGGGCCGCCGCGTTGAGCCTGGTGACGGCGTGGTGGATGGCCCCGCACGTCCTGCCTCTGCGCGCGGATACCGTCGCCACGGAGTCCCGTGCCTGGACCGCTACCCACCTGCTGCGAGTCGATTGCGGCTGCTCGGCGGAGGTATCCCGTCATCTGGTCACCCGTGGCGCCCAATCGGGCTGGCGCGAGCGGGTGTATTTGAATCGGCCTCAAGCGGAATGGACCCGCGCACTGCAGCACGCCGGGTTTGAGGTCGCCGTGATGGCCGTCCGGAGTGGCCCCCGTCTCGCCCTCACCGACCCCGCAGGGCGCACCTGGCAGGGCGGCTATTCGAAACACCGTCCGCAGCCCGGGGTGACACTCGAAGACCTCCCCACCATGCGGACATTTTTCGCCGGCCACGATCCCGATCGGGTGCCTGCATATGGCTGCGCCAGCAACAACCTTTAGCCGGAGCTTTCCCCATGAATACCGAGCAGTATCTCTCTCGCTATCGCCGAACCGCCAACCGCCGCTATCTCGGCATCCTCCTGGCGCAGTTGCCGGTGGCCGCCGTCATCGCGGTCTACCACGGCGTTGCCCTTTTTCCGGTCTTGGCGGTGGGCATCCTCATCGCCGCATTGCCCCTGGTTGCGTGCTGGAAGGCCCCCGATACCAGGCTGACGGCGGTGATACTCGCCATGGCCACCATGTTTACCAGCGCGCTTTATATCCACTCCGGCAAGGGTGGCATTGAGTGGCATTTCCACGTCTTCGCCAGCATGGCGGTGCTGACGATGCTTGCTGACGAGGTGGCTATCCTCGCCGGAGCCGCCACCATCGCCGTCCACCACATTCTCTTCTTTTTCGTCGCTCCCACCAGCCTGTTCGACTACGAAGCAGCATTCCCCGTCGTTCTGCTCCACGCGGCATTCGTCGTGGCAGAAACCATCCCCACCGTGATGATCGCCAGGACCTTGTCCCGTTCGACGATGGCGGAAGGCTTGGCGACCGCTCAACTGAAGGTCAATGCCGAGGCCCTCAATCAGCATGTCGCCGCCATCTGCAACTCGAGCGGGGAGCTCTCCCAGGCGGTACACCAGCAGGCCGCGGCGGTCCAACAAAGCAGCGCCTCCCTGCACCAGCAGGTGGACTACATCAGCGAGATCTCGGCGACGGCAAAACGCTCCGATCGGCTTTCCACGGAATCCCTGGCTTCCATCTCCGGGGGCGCCGAGCGAATGGCCGTACTCGACCACCGCATCACCCAACTCGTCGCCGCCGGGCAGGCCATCCGCACCATTGCGGCCACGGTACAGAGCTTTGCCTTCCAGACCAACCTGCTGGCGCTGAACGCCGCCGTCGAAGCCGCCCGGGCGGGTGAAGCGGGCGCCGGGTTCGCGGTGGTCGCCGACGAGGTCCGCTCTCTCTCGCTCCGCTCGTCAGAGGCCGCCCAACAAACCGAGGAACAGGTGAATCTCGTCCTCTCGGAAACAGCTAGCGTTCGTTCCCTGAGCACTGAAGTCCGCAAACTTCTCGAATCGGCGGTGGGCCAGTCCGGCGCCATGGCCACCGAGGTCACCGGTTTGGCGGCCAAATCCGAGGCCCAGTTGCGGCAGATCCACACCGTGCAGATTGCCGTCAGTGAGATCGGCCGGCTGAGCCAGTCAAACGCAGCCTCCGCCGCCGCCGCCAATGAGTCCGCTGAAGCCCTCCAGCGCACCAATCAGAGCCTCCGCGAGACGGTCGCGGCTCTCGTCTCCTTGTCGAATCAGTAACCCGCAGTGTTACACTGCGGACGATGATTACAGCGCAAGCCGGCGACAAGGTGAAGGTGCATTATCATGGCACTCTCGCCGACGGCACCATATTTGATTCCTCTGAAGGCCGTGAGCCGCTGGAGTTTACCCTCGGCACCGGCCAAGTCATCCCCGGTTTTGACGCGGCGGTCATCGGCCTTTCGCCCGGCCAATCCGTTGTCACGACGATTCAACCCGACGACGCCTACGGCCCCGCGAACCCGGAGATGATCATCGAAGTGGAGCGGGACCGGTTCCCCGAGGACATGGAAGTCGAAGAAGGCCTGGAACTCCAGCTTTCCGGCGGCGGCCAGCAGTTCCTCGTCCGCGTCGTAGCCATCGCGGAGGACAAGATCACCCTCGATGGGAACCATCCTCTGGCCGGCGAGGCGCTGACTTTCAAGATTCAACTCGAATCGATCGCGTCGAAACTGATCCTCTAGCCTCCATGTACGCCGATCTCCCGCTCGCGCTCCGGCTCGAACAGGCCGCCGCAGCGATCGCTCAGTGGAGTGTTACCACCCATACTCAGTTGTATCCCGAGTCGGCCGCTGCCTGGATCCCCTGCGGCAGCGGCACGGCCGGGTTCATCGACGAAGCCTCTCCCCTCACGCAAATCAAGGGAGCGGGGATGATCGCCCCGACCCTCGAATCCGATCTCGATGCCGTCGAGGCCTTCTATGAGGAGCGGATGGCGCCGGTGACCTTCGTCCTCAGCCCCTTCGCCGACGCAGCCATTTTCACTTACCTCTCCCGCCGCGGCTACGAGATCGGCGCGTTCGAAAATACGCTCTACCGCCCCCTTTCCGCCGCCGACATTCTAGAATCTGATCCGGACGTCGCCCTTTCGGCTGATGCCAATTCCTGGGCGCAACCGCTCGGCGAAGCCTTCTTTGATATCGTCACCCCGGCGGCGCTTGAGCTCTGCCGGACGTTGCATGGCCTGCCACACACCCAAAGCTTCGTCGTAAGCCACGAAGGCGCGGCGCTCGCTGGCGGCCAACTTTGCCTCCACCAGGGGCTCGCGCTCTTTCAATGTGACGGCACCATCCGCCGGTACCGCCGAGCCGGTTTGCAGAGCAAACTCATCCGCGAACGCCTCTCGATCGCGGCCCGCGCCGGCTGCGACCTCGCCACCGCCGACACCGAACCCGGCAGCTCCTCGCAGCGCAACTATGAGAAGCTTGGCTTCCGCGTAGCCTACACCAAAGTCACGCTCATCAAGCCATAGCCTTCCACGTCAGGTAGGCCAAGCCCACCAAGAAGCCGAAAAGCGCCTGATACTCTTGATTTTTCTGGTACAGCCAGCCTCGGAACGGCGCCGTGTGCGGAAGCCCGGGAAAACGCGGAATCAGCAGCGGGACGCGGTCGGCGTAGGTGGCGTAGTCGGGGAAGAGTCCCCGCAGATGCTGTTCTTCGAGCTCCATCACCGGCAGGTAGACCAGCAGAAACACCGCGGCAAACAGCACCGCCAACTCCCAGCGCCCGGCCGCCACCGCCAGCCCCAGCGCCGTAATCAACGTGCCGGCGTAGAGCGGATTCCGATGGAACCGGTACGGCCCGCTCGCCACCAGCTTCTGGTTCTTTTCGAGGTGCCCCGCCGCCCAGGCCCGCAGCGCCAGCCCGGCCAGGGACACGGGTACCCCATAGAGCAGAGTCGCCACGGTCGGCGTCGCGAACCACCCAAAGGCGGCCACCAGCAGAAACCCGCTGGGCACCCGCATGCGGGCCACTAAATCCGCGTAGGGTTTCGGGAAGAGGTATCGAGGCATCGTTCCAAAGCTGCGAACACCGCGTCCACGGATAGGGCGCGCATCGAAGCGGGTATCTCCTGCGTTCTTTTGTAAGTCGTCTCGGCGTCCGGAGCGCGCAACACGGTGATGGTACCGCCGTAGGGGCCATTCCGTTCGGGCGAGGTCGGGCCGAACAGCGCAACGCCTGGCTTTCCGAGCGCCGCCGCCAGGTGCATCGGCCCGCTGTCGAGCCCTAACACCGCTGCGGCTCGCCGCGTGGCGAAGATCAACTGCGGCAGGCTCCACTCCGGCCGGTTCATCACTAGCGGAACCGGCAATCGCTCGGCCAGTGCGGCGTAGTTCTCCCCCGGCCACTCCTTCGCCCGCCAGCCGGCCCGGTCGCTCGCCAGCACAAACGGCCCCTCGGGCAGGTCTGGCACCGGCTCCCCTTCTGGCAGCGGAAACTCGCCGCCCGTCAGGCCCACCAGCGACAACGTATGCTCCACAACGTGCGTCCCCCGTGGGTCCACGCGTTCGGTATAGAACCAGCCCGCCGTGCGCTCGCGCAAATAGGACGAAACAAACCCAACCCGCCTGGGCGCCCCGCTCAGCCAGCCCAGGACCGCCGACTTGATCAACCCCTGCAAATCGTAAGCCGCGGCAAACCGCGCCGCGCGCAACTCGGCCACCACTCTCCGCACATCGCCGAAGTCCCGCCGGTTAAATGCCACCGTCCGCACCGGACAGGCCGTCAACAATGGCGCCCACTTGCGGTCGACGACCCAGGTCACGTCCATCCCGGCCCGCACAAGGGCCGTCGCCGCCGGCATCGCATGCAGCACGTCGCCGAAGGCTCCCAGCCGGATCACCAGAACCCGCACCGCTGCCTACGCTTTCTGCCGCTCGCGCACGAGCGCCATCAGCGCGTCCCGGCGCCGCAAATCGTCGTGCGTCTCGTCGACCACGGTCAACCCAGGGATGCCCGTCAAAATGGCCGTCTCGGCATGGTCCGCCACGGTCACAAACTCCGTACAATCCAGCGCCGCGGCCAACTCCGCCCGTGCCCGCGCGGGGAGTAAGGGATCCGCCGGGGACGTCACACAGACCGCCAGCGGCCCGTACTCGGCCGCCAACTCCAGCATCCGCTCGACGTTCGTATAAACCACTGGATCAAAATGACCGATCACCAGCGCCCGCGGCGGGGCCGGCGCGAGCAGCCGTTCGCGCATCTCGTCCAATGCAATGATTTTGGTCCGGGTATCCACCATGCCAGCCCCTTATTGTCGCGCGATCTGCACCAATTCCAAAACTTCGGCCGCTACGCGGTCCGCCGGCACAGCTTTCATACACCGGTGATCGATCGGGCATTCCCGCAACAGACACGGGCTGCATTCCACCTGCTCCCGAATGACCTTGGCCAACGGCCCGGTGGGCCCCGTCGCCACATGGTCCGTCGCGCCGAAGACCGACACCGTCGGCACCCCCAACGCGCTGGCCACATGCATGGCGCCCGAATCGTTCGTCAGAAACGCCCGGCAAACCGACGCCATTTCAACGAACTCCAATAGGCTGGTATCCCCGGCGAAGCTCACGGCCTCCAGGCCGGCCTCCCGCACCTGGGCCGCGATGCCTTCGCAGAGAGCCTTCTCATCGGGCGAGCCAAACACCGCGACCTTCGCCGACAACTCGCGCGCCACCCGGATCCCGGCCTCGGCGAAGCGATCCGGCAGCCACCGTTTCGCGGTGCCATAGGCGGCCCCCGGCGAAACCCCGATCCAGGCGCCCGGCAACTTCTTGACACCCGCTTTTTGGAGATACGGAATCCCCGGCAGGCGGATGGCCTCCGACTGAGGCAGTTCCTCAATCAGCCCGGCCCGCCGCAACATCTCCAAATAATAAAAGCGTTGATGGTTCGGAATCTCCCCGGGCTTCGGAACGGCAATCGGATCCGACAGCAGGAGCCCCCGGCCATCGCGGCAGTAGCCAATCCGGACCGGAATTCGAGCCAACCAGACAATCGACGCCGCCTCGAACGCGTTCTGCTGCAGAATCGCCGCATCGAACCGCATCGCGCGCAGCCGCTGGGCCAACTCCCACTTGCCCCGCAGATCCTTCCAGCCTTTGGCGGCCGTGTAGGGAATGATCTCGTCGATCAGCGACTTGTCATAGAGTCCGCTGACCCACGGCCGCGCCAGCATCGCGATATGAGCCTCCGGGAAGCGTGCCCGTATCTGTTCGAGCGCCGGCACCGCCATGACGGCATCGCCCACCCAGTTCGTCGCGCGGATCAGAATTCGGCCAAATTTCATTGCGGTACAATCGCGGCGTGACACCCGAAAATATTCAGGAGTTGCAGGAACAAGGGTACACGATCATCCCCCAAATGATCGACCCCGCCTGGCTCGCAGAGCTCCGCGCCGCCGTCGCCGAGCGCATGGAAATCGAAGGCGAAAACGCCGGCGCCGAGTTCCGGAAGGAAGCCAATTCGCAACGCCTGGCCAACCTCGTCGACAAGGGCGAGACTTTCCGGCGCGTCGTCTCCCACCCGGAACTCCTGGCCGCCGCCGAATTGGTTCTCGGCCCGGATTGGAAACTTTCGAGCCTGAACTACCGCGCCGCCGAGCCGCATGCGGACTCCGCTCAACCGCTGCACTGCGACATGGGTCTGCTCCCGGACGAAAAAGGCTATGCCGTCTTCAACTCCGTCTGGATGCTCGACGACTTCACGCCCGACAACGGCCCCACCCGTGCCGTTCCGGGTTCCCATCGCGCGGGTACTTTGCCACCGCCCTCCCACCCGGACGAAACCATTATCCTCGGCCGCGCCGGGGACGTCATTTTCATGAACGCCCACTGCTGGCACGGTGGCACGGCCAACCATACGGATCATCCCCGCCGTTCGCTCCACGGCTTTTTCGTCCGCGGCGATCACCCCCAGCAGCAGTATCAGAAACGGCTTCTCCGCCCGGAAACCCTTGCCGCGCTCTCCCCGGAATTGCGCCGCATCCTGGCCATCGACGACCCACGCAACGATGAACTCAGCTCGACTGGCAGCGGGAAGTCCGGTTTTCTCCGCTAACCTAAAGGGGAGAGCCGATGAATCCCCTCCTTTCTATACCCTTTGCGATCCCGTTCGACCAGATTGAAGCCGCCCACGTCGTGCCTGGCATCCGCGAACTGATCGGCCGGGCGCAAGCCGCCATCGAAGCGGTGGTGAATGCGCCTGCCCCGCGCACCTACGAGAACACTCTGCTCGCTCTCGACCATGCGACCGAACCGCTCGACGTCGCTCTGAACATCGTTCGTCACCTCGAAACCGTCGCGACGACGCAGGAGCTCCGCGAAGCCTTCAACGCGATTCAGCCCGAAGCCAGCGCCTTCTACTCCTCCATCCCGCTGAACGCTGGGCTTTGGAGCGCCCTGAAGGAGTTCGCCGCCACTCCGAAAGCGGCCGCCCTATCCGGCATCCATCAGCGCAATTTCACCAAGACCATGGACGCTTTCCGCCGCGCCGGCGCCGACCTTGATGAGGCGGGGAAAAAGCGCTCGGAAGCCATCGACATCGAACTCGCTCACCTGACGACGAAGTACTCGGAGAACGTTCTCGACTCGACGAACGCGTACGAACTCTACCTGACAGAGGAAGCCCAACTCGCCGGCCTGCCGCCCAGCGCCCGCGCCGCCGCCCGGCAAAGTGCGGAGGCGAAAGGGCAACCCGGCTGGCGGTTCACCCTCCAGCAGCCTAGCTACGTCGCCGTGATGACTTACCTCGACGACCGCGCCGTTCGCGAAACCATCTACCGGGCCTACGCGACGCGCGCCTCCTCCGGGGAACACAATAACCGGACCCTGACGACGAAAATCCTCGAACTCCGCCAGGAGAAGGCGAAACTGCTTGGCTTCGCCAATTTCGCCGACCTCGTCCTGGTGGAGCGGATGGCCAAGACCGGCGCCGCCGCCCGGGCGTTTCTCGAGGACCTCCACGACAAAACGAAGCCATTCTTTGCGGCTGAGAATCAGCAGCTCGCCGCCTTCGCGGGCCAGGCCCTGGGAGCTTGGGACATCGCCTACTGGGCTGAAAAGCAACGGGTCGCCCTCTACGATTTCGACGAAGAAGAACTCCGCCCCTATTTCGCGCTGCCCCAGGTCATGGCCGGGCTCTTTGAAGTCTGCCGCCGGCTGTTTGGCATCACCGTCACGGAAGTGACCGGCGTGCCGGTGTGGCACCCCGAGGTCAAGACCTACGCCATCCGTGACGAGGCCACCAGCCATCATTTGGGCAGCTTCTACTCCGACTTTTATCCTCGCGAAAACAAGCGCGGGGGAGCGTGGATGGACTCCTTCCTCACTGGCCTGCCCCGTGGCGATGGCTGGGACCCACATCTTGGCCTTGTCTGTGGTAACCTCACCCGGCCTCTCGGCGATCAGCCGGCCCTCCTGACCCATCGGGACGTCGAAACCGTGTTCCATGAGTTCGGCCACTTGCTCCACCATTGCTTGACGCGAGTGCCCCTGCGCAGCATGGCGGGCACCAACGTCGCCTGGGATTTTGTCGAGCTGCCGAGCCAGATCATGGAGAACTGGTGCTGGGAGCGGGAAGCGCTCGATCTGTTCGCCCGGCACTTTGAGACCGGTGAGGCGATCCCCGAGGATTTATTTAACAAAATGAAACGTGCCCGGACCTTCCGGGCCGCGAACGCCCAGATGCGGCAGTTGAGCTTCGGCATCGTCGACCTCGCGCTGCATACGACCTACAGCCCCGACACGGATGGCGACGTGGTGACGTTTAGCCGGAACCTGCTCGACCAGTTCTCCGCCGCTCCGCTGCCGGCCCAGCACGCCATGATCAATTCATTCACCCATCTGTTTGCAAATCCAGTGGGTTATGCTGGCGGCTACTACTCTTACAAGTGGGCCGAGGTGCTCGACGCCGACGCGTTCAGCCGGTTCCGGTCCGACGGCGTCTTCAATCCGGAAGCGGGCCGGGACTTCCGCCATCAGATCCTCGCGAAAGGGGACAGTGAAGATCCGGCACAGCTGTACCGCAATTTCATGGGTCGCGATCCCGATCCGCAGGCGCTCCTGCAGCGTTCCGGGTTATTGCACTAGTGCGTGATACACTTTTTCATAGCTGGTAAGGTTAAACATTCCGAAAACTGCAACCTTGCCTGCCTGTCAATCGTCTAGAGTTGCAAGGGGACAGGATAAAGAACGATGGCGACCATTCCAACTCCACCACCGACCGACAACAATCGCTCCTTTTCTCCGCCTCCCGACCAAGACGATTTGCATTTGTCGCGGCTGCTGACCCCTGAAGTTTCGTGGCGTCACGAGTTTGTTCAGAACATTAAAGATCTGTTCCAACCTCCACAGCTTCCGCCGCTCGAGGTGACCTCGAAGCCGGTGATGGTGAAGGATATCTGGGGCGCGACTTCGGGCAACGAAAAGAAGTCTGGCCTGTACTCGATGCTCGTGCACGGCGTGATCATCGGGTTGGTGTTGTGGCTCGGCACGAACAAAGCGGTGATTCAGGCGGTGAAGGACACGGCGTTGTTTATGCCGACCGACCTGGCTCCGTACATCCCCCCCGCTCCACCGAAAAACGTCACGATGGGTGGTGGTGGTGGTGGCGGCAACCTGAATCCGCTGCCGCAAACGAAAGGCAAGCTGCCGAAGATTGCGCCGAAACAGTACGTGCCTCCGACAGCCGAGCCGATTCAGAATCAGCCGAAACTGGTGATGGAACCTACGATTGTTCTGCAAGCCGACGCTCCAATTCCGCAGGTTGCCTTGACCAATATCGGCGATCCGTTTGCGATGGGTAAGATTCCGTCGAACGGCCCTGGTTCGGGAGCAGGGATTGGTTCCGGTAAGGGCGGCGGCGTTGGTTCCGGCTCCGGCGCCGGTGTTGGACCGGGATCCGGTGGTGGGATGGGCGGCGGCGTTTACCGGATTGGCGGCGGTGTTTCCGCTCCTTCTCTGCTCTCGAAAGTAGAGCCAGAGTATTCGGAAGAGGCTCGGAAGGCCAAATTCCAAGGCACCGTGGTTTTGTATGTGGTCGTGGATGAGAAGGGCCAACCGCAACAGTTGCGCGTGGTTCGTCCCCTCGGTCTCGGACTTGACGAGAAAGCGATTGAAGCGGTTCAGAAGTGGCGCTTCCGCCCCGGATTCAAAGACGGCAAGCCCGTCCCGGTGGCCGCTACCGTCGAGGTCAACTTCAGGCTCCTGTAAACCGCTCTCCTCCGAAGCGGTCTCCAGTGAAAGAGGCCCACTCCCGCCAAAAAGCGGGAGTGGGCATTTCTGATTTCAGATAGAATGGAAGGGTTACCGCACCCTTCATACCATGCTGAAACCCAAGGCAGAAACCCACGAAGACCTCAACCCCGTAGAAACCAGCGAATGGCTGGAAGCGCTGGATCAGATTATTGACGCGGAGGGGCCTGACCGGGCCAAGTTCCTCCTGGAACGTTTGTTAAACAAGGCGGCCATCAGTGGCGCGGCGCCCATCGCGCGCTACAAGACGCCTTACGTCAATACGATCAGCACGGAAGAAGAGGTTCCTTATCCTGGCGACCGCGAAATCGAACGCCGGATTGAGACGCTAGTCCGCTGGAATGCCTTGGCCATGGTGGTGAAGGCGAACAAGTATGACGCCGGTATCGGCGGTCACATCGCGACATTTCAGTCGCAGGCCACGCTCATCGAAGTGGCCCAGAACCATTTCTACCGCGCCAAGATTGGCGATCAACCCGGCGACCTGATCTATTTCCAAGGTCACGCCTCGCCCGGCCAGTACTCGCGAGCATTCTTGGAAGGACGCCTGGAGGAAAAGAATCTGGCGAACTTCCGGCACGAACTCCGCGACACCCCCGGCCTCTCCTCCTACCCCCACCCCTGGCTGATGCCAGACTTCTGGCAGTTCCCCACCGTCTCCATGGGCCTCGGCCCGCTGAACTCCATCTACCAGGCACGTTTTATGCGCTACCTGGAGAATCGCGGCCTCATCGAGAAGACCGACCGCAAGGTGTTCGCCTACCTCGGCGACGGCGAAATGGACGAGCCCGAATCGCTCGGCGCCATCGGCCTCCCGGTCCGCGAGAAGCTCGACAATCTCATCTTCATCGTCAACTGCAACCTGCAGCGCCTCGACGGCCCGGTCCGTGGCAATGGCAACATCGTCAAGGAACTCGAAGGCATCTTCGCCGGCGCCGGCTGGAACGTCGTGAAACTGCTTTGGGGCGGCCCCTGGGACGAGCTCTTCGCCCGCGACCACTCCGGCATGTTGCTGAAGCGGATCTCGGAATGTGTCGACGGCGAGTTCCAGGCGTACAAGGCCAAGGGCGGCGCCTACGTCCGCGAGCACTTCTTCGGCAAGTATCCCGAAACCGCTGCAATGGTTGTCGACTATACCGACGAGCAGTTGCGGAAGCTCTCCCGCGGCGGCCACGACCCGGTGAAGGTCTACAACGCCTACCTCCGCGCCATTGAAACCAAAGGCAAGCCGACCGTTATCCTCGCTAAGACCGTGAAGGGCTACGGCATGGGCGAAGGCGGCGAGAGCCGCAACTTCACCCACCAGGCGAAGAAGCTGGAAGAGCAGTCGCTGCTCTACTTCCGCGATCGTTTCCAGTTGCCGCTTACCGATGAGCAGGCGACATCCTGCCAGTTGCTGAAGCCGGCCGACGACGCTCCGGAAATGGTTTACATGCGGGAGCGGCGCGCCGCCCTCGGCGGCAGTGTCCCGGCTCGTAACCCGGCGCCGATCACGATCAAGGCCCCGCAACTGGAACTGTTCAAGGAATCGCTCCAGGGTTCCGGCGACCGCGCCGTTTCGACGACGATGGCCTTCGTCCGCATCCTGACCGCGCTGATTAAAGATGCCGATCTCGGCAAGTACATCGTCCCCATCGTCCCGGACGAAGCGCGTACCTTCGGCATGGAGTCGCTGTTCCGCCAAGTGGGCATCTATGCGCCCATGGGCCAGCTTTACACGCCGCACGATTCCGACATCTTCCTGTTCTACAAGGAGATGGTCAACGGCCAGATTCTCGAAGAGGGCATTACGGAAGCCGGCTCCATGGGTTCGTTTACCGCCGCCGGTACGGCTTACGCAAACTACGGCGTGCCCATGATTCCGTTCTTCACGTACTACTCGATGTTCGGCTTCCAGCGCGTCGGCGACTCCATTTGGGCCTTCGCGGACAGCCGTGGCAAGGGCTTCCTGATGGGCGCCACCGCCGGTCGTACGACGCTCTCCGGCGAAGGCCTGCAGCATCAGGACGGCCATAGCCTGGTGCTCTCCTCGACCGTCCCCTCCTGCCATAGCTACGACCCCGCCTACGCCTACGAACTGGCCATCATTATCCAGGACGGCATTAAGCGGATGTACGAGTTGAACGAAGACCGCTTCTACTACCTCGCCATCTGCAATGACGACTACGCACACCCGCCGCTCCCGAGCACGGACATCGCCGAGGGTGTGCTGAAGGGCATCTACCGCGTGAAAGCCAGCGAAGGACCGCAGGCGATGCTGTTCGGCTCCGGACCGATTCTGAACGAGGTCATCGAGGCCTCGCAGATCCTGCAGGACCGCTACGGCGTGGCGACGGACGTCTATAGCGTCACCAGCTACAACGAACTGCGCCGCGACCTGCTCGAAACTGAGCGCTGGAACCGTCTCCACCCGACGGAGGCCCCGCGCACGGGCTATCTGCATTCGGTGGTTGGCGAATCGGACCTGCCGATTATTGCTGCTTCGGACTACATGAAGATCGTGCCGGACCAGATCGCCCCCTGGGTGCCTGGCCGGTTGGTCACTTTGGGCACGGACGGCTTCGGCCGCTCCGACAATCGCGAACATCTCCGCCGCCACTTTGAAGTGGATGCGGAGAATGTCGTGGTCGCCACTTTGGCCCGCCTCGCCCGCGATGGCAAGTTCGACGCCGGCCGCGCCGCAGCCGCGATTCAGGAACTCGGGATCAATCCCGAGCGGCCCGAACCTTCTAAAGCCTAAATAATACGGAACGAACCCAAGACGACCGGAGCCTCCCCGCTCCGGTCGTCTTGTTTTTTGAGATGCCCCCAAGCATCGAACACGTACAGTCCCAGCCCGTTCGTCACCCCGAAAGCCTCCCTCTCGATGTCGTCCTGTACGAAGTGAACCTCGGTCCGAGGTAGCCTGCGGAGCGCCCGCCACACGCTCGCCGCCACCGGCCCCTGACCCGCCAGTACAACAACATGCCCCCGCGCGCCAGGCTCATCGGTCAGCGTCGCCGCGAACTCCAGGACGGCCACCTCTGCATCCTCATGGGATGGCTCGATCAGCAGCACCGCCGTCGGACATGCCGCGGTTCGTTCCAGCTTCGTTTCGGCCGGCCAGTCTTCCTGCCGCGCCGTCACCGCCGCCATCCACATCGCAACCAATATGCAAACTTTTCCCACGATGCCCTTCTCGGCCAAATCCCAGCGACAATGAAAGGAAATGGTACACATCGACGAAGCAACCGTCCGGCAACTCCTGCCGATGAGCAAAGCGATTGACCTGCTCGCTCACGCCTTTCGCGATTTCGCCGCTGGCGAGGCCCAATCCCAGCCCCGCCGCCGCCTGACGATGCCGTCGGGAGCCGTCCTGCACCAGATGACCGGCGCTCACGGCGCCTATTTTGGCACCAAGGTCTACTCCACCCATCCGAAGCACGGCGCCTGGTTTGTCTTCCTACTCTACGACGCCGAAACCGCGATGCCGCTGGCTTTGATGGATGCCAACTGGCTCGGGCAGATCCGCACCGGCGCCGCCTCTGGCCTGGCTACCCGCTGGCTCGCCCGGCCCGACGCACAGAACGTCGCCGTGCTCGGCAGTGGATTTCAAGCGGCGAGCCAATTGGAGGCGGTGATGGCGGTCCGCCCCGTTCGGGCGATCAGCGTCTGGAGCCGGAGCCAGGAAAAGGCCCAAGCCTTTGCCCGTCACTATCCCAACGCCGCGGCCATGCCCTCAATCGAGGCCGCGCTCGTCGACGCCGATATCGTGATCACGGCTACCATGGCCAAGGATCCGCTCTTTCCCGCCGAGCTCATCCGCGCCGGGACCCACATTAACGCCGTCGGCTCCAACTCCGCACGCCGCCGGGAACTTCCGGCTGAACTCATCCGCCGGGCGGACCAGATCGTCGTCGATTCGCTCGAACAGGCCCGGATTGAAGCCGGCGACCTGATCCTGAGCTTCGATCCGCCAGACTGGGACTTCGTCGAGCCGCTATCTCACGAACCCCAAAGGAAAAGCGCCGAGGCGATTACGATCTTCAAGTCCGTTGGAATCGGTCTGGAAGATGTCGCCGTCGGCGCTTGGGTTTACGAACAGGCCTTGGAAGAGGGGAAAGTAACGCAGCTACCGCTATTCGCCGCCGGTTGAGGCCTGCAGGTCGGAGTCGCGCCAGGCGCTGATTTTCAGACGCCGGCACACCCAGCAAAGGTCCTCGCCAGCGTTCGGTCCGGAACTGACAGCGACTTCGCCGGCGCAGACTTCACACTTGCGGACGGGCTTCGCTTTCTCCAATCCCACACTGCGGTGGGCCGAGGCCAGAATTTCGGGATCCACGACCGGAGCTTCTTTGGCGGGGGTCTTTCGTTTCATGTTTGTCCTTTCAGGATAACGCAAGTAGGCGGTTAAGCCGCGACCAAGCTACCGCTGAACACTTCCAGCACATAGCCGGAATCGAGACTGGCGCTGCACCGCGGGCAACGCTGCCCCGGTTTCGTCTTCCGTGCCGTGCCCTGCTTCAGGACAGTCGCTTCCACATTGTGCGTACACATGTAGCAGTGCACCCGGCCGGGCAACTCTTCAACAGGGAGAGTGTTATTCGATTTCATCTTCATATCCTCCTTTCACCTCACCAGACGTATCGGCGAGGTGAAAAGATTCGGGAGTAGAAAAATTTAGTCTCCCGTTGCGCCTGCGGGGACGTCTACGCTCTTCGAACGGCGGCCCGAGATCCAAGCCTTCGTCGATTCGACCATGTCATAACCCACCGGTACGACCAACAGCGACAGCAGCAAACAGAGAGTCTGGCCGCCGATGATCGTGATGGCGATGGCCGAACGCTGCGAGGCGCCGGAACCGGTGCCGAACGCGGTCGGCAACAGGCCGGCCACGATGGCGAAGGTGGTCATCAGAATCGGGCGCAGCCGGACACGGTTGGCCTCGATGATCGCATGGTGCAACGCATGGCCCTCGTCCCGAAGCCGATTCATGTAGTCGATTTGCAGAATGCCGTTCTTCTTAACGATACCCAGCAGGAGCAAGACGCCCAAGGCGCTGAACAGATTCAGGGTGCGTCCCGTGGCAATCAGCGACAGCAGAGCAAACGGAATCGACAAGGGAAGCGTGGTCAGGATGATGAAGGGGTGGATCAGGCTTTCAAACTGCGCCGCTAGCACCATATACATGAATATGCTCGCCAGGCCGATCGCCATCAACATATTGGCCGTCGTCTCTTCGAGGATCTTCACCTGTCCAGAAAACTTCACGGTGTAGCCCAACGGGAGTTCGAGTTCGCTAAAGACGCGCTGCGCCGCAGTGGCGGCATCGCCCAGCGAAGCCCCCTTGGCCACATTCCCGTACATTGAGACGCCAAACTGCCGGGCGTACCGGTCAATACGGCTCGGTCCGAGACCATGCTCCAACTTCGCGATGGAATCGAGGCGGATTAGCCCCTGCCGGGAACTCGGGACCAACAGCCGGCCAAGCGCCTCCGGATTGTCCCGTTGCGAGGTGGCCAAACGCATCATGACCGGATACTGCTCGGAACCCTCCTTAAAGGTGGAAATCTGGTCCTCACCCGACATCAGCAAACGAACCGCCCCCGCAACGTCCGACACACGGACGCCCAGGTCGCTGGCCAACTGGCGGTCGATATTGACCTGCAACTCCGGATTGTTCAGGTTCAGGTTCACCTTTACGTCCGTAATCATCGGTTCCTTCAGCAGGGCGAGATTCGCCTCTTTGCCAATCTCGACGAGCTTCCGGATGTCCGGTCCCAGAACCATCGCGCGGATCGGCGAAAAGGTATCGCGGCCGCCGAGGGCATTGGGGTAGGTGATGCGCGGGCGGGCGAAAGCATAGTCCGCCGCCGCGGCACGCACCTGGTTACCAATTTCGAGGATCGGTCCCCGCTTATCTGGCGGCTCCAGGAGCACCGTGATGAACGCGAAGGTCACTCGGGCCATCATCGAGGAGCTTTGCGGCACGACGGCAATCACGCCGGGAATTTTCTCAATTTTTTTGGCGATGGCCAAAGCCGTGCGTTCGGTAAGCAGCAGCGAGGAACCTTCCGGCATTTCAATAAACATGCCGAGCTCACTCTGGTCTTCCTGGGGCATCCAGTCGCGACCGATCGCCTGATAAATCGGGTAGGTCGATGCCAGCACCAGCAGACTGAGGGTAACCACCACCCAGCGGTAGCGCAGCGACCAGTTCAACATTGCCGTGTACGGCTTGTCGAACATCGAGTACTCGTGCTCGACTACCTTCTTCTTACCCTCTGGCTTCGGATGTCGCTTCAACAATCTGGATGCCAGCGCAGGGGTTACCGTAAACGCCACCAGCATGGAGACGAGAATCGATATCGACATCGTCCATCCAAATTGGTTCAGATATTTCTTGGCGTAGCCAGAGATGAAGGCGATCGGGACGAAGACGATAACCAGGGAAATTGTGGTCGCGACCACGGCCAGGGTGATTTCGTGCGTCGCCTGAATGGTCGCCTCAATCACGGGCAGATCATACTCTTCGAGATGTCGATGGATGTTCTCGATGACGATAATCGCGTCGTCAATCACGATGCCGACCGCTAGAGTTAACCCCAGCAAAGTCATCGAGTTGAGCGTGTAGTCCAGACCCTTCATCACGGTGAAGGTCGCCAGAATCGACGTTGGAATCGCGATAAAGCTGATCAGCACGGTCCGCCAGTCGCGAATGAACAGGAACACAATAAACCCGGCCAGGAAGCTGCCAAGAACCAGATGCTCTTCGAGCGCCTCCACCGAATTCCGGATGTACGTCGCCTGTTCCTTAACCAATCCCATCTGCACGCCATTCGGCAGGGTACCGTTCATCAGCTTCATCTTCGCCAGGACGGCATCCACGATCTTTACCGTGTTCATGCCGATTTGCCGCCGGATTTCCAGGATCACGGCCGGCTTGCCCTGGTAGTAGGCGAACGATCGGCGTTCGCTATTTGTGTCTTCGACGCTGGCGACGTCGCGAATGCGAATGGGTGATCCGTTCACATTTTTGATAATGATGTCGCTGAATTCAGAAACCTTTTCGAGCCGTCCCAGCGTCCGGACGCCCATCTCCGCCGTACCGCGCACAATGCGCCCGCCCGGAGTTTCGACATTTTCGCTGCGCAGCGCCTGCTCCACTTCCTGCGCACTGATGTTGTACCCGTTCATCTTGTCGATGTCCAGGAACACGTTAACCTGACGGGTCTGACCGCCGGAAAGGTCGATTTGACCCACGCCGTCAATGGTTTCAAATGCACGGCGGATCTGCTTATCCGCAATCTCGGTCAGTTCCCGAGCGCTACGCTGGCCGCTCACGGCAATCGTAACGATCGCATCGCTATCCGGGTCCGACTTGGTCACCGTCGGAGCCAGGGCATTCGGGGGTAGCTTGCGCATCGCCGCCGAGACCTTCTCGCGGACATCTTCGACGGCCTCGCCGATATCGCGCTCCAGGACGAAGGTGATGGTCAGGTTCGCGCTGCCCTCTGAGATCATCGCGCGCATCTCTTCGATGCCGCTCACCGCTGCGACCGTCTCTTCGAGCGGAAGGATGACCTGCGAAACCATCTCTTCCGGGCTCGCGCCGGGGAGTTGCACGCGCACGTTCACCGTGGCGGCGTCGGTTTTCGGGAACAGATCGACACCCAGATCAAGGAAGCTGAACACGCCCAGGATCACGAGGAACATGATCAACATGAAGGCGAATACAGGACGGCGTACGCAAATTTCAGATAGGCTCACAGAAACTCCTCACTCCCACCGCAGATTAGCAAATTCTCATGGCGGCCACGCTACACTGATGATTTCATGGCTAAAACAGCATTTCTTTTTCCTGGTCAAGGCTCCCAGTTTGCCGGCATGGGCAAGAGTCTGGCGGAACAGCACCCCGTCGCACAAGCCGTTTTCGCGGAAGCCGACGAAGCATTGGGATTCCCCCTCAGCACACTTTGCTTCGAGGGCCCGGACGAAGAACTAAAGAAGACGGAAAATACGCAGCCGGCGTTACTCACTGTTTCCATTGCGGCGCATGCAGTTCTAGCCAGCGAAGGAATCCGCGCGGATTTCGTGGCGGGGCATAGTTTGGGCGAGTATTCGGCGCTGGTGGCGGCAGGTGCGCTCCGATTTGCGGACGCCGTCCGGCTGGTGCGTCAGCGCGGGCGGTATATGCAGGAGGCCGTACCGCAAGGGATCGGCGCCATGGCCGCGCTATTGAAACTGCCGGAAGGAACGCTCGCGGGCATTTTGGCTCAGGCGACCGAGGGGGAGATCGTTTCGGCGGCCAACCTGAATTCGCCGGACCAGATTGTGATCGCCGGACACGCCGGGGCGGTGGAGCGGGCGATGAATCTGGCGAAAGAGGCCGGCGCCAAGCGCGTGGTGCCGCTGCCGGTGAGCGCGCCCTTCCACTGCGCCCTGATGAAACCGGCCCAGGAGCGGCTCGCGGTCGATTTGGCGGCGACGCTGTTCTCCGAGTTGACGATTCCGCTGGTCCAGAACGTCACCGCCCAGCTCACGACCAGCGGCGAGGCTGCCCGCACCGGGCTGATTGACCAAGTTCCCGGCACGGTGCGCTGGACAGACTCCATCCGTCTGCTGATCGGCGAGGGCGTCACCCATTGGGTGGAAGTCGGCGCCGGCGGGGTGCTTTCGGGCCTGCTCAAGAACATCGATGCCAATCACAAGGCGGCGCGCTTCGGCGAAGCCACGGAGTTGGACGCTGTCCGGAGTTACTTCGTGGGCTGATTACCGTTGAATTCCTAGCGCGCGCAGGCGCTTATGGAGGCTCGTCCGTTCGAGTCCCAGCGCCCGCGCCGCCGCCGAAACATTCCCTTGGGCGCTTTCGAGCGCCCGAAGGATGGTCTCGCGTTCGGCCGAGTCGCGGGCACTATCGAGCGAGTTCGGCGTGGCGTTTGCTTTGGGTTGGCGGAGCTCAAACGGGGCGGCCTCGGCGGTGATCTCCTCACCGGCGGTTAGAATGGCCATTCGCTCCACCAGATTCTTCAGTTCCCGCACGTTGCCGGGCCAGCCGTAGGCGGTGAGCAGGTCCAGCGTCTCCGTCGCCAAGGTTTTTGGCCGCAGGTTGTTCCGAGAGCAAAAGTTTTCGAGAAAATGCCGGGCTAGCGGGGCGACGTCCTGCGGATGCTCCCGCAGAGCCGGAACCCGCAGCGGCATCACGGCCAACCGGTAGTACAGGTCTTCGCGGAACCGGCCTTCCTTCACTTCCACTGTCAGGTCTTTATTCGTGGCGGCGACCACGCGAACAGAGACACGGATCGGCGTCTCGCTCCCCAGCCGGTGAAATTCGCCCTCCTGCAGCACCCGAAGCAGCTTCGCCTGCGCGGGCTGCGCCAGGTCGCCGACCTCGTCGAGAAACAGCGTCCCCTGATGGGCTAACTCGAACTTGCCCTTCCGCTGCGAGGCCGCTCCAGTGAAGGCGCCCTTCTCGTGGCCAAAGATTTCGCTTTCGAGGATCTCGGCCGGGATTGCCGCGCAGTTCACCTTGATGAAAGGCCCTTCGCGGACGGCGCTATTCTCGTGGACATGGGCGGCGAGCAGTTCCTTTCCCGTCCCACTTTCGCCGAGAAACAGCACCCGCGCGTCTGTCCGGGCGGCGAGCGTCGCCTGCTCCACAACCTGCCGCCACGCCGGGCTGGTCCCGATCATTCTGGGAGTTTCCGCGCTGAGGCGTTGCCGAAGGTCGCGGTTTTCGGCCTTCAACCGTTCCGCTTCGAGCGCGTTCTTGATGGCCACCAGCACGCGGTCTCGGCTCAGCGGTTTTTCGAGGAAGTCAAATGCGCCGGCGTGGATCGCTTCGACGGCATCGGCGATGGTGCCGTGGCCGGAGATCATGATGGCGGGTTTGCCGTTGAGTTGCCGGAGCAGGTCGATGCCGGAGCCGTCGGGCAGGCGGACGTCGAGCAGGAATAGTTCCGGGGCGTCCTGAAACAGGGCGGCGCGGAGGTCAGTGACCGACGGGAAGACACGAATCGTGTGGCCTTCGCGTTCGAGAATCAGCCGGAGACTAAGGCCGATGTTGGGTTCATCATCGAGAATCCAGATTTTAGCCATGGTCGACGGTTGCCAGCGGCAGCAGCACGCGAAACGCGGCGCCGCCCAGTTCTCCTTCGTAGTGTTCGAGGGTGCCGCCGCTGAGCATGGCGCCGCGTTGGGCGATGCTGAGGCCCAGGCCCATGCCTCCGCGTTTGAAGCTGATGGTGGGAGCGAAGAGATTTTCGCGGGCGAGTTTCGACAGGCCCGGGCCGTTGTCCTCGATCGCGATGGCGGCGCGGTCGTTTTCGATATAGGTTCGCCCGCGCACGCGACCTCCCTGCCCCGCGGCTTGGGCGGCGTTTTCGAGCAGATTCGTCAGGACGCCTTTCAGCAGATCGGGGTCGGCACTGGCGCGGAGTTGGCCGGGCATAAGCGCGAGGTCGTAGGTGATTTCGGGGTGCGCCGGCTGATGCAGCGCGACGCGCTCGGCGAGCAGCGAGTTGAGGTCGAGGGGCTGCGGGAGGGCGTTGGGTTCGGTGGCGAAGTCGCCGAAGGCTCGTACGCGGCGTTCGAGCGTGGCCACTTCGTCGCTGACTATTTGCGCGGCTTGCTGGAGGAACTCCGGGTCGTGGCGGTCGCCGAGCTCTTCCATAATGAGGCGAATGGGCGTGAGCGAGTTCCGAACCTCGTGCGCCATTTTGCGGGCGAGCATTTGCCAACTGGCGACGCGCGTGAGGTGGACGAGCTTCTCGCGATTCTCTTCGAGCTGGGCTGCCGTCCGGTTAAACGCCGCTACAGTTTGCCCGGATTCATCGCAACTGGAGCGATGGGGCAGGCGGACGGTGAAGTTGCCGTCGGCGAGTTCGGCCAGACCCTGCTGCAGCTCCCGCATGGGACGCGTGATCTGAAACGCCATCCAGACGAGAAAGGCTAGCGACGCCAGGAACACGGCCGCAGCGGAGGCGAGCAGCGTCAGAACAAACCCACGGCGGAGATTGAAGACGCGGGCCCGGTCGACGACCTCCCGGGCCGAGGCAATCTGCTGCTGCAGGCGGGTCATGCCGGGCCCGCCGAGCTTGCGGGCATAGGCCAGAATGTCGCCGTCCGGCTGGCGGACCAGATAGTTAAGACGGTCGCCGGCTTCGCCGGAGAGGAAGTGGCGCTCCGCGTCGCCGCTGGAATGGAAGGTGCTGATCTGTACTGGCCAGAGGTCGCGGTCAGCGAGAGAGAAGCGTTGCGGGCTCAGTTTGCCGTTGGCGACATCCTGTTTGATCGACTCCTTCGCCCGTTGATAGAACTCGCGGCCCGTGGCTTCGAGCGATTTGGAGATGCTATCGAGTTCGTCTGTCGAGGCGTACGTCAACGAAGTTTCGAGCAGGTTGATCGTCACCCACAGCATCGCCCCGAGCGGGGCGAGCGTCGCCAGAAGAAAGACCGCGATGAGCTTGGTGCGGAGACTCACGGTTTTGAGCTTAGCGCCGGAGTTCGGCGAGACGGAAGGGGCCCTTGTCCAGCGTCCAGCGGTTATCGACACCGCGCTGGGACCGGCCAAACCATTCGATGAGCCGGGCCAAATTGACGGTGGGATCGAGGAGCAAGGACGCCGATTCCCGGCTGTCGTCGGCGCGAAGGTCCATGCGCAGCCAGAGAGGATTGTTTTCGGCCAAGCCGCCGACACCGAGACTGGTATGGTCGAACACCCAGCGCTCGGCGGCCTCGCGGCTTAGGTGCGAGGCTTGGTGTTTACCCGGCCCCAGCCGCGTGATGGCGAACTTTTCTTCCCACAGATCGAAGCTGACGACGAAGCGGTCGACGTTGCGGCGGACGACGGTGGTGAACTTGTCGCCGGAGAGCGAAAGCTGCAACGAAAACACCAAAGCGGCTCCGGTGTGGAGTCGCTCCAGGGATTTGCCGTTCAGAAAATGCAGATAGGGCGCCTGCACCCGGAGCAACTGATCGTCCCAACGCAGTTGTAGCATCTCCGGCGCCAAGGCGCGGACAAGCGGCACTGCGGACTGGGCGAACAGCAGGCGTCGGGTCATCAGAAATAGGCGCCAGTGATGAGGACGACCTCCACCGGATTACTACGCAAAGGGACGGCCAGATATAGGAAGAAGCCGTTCTTAGCCCGGATTCCTATACCGGTTGAGTTTCGGACGGTTCCGCCGCCGTTTTGGTTCCATACGGCTCCGGAATCGAAAAAGGTCGTCATCATGGTCTGCCGCCAGACGCGGGTGCCGGCCTCGACAGTGCTGGCGATCGCTTTGGTTGCGCCGAGGGGAGCGAGACGATATTTGCTCCAACCGCGCAGGGTGAGCGAATTGCCGTAGGCGAAGCGGTCGTAGAGAGGAGCGTCGCCGTTGATGGCGCCGCCCTGCAGATTGAGGCGGACCATGTTGCGGCCGCGGCGCCAATCGAGGCCGGCGTCGGCCTCGTGGCGGGTGAAACGGTAGTCCGAGCCCAGACCCGCCAAGCCAGCCCGGAGCCGGTATTCGGCGTGAGTCGTGGACTCACCCGTAGATTCCTCACCCCACACGCGCCGGTATCGCAGAGTATTTACTAGCGCGTGCGAGGCTTCGCGGTTCACTCCAGGGGACGGAATGGTGAACCGTTGGAGGCGAAGACCGGAAGAGATTGATACTTCCTCCCGATCGGATCCTCGCCAAGGCGTAAAAGTCACTTCCGGTTGAAACGTCGTGAACCCGCGATAGGGTTCAGCGGTTCGGCCGAGGGTCGAATTGTGGAACTGCGACCGCATGGACTGAAAATGGATGGCGGGCCGGATGCGGTCCTGCCAGAGGCCGCGGCTATAGCCGGCCTTGATTCCGGCGAAGCGCTCGACGAGTTGATCGCCGTCGGAGAGCGCTCCGAAGTACAGGCTGCCCAGCCGCATGGTGACATCGCCGGACCAGCCCTGCATGCCGTGATAGATGACACGCGAAGGGCTGGCGGTCAGATCCAGCCGGCGGCCGGAGACTTCAAAGACAACGCGAATCTGTTCGCTCGATGAGCCACGGAGGAGCTTGGGGGCGACGAGGCGCGCCCGGACTTCGTCGCGCACGCGGCCGGCGAGCTTGGCAAACGCTTCGGGTGAAAACTTCTCGCCGACGCGTTGTTGCAGCTCCTTGCGGAGGCTGGCCGAAAGCTTCGATTCCGGAATGCCCGCCAGTTCGATCCGTTCGACGGTATATCGTGAGTTGACGTTGGTGTCGTCGGGGACGTTCCAGGAGAAGGCGCTGGCGGTGAAAATTCCAAACGTGAGACCGGCGAGGAAGACAAGACCGAACAGGCTGCGATAGGCGTTGCCACTCATACGACATGGCGATGCACATGGTTGGCCAATCGCCAAACCATTGATTCCATGGAACCGGACGACACCAAGTGTGGGCCTAGTTAGGACGCCTGTGGCGCAGCGAGCACACTTTTCCGGCGCACGCCTTGATAGACGTGCAAAACCTCAACCATGCCGCCCGACCGGTTGAGGCGATAAAAGACGGCGTAGGGAGAATGATAGAGCTTGTAGACGTTAGTTCGTTTCGCCATCGGGGTGCCGATGATTGGCATGGCCGACAGGCAACGGATATGCGCCATTAGCGACTCTCCCACAAGGCGGGCCAACTCCGGCGACTCGGCCGCGAAGTACTCGACGATGCGGTTTAGGTCCCCGACGGCTTTGTCCGAGAAGAATATCTTGAAATCCAAAGCGGCACCATCGCTTCGACTTCCGCAAGCGGCGACACGAGGCCGCTTTCGCAATCCTGCCAACCGGCATCAATCGCCAGCAGCACTTGCGTCGAGTCGTGGCTCCACTCGGGGAGAGTGGGCGTGTTTTCGGCGGACATCGAAACTCCTCAAGGGGCTTATCGGGAAAAGGTGAGCAAACCTGAGGAATCTTGCAACAAGTGCGTTTGGCTCGAATCACATATAATGAGAACGCAATGAGTGCTACGGCAAGTGGTCTGGCGCGAGTTTCGCGCTTTTATGAAGCCCCGATCGGCAAGAAAGTAGTCATGGCCGTTACGGGGTTGATAATGGTTGGTTTTGTGCTTGGGCACATGACCGGCAATCTGCAGATCTATCTGCCGGTGGGGGAGGACGGCGTTTATCCGATTGATAAATACGGCGCCCTGCTTCATGCCAGCGAGGAGCTGCTTTGGGGCGCGCGCCTATTTTTGCTGGCCAGCATCGGCCTGCACATCTGGTCGGCGATCCAACTTGCGTCGGCCGCCAACTCCGCGCGGCCCGTTCGCTACGTGAAGCAGAACAACCTGAATTCGAGCTATGCCTCGCGGACGATGTATTGGAGCGGGCCCATCGTCGGCCTGTTCATCGTTTATCATCTTCTGCACTTCACGACCGGCACGGTGCATCCCGACTTCAAGCACCTGAGCGTGCATGACAACGTCGTCAAGGGCTTCTCGGTCTGGTACGCCTCGGCGTTCTACATCGTGGCCATGATCCTGCTGTGCCTGCACCTCTATCACGGCGTCTGGAGCATGTTCCAATCGCTCGGGCTCAACCACCCGCGCTACACTCCGCGCCTGCAGTTCGGGGCGAAAGCCTTCGCATTTTTGATTGCCGCCGGGAACATCTCGATTCCTGTGGCGGTCCTCACGGGACTGGTGAAGTAAATTATGGTACTCGACGCACGGAGCCCCTCCGGCCCCATCGAAGGCCGGTGGGATAAGGCAAAGTTTGACATGAAGCTGGTGAACCCAGCGAACAAACGGAAATACCATGTGATCGTCGTGGGCACCGGTTTGGCAGGCGGCGCGGCGGCAGCCACGCTGGCCGAACTCGGCTACAACGTCAAATGTTTCTGCTTTCAGGATTCGCCTCGCCGGGCACATTCGATCGCCGCGCAAGGCGGCATCAACGCCGCGAAGAACTATCAGAACGACGGCGACTCCATTTTCCGGCTTTTCTACGACACGGTGAAGGGCGGCGACTTCCGCGCCCGGGAATCGAACGTCTATCGGCTGGCGCAGATTTCGGTCAGCATCATTGACCAGGCGGTCGCTCAGGGTGTTCCGTTCGCCCGCGAATACGGCGGCACGCTGGCCAACCGCTCCTTCGGCGGCGCGCAGGTTTCGAGAACGTTTTACGCCCGGGGCCAGACGGGGCAACAGCTTCTGCTCGGGGCCTATCAGGCTTTGGAGCGCCAGATTTCGTTGGGCAAAGTCGACATGTATCCGCGGACGGAGATGCTGGACCTGATCGTCATCGACGGCAAGGCCCGGGGTATCGTCAGCCGGAATCTCATCACCGGCCAGACCGATGTTCACATGGCGGACGCGGTGATCCTCGGCACCGGCGGCTACGGCAACGTTTTCTATCTTTCGACGAACGCCAAGGGTTCGAATACGACGGCCATCTGGCGCGCGCACAAGCGGGGCGCCTTGTTCGCCAACCCTTGTTTCACGCAGATCCATCCGACGTGTATCCCGGTGAGCGGCGACTATCAATCGAAGCTGACGCTGATGTCGGAATCACTCCGGAATGACGGCCGGATCTGGGTGCCGAAGAAGGCGGGTGACAACCGTTCGCCGCAGTCGATTCCGGAAGACGAGCGCGACTACTATCTCGAACGCGAGTACCCGAGCTTCGGCAACCTGGTTCCTCGCGACGTCGCTAGCCGCGCGGCCAAGCGCATGTGCGACGCCGGGCGTGGCGTGGGCCCGACGGGTCTGGGGGTCTATCTCGATTTCGCCGAATCGATTCAACGCCTGGGCAAGAGTGCGGTGGCGGAACGCTACGGCAACCTGTTCGAGATGTATGAACGGATTACCGGCGAAAACCCGTACGAAGTGCCGATGCGGATCTACCCGGCCATCCACTATACGATGGGCGGCCTGTGGGTGGACTACCAGCTGCAATCGACTATCCCCGGCCTGTTCGTGCTCGGCGAGGCGAACTTCTCCGACCACGGCGCGAACCGCCTGGGCGCAAGCGCTCTGATGCAGGGCTTGGCTGACGGCTACTTCGTGATTCCGTACACCCTCGGCAACTATCTGGCTTCGACGAAGCTCGATAAGGTGACGGCCGACCATGCCGAAGCCAAGGCCGCGAAGGCCGCGGTGACCGAGCGGGTGAAGAAGTTGCTCTCGATCAAGGGCAAGCGGACGGTGGACAGTTTCCATCGTGAGCTGGGCAAGATCATGTGGGACTACTGCGGTATGGCCCGGAACGAGAAGGGCCTGACCGAGGCGATCAGCAAGATCCGCGCGCTGAAGAAAGAGTTCTGGGAGAACGTGAACGTGCTCGGCAGCGACGCCGAACTCAACCAGTCGCTTGAGAAGGCGGGCCGGGTGGCGGACTTCATCGAGCTGGGCGAGTTGATGTGCATCGACGCCCGCGACCGGAAGGAGAGCTGTGGCGGTCACTTCCGCGAGGAGTACCAGACTCCGGAAGGCGAAGCCCAGCGCGACGACGAAAGCTACGCTTACGCCGCGGCGTGGGAGTACGCCGGCGAAGGCAAAGAGCCCATTCTGAATAAAGAGCAGTTGACGTTCGAGTACGTGCACCCCTCGCAGCGGTCGTACAAGTAAGGGATTAGAGACAGCCATGAGCAGCATGAAGATTACCCTCAACATCTGGCGCCAGACGTCGCCCTCGGACGCCGGCAAGATGGTGAAGTACGAACTCGATAAAGTCAGCGAGCATATGTCGTTTCTCGAAATGCTCGACGTGCTGAACGAGCAGTTGATCGGCAAGGGCGAAGTGCCCGTTTCGTTTGACCATGATTGCCGGGAAGGCATTTGCGGCTCCTGCGGCTTCGTCATCAACGGCGTCCCGCACGGTCCGCGTCGCGGAACGACGGTTTGCCAGTTGCATATGCGCGAGTTCAAGAACGGCGATGAACTGTTCCTGGAACCGTGGCGCGCATCGGCGTTTCCGGTGATTAAGGACCTGGTGGTGAATCGCAACGCGTTTGACAGGATTATCCAAGCCGGTGGCTTCGTGAGCATCCCGACGGGTAGCGCTCCAGACGGCAATGCGATTCCGGTGCCGAAGAAAGACTCGGATCGCGCGATGTCGGCGGCGACCTGCATTGGCTGCGGCGCGTGCGTGGCGGCCTGCCCGAACGCATCGGCTTCGCTGTTTACTTCGGCCAAGGTTTCGCATTTGGGTCTGTTGCCGCAGGGTCAGCCCGAGCGGTACGACCGAGCGGTGAAGATGGTGAATCAGGCCAAGGAAGAGGGCTTCGGCGGCTGCACCAACATCGGTTTGTGCGAAGCCGTCTGCCCGAAGAGCATTTCGCTTGAAAACATCGCGCGGATGAATCGGGACTTCACTTTGGGCGCTTGGACGTATCGCGAAGCAACCACCGAGGGCGGCGGGGCGTAAAATAGAGTAGTGAGACTCTTCCTGATATTGGTCAGCGGCGGGCTTCTGTTGGGAGCTGACTACTCCCAGGTGGAGCCGATTTTCAAGGCCAAGTGCTACGCCTGCCACGGGCCGGGCAAGCAGACGAGTGGGTTCCGGCTGGACGATGCGGAGGCCGCGCGGGAAGGCGGCTACGGCGGCAAGGCGATCATGCCGGGCAAGAGCGCGGAGAGCGAGTTGTGGCTCCGCGTCTCCGGCAAGAGCGGGCATATGGCGATGCCGATGGGTTCGAAAGGCCTGCCCGCCGAGGATACGGCGAAGATCGCGGCTTGGATCGACGCCGGGGCTGAGTTTCCCTCTTCGTTGCGCGCAATTACGAAACGAAGCCAACTCAAGCATTGGGCGTATCAGTCGTTCTCGAAGCCTGTGGGGTCCATTGATGGGTTCGTTTCGGCCCGGTTGGCGAAAGAAAATCTGAAGATGTCACCGGAGGCCGACCGGGCGACTTTGCTGCGGCGGCTTTCGTTTGACCTGATTGGCCTGCCTCCAACTCCGGAGGAGGTCCGCGCTTTCGTCGCCGACCGGAGCCCGGACGCGTATGCCAAGCAGGTCGATCGGCTGCTGGCTTCACCGCATTTTGGGGAGAAGTGGGCGCGCCATTGGCTCGACCAGGCTCGGTACGCCGACTCCGACGGCTACGAGAAGGATTGGGCTCGCCCTTGGGCGTGGCGCTGGCGGGAATGGGTGATCAACGCGATCAACCGGGACATGCCGTTTGACCAGTTCACGCGGGAACAGATCGCTGGGGATCTTTTATCCAACGCGACGACCGAGCAGCGGGTGGCTACCGGGTTTCATCGGAATACGTTGACGAATCGGGAAGGCGGGATCGACAACCAGCAGTTCCGGTTCGAGAATATCGCCGATCGGGCGTCGACGGTGGGATCGGTTTGGCTGGGACTGACGATGGGCTGCGCGCAGTGCCACGACCACAAGTACGACCCGATTCAACAGAAAGATTTCTACTCGATGTACGCCTTCTTCGACAATGCGGAGGAGGAGGACATTGAGGCACCGCTGCCGGGCGAAAAGGATGTCCGCGGCGCGGAGTATACGGCCAAGCGCGAAGCGCTGATCGCGGAGTACAAGGTGCGCGAGTTGCAGCCCGACTGGGAACAGAACATGCTGCAGACCGCGGCAGAGCCGGGCAAGCGGACAGATTGGGACTTGGCGTGGGATTGTTTGCTGAAGCTGACTGAGGGCGGCGACGGCGAACGCATTATGCGCAAGCCAGTGACCAAACGAACCCAACGCGACCGCCTGGTGCTGGAGACGCACTTCATCCGGAACTACCATTTCGCGATCGGCCAGGCGGCGTACAAGAAGCTAAAGTTCGATGAGCTCGATAAGAAGTTGCGGGCGCTCGACGAGGAGTATCCGTCGTTGAGCCAGGCCTACACGATCGCCGAGGAGCCGACGCCGAAGCAGAGCCATCTACGCGTCCGCGGGGACTATAAGACCCTGGGCATCCCGGTGGCGCCGGATTCGCCGAGCTTCCTGCCGCCGCTGGCGAAGCACGATGGCCGGGCGACACGGGTGGACCTAGCCAATTGGCTGGTGGCGCCGGAGAATCCGCTGGTGAGCCGCGTGATGGTGAACCGGATCTGGCAGGAGCTGTTCGGAGCGGGGCTCGTGAAGACCTCCGAAGACTTCGGCGTGATGGGTTCACGGCCTTCGCATCCGGAGCTTTTGAACTGGCTGGCGGCAGAATTTATAGAACGCGGTTGGAGCCGGAAGGCGATTATCCGCACGATTGTGCTGTCGGCGACCTATCGGCAGAGTTCGAAAGCGCGGCCGGAGCTGAACGAGTTGGACCCGGAGAACCGGCTGCTGGCGCGACAGTCGCGGCTGCGGCTGCCGGCGGAGGCCATCCGCGATGCAGCGTTGCGCGTCGCTGGGCTGCTCGATACGAAAGTGGGAGGCCCCAGCGTGAAGCCGCCGCAGCCGGATGGCGTGACGGCGCTTGGCTATTCGTCGGGGACGAAGTGGCAGGTGAGTCCGGGGACGGAGCGTTACCGGCGAGGCGTCTACATTCACTATCAGCGGACGACGCCGTACCCGCTGCTTTCAAATTTCGACGCGCCAAGGTCGACGGTCACGTCGTGCCGCCGGACGCGATCGAACACTCCACTGCAGGCGCTGAACCTGTTGAACGACCCCGTTTTCATGGAAGCGGCAGAGCATCTCGGCAAGCGGGCGAAGACGATTGACGAAGCGTTTGAACTGGCGCTGCTGCGGAAGCCGACGGCGGCCGAGCGGGCGCGCCTCGAACGCTTTGTGGCCGAAAACAACACGACGCTGATGGCGAGCGTGTTGCTGAATCTCGACGAATTTATTACCAGGGAGTAGGGCACGAATGACGAACCGGCGAAAGTTTCTCGCAAGCTTAGGCAGCGGCTTCGGCATGGTGGCGCTGCAGCATCTGCTTTCTCAGGATGGCTATGGCGCCATCGCCAACCCGATGGCCCCCAAGGCGCCACAGTTCCCTGGCAAGGCCAAGCGCGTGATCTTCCTCTTCATGGAGGGCGCGCCGAGCCAGATGGACCTGTTTGACCCCAAGCCGGCGCTGCAGCAGTGGCACGGCAAGAGTCTGCCGCCTTCGCTGACCAAGGATTTGAAGCTCGCCTTCATCAAGCCGACGGCGACGATTCTGGGCAGCCCGCGGACGTTTCAGAAGTACGGCCCACAGGGCATGGATATCGCGGACCTGCTGCCGCATACGGCGTCGATTGCGGGCGACCTCTGCTTTGTACGGTCGATGCATTCGGACCAGTTCAATCATCATCCGGGCCAGTTGAAGCTGTTCACGGGGCACAACCAGGTGGGCCGCCCGGCGATGGGCTCGTGGGTGACGTATGGCTTGGGATCGGAGTCGCAGAACTTGCCGGGGTTCGTGGTGTTGAGTTCGGGGTCGGGGACGAGCGGCGGATCGGATAACTTTTCGAGCGGCTTTTTGCCGACGACCTATGCGGGAACACCCTTCCGCAGCACGGGCGACCCGATTCTTTATCTGAAGAACCCCGAAGGGATCGACGCGGCGAAGCAGCGGGCGCGCCTGGACGCGCTGCGGGACCTGAACGAAATGCGGCAGGCCGCGACCGGCGACGAGGAGATTTCGTCCCGGATTCATTCGTATGAACTGGCATTCCGGATGCAGAGTTCATCGCCGGAGCTGCTCGACTTTTCGACGGAGTCGCAGGCGACGAAGGACATGTACGGAATTGGCCAAGAGGCGACGAACGCCTATGGCACGAACTGTCTGCTCGCCCGGCGGATGATCGAGCGGGGCGTACGTTTCGTGATGCTGATGCACGGTTCGTGGGACCATCATTCGTCGATCAATACCGGCCTGCCGAAGCAGTGCAAAACGACCGACCAGCCGGCGGCGGCGTTGATCCGGGATTTGAAACAGCGGGGCCTGCTCGAGGATACGCTGGTGGTTTGGGGCGGTGAATTTGGCCGTACGCCGATGTCGGAGTTCCGCCGTCCGGAGGACGCGAGCAACGCCGGGCGCGACCACAATCCGAACGGCTACACGATGTGGATGACGGGCGGCGGCATCAAAACCGGGCAGGTGATCGGCAAGACCGACGACTTCAGCCTGAACATTCTTGAGGACAAAGTCGACATCAATGACCTGCAGGCGACCATGCTTCACCTGCTGGGCTTCGACCATACCAAGCTGACTTATCGCTTTATGGGACGGGAATTCCGCCTGACGGACGTGCACGGACACGTGGTGGAGAAGATGTTGGCTTAGGCCCGCGATTTGCATGTCCGTAACCAATGTGAGAAACTTTCATAGCACTGCGGCGAAACTGTTGATTCCTCGACGTTTTAGCCACTTTCCCGCAGTAGCGTTTTGAAAGCAGTATCAGCATTAGGAGATCTAGTAGTGAGAGAAAAAGGTGTAGTGAAATGGTTTAACGCCGCCAAGGGCTATGGCTTTATCCAGCGGTCCAGCGGTGAGGATGTTTTCGTTCATTTTAGTGCGATCCAGATGAACGGATACAGAGCCCTTGATGAAGGATCGGAGGTTGAGTTCGAAGTCAAGACGGGCCCGAAGGGCCTGCAGGCCGAGAACGTCACGCGCGGTTAAGCCAAGTCTGCACGCACGACTCTGTTTCATTAAGGCCGTCCTCTTCTGAGGACGGCCTTTCGTGTTTTTGGTCGACAATAGGAAGGCATGCGCTTCGTCTTTCTATTCCTTCCCTCGCTGTTAGTCGCTCAGACGGTACCGCCGGTCGTTCTGGTGAACGGGTATCAGGATCTGCCGTGTGAAAACAAACTCAGCCGCGAGACGTTCGGCCAACTGGAGGAGAAGCTCCGGGCCGCGGGGCGGGAGGTGATCTGGTTCAACAACTGCTCAGTGCCAGCGGCGGGCGAGCCGCGGCCGACGATTGAAGAGATGGGCGCGGCGCTGGGCCGCAAGATTGAAGAGAGCGGGGCGGCGCAGGTGGACGTGGTTGTCCACAGCATGGGCGGGCTGATTCTGCGGAGCTACCTGGCGGGTAAGCAGAACGCAGCGGGCACGTTTACACCACCCGTGAATCCGCGCGTGCGGAAGGCGGTGTTCTTAGGTTCGCCGCATTTCGGTATCGGCTTCGCACAGTTGTTTGGAAGCGTGGCGGCAGTGGATCCGCAGGTGCGGGCGCAACTGCCCGGTAGCCGGTTCCTTTTCGACCTGGCAACGTGGAACCAAGGGGCGGACGACCTGCGCGGCGTGGATGCGATTGCGGTGGCCGGGGCGGCGAATGCGACGGGGGACGGATTGGTGGCGTTCACATCGGCCTCGTTGCGGTTCCAGGCCGGGGAGGATCGCTTGCGGGTGGTGCCCTACTGCCATACGAATTCGCCGCTGCTGCGGCTGGCGGCGGCAGGGTGCGCCCGGCCGCCTTATCTGGCGGAAGTGGATTCTGACGACCATCTGTCGTGGCGGATTATCCGGTCTTTCCTGGATGGAACGAATGAATGGCGGGGGTTGGGGTCGGAGCCGGCCAGTTCATGGAACACGAACGGCGGACTGCTCCTGAGCTACCAGGACCGGGAGGGTAAGGCGGTGGAGGCGGTGACGAAGGTGACCGCGGGGACGGTGGAATTGGCGAAAGGCGCGTTCGCGTGGTCGACGGAGTTCGTGCCGGCGGGGCGGCAGGACGTGCGGATTACGGCGACGCCGGAGGTGACTTCGGCGGTGACGATTACGCCGATTGGATTCAATGTGGCGGTGATCAAGACGGGGCCTCGGTTGGCGGCGGTGTTGCCGGCTGCGGGGCGGGTGCCGACGTTGAGCCGGGCGCCGGGGATGTTCATTTCGATTTATGGGGCGGGGCTGGCGACGAGTTCGGCGCAGGCGGTGGCGCTGCCGCTGCCGACGGAGTTAGCGGCGGTCCGGGTGTTGGCGAATGGCGCCCCGGTTGGGTTGCAGTTCGTGGGCCCGACGCAGATTAATGCGATTCTGCCGGAGACGGCGCGCGGGTTGGTTACTTTGGAGGTGCGGAACGCGGAGGGGGCGCACCAGATGAACGTGTTGGTGGAAGCGGCTTCGCCGGCGATCTTTACGCAGAACGGGACGGGGTTGGGCGCGGCGGCGGCGATCGATGCGATTAACGGGACGCTGAATACGCCACAGCGCGCGGCGCCGGGCGGGGGTGTGGTGGCGGTATTCGCGACGGGGCTGGGCGCTACGGAGCAGCGGGATGGGCTGGCTTGGGCGACGACGGCGACGGTGGTGGAGTTGGGCGGGGTGCAGGTGACGCCGGTGTACGCGGGCCGGGCGCCGGGGTTTGCGGGGTTGGACCAGGTGAACTTTGTGGTGCCTGCGGACGCTCCGCGAGGGGCGGCGGTGCGGCTGCGGCTAATCAGCAATGGCCGGGCGAGCAACGAGACGACGTTGGCGATCGAATGATGGGATGGGTGGCGCCAGGGCTTGCGGGATTTGGCCGGGTGAACTTTGTGGTGCCTGCCGACGCTCCTGGCGGGGCGGTGGTGCGGCGGATCAGCGATAGACAGGCGAGTGCTGGCGATTGAGTGGGGGCAAGGCGAGCGGTATGGAAGGTCTAGGCGGAGTTTGACAATGCAATGAGGTAGGACCGCGCATGGCCAGCGACCACCGGCGGAACAACGGGAGACGGCGTTGGGGATCGACTAGTAGCTGAGGCGTAGCGAGAAGCGGAAGCTGCGCCCGTCGTTCAGCGTGTTCGTGATGACGCCGAAGTTCGGATCCGTCAGCGCGAAGCCGGGTTCGGCGAATTGGGGCGAGTTGGATAGGTTGTTGCTTTCGACGCGGAACGCCAACGTACGTTCCTTGGCGAGAGGCCAGTCGATGCTGACGCCGGCGTTCATGTTACGAACCGGACCCCGGCGGAACGTGTGGCGGCCCAGGTTTCCGCGTATCGTCCCAGGCGTGATGAACTCAAAGGCACTGCGGGGAAGAAGCTGGCGGGAGAGATCGGGATGCGTGATGGCGCGGCCGAGGACCGAGGGGTCGACGACATTGGGACGGTCCATACTGACGCCATCGACGTTGCCGTAGCCGGGGGCATCGGAGCCGGACGTGACCTGGAAGGGGGTGCCCGACTTGGCTAGGGCTACCGCAAAGAGGCCCCAGCGACCCATCCACGTGCGTCGGAAGCGGGGGGCGGAGTAGTCGGTGCGGAGGAGGAAGGCATGGGGCTGGTCGAAGCGGGAGCGGCCGCGGAGTTCGCTGTGGGCTTCAAATTCGTACTGGGAGCGGCCGCGGAAGCTGTCGAGGTCGTGGGCGGTGCTGGTGTAGTCCGCGCCGAGATCGAGGGCCTTGCTGAACCAATAAGAGGTTTCAAGTTGGAGGCCTCGCCAGCGGGGCACGGAGGCGGTGGTTTTGAAGGCGTCGTAGAAACCACGGGACATGTTTTCGACGCGGCGGATGTCGCTTTTGGTGGGGTCGGCGCGGCGTTCGTCGATAGTGGCGACGGTCATGGGGACACCAGGGAGGGCGTGGCCTCGGTTGGAGTAGTGGTGATAGAGCAGCTTTTGGCTGCGGCTGCCGGTATAGCCGATCTGCCAGCGGAGTTGGGAGAGAGGTTGGAACTCCCAGGTGAAGTTGTAGAGCTGGGAGTAGGGCGAGACCAGGTCCGGCGAGTAGGCGTATTGAACGGCGCGGACCGTGCTGAGCTGGCTGAGATCGATGCCGCTGAACGGATCGGCCAGGTTGGGCTGTTGGATGACGACTTTCGTATTGAGGGGCTGATTGAAACGGATCTGCTGGAACGTGGCGGGGAATATCTCGCCGTAGTGAAAGCCATAGCCGGCGCGGAGGACGCCCCAGCCGGGGGCGAGGCGGTAGGCGAGGCCGAGGAAGGGTCCGAAGTTGTTCTTGTCGTCGGAATAGGGGAGTTGATTCAGGTTGTTGACTTCGACGGGGCGGGTGTTGGGCCGGTAGCCGACGCCGTAGTTCACCGTGAGTTTGTTAGTGGCGCGCCAGTTGTCGTTGAAGTAGAACCAGTTGTCCCAGTTCCGGAAGCCACGATGGATGTACCCGACGGCTTGATAGAAGGTGATGGGGGTGCCTTGGCGGAGATTCGTGATGGCGTCGGCGGTGGCGGTGTTGTTGAAGGAGAGGGCGGCGATGTGGGAGTCCGAGTCGGTGCCATTGAGCTGGTGCCGGTTGAACTGGGCACCGAGGGACCAGTTGTGGCGGCCGGCGGTGCGACGGAGTTGGAGGGCGGTTTTGAAGGCGTTTTGCGCGCGATTGATGGGGATGGTGCTGTTGGCGTTGATGGGGGTGAGCGCCGTCGAGGGGTAGACAGCGTAGGGTACGGCGGAGGCTTCGGGCCCAATGACGGTGCCGGCGCGGTCGAAGCGGTAGGCGGCGGAGAAGACGGTGGAGGGAGAGATGATGCGATTCCAGGCCAAGCCGGCTTTGTGGGCGCGGGTGGTGGTATTGGGGTTCTGGCCGCGGACGAGTTGGAAGGCTTGGACGTTCTGGGTGATCCAGTTGTAGCTGAAGCTGAGTTGGTCGCGGGCGCCGAGGCGTTGGTCGAGGCGGGAGGAGGTGTTGCGGTTGTCGATGGTCTGGGGCGCGTTGAGATTGACCATGCGGGGGTCGATGTCGGTGCGGTTGGGCGGGATGTTGGGGTAGGAGTCGAGGATGCTGGAGACGATGGCGCGGAGACGGGGATCGGTGGTGAGGGGGGTGCGCTCGCTGGGGAGGGGCGCGAGGATGTTGCCGTTGACGACGCCGCGGAGGGCTTGGAGCGAGCCGTCCCAGGTGAGCGAGGCGCCGCGCCAGAGCTTGCCGGAGAGGGCGGCGGAGAAGTTGTTGTCGCGGGCGGGTTGGACGCCGCCGACCTGGAAGAAGGCGCGGGCGGAGGTGAGGCTGTTGAGGTGGGTCCAATTGAGGTTGCCGTGCCAGGAATCCTTGAATGAGGGAGTTTGCAGGACAGACCACGGGGAGGTGGGGCCGAATTCGGCGCCGAAGTAGTTGCGGTCGGCGGCAAATTCCTGGACGAAGGAGGCCGTGACGCCGATGCGTTGGTTGAGTTCCTTTTGGGCGTTATTGTCGACCAGATTGAACTGGACGTTTTCGTTGCGGCGGCTTTCGCCGGACTTGTTGTCGGTCTGGCCGAGGAGATTGAGCTGGGTGCGGGTCTGGGTGACGGGCGGGTCTTCCAGGACGATGGGAGCGGCAGGTTTGCTGACTGGTTCCTTTTCGGGCACCTGCGGACAAGCTATGGCTACGAAAGCCAGCCAGAGCATCGATCGAAGTTGCATGAGTGAGGAGCGGAAGAGACCTTAATCTTGATGATAATTCATCGACTGTTACTCTGAGAAGAGTGCCGTCCCCTTCGCGTAGAACATTCTTGACCAATTCTGTATTAGCAGGAGCAGCCGTGGCGCAGACCAAGCCGATTTCAGACGTGGCCGTGATTGGATCCGGCGTGTTCGGAGCGTGGACGGCGTTCATGCTGCGAAAGGCCGGGGCGAAGGTGACGCTGATCGACCAGCATGGCCCGGCGAACAACCGGGCGAGTTCGGGCGGGGAGTCGCGGATCACGCGGGCGGGGTATGGGCCGAAGGAGATTTACACGCGGTGGTCGATGGAGGCGCTGGCGGTTTACAAAGAGTTTTACGCGCAGACGGATCCGACGCTGTTTCATGAGACTGGTTTCTTGTGGATGGGGCGGAAGGACGATGCCTATATGAACGCCAATCTGGTGGCGTTTAAGAAGCTGGGCGTGAAGCATGATGTGCTGACGCGGGAGGAGATGGGGCAGCGGTTTCCGGCGTTGGGGTTGGACGGGCTGACCTGGGGAATCTTCGAGTATCACGCGGGCGGGTTGATGGCGCGGCGCGGGGTGGCGACGGTGGTTCAGCATCTGGTGAAGAACGGGTTGCGGTATGAGCAGGGGCGGGTGGCGCCGCCGGCGAAAGGGGAGAAGATTGAGAGCGTGGCGGGGGTGAAGGCGGGGCAGTTCGTGTTTGCGTGCGGGCCTTGGCTGCCGCAGGTGTTTCCCGATGTTTTGAAGGGGCGGATCCGGCCGACGCGGCAGGAGGTGTTTTACTTCGGGGCGCCGGCGGGCGATGCGTCATTCCGTGCGCCGCTGATGCCGGCGTGGGTGGACGCGGGCGATACGATTTACGGGCTGCCGGACTTGGAGAACCGGGGATTCAAGATTGCGCCGGACCAGCATGGGATGGAGGTGGATCCGGAGACGCAGGAGCGGGTGGTGCCGCAGGCTTCGGTGGAGCGGGTGCGGGTCTATTTGAAGAAGCGCTTTCCGAAGCTGGCGGAGGCGCCGCTGACACAGGCGGAGGTTTGCCAGTACGAAAACACCGTGAACGGGGACTACCTGATCGACCGGCATCCGGAGCAGGAAAACGTTTGGCTGTTGGGCGGGGGGAGCGGGCACGGCTACAAACATGGCCCGGCGGTAGGGAAGTTTACGGCGAATCTGGTGTTGACTGGGGGCCGGACCGAAGAGATGTTCGCCTTGGGGACGAAGGCGCTCTACGATCCGGCCAATCGGAGTTCGACGATTCCCGGCAAGTAGCTACCTCGTAGCGATGCGCAGATTGTTGGTGACCTGGAAGACGTTGGCCACACCGTTGGCTCGCATGCCGGCGATGATCTTATCCATTTCGCGATCGACGACGCCTTCGAGGGTGACATTGCCGTTTTTGACGATAATGCGGATCGAGGGGTTGGCGCCGAGGGCGTAGCGGTTCAATGCGGACTGGCCGTAGATGGTACGGGCGAGGACGAAGCGGAGCCGGTCGTCGAAGGGCGACAGCGGCAGGACTTCGATTTCGTTGACCACTTTGGTGATGCCTTCAATGGTGCGAACGCGGTTACCGGCGTCGCTCTTGAGGACCGGCCGGATGGTCTGTCCGGAGATGTAGACGGTCTCGCCGTCGACCCGGTAGCTGAGGTTGTCGAAGATGCTGAGGAAGGGGAGCGTGATGAGCTCTTTCCGCACCTCTTTCTCGATCCGCTCCTGCGTCCGAGGGCTGTTCGCATTCGTCGTCGATGCGGAAAGGAGCGTGGCTCCGGCTACCGCGACGACCATCATCAAATTTGCAATTTGGCGTTTCATTTTTACTGCCTCCTGCCCTTAATACGCGGAGAAGAGTGCAGCGGTTTACGAACGCAACGCCGGTTTTACGATACCTTTACAATTCCCTACGCGGTAGCCACGGGCTCTTCTTCCGCAGTGGAGACACCGATCTCTTCCGAGAGAACTTGGAGCGAACGCGGCGAGTTCTCCAGTTCGAGGACAACGGGGATCTCGTCGCCGGAACCAGCGCCGAGTTCTTTAAAGCGGCGGGCCGAGGGCATGACGCGCGCTTCGAGGGTGCCGACTGCTTTGTTGAACGACTGATTAGTGCGGTCGAGGTTCTTGCGCAGTTCGGTGAAGTGCTCGGCAACGGTCCGCATGCGATCGTAGAGGGTCTTGCCGAGGTCGCGGATCTCGCGAGCATTGGCGGAGAGCTTCTCCTGCTTCCAACCGTAGGCGATCGCCTTGAGCAGTGCAATGAGAGTAGTGGGCGTGGCGAGAATCACGCGGCGTTCGACACCGAATTCGACGAGAGACGGATCCTGTTCGAGGGCGGCGCTGAAGAAGGTCTCGCCGGGCAGGAAGGCCACGACAAACTCGGGTGATTGGGGGAACTGGTCCCAATACTGCTTGGCGCTGAGGCGCACGAGATGGGCGCGGACTTGCTCGGCGTGCTGCTTGAGCTTGGCAACCCGGACGTTCTCGTCGGTGGCGTCGAGCGACTCCAGATAGGCCGAGAGCGAGACTTTGGAATCGATGACGATCTTGCGCTGGTTCGGGAGTTGGATGAGGAGGTCGGGACGGAGCGAGCCATCCGGAGTTTCGACGTGGGGCTGCTCTTCGAAATCGCAGTACTCGACCATACCGGCCATTTCGACGACGCGCCGAAGCTGGACTTCGCCCCAACGGCCACGGGCGGCCGGGGTGCGGAGGGCATGGACCAGGTTCTTCGTTTCCGCCTGCAGATTTTGCTGCGCTTTGACGAGGCTATCGACCTGCTGCGTGATCGCGCCGACGACGCCGGAGCGCTCCTTTTCAAATTCGATGATGCGGCTATCAACCTTTTCGAGCTGCTCTTTGAGCGGTTTGACAATCTCGCCGATGGCTTGCTGCCGCAGGTCCATATCGCCCTTGGCTGCTTCCTGGAAGCGGGACATGGCGGAAGAGGCCAGATCGAGAAACGCCTGATTGTTGCTTTGCAGCGCTTCGGCGCTAATGGCGCGGAAGGCGGCGCCGAGCTGATCCTGCAGATCGCTCAGGCTGGAGATCTTTTCGTCGGTATGCTTCTTGCTCTCTTCCGAACGGGCGGTAGCCTGCGCCAGAGCGCTCTGGAGCTTCGCGAGATCCTGGGTCATATCCATGATGCGCTTGCCGCGAGCCTCAATTTCGGTTTCGTATTTTGGAATGAGCGAGCTGCGCGCCTCGGCGGTAGCCCGCCGGTCAGTCTCTGCTTTCAGTTCGGCGGAAATCCGCGCCACTTCCGTCGTGCCGCCTTCTACCTTCTGGCGAAGCTCGACAATCTGAATGTCGCGAGCCTCCAAGCGTTCTTTGAGCGAGGCCAACTCAGAGATCGAGTCACCTTTCCCGCGTTCGTATGCCGAGCGCTCCCGGAGCTTCATCGCCATCCAACCAGCGACGGCGCCGACCCAAAAGGACGCAAAGAGGATAATAGCCAGTCCGAACTGTTCCATGAGCGGTGTATCGGCAGGGCACTGCCCGAACTTTAGGGCCGTAACGAAATTGCCGGACGAAATGCCAGACTAGGAGAATGCGACGCACCCTTTTGTCCGCCCTCCTCGCTTCGCTGGCCCTTGTCGCCCAGACTAAGTACAAACAGCCGCCCGAGGCTATCTTGAAGGTCCTCCGGGCTCCGGCCACGCCGATTTCGAGCGTGAGCCCGTCCAAAACCCACCTGCTCCTGTTGGAGCCGGACCGTTACCCACCGATCGCGGAACTCGCCCAGCCCATGCTCCGGCTGGCCGGTCTCCGGATCAATCCCCGCAACAATGGCCCACGCAGTCCTTTGGGTAGTTACAAAGGATTGGAGTTGATCGACCTCGCTTCCTTAAAGAAGCTGGCGCTCCCACTCCCTGCCGGCGCCCGGTTCGGATCGGCGCAATGGAACCCACAGGGCGACATGGCTGCCTTCATGGCGATGTTTGAAGACCGGATTGAGCTGTATCTGCTTGACGTGAAGACGGGCAAGTTGAAGGCGATCCCAGCGGTGCGGTTGAATGCCGCTTATGGCGACGCCCTCAGTTGGCTGCCGGGCGGCCGCTCGCTGCTGGTGCAGACGATTCCGGCGCAGCGCGGCAAGGTGCCCGAGGCTTCGTTAGTCCCGGCGGGGCCGGACATTCAAGAGTCTTTTGGCAAGGCTACACCCGTCCCGACGTACCAGGATCTACTCAAGAGCGAACATGACGAAACGCTGTTCGAGTATTACTGCACGTCGCAGTTGGCCGTCGTCGATGTGGCCACGAGCCAAGTGACCCCCATGGGCAAGCCGGCGATTTTCGGTGGCGCGGAAGCGTCTCCCAACGGCGCGAACTTCCTCGTGTCGAAAGTCCACCGGCCGTTCTCCTGGGTTCTGCCGGTAAACCGGTTCCCGCAGGACGTCGAGGTGTGGGACAAGAGCGGCAAGATGGTGGCGTCGATCGCCAAGCTGCCGTTGGCTGACCGGGTGCCGCTCGAAGGCGTGCGCACCGGGCCACGCAGCGTGAACTGGTATGCCACGGACGGCGCGACGCTGACGTGGATAGAGGCGCTGGACGGCGGCAACCCGAAAGAGACGGTGCCGCATCGGGACCGGATGGTGATGGCGAAGGCTCCGTTCACCTCGCCGCAGGAGGTGACCAAGTTCGAGCAGCGGGCGATGGGTCAGACGAACTTCTTGAAGGACGGCCGCCTGCTGACTTCCGACTACGACCGCAAGACCAAGCGCATCCGCATGTTCCTGGTGGATCCGTCGACGAACCCGGCCAAAGTGGATGAGGTGATATCGCGGAGCATGCAGGACCGCTATCGCGATATGGGTACCCCGGTGACGGAGATGATGCCGAGCGGCCAGCGCGTGGTGGTGAGCGATGGCGATTTCGCGTTCTTTAATGGACAGGGCGCGAGCCCGAAGGGCGACCGGCCGTTTCTGGACCGGGTGAACCTGAAGACGAAAGAGAAGACTCGCTTGTTTGAGTGCGGCGAAGGCGTCTATGAGTTAGTCGTCAGCGTCCTCGATAAAGACGGCGCACGGCTGATTACGCGGCGCGAATCGACGACGGAGCCACCGAACTACTTCCTGGTCGCCAACGGGAAGCGGACGGCGTTGACGAGCTTTGTGGACCCGGCGCCGGAGTTGCGGCAGGTGAAAAAACAATTGGTGAACTATAAGCGCGCCGACGGCGTGCCACTGAGCTTCACGTTGTATCTGCCGCCGAACTACAAGCCGGGGACGAAGTTGCCGACCGTGATGTGGGCGTACCCGCGCGAGTACAACGACGCCGATACGGCCAGCCAGATTACCGGCTCACCGAACCGGTTCACGCAGTTGTCGGGGGCGTCGCACCTTTTCTATTTGCTGGCGGGCTATGCGATTCTCGATGACGCCTCGCTGCCGGTGATCGGCGACCCCGAGACGGCCAACAACACTTACCTGGAGCAGATTGTAGCGGGCGCAAAGGCAGCTATCGACAAGGCTACTGAGCTTGGGGTAACAGACCCGAAGCGCGTGGGCGTGGGTGGCCATAGCTATGGCGGCTTTATGACCGCGAACTTGCTGGCGCACTCCGACCTGTTTGCCGCGGGCGTGGCGCGGAGCGGGGCGTATAACCGCACGCTGACGCCGTTCGGCTTCCAGAGTGAACGGCGAACGATTTGGGAGGCGCCCGCGACCTACCTGGGGATGTCGCCGTTCCTGAGCGCCCACAAGATCAACGAGCCGATTCTGTTGATCCACGGGCAGGCCGATAACAACACGGGGACGTTCCCGATTCAGTCCGAGCGGATGTACACGGCGATTCGCGGCAATGGCGGGACGGTACGCTTCGTGTACCTGCCGTTTGAGTCGCATGGGTACGCCGGGCGGGAGTCCGTCGAGCATACGCTGGCGGAGATGGTGGAGTGGTTCGACAAGCACGTGAAGAACAAAGCCGAGTAAATGCTCTATAGCATTCGCGAGCAGACCAGCCGGACGATCCTTTCAAGGACGTCCGGCTTTCTGTTGGCGGCCGGGTTTACGCACTCGCTGACGCCGGCCAGAAATTGCACGTTTGGCTGCAGCTATTGTTATGTGCCGACGATGCGGGTGCAGGGCGGGCTGCGGATGGAGGACTGGCGGCATTGGGGCCACCATACGACGTTCAAGGCGAACGCGGCGGCGCTGCTGCGGCGGGAGTTGCGGCCGGAGCAGGTGATCTATTGTTCGCCGCTGACGGATCCGTATCAGCCGGCAGAGGCAGAGCGGCGGCTGATGCCGGAGGTGCTGGCGGCTGTGGCGGCGAATCCGCCAAAGGTGTTTGTGCTGCAGACGCGGGGGCCGCTGATTCTGCGGGATCTGGCGCTGCTGCAGGCGATTCCGCGGCTGCGGAGCCGCTTCAGCGTGACGACGGATGATGAGGCGGTGCGGCAACGGTTCGAGCCGCATTGCGCGCCGATTGCGGAGCGGCTGCAGGTGATTCGGACGCTGCGGGCGGCGGGGCTTCGGGTGCATGCGACGCTGGCGCCGCTGCTGCCGTGCGACGCGGGACGGTTGGCGGCGATGGCGCTGGAGGCTACGGAAGAGGACGTGATCGGCGACCCGCTGCATGTGCGTAGCGATAAGCCGCGGGGGGCGACGACGCGGGAGGCCGGGTTGCGGCTGATGGAGCGTTACCCGGACTTCGATGTGGCCGCGGCGCTTGGCACAATAGAACATGCCATTGTCCGCGCGGGGCGCCGTTTTGGAACGGGACCGGACGCGTTCGGGTGGCTCACCACACCGCCATGAACCTTCTCGACTCGTCGCTTCACCGCACGGAGGTCCGCCGCCTCCTGACCCGCTTGGGCATTGGCTATGAGCAGTCCGGGGTCTCCCACGAGGAGTGGACGGCTGACCCGGCTGGGGAGCAGGTGGCGATACTGTCGCCGGCAGACGGGGCGGAGTTGGCTACAGTGCTGTTCGGCGCGGAGGAGGACTACGACGACGCGGTGTACCTCGCCCAGAAGGTGTGGCCGAAGTGGCGGGATTTGCCGGCTCCGGGGCGGGGATTGATTGTGCGGGAGATGGCCGAGGCGCTGCGGGCGGCGCAGGACGATCTCGGTGCTTTGGTCTCGCTCGAAACGGGCAAGATTCTGGCGGAGGGTAAGGGCGAGGTTCAAGAGATGATCGACATCGCCGACTTTGCCGTGGGGCTATCGCGGCAGTTGTATGGGTTGACGATGCCGAGCGAGCGGCCGGGGCACCGATTGATGGAGCAGTGGCATCCGCTGGGCGTGATTGGCTGCATTACGGCGTTTAACTTTCCGGTGGCGGTTTGGAGTTGGAACGCGTTTTTGGCGGCGGTGTGCGGCAACTGCGTGGTGTGGAAGCCGAGCGAGAAGACACCGTTGACGGCGATTGCGGTGCAGAAGATTTGCGAGCCGATTCTGGAGCGGCATGGCTTTCGCGGCGTGTTCACGCTGGCTTGCGGGACGGGTGGGGTGGTCGGCGAGCGGATGACGGCGGACCGGCGGTTGCCGTTGGTGGCGGCGACCGGTTCGACCGGGATGGGGCGACGGGTGGCGGAGATCGTGGGCGGACGGCTGGGGCGGACGCTGCTGGAATTGGGCGGCAACAATGCGGCGATTGTGATGGCGGATGCGGATCCGCAGTTGGCGGTGCGGGCGCTGCTGTTTGGCGCGGTGGGGACGGCGGGGCAGCGGTGTACGAGTATTCGGCGGATTCTGCTGCAGCGATCGGTGGCGGACGAGTACCGGGAGTATTTGTTAGGGGCGTGGGGGAAAGTCCGGATCGGCCATCCGCTGGAGGCGAAGATTTTGTGCGGCCCGCTGATCGACCGGGCGGCGGTGCGGACGATGCAGGAGGCGCTGGGGGCGATCCGGGAGCAGGGCGGCGAGGTGATCTTTGGCGGCGAGCCGGTGGAGCTCGATTATGAGGGCAAGCCGCTGCTGGGCGGGTGCTATGTGCGGCCCGCGCTGGTGGCATCGAACGGGCAGATGCCGGCGGTGAAGGAGGAGCTGTTCGCGCCGGTGGTGCATCTGATCGAGTTCGACGACGTGGAGGAGGCGATTGCGCTGAACAACGCCGTACCGCAGGGGCTGGCCAGCGCGATCTTTACGGAGAGCATGCGAGCGGCCGAGCAGTTTCTCTCCCCGCGCGGAAGCGACTGCGGGATTGCTAATGTGAATATAGGCACGTCAGGCGCCGAGATTGGTGGGGCCTTTGGCGGAGAGAAAGATACGGGCGGCGGCCGGGAATCCGGCAGCGACTCCTGGAAGGCGTACATGCGCCGGCAGACTGCCACGATCAACTCTTCCCGGGAACTCCCTCTGGCGCAGGGCATCCGATTCGACCTATGATGTCGAGTGGTTCACTGTCAGGAAAGCATGCATAAGTTCGTTATTTCAGGTCCGCAAGGTTCCGGTAAAGGTACGCAGAGCGAACTCCTCTGCCGGGATTACGATTTTGTCCACATTTCGATTGGCGAAATGTTCCGTTGGAATGTTTCGCAGCATACGAAGCTGGCCGCCCGGATCCGTCGGATTACCGACGCGGGGCTGCTGGTGCCCGATGAGATTGTGGAGCGCGTGGTTCGGGAGCGCCTGGATCAGCACGATTGGAACTACGGTTTTGTGCTGGACGGGTTTCCGCGGACGCGGGCGCAGGCGGAGTACCTGTTTGAGAACTGGAACCTGGATAAGGTGATTTATCTCGAACTGGCCGATGAGGTGGTTTATCAGCGGGTGATGTACCGGGCCAAGATGGGGCAGGGCTCCGGATTCACCAAGCGCGCCGACGATAATCCGGATGCGTTGAAGACTCGTTTGCGCGAGTATCACGAGAAGACGAAGCCGCTGCTGGAGCTATACGACCGGATGGGGATGCTGCTGACGGTGGATGCGAATCGCAGCATTTCCGAGATTTACAGCGACATCCGGACGAGCCTAGGACTTCCGGACCCGACGGCCTAGTGGCCTAGTTCTAAGGTGATTCGGATCCGGTTCTAAAGCCAAACGGTTCTTGTTTCTTTATATCTGTTAAGGGCACCATAAAGGTGTCCTTACTCAGACCGGGGAAGCAATTATCATGGTTCAGCAAATAACGACTAGGCTTCGGCAGCTCGCTCGGCACAACAAGGATGGTCAGGACCTGATCGAATACGCGTTGATGGCGGCGTTTATTGCGGTAGCAATTGCGGCGACCTTCCCGACGACGATTGGCCCGAACATCTCCACTATTTTCGTCAAGGTTGGCTCGACGTTGACGCAGTCGTCGGGGAGTTAGGATCTAGTCCAAGTATTTTTTCAGATCGGGATTCAGCTTCGCCTGGATTTCCGGGGTTACCACGTTCTGCTGGGTGACCAGTTGCGGAGCCATGTTGTTGATCTTTTCAACGCTCTGAGCGTTGATCGCTTTCAATGCATTCTGGACGGACTGGTACCCCATTTCAAACGGGTCCTGGACCACGAGCGAATCGAAGACACCGGCTTTGAGATCGGCGACCAGGGCAGGGCTGGAGTCGAAACCAACGGCCTTCACCTTAGTCCCTTGCCGGGCTTTAAGGGCCTGCGCTGCGCCGGCTGCGCTGGATTCGTTAGAGGCAAATAGCCCGGCGACGTCCGGAAACGCCGTCAGCATGTTCTCCGCCACCTGCAAGCTTTTGGCGTAGTCGGACATTCCGTAGCGTTTGTCGACGATCTGGATCCCTGGGAACTTCCGGATCTCTTCCTCAAAGCCTTCTTCGCGCAACATGGTGGAAGCGCCGCCGGGCTGCACGGCGACCATGACGACCTTTCCCTTGCCTCCCAGGATCTCGCCCATGCGGCGGGCGGCAACGCGGCCGGCCTCTTTGTTGTCGGTCATCACCTGAGCGACGAACTGCTCGGTGTCGATGCCGGAGTCAAAGATAACCACCGGAATCTTCTCTCGGGTTGCTCGTTCGACGACGTTTACCATCACCTTCTTATCGATGGGCGCTACGCAGATGGCGTCGACCTTGCGGTTGATCATCGCGTCCATGATCTGAATCTGGGCGTTGAAGTCTGTTTCGGTAGCGGGACCGTTCCAGATGATCTCAACGTCGCTTTCGCGGGCGGCCTTTACCGATCCGGCGTGGACGCTCTGCCAGAAGACGTGGGCGCGGCCTTTGGGAATGACCGCAATCTGTTTTTTCTGGCTCTTGTTGCAGGCGGTCGCGGAAAATGCGGCCGCGACAATTCCGGCGCGGAGGAACCACGCGCGCGTCAATGATTGATTCGACATGGAGGAGACTCTACTGAGGGAACGACTTCGGCTCGGTCAGATGCTGCCAGCCCTCGCCGCTCAAGGACTTCATGAACTCTACCAGATCCTTCTTTTCCTGCGCGGTGAGGTTCAGGGGCTTCAGGCGTTCATCGAGATTCTTGTTTTTGATGCCGCCTTTGTCGTAGTACTCCACCACCTCTTCGAGAGTGGCCAGGCTGCCATCGTGCATGTAGGGGCCTGTTTTTGCGATCTCGCGGAGGGTCGGGGTTTTAAAGGTGCCCCAGTCGGCGGGGTCCTTCGTGACGGCGAAGCGGCCTTCATCGGGGGTGGCTTTCTGGCTGCCGACGCCGAGATTGTGGAAGGAGTTGGCGGTAAAATTGGGGCCTTCGTGGCAGGCGTCGCACTTGGCTTTGTTGAAATAGACGTTGAGGCCGCGAACCTGTGACGCGCTGAGCGCCTTCTTGTTGCCGGCGCGGTACTTGTCATACGGCGAATTGCCGCTCACCACAGTCCGTTCGAACGTTGCGATCGCCTTGGCGATCATGTCGAGGTCGAACTCTTCGGTGCCGAACGACTTCTTAAAGAGTTCCCGGTAGCCGGCGATTTTCCGCAGGCGGGAGACGACGCCTTCGTGCGTGTGTCCCATTTCGATCGGGTTCGCCATGGGGCCGACGGCTTGCGCCTCGAGTGAATTCGCCCGGCCGTCCCAGAACTGCAGCATACCGTAACCGCGGTTGATGACGGTTGGTGCGCTTACGCCACCCTTCTGCCCTTTGATACCGACCGAAACCGGCAGGTTGTCCGTGAACGCCTTCTCCGCCGCATGGCAGGAGGCGCAGGCAACCGTATTGTCGGCCGAGACGCGCTTGTCGTAGTACAACAGGCGTCCCAGTTCAGCCTTTTCGGCAGTGTAGGGGTTGTCTTTCGGCCACAGGATCGGGGTCAGTCCCAGCGGAACCTTGAAGGTATCCTTGCTGCTCTGGCCCACGAGTATCGCAGATCCGATTAGACAAACAAATGGCAGGATGCGCACCAACGTCATTTTTCTTTAGTCTCCCTGGATCGACTACTGCTTCACGTAGCCGGCGACGTAAATCGCTTTGTAGCCGCCGTGCTGGGTCATCGTGCCGGTGACTTCCATGACGTGGGCCATATGGTCGGCTGCAGCGGCGCGGAAGGCAGACATCGTGAGACCGTCGCGACGGGGATCGTGTTCTTCTTCCATCACCATGTAGAGCGAGCCGTCAGCAGTGAGCAGGCCGATGGGCTGGCCGGACTTGGCGCATTTCTGGCCGCAAGCGCGATGCTTGTCGCCGTGCTTGCCCAGTTGCAGGTAGCAGGAGAAGTCGACGATTTCGCCAACCATCGTCACTTGCTTGCCCGTCAAGGGCTTGCCGTCGACGCCGGCCGCAACGCTGGTCTGCGACCAACCTTCCGTCTTTTCGCCGATCTTGCCCATGGCCTTTTTATAGGTCGGGTCGCCCACCGGGGTCATTTGGGGCTGCAGAATCGGGGTTTTCCCCTGACCGACCAGAACGGCGCTAAGCGCCAAGGTGGCAATACTCGCAAAAATCCATTTCTTCATTTCGTTTCTCCCTGGAATCAAAAACAGTTTATCCGCGAACGCTCGCCGCGGGAATCTTTTTCACCAAGTCTTCCATCTCGGCGCGGCTCTCGCTGCCGATGGTGAAGACGTCGACGCAATCCAATCCGAGCGCGAACTGCAAACATTCGTCGGGCTTGTTCCGCAGCTTCCCCGCCCCGAAAATCTTCATCCCGATGATGCCCTTGCCGGCGGCCTTCATCTGCTTGAGGACGCCAATCACAACATCGGGCGCGGCGTCCATCGCGATGCCGGCCGGGTTGATGCGGGCGAGATCAACTTCCACCCACGGCTCGGCGGCGGCCGTCTTCAGCGCTTCGAGGGTATGGCAGGAGGTGCCTTTGGTGCGGACGATACCCTTTTCCTGCGCTTCGGCGATGACGTCCATCGCTCCGCGCTTCTTATCATTCCAGTTCTTATCCAGCATGCAGTGGAGCAGCAGGATGTCGATGTAGTCCGTGTTGAGCTCGCGCCGGAAGCGATCGAGGTCGGCTCGCATCTCGGCGGCTGTGCTGGCGTGGGTTTTCGAGAGAATGGTCACCTTTTCGCGTGGCAGGCTCTTCAAGGCCTGGCGCACATGCGGGTGCGTGCCATATTGATCAGCCGCATCGAAAAAGTTCAAACCGTTGTCGTAGCCGGCACGGAAGAGATCGGCCAGGCCGTTCACGCCCATCTTCCGGGTCTGATTTGAAGAACCACCGACGCCATTGGTGCCCGTGCCCATCGCCAGGCGGCTGAGCATGACCTTCTTCGGCCCTAGCGCAATCCGGTCGCTCGCGAGCTTCGGCGTGGGATTCGCGAAGAGAGGATACGGAAAGTGATGGAGACTGATGCCGCCCGCGATCGCGGCGGACCTGGTTAAAAATTTTCGCCGTTGCATAGACACGCCCCCTTCCTCTTGCATGATATAACTTCGGATTCCCCGAATGTATCGCACATTAATAATTCTCTCCCTCGCGGCCGCCGGATTCGGGCAGGAGCGGTGGCAATCTCGCTCCATGATTCAGACGACTCAAGGGGTTGTGGCGACCAGCCAGACATTGGCGTCGCAAGCCGCGGCGCAGATTCTGGCGCGGGGCGGGTCGGCTGTCGATGCCGCGATCACCGCCAATGCCGTGCTGGGTGTCGTCGAGCCGATGATGTGTGGCATTGGCGGCGACCTGTTCGCCATCCATTACGATGCGCAGACGGAGAAGCTGACCGGGTTGAACGCCAGCGGCTGGGCTCCGGCCCGCATGACGGAGGCGCCAAAGGGCGGCTTCAGCGGAATTCATTCCGTGACGGTTCCGGGAGCGGTGGACGGCTGGTGGAAGATGCATCAGAAGTTCGGCCGAGTGCCGTGGGCCGACCTGTTCGCGCCGGCGATTCACTATGCCCGGAACGGGTTCCCGGTCACCGAGATTATCCATGAAGACTGGGCGACGAGCGGCGAGAAATGGCCGGGCCGGGTGCCGGCCGTCGGCGAAATCTGGAAGACGCCGGGCTTGGCTAGGGCCTATGAGATCATCGCGAAGCAAGGGCGGGACGGGTTCTACAAAGGCCCGTTGGCCGCCGATATATTGAAGACGTCCGCACGGCTGGGCGGGATGCTCGCTGAGAACGATTTCACGGAGTACCAGAGCGAATTCGTCGAGCCGATTTCGACCACGTATCGCGGGGCCAAGGTGTTCGAACTGCCTCCCAATGGGCAAGGCGTCTCGGCTCTGGAGATGCTGAACATCCTCGAAACCAAGCCGGGCGCTCAGTTGAATCTGCATTTCAAGATCGAGGCGCAGAAGCTTTCCGTGATGGACCTGCGACGGTACGTGACCGATCCGAAGTTTTCGCAGGTTCCGACGGAGGGGCTGCTATCGAAGGCCTACGCGGCGGAGCGGGCAAAGCTCATCCACCCCAGCCGCGCGAAGTGCGACGTGACGGCCGGCAACCCAGGCAAACTGAAGAACACGATTTATCTCTCCGTCGTCGACCGTGACGGCAACATGGTTTCCTGGATTCAGTCGATCTATAACAAGTTCGGCTCCGGCATCACCACCGACGAGTTCGGCTTCCACCTGCATGATCGCGGCGGCCTGTTCGACGTTGACCCGAAACATGTGAACCACGTTGCGCCGCACAAGCGGCCGCTGCACACGATCATCCCCGGTTTCATGATGCTGGGGGAACAGCGGGTGGCGTTCGGCATTATGGGTGGCTTCAATCAGGCGCAGGCCCACGCGCAGTTCGTTTCGTACATGGTGGATCAGAAAATGAATATCCAGGAAGCGATGGAATCGCCGCGATTCACCCGGAGGGATCCCGAGGGTTGCGGAGTGCAGCTTGAGAATCGCTTTCCTTCCTCCGAACTCGAACGGCTGCGTAAACTGGGCCACCAAATTGATGTCCGCGCCGCCTACTCCTCCCGCATGGGTGGCGGCCAGGCGGTGGCGTTCGACCGCAAGACGAAAGTGAAATCCGGCGCCTCCGATCCGCGCAAAGATGGAGCCGCCATTCCCGAACCAGAGAATTTTTGGAAACCATGAAACTCGTAATTCCCTTCCTCCTTTTCGCCGCCTCGCTGGCGGCGGCCGATCCGGCACAGGACATGCTGGCGATGGCAAAGAAGTCGCCGAATTCGGCTGAGTTCAAGGCCTCACTCGCGAAGATTATGCGGGAGGGCCGCGGCGCGCTGGGCTACAACGGCGACTTCCTGTTCGCCGCAGAGTCGAAGACTGCGCCGGCGCTGGAGCTCGACGAGGCCCCCGGGCCGAAGTTCACGCGCCTGAAGGGCTCTGACCTCTGGCTTGCCCAGACGAAGCTCGTCACCGGAACCAGCCACCGCTATGTGATTACCATTGACGGCAAAGCGAACCCTCCGATTGACTTCCCCGCGTTTGGCCCGGACTCCTATGAGAAGCCGGATGCGCCGGCGGGAAAGCTCTCCGAAAAGATCGTCCATACCAGCAAGATCTATCCCGGCATGGTGACCAATTATTGGATCTACGTGCCCGCCCAGTACAACGCGAGCACGGCCGCGGCGCTTTTCGTGGTGCAGGACGGCCAGGGCTACGCCAATCGGGAAGCGGGCAATCGGCTGCTGATCACGCTCGACAATCTGACGCATCAGAAGCGGATTCCGGTGGCGATCACGGTGATGATCAGCCCCGGAATGATTGGTGAACGGCGGATGCGGTCTATCCAATACGACACCGTGGACGATACCTATGCGCGCTTTCTGCGGGAAGAGATTCTGAGTGAAGTGGAAGGCAAATACAACATCCGGAAGGACGCTTATTCCCGCGCGATTATGGGCGAAAGCTCGGGCGCCGTCTGCGCGTTCACGGTGGCGTGGTTCGATACGGAGCGCTATTCTCGCGTGTTCTCGCGCATTGGCACCTATACGAGCATTCAGTGGCAGCCCGGCAAAAAGGACGGCGGCAACATCTATCCGTTCTGGCTGCGGAAGAGTCCGCGGAAGAACATCCGGGTGTGGCTGCAGGATAGCTCCAACGACCTCGAGAACCAGTTCGGCTCCTGGCCGCTGCAGAACATCCAGATGGCCAATTCGCTGAAGATGAAGGAGTACGATTTCAAGTTCACTTTCGGTAACGGTGGGCATAGCACGGCGCAGGGCAACGCGCAGGCGCCTGAGGCCTTGACGTGGCTGTGGCGCGGGTATGACCCGGCGAAGACGAGCGAAACGTTTGTGATGGATCCGGCCGAGAAGCCGAAACCGTACTGGCGCGTGAAGACGCTGAATCGCGACTAGTGAGCTACTCCGTTCGATTGCACCGCACCGCGGAGGAATGGGAAGAGCTACTGGCGGCTTGGTCTGACGACTACCCGATGCAGGGGGTGTTAGAGGACGAGGACGGCTATCAGGTCTTTTTCGCCTCCGCGGCGACAGCAGAAAAATTTGCCTCCGCGCACGGGGGCATTGCGGCGCCGGTGGCCGAGGCGGCGCATTCGTGGTGGGAGGATTGGGAGCCGCTGCTGGTGGGTGAGCGGTTCTTTTTGTGTCCCTCGTGGCGAAACGAACCCACTCCGCCGGGGCGGGTTCGGCTGGCGATGATCGGCGCCAGTGTATTCGGCGGCGGTGAGCACCAGACGACGCAGCTTTGCCTGGAACTGCTGGAGCAGGTTTTGCGTCCGGGGCAGCGGGTTCTGGACGTGGGCACCGGAACGGGGATACTGAGTGCGGCGGTGCAGGCTTTGGGCGCGGCGACAGTTTGGGCGTGCGACGTAGAGCCGGCGGCGGTGGAACTGGCGCGGGCACATGCGGCGACGTGGCAGGGGTCAGCGAATGCGGCGAGGCCGGGTTGCGCGGACCTGGTGGTGTGCAACATCCACTTGGCGGTGATGCGAGAGATTCTGCCCGACCTGCTGCGGCTTCGAGCGCCGCTGCTGCTGAGCGGATTTTTGATTGACCAGATCCCTGAATTGACGGCGGGGCTGCTGGTGCATGCGCAGCGGGAGAAGGACGGCTGGTGCGCGGTCTGGGCGACGGCCCCGTAGGCTTAGGCGCGCAGGTGGCGGTTCATGTTCTGGAGCGAGTGCAGGGTGGTGCTCAGTTCCGGCCAGTCGGATTCGAGCAAGGCGCGGGAATCGAGTAGTACGCCGTGCTGCATGTTGACGAAGAGCGACACCAGTTCCGGATCGCGCCAGCCTTTCGCCGCCTCTTCCTTGAGAATCTCGAGCGCCTCTTCTTTTGTGTAGGCCGGTTTGTAGCTGCGCGCCGTAGTGAGAGCGTCGTAGATGTCTACGACCTGCAAGATCCGGGCGAGCAGAGGGATGTCTTCGCCCTTTAGGCGGTCCGGATAACCCGTGCCGTCCCAGCGTTCATGGTGACTGCGAATGATCGGCAGCACCGGCGAAAGCGTCTTCATCGGCTTGCAGATTTCGACGCCGCGAATGGTGTGCATCTGCATGACTTTCCACTGATCGTCGGTGAGCTTTCCGGTGCCGAGGAGGATCGAATCGGGAATGGAGACCTTGCCGATATCGTGCAGGAAGCCGCCCCGATAAAGAGCGACCAGATCTTTGCGCGGGAGGCCCAACGCCAACCCGAGCGCCACGCTGTACGTTGCGAGCCGCTCGCAATGCTGCCCGGTGCCCATGTCGCGGTTCTCTACCGCCTGCGCGAGGGCAAACAGAATCGTCTCCGCTTCTTCGAGGGAATCGATGGCCGCTTTATGGCGCAGTAGCGAATTCACGCGCGCCCGGACCACGGAGGGATGCAGCGGCATCGTCAAATACTCGTCCGCGCCCGACTCGATCCCTTCTACTTCGAAGTCGAAGCCGTGGACGCTGGTCAGCATCAGGATGGGGATGAATTGCGTCTTGCGATTCGATTTCAGCCGCCGGCACAATTCGGTGCCGCCCAGACCAGGCAAAAGCAGGTCTGCGATGATCAGGTCGATCGGCTGGCGCGCAACAATTTCCAATGCGTCCAAACCAGTCGCCGCTTCGAAAAACTCGTGATTGCCCAAGCGCAGCATCGACTTAAGCAGACGGCGATTGATGGGGCTGCCATCGACTAACAGGATTCTGGTTGTAACCGATCGGGTCTCTTCCTGTGAGCCAGGAAGCGGAACCCGCGGGTCTAGGCCTAGAGTCTCCCGGCCGGGTCCCAAACGAACGGGAACGCCATCGGGAATCGCCACGGGCGCAGCGGGAAGGACAGCGTTGATTCGTTCTGGTACAGACATGGAGCTAAACCACTACAAGGGGGATATCGGCAGCCACGCGGAAAACATTAGATAATTAGAAAGCAATGCTGCATAAAACCCTGGTTTTTTCCCTATGCTGTCTCCTCCCCCTCGGCGCCGAGACGTTGAGCCAGGGCGAACGCGACCGCGCCATGAGCCACCTGCATGCCACACGGAAACTGTTTCTTGACGCCACGGCCAGCCTGAGCGATGCCCAGTGGAAGTTCAAGTCCGGACCGGACCGCTGGAGTGTCGCCGAGTGCGCCGAGCACCTGACCGAGAGCGAGACGTTCCTGCGTGGCCTGCTGACGAACACGCTCGCGAAATCACCAGTTGATGAGACGAAGCGCGCTGCCCGGCAAAAGGATCGGGATGCGATGGATCTGAAAGTGGCGGCCATGATCAGCGACCGCTCCCAGAAGGCGCAGGCGCCGGAGCCGCTGCGCCCCTCCGGCAAGCTCGGTAGCCAGACCCAGGTGATCGATATGTTCCGTCAACGCCGCGACGAAACCATCACGATGGCGGAACAAACCAAGGAAGACCTGCGCGGCCGCTTCGCCACCCTCGGCCCGGGTTTTGAGCTCGATCTGTACCAGATGCTGTTCATGATCAGCGCTCACACGGAGCGCCACGTGAAGCAAATGCGCGAAGTGATGGCGGACCCGAACTTTCCTAAACGGTAGCTAAGCCTAAGCGCTGGGAACGCGGCGGACGACGAGTAGCGTGACGTCGTCGACGGGTTGCAGATCGCCGAGGAAGCACCGCAACTGGCGGCCGATTTCGAGCATTGTTTCGTTCGCCGTGCGGTCCTTGCACGCCACGGCGATCTGCGCCACGGCGTCTTCTCCAAACTCCTCTCCCGCCGCGTTGGGCGCTTCCGAGACCCCGTCCGAGTACATCACCAGGCTTTCACCGGGTTCGAGTACGGTGTGGCCGCCCATGTAGGGAATATTGGGGAGAATGCCGAGCACCGGCCCCCCGGTGGTCAGCAGTTCCACTTTGCCCGAGTTGCGCACGAGGGCGGGTGGATTGTGCCCGGCGTTGGTAAACGTCATGGAGCCGGAGATGGGGTCAAGAATGGCGAAAAAACCAGTGATGAATTTGTTGTCCGGGGTGTTGGCTTTCAGGCTGTGATTCAAGCGCGTCACGAGGCGGGCGACGTCGAACTCCACTTCCATCAGCGCCTGCACGCGCGCTTGCAAATTCGACATGAGCAGGGCGGCGGAAAGTCCTTTGCCGGCCACGTCGGCCACCAGGAACGCGAGCCTTCCATCGGGCAAGGGGAAGAAATCGAAATAATCGCCGCCGACTGAACGGCAGGGGGCGCTGCGCCCGGCCAGTTGCAGACCGGGGATTTCCGGCATCTGGCGCGGCAGGAGGCCGCGCTGGATCTCTGCCGCCTGATCGAGCTCGCGCGACATGAACTTTTCGGCCTGCTCGACTTCGAGCAAGCGAGAGTGTTCGATGCGAATGGCGGCGATGTTGGCGAGCACCGTCAGCAGGCTGAGGTCGTTGGCATCGAAGGAGCGAACGAAGTCCGTGGCGTCGACGTAGAGCAGTCCGGTGACCTGGGTATCGGTTTGCAGGGGCACGGCCATCAGGCTGCGGATCCGCTGTTGGACGATGGTAGCGCTCGACTTAAGGAGAGCGTCCATGGAGGCATCGCGCACGAGGAGGGACGAGCGTTCGTTGATGACTTTATCCCGCACGGCCTTCGAGACGCGGAACCCTTCGCCGCGATGGGCCTGAGCGATGAGTTCTCCGTTCTCGATGGTCATCAGCACGCCGCGCTTGGCGTCGACGGCATGCAAGCTCAGTTCGAGGATCACTTCAAACAGCTCGCGCAAGGGCCGGAAGCTGGCGATTTCTTTTCCGGCTTTGACCAGGGCCTCAATGCGCCGGGCGGTCATGTCCGGGGGCTGCGGCGATGAGGGCAGCGCCGCTTCGGCGAGCTTGGCGGGATCGAAGCGGAAGACGACGGTGGAAGACGACGGCGCCGAGGCGGGCGACTCGTCGACAAACTCGAGCGGAGACCGTGCCCGCGCGTGTTTGGCCTGGTGGGGTTCAAACGTGATGACGAGGCGCCCGGCCGTGATTGTATCTCCGGGCGCTAGCGGCTGCGCCTGGGAGAGCACCTGACCATTGACGGCCGTTCCGTTTTTGCTGCCGAGATCGCGAACGGTCCAGCGATTGTCGAGGAATTCGAGGGCAAAATGCAGCCGCGAAAGCATTGTGTCGTCGGGTAGGGATAGGGCAGCCGAGTCGGAGCGGCCGACCATGAAAGGCGACTCGACCACGTGAATCAACTGCGCAACGCCTTCTTGCCCTCGAACCTGGATCTCAGCGGGAGCGGGAACGCTCATAAATCGATGTTCATATCCTAGTGGTACGGCGACTCAGCCGCGGCTATACTAATTGGGTATCTTAAGTCTAACAGGGGCGCGGGCCAAGTCCGGGCTCCTCAAATCTGGGGAGGACGCGTGAGCGTTACCATTAATTCTCGTGTGAGCGGCGATGTGACCATCGTGGACGTCGCTGGAAAGATTACGCTGGGAGACGGCTCCGCCATGTTGCGCGATAAGGTGAAGGAACTGTCCGCAGCGGGAACCAAGAAAATCCTGCTGAACCTCGGCGAGGTGAACTATATCGACAGCTCCGGCATTGGCGAACTGGTTTCGGCCTTCACCACCATTTCCAACACTGGCGGCGCACTGAAGCTTCTGAACCTGACCAAACGGGTCAAAGATCTTCTGCAGATCACCAAGCTGTACACGGTGTTCGAGGTGTTCGACGACGAAGCTCAGGCGATCGCCAGCTTCTAGGCAAGATAGAGAGAACCGGAAGTGGGACGGAGCGATCCGTCCTTTTCCATTTGGGCTCTGAGGAGTGGCGATGCGTTGGCTGAGTGTCGCGCTGTTGACGGTCTCCAGCGGATGTTTGGCGCAGGAGGTAGTGGTCTACGGCGCTACGCCCGCAGGCATAGCCGCCGCGTTGAACGCCGCCCGCACGGGGCGGACGGTGGCATTGATCGAACCTTCCCGCAATCTCGGCGGGATGCTGACGGGCGGTCTTTCCTATACCGACTTCCGTTCGCTCGAATCCTTACAGGGCACCTTCCGCGACTACATGGAGCGGGTGGAAAAGCATTACCGTTCCCGCTACGGAGAGAACTCGCGCCAACTGCGCGAGAGCTTTTTCGGCACACTTGCCGAACCGCACGTTTCCCGCGCCGTGCTGGCCGGCATGTTGGCGGAACACCCTTCGATCGCCGTTCGGCTACAGACGACGATCCTTGGCGCGGAGTCGGTGGAGGGGGTTGTCCGCCGACTCCAGGTGCGGGGACCAGAAGGCGAAGCGTGGATCGCGGCGCGAGTTTTTATTGACGCGACGTACGAGGGCGACCTGGCGGCCGCCGCGGGATTCGCCTATCGTGTCGGGCGCGAATCCACACGGGAATACGGCGAACGCTTTGCCGGCCATATTTTCTTCAAGGACGGCAGAATCTTCGACGGCAGCACCGGCGCAGGCGACCACAAGATTCAGTGCTACAACTTCCGAGTCATCATGACCGAGGACCCGGCCAACGCGGCGCCGCTCCCGCAACCGGCCAACTACCGGCCGGAGCGATACGTGCGGATTCTCGATGGCATTCGCTCGGGCGCCATTCTGCACCCGATGTCGGAAGAGAAGAATGGCGTCCTGCGCCTGCAGCGACTGCCCAACGGCAAGTCCGATATGAACGACGTCAACACGTCGCCCGTGGGCTTCGGACTTCCTGGCCAGAACTGGGACTATCCGACGGCGTCCCCTGAGCGGCGGGCAGTGATTTTCGAAGAACATCGGCAGTATGCGCTTGGCCTGCTCTATTTCCTACAGAATGACGCCCGCTTGCCAGAGGCGTTCCGCTCCGAGGCCCGGCGATGGAATTTGCCGAAGGATGAGTTCGCCGAGACGGGGCACTTTCCGACGGCTCTTTATGTCCGGGAGGCTCGCCGTTTTCCTGGCTCCTACGTCTTTACCGAGCACGACGTGATGGCCGATCCGGCAACCCAGCGCAGCCGACTACAACCGGAGAGTATCGCGGTTGGCGATTACGTCATCAACAGTCATGGGGTTGACGACGCGCGCCCACCGTATCCAGACATCCGCGAGGGATACGTCGTCTTTGGAACCGTGCCGTATCAGGTTCCTTATGGGGTGATTGTGCCGCAGGGGGCGAGGAATCTGTTCGTTCCGGGGGCGTTGTCGGCGAGCCATGTTGGGTTCGGCGCGCTGCGACTCGAACCTATCTGGACTGCCCTTGGACAGGCGGCCGGGGTGGCGGCGGATCTGCTGCTGCGGGATGGCGTGGTCTCGATTAGCAAGTTGCAGGCGGAACTGCATCGCCGGGGAGCGATGACATTTTATGTATCCGATGTCCCGCGAACGTCTCCGCAATGGGCCATCGTGCAGGCTGCGGGGAATCTTGGATTCTTCCATGAGCCGGTGGCGAACGCACCGATGCTGACCCGGCGTCCCCGTTTTGGATTGCAGTACTCGTTTGCTCCGGAGCATCACGCGGCCCGGCTGGGCGATCCGCTGACGGCGGAGACAGCGGGGAGATGGCGCGATCTGCTGCGGCAGGCGCGTTGGGACGTTCCCGCGCCGGCTGCAGGCGAGACACGCGGTGGCTTCCTGAAGCGATTGGTTCCGCCTGGTCAGTCGCGCGGCAAGTAGACCCAATACTCCGGTTTTCCGGAGTTGCAGTGGACGGCGCGGGAAAGCAGGCCGAGGCTGGCCCATGACAGATACAGCGTTAGACGGGCGGCCTCGTCGGCTCCCCAGCCTGGATCCGTTCGACGCTCCAATGCGGCGAGCCGCACGGCGACAGAGGGAATCGGGTGGAAGATACGCTCGATCCACTTGGCGCGGGCGGGTTCGTCATCGAGCTCGCGGTCGGTCTGCACGATGTAGGATTCCAGGGCAGGTCGGGTGATGCCGCGTGCGAGCAATGCCTGATCTGTCGCGAGGACCGCCGGGCGGCTGACGGAGGGCAGCAGCAGAAGACCGAGAAATGACCAAAGAGAAAAGCCAAAGGCGAGGGTGATCACACCCGCTTCCTGGGTCAAGTCCGCACTCGTCGCCCAAGCCGCGGTCGCAATCCCGGCGAGATTCCATCCGTAGGCAACGAGAATCCCGCGAAGCCGGCTTCCGTTCTGCGCGGCGGCGCGGAGGCGGAACGCGGACATTTCAGATTTTCGGCGCTGTCCCCCAACTAGCGTGGCCACCAAAGGGCGGCCCAGGAGCAGCAGAGCCATGCCCAGGCTAACCACCGCCAGGACCCCGCGCAACCCCGCCTCCTGCCCACCCGCGAGGATTGCGGTGGCCGCCAACCAGAGGAAACCGGCGTGCAGCACTTGGGCGCGGAACAGACCGGCGAGATAGCCAATCAGCTTAGGCGTCGGCCGCCGAAACGATCGCGGCAGTACATAGCCGCCCAGCAGGTCAAACGGCAGGCTCAGCAACACGTAGGCGGCGAGCAGCCGCGCCAGCCCGTTGCCTGTTCCTGCCAGATGCGCCGGCCAATCGAGCGCGAGCCCGGCGATGGCGATCCCGACGCCGGTTCCGACTCCAGTGATGCCCAGATAGAGTCGGGCGCGAGCGTACGTGATCGGTGGCTGCGGAGAGTCCATCTACCGAAACGATGAACAAGCCGCCGCCTGGGCGTTACTTCTTTGGCGTATCGCCGCGTAGGGCGGTTGGAACAGCGAAACCACACTCTTGTAGCACCAGCCTCCGAAGGGCAGGCCGAGGGCAACCACGCTGTAGAGCGGTCGATCTGGACGCAGTCCGAATGCCTCGGCCGCGTACTCCCCTTCCGGCTTCAGGTATAGCGCTCGCCGATAGCACTCGTCTTGCAGGGGCAGCCGCCACTCCCGCCCGCCCCACCAGAAATGCGCCCGCACCCTCTGCCGGCCCAGCTCGTGGTCCTCAATTATCGAGAGCCGTAAGTGCCGAGGCGCGATCAAGCCGAGAGACGGGCCGGGGAGTTCATTGACGCGGGACGCGCGCTGCCGGGTTTCAAAGTCACCCAGTAGCTCCGGCCTTCGTTCGAGCGCAGCCGGAATGACCCGTAGGGCTTCGAGATTCGCGGGCCGTTCGAGCATTTGCCACGGCGTGCCCTCAATCAGCCGGTTTTCCGGCTGGCCCGGATGGTGATCCGGCCAATCAGCATCAACGAGAATCCGGTCGAGAAGCCGCGGCTGCGTTTTTCCTGGCAGCAGCGTGTGGTGTGGATACAGAATGCCCTGGTGCCGAGGCGCCACGAGACGGACCCAACCCTGTCCACTCACGCGCAGTCCGGCGATACTCCGGCCATCTCCCTGGCGGGAAATCGAGACGACAATCAGATCCTCGGGCACATGGAGAAGGTGGGGCGCCGGCTCCAAAACTCTCGAATCTAGACGGCGTGCGTGGGCTCCGCAAGCTCAACGCCGTGCGGAATCTCCTGCAGGAGAGCAAGGAACTGATTGGTCGCGCGGTTGAACTTCTTTCGGCGCCGGTGAATGATTCCCAAGGGACGGTAGAGGTGCGGCGCGACAAGCGGAATGGTCAACAACCGCCCGGCGTCGCGCTCGGTCTGCATCACCCGGGCGGGTGCAATCGAGACGCCGGACCCCAGCATGACGGCTTCCTTGATCATCTGCAGATTGTCGAAGTGCATGATCAGGTTCACTGTCACGTCGCGATCGCGAAGGTATCGATCCACCTCCCGCCGAATCGGCAAATCCTCATCGAAACCGATAAAATCCGTACCGTTCAGACGGGCCGGGTCGATTTCGTCGAACTTCGCTAGGGGATGCCCCGGGGCGCAGGCCACCACCATCTCTTCGTTCCGCCAGTCGATGACGGCAATTTCGCGCGTCGGCTCCGGATAGGAGACCAGCCCGAGATCGGCCTGATCCGTCCGGACCGCCTCATAAACCCGTTCCGGGCGCAGATAGTCGACGCGCAGGACGGCCTCGGGCCACCGGCGGGCGAACTCGGCCTCCAGCCGCCACATCTCAGACAGGCCGACGGAATAGATCGACGACACCCGCACCGTGCCTTCCACATCGCCCGCCAGGTTGGTTAACGACGCGTCGAACTCTTCTTTCCTCCGCAAGACGTCCCGGCAAAGCTCAAAATAGAGGCGCCCGGCGGACGTCAGCGTCAGCGGCCGGGTGGAGCGGTCCAGCAGTTTCACCGAAAGTGACTTTTCGAGTTCCTGGATATGCTGGCTCGCGGCGGACTGGCTGATCGCATTGAGCGACGCGCCTCTGCTGACACTCCTGTATTGACCGATATCGCGAAAGAGCTTAAGATGCTCGAAATTCACAAGCGCCAGCATATCATAAGATCGCCTTATTCCAACAGGCGACAATTATCGAGTTTCATAATTTTGTTATATTAGGAAAACCGATTGTGCCGACTTCTAGGTTTCATTTGACTAATACTCAGTGATTCCCTATATTGGTTTATCTGGATTGTGAGGTTTCCCCGCATATGAGTGAGCAGTTCGACCATCCCACCCTGTCCCGCCCTGGGCTCCCCGAAGCGCAAGGGCTCTATTCTCCGGCGAACGAGCATGACGCCTGCGGCATTGGCTTCGTCGTTAACATTAAAGGCCACCGCTCCCACGACATCATCACGAAAGGCGTTCAGATTCTTGTGAATTTGACCCATCGCGGCGCTTGCGGCTGCGATCCGGAGACCGGCGACGGCGCGGGTCTGTTGATTCAGATTCCGCACTCGTTCTATGCCCGCGAATGCCAGAAGCAGGGCTTCACGTTGCCGAATCAGGGCGAATACGGCATGGGCCTGGTGTTCCTGCCGGTGGAGCATACCGCTCGCCTGCAGGCCGAAGGCATCGTGGAACGCATTACCCGCGAAGAGGGTCTTGAGGTGCTCGGTTGGCGCGATACGCCCATCGACGCTGACGCCATCGGCCGCGTGGCTCGGGCTTCGCAACCCTATATTGAACAGATTTTTATCCGCCGGGCGCCGGGCATGTCGGAAGACGCCCTCGAACGGAAGCTCTACGTCATCCGTAAACGCGCCGAGCACGAAATCGCCGGCAGCGAGATTCGGGATAAGGACTTCTTCTATATCCCGTCGCTGAGCTGCCGTACTGTCGTATACAAGGGCCTGCTGCTGGCGCCGCAGATCCAGAAGTTCTACAAGGACCTTTCCGACACGGAATGCAAGAGTTCGCTCGCGATGGTGCACCAGCGCTTTTCGACGAACACTTTCCCGAGTTGGAAGCTGGCGCACCCGTTCCGTTTTATCTGCCACAACGGCGAAATCAACACCGTGAAGGGCAACGCCAACTGGATGCGCGCTCGCGAAGCGGTGCTGGCGTCCGAAGTTTGGGGCGACGACCTCAAGAAGATCATGCCGATTGTCGAACAGGGAGCCAGCGACTCGGCCACCCTCGACAACGTCGTCGAACTGCTGACCCTTTCCGGCCGCTCGCTGCCGCACGCGATGGCGATGTTGATTCCGGAAGCCTGGGATGCGGATTCCACCATGCACCCGGACAAGAAGGCGTTCTACGAATTCCACGCCTCGCTGATGGAGCCGTGGGATGGCCCGGCTTCGGTGGCCTTCACGGACGGCAAGGTGATCGGCGCTACGCTCGACCGCAATGGGCTGCGCCCGTCGCGTTACCTGGTCACCAAAGACGGTTTGTTGATTGTTTCCTCCGAAACCGGCGTTCTGCAGATCAAGCCAGAGGATGTCGACTACAAGGGCCGTCTTCAGCCCGGCAAGATGCTCCTGGTCGACATGCAGGCGCACCGCATCATACCGGACGAGGAGTTGAAGGAAGGGCTTTGGAGCCGTCAGCCTTACGCCCAGTGGCTGAACGAGAACCAGATCACGCTCGACCACTTGGCCGAGCCCGCCCGCATCCACGCCACCGAACACGAGACGTTGCTGCAGCGGCAGCGCGCTTTCGGCTATAGCGACGAAGACCTCAAAGTAATCATGGGCCCGATGGCCGTGAGCGGCGAAGAGGCCATTGGCTCCATGGGCATCGACTGGCCCTTGGCCTGTCTCTCCGACAAGCCCCAGAGTCTGTTCAGCTACTTCCGGCAACTGTTCGCTCAGGTGACGAACCCCGCTATCGACCCGATCCGGGAAGAGCTGGTGATGTCGATGACGAGCTACATCGGCAACGAGCGCAACCTGCTCGAAGAGACCCCGCTTCACTGCCACACTCTGAAGCTGAAGCAGCCGGTTCTCACCAACCGCGACCTTGAAAAGATGCGGCGCGTGAGCCAAGGCGATTTCCTCGCCTACACGCTCCCGACGCTCTACAACGTCCACGGCGGGGAGAAGGAGCTCGAACGCGCGCTCGATTCCCTTTGCAAGCGGGCCTCCTGGGCGATCGAGGCCGGCTACTCCATCCTCATCCTCAGCGACCGCGGTATCGATGCCGACTCGGCGCCGATTCCGTCGCTGCTCGCTCTGACCGCCGTCCATAACCATTTGATCCGCGAAGGCAGCCGTACTCGCGTAGCGCTCGTGATCGAGAGCGGCGAGCCCCGCGAAGTGATGCACTTCTGCCTGCTGATCGGCTATGGCGCCAGCGCGATCAATCCTTACTTGGCCATCGAAACCCTTGAGAATCTGGCTCTTCGCGGCCGCCTCACCGTGTCGTTCGAAGTCGCCTTGAAGCATTTCAAGAAGGCGATCAACAAGGGCATGCTAAAGGTCTTCTCGAAGATGGGCATCTCCACGCTGCAGAGCTACCGCGGCGCGCAGATCTTCGAGGCGATCGGCCTGAACACCGACTTGGTGAAGCAGTATTTCACCGGGACTCCCTCCCGCATCGAAGGCGTTGGCTTGGAAGTTTTGGCCAAAGAAGCCAAGATGAAGCACGATCACGCATTCCGCCCGATGACCGATGCGGACACGGAACTCGATGTCGGCGGCACCTATCAGTACCGCATCCGCGGCGAGTATCACCTGCTGAATCCGCAGACCGTCAGCACGATTCAGAACGCGGTGCGGAACGATAGCTACGCGACGTACAAGGAATACTCGGACCACGTCAATAAGCAGACCCGGGCGCTTTGCACTATTCGCGGCCTGCTGCAGTTCAAGGCCGGCAACCCGGTGCCGATTGAGGAAGTGGAACCGGCCAGCGAGATCGTCAAGCGCTTCGCTACCGGCGCCATGTCGTTTGGCTCGATCTCGAAGGAAGCCCACGAGACCATCGCGATTGCGATGAACCGCATGGGCGGCCGCTCCAACACCGGTGAAGGCGGCGAGGACGAGATCCGCTTCCAGACGATGCCGAACGGCGACTCCAAGCGGTCTTCGATCAAGCAGGTCGCGAGCGGTCGCTTCGGCGTCACGACCAACTACCTGGTCAACGCCGACGAGTTGCAGATCAAGATTTCGCAGGGCGCCAAGCCTGGCGAAGGTGGTCAGCTTCCCGGTCACAAGATCGATGAAGCTATCGCGAAGGTACGGCATTCGACGCCGGGGGTCGGCCTGATTTCGCCGCCTCCGCACCACGACATCTATTCGATTGAAGACCTTGCGCAGTTGATCTTCGACTTGAAGAACGTGAACCCGAAATCGCGGATCTCCGTGAAACTGGTTTCTGAAGTTGGGGTCGGCACGGTGGCCGCGGGCGTCGCCAAGGCGCATGCGGATCTGGTGCTGATCTCGGGCGACTCCGGCGGCACCGGCGCCGCACCCATGACGTCGATTCGTCATGCGGGCGTCCCCTGGGAACTCGGCCTGGCCGAAACCCAGCAGGTGCTGGTGATGAATGATCTGCGCAGCCGCATCCGCGTGCAGACCGATGGAAAATTGCAGACCGGCCGCGACGTCGCCATCGCCGCGCTGCTGGGCGCGGAAGAGTATGGCTTCTCCACCACACCGCTCATCACCATGGGCTGCATCATGATGCGGAAATGCCATCTCAACACCTGCCCGGTCGGTATCGCCACGCAGGACCCGGCGCTCCGCGCCAAGTTCCAGGGCAAGCCGGAGCACGTGATCAACTTCTTCTTCTTCGTCGCCGAAGAGATGCGGGAGATCATGGCGAAGCTCGGCTTCCGCAAGGTGGACGAGATGGTGGGCCGCGTGGACATGCTCGAAACGCGGGACGTCAGCTACCACTGGAAGGCAAAGGGGCTCGACCTCAGTGCAATCCTGTACAATCCTCCGGTTCCTTCGAAAGTCGGCCGCCGCTGCATGATTGGTCAGGACCATGGCTTGGCCGATGCCCTCGACTACAAGCTGATTGACTTCGCTAAACCGGCTCTTGAAAGCGCGGAGAAGGTGGAGTTCAAGATGCCCATCCGCAACGTTCACCGGACGGTGGGCGCGATGCTCTCGGGCGAAGTGGCGAAGCGGTACGGATCGGCTGGCTTGCCGGACGACACCATTAAGTTCGAGTTCCACGGCTCGGCCGGGCAGAGCTTTGGCGCATTCCTGTCGCGCGGCGTCACCCTCGAACTCGAAGGCGATTCGAATGACTACGTGGGCAAGGGGATGTCGGGCGGGAAGGTGATTGTTTATCCGCCGAAGGTCTCCTCGTTCATTCCTGAAGAAAACATCCTGGTGGGCAACGTCGTTCTTTACGGCGCCACCAGTGGTGAGGCGTACTTCAACGGGATGGCGGGCGAACGCTTCGCGGTCCGCAACTCGGGTGCGACAGCGGTCGTCGAAGGTGTGGGCGACCACGGCTGCGAGTACATGACGAAGGGCTTGGTGGTCTGCCTCGGCAAGGCCGGCAAGAACTTTGCGGCGGGCATGAGTGGTGGTATCGCTTATGTCCTCGACGAGTCTGGCGAGTTCTGCCGGACGCGTTGCAACCGCGCCGGAGTCGACCTGGAGCCGGTGGAAGAAGCCGCTGACATTCAGGTGCTGCAGAACCTCATTGAGAGGCATGTGCGTTATACCGGCAGCCCGCGCGGCCGCTGGATCCTTGAAAACTGGGGCACGATGTTGCCGCAGTTCGTCAAAGTGTTCCCGCACGAATTTAAGCGCGTGGCCGGAGTGCCGCGCCGCGAGACCCCGTACTTTGTTCCTGGCGCGAACCAGGGTGAGCAGGTGATCCATGGGTAAGGTAACTGGTTTTATTGAGTTTGAACGTGAAGTCCCCACGCGGCGCCCGGTAGCCGAGCGGGTGAAGGACTGGAAGGAGATCTACGAGCCCTTCCCGCTGGCCAAGGTGCAGACCCAGGGCGCCCGTTGCATGGATTGCGGCGTGCCCTTCTGCCACAACGGCTGCCCATTGAACAACATCATCCCCGATTGGAATGACCTCGCATTCCGGGATCGTTGGCGCGACGCGATTCGCATTCTTCACTCCACCAATAACTTCCCGGAGTTCACGGGCCGCATCTGCCCCGCGCCTTGCGAATCGGCTTGCGTGCTTGGCATCAATGAGCCGCCGGTCGCCATCAAGACGATTGAGCGGACCATCATCGACCATGCTTGGGAACAGGGCTGGATCGTGCCTGAACCGCCCGAGAACCGGACCGGCAAGAAGGTTGCTGTCGTGGGCAGCGGCCCCGCCGGCATGGCGGCGGCGCAGCAGTTGAACCGCGCTGGCCACAGCGTCACGCTGTTTGAGAAGAACGACCGCATTGGCGGCCTGATGCGGTACGGCATCCCCGACTTCAAGATGGAGAAGCACCATATTGATCGGCGGGTCGAGCAGATGAAGGCGGAAGGAGTTGAGTTCGTCGTCAATGCTCACGTCGGCCACAATGTCTCGATCGAAGATTTGCGGAAGAATTTCGACGCCGTCCTGTTGACGGGTGGTTCGGAAGCGCCGCGGGACATCAAAGCCGAGGGCCGCGAGTTGAAGGGCATCTACTTCGCTATGCAGTGGCTGCCGAACCAGAACAAGCGGGTGGCAGGCGACAACGTCAAGGGCGAATTCGACGTCCTGGCGACGGATAAGCACGTCATCATCATCGGCGGTGGCGATACGGGCGCGGACTGCCTGGGCACGTCGCACCGGCACAAGTGCAAGAGCGTTACGCAGTTCGAGTTAATGCCGATGCCGCCGGCGACGCGCGCCGCCAGCACTCCGTGGCCAGCATGGCCGCTGATGCTGCGGACGGAAAGCGCCCATGAGGAAGGTGGTCAGCGCGAGTGGTCGATCCTCACGACGAAGTTCGAAGGTGACGCAGAAGGCAACGTCAAGAAACTCCACACGGTGAAAGTTGGACCGCCACCGAAGTTCGAACCCATCAAGGGCTCGGAGCAGGTGTGGGACGCCGATCTGGTTCTCCTCGCGATGGGCTTCCTGGGTCCGGTGAAGAACGGCATGATCGAGCAGTTCGGCGTGGAACTGGATCAGCGTGGCAACGTGAAGTGCGACGAGCAGTATATGTCGTCGGTGCCGGGGGTGTTCGCGGCGGGCGACATGCGGCGCGGACAGTCACTAGTCGTTTGGGCGATCGCTGAGGGCCGCAAGGCAGCCCGGGGCGTCGACCAGTGGTTGATGGGCGATAGCAAGCTCCCCGGCTAAAGCCAGGGACGATTCTCCCGGGGTTAACGCCCCGGGAGAATCATTTCGCCGATGCCGAGGTCTTCATCGAGCAACGGCCATCGAATCGAGTAGCCGCTAGGGGAGAGGTGGCAGCGCATGCGCTCCACGCTCGTGGCCTGCCCCAGCCTCTCGGAGATCAACTCCCAGCGCATCTCGGTCTTTCCACGGTGGGTGAAGATGGTGAGGTGAGTTTCGTTCGCGCTGATCTCGCGCGCCAGAATCGCGCTAGACGGCACGGCGGCCTCCGAACAGGTCGTACCATCCGCCGGCGATTTCGTCGAAGTGCATGTAGACGATCCGCCGAGCGTCGCGGCGAGACCGCGCCGTCAAGTTGTGCTCGAAGTCCTCTTCAATCACAAATTGGTCCGGGTGCAACCAGAACTTACATTCTATGTTGCCCTTCTGCACGTAGACGTGCATCGGCTCCTCCCCTTCATTGGAGTTGAAGTAACAACGCCATCCCTGTAGCTGGAGTACTGTTGGCATACGCGATCTCCTGATCGACGTAAGTATAGTACAGTGTTCCCGCTTCTGGCCGACGAGTTAGCGGGGATTTTCCGGTCCGCCGGTTGCCGGGGCTGGAGCGGGAGACGCTTTCTTGACAGGCAGATCTTTTTTCAACGGGCTGATCAGGATGTGCGCGTTGCGGCCTTCGAGCCGGGGTGAACCTTCAACGGTGCCGTATGGCTTCAAATCGCCGGCGAACCGGAGCAACAACTTCTGCCCCAGATCAACGTGCGCGATTTCGCGGCCGCGGAACTGCACAACGGCCTTCACTCGATTACCTTCGCCGAGGAACCGGATGGCATGGTTCTTCTTGAAGTCGTAGTCGTGGTCGTCCGTGTTGGGCCGGAACTTCAGCTCCTTCACGTGGATGACGTGCTGCTTCCGCTTGGCGTCGTGCGACTTCTTCTTCTGCTCGTACTGCCATTGGCCATAGTCCATGGCTTTTGCCACAGGCGGCTCGGCCGTCGGGGCAATGACGATGAGGTCTAGTCCAAGATCCTTCGCCTTTCGCACGGCGGCTGGAGTCGGCATGACCTCCACGGTGCCATCTGGAAACACGGCGCGGACTTCGCGCGCTCGGATTGCTTCGTTGACATTCTCTCGAATCTTGGGGCGCGGAAGACGAAAAGGTCGGTTTGGATACATTCAGCTCGTTGTACTTAGTGTAATCGGAACCGGCTGTCAAGTCCATCCCGGTAATTTTTGGGAGAGGCATATTCTGCGGCGCCTGTTTTCCGCGTACCATAATGGCAAGAATATGAGCCTCGCGCCTGGACAACAAATTGGTGATTATCTAATCCTGCAAGAGCTTGGCGCCGGAGGGATGGGCAAGGTCTACAAGGTTCAGAACGTCATCTCCGACCGCTTGGAAGCGATGAAGGTGTTGCTGCCTGACCTTACGCGCGACTCCGACTTGGCCGACCGCTTCCTGCGCGAAATCAAGGTGCAGGCGAGCCTGGAGCATCCCCACATCGCCCGGCTGCATACCGCCATGCGCGCAGACAATCAGCTTTTGATGCTGATGGAGTTTGTCGAAGGCCGCACCGTCGAAAGCCTTTTCACGCCCGAACGGCCGATGCCGCTCGACCACGCGGTATGGCATTGCATGCAGGTTTTGAGCGCCCTTGACTACGCGCACGCCCGCGGCATCGTACACCGAGACATCAAACCCTCCAACATGATGCTCACGAGCCAGGGCCAGATCAAGCTGCTCGACTTTGGCATCGCCCGCGTCATCAACGATCCCTCGCTCACGCAGACGCGCCAAACCGTCGGCTCGCTGTTCTACATGTCGCCGGAGCAGATTAACGGCCAGCCCGTCGATGCCCGCTCCGACCTCTACTCCCTTGGCGTGTCGCTCTACCAGATGGTCACTGGCCGCAAGCCCTTCGATGGCACCAGCGACTTCTCCATCATGGCCGCTCACATGCAGCAACAGGCCATCCCTCCCATCCAGCTGGATCCGTCGATGCCGCGGATGTTGAACGACGTCATCTTGCGCGCGATCGCCAAGGATGTCAACAACCGCTTCCAAAGTGCAGCCGAGTTTCACGCCGGGCTCGAAGCTGTTCTGCGCGCCATTCAGAGCGGCGGGCAACCGGCCGCGGCCGCTCCCGCTCCCGCCCCCCAACCCCAGGCCACTCCCACGCCCTCGACACCCCCGCCCCCATCGTCCAGCAGTGGTTTGGGATTGAAGCTCGTCATGGTGGCCTTGGTGATGTTCCTGGTTGTGGGCGGCGGCTTGGCTTGGTGGAAACTGCGGAAGCCCACCGTCGAGCCGGAGCCCATCGTCGCCGTGACGCCCCCGCAGCCTGAGCCTCCGAAGGAGGAGAAACAGCCCGACCCCGTGGCGCCGGAGCCGACGCCCAGCGACGCCAAGCCGACCGAGCCTGTCGCGGTGGCTACTGCTCCGATCACCAAGTCCCCTGCGCCCGTCGTAACGCCGCCAGTTAAGTCGACGCCCCAGACGGCTCCGCCGGCCCGAGTCAATACTCCGGAGCCCACCACGCCGGCGCCGGTTGCCGTGACGCCTCCTCCTGCATATACCCCGGCACCCGTGGCACAACCCGCGCCGCCCCGCTTACACGCCGCCCTCGTCTCCGAGCTTCGCGTTCGCCGGGTCCGCATTCAATCGCGTCTCGAAGCCTGCAAAGCTGCGATGAACAGTCTCCGCGATACACTGGCCGCGCAGGGCCTTAAGCCTCGAGGCGACATCGGCATCCTGTTGCAGACCGTCGCCAGCGAAGTCAACGAAGGCGAAGCCGCGGTCAAGGAGGCGGACGTCGACGACGCCCGGCAACACTTCGAGACGGCCGAGCAGGCGCTTCGCAAAGCCGAGCGATTCTTTAATCTCTAAGCGGCCTATTCGCCGCGTAGCGCCACGGCTGGGTCAATCCGCGTCGCCCGCCAGGCAGGCAGAAACGTCGCCAACGCCGCCACGACTCCCAGTAGCGCCGCCACACCGAAGTACACCACGGGATTCCATGCGCTAATGCCATACAACACGGTGGCCAGCGCTTGCCCGACGACGGCCGCCAGCACCACCCCCGCCCCAATTCCCGCCGCCACTAACCGCAGGCCCTGCCCCATCACCAGGCGCAGGATCTGCCCGGGCCCGGCACCCAGCGCCAGGCGGATGCCGATCTCCGTCGTCCGCCGCGCGACCGAGTACGCCATCACTCCGTAGATTCCGATGCTCGCGAGAAGCAGCGCCGCCCCCGCGAACAACAGCGTCACCAAGCTCCGGATTCGCGACGCCGCAATGGACTCGAGCACCACGTCCTGCATCGAGCGGACCCGGTTCAGCGGAATGTTCGCGTCCAACTGCTTCATCTCCTGCTTCAATGCTCCGGCCAATCGGGACGTCGGCAAAGACGACCGCACAACAATATTCAGGGTCGGATACGGCATCTGTGAGAACGGCAAATAGACCTCCGCCCGCGGCTCTTCCGCCAGACCGCGCCGGCGGATTCCCGCCACAACGCCAACCACTTCGCCGGTCCAGTCGGAGCCGTAAGAGAGCGTCAATTTTCGCCCGATCGGGTTCACACCGGGAAAGAACTGCTTCGCCATGGGCTCGGAGATGATCGCCGCCGGCGCCGAATCTTTCGTATCCCGCTCATCGAATAGCCGGCCCTGCAGCAAAGGAATCCGGAATGTCTCAAAGTATCCGGGCGTCACCGACACGTTGCCGATCGCCGGTTTCACCGGCTGGGGCGGCTCTCCTGGGATGGAGAGGTCCATAAAGGAGTACACGCCCCCCAGCGGAGGGAAAATCGTCGCGGCCGCCGATTCCACTCCCGGCATCGCCCTCACCCGCTCCAGATAGCGGTCCACGAATTGCGCCATCGCGTCGAGCGATGAAAATTTGCGCGAAGGCAGGGACAAATCGAGTATGGTCACCTCGTTCACGGCAAATCCGGCATCCACCGCCAACAGCCGCCGCATGCTTTCAAGCAGCAATCCCGCACCAATGAGCAGGAAGGAGGCCAGCGCCACTTCGCCAATCACCAGCGCCCCACGCACCGTGCTTTGCCCGACGCCGCCGGTGGACCCGCGCCCGCCGCTCGCCTTCAGGTCGGTGGCCAGCAGCGCCGGAGCGATGCCGAACAGCAGCGCCGTCAGGCTGACGACGCCCACTGTGAACGCCACCGACGCCCCATCAATTTGCAATTCGTCCAGCCGCGGCATGGCGGGCAAATCCAGCACCCGCAACACCCGTACCGCCCACCAGGCCAGCGCCATGCCCAGCGCCCCGCCCAGCGCCGCCAACGCAAAGCTTTCGGTGAGCAATTGCCGGATCAAACGCCCCCTGGGCGCCCCTACGGCAGTGCGGATGGCGAACTCCCGCTGCCGGTTCGTCGCCCGCGCCAAAAGAAGATTCGCGATGTTCCCACACACCGTTAGCAGCAGAACGCCGACCGCGATCGAGAGCAGGTATAGCGTTGGCCGAACCTCGCCGGTAATTGTGTGGTCCAGCGTCTCCAGATGCGCCCGGTAGCCCTTGTTCGTAAGCGGGTACATCTGCTCATTCCGCTCGCCCAACGCCAGAATTTCCTGCCGCGCTGCCTCCACGGTCGCCCCTGGACGCAACCGGCCGATGGCTTTGTAGATGTGCCCGTCGCGCATCTTGGAACCGATGGAGCCCACCGCTATCGGCGTCCAGCCCGCCACCGGATGCGGGAATTTGAAGTCGGGAGGCATCACCCCGATCACTTCGTAGTTGGCCGCGTTCAGCATCAACTTCGTACCAATCACGCTCGTATCGCCGCCAAATCGGCTCAGCCACCAGGAGTGAGAGAGCACGATAACGCCGTGCCGCCCGAGCACATCCTCGCCCTCCCGGAACGTCCTGCCATGCAACGGCCGGGCGCCGAGTAGATCGAAGAAGTTAAAGTTCACTCCCACTGTTTCTACCTGCTCCGGCTCGCCCAATCCCGTATAAACCAGCCGGTTGGCATAGTACGAGTAAGCCACCAGACTTTCGAGGGTCTTCGTCAGTTGCCGGTAGTCCACGATATCCGGCATCGAGATGCCGCGTAACTCCTTGCCTTCGTTCGTCGGCACTCCGGACAAGTGCACCAAAGTGTCAGGATTGGCATAGGGCAGCGGGCGTAGCAGAACGCTGTTCACCAACGCGAAGATGGCAATGTTTGCGCCGATTCCCAACGCCAGCGTCAGTAAAGCTACTGTCGCGAAACCGGGCTGCTTCACAAGCAGCCGGAGGGCGAAACGGAGATCGTCTTTTAGTTCGGACAACTCAGTTCAAAGCGGAAGATTTCCTGTCAGGATCTCATACTCAAGCTTGTCCCTGCTCAGACGATCGCATTATTACAACTGCCAGACTTTTCGTATTCACTTACATTTTGCACCGTAACCGCCGCAATCGCCGCCAGCGCCTCCGCGGTGAAGAACGCCTGATGCCCGGTTACCAGCACATTGGGGAAGGTCAGCAGCCGGGAAAAGACATCGTCCTGAATTACCGTTTCCGAAAGATCGGAGAAGAACAACTCCCCCTCCTCTTCATACACGTCGATCCCCAGCCAGCCGAGTTGGCCCGACTTCAGCGCCTCAATCACCGCGAGGGTATCCACCAGCGCTCCGCGGCTGGTATTAATCAGCATCGCTCCCCGCTTCATCGTTGCAATCGCCTCGGCGCCAATTAAATGGTGCGTTTCCACCGTCAATGGACAGTGCAGCGAGACAATGTCGCTCTCGGCCAGGAGCTGGGGCAGCGCCACGGGCGTCACCCCTTCCGCCACCGAAAACGGATCGTAGCCCACAACGCGGCAACCCATGCCGTTGAGTATCCGCGCCGTACATGCGCCGATTTTACCCAGGCCGATCAGCCCCACGGTCTTGCCGTGCATATCAAAACCCAACAGCCCGTCCAGCGAGAAGTTGCCGTCCCGAACGCGGCTATACGCCCGGTGGACGTGGCGATTCAGTGACAGCATCAGCGCGATAGTATGTTCCGCCACGGCATAGGGCGAATACGCCGGCACCCTCACCACGGCCAACCCCGCCGCATGCGCCGCCGGCACATCGATATGGTTGTATCCCGCTGAACGGGTCGCCACCAGTTTGACCCCGGCTTCGGCCAACCGCCCGATCGCCGCGGCGTTCACCTGGTCGTTGACGAATACGCAGACCGCCTCGCATCCCTTCGCCAAATCCGCCGTATCGGCACGCAGTGGCAGGTCGATCCAGCGAATTTCGTGGCCGGCGTCCCGGTTGGCCTCTTCGAACGGCTGCTTCTCGTAGCGTTTGGTATTGAAGAAAGCGATGTGCATGACCGCTTCCTATCTTAGCGGTCGCTCCACTATCATCTTCGCCGCCGACTGTCCGTCCGGAGCCTGATAGGTCGCCGAAACGCCATGTTCCAGCAGGAACTTCGCCGCTTCCTGATTCCCCATCGCAACCGCTGTCATTAATGCATTCCACTGGGGCCGATCGGTCCGCGAGCTCAGCACCTGCAGGTCAGCCCCGTGCTGGGCCAATAGCTCCAATTTTTCCCGTCCCCGGAAAACGTGGGTCAGGTGCACGAAAGGTTCCCCGAATCGGTCCTTCGAATTCGGATCGACGCCAGCCTTTAGAACGGCGCCGAGCAGTGCTACGGCTCCCGGCGAGTTGCCCTCAAAGATCGTGCTGACGACTTCAGGCTTCGGCAGCGGAGCGCCATGGCTCAATAAGATCGTCACGCCCTCCACGCCGGCATCGCCGCTATAGTCTTCGAGGACACGGGCCACGGCATGTTCGAGCAGCGTTTTGCCGTGGGCATCGACGGCCGCCCAGTCCACGGCCGGGCCTTGTTTCAGCAGGGCGTCCGCGTCCGCGAAGTTTTTCTGGTCCAACGCCTCGGCGATCCGGGTCAGATGCGCGTTTGGAAACCGGCCGGCCGCCTGGCGATTGCGTTCGTGGCTGCGCTCATTGGCCCAGTTCGAAACCCACAAGCCACCGCCGGCCAGGAATGGAACGGAAACAACAAGCAGGGCGGCGTACTGCAGGCCGACGGAGTTCGACCTTTGGGCCCAAAGCAGCAGGGCGCCAGCCAGGAGGAGTAGTGGAAGCGAGGCAAAGGCAAAGCCGGTCGCCATTCCCTTACCGGCCGCGTCGTTGCCGGCGTTCCTCGCGAAAAACAGCGAGGCCACAGAGACAGCTTCCAAGGCGAAGAACACCCAGCCAATGACAAATGCGATTTTCATAGCGTCCCCCATTAGGGCGAAAGGCGAAGTGGAAAGCAATCACTCTTGCCGAATCCGCAGTGAACGCGCTATCCTAATTGCTTCGGGGCGTGGCTCAGCCTGGTAGAGCGCCTGGTTCGGGACCAGGAGGCCGGAGGTTCGAATCCTCTCGCCCCGACCATTTCTCGCGCAGCGGCTTTTTTAGCCCATCATCGATCCATTACGGATAGGTATTGCGCCCACGGACCAACGTCAGTCCGGTATCGTTTCGCCATCGTCCGGTTCACCTGCACCAGGTGGCTGAGGTCATGCGCCGTCCACGTGGCCAGCAGTTGCCGCGCGGTCACCGTTCCAAACGCTGGGTGCATCCCTTGTAGCTCCAACTGCTCGGGTCGGATGTTCATCCCCGCCAGCTGAGCCAAGCTTGCGCGCCGCCTTTCGGCGAATTCGTCCAGCAACTCGTCCAGCGTCCTTTCCGCACTCTCCCGAAACTGCGCCTCCCGATCAAATGGCGGAAACGGACGACTCGTCCCGTGCTCAAGAATTATCGCCAACCGCGGCATCCAGTCCGCCTTCTCCCCGTGGATCAGGTGCCCCACTACCGTATACGGGCTCCACGTGCCCTCTCCCTCCGTACAGGACGTCCAAGCCTCCGGAAGCCCCCGCAACATTGCATTCAAAACCACTGGAGTCCGCTCCAGCACAGCGGTGCATTCGTCAAGAAAGAAGGAAGCCATAAGAGGGATAATAGCGGGTTACTATGCCCATTGACTCCTCCCGCCGCATCCTGGTCACCGGCGGCGCCGGCATGATCGGCAGTGCCATCGTTTGGAAGCTGAACCAGCTCGGCTACCAACACATCCTCATCGCCGACCGCCTCGACCTCTCCGAGAAGTGGCGCAACCTTGTGCCGCTCCAGTTTCTCGACTATGTGGACGGCGAAGACCTCCTCCAAACCCTCCCCCAACTCGGCGAAGTCGATACCATCTTTCACCTCGGCGCCTGCTCCGCCACCACCGAGAAAGATTCCGCCTTTTTGATGCGCAACAACTTTGAGTACACGAAGACCCTGGCGCATTGGGCTCTTTCGAAAGGCGCCCGCTTCGTGTACGCCTCCTCCGCCGCCACGTATGGCGCCCGCGAAGACGATTTCCGGGAAGACCTGCCCCTCGACTCACTCCGCCCCCTCAACATGTATGGCTACTCGAAGCACCTCTTCGACCAGTACGCCCTCCGCGCCGGGTTCGCCGAACGCGTCGTCGGCTTGAAATACTTCAACGTTTTCGGCCCGAACGAAGACCATAAGGGCGACATGCGCAGCGTCGTCCACAAGGCCTTCCACCAGATCCGCTCGACTGGCAAACTCGAACTTTTCCGTAGCCATCGCCCAGACTTCGAAGACGGCTGCCAGCAACGCGACTTCCTTTACGTCAAGGACGCCGTTGCCATGTCGATCCACCTCGCCGACAATCCCGAGGCCGGCGGCTTATTCAACCTCGGCTCCGGCCACGCGCACACCTGGCTTGACCTCGGCCGCGCCATCTTCGCCGCCCTCGACCTTGAACCGAATATCGAGTTCATCCCGATGCCGGAGCACCTTCGCGGGAAATACCAGTACCGCACCTGCGCGACCATCGATAAGTTAAGGGGCGCCGGGTACACCCCCGCCATCACCCCGCTCACCGACTCGGTCGCTGACTATATCCGCAACTACCTCAACCACGACCGCCGCCTAGGCGACGAGTCGCTCTAGCGTCCGATACAGGTTGTGGACGAACCCGGCGTTGTCATGCTGCACATAGTGCATCGGGCAGCCCATCCGCGAAAAGCTCTTGCAGAAGCGCAGGTAGTAGGCCGGGTTCGTTTTCGGCGGTTCGCCCTGCGTCCAGTCCCAGCCGCCGCCGTCCTGCAGATCCACCACGTAGATCTCGTGCCCCGCTACAATTCCCCGCCCCGCTCCCAACCGCAGATTGTTCACGTTGCTCAGCGTCTTTTCAAACACCTGCGGCGCCATAATCGCCGACCCCACCGAAAGCACGACGCCCCCGTCCAATCCCTCCACCGTATCGCCCAGTAACCGGAAATCCGTCCCCGCCCCGCGCCCGATCACCGCTCCGTTAAACAGCGGATGGTTCGCGATAATGTCGTACCCGATTCCCGGATGCACCGTCGCCGGCACCCCATGGCGGAAGGCATGATAGAGGATCGACGCGTGCTTCCAGCGGTGGTCCACCACATACCGCCCTCCCGGCAGGCCGGCCGCCAGTAGATCCGCGCGCGCCGCCGTCAGCGGATGCCTCGGTTCCTCCCGGATCAAACGTTCCAATTCTGCTGCTTCGGGCAGAGTCACCCCGTCTTCGGCGATGAACCGTCCCAGTGAAGCGCCATACCCATCGCCCCGTAACGCCCCCGCCATCATCGCCACGTGCAGGCTCTTCCCCGTTTCGTCCCAGGAACCGAACGTGCCCGTTGCGACGTTCTCCTCCACGCTTTCCGTCGAACGGCCCAGCCAGGCGTACTCCCAATCGTGGATCGTCCCGGCGCCGTTCGTGGCCACATGGGTGATCCATCCGCGCTCCATCATTCGGTCGAGTATCAGTGCCGCCCCGTTCCGCAGCAGGTGCGCCCCGTAGAACAAAACCACGGCCGCCCCCCGCTCCCGCGCCGCCAATATCTTGGCCGCGCACTCGGCCACGGCCCCCGGCGCGGGCTTCGGATCACTCACCGGATCGATCAAGATGTCTTCCACCCGGGTCAGGCTTTTTCTTTCGCTCAGCGGGAACACCCGCAGTTTCAACCAGTCTTGAGGCATCAACCCTTCATGATACGCTGGCGCCATGCGAAGCCTTCTTGCTGTCGTCTTCCTCCCCGCGCTGGCCTTGGGCCAGGACGCGCCTATCCGCGCCGCCATGCAAAAGATGATTGACGCTCAGGAGATCCACGGGGCTGTCACCGCCATTGCCACCCGCTCCGACGTCACTCACCTCGCCGCTACCGGAGCCGTTAAGAAAGATTCCCTCTTTTGGATCGCGTCCATGACCAAGCCCGTCGCGGGCACCGCTATCCTCATGCTGCAAGAGGAGGGCAAACTCAACGTCAACGACCCTGTCGCCAAGCACATCCCAGCCTTCTCGAAGTATCCCGCCATCACGCTGAAGCATTTGCTGATGCACTCCTCGGGCCTTGCGGAAGCCACCCCGGCGGAATGGGCCGCAGCCAAGAAGCTCGGGGACCTCATCCCGGCCTACCTCTCGAAACCGCTCCAGTTCGAAACCGGCAGCCAGTGGAAGTACTGCCAATCCGGCATCAATACGCTCGGCCACGTCGTCGAGGTCGCCTCTGGCATGCCGTTTGAAAAGTTCCTCGCGCAGCGCCTGTTTGAGCCACTCGGCATGAAGGACACCACCTTCTTCCCCACCGCCAAGCAGAAAGCCCGGCTGGTGAAACCCGTGCGCAAGGATAAGCTCACCGGCAAGCTCGGCCCCGCCGAACTCCCCGTCGGCTTCGACCCGGAGCCATTTCCCGCCGCGAACGGCGGCCTGTTCTCCACCGCTGCTGACTACCTTCGCTTTCAGCGCATGATCCTGAACGAAGGAACTCTCGATGGCAAACGATACCTGAAGTCCGAGTCCGTCAAGCAGATGACGACCATCCAGTCCGGCGATCTCAAAACCGGTTTCACCCCCGGTCATGGCTGGGGCCTGGCATGGTGCGTCGTGCGCGAACCGCAGGGCGTCACCAAACTTCTCAGTCCCGGCTCTCACGGCCACGGCGGCGCCTATGGCACGCAGGCCTGGATCGACCCGCAGAAGGGCATCGCTCTGCTCCTGTTAGTTCAGCGTGCCGGCTTCGCCAATTCGGACGATTCCCCCGTCCGGCACGCTTTCCAGGAAGCAGCGCTTAGTCAGTAAGCGACATCATGTAGTCGAGCATCGCGGTCATGTCGGCGGGCGAGAACTTGTACGCCGGCATGATGGTCCCCGGCGACTTGCTCTCCGGATCGATGAAGTGCTCTTCCATCCACTTTCGGTCCCACCGCTTGGCCACACCGTTCAGCGGCGGCCCGGACTTCATCCCGGCTCCGTTGATCACGTGGCAGGCCCCGCAGTTGTTCTGTTGGTACACCATCGCGCCAGCCACCATCGTCTGCGGCGCCCGGTGCAAGCTTTCGACGTTTTCGTCGTCCAACTTCGGCAGGAATGTCGCCAGGCGGCGCCACTGCAGGTCCTTCACGGCTTTACCCGCTTCGCCGCTGGCATCTTTGAAATGCTTTACCAGCCAATCGCGGTCGCGCAGCACGGCAATATCGGCCAGATTCGGCCCCGTCCGCGATTCGCCCGGCGTCGTCGCATGGCACTTCCAACAGTCGGACTGCCGGAAGGTTCCAATTGCCGCCATCTCTTCGGCCGTGAATCCTTTCCACGGATCCCGATGCGGCGTGGTCGATAGCGCCGCCGCCGTCAATCCGCCCCAGCCAATCAGGGCCAGCAACAATACGCCGATCGCCCCCGTTCGCTGCCGTAGCGCGATCGCCTTGCCCCGGTCGATAAACGGCGTCAGGAAGAGCAACAGCACCGCCAAGCCCGGCAGAATCATGCTCCCGACGATCTCCAGCGGCCCTTCAAAATACTTCAGGATCTGGAAGAGAAAGAGGAAGTACCATTCCGGCCGAGGGATATACGAGACGTCATTCGGATCGGCCAACTTGCCCAGCGGTACTCTCACGGCCACCGCCAGCACAAACAACAGCGCGAACATTCCGAAAATCGCCACCGTGTCCTTGAACACTTGGCGCGGATAGAACTTGATCGGCGGTGCGGTCTCCACCGGAGCGGGGGCCACCCCGTGACGCCGCACGAGATAAACGTGCAGGAAGATCAACAGCGCCGTGACCGCAGGCAGAATCAAAACGTGCGCGGCGTAAAAGCGCGCAAAGGTCACCGAACCAATTTGGCCATCTTCGCTTCCCAGCAACGTCAGAATGTACGGGCCCATCATCGGCGCCTTGGCGGCAATCTGCGTGGTCACCACCGTACCCCAATACGCCCGGTTGTCCCAAGGCAGCAGGTAGCCGGTGAGCCCGAACCCCAAAGTCAGGAGCAGCAGGACTACGCCGAGCATCCACGTCGCTTCCCGCGGTTTTTTGTAGGCGCCCCACAGGAATACCTGAAGCATGTGCAGCACAACGATGCAGATCATCATGCTGGCGCCCCAATGGTGCAAGCCTCGCATCAAACGCCCAGCCGTCAGTTCGGTGAGGATGTACCGCAAGCTGCTATGCGCTTCGGCGGTAGTGGGCGCATAGTTCAGCGCCATCATGATCCCGGTGAACACCTGGACCAGAAACATGAACAGCGCCATGCTCCCAAACACCTGGTGCCAGCCGCTCGACGCTGGAATATCTTCGTTTAAGAAGTGGTTGATCCCGGATTCCAGGCCGGTGCGATCCTCCACCCACGCGCGCACTTTGTTCAGCATGGCTATGCCTTGTCGGCCTGGCGAATCTCGCCCAAAAGAATCGTCGACCCGTCCATCTTCACCGCAAAACGGTCCAGCGAGCGCGGCGCCGGACCGGCCAGCACCTTGCCGTCCGTACCGAAGCTCGAGGTATGGCAAGGGCAGGCGAAGGTCTTTGCCGAAGTGTCCCAGCTCACCGCGCAACCCAGGTGAGTGCACACCGGGGAGAAAGCCACCACTTCCTTATCGCTCGTCTTCACCATCCAGGCGCTGGCTTTTTCCTTCACCGTCTTCCAGCCGTCCCGGCGCACCCGTTCAAAAACAATCTGTTCGGGCACGTTTTCTTCCAGTTTCGCGAGGTCGCCCGCCGGAACCCAATCCGCCGGTCGTTTCGCTTTCGATCCGCCCAGCAAATACCCGGCGGAAGGCAGCGCTAAGGCTGCCGTGATCAGGCCCATCAGGCCGTTAATGGAGGCGATGAGAAATCCGCGGCGCGGCTCCTCGGGTGAAGGCGACTTCATATGTCTTGAGTATAAATCGGATTACTTTGACCGGATTAATTTTTTTCAGGCGGGGAGCAGAGTTTTCAAGTGGGTCCGGATCCGCCTCTCCGCTTGCCACAGATTTAGATTCTCTAATGGATCAGACTTCAGGTCAAACAATTGGGGCGCTTTTTCGAAGCCTTCGATCAGTTTGTACCGCCCGTCCCAAACCAGCCGCCATTCTGCCAGGCCCGCTACCAGATGCTGCCGATGCTTTCGCGTTTTGCCGGCCAGCAAAGGGCGCAGCGACCGGCTATCCATCGCTGCCGGAACGGGCAAGCCGGCACAATCCAAAAACGTCGCGGCCAGGTCCATCAAGGTCACCAGCGCCCGGCTTGTGCCCCGGGCCTTTACGCCCGGTCCCGCTATCACCAGCGGCACGCCCAACGAGGGCTGATACGGCACATGCTTACCCCAGCGGTTGTGGTCTCCCAGCATCTCGCCATGGTCGGAGGAAAACACGACCAGCGTATTGTCCAGTTCGCCCCGCGTGGCTACCGCGGCCAGGATCTCGCCGATTCCCCGGTCGATGTTTTCGCACATTGCGGAGTAATTCTGCCGCACCGCCACATGATGCTCCGGCGAATCCTGCGTATTGCGGTTCGGCTGAGGATAGCGTCGATCGCGTGCGGTCTTTTCCATAGATGCCGTGATGTCCAACGGGTCGTGCGGACCCGTAAAATTGACGGTGAGATGCCATGGCTGGTTACTGGGTGCCCGGCCCAACAGCGTCAATGCGTTGCGTGTAATGAAATTGTCACAATACAGGTCGTCTGGCAGCGGCGTCGGGTAGGTTCCGTCGTGCGCTTTCCGCGCCCGCATGTCCTTCACATGCACTTCCGCCATTCCGCGGTCGTGCAACAGCTTCATGTATGGATCCCTCGGCACGGGCAACCCGCTGCGCACCGCATCCATCTTGCCGGCGTTGTCGATTCCGTCGGAGAAGCCCCACTCCCGTAGCAGGCGCTGCCCGTCCAGCCCCCAGTCCAAATTCTTCTTGTGCAGGTCCAGTTTCCCGCAGCCCATCACGTGGTAACCCGCACCCCGCAGCAATTGATAGTAGGTCTGCTGGTTCAGCGGATAGTCGAAGGCGTTCGACGCGACGCCGCACCGCGCATACTCCTTGCCCGAAGCCAGGCAAGCGCGGGCGGGCGCGCAAAGCGGCGAAGGGGTAATCGCGTTGACAAACCGTACGCCCCGCGCCATCAGGCGCTCCACGTTCGGCAACCGGACTGGAATCTCCGGCTGTCCAGGCATCCAGTCCGGCCGCCACTGGTCCGGCAGCAGCAGCAGAATATTCGGCCGGCGCGCGGCGGGCGCCGCCATCGCCGCCAGCACGCTTCGCCGCGTTAGTAGGGCCGGCACACTTCGTCCAACCGGCGCTCTAACGCCATCGACTCTTCTTCGGTCAGCTTGCGATCTTCCTTCGTCAAATAGAAGACGTCGATCGCCTTATGGGCCTCGGTATCAATCAGCACGACTTCGATATTACATCCTGCCTGCGAGATCGTGGACGCCAGATCAAACAGCAATCCCGGCCGGTCCTCGGCGATGATCTCCACCAGCGTGGCGTGATTGCTCACCTCGCCGTCGAAGTACACGGCTGGACGGATCTCCGGCTTCGCCTTGGCCGCAAACGGTCGCCGCCGGCTCGCCAGCAGCGTCGTCACATCCAGCTTGCCGAGCACCACGCGTTCCACGGTCTGCCGCAGCCGGTCAATCTCTGGGGGATTTAATTCCAGGTTCCGTGACGGATCCGCAAACGTGAACGAGTCCAGCACCTCGCCTCGACTATTGGCAAACGCCTCCGCCTTCACGATGTCCATTCCCGAACCCGCCAAAGCTCCCGCCAATGCGGCAAACAGCTTCGGCCGGTCGCGCGTAATCACCTGCAGGTTCCAAACACCACCCTGGCGCGAAAGGTCAATCGCCACGCCCGTATCCCGCGCCGCCTCGGCCAGAGCCAGGTGCTGCGCCACCTCCGCCTCGGTGTGCGTCCGCAGGTACCGCTGCGGAAACCCTTCGAGAAACGGGTGGGATGCCGTCGCGCCAATCCGGTCCGTGTCGAGTTCCTTGGTCAACTCCCGCTGCCCGATGGCGTATACCCGCCACAACTGCTCCAAGCGCCAAGGCGTCATCGACGTCGTGTTCACGCCGCTGATATCGGCATACGTGAGCAGCGCCAGATACCGCAGCCGTTCCACAGTTTGCACCCGCCCCGCCAAATGCTCGGCCGTCGCCGGGTCCGAAAGATCCCGCGAATTCATCACGCTCGAAAGCACCAAATGCTGGTCAATCAGAAAATGAATTAGCGGCCGCTCTTCTTCCGGGATCTGGATCCGCTCCATAATCCCCGTTGCCAGCCGTGCCGACTCCATCGCGTGCGTCGGCCCATCAATTCCCTTCCCCACATCGTGCAGTAAGATCGCAAACAGCAACGCAGGCAGCGACTCGATCTCGGCAAACAGGCCCGCAAACCGGCGTCGCGTGGGATCCGTGTTCTTCCGCAGCGCCAGCAGATTCTCCATCACGATCAGCGTGTGCTCATCCACCGTGTACCGGTGATAAAAGTCCCGCACCACCAACCCTTCAATCAGCTTCCATTCCGGCAGAATCGCCGCCAGCAGACCCGTCTCATGCATCGTCCGCATCGCCATCATCGCGTGCGGCTGCAGCAGAATCTCCTGCAAGTAGTTCCAGATGGGCCCCGGCTGCGCGTAGTGCGCGGCCAAAGTTGGGAGCGCCGCCACCAGCCGCCGCTCCGCGTCCGCCGAGAGCGGCAAGCCATGCCGCGCCGAAAACCGAATCAACCGCAACGACACATCCGGATCCGATTCGAGCAACTGCGCGTTCTTCAGATACAGCCGGTCTTTGTTCACTGAGATTTCCGACGTCGACATCCGCGACCGCCAATCCCGGAAGTGCCCCAGCAAACCGCTGGGCACCAACGTCTCGCACAGATCAATCGCCTGTAGTACGCCGCGATGAATCTTGCGGGCGCTCAAGAAATACTGCCGGACAAACTCGGCTGGTGAGATGCCGCGCTCCGCCGCAATCGACTCCTGCAGATCGAACTGCAGCAGATTCTGATCCCGATTGGCCTGAAAATGCAGGTAGCACCGCGTCGCGTACAAGAATCGGCACGGCTCCGCCAACTCGCCCAGCCAGTTCGGCAGCTCGCGCGACGGATCCTGCAGCTTGGTCAGCCAGCCGATGGAATGGATATCGCGCAACCCGCCCGGCGACTCCTTCACGTTCGGTTCCAGATGATAAACCGTCGAATGAAATTTTTCGTGGCGCTCGCGAACCTGACGGATCAAATGGCGCACCAGCGCCTGCCGCTCGCTCGAAACGAACTTCGGCAACCGCTTGGACAGCTTTTCGAACTCAGTCTTGTCCCCGCACAGATACCGCTGGTCCAGGAGACTGATGTTCAATTCCACATTCTGCGGATGATACTGGCAGCACTCGTCGAGCGAATGCACCGAGTGGCTCAGCCGCAGGTTCGCGTCCCACAGGGCACGCAGAAAAGCTGAAAGTGCATCTCGCGTCGCTTCATTGTGCGGTGCCCTTTCGGTGAGCAATAAGACATCAACGTCGGAGTTGGGGAACAACTCGCGACGGCCATAGCCGCCCACGGCCAAAACGGTCAGTCCTGAAGGATAGACCGGGGTGAGGTATTGGTCGAAGGCGGCTTGGACGATGCAATCAACGTCCGCGGTTCTTCCGGAGAGGACGGCTCCGGGGTCCCACTCCTGGAAGAACGCGGAACGAATGCCGGCAAGCGGCGAGTTAGAGGGCGGATTCACCGCGTTCGTCGTTGCGAATCCGGATGGCCTCGGCGATCTCGGACACGAAGATCTTCCCGTCCCCGATCTTCCCTGTCCGTGCCGCCGTTGCCAGAGCGGAGATAACCTCCTCCACCCGGGCGTCCGGCACCACCATTTCAAGCTTCACTTTCGGCAACAGGTCCACTTGGTACTCCTGGCCCCGGTAAACCTCTTTGTGACCTTTCTGGCGCCCATGTCCGCGGACTTCGATCACGGTCATCCCGTCGATCCCGATCGCCTTCAAGGCTTCTTTCACTTCTTCCAGCTTGAACGGCTGAATAATGGCTTCAATCTTTTTCATGTTCGTGGCCTCCGTTCCTACGCTTCGAGATTGTATCCTTCTTCGCCGTGCATGCTCAGGTCGAGACCCATCGTCTCCTGTTCACTGGTCACGCGCAACCCAACCACAACATCGACGATCTTCAGGATGATAAACGATCCCACAATCGCGATGGCCCACGAGATGCCGACGCCGATCAACTGATTCACCACCTGGCCACTGTTCCCATCCACCATGCCGGTGTTGATCGCATTGCCCGCGGCATCTTTCAATGCGTTCACTTCTTTCGTCGCAAACACGCCGGTCAGAATCGCGCCCAGGGTACCGCCGACACCGTGAACACCGAAGGCGTCCAAGGAGTCGTCATAGCCAAGCATGTTCTTCACTTTCACGACCGCAAAATAGCAGACGATGCCGGCCGCGAAGCCGATGATCAGCGCCGGAACCGGCTTCACGAAGCCAGAGGCCGGGGTGATCGCCACGAGTCCCGCTACGGCGCCAGAGATGCCACCCAAGATGCTGGGCTTGCCGTGCTGGAACCATTCCGCCAAAATCCAACCCAACGCCGCGGCAGCCGCGCCGAAGTGAGTCGCCACGAAAGCGCTCGCCGCCAAACCGTTTGCCGCCAGCGCGGAACCGGCGTTGAAACCGAACCAGCCGAACCAGAGCAGGCAGGCGCCGATAAAGCTCAGCACCAGGCTGTGGGGCCGGATGGGTTCATTCGGATAGCCGAGACGTTTGCCGATCACGATCGCGCAAACCAGGGCCGAAACGCCGGAGGTGATGTGCACCACGGTGCCGCCCGCGAAGTCGAGGGTCGGAATCGATCCGCCCAAAAATGCGTTCAACATGCCGCCCTTGCCCCACACCATGTGCGCCATCGGGTAGTAAATCAACAGGCTCCACAGAATCGTGAAGAGGAGCATCGCGCTGAACTTCATCCGCTCAGCGAACGCGCCCGTTATCAGCGCCGGGGTAATAATCGCAAACATCATCTGGAACGCCATCCACGTCAAATGCGGAATGGTCCCCGCGTAGTCGGTGTTCGGTTCCATACCAACGCCGTTCAACATCGCAAACCGCATGTCGCCGATGAACGAATTGCCGTCGCCGAACGCTAAAGAATATCCAAACAGCGCCCACATCACCGTGGCTACAGCCATCATGATGAAGCTCTGCATCATTGTCCCAAGGACGTTCTTCTTGCGGACCAGGCCACCGTAGAAAAGGGCCAGTCCGGGACCGGTCATCAGGAGGACAAGTGCGCAGCTAGCCATCATCCAGGCGTTATCGCCGGCGGACTGGGCGGCTGCGATCTTGGGCACAAGTTCTTCCGTCGTCGGAGCGGCCGGAGGAGCCTGGGCCAGAAGCGATAACGCTCCTAGCGCGGCAAGCGAACTTGCGGTGAGAAACTTTTTCATGAAACACCTCGATTGGAGTGGTGAGTGTGAGGAAGTCGTGCGGACAGGGCCGACTTGCGACAGTGCATCGTTAGTCATGATGCTACGCCCGTATCTCCATGGGAAATCGAACATTGCTATTCAAGCGATTGAAATTATCTATTGGCCCTCCAGCTAAGCGATTCGGTATTCTCCTCAGGAACCCCGTCGTTCCCACTCACCCTAATCAAAACTGGAGAACTCTCAATGAAGATTCCGGCGAATCTCACCCTCGTCGTGTTGTCTTTTGCGGGGACCGGCATTTTTGCGCAGACCACCGCGCCTGCGCCCGACCCTGCTCCGGCCGCGGCGGCCCCCTGGACTGTTGGCTCGATCAAGATCAGCGGTTTGATCGACGGCTACTACAGCAAGAACTTCGGCAATCCCGCTTCCGGCAACAACGTGTTGCGCAACTTCGACGTCAAGTCCAATTCCATGACGTTGAACATGACCAAACTGACCTTTGAACACGACGCTGATCCGGTTGGTTTCAAGATTGATGTGGGCTTCGGCCGCGCCTGGGAGATCTTCCACGCCACCGACCCCGCCGGCACTGATATCGTCCGCTACATTCCGCAGGCCTACGTCAGCCTCAAGCCCAAGAACGCAGGCGGCCTGCAAATCGACTTCGGCAAATTCTACACTTCCGCCGGCGCCGAGCTCACCGAGACGCACCTGTCGGGCAACTACTCCCGCGGTTACTTGTACGCCAACGGGCCGTACTATCACACCGGCCTCCGCCTGACCAAGCCGCTGACCAAGTCCTTCTCCGCCGGCGTCCAATTGGTCAACGGCTGGAACAACGTCGAAGACAACAATAGCGGCAAAACGCTGGGCTTCACCACGGCGTGGACCGGTTCCAAGGTCTCCTGGTTCAACAACTACTACACCGGCCCAGAAAAGACCGGCACCAACAAAGGCTTCCGCAACTTCTACGACACGGTGCTGAACATCAACCCCAACGACAAGACGGCCATGTACATCAACTTCGACTACGGCGCCGACCGGCGCTTGAGCGGCGGCAGCGACACTTGGGTCGCCATCGGCATCGCCTCGAAGTTCCAGGTCTCGAAGACCGTCGCCATCACCCCCCGTTACGAGCACTACAATGACCGTGACGGCTTCATCACCGGTAAGGCGCAGAAGCTGAACACCTTCACCATGACCGGCGAATACAAGTGGGCCCAGGGCCTCCTCAGCCGCCTCGAATACCGGAAGGATTGGTCGAACCAGCCCTACTTCGATCGCGGCAACGAGAACGGCAGCGCGAAGTCGCAGTCCACCCTGCTCATCGGTTTCGTCGCCTTCTTCGGCATGTAAACCCACCCCATCGGGACTCTTCGAGGGCGATAGAATAAAGCCTTCGAGGAGTCCCAATGCAACGTCGTCTGTTCACCCTTTCCGCTATTGCCGCTTCCGGCGCAGCCTTCGCTCAAAAGAGCAAGATCACCCTCCCGGCCCCCTACGCCACCCCCTCTTCCAACAACCGGCCTCAAGTAGTCTCTCGCCCCGACGGCGCCCAACTGAAACTTCCCGCGGGCTTCTCCATCGAAGAGTTTTCCACAGGTGGCTTCTCCCGCCCCCGTTTCATGCTCCAGGGTGCGAACGGCGAGATCCTCATCACCGACACCAATATCGCCCCGAACGGCGTCGTCTATGCCCTCACCAACAACGGCAAAGACAAGAAGAAGATCATCGAAGGTCTCGATCGGCCCTACGGCCTCGCCTTTTACAAAGACTGGCTCTACGTCGGCGAGCCGACATCCATCAAACGCTATAAATACGACTCGAAAGCGCTGAGCGCTGGTAAAGGCGAAGAGGTCGTCTCCTATGCGGGCCTCGGCAAAGGCCACAACTCCCGCACCATCCTCTTCGATCTGAAGAAGGACAAGATGTACGTCAGTTGCGGCTCGGAGTCGAACGCCACGGTCGGCGAAGATCCCCGCCGCGCGGCCCTGAACGAATACAACCCCGACGGATCCGGCCACCGCATCTACGCTTCTGGCCTGCGCAACATCATCGGTCTCAGCCACCGACCCGGCACTGACGAAATCTGGGCCGCTGTTCAGGAACGTGATGGCCTCGGCGACGATCTCGTCCCCGACTATCTCGTCAAGGTGAAAGACGGCGGCTTCTACGGCTGGCCCTACGCCTACACCGGCCCCAACGAAGACCCGACCAATAAAGGCAAGAACCCCGATCTGGTCAAGAAAACCCTTGAGCCGGACTTCGTTATGGGCGCGCACGTGGCCGTCATCGACATGCTCTTCTATACCGGGAGCCAGTTCCCCAAGAAGTACAAGGAAGGCGTCTTCGTCGCCCAGCACGGCTCCTGGAACCGTTCGCAGCGCATCGGCTACTCCATCGCCTTCGTTCCTTTCAAGGGCGGCAAACCCGTCGGCCCGAAGGAGGACTTCCTCACCGGGTGGATGCTTGCCCCCGATAAGCGCGAAGTCTGGGGCCGCCCGGTAGGCTTCCTGCAACTGCCCGATGGCAGTCTGCTTCTCTCCGACGATGGGGGCAACAAGGTTTGGCGTATCTCCTACAAGGGCTGATCCTGTGCGCCGCCCTTGCCGCGGCCGCACCGTTCTCCCATCAACAACATCTCGCTCTCAAGTTGAACTGCGTCACCTGTCACCAGAAGGTTGCGCAGTCCACCACCGCCGCCGACAACAACTTGCCGGACGCGGCCGTCTGCGCTTCGTGCCATAAGCCAGGCGAGGTCTCCGTCAAGGCTCCGGACAGGCGCACCGTCGACAAGTTCAATCATTCGGTACACACCAAACTGGGCAACCTCGCCCCCGCCTTCCGCGGGGCCATCACCGCCGGCACTTGGCTCGGCACGAAGGCTGAAGGCACCGCCCGCGCCGCCCATCTGGACTCGAAGAACGCCTGCGCCGCCTGCCACCAAGGCATCGAGCAAAGCGTCGCCGTCGCCGAAAAATCGTCCCACTTCCCCCACATGGCCGACTGCCTCACCTGCCACACGAAGATCGATCCGCCCTTCACCTGCGAACAGTGCCACGCAGAACCGGCCAAGCTACTGCCCGCCACCCACACGCCCGGCTACATCGATCGCCACAACCGCTTCAAAGACAAACTCGAACGCGAAACCTGCACCGTGTGCCACGGCCGCGACTTCCGCTGCCTCGGCTGCCACTAACCGTCTCCCGCTCTGATAGAATTCGCGGCACGATGAAACGCCGCGCCTTCTTTGAACACGCCCTCGCCGCCAGCGCCGTGCCCGCGCTCCAAGCCGCCCAGCCGGGAGGCAAACCGGCGCTGAAGATTACCGACATCAAGACCATCCTCGTCGGCACCGGCAGCCGTAATACATGCTTCGTCAAAGTCGAAACCGACCAGGGCCACACCGGCATCGGCGAAGCCTACTCCTGCGGCCCCGACGAAGCCACGGCCGCCGTGGTCGCCGATTTCAAAAGCTGGCTGGTTGGCCAGGACCCACGCAACATCGAGCACCTGTACAACATGATGATGAACTTCACCCGCTTCCCCGGCGGGCTCGTCGTCAATGCGGCTATCTCCGGCATCGAACACGCCCTATGGGACATCGCCGGAAAGTCCGCCGGGCTTCCGGTCTACATGCTCCTCGGCGGCAAGGTCCGCGAGAAGATCCGCGTCTATCAATCCGTCGGCGGCAACACCCCGGATGAGATCGCCGCCAATGCCAAGGCGCTCGTCGCCAAGTACGGCTACACCTGCCTGAAGATGCGCCCCCAACCGCCGAAGGACAACCAACTCTCCTATAACGCCGTTACCCTCGGTGCCGCCGCCCGCGTCCGCGCCGTCCGCGAAGCCGTGGGGCCGAACGTCGATATCGGCTGCGACATCCACGCGCGATTCCTTGAAGTCAGCCGCGCCGTCCGTCTCGCCCAGGCCATTGAGCCGTATCAACCCGCCTGGCTCGAAGAACCGATTCGGCCGGAAAACGAGGACGCGATGGGGAAACTGGCTGACCACGTCAACATCCCGCTCGCCAGCGGCGAATGCAACTACACCCGGCACGAGTTCCGCAAGATCCTCTCCAACCAGTCGCTGGATATCATTCAGCCGGATATCTGCGTCTGTGGCGGCCTTTGGGAGATGCGGAAGATCGCCGCGATGGCCGAAGCCCACTATGTGATGGTTGCGCCGCATAACCCGATGGGCCCGCTAGCGACCGTGGTCAACGTCCACTTCGCCGCCGCCACGCCGAACTTTTTCGTCCTCGAATATCACCCCGACGACGTCTCCCCACGCAAGGACCTGCTTAAGGAGCCGCTCATGGTTAAGGACGGCTACATCCCACTGCCAACCAAGCCCGGCTGGGGCGTCGAACTCAATGAGGACGCCCTCCGCCGGATGCCGTCCAAACCGTGGCGCCGTGGTTTCGATTACCACGTCGACGGTTCGGTTGCTTACATTTAGCTCTTCGCGGGTACGCGTGTCGTTTGGCGCTGTACCAACTGCCACTGGCTGCCGTTCTTCACCCACACCAGCAGCACGGTCATCTCGAGATTCGGGCTCGCAATGGATGTCACGCGGGCCCGGATGGTGGCAGTGTTGCCGTAGACCTTGATCGCCTCGCTGTGTACCTGAAAGGTGGGCTTGCCCTTGGCCAGCGCCGCCACAGCCGTCGCCTTGTCTTCAAGCAGCGCGTTCGAGTGGCTATACTGCAACTCCGGCGCGAACAGCTTATTCAGCGTCGCCGTGTCTCCCGCCTTGGCGGCTTTCACATACTCGGCGTGGACCGCCTTCACTTCCGATTCGGCCTGGCCGAAACTAGCAGCAGCAAGCATAAAAATTCCTAGGATCGTTTTCATGGAACCCGATCATATCAACTCTTGAGATCGTGCAGCGCCGCCGCAATCGCCGGTTTGACCCATTCCGCAACCGGCGTCAACGGCAACCGCGGCACGCCACCGTAGTAACTGTTCAAATCCATCGCGCACTTCAGAGCCGGCGTCCCGTGCGCCTCCACCAAGGCCACTAGCGGCCGGATCCGTTCCTGCCAGTCCGCCCCCGCTTCGTCTTCCCGCTGGCGGTAGGCCTCCCAGACCAGTTGCACTGAATACGGAATCGCATTCGCCACGGGAACCAGCGCCGCCGTCGCGCCGTCTTTGAAGGCGCCGAACAGACGCGCCGACTCCTGCGTCAACGCCACTTTCAAGATGTTCGGATGCTCCGGCGCCAAATCCCCGTCCACGACCACCGGAATCCGCGAGGCGTCCGCAACTGACCGGTAGTAGAGAGTGCGTGTCTCTCCGCCGAACTCCGCGGCCGCCCCCACGAACGCAAAGTGATATCCCAACTCCGCCGCCCGGTTGGCTAACGCCACCGTCTCCCGAACACTCGGCGCCGATGCCGCCGCCCCCAGCAGCTTGCCCGGCTTCGCACTCGCCGCCACCAACTCCCAAACCAGGACTTTCTCCTCTGCCGTCAGCAGAGAACCGCCAGCCACATACCCTGCGAGACTGATCGCGTTCAGCCGCTCCACATTGCTTTTCAGCTTTGCCTTGTAGACGTCGCCGCGATGATCAAACGGTGTCGAAACCGGAACGAGGATGCCCTGAATCTTCAACATATAGAAACACTAAGGGCGCGGCAGCCCCGAAATCCGGAGCGCCGCGCCCTAAGAGAATTAGCCTTTCACGAAGACGATAACGAGGGTGAACAGCGCGAGCGACTCGATGAAGACGAGGCCGAGCAGTCCAAGACCACGGATCACCGTGGCGGCGCCAGGGTTGCGGGCAATGGCTTCCACGGCGCCGGCAATCGCCTTGCCTTGGCCGAGGGCGCAGAGGCCCGAGGCAATGGCCATCGAGAAAGCGCTGGTAAGAACAATGGCGGGGTCAGCGGCCATCGAGGGCATAGCGAAGGCCATCAAAACGAAGGCCAGAACGAACATGTTTCCGAACATGGGGTGTTGCTCCTTGGGTATAAATTGCGCTCAGGAGGTGGTTCCGTTCCTCCGTTGGGACGGTGAGGGCTCACACTGGCGCGGGGTTAATGCCGAATAAAAAGATTAGTGTTCGTCGCCCACCGCCGCGCCGATGTAGATCAGCGTCAGCAGCGCGAAGACGTAAGCCTGAATCACCGAGATGAACACATGCAGCCCCATGAAGGCTACCGGCACCACGATATAGGTCAAGCTCAAAAAGACCAGGGTTACCTGCTCGCCCGCGAACATGTTCGCGAACAAACGAATGGTGAGAGAGACCGGGCGCGCAGCGTGGCTGACGATTTCGATCGGCAGCATCAGCGGGGTCAACCACCAGATGGGACCCGTAAACTGGCTGATGTAGTGGCCGCCGTGCTGGCGAATGCCCTGAATGTTGTAGTAGAGGAACGCGAGCAGCGCGATGCCCGCCGGCACGTAGTGATACATCGTCGGCGATTCAAATGTAGGAATCACGCCGAGGAGGTTCGAGAAGAGCACGAATACGAAAAACGTCCCGGCGATCGGGATGTACTTCTTGTAGCCCTCATGAACGTTGTCGTGGGCCTGTTCGCCCAAAAATTCGTACATCGCCTCAAGAACATGCTGCAACTTGCCAGGGGCCGTCATCGAAAAGCCGCTCTTGGCGATCGTGAAGAGAATCACGATCAACACCGCCACCAGAATTTCCATGGTGATGTAGTTCGCCCAGGGCCGTGCGTGGGTCTGCATGCCCACCGCCGAAAGAACCGAATTTCCTAGCCCAGCCAGGTGATCGTTGAAGAGAGCGGTGAGCCAGAGCTCATGAGATTCGTGCATAAATCAATTGGTAGAGCGCTTCCCCCAGCGCCGCAGCCGCAGCGGTCAACAGTCCGATGAGGAACGTGACAGGGGTAACCGCAAATACCTTCAGCATAACATAGCCCACCCCGCCCAGCACGGCCAAACGAAGGCCCAGCAGGCCCGCGCGCGCCGGGGTCGGCCGGGAAAACGCGCTCTCCAGCCATCGGAAATTGGCCCACGCCGCCGCCGCACCCGTCGCCACTCCCAGAGCCGCCAATCCGCCCCAGCCGACTCCCGCCACCGTCGCGAACACCACGCCCCACCCCGCAATCCCCCACTCCAGCCGCCGAACAAGCCCTTCGTAATCTGTCACTTCGAATCCGTATCCCGATCAAACTCTTTGTTCAATTTCCGAATCAGCTCTCGCATCCCCGCGATCACGCCGGCGATCAACCAAACGATGTACCAGAAGTTCGTCCCGAAGGCCTTATCCAGCCCCAGGCCGATCGCATACCCCACTAGCAGGCTCACCGGCAGGATCAGTGCCAGATTCATGTAGTCCGATATCAACCGGCCGACGCTGCGTTCCCGTTTCACCGTGACGATACCGCCAGCGTGTGCCGCGCATGGCAGTTCATGCAGGTCACTTTGGCCACCGCCGCGCCCACCGGCTTCTCTTTGCAAGCCGCTGGCGTCGACGTGTGGCAGCGCGCACAGCCCGCCTGCGTTGCCGTCCACTCCTTCATCGCATGGTGCCCATGGCACGTGCTGCAGTTGGCTGATTTCGCCGTCCGCTGCACTACCGCGTGATGATGTTTGCTCTCGACGTACTGATTCTTCTCGAGCAAATGGCAGTTCCCGCACATCCCCGCCACCTCATCGGGAGCGGCCACCCGGTCCGGCGGAGCCTCGCCATTGCTCTTGCGATGCTTATCGCTCGGCCCGTGGCAAACGCCGCACTGCAGGCCCGCCTTCGTATTGTGTTTATGCTTCCCGAAGTCCGCAATCTGCTCGTTGTGGCACGGCGCGCAATCCTGCTGGGCTTCCAGGCGAAACGAACCCAATAGCAACAGCAGAACCCAAATCATCCCAGCTTCCTCTTCACAATGGTCCGCGTAATGTCGCCCGGCTTCGCCATCCCCGCCAGCGCCATCGCCAGCTTCAGTTCCGCGTTCAACATCCACAGCACCCGCTCCACGCCAGGCTGCCCAAACGCACCCAAGCCCCACAACGGCGCTCGCCCCACCAACACCGCTTTGGCCCCCAACGCCATCGCCTTCAGAATATCGGTGCCGCGGCGCAAGCCGCCGTCCATCAGCACCGGCACCTTCCCGCCTACCGCATCGACGCAATCCGGCAACGCCTCCAGCGTCCCCATCACGCCGTCCAACTGCCGCCCGCCGTGGTTCGATACGACAATCGCGTCCGCCCCATGCTTCACGGCCAGCGCGGCGTCCTCCGGATGAATAATCCCCTTCACAATCACCGGGATCTTCGCGCCCTCTTTCATCCACGAAATCTGCTCCCACGTCATTTGCGGGGTATGCGGCTGCCACATCGCCGGCAGGGCCGGAGACCGCGGTTTCGGCTTCGGCTCGCCCTCTTTCGGGATGCCGGTCTGCATGTACCCGTAGTCGAACCGGTTGCGATTGTTCCGGTCCCGGTTCGACTGGTATTGGTTATCCACCGTCAGCGTGATTCCCTTCCCGCCGCCGTCTTCAATGCGCCGCGCATATCCGCGCGCCTGCGCCTTGGTCGCCGCGCCGATCGTATTCGACCACCACAGGAGCGGCTCGCCTTTTTCCAGAATCTTCTGCACGCCGGTTCCCGAGCAGATCAGCGTCTTCGACGCCAGCGCGGCGGCCGCCACCTTTTCATCGGCATTTTCCAGCACGAGGTTCTTCCCCCCGGTCGGTGCAATGAGGATGGGGCTCGTCAACTTGATCCCCAGCAGATCCACATCCAGCGACACGTTCGAAACGTCCGTCATCACGCGCGGCCGCAGCACATACTTCTCGTACGCTTCTCGGTTCGCCCGCAGGGTGTACTCGTCCTCGACGCCCCCGGCGATGAAGTCGTACGCCAGCTTGTGCATCTTCCGCTTGGCGACCTCTTCAAACTCGTGGACGTTGATGGGTCCCATCAACTCGTCCGGCACCTCCGCGGTCAAGAGCGGAGACCCCGCCGCCAAGCTCACCAAGTTCCGCACCAGATCGCGCCGATTCATCGCTTCTTCTCCAGGATCGCGGCCGCCTGTTCCCCGGCTTCCTTCACCAGGATTCCCATCTTGGGGTGAGACGGCTCCATATCGGCCTTTAATCCTATCTCTTCAAGCGCCTCCGATGTAGTGGGCCCGATTGACCCGATCACCATCCGGCGCAGCGCGGGTAATACGTCCACGCCCTCCTCCGCGGCCACGTCCAATAGATGGGTTACTTGAATCGAGGTGGTGAACAAGATCACATCGAACGCCCCCGCCGCCAATCCCCGTGCCGCGGCTCGCAATTGCGCCGTATCCTCCGGCAGCGCCCACTGATACACCGGCACCTGCGTCACTTCCGCTCCCTGGGCGCGCAACGCTTCCAGCAGAAAAAGGTTCGATTTCCCGTACTCCTGCACGGCTATCCGGCGCTCCGTCCGCCCCCGCATCACCTGCATCAGTTCACGCCACGTATTCGGCTCAGGCGCCATCGCCGCCGCTGGCACGTTCCACTCCCGCAGCACGGCCATCGGCTTCGGCCCGCGCGCCACCACCGGCAGCTTCCGCAGCTCTTCCGCCAGCGCACCCTCCGGCCACCGTGTCGAAAGGACTTTGTCCAACGCCCGGGCCCCCACGCCGGTCAACAAAATCACCAGTTCAAATTCGCCCGCCCGCAGACGGTCGAAGAACGCGAACGCCTCGGGGTTCTCGGCCAGCGGCACCTCGCGCATCGAAGGAGCTACCGTCGCTACGCCACCATTCTTCTCCACCAGCACCGCCATCTCTGTCGCGCGGCGCGATTCCAAAGCCAGGACCCGGAGTCCGTCAAAACCCATGTCTCTACGATAGCTGGCAATAGTCCGGCCGATCCCCTGCCGTCTCGTGCCGGTACTCCTTCACGATCTTCCCGCCCTTAACCACGAACGCCCCCGGCATCTGAAACCCGTCCCCTTCCAAATAGCCCACCCCGTGCTTTCGCCAAGCCAGAAATCCGCGCCACCAGACGGACGGCCCCAGCAACTGCCACACGTTCCCCCGCTTCAGCCCAAACGCCTTGTACAAAGCCCGCTCCGGATCATGCACCCGCTCGACGTCCGCCAACCCATACTGAGCGAAAAACTCCTCCGTGCCGCCCATGTGCACCAGCACGATCTTCGCGCCATCGGCCTCAATCTGTTTCCGCTGCCGAGCTACGTCCGCCAGCGTCTCCCGGCAAAACGTACAGCCCGCGTGCCGCAGGAAAACCACCAGCGCGTCCCGATGCCCGGCCAGGAATGAGCTGAGATCACCCACCGGCCCCCGGTCCGTCCAGGCCCCTTTCAAAATCAAGGCGAACGGAATCAACCAAATCAGATCGTTCGTAATGTTGTTCACCCCGAACCACCAGGAGAACCGCCCCTCCACCGCCGCCTGCACAAACCCGATCGGCCCGAACAATTTCCCCAGAAAGCCAACCAACACAATCGGCCAATGCCGATACGGATCGAGCGAAGCAATCGCGTACCCAACACCATAAACGCCAACAATCATCGCGATACACTGCCACAACTCCGGGTAGTTCGGCCGCTCCATCCCCGCCCAATCGAACATCAGGTTCGGCCACAACCCCACCAGCAAGCCCCAGGCTATGTTGTAGATTCCGGCCGCCAGCAGCCAACGTTTCATCCATTCGGGAGCCATAGTCACTATTTAGGATGCGCAGAACGGGCGACCGGTCGTGCTATCTTCAGGACACCAGCCCCTGCATGCCGGAACTGTCCCTTCAACTCCTCCTCGACATCTTCGCTATTGTCCTGATTGATCTCCTCCTCGCCGGAGACAACGCCGTCATCATCGCGCTCGCGGTCAAGTCTCTTCCCGAACGCGAAAAGAAACTCGGCATCATGATCGGTGCCGGCGTAGCCGTCGTCCTCCGCATCGGCCTCACGTTCTTTGCCGCCCAGCTTCTGCAAGTCTCCTGGCTCAAGCTCGTCGGCGGTGTCCTCATCTTCTGGATCGCCATCAAGCTACTTACCGACGCCGCGGACCACAACGCCGGCGGGCCACAAGCCACCTCGCTCATGTCCGCCATTTGGTACATCCTCGTGGCCGACATCACCATGTCCGTCGACAACATCCTGGCCGTCGCCGGGACTTCCAAGGGCAGCCTCTTCCTGCTGATCTTCGGCCTGGGCCTCTCCATCCCGTTCGTCGTCTTCACGTCGAAACTCCTGTCCACCATCATGGACAAGTACCCCGTCATCGTCTGGATCGGCGCCGCCATCCTCGGTCGTGTTGGCGCGGAGATGATCCTTACGGACCCGGTCGTCGTGAAGCTCTTCCACCCCACGTTCGCGGTCGACATCGCCATCCAAGCTGCGGGCGCAGCATTCGTGGTCGCCGCCGGTTGGTTCCTTTCTAAGCGAAAAGCGGCTTGATCACGTGCCCGTGCACGTCGGTCAGCCGCCGCTGCAAGCCGTTGTGGTACCAGCTCAGCCGCGTATGGTCCAGCCCCATCAGGTGCAGAATAGTCGCGTGGAAATCGTACAGCGTCACCGGATTTTCCGCCGCCTTGTAGCCCATCTCGTCGGTTGACCCGTAGCTGAAGCCTTTCTTCAGCCCCGGACCCACCATCCACGAAGTAAAGCCCTCCGGGTTGTGGTCCCTTCCGCCTTCTCCCAAGCCCTCAGAGATCGGCAAACGCCCGAACTCGGTCGTAAACACGACCAGCGTATCGTCCAGCATCCCGCGCTGCTTCAAGTCTTTCAGCAGAGCCGCCGTCGGCTGATCCAGAATCCGGGCGTTCTTGCCGTGGTTCGTGATCAGGTCCTCATGCGCGTCCCAGTTCACGCGCGGCGCCCCAAAGTGCCCGCCATTGTACATTTGGATCACGCGCACGCCGCGCTCCATCAACCGCCGTGCCAGCAGGCAGTTGTACCCGTAGTCGCGCATGTCGGGATCGTCGAGGCCGTACGCCTTGCGCGTCGCCGCCGTCTCCCCGCTGATGTCCGTCACCTCCGGCGCAGCCAACTGCATCTTCGCCGCCAGCTCATACGCGCGGATCCGCGAAACCAACGCATCCTCGCCCGGATTCGCCCCGGCATGCTCTTCGTTCAACTGGCTGAGCAGGTCGTAGCTCGCCGCCTGCGCCTTCGCGTTCACCGCCGCCGGCGGCCGCAAATTCGCAATCGGCTGCTCCTGCGTTCCGAACGCCACGCCTTGGTGTACCGCCGGCAAGAAGCCGTTGCCCCAGTTCGCCACGCCGCACGGAGGCAGGCCCCGCCGGTCCGGCAGCACCACAAACGACGGCAGATTTTCGTTCTCGCTCCCCAGCCCGTAGCTGATCCACGATCCAATCGACGGGAACCCCTGAAAGATAAAGCCTGTCGACATCTGGAACAGCGCCGGCCCGTGCGCGTTCGACCGCGTCACCATCGAGTGTACGAACGTCGTGTCGTCGACGCAGGTCGCCAAGCGCGGCAACAATTCGCTCACGTATTTCCCGCTCTGCCCATGCTGCGAGAACTTCCACGGTGACTGCATTACGGTCCCACGCTTGCCGAAAAACGGCGTGATCGTATTCGCTCCCTGCGTCTCCTTACCGTGGTGCTTCACCAAGTCCGGCTTGTAGTCGTAGGTATCCACCGAGCTGAATCCGCCCGGCAGAAAGATCATGATCATCCGCTTCGCTTTGGCCGGGAAGTGCGTCCCTTTGCCCTGCAGCAGTTGCGCCAGCGCCAAGCCTGCCGCGCCGCCGCCCGCGTTCCAAAGTAGGTCTCGTCTCGTCATGGGATGTACAAAAATTCGTTCGTGTTTAACAGCACCCGGCAGAACAAGGCCAAGGAGTGATCGGCCGCATACTTCCCGCCCAGCGCCAGCTCCCGCGCCGTCGCCGGCCTGCCGAGCACCAGTTCGTAGGCCCGGCCGACACCCCCCGCCCGCGCCGCCAACTTCTGCGCCTGCTCCCAAACGAAGTCGTCGTTCAGCAGCGTCAACGCCTGCAGCGCCGTATTCGACGAACTTCGCTGCGGGGTCGCCACCGAAGGATCCGGACAATCGAAGTTATCGAGCATCAGCCGGTCCCCGCCCCGCACATTGAACCGGTATACCGACCGCCGCCACGTCTCCGGCCCGGGATTCGCCACGGCTTTGAAAATATACGAACCGCCGGACTCCATTCGATGCAGCCGGAAACTCGGCCCGCCCATCGTCAGATCCAGCGTCCCCGCCGCCGCCAGCATCGAGTCCCGCAGCGTCTCGGCGTCCATCCGCTTGAGCGGCATGTGCCACAGCAACCGGTTCCCGGCATCGACGGCAAACGCCTTTTCGTTATGCGCCGCCGACTGCTGATAGGCCTGCGTCATCAGAATCTGCCGGTGCAGCCACTTCAGGCTCCACCCGTTCTCGACAAACGAAGCGGCCAGCCAATCGAGCAACTCCGGATGCGACGGCCGGTCGCCCATCAACCCGAAATCGCTTGGCGTATTCACCAGTCCGTTGCCGAAGTGGAAGTACCAAACGCGGTTAACGATCACGCGCGCCGTCAACGGATTCGCCGGATCGGTCATCCAATCCGCGAGCGCCAGCCGCCGGTCTTTGTCCGTGGCAAACGCCGCCGGCAGCACTGAAAGTGCCCCCGGCGCCACAGCCTCTTTCTTCTTCCCGATACTTCCCCGCTCCAGAACAAATGCCTGATCGGGCGGATGGGGCATCGCCGCATAAATCCGTTTCGGCGCCGGAATTTTCGCGATCTCCGCCTTCAACCGGTCCCGTTCTTTCTTAAGCTCCGGCACCAACCCGGGATCTGGAGCCGCCGGCAGCAATACCTCGACGCTCCGCACGTGATCCAGCGAACTCGCGACTTCCACCCACTCCGTCCCCCGTTTGGCCTCCACCCGATACACCGTGATCCCGCCCGGCTTCCGCGCCAACTGCTCGTCACAAGCCCAGGCGATCTCCCCCGGCACCGTCACGACGCCCAACGGAAGATACACCGGCTCATCCGGAGTCGCCTTTCGCTCCGCCTGCCACTTTTCGATCCGTCGCCCGCCTACCGTTAGCCAATCCAATTTCGCCAGTGGCCCGTCATGGCCCGTAATCACCAGGCGCAACTCACCCGCCTCGCGAATGCGGTTGACGTTGAACACGGGGTTCACCGGGATCCGCCGCGCCTCGCCTTTTCGCGCTTCATGGAACTCGCGGATCGCCTTCCGGAGATAAGCCGCCCGCACCGGGTCCTCGGCATCCGCAATCTTCTGCTCGACGTCCTTCAACTGCGCCCGCAGCGGTGCGGTGGCCTTGTCGTAGGCGGCTTTCGCCTCTGGCGTAACGACTTCGCGCGTCCCGAATCCCACCGTCTGGAACACGGCCGTCAGCTTGTAGTAGTCGCGCGTCGGAATCGGATCGAACTTGTGGTCGTGGCAGCGCGCGCAGTTCGCCGTCATCGCCTGGAAGGTATGCATGGTGGTCGTCACCATGTCGTCGAGCTCATCCATCCGCGCCGTCGCCTTCATCGCGGCGTCTTTGTTCAGTTCCGCTGATACCGAGTCCCACGGCCCGGCCGTCAGAAAGCCAGTCGCCCGCACGATCTTAGGGTCCTGCGGCGCCAGCAAATCCCCGGCGATCTGTTCCCGCAAGAACTGCGGATACGGCTTGTCTGCGTTGAGCGAGTCGATCACGTAGTCGCGGTACGGCCACGCCAGCGCCCGTTCGAAATTATGTTCGCCCCCGTCCGTTTCCCCAAAACGAACCACGTCCAACCAGTGCCGCCCCCACCGCTCGCCATAGCGCGGCGAGGCCAGATACGCCTCGACAGCCTTCTCGTACGGCAGGCTCTCCGCCGGAGGCAACCCCGTCAAGTCAAACGACAACCGCCGCAGCAGCGTCCGCTCATCCGCCTGCGGCGCGAAGCCGAGCCCTTTCGCCTGGAGCTTCTCGAGCAGAAAGGCGTCGATCGCGGTCTTGGCGGCTGCCACTGCCGGAACCGCCGGCTTCACCACGGGCCGGAACGCCCAAAACGCTTGCCGCGGCGCCGCCGCCAAGGGCTTCGCCCCGCCCTCGACCCAAGCCTTCACCGCGCTGAGTTCATCCGCCGAAAGCCGGGGCCCGCCCATCGGCATCTCCCCGCTCTCCACCTTTGCCATCACGCGCGGAGACCCCGCCTTCGTCAGGTCAAAGCCCGCCGAGACCTTCTCCCCGCCATGACACTTCAGGCACCGATCCCGCAACACGGACGCGGGGTCCGCCCCCCAGGCGGCAGCAGCCAACAGCAGCACGAGCCATCGCATAAAAGCTGGTGGGCCCTGTTGGATTCGAACCAACAACCAACGGATTATGAGTCCGCTGCACTAACCGTTGTGCTAAGGGCCCCGAACTAACAGCCTACCATCACCACATGTGATAGAAACCGTCGTGTTCGAACACCTGGACAGGCGTCTCAAAAACGTCGCTCAGGCACTCCGGCGTCAGGACCTCCGCTTTGGAACCATCCCGGTAGATTCGGCCCCGCCGCATGCAAACCACGCGCCCGATTTCCGGAATAATATCCGGCAAATGGTGCGTCACCAGAATCACGGTTACGCCGCTCTGCGCCAGGGTCCGCATCACTTCCCGCAACTCCCGCATTGCGGCAATATCCAGAGAATTCGTCGGTTCATCCAGGATTAATGCCTTCGGCCGATGCGCCAACGCCCGCCCAATCACCGCCCGCCGCACCTCGCCGCTCGACATCTCCGTGAGCAGCCGGTCCTTCAAGTGCCGGATTTCCAGCAGGTCCAGCAGCTCCTCGGCCCGTCCTTCCATCTCCGGCGTAATTGGATGGTATGGCCAGATACCCACCGAAGAATGGAACCCCGAAAGGATCGTCTCGATCACGGGATACGGCTGCGTGCACTGGTGCACCAGGTCGTTCGTCACGATGCCCATCCAGGCCCGTAGCTCCCAGACGTTCCAGATCTGCTGCCCGTAGACCTCCATCCGGCATCGCGGGGCCGGCCACCGCGGATATAGCTCCCGCGTGATTGTCTTAATTAGCGTCGATTTTCCCGATCCATTCGGACCCAAAATCGCAACATGTTCCCCGGGATTGATCGAAAGTGAACACTGGTCGAGGGCGGTCACCTCGTCATGCATCACCGTCACGTTATCCCATCTTAATAGTGGCGTCATCATATCGAAACACCCATTATGACCTCGATAAGTTAAACTGATGAAACGAGGGGATTCGCACTCCCCGCTTTGGTAAGGAGAACCTATGAAGCTTCAAGCAGCTCTACGCAGAGCTACAGTTGCCCTCGCGGCACTGTGCCTGTTTGCGCTGTCCGTTTTCGCACAATCGGACAACGCCGCTATTTCCGGCGTGGTGAAGGACCCCAGCGGTGCTGTGGTCGCCAACGCAAAAGTAACCGTCAAAAATGACGACACTGCCTTCGAACGGCAGACAACCACCAATAGCTCCGGCTTTTACACCGTCACCAACATCTCGCCCGGCTACTACACCGTCTCCGTCGAAGCCACCGGCTTCAAGAAGACTGGATCCAGCCGCAACAAGCTCGACGCCGGTGTACCGATCGCGGTCAACATCGACCTCGCCGTTGGTCAGTTAACCGAAACGGTCACCGTCGAAGCCAGCACGGCGCAGGTGAACACGGAATCGGCCACCGTCGGCAAGACGGTCGAGCAGGCCCAGATCAAGAACCTCACGTTGAACGGCCGCAACCCGCTGTTTTCGGCTCTGCTCCGCCCTGGTGTTCGCGGCGGCGCTCTGTCGGGCTTCAGCTTCGGCCTCTCGAGCGGTGGTTTCACCATCAACGGTGGCCGGTCCAACGACTCGCTGATCACCGTTGACGGCGCTGTCGCCGTCCGAACCCGCGCCAACGGCACCTCCATCGGTACCGCTGACGCCGACACGGTGCAGGAAGTGCAGATCCTTGCTGCCAACTACTCGGCCGAGTATGGCCGGTCCGGCAACGGCCAGATCCGCATGGTCACCCGCTCGGGCCAAAAAGACTTCCACGGCAGCGCTTACGAGTTCTTCCGCAACAACCAACTCGACGCGAATAGCTGGGCGCGCAACCGCTCCGCCGCCACCAACTTCACAGCGCCGTTGAAGTTCAACCAGTTCGGTTACAACATTTCGGGTCCCGTCATGATTCCGAAAATCTTCAACAAAGAGCGGGAGAAGCTCTTTTTCCTATGGGCGCAGGAGTGGGTTCGGTTCCGTCAGGACCAGACCACCTTCCAGCGTGTACCCAGCGTGGCTATGCGCAATGGCGACTTCAGCGAGTTGCTCGGCACGAACCCGTACTACTCGGCGCCCCGCACCCTGAATGACCCGCTCACCGGCACCCCGTTTCCCGGAAACATTATTCCGCAGAACCGGCTGAGCCCCAACGGCATCGCGTTCCTCCGGACCTACCCGGCCCCCAATGGTCTGTTCCAGGGCAACAACAACTTCTTGCAGGTTCGGCCGCAGCCGCAAAACCAACGGAAGGACACGGTCTCCATCGACTACAACCCCACGTCGAACCAGACCGTCCGCTTTCGCCACTCCAACTTTTCGTACAACATCGCCGATGCATTTCGCGGCGGCTTTGACTTTGCGCCCGCCGCGCTCGACAGGCCCAACAAGACCGGCAGCCTGACCCACGTGTGGACCCTGTCTCCGACCATGATCAACGAAGCGTCCATCACGGGTTCGACCGACGTCGTCACCATCGCCGTCCAGACCACCGGCCGCTACCAACGCTCCGTGAACAACATTAACTATCCGTACCTGTTCCCGGAACCGAAGGAGATCAACGACAAGATCCCGACCATCGCCATCGCGAACGTGGGTACCATCGACGGCGGCCCCTACCCGGCTAAAACCTCGGGCCCCATCTACACGTTCTCTGACAACATTACCAAGATTGTCGGCAACCACACCTTCAAGCTGGGCGCCTTGTTTGAACGCTCCGGCCAGAACGACTTTGACCAGATCAACGTGTCTGGCGTCCCCGGCGGCACCAACAACCAGAACGGACGTTTCGAATTCAACGACCTTCGTCCCGGTGGCGCTCCGGGCTCGGGCACCGCGCTGGCCAATGCGGCCCTCGGCCTGTTCTCCGCCTACGCCGAAATTGGACCGCGCAGCTATACCCCCTACCGCGGCAACATGTTTGAGTTCTTCGCTCAGGACTCTTGGCGCGTCAACCAGAAGCTGAAGCTCGAACTCGGCTTCCGTGGCACCTACCAGACCGGCTACTACAAGTCTCTCTGGGGCAATATGGCCTACTTCGACCCGAAGAACTACGATCCGGCACAGGCCGCCGTTCTCGACCGCGCCACTGGCAACGTCCTTAGCGGCAACCGCTTCAATGGTGTCCGCATCCCTGGCACCGAGTTCCCCGAGGCCGGTAAGGGCCGTGTTCCCGCCATCGACTCGGGTCTCTACAACAACTTGTTCGACGGCGGTAACGGCTACCCTTCGCCGAGCCAGTTCAACGTAATGCCCCGCGTGGGGCTCGCCTACTCGCTCACCGATAAGCAGGTCATTCGCATGGGCTTCGGCGGATTTATGGCCCGCCCCGGCGTTTATGACTCGGTCTTCCTGGGGGGCAACCCGCCGTTCCAGCCGATGGCCTCCGTGACCAACGGTGTCGCCGACCAGCCAGGCGGCGGTACGCGCGTCAACTTCCCGCAGTTCTTCATGACCATCGATCGCGCGTACAAGATTCCCCGGTCCTACCAGTGGAATGCAACCTACCAGCGGGAGATCGGTTTCTCGACCACCCTCGAAGTCGGCTACGTCGGCACCACGGGCTTGTTCCTCGCCCGCGAACGTGACCTGAACCAGTTGCCCACCGGCACCACGTTCCGGCCCGAGAATGCCGGCGCCAACGTCAACTTCCTCCGCCCCTTCAAGGGCTTCGCCAACATCAACATGCTCGAACACTCCGGCCGCAGCACCTACAACGGTCTGCAGGTGGAAGCGAACCGCCGCTTCAGCAAGGGCTTCCTGTACAGCTTCTCGTACACCTTGTCGAAGACGATGGACAACAACTCCGGTCCGCGCGACCCGTTCATCGATGTATACAACCAGGAACTGAACTGGGGCAAGTCCGCCAACGACACCCGCCACATCGCCGTGGCCAGCGTTGTGTGGGAACTCCCGTTCTTCAATGGTCAGGATACGAACAAGGCTGTGAAGTTCCTGGCGGGCGGCTGGCAGTTGGCCGGTGTTAATCAGTGGCAGACGGGTACTCCCTTCACCATTGCCAACGGCGACGACTACCTCGGAATCGGATCCACCAACAGCAAGCCCTGGAACCTGAACTTCACACCGGACAACTCCGGCCGTGCATTCAGCAACGTGACCGCCGCTGGGAACTACAACGGGGAACCGAACTTCTACTTCCCGGTTGCCGACGGCGCCACCCGGCTGGCCACCCGGCCGGCGAACGGGACCCTGCCCAACCAGAACCGCAACTCGATCTCCTTCAACAATCCGGGCTTCCAGAACTGGAATCTCTCGATGCAGAAGGCGTTCCGGTTCATGGAGCGCCAGGCTGTGACGTTTAAGTTCGAGGCGTTCAACTGGCTCAACCACCCGAACTGGGGCGGTGTGGATGCAAATCCCACCGCCGCCAACTTCGGCAAGATCACCAGCAAGAGCAGCGAGCGCAACCTGCAGCTCAGCCTGCGCTATAGCTTCTAAATTACGAAACGAAGCCAAACTCAAAAGGGCCCGCCAACCGGCGGGCCCTTTTGCTTTTTACTCTTCCGACGCCACGAACTTATAAACCACCGCGGCCAACGCCGCTCCCACAATCGGCGCCACCCAGAACAGCCACAACTGCTCGATCGCCCAGCCGCCCACAAACACCGCCGGTCCCGTGCTCCGTGCCGGGTTCACCGAGAGATTCGTCACCGGAATTCCAATCAGGTGGATCAGCGTCAACCCCAAACCAATCGCAATCGGCGCAAACCCGCCCGGCGCCCGCTTGTCCGTCGCCCCCAGAATGATCAGAAGGAAGAAGAAGGTCAACACAACTTCCGCCGTCAGCCCCGCCATCATCGAGTACCCGCCCGGCGAGTGGGCCTCGTAGCCATTCGAGGCCAACCCGCCGCCCAAGTCGAACCCAGCTTTTCCGCTCGCGATGGAAAGCAGGACACCTGCTCCCGCAATGCCTCCCGCCACCTGCGCAATCACGTACGCCGGCAACTCGCTCATCGGGAACCGCCCGCCCACCGCCAGCCCCACCGACACCGCCGGGTTCAAATGGCACCCGGAGATATGGCCAATCGCGTAGGCCATCGTCAACACCGTCAAGCCGAACGCCAGGGAGACCCCCAGCAACCCGATACCAACTTGCGGAAAGGCGGCCGCCAGCACCGCACTGCCGCAGCCGCCAAATACTAACCAGAAGGTTCCTAAGAACTCTGCAATCGCTCTCTTTTGAAGTGGCATGCGGTACATGCCACTTCATTCCGTTACCGGTGTCAACCCCCCCTAGTTGCCACCGATCTCTTGCAGAATGATCTTCGTGAATGCCTCGACAAAGCCAGCCCCCCGATTCATCAGGTTTTCGCGTGTCATGTAATCGAGTTCTATGTCGGGCCGTACGCCGATGTTCTCGATGTAAGGCGCCGTCGGAAACTCCGCTGTCACCACTGGCTCCCGCCGCGTCATCAACGATTGGGTCACCCGCGCCTGCACCTCGGAGTATACGGTGGCGTCATAAGCCACAACGTTGCCGCCCAAGCCCATCGTCTGGTACCCAACGATCTTTCCCCGGCCGTTGTCTTGAATTACGGACGGAAACGAATCCCCCGCCGACGCCGAGATGTCATCCACGAGGACAATCAGCGGCTTGCGGTATGCCATCGGCGAAGGCAATAGCATGAGCGATCCTGTGCTGTTCAGCGATAGCGAACCCGTCCGGCCACCCTCCCGATTCGCCTGGAGGACGTCGTTGTAGTTGTTCTCCAGGTGCTGCAGTATCCAAGGCTCGGCTCCGAACTGCCGTGCGGACGATAACACCGAAGCAAAGCTCTGGGCCCATGAGTTCGTCGCGCGAACCTCAAAGCCGGTGGTGCGAAATGTGAACGGGATAACGCGCTGCAAAAGAGCCTCATTGAACGAGACCAAGCCCCCCGGATTGCGCATCCCGTCGATCACCAATCCATCGGTATTCTCTTGGAAAAATGCCATTTCCCGCTCAAACAGTTGCAGCGCCAGCGTGGCACTCGGTGGCGAGAAGCTGGGAATGCGGATCCAGCCAATCGTCTTACCCTCGGCCACGTAAGTGCCGCTGGCGAAGAAGTCGCTACCGCCCGCCAGGCGCAGCCGGAATCCCGTCGGGAAACCATAAACCGGAGCCACCGCACCGTAGCCCAGCACGCCTTCCGGATCCCGGGGCAACCGCGCGGTCAGCAGTGGGGTGATCGCCCGCATATACGGCGGCAGAGAGTCATCTTCCATCACTAGGGCGCGGGGACCGGCTTTCGCGGCGTCGCGAGCCACCGGCACGGTGCCCAAATCCGTGAACGCAATCCCGGTCTTCGTCCAGGGCAGGGTGTACTTCTCGAGCTCTCCGGTCTCAGCCCGCCGTACCTCGATCTCGACCGTGTCGCCCACCGAGGCCGCGCTCGGAATAAGCGACTGCGGCCGGAGGGTCAGGATATTCGCCGCCAGGCGCCGCGTCGCCCGCGGATTTCCCACGGTCTGATACTTCGCCAACTGGTCAATCACCGCATTGACCGGTTGCCCATCGAAGGAAACCAACTCGTCTCCCACCTGAGCCGGGAAGCGAGACAACGGCTGAGTCGCCCGGTTAATCGAGTCGATCAGAACTTTTCCGTCGTAGAGATCGGTTGAAAAACCCAACGTCGCGCGGAAAGTGCCATAGAAGGCAAGCGACGCGTGACCATCCTTAAGGCTGGCGACATAGTCGACCAGCACCTCCAAAAACTCAATGTCGTTCCGCGTCGCTTCCACCTTGGCCAGCCAAGGCTTCAAATCCATCGCGTCGTATTTAAGGGCCTCCACTTTCCAGTGATAAGGCCCATAATTAGCCGAGAAGGTTTGTGCAAGAACGGTGAAGTCGAAGACTTTTTGCTCTTTAGTAAGAGCAGCAAATCCCGACGAAACAAGGCATAAAAATATTGCGAAAAATCGCTTCATGCCTTGAATGTATCAAGCTATTTTCGTCCTCGCACACCGGAAGAGATGACGCCGTCCCATGTCCAATCGGCCTGCGGACCGTAGTCTTTCGGCAACTTATCCCAGCTCGTCCGCGCCAAACCATTCAAATCCCAGTACATCCGGCCATCGCGGAACGTCATCTCCGCAGTGATCATCTGGGTTCCATCCATCTTTGCGCCATAGACATCGACGAAGCCGAATTTACCCTTTTGGACCGAAAATACCGCGACATCGGCCGGCGAACCCACCGATAAATTGCCCAACTCCGTGCGCTTAATCTGCCGCGCCGGATGCCACGTCGAAGCCCGCACCACCTGTTCGAGCGTCATCCCGATATTGAGAAACTTCGACATTACGTTCGTCATGTCCTTCATGCCGCCGATCATCGACGAGGTGTGCAGGTCGGTCGAGATCGAGTCCGGAATGAACCCTTGCTTGATGGCCGGAACGGCATGGCGGAATACAAAGCTCCCCCCGCCGTGGCCGGCGTCGAACAACACGCCGCGCTTCCGCCCTTCCAACAAGTACGGACGAACTTTGCCCTTGTCGTCGAGCATCGGCACGGCCGAGTAGTACGCGTGCGTATACATGTCGCCCGGCCGCAACCGCTTGGTGATCAGCTCCTCATGCGGACGGTCGACGCGAAAAGCCCCAAAGTCCACCATCACTGGAATATTCGCGCCCGTCCCGGCCTTCACGGCATTGTCCACGGCGGTCCACTCCGGCCCGGCGAAATGGGCGGTCTTCACGCCCACCACAATCTCCGGATATTTCTTCGCGAGCGCGATCACGAGATTCGGGTCCATATCGTTCTGGTTCTGCTCCACCGCCCCGCCCATCCCGGCGCCGACGATGTTCACAAACGACAAAACCCGCGTCTTCGAACGATCGATGATCCGCTTCTTGAAGATCTCGAAATTCTTGGCGCCTGCCGTCCCCGCGTCCACCATGGTCGTCACGCCGCTGCGGAAGGAGTGAGAGTCCGGAATCACGCTTAATGCGCCATCACTGTAGCTGGCGTTGTCGCCGTAGAACACATGCACGTGCAGATCGATAAAGCCGGGCGAAACGTAAAGCCCGGCAACATCGATCACCTTCTTGGCTCGCGCCGGATCAATCGAGGCTTCCACGGCGGCAATCTTGCCTCCGGAAATCGCTACATCGCGCCGGGCGTTGATATTGTTCTTCGGGTCGATGACGGTGCCATTTTTAAGCAACAGGTCATAGGCTGGCTGCGCCGCCAGAGAGGCGGCGAAACAGAGGGTAAGCAAAAAGCGCATGCCGATATTCTACGCCCAGCGGCGTTGTTCGCTGGGCCATGCCGAGGCGACGATCCGTTCCAGTTCCGTATACTCCGGTCGCCAACCCAACCGGCTGCGCAGCTTGGACGAGTCGGCCACCAACTCCGCCGGGTCGCCTTCGCGGCGGTCGCCAAACACGTGAGGCACCGGTTTACCCGTTACGTTCTCCACGGCCGCCAATACCTCGCGAACCGAGAAGCCGCGTCCCGTCCCCACGTTGAACACGTCGCTCTCGCCGTCCCCCAGCAAATGCTCGATCGCCGCGATATGAGCCGCCGCCAGGTCGTCCACGTGGATGTAATCGCGGATACAGGTTCCGTCCGCTGTCGGATAGTCCGTCCCGAAGATCGTCATCGGCTGCCCGGTCACCACCGCCTTCAGCAGCAGCGGGATCAGATGCGTCTCCGGCACGTGGCGTTCGCTCAGGCCCGCTTCCGCATTGGCGCCGCAGGCGTTGAAGTAGCGCAACCGTACGCTGCGCAGGCCGCGGCATTGATCCAGCCATACCAGCGCGCGTTCCACAGTCGCCTTCGTCTCCCCATACGGATTCACCGGCGCAATCGTCGCGGTCTCCAGAATCGGAGTGCTCACAGGATTCCCGTACACGGCCGCCGTCGAGGAAAACACCAACTTTTTCACGCCCGCGGCTGCCATCGCGCTGAATAGCGACAGGCTCCCGGCGACATTATTCGTAAAGTACTTCTCTGGTTCCTTCGTCGATTCGCCGACGGCGATGAACGCCGCAAAATGGACGACGGCATCAATCTTCTGCCGTACCAGAAGCTGGGTTACCTGCTCGGTATCGAATAAGGAGCAGATGTGCAGCCGAGGCTCCGGAACCGCGTCGCGGAATCCGGTGGAAAGATCGTCAAGTACCGTTACGTTGTAGCCACGCTGAAGAAGCTGGTGGACGGTGTGCGAGCCGATATAACCCGCCCCACCTGTTACGAGGATGTTGGACATGAGAAAGTTTCAGTATGGCAGACACCGGTAATGGCGCCGCGGCATTCCTCGGCACGCTCAAGACGCTGGGGATCGATCGCATCTTCACCCTCATCGGGGACCATCTGAACGAGGTGCTCTCCCAGTCGGCGGGGAGCGACATCGAGATCATCCATATGCGCCATGAAGCAGCCGTCGTGCATGCCGCGGACGCCTGGGCGCGCTGCACCCGCCGCCCCGCGCTCTCGCTCGTCACCGGAGGCCCGGGCCATACGAATTCGCTGACTGGCCTCGCGACGGCCAATTCGAACGGGACGCCGCTCATCGCCGTCAGCGGCGCGCCCGCTCAGCTCATGCGCCATCGGGTTGTTTTTCAGGATCTTGACCAGGCAGCCATGGCCGCCCCCGCCGCCAAGTGGGCGCATACCGTCACGTCCGCCTCGCAGATTCCCTTTGCCCTCGGCAAAGCCTACAGCGAGGCATCCACTGGACGCATGGGCGTCGCTCATCTCACCATTCCCGTCGATTGCTTCCGCGTCCCGGCCGCCGCCGCACCCCGCGCTCCGCAAGCCGTGCCGCTGGCGGGCCCGCCGGATGTTTCCCCACTCCTGCGTCTCCTGAAGTCCGCCAAGCGGCCCGTCGTCATCGGCGGCAGTGGACTTTGGTGGGCCGATGCGGGCCTGCCCCTCCGCGAGTTTCTCGAACGCTCTCAACTCCCCTACTACGACGTCACCATGGCCCGCGGCTTGGCGCCCAGCCTCGGCTACGCCGACCCCTCGCTCAACCGTGCCTGCGTCGAGGTCTTCCGGCAGGCCGACGTTGTCCTGGTGCTTGGCAAGCGCATTGACTATCGGCTCGCCTTGGGCGGACCTCGGCTCTTCTCGCCGGATGCCAAGTTTGCCCAAGTGGATATTCATGGCCCCGAGCTTGGCCTGAACCGCGAACTCTCCGTCGCCCTCTGCGCTGACGTCCGCCAGGTGCTCGAAGCCCTCAACGCCAAGGTTGGCAAATGGAAGGCGCCCACCTGGGTTGCGACGACGACTTGGCCCGCCGAACTCGACGCTCTCGCCGCCGCCCACGTGGCTGACAAAGTACTGCACCCGGCGTCGTTCTTCGCGGAGCTCCGCCGCACCCTTCCGGTCGACCCGCTCCTCTCCTGGGACGGCGGCGACTTCGTCCATTGGGGCCGCTGTATGTTGCCTGCCAACCACCCCGGCGGCTGGCTCCGCCTCGGCCCCATGGCCACCATCGGCGCCGCCCTGCCGAACGCGATCTCCCTGCAGATGCACCGGCCTAAGCAGCCGGTAATGATGGTCACCGGCGACGGCTCCTTCGGCTTCTATCTCGCCGAACTGGATACGGCCGTTCGCTACAAGCTGCCGCTCGTGATCGTCGTCGGCAACGACGGCGGCTGGGGCCTGGAACGCGAACTGCAGGGCGAGCTGCTCGGCTCGACGGTCGCCTGCGAACTCCGCCGCACTCGCTACGATCAGGTGGCTCGCGGCTTCGGCTGCGGCGGCGAGAACATCACAAAACTCAGCCAGATCGGGCCCGCGCTCGACCGCGCTTTTCGCTCTCAGGTGCCATACGTCCTCAACGTCAACGTCCAGGGCGCCCGCTCTCCCTTCACTCAGTGGCAGTTGGACGGACGCGGTAAATAATCGTCCCCGCCGTGCGGCCGATCTCTTCATATTGCGCCAGCCACCCGGCCAGGTCCGGGTACTGGCTCATTGCCAGCTTCGGGTTGTACGGTCCCAGCCCGTCCACGACGTAGTGGGGCCGGTAGTGGACCAACCGGCTCCGGTCGCCCGGCACGGTGGGCTCGACGGACGTCAGATGCCGGTCGGCCATCACGCCGGTGAGGGGCTGCGAATCCAGGTATGGCGTTCCGGGGCGGCAGCCGCTCATCGCGTAGATATCGGGCCGGTAGCCCCATACGAATAAGCTTTGGCAACCGGCAAGCCGTTCGGACGCGGCCCGGCTGTCACGTTCCATCGCCAGGTCCGCCCAGCCCTCGTGCCAGTAGTAGCGCGGGCCAAAGCGGACTAGCGGAATCAGCAACAGCAGGCTGACCGCCAGGGCCCAACGCCGCGGCAGCAAAACGAACCCACGGCTCGCGAGCAGCACCACTACCGGCAGTACATGGAAGTAGTACCGCGGGAAGAACCGCAGCCCCGCCGCCACAGCCACGAACGAAATCGCCAGCCAGAGCAGCCAGCGCCGCCGCCCCGGCCCTTGGCGTAGAAACCATCCTCCCGCCAGCACGGCTGCCGCTTGAAACCCGAGCCAGTTCCCCGTCCGCACCAACGCCTCGCGCCAAGGTTGCGCGACGAATGTGTCCCGGGAATAGGCCATCCCCCAAGCCCACACCTGCTGCCAATACTCGCGGGCCACCGGCAAAAGCAACAGTTGCGGAGTCAGAACGGCCAAGCCGAACGCCGGGAGCGACCGGTACAGCCAGAACCCGCACACGGCGGCTACAAACATCGCCTTGGTGTTTACGAGCAGCCCCGCTCCGCACCAGAAGCCGCTGAGCCACGGCCGCCCCCGCCATGCGTAGTGCACCGCCATCAGGTGCGGCACGATGAGCAGCATGTCCGGGCCCAGCACCAGCGCCGCGCTCGGCACGGTGAACGTGAGAAAGAACGCTAATAGCCCGGCCGCAATCGCGCCCTCACGCTTGCCCCACTCCGAGCGCGCGAACCGGTAGGCGGCATAGGCCGCCAGGGTGATGTAGGCGGCCCCGGCCAAGCGCAGCAACCAACCGGTTTGCGCGCCCCAAAGCAGGTACAGAAACGCGGACCCCGGTGGCTTGTCGAACCACACATCGCGGTACAGCCAGGCGCCCTGCTGCAGCGCCAGCGCGGCCGCCGCCGGATACCCTTCCTCCACCCAGACGAGCGAGTGGTGCCCGAGCCGCACGGCCAGAACCACTGCGAAGAGCAGCGGAAGCAGGACGCGCGCGCGGGTCATTTCCGTCCGAGCAGCCTTTCGAGAGTCACGCGGAACTCCGCGCCGTAGAGCGGATCGGCCAGAGCGAATTCGACAAAGGTCTCGAAGTAGCTCGGGAAGTTTCCGATGTCGTAGCGTTTGTCCTGCGGAGGCAGCTTCAGCGCAACCACGCGCTTGCCCTCTTCGCAAAGGTGTTGAATGGCGCTCGTCAACTGAATCTCGCCGCGCTTATCCGGCTGCACCCGGCGGATCATATCGAAGATGATCGGAGAAAAGGCATAGCGGCCGGCCACTGCCCAGCGGCTGGGCGCCGAGTCGATCGACGGCTTTTCGACGATGTTGCGAATGCGCGTCCAGTCCGCCTCCCCCTCGCCGGGATCGATGATGCCGTAGTGATGTACCTCGTTGGCGGGCACCTCTTCGACGGCGATGATGCAGGTCGCGCGCAGTTCGGCGAACAGCTCCGACATGCGGGCGACGCTACGGGACTGCGCGTTGAGGCCGAGAATGGAATCGCCGAGCGCGACAAGGAAGGGCGATTCGCCGGCGAAGTTTTCGCCGCAGAGGATGGCATCGCCGAGGCCCCGCTGCACGCGCTGCCGGGTGTAGTAGAACTTCGCCGCCAAATCCTCGAACTTCAATTCGTCGAGCAACTCCTGCTTCTTGCCTTCGGTCAGGACGCGGGTCAACTCCGGATCGGAATCGAAATGATTCTCGATGGACGTCTTGCTGCGCCCGGTGACAAAGCAGATGTTCTCAATGCCGTTGGCGACGAGTTCTTCGGCTACATACTGGACGATCGGTTTGCGAGCAACGGGAAGCATCTCCTTGGGCTGGGACTTCGTTGCCGGAAGGAGTCGGGTGCCGTGGCCGGCTACAGGAACTATCGCGCTGCGGATCACTTACACAGGATACTGGACAGGTGGAGTTTCATGTCGATGACACCGGAAAGGGCCAGCGCCTCGATCACTATCTGCAGGGTAAGTTGCCGGAGTTCAGCCGCTCCCGCCTGCAGGAGTGGGTTAAGGCGGGACGCGTACAGGTGGACGGAACCACGCCAAAGGCTTCCCTTGTCCTAAAGGGTGGCGAGCGCGTGGACGTCGAACCGATGGAGCGCCCTCCGCTCCGCGCCGAAGCCGAAGACCTTCCTCTCACCGTGCTTTATCAGGACGATGATGTCGTCGTCGTCAACAAGGCCGCCGGGGTCGTCGTCCACGCTGGCGCCGGGCAGCACACCGGCACCCTCGTCAACGCCTTGCTGCATCACTTCGGCCAGCTCTCTACGGCTGGTGGCGACGAGCGCCCAGGGATCGTTCACCGTCTCGACAAGGAGACAAGCGGCGTTCTGGTAGTCGCGCGGACCGACGCCGCGCATCGCTCACTGAGCGAACAGTTCGCCAGCCGCGAGGTCGACAAGATCTATCTTGCCGTCGTCCAAGGCTTGCCGAAGACCGATAGCGGCCGCGTCGAAAAGCCCATCACCCGGGACCCCGTCCATCGGACGAAGATGACCTGCCGCCTCGAAGCCGGACGTCACGCCCTAACCGATTGGAAGGTGCTCCGGCGCTTTGCCAAGCACGCGCTGGTCGAAGTGAAGATCGGGACAGGACGGACGCACCAGATCCGCGTGCATCTGTCCTCGCTGGGACTTCCAATTCTCGGCGATCGCCTTTATGGCGCCCGCGCCACGGAGCTGCTCACGGACCGCTTTTTCCTCCATGCGGCTCGCCTGGACTTCCGCAGCCCCGGCACGGGAGAGCGCATTACCGTGGAAGCCCCTTTGCCACGTGAGCTCGAAGATATAATCGAGTCAGGCAGTTTATGAATCGACGCACCTTCCTCAGTTCCCTGGCGGCTATTCCGGCGGCGGCGCAACAAGCGACCGACGAGCAGGCCCGGATCGTGCTCGATGTCGCCCGCGTGAACATGCTGTTCACGGTTACGGACAAAAAGGGCCGGTTCGTCACCAACCTGACGAAGGACGACTTCGAAATCCGCGAGGAGAAGAAGGAGCAGCAGATCCTGGAGTTCGTCGCCGAGTCCGACCTGCCCCTCCGCCTTGGCATTCTCGTCGACTCTTCCAATAGCGTTCGCGACCGTTTTAAGTTCCAGCAGGAAGCCGCGGTGGAGTTCGTCAACTCCGTCGTCCGCCCCGAAGACAAGGCAGTGATCGTCAGCTACGACTCGGGCGCCGAACTCGTCGCCGACCTGACGGGGAACACCGAGTTGCTCGCGAAGGCCATCCGCAGCCTACGGCCGGGCGGCGGCACGGCGCTCTATGAAGCCATCTATTTTGCGTGCCGCGACAAGCTGATGCAGGATCAGCCCCGTCATAAGTTCCGCCGGGCGATGGTGGTGCTGGGGGACGGCGACGATAACGCCAGCCGCTACACGCGCGATCAGGCGCTGGAGATGGCGCAGAAGGCCGACGTCGTGGTCTATACGATTTCGACCAACAACAGCAAACTCGAAAAAGACGGCGATAAGGTTCTTCGCTACTTCTCCACCGAGACCGGCGGCATGGCGTTCTTCCCTTTCCAGGCGCGCGAGTTGTCGCAGTCGTTTGAGAACATCTCGAACGAGCTACGGCACCAGTACAACGTGCTCTATCGTCCGGAACCGCTGAAGGCGGATGGCTTGTTCCACCGGGTGGACGTAAAGGTGAAGACCCGCAAGGACCTCATCGTGCGCGCCCGAAAGGGCTACTACGCGCCTCGCGCCTGAACGATGGCTCTTAGCTGCTGCTTGAGTGCGGCTTTCTGCTCGGCGGTCGCGGCGAGGTTCTTGAACTCGCGTGGGTCCGTCTGATAGTCGTAGAACTCTTCGCCTTCGGCGCCGTCGTTCCACATGGTGTAGCGGTAGCGTTCGGTGCGGATCGAATACCCCATCACCTTGCCGCGCTGCACTTGGCTCACCGCCGGATGGGTGGAGCGACGTTCCGGCTTGGCGAGCAGCGACTTCAGGCTGCGGCCGTGCAGATTCGGCGGCGGCTTTAATCCGCAGAGGTCAGCCAGCGTCGGGTAGATGTCGAGCATCTCCACGGGTCCGCGGCAGACCTTGTTTTTCGCGCTGACGCCGGCGCCCGAGAAGAGCAGCGGGATGCGGGTGGCCGGTTCGAATAGCGCCTGCTTCATCCACTGCCCGTGCTCGCCGAGGTGGTAGCCATGGTCGGACCAGAAGACTATCGTTGTCGAGGCGGTGAGTTTTAGACGGTCCAGCGCGTCGAGCACCTTGCCCACCTGCACATCGAGAAACGCGATGGAGGCATAGTAAGCCTGCACGGCTTCCTTGCGCTGTTGGAGGGTCATGCCCCAATTGCCGGGTTTGGTGAAGTAGGCCCATTGCGGGGCGATCTTCATCTCGTCCTCTTCGAACGAGACCGGTTCGATCTGGTCGAGCGGGAACATGTCGAAGTACTTCTTGGGAGCGATCCAGGGCACGTGCGGCCGGTAGAAACCAACGGCCAGGAAGAAAGGCTTGTCCTTGTTCTTCTCGAGTAAGGACACGGCATGGTCCGCGGCAATGCCGTCGGTGTGCTGCTCGTCCGGATGGCTGGAGGAGTGGATTGTGATCGCGCTGCCGATGTTGGTTCGCTGCGGCGTATGGTTAATGAGCAGCGGCTCTTCCTTCGTCTTGTCAACGCCGATGGGATTGAAGGTGTAGTCCCAGGACGGTGGATCGTCGAGGCCCGCGGTCCCGACGTCGCGGGGGACGCCGTAGTGATAGATCTTGCCGATCCGCGCGGTCCAGTAGCCGTTGTTCCGGAATAGCTGCGGGAGCGTAACGGCGTTCGGCACCGCGGAGCGGAAGTGCTTCACGAGATCATAAACTTTGGTCGCATCCGGCGCGAGGCCGGTCATCATCGACGTCCGCGACGGACTGCAGAACGGGAACTGCGAATAGGCCCGGTCGAAGCGCACGCCTGCCTTCGCAATCCGGTCGATGTTCGGCGTTTTTACGATGGGGTGGCCGTAGCAGCTCAGGCAGGTATTCAGGTCGTCGGACCCGATGAAGAGCACGTTCCGTTTCGGGGCGGGCGCGGCTAGCGCTGCGAGAAATCCTCTGCGGGTCATCCGGCCAGTACCTCGCGATGGAGCGTGATCAAGCGATCTTTGAGCTTGGCGAATTGTTTCGGCGACTGGGTCGAGAGGTCCTTCTGCTCGGCCACATCGGTGGGCAGATGGTAGAGCGCGAAGCGGCTCAGGGTCTGTTTCCGCGCGATGTCAAGGAACTCGGGCCGGAAGCCGGAGACCGGTAGTTTCGGCGCTCCTTCCGGCCACATGCCGACCACCTTCCACGGGCCATCGCGGAGCGCGGCCTTCGGCTCATGCATGGCGTTGAGGTAGTGCCAATGCAGAGGCACGGAGCGGCGGACGGATTTGCCTTTCAGCACCGGCAGGATGCTGGCGCCGTCGAGGCGATTGGCGGGCTTCGGCCCGCGGGCGGCCTCGATCAGGGTTGGCAGGATATCAACTCCGCAGATGGGTTCAGCAGAGGTGACGCCCGCCTTGGCGCGACCGGGCCAACGGAGGATGCCGGGGACGCGGATGCCGCCTTCATAGAGCGACAGCTTCATGCCGCGGAACGGGCCGGGGGTGCCGTAGGAGCGGTTCGCCGCCGGATAGCGGAGGAGGGTCTCGGGTCCATTGTCCGAAGTGAAGAAGACGAGAGCATCGCCCCGGCCCTGCGCTTCGAGCGCAGCCATCAGCCGGCCGAAGTGATGGTCCATTTCGGCGACGTTGCCGAAGTACTCGGCGCGTTCACGGGGCGAGGCTTGGCCGTACTGCGCCGTGAAGGCGTCCGAGGTGGCCACCTTTTCGTGCGGCGAGTGGAAGCAGGCGAACAGGCAGAAGGGCTTGGCGGCAGGGACAGACTTGAGCCACGCGATGGACTCATCGGCGACGATCTGGCTGGAGAAGCCGGTAAGCGGGCCGACGGGCTGGCCGTTGCGGACGAAATTGAGGGGGTCTTTGTGCGAGGGCAGCGAGTTGTTTTGCGTCGCCACCCAATGGTCGAAGCCGTGGTCGTTCGGCTGGGGCTGCGCGGGGTTGTTGAACAAGCCGTTGCAATGCCACTTGCCGATGTGGGCGGTGGCATAGCCGGTCTGTTGGAGCAGCTTCGCGAACGTCTGTTCGCTGCGCTGCAAATGCATGGGCGACTTCTCGGGGATCCAATCATAGACGCCGAGACGCGTGGGGGTGCGGCCGGTGAGCAGGCCGCAGCGGGAGGGCGAGCAGACCGGCGCGGCAGCATAGCAGTCCGTGAAGCGGATTCCTTGCGTCGCGAACTTGTCGAGGTGGGGAGTCTTGATGTTCGGGTGACCGAAACAAGAGAGATCGCCGTAGCCCAGGTCGTCGGTGAGGACGACCACGATGTCGGGCTGCTTCGATTGGGCGCTGAGCAGCGCGGGGGCAGCGAGCAGGCTACGGCGGGTGATCATGCGAGTAAGGGGAGGACCTTGGCGTCGAGTTCGTCGTCGGTGAAGGCGGTCAGCGGAACATCCGGATGGAGGCTCCAGAGTTCGGTGTGCGTTAGCATGTCGCCGGGGCGGAGTTGCGTGAGTGGGCCCATCGTTTCGAGTTCCAGGAAGTCCGCGTTCGTGAAGATCTCGAACGAAGCGCCGAACTCGGGATGCTCTTCGGCGATGCCGTCGGGGAAGTATTGCTTCAGGAACAGGCCGCCGTGGAGACTGTAAGCGCCCCAGGTGTGATTGTTGAAGTGGCCGAGCTTTTGGGGTACCGGATTCGAGGGATCCTGCCGCAGCATCAGGTATTTTTTCGTGAACTTCCAGCGGGGGTCGGAGAGGTCCGTGAAGGCCCACATGATGATGGGATTGGTGGGTTCGAGCATTTCGGGATGAGTGCCGCGCGGGGGCCATCCAGTGATGCCGACGCCACCCTGTGCCATGACGGTAGGCGTCCAGGCGGCGAGTTCGACGGGTAGCTGGTTCGTGTTCTCGATGGTGTGGAGGACTTCGACCTGGGACGTCTCGGGATCGAGAGTAAGGCGGAGGGTTTTCCGGAGCCCTGTCTCGGGCTCGACGGGTTGTTTGGCGAGCAGGGAGAGGCCGCTGGCGACGACTTCGATGGGACCGTTGTCGAGGGCGTAGGTGGCGTGGCGATCTTCGGGGCCTTTCCAGAGGCGATGGCCACCGCGGATCATCCATTGCGACTCGCCGGAGCCGCCCATCATTTCGTCGAATTCCTTGAAGAAATTGGGGCCGCCGGTGAAGCCGTAGTGGATAACGCGCGGGCCGACGTCGGAGGTGAGGACGAGATCGACGATACCGTTCGAGAGTTTGTAGGAGTTGGGCCAGCCGCGGAAGTTGATTTTTTCGATGGACATGAAACCGTCAGTTTATCGCCTACGCGGGGCGAGTGCTTCGGTTTCGAGGAGAACGTTGAGGGCGAGGTCGCCGGAGCGGCGGATCTCTTCGGCGGCGTAGGGGGAATTCTGCAGCAGTCTTTTGGCATAGGTTAGCCACTCGGTGGCATAGTCCGTTCGGATGGGAGAGAGGGCGAGGAAGCTGACGTGCTCGGTGGTGGCTTTGCGCAGCAGGGGACCGGGCGGGATGATGTCGAAGAGACCCTGTTCCATGATGGCGCGGTGATGGAAGATTTCGCGGCTGGTCAGTTGGTCATCGTGCTTCCATTCGGACAGGTCTTTGAGAAAGTCCCGAAGGCGCGCTTCCCACTCGGGCTTCCGGCGTTCGGCTTCAGGCAGGGTCTCCTTGGCGCCGCCGAAGCGAAGAGCACGGTAGTCGGCGAGGATTCGCGTGGAAACGGGTACGGAGAAGAAAACTCTCTGCTCTGGAGTTTCGTCCGTCCCGGAGGACTTGAAGTCCTTGAGGTCCATGGGCGTATCACTCAGTGTGTTGTACAGTTCGATCGCCATCCGCAGCTCGTGAACCTCCCCTGGACTGGAGCAGCGGTGGCCGTTGATATGGTTCGTGAACCAGGTGCGCCACGCGGGAACCAAGGAGGGATGGGAGCGGGCCTCGGTAAGCATGGTGAACGAAAAGGGGGCGAAGCTGCGCCAGGAGTCGTGGATCTCGGGTATGGCGCCGGCGAGGAAGACGGTGAGTTCGTCGGCGTTGGGCAATCGACCGAGCAAGCTGATGGCAGGGGCCGCTTGGGAGGACCTGCGGATGCGACGGAAGGCATCGGGGGCGGTATCGGGAAAGCGCCAGAGATTCTCGTAGTAGATGTCGGGCCGGTAGACGAACAGGTCGTTGCAGGTTTGGGGCGGGGGCGTTGGGTCGATTTCCCGGAAGAGTTTGGCGGACTTCAGTGCGACGGCTACGCGGACCTGGATGGAGAGGCGGTCGAGTTGATGATCTCCCGCCGCGTGAGTTACACCCGTGATGGAGTCAGTCCACAGTGGCAGTCCAGGGCCGGTGCTGGGCCGGACAGGGTACTTCACTTGGTTGGCGAGGAGGAAGATGCGTTCGAGGAGTTCGGCGGGTTCTTCCACGTTGAGCTTGCCGGCTTCGGCGAGGCGAAGCACGACGTCGGCGTAGAGTTCGGGCGGCAGGGTGGCGGCGCGGTCGAGGAGATCGGGCTGCGCGAGCAGGGGCAGAGCAAGAAGGCTACTTGCGAGCAAGGATCGCATCAAGAGGGGCTCCGGTGCGGCGGGCTTGGACGTCGACGAAGCCGATGGCTTCGAGCAGGGCTTGGTATTCCGGCACCGAGCGTTCGCGGCCTTCGGTGCAGGTGAGCATGTTCAGGGATTGGAAGACGGCGTGGCGGGGGCCGGTGTGGTCGTCGTCAAGAATGGCTTCGGCGAGGAGGAGGCCGCCGCCGGCGGGCAGGGCGGCGTAGATTTTGGTGAGCAGGGTTTCAACCTTCGGCGTGGACCAGTCGTGGACGATGCGGCCAAGGGCATAAAGATCCGCGGCGGGCAGCGGGTCGGCGAAGAAGTCTCCGGCGATGCCTTGGACTCCGGGAACCGGATAGGCTTCGATGACGGCGGGCAGATCGAAGACGCTGGCGGAAAGGTTGGGCCAGTGCGCGCGGGCTGCGGCGGCAAGGTGGCCAGTACCGCCGCCGAGGTCGCAGAGGTGCTGAAAACCACTCAAGTCAAACGCCGCTACGACCTTGGGCGAGGAGAGCAGGCCGAAACCATGCATGCCTTGCTGGAACGTCGTGAGGGACTCGGGCGTGCGGAAGAAGTGGCGGAAGATGTCGGCGCTGGAGTCGAGTTGGAAGGTTTGCGGCCAGCGGTGGGAACCTTCGCGGACGGCGTCCGGGAGGTTGGCCCAGAGATGCCATAGGACATCACGGGAGTAGAGCATGTATCCGGCGAGAGTCTCGGGGCTCGACCGGGTACAGTAGCGCTCGGCGTCCGGGGTGTTGCGGTAGCGGCCATCGGCTTTCGTGAGCAGGCCGAGGTTGACGCAGGCGTCGAGCAGGAGTTCGGTCGCGCGCAGGTCCGCGGCGAGACGGTTGGCGATGGCCGGGGCGGTGTGGCCCGTGGCAAGAAGATCGAAGACGCCGAGGTGGACGGCGGTGAACAGCACCTGCGAGCGGCGGAAGGCTTCAATGAGATCAAGAACTGGGTTCATGGTAGTGGTCCCAACCTAACGGGGGCAGTGGCCTATCGTCAAAGAAGACCTCGCCGGGATTGGACTTCGTGATGCGGCCGATGGCGATGGCGTTCGGAATTGGCTTGCGGGAGGTGAAGAGGAGCGCGTAGTCCTCGCCGCCGTGGAGTGCTTGGTGGAGACTGGCGCCGCGAGCACGAGGGACGCTGTCGAGATGGGCCGAGACACCGCTGGCGACGCAGAGGCGGCGGAGGTCGATGGAGAGGCCATCGGAGAGATCCATGGCGCAACGGACGCCTTGGGCGTAGAGTGTCTGCCCCATCGCCAGCTGCGGCGCCGGGAGACGGGGGCGGCCGCGTTCGAGAGCTAGGGCAGCGGCGCCCAGCGGGCCGGAGACGTAGAGGGTATCGCCCGGCCGGGCTTTCGAGCGGAGCAGGGCCCGGCCTCGGGGGACGGCGCCGCAGACCATGACGTCACAGGAGGGCGTCGGCGTCGAGGAGAGGTCGCCTCCGGCGAGGATGACGTGGTGCTTTTCGGCGAGGGCGAGGAAGCCGGCATAGAACTGGTCAATCCAGGCGGGATCGTTCGAGGCGAGGGCGACGATAGTGAACAGGGGACGTCCACCCATGGCGGCGATGTCCGACAGAGAGCGGGCGAGCGCTGTGTGCCCGACTTGCCATGCGGCAGTCGCGGCGGTGAAATGGCGATCCTGGTGCATCTGATCGGTCGTGAAGAGGAGATCGTCGCCGGAGCGTGGGCGGAAAATGGCGCAATCGTCGCCGATTCCGGTGATGATCCCGTTGCCGGTGGCGAGGCCGCGGCGGGCGAGGCTCTTCTCGATGCGGGCTATCAGCTCGGCTTCGTCCACAGGCCTATTGTAAGTTGGTAGAACGATGCGATTGGCTCTGGTATTGATTTTCGGTGTTGGACTGGTGATGGGACAGCGGCGGGATCAACCGCGAGGCGAGGCCGGGAAGTTTGACTTTTACGTGCTGAGCCTGTCGTGGTCGCCGCAGCACTGCTCCACGCCGGCCGGGGAACGGGACAGGATGCAGTGCGGAGGGACGCGCCAATACGACTTCATTCTGCATGGCTTGTGGCCGCAGTATGAGCGGAGTTGGCCGCAGTTCTGCGAGACGGGCGAGCAGCTTTCGAAACCCGTCATTGATGGAGTATTGGACATTATGCCGAGCACGGGGCTGATCCGGCACGAGTGGCGGAAGCATGGGGTGTGTTCTGGCGAAAACGCAGCGAGGTATTTTGACCGGGCGAGACGGGCGTTTCAGAACGTCAAGATTCCGGCCTCGCTACGGAGCCCAAAGCGGGCGCGGACGGTGGCCCCGGCTGTGATTCAGAAGGAATTTGTGGCGGCGAATCCAGGATTGCCAGCCGATTCGGTGACGGTGGGGTGCAGCGGCCGGTTTCTGCAGGAGGTTCGGGTGTGTTTGACGAAGGACCTAAAAGCAAGAGCCTGCTCCGCCGAGGTGGCGAGGCAGGCTTGCCGTTTGTCCGAGATTATCGTACAGCCTTTGCGTTAAGGGTTACCAATAGATCTTCAAGCCGACTTGGATTTGCCGGGGAGTGTTGACCTGATTGGCGACAACCCCGAAGGTGCCGGCGTTGAGATTGGTACTGCCCGTGCCAAAGATCGTACGGTTGAAGATATTGAAGCCTTCGCCGCGGAGATCGACCCGGAGACGTTCCCCGACGTTGAAGGTCTTCGCGATGCTGACGTTCTCGGTGGTATTCCAGAAACCGCGTAGCTTCGGATTGTAACGAGTAGCGTTGCCGAAGGCAGACACGGGCTGGGCTGGGAACTGGTTCGCCGGCTTCAGGAAACGGTCGACGTTCGGATCGAAGCTGTCGCCTGCAACGGGCCCGCGCCAATTGTCGTAGCTGTCGACGACGGGACGGGTGACACCGTTGAAGATTGGCAACGGATTGTTCCGTTGGAGGGCGACGGGCAGACCGCTCGAATAGGTCTGAATCGCGGCGAGCCGCCACCCCCCGATGACTTGGTTGAGGAGTCCGCCGGTAGCCCACTTGCGGCCCTTGCCGAAGGGAAGTTCGTAGATCGTGGAGAACTTCAGGGCGTGAGTCTGATCGAACTGGCCGATGGATTTCTCCAGGCGACGGTTGTACTGATCCTGAGCAGCGCCGGTGTTGGCGAAATAGGAGTCAGAGTCGGTGAGGAGCTTTGTAAAGGCGTAGTTCCAATTGAAAGTGAGGCCGCCTGACATGCGGCGATCAGCCTTCAGGATGAAGGCGTGATAGCTGGAGTGGCCGGACTTGTCGCCGTTCTGGACGCCGGTGATAATGCCCTGATACTGCGGATAGGGGCGGAGCGCCTGAGCGACGGTGCGGAGACGTTGGGTGGCGAAGGAGGGGTAGGGCAATCCGATACCGGCGCTGGCCGCGAGGGGCGAATTGATATCGGCACGCAGGATGTTATTGGCCTGAGCGCCGCCGAACCGGCCTACCAGATTTTCATAGATCTGCGTGGGGACCTGGTTCATGACGAGTAGGCCGGACTGCAGGTGTGAGCCAGCGCTGCCGTTATAGCCGATTTCAACCACAAGGCTGGAAGAGACCTGCCGCTGCATAGTAAAGGTCCAGAATGAGTTTTCCGGAGCGCGGGTGGCTTCCTGGCCCTGCCAGTAGTCGACGTTCAATCCGTTCGAGAACGACGGATCGAGCGAGGGGGGCAGGACGTACGACGGCAGGCCCTGGTCGATACGGAAGGTGGGCTGGAGGCCCTGAGAATTATTCTCGAACTGGTACTGGCCGATGAATCCGGCGAAGTGGCCCGAGCCCTGCACCGCGGTGACGCGGGAGAAGGAGCGGCCATAGCCGGAACGAATGGTGGTCTTCTGGTCGAGGCTATAGGCCAGGCCGAGGCGGGGACCGATGCCGCCGTACCAGCCGGGGACGAGGCTACGGGTATTCTCGCGGCCTTGGCCGAAGCCTGCAAACCACAGGGCGCCGGGGTAGCCGTTGGCGGCGGGGTTGGGGCGAGTCGGGTTGAAGTCCGAATACTCGTCGTTGAGGTTCGTCGGCGGCATGGTTACGTCATAGCGGATGCCGTAGTTGATGGTGAGTTTCCGGGTAACGCGGTAGTCATCCTGGGCGTAGAAGCCGTAGTAGGGATAGCGCTGGGTAACGTTGCGAATGGTCTCGGTGCGACCGAGGTGTGCATCACCGAGCAGGAAAGAGGCGAAGGAGCTGCCGCCGCTGGCGGGGAAGGCCGTGGCGCCGGGGACGGAGGTGCCGAGGAAGTTAAAGTCGGCGCGGCCGGCGATGTCCTGCTGGCCAAAGCCGTCGGCGTTTTGGTTCTGGTGAGCAAAGCCGAACTTAAAGGTGTGGGAGCCACGGATGTAGCTAAGGTCGTTCTTCAAACCCCAGCCGGGCTGGTTGGTGCCGTTATACGAAGCGCCGCCCCAAGTCGAAAACTCGGTGAAGTTAATGGTGGGGAAGTTCTGGTTGCAGTCCACCACGTTTGCGATGCAGACCTTGTCTTTCCAGTTCTTGTCGACGTTGGCCGAGAAGCTGTTCTTGGTGAAAGTGTTCTTGGTGAAGGAGAGGTGGTTGACCATGCGGGAGTTGATGGTCCAATCGTGGGTGAGGCGATAGGCTTCGGTGTCCCAAGCCTGGAGTTGCCCGTTCCAAAGAGGCTCGGGGAGGCCAGGGGCGCCGGAGGGTCCGGGCTTGCGGCGGAACTGAGTCGTGTTCCAGAGGAAGCTGACGCGGTGGTTGGAGCCGAAGAGCTGATCGCCCTTGACGGACCACTTGTCGGTGGGGGTGATCTCGGTGCCGCCGGAGACGAGGTAGTTCTGGCGGACATAGCCGCTGGTGCCGGGGGCAAAGCCGCGGTTGGGGGCGACAGTGGAACCGAAGCCGGCGATGGCGGAGGAGGTACGGGCGAAGCGGTTAACCGGGATCTGATTATTGGGGAAGGCGTCGCGGATGTTCCCGGTGCCGTTGGGATTGGGTCGAGTGGTCGAGGGGTCGTAGATGGTGATACGACGGTTCGACTGGTCGACCCAATTGGTGAAGTCGCCGCGATACATCTCGGGAGTAGGAACAGAGAGAATCGCGTCGTTGGCGCCGACGCGGTTGCGGAAGCCTTCATAGGCGACGAAGAAGAAAGTTTTGTTGCGGCCGTCGTAGACCTTCGGGATCCGGACCGGACCGGAGAAGGTACCACCGAAGTCGTTCTGACGGTAGACGGAGCGGCGCGCGGCGAAGAAGCCGCGGGCGTCCATGGCGTCGTTGCGGAGGAAGTTATAGACAGTGCCGTGGATGTCGTTGGTGCCCGACTTGGAGGCGAAGGTCATGACGCCGCCGCCGGCCTGGCCGTACTCGGCTTTGAAGCCGTTGGTATCGACGGAGAACTCGGTGAGACCTTCGACGGAAGGGGTGTTCAGCGCGGCTTCGGCGGTGTCGCCGGAGCGGTTGGTGCCGACGGAGTGGCCGTCGAGGGTGGCGTCCCAGGAAGCGGCCTGACCGCCGCCGAGCGAGAGGCGCTGGCCGTCACCGCGGGCTTCGGCCGCGACAGCGACGAGGTTGAAGGGGCTGCGCATGGAGCCGGCGACCACAAGGGGTAGTTCGTCGACGAGCTTATTTTGGACTTGGGTCGAGACCTTGGCGGTGTCGGTTTGGACCGCGGCCGCATTTCCAATGACCTCGATTTGTTCGGAGACCTGACCAATTTGGAGCTGCAGTTCCAGGCGGACCGAGGAGGATGCCGCGACGACAACGTTCTGCTGGACGACGCGTTTGAAACCCGTGGCGGAGACGGTGACGCGGTAGGAACCGGGAATCAGGTTCGGCGCAGAGAACTCTCCGGTGGATGATGCGGTGACCTTGAAGGTCGCATTGGTGGCCGTGTTAACGACGACGACTTCAGCAGAAGGAACGGCGGCGCCGGATTGATCGGTAACGGTACCGGCAATCAGGCCGCGTTCGCTTTGGGCGAAGCTAAGTGTGGCGAGAGCAAGGGTCAAGAGGCCCAACTGGGCAATTCGCGAAAACATACCTCTGAGCATGGTTCGAGACTCTATCTACTTTTTGCCTTGAACGCAAGCGGTGATTTTAGATTTCAGACGAAGGAGTTCGACCCCGGCTCACTTCCGCAGGATCTTGTCCATCACCCTGCCCTTAGCCAGTTCATCCACTAGTTTGTCCAGGTAACGGATCTGTTGCATGAGCTTATCCTCAATCTCCTCGACCCGATAGCCGCAGATTAGGCCGGTGATTTTCGAAACGTTCGGATTGATTTGTGGCGCTTGGGCGAAGAAGGTCTCGAAGTCGACTCTGTTCTCGAGTTGCTTTTGCAGGGCCTGCTCATCGTAACCCGTAAGCCAGTGGATGATGGCGTGGACCTCTTCCTTCGTCCGACCTTTCTTTTCCGTCTTCGCGATGTAGTGTGGGTAGACGCTCGCGAAGGCCATTTTGAATACCTTCGTGTTGACCATCCGTTTAGTCTCCTCTATTCGGCCGGGCGACGGTCGATCAGGCCGATGGTGACGGGTTCAGCGGCTACTTCCTTCGCATAGGCGTAGAAAAACACCGTCTGCTCGGAGAGCGGGAACTCTGGCAACTGGGCGAGATCGAGCGTGAAGTGCCCAACGGCGACGCCTTCGGTTACTTCCTTCACGGGAATCTGCAACCGAAACTGTAGCGGGTTAGTCTGTCCTGTACTGACAGCTACGACGTGAATCGTCAGGCACGCGGCGTAACCCATGAGCGAGTTGTTCTGGTTGAATTCGGCGTTTGCCGCTTTCACCAGTTCCTCTGGCGCTACAGGCAGCCGGAAGGAGCCGTACATCGGGATAGGCGATTTTCCTTCGACGACCACGACGCGATCCGCCTGCAGGACGATGCCGGGCGCTTCGGGAACTGCTGGCGAACCAGCCTGCTTCTCGTAGGCAGAGGCAGGCAACTTAGGGAAGGGAGCGGCAGGGTTCCGCTTGGCCCGCTCCGCGGCAAGAAACTTCTCCTTCTCTGCGTCCACAAACGAAGAAGCGCCACCGGCGAGCTTGGTTTCGACACGATTAGACGGGATATCCAGAAGCAGAACTTGCGAAATCAGCCGGCCGGGCTTCCAGGCCGTCGGGATCCGCTCCCGCACATCGAGCTCTTTGACGTCGGCAATCCAACCCTGCAAAGAGCCTTCCCCGCCGGGGGCGCCCTGGACCGGCTCCCGATCGCCATCGTCCTGTTCGGCATCCGCCAGATAGATCTCGTTGCGATCCGGATCGACGGTCACGAGCAGGCCGTGATCCGTGAACGAACGGGTGGCTATCTGCTGGGTCGTGCCCATATAGTAGGCGAAGAGCGGGAGCGTCGCGCGGGTGGCGAGCGAGACTTCGCGGGGAGAGTCGATCAGGACGCCGAAATGGGTCCTTTTGTATTTCCGCACGAGTGGGTCCCGACCGCGATCAGCACCGGTCTGCCAGAAGGCCTCATCGGGTAAACGAACTTCCGAAACATCTAGAGACATACCACTCCTCCCATTGTTGACCCAGGCAGCGGCGGGTTTTCCGCCGGATTTTTGCGATTTCTTTTTTTGGCGGCTTTGGCCGGGCAGGGCCTCAGCGATGAGCAACAGGACACAGACAGAAGTGAGCCACCGGCTCATCCGTCGGCCCGGCCAGCCCAGGCCCCGCGTAAGTCCGTCAACTTGCGCGCCTTTAGAACTTCAGTACAGACCGGACAGTACTGCTTCCGGATATCGGCGTCACCGCCGGACCCCCACATGATGCAGCGATCACCAGCGCTCGGATCCCAGTTGTTGAACTTGGGATCGCTGCGGTTCCCATCCGGCATTCCTTCGCAACAGTGAGGGCCCACGTGAAGATTCCGGACCCCGTTTGTGAAAGGCGCGGATCCGTTCACATAGTAGGTTCCGCCGTTGTCGACGTGCAGTGGCGTGGTGAGGCCGGGCGGAACAGGATAGGCCCAGGCGCCAGTCAATGGCATGACGGCCATTCCCATGGAGTGACCCAGTTCGTGACAAACCGTGGATGCGCACGGGCCCGGGGTAGCATCCCGGAGAACAAGCAACTGCTTGCCGCTTCCAGCATTGCCGTTGATGGCGTAGGTGCCGTCCATCTTAAATTCAATTGTCACGGGACACTTGGTGGCTGATGCGGGCCCGGCGAAATCACCAGGCTTTTCGGGACCGCCCGTGGCCAGCGTAAACTTTTTGCAGCGCCCATCGATGTGAGTCATCGTGCAATCCGTCATAGGACCTTTGCGGGGATTGCAGTCCTCGTCCAGGCCCGGATGATACTGCACCTTTTTCGCCGAGGCCGCGTGGATGGAGTTCAACTCGCTGATGATCGCCTGGGAACGCGCCTTGTCTCCGCTATCGCTGTCTCCGCCAGAGACAATGAGCGTTAGTTTGTTCTGGTTCTTCCTGATGGCTTTGGCGTTATTGAAGCAGTTTTCGTAGTAGGTTTTGAGCGCGGCCTTCTGCGAAGTCGAGAGGGCGTCGTCGTCGCCAAAGCTAAGGGTGGACGTGCCACCGCCGGCGTCCTTCTCCTCCACCGTGAAGTCGTTCCAATCGTCGAAGTCGCTTTTTGCGAAGGTGACGGTACAGGTGGGTTTCTGGTTCTTGTCGTTTGCGGCTACCCCGGACAGGTCGGCTGCCCATTCGTAGCCGGCAGTAACGAAATTGGGGGTATCGGCGGCCTTGTGGGTTTTGACGAAGTAGAGGTACGAGGCATCGCCATCGATGTTGCCTTGCAAGTCGACGGCTTCCATCGTGAAGGTCGGACTGAGTGTCTTTCCACCGCCGGAGTAGGCTCTATCACAGAGAGTGACATGAATCTCCCGGTTGTCCGCGCAGGCGTCAAAGGCAGTCGCGGTACTCGCCCAGTTCGAACTGCCGTCGAGCACGAACAGTGGAGTCGCGTCGGTGGTGCAATCGAGGAACCCCTTGGTCACGATGGCCGGGGCGCCAACGGGCGGATCGGGATACTCGTGGGACTTGAGGTTTTCGTATTCGATGAAGACTGCGCCGAGCCGGCCGTCGACGACCGATTTAATACTGCTGGAAATGTCTGTGTATTTGGTGGCGTCCTTGCGCGTGGCTTCTGAGAGTCTCGTCTTCATGACGGTAGGGAAGCGTAGCTGATAGCCGAGTTTGCGCCAAGAGACGAAGATGAGTTTGTCGTCGGTGGGGTCGTCCTTGGAATAGCCACACGTTACCGTGAACGTTTCGCCGCCCGCATGCCCTAGTTCGAGTTTGAACTTGGCCGTCCCGGCGTCGGCGTCCAGTTTTACGTAGCCGGTGAAGGTTTTGCCCGCGTCTTTTTCGGCGATGTCCTGGCAGGGTCCGAGCAAAGCGGGCTTCGGAGTGCTCCGCTTGCTGAGTTTGCCGAATTTCACTTGGATGTAGATCTTGTCATCCTTAATCCCGAGCGGCTTATCCTTATTGCAAACCTCGAATTCAATGATGCTGCCCTTGGCGTCGCAACCTGCTTCGGCCGTGGTCATGTTGACGAATTGGCGGACGCCAAGTTTCTTGTCCGCGCCTGGGCTTGCGGCGACATAACAATCCTGCGAAAGATCTGGCTTTAGGAACTTCGCCTTGGGGTTGGAGCGGAGGACAATGTCGTGTTCGCGTTTATGCGCGTCGTTCTTATTGCTGACGATTTCCCAGGGGGCTTTGGCGGAGATGGTGTACGACGACTTCTTGAGGTCTTCGTTGCCGACGCCGGAGTCGTTTGTATTACCTGCGACCGTCGCGCCGAACCAAAGGGCGGTGTGATGAATCTCGTACGGCAATTTTTTAATGAGCGAATCGTCCTTGCCGTCCTTGGCCGTGAGCTTCATTTTCTTCGGCCAGATGGTGGCGTCGACCAGCAGGCGGGTCTTCTCCTTGGCTTTTCCGAAGTGGGCGACGATCTTTAGGTTGTAGGTGTCCTCGGTCCCCTCGACGAGAGGGACTTTGTAGGTGCGATCGATGGAGCCTTTCGGCACGTCGATGTCGGCGTCCTTCTTAATCTCGGCGCCATTTTTTTGGTAGATCAGGTCGAGTTTCCCTGTGTAGCTGCCGGAAAAAAAGCCGTCCTCTTTCAGCGTCGCTTTGATGGCAATTTGGGACTCTTCAAAGATATCCTCAGGCATGGGACTCAGTTCCTTTTGTCGATTCGTTGGAATCGCCGGTTACTACGCAGGTTAATTCGAGGTCAGGCTCCCCGGCGTCGATCACTTCGACGGAAACGTCGACGTCATAGTCGGGTTCGGGGATGGGAGGACTGCCGCTGGGCGAGGCGGCCTCTTCGTCAGAAGTGGGCGAGGGCTGGGGCTGGGCTTGCTGGGCCGCCACAGTGGACCTACCCACTTCACAGGTGATCTGCATGTCGGGCGGCCCTTCTTCTTGGATGGCCACCTGCACTTCCACATCGTAGTCAGGTTCGGGCGGAGGGCTGGAGTCTGGCGAGGAGCCGGGCGCGGCTTGGTTTGCAGCTACCGCGGCCGAATCTTCGACCGTGGCGACGATATCGAGGTCTGGATCGGGGTTGTCTTCGGCTTTGGCTTCAACCTCGATGTCCGCGGATTCCTCGATGATGTCGCTGACGACTTCGACGTCGAGGTCCTCGCACGGTAAAACGGGCTCGTTGATATTGCCGCGGCCGGAGGGGCGAGGAGTGCTGCTCAAAGAGTTCCCCGGTTCCGGAGAACCTGGAGGCGGTATTCGATGCGGTGGACGCGGATGGCTGGATCGAGGCCGTTTTTGAGAATGGCGAGGAACCACTCCCATTTTTCTAGTTCGTAGAACTGGGCTCCGAACTCGCACTCCCAATCGACCCAGGTGGCCACGTGATCGCGGCGGCTAAAGCCGAACGCGCGTGCTCGCTTAACGGAGGCGTCGACCAGATCTCGCAGGGCCGGTGAGCCGCCCGCCGCCCTGGCGAAAGCAGGCCAACGGTCGTGCACATAGCGGGCGAGGTTATCCGCAAACTCGCGAACTAGAGCGCCCTCGAAGGAAGCGAATTGAGAAGGGCGAATGTTCAGCATCTTGCTAAAGCGGATCTTAAGTATCCCATAGGGGTGCGTCCGTGGGAGCCTTCCAACTTTATGTGCAAGGCGCCTCGAATCGAATTGGCCGTGGCTTTCCCGTGCTGCGGTCAGTTAGGATTTGGCAGACCACGTAGCTGCTTTGGGGGAAATCCGGGCCTCCAGCGCAGTTCTTCATTGGAGAGGCCGGGCCGTCCCGGAAGCACCGATTTCGAGGACCTGCTCGGATATCAGGGCCCCGCGCTCTTCGAACCCAGGGAGTATAGCGACACGCGCAATGGCCACTCGGCCGCAGGGATGGTCAGTTATCCGGAGTAAGCGTGGATCGCGCCGGACTGATTCCCCAGGCCAGAAGGGGAACTCGAACGCCTCGGGTTGCGCGGCGGCAGAGGCCGCATACAGTGCGGCTATGACAACCATCGCGAGGCCTAGTGAGCGACGCACCATTCCTCAGGGTATGACGGCTGGGTGCTCGATTCGGTGGATTCGTGTAGCATCGGCGGCTCGTGCTGCATCCAAGAGCTTTGGACTGGTAGTTTGAAAGCAAGGAGAAATACAATGAAACTGGCGAACGCGGCGTTGCTGCTCGCCCTGGGATCGACGGCGGCGTGGACCCAGGTGAACGTGGGCACTCAGAAGCCCGAACCAACATTGCCCTTTAAAATGACCACGGTGGCTTCGTTTTCGTTGCCTTGGCGAATTGCGTTCCTTCCCGATGGCCGCATGCTGGTGACGGAGAAGATCGGGCCGGTATGGCTGGTATCGGCCACGGGCGAAAAAATCGCGCCGCTGGCCGGTTCCCCGCCCGTCTATTGGCAGGGCCAGAACGGCATGCTGGGCGTGTTTGTTTCGCCCAAGTTTGCCACCGACGAATCGATCTACCTGACCTACATTGAGCCAGGCGAATACGGCGGCAGCCAGGTGCTGGCTAAGGCCAAGCTAAACGCTGGCCGCGTGCCGCGCCTGCTGGACTTGCAGGTGATCTGGCGCCAGATGCCACGGGGCAAGGGTGGCCAAGCCAGCGGGCAGATCGCTTTTTCTCCGGACGGCGAGTACATCTACATGGCTGTCGGCGACCGGCAGCGCATGAGCCCGGCCCAGGATCCGAATCAGCCGGTCGGCAAGATTCTGCGCCTGACGCTCGACGGGAAGCCCGCGCCGGGCAATCCGAACTATGGGAAGACGGGCGCGAGCACGATTCCGCTAATCGATCCTCCTCGGGATACGGAGTTGGCGAAGTCCGCTTCGCCGGTGAGCACGTACACGTTCCCTGGGCCAAACATGACGCCTTCGGAGACCTGGGCGAGCGGCTTTCGGGCGCCGTACGGGCTGGCCTTTTCGCCGAGCGGCGAGCTATGGGAAGTGGAGCACGGGCCGCGCGGCGGCGATGAGTTGAACCTGATCGAAAAGGGGAAGAACTACGGCTGGCCGGTGGTTTCCTACGGGATGAACTACAACGAGGTGCCGATTCCAAGCCATGAGACGCGGCCGGAATTTACCAAACCGGTGCTGTACTGGGTGCCGGTGATCGCGCCGGGCAACCTGATGTTCTATCGGGGCAAGAAGATGTTTCCGCAATGGGACGGCAGCGGGTTCATCAGCGGGTTGGGCACCCACTCGCTCAATCGGATCATCTTTGATGGCAAGGGTGGGGCCAAAACGGCCGAGCGTTGGGATGTGGGTAAGCGCATTCGCGACGTCGAACAGGCTCCCGATGGTTCGCTGTGGATGATTGAAGATGCGAATCCAGGCGCGCTGATTCATGTAACGCCGAAGTGAAAATCAGGAGGCGTCCGGGCTGGTTCCGGGCGCCTCCTTTTCGTGGCTACACTCATTGGCATGAAGACGCAGTACTACACGGCGGCCAGCCTGGATGGCTTTCTGGCAACGGAAGACGATTCCGTGGACTGGCTGTTTGCGTTGGGGGATCCGGAGGAGTCGAGCTATCCGTCGTTCATCGCGGAAGTGGGGGCGCTGGCGATGGGAGCGAAGACCTACGAATGGATTCTGAGCCATTCGACCGAGGTCGTAGAGGCCGTTGGCTCGGCTTGGCCGTACCGGCAACCGACATGGGTCTTCTCCAGCCGGGAGCTGCCTGTCTTGGAGGGAGCGGACATCCGCATGGAGAAAGGAGATGTTCGCCCGGTACACGCTGCGATGCGCGAGGCGGCGGGGGAGAAGAACATTTGGGTGGTCGGGGGAGGCGAACTGGCCGGTCAGTTTTATGACGCGGGCTTGCTCGACGAGCTCATCGTGCAGGTGGGATCGGTGTCGCTGGGACAAGGCAAGCCGCTCTTTCCCCGGCGGGTGATCAGCCCGCCCATGCGGCTGATCAGCGCGAAGCAGATGGGTGCGGGGTTCGTCGAGTTGCGGTATGCGGTTCCGCGAAGTGACGGAAGGGCGGTCTCACCGATCCCGACCCCAGCGGCTACGGATTAAACGCGTGGCGGCAGCGACGAGATCGGCGTTATTCCGCGCCTGCTGACCGTCGGGCAGCACCGTGACATCCTCGAAGCCAGTACGGATGCCATGGCCCCTCTCCAGCCCACGTTGGTTCACCGCCCAACACGCGATCCCGTAGCCGTGGTGGACCTGCGGCAGCGTGATCCCGGCAGAGACAACAATCTCTTCCATGTCCGCAGCGTGCTGAACAGCTACAGCAGGATCCTCATCAAGAGGCTCAATCAGGACGCGCCGGCACTGGTCTGCCAAGCCCGAGCGCGCGAAAGCTCGCGCGTCTTCCCTGGTCAGCAATCCGGCTTCGATACCGACCCCTCTCGTTAAGAGCAAGCGGCAAAGCTCGACAATTCCTGGTTCTCCCTGATTCGCCGTGACAAGGTCAGGGAGTACTTCCCAACGCTGGACGATCCGGAAACGCCTTTGCGGGTCCGCTTCAATCGTAGCTGAAGTGGTTAACGAAATCGGAGCGCCCGGGCATAGCGCTCGAACTGCCTGCAGAACCTTGGCGCAAGCGTCACCATCGAGAGTCTCCCGGCCTCGATCATCAAACGCATGGACGTGCACGGACTGCGCTCCGGCGTCCAGTGCCGCGCGAGCGGCCTCCGCAATGGCCGCCGGATGGCGTGGCGCGGCGGGGTGAATCCGGTCGCCATTCAACGCAGCCTGCAAAAACACGGTAGTCTGCATTCCTCTCCGCGGGTAACGGCTAATTTATTCGGCCGGTGTATAGCGGACTTCATCAGCCGCCAAATACTCGCCCGGACGGGGGCCGGAGAACTGGATATAGGCGATGCGTTTGGCGTTCACCGTAAGCGTGAAAGTAGGCACGGGATCGCTTGGCGCCTTACGGCTGGGCGCCGCAGGGAGAGAAGCTCGATCCACCACCTTCCCTTCCGCATCAAAGGCCTCCAGCAGCGCGGGCGTCCTCGTGGATCCCCAGAAAGCAACGGTTACGGTAGCGGCGGGTTTCGCGAAGGTCGCGCGAACGGGAATCTGCTCCAGCGCCATCGCGCTGCCAATCCCCTTGTGGCCATTCGATAGATGCTCAAAGAACATCACGAGCCCTTTGGCCTTCGTCTTGCGCGGGTCATGCGCCAACTTAAAGACGACGCCCTTATCCTCCCACTGCTCAACTCGATTGGCCTTGTCTCCGGGAGAGAGGAGCACGGCGGGGCCTTCGAAATCCACGACCACCGGGAGAACCTGGGCGGCAGCGAGGAGCGGGATAAGCAACAAATACAGTGGCCGCATGGGGAACCCTAGCTGGCCTTCATCTCGAGACCGGTCATCGTACCGGTGGCCGAGGCGAAGCGATCAGTTTCAATCCCCATGCGCTGCAACATCGAAACAAACAGGTTCGGCAGCGGATAGTTCTGACCCCGGTTGAACGACAAGTGCCCGGCGTGCTTGAAGCCGCCGCCGGCGAGTAGCGTCGGCATGTTGGTGGTGGAGTGCGCGTTGGCATCGCCCAGATTGGAGCCGTAGAGCACCATCGTGCGGTCGAGCAGCGTTTCGCCATTCTCCCGTACACCCTGGAGACCCTTGAACAGATCGGCGAGAAGGCGCATATGCCAAGTGTCAATGAGCCGGAGTTGCGACAGCTTGTCTTCCGACTTTCCGTGGTGCGAAAGGTTGTGATAGCCGTCGTTGATGGTGGCGCCCCGCAGCTGCAGCACAGGCGAGCTGACGCTATCGAGCATCAGGGTGACGGCGCGCGTTGAATCCGTTTCAAAAGCCAACCGTACGAGGCCGTACATCTGGGCGACTTTGGCCATGTACAGGGACGGGTTGGGGAGATCCTGCGGTTCCGCCACTTTCACTACCGGCTTGGGTTTACGCTCCCAGCCGCGCGACGCCTGCAGGCGGCTTTCGAGGTCGCGGACGCTGGTGAAATACTGATCGAGGCGCGCCCGGTCGTCCGACCCCACGCTCTGTTCGAGACGACGGACTTGGCCGGCCACCGTATCGAGGATCGATCGGCCGGTGTCCAATTCCGCGATCTTCGCATCCACTTCCTGCGGCGTACCCTGCATGAACATCTGCCGGAAAACGCTGGCGGCGCTCTGTTCGGGCGGGATGGCCACACCACTGCCGCTCCAGGAGAGGGAGCGGAACCCGGTATTCACCGCAAGTGTGAGCGACGGGAACCGGGTTTGGATCCCGATGCGCTCGGCAATGTATTGATCGAGCGAAATGGTGTTGCGGAACGAACTGCTGGCCGGGTGCGGAGCGGCGGTGAGAAAGCTGATATCGGAAGGGTGTCCGCCATCGACATTGGGATGCGAGACGCCGGAGAACACCGTGAAGTTTTCCCGATGTTCCGCGAGGAGCTTCAGGTACGGAGAGGGAACGTAGTTTCGCCCGGCGTTGGCTGGAAAGAAGTCTCCGGGCAGCAGACCGAGGTTGTTGCAGATGGCGAACATACGGCGCGGCACCCCGGCCTTGGCGCCATCGGTTTGGGCTGCGGGCGCCATGCCGTTGAGCAAGGGCAGGGCGAGACTGACTCCTGCGCTGCGGATCAAAGTGCGCCGCGAGATAGCTCGAAACCGGTTTCCGTTATTCTTCATCGTTTCCCCTTACTGACTACTTGGACTGAAACAGGCTGCTCTGGACGATGCCATGGATGATGCTACGAACCCCGTAGTTGGAGCTGCGCGTATTGAGAAGGATCTCGTCGACTCGCTTGCGGTCGGCGAAGCGGATGGGCGCCCCGGTGGCGTAGACAAGAAGCTGACTGGCCAGATTCCGAGCCACTGTCGTCTCTTCGCGTTCGAGAAGCAGTTTCTTGAATTGGCGTACGTCCTGGAACGCAGGCCCGTCCGGCAGGGCGCCGGCGGCATCCACCGGCAGGGCGTAGTGAAACGAAAAGCGTTGCCCGGAGAAGCCGACGCCGGGCTCGGGTTTAGCGTCGTCCAAAGCGGCGCGGTAGCGTTCGCGCCAGCCGCCCATGACATCGAAGCTCTCGAGGGCGAACCCTGGCGGATCAATCTTACGGTGGCAGGAGGCGCACGACGGATCGGCGCGGTGCTTATCGAGCTGTTGCCGAATGGTGACGGCTCCGCGGATGTCCGGCTCAACGGCGGGGACACCAGGCGGCGGCGCGGATTGAAAACCCAAAATGCGCTCCATGATCCAGACGCCGCGCAGAACCGGTGAAGTGGTCGTGCCATTGGCGGTGACCTTGAGCACGCTGGCTTGGGTCATTAAACCGCCGCGCACGGAATCCTTCGGCAGGCTGACGCGACGCATGGCCGCTCCCGTGACTCCGGGCACCCCGTAGTGGCGGGCGAGGCGTTCATTGAGGAAGGTGAAATCAGAGTCGATGACGGTGTGCGCCGGCAGGTTGCGGCGCAGCAGATCGGCCGCGAAGAGACGGGTCTCCTCAACCGCCGCACTTTTCAATGGGTCGTCGAGTTCGTAGTCGTTATAAAGCGTAGTGGACGGGGAGGTGTCGTCGATCTTGCGGAGGTCGAGCCAGTAGTCAGTGAAGGCTTCGACGAACCGGGTCATCTTCGGATGATTGAGCAAGCGCTCCGTCTGAGCGCGGAGCACAGCCGGATTGCTCAGCCGTCCCGACGCGGCCAGCGAGCGCAGTTCGGCGTCCGGCTGGGAGTTCCACAGGAAGAGCGAAAGGCGCGTGGCGAGGGCGTAGTTCGAGAGCTTGCCGGGCGTCTCCTGAACATAAAGGAAGCCGGGTGAACTGAGGACGGCGGTGTAGGCGGCAAGCAGCGATTTCGCGAAGCCGCGGCCCGCGGCGAACTGCTGTTCGAACAGTTGAAAGAAGCGCTGCTCGTCCGCCGCTTCCACGGGGGCGCGGTAGGCTTGGGCCAGGAGCGCGCGAAGCAGGCGGCGGGCGTCTTCGCGCGGCTGCTGGGTATCCACCTCGATGAGGACATCCTGCATCCGGGGCGCGCGATTCCGGAAGCCGCCGCCAGTTTCACCCGGAGGCCGCGGGGCGACCACCTGCAGGGCAAAGCCCCCTTGCGCCGGATCCTGAATGCGGCGCATCGGCAGGTCACCGAACAGCAGCTTGTAACCCGCGCTGGAGGTTTCGTCGTACAGCGGTCCTTCCACTTCCAGCCACTGGAACGCTACTCCGGGCATGCCTTCTTTGGTAGCAAGCGGGTTGACGTATTCAAGTTCGCTGCCGTTGACGCGAGTGCGAAACAGGCGCATGCTGTCCGTCTGGATCACCTCGTTCGCCGCTAGATGGACCTCCACCTGATGCACGGAGGGTTCCGGCGTGAAGTCAAACTCACCGAGCGGGCGCGACTGACCGGAGCTTTGCGCATAAACCGCAATGGGTTCGTTTCGCCGACCGGGCCACACTTCGTCGGCGTTGGGCCGTTCCATGCGCGGGGTATAGAGGTAGGCGGTCTTCTGGGGGCCGAAACCGGTGAAGTTCCAATGGTCGATACCACCGCCGCTGACCCAGATGGAGTAGCCTTTCACCTTGATCCGGTAACGGCCAGCGACCGGAACGCGGAAACTGGTCCAGCTGAAGCCGCCGGCGTCGGAGAAGATGCTGGAGACGCGGCCCATGGCTTCGCGCTCCTTGGTTTCCGGGTTCGTGATGGGGCTGCGTCCGGCGCGGACTTCCGGCTGGGCGTGAGAATCGAGGACCGGAAAGCTCATGCGATCAGTGCGGGTGTTGCCTTCGCGCGGCCACATGTTCCCCACGAGGGTTGGCTCCTGGCGGGCGTAAACGCGGGTGGTGGCGGTGGGTGGTTGCACCAACCGGGCGGACATGGCTTCGCGCATGGCCAACTGGGCGGTGCTCAGGTAGCGGGCCATCTGGACGTGAGAGACGTCGAGAGCCCCGCCTGCTTTGTTGAAGCGGTAGGCGATGCCGTCCTGCGGCAGTTTGTCCTTGATCCGAAGCCACGGGACCGCGAGGAGGTCGCGAATCGCGTTCTCGTACTCGTAGGCGTTCAAACGGCGCAATCCGGCACGGCCGACTTTCGCCGTCGCCTCGGTCTCCGAGAGGGTTAGCTTGGACGCCAGACTCTTGAGAAATGGCGTAACAACGGCGGGAGCGGGACGGGGCAGTCCCTTGGGCGGCATTTCCCCGGCAGAGACGCGATCGTGGACTTTGACCCAGGTGGCGAAGTTGTCGGCATTAGCCGGCTCGAAGGTCAGTTTCGTCAGGTCGAGACCGGCTTTGGGCGCGGAGGAGCTGTGGCAGGCGATGCAGTTTCGTTGGAAGAAGGGCTCCGTCCCTGGAATGGCCGGAGCGGCACTGGCAGCAGCGGCGGCCCACAGGAGAATAGAGGCACGTGCCGCTCGCGATACTCGCGTGGTTAACCTGACTTCTGGAGAAAAGCTGTTCATGCCGGTTCGAATGCGCGCCCCCATATCTTATCGCTACCGGACGAATAGAATAGAGTTCGTGAAACTTCCCCTAGCCGCCCTGGTAATGGCCGGCGTGACGTTGGCCCAGGAGAGCCATACGCCGGCGCAGCGCTACGCAAAGTTCCAGCAGAACCTGGAACGCCGAGGGGCGGCGATTTCGGCGCGGCAGTTGGAGGGGATCACGAATCTTGCCCAATGGCAGCAGCGGCGGCCCGAGATTAAGCGCCAGTTCCTGGAGATGCTCGGCCTAGATCCGCTGCCGGCGCGGACGGCGCTGAACGCCCGCATTACCGGTGGGTTCGACGGAGACGGATATCGCGTCGAAAACATCGTGTTTGAAAGCCAACCGGGGCTTTATGTGACCGGGAACCTATACCTGCCAGCGGCGAAGGGAGTGTACCCGGCGATCGTTTACGTCACCGGGCATTCGCCGCATCCGGCGGGGGCGAAGATCAACTATCAGCACCACGGCGCCTGGTTTGCGCGGCACGGGTTCGTGGCGTTCGTGCTGGACACGATTGAATTTGGCGAGATTGCGGGGATCCACCACGGCACCCACGACCTCGAGATGTGGGAGTGGCTATCGTTGGGTTATAACCCGGCTGGGGTGGAAGTGTGGAACGCGATGCGAGCGCTCGATTATCTGGAGACGCGCCCGGAAGTGAACCGGACCAAGGCGGGGATTACGGGGCGCTCCGGAGGCGGAGCGGTGAGCTGGTTTACGGCAGCGGCGGATGAACGCTTTCAGGTGGCAGCTCCGGTACACGGGTCGTGGACCGTGGGGCCGCATGTGAAGCACGATACGGTACGGGAGAACTGCGACTGCATCTACTTCTGGAACACGTATCAACTGGACTTGCCCGTGGTGGGCGCGTTGATTGCGCCTCGGCCCCTGCAGATCGTCAATGCCACGAAGGACGACTCGTTTCCGCCGTCCGGGTACCGGCCGGTTTACGATTTCTTGAAGACCGTCTACGGCTGGTACGACGCGGCCGGGAAAGTGGCGGCGTTTGAGGCCGAGACAGGCCACGAAGATACGCCGGTCTACCGGAAGTCGGCAAACGAGTGGCTGAACCAGTGGCTACGGCATGACACGACGCCTTACGTCGAAGAACCCAAGCCAAATCTGCCGGCGGAGAAGTTGACCGTGCTGGCGAAGTATCCGCCCAATGCGACCAACGAAGGGATTCACCGGCTGTTTATTCCAACCCCTGCGCCAAAGGCGTACGCGACGGTGGCGGCGTGGGAGAATCGGCGCACGACGTTGCTGACCGCGCTGCGGACCAAGACCTACCGGGCGTTTCCGGCGGCGACAGTTCCCTTCGATGCGTGGCGGCAGCCGGACAACGGATGGACGGCGCGATATGCGGATTCGTACCGAGTCGAGTTCTCAACGGAACAGGACATCCGTGTGACAGGCAAGCTGTTTGTACCGCGGGACGGACGGGCGTCGCATCCGGCGCTGCTGTACGTGAAGGGTAAGGACGACATCGTCTACGGTGTGGACTACGACAATCTGCTTTCAGCATTCCCGCACCATACGGTGCTGGTGCTGCACCCACGGGCGACGGACTACCCGATGGACAACTACCGGATGGCAACGACGAAGATGACGGCGGCGCTGCTGGGAGGCACGCTCGAGTCAATGCAGGTGTGGGACGTGCTGCAGGCGGCACGCTTCTTGCGGGAGACGGAGAAGATCGACGAACTTTCGGTGTACGCGCGACGGCACGTGGGCGGGTTGGCGCTCCATGCGGCGGCGCTCGACACGGGGATTTCACGAGTCATTTTGGACGACCCGCCGGGATCGCACTGGCAGGGTCCGGCGCTGTTGGGAGTACTTCGGTTTACCGATCTGGCCGAGGTGGCGGCGGCGGTGGCGCCGCGGGAGATTGTGTCGCTGACGCCGTTGCCGCGCGCCTATGAGTACACGGGGACGATCTTTGGGCTGTACGGGGCAGCGGGGAAGATGCGGCAGGCGCGATCTTTGGGTGAGGCGCTGGAAGTCTGGAAGTCGAATTGAGTTCCAGCTCTCGGGCGAAATAGTTTCAGTACGACGCAGCCGGTACTGGTACAGCGCGCTCATGGTCCGATCCTGATCCGGCTCGTAGGATCAAGGAACAACCAACGTAGTAACGAGGAACGGAAGCGGGATCTGCCTTGAGATTCCCGAATGTTGCCCGGCCGAAGCGCGTACCTTCAGGCCCGGAAGGACCCCCCATAGATGCGAGACTTACCCGGTCGGCTTGTCATCGCCGATGCGCTTTTTAGACGACGATTTTTCATACTAGGCTCGACCCTGCTTCTATTGCTGACCGTAGCGGCGGCGTGGCAGTGGAGTCCGCGGAAGTACGAGTCGCAGATGGTCCTGCTGGCCAGGAACAATCGCGCCGAGGTAGTGCTGACGCCCGGACAGAGCCCGGGTGCGGCTCCGCAGGCCCCGATGAACGAAGGCCAGATTGCGACCGAAGCCCAGCTTCTCGTCAACCGCAGCTCCTTGCGCCAAGTGGTGGAAAAGGCCGGATTGACGAAGACCGGGGCATCCGGCGATGTTCTGGAACAAGCCGTGCGCAGCCTGGAGAAAGAGATCAAGGTGATCCCCAATCCCAAGGCCAGCATGATTGTGGTGCGCTATGCGAACCAGGATCCGCAGAGGGCGGCGAAGGTTCTGCAGCAACTGCTGGCCACCTACACGGACCAGCACATCCGGGTGCACCAAGCGGCCGGAACCGACTTTTTCGAAAAGCAGGCCGAGGACCAGGGCAAGCGGCTTCGTGAGGCACAAGAACGCCTAGCGAGTTTTCAACGGAACTCGAAGATCGTTCTGCTGCATGAACAGAAAGAGCTGAATCTCCGTCGTTTGATGGAGCTCGAAGCGGCGCATCGCGAATCGAAGGTCGCGTTTCAGGAAGGCAAGGAGCGGGTGAGCGCTCTGTCGAAAATGGTGGCGCAAATGACGCCCCGGATCACGACGCAGATGCGCAGCATTCCGAACCAATATCTGGTTGAGCGGCTGCAGACCATGCTCGTTGAGCTGAAGAACAAGCGGACCGATCTGCTGGCCAAGTTCCGCTCCGACGACCGGTTGGTGCAGCAGGTGGAACAGCAGTTGGCGGATACGCAGGCCACGCTGGACCGGGCCGTGAAGATGAGCGCGACCGAGCAGGCTTCCGACGTGAACCCGTTGCGGCAGAGCCTGGACGCCGATCTGGCGCGCGCGCAGATGGGCCAAAAAGTTCTGCGGGCCCGGATCGGGACACTCGACGGCCAGATTCGTTCTTTCAAGGCCGAGATCTCTGGCCTGGAGCGGGCGACCGCCTCCTACAACGATTTGTTGCGCGAGGTGAAGAGCCTCGAAGAGAACTACCAGTTGTATTCACGGAAGTGGGAAGAGGCGCGGATCGCCAATGCGCTGGACCTGCAAAAAATTGCGAACGTCACGGTGGTGGAAAGCCCGGAGGCTCCGGCATCGCCGGCGCCCCGGAGCGCGCTGCTGCCGGCGGGAGCGATCCTGCTGGGGCTTTGCCTGATCCTTTGCGCCGCGGTCCTGACGGGGATTCACGGACAGAAGCTACATACGCCGGAAGCGATTTACCAAGCCAGCGGGGTACAGGTATTGGCCACGATCCCCGAAAGGAGCAGACAGCGATGATGGGTTCGGTTAACGGAAACGAGTACGAAACGTCCAGCCTGAACGAGCCTCTCGCTTTTCCTTCGCAACCAGGCGTCGTGGAGCCCGGCTTCTTTGTACCGCTGGTGCGCCGTCTGATGGAACCTGGCTATGTGGGCGAGGTGGGGGGGTCGTTCGTCTTCACTTCCGGCTCGCCGGGAGAGGGGGTGACGTACGTGACGAATGCTGTCGCGCGGGAGTTGGCGGCGGTTTCGGGCAAGCGGGTGTTGATTGCAGCGGCGAGTTCAATTGGAAACTTCGAACCGGCAGCCAACCATGAGCTGAATGATCCGGTGATCCGGGAAGGCAACGGCGTGTTTCGGCTGCGGCCGCCGGTATCGGCAAACCGGGCATCGCGGAACAAGCGCTTTCATCTGTTGGCGCAACTGGAAGAGTTGTTTCCCTTTGTGCTCGTGGATGGTCCGGCCCTCTCCCATTCGGCGGAGGCGTTGGAGTTTGGCGCGCGGTCGCGGGGCGTTGTGCTGGTGGCGGCGGCTGGCAAGGTTCGGAAGAACAGGCTGCAGTTGACCAAGCGAATGATCGACATTTCCGGAGTGCCGCTGCTGGGCTGCGCATTGAACCGGCGGACTTATCCGATTCCCGACTTTCTCTACAAGAGGCTCTGACCAATATGTTCCGATTGCTTTATCAGGCGGCGCTTTGGCTGGCGCTCGCGACGGCTTTGTACGCTCAGACTCCGACTTTGCAACCGCGCGAGTCCGGATACCGAATTCAGCCGGGGGACGCCGTCGAGGTGCAGTACCGGTATACGCCGGAGTTCAACGCAAAAGCGACCGTGCAGCCGGACGGCAAGATTGCGATTCCGATTGCGGGTTTCGTGCCGGTGGGCGGACTGACCTTGGAAGAGGCGCGGGCGGCGATCACGACTTTGGCGGGGCAACGATTGCGCGATCCCGAGGTGATTCTTCTGTTAGCTGATTTCGTGAAGCCGACGTTCACGGTGGCGGGGCAGGTGGCTCGGCCGGGACGATACGACGTACGGGGCGGAATCACAGCGGTAGACGCGGTGGCGATGAGCGGCGGTTTCACGACGAGTTCGAAGCACTCGCAGGTGGTTCTGGTGCGTCGCCATAACGACGAGTATGCCGATGTTCGGGTAGTAGACCTGAAGCGGGTGATGAGCGTCGCGGGGATCAAAGAGGACGTCAAGATTCAGGGTGGCGACCTGCTGATAGTTCCCCAGAACAGGGTGAGCAAGCTGGAGCGATACATCCAGTGGGGTCAGCTCTACGCGGGATTCGGCATATGGAGAAGGTAGCGGGTTCCATCTGGTGGTTGCACCCGGGAGCACTGCTGACCACGGTGGGCGGCTTGGTGTTTGCGGCGGCGTGGGGCCTGCCGGCGACTCTCTACGAGAGCCAGTGGAAAAGCGCGAAGTATTTCGATGACACGACGCTGTTTTTGGGAATGGCAGCCATTCTGCTGTTCGCCTTTGGCGTGGCCGTGAGCCGGCCGCTGGCCAGAGCCGGAGAGGACAATGCGAACTGGGCCAACGACGTCGACTGGCCGCGGACAGTATCGCTGTTCCGCGTCTGCACCTGGCTTTGCTACACGGGGTACGTGATCTGGGTGGGCGCCGCGATTTCGCGCGGAGCGAATCTGGAACTGGTGAAGGGCGTTCTGACGGGAGAGAAGGACATGTCCTATCTCATGAAGGACACGTATCTGATCACGCTCGGCGGGCTGACGACGTTGACGCAGTTCGGCATCGCGGCGGTGATTTTGGGTTGCGTGTTGGCGTGTGCCGGCTACTGGCAAATAGTGCGGATGCCTCTTTTGACGATGCTGGTGCTGGCTGTAGTGCGGGCTGTTTTCAATAGCGAACGGCTGGCAGTGATTGAGTTGGTGGTACCCGCCGCCGTGCTGGTGCTGCAGTTGCCGAAGGTGACTCTGCAGTTGCGCCGCGAATATCCGGCGGTGTTTCACGCGGTGCCGTTTGCCGCGGCCATCGGAGTGTTCCTGATGTTTACGGGGTCGGAGTATCTGCGGTCGTGGGTGAATTTCTATGCCGACCGGAGCGATTCGATCTGGGAATTTGCCGCGGCGCGACTGTTCGGCTACTACGTGACAGCGGCGAACAACAGCGCCTTTCTGCTGAACCACCCCGAGGCGTTGGGCAACGCTCCCTACTTCACCGTGCTGTTTCTCTGGCGGTTCCCGGTGCTGAATTCGGTGATGCGCGATCTGTTCCCCGGGATGATGATCGAGAACCGCGACCGGTTCGCCGATATTCTCGAAGCGGGCACGAATCCGGAGTTCAACAACAACGGAGGCCTTCTGCTGCCGTACGTCGACTTTGACGTGTTCGGCGGAATGATTTACTGGCTGGCGGCCGGCTTGATCTGCGGTTGGGTCTACCGGCGATTCCGCCGCAACCAGCTCAGCGGACTGCTGTTTTATCCGATTCTGCTGCTGAGTCTCCTGGAGGCTCCACGGATCATTTACTGGGCTGAGGGACGGGTGATCCCGGCGTTTGCCATGCTGCTGCTGGCCGTGCCGCTACTGCGGGTCTCACCGTTGCCGGGCGCTTTGCTCGAGCAGAAGCGAGGAGGCCGGCCATGCGAGGCATAGCGCTGAACGCCCGCTTCCGGGTGCATAAGGTGACGGGCATGCAGCGGTACGCGCTGGAGGTTTCCCGGCGGTTGGCCGACATCCTGGAATCCGTCGATCCGCCGGGCGGCATGCGGGGTCCGGCCGGACATGCATGGGAGCAACTGTACCTGCCGATGGCGGTGCGGGGACGGCTGCTTTGGAGTCCGAACAATACTGGGCCGTTGACGGTGGGCCACCAGGTCTGCACGATTCACGATCTGATTCCGCTCGAACATCCGGAGTGGTTCAGTGCGCAGTTCAGCGCCTGGTACCGGTATCTGCTGCCGCGGCTGACGCGCCGGGCGGCCCATTTGATCGCGGTTTCCGAATACACGAAGCAGCGGCTGCAGGAGTTGCTCGGCATACCGGAAAACCGGATTACGGTGATCCCCAATGGCGTCGATCCTGCGTTCCGGCCGGCCACTCCGGAGCGGGTGGATCTGGCGCGGACGGCGCTGGACGTGGGGCCGGGGCCGTACCTGCTTTGCGTAGGATCCGTTGAACCGCGCAAGAATATCGGGCGGCTGTTAGAGGCTTGGCGCTTGGCGCAGAGCCGATTGGCCGAGGATGTGACGCTAGTGGTGGCCGGAGGCACGGGAGCGTCCCGAGTCTTCTCCGAGGTGCTGCTGGGAGAGTTGCCTGGACGGGTCCGGTTTACCGGCTATGTGCCGGACGAACATCTGGCGGCGCTGTATACGGGCGCATCGGCGTTCATTTATCCCTCGTTGTACGAAGGCTTCGGCATTCCGCCGCTCGAGGCAATGGCGTGCGGGGTGCCGGTGATCACGTCGAACAACACGTCGTTGCCGGAGGTAACCGGCGGTGCCGCGATGCTCGTGGATCCCCGGGAACCGGCGGCGATGGCGGAGGCCGTGGTGGAGCTGTTCCGGGATGAGCCTTTGCGGCGAGAGCTGACCGCGAAGGGCTTGGCACGGGCGGCGGCGTATTCCTGGGAGTCCGTGGCGAGCGACACGAGGAAATTGCTGGAGGGCCACGCATGAAGAGCCTTTGGCAGCGCCTTCGAAACAGCAACGGCCTGCGGGAGACCGTGGCACTGTACGCGGTCCACGGCGCCACGTATTTTCTACCCCTGCTGGTGATTCCATTCGTGGCGCGAGTGCTGGGGCCGGAGCAATGGGGCTGGCTTTCGATTTTTCAATCGTTCGCGCTCTATGCGTCGATGTTGATCGAGTATGGGTTCGGCCTGTCCGGAACCCGCGATGTCGCACGGCTCCATGGCGATGCGGAGGGGCGCGCGCAGGTGTTGGCCGATGTCACCGCGGCGAAGCTGATTCTGCTCGCGAGCCTGTCCATTCCGATCAGTGGATTGTGGCTGGCGGCGCCACTTTTTCAGGAGCATGGGCGATTGTTTGCCGCGGCGCTGTTCTTTGCCGTAGCGCAGGGGGCGAGCCTGGTTTGGTACTTGCAAGGTGCGGGGCAGGCGGCGCGAATCGCGAAGGCGGAAGTGGTATCGCGTTCGGTGGCCACGGCGCTGGTGTTCGTTTGCCTGCGGCAGCCGGATCAGGGATGGATGCTGCTGTTCTTCAATGGACTGGCGGCAACAGCGAGCGTGGTCATCGGGCTGGTGCAGATCCGGCGAGAGACGCCTCTGCTGGCGCCGACGTGGGCAGGCGGCATCCGCGCTTTGCGCATGGGACTTTCGATGTTCTTCTTCCGGAGCGCGGTAAGCCTCTTCACGCTCGGGAACGCATTCATTCTGGGCCTGTTCGTGGCTCCGCAGTTTGTGGGTTTCTATTCCGGCGCGGAACGCATTGCGAAAGGGTTTCTGGGTTTGATGCAACCGCTGGCGCAGAGTCTGTACGCGCAGTTGAACCGGCAGGGGAGCTCTCCGGAGCTGGATCCGCAGCGGCTGGGCCGGTTGAGCATCGCTCTGCTCACGGGCGTCGGGGCGGTCTTGGGAGCCGTCATCTGGATTGGTGCGCCGCTGTTCGTGAGCATCCTGCTGGGCCCCGGTTTTGAGGCTTCGATTCCCGCGCTGCGCATCTTCGCGCTGCTGCCCTGGCTGGTGGGGATGGGGACCGCTCTGGGCATGAACTGGATGCTGCCGTTGGGAATGGATCGCCAGTTCAACTTCGTGATCGCCGGCGCCGGCGTGTTGAACGTGGTGTTGGCTTCGCTGCTGGCTCCCGGACTGCAGCACATCGGCATGTGTATCGCCGTCGCCGCCAGCGAGGCATTTGTCGTCGTCGGTTGTTTCTCGTACTTGCGCTTCCGGCGCATGGACCCGTTCGTTCGTTCGCAATCCCACGGCTCCACGCCCGAGTCGATCGAGTCCGTTTTATGAAGATCAGTATCGTAATCGACAACTACAACTATCCCGAGTACGTCGTGGAGGCCGTCAACAGCGCGTTGGGCCAAACGTACAAAGACATCGAAGTGATTGTGGTGGACGACGGCAGCACGGACCAGTGTCCGGAGTTGCTGCAGCAGTACGCTTCGCGCGTGAAGCTAGTGCTCAAAAGTAATGGCGGGCAGGCATCGGCATTCAACGCTGGTATCGCTTTAGCCACCGGGGACGTGGTGATGCTGCTGGACGCCGATGATGTCCTGCGGCCCGACGCGGCGGAGAAGGTAGCGGCGGCCTGGCGGCCGGGAATGTCCAAAGTGCACTATCCCCTGGCGTTGGTTGACGAACAGGGCCTGCCGCTCGGCGGGGTAATTCCGCGAGCGGCACTGCCGTCCGGCAACTTGGCGCAGGAGGTGTTGCAGCGTGGATTCTACGTAAGTTCTCCGACGAGCGGAAATGCGTTTTCGCGGGAGATGCTGCAGCAATTGTTTCCGCTCGACGAGAAGGAGTGGCGCGTTGGGGCCGAAGGCTACTTCGTGTTCCTGGCTCCGTTCTTCGGCACCGTCGGGCTGGTTGACGAGCCCATTGCGCTGTACCGGATTCATGGCAAGAGCGAGACGGCGATGGACGGCAGCGGGGCAATGGATGGCAGCAGGATGGGGAAGCTGTTGGATTCCGATATCCGGCTGCGCCGCACGTTGGAACGGTTTGCGGCGGAGCGGCGACTGGCGCTTTCCGACGACGCGGTGTACTCCCACTGGCTGCACCGCAAGCTTCGCCTGGCGTGTTTCAAGATGAGCCGGGAGATGCATCCGTTCGCCGGGGATAGCGCGGCTCGCCTGGCGTGGAGTTTAGTGCGGGCGGTATGGAGCGCGGAGGAGTTAGGGATTCGGACGCGAGTGTTGTTTAGCGGATGGGGCGTGTTGACGGCGATTCTGCCTCGGCGGAGTGCGGCGCGGTTGGTGCAGCTCGCCTTCTCGCCGGGGTCGCGGCCGGCGTTAGTCCGGGGGGTGCTTTCATGAAGATTTTGTTTTTGATCACACGGGCGGAGACAGGCGGTGGGCAGGTCCACGTGCTGGATCTGATTCGCGGGATGCAGAGCAACTGCGAGCCGGTGCTGGGTGTGGGTGAAGAGGGATTCCTGGCCGACGCCGTGCGGTCGCTGGGGGTACGGGTGCATGTGTTGCGTCATCTGGTGCAGCCGACGAAGCCGTTGACAGACCTGCTGGCGGTGCGGGAGCTAGTCGCGTTGTTGCGCGAAGAGCGGCCGGATCTGTTACATGCCCACACGTCGAAGGCAGGCATTGTGGGCCGGATAGCCGCTCGGCTGACCGGGGTGCCGGCGGTATTCACGGCGCATTCGTGGGCATTCTCCGAGGGGACTTCCTGGAAGTGGAAAGCGGTGGGCGTGCCGATGGAGTTTGCGGCGGCGTTCTGCTGCGAAAAGATCATCAACGTTTCGGAAGCGAATCGGCAACTGGCGCGGCGGTACAAGGTGGGTCGCGAGAAGCAGTTGGTGACAGTACACAATGGCATTCCCGATAACGGCTTCCGGAGTGAACCCGGTGAAGCCGCCGAGTGCCGAATCATCATGGTGGCGCGCTTTGCCGCGCAGAAGGACCAGATGTCGCTCGTGCGGGCCCTGGCGCCGGTGCAAGCCCCCTATCGGCTTCTGCTGGTGGGCGACGGCCCGACGCGGGGAGCGGTGGAAGCGGAGGCGGCACGCCTGGGCCTGACGGGGAAGGTTGAGTTTCTGGGCGAGCGGCTGGATGTGCCGAGCCTGCTCGCGTCCTCGCACGTGTTCGTCCTTTCCACGCACTATGAGGGCTTTCCGATCAGCATTCTCGAAGCGATGCGGACGGGGCTGCCTGTGGTTTCCACCAACGTGGGCGGCGTCCGTGAGGCGATCGCCGACGGGATCTCCGGGTATCTGATTCCGCATGGCGATCAGGCACAGCTCACGCAGCGGTTGTCCGAACTGGCCGCGAGCCCGGCGCTGCGCGCCCGTCTCGGCGCCGCCGCACGCCGCAGCTTTGAGGACCACTTTCAACTCGACGCCATGGTGCGCAAGACCCTGGAGGTTTTCCGCAGCGTTCACCCAACCCGCTCCACCAACACCCTTCACGTCATCCCCGCCGCCAAAGGAACAACCTCGAAATGAGTACGTCGACGGCAGTACGTCCATTATCGGAGCAGGTAGAGATTCTGGCCAGCTCCCGCTGGCGCATGCTGGCGGCTCTGATTGCCAGCGACACCCTTGCGCTGTTGGTTTCCGTGGCAGCGGGAGTAGTCACGAAATTTTGCCTGGATGGGGACTTGAGCCTGACCGCCTATCTCCGTCTGTGGCCGTTCCTGTTCGTGTTCATTTGCGTTTACTTCGGGCTAGGCCTGTATTCGGGCGTGGCGTTGAGCCCACAGGAGGAGTTGCGGCGGACAACCTACGCTTCGACGATCGTGTTTCTAACTCTCGCCGCGGTGACCGTCACGTTCCGCGGCGCGACTTCGCACTTTACATGGACGTTGCTGCTCAGCATCACAGTCAGCATTGCGCTCGTGCCGATCTTCCGGGCGAGTGTTCGATACTGGCTGGCCGATGCGGACTGGTGGGGGTTCCCGGCGGTGATCTTTGGCAGCGGCCCCAGCAGCGTCTCGGCCATTCGCTCCATGCGGCGCGACCCCGGCGTGGGACTGCGGCCAGTGGCGATTCTGGATGAGACGGCGCCCCGGCGCGCCCTGGAAGGAGTCCCGATGATCCGGGGCAACGAGTTGCCGGACTTCATCCAGCAGAGCGACTCGAATCTCTATGCGGTAGTCGTCCTTTCCGGTCAACCCTACGAACAGATCCGTTCGACGGTGGACCAGTATGCCGCGAAGTTCTCTCACGTGCTGATCGTGCCGGACCTGATGGGCTTTTCGAGCTATTGGGTGAACGAGAAGATGGTGGGCGGCCAATGGGGACTTGAAGTCTGCCAAAGGGCTACGTTGCCCGAGTATCTGCAGATCAAGCGCAGCTTGGACCTGCTGCTGTGCGCGGTGCTGGCCCCAATTTCAGTGCCGCTGGTCGTCCTGATCGGGCTGTGGGTGGGACTGGATTCCCCGGGACCGATCTTCTTCGGACACCGCCGAATCGGCCGGAATGGCCGGAGCTTCGTGGCGTGGAAGTTCCGCTCGATGGTGGTGAACGGCGACGAAGTTCTGGCCCGCCACCTGGCGGAGAATCCCGCGGCGAGAGAGGAGTGGGAGCGTACGCAGAAGCTGGCCAACGATCCGCGAGTGACGCGGGCCGGGGCGTTTCTGCGGAAGTCGAGTCTCGACGAACTGCCACAGTTGTGGAACGTTTTGCGGGGCGAGATGAGCCATGTGGGCCCACGCCCGATCGTCGAGGCGGAGGTGGCCAAATATGGCGACAGCTTCGAACTGTATAAGAGCGTCGACGGCGGCATGACGGGCCTGTGGCAGGTCTCCGGGCGCAGCGACACTTCGTACTCCGAGCGCGTGACGCTCGACACATTTTATGCCCGCAATTGGTCGGTTTGGCTGGACTTCTGCATTTTGTTCCGGACGATCGGCGCTGTGTTGTTCAGGAAAGGAGCCTATTGATGAGCACGAATCTTAAAAATCCAATTCCTACGCCCGCTGCTTGGAGGGTTCCCGGCCGAGGGACTGTCAACCTGATGCGCCATTTGGAGCCCGCCTCGTCCGGACCCCGCAACGCCATTCCGTTCAATCGCATCGCGGTGGTAGGAAACGAGATGGAGTACATGGCCGACGCGGTACGGAATGGGCACTGCTCCGGCGATGGTCCGTTCACGCGGAAGTGCCAGGATCTGTTGCGCCGCGAGTTGAACTCCGGCCCGGTGCTGCTCACGACGTCCTGTACGCATGCGTTGGAGATGGCCGCGATGCTGTTGGACCTGCAGCCCGGGGATGAGGTCATCGTCCCCACCTATACCTTCGTCTCTTCGATTAACGCCTTTGTGCTGCGTGGCGCCAAGCCGGTCTTCATCGACGTGCGCCCGGACACGTTGAACCTGGACGAGACTCTTTTAGAGGGACTGATCACACCTCGGACGCGCGCCATCGTGGTGGTTCATTACGCCGGCGTCGCTTGCGAGATGGATACGATTCTCGCGTTGGCGAACCGGCACGGAATTGCGGTGATTGAAGACAACGCGCACGGGCTGTTTGGCACTTACAAGGGCCGGCCGTTGGGAACAATGGGAGCGTTCGCCACGCTGAGCTTTCATGAGACGAAGAACTACGCCTGCGGCGAGGGCGGTGCGTTGATTGTGAACGACCCCAAGTACGTCGACCGCGCCGAGATCCTGCGGGAGAAAGGTACCAACCGGTCGCGCTTCTTTCGCGGCGAGGTGGACAAGTACACGTGGGTGGACATCGGGTCGAGCTACGTTCTATCGGACTTGAACGCTGGATATCTCTACGGACAATTGGAGAAGTTCCGGGAGATCCGGCAGAATCGCGAACGGATTTGGGAGAACTACCGGTATCACCTGCAGGATTGGGCGGTGCGGAATGGCGTAGCCATGCCGCAGATTCCCAGCCATTGCGGCCAAGCCTTCCACTTGTTCTATCTGCTGCTGCCGTCTCTTGCAAAGCGGCAGGAGTTCATCGCCCATATGAAGGCCGCCGGGATCAAGAGCGTGTTCCACTACGTCCCGCTGCACAGCTCTCCGATGGGGAAGCAGTGGGGCGAAGACAGATCATGTCCGGTGGCCGATGAACGGAGCGACCGGCTGGTCCGCTTGCCGTTCTATAACTGTCTTTCCGAAGCGGACCAGGCCCGGGTAATCCTGGCGACGCAGCAGTTCGCCGTGTCTTCGCGGCTTCGGCACACGCGGAGTTCAGCGGTAGCGTAGGCAGCGCCGAGCACTTTGTCGAAGCCACAACCAGATATTTCTCGCCGAAGTGGTTTGCTGCCGCGCAGTTGCGTCCCAGAAGCGGACAGATCGGGATTAGGGAGATGGGTGTAACACACGCATTTTCAATACCGTGCCTTTTGGCCCGGGGCTTGCCATGATGGTTACAGGTAACACAACATGGACGTCCCTCGCACTGGAGTTTCGCGGAAGAAAAATATCAAACGGGCCATCACCGGATTGCTGGTGCTGGGGGCGGTAGGAGGGGTAACCTTCTGGCTGTCCCGGCTGCAGCCGGCGGCGGTGGCCGTGGAGGCTTCGACACTCTGGCCGGATACCGTGAAGCGGGGGCCCATGCTGCGGAACGTGCGCGGCATGGGCACGCTGGTGCCGGAAGAGATTCTGTTCGTTCCCGCGATCACCGATGGACAGGTGAACCGGATCTACCTGCGAGCCGGCGCGGAAGTGAGGCCGGACACGCTGCTGCTGGAGCTTTCCAATCCCGAGTTGGAACTGGCCGCGGTGGACGCCGACTGGCAGGTGAAACAGGCCGAGGCGAACTTTAAGGATCTGCGGGTGAAGCTGGAATCGACGCGCCTGGACCAGATGTCCGCCGCGGCGCGGGTACAGTCGGAATGGACGCAGGCGAAACTGACGTCAGACCGGGACGAGGCGCTGATCAAGCTGGGGCTGAAGTCGGATTTGGAATACAAGCTGTCGAAGGCCAAGGCGGACGAACTCGACGGCCGGTACAAGATTGAGCGGCAACGCATCGAGATTTCAAAAGAGTCTGTGGAGGCTCAGTTGGCTTCGCAGCAGGTGCAGATTGAAAAACTGAAGGCGGCGCTGGTATTGAAGCGGCAGCAGGTAGGGCAATTGAAAGTCCGCGCCGGGGCGACGGGAGTATTGCAGCAGTTGCCGGTGGAAGTGGGGCAGAAGATTCTGATGGGCGCGGTACTCGCGAAGATCGCTCAGCCCACCCGGCTGAAGGCGGAGCTGAAGATCGCCGAAACGCAGGTGAAGGAGATCACGTTGGGGCTGCCGGCGACGGTGGATACGCGAAACGGGCTGATTCAGGGCGTCGTGTCACGAATCGATCCAGCAGCGGTGAACGGAACGGTGACGGTGGACGTGAAGCTGACGTCAGCACTGCCGGCGGGGGCTCGCCCGGACCTTTCCGTGGACGGGACAGTGGATCTCGAACGAATCGGCGATGTGTTGCAGATGGGGCGGCCGGTGTACGGACAGCCGTTTTCGACGATCACGCTCTTCCGGGTAAACCCGGACGGGAAAGAGGCCTTGCGGGTACCCGTAAAGCTGGGGCGGGCGTCAGTGAATTCAATTGAAGTAGTGGAAGGGTTGAAGGCCGGCGATAAGGTGATTTTGTCGGACATGTCGCAGTACGACACGCATAACCGGATTCGGCTGCAGTAACGGGGAGAGAGAGAATGTCGACAGCATTGTTGAACATGGATTCAGTGACGAAGGTCTTTGTGACCGATGAAGTGGAGACGCACGCCCTGGCGGGCATCCATTTGCAGGTGAAAAAGGGTGAGTATGTTTCGATCTCCGGGCCGTCTGGCTGCGGGAAGTCGACGCTACTGGCGATTCTTGGCCTGCTCGATTCGCCGAGCGGGGGGAGCTACGTATTGAACGGCACCCCGGTGCAGGACTTGAAGCTGTCCGAGCGGGCGCGGATCCGGAATCGAGAGATTGGGTTTATCTTCCAGGCCTTCAACCTGATTGGCGATTTGACGGTGTACGAGAACGTCGAGCTGCCGTTGACGTACCGGGGCATGTCCGGCGCGGAGCGGAAGAAGCGGGTGCAGGAGGCGCTCGAACGGGTAGGAATGCTCCACCGGATCAAGCATTATCCGTCGCAGCTCTCGGGCGGCCAACAGCAGCGCGTGGCCGTGGCGCGGGCACTGGCGGGTGATCCAGCGGTGCTGCTGGCGGACGAACCGACGGGCAACCTGGACTCGCAGAACGGCGAGCAGGTGATGGACCTGCTGCGCGAACTGCACCGCGGCGGGGCGACGATTTGCATGGTGACGCACGACCCGCGGTACGCGCGGTACGCGGACCGGACGATTCGCCTGTTCGACGGCCGAATCGTGGAAGAAAAGACCGCCGCGCAGATGGCTGCGGAAGACCTGGATGCCTAAGCCGATCATTTCGCTGCGCAACGTGGAGAAGTACTTTTCCCACGGGCTATCGAAGACCTGGATTCTGCGGCAGGTGAACGTCGATATTCAGGAGGGCGAGTTCGTCTCGATCATGGGGCCGAGCGGCGCCGGGAAATCGACGCTGCTCCATATCCTGGGCATGCACGATGCGGACTGGCACGGGGAGTATTTTCTCGACGACCGGGCCATCCACAAGCTGGGGAAGAACGACCGGATGGCCGTGTACAAGGAGTACTTCGGCTTTGTCTTCCAGAGCTACCACCTGCTCGATTCGCTGACGGTGTATGAGAACCTCGAGGTGCCCCTGAGCTATCGAAACATCCGGAAATCGGAGCGGGAGTCAATTGTGGCGGACGCTCTGGACCGGTTCCACATTGTGGGGAAGAAGGACTTGTTCCCGAATCAGTTAAGCGGGGGGCAGCAGCAGTTGGTGGCGGTGGCGCGGGCGGTGATTTCGAAGCCGAAGGTGATTCTGGCAGATGAGCCGACGGGGAACCTGCATTCGTCGCAGGGGGACGAGATCATGGATCTGTTCAAAAAGCTGAACGAAGAAGGGGTGACGATCATCCAAGTGACCCACAATGACAAGAACGCCAAGGTGGGCCACCGGATTATCGAACTGCAGGACGGTTGGGTTATTTAATCTTGTACTTGCCGTCGGGGAGCTTTTCCCGGTGGGTATCGTGGCAGCCTTTGCAGGTGCCAGCAAGCTTCCCGAAAGCGGCCTTGGCGGCCGCGCTGTCCGAAGCCTTCACCGCGGCGACCAAGGAGGCGGCAGCGGCCTTTCCGGTGGCGCTCATGGCGATGGCGTCAGCTGCGCCATTGGCTTTCCAGAACTTTTCGGTCACGTCGTAGATTTCGACCAAGGCAGCGGCGCCGGGGGCGGCATCGGCAAACGCATCCCCATCCAGAGCCTTCTTGAGCGGGCCCATCGTCTTCCCAGCTCTCTTCATGGAAGCTTCAAAAGCTTCATGATCATCGGCAAACATAGCGCTGACGCCAAGCAGCAACGTCGTTGCGAGCAAACGTTTCATTCGGTCTCTCCTGAGGTTGATTTCAAATCCCCAGATAAGCATACCCGGACAAACGCCTACTTTTCCACTACGATTCCTTCGAGCCAGAAATCGAGGCCCTTCTGTGTTTGACAGAGGGTGGCTCGAATCTGCTGTCCGGTCTGGAGCTTGGCAAATTCTTCGGGATTTTTTATTGGGAATTCCATGGTCATGGATTCCATAAAGCCGGGAATCGTTTCGTGCTGAATTACAGCGATACGATCCGCGGGCTGCAGAGCCTTCACAACGCCGCGGACGGGATAGAACTTTACCTCGTCCGCGGGTTTGCCGCAGGCGGCCAGCAGAGGAAGCGCCGCCAGCCACGCGCGTCTACTTAACGTGCACCGGTTCGGCGTAGAGGAGGTCGCCGGTGACGCCGTCGTAATACTGAATGACCACATGTGGTCTATTGTAGGCGACCCACCTCTCCTTGCCGTCCGGGCCGGGGTTCCGGAAGACGTTGTTGATTTGGGCGACGGCGTAGATGGGCCGCCACCGGAGTGGGTTGGGAACATCGTTGCGGACGAAGCTGGACCACCGGATGTCGCACTTGCGTCCGCGGGAATCGAACTCGCCGTTGTAAGGCCGCCCGCCTTCAGAAGTCAGCGGATGATTCTGCGAGTTGTGAGGCCCCGCCGCGAACTCCCATACGCGATCGGTGACCTTGATGGCCCAGGAGTTGTGGAGGTCGCCGGTCATGACCATGACGGGTTTGCCAAGGCCTTCCCAGAATTGGATCAGCTCCTCGCGTTCGGCCAGGAAGGCGGTCCAGGCGTCGTCTTTGCCGGCGATGGGGTCCATCGAGTTGGGGGCGCCAACGTGGGGAATCATCAGGTTGACGGTGGACGCGAGGAAGAAGAAGTCAGCATCGCTCTTGGCCATGGACGCTTTCAGCCAGTCGTGCTGAACTTTGCCAAGCATGTAGAGGCCTGGCTTTTTGGGGTTGGGGATGTCGTGCATGTCGCGCATGCCACGGGTATCGAGCAGGTAGACTTCGACGTTGCCGACGCGGAAACTGCCGTAGTTGTGACGGCCGATGGAATACGAGCAGGCGACATCGGCAGGGAAACCCGGCTTGACGCGGATGCGGGTCTTGTCGAGAACCGCGTCGATATCGTAGACCCCCGCGCTGGGGTTGCCTTCGGGCGGCTTGCGGCGGCCGGGAGGAACTCCGGCGAGGGGACCGCCCCAATGGACGTGGAGATTGGTGACTTCGGCCCGATTCAGGCGGGTGAAATCGGCTTCCGGGTCGGTAAGGATATTGCCTTTGAGCGTCGCCTGGCCGAAGTGGATGCCTTGCTTGGTGGCGAGGGGGTTGCTGCCGGCAATGTAGTGGTACCAACCTTCGAGGGCAATATCTCGGAAGACAGCTTCCTGGGTTTTGATCCCCGCCGAACCGGTGCCGTACACGTCGTTCAGAATTTCGTGATCGTCCGGGGTGAAGTAGCCAGGTACTTCGCGATGCCAGGCGGCGAGATTCTTGCCGCGTTCGAGATAGAGCTTGAAGTTCTCCCAGACACCGGTGATACCGGGAGCGATCTTCGCAAGGCGGGGCGTTTCGGTCTGGCCGGTTTGGGCCTTCCACTGGTCCACGGTGAAGTCGCGCTTCTCTTCGTAAATCCAGTCGCCGTTCATAACGGAGAACAGCACCTTGCGGCCATGCTTTTCGAGCATGTCCTTATAAGCGGGCAGGGTGCTGCCGATTTGGCCACCCACCTTCTGATCGGCGCAGGAGCCGAACTGGAAGCTGAAATTGAAGAGGCCGCGGGGGTTGGTGCCGGGATCGCGGAAGCGGTCGGGGCTGGGGACGGTAGAGAAGGAGGCGGTGAGGGGCGAGCCTTCAATAGCGTAATAGTAGCGGGTGCCGGGTTCGAGGCCGGAGAGGCGGGTCCAGGCCGAGCAGTCGCGGTCCGCGGTGGTGCGGACTTCAGGGGAAAGCTGCGTCATCGCATTGGCGGCTAGGCCGTAGCGGACGCGGTACGCCCCGGGGCGCGGGGTGCGGGCCCAGACCCAGACGTCGTTCATGCCGACATGGCCGAGGAAGGGTCCGTGGGTAATGGTGGATTGCGCCGAGGCGACTTGGAGGTTGGCGCTACCCGCCAAGGCGGCCTTGGCCAACTGTCTGCGGTTCCATTTCATGCGGATATCCTATTACATTGGTCGCCCGTAGGGACCTGAGAATTTAGCACATCTTAAATTTCGGGTAAATCCCACATAGCCAGGAAGCAGTGATAAGCTAGGGAACCGCGCACGCCATGCCTCCGCGTAAACCGCTTCCACAGCAACTCCCAAAGATCTGTATCGCCCTCGGACTGCCGACAGTCGAGAAGCTTTTGCAGCACGCCCGCACCGAGATCGAGAGCGGGGAACGATTTCTTGAATTCCGTCTGGACTACCTGCCCGACCCGGCTGCCGGGGCGGCCGCAATCCGGGAGTTTCTGGATGCCAATCCAGAAGTGTCGATCCTGGCCACCTGCCGGCGGCACCAGAACCATGGCCGGTTTAACGGATCGATTGATGAGCAGATCCGGATCCTGGAAGGGGCGGTGCGCTTTGGCGCCTGCGCCGTGGATGTGGAGATTGAGAGCGCGGAGAACGCGCCCGGAAAGCTGGACCATTTGCGGGCCGAAAGCACGCTGATTCTGAGCTACCACAACTACGAAGGGACGCCTCCGCCGGAAGCGATTCTGAAGCGGATGATGAAGATTCCCGCTCACGCTTATAAGGTAGTGACGACGGCGAAGAAGCCGAACGACAGCCAGAAGCTGTTGTCGCTGGCGAAGACCTTCCCCCGCGAGAAGCTGATTCTGCTGGCGATGGGCGAGGCCGGGTTTCCGACGCGGGTGTTGTCTCCCGCCTGGGGCGGAATCTATACCTACGCTGCGCCGAATGCAGCCGAGGGCACGGCAAGCGGTCAGGTTTCCGCGCGGCTGTTGCGCAATCTTTACCGGATTGAAAAGTTCTCGAAGAACGCAAAGATCTTCGGCGTGGTCGCCGACCCGGTGCGCCATTCGATTTCGCCAAACGTACACAACCGGGCGTTTCAGGCGCGACGTTTGGATGCGGTGTACCTGCCGCTGCTGGTGCAACCGGCCCAGATGAAAGACTTCTTTACTTTCGCGGACAGTCTGCCGCTGGCGGGCTGCAGCATTACGATTCCGCACAAGCAAAAGATCATCCGGTATCTCGATACGGTGGATCCGCTGGCGCGGCGGATTGGCGCGGTCAACACGATTTGGAAGAAGGCCGGCAAGTGGCGGGGCACGAATACGGACGCCGCCGGGGTGACGGTGCCGTTGGCCAAACGGGTGAAGCTGAACAAATCAAGCGTGCTGATCGCCGGCAACGGCGGCGCGGCTCGCGGGGCGGCGTTTGCGTTGGCTGACGCAGGCGCGAAAATCTCACTGGTAGGGCGCAATCTGGACCGGGTGCGCGCGCTGGCGCGGATCTGCGGTGGAGAGCCGCTATCGCGAGAACAGGCCGTGCAGAAGCATTTCGACGTCGTGGTGCACGCAACGCCGATCGGCATGTGGCCGAATGTGAAAGACTGCTTCTTCGACGACAAGATCCCGGGCGACATCGTGTTCGACATGGTGTATAACCCGCTCGAGACGCTGCTGCTGAAGAAGGCCAAGGACCAAGGCCGCGAAGTGATCGACGGGCTGCAGATGTTCCTGGAGCAGGCTTCCCAGCAGTTTGAAATCTTCACCGGAGAGACGGCTCCGCGGAGTGTGATGGAAAAAGCGGCGCTGGAGGCGCTGGGAGCGAAAAGCGCATAATGGGGTTATGCGCCGCCGCGACTTAGCCTCCCTCCTTTTCGTTGGATTGCCCGCCCCGGCGCAGACCGTGGCTCCGGGACCGGTGGATGACCTGACGGCCGCCCGGCAGCGGGTCCAGACGGCTTCGGCGGAATTAGCGAAGTTCGAGATCGCCATCGCGACAGAGCCGTCGTTCGTCTTCAAGGCCTTTTAACGATGAAGATCACCTTTCCCGAGGAGTTCTTCTTTCTTTCGATCAGCGAGATCCAGGCCAAACTGCGAGCGAAAGAGTTCAAGGTCAAGGAGCTGACCGAAGCCTGGGCGAAGCGGCTGGAGCTGTACGGACCGAAGTACAACGCCTTGGCGCATTCGCTGCGAAAGCCGGCGATGAAGGCGGCGAAGTATCACGATAAGGACTTCAAGCGCGAACGGTTCCGCAGTCCGCTGCATGGGATTCCCTACGGGGCCAAGGACCTGCTGAGTTACGCCGATCACCCGACGGAGTGGGGCGCGCCGCAATATAAGGGTCAAAAATTCAAAGAGCACGCCAAGGTAATCACGAAGCTGGAAGGCGTGGGCGCGAACTGCATCGGCAAGCTGGCGATGGTGGAACTGGCCGGAGGCGGCGGGTACCGGTATCCGAACGCTTCGGCCACCGGGCCGGGGTTGAACCCTTGGGACGTCACCCGATGGGCGGGTGGTTCGTCGTCGGGCACGGGAGCGGCGGTGGCCGCCGGGTTGGTGGCGTTCGGGCTGGGATCGGAGACTTGGGGCTCAATTCTAACGCCGGCGGCATATTGCGGGGTGACCGGACTCCGGCCTACTTACGGGCTCGTTTCCCGGTCTGGCGCGATGGCGCTTTCGTGGACGATGGACAAGATTGGCCCAATGTGCCGGACGGCAGAGGACTGCGGCCTGGTGCTGCAGGTAATCGCCGGGGGTGACGGCGACGATCCGGGCTCGGCCGGAAAGAGTTTCTACTACACGCCGCAATACGTGCGGCCGTTTTCCGAGATGCGCATTGGCTGGAGCCCGGTCGATCTGGAAGCGGTGACCGATCCCGCGGCGCGCCAGGCGTTTCAGGACGCAACACAGATTCTGTTGAAGCTAGGCTTTCAGGTGAAGGAAATAGAATTGCCGGATCTGCCATACCGGACGGTGGCGTCGACGATCATCGGCTGCGAAATGGCGTCGATCTTTGAGCCGTTGGTGGCGGATGGGCGGATTCAGCAGCTCGTGGACAAGAACCAGGCCGCTGGCATCGTGGCGGCGACCAGCTACAAAGCGACGGACTACCTGAAGGCGATGCGGGTGCGGCGGATGATTCAGGACGCAATGGCCAAGTTGTTCAGTGATGTGGACGTGATGATCAGCCCGAGCCGCCCTGGCGTCGCCACGAAGATCGATGAACCGCTCGACCGCGGCGCGGGGACGGCGGGATCGTCGAAGCGCGGGTTGAAAGACTTGGGCGCGGCCGGTAACTTGGCGGGGCTGCCGGCGCTTTCCCTGCCCTGCGGGTTCGCCCAGAGTCTGCCGCTTGGCATCAGCGTGGTCAGCCGACCGTTTCAGGAAAACCTGCTTCTGGCGATCGGCAAGCAGTACCAGGCGCAGACCGATTGGCATAAACGACGGCCTCCGCTGCCGGCATGATTCCGCTGTTGCTCGTGTTTGCGGCGGCTTGCGCGGTGACCGATCTGCACAGCCGTCGGATTCCCAATTGGCTGACGATGACCGGGGTGCTGAGTGGGTTCGGGTTCCATGCCTGGCGGGCTGGATGGGAGGGCCTCGGATTCGCCGGGTTGGGATTCGGGGCGGCGTTGGGGATCTATGCGGTGCTGTTTCTTCTCCGGGGGCGGGGCGCAGGCGACCTGAAGATGATGGCGGCGATGGGCGCGATGATCGGCTGGAGCAACTGGCTGCTGCTCTTTGTTCTGAGCGCGGTCATCGGCGGGATGGTGGCGCTGATTGTAATTGTGGCCCGGGGCCGGGTGGGGCAGACGTGGCGTAATCTGCGGCGCTTGCCGGAGCAGAAGCTGGGGAACGCGGAAAGCCTGGCGCTGCCGCACGCCCCGGTGGTAGCCGTAGCGGCGGTGTTCACCGCGATTGCCATGCGCGGACAATAAGCCAGAGCACCAGCGCGGAGCGGGCGGACCAAATTACGGTACGAACCCAATTGGAGGCGACGAGGCGGGCGTGGGCGTCGGCGTCGAAACCGCCGGCGAGGGTCGCATGAAGCGGCATTTGGATGAAAGCCGTCGAAGCCCAGAGCGCGCCGACCGCGACGAGACCGGCCCAGCGCCACGGATCTTTGGAATCGATGGCGACGAGCGCGACGGCCGAAAGGAGTTCGGCAAGCATCGCCGGGCCGACGGCGAGGGAGGTCAGATTCTGGTGCGCGAGTTGGTACTGGCGATAGGAGCCAGCGCCCACTTGGCCCATCAACGGATAGTGGACCAATTGGACGAACCAGATCAGGCCCGTCATGTACAACGTGGCGGCAGCATTGATGAGGAGTGGCAGGAGTCCGGTTTCCATGCTAACTTCGCAATCAAGAATGATGATCCCAGGAATCGACCGGCGCAGTTTCGTTTTGGCCTCTTCGGCAGCGTTGGCAGCGGAGGGCCCGGTCCGCGGCGCCCTTATCGGCGCGGGCGGGCGCGGACGCTACCTAACGGGCGAGTTTAAAGAGATCGGGGTGCAGATGGCGGCCGTGTGCGACGTCTACGAACCGAACCTGCAGGCCGGATTGGCGGTAGCTTCTTCGGGGGCAACGGCATATTCGGACTACAAGAAACTGCTGGAGGATAAGTCGATTCAGGTGGTCGTGGTGGCGACGCCGGACCACTGGCACGCGCAGATGGTGATCGATGCCGTGCATGCCGGCAAGGACGTCTATGTCGAAAAGCCGCTGGCGCACACGATTGCCGAAGGCGACCGCATCATCGCGGCGGTGCGGCAAACCAAGCGGATTGTCCAGGTAGGCATGCAACGCCGGAGTTCTGAACTGTTCCAAGATGCCTATCGCCAGATGAAGGCGGGCGACCTGGGAGAGATCCGGCTGATCAACTCCTGGTGGTACAACCATCAGGCGTCGATCCGGAACGAACCGCTGAAAGGGAAGCTCGACTGGAAGCAGTGGCTGGGGAATGCTCCGGCCCGGCCGGAAGACGCGCAACGGTTCTTCAACTGGTACTACTTCTGGGATTATTCAGGCGGGTTGATGGTAGGGCAGGCAGCGCACATGCTCGACGTGTTCCATTGGTTTATGGGCTCGCAGTATCCATTGGCTGTTACCACGGCGGGCGGCAAGTCGAATTTGCCCGGGGTGGAAGTTCCCGAGACGACGACGATCTGCCTCGAATACCCGGAGAACTACTTCGCTGTGTTTACGGTGGGATATAAGGCGATGCGGTACGCGCCGGTAAACGACCAGTTGGCGCAGTTCCATGGATCGAAGGCACGGTTCGACCTGGGCCGGGAGGGGTACAGCCTGATCCGGGAAGATCCGAAGGCGGTAGACCTTAAGCCGACGCTCGAGAAGCGGTTGCCGGGGAGTTTTGGCCCGGCAACCCGAGCGCACATTCGGAATTTCCTCGAATGCGTGAAGACGCGGCAGGAGCCGAATGCACCGGTCGAAGCCGGGCAGGCGACAAACATCGCCCTGTGCATGGCGATGGAGTCGCTGCGCAAGGGGCGTCGGGTGCGTTTCAATCCGAGCTCACGGGAGACGGAAGTCTAGGCGGCATGGTCGATATTCATAGTCATGTGCTGTGGGGGCTGGACGATGGAGCCCGGACAGTGGAGCAGAGCGAAGCGATGCTGCGGATGGCGGCGGCGCATGGGACCACCGACATTGTTGCGACGCCCCACGCCGACTTGCAATATACGTTTCAACCGGAGTTGATTGCCGAGCGGCGGAAAATCTTGCAGGAGCGGCTGGGCGAAACGATCCGTCTTCATACTGGATGTGACTTTCACTTAAAGCTCGATAACATTCAGGACGCCATCGCGAATCCGGCGAAATACACGGTGAACGGGCGGGGCTGGCTGCTGGTGGAATTTTCGGATCTGATGATCTTTCCCAACACGGAAGAGATCTTCGTGAAGATGGAGAATGCGGGGATGCGGGTGATTGTGACGCACCCGGAGCGGAATTGGCTCCTGCGGCAGAAGCCGGAGCGCCTCGAAGCATGGGTGCATCAAGGGGCTTTCCTGCAGGTGACGGGGCAGTCGCTACTCGGCTTTTTTGGGGCCGAGGTGCGGAAGTTCTCCGAAGGTCTCATTGAGAAGGGTTGGGTACACTTCCTCGCCAGCGACGCCCACGACACGCAGCGGCGGACGCCGCGATTGGATCAGACATGGAAGCATGTGTCAGACAAATACGGAACTGAGTATGCCGAGGCGCTTCTGAAGATTCACCCGCAGGCGGTCATCGATGGTTACAAAATCGAGTCAGGTCCGTTAGATCCGCCGGAGAAACGGCGAAAATGGCTTGGAATCTTCTAGTACCGGTACCTTCCACTTGTGAACTGAGCGGAAAATCCTAGTACAGACGTTTAAGTTTATTGACCTTTGGTTCTAGGCATTGTACTGTATAGCAATCGTAAGGTTGAGTAAGTGTAAGGCGGCCCACCGCCTACGTAAAACAAACGAAATACGTTGGAAGAGAGGATTTAAATCGTGAGGAAAACACTTTCGCTCTTGGTCGCAGTGGCCGGGTTGAGCTTTGGAGCTCCGGTGATCACCGTCATTCCGTCCATTGGCCCGTCCAGCGCTCCGGGCGTTGGCAGCGCGCCGGATTACGACGCCAATGCACTTCAGGCTCTAGTACAGGGTCTAACCAGCAATAGTACTTTCGGAACTGCTCCTTCGTTCTACACGACGGTGAGTGGACCGGTGTCGGCCAATCAAGTGATTGATACGGCATTTGCGTTTAACAGCTGGCTGGGAGTTGCGAGCCCTGGTTCGCCGTTTGCAAACGAGTACGGCAACAACTTGTACTTTGGGCTGAAGATCATGGGCGGTGCCGAAAGCTTTACTCTGAGCCAACTGGTTTATTCAGATAATTTTGGCGACTACGAGCCAAGTCTGGCCGGTACAACGCCCTTCAGCTTCAACGGCGACAACTACGACAGCCGATTTATTGCCTATCTCGACGACGGCACGACATCAGGGACCCTGGACGCAGGCGACAGCTTGGTGGCACAGGATACGCTCGGCTCGGCGGCGGTCAACTACCTCTTCTACCGCGGCGTTTCCGGCTTCTTCCTGCCTTTGGGCGGCGGTTCCAATCAAGAGTCTCTCGACAATACTGTGGCCGCAATTGGTAATGGACTGCCGGTCAACCTGACGGCAACCTATTGCTTGGCGGATTCCGCCGGCAGCACCGTGTGCGGCGCGGCAACGGGCTCGGCGAGCGCTTCGCTCAGCGCGATTCCGGAGCCGAGCACCTACGCCCTCATGGGCCTCGGTCTGGCCGCTCTGGCCTATGCCCGCCGCCGTATGGCCTAGTCTGTTCGCTTCTTCCTTTCGTCCGCAACGGCCGCAGAGCAATCTGCGGTCGTTTTCTTTTTAGTGGCGAATCACCATTCCGCTGAGCGAGACCCCGGCCGCAGTGCCCACCAGAAGCGTTGCCTCCCCAGACTGGCAGTGCCCGTGGGTAAAGGCATGGTGCAGCGCGGTGGGCAGGGAGACGGTCACCTGATTGCCCACCGTAGAGAAGATATCGATATGCGGAATCTGGCGAGGACGGAGCTGCTTTGCGAGAAACGCGAGGCCGATCGCGCTGGCTTGATGGGGCACGACGAGCGAAACCGGGTGCTCGGCAAGCAGTCCATCGAGAAAGGGCGGAAAGTGCTCTTGGATCAGGCGGAGCAGACCGCGGCCGTTCATCGAAAAGAAGTAGTCGCTCTCCACCAGCGGAGGCGTCCGGACGTTGTACCGCGTCCCCCCCGCCGGAATCCGGCAATGGTCCAGTCCGTCGCTCAGGGTGACGCTACGGCTCGCCAGGATCCCCGCCGGCCCGCCAGGGCCAACCACGGCCGCCGCAGCCCCATCGCCAAACAACGTGCAGGTATCGAGGTCTTCCCAGTTCAACCCCCGCGAGCCCAGCTCCGCGGCCACAATCCCGGCGTGCCGCCATAGGCCAGCCTGAATCCCCGACGCCGCGATCTCCAGCATCTTCAGGAACCCATTGCAGGAGGCGTTGAGATCGAAGCAGGTGACCCCCTCAGCCCTTCCACCAATCTGGCGGTGAATCAGGATTGAGGTCGTCGGCATCGGCTGCTCGGCCAGGACGCTCGCAAACAGGATCGCGTCCAGGTCCGCCGGCTCCCGCCCGGCGGCCGCCAACGCCTGGCGCAACGCCGCCGCGCCCAATCCGCTCGAGCTCTCCTCCGGCCCGGCGAAATAGCGGGTGGCCACGCCGTTTCGGGCCAGTACGGTTCCCGGAGCCAGTCCCAGTTGGGCATCCAGATCCTCCGCAAGAACGCGCCGGGCCGGCAAGATCGATCCGGTGCCAAGGATCGAGACGGGAACAAACATACGCGATAGCATAGCAGGAGGAATATGGGTTTACTCATCAATGGCGAATACGTCGACGACGCGCTGATCCGGCAGGAGATGGCGTCGTTGCGGCCGCACTACGAGGCGATGATGGCGGACATGGAGCCCGTCGCCCGCGAGATGCAATTAAAGGACTGGAGCAAGGAGAACGTCATCGAACGGGTCCTGTTGCGCCAGGAAGCGGCCCGGCGTGCGCCGGCGATCTCCGAAGAGGAGGTCAACGAGCGGCTGACGGAGTTACTTCCGCCCCCGGGCGATCCCGACAACTGCGAGGCCGGCGCAACCCGCGCCGGAGTGGACCAGGACGCGATGAAGGCCGAGATTCTGGCCCAAATCCAGATGGAGCGGCTGGTGCAGGACGTGGGAGAAAAAGCGCCCAAGCCGAAAAAGCAGGAGCTGCTCGATTTCTACCAGGCCAACCGGGAGCGGTTTGCCGTGCCGCCGATGCTACACGCCTCGCATATCGTAAAGAACGTCAACGATACCGTCGACGAAGCGACGGCGCAAGCGGCCATCGCCGTCGCGGAGGCCGAGTTGGCCGGCGGCGGCGCCTTCGCCGAGGTTGCGGACCGGCATTCCGACTGCGCAGGCCAAGGTGGAAGCCTGGGATGGTTTCCCGTGGGCGAAATGGTGGAGGAGTTCGAGGCCGCAGTGCTGCAGCTGGAGCCGGGGCAAGTGAGCCCGGTGTTCCGCTCCGTGTTCGGGTTCCACATCGCGCAGTTGCACGACCGGCGCCCGGAAGGCATCCGGCCGTTCAATGACGTTAAAGATGAGATCGAGTCAGCGCTGCAGGCCGAAAAGCGAGAGCGGGCCCTCGAAGCGTTTGTCGATCAGTTAAAGGAGAAGGCGATAGTGAAAACCGCCAAGCAACCGGCCGTATGAGCGATCCGTTCCGCGTTTTGGGCGGGGTGAATCCCTGCTGTATTCCGAGCCGCCAGCGAGAGGCCGAACTCGCCCTCTCGAAGCGGATGGCCGAGGAGCGGCTGGTGGTCCGGACCGGGTCAACGGCAGGGATGACCAAGCTCGACGGGGGCCGTTTCCTGATGGGCGCCGAGGACGCGGAAGGCTTTCCCGCCGACGGCGAAGGGCCAATCCGGGAGGTTCACGTCGATCCGTTCTATCTCGATACAACGCCGGTAACCAACGACCAGTTCAGCGAGTTTGTACGGGCTACCGGCTACCGGACCGAGAGCGAGCGATTCGGCTGGAGCTTCGTCTTCGCCGGCCACATCCCGGAGGAGAAGTACCGGAGGATCGTCGAAGACACCGTCCTGGGGCATGAATGGTGGTGCAAGGTGCCTGGGGCGGACTGGCGGCATCCGGAGGGCCCGGACTCATCGATTGCGGATCGTCTGCATCATCCTGTAGTGCAGGTTGCCTGGAACGACGCGCAGGCCTACTGCGATTGGGCGGGAAAGCGACTGCCGCGGGAGGCCGAATGGGAGTATGCGGCCCGGGGAGGCCTGGAACAGAAGAAGTATCCGTGGGGCGATGAGCTGACGCCGGGCGGAAAGCACCTGTGCAACATCTGGCAGGGCGAGTTCCCGAAGGTCGACCTGGGCGAGGATGGGTTTACCGCGCCGGGGCCTGTCGATGCCTTTCCGGCCAACGGATACGGCCTGCTCTCGGTGACGGGCAACGCCTGGGAGTGGTGCCAGGACTGGTTCCATCCGACGTGGCACATGACGGCGACGCACGTGAACCCGGTAGGCCCGCCAGAGGGCCGGGAGCGCATGATGAAAGGCGGCAGCTACCTGTGCCACAAGAGCTACTGCAATCGCTACCGTCCGGCGGCTCGCACGAAGAACACACCGGACAGCGCCACCACGAATATTAGCTTTCGCTGCGCCCGCGACTTCTGAAGTACTCGAAAACAATCGGCAGGACGGAGATAAACACGATGCCGATGATCACTTTCTCGAAGTGCTTCCGGACGATCTCGTTGTCGCCGAGGAAGTAACCGGCCATGGTCATCGAGACCACCCAGCCGATGCCCCCGAAGATGTTGAACGACAGAAAGCGAGGATAGTCCATCCCGGCCACGCCAGCGATAAACGGCGCGAAAGTGCGGATGATGGGAACGAAGCGGGCGTAGATGATGGTCTTGCCGCCGTGCTTATCGTAGAACGCTTGGGTCCGAAGCAGATGCTCCCGCTTGAAGAGCTTCGAATCCGGGCGGTTATAGACGCTCACCCCAGCCTTGCGGCCCAGCAGGTAGCCTACCCCGTCGCCGACGACCGCGGCGACGATTAACACGCCGATGATCGCCCAGATATTCAAGCCGCCTGCGCCGGCGACGACACCGACGGTAAACAGAAGCGAGTCTCCCGGCAGGAAGAACCCTGCCAGAAGACCCGTTTCCGAGAAGACGATCGCAAACAGAAGTGCATAGCCCTGCCAGCCGGAAAACACACTGGTGAGCAACTGCATCAGACCGTCAGGATTAGTGAGGGTCTTTAGGAAGTCCAGCACGGTATGCAGCATGCGAAACTAGCTGCGGTAGCTGCTCTGGAGCTTCTTGATCGCGTCGGTGTTGATTTTGATTTTGCCCTGTTCCACCAAGCGGTGAACGAGCCCATCTTCGAAGAGGTCCTTCCGCTCCTGGGACTTGCGACCCTTCAGCGCGCTAACCATGCCTTCGCGCTCGGTGGCGAGCTTGGCCATGTCGGCTTCCACCTTGGCGGCAACCCGGGCGATCACAACCTGTTCCGGCATCGTGACCGGTCCAATGATGGTGCCGACCGGCTTCACGAAAGCGTCCGCGAAGTATGCCGCGTCGCCGATCCCATCGGCCGCTCCGTCACGGCCGAACTCGGCAGTGGTCTTCAACTCGCCACCGAGCGACTTGGCCAGCTTGGCCAGATCGACACCGGCTTCGGACATCGAGCGAGCCACTTCGGCGCTCTTGGCAGTAAGCATTTCGCGAGCCTTCACTTCGGTCACTTGCTCGCGGATCTGATCGGCCACTTCGGCTAACTCAGCGCCGCGGCTCGGGGTGATGCCCGTCAGCACGCCGATGGCAATCTTGTTCCCCGGAGCGGTGACCGCCGGAGTAACGCCACCCTTCTGCAGGCCGAACATGCTGCCGGCGAACTCGGCGCTAATGCCGATTTCCTGGATAGGATCGCCGCTGCCGGCATTCTGCACCACGTAGTGGTTCAGATTGAACTGTTGAGCGATCTGGGCGCCGGAGGAGGGGCTCTTGACGAGAGCCGCGCGGGCCTGCTCGATCGAGCTTTGCATGCGGTCAAACACCAACTGCTTCTTGCTCTCGGTGGCGAGTTCCGCCTTCACTTCGTCAAACGGCTTCACGCGAGCGTCTTCGCGCTCGGTGACCTGAACGATATGGAAGCCGTACTCGGTCTTGATGACGTTGCTGATCTCGCCCTTCTTCAGGGAGAAGGCGGTGGCTTCGAAGTTCGGGACCATCTGGCCCTTGGTGACCCAACCGAGGTCGCCGCCCTTGGGGGCAGAGCCGGGGTCGTCGGAGTTTTTCTTCGCCAGTTCGGCGAAGTCAGCGCCGCCCTTCACCTGCTTCAGAAGGTCGGCCGCCTTGGCTTCGAGCTTCTTCGTGTCATCGGCCGATTTGTTCTGGGTCATCAGCAGGATGTGCCGGGCCATGACGCGCTCGCCGGTACGGTAGCGGTCGAGGCTGGAGGCGTAGATCTTGCGGAGATCGTCGTCGGAGAGGTTGATGGAAGCACCAATTTTTTCCTCGTTCGCGACGAGGACTTCAAAGCTGCGCTTTTCGGGCATCCGGAAGGCGGCCTTGTTGGTATTGAAAAACTTTTCGAGATCCGCTGGCGAAACCGTCACCTGCTTCTTCAGGCTCTCAGTGCTGAAGGAGATGTAGTCGAGCTTCACCTTCTCGTTGCGACGGCGATACTCGGCTTCAATCTCGTCCGGGGTGACGACGACGCCTTCGAGCACGATGTTGCGGAGCTTGGTCAGTAGCATCTGCTTCCGCACGTTGCCTTCAAAGTCGGCCACCGTCATATTCTGCTGGGCGAGAAATGCAGTGTAGCGCTCCTTGTCAAAGCCGCCCTGAAGAATATTGCCGAGCATTGAGCGGAGGGCATTGCCGAGTTCCTCCTCACTAATCGAGAAGCCCATGCGAGAGGCCTGATAAGCCACGGCGCGTTCGGCAATCATCTGATCGACGAGGGTGGGAACGTAATTCTGGAGCATTTCGGGCGGGAACTGCTTGCCGCGCAGGGCCCCTTGCAGCGTCCGCTGCACTTCCATCATCGAAAGTTGCTCGTCGCCGATTTCGGCGATGATTGTGTCGTTGCCGGCCATCCCCGGGCTCCCGGGCCCTCCAGGGATCAGATAGGCAACCATCGAAAGAGCAACGAAGCCCAACAAGATGGTCAACAAAATACGAACATTCTTGTCGCGGCGGCGGAAAAGGTCGAACATGGAAAAGGGAACTCCTGACTAAAGATACTCTCGCGATTATATCGCGAGACTCACTCCCACTCGATCGTGCCGGGTGGTTTGTGCGTTAAATCGTAGAAAACAGCCGCCACGCCAGGGATAGCGAGCAGCGCGTCGCGCATCCGGTGCAGCAAAGCCGCTGGCATCACCACGCTCTGCGCGGTCATGCCGTCAACGGAATGGATCGGGCGAAGGACTACAGAATCGGGCAGGCCATCGCCGCCCACCGGGATCAGGACGACCGGAAACTGCCAAACCTGCGACTCAAAATCGGCCTCCAACGACAGGCGGCGAACAACCGCATCCGCATGGCGCAGGCGGTCCATACGGTCCGGGCTGATCCCGCTGGCAATGACGCTCAAACGGTCCATCGGCAGGTTCCGGCCGACGATGCCGATAACGCGGTTCACCCGTTGGTTCGCATTGATGGCTTCCGTGGCATGGGCGTGATCGAGATGGTCGACGATGAGAACGGGACGGTAGCTGCGCGAGTCCCCTTGGACGCCAACGGAGTGCACCGGGGCGATCCACCCGCCGTCAATGGTTTCAATGGGTTCGTCGCGGTCGGCGCCCAGGCAACGGATCCCGAGGCCGGGGCCGGGGAAAGGGTGGCGATCCAGAAACGCCGCCGGCAGCCCGAGTTCGCGGCCAATCTCGCGGACTTCGTCCTTATAGAACGAGGCCAGCGGCTCGACGATGCGGTTCGCGTCGATCAGCTTCTGAATGCCGGCAACCCGATTGTGGTGCGTCTTGATGAGATCGGCCTTGGCCGTACCGCCGCTTTCAATCGTGTCCGGGTAGATGGTTCCCTGACCGAGAATCCAATGGCCATCCAAGTAGGGGCCGCTTTCGAGAACGGTTTCCTGGATCTCGACGAACTTCTCCCCGATGATCTTGCGCTTGCGCTCGGGTTCGGTGACGCCATCGAGAGCGCCGAGGAACTCCTCCTGCGCCAGTTCGATGCGGAAGTGGCGTGACCCCAGCGAATCGAAAATGCTTCGGACAAACTCGGTTTCGCCTTCCCGCATCAGGCCGGTATCGACATAGGCGCCGTGGACGCGGGCCTCGCCCAGAGCGCGGAGGCAAAGCGTATAGGCAACGGTGGAATCAACTCCACCGCTGACGAAGAAAAAGATGTTGCGGTCGCCAGCCACGTCGCGTATCTGCTGCTCGACGACAGGGATTCGGCTGGCGGGTTGCCAATCTTCCGTGCAGCCACAGATGGTGAAGACGAAATTGCGGAGGATCTTTAGTCCCTCGGTCGTGTGGACCACTTCGGGATGGAACTGGACGCCATACTGCCGAGTGGCTTCGTTGCCGATGGCGGCAACGGCGCAGGTGTCGGTGGATGCCAGCACGGCATAGCCGGTGGGCGGAGCCGTAACGGTGTCGCGGTGGCTCATCCAGACTTGCTGGTGATTCGCGACGCCGCGGAAGAGCGGACTGGTGCCCGCGATGTCCAAGTGAGCGAGGCCGTATTCGCCTTTGATGCCTTTGGTCACCTGGCCATCCAGACGATAGGCCATCAACTGCTGGCCATAGCAGATACCCAGAACCGGAACGCCAGCGCCGAGCAGGGCGCCATCAATCGTAGGGCTTCCGTTCTCGTAAACGCTGGAGGGCCCTCCCGAGATGATCAGGCCTTTGGCCTTCTCAAATCGGGAGGTCTCGGTTTCGCTGGCGACGACTTCGGCGTAAACGCCCAGTTCCCGCACCTTTCGAGCAATCAGATGGGTGTACTGCCCACCGGTATCTAGAATGTAAATCTGCGGTTCAAGTGCGGGATCGTTCACAAAGTCAGGGGGACTATTCCTGCGGAGCGGTCCGCTGGACAATCAATTTCTTAGCGTTTTCAAGCAGGGACTTGGCCTTCGGCAAGGCATCGACTCCCTTCAAGACCATCGGGTCGGTTTCCACTCCGAGCTTGCGAGCCTCTTCGGCGCCGAACGCCGTCAGGTACATCTCGCGCTGCAGGGACTGCTTCGACCATTCCTTGTTCTCGTTCCATTCGGCCTCAGTGAAGGTCGCGCCCGCCTTGGTGACGAACTGGCGGAACTCGCTCAGCAACGAGTCGTCCGGAGACCAACCCTGCGGCAGCTTGGCTTCCCGCGTACCGAAATACTTGGCCGTGTAGCTGAAGAACACGAACTTGCGGAGCAGCTCGGTCTGGAACTTGTTGTACTTGCCGGGAGTGAACTGTTCGTCCGGCTTGATGCCGCCGCCGCCGTAAACCGTACGGCCGCTGTCGGTCATCTTGACGTCGTTCATGTTCGCCGTCGCCGTATCTTTGCGGTAGTAGTAATCCAGGAACGAGGTGTGCTGGTAGTCGCGCTGGATCAGGCGATTGCTGGGCGTGTAATACTTCTGCGTCGTGAGTGCGAGGCCGGTGTTATCACCCATCGGGTAGACCGTCTGCACAAGGCCCTTGCCGAAGGTGTTGTCGCCCAGAATCCAACCGCGGTCGTGATCCTGCAGGGCGCCGGCGACGATCTCAGCCGCCGAGGCGGAGTAGCGGTTGACGAGAACGACGATGGGGTAATCGCGTTTGGTGCTGCCGTTGCGGGCGACATAAGGACGCTCGGCGAAGGCGCGGCCACGATGCGAAACCACGGTCTGCCCGGGAGCCAGGAAGCGGCCCGCCACGGAGACGCCTTCGTTCAGCAAACCGCCCGGATTTTCGCGGAGGTCGAGAATGAGACCCTTCACGTTTTGCTCACCGACACGGCGGAAGTTCTCTTCCACTTCGCGGCTCGTGTTCTCGTTGAAGGACTCGATATCGATGTAGAGGATGCCCGGCTTAATGAAGAAAGCGTCCTGGACGCTCTTGCGCGGGATTTCATCGCGGATGATGTTGAAGACGATCGGATTGTCGACGCCCTCGCGGGTGACCTTCACCTGCACCTGGGTGCCGCGCGGTCCTTTCAAGATGTCGGCGACTTCGGTGGTCGTGAGGTTGTCGGTACGCTTGTCGTTGACTTCGAGAATCGTGTCGCCCGGACGAATGCCGGCCTTGTAGGCGGGCGAGCCAGGGAACGGGGCAATGACGACCGTGCGGCGGTTGCGCTCGCTGACGGTCATACCGACGCCATAGTAGTGACCGCGCTGATCTTCGCGCAGCGATTGAAAATCTTTCGGATCGAAGAAGCTGGAGTGCGGATCGAGGGTGCGGAGCATGCCGCCGATCGCGCCCTTGTAGATTGCTTTGTCGGAGGTGACCTTGTCGGCGAAGTTCTCTTCGACGAGGGCATAGACCTTGGCAAAGGTCTTGATGCTCTGCTGGACTTCGTCTTCCGCCCCTGCGGCCGAAACACCGGTAACACCGGGGCCGAGGATGCCGCCAACCAGTGAACACACGAGTACGGTTGAGGGAATAAGGACTGATGATCGGCTAAACGCCATACCGCGGGACCTCCGGAGATCTATCGAAGAGTATATCAGGTGAGCGGAGTGCGGACCCGCTACCCTTCTAGACGGCGCGAGCCTTGCGTACGTTAGCGGAAATTTCAGTGCGAACTGGTTTTCGGGCCGCGCCGGGGACAGTGACGCCGAGACGCCGCGCCTGATCGGTCACACAAACCAGAAACATAGGCTGCTCGGAGTTCTTAAAGATGTCGATAATCCGTTCGCTGTTGTCTTCGAGGAAGATGCTCTTTCCGTCGGTAACGAGATGCCAGTCGCTTTCGGCGCCGAAAATTTCGCCGAGGCGCTTGCCCATTTCCTTTTGCAGGAAGCGCAGCACTTGACGGATCTTCTGCAGGGAGAATCCTTTGCGCCGCAGTTCCGCAATGACGGCGATCTCGACGGCCTCTTCAGCCAGGTAGATCCGCTTGTGGCCCTCGTGGCGCGGCGACACGACTTTCTGTTCATCCCACCACTGAAGCTGCCGCAAACTGACCCCGGTCATCTCCGCGATCTCACTGGAGGTGAACGAGCGTTCGGCCGGCTGCACTTCAGATTTCACTTTTTTTGTTTTGAACATAAGTGGTGGATTCCGTTTACATTGCCTGCGGGACTTCTCAATTGTACGGGAACGGCGGTGTCTGTCAACGGTTTGCAGCAAACTATCTTCGACCCACAAAATGTAGTGTTTCCATTAACTTCCGGTCCATCCTATAGTCGCTCGGTTGCTGCTCTGCGGCCTCCCGGCCGTCGGGAGTATACTCGAAAGCTATGCGCAAAAAAGTCACCGTCGTCGGTGCCGGCAACGTCGGCGCCAACTGTGCTCTGCGAATTGCAGACAAAGAGTTAGCCGATGTCGTTCTCGTCGACATCATGGAAGGAGTCCCGCAGGGAAAAGGACTCGACATCCAGCAGTCCGGCCCCGTGCAGGGGTATGACGTCCGGATCACGGGCTCCAACGATTACGAGGCCACAGCCGGATCGGACATCGTCGTCATTACCGCTGGATTTCCCCGCAAGCCGGGCATGAGCCGCGACGACTTACTTCTCGCCAACTACGAGATCGTGAAGACGGCCGCGGAAAACGCGATGAAGTATTCGCCGAACGCGATCCTGATCCTGGTCACCAATCCGTTGGATGCGATGTGCTGGGCGGCGTGGAAGGTGACCGGTCTACCGAAGAACAAGATCATCGGCATGGCTGGCGTACTGGACACGGCCCGCTTCCGCACCTTCCTGGGCGAGGCGATGGGTGTTTCGGTGACGAACATCAATGCCCTGGTGCTGGGCGGCCACGGCGACACGATGGTGCCGATCACGCGCTTGACCAACGTCAGCGGGGTGCCGTTGAACGAGATTCTGGACGCGGAAACGATCGCCAAAATCGTGGAACGGACGCAGAACGGCGGGGCTGAGATCGTGAAGTATCTGAAGACCGGTTCGGCGTACTACGCTCCTTCGGCCGCGACGGTGGAGATGGTGGAGAGCATTCTGAAAGATCAGAAGAAGGTTCTGCCTTGCGCCGCGCTGCTCGAAGGCGAGTACAACGTGAACGGTGTGTTCTTCGGGGTACCCGTGAAACTGGGCTCGAACGGCATTGAGAAAATCTACGAAGTGCAGTTGACCGACGACGAAAAGGCGCAGATCCAGAAGAGCGCCGCGGCGGTCCATGAACTCGTGGAAGTTCTGCAACAGAAAGTCGGCTAGGAAGCTGGAACTTTTTTAACGCCCGCGGGTTTGAGAATGGTCCCAAACCCGCGGGCGTTTTGCGTATAATCAGTTTTCTCAACTCAACGGAGGACCGTTTCGGCCTATGGATCCAGAACAGTTAGTACAACTAGTCGCCGGTATATTGGCGGTGGCGTGCATTGTGATCATCATCATGCGGCGCAAGGCCAAAGGCAGTAAAGCCAAGGCGGAAGAGAACGACTTCTAATGGCGCGCGGTAAAAAGCAGGCGGCGGCGGAAGCGCCGCAAATTGACGAAAAGCACGCCTGCTTTCGGCTCTCCGTGCGCCCTTCGGCGATTCACCGATGGGGCGTCTTCGCCGAGGAGTTCATCCCGAAGCGCCGGAAGATCATGGAATATACCGGCGAGCGCTGCAACCGCCGGGAGACCAAGCGCCGCGTGTTTGAGCGCGAGTTCAACTACATGTTCACGCTGAACAGCTACTGGTGCATCGATGGATCGACCGGCGGCAGCGGCGCCGAGTATGTGAATCATTGCTGCGAGCCGAACATCGAGGCCCGCATCGTGAAGGAACACATCCTCTACATGAGCCTGCGGGACATTCAGCCGGGCGAAGAGCTCACCATCGATTACCACTTTGGCAAAGACGTGCAGCGGGTGGAGTGCGGCTGTGGCGCGCCCACCTGCCGGGGCACGATTAACCTTTTGGACTGACGTTCCAGCGCGGCTCTTCCCGTTCGAACGCTTCGCGCGATTCGGGGGTACGGCCTTGGTCGTTCGTTTCGACAATCCAGCGGTCCAGATCGCGGGAGAGTTTCTTCACCGTTGATTGATACTTCTTGTCGCCGGCAAGGTTGTTCACCTCGTGGGGGTCGGCCTGGTGGTCGTACAGCTCCACCTCCGGCTTGCGGGGAGTGAGCCATTGCGCCTGCACGGGCGTCAGCTTGCCAGTGGCGGCGAGCTCTTTGATGACGGCCTGCGTCGGATAGTTGGCGGTGATGTACTCGTTGAATTGCGTGTAGGGCCGCTCCGGCATGAAATTGCGAATGAGCTTAAACCGGTTGTCGCGAACGGCACGAATCCGTTCGACGGTCATGTCGCAGCGGTCCCGGGCGGTAAATATCTGCTTGCGGGGCTTAGCGCCGCTGAAGAGACCTTGCCCGTGGAAGAGCGCGGGCTTGGCGATGCCGGCGATTTCGAGGCTGGTGGCGGTGATGTCGAGCGCGATCACCGGATCCTTGCGGACAGCGCCGGCTTTGACGTGGCCGGGCCAACGAACAAGTAGCGGAACGTGGGTACCGGAATCGTAGAGCCACTGTTTGCCGCGGATGAGGCAGCGGCCGTTGTCGCCAAAGATGAAAATGGCGGTGTTTTCGAGCAGGCCCTCGGCCTTCAGTTGATCGAGCACGGCGCCGACCTGGGTGTCCCAGTACCCAACCGCATCGAGGTAGTTGGCGAGTTCGTTGCGGACGACGGGATGGTCGGGATAGTACGGCGGAAGGGTCACTTTGGCCGGGTCGGTAAGTTCCTTCTGCTTGCGAGCCAGCGGCCACATCGGGCCCTTGTGCGGGGCGGTAAAGTTGATCTGGGCGTAAAACGGTTGGCCCTTGGCGCGCTGATTCCAATGGGTTCCCTGAAAGGGCTTTTCGGTTTGGAAATTGAAATCCGTCTTGCCGGAAGCCCGCAGACCAGGCGCGATCTCCGTGACGTTCGCCGTGAAGTACCCGGCCTCCTGCATGCGGTGGGAGATCAGTTTGACGCCGTCAGGGAGGCGATAGCCATCCTTGCGATGACTGCGGTGATTGTGAGCGCCGGTGGTGGTCTGGTAGACCCCGGTATTCCACGCCGAGCGGGCGGGGGAGCAGACGGGAGCCGTGGTGAAGCAGTGGGTAAAGCGAGTGCCTTCAGCGGCGAAGCGATCCACATTCGGGGTCTTGGCGAGGGGGTGACCGTAGCAGCCGAGGTCGGGCCCCAAGTCGTCGCCAAGGATCCAGAGAATATTGGGCCGATCGGCCCGAGTCTGCGCGCGGAGAGTCAGGAACGGTGCGGCGGCGGCAAGGGCGGCGCGACGGGTTATCGACATGGCTTCATTCCTTCAAAGGGCAGGCCTTCCCAGGCTTCCAGCTCGAGGAGGCGGTTGTATTTGGCGAGGCGCTCGGACCGGGTGATGGATCCGATTTTGATCTGGCCGGCGCCGGTGGCGGTGGCGAGATCGGCGAGGAAAGAGTCTTCGGTTTCCCCGCTGCGGGCGGAGATGACGGCGTTGTACCCAGCGGCGCGCGCCTGGGTGCAGACGTCGAGCGTTTCGGTGAGCGTCCCGATTTGGTTCATTTTGACAAGGACAGCGTTGGCGGCGCCGCGCTCAATGCCCTGCCGGACACGGGCAGCATTCGTGGTGAACAGATCATCACCGACCAGTTGAATGTGGCCAAGGCGTTCGGTGAGACGAACCCAGCCGTCCCAGTCGTCTTCCGCCAGGGCGTCTTCGATGGAGACAACGGGAAAACTGTTGCACCAGCGGGCGAGCAGTTCCACCATCTCTTCGCTCGACAGCGATCGCTTTTCGCTCGCGAGGTGGTACTTCCCTTCTCTGTAGAAATGCGTGGCGGCGACATCGAGGGCGATGGAGACCTGTTCGCCGGGAGCGTAGCCGGCTTCGGCGATGGCCACGGTAAGGAGGAAAAGCGCCTCTTCATTGCTCGGAAGCAGGGGGCCCCAGCCACCTTCGTCGGCGACCCCGGTAAGAACGTACCCGCTGCGGCGTAAGAGTTCTCCGGCAGTGGTGTGGATACGGACGGTCGCTTCGAGCGCTTCGGCCATGGTGGAGAAGCCGTGGGGGATGATGAGAAAGTCCTGGAACTCGACATTGCCGCCAGCATGGAGGCCACCCGAGAGGATGTTGATCATGGGCACGGGCAGGCGAGGGGCGCCGAGGGATAGGGTTCGATACAGCGGTTCTTTGCGGGCGTTGGAAACGGCCCGGGCGACGGCGCACGAGATGCCGAGGACCGCATTGGCGCCGGTGCGGGATTTGTTCGGGCTGCCATCGATTTCGAGGAGGCGGGAATCGAGGGCGCGCTGGTCTTCGACGGGGAACCCGGCCAAGGCGGGGGCGAAGATTTCGGCCACGTGGCGGGCGGCCCCCCGCACGCCTTTGCCGCCATACCAGGCGCCGCCGTCCCGCCACTCATGAGCCTCGTGGGTGCCGGTAGAAGCGCCGGAGGGGACCTGGGCGATGCCGCGAGTGCCGTCGGCGAGACAAGCCTCGACTTGCAGGGTAGGCCGGCCGCGGGAATCGAGAATTTCAAGGGCGCGTAAGTGTTGTAGGGTCAGGGTCATCGGCTCCAGAGGTCCAGGACGTCGCGGGGTGGAGCAACCAGAATATCGCGGGCCAGCGCTCGGACGATTGGCTTCGTTTCGTAGTTTAGGTATTCGGCGGGGGACTTGCCGTCGACACGGGCCAGCAAAAGGCAACCCAGGTGCAGCTTTACGCCTTCCGCGGAGACCGCTGGAGCGGCGGAGGCCCAGAACGCCGCCGCCGCTTCTCGATATTCGCTTCGCCAATGGGAGAGGTGCAGAGACTTCAGCAGCAGATGATTCAGCAGGAAGGCGGCATCAAACGCCGGGTCGCCATAGTGGACCACCTCATAGTCGATGAGCATGGGGCGGCCATTGGCGATGAGCATGTTCTTGGGCGACCAGTCGCCGTGAACAAGGCTCGAGGCCTGGTCCTGGCATCGGGCTATGGCTTGCGCAAAGTACGGCGCCAGATCGGGATGGCGAGCGGCGGTAAACCGGTAGTAGGGGTCGAGCCGGAGCTCGTCAAAGACACGTTGATCGCCGTAGCGGTCTCGCCAAGGGGTGGCGCTGCGGGTAGCGGCCACTTGCTGGGCGAGCAACTGGCCAATCTGGCCGCCGACGGCGGGGTCGATTTCGCCAGCCAGCAGGAGGGTCTTCCAATCCTGGGCGCCATCGGGGGCCGCCTCCATGGCGTAGATGTAGTTTTCTTCGTCAAGAAAGGCGATGGCGGGAACCGCTCCGGCGGGAAGGAGAGGGGCGACATCGCGGAGGGCGGCGGCTTCGCGAAGAGTTCGCGCGGGGTCAGAGAGCCACTCCTCGGCCACCCGTAAGCGTTCGAGAGCCTGTTTGACGACAAGTCGGCCGTGTACCGTTTCCGCCAGCAGCACCGTGTTCGAGACCCCACCTCCGAGCGGCGTAATATCGCCGCGGAGGGGAAACCCTTGGGCGGCCAGATATTCTGCTGCGTTGCCGAGATCCAGTGGAAGCAAACGCCAGAATAGCAACTAGCCGCGGGAAAAGGCTTTGAAAAGTCCCGTGAGGCTGCCGGAGAATACGCCACCCGGAGAGGACTTTTTGGCGGTCTCGGCCTCTTTGCCTGTCTTGCCGAGTAGGTTTTGAGCGAGCGCGAGCACGCTTTTCCCAAAGGCCGTAGTGGTCGGGATCACTTTGCCATCGAGCAGCGCCCGTTGGACGTTTTCGTAATCGCTGGGAACGAGGTGGTGGACGTCGGTGTGCAGGGCCATTTCGATCATCTCTTTGTTCAGGCCTGCGTCCTTGTTGAACCGGTTGATGATGAGCTTGGTTTTGTGGCGCTGGATCCCGGACGATTCGAGGTATTGCAGACCTCGAGCAGTGGCTTGCAGCGCAGGGAGTTCGTTGGTGGAAATGACCAGTACCTCGTCGGCTGCGCGAGCTACAGAGACAGTCCAATCCCCGTAAATGGAGCCGAGGTCGACTACGACATGGTCATACGTGCGGCGGACGAAATCGAGGATCGGCGTGGCCGAACGCAGGCCCTGAATACTGTCGACCGGGTTTTCAGGCGGCAGCAGAACGTCAATTCCTTGGCTCTGTGCGACCAGCCCTTTCCAAAGGTCAGCGTCCAGGCTATCGGCGTGCTGAAGCGCGTCGAGGAAGCTGTAGGTGGACTTCAGTTTGAGGAGGAAGGAGACGGTACCCGTAAGCGGATCGAGATCGGCCAGCAAGACCCGGCCGTCACTGATTCGTTTGAAGTGCACAGCGAGATTGGAGGCCAGCGTCGTCGCGCCACAGGCTCCCTTGGCGGGGATGATCGCCGTGACGCGGCCTCTCTCAACGCCGAGGGAGGGGCTGAGGCGGCTGAGCTTTTCGAGAACCTGGCGGAGCTGTTCCTGGGTGAACGGACGGGTCAGGAACTCCTGAGCGCCGCCGCGGAGACATTGCAGAATCAGCGTGGGGTCTGCTTCCTCAACAAGCACAACCACGTGCAGATTCGCCTTGAGCGCCGCCAGGGACGACAGCACAGCGAGCGCCGTCCGCTGATCGCTCGAAACATCGAGGAAACAGAGACTGGCAGCGCTGGTGAGCGGCAGTTCATTGAGATTATTAGGCGCAGGATAGCCCCCGATTTCGATGATCGGCGCGTCGGCCATTTCATTCGAAATGATCGGAAGCAGTTCGGCGACGTATTTCCGGCTCGGACTAATTACGATGACCTGCCAAATGTCCTTGGGCAATGGGGCTCCCCTAGGAAAAGAGATCGGCGGGCCGGAGCAAAAACATGAGGCCAAATTCGTCCGCCCATCGCTGGAAATGCACTAAGACCCCAAGCGGGGTGGTCGATATGCCTCTCAATAGGAGTTATCCCCTCACTGGGAACGAGAATATGGAACAGAACCTAAACAAGAAGTCCGTCCTACTGTGCGAAACACAACCGGTGACCGCCGAAGGCATTCGCGCCGTTCTTGCCGCCTGCCCGGATCTAGAGTACTTGGGTCGCACCGAAACACTGGTTGGAGTGGGCGAGATTGTCCGGCAGCAACGTCCCGGCGTGGTGATGATCGACAAATCGCTCGGAATTCAAGCGGTTTTGGACTGGCTGGCGCTTGCCAAAGCCATGTTGCCCGCCGAAACGGAGGTCGTCATTTGGGGAGTATCAATTACCGAAGCCGAAGCTCTTCGATTCTTGCAGTCCGGCGCCCGCGGCATCCTACGAAAGACTTCGGACCCGGAAACAGTAGTCGCTTGCTTGCGTGCCGTGGCGAAAGGGAACAGTTGGATGGCCGATGCCGTGTTTCGGGATCCGAGCCGTCTTGAGCGGAATTCGCGCAGTGAGCTGACGCCGCGCGAGCAGCAGGTGCTTGAACTGGTGGAACAGGGCATGAAAAACAAGGAGATTGCCCGGGAATTGGGGATCCGGCCGGGCACGGTAAAAATCCACTTGAAGCACATTTTTGAAAAGACCGGCGTCCGTGGCCGCTACGGGCTCGCACTGTCGGTGATCCGTCAAAAAGGCGGTATGGACCACTTGGCGAAGGCGTCGTAGGCCCTTGGCCCGTGCATGTTTACCGGCACCGCACCCCCTGCGTGATATTCTGCTAGGGGTGCGGTCTCCGTTTCCATTCGTTCCTGTAGCGCTAATTTTCGCGATTTTGCCCGCCGGTGCACAGTCTCCGCCTCCCCTGGTGCAAATTCTGGCATCGGAGATGGAGCGGAACTTTACGGCATTGAAGGGCAAGGGAGATCCGGCGCCTTACTTCCTCGCCTACGCCGTGACGCAGCAAGAAACGCATGTTCTCACCGCAACGAGCGGAATGTTGGCCTCGAAGGACTCCTCGAAGTCTCGTTCGCTGGACGTTACGTTGCGAGTTGGCTCTCCGCAATTGGACAACTACCGCCGGGTGGGACGGAATTTCGCCACATTTACCAACGGCTCCCTTCTCTCGCTCGACGACAACGCAAATGCATTGAAACGTCGGATTTGGATGGACACCGATGGCGTCTATCGTGCGGCTTCGCAGCGGTTGTTGAACATTCGAACGAACAAAGAAGTAAAAGTGGAAGCGACCGATCAGTCGGGAGATTTTTCGCCTGCCGAACCGGTGGTTTCTTTCAAGAGCACTCCGGAGCTTCGCTTCGAAGCGGACAAGTGGGCCGGCCGAGCACGGCAATGGTCGAAGCGGTTCACCGAGTATCAGGACATTCTCAGTTCCTCGGTGACGGTGATCGCACAGCGGGAGACGAAGACCTTCGTAAACACGGAGGGCACCCGTTTGCAGCACGGCCGGACGTATGCGCGGATCATGATTTCGGCGCGGTCGAAGGCGTCGGACGGTATGGATCTGGCCACTTCGGAGACCATCGAAGCGGAGGATCCTGCGCGGCTTCCGAGCGATAAGGCAGTGGAAGCGGCAGTGGACCGTGTGGCGAAGGACTTGCGCGGCTTGCTGCGAGCTCCGGAAGTGGATCCGTTTGTCGGGCCGGCGATCCTCTCGGGCCGGGCGGCTGGCGTGTTTTTCCACGAGATTTTCGGCCATCGCATCGAAGGCCACCGGCAAAAGGACGAAACCGAAGGGCAGACATTCACCAAAAGCGTGAACGGGCCGGTGCTGCCAACCTTTCTCTCCGTCACCTTTGATCCAACCGTGAAGCGGATGGCGGAGACGGATCTTTACGGTTGGTACGACTTTGACGATGAAGGCGTGGTAGCGCGCCGGGTGCCGGTGGTGGAGGGGGGAATCCTCAAAACCTTTTTGCTATCGCGGTCGCCGATTGCCGGGTTTGCGAAGTCGAATGGTCATGGACGGCGGCAGGCTGGAGCGGAAATCGTGTCCCGGCAGAGCAATCTGATCGTATCTTCTAGCAACAGCGTGCCGGATGCGAAGCTGCGGGAGCTGCTGATTGAAGAGATCAAGAAGCAGGGTAAACCGTACGGGCTCTTTTTTGAGAGTGTCACGGGCGGCTTCACAACGACGGGCCGGGCCGGTCTACAGGCGTTTACCGTGATTCCGCTCGTCGTTTACCGGGTGTATCCCGATGGACGGCCCGACGAGTTGGTTCGGGGGGCCGATATTGTCGGCACGCCTCTCGCGAGTTTCGCCAAGATCGTCGCGACGGGCAATCAGCCGCAGGTATTCAATGGCTACTGCGGTGCGGAAAGCGGAAGCGTTCCGGTTTCGGCGATTTCGCCGGCGTTGCTGGTGACGGAGATTGAAGTGCAGAAGAAGAACCGTTCGCAGGAGCGTCCACCGCTGCTGGGCCGGCCGACGCGGACCGATGGAGGCGACCGATGAGGCGCCGTACGTTCGGCTTGCTCCTCGGGGCCGCAGTCGCGGCGCCGGGGCAGACCAAGCTCAATGATCCGATTCTGGAAGCGATGCGGTCGGAGTTGGACCGGTCGCTGAAGCTTCGCCTCGCCGGCGAGACGCCCTATTACATTCAATATGTTTTAGAGCAAGGCACGAATTTGAACTGCTCGGCCACACTGGGCGGGTTGTTGATTTCGAGGACCTCCAACTACCGCCTGCCGCGCGTCCAGGTCCGCGTGGGCAGCTACGAGTTTGACAACACGAACTGTGTCTACACCGGCATGGTGCGGGGAGCTCGATTCGACAACGAAAATTGGCCGCTTGAGGCGGACGAAAACCAGATCCGGCAAGACCTTTGGCTGGCGACGGACCGGAGCTACAAGGCGGCGGTGGAGACGCTTTCGCTCAAGCGCGCCGCACTGAAGAACGTGAATCAGGCCGAGAAGTTGAACGACTTCGCTAAGCAGGCCCCCGTGGTGAAAATACTGCCGGTTCCGAAGTTAAAGCTCGACGAGAAACGGGCGAACGAACGGGTGCGGACGCTGTCGGCGCTCTTCGCGGCGTATCCCAAGGTCCTCGATTCCCGGGTGGAGTACGAAGAGGGAGTGTCGACTTCCTACTTTGGGAACACGGAAGGAACCTTCTTCCGGAGCCCGGAAAACATTGTGACGCTGCGGGTGCGGGCTGAAGCGCTCGCGGATGACGGCAGCCCGCTGCGTGACTACCTGACGTTCCATGCGTTTGAGGCGGCGAATCTCCCTTCTGACGCCGAGATCACGAAGGCAATTCACTCGATGGCCACCCGCCTGACGGCGCTGTGCGCCGCACCCCTCGGCGAGGCCTACAATGGCCCGGTTTTGTTTGAAGGGGAAGCTTCGGCGCAGTTGCTAGGACAGATGTTGGGCGGGAATCTGGGGCTGGTGCGCTCCCCGATCTCCGAGCCGGGACGCCCCGTGAATCTGCCTCCTTCGGACTTCGAAGGGCGGCTGGGCGCGCGGGTAATGCCGGATTTCCTGGACGTGACCGACGATCCGTTCGCCAAGGACGCCAAAGGCCGTCCGTTGTTTGGCTCTTACGAAATCGATATGGAAGGAGTCGTTCCGCAGGCGCTGCCCATCGTTAGCCAGGGGACGTTGAAGAACTTCCTGCTCACGAGGCAGCCGGTTCGCGGATTCGAAGGCTCCAATGGACGGGCGCGCCTACCCGGATCGTTCGGCGCCAATGCCGCGTTGCCGAGCAATCTATTGGTCAAGGCCAAAGACACGATTGCCTTGTCCGCACTGAAGGCGAAGCTGATCGACACCATCAAGCAGCGCAACAAGCCCTACGGCATCATCGTGCGAAAGATCGATTTCCCCAGTTCGGCCAGCGTAGGTGAGTTCCGGCGATTGGCCGCCTCCTTGCAGTCCGGTGGCGGCAACCGGCCGATCTCGTTGCCGTTGGCGGTGTACCGGGTCTATCCGGATGGCCGCGAAGAGCTCGTGCGGGGGATGCGTTTCCGCGGGTTGACCGCGCGGGCGCTTCGCGATATTTTAGCCGCGAGTTCCGAGACCCACACGCTGGACCTGATGGCGAACAGCTACCCGCTAGCGTTGATGGGCGCAGGCGGGTTTGTGACTGGAATGACGGTGGTGGCTCCTTCGCTGCTGTTTGATGAGATCGACATGGATCGGCCGCAAGAGGAACGTCCCAGCGCGCCCATGGTGCCTCCGCCTCCGATTGAAAGCGCGGGTTAGTTCGTCAGTATGGGTCTGCTGAGCCGTTCGATTTTCCGGGAGGTGTTGGCGGGCGCTGGACTAGGCACGCTGTTGTTCAGCTTCGTCCTCTTCCTGCAGCGCATCAGTCTGTTGTTTGAACAGTTGGTGCGCGGGGCGGCTTCGAGTTCCACGGTCGGCTATCTGTTCCTGCTGGTGATGCCGTTCACGCTGATGATGACGCTGCCCGTGGGCGTCTTAGTCGGGGTGTTGATCGGGCTGAGCCGAATGTCGTCCGATGGCGAAATCATAGCCATGCGGGCGGCGGGCGTCCCGGGGCGGCGGGTGCTGGGACCGGTTATGGTGTTTGCCGTAATGGGCTCGCTGATGACGGCGGCCTGTTCGCTTTATCTGACGCCCTACTCCATCCGGGAGACCGTACGCATCCTGAACCAGATCATCGCCGACCAGATGACGGCCGAGATTCAGCCGCGGGTATTCGCCGAGCAGTTCCCGAATAAGACGATCTACATCGGGGACGTGATCTCCGGCCCGGTCACCCGTTGGCGGAACGTCTTCATCGCCGACATGACGCCGCCGGAGCAACGGAAACGAAGCACCCAGGAAGCGGCGGGAGACGCCCCACGGATCACGATCGCCACAGAAGCAATCGCGGTGCCGGACTCCGCGAACAACCGGATCCGGTTGCGGTTGGTGAACGGCAGCACGCACGAAGTGGGCAAGGAAGCCGGGCAGTATTTCAACACGGCGTTCCCGTTGATGGACCAATCACTCGAGGCGCAGAAGCCGGCGGAGAAGCAGGCGAGGGCGTTCTCCGATATGGAGACGAACCTGTTGTTCGCGGAGGCGAAGCAGTCCCGCGAAGCTGACATCGAACTGCAGCGCCGGCTATCGCTACCCCCAGCGTGTATCCTGCTGGCCCTGGTGGGAATTCCTTTAGGGGTGTCTTCGCGGAAGGCTGGCAAATCCGCCGCTTTCGTTTTGACGGTGTTTCTCGCGTTCCTGTACTTCATGGCACAGGTAAGCCTGCTGGGCCTGGCGAAGCAGGGCACCTTGAGCCCGGTGGTAGCAGCGTGGGCGCCGAACGCATTGTTCGCCATCGTCGGTCTCGTCTTGCTGGTCCGCCTGGAGACGCCGGGCGACCGGGACTTGATCGGCGCGATCCGCGGGTGGTTTCTCGAAACCTTCAGTGGGCTCGCCGAGCGCTACCGGTCGAAGCGGGAGCGGTTGGCGCGGCGGGCGCCGCGGACAACCATAAGGCTGATGCCGCAGCTCATCGACACGTATGTCTTGAGCGAATTTCTGTTCTACTTCTTCATTTGTCTGATTAGCTTTGTCGTGCTGACGCAGGTATTCACCTTCTTCGAGTTGTTGAGCGATGTCATCCGGCATCAGATCCCGATGGAGAAAGTCTTTCGCTATCACCTGTTCCTGGGGCCGAAGTTTATCTACGACTACTCGCCCGTGGCTGTTCTGGTTGGTGTTCTGATTACGTTCAGTATCATGGCGAATCAGAATGAGGTGACCGCGTTCAAGGCTTCCGGAGTGAGCCTCTACCGGTTATCGGCGCCAATTCTACTCGCCGGCATCTTGTTGAGCAGCGCGTTGTTCGCCTTCGACCACTACGTGGTGCCGGACGCAAACCTGATTCAGGACGGCATTCGCGCCGAGATCAAGGGCAAGGCCCCGCAGACCTACCTCCGGCCGGATCGCAAGTGGATCTTCGGGCACGACTCCCGGATCTACTACTACAAGTATTTCGATCCCGCCGAAAAGGTCATGGTCGGGGTCCACGTGTATGAACTGGACCCGAAGACGTTCCGGTTGGCCCGTCACATTTCGGCCGAACGCGCCCATTGGGAGCCGCGCATGTCCGCGTGGGTGTTCCAGAACGGCTGGGTGCGCGATATGCAGGACATCCGCATTAAGCACTACGAGGAGTATCAGGTTCGCACATTCCCCGAAATCGACGAACAGCCGGACTACTTCCTGATTGAAGAGAAGCAGTACAAGCAGATGAACTTCCAGCAGTTGGACGATTACATACAGGATCTGAAGCAGAGCGGGTTTGACACGATCCGGTTGCAGGTACAGTTCCACCGGAAGTTTTCTGTCCCGCTCTTCGCTTTCATTCTGGCCGTCATCGCGGTACCGTTCAGCTTCATGGGCGGACGGCGAGGAGCGATGGCGAGCGTCGGTGCGAGTTTCGGAATAGCGATCGCCTACCGGGCGTTTGACGAGTTGTTCGTTCAGGTGGGTAACTTGAACCAGCTACCTGCGCCGGTCGCGGCGTGGAGCCCGGACGCGATCTTTCTCCTCGCCGGGCTTTACATGATGACGCGGATGCGGTCGTAAGGCTAAATCGATTTCAGATACTCGACTAGCGCCCAGCGGTCGGCCTCGGAAAGCGCCGGGCCGACGACCCCTTTGCCGCGAGGACCATCTTCAAACCAGTGGCCCTGATTGCTATTCCCAGGCTCAGCCGGATCGAACCGGAACGCCCCGTCGATCGCCGTCGTCTCATAGCCGACCTTTACCGGGTCGAAGCGTTTGGATCCAAGCCAGAAGACCTTCGCCGGACGCTGCTCGCGCGAAGCCAGAAGTTCGTAGAGGGTCGGGACGGAACCGTTGTGCAGATAAGGCCCAGATGCCCAGATGCCATTCAGCGGTCGCGCCTTATAGATCTCTTCCGCCCGCACGGCAGGAATGCTGCCGTCGCGGTATCCCTGCCACATGAGCTTTTGCTCGGGGGAGAAGTTCGCTTCTTTGAAGAAGCGGTCGCGGATGCCTTCGGTGACGAGTTTTAAGCCTACATCGGCGGTGACCCGGCCTTGGCCAAGATCGCCGGTTTCAGCAGTCCGTTTTTTGAACTCCAACGCTTGATTGGGATCCGTGCCGACCATCGCCAGCGGCACATCGCGGAGATCGAGGAAACGCTTCCCGGTCGAGTTGGTTACCCAGTAGACCGGCTTTTCGGCGCGCATGTCGGCCTGCAGTTCGTCGAGGGGCGGGAGATGGCAACCCTGGCAATGTTTCTTATATAGCGCCGCGCCTTGAGACACTTTTTGCGCATCCAGTGCGGGAAACACGGCTGGCCAACGGGGGGAGCGGAGGCCGGAGTACGGTTCCGGCCCGGAAAGCAGATCCTCCATACTTTTGAGTCCCGGCAGATTGACGCTGTTGGCAAACTCCTTTGCCTGGGGACCCGAGAGGCGGGCAAGGGCCCGAACGCCAAGTGCCTCGCCGATGTTCCGCACCAAAGGATCGGCGATCGAAGAGTTGTATTGGACCCAGGTGAACCAGGAGGCATCCCAGACTTGAGGAAACTTTACTGGCGCTTTCGCGACGGCAAAATTCGCGTCGATCCCCATGTCAGCAGCGAAGACCTGATTGCCGATACGGGTGAGGGCGTCGGTACGAATGAACCCGGCGTCGTAGGGGTAGATATTGGCTTTCTCGGTTGCAGCGACTTCGGCTTTGGCGCGGGTGAGGAAGCGGTCGACGGCCTGTTTCAGTTCCGTCTTCTGCGCGTCGGAGGCGTTGGCGCCGAGCACCCGCTCTTCAAACGCACGATAGCGCCAGGGGATGAGATCGGTAAGAACGAGTGCGACACCCATCGCCTTTTGAAACTGCGTGACCTGGATCATGGCGGGACCGCCTTCCACACGGACCGAATAGTTCCCGTAGCGGAGTTCGCCCGTGTGGCAGGCAGCGCAGGTGAGGCCGACGACCGGATACTTCTGGTCGGACTCGGGATCAGCGAAGTCCTCCTGGCGGGCGAAGCCCACCGGAAGGCCGTCAGGGTTCCACTTCGCATCGGCAGGGCTGGAGAGAAAGCCGAAGCGGCCGAGGTACTCGGGCTTGGCGAAAAGTTCACACCCGAAAGGAGACAGGCAGGGCTGTTCGAGAGCGAGCAGCCAGCGGTAGGGAACGAGGCGGGTTCCCTGGGCGGTGTGGTGGAATTCCAGGCGCTGCGCGTCGGACCAGCCTTGATCGAGGAGTACGATTTCGCCGGGCGGTTGATAGTCCGGCACATGGACACGGAGCTTCGCCAAGCGAGGGTAGGCGAGCACCCCACCAACAAGCAGGAACAGCACGATTCCCCACAGCGCGATCTTCTTCATCTTTGGAATGATCCTCTTGAAGAAGGGCGTGGGTCAATAGCTATTTCGATCGTAAAATTTTATTCAAAGCAGTAAGTCCGCCCGCGCGCTGAAGACCGGGGATAAAAAGACGCTTGGCCAGTTCCGCATCCGATAGGTCACCGAGAGGCTCCGCAGGGGTAAACGTGACCGGAACCGGTGCGATCGCCGCGGCCGCCAGACACCAGAGGGACGCGCGTTTGCCGCAGACGAGGCGGAGTTCCCGCGGACGGGAAGAGTGCGCAAAGGAGAGAGCAGTGAGAATATCCTGGACGCGCTCGGCGTCATCCGAACGGCGAAACGTGAGATAGTCGCCGCGGACAAAATCGCGCTCGGCGGTGGCAGCGCCGGTTTGGAACACCTCGACCCGAAGGGCGCCGGCCGCCGGGGGTGGCGTCTTCCGTTCGCCGTCGGGGTCAACCACAACGGTATCTCCGGGCGTCCCGCGCGTGGGTACCCGGTCTCCGTCGCCGCGGCCTTCGAGAAGCAGATATTCGCCGGACGGGGAGGTGCGAATCTGTTTTGGCCAGGAGACGCCGAGGATCTGCTCAAAGACGCGGCGCTGTTCGGCGGCTGGGCGTGCGGCGGCCTGCTCGTTGGCGATACGCTGCCATTGGGCGAAAATCTCCGTGTGGCCGGCCAACCCGCCTTCCGGCTTGATGGCGCCAACGAGTAAGGTCTCCAGCTTCGAAGGGAGGACCGCTCGCTCCTTGGGGGCGGCCGAACGCCGGTACGGACCTCGCCAGATGCGGGCCAAGTAGGCATAAACGGCTTCGCGGCTCTGCTGGTTGTAGTTATGCCCGGCATCGATATGGCGATGCCAGACGCGGCCCGCCTGGCCGTACAGCTCGTAAATGGAGCGGATCGCCGGAAACTCTTCGGTGGGGGAGAGCTTGGTCCAGTCACCCGTGGCAGACAGCAGGAGCATATGCCGGGGCGCCATCATGGCGGCGATCTCGATGTTGTTGGTGCCGATCCGCAGGGCGGGAGACATTTCGCAGGCGTCGTCGCCCTGGAACGTGGCGGAAACCATGTTGACCGGGATGGCGACCTGGATACGCGAATCGACAGCGGCGAGAAGAAAGGTCTGGGTACCGCCGCCCGAGGCGCCGGTGATGCCGATGCGGCGGGCGTCTACCTCCGGAAGCGATGCGAGCACGTCGACGGCACGCATGGAGTTCCACAGATGCAGCCCGAGTGAGCCGAAGGACCAAAGTTGCTCGGAGACGCTGTCGCCGAAATCGTGCTTCAACTGACGGGTATCGTTGTAGCCGATCATGTCGTAGGCGAAGGCGACGTAGCCCTGCGCAGCGAGGTTGGCGGCGAGAGCGGGAACGGAGTAGTCCGGTGCGTCATGGATGCGCCCATTCTTCCAGTGGCCGTGGGCGACCAGCATGGCCGGGGCGCGGCCGCGGATCTGTTTTGGGAGATAGAGGTTGCCCGCGACGAAGAACCCCGGCAACGGCTCAAAGACAACCTTCTCCCAAAAGTAGCTCCCGGCATCGATGCGGCCGGTTCGCTTGACGCCCAGAGGAGTCTTCGGAGGGAGAGGGAGCAGTCCGGCCGAAGCCAGGATCTGCTGTTTGATTGCCGCCTTGTGGGCTTCCCATTGCGCCAGCGAGGCGAACTTACGCAGCTTGAAATGGGTCTTGGTATGCGGGGATTCCTGATTGCGCCGATCGCCGAAATTTTCAGCCGTCGCCAGCGGTCCGCCCATCGTAAGAATCCAGAGGGCAATAGAGAGTTTTTTCATGACCGCTTGGCTTTAGACACGCGGCGAGGCGTTTGCGTTACGCGATCAATTCGCGGAGAATCGCGCCGTGCACGTCGGTGAGGCGGCGGTCGATTCCGTTATTGCGATAAGTGAGGCGCTGGTGATCAATGCCGAGCAGATGGAGCATGGTGGCATGCAGGTCGTAGCAGTAAACGGGCTTCTCGATGGCCTTGTAGGACCATTCGTCCGTGGCGCCATAGCTGATGCCGCCGCGGAAGCCGCCGCCGGCCAGCCACGACGTAAAACCGGCAGGGTTATGATCGCGGCCGAGGCTGCCCTGACTACATGGCATGCGGCCGAACTCGGTGGTCCAGTGAACGATCGTGTCGTCGAGTAAGCCTCGCGATTTGAGATCGCGAAGCAGGCCAGCGACCGGTTTATCGAGCGACTTGCCCAGTTCCCCGTGGTCTTTGGCGAGATTCTCGTGGCTGTCCCAATTGCGGCGGGGAAAGCCATTGTCCGCGCCACTCCAGATTTGGACGAAGCGGACGCCGCGTTCGACCAGGCGCCGCGCCACGAGGCAGCGTTCGCCCATTTCCGCCGTCGCGGCTTCGTCAAGTCCGTAGAGTTTTCTCGTCGCGGGAGACTCCCCTTGCAGAGCAAGGACTTCGGGCGCGCTGAGTTGCAGGCGGGCGGCCATTTTGTAGGAAGCGATGCGAGCTTCGAGGCGCGAGTCGCCGGCGTGGGTTTGCAAATGCTGCTGATTGACTTGATCGAGCAGCGCGAGCCCGTCGCGTTCGCTGTCCCCCGTGATGTAGCCGGAGTTCGAGGGCGCTTCAAGGTCGTAGATGGGGTGGGGCGTACCAACCCGGACCGTCGTGGCCTGATGTGCCGCGGGAAGGAAACCGGAGGACCAGTTGCCAGGGCCGTTGGGCGGGACGCCGCGGTGATCCGGCAAAACGATGAACTTGGGCAGGTTGTCGTTCAGCGTGCCGAGCGCGTAGGAGATCCACGAGCCAGCGCTGGGGAAACCCGGCAGGATGAAGCCCGTGTTCTGCATGAAGGTCGCCGGGCCGTGGATATTCGACTTCGACTGGAGGGAATGGACGAAGGCGATGTCGTCGACACACTGCGCGATTTCCGGAAAGAGGTCACTGACCCATTTCCCGGACTGGCCATACTGTTTCCAGGCCCACGGACTGGGCATGACCACGCCGGGGTTGCTCTGGAACAACTCCACTTTCTCGCCCGGGTCCCAGGGTTGCCCAGCCTTCTCAATGAGACGCGGCTTATAGTCGAAACTGTCGCATTGGCTGGCGGCGCCCGAAAGAAAGATTTGAATGACCCGCTTGGCGCGGGGGGCGTGATGGGGCGCGCCATTCTCTTGACCCAACATCTGGGCCAGGGCCAAACCACCGAACGAACCTAATAGATCTCTACGCCGCATCGTGTTCCCTAGTCGACAAACAGAAACTCATTCGTATTCAGTAGGACGCGCACCAGATTCGAGAAGCCATGACGGGCACCGTAGTCCGCTTCCGATTTCGAAAGATCGCGGCCAAGGACCAGCCGACCGAGGCGGTTTCCGTCGCCAGCGGCCCGGGCCGCGACGTGTTCCGCCATACGGACCATAAACCGGTTGTTCCACATCGCCAAGGCCTGGATGGCGGTCAGCGTGGTGGTGCGCTTCGGCGTTAAGAGCGAGGGGTCCGGACAGTCGAGCCGCTCCATGAAGGGATCGGGGGCGCTGCGGACCAGAAATCGATAGATGCTGCGGCGGTAGCCCCCGGGAGCGTCGGGGTCAAAAGCGGCGTAGTCGTAAACGGGTGAATGGTCGTCCTTGAAACCGAACTGCCGGACCGAAGGGCCACCCATGGTGAGGTCGAGCTTGCCCGCTACGAGCAGAGTCGAGTCGCGGACACTTTCGGCGTCGAGACGGATCCGGTTCATGCGCCAGAGGAGCCGGTTATCAGCATCGAGCTTCGCGGGTTCGTCGCGATGGGCGGAGCTTTGCCGGTAGGTCGCGCTGAGAACGAGCAACCGGTGCAACTGCTTGAGCGAGCCCTTGGCTTCATCGCGGAACCAGACGGCGAGCCAGTCGAGAAGTTCCGGATGGGACGGCAGCGTACCCATACGGCCGAAGTCGCTGGGGGTGTCGACCAACCCGGCGCCAAAGTGATAGTGCCAGACGCGATTGACGATGGAGCGCCAGGTGAGCATGTTGTCCGAGTCGGCGATCCAATTGGCGAGGGCGGCGCGGCGTTGGCCCTCTTCGGTCGTATTCTGGAAATTCGCGTTGAGGCCGGGCACGCAGCGGAGAGCGCCGGGGCTGGAGAGTTTGCCAGGGGCGCTGAGGCTGCCGCGGTCCAGAATGTGGACTGGGCGCGGGGTGAGAGAAGGACGGAACGCGCCGGCGCGGTTGAAGAACGCGGCGCCGGAGTAGACGAGTTGAGGCGGGGGGAGCGCGGCGAGGCGGGCGTCAATAGCGGCCAGCTCTTTCTGTCCAGCGGCGATGGCGGCGAAGGTTTCTGGGCCGACAAGAGCGTCGACGAGTTTTTGCCGGGAGGCGCGGTCGGCGGTGCGGCGGGATTCGAGGCGGAGTTTTTCTTGGGTTTCAGCCGGTGTTTTGGGGGCTCCGAGGTGGGCGATTAAGAGGCTTGCATCCTGGATGCGGCTGTCAAGCGCGGTGATCTCCGGGTTGGTGGCGAACTCGACGCGGTCGAGAAGGGGCTGGATTTTTCGCTGGGCGGCCAGTTTTTCTCCAAGGAGAGCGCGGCGGTTTGAGGAGACGACAGGGTCGGAGTCGAAGGGCCGGTCGGCGCGATCGATGCCTGCAAAAACGGATTGAAGATTGTAGTAATCGGCTTGCGGGATGGGGTCGAACTTGTGATCGTGGCAGCGGGCGCAATGCGCGGTAAGGCTGACGAAGGTGGACATGGTCGTGGCGACCATGTCGTCGCGGTCGAGAAGACGAGTGAGATTCTTGTCGGTCGTGCCCTCCTTGAGTTCCTGGTGGCCGACGAAGTCCCAGGGGCCGGCGGCGAGGAAGCCCGTGAGGGCGAAGGCATGCGGGTCATCCGGAAAAAGGACGTCACCAGCGACCTGAGACCGCACGAAGCGAGGATAGGGCATGTCTTCGTTGAAGGCGCGGATGACGGCGTCGCGGTAGGGCCAGGCATTGTTCCGGGGCTTGTCCTTATCGTATCCGTGGGAGTCGCCGTAATGGACCACATCGAGCCAGTGGCGGGCCCAGCGTTCCCCGTAGCGGGGTGACGCCAGGAGGCGATCGACGAGGCGTTCGTAGGCGCCGGGCTTGGTGTCGGCGACAAAGGCTTCGATCGCTTCAGGGGTGGGAGGCAATCCATGCAGATCGAAGGTTACGCGGCGGATCAAGACGCGACGGTCCGCTGCCGGGGAGAGCGATAGGCCGGCTTCCTTGAGTTTTGCGTGGATTAAGCTATCGACGGCCCCGGGCTTCGCGGTGGGCAACGGGCGGAGGGACCACCAGCCGCCGGGTTCGCCGGCGGAATCGTCTTTGGCGCCCTGCTCGACCCAGCGGCGGATGAGAGCGACCTGCTCCTGAGTCAGCGGCTTGCCGGCTTTGGGCATGCGCGGACGCTCGCCGACGAGGGTGTCGAGCAGAAGCCCGGAGCGAGCAGCTTCGGCGATTCCAGCAACGGTTTCAGCGATGAAACCACCCGACGGATTCCCGGACTGATGGCAGGCGACGCACCGCTGGTTGAGCAGTGGCGCGATGTCTTTGCGGTAACTCACCGGTTGCGCCGCTACGGAAACGGCCAGTACAACGCCTAGGAGACAAGCCTTGGTCACGGAAACTAGGATATCAGGCGACCTAAAGCCGCTTCCCATCGGCGCCCCACCCGCTAACGCAGAAGTTGGACGTGCGGGGGGTCTGGTAACGGACCTGTTGGAGCTCGGGAGTGGAGAGCTTTCGGTGCCCTTGGATGCGGGATTCGAGGGCAAAGTCCAGGATTCCACTGGTCAGAAGCGACCGTTCTACGGGATACGGGGAGCGCCCGGTGACGAACAGTTCCTCAATCTTTTCGACCAAGCAGCCGAAATGGTGATGGGGGCGCCCGTCCTGCAATTTCATTAGGGTCGCGATAGGTTCATTGCGTCCGTCGATGTCAATGGCGACGGTGAAGTCCTCGACGGCGCCGGTGAGCAGGAATGCCGCACCGAGGAGGCCATCGGCATACTCGACTAGGAAGACAGAGGGCGAGGGGACAATCTTTTTGAGGTCGCCAGGCTTGCGGGTCTCACTCAGCGCGAGGGCTCGGTCAAATAGCTTTTGGGCCCACGGCGTGGTGGCAAGAAAGTTCCAGCAGGCTTCTCCTTCGAGACACTGCACACCTTTGACGCCGGTCTCGCCGCCGGCGCGGCGTTCGGTCATCGATTGAAGTGCCTCCAGAACATGGAAGCCGTAGATGTCGAGCCCGCTATAAGAGATGGCGACTGCGTGGCGCTGCTTTTCGCCCCAAGGGGCATCGATGCCAGGCTTCCGGAATGCCACGGGAACGGAGGAGCCGGCGAGCATGGGGAACTTCAGCTCTTTCGAAAGGTCAACCATGCGCTTGGCTTGGCGAAAGCTCCAGGAAAGATGTTTGTCGTTGAAGACGGGAACAGACCGGCCAGATTGGCGGAAGACATCCACAATCTTCAAAAACATTTCAAAGCGCGGATAGAGCTTCTGTTGCTTGTCGTTGAAGGGGTAGTCGCCGTGTTCGCCAATCAGGATCACACCGTCGACAGCGAGTTGGTTGCCGCCGAGAGTCAGCGCTTCAGCCACGGTCCGATAGATCGGGACGTTGAACTTCCTGGCGCGTTCCCGGCTCATGTCTTTGTCCGGTACCTGCTCGGTGAATAGGGAGACAAGTTTGGACCTGGGGTACGGTGGGCGCTCGTCCTGGTTGAATCCCTCCAGGTACTTGCCCAGGATCACGTCGGCATGCGACATGGGGCGATACTCTGTCACGATGGCCGCGATGCGGCGAGGGGGATTCTGGGCAGCCGCCGTGGCGGCCGCGCTGGCCAGGAAGAGTCTTCTTTGCATGAGAGTAAAAAGAAGGGCCCTCTCCGCGGGGAAAGGGCCAGAATCAAATCCAAATGCTGAGCTGAAACGTTAGTGTTTGGCGGGCGCGGCAGCAGGAGGTGCCGCTGCGGGAGCGGCCGCGGCCGGGACATCCACTTGGCGCAGGCCGGTGGGATAGACCCGTTCGCGCGAATCGAGGTCGATCATGCAGAAACCCAGCAAGATGCCCAAGAAGATCAGGGAGCTGAGAAAAATGATCGAATTGATCGGCTTGTCGTGGCGCAGATGCATGAAGATCAAAGCCACCAACGACGCTTTCAACGTCGCGATCAGCATGGCGATGATCAGGTTGACCGTCGAGGAGCCAAAGTCGACATAAGCCGCGCCGACGGTGACACCGGTCAAAATCAATAACGCAATCAGCGTAAGCAGGTAGGGCAGTGGGGAATGCGAGGTGTGGTGCGCTTGTTCGCTCATAGGATTCCTAGCTGACGAGATAGAGCAGGGGGAAGAGATAGATCCAGATCAAGTCGACCAAATGCCAATAAAGACCGATCAAATCCACTGGGGTGTAGTAGGCACTTGAAAAATCGCCACGGTTCGCGCGAACCATGATCCAGGAGATCAGGATAATCCCGATCAGCACATGGAAACCGTGAATACCGGTCATGGCGAAATAGAAGCCGAAAAACATGGCTTGCTGGGGAGGCCCGCCAATCGCCGCGAGGTTGAAATACCGCCCCGGAAGCAACCCGTCATGAAATTTGTGGGAATACTCAAAGTACTTGATGACGAGGAAGGCGAAAGCGAAGCCCAGGGTGAGACCCAGATTCAAAACCGTTTTGGACTTCTGATCAGTCGAAGCATAGTGAACCGCCATCACCATCGTGAAGGAAGAACACAGCAGGAAGACGGTGTTGACGGCTCCCAGGACTCGATCCAGATGATGGTGACCAGCCACCCAGGCTTCGGGATAGACGCCCTGCATCAGACCGAAGCCGACAAACAAGCCGCCGAACATCAGGATTTCGGTGGCTAAGAATAGCCACATCCCGATCTTCGAAGTGTCCAGTTGTTGTTCGGCAGTTGCGAAGTGATGTTGGCGAAACCGGTGTTCCGCCACATCATGCGTAGTATTGCTCAAGCGTTCCTCCCGTTCCCCACCGGGCGGTAGTAGTCGTAAGGTCCGCCGCCAACGGCCGGGATTTCATGAAAATTGTGTGTGATCGGGGGGGAAGACGTCTGCCATTCGAGTGTACGGCTGTGCCACGGGTTGGCAGGCGCGTCCATTTTCTTCCGCAGAGAGGCAAACAGATAACCCGCCATGATCAGGAAGCCAAGTCCGAGAATCCAGGACCCCACGGTGGAAGCTTGATGTAGTGCCTGGAACTCGGGCAAGTAGTTGTAGTAGCGACGCGGCATTCCACGGCTGCCAAGTACAAACTGCGGCAGGAATGTGGCGTTAAAGCCAATGAAGACCAACGCGCACGCGACCCGGGCTGCCGGCTCGCTGTACATGCGCCCAAACATCTTCGGCCACCAATAGTGCAGACCGCCAAGGAAGGCAATCACCGTCGAACCCATCATCACGTAGTGAAAGTGGGCAACCACGAAGTAGGTGTCATGCAAGTGGATATCGACCGAAACGGCGCCAAGGAAGATTCCGGTGAGACCGCCGATACCGAAGAGCAACAGGAAGCTGAGAGCATAAAGCATCGGTGCGTTGAAGGCGACCGAACCTTTATACATCGTCACGATCCAGTTAAAGGTCTTGATCGCAGACGGGACAGCAACGAAAAAGGTGATGAACGAGAAAATCGCTGAGGCGAGTTGCGATTGGCCGGAGGTGAACATGTGGTGGCCCCACACGATGAACGACACCAAGGCGATGGCAACCGAGGAGAAAGCGATAGCCCGATAGCCGAAGATGGTCTTCTGCGAGAAAGTCGGGATAATCTCCGAAACAATCGCCATGCCCGGAAGAATCATAATGTAGACGGCCGGGTGGGAATAGAACCAGAAGAAGTGCTGGAACAAAACCGGGTCGCCGCCTAGCTTAGGATCAAAGATGCCGATGCCAAAAGACCGCTCCATCAGGAGAAGGAGGAGAGTGATGGCGAGCACCGGAGTGGCGAGAACCTGAATCAGAGCGGTCGCGTAGATGCCCCAGCAAAACAGTGGCATATCAAACCATCCCATGCCGGGCGCGCGTAATTTATGGATGGTCGCGATGAAGTTCACACCGGTGAGAATGGAGCTAAAGCCGAGGACGAATGCGGCGAAAGTCATGAGCGCCACGCTTCCGTCAGTGGTAGTCGAGTACGGCGTGTAGAACGTCCAACCAGTATCAACTCCGCCAGTCACCATGGCCGCGACCGCGATGAACGCGCCTGCCATATAGATGTACCAGCTGAACAGGTTGAGCTTGGGGAAGGCGACGTCTTTAGCCCCGAGCATCAGGGGCATTACGAAGTTCGCCAGTGCTGCCGGTACCGACGGGATGATGAACAGGAACACCATGATGGCGCCGTGGAGGGTGAACACCTTGTTGTAGGTTTCCGCGCTCATGATGGTTTCTTTCGGCGTGAGAAGCTCCAGCCGAATCATCATGGCGAAAACTCCGCCAAGGAAGAACATGAAAAGAATCGACCAGAGATACATAACGCCAATGCGTTTGTGGTCAACCGTCGTCAGCCAGGATTTCAGGCCTTTGCCGTCGTGTAAATAATCCACATCATGGTGATCGGCGTGGCCGCTGATGTGTGGTGTTGTGATGATGTCAGCCATGTGAAACCCCCTTCTTTTATTTCAATTCCTTGATGTACGCAATGATACCGCGCATCTCCGGGATTCTGAGCAGTCCCTGGAAGGTCGGCATCACCGGCTCGTAGCCGGTCACGATTTTGGCTTGCGGATTGTTGATCGATTCGACGATGTAATTGTCGTCCACCGTGATTGAAGTTCCGTCCGTGAACTTCTCGACCCGGCCGTAAAGGCCTTTGAACGATGGGCCGGTGTTCTTGCTGCCGTCAATGCTGTGGCAGGAGTTGCAGCCTTTGTTTTCGTAGACCATTTTTCCGACTTCGACAGGAGGCATGGTCTGCAGCTCGGGATCGCCCTCGATCAGCCACTTTTCATATACCTCGGGAGAGTCGACAAAAAGGTTCGCCATCATGTCGGAATGCGACTTGCCGCAGTATTCGGCGCAGAACACCTGGTGACGGCCCGCCACGGTCGGAGTAAAGGTCAAATCCACGAAGCGTCCCGGGATCACATCGGTCTTTTGCCGCATTGAGGGGATATAAAAATCGTGGAGGACATCCTCGCTCGTCAGGATCAGCTTGACCGGCCGGTTAACGGGAACATGGAGGTTGCCAATCGTACGGGTACCATCCGGGTATTCGAAAGCCCAGAGCCATTTTTTACCGGTGACATGAATTTCGATCGCATCGTTGGGAGGAACACTCGCCCGCACATAGTCATTGAATCCCCAGAAGAAGATGCCCATGACGATGATGAGTGGAATGATGCTCCACAGCAGCTCGAGCGCGAGATTATGAGAGATGTTCGGAGTGAGAACACCCTCTTTGCGCCGACGATATTTCCAGGCGAAATATACGGTTAGAAAGACGATTAATGCGAAGAAGAAAACGCTGAGCCACACAAGAAACATGTAGAGTACGTCGACATCGTTAGCGTACGCACTGCCCTGAGGGCCAAGCATCCAATGCTTGAGGGAATCCATATTGCCTTCCTTATGATGAAACCGGCCCCGGAGGGGGCGACTGCTTAAAGTTTTCGCGCTCTTTCCGCCAGAACCGCATGAGCGATGCGCCTAAGATGAACACTGTCAACGCCCCGCCACCACGCATAATGTTCTTAGCCGTCATGACGTAGCTTTTCGAGAGGGGATCGTACTGAAAACAATAAAGCAACAGATGATCCCCAGTTGACCGCATTTTGCCGTCCCGTGCCTCGGTGAGCCCCATGCGTAGATCAAACGACTTGTACTTAATTCCGTACAGATACCGGGCGACTTTCCCGTCGGGCGTCAACAAGATCAGGGATGCGCTGTGCGCGTACTGTTGCCGGTCCTTGTCCCAGCGGTAGTGAAAGCCAGCTTGCTCGGCGAGTTTCTTCGCGTTGTCGTTATAGTCGGACAAAAAGTGCCAACCGGGAGCGGGCCGGTCAAAGCTTATGAGTTGGGCCTGCTTCTTGCTGGCGGCAAGGGGATACATCTCCCGCGGGTCGATGGAAATGGTAACAATTTCGTACTCGTTCCCAGGAGTCCAGCTGAGATCGCGAATGCTCGAGGTGAGACCATTCATGACGAGACTGCACAGCATCGGACAGGAATAATAAACGAAGTTGAGGATTACCGGTCGACCTTGGTTGAGATATTTCGAGAGGGGTACCGGACGCCCATTCTCTGCGATGAACTCTAGCCGGCTGTCAAGCATCGTCCCCAGACGTTCATCCACACCAACGCCACCCAGTTCCTGAGGAACTGAGGAATTCGCTTGCAGGGTGGCAAGGAACAAGAGCGCGTTACTGAAGAGGCGAAGGGACATGGCCTTTATCGACGAGTTCTACTTTGCCGGAGCGACGACCGGAGGGGCGGCTGCACCGGCAGCGTCTTCCGGCTTTTTCACTGGGTATGAATTCACCGGAAACCGCCATTTTCCTCCCGGAGCAGACTCCGAAACGATGAGAGACATAGCCTTTTCGATTGGCAACCGGACGGTCCCGGCAGTTTTGTCAATGGTGCCGTACGTGTTCAACTGTTTGGCCTCTCGTGCCTGCAGATCGACGTAATCTTTCGAAACAGGCTCCAATTGCACTCTCTCTACCTCGGCATCGCGGAAGCTATTGTAGTAGATGGCACAGCCCACACAGACCGCTACAATAAAACCGACAATCACCACCGTGACAACAACGACAGGGATGGTTTGAACTTCGGTCCGGTCAAAGCCTAGGTCAGAGATTTCTTCTGGCGTCAGGTTCTTGGGAGTGTTAGACATTCTGGAACTCCAGTCCTTTTTCGAGGCGGGGGTCGCCGACGGCAACGATCGGGGCTGATTTTAAACGCCACCAGAAACCGAGGGCCAGGGTACTCATGACAGCCACGAAGCAGGCGGCATCCATCCAGTGGGGGGCGACGCCGGCTTTGGAAAAGTTCGGCATCACCAACCAGTAGACGTCGATGTAGTGCATACAAAGGATCCACACGGTCACAAAGCGGAGAACATTCAGGTTGCGTTTGCTGGCGCGAGCCAACAGAAAGAGAAACGTAGCGGCAAAATGCCCGAAGAGCAGAATCCCACTGACCGTTTCCCAGGTGCCGGAGCGCCGCACCATGAAGAAACTGGTTTCTTCAGGCAGGTTGGCATACCAGATCAACATGTACTGCGAGAAGGCAATGTAGGCCCAGAACACGGTGAGGGCGAACATCCACTTGCCCATGTCGTGGTAGTGCTCAACCGTGACCGAGTTGGCCAGGATTCCGTTCGCCCGGAAGCGAAGCAGCGTAAAAGTGAGGATGGCGAAGAATGCCCACATCCCACCTGCGAGGCAATATACGCCGAAGATCGTCGAGTACCAGTGCGGCTGGAGAGACATGACCCAATCGACGCTCGCGAGAGAAGCCGAGAGGAAGAACAGGAGCATACCCGGGGCCGAGATGCGTTCGCTCTTGAAGGTTAGGTTCAGGTCCTTCGACGTGTCCTGCGCACGAGACCAGCTCGAGAGCCGCCAAGCCCAGAAGCTCCAGATCACGAAGTAGACAACGGCGCGGATGTAGAACGCGGTCGGATTCAGGTACGCTTCTTTCTTCGCCAACAATGCATCCGTTTTCATGATCCCGGGGTGGGACCATTCATAGAGCTCGTGCAAGCCGAACGCGACCGGCAGGAAAAGCAGCGCCAGGATCGGCATCGACATCATGATGTTTTCCATCAGCCGGCGGAGCGGTACGCTCCAGGCGGACCCAGTCAGGTGCTGAATCATCGTGAACAACGCAGCGCCGATTGCGATCCCCGCGCCGAAGAAGAAGGCGACCAAATAGGAAGGGAAGAACTGCTTATGATCGAGGCTGTAGCCAGCTAGAGCGGCAACCCAACCGAGGATGAAGACGGCCACAATAATGTTCCGGCCCTTCTCCCACGTGGAGGTTGGGATTTCGTAACTATCCTTCGGGACGTCGTGATGGTGATGTTTACTCATGTTGCGACTCGTAGTCCTCGCTTAGTTCAGTTGCGCCCGCAGATTTTCCGGCACATCGTCCTTGGTCCCACTATTAGCCCGGTGCAGTGCCCGCAGATAGGCGACGATCGCCCAGCGATCGTGGTCATTGGTCTGCGTACGGTAGCCCATCATCGTGCGACGGCCCTCGCTCGCAACGGAGTAGAGTTCTCCGTCATTCATTTGCTGAACGCGAGGCTCTAAGAGGTTGGCCGGCTGGAATGCCGCCCCGGCGCGGATGCCTACAATACCTTTGCCGTCACCCACTCGCGAGTGGCACGGAGCGCAATACGTATTAAATTTGAGTTGGCCGTGAGCCAATAGTTCGGGGGTTACCGTCTCTTGAATCTTGCCGACGTACTGAGAATTCACAACGCCCCAGCGATACGCATCGTCGCCGCTCAATTGGCCGATGGCAACCGTACCTTCCGGAGGACGGCGGCTGGTCCGCTTGTCTTCAAACAAAGGGCTTTGCTGCTGCGACTTGTACTTGGGTTGCGCTTTCATGTCGTCCCAAATCTGCAGGGGCGGGGTGTCACGACTTGGGCCCAAGCAGCCTGTAAGTACAACCAAGCCGCCGGTGAGCAACAATGTTTTCACGCTAAGGAGCTTCATGCTTCGATGACCTCCAACTTCTCGGCCCCTAGGGTCGCGAGAAAATCCTTCGTCTCGTTGGCATCGAATTTCTTGTCGGAGGCTTCAATCACCAGGAGGAAGCGGTCGTCGGAAGAACCCGCGACGCCAGAGTAGTTGAAAATCGGATGATTGAGCCGCGGCAATCCGTTCAGCCCGAGCATACCGAACACGGCGGCGAATGCCGACAAGAGCACCGTTAGCTCGAACATGATTGGAAAACCGAATTCGAAGGCGAAGAGGGGCTTGCCGCTAATGACCAACGGATAGGCGATCGAACCCGTCCACCACTGCAGCAGGATCGCAGTGGTCAATCCTGTCGCACTTCCGCAGAGAACGATATACCCGAGAATGGATTGCTTGGCACCCATGGCCTCGTCGATCCCGTGGATGGGGAACGGGGTATAGGCTTCCATCTTGGTGTAGCCTTTGGCGCGTGCGGCCCTGACAGCATCGAGAAGCGTATCCGGAGAATCGAAGTCGGCAACGACGCCGTGTATGGAGGAGTGTTCAGCCATGGCGTTCCTTAGTGGGCCTTGACGGGTTCCGTGGAACCGGTGGTCGTGGCCGGGAGATAGTGCTTTTCGTGTTCGGTTTGGATCATCATGCCCTTCACTTCGCTGACCGCGATGATGGGAAGGAAGCGGGTAAAGAAGACGAACAGGGTAATGAACAATCCGAAGGTTCCGAAGAAGGTGAGAATATCAACGATAGTCGGCCGGAAATACCCCCAGGAGGAGGGAAGGAAGTCGCGGTGGAGACTGGTCGCGATGATCACGAAACGCTCGAACCACATACCGATATTCACAAAGATCGATAGGACGAACATGAAAGGAATGTTGGTGCGGAGCTTTTTGAACCAGAAGAATTGGGGCGAAATAACGTTGCAGGACACCATCGACCAATATGCCCAAGCGTATGGGCCCATCGCTCGATTGATAAAGGTGAAGCGCTCGTACTCATTGCCGGAGTACCAGGCGATGAAGAACTCGGTGGCATAGGCGTAGCCGACGATTGTTCCGGTGGCCAAGATCACCTTGTTCATGTTCTCGAGGTGAGTCATGGTGACCAAGTGCTCTACTTTGAAAACCCAACGAGCAATAACCATCAAAGTAATGACCATTGCGAAGCCCGAGAAGATAGCGCCCGCGACGAAGTAGGGGGGGAAGATTGTGGTGTGCCAGCCAGGGATGATGGACACCGCGAAGTCAAACGAAACGATGGTGTGCACGGAGAGCACGAGAGGCGTAGAGAGACCCGCGAGGATCATGTATGCCTTTTCGTAGTTCTTCCAATGGGTAGCGGATCCACGCCAACCGAGAGAAGCGATACCGTAGATGGTGTGGCGAAGTTGGGTTTTGGCGCGATCGCGGATGATCGCGATATCGGGAATCAGGCCGACATACCAGAACAAGGCCGAGACGGTCGCGTACGTGGACACGGCGAATACGTCCCAGAGAAGCGGACTGCGGAAGTTCTGCCACATGGCGAGATCCGCGTTCGGAATTGGGAACAACCAGTAAGCGCGCCAAGGCCGGCCAACGTGAACCAAGGGATAAATACCGGCGCAGGCTACCGCAAACAGGGTCATCGCCTCAGCGAAGCGGTTGATAGAGGTCCGCCATTTCTGCCGGAACAAAAACAGGATGGCGGAGATCAGCGTTCCGGCGTGGCCGATACCGATCCAGAAAACGAAATTGGTGATGTCCCAACCCCAACCGACGGGGTTGTTGTTTCCCCACACGCCGATACCGGTCGCAATCAGGTAGGCCAACATAGAACCGAGCAGGAGGGTCACACTGCCGCTGATGGCGAGCGCGATGTACCAATTCCTGTGGGTCTCGATTTCGGTGTGAATGCTCACCGCCTCCGTTACATCGTGAAGCGACGGCTGGCCTGTCACCAGCGGAGGACTTAGTTGCTCGACAGCCTTAGGATCGAATGCTAGATCGGCCATTAGGCAAGCTCCGGATTGGGATTGCGCACCTTAGCAAGGTAGGTGGTACGCGGCTTGATGTTCAGTTCGTGAAGAAGTGTGTAGTTGCGGTTGTTCTTCTTCATCTTGGAGACGGCGCTTTCGGGGTCGTTAATGTTGCCGAAGGAGATGGCTTCCGCCGGGCAGGTCTGCTGGCAGGCGGTTAGAACGTCACCATCTTGAATTGGTTTGCGGCCGTCGACCTTGTGGGAGATTTTTGCTTCCTGAATGCGTTGCACACAGTAGTTGCACTTCTCCATGACGCCGCGCATCCGAACAGTGACGTCCGGGTTGAAGACCATCTTGCCGACCTCTTCGAGGTCTTTATGCCAGTTGAAGTAGTTGAATCGCCGAACCTTGTAAGGACAGTTGTTGGCGCAATACCGAGTGCCGACGCAGCGGTTGTACGCCATGTCGTTCAAGCCTTCGGGGCTGTGTACGGTCGCCGCTACCGGGCAGACCGATTCGCAGGGGGCGTTTTCGCACTGCTGGCAGGCCATCGGCTGGTAAACGACTTCAGGATCATCTTCCGTACCCGTGAAATACCGGTCGAGACGGATCCAGTGCATTTCGCGGCCCTTCGAGACCTGATCGCGGCCAACGACAGGAATGTTGTTCTCCGACTGGCATGCCACTAAGCAGGCGTTGCAGCCAATACAGGACTGCAGGTCCACGACCATGCCCCATTGGTTGCCCTTCGAATAATCGAAGCTGTCAAACAACTGGAACAACTCGATGTGGGCGTCCTCGTGGGAGGCGAAGTGGGACTCTTCCTTGTACTTTTCGACTGTCGCTTCGCGGACGACCGGGCGTCCGGCCTGATCGTGGTGCTCCTGGGTGGTCACCAGCGCGTAAGTACGAGCCGACTTGGAAATCGTCGCACCAGTACCGAAACCCATGGCATCGGCGGTGCGAAGGGTGTAGGCGTTATAGCCAACTCCCGTACCCACCCGGCCCACCGAGGTCCGGCCATATCCCAACGAGAGCGTGACGGAATTGTCAGCGTGACCTGGCTGCACCAAAACCGGCGCCTCGACCTTGCGGCCACCACGTTCGATCACGATAACCGAGCCTTCTTCGAGATTGAGCTCCTTGGCCGTCTTCGGGCTGACGAGCGCCGGGTTATCCCAAACGATCTTCGTCATCGGCTCTGGCGCTTCCTGCAACCACGCGTTGTTGGCGTAACGGCCATCAAAAGCGGAGGCGGAGGGCGCAAAGACCACTTCCAGGCCAACGGCAGCTTTCGGCGCCGCAGCGAGGGCGGATTCCACGGCTTTCACGTTGGCGGCAGGCTTGACGAACGGCGCCTGCGATCCAGCGACCATTCCGTCGTGTAGCGCTTGGCGCCAGGCAGGGTCGGCAAGCTTCGATTGTGCCTTTACTAATTCATAGGCACTAGTGGTGAGCCCGAGCACCACGGCAACCACTTCAATTGCAGACTTGGTTTTGAAAATCGGCTCAATGAGCGGCTGCTGTAGAGAGAGGGTGCCGTCAGCAGTTACCGCATCGCCCCAACTTTCGAGACCATGCGATTCGGGGAGGTGCCACGTGGAGGCCGCAGCCGTTTCATCCACTTCGAAGCCGAGATGGATGGTGGTGGCGACCGACTTGTACTTCGCCGCAAACTCCAGATCAGCCGGAGCGGTGTAGAGGGGGTTTGCGCCGAGGACGACCAGCGTCTTCACTTGGCCCGCGCCAATCTCTTTGGCTAGTTCGGTGATGCTGACGGCGGAAGACTCACGGCCCGGACGAGTGTAGGACACCGTCTCGCCGATATTGCCAAGCGTCTGATTGATAGCTGCGGCCAAGGCATGAACAATCGCTGGCTGCCGGGGTCCGGCAAGGACAACTGAGCGTCCCTTGTGCGCGAGCAAATCCTTCGCCAGCGCTGCAACGAATTTATCGGACTGTCCGAGGATCTTCAGGCCCTGAGGCAATGCGGCCACTTCGCGGGCCAGATCGGCGGCGAAAGCTTGAACATCCGCCGCCCGTAGCCGTAGGCGGTGATCAGCCTGAGCGCCGGTGAGCGTAAAGTTGTTCTCCACCACATAGAGCCGATTGATGGTGGAAGATTCGGTAGCCGGAGTGGCCGGCGTGGCGACTGGGGCAGCAGCGACGGCAGGCGCGTGCGCGGCAGGGGCAGCAGCTTGATGCTCGTCGGCTTTGTGCTCATCCGTCTTGTGTCCCGCCGCCTTCGAATCGGCCGCGTGACCAGCGGGGACTGCGGAGTCAACTGCCTTACGACGCTTTGCGAAATCGCGGATTACGTTGAGACCAGGGTTATCGAGCTGCAGGAAATCACAATCGAGGGAAACAACAACGTCTGCCTTCGAAAGGTTGTACTGCGGCCGCAACCGATCGCCAAACGCCAACTCGGAGCCAGCAAGTGAAGAATCTTCATTGACGGGCTCGTACTCCACCCACTTGGCTTTCGGATGCTTGGCCACGAGACTGGCGCGAAGACCCGCCAAAGTGGGAGACACGACCGCGCCGGAGAGAATCCGGACACCCTCACCATCGCCGACGAAAGTGGCTTTCGCTGCTGCCTGGAAAGCTTCCCAAGTGCTCGCTTTTCCCTTCTCCAAGACCTTCTGGGACCGATCCGGGTCATAAAGACTCAGAATAGAAGCCTGGGCCCAAGCGTTGGCAGCTCCATTCGAAAGGGGATGCTTCCGGTTCCCTTCGATCTTGATCGGACGGCCATCGATCGCTTCCACAACCAAGGGCTGAGCTTGACCAGCGACATTCATCACGGTCGCATAGTGCTGCGGAACGCCGTGCGTCAGGCCTTCAACACCTTTCGCGTAGGGCAGAATCTTTTCGACGGGCCGGCGGCAAGCGGTTAGTCCAGCCAATCCCATCGAGGCAGCCATAAGCTGCATGAAGCGACGCCGGGAGCCCGTATCCAAAAGGTCGCTTGCGCCTTCGGGAAACTCCTGAACCAGCCACTCCTTGAACTTGGGCGTGGCGGCGAGTTCATTCAAGCTACGCCAGAATTTCTTTCCGGTCTGGTTTCCAATACCTTCGATTTGGATCATCGATGACACCCTGAGCAGTTCACGGGCGGATTAATGCCCTTCTGTGCAATGATTTCGCGTCCGAGGGCCGCAGCGTCGCCCTCAGGCTTCCAATCGAGTTTCGTTACAAACTGCGCTGGCCGGAGGTTGGGGGCGGGATTCCGGTGACAGTCTAAACACCAGCTCATCGCCAACGTCTGCACCTGCTTGACTTCCACCATCTGGTCAACCCGGCCGTGGCAACTGACACAGCTCACACCCGCGGTCGTGTGGGCACTGTGGTTAAAAAATACATAGTCCGGCAGGCGATGCACTTTCACCCAAGGCACCGACTCGCCGGAAGCCCAACTGGCCCGAACGGGCTCCAGAACGACGCTCTTCTCCTTCACTTTGGAGTGGCAGTTCATGCAAGTCTGTGTCGGGGGAATCGACGCGTAGGCCGCTTTTAAAACGGAAGTATGGCAGTAGGTACAATCCATGCCCATATTGCCGGCATGTAATTTATGACTGTATGGTACGGGCTGTTTCGGCTGGTATCCCGGTTCCAGAGTGGTAGGCAGCGTCGCGTAGTACAGAGTACTGGCGCCACCGATCACCCCGAGACCGACCATCACCAAAACAGTTCGCAGAATGCGATCTGATTTTTTGGAAAACTTGAGTCCCATGGTCGTTAGAGCAACTCCTGAGAGGCCGGGTGGTCCTTACGGATGACCCAAGGCAAATTCCTGGTCGTATCGCAGCCGGGATTGCGGAAGGGGTTTAAACGCGTCACAACTCTCCCTCTCTACGTCTACCATAGCGACACTGATTCTGCAATACCGACAAAAATTCCGGTTTCACAAGAATTTCTCCTGGCAAACAAACTGATGGCGATCAAACAAAGAAAAATGCATTAAGGTGTAAAGGATGAGTTCCGGGTGGAAAGTTCGGCTTCCTGAGGTCCGCACCCCTGGATACCTAGGTCGGCGTTTCGGCAATTTACAACTGCGTCTGAAACTCATCATCCTCCATAATCTGTTTTTTTTGGTCCTTTCAGGTGCGGTTTATTTTACTGTCTTCCCCTTACTGGAGCAACGGGTACAGGATGACATGGCCCGCGAGGTCACGCTTTGCATGGTTCTGTTCGAGGCCGAGAGCCCGTGGACAGGGTCTGCTGCGGTGTCGATGCAGCTTCGATATTCCTTTCAAGAGGGTAGCGCCAGAGCCTTGAATATCTCACCGGAGATTCGGCAGAGGCTCGACGAAAACCCGGGAACCAACGTCGTAGACCGCGGAAATCCAGAATCTCTTGCGGCAACAACTATTTATCGGCGGTTAGCTACCCGGGAAATATATCGGAAAATCCGGATGCCTTATGCGTACTACGAACGTTCGCTCGACCTCGTGCGGATTGCGTTGTTCACGGTACTGGGCATCATTTACATCCTGGCGGTGCTGTTGCTTGAGTCGGTGATCATGCCGCTCTATGTATATCGACCACTCAACGCGATGTTGAATGCCGACCACGCCTCGCAAACGGGCGATCGCGCAAACGAAATTATCCCAGGGGAGTATATCCCCGGAGATGAAATTGGGCAGATCATGCGCTCCCGCAACGAAACGGTGGCGGAGCTGCGGCGTCAGGAGGACGAGCTGGAGCGTGCACTCGATCGCTTGGAGGCAGCTAAGCGGACGATGGCGGACCAGGACCGGCTCGTGAGTCTGGGCATGTTGAGTGCGGGCGTGGCGCACGAGTTGAATACGCCATTGGCCGTGCTGCAGGGGTCGATTGAAAAGCTACTCGAAACAGTTCCCGAGTCGGCAGCGCAGGATCGGCTTCGGCGGATGCAACGAGTCGCGGCGCGGCTCAAGACGATCAGCGAAGGGCTATTGGATTTTTCGAGAGTTCGGCGCCAGGAAAAGCGCGAAGTGGCCGTGCACGAACTGATCGACGAAGCGTGGCAGTTGGTGTCGCTCGACGAAAAAGCGGCGCAGACTGCTTTTCGCAACCGGGTAGCACCGGAGTGCCGCGTATACGGCAATGACGACCGGTTGATGCAGGTCTTCGTTAACTTGTTGCGCAACGCGCTGCAGGCGGTACCGGATAAAAATGGCGAAATCGTCGCCCAGACAATGATGCAAATGGAGAACGCCGAGCGTTGGTGGATTATCGCCATCGAAGACAATGGCCCGGGAATTCCGCCGGATGTTCTGCCGGACATTTTTGAAGCGTTCATCTCGACAAAGTTGGACTCGAAGGGGACCGGGCTGGGGCTAACGGTATCGGAGGGCATTGTGCAACAACACGGCGGGACGATTGCCGCGAGCAACCGGCCGGGCGGCGGCGCGCGACTGGAGATTCGATTGCCGGAAGCGCCAGTGACCATCGACCCCAGCCCCATCGAAGGAGGCAATGTCTATGCCCGCTGAGGCCCCGAACGCGGACCTCAAGATTGAGATCGCCATCCTTGATGACGATCTCGACTTTCGCAATTACATGGAAGACTTCCTGACGGACGAGGGAATCTATAACGTCCGCCTATTTGCCCATCCGGACGATCTGTTTGCCTCCAATGAACAAAATCTTCCGGACATCGTCCTGCTCGATATGAAGATGGGCGACTTCAAGGGCGACCAGGTACTGGAACAACTGCAGACGCGCTGGCCCGGGCTTTGCGTGATCGTGGTCACGGGATATCCCTCGCTCGAGGACATGCGGTTGACCTTCAAGATGAACGTCTTCGATTACCTCTCGAAGCCGTTTTCTCTGGCGCAGTTGCGGCAGACGCTGAAGAACGCGATCGAGACGTTCGGTCTCGGCAAGACGCCGCAGGACCGGCTGCGGGAGCGCCTGGGACACCGTATCAAGATGCTGCGGGTGGAACGGGACTGGTCGCTGAAAGACTTAGCCGCGACAACGAAATTGAGCGTCTCGCAGATCAGTGCGATCGAGCGTGGAACCCACCTGCCGAGTATGGAGAGCCTGCTTTCCATCTCAAAGGCTTTTGACAGGAAACCGTCCGAGATTCTGGAAGCAATCGACTTTTGAAACACACCCTGGCGTTGTTGATCCCCTGCGTCCTGTTGGCGCAGAAGCCCGAAGCGGGCGAAGCGCAGAAGCGCGTTGAGCTGAATCTCCTGGGCAAAGAGGATGCGACCAAGGGAGAGAGCCGGCGCAATGAGAACATCCAGTTCAACCTCGTCGACAACAACGCCCTTAAAGAATTGAACGTCCGGTTGGGAGCTACCGCGACGCTTGTCGAAGAGTTCCGGGCGGACCGGGGGTACTTCGGTGCGGAGTTCGGCATCGTTATCCCTGGGCCGCTGGTGCTAGCACCGCAACGGCGGGCGGGGTGGCACGGCAACGCCTTTGCAAACCATCAGAACAGCGTTTTCTCGGCGCGCGCGTTCTTTCAGGTGGGAGACGTGAAGCCCGCGCGGGAGAATCGGTACGGATTCCAGACCGGCTGGAGCCCTTGGCGCAATGGGTTCGTTTCGTTGCAGGGTTCGCAGGAGAAACTGCGGGGGCAGGTGAACGGAAACGTCCTTGTGCCATACGCGAACGAACGAACCGCCTTGGCGACGGACCCGGCCACGCGGGCACTGGTGCAACGCTACCTCAACGCCTTCGGCCCGGAGTTGCCCAATCGGGGGAACGGGACGAGGCAGTTGAATACGAACGCGCCGCAGCGGATCGATAGCAACGACGGCGGCGTCCGCCTGGAGCAGGACATCACCACGAAGGACCGACTCTTCGCCAACTACCAGTTCACGGGGCAGACGGTGGACGCGTTCCAGTTAATCGCGGGACAGAACCCCGACACAACAACACGGTCTCATCGTGCGCGATTGACGTGGAATCGGGGCGGCAAACTGCAATTCACCAGCGGCTTCGACCGGATTGGATCCGTACTGGTGCCGGAGCCGAATGCGGTGGGGCCGATGATCTCAACGGCCGGGCTGACGACGCTGGGGCCGCTGGCCGCCATCCCGATTGACCGCGCGCAGAACATCTACCGGCAGGAGGCGCAGTACGCCTCCACTTTCGGACGCCATACCGTGAGCCTCGGCGCAGCCCTGACGCGGCGGCAGTTTAACGGCAAAGAGACCGACTCGCACCGTGGGTTCCTTTCGTTCTCGAACGACTTCGGTCGGGCAGGCATTGAGAACATGCGACTCGGGACGCCGTCGCAGTATCTGGCCGCCGTTGGCAACATCCACCGGGGTTTTCGACAAACGATGGGAGTGCTATACGCGCAGGATTCGTGGAAGGTCAACACCGATCTGACAGTACAGTTCGGCCTTCGATGGGAGTTGGCTGGCCGTCCTGACGAAGTGAATCGATTGAATACCATTCCCTACGATGCCGACCGGAACAACTTCGCGCCTCGGCTGGGATTTGCCTATCGTCTGCCCCGCGGCGCCGGAGTTCTGCGGGCAGCCGTGGGTGTGCATTTTGGCGAGATCATGCCGGTGTCGTATTCGCAGGTGCGATTCTCGCCGCCACTCAGTGTAAAGCTGGTGATCCTCGCACCGAACCTGCTCGATCCTCTCGGGAGCAGCAGCGTGCAGCCAAAGGGCAATTTGTACCTGATCGACCCGGAACTGGCAACGCCGTACCACTACCAATACAACTTCAGTTGGGAGCGGGCCCTGGGCGCCGGGTGGCGTCTGCAGGCGGGCTATGTCGGCAGCCGGGCGCACAAGCTGGCGATCATGTGGTACACCAACCGGGCGCATCCCGTGCCCGGCATTCCGCTCACCACGGCGACAATCAACGAGCGGCGCACCAATCTGGATCTGGCGGACGTGCGTATCATGTTGAACGGATCGCGCGGATACTTCGACGCCGGCCGGCTCACCGTCGTCGCCCCGCGCGTGAAGCGGTTCACCGTCGATGCCGCTTATTGGTTCAGCAAAGCAATGGACCTCGGCGCCGACTACACGAACACGGCCTACGACGCCGATTCGCGCCTCTCCCGCAGCCAAAGTGAATACGACACGCATAAAGACCGCAAGGCGCGCAGCCAGTTTGACCAGCCGCATGCCTTCCTCGCCCGCGTGAGCTACGACCTGCCGAAGGGCTGGACCGTCAGCACCGTCGCGCTGCTGAAGCAGGGGACGCCATTTAACCTGACGACGCTCGACGGACCGGGATTCGGCAACGTCGACGGCAACGGCGGCGACCGGCCGAATCTGCTCGATACAGCAATTCTCGGCCGTAGCTATGGCAATCCCGATACTTCCGTGGAACGTTTACCCCGGTCTGCATTCGGCTTCATCGCGACCGGCGCGGAAGCGGGAAACCTGGGTGCAAACGTCTTTCGGAAAGGCGCGATTCGCAATGTGAACGCGGCTTTAGCGAAGAGTTGGCAACTGCCGCGAGAGATGAAGCTGCTACTCCGGGCCGAGTCGATCAATCTGCTCAACACACCGCAGTTCGCCGAACCCGGCAGCATGCTGGGGACACCGGAGTTCGGATTCATTACGAACACCCTGAACGATGGCCGGGCGTTCCGATTCAATCTAGGGCTTCAGTGGTAACAGTCCGATTTCGCGCAGCCACTTGAAGCTGTCGCGGAGGGCGCGGTCGACTTCAGCCGGAGTGGCCGTATAGCCGGGCACAACGAACGCATGTTGGGAGTCGGGGTACAAGATCACCTTCGCTTTCGCGTGGGCCTTCTGGAAGCGCTCAGACTCCGCAAACGGCACGACCGTATCCTTGCGGCCATGCAGAAGCAGGACGGGCGGCGTCTTCACGTCGATGTGGAAGAGAGGGGAGAGCCGGCGGGCTTCCGCAGGCGAACCGGCGCGGTCGGCCCACTTGCCGGTGAGGTCCGGAATGGGGTTGTACGCCACGATGGCATTAGCGCGTTCGCGGGTCACGGTACCCAACGCCAGCGCCAGATGGCCACCGGCGCTATCGCCCGCCGCGATGATCCTTTGCGGGTCGACGCCGAGTTCGGAAGCGTTCTTGCGAATCCAGACGAGGGCGGCTTCAACATCCTCCACCGCCGGCGCGACGGAGCCAAGCCGGTACTGGACAGCAAAGCCGAGAGCGCCCTGGGCGGCGCCGAATTCTGCCGCCGGAAGAAACATCTCGGGCCGGCCACCGGTCCAGCCGCCGCCGTGGATCCAGAGCACAGCCGGTTTCGGCGCCGCGCCACGGCGGCCGACCATCGTCAACGTCAAGCCGGGCTTGTATTCGAATACCTGGGAACTCTGCTTCTCCCACGGGTCGGCGGCGATGCCGTTCTGATCCCAGGCGACGCGGCCGGCGCGAAGGGTGAGCTCGCATTGTAGAAGCTGGGTCCCGCTGATCTTAGAGCCGCCCACGTCGAGGAAGCCATACTGCCCCTTGTCGAGACGGAGCACGGCGACATCGGCTTCAGCGCCGACGGTCAGGTGCCCCAACGCCGGGCGCCGAATCGCCTGCGCCGGGGCCCACGTGGACGCGCGGATAACATCGACGAGCGGCATGTTCATGTTCAGAAATTTCGACATGGTGGCCAGCATGTTCTTCATGCCGCCGTTGGCGCTGCCGGTATGGAGATCGGTGGAAATGGTGTCCGGCGCGAAACCCTGCCGCATGGCGGGGACGGCCCACTTAAAAAGCAGGGAGCCGGAGCCGTGACCGACGTCGAAAAGTATGCCGCGTTCGCGGGCCGTGCGGTAGTAAGGGCGCAGATTGCCATCGGCGTCGAGCAGCGGATCGAAGGGCCGGTACATGTGCGTGTAGATATCGCCGGGGCGGAGTTTGTCGAGGAAGAGGTCGCGATGCGGGCGCTCGATGTGGATGATGCCGAAATCGACCATCACGGGGAGTTTAGCCGCGTCAGCGGCCTTCACTGCACGGTCTACAGCGTGCCAGTCCGGGGCGGCCCAGTGGGCGGTTTTGATGCCCACGATTAGGTCTTTGTTGGCCGTAGCCATGCGGGCGGTGGCTGCGGGGTCGAAGTCCGCGGGGTCCTGTTCATTCACGCCGCTCATGCCACCAGCCGCAATGTTGAGAAACGCGAGGACACGGGTGGAGGCGGGGCGGATAAGCCGGTCACGGAAGTCGGGAAAGTTACGCCAACCGGAACTGCCGGCGTCAACGACGGTGGTGACTCCGGCGCGGAAGCTGTGCATGTCAGCGGGGACGGACTGGTCGCCACCAGCGAGCATCTGGCCGTTCGGCCCTGTATAAACATGCGTGTGCATGTCGATGAGGCCGGGGACGACATAAAGGCCATTGGCTTCGACGACGCGCTTGGCTTGGTTGCGGGGGATGTCCGGAGCGACGGCCGCGATCTTTCCGTTGCTGATGGCGACGTCGCTGCGGGCGTTGAGATTGTTCTTGGGGTCGATGACGGTGCCGCCCTTGAGGAGCAGGTCGTAGGCCAGGTCCGGGCCCGTGTCGAAGATCGCCAGCACCGGCAGATGGTCGCTCGGATAGCGGCCCGCGTTGTTCTTGGTGATTGCGTCGACGCGCTTCACTTTCCACTGCGGGGCCCGGAAGAGAATCCAGTCGATGCGGTTGGGACCAACGGTTCCTTTGAAGCCGTGGAAGGTGCCTTCGGGGCCGCTGGTGGCGGCGGCGGCGGACTTGGCGTCTGTTAGCGCGGCGGTGAGCGTCCGGTAGGCTTCTGAGCCCGGAGTCGTATTGAAGTCACCGGTGAGAACGAACGGCGAAGCGAGGCCGATACGCGAAGCGATGAGCTTGGCGGAAGCGACCCGCGCGGGTTCGTCCTGCTGGCCGCGATGGGCGAAGTGGGTGTTGTAGTAGGTGAACTTCTGGCGCGTCTGGAGATCGGTAAAGATCGCCCAAGTGACCATGCGGGGCAACGACATGTTCCAGGCGCTGGAGCCGGGAACCTCGGGAGTCTCGGACAGCCAGAAGTTGCCGGAGTCTTCCACGCGCAGGCGCGACGTCTTGTAGAAGACGCCCATATGTTCGTCTTCTTTGTTCCCGCGACGGCTGAGGCCGAACCACGCGTACTCCGGCAACTTCTCGACGATGTACTGGCCCTGGATATAGAACAGCTCCTGAGTACCCATCACATCGGGCGACGCCTCGCGGATCGTTTCGACGAGCAGGTCGCGGCGGTTCTCCCAGATGTCGGGACCATCTCCGGAACTGGGGTAGCGGACGTTGAACGTCATCACGCGCAACTCGGCGGCGAGCAGCGGGAGAGCGGCTAGCAATAACAGGAATCGCATTGGAGTGGAGGGCTATTCTCTTCCGGGCAAGGGGAGGACAGCGCCGGTGATTTCGGCGCCGGCATCGCTAGCCAGCCAGACAAGCAGGCTGGCGACGTTCGACAGTTGGACCCAGCGGGTGAAATCGTAATCCGGCTGGGCGGTGCGGTTGGCGTGGGTGTCCATCGTGCCGGGGGCGACGATGTTGGCGCGGATGCGGGCGTCGCGATTCTCGACCGCGATCGTTTTGATCAGAGAGATGAGCCCGGCTTTGGCCGCCGCGTAAGCGCCGAGAGTGGGCACGGCATCGATCGCCGCGGGACTGCCGATAGCCAGGAACGTTCCACCCTTGGCGGAACGCATGACAGGGATGACGGCGCGGGCAAGATGGATGGCTGGCCGCAGATTCACCGCGAACATCTTGTCCCACGTCTCGTCGGACGTCTCTTCCAGGCGAAACCCACCGGCGAAGCCACCAACGAGATGGACGACCGCGTCGATGCGGCCATGCAGCAGCATGGTGTCATGGACCAGTTGCTCGACGGCGGCGAAGTCTTCCAGCGCCACGGCAACATGGGTAAGCGAGGGGTGGTCAGGGCTCTTTGAGCGTGGTACCCGGTCTACGCCGACCACCCAGGCCCCTGCCTCGAGAAACGCCTTGGTGACGGCGACTCCCAATCCTCCACTCGCGCCAGTAATGATGACTACTTTGCCTTCCAGGTTCAAAGAGAGCATATGATCCGAATTCCTAGCTTACCTGCTTTACTTCGACATACTGGACACCAAGTTCCTGGCCGTTGATCTTAAGGATCGGCTCGAGTCGCCCAGGTCCGGCCGGGAGACGAAGCCCGGGGAGCTTGACCGATTTTGCGCCCGCGGCGAAGGGGACGGACTGTTCGACGCTGCCGAGCTTTAAGACCGCCGTACCAGCCGCCGTGGCGGGAGCGAACAACAGATCGACATCGTAGGCAGCGGTCCGCAGGACGTCCACCTCCCAGTAGCCCAGGCCCTTGGCGTCCCAACTGGCGCGGGGCCCACGCCAATCCTGGCGGGTGAGCAGCGTAGGATTCTCCTCCGGGTGGCCGATGGCAAGTCGCGGCGGAGCGAAGCCTCCTCGCGAAGAGGAGACCGAGCGAAACCAAGCCTCGGTGTCCTTCCGTAAACGGGCGACGACATCCGGATGTTGGGCGGCGACATTGTTGGCTTCGACCGGGTCGGCATCCATGTCATACAGTTCAACGCCATTGACGAGCTTCCAGCGCTGCGTCCGCACGGCGTGGGCCCGGAACAGTTCGGGTACGTCTCCGCGGTGCCATTGAATGTGAATCGAACGATCTTTCCAACCGGCGGATTTTCCATCGAGCAATGGGAGCAGGTTCCGGCCATCGAGGGGAGACTTGGGCAGTGGCGCGCCCGCGGCCGCAAGGAGCGTGGGCAACACGTCGATATGCGAGGCAACCCGATCGATCTTCAGGCCGGCCTTGACCCGGGCGGGCCACTGCACGAAGCAAGGCACACGAATGCCGCCCTGATAGACCGTGGTTTTCAGGCCGCGCATGCCTCCATTGAAACGGACCTGCTGCGGACCGTTGTCACTGAGGAAGATCAAAATCGTGTTGTCGCGCAGCTTCAGCCGTGTGAGTTGCTCCTGCAGTTTGCCGAGGTTCTCGTCAATGTTCTGGAGCATGCCGTAGATCTTGGCGGTAACGTCATCGAGCCCTTTGTCTTTGTAGGGCTTGCTGTAGCGCTCGTCGATCTGCAGGGGGGTATGCGGGGCATTGGTCGGCAGATAAACGAAAAATGGCTTTGTTTGGTTGGCTTCGATGAACTGCATCGCTTCCCGGAAGAAGATATCGGTGCAGTAGCCTTCGGCCTTCTCGTACTTGCCATTGCGGCGGAGAACGGGGTTGAAGTAGGACTGCCCGGGCGGCGGGTCTCCCGGTTGCGCAAGGCCTCCACCGTTGATCACGAACGCCTCCTCAAAGCCTTGGTCTCCGGGGCGGAGCGGATAGTTGTCGCCAAGGTGCCATTTCCCGAAAATGCCCGTGCGATAGCCCGCGGCCTTGAGCGACTCGGCTACGGTGACCTCTTTCGTATCCATCAGCGCGCGGCCGAGATAGGTATCCACGACGCCTGTCCGATAGTTGTAGCGGCCGGTGAGCAAGCCAGCGCGAGTGGGAGCACACACAGGGCAGACGTGGAACTGCGTGAACTGGGCGCCGTTTTTGGCGACGGCATCCATGTGCGGCGTCGCCAGGTCGCGGTTGCCGTGAAGGGAAAGGTCCCCGTAGCCTTGGTCGTCTGTCATGACCAGGACGATATTGGGTCTGGGGCGGGGCGCGGCCACGAGGGGAGCAGAGGCGGCGGCAAGAAACTGGCGGCGGTTCAGCATCGCCCCGTCAGCATATCAGGGGAGACGGTAGCGGAAGAGCCGGCTGGGGTCGTCTTCGGGCAGCAGGAAGAGCGTGCCGTTGTGGATCGCCATGCCTTCGTTCGAAAACCGGACCCCGCGGTCAGTCAGGCCGGTAGCAATCGACTTTTGCACAGCCAAGGTACCGGGGTCGAGCCATTCGATCGCTCCGCCGGTGCGGGTCTTCACACCATTGCCAATCAAGCTGCCGCCGACAGCCTTCAGATCCTGGAAACCGGTCCCGGTGGTGTTGGGCCTTTGGTCAACCGGCGTGCCGTCCGGGCGCCAGCGATAGAAATGGCGGGAGTCCCAGTTCCCTCCCCACACAATGCCATTCGCAACGGCCACACAGCCGATATGGTCCTTGACGGCGAACTGCGCTTCGAGCGCCAACGTCACCTTATTGCGCTTCTGAATCCAGGCGCTCGATTCGCGGCGGTATTCGGCCACCGGAACCCAGATCGACTCGCCAGAAAGCTGCAGGCCGCCGGGATGGTAGCGATCGCCGTCCTGCAGTTCCGCAACCGCCAGGCGTTCCCCGGTTTTCCAGTTGAAACGCGACAAGTACCCTTTGCGAGTCGCCCTGTCGACGGCGGAGACCCACACGATATCCCCTTCCACGTCAATGCCTTGGACGTGATGGGTGGGGCCGGTCAGATTGGTGATTCCGAGCAGGGTGAGGGAGGCGAGTTCCAGCAGCACTACTCAATTCTAATGGGTGTCTCGTCGGGGTCGTCGGGCATTTGCGCCAAGGACCGAAACGTGAGCGTCAACAGCACGGGGGCGACGACGGTAGTCATCACGGCCATCAGAACCACTACGCCATAGGTGGCCTTGGACACGATGCCCAGGCCGGCGCCAATCTGCGCTACAACCATCCCGACTTCACCGCGCGGCACCATGCCGGCGCCGATGCGGCGCGCGTCCGGCCAGCCGAGAGACATGGCGCCGAGGCCGCATCCGACAAACTTCGAAACGATGGCGGCGACGGTGATCACCGCGGCTATGGTTAGGGTGCGAGGGTCTTTCAGAACGCTGATATCGAGCGCCAACCCGATGCCCGCGAGGAAAAACGGCACCAGCAGTTCGGTGACGCCCTGCGCGAGATCGTGTACGCGGTGAGAGACGGATTCAGCGAGGGCCACCCCCGCCAGAAACGCGCCGATGATGGCGGCAACACCGGCATAGGTAGCAAATACGGCCAGTGCGAACAGCAAAATCATGGCGAGCGAAAACTGCGATTCGCCGCCGCGTAGCCGCTTATCGATTCCGGGCAGCACACGCTCCATGGTCTTCGTACCGACACTCAGCATGAAGATGGTGAACCCGATGGAGAGCCCGGCCGTGGTGGTGAGCTGGAGGATGTCGACTTCGCCCTTAGCCATGCTGGACACAACCGCCAATACGATCAGGCCCAGAATATCGTCGATGACGGCGGCGGCCAGAATAATGCGGCTGGCTCGGACGTTGAGCAGTCCTTTCGAGGCGAGAACTTGGGCGGTAATCCCAACCGAGGTGGCGACCATCGCAGCGCCCACAAAGAGCGCCTCAATCTGGTTGGACCCCGTATAGATGTAAATCGCGTAGCCCATGCCAAACGGCACCAGCACCCCGAGCAGCGCCACAATCGAAGCTACCCGGCCTACCTTGATCAGGTCCGACGCCTTCACCTCAAGACCGACGCGGAAAAGCAGAAACATCACGCCAAGGTCAGCGAATTCAGCAATTTGCTTCGGTTCAACCCAGTTCAGAACGCTGGCGCCAAGCACAACGCCCGCAAGGATCTCGCCAACGATATTGGGCAGGTGCAACCGTTCAAAGATTTCACCCATGATCTTCGCCGTGCCGAAGACCAGCAGCATCGCCATCGGCAGCTGAGCGCCGCCGTGTTCACTCATCGGCCCCGCATCCAATTGACGAACGTTTGCGCGTACCGATCCAGGTTGTCTTCCGAACCGCCACCCAAAAGCGGGGAGCACATTTCATAAGCCACCCCTCCAGTGTACCCGGCATTCACGGCGGCGTCGAAAAACGACCGGTAGTCGATGAAACCTTCGCCAAACGGGACGGCCTGCACGAACGGCGTTGTGGGCACGTAGTTGACAAGCGACGGTTCATATCGGTGCCGGGGGCGGCGGACATAATCGGCCACCGTGGTGTGGACCATCAGCGGGGCCAGCGCCGTGGCGGCAGCGGCGAGGTCATCACCGTGCAGAGCGGGAGCCCAGGCATCGAAGCCGGCCTTCAGGTTGGGTTCGTTCACTTCAATGAGCAGATCGCGGAAGCTCTCCCATCCCACGGCGACATCGTGGTGATTCTGGAGAACCAGCGTGACCCCAAGCGCGGCCGCGCGGCGCGCGCATTCGCGGAGGGCGTCAACAATCATCCTCCACTGCGCCGAAAAGGGCGCAGCGGGGTGCTCGTAGCCCGTGAAGATGCGGACATACGGCGCGCCAATATCGGCCCCCAGTTGCGCGAGGGCTTCCACGTAGTGGATCTGCATCTCCCGCTGCGGAATCTCCGCGTGCTCCAGGTCCGCCGTGAAATTCGTGTAGCCCGCCAACACGTTGTGCGTTAGCCCGGCGGCGGCCAGATGGTCCCGGAGTTGGCGGCGGCGAGCGGCGTCAAAATCGAGCAGGCTGAGATGGGGACGCTTCGCCATCAGCATGACGCCGCCGAACTCAAGGCTGGCCGCCTTATCGACAAACTGCTCAATCGAAAGGGCCGCTTGCCCCCAGGAACCGGAATAACTCACCGAATGAAGAAGAAGGGGCAGGGTAGACATGAGACGTAATTAGCTATACTCTATAGCACTTTCCTCATGGCGGCTGCATATGTCCGAATCCACCAAGCAATCCTCGAGCAAATCCGTTCCGGCAAGCTCCAACCGGGCGACAAGCTAGCGTCGGAACGCGATCTGGCGGCCAAATTCGAAGTGAGCCTGATGACGGCTCGGCATGCGGTTTCCATGCTGCAGCAGGAAGGGTGTGTCATCCGGCGGGTGGGCTCGGGAACGTTTGTGGCACCGGCCACTTCGGGCGGGCAGCGGCTGCAGGATCCCCACGAATTGTTTAGCGGGAAACTGGTGGGGCGGCTGGCCGCGGCGCAGATTTTGGCCGAAGGCGCCCTGTTGCCGGAGCCAATGGCCGGCCAGAATTGCGGACTGCTGAGCCGCGTGTGGACGTCGGGATCAGCAAGACTCATCGAAGAGCAGATTTGGATTCCGGCCGTGAACGAACGAGAGTTGCGGAAGTTGGGGACGACGCCCCTGTTGACCTGGCTGGCGGTGGATGGCTTGTTCGCGAAAGAGACGATTGAGGCGGTCGTAGTCCACGGCACGGCGGTACTACGACTGACCCAGACGCTCTACGACGGCAGCCAGCGGGCGATGGCCCATCGGGTGGCACTTTGCCAAGGCGACCGGATGCGGGTGCAGCGGATTATTCAGCGGTAACGCCGGACTCAGACTTTCGCAATTTGGGCCGATACGCAGGCCATGGAGCAAGATTCCGCCCACGAACGCCGCCGGCGGTCCCGATTGCCGGCGCCGGCGTCGATGGAGGTCCAGCTTTGGCTGCAACTCCCCAACGGCAAATGGCAAAAAGTGCCGGCCCGCGTCGAAAACTTCTCGCAGAACGGGCTGGGGGTTCTCGTGCCCGTGGAGCTGCAGACAGGCCAGACGGTATTGGTGGAAGGGGCTCCGGCGAGCGTGGCCTCCGGGCCGGGCCGGCCGCAGGGGGTGATCGCGTGGGCAAGCCAAGCCGGGAAATTCTGCCGGGCTGGAATCTCTTTTCTGGCCAGTTCGACCGATAATCCGGCGGCCGAGGAGTTGGACTACTACGAGTTTCTGCAGATTCATCCAAAAGCGGAACCGGATACCGTCCACCGGGTCTATCGGATACTGGCGCAGCGCTACCATCCGGACAACCACGACACCGGGAATGAGCAGCTTTTTAAAGCCCTGGTGACGGCCTACCGCGTACTGGCGGATCCGGTGCAGCGAGCGGCTTACGACGTGGATAGGGCGCGCGTACAGAAGCGGCAGTGGCGGGTGTTCAATTCCGAATCAGCCTCTGGCGGAATGGAAGCGGAGAAGGATCAGCGGCAGGCCGTCCTTTCGATGCTCTACTTGAAACGGATGCGCGAGACGGCCAATCCTGGCGTGCAGATTCAGGAGTTCGAAGAGTTGCTGGGTGTGCCGCGAGAGCATCTCGATTTCACGCTCTGGTACCTGCGCGAACAGGGATTTATCGTGCGAACGGACAACGGCCGTTTTGCCATTACCGTGAAAGGCGTCGACCGGACCGAGGAGCTTGGGGCGGCGCCGAAACCGGCGTCTTCCCTGCTGCGGCTGGAATCCGCCGTGCGCTAGCGAGCGCAGAAGGTGATCAAATGCTGGCCCCGCGGAAGCAGCACCGCGAAGCGCCCGGGACCCGCTTCGAGAATCATCGGCTTCGCGCTGGCGCCATCGATCTCCACGCTCACCGGACGACGGTCAAGAATCGCGATCGCCCGGCCGGAACTGGCGTAGGCGAGGTCGACCGATCCCCCCTGGACGGCGGCTGACTTCAGGTCCCCATTGAAGTCCAGTACGCGCAGCGGCAGTTGCGCCGAGGACGCCTCAATCGCAACCGGCCCGGGGGGCAGCCACAAGGTCCGCTCATCCGCCACCGGCCACAGACGCCCGTTCACCATCGCCGCCCCTTGCCACGGAATACCAACGCCGCGCGGCGATTCGATCACCAGCCGGTTGGCGACGTACTCCACCCGCTGCACATCAGCCGCGGAAGAGGCCAGCAGCGGCAGATCCTGGGCCAAAATCGAGTTTTCGAAGTACAACGCCACGCGAGCAAAAGCCTTCGCCGATAGGTTGACGAGTTGAAAAAGCTCAGTGCCCGTCTGCTGCTTGGTCGGGTAAACGTCCTGATAGCGCTCCACGATGTTGATATCGATAGCCAACTTGTCGCGATGCGCCGTCAGCGCCTTATACTTCTCCGCGATCTGCGGATATCGCTGCGGACCGAGATGCCAGATCGTGGCCGGGTCTTCAATAAGAAACGTGAAATCGTGACTATCGAGTAGCGGCAGCAGGCGGCCGGCGTCAGCGCCAATCAAGTCCCGCATGCGAGTGTCGAAGCGGTCGTCGACATGGGTGAGCACGATGTCGAGATGCGGCTTCTGCCGGCGTTCGGCCTCCAGGCGCGCCAGCCATTCCTCCTGCATTTGCTTGGCCAGATGAGCACGGAAATCAAGCCATACGCTGCGGAGTTCGTGATTCTTGTCCTTCACGATGGCCAGCGGATCCACGCCATGAATCTTTGCGAAGGCCGCCCGGGCGTTGTCGTTGAAAGGGGTAAAGCGAGCCGGGTTGTCGATGCCCTCGAGCGATTCGAAGTACAGTTCGGCGAGATTGACGCCGTCCCACTCAAAGCGGCGCACCAGCGCGGCAAGGCCGGCAGCAACGGCCTGCACGCAATCGGGATGCTGCAGGTTCATCAGCTTGCGCCAGTCCAGATGCGCATCCTGCAGCAGGGCGGTCTTCTCACGCCACTCGGGATGCTGTTGCCAGAACTGCTCGCTGACATGCGGCAACTCCACCCACGCATAGACCAGGATCGCGCGCTTATGGCAGGCTTCGATGAGCTTGCGCAAGTACTCATCGCGGCCGGCGTCCGGCTCGTGATAGTGCCAGGCGGCCACATGCAGCGCACCGATTCCGGCGCGGCGCCAGCGGTCCGCGAAGTAGTCGGGGTCGACGCGGAGGCGGTAGCTGGAATCGAAGAATGCCCAGAGGCGGCCGCTGCGGTAGGGCGGTTGCAGACCTAGGTCAGCAAGCGCCTGCAACGCATAGGGGAAGCGCTCGTGGCCAAGCTTGCCAGGGTTCACCGCAAGCCACAGTACCGCGCCCGCGCCATGGCGGATCCCGGCCATTAATGGCGCTTTGGACCAACGCTCGTGGGCGTAAACCTTCGCCGTCGACGGGAGCGTGAAACGAGGCAGATCGAGCGACTGTTCCCAGATCACGGGAAGCTTGGGATCGGCCACATCAACAACGCTGCGAGTACTGACCCGTTGCGGCGTCGCCAAAACCCCCAGGGCCTCCGCGAGCGGGCTATCCCCTTCAAGAATCACCAGCGCGCCCGCCTCGATCCGCGGCAGCCACGTGGCCGGAGCGGCGGAGGTCCCGCCCGGCAGCACCAGCAGCCGCGAAGGTCCATCGGCCGCGGGCGTCAGCCCAATAGACCCGAGAACGGCCGGCCATGATGTGGGCTCATCGCCAACCACATGATAGGCGTATTGAAACTCCGGGCGCCCCGCAAATGCAGCCGCGACGGCAATTAAGAAGCTAACGAGTGATCGCATACCAGAACCCTGCGCGGATATCGAGATAGTTCGGACGCCGCGGATTGCCGGCGTTGACCAGATGGACGCCGCGCAGCGCCTGCACGGTGAAAAGCATGGAAGGCGGCATCGCCGCCCAGCGAAAACGAACCCCAGGGCCAGTTTCCGCCGTGTTCGCCCAGTACTGGCGCTTCACGTCCGCGTTCAGATTCATCGACCAGAACAGTTGCGTCCGGAACGTATTCTGAACTTCACTGCCGCCGAAGTTCCGGCCGAACTTATTCTGCGACTGGAAGATGGTGTTGTGGTCGAAGCGGCTGACATAGACCGCGTCGTTGCCCGATTCGGCGAACCACCCGGGTTTCGTATTCAGGATCGTCGGACCGTAAAAGCGGCTCAGGCTCACCCCGGCGCGATAGTCCGACATGGCGCGCGGGATATCGGAGCGTTGAATATAGCTCAGCGCGGTGCCGGCTTCCGCCCAGGCGAAAAGGCCGCGATACACCGGCGTCGCCACTCCAAGGCCGAGGATAATCGCGGACTCCGAAAAATACATCGGGCTCGCCGCGGCCATCTGCGCCCGGTCCATGCGGCCGCTGCGGGCGTCGCCAACGAATCGTGCCGAGAAGTAGGGTTTAAACGGGCCCTTGACCTTTACTTCCGTCTTGAGTTGGCCGTAGGCGAATACGTCCTGCCAGCGGGAACTGAAAAGGGGGAATAGCCAAAATGTAGTCTGCAGCCGCTCGCTGGCCGTGCGCAGGTTCTGATAGGCCTTGTTCGCTTCGAGGGCGACCTTAGGATCCGGGCTGCGACGGGCTAAATCGAACCAGCGGACCGCGACGTGATCCTGGCGAGTGATGTTGTGCGCCCAACCCAGTTTCAACATCACGTCGAAATCAAGCGGGTCGGTTTCGTGGGCAATCGCCAGGTACTTCAGCGCATCCTTCAGGTAACCCTTTTCGAGCGACCGCTGCGCCAGCTCCTTGGCCTCAATCCGGCGCTCCGCTTGCGGGGTCTCCTGCCGTTTCCGCAGATTTCGGGGAAGCTTCAGGGCCGCACGAACGCGGTCCGAGAGCTCACCCTCGTCGCTTTTCAGCACGAGGTCAAGCAAAGGCATCGCGCCAGTAAGATCGTTGCGATTCAGACGCAGGAACCCCAGTTGCGCCGTAGACAGCAGGTCCTCCGGCGAAGTCGTCACAATGCGGCGGAACTCGTCTTCCGCTTCGGCCTTGCTGCCCATTTCGAGCAGCAGATACGCCAGTTCCCGGCGCAGTTCGAGATTGCCTTCGTCGAGAGCGAGCGCTTTGCGGAACTCGTAGACATAGGGATAGCGGGACGGCATCAACTCGCGAGCTGCTTCAGCGACACGCGGTTCGGCCCCGCGGCTGGCAGCTAGAAGCGCGGCGGAAGCGTCCTCAGCACGGCCAAGCGCCTTCCAAACGCGCCCCAAGTCCAGTAGGAAGGCGCGGATGGTGGACTTCAACTGCCAGGCGCGCTCAAAGTGCGTGGCGGCAAGCGCCAGCTCGTCCCGTTGTTCGGCCAATTTCGCCAGCTCTTCGTGGCCGGAGTAGCTGTCCGGCAGCTCTACGACAGCCTGTTTCCAGCGAGCAATGCTCGTCCGCAGCGGTAGATCGATGTTCTCAAACGCCTGCTCGGCGGTCTGGCGGCTGGCGGGATCGCCCGATTTCCGTACGCGATCAAACACGCGCCGGGCGGCAATCGTCTCCTTCGTCTCATGGGCAAGGAAAGCGAATTCCAGAGCGACATGGTGGTCAGCGGGGTCGAGTTCCATGGCGCGGCGGAACTGGTCGCGGGCCGCGGCGGTCTCTCCGATCTTCAGCAGGGTGTAGGCAAGGTCTTTGCGGATGGCGGCGCGCTCGGGTGCGAGGCGCGTCGCCTGATCGAACAGCCGGACGGCTTCGTCGAACTGGCGGTCCCTCAGGGCGGCATAGGCTTTTTCCAGGACGGCGTAGGCCGGGTCCGCGGCCAGAGCGCCAGACAGAGCGGCCAGCCAAAGAATGATTACTCTTGTTTGCACGGCTTCCTGCTCGGTAGTGCCGCGGTTCACAAAATTCTCTCAGGCAATATAGAGATATGAGCTTTTCGGGTGTCGATTACTTCCTGGTGGACTCGTCATTGAGCGAGGAGGAGTTGTTGGTGCGCCGCTCGACGCGCGAATTTGTCGAGGCGCGCGTCATCCCGGTCATCAAAGACGCCTATAACCAGGGCCGCTTCCCGATGGATCTCGTGCCGGAACTCGGCCGGATGGGTTTCTTCGGCGCAAATCTCGAAGGCTACGGTTGCGCCGGAATGAGCAACGTCGAATACGGACTCATGATGCAAGAACTGGAACGCGCCGACTCCGGGCTGCGGTCCTTCGTCAGCGTGCAAGGCGCCTTGGTCATGTATCCCATCCACGCCTACGGATCCGAAGAGCAGAAGCAGCGCTGGCTCCCCCGGCTGGCCACCGGCGAAGCGATTGGATGCTTCGGGTTGACCGAGCCCGATTACGGTTCGAACCCAAGCGGGATGAAAACTCGGGCCCGCCGCGACGGAGACGATTGGATCCTGGAAGGCGAGAAAACCTGGATCACGAACGGATCACTCGCCGACGTTGCCCTGGTCTGGGCCCGAACGGACGAAGGCATCCGCGGATTCCTCCTCGAAAAAGGGACACCCGGATTCAGCGCGGCCGACCTGCACGGCAAACTGTCGATGCGCGCCTCCGTCACGTCTTCCTTATCCATGGTGAACTGCCGCGTGCCAGGAACGGCCCTGCTCGCCGGAGCCAAGGGGCTAAAAAGCGCTCTCTCCTGCCTGACCCAGGCCCGCTTCGGCATCGGCTGGGGCGTGCTGGGAGCCGCCATGGAATGCTACGAAGTGGCGCGTCAATACGTCGTGCTCCGCAAACAGTTCGACGATCGCCCCTTGGCCTCCCATCAGTTGGTACAAGAAAAGCTCGCCAATATGATCACCGAGATCACCAAGGGGCAGCTCCTGGCCCTGCACGCCGGACGGCTGAAGGACCAAGGGAAACTCGACCCAGCCCATGTTTCGATGTTGAAGCGCAACAATGTCGCCATAGCCCTCGACTGTGCCCGGGCCTCCCGCGACCTATTGGGAGCGAACGGAATCATGGACGACTACCCGATCATGCGCCACCTATGCAATCTCGAAACGGTAAAAACCTATGAAGGCACCGATCACATTCATACGCTCGTCATCGGCGAAAGGGTGACGGGTGTTGCGGCGTACCGGTAGGTGCCCTATACTGATTTGAGGTAGTTCGTTCCATGCCGATACTCTTTTACGTCTTGACGGTGATTCACGTTATCGTCTGCCTTTTCCTGATGATTGTCGTCCTCTTGCAGAGCGGCAAAGCGGCTGATTTGGCCGGGGCGTTTGGGGGTATGGGTTCGCAGACCGTCTTCGGTCCTCGCGGAGCGGCTACTGTCTTGACGAAGGCGACCACCATCGCGGCTGGCGCGTTCCTCTTTACCTCGCTTTCGCTGTCGATCCTCTCGACACGGAGTGGTGGTACCGGTTCGAAATCAGTTCTGGAAACGACGAAAGATCCGGCAGCAGCAACGCAGCCGGGCCAACCCGTGGCTCCTGCTCCTGGCGCCGAGCCGAAAGTGGAACTGTTCAACGAGAAGGGTGAGAAAGTTGGCGAGCAGAAGATCGACTTGACCAACCCGAACGCTCCCGTTCAGAAGAAGTAATATTGGTTTTCCCCACTGCGGAGGTGGCGGAATTGGCAGACGCACTAGCTTGAGGTGCTAGCGGGTAACACCGTAGGGGTTCAAGTCCCCTCCTCCGCACCATTTTCAGAAAAGGCCATCCCGCTGGATGGCCTTTTCGATTTCCACCCTTCTGAAATCGATTTGGCGTTAAAAGTCGCGTTAGCCGGATGTACACTGGAAAGGAATCATGCTTTCTCGACTTTGGGCTGGCCTTCTGCTGTCAGCGGTTACGATGCTGGCGGCGGGGGAACTCTCCGGGCGTCGCGCTCCGGGTTTTGCTCTTCCGGACCTGAACTTGAACTACCACGATCTGGCCGACCTCACGGGTCGTGTGGTGCTGGTCGAGATTATGCAGACCACCTGTCCGCACTGCAAAACTCTGTCCGCGAACCTCGAAAAAGCCAAGCAGAAATTCGGCAACAAGATCGCCGTGTTGTACATCGTGAACCCGCCCGACAACCAGGGAACGGTAAAGGGCTACATGGCCCAGAACGGAATCACGTCGCCGATGCTGTTTGATTGCGGCCAGGTCAGCGCCTCGTACATGATGATCACCCCGCAACGCCCCTCCATCAGCGTTCCGCATCTGTTCCTGATCGACCAGAACGGCTTCATCCGCAATGATTTTGGGCACTCGGAAGCCAACCGTAGCATCCTTGAGGGAGCGGGGCTCGATGCAGAGATCACGAAGGTCCTGGGCTCTCCCGCTGCCCCCAAGAAAGCGCCCGCCACTCCCCAGAAGAAGTAGCTAAACCTGAAATTCGATAAGCTGTCAGAGACTCTCACCGGCATGCCTGCAGACACACTCACCCTTACCGACAACCGAACCGCGAAAACCTACGAAGTGGCCATCAAGGATGGCACGATCAAAGCGACGGACTTGCGCCAGATCAAGGTGGACGCCGACGACTTCGGCCTGATGACCTACGACCCCGCCTACATGAATACGGCGGCGTGCAAAAGCCGGATCACCTTCATCGATGGCGATAAAGGCATTCTGAACTACCGCGGCTATCCGATCGACCAGTTGGACGACGGCTCCTACGTCGAAACCGCCTACCTCCTCCTCCACGGCGAACTCCCCAACGCCGCCCAGTTGGCCGAATTCAACGCCGATCTCCTCAAGCGCGTCGAACTCCCCGCCTTCTTCGATAATTTCTTCCAGGGCTTCGAACAAAGCGCCCACACGATGTCCATGTGGACCGCCGGTTTGGCCGCCCTCTCCGCCGCCTACCCGGAAGCCCGCCAGGTCCTCGACCCGGCCACGCGGAAAGAGTACACCCTGCGCGGCATCGCCCAGGTCCTCACGCTGGCCGCCTACGCCCATCGCCGCAACCAGGGCCAGCCCATCGTGAAGCCCAAGCCCGGCCTTGGTCTCGTCGAAAACTTCCTGCACATGCTCTTTGAAAAGGAGCCGCACCCGGTTCTGGTCAAAGCGCTCGATGTGCTCTTCATCCTGCACGCCGACCACGAACAGAACTGTTCCACCTCCACCATGCGTCTGGTCGGCAGCTCGCAGGCCGATCCGTTCACCTCGCTTTCCGCCGCATCGGGCGCCCTCTTCGGCCCCCTGCACGGCGGCGCCAACGAAGCGGTGCTCAAGATGCTCCGCCACATCGAAACCGTCGACAACATACCGGCGTTCATCGAAGGCGTGAAGAAGGGCGAAGGCCGCCTGATGGGCTTCGGCCATCGCGTCTACAAGAACTACGATCCCCGCGCCAGAATCGTCAAGCAGACCGCCGACGCCGTCTTCGCCGTCACCGGCAAGAACCCTCTGCTCGATGTCGCTGTCGAGCTCGAACGAATCGCCCTGAGCGACGAATACTTCATTAAACGGCGCCTCTATCCGAACGTCGACTTCTACTCCGGCCTGATCTATGAGGCAATGGGCTTCCCGGTGGAGATGTTCACCGTGTTGTTCGGAGTGGCCCGCACCTCCGGATGGCTCTCCCAGTGGGAGGAGTTGCTCTGTGATGACGATCAGAAGATTGGCCGCCCGCGGCAGATTTACCTGGGCGAAGGGAAGCGCGATTACGTCACTCTGGAGAATCGTAAGTAGTTTCGCGTTGCTGCTGTTGCCTGCCCTGGCCAGCGAGCTGCACACGGCAGCTCGCGCCGGAGACGCACAACGGGTACGCGAACTGTTGAAAGCCGGGGTGCCCGTCTCCGCGCCCGACATGCTCGGCGGAACCGCCCTGCATGATGCCTCCTGGAGCGGCCATCGGGAGGTCATCGAAACCCTCCTCGCCGCCGGCGCCGACGTCAACGCCCGCCACATCGAAGGCGGCTCTACCCCCCTCCACTACGCCATCATCACCAATCGCGGCCCCATCGTCACGCTCCTGCTCGACCGCGGGGCCGACCTCGCCGCCCGTGACCGCGCTGGGTCCACCGTTCTCCATCTCGCCGCCAACCGCGGCTATGAAGAGCTCGTCGAGTTTTTAATCGCCCGCGGAGCAAAAGTCGAAGTCGCCGATGAAAGCGGCGTCTCCCCCCTCGAAGAAGCCGCCTGGAAAGGCCAGGCTTCCATCGTCGCCATCCTTCTCAAACACGGCGCCGACGCCAAGCGCATCAACCCAACCACCAAAGCCTCTCCCCTCCACGTCGCCGCCCAGAAGGGCCACGCCGATGTCGTCAAACTCCTCCTTGCCGCCGGCGCCCCCGCCACCAGTCCCGATGGCGAAGCCTCCCGCCCCCTCGACCTCGCCCTCCGCTCCCGTAAACTGGCCGCCGCCGACGCCCTCCTGGCCCACGGGGTGAAGCTCGAAAAGGTACAGAATCGCCTCGAAGCCGCCGTCGTCGCCGGGCAAACCGATCTCGTCGAATGGCTCCTCGCTCACGGTGGCAAAGCGGACCTGCCCACCAGTAACGGATCCACGCCCCTTCACGACGCCGCCCTCAAAGGCCACCTCGACGTCCTCCAACTCCTGCTCAGCGCTGGCGCCCAGGTCTCAACCCTGAACTCCGCCGGCGCTAGCCCGCTCCACGACGCCGCCCTCGCCGGTCGCCGCGACGCCGTCGCCCTGCTCCTCGAACGCGGCGCAGCCATCAACCTCCAGGAAAAAGAGAACGGCGCCACCCCCCTCTTTCTCGCCGCCTCCTGGGGACGCCTCCCCGTCGTCGAACTCCTCCTCGAACGCGGCGCGAATCGCCTCCTCCGCAATAAGGCGGGCAAAACCCCGCGCGAAATCGCCAAAGAAAACGGATACGCCGATGTCGCGGCGCTTCTCTAAGGACATCTCATGCTGCCTGATTCCGAACTCCTGCCCATGCTCAAAGAGCGCGTCTTCAGCGCCCTGCTCGGCGACGTGCTCGATAAGATGGGCTTTCTCCATCAGTTCCTCCCCGCTGGCGTCCGCCCCGTGCGCGACGACATGGTCGTCGCCGGCCGCGCCATGCCCGTGCTTGAAATCACCCTGCCCGAAGACGTGGCCCCCGGCCGCAAACCCTTCGGCCTCATGCTCGAAGCCCTCGACGATCTGAAGCCCCACGAAGTCTACGTTGCCGCCGCCGGCCATCCGCCCTACGCCCTCTGGGGCGAGCTCATGTCCACCCGTGCCCGCCACCTCGGCGCCGCCGGAGCCGTCATGGACGGCTACTCCCGCGACACCGCCGGCATCCTCGCCGTCGGCCTCCCCGTCTTCTCCACCGGCGCATACGCCCAGGATCAGGGCCCCCGCGGCGAAGTCGCCGATTTTCGCGTCCCCGTGAAATTCGGCCAGGTCACCGTCCACCCCGGCGACCTCATCTTCGGCGATCGCGACGGCGTTCTCGTCGTCCCCCAAGCGGCCGAAGAGGAATGCATCCGCCGCGCCCTCGAAAAACTCGAAGGCGAAAACCTCGTCCGCGTCGCCATCGAAAACGGCATGAGCACCGTCGACGCCTTCGCCAAATACGGAGTCATGTAGCATTGCGGATTCTCATCCTCGGCGCGGGCTTCACCGGCGAACGTGTCGCCCGCCGCCTCGAAGCCACGGGCCACGAAGTCCTCTGCACCAACTCGCGCAACCTGCCGCTACCCGACGTCTCGTTCCTGGAATCCCTCCCCGGCGACGATTGGACCGTTCTCCATTCCATCCCCGTCATCCGGCTTCCGGATGGTCCCTGGGAACCCACGCCCCTTCTCGTCAACGCCCTCCGCGGCAAGGCCCGCCGCATGGTCTACCTCTCCACCACCGGCGTATATGGCGACGCCCGCGACGTCGATGAAACCACCCCTGTCAACGCCCGTACCCCGCGCGAAACCCTCCGCCTCGACGCCGAATGCGCCGTCCAGTCCGGCCCCTGGTCGAGCTGCATTCTCCGCCCCGCCGCCATTTACGGCCCCGGCCGCGGCGCCCACGTCTCCATCCGCGAAGGCAAGTGGAAAATCGGCGGCGACGGCTCCAACTTCGTCTCCCGCATCCACGTCGACGACCTCGCTACCCACGCCGTCGCCGCGCTGACCAGCGACCTCACCGGCGCTTGGCCCGTCGCCGACGAAGAGCCCTGCACCACCCTCGCCATCACCGAATTCTGCTGCGCCCTCCTCGGCCTGCCCCTGCCCCCCGCAGTCCCCCCGGGCACCCTCGATGAAACCCGCCGCGCCGATCGCCGCGTCAACGGCACCGCCGTCCGCGCCCGCCTCGGCATCACCCTCGAATATCCTAGCTACCGTACCGGCATCCCGGCATCCTTCAAGGAAGAACATGACAGACCAAACTTATGATGCGTTCCTGCTCGTCGGCTTCGGCGGGCCCGAGAAGAGGGAAGACGTCATTCCCTTCCTCGAAAACGTCCTCCGCGGCCGCAACGTCCCGCACGAACGCATGCTCGAAGTCGCCGAGCACTACTACCACTTCGACGGCGTCAGCCCCATCAACGGCCACTGCCGCGAACTACTCGCCGCCATCCAAGCCGACTTCACCGCCCACGGCGTCACCCTCCCCCTCTACTGGGGCAACCGCAACTGGGACCCCTACCTCACCGATACCGTCGCCACCATGAAAGCCGACGGCGTCAAGCGCGCCCTCGCCTTCCCGACCTCCGCCTTCAGCTCCTACAGCGGTTGCCGCCAGTATCGCGAGAACATCGCCGATGCCGTCGCCGCCACTGGCGACATCGAGATCACCACCATCCGCCGCTTCTTCAACCATCCCGGTTTCATCGAAGTGATGATCGAAAGCGCCCGCACCGCCGCCGCTTCCCTGCCCGGCGCCAAGTTTCTCTTCAGCGCTCACAGCATCCCCAACGCGATGGCCGATACCTGCGCCTACGCCGACCAGTTGCGCGAAGCCTGTCGCCTTGTCGCGGAAGGCGCGGGCATCACCGACTGGGCGCTCGTCTATCAAAGCCGCAGCGGTCCGCCCACGCAGCCCTGGCTCGAGCCGGACATCCTCGACGCTCTCCGCGCCGAGAAGGCCAACGGTACGCCCGCCGTCATCGTCCAACCCATCGGTTTCATCAGCGACCACATGGAGGTCATGTTCGACCTCGACTACGAAGCCCAGCACCTCGCCGAAGAACTCGAACTCCCCTTCCTCCGCGCCGCGACGGCAGGGACCCATCCGCGTTTCGTGGCCATGGTTCGCGAACTCGCCAACGAATATCTCCACGGAGCCCCGCCCATCGCGATCGGGCAGCTCCCGCCCCGCCCCAGCGTCTGCCCTGTCGATTGCTGCCCCCGCCCGGCCGGCCGGCCAGCCGCCCGCCCCGCCGCCCTGTAAAGGGGGGGTACGATAGGGAACGATGAAAGACGTCATTTCGGAGTACCACCGCTGGAAACAGCAGGGAGAAGGATTGCGCGCGGAAGCCATGCGAGCGATGGAAACGCGGTATCGCGATCTGCTAACGGAAGCGATTCAGATTGCCGAGGAGTACCGCGCGGATTTCGGCGTCGGGCTCAAACTACCCGCCGGGGTCACGCAATTCGAGTACAAGGCCGGGGGCGCCAAGAAGCCCAAAGCCGCCCCCGCGACAGCGCCAGCGGCCGTAGCCCCGCCAGCGGCCGCCCCGGATCCCAAACTCGGACCTCTCGAAAAGCGCCTCGCCGCGGCGCAGAAGAAACTCGAAGCCGCCAAGGCCGCCGGTGCGCCCACCAAGAATCTCGAAGATAAGATTTACGAAATCGACGACGAGATCCGTTTAGCCAAGCTGCGCTAACCCACTAGCCGCGGGGGACCCAGTTAGCACAAGATAGTAGGAGATGCGGTTTCCCCTTTTCTTGGTTGTTTTCTTGTCCCTCGCCGCCCAGGCCGAATCACCGGCTGTGACTAAGGTGCTCAGCCTGTTCAACAGCCTCAATCAGGCGCAGGCCGCCAAAGCCGCCGGCCAAGCCCCGCAGAAAGTGAGCTTCGCGCTTACCGATGCGGAAGTGAACGAGTATCTCCGTCACGCCAGCCGGGTCAACCCACGGCCCGGACTGGACAGCATGCGCGTACAGTTCTATCCGAGTAACTATGTGGCGACGCTCGTTACCATTGACTTTGACGCCGTGGAGAAGTTCCGCCCCGGCACCGTGCCGATGCTGCTGCGCCCGATTCTGAACGGAAAACGGGCCGTGCAGGTGGACGTCCGGCTACAGCCTGCCAACGGCGCGACGACGTTTACTGTTGAAAAGGCGTCGTTCGAAAGCGTTCGCATCCCCGCCTTCGTGGTCGAGCAGATGATCGCCGTTGTCGGCTCCCGGCAGAAGGAGAAGTACGACACCACCAAACCGGTCCCGCTGCCGTTTGGGTTGCGGACCATTAGCACCGACCTTGGAAAAGTAAGTGGAGCGAATTGATACGATATGGGAATGAAGCTGGTTTCTCTGTTTGCCGCCGGGACCATGGCGGCGTTCTCGGCCGACCCTTCGGCGTTGGTAGTGGACCGTGGCCTCCCGCAGGCGAACTGGAACAACGCGGCTGGCGTGACGGAGCGCAGCAATGTGCGCTGGACCCTTTACGAGCAGGGTTTCGTCGCTGATGAGTTCCGCCTGGGCGAACCCGGCGAGAAGTGGGTAGTGGATAAGGTGCGCGTCTGGACGGTGCCCGGAGCGAGGGGAGTGGACCCCGCCGCACTGGGAGATTTCTATTCTAAGGTTCAGCTCTTTGTCGGTGCGGCGGAAGGAGACTTGAAGGCGATCGCCTCGGCCGATCTCGCCCCCGGCAGCAACGAAGGCTCGGCGAACGTCCGCATCCTGGACGGGGTGATGGAAGGAGCGCCGCTTTATGATGACTTCGGCGCCCACTACCGGATTTGGCAGTTGGATTTTGAGAACCTAAAGCTCGCCGTGGAAGGTGGCCAGACCTACCGCTTCGGCAGCTTCGGCACGGGCCGCGACGGCCAGGCGTGGTTTACCCACGGAGCCAATGCGGCGAAGAGTTCGAGCCGCCAGGACGGAGCAGACGGCAAGCTGTTCCTCTACGACACCACGGGCAAGTTCGCGAGTGAGTACGTCGCCAGCGGCAAAACCTGGAACAAGACGGCCGATTTGAACGTGCAGGTCTTCGCCCACCTCGAAGCGGACGTAGCCGTCGTCGACGGCCAGTTAGCGATCCGCGGAGCGCTGGCGAGCCAGATTGACCCGGCGACGGTCCGCGTCAACGGCCTCGCCCCGCGCGGCTTCGCCCTCCGCGACGGCAACCAGGAGATCGCCTTCGCCGGAGCAACCGAGGGATGCGTGACCGCCAACCGATTCGACGGAACCCCGGTCCAAGGCTGCGTCCGGTAAGCGAACTCGACCAAGGAAGGGCACTCTCCGAATGACAGGCCGTGTCCCGCGAGGCGGCGGGCACGGTCAACACGCATCGAGACCCTCGACGCAATTGAAGCCCGGCGATCGTCCCTCAGGCAGGAACAGCCGATGAAGCGAAACGGCGTCATCAATACGAAAGCGTTGCGGCCTGAATACGACCTCATCGAGTTGCTCCAAGGAGGCGCAGTTGGGAAGCATGCCAAGGACTTTCGAATGGGCACAAAACTGGCTTTAATTGAGCCGCATATCCGCAGTCGATTCGAATCCGACCAAGCGGTGAACGACGCCCGTCGCCTCGTCTTCGAGCTTCGCAAGATCGGGGGCACGCGCCGCTCGGCTTCCCAATCTTAGGAAAGTCGATCACAACAGCCTCAGCGGTGCCGCGAGTTCGCCTATTTGGCCGACTGCAAAGCCGGTCCAGATTAAGTCCGGAACGAGCAAACCCGATAGCTATCCTTCCTCGCGAAGCGTCATCGCCGGATCGAGGCGCGCCGCGCGACTGGCGGGAATCAGACACGCCACGATGCCGATGGATACCATCGCCCCGCAAGCGATCACAAACGCCACCGGATCCAACGGGGAAACGCCGAACAGCAGCGACTTGGCAAAACGGGTCAGCGCGAACGCACCGGACGCCCCAACGACCAAGCCGATCAATACCAGCTGCAAAGCATCCCCCAGGACGTGTCCCACGACGTCTGAAGCCCGGGCCCCTAGCGCCATGCGAATGCCCATTTCCCGGCGGCGCTGATTCACCGTTTGAGAAATGACGCCGTACAAACCGATCGCCGCCAGCAGCGCGGCGAACCCGGCAAAGACCCCGATCAACCAGGCCGGACGGCTGGCGCCCGCCAGCGTCCGCTCCCGCACCTCGCGCATCGTCGCGATATCGCCGAGTGGTAGATGCGAATCGACGCTACCCAGCGCTTCCCGCACTCCCGCAATCACCGCCGCCGAATCAATGTCACTGCGCACGATGAGCTTCACCCCATCAATCGGGACCTGCGACAACGGCACGTAGACAATGGGCGGATGCGGCGCGCCGGGAGCCGCGACGCGTTCGTTTCGAATCACTCCCACAATCTCCACTTGCTCCGTCGTCGTTCGCCTCTCCCCATACACGGGACAGTACAAGCCGACCGTCATCCCGACCGGGTTGCGGATGCCAGCCGCGTCGGCAAGTCGCGCAGCGAGCGCTTCATTAATCACCATCACCCGCGGCGAGCCGTGACGATCGCTCTCGGCGATGCCGCGGCCCTTCAGCAAGGGGATGCCGAAGGCGTCCATGTAGCCGGCATCGACACGCTTGAACCGGACATTGATCGGCGCCGGCTGGCCAGCCACTTCAATGGCCTCGCCATTGCCAACCCAGCGCAACGGCAAGTGCGTGGATAGCGCCGCTTGCGATACGCCGGGGACGGCTCTCACGCGCTCCCGTAAAGATTCGAAAAACGTTGCCGCAGCGGCAGGCGTACGATACGTCTGCAAGGGCAGGTTCACCGACATCGTGACCACGTTCTCGATCCGAACGCCAGTCTCCACGGCCCGCAGATTTAGCAGGCTTCGGAAAAGCAGGGAAGCTCCGCAGACCAGAACTAGCGACAGGGCGACTTCCGCCACCACGATGAAGCGTCGCAGCGAATGCTTGCCTCCCGACGATCCGCGAGAGGCTTGCTGCAGCGACGAGCCAATGTTGGCCGCTGAAATCTGCATCGCCGGGAGCCCGCCGATCAGCACGCCCACCAGCGAAACGATTACGCCAGCAAACGCGAGCGCTCGATAGTCCAGGGCGAGCGTCGTGGTGTACGGAACCATCTCCGCCAGGAACGGCGCGGCCGCGCTGACCAGGAAAGACGCCAGCGCCAATCCCGCTGCCCCGCCCAGGGCTGCCAGGACCAGGGTTTCAGTCAACAACTGAGCGCCGAGGCGGGAACGGGAAGCTCCCAGCGCCGTGCGGATCACCATCTCCTTCCGGCGCGCCGCGCCCTTGGCCAGGAGCAGGTTGGCGATGTTGGCGCACGCGATCAGCAGGACCAGCACGACCGCGCCAAACATCAGGTACATGGACTGACGAAGATTGTCTCCTAACAGGAGCTTCTGCAACGGCTCGACTTCCACGAGCCAAGTATGTTTGTGGGATGGGGTCACGTCCCGCAGACTGGCCGCGATCCGCCGCATCTCATCGCGGGCCTGCAGCGGCGTCAGATTCGGCCGCAAGCGGCCATGCACCATCAGCCAGTGCACTCCCCGTTTGTACTGGCCCGGCTGAATCACCAGCGGTCTCCAAAATCGGGCCTCCTCGCTGCGGTCGAATGCCCCCGGGCGAAGGACGCCGATCACTTCATGCGGTTCACCGTCGAGCAAGATTTTGCGATTCACGATCCCGCGATCCGCGCCGAACACCGACTCCCACGTCGCATGGCTCAATACGATGACGGCTTCGTGGCCGGGTTCTAAGTCGCGTGGCTGGAATGTGCGGCCCAGTTGCACTCCCACATCGAAAACACGGAAGTAGTCGGCGGTCACGGCGCGGCCATCGAGCCGCACCGGATCGCCGGCGCCGGTGAGTGCCATCGAGATGGGGGATTCGGCCGTAAGCGCTTCGAATGTGGTCGCCATCTGCCGCCAGTCGAGGAAGTCCGGCGCGGTGGTTGAGTTCGTGACTCCGGGCCGCGGCGCCTCCCAAATGCGCACGATCCGGTCGGGATTCCCGAATGGAAGCGGCTTTAGCATTACGGCATCCAACAGACCGAACATGGCCACGTTGGCGCCGACGCCCAGGGCCAGCACGCCCACGACGACGGCCGTGAAGCCCGGGTCCCGCCGTAGACCCGCGACCCCATAGCAAACGTCCCGCCACGCATTTTCGAGCCAGGGAAAGCTCCTGCGGTCGCGATGTTGTTCCTTCATGGACTCGATGCCTCCGAACTGTTTTCGTGCCGCGATGCGAGCTTGCTCCGGGGACAGGCCCGAGGCCAAGGCGTCGCGCTCCGCCAATTCCAGATGGGCTGCGATTTCGCCGTCCAACTCCTCTTCGAACTGCCGTTTGCGGACCAGGGCCACCAGCCGCGCGACCAAGCCGTGGACGGTCACGAAGTGGCTCCGAGAAATCGAGCGACCAGCGCGGTGGCCTTTTCCCAATTGGCGATCTCGACCGCGACCTGTTTGCGCCCGGCTTCCGTCAGCGAGTAGAACTTGACCTTGCGGTTCGTTTCGGAGACTCCCCAGGTGGTATCGATCCAGCCCTCTTGCTCCAGGCGGATCAAGGCGGGATAGATGGAGCCTTGGCTGAGTTGCAGGGATTCGCCGCAGACCTGTTCAATGCGGCGAGCGAGCGCATAGCCATGCATGCGGCCGATGGTCTCGAGCGATCGCAGAATGAGGAGGTCAAGCGTACCGTAGGGAATTTCCGATTTCTCTTTCGACATGTCGTCTTTCGATAGGTACAGAATAGGCCGCCCGCCGTGACGTGTCAACGGTTTTTTTCGCGCCAGCGCTACCCGGTCGCCTTACCCATCGGCGAACCGAAGCGAAGCCGGTTCGAGATCGTACCAGTCAAGCGGTTACGCTTCTCGCCGTTCGATGTTCGGGTTCCTCCGCCGGCATGGATCGTGACGCAGGGGGGAGTGGCGACTCCGGGCGGTTTAGCGAGCCAATTTGCTGGATTGGCGCCAGATTCACTTTGGTACGCTTGAGAAGCGAAAGTCCGAAATGGCGATTACCGTTGAACTACCCCCTGAGATCGAAGAGAGATTCCTCGCGCAAGCGCAGGACCGCGGGCTTTCGCTGAATGCCTACGTCCAGGAGTACCTCACCCGTTCTGCCCAGAGGCACCTTCCGCCGAAGCTTTCGCCAAAGACGGAAACCGCATGTTGGACGAAGCTGCTGACCTGCTGCCCAACGGTGGGCCGCTGTCGGATTTTGCCATGAGCCCGGAAAGTATCTACGCCCGTGAAGATGAGTGGTAGTTCGTGCGGGTTCTAGCCGACACCAATACTCTTCTTCGCCGAATTCATCGATCCTACCCCCAGCATCGACAGACAAGAGATGCCCTCGCTCGGATCGTAGCCCGTGGTGACGTCCTGTGCGTCACCAACCAGAATCTCATCGAGTGCTGGGCAGTCTACACTAGGCCAGTGGAGAACAATGGCCTTGGGCTTCTTCCCGCACTTGCCGTCCGCGTTCTGCTTGACACCAGTAGCCAAGCGGAGAAGGATCGTTTCCTCGAGGACCAGCTGAATTGTAAGGCGCTCCTGCGCCACTCGCACGCTCATTTGCGTACGTAACTCGGCAGGCACCCGCGCCCGCGTCCACATAACTTGGTTCTCTTGTGTTATCGTGCTGATGTTGTGTGTTTGAGTACTCTAACAACGGCTTGCGATCTATATCGCATGATGGCCAATGATTTTTATAGCAATCTGTCAAGAATTCAAGGAATTCTAGTTTTGTCGCCAGTTGTTCAGACCACAATCCGGCTACCAGAGGATCTGTTGGAGCGGGGCAAATACGCCTGTTTGAGGGGGAAGCCAAATCAGACAGCGGCCGTTATCACCAACGTGCAGTTGTGGCTGGACGGCGACGATCTTCGCGACGGAACCAGCACGGCTCATACGTTGATATTTCCAGGGATGGCGATTGTCGGTGCCCCGAAATCCCAGTCGGCGGCACGGGGCGTCTTCAGGAGGATCGAAATCTCTGGCTCCCCCACGGCCTTCGGACCGACCTCCGTGGGACTTTAGGAGGCGTGGAAAATGAACGACCCGACCATAGACGCTGGGAGTTCCTTTAAGCCGATCGAGGAGTTGACTGAACAATTACGGTTGGCAGACGCAACGCTACAAAAGGTTTCGATTCCTGATCTTTCCGGTTGGATACCGCAACCCGAGTACTTCAGATTCAGGGAGATCGTTAAGTCTATCCAAGCTCATTCAGATGCCACCAGAATCGTTAATTGGTCCCTCTTCTCGCGGACTGACATTGACAACGCCCAATCGATGATAGCTTCAGCCACAAATCTGATTGAAGATATCGCCAGACTAGCTCGTGGTGGCCGTGCATCAGAAGAAACCCGGCAAGAGATCCGCTCCCAGCTAAGGGCACTCGATCGATTACTAGGAACGCTTGCCGGAAGTGCCGCACTTGGCATGAGCCTAACTATTGCTGCTACCAAGGGCCCAGACTGGTTTTCGTCCAAGATAAGCGCGGCTCTTTCAGAGATCTATGCGGAATCAGCGATGTTTCAGCGCAAGTTGTCAGAGGAGAAGCAAGAAGCCGAAAAGGTACTGAAAGATTTTGATGCACGAATCAAGCACGGAGGGCTGGCTGCCCATGCCCGATCATTCGATCGCCATGCCCGATGGCAGATGTTTTACTGCATTGCTTGCCTTGCTGCGGCGGGTGCGGCGGCGCGCTATGCATCCGAGGTCGGTTACGCCATGTTTCAGCATTCCGTTGGGCAGGTCGCCACTAATGCCAGCGCAGGATACTATACACAGCTAGCGTTGACCAAAACCGCCATCGTTGCGATCCCAGTCGCAATAGCGATTGTGTTCGCCAAGGCGTTTAGGGCATGCCTGCACAATTATGTGGTCAATAAGCACAGGGCGAATGCCATCAGGGCGTACCTGTGGTTCGCACGGACGACCTCCTCTACGGCCGTTAAAGACACAGCATTGCTACATGTTGCTTCTGCAATCTTCAGTCACCAAAGTTCGGGATTCGCCGATGGTGATGCCGACTCGGACCCCATCCTCAAGCTTTACGAAAAGATCAAGGACGCTTCACCTGCGGCGAAGTAGCTCAATGCAACAACACCCGTTCCATCATTGGCGGATCTCCGCATGATGCAGATGCCGGCAAAGTTCGTGGCGATTGACAGCGCGAACACTACAGTCGCGAAGTCCGCCACCCACCCCAGCAAGCTGGCGCGCCGAGCGCTTCGGCGGCCGCTCGGTGGCCCGGCCAATCATAACGCCGACCCAGAAGATCGTCAAACCGAAGGCGCCAAACAGCGGCAAGAGAACCGGAAATGATTGAAAAAACATGTCATCGCTCATGAACTGGATCCGTGAGACTTGGAACTCGACCGAAGCCCTGTATACCTGGAGTTATCGCTTTCAGATTGCTGCGGCCCTTCTGACTTTGCCAATTTTCGCACTGACGGGCCTCACCGCGCTCATTACTAACCGCAAAGACAAGCTCGACCAACTGGCAGGTATAGAAAGCGCGAAAGCAATCGCGAGCGCTAACGAAAGAGCAGCACTGGCCAACCAAAGAGCCGGCCAGGCGGAAGAGAAGGCAGCCGACGCCAACCAGAAGGCGGCAGAAGCTAACCAAGCAGCCGCCGGAATGAACGCCCAGGCCAAGCGATTCGAAGCAGCGGCGGAGGCATCCGCCCTCGAGACTGCCAGGATACAGACCGAAAACATTGAAATCCAACGAGCCTTGGAACGAGAGCGGATCGCCAGGCTCGAGCTTGAAGCCCGTATGGCACCCCGGTCCTTGAGCCCGTCGCAGAAAGCGACATTGAAGGCCAAGCTGGCTCAGCTCCGAGGAACTCCAATTAAATTCGTATCTCTTACAACACACGAGCCTGCTTCGTTTGCGAAGGAACTAAAAGAGGTGTTCTCGAGCGCCGGGCTTGCATTTGAAGACATCGTCCGAATGGTGCCGGTCGTCCCGCGGGGCGTGGTCGTGGGGGCCCCTCACTCGCTGGACCCGCAAGCTCGCGTCGTGGCGCTAGCGCTCATGGAGGCGGGCGTAGCTGGAGTGATGATCGAACTGGCCCAGACGGAAACAATGGTTTCGATCCATGTTTTGGAAAAGCCCTAACCATCGGCAGTGCGCCAATGGAAGGCGGCCAGTCGTGCATACAGTTCATCGTTCCGTTTCTCCGGGATGAGCTAGCCAACCGACACGTACATGACGAAAAGACATCGCGCAAAAACAAAACGCCGCCAGCCTCGACCTAGTCCCAGCGTTAAGCCGGAGTCGGCTGAGAACCTTGCTCAGCCCCGTAATGGCATAGGCGCCTACCTACGAGACATCATCCCGAACGCACTTTGGGATGCACTGAAGTTCGGGTACGTATTGGCCGGACCCTCTACTGCCTGGCTCCTAGTACAGTGACCGCGTGAAAGAGTTCTGAGAAAACATTTCCGTGCTGAAATGTTTGGGGCATACTTGGGTATGCCCCCGTCTCCTCTCCAGATCCATCTCTCGCCTGACGATCACGAGCGATTGCAGGCACTACTCAGCGGGGGCGTACAGCCCGTGAGAACTGTCTTGCGCGCCCTTGCCCTACTGCAGATGGCCCAGGGCGTCAGCGCCACCCAGATCGCTCGATTCGTTCCCTTCACCGCCCAAGCAATCCGGAGAGTCGGCCACCGCTTTGAGCAGGGCGGATTAGATGGCGCCCTCTACGACAAGCAGCGCCCCGGCGCAGCGACGCTGCTGGACCAAGCCCAGCAGCAACGCATTGTCGCTATGGTCTGTTCCGACCCGCCGGCGGGTCGGAGTCGCTGGACAGTACGGCTGGTCGCCGAGGAGGCGGTCAAACGGCGCTTGGTTCCGCGGGTGGGCAGAGAGGCAATCCGAGTCATGCTCCTCCACCACGACCTCAAGCCGTGGCGGGAAAAAAATGTGGTGCGTTCCCGAACTGAATGAACGCTACATCGCCAACATGGAAGACGTACTGGCGCTCTATGAAAGGCCGTACAATCCCAAGCAACCGGTGGTCTGTCTGGACGAAAAGCCCATCACGCTGCATGCGGATGTGAGGCCAGCAACCGCGGCCAAGCCAGGTAGGGAGGCCCGGCGCGACAGCGAGTATGAGCGCCGAGGAACCGCCAACGCATTCCTTGCCGTGGAACCCAAAGCAGGCAGGCACTTCTGCTTCCCCACGCGGGACCGATCCGGCTTTCAGTTTGCTCAGGTTGTGCTGGAGCTCGCCATGTCCTACCCGAAGGCCACCAGGATTCACTTGGTGATGGACAACCTCAATATCCATTGTGAAAAGTCCCTGACCGCCGCCTTCGGATCTCAGATCGGCTCGCAGATCTGGCGAAGGTTCGCCGTCCACCACACGCCCAAGCATGGCAGTTGGCTCAATCAGGCCGAAATCGAGATTGGGATCTTTGCCAAGCAGTGCCTGGGCAAGCGGAGGATTCCTGACTTTCGCACGCTACGCCGCGAATGCAAGGCCTGGAGTCGCCGAATCAACAAGGCTGCCACCAAAATCAACTGGCAGTTCGACCGGAAAGACGCCAGGAAAGCCTTCGGCTACGACAAGAACTGTTTCACGCGGTCATAGCACTAGATGCGGGCAAAGGCTGGCAGTTTGTATCGGCCCTGATCATTGCGCTACATGGCTTTTTCCTAACGGAGCGCTTCCGTGCGTGGCACTGGGGCCAAAAAGCCGTCGCCTCGTTTGGCGCGTCTTTGCTGGCGGTCACACTGGTAACGATCATGGTCCCCCTTCTGCCCGTGGGCCCTCGCTAATCGTTGTCAAAGAAATCGGCCTCCTGTCAGAGGTGTTGGAGGGTCAACAGGTCGACGTCCAGGTCACATACACCAACCCAGGGGCCGAGACCGCGGAAGAAGTCAAGTCAGTCGTTCAAGTGACATCTACTGACACACTGGGGGTCAAGCCAGACTTTGGCCCAATGATAGATCTGATCAAAGGCCAACCGGGATATGACTTGGGGCCAAGCGTTGTGAAGTCGTTCCGAACGCCCGTGATGGTAATCGCGAACGGATTGACGTCTCGCGGCCCTTTGCCATTTGATCACGCCGTTCAGATCCGGAATGGAAGTCGCCGCATCATAGCTTCTGGAGTCTTCCAATACAAAGATGCATCAGGACGCCGCCGCGAAACGAGGTTCTGCGCAGTCTACAACCCAGCCAAGCACCCCTTTTTTGACGATTGCCCGACTGGCAATCGAATACGGTAGCAACCGGTGGCTGCCGGTGAGCTCGACGCTGCAAGCCGCCTTCGCCGTTCGGCTCACCTACGCGCCCGGCACCTGCGGCGACATTTCGTTAGCCTGTTTTCATCTCTCGAGATACACAAACGAACAAGCCAGCCGAACAGGCCAAGACACCCCGTCCAATGCCCGGCTTGCCGGCGAGCAAAAAATGGCGTCGTTTAAACCACCTTTTTGGCGGGTGCGTATTCCGAGCGAATCCGATCAGCGTTCCGACGGCAAGCCGATCGCGATTCCGACCTGATGCCGATCACGATTCCAAGCTGAAGGCGATCACCGTTCCGATCTGAATCCGATCACCACGGCTCGCTCGAAGACGGTCCGCCCATTTCGGCAAGCGCAGCGCCGGGCTAACCCACAACCAGAATCCTTCACCCTCAAGCAGGAGGATTCCGGTTGCCCCAACAGAGGTTGCCCATGACTAAACTCAAGACCATCCTGAGGCTCGCCAGCCTCGGGCTCTCCCAACGCCAGATCGCCCAGAGCTGTCAGGTCGGCCAAGCCACCATCTCGGACTATCTGGCCCAAGCCAAGCAAGCCCAACTCCGCTGGCCAGACATCGCCGACTGGGACGAGGAACGCATCCAGCAAGCCCTCGCCCCGGCGCCCAACCCCGCCGCCGTCCGCCGCAAAAACGCCGAACCTGACTTCGCCGCCATCCGCCGCGAGTTCCAGGTTCACAAGCACGTCACCCTGCAACTCCTCTGGGAGGAATACCACCAGCAAAACCCCGAAGGCTACCGGTACAGCCGCTTCTGCGACCTCTACCGCGACTGGCTCCAACGCCAGGATGTCGTCCTCCGGCAGGAACATCGCGCCGGCGAAAAGCTCTTCGTCGACTATGCCGGCGACACCCTCCCGGTGACAAACCCCGTCACCGGCGAACAACAGTCCGCCGCCGTCTTTGTCGCCGTCCTCGGCGCGAGTAACTATACCTTCGCCGAAGCCACGTGGACGCAGAGCCTGCCCGACTGGATCGGCTCCCATCTGCGCGCCTTCGAGTTCCTGGGCGGCGTTCCCGCCATCGCTGTACCTGATAACTTGAAGGCCGGTGTTACCCGGGCCTGCCGGTACGAACCCGAACTGAACCGGACTTACGAGGAAATGGCCGCGCACTATGGCGTGGCGATTATCCCCGCCCGGCGGCGCAAGCCGCGGGACAAAGCCAAAGTGGAGGCCGGCGTTCTGGTGGTCGAGCGCTGGATTATGGCGGGGCTGCGTAAGCGGCGGTTCTTCTCGCTGCGCGCGGTCAACGCGGCGATCGCGGAGTTACTAACCCGGCTCAACGACCGGCCCTTCCGCAAGGCCGACGGCACCCGCCGCAGCTGGTTTCTGGCCATTGATCAACCGGCCCTGCGCCCGCTGCCCGTCGAACGCTACGAGTACGGCGACTGGGCCTCTGCCCGCGTCAACATCGACTATCACGTCGCCTTCGAAGGCCATTTCTACAGCGTGCCTTACCTGCTTGTGCAAGAGGCGGTCCAGGTTCGCGCCACGGCCGCCACCATCGAGATCTTCCATAAGGGCATCCGGGTGGCCAGCCATCCGCGCAGCCGGGCGCCGAACAAAGCGACCACGCTCGACGAGCACCGGCCAAAATCGCACCAGCGCTACCTGCAATGGACGCCCTCGCGCCTGATCGAATGGGGCCGGACGATCGGCCCGCTGACCGCTGAACTCGTGGTACAGGTGCTCGAATCCAAGCGCCACCCCGAGCAAGGATTCCGGTCCTGCCTGGGCATCATCCGGCTAGGCGAAACGTATGGCGCAGAGCGGGTGGAAGCCGCTGCCCGCCGGGCGCTGAACCACGGCATGTACTCGTCCAAGAGCTTGGCTTCAATCCTCGAAACGGGCCTCGACAGTCTGCCCGATCCACTTGCCGAACCGCCCAAGCCGCCACTCGATCACCCGAACATCCGTGGCGCCAACTACTTCGACCCACCCAGCCAGGAGGACCCGTTATGCTGAACCAACCGACGATCGACAAACTCTGCGCCATGCGCATGCGCGGCATGGCCGAAGCCCTGCAACAGCAGATGCAAGAGCCGGATATCCATCAACTGAGCTTCGAGGAACGGCTCGGCTTGCTGATTGATCGCCAGTGGGACTGGCGGCAAAACCGGGCGCTGGAGCGCCGTCTGCAGAGCGGCCGGCTGAAGGGACAGGCGTGCGTGGAGGACATCGACTACCGCACGCCGCGAGGTCTGGACCGGGCGATGCTGCGTTCCCTGACGCAACAGTCGAACTGGGTGGCGGAGCATCAGAACCTGTTTCTGCTGGGTCCGACGGGCATCGGCAAGACATGGTTGGCGCGCGCGATTGGACAGAAGGCCTGCCGCGACGGTTACACGGCGTTGTTTCTGAAGGCGTCGGAGTTACAGCGGGAGTTAATGATGGCGCGGGCGGACGGCAGCCATGCCAAGTATCTCTCGCAGTTAAGCCGCGTGGATGTGTTGATTGTGGATGACTGGGCGATGGCGCCGTTGGGAGATGGGGAGCGGCGGGACTTTCTGGACATCTGCGATGCGCGTTACCAGGTGCGATCGACGATGTTGACGAGCCAGTTGCCGGTGTCGTCTTGGCATGGGCAGATCGGGGTCCGACGATA
>CAMDCN010000002.1 GCA_945890485.1 Candidatus Sulfopaludibacter sp. SbA3 | reverse complement strand
ACTTGACGTATTTGCTACTTGAACATCCAACCAGATTGTCAAAGATCTGGACGACCCCGCAACCGATCTAAACCCATTAAGAGTCTAAAAGAGTCGCTCATCGCCGGCCTCGAAAGGCTTTTCGGCTTCCTGAGCTAGGAAAGACGCTTGCGCATCCATCTAGTTCCCGGTTACCAAAACTCGGAAAACTTGTGAAACGAGACTTGACCAGGACCACCAAAACCGCTCTGGGCCCACTTGCCGTCTCAACCGCTTCGGGTCGCTTTCGCTTCCCTTGTTGCTTAACTGTCCCGCTGATTTGCGGTGCATTGCGTTACTGCAACTCTCCCAGAGTACCAACATGCTTCCGCTTTGGCAAAGCTTTTTTTCGATTTTGTGAAAAGTTTTTTTGGGGCGCCTCGGAACGGGTGTCTGACACCGTTGGACACGGCTCGCGTTTTTGATATAGTCGGCCCGCGAGGAAATCTTAATACACCATGCGAACCCCACATTTTCGACGCGTGCTTTCGGCAGCAGTCTTGCTGTTGAGCACGTTGCCCGCGTTTGGCCAAGGAAACACCGGTTCGATTCTGGGTACCGTTACGGACCCATCGTCGGCTGTCGTGCCCAACGCGAAAATCACCATTACAAACACCCAGACGGGCGTTAAGGCCGATGCATCCTCTGACGGAAACGGGAACTACCTGTTCAACTTCCTGCAGCCAGGACAGTACCGCGTGGAGGCCGAAGTCAGCGGCTTCAAACGGTTTGTCCGGGACAACGTCTCGTTGGAGATGACCCGGCAATTGCGTATTGACGTTGGTTTGCAGACCGGCCAGATCACGGAGTCCGTGAGCGTCACCTCTCAGACCCCGTTGCTCGAGACGGAGACCGGCGCGTTGTCGACGACGCTCGAGAACCGGCAAGTCGTCAGTTTGCCCACGATTGGGCGCAATCCGCAGGATTTCCGCTTGCTTGTCCCTGGAGTAGCCCTAAACCGCGACGGGAATCCCGTCACGCAAGGTGGCCTGGTACGCAAGGATCCGTACTACATTGACGGCGCGCATTCGTCGAACCATGTGTGGTCCGGCAACCCGGTGAACCCGAATCCGGACGTGATTGGCGAGTTCAAGGTTCTGACGAATTCCTTCTCGGCCGAGTATGGCGAGACCTCGGGCGCCGTAATGCAATCGACTACGAAGAGTGGAACCAACCAGTTTCACGGTTCTGCCTTCAACTTCCTGCAGAACGACAAATTGAACGCCGGCAACTATTACACTCACACGCGGCCGGTCTTGCGGCGGAATCAGTATGGCGGCACCATCGGGGGGCCGATCATTAAGAACAAGACTTTCTTCTTTTTCGACGTTCAGTACACGAAACAGCGAGGAACGCTGGCCTTCACGAACCTGACCGTCCCGACGCCGGCGTTTCGAAACGGCGACTTCTCGTCGCTGCCGAACATCATCTACGATCCGGCCTCATCCCGGACCGTCAACGGCGCTGTGGTGCGGGATCCGTTCGCCGGGAACACCATTCCGACCAACCGGCTCAGCAATGCGGCGAAGAATCTGCAAGCGCTCTACCCGCTGCCCCAGTTGAACTCGAACTTTGCCAACTTCACGTACTTCGGATCAAACGTGATCAACAACTACGAGTACGACATCAAGATCGATCATAATTTCTCCGACCGGGACAAGTTTTTCGCCCGTTATTCTGGACGGCAATCCGATTCCGACCCCGCCAGCGCGTTTCCGAATCCGGACGCGGGCGGCCGCAACCCGGGCCAGTTGGGCTTCGGCAGCACTAGGAATCCGGGACGGCAGGCAGTGGTCAATTACGTCCGCACGTTTACGCCTCGGCTGACGAACGACCTGCACCTGGGATGGTTCCAGGTTTATCCCAAGCGTACAGTGGCCGGTTATGGGCGAGTTTCGACGAATTCGCTTGGCATCATGGGCCTGCCGAACGGCGACGACAAACTCGGGACGCCGGATGTGCAGTTCACGAATTTTGCTCCGTTGGGTTCTTCCGGCGACACGATTCTGTTCGAACTGCAGAACAGCAACTCCATGGTCAACGTAACGTCGTGGGTGAAAGCCAGCCACACGATCAAATTTGGCGGAGAGATGCGGTTTATCCGGACCGACAACTTCCAGCCGAACCCGGGCACCACGCGTTGGCAGTTCCAGCCGTTGTTCACCAATCAGCCCGGTGTCGCCAACAGCGGGTTCGACTACGCCAGCTTCCTGCTGGGCTTGCCGCAGAGCTTTCAATACCGAATCTTCCCGGACTTCTTCAAGTCGCGGGCGCCTGTGTATGCCCTGTTCGTGCAAGACGATTGGCGTGTCAGCCGGAAGCTGACCTTAAACCTGGGCATGCGATGGGACGCACCGCTTTGGTACACGGAGGCGCAGGACCGCTCTGGCGTCTTTGATCTTGATAAAGGCGAATATCAGCAATTTGGACAGAATGGCTTCCGGCGCACGCCGTGGAAGAACGACTACAACAACTTTGGGCCGCGACTGGGCTTCGCCTACAACCCGACGCAGGGCATCATCATCCGAGGCGGGTATGGCATTTCGACGGTGGGCACGATGTCTTCAGGCGCCTTTGGGTTCCTGCTTTCCGATCCGATCTTTGCAGATGCGGATGTGGGCCGGTACACAACGACAGACAACGTGACGTGGAAGACGACGCTCGACCGGATTCCCTACGCACAAGCCGACAAAACGGGGCGGAACGCCGCGTCCGTGGTCACCTTCCCCGAAGACAATCCCATGTCTTATATGCAGCAGTGGAACCTGAACGTGCAAAAGGAGATTGGCTCAATGCTTGTGGAAGTGGGCTACTCGGGCAGCAAGGGCTCGCACTTGCAGTACGGGGCTTATAACCGCAATGCGATTCCGGTAGACCTGGCGCCACAGGCACGCGGTCAGCGCGTGGCTCCGTGGGTGGCTTTCCCGCGGTATCCGAATGGCGTGACAAGCAACTCGTGGATCGGCTCTTCGTCCTACCATTCGCTGCAGATCAAGACGGAACGCCGTTTTTCGAGCGGCCTCGGGTGGGTCGGCGCATTTACGTTCTCGAAACTGATTGACGTTGGCCAACAAGGCTACCGCGATCCGTTGAACAATCGGGACCTGGACCGGGGCATTGGGCCCGACAGCACGCCGTACCGCTTCACGTTGGCGCCCATTTATGAGCTCCCGTTTGGCAAGGGCCGGAAGTGGCTGAATCAGAACCGGGCGGTGGATCTGGTACTGGGTGGCTGGGAGGCGAGTGCCATTCTGACGGCGCAAGGGGGGTTCCCGCTGACGCCGGGATATCAGATTGACACTTGCGTATGCGGGAACAACCGCAACACCGCGAATGTGGTTCGCGACCCGAATCTGCCCGATTCCGAGCGGACGGTGAACCGGTGGTTCGATACGGCCGCCTTTACCGCTCCGGCGCAGTACACCATCGGCAACGCGGGCCGCGGCTTGATCTGGGGCCCGGCGCTGCGAAGCATGGACATGACCGTGAGCAAGTACTTCTCGATCACGGAGCGGATCCGGGTGCAGTTCCGGGCCGAAGCGTACAACCTGACCAACTCGCCGTATTTCGCCAATCCAAACACGACGGTTGGGTCTGGAACCTATGGCCGGGTAACCGGGGTAGGCAATTCACCTCGTGCCATGCAGATGGCGATGAAGGTGATGTTCTAACTGACAGTCCGGTTATTTCGGGGCGCCGCGGTGGAAGAGCAACTTCTGCCGCGGCGCCTTTTCTTTTTCCTTAAGCTGGCGAACGGTTTCAAACGCGCGGGAGGCGTCCTCGCGGCGGTTCAGCTTTTGCAGGGCTTGGGCCAGATGGAGATGGGCTTGGACCAGGTCGGGCCGGAGCTGGGTGGCTTGCTCCAGAGGGGACACCGCCTCCGCCGCGCGGCCTTGCTTCAGAAGCCACTTGCCGAGCAGCGCATGGGAGGCCGCGAAACGGGGATTGCGGCTGAGGGACTGGCGGAGGTCGGCTTCGACGCCGGGCAGCTCCTGCGCTTCTTTGGCGGCGGCGAGAAAGTACCAGGGGCGGTGGTCGCGGGGCGCGGATTGGCGGAAGCGACCCGCGAGCTCGACAAGTTCGGGGAAACGGCCGCGCTGCAGCAGGATGGTGGCGAGCGCATCGAAGGCAAGGGGATGCGGAAGACAGCCGGTCAGGTCGCTTTCGGCATCGTCCCAACGCTGTAATTCCTGAAGCGCGAGGCCGCGGCCGAGACGGATCAGGAGGGAGGCCGGCAATATCTGCCGGGCCTCGGAGAAGACGTCGAGCGCGGCCTCCGGGGTGTGATTCGAGAGGAAGATGGTTCCGAGTTGGACGTGGGCGGCTTCCGAACGGGGGTCTAGCGCGAGGGCCTGTTCGGCTTGCTGTACCGCAGCGGCCGGGTCGCCCAAGCCATCCGAGATTCTGGAAGAAAGCAGATGCCAGCGAAGGGTGCCGGAGGGTAGCTGGTTCAGTTGCGTCTGCGCCTCGGCGTAGCGCCCTTGGGCGACGAGTTGCTCGACGGCGGTCCAATCGATGAAGGCGAACAGCAGGACCAGGAACATCGGCTATATTCTAGTACGGCAATGCGTCGTGTTCTGCTGTTTACGATGTTGGCGTCGGGTGCCTGGGGCGCGCCGGGATACAAGGGGAGCGCGGCGTGCAAGAGTTGCCATGCGGAGATCTCCGCGCGGCAGGAGGCTTCGCACCACGCCGGCGCGCTGCGTCCGATGGCGGCGACGGAGTGGCCGGAGCGCCTGGCGGAGACGGACCTCCGCGAGCGGTCGGGGATTGCGTACCGCTACGCACGGGTGCGCGAGGGGTTACGCGTGACGATCACGCAGGGGCCGCGAACGCTGGAGGCGCTTCTCGAATGGGCGTTTGGCAGCGGGGCGCAGGCGATGACACCGGTGGGTCGATATCAGGGCGCTTATTTTGAGCACCGGATTTCGTACTACCGTTCGGCGGATCATCCGGGCCGAACGATTGGGCATGGGGGTGCGCCGGCGGCGGATCCGCTGGCGGCATTTGGCGTGAAGCAGGACGCGACGACAATTGCCAGGTGCTTCGGGTGCCATGCCACGAACGTGGGCCCCGGGCCGGAATTGCGGGAGATGGAAGCCGGGGTGCGGTGCGAGCGGTGCCATGGGCCGGGGCAGGCGCATGGGTCACGGCCAGCGAAGGAGAACATCCGGCGGACGAAGGGGATGGACTTGTGTGCGGAGTGCCATCGGCAGCAGGACGGCGCCGGGGCGACGCCGGAGGTGGCCGATCCATCGTCGGTGCGGTTTCAGCCGGTGGGCCTAAGCGTGAGCCGTTGTTTCACAAAGAGCGGGACGATGACCTGCGTGACTTGCCACGACCCGCATCAGAATGCGCGGCGGGATGCGGACCACTACCGGACGGTTTGCCAAGGCTGCCATCCGGGTGCGCCTGTGGCAGCGGCTTCTGCTTGCGGGCGCGGCAAGGCGGAGAGTTGCCTGCCCTGCCACATGCGGGCGTCGAGTCCCCTGCAAAACCTGCGATTTACAGATCACCGGATTCGGATCTATTGACTCTGGGTGTTGGTTGGGTTGGATAACTCAGGGTGGGTGCTTACCCCCGGAGTAACGGGCGAGAAGAGGCTGGAAACGGGATGGCCGTCGGATTGCAGCATTTCAGTCGATGATGTCCAGCAAGGTATTGTTTCTTTTCGCCGTGCTCTTGATCTGGGGATGGGAACAGCCATCGCGAGACAGCGGCGGGGGACGCGGAGTGCGGGCGAAGCGGAGAGGAAGAACGGATCTGCTGACCCAGCGGCCTCTGGCGGTTATCTTGCCATCTCTCGCCAGGGGGTTACCGGTGTGGGCCTAGACAAATCCATTCGATTGATGGCGCTGCTGATCGCCCTGACGTTCAGCTTCGGCTGTACCGGCCAGCGGGCAATGGCCCCGCCGCCCGTGCTGGGGGCGGGCTACGACCCACCCTCGCGCGTCGCCCGGCTGAGCTATATCTCCGGAGCTGTCTCCTTGCGCGTGGGCGGGGTGGACGAATGGACAGCCGCCGGCCGGAATCGGCCGCTTACTTCCGGGGACGCCGTGTGGACTGGGGTTGACGGACGGGCCGAGCTACACACCGGCAATGCGGCGCTCCGCCTGGATGCTCGAACGGCCGCGACGCTATTGGAGGTGGGCACGAATGCGACGCAAGTGAAGTTGGCGGAGGGGACGGCGTCGCTGCACGTGCGGGAGTTGGACGAGGACGAGGAGTATGAGATCGATACTCCGGATGCCGCAATTTCGATCTTGCGGGCGGGAGAGTATCGAGTCGAAGTCTCAGGGACGGCGCCAGGAACGACAGTGGTGGTCCGGAGCGGGTCTGCGGAGGTGACAGGGGAAGGCGCCTCGTTCGTCGTCCGGGCACGGCAGGAGGCGCGAGTACCTGGAGCATCCGGGCGGAGCTACAGCATCACTGACCCGCGGCCGGCCGACCAGTTCGACGCGTTTTGCCAGGACCGGGACCGGCGCGAGGACCGCGCCCTGGCGTCGAAACGGCTGCCGGGGCGAATGATCGGCTATGAGGATATCGACGAATACGGAGACTGGCGCATGGATGCGGTCTATGGGTCGATGTGGATTCCGCGGGGCGTGGCCGTGGGATGGGCGCCGTACCGGTATGGCCATTGGGTATGGATGGAGCCATGGGGTTGGACGTGGATCGACGATGCGCCCTGGGGATTCGCGCCCTTTCACTATGGCCGCTGGGCCTCATCGGCCGGACGTTGGGGCTGGATTCCCGGACCGTTCCACCATCGTCCGATCTACGCGCCGGCGCTGGTTGTGTTTCTGGGCGGCGGCAGCGCGGGGTTGCGATACAGCTTCCAAATTGGGCCCGGCCTAGGAGTGGCGTGGTTCCCGCTGGGTCCGCGCGAAGTGTGGTTCCCGCCCTACCGGGCGAGCCGGAACTACGTAACGAACGTAAACATCACCCACACCGTGATCGTCAACCACAACGCGATCCATCAGACGAACATTGCGCGTCAAACATATGCGAATCGAGGAGTGGAGAATGCCGTGACAGCGGTGCCGGAAGATGTTTTCCGGCGAGCGCAACCTGTGCAGCGCGGGGCCATTCGGGTGCCTCCCGGCGAGGCGTCGACCGCGGCGATCGCGGGCGGAGCGCCGGCTGTGGCGCCGACGCGAGAGAGCCTGATTCGAGGAGACCTCCGGGTCGGCGCGCCAGTTTTGAACCGGGAGCGGCAGCCTGTAATCGTCAACCGGCAGCCGCCTCCGGCTCCGGTTCCTTTTGAACAGCGTCGCCCGGAATTGGAGGCGTCTCCCGGCCGTGTGCCCGACCGAAGCCGCAGCGAGGACTTGCGGCGGACACAGCCGTTGCCCCCGCCGCAGTATAAGCAGGAGCCGCGGCGGCAGCCCCGCGAGAGCACGAGACCGGCGCCCCCGGCGCGCCCGGCACCGCCCACTGACCGACGACGGGATCAGCAGTGGGAGCGGAGGTCGACGCGGGATGAGATGCAGCGGCAAAACCAGATTCAGCGGGAGCGGCAGCAAGTACAAAGGGCGCCGGGCAAAGTGGAGCGGCGCAAGTAGGCGCAGAACAGACCTCAAAGGAGTATGTTGACGGATATGAATGTGGAGCAGCAGCAGTCTGAGAGAACCGGGGGGCTGATGGCCCCCGAATGGACCTTGGATTTCGCCGACATTGGCATTGGCGACGTCGGCAAAGTGGGCGGCAAGAACGCTTCGCTGGGACAGATGTTCAACAGTCTGCGCAGCGAGGGAGTGAGCGTTCTGGATGGTTTCGCCACGACGGCGGCGGCGTACCGCCTTCTGCTCGGCGAGTTCGGGCTGCGCGAGCGTTTAGAGAGTTTGCTCGCCGGTTTGGATGTGGAAGATGTCGCCCAGCTACGAAGCTGCGGCGAGGCGGCGCGGGACGCCATTTTGTCGACGCCTCTTCCGGGCGAGATCCGGGCGGCAGTGACGCGGGCGTGGGAGCGGCTGTGTGAACGGTTGGGCCGGGAGCCGGAGATGGCCGTGCGTTCGTCGGCAACAGCGGAGGACTTGCCCGATGCCTCCTTCGCGGGGCAACAGGAGACCTACTTGAACGTACGGGGCCGGGAGGGCCTGCTGCAAGCCGTTCATGCCTGCTACGCGTCGCTGTTCACGGACCGCGCCATCAGCTACCGGGCCAAGCGGGGCTACGACCATATGGCGGTGGCGCTTTCGGTGGGCGTCCAACCAATGGTGCGGAGTGACGTCGGCAGCGCGGGCGTTATTTTCACTCTCGATACGGAGTCGGGCTTCCGCGATGTGGTCTATGTCACGGGCTCGTACGGACTCGGCGAGTATGTCGTGCAGGGCGTGGTGACGCCGGATGAATGGGTAGTATTCAAGCCGACGCTCGCCGAGGGGAAGCGGCCCATTGTGAGCCGGCAGAGAGGCAGCAAGGAAGTGAAGCTGGAGTATTCCGGCGGAGCCAGGGCGACGCGGAGCGAGGCGACACCAGAAGTAGATCGGCGGCGATACTGCGTCAGCGATGAAGACGTACTCCAACTCGCTCGGTGGGGGTGCGCGATTGAAGCGCACTATTCCGGCGTATTGGGCCGCCAGCAGCCCATGGATATTGAATGGGCCAAAGACGGCATCACGGGCGAGTTGTTCATTCTCCAAGCGCGGCCGGAGACGGTGCATTCAAGCAAGAGCCGCACCGCAACTTTGTCGGTTTACCGGTTGACGGGCAAGCCCGGCGCAACGCTGGCGACTGGCCAGGCGGTAGGGGACCGAATTGGGTCGGGGAAAGTACGGGTGGTGCGCTCGGCGGCTCAATTGGGGGCCGTGCGGCCGGGCGACGTCCTGGTTACGAAGATGACGGATCCCGACTGGGAGCCGGTGATGAAACGGATTGCGGCGATCGTGACCGACCAGGGCGGACGGACAGCGCACGCGGCCATCGTCTCGCGGGAACTCGGCCTGCCGTGCATCGTCGGCGCGGGGAATGCGAGCGCCGTGCTGCAGGATGGGCAGGAGGTGACGGTGTGCTGCTCCGAGGGCTCGGAGGGGCACGTCTACGCGGGCCTGGTGCCGTTTGAGAAGAAGGAAGTGAGCGCCGAAGCGGCGGCGGCCACGCGAACGCAAGTGATGTTGAATGTCGCCGATCCGGCCCAGGCGTTCCGGTTGGCGGCGATTCCCAATGCGGGCGTGGGGCTGGCGCGGATTGAGTTTGTGATCACGAATTCGATTGGGGTACACCCGATGGCGCTGGTGCGGTATCCGGCGTTGGCCGACGCGACCGCGGTGGCCAAGATAGAGACGATGCTAGGCGGAGAGGACCCGCGGGAGTATTTCATCAGCCGGTTGAGCGAAGGGGTGGGCCGCATTGCGGCGGCGTTTTACCCCAAGCCGGTGATTGTGCGGACGAGCGACTTCAAGACGAACGAGTACGCCCAACTGCTCGGGGGTGGCGAGTTTGAACCCGCCGAAGAGAACCCGATGCTGGGCTTCCGCGGCGCTTCGCGCTACTACGATCCGCGCTACGCCGAAGGGTTCGCGCTGGAGTGCCAAGCGCTCCGGCGAGTGCGGGACGCAATGGGACTGACCAACGTGAAGGTGATGATCCCGTTTTGCCGCACCGTGCGCGAGGCGGAACAAGTGCTGCGGGTGATGGCGGAGAATGGCTTGCGGCAGGGCGAGAACGGGCTGGAGGTCTATGCGATGTGCGAGATTCCGGCCAACGTCGTGCTCGCCGATGAGTTCCTGAAACTGTTCGATGGCTACTCGATCGGATCGAATGATCTGACGCAACTAGTGCTGGGCATCGACCGCGACTCCGGAACCGTGGCCCACCTGTTTGAGGAACGCAACGGGGCGGTGAAGGCGATGATCCGGCAAGCGGTGGAGGCGGCGCACCGGGCCGGCAAGCCAATCGGGATCTGCGGGCAGGCTCCATCGGACTATCCGGATTTCGCAGCGTGGCTGGTCTCGATCGGGATTCACTCAATTTCGCTGAATCCGGATACGGCGATTCGCACAGCGGCTGTGATCGCTGATGCAGAGGGCCGCCGGTGAGGGAGGTGGCCCGGGGCGCGCTCTGGCTGGGACTCTATGTTTGGCTGGTCGCGCTGCCCCTGCTGGTGGGTGCGATCTGGCCGGGGTCCATGGGCGGGCGAGCGTTTGAGACGCAGTTCGGGGTGGCGTGCGGCTTCGCGGGCCTGACGATTCTGATTCTGGAGCTAGCGTTGATCTCAGAGATTCAGGCGGTTTCGAGCGTGTTCGGCCAGGACGCGCTACTGCAGTTCCACAAACAAATGGGCATGGTCGGGACCACTCTGATTGGGATGCACGGCGTGTTAATGATGCGGGGTTCGTACCCGCTGGAGTGGCTGAATCCGTTCTCCGCGGAGAGCCCGTGGGCGATGCGGTGGGGCGTGATAGCGATGGGGGCGCTTGCTCTGGTGGTGGGGCTTTCGGTGGGGAGGCGCCGGCTGGGGTTGGCCTATGAATGGTGGCAGTTCACACACGGGCTGATGGCCGATGTGGCGATTGCGGCCGGCTTGGCGCATATCGTGCTTTTCAGCGGCTTTTCCGCCGAGAGACCGATGCTGGGGGTGTTGACTACCTATGGGTGCTTTGCGGCGGCGCTGCGGATCTGGTTCAAACTGGTGCGGCCGCTGCGGCTGTGGGCGCAGCCGTGGGAACTGGTCCGGAACGTTGCGGAGAATCGGGATACCCATACATTGGTGTTGCGGCCGGTGGGACACGCGGGATTCTGTTTCGAGCCGGGGCAGTTCGCGTGGTTGAACACGGGCAAGACACCGTTCCATTGGGACCGGCATCCGATCTCGATGTCGTCGGCCGCCAGCGACGAGCCCGGACAGGAAGTGGCATTTACCATCAAGGAGCTAGGCGATTGGTCGGGTAAGGTTGTCCCACGGCTGGAACCAGGTCACCGGGTATGGGTGGACGGGCCACATGGGGTGTTTACCGCGGACCGGGAACAGGGTCCGGGCTATGTGTTGATCGGAGGCGGATCCGGGATTTGCCCTTTGGTTTCCATCTGCGCCACGATGGCATCGCGCGGCGATGGCCGGCCGGTGCTGCTTTTCTACGGTGCCTGGAATGAGAGCCGGATGGCGCTGCAAGGTCAGTTGCAGGGGTTGGAGGGCAAGCTGAATCTGAAACTGATCCCCGTTCTGGAGGAGGCCCCTGCGGAGTGGACAGGTGAACGGGGTTATCTGACAACGACCATGCTTCGGCGCCATCTGCCCGCTCAATATCGGAGATTCCAATATTTCGTCTGCGGGCCGGAGGCAATGATGGATGCTGTCGAACCGATGCTGATAGAACTGGGCGTTCCCGTGGACCGGATCCACACGGAACGATTTGTGATGGTGTAGAAATGCGAAGGAAGATCATCAACCGGATGGTGGGACTGATGAGCGGCACGATTCTGGTTCTTTGTTTTTTGTTCGCTCTGCTGACTCAGGGAGCCTAGGAGCACTGATGCGATTTGTATTCTGGACGATACTGGCCGGGCTGCTACCGGCGATGGCAATGGGACAAACCGGGGCCTCCCTCTACCGCACCAAATGCGCAAGCTGCCACGGCGCGAAGGGCGAGGGCCGGGCGGCAATCAAAAACAGCAGTCTGTTGACTGCGGAGACCAAGCAGCGGAGCGATGCCGAGTTGACGGAAGCTATTGCAAAGGGCGGCAAGAAGCAAAGTTCCGCGCATGCCTACGAGCGGAAGGGCGTATCGGCGGAGCAGGTGAAGCTACTGGTCCAATACGTCCGCGAGTTACAGCGCTAACGGCGAACCTGAGAGCGGAGACGAAGGACGCTGAGCAGACCATAAACCGTTGCCCCGATGCCCAAAACGCGAAGAGCCCACGTCAGGAAGTTGTTCTTGCTGCGGGCCTCGCGATAGATCTCCGACGGAGGGTGCGTTCCGGCTCGCGCCAGGAAATGGGTGCCGCCGCTGGGAGCAGGAAAAGGGAAGAGCGAGTTCTGCGTCTGGCGGGCGATCAGGGAGTACTGGCCCGCTGAAACCTGTTCGAAGCGGACCCGCAGAGTGCCGGGCGCCCAGACAGGCTTTGCGCTGGGCCGTAGCGGAGGACGGCGCGCCGGTTCCGTGGCCAGAATGATCCAGTTGCCGTCCAGGATGCCCTCGGCGCCGGGGAAGGCAGCCGCTAGCGTGGCGGCCAGTTGCCGGTCGGGATCCAGTTGTTGCGGCTTGGCGAGGGCGGGCAGCACGTCCGGAGGAACGGTGAAGCCGCCGATGTGGAGACCTTCGGCGAGGAAGCCGTCGCTTTTCATGGGCATCGGCGCGTTTTGCTGTTCGGGTGGAGCGCCGTCGGCCCGGGTGTCGATCTCGTCTGCCGACCAGTAAAGATCGAAGCCATTGGCGGCAAAGCCCGTGGAGGAGGCGGAGCCGCGGCGGGACAGTTTTCGCCACTGCTGCATCTCCACGAAACGACGGAGAAGGAGGTACCTTCCGGGCATAGGGAATCGGGGGTCGGTGGCGAAGCGTTGGGCGGAGATCTCGCCGCTGACATGAACAACCTGGCCCTCATTGACAGCGTTGGGCCGGGCAGAATCGACGGTAGTGATCTGGGGCGGTTCGTTGTTCAGGTCGGCGGCGGCGAAGAAAGAACGGATCTCATTCCAAACAAGGATGCCTCCCCCGAAAAAGAGAAGAATATAACTGATGGTTGGGCTAGGCACGGGTGTCGTCCGGAGTTTACTAGGGTGCGGGGCGGTTGTGCTAGGGTATGAAGCGCCATGCGGCAGGCCGCCTTTACATTGATACTCGGAGTCCCGCTGTTTTTGGTGTCAGCGTTGGCCCCGGGTTTCTTGCGAAGCGTAGATGACGAGAAGTCCTGGCGAAGCCGGAGCGACGCGGCAGAGTATCTAGAGGCTTGGCCGAGTGGATGGCGCCGGCCGGAGGCGATGGCTGAGATTGAGGCCGGGCAGCGGAAGAATGGGTTCGTTTCGCAATTGCGGGGCGACCGGGGTCCCGTGCAGGTGCACTCCGCGGACTTCACGGCGGATGGCGTCGAAGCGGTGACGGCGGACGGGCTACTGGTATCTCGATGGTCTTTGCGGACTGGCGAGTTAGTGAAGCAGTATGGGGAACGGAACAGGAGGCTGGCCGAGGATCCGGGAAAGTTTGGACACGGGTTCCTAGGGACGGCGTTATTGGACGGGGGACACCGTGTATTGGCGCTAACCAACGGCCCCCATTCGCTGCGGGTTTTTGGGGAGCCACCTTCGGCTCCCACAGTGTTGGCGGGAGATGGGTACGAGGCATTGACCGCGCACGGCTCGCAGGCTGCCCTGGTGCATTCAGTGCAAGACCGGGATGAGGCAGTGTTGGTCGACACCGCCACTTGGCGGACGATGGCCTTGCCGCATCCGGAGGTCGCGATGGTGCGTTTCGCTCCCGGCGGTGACCTGCTGACCGTGTCGCGGCGGGAGGGGCATTGGTGGCGGGATGGGCGGCTATTGCGCACCATAGCAATGCCCGGAACGGCGGAGCCGATGGCTATTTCAATGGATGCCCGGTTGGTGTTCGTGGCAGACGGCGAATCGGTCATCGGCTGGAACATGGATCGCGGAGAATTGGCCCTCCGCATCCAGACATCAGGGGAACCTGCAAGCGCCTGCTCGAATGGAGATGCCGTATATGTGGGTACGCAGGCGGGACAGGTCGTTGCACAATCCGTGGCCACGGGGAAGGTCACATCCGACTTTCGTGCGCATCTGACGGCCGTCAATCGAATCTTCTGCGGTCCGGCCCACGTGATCTCAGCGGCGAACAATGGAAACGACACCCGGCTGTGGCGGATGGACGGGATCCCGGCGCGACCAACCGCGCCCGCTCCGGTGGAGCGTTCGCGGGGATGGCTGGTGGAGCAGGGGCTGCAACTCAATCTGATTGTCTTTACGGAACTCGTTCGCGGATACGAAGACGAGTGGTGGGTTGCCGGATTCGCCGGACTTGGCGCCGTCTGCCTGTTTGCTATCTGGACCGCGCGCCGGAGGACAACTTCAAGGGGAGAGCGCCCTACAGTTGGCTGACGGAGTAGCGCAGAATGCCGCTTCTCCGGGAGGGACCGGGACTGTTCGTTATGAGGGCGCCGTGGCTGACGCCTGCGAGTTGCATCCACCGGCGTAGGCGCGCCTCGGCAACAGGATGCGGCTCCGGAGCAACGACGACCGGCACCGGCGGACTTGTGCCGGAGTGCAAGACCAAGGGAATCTCAAGACCATTCGAGTCTTTCCAATAAGAGAAGTTAGGCGGAGTCCCGGCGTGGTGGGCATTGCAAAACAGCGCGGCAATCACCTGGCTTTCGAAACTATCGCTGGTATGCAAATGGAGCTTCGGCGCACGCAGGAGGCGGCGGCCAAACGGAAGAGGCGCGGGGGCGAGATGCAGAGTCTGAAAGCAAGCATCGAGAACCGCGAGCCAGCGAACGGCGGTGCGGTGGGACACTTCGCATTCGCGCGCAAGGGCTTGCTGATCCAGAATCTGGCCGGACCGCGCTGCGGCCAGACCAGCGAAGCGTTCGAAATGGTCACGGTCTCGGACTCGGATGAGATCCGGGAGGTCGTGGTCCAGGTAGGACCGGACGGCAGGCCACGGAGCAAAGGCCGCGACGGGGGCGACGGCGGCGGGCACGAAGTGGCCGAGCATGGCGAGCGAGAGCGGGGCGCGGCGTTCGAGTTCGGCGCGGGTGGGGGGATGGAGCTCGAAGGTCGTCAGGGGAAGCGTGAGGCGGCGAGAGCTGGCGAGAACCAGGCGGCCGGCGGCCGGCTCAGCAGCGAGATGGGCGATAAGCTCCGGCGCGCGATGCAGGTCGTCGATGAACGCGGGGCCGCGGAGGCGCGCGAGGAAACCGCGTGGATCCTGACGGGCGCGGACGCGGAGGGTTGGATCGTCGAGCGGGAAGTAGGTGTGGGCAGGGAACTCGCGGCGCAGGAGTGAGGTCTTGCCCGCGGAGCGCGGACCCTGCACCAGCAAGGGTTCGGCGAGTTGTGCCGCTCGATGGAGGGGAATGGCGAGCGCCCGTTCGAGCATGTTATTTCATTTTATCTAAATGAATATACATTCGCTAAAATTGCCCAGACCCTCGTTCCTTTCCCGGATTCCTTGTCCTGTCTCCCGCCAGAGCCCTACGCTGAAGAAGCACTATGACTCCCAAAATCGCCCCCGCAAAGGGCAAACTCGGCATCCTGACCCCCGGCATGGGTGCGGTCTCCACGACGTTTATGGCCGGCGTCGAAGCGGTGAAGAAGGATCTCGGCGCTCCCGTGGGCTCGCTCACGCAGTTGGGCACCATCCGGCTCGGCAAGCGGACGGACAACCGTTCGCCCAAGATCAAGGACTTCGTCCCGTTAGCCGGCCTGAACCAACTCGTCTTCGGCGGCTGGGACATCTTCGAAGACACCGCCTACGAGGCGGCCACGCACGCCGGCGTGTTGAAACCGGAACTGCTCAAGAAGCTGAAGCCTTCGCTGCAAAAGATCAAGCCGATGAAGGCCGTGTTCGACAAGAACTACGTCAAGCGCATCGACGGACCGAACGTGAAGACGAAGGGTTCGCTCAAAGAGAAGGCCGAAGCGTTGATGGACGACATGCAGACGTTCAAGAAAGACAACGGCTGCGACCGCCTGGTGATGATCTGGTGCGGGTCGACCGAGGTTTTCCATCGAGCGGCGCCAGTGCACCAGACGCTCGAATCCTTTGAAAAAGGCTTGGCGAAGAACGATCCAGGGATTGCCCCGAGCCAGGTGTACGCCTACGCGGCGTTGAAATCCGGAGTACCGTTCGCCAATGGCGCGCCGAACCTGACGCACGATATCCCCGCGTTGCTGGCCCTGGCGCGGGACAACAATGTCCCCGTTTGCGGCAAAGATTTCAAAACCGGCCAGACCTACATGAAGACCTTGCTGGCGCCGGGCCTAAAGGCGCGGATGCTGGGCTGCTCCGGTTGGTTTTCGACGAACATCCTGGGTAATCGCGACGGCGAAGTGTTGGACGATCCGGGCTCGTTCAAGACGAAGGAAGAGACAAAGCTGAGCGTTCTCGACCAGATCCTGCAGCCCGGCCTCTACCCGGAGTTGTACAAAGACCTTTTCCACTCGGTGAAGATCAACTACTATCCGCCGCGCGGCGACGAGAAAGAGGGTTGGGACAACATCGACATCTTCGGCTGGCTGGGCTATCCGATGCAGATCAAGATTGACTTCCTCTGCAGGGACTCCATTCTGGCCGCTCCGCTGGTGCTCGATCTGGTGCTGTTTTTGGATCTGGCGCAGCGCTCCGGTATGAAGGGTATTCAGGAGTGGCTGAGTTTCTACTTCAAGGCCCCGATGACAGCTCCCGGGCTATACCCGGAGCATGACGTGTTCATCCAGTTGATGAAGCTGAAGAACACCCTGCGCTGGCTGAAAGGCGAGGAACTGATCACGCACCTGGGATTGGAATACTACGACTAGCCCGTCGTAGGGCGAGCCATTCTCCCGCAAACTGGCCCATGCGCGCCGCCCAACGCGTATAGGTCGAGACGCGACAGTAGTACTGCAGGACCGTGCTTGTGGACGTGAGCAGCGGAGGAGGAAGCGGGCGGGGACCAGGGGGCGGGGCGAGTGCCTCGCCCTCTGGTGGTTTCCGGAAGACCGCGAATAGGTTTCGATCGTAGCTGCCCAGCGAGAGTTCGAGCCGGTCCCAACCAGCGGCACGGCCGGCAAAATCCAGGCTTTCGTTGGTGAAGCCGATGACGTGGGCGGCGTGAAACCGACCCGCTGGATTCTGATGGCGGCAGTTGGTGTTCGGTACTTCAATGATCAGTAGACCATCCGGTCCCAGCCAGCCACGAAACTTTTCGAGCGCGGCCAGCGGGTCCGGCAGATGTTCCAGGACATGAAAGAGCGTGATCACGTCGAGCGAATGAGCCGGGCGGACGAGATCAAGAATCCCTGTAGTCTCCACGGCTACGCCGTACTGCTGCCGCGCGAACTCACCGTAGCAGGGATCGGGCTCGACGCCGCTGACCTGATGCCCGGCCTTCTGCAACACGGCGAGCCACTCGCCGGAGCCAGACCCAACGTCCAGAATTCGCGCGCCTGCCGGGAGTCGCTGGCCGAGCTGCCTGAACCGATGCTCCGCCAGCCGCACGGAGCGGGCGACATTGCGCGCCTTGGGAGTGCGAACGCCTTTATAGCTTTCGCGATACTCCACTTCATGAAATCGGCGGAGTTCCTCTGACGTTGGCAGCGGGTCATTTCGAAAGAGTCCGCATTGGTCGCAGGCAACCGTGATGAGGGGGGACCGCCGCCGATCCCGTTGGGAAGCCAGCGTCGCTTCCGCGTGGCCGCACAGTGGGCACGCGGACAGCGGAACGTACTGAGGAGCTTTTGCCAAAGCTGAGTGTAGCCGATTCGCCGAACCTACGATAGGGTTCCCGGGCCGTAGTACTCTCTGCGCAGGCTGGTGATCGCCTCCTGCGTGGCCGCGTCATCGTGCTGGTAGCGGAGCAAGGCTTGCCGCACCATCTCGACGCCGCCTTCAAATTCGGGGAGAACCGCTGCATCGACACCATGGCGCCGCAGCTCCGGCAGGTGATGTTCTCGTGTAGCGCGCACGACTACGGCCAGCGAGGGATGCAGCCGGTGAGAACGCTCGAGCGCCAGATGAATCGTGCTCTGGTCCGGAATCGTCAAGAGCAGGACGCGAGCCCGTTCCGCATTGGCGGCATGAAGGATCTCGGCGCTCGTGATGTCGCCCCAGATGCCGTGGAAGCCATCCGCGGCGAGGTCGCGATACAGGGTGTGATTAAACTCGACGATCAGAACCGGGATGCCCGCGGCGCGGAGAACGCGGGCCGCCGCGCGCCCACTGCGGCCGTAGCCGGCGACAATCACATGGTCATCGAGAAACGTCTGCGACGGTGCAACCGGTGCGGTAACGGTGACGGCTTTGCGGCGGCGCCGCGCCCAGCGGCCCAAAGGCAGGGCCGCCGCGGAGACAAGCGGCGAAACCGCCATCGTCAACACGGTGCAGGTCAGCGCGAGATCGTACGTGGTCTTCGAAATCGATCCCGAACTGATCCCACTCCGTGCAATCACGAACGAGAACTCGCCGATCTGCGCGAGACCCAAGCCGATGATCCACGGCGCCATGTTGACGTAGCCGAATAGTCGGGCGATCACCCCAAGGATGACGGCTTTGCCCAAGATGATCAGCACCACACCAAGGGCGATGAACCCAAGGTGATTCATCGCGTACGAAGGATCGAACAGCATGCCAACAGTGACAAAAAAGATCAGACCAAAGATGTCGCGAAGCGGAGCCAGATCGCTCAGCGCCTGATGACTGAACTCCGACTCACTGAGGATGATGCCCGCGACAAACGCCCCGAGAGCGAAGGACAGGCCCACGGCATAGGCCGCGTAGCCGACGCCCACCCCGGTCGCCACCACTGCCACCAGGAACAGCTCCTGCGATCCCCATTCGAGGATGCGTCGCAGCAGCTTCGGTAGCAGCCGGGTGCCGAGGAGCACGACGGTCCCCAAAGAAACTACCGCCAGGCCGATCGATTGGGCGAGCTTCGGCAAGATATCGTCGGGTGTATTCAACTGCGGCAGGATGATCAACATCGGGATGACGGAGAGATCCTGCACCACGAGAATCCCGATCATCACGCGGCTGGCAAGCGTGGAAGTGACGCCCGCGGCGGCCAGCGTCTTCACCACGACCATCGTGCTCGAAAGCGCGATCATGGCGCCGAACCAGGCGGACTCCTTGACCGGCATTCCAAACAGATACACGCCAGCCAGCGACCCCGCCAAAAGGGTCAAAACCACTTGGATGGGACCGCCGATGAGCGCCACGCGGCGAACGGGCTGCAAGTCGCGCAAGGACACTTCGAGGCCGAGCGAGAACAGCAGCAGGGCGGCGCCGATTTCGGCCAGCAGTTCGATGTCGTGCACTTGGCCGACGGTGGGCCCGCCCGTGTACGGGCCGACAACGACGCCGGCCGCGACGTAGCCCACCAGCAACGGAAGCTTTAAGGCGCGGGCGAGTAGGGCCCCTAAGAGCCCGGCGACTACGATGAGAACAAAATCGGCGGCGATACCCATGAATTAACTTCTACTATTGTCGCCTTGATCGACCAGCGTTAGGGCTTTTTGGCTTGATAAGCCGGATTATATTGGCCTTCCTCCACGAATCCGCCCAGAATCTTACGCATCGGCGAGTATCTCGGGTAGCTTTCCCATATATCCCCCTGGCCCAGCAGACGGGGGTCGCCGTGCGCGGTCAGTGCCTTTTCGAGCGCCGCGCGAAGCCCCTTCCGGCGCTTGGCAAAGGCCGGATTCGGGGCGAGATTCCGCAGGCAGCCGGGATCCGCGACAACGTCGAACAACAGTTCCTCCGGCTGGCGGCCAAAGCTTCGCTCAAACAGGGGATGGTCCTGATGGGCCATCATCCACGTCTTCGTGGCGCCGTCGTCAATATCGGCGAAGTTCGCGACGGGATCGCCGGCTGGCCAGCGATCAGGCTTCATGTTCCAGATGTAGAGGAAGTTCCCTTCGCGGACCGCGCGGGCCGGGTAGCCGAGATTATCGCGTCGAGCATGGGAGTGGCGTTCCCTGCCAGAAAAGATGCGGCGGCGGGCCCTCGGCTCCACTAACCCAGAGCGGCCAGAGCGGAGCAACGGAAGCAGGCTGCGACCGACCATGTTCGCCGGCACAGGAACACCGGCGGCCTCCAGAAAGGTGGGGGCGAAGTCCGCGAAGCTGACGAGGTCGTCGGCCACGCGGCCGCCTTTCACCTGCGCGGGGAACTGAATAGCGAGGGGCAGGTGGATCCCGGCATCGAACATCGTCGCTTTGGCGCCGGGAAACGGCATTCCGTTGTCCGCGGTAACTACGACGATCGTATTCTCAAGCTCCCCCTTCCTGGCCAGCAGGTCGAGCATGCGGCCAAGATGCGTATCGAAGTGCTCCACTTCGAGTTGATAATCGAGCAGGTCGGCCCGGACCGTTTCGTTGTCTGGAAGGTGTGGCGGTACGGTGGCGTCCGCCAGCTTCTTGCCTGCGCGTAGGCCGGCGCCGGGCTCGTATACGCGATGCGGCTCCTGACACCCGAACCAGAAGTAGAACGGTTGATTGGCCGGCCGCGCGTCGAGGAACTGAGCGAAGTTAGCCGCATAGTCGTTGCTTTGAATCCCCTTGTTGGGCGGCGTGAGCTTGGCTTGGTTGAATGCCGGACCAGCGGGGTTGCGGGGCCAGCCGTCCTTCGCAAAGTTGCACGGGCCAGCCCCTTTGCCAGTGATGCCGATAGAGTAGCCGGCTTGGGCGAGCAGATCGGGATAGACGACCAGACTCCGGGAGAATCCGGCTGCGTGGGTGCCCGCTTCGCCGAGTTGCCACGGGAACCGCCCGGTGAGCAGCCCAGCGCGCGACGGAGCGCACCCGGGCGACAGGCTGTAAGCATTACGGAACAAAACGCCATTCGAGGCCACCCGCGTGAACGCGGCCAAGCCGGACGCGGGAAAGGACTGGTCGTCCGCGATACAGAAGAGAATGTTTGGTCGCTTGGCAGGGACCAAGCTCAACAGAAGTTCGCGACGGGAAAGCGGCATCCCCAAATGCTACTGCACGAAGTACCCGCGGCGGGAGCGGACCTCCGCCCCGGGGAAGCGAACTTTAGCGACGGGCGATAGTTCGACGCGAATTTCGCGAAACTCGCCGGGCTTGCCTTCCGGGGCGCGATAGATCAGATTGTAGCGGGTGCGGATCCGTTCGACGATCTGCGGGAAGGCCTCGTCGGCGCGATCGGCCTTCAGCGCGTCGCCGCCGGTTTCGTCGGCAATCTTAAACACGTTCGATGGCGAAAAGTCGGGATTGACGAATTGGCTGCGCGTACCATCAGGCCGGCGACCCTTTCCGACCACGATGGCGTTGAGGACGGTATTCGCATCGTGGAGCGCGCGGATGGCCGCGTCGTCAGGAGATTGATAGTTCAGCCCGAGATTGTCGGTGACGATCACGATGGCGCGGCGGCCTTGTGGCGGCGCCGTGGCGCGGAGATGCTCGGCCGCGGCAATCACGGCCGGGTTAATCAGCGTGCCGCTGCCGAGTTCGCGCTCACGGACCGCGTCGCGAAGGCCCTGAACGGCCGCCGCTCGGTCGGTGGTGAAGGGCAGGGTTGCCTTCGCGTCGCGGCTGAAGACCATCACCCCCACTGAGTCTCCCGGCCGGAGTTGGGCGAGAGCGGCGCCGCTGGCGCGATTGAGTTGTTCAAGATATTTGTTCATGCTGCCGCTGAGATCGAGCAGGAGCAGCAGCGTAAGCGGTTCGCGTTCCCGATTGAAATCGAGTAGCGGGCGAAGCTGATTGTTGTCAAAGACCTGGAAGTCTTCGCGGGTGAGAGAATCGACGACGCGATCTTTCAGCAGGACCTGGGTATCGACTCGAACGTCGGCGACACCGGCCTTGAACAGAGGTTGGTCGGCTTCTTGCGCAACGGCGAGAGCACAACCTGCGACGATGAAGAGAACAGCGCGCATGAGATCAATTATCGTTGGAACAGCAGGACATATCGACCACGGGAAAACGTCGCTGGTGCGGCGGCTAACGGGCATCGACACGGATCGGCTGGAAGAAGAGAAACGCCGTGGCATCTCCATCGAGCTGGGATTCGCGCATTTGGATTTGGGCGAAGGCGTACGGGCCGGATTCATTGACGTTCCGGGACATGAGCGCTTTGTCCGCACTATGCTGGCTGGCGTAAGTGGAATCGACGTTGTACTGCTCGTAATTGGCGCTGACGAAGGCATTAAGCCGCAGACACGCGAACATTTCGATATCTGCCGGTTGCTGGGGGTGGAGAGGGGCATAGTCGTCCTGACAAAAGCCGATCTGGTGGATGCCGAATGGTTGGAATTGGTCCGGATGGAGGTGGAAGAGTTCGTCGCGGGCTCGTTCCTCGAGGGCGCGCCGATCCTCCCAGTCAGTGCTAAGACGGGCGAAGGGGTCGAAGCGTTGCAGGCCGAACTGAGAAAGTTGGCCAAGACTCTGCGTCCCCGGAACGCGGCGGCGGCTTTCCGGCTACCGATTGACCGGGCGTTTGCCATGAAGGGCTTCGGGACCGTGGTCACCGGGACGCTAATGGCCGGCCGCGTGGAACTGGAACAGGAAGTGGAACTTTATCCCACTGGTCGGCGGTTGCGGGTACGGGGACTGCAAGTTCACGGAAAGCCCGCTCCGAAGGCGGAAGCGGGGCAACGGACGGCTGTGAATCTGGCCGGAATCGAACACAGCCAGATTGAGCGGGGCATGGTGCTGAGTGAGCCGGGCTGGTTTGAACCGGTGCGTGTGCTGGACGCCCGCCTGGTACTCTTGCCGACCGCCAGGCCTCTGAAACTTCGAACGCTCGTCCATCTCCATGCGGGGACGGCGGAGACGGTTGCCGAGATGCGCCTGCTGGATGCGACCTCCCTGCAGCCCGGCGAGAGCGCCTGGGTGCGGTTGCGGCTGCGAGAGGGCCTGCTCCTGCTCCCTGGGGATCGGTGCATTTTGCGGCAATTCTCTCCGGTTGTGACGATTGGCGGGGCGACGGTGTCGGAGATCGCACCGCCTCGGCGAGCCAACCTCGAGCGGTTACAAGCGCTGGCGACGGCGACCACCGCCGCGGCGGCGGATCTATTGGTCACGGAGTCGGCCGCGGGCCTGGACCGGGTGGAGTTGCGGCGGAAGCTGGGGACCGCTCCGGAACTGTCTAACGGACTGATCGCTTTGGGCAGCCACGTAGTGGCGAAGAGTTGGGCCCAGGCTCGCCTCTCGCTGGCCGAGAAGACTCTTACAGCTTTTCATCGCGCAAATCCTCTCCAGGCCGGCATGGCGAAGGAGGAGCTCCGCAGCAAGGTGCTGCCGAAAGGCCCCGCTCACGTTTTTGACGCGCTTTTGGCGATGGCAACGAAGCTGGCCACTCAGCAGGAGTTGGTGCGGCTGGCTTCCCACCGGGTGCAGTTGCAGGAGGACGAGTCGGCCGCGCGCGAAAAGATTGAGCAGGCCTTCCGTCAGGGAGGACTGGCGACCCCGGGCCTGAGCGAAGTGCTGGCGCAATGTGGGGTGGAGAGCGTGCGGGCGAAACTCTTGTTGCAGATGTTGATCAAGGAGCGGCGCCTGATCAAAGTGAGTGAGGAACTCGTCTACCACGCCGAGACGCTGGACAAGCTCAAAGCGATTCTGACGATGCGGAAAGGCCAGAGCTTCGGCGTCGGTGAGTTTAAGGAGTGGACCGGTGTCTCCCGCAAATACGCCATTCCCTTGCTGGAGTTGCTGGACCGGGAGCGGATCACTCGCCGCGTGGGCGAGCAGCGACTTATCCTATGATCGGTTCTTCCCGCTGAAATCGTTCGAAAATCTCGTCGAATTCCAGGTGGATCGTCCGGAAGATATCGAGCAGTTGGGGATCAAAATGCTCTGGCCGCGTGCGGCGATCGCCTTCGAGAATGATCCGGCAGGTCTTTTCGTGGGAGAAGCCTTTCTTATAGCTCCGGCAACTGCGGAGAGCGTCATAGTTATCGCCCAGCATCACGATGCGGCCGGCGATCGGAATCTGGTTGCCTTGCAGGCGCCGTGGATAGCCAGTTCCGTCCCAATTCTCATGATGCGTCACGGCGATATCACGCGCCATTTCCAGCAGCCGCGAGTTAGAACCTTCAAGAAGTTGTGCGCCGATGAGCGTATGGCTCTCCATAATGCGCCGATCTTCCACACCAAGAGCTCCGCGCTTTCGAATCAGGACGTCGGGAATCGCGATTTTACCGACATCGTGCATCGGAGCTGCTCGGAAGATCAGTTCCTGGTCCACCTCGCTCCAACCAAGAGAGCGGGCGATGATCTTGGCGTAGAAGCTGACCCGTTGGATGTGTGCACCGGTCTCATTGTCCTTGTAGACGGACGCCCGGGTGAGCCGCAAGACCATATCGTAGTAGGCCTGCTCTAACTCAGAAGCTCGGCGCCGTTCCAACTCCAGCGCAAACTCCAGGTCTCCCGCGAATTCTCCAAGCTTGCGGCGAACGGCCGCAACTTCGCGTTGACGTGCGCGTTCCCGGCGCGTGAGGTCTTTCACGCGCGTTTCCAACTCTTGAATTTTGGCTTGAGCCGCCGCCAAGGCGTCTTCATGGACCGGATGCACAGCGACCTCCATCCGCGAACGCCCCACCAGCGAGACCTGCGGCGCGGATCGGACAGAGATCAAGCGGGGTTGACGGGTGGCTGGCAACACGGATCATCATACGCCGTGGGCAGGCGTGGCGAAAGGCCCAATTGGAAAGTACTGCCCGTGTGGTAGTACTGGGCGCTCGCTTTCCACTAGGGGCGAAATCCCAACTCGAACTGGAAGCCTTCGCCGAGATAAACCCGCTTGACCTCGGGATCACGGCCCAGATCCTCCGGTGAACCGGCCCGGAATATCTTTCCGCCGTTGATAATATACGCGCGATCGACCGTAGCCAGCGTCTCACGAACATTGTGATCCGTGATCAGAATGCCGATACCGCTCTTCTTCAGATCGAAGATAATTCGTTGGATTTCGAGCACCTGGATCGGATCAATTCCGCTGAATGGCTCGTCGAGCAGCAGAAACGTCGGCTCAATGACGAGCGATCGAGCGATTTCCACGCGCCGCCGCTCGCCGCCCGAGAGCATATAGCCCTTGTTGAGGCGTACCGTCTCCAGCCCCAACTGTTCGATCAGGCGGTTCATGCGTTCCCGGCGCTGCCGTGCATCGAGTGACAGCGTTTCAAGAATCGCCATCAGGTTCTCTTCCACCGTCAACTTTCGAAAGACCGAGGGCTCCTGCGGCAGATAGCTGACGCCGCGGCGGGCGCGCTGGTACATCGGCAAATGGGTGATGTCATCCTGATCGAGTTGCACGACACCCGAATCCGGGCTGATCAACCCGACGATCATGTAAAAGCTTGTCGTCTTGCCAGCGCCGTTCGGCCCGAGCAGTCCCACCACTTCGCCCTGTTGCACAGACACCGACACGTTGTCGACGACTTTGCGCCCCCGGTAACTCTTCGAAATTTCCCGTGTTTCCAATGAACGCATAGGCTACCGTTTCTTTAGGATACGGCTTGCCGCGGGTTGGTTGGAAGATCCATCGACAAGAAGACGGTCATCGTTGGCAAACCAGGTCAATCGTTCCCCTTTGGTGGTCCCTTTGAGCGAGTCGAACATCTGCGGCGCTCCGCCGGACAGAATGACACGACCAGCGGCGACATCGTAGTCCGATCGCTCGGAGGTCCCCCGCCGGGTGCGTGGCTTGCCGGTTGCATCCGGCCCACTTTGCACAATCACGGAGTCGCCAACGGCTTCGGCGCGTTCGAGCGAACTATCATTATCTTTTTGAGAAAACCAGGCAAACAGGTCGCGGGACGTGACCACCAGATTGCCGCGATTGAGCTTGGCGTTGCCCATGTAGTGCGCCTTCTTCTCGGTATCCCAATACGTCATCTGCGGCGCTCGGACGATGGTAAACAGATTCTTTGTCTTTTCCCGGAACTGGCTGACGACATTGCCAGTAGCATCGAGGCGCTGTAGCTTTCGCTGGATCAGAATGGAGTCGGCCTCAATCCGATTGGGTCCCTGCCATAAAAGGGCATTGCCGTCGTAACGAATCCATTTGTTCTCTTCCTTCGTCTGCATCCGGTTGGCGCGAGCCTGCACGGTGTCAGAGGAATCGAGCAGGGAGCCCTGCGTCTTCTTTGACTTCTTCTCGTCGGGGAGGCGAGTGGAGGTTACCTTTCCCTCGGCGATCATGTCCCCGGTCTTCTGATCCAGTTCGATCTGGAGAGCGTCAGTCGAGCCGGTGGGGTCCCACATGCGGGCGGCCCCCTTCAGGTAAATGCGCTCGGAGGCGCTTTCGAGCCGGGCATGGTCGCTGCGAGCGCGGCGGTCCCCTTCCTCGAACTGGAAGCCCGTCCACTGTTCAAGAGTCTGCAGCTCGCCGGTCTTCGGATCAAACAGCGCTTGCAGATCCTGGCTGCTGGTTTTCCGGTCCGGGTCCCCCTTCTTGATAGCCCGCGTTAGAGTTTTGACTTGGGTGGCGCGGAACTTCTCCAGCTGATTATTGGCTCCGTAGACCATCGAGAACCGTTCGCCATCCAGGCGGCGATAGCGCTGCCGGGGGCTCTTGGGCAGGAACTCGATTTGCCCTGGACTATGGGTGTCGAGCCGGTCGATCTCCTGCCCGCCCGGTCTCATATTCATTTCGACGATGTCACTCTTGAGAACCCGATCCGATGGCGGCTCACCGGCGCCTCGCCGGACAGGGTACGATTCCACCACCGTGCCGCCAGTGGCGGTTGCCTTCTTCAGGATGCTGTCGCCGCTGCCACCGTCAAAGGCAAGATCGACATTCTGGGAATTCACCACCGTTCGGCCAGAATCGGCTATGGTTTCGAGGCGCGCCCCCTGCTTGCCCTCAATCGACTCCATCACTCCTTTTGCCCCGAAATGCAGCCAAAGCTGCTCAGCCGCATAGAGGAGCTGACGCCCGGGTGCGCGGTCCTCGCCCTTCGCCTGATTCGCTTCGACCAGCTGAATTTCACCGTTCGCAAGCGTGACAACAGAGTTGGCTGCATTCAAGGTCATAGTGCCGCGCAGCAGGCGGGACCAAGGCTTCAGATAGACTTTATCTTCATTCTCACGATAGTTCAGCTCGCCAGCCTCCACCGTCATGGGCTTCGAGGCAGGTCCCTTGCCACGCCAATTGAGTTTCACGGCGCTGCGAAGATGGAGGTTTCTGGCCGCTGGATCGTACTCCGCCCCCACTGCGCTACCTTCGCTATTCTCGAAGGCAAAAGAAGCAGGTTGGTCCGTAGTCGCCTTGCCAGACTGCGTTTCAAACGTGACGCCCGAGGTTTGGATGCGGACGAGCCGGTTGGTGGGGCTGGGCTGTTCGGTCAAACCCATAGTGATCTCGACTTCGCCAGCCGAATACAGCGTGCTGTCTTCCATGCGAAGCTCGGCCTGCGCGCTCTTCACCAGGTCGAAAGCCTTCCCGTCCTTATGGAACAGTTTGAGCTCGACCTTCTCCAGATCGACTCGAGGCGGATCGCTTTTCTGCTCGAAATTGCGAGCTCGTACTTCGACGATGGGCCGATCCCCGTCGTTCTTGCTCCAACGCCAATCCTGAGCCGAGACGCTGACATTATCAGGCAGGGAGGCCGGCTTGGCCGGAGCCGCCTTGTCCTGCGCGTCCTTCTGCGCCCGATAGATACCCGCTACAGCGGCAACGAGAATGAGGATGCTGGCGAGAAGGACCCAGCGGGTACGGCGCATGCAGATTTCAGGATATCAAGGGAGAATGCAAAAGCCCCGCCACAGGGCGGGGCTTTTGCTCTTTGTAAACAAGGTTCGGTTATTGGATCGCCGCAAGAGCAGAGCTATTGCCGAAGACCAGTTCCCCGTTGAACCCTTCCGCTGCGACCGCCAGGCTACGGTATTGGCCTGTCGTCGCATCCAAAGGCAGTTCGAAGGCAACCACATAAATGCCCATCATCCCCACGGCGTACTCCGCCGAGACCAGACGGACACCCGCATCGTTGACCCCGACGATCATCGGAACCTGCACCAACTGTCCAGCGATACCCGCGCGGTTCGTATCGGTCGCCGGAGTGACCGCGCCGAGGCCCGTTACGAGCATCTTGAGAACCTCGCCCCGACGGGCGGGATTCTCTGCCGTGACCCAACTGCCGTCCGGCCGCTGCACCGCGGCATAGCGACGGACGCCATTACCCGGATCCGTCTCGAAGATACCCGGCTGGGCACGCAGCACCTGGATGCCGCTGGCGCTGGTGGAACCGCCCGAGACCCGCACGGTTGCGGTGACCTGGGTACCCGGCACTAAGCTACACGGTGTTTGGAAGACAATCGATTCCTGACGATTCTGGTTGGCAATCGCGAGGATCGGAGCAGACTGGCCGTTGAAGTTGATCTCGACACCACTCAAGATCAGCGGCAGACCGCCGAACCCAAGCAGATTGGCCGGAAGAACCCCGTTCAACGTGGGAGCGATGCCGGTGCCGTAAAGCGTTCCGATACCGCACGGCACGAGGCCGGGCTGGTTGCTTGCCGTATTGACAATGTTGTTGAAGCTGAACACCGGACCCGGCAGGCGGGAGGTGAGTGTGAACGTCTGGGACAGGTTGCCGAGCGAGGCGCGGATCGTGATGGCGCCCGCGACCGGTCCGGCGGTTACGTTAACTGAAGCCCGACCGTCAGCACCGCTGTTGACGGTGCCGGCGCTTAGGGTGGCGCTGCCGCCGACGACGGAGAACACCACCGGTTGACCAGCCGCCGGCGCACCGCGATCATCCGTCACTTGAACGATCAGGGGTTGCGGGAAGGATTGGCCTGTGATGGCGGTCTGACCACTGCCGGAGATCGCCCGGAGCCCGGTGATCGCGATGTTCACATTGAAGGTAAAGGTGCCGGTTGCATTGCCCACCTTGTAGCGAACCAAGTTGCTGCCCGGGACCGTGCCCAGTGTGCCGAGTGCCGATACACGGCCGGCCGAGTCCGACGTGCTGACGACGTTCGCCAGCGTAATGGAATTCGGTACCGGCACTTCCCATTGGCCAGCGACGTTCGGAAGCACGTTGCCGAAAGCGTCCGAGACTTCCGCGACGAACGCGAGCCGCAGCCGCTCGCCCGGGGCGCCGGACTGGTTGTTGCCCTGAACGAGCCGGATGGTGGAGGGCGGTCCAGGCCGAACGTCCAAGTTGAGCGAAGCGCCACCAAGGTTGATCGTCCCGCCGACGACCACTTGCAAGGGGGCGATGCCAAGGCGGCCGCCGACGGCCAGATTACAGGTCGCCACGCCGTTGGAGTCGGTGAGCGCGACATCTCCCTCGCCAACGCAATTTCCCGTCGGACCGGAGGTGGGCGTGTTGCTCGTAGTGGCGCGGAGCGAAACATTGGGGATGACTTGGCCGGACTGCGGCCCCGACACCACGATGACACGCACCTGGATCGCTTCGTTTACGGTGGTCCCAGCCTGGCCGACGATGTCGCGCTCGACTGGTTTGATCCGCTCCACGATAGGAGGTGAGGCCGATCCGCCACCGAGCAACTGTCCAAGGATGCTCGTCAGGATGAAGTTCACCGTGTTCGTGCCGTTTGTGGCCGTAATAGTCTGCTGTGCGTAGGACTGACCGGGGTTCACCGAAGTCGCGATGAAGCCAATGCCCGCTCGGCCGTTGGCGTCCGTCTGGACGGTACAAACATTGCCGCTGCAAGTCGCCCCTGGTAGAACGGTGCCGTCCGACGTCGAGGTATTGAAGGAGCCACTGCCCGTCTGCAGTGCGAAAGTAATCGTCTGGTTGACGGCAGGACGACCCTGAGTGTCCAACATCTCCACCGTCATCGGTTCGGTGATCTGGAACTGCTCCTGGACCAACTGACCTTGGCCGCGTACGATCTTGAGCAACCCGGTCGGTGTGCCGCCGCCGGTGGTCGTACCGGTCGTGAGAGTGAACTGGTAAGTGGGGGCGCTGACGCCACCTGCACCCGCAGTAGCGACAACCGTAAAGGTTCCAGCAGTAGGAGGAGCGATAACATTGGTTACCGCATAGCCTTGGTCGTTGGTCACGATCGTACCGCCCTGAATCTGGGCCGCGGAGTTGTCGGAGGTGAAAGTAACGGACACCCCTTTAATGGGCTGGCCGGTCGAATTTAGAACGCGAGTGATCAGGGGCTGATAGGCAGTACCGACGGCAGTACTTTGGATTCCGTTGTAGCCTACGATTTGGGTCGGAGTGGCGCCGACGATAGCCGGAGCCGCGAAGACCAAGGCGCCCGGGTTCGCCGGGATAGAGGCCGCGCCGACGCCGGCGGGCGGTACAGAGGTATTGTCCAAACGGATTACCGAGCCCGGAGTCACGGCAAAAAGGAAGCGGGGGTTCGGCGTCTCATTCGTGCCCACGATGGCAGTCACGTTGTTGGGTGTGCCAATGTTGGCGAACTGAGGAACGTTGATGTTCAGCGGACTCAGACTGATCTCATACAGACTCTGCGTCTGATTCGAGATAGCATAGACCCGGTTGTTCGACGCCACAGTCAACGTATCGAGAATCGTCTGGAAGTTAGGAATCGTCCCGGCAACCGTTCGGCTGCGAAGATCCACCAGGATCACCGAGGAACCAGTCACCGGAGTCTGGTTGACCATGATGCCGTACTGGCCATCGGGCGTAAACGCAATCTTGCCCGGGCGAGCATTCAGAGGAATTTCGGTCCGAATGGTCATCGAGCGGCCGTCAATTTCGTAGAGCCGATTGGAGGTGGTCACATAGACCAGACCGTTGTAGCCGACCGCGACGCCGGTTAGTGAGCCACCGATCGTCAAGGGCGTTCCCACGGCCGCATTGGTATTCAAGTCGACCGCAGTCAGAGTGTTGCTGACGCTGCTTAAGACAAAGGCCCTGGAGGCGTCGGGCAAAACGGCCACATCGATCGGCTGATTCCCGACTCCGGTCACAGTGTTTAAGAGGCTGTCCGTCGTCGTGTCAAAAATGTGTAGGCCATTCGCTACGATCAGTAGCCGACGGCCGTCAGGCGTCAGGAGAGCCGCTTCCGCCTGCGATAGGTTCTGACGCTTCAAAACATTCGCCGGATTGGCCGCCTCCAATACCATCAAGGTATCGCTGCCGGAGCGGGCGACGGAATAGTATTTCGTCCCCTCGGAATTCATGAAGAAGAAGGCAGCGCCAGACTGCGCCGTGAAGGACGAGATCGTCGTGAACGGATCCAGCCGGAAGGCGGTGACCGTCCCTGCCTGGCTTGATGTATTTGGCAAAAGGAACAGTTGGGTTTGTGCGAAGGAGGTCCAAGCGGACACAAGCAGACAAACCGACGCCAATAGGCTGTGTCGGAAGAGCGACATTGCTACCTCGATAAATGGGGGATTGTGGACGCGAACAACGGGAGAGCGGAGACGGGAAGCGGAGAGCGACAACACTTAATTTACCACCGGTCGAATAGTACTACAAGAAGATAGAACGTAAATTACTGAATCAAAAAGCCGGGTATATAAAAAGGCGACGGGGAGAAGCTTGCGCTTCTCCCCATTGCCGGTTGCGTTGCTTGTGGTTTAGTGGCCGAGGACTTCAGAGAAGACGCCGGACCGCGGATAGGTGTCAACCTGGCCGTCCATGATGAGGGCGAGATAAGCCTCGGAAACCCGGTTGGCGCCGACGTCGCTGATGAAGGCGAAGCCGTGGCCATACTGGAAGTTACACTGGGCAATCACGTAACCCTGGAAGCCGGGCGTAGCCGCGACACCATAGTTACCGCCGCTCGACAAGGTCGCCGTCAAGGTCTTACCAGACGGAATCACCGCCGAGGTCTGAGCCGCGGGAGCCGCGCCACCACCGGTGGTCTCACCGTAGTAGTTCAGCTTACACGGACCGGACTGCGGGGCAGTTCCGAACGGGTCGGTCGAGGTGTTCGCGATAGCGATACCCGAGTCGAAGCCCACCTGGTTCGTCAAGAACGGGAACAGGATGTTCGTGCTGCAAGCATTCACGTTGAACAGGGTCCGAGCGGAGCTCGTATCTGCAAAACGGGGCTGGTTGTTGGTGGACGAAGCAGTCGTCACGGTGCTGAGCGGCGCGAAGCTGCCAGCAACCGAAGCGGTGCCGAGGCCAGGCAGGTTGTTGCTGGTGTTGGCGACATAAGACACCGAGATAGCAACTTCCAAGGTCTGAACCGTGAAGGGGTTGGACGTCATGACTTCCCACGTCGCCATACCCGCGCCATTGCTGAGCGAGATCGGGGCGGACGGGATGGTGTTGCCACCCTGGGAAGAGTTGTTGGTCGAAGAAACAGCCGAGAACGAACCGCCACCATTGGCATCCGTAGAAACAAGGCGGAGCAACGAGTTGGACGCATTCTGCGCGCTCGTGATGTTCGCCGTGCTGCTAGGACCGCAATCACTGCACGAACCGACGCTGTAGATCGAAGCATACATCACGATGCCAGCGGGAACGTTGGTGAAGCGAGCCATCAGACGGGTACCCTGCGAAGCAAGGCCAGCCTGAGAGATGTTGGTCGTGAGACCGGAGGTGTTGTTCGAAGCCGACGTTACAAACGGGTTGTAGAAGCCGGACTCGGTGAAGAAGTTGTTGTTCGGGGTGTTCTGCGGCAACGGCAGCGGGCTCTCATCCGCATTCGTGTAAGCAATGTTCCGGCGTTTGAACGACGAAGCAAAGCCTTCCGTGAAGCGGAGGATATGACGCGAGCTGGTCATGCTGGAGCTGCTGTTGGTAGCGGAGCCACTGTTGTTGGAAACGCACTGCAGGTAGTTCAGGCCAACCGCGGTGCGGAGACCGAACGACAGGCCGGGCTGAATGAAGGCCACGGTCTGCTGCGGATTGTTGATCGGAATGGAGGTCGTCGAGGTCGCCGAAACGAACATGACAATCTGGGTCGGGATCAACGTCGAGCTCACACCAAGCTGGTTGGCGTTCGCACGGACGTTGGTGATGCGGATGATGCGGGTGGTGGTGGTGCCAGGAGGATCAATCGGCACACCGAGCCACACGATCTGGTTCGCACCAGCCTGGCGGCCCTGGAACACGTTCGCCGGAGCGCTGTTCTGGGAGTCGCCATTCAGGTAGTTCACACCACCCGAAGTACCACCGACACCGGTCATCGCACAGCCACCATTGGTGGTGCAATACCGGAGGTTGCCACCGTTCGAGTCCGTACCAGACGGCTCGTCGATCATGAGGAGCGCTTCGCTCCAGGGATCACTGAGCAGACGGGAGGTCACGTTGGTGTTCAAAAAGATCTGGAAGTTGACCTGGGGGACCGTCGCGCCGAGAGCGGTCGGGGTGCCACCAGTACAGTTCAAAATCAAGTCACCAACGAGTTCCGTCAGCCCTTCCGCGCGTACAATCGGCGGAACGCCAGCGTTCGTGTTACAGCTAAACGCCGGTTGGGCATTGGCGGTTGCTGCCGCGCCAAACATCAGCGAGGCAACGGCCAATACCGGGAACCATTTGCGGAAATCTGCCATTTCCTTCTCCTTGTGGAATTAAATCCGAATTGATGAAAAACTACCTTTTTACCGCTTTGACTTGGTCTCGAGGAGTTCGCCCGGTCGCGACGACAAATTTCTGTCAGCCTGCGGTTGGCGGCCCCTTACGAGCCAAGCTAATCTTTATATTTTTTTGATTCGTCCGTACTCGCGGCTCTGATGAACAGAAAACCGCCTAACCCTGAGTAGACGCAGTCCTTTACTTTTTAACATTCCCACCCCGTCAAGTCAAGCTCTGATTTTCCAAAGACTTGCGCCGAGAGGGGTCTGTACGCAGGCTCTACTGTAGCAGGTTAAGGGCCAATCTGCCGACTATTCCTCGCCGCCCTCCCCAGACCGCGAAAAACTCGGCCAGAATGACAGTAACTCTATTGAATAGAGACACTTATCGGGTGTACGCCCACCCCGCCTTGGCGCAGTTCCAAGGTTTGGAATAGTCCAGGGGGCATATCGATGGGGAGTATTAGGTTCAATTGATAGAGTCCAATGTACCCAGGGGCGAGTCCACTGTATCCAACTGGGACTTCAAGGCCGTTGATTCGTGCCGAAACTGGCCGCTCCGTCCGGCTTAGGTTCCCTTGAGTAAGGACCGATCCAAACCCAGTCCCATATAAGATGATGGCCGTTCCCCGCACGGCGGGCCGCTCCGGGCCATTCAAGGTTCCGTTGGGATTGACCACGGCCATCTGGCTCTCGGACAAACGAAAGATCGCCGGCGCCACCTCGCGCAACTCAATCGGCGCCTCGGCCTCCCCATAGGCAGACCGCAAGGTCAGGGTGTAGCTCCCTAGGGGCAAATCCAACGGCACAGCCAGATTCACCTGGAAGGCGCTGCTGAAGAGTACCTCCGCGCTTCGGCCGCCAATCTCAGCCGTCGTTACTCCCCCGGCCCCGCCCAGTCCAACCCCAAACACGCTCACCAAGGTTCCGGGCGCCAGATCCGGCGCGAAGCTTGCTCCGTTTAGGACGGCCGTCGCCCCAAACGACGCTACCAACGGAGCCACCTCCCACGGTACTGCCGGTCGCGATACCCGGAACGAGGTCGACCGCTCTCCCGAGAGTGGATATCGCGCCCCAACTGGTGCGAGGTCCGTGAGAGTAGCCGTAAATCCACCCGAGGCGGTGAGATCGAGCTGGTAGACAGCCTCCGACCCGTCACAGACTCGGAATAGCACCGGCGCGCCGCCCCGCTGGACCATAAATGTGGCGCCGCATACCCCGGCAGGTCCCGCCACCTCGGGCGTCGCAGTTTCGGTGACCACCAGAAACCCGGCACTTGCGGATGCCCGCGGCTCCAGGCGTAACAATCCGGTGATCCTTCCTTTATATGTGGTGCCGCCGGCGCTGAATCCAGTCAAGTAGTCCGTCAGGGACGCCCTGCCGAAAGCCAAGCTCGGATCCATGATCAGCACTTCCCCCGCCGATCCAATGCCCGTGGCGACCACTGCATGGGCGCCACCGCTCTCGAGAGCCAGGCTGACCATAATGGGACCGGAAGCAACAGCGTCCCGCAGCGTCTGTTCATTCGGGGGCAACGCCACCGGATTTAGATTTCCAGAGACAAACCCCGGCAGCCGCCATAAATTCGGTAGCCCGTTCTCCAGCAATCCATCGCAAATCTGGGCGCCGGCGTTGTCAAAGACACAGAACGCCTTGAGATAGGCGGCCAGGCCGGCCGGGCTGGCGGTGGCGATCGGCGCCGGCAACTCTCCCCGGTCCTGATAGTAACGGAGGATCGCGGCAGCGGAAGCTAGATAAGGATCTCCCGGATCCACAATCCGCGGGAAGGAACTCAACGTCCCCCCGGTCATCCGAACCTGGAAGGTAACCACTTGAAGCAACGCCTCGGCAGTCACCAACGCAATACCCTCTCGGGAGGGCAAGCGGAGAACCGCCTCCGCCTCACCATTACTATCGGTGACGGCCGCGAACCTGGCTAGAGAACCTCCGGGCGACGGCGTAAAAGTAACCGCTACCCCAGCCAAGGGATTGCTCGATTCGTCCAGCAATTGCACTCGTAACGGCACCGCCAATAAGGATCCCGGGGGTCCGGCCTGGCCATCGCCACGCACTTTGGTCAGCCGGGGTCGCGCATCCGCCAGCGCCCGGACCGTAAAGGTTGTCCGCGCGGAGACGTTTCGTTCTGTATCTTCAGCCGAAACCGTGATCGTCCCAGGATTGGCATTGGCACGAACCAGCAAGTCCCATGCAAACGCGCCATTCAAAGGTTGCACAAAGAAATCCTGTTCCCCAGTCGTCCGCACCCGGATTCGCCGATTCTCCCCGAAACCGCCCAACGCGAGCCGGACCCGGCTGCCCGCAATCACGGTTCCGGGTGTAGCGCTAACGGAAGGCAGGCGCGGCGTTTCCACCGCCGACGCTTCCGTCGCCCCCGCGGCGACCTGCAGATACCCGCCTTCAAAATCCTGGCGCCGTCCACCACCAACGGCATACTCATCGTTCGCCGGAGCTCCCAAGCTACCCGCTGGTCCGCCCATCTGGACATACTTGGCGTGGATCGCTCCCGTCGTGAAGTTCACGCGCCCCGCCAAGGGAAGACTATATAGCGAACCTAGCGTAAAGGTCTGCTGTACCCCGCTGGTCGCCGCGAAGGTGAAAAAGCTGCTCACATCGCTAACCGGGGAGCCGGCAGCGCCGGTTTCGAGCCCCAGCGTCTGCCATTTCGTCAGCAACGCACCGGATACCAACCGTACCGGAGAACCTGCCAGAACCCCGTTTTCAAAATTTTGCCGCCCGCCGGCGGTGGCATCGGTTAACGGATAACCCAATGTGCCAGCCGGACCACCGAAATCCTCATACCGGGCCAACAACAGACCGGACAGAACGTAAGCCTGTGCCAAGCGGTCCGGCAGAGCCAGAACCACACGAACGCCGTTCGTCGTCAGCATCTCCTGCACGTAACCATTGCCCAACCGGCGTACCGGATTGCGGCCAGGCAGTTGCAACGCCAGACGATTTCGAGTCACCGCATCCAAAAAAGCCTGGGTCGCCGCCGCACTGGGGGCGCCTTCGCCCACCTGGCAACAGGTGGTTTGTACGAAGACCTGAATCGGACTACTGATCCGCCCCTCGACGGTGGCGGTGATGGTGGCTACACCGCCACCCACTGCGCGCAAGGTCGCTGTAGCGCCGGACGCTTGTATCGACACCACCCGGCCGTTGGTGGTGGTCCACGCAACCGGCCGGTCGAGCAATTCGTCGCCGTTCAAAGCACGGGGAACGGCAGTAACGGAAACCGTATCGTTCAGTTTCAATGTGAGTGTCGCCGGGCCAGGGTTCAGCGCGATCGAGTGAACCGGCAGGCGCACCGTCGCCGTTCCGGTGGAATCGTAGTCAACGGCGCCACCCTCAAAGGTTTGCCGGAACCGATTGTTGCCAATCGAGACAGCCGGGCCCGTCGGCAGCCCGAGAAAACCGCCGGGGCCGCCATTAGCCAGATACGTCATCGTCACCGGCGGCACCACCACGACTTCCCGGCCGCTGAGTGTGCCGGATGTGATGCTGAAGATCAGGCCATTCTGGAAGGATTGCACCGTGTAGGCGCTGCCCGCCAGGCTGGTGGCCGCGGTCTCGGCCGAGGTCGCGGCGCCGAGCACGGCAATGCCGCCCGCATTTTGCCAGCGGGTGTAGTAAGGATCCTTGACGGAAAAGTTCTGCGAGCCATTGGCAAGCACAGAGGAGTAGGAAAACAGCGCGTGCTGCTTGTCGAAAAGCTGCCAGTAGCAAGTTCCGGCCGTGGTATTAGCGCAGAGCGCGGTGTCCATCGTGGGATACCCAGCGGTCCCAACGCCCACGGCGCTGTAGTTGGCATACAACAGGGCGAGCACCTGAAACACGCCGGACTGCTCATCGACAATGGTCGTACTCGTATTTGCCTTCACCAGCGCCAAACGGCCACCGTTGCCGGTCACGGGATTGAACTCCTGAATCAGCCCCGTTGGGGCATTCGAGCTCGTTTGGGGAAATCGACGGACATGCCCTGCGGGCGGGTTTATCACCAGATTCCCAAAGCCATTCCGGAACCACGCCGTCACAAACTGATTGCGGATCACCGGATCAAGTCCGAAATCACTACTGCCGACCTCAATTGGCGGGGATTGGCAGAAAACGGGGGCAGCAGCCAGCAGACCCCCTACCAGGACAGCGGAACGGACGAGACGGTTCAGTATCATGCGGGTCAGATCAGGCCGATTCGATTCTAACCCGCATGCGACCGCCAAGTTTCGTCCCGAGGTCTATTCCTTCATGATCTTCCGCAAACGGCGCATCCGGCTCTTGAGCTCTTCACTCGCCTCGGTGATCTCTTTGGTATCGAAAATCACCCGCGGCGTCATGAATACAATCAGTTCCGTCCGCTCTTTGCTGAAGGACTTGCTGCCAAACCCCCACCCGATAATCGGAATCCGATGCAGCACCGGGATACCGGCGGAAGACTGCGTGTTCGATTCGTTGATGATGCCGCCGATAGCGATCGTGTCGCCGTCTTCGAGCGTCACTTGGGTATTCAAGGTTCGTTTCGAGAACGAGGGCGAATTGATCGCGCCCGCCGCTGGCGCGATGGGCGAACTCACCTCTTGATTGATTAGCAGCGTCACAATTCCGCTGGGATTGATCCGGGCGGTGATATTCAGCGTCACCCCGCTATTCCGATTGGAGATATTGTTCGCAAACAGCGAGCTGCCTCCGCTTTGGACCCCCGTCGCGGCCTGAGCCGTCAGCGTCGGCACCTCCGTGCCCACATTGATGCTCGCCGCAATGGAGTCGGTCGCGATCAGGCTGGGAGCCGAAATCACCCGCGTACGGCTCTCATTCTCGGTCGAGGAGAGGAAAGCCAGCAGTTCGCGGCTTTGGCCGACCAGCGCTCCCGCCGAAAGGTTCAACGAGGCATTCGCCAGCGAACCAACGAAATCGCGGGATCCCGTCTGCCGGGTGGTGCCCGCCGTCGCTTCCTTTTTCTGCAGGAACGCGGCGATGCCATTGGCGAACGCCCCATTCAACGTAACCTCATAGATCTTCGCTTCGATCAGCACCTGACGCGGGGGAAGATCCAACTGCTTCAGGATCTTCAAAATCCCTTCGTACTCGGCTGGCGTGCCCTGAATGATGATCGTGTTGTCCATCGGATTCGGGACCACGCGAGGGCCCTTTACCGCCTGGGTTCCCGCCGCACCGGCGCCCAGATAGGTGCCGGTCCGGTCCATCGCCCCGGTACCGCCTGTCCCCATCGAGGCCGCTTGCTGCGGGTTGGCCGGGAGGCCCTGGGTCACCATCGGGTAGCCCATCCCCATGCTGCCGAAACTGCCGGCGCCCATGCCGAAACCACCCATTCCCATGCCACCCATCCCCATACCGCCCATTCCCATTCCCCCCATGCCCATTCCGCCCATACCCATGCCACCCATCCCCATGCCGCCACCCATACCCATACCACCGCCCATGCCACCCATCATGCTCATCATGCTCATCATCCCCATCATTCCCATGCCCCCATCGGAGCTGTAGAGCATCATGATTGCCATCGACATCATATCCGCCCGGCCATACTTCACCCGGTAGACGTAGTTATCGATCGATCCGGCAGTAATCTGCACGGGAACATCGAGCTTCTTGATCCAGGTCTCCACTTCGGTAAACGCACTCGGGTTCGAGGCCACTGCAATGATCGTATTGATCCGGTCTACCGGCAGGAACTTAATCGGGCTGGTTTTGTCGTTCAGCGAGATCGACTTAAAGATGTTCTCCAGCTCCTTGGTGAGTTCCGACGGCCGCCCGTTCTCCACCTCAAACAGCTTCACGCGCTGCGAGGCAAACGTATCGTTGTCGAATAGCGAAATCAGTTCCATCGTCCGGCGCATGCTGCGGGAACCGTCCATCAGCAGCAGCAGATTCGCCGGCGGGTACGACCACATCTTCGAGTTCTCCCCCGTGAAGGGCTCGAGCAGCTTGGTCAACTCCTCCACATTGGCGTACTTCAAAAAGATCAGATTGAGCTGCACCGATTCGTTATCCGGCAGCTCCCGCGCATTCACGTTCGCCTTGATCGGCAACCGAGCCACGTCGCTCATCGGAACGATCCGGTAGACGTCGCCCACCTGCACCATCGCGAAACCATTGATGCGCAGAATCATGTCCAACAGATCCCGGGGGTTCAACTGCTTCGTTTCGCCGTAAGTGTTGAGCACCACGCCGCCCTTCACGCGCGGATCGAGGATGTAGTTGATCTTCAACTGCCGGGCGAGAATGTCGATGACCTCCGTCAACGCGGCATTCTGCAGATTCAAGCCGCCCAACGAGGTGGCCTGCGACTGCGCCGGCGCGGTGCGTTCCGGACCGGCGGTTTGGGCGCCCGGGGCAGGTTGCGCCGCGACGGCCGGAGGCGGCGCCTGCGGCTTCGGAGGTTCGGTGATCATCGGCCCAAAGCCCGGAGGCGGCTTTACGGGAGGAGCCTGCGCCAGCAGGACGGCTGCGCCCAGAAGCGCGGCGGGGAGAATCCGCAACAGCATCCGCAACTACTCCTTCGCCGCCGTCGTAGACGTCTTCGCCTTCTGCGACCGTTCCCAAACCAATTTCTCGTCAGCGTTCAGGTCGTTCTTTTTTTTGGTCCAGGTGTAGACGCCGAAGGGGCCGGGACGAGAGAACTTCAGGCTGTCCCCCACTTCCTTCACTGTCATCCCTTCGAGCGGATCGCCGACCCCGTCGCGCTTCTGCTGCTCCGGCGCGCTCAACTCCGGCGATCGCATCATGCCAAAAGGCGTGCGCTTGTACATCCACACCTTGCCCTGGCCATCAACGGAACGCCAGGTCACCTCGTCCACCATCGTGGCGTTCGCGGGTACGCCCGCCGGCGGCTTGGGGCCCGCAGGTGACTTTGGGGAGGACTGGGCGATGGCGAGAGCCGCCACGGCGAAGGTAAAGAGGATCGTTCGCTTCATAGATTCTGCTGACTTCCTGTGGAATTCGTTACTGCACCTTCTCCCAGCGGCATTGGAAGCCGAAAGGAGTGGCCGTGTTGATCTTGCGGTAGCCGTCGACGATCGTGCCATCTGGCGTCGTATCGCCCGGCTGGCACTGCTTCATCGACGGGGTAACCACTTGGCCGGGACCTTGCTTGTCGGCGGTGCTGCCACCGCCAAGCGAAGTAACCGTTGGCGCAGCCACCGGAGCAGCCACGTTCGGCGAATTCTCGGCCACCGCCTGCGGTGGCGCCGCAGCCAGAAGCTTCGAGGCTTCCTTGTCGGCGAGCTCACCAAGTGTTTTTGTGATGTTTTTCCCCTGCCATTCAAAGGTGACGTCGGCCCCGGTCACCGCAACGATCTTGAAGTCGCCGACCTGGTCTCCCGGACGGTAGCCTCTCTGCGGTTTTCCTTTCGCTTCACTCAGCATGACAATGGGAGGGTCGCCGATCATCAGCACGCCATAGGCGAGCGGAAAAGCCGGCATTTGGGGAGGCGCGGGAGGAGGAGGAGGCTCCACCACCGGGTTGCGATCCCTACTAAAGAGAAGACGCGATGCGATGTCCAAATAGTTGGCGGGTGTCGTCTTTTCCACGCTGGGCGCCGCCGCCACTCCCTTGGCTGTCGGCAGCTTCGGCGAATTGGCGCGCACCAGCTCCTCACGCTTCTGCGTCTCTTCGAGGAGTTTCTTTAGCTCCATGGCCGCGCCGGCGATGCAGGCAAGCAGCAGGAGGTTGATCAGGAATAGACGGCCTCTCAAAACTGCATCCCCTTCTTCTCCGGAATCAACTTGCGCGGCACCACGCCCGAAACGGTCAGCCGCACCGGCAGAATCTTGTCTTTCTCCCGCGCAAAACCCACCCGCAGGTCGCTCGTCGCCAACAGCTCCGGCTGCGCGCCCAGCTCCGCCAGGAAGTTCACCAACTGCTCAATGCCGCACTCAAACCCAACCGAGACGCTCACTTCTCCGTAATCGTCACCAAACGACTTCGCCTGGCCGATCTCGTTAGCCCGGATCTCCAACGGTTGCGGCAAAGACCGTCCAACGCGGCGAAGAATCTGAAAAAGCTGCGCCTGCGCCTGCGGAGCCGTATCGGCCTGCAACAGGCCCTTTTCCCGAGCCGCTAAATCCGCCTGGGCCGCTTTCAAGGCGGCCTCTTTGTCCGGCACCTGCAGCATCATCCGGCGGACCCGGTCTAGACGCTGTTCCACCAACGCAGGAGAGTCCGCCGCCAGCGGTCCATCGGCCGCACTGGTGCCGTCGGGCCAGAAGTAGATGACGCCGATGATGAGCAGCGCCCCGCCCAGCAATTGCAGAGCCTTGCGATCGCGATCCGTAATCGTCATGGCTTGGCTCCCTCCCGCTGACTGCGGATGCGGAAGACTTCCCCGGTGGTCACGCGGCCAATCGGCATCGTGAATTCGCTGTTCGCTAGGCGCGTCGAGTTATCGAGCACGCGCAGCAGGGGCGCTGCCTGGTCCGTTTCGCCGGTCAGGTTCACGCTATCGCGCAAAATATCGAGGCCCGAAAGAAAGGTCGGCGGAGGCAGGGTGGTCGTCAACTCCAGCAGTAGATCCAGATCCTGCCGCGTGCGGCGGCGGAAGTCATCGAGTTGCTGCACCCGCGCCCGGGTCTTCGTCGTCGTCTGGTCGAGACGCGGCCCACGGGACGCAATGGGTTCGTTTCGCTTAATCTCTTCCTGCATCGCCGCGACGTACCGGCCGGTATCGTACGGTTCATGCAGCAGGATTCCTGCCAACAGAGCTACAAGAATCGTGGCCAGTGCCGCCGTGGGCACATACCGCCACTTCGAGCTCGACCGGCGCTGCCCCTCGGGCAGGAAGTTCGCGCCCAGAGCTAGGGACGGCGCGGCGCTTGATAGCGCGGCCGCTTGGGCCATCGCGGCCCCTAAGTCGATCGGAGTCGTGTCCGGAGGTAGCCGCAGTTCCGCCACCGCCAATGAGAGAGCGCGCGCCGGCGGCAGATCAAACACCGAAGAGAACACTGGCCGCGCCGGGCTTTCGCCGTAGACTTCGAGACCATCCACAGTCTCCTGCACCGCCAGGAACTCCTTGGGGGCATCGGCAGTCATGCGAATAGCCGAGTAGATGGCGGCGGCGGAAAACGTGAAGCTCACCACCTTGATGCCGGCCTCGGTGAACAGCGTCTGATAGGCATCAAATTTCTGCCGCCGCAGCACGCCGATCAATACCTGCGTCCCATCCAGGCGGGCGAACGCCGGCACCGCGTCGTCTTCAGCGTAAGGGTGCAAGGTGTCGAGCTGGAATCCGATGGCCGCCTCCAGCTCCTCGTCGCCAACCGCCGGGAACTGCAAGGTCCGGACGATCACTTCCCCGCGCGGCACCATGACCACCGCCGCCACGTGACCAGCCGAAAACTTCTTAACGAAATCAGCGTACTCCCGGCCCCACTCGACGGCCGGGCGCTCCCGGAATCCGGCAATCACTGCCGTCCCCAGGAGTTCGGCACCGGAAGGCCGGGCCCGTACTACCGAAACCGTCAGATCCCGCGGACCAACTTCAATGCCAACCCCAGTGCCGAAGGCGAGAAACCGGCGCAACGCCACCGGGAGACCGCTGCTCATCTAGTTCGTCCCCGCATTGTCGTACCAGCGCAGGATGTGATACGGCGTCATCTCGTCCTTTTCGTCCCAGTTGAATTTGATCACGGCCGCCACCGAACGCCGGACTTCGTTCCCGGGTAGCGTCGCCGTCGCCCTCAGTGTGAACACCGAACCACCACCCAGCCGCAGCTTGCCAGCGCCGGGGCCGGCCATATTGACGATCGGGCCCAACTCCTCCTGCCGCAGAAACGGCCGCACCGTGCGGCGGGCAACGATTTGCGTCACCACATCGGGCGGGATACCGAGCGAAAGCAGCACGGGCGGAGAAGTCATATTGATGTCGAAAAGATTGTTGGAGCCATAGAGGGCCAAGCAGTCCTTCAGACCGGTAGCGCGGACCAGTTGGCCGGCCGGGTTCCTCACCCAGGTGCCGTAAAACAGGTCGGGCGTCACCCCGCGAACCAGCAGCAACTCCTCTATTTGTTCAAAGGACGCATGCCGGGCCCGAAAAGACGGATTCTGCGCCGCATAATACTGGTCGTACGCCGTTGGCCCCGGGGAGGCCGTCCGCCAATCAATGATCGCGGCCGTCAACTCCTGGGTCAACGCCGGGCTTAGCCCCATGCTGAAGAATAGGCGCTGGAACTCCACCGGAGTGGCCATGTTGATGTTCAGTTTCGAGGATTCCGGGATGATCTCCACTTCGGCGTAGCCAGAAGGGAACGGCATCCGGAGGCGAGTGATGCCCGGTGTCCAGAACCGTGCGGTGCCATCCGGATTGGGCGGCATGTTGCGGCCCCACTGCATCCACAAAATGGCGCGGTCGACGGCGCCCGTGGCGAGATAGTACGCGCGGGTCTGGTCAACCGTGGTGGTCGTCCGCTCGGTTTCCCCGCGGACCGTAGTGGCGACCGAAAACGCGATGGCCGTCAGAGCAGCCGAGAGCCACAGGACCGTCAGGAGTGCGCCGCCGCGTTGGGTTCTAGTCGGCATACTTTTTGAAGGGGTCCGCGGTCACGCGCACCGGGATGGTGATGGTGGCGACGTCCAGGTTTCCGGGGTTGGCGTCCAGCGGAGTGATCTCCATGCGAATCGCCATGGGCCAAGCCGGCGCCGACCAGGTCGGCATCCACTGCTGCAGCAGCGGCGGCGGCATCTTTTCAAGAAAAACGAACCGGACGTTCGCCAGTTTGTCGGCCAGGACGAAGCTATCGGCCCGAGGCTGAATGGGCCGGAAGATCGGCAGGGGCAAACCGCGCGCCGGATCCATGCTGAAGCCGACGCATTGGCCCATTAGGCTGGTGGGCCCGGTGTACACCGTCTCGTTCACAATCAGCCGGAATCCGACGTTGTCCTCGCCCGGAATCACGCTATATTCCACGATCCGCGGATAGCCGCGCGCGGCTTCGTTCAAAGCGTAGTTGGTGACAAAGCGCATCGCCTGCGGTTGCCCTTGGAAGTAGCGCGTCTGGCCACCCGGCGCGCCAGTCGGTCCAAGGCACGGAGCACCAACCGGCATCAGCCCGGCCAGCTGCTGCTGCAGCGCCCGCTCGACGCCGATCACCCGGCGGTTGGCGATGAATCGGTTGTTCGTCTTCTCGAGCGCCATCAGGCCCACGCGCATCGCATAGAGGATGCCCGTGCTGAGCAGGCTCATCAACGTCACCGCGATCAGCAGTTCAAGCAGCGTCACGCCGCGTTGGCTTCGTTTCGTCATGGGAGCGGCGCGCCCCCCGCCGGCAGCACCACTTCGCCCGGCAGCAGGATCCGCTTGCGGAACCCTTCGAGCGGAAACGTCCGCACCTTGTCGCCCTGCTTCCACCAGATCTGCAGCTCCAACCGTTCCAGGATTTCAGCTCCCGGCCCCGCGCCCGGCGGACCTTCAAAGATCGATGCCCGTGCCTTCCAGCCAGACTCAACGCCACCCGACTGCGTGAAATCGAATGTCCCTTCCACCACCTGCTGGCCGGGAATCCGAGGAATCAGCAGCAGTTCGTCCATCTTGTGGCGCGCCAGCAATGCGGCCCGGTCGTACTCGGTCAGCCGCGAGGCGTTCCGCAGGGAGGTCGTCAAATTCGACAGCAACCCGGCGATGGCCACCGCCATGATGACGCTGGCGACCAGCACTTCGAGCAACGTGAAGCCAGCATTCGCCTTTCTCATTGCTGCACCCGTTCAATCTGGGCCGTGCCCGTGATGGGATCGACGCTCACGCGCCGCTTGAACCCGCGGCGGTTCGTGACTTCAACGAGAATCCGCGGAATCACCCCGCCCGGATGCAGCAGAAACACGCGCGGCGCCATCGGGTCGAGCCCAGGAATCTCCGGCTGCACGGCGGTGATGGTCACGCCGTCCGGCATCTCCAACTCCTTCCGGTAGCCGTTGTCCGCCGAGGCGAAACGGATGACATTCTCCTGCCGGAGGATGGCGACTTCGGTCGCCAGTTGACGGCGCTCCGTCCGGTTCAGCGCGGAGGTGAGATGGCTCACGATACCGTCCGTTGCGGAGCGCAGACGCAGCGAGTCGATGCCAGAGTTAATGGCCGGGAAGGTGATGGCGGCCATCAGGCCGATCAGTCCTGCCACGATCATCATCTCGAGCAGCGTTACGCCGCGCTCGCTCCGGTGCTTCATTTCGACTTCCAGCTCACCACGTCTTCGTTGATGTCGGACCCGCCAGGCTGCCCGTCGGCGCCGAGGCAAACGATGTCCGGTTCGTCCCCGTGCTCGCCCGGGAACTTATACACATACGGGCGCTGCCAGGGGTCCGTCGGGACATCCTGCATATACGGACCCTGCCAGTTGTTCACATTCTCTGGCCGTGCTTTCAACGCGCCCAGCCCCTGCTCGGTCGTGGGATAGATGCCGGTATCGAGCTTATAGGCGCCCAGCGCGGTACTGAAGGCGTTGATCTGCTGCCGCGCCGCGGTCACTCGCGCGCCGTCAGCCCGCTTCAGCATCTTCGGCCCGACCACCGCCACGAAGAGGGCGATGATCGTGACAACGACCAGCATTTCGATCAGGGTGACGCCGGACTGCGTTCGTTTTCTTCTCTGCATACCTTCTCTCATACAAATCCTCTCCTACACGGCCACATCATTGATGCTGGTGATCGCAAGCAACATGCTCAGCACGAGCGCGCCAATCAGGATACCCATCACCAGGATGATCAACGGTTCAAATAAGCTTGTGAAGCGCTTGATAGCTGACTTGGTCTCTTCCTCAAAGACGTCCGCAATGCGCAGGAACATCTGATCGAGTCTGCCAGTTTCTTCGCCAACGCTCAACAGATGGGCCGCCAGCGACGGGAACACGGCGGCCCGGCGCACCGGCGCGGAAAGGCCTTCGCCCCGCTTCACGCCGAGAGCGATCGGCTCAATCGCCGCGGCAATTTTCTTATTGTTCAGAATCGCCCCGGCGATGTTAAGCGACTGCACGAGCGGCACGGAGTTGGCGATCAGCGTCCCCATGGCGCGGGCGAACCGGGCCGTCTCCGCCTTGCGTAGGGCGTCGCCGAGCAGCGGAACCTTCAGACGGAAGCCGTCCCACCACAAGCGGCCGTCGCGGGTGCGAATGTAGGCAGATAACGAAACGAAGCCAACCGCAAGGGCCAAGCCGACCATCCAGCCGTACGTCTGCGTCAGGCGGCTGGCTTCGAGCATGAGTTTCGTCGGCAGCGGCATCTCCATGCGTCCCTCTTGGAAGACCCTGGCAAAGCGCGGCACGACGAAGTTCATCAGGATAAAGATCGACCCGATACCGACCGCCGTCAGCAGGCTCGGATAGACCATCGAGCTGATGATGTAGCTGCGGAGTTCATCGCGGGTACGTTCGAACTCGCTGAGCCGCTCGAAAACGACCCCAAGCGAACCCGAGGCTTCGCCGGCGCGGACCATGTTCACGTAGAGGTCGCCGAAGTGCTTCGGATGCGTGCCCAGCGAGTCGGCAAACGTCCGGCCACCCTTCAGAACGCGCATCACGTCGAGGACGACCATGCGGAACGCCGGCTTGTCCGTCAGCTCCGTGGCAATGGCCAGCGCCCGGTCCACCGGGACGCCCGAGTTGAGCAGCGTGGACATCTCCTGCGTGAAGAACAGGACGTCCTTCTTCCGACTGCCACCGAAATCCGGCAGCGCGATATCGAAGCTCTTCTTCTGTTCGAGGCCGACATAGACCGGCATCAGCCCCTGCTTGCGGAGCTCCCGGGCGATGGACTTATCGTTTTCGCCGGTGATGGTGCCCGTGCGGACCTTCCCATCCGGGGTGACGGCCTTGAAATGGAACGAAGCAGCCATTAGAAGTCCTGCGTGACGCGGAGCACTTCGTCGGGGGTGGTGACGCCGTGCTCCACCTTGTCCCAACCGTCTTCGCGCAAGGTGCGCATGCCGTGGCGGCGGGCGGTGGCGGTGATGGCGATCGCGTCTTCATTCGCCATGATGTGCTTGCGGATATCGTCGTGCATCTCCATCAATTCGAAGATGCCGACCCGGCCCGAATAGCCGGAGCCGCTACAGGCATCGCAGCCGCGGCCGCGATAGCATTCGACTTCATAGCCTTCCGGACGCATCGCGGTGCCGTGCAGGGCCCGGCATTGGGGGCAGATGCGGCGGACCAAACGCTGGGCGAGCACGCTGACGACGGAGGAAGAGATCAGATAATTTTCAACGCCCATGTCGACGAGACGCGTGACCGCGCTGGGCGCGTCGTTCGTATGCAGCGTCGAGAAGACGAAGTGGCCGGTGAGCGCGGAGCGGATGGCGACGTCGGCGGTTTCGCGGTCACGGACCTCGCCGACCATGATCACGTCCGGGTCCTGCCGCATGATGTGACGCAGGCCGCTCGCGAACGTCAGGCCGATCTGATTGTTGACGTGGATCTGGTTGATCCCGTCCATCTGGTATTCGACCGGATCTTCGATGGTGATGATCTTCCGTTCGGCGCCGTTGATGCGCTTGAGAGCCGAGTACAGCGTCGTCGATTTGCCGGAGCCGGTGGGCCCGGTGACGAACATGATGCCGTGCGGCAGGCTGGTGTAGTACTCCATCCGGTCGAGCATCTGCTGCGAGAAGCCCAGCTTCCGGAGGTCATAGAAGTTGTCGCCGGCGGAACGGTCGAGCAGACGCATCACGACGCATTCGCCGTAGAGCGTGGGCAGCGTGGAGACGCGAAGGTCGACCTCGCGGCCGAGGGTTTTCACTTTGATGCGGCCGTCCTGCGGCAGGCGACGTTCGGCGATATTCAGCTTGGCCATCAGCTTCAAGCGGCTGATGAGGGCGAACTTCATCTCTTTGGGCGGGGTTTCCTGCTCATAGAGCACGCCGTCGATGCGGAAGCGGACGCGAAAAGTCTTTTCGTACGGCTCAATATGGATGTCACTCGACCGCTTCTCAACGGCTGACGCGATGATCGCGTTCACCGTCCGGATGACCGGCGCTTCGCTGGCCATGTCGCGAAGCTGTTCGAGGTCGGCCTTGCCGTCTTCGTTGCCGAACTCGTCGCCGGCGTCCTGCCGGGCGGCGGATTCGCCGTAGTGCTTGTCGATGGCTTCGAGCAGTTCGCTTTCGGCGGCGAGCACGGGGAGGACGCGGATGCCGGTGAACCCTCGCACGGCGGCGATGGTTTCAAAATCGAGCGGGTCCGCCATGGCCAGGGTGAGGCCGAGCTCGGACATACCGACGGGCATGCAGCGGGACTGGCGCAGGAAGCGGGGCGAAAGGCCCTGCAACTCCGGGGCGGAGAACGGCGCACCGTCGATGGTGACGAGCGGCAGTTGCAACTGTTCGCTGAGTGCGGCCAGGACGTCGCGCTGGGCGATAAAGCCGAGGTCGACGAGGATCTTGCCAATCTTCTCGCCGCGTTCGCGTTGCAGTTCGAGGGCTTTTTCGAGGTCTTCGGTGGAGACCAGCTTCCTGGCCAACAGAATTTCGCCGAGGCGCATTAATACTCTCTAGTGCGGATGGTCTTCAGGAATACGGCTTGGTCTGTCGGCGGATTCACCTGCAAGTTCACCAAAGCGTTCCGGGTGGACTGCATCACGATCTGCGCCGGAAGCCCGGTGGTATCCTCCCAATGGTAGCGAGGCAGAGATACCGAAATCACCACCTGCTCATTGGCGGGAACCGTGTCGAGCATCCCGGCCGAGACCACCAGCGCCTCCCGCATGATGTCGCGGAGTTTCGGCAGGCGGTCCAGCTTCCGCTGGCGCAGGTCCGCCCGGTCCTTTGGCGAAATCGACGGTCGGAAGGGGGTCACGTTGGGGCCTTCCACGAGATTGACGCTAGCCGTGAATACGGCGCCGTAGGCATCGAGATAGACGCCGTGGGTTTCGCCAAGCAGCAGGTACGGCTCGCCGGGCACTAGGGCTTTCAACCGCCGGTTAAACGAGTCCTCCACCGCAGTGATGGTGACGCGGCTGACGCTCGCCGCCTGTAGCAATGAACACAGCACTAACGCAACGGCAATCCGCTTCACTGCACACCGCCATCCGTCAAAGTTCCCGCTTGGCGCATGGCCGAAGCGTATCGCGCCTTCATCTTCTGATTCGTCAGGTTGTAGCTGGCTTCGATGTTCATCAGGTCTTCCTGCCGCATTTCGGCGTACCGCTGCTCCACCTGCCGGACAGATTTCGCCAGCCGAACCTGCTGTTCTGTCTCCAGCGCAGCCACCGCCTTCACCACCGCGGCGGCGACCCGTTCGTCAATCAGCGCCTGGTCAACCTGGGCACTGACGACGGTCGGGGCGGCCGCCGTAACGGGCGCGGGAGCCAGCGGACGAGCGAGATAGCCGTGGACGAGAATGGCCGTCGAGAGCATGGCGGCGGCAGCGAAACCGAGGCGCGGAGCCGAGTTCCACCACGCGTGCCACCAGCGAGCCTCCCAGATACGGGGCTCCATAACCTTGTCGGAAACGAACGCGATCCGCCGGGGCATCTCTTCGTCGCGGAGCGAGAAGAGGGCGGTCTCCGTGAACCGGAGCCGGGAAAGCTCGTCGGCACAGGCTTGGCAGGCCCGCCCATGGGCCTCGACGGCCCGGGTTTGGGCGGCATCGAGTTCCCCGAAAACGTAATCTCGTAGATCAAAAGGCGAACAACTCATAAGGCACTCCGATGGGAGATGGGCGCCAGCGTCTCTTTCAGCAGGTCCAACGCCGTGTACAGGCGGGACTTGACCGTCGAAACCGGACACTCCAGAATTTCGGCCATCTCTTCGAACTTGAATCCCTGATACACCTTCAGGACAACCGCTTCCCGCTGATCGGGCGTCAGGCGCCGTAGCGCCGCGTCGACAGCGATGGCCGTCTCCATGGGTAACATGCTGGGACCCGGGGGGAGGGCAGCCGCAATTTCGGAGGCTGCCGGGTCGATATCGTCGTTCTCCGGCCGTTTCCGGCGCAGGAGAGAATAGGCTTCGTTGTGGGCGATCCGGAAGAGCCAGGACGGAAATCGTTCAATATCTTCGAGTTTCCGCAGGTTCTGATACGCCTTCAGCAGGACATCCTGAGAAAGATCGAGCGCGTCTTCCCGGTTGCGGACCAGCCGGAGAAGGTAGTTATAGACACGCTTTTCCCACCGCGAGACCAGCAGGTTATAGGCATCAATGTTGCCCTGCTGCGCCTTACGGATCAGGTCGCGGTCTTCAGCCTCTCGGAAGATCAAACGAAACGACGCTCCTCAGCACTTCTGATTGTAGAGACGCCGGGACCTCAAAAAAAGACGAAACAGGTTTTACGCGCCGAGCAAACCGTTGGCGGCAGCGACCAACTGGTCCGGGTCGAACGGCTTCGCAAACACGGCCGAAGCGCCCAGACGAGCGGCCATCTCAAGCACCGGTCCCGTATAAGCGCCGCTCATCGCAATGATCTGGACGCTGGGAAAGCGGCTACGAAACTCCGTAATCGTTTCTATCCCTTCCTGCTGGGGCATCAGTAGGTCAGTAATCACAAGATCCACGGGGTCGGCGACGTGCAACTGAACGGCAATTCGACCGTTGGCGGCCTCGACCACTTGGTAGCCAGCCGCTGTGAATCTCTCAGACAGTAGCGCCCGGACTCCAGGCTCGTCATCGATGACTAGGACCCGAAATGACCTTTCCACAATGTAACCGTTGTGACCCTACTGATATCCTTAAGGTATAAAGCGATGCAAAACCTTACGGGAATTTCCATCATCGCGCTTGCACTGTTGTCCGGTTGTGCTGATGCGCCCAAAAAGACCGTGACCACGGAGCCACCGAAAGCGCCCGAAGCCGTAAGTGGTCAGTGGGCTTTCCACCGCATGTATGTTTCGGCCCGCGCATGGGCTCCGGACGCCTTGGGCGTAAAGATGAGCAGCATTCCTTTGGCTGAAGTGAAAGGCGAACCCGGCAAGAGCGGCGCCTGGCAGGTGACGTTTGCCTCTCCGTCGAAGCAGCGGACAAAGACATTCACTTATTCCGCGGTTGACGCCCCCGGCAACCTGCGGGAAGGAACCTTCAGCGGTCCGGAAGATGGGTTGAACCCTCGTATGCGCCTATTCCCGATGGCTGCCGTCAAAATCGACACCCCGGTCGCCTACAAAACTGCTGCCGAAAAGAGCGTCGACTATTTGAAGAAGAACCCCACGACCTCGGTGTTTTTCCTGCTCGAAATGAAAGAAGGCTCCAATTCGCTGGCTTGGCGGGTCGTCTTCGGCGATACGATCGGCACCAGTTCCCACAGCGTTTTTGTGGACGCTACTTCCGGACAGTACTTGGAAACGCGACACTAGTCGTTAATGCTTGCTATCAATTTCGCGGATGTAGAGAAGGCAGCGGAGCGGATTGCCCCTTGGGCCCACCGGACGCCCGTATTGACGTCGAGAACGCTGGACCGGGAGACCGGGAAGCGCATTTATCTCAAGGCTGAGAACTTCCAGGTTGGGGGCGCGTTTAAGTTCCGCGGCGCCTGCAACTTCGTGTTTTCGCTGAGCCCGGAGGAGTTGCAGCGCGGCGTGCTGGCGTACTCTTCCGGGAATCACGCCCAAGCCGTGGCACTGGCGGCGCAACGGGCCGGAGCGAAGGCAACCGTGGTGATGCCCTCCGATGCGCCCAAGGCCAAGGTGGCCGCGACGGCCGGCGCCGGAGCCACGATCGTCCACTACGACCGCATGACCGAAGACCGGGAGGCGATCTGCCGCAAGCTCGCCGACGAATCGGGCGCGGCCGTGATTCCGCCCTTCGACCACGCGCTGACGATTGCGGGCCAAGGCACAGCGGCCATCGAGCTGCTTGCAGAAGTGCCCGAACTGGACGCGATGGTGGCCTGTGTTGGTGGCGGCGGGCTCCTCGGCGGCTGCGCGGTGGCGGCGAAGGCCATTCGGCCGGGCATCCGCATGTTCGGAGCGGAGCCGGAGCTGGCCAACGATTTCTGGCAGTCGATGCAGAAGGGTGAACGCGTGGCGATTCCCCCGCCCCCGACCATCGCCGACGGGCTGCGGACTCCATGCCCCGGGAAACTGACGTTCCCGATTGTGCAACAGCACGTCGAAGCGATCGCCTTGGTCTCAGAGGATGAGATCAAGGCAACGGTGCGCTTTCTGCTCGAACGACTGAAAATCGTCGTCGAACCCAGCGGCGCGGTGGGCGTGGCCGCCGCGCTATTCGGGAAACTACCGGCCGACGTCGCCTCCGTAGGCATTGTGATCTCCGGAGGCAACGTCGATCTCGACCAGTTGGCCGAGATCTGCGCTTAAGTTAACGCTGGTTCGCTTTCAGAACCTTCTTGCGAAGGCGAATGGACTTGGGGGTGACCTCAACATATTCGTCTTCCTTGACGAACTCGATGGCCTGTTCGAGGTTGAGAATCTTCGGCGGCACCAGGCGAATAGCATCGTCAGCGGAGGAGGCGCGCATGTTGGTGAGCTTCTTCTCCTTGACGATGTTGACGTCGAGGTCGTGATTCCGCGAGTTCTCGCCGATGATCATGCCCTCGTAGACTTCCGTGGCGGGTTCAATGAAGATGACGCCGCGCTCCTGGATGTTGTTAATGGAGTAGCCAGTCGCTTTGCCGTTGCGGTCCGAGATGAGTGAGCCGGTGGGCCGCATTTCGATCTCACCCTGCCATTCGATGTAGCCATGGAAGAGCGAGTTCATGATGGCGGTACCGCGGGTTTCCGTCAGCATTTCGCTGCGGATGCCGATCAAGCCGCGCGACGGCACCTCAAACTCCAGGCGCACGCGCCCCGAGCCGTGGTTGATCATCTTCGTCATCTTGCCCTTGCGCATGCCCATCTTTTCCATCACGACGCCGACAAACTGCTCCGGCGCGTCGATGACAAGGAGTTCAAGCGGTTCGTGCAGGACGCCGTCTATATTCTTCGTGATGATTTCGGGCTTGCCCACCATCAGTTCGAAGCCTTCGCGGCGCATCATTTCGATGAGAATGGCGAGTTGGAGTTCGCCACGGCCCATCACCTTGAAGGCATCGGGGCCGCCCGCTTCTTCAATGCGGATGGAGACGTTGGTGAGCAGCTCTTTGTCGAACCGGTCGCGCAGGTTGCGCGAGGTGACGTACTGACCTTCCTTGCCGACGAAGGGCGAGGTGTTGATCATGAACATCATGGCGATGGTCGGTTCGTCGATTTGGATCTGCGGCAGCGGCTGCGGATCTTCGGGGCTCGAAACGGTTTCGCCGATCGTAATGCCTTCGACGCCGGCGATAGCCAGAATCGTGCCCGGGGTGGCGACAGTTTCATCGACGCGCTTCAGCCCTTCGAAGGTGTACATCTTGGTGATGCGGGTCTTCTGAATGGAGCCGTCGAGCTTGCAGATGGAGACGTCGTCGCCCGTGCGCAGCGTGCCGCTGAACACGCGGCCAATGGCGAGGCGGCCGAGGTAGTCGCTGTAGTCGAGGTTGGCGACCATGAGCTGCAGCGTAGCTTCGGGATCGCCCTTCGGCGCCGGGATGCGACTGAGAATGGTCTCAAACAAAGGCTGCAGGTCGACGGGCGGCACATTCAAGTCGAGCGTCGCGACGCCGAGCTTGCCGTTCGTGTAGACGATCGGGAAATCCAACTGGTCTTCGGAGGCGTCGAGGTCGATGAACAGGTCATAGACTTCGTTCAGCACTTCCTGAATGCGAGCGTCGGGCCGGTCGATCTTGTTGATGACGACGATGGGCTGCAGGCCCGACTCGAATGCCTTCATCAGGACGTAGCGGGTCTGCGGCAGCGGACCTTCGGACGCGTCGACGAGCAGGACGACGCCGTCGACGATCTTCAGCGCGCGTTCGACTTCGCCGCCGAAGTCACTGTGACCCGGGGTGTCGCAGATGTTGATCTTGTACTCTTTGTATCGAACGCCCGTCGTTTTGGCGAGAATGGTGATCCCGCGTTCGCGCTCCAGTTCGTTCGAGTCCATCGCGCGATCTTCGGTCGCTTCGTTGACGCGATAAATGCCGCTCTGCTTGAACATGGCGTCCACGAGCGTCGTCTTGCCATGATCAACGTGCGCGATGATGGCGATATTTCGAGTAAGTTCTTGAGACAACCCTTCTATTCTCGCACGTTACGCGCGATTTCTCATCCTCTCCGGTTGTAACTCCTTTGAAAACAAAGCAGTTCCGTTAATGTCGCGCAGCGTGACGGTCAAAACCCTTGTCTTTGCAGAGACTTCGACGTCTCCGAAGAACTGCATACCGGCGGTGGGAGGAAGGTTCGACTGGCCCTTGGGCGGGGCTTTAGCATACACGACTTCGATGCCAAAGGTGTCGTCCGTCTGCCCCGGGCCGAAAGTTCCGGCGTTGAGCGGCCCGGCGATGAACTCCCAGAACGGCAGGAAGTTCTTGTAGTTCGCTCGGTCGGGGTGATAGTGATGGGCAGCCGTGTAGTGGACATCGGCGGTGAGCCAGACGGTGTTTTTGATGCCCGCTTGCTTGATGCCGGTGAGTAGCCGGGCCATCTCGATCTCGCGGCCAAGGGCGGGGCCGTTGCCGTTCGACGTCGCTTCAAAGCGCGGCCTTTTTTGTTCGTCCATGCCGTCGCCGACCAGCAGGCCAATGGGCATATCGGCGGCGATGATCTTCCAAACCGCGCGCGAGCCCTTGAGCCCGGCGAGCAGCCAGTCCACCTGCGGACGGCCGAGGAACGGGGTTTCCGCTTCCTCGCGATTGTTCGTATTCGGGCCGCGGTAGCTGCGCATATCGAGCACGAAGACATCCACCAGCGGACCGTAAGGAATGTGCCGGTAAACCTTGGAGCCGGCGCCAATCGGCGCGTACTCACGGAACGCACGCTCCCCGCGGGCAACCAGCAGAGGGACGCTCTTCTCTTTGTAGAGGATGTTGTCGCGGATGTCCTTTGAGCTCGACCAGTTGTTCATCACCTCGTGGTCGTCCCATTGCCAAATCTGTGGCACTTCGCTGTGAAAGCGGCGAACGTTGGCGTCGAGGAGGTTGTAGAGGTAAGCGCCGCGGAACTCGGCGAGCGTTTCGGCCACTTTGCTTTTGGCTTCGGTCGTCTGATTGCGCCAGACGGTGCCGTCCTTCAACTTGATCTCGGCGGGCACAGGACCATCGGCGTAGATGGTGTCGCCGGAGTGGATGAAGAAGTTCGGCTGTGTCTTGCGCATGGTCTCGTAGATTTTCATGCCACCGAACTCGGGGTTGATGCCCCAGCCTTGGCCGACGGTGTCGCCGCTCCAGCAGAAGCGGACGTCCGAACGGCCGGGAGTGGAGAAAGAGCCGGTGACGGGTTCACTGAGCGCGCCGGTGCGGAGGTCCTCAAAGGCGACCTCGTAGACGATCTTCTGGCCGGGCGGCAGACCTTCGAGCGGCAGCCGGCCGGTGAAGTCGCTGACGTCGAGGCAATAGGGGCCGGGGACGATGGTCCGCTCGCCGCGGTCGGAGGTGGACCAACTGACGCGCATCTTCGAAGGACGGTCAGCGCGGCTCCAGACTAGCGCGTCGGTGGCGCGGACATCGCCTACCATCGCCCCCTGCTCCACCAGCGGACGGGCTTGCAGGATCGCCGGGAAGCCCAGCGCCAAAGGGAACAAATCGCGTCGTCTCATCATTTGCAGCATCTCACAGCTCCGCGGCTGCGATAATAACGGTATGGTGAAATCCGCAGGTCTTCCGACCATTGTCATCGTCGGCCGACCGAACGTCGGCAAATCGACGTTTTTTAACGCAGTTACGGGCACCCGGCGCTCCATCGTTCACGATGAGCCCGGCATTACCCGCGACCGCATCAGCGGCATCACGACGCACCGGGGCCGCAAGTTCGAGATTATCGACACCGGCGGCATCATTCCCGATGACCACGATCTGATCCCGTCCGAGATTTTGAAACAGGCCAAGTTTGCCCTGGACTCCGCTTCCTGGATCGTCTTCCTGATCGATGGCCGCACCGAGATCACCTCGGCCGACCGCGATCTGGCCAAGATGCTGAAGAAGCTCGGCAAGCCCGTGGTCCTCGCCGTCAACAAGATCGACACCGAGAAGAGCCACAAGCTGACGATGGGCTTTTACGAACTCGGCATTGAGCCGCTCTTCCCCGTCTCATCCGAGCACAAGATCGGCATCCACGAGCTCCTCGACTTCGTCACCGAGGACTTCCCGATCGAGCAGAAGCTGGAGCCGGGCGAAGAGGCTCCTCCGGAGACGAAGAAGATCAAGGTAGCCATCATCGGCCGCCCGAACGTGGGCAAGTCCACGCTGATCAATTCGCTGGTCGGTTCCGAACGCAGCATCGTCAGCCCCATCGCCGGCACAACGCGCGATTCGGTCGACGAGACCGTGCATCACGAAGGAACGGATTTCGTATTCGTCGATACGGCGGGCATCCGGCGCAAAGGCAAGACGACAGCGGACGCCGAAAAGCTCAGTGTGGTGATGGCTCAGCGGAACATCCGAATGGCCAACGTCGTGCTGATCATCATCGACGCAAGCGAAGGCATCGTGAACCTGGACGCCCACATTGCGGGCTACGCGCACGAATCCGGCCGCGCCATTATCATCGTCGTCAACAAGTGGGACATTGCGCCGAACAAGAAGAAGGTCGTGTTTGAGCAGGAGCTGCGGGACCAGCTGAAGTTCCTGGAGTTCGCGCAGATCGCCTTCATCTCGGCGAAGACCAAGAACGGCATCGATCGGCTCTACGGCATGATCGAAGAGGCTTACAAGTGGTCGAACCACCGGGTGACCACGGGCGAATTGAACCGGTTCTGCGCCATGGTGGAACTGAAGCCGGATACGAAGATCAAGTACGTCACGCAGGCCTCCCTGCGGCCGCCCACCTTCGTCGTATTCACCGATCGGCGGGAGCTGCACTTCTCGGCCGAACGGCAGCTCGTGAACCTCTTCCGCAAGCACTTTGGCTATGTCGGGACGCCGATCGTGATTAAGCATCGACCGGCGCCCAAACGGAAGCCCAAGAAGTAAGCTTGCTTAGCTCTGGCCCGCCGCGATGGCGACGGGCTCACTGACCACCTTCGGTTGCAGGCCGGCCTTGGCCAGCACGGCATACACCACGAAGCCGACCACGAAGCTCGCCAGCGCCAGCGGCTCTACGCCCAGGTTCAAGCCCAGCGCCGGAGAGATGCCAACGACGAAGCCCAGCGCCCACGCGCCATAGCCTGCCCAGTTGATCCCCTCGCGGGGGCCGGACCACTTGCCGCCGCTCAACCAATAGTCGGCGACCATCGCGCCGCAGATGGGGCCGAAGGACGCGCCCACCAGGCCGAAGACGCCTGGCAGGTCGGCCGCAACGCCGGTGCCAGCCAGCAGCAGCGCAATCGTGACGCCCACCAGAGTTGACAACGAGCGGGAGACACCCGGCAGCATCGTCGCAAAGCTGTTGCCCGCGATGAAGGCGCAGAAGCAGGCCGGCACAATGGAGGCCAGGGCGAAGAGGAAGAACATGGAGGTGGCCATCGTGCCGCCCATCGAGCCGATGACAGCGTCGTAGCTGTAGCTGTTGATGCTGGGGTTCAAGACGCGCGCCCCGGCCACGGAGAGCAGCGGCAAGCCGCCCGCGATCAGGATGGCTCCGGCGATGCCAACCAGGCCGCCCATGCGGACGTCCTTCCCGTTGCGCGAGTTCATGCCGAAGTCGACGCCCGCGGCGCCGGCCGTAGCGAAAAAGCCGATCACGGTTTGCAGGATGGTTGCAATGGCGCCCCAGTTATCGGACATGGTGGGCTGATGCTGGCTGATGCCGCCCTGCACGCGGAAGAAGACGACCAGGATCATCAGCAGCGGAATGGCATTCAGGAACAGCGACGCGCGGGCCACGTATTGGATGCCCAGGATGCCGATGGTGGCCATGATGTAAGCCCACAACGCGGCGACGATCCAGAACGTCGGCGTGCCGGCTGTAGCGTCCATACCGAGGCCCATCAGGATGAATCGCGTTGACGTGAACGTGCCCACCGCGAACCAGCCGACTTGCAGCAGGCCCATGAACAGGCCGGGCATGGGATAGCCGCCGAGCGTGCCAAACGTCGAGCTGCCGATGACGTACAGCGGAAAGCCGGTCTTCATGCCGAGCATGCCGGGGACGTAATAGAAAAGGGCGTAACAGATCAGTCCGGCCGCAGCCAGCGCCGCGATGCAGACGCCCAGGCTGGCCCGGTCGATGGTGCCCTGCGCCATCGTCTGATAGAAGACGATCCAGAGAAACACGCCCGCGTAGGTCGGTGCGGTGTTGGTATACCAGGGCGCCCGGTTCGTCGACGGGTTCGGTTTGGTTTGGCTGATGTATGCAGGGAGCATGGCCCGTTATTCTATGCTGTCCGGAGCCAAAGAGCGAGTGACCCATGCGAAGCTGAGGAGGCACATGTCAGTTGCCGAGTTGTTGAGGGCGGAGATTGCCCTACATGGACCCATCCCGTTCTCCCGCTTCATGGAGGTGGCCCTCTACGATCCAGCGGGCGGCTACTATCGGCAGGACCGCTTCGGCCGCGGGGGCGACTTCTATACGGCCGAGCAGTTGCAGCCTGTGTTTGGCCTGTTGCTGCGGCGCTTCTGCGAACAGCAGGGAATTGGCCGCGTGGTGCAGCCGGGCGCGGGGCGGGCAGCGTTAGCGGAGACGTTCGCGGGCCTGGACTACACGCCACTCGACATTGGCTATGGCGCATGGCCGGAGGCGTTTGCGGGCCTCGTGCTGGCGCACGAGTTCTTCGATGCGTTGCCGGTGGATCTGGCCGAACGCAGCGAGGACGGATGGCGCGAGCGAAGGGTGGGAGAAAGCGATGGGCGCTTCGTTTGGACACCAGGCGCGGCCGTAACAATGGACGCGATTGATGAAGGCATCGAGGTCGTCGAAGTGCCCGTGGGCATGCAGCGCGAGCTGCGTCGCATGGCCGCGCGCATCGAGTCCGGCCACCTGTTGGTGCTCGACTATGGCTACTCGCGGCGAGAGCAGATTCGCTTTCCGCAAGGCTCTCTGATGAGCTATCGAAAGCACCGTGCGATTGATGATGTGTTGGCGGATCCGGGCCAGCAGGACATCACGGCGCATGTGCCTTTCTCCACGCTCGAAGCTGTTGCCGGCGAGTGTGGCTTCGAACTCGTTCGCAGCGAATCGATGGGTTCGTTCCTGCTGCGCATCGGCGAAGCAGACCACTTCGCGTTCCTCAATTTGGAGGCCGATGCGAACCGGCGGCTGCAGTTGAAATCACTGCTGTTCGATCTGGGTGAGTCGTTCCGCGCGCTATGGTTCGAGAAGCGGGAAAGGCCCGTAAACAGGGCTCCAAAATGATTTCGGCCCCGGTTGAAGCCGGGGCCGTTTGGGCTATTCGCGGTTGATGATAAATCGAAAGACTACGACTTCTTCGCAGCGGCTTTCTTCGCCGGAGCAGCAGCCTTCTTAGCGGGCGCGGCAGCCTTCTTCGCAGGAGCAGCAGCTTTCTTCGCCGGGGCCGGAGCAGCAGCCTTCTTGGCAGGCGCAGCAGCCTTCTTCGCAGGAGCAGCAGCTTTCTTCGCCGGGGCCGGAGCAGCAGCCTTCTTAGCGGGCGCTGCAGCCTTCTTGGCAGGGGCGGCGGCTTTCTTCGCCGGGGCTGCCTTCTTTGCGGTTGCGTTCTTCATTGAGTGATTCTCCCTAACATCTTTCTGGCGCTCTCTAGAGAGAACGCAGTTGTGACCATATATAAGGTTGTTCCAGAACAATGTCAAGAGAAAAAGTGAGCCGCCGTACGCAAAGAGTGCCAAAAAGTCGAGTGTTTTCGCATAAAAAACGAAAGTAGTGCAGAATGTTGTTATGCCGATGCCGCGATCAATGTCGTTTCGAGCCAATAAACATAGGGGTTTCGCGTATCTTGTGCTGCTGGCGGGTGGCGCTTTGGCGATGGGCTGCGGCGGCGGCAGGCAAATCAAAATTAGCAACCCCGTGGCTCGCATTGGAGCCTCGGAAGAGGGCGTGGCGAGTTGGTATGGCGAGCCTTATCATGGCCGCCGCGCAGCGAACGGAGAGGTCTACGATATGCGCGCGATGACGGCCGCGCATCCCTCATTACCCTTTGAAACATGGGTCTCCGTGCGTAACCTGGATAACCGGAGATCGACCCAGGTGCGCATCACGGATCGGGGGCCATTCGTGAAGGGACGCATCGTCGATCTATCGCGCGCAGCGGCCGAAGAGATTGATCTCGTCAGGCTTGGCATTGCGAAGGTGAAGCTCACGGTGATCGATCCTCCCCGCAGCTACGTCCGAGGCCGCCAGTTCACCGTGCAGGTGACCACGGCCCGCAATCAGCAGAACGCGCAGTTCCTCGAACGGAAGCTCAAAGGGAAGTACAAGGACGTATTCATCCGTTACCGGCCGGCCGTGGCGAAGGGGAACACGCCGGAGTCCTGGCGCATCCTGATAGGCAAAGTGGACGACGTGAAGCAGGCGCAGAAGACGCTGCTTGAGGTGCGCCCGGACTACCCGAACTCGTTCGTTGTCGGTTGGGACGTGGAGTAGGGCCACCCCTCTTTGGGGGGAAAGGTCACCCCATCAAACCCTTAGAAAAGTATTGTGGGCCCGGCAAAGAAAAGTTAGAGTAATGATTCACCATCACCACTCAATCATCTGAGCGGGTTTTTCCGTTCGGTTGAGGTACGTCCATGATCCCTACTGCACAAACTCCGTCTTTTCACGCCCCGCCACTGCTGGTTGGACAGTCGCCGCGCCTTCGGCACGTGCAACGGATGGTGGAGAAACTAGCCAGTGGCCGCTGGCCCGCGCTGATCCTGGGAGAGACCGGAACGGGTAAGGAAGTGGTGGCCCGTTCCATTCATGCCGCCAACCCTTCAGGCAACTTTGTCACCATCGACTGCTCGGCTTTTGTTGGCACGTTGATGGAGAGCGAGCTGTTCGGCCACCGCCGGGGAGCGTTTACGGGTGCGGACCGGGACAAGGTGGGTCTGATTGAAGCCGCCGACGGCGGCACCGCGTTCTTTGACGAAATCGGCGAGATGCCGCTCGATCTGCAGGCGAAGCTATTGCGGGTTCTGCAGGAGAAAGAGTTCCGTCCTTTGGGTTCGACGGTCACTAAGCGCTCCGACTTCCGGATCATAGCGGCCACCAATCGTGATCTGGCAAAAGAGGTGGAGAAGGGAACCTTCCGGCAGGATCTCTACTATCGGCTCAATGTGGTCACCCTGCGCCTGCCCCCGCTGCGGGATCGCCGCGAGGACATTCCCGCCTTGTTGCAGCATTTTCTGCGGAAATACGGCTCCAACCACAGTTTCACGCAAGAGGCGCTCGAATCGGCTTTAGCCTACGATTGGCCAGGCAACGTCCGCGAACTCGAAAACTCGATTCAGCACATGGTCGCCATCAATACCGGCCCGCTGCTGCAGGCCCGAGACCTGCCTTCGCCTATCCAGAACTTCCACTATTCCCGGCGCTCCCCCGAACCCGGCATGGCCATGGCTGCCGCCGCGGGCTACGCCCCTTCGACGCAACCCGGCGCCGGAGCACAACCCGCCTTCGTCGCATCGCCCATCCTGCCGCTCGTCGAGATGGAGCGTCGCGCCATTTTGAGTGCGCTCGAATACACGAAGGGCGATCGACTGATGGCCGCCCACCTGCTCGGCATCGGCCGCACCACTCTTTACAGGAAGCTGAAGGAATACCAACTGGGCGACTGAGACTTTCCCTCCGGCGGGGCCACTTTCATTTCGATGAATTCGCCTTCCCCCGCCCGTATCCGCAGCCGGGTTCTCCTCGTCGAATCCGATCCCTGGGACGCTGGTCTGGTCCAGGAAGCCCTCGATGAACTCGAGGAACAGCAGTACCGGAAACTGCTTCCCTGGCAGATGGAGTTGTATCACGCCGAGACGCTGGCCGAGGCGCTGGTGGCCCTGGAACAAGAGGCCTTCGACATCATTCTGCTGAACCTCGACCTGTCGGATAGCCACGCGCTGCACACCTTTCTGCGGGTACATCCGATTTGCCGCACGGCGCCCATCGTCATCCTGTGCAATGCCCGCGAGGAATACACGGCTCTCGCCGCCGTGCGTGAAGGGGCATTCTCCTATCTGCTGAAGGAAGACCTCGACTGTCTGCCGCTGGCGCGCACCCTGCGTTCCGCCATGGAGCGCCAGCAGGCCATCGTCGCCCGCGCGGAGCTGCCGCTGCTCGACGAACTCACCAGCCTCATCTCCCGCGATGGCTTCGTTTTGTTGGGAGAGCAATCGCTACAGTTGGCGGCGCGCTGGCAGCGTCCGGCCACGCTTTTCCTGATTGAGTTGACCGGCTACTCGTTGCTTGCCGATGCCTACGGACATCAGGCGCATGACTTGGCTCTCATTGAGACGGGGGACCTGCTGCGCACTGTCTTTCGGGAGTCCGATGTCGTCGCGCGGCTGCAGGGTGATACCTTCGGCGCGTTGTGTTTCGACGATCCAGCTGAACTCGAATGCATGGACGATCGCATCGAACGCTACCTGCGATCGCTGACTCCCTTCCCCAGCAACCGTCCGGCGCTGAGCTATCGGTCCGGGCAATCGACGCTAATCCCGACCGCCACCACCAATCTCGACGTAATGTTACAGCGCGCCGAGGCCGATCTGGCGGTGAACCGCGGTCAGGAGCTAGCTCCCGCGCTAGGATAGAGGTATGGACTCCTTCGCAGAACTGGTCTCAACCGTGCAGAGCCTTGCGCTCGCCGGCGCCTTTCTGTTCCTGGGCGTGCAGTTAATGTTGCGCCCGGCCGTTTGCGCGGAGAAGTTCACCAGCTTCGCCGACCGGTTCCAAAGCCGGGGCATGCCGATCCCGATGCGCGGCTCCGCACCCGCCGCGGTGCCGGATACTCCCTTGGTGCGGGGCGTCCTCCGCGCCGCCGGGGTAGCGCTGGCCCTATCTGGTCTGCTGAATCTACCGGGTGTGCGCTAGGATTCGCTCGTGCGAATCGCCCTCGACGCCACGTATAGCGTTGGTTCCCAGCCGACCGGGGTGGCGGTGTATTCCCGAGAGATCCTATGGGGGTTGGCGCGGCGGCATCCCGACGCCCGCTACTACTTCTGCTACCGGCCACATCGACTCTTTCGGTCGCTCGAGGCCTTTCTACCCCGCGGCGCGGCCCGGCGGCCGTTGCTCGACACCTGGGCTCCCTCCGCCCAGATCTTTCACGGGTTGAATCAGCGTCTACCCCACCTGAAGAGCCGCCATCGGCTGGTGACCACGTTCCACGACCTGTTCGTGATGACCTCCGACTACTCGTCCCCGGAGTTCCGCTCCCGCTTCACAGCGCAGGCCAAGGACGCTGCCAACCGCTCGGACCTGATTTTGGCCGTAAGTTCGTTCACGGCCTCGCAGATCACCAGCCTGCTCGGCGTTGAGCGAGGACGGATCCGCGTTGTACATCATGGGGTCTCCCATCCGGGAGAGAAGCGGTTGCGAGAGCTGACGACGCGACAGCCCTTTATCCTCTCAGTGGGGGCGATTCAGAAGCGCAAGAACACAGGCCGGTTGATTCAGGCTTTCGAAGGGCTGCCCGCAGGTTGGCGCCTGGTGCTCGCCGGCGCGGCGACAGGTTTCGGCGCAGAGGAGATTCTGGCGCAGATCGCGGCGAGTCCGCGGCGAGCGGATATCCAAGTGCTGGGCTATGTCTCTGCGGAACGGCTGGAGGCGCTCTACAGCCGCGCGTCGATCTTCGCCTTCCCGTCGCTTGATGAAGGATTTGGCATCCCCGCAATTGAGGCGATGGCCTGGGGGGTACCAGTCGTGACTTCCAATCGATCCGCGCTTCCGGAGGTCACCGAGGACGCTGCGTTCCAAGTGGATCCGGAAAACGTGGAAGAGCTGCGCTACACCTTGCAGACGCTCATCGAACAACCCGCCTTACGCGAGAAGATGGCCCAGCGAGGCTTTTCCCATGCCGCTCAGTTCACTTGGGATCGGGCGGTGGACCAGACTTGGACCGCCTATCACGAGGTGATGGACCGCTAGCTATTCGCCGCTTTCGTCGGTGGAGATCTTCAGCGCTTTCAAGAACTTCTGGTCTTGCGAGGTCCATTTCACCTTGCCGAACGGACCAAGGCGCTTCCGCGGCGCCGCTTCCTCTTCCTCGGCATCAACATACTCGTCCTCGTCGACATCCGGCGAAGACTCGTCCCGCTTGTTGAAGCCGATGGTCGCTTCCAGCACGAGGAAGACGTCGTAGCCGGACTTCTTGATCTCGCCAATCGCTTCCGCGATTCGGTCGGAGTCGGACAGGGATTCGTTGATCGCGTTTCCCAAATCCTGCATGAGCTCTTTCAGTCGGTCGTCCAAAGGAATGGCCCTCTCACATGACACTTCTGGGCACCCCCAGAATAGCACTCTCTCAACCTATCGGCGCACCGGCCGGATTTCTGCAGACTTATAATGGAAATGCACCATGATCGCTATCGGTCGAAAATTCGTGGCCCACGTCCTGCCGGGCATTATGCGGCCTCTACGCATTCTCTGGAATGAGATCATCGGTTTTCTGTTTATCTGCATTGCCGTCATTGCAACTCCTCGTCTGTACCGGGAGGCGATGGGCTTCTCCGGTGAACCCGACCAGTTCGGGCGGATCATTCTGGAGATCCTGTTCATCGTGCCGATGTTCGCGCTGGGCTTGGCTTCGTTTTGGCGGGCCCGCAAGATCAAGAAGTCGTGAACGCTCGGAACCCGATTGCCATGTAAGTGTAAGCCCCTAGTAAACTTGGGTTGTCAACCTGAGTTGTGTTGCTTACTATAAGAGTTCGTTGGCACCCTACCGATGTAGTTGAGAAGAGAGCGGATATTGTTGCGCCGATGACAGAACTCGAAGAGTCCAGATGGCGGCCACCGCGGCGTTTTTCCGCGGCGATCGTTAGCTGGCGGGCCGACCAGATCGTCGAGCCCGTCTCGCGCCTTCGCTTTCTCCGGCGGAGCGCCGCATTTCTGTCGGGTCATCCCATTCAGCGCACGCTGCGCAGTGCGCAGGTCCGCCATTTCTCGGCCCTGCTGCTCGCCCTCGGTTTGCTGCCCATCCCGATTGTTTCCGACGGCGCCGGACTGAAGCGCACCGCGATCCAGCGGCTGGCAGTCGGCCCCGGCGGGCAAATGGCTAAGGTCTGGCAAGTGGAGTCAACCGACACGCAGGAACTGTATAGCAATGGCTTGCGGATCGAGAAGCGCTACCAACTGCCAAGGCAGGAGCCGGTTGCATTTGTTCGCTACCGCACGGCGTCAGAGGAGCAGGAGCGCCGCTCCACCCCCTACGGCATTGTTTTTCACACCACCGAGAGCCATGCGCTGCCGTTTGACGAAACACAGAACCGGGCGCTGCGGCGCATCGGGGCCGGGGTGCTGCAGTACGTCCGGCAGATTCGGGCCTATCATTTCGTCATTGACCGGTTTGGCCGGGTTTGGCGTGTAGTGCCGGAAAGCGAACCGGCTCATCACGCCGGCAACTCTGTTTGGGCTGAGGACCAGCATTTCTACCTGAACCTCAATTCCAGCTTCCTCGGTGTCTCGTTCGAAGGCCCCTCCCGCGATGAAAGTGGCCAGACGCCGGTCACCGCGCCGCAGATTCACTCCGGGCGCCTATTGACGGATTTGCTCCGCTCCCGCTACCAGATCGCCGCCCGGAACTGCGTCACGCACGCCCAAGTCTCGGTGAACCCCGACAACATGGGTATCGGTTACCACACGGACTGGGCCGCTAACTTTCCGTTTGAGCAGATAGGCCTGCCGGATAACTATCAACTCCCGCCGCCGGCTATTACACTCTTCGGTTTTAATTACGATACCTCCTTCCGCGATGCCACTGGAGAGCGCCTATGGCGGGGTCTCGACGCCGCGGACCTGGAGTTGCAGAGCGCCGCGGTCGCCCACAAAACGAACTTGGCAGTATGGCGGAGCGGTCTCGTGCAGCGTTACCGCCGTTTGTATAACTTAGTTAGGCAACCAGATTTTTCCCTGGAGGGAAACTGATGAATTACTCTTACTCCGACGGTTCTACCCCAGTGGGTCTGGACGTCGGCACCAGCCGGATTGTGGCGGCGTGGCCAGCCGACAACGGTTACCGGTTCAGCAGCCAATTGAACTCCTTCGTTACCCTGCCAAACTCCCGGCTTACCGAAGGGGTCCTGCGCAAGGAGAACGTGCCCCACACAGTTCGTGGCAATGAAATCATCGTCCACGGCAACGAGAGCGAGCGCTTCGCCGACCTGATTGGCGCCGAACTGCGCCGGCCCATGACCAAAGGTTTCTTGAATCCCGGCGAACCCGAAAGCATGCCCATGATGCAGAATCTGCTGCTCTCGCTGCTGGGGCCCGCCGCCCACGCCCGGCAAAAGCTCTTCTTCAGCGTGCCTGCGCCGCCGCTTGGCGCTCACGACAGCTTGACCTATCACGAGGCAACGCTGCGACAGATCCTCGGCGAACTGGGCTATGACGCCAAGCCCATTAACGAAGGGCTCGCCGTGATCTACAGCGAACTCGAATCCTCGAACTACACCGGCATCGGCATCAGCTTCGGTGGTGGACTCTGCAACATCTGCATGTCCTATCTGGCGGTTCCGGTGATTCAGTTCAGCGTGCCCAAGGGAGGCGACTTCATTGATTCGAACGCGGCGGCGGTGACGGGCGAAATGGTCAACCGTATCCGCATGATCAAGGAGGATGGATTCTTCTTCAACGCCATCAGTCCGGACAAGGCCCACCAAGTGCTCAGCGTTTACTACGACGACGTCATCCAGAGCGTGGTGCAGGCGATGCGCGAAGTATTCCAGCAGGCGAAGAGCTTGCCCCGCCTGGGGCGGCCCATCCCGCTTGTCCTGAGCGGAGGCAGCGTGTTGGCCGGAGGATTCCGGGAACGCTTCGAGCAAGCGCTGCGTCAGAACGATTTCCCGGTACCGATCAGCGAGGTTCGCCTGGCGACGGAACCTCTGAATTCCACTTCGCGCGGGGCGGTGATTGCGGCGCTGAGCGAAATGTAGTCTAAGTTAGTTGAGGTTCTTTTATGTGGCGTCGTTGGCTGGTCGGAATGTCCGCCTCGGCAGTTCTGTTTGCGCAGTTGCCGGGCCAGTATCCTCCGGGACAATACCCCCCGGGGGGACAATACCCTCCCGGCCAATACCCGCCGGGGCAGTATCCGCAGGGCCAATATCCGCAGGGTCCATCTGTAGGGCTGCCGATTCCGCAGATCAAGCTGCCCAAACGTGGTCCGAAACTGACGGGTACCGAAGGAACGCTGCGACAGTTGGGCGAAAAGGAACTGGTCCTTGAAACGTCCGGCAAAGGCATCGTGAAGTACCGGCTCATCGCCAAAACCCAGTTCCGTGATGCATCGGGCGACCCCATGCGGGATTCGCTCCTGAAACCAGGCGACGTCTTGAAAGTGGAAGTGAGTCCAGACGACGAGGAGACCGCCATCAAGGTTAGCCTGGTTCGCGCAGGCACTGCTGAAGAGCGTTCGGCCGCGGCCGCGAAGGTGCCCGCTGATTCCTCAACGGAAGCGAGCCTCGACGCAACCGCCCCCACCGTCGCGACCCCGAAGATCGGCGGAGAACCCCTCGAAGATCGCCCCCGCCTCCGCCGCGGCGTGCCGGACCGCATCAAAAACGCCCCGCGCCGTCCCGAGAAACCCGCCCCCGGCGAGCCTGCCTCCGACGCCGACGCTCCCGTGGCCGCCACCGAACCCCTCCTGCGGCCGCCGCCTCCCGCGGACCCCGTAATCGCCGCCGCCCGCGAAGAGGCCGAAAACTTTACCGACACCCTCCCCAACTTCCTCGTGCAGCAGCACACCATGCGCTACTACAGTGGCACGAACCCGCCGCAGTGGACCGCCATCGACAACGTCACCGCCGACGTCATCTGCATCAACGGTAAAGAAGAATATAGGAACATCAAGATCAACGGACGCCCCTCAAAAGACCCCGCCGAAACGTCCGGCACCTGGTCCACCGGCGAATTTGTCACCACACAACGCGATATTCTCTCCCCCATGTCCGGCGCCACCTTCACTAAGCGGGGCACCGACCGAATCTCGGGCCGAACCACCTTCGTCTACAACTTTTCGGTGAAACAGCCGCTCTCCCATTGGCAGGTGCACTCCCGCGACGAGGGTAAAATGTACCGTCCCGGATACAAGGGGACCATCTGGATCGACCAGGATACCAACCGCGTCATGCGCATTGAGCAGCAAAGCCTGAGCTTCCCCGGCGACTTCCCGTTTGACAAAGTGGAGGTGGTTCTGGAGTACGATTTCGTCCGGATCGACACGAAACTGTTCCTGCTGCCCGTACACAGTGAAAACCTGATGTGCCAGCGCGGATCCAATAACTGCAGCAGAAACGAAATCAACTTCCGGAACTATCGAAAGTTCGGCGCCGATTCCAAAATCGATTTCGAGAAGGATTGACCTGCTACAATGGATTCAGGTTTGACTGTCGAATCGGCCCCTCCCAACTAATAAAGGGGTCATTGTACGCCGGCGGAACCGGCGTCTCCTCTCCCTCTTGGTCCGTCTTGGAGAGTATGGCTACGGAACATCCGGCGCAGTACGAACTGGAGGCTGCATGGCTAGAGCACACACAACATTCAAGAAACGGCAGAAAGAGTTCGCGCGCATGGAGAAGTCGCAGGAAAAGGCGGCTAAGCGGTTGCAAAAGAAGAGCGAAGAGACGGGACGAATCCCCGGATCCGGCCCCGAGATCGAGACGGAGCCGATCGAGTCGTTCACGCTCCCTCCCGAAGAACGCCCCATCTAACCTCCCCTTCAAATGCAAAAAGGCCCCCGGTTTCGGGGGCCTTTTTGTTTCTAGCCTTTGAACGAGATCCGCCAGATCTTGTTGTTGCCATCCTCGCTCAGCAGCAAACTGCCATCGGCGAGTTGTAGCAGTCCCACCGGCCGGCCCCAGACCTCTTTCTTGTCCTCGCCGAGCATGAAGCCGGTGAGAAAGTCCTCGGGCGGTCCGCTGGGTTTGCCGTTCGTAAACGGCACAAAGAGAATGGAGTAGCCGAGCCGTTTGGCGCGGTTCGACGATCCACGCGAAGCGATAAAGGCCCCGTTGTGGAACTTGGCCGGGAACTGCTTGGCCGTGTAGAACGCAAAATCCATGGCCGATGCGTGCGCGTTCAGCAGCATGTCCGGCTCCACAGCCTTCTTGACTGCCGCCGGATTGGCGCCCTTGTGCCGAGGCTCCTCGTTGCTGCCGATATAGGCATACGGCCAACCGTAGAATGCGCCTTTCTTCACCGAAGTGAAGAAGTCGGGCACCAGGTCATCGCCCAGGCCATCCCGCTCCTGCACGGTCACCCACGGCTTGCCACTCTGCGGATTGATGCGGATGTTCACAGCGTTGCGCAGGCCCGTTGCAAAGATCTGCTTGCCGGAGCCGTCAGCGTTATAGACATGAATCGCGGCCCGGTCCGCCGGATCGCCCGCGTCGATGTTGCTGCTCGATCCCACCGAGAGATAGAACTTGTCGCCCTTGGGGTCAAACGCGATGCCGCGCGACCAGTGGCCCTTGCCGTAGCCCTTGAGCGATACGACCTCTTCGCCCTTGCCCACCGTTACGGCCTTGGCATCCAGCTTGTACCGCTTTACGGACTCGGCCTCGGCGACGTAGAGGTAATCCTTCCACAGAGTCATGCCAAACGGGCGGTCCAGACCCGCAATCAGCGTCTTCCGCGCCTTGCCCGGTCCCACGGCCACCACGCTGCCCTTCGGCAGGCTTTCCGAGACCAGCACCGCGCCGCCCGGCAACTCCAGCATAATCCGGGGCTTCTGGAAGCCGCTCGCAAACTCTTCGGCGGCAAAGCCGACCGGAACCTTGAGCTTGGCGCCCGCTGGCTGCGGGATCAGCTTAGCGCCGTTGGCCGCTGAACTCGCCGGGTTCGGCGCCGGCAAATTGAACCGCTTGTTCTTCGCGAATGCCACTGCGCCCAGTCCGAGCGCACAACCCAAAAGTTTCCGTCTCTGCATATGCCCGCAGTTTATCATTGCTTCTTCTGAACCAGCTTGCGAACAAACTCAATCGTCGGTTTCGGCGCTTCGAACTCGGCCTCCCCCAGCACATCGCGGCCGAAACGGTCTTTCTTAGTCAGGTCCCCGCCGTGGTCCACCAGGTATTGAATCATCACGTTATCGCCGAACCGGGTGGCCGTATGCAGCGCCGTGCCACCGCCGGGTCGCTCCTCGTTCACGTCGCCGCCAAGCTCCACCATCATTTTCACGGCGTCCAATTTCCGGCTCTGCGCCGCCAGCAGCACGCCGCCCGCGCCGTCCGAGGTCTTCGCTTTCGGGTCCGCGCCCAGTTTCACCAGTTCCCGCATCATCGCCACGTCTCCCGCCTCCACCGCGGTCAGGAACGGGGTGAGGCCAAAGCTGCGGAACGGGCCGCGCTGCACCCCGGAACGCGTGGTTTTCGCTTTCAGATCAGCGCCGCGCGCCACCAGGTCTTTCACCAGGTCAATCTTTCCCAGCCGCACCGCCGTATGCAGCGGCGTGCTGCCGGAGGAGTCGAGCAGGTTCACCTCCGCCCCGAAATCGAGCAGATAGCGCGCCGCGGCCTCGTGGCCGCGTGCCAGCGCCAGCGCGAACGGGGCCGCGCCTTCTTTCGATTTCGTCAGCGGATCAGCCTTGGCGGTCACCAGCAGCTTCACGGTAGCTAAATCGCCCTTCTGTGCCGCAAACAGCAGCGGCGTGAAGCCGCTCTTGGACTTTGCGTTCACATCGGCTCCCTTCTCGAGCAGCAACGCCGCGATATCGGCCCGCCCCGCGGCAGCGGCCCACATCAACGGAGTCTGCTCCATGCGGACCTCGGAAGCGTTCACCGCGGCCCCCCGCTCAATCAGCAGCTTCACAAGCTCCACATTGCCGGATTGAATCGCGCCCAGCAGCGGCGTCTCGCCGTTCCAGCGGGTCACATCAATCCTGGCCTTGGCATTGAGCAGCAGCCGCGCAATCGGCAGGTTCCCTTGCGTGCAAGCGAGCGTCATCGGGGTCTCGCCATTCTCGTCGGCTACATTCGGGTTCGCGCCCGCCTGCAGCAACGCCGCCACAATCTCGACGTTGTCGCGGCTCACCGCCCACCCAAGCGCCGTCGACCCATCCGGCCGCGCCGTATTGACGTTAACCCCTGCCTTCACCAAGCCCAGGACGGTTCTTTGATCGCCCGACTGCACAGCATCAAAGAGTCGAGTGTCGGCGCCTAACATCGATAAAGACAATAGGAGGTATAGGCATAACCGCTTTGGCTGGTACATGAAGAAATGATATTCTTTCTGTGACACTGGCGAAAGCCCTACCCACAATTAGTGATGCTGCGTCTCCACTTTTCGCTCTTCATCGCCGCTTCCGCCGTCTTCGCGCAAGACGCGGCGACCGTGCAAACGGCCCTTAACCAGTACTGCCAAGGTTGTCACAACGACCAAAGCCGAATGGCGGGTTTCTCCCTGCAAGGCGTCAGCACCACGGATCTCGCTGCCCACGCCGGCAAGCTCGAAAAGGTGTTACGCAAGCTGAAGACTGGCGAAATGCCCCCCAAGGGTTTGCCTCGGCCGAAGCCGGAGGCCAACGCCGCCATGGCGACGTGGCTCGAAACTCGCCTTGACGAGAACATTCGCAAGTACCCCAATCCTGGCAGCCCCACCGTTCACCGGCTGAACCGCGCCGAGTACGCCAACGCTGTCCGCGACCTGCTCGCTCTCGACCTTGACCATGCCGCCAGCCTCCCCGCCGACGACTCCGGCTACGGCTTCGACAACATCGGCTCCGTTCTCACCGTCTCTCCGCTGTTGATGGAGAAGTACATGACCACGGCACGCCGTGTCGTGCGGCAGGCCCTCGGCACCACGAAGCTAAGCCCGCTCGTCGAGAAATACACCTTCACAAGGCCAGGCGCCTCGGACTCCGGCGAAGAGCTGCCGCTCTCCCTGCGCAGCGGCATGACCATTAAGCACTACTTCCCGGCCGACGCCGAGTACGTTGTCACCGTGCGTGTTCGCGGCAATCCCGACCCCACGCTTCCCACCGCCAAGCTCGACGTCCGCGTGGATGGCGTGCGAGTGAAACTCATCGACACCGTCTACAGCAACGCGGAAGAGTCGCAGGCCACACGCAATTTCGAAGTGCGCGTCCCCCTGAAAGCTGGTGTGCACTCCATCGGCGCTGGTTTTCTTTCCGAATCTCCCAAGAGCGAGACCACCGCAGGCGCCAGCGTAGGTCGCTTTGGCCCCCCGCCTTTCTCCCTCACGCAGCTCGAATACGTTCTGATCGGCGGCCCCTTCAACCCCACCGGCCCCGGCGATACGCCCAGTCGCCGCCGCGTTCTGCAGTGCGCCGAGAAGACGACCGCCTGCGCGAACAAGATCATTGCCACCGTGGCCCGGCAAGCCTACCGCCGGCCGGTGACCACCGCAGATTTGGCCCCGTTGCAGCGCCTCTACGCTAAGTCCGGCTCCTTCGACGCGGGTCTCGAGATGGCCCTCCGCGCCATTCTCGTCTCTCCCAATTTCCTCTTCCGCATGGAAGCCAACGGCGCGACACCGCTCCACAAGGTGACCGACCTCGAACTCGCCTCCCGCCTGTCGTTCTTCCTCTGGAGCTCCATCCCCGACGAAGAGCTCATTCGTTTGGGCGAGCAGAAGAAGTTGCGGCCGGTGTTGGCCGCCCAAGTGAAGCGCATGCTCGCCGACCCCAAGGCCAAGGCCCTCGTCGATAACTTCGCCGGCCAGTGGCTGCACCTGCGCAACGTGCCCTCCTGGCGGCCCGATCCGGACAAGTATCCGCAGTTTGACGATTCCCTTCGCTCTGCCCTGCAGAAAGAGACCGAACAGTTCTTTACCTACATCGTCAAGGAAGACCGTCGCATCATCGACTTCCTCAACGCCGATTACACCTTCCTGAACGAACGCCTGGCCCGCCACTACGGCATCTCCGGCGTCCGGGGCAACTACTTCCGCCGGGTTGCGCTCACCAACCCCGAGCGCGGCGGTCTGCTTTCGCACGGCAGCATTCTGACGGTCACGTCCTATCCCACACGCACCTCCCCGGTGCTCCGCGGCAAGTGGATCCTTGAAAACATCGTCGGTGCGCCGCCTCCCCCGCCGCCCCCCGACGTTCCCGAGCTCGCCGCAGCCGCCGAAGGTTCCGCCAAGGACCTGCGCGCCGCCCTACAGGCTCACCGGGCCAAGGCCGCTTGCGCCTCCTGCCACGACCGCCTGGATCCGCTCGGCTTTGCCCTTGAAAACTACGACGCCACCGGCAAGTTCCGCGCCGAAGAAGGCGGCGTGAAGATTGACGCTTCCGGCGCGCTGCCGGGCGGCGTGATGCTCGATGGACCCGGCGACCTGAAGCGCATTCTCTCCGAGCGCCAGGACGAGTTCGTCGACTGCCTCACCGAAAAACTTTTGACCTACGCCTTGGGCCGGGGCTTGGAACATTACGATATGCCGGCCATTCGCCAGATCCGCCGCGACGCCGCGAAGAGCGACTACCAGTTCTCCGCCCTCGTCAACGCGATCGTGAACAGCGTACCATTTCAAATGAGAAGGAGCCCGGAACGATGATCATTACCAAGAAGTCTCTTGACCGCCGCACACTGCTGCGCGGCTTCGGCACGGCCCTCGGCCTACCCCTGTTCGATGCCATGGTTCCGGCCCTGAGCCATGCGGCACGCACCGCCGCCGCGCCCGTCGTCCGCATGGCTTTTTGCTATGTGCCGAACGGCATCATCATGAACCACTGGACGCCCACCGCCGAAGGCAAGGCGTTCGAATTCGGCAAAACGCTGCAATCCCTCGCGCCTTACCGCAAGGACCTTCTCGTCCTCTCCGGCCTCGATCACTACAACGGCCAGGCCCTCGGCGACGGCGCCGGCGACCATGCCCGCGCTGGCGCAACGTGGCTGACCGGCGTCCATCCCAAGAAGACGCAGGGCGCCGACATCAAAGCCGGCATCTCGGTCGACCAGGTTGCCGCCAAGGAAGTCGGCAGCCGCACCGTGTTGCCTTCGCTTGAGATTGGCCTCGAAGACTCCCGCCTCGTCGGCGGCTGCGACAGCGGCTATAGCTGCGCTTACAGCAACACCGTCTCCTGGCGCTCGCCGTCTACGCCGATGCCGCCGGAGATCAACCCCCGTGCCCTGTTCGAGCGCCTGTTCGGCGACGGCGACTCCACCGACCCCGCCGCCCGCGCCGCCCAAGCCAAGCAGGACCGCAGCATTCTCGATTTCGTCCGCGAAGATGCCGCCCGCCTCGGCATGCAGTTGGGCGCTTCCGACAAGCGCAAGCTTGGCGAGTACATGGAAGCCGTCCGCGAAATCGAAAAGAAGATCCAGAAGAGCGAAGAGCCCAACGAGCGGGCCGCTTCGATCCCGGCGCTCGACCGGCCGGCCGGCATCCCGCCGACCTTCGAAGAGCACATCCAGTTGATGTTCGACCTCGTCACCGTTGCCTTCCAGGCCGACCTCACCCGCATCGTGACCTTCATGATCGGGCGCGAGGGTGGCAACCGCACCTACCGGAACATCGGCGTGCCGGACGCTCACCACGGCCTGTCGCATCACTTCAACGACCCGGCCAAAATCGACCGTCTGCAAAAGATCGACCAGCACCATATCGAGATGTTCAGCCAGTTCCTCGGCAAGCTGAAGGGCGCCAAGGACGGCGAAGGCACGCTGCTCGACAACTCGATGGTCGTCTACGGCAGCAGCATCAGCGACGGCAACCGGCATGAGCATCTCAACCTGCCGACGATCCTCGCCGGTGGCGGCGGCGGCAAGATCCACGGTGGCCGCCACGTGCGCTTCAAGAAGGGCACGCCAATGACCAACCTGTTCCTCACCATGCTCGACAACGTCGGCGTCCAACCCGAAAAGATCGGCGACTCCACCGGCAAGGTGGAGCACCTCACCGAGCTATAGGACGCCGTAGAGGCATTCCCACGTCAACGTGGTTTCGGGGCCAGCGGCATCCAACAGCAGCCGCATCCCGAAGCCTGACAAGTAACCCACGGCGCCCCGGTCACTCTCCCGGGGCGCCGGTTTTCTTGTGACCAGCACTTTGCGGCCGCGCACGTCCAGCGCGATGGCTTTGACGATCGGCAGCAGCCCAGGCTCGACCAGAAACGAGATCGCCTTCTCCGGACTCAGGAACCGTTCGATGCTCTGATACGGCTGCACGGCGCGCTTCGAGCCGTTCAGAATCACCTCGCCTTCCTCAGCGAAATACTTCGCCCCCGGCAGGCCCGGCATCGGATCGTAGACGTGCCGGGCCGAGCTGAGCCGGAGCAATTCATAAAGCCGGGGCTGCGCGAGCAGCGCCAAGCGATTTACTACATCTTGACTATCGAACGAAACACCCATCTGCTGTTATACTGACAGGGTCAGTGCCGAAGTGGTGGAACTGGTATACACAGCAGACTCAAAATCTGCCGGGGTTCACTCCCCATGTGGGTTCGACTCCCACCTTCGGCACCATTGCTCACTTTCGTAGCGCCCCTACGATCTCCTTGCCCTTCTCGAGCATCATGGCCCATTCGGAAGCCGTTCCCAGGAACCGGTAGCCGCGATCGCGCCATTTCGACGATAGAGCCAAGTTCCGAGCTTGAATCCCCGGAGCGATGCCCTTGGCGTCGCAGGTCTCCCGAATCGCGTCGAGCGTCGCTTCCATCTTCGGATCGTCGAACTGCCCCGGCACGCCGAGCGAAATCGAAAGGTCCACCGGACCCACCATCACGACGTCGATGCCCGGTACCGAAAGCAGTTCCCCGCGCGCTTCAAACGCCCGCTGGGTTTCGATCTGCAGAATCACCATGCCGTTCTCGTTCCGGTGCGTCATCATCTGCGGAATGGTGACGGCCTCGTAGTCGGCTTGCATCGTCGTCAGCCCGAAGCCGCGGATGCCTACCGGCGGAAACTTGCACCAGCTAATGGCCTGCTCGAGCAGCTCGGGCGATTCGACGCGTGGGAAGATGATCCCGTCCGCGCCGCAGTCGAGCGACCGCGCGATCAGGTCGTACTGCATGTCCGCCACTCGGGCAAAAATCGTCAGGCCGCACAGGCCGGCTACGCGGCAGATGTCCTGCTGCGTCTCAATGCCGAAGCAGCCGTGCTCCCCATCGAGATAGGCGTAGTCAAATCCGGCTGCTTTTAAGATCCGGGCGATCTCCGGATCGCGGAGCTGTCCATAGGAAGTGCCCAACACGGTCTTGCCAGCCAGCAAGGCCTGCTTCACGGGGTTCAAGCGCATGGCGCTAGTGTATCGGAAGCACCTGGTGATCCGGGCAGCCCACTTCGACGTGCTCATAGATCCGTTCGATCAGGTCGGGGCCGTGCTGCGCGAGGAAAGGCAGAATGCTGTAGAAGCGCTCCTGCATGTGCCGATGCGGATACAGGCTATGGTGCAGGTACTGCGCCTGCCGCTGCGCCTGCTCGTCGCGGCGTAGCGCTTGGCGGGCCGTCTTGCGCTCCATCTTGCCGAGCTGATAGATCATCTTGGCGCTGCCCTTGGCGAGCACCTTCTCGAGAGTCGGGTCGAGTGCGCGGACGTCGGCAAACAGTGCTTCCACTTCGCTGCCGAGATTCGCTCGGAGCGTAGCGACCTTTTCGGTGATCCCGGCCGGAATCAATTTCGCCGCGAGCCGCTCGTGCAGGCCGGTTTCGTGCGTTAGCGTGTCCACCACGGCCAGACCGTAGTGGTTCAAAATCTTCGCCGTCCGGTCGTCGAGCAGCGTGAACCCGGCGCGGTGCAGCATCACCGGCATGCGCCCGAGCAGCTTCTGATAGAGCACCTGCGACTGGGCAAAATACGCCAGCTCCGCCGGACCACCGAAGTAGGCGACCGTCGGCAAAAGGAAATCCTGCAGGACCGGCCGCAAAAGCGCGTTCGGCGAAAGCAGGTTCGTGTCGTCGATCGAGGTACCTTTCCACGGAGTCCGCTTTCCGCCTTCGAGCGAAAACAAAAGCGAACTGTCGGCTTCGACGTGCACCTGCGCGTGATAGCCAGCCGCCGCCAACTCCTGATTCCGTCCGAGCAGCGCCGCATTTAAGTCCGGCGCTTGGGCCGCCACCTGTTCGAGCAGCGGCGCGCCGATCGCCCGAATGGCCGGGGCCAGCGGATCCAAAAACAGAATCGGCCACTTCGCCAGCAGTTTCTGCGCCAACGCGCGGAACGCGCTGCCGAAGGTCGCCCCCGGCGCATAACACTCCCGCACCATCGCCATCACTTCGTCGGCGAAGGGCAGGCCGTTCAAAGCCGCGGCCAACTCCTCCAGCGGAGCCTCGCCCACCGGGATCGGTCCCACAGGGCCACCCAGCGGATTCGCAGCCGCGGTTTGCAGCCCCACCACCTCGTGCCCGGCACTAAAAACCCACGCCTGGTTGATCTCCACCAAGTCATGGTCTTCCGTCGCCAGCCAGAACACCGGAACCGCCGGAATCCCCTGCGCCGTCAAGTTTTCGGCCAGCCGGATGGCCGAGAGCGCCTTGAACACCGAATAACACGGACCCGAAAAGAGCCCCACCTGCTGGCCCGTCACCACCGCAACAGCACCTTCGCGCGCCAGAACTTCGAGCGACGGATTCCCCGGGTTCTGCTCCACCAGCGCGGCAACCATCGCGGCCCGGCGCTCAGGCGGATACTGAATCTGCTTCGCGGCTGCCGCAAACGACTCCGGATCGTACGGCGCGTGGGCGTAAAAGGACGAAACCTGGTCGAAATGATAGACCAGATCGGCGAACAGCCGGGAAGTGTTCGGCAGCTCAGTGTGCCGGATACAGGTCGTTGTCATCCTCTAAAAGATCAGCCTATCAAATGATGCTTTCTGTTACCGTGAAGATTCATGCTCGACGAACAAGACTTTCGGCTGAAATGTGAAGACGCCATGACAGCGCTCTTCAAATCGCTCGCCATCGCGTCAGATGCTCACGACTTTGAGGCCGACTTCAATAATGGCACGTTGACCGTCGAGTTTGACGAACCGCGCGCCAAGTTCGTCGTCAGCCCACAAACTCCCGTCCGCCAAGTCTGGGTCTCCGCCCACTCCCGCAGCTTCAAGCTCGATTGGGTCGACGCGAGAAACGCCTTCGTTCTGGCCGACTCCGGCCAATCCCTTGCCGAGTTGATCGCGGCCCACGTCAGCGAGCACCTCGGCGAGACCGTCAGCCTCTCTTAAATGCCCGGCGTCTATCTCTCCTTTCCGTTCTGCGCCCAAAAATGCACCTACTGCAACTTCGCTTCCGGGGTGTTCCCGCGCGAGTTGGAAGGCCGGTACCACATGGCGCTGCGGCAGGAGTTGGAACAGGCCGCTTGGCCTTGGACGCCGGAAACCGTCTACCTCGGCGGAGGCACGCCCAGCCAGATCGCCAATGAAGACCTGCGCGAACTCTTAACCCGCATCCCCGGCCGCCCCTGGGCCGAGGCGACCCTCGAAGCCGCGCCGGGCTCCTTTTCCCGCGAACAGGTATCCGCCTGGCGCGAAGCGGGAATCAACCGCGTCAGCCTCGGCGTCCAATCCTTCGTCGAAATCGAACTCCGCAAAACCGGCCGCAAGCACACAGCGGAGATCGTCGCCGCCGATGTCGCTCTGCTTCGCGAAGAGGGCATCCCGAACATTAACCTCGATCTCATCGCCGGACTCGCCGCGCAAACTCCGGCGAGTTGGGAGACGTCGCTCGACTGGATCGAACGCCTCGCCCCGCCCCACGCCTCCGTCTACATGCTCGAAGTGGATGAGGACTCGCGCCTCGGCCTCGAAATCCTGAACAACGGCCCGAAATACGGCGCCCAGGACATCCCCGACGACGACGCCATCGCCAACATGTACGAACGCGCCGTCGAGCGGCTCACCGCCATGGGCCTGCCCCGCTACGAGGTCTCAAACTTCGGCCAGCCTTCGCTCCACAATCTAAAATATTGGCGCCTCGAAGAGTACCTCGGCTTTGGCGCCGACGCCCATTCGAACGCCGCCGGCCAGCGCTGGCAGAACCCCGAAACCGCTCTCGCCTACGTCGAGCAAGGCCCCAGCCGTCAGCAGGCGACCCCAGCCGACCCCGGCAGCGAACGCTTCTTCGTCGGCCTCCGCCTCAGCGAAGGCATTCAGCCGCAGCCCTCGGAATGGACCCGCTGGGCCGAGCCCATCGAGCGCTTCCTCGCCGACGGCCTGCTCGAACGCGACGGCGACCGCCTCCGCCTCTCCCCCCGCGGCGTGCTGCTTTCTAACGACGTACTCCAGGAATTCTTATGATCGATCTCCGCAGTGACACCGTCACCAAACCCACCCCCGCCATGCGCCGGGCCATGGCCGAAGCCGAAGTCGGCGACGACGTTTATCAGGAAGACCCTACGGTCAACCGCCTCGAAGCCCGCGCCGCGGAGATCATGGGCAAGGAGGCGGGCCTCTTCGTCCCCACCGGCTGCATGGGCAACACGATCGGTATGACCGTACACACCGAGCATGGCCAGGAGGTCATCTGCGACTCGCGCGCCCACGTGCTGAACTATGAACTCGCCATGCTCGCATGGTTCGCCGGTTGCCTGACGCGAACCATCACAACGGAAAAGGGGCATCTGACCTGGGAGGCGATCGCGAAGGAGATCCGCCCCGTCGGCCCCCACGCCGCGCCCACCGGCCTCATCGCCGTCGAGAACACACACAACGTCGCTGGCGGCACCGTCTACCCTCTCGATCAACTGGCCGAGATCAAGCGTGGAGCCGAAAGCCGCGGCCTGCCGGTTCACATGGATGGCGCACGGTTTTTCCACGCCGCTACGGCCCTCAACGTCGACCCCATCGAGATCGCGCAATACGCCGACACCGTCATGTTCTGTCTGTCGAAGGGCCTGGGCGCACCGGTTGGCTCTATGCTCGTTGGCACACAGAAGCAGATGGACAAAGGGCGGTTGCTCCGCAAGCGTCTCGGCGGCGGCATGCGACAGGCCGGCGTTCTGGCCGCCGCCGGGCTCATCGCACTCGAAGAGATGCGCGGCCGGCTGGGCGAGGACCACGCCAATGCGGCCTATCTCGCCGAGGCCTTGGCGCAGTTGCCCGGCATCGCCGTCGAGCCCTACGCCGGCACGAACATCGTGTACTTCGACGTCACCGGCACAGGCATGACCGCGGCGGAGTTGACGGCACGGCTCCGCGAAAAGAGCGTGGTGATGATTGAGATGGGGCCTCACCGGGTTCGAGCAGTCACCCATTTCGACGTCGATCGCCCCGCCTGTGAAGAGGCCGTCGCCATCCTCGGGAAGCTATTACACAACTAATACATGGACTTTTGCGGGTCGCTGTTAGCGTTGAGGTATGAACTGGCCAACAGTTATCGTCCTCATCGTTCTTCATGTCGGCGCCGTTGCCGCGCTGTTTAACTTTTCCTGGGCCGCCCTCGGCGTGGCGGCCTTCCTGTACTGGATGACCATCTGCCTGGGCATCAGCATGGGCTACCACCGGCTACATACCCATCGCGGGTACAAAGTGCCGTTGTGGCTTGAGCACTTCTTTGCCCTCTGCGGCGCGCTGACGCTGGAAGGCGGGCCCATCTTCTGGGTGGCCACGCACCGCATCCACCATCAGAAGTCCGACCAGCCCGGCGACCCGCATTCGCCCCGCGACGGCGCCTGGTGGGCGCACTTGGGCTGGATGCTGGTTGGCACCGCGGACCACGCCGACACCAAGCGCATGGCCAAATACACCCCGGACCTCGCCAAGGACCCGTTCTACGTTTGGCTGAACACCTGGCATTGGGTACCGCTCGTTGTCCTTTCGGCGCTACTCTTCGCCGTCGGTGGCTGGCCGTTTCTTCTGTGGGGCTCCTTCGTCCGCGTCACCGTTGGCTTGCACGCCACGTGGCTCGTCAACTCGGCCACCCACATGTGGGGCGGCCGCCGCTTCGCCACCCGCGATGACTCCCGCAACAACTGGTGGGTCGCGCTGATGACGTTCGGCGAAGGCTGGCACAACAACCATCACGCTCACCCCGTCTCGGCCCGGCACGGCCTGGCGTGGTACGAGTTCGACCCGTCGTTTCTGCAGATCAAGCTGCTCGAAAAGCTGGGGATCGCCAAGTCCGTGAAGGTCGCCAAGCTGGATGAAGAAGTCCCGCTCGAAAAAGCGGCGTAGTCTGGTAGTGTGATCGTGACTGGCCGGCGCAAATCCATCGCGTTCTTCATCGCGTTAGGCGCCGGCCTTGTCTCCATCACGGTTCTGCTGTACGTCGGCTGGGTGCTGCTCAACTGGCGCACCGGTATCCTGCTCTTCCTCGGCCTCGTCCTTTTGGCGATCATCATCGGCGGGGTGGTGCTGAATACGATCTTCCTCGTCCGCGAGATCCGGCGGAACGAGCAGCATGACGCGTTCATCAATGCCGTCACGCACGAGTTAAAGACCCCGGTCGCCTCCATCCGGCTTTACCTCGAAACGCTGCAAAGCCGGCCCGTCGAAGAGGCCAAACGGCAGGAGTTTTACCGCATCATGCTGGCCGAAAACGACCGGCTGCATTCAACGATTGAACAGGTTCTCCGCACCGGCCGCATGGGCGCGAGCCGCAAGCTCAACCTCACCTCCTTCGACCTCAACGCGATCGTCAGCGAGTGCCTCGACCGCCTCCGCACCATCCACCCGGAGCCGGCCATGCATCTCACCTTCGCCCCCGCCCAACCCGTCCCCATGCGCGCCGACGCCGACGACGTCCGCGCCGCTGTTTCGAACCTGCTCGATAACGCGATCAAGTACTCCGGCAAACCGGCCCAGGTGGAAATCGAAACCCGCTTGGTCGAGGGCAAATATGTTCAGCTTCGCGTCCGCGACGAAGGCCCCGGCATCCCCAAGACCGAGCTGAAGCAGATTTTCAAGCGCTTCTACCGTGTCCCCGGCGCGCTGGCTGCTAAGGTGAAGGGGACCGGCCTCGGCCTGTTCATCGTCCGCAGCGTCGCGCAGCGGCACGGCGGAAAAGCCTGGGCGGAAAGCGCCGGGCCAGGCTCCGGCAGTACGTTCATCCTGCAACTCCCTCTCAAGACATGAGCAAGATTCTCGTGGTGGAAGACGAACGGGCCCTCGCCGAAGGGTTGCGCTTCAACCTCGAAGCCGAAGGCTACACGGTAGACGTGGTCGACAACGGCGAAGCGGCGATTGAGGCCCTTTTGACGAAACGAACCCATTTCGACGTCGTCGTCCTCGATCTCATGCTGCCCGGCAAGGACGGCTTCACGGTACTGCGCGAGCTCCGGGCCGCAGGCCTCTTCGTTCCGGTGCTGATCCTCACCGCCCGCGGCCACGCCGACGACGTGCTGAACGGTTTCGCCGCCGGCTGCGACGACTACCTGCCAAAGCCGTTCGAACTCGCCATTCTCATCGCCCGCATCGGCAGCCTGCTCCGCCGGCGGGAGTGGCTCCGGAAGCCGCCCGCGTTTGTCTTCGGCAACAAGTCGGTGGATCTCGACCGGCTCGAACTCCGCGTCGGCGCCGAGGCGTATCCGCTGACGTTGATGGAAGCTAACGTGCTCCGATACCTGATCCAACACGACGGCGCGCCGGTATCCCGCAAAGTCCTGCTCGAAGAGGTGTGGGGCCTGCACGAAGATACCGACACCCGCGCCATCGATAACTTCATCGTCCGGCTCCGGAAATACATTGAGGACGATCCCGCCAAGCCACGCCATCTATTGACCGTTCGCGGTGTCGGCTACCGGTTTGTGAAGGAGCCGTAACAGTTATATAGTGAAGGCGTCGACATGCGTTTCCTCGCCTCAGTCGCGTTGTCCGCGGTGTGCGCGGTTTCCGCATACGCTGCGCCCGATTTCGCCAGCAGTCAGAAGTTCCTGACGACCTACTGCAAAAGTTGCCACTCCGGCAAGTCCGCCGTCGGTGGGTTTCGCTTAGAGAAAGTCGATAGCCCGCAAAGCTTCGAGACCGCGGCCCACGATTGGGCCCGCCTCGCGCTGCGCGTCCGTAACGGCGAGATGCCCCCGAAAGGTTTACCGTCGGCCGACCTGAACACGCGCGAGGAGTTCGCCAAGTACGTCGACGAAACCCTGCGGACGACGGCCTGCGCCTCCGGCATCACCGCCGGCCCCTCGCCGCTGCGCCGCCTGAACCGCGACGAGTACACGGCCACCGTACAGGACCTGCTCGATATTCATCTCGACATAGGCCACGCGCTGCCCATCGACGGCGCGGGCGGGGAAGGCTTCGACAACGCCGCCGAAACGCTGTTCCTTTCTCCGCTTCATTCGGAGAAGTACATGGAAACCGCCAAGCTGGCCATGGACTTCGCCGCGAAGGAGTACAAGTCCCGCGCCCGCATCCTCGTCGCCAAGCCCGGCCCCGGCGTCACGCCGGACCAAGCCGCCCGGAAAATTCTCCAAGCCTTCCTGCCCCGGGCCTTCCGCCGGCCGGTCACCGAGCCCGACGTGCTGCCGTACCTGGAACTCTTCCGCTCCGCCCGCAAGGCCGGCGAAGATTTCGAACCGGCGATCTTCTTCGCCCTGCGCGGTGCGCTGGTTTCGCCACTCTTCCTCTTCCGCACCGAGCCCGTCGACAAGGTCGACAACTACGCCCTCGCCTCGCGCCTCTCGTACTTCATCTGGGGCAGCCAGCCCGATGAATTGCTCACCGACTTAGCCGCCTCCGGCAAGCTGCAGGACCCCGAAGTGCTCCGCCAGATGGCCCGCCGCATGTTGAAGCACGACCGTTCGTGGAACCTGGCCCGCCGCTTCACCGAGCAATGGCTGCACACCCGGGAACTCTCGGGCGACAAGGCCCCCGATGCGAAGCTATTCCCCGAGTACTCGAAAGACGAAGAGCTTCGCGGAGATATCCGCATTCAGCCGCAGCAGTTCTTCCGCGAGATCCTCGTCCGCAATCTCTCGCTGCTCAGCCTGATCGACTCCGAGCACACGGTCGCCACCAGCAACTTCTCGAAGCACTTTGGCTTCAAACTCGCTGTCCGCGCCAACGCCTCGAAGCAGCCGCAGTGGGTGGAACTGCCCAAGGATTCCAATCGCGGCGGCCTGCTCGGCATGCCCGCCGTCCTCGCGGTTTCGTCCTACCCATATCGCACCAGCCCCGTCCTGCGCGGCACCTGGATCCTCGATTCCCTGCTCGGCACCCCGCCGCCTCCGCCGCCCGCCAACGTCCCGCCGCTTGAAGAGACGGCCGCGGGCGCCGCGCCCACCACGGTCCGCGAACGCCTCGAAAAGCATCGCGCCAATGCCGTTTGCGCGAGTTGCCACAGCCGCATCGACCCGCTTGGCTTCGCCCTCGAAAACTACGACGTCATCGGCCGCTGGCGCACCGAAGAAGCCGGCAAGCCGGTCGACAACTCGGGCGAGATGACCGACGGCATCAAGATTCAAGGCCCCGCCCAACTGAAGGCCGCGCTGATGCAGCACAAGGATCTGTTCCTGCGGAACCTGACCAACAAGCTGCTCGGCTACGCCCTCGGCCGCGGGCTCACTTTGCGCGACTCCTGCACCGTCGACGCCATCGTCGCCGAAGTGAAAGCGAAAGACTACAGCGCCCAAGCGCTGATTGAAAGCATCGTATTAAGTACACCGTTCCGTCAAAAAGAGCGCCCCAAGGAGAAGAAGACATCATGAGCATCTCCCGCCGCACCATTCTGCGAGGAGCCGGCGTCAGCCTGGGCCTTCCCTGGCTTGAAGCCATGGCCGCCACTGCGGACTCGACCGGCAAGGCGCCCATCCGCATGGCCGCGCTTTACATGCCGAACGGCGTAAACCCTTGGCACTGGAAGCCCGAAGGCACGGGCCGCGATTTCCAGCTCTCCACCACGCTGAAGCCGCTCGAAGACCTGAAGAGTCAGATCACGGTGATGACCAACCTCTGGAACGAAAACTCCAAAGGCGGCGACGGCCACTACGTCAAGGAAGCGGCCTGGCTCACCTGCCAGACCATCAAGAAGACTCCCGGCGAAGACATCGCCAATGGCGTCTCGGTCGATCAGTTGGCCGCCCAGCGCATCGCCGGGCAGACGCCGCTGCCGTCGCTCGAACTCGGCGTTACCCCGGTCGCCGTCGGCGTCGATGCGGTAGTCGGCTACACCCGTGTCTACGGCTCCCACATCGCCTGGAGCAGCCCCACCACGCCGCTCGCTCGCGAACTCAACCCCCGTTCCGTCTACGAGCGCCTCTTCCGCGCCTCCTCCGGGCCCCAGGGCAATGAAGCCAAGATGGACGCCCTGCTGCTCGATCGTGTCCTCGGCGATGCCAAGAAATTGCGGACGCAAGTCGGTACGGCGGACCGTGTCCGGCTCGACGAATATCTTTCCGTGATGCGTTCGCTCGAAGAGCGCGTGCAGCGCGCCTCCAACACCAAGGAACGCACCTGGAAGCCCCGCGCCGCCATGGACCCGAAGGCCATTCCCACCGAGCGCCCCGCCGACCACGCCGAGCATGTCCGCCTGATGCTCGACATGATCGCCACAGCCTTCCAGACCGACACGACGCGCGTCGCGACGTTCATGTTCGGCAACGCCGTCAGCAACGTTAGTTTCCGCTTCCTCGAAGGCGTCAGCGCCGGGCACCACGACGTTTCGCACCACCAGAAGAACGAAGACAAGCTCCGCCAGTACGAGCGCATCAGCCGCTGGCACGTGGAACAGTACGCCTACCTCCTCCGCCGCCTACAGAGCATGAAGGAAGGCGAGTCGACCGTGCTCGACAACTCGATGATCCTGTTCGGCTCCGCCCTCAGCGACGGCGATCGCCATAGCCCGCGGAACCTGCCGCTGGTCCTCGGCGGCAACGCTGGCGGCCGCATCAACGCGGGCCAGCATCTCGTCTACGCCGAAGATAGCCAGATGGCCAATCTCTATGTCTCCATGCTCGACGCCTTCGGTACGCCAGTGGAGCGTTTCGCCGATAGCACCGGCCCATTGAAGGGGCTGCTCCGTGCGTAGCCTGGCTCTATTGCTGCTCGCCGGAAGCGCTTGGGCAGCCGATCTCTCCGGCATCTGGGTCGGCGAGATTGCCAGCGGACGGCCGGACCGGGATCCGATTCAGGTCTCCTTCCAGTTTGTGCAGAAGGGCACGTCGCTCAGCGGCAAACTCTACGGCGACCATCAGAGCACACCGATTGCGACGGGCATCGTCGCCGGCGAGTTAGTTACCTTCGTCGTGGTCACGGCCGAACAGGCCGGCAACGAGATCAACGATACGAAGGTTCGCTTCACCGGGCGCCTCGTCAACGGCGAACTGGAACTGACTCGCGAACGCGAAAGCTCCACCCGCGCCGGGGCCAAGAGCGGCGCCTTCGTCCGCCCCGGCAGCGGACAGCAGGTACGTCTCAAGCGTTTAACCTAAACTCGGCGCCGGCGCGGCGTACGAGCTCACCTTGAGAGGAAATTCGCGATCTCCGTGCGACCTTTGACTGTATGCACAGTCGTCATTCGCGGCTCGCGGATGTACAGCTCCAGCACCTCCGCTTGCAGCGGTGCTGAGGTCGCTATTATCAGGGTGTCCGCGACACCAGGAGTGGCTGCGCGGGCAACGCGGGCGTCAGGCGGAATGGACACACGGAGCTTGACTGCAAACGTTGCTTTTCGCTTGATATCCGCACCGTGCATCAGAACAGAATCGAATCGCCACTCCGAGAAGAAGATATTTCCATCGCTATTCGGCCGAAGCTGCCCTTCGCGCATGATTGCATTGATGGTGTCGCCGTCAGTTCCATGAAACAGGTCGCGAATTTCCATTTGGCACTGTCCGTAATTAATGCATCATCATGCGGCTTTGTTCGGTGGGTGTCAAGAGAGCCCTTGACTTGAGTGGCGGCGCCGAGAGCTTTTCCCTGTAAGCCGAACGGGCCACCTCAACCGTCGGTCGGGCAGTTCGTATCCCGCCGCGATATGGAGAGAGCGTGGCGCTTCTTTGGGCGTTTCGCCGGGGGACAGCCGTAATATCGCTGCTGGCGCCCGGCTTCGTGGCATGGATTGGTCCACGGCGCAGGCAATTTCCGCGGAGCTTTTCAGAATGCCAATGATGCCTATCAACTACCCCAACGCTGGCGCAGCCATTCCGCCAACGAATCGGACTTACTCGAAGATCCTGAAAGCAGCAAAGGAAGTAAACAAGACCGCTCACAAACCCGCCATCCTCACCATGGGCGGCGTGATGACGGTGACCTCCACCATCTATAACGTCTTGTGCACCATGGCTTCCCCGACAATCTTCACCGCCATGATGCAGATGATGCAAATGATGCACACGGCGAGCCAAGCGGAATTTAACGCTCAGCTAGCCATCGTGGCGAAACTGATTTAGCGCCTGCCGCCGGAGTCCGCTCCGCCCGGATCACGGTAAGATGGTGCGCGATGGCGGCAATGAGTAACGAGGACGTCACAGGTCTGTTGCGGCATTGGTCGGAGGGCGATCAAACGGCGTTCGAACGCCTCGTGCCCATCATCTACGACGAACTCCGGCGGATTGCCGACGGATTGCTGCGGCGGGAAGGATACGGGAATGCCTTGCAGCCAACCGCGCTCGTGCATGAGTTGTACCTGAAGCTGGTTGACCAAAAGCGGGCTCAGTGGCGGGATCGGGAACAGTTTTTCGGCATTGCCTCGAAGATGATGCGGCGAATACTCGTAGACCAGGCCCGGCAGCGGCTTGCCGATAAGCGCGGCGGCGGCGCGGTGCATCTGCCGGTGGACGAAGCCCTCGATCAGCCCGCCGAAACCAGCCGGACGCTTCTCGCTGTCGACGAAGCACTTACCCGCTTTGCGCTCATCGACCCTGAACGCAGCCGGATCGTCGAAATGCGGTACTTCGGAGGGTTGGAACTCGAAGAGATCGCCGAGCTTATGCAGGTCTCACGGACCACCGTGAAACGGCACTGGTCGGTGGCCCGCATGTGGCTGCATCGCGAGTTGGAAGGGGACATCCATGGACGCGCTTCGCTGGAAGGAAATTAGCGACCTGGCCGCCGTGGCGGCGGAGACGGCGCCCGACGCCCGGGAAGCCCTCTACGCCGAGCGACCGGACCTGCGAGACGAAGTCGAATCGCTGCTACGATTCCTCGAACAGGGCACCGGGCCGCTCGATACCGTGCCGGGGCCGAAACCGCTCGTGGGCCAGACCATCGGGCGCTACCGGATCCTCCGGGAGTTGGGCGAAGGCGGCATGGGTGTCGTGCTCCTGGCCGAACGGACGGATCCGGAACTGCAACAAACGGTCGCGTTGAAGCTGGCGCGCGTCTCCTTCCAGTCCGAATTCTTCGCGCGGCGATTCGTTGAAGAACGGCAGATTCTGGCGCGCCTGGAACACGCCAATATCGCCCGGTTGCTCGATGGCGGAGTGACCCACGATGGTGCCCCTTATCTCGTGATGCAGTATGTTGAGGGCGAGCCGCTCGACCGGTGGTGCGCGGAGCGGAAGGTTAGCCTTCGCGGAAAGATTGATCTCTTCCTGAAGGTCTGCGCCGCGGTCGAGTACGCGCATGAGCACCTGGTAGTGCATCGGGATCTGAAGCCGGCAAATATCCTGGTGACTGCGGCGGGCGAGCCAATGCTGCTCGACTTCGGCACGGCGAAGCTATTGGACCCCATCGAAGCTTCCGGCGCCGCTCGCACCTCCCTGCCGATGATGACGCTACGGTATGCCAGCCCGGAACAGATAGACGGGTTGACCGGGTCCACCCGGAGCGACGTCTACTCTTTGGGCGTCATTCTCTACGAACTTCTCACCGGCCGCTGGCCCTACGGCGACGTCGAAGGCGCGGGGGCGCAAATGCGCCAGATCACCGAAGCCGAGCCCATGAGCCCCGGCCGCGAACTGGCTGGTGATCTCGAAAGCATCCTGCGCAAAGCACTTGATAAGTCACCCGCCGGACGCTACGGCTCCGCCGGCCAATTGGCCGAAGATCTGCGGCGGCATCTGGCGAAGGAACCGGTACAGGCGCGCCCGGCGACGTGGAGATATCGCGCCGGCAAGTTTGTCCGCCGCCACCGCTGGGGCGTGGCCGCGGCGGCAGCGGTCGTATTGACGCTGGCCACAGCAACGGTTGTGAGCTTGCGGCAGTTGCGGGTGGCCGAACGCGAGCGAGAGAAGGCCGAGGCCGTGGCCCGCTTTGTCGAGCGCCTCCTCGGCGCCTCCCGGTCCGGCAATGTCACGCCTCTGGCCATGCGGGGGCGTGAACTCCGCGTCGTCGAGGTGATCGACGACGCAGCGAAATCAGTCAGCGTCGAGTTCCAAGGGCAACCGGAAGTGGAGACCGGCCTGCGTTCGACCATCGCGAGCACGTACATGGCGCTCGGCCAGAATCAGCAGGCAGCGCCACATGTGGAGCAGGCCGTGAAGCTGGCCGAAGCCACCTACGGCGAAGTTCACCCGGCGACCGCCCGCGCTCTGACAGCCCGCGGACGGCTGCGGATGGCCGCCGGCGACTTCGCGGGGGCGCGCGACGACCTCGGCCGTGGCCTGCGCACGATGCTCGATCTCGGGAGCCCGGATCTGCCGTTCCAACATAGTCTGCTTGGCGAAGCGGTTTACCGGCTTGGCGACCTGCAATCCGCGCGAATGCATTTTGAAGACTCGCTGGCGGGTATGCGAAAGCTGTTTGGCACGAACCACATTGCCACGGCGACGCTGATCAACAGCCTCGGCGTGATTGCCGACGACGGTGGCGACGCCGCGGCCGGCGGCCGGTATTTTCAGGAGGCGGCGGACATTCTGCGCGCCCTGCCCGGGCCGCCCGGGAACGTCGTCTATCCCCTCTTCGGTTTGCAACGCGTCCACTTCTTTAACGGCGATCTGCCGAAGGCGAAGGCCATCTGCGAAGAGGCTTACGCCATCGCCCTGCGCCAAGGCGGCGAGAAGAACCGCAATACGGCCACCGCCATGAACCTGCTCGCGCTCGTCAAGGCTCACCTCGGCGAACCCGATGCGGAGACGTGGGCGCGGAAGGCGGTCGCGGTGCAGCAGGAGGTCTATCCCGCAGGCCATTTTGAAAGGGCGCGCGGCCTGACGTTTCTCGGCCGCGTCCTGCTGCGCACCGGCAAGGCGGCGGACGCGGAGACGGCGTTGCGCGAGGCCTACGCCTTGGCGAGGAAGGCCTACCCCAAAGAGAACTGGCGGCCCGCCGAGGCCCGGCTCTTTCTGGGCGCGGCCATCGCTCAGCAGGGCCGCCGCGACGAAGGCCGGCCCATCGCCGAAGAAGGCCTGCGAGAGATGGAGGCCGTCTTCCCCGGCGGGCACCCTCGCGTTGAGGAGGCCCGCCAACTCTTCCGTCAGCTAAAAGCGGAACCGGATGCCGCCCCAGATACCGCGCGGAGCACCGGGCGCGTAAAAGGTTGATTTCCGTACCGGAAACTCACCGTCATCCTCGGGGAAGGGCCGCGCCACAAAATTCCCTTCGAGCGTAAATCCAGCCGGACCCAACTGCCCCCCGGTGTAGTAGCGCCGATCGAACAGATTGTTGATCTGCCCGAACAGCTGTACCCGCGGATGCACGTCGTACCGCGCTCCCAGGTTCGCCACCGCATAGCCCGGCGAGCTGCCCTGCCCGATGTAGAACGTCCCGTCCGGCTGATGGCGATTGTTCTCGTTCCCGCGCGCGAACGAGCTCGATGTCCCCACCACGCCCATGTTGACGACGAACTTATCCGTCACCTGTACGTCGGCATAAACCTTCGTCATGTGACGCGGAATCAGCGGAATGCGATCGCCGGGATGGATGTCGATGAACTCATCGTCGTTCGTGCTGTTCGCTTCGCCGTTCACCTCTTCCGGGCTGCGGAACGTCGCATCGAGCAACGTATAGCTGACGCCGAGAGTGGCGCGGCGGATCCGGGCGCTCGCCCCGGCCTCAAGACCCTGCCGCAGCGTCTTGCCGAAATTCTTGAAGTAGCCGTAGCTCACCTGCTCCGAGGCTACGAACAGAATGTCATCGCGATTGTCGGACCGGAACCACCCGGCGTTCCAGCGGAAGCTGCTCTCGCCGCCGCCGCGGACGCCCGCCTCCACCGTCCTCGTCACCACCTGCTTCAAAGGCGGGTCCCCCGCCAAGGCGTTGGGCAAGCGGCAGGGGGCCTCCGGGTCGGCGCAGCCCAATTCGATCGACGTCGGCGCGCGGCTGCCTTCGGTATAGCTCGCATAGAGCCACTTGTAAGTCAGGCCCACCGCCGGGTTGAACCGGTTGAACGTGTGCCGGCCCGTCAGTGAACCGGTGCCCGCCACAGGACGGATCAGATCGAGGTTGTCGATCGTGGTGCGATTGAATCGGCCGGAAGCCGTCAGGTTCACCTGGCCCAGGCGCACCGTATCGGTCACGAACACGCTCGCCGTATGAATCCGTCCGCCCAGGTTCACGCGGACATCGAACGGCTCGCCGTCCTCTTCGCCGCCGGTAACGCCATCGCCGAACGCCCCGAGCGGCGTCACGCTGCGGTCCGGGTTCAGATAGCCCAACTCGGTCGACTGGCGGAAGCCGACGCTGTTGCCGTCGTAGGCCGCGCCCGCCGTGAACTGATTTTTCCCAGCCAGCCAACTCACCTGGCCGGAGACGCCGTAGTTCCGCTGATGCGTCGTACTGCGGTTCAAGAGGCCGTTGCATTTCTCGGCCGGCTCATCCACCAGCAGGACGTTGGCGATGCAGCGCCACTTGGGAAACGGCGTATTGGCAGCGCTCTCTCCGCTCAGCGGGAAGCCCGTGTAGCCGCCGGCCGTCAACGCGGCGCGTTCGGCGGCGTTGGGTTGGTAGACGGCCTGGTCGAGCGAATCCTCGTTAATGTCGCCGTTCAAAGTCCGTGTCCGAATGTGCCGGAAGTAGGCGTTCGCGGAGAAGGTCAGCCGCGAGGTCAGCGCCCGCTGCAGAGTCAGGTTCAGGAACGGAGACCGGTTGCCGGTGAAGTCCGGCTTCGTGTTGATGCTCGCGAAATCGCGTTCGAGCAGGCGGATATCCTGCAGCCCATTGCCCACCAGCGCGTTGTTGGCATAGGCCATGGTCAAACCGATCGCGGTCTTCTCCCGCTGATAGCCCACCTTCGTAAAAAGCTGCCGGACATTCGACGGCGAGGAATCGCGCCACCCGTCTTCGAAGAACAGGTTGCCGCCAGTGAACCAGTGGAAGCCATTCTGCAGGCTGCCGCCGTGCTCGAACTCACCGACCTTGCGGCCAAAGCTGCCACCGCTCAGGGTCAACGCCGAACCCGGATGCGTCCTTCCGTCCTTGGTCCGCAGCGAGACCGCTCCGCCCAGCGTATTGAGCCCGAACAGCGGATTCGACCCCGGAATCAGCGACATCTCGGCAATCGCCATCCGGGGAATCAGATCCCAACTCACGACGTCGCCGAACGGCTGATTCAGGCGCACGCCGTCCATATAGATGGAGACGCCCTGTGGCGTACCGAGCAGCGGCGAGGCCGTGTAGCCGCGATAGTTCAGATCCGGCTGCAGCGGATTGCCTTGGATCTCATTCACGAACACCCCGGCCAAACGCCGATTGGCAAAATCGGCTAAGTCGATCGCCCCCGACGCCGTCAAGTCCGCCGCCGTCGCCGCCTGCACCGGCGCTGCGATCTCGTCGCGCGACCGGGTCAGCCCCGGCAGAGGCGTCGTGCCCACCACGGAGACCGTGTAGGTGGGCGCGCCGACGACCATCGCCACCGTCTTCGATACCGGGCCGTCCAGATCAAGCACTTCAGAGTGCGTGACGAAGCCGGCCTTCGATAAAGCCAGCCGGTAGCGGCCCGTCAGTCCGTCGACGTTGGCCTTGCCTTGCGCGTCGGTAGTAAATCGGGTGCTCACGCCGCTCGACAGTTGGTCGAGTTGTCCGGCGACGGCCATGGGCGTGCCGGAAGGGTCGGTAACGGTCAGCGAGAGCGCTGCCGCGAAGAGGATAAGAAAGCTCACAGTGCGATATGTCAGCAGAGGCCGATTTGTTCAGAGTATTTTTATAGAGTGTCGAATGTAGCGTTATGGCCCGGTCAGCCTTGGCCGCTCGCCGATGAGGTCGCCCGGATGTACGCGCAGTGGCGCGGGCCGCTGCTGCGATATCTGGTCGCGCTGGGCCTCCCGAACGCCGACTCTGAGGACATTGCCCAGGAAGTGTTCCTCGCACTCTGCCATCATCTGCGGCGGGAGGGTGGCCGGGAAAACCTTCGCGGCTGGGTGTTCCGCGTCGGTCACAATCTGGCGCTCAAGCGCCGCGAACAGATGGGCCGTGCCGTCGCAAGCATCGACGTCTGCGACCCCGCTCCCAGTCCCGAAGAACTTGCCTTGTTAAGCCGGCGCCGCGAACGGCTGCAGGCTGTCGTCGCCGCGCTGCCGGATCGCGACCGTTGGTGCCTCCTGCTCCGCGCTGAAGGATTGAGGTACCGTGAGATTGCCGACGTTGTGGACCTCTCGCTCGGCGCCGTCGCGGCCTCCCTGGCCCGATCGGTGGGCAAACTGGCTGCTGTGGAGGGACGATGACCCATTGCACTGACGCTGAGCTGATGGCCATCATGGACGGCGAGGCCGCCCGCGACCATTTCGACAAGTGCCCACAGTGCCGCGCCCGCTACGCGGAGCTGGAACGCGCCCTCAACGAATTCACCGACATCCATCGCAGCCCTCGGTCCGCCGAGTGGTGGCGCTACGCCGCCGCGGCTCTGTTTCTGGTGGCGGCCACAGGTCTCTGGTTGATGCGCAGCCGTCCCGACTTGCCGAACGCCGACCTCACCCCCGGCGCCACACGTCCGATGACCCAAGCGGAGGTCTGCGTGGCCCTCGCCCAGGACGACGACCGCATCGCCCCGCGAGCGATGGCGGAGCAGGTGTTCTCTCACTACGGCATCCGCAATCCTCAACCCCGCTCCTACGAAGTGGACTACCTCATCACCCCGGCCCTCGGCGGCGCGGAGAATATCCGCAATCTCTGGCCCCAGCCCTACGGCGGGAGCGTCTGGACGGCACGCGTGAAAGATGCTCTGGAAGACTATCTTCGAACCATGGTCTGCAATGGCCGTCTGGAGCTCGCTACCGCCCAGGAGGACATCGCCACCGACTGGATTGCCGCCTACCAGAAGTACTTCCGCACAGACCAACCCCTCACCGAACACGCCGGTTTCGTCAAGGACCGGCCCTGGGAGTAGGCTGACCGCGATATAGTTTGGTCATGCTCCGCGTAGCAGCCTTCCTCCCGGCGTTGCTGCTGGCCCAACAGCCAGTGATCAACCAATACTGCATCGGGTGCCACAACACGCAGTCCAAGGCCGCGGGCCTGGCGCTCGATACGGCGAAGCCCGACGATGCCGCCACGTGGGAAAAGGTGCTGCGGCGAGTGCGGGGCCGGACCATGCCGCCCACCGGGCTTCCGCGGCCAAAAGAACCGGAATACCAGACCCTGGTTGCCTCGCTTGAGAAGAAGCTCGACAGCGGCCCGGTTGATCCAGGCCGCACCGATACTTTCCGGCGTTTGAACCGGACCGAGTATCAGAACTCGATTCGCGACCTGCTCGCGTTGGATGTGGATGTGACCGGCCTGCTGCCGGCCGATGACGCGAGCCATGGGTTCGACAACGTGACGGTCGGCAATCTCTCGCCGACGCTGCTCGAGCGCTATCTCGGCGCGGCGCGCAAGATCAGCCGCCTGGCCATCGGCATCCCTCCGAAGCAGGCGGGCGGCGAGACCGTGATGCTGCCGCCGGACCTGACGCAGGAAGAGCATTTCGAAGACATGCCGCTGGGCACCCGCGGCGGCACGGCCGTGCGGTATACCTTCCCGCTTGATGCGGAATACGAGATTCAGGTGCGGCTGCAGCGCGACCGCAACGAGCATGTCGAAGGGTTGCGTGGGCAGCACGCGGTGGATCTTCTGCTTGATGGCGAACGCATCCAGGCTTTCGTCGCCAAGCCGCCCGCTCCGGGTCAGGATCATTCGGGCGTCGATCGGGAGTTCAACGTCCGGCTGCGTGTGAGCGCCGGGCCGCATACGGTAGCCGCGGTCTTCCCGAAACAGGCGTCGGCAATCCTCGAAACCGAGCGCCAGCCGTATCAGGCCCACTTCAATATGGACCGCCATCCGCGCATCACCCCGGCGGTGTTCTCGGTGACCGTGAACGGGCCGTACAACGCTAAAGGCCCCGGCGATACGCCCAGCCGCCGCGCCATCTTCGTCTGCCTGACGCAGGATGAAGCCTGCGCCACCAAGATCGTCAGCAACCTCGCGCGCCGGGCGTATCGCCGGCCCGTGAAGTCCGCGGACCTGGTGGTTCCGTTGAAGTTCTACCGCGAAACCCATGCCAAGGAAGGGTTCGAGCCAGGCATCGAAATGGCCCTCCGCGCGGTACTGGTCAGCCCGGAGTTTCTCTTCCGCGTGGAGCAGGATCCCGCCGGTGTCGCCGCTAAGACGGCCTACCGGATCAGCGATCTCGAACTCGCCTCCCGCTTGTCGTTCTTCATTTGGAGCAGCATTCCGGACGAGGAGTTGCTGGGCTTGGCCGAACGCGGCGAGCTGCGGAAGCCGGGTGTGCTCGATAAGCAGGTCCGCCGCATGTTGGCCGATGACCGCTCTCGCATGCTGGTTACCAACTTCGCCGACCAGTGGCTGTATCTGCGGAATCTGGCGTCGATTACGCCGGACATGCGGGCGTTCCCGGACTTCGACGACAACCTGCGCAAGTCTTTCCGCAAGGAGACGCACCTGTTCGTCGAGAGCGTGATGCGCGCGGACCGCAGCGTGGTTGATCTCCTCCGCGCGAACTACAGCTTTCTGAACGAGCGTCTCGCCAAGCACTATGGGGTGCCCAATGTCTATGGCAGCCGCTTCCGCAAGGTGACCTTTGGCGCGGATGTCGCCCGCGGCGGCCTGCTGCGCCACGGCAGCATTCTGACAGTGACCTCCTACGCTACGCGCACGTCGCCGGTGATCCGCGGCAAATGGATTCTCGACAACATTCTGGGCGTGCCGCCTCCACCGCCACCGCCCAATGTGCCCGCGCTTGAAGAGACGAAGTCGGCGCTGAAGAAAATGACAGTGCGCGAGCGCCTAGCCGAACACCGCAAGAATCCGGCCTGTTCCGGCTGCCACAAATTGATGGACCCGGTGGGCTTCTCGCTCGAGAACTATGACGCCGTTGGCCGGTGGCGGCGCGCCGAGGACGGCGTCCCCGTTGACTCGAGCGGCGGCCTGCCCGATGGCGCGAAGTTTGATGGCGCCGATGGCCTGGAGAAGGCCCTACTGACTCGGCCCGAGCTTTTTGCTACAACCATTACAGAGAAGCTGTTGACCTACGCGCTCGGCCGGGGGGTGGAATACACCGACGCCCCGGCAGTACGGCAGATCGTACGGCAGGCCCAGAACAATAATTTCCGGTTCTCCTCGCTCATCCTGGGGATCACCGGCAGCCCGTCGTTTCAGATGAGGAGAGCCCAATGATCATCACGAAGAAAGCCCTGCCCCGGCGCGCACTATTGCGCGGTATGGGAGCCACGTTAGCGCTGCCGCTTCTCGATGCGATGGCGCCCGCGTTGAGCGCCGCGGCCGCGCCGGTGCGGCGGTTGGGCTATGTCTATATGCCCATGGGCGCGCACATTGCGGAATGGACGCCGCCGGGCGCCGACCTGCGGACGCTGTCTCCCACGCTGCGCAGCCTGGCTCCGGTGGTGGATTATCTCTCCGTGCTGAGCAACATGGAGCTGCGCAACGCTTATCCCGGTACGCACGCGACTTCGAACGCGGCCTTCCTCAGCGCCGCCACCGCGAAGTGGACCGAGAGCACCGACTACCATCTGGCCACGACGGCGGACCAAGTGGCCGCGCAGCAGATTGGCCAAGGCACGCGCCTGCCTTCGCTCGAACTCGCGATGGACCTGCTGACCACCGTCGGCCAATGTGACAACGGCTACGCCTGCGTGTATCAGAACAACCTCTCCTGGTCGACGCCTACGACGCCGCTACCGGCGGAGGCCCATCCGCGCATTGCGTTTGAACGGCTGTTCGGCGATGGCGGCAGCGCGAGCGATCGTCAAGCCGAGCTACGGAAGGACGCGAGCTTGCTCGATTGGATGAGTTCGGATATCGCCCGCCTGCAGCGCAAGCTTGGCGCGAGCGACCGGACGAAAGTGGCCGAGTATCTCGATACGGTGCGGGAAGTAGAGCGCCGCATTCAGAAGGCCGAGAAGGCGACGTCGGAATCGAAGCTGCCGGATCTCGACCGTCCTGTGGGCGTCCCGGCTTCGTACACGGAACACGCCAAGCTGATGTTCGATCTGCAAGTGCTGGCGCTGCAGGGCGACGTGACGCGCGTGACGACGTTCCAACTCGCCCGCGAGACGAGTACGCGGACCTACCCGGAGATCGGAGTACCGGATGCGCATCACCCGTTGACGCACAACGGCGGCGACCCGGAGAAACTGGCGCGCGTAGCCAAGATCAACGCCTTCCATGTGTCGCTGTTTGCCTACTTCCTTGAGAAATTGAAGGCCACGCCGGACGGCGACGGCAACCTGCTTGACCATTCGGTCTATCTCTACGGTAGCGGCATGAGCAACGCCGATAAGCACGACCATGTGAACCTGCCGATCCTGGTGGCTGGCGGCTTGGTCGGCAAGAAAGCGGGCGGGCGGCACCTGCGGTACACGAAGCCGGAGCCGTTGGCTAATCTGCATCTCACCTTGCTCGACCGCGTTGGGGTGCGGCTGGACCGCTTTGCCGACAGCACCGGCAAGATTCCCGAATTGACGGCGGTGTAGCGATGCGGCGCTGGGCACTGGGACTGGTTTTCGCGGGAGCCTTGGCGGCGTCGGATGGCACGACGCCCCTGCACCGCGCGGCGTATCAGGACGATCTGGCGGCGGTGGAGCGATTGATCCGCGGCGGCGCGGACGTGAAGGAAGCGAACCGCTACGGGATCACTGCGCTGACGCTGGCCTGTACGAACGGCAATGGCAAGATGGTTGCGCGTTTGCTGGAAGCGGGTGCGGATCCGAACACGGTGCTTCCCGGCGGCGAGACAGCGCTGATGACGGCTGCGCGGACGGGCAGCATTGAGGCTGTGCGCGCGCTGATCGCCAAGGGCGCCGACGTGAAGGCCAAGGAGAAGAAGCAGGGCCAGGCCGCGCTGCACTGGGCAGCGGCGGAGGGTCATGTCGCCGTCATCACGGAACTCGTGAAGGCCGGCGCGCCGGTGGATGATCGGCTCGACTCCGGCTATACGCCGCTGCTGTTCGCCGTGCGCGAAGGCAAGATTGAAGCGGTGAAGGCGCTGCTCAACGCTGGGGCCGATGTGAACGATACGACGCCGTCGGGCGGTCGCCGTTCCGCTCCGCCGAAGGCGCCACGGACGGGAACCTCGGCCTTGATTCTGGCGGCGGTCAACGCGCATTACGAACTCGGCAAGGTGTTGCTCGACGCCGGGGCGAATCCGAACGCGGACGGGCCGGGCTACACCGCACTGCATGCCGTGACGTGGGTACGGAAACCCGGCCTGGGCGACAATGACCCCGCGCCGGACGGATCGGGCAACCTGACGAGCCTGGATTTCGTGAAGGTACTGGTGGCGAAGGGCGCGGATATCAACGCCCGGATGAGCAAGAAGATCGGCGTGGGTATGACCGGGCTGAATACCGCTGGCGGCACCGCGTTCTTCCTGGCCGCACGGACGGCGGACGCCGAACTGATGCGGTTGCTCGCGAAACTCGGCGCGGACCCGAAGCTGCCGAACGTTGACGGGTCGACGCCGTTGATGGCGGCGGCGGGATTGGGCACGCGGTCTCCGGGAGAAGATGCGGGCACCGAGGCCGAAGTGATGGAGGCGATTGAAGTCGCTCTCGAACTTGGCAATGACATCAACGCCGTCGACAACAACGGCGAGACGGCGATGCACGGGGCGGCGTATAAAAACGCGCCCGGTGCGGTGCGGCTGCTAGCCAAACGCGGGGCAAAGCGCGAGATCTGGGACCAGAAGAATAAGTTCGGCTGGACCCCGATGCGCATTGCCGAAGGTTACCGGTTCGGCAACTACAAACCGTCGGACGTCACTATGGCCGCGTTCCGGCAGCTACCATGAGGGGATGACTCGTCGCCTGGTTCTGGGAGCGCTGGCCGCCGCGGTAGGAAATCTACAGGGGCAGACAGCCGCCGAGGCCGCTGCGAATGAGGACTTTTGGTTCGCCGCGCGGCTGGCGTTCACCGTCGACCGCAACCTGCTGAACTTCAACAACGGATCCGTGTGCCCGGCGCCGAAAGTGGTGCAGGAGGCGATGGAACGCTACTGGACGGTGACGAACCTGTCTCCGTCGCACTACGTCGACGAGTTGCTGCTACCGGAGACGGAGGTGATCCGGGAGGAACTGGCGAGGGAGTTTGGCTGTTCGCCCGAAGAGTTGGCGCTGACGCGGAACACGAGCGAAGGGCTGCATGCGGTGATTCTGGGATTGGATCTGAAGCCGGGCGACGAAGTGGTGACGACGACGCAGGACTATCCGAGCATGTTCAGTAGCTTGGATCAAAGGGCGGAACGCGAAGGGATCGTCGTGAAGAAGTTCGCCTACCCGACGCCGCCGAAGGATCCGCAGCAGCTTTTCGATTTGTTCTTTGCGAACGTGGGGCCGAAGACGCGGGCGATTCTGGTTTCGCATATGACGTTTACCACTGGGCAGATTTTCCCCGTGGGGGCGATCTGCCGGGAGGCGCGCCGGCGCGGCATTTATTCGATCGTGGATGGGGCGCACAGCTTCGCGCATCTGGTTTTCCGCTGCGACGATCTGGACTGCGACTTCTATTCGACGAGCCTGCACAAGTGGCTCACCGCGCCGGTGGGGACCGGCTTCCTGTACATGCGGCGGGAGCTGATTCCGCGGGTGTGGCCGCTGCTGGGCGTGCCGGCGGCGATGAAGGCCAACATCCGGAAGTTCGAGAGCATCGGCACGGCGCCGGTGGCGATGCGGAACGCGGTGGCGGATGCTCTCGCGTTTCATCGGGGCTTGGGCGCGCTGCGGAAGCAGGAGCGGCTGCGGTATCTGCGTCGGCGTTGGGAAGGGGCGCTCCGCGGGGTGGACCGGGTGAAGCTGTTGAACGCTGATTCCCCGGAGCAGTCTTGCGGCATTGGCGCGCTGAGTATTGACGGCCTGCGGGCAGAGCAGTTGACGGCGACTCTGCTGAGCAAGTTCAAGATTCATGTGCGGACGCGGATGATGCCGGGCGAGTTTGAGTGTATCCGGGTGACGCCGAATATTTACGCCTCGCTCGAAGATGTAGACCGGTTCAGCCGGGCTATTGTAGCTATCGCGCGCGGATAGCGCATTTAGTAACATTGGCCTCCATGATCGGAACTCTGCGCCGGTGGGCTAACTGGCTTGACGATTGGATGCGATTTGCGGATATCCGCTGGCAGCGGATGGGCGTGGACGGCCACAACGCCGACGCGTTCGTGTGGCCGAGTTTAGTGGCCGCCGCTCTGTGGACAGGGATGCCATCGTTGGGCTGGCACCTGGCGATGGGCCTAGTGGTCGGTCTGGTTGCTTATGCGATCTTCCGGTTTGGACGCCGGCATCTTCTCGGGGTGCAGGTGGCGGTACTGATGCTGCTTGGCGGCGGGATCTGGATTTTTGGGACAGACGTGGCGCCGGGAGATGGCGGGGTCTATCGGCATTTGTTGATTCCGGTGACGGCGATTGTTGGCTTGGCTCTGCTGTTGGCGGCCCGGTTGGCGCGTAGTTTGTTTGCGCCGCTCGTGGCCGAGTCGACATACCGACAAGGGTTGGCGGTGACGGAGCTGTTCCAGTCTCGCGGGCGGTCCGCGACTGCAGGTTGGGCGCTCTTGTGGCAGGTGATCACCGGGTTGTTCGGCAGCGCGCTGCTGCTGTTACTGCCGGCGTCGATCGCCGTGCTGGTGGCTCCACCGGCTTATACTTTCGTGGCTGGCGCGACGGTGCTGGGCGGGATGGCGTTGCTCGTCGTCTTTACGGCGTTGAACGAGCGGCTCTACGCGATGCTGCAGGTTCTGACGGCGCGCTTCTTTCGCAATGCCGCGTTGGGCGTCTCGCTGTTGTTGATTGCGCTGGGAGCGGCGCGTATTGCTGAAGTCTCCTATGTGACGACGGTGTTTGACGGCGCGCCGGGGTTGGAGATCGTTTTGTATCTGGTCTTCGCGTACGCGATTACCTGGTGGTACGACTACTGGATGGAGCGGTTGGTGGGGCGAGAGCTGTTGGGACTGCTGCGAAGTGATGCGAGCGCGGAATGCCAGATTCCGTACCCCTACACCGGGCCGGAGGCAACTAAAGTGCCGCGCGACGAGCGGACGTTGGCTCTGCATGGGCTGGGGCGGTTTGTCGCGTATCGACCAAGGCCAGAGAAGCCGGAGCAGCCGTATTTCGAGGCGTGGGCATTTCGGGATCTGTTCGTGCACTTGGCCGCGACGGGCAACCCCGGCGGCAAGGCGGAGCCAAAGCCACGGCAGATCGACCGGCGGCTGAGCCAGTATTTCGCGGCCATTGGACTGTTGGTGGCGGCGCTGCTGGGCGGCGGGGCGTGGGCGTTGAGCCGGCAGACGCAGATCCCCGGCCTGGAGGCTACGGCGGAGCCCGGCCGGGGCAAGCCTCTAGTGGAGTTGTTGGGATGCGCGGGCGGGCCGCGAATCGTGGTGGCGGCCTCCGGCGGCGGGACGCGGGCGGCGCTGTTTACAGCGGCAGTGCTTGAAGGCATTACGCAGCGCGCCCCAGAGGGCGCGATTGTCGCGGGCAGCGGAGTATCCGGCGGGTCGGCAGCTCTGGCTTATTACGCGGGGAAGCGGCCGGAGCTGATTCGGCCGGATCTGCCGGCGTGGGACCGCTTTCACGAGACGATGGCGGCGCCGTTCATCGCCGATGTGATTGAACGGGCGTCCGAGTGGCGTATGGTGAAGGGCGGACGGTTGGGGATTCTGTTGGCGGAGAGCTTTCGGCGGCGGTGGGAACTCCGGGAGAGGCAGACGATGGGGCAGGTCAGCGACTTTGGCCTGATGCTGAATACGACGCTGGCGGGGCGATTCCAGCGCGAGGCGGGCCACCCGGCTCTGCCGCTGGCGGAGTTGGCATCGGTTAAGTTCGGGGAGACGAAGTCCGACGTGGCGGGGGGCAGGCTGGTGCTGACGAATCTGGCGCTGCGCTACGCATTTCCGCCGTCAGGATTACCATTTGTGCCGGAGGTGCAGTTGCCGGTTCTGATCGACGATCCGTCGACGCGCCTGGAAGACGCGGCGGCGCTGAGCGCGAACTTCCCGCCGGTGTTCTCGAACGCCGCAGTGGACGTGGGCGAGAAGAATCGGTACTGGGTGACCGACGGCGGGGCGGCGGACAACCGGGGACTGGAGATGCTGCTGTTCGCGCTTCGGGCGGAGCAGGCGGCTTGCCCAACCCCACCGGAGATTCATGTGGTGGTGATCGAAGCCTCCGGGGTGAGCGAGAAGTTCAGTCAGGACCGCGGGATCGGGTCGGCGATGGGAGCGGGGGCGCAGTTCGCGGGGCAGTTGAACGTCGAGTTGGCGCAGCATTCGCCAGGAGTGCACTTTCATATGGTCGCGATGCCGTTGGCGTTGCGGACTGCGGATTCGTTCGGGACGCATTGGATGCTGCAGCCGTACATCGCGGTGAAGACACCAGAGGGCGAAGAGGTGTTTGAAGGGCCGGATGTTGTGCAGGCGCTGCGCGGGAGCTACGGCTGCCGGGACGTGGCCGTTCCGAAGAAGTTGCGGCCGGTGATCATCGATACCGAAGAGTTCCGGACGGGTTGGTGCAATCTGGCGAAGGCGCTGGGGAGCGCCGGCTGCAACTGCCCGCCGTAGGATATGCTGGCGCGATGGATCTGGAACTGAGAGAGAGTGTCGCGGTGGTGACGGGCGGCGCGAGCGGTATTGGACAGGCTTGCGTGGAAGCGCTGGAGCGGGAGGGATGCCGGGTTTCGGTGTGGGACCGGCGGGGGCCGGGCAGCGTGGACGTCAGTTCGATCGAGTCGGTGAGAGAGGCTCTGCGGGAGACGGAGGCAAACTTTGGCCCGGTGCGGCACTTGGTACACGCGGCGGCGATGGGCTCGGGCAAGTTCGGCTTCCCGTTTCTGAATCTGGAGCCGGGGGACTGGGCCAGGGTGCTGGATGTGAACATCATGGGAATGGTGAACGTGGCGCAGGTGCTGGCGCCGGGGATGATGGAGCGGCGGGCCGGGACGATGGTGTTCATCGCTTCGGTGGCGGGGCAGATCGGGTCGCAGACGGATCCGCCGTACTCGGCGAGCAAGGCGGCGAACATCAACTTCGCGCAGTGTTTGGCGAAGGACCTGGCGGGCTATGGGGTGCGGGTGAATACGGTGAATCCGGGGATGGTGAAGACGCCGCTGAACCGGGCGGTTTGGCAGGCGTGGCATGATCAGCAGCCGGAGGGGCAGCGGCGGACATATGACGAGTGGGCTGGCGACAAAGTGAAGGCGGTGGCGCCATTGGGCCGATGGCAGGAGCCAGCCGAGATTGCCGATATGGTGGCGTTTCTGTCGTCGGCGCGCTCGTCGTCAGTGACGGGGCAGACGATTAATGTGGACGGTGGACAGGTGATGCACTGGTAGAAGGGGCCCAGCGTTCGATGGCGGCGCTGAGGTTCGCGAGATCGATGGGCTTGGTGAGGTAGTCGGCCATGCCGGCGGCCAGGCAGATCTCGCGGTCGCCCTGCATGGCATTCGCGGTGATGGCGATGATGGGGACCCGTTCCCTATCCGTCCAGCGTTGATTCAGCGCTTGGGCGGTCGCGATGCCGTCCATCCCGGGCATCTGCCAGTCCATCAGGATGAGATCAAATGTCTGGGTCGCCGCAATGGTGAGGGCCTCCTCGCCCGAAGTGACGAGCGTGGAATCGCAGCCGAGCTTCTCGAGCATGAGTTCGAGGACACGGCGATTCACGGGGTTGTCCTCAACGACAAGGATGCGAGCGGACGCTGGACCCGGTTCGAGTTCTTTGGCAGCGGGCGATTCGAGTGCCGTGGCGCGGACGAACGGGAGAGAGAGGGTAAACGTGGAGCCTTCCCCCTCTTGCGAGGTGAGGGTGACGTTGCCGCCCATGAGTTCGGCAAGCCGCCTGGAGATGGCGAGACCAAGGCCCGAGCCGCCGCGCCGGCCGGCGACGTTGTCCTCGCCTTGGGTGAAGACCTCAAAGAGCCGGGCTTGATCGGCTGGCGAGATGCCTATCCCTGTGTCGGAGACCGTGACATGCGCCACGAGTTGGTCCTGGCCTCTGGCTTCTATTTCGAGGCCGATGTTGACTTCGCCGTGGTCCGTGAACTTGACCGCGTTGCTGACCAGGTTGACGAGAATCTGGCGCAGACGGAGTTCATCCGCAGAGACCAGGAGAGGGCCCTGCGCAAGGGCGCGGAGGCGGAGGGCGATCCCCTTTTCCGCGGCGCGAGCGCGAAACAGGCGCTCGACCTCCTGGAGTTGGGCGGAGAGCGAGACCGGGGCGAGACGGAGCTCCAGTTTGCCGGCTTCTACTTTGGCCAAGTCGAGGATCTCGTTGAGCAGTTCGAGGAGGGCTTCTCCGGATTCGCGGATGGTGGTGGCCAGTTCCCGCTGTTCGGCGGAGAGCGGAGTCTGCCGCAGCAGGTCCGCCATACCCAAGACGCCGTTCATCGGCGTCCGGATCTCGTGGCTCATGTTCGCAAGGAAGGCCGACTTAGCGCGGCTGGCGCATTCAGCAGCGGTCCGGGCGCGGCGGAGGCGGAGGGTTTGCCAGCCCAACAGAACACAGACCAATGCAAGAACGGTCATGCCGTACCAGAGTTCGCGGCTGCGGCGGCCGGATTCGAGGTACTCCGAGATGGTGAAGAGCTGACTCGAGGTGACGATTCCCCAATTGAACGTGATGGAGGCGAAGCGGCCGCTGCGGGTCATCCGGTTGAGTTCTTCGCGCAGTCGGTCGGCCGCGCGGACGGCGCCGCGATCGGCACGGTTGGCCCCGATGCCAAACATCAGAATCCAGTCCGGGTGAGTGTGTAGGCCGATTCGCCGCCCGCCGCACGACTCGGGTTTGGCAGAGAGTACGCCGTCGCTCATGCCTTCGGCAACCAGAGCGGCGTCGGCCTCTCCCCGGCAAAAGGCGGCGAAGGCGGCGAGCTGGTCCTGGGTCTCGACCGGCGTCGCCCCGGGGGCTATTCGGGCACTCCACGCGATGGCCTGGCTTCCCCGCGCACGAGCAATGCGTACACCTTTCCAGCTTCCGGGGAGAGGGGCATCGGGGCGGGTGATGACCCAATAGGCGAGCCGCAGATAGGGTGCGCTGAAATGGATCCGGGGAGTAAGATCCGGTCTCAAGTTGACGAGTGGCCAGAGGTCGATACGGCCGGCGGCAAACGCCTTGTCGGGTCCTTCGGTAGCCGGCACCCATTCGAGGGGGAGGTTCAGATTCGCGGCCGCCTCGCGAATGCCTTCCGGGATGGGGCCATCGGGCATCCCTTCCGGGGTAACTGTCATGGCGGGGGCCATTGGTCCGTAGCCGACGCGGAACACACGATCGCGATTTCCCGGCAGGCGATCCTCTACGAGGATAAAGATGCCGGTGGCGAGGGCCAGAACTCCGGCGAGGCCGGCAATACGTGCGATCCAGGGTCCAGCAATGAGCATCTTCAGTCGGTCATCTTACCAATTGGAGTTATCGGCAACTCGAATAATTCTCTTAGGGAAAAGCAAAAGGCCTCCTGATGGGGAGGCCCTTTGCGGTAGTACGTTGCGGCGGTTGGCTAGAAGAGGAACTTCAGGCCGAACTGCTGCTGGCGCATGTTGGTGGCGGTGCCGGTGATGTTACCGAAGTTGGTGGAGCCCACAACGTAAGAGCTGTTGGGGTTACCGAAGTTCGGATGGTTGAGGGTGTTGAAGGTCTCCCAACGGAACTGGAGCTTCAAGTTTTCGGTGATGGTGAAGTTCTTGAAGAGGCTCCAATCGAAGTTAACGAGGCCGGGCCCGCGCATGAAGTTGCGGGGGGTGTTGCCGTAGGTGAACTGCGCCGGGAGCGAGAAGCCGCTGATGTTGACGCAGTTGACGAGCTTGCCACTGCCGCAGTTGACCGTGATGGGCGAGCCGGAGAAGTTGGCGCGCTGAGTGCCGATACCGACGTTCGCCTGATCAACACCGAGGATGGCGCCGAACGGGAGGCCGGACTGGATGGTGGTGATGCCGTTCATCTGCCAGCCGCCGAGCGTGTTCTTGAGGAGCTTGCTCGAGGAGTTGGCAAACAGCGGAATCTCGTAGTTGTAGCTGCCGACGGTCCGATGGCGGACATCCCAGCCAGCCAGTCCGTAGTCGAGGCGCCAGTCAAAGGGATTCATGACGTTGGAGCCGCTGTTGGAGTCGGTGGAGATGTCGAGGGTCTTTGAGAAGGTGTAGCTGAAGAGGGTGGTGAGACCCTTAAAGCCATTCTGGCGATAGACGACGCTCATCCCGTTGTAGTTGGAGATGAGGTCGTTCTGGATAACCCGGATCGAAGAGAAGCGGGGGTTGGGACGCCGGTCGTTGATATTGCCAGGACCGGGCGCCGGGGTGTTCGGGTAGAAGCTGCGATCGAGGTGGTAGGCGTGGTTGCCCAGGTATTCGAGCGCGAGACCGGCGCTGCGCCACAGGCCCCGTTCAATGCTTAAGCTCCACTGGTTCATGGCGCCGTTGGGCAGGTAGGGGTTGACGTGGAACGCGTTGGGACGAGCCGTAACCGAGCCGCCAGCGGCGGGAAGCGGATTGGACAGCGTCAGTGCGTTCGACGGCAGGATCCCATTCACGAGCGAGTTATTGAACGTGAAAATCGTCGAGAACGGGGGGTTGGTGGTGGCCAGAGTGAAGGTATTCATCTGGTTGGGGTTGTAGTAGAGCCCAAAGCCGCCGCGGATGACGAACTTCGAGGGCATGCGGTAGGCGAAGCCGAAGCGGGGCGCCCAGTTGTTGCGGTCTGCCTGGTGGTACGGAATCTTCTGGGGGACCGTGCTGGGGATGAACGCGGTCTGCTCGGGATTCAGAATGGTGCCGTTGCCGGTGGTGGACTGGGGCACGATGGGGAGTTCATAGCGGAGGCCAAGGGTGATGGTGAGGCGGTTCGATACCTGCCACTTGTCTTGGACGAAGAAGCCATAGCGCCACTGCTCGCCGCCGCCGGGGAACAGCGGGCCCGGGGTGGTGATGTTCTGCGGTACGCCGAGAATGAAGTCGGCCGGGGCGTAGCCGGTGAGCTGGCCGTTGAAGCCGAAGCCGCCGCGCGGGTTGTTGTTCGCCGAGCGGTTGGTGATGACCTTGCGGCTATCGATGCCGAATGCGATGTTGTGGGCCGACTTCAGAATGCTCGTGGTGTTCGAGAGCTGATGGGTAGCGTCCTGCTGGAACCAGTTGGTCGAGCCCATGTTCTGGCCGCCGATGGCCATGTAGTTGGTGATGCCGAGAGAGGGCAGGCCGGGATTCTCGGCCGAGGTCGTGAAGCCGGGGATGCCAAGATCCGTGCCGGCCGTAGCGGGGAAGCGCTTGCCGGGGGTGAAGAAGTTCAGGGCATCGATGGTGGTCCGCTGGTTGCCGTAGCGGAAGTCATTGACGATGGCCGAACTGAAGATCCGGGTGTAACCGATGACGTAGTTCCGGTCACCAACAGGCTGCTCAGAACCGTTGAAGGGGTTCGAGTTCTCGTTGAGGAGGGTGGTCGTATTGGTGACGTAGCGGAAGAAGAAGCGGTTGTTCTCGCCGATCGACTGATCGAGGCGGCCAACGTACTGGCGGCTCGAGTTATTGGCGGCGACGTTGGTGTTGTAGTTCTGAAGCAGGCCGGTCCCGTTGGGCAGGGGCATGTAGGCCAGAGCGCGGGTGGCTTGGGGGGCGATGCGGTTCGACGGGACGATGTTGCCCGGGAACGGGTTGCCGGTAATAGGATCCCGGACGATGATCGGCGTCGCCAAATTGAGAACTTCGCTGTAGTTGCCTTGGCGCATCAGGGGCGTGAGAACGCTATCGATAACCGGGGCTTGCGAGACCAGGCGTAGCTCTTCCCAGCCGAACATGAAGAAGGTCTTGTTCTTGCCGTTGTAGAGTTTCGGAATCACCACGGGGCCGTTGAACTGGACGCCGAACTGGTTCTGCCGGAAGGGCGGCTTCTTACGGCCCTGGGCGAGGAAGAAGGGTTTGGCGTCGAGTTTCTCGTTGCGGAGGAACTCATAGGCCGCGCCATGAAAGGCGTTGGAGCCGGACTTGGTGATCATGTTGACCTGAACGCCGAGGTAGCCGCCGTACTGGGCGGGGTAGGTGCCGGTCTGAACCTGCACTTCCTGGACCGCGTCGACCGAGGGGCGAAGCGTCGTGGTGGTGATCAGGTTCGACATGATGCTAACGCCGTCGAGCGAGACGCTGTTGGTGATTTCGCGGAGGCCGGCGCCGATGTAGGCTTCGCCGCCGCCGGGGTTGTTGGTGCCGCGCGCGCCGAGGATCACTCCAGGGGTGGTGATGGCGAGGCGCATCGGGTTGCGGCCGTTGAGCGGCAGTTCCGCAGTGGCCTTGGTGGAGATCACTTCGTTCATCGACGCTTCGTCCGTCTTGATGGGCGGATTGTCGGCGGTGACTTCAACGCGGGTGTCGACGGAGCCGACTTTCAGGGCGAAGTCCGAACGGACGGTCTGGTTGGCCGAGAGGTTGATGTCTTTGGTTGCCGTGGTGGAGAAGCCGGTCTTCTGAACGGTGACGGTGTAGACACCCGCTTTCAGGGACTGGAATTCGTAGTTGCCGGTTTCGTTAGAAGTGGCGTTTACGGTTTCACCGGTGTTCTGGTTGAGAGCCGTGACTTGGGCTCCGGAGATGGAAGCGCCAGTAGCGTCGGCGACATTGCCGACGATCGACGTGTTACTGGCGAGCTGAGCCAGGCCGGGAAGCGCGAGGGAAAGACACAAAACTGCGAGGGAAGACCAGCGTTGCGCAGGTATCTTCATTATTGATAGACCTCCTAAGGAGTGGGGAACCAAGAGGGAGAACCTCTTGTGACTAAAGGGTAACACTTCGAAGTGGGTCCGGTTTACGGGTTGCACCCTCGTTTTCCATTTGAAACGCGGTGGCTGGTGGGATTCGTACAATGGGTCCGGGTGAAATCGCAGGTCCGCCGACGGGATCCTTTGGCTTGGCTAAACCGCTTATGTTCAATGATTTGGAGGATTTTGGGGCAGAAGTGGCGCTGGGTTCCATTTCGGCCTGACCCGCCGGGACGGCGATATCGGCAGCTATTTCCGGCTCCTGCTCCGGTGGCAGCGGGAGTTGCTTCCTCGACTGGACGAATAGTTTCATTAAATTTTGGTATGCGGATAGGTGCGTCCGCTTATTCCGGTCGATCATGCGCAGGAGGTCCCTTTGCTTGCAGAGTCGCTGATGGCCGAGGAGAAACTGTTCTGACGAGTCGCTTTCGGGATGCCTATCGAGGGCCCAGTCCATTTCTTCAACGCCGGCGAGCATGGTCAAGTCGTTCTGCCGATCGAAGAGGAACAGTTCGATAGCCATGCGTCGGATGAGTCCGCGTTCGAATTCACAGTTTGGCTGATATCGACGGAGAAGATCCTGGAAGCTACGGAGGTAGTTTGTCCGATTGTCCGTGGAGAGCAGATGGAAGAACGGCGGCAGGTCGTCCTGATGATGTTCGGTATGTTCGCCGGTTGAGATGGCGTTCATAGAACTGCGGTATTTCCCGGCGGCGGTGACTGGGCCTTTGCTTTTGCGGCCATTGGCACGCGCGGTTTCCGCGCGGCGCTGCTTCTGTTCTTCGGTCATAAAGAGTGCTCCTTCCTTGCGATGTCTTCAGGGTAGAGAGACAGAAGGCGGAAATCCCGAAGGCGGGCGAGGAGCAGGAACGCAGAAGTAGCGGCGAATGAATCAGTTAAGCGGTCGAAAATAAATCCCTATGGGTTGTCACCAGCGAATACCAAGCCGCTGGGGAGCTCTTCGCCGAAGAGGCGGGAGAGAGATTCCGCAGAGTCGGTGGCTTTGCCTTCGAGGCGGGCGAGGAAGGATTCGGCGTCCTTGTGCTGCTGGATGCGGGCAGTGATGAGGTTGATTGTGGTGGCGGGGACGTCGAGGGTGGCGTTGCCTGTTTTTTGACAGAGGGCGACCAGGGTTTCGGGGACGTGGGCGTGCGGATGTTTTAGAAGCTGCTCGGCCCAGCGAACCGCGGTCGCTGCGGGGAGGACCAGGTTCATCGGCCCGTAGAAGAGCTTGCGGGCTCCAATGCGGCTCAGGCACCAGAGGTCCGTCTCGGGGTGTGTCGATTGGTTGTTGCGGAGACGCTTGAGACACGCTTCGCCGAGTTCGGTGCGGGTGCCGGCGGGGAGGTGTTCGAGGCTGGCGGCGGTGCGCCAGAGTTCGCGCAAGAGGCTGGGGTTGATGCGGGGGGCCTTTTTGTTTCCTTTCGGGAGGATCTGATTGGCGATTCGCTGGTAGATGTCCGTCTGTTGATTGCGATTGAGTCCACCGGCGACGCGGCCCCAGAAGATCCACCATTCGATTTCGGGTTGGACCTGATTGCCGAACGCGAGGCCGCCGGCGTAGACGCGGCGCGCCTGTTCAATGCGGAGTTCGTCGCCGGGGAAGCCGAAGCCGGGGCGGAGGCAGAGGCCTCCGAGATTCAACCAGCGGGATTCGTGAGCGGCGGAGCGCTTGCGGCCTTCGCCTAACTGGAGGAAGAGATCGGAGTAGCGGCGGATGACGCTTAAGGGCCAACTGGCGCGGCCGAGGCCGAGGAGCTGTTCGAGCTTGGCGGGGAGTTCTTCGGGGGCTAGCGTGCCGGCTTCGAAGGTCTGGCGGATGAGGGCTTCGCCGGCGGCGACGGCTTCATCGGCAATGACCGTGGCGGCGCGCTGGGTGGTGGGGGCGGCGGATTTGCGGAGCTCGAACTGCAGGCGCCAACGGTTGTCGCTGACCTTCGAATCGCACCAGATTTCAAGCGTTCCGACAGCGGTTAGCTTGGCGCCGAGCTTGACGGGTACGAGGCGTTCGCCGGTGGGCTTGCCAAAGCGGATGAGGGCTTGGAGCGGGGCGTGGGAGTGGATTTCGGGTTCGGCGGAGAGGTCGACGAGGTCGCCGATCTGGTCTTCCGTGCGGTGGAGGGAGCTGTAGAGGCGGAAGCTGACGGGGCGGTTGGCGACGAGTTGGAGACCTTCGTGGTCGAGGGTGATCTCAGTGCCTTCTTCGCTGCCGCGGGGGGCGAGGCAGATGGACTGCTTGCGGTCGTTCGACAGGCCGATGAAGTAAGCGCGGGGGAGACCGCCGCGGACGAGGACGCCTTTGCCGCCGGTGCGGACGTTGGCGTAGTAGGCCGCACCGACGGCGACGGCGAGATCGAGGTCGCGGTTTTCAAAGATGGCCGGGCGCTTGGCGAACCAGTGTTCGAGAACGTCGGCGACGCGCTGGCGGAGGAGTTCCGGGATGAAGAAGCCGCCGTTGAAGAGGATGGCGTCGGGGCCTTCGGTGATGCCGTTGTCCGTGAGAAAGGCCGCGAGGTGCTTGGTGACGGCGGGGTCGGAGACGTAAGGGAGGCCGAGCTCGCGGAAGAGGCTACGCTTATCGTCTTTGGGCCGTTCGGCGAGCGGGGCGGCGGGCAGGAAGCCTTCGAGAGCGAGTTCGAGGGCCTCGGAGCGGAGGATCTCGGAACGCAGGGTTCCGCCGATGAGGGAGCTGCCGGCGCCGAGGACGGTGATCTCCACCTTTTCGAGATTGGGTTCGTTGAGGAGACGTTCTTTCGCGGCAGCGCACTGGCGGCGGAGGGCGGAGCGTTGGCGGAGGGAGAGCTGTTGGCCGAGCTTGGCTTCGACGAGCCAGGCGAGGGTGAGGTCGAGGTTGTCGCCGCCGAGGAGGAGGTGCTTGCCGACGGCGGTGCGGGTGAACTCGACCATGTCGCCGGTGCGGGAGACCTTGATGAGGGTGAAGTCGCTGGTGCCGCCGCCGACGTCGCAGACGAGGACGGTCTGGCCGTCGAAAAGCTGCTTTTGCGAAGCGGTGAGGTGGTTGGCGATCCAGGAGTAGAAGGCCGCGGCGGGCTCTTCGATGAGAGTGACGTTTTCGAGGCCGGCCTGGGTGGCGGCCATGACGGTGAGTTCGCGGGCTTCCTCGTCGAAGGAGGCGGGAACGGTGAGGACGATGTCTTGCGCGGCGAGGGGGGCTTCCGGGTGGGCGGTGTCCCAGGCTTCGCGGATGTGTTTGAGGAAGGCGGCGGAGACTTCGACGGGAGAGAGTTCGCGGGATTCGGGCTGGGCTTCCCAGGGGAGGATTTTGGCGGTGCGGTCGACGTCAGAGTTCGAGAGCCAGCTTTTGGCGGAGTGGACGGAGCGGGTGGGGGTGAGGGCGCCTTGTTCGCGGGCGTAGGCGCCGACGTAGGTCTGGTCGGCGAGGTAGAGGAAGCTGGGGAGGGTGCGGAGCTTTTCGATGCGTCCGGGCGCCGTGAACTGGGGGATTTCAAAGACGCTGATGGCTGCGTCGTCGTCGGAAGGGTCCCAATAGGCGAGGGCGGAGTTGGTGGTGCCGAGGTCGATGCCGATCTTCATGAGCGTAGGTTGAATTCGAGTTTCCAGCGTTCTCCGCTGGTGGCGACGCAATAGATTTCGAGCATGCCGGTTTCCGTGACCTGCGCTTCGAGAGAGACGCGGGCGGGTGCGCCGGAGAGGGTGACTTCCATGGGAGCGAGCTCTTCGACGCCGGGGGGGATGGGGTCGAGGAGGTCGCCGGGCTGGTCGTCTTTTCGAGTGGTGGAGGAGAAGAAGCGGAACTCGGCGGGTTCGCCGGTACGGAGGGAGAACTCGTACTTGGGCAGGGCGACGGCGGACCCTTCTTCAAGCCCGAAGGGGACGACGGTGAGCGCCTTCATCGGCGGCGGGAAACCAGGGACGGCGGGCATGGCGGATTCGATGCCGAGGTAGTAAGTCCGGGGGACGCCGCCGCGGATGCGGAGGCCGCGGCCCTGGCGGGCGAGGCCGTAGTAGGCCGCGCCGCGGGCGACGGCGTGCATGAGGTCTTCGCCGGAGAGCACTTCGACGGGGGCGGGGAGCCAGGAGTTGAGAACCGAGAGCAGGCGTTCGCGGACTAAGGGGGCGTTGAGGACGCCACCGTTGAAGAGCACGTGGGTGGGTTGTTGGCCGCGGAGGAAGGCGGCGAGATGGCGGGTGATGGCGGGGTCGGAGGCGTAGGGGAGGCCGACCTCTTGCAGGGCGGCGCGGCGGGGGCGGGCGGGAACGTCCGTGGCCTCGGCGGAGGGGAGGAAGCCATCGAGGAGGACCTGTTCAAGAGTCGAGCGGCGGAGGACGCCTTTGAGGGTGCCGCCGATGAGGCCGGTGCCGCGGCCGAGGATGGTGACGGGTTCTTCGGCTTGGGTGGACCCGGGGGCCAGGAGCTTTTCCTTGGCTACGCGGCAGCGCTGCCAGAGGGCGTGGAGCTGGGCGGCGTCGAGCTTGGGCATTTCCGCTTCGACGGCGCGGGCGAGGGCGAGGTCCATGTTGTCGCCGCCAAGGAGGATGTGTTCGCCGACGGCGATGCGTTCGAGGGTGAGGTCGCCGGATTGGTCGGTGACGCGGATGAGGGTGAAGTCGGTGGTGCCGCCGCCGATGTCGACGACGAGGATGAGGGCGCCGGGGTGGATGCGTTCGCGCCAATCGGGGTGGCGTTCGAGCCAGGCGTAGAAGGCGGCTTGGGGCTCTTCGAGGAGGACGGGGGTGGGGTAGCCGGCTTGTTGGGCGGCTTGGAGGGTGAGGTCGCGGGCGGCGGCGTCAAAGGACGCAGGGACGGTGATGAGGACGTTGTGGGCGTCGAAGTTAGGGGTGGCGGCGCGGAGGTGGGCGAGGTAGGCGCGGGTGGCTTCAACGGCGGTTACGTGGGGCATATCGCCAGCGACGGCGAGCCAGGACTTGGCGGAGTGGACGAGACGGGAGGGGTTTTCGGCTCCGCGCTTCTTGGCTAGCTCGCCGGTGAGGTAGGGCGGGTTCTCGTCCCAGGGGAGGGCGAGCGCGCCGGGGGCGAATTCGGAGGGGCCGGGAAGATAGAGGCTGGAGGGGAAGAGGGGCTCGGCGCGGACTTCGCCGGGATTGACGAGTTGGGGGATGCCGAGGACTTCAACGCCAGCTTCTTCTTCGGCGCGTGCGACGGCACAGTTGGTGGTGCCGAGGTCGATGCCAAGGGTGGGCTGCATGCTATTCGATTTCGATTTCGGCGGGGGCGAGGATGTGGACGGACATGGCCGGCTTCACTTCGGGGAGGTCGACTTTGGAGGCGTGCCAGCCTTTGTGGCGGAGGGTGCCGCCCTGGGGCTTGCCTTGGGCGGGGACGTTGCCGAGGAACTTCAGAGCGGCGTTATCTTTGGCGAGCTGGCCGGCGGCGCGGGTTTCCGTGTAAGTACCTTCGACGCCGTCGATGATCGGCGTCAGGGTGAGATAGCGGCCTATGGCCTTGCCCGCCTGTTCGTGGAGGGTGCGGACGGCGGCGCCGACCTGATCGTCCTGATAGGCGGAGATATCTTCCATGAGGAAGTCGACGAGGCGGGCTTCGCGCTGGAGGATGCCGAGCATTTGGAGGGCGCCGTCGCTGGATTTGGCAACGGGGACGGGGGCGACTTTGGGCTCCGGCTTCTTTTCGACGATTTTGGTATAGCCGTAGGTCTTGGCTATGTCGGGAGAAAGGGTTCCGGAGAAGAGGATCCCGAAGAAAGATGAGAAGGCGTCAGCAATACGAGACAACGAAAAGCTCCTGAATCCTTCAGGATACACCGTGTCCTACTGGATGGGCCCATCGACGGGCCAATCGGCGAGCATATCCGGGGTCACTTTGGTGTGGTGGCGGGGTTGGGATTCGCGGGCGATGAGGAGGCTGCGTTCGGCGGTGGCAACGGTGGACTGGTAGGATTTGCTGGCCCGATCGAGGTCTTCGGCTTGGATGCCGCTGGCGACGAACTGATCTCGAAAGCGTTCGTAGCGTTCGATTTTGAAGAGGGCGTGGATGATCATGTCGCAATCGAACTGTTCGACGATGTTTTGCGGTTGCCAGCGCTCCCACACTTGGTCAGTGATTTGTTGGACGCGATCGATGGATTCGCCGGGCAGGAGGGTGATGGAGAGATGGCCGATGCGAATCGTCGGCAAGCGGCGGCGGGTTGCCTTTTTGGCGGGGGGCATCGGAAGGGTACCCACCTTTATAACAACTCCGCCGCCGCGTTGCGGAGGTTACTGGATCTGGGCGGTGCGGTTGCCTTGCGCGATGTTGGTGGGGTTTGTGTTTTCGAGGGCAGCGACGGTGTAGATGAGGGTGTTGGCGTCGATGACGTTGTAGTCGGAGCGGCTATTCATTTGAATGGAAGTGGGGAATCCACGGATGAGATTGCCGGTGATCAGGTCGCCCTTGGGACCTTGGGGGTCGCCGTCGGCGGGGTTGTAGCAGATGCCGAGGACCCCATTAGCCATGGCGGTGATGGTGTTGTTTTGCAGGCGGTTGCCGAAGCTGCGGCTACCGCGGACGAAGAGGCCGAGGCCGACGTTGAAGAGGGAGTTGTTGAGAACAACGACGCCGCGGGATTGGTTGATGAGAACGCCGATTTCGGGCGGGGGCGCGGAGACGGCGAGGCCGAAGCCGCGGATATTGAGGGCCTCGATGCGGACGTTGGCGGAATTGTTGACCATGACGCCCATGAGGGTGCCGGTGATGTTGCCGTTTTTGACGGTGACGTTCTGGGCGTTGAGGATGCGGAGGCCGGCGTGGGAGCCGTTACCGGGGCCGGTGATGGTTTGGCCATTCAGGTCGAGGGTGACGTCGCTGGCGGTGATGGTGATGCCGGCGCCGGTGCTAGAGCTGGTGAAGAGGCTGTTGGTGAGAATGTAGGAGCCGGACTGATCAATGGTGGTGGGCGAGCCGATGGTTCGGACGCCGGGCGTTTGGGCGCAGAGGGCGAGAGCGAAGAGGGGAAGCGCGAACAGAGTTCTTGTCATGTCGATGTCCTGGTAGTGAGAAAAATTGTGAAGCGCTTCGGTGATGTAGTCGTGACTTAGGCGGAAATCCCCCGCAAAATAGAGGAATGATTTTGCGGGGGATGTTATTTGGGTTGGGGATGGTGTGCGCGAGCCATGGGCAGTGGTATGCGGGTGGGATGGGGGGCCTGTCGACGTTGTCGGCCGATGGGCGGACGATTATCACGCAGGAGTCGACGGCGATTTCGCTGTATAAGCCGGAGAACGGGGCCTCGCTGCATCTGTTTGCGGGGAAGCATTGGCGGGAATATTTGAGCGTGCAGGGCAGCTACGTGTGGAACCGGAACGCGCTGCAATTCACGGAGACGCGGGTGGAGGGCGGACAGGAGACGACGTTTGAGCAGAAGCGGACGAGTTCGCAGAACGCCGGGAGCCTGGATGGGCTGATTTATTTTCGCCCGCGGGCGAGCCGGTTTCGACCGTATGTGGCCGGGGGATTGGGGATGGTGCGGGTGAGTTCCGAGGCAGGGGCTGTGGTGGTGGCGAAGGGGGCGGTGGCGCTGCCGCCAGAGCGGTTTGCGGCGACGCGGGTATTCTGGCGGACGGCGGTGGGGATCGACGTGCGGGTGGCAGCGGGCTGGCGGTTCCGATATAGCTTCTGGGAGACGCTTTCGGCGAATCCAATCAGCCGGGAGTTGCGACCGCGAGGGCAGCGCAACCTGGCGAACTTCCAGAATATGTTTGGTTTTGTGCGGGAGTTCTAGCGATTCTGGAACTCGCTGTAGGGGCAGCAGGGCCAGAAGATGGGGGCTTGTTCGACGCGTTCGCCGAGGACGCGGGCGTGGCAGATTTTGCAGTACTGGAAGTTCTGCAGAGGTGCTCCGACGGGCAGGATTTCGATGAGGTGTTCAAAGACGCACAAGCCGCGGCCGGCGGCTTTGGTTTCGGGCAGGGGCAGCAGAGGGCCTTCGGTTTCAGCCTCGCTGATGAGTTGAGAGTATACGAGCGACTTGAGACAGGACGGGGCCGGGATGGCGGATTCGAGCGGGGTCTCTTCGGCGAGTTGGGCGAACCAGAGTTCCTCGTTCATCGGGTGGCCTCCTGCGATTGGCTGAGCCATTGCTGGCGGAATTCCTGGCGGGCCCGGGAGAGGAGCCGTTCAATGGCTTTGGGCGTCTTGCCGGTGAGGGCGGCCATCTCTTCGGCGGAACGCCGCTCCCAGTAGCGCCAGAGGAGGACGACGCGGTAGGGTTCGGGGAGGGCGTTGAGGATGGAGGCGGTGGCCGCGGCGGAGCGGGCTTGGTCGAGGACGGATTCGACGCCGGGCGAGGGTTCAGGGATGGTTTCGGTGGCGTCGTCGGGGAGGGCGAGGTCGCGGAGGCGGTCGCGGTAGTGATCCTCGACTTTGTGGCGGGCGATGCCGAGGAGCCAGGATTTCAGAGGGGACTGGCCGCGGTATTGGGGGAGGCTGCGCCAGGCGGTAAGGAAGACCTCCTGGACGAGATCGTCGACGAACTCGAAGCGGGGTTGGAGGCGGGAGCGGACGTAGCGATAGAGGGGGTCGGAGCAGAGCATGACGAACTCGGCGATGGCCTTGCGGTCGCGCGCGAGTACAGCTTGGGCTAAGGCCCAATCGGTATCTTCGGCGGTGGCGGGTGACGGCAAGCGGCTAGTCTCATCTTACGAGTCGGGGAAGTGGGGGAAATCCCCCTGGATTGACAATTCTTTGCAAAGGGGGGCTTTTCCGGGACAGGGAGAGGCAGTAGGGTGAAGGTTATGAGAATTGTTGCGGCGCTCGTGTTGATGTGCGGATTGGTGATGGGACAGGGTCCGGGCGGGGGCGGCGGCGGCGGTATGGGCGGGATGGGCGGCGGCGGGGGCCGGGGAGGTATGGGTGGCGGGGGTATGGGGGGCGGGATGGGACGCGGGCCGATGGACCCGGCGGAGCGGGAACGGATGATGCTGGATACGCTCAGCGACCAGTTGAATTTGAAGAAAGAGCAGAAGAAACAGTTGAAGACGGTGCTGGACCGGGGCAAGGAGAATGTGCAACCGCTGCAACTGGATTCGATTCAGGTGAAGGGACAGATTCGGGCCGCAGTGAAGAGCGGGGCGGATGCGACGCCGTTGTATGAAAAGTATGGCGCAGTGCAGGCGCAGTTGGCGGCGGCGGAGGCGAAGGTCTTCCTGGACGTGCTGGCGATGCTGGACGAGAAGCAAAAGCAGAAGGCGGATAACGTTTACAACATGATTCCGATCCTGATGGCGCCTGTGCAGCGGCGGGGCCGGTAAGTTTTTCGCATGAATCCTACGCTGCTGATGGTGGATGACGACGTCGAATTGGGGACGTTGATGCAGGAGTTTTTCGCGAGCCAGGGAGTGGGGCTGGACCTATCGCACGATGGGGAGAGCGGGTTGGCTCGGTTGGCGGCGGGGTCGTATGACCTGGTGTTGTTGGATGTGATGATGCCTCGGCTGGATGGGTTTGCGGTGCTGGAGCAGCTGCGGAAGACGAGCAATGTACCGGTGCTGATGTTGACAGCGCGGTTGGAGTCGGCGAGCCGGATTCGTGGATTGGAGGGCGGGGCGGACGACTATCTGCCGAAGCCGTTTGAGCCGATGGAATTGATGGCGCGAGTTCGGGCGATATTGCGGCGGAGCGGGGGACAGGCTGGATTGGCGGAGCCGTACGGATTGCGGGTGGATCCGGGGGCGAGGGCTGCAAATGTGGACGGAAGGGCGTTGGAGTTGACGTCGGTGGAGTTCGACATTTTGGAGGTGATGCACCGGGGGGCGGGGCGGGTGGTATCGCGGGATGAGATTGCGCAGCGGCTGTATCAGCGGGACGCAACGGCGTTTGACCGGGCGATTGACGTACATGTGAGCCATATCCGGAAGAAGCTGGAAGGCTCGAGCGCGAAGATATTGACGGTGCGGGGGGTTGGCTATCAGTTGAGTTTGCCGGCGGCCGAGGGCTAGATGAAGTCGATTTTCGTCCGCATTCTGCTTTGGATCAGCCTGCTGTTTGTGATTTCGAGTTTCGCGTTCTTCGCGACGTCGTTCTATTTGTTCCGGCGGGATTCGCCGGGGAATAACTTCATGCGGCGGGTTTTGGACTCGCAGTTGGACGATTTGCGAGCGGCGTGGGAGACAGGCGGAGCGGCGGCCTTGCGGGAGGAGATCGGCCGGATGAATGGCCGGTTTCCGGGGCGGCATTCGCTGCTGGATGCGAGCGGGAAGGATTTGCTGACCGGGGAGAGCCGGGAGATTTTGGGATTGCAGCCGGGGCCGCCGCCGTTCCGGTGGCCGTTTGGGCGGCCTCCGCGGCGGGCGATGATGGTGCATCGGAGCGAGGACGGTCGCTACGTGATGCATGTGGTGAGCACGGAGCCGCGGTTTGATGCTCCGAACTATCTGCCCTACTATTTGCCGATTGTGTTTGTGTTTGTGCTGGGGATTTACGTGCTGGCGCACTACATTGGACGGCCGTTGCGGCAGTTGCGAGAGACGGTGATGCGGTTCGGGTCGGGGGATTTGGAAGCACGGACGGGGTTGAGGCGGCGGGATGAGTTTGGGGATGTGGCGCGATCGTTCGATGAGATGGCGGAGCGGATTCAGACGCTGCTGACGGCGGAAAGGCGATTGTTGCAGGATATTTCGCATGAGTTGCGTTCGCCATTGGCACGGCTGAGCGTGGCGGTGGAGTTGGCGAGGACGAGCTCGGACCGGGGGGTGGCGCTGGACCGGATCAAGAAAGAGGCGCAGCGGATTTCGATGCTGGTGGGCGAATTGATTGAGATGACGCGGGCGGAGGGGGATCCGGCGGAGCGGAAGTCGGCGGCGGTGGATTTGAAGGAGTTGCTTGAGGATCTGCTGGATGATTTGTTGATCGAGGCGGATGAGAAGGGCGTGCAACTGGTGCGGGAGTTACAGGGGCCGATGGTATTGCAGGGGGACGCGGAGTTACTACGGCGGGCGATGGAGAATGTGTTGCGGAACGCGATTCGCTATTCGCCGGCGGAGGAGCAGGTGACGGTGCGGCTGGTGCGGGAGGGGGACGAGGCGCTGGTGGTGGTGCGGGATTTGGGGCCGGGGGTGCCGGAGGAGATGCGGGAGAAGATATTCCGGCCGTTTTTCCGGGTGGAGGACGACCGGGCGCGACGGAGCGGGGGCGTGGGGTTGGGGCTGGCGATTGCGCAGCGGGCGGTGCATCTACACCACGGGCAGATCAGCGCGCGGAATGCGGATTTGGGGTTAGAGGTGACGATCCGGGTACCGCTGCACGGCTAAGCGTGCTGGGTGAGGGAGCGGGAGCCTTGGATGACCGTGGCTTGTTTTAGCTTGGCGAGTTCGCGGCGGGCGACGCGGGACCACTGGCTGGAGGGGTCGAGCTTGAGATAGGTACTCCAGAGTTGGACGGCTTGCATGACGTCGCCGGAGGCTTGATGGAGCAGGGCGAGATTGTAATAGGCGTCGGCGTACTGGGGGTTGAGGCGCAGAGCGGCGTGGTAATGGGAGAGGGCACGGAGGCGGTCGCCTCGTTCGTCGTAGAGGTTACCCAAGTTGAAATGGGCGAGGGCGTATTCGGGGTCGGCCTCGACCGCTTTGCGGTAGTGTTCTTCGGCCTGGGCCCAGCGGCGTTGATGGAAGCAGATGGTGCCCAGATTGACGAGGGCGCCGGCGGCTTGGGGGTTGAGGCTGACGGCTTTCTCGTAGGCGGCGATGGCGTCGGCGATGGGGCCGCCGGTCTGTTCGACTTCCAGTCCGCGCTGGAACCATTGATCGGCTTCGGCTGATTTCTTGCGACGATCTTCGATGGCGCGGCCTTCGGGACGGGGGAAGGGGCGGAGTTTTTGGAGAGCGGCGGCGTCGAAATCGAAGAGGAGCTGGCCGGAGAGGGAGTCCATCTTCTGGCCGGCGAGGTGGACGCCGATGCGTTTACCGTCGAGGAAGACTTTGAGTTCGGTGAAGGGGTTGGCGATGTGCTGGAGGCGCTCGCGAAGAGATTGGAAGCTGCGGCGGATGCGGGCGACGGGAACTTTCTTCTCGCGGAGAGAGTTGAGGGCGCGGAGGGCGAGGAGATCTCCTAGACCATAGCGGTCCTGTTGGGGGATGAGGCCCTGTTGTTCCCAACTGCGGAGATGGCGCTCCGTCACCGACAGGACGCGTCGGACTTGATCGCGAGTCCAAGACTGCTGAGTAGCCACGTTACAGGGTCGATCATAACATGGCCTGCTGTGGGGAGATTGTGGAAAACTACAAAATCTTGTGGGATTCGGTCAGTTAGGCCCTATCAGGAGTATCCTATGCGCCGATGTACCGGGAATAGAGGCTGCGGGCGATGCCGATGTCCTGGGTGCCTTTGATAATGGCGCGGCCGTCGGCGAAGACGGTGAGTTCGTAGGGATCGAGGAAGAAGCGGAGGGCGAAATCGTTTCGCCGGACGGTACCGAGGCGTTCGAGGCGGGAGGCGAGTTCGGCGAGGTCGAGGGGACGGTTGCGTTCGTGGATTTGGACGGCGTTGCGGCCGCAGAGGCTGATGGGGGCGCGGCGGTCGCCATCAAGATAGACGAATTCGCGGCGGCCGCAGGCGGGGCAGTTGGGATCGGGCGGGGGCTGGTCGATTTGGCGGATTGCGCCGGACCAAACGTCGAGGGTGGTGAGTTTGGTGGCGGGGAGGGAGCCGGTGAGGAGGCGGATGGCCATGCCGGTTTGGAGGGCGGCGATGGCGGAGGTGATGGCGCCGAGGACGCCGTCGGTTTCGCAGGTGGGTTGTGCGCCGGAGGGAGGGGCGGGATAGACGCACTGGAGGCAGGAGGTTTGGCCGGGGAGGATGGGCATGGTGAGGCCGTAGCTGCCGACGGCGGCGCCGTAGATCCAGGGGACTTGGTTGGCGAGGGCGAAATCGTTGATGAGGTAGCGGGTTTCGAAGTTGTCGGTGCCGTCGAGGATGAGATCAGCGCCGGAGAGGAGATCGTCGGCGTTGGCGGGGGTGAGGTCGGCGATGAGGGGTTCGACTTCGATGGTGGAGTTGAAACGGGCAATGGCGCGGGCCGCGGCGGCGGCTTTGGGCATGGCTTCGGCGGCGTCGGCTTCGTCGTAGAGCCATTGGCGCTGGAGGTTCGAGGCTTCGACGTAGTCGCGATCGATGAGGCGGAGGTGGCCGACGCCGGCGCGGGCGAGGGAGGCGGCTTGGAAGGAGCCGAGGGCACCGCAGCCGACGATGGCGACGCGGGAGGAGAGGAGGCGTTCCTGGCCGGCCTCGCCGATGGGCGCGAACAGGATTTGGCGGGAGTAACGCTCCCGCTGGGAAGAAGTCATTCTGGTTTGATTGTGGGGCTAGGCGCGGCCTTCGGGCAACCCACTGAACAGCCAGGGGTTCGCCGAGAGGTAGTTGACGGTGCGGCGAACGGCGGCTTCGAGGCCGAGCTTTGGTTGCCAGCCGAGGCTCGTAAGCTTGGAGGAGTCGAGGAAGATGACGGGAGAACTGCCGACCCAGGCGGGGCCGGGGCCGCCGAATTCGATGACCGGTTGGAGGTTCAGTTCGCTGGTAATCCAGGAGATGGATTCGGTTAGTTGGCAGTTTGTGAGGGAGCCGACGTTGAAGACATTGACGGGAGAGGCGGCGTGTTGGAGGGCCAGGAGCATGGCATCGACGCAGTCGGCGACGTCGAGGTAGCTGCGGCGGACGGTGCCGTCGCCGAGGACGTTCAAGCGATCCGGATGTTTGCGGAGTTGGCGGCAGAAATCGAAGATGTGGCCGTGGGAGTCGCGCTCCCCGACGATAGAGGCCAAGCGGAAGATGAGGGCGCGGATGCCGTAACCATTGGCATACGCAGCAATGAAAGCTTCGGCGGCCAGCTTGGAGGCGCTTTGGAGGGAGGTCTGGATGGCGAGGGGGCCGTCTTCCGGAGTGGGGAGGATGGTGGCATCGCCGTAGATGGAGGCGGTGCTGGAGAAAAGGATGGTCTTGATGCCACGGCGGCGCATGGCTTCGAGGATGTTCCAGGTGACGATGACATTTTGATCGAGGTCGCGGCGGGGGTGGTCGGTGCCGTAGCGGACGTCGGTATTGGCGGCGAGATGGAAGACGGCGTCGACGCCTTCACAGGCTTCGAGAACGGTGGTGAAGTCGAAGAGATCACCAACGGTGAGGGAGAAATGTGGGGAAGTACTAGCGTTGGCTAGAAACTCCCGTTTGCCAGTGATATAGCTATCGATACCGATAACTTCGTGTCCATCCGCAAGCAAGCGGTCGACGGTGTGACTACCAATGAATCCGGCGGCGCCGGTGACTAAGTAGCGCAATCGTTCACCCTTCTAACTTAGCGAAGTCTACCATAGCGTACCCTACTCGTTGCGTAGGATTTCAAGCGGTTTTTGCCCGAGGATGCGGAAACTGGCGAGCCATCCGGCGGCTAAGGCAATTAGGGCACTGGCGACAATAGCCACCAGGTTGGGCCAAGGGGAGAAAACAAACTTGGCGTCGAGGAGGCGGGTGAGCAGCAGGTTGGCGAAGGCGCTGGCGAGGAGGCTGCCCATGAGACCGGCGACGCCGCCGAGGAGGAGGAACTCGACGGTGAACGTGCGGGCGATGCGGCGGCGCGTGGCGCCGAGCGTTTTGAGGATGACGACTTCGCGGATGCGGCGGACGCGCGAGCCGGCGACGCTGGAGGCGAGGATGATCATACCGGCGAGGATGGAGAAGGCCGAAATGGAGCGGACGACGAGGGCGACCTGATCGATGACTTCCTGGACGCGGTCGAGGACATCGGCGAGGTTGATGACGGTGATGGCGGGGAACTTATCGAAGGACTGTTTCTGCAGTTGCGGGATTTGGGCGGGAGCGACACGGACGGCGCCGAAGTAGAGCATGGGGACCTGGCGGAGAGTGTCGGGGCTGGTGATGAACTCGGTGTTGGAGCCGGGGCCGACGGCTTCGGTGCGATAGATGGCGACGACGCGCATGGCGATGCGGCGGCCGCCGCAGTCCCAGTCCATGACGGCGCCGGGCTTGAGGCCGAGGAGGCGGGCGGTGTCCTGATTGACGGCGATTTCGGGTCGGTCGGGGGACCAGGTCTTCCACCAGGCACCTTCGAGGACTTCGGCTTGTTTGGGGATTTCAGTGTTCCAGGTGAGGTTGCGGGCACGGAGGTAGCGTTTGACTGGGCCGTCGACGGCGATCTGCTCGATGGGCTTGCCGTTGATGGCTTTGATGCGGCCGCTGGCGGTAGCGGAGACGATGACGTCGCCTTCGACGCCGGGGCCCTTATCGAGGAAGGCCTTGACGGCGACACGGTCGCTTTCGGTGATGTTGATGAGGAAGACGTTGGGCATGCCGGGCGGGGCGCTGGCGGCGATCTGGCCGAGGAGGCTGCTTTGGAGGAGGTAGACGGTGAGGGTGAACATGACGCCGACGCCGAGGGCGACGAGGACGGCTTCGGCGTGGTTGCCGGGGCGGTAGAGATTGGCGAGGCCGTGGCGAAGGGCGGAGGGGAGGCTGCGGCCGGGGGCGCGGAGGAGGAGTCGGATGCCGCGGAGGAGGGCCCAACTGAGGCCGGCGAGGGCGAAGAGGGCGACAGTGAGGCCGCCGACGAACCAGGCGCTGACTTTTAGGGAGTCGCGCCAGCCGGCGTCGATGAGGACGGTGGCCATGGCGGTCATGCCGATGAGGATGATGACGCCGGCGAAGGCAGAGGCGCGCCATTGCTTCCAGCGTTCGGCGGCGGGCGGGGCTTCGCCCTCCATGTCGCGGCGGAGGATGACGATGGGGCGGATTTGCCGGATGCCGAGGAGGGTGGGGAGGGTGAAGAGGAGCGTTGAGAGGACGGCGAGGCCGAGGCCTTCGAGGATGGAGAGCCACTCGAACTCCATGGTGGGGGAGACGGGGAAGAACTTGGAGATCAGGATGGGAAAGAGGAACTGGACACCCAGGCCGACGATGAGGCCGATGACTCCACCGGCGAGAGCGAGGACGAGAGTTTGCGAGAGATAGATGCGGAGAATGTGGGAGGAGCGGCCGCCGAGGGCTTTGATGATGGCGATGGAATCGAGCTTGGTTTGGAGGTGGGACTGCATGGCCATGGCGACGCCGAGGGCGCCGACGACGAGGGCGATGAGCGAGACGAGGCTGAGGAAGGTGGTGGCGTTGTTGAGGCCGCGGGTGATGAGGGGATGGGTTTCGCGGTAGTCGGCGATGACGGCGTCGGGGAAGACTTTTTTGAGGTCGTCGCGGACTTTCTGGATGACTTCGTCGGCCTTGGCGGAGGGGATGCGGAAGAGATGGCGCTGGCTGGCGCGGGAGCCGAGTTGGGTGAGGCCGGTGCGGTCGAGATTTTCGCGGGACATCATGACGCGGGGGCCGACGTTGATGGAGCCACTCATGCGGTCGGGTTCCTGGAGGAGGACGGCGCGGATGGTAAATGTCTCCGTGCCGACGCGGACTTTCGAGCCGAGGGTGAGACCGGTTCGCGTCAGGAGGTCATCGGAGACGCCGACTCCATCGCCGGAGACGGCATCGGGGAGTGAGATGCCGGTGGTGGTGGTGACCTCGCCGTAGAAGGGGTATTTGGCGGGATCGATGGCTTTGACCGCGATGAGTTGGGGGACGGCGACGGCGTCACCGGAGAGCATGGAGACGGTTTCGGTGATCCAGGTGCGGTCGAGGCCTTGGGCTTCCCAGCGGGCGAAGGCGGCTAGCTGGTCGTCCGTCGGTTGTTCGAAGACGCGGACGGAGAGGTCGGCGGCCATGAGGGTGCGGGCGTCTTTCAGCAGCATGGCGCGGAAAGAGCGGGAGAAGCCGCGGACGCCGGTGAGCGAGCCGGTGCCGATGGCGACGGCGAGGATGACGAAGAGGAAGCGGGAGGCCGAGGAGCCGGATTCGCGCCAGGCAATCTTTAGCGCTGTGGAGTAGGAGAGGCCGCTATTCGTCACTGACGATGACTCCGTCGCGCATGAGCAGTCGGCGGTCGGCGCGGGCCGCGAGTTGGGGATCGTGGGTGACGAGGACGAGGGTGGTGCGCTCCTGACGGTTCATGGTGAGGAGGAGGTCGAGGACGTGCTGGCCGTTCGAGGAATCGAGATTGCCGGTGGGTTCGTCGGCCATGAGGATGGGCGGGGCGAGCATGAAGGCGCGGGCGAGGGCGACGCGTTGCTGTTCGCCGCCGGAGAGTTGGACGGGATAGTGGTCGCGGCGCTGGGAGAGGCCGACGCTATCGAGGAGTTCCTGAGCGCGTTTTTCTGGGTTGCCGGTGGCGCCGGAGAGTTCAGCGGGGAGGAGGACGTTTTCTTCGGCGGTGAGGGTGGGGATGAGTTGGTAGCTTTGGAAGACGAAGCCGAGTTTGCGGCCGCGGAGGCGGGCGAGGTCGTCTTCCGAGAGGCCGACGATTTCTTCGCCGTCGAGAAGGATGCTGCCGGCGGAGGGGTTATCGAGTCCGGCGAGGAGGCCGAGGAGAGTGCTTTTGCCACTGCCGGAGGGTCCCATGATGGCGACGAACTGGCCGGCGGGGACGTCGAAATCGAGGCCGCGGAGGATATCAACGCGGTGGGAGGGGGTGGTGATCGACTTGGTGAGCCCGCGGACACGAATGGCGGGGGAGGGGGAGGAAGCTGGGGTGGTCGCCAAGCCTTATTATGGCATTAGATGCGGATTCTCCTTGTAACTTTGGCCGTGGTGTTGGTTGGTTGCGGTAAGCCCGCGGAACCGGTGGCGGGGCCGGGGCCCGCGGCTGAGCCAGAGGCTGCGCCGGTGAAGGAAGTGAAGAAGGATGATCGGCCGGTGATCGTTGCTTTTGGCGATAGCTTGAGTGCGGGTTATGGGTTGGAGGCGGGGGAATCGTATCCGGACTATTTGCAGAAGGCTTTGGATGCCCAGGGCTACAGTTACCGGGTGGTGAACCAGGGGGTTAGCGGGGATACGACAAGCGGCGGCGTGGAGCGGATTCCGCAGGCCTTGGCGGAGAAGCCGGAGATCGTAATTCTGGAGCTGGGCGGGAACGATGGGTTGCGGGGGCTGCCGGTTTCGCTGAGCAAGGACAATTTGGACAAGATGATTACGGCTTTCAAGGGCGCGGGGGCGAAGGTGGTGCTGGCCGGAATCACGCTGCCGCGCAATTATGGACCGGAGTATATTCGGGATTTTGAGCAGATGTATCCGGCGCTGGCGGCGAAGCACAAGGTGCCGCGGATCCGATTTTTGCTGGACGGGGTGGCGACGGAGCCGAAGCTGATGCTGCAGGATGGTATTCATCCGACGGCGGAGGGATGTAAGATCGTGGCTGACCGGAATGTTTTTCCGGTGTTGGCGCCGCTGCTGCGGAAGAGGTAGGAATCATGTTGCTTTCGACGACATCGACGCTGGAAGGACGGCAGTTGCAGTACCTGGGAATTGTCTCGGGTGAGGCGATTTTGGGGGCGAATGTCTTTCGGGACTTTTTCGCCAAGATTACGGATATCGTGGGAGGCCGGAGCGGCGCCTACGAAGCCGAGCTCCGCAAGGCGAAGGCGATTGCGATGGGAGAGATTCAGGAGCAGGCGAAACAGATGGGCGCCAATGCAGTGATCGGAATCGATATCGACTACGAAACGATTCAGGTTGGCTCGGGCGGATCGATGTTGATGGTATCGGTGTCGGGCACGGCGGTGGTGGCCAGTTAGCGGAAACGCCGCGACCGGGTGTGACATCTAGGAGATACGGATGTTACGAAAGGTAGCTTTGAGTTTGGCGGCCTGTTGCGGCTTGGCGGGTGCGCAGTCGATGAAGGAATTGTCTGTCCCGACGCCGCTTCCGGAAGGGAGCACGCTGATCCTTGGCTTCATGGGCGGCTTGGACCGCTGGAACGACCCGGACCGGGGGGTCCGGAAGGTAGCTCTGGATATCCGGGCGATGGGGTTGCCAAAGGTATACGCCGAGACGCTGTCGCATTACCGGCATCGAGAGGCGAAGCGGCTGGTGCTGGCTGCCTTTGATGCGAATAAGAACAAGAAGCTGGATCCGGAAGAGCGGGGACGCGTGAAGCTGATCCTATACGGGCAGAGCCTGGGCGGGGGCGAGGTGGTGCGGTTGGCGCGGGATTTAAAGAAGGCCGGGGTGATGGTGGATTTGACGGTGCAGGTGGATAGCGTGTCGATGCGGCGGGACGGGCACATTCCGCCGAACGTGAAGCGGGCGGCGAATTTTTATCAGAAAGAGGTTCTGACCGTGCGGGGCGAGGATTATATCCAGGCGATGGATCCGCGGCAGACGAAAATTCTGGGAAATTTCCGGTTCCGGTATCCGATTTGGTCGCTGCATCCGTTTCCGGAGCTAAGTTTGCGGCGGGTGTTTGGCGGGGGACACGCGCGGATGGAGGCGGATCCGCTACTCTGGGCACAGATTAAGGGCTTGATTCTGGCGCCGCCGGAGTTGACGAACGCGATTTTGGAGTCGATTCGATGATGCGGATTTTGTGGATTGGTTTGTTGACGGGCGGGATGGTTCTGGCGCAGACGCCGGCGAGCCGGTACGACGTGGTGAAGCCGGCTTCGACGGCGAGTACCGCGGCGCAGACCGGTGGCACGGTCGAGTTGACGGTGCCGGGCAACAAGCAATGGATCGATACCGGGATTGATGTAGCGGCGGGCGACATTCTGCGGTTTACGGCCACGGGTTCGCTGCGCTACAACGGGAAAGAGATTCTGCCGGACGGGATTGCGCGGGGCTGGATGGACATGATTAAGTCGTTTCCCGTGGGTGATGGGAAGCGCGGGGCGCTGGTGGGCCGGGTGGGCGAGAATGCGACGAATCGGCCGTTTCTGATTGGGCCGAAAGGCGAGCGGCGGGTGCCCGTGAAGGGGCGGCTGTTTTTGGGGATCAACCAGGCTTCGACCGACGGGGCGGATGGATCGTTCACGGTGAAGTTGGAGCGGGTGGCGGCGGTAGCGTCAAAGGCAGTGAGGGAGCAGTTGCCTCTCGTGAAGATGACGACGGAGCAGTTGAATTCCGTGCCGGTGCGGGTGGGGGATAAGGACGGGACGCCGGGCGACCGCGTGAACTTCTTCATTGTCGGGAGCGAAGTGCAGGTGGTTGCAGCGCTGCAGGCGGCGGACTGGGTGACGGTGGACCGGACGATTAAGGACACGATTCTGCGGGGGGCGTTGGCTAGTTTTTCGAAGCAGGCGTATCTGACGATTCCGATGAGCGAGCTGTATCTGTTTGAGCGGCCGCAGGACTACGGCTGGGCGCACGCGGATCCTTTGATGGTGGTCGCGGCGCGGCATCACTTCCGGATTTGGCGGGCTCCGTTCAAAGTGGGCGGGCGCACGGTGTGGGCCGGGGCGGGTACCCACGATGTGGGCTTCGACAAGGACAAGCGGAACGGAAAGATTACGCACAAGATTGATCCTGAGACGGATAAAGAACGGGATTTTATCGGGCAGAGCCTGCAGGATACGGGCATGGTGGCGGCAAGGGAGTACATGACCGTGAAGACGCCTCTTCTGAAGGCGAATACGGCGCACGGGCAGGAGTTCGTTTCCGATGGACGGACACTGATCATCTACATGGAGAACGACGGGCAGGACGCGAGCGAACTGTTCAGTGATACGTTCTGCAGCGTGCTGGTGCAGAATAATCCGGATACGGGGAACTGGGGCGGGTGCCAGGACTGGATTCAGAAGCCGGGGAAGACGGATGTGAAGTTGGCTCCGGTGACGAAGGAATACCGGGTGCTGGTGGTGCCGGGATTCATGAGTTCGTGTTTTGCGGAGAGTCCGGCATTTGACGAGGGAATTCAAGCGCTGCGGAAGCAGTTTGGTGTGACGGCGGAGTTGCTGCAGGTGGGGAATGATGCCGCCGAGGTGAATGCGAAAGAGATCGCCAAGTATGTGAACGATAGCTGGAAGACGGACCAGCGGAAATGGATTCTGGTGGGGTATAGCAAGGGCACGCCGGATATTCAGGAGGCGTTGGCGCGGGAAGGGATCACCGATAAAGTGGCGGCGTTTGTAAGCGTGGCGGGGGCGAGCGGCGGGTCGCCGATCGCTGATGCGATGCCGGGGCAGGCCGACCGGTGGATTCAGCAGTTTAAGTTCAAGACGTGCCGGGGCGATATGTCGTCCGGCTTCAAGAGCCTTTCGAAGGCTGCCCGGCAGGCGTTTCTAGCATCCTTCCCGAACCCGATGGTGCCGACTTACTCAGTAGTGGCGGCTAGCGGCAAGGAGAACACTTCGAAGGCCCTCCTGCAGACATGGATGCTCATGAATTCCTTCGATCCGATCCATGATGGCCAGTTGACGCGTCAGGACGCGATCGTACCCGGAAGCAAGTATCTGGGTGTAGCGAAAGGGGATCACTTCGCGGTGGCCCTGCCGTTCGATAAGTCTCCCGACTCGACGATCCGGAGCAATATGGATAAAACCCGGTATCCCCGGGCCGCGCTGCTCGAGACGGTGGTACGGATTGTCCAGGCTGACTTGGCCAAGACGGACGTTGTGCAACAGTGACATCCCCATCGCGAGAGCGAAGGCGACCAGCAGGTAGTGAGAAATTGGCTTCGCGGACTGCATAACCGGTACTTGTGCAGTCCGCGTACCATTCCCTAAGTGATTGAAAAGAGGACCCGGGAGGCCGAATTCTCCCGGTTCGAGCTGTGCGGTTCCGACGTCAGGTGTGCGAAACCGGACAGTGATTACTTCTTCGACGTAGCGGCGGCAGCCTTCTCTGGCTCAGCGATGACGGGAGCCTGGGCGAGGCCGAGTTTGTCGCGGAGTTCGATATCGATGCGGCGGAAGAAGTCCGGGTTGTCCTTGATGAACTGGCGGGCGTTGTCGCGGCCTTGGCCGATGCGATCGCCTTTGTAGCTGTACCAGGAGCCGGATTTTTCGACGACGGTGTTGGTGACGGCGAGGTCGATGAGGTCGCCTTCGCGGGAGATGCCCTGACCGTAGATGATGTCGAATTCGGCTTCGCGGAAGGGCGGGGCGACCTTGTTCTTGACGACCTTGACCTTGGTGCGATTGCCGATGACTTCTTCGCCTTCCTTGAGGGCGCCGATACGGCGGATATCGAGGCGGACGCTCGAATAGAACTTGAGGGCGCGGCCACCGGTGGTGGTTTCAGGGCTACCGAACATGACGCCGATCTTCTCGCGGATCTGGTTGATGAAGATGAGGCAGGTGTTGGACTTGGAGACGACGCCGGTGAGCTTGCGCATGGCCTGGCTCATGAGCCGGGCGTGGACGCCGACGAAGGAATCGCCCATTTCGCCATCGAGTTCGGCTTTGGGGACGAGGGCGGCCACGGAGTCGACTACCAGCACGTCAATGGAGCCGGACTGAATGAGAGTGTTGGTGATTTCGAGGGCCTGTTCGGCGAAATCGGGCTGCGAAACGAGGAGGTTGTCGATATCGACGCCGAGTTTGCGGGCGTAGGCGGGGTCGAGGGCGTGTTCCACGTCGACGAAGGCGGCAACGCCGCCGGCCTTTTGGGCTTCGGCTACGACCTGGAGGGCGATAGTGGTTTTACCGGAGGATTCCGGGCCGAACACCTCAATGATGCGGCCACGGGGGAAGCCGCCGACGCCGAGGGCGTGGTCGAGGGAGATGGAGCCCGACGGGATGACCGCTACCGGCTGAATCGATTCCTTCGAACCGAGCCGCAGCACGGAACCTTTGCCAAACTGTTTCTCAATGGCTCCAAGCGTGGCTTGGAGGGCTCGCATTTTCTCTTTTTCGTCCAACATTAGCTTTTCCTGTCGCGGGCTCGTGTTTGAGCCCTTCACCATAGTGTCCACAACGCGCGATGTTTCGCTAGTAGCCAGCATATTTTTCCCCTGAGAAACTGTTTCGCTCTTTCTTCGCCTTCCTCAGCATAGCGAATTGCACAGGGGTGTCAAGTACTTTTTAGCGTGATGGTTCTCGCATCCAGGAGTTGCCGAGGGGGACGGCGGTGGACCAGAGATCGAGAGTGGCGGATTCGCCGGAGGGGGTGGTGGCGGTGACGGTGATTTTGCCGGCGGTGCAGGTGGTGCGGATGAGGTTGACGGGTCCGAAGGAGGCGGGGCCGGCGAGGCGGGCTTGGCCGCGGATGGTCCATTTCAAGGGGCCTTCCCGATTGGCGGTGATGACGGCGAAGCCGGTGCGGTCGGCGGGGAGGGGTCCGGCAGAGGCGGTGAGACGGAAGGATCCGGATCTGGCGGGGGGAATTGGTGGGGGTGAGGTGGGGTCTTTGACTAATCGGAGGGGCGTGGCTAGGCCGGCGGGGGCGACGATGGCGAGGAGGTTTTCGGTGTTGAGGGGGACGGCGAACTCGTAAGGAGGCGGGAGGGGCTGGCCGTTCAGGAAGACTTCCGTGGGCGCGGGGCCGTCGAATTCGAGGGCGAAGCGGGTGCCGGCAGTTAGCGAGAAGCGTTTCCGGTAGCAACCGGGACTGGTGTCGGGGATGGCCGTGGGGGCCCAGCGTTTGTCGGGATGGGCGGGGTCGGCGCAGCGGGCGCGGTCGGAGTGGAAGGCCCAGTGGGCGTGGAGCGGCTTGGCTTCCTCGGCCACGACGGGCGCGGCGAGGAGGATTAGAGCCGCTAGCGCTTGAGGGGGTCTTCGATCCATGGGGGCGTGCCGGAGAGGAGGCGGCCGAGTTCGGGTTCGAGCTTTTCCATGGCTTCCTTCATCTGCCAGGCGATGGAGCGGTAGCTGAAGTGGCCTTTGACGCCGCTGCGGACGCGGCAGATGTACTCCGTTTCGGCGAAATCCATCTTGAAGAGGAAGCGGCTGCGGGCGCCGAAGGGGAGGAGGTATTCGTTGGCCGGAGCGGGGAGGAGGCGCATGGTGGCGAGGGCGTGGTCCATGGCGGCCTGGTATTCGACGGTGAGGTTGGCTTCGGTGATGACCTTCGGGGTTTCGTAGCCGAGTTGGCCGGAGTAATCCTGACGGTACTGTTGGCAGCGGCGGTGGCGGTGGAAGTCGCGATAGGCGCCGACGTCCATGACCATGTCGTAGCAGTAGAGGCCGCCGCGGAAACCGCGGAGGAGTTCGTCGTGTTTGGAGCGGGATTGGAGGGCGGTGTCGATGACCTCCTGGCGGATGGCGGGGGAGGCCGCGGCGGCCCATTCGTAGAGGGCGCGGAAGGGCCAATTGGTGACGGGGTAAAGGAGAGTCGCTGCGATTTCGGCGGCGGTATCGGTGGGTTTGAAGAGATCGATATCAGGGCCGGGGGCGTGGGTGTCGGGGAGGTTCTGCTGAGCCCAGAGGCGGAGGGCGGCGGTGGATTCGGCGAGATGGGAATCGGCGTCGCAGTATTTGGCGAGAGTGGGGGCGAGGGGTTCGGTTTGGGAGTCGTCCCAGCGGCAGGCGGGAGGCGCGGCGCAGGCGGCGGCGATTTCGGCGCCGATGGCGCGGACTTCGGCGTAGGGCGAGGCTTTGAGGCGGCGGATCTGTTTTTCGAGGGTGCGGATGCTGGTGACTTGGCCAACGTTGGTGGGGACGGCCCAGAAGAGGAGGTAGCGGGCGACGTCGAAGGCGCGGGCGGCGATGTTGCGCTGGTAGGCGTCGGGCTTCATCGACTCCGGGCGGGGGAGTTGGTTGGTGAGATGGGCGAAGGCTGCGTCGTGGACGAGGCGGTAAGCGGCGAGAAGGGTGTCGCCGGCGGCCTGGAACTGGGTGATTTCGATGCCGGTGAGTTCGGGGGGGATGATGAAGCCGGTTTTGCCGAAGTCCTGGTAGCGGGAGGATTTGGCTTGGCCGTCCCAGAGCTGCTCGTCTTCGGCTTCGGCGGCGGCGAGTTCGGAGATGCCTTCGAGGCAGAAGGTGAGATGACCGAGGTCGGCGATGGAGGCGTGGCCGTATTGGAAGTAGAAGCTTTCGAGGAACTTGGAGGAGTCGTGGGAGCGGACCCAATCGAGGGACTGGGTGATGGAATCGGCCGAGCGGCTATAGCGGGCGAGGGCGTAGGCGCTCTTTTCGGGGGCTAGGGGGGCGACGGATAAAATGCGCCGTTCGGGCGGGGGGGCTGGCATACTAAATACTTCATTATGCAACTTAAGGTACGAAAGCTGACGCCCGAGGCAATTCTGCCGGCTTACGCGCATGGTCCGTTGGAGGACGCGGGGATGGACCTGTGTTCCGTGGTGGAGACGGTGTTGGAGCCTGGCGTGCCGCAGGCGGTGGCGACGGGGCTTTCGATTGAGCTGCCGCCGGGGTTCGAGGCGCAGGTGCGGCCGCGGAGCGGGATGGCTTTGAAGCATGCCATCACCATTCCGAATAGTCCGGGGACGGTGGATCCGGGGTATCGGGGGGAGTTGAAAGTGATTCTTCTGAACCTGGGCAAGGCGCCGTACGCGATTGCCAAGGGCGACCGGGTTGCTCAGATGATCATCGCTCGGTATGAGGCCGTTGAGTTGGTGGAAAGCGAACTGAGCGAGACGGTGCGGGGCGAGGGTGGGTTCGGGAGCTCCGGCCGCTAGATCTGCGGCTTCTTTTCGAGCTTCTGCCCGTGCTTTGACAGGTACATGCCGACTCCGAAGCTGAGGAAGCCAAGGAGGGCCGTGATGCCGAATTGGCCGAAGGTCTTCCAGTTGTAGCCGTTGAAGGGGAGGATGCGGGAAGGATCGTCGGGGTCGACGGGGAAATCGTACTCCTGGCCGGCGACGATCTCCGAGCCACGGTACTTGCGGCGGGCTTCCTCTTCCGTGGCGGCTTCGACGGGGGTCGTCAACTGGGTGCGTTGTTCGCCCATTTCGGTCATCCAGCTCATCTGCAGTTGGAAGGCGAAGCCTTTGGCGGTTTTGTAGCCGATGTCGTTTTTGACGACTTTGACGTGGGCGCGGGGCGACTGCTGGAGTTCGTAGTAGGGCTTCCAGGCCCCGATCATGGCGACGCCGACGAAGAAGACGCCGGTGAACGACATCACCTTGCCGGCGGTGCGGAGGGGATGGACCGGGGTGCGGGGAGGGAAGGCCATAAGTCTTATTCGAGTCTCTCAGATTCAGGTATAAGATCGGCGAATCGCTTTCCGATTTCTGTTGCGTAGGTAACCGGGTGCGGCGAGAATTGATGACAGGACCGGGCATTAACTGGGGCTCGGAAATATATGGTGTGCCGCTGGGGAGGACAGGGCGGCGACGGTCCTAACTAGGAGCCCCCATGTTCATTGCGTTCTTGCTGTTGCTTTTGGCAGCGGCGGGTGCGGCGGCCGTCGTGTCGTTGCTCTCGCTGCACCGGATTGGACCCACCGAGGTGGGTTTGGTGACGCGCCGGTTTTCGGCGCAGAAATTGGACGACGATAACCCGATCGCTTTCAAGGGCGAGGCGGGATATCAGTCAGAGTTGTTGATGCCCGGGCTGCGGTTCAAGCTGTGGCCGCTGTATGGCGTCGAGAAGTATCCGTGGGTGCAGGTACCGGCGGGTCAGATTGGCGTGGTGATCGCGCAGGTGGGTCAGCCGTTGCCAACGGGCGCCAAGAGCGGGTTGTACAAGCCGAGCTTTGGGCAGTTCACGGAGTTGGAGACGTTCATCCAGGAAGGCGGGCAGAAAGGCGTGCAGCGGCCGGTGCTGGCGCCGGGTACGACGCTGCCGCTGCATCCGATTGCGTTCTTCGTGATTACGCGGGACCGGGTTTTCGGACGGCCGGTATCGGAAGAGCTGCAGCGGCAGCAGTTGACGCCGATGAGCTTTGGGTTGAGCCCGGCGGACCTGGAAGTGGTCCGGATTGCGAAGAATTCGAACTCGGATTCTGACGTGATTGGGATTGTTTCGACGTTGGAGGGTGATCCGCTTTCTTCGGGCGATATCGCGAGCCGGTTGGGCCAGTTTCAGGACATTACGGAGATGGAGCGGCGCGGCGATACGCATGACGCGGAGTTGATTGAGCGGCTGTTCAGCAACAAGAACGAGCTGCATAACAACTATCAGGACTTCCAAGCGTTTCTTGATAACGGCGGCCGGATTGGCTTGCAGCATGACCCGCTGCTGTATGGCGCGTATCTGCTGAACCCGTTTTTGGTGCGCGTCGAAAAGGTGCCAATGCTGGTGGTGGAGCAGGGCGAGGTCGCGGTGATCAAAGCGTATGTGGGCTTGCCGCCTTCCGATACTTCGGGAGCGGAGTTCAAGTTCGGGTCGCTGGTTCGGCCGGGCCATCGCGGCATTTGGCAGGAGCCGCTGCGGACGGGCAAATATCCCATCAACCCCTACTGCTATAACGCGGAACTGGTGCCGACGGCGATTCTGACGTTGAACTGGGCGGACCGGGTTTCTTCGGCGCATCATTTGGACGCGAAGCTCGAACAGATTGTGGCCAAGAGTTCGGAAGGGTTCGTGTTCAAGATGGACTTGCAAGTGCAGATTCACATTCCGGATACGCGGGCGCCGCGGGTGATCTCGACGGTCGGGACTATTCGCAACCTTGTAGATGAAGTGCTGCAGGCGGCGGTGGGGAACCACTTCCGGGACACGCTGCAGTCGATGCCGGCGGTGCGGTTTGTAGAGACGCGGCAGCAGGTGCAGCGGGAGGCGTTTGCGCGGATTAGCGAGCAGTTATCGTCGTACTTTGTGGAGACCCGCGGGGTCTACATTCAGGACGTGATTCTGCCGCAAGATCTGGTGAAGGTGCTGACGGAGCGGGAGATTGCCAAGCAGGAGATTGCGACGTTCGAACAGCAGAAGCAGGCGCAGCAGCAGCGGATCGAGACCGAGCAGGCTCGGGGTACGGCCGATATGCAGGCCGAGCTGGCGAAGTCGAAGGTCGGGGTGACGATCAAGACGAACAACTCGAACGCGCGGAAGGCGGAAGCCGACGGCGAGGCGTTCTACATCGAACAGACCGGCAAGGCGAAGGGCGCTGAGGTGCGGGCCGTGGGCTTGGCGAAGGCTGAGGCTTACGATGCGCAGGTGAAGGCGTTCGGCGCGAATGCGACGGCGATTGTGAATGGCATCGACGCGATTGCCAAGAGCGGGATGCCGATTGTGCCGAATATTTTGGTGGCGGGGGGCAACGGCGCCTCGCTGGATGGGTTGGCGGCGGTCCTGATGAAGTACCTGACGCCGGGGAAGTAGCTAGACGGTGCGGCGCCCCCGCCGGAAGCAGTGGATGATTCCGGCGGGGGCCGTTTCCGGGGCTTCGTATGTCGCGCGGCCGGCGATGGCGGCGGGGTCGAAGACCGTGATGTCGGCGTAGTAGCCAGGGGCGAGGAGGCCCTGGCGGGGCATGGCGAAGCGGGCGGCGGGTTGGGCGGTGATCTTGTGGATGGCTTGTTCCATGGGCATCCAGCGGCGTTCGCGAACGATCTCGCCGAGGAGGAAGGGGAAGGTGCCGTAGAGGCGGGGATGGGGACGGCCCTTGACGTAGAAGCCGTCGCTGATGACGGTGCAGAGGGGGTGGGTCAGCAGGTGGCGGAGGTTGTCGTCGGACTGGTTGAACGCGAGGATGTTGACGTTGGCGGATTCGACGCGGAGGAGATGGAGCGCGGCGTCGACGGGATGTTCGCCGAGGGTTTCGCCGATGGAGGCGAGGTCCTGGCCGACGAAGCGTTCGCTGATGGGTGAGCCCACGGCCGTGATGAAGATGTCGCTCCATTGCTGAGGGGTTTGCTCGATCATGGTCGCTTTCATTTTGCTGCAGAGTGCGGGGTCGGCGAGGCGTTCGAGGAGGGCCGGGGTTCCGCCGTCGAGGGCCCAGGCGGGGAGGAGTTGGGTGAGGACGGTGCTGCCGGCGAGGTAGGGGTAGCTATCAAAGGCGACGTCGATGCCTTCGTCGCGGGCGGCTTCGAGCTTTTCGAGGGCTTGGGATTGCTTGGTCCAGTTGCGTCGGCCGACGGCTTGGAGGTGGGAGATCTGGAGGCGGCAGCCGGTAGAGCGGGCGAGCGCCAACTGCTCGTCGATTGACGCCAGGAGGTCGTCACCGTAGCTGCGCATGTGGGTGGCGTGTACCTTATTGGCACGGGCGGTGACGCGGCAGAGCGCTTCGAGCTCTTCGGTGGGCGCGGTGGAGCCGGGCGCGTACATGAGGCCGGTGGAGAATCCGGCGGCTCCTCCGACGAGGCATTCAGCGAGGCTCTGCTCCATGCGGTCGAGTTCGGCAGGGGTGGCCGGGCCTTGGCGGGGGCCCATGGTGGCGACGCGGAGGGTGCCATGGCCGACGAGGGAGTGGACGTTGACGAGATCGGCCTGGGCGGTGGCGTCGGCGAGGTACTGCTGAGCGTTGGGCCAGGCCCAGTCGCGGCCGTAACCGAAGAGGATGCCGTTGGCGAACTCCTGCACTTCGTGGCGGTGGGTACCGCAGGGATAGGCGGAGAAGCCGCAGTTGCCGACGACTTCGGTGGTGACGCCCTGGTCGGTTTTGGCGCGGTGGCGTTCGAGGACCTGGAGATCGGAGTGGCTATGGAGGTCGATGAAGCCGGGGGCGATGAGGAGGCCAGTGCAGTCGAGGCGGAGGGCATCGGCAGGGGCGTCGAAGGCGCCGATTTCGAGTATGGTGTCGCCGTCGAAGAGGAGTTGGCTGGGGGTGGCGGGAGAGCCGGAGCCGTCGATGAGGGCTCCGCCGTGGAGGAGTGTCATTGGACTGTAGTATAGGCCGGGGACGACGAGGGTTATTTGACCCAAGCGAGCTGGGGTATATGGCGCAATTCGGATATCGGATGCCTGGAAATGGAGAGGCTTAGCGATGGGGCTTCAATTGCAGTTGCCGAGGTAGCCATGAAAATGACTCCGACCTTACTAACTCTTCTTTTCTTCACCTGCGGCGCGTTTGCGGCGGATGTTGCGGCCGGAAAAGCCATCTATGACAAGAGCTGCAAGCGCTGTCATGGCGGCGACGGGGCGGCGAATGCCGCGATCGCTAAGATGATGAAAGTGGAGATGCGGCACTTAGGTTCGAAGGAAGTACAGGCGAAAACCGACGCGGCGTTGAAGAAAGAGTCCGTCGAAGGCGTCGGCAAGATGAAAGGGATTGCGATAGCAGACGCGGATGCGACCAACCTGGTGGCGTTCCTGCGGACCTTGAAACAGTAGGTCCGTAAAGATGGCAGCATTTACGCGCCGTTGGGTCCTGCCGGTCCTGTACCTGACCGACAACTGGATCAGCCGGGTGGGGCTGTGGTTGGTGATGTCGTCGATTGTCTTGTGGATCTTCCTGACGGGAGCGAGCGAACAGTCGGGGTATTTGGGGATTCTGCAGTTTGTCGCGTTGCCGGTGTTGTTTTTTGCCGGGCTGGTTCTGGTGCCGATTGGCATCAGCATGCAGCGGAAGCGAGAGTCTCCGGACCACCAACTGCATTTGCCCGAGAAGATTGAGCTTTCGAATCCGAAGATTCAACGATTGTTGATCTTTCTCGCGATTGCGACCGGCTTCAATCTGGTGGTGGGCGGAGCACTGACCTATCGCACGGTGAAGTACATGGAGACGACCAACTTCTGTGGGACGGCTTGCCATGGCGTGATGGGTCCGGAGTTTGCGGCGCATATTGGCGGGGCGCATGCACAGGTGCGCTGCGTCGATTGCCATGTGGGCGAAGGCGCCGGCGCGATGATTCAGGCGAAGCTGAACGGGACGCGGCAATTGTATTTACTGCTGACGAATCAGTACAACCGGCCGATTCCGTCGCCGCCGCACGCGTTGAAGACTTCGGCGGAAACCTGCGAAAACTGCCACAACCGGGAGCATGATTTCGGCGACAAGCTGTGGCGGCAGAGCAAGTTCGATGATGCCGGAGAGCGGCTGGATACGGCGCTGATGATGAAGGTGGGCCGGATTCACGGGGCGCATATGGGCGGGGGTACGCGGATCGTTTATCAGGCGGCGGATGCGCAGCGGAAGACGATGGTAGGCGTACGGGTTGAGAAGGGCGGGCAGGTGGAGCAGTATACGGGTCCGGGGACGGTTGCTTTCGAGCGCGAGATGGATTGTCTTGATTGCCACAACCGGCCGGCGCACGCGTTTGAGACGGCGGAGCGGGCAGTCGACCGGCAGATGACTACTGGCGCGCTGCCGCAGAAGATACCGCAGTTCCGGAAGGCGGCGCTGGCGACGTTGGGCAAGGCTTATCCCAGCCGGGAGGTGGCGGCGCAACAGATTCCCGCAGAGTTGTTGGCTTACTACAAACAACAGGCTCCGGACGCGCTGGTGCTGCATAGGACGGAGATTGAGCGGGCGGGGGCGCAGTTGTTGGCGCTGTATCAAATGAACGTGTACCCCGAGATGAAGCTGACCTGGGGCAACTACCCTCTGCACAAGGGGCACACGGATTCGCCGGGGTGCTTCCGCTGCCATGGTGAGGAGTTGAAGACGAAGTCCGGCAAGACGATGACGCAGGATTGCGAAAGCTGTCACAAGGTGCTGGGCGTCGAAGAGAAGAATTTGGCCGCGTTGAAAGAGTTGGGAGATTGAGGATGAACCGCAGAGCATCAATTTGGTTTTTGGGAACGTTGGTTGCCGCCGCTGGAATTGCCGGCGGCATTCGGCGTTTTGGGTTTACGCCATCCGAGAAGGCTTTCTATGCCAACGAGCGGACGCTGAACTTTGTGCGGCCAGGGCTGGTGCTGCGGGTGCAGGGGGCGGAGGTTGCGGCGGACGGGACGATATCGGCGACGGTGCGGATTGCGGATCCGATGGACGTGCCGCTGGACCGGGAAGGTAAGGTGACGCCGGGCGTGGTGGGGCTGAGTTTTGTGGCGGCGACGATTCCGCAGGACGCGAAGCACTATACGTCGTACACCACACGGGTTCAGCGGAGTCCAATAACGGGCGTTTCGGCGACGCAGGCTTCGGCGGATACGGGCGGGGCGTTTACGAAGCTGGCGGATGGGGAGTACAAGTACACCTTTCGGACGAAGGCGCCGGCCGGGTTTGACCGGACAGCGACGCACACGATTGGCGTCTATTCCAGCCGGAATTTGAACGAGTTTGAACTGGGTGTGAGCTATGCGAGCGCCACGTTCAACTTTGTACCCGCCGGGGGCGAAGTGACGAAGGTGCGGGATGTGATCAAGACCGCGAGCTGCAATGGGTGCCATACGCAGGTGAGCGCGCATGGCGGATCGCGTCGGGGCGTAGAGATGTGTGTGCTGTGCCATTCTCCGCAGACGGTGGATCCGGATACGGGCAATACGGTGGACATGACCGTGATGACGCACAAGATTCATATGGGCAAAGAGCTGCCGAGCGTTCAGGCGGGCGGGAAGTACTCGATAGTTGGCTTCGGCCAGCAGGAGATCGACTACTCCCATGTTGGCTTTCCTGCGAACAATCGCAACTGCGCGGCATGCCATGTGCAGGAGGGGCCGAACGCGGCGACACAGGCGACGGCGATGTATCAGCCGACGCGAGCGGCTTGCGGGGCGTGCCATGACGATATTGACTTCGCGGCGGGGAAGGGGCATCCGGTGCAGCTTGACGATTCGCGGTGCGCGCAGTGCCACCGTCCGTCGGGGCAGCGCGAATGGGACCTCTCGATTGACGGCGCGCATACGCGGCCGGAGAAGTCGCGCAATTTGAAGGGCATTTCGATTGAGATTCTGGAAGTGCGGGATACGAACGCGGGGCAGCAGCCATCAATCAGCTACCGGCTGAAGGACAGCGACGGCAATGCGCTGACGCCGCTGGAGCTGACCTCGCTTTCTTTCGTGCTGGCGGGTCCGACATCGGACTATGCCGCTTATTGGTCGGAAGCTGGCCGGAACGATCCTCCCAACCCTGGTGGAACGGCAACTCACCATTTCGCCAGGGCGATTCCGGCCGGGGCGACGGGTTCATTCTCGATTACGGCGGAGGGGTATCGGAACGTGACCTTTGAAGGTCCGGGCCGGGCGGCAGTGACGGTGCGGGACACGTTGAAGAACGTCACGACATACTTGAGCGTAGAGGGGAAGGCGGTGGAGCCGCGGCGGGCGATTGTGAGTTTGAATAAGTGCAACACGTGCCATTCGGACCTTGAGGCGCATGGGCGGAATCGGAATCAGATTGAGCATTGCGTGGAGTGCCACAACCCGACGCTGACGGATGCCGCGCGGCGGACACCGGCGCAGATGCCGGCGGAGAGCGTGAACTTCTCGACGATGATCCATCGGATTCATACCGGGACGACGCAGGGACGGCCCTATGTGATCTATGGATTCGGCGGTTCGGCGAACGACTTCAGCAAGGCGGCTCTGCCGACCGATGCGCGGAACTGTTCGGCTTGCCACATCAATAACACGGAGCGCTTGCCGATTGCGGAGAATTTACAGAATGTGGTGGACCCGCGGGGTTGGCTGACGAATCCGGGACCGGCCGGGGCGGCTTGCCTTTCCTGCCACACGTCGAAGGACGCGGCGGCCCATGTGCAATTGACGACGGCTCCGCTGGGCGAGAGCTGCAACGTTTGCCACGGACCGAACGCGGCGTTCTCGGTCGCCAAAGCGCATGCGCAGTAAGGGTTGATGCTGATGCGCTTTCTGTTTGCATTTTTGCTGTTCGCTTCGCTGGCCGCCGCGGCACCCGGCAAGAAAGATCGGGAAGCGGCGGGCTTTGTGGGCACGGAGGCGTGTCTGGCTTGTCATGAAGATTTGGGCAAGGCCTTTCTAAAGACGCGGCACGGCGGAATTGAGAAGGACACTGGCCGGGGTTGGAAGGACTACTCGTGCGAGTCTTGCCATGGGGCGGGGTTGAAGCATGGGGAGGCGGCGGAGGCGAAGTTCATCTTAAACCATGCCAAAGCGCCGGCGAAAGAGGTGGACGCTTCCTGCCTGACGTGCCACAAGAATCAGGCGACGCATGCGGGGCGGGTACACGGGTCGCATAGTGCGGGGCAGGTGTCGTGCGTGAATTGCCACTCGGTGCATCATGCCAAGCCGAAGGCGGCTTCGACGTGCTCGTCGTGCCATTCCGATGTGGTCTCGCAGTTCTTGCGGCCGCATGCGCATCGGATTACGCAGGGAACGGTTGGCTGCGTCGACTGCCACAATCCGCATGGCTCGTTGCAGAATGCGGGGCTGCGCGGGACGGCGCGGACGCGGAACAACGAGCCGGGCTGCTTAAACTGCCATGCGGATAAGCGGGGGCCGTTTGCGTTTGAACATGCGCCGATGCGGCTGGAGGGTTGCGGGAGTTGCCACGAGGCGCACGGGTCGGCGAATCCGCGGATGTTGAACCGGGCGGAGGTGATGAACCTTTGTCTCGAGTGCCACTCGAATTTGCCGGCGCCTTCAAACCGGACGGGGACGTTGGGTTCGGTAGCGACCGGGATGCATGACCTGCGGCTGCCGATCTACCGGAACTGTACTTCGTGCCACGCCAAGATTCATGGTTCGCACGTGAATCGGGACTTTTTGCGATGAGATGGGCACTTTGGTTCGCGATTCCGATGGCGGTGTTCGGACAGGCGCCGGAGGTGTCTACGGACTTGGGCTACCGGTTTCTGCCTTCGACGCGGGGCGATTGGAAGACGTATCGAAGCGTCGACAATCTGGCCGAAGGGCCGCGCCTCTTGAATTTCGCGGGATCGTTGACGCCGGGGGAGAATCGCTGGCTGGACGCGGTGCGGCTGAGCGGCGCCAATTGGGGCGACCCGATGAACTCGCTGCATCTGACGATGGACAAGGCGGCGCTTTACCGGTTCACGTTTTCGTATCGCAACATGGCGTACTTCAATGCCCTGCCCTCGTTTGCGAATCCTTTGAACACGTTTAGCCAGCGGTCGTTTGATACGCGGCAGCGGCTGTGGAACGCCGATTTGGATTTGCGGCCGGGGAAGCGGCTGCAGCCGTTCTTCAGCGTGGGTCGGCAGTCCGGCAATGGGTTCGGCGTGAGCCCGATTGTGGTGGACGAGAACAGCTATCCGGCGGCTTCGGCGATTGACTATGGGTATACGCAGTTCCGGGGCGGCGTCCACTACGATACGGAGCGCTGGCGGTTCACGCTGGAGCAAGGCGGCGGACGGTTCCATGATGATACGACGCTGAACCTGGATAGCCGGGACACGGGAAACCGGGTGCTGCCGTACCTGGGCCGCCGGCTGGCGCTGGACCGGGCGACGCAGGCGTATGCGGTGACGGGCGAGAATCTGTATTCGTCCGGTGAGGTGACGTTCTCGCCTTGGAGTTGGGTGGACCTGACGGGGCAGTTCTTCTATTCGCAGCCGAAGAGCGATGTGCGGTTCACGGACAACGCGCAGGGGACGCTGATTTGGCTGGAGACGCTGCGGTTCGTGAACGGGCAGCAATCGCTGGTGACCGGGTATGCGAACCAGCCGCGGACTTCGGGGGCGTTCAACGTGGAAGTGCGGCCGTGGAGCCGGGTGCGGATTCTCGAATCGTGGCAGACGGTGCGGACGCACAACGCGGGGGCGGTGCTGGCTTTGACGACGCTCGACCGGACGGCGCTGCCGGGGCGGAGCGAGTCGGACCGGTTGGTTTGGAATCAGAGCGAGCAGCAGGTGCAGGCCTTTGTTGACGTGACCAAGTTTCTGACGCTGCAGGGCGGCCATCGCTACCTGTGGGGCGATGCCCAGGTGCGGCGAGGGACGCTGTCGACGGGTGAGGCGCAGGAGGCGGGGCTGATGCGCCGGCATGTGGGATTGGCTGGATTCGTGCTGCGGCCGACTTCCCGGTTGACGGTGAATGCGAACGCGGAGGTTGGCCGGGGGGACCGCACTTACTTCCGGACAAGCTCGCAGGATTATGAGCAGGTGCGGCTGCGGGCGCGGTATCGGATTTCCGATGCGTGGCAGGCAAGCGTGCGGTATGGCCGGACGGACAACGGGAACCCGACGCCGGGGGTGAACCTGAGTTTCTCGGCGCAGCAGGCGGGCGCTTCGCTGCAGTGGACGCGGCAGACGGTATCGGTAACAGCGGACTACATGCGGTCGACGTTGTGGAACGATTTGCAGTTTTTGGATCCGGAGACGTATGGATCGTTGCGGAGCCTGTACCGGGACAACGCGCATACCGCGGCGCTGGCGGCGACGTGGAGCCTGCCGAAGAACCGGGCGTCGTTGACGCTGGGCGGTAGTTTGTTCCGGTCGGCGGGATCGCGGCCGACGCGTTACTATCAACCGCTGGTGCGACTGCTGGTGCCGGTGCGGAAGCACGTGCAACTGCTGGGCGAATGGCGGCAGGTTTCTATGGGGCAGGCGTTCTATACGAACGAGGCGTTTGGGGTGCAGCAGATTACGGTGGGGCTGCGGCTGAGCCGTTAGGCCCCCGTCTGGGCCCCCGTCTGGGCCCCCGTCTAGGCATTGATGCCGTGCTTCTTCATGCGGTAGCGGAGCGTATCGCGGCTGATGCGGAGGAGGCGGGCAGCGCCGGACTGGTTGCCTCCGGTTTTGGCCAGGGCTTCCGTGAGCAGCCGGCGTTCCTGCTCGTCGAGGGAACTGGCTTCGGGAGCTATTAGCGGGGCACCGGCTGCGGGCTCTTTGTGGCGGAGGAAGTCCGGGAGGTCGCCGACATCGATCATGGTGCCCATGACCATGATGCAGGCGTGGCCGATGACATTTTCGAGTTCGCGGACGTTGCCGGGCCAGTTGTGTTGGCGGAGGAGCAACTGGGCCCGATAGGTGAGGCCGTGGATGGACTTATTGAACTGGGCGGCGAACTGGGCGACGAAGTGGCGGGTGAGGAGTTGGAGGTCTCCGTCGCGCTCGAGCAGGCTGGGCGCTTTCAGCTCGATCATGGAGAGGCGGTAGAAGAGATCTTCGCGGAAGGTTCGTTCGGCGATCATGGCGCGGAGGTCATGATGAGTGGCGGCGATGACGCGGACGTTGACCTTGCGCGGGTGGAGCGAGCCGAGGCGTTGAATCTCCTGATCCTGCAGGGCGCGCAGGAGCTTGGCTTGGGTCGAGAGGGGCATGTCGCCGATCTCGTCGAGGAAGAGGGTGCCGTTGTGAGCGTGTTCAAAGAGGCCGGCCTTGTCCTGCGTGGCGCCCGTGAAAGCGCCCTTCATGTGGCCGAAGAGCTCGCTTTCAAAGAGCGATTCGACGACGGCGGAGCAGTTGAGGGGCACGAGCGGTCCAGCGGAGGAGGGGCCGAGTTGATGCAGCGCTTTGGCGATGAGTTCCTTGCCGGTGCCGGTGGCGCCGGTGATGAGGACGGTGCGATAGTGCGGGGCGATGCGCTGGATTTGCGAGTACAGGTTCCACATGGGTGGGCTGTTGCCGATCATGCCGGCGAAGCTGGCTTGGGCGGCGAGAGACCGTTCGAGATCGAGAGCGCTTAGCCGAGCGCGATGGCGGGCGAGGAGCGGCGCCAGGCGGGCGCGGAGGACGTGGGGCGGGAAGGGCTTGTCGAGATAGTCGGCGGCGCCTTTGCGGATGGCTTCGACGGCGGATTCGGTGGAGTAGAAGGCCGTGGTGAGAACGACGTCGATGGAGGGATCGAACTCGACGACGCGTTCCAGGAGCTCCATGCCATTGAGGCCGGGCATCACGAGATCCGTGAGGACGATTTGGGGGTGGTGAGTGAAGATGAATTCGAGGCCGGCTTCAGGATCGGTGAAGGAGTTGGTTTCGACCTCCAGATTCTGCAGCGCAGTCTGCATTAGTTCCAGACTCGCTGGACGATCATCGATAATCGCAATTGAGATTGGCCGCACCCCAGACACCCTGACATTGTACGCTGGCCCTTCGTTTGCAAAGTTTTCCCGCTGAGATGCCGACGCCATTGCCTATGCCACCCAGTAAAGAGGTCGCGCTGCTCGAAGCGGCGCCGGACGCCGTGATTGAGGTGGATGCGCGAGGGCTGATCGTTTTAGTGAACCAGAGTTGTGAGCGGATGTTCGGCTACCGGCGGCAGGAGTTGATAGGACAGCCGATTGAGACGCTGGTGCCGGTGGCGGCGCGGCGGGGGCATGAGCATCGGCGGGAGGTGTATGCGGCGAAGCCGGTGACGCGGCCGATGGGATCGGGGCTATCGTTCCAGGCGCTGCGGAAGGATGGTTCAGAGTTTCCGGTGGAGATTACGCTGAGCCCGCTGCGGGTGGGTGAAGAGACGCATACGGCGGCGGTGGTGCGTGATGTGACGGAGCGGCTAAGCCTGTTGGCGGCCATGCGGGAGAGCGAAGCGCAGGCGCGGCTGTTGTTTGAAGAGAGCCCGGTGGCGGCGTGGGTAGAGGATCCAACGACGGCCACGTTCCTGGCCGTGAACCGGGAGGCGCTGCGGGCGCTGGGTTGCAGCCGGGAGGAGTTTCTGGCGCTGGGTGTGGCAACGCTGCAGCCACGCGTGGAGGCGGACTACGAGATCCGGTCGCACGAACTGAACTACCAAGGGCGTCCGGCACGGCTGATGGTGGCGCAGAACGTTTCCGATCAGCGGCGGTTTCAGGAGGCGCTCGAGGAAGCACGGCAGCGAGCAGAGCGGGCGAGCCAGGCGAAGAGTGAGTTTCTCGCGAGCATGAGCCATGAACTGCGGTCTCCGCTGCACACGATTATCGGGTTTACCGAGTTGCTGGTGGATGAGTTGGAGGGGCCGCTGAACGAGAAGCAGAAGCGGTTCGCTTCGCACATTCAGCGCGACTCGCAGCATCTGCTGACGTTGATCAACGACATTCTGGACTTGAGCAAGATTGAGGCCGGACGGATTGAGCTGCGGCCAGAGACGTTCGCGGCGAGAGACTTGATTGATGAGGCGCTGGCGATGGTTCGTCCGCAGGCCGAGGCGAAGGAGATTGCGCTGGCGAACCTCGCGGATCCGGAGTTGCCGGTGGAAGCGGACCGGATGCGGTCGAAGCAGGTGCTGCTGAATCTGTTGACGAATGCGGTGAAGTTTACGCCGCCGGGTGGGCGGGTGTATGTGGAAACCGGCGTTGACGGGGGATTCGGAGTGATCGCCGTATTGGACACCGGGGTGGGGGTGCCGGCGGAGTTGCGGGACCGTATCTTCGATGTGTTCTATCAGGGACCGGGGTCGACGGGGACGGGGCTAGGGTTGGCGATTGCTCGGCGATTGGTGGAGGGGCAGGGGGGCAGCATTCGCATGGAGGATGGGCCGGCGGGAGGGAGCCGGTTTGTGTTCACCCTGCCGCTGGCTCTGGCGGCGTTGGCGGCGCGGCGGAGCCATCCGCTGGTGCTTGCGTTGGAGGACGATCCATCGGCTCTGGAGCTGCTGCGTGAGTATTTGGAGCCTGAGGGGTTTGCGTTGGTGGCGGCGGGGACGGTGCGGGAGAGTTTGGTGAAGGCGTTGGAGCTGCAGCCGGACGCAATCGTGCTGGACCTTCATTTGCCAAAGGGGAGTGGATGGGATGCATTGGCGGCACTGAAGAATCTGCAGGAGACGCGGGAGATTCCGGTACTGGTGACGTCGGTGGCGGCGGATGAATCGGCGGTGCGGCGGGGGGCGTTTGCGTCGTTGACGAAGCCGGTGACACGGGATCTGTTGCTGCGGAGTTTGCGGCAGGCGCTGTTGCGAGCGGCGGAGTAGGGCGCATGCGGCGGGTGTTGATTGCAGACGATAGCCCGAGTAATCGGGAGTTCTTGCGGACGGTATTGGCGCACGAGGGTTGGACGGTGGAGGAGGCGGGCGACGGGTTGACGGCGGTGGCGATGGCGACGGCGGCGCCGCCGGACCTGATTCTGCTCGACATTCAGATGCCCGGCGCGGATGGCTATGAGACGTTGCGGGCGCTGCGGGCGCAGGCTGCTTTGGAGACGATTCCGATCTTCGCGATTACGGCCTATGCGATGGACGGAGACGAACAGCGGGGGCTGGCGGCGGGGTTTACGGCGTATCTGACGAAGCCTTTGACACGGCGGCGACTGTTGGCGGCGCTATCCTGAGGGTATGCGTACGCTTCCGCTTTTACTGGCGGCCCTTCTTCTTTCCGGCTGCCAGAGCCTTTACTACAAGGCGCAGGAGAAGCTGGGCAACGAGAAGCGCGACATTCTGATCGACCGGGTGAAGAAAGGGCGGCAGGACCAGGAGAAGGCGAAGGAGCAGTACAAGACCACGCTGGAGGCGTTCCAGGCGGTGACCGGGTTCACGGGCGGGAAGACGGAAGAGATCTACAAGAAGCTCAAGAAAGAGTACGACGAGGCGGCGGAGCGGACGAAGAAAGTCAGCGATCGGATCGACTCGATCGAGCAGGTGAGCGGCGACATGTTCTCGGAATGGGAGACGGAGATCGAGGCCATGGGCAACCGCGACTTGAAGGCAAAGAGCCGGGTGCTAATGCGGGACACGCGGGCGCGGTACACGCCGTTGATCAAGAAGATGAAAGACGTGGAGCGGAGGGCGAAGCCGGTGCTGAAGGCGTTTGAGGATCAGGTGCTCTACATCAAGCACAACCTGAATGCGGAGGCCGTGAGTTCGCTGAAGATGACCGTGATCAAGATGGACGCCGAAGTGACGAGACTGGTGGCGGACATTGAGGCCTCAACAAAAGAGGCCGATGAATTTCTTGCAACGCTGCCGACGAACTAGGGGGCCAGGCGGGTGATGGTCCAGAGGCCGGCTTCAGCAGTGTAGGCGAAGCGGTCGTGGAGGCGGTTTTTGCGGCCTTGCCAGAACTCCAGGCGTTGGGGCACGAGGCGATAGCCGCCCCAGAAATCGGGGAGGGGGACCTCTTCGGGGAAGCGAGTTTCGAGTTCGGCGAGGCGGGCGTCAAGTTCGGCGCGCTGCGAGAGCGGTTGGCTTTGGGGGGAGGTCCAGGCGGCGAGTTGGTGGCCTCGGGGACGCGTGCGGAAGTAGGCTTCACTTTCGGCGGCGCTGACGCGCGCGACGACGCCCTGGATGCGGATCTGGCGTTCAAGAGCGTGCCAGAGGAAGACGAGCGTGGCGCGGGGGTTCAGGAGGAGGTGGTTACCTTTGCTGCTTTCGTAGTTCGTGAAGAAGACGAAGCCGCGCTCGTCGAACGAGCGGAGAAGGACGATGCGGCCGTCGGGCATACCGTCGGCAGTGGCGGTGCAGAGCGTCATGGCGTTGGGCTCTTCGAGCTTGGCTTCGACGGCCGTGTCCATCCATTCGCGGAAGAGGTGGATGGGGTCCGGGAGGAGGTTGGCCTCTTCGAGCGTGCCGGTTTCGTAGCTCTTGCGAAGTCCTTGAATCAGGTCCGATGTCTGCATATTCGTATTCCCCCATAATGGATGTTTCCATGTTTGATTTCAGCGGAAAAACTGCGGTGGTGACGGGCGGGACGAGCGGGATTGGCGCGGCGATCGTGGTGGCGTTTGAAAGCGCCGGGGCGAAGGCCGTGGCGGCGGGGCTGCCGGGGTTCGATGTGACGAATGACGCGGCGGTGGAAGCTTTGTTTGCGGGCTTGGACCGGGTGGACTTTCTCGTGAACGCGGCGGGGGTGATCCGGCGGGATGCGGAGTTCGAGATCCCGGTGTTTCAGCAGGTGCTGGATATCAACCTGACGGGCGCAATGCGGTGCTGCGTGGCGGCGAAGCCGAAGTTGGCGGCGGCGGGCGGTTCGATTGTGAACATTGCTTCGATGCTGACGTTTTTCGGCGGGCCGCGGGTGCCGGCGTATGCGGCGAGCAAGGGGGCGATTGCGCAGTTGACGCGGTCGCTGGCGGTGGCTTGGGCTGGAGATGGGATTCGGGTGAACGCGATTGCGCCGGGATGGATTGCGACGCCGCTGACGCAGTCGCTGCAGGACGATCCGGCGCGGGCGGCGGGACTGTTGGGCCGGACGCCAATGGGGCGCTGGGGCAAGCCGGAGGAGTTGGCGCCGCTGGTATTATTCTTGTGTTCCGAATCGGCCAGCTTCATGACGGGCGCAGTGATCCCGATTGACGGCGGCTACTCGGCGGCTTAGCCCTATGTCGACTCATCCACTTTCTCCTCCTGAAATTGTTGCGACGGCTGTGCCGGACGATGAACGCGTCTGGGTGCCGCAGGCCAAGGACGTGTGGTTCCGTCCGCTGATGCTGAATACCCTGAACGGCGGTTGGTGCAATCTGTTGCGGGTGCGGAAGGCTGGGGTGTTGAGCCGGCATCGGCATCCGGGCCCGGTGCATGGGTATGTGATCAAGGGGAGCTGGCGGTATCTGGAGCATGATTGGGTGGCGCGGGCGGGGGACTACGTGTTCGAGCCGCCGGGCGAGACGCATACGTTGACGGTGGAGTCGGCGGACGAGATGATCACGTTTTTCAATATCTCGGGCTGCATGTACTACGTGGACGCGGATGGCAACCACACGGGCTTTGAGGACGTGTTCACCAAGATCGATATGTGCCGGAAGCACTACATCGAAGTCGGGCTGGGCGCGGAGTTCGTGGACCAGTTCATCCGGTGAAGATCCTATACACGGCGGCCCATGGCGGGTTCGCTGCGGAGCGGGTGCCGCTGGGGGGCGGAGCGGCAGTCTTTGAAATGCTGCGGGCGGAGTGGCCGGACGTAGAGCCGATTGTGCCGGAGGCGGTGACCGGCAAACAGCTGGTGACGTTTTCGGAGATGGAGTACGCTGCTTTCTGCCGGCGGTTTGAGGCGGAATCGACGGAGGCCATTTTACGGAACGAAGCCAAGGGGTGTGTCGTGCTGGTAAACGACATCTCCGAAGGGCCGGACTTCGCGCGGTTGGCGGCGGCGGGATATCGGGTGTTCACGATCTTCCATGTGGACGTGGTGGCCTACGTGGCGGCTATCTACGGGCGCGGATGGGTGGCGCCGGAGACGCTGGTACGATGGCATCGGCGATGGGAGCGGCTGTGCCCGGATGTGCTGCAGCTTGTGTTTCAGAAGCAGCGGGACTGCGTGCTGCATTCGGTGGCCTGCATTGTGCCGTCACCGGAGATGCGGGAGGTGATCCACCGGTGCTACGGGCCGCAGGTTCGCGTGGAGGTGCTGCCGTGGGGGACTCCACCGGCAACGCATACGAGCGAGCTGCGTCCGGCGGAGAAGAAGCTAACGCTGTTAACGTTGAGCCGGATTTCGCCGGAGAAGAATCAGCATGTGTTGTTGGAGGCGTTGCTCGAGTGGGAGAGGCAGGGCACGTTGCCATCGATGCGGCTGCGGCTTTGCGGGCAGCCGGCGTTCATGAAGGGCCGCGAGTACTTTGAGAAATTGAAGGAGTTGGCGGGGCGGCTGCGGCAGGTGGAAGTGGAGTTTCCGGGGCATGTGACGGGGCAGGCTAAGGCGGACCAGTTTGCCGAGGCGGACCTGTATGTGTTTCCTTCAAGCCACGAGTCGTATGGGTTGACGTTGATGGAGGCGTTCGCGGCCGGGCTGCCGGCGTTGACGCTGGACCATGCGGGGGCGAGGAGTTTGATGCGGGCGGAGTTTGGGCGGATGGCGTCGGCGGATGGATTTCTGCCGGCGCTGCAGGAGTTGACGAGGGATCGGGCGAGGCTGCGGGAGATGGGCCGGGCGGCGCAGGCGTTTGCGCTGGCGCACCCGTTTGCGGAAACAGCGCAACAGCTGCGGGCGCTACTGCATCGGTAGAGTGTGCTTGCTTCTTTGTTGTTTCTTCTGGCCGCGGCGGAGCCGTTGACGACGGTGGAGTCCGTGGACTTGGCCCGCTATGCGGGCACGTGGTACGAAGCGGCGCGGACGCCGAACTGGTTTCAGAAGAAGTGCGTGGGAGACGTGCGGGCGACGTACACGGTGGAGGGTCCGGGGAAGGTTCGCGTAGTGAACGAGTGCCGGGAAGCAAACGGCAAGACGTCGAGGGCGAAGGGGTCAGCGAAGGTGGCCGGTTCGACGGCGAAACTGAAGGTGACGTTCTTCTGGCCGTTCTACGGGGACTATTGGGTGCTGGACTTGGATCCGGATTACCGGTGGGTGGTGGTGGGAGAACCCAAGCGGAAATATCTCTGGATTCTGACGCGGGAGCAGAATCCGCCGGAGGAGCTACTGCGCCGGTTGACAGAGTTGGCCGCGAAGAAAGGCTACAACGTTTCGAAATTGGTCCGAACTCCGAGGTAACTTTGCGCGTAGTCGTCCGTTAAGGATGACGATGGCTTTTCTTTGGCAGGACCTCCGCTACGCCGCGCGCTCGCTGCGCCGCAGCCCGCTGTTTACGACGATCGCGGTGCTTTCGCTGGCGTTGGGGATTGGCGCGAATACGGCCATCTTCACGCTGCTAGACCAATTGTTGCTGCGGCTGTTGCCGATTCAGAATCCCGAGGAGATCGTGCAGATCGCTTCGAGCGGGTCGCACTATGGCAACAACTCGGGGCGGGACATGCTCGCGTATCCGATGTATCGGGACCTGCGGGATAAGAACGAAACGCTGAGCGGCATGCTGGCGCGCCGCGAAGATTCGATCACCGTGATGTTCGGCAGCGAGTCGGAACGGACGTTCGGCGAGATCGTTTCCGGGAACTACTTTCAGTTGCTGGGGGTGGGGGCGGCGAGCGGCCGGGTGCTGACGCCGGAGGACGACCAGAAGCCGGGCGGGAGTCCGGTGGCGGTACTGGCGTATGACTACTGGCAGAGCCGGTTTCAGGGTAACCCGCAGATCATCGGGCAGAAGATCCTGATCAACAATTTTCCGATGACGATCATCGGGGTGAGCGCCGCGGGGTTCGCGGGGCTATCGCCGGGGAGCTTGCCGAAGGTGCGGTATCCGATGGCGATGCGGGAACAGTTGAACCCGCGCTTCGGCAAGTTGGAGGACCGGCGATCGCGCTGGGTGCAGGTGTTTGGGCGCCGGAAGCCAGGCGTGACGATGGAGCAGGTGACGGCAAATCTGCAGACCGTGTTCCGGCAGGTGATTGGGATGGAGGTGACGCAGGAGGCTTTCGCGAAGGCTTCGAACTACACGCGGGAGCGTTTCCTGCAGATGACGATTCGGGTGATGCCGGGGGCGCAGGGGGCGAGCAATCTGCGGCGGCAGATGGAGCGGCCGTTGCAGGTGCTGATGGGTATCGTGGGGCTGGTGCTGCTGATCGCTTGCGCGAACCTGGCGAACCTGTTGATTGCCCGGGCCAGCGCGCGGGAGAAGGAGATCGCGATTCGGCTTTCGATTGGCGCGACGCGGGGGCGCATTGTGCGGCTGCTGCTGGTGGAGAGCAGCTTGCTGGCGTTTACTGGCGCGGTGGTCAGCGTGTTCCTGGCGCGCTGGGGGGTGAAGGGTTTGTTGGCGATGTTGCCTCCGCAGGGCAACGATCCGATCAGCCTGAGCGCCAATCCGGATTGGCGGATTCTGGCGTTTAATTTTTCCATCGCCTTGATCGCGGGAGTGGCGTTTGGCCTGATTCCGGCCTTGCAGGCGACGCGGCCGACGTTGGCGTTGAAGCCGAGTAGTTCGGTTTGGCTGCGGAAGGCGCTGGTGGTGACGCAGGTTTCGTTGTCGTTGCTGTTGTTGATTGGCGCGGGTTTGTTTTTGAAGAGCCTGCAGAATTTGAAGTCATTGAACCCGGGGTTCACGGTGTCGAATCTGGTGACGTTCATGACGGATCCGGGCTTGAGCGGTTACAAGGAAGAGCAGGCGGAGGCGTTCTTCCGGGAGCTGAACCGGCGGCTGAGTGCGGCGCCGGGGGTGGAGACGGCGGCACTGGCGGTGGTGCCCGTTCTGCGTGGCTGGGAGTGGGATTCTTCGGTGACGGTGGAGGGACACCAAGCCAAGCAGGGCGAGAACATGAATCCGCACGTCAATATCGTGTCGCCGGGATACTTCGCAACGATGGGGATCAAGCTGCTGGCGGGCCGGGACTTCGACGAGCGCGATTCAAAGACTTCGGGCAAGAAGGTGCTGATCAACGAGAAGATGGCCAAGATGTACTTCCCGAAGGGCGATGCCGTGGGGCGGCATATTGGCTGGGGTGCAAATCCGGGAACGAAGACGGACATCGAGATTATCGGAGTGGTTTCGGATACGAAGTACGAAGGCTTCCGGGAGGAGATTCCGCGGATTGTCTACCGGGGCTACTTCCAGGAAGGATGGGCGTCAGATATGGCCGGCTATGTGCGGACGAGCTTGCCGCCGGAGCAGATGTTTCGGACGGTGCGTTCGATTGTGCAGGAGTTGGACCCGAAGCTGCCGCTCTACGACATGCGGACGCTGGAGCAGCAGTTGGAACATTCGCTGGCAAATGAGCGGCTGGTGGCGCTGCTCTCCACCCTGTTCGGGTTATTGGCAACGGGGCTGGCGCTGTTGGGGCTTTACGGCGTAATGGCGTATACCGTGGCGCGGCGGACGCGGGAGATTGGCATTCGCATGGCGTTGGGGGCCGAGACGGCCAACGTGCTTTGGCTGGTGATGCGGGAGGTGGTGGCGCTGGTCGGGATCGGGCTGGTGATTGCGCTGCCCTTGGCTTGGTTTGCGTCGCAGTACATTCAGAGCCAACTCTACGGCGTGGAGCCGCAGGACCCGCTGACGATTGGCGCGGCGACGGCGGCATTGGCGTTGGTGGCCCTGTTGGCAGGTTATATTCCGGCGGCGAAGGCTGCGCGGATCGATCCGATGACCGCGCTTCGCTATGAGTAGTTACCCGGGACGCCTTGGCTCTTTCCGTCGGGGGATCCCGCCCAGTTCCGGCGCCGCGCCGGTTAGCCAAGCGTTCACGAGTTCATCGCCGCGGGTCGCCTTCGCCGGGAAACCACATCTTTCAATCTTCGACCCAGAGTTCGCTGGTGGTCTGGCCGTCGCGTGAAATGACGGCCAGCCCCGAGACGGAGGTCCGCTCCGGCCGCTGACATCTGATTGGCCATGGGCCGGGAGCACAAATGCCCTTCATGCTGCCGCGTGGTCATCATCGCGATCTCGATTTCTTCAACGAGTCCGTAGAACAGCTCGAGTTCCCTTTTCATGGGTCCCGCCACAAGGCGAAGCGTCGTGCTCCTGCCGGGAGGATGCCGGAGACCGGCCGAGAAATACAACAAATCGACAGTCACCGCTTCCGCCGGGTTTTGAGTAGGGAATACAATACCTACAGGCAAAGCTGTGCGAATTTTAACTTTTCTCCTGTTGGCTTGTGGCGCGATTTGTGCGCAGGTCGATGACCGTGCGACCGCGGAGTGGGCTCTCCGCTTTGGCGGCAGGGTTCGCGTGGCGAACTCTCCTTGGATCGTCGATGCGCAGAAGCTTCCCGCGGGGGCGTTGCGCCTGGAAGGCGTCGACCTGGCGGGGACAATTGTTGACCATAAGGACTTGAAGCTGTTGGCGGGGTGCACGGAGCTGCGGGAGCTGATCCTGCCGGGCACGATCTTCAATCCTGGTGCGGGTTCGACGCTGGATGCGAACAAGGAACTGGCGGCGCTGAAGACGTTGACGAAGCTGGAGAAGTTCGGGCTTTCGCTGCATTTTCTGGAGCACATCAACGTGCAGGATAAGGGGCTGAAGGAGTTCGCCAACCTGACGCAGATTCGCGAAATGCGGGTGGCGATGGCCAACATTCGTGGCTCGGGTCTGGAGACGTTCGTAAACCTGGAACGGCTCGACCTGAACAATACCCGAATGAACGACGAGGGGATGGCGCAGATTGCGGGCATGAAGAAGCTGCGCTATCTGAGCCTGCGCGATACATCGGTGACCGATGAGGGGTTGCGGCACGTGGCGGAGTTGAAGGATTTGGAGACGCTGGATCTGTTTGGGCTGCGGCTGACGGACCGGGGCATCGGGTACCTGCGGGGATTGACGAAGCTGAAGCGGCTTAACATTCTGGGCTCTTCGTTGACGGACGCGGGGGTGGCGGCACTGACGCCGCTGCAGGAATTGACGGAGCTGAATCTGTACCGAACGCAGATTACGAACTCCGGCTTGGGCAAGCTGCGGGGATTGAAGAATCTGACTTCGCTGGACCTGCGGTATACACGGGTGACGCGGGGCGGTGTGGACGATCTGCTGGCCGCGAATCCGCGGGTGCGCGTCGAGTTTCAGGATGCGGCGCCGCAGGCGGCCGATCCGGCGCTGCGGACGGCGAAGCCGGCGGCGATGACGGACGCGGGGATTGCGGGGTGGATCGAGAAGTTGGGTGGGCGCAGTTCGCTGGAAGGCGGGAAGGTTCGATCAGTGGATCTTTCGCGGACGCCGGTTTCCGATGCGCAGTTGGCTTATCTGGCGGGGTTGACGGCGTTGACGAAGCTGCGGCTGGACACGACGGAGATTGGCGATGCGGGCATGGCGCATGTCGCCAAGCTGAAGGCGCTCGAAGATCTGGATCTGGCGAATACGATGGTTTCCGATACGGGTTTGGCGAATCTTGGCGGCCTTTCAAAGCTGCAGCGGCTGACGCTGAACCATACGCTGAGCAAGGGCATGTTGCCCGCTTCGCTACCGATTGAAGAGCTGGAGATTTCGAATACGACGTTCGACGACCGCAGCGCGGCGGCACTGGCCAAGATGCCGACGTTGCGCGGGCTGCGGCTTTCTTATACCGACATTACGGCGGAGGGCTTGCTGGCGCTGAGCGCGCTGCCGCTGCGGAAGCTCGATATTCTGTCGAACGACATTGGCGATGAGGCGATGGTCCACATCGGCAAGATGACTACGCTGGAGGAGCTGTACTTGAGCTACTGCCGGCATACGAACAAGGGCTTGGCGGATTTGAAGCCGCTCGTAAATTTGCGGGTGTTTGAGTCGGTGCGGTCGCGCCTCGACGATGCGGCGGTTCCGCACTTGAACAACTTTGCGAAGCTGCGCCGATTGAATTTGGACTACACCGGGCTGTCGGACAAGGGCTTGGCTGAATTGCAGTTGCCGGAGTTGGAGGAGCTGCTGCTCGATACGGCGAACCTGACGGACGCGGCGGTGGATACGCTGGTGAAAATGGCGAAGCTCAAGACGCTGGGCATTTACCATACGCTGATCACGGAGCCTGCGTTTAACAAGCTGAAGGCTGCGAAGCCGGGGCTGCATATTTTGTTCGATCGCGAGTCGTCGATCCCCATCCGGAGGAAGAGCTAATGTTCGCCACGATGTTGTTGTTGGCCGTTTTGGGGCCGATGGATTGGGTGAAGGAAGTGGGCGGCACGGCGACGGCGGATGCGCAGGGGCGCATCGTGACGCTGGACCTGAGCCGGACTTGGGTGAACGATTCAGACCTGCAGCGCGTGGGCACGTTCACGGAGCTGCGGTCGCTCGACCTTTCGCATACGCGGGTGACGGACCTGGGCTTCGTGCATTTGAAGAAGCTGCGGAACGTGACTTCGTTGAACCTGTACTATGCCGAGCTGGTGGGCGATGGCGCGTGCGCGGTGATGAAGCTGTGGCCAAAGCTACAGACGCTGAACATGCGCGGGACGAAGGTGACCGACACGGGCGTGAGCCATTTGGCGGGGCATCCGGAGATGACGTCGATTGATGTGGGCTTTGCGTTGTTCACGGACAATGGCGTCGAGTACTTCGCGTCGATGCCGAAGCTGCGGCACATCGCGTATGGCGGGAACAAGATGACGGACGTGGGGCTGAGCCCGCTGAAGCTGATTCCGACGCTGCGGGAGCTGGACTTGGGCGGATTGCAGCGGACGGACTCGGGCCTCTGGCAGGTGACGATTACCGATCGGGGATTGGAGCTACTGGGGACGATGAAGGACCTGGAAGTGCTGAATCTTCGGAACGCGAAGATCACCGATGCGGGCATCGACAAGATTTTCGGCATGCAAAAGCTGAAGCACCTGAACGTGATGAATACGTTGCTAACGGATGCGGGCGTGGCGAAGCTGAAGGCGGCGCTGTCGAATACGCGGATTGAGTCCGGGCAGGTGGAGATGGTCCGGCGCTAGGGCTTCGGCGCGGCGAAATCGTAAAGTTGGGTGGCGGTGCGGACCCAGATGTGGCCATCGACGATGGCGGGGGTGGCGAAGACCTCTTCGCCTAAGTCGCTCGACGCGGCGACGCCCCATTGGCTGCCGGCTTCGAGCACCGTGACGTTGCCATTGCGGCTGATGCAATAGACCTTGCCATCGCCGGCGACGGGCGAGGCGTAATACTCGTCGAGGGCCTGGGGCAGGCGACCCTGTTTCTGCACCTTGCCGGTGGCGGGGTCGAGGGTTTGCAGGATGCCGCCGTTGCGAACAAGATAGAGCGCTCCCCGATAGAGGAGCACGGCGGGGACGTCGGGCAGCGACTTGTCGTAGCGCCAGAGGACGTGGGTTTCGGTGATGTCGCCGGAGCCACCGAGGCGGATGGCCATGGTGGCGTTTGAGGAGGTGCGGCGCATCGAATAATATTGCCAGTCGCGCTGGTCGAGGAGGCCGTCTTTGTCGAGATCCTGCATGTCCCAATTGCCGGGCAGCCAGTTCTTGGGGATCTCGTCCTTCGAGAGCTTGCCGTCTTTGTTGGTGTCGAAGCGCTGGCGCATGTCCGGGAAGCCGGGGAGTTCGAGGCGTTCGCTGGCTTCTCCACCGGGGGCCCAGCCGTTGAAGTAGAGGACGCCATTGTCGACGACGGGGACCGACTTCACCTGGTAGGTGAGGCCGCGTACTTTCCAGAGGGGCTTGCCGGTGGAGAGTTCGTAGCTATCGAGTTGATAGGAGCCGGGCACGATGAGTTCGCGGCCGTGGGCGAGGGGCGTCGAGAAGCTGTGGACGTTTTCGGGGCGGTCGACCTTCCAGACGGTCCGGCCGGTGCGTTGGTCGACGGCAAGCAGGAAGGCGCCCTGGTCCTGGTCGCAGAGCATGTAGAGCTTGCCATCGGCGAGCACGGGGGAGGCGCCCATGCCGTGGAAATTGGTGAAGGGGCCGAGGGGATGGCGCCAGCGTTCTTCTCCATCGGCAGTGTAAGAGAGCAGGCCGTAGCCGGCGAAGAAGACGTAGACGTTAGCGCCGTTGGAGACGGGGCTGGGGGAGGCGGGGTCGTTGAGGGTGTGACGCTTTTCGTCCTGATTGGCGGGGGCTTCGCGGCGCCAGAGGAGCTTACCGGTGCGGCGGTCGAGGGCGAAAGTCAGCAGCTTGCCGTTTTCGTGGCCGGTGAGGAAGATGCGGGTGGCGGTGACGATGGGGGAGGATTTGCCGCGGGGGATGGCCGATTTCCAGACGACGTTCTTGTCGATGCCGATCTCGCGGGGGAGCGGCTTCGAGTCGTTGACGCCCGCGCCATTGGGCCCGCGGAAACGCAGCCAGTCAGCGGCCAGAAGACTAGGAACGAGGAGGAGCAGCAGCGCCGGGTTCACGCCTTGGATGATACATCTATTTTCTGGGGGGTATTTCTCGCCGTCCGCCTATCGCGGCGTAGCGGTCGAGGACGGCCTGGAGGCGGGTACGCACAGCGGCGTTCTCGACGGGCTTGGCTTCGGTGGGATCCTGCGCCCAGTTGTAGAGTTTGCCGGTGTCGTAGAGCTTCCACTGCTGATCGAAGACGTAGCGCTGGGTTCGGCTCCAGGCTTCTTTGCCCCAGCCGGGCCGGGGATCGTACCAGGAGTAGATCCAAGGGCGTGGCACGCCGATTCGGCCTTGCAGTTGCGGCAGGAAGCTGACGCCGTCCATCTTGCCCATACTCTTGGTGGGAACGTTGGCGGCGGCGCAGATTGTGGGGAGGAAGTCGCAGGAATCGATTAGGTCGTTGTTGACCTTGCCGGGCGGGGTGACGCCTTTCCAGCGGACGATCATGGGGACGCGCATGCCGGCTTCCGTCGTGAGGCCTTTGCCGCCGCGGAAGGGTTTGCCGTTCAACTGACTGGTGAGGCTTTGGTGCGTGCCGTTATCGCTGAAGAAGAGAATGAGCGTATCGGGCGGCAGTTGATCGACGACACGGCCGACCACCTTGTCCATGTACTCCACCATGTCCTTGAAGAAGCGCTTGTCGGGCTTCAGACGGTCGGGGCCTTTGAACTCCGGACTGTCGGGCGTGGGGACGAAAGGATCGTGCGTGAGGGCGAGCGGCCAATAGACGAACCACGGCTTGGGGTCGGGCTTCTTTACGAACTTCAGGAGGAAATCGGCGAAGAGATCTTCGCCGTACTGACCTTTGAGATTCGGCTTTACCGTGCCGTCGGTGTAGATGGTCGGGTCGCCGTAACGGGAGCCCTTGTCTTCGGTGTGGCCGGCGTGCCAGACGTAGTGTTCGTCGAATCCGGCGTCTTCAATACGCTTACCCTTCGACCGCCACTCCGGCTCGAAGTCGGGCGGGTTATAGCTCCAGAACTGCCACTTGCCGGCGATGGCCGTGCGGTAGCCGCCTTCCTGGAACAGGTGCCCGAAGGTGCGCTCCTTCGGGTCCATGATGCCGAACGCCTGCCAGTTGCGGAAGTTGTACTTGCCGGTCATCAACTGCATGCGCGTGGGCGAACACAGCGGCTGGGCGAAGGCGTAGCGGAACAGCATGCCTTCTGTGGCCATGCGGTCGAGATTCGGCGTTTTGTAGCTTTGGCTGCCGTAGCAGCTTAGGCATTCGTAGCCGAGGTCGTCGGCCAGGATGAGGAGAATATTCGGGCGCTTCGGCTGGGCTCCCAGCGCGGCCGCGGACATGCCTGCGAGGAACTGTCGCCGATTCACGCAAAGATCTCCGGGATTTCGCGGGAGCCGCTGGGGAACTTGTTGAGACCTACGCCCATCGCTTTATTGGCGGTGGCCATATAGAGGTCGGCGACAGTGCCCGTGGTGCGGGTGTGAAGTCCGGTACGGAGGCCGCCGGCGTGACCCGCGACGATGGCGGAGAGGCCATTGTTCTTGTGGTCGTTGGCTTCGGCGTGCTCGTGGACGTAGAGGAGCGTGGTGCGATCGAGCAAGGTGGCGTCGCCTTCCTTGACCGACTTCAGGCGGCCCAGCAACCAGGCGAACTCTTCGGCGTGCCAGCGGCAGATGTCGCGCTGGATGCGGAGACCTTCCAGGCCGTTGTTCGCGGCCGACTTGCCGACGTTGTGCGAGTAGTCATGATGCCGGCCGTTGGTGTGGCCAAGCCACGGGAAGCGGGAGAGGCCCTGGCACTTGGTGAGCATGTAGGAGGCGACCTTCGTCTGGCCGCTGGCGAAGGCGTGGACGAGCAGCTCGCTTTGCAGCTTGGCGATACGCGGCCAATCCTTCATGTCGCCTTCGGCTTCCGGCGGATCGACGCGGCGGTAGTTCGGCGGGAGGCTGGCGATGGCGCGTTCGACGTCGCGGATGGACGACAGGTGCTCGTCGACGCGCGTCGCGTCTTCCTTGCCGAGGGCCTTGCGGAGGCCGGCGGCGTCTTCCTGCACTGTATCGAGAACGCTCTTCTTCCGGTTGATCCAGGTGAGTTCGCGGGCGCCGAAGAGACGGTCGAACAGTTTGTTCGGGAGCATTTCCGGCGGCAGGGCGCGGTCGTAGCCGGCCCAGCTCATGTTGCGCTGGATGCTTTCGCCGAAGGATTCCTGGGAGACGCCGATTTGCAACGAACGGAAGCGGGTGTCGGAGCCGACCTTGGCCGCAATGACCTGGTCGATGGACGGACCGCCGGCGCCACGGCCGGTGAACTGGGTGCCGGTCATCAGCGAGGCCATGGAGCGATGGTGATCGTTGCCGGGGCCGGGCAGGCGGGCGGAGGGGTTGTCGAGACCGGTGACGATATGGATGTCGTTGCGGAACGGCGCGAGGGGCGCGAGACACGGCGTCATCATGTAATCAGCGCCGGTTTCGGTGGGGATCCAATACTTCTCCGGGATGCCGTTGCCGTTGAACCAGATGACGAAGCGGTTGGGCGGCGTGCCTTTGGTGGGAGCAGCGTAGGCCGTGCCGTTCGCGTTGAACATGGCCGCGAGCGGCGGCAGGCCGATGGCTACACCGGACAGGCTGCGCAGTAGGGTGCGGCGCGAGAGTGAAAGATCTTTTGTGTGTACGGCTGGCATCGGTTTATGACTCCGGGGGAAATACGCTCCACTTCAACAAGCTGACCATCAACTCCCGGAAGTGGAACCCGGAGCTGCGGAAATCGGCGAAGGCCCGACTGATGACAACGGCATCACGGGCGTTTTCGTGACGGCCCGTGTAGTAACGAAATAGCTGCTTGGCCACGCACTCCTGGCACTGCGGAGCAGCCGAGAGGATTTTACCAAGTTCACGCGGGGTGTTGAAGCTGGAGTTCGGGATTCCCGCTACGTACCCATTCGTGTCGATATCGAGTTCGACGTTGACCACATCGCCATCCTCTTTGCGAGCGGGACGGAAAGTAAGCTTCTGCTTATTACGGAACTGACCAATTGCATCGTACTTCTCAAAGCCAAGCCCGATGGGGTCGACCAGCGTATGGCAACTGGCACAGCTCTCATTATTTAGATGCATGGCGAGCCGTTCCCGATTCGTCATGGGCTTGCCCTTGTCGAGGTTGGGCAGGTTGGCGTTGACGCCGGGTGGCGGCTGGGGGACTTCCTGACAGAGGAAGTGTTCGCGAACGAAGAGGCCGCGCTGAGTGGCGCTGGTGTCGGCCGGTTTGGAGGTGGCGGCCAGGAACATGGCTTGGCCGAGGATGCCGGCGCGGCCGGTTTCGGGCGGCAGCGCCACGCGATCGTATTCGTTCTTCGGGGCGGGGACCTTATAGAGCTGGGCCAATCCAGTGTTCACGAAGCTATGTTCGGCGGAGAAGAGCTGCATGAAGTCCTGATCGCGCCAGACGAGATCGGAGACCATGCGGCGGGTTTCTTCCGTCATCGCGACGGTGAGTTCGGCCGAGTACATGGGGAACTGGGCGCGTTCCTTGACGGCGTCGAGCAACTGGTCGAAACGAAGCCATTCGGCGACGAACTCGTCGAGGGTGGCTTTGGCGCGGGGGTCGGCGAGGAGGCGGCGGGCCTGTTTCTCGACGGCTTCGCGGGTATTGAGCTCGCCCTGGGCCGCGGCGCGGAGGAGCTCGGCGTCGGGCATGGAGTTCAAGAGTGCGTAGGAGAGGCGGCTGGCTGTTTCGTAGGGCCGCCAGGAAGGCTCGGCGCCGTTCTCGGTGCGCATCAGAAAGTTGGGTGACTGCAACATGCCTTCGAGAGTGAGCTGAGCGCCGGCGAGGAAGTTCTTCTCCGACAGGAACAACTTTTCGTAACGGGCGACTTCGGCTTCGAGGAGAGGACGGCGGAATGCTTTGGCGCCAAAGCTGCGGATGAACTTCTGGCGGCAAGCGGCGTCCTGCGTCTTGCAGGGGATGAGGCCATGCGTGTCGCCGCCGCGGAAAGCGGAGCGGGCGAGTTTCTCGGCGGCTGCGCCGTAGGATTCGGCGAGAAGCGGCGAGATGGATTGAGACTGGAATTGATTGCGATAGCCGCCGACGAAGTCTTCGGCGGGGAACTGGTCGGCCACGCGGCTGTCGTCGCCGAGGAGGTCGCGGACGGTGTTGTTGTACTGGGCGTGGGTGAGACGCCGGAGGACGGGGCGGGCTAAGAATTTGCGCTGGCCGACGAGGAAGCGGTCATCCGGCTTGGTGTTGCTGGCGAGGTACTCGATCCATGTGCGCAGCGTGGCTTCTTCGGCGGAGCCGGGGGTAATCTTCACGCCGCCGGCGTGCGCGACGCGGCGGGTGGGCTTATTGAGGAGGAGAGACTTCGAGAGATCGGCCCGATTGATAAGGACGTGCAGCGACTTTCCGAAGAGCTGCAACTCTTCGGCGCTCGCGCCTTCGTCGGGAAGACGGAAGCGGGTGCCGCCGGCGACGCCGTTGGATCCGTGGCAGTTTTGACAACCGCCCTTTTCGAGGGCGGGCATCACTTTCGTGGTGAAATAGGCCTCGCCGGGCGCACTGAGGTTCTTCTGGCTCAGGAGCAGGGGCAAAGCGGCGCAGAGGATAAGGCAGCGGCGTAGCACTGCCCTTATATTATTGCTTTTTAACGCCGAACGCTAACCAGTACTTGTTCGGGCATGGGGCCGGTGGGCACCTGCTCGGTGGATGCAAAGCCAGCGGCGCGGAACATGCTCTCAAATTGAGTGAACGTGTAGGCATCGCCGGAGGGCGTATTGAGGAGCATGGTCATGGCGAACGACGCGGAAATGGGCGGGGTGACGCGGTCGGGATTCGGGACGAATTCGAGAGTGATGACGCGGCCGCCGGGTTTGAGCGAGGCGTGGACGCGGCGAAGGATATCGATGCACCCTGCTTCGTCGAAGTGATGGAGGAAGTTGGTGAGCAGGACAAGATCGTAGCCGGAACCGTAATCGACGGAGAGGGCGCTGCCGGGCAGGGGCGTCCAGCGGGCGGCGACGCCGAAGCGGGCGGCGTTTTCGGCGGCGACTTTCAGGACAGCGGGCCAGTCAAGGGCCGTGATTTCCGCTTCCGGATTTTTGGCGGCGATGTGGATGCCGAAGACACCGTGTCCGGCTGCGATATCGAGGACGCGGAGTGGGCCGGATCCGGCGAGCTCGGCGAGGAACTGGGCGGCGGGCGTCATCATCGGGACCATGCCGCGAGCGAAATCCTCCCAAACGGGGTTTTCGTCTTCGATGGTTCCGGCGCCGCCGAGAATGCTCTTGCCGGTGCGGACGACCTGAGCGATATCGCTGGCGGCATGCATGAGGACGGGGTGATGCAGGAACTTGGAGGCGAGGCCCATGTAGGCCGGGGAGTTGGCGTCGAGGAAGAGGGCGGCGTCCGGCGCGAGGCCGTATTCGGCTTCCGTCTTGGTGAGGAGGCCGGATACGCAGAGATAGTCGGCGAGGATGCGCGTGCCTCGCTCGCTTGCGCGGATGCGGGCGGCCAAGGCCGGCACCGTGGTGTTGCCTTCCGCGATCGCCGTGAACAGGCCTAGTTCCAGGCCTCCGCGGAGGGCCTCCGTCGCCACGTGGGCGCTCATCATATGAAAAATTCGTTCGGGACTGACCATGACTTAACTGAGCCTCGCTGCAATTACGGACATCGGGGACGGGGTGGGGACGATCTCTTCGATCGTAAAGCCGTGGGCGTTCAGGAGCGTGTGCCATTCGGCGGCGGTGCGCTCTTTTCCTCCGGTCATCACCATCATGTTTACGTCCATGATCCGGGCCGGCCCGGCGTCCTTATCGGAATCGGGAACGACAGATTCGAGAATGATCAGTTTGCTGTCGGGCTTGGCGGCGGCACGGATGTTATCGAGGATACGGCCGGAGTCGTGATCGTTCCAATCGTGGAGGATGAACTTCATCATGTAGGTGTCGGCGCCGGCGGGGACGGAAGAGAAGAAGTCGGCGGCGACGGCGATGGCGCGATCGGTCATGCCCTGCGCGGCGAGGTAAGCTTCGGCGGCGGGGATGGTGAAGGGCAGGTCCGTGACGATGCCGGCGAGGCCGGGTTGCTGATTGAGCACAGCACAGAGTAACGTTCCGTTGCCTCCCGCCACATCCACAATGGTTCCGCTCGCGGGGAACTGATAGCTGGCTAGGATGGCTGGGATCAGGGCCCCGCTGAAATCGCTCATCGCCTGGTTAAACACCTCGCCTTCGGCGGGGTTGGTTTTCGTGAAGTAGGCCCAAATATCCTCGCCGTGGGCGTCGTCAAAGGCGGTGACGCCGCGTTCGACGGAGGCGCGCAGATTGGACCAGGCCTTGAGATGGCCACCGCCGAAGATGGAGGTGATCATGCCGCGCAGGGAACCGGGCACATCGGTGCGGAGCGTTTCGCCGAGGGGCGTTAGTTGAAATGTCGCGTCGGGCTGAGTGGTGACGAGGCCGATGGTGGCGCAAGCGCGGAGGAAGCGGTCGAGCGACGGCGCGTGGGCATTGGGGATGGGTTGTTGGGCAGCGAGGTAGTCGGCGATCTTGAGTTCAGCGAAGACTTGGAGGAGGCGGGCGCGCATGAGGCCGAAGCCCATGTCGAAGATTTGCTCTTGCGGAGAGGGGGTATGCATGTTAGGTTTCTGACACTATACGCGAAACCGGTCCGCCCGGAAGGGTCATCCAATGTGGTATTGATTGTTTAGTCTTACTCGATGCTTATCCTGCACGCCGGCGTACACGACGGCTTCTTTTCGATATGGCTGGAGGCATCGGCAGATCATAAACAGGCGAAGGCGGCCCCGACCGCGGGGCGTCCGCAGCGAAGCGGACCGCCGGATTATCCTTACGGAGCCCCGCCCGCACTGTTGCGCGAAATACTTTCCTCTCTCCCCTACTGTGGGGAGTTGGCAAAGGCCCAGATGCAACGAGTTGTTCTCTGGGCGCCTGCCGCCCCCGAAGGGCCGGTGGCATCAAGCGCTTTGATCGCCGAGCACCCCGTTTATGAGAGCTTAACGCTCTCCCCGTTCTCTATTGCGTCCATGCAATTGGGACCGAAAGAGACTGTCGACTTTCTGGCGGCGACGTTTGGACAGCGGTTGATCCGGCCCGGACTAATGGTGGCCCCGGATGTCCAGTTTTGGGTGGCGGCGCTTCGGTTCGCAGGTGGATTGGTGGCAAGGCAGCAGTTTCTGCCTGATCTCGACGAGGTGGACGGCGATTTCGCCGCGAGTTGGACGCCTGTTTACCCCGGTATCGAAGGGCATCGGCTGGCCGCGTTGGCCGCCGCGATGCCGGCTTCGGCGCGGGCGATCACATTTGAAGATAAGGCCGCGCCCGCGACTCCCGCGCGGATTGTGCTGGACGCGTTTGTCTCCTGGATGCTCGACGACCTGATTCGCGGCAGCTACAACGGGGGGAAACCACCACGCGGGAAGAGTCCGCACGAACGGTGGCTGTATGCGCTGGCTTCCGAGGACGGACTCGTCGAAGGCTACCCGGACATTCTGGAACGGATCTCGAAGCAGGTTCGGCAGTGGCGGCGCCCGGTGGCGTTGACGGCCGATGCGCCCTTCCGGCTTTGCTTCCGGTTGGAAGAGCCGTCGGAATTGGGGTCGGCTTGGACCGTGCGGTATCTCGTGCAGAGCGTGGACAATCCGGACAACGTGCTGCGGGCCGAACAGATCGGCACCGGGGAACGGCTGGTGGGTGTGACGCGGCAGCCGACGCTCGAATTCCTCCTGACGTCGTTGACCCAGGCGACGTCGATTGTGCCGCGCATTGAAAGCTCGCTGCGCGCGAGCGTGCCGACCGGATTCGATGTCGATACGAATGGCGCTTACGAGTTCCTGAACCAGAAGGCCGTGGCGCTGGAGCAGGGCGGCTTCGCCGTGGAACTGCCAAAGTGGTGGAGCCGCGACGGTACGCGGGCTCGCCTGAGCGTGAAGGCGATTGTCGATAGTCCGGAGAAGCCGCCGAAGGGTGGGCTGTCGCTGAACTGGATTCTGAATTTTGATTGGCGGATTGCGGTGGCCGGGGAGCTGGCGACGCGCGATGAGCTGCTGGAACTGCAGCGGCTGCGGTCGCCACTCGTGAAAGTGCATGGGCAGTGGGCCCATGTGACGCCGGACGAGATCGACTATTCGCTCGAATTCTGGCGAAGGAACGCGAGCGGGACGGCGACCGTGCGCGAGATTATCCAGATGTCGCTGGGCAACTACCACTCGAACCACGAACTGCCGATTGAAGGCGTAGTGGCGACGGGATGGGTCCGCGATCTGCTCGACCAGTTGGAAGGCCGGAAGGTGTTTGAAGAGTTGAAGCCGCCGAAGGGCTTCAAGGGGACTTTGCGGCCGTATCAGATCCGCGGTTACTCCTGGCTCAAGTTCCTGCGGAAGTGGGGCCTGGGCGCTTGTTTGGCCGATGACATGGGTCTCGGCAAAACGATTCAGACGCTGGCGCTGTTGCAGTTGGACAAGGAAGAGGGCACGACGATGCCGACCTTGTTGATCTGCCCGACGTCGGTGGCGGGGAACTGGCACAAGGAAGCGGCTCGGTTTACACCGCAGTTGAAGGTGCTGGTGCACCATGGCGTGAACCGGCTGAAGGGCGATGAGTTTACGCGGCAGATGCACAAGTACCATCTTGTGATTACGAGCTATGGCATTCTGCAGCGGGATCTCGAGTACTTCAAGCAGGTGACCTGGAGCGGGGCGATCCTCGACGAAGCGCAGAACATCAAGAACCCGGATACGCGGCAGGCGAAGTCCGTGCGGGCGCTGGTGAGCGACTACCGGATTGCGCTGACGGGTACGCCGGTTGAGAACAACGTCGGCGAGTTGTGGAGCGTGATGGAGTTCCTGAACCCCGGCTTCCTGGGGACGCGGGAACAGTTCCGCCGGAACTACTTCCTGCCGATTCAGACCAATCGCGACAACGACGCGGCGAACCAATTGAAGCGGCTGACGTCGCCGTTCCTGCTGCGCCGTTTGAAGACCGATACGAAGATCATCGCGGACCTGCCGGAGAAGTTCGAGAACAAGGTCTACTGCACGCTGACGCGCGAGCAGGTGGAGATGTATCAGCAGGTGCTGAAGGACGCACATTCGAAGATCGAGTTCGCCGATGGCATGGCGCGGCGAGGCGCGATTCTGGCGACGCTTTCGAAGCTGAAGCAGGTTTGCAACCATCCGGCGCATTTCCTCGGCGACGGGTCGCCGGTGGTGGACCGGTCGGGCAAGCTGACGCGTTTGACGGAAATGGTGGAAGAGGTTCTGGTGAGCGGCGACCGGGCGCTGGTGTTCACGCAGTTCACGGAGATGGGCGGCATTCTGCAGAAGCATCTGCAGGACAGCTTCGGGGACGAGGTGCTGTATCTGCACGGTGGCACGCCGATGCGGCAACGCGAGATGATGGTGGAGCGGTTCCAGAAGTCGCCGAACGGGCCGCGGGTGTTTATCCTATCGTTGAAGGCCGGTGGAACGGGTTTGAACCTGACGCGCGCCAACCACGTATTCCATTACGATCGCTGGTGGAACCCGGCGGTGGAAGATCAGGCCACGGACCGGGCGTTCCGTATTGGGCAGTTGCGGAACGTACAGGTGCATAAGTTCCTTTGTGTGGGAACTCTCGAAGAGCGCATTGACGAGATGATCGAAAGCAAGAAGAGCATCGTCAACGAAGTGATTGGCACGGGCGAAGGCTGGATTACGGAGCTTTCGAACGAAGAGCTGAAGAACGTATTCGCGTTGAGTGCGGAGGCGCTGGATGAGTAAACGGCCAGGCGGCGGAAGTGGGAACGGGAACGGCGGCGGGGGCGGCAATCGGGGCTCCTGGGGTAGACGGAAGTTCAACAACCGGCGACGGGGTACGCCGGCGGGTGGCGAAGGAGTCGGGACGGCGAGCGCGCCTCCACCGACGGCCGCGGCAGCGCCACCTCCTCCGCAGCAGATGCGGAGCGGTGAAGCGAACGGGGGTGGCCATGGCAACGGCCGGCAGAATGGCAATGGCCGGCGGAATGACCGCGATATGCGGGGCAATCGGAATCGGCGGCGCGGGCCGCAGCGGCGGGCCGGGGGCTTCCGGGCGCCGGGGGGCGGCGGGATTCGGGCGCAGACGAAGGGTTCGCGCTTCGGCGAGAACTGGTGGGCGCGGCGTTGGATCGAAGTGCTCGAAAGCTTCGAGATGGGTTCGCGGCTCAACCGGGGCCGGGACTACGCCAAGAGCGGCCATGTGCTGGCGATCACGATTGACGAAGGGCATGTGCATGCCCGGGTGCGTGGTTCGCGGCCGAAGCCGTACGACGTTGACATCAACATCAACACGATTCCGGAAGAGGATTGGACCCGCGTTGGGGCGAAATTAGCGGAGCAGGCCGTGTTTTCGGCTACGCTGTTGGCCGGCGAGATGCCGGGCGACATTGAAGAGATTTTTGAAGAGCTGGGCCTTTCGCTGTATCCGAAGAACGAGCAGGACCTGGTAACGTGTTGTACGTGTCCGGATACGGCGAACCCTTGCAAGCACCTGGCGGCGGTTTATCTGCTGCTCGGCGAAGAGTTCGACCGCGATCCGTTTCTGCTCTTCACGATGCGCGGGATGCGGCGGGATAAGCTGCTGGCGATCATCGAGAAGAACCTGCCGCAGGCGCTCGACGCCGAGGCGCAGCGGGAAGACGAAGAGTTGGCGCCGGTGGAAGAGCCGAAGCAGGCTCTGCAGCTGGACCCCGATATTTACTGGAAGGGCGCTGTCCGGATGCCGGAAGACGCGATGGGCGATGTCGCGCCGCCGGCGATTTCCGCCGCGCTGCCGCGCCGGTTGGGCCCGTTCCCCTTCTGGCAGGGCCAGAAGACGCTGCTCGATGCCATGGAGCCCGTTTATAAGCGGGCTTCCCAGCATGCGGTCGTGTTTTTGCTTGGTGAGCCGCTGCCAACAGCGGCCAACGGAACTACCGGCGGCCCGAACCCGCAGTAGCGTTGTGAGCGGCCTGGTACTCTTCGTACGGGCCCTTGAAATCTTCGATCTCGTTGTTGTCGACGGCCCAGATGCGGGTGGCCACGGCGTCGATCAGGTCGTGGTCGTGCGTGACGATGAAGACGGTACCGTCGAACTTCTGGAAGGCGAAATTCAGGGCGTTGATGGCTTCGAGGTCCAAGTGGTTGGTGGGTTCGTCGAAGACGAGAACGTTGGGCTTTTCGAGCATCAGGCGGCAGAAGATGAGACGGGCGGCCTCGCCGCCGCTGAGGGCGTGCGTGGGCTTGGCGCCTTCTTCCCCAGTGAAGAGCATTTGGCCAAGGGTGCCGCGGATCTCTTCCCGACTGGCCTGGGGGTCGAAGGTATGGAGCCATTCGAAGGCGGTGGTACCTTTTTCGATGGACTCTTTATGATCCTGCGCGAAGTACCCGATGCTGGTTTCGTGACCCCAAGTGACTTCTCCGGAGCCGGTGGATAGGTCTTTCTCTTTGGCTGAGGTGACGGGTCCGTTGTCGAGCAGTGCGCGGAGTAGCGTGGTTTTACCGGCGCCGTTGCGGCCAAGGATCGCGATGCGTTCGCCGCGGCTGATGTGGGCGGAGAAGGGCTTGAAGACGAGCTGATCACCGTAGGAACGGGTCAGGTTCTTGACCTCGAGAGGATGCTTGCCGGAGGGGCGCTTCGAAACGAATTTGATGAAGGGGCGGGCGATGTTCGACCGCTTGAGGTCCGACACTTCGAGGCGCTCGACTTCTTTGGCGCGGCTGCGGACCTGGCTGGCGCGAGTGCCGGCGCTGAAGCGGGAGATGAACTCGTTCAACTGCGCGATCTTCTTTTCGCGCTGGGCGTTGTCGGATTCAACGCGGGCGCGGACCTGGGTCTTGGCCATCACCATGTCGTCATAACCGCCGGTGTAGACGATGATGGTTTGGTAGTCGATGTCGGCGATGTGGGTGCAGACGGAGTTGAGGAAGTGGCGATCGTGGGAGATCACGATCATGGTGCCCTTGAAGTTGTTGAGGAAGTCCTGCAGCCAGTGGATGGAGTCCAAGTCCAAGTGGTTGGTGGGTTCGTCCAGCAGCAGGGCTTCGGGGTTGCCGAAGAGGGCCTGGGCGAGCAGGACGCGGACTTTCTGGCCGCCCTGGAGCTCGCTCATTTTGCGTTCGTGGAGTTCTTCGGGGATGCCGAGTCCGCCGAGCAGGATAGCGGCGTCGGAGTCGGCGGAGTATCCGTCCTCTTCGCCAACGACCCCTTCGAGTTCGCCGAGGCGGATGCCGTCTTCGTCGGTCATGTCCGCTTTGTTGTAGAGGACTTCGCGCTCTTCGAGAGCGCTCCAGAGGCGTTGGTTGCCCATGATGACGGTATCGACAACGCGATAGGCATCGAAGGCGAACTGGTCCTGTTTCAGGACCGACATGCGTTTGGGCCGGGTGACGGTGCCTTTCTGGGCGTCAATCTCCCCGGAAAAAATTTTCATCAGCGTGGACTTACCAGCGCCATTGGGGCCGGTGAGGCCGTAGCGGCGGCCCGCGACGAACGCGACGGAAACATCCTCAAACAGTACTTTGGCGCCGAAGCGCATGGAGACGGAACTTACAGAAATCATGCGGCAGTATTCAATTGCGAGTATAGCAACCCGCCTGCTGCGGCCTGAAAACCGAAAGCGCCGTGAAGGAGGATTTCTGGAGCCACCCGCCAGGATCGAACTGGCGACCTGCTGATTACGAATCAGCCGCTCTACCAACTGAGCTAGGGTGGCTCTCCAGGCGCTCGTTCTCTAGTATACACGGGTCGGCATGCTAGAGTAAAAAACGGCTCATGCAGAAGCCCCGCCTCGTCATTCTCGGTTCCGGCGGCCACGCGAAAGTGATCGCGGAAATCTTCGAGGAGACCTCCTCTTTCGATATCGCTGGCTTCACTACGCTCTCGCCCACCGAAACCCTCTTCGACTACCCCCACCTTGGCAACGACGACCAGCTCCCCCGTCTCCTCGCCAGCGGAATCACCCACGCCTTCCCGGCCATCGGCAGCAATCGCATCCGACACCGCATGCTGGCCCAACTCCGCAGGCTCGGCTTCTCTCTCCCTAACGCCATCAGCCGCCACGCCATTCTCTCGCCCCGCACCAAACTAGGCGCCGCTATCGCCATCATGCCCGGCGCTATCGTCAACGTCGACTCCACCATTGAAGACGGCGCCATCCTGAACACCGCCTCATCCGTCGATCACGACAATCACATCGGCGCCTGCGCTCACATCGCCCCCGGCTGCCATCTGGCCGGAAATGTCACCGTCGGCGAAGGCGCTTTCATCGCGGCCGGCTCCGCCGCTATCCCCGGCGTCACCATCGGCCCCTGGGCCACCGTCGGCGCAGGCGGCGTCGTCATCCGGGATATCACAGCCGGCGTGACTGTCGTCGGAGTCCCCGCCACGCGGCTCCTGCGATGAAGGTCATCGTCGCCAGCACAGTGGTTCCCTTCCTCTATGGCGGCTACACCGTCATCGTCGACTCCCTCGCCGATGAACTGACCAAGGCCGGCCATCAGGTGGAGGTCCTAAAGTTTCCGTTTTCGTCCCAATATGACGAGCTGCTCGAGCAGATGACCGCGCTCCGGCTGCTCGATCTCACCGAGCACGGCGACCGGCTGATCACGGTGCGCTTCCCGAGCTACCTGCTCCGCCACCCCAAAAAGGTCGTCTGGTTCATCCATCACCATCGAGGGGCGTACGACCTGTGGGGAACCCGGTATCAGGACATCCCTTTGACCCCCGAGGGCACGCGAATCCGCGATTCCATCATCGCGGCAGACCGCCTTGGCCTGGGGGAATGCCACCGAATCTTCAGCAACTCCCAGGTCGTCGCCAAGCGGCTGCAGCACTTCAACGCAATCGACGCTGAGGTGCTCTATCCGCCGCTGCCCAACGCGGAGAACTATCATTGCTCCGGGTACAACGACACCATTCTTTATTTGAATCGGCTGGTCCACCATAAGCGGCAGTGGCTGGCGATTGAAGCGATGCGCCATGTGAAAACCGATGTCCGGCTGCTCATCGCGGGCAAGGCCGACCCGGACGCCGCGGCGTATGTCGATGAACTGCATGAACTCGTGCATCGCTATAAGTTAAAAGACCGCGTCACGATTTTCGACGACTGGATTGATGAGGCACGCAAGGTGAAGTTCTTTTCCGAGTGCTTGGCTGCCGCTTATTTCCCCGTTGACGAAGACTCCTATGGCTACCCGAGCCTGGAGGCCCATTATTCTGGAAAGGCGGTGCTGACGACTTCGGATGCGGGGGGTACGCTCGAACTGATCACAGACGGGCTGAACGGCCTGGTCGCTACGCCTGAGCCCGCCTCTATCGCCGCCGCGATGGACCGGCTATTCACGGAACGGGACCAGACCAAGGTTATGGGCGAGGCGGGCCGCGGGCGGATGGCCGATCTCGGCATCGCTTGGCCGCACGTGCTCGACAGGATGCTGTCATGAAGATCCTGGTGGCCAACAACTGCGTGCCCTTCGTCCGCGGCGGCGCCGAGCATCTGGCGGAAGCTCTGACGGAGAAACTGAACGAATTTGGGCATCAGGCGATGCTGGTCCGCATCCCGTTTCGTTGGGAGCCGCCGGCGAAGATGCTGGAGAGTATGTTGGCGTGCCGGCTGATGCGAAGCCCGAACGTGGACCGGATTATTGCGTTCAAGTTCCCGGCATATTATCTTCCGCACGACAACAAGTTTCTCTGGCTGGTGCATCAGTTCCGGCAGGTTTACGACCTGTGGGGAACGCCGTATCAGGGGATGGAAGAGACGCCGGAGAACTTGGCTGTCCGCCGGAGCATTATTGAGGCGGACAACACGTATTTGCGGGAAGCGCGGAAGATCTACACCAACTCCGCCACGACGTCGGCACGCCTCGAGCGCTTCAATCAGATTCCTTCCGAAGTGCTCTATCCGCCGCTGCTTGATACGAGACACTTCCGCTTTGGCGAGACAGGCGACTATATCTTTTGCGCCGGGCGGATCACGACGTCGAAGCGGCAGCACCTGCTCGTCGAGGCGATGCAGCACACGCGAACGAATGTGCGGCTGGTGATCGCCGGCAAGTCAGAGGATGCCGCGGACGCGCAGCAGATCGCGCAGCTTATCGCTCGTCATAACCTGGCGGGCCGAGTGACGGTGATCGACCGGTTCATCTCCGAAGAGGAAAAGGCAGCATATTTCGCCGACGCTTTGGGAGCAGCGTATATCCCGTTCGACGAGGACTCCTACGGGTACGTAACGATGGAGGCCTTCTACAGCGGCAAGGCAGTGATCACGACAACCGATTCCGGCGGGATCCTGCAGGTGGTGCGCGAAGGGGAGACTGGCTATGTGGCCGAGCCCACCGCTCCTGCGCTGGCCGCCGCGATGGACCGGCTGTATGAAGACCCGGCGAGGGCACGAGTACTGGGACGCGCAGGGTACGATTTAATACAAAGTATGGGTTTAACGTGGGAACATGTAATTTCTACGTTGACCGCCGCATAATTCAGGACCCATGGCGCGCACGCCGTTTCCACACAGTATCGAACTCAAGGACGTCACCAAATCGTTTGCGCTGCAGACGAGCGGCCTGATGCGCCGGCTGCGGCCAGATCGATTCACGGCTTTGGCGAACGTGTCGTTTACGGTTGGTCATGGCGAGTCGGTCGCGATTCTAGGCCGCAATGGCGCAGGCAAGAGCACGTTGCTGAACCTGATCTCGGGCGTCGTTCCGCCCACTTCCGGGACGTTGCGGACAGAGGGCCATTTGACGGCGCTGCTCGAACTCGGCACCGGCTTTCATCCCGACCTGACCGGCCGCGAGAACGTGACGCTGAATGCTTCGCTGTTCGGGCTGTCCCGCGCGCAGGCGGCCGATCGCTATGCTTCGATCGTTGAATTCTCAGAACTCGAAGAGTTTATCGGCGATCCGCTGCGGACGTATTCGAGCGGCATGTGGCTGCGGCTGGCTTTTGCGATCGCAGTACACTCCGACCCCGATATTTTGCTGATCGATGAGATTCTGGCCGTAGGCGACGACCGTTTTCAGAAGAAGTGTTTCGACCGCATGGCCGAGTTCCGGCGGCAGGGCAAGACGATTCTCTGTGCGTCGCATGTTCACAGTATCGTTGCCACCTTGTGTGATCGCGCCATTTGGCTGGAACACGGCCGGGTGGTGCGCGACGGACCGCTTGACGCTGTCTGCGCCGAGTATGAACATTCGTTACAAAGTGCGGAAGCTCCGCGTTAGACTAAACGATTGGATTTCAACGCTGCCCTCATCAAGCGCCGCTTGGTGGAAAAGATCGGACCTGCCGAATCCAGGGCGAATAGCCCGGCGGCATCGACGGTGACCACGGTCGACTTGGGGCCGCTGTTGTCTATTGCCGACGATGCCAGTTTTGTACGGGAGAGCTATTTGCGGGTGTTGGGCCGCGAATGTGACGTAGGCGGCTTTGTGCATTACCGGGAGCTGTTGCGGAACCACTATCCGCGTCGATCCATGATTCTGCAACTGGTGGAGTCGACGGAGGCCAAGGCTACGGGGCGGCGCTATGTTGGCCTTTGGCCCGCGGGGCAGGACGGGTCCACGTTGCCAGGGGCGCGATGGCTGGCGTCGATCAAGGTGGCGCTATGGAACCGAGCCCGGCGACTGTTTGAGTATTTTCTGCGGGTTTCTCGCGTCGAAGCGATTGAATTGAAGTTGGACTACGTCCTGCAAGAGAACGCCCTGCAAGCAGAGCGCAGTATGGGCAAGCTAGACCATACTCTGTTCACGATTTCCGACAAAGTGGACCGCTACGTGGCGGATCTGGTGGTGAAGCAGACGGAGTTGGCTGCGCTGACTCGCGAGAACAGGGCGGCGCAGGAGGGTTTAGCTGCCGACATTCGGGCGCAGCAACGGCAGCTTCAGGCCATGGAGCAGGCTGGGGCAAAGGCGTCGGCCGACTTGGCTCGGCTCCAGGCGATGCAGGACGCCGCCCGGCAGGCGACCCAAAATGCGGCAGCAGAACTTGCTCAACTCCAGGCTGCTCTCGGCGAAGTGCAGGGGCGGGTTACTGAGGTTCGGACCCATCAGCGCGCCCCCGTTTTCCAGGCCGGCCCCGACGTGATCGTGACCGAGGTGGATGGCTTTCTGCTGGGGGTTCCCAGTCAGGAATGGCGGCTGGCCGCTTACTACGGCTTGCGCGGACTCCCGGAGCCGGGCATGATGCGGCTGTTTTCGAGCCTGGTGAAGCCGGGCGTGGTGGTGGTGGATATTGGCGCGCATATTGGCATCTACACGCTCTACGCGCTGCGGCAACTCGGCGGTCACGGGCGCGTCTATAGCTTTGAGCCGACGCCGCGCACGTTCGCTCTGCTGCATGACAATGTGCAGGTGAATGGTTTCCTCGAATCGGGGATGGTCCGTTTTGATCGGCGGGCGGTTTCGGATCGGGCCGGGGCGGCGACGTTTACGGCGTATGCCGGTAACTCCGGGCATAACACGCTGTTTGCAGGCACGGCGGCGGGCGAGACGCTGACGGTGGAGACGGTGACCCTGGATGAGGCGTTGGCCGGGGAATCGCGGGTTGATGTGATCAAGATCGACGCCGAAGGCGGCGAGCCGTTTATCCTTCGGGGCATGGCGAAAATTCTCGCCGGCAACCCGGAGATCCGGATCTTTGTCGAGTTTGGGCCGGAACATCTACGGCGCGCGGGGATAGAGCCGTTACAATGGCTGGAGGAACTTGTAACTCTGGGCCTTCGGGTTCAGCGGGTGGAAGATCTCTCCGGAGAGCCGCTGCCGCTGGATCTGGAAGCTGCCGCCAACTGTATCAGTTGGAACCTTCTTCTGACCCGCGCTTGAATTGATGCCAGCTGCCGCACCCGCCCCTCGTAAGATTGCCGTTTCGGCGCCTCAATTTCAGGGCAACGAAGCCAAGTATGTACAGGAGTGTCTGGACACTACGTGGGTCTCTTCGATTGGGCGGTTTATTCCATTGTTTGAAGCGGGCTTTGCGGAATATTGCGAAGTGGAGCATGCCGTCGCCGCGAACAATGGCACCAGCGCGCTGCATTTGGCTTTGCTGGGAATGGATTTGCAGCCGGACGATGAAGTGATTGTCCCGACCCTGACGTTTGTGGCGACGGCGAATGCGGTGGCGTATTGCGGGGCGAAGCCGGTGTTCATCGATTCCGAGCCACGGACGATGAATCTGGATCCAGCGTTGCTGGAGGCGTGCATTACGCCGAAGACGCGGGGAATCCTGGCGGTTCATCTGTATGGCCATCCGGCGGATATGGACGCGATTCTCGCGGTGGCGCGGCGGCATAATTTATGGGTGATTGAGGACGCGGCGGAGGCGCACGGGGCGCTCTACCGGGGCCGAAAGGTCGGGGGCCTCGCCGACGCCGGGACGTTCAGCTTCTTCGGCAATAAGATCATCACGACGGGCGAAGGCGGCATGGTGACCCTGCGCGACCCCGAACGCGCAGCGCGCATTCGCATCTTTCGCGGACAGGGGATGCAGCCGGACAAGCGCTACTGGTTTCCGGTGATCGGCTACAACTACCGGATGACGAATATACAGGCTGCGCTGGGGTTGGCGCAGTTGGAGCAGATTGACCGGTATACGGCGCATCACCGGACGGTGGCGAGTTGGTATGCGCACTATCTGTCGCCGTTGGCGGAGGCGATTGCGCTGCCGGTGGAAGAGCCTTGGGCGCGGCACGCCTATTGGCTGTTTACGTTGGTGCTGGGTCCGGCGATTGGGTCGAGCCGGGATGAGATCATGGCGGGTTTGGCCGAGGCGGGGATTGAGACGCGGCCGGTGTTCTACCCGATGCATGTGATGGAGCCGTTCTTTGAAGATGGTGCCAAGTATCCGGTGGCCGAGCGGTTGAGCGCGCGAGGGCTGAGCTTGCCGACGCATATCCGGTTGAACGAGGAAGACGTGGCTTACATTGCCGGGCACCTGCTCCGGCTCTGCAATATATGAAGATCGCCTGGTTCACGCCACTGTCGGAACGTAGCGCCATCGGGCGCGCGAGCACCTACATTGTGCGGGAGCTGGCGAAGGTGGCCGAGGTCGAACTTTGGCATTTTGAAAAGGGGCCTGTTCATCCGGTCTGCGTGAAGACGGTGTTTGCGCCGAGTGCGGACTTGGGACGACTGGCGAGCTTCGACCTGGTGGTTTACAACTTCGGCAACCATTTGCCGTTTCACGGGGAGATATTCAACGTTTCGCGGCAGCATCCGGGAGTCATCATTCTGCATGACTTCGTGATGCACCATTTCTTTGCCGCCTTGTACCTGGAGACGCGGCAGGATCCGGCGGCGTACATCGCAGAGATGGAGCACTGGTATGGGGTGAGGGGCCGGGCGGCAGCCGAGCGGAGCTTGCGGGGCGAGCGAGTTTGGGAGAGCGACGAAGTTGTAAACTTTCCGTTGGTCGAGCGCTGCACGGAGGGCGCTCTGGGCGTGGTGGCGCATTCGGAGTATCTGCTGGATGCGGTGCGGGTGGCGTTCGCTGGTCCGGTGCGGAAGATCAATTTGCCCTACGAGATGCCTGCGCATCACAAGCCCGCGGGGCGAGCGAGTTTGAACGTGCCGGCGGACCAGTTGCTGCTGGTTACGATTGGCCATGTGAATCCGAATAAGCGGGTGGACGCCGTGCTCGAGGCGATGGGGCCGGAGATGCATTACGTGGTGGCGGGGCCATCGGATCCGGTGTATCAGAAGCGGCTGGATCGGATTGTGGCCGAACGGGACCTGGGGGGCAGAGTGCAGTTTCTCGGCCGGGTGTCGGACGAGTTGTTGCATACGTGCCTGGCGGCGGCCGATATTTGCTTGAATTTGCGGCAACCGGCGATCGAGGGCGCGTCGGCGTCAGTGATCGAAGAGATGCTGTACGGCAAGCCGGTGGTGGTGAACGATATTGGGTTCTATAAGGAACTGCCGGCGGATTGCGTCGTGAAGGTGGACCCGGCGAACGAGGCGGCGGGGCTGGCGGCAGCGTTCGCAAGACTGACGGATCCGGCGGAGCGGGAAGCGATGGGGGCGCGCGCGTTGGCGTATGCGGCAGCGACGTTCCGGGCCGACAATTATGCACGGGATTTGGTGCGTTTTGCTTGGGATGTGCGGAATGCGCAACCGTTGTTTGCACTGTCAGACCGGATTGCGGCCGAATTGCGACGGATGAAAGTGTCGAGCGATATGCCGATTGTGGACACGGCGGCGACGACCGTAGGGGATTTGTTTTGTAGCAAGCTGTGTTAGCATCCCCGCATGGTGAAAGTTTTCTCTTCTCTCTGCTTCACCGCTGCGTTGGCTCTTGCTGCCCCCGCCGTGGAACTCAAATCGGCTGGCCCGCTGACGTTCGGGCCCAATGGAACACTTTTTGCCGGTGACTCCGCCGCCGGTCGGATTTTTGCTTTTGAAACGGGCGACACGAAGCCGAGCAAGGGTGGGACGGTTGAGATCAAGGGCGTAAACACCAAGATTGCCGCGCTGCTCGGGACGACGGCGGATCAGATTCTGATTGCTGATATGGCGGTGAACCCGATTTCTAAGCAGATCTACTTCTCGGTGGCGCGCGGTCGGGGGCCGGAGGCGGTGCCGGTGATTCTGCGGGCGGATACGGCGGGGAACATTACCGAATTCGGACTGGCGGCGGCGAAACAGTCGTCCGTTAGCCTGACCGATGTGCCGGCCGAGGGCGGACGACAGAGAATGGAAGCGATTACGGATCTTGGGTTCGTGGACGGACAGGTGGTCGTAGCGGGGCTTTCGAACGAGGATTTCGCATCGAGCCTGCGGTCGATTCCGTATCCGTTCCAGGCGGCGACGAAGGGTGCGGGGATCGAGATTTTCCATGGTGCACACGGCCGGTTTGAGACCAATGCGCCGGTGCGGACGTTTGTTCCTTATACGATCAAGGACAAGGGCTATATTCTGGCGGCGTATACTTGCACGCCGTTGGTGCGGATTCCGGTGAGCGATCTGAAGCCGGGCGCGAAAGTGAAGGGCACGACGATTGCTGAACTCGGCAATCGGAATCGGCCGCTGGACATGATCGCGTACGAAAAAGACGGCCACGCCTATATCCTGATGGCGAATAGCAGCCGGGGTGTGATGAAGCTGACGGGTGAGGGCCTGGACGGCTACGCGCCGATTACCGCGCAGACCGAGAAGCAGGGCGTACCCTATGAAACGGTCGAGAGCCTGAAGGGCGTGCAGCAACTCGATAAGTACGATGCGACGCATGGCTTGACGCTGACCGACGAGGCCGGCTCTCTGAACGTGCGGACGATCAACCTGCCGTAGTATGCGGACTCTGCTGCTGTTGCTCGCATTGACGCTGGTGCTGAATGCTCAGGCGGTGTTGCGCAGCGGGGATGGCAAGGTCTTTTGGGTAGAGAATGCGGCGCCTGGAGAGACGTTCCAGGTGTACGTCGGCGAAGGCGACGTACCGCCCGTTCTTGGCGCTTTTAGCGCCGAGAACGGGCGCCTTGTTTTTAGGCCGCGGTTTTTATTGGCGGACGAAGTCCGCGCGATTTTTCGGGGGGTAGTGACGCGGTTCCCCGCCCTGCGGGCGGCGGCGGTGCCGTCGACGCTGGTGGAGGCGGTTTATCCGACGACCGACCGGTTGCCGGAGAATTTGCTGAAGTTTTATGTCGTGTTTTCGGGGCCGATGCAGCGGGGCGAGGGATGGACGCGGCTACAGTTGTTGAAGGCGGACGGGACACCCGTGGAATTACCGTTTCTGGAGATTGACCAGGAGCTTTGGGACCCGGGGAACCGGCGATTTACGATCTTGTTTGATCCGGGGCGGATCAAACGCGGGGTTTTGCCGTTGAACGAAGTGGGTCCGGCGCTGGTGGTGGGCCAGACGTATACGTTGGTGGTGGATTCGGCTTGGCGGGATGCGGCGGGGGCCCCTTTGCGGAAGGGGTACCGGAAGACGTTTACGGTGACAGAAGCGGAGCGGCGGCCGATTGAGCCGTCGGCTTGGCAGGTGGTCACCCCGATGGCCGGGACGCGGGATCCTTTGTCGGTTGAGTTCGGACGACCTCTCGATTCGGCATTGGCGCTGCGGCTGATTACGGCGGATGTGGCGGGGCAATCCAGGTTGCGGAGTGGGGAGACGCGGTGGGAGTTCGTGCCGGCGGTGGCGTGGACGGCGGGAGATCATCGGCTGACTATCGACGTGACGCTCGAAGATTTGGCGGGGAACCGCGTGGGGCGGCCGTTTGATGTCGATGTGTTCAATCCAGTGACGACCAAGATCACCGGTGAGACGGTGGCTCTACCGTTCCGAATCGAGCGTCGTTAGCAGGGCGATGGTGGCCCAGGCGGTCGTCGAGATGTGCTGCGCGTAGCTGAGAGAGCCGGGGGGACGGGTGGTTTCGGGCCAGCCGCCGGTAGGCTGTTGGGTTTTGGCGAGATAGGCTCGGCCGCGGGCGACGGCGGCAGGGTTGTGGCGGTGCAGCGCAAGGAGGGCTACCGCCGTGTCGAAGGCCTCCGAGGGGCGGCCTGGATAGGGACCCCAGCCTCCGTCGGCATTCTGGGCGGCGAGGAGAATCGGCTCGGGCTGGCCGGTCGTCATCGATTTGGCGGCAGCGTCTACCACGCTGATTGGTTTTAGGCTTCGGAGCCAGGCGTCCGCCTCCTTGGCGGCCTCAAAGAGGCCGCCGGCGCGAATTTTTTGGAGGGTCAAATAGGTCGCGAGGGGCCGGCCGTAGGTAACGGGGGAGCCGAGCGACTCTTCGCCGTCGATTTTCCAGGATCCGTCGGGTAGCTGGTCGGCGGCGAGGGCGGCGCCGTCAGCGAAATGGATGCGAGCGAGCTTTTTGTCGCTGAAGGCGGGGTTGGATCGGTCGTTTTCCCAATTGGTGACGGGTTCGGGGGCTTCGGCCCAGCCGCGCTGGGCAGCCAGAGTGAGGGCGCGGCCGCCGTCGCCATTGTTGTGGCAGGAGTAGCAGCCGTTCTCCTTGCGCCAGCGGGGGACTTCGACTTGGAGATAGGCGATGGCCTTGGCTTCGGCGTCGAGGCGGCGGACGCGGAGATTGCGGAACCAGACGACGGAGTTGTGATTCTGGAGCGAGAGGAACGACTCTTTCGGCGGGGCTGAGAGGGGATAGGAGAGGACTCGTTCGCCATCGAGCCAGTGCTCGACGCGATCGGTGAGAACGATGATGCTGGATTCGTGGAATACGTCCGGGGCGGGGAGCTTTTTGAGCTGGGGGGCGTGGACGGTGTAGAGAGATCCGGATTGCTGGTTGGCGGGGGCCTTGGGATCGTCGAGGAGCTGGTATTCCGGGCCGCGGGCGCGCGCCTGATAGCCGGATTCGCCGGGGCGCTGCCAGCGGTCGGTCTTTTCGATGCGGTACTTGACGCCGGAGTTGCCCCCGGGGGCGAGTCTCCATTCGAAGCGAAACTCGAAATTACGGAACGAAGCCACTGTCCTTAAGTCCTGCATATTCTGCGGATTAGGAACGGTTTTCAGGCATCCGTCCTCGATTTTCCAGGACGTGGGGAAGGGCGCACCGGTCACCTCCAGCCAACCTTTGGTGGAAACGCCGTCGAAAAGGACTTCCCAGGTCTGTGCGCTTGCGATAGAGGCTAGAAGCAGCCCAAAAATCAATTTCATGGCGATCCGCCGTGAAATGTATGGAGCGGGAGACGAGATTCGAACTCGCGACATCAACCTTGGCAAGGTTGCACTCTACCAGCTGAGTTACTCCCGCTCAGCGCGACAAAGAACAGTTTCTCATGAGGGGCTTGTCGTGTCAACACTGCTACTCTACTTCGCATATGCGCCTGCTGCTTGGAATGCTGCTTCTGATTGGGAGTTTAGCTGGAAATTTGGCTGGTCAACCGGCCTTCGATACGGATTTCGCGCTTCGGGTGAAGGAGTGGACGACGAAGCCGGAGTTCCTGAGCCCGCTTGTGGACCATCTTCCCACAGGGAAAGGGGTGCCTTCGCCGAAGGATATTTTGGGCTATCACGTCGGGATGCCAAAGAAGCTGGCGACGTCAGGGCAGATGCTGGCATACTTCCAGGCCCTGGAGAAGGCTTCGCCACGGGTGAAGATCCTGTTTACGGGCAAGACGGACGAGGGGAGGGAGTGCTGGACGGTGGCGATTGGGGATGAGGCGACCATCCGGCAGTTGGATACCTACAAGGCGCATCTGGCGAAATTGGCCGACCCGCGGACGATTGGACCGGGCGAATTGCCAATTCTGTTGAATTCAGCGAAGCCAATCTATCATGTGACGGCGGGGCTGCATTCGTCCGAGACCGGGCCACCGGATATGTTGATGGAGCTCGGCTACCGGATTGTGGCGGAAGATGGCCCGCTGTATGAATCGATACGGAAAAATCTGATCGTTTTCCTGACTCCGGTTTTGGAACCGGACGGCCGGGACCGGTATGTCGCCTGGTATAACGAGTACAAAGTCAGCGAAGAGACGGAGGACGACCGGCTGCCGGGGCCGCCGTACTGGGGCAAGTACATCTATCACGACAACAACCGGGACATGCATTATTCGCAGGTGACGATGCAGAACTGGCTAAAGGCGTATCTGGAATGGCATCCACCGATTATTCATGACCTGCATGAGTCGGTTCCTTTTCTCTATACCTTCAGCGGGCAGCCTCCGCATAACCCGAACCTGGATCCGATTCTGTATGCCGAGCTGCCTTGGTTTGCCAACTACGAGATGACGAAGATGATCGGGTTTGGCATGCCGGGAGTGTGGACGCATGCGTTCGTGGATATGTGGTCGGCGGGGTATTTGGGATTCATGTCGTCGAACCACAACGGGATGCTGCGGATGTATGAGGTGTATGGGAACGGCGGGGCGAATACGATGAAGCGGAAGGTGGATACGGGGGAGCCGTCGGACCGGTTTGGTGCGGCGCGGCGGCAGTGGTACCGGCCATTGCCCGCCTATAAGGAGGTGGAATGGTCGTTCCGGAACAACATCAACTACGGACAGACCGGAGTGTTGACGGCGCTTGAGTTGGCGGCCGGGAATGGCCGGACGATCGTGGAGAACTTCTATAAGAAAAGCCTGCATTCGATCGAGGCCGGGCGGAACGAGCCTCCCTATGCGTACATCATTCCGGACAAGCAGCGGGACATGACGCGCGTGGCGTGGGTGGTGAACACGCTGCGAATGCAGGGGATTGAGATTGGGCGCGGGGCGGATGGTTCGTTCGTTATTAAGCGGGACCAGCCTTACGGGCGCTTAGTGAAGTCGTTGCTAGAGAAGCAGGTCTATCCGGACCCGACGTTGCGGACCTACGATGATACGGGCTGGACGATGGGTTTGCTGGCGCATATCGAGGTGAAGGAGAGCAACGATAAGGCGATTTTGAATCTGCCGACGACACGGGTCGACCGGTTCGATCCACGTGGGGAGGTGAGCGGGCAGGGTGGATGGATGGCCGTGCATCACAACGGAGCACATGGATTGGTGACGCTGCGGTACCGGCTGGGGCGGGATGTGAAGGTGGAGGCGTTCGAGCTTTCGCAGGGAGCGGTGCCAGCGGGTTCGTTGTTACTTGAGGCGACGCCGCGGGCGCGGGCTTTGGTAGAGGAATTGGGGCTGCGGGCGACGCTATTCGGAGACAGGCCTGGTGGGACCACGCATCCCGTGGATCTACCTCGCTTAGCGATGTACAGCACCTGGGGGAATACGCAGGAGGTGGGTTGGGTTCGGCATGCTTTCGACAAGATCGAGATGGCCTATGACCTGATCTTCAAAGACCGGGTTCGGTTGGGTTCGTTACGGCGGGACTACGACGTGATCCTGATTCCGAACCAGGGGCGGACGGCTAAGGGACTGGTGTTCGATTTGGAGTCGAAGGGGCGGCCATTGGCCTACAACAATGGGTATGGCGAGTCGAAGGATATCACCGGGGGGATGGGTCTCGAGGGGGCGCTGGAGTTACAGCGTTTTGTGAATGAGGGTGGGTTGTTGATTACCTTGGGGAACGCTTCCCATTTTCCGGTGGAGTATGGGTTGGCGGGACAGGTGGAGGCGGGGCGGACGAGTGGCCAGTTCTACGGGCCGGGTCCGATTCTGGAGGCAGAGATCGCGCAACCGTCGCATCCGATCTTTTACGGGTACGACAAGCAGAAGATGGCGGTGCGGTATGCGAACGGCCCACTTTTCGAAGTGAGGGAGCAGGACCGGCCGAAACAGGTGCTGATGCGGTATGCGGGGACGGACGCTTCGGTGCTGAGCGGGTTTATCCGGGGAGGCGCGGAGTTGCGGCAGAAGGCCGCTGTGGTGAGTGTGCCATCGGGCCAGGGACGGGTGCTGCTGTTCGCGACGAACCCGTGCTACCGGTGGCAGAACCACGGGGAGTTCGCGCTACTTTTTAACGCTATACAGCACTTCAACGACTGGAAGTAGGGTGGTAGGTGTAATCACCTACGCAACCTGTGGATATCTTGTTGGGGAAGGGCTACCAGATGTTGTGGAGATGCTCCATTTGGGTGAGGAAATCCGGGATGTAACTGGATGGAAACAAAAGGGTTTTGAATTGTCTTCTTGTTGATAACAAAGGACTTATTTCTTGAGAAATCGCTTGTCACCGCTGCACGGCCGTGTGCTATTCTGAGGGTCCGTTCGGCAGTTGGATAGCAGAGTCCAGGTAGCTTGAACGGTCCCCTCCGAGACCTCCCCACCCCCGTTACAGCCGTTCGTGTAACTTTTCCACAGGTTGTGGAAAACATGTGGGAAGAGTGCGTCTGTGTGTTTGGAATTTGAAAGTAAAAGAAAGAACTATGACGGTTTGGGATCAGATTAAGCGAGAGCTCGCCAAGAAGTTGAGCTCAGAAAGTTTCCAGAACTGGTTAGCTCCGACGCAACAGCAGACCCATTCGGCCGGGCGGCTAGTGGTCGGGGTGTCGAGTGAAGCGACGAAGGTCTGGATGGAGCAGGAGTACGCGGAGTACGTCGGGACGGCGATTGCGGCGTTAGGGTTGGATATTCAGCAGGTGGAGTATCAGGTGGCGGCGGTGCCGGCGGCGCAGGTGCATGCTGGACCGGGTAACGGGGCGAACGACACCCCGATGAGCGCGCTGAACCCGAAGTACAACTTTGCGAATTTTGTGGTTGGGAGTTGCAACCAGTTCGCCCATGCGGCGGCGAAGGCTGTCGCGGATAATCCAGCCGAACGATACAACCCGCTGTTCATCTATGGCGGCGTGGGAATGGGGAAGACCCATCTGATGCATGCGATTGGCCGGACGCTGGCGGATCGCTACGGTTCGATGAAGATCATCTACACGTCGAGCGAGAAGTTCATGAACGAGATGATCGACTGCATCAAGACCGACCGGATGTCTACGTTTCACCAGCACTATCGGAGCGCGGATATTCTTCTGGTGGATGATATTCAGGTGCTTGCGAATAAAGAGCGAACACAGGAAGAGTTTTTCCATACTTTCAACGCTTTGCACGAGAACGGCAAGCAGATTGTCTTGAGTTCCGACCAGCCGCCGAAGCAGACGCAAGGGTTGACGGACCGGCTGCGGAGCCGGTTTGAGTGGGGATTGATGGTGGACGTGCAGCCACCGGATCTTGAGACGAAGATGGCGATTTTGGACAAGAAATCCGAGGCGGAAGGAATTCAACTGCCGGAGGATGTCCGGATTTATATCGCTACGAAGACGAAGTCGAACGTGCGGGAGCTGGAAGGGGCCCTGGTGAAGCTGATGGCCTACAGTTCAGTGATGGATTCCCCGATCACGCTTTCGATGGCGCAGCAGGTCTTAAAACAGCTTTCCGGGGGCAGCGAGCGGCGAGTGACCATTGATTTGATCGTTCGATCGGTGGCGGATAAGTTCGGATTGCAGCCCGGGCAGTTGAAGTTGAAGTCGAATACGCAGAATATTGCCTATCCACGGCAGATTGCGATGTATTTGGCGAAGGAGCTGACGCAATCGTCCTTACCGGAGATTGGTCGGCACTTTGGCGGGAAGCACCATACGACGGTGCTGCACTCGGTGCAGAAGATTGACAAACTCCGGCAGCGCGACGGAGATTTGAACAGGCTGCTCCACAGCCTAACTGATTCAATCTAAATACGTTTACGTTTGTTTTCCACAGACCCCCGCCAGAATATCCGGTGGACGGCTGTGAGGGAAAGTGGCAAGGGCGGATTATCCTCCTCCGTCCGCCGAGCGATCCACTGGTTGCTTGAGCAGGAAGCAGTTGAATTTTGTATAATTTAGGGAGGATTCCACATTTCCACAGCACCTACGAATCCGGTTATAGAAATAACGGTCTAATTTATGGAATTCACAGTAAGCAAAGCCGATCTGGTCCGGGAACTGGGCCTGTCTCAGGGTGTGGTGGAGAAGAAGTCCACGATCCCGATTCTGTCGAACGTGTTGCTTGAGGCTGACGGCGATCGTTTGTCGCTGACGGCTACGGATTTGGAGCTGGGCATTCGGTGCGGTTGCGCGGCGAAGGTGAAGAAGGCGGGGTCGGGAACGATTCCGGCGAAGAAGCTGCTCGATTACGTGCGTTTGCTGCCGGATGGCGAGATTTCGATCAAGTTCGCTGACAACCAGTGGGCGTCAATCACGGCGGGCCGTTCGAAGACCCGCATCGCCGGGATGAGCCGCGAGAGCTACCCCGAACTGCCGGAGATGCCGCAAGTGCTGGCTGAACTGCCGGTGAAGCGGTTGGCGGCGATGATCACGCGGACAATTTTCGCGATCTCGGCCGAAGAGAGCCGGTTCACGCTGAATGGGGCGCTGCTGCTTGTTAAGGCGCATGGGTTGACCATGGTTTCGACCGACAGCCATCGCTTGGCGATGGTGGAGTGCCCGATGGAGATTGAGGGGTTTGCGCCGGATCAATCGTACCGGGCGTTGTTGCCGAGGAAGGCGATGAGCGAGCTGGCGCGGTTGGCGGCGGAAGCGTCCGACGATGCCAAGCTGCTGTTTGCCGGCGATGAGAACCACCTGTTCTTCCAGATTGGCGACCGGTTGTTGCTAAGCCGGAAGCTGACGGGTAACTTCCCGGACTTTGAACGGGTGTTGCCGAAAGAGCATCCGCACAATGTGACGTTGAGCCGGGATGATCTGAAAGGGTCTCTCGAGCGCGTGATGCAGTTTGCCGATGAGCGGTCGCGGGCCATCAAGGTGGGCGCGTTCCCTGGCGAATTGAAGCTGCACTCTTCGCTTTCCGACACCGGAGAGAGCGAGGAGACGCTGGGTGCGTTCTACGACGGCCCAAGCGTAGAGATTGGTTTTAATGCTGCCTACATGCTGGATTTCCTGCGGGCCAGCAACGAAGACAACGTTCAATTTTTGTTCAAGGACTCGGCTAGCGCCGGTGAATTGCGGCCGGTGAGCGATGGGACTTTGAACTATCGCTACATTGTCATGCCGATGAGGATTTGATGAGCTCTACCCCCAACCCCAACCCCACCTCGAACGACTACGGCGCCAGCAGTATCAAGGTTTTGGAGGGACTCGAGGCGGTGCGCCTGCGTCCAGCCATGTATGTCGGCTCTACCGGCGAACAGGGTTTGCACCATCTCGTCTACGAGGTGGTGGACAATTCGGTCGACGAAGCGCTGGCCGGTTACTGCGACACCATCGATGTGGTGATTCGCAGCGATAACTCTGTTTCTGTGCAGGATAACGGGCGCGGCATTCCGGTGGGCATCCACGCGGAAGAGGGCGTGTCAGCGGCGCAGGTTGTGTTGACGAAGCTGCACGCGGGCGGTAAGTTCGACTCGAACACGTACAAGGTGTCGGGCGGTTTGCACGGTGTCGGCGTGAGCTGCGTGAACGCGCTGTCGGAACGGTTCGAGCTGGAGATCTGGCGGGAAGGCCACGTTTGGACGCAGGAGTACGAGAAGGGCATTCCGCTGGCTCCGTTGAAGCAGGGCGGCAAGGTCCCGATGAAGCGCACCGGCACGAAGATTACCTTCAAGCCGGATACGACCATCATGGACGTGACCACGTACAACTTCGATACGCTGGCTTCCCGGCTGCGGCAGTTGGCGTTTTTGAACAAGGGCATCACGATCAATCTGTCCGACGAGCGGCAGGATCCGGTGCATGTGCAGCCGTTCCACTACGAGGGCGGTATTGCCGAGTTCATCAAGCATTTGAACAAGGCAAAGGCTGTGTTGCATGAGAAGCCGATTTACTTTGAAGGTGAGCGGGACCTGCCGAACGGCGGGAAGCTGACGATTGAAGTGGCTCTGCAGTACAACGACGCGTATGCCGAGACAGTGTTCAGCTTCGCGAACAACATCAACACGGTGGACGGCGGAACCCATTTGAGCGGATTCCGGAGCGCGCTGACGCGGACGATCAACGCGGCGGGCCAGGCGGCGGGGCTGTTCAAAGATGTGAAAGAGAATTTGAGCGGCGATGACGTGCGCGAGGGCCTGACGGCGGTCGTGAGTGTGAAGTTGCCGCAGCCGCAGTTTGAAGGCCAGACGAAGGGCAAGCTGAACAGCGACGTTTCGGGCCATGTGACGGGCTTGATCAACGAGAAACTCGGCGAGTTCTTCGACAAGAACCCGTCGGTGATGAAGAAGATCGTCTCGAAGGCGATCGATGCGCAGCGGGCGCGGGAAGCGGCGCGGAAGGCGCGCGACCTGACGCGGCGGAAGGGCGCTTTGGATTCGGGCGGCTTGCCGGGCAAGCTATCCGATTGCCAGGAGAAGGACCCGGAGAGATGCGAAATCTATCTCGTTGAGGGTGAGTCGGCCGGCGGGACCGCGAAGAGCGGGCGCGACCGGAAGTTCCAGGCGATTCTGCCGCTGAAAGGCAAGATTCTGAACGTCGAGAAGGCCCGCTACGACAAGATGTTGGGCCACGACGAAATTCGGCACATGATCACGGCGATTGGGACCGGGATCGGTGCTGCCGACTTCGATATTGCGCGGCTGCGGTATCACAAGATCATCATCATGACGGACGCGGACGTGGACGGATCGCACATCCGGACGCTGCTGCTGACGTTTTTCTTCCGGCATATGCAGGAGTTGATCACGCGGGGCCATGTGTATGTGGCGCAGCCTCCGCTGTACCGGATTAAGAAGGGCAAGAACGAGAAGTACATCAAGGACGACAAGGAGTTCACCAAGGAGATTCTGCGCCGGGCCACCGAGAACATGACGGTGGAGTATGGCGAGGAGAAGTTGGAGGGTGCGGAGTTGCGCAACTTCCTGCTGTCTTTGGATGAGCATCAGCAGTTGTTCAAGCGTCTGGAACGGAGGCTTCGCGATCCTCGGGTGGTGGATATTCTGGCCCGGCCGGACCTGCCGCTGGATACGAAGGCGGATTACCAGGACAAGGCGAACGTCGAAGCGCTGTATAACCCGATGGTGGAAGCGAAGATTCCCGGCGTGCAGTTGCGCCAGGATGAGGTGCACGCCGGTTGGAGTGTGACGTTCTTCGATCCGACGAATGCGGAGCGGGAAGTGGGCGTTGATTTGGCCGTGATTCCGGAATACCGACGGCTGCGGACGCTGGCGAAGCTGCTGTCGAAGTACAACCAGCCGCCGTTTAACGTCAGCAAAGGCGAACGGAAGGACATCAAGACGAATTGGGCGGATTTGCTCGATTACTTGAAGGCGGAAGGGATGCGGGATGCTTCCGTGACGCGGTACAAGGGCCTTGGTGAGATGAACGCGGAGCAGCTTTGGGAGACGACGATGAATCCTGAAGTGCGGACGTTGCTGCGGGTGGACCTGGCGGATTTGGTGGAAACGGACCAGATCTTCTCGACGCTGATGGGTGAGGACGTGGAGCAGCGGCGGAAGTTTATTGAAGATAACGCACTGGATGTGCGGAATCTCGATATCTAGTTCGGGCGAATAGAGAACCAGACAGGGCCGGCGGCGATTACTTCGTCGCCGGCCTTTTTGCGTAGTTGGAGCATCAGAATTGGCGTCTGGGTAGGGGCGGAGTAGAAGGCCATGTTTTGGGGTACTTCGAGGGTGAGGAGCTGGAGGGAACGGGAGTAGGCTGTCGGTTCGAGGGAGACGCCGCGGAGGACGATGCCGGGCTGTTGCACGGCTAGGTTGGGATTGTTGGGCTGTGCGATGATGGCCGTGCTCTCCTGGGTGAACTCGGCGGGATCGATGCCGGTGACGTAGAGATGGATTCGTTCGCCGGGACGCGCGGGGGCGTCTGGAGTGATGAGGCCGGAGTAGTCCTCGTGGATGAGGAGAAAGCGGGGGTCGGCGGCGTTGATGGGGAGGGCGGCGAGGGCGTCGCGGGCGACGGTGCGGTCGCGCTGGACGTTGAGCCAAGGGCGGGTTAGGAAGGTCAGGCGGAAGGAGTCGATCGCTCCGGGGACGATGTCGGCGGGGAGGAAGGCGTAGTGGTAGCCGAGGGAGCCTTCAACCCAAGGGAGAGATTGGCCGCCCCACTCGAGGGTGAAGTCTGGCGGTTGGCTGGTGGCGAAGAGGCCGGTGGGCGAGGTGGCGCTAAGGAGGGGGATGGTATCGAAGCGGTTGATGGGTTCGGGGGTTGGTCCGCCGAGGGGTTGCCAGAGGAACCGGGTGGGGGTGGGGCGGGTGAGGATGGCGGTGAGAGTGGAATTCAGGGTTGGTTCAGGAGGCAGAGGGGTGGTGGCGCCTGTATCGGCATTGTAGAGCAGATGCTGAACGCCACAGACGAGATGGGCGCGGCGCCCGGTGGGGTCGGTGGCGGGGATGGCAAAGAAGGAGTCAAAGCAGTTCACGCCGCGCTCACCGCCTGCGGCGTTGTACAGGGACTGGCCTCTGTGACGGGGGTTGAAGTGCCATTGGTAGAAGGTGCGAGCCGTTCCGTCGAAGGGGATCGACTGCGGTTGGGTGGTGCCGGTGCGGGTATTCCACACGCAAGGGGTACGGTCGCCCGGGCAGGGTACGCGGACTTGTGCGTCGTCGGAGACGAGAGAGGGGTAATCAGCGATGACCTCGGGGAGGCCATCGAGGCGGGGGTCAGGCCAGATTGCAATGGAGCGGAGGCTGGTCTCGGAGAGTTCGAACAATTCGACGGCGCGGCCGGGTTGGCGGCGGAATACAGCGAGCCAGCGGGCGTTGGGGCTGAGGGAGACGTATTCGGCGTCGGTGATTTCAATGAGAGGCTGGGGTGCGCCGTCGAGGCGGATTTGCCAGCGGTGATCGGGTTGGAAATGGGTCAAGCGAGATAGGCTGATGAGGGCTAGACGGCCGTTGGTTGAGAGGCGCAGTATGCGGACGTGGGTGGGATTCAGGTTGGGGGAATAGGTATCGACGAGGGTTTCGACAGCGCCGTTGCCCCAGCGCCAGAGGCGCGAGGGGACCGGGTCGCCAACCGGGGTGCCGGTGAAGTAGACGACGCGGACGTCGTCGGAGGCCTTGTACTCTGCGGCGAAGGCGGATGCGGCGGCCAGGAGCAGGGCGGACCAACGAAGGCTCATGCCTTGATGCTAGCGCGGCAGGAGACGGCGGAGGCCTTCGGGGTCGTCAGTCAGGATACCGTCGATCTTGAGGTCGATGAGGCGCTTCCACTGGGCGGGGTCGTCGGTGGTGCCGACGTAGATAGGGATGTTGGCGGCTTTGAGGGTCTTTACGATGTCGGCGTCGACGACGGCGACGTTAACCATCTGGATGGCTTTGGAGCCGAGGGCGCGGGCGGGGGTGATGTAGTCGGCGAGCTTCTGACGGGGGTTTAGGAGGACCAGCGGAATCTCGGGGTTGAGTTTGCGCATGGCGTGGAGCGTGCGATGGTCGAAGCTTTGGAGCATCACCTGGCTCGTAACGCCGTACTGGCGGATCTGTTGATCGACGGCCGTGGCGAACCATTGCGGGTCGACGGCGGGGTCGACTTTGGTTTCGATCATCAGGCGGGCTTTGCGCTTCTTTGCGAGGGTGAGGACTTCGGCAAGCGTCGGAATGCGTTCGCCGGGGATGAGTTGCTGTTTGGGGAAGTTGGGGCTACGAGTGCCGCCGCGGTCAAAGGCGCGGACTTCGGCTAGCGTCATCGAGTGAACCGATTTGCCGGCGAGGTCGAGATCGTGGTGAACGACCAGGTGATTGTCCTGCGTGACGACGACATCGAGTTCGAGCACGTCGGCTCCAACCTTGAGGGCGTGTTCAAAGGCGGCGATCGTGTTTTCCGGGCGAAGGGCGCGGCAGCCGCGGTGGCCCATGACGAGCGTTTCGGCGGACAAGGAGACGGCGAGGAGCAGAAAGAGGCAGCAGCGCATGCTGGCAGTTTACACTGAGGACTTGGATCCTGCTTTGTTTCGCGTCGTGTTAGCCAGTCCACGCAATCCGCTCAACATCGGCGCCGTGGCGCGGGCGATGAGCAATTTTGGCTTGACGGACCTACGGCTGGTGGACGCCTACCGGGTGGCGGTGGACGAGGCGCGGTCGGCGACCCATGCTGGCGAGGTGGTGACGGGGGCGCAGGAGTACCCGGGTATCGCGGAGGCCGTGGGGGACGCGACGCTGGTGGTGGGGACGTCGTCGGTGGGGAAGCGGGAGATGCAGTTGCCGCTGTACCGGCTGGAAGATGCCGCGCGGCGCATTCGGAAGCACAACGGGCCGACCGCGCTGCTGTTCGGGTCGGAGAAGTTTGGGATGTCGAATGAGGAGATGAGCTACTGCCATTTTCTGATGCGCATTCCGACGCGGGAGCCGCACGGGTCGATGAACCTGGGGCAGGCTGTGGCGGTGACGCTGTACGAGTTGATCCGGGATGGGCGGTGGAAGGTGACGCCGCCGGTGGCGCAGGGCTTGGCGACGACGGCAGAGGTGGACCGGTTTACGGGGTTGTTGCGGGAGGCGCTCGAGGAGAGCGGGTACGTGCATGAGCGGGTGGCGGAGTCGACGGACCTGAAGCTGCGGCGGCTGGTGCGGCGGATGAATTTGGGATCGCGGGATGCCGTACAGTGGCAGGGGATGATCCGTCAGATACTGTGGAAGTTGAGGAGTCGATGATGAAGATTTGGCTGTTGAGTCTGGTGCTGCTGGCGGGATGTACGCGGGGTCCGGAGAAGCCTAAGGTGGTGACGTCGGTGGATTCGCCGGTGTACGATGCCGCGTTTTGGAAGACGTGGGGCGATGGGCACGCGGAGCTGACGAGCTATGACCTGACGTATCCGCGCTACGGCGCGCCGCGGAAGGGGACGGCTGTCGCGATCACCGTGGCCGAGACCTTTGCCAACTCGATGCGGGTGAAGAGCGACCCCGGGGTGCGGCCGAAAAACGACGAGTTTCCGGCGATGAAGTTGAACCTGGTCGAGGACTTTCAGACGGGAATCTATGACTACAACCTGCAGCTTTCGGCGTTTGTGGCCTTGGCTTCCGTGAACGGGAAACCGGCTGGCGCGCCGACGAAGGTGACCTGGTCGAGCCAGGAGTGGTGCGGGAACATCTTCAAATCGGCAGTCTTTAACGAGGCGGCGATTCGCGTCGAAAGTCATAGCTATTTCGACGGCGAGGGCGACCAGGAAGTGCTGGTGCGGTACCCGGACTTGGGGATCAGTGAAGATGCGTTGATGCTGTGGGCGCGGGGCATGGCGCGGCCGGTGATGAAGCCGGGCGAGACGCGGAAGGTGCCAATGATGCTGGCGCTGCAGGTGGCGCGCTTCAAAGACGGCCCGGCGCGGTGGGAAGAGGCCGAGCTGTCGCGGAAAGACGGCGGCGAGGGGCTGGACGAATATCGGGCCGTGACCGGCAAGCGGTGGCGGGCCTACTGGGTAGAGAAGGCCGCGCCGCACCGCGTCGTCCGCTATGAGACCAGCGAAGGCGTGAAAGCCGAGATGCTGGCGAGCGAGCGGATGAAGTATTGGGAGCTGAATACTCCTGAGGGCGAAAAGGCTTTAGAGAAATTGAAGCTACACGGGATACGGCCAGTGGGGCTTGGCAAATAGACCGCCATCGACGTAGAGGGTTTGGCCGGACACGAAATCAGATAGGTCACTCGCGAAGAATACGACGGCGCGGCCGATGTCTTCGGGGGTCCCGATGCGGCCGAGCGGAGTGAGGGCGGACCATGTGCTGGCGTAGTCTCCACTTTCTTCCTTCGTTCGCTCGACTTCAATAGAGCCAGGCGCCACGCAGTTGACGGTGATGCCAAACTTGCCTAGTTCGACGGCGGCGGCTTTGGTGAACTGTTCGATGCCGCCTTTGCTGGCGGTGTAGTTGACGAGGCTGGGGAAGGCGACTTTATTGCAGCCAGAGCCGATGTGGACAATGCGGCCGGCGCCTTGTTCCTTCATGATGTCGGCGGCGCGTTGGGTGCAGAGGAAGGTTCCTTTGAGGTTCGTGTCGAGGACGTGGTCCCATTCGGATTCGGTGAGGTCGAGGAGAGCCTTCCAGGTTTGGACGCCGGCATTGTTGACGAGGATGTCGAGGCGTCCGTAGGTCTGTTTAACGAGATCGAACATGGCGTTGACTTGTTCGGCGGAAGAGACGCTGCCTTTGACGGTTATCCCAGAGCCGCCAGCGGCTTCGATGGAGGCGAGTGTTTCCTGGGCGCCGGGCAGATCACTGTTGTAGTTGATAACGATGGTTGCGCCGTAGCGGGCGAGGGCAATCGCGATGCCGCGGCCGACGCCTTTGCTAGCGCCAGTGACGAGAGCAACCTTTCCGGAGAGTTGAATAGGCATCCTTTATTTGTAACGAAAAACTTCTTGCTCCATCCGTGTTATTAATCGGACACTGAGACTTTGCGAGGGAACTCTACCGTTGAACTTGAATTTGGCTGACAGCCCGAAGAGAATGGACCCCACCGAACGTTGGACGACCACCGACGCGGCGGAGATGTACGATGTGGCGGCGTGGGGGAAAGGCTATTTCTCCGTGGGGGCGAATGGGCATGTTTATGTCCATCCGAACAAAGAAGCGGGCCGGAGCGTGGACCTGAAACAACTGGTCGACACGCTGGTGATGCGGGGCATTAATCCTCCGATTTTGATCCGGTTTGGTGAGATTTTGCAGAACCGGTTGGCGGATTTGCATGCGGCGTTCCGGACGGCGATCAACGAGCACAGCTACAAGGGCGCCTACAAGTGCGTGTTCCCGATCAAGGTGAACCAGCAGCGGCAGGTGGTCGAGGAAGTGTTCGAGTACGGCCGGCCGTTTGGCTATGGCCTGGAAGCGGGTTCGAAGCCGGAGCTGATGGCCGTGATGGCGATCGCCGATAACGAGACGCCAATCCTGTGCAACGGCTTCAAGGACGACGAGTACATCGAACTGGCGATGATGGCCAAGAAAATTGGCCGGAATATTACGCCCGTCGTCGAGAAGTATACCGAGCTGAATTTGATTCTGAAGCATGCCAAGCAGTTGGGCGTGCGGCCGTCGATTGGCATCCGGCTGAAGCTGGCGAGCCGGGGCAGCGGACGGTGGAAATCGTCGGGCGGCTACCGGTCGAAGTTTGGCTTGACGGTATCGGAAGCGCTGCGGGCGTTGGAACAGTTGCGCAGCGAGGGCATGGAAGACTGCCTGAAGCTGGTGCACTTCCATTTGGGCAGCCAGATTACGAACATCCGCCAGATTAAGGGCGCGGTGATTGAGGCGGCGCGGATTTACACCGAGATGGTGAAGTCGGGCGCGGGCCTGGAGTTCATCGACGTCGGCGGCGGGTTGGGCATTGATTACGACGGGTCGCAGACGGACTTCGAATCGAGCGTGAACTATACGCTGCAGGAGTACGCCAACGACGTCGTGTATCACATTCAGAACGTTTGCGATGAGGCCGAAGTGGCGCATCCGACGATCATCAGCGAGAGCGGGCGGGCCGTGGCGGCTTACCATTCCATGCTGATCTTCAACGTGCTGGGCGTGAGCGGATTCGGCGAAGAGGCTATTCCGAACGAGATCTCCGAAGAGAGCGAACAGCCGCTGATCGACCTGCACCAGACGTTTCGCAGCATTACGGCGAAGAATCTGCTGGAGTCGTTCCATGACGCGCAGGGCGCGCTGGATTCGGCTCTGAACCTGTTCAGCCTGGGCTATCTGCCGTTGACGCAGCGGAGCCTGGCGGAGAACATGTACTGGGCGATCTGCCGGAAGATCCTTAAACTTTCGAAGGATCTGGAGTATTTGCCGGAGGAGTTGGAAGGGTTGGAGAGCATGCTTTCCGATACCTACTTCTGCAACTTCTCACTGTTCCAGAGCATGCCGGATAGCTGGGCGATTAAGCAGCTTTTCCCGGTGATGCCGATTCACCGGTTGGAGCTGACGCCGACGCATCATGCGGTGCTGGGCGATATCTCGTGCGACTCGGACGGGAAGATCGACCGGTTCATTGACCGCCGCGACGTGAAGAATACGCTGCCGCTGCATGAGTTCAAAGGCGGGGAGACGTATTATCTGGGGGCGTTTCTAGTGGGCGCCTATCAGGAGATCCTGGGCGACCTGCATAACCTGTTGGGCGATACGAACGCGGTACACGTGCAGTTGAGCGAGACGGGCGAGATTATTCTCGACCACGTGATCGCCGGCGATACGGTGCGCGAGGTGTTGGACTACGTGCAGTTCAGCGCCAAGGCGTTGATTGAAGCGTTCCGGCAGGACGTGGAGAAGGCTGTGCGCGATGGCAAATTGGGATACGAAGAGGCCGGCCGGATGCTGCGGTTTTACGAGGACGGCATCCATGGGTACACGTATCTGGAGTCGGTTGAATAGTGAAGCTGCTGGTTTTCTCCGACATTCATAACGACAAGAAGGCGCTCGAGAAGCTGATGGCGATTGAGGCCGATGCGTATGTGTGCGCGGGAGACCTGGTGAGTTGGGCGCGGGGCTTGGATGCGATGGGTGAAATCCTGAAGCCTCGCGCGGACCGGATGTACGTGCTGCCGGGGAATCACGAGTCGGAGGCCGACATCGCGGCGTTTTGCGCCAGGTTCGGATTTACGGCGATGCACGGGAAGGCCGTGGAGATGGGCGGGGTGCAGGTGGCGGGGTTGGGGTATTCGAACCTGACGCCGTTTAAGACGCCGGGCGAGTATACGGAAGAGCAATTGGCGGAACGGTTGGGTTCGTTCCGCCAATTGGCTCCGTTGGTTTTGATCTGCCACTGTCCGCCGAAGGATACGCCGCTCGACGGGGTGAAGGAAGGCGCGCACTTCGGGAGCGTTGCGGTGCGCGAGTTTGTGGACGCCTATGAACCGGTGCGGTTCTTCAGCGGGCATATCCACGAGACCGAGGGGGTGGACTGCATGATTGGCCATACCCGCGGCGTGAACGCCGGCAAGCGGGGCTACCTGCTCGATCTCGCGAATCTGCTGGCCTAGAAGCGGAACGTGGCCGCGAGGCCCGTGGTGGTGGGCATGTCAGCCGCGGGGACGACAACGACTTGTCCGCCACGCTGGAGGACGAGTTCGGCGAGATCGTCGAGGAGATCGTCGCCGTCGGGGCCAGGGAGGATGCGGTCCGCTTCGACGAGGAGGGTCTCGACGCGGGAGTCCGAAGCGGCCTTGGTGGCGTATTCGAGGTCGTCCGAGGCGAGGGCGCGTCCGTGGGCGGCGCCGTAGGTATCGGCGAGCTTTTTCGTTCGGGCGCGGAATTCCGGCTCAATTACTTTCCATGCGCGTTCGCAGAGGTCGGCTGCCGAGAGGGCGGCCGGGTCAGCTTCTATTCCGTCTTCGTAGAGGAAGGGGTTGTGGCTGACATTGCGGAACGGCGTATGGTACTGGGAGAGGGCGGCCAGGATGAGGGGCATGCCGGACGGGCGGGAGTACTGTTCGAGGATGGCGCGGTCGATGGCGCGAAAGAAGCGCTCCTCGTCGTTATCGGCGTCGTCGGCTTTGGAGCCGTGGCCGTGACGCATGCTGGATCCGAGTGCGGCGCCGCCATAGGAGGCGACAGTCTGGTGGGGCTCGGAGTGTTCGTCGCCAAGGGCGTCGGTGATGGTGGCGGGGACGCCGTCGGCGAGGGTGATTTCGTCGAGTTGATCTCGGTCGCCTTCGAAGAGGCGGATCTCACGGCGATTGAGGGCGAGGACTTGGTAGCGATCGGCGGACTGCTGGATGCGGAGAAGGGGTTTCAAGTGGAACGAGGTGGCGGCGGTCGCCAGTTCGGGGACGGTGCGTTGCAACTTGAAAGTATGGAAGCTTCCCGCGGCCCCGAGAACGGCCAGACCATCCCACGTGTGGTTCCAGAAGTCTGCATCGGCGCCGAGGGCGTGGAATGGGGCGAGGAGTTCCTCAGCGTTGGCATCGGGGAAGCCCGACTTGAGAGCGGCCTCGAGCTCCTTGACGAGATTCTTGTAGCGGATGGGATCCTGCTGATTCTCGGGGTGCCGTCGGTGAGTAGGCAGGTAGATGGAGAGGCAGGGAGGGTCGTGGGGCTGGAGGAGTGCTTTCAGTTGGTCGGGGCTAATTGAGGCGTTCATGATTGTTTGTTCTCCAGGCGGCCAAAGAGACTGTTCAAAAGACGGTTCATTTTCTGGGCAGCGCCACGGGTAGCAAGTGCAATCGAAGGGCCATCGTGCGTAACGACGACGGGGTCTCTCCCGGCCGGTCGCGCTTCGAGCAGACAGCGTTTATCATCGTCTCCGCCACGCTCGGCATTCACATCGCTGAGGTGGACTTCCAGCCTTGTCAAATGGGAGGCGAAGCGGTCCAATTGACTGCGCAGTATGGCTTCGGTTTCTTCGGACACGGACTGGTTGAAGGCGACGGAGCTATCACTATTCAGTTGTATTTGCATAGGTGTCCTGAGCGGCAACACGGGAACGAAGGGGGCGCTAGAGTGATAACTGGCCTTCTATGCGAAGACTCGCGCCGCCACTACTACTGTTCCTGCTGTGTATTGGCTTCTATTGGCGTTTGACGCTCACCAGCCAGTATTCGTTTCTGGACAGCCCGGACCTGGCCAATTTCGACTTTCCCCGGCTTCATTTTCAGGCGGCCGAGTGGCGGCATCTACGGTTTCCGCTTTGGGATCCCTACCAATGGATGGGGCAGCCTTTTTTGGGGCAGGTGAGTGGGGTGGCGTATCCGGCGAACTGGCTGCTGGCTTTGGCGCCGTTCCGCGAAGGGAAGCTCAGCGTGACTACGGTGCACTGGTATTTGGTACTGCTGCATTTTCAGGCGGCGCTGTTCTGCTATTGGTTATGCCGGGATTGGAAGCGGAGCCGGGGGGCGTCGATCCTGGGGGGGCTGACGTTTTCGCTGAGCGGGTTTATGGCGGGAACGGAATGGCCGCAGATTTTGAATTCGGCCGTATGGCTGCCGTTGGTCATCTTGTTTCTCTTCCGGGCGATGCGGGGGAAGACGCCGGTGTTCAGCGCGACGATGTCGGGGGCGTTGGTGGGGGTGATGTGGTGGAGCGGCCATCACGAAGTACCGATCTACGTTTCGACGGCGGTCGCGGGAGTTTGGATTGTGGCCTTGCTGCGAGGGGTGCGCTGGCAGTTGGCGGCCATGGCGGCGGCGGGGATGTTGCTTGTGGGGGCCTGGCAGATTCTTCCGGCGCAGGAGTATGCTCCATTGGCGAAGCGTTGGGCGGGGGTGACGGACCCGTTGCGCTGGAACGAGCCGATTCCGTATGTGGTGCATGAGAAGTTTGCGTGGAGTTTGGAGGCGGCTTGGGGAGTGGTGACTCCACGGCCGCGTGTGCATATTGACCCATTTGTGGGGGTGGTGGGTTTTTCACTGGTGATGCTGGGGGTGTTGGCGGGGTGGCGGCGGGCGCCGCAGGTTCGGTGGCTGGTGGGTTTGGGGGCGGCGGGGATTGTATTGTCGTTGGCGAACGGAAACTTTGTACATGGCGTGTTGTATGCCGTGGCTCCCGTGTTCGGGAAGGCGCGGGTGCCGGCGCGAGCGCTGGTTTTGTTGGGATTCGCGATGGGTCCGTTGGCGGCGTATGGCGTGGATGCGTTGCGGCGGAGGGGTTGGCGCGGGCCGGCGTGGGTGGCAGGGACGATGGTGGCGGGAGGTTTGCTGGCCGGAGGTGGGGCTACTGGCTTTTGGGCTTTGGCGGGTGCGGCGGTTCTCGTGGCAGCTTGGCGGCGAGCCGTGTCGATGGAGTTGGCGGCGGGGGCGTTGGTGGTGCTGGCGATGATGGAATGGGGGAGCGTATTTTCCGTCGGGATGGCGAACCGGTTGACGCGGGAGAATATCCCGGGAAATCTGGACCGGCTGTATCATCACGGCGACATCGCGAGCTTTTTGCGGGCGCAGAACGTACCGGTGCGGGTGGGTATTTCTGATGCGGAGATTCCCTACAACTTTGGGGATTGGCATGGGATTCCGACGCAGCAGGGTTTCGGCGCGAGTGTGACGGAAAACCTGTTGGAACTGGAGACTTGGAAGCCTCGGATGCACGATTTGCTGGGGATTAACTTCTACGTCGGCGGGAAAGCGCCGCGGCCTGGATTAGTGAAAGTTGCAGATAGTAGGAGCGGTTTGCAGATCTTCTCGAATCCGGCGGCGTTGCCGCGGGCGTGGGTGGTGCACCGGGTGAGTTCGGTGGGTTCCCGGGGTGAGGTGAGCCAGCGATTGGATTCGGAGGGGTTCTCGGCTCGGGAGGAGGCGGTGATGGTGGGGGCGGCTCCGGCTTTGGTGCTGTGTGGGGGAGAGGAGCGGGTGGCTCTGCAGTTGCCGTACCGGGCGAACCGGGTAGCGATCGATGCAAAGTTGGCGTGCCGGGGGCTGGTGGTGTTGTCGGATACGTACTTTCCAGGTTGGTCGGCGACGGTCGATGGTCAACCGGCGGAGATATTGGAGGTTTATGGGGCCCTGCGGGGGGTAGTTGTGGAAGGGGGAGCGCATCGGGTGGAGATGGTCTATCGTCCGGCGACGGCTTTCTGGGGTGCGGGGCTGGCGTTGGTCGGATTTCTCCTAGTTGGATGGACTTGGCGGCGCGGCAAGTAGGGTTTTTGTCTGATGTACGTTTCGGCGGCTGATGCCGATGATGGGATAATGGTGAAATTTGCAGGTTTATTCTTGCTCCTGGCGATGGGCGCCGGCGCGGAAGAGATGTTGCAGAGCGTTCTGGTGCTGAAGAACGGCCAGCGAATCGCGTATGACAGCCTGATCCGAGAGGGAGAGACGCTGTTTCTGCGTTCGGGCGGGACCTCGCTGATGATCGATTCGGCGGAGGTGGCTCCGGCGGCGCCGGTGGTTTTGCCGAAGGCGACGAACGGGAAGGAGATTCCGGCTCCGGTGGCGCGGTTGATTGCGCCGAACGCGGGAAAGCACAATTTGCGGCCGGAATTGATCCAGGCGGTGATGGAAGTGGAGTCGGGGTATCAGGTGAAGGCGAAGAGCCGGGTGGGGGCGATTGGCCTGATGCAACTGATGCCGCAGACGGCGAAGCATTTGCAGGTGAACGCGCATGATCCGGCGCAGAATGTGGAAGGCGGGGCGCGGCTGCTGGATATGTTGGTGACGAAGTATGAGGGGCGGCGGAACGGGTTGGCGTTGGCGTTGGCGGCGTATAACGCGGGACCGGGCGCGGTGGACCGGTTTGGGGGGATTCCTCCGTACAAAGAGACGCAGCACTATGTTGTAAAGGTAATCCGGCGGTTCCGGGAGTTGGTGAAAGAGTAGCCGGTGTAGAATCGGTCTATGGCGGGTGCCGCTGTTCCGTTTGTTTCACGCGAGGCCTATTTAGAGGCTGATCGGAAGGCAGAGTTCCGGAGCGAGTACGTCGATGGCGTGGTGTATGCGATGTCGGGAGGTTCTCCTGCGCATGCCACGTTGATTCTTCGGCTCGGCTCGTTGATCGACCGGGCGCTTGAGAGTGGCCCTTGCCGGACGAGTGCCAGCGATTTGCGGCTGCGGACCGGCAATCGGAATTCGTATGTCTATCCGGACATAATGGTCTTCTGCGAGGAGTATGAACTCGAACTGGGCACGACAGACGTCGTGAAGAACCCTGTCCTGGTGGCCGAGGTCCTTTCGCCGTCGACGGAGAGCTGGGACCGGGGCGGGAAGTTTGCCCGATATCAGGCGGTCGGGTCGCTGCGGGAGTACCTTTTGGTCTCGCAGGTAGAGATGCGGGTCGAGTGGTTCACGAAATTGCCCGATGGCGACTGGCGCTACGCGGTGGCCGAGGGGCCGGGAGCAGAGTGTCGGCTTAGCGCGCTGGGCATTTCGGTTTCGCTTCACGAACTTTATAGGAAGATCCTGTAGATGGCGGCCTAATAGAATCGAGATATGTCAGGTGTTGGGGTACCGTTTGTTTCACACGAGGCCTATTTAGAGGCGGATCGGAAGGCAGAGTTCCGGAGCGAGTACGTCGATGGAGTGGTGTATGCGATGTCGGGTGGTTCCCACTCGCACGCCCGCTTGATTGCGAGAGCCGGCGCCGTTTTTGAGAGACTGCTGGAGCATGGTAATTGCGGCACGAGCGTAAGCGGCTTGCGGCTGCGGATCGGCAAGCGGAACGCGTATGTTTATCCGGATTTCATGGTGATCTGTGGCGATCCGGACTATGACGAGGGCGCCACGGATATTGTGAAGAATCCTGTTCTGGTGGCCGAGGTTCTATCGCCATCGACGGAGAGTTGGGACCGGGGCGGGAAGTTTGCGCGGTATCAGATGGTCGACTCGCTCCGGGAGTACCTGCTGATCTCGCAGGATGAGATGCGCGTCGAGTGGTTCACGAAGTTGCCGGACGGGGATTGGCGCTACGCGGTGGCCGAGGGGTCGGGGGCGGAGTGTCGCCTTAGCGGACTGGGCATTTCTGTCTTGCTCGACGAGCTTTATCGGAAGATTCTCTAGCCGAAGTAGCTGACGCTACGGCCGTCCCCTTCATAGATTCCGCGAGGAAGCTTGAGCAAGTTGCCCTCTCTGGACACTGAATTCGCGCGGTTTTCCTCGAAGTACCGATTCGCTTCGAGAGTGAATACGAGGATGGTCCTGAATGTCTGTCCGTGTTTATGGAGATTATTGCAGACGATCGCGTCGAAAAGACCGGCGGGGGTCTGGACGCTCGTAAAGGTGCGGCCAGACCAACTGCGCTCTTGGCTCATTCGCCGCTATATCGGAGCTGTTGAGTCTCAAACGGCATGACGACTCCTCCCGGGCCATGCTAACCGAGAGCTATCCGTTCTGGGCCTTATCGATCTTGGCCCAGGAGTCGCGGAGTTTCACGGTCCGGTTGAAGACAGGACGCTCCGGCGTCGAATCCTTATCGACGCAGAAGTAGCCAACGCGTTCAAATTGATACTTCGTGCCGGGGGCCGCCGTCGCAACGCTCGGCTCCACCTTGGCATGGGGCGGGATGACCAGCGACTCCGGGTTGAGCTGCGAGGTGAAGTCCGAATCGGCGGACTCCTCGCCCGTGGTTTCCAGCATCAACTGATCGTACAAGCGCGCTTCGCAGTCAACGGCGTGCGCTGCCGAAACCCAATGAATGGTCGATTTCACCTTGCGGCCGTCCGGCGAATTGCCGCCGCGGGAGGCGGGATCGTACGTGCAATGCACCTCGACCACGTCGCCCGCTTCGTTCTTAATCACGTCCGTACACTTGATGAAGTAGGCGTAGCGGAGACGGACTTCCGTGCCCGGCGACAGGCGGTAGTACTTCTTCGGCGGCACCTCGCGGAAGTCGTCCTGCTCGATGTAGATCACCTTCGAAAACGCGACGTTGCGAACGCCGGCCGATTCGTCCGCGGGGTTGTTGACGGCTTCGAGCTCTTCGACCAGATCGTCGGGGTAGTTCGTGATGACGACCTTGAGCGGATCGAGGACGGCCATGGCGCGGAGGGCTCGCTGATTGAGATCTTCCCGCAGGAAGTGTTCGAGCAGGCCGAATTCGATGACGCCGTTGGTTTTCGAAACGCCGATGTTGGCGCAGAAGGTGCGGATGGCCTCCGGCGTGTAGCCGCGGCGGCGCATGCCGGAAAGGGTGGGCATGCGGGGGTCGTCCCAGCCGGTGACGTAGCCCTTCTGAACCAGGAGCAATAGCTTGCGCTTGCTGAGCAGCGTGTTGGTTAAGTTCAGACGGTCGAACTCGATCTGCTGCGGATGATGGATACCGAGGTTTTCGACGTACCAATCGTAGAGCGGGCGGTGGTCCTCAAATTCCAGCGTGCAGATGGAGTGGGTGATGCCTTCGATGGAATCGCTTTCCCCGTGCGTGTAGTCGTACATCGGGTAGAGGCACCACTTGTCGCCGGTCCGGTGGTGCTCGGCGTGGAGAATGCGGTACATGACCGGGTCGCGCATGTTGAAGTTCGGCGAGGCCATGTCGATTTTGGTGCGGAGGGTGCGGGAGCCGTCGGGGAACTCGCCGGCGCGCATGCGCTGGAATAGGTCGAGGTTCTCTTCGACGGAGCGGTCGCGGTAAGGGCTCGGGGTGCCGGGTTCGGTGGTGGTGCCGCGGGTAGCGCGGACCTGCTCCGAGGTCAGGTCGCAGACGTAGGCTTTGCCGTCTTTGATGAGCTGGACGGCCCAATCGTATAGCTGGTCGAAGTAGTCGGAGGCGTAGAAGAGGGCGTCCCATTCGAAGCCCATCCAGCGGACGTCTTCCATGATGGAATCGACGTACTCGGTCTCTTCCTTGGCGGGGTTGGTGTCGTCAAAGCGCAGGTTGCACTTGCCGTTGAACTCGCGGGCGAGGCCGAAGTTGAGGCAGATGGATTTGGCGTGGCCGATGTGGAGGTAGCCGTTCGGTTCCGGGGGGAAACGGGTATGGACGCGGCCGCCGTGCTTGCCGTCTTTAATGTCCTGAATGATGATGTCGCGAATGAAGTTGGATGGCCGGGCGGCCTCGGGGGAACCCTCGGAAGACATCCTTTGATTATCGGTTATTCGGCCGCTGGCTTGGGGGCCGGGCGCTGCAGCAGGCTGCCGGGCTTCACGTTGACGTCGACGGCGACGCGAACGAAATTGAGCATCATCTCTTCCCAACTCTGGTCGCCCCAGCGGACTTCGGCCTTGGGGTCGGGGTTGTGTTTGTTGTTGGGCGAGTTGTCGTAGAAGCTGACCGCTTCGAGGCGCGTGCCTTTCGGGACGATCTTACCGGGGGCGTACTGGTAGCTCAACTGCCAGTTGAAATCGTAGCGGGCGGAGAGGAGTTTTTCTTCCTCGCCCGTTGGGTAGACGGCCTTGAGCGTGGCGGCCTTGCCGCGGACGTGCATGTGGGGGGTGGAATCAAGGAGCTCGACATCCGTTCCTAGCGTGACGGAGGTAGCGACGGGATAGTTGTCGACTCCGGGCGGGATGACGAACTTCGAGTTCTGCAGCCAGAGGGTATGGACGGCTTGCTTGGGCGGTTCTTTGGCGAAGACGAGGCCGATTTTCGACTGGTCGGTGCCGGGGGTGCCGTTGGCCGTATAGTGCATTTGGAAGACGATGTCGGAACCAGCTTTCAGCAGGGCGGCCTGGCCGGGGCGGAGGGTATACGGCATGCTGCCGGGAGCGTAGCCGGTGATGTAGCCGGAGGGTCCGCCTTTGGTGGTTTTCTTCGGAATGAACGATTTGTTGACGGGGTATTCGGCGAACCAGGGGGAGCCGGGTTCGCGGATGAAGGCGATGACGTGATGGACGAGCGCGCGATTGCCGGGGCGGGGTTCGGCGAACTGGATCCAACGGTCTTCCGTGAGGCCGGAGGGGACGATGGTATAGACGTAGTCGATGGTGCCGGAGGCGGGGATCTCGTACGGTTCGGGAAGTTGGACGACGAGGTCGGGTTGGGGGATGCGCCAGCCGGTGGCGAAGGTGGGATTGGGCTTGGCGTCTTTGGCGTTGCCCGCGGGGGCGCCGGATTCGGCCCAGGTGGAGAGAGTTTGGATTTCGGCGGGCGAGAGCGACCAATCGTTGGTGAACTTGCCGACGTGGGGGTCCGCGAACCAGGGAGGCATCCGCTTGGTAGCGACGGCTTCGCGAATGGCTTTGGCGAAGGGCCGGGTTTGCTGGTAAGTGAGGAAGGGCATGGGGGCGGCCTCGCCGGGGCGGTGGCAACCTTGACACTTGGTTTGGAGGATGGGGAGGACGTCTTTATGGAAGGTGACGGCCGCGGGCTTGGCGGCGAAGGCGGAGGCAGAGAGTAGGGCGATGGTGAGGAGCGGACGGACCATGTCCTAATTGTAGCGGCGGCGTGCGGCTTGTGACAGAATCGGCCTATGCGGACTCTTGCTCTCTTTTTTGTCGCGATGGGGATTGGTTGTGCCCAGGACGTGATCTTTTCCGGCCAACCGACGGCGGAGCAGTTGGCGGGGTACTCGAAAGAGGGCGTGAAGGTGGTAGTGAATCTGCGGACTCCGGAGGAGATGCAGAAGTTGGGGCTCGACGAGAAGGCGATCGTCGAGAAGGCGGGGATGCGGTATGTGAACGTCCCGTTTGGTGCGACGCCGCCGAAGGATGAGGAGTTGGCCGGGTTGATGAAACTGCTGGCAGGCGCGAAGGCGACCGAACGCGTGGTGCTGCATTGCGCGTCGTCAAACCGCGTGGGATATGTTTGGGGGCTCTACCAGGCGCAAAAGAAGGGAGCGCCGGTGGAGAAAGCGATCGAAGAGGCCAAGAAGGCGGGGATGAAGAATCCTGGTCTGGAGTCGGGGCTCCGGGAACGGCTAAAATAGTTCTTGATGACTTTAGAAGAGTTAGAACGGGAGTATAACCCGCTCCGCCAGCAAGCCCTCGCTGTGCGGAGCTATCTTTGACGCTCCTGCCAAGCGAAAGCAGCTGGAATCGACGGAAGAGCAGATTTCTGATCCCGGTTTCTGGAACAGCCAGGAGACGAGTCAGCGAGTCATGCAGGACCGGAAGCGGCTGGAGAAGGCTGTAGCCGAGGACGTCGAAGTCCTGGGCATGACCGATGAGATTGAGACTTTGTTCGAGCTGGGCCGCGAGGGCGAATCGGTGGCCGGCGAAATCGAACAGGGGTTGAAGAAGCTGACGGCGCGCCTCGAAATCCTCGAGACGGGCATGCTGTTGAACGGCGAGAACGACGGCCGTAGCGCGATCTTGACCGTGCATCCGGGCGCCGGCGGCACCGAGAGCCAGGACTGGGCCGAGATGCTGCTGCGCATGTTTCTGCGCTGGGCGGAACGGAATAGCTTCAAGTGCGAAGTGACGGATCGACTCGAAGGCGAAGGGGCCGGGATCAAGTCGGCGACCGTGGAGATTGAAGGCGAGAACGTCTATGGCTTGCTGCAGAGCGAGATTGGCGTCCACCGGTTGGTGCGGATTTCGCCGTTCGATTCGGCGGCGCGGCGGCATACGTCGTTCGCCAGCGTATTCGTGATTCCGCTGGTGGATGACGACATCAACATCGAAGTGAAGCCGGACGATTTGAAGATCGACGTGTTTCGCGCGAGCGGTGCGGGCGGGCAGCACGTGAACCGGACGGAATCAGCGGTTCGCATGACGCATTTGCCGACCGGCATCGTGGTGCAGTGCCAAAACGAGCGGAGCCAGCATAAGAACCGGGCCAGCGCACTGAAGCAGATGAAGGCGCGGCTGTACGAGCACGAGCTGGCGAAGCGGCGCGTGGAAGAGCGGAAGCTGGAAGACACGAAGATGGAGATCAACTTCGGCAGCCAGATTCGCAGCTACGTGATGGCGCCGTACCGGATGATCAAGGATCATCGGACGAAGAAGTCGATTGGGGACGTGGATCGCGTTTTAGATGGCGACATTGGGGAACTGATTCACGCGTTCCTAGTATGGAAACGAACCGGCAAGACGGCTGGGTCGGACGATGACGCCGACGTTTGAGTTGGAGCGGGCTGCGGCCCTGTTGCGGTCGGGGGGGCTGGTGGCCTTCCCGACGGAGACGGTCTACGGGTTAGGGGCGAATGCGCTGGACCCGGCGGCGGTGGCGCGAATATACGAGGCCAAGGGACGTCCATCGACCTCGCCATTGATTGTGCACGTGGCTGATGTCGAAATGGCGCGGACGGTGGTGGCGGAATGGCCGGAGGCGGCGCAGAAGTTGGCGGAACGGTTTTGGCCGGGACCGTTGACGCTGGTGCTGGCCAAGCGGGACGTGGTGCCGGACGGGGTAACGGCGGGATTGGGGACGGTGGGGGTGAGGCAGCCGGCGCATCCGGTGGCGCTCGAACTGATCCGGCTGGCGGGAGTTCCGGTGGCGGCGCCGAGCGCGAATCCGTTTATGGGCTTGTCGCCGACGACGGCGGACCATGTGCGGTCCGGGTTGGGCGACGCAGTGGATTTCGTGGTGGATGGCGGGAGTTGCACGGTAGGGATTGAGTCGACGGTGCTGTCGCTGGTGGGTGGCCGGGCGGTGTTACTCCGGCCGGGTATGGTGTCGCGGGCGATGATTGAAGAGGTGATTGGGCCGGTGGAATTGGCGGGTGAGGCGGCTGTAGGGACGGCACATGCGGCGCCAGGGATGCACGCACGGCACTACGCGCCGCGGACGCCGTTGCGGGTGGGAGAGCCTGGGCCGGAGTCGGGCTACTTGTGGCATTCGACGGAGCGAGAGGCTGAAATGGCCGTCAGGCTGCCAGCGGAGGCGGAGGGGTACGCCGCCGGGTTGTATGAGGCGCTGCATTTGCTCGATTCGGCGGGGCTCGAGGAGATTGTGGTGGAGCCTGTGCCGGCGGGTGGCGCATGGGACGGGATACGGGACCGGTTGGCTCGGGCGGGCGAGAACTAGCGGGCGCGGATGATTGTATGATTGCCTGATGCCTCCAACCCGGGTCCGCTGGTGGATCCTCAGTCTGTTGTTTCTCGCGACGACGATTAACTACCTGGATCGGATTGCTTTCGGGATCTTGGTGCCCGAGATCCGGAAGGACATGCTGATCGACGACCCGACTTACGGACGGTTGACGCTGGCATTTGAAATGACGTACATGATCGGCTTCCTGATCATGGGGAAGTTTGTGGAACGCTACGGCACACGGATCGGGTATGCGGTGGCGGTGCTGTGGTGGTCGGTGGCAGCGGTGTTGCACGGGCTGGCGAAGACGCCGCTGGAGCTTGGGTTTTGGCGGGGGATGTTGGGTCTGGGTGAGGCGGGGAACTTTCCGGCGGCGATTCGGAGCGTGGCGGAATGGTTCCCGAAGAAGGACCGGGCGTTTGCAACGGGGATTTTCAATGCGGGCACCAACGTGGCGTCGATGGTGGGGCCTCCGGTGTTTGCCTACATGGTGGCGGGCTTTGGGTGGCAGGGCTGCTTCCTGGTTACGGGCTCTTTAGGATTTGCCTGGCTTGTGCTGTGGTGGTTCAGCTACCGGTTGCCGACGGAGCATGCGCGGGTGAACGAGGCGGAGCGGGCGTATATCGTTTCCGACGTGACGAATGCGGCGGATGAGCCAGTGATCGGCTGGATGGAGGCGTTGCGGCAGAAGGAAACGTGGGGGTTCGCGCTCGGAAAGTTCCTGAGTGATCCGGTTTGGCGGTTTTACAGCTATTGGCTCCCGATTTATCTGTACGATGTACGGGGGTTCGATATGAAGAAGGTCGGCTGGGTGCTGCCGGTGATCTATCTGATGGCCGATATTGGGAGCGTGGGGGGCGGATGGCTCTCAGGGTATTTCATGCGGCGAGGAATGGCGGTGGGGAAGGCGCGGAAGACGGCGATGTTGATCTGCGCGGCCTGTATGCCGTTGGCGGTGTGTAGTGTTTTGGCGGATAGCCCGATTCTGGCGATCGCGTTGATGAGCTTGGCGACAGCGGCGCATCAAGGGTTTTCGGCGAACTTGTATACGGTGGTGAGCGATGTGTTTCCGCGGCCGGCGGTGGCTAGTGTGACGGGCATTGGCGGATTCGCGGGGAGCCTGGGGGGAGTAATGTTTGCTACCTGGCTGCCGGGGATATTGATCCCGGTCGTGGGCTACAAACCGATTTTCCTGACGTTCGGCCTCTTTCATCTGACGGGCGTGCTGTGTTTGCACTTGCTGATGGGGCAGTTTCGACCCGTTCAGGCGGGTACGACCGCCCCCAGATAGGGGGACTCGGCGCAGGCAAGTCTGAGAATGGGGTGGGGCTTTTCTGTGGTCTGGAACTCCGGTGTTTAGCGGACACTAGAAGGGCTCTGCTATGAAACACAATTCGGCGCGGGAACCGGCAGGCCAAATTGGCCTGTGGGATAACCGTCTACAAACGGAACTGCGGCAAGCGGCTGCATTCGGCGTGCGCGGTCGCGCGGTCGCCGGGGTGATCCCGAGCGGGTCAATCGCGGTGGATGCCGCATTGGGCATCGGTGGATTGCCGCGTGGGCGGATGGTGGAGCTGTTTGGGCCTGCGGGCGTGGGCAAATCGACGTTGGCGCTGCAGGTGATCGCGGCGGCGCAAGGCGAGGGGCAGACCGCCGCGTTGGTGGACGCGGAGTGTACGTTCGACGCCGGGTATGCAGTTCGGTTGGGTGTGGATGTGGACCGCCTGGTGTTGCTGCGGGCGGACAATGGCGAGCAGGCGTTGCGGATGGTGGAGCGGTTGGTGGCGAGCCAGGGGGTGGACCTCGTCGTGGTGGATTCCGTGGCGGCGCTGGCCCCTGCCGAGGAGTTGGCGGGGTCGATGATCGAGGGGCCATCGTTCGCCCATAGCGAGATGATCGCCAATGGACTGCGGCGAATTGCCCGGGTGATGAGCCAGTCGCCGGCGTGTTTGTTGTTGTTGAACCAACTGCGGGCGTATCACGGCTTCGGCTACACGGAAACGTCGACGGGCGGATGGGGGCTGAAGCTGCATGCGGCGGTGCGGGCCGATATGCGGGAAGTGAGCCAGCGCCGGGAGGTTCGCCGGGTGGCGATGAAGGTGGTGAAGAACCAGTTGGCGGCGGCGGGGCAGGCGGAGTTGTCGTTTGTGGAGGGCGAAGGCTGGTCGGCGGAGATGGAGATGGTGGAGATGGGTTTGCGGCATGGGGTTTTGACGCAAATGGGTTCGGCCGTGTGGTTTGGGGAAGAGCCGTGTACCGTGGCGGAGCTGCGGGCAGATATCGACTTGTGCGTGCGGCTGAACTCGGCGATTCGCGCCGTGATGGGTCTGCCGCAGCGGAAACCTGTGGGCCGGGCGGCCGGAGCAGCAGGCCGGGCGCAGCGGGCGGGTGGCGGTTAGAACGGTGTTGAGCGGGCTAGTTCCAGTGAGCGGCTGAGGGCATCCACGATAGCGCGGTCTTCGATGGGCAGTTTCTTTTCGGCAACGAGGGCATCGAACTGGCTTTTGGATTGGTTGAGGTGGGTCTGCGCGGAAGGGGATTTCGTTTCGAGCAGGGTGCGGCCGAGGATGAAGTACGCCAGGGCACGGTCGCGGCGGAACAGGGTGGACGCTTTATCTTTCTGCACGAGGTCGTCGAGTAGGCTGACCGCGCGGCGTGCGTTCTGCAGGGCGCCCTGGGGGTCGGCGAGTTTCGGCAGCCCCTCGGCTAGCTTGAGGTGGGCGGCGGCGAGCATTTGGAGGGCGTAGAGGCTGCTGGCATCGGTGGCTTGCCATTGCTGGGCGAGCTGGAGGAACCGGCGATACTGCTCCACGGCCTGGAGGACCTGATTGTTGGCGAGGAGTGCGTCGCCAAGCTTTTGATGGCCGAGGGCGGCGTCGCGCCGGGCCATCGGGTTTTGGGAGTCGCGCGAGAGTTGGTTGTTGAAAATCTCCTGGGCGAGGCGGAGAGCGTCGGGGTCTCCGTGGCGGAGATAGGCGTAGGCGAGGTCACGCTGGGCTTGCGAATTCTGGGGGTCGGCGAGGGCGAGGGCGCGGCGTAGGGCGAGCGAACGCTGGTGATAGATGGGCGCCTGCGGGTCGTTGTTGCGGCGGCCGTTTCTGGCGAGGTCTTCGAGGACAAAGGAGAGGTCGCGTTGGTGCAGGGCGTTGGGTTGGCCTTCGTTGAGTTTCTCGGTGAGTTGCAGGGCGGCCTCGAGGTTCTTTTTTGCCTCCGCGTAGAGACCGGCTTGGTTTTCGATCGCGCCGAGGCGGGCCTTCGATATTGCGAGCAGGCGGGCGTCACCGGCGGATTCGGCTAGGCTGTGCGACTTGCGAGCGAGGTCGAGTGCGGCGGTGGTTTGGCCGGTGGCGGCGAGGACGGACGCGAGATTCTGGTAGTTGGCGACGAGGATGGACGGGGGCGCGGCAGCACGTTCAAAGATCTGGCGAGCTTCCTCGTAGTGCTGCTGGGCGTTCGGTGAGTCGCCGGCGTTGGCCTCCAAGTCGGCAGTACCCTCAAGGGCGGCGCCGAGGTCGAGCGAAGGCGGGTTGGGCAGGCTGCGGAGGATCTGGAGGGCGGTTTGGTAACTCTGGCGGGCGCTATCGGCGTCGCCGAGATTGGCATAGTTGGGGTTGCCCTGCAGGTGGCCGACGCGCAGCCAGGCGGACGCCAGTTCGCGTTTAATGGTGGCGTCGTTGCCGGCCTCTTTGGCGAGATTGTTCAGGTACTCAATTGCTTTGGCGACGAGAAGCCGGCGGGCGGGCGTCGTGCCCGGGAGGGGGGCGATGGCGTCGTGGACCTCGAATAGGAAGGAGTTGGCGACTTTGCGCACCTCTTCGAAACGCCGCGCGGCGAGGTCTCGCTGGATGCGGGCGGAGCGTGCCTGCCATCCGGCTACGACGGCGGAGAGGAGAATGAGAGCGAGGGCGGCGGAGATGGTTGCGGCGAGAGCCCGGTTCCGCGTGATGAACAGGCGGAGACGGTAGAAGGCATTTTCGGGGACCGCCGACACTGGTTCGCGCGCGAGGTAGCGGCGGATGTCGTCGGCGAGTTGCGCGGCGGATTGATAACGCTCTTTCGAATCGCGGCGAAGGGAGTTGAGGACGATGGCGTCGAGGTCGCCGGCGAGCTTTTTGCGGAGGGCGGCGGGGGAGGCTTCGCGGGTGGCGCTGACGATGAAGGGGTTCTTGGTGATCTGGCGGCCGCCGTCGCGGGTGAGGGTGTCGACGATCCGGGAGATAGCCGAAGAGGGCGGCTCCGGCTCGGATTGGGACATGGCGCGGAGGAGTTCGAGAGTTACGCCATCTTTGAGGGGGTATGGGCGGTGGCCCGTGAGTAGCTCATAGAGGATAATCCCGAGTAAGTAGACGTCGGATACGGTAGTAACCGCCTCGCCGCGGACTTGTTCAGGGCTGGCGTACTGCGGTGTCATCAACCGCATGGAAGTGGCCGTTTTTTCGCTGGCTGCCGTCGAATCCGGCGTGAGGATCTTGGCGATGCCAAAGTCGAGCAGCTTTGGCGCCCCATCGAGTTTGACCAGAATGTTGCCGGGTTTCAGGTCGCGGTGGACGACTAAGTTCTGGTGGGCGTAGTGTACGGCGGCACATACGTCGCAGAAGATACGGAGACGGTCTTCGGTAGAGAGTTTCTTTTCATCGCAATAGGTATCGATCGAGTGACCTTCGACGTACTCCATGACGAAGTACGGACGACCGTCCTCCGCGGCGCCGCCATCGAGGAGGCGGGCGATATTGGGATGGTCGAGAGAAGCGACGATTTGGCGTTCCCGGCGGAAGCGTTGGATGATGCGATCCTGCTCCATTCCGCGGCGGATGACTTTAATGGCGACTAGCTTCGAGTAGTGCTGATCCGCGCGCGAGGCGAGGTAGACGGCGCCCATACCGCCGACGCCGATCTGTCGTTGAATGGCGTAGGGGCCGATCTGCGAGGGGATGGCCTCTTCCTGGTCGCGGGCAGCCTGTTCGAGAATTTGCGAGACCGGCGTCATGGCCGGGTGGGAGAGGAAGTCGGCGGAAGAGGAATCGGCGGTGATGAGGTTGCGGACTTCGAGGTAGAGCGCACGGTCGGCGCCGCAGGCCTTTTCGAGGAAGACCTGGCGCTGGTCCGCTGGTTGGTCGAGGACCAGTTGGAAGAGGCTCTTAACTTGGGTGTAGCGTTCGGGGGTCACGCGGTTGGAAAAATGGTAACAGGAAATAGCGAAACCGGGTGCGATGGGTATCGGCACCCGGCTGTCCGTCCTCCGACGATGTTAGGGTCTGGTAGGCCCTACTGGATAGGGCGTAAAAGGGAGCGCCAATCCATCAAGTTTTTGCAGTGGGCCGGGCGGCGGTGAGTTGGTTGTGGAGCCAGGCCTTTGCCATCCGCCACTCCCGTTCGATGGTCGCGGTGGAAGAGCCGATGACTTCGGAGACCTCTTCGACGGTCAGGCCGCCGAAGAAGCGGAGTTCGATGATTTTCGCTTGGTTCGGATCGAGTTCTTGGAGGCGATTGAGCGCCTCGTCGAGTTCATCGAAAGCGACGGGCGGTCCGGCGGCTAGACCAATGGAATCGTCGAGCGAAATCTTCTGGGCATCACCGCCGCGCTTGAGAGCATTTTGCGTGCGGGCATGGTCGACGAGGATACGGCGCATGAGTTGGGCCGCGACGCCGAAGAAGTGAGCGCGGCTCTGCCAGGTGACCCGGGTTTGATCCACCAACTGCATGTACGCTTCGTGGACCAGGGCTGTGGCCTGCAGGGTGTGGTCGGTGCGCTCTCGGCGCATGTAGTTGGCCGCAATCTTCCGTAACTCGTTGTAAACAATCGGAAAGAGTTGATCGTGGGCTTGGTTTTCGCCACTGCGAAGGTTGGCGAGGAGCTGAGTTACTTCGTTATTGTTGGGTGTGGCCACTGCGGTATGTGTCCGGGAGTGTCTAGATCGTGACAACTACAACAAGAAGTGGTGGGAACGGGCAGATTCGAACTGCCGGCCTGCCGCTTAGGAGGCGGCCGCTCTATCCAACTGAGCTACGTCCCCGCCTTGCCTTCGATTCTACCAGCGCTTTAGTCCTTTTTGCCCAATATCTTTGCGGTGTTGCGCGCCGTCGAAATGGATGTGCGCGGCGGCTGCGTAGGCGTTTTCGATAGCGGCGGGAAGGGTAGGTCCAGAGGCCGTGACGGCGAGGACTCGCCCGCCGGCAGTGATTAAGTGGCCGGCCGCTTGTTTGGTTCCGGCTTGAAACACTTTCGCGCCGCTGGCCTCCGCTTCCCGGATGCCCGTAATGGGGTCGCCGGAGCGTGCGGGACCCGGGTAGCCCGCGGCAGCGAGGATAACGCAAAGGGTGGTATTTTGGCTCCACTTCAGAGTGGTGCCTGCTAGCTTGCCGTCGGCGGCGCGATCGAGCACCTCGGCGAGATCTGAACGGAGGGCCATCATGAGCGGTTGGGTTTCGGGGTCGCCCATGCGAACGTTGTACTCGAGGATCTTCGGTCCGCTGGCGGTCATCATTAAACCGGCATAGAGAAAGCCAACGAAGGGGGTGCCTTCGGCATTCATGCCGTCGACGGTGGGGCGGAGGATCTCGGCCATGATCTGTTCATGCTGGGCCGGGGTGAGAATGCGGTCGTCTACGTACGCGCCCATGCCACCGGTGTTAGGCCCTTGGTCGCCGTCGAAGATGGCCTTGTGGTCCTGAGCGGGTTTCAGGGGAAGGATGGTTGTGCCGTCGGTGATCGCAATGTAGGACACCTCCTCGCCTACCAGGAACTCTTCGATGACGAGGCGGGCGCCGGCATCGCCGACGAGGGAGCCGTCAAGCAGTTGAGCGGCGGCCGCGGCCGCTTCCTCTTTCGTAGGGACGATGAGCACCCCTTTGCCGGCGGCCAGGCCGTCGGCTTTCAGGACGAACGGGGCGTCGAATGATCCGATGGCTTGGGTGGCTTCCGCGAGGGTGGTGGCCGTGGCGTAGCGAGCGGTGGGAATTCCGTGGCGGGCGAAGAAGTCTTTGGCGAAGACCTTGGAGCCTTCCAATTGTGCAGCAGCGGCCGTCGGCCCGAAGATCTTGCGGCCAGCGGCTTGGAAGGCGTCGACGACGCCGGCGGTGAGGGGCCCTTCGGGACCAACAACGGTGAGATCAACACTCTGCTGTTCGGCGACAGCGAGGTAGTCAGCCGGAGTGTTTCCGGCGGTAGGTACACAAAGGGCGACTTCGGCGATGCCCGGGTTTCCCGGCGTCGCGATGACGCGGGTGACGAATGGGCTTTGCGCGAGCTTCCAGGCGAGGGCGTGTTCGCGGCCACCGCCGCCAATGACGAGGATCTTCAAGGCAAATACTCCTCACGTTAGAATAGAACAGGCGAGACCTCCCCCCCTATGGCTGTTGCTTTAAAACCGTTGCATTATGACGTGATTGTGATTGGCGCCGGCCATGCGGGTTGCGAGGCGGCTCGGGCGAGCGCTCGATTGGGCCTGCGTACGGCGATGATCGCGATGAACATCGACCTGATTGCGCAGCTTTCCTGCAATCCGGCGGTGGGCGGCATTGCCAAAGGGCACCTGGTCCGAGAAATTGACGCGCTGGGCGGCATCATGGGCCAAGTGGCGGATGCTGTGGGGATTCAATTTCGCCTGTTGAATACGAGCCGGGGGCCAGCGGTGTGGTCTCCGCGAGCGCAGTGCGATAAGAAGCAGTACCGGATTAAGATGCGGGAGCTTCTGGAGCAGGAGCCGAATCTGCGGCTGGTTCAGGCGGAGGTGGCTGAACTGGTGATTGAGGCGGATGGGGCGTCCCGTCGGGTACGGGGAGTTCGGCTGCGAGATGGGCGGATGGCGTTGAGCGAATCCGTCGTGGTGACTACCGGGACCTTCTTAAATGGGTTGGCGCACGTGGGGGAGTCGAAGACTGACTGCGGACGTAACGGAGAGGCTCCGTCGAATCTATTGGGGCACCAGTTACGAACCCTGGGATTGGGCTGGACCCGGCTGAAAACCGGCACGCCGCCGCGGTTGGATGGCCGGAGCCTCGATTGGTCCCGGTTTGAACCGCAGGAGGGGGACGCTGAGCCGACCCCATTTTCGTTCCTATCGGGGAAGATCGAGCGGGATCAGATCCGTTGCTACATCGCCTATACCTCTCCCGCGACCCATGCTGTGCTGCGCGAGAACATCGACCGGTCGCCGCTGTATTCCGGGGTAATCGAGGGGATTGGCCCCCGGTATTGCCCTTCGATCGAGGACAAAGTGGTGAAATTCCCGGATCGGGACCGTCACCAACTGTTTTTGGAGCCGGAAGGGCTGGATACCAATGAGGTTTACGTCAACGGGATGTCGACCTCGATGCCCGTGGACGTCCAGGTGGCGATGTTGGCCTCAGTGCCCGGTCTGGAAGATGCGGAGATGATCCGCCCGGGGTACGCCATTGAATATGATGCGATTGACGCCCGGGAGCTAACCCACGGCCTGGAATGCAAGCAGATTCAGGGGCTTTTCCTGGCGGGACAGATCAATGGCACTTCCGGCTACGAAGAGGCGGCGGCGCAGGGCGTGATCGCCGGGATCAACGCCGCCAGGAGCTGTGGCGGTCTGGATCCGTTCGTGATTGGGCGTACGGACGGGTACATCGGTATCCTGATCGACGATCTGATCAGCAAGGGGGCGGATGAGCCGTACCGGATGTTCACTTCCCGGGCGGAGTTCCGGCTGCATTTGCGGATCGACAATGCGGATTCCCGGCTCACGCCCGCTGGGCGAGGCGTGGGGTTGGTGGATGATGTGCGTTGGAGACGTTTTGAACGTAAGCAGGCCCAGTTTTCGGCATTGATACCGTTATTGGAGCAAGTTCGCGTCACTTCGCGGCTGTTTCCGCACATTGCGGTGGCCGGAACGGAGAATCCGGTGCTGGCGACGTGGCTGAAGCGTCCCGAAGCGACGATTCAATTGATCCGCTCCTGGGTGGAGGAGCAGGTTGGCGAGCCGGAACATGGCCTGTTGGGCGCCATTGAGACGCATCTGAAGTATTCCGGCTATCTTCGGCAGGAAGAGCGGCAGGTGGCACGGATGCAGGCTTCCGAAGCCCGCTCGATACCGCAATCGTTGGACTATCGCCAGATTCCCGGTCTTTCGCGGGAGATGGTGGACAAATTCGAGCGGGTTCGACCGGTTACGTTGGGCCAAGCGGGTCGCATTCCCGGCGTCACCCCTGCGGCGGTCTCCGTTTTGGACATCTTCCTGTCCTGACGCTGTTCCACGTGGAACATCAGCGACCGCTGTTTCACGTGGAACATTGCCACGCATGCTAGGATGTCTGCAGGAGCCAGAATCATTGGCAAAAACGATTGCGATAGCCAATCAGAAGGGCGGAGTAGGGAAAACAACCACCGCCATCAATCTTGCGGCGTCTTTGGCCGCAAATGAACTCAGGGTATTGCTGGTGGACGCTGATCCGCAGGGCAATTCGACGACCGGCCTTGGCATAGCGAAGGACCCAGAGAATTTTGTGACGCTGTACCATGTGCTCGTTGGTGATAAGCAGGCTGCCGACGCCATCGTGCCGACCGAATGCGAAGGCCTGGAGTTGCTGCCGGCTGACCGTAACCTGGTTGGTATCAATCTGGAACTGGTGAACAAGCCAAACCGGGAACTTTGCCTGCGCAGTGCTCTCGAAACGATCCAAGACCGCTTCGACTACATCTTGATCGACTGTCCACCGGCGCTCGACTTGCTCACGCTGAACGCTCTGGTGGCGGCCAACTCCGTTCTCGTCCCCATTCAGTGCGAATTCTTTGCGCTGGAGGGCATCTCGCAGCTAATGGATACGGTGGAAGGCATCAAGGAGTCGTTCGCCCACAATCTTCGGACGGAAGGCATCCTGCTCACGATGTACGACGACCGGACTAACCTCACCCGGCAGGTAGCTCAAGATCTGAAGGAATTCTTCCAGGACGAAGTCTTTAAAACCGTAATTCCGCGTAGCGTCCGTCTGGCCGAAGCCCCCAGCCACGGCAAACCCATCCTGCTCTACGACATTCGCTCCAAGGGCGCCGAATGCTACATTCAACTCGCGAAGGAGATCCTGGCCAATGACCAACGCGCCAGACAACAGCTCACGCAAAGCGCTGGGTAAGGGACTCTCGTCTCTACTGCCCAGCCGCGCCGCCGCCCAAGTGACGGCGCCGGCGCCCGTGGCCCCGGTGGAGCCGCCAGTCGTCAACAAGCTGCCAATCGATCAGATCGAGCCAAATCCCAATCAGCCGCGCACGGTGTTCGATCCGGCGCGTTTGCAGGAACTGGCCGCGTCGATCCAGGCCAACGGCATCATCCAGCCGCTAATTGTCCGCAAGGTCGGCGACAAGTATCACCTCATCGCCGGAGAACGCCGCTGGCGCGCCTCCCGCTTGGCCGGGCTCAAAGAAGTCCCCATCGTCATTGCGGACATTCACGACGACCGGCTGCTGGAAGTCGCCCTCATCGAAAACATCCAGCGCGAGGACCTCAACCCCATTGAAGTTGCTGTCGCGTTCGAGAAGCTTTCGAACGACCTGGGCCTAAGCCACGAAGAGATCGGCAAACGCACGGGCAAGGATCGCACCACGATTACGAATATGCTCCGGCTGCTCCGGCTGCCGGGCGATGTGCAACTGCTTCTCGCGGAGAAGCGGCTGTCGATGGGCCACGCCCGGGCAATCCTCGGCTTGCCGACCGAAGAGCTGCAACGCGAAGTCGCCGAGAAGGCCGCGGCGCAAGGGCTCTCGGTACGGCAAGTGGAGCAGTTGGTTCAAACGATGACCAAGGCCCCGGAGGCCAAAAAGGTCGAGGAACCACCGCCCATCGATCCCAACGTGAAGGCGGCCATCTCGGAGCTCGAGGCCTCATTGGGGACACGCGTCCGGATTATGGAAAAGGCGCCGGGAAAAGGAAAAATCGAGATCGACTACCACTCGCAGGATGACCTGGACCGGATTTACGCCGTGATCACGGGAGAAAGCCTCGACTGAGGCAAAAAGGGGGGAATGGTGCCGCCGGTAGGACTCGAACCTACGACCTACGGATTATGAGACCGTCGCTCTAACCACCTGAGCTACAGCGGCATTCCTTTCTAGGGTAGGAAACCAACAGCATAATGTCAATAGACCGCCCGGCTAAAGTGCTATATAGCAACTCATGAACGTGATTGATTTTCAAGGGGTTTCGAAGAGCTACCCCATCTATGAATCGCCCGGCCAACGATTGAAAGAGTTGGCGACGTTTAATCGCGTCTCCTTCCATCGTGATTTCTGGGCCTTGCGGGATGTCTCGTTTACCGTTAAGCGCGGCGAAACCTTCTGTGTGATCGGCGAAAACGGCTCGGGCAAATCGACTTTGCTCCAGATCATCGCTGGAATTCTCCAGCCCTGTTCCGGGAGCGCGGCGGTGCAGGGGCGCGTTTCGGCTCTTCTCGAGCTCGGCTCCGGCTTCAACCCGGAATTTTCCGGGAAAGAGAACGTCTACCTCAACGCCGCAATTCTCGGGCTGACCACGGCCCAGATCGACGCCCGCTACGCGGAAATTGAGGCCTTTGCCGAAATCGGCGACTTCATCAACCAACCCGTGAAGACGTATTCGAGCGGCATGGCCGTCCGCCTCGCGTTTTCGGTCGCCATCCACGTCGATCCCGACATTCTCCTGGTCGACGAGGCCCTCGCCGTCGGGGACATCTACTTCCGCCAGCGCTGTATGCGCAAAGTCCATGAGCTGCGGCAGAAGGGTGTCACGATCCTGTTCGTGTCGCACGCCATCGGCGACGTGAAAGCCATCGGCGACCGCACCATGTGGCTCGACAACGGAACCATCCGGGCCATCGGCGAAACCGAAAACGTGGTTTCGCAATATCTGGCCTACATGGTGGAGAAGGATTCGCGCTTCCTCGAGCTCGGCCCCCGGGCGCAGGAACAGCCCACCGCCGCTAACATCGCCCCGCAAGTCATTGAATCTATTCCAAATATCGACCATCGCTACGGTGACGGCCGCGCCGAAATCGTTGGCATCGCCGTGCTCAACGATCTCGGCAACAAGCTCCACCTGATGGAGCCCGGCAAGCCGGTCGTCATCCGGATCAGTGCCCGGGCCAAGGAAGCGGTGATGAACCCCAACATCGGCTTTATGATGCGCAACCACCTAGGAGTCGATTTCGCCGGCACCAACACTCTCCGCGAAGGCCATCAGTTGGCTGAACTCTGGCCCGGCGACACGGTGACGGTCGATTTCCATCTCACCTTGCCGGAGCTCTATCCCGCGTCGTTCTCCTTCTCGCCCGCCATCGCGGACGGCAATCTGTCCCATTACAAGATGTGTGATTGGATCGACAACGCCCTCACCCTGCAGATGGGCCACGGCGAGGGCGAAATCTACGGTTACCTGCATATGCCCTGCAAAGTCGAGGTGAATTCGCGACTCGGCGCCAAGGAGGCCGTCCCCAATGAGCGCTGAGTTCACCGGCGAACGGGTCATCCCTGGGCTGGTCGACGTCGATCTGTGGAACGAGCACTTCTCGCGCTATACGTTCGCCGCCCGGCTGGCGCGCCGGAAGCGCGTGCTGGACGTCGGCTGCGGCGCCGGCTACGGCACCAACGAACTCGCGCTCACCGCCCGCGAGGCCACCGGCGTCGATGTCAGCGCGGACGCGATCGCCTATGCGCGGGAGCATTACGTGCGGGATAATCTCCGCTACGAACCCGGCTCCGCCACCGAACTGCCCTTCCCCGATGCGAGCTTCGACCTGGTCGTTGCCTTTGAGGTCATCGAGCATCTGGAAGAATGGTCGAAACTCCTAACGGAGGCCCGCCGAGTCCTGGCCCCCGGCGGCCAACTGGTCGTCTCGACGCCGAACAAGCTCTATTACGCCGAATCCCGCGAGCAGTCCGGCCCGAACCCTTTCCACACGCACGAGTTTGAAATCGAAGAGTTCCGGGCCGCCCTGGCCGAAGTCTTCCCGCACGTCTCGATGTTCCTCGAAAACCATGCGGAAAGCATCGTGTTTCAGCCGGAATCCGGGGCCAGCGGCGCGGAAGTCCGCCTCGAAGGCCGCACAGGCGTCGCCGCCGAATCGCACTTTTTCCTCGCCGTCTGCGCCAATGAGATCCAAACCGGCGCGCCGGCGTATCTGTACGTGCCGTCGTCCGCCAACGTCCTCCGCGAGCGCGAACGCCATATTCAACGCCTCGCCGCGGAATTGGTGACGAAGGACGAATGGCTGAAGAAGGAGCAGTCGGCCCATCAGGCGTTGCTCCAAGTCCATGACCAGACCGTTGGGGAACTAAAGGCCTCGAACACCTGGGCCCAAACGACCAACGAAAGCCTGCAGGCCTCGCAACAGCGCGTGGCCGAATTGCAGGACGAGGTCAAGAAGGAACAAGCGGCCGCCGCGGAAGTCGTTGCCGCGTACGAGGCGGAGTTGAAGCGGCTCGAAGCGGAGAAGGCCCAAGCCATCGCTTGGGCCGAGAGCAAAGATCAGGAATGGAGCGCGGCCGTCGAATCCGCGCATGCCGAGTTGCAGCGGTGCCTCGAAAAGCTGCACGAATCGGAAGCGCTAGTCGAAGAACGCACGATTTGGGCTCAAGGCCTGGACTGCGAAATCGCTGCGCTTCGCGAGCAAATCGCCGCTGTCGGGGCTTCAAAGTGGATCCGGCTGGGCCGGCGGCTGGGGGTCGGGCCGACCGTCTAAGCGATGGGTTTCTGGCAGCGCTTCGGGCGCAATCTTCCTCTGCTGGCCGTCTCCCCGGCCCTCGTCGGCATCCCCGCGGTTGCCTTGGCTTGTACGGACATCTGGCTGCGAGTTCGCGGCCGCAAACCGCTAGCGCCGGACGCTAAGCCCGACACAGCCTCCGCCAGCATCGTCATCCCGAACTGGAATGGGCGCGATCTGCTCGAAAAGTATCTGCCCAGCGTGCTGCTGGCAGCCGGCGCCAACAACGAAGTCATCGTGGTTGACGATGCCAGCACGGACGGCTCAGCCGAATTTCTCGCCGAGCGCTTCCCTTCCGTTCGAGTCATTCGGAACAAAACCAATCTCGGCTTCGGCGGCGGCTCCAACGCCGGGTTCCGCGCCGCGAAGAACGACATCGTCGTGCTGCTCAATAGCGACATGCGCGTGGAGCCCGATTTTCTCGCCCCGCTGCTTGCTGGCTTCACCGACGAGAAGGTCTTCGCTGTATCCTGCCAGATCTTCTTCAGCGACCCGGATAAAGTTCGCGAAGAGACCGGCCTGACGCAGGCCTGGTGGGAGAACGGGGGCCTTCGCGTTCGCCATCGCATCGACGAGCGGGTCGACCGCCTCTTCCCCTGCTTCTACGGCGGCGGCGGCTCCTGCGCTTTCGACCGCAACAAGTTTCTGCAATTGGGCGGATTCGATGAGCTGCTGAAGCCGTTCTACCTGGAGGACACGGACCTCGGCATGATGGCCTGGAAGCGTGGCTGGAAAGTGCTCTATCAGCCGGCGAGCCGCGTCTTCCACGAACACCGCGGCACCATCGGAAAGAAGTTCTCGAACGAGTACATCCAGTCCATCCTCAAGAAAAACTTTCTGCTCTTCTGTTGGAAGAACATCCACGAAAGCCGCCGCCTGGCCGGCCACTTGGCCTATTCGTGGGCCGGCGCGATCCTCAGCGTCCTCTTTGGCGAGTCCTTCGAACGGCCAAACCCGCTGGCACTTTGGCGCGCGTTTCTGCAGTTGCCGGAGGCGATCCGCGCTCGCGCCCGCGCCTTTCATCTCGCCGCCGTTTCCGACACGGAAGCCTTCCGCCGGCCCATGCCCGGCTACTTCCTCGACCGCTTCGAAAAGCTGCAGAAGGACCCCGCCCAGCCTCGCACCCTATTCCTCTCGCCCTATCCGATCCTCCCGCCCATTCATGGCGGAGCCGTGTTCATGTCGCAGACGCTGGCCGAACTCGTCAAGCACGTGCCGGTGCATCTCATCGTCCTGCTCGATGAGGAGTGGCAGCGAGAAGCGCATGCGCCGTTCGCCGAATCCTGCGCGAGTACAGAGTACTTCGTCCGCATGGAAGGCCGACCCAAAGGCTTCGGCTCGCTCACGCCCTACGCCGTCCGCGAGTTCGCCAACGACGATCTCCGCTGGGCCATCCATCGCACCATCCTGCTGCATCGCGTCGATGTCCTGCAGATCGAATATACGAATATGGGCCAATATGCTGAGGAATTCCGGCAGATCGTCAATATTCTGTTCGAGCACGACGTCTACTTCCAGTCCATTGGCCGCAGCTTGGCCAAGCCCGGCAATCCGCTTGGAAAAATTTCGCCCGCATACGAGTATCTGCGCGCGCTCCGTTATGAACTGACCATGCTGCCGCACATGGACCGCATCCAGATGTGCAGCCGCGCCAACGAATCCTACCTCGCCGAATTCGCGCCTGAATTGCGCCTCAAGATGCAGTCCGGCCTCCGCGCGGGCATCGATACGACCCGGTATCGATATCAAGTCGCCGATCGCGAGCCGGACACCCTGCTCTTCTTGGGTTCGTTTCGTCATATCCCCAATCGGGAGGCGCTCACCTGGTTTCTGCAGCACGTGTGGCCCCTGGTCGTGGGCGGTCGCCCCGGCGTAAAACTCGTGATCATCGGCAGCGACCCGCCACCGCGGCATTCGCTGCCCAACGTCGGCGACATTGAACTCATCGGCTTCGTTGACGACGTCCGCGATGCGCTGGCCCGCTATGCGGTCTTCATCTGTCCAATTCTCACCGGCTCCGGCGTCCGCGTGAAGCTGCTCGAAGCCTATGCCGCCGGCATCCCGGTGGTTTCGACTACGGTCGGCGCCGAAGGCTTGGCCGAACGCGACGGCGATACCTGCGCCCTGGCCGACTCACCCGCCGGCTTCGCCGAAAAAACGTTGGCGCTGCTGGCAGATCCCGCGCATGCCGCCGCCCTCGCGGAGCGCGCCCGCACGGAGGTGGTCGAGCACTGGGACATGGCCACCATCACGCGCAAGCTCGCCGACAGTTATCGCGAGGCAATCCGGGAAAAGCGCAGTATCCTGTAGTTCGCATGTTCCGTTGTTTGCTTGGTCTTCTCGCGGCGAGCCTTCTGCCCGCGGCCCCTCTGCTCGAAAAGGCGGACGTCTTCACCGCGGGTTTCGCTGACTACGCGCTGTACCGCATCCCCGGCCTGATCGTTACGAATCAAGGTTCTGTGCTCGCCTACAGCGAAGCGCGCAAGGGAAAGCGCGGCGATTGGGGCACCATCGATATCGTCGTGCGCCGTTCGACCGACGGCGGCAAGACCTGGTCTCCGCAGCGCAGCATCGCGGCAGTGCCCGGGCCCAAAACGAAGAACCCCGTCGCCCTCGCGCAGAACCTCGCAACCCCCGGCGAGGTCACCTACAACAACCCAGTCGCCATGCCCGGCAAGGCCCGCGGTACTGTCCACATGGTCTTCTGCCTTGAATACATGCGGGCTTTCCATATCCAGTCGAACGATGATGGCGTCACATGGTCGCCCCCCCGCGAAATCACGAACACGTTCGAAGGCTTCCGCCCCCGCTATGACTGGAAAGTCCTTGCCACCGGCCCCGGCCATGGCATCCGCCTCAGCACCGGACGCCTGTTGATTCCGGTCTGGATCTCCACCGGCACCGGAGGCCATGCCCATCGCCCCTCGGTCGCCGCCACCATCTACTCGGACGACGACGGCGCAACCTGGAAAGCCGGCGAGATCGCTTTGCCCAACGAAGGCGAATGGAACATCCCGAATGAAACCGCCGCCGTCGAACTCTCCGATGGCCGCGTCCTCCTCAACGCTCGGTCGGAGTCCACCGCCCGCCGCCGCCTGCTCACCACCAGCCCCGACGGCTCTACCAATTGGACCCGCCCCGCCTTCCATCCGCAGCTCCACGAACCCATCTGCCAAGGCACCATGGCGCGGCTTTCTACGAAACGAACCCATGGCCGCGACCGCCTGCTCTTCGCCAATCCCGATAGCGAAACCCGCGACCGCCGCAACGTCACCGTCCAACTCAGCTACGACGAAAGCAAGACTTGGCCCGTGAAACGCACCATCGAAGCCGGGCCCTCCGGCTATAGCGACCTCGCCGTTCTCCCCTCGGGCGACATCTTGCTGCTCTACGAACGCACCGGCACCATTGCTCTCGCCCGCTTCAATCTCGAGTGGCTCAGCGAAGGCAAGGACTCGCTCGTCACGCTCAATCAAGTTGGCGACGGCTACCGCGGCATCTGGTATTTCAATCAACCTTCGAACGACGAGTACGTCTACAAGTACAGCGGAGGCTTCGCCACCTATCCGCAGCAGCAATCACCCATCGCCATCTACGCACCCGCGGTGAACAAGACCTTCTTCGTCTACGGCGGCGCGACCAATGCCGCGAAGCCGGAACTGCTGCACATGGTTTCGTATTTCGACCATCGCACCGGCACGGTGCCGCGGCCCACCGTTCTGCTCAACAAGCATACGGACGACGCCCACGATAACCCGGTTCTCTCCATCGACGAGGCCGGCCACATCTGGGTCTTCTCGAACTCGCACGGCGTCAACCGCCCGTCCTATGTCCATCGCAGCCGCAAGCCCTACGACATTCGCGACTTCGAACTGATGTACACCGGCAACTTCTCCTACGGCCACATCTGGCATCAGCCGAAGGATGGCTTCCTGTTCCTGCATACCCTCTATGAGCGCGGCGGCCGCAGTTCGTATTCCATGTCCAGCGCCGACGGCAAGGAGTGGACCAAGCCCGCGCTGCTTTCGCGCATCGAACTGGGCCACTACCAGATCACGGCCCACGCCGGCCGCCGCACCGCCGCCGTCTTCAATTTTCATCCCGACCCCACCGGCCTCAACTTCCGCACCAATCTCTACTACATGGAGACCCCGGACCACGGCAAGACCTGGCAGACGATCACCGGCCAGCCGCTCACGCTGCCGCTGACGAAGCCCGCCAACCCGGCGCTGGTCCACGACTATCAAGCCGAGAAGAGAGTTGTCTATCTCAAGAGCGTGGTGTTCGACGAAGCGCAGCGGCCCGTCATTCTCTACCTCACCGCCGCCGGCTACGAGTCCGGCCCCAAGCATGGTCTGCGCCAATGGCACACCGCGCGGTGGACCGGCACCGAATGGCAGATCCGTCCCGTCACCACCAGCGACCACAACTATGACTTCGGCGAACTCGCCATCAGCGCCGATGGCGTCTGGCGAATGATCGCGCCGACCGACCCCGGCGCCCGGCCCTACACCACCGGCGGCGACATGGTGCTGTGGACCAGCCGCGACCAAGGAGCTACGTGGAAGCGGGTCCGCCGCTTAACCGCGGGCACCGATCGCAATCACACCTACGCCAAGCGCCCCGTCAACGCCCATCCCGACTTCGCCGCTTTCTGGGCCGACGGCGACACGCTGAAGCCATCGGCGTCGCGCCTCTACTTCACCAATCGCAAAGGCTCGGACGTTTGGGAATTGCCGGAGCAGATGAACGGCGAAACCGCCAAACCTAAGCGAGTAGCACGCCCGCGCCAGAATATGAAATGATCTAAACCATGTTGGCGCGCAGCAGTCTTCTGGCCTCGTTGTGTCTGGGCGCAGCGCTGGCTCAGACGCCGGCCCTCGACCATTTCGAAACCAAGATCCGTCCCGTTCTCGCGGCCCGTTGCTACGGTTGCCATAGTGCGGCCGCGGCGGCTCCGCAGGGCGGGTTGAAGCTGGATTCAGCGGCTGCCATCGCGAGCGGCGGCAACTCCGGCCCCGTGCTCGTCGCGGGTGACCCGGAAGCCAGTCTGCTGATCCATTCCATCCGCCGCACCGATAAGAATCTGCAGATGCCGCCCGGCCCGGCGCTGCCCAAAGAGGTGGTCGCCGATTTTGAACGCTGGGTAAAGGACGGCGCTCCGGTTCCGAAAGAATCCGCGGCGCAGGTCTCGACCAAACAGCTTTGGTCGCTGCAGAAGCCCGTGCGCACCGCCGGGTCAATCGACAGTTTCCTGATCAAGCGCCTCGCTGAAAAGGGTCTCGCGTTCTCGCCGGAGGCCGACCGGCGCACGCTCATTCGCCGCGTCAGCCTGGACCTTACCGGCCTCGCGCCGACAGCCGCCGAGATCGCGGCGTTTGAGGCGGACCGCTCGCCGGACGCCTACGAGAAGCTCGTCGACCGCCTGCTCGCCGCACCTCACTACGGCGAGCGCTGGGGACGCCATTGGCTCGACGTCGCCCGCTACGCCGACTCCGTCAATGACTCGGTGAACGCCGGCCAGCGCTACGCCTGGTCGTACACCTATCGCGATTGGGTAATCTCCGCGCTCAACGCAGACCTGCCTTACGACCAGTTCGTGCTCTATCAATTGGCCGCCGATCGCATCCCCAACCTTGAGAAGAAGCATCTCGCTGCGCTCGGCTTCATCCGCCTCGGCCGCGAGTTTCCCAATAGCATCGCCGAGACGATCGACGACCGCATCGACGCCGCCACCCGCGGCCTGCTCGGCATGACCGTTGCCTGTGCGCGTTGCCACGATCACAAGTTCGATCCGATTCCGACAAAGGACTACTACTCGCTCTACTCGGTCTTCTCGAACCTGCGTGAGCCGGAGCAGTTGCCTCTGCTCGGCAAAGGCGCGGGGCAGCCGGTGTATGAACAGCGCCTCGCGCGGATTCGTCAGGCGCAGGCAGAGTATCGCCAGCGCCGCCACGCCGAGATGGTCGCCTTCTTCCGTTCGCAGGAGGCCGAGTATCGCAAGGCCACCGCCGACTCGAAGACCATGTCGAACCCGGAGCTCGAAGAGCTGGTCCGCGAACGGCAGCTCAACTTGCACGTGCTCCGCCGCTGGCGCCAAGGGCTGCCCGATCCGGCAGCCGTACCGCTTGCAGAGTTCGAGAAGATCTATACCGAAGGCGATAGCAACAACACGCGCGCCTTGCGGGTCCGCTACAACACGATGCTCGCGCAGGCAGCTTATGATGGCGCGCCGCCGCGGGCCATGGCCGTCGAAGATGTGCCGGAGCCTACGCCGGTGCATGTATTCATCCGCGGCAACATGAACAACCCCGGTGCGCTGACTCCTCCTCACGCGCTGAGCTGCCTTGGCGGCAGCGACCAGCAGCCGTTCCGCGAAGGCGCAGGCCGCTTGGAGTTTGCGAAGTCGATCGTCGACCCCAACAATCCGCTCACCGCGCGAGTGATCGTGAATCGAGTCTGGATGCACCACTTCGGCACGGGCCTCGTGGCCACACCAAGCGACTTCGGTTTTCGCGGCGATCTGCCATCGCATCCCGAACTCCTCGATTCCTTGGCCGTTGATTTCGTCGCCTCCGGCTGGTCGCTGAAGAAACTGCACCGGCGCATTCTCACCTCCGCCGCCTACAAACAAGGCAGCGCGGACAATGCCGCCGCGCGCGGCATCGACCCGGAGAACCGGCTGCTCTGGAAAGCCAACCGCCGCCGCATCGAAATCGAAAGCCTGCGCGACAACATGCTGCTGGCCGCCGGGAAGCTGGACCGCACTGTCGGAGGCCTGCCTGTTTCACTAACGGCCCAACCCGCCTCGCCTCGCCGGACGGTCTATGGCTTCGTCGAACGCGGCAAGGTGCCAGGAATGTTGAACGCGTTCGATTTTGCCTCGCCGGACCAGCATGCCCCGATGCGCTTTGTCACCACGGTGCCCCAGCAGGCGCTCTTCTTTCTGAACAGTCCGTTCGTTCTGGAGCAGGCGACCGCGACCGCTGGCGCAGTGACCGCGAAGACTCCGGAGGAACAAGCCCGTGAACTCTATCGCCGGGTGCTGAGCCGGGAGCCGTCGACCGCTGAGTTGGCTGCCGCGGTCCGGTTCCTAGGCGCGGACGACGAAACGAAGCCAACGCCCTCGACGAACCCGTGGCAGTACGGCGTGCTGCAAGGCGGCCGCTTCCTTCCCTTCCCGGTCTTCAATGGCGACCGCTGGCAAGGCGGCTATGCCGTACCCTCTGGCGCCTTCAGCAAGGCGACGCTGCGGCCGACGGGCGGCGAACCCGGCGATGAAATCGCGGTCGTTCGCCGCTGGGTCAGCCCGCTCGGTGGCACCATCAATATCGAAGGAACATTGCGGCATGGCCAAGGCGCCGTGCCCTATGGCGATGGCGTCCGCGGCCGCATCATCTCCTCCCGGCAAGGCGAACTCGCTAGTTGGGTGGCGAACGGCTCCTCGGCGGAGACCAAGCTGAACGGCATCAAAGTGGAGGTCGGCGAGACCCTTGATTTCGCCGTTGATCCGCGACAAGATCCCGAGAACGACAACTTCAATTGGACCCCGATCGTGAAGGCTGGCCCGCAGACGTGGAACGCGAAAGACGATTTTGCGGGTCCGTCCGCGGCGCGGCCGAACGTCCTGGCCCGCTTGGCGCACGTGCTCTTTCAGACCAACGAATTTGCTTTTGTCGAATGAAGTCCAAAGACCTTTTCCTCACTCGCCGCGAAATGCTTGCCCGATGCGGGATGGGCATGGGCGCGCTCGCGCTCACGTCGGAGCTGCAGGGCGCCAAGCGGCCTCCCCTGCCCTTCAAGGCGAAACGCGTTCTCCACCTCTTCATGAACGGCGGCTGTTCGCACGTCGACACCTTTGACCCGAAGCCCGCGCTGACGAAGTTCAGCGGCAAGCCGATCCCCATCACGCTGAAGACCGAGCGGCGGACGGGCTCAGCGTTCGGTTCGCCGTTCTCGTTCAAGCCGTACGGGCAGAGCGGCATCGAAGTCAGCGAGATCTTCTCGAACGTCGGCGGCTGCGTCGACGACCTCTGCGTCATCCGCTCGATGCATACGGACATCCCGAATCATGAGCCCTCGCTGATGATGCTCAACTGCGGCGATGTGCGGCAGGTACGGCCCAGCTTCGGCTCATGGGTAACGTATGGCCTCGGCACGGAGAACGAGAATCTGCCTGGGTTCATCGTTCTGTGCCCGGATGGCCTGCCGACACAGGGCAATCAAAACTGGCGCAGCGCGTTTCTACCGGGGGCGTTTCAGGCGACGCACATCGACACGCGCGAAGTGCAGATCGAAAAGCTGATCGAAAATATCCGCAATACGGCGACCTCCACCAAGGAGCAGCGGCGGCAACTCGATCTCTTGAAGGAATTGAACCGGGGCTTTGAAGAGCGGCGGCAGAACGACGCTCTGCTCGAAGCGCGCGTGCAATCGTTCGAACTCGCCTACCGGATGCAGATGGAGGCCGACGACGCCTTCGACTTGACCAAAGAGCCGGAGCACATTCACAAGCTATACGGCGAAGGGTTGCAGGCGCGGCAAATGATGATCGCGCGGCGGCTGCTCGAACGCGGCGTTCGATTCGTGCAGGTGTGGCACGGGGCCGGACAGCCGTGGGATAGCCACGACGACATCAAGACGAATCATGGCCGGCTGGCGCGCGAATGCGATCAGCCGATCGCGGCGTTGCTGAAGGACCTGAAGCAGCGCGGCATGTTGGAAGATACGCTCGTGTTGTGGGGCGGCGAGTTTGGCCGCACACCGACTGTCGAGCTGCCGGACCTCGGCGCGAACTCCGGCATGGTGAATGGCCGCGACCACAACCCCTACGGCTTCTCCATGTGGCTGGCCGGGGGCGGCGTGAAGAAAGGCCTCGCCTATGGGGCGACCGATGAGTTCGGCTTCGCAGCCGCGGAGAAGAAGGTGCACGTGCACGACCTCCACGCGACCATGCTGCACCTGCTGGGCTTCGACCATGAAAAGTTCACCTATCGCTATGCAGGCCGGGACTTCCGGCTGACCGATGTACATGGGCGCGTAGTGAAAGACCTGTTGGCTTAAAGGAGAGAAAGACGATGGCAATAGACCGCCGAACCATGCTGCGAGGCGCGGGCGTGCTGGGCCTGGACGCAATGTTCACGGCGCCGCGCACCAACGCGGCCGCCGTGGGACCGAACGACACAATCAAGGTGACGAAGATTGAATCCTTCGTCCTGAAAAATTCCTGGGTCTTCGTAAAGATCTCCACCGACGCCGGCGTCACCGGCTGGGGCGAGATGTTGAAGGACGACGCCAAGGCCTGCGCGGCGGGCGCGCTCGAAGTGGGCCACTACCTGATCGGGCAGGACCCGTGCCGCGTGACGCACCACTGGCAGGCGATCCATCGCGGTGCGTTCTACCGCGGCGGCCCCATCAAGACCGCAATCTCAAGCGGCATCGACCAGGCGCTGTGGGACATCAAGGGCAAGGTGTATGGCGTGCCCGTCTACAAGCTGCTGGGTGGACCGACGCGCGACAAGGTTCGCGTGTATGGCGTGCTGAGCGAAAAGACCGGCGTGAACGCGATGAAGGTAGGCCTGCGCGGGAACAAGCGGGCGGCGTTCAAATACAACGAAGGCCAGATGTTCGTCGATGAAGTGGTGGAACGCTTCAAAGCGCTGCGGCAGAAGGTGGGCAAGGCTGTCGATATCGGCGTCGAGTTCCACGGCGCGGTGCAACCGCCGACGGCGATGGTGATGATGAAGGCGCTCGAACCCTACAACCCCTGGTTCTACGAAGAAGTGGTGCAGGCGCTGAACGTGGACGTGATGGCCGAACTCGCCAAGAAGACCAGCGTGCCGCTGGCGACCGGCGAGCGCATCTTCACGAAGTGGGGCTTCCGCGAGATTCTCGAAAAGAAGGCCGCGATGATTCTGCAGCCGGACATCTGCTACGCCGGCGGCATCACGGAACTGAAGATCATTGCGGGCATGGCCGAGGCTTACTATCTGCCGATCGCGCCGCACAATCCGCAGGGCCCGTGTTCGCTCGCGGCCAGCTTGCAGATTGCCGGCTCGGTGCCGAACTTCCTGATTCAGGAGCGCGGCGACAACGAGTACGCGGACCTGTTGAAGACGCCGCTGCCGCCTGTCGTGGGCGGCTACCGGCCTCTGCCGACCGGACCTGGCTTGGGCATCGAAATCGATGAAGACAAGCTGAAGGCGCAAGTGGGCGAGCCGCGGCCGTACCGGACGCAGTTCGATCCGGATGATGGCTCAGTGATTGACTGGTAGTTTCCGTCGCCGCCAGAGGGGCCAAGCAATGCAACCGAGCAGCGTCAACACGCTGACCGCGCGGCAAAGCTTGGCCTCCAGGCCGCCGTCGTAGGCGAGCAGTACGGGTTCGTTGACGACGATCTGTCCTTGGGCATTGGCCGTGATCGGCGAAGACGAACCGTCGGCGCGGAACGCGCGCCAGCCGACGTGCCAGTTGACCGGGGTCGTGCCAGGCCCAGCAGCGAAGAAGTGGTTGTCATCGTGCCATTCGACCGCGATGGTGCCTTGGCGCGGGACGGCGTAGATCCGCGTGCCCTGCTCTTCCCAAAGCAGCTCCAGGCGGTCCACGAAGATCTCGGGCTTGGCGTACGGCTTCCAGAATTCGGAACTGTTCCGGCCGGACACGACAAAGGCCTCCACCCCGGCTTGCTGCAATAAGGCGATGGCGCGATCGGCCTCGGTCTCTGAGAATACCGCCCACATTAGAGTTTGCTGCATCGTCGTGGGTGCCGTGGGATAGGAGCCGCCTGTGTACTGTTTGACGTTTGAGAAGGCATTCATCCATTGCGCTATCGACCCCGGCGCGAAAACGAGCTTTCGCGGGATGTTCTGTTCGATCCAGCGAGCAGCGCGGTACTCCACCATGCCATCAGCGTCAGAGGAACGGACGAGCTCCTTGCTGAAGCGGCGGATGCGGATCACCTGTTCCGATGCCGGCCAGAGCAAGGCCAGGCCGAGGAGCGCGCGGCACCAGATGGGCGTGCGATCCACCAGTGCCGCAACGGTGAACACGGCGCTGAGAACCAGCGCGAACTCCAACTCGATCTTGTAGCGCATTGGCTGCAGCACGAAGTGGCTGCCCCAGCGAACTTCGAGCCAAGGGATTACCGCAAAGAGAAAGGTCAATAGCAGGAAGAAGCGACCGTAGGACGGCAGCCTCCGGCTGAGCGCCCACAGGAGGGCCATCCCTACAACCGTTCCTGCCAAACCCCACGCCGAGGCCGCGCTCCACGCCGTCCCTGGAAACAGCGCGGCGTTCGCGCGGAGCAATGGGAGCATGGAGGGCGGATAAAAGGGACATACGACGAGGTAGCCGAGTACGCCTGCAAGAGCCACTTTCCGCCATTCCCCGGAGACCACGCACCAGCACAAGCCGAGCAGTATCGCCCCCATGACCCCGAAAGCATTCGCCAACGCAGCCAAAGCAACGGCCCACCATCGCCAACCAAGAAACAGGAACCCCAGCGCGAGATAGTGCGGCGTCTCGTCCCAAACGATCTGGAGATACATCCGCCGGGCGTCGCCGAGGTGCCGCCAGTCAAAACTGGCGTCGGGGAAAAGCAGTTCGGTCGGTGCGGTCAACGAATAGACGATCGCGGCGACAAAGCTCCAACCTGCTTTGCCAGTCGGGCGCCACGCGAACCAATAGAGAGCCAGCGGGCCGAGACACAGCGAGAGGCCGAAGACAGTATGGAGTCCAAGGTGCTTCGTCAACCAAGGCAGCAGCGGCGCATAGGTCAACTCAAACGGCATGCCGCCGTACCAGTAGGGCCACCAGTGCGGTGTCCACCAATGCCCATCGGCCAACCGCGCGATCGCCATCCAGAAGCCGTGCATCGATTGCGGCTGCGCCGAAAACTCGATCGAGAAAATCTGCCGCACCAAGTAAACGTTCAGCCACAGGATCCCGGCGAGGTGTAGCCAGTGCTGGTATCGCCGAAAGTGGGATAACATGTTCATTGAACATGTTACCGGAAAACAACCGCGCCGTGCAGAAGGCGGCCACCCGGGCCCGGATCCTCGAAGCCGCCCGCGAGGCGCTGGCGACGGCGGGCTATGAGGAGATGAACCTCCGCGCCGTGGCGCTAACGGCGGGGGTCTCGACGGGCGCAGTCCTCAGCCACTTTCGCGATAAACAGGATCTTCTCCACACCGCCCTGTTCGAGGACCTGGAACGGACTTGGGCGGCGGCGCGGGTCACGAAACGGAAGCGGAGCCTGGAGCAGGAGTTGGCCCACATCGCCGGAACATTTTTCGACTACTATGCCAAGCGTCCCGTGCTCTCTCGGGCGCTGCTGCGCGAGTCGCTCTTCGCGGAGCCGCCATGGAGCGAGCGGTTCGCCGCGCAGGTGGCCGAGGTCCACCAGCATGTTGCAGCGCTGCACCGGGCGGCGCTCCACTCAAAGCCCGAAGCCGCGGCGCTGTTCGGCGCCGCGTTCTTTTCGTTCTACTACTTTGCCCTGTTGGCTTGGCTGCAGGGCGGACATCCGGATCCGCTGGGTCTATTCAAAAAGCTACTCAGCCAACATCTCAAACAGGAGAAGTAGTCATGGCGTCCATCGTGTTTCAGAGCGAGGAAGCAAAGCTGCAAATGCAGCGCGCGAGCGCGGAATTTCTCTCCCGGTTCCCCGGGAAAGTGGAGGAACGATTCGCCAACACGGCGCAGGGCCGGACGCGCGTGCTGGTCACCGGGCCCGTCGATGGACCGCCACTCGTGGCGCTGCACGGGGCGATGGCCTCGGCGGCGCATGTGCTGCCGGAACTCGGCCCGGTGGTGGACCACTGCCGCGTCTACTCCGTCGACGTGCTGGGCCAATCACCCTGGAGCGAGGACCGGCGGATGCAGGACCCGGCGGCTTGGCTCCGGGAGGTTGCGGACGAATTGCGCCTCGCTCAGTTTGCGCTCCTCGGCGTGAGTTGGGGCGGCATGACGGCGCTGCGGGCGGCGCTCGGTATGCCGGAGCGGCTGCGGCAACTGGTGCTGGTAGTGCCGGTCGGGGTCGTCTCGGGCTCCGTCTGGGCGGGGATCGTGGACGCGGCCTGGCCACTGATGATGTATCGCTGGAAGCCGACGCCCGCGCGGCTGGAGAGAATCCTGACGACGCAGTTTACGACCCGCGACGCAGCCTGGGCGCAATACTTGGGCGACGCGCTGCTGGCCTATCGCCTGGACTTCAACGTTCCGCGGTTTAAGGCCAATGACGGTTGGCAGAATCTGCGCTGTCCAGTGCTTGTCTTCGGCGCCGAACACGACATCCACGCCCCAGGCGAGCCGCTACTGCGGCAAATTGAAGCCTGGCTACCGCACGCGGAAACGGAGCTGTTGCGGGGCAGCAAACACTGTCCCCCGTTGACGCCGGAGTTCCGGCAGTTTCTCGGCCGCCGCATTCTGCGATTTCTCAAAGCAACCTCTTTGCAGGAGGCCCGATAACACGGACGTCAGCCAGGAGAACCTTTCCGATGCCCCCTATCACGCCCGTCTCTTCCTCCCCCGCGCCCGTCTCGGCCCCGCTCGAAATGATGCTGGGCGACAAGGGCCCTGCCGTCGCCCAACTGCAGCAACAGCTCAGCAAGGCCGGCTTTCCGCTGGAGGCAGACGGTGACTGGGGACCCAAGACCGAAGCCGCCGTGCGGAAGTTTCAGCAAACCCACGGACTGAAGGTGGACGGCATCGTGGGACCGAAGACGCAGGCCGTTCTGGCCAAAGCGGCCGGCACCCCGGCGCCGCCGCCCTCCCGGCCCAGTCCAACCTTCGACCTGACCAAAGAACTCTCCAGCGGCGACTCCGAACTCTCCATCGCCATCGGCGTGGCGGAAGGAACCCGGAAGCCGGACGGCAGCATGACAGCGGCGTACGAAGGGCACACCGACCCGGCGAACCAGAAGCCGAACAAGGGCACCTTCTCCTACCAGGGCGAAGCCTATTCGCCGCGCAACGCCGACTCCAAACAGTTGGAGAATCTCCGTCAGTTTCGCCCGCAATACGAAGCCGCCTGCCGCAAGGCGGGCCTCGACCCTAGCAACAAAATGTTGGCCGCCGCCGCGTTCGACCTGTATAACCAGGCTCCTGAAGCAGCCACCGGCAAAGGCGGCCTGCTGGACCAACTGCCAGCGCTCGCAAAAAAAGGCGTCACCGCCCAGAGTCTCGCGGAGGCCCGCTATCAATCGTTCTATGACCCGGCAAGCGGCAAGTTCGAAACCAACATGACCCTGAAGGACCTGAAGGCCGATCAGAAGCGCCGGATGACCGAGCTGGTGAAGGTCGTGGGCGACCAACCCCCAACGGCAGGACCGTCGCTTCACATCAAAGTCGATTTTGTGTCGCAGTTTGATTCCCGAGTCCCTGGCGACTACGCGGGCCAGCGCCCGGCCGCGCGGTGCGACAACGCTTGCGAATACATGATGCGGAACACGAGCGACCGCAGTCATCGCGTCGTGCCGGGCCAAACGAACGCTGCCGTAATGAAGTCGGACAGCGCCGCGCTACAGTACCTCGAAGGCCAGTTGAGCGCCGGCAAGCCGGTGATGCTGGGCGTCAACCGTCCTCACGGCACGAATCCGGCGAGCAACCTGTTCGGCATCGACCATTACGTCGTGGCCACGGGCATGGGCGTCGACGATCAGGGCCGCAAGTTCATCAGCTTCAACGACCCGAAGTACACAGACTCCGCGCAGGGGAGCGACAGGAATCCGCAGAACCGGCTCTACCTCGAAAACGGCACATTCGTGCAGCGCGGCAGCAGTGAGCCGTACGACCTGAGGGGCATCGTCCGCAACGGCTAACAGCATTCGCCATATACTAGCGCCAGAGGACAATTCCATGCGAATCGCATTTATCCTGTTGGCGCTAGCGACCGTGCTGCCCGTGGCCGGCCAGGATCGGTCACCGCGGAAACTCATTGCGGAGATGGACGGCAAGAGTTTGTTTGGGGCTTACTGCGCCTCCTGCCACGGCATGGACGGGAAGGGAAAAGGCCCCGTGGCGGCGGCGTTGAAGGACAAGGTTCCTGATCTGACGACTCTCTCCTTTCGCCGCGGCGGCAAATATCCGGCGGCGGAGTTGGAGAAGATGATCCTGGGTGAAAGCGACCAGAAGACGGCGCACGGTAACCGGGAGATGCCGGTGTGGGGGCCGTTGTTCCGGCAGGTCGAGAACGATCAGGAGATGGGCTTAGTCCGCGCCCGCCGATTGGTCGAATACATCGGGGCCTGGCAGAAGCCTAAGCGGTAATCACGGTCGCTTTGGCGAGGAAGGCAGGGTCAATCTCCACTCCCAGGCCGGGGCCGGTCGGCACGGTCAACATGCCGGCCTCGCTCTTGAGCGAACTGGTAGCCGAATGTACCGGCAGAATGTCGTCTTCGCCCTTGTACTCCTGGTGCGCGCCGGGGTTGGGAATCGACGAAGCGAAGTGGGCGACGTAGAGGAACCCCAAGCCGCCGCCGGACATGTGTGCTGTGCAATCGAGCCCGGCGGCTTCGGCCATGCGGGCCACTTTCATCGACCGGATGAGACCGCCGAAGTAGAGCAGGTCCGGTTGGATCACGCGAGCGATGCCGTGCTCGATGATGCGGCGCATGCCGCGGAGGCTGGGCTCCTCCTCGCCGAGCGCGATGGGAATTTTCAGGGCGTCAGCGATCTGCTTGGTCTCGTCGTAGTAGTCGAAGGGCACGGGCTCTTCGTAGAAGGCGAGCTTGTGCTCTTCCATCAGCTTTCCAATCCGGATGGCTTGGGGCACGTCGTAGGAGCCGTTGGCGTCGGCGTAGATGGCGAACTTGTCGCCGAAGGTTTTGCGGGTGAGGGGGATGAGGGCGCGGTCCCGGCGGGTGGAGGCGTCGTTGTAGGTCATGCGCGCGCCGAGGCGAAACTTGATGGCCCCGGCGCCGGTCTGGCCGACGATCTTCTGCAGATAGGCAATCTCCTCTTCGGGCGAGTTGCCGCGATTGCCGCTGGCGCGATAGACCGGGATCTTGGCCCGCTGCGGTTTGCCGATGAGCGCGCCGAGAGGCTGGTTGGCCACTTTGCCGAGCAGGTCGAGAATGGCGATCTCAACGACCGCGACGCTGACCCAGAACGGCAGACCCTGCCACTTGTAGTTGGAACTGGCGAGATAGACGCCGGTGAGGAGAGCGTCGAGTTCGCGGGCGTCCTTGTTGACGAAGAACGGCGCGACCTTTTTGATCAGAATCGGGTAGGCCGCACTCATCACGTTGCTGTGGGCGTCGGCGTAGCCCGTGGCGCCGGACGTGGAGCGGGCGCGGACGATGTAGCTCGCGCCGTTCTTGAGCAGTTCGATGGAGGCGATCTTCACCGGTTCGCGCACCAGCGCCGTCCTCAGAACCGGGGCGGCCATCGCGTCGGCCAGCTTCTCGCCGAGCCCGGGCTTCGCAGCGAACAGAGTGCTGACGGCCGGCGAGGCCAGCAGAGTGCGGCGGGTGATCATGGGCGAACCTCAGCTAACGGTAGTTTCGATGACCGGAAGTTCCAAACCGAGCAAACGGCAGTCTTCGGCGACCATCTCGCGGACGAGCATAGCAAAGTCCGTGGTCGCCTCCCAGCCCAGCACGCGGCTGGCCTTGGCTGGATTGCCGCAGAGCGGGATCTTTTCGGCGGGCCGATAGTAGTTCTGATCGACGACGACATACTTCCGCCAGTCGAGGCCGACGCTCGAGAATGCGATCTCGACAAACTGCTTCACGGAGTGCAGGCGGCCGGTTGCGATCACGTAGTCGTCGGCGTGCTCTTGCTGCAACATCCGCCACATCGCGTCAACGTACTGCCGGGCGTCGCCCCAATCGCGGAGCGGCTCCAGGTTGCCGAGGCGTAGCTCGGAAGACTGTCCGGCCAGGATCCGCGCTACGGTGCTGGTGATCTTGCGGGTGACGAACTCGAATCCACGCCGCGGGGATTCGTGGTTGAACAGAATTCCGCTCGACGTATGCATGCCATAGCGTTCGCGATAGTTGCGCGTAAGCTCAAAGCCGGCCACCTTGCTGATGCCGTAGATGGAGCGCGGCCGGAACCGCGTGGACTCATCCTGCGGCGAAATCTCCGCGGCGCCAAACATCTCGGACGTTCCGGCGAAATAGAAGCGGCATTTCGGCGCCAGGTCCTTCAGCGACGCGAGCAGGTAGTGCGTGCCGTTGATATTGGTCGTTAGAGTGGAGAACTCATCGTCGAACTCGTAGCTGACGAAGCTGGCGGCGGCCAGGTGGTAGCACTCATCCGGGCGGATCTTGGAGATCGCCTGGTACAGGGCGGCATAGTTCTCGAGCGATGCCGGGTGGAGTTTGATTTGATCACGGAGACCGACCACGCGCTCCAGCCGGCGTTCGGGCGCTTCGAGGCCCACCCGCCGCACCAAACCGTGAACCTCATAGCCCTTGTGGAGCAGCAACTCGGCGAGATAGGAGCCGTCCTGACCGTTTACGCCCGTGATGAGGGCTTTCTTTTGTGCCATTAGCGAATGTGGATGCCGGTCCGCCGCGCAATCCAGGTGGCGTTCCACCGGCGAACGAAGGCATCAGGGCTCATGATACTGCACCACTCGCGAGCGTAGCGCACGGGGTGACGCCAATTCACAACCATGCCAAGGCCCAAGCTAAAGGCGAACTTAGTAAACGAGGGCTGCAGCGGTTCAAAGAATTGGTCCCGCCCATCGATCAGGTAGGAGCAGTACCCATGGATCCACTGGAACGGCACATAACCCTGGTGGCGTTGCACGCAGGTGATGGCTTCGCGGAAGACGGTGCCCCGGCGGCTGAAGGTTTTATTGTCGAGATGCATCCGGGAGTTCGCCAGCAGCACGTCAATCCGCCGCATCTTGTGGCGCCGCGCCAACCGCAGCCAAAGATCGTAGTCAAAGGCGGTGTGCAGCTTTACATCGAAACCGCCTGCCTCCCGGATGGCCACGGCGCGGACGAAGCTGGCCGGCTGGCAGATGAAGCACTCGCGGCCCAGATCCTCCGGATCAAATGGCTTGGTAGGGTAAGTACCAAGTACGGCGCCGTCCCCGTCAATCCAGTAAGCGTTCCCGTAAACCCCGGCTAGCTCCGGCTCCTCGCGCAGGTAGGAAACCGCCGTGCGAATGGCTCCGGGGAAGTAAGTGTCGTCCGCATTAAGATATGCGAAGATTTCTCCCTGACCGAGGGAGAAGCCACGGGCAATCGCGTCCGATGCGCCCTTGTCCGGTTCCGAAATAAACCGCATTTTGCCCGGATACGCCGCCGCGTAGCGCTCCAGCAGCGCCACGGTCCCATCGGTAGACCCACCGTCGAGGACCAGGTACTCAAAGTTAGAGTAATCCTGCTGTAACACACTCTCGAGCGTCCGTTCGAGAAATCGTTCCGCGTTGAGACACGGAGTAACAATTGTGACAGCGGGAAATTCGGGAGTCATAGTCGATTGGCTAACTGCGGACCCGGAAGATTCGCCCATTTGAGTGTAGCATCGAAGCCCTCCGTTTCAACCTCGTAAATGGAGGGCGAAAAGGGTCGGTTGACACCGGACCGCCACGGTCCTATCCTTAAGAGGCGATGCAACTCAGTTTCAAGAACGGCGCCGCTCAGACTCTGGCTCAGCTTCCGACCGGTTCCCAAGCGTACCTGGAACGGCTGGATCTTCCGGAAGAGATGTCGCAGCGTTTGATGGAGTTAGGCTTTCTGCCAGGGACTTCCGTCGTGGCCGCGGGTAGCGCACCCGGTGGCGATCCGCGGATCTTTCGCGTTGACGGTTCTGAAATTGCTTTGCGGCGCGATACGGCGTGCCGGTTGTACATCTCCGCCGAGCCGATCCCGGATCTGGATCAGTTATGAGCGATAGCGGGAGCTGCCACGGGGCTGCACCGCAAACCGTGAACCGGAAAGCAGGGCACTATGTCGCTCTCGTCGGGCCTCCGAACGCCGGCAAGTCCACCTTGTTCAACCGCTTGACGGGTTTGCGTCAGAAGGTTGCCAATTTCCCCGGCGTCACCGTGGAGCACCACGTGGGCCGCGTGAAAGATTCTACCGGCCGGGACCTTTTCGTCGTGGACCTGCCCGGCATCTACAGTATGACGCCGCGCTCGGAAGACGAGCAGGTGACCTACGACGTCCTCACCGGCGCCAAGGAATCGCTGGGTCTGCCCGACGGCATCATCCTGATTCTCGATTCGACGAATCTGCAGCGCCATCTGGTGTTGGCCGCGCCCGTACTAGCGCTAGGTTTGCCGACGCTCGTCGTGCTGAACATGGCGGACGACCTCGAAGCGCGCGGCGGCAAAGTCGACCCCTCGGCCTTGGCCCGAGAGATTGGCGCCCCGGTCGCCTTGATTTCGGCCGCGAGCGGCGAGGGAGTCGAGCGCGTTGTGCAGTTTTTGCAGGGCACCGGGGCCCGGCCGGTTGTGCCCCAGCCCCGCGTGGAACTGCCGGTATTGCCGAACCTGCCCGCGCGCCGCCGGTGGGCGGGGCGGGTGGGCCTGCAGGCGGGTTATACGCCGCCGGCCCCACCGGAATGGACCCGCCGCCTGGATCGTGTCTTCCTGCATCCCGTGTTTGGTCCGCTCATCTTTCTTGTGGTCGTGCTGGCGGTCTTTCAAGGTATCTTCACCGGCGCCCAGCCGATGATGGATGGCGTGGAGGGACTGATTGGCTGGTCCGGCGAACGGATTGGCAATCTTCTCCCGGAGGGAATTCTCCGAAGCCTGCTGGTCGAAGGCGTTTGGGGCGGCGTCGGGAGCGTGGTGGTCTTTCTCCCGCAGATCCTGTTGTTGTTCCTCTTTATCGGGATCCTCGAAGACTCCGGCTACCTGGCCCGCGCGGCTGTGATTGCGGACCGGACGATGTCTCGCGTGGGGCTGCAGGGGAAGGCCTTTATCCCACTGCTTTCGGCGTACGCCTGCGCGGTGCCTGCAATCATGGCGACGCGCACGATCGAGAACAAGCGCGACCGTTTGGCGACCGTACTGATTGCTCCCTTCATGACCTGTTCGGCACGGCTGCCGGTGTATACCCTGCTGATCGCTGCGTTCGTGCCCAACACCCCGCTGGTGGGCCAACTGCTGGGTCTGCAGGCCGCGGTTCTTCTGGGTCTGTATCTTTTAGGATTCGCGGCTGCCGTGGGGACCGCGCTGCTACTGCGTTCGACGGTTCTCCGGCACGCCAAAACGACCTTCGTGATGGAGCTGCCGGCCTACCGCCGCCCTTCCGTCCGCTCGCTTCTGCTCCGCCTCATCGATCGGGCGGTGATCTTCCTGAAGCGGGCCGGTACCGTCATTCTGTTGGTCACCGTTCTGCTCTGGGTTCTGGCGCACCTCCCCTATAAAGATGGCAAAGCGCCCCCCATCGAAGACAGCATCGCCGGCCAGATCGGGAGAGCCGTGGAACCGGCCATTCTGCCGCTGGGCTTCAACTGGAAGATCGGCATTGGGCTGATCACGTCGCTGGCGGCCCGGGAAGTGATCGTCGGGACGCTTGGAACGATCTACGGAATTGAGAATGCGGAGCAGGACTCACCGCCGTTGATCGAGTCGCTGCGCAAGGATTTAACCCCCGGCGGCGCGTTCGCCCTGATGATCTTTTTCGCGTTCGCCATGCAGTGCTTCTCGACGGTGGCCATCGTACGGCGCGAGCTGGGCAGCTGGGCTTGGCCGGCCGCGCAGTTCGCGTATATGGGGTTGTTGGCGTACTTTGGTGCGCTGGCTACGAATCAACTTTGGCTGCACTTTCGCTAGAGTACTAAGGCAAGCGTCCCTGTTAACGGATTGATTCGTCTATCGTTGTTCTCCTTGATGGACACACCGTACTGTCCCGCGCCTTAGCGCTGTACTATGCCAGGTTCTGGGCCCCATCGGTCCGGAGTTCTATTCGATGGGGGAGTATCTGCCTGTCAGTGTTGTCTTCGGAAACACTATGCGGATCTCTTCTCTTCTCTTCCTGGCCGCTTCTTTGACGCTCCCTGCTTTTGCTCTACCAACGTTCCCGTTGGTATACACGGACCCGCTGGCCTCAGCCGATCCCGCCGACGTCGTTGGCGACCCGAATCTCTTTGACATCTCTTCGCTCGCCTTTGCGTCGTTCAACTCCGGCACGAAGCGGTTCACGGTAGAGATCTTCCTCAACTACGGTGGCGGCACCAGCTTGAGCGCGTTCTCCATCGGCGGCGCGTTTACTAATCTCAATGTGGGCGACCTGCTCCTCTTCAGCGGCAGCAACATCTATGCAGTGCCGCTGGTTTCCCGGGACGGCCTCGACGCCGGCGATCTCTATCAGGTAACCGGTACCCAAACCGCGAAGCAGTCTCTTGGCTTGGGCGCGGACCAGGACGGCAATTATCGGCCGAACGCTGCCGTGTGGGGCAGCAGCCAGAGCGCGACGCAGCTCGGCGCGGGAACCGTCACCACGACAAGCACCGGCGGCCCGACGAATCTAAAAGTCACCCTCGACTTCGCCGCGAACGACGCCTTCATTAACGGCTTCGAAGGGTCAAGCTTCTCGTTCGCATCGGCCACCTGTGGCAACGATCTCATCACTGGCTCCATTCCAGGCAGCGAGGTCCCCGAACCGGGCACCTGGGCTCTGCTCGGCGCCGGGTTGGTCGGCCTCGGATTGATGCGCCGCCGGGCGGCGTAAGGTCGAAATTCACGTTTCAGTGATACCCTGAGGGTTTGGAGCTTCCACGGCTCCAGACCCTCTTTTCCATTTATTTATGCGTAACGTCGTCATCATCGGCTCGGGCTGTGCCGGAAATACAGCCGCCGTCTATACCGGCCGCGCTTCGCTCTCGCCGCTGGTGGTCTCCGGCCATGAGCCCGGCGGCCAGCTTTCCATCACTTCGGAGGTGGAGAACTTTCCCGGCTTCCCCGACGGCGTGATGGGTCCGCAGCTTGTCGAGAACATGAAGCAGCAGGCGATTCGCTTCGGCGCCGAGTATGTCCACGGCACTGTCGAGGACGCCGACCTGTCCCAGCGTCCGTTCAAGCTGAAGATCGACAGTGAATGGATCGAAACCCGGACGCTGATTATCGCTTCCGGCGCGTCTGCCCGCTGGCTCGGCCTGCCGAACGAATACAAATTGATCGGCCACGGCGTCAGCTCCTGCGCCACCTGCGACGGCTTCTTCTACCGCGAGAAGGAGATCATGGTGATTGGCGGAGGCGATACCGCGATGGAGGAAGCCAACTTCCTCACCCGGTTCGGCAAGCGTGTGACCCTCGTTCATCGGCGCGAAGAGTTCCGCGCGTCGAAGATCATGGTGGACCGGACGAAGGCCAATCCGAAAATCGAGATCCTGACGAACACCGTTGTCGACGATGTCTACGACGTCGAGAAGGGCTTCGTCACCGGAGCCAAGCTTCGCAACATCGTGACCGGCGAAACGTGGGACCGTCCCGTCGACGGCTTCTTTGTTGCGATCGGCCACATTCCGAACACGAAGTTCCTCCGCGGCCAAATCGATACCGACGAAGAGGGCTACATCCTTTCGCACGGCGGAGCGCGGACGAACATCGCCGGCGTCTTCCATGCCGGCGATGTGCAGGACCGGGTCTATCGCCAGGCCATCACCGCCGCTGGCGCCGGCTGCATGGCGGCGATTGAAGCGGAACGGTTCTTAGAGGCCGAAGGCCACTAGTCTAGTAGGCCGGCTTAGCGCGCTTGAAGGGCTCCTTGAGATACTTGGCAGCCTCTTCTTGCGCGTTTTGCGTATTGTCCTTGGTCCGGATCGCGAGGTTGTATTCGTTCACGGCGCGTTCGCGCTGGCCAGTGATGTCGAAGATCTTGCCCAGGTTGATGTGGCCCCAAACCTCGGTCCACTTGGGCTCCAGATCGCCGTTCAGCGACTCGCGGAACTCGTTCGCCGCCGACTGATAGTTGTTCTGCAGGAAGAAGACCTCGCCCACGCGATAGTGGGCGAGCGAACTGTTGCGCGCCACTTCGAGCGCCTTCGTGTACTCTTTGAGCGCCTCGCCGTATTCGCCAATTTCGGCGAACATCTCGCCCTTGCGGATGGAGACGGAGACGCGCATCGTCCGGCTCATGCGTAGAAGCTTGTTGTTCACGTCGATCTCGACGCGCTTCGGCTTGCCGAAGGTCTCGATCAGGAACTCGGAAGAGGTGCCGGATACGTCCACCACCTTCTCCTCCGGGTTGCCTTCGGTTTCGATCTTCAGCGTCACCGGCATCCGGAACGTATCCAGATCCTGCGAGATCTTGCCCATGATCCGGAAACCCTTCTGGGTGCGATAGACCGTGTATTCGAGCTTGAACTCCGGCGCGCCGCTCGACTCGATCCACTGGATGAAGAAGTAGCCCAGATCCTGGCCTGCAAGCTGGCTCGCCACTTCCTTGAGGTTCTCGGTGGAAACGCCGCGCCCGGCGAACTTATCCGGCACCGCTTTCAGGAACTCATTGAACTTCTCATCGCCCATCACGCTGCGGAGCATGTGATAGACGGCAGCGCCTTTGCCGGCCGTGGTGGCCCAATACTCGGGCGAGTAGTCCTCAAACCGGGCAGCCTGGATCAGCGGCGGATTATCCACCGTCATCGCTTCGACGTAGGTATCGCGCACTTCGCCTTCGAGCGCGCCCGGGCCCTGCGACTGCTCTACCCAAAGGAGTTCCGCGTAGCGGGCCATGCCGTTCGTAATCCAGAGATGATTGCGGCTCAGCGGCGATGTCTGCAAGCCCCACCATTGGCGGGCCAACTGATTTACCAGCAATCGCGAATTCGCTTGGGTGCTGATCGCCCGGGGATTGAGAAACAGCATCCCCGGTGCGGAGTAGCCGTTCGGTGCACCGTCTTCGGTTTCGATCAGGCTGATGGCCGAATACGGAGCCAGACCGAAAACGCCCGTCAAGAACGACAGCACCTTGCCGGTCTCCTCGCCCCAATTCTGGGCCGCGGCCACCGCCGCATCGCTGCGGAAGTAGGTCAACGCCGTGACGCCCTGCGCCGCAACCGTTTTCGGTTCGCCCTTCATGATCGCGATGGAGCCGGCCAAGCTGGGCTTAGCGAAATTGCAGACCACCGTCTTCTTGCCGGCCGGGGCGGGGCCGGAGGTTTCAATCCCGCCGGCAACTACGTTGAAGCCTTCAGGGACGGTAATGGAAAACTCCGCCGTGTAGCGATCCGCGGTGTACTCATTCACCGGGAACCAGCGCGCGGGATAGAGCAGGAAGGCATATTCCGGCTTGATCGCGGCGAACTTCACCCCGTAAACGGGCGACTCCTCCTGGCCACTCAGCCGGCCTTCATAGTTCACGACCACTTCCTGCTCGGAGCCCTTGGCGAGGATGTCCGGGAACGCGATGCGAAGCTGATACTCCTGCAGATTCCGGGTAGGCGTCAGCGGTTTGCCCTGACCGTCGACCACAGAGGTGACGTTCAGGCTGTTATGCAGGTCGAGCGCAATGGTCGTAATCCGGTCGTCCACCGGCAGGAACTTGATCCGGGCAGTAGCGGTGAGCGTTTGGGTGGCCGGGTTGACGTCGGCTTTGATCTGATAGTTGACCACATCGATGCGGGACCGCCCCCGCGCCTCCTGGCCGGAGAGGAGAGAGGCGAATAGGCTGGCGGTGAGAATGGTCCCAACTATCTTCATGATCAGGTTTCCTTCAAGTAACGGGCGGCCAGGATCTTGGCTGCTTCGGCAAGGGGGTCGCTCTCCCGGCGAAGGGATTCGCGAATGGTGGCTAACTCGGCGCGCATCTTGGAGAGCGCTCCGGGGGTTTCGAGTAAATCCAGCGCGGCGCGGGCCAAGTTAGAACCCGTCAACTCACTCTGCATGAGTTCGGGTACCACCTGACGCTCTGCCACCAAATTCACCATGGTGTAGAACGGAACGGACACTAACAATTTACCCAGAAGCCAACTGACTTCGGTGACCCGATAGAAGGTGACCATTGCCGTCCCCAGCAAGGCTGCTTCCATGGTCACCGTACCGCTGGCGGCCAAGGCGAGGTCGGCATGGGCAATAGCGTCCCAGGTGTCTCCCTCAACAATTTGGATGGACAGCGCGGAAATGCGTTCCCGAAAAGTTGTAAACGAACTGCCGCCGCGGGTTAAAAATCCGGTCGGCGTCGCCCAGACGAACTGCGTATAGCCATGAGAACGCAGAATTTCCACCGCATCCAGCACCGCCGGCAGGTGGCGCCGGCTCTCGCCCACCCGGCTGCCGGGCAGCAGCACCAGGAATGGCTTCGTTTCGTCAATTTGGTGCCGGGCGCAGAATTCCGAACGCGACATACTAGGCGCCGCGCTCCAGGCGAGCGGGTGGCCGATGAAGTCGACGGAGACGCCGCGCTCGGCGAACCAGGCCTTCTCGAATGGAAAAATCGACAAAATACTCGCCAGGTCCCGTCGCATCTGCTTCACCCGGCCGGACCGCCACGCCCAAACCTGCGGCGCGACCAGATAAACCACTGGAATCCCCAGCCGCTTCAGCTTCTTGGCGACGCGCAGGTTGAAGTCCGGGCTGTCGGTAAGAATCGCCAACGCCGGCCGCCGCTTCCGCGCCGCGGCGACGAGCTTTCGAAATTCGGCATAGATCCGGGGAATATGCGCGACCACCTCGACGAGACCAACGACAGCCAACGCCTCAGCGTCGACGACCGGCTCCACGCCCGCGGCGCGCATCTTCGGCCCGGCGCATCCATAGAACTGGAGCCCAGGCGCCAGTTTCCGCAACTCTTCCACCAGCCGGGAGGCGTACATGTCCCCTGACGCCTCGCCCGCTGATATCAAAATGTCCACAGGTGGCAAAACCCCAGTCTAGCGCGAGGCTCTGTTACACTGAAGGTTCTGTCGATGCCGTCTTCCTCCGACCTGGCCCTAGAGTCTGCGGCCAAACTTCACTTGGGTGAATTCGCCGAACGATTCCGCTCGGAGAGCGTTCCGCTGGGCGATACTTTCTCGTATTTCGTCGCCGCCGTGCCTGTGGGTGAAGAGGACATGCGGGAATATCTGGAAGAGCCCGTCGAAGCTCTCCCCGCTTTAGTGCGCGCCGCACTGCCGAAGCTCCTCGTACTGCTCGTACCCTATCTCGAACGGCCCGCCGCCCTTGGCAAACACAAGGCGGCTGCACGGCAGACGTTTCTGCCGCAGGACTCCTTGGTCGTCATCGACCCGCCTGAGGAAAAAGTCCGTTTGACGCTCGCCTACGTTCCATCGGCCACGGAAGGCCAGCCAGGCATCCTCGCTTTCGGTGTCAAAGACATCGACATGAGCGAGTATCATTTCCATTTGTTCAATGCGTTCTCCCGGGCGGCATTCGATCGGTTGCCCGAGGCGGCGTTCAGTGGCTACATGGACATGCTCCGTGTGGAACTGAAAGCGCGCGTCCATGGCGAAGTCGACCAATTGAGCTGGGCCGCGAAACAGAATCTGCTCAACAAGCAGGCTTCTTTCCGGGGCGAGACGAAGCTGTTCCGCGAATATGCCCGCGAATCCTTCTTCGACACGCTGACGTTGTATCTCCACGGTCTCTGCTGCGATATCGATGTCGAGCCGGGTCCGCGGCAGATCGCCAGCCGCCATCTGCGGAAGCGCCTCGAATACTTCCGCGCGCAGTTCCCGCCGCCGGAAGGCTATGCGGTTTTCCCCGAAGAGCTTAAGAATTAACTGATCTCCCGTTGGCGGCGCAGGCCGTCGATGGAGAGACAGTGCGTTGGTTTTCTATCTTCTGGCTCGCTTCGATGCTCTGGGGCGCACCCGCGGTCAAGGTGTCGCCGACCGCCCTTTCGTTCAGCTTTGTGCAGGGAGTTGGTACTCCTACCGCCTCGCAGACGCTGTCCGTCGCGGCGGTAGCGAACGGTCAAGTGCTCGGCTTCGCCGTCAATCCGTCTTCAAGTCCTTGGCTGACGGTCACGCCCGAAAGCGGCCGGACGACGCTAGCGGTCCGGGTGACAGTGAATGTCACGTCGATGATCCTTGGTACCTACACCGACCAACTGACGATCGTGCCGACCGAGGGCGCCAACCGGGAGCCTGTATCGATTCCGGTTACGCTGACGGTGCAATCGCCGCCCAGCAACATCATGGTCTCGCCCACGACGCTCGATTTCGTCTCGCGGCTCGGAGACAACCTCGCCGTGCCCCCGTTGCCGGTACTGCTGAGCTCCACCGGTGGCCTGCTTCCGTTCAGCGTCGCGACGAAGGGAACCGCTTGGCTCTCCGCTACGCCCTCCACCGGGAGCATATTTCCGGGCTTTCGGGTCCCCATCCAGGTCGCGGCGAACCCGGCCGGATTGAGTCCGGGAGTCTACTCCGGCACGCTCACAATCAACACGCCTACCGCCGTGACGAAGACGACCACCGTCACCGCCCGCCTCACCGTTCAGCCGGGGATCCCGGAAATCAGCACCGTTTGGCCGGCCAGTCTGCCCGCGCAGTCGCCAACGAGTATCTTGACCGTCCGCGGCGCCCGGTTCTTTCCCGGGACCATCGCTCGAGTGAACAATCAGCAGGTCTTGACCGTCGTGCTCGGGGACAACGCACTCCAAGTCACGGTGCCCGCCAGCATGATGATGGATTCGAAGTCCCTGCCGATCACCGTGACGAATCCCGGCGCGGGAGGCGGCGAGGCGACCGGGAGTTTCGTCACGACGCTACCAGGGCCCGCAATTCGCGGAATCGGCCACGCCGCAAACCTCACCGCCACGGCCGCCCCTGGCTCCCTACTGGTCATCTTTGGCCAGAATCTTGGACCGGAGACTCTAGTCGCTTTCGACCCGGCGCTGCCCCGCGTCCCGGCAAGCCTGGCCAATGTTTCCGTCGAGCTGCAAGGGGAGGGCGCGCCCATCCTCTACGCCTGGAAGGACCAGATCTGCATTGCGATTCCCTATGGCTTGGAGGTAAACCGCCCGTACATGATCCAGGTGAATCATTTGGGCCAACGGTCCAACCTTTGGCCGATCCTGGTCACCCCGGCCGCGCCCGGCTTGTTCACAGCAAGTGGCGCAGGGGCCGGTCCCGTGGCCTCCTACGCTTACGACGAAGAGAAGAAGGAGTACTATTTGGTCACCGAGGCGGCTCCTGCTTTGCGAGGTGGGTTCGCCATTCTCTATGCCACCGGCGAGGGGATGCCTGCGCCGCCAGCCGATGCGGGGCGTCTCGATGGCGAGATCGCCAGCAAAGCGAGCAGTCCCCACAGTCCTGTGACGGTCACCGTCGGCGGGCTCCCAGCGGAGGTTCACTACGCTGGCGCGAGTCCCGGCCTGATCGTTGGCATCATCCAGTTGAACATCCGCATTCCTCCCACGGTAACCCCGGGAAAGGCCGTGCCCGTAGCGATTCGCATTCGCGGGGTGACCAGTCCGCCCGGACCCACACTCAACGTGAAGTGAGTCCTATCGCACCGCTTCGATGCGCCGCAATTGCCAAGCGAGACGCCGACGGTCCGGCCCCAGGCCCTGCTCCTCGGGTACAACGTACTTCTCGGCATCGATCCGCAGCACCGAAGCGCGCCCCGGCGTAAGCGGCACCGGAATGGCGAAGTCGCCAAACGTCGGGTTCTCGCGGGCGACCATCTGGCCATTCACGCGAATGCGGAACTCCTGATCATCGAGCGGACGCGCCCACCCAGGAATTGTCCCATGGATCACGGCGGTGCGGGCATACTCGGGCAGCATCCAGTGCAGTCGGGTTGCCGCCCACTGGTCGGCGTATAACCCTTGCGCCCGGAAATAGACGGCGTCGATCTGTGCCCGGCAGACGTGGACAAAACGCTTCGCGACATAGTCGCCCAAAGCCCCCGGAACGACCTTCCGAATCCGCTCCGACCAGACCTTGTCGTACGTATCCAGCCCGTAAAACCACCAGCCCGGCGGACGTTTCTGCCCGCTGTGCTTCTGCAACATCGCGGCCAGTTCGCGGAACCGCTTCTGCCCCCCGGCGAAGGACTTGGCCGCTTCGTATTCCCGGATGCAGCCAAACTTCTCCGGCACATACGCCAACCCGAATCGTTTGCCCAAGCGGATCAACAGATCCCAATCCATGCCAAAGTGCAGCGACTCATCCGCCCACCCGACGGCCTCCACGCAATCGCGCCGGAAGAACACCGACTGCTGCAGGATGTAGTCGAGAACAAACGTCAGTTTCCAGAGATTGAACGGTTCGGTGAAAGGAAACTGCTGCCGTACATTCCCGTCATAGTCAATCTGGAAACCCTCTCCGTAAATCGCGCCGACCTCGGGATTCGCCTCGCATCCAGCCACCCCGTGCCCAATTGCGCCAGGCAGGTAGACGTCGTCGGAATTCAGCCAGGCGACAATACTCCCCCTGGCCCGCTGAAACCCTTTGTTGATGGCGTGGGTCTGCCCACGGTCCTTCTCCGAAATAAAGGTCAAACGGCTGCTGTACTCGGCTGCGACGGCCGCCGTACTATCGGTGGAGCCGCCGTCCATAATGATGTACTCGACGTTCGGATAGCTCTGGCTCAGGACGCTTTCAATCGTCGCCCGAATAAAATGTCCTTGGTTGTAGGACGGGGTAACGATGGTTACGAGGGGTTCGCTCACTTCGAGGTTCTCGTAGATTCAAACTGAACCGTATCCACAACACAGCCCAATTGCCGATAGTCGCCGTTTTCCTTCGGCCGCCAGGTCCGGTTGGTTTCCACTTCCATTTTGCAGGTCGTACCCCGGTACTCATTGGGCACGGGGGCAGTCAGAGAATACTCCCCCGCCGCTAACTGCTGCCGATGGATTGCCTTGCCATTGAGCTTCACAGTCAGAACCAACGGACCGCCGGGCGCCCAGTGCTTCCCGGCCATCGCCAGGCGGGATGCATCTTGTGGAATCGACTGTTCGGACTGCCAAACTCCCGAAATCCAGCCATCTTCCCAGCGGCCAGTAAACTTCCGGCCGAATCCGGTCATCTCCTGCCATTCGGCCAGGAAGCGCTTTCGCTGCCCGGGATTGTGATACATCCCCAGCGCCAAACTCAGCGCGTAGGACGTCATCGTCGGTTTCGACCGGTCGAAGTATTGATCCTTCCGGTCGAGCAGATAGCAGGCGTAGCCGTTGATCCACTCATACGGCGCATATCGAAACTGCGTCTTCACCGTGCTCAGGATCTCCTGATACACCAGTCGGCGCTTGGACAAGGTTTTGTTGTCCATATGCATCCGGCTCGTCGCCAGGAACTCGTCGACTTTGCGAACCCCGTACTGTTTGGCGATGCGGATCCACAGCTCATAATCGAGCGCGAAGTGCATATCGACGTTCATCATACCTGCGTTATAGAACGCCTCGCGCAGCATAAACGCCGCCGGCTGGCAGATGTAGCACTGGTTGTTCAGCGTGCGCAGGTCGAACGGCTGCGTCGGATACGGCGCGATAATCTCGCCGTCGAGCTTTACGTGATACGCCTCGCCGTAGATCATCCCCACGCCCGGGTTCGCCTTGAAATGCTTGGCGATCGTGCTGAGAGCACCAGGCAGATAGGTATCGTCCGAGTTGAGGAACGTGAAGATCTCACCCTTCGTGGCGTGATACCCCTTGTTGACGGCATCCGCTTGGCCCCGGTCTTTCTCCGAAACCCAACGAAAGCGGTCGCCGTACTTCTGAAGAATCTCCACCGAGCCATCTTTCGACCCCGCATCCATCACGACATAGTCGACGTGCGGATAGTCCTGCGAGAGCACACTTTCAATCGTCTCCTCGAGGAAGTGCGCCATGTTGTACGTCGGCGTGACAACACCGATGACCGGCCAGGACTCCACTTGAATCGACGACGGTTTGCGGTAGGACGGACTCGTAATGTCGCCAAACGCCTGCTCTGTCCGGGCTACCGCCTGCTCCCAGGAGAACTGCTTGACGCGCTCTTTGCCCTTCTCCACCAACTCTTGGCGCAACGTTGCGTCGCCCGCCAGACGGAGCACCCCTTCGGCAATGCTGGCCGGGTTGAGCGGGTCGACGAGCACAGCGGCATCGCCGGCCACCTCGACACAACTGCCGGAGTTGGCGGTAATCGCAGGGCACCCGCAGTAAAACGCTTCGAGGAGCGGTATCCCGAACCCTTCAAACTTGGTGGCGAACAGCAGCGCCAACGCATGCTGGTAGATCTCTGGAATCAGCGCCTTGTCGACGTAACCCAGCATCCGTACGGAATCGCGCAGGCCGAGGCTGGCGATCTCTTTCTCCACGCGCCCAAACTCCGCCGGCGATCCGCTCAGAACCAGTTGAATGTCGCGAGCGCCCGAATCGACCACTTTTCGCAGCGCCTGCAGAACATTCGAGTGGTTCTTGTGCGGCCAAAAATTGGCCGGGAAGTAAAGGTAGCGTTCCGGCAGGCGGAGCGCCTTGAACCCGGGCGTGGGAACTGCGGGCAACGCACGCTTGAATTCCGCGTCCGCGTCGAGGTGGATAACCCGAATTTTATCGGGATTCACGCGGAACTTTTCAACAATTGTTGACTTGGCGTGCTCGCTGAGCGTAAACAGGACGTCGCAATTCAGAGCGGTTGGGCCATACGTCTGCCGCCGCCATTGCAGCACGCCAGCATCAAAAAATTCCGGAAAAAACTCGTGCTGCACGTCCGGCATCATCACGGCGCTCGGCTGGGAAACGACGAGCGGCTCCAGCACTAATAACGGGCAGAAATAGAGGTCGAAACCGCCGGCGCGCACCGCGTCTTCAATCGTTCGCAGGCCGCCTTCGTGGGTAATCCCAATGATTTCAGCAGTGGGCGCGAATTCGCGAACGTGTTCCACCTCTTCTTTGTGGACCCAAATTTTTAACTGGTGATGGGACAACCCGCGAATTACATTGCGCAGGTAGTTTTCCATACCGCCAATCTTGCCCTTGTAATACTGGCGCAGATTGACGTCTATTTTCATAGGTGGTTCGGACAAGACTTCAATGGCTCTTTCCTGTTTTACTTCGGAAAACTGACTGTAGCAAAGTCCCCGACTCAGCCGCAAGGATTTGCCCTCTTAAGTCCTGCTCACTAAGCGCCAACTCCTCGGTGGAACGGCGATAACGGTCCCGTTCTGCCGCGACTCGCTCGAGATCGGCCCGCAAGAGGATCAGTTCTTCGTGACCGGCGAGTCGGGCTGTGCGCTCCCGACTGAGTTCAGCGCGTAGCTCCGCCAGTACCTTCTGCCAGCTTTCCCGCTCGTCGGCCTGCCTGCGTCGGGCCTCCGCTTGCGCTGCGGCGACGGTTTCCAGGTCGGCCGCCAACTGGGTGCGACGGGCCGTCTCTGCCCGTAGGGTGACGGTCGTGGCCTCCAGAGCAGCCAATCGTTCGGTCGCAGCTTGTTCAAACATGCGCAGCCGGTTGCCCTGCTCCCCGTTGGCCGCGTTCGCGGCGGCGAGGAGCAGATTGGCGTGTTCGAGCGCAGCTAGCCGTTCCGTGGCGGCGACGTCCAACTCCTGAATTCGCGCATTCTGCCGGGCATCTTCGGCCTTGAGGGAGGCGGTTTCCGCCCGGAGGCGCGTGAGATCTTCCTGTTGGCTTCGGAGCAGGACATTGGCCTCCTCGATGGCCACGAGGCGCGCGGCATGGCCCTCGCGCAGCTCAGCAATCTCCCGCTGCTGCTTCTGTAGCAGCGCATTGGCCTCTTCGATGGCCACGAGGCGTGCGGCGTGGCCATCGCGCAGCTCAGCAATCTCCCGCTGCTGCTTCTGGAGTAGCTCATTGGCCTCTTCGATGGCCACGAGGCGTGCGGCGTAGCCCTCGCGCAGCTCAGCAATCTCCCGCTGCTGTCTCCGAAGCAGCTCGTTGGCCTCTTCGATCGCCGCGAGGCGAGCGGCGTAGCCCTCGCGCAGCTCCTCGATCTCCCGCTGCTGCTTCCGGAGGAAATCGTTGGCCTCCTCGATGGCGACGAGGCGAGCGGCGTGTCCCTCGCGCAGCTCGGCGATCTCCAGTTGCTGCTTCTGGAGCAGCGCGTTGGCCTCTTCGATGGCGACCAAGCGCGCAGCATAGCCTTCGCGGAGCTCTCTGATTTCGTCTTCTTGCCGATGCAGCAGGTTATCGGCGCTTTCAATCGTCTCCAAGCGGGCGGAGTTCTCGCTCCTCAAGTCGGATAGCTCTTTCGAGATGACTTCGATCAACTCCAGTCGATGATTGGCTGCCGCCTGTACGCTTTCCCGGCTCGTCTCCACTCCCTGGAACAGACGGTCCAGCTCGTCCAGCGCTTGGGCTCGGTTGGCCGCCGCCGTAGCGACTACTTCATGCGTCCGTGAGAGCTCCTCCAGCTTCACCAGTCGCTCTTCCGCGGCCGTTCGCCACACGGTTGCCAGCTTGACGACCGACTCGGCTATGGTCGAAGCGAGGGCGATCACCTCCGCGGGACCAGTCGGATTCGTCGTTGCCTGTTGGATTGCCCGAACGACGGATTCGACGGTCACCCCTTCGATGCAGACGGGCTGCCCGAAAATGCAGTCCCAGCGGCAACCAAAACAGGGCAACGGATGCACGACACCCACGGCGCCAGGTCCCCAGGGACGGTAATGTGGCCAAGTCCCGCCGCCGAAAACCACGGCGCCCGGCGTTCCGTAGGCCTGGGCGATGTGGGCCGGACCCGTGTCGTTCCCAAGGAAGAACTTCGCCCGCGCCAACAGTCCCGCCAGCAACAGAATCTCGTCTGCCGTGCCAGCGAATACCGCGATCGTGGCTCCCCGGCCGCGCAGGTAAGCCGCATGGGATTCCAGCGCCGCCAGCTCATGCGCCTCCCCGGTCAAGATCACCGGAGTGGCGAAGCCTTCGGTCGCCTGTTCCAGCGCTGAGGCGAAAGACTCGACCGGCCAGCGTTTGACGAGCGTGGACGCCGCGCCGAGTGGAAAGCAGACGGCAAATGCGCCGCTGATGCCGCTCGCCTCCAGGAAAGCAGAGGTCTGCCGATCCTGCTCCGCGTTGATCGTCCACCGGGGCGCCGGGCAGTCGTCGATCCCCACCGCCTTGGCCAGTTGGGCGTAACGGTCGCCCTCGATCATATCCGCGTGCCAGGTTGGACCGTCGAAGTCCACCAACTGCAGCCCGGCTTCTTGCAGCAGAACGGGGAGTAATCCCTGAGGAGCTTCCAGGCGAGTGCACGCCACGTTCACGGGTGCCTGCCAGCGGCTGGTCAGGTACCAGGAAAGCCAAGTGGGTTCGAGTTCAGCGCTCAGCACCAGATCCGGTCGAAGCTTGCCCAACTGTTCTTCCAATTCCCGGAGCGCTTCGGCGACCATCAGGCTCGGCCGCGAGTGGACATTCGGATTCAGGCGGACCGGTGTAACTTGGTCCGGCGGGCTGGGAAACAGGCTAGGCAATTGTGCGAACGGAGCCCGGCAGAGCAGCCGGATCGACGCCTCGCCATACTTCCGGCGAAGCGCCGAAAGCAGAGACGAGGCCAGGACCAGATCGCCCAGCCCGCCGAGGTGGATCACCACTACCTGCAGGACGGCGGCTGGGAGGCGCGGGACCGGGGCTCCCTGCGCCATGTACTCCCGGAAGAAGCTCAGCGCCTCTCCCGCCCGGACGCGGTGCTCCTCCCGCTTCTCTGCCAGTGCCGCAATCCTGTCTGAACGGCGCGCGGCTGACTCCATCACGCGTTCCACAATCGCATCGGCCTCAATCGGCGCGGTCAGCAGCCCAAATTCGCGCGCCAGACCACTCAGCTTCTGGCCCCGCATCAGGCAGACAGGGATCGTCCCCGCCAGTATGGCCTGAATGGCCATGTGGTACCGCTGCGAGAGCACTGTAGCCGCGGGCCGCAGAAGACTCACCATCTCCTGTGGCGTGTAGTAGGCAAGGGGCACCACAACGGAGGTTTCCCGCATGAAGGCCCGAACGTCGGACGCGGCGGCGGCGTCGAAATCCGGCCCCGGCCTGCTTTCGTTGTGAAGAAACGCTATCTGATAGCTGGATTCCCGCGCCAAGCGGTCCAACGCTTCGGCCAGCACCCGCTTCGGAGCCGTATCCGAGGGGTCGACATGGTGTACGGCGTTCACGATCAGCAGCGGCCGCTCCGGTTGGATTCCCAAACCGCGCCACACCTCCGCCGCCCAAGCGTCTGTCTCCGTCCCGGGCGTAAATAGCCAGGCCAGATCAGCCGCCACACGGATTCGTTCCGGTGCAACGCCCAGGTCGAGCAGGGCCTCGCGACAGGCCTCCGAACGAACGGTCCACGATCGAATCGCGGCATAGTGCTGGGCAAAGAGTTGGCGGGCTTCCGGCGTATGCAGGCGATCGACGCCGACCGATATCGCGTCAACAGGAAGGCCGCGCCGCGAAATCGCACTAATCGCCGGACCCACCGTTTGCAGCGGGTATCCAAGGCCCTCAAACTCCGCCACCGGGGTATCGCCTACGAGAATACCTGGCGTTTGGGGAAGATCCGTCAAGCGGGACCCGGCCGGAAAATAACGATGCGGGTTCGGGTACTTGCCACGGAAGCGAACAGCCTCCGGTAGAGTGGGCACATCCAGAATCACGTTACCGGGCAACAACTTCCAGAACTCCTGCGCCATCAGCTCATCGCCGATATTGCCCGAGCCCACCCCGTTACTGATCTGGAATAAGCGAATCCGCTTCATTTATCAGGAGAACAACGTTGTTCTCTTTCAGACTCCCATATTGTGCGTACGGTTTTCCTTGTACCAATCAATTGTCTTCTGTAAACCGGCTTCGAGTGACGTCTGTGCCCGGAAGCCAAAATATTTGTCCGCGCGGGTCGTATCCAGGCCGCGCCTCGGCTGGCCGTTCGGTTGCGTCGAATCCCACACCAGGCGGCCCTCAAAGCCACACAGTCGGGCAATCAGTTCCATCAAGTCTTTAATGCTGATTTCGTAGCCACTGCCGAGATTCACCGGTTCGTCGCCGTCATAGCGTTCCATGGCGGTAATCAACCCTTCCGCTGCGTCCTCCACATAGAGGAACTCCCGCGTCGGGGAACCGTCGCCCCAACCCACTAACTCCTCCACGCCGGCTTCCTTGGCTTCAAGGGCCTTCCGGATCAGCGCCGGGATCACATGGGAGGACTGAAGGTCAAAATTGTCCCGGGGACCGTAGAGGTTCACCGGCATGACGAAGATTGAATTCAACCCATACTGTTGGCGGTAAGCCTGGCCCTGGACTAGCAGCGCCTTTTTGGCGATGCCGTATGGGGCATTGGTCTCTTCCGGATAGCCGTTCCACAAGTCGTCTTCCTTGAACGGCACGGGCGTGAACTTCGGATAGGCGCAGATCGATCCCGCCACTAAGGTCTTCTCGACCTGATGCAAACGGGCGGCCTCAATCAACTGAATGCCCATAATGGCATTCTCGTAAAAGAATGAACCGGGGTTGATCCGGTTGGCGCCAATACCGCCCACCACGGCCGCCAAGTGGAAGAGCACCTCCGGCTGCGCGTCGGCGAACATCTTCTCAATGCCGTCCATCCGTGTCAGATCGTAGTCCCGCTTCCTCGGCACGAAAACGGATTCACACCCACGGGCTTTCAGGGCGTCCACGACGAACGAGCCAAGAAAGCCGCCGCCGCCGGTCACTACAATGCGCTTCTTCGTCAGGTCCAACATGAAAGGGGTCTCCGGAGGTTAACCGTGCAGGCTGTTGGTCGGGGTCACCCCGGCCTGCCGCGCGGCAATCGCGTCCATTTCGGCATCCACCATCAGTTTTACGAGTTCTTTAAAGCCGGTCTGGTGCTCCCAACCCATCTTTTGGCGAGCCTTCGAGGGGTCGGCCAACAAGGCGTCCACTTCGGCGGGGCGTAGGTAGCGCGGGTCGAACTCGACGTACTTCTCCCATTCCAGATTCACATGGCCGAAAGCTTCTTCGACAAACTCGCGAACGGTATGGGTCTCGCCGGTGCCGATTACGTAGTCGTCCGGGGTCTCCTGCTGCAGCATCAGCCACATGGCTTCGACGTATTCCTTGGCAAAGCCCCAGTCGCGCTTCGAATCGAGGTTACCGAGGTATACCTTGTCCTGGAGACCGTTCTTGATGTGGGCGACCGCGCGGGCGATCTTCCGCGTCACGAACGTCTCGCCGCGGCGGGGGGATTCGTGATTGAACAGAATGCCGCTCACCGCGAACATGTTGTAGCTTTCCCGGTAGTTGATCGTGAGCCAGTGCGCGAACAGCTTGGCGCAGGCGTACGGGCTACGGGGATGGAAAACGGTGCCTTCGTGCTGCGGCGGATCCGCCGCGCCGAACATTTCGCTCGACGAAGCCTGGTAGAACCGGCAGGTGCTGCCTAAGCCAACCTGCTTGATGCCTTCGAGCAGGCGCGCGGCGCCCATGCCCGTAATGTCGCCGGTGCTCTCCGGAATGTCAAAGCTCACCCGGACGTGGCTCTGCGCCGCGAGGTTGTACACCTCATCGGGCTTCACGTCATGCAGTAGCTTCCACAGGCTACTCGTATCCGAGAGGTCGCCAAAGTGAAGAAAAAAGCGATTACCGTGCTCATGCAGATCGGTGTAGATGCTGTCGACCCGCCCGGTATTGAAGCTGCTCGAGCGGCGCTTGATGCCGTGTACCTCGTAGCCCTTGCGGAGCAGAAACTCCGCGAGGTAAGAACCGTCCTGTCCAGTTACACCGGTGATGAGAGCGCGTTTCATAGTGGAAGAAAAATGGGAAAAACTTTCTAAGAGTAACACAGGCTTCGTGCTGCTTGACATGGTGGGGCGATTCACCGTACCATCACACTTGAACAGTTGCTCAAGTGTTCCATGCCGAAAGTAATCGACCCCGCCTGCGCCCCCCACGACCACTTCGCCCGCCAACGCGTGGCGCTGGTGCAACCGGGGGCCATTGAACGGGCCGCCGGCATTTTTCGCGCGATGGGCGACGGGCCACGCCTGCGCCTGTTGACGCTGCTCGGCCAAGGCGAAGCGTGTGTGACAGAGATCGCCACGGCGGAGGGCGAGGACCTGTCGACCATTTCGCAGCGGTTGCGGGTTCTGCGCAACGAAGGTCTCGTTTCGCGCCGCCGCAACGGCAAGCACATCCTGTATGGTCTGGCCGATCAACACGTCGCCGACCTTGTATTTAACGCGCTCGCTCACGCAAGTGAGGGCCGGGCTGACTTATCCCGGTTTCCTTCTCTAGTCAACAATAAGGAGTAAGTAACAATGTCATCCTGCAATACCCACCCGGAACATACGCATCATCATGAAGCGGGCTGCGGTCATACCGCCGTCCAACACGACGATCACGTCGACTATCTGCACGACGGTCATCTGCACCATCTGCACGATGGTCATGTTGATGAGCACACCATCGGTCTGTCCCCGGCCAATCCCGCCGTCTGCACCCCGCAGCACGATTGCGGCGCCCACGACAGCGGTCATGTCCACGGTGCTGGCTGCGGCCACGAAGCAGTTCCGCACGGCGACCACGTCGACTACCTGGTCGCGGGCCATCTCCACCATCCGCACAGCGGCCACTGCGACGACCACGGTCCCTTAGCGACGCTGTAAGGTTTTCTCGAATGCCCTCCCCCGACTCCGCACCCAATCGCAATACGCGCCAGCGGCGAGCCATTCGCGATGCCTTCGTCACGGCCGACCGGCCCCTGAACCCGAATGAGGTTCTCGAAATGGCCACCACCGGGCATGAAGGCATTGGCATTGCCACGGTGTACCGCAACATCAAGGCACTCGTCGAAGAAGGCTGGCTGACCACGGTGGAACTGCCTGGCGAATCCGCCCGGTATGAACTCGCGGGCAAGGACCACCATCACCATTTTCATTGCAAGGGCTGTGGAAAGGTCTACGAACTGACCGGCTGCCTGAGCGGCTTCAAGGCGATGGCCCCTCCCGGCTTCGAGGTCACCGGCCACGAAGTGCTCTTGTACGGCAGTTGCCAAACCTGCAGTGCACGTTAATTTATTTTGATTCAGGCTTCAAAATAGTGGCATCGGACAAAGAGAAGGCGTGCGCCGCACCCCTCTCTCGTTCGTGGCGACGCTTTCGTAACCCCAAATGAATTGGAGAAACGAAAGATGAAATTTGCGATTGCCAAGCTTGCAGCCGCCGCGCTCCTTGTAGCCGGTCTCTCCTTCGGACAGGCGCCGAGCGCCCGTGTCCGCGTCATCCACGCCAGCCCCGACGCCCCCGCCGTTGACATCTACGTTGATGGCGCCGTCGCCCTTGATGGCATCCCCTTCAAGAGCGCGTCAGACTATGTCCCCGTGCCCGCCGGTCAGCGGATATTCCAAGTCTTCGTCGCCGGGACCCAGACTAAAGTTGCCGAAGTCAACGTCAGTCTTGCCGGTGGCGCCAGCTTCAGCGTCATTGCCACCGGTTTCGCGACTCCTGACAAATCGCCCGGCCTCCGCCTGCTCCTTCTGCAAGACATCCTGCCGATCGACATGGCTTCGGCCTACGTTCGCGTTGTGCACGGCGCCCCCAGCGCTCCCGCCGTTGACGTCTACGTCGGCGCTCCGTTCCAGACTTTGCGCAACCGCACAGCCGCTCTGTCCAATGTTCCCTTTGGCGTGAATTCGAACTACCTCGCCGTTCCCGCCAACACCGGCCTGATGGCCCGCGTCACCCCCGCCGGCACCCGGACGATCGCAATTCAGAGCGGCCGTCTCTCCCTGCCGATGGGCGCCGCGGCAACCGTGATCGCCATCGACGCCACCGGCGGCGGCACCCCATTCGACTTCCTCGTCGTCCAGGACCGCTAACGCTACTTCTTGAGGAACGAAGGAAATTCCTTCTTCAGCTTTGTGACCTTGGGAGTGGAGTTCACCACCACATACGGATGGTTCGGATTCCGCTTCACAAAGTCTTGGTGATAATCTTCTGCCGGGTAGAAAGCCTTCAATTGCGCAAGCTCCGTGACGATCTTGCCGTTGAAGGCTTTCGCCTGTTCCAATTGAGCCACGTACGCAGTGGCCACCCGCTTCTCCTCTTCGTTGGCGAAGAAAATCGCGGAACGATACTGCGGGCCGTAGTCCGGACCCTGACGGTTCAACTGAGTCGGATCATGGGCGACGGCGAAGAAGATCTTCAGGATCTGGCCGTAGGAGATCTTGGCGGGGTCATACGTCACTTCGATCGCCTCGGCATGTTTCGTCCGTCCAGAACCAACCATCTCGTAGGTCGCCGAAGCAAGATCGCCCCCGGAGTAGCCGGAGACGACCTTCTCCACACCGGCGACGGCCTCAAACACCGCTTCCGTGCACCAGAAGCAGCCCCCAGCCAAAATCGCTTTCTGCTTGCCTTTTAACTTGGCCGCGTCGAAATCCTGCGCGGGGTCCGGCAGAGGCATCCGCGGAGCCGCTACGCAGCCAACGGTCGCGAGCATCGAAACAATGGCGATTTGCCGTAACATGGCGCTCCTCCTACTTCTCGCTCGTCCGCGCTTCAAAGCGCAGCGAGGCTGAATTCATACAGTAGCGCAGGCCGGTGGGACGCGGCCCATCGTCGAAGACGTGACCCAGATGCGCATCGCACCGCGCGCAAACGACCTCGGTTCGCGACATGAAGAGCGACTTGTCGACGTGCTCGCCGACGTTCTCCTTGGCGATCGGCTGATAGAAGCTGGGCCAGCCGGTGCCCGAATCGAACTTATGCCGGGAGTCAAACAGCGCCGTCTCGCAGCAGATGCAGCGATAGATGCCGTCGCCCTTGTGGGCATTGTATTCGCCGGTGAACGCCCGTTCCGTGCCTTTGCGGCGCGTGACGTCGTATTGCAGCGGGGTGAGCTGCTTCTTCCACTCGGCATCGGTCTTGGTAATCATGGGAACAACCTCCGTAGTCTGCCGCTGCCCGTTGCGGCCAAAGCTGGTGATGCGAACGCTGCGGCCCGCAGCGCCCAGGGCGGAAGCGGTGATGGCGGCGGCGAGAAAATAGCGTCGATTCATAATGGGCTCTCCTGTGTAAGATTCGCGAGGGGCCACACAGGAGTTACGGATCAATCGGGAAATCGGACGCGATGGCCAATCAATTTACCGGCTTCGGCGAAAAGCGTCTCGTTTAAGGCGCGAAGAAAGGCCAAGTCGTCGCGGCGGACGGCTTCCCGCCCGCGGTCGAGCGCCCGGTAGTCGAAGGAATAGAGGTCGGTAAACGAACTGGCCTGCAGGCCGTAGGCGGCGTTCAGCCGGTCGATGTTGTATCCATAGGCCTCCTTCAGAAACTCGACGTACTGCTGCTTGCCGGGAGCTTCGTCGGGAAGGCGGCGGATGAGTTCAAGGTGGGCGACCGTGGCGCCGGTCCACGTATACTCGACATTGGGTTCGTTTCGTAAAACGGCGCGCGCGGCCTTCGCCCAGCCGGGCATGGTCGCGGAGGCGTGGGGGTCAGCCGCCGGCAACGGCGGCAATTGGATCACCAGAGCCGCGACAATAAGGAGCATATGGGCTTATCGTACTGCGCCGCCGTCCGCCAGGGAATGGACCAATGGAACACGCACTATCACAACACCGAATACGGCTTCCCGCTGGCGACGGAGGACGAACTCTTCGAACGGCTGATTCTCGAAATCAATCAGGCCGGGCTCTCGTGGCTCACCATCCTCAAGAAGCGCGATGCCTTTCGCCGGGCCTATGACAATTTCGACATTGCTAAGGTAGCCGCGTATGGCGAACAAGATCGCGCCCGCCTGCTCGCCGACGCGGGGATTATCCGCAACCGGCTGAAGGTAAACGCCGCCATCGAAAACGCCCGCCGGATTCAGGCCATGGGTTCGTTTCGTAATTTCCTCGACGCCCACCATCCGCTCGACCGTCACGCCTGGACGAAGCTCTTCAAAAAGACCTTCGTCTTCACGGGTGGAGAGATCGTGAATGAGTTCCTGGTCAGCACCGGCTACCTGCCCGGCGCGCACGATCCGGACTGCCCGGTGTACCACCAGATCATCGGTTCAACATCCGGACCCCAGCGATAACAATCGCGCCGCCCAGCAGCGTCACCCCGCTGATCGATTCGCCCAGGAAGAGCGAACTGAGACTGACGCCGAAGACCGGCACCAGATTGATGAAGATGGAGGCTCGGCTCGGCCCGATCTGTCCAATGCCCTTGAGGTAAAGCAGAAACGCCAACGTAGTGCCGCCCAGACCGAGGAACGCGGAGGCCAGCCAGACGGTCGTGCTCCAGGGCGCCTCCGGAACAGGTTGCAGCGCGGCGTAAGCCACCAGCCCCGCCGTGCCGATCCACGTCGAGTACGCCGTCGCGGCCACCGCCGATATCTTTCCCATCACCGTACGGCCGAGCAGCGTATAGACCACCCACGATACGGCACAGCCCAGAATCCACAGGTCGCCCGAGTTCAGCCCCTTGGCAAACAGGCGGCCGGGTTCGCCCTGCGAAAGCACCAGCACCGCCCCAGCCAAGCTGACCAGCAGGCCACCGACCTTCAGCGGAGTCACCTTCTCTCCCCAAACGAGCGCCGAGAAGAGAAACACAAACATCGGTTGCATGGAGGCGACCATCGACGCGCGGCCCGCCGGCACCGTCTGCAGCCCATTAAAGAAGCAGATGTTGTAGAAGAACACGCCAAACAGGCCCATCGCGCTCAGCCGCCAGAAGAGCGGCGCCGTCAGTGCCGGCCACGGCCGGTAAAAGAGTAGGACGACGAGCAGACCAAGCGAGCCGAACCCGAACCGGCCCAGCGAACCATAGACCGCCGGCACCCCTTCGCCCGAGACAAGCCGTCCGCAAATCCAGGAGGTGCCCCAGAGAAGGGCGGTTAATGTGAGTTGCCAGTAGGCTCGCGAGTTCGAGATGACTCTATTATCGAATGATGCAGTTCCATAGTGTTGGTATTGGGGTGGCGGCGGCGTGGATGGCGCTCTTGATGGCGACGGAGGCTGCTCGGTGGGCCCTGGTTCCGGTGGACCAACAGTTGGCGCTGTCGCGAGCGATTCTCGTTCTGTTCGCTACGGGAATGTATTTCGCCGGTTCCGGCGACTACGGCCTACGCGCACCGGGTAAGAAGCTGCCCTGGATCTGGATGGTGCCTGTCAGCGTGGTCCTCGGAGCTAGTGTCGGGGTGACCGGCGCGGTGCCGGGCCCTTGGTGGCTCTGGGCGTTCATCGGCTTCGCCGATGAGGTGTTCGTGCGCGGATGGTTGCAGGCGGCCTTGGCGCCGGTGAAGCAGAAGCTCGGCGACTGGAGCCTGCCGGTGCTGGCGAGCGGCCTCTTCGCGGGTTCGATGTACTTGACGTTGATGAAGCAGCGGGCGCCGGGGCCGACGGTGCTCGCGCTCGTAGTCGGGTCGACCGCGTTGGGATTAGCCGCCGCCAAGCTCCGGGAAGAGACCGGGAGCTTGGCGGGGCCTATTGCGATGCACGTCCTGTTCGGACTGGGACTGGCGCTGGCTTAGCTGACCACGTAGTCCCAGCCGAAGCCGGGACGCTCGGGCGGCCGCATGTAAATCCCTTCCGGACCGCGGCTGATGTTGTAGTTCTCCTCAAACAACTGGTACACCTCTTTCGGACCACCGGGAGGCGGCAGAAACAGTTCGGCCCACGGAGAGTTCACCTGCGACAGGATGAAATGCGAAGAGCCGTTCAGGCCGCCACCGTGCGGAATCACCGGGATGTCGTAGGCTGCGCCGAGTGCGCCAATGCGCCGTAGCTCGGTCAAGCCCCCGCACCAATTCAGATCCGGCTGCCAGATGGAAGCGCCATTGTGTTCGAGCAGGTAGCGGAAGCCGTAGCGGCCGTACTCATGCTCGCCCGTAGCGATCCGCGTCGATTTGATCTGGCTGTTGAGGCGGCCGAAGCCGGCGTAGTCGTGCGGCTGCAGTACCTCCTCCATCCAGTAGACGCGCTGAGACGCCATCATCTCGGCCATCTCCACCGTGTAGCGCTCGGTCCAGGCCATCCAGCAATCGAGCATGATTTCGCCGTCCGGGCCGAGGGCTTTGCGGGCGCGTTCGACCAGGGCGAGATTCGCCTTCATGCCGGCGCGGCCGTCGGCTGGGCCGTGGGGGATGGCGAGCTTCAGCTTCGTATAGCCGAACTCGATGTGCTGCTCAATGTCATTGCCGGTGCAGTAGGCGGGAATGCGGTCCTTCGCCTCGCCGCCGAGCAGCTTGTAGACCGGCACATTCAGCGCCTTGCCGACGATGTCCCACATCGCGTTGTCCACACCGCTGATGGCGTTCATCGTGACGCCCATGCGGCCGTAGTTCATCGTGGAGCGCCAGCAGATGTCCCAGTTCCGTTCGATGTCGAACGGGTCGCGGCCCACCAGCAATTTAGCCAAGTGATCGACCACGACGGGCCCTCCACCGGGGCCACCGTTGCCGTAGCCGGTGATGCCTTTGTCGGTGGTGATCTCGACGGTGAAGCTCGGCACCTTGCCGGGGTTGGGGAAGAAGAGTTCGCGGCGAGCTTTGTACTCGGGGTAGATCGACATGGGGTTGGCGATCTCGACGAACTGAGTGGACCACGCGCCGGGCGCGGGTTTGAAGGCCGGATACGGCTTTCGCGGCTTCGCGTTCACGAGGCGTACGCCCGTGATCTTAAGCTTCGATTTTTCTTGGGCCCAGCCTAAGGCCGGGAGGGAGATGAGGGAGAGTAGGTCTCGACGTCGCATAGGATCTCGCTTGTCGATAAGACTCTACAGTATTCTCCGTCCAAATTCGACAGGCTCATCGCGTGCACCTCATCGGCGGTGCGTTCCACCCCGAACCAGTCGCGCCGCGCGAACGTGAAAGAGGCATCGTGGGCGAGGATGACCGCGAAGCCCAGGTCACCCGCGGAGCGGACGGTGGACTCGACCGAGTTGTTGGTGATGACCCCGGCGACGACCATCGGCAGGCCGCGGACGCGGTCCGCGAGGTCGGTGCTGAGGAAGGCACTGCACGTCGTTTTGCCCAACACCGTTTCGCCGGGCAGCGGACCCGTCTCCGGCTTGAAGGCGTGGAGAGGTTGACCGGGACGGTACAGGGAACCGGGCTCCCGCGAGTCGTGACGAATGTGAAAGATCGGCCACTGCTCCGAACGCCAACGTTGCAGCAGGCGGCATACATTGCTCTCGGCGTCGAGGTTGTTGCGTTGGCCCCAGGAAACGTCGTCGATGGCAAGCTGCAGATCGATGAGGATGAGGGCCGGGGACATTATTCCATTCTCATCGCGATGTCGTCGAGCAGGGGCAGGCAGTCGGCGAGGCGCTCGGCGAGATAGTCGGGTTGCCCGCGGCGCAGCGTCTGTTCGGCTTCGAGAGTACGCGCCGCGCGTTCGCCGAAGGAGAGCGCTTCATACTCAGCGGCGGTGAGGCCGACCTCGTTGCCGCAACTCGTCAGGCCGATGGTCCACATGCCGGCGTTCTTGCCTTCAGCGATGTCGCTGGGGGTGTCGCCGATCTTAACGCAGTGCGAGAGCGGGTAGACGTTCAAAAGCTGGGCGTTGCGAAAAACCATCCACGGCGCGGGGCGGCCGCCGCCGACTTCGTCCGGGGTCACGCTCGCATCCGGGGCGTAGCCATCACGCGCGGCGCGCCGCATGACGACATCGAGCATCTCCCGCGTGTAGCCGGTGGTGGAACCGATGTGGATGCCTCGGCGGCGGCACTCGGCGATGAACTCGACGACCCCTTCAATGACGCCCGAGTGATGTTCGAGGATATTCAGTTGCCGGGGGATGAAGCTTTCAAAGAGCGCCTGCACGTCCTTCTCCGCGGGCGGCGTGCCGTGGCGAGTCGCCCACGCTTCGGCGACGCGGGGCAGGGCGCAGATAGCGCGGATCTGGTCCTTCTTCAGCAGGCCCATCTGATGGCGGGCTTCGCGCCGTTCGAGCGGGACGCCGCGCAGAGAGAAGATTTCCTGGAGGACGATAACCGGAGCCAGACAACCATGGTCGACAGTCGTGCCGGCCCAATCGAGAATCAGAGCTTTGATCATAGAGAAAGCGTCTCGGCGGCGAGGCCGAAAGAGAGTGTCATGCCGCTGCCGCCGGGCGCGGTGACCACCTGGACGCCGGGGACCGGTTGGAAGCGGCAGTAGGGTAGATCCGGATGTTTCGCGTAGACGCCGTGCCAGCGCTGGATGATGGTCTGGTCCGGGAAGCGGGCGAAGGTGGCGAGATAGCGGAGGACCAGGTCGTCGAGCTCGGGCTTGTCGAAAATGTCGACGGCGAGACCGTACTCGTGGGTGTCGCCAAGGGTGATCTCCCCCGCGGCGGTTTGGGATACGAGCACGTGGATGCCCCATTCGTCGTACTCCGGCGTTTCGGCGGCGATACGGGCTTTCAATTTCGGCAGCGACGGGCAGAGGCCGAAGGAGCTATAGAAACGCAGCGTCAGGCCGGCGGCCAGCGATGGGCCGAGCTGCCACTGGTTCGGCTGCGCGGCGGTGCGCAGCATCTGCAGCTTGCAGCGGGTGATGCCGCTATCGGCGAAGACGGCGGGATAAAGCGTTTGGAAGTCGTCGCCGCAGCAGACGTAGACCGTATCGACCTCCCAGGTTTCGTCACCGGCGGTGACGCGGGGCAAGTCGATGCTGGTGACGGCGGTGTTGTAGCGCAGCGTGACGCCGAGCTGTTCGGAGAGGTAGCTGGGCAGGGTCCACAGGGTCACGCGGGGGTCAACGACCACTTCGGTGGGAGACCAGAGCCCGCCGAGCAGGCCTTCCGCCACCACGGCGGGGCTACGTTCCAACACCTGCGCCGGGGTGAACCAAGTGACGTCGAACCCTTGCGACGGAGCCAGCGCCGCGAACTCCTGCGCGACGGTGGCTTCATCTTCGCGATAGACAACGTGCAGGGAGCCGGTGGGATAGTGGGGCAGCTTCGCGGCTGCGATGACATCGAGCCAATGGGCCCGGCTGGTCATCGCCATCTGGTGCATCTTTCCGGCGGGCTGACCCACGGGCCACACCATGCCAAAGTTGCGGATGGAGGCGCCCATCGCGCGGGGCGAGCGTTCAAACAGGACGACGCGCTTGCCCGCCTTGGCCGCATGATAGGCGTGGGCGAGGCCCAGAATTCCGCCACCAACTACGGCAACGTCTGCGCGGGTTTGAGACATAAATCGGGATCTTCCTCCGGAACGCGATAGCTCCATTTCACCGTAAGCAGCAAGCCGCCCGCTACAGACAGGCCAAAAAAGAACAGGAACAACGCATCCCAGCCGAAGCGCTGGACCACCCCAGCGACGATGAAGGGAGAGAGAAACTGGCCCGTGGAGCCGGTGCCGTTCACGAAGCCGGACGCCGTGGCGACGGTTTCGCGCGTGGAAGAGTCCTGCACGGCCGCTCCGCCCAGCAGGGTGTCCGGGCCCAGGTTCAGCAATCCAATCAGGGCGATGGATGGGACAATGATCCATGTGCCGGTGATTCCGGCAAGCGTGGGCAGCAGGCAGGCGCAGCCGAGGCCGATCATCATCAGCGCGCCGACCGGGAAGCGGCGGCCTCCAAAGAGCTTGTCCGAGAGATAGCCGCTCAGAACCACTCCAGCGAAGCCGCCAAGCTCGAAGACCGAGGAGCTGTAGCCGGCCTCGGCCGGGGTGAAGCCGAGGCGCTCCGTGAGATAAACCGGCAGCCAGAAGAGGAAGGCATATCGGGTCAGCTTCAGGCAGAAATAGGCCCCGGCGATGACGCGGATGTTGGTGCTGCGAGCAACGCCGAGAAACTTCGTCAGGCTCTGCTTGGATTCGGCCTTGGTCTCTGTCGAACCGGGGCCGTTGCGAACGAGGATAGAGAAGCCGACGGCGAGCAGCATCAGCAGGGCGCCGGGCATCCACGCGCCCCGCTGCCAACTCGGGAAGAAGAGCAGAGAACTGGTGGCCGCGAAGGTGGCGAAGGTGGTCGCCAGAAATGCACCGAGGGCGTAGTTCGTACACCACCAGCCCATGACGACGCCGCGGTTGCGCGCTTCAAACCACGCGGACATAATCTTCAGCAAGCCGGACCAGCCGCAGGCCTGCGCCAGGCCGTTGATCGCTTGCAGGCCGATGACGGCCGGGGTATCGGTGTTGAAGGCTAAGACAACGCTGCTCGCGCCGGCCACCAGCATTCCGGTGGTGACGACGCGCCGGGGGCCGAGGCGATCCGATAGGGTGCCCATCAGAAACTGGCCAATGGAGTACATCAGGCTGTAGCCGAAAATCGCCGTCGCCAATTCGTCCTTGGTGATGCCGGTGTGCTGCTGCAGCAGCGGCATGAGGACGCTAAAATTCTTCCGGCAAAGGTAGAAGCCGGCATAGGCAATCCAGGTGATGGCAAAGATGCGGATGCGCCAGGAGTGGATTGACCCATTCGTCATCAAACCTTGACTTTATCGCCGCTAGATTTCGAGATGATGAAAAGCGATGAAGAATCTGCTGCTCTTCGCATTCTCCGCCGCAATCGTACTCGCCGCTCCGAAGCACGTCGTCATCATCGGTGTCGACGGGTTGAGCGTGGAAGCTCTGCGGAAGGCCGAAGTGCCGCACCTGAAGAAGCTGATGGCGCGAGGGGCATGGACCTTGCGGGCGCGCGGCGTACTGCCGACGGTCTCCAGCCCGAATTGGATGTCGATCATCGCGGGAGCGGGGCCGGAGCAGCACGGCGTCGATTCGAACGAATGGGAGCGGTTCAACCACGCGATTCAGCCGGTATGCGCCGGTCCCGAGAAGATCTTCCCTACGATTTTCAGCCAATGGAAGTCGCAACGGCCGAACGCGCAATTGGCGGTAATTCATGATTGGCAAGGCTTCGGCCGCCTGGTGGAGAAAGAGTCCACGAACGAAACGCGCCACGTAAAAGGTTCGCCCGCGGCCATGGCGGCTGCGATCGCGTATTGGAAGGAGCACAAGCCGGATCTGCTTTTTGTGCATCTCGACGACGTGGACCACGCGGGCCACGATAAGACCTGGGAGTCGCCTGAATACTTGCAGGCAGTGGCGGCGGCGGACCGTTTGATTGGGCAGATGCTTGAAGCGCTGCCGCTCGACCAGACGGTGGTCGCGATCGTCGCTGACCATGGCGGCACGGAGAAGAAGCACGGCAATCCATCGATGCGGGAACTCGAAGTCCCGTGGATTCTCGCAGGGCCTGGTGTAGCGCGGGGCCGGGAGCTGACGGAGGCCGTCTATTCGCTCGATACGGCGCCAACGGTGCTCTCGCTGATGGGCCTACGGCCTCACGCCTGCTGGACGGGGCGTGCCGTGCCGGTCAAGTGACGGACGATCATTTCGCGATAGGCCTCAATCGGCGTGACGGGCCGCCCTGGCTCCTTGGCCAGTTCGTCCCAATTGCGCAAGCGGAGGCAATCCTTTAACTCGGGCGCCGCGCCGTAGGCGGCCGCCTCTTCCATCGACATCGGCCCACCCTGGTGTTTAAGCGTCTCGGTGCTGGCGGGGGAGAGCCGTTTGGCGTAGTTGGCGTTGGTCGTAACCAGGTAACGCTTGGCATCGACATGGCCGCGGACCAACGTGCGAAGCCGGGGCGAGAACCCGCGCTCAGCGAGCCATTCGGCGCCGAGGTCGTCGTGGTTGATCACCCCGACCTCCCCGTGGCGAATGGCTCGTGAGTCGCTGATGTTGTGGCCGATGTCGTGGAGCAAGGCCGCGAGGATCAACTCTTCATCGGCGTTGGCGTCGCGAGCGGATTGAGCCGCCTGCAGCGCATGCGCCAATTGGGAAACCGCCTCGCCATAGTAGTCGGCGTTGGCCGAGGCGGCCAGGAGGTTCATGATCTCATCGGCGATTTGCTCGGGAGACATCGGTTAAGCGAGTGGTTTATAGGCGACGCAGTCGATTTCGACGTGCATCGCGGGGTTGGGCATAACGGCCTGGACGGTCGTCCGAGCCGGCTTGGCGGCGCCGAAGAACTCGCCGTACACCTCGTTCATGGCGCTGAATTCGGCCACGTCCTTCAGGAACACCGAGCATTTCACGACGTCGGCGAGGGTAGCGCCGGCGCCTTCGAGGATCTTCTGGATGTTCGTGATGACGATGCGGGTTTCGTGCCGGATGTCGCCAATCTCGTACTGGCCGGTCTCCGTGTTGAATGGCCCTTGGCCGCTGACATAGATATAGTCACCGGCCCGGACAGCGTGGGAGTAGGGCCCGGCGGGCTTAGGCGCGCCGGGGATATGAAAGCGTTCGATCATGCGGGGCTCCGATTATTCCACCGGTTTGCGGGCCCGGGGGCGGCGCACGCTGGAGGTGGCGGTCTTCTTAGCGGCTGCGGTGGTGCTGGTGCGTTTACGCGAAGTGGCGGCGCCGCGGCGGCCGGTGGAGGGTTTCTCCTCTTCCGTGGCAGCGGGTGCGGCTTCGGCTGCCGGGGCAGCTTCGGTGGCCGACTCTTCGGCGAGCGACTCGGCGAGCACTTCAGCAGCTGAAGCTCCGGCGGCCATCTCGCGAACGGGTTCCGGCTCGGGTTCCGGGCTCTGGGGGACGAGTTCGGCGCCGAGGAATACGGTTAACCCGCGCTGTTCGTCGGGTTCCATCCGCACCATGAAGTTGTCCTGGGCGAAATTCAGGAACTCGTTGAACTCCTGGAAGCCGTACTTCTTCATGTCGAAGTCGGCATGGATCTTGCTCATCCAGCCGGCGACGGATTCGGCGCTGGCGCCGTCTTCCATATCGAGCTTGTAGATATCGAGCACTTGGCGAAGGAGCGGCAGAGCATCGTCTTTCTTATGCGCGGCGCCCCCGGTGGCGGCTGCGGCGCCGGAAAGCAGTTCGATCGTATAGCGGCCTTCGGTTCCGTGAAGCTGGATGTAGCCGGCGCTCTTCATCCGGTCAATGAACTCAGAGAAGGCGCTGGCGCCGTAGGAGCGTTCGTTGAAGCTGGGGTCGAGCTGCTTCATGGTGCTCTTCAGCAGGCCGAGCTGCGGCTGGACGCCGCGGCGCTGCAGGACGCTGAGGGCGCGTTCCACGAGCGGCATGGCCTGAGCCACTTCGAGCGGCTGCGGACGGCCGCGGCGATAACCGCCGCCGCCTTGCTGCTGCTGTTGCTGAATCGGCGGGGGCGGCGCTCCGGCATCGGACCGGGGTGCCTGGTCGCGTTGCGGCGCGGAGACGTACTTGCGTTCCGGGATCACCCGAACGTCGTCGGTTAGCAAGCTTTCGTAGCTGATGAACTCGTGGCAGTTTTGCTGCAGGATGTTCGAAGTGAAGGCCTTGCCGCCGACAATATAAATGGTTTTGCCGTAGGCCTTCAGCTTGTTGACCAGCGGGATGAAGTCGCTGTCGCCGCTGATGATGGCGAAGGCGTTCACATTCTTGTGGGTGAAGGCCATTTCCAGCGCGTCGAGGGCGAGGTTGATATCCGCGCCGTTTTTGTCGCCGCGCGGCGACGGCAGGCGTTGGACCATCTGGACGGCGTTTTCCGCCATCTGGCGCACGGCCGGCTCCTGCCGGCTCCAGTTCGCGTAAGCAAACTTGGCGACGATGTCGCCGCGTTCTTTCAGTGCATCGAGAGGGAGCGACACGTCGAATTCGCGGCGCAACGTCGATTTCACGCCGATTTCGATGTTGTCATAGTCCACGAATACGGCGATGTTTTGGCGTTCTTGCATGTAGTTCTTAGTCCTTGGAGCGGTGCGGGAATCGGGATTTTGACCGAGTCCAAATGCGCCGCGGATGAGTTGCTCTTTCCTGTTAGGAGGATCCGCGGGGGGCTGCGCCTCCACGATTTCCGCCTGGTTTCTGTCCGGGGCCGGCAGAGTGATTCAGATTTCACTGCGCCTGGCTGCCACTCCGTTCTGGGGTAGTCCAGCGCTGCTGCTAACTTCATCCAGCTGGGCCGCTTGTCAGAAGTATATCTCGTGTTTAGGGTGCCGCGAGGGAGGGGCCGGAAGCAGCCGGGTACCAGTTGGTCATTTGGACCAAGGTTCCATCGGTGTCCTGGTACCGCAAGTACTCTGGCGCGAGTGTCTGGTACTTCTTCGAATTCCAAACTGGGTCATCCCAAAATCCTGCTCTGGAAGCTGCTATGCCCAACCCATTGGTCACGTTGATTGTACCCTGCTATAACGAAGTCGAAGGACTCCCTCAACTGCTGTCCCGACTGGACACGATGAGAGCCACGGGCCTAATGACCCGCTGGGAAGTTCTCTTCGTCAACGACGGTTCGCAGGATGCTACCGGCGCGGTGTTAAACCAGATGATGGATCGCTATGACTGGATCCGGGTGGTGCACCACGGTCGCAATCGCGGCTTGGGAGCCGCCATCCGCACCGGGTTCCACTACACCGATTCGCCCTATGTCTGCACGATGGATAGCGATTGCACGTTTGCTCCCGAGACGCTGCCAGCCATGGTTGAGATGTTGCAGGCCGGCGCTGACCTGGTAACGGCGTCGCCCTGGCACCCGGATAGCGAAAAAGCGACTTGCCATCCGGTGCGCGGCTTTCTGAGCCGGTCGGCTTCCCGCTTATACACAATGATCCTGGGCAACACGGTCCATAGCTATACCCCGATGCACCGCGCCTATCGCCGCAGCGTCGTGAAGCGCGTCCACTTTCACTCGGATGGCTTCTCCGCCGTTGCCGAAATCATGGTGAAAAGCCTGCTCAATGGATTCCGCGTGAAGGAAGTGCCGATGCCGGTCGCCAAGCGGCAGTTTGGCGAATCGAAGATCAAGATCATGGATTCGATCCTCGGTCACCTGACCCTGATGAAAATGGCCACTTCGGCGGCATTGACCGGTTGGGCGAAACAGCGGTTGGCATGGGGCCGGCTGGCGGTTGACGAATAACGAAAAGGACTACTCCGATGACTACCTTTACTTCGCATCAGAAAGTCGCCATCCTGGGCGGCGGTATCTCCGGGCTCGTTTCCGCTTACCGGCTTTTGCAGCAGGGCGTGGGCGCGACAATTCTTGAAGCCTCCGATGCACTGGGTGGTCTCGGTGGCACCTTTGAATACAAAGGTGCGGTGATGGAGCAGTTCTACCACGTCATGTTGAACTCCGACGCGCCGTTGCTGGCGCTGCTCGAAGAGCTCGATCTGGCGTCGTCGATCCATTGGAAGGAAACGGGCATGGGCTTCCAATATGAAGATGCCTTCTACCCGTTTAACACCCCGCTTGATCTGTTGCGGTTCGGCGCCTTGACCATCCCGGAACGGATTCGGACCGCGGTTGGTGCGGCGTACATCACCAAATTCGTCAAGGACGGGGCCGCTCTGGATGGCGTCACCGCCGCCGATTGGCTGACGAAGATCTTCGGAGTGTCCGTGTTCCAGAAGCTCTGGCTGCCGCTGCTGACTTCGAAGTTCGGCGATCGCTACCCGACCGTGCCGGCGTACTGGTTCTGGAGCCGCTTGACCCGCGAGAAGGGTGGCGCGAAGGAAGTGAAAGGCTACGTCGAGGGCGGTTACCGTGCCATCGCTGACGCCCTGGCGGAAAAGATTACGGCCATGGGCGGGAAGATTCTGCTGAAAACGCCGGTCGAAGGGCTGCAGGAGACTGCCTCCGGTGTCCGCGTGAATGCGAACGGCCAATGGGAAGACTTTTCGGCAGCGATTTCGACTCTGCCGATGCCGCTGCTGCAGCGAATTGCGCGGGGCGCGTTGCAGGCAGCGGTGCCGCAGGCGAATCTGACCTATCAGGGTGTTGTGAACGTTGTGCTGATTCTGAAGCAGCGCCTGCAACCCTACTACTGGAACGCCATCGTGAAAGAAGGCTTTCCATTTCAGGGCCTGGTGGAGACCACGCAGGTGGTGCCGCTCGAACAGACCCACGGACGCCACTTGGTGTACCTGATGAACTACTGCCACAAAGACAGCAACGAGTTCCATCGGGGCGACCACGATTGGGAATTCCAAGCCAAGAAAGCCCTGAAGGCGTTGTATCCGGATTTCGACCAGAGCCTGGTGGAAGAGATCAAGGTCTTCCGCGCTCCCTATGTCGAGCCGGTCTGGCCGGTGAACTACCTGTCGACGCGTCCGGCTTGCCGGATCGGGCAGGGGAACGTCTATCTGGCGACCACGGCCCAGGCCTATCCCCGGGTGAACGCGTGGAATACGATGGTGGAGATCGCCTCGGAGACGGTCGCCGCCATTCTGAGCGACTTGGCCAGCCGCCCGGTCGCGGTGCCGGCCGCTGGTGAGCTCGTCAGCGCATAAACTGAGAGGATGGTCTCTCGACGCCTTGTCTGCTTCGGCCTTTTCGTCAGCGCCGCCGCGGCGCAGTTCCAGCCGCCGCAAACGCCGGTGACCTTCGATGGGACGCTGAAGGCGTTCGACAAGAAGTTCATCATCGTCGAAACCGCGCCGGACCAAACCGTGCGGCTGGACGTCGACAAGAAGACGAAGCTCCTGGACGCGAAGGGCAAGCCGCTATCGAAGCCGCCCGAGCCGGGGAGCCAAGTGGCCGTGGACGGCATGAAACGTCTGAACGGCATCCTGGTCGCTCTGACCATCAAAGTTCTGTGAACCCTTGCGGCTTCTGCTTGAGTCTGCTAATTTGAACGCTGTTCAATCATGATCCCGCAACGCCGCGCCGCGTATCGCGAATCGCTCCGCCGAGACATCCTCGACGCCGCCCGTCCGCTGTTCGTCCAAAACGGATACGAAGCGACGTCCATTCGGGCCATCGCGACGAAGGCGGGGTGCTCACCCGGGATTCTGTACCACTATTTCGAAGATAAGCAGTCGATCCTGGCGGAGCTGGTGGCGGAGACCTTTGCCATCCTCGGAGCGCGTCTGAGCGCGATCCGGCAAGACGATTCTCCGGTGATGGACCGGCTCCGGCGGTGCCTCCGCACCTATATAGCTTTTGGATTGGAGCATCCGCATCACTATAGCCTTCTCTTTATGAAGCCCCAGCAATGGGAAGGCAACGAGAAAGTGCTCGAAGTGTTCATGACGCAGGGCATGGACACATTCGGTTGTCTGCGGATGCTGAGCGGCGAGGCGATCGAATCCGGGGCGCTGCGTCCGTCGATTCCGGACGGCAATGAGCTTGCCCAAGCGCTTTGGGTGGCCGCTCACGGGCTGGTGGCGGCGCAAATTGTTGTTTGCACGTTTCCTTGGGTGGAACAAACGCGGCTGGTGGATCGTTTGGTAGATGTCCTCATTGCGGGAGTCGAGCGCAGGGGCTAATTTTATTGCATCTCGATTGAACACTGTTCAATCTCAGGAATACGGTTCACATGAAATACATCGCCTGGCAAATGTTAACGGGAGATCGCGCGAAGTACCTGGGACTGATCTTCGCCATCGCGTTCTCGACTTTCTTGATGTCTCACCAAGTTTCGATCTTCTGCGGCTTGATGAACCGCACAGCCTCTCAGATCGACGACGTCCACGACGCGAACATCTGGGTGATGGACTCAAAGACGCAATATCTGGACGAGGTAAAGGCGCTGACGGATCAGGATCTATACCGGATCCGGGGCGTGGAGGGCGTTCAATGGGCGGTGCCGCTGTTCAAGGGCACCTCCCGGGCGAAGGCGCAGGACGGGAAGTTTCGCGGCGTCATCCTGATGGGCCTGGACGACGCGTCGCTAGTCGGACTGCCGCGCAGTGTCCGTCTCGGTGATCCGCAGCACCTTCGCGACCCGGAGACGATCGCCATCGACGAGACCGGATACCGGTTCTTCTTCCCCGGCGAGCCCTACGCATTGGGTCGCACGCTCGACTTGAACGACCACACGTTAAAGATTGTCGCCATCATCGATTCGTCCGCGCCTTTCGTCAATCTGCCGGTGGTTTACACGAAGTACACGCAGGCCCGGGACCTGGTAGGCCGGGAACGGAATCAGCTTTCGTTCGTGCTGGCGCAGGCGGCGCCGGGCGTGACCGATGCCGAGGTGACCCGGCGAATCACGGAGCGGACCGGACTCAAAGCGATGACCGGGAATGCCTTTGGCTGGGAGACCATCTGGTACTACATCAAAAACACTGGCATTCCGATCAATTTCGGCATCACGGTGGTGATCGCGCTGGTCGTTGGCACCGTGGTGGCGGGCCAGACCTTCTACCTTTTCACGGTGGAGAACCTGAAGCAGTTCGGGGCGCTCAAAGCAATTGGCGTGAGTGATTGGCGAATCGTCGGGATGATTCTGATGCAGGCAGTGATCGTGGGGGCTGTGGGCTACGGTTTGGGCATCGCGATGACGGCGGGCTTCTTCGCCGCCACCGCCGACAATCTGGACCTGCGCGGCTTCCGCATGCTACCGGAGATCATGCTGGGCACCGCCGGAGCCGTTTTCCTGATCGTGTTTTTGGCGAGCGCCGTCAGCGTCCGCCGCGTCATCGTGCTCGAACCCGCGGTTGTTTTCCGAGGCTAATGCAATGATCGAACCGGCTGTTCTCTGCAGTGATTTGTACAAGACCTTTGGTGCGGGCGAGGATGCCGTGAAGGTGCTGCGGGGTGTCAACTTTGAGGTGCCGCGCGGAGAGATGACATTTCTGGTTGGCCCGTCCGGCTGCGGAAAGACCACGCTGCTGAGCGTGATTGCCGGGTTGTTGAACCCGTCGCAGGGAGACCTGCGGGTACTGGGGACGCCGCTCGCTCAGCTAAAGGGTTCGGCGGCGGTGGAGTTCCGCCGCAAGAACCTGGGCTTCGTTTTCCAACAGTTCAATCTGCTGCCGGCTTTGACGGCGGCCGAGAACGCGGCGGTTCCGTTGCTGGCCGCGGGTTGGAAGCGCAAGGCCGCGGTGGAGAAGGCAGAGGAGATCCTAAACGACCTCGGCCTGGCCGCGCGCACCCGCGCGATGCCGAATCAACTCTCTGGCGGACAGCAGCAGCGGGTAGCGTTTGCCCGGGCGTTGATTCATGAGCCGCAACTGATCGTCTGCGATGAACCCACTTCCGCTCTCGATGCCGAGACCGGCCATCACGTGATGGAGCTCCTGCGGAAGGTGGCCGTGCGTCCCGGGCGCGCGGTGCTGGTGGTGACGCACGATAGCCGCATTTTTTCTTTTGCCGACCGCATCGCTCACATGAACGACGGCCTGGTGGACAAGATTGAAATCAACTCAGGAGTCTCAACATGCTAGTCCGCTACGGAATGCCAGTGCTTGCCATGCTTGCCCTTGCGTTCGCCGTAATCTCGACGAACCGCGCCACACCCAAAGTGGTCCACGCCGAACCCCCGTCCCCACCACCAGTGGCGGCCTACGCCAACCAACTCGGCGCTGTCGGCTTGGTGGAGGCGGCAAGTGAGAATATTGCCGTTAGCCTTCCGGTGCCGGGCTTGGTGACGCGGGTCGCCGTCAAAGCGGGGGACTCCGTGCAGGCCGGGCAACTGCTCTTCTCCCTCGACGACCGGGATCTGCGAGCGGAGTTAGCCCTGCGGGAATCGGCGGTCGCGCTGGCGCAATCGAAACTCGCCAAGTTGGAAGCATCGCCGCGGCCGGAGGAAATTCCGCCGGCGCAATCGCGAATCGATGAAGCGAAGGCCCAACTGGAAGACGCCGCATTGCAGCTCCGTCTGATGGAATCCGTAAAAGACCGGCGGGCCATCAAAGAGGAGGATCTGCTGCGGCGGCGCCGTGCGGTGGAGAGCGCGGCGGCGCGGGTGCGGCAGGCGGAATCGAATATGAAGCTCCTGTTGGCCGGCACGTGGAAGCCGGATCTGGAAGTGGCGCGGGCTGAGCTGCGGCAGGCGCAGGCGCAGGTGGCGCGGATTCAGACCGACTTGGAGAGGCTGCGGGTGACGGCTCCCATCAGCGGGAAGATTCTGCAGTGCAAAGTGCGGCCGGGCGAGTACGCGGCCAGCGGGACCCTGGCGCAGCCGTTGATCCTGATGGGCCGCGTGGATCAACTGCACCTGCGGGCAGATATTGACGAGAAAGAGGCCTGGCGTTTCGCCCCGGGCACCGAGGCCAGTGCGTCGGTCCGGGGCAATTCGCAACTGAAGTATGAGTTGACTTTCGTCCGGGTGGAGCCGTACGTCGTGCCGAAAAAGAACCTGACCGGCGACGCGACGGAGCGCGTGGATACCCGGGTGCTGCAGGCGATCTATGCGCTGCCGAAAGGGGCGCAGCTTTATCCCGGGCAGCAGATGGACCTATCGATCCAGGCCCAGGAAGAGGCGCATTAAGATGCTCGCGACGCTACTCCTTTGCGCCCTCGCCATCGATCCGGCGGGCTGGTGGACGGTCTATCAGGATCCTGAACTCAACCGCTTGGTCGAGACGGTGGCCGCGCGAAATCTCGATCTGCTGACGGCGGCGGAACGCATTGCCGAAGCCCGCGCGGTGACGGGGCAGTCGCGGAGCAAGCTAGGGCCGGACATCAACTTCACTGGCGGCGGGCAGCGACTCCGCGGCGGCTTCACGCAGGGCGTGGCACGGATCCCGACGCCGTCCGGCCAGCAGCCCACGGGTTCGTTCGTCGCGCCATTTGAGACGGGTATTCTTCAGGGCGGTCTGGATATGCGTTGGGAGATGGATCTCTTCGGATCGAACCGTGCCGGTGTCGCGGCCGCTCGGGCCGACGTGCTGGCCGCGCAGGAGCGGCGCGAGGATCTGCTGATCACGGTTACCGCCGAGGCCGCCCGCTACTATCTCGAACTTCGCGGTATTGAGGAGCGCTTGGCGATTACGCGGCGGAACGTCGCGGCGCAGAAAGATCTGCTGGGGCTGACGGAGGAACGGACCCGCGCGGGCCTTGCCTCGCAACTCGATATTGAACGGCAGCGGACGCTGTTGGCGACCACCGAGGCGGCCGTACCGCCGCTCGAAAGTGAGCTCGCCGCCCATCGCCATCGGCTGGCGCTGCTGACCGAGGACGCCTCCTATCAAGTGGCCCCGGCCCCCGCCCCGGCAATGCCGAACGTAGCCGGAACCTACTCGAGCGAACTGCTCAAGCGGCGTCCGGACGTGCGCGCGGCCGAGATGCGGTTGACTGCCGCGATGGCCCGGCTGAAGCAGGCCCGCACCGATCTCTACCCGAAGATCACACTGAACGGGCTGGTTGGGCGGCAGGGCACGGCTTTCAGCAACCTATCGTTCGGCGGAGGCAACTTCTTCAATCTGGGCCCGCAGGTGCAGTTGCCGCTCTTCAACATGGGTCGCATCAAGGCCAACATCGCGGCGCAGGATTCCCGCGTGGAGCAGGAGCGCCTAGCCTACCGGCAGGAGATTGTATCAGCGCTGGAGGAGGCGGCGAATGCGTTGGCCGCCGTGCAGCGGCAGCAGGAAAGGGAGGCGAAGTTGGCGGAGGCGGTGGATTCCGCGCGGCGTTCGCTCGATCTTGCGGCCGACTTGCAACGCGCGGGATTGACGGATTTCCTGGCGGTGCTGGATGCGGAGCGGGCCGCGCTGGACGCCGAGTTTCAGCGGTCGACGGCGCGGACGCAGGCGTTCGTTGAATCGGTAGCGCTGTTCAAGGCGTTGGCGGGCGGGTGGCCACAGCCGTAGGCTACTTCTGCGGGGAGAGCCCCTCGTCCGGGCCTAGCCCCTTGCTCAGCCAGCCGGGGTACCAGCGGAAGACGTTTCCCGTGAGGCTGCCAATGAAGATCAGGTTGTCTGGCGTGACGCAGATCCAATGCCCAGGGGACTCCATCGCCCCCAGGATCTTGCCGGACTTCCGGTCGACGCGCATGATGCGTCCGGCCAGGGTGTCGTAGGTGAGATTCTCAATATTGTCCCGATGGGTGACCACCCAAACCTCGTCCTTGGGCGTAATGAAGATACCTTGCGTGGCGCCCAAGTGCTTCCACATGCGGCGGAACTTGCCGTCGGCCGAAAAGATCTGGATGCGATTGTTCTCTCGGTCGCTCACGTAGACATCGCCGGCGCTGTCGACGGCCAGATTGTGGACGGTGTTGAACTGGCCCGGACCCTTGCCGGGCTTTCCCCAAGTGAGTTCGTACTTGCCATCGTAGGAAAAGCGCACCACCCGGGCGTTGCCGTAGCCGTCACTCACGTAGACATGGTTTCCGTCCGGCGAGAAGGCGACATCGGTAGGCCGGTTGAACGTCTCGGGCGTGGTGCCGGGCTGCTTCTTGATTCCCAGGGTTAGCTCCAGTTTGCCGTCGCGGGAAAACCGCATCACCTGATGGTCGCCGTTGTCGGTCACCCAGACCTTCCCCTTCGGATCCACCCGCAGGCCGTGCGGATTGCCGAAGAGGCCTTTCCCCCACGAGCGCAGATACTTGCCCTTGGCATCGAAGACGACAATCGGATCCGCCTTCTTCCCCCGCTGGTAAACGTAAACCTCGCCCGCCGCGTCGACGGCGACAGCAGAGACCCGGCCGAATTTCCAGCCATCCGGCATGGTGTCGGGCTCCTCGCCAAAGCGGATGCCGACGCGGTATTCGAGGCGGCTGCCTTCGTGCGGATACCAGCCGGCGGGCTCCTGTGCGTTCGCGGACCAGGCGAGCAGGGGGAGCAGAGCATAGGACAGTTTCATGGGCCGTATCATACGCCGGGCCGCCGGGCGGAGCAATCGGGTTAGCTCTGCGACTTCCGGAAGTCGTCAGTCAGCATCCCGGCAAAGCCCCAATTCTCCTCGGCGACCTCTTGGATCACGATATGGGTATGCTCGGGCCGCTTATTCAAGACGCGCGCCAGCGTGCTGGTGAACTCGGAGACAATCCGTTCCTTCTGTTCCCGCGTGGCGCCTTGGGTGATCTGGAGATTGATGTAGGGCATCCCCCGATCATCGCAAAGCAGCTGGGCTGGAGCAGGGTTGCAGCGCCATCAGCAAGTTCAGCAGGTCTTCGGCTCGGAACGGTTTCGCCAGAAAGTGATCCATGCCAGCCTCGCCGCAGCGGTCCCGGTCCTCTGCCAAGGCCCCGGCTGTCAACGCCACAATCGGGACGCTGCCCGCGGGGCCATTCAAGCCGCGGATGCGCCGGGCGGCCGTGAAGCCGTCCATAACCGGCATGTGGCAATCCATCAACACCACATCGAAGTCGTTCCGCTGCATGGCATCCAGGGCTAGCGCGCCATTCTCCACCAAGGTAAACGTGCAGCCGGTGCGTTTCAGAATGCCGGTGACGACCTTCTGATTCACGCGGTTGTCCTCGGCCAATAGAATGCGGAGGCCTTTGAGGCTCGCCGGGATGGGCACGAAATCGTTCTGCTTGCGCAGTGCGCCCGGACCGAGAATCGCAGCGACCGGCGTAGACAGGCGAAGTGCGAGCAACGTCTCCACTAACTCGCGTTGCCGGATGGGTTGCCGAAGCCAGGCCTGAAATCCAAGGTGCTCGGCCGCCTGTCCCACCAAGGGACTCGGGTCGCGGCTCAAGAGCAACCGTCGCGCACTTCGCAGACCTGGGGCCGGAATCACGGGGAGATCGGCAATCCAGAGCTCCGGCGCAATCTCCGTCCGGATCGCTCCGTGAGCGGAAAGCCACCGCCCGATGACCTGCCCCAGGCGTGGCGACTCAATGTCCCACCATACCCGCACGCCGGGCAGCCGGGGAACGAATTGAGTCCGGGCGGCACGATCGACGCCCAGCCGGACGATCACCCAGAACACTGACCCAGCCCCCGGGGAGCTGCGGACGCCAATCTCGCCGCCCATCGCATCGACGATCTTTTTCGATAGCGCCAATCCCAGTCCAGTGCCTCCAAACTGCCGCTGCGTGCCCGGTTCCGCTTGCTCAAACGGCTGGAACAAGCGAGCTGCCTGGGCATTGGTCATACCGATGCCGGAGTCTTCCACTTCGATCAGCAGTTCGCAGAACAGCTCATTCGGCATCCCGGTCACCCGGATCTCGACAAACCCTTGCTCGGTAAACTTCAGCGCATTACCCACCAGATTCAGCACGATCTGGCGCAATCGTCCGGGGTCACCAAAGTAGTGAGACGGCAAGCCCGGCGGGAAGTCGAAAAGAAACTCCCGATCCTTAGTGCGGGCGATTGGCGCGAGCAGCTCCATCACCTCTTCGAATACAGCCTGCAAGTCGAAGCTCTCTTTCAACAGCTCCAGCTTGCCGGCCTCAATCCGGCTCAGGTCCAGAATGTCGTTTAGAATCGCCAGGAGTGCTTCGGCCGAGTGCTGAATCGTCGATGCCTGATCGCGTTGCTCCAGGTTCAGCGGAGTTTCGAGCAGCAAGCGGGTCATGCCAAGGATTCCGTTCATCGGCGTGCGGATCTCGTGACTCATGTTGGCGAGAAAGATACTCTTCGCCAACGCGTTGGACTCCGCCGCCAGCCTGGCGCGCTCCATCTCCTGCTGCAATCGGATCCGCTGGGTAATGTCGCGGCCAATCGCCAACAGTCCGGTCTCAAAGCCGTTGTCCGCCCGCATGCGGCAGTTCAATTCGAGGGTGAGCCGTTCGCCCTCTGGGCTGATCAGTTCCCGCTCCACGCGCACCGCGCCAGAGCGCCGGACCTCGTCAAGGGTATCGAAATACCAACCGGGATCATCCGTGGCGAAAAGCTCTTCTACGAACTGACTTCCCAGGCTCGCCCCGTCCTTGGCCAACATTTGGTCCGCCGCGCGATTGGCCGCCACCACACGGCCATCCAGATTCATTTGCAGAATCACATCGCTGGCGTTCGCAAAGATCTCCCCGTAGCGTTCGCGGGCATTGCGTTCGGCGGCGAGCGCGTCCTCCAGGAGGCGCGTCTGTTTCAAAAGGTGCCGGCGCAGCCGCGAATATCCAACTCCGGCCAGCAGCAGCAGGAGAACACCCAAAGTCAAAGCGATATCGACGAACGGAGGACCCATCACTAAAATGGGGTATCGGCCACTGGACTATTCGTATGAGGAAAACCTGCGGCTACGGCTCGTTAACTTTGCTTACTTCTCCGGAAAGTCTTGAGGCCAAAGGGCTGGTCTGGCCCGAGTACTTGTTCCCCGGCTTGGCCCGGTAGGGCACGGAAACAGGTGTCGTCAGCTGTTCAAACGTAAACGAGCAGATCCGCATGCCCGGATATAGCGCCACGGGAACGCGGCCCAGGTTCGACAGCTCCAGCGTAGCCTTTCCGGTCCAACCCGGATCGAACAAGCCGGCCGTCCCGTGAACGATAATGCCAATGCGCCCCAGGCTCGATCGACCTTCCAGGCGCCCTAGAACGTCATCGGCCAAGTCGAGGCGCTCTTCCGTAATCGCCAGGCAGAAGTCGCGTGGCTGCAAAATGAAAGGCTCGCCCGGCGGGACGATGATCGTCCGCATCATGTCCTGAATCGCCCCTCGATCACGCGGATCGATAAAGGCAAAGCGCGAATGCTCGAAGACGCTAAATTCGTTGCCGAGACGAAAATCTACCGAACAGGATCCATACTGTTCCGCTGGCAGTTCCGGTTCAATCCGGATCTTGCCCTCCGCCATGTAGCGCTTAATATCGATGTCCGAAAGGACCATGTCAATGCCGGAGGATTTTGGTGGACGACATGGGACTCGAACCCACGACCCCCACGATGCGAACGTGGTGCTCTCCCAACTGAGCTAGTCGCCCACGCGACTTTTACCAGTATACAAAAGAGTGGGCCGTCGTGGGCAGGGTACAATAAACTTTTCCGATGGCTGATAACATCCTCTCGAAAATGCGGGCCGAATGGGACGCCCGCGCTCGCGAAAACGCCCGCTACTACGTCAATACCGCCAACCAGAATTGGACGGACGACGAGTTCTTCCAGTCCGGCGAGCGGACCGTAGCCGAAGAGATTCTCACCGACATGACCAACATCTGCCAGGGGAAGGACCCGAAGGCGATGCGTGTCCTGGAAATCGGGTGCGGAGCCGCACGGGTTACCCGCGCACTCGCCGGCCTGTTCGGCGAGGTGCATGCCGTTGACATCAGCCCGGAAATGGTCGCCCAGGCCACCGCGGCCCTAGCGAAGTTCCCGCACGCCCACGTATATCAGAACAACGGAACTGACCTGACGGTAGTGCCGGTGGCCGAGTTCGATTTTGCTTTCTCAACGATCGTTTTCCAGCACATCCCGAGCCGGGAAGTGATTGAAAACTACGTCCGCGAGGTCTCGCGACTGCTCCGCCCCGGCGCTCTTTTCAAGTTCCAGGTTCAGGGCGATGTCACCCTCAATACGACGCCGGACGATACTTGGCTGGGTGTGCCGTTCTCCGATGAGCAGGCGGTTGCCATGGCGGAACGCTGCGGTTTCGAACCGCGCTACCGGCACGGAGCAGGCGAACAGTATTTTTGGCTCTGGTTCTTTAAGCGCTAGCCGTCGGTTGGTTCCCTTCGGCTCTCCCAGTATTTCCGCATCCGCTCGGAGACCTGCTTTCGCTCCGCGTCGTTCATCGATTTCCGGCCCCGGCGTCGCACGGGCGGCACCGGGGCAATCCCTTGGCTCTCCAGCGCCGCGATGGCTTGGTCGAGGCGGCGCTTCTCCTCGTACAGCTCTTGGATTGCTTGATATAGGTCCATCAGGGTGCACCGCGGCGAAGGCGACTCCCTTGCAGGATAACCCGGCTTTAATGAATTTACATGGCCGGAAAGTACTTGTTTTAGAACGATTTAGTACTAATCGGAGGGGTTAATTCACCGCAACAGGAAGGGCCAGGCTGGGACCAGTTTATAGCCATACCGCGATACGGCGACCCACAAAAGTCCGGCGATGACCAGCAGCAAAGAAGCCACAATCACCAGCACCGACGCCCACGGGAAGCTCTCATCGTTCCGGCGGAGTTCGAGCAGGTAGCTCGCAAACACCCCTACGAAGTAGAGGAACACCATCGGCACGGAGAAGATCATCAGGTTGAAGATGTCCGGCGTCGGCGTCACGACGGCGGCCAGGATGACGATGATCAGAATCGCGTACCGGGAATTCGCGAGTAGGAATTTCGCCGTCGTAATCCGCAGGAACGTCAGGAAAAACACCGCAACCGGCATTTCGAAGACCAGCCCGATGCCCAACGAAACGTTCACGAACAGATCGAAGTAATCGACCAGGTTGATCGCGGGCTCTACATTGATGTCCTTGCCCATGCCGAGCAGGAACTCGAGGCCGAACCGGAAGGCAACAAAGTAGGCGAACAAGCCACCCAACACGAACAGGCCGGCGGTGCAGAGGATAAAGGGGGCCGCGAATCGGCGCTCTTTCTTGTACAAGCCCGGCGAGATGAACGACCAAACCTGATAGAGAATCCACGGGGAGGATAGGAACGTCGCTGTGAGGAGCGGAACCTTCATCCAGATGACGGTGAAGGCGTCGGTCGGGCTCAACTGCTTCAGCGTTGGGGGGTAGCCCAGCCGCGCCAAAGCTTCGGCGGCCGGGTCGGAGATCGCTTTCCAGATCTCATTGGCGAAAATCATCGACAGCAAAAACGCCACGGCTACGCCGCCCAGCGCTTTGATCAACCGGCTCCGCAACTCCTCGAGGTGTTCGAGGAAGCTCATCCGGAGCATGCCGTCGTCGTCTTCGTCCTCCTCATCGGGCGTGGAGGACGGAGGCGGGGTCGTGCCGCCCCCCGAAGAAGCGGGCACCAGCGGGGCAGTCACGGCCGTGGTTGTGGCCGGCGTATTGTCTACCTGCGAGTACGGGTCATCGTACGTATACCCATCATAATAATGGGAATCGTGGTCAGCATCCGTCGTTTGCTCATGGGAGACGTGCGTCTCCTCGGACGCAGAGGGGTCCTCGTCGGTCTTCGCGACCGGGGTGCTTTCCGGTTCTACCGGCACAAGTTCACTGTCGGGGACGGGCCCCTTCTGCTCTTCCGATGACATATAGTACGGTGTTGACTAACTAGCCACTGAGTTTTGCGACACGGTGCCTTCGGCCGCTTTTACCACCAACGGAGTCTCCGGGATGGGTTCGGCGGCGATGTCGGCCGGTGTCTCAACTAAAGTGGTCTGTTCAGCGCCCTGAGGTGCGGATGCGCTTACCGTGGTTGAAGAGGTTGCGGTGGAATCTGTCAACTGCGGGGTCGATTCCCCGTAGTCGTAATAAGACGAGTCGTCGTAGTTCGTGATCTCGTTCTGGAACTCACGCGTTACATCCCGGAGCTCGTTCAGCTCCTTCATCGATCCGTTATCCCGCTCCAAGGAGTTCATTTCGCGCTCAAACGTAGACCGCAACTCCGACGATGCCCGCCGGAATTCGCCCATCGCTTTCGCCACTGTCCTGCCCAATTCCGGTAACTTCTTAGGACCGAAAACCAGCAGGGCCAGGATGAAAATCAGGATCATCTCCTGAGTGCCGAGCGAGCCCATGGATTGGTGTTACCTCCCTTGAGGAATGAGAATTCTGCTTCAGTCTATCACAGGGTACCCCGCGACCGAGGCTTTCCCCGGCCATCGCCTGCTCTCCGCTAAACTGATCCGAAGAGCTATGCGAGTCGAATCCGTTCAGATCGGTCAAGTGCAGGACCTTGGGGATTGGACCACCGCCACCTACAAATATCAGGTGCCGGGCCCGGTGTTTGTCCATTCTCTCGGCCTCGCCGGCGATGAGTTCGCGAATACGAAGAACCACGGCGGAATTGACAAAGCCGTGCTGGCCGGTTCCGCCGCCCAGTATCCGCTCTGGCGTCAGGAGACCGGCAATCCCGATTGGACCGGCGGCGCGCTCGGTGAGAATCTAACGATCCTTGGTCTCGACGAGGCCACCGTTTGTGTCGGCGATACCTGGCGCTTCGGCGAGACGCTGACGCTCCAGATCAGCCAGCCCCGCCAACCCTGCTGGAAACAGGCGAAGCGGTGGGGCATCAAAGACCTGGTAGTTCAGATGATCGAAACCGGCCGCACCGGCTGGTACCACCGTGTGCTCACGGAAGGCCCCGTTTCCCCCGGCGATGAAGTCAGCCTGCTGACCCGCCCCCATCCCGATTGGACGGTCGCTCGCGCCAACCAGGTGATGCACGCCGAAAAGTCCAACGCCGCCTTAGCCCAGGCGCTTTGCGGACTCGCCGAGCTCTCCGCGAGTTGGAAACACGAACTAGGCCGCCGGTTCTGACCCTGCCGTCAGCAACCTGCTCACCGCTGTCGGCGAGGCCCATGCCGCGGGCCCGGCGAAGAACTCACGGCCAGCTCAATACGCGCCGTCGGCCGGTGAACTCGATGCGCTCACCGGCCGACGTCCGCACTGTTTTGCTATTGGTTGACGCCGCTCGCCAGGAATCCGCCGTCCACCGCGATGCACTGCCCGGTAATGTAGCTCGCCGCGTCGGAAGCCAATAACAGCGCCGCGCCCAAGAGCTCCTGCCGCTGTCCGAACCGTTTCATCGGCGTCCGCATCAGGAACTCCTTGCCGCGCTCGGTGCCATCCAGCAGCGCGGCGTTCAACTCGGTGCGGAATACGCCCGGCGCGATCGCGTTCACGTTGATGCCTTCCTTCGCCCATTCGACAGCCAACTGCCGCGTCAACTGCAGCACCGCGGCCTTCGACGTGGCGTAGGCCGTCACTTCCAACAGCCCGACGTACGAACTCAGCGAGGCGATGTTGATCACGCGCCCGACGCCGTGCGCCTTCAGCGGCTCATAAAAGCTTTGGCAAGCGCGCAACGTGCCGGTCACGTTCACGTCCATCAGCCGGTTCCACTCGGCCTCTTCCACCTGCACGGTCTTCTTGCGGAAGGTCATCCCGGCGACATTCAACAAAATGTCCACCCGGCCGAACTTTGCCACCACGGCGTCGCGCAGCGCGTCGATCGATTCCCGCTTCTGCACGTCGCACATCTGCCGCAGCGTCTTGCCGCCCAGCGCTTCAATCTGCCCGCAGACGGTATTCAGTTCCGCCTCGCGCCGGCCGGTTGGCACCACCGTCGCTCCGGCCTCGGCTAATCCAACCGCCAGCACGGCGCCGATTCCCGACGTCCCGCCCATCACGACCGCCACGCGGCCTGTCAAATCCATGAAATTCTTTGCCATAACTCTCCCAGCAGTATATCGCTCGTCCCGCCGTACCCGGCCTCCTGACAGCGGGTATATCCTAGTCCATATGGAACAGAACCCTCGCCGTGATTTCTTGAAGTCCGGAGCCCTCATCCTCGGCGCCCCCGCCGTCCTCTCCGCCATGCAAGGCTCGAAGGCCATCAAAGTCGGCCTCGTCGGCTGCGGCGGCCGCGGCACCGGCGCCGCCTCCCAAGCCCTCAAGGCCGATGACTTCGCCAACCTCACCGTCATGGCCGACGTGTTCCAGGAACGCATCGACGAATCCGTCGACCGCCTGAAGAAAATCCACGGCGACAAGGTCAAGGTCGAAAAGGCCAACATGTTTGTCGGCCTAGACGCCTACGAAAAGCTCATCAACTCCGACGTCGACGTCGTCCTCCTCGCCACCCCTCCCGGCTTCCGTCCCTCCCAGCTCCGCTACGCCATCGAGAAGGGCAAGCACGTCTTCTGCGAAAAGCCCATGGCCGTTGACGTCCCCGGCATCCGCCACGTCATGGAAACCTCGAAGATGGCGAAGGAGAAAAACCTCTCCCTCGTCGCCGGCTTCTGCTGGCGCTATTCCAACTACATCGTCGAAACCTTCGACAAGATCAAGGGCGGCGCCATCGGCGACATCGTCTCCTACTACGGCACCTACTACACCAATCCGGTGAAGCCCATGCCCCCCGCCGACACCCGGCCCGCCGGCATGTCCGACGTCGAATGGCAGATCCGCAACTGGTACAACTTCCAATGGCTCTGCGGCGATTCGCTCGTCGAACAGGCCATCCACACCGTCGACAAAGTCGCTTGGGCCTTCAACGACCAGCCCCCCGTCTCCTGCGTCGCCACCGGCGGCCGCCAGATTCCGGCCGAAGGCGGCAACATCTACGACCATTTCTCGGTCAACTACCTCTATCCCAATAACGTCCGCGCCTTCGTCTCCAACCGCCAAATGGAAGGTTGCTACAACGAAAACGCCGACTACATCATGGGCACCAAAGGCCAGGCCATCATTGGCCGTGGCCCCAATCCCCGCATCGTCGGCCAGAACCCCTGGACCTTCTCCGGCCAGAAGTACGACATGTACCAAAAGGAGCACGACGACCTGTTCGCCGGCATCCGCAAAGGCGCCCCGCTCAACGACGGCGAACGCATGTGTACCTCGACGCTCCTCGGCATCATGGGCCGCATGGCCGCTTACACCGGCCAGCAGATCACCTGGGAGCAGCTCATGGCCTCGCAGCACAAAATCTTCCCGGACAAGGTCGAATGGTCCGGTACCGTACAGAACGAACCCATGCCGCTCCCCGGCCGTACCAAATTCGTCTAATGCGCTTCAGTCTCTACTTTCTCCCGCTCCTCGCCTTCGCGCAAACGCCCGAGTTTGGCCAGGTTCTGGAGCAGCAGTGCCTCTCCTGCCACGGAGCCGAAAAAGGCCTCTCCGGCCTCCGGCTCCACACCCGCGCCGCCGCCCTCAAAGGCGGCACGCGCGGGCCGGCGCTGGTCCCCGGCGACCCCGCCAAATCTTTGCTCTATAGCACCACGGAGCTAGCTCCCGGCACGTCCATGGCCATGCCCCCCGGCGGGCAACAGATCCCACCCGCTCAGCGAGCCATCCTGAAAGCCTGGATCGCCGCCGGAGCCCCCTGGCCCGAAACGCTTACCCTGAAGGTGCCGATCCAGAAGATCAAGGACGACCAGGCCCTCGTGGCCCGCATCCACCCCAAAATGGAGCAGGCCACCGAACTCAAGCCGTACAAGCGCACCATCCCGAACTCCACCGTCGAGTTTGAAATGGTGCCCGTCCCCGGCGATGCGAAGGTCGCGCCGTTCTGGATGGCTTCGCACGAAGTCACCTGGGACGAGTACCGCCTCTTCATGTTCCAGAATCTCGCCAACGAGGTCCGCGGCGAAAACCCCGTTGTCGAAGCCATCTCCCGGCCCACCAAGCCGTACGTCGAAATGTCGTTCGGCATGGGCATCAACGGCTACCCCGCCATCTCGATGACCCAGCACGCGGCCAACAAGTACGCCCAATGGCTCTCGGCGAAGACGGGCCAGTTCTACCGCCTGCCCACCGAAGCCGAATGGGAACACGCCTGCCGCCTCGGCGACACCGAAGCGACGCCCATCAACGAACGCTCCTGGTACACCGACAACGCCCCCGAGAAGTACGAGCAGGTCGCGAAGAAGAAGCCGAACAAGCTCGGCATCTACGACATGCTCGGCAACGTCGCCGAATGGACCCTCGACCAGTACGACGAAAAGGCCTACGGCAAGCCGCTCCCGCCCGAAGGCTACATCGTCTCGACCAAACCGTATCCGCACGTCGCCAAGGGCGGCGCCTGGTCCGACCCGGCCGAAAAGCTCGGCTGCGGCCAGCGCATCTGGTCCGATCCGCAGTGGAAGATGCAGGATCCGCAGTTGCCCAAGTCCATCTGGTATCTCACGGATGCACAGTTCCTCGGCTTCCGCCTTGTCCGTCCGCTGAAGGTTCCCAGTGCTGCGCAGATGTTTCGTTATTGGAATAACGGCGTCGAGCGCGAGTAGCGCCGCCCCGGCGCTCGAACGGTTCGAAGCGGTGGAGCCGCACCTCGGCACTCTCGTCGGCATCACGGCCTACGCCCGGAATGTCGACGAGGCCCGCGCCGCTTTCCGCCGAGCCTATGCCCGCATCACCGCGCTGAACGAAATTCTTTCGGACTATCTCCCCCACTCCGAACTCAATCAGATCTCCACCACCCCCCGCCAAGTCTCCCCCGAGCTCGCCCGCGTTCTCCACACTGCCCAGCAAGTAGCGCAACGAACCCAAGGCGCCTTCGACATCACCGCCGGAGCCCTCATCCGCCACTGGCGCAAAGCCAAAACCTTCCCGCCCGCCGACCTTCCGTCCGGCTACCAGCATCTTCACCTGAAGGGCAACACCGCCTGGCTCGACGACCCCGGCATCCGGCTCGACGCCGGCGGACTCGGCAAGGGCTATATCGCCGACGAAGCGCTGCACGCCCTTGGCCTCCCCCGCGCCCTCATCGCCATCAGCGGCGACATCGTCTGCGGCGCGCCTCCCCCCGGCCAACGCGGTTGGCGCGTCCAAGCCGCCGGCCGCGTCTTCACGCTCAAGCACGCCGCCGTCTCCACCGCCGGCGACGCCGAGCAGTACACCATCATCGACGGCCAACGCTACTCCCACATCCTCGATCCCCGCACCCGTCGCCCCCTGTCGACGCCGCGCCAAGTCAGCGTCATCGCGCCAACGGGTCTGATCGCCGATGCCCTCGATACCGCCATCTGCGTCACCGGCGACCCCAGCCTCACCCGCCACTACCGCAAGACCCGCGCCTATTTATTCCGTCATCAGGAATTCAACCAATTCTGATCGTTCCTTAACCTGTGCTCGCTAACCTCGGCGCATGCACTCCCCGTCGAACCGCCTCCTCCTGTTCGCTCTCCTTCCTGCCGCCCTTCTCGCCCAGGGCTCCGCCGGCTCCGTTACTGGCCTCGTCCTGGACCCCTCCAGCGCCGCCGTCGCCAACGCTTCCGTCCTCCTCAAGAACACCGCCACCAACGACGAAATCCGCTCCACCACCACTTCCGCCGGCGTCTTCTCCTTCCCTAGCGTCCGCATCGGCGCCTATTCCCTCGCCGTCGAAGCCCCCGGTTTCCGCCGTTCCCTCCTCGAAGACCTCCGCGTCGAAACCGCTTCCGTCACCCGCCTCAACATCTCTCTCCAGGTCGGCGCCGTCTCCGAAAGTGTCTCGGTCACCGCCGAGCTCCCCCTCCTCCAAACCGAAACCTCCTCCCTCGGCACCGTCGTTAACCGCTCCCTGCTCGACAAGGTCCCCTTCCAGCTTTCCGGCACCAATCGTGACGTCCTCTCCTTCGTCCGCCTCGTTCCCGGTGTCGGCGGCAACGTCGGCAACTTCAACGTCATCATCACCGGTGGCCGCCAGCACACCACCGAAGTCCTTGTCGATGGCGTCACTAACAACTACCGCGGCGGCATCGCCTCCCCCTTCTCCATCCGCCCGTCCATGACCAGCGTCAGCGAGTTCCGCGTTGAAACCGCCATCGCGCCCGCCGAGTTCGGCCGCACCTCCTCCGGCGTCGTCATCATGACCACCAAGTCCGGCACCAACGAGTTCCATGGCAACGCCGAGTTCCTCCTTCGCAACAACGTCTTCGATGCCCGCCGCTTCAACGCCCGTATCGCCGACATCACGCGCCAGGGTGAAGGTGCTCTCAACCTCGGCGGTCCCGTGCTGATCCCGAAGCTCTACAACGGGAAGAACCGCACCTTCTTCTTCACCGATCTCACCGTCTTCCGCCGTATCAACCAGCCGCAAGGCGTCACCCGCACCATCGCCACCGCCCCCATGCGCGGCGGCGATTTCAGCGCCTTCGCCCAGCCTATCTTCGATCCCGCCACCGGCGGCGCCGGCCAACCCCGCCTGCAGTTCCCCGGCAATCGCATCCCCTCCGATCGCATCACGGCCTTCGCCCGCGCCGCCCTCGGCGCCATCCCCGCTCCCAACCTTCCCACTGCCGAAAACAACTTCGTCGGCGCCCAACGCAACATCGAGAAGATGACCGTCTTCCTTCTCAAATTCGATCACCGCTTCAACGACCGCCACATCCTGACTGCTTCCGGCCGCCCCTCCTGGAACGTCCGCGACAACTTCAACGGCCCCTACGCCGAACGCCTCGAAGGCTTCTTCGACAAACCCTACGCCCCCCAGATCACCCTTAACCACGACTTCATCGTCCGCCCCAACCTTCTCAACAAAACCACCTTCGGCTACGTCAACTGGTTCAGCCTCTTCCTGCAAACGCCCGCCCTCTCCTACCAGGTCCCTGGCGCTTATGGCCCCGGTTTTCCGGCCCTCCGCTTCGCCGGCCAAGGCCTCTCCATGATCGGTGAGAACGTCGATCGCACCGTCGGCTCCAACAACTTCAACTTCCAGAACGCGACATCTTGGACCACCGGCCGCCACAACTTCAAATTCGGCTTCCGCTACGACTGGCTCGAAGACAACACCCAAACCCTGGGCAACCAGAACGGCACCTATACCTTCTCGCCCTTCACCACCGGCCAACCCGGCACGGCAGCCACTGGCCATTCGTTTGCCTCGCTTCTCCTCGGCGCTCCCTCCACCGCCAACATGCAGTTCGGCCTCCCCCTGCTCGGCCGCTCTCAGTCCTACGCCTTCTACGCCCAGGACGATTGGAAATTCTCGAACCGCCTCACCCTGAACCTCGGTCTCCGCTACGACATCCAGGTCCCCTTCTATGACCACAACGGCAACACGTCCAGCCTTGACCTCAACGCCCCGAACCCTGCCGCCGGCAACCTGCCCGGCATCGCCATCTTCGACGGCGAAGGCACTGGCCGGTCCGGTTCCCGCAAGTTCATCAACAACTTCTACGGCGGCTGGGGCCCCCGCGGCGGTCTCTCTTACCAACTCCTCTCGAATACCGTCCTCCGCGCCGGCTTCGGCATCTTCTACGCGCCCCGCATCGTCAACGTGAACACCGAAGGCTTCTCGTCGAACATCACCCTGTCGAGTCTCGACGGTGGAGCCACCCCCGCCTTCTATCTGGACCGTGGTTGGCCCGCCGGCGTCGCCGTGCAGCCGCCGTTCGTCACTCCCACCCTCGTCAACAACCGCGCCGCCAGCTACGTCAATCCGGATGCGGTCAACGGCTCCGGCCGCCTCTCCCACACCAACCAGTTTCAAGTCAGCGTCCAGCATCGCATCAAGTCGGCCTCCCTCGAACTCGGTTGGGTCTCGACGCAAGGCCGCCATATCCCGAACTCCACGCTCGAGAACCTGAACCAGGTACCCTCTCGCTACCTCTCGCTCGGTGACCTTCTGCGCCGGCCCATCGGCGACGCCGCCGTAGCCGCCGCTGGCTATCGCTCGCCTTACCCCGGCTTCACCGGCACCCTGGCCCAGGCCCTTCGTCCGTATCCGCAGTTCCAAGGGATCACCTATCGGGACTCTCCCTCCGGTAGCTCGTCCTACCACGCGCTGCTCTTCAAGTACGAGCAGCGCTTCTCGAACGGCCTGGCGCTGCTCGGCTCCTACACCCGTTCCAAGTTCATCTCCGACGTCATCGGCACGGGAACCTTGCAGGACGTCGCGGACCGCCGCGTCGAACGTGCCGTCACCAGCTCCGACATCCCTAACCGCTTCATCGGCAGCGTCGCCTACGACCTCCCCTTCGGCCCCGGTAAGGCCTTCCTGACCAACGGCCCCGCTTCTTGGATCCTTGGCGGCTGGTCCCTCTCGGGCATCTTCACTTATGAGAGCGGCTCCCCGCTCTCCATCACCATTCCCAACGGCCTGCCCCTCTTTAACGGCACCCTCCGTCCCAATCTCGTGGCCGGCGTCGATCCCATGCTCCCCACCAGCCACGGCGATTTCAATCCGTTCAACGCCCTCAGCGGCGACCGCGGCGATCTGCGACTGAACCGGGCAGCGTTCGCCACCCCGGCGCCCTTCACCTTCGGCAACCTCGGCCCGGTCCTGCCCTATGTCCGCGGCTTCGGATTCTCGAACGAAGACATCTCCCTCGCCAAACGCATCCGGATCAAAGAAAGCCAATTCTTCGAGTTCCGCACCGATTGGTTCAATGCCCCCAACCGCCGCCAACTCAACAATCCCATCACGGACCTTACCAGCGTCAACTTCGGTCGCATCACCGGGCAGAAGTCGGCCCGCGTAATTCAGTTCGGCGTCCGATACGCTTTCTAGGTCACCATGCTTCTCACTCTTCTTCTGGCTGCCGTCACACTTCCCACCGGCTGGCGCCTCGATCCAGCCGGTGTCGAGATTCCGGTCGACACGTTCCCCGTCCACGCGCAGCTCTTGCCCGGCAATCAGCACGCTCTGCTGCTCCATTCGGGTTTCAAACCGCCGTCCCTAGCCGTCCTCCACCTCGCTTCCCGCAAGATCGTCCACTCCCTGCCCCTCCCTGAGGCCGGCATCGACTTCGCCTTCGACCCCGCCTCCCGCCGTGCCTATGTCCCCCTCGGTCACGCCGCCGGGCTGGCCGTCGTCACGCTCTCCCCCACCCACCAGCTCACCCTCGAAAAGACCATCCCAGCCCCCACCGGCCACGTCTCCACCGTCGCCCACCGGGACGGACTCCTGGCCCTCACCCACACCCTCGGCGACACCGTCGTCCTCGTCAATTCCGCCACCGGAGTCGAAGCCCGCCGCCTCGCCGTTCCCCGGCCTACCCGCGCCCTCTTCCACCAGAACCATCTCTACGTTCTCAGCCACGAACCCGCCTCTCTCCACGTCTTCAGCCTCCCCAACCTCACGCCCGTCACCACCGTTCCCCTCTCCCGCGGTCCTTCCTCCCTCGCCGTGCATAAGGACCGCCTCTACGTTACCGCCTCGCTTTCGAACCATCTCGACATCCTCTCGCTCGAAGAGCCCGCTCAACCCAAGCCGGTCGAGCGGCTCAACCTTGCTCCCTCCCCCACGTGGCCCGTCGGCCTCAGCCCAACCTCCGTCACCGCCGACCCCGCCACCAACCGCCTCTACATCACCTGCTCCGATGCCAACTCGATCGCGGTCTATGATGTCGTCCGCCGCCGGCTATCTGCCTACCTCCCCACCGCCTGGTACCCCACCTTCGCCCTTCCCCTTCCCAACCGCGGCCTCCTCGTCCTCAACGGCAAAGGAGAACGCTCCTATCCCAATCCCCAGGGCCCCAACCCCACGGTGCACCGCACCATGACCCCCCAGCCGCCCTCCCCCATCCAATACACGCCCCTCATCCAACTCGGCTCCGCCCGCCTGTTGACCAACCTCACCCCTGCTGCCCTCCAGAAGCACTCCCAGGCCTACGCCAAGCTCACGCCCGCCATCACCCCGGTCCCCGCTGGCCCCCTACCTCCCATCCGCCACGTCGTCTACATCATGAAGGAGAACCGTACTTACGATCAGGTTCTCGGCGACATGCCCTCCGGCAATGGCGACTCCTCGCTCTGCCTCTTCCCGGAAAACATCACCCCCAACCACCACAAGCTCGCCCGCGAGTTCGTCCTCTTCGACAACTTCTACGTCAACGCCGACGTGTCCTCGGAGGGATGGATGTGGTCTTCCGCCGCCATTACCCCTCCCGCCGTGATGCGCGCCTGGCCCGCCGCCTACGCCGGCCGCACCCGCCCCGCACCCAAGCCGATTAACGACACCCCCGGCGGTTACCTCTGGACCGCCGCCCTCCGCGCCGGTCTCTCCTTCCGCAACTTCGGCTTCTTCGTCGCCAATCGCCCCGGCGCCAAACCCGGAGAGCCCATGGTCGCCAGCATCTCCGATCCCGAACTTCTCCCGCATACGAACCCGCTCTACGCCGGCTACAACCCCGACTTCCCCGACGTTGAACGCGCCCGCATCTTCATCGAGGAGCTCGAACGCACCGGCACCCTGCCGCAGCTCACCGTCATGGTCCTGCCCAATGACCATACCTGGGGCACCTCGCCCGGCAAGCTGACACCGAACGCCTCCATGGCCGACAATGACGTCGCGCTCGGCCGCATCGTCGAAGCGATTTCGAAGTCCCCCGCCTGGCCCCACACCGCCATCTTCGTGCTGGAGGATGACGCCCAGAACGGCCCTGACCATGTCGACTCCCACCGCTCTCCGGCTTACATCATCAGCCCCTACACCCGCCGGGCCGCGATCGACCATTCGTTCTACAACACCACCTCCATGCTGCGGACGATGGAGATGCTGCTGAAGCTCCCGCCCCTCACCCATTACGACGCGACGGCCAGCGTGATGTTTCCCGCCTTCTCCGCGAACCCAGACATTCGGCCCTATACGGCAGAGGCTCCTCGCGTCTCCCTCGATACGAAGAACCCGCCTCGCCCGGCCGTCGCCGCCAGTCTCGACTTCTCGGCGCCCGACCGCATCGACGACGACGTACTGACGGCCATCCTTTGGAAAGCCCTCCGCGGCACGCCGCCCCCGCCTCCGACTCGCGCGGCCTTCCTTTCGCCGTTGTAGGCAAATTCTCCTGACGGAATTCTCCATCGAATCTCACCCTATGCCGGTGAGACCAGCGGAATCCCGAATTACCGCCCCGGTTCCACAGGAGAATTACCATGAACACAATTGCAAAAACCGGCCGCACTTCGCGCGAATCCGGCTTCACCCTCATCGAACTGCTCGTTGTCATCTCGACGGCCGCCGTCCTCATGAGCTTGCTGCTCCCCGCCGTCCAGAAGGTCCGCGAGGCCGCGGCCAAAGCCGCCTGCACCAACAACCTCAAACAGATGAGCTTGGCGGCGCACAACTATCACACGCAGAACCGCACGTATCCGCCGACTTTATCGGCCGCACTACTGGCTGCTGGCCTCCCCGCCAACGGTGATGTCGACGGCTTCAAGGCTTCGTCCTACCAAGCCGACAGCCGCAGTTGGACCATCGCCATGAATCCGCTCCCCGGAGTCACCGGTTCGGAGATCGCCCGCGCCACCGGCACCCCGGACGGCAAGCTGACCATCGCGTGGTCCCCTGCGCCCGGAGCCGACCAAGCCCGCGCCGCCATGTTCGTCCGAGTCGAAGCCGAAACCGTCTCCGCCATCGCTCAAATCGTCGGCCTGCTCGCCTCCAACGAGGAGCGCACCCAACTCACCCGCGCCATCCTCCCCGCGTTGACCCGCCCGGGCGCCGTCAACGAAGCGTTCCAGGCCCTCAGCGGGCCAGACGGCCACGTTTCGTTCGGTTCCATTGACCGAGGCATCGCCCGCCTCTCCGCGAATGACGCGACCCTCGGCTCCATCCTGGGCGGCGTTTGGAAGACCATCAATGCCGAATTGCAGCTCGGCGCCTATGGGGAACAATGGACATCACGGCCTGGAATCCAACGCGATACAGTGCCCACGGAGATCTTCAGTTTCAACTACAGCAGACTGATTCCTCTCACCGCCTACTTCATCCCCGACCCCGCCACGGCGGACTTTCATGGCCGGTTTCTGACGGCCGCCGACCTGGCGAGGGAGCAGAACAACCGGCCCGCGGAGGAAGCGGCCGTGCTCGCCTACCTGCGAGGGATCGCTGGCTTGCCCGCCTCCCTTCTCAGTCCTCTCGGGGCCGAAGCTCTTGGCATCGGTGTTCGCATCGTCTTCCAGTAACCCCCTTCACGGGACGGCCGCCCCACGGCCGTCCCGCTTTACACTGAAGTCCAGGATATGCGTATCGCACTCGCGACCCTACCGTTCCCCGCCACCCCGGCCGAATCCGTCACTCTCTCCGAGCAAGCCATCGCCCAAGCTGCCCAAGCCGAAGCCCGCGTCCTCTGCTTTCCCGAATGCTATCTTCCCGGCTACCGCGACCCCTCCCGCCCCGTTCCCCCTCCCGACCCCCAGTTCCTCGAATCCGCCTGGACCACCCTCGCCACAGCGGCCCGCCGCGCGAATCTCACCGTCATCCTCGGCACCGAACGCCTCGAAGCCGACGCCCTCTACGCCACGGCGCTCGTCCTGAATCCTGACGGCACCCGCGCCGGCTTCCAGGACAAGGTGCAAATCGATCCCTCCGAAGAGGGCCTCTATACGCCCGCCGCCGGCCGTCGACTCTTCCACGCCGGCCCGCTCACCTTTGGCGTCACGATCTGCCACGAAGGCTGGCGCTACCCGGAGACGGTCCGCTGGGCCGCCCGACGCGGCGCGCAGGTGGTCTTCCATCAGCAGTACCACGCCCCTAGTCCCGCGGCCTCCTTCCATCAAAGCGCCGTCGCTTGCCGCGCCGCGGAGAACACCTGCTACTTCGCCACGGTCAACTACGCCTTCCCCGGTGCGCCGACCCACTCCGCCGTCGCCGCTCCGGACGGCACCGTGATTGCCAGCAATCCCTCCGGAGAACCCGGCCTGCTAATCGCCGACCTCAATATTGCCCAAGCCACCGGCCTCCTCGCCCGCCGGTACCGGCCCGTCGAGTAACATGATCTCCCCCGCGCCAGCCAACATCTCGCTCCTGGTCGTCCTGGAAGCGCTGCTGTTCCTGAACTATCCGGTCTGGGACCGCGTAACCGCTTACGGCGCTCCGCAAGACTTCGCCCTGCAACTGAGCCTTGCCGCCGCGGCCGCCACACTCATCTGCCACGTCGGCCCCGCCACCCTCGCCGCCCATTGGCGCCCGCCCCAGTGGCTGGCCACCGGCCTGGGTCTTTGGATCATCCTGGGCAATCTCCTGGTGATCGGCCTTCTGGCGTTTCGATTCTGGAACTACACTCCGTACTTTGTCATCTTGGGCATCCTGACCGCCGCGGCCATCGCTCCGCTTCGTCGTATCCTTGCCCTGTTGCTCCTCGCTCTCGCGTTCGTGTTGCTCCTGTGGGCCCTCTATGACAAGCGCGAAGGACTCGTCGCAGCCGCTCATAGTTTCCGAATGCCATTCCCGCCATGGGACGAACTCTTCATCGTGGAGCCCTTCGTTGCCGCCGCGCCCGCAGTCGCCATCGCCTGGCTGATCGGCAAAAATAAGCCCGGAGCGAAAACCATCTGGGTGACGGGACTCCTCGGCCTCGCCCTACCGATGGTCACTTCCTTTGCGGCCGCCACGGCGGCCCGCGCTGCCGGCTGGAATCTGCTCGGCGTCTCGAAATTGTTCCTGGGGTTTGGTTGGGCGCTCATACCCCCGGCCGGCTTCGAGGAATGGGTACAAGGCGCGTACTATCTCTCTCATCTGGCCCCTATGCTGGTGGGTGCGATAGTGATCAAGGAGCTTCTCCCGCGCGGGCAGGGCCTGCTCCTCACCCTCTGGCCCGCCGCCCTCGCCGGGCTTCTCGGTTACATTGGCGTCCACTCCCATTGGGAAGGCAACGCCGACCGCGCTTGGGCCCTCTCCCTACTCCTCCTCGGCCTCCTCTCCCCGATTGTCTACTTCGCGTGGAGACGAAGATACCGCACATAACGCGCCACCCACGGGTCCTCCACCGGAGCCTCCCGCTCAATCACCGGACCCCACTCCTCCAACCCCACCCGTCGCAACAACTTCGAATACTCCCGAAACTCGTGCGGCACAATCCCCGTAATCAGCATCCTCACAATCCGCCGCCGAATCCGATCCCCCTGCCCATAGTGCAACAACGCCCACCGCAGCGTCCGCGCCGCCCGCGCCCTTCTTCCTGAATAAACTCCGTGGGCGGGTCCACGCAAGCCGCGTCCTCGGCCCACGCAATCACTCGGAGCAAAACCAGATGTGTCGGAGTCCCGGCCTCCATCGCCACAATGTCCGCCGCCGGAATCCGAAACTGCCCCGCAAACTCCCGATAGCGCCGCACCACCGCACCCCGGCTCGTTATCCAGACCCGCCATACACTGAAATCGTACAGCCGTGTAAGGAATCGCCCCCCGCCCGTTCCTAATCCTGCGAACGTGCCCACTCCCTCCCGACTCGCGACCTTCGAAGCCTGGCTCCTCCAACACGGCGCCATCCTCCACAAAATCGCGCGCGCCTACGCAACCCCCACCGATCGCGGCGACCTCCACCAGGACCTCCTCCTCGCCCTCTGGGACGCCCTCCCCTTCTACCGCGCCGAAGCCAAGCCCCAAACCTTCATCTACCGCGTCGCCCTCAACCGCGCCCTCAACTGGACCCGCACCCGCCGCACCCACGTCCCGCTATCCGACCTCCCCGCCCCCACCCGGGACACGGACCAACTCGATCAACTCTACGCCGCCATCGCCCAACTTCCCGAGCTCGATCGCTCTCTCATCCTGCTCCATCTCGACGGCCTCACCTACGCCGAAATCGCGCAGGTCCTCGGCCTCACCGAAACCAACATCGGAGCCCGCCTCACGCGGCTCCGCCAACGCCTCAAGGAGATGCTCACATGAACCTCGAATCCTACGAAGCCGCCTGGCGCAACCAGGCCGCCCCCACCCCGGCCGAGCTCGCCCGTCGCGCGCGCCGCACCCATCGCGGCCGCTTCCTCATCCTCGGCCTCGCCACGGTAAACACTCTGGCCGCCACCGGCGTCGCCATCGCCAACGCCTCATTCTCTCCGCTCACCCTGGCGCTTCCGCTGCTCGCGCTCGGAGTCCTGGCCATCCTCATCCGCCGCCAACTCCACCTCCGCGAGGCCTGGCGCCAATCCACGGAAGCGGTCGCCGACGCCCTCCAACTCACCCTCCGCGAAGTCGACCAGGAACTCGCCAGCCAGAAAACGCTCGGCCTCTACGCCGCCCTCACCGTCCCGCTATTCGCCGTGCTGCTTTATCAACTCCACGGCGCCGGCAAAATGAACGGCAACGCCGTGCTCAGCCTCAGCATCATGCTCGCCGCCGTCTACCTCGGCAACGCCTTCCGCATCTGGTACCGGCGCGGCCAACTGCTCCCCCAACGCGATCACCTGCAGCGCGTCATCGCCCAGCTTCATTAACCCAGTGCCGCCGCGCCAACCCTAAAAAGTGGCGCAGCGGCGTCCCCTCCACCGCCTCCCTGCGCCACGCCATCGCCACCGTCCACGCCGCCTCCGCCACGCCCACCTCCACCATCCGCAACCCCGCAATCCCCATCGCCGCCACCGACCCCGGCACCAGGCTCACCCCAATTCCCGCCTGCACCAGCGCCAACGCCGTCAGCAACTGGTTCGTTTCCTGCCCCACGCGCGGCGTCACGCCAACCGCCCGGCACGTCGCCATCACGTGGTCATGGAAGGTCGGCGAAGCGCTCCGCGTCAACATCACGAACGGGCTCTCCCACAGCGCCCGCCGGCTCCGCGGACTCTTCGCCGAAGCCACCAGCCGCAGCTCCTCCCGACGCATCGCCTCCACCTCCAGACCCGGGCCCACCGCGTCCAATCGCAGAAATCCCACGTCCAGCTCGCAGTTCCGCAATGCCTCCGCCTGCTCGCCGCTCGCCATGTCGCGCACCGTCAACCGCACCTCCGGAAACCGCCGGTGGAAGGCGCCCAACACCTCCGGCAGCCCGGCGAACAGCGTCGTCAACCCCGCGCCAATCCGCAGTTCCCCGCTCGTCCCCCGCAGCACGCCGCGCGTCCTCGCCTCGGCTTCCTCCGCCTCGGCCAGCACCAACCGAGCCCTCTCCACTAACACCGTTCCAGCCGCCGTCAGCCGCACGCCCCGCGCCAGCCGTTCGAACAGCCGCCCGCCAATGCGCTCCTCCGCCAGCCGGATCCGCTTCGTCAACGCGGGCTGCGATACGCCCAGCCGCTCGGCCGCCCTGCCGAAGTGCCCTTGCTCCGCCAGCGCCGCCACGGCTCGCAAGTCGTCGAGATCGAGTGCCGTCATAACAAAAGGTTATCGAAACAAACTCGCCAGCGCATTGGACGCTATCACCCACCACCCGGACAATGAAAATTATGGCCCCACTCTCTCTCGGCATCGACCTCGGCGGCACCAAGCTGCTCATTCTCGCCGAAACCCCCGCGGGCCAACGGACCTGGAAGTTCCCCACCGGCCCCGGCTTCACGCCGGATGACTTCAACGCCCACTTGGCCACCGTCCTCGCCGAACTCGCTCCCGCCGAAGTCAGCTACGGCATCGCCGTCCCCGGCCTCGTGGCCGCCGATGGAACCATCGGCCCCTGCGACGTCCTCCCGCTCTGCAACGGCTGGCGCCCCACCGCCGCCGCGGTCTTGAATGATGGCCAGGCCGCGCTCACCGCTTACGCCGCCAACGCCGCTCCGGACTCGACCCTCGCCATCGTCGGTTCCGGCACGGCCATCGCCGCCGCCATTCAAGTTGCCGGCCGCCGCATCCCCGCCACCGAACTCGGCTACATCCCTTATGGCCCCCAAGGCACCCTCGACGATGCCGCCTCCGGCGTCGCCCTCCTCGCCCGTCTGGAACTCACCGCCGCCGAACTCTCGGAACGCCTCAGCCGCCACGACCCCGCTGCTGTCGCCGCCGTCCGCGCCGCCGGCGATGCCTTCGGAGCCGGCCTGGCCACCCTCATCAACCTCTTCCGCCCGGAACGCATCGGCCTCTACGGCGGCACCCTCTCCTATCGCGGCTACCTCACCGCCGCGCTCTCCACCGTCGACCGCCGCGCCCTCCCGGCGCTTCGTTCCGCCTGCCGCGTCGAACTCGCCCCGCAGCCGGAACTGATCGTCGCGCGCGGAGCACTCCTCGCGGGTCGCAGCGCATGAACAGCCCGTGGCGCGTCGCGCTAATCTCGTCCGTCCTCCTTGGCCTCACCGTCGGCTTGCCCTACTACGCCATTCCGTACTTCTACGACTACTGGGAAACCAGCTACGGGTGGTCCCGCTCCGCCATCATGTTGGGTCTGCCCCTCGGTACCCTGGTTACCCTCGCGCTAGGCCCGCTCTACGTCCGCCGCCTCTCCCCCCGGGATTCCATCACGGGTGGCTCGGTCCTCGTCGCGGCCTCCCTCGCCGGCTTCGGGCTCATGCCGCCCAACATCCTGGCCTATTACGCGCTCTGGGTCCTCTACATGGCCGGCTGGACCTTCGCTGGCCCGCTCGCCCACCAGATCCTATTGACCCATCTGTTCGCCGAGAAGCGCGGCGCGGCGCTGGCCGTAGCCTACTTCGGCATCAGCTTTCTCGGCGCCCTCTCCGTCGCCGCTCTCGCTCGTCCCTTAACCCAAGCCTTCGGCTTCCAGACCGCGCTGCTCTTCCTCGGCGCACTGGTCGCGCTCGCCGTGCCGCTCTCCCATTGGGGCCTTCCGGCGACCGAACCGGATCACTCTCCCGCCTCCGCCCCCGCGCCCTTTCCCCGCAACCGCAGCTTCTGGCTGCTGCTCACGGGCACGACCATCTCCATCGCCGGCGTCGGCGGCATCAGCCAGCATCTGAAGCTGATCCTGCTCGAGACTGGCTACCCCTCCCAGTCCCGTCTCGACGCGGTCTTCGGCTTCACCGTCCTGCTCATGTTGCTCACCGGTTCCATCGGCCGCTTCCTCTTCGCCTGGAGTGTCGACCGTTTTCCGAAACGCCCCGTCCTCACCATCGCGTTCGCCCTTATGGCCGGGTCCATGCCGCTGCTGCTGGTCCTCGATTGGGCGCCGGACAAAATTCCCTATCTCTTCGCGTTGATTTTCGGACTCGGCATGAGCGTCGATTCGCTTCTCCTCCCCATCCTGGCTGCCGAGCACTTCGGCAGCCGCTCGCTCCCGCGAGTATTAGGGATTATCGTGCCGGTGAACGTGGTGGGTCAGACGTGGTTTCCCTCGCTCCTGACCCTCCTGTGGTCGGCCACCGGCAGCTACACGGTCCCGCTGCTCTTCACCTTCGGGTTCATTTTGACCGGCCGGTTCCTCCTCGCCGCCATACCCCAACCAGAAACAGTCCACCACCCAGCAACAGCAGCGAACCCGGTTCCGGCGTCTCGTTGACCACCTGCGCGGCCGCCGGGCTGAAGCCGAACAAAGTCTGCGAATAGCTCGAGCCCAGCTCCGGAACGTAGAAGCTAACTCCGGCAGCGGACTGCCCCGCGCTCGCCGCCAACATCGTGTTGGCCAGCGTCAGCACGCTGGCATCGGTCGACGACCGCGCCTGCATCCGTCCCGCCGTGAAGCCGTCGCCGTTGTCCAGCACGATCTCCCAGGCGGTGAACTGCAGCGCCGCCGCCTCCCAGCCCGCCGTAATGCCGCCGCTGTAGTTCTGCAGCAGCCAAGCCAGACGCGGGCCATACGAAAACGAACCGGAAGGAACCGCCGTCACGGCCACCGCTTCATTGCGAAGCCAAATCAACGGGTCGGCGCAGAAGAGGAGTGCGGGTGAGCCATCATCGAACCGGACGCCGATCTCGCCGGCATAGTAAGAAGTAGAAATGCCATCCAGGGAAAGATCAATCCGTTGATGGATCGCGGGAAGCGAGCCATCCGGAGTGATCGTCAGCGCAAAACAGGGGGAAATTGCGATTGCGATCGCAAACAAAGCTTTCATGCATTGTTCGATTGCAACCGTCGGGCCAATTCGCAACTCTTTGCGAATGAATCGCTTACGGCTTCTGTAGCTCTTTCAGCGCGCGAGGATCATCCATTTTGGGTCCCGGCTTGGGATCGAGCGGCTCCCGCGCCTTGGCCGGGTCGAACAATTCGGGACGGACGGGAAGCAGCTTGTAGGGGGCAAAGTCCGGGTTGGCGCCCGAGAAGCAGTCGGAAAGGTCGGCCGCGGCCGCATCGTACAAGTTCAGCGGAGGCAATCCCAACAAGCGGAAGGCCGTCTTCAACAGCCCGGGGAAACTCGTGTTGACCTTCGAAACGTAGTTCTTCTTGGCGTACGGACTGGCCACCATCATCACCGTGCGGTGCGAGTCGACGTGGTCGACACCGCCCTGCGCGTCGTCCTCGGTAATCAGCACGGCCATCTGCTTCCACCACGGGCTCTTCGAAAGGAACTCCATAATCCGGCCGAGCGCGATGTCGTTATCGGCAACGTATGAAGCTTGGTAGGGGTATCCGTCCTCTGGCCGCGGCTTCGCCATGTGATCGTTCGGCAAATGGATAAACAGGAACCGGGGGAACTCCTCGTTGCCTTCGATGTAGAGGCGCTCGGCCTCCTTGATGAATTGCGTGGCGCGGAACTGGTCCGGGATGTTCGTGTTGTAGTTCGGGTACTCGCGCGACGTGTTCCGATAGAGCGGATCCGGCATCGGCACATTCGTCAGATAGCGAGCCCCGGTGGGTTTCAAGCCTTCCCCCTCATCGGCCCCAGCCAACTCGAACCCTTCGCCAAAGTTCCGGAAGCGGATGTTGTGCTTGTCGAGGTGGTGCCAAATCGCCCCGGCTTCCAACTGCTCCTCCGGATGCACCGAAGAGTTGCTGCCTGTAAAGAGCAGCCGCCCGGGCGCCGCCGTGGGGAACCGGAAGTTCTTCTGCCCACCATAAGCCGCCATCAACGTCGACTCGGTCCAGGCGTTCGGATAGGAGCCGGCGATCCAATGGTGGCCATCAACAGAGACCTCCGAATCGGCATAGAAGTTGTCAGAGAACGCGTAGCGGTCGATCAAAGACCGGTGGTTCGGCGTCACGGCGATGTTCCGCAGTTCCGCCCGGTTCTGCAGCGTCCCGCGTTCGGATTGGACAATGGCGTACTGCCCTAAACGCGCCAGATCCCACGCCGAGTTCACCGCGCCGTTCGAGGCCGTCACTACGTCGCCGAAAACCTCGTCGAACGTCCGATTCTCTTTCACGATCACGACGACGTAGCGGATCTCCTTCGGCAGCGCCGGCGCCTCGGCCTTCTGCGGAACGAAGCCATTGAGTTGCATCACCTTCGCCGTATGCTTGGCGAACTCGTTCGCCGCCGGGAAGGGATACACGGAGACGGTACCGCGCCGCAGTTCGGCGTTGAAACTCCGGTCAAACGCCTTCGTCATGGAAGCGTTGGGTCCAGTGCCATGGCCCTTCGCGTTGCCGACGTGGACGACGGCGTCGCGCACGACCACGCGCGTGGGGAACCAGCCCGCCGGCAGATGGGCGATATGCTTCTGCTGCTTCAGATCGATCACGCCGATGGCATTTATCCCGGACTCAGCCACCAACAACTGGTCGCCCTGGATGGCCATCCCCGTCGGCAGCACCCCGCGCAGCGATTCAAGCCCCGGAATGCGGATCTCAATCTCCCGCTCCACCGCCAACGTCTTCGCGTTGATCACCGTAATCGAGTCGTTGTGGCCATTGGCGACATACACATGGTCGCCGTGCGCGAGCACGCCGCTGGGGCTGGATCCGCCGTTGATCCCTTTGCCGAACGGCTTGCCGGTGGGGATAAACTGCAGCACCTTCGGCGCGGCCGCGTCGGCGACATCCACCACCGTCAGCGAATTCGCCTCCTTCACGTTCGGGCTGCCGAGACCGGGCACGGACACCGGCGCTCCGGCGGCGTTCTGCCGCATAGCGCCCTGCTCCGCTTCCGCGCTCGGGAAGCCGAAGGCCGGGAACGGCAGGCCGGTCAGCCGCGCCTGCTTGGCATCGGCGCCGGGGACGGCGCTGTATTCAAACATGCCGATATTGGTGACGTAAGCGCGGCGGGCGTCCGGCGATAGCGCGATTGCAAATGGAAGCCGTCCTGTACGAAACGAACCCATCATTCGCTTCCTCTTCGTATCGAAGATCACGACCCGGAAATTGGCCTGGTCGACGACGTAGAGCAGGTTGCGGGCAGCGTCGAGGGCGAGGTCGCCAGAGTACGAGTCGGCGAAGCCATTGCCGTTCAACTCAAAGATCTGCTTTGGTTTGCCGCTGCCGATATCCACCAGCCGCACGCGGCCGGAGTTGCCTTCGCTCGCCCAGATCTCGTTGTTGTTCTCAAACGCCAGGCCCATGAAGACGCTGCGGAACTCGTCGTCGTCGTCCTCCGGCTTCGGCCGGGAACCAAGCGCCTCGATGCTGCGGATCCGATAGGTCCCCGCTCCTTGGTCAAGTACGGTGAGCGAGTAACGATTGGGCCCGCCATCGGCGGAGACCACACGTCGGCCGTCCGGAGAGACAGCGAGGCCCCAAATGCCGGGGCCGGTTTGGAACTGCCGGCCGAGGGGCGCGAGCATGCGGCCACCGGGCAGGACGGTCTCGCCGCCGGGCCGGCGAACGGCGGGGCGGGTTCCGGCGGGCGTGCGGTAGTCGGCCGCAAGGAGAGCGAGGGGCAGGAGAAATCCAATTGCGGCGCGCATAGAGGTAATCTCAATTATTATCGTGCTTAGCCAAACTTCGCCAAATCAGAAGACCCAGCTTTATGTGCTGGAGCAGTTCGTGTTGCACCAGGGTCCGCAGGGTCCGTCGGTGCACCAGTGGATTCAGGAGACTTGGTTGCCGGCCCATCCAGGTCCGGCGATGGTGCTGGATGCGGTCGTAGCGTCGCAGATGCCGCAGGTGGCGACCATCCGTGGATACGGCTCGGTGCAGGAGTGGCTTGACAGCCGCGTAGAGGCCCCCGCGACGGCCGACTCTTCGGTGACGCTGCTCCAGCCGACGAGCTACTCGCCGGAGTTGGAGCTGGGTGGCGGCGAGAAGGGCCGGATCTTTGAGATGCGGCTATACCATTCGCCGTCGTGGCCGCAGTTGGAGCTACTGCACGAACGCTTCGCCGGGCCGGAGATCGGGATCTTCCACCGGCTGGGGATCCGGCCGGTGCTCTACAGCAGCACGTTGGCGGGCAAGCATCTACCCAATTTGGTGTACGTCACGCCGTTTGCCGATCTCGGCGAGCGGGAGCGGGCTTGGGCCGCGTTCATGGCCGATCCGGAATGGCACCAGGTGCGGGCCGAGAGCGTCGAGCGCGGCGGCCAGATCTCGCAATGGATGGAGATCACCCTTTGGCGCGCGGCGGCGTACTCGCCGGTGCGATAAGGCTACCTGCCGACGCTGCGAGCGTGCGGAGATCGGTGGGGCTGAGATACCGGACATGGAATCCGGCCAGCCTTGCCCTCAAGGTGTTGCTTCCCAGATGTCCGTCGCGATACTCGTCGAACAGCCGAATGCCCACTAGGCGCAGTTGCCGATCGGGCAGGGTGTCCAGCAGAGTATAGCCCTCGGAGCGACTGCCTCCCGCAGGATGAGTTCGCGGGACACCGAGAGGAACGCGCCGCTCGACTTATGGGTTCGCTGTCGAACGAACAACAACAGAGTGCATCGGATACAGTGCGACTGGGCAGATCGCGCATCGATCCAAGAGTGCCTCAGAAAGCCAGGAGTGCCTCAGAAAGACACTCGACAATTTGCTCCTCCGCCAGAAGCCGGGGCATTCTACGCCGGCGGCGCCGCCGGGGGTGCGGGCGGCTCAGGCGGCGCCGGGACAATCCGCGTCGCCGGAATCCCCGCCCGGTTCAGGTTGTTCTCCACCTTGTCGATCGACAGCCGCGAAGCGTCGTACTCCACCAGAATCTCGTCCAGCGAGGGCTGCAGTTTAATCTGCTCAATGCCGTAGATGGCATGCGCATTGTTGATGCTCTTCATCAGAGCCTCGTCAATCGGTTTCAGAAGCTGGTAGCGAAGTTGGACGCGGGTCATCTCCTTCGATTTTAGCCCCACAACTCGTGGATCGGCTTATACAACCCTTCACTCGCGTACGGCACGTACTCAAACCCCCGGCCAAACGGATCGTCATACCGCACATTCGTCCAGTTGATCCCCAACGCCGAGTAGATCGTCGCCTCGATATCCTCCATCCGGATATCCCGCTCCTCCGACCAGCCAAACTCCGTCGTCCGCGCGCCCTGCGCGTCCGTTTCGCCAATCGCCCGGCCACCCTTCACGCCCCCGCCCGCAAACACCGCGAACTGCTGCGTGTAATGATCCCGGCCCGCCTGATCGTTCAACGCGCCCACCGTCCGGCCAAACTCGCCCATCATCACCACCAGCGTCTCGTCGAGCAAACCCGCGGCCTTCAAATCGGCAATCAGCGTCGCATAGCCGTTGTCGAGCGTCCGCCCCAAGGTAAACATGCTGTTGCCCGCAGCCGCATAAATGCCCGAATGCATATCCCATCCGCCGAGCGTCACCTGGATATACCGCGTCCCGGAGTTCGCCGCCAAAACCTGCTTGGCCGTCAGCAAGGCATTGCCAAACGCCGTGCCGCCGTAGCGGACGCTATCGGCCGCCGTATACTTGAACGCCTGGTCGACGGTCGGGTTGTACATCAGTCCCCGGGCCGATTTGTAGAAGTCGCCGTAATCCTCCATCACCTCCGCGTACGGGGAGTTCACCCGCAGCGGCGTATCGAGGCTTTCGAGCAGGTCGTACTTGGCATTGAACCGGGTCACGCCGTCGGGGTTGGTCGTATTGGCCAAACCGTTCGTGTTCGGCGCGGTCTTGAACGGCTCATAGGTCGCGGGCAGATAGCCGGAGCCAACGGCATTGTCAGCGTTCAAAGCCAGGAACGTTGGGAACAGTTGACCGGGCGTCCGCTCCGGCCGTTTTTCGATCGCGACGATGGAACCAATATTCGGCGCAATATCGCCCAGCACGGCGGCCGGGCTGCGGCCGATCTGCACCCAGGTCTGCGACAGCGTATGCTGAGCGGCCCACGCCCGGACACTCCGCACGATGGCGATATCGTCCAACTGTGCGGCAATCTTCGGGAACACGCCGGTATTGAACTGCAGGCCGTTGATCGTCTCCGGCTGAAACGCCGTGGGCGTTGTGCCTTCGAGGAACTTGAAATCGAACGTGTCGACGTGGGACGGCGCGCCGGTGAGCAGGATGAAGATGACGTTCTTGGCCGTGTTCTTCGTCGTTACGTCCAGACTCCGAATGAGCTCAGCCTGAGCGTTGCCGGCCAAAAACGAACCCGAGACCCCAGCACCAAGCAGGCGGAAGAATTCGCGGCGGGAGGCGAACGGGCGGCGGAAGAAGGGGATATGAGGATGGGATGGGATCATGGCGGGCTCCTTAGTAGTTGAACGTGAAATCCACTTTGTTATAGAGGGTCCACAGGAGGTTTTCCGCCTGCTGGCCGCGGTTGCCGTTCGCGAGGGCGCTGATGGCGGCCGCGCGTTCGGTCTCATCGGGATAGCGGGAGAGCACCGTCAGGAAAAGCGTATCCACCATTTGCCGCTCATCCAGATTCTGCACTTGGCGAAGGAGGCTGGCGTTGGGTCCGGCGCCGGAGGCGCGAGTGCGGGTCATGACGAAGTTGTTGTTCATCAGGGCCAACGCCTGCTGATCGGAGCCATCGCGGCGGCGCTCGTTATCCTCGCGGTCGCCGGGGTAGAAGATATTCAGGAAGCCGGCCGAACCGCCACGGGCGTTGGGCGCCGGGGTCTGCATCGCCCAGTTCACTGTGCGCGTCAGCGTCCGGTCGTTCGAATTGATCCCGAAGGTGATCCTCGCCGGGACGTTGCTTGTCTGCGCGATCGCGTCGTGTACCTCCTCAGCGCTCAGTCGCCGAACCAGGCGCCGGGCGTGCAGCGTATCCCACGACGGGTTCCATTCGCCATCATAGCGGGCCGAGAGCTGATAAGCTTCCGAGTTCGTGATCAGCCGCATCACCGCCTTCAAATCGAAGTTGTTCGCGGCGAAGAACTCGCCCAGTTCCTTGAGCAGGCGGGCGTTGGTCGGCTGCAGCGTCCACGGATCCGGCGGCGGATTGTCGGGATCCAGGCGGGCGGGATCCAACTGATTCACCGGTTCCACCAGGCCGCGGACCATCAACTCTCGCCACAGATAGTTCACGGTGGCCTTGGCAAATAAGGGATCGTTTACGACGCTGCGGGCGGCCGCCTCCCGCCAGTTCTCGCCGGCAGCGACGGGCGCGGCTGCTTCCGCCGTAAATGGATACTCTGGCGCTACCGTGCGGCTAGTGCCGAACTGCGTCCGCGCCGGGCGGTTGCCCGTCGTGGTGCCCAGCGTATACGAGCCCCGAGGATTGAAATTGACGTTCCAGTAGTAGTAATTCACGCCAGGAGTGGACCGAACCAGGGCGAGAGCGGTTTGCGAGAAGTATGCCGCGAAGCCGTAAGCCTGGGCGCGGGAGGCGCTGCGGCCCCACAGGGAGAGCGTATCGACGTGCCCCCGGCCGTTATGGCACATGATGCAGTTGAAGTGGCTCACGCCCAGAAACGTATCCGCTGTTGCCGAGGCCATCTGGTCGTACATATCCTGTGCGGGGCCGTTCGTGACCCGGTTTCCGACCTGCCAGTTGAGCTCACCCCGTTCAAACGAGTTCTGCCCCTGGGTGCTGATCAACTCCGTTGCCATCTGGCTGTACGGGGTGTTGGAACTCAGTGCGTAGTGGATCCAGCGGTAGAAGGCCTCTCTCCCGTCAGCGAACCGATTCGTGTTGGTGGCGCGCACGATGTCGGTGTTGCGGTACAGATCGCCGAAAAACATCGTCCATTTGTCCACCCACTCCGGGGCAGCCAGCAGCTCATCGATCACCTTCGCCCGCTTGTTCGGGTCCGCATCGGCGACGAAGGCGGTGAGCCGGTCGGCAGTCGGGACGCGGCCGGTCAAATCCAGACTGACGCGACGCAGGAACTCATAATCATTCGCCCGCGCGGCGGGGGTGATTCCCTTCTCCCGCAGAACGCCAAAAATATTGCGGTCCACCAGGTTGTCGCTTGAACCGTCGGCGGCACGGCTGGGACCAGCGCTCCGGCTTAGCAGCGCGGCGATGGCGGCTGTCTCCTGGCCCAACCGGCCGACTCGCGCTGCGTTGCTGCGGTCCGCCCGCAGTTTCATCCCCTGGGGGCCGAAGTAGCTGCATTCGGCGTGTTCGACGCTAAGATGATCTTCAGTCTCTTGCGCCGAAAGGGCGGTGGTGAAAAGAAGGGCCGTGGCCCAGTGCATTCGCTTCATACGGAAATCCCCGTCTACTACTCAGTCTAGGGGTCCGAACCCGGAACGCGGCCAGGAGTTTCTCCGCCTAAGGCGATTTTAACGGTTTGGTAAGATCGGGACATTGCGCGCCTTCGTCCTGCTCTTTACCACTACGATCTGTTGGGGTGAGCCTCTGTCTCTGGCGCAAGCCATCGCCGAGACAGCGGAACGGCACCCTTTGCTCGCCGCCGCGGACGGTCGCATTTCCACGGCGCAGGGCCTCCTCGAACAGGCGGCGCTGCGGCCCAATCCGAAACTCGCCTTTCAAATCGAGAACCTGCGTGGCAGTTGGCAAGGGCCCTTCAACTACGCCCGGGATACGGACAACTTCGTCTGGGTGCAGCAAACGATCGAAACGGCTAAGAAACGACAGCACCGTACCGAGCTGGCGAGCGTCAACCGCCAAGTGGCCGAAAGCGCCCGGCTGCTGCTGCGGCAGCAACTGATTGCCCGTGTGAAGCAGGCATGGTGGGCCGCCATCGGCGCTGACCGGGCGCGCCGCGTCTATGACGAAACCCGCCGGACGTTCGCGCAAATCGTCCAGTATCACGAAATTCGCGTCCGCGAAGGCGCGATGGCGGAAGCCGACTTGATCCGGGTGCGCCTGGAGGCCGAGCGCTTCGCGCTGGCGGCGAACAACGCTGACCTGGCTGCGGAGCGAGCCAAAATTTCGCTGCTCCGGGAGATCGGGCGGAACGAATTCGGCGCGGTGGAGTTGGAGGACACTCTGGAAGCGGTGGTGACAGCGCCGGTGGCGGACGCCGAGAAGGCGCTGAACGACCGCGGCGAACTGGCCGTGGCCCGGCGCGTGATTGCGGCGGCCCGGGCGAATCAACAGGTGCAAGTAGCGCAGGCCCGGCCGAACTACGACGTTCTGGGTGGTTACAAGCACACGATGGGCCAGGAAACGGCGTTGGTCGGCCTGCAGATCGACCTCCCTTTCAGCAATCGAAACCAGGGCAACGTGGCAGCGGCGGTGGCGGAGATCCGCGTGGCGGAAAGCGATTTAAAGGCCGGCGAAGCGCTGGTGAAAGCTGAGTTGAAGACAGCGGAAATCGAAGTGCGAATGCGCCGCAAGCAGGTGGACGAAACGCTGGGGCCGCTGCGCCAGCAAGCCGCTGAAACGGCGCGGATTGCGGAGGCGGCCTATCGCGAAGGCGGTACCGACCTGCTGCGCCTGCTCGACGCTCAACGTCTGCAACTCGAAACCCAACTGGTCTTCGTACAGGCGCTGGTGGAGTATCGATTGGCCGTGGCAAACCTGGAGACGGCGATGGGAGCGAACCAATGAGGTATCTGTGGCTGGTGGCAATGCTAGGCCTGGCGGGCTGCACGAAAGAGGCGCCGAAGCCGCCGCCGGAACCAGCCAAAGCCGAAGAGAAACGCGCCCCCGGCGAAGTGAACCTGGACGCGGCCATGGTGAAGAGCGGCAACATCGTCTCGGTGGCGGTGGAGACGCGGAGCCAGCCGGCCGTGCTGCGAGCGAACGGAAGGCTGACCGTAAACGAAGAACGCACTTGGCACGTCGACTCCTTCGTCGACGGGCGCGTTCTAAAGCTAATGGCCAATGTCGGCGATCGCATCAGCGCAGGCCAGACCGTTGCGCAGATGCATTCGCACGAAGTTCACGAAGCGCGCAGCGAATATCAACGGGCGAAGACCGACCTGGCCAAGGCGCAGTCGCAGCGCAGCTTCGCCGAACGAACGCGGGACCGCCTGAAGCGGCTCTACGAACTGAAGGCCGCCTCACTCGAACAGACCGAGCACGCCGAGTCGCAACTGCGGGATGCGGTGTCGGTGGTGAAGAACGCGGAAATCGAACTCGAACGGACGCGGGTGCATCTGGTGGAGTTTCTCGATGTACCGGCTGACGACCACCCCGACCACAAACCGGGCGAATTCATCCATGAAGAAGACTTGGTGCCGGTGAAGTCGCGCAACGGCGGCGTGGTGACTAAACGTGACACCTCCGTCGGCGCCGTGTTGAAGGCTGCGGACATGGTGCTGGAAGTGAGCGACCTATCGACGCTGTGGATGATCGCCGCGTTGCCCGAGGATCTGCTCGGGAAAGTGAAAGTGGGGATGACTGCGGCGGTGCGCGTGCAGGCCTATCCGGACGAACTCTTCTCCGGCCGGATCGCGCGGCTCGGCGACCAGTTGGACGCCGAGACACGGACGGTGCCCGTAAGAATAGTGCTCGCCAACCCGGGGCAGAAGCTGCGACCGGAGATGTACGGCGTGGCGGAGATAGCGGCTGGTGGGGCGGAGGACGCTCTCTTCATGCCGCAGTCGGCCCTGCAGGATCTGAACGGACAGGCCGTGGTGTTCATCGACAAAGGCGATGGGAAGTACGCCGTGCGGCCAGTGCGGACGGGTCGGATTCAAGGAGCCAATGTCGAGGTTCTCGAAGGCCTCGCGGCGGGTGAGCGCGTCGTCAGCCGCGGTGGGTTCGTTTTGAAATCGCAGATGTTCAAGTCGTCGCTGGCGGAGGAATAGACGTGGCGGCTCTCATCGACTTTGCCCTGCGGAACCGCCTGCTGGTGCTGGGGTTCCTGTTGGCCGTCACCGGATACGGCCTGTACTGCCTCACCGAAATTCCCATTGAAGCCTTCCCCGACCTGACGAACAATCAGGTAAGCGTCATCACCGAGTGCCCGGCCATGGCCGCTGCCGAAGTGGAGCAGATGGTCAGCTACCCGATCGAAACGACGTTGCTGGGCATCCCGCGGAACAACGGTGTCCGCAGCGTATCGAAGTTCGGCCTCTCTATCGTCACCGTGATGTTCGAAGACGACGTGAACACCCTGGTGGCCCGGCAGTTCATCAATGAGCGGCTGCAGGAGGTGCGGACGCGCTTGCCGAAGGGTTTGGAGCCGGGGCTAGGCCCGATGGCGACCGTGTTCGGCGAGGTGTACCAATACACCGTCGAGACCGACAAGATGTCGCCGCTTGCCCGCAAGACGCTGCAGGAGTGGCAGATCAAGCCACAGTTGCGCAGCGTGCGCGGCATCAACGAAGTGGACTCGTGGGGCGGAGAAACCGAGCAGGTGCAGGTGGAGGTGGACCCACGGGCGCTCGAACAGTACGGGCTGACCGTCAAGGACGTTTTTGACCGGATCACCGAGAACAACGAAAACTTCGGCGGCGGCTACATTGAACACGCCTCCGAGCAGTACACGATTATCGGCTTGGGCCGCGTGCAGCAGCGGGAGAACCTCAGCAAGATTGTGCTGAAGACGATGGCCGGAACGCCAGTGTTGCTGGGCAGTGTGGCGCAGATCAAGACCGGCGGGATGCAGCGGCAGGGCGCGATCTCGCGGGATGGCAAGGGCGAAACGGTGGGCGGCGTCGCCGTGATGCTAAAGGGCGAGAACGGCCGGAACGTGATCGAACGGGTCAAGCAGCGGTTGGCGCAGATCCGAGTGCCGGAGAGCGTGAAGCTGGTGCCGTTCTACGACCAAAGCGAAGTGATCAATCGGACGATCTCCACGGTAACGCGCAACCTGACCGAGGCCGGGGTGCTCGTGATCCTGGTCCTGCTCGTTTTCCTGGGCAATGTGCGGGCGGCGCTGCTCGTCGCGTTGGTGATTCCGCTCTCGATGCTGATCGGGTTCATCGGCATGCGCTACTTTGGCATCTCGGCCAACCTGATGAGCCTGGGCGCGGTGGACTTCGGCATGATCGTCGACGGCGCCGTCGTGATGATGGAGAGCGCGGTGGCCCGGCTGGCGCTGCGCGAGCATGAGTCCGTCATCGACACCCTTCGCCACGCCGCGCAGGACGTGGCGCGGCCCATCGTGTTCGCGGTGGGCATCATCATCGCCGTCTACCTGCCGCTCTTCTTCCTCGAAGGGCTGGAGGGGCGGCTCTTCCGGCCGATGGCCGTGACGGTGTGTTCCGCACTGCTGGGCAGCCTGGTGCTGGCGCTGGTCGCCATGCCCGTACTCGCCAGTTTCGTCCTGGCCGGTGGGGTGAAGCCGCATTCGGAAGAGGGCTGGTTTGAAAAGGCTCGCCGGATCTACTCGCGCATCCTGGACTTTGTGCTGCACCACCGGTATTTGACGGTGGCCTTTGGCGCACTGTTGGCCATCACCGCGATCAGCTCCCTCGCGTTAATCGGCACGGAGTTTATGCCGCGCCTCGAAGAGGGCTCCATTCTGATTCAGTCCAAGAAGCTGCCGGGAATCTCGCTGAGTGAGTCCGTGGCGCTGAGCACACAGGTGGAGAAGGTCGTGATGACGTTCCCGGAAGTGACCGGCGTTGTGACCAAGCTGGGCCGCAGCGACCTGGCGCTGGACGCGATGAGCATCAGCGAAGGCGACGTCTATATTCTGTTGAAGCCGGTGGAGCAGTGGACCACGGCGAAGACCAAGGAAGGCCTGATCGCCAAGCTCGATGAGCGGCTGCAAGCCGTGCCGGGCGTGGCTTACAACTTCACCCAGCCGATGGCAATGCGGCTCGACGAGACGATCTCCGGCATCAAGGCGGACGTGGCCGTGAAGATCTTCGGCGAGAATCCGGAGATGCTGGAGCAGTTGGCGCAGAAAGCGCTGCGCGCGCTGGAGCAGACGCCCGGCGCGGCGGATACGCAGATGGAAGTGATTTCCGGGACCGCTGAACTCCGCGTGGAGCCGGACGTCGTCGCGCTCGCTCGCTACGGCATGAACGTCTCGGATGTGCGAGCCGTGGTGGAGTCGGCCGTCAGCGGCCAGCATGTTTCCGAACTGATCGAAGGCCAGCGGCGTTTCCCGATCGTGATCAAGCTGCCGGAAGAGTATCGCCGGACGCCGGACGCGCTGAACCAGATTCGGATGCGCGCGCCTGGGGGCGAGCGGGTGACGTTGGGACAGGTGGCGAAGGTAAGCGTGGCGCGCGGGCCGGAGATGATTAACCGGGAGAATGGGCAGCGGCGAATCGTTGTTCAATCGAACGTGCGCGGCCGGGACCTCGGCAGCTTTGTCGCGGAAGCCAAGCAAAAGGTGGAGGCGGCGATGCCGGTGCCCGCCGGCTACTTCGTCGACTGGGGCGGACAGTTCGAGAATCAGGAACGTGCGACGAAACGCCTGGCGCTGGTACTGCCGGCCTCGCTCGCGTTGATCTTCGGCCTGCTCTACCTGACGTTCAACTCGTTCCGCCAGGCGATGCTGATCCTGGCCAATGTTCCGTTCGCGTTGGTGGGCGGGGTGGCGGCGCTGTGGCTGCGCGAGATGAACCTGAACCTATCGGCGTCGATCGGTTTCATCGCGCTGTTCGGGGTCGCAGTGCTGAACGGGATCGTGATGGTGAGCCAGATCAACCGGCTGCTCGAAGAGAGTGGCGGGGATGTGGAACACGCCATCCGGGCGGGGGCGGCGGCACGGTTGCGGCCGGTACTGATGACGGCTCTGGTGGCAGCCTTGGGCTTTCTGCCGATGGCTCTTTCGACGTCAGCGGGCTCTGAGGTGCAGCGCCCGCTGGCGACGGTAGTGATCGGTGGACTGGCTTCGTCCACCGTGTTGACGTTGTTCCTGCTTCCGGCGATGTACGGCTGGTTCCGGAAGCGGGCGTAATTATTTAGACGAGGACCACTTCTTGTAGTTGTCGCCGAGTTTGGCGGCGTCGGCATCGCCCGGGTGGATCACCACGCGATAGCGGAACCGGAGCTTCTCACCGGTGGCCAGTTTTAGGTCGCCGCTCTTTGTCTTGTCGTTCTCAAAGTCATGGACGCCGAAGGGGTTCGCCGCGAACAGGCCATAAGAGCGGGAGTGCCAGTAGGTGGGGTGGCGGGGGTTGGTCGGATGGTCGAAGATGGCGACTCCGAGGGCTTCGCCGCCGACGGTGCCGGCGTAGTCGACCCAGGGCGAACGCTTGCCCCATACGGCCTTCTCGCCGATCTTGCCATCGGCCGTGCGCATTTTGCCGGTGTGCTTCTCTTCGAGGTCGGTAGTCAGGCGGATGGCGAAGGTGCCTTCCTTGGTATCTCCAAAGGTGACCGGGGCGGCGGCGGTAAGCGTGATGTCGAAGTCGATCCAGCGTTCTGTCGGGTGCGAGTGGAATACCATCGTCCGGGTCTCTTCGAGGAGCGTGACGCCCTTCAGATCCTGCCATGAAAACGCGGAGCCGATGGTGCCGGTCTTCTTGCCGCTCTTCACATCGGTGATACGGCGGGTGATGACGACGCCCCGGCCATTGGTCCCGGCGCCCTTCTGGTTCTTCTCATTGGCCCAGAAGTCGTATTGATTCACCAGGCCGTGGGTGAACCACAGGCCGCGGTGGTGCGGGTGGTCCTTCGCCTCGCCTTCGACGACGTCCATCGGGAAGGAGCGCGTGACGACTTTGCCGCTGGCGGCGCGAAGGGGGTGGAGATAGGGCTTCGGAACGTCGGAACCGACAAAAAATTCGGTGAAGGGCTTGCCGTCGATCTCAACGGAGATTCGATCGGAGGTTTGCTTCAGCTTTACCTGTGAGAAAGCGGCCGTTGCCAAGGCCAGGGCGAGGATACCAATCCGGAAGTGCATCACCGCCATTGGATCACAGGTGAGGACCGAATGGAGAAGCGATATCATCGTGGCATGACCCGGCGAACACTCCTTAGCGCATCCGCGGCCCTTGCTGCGACTCCTCTGGCGGCGGCCAATCGGCTGCCCATCAAGAAGGGGGTGCTAATTAATATGCTCCCCTCGAAGCTGACCTATGAAGAAAGGTTCCAGATGGCCAAGGACGTGGGCTTCGACGCGGTGGAAGGGCGTACCACGGAGGATCCGGCCGAAGTGGATGCCATCCGGAAGGCGTCCGAGAAGACCGGGGTGAAGATTCACTCGGTCATGAACATGGCGCACTGGAACTATCCGCTATCGTCGCCGGACCCGGCCGCGGTGGATACCAGCATGAAGGGCATGGAAACCAGTCTGCACAATGCCGCGGCCTGGGGCGCCGATACCGTGCTGCTGGTGCCAGCCGTGGTGAACGAGAATGTCCGTTACAGCGATGCCTACGCGCGCAGCGTCGTGCAGGTGAAAAAGCTGATCCCGCTGGCCGAGAAGTTGAAGGTGAAGATCTGTATCGAGAACGTGTGGAACAAGTTCCTGCTTTCACCGATGGAGTTCGCGCAGTATGTGGACCAGTTTAAGAGCCCCTACGTGGCGGCCTACTTCGACGTCGGCAATATTTTGCTCTACGGCTACCCGCAGGACTGGATCCGGACGCTGGGCAAACGCATTGCGAAGGTCCATTTCAAGGACTTCAAGAATCAGAACAACGCGCTGATCCGGAAACGGGTACCGGAGTTCGTCGATTTGCGCGAAGGTGACCTCGATTGGAAGGAAGTGCATAAGGCGCTGGGCGAGATCGGGTTCTCGAGCTATGCGACAGTGGAATTACCGGGCGGCGACGCGAAATACCTTCGTGAAGTGAGTAACCGGGTCGATTTGATTCTGAACGGCGAGTAATTCATGAAAAAATTTCTGATCGGGTTAGTGGTCGGCTTGGCGCTGGCGGGCATGTTTGTGTTGATTGCCGTGCTGGCGATGGCGAAACTGGGCGATCAGAAGCCGACAGTGGCGAAGGATGCGACGCTCGTGCTGCGCCTGGAAGGGGAGATCCCCGAAAAGGCGCCGCTCGATATGGGGATTCCGTTCGTGCAGGAAGCCCCACCGGCGACGGTGATCGATATCTGGCAGAGTCTGCAGCGGGCGGCCGTGGATCCGAAGATCAAGGCCGTCGTGCTGATGCCGCGGAATATGGCCGTAGGTTGGGCGAAGCTGCAGGAGTTGCGGGGCGACTTACTCGAGTTCAAGAAGTCGGGTAAGCCGCTTCTCGTGTATCTGCGGGCGCCACGGACGCCGGAGTATTATCTGGCGACGGCGGCGGACAAGATCTATCTGGTGCCGGAAGACATGCTCGATATGAAGGGCGTCCGCGCGGAAATGACTTACTTCAAGGGCGCTTTGGATAAGATCGGCGCCAAGATGGAGGCCGAGCACGCGGGAAAGTATAAGGATGCGCTCGATACCTACACCCGGACGGGCATGACTCCGGAGACCCGGGAGGTGTTGAACTCGGTGATTGATGGGCTCTACGGCCATCTGCTCGAAACCATCAGCGGCGCCCGGAAGATGAGCGTGGAGGAGGCCAAGGCGGCAATTGACCAGGGACCGTTCCTGGCTGAACAGGCCGTGAAGCTGAAGTTGGCCGACGCGGTTCTGTACGAAGATCAGTTCTTCGACGAAGTGAAAAAGGCGATCGGTGGGGCCGAGGTGAAGAAGGTGGCCCTGCGGGACTATCTGCGGTCCGGCAGCAATGAAGGGAAGAGCAAAGTGGCGATCATCGTCACCGACGGCACGATTATCCGGGGTAGTTCCAGCGGGAATGCCTTTGGCGAGGACGAGTCGATTACGGTAGCGAACTCCGTGAAGGTCTTGCGCGAGGTGGCCGACAACGAGTCGATCAAAGGCGTAATCCTCCGGGTGGATTCTCCGGGTGGCGATGCGGTGGCTTCCGACGAGATTCTGCGCGAGGTGAAGCTCCTGAGCAAAAAGAAGCCGCTCGTGATTTCGATGTCGGACGTGGCGGCCTCCGGCGGGTACTACATTTCGATGACGGGCGATCCGGTTCTGGCGTACTCGAATACGATAACTGGCTCCATTGGCGTCATTTACGGAAAGGTGAATCTGAAAGGCCTGTATGACAAGCTGGGCTTGACCAAAGAGCTGATTCAGCGCGGCGAGAACGCAGCGATCGATTCCGAATACTACGAACTGACTCCCGGCGGCCGCAAGAAGTTGCGGGAAGGGGTCGACGAGGTCTACAAGTCGTTTGTCGGCATCGTGGCCGAGAGCCGGAAGAAGACGTTCGCAGAGATCCACGAGCTGGCACAGGGACGGGTTTGGTTGGGGAGCCAGGCGAAGGACAGGGCGCTGGTGGATGAACTCGGAGGGCTGGACAAGGCCGTCGCGATGGTGAAGGACCGCGCGAAAATCGCCAAGGACGAGAAGGTTCGCGTGGTGGTTTACCCGCAGAAGCGGACACTGTTGGAACAACTTTTGAGCCAGAATGCCCCGTCGGTGGAGATGCGCATGACGCGGGCGGCAATTCGGGAGCTCACCGGCGGGCTGCCACTGGAACTGCTACAACAGGGTGGCATGATGAAACTGATGCCTTACCGGATTACCGTCCGGTAGGGAACCTCTTAGAACGCGCGGCTGGAACGGATACCGGCTTCCTGCAGGACGTTCGCCATTTTCTCGAGGGCCGTCTTGTGGATCTGGGAAACCCGGCTCTCATTGATGCCGAGCATCCCTCCGATCTCTTTCATCGTCATTTCGTTCGAGTAGTAGAGGAAGACGACCTTCTGGTAGCGCTCGGGTAGCGTCTTCATCGCCGTCGAGAGTACGCCGCGAAGCTCTTCATGGGCGCACATGCGGTCCGGTTGGCTTTCGGGCTTCGCCGGAAAGTCGGGGGCCGGCATGTCTTCCTGCTCGGCGGGGCGCGTGGAGGCGGAGATAAGACCGACGTTGCGCAGGTCGAGAACCATGGCGCGCCAACGATCCACTTCTACGCCCATGCGGTTGGCAAGCTCCGCCTCGGATGGCGACCGCTGCAGTTCGCCCGTCAATTCGCGGGTGACGTTCTCAATCTGCTTGTGACGGCGGCGCAGATCGCGGCTGGCCCAATCCAACTGCCGCAAGCTATCGAGGATCGCGCCCTTGATGCGATGCTTGGCGTAGCTGGAAAATGAGACCATTTTCTGGTCGTCGAACTTCGTGGCGGCGTCGAACAGGCCAAGGATGCCGGCGTGGACGAGGTCGTCGAGGTCTACGTGAACCGGAAGGTTCTCGTGGACGCGCACGGCAATGGCCTTCACGAGCGGGAGGTGCTCCAGGATGATGGCATCCCGTTTGGCGTTCTTGTTCGGCTTAACCGTCGAGCGGGACTTGGCGGGAGCAGCGGCAGTGGTCATCGATCTTTCCTCAGGCGGTGTATCGGGCTTTGGGTTCCGCTGGGGTGCCAGCGGGATGCTTGAACTAATGCATCCGTCGAACCATTCCGAAGCAGCGCGAGGAGAAGAAGGTAAGGTGCTCATGGGAATCGAAGCCAAACAATTGACAATGTTGGATTTATGGGCGCAGATCGCCGCCCGGGAGCCAACGCGCAAAACCAGCCTTCGGGCCGCGCGTGTTCCGTTTTGAAACGGGATTCCGCTGAGCGAATGCCAGAACGGAACCTTGGAGTTTCAGAGCGGAACAGCCTAGTACTTCTAGAGCCGCTATTGCGTTGACTAAGGCGATCGTAACAGCTAAGGCGGGTTTAACCTGCGCGTAAGAGTGCTGCCTTAGAGGAGGAATTTCGCCTTAGAAAAATGCGCCCGAGGAGGGGCACGGGAGTACGCAAATGGGGGTATTTCTTGTACTAAAGGACTAGTCTTGCTCGCCGGACAGACGTTCTCTCTCTGCTTGCCGGTGCTGCATCTCGGCGATCCACGTCTTAACGGCCAGCGCGCCCAGCAGCACCAGCACCGCGGCGCGAATCCGCGATTCCTCTAAGGTCAATGCCGCCAACGCGGCCAGCAAGGCATACGCCACCAGCGCGACATGAAACTTCGTTCGCATGAAATTTAAGGATACTGCCGCAACTGTTTTTCCGAGAAGGAGTTTAGACCGACAGCTATGAAACCCCTACTTTTGGCAGTTACCTTCGCGCTGGCCCTCGGAAGCACCGGGAGCCTGGCGCAGCGCATCGAGAACCGGAAAGACCGGCAGGCCGCCCGCACCAACCAGGGCATCCGGTCAGGCGAATTGACCAACAAAGAAGCCGCGCGGCTGAAAGCACGCCAGGCCAATCTGAACCAGAAGATCCGGCAGGACCGCAAGGACGGAGGCGGCTTGACCGCGGCTGAGCGTGCACGCATTGAGCAGCGGCAGGACAACATCAGCCGCGACCTCGCCCACCAGAAGCACGACGGCCAGAAGAAATAACCTTAACGAATCCCGCTATTCTGCTGGTTGTACGTGAACGTAAACTGCAGCCGAATCTGCTCGCCCTTAAACTCGGCGGGCAGCGGGGGAAAGGGGTTCGAGGCGCTGATGCCGGCAACCGCCGCCCGATCCAGCGGCGGTGCTCCGGAGGGCGCGGCAATCACCAGCTTCGGAACCTTTCCATCCCGGTCTACGGCAAATTGAACTACTACTCTGCCGCGCTGGCCCATCCGGGCGCTTTCGGGAATCACCGCTTGCCAGTTTCGGCGCACGGCGGCCAGGATCCGAATCAGGTACGGCCGGAAATCGACACCCATCGGGTCGCTGAGCAGCTCCAGGTTGCTCCCGGTGCGGCCGGGTGACGGCGGCAGATTCATGCCAGGCCCTACGCCGCCAATCCCTTCGCCCGCGCTGTCGCCAACGACGATCCCGCCTCCCGTGCGGTTCGTATTCCGCGATACTTCGCTGATGGAGCGCGAAGGGGGCAGCGGCACGGTGCCGGCGCCGGATCCGGGGCTGACGCCAGATGCCGTCATCGAACCGATGGACTCGAACTGAATCTTCGGCTTCTCCGGCGGCGGCGGCGCGGAGGGAAGGCCGACGGCGCCCGGCGCGATCACCTTGGTCTGTTTGGTCTCGGCTTCAATCTTCGGCGGCTCCGGCAGGCGCGCCGGTTCCGGCTGGCCCGTCACCGGCGCGGGGATCCGGGCGGCAGCGCGCGTAGTGGAAGGCTGCCCCTGCGGAATCTGAATGTTCGGCCGCGGCTTCAGGCTGTTCTCGTCAAACGTCCGATTGATCTTGTTCTTATTCGGATCGATCTGCGTCGGCTCAAGATTCGGCATATACAGCGGCGTCACATTGCGGGCGACCTGCTGTTCGTAGAGCCGGGCGGAGCGGGCCTCGAAGATCGGCACGTCGCGCATGAGAAAGGCCAAAATCAGGTGCAGCCCAACCGAAGCACCGGCAATCCTGCCCCAAGGACGCGGCTCCAGACGCGAGTCGACCCCATAGAGCGTGGGTAGCTCGTTCTGGAGCGGCCTCGAATCGGGTGGAACAATCACGGTTGAATCTGGTGCGCGGCTAGCGTGGCATTGATCGTGCGGGCATGGACATCAATATGGTGCAGGATGTCGAGCGAGACGGATAGCGCTTTGCGGGCCTCTGCACCATCGACGCGGGGAGTGGTCCGGCCGGTTACACAATCGACGAAATGAGCCAGTTCCAGCGCCAGCGGCTCCGCTTTCGTGATGCGGAACGGGTCGTAGCCGATCTGCCGGTCGCCGGAGACGGAGAACGCGACGGCCTCCTGCTTGTGATAGTCGAGCGAAATGTATTGATGCGGCTGGAAGAGACGCATTTTGCGCACGCGCTCGGTGTAGACGCGGCTGGCGGTGACGTTGGCCACGCAGCCTCCCGGGAAGGCGAGCCGGACATTGGCGATATCCACCTTCTCGGACAGAATCGAGATGCCGGCCGCCCGGACCTCCTCCGGCATCTTGCCGGTGAGCGCCAAGAGAATGTCGATATCGTGGATCATCAGGTCGAGCACGACGTCGACGTCCAGCGCCCTAGGCGTGAACATGCTCAGCCGGTGGATCTCAAAAAACAACGGAACACTGATGCGCTCGGAAAGCGCCGCAATGGCTGGATTGAATCGCTCCAGATGCCCCACCTGCAGAATGCGCCCATTCCGTGCGGCGGCGTCGATCAGCGCGTCAGCCTCGGCCAGCGTCGGGGCAATCGGCTTTTCGACGAGCACGTCAATGCCGGCCTCCAGCAACGCGCAGCCCACCTCCGCATGCACGGACGTCGGCACGGCCACGATGGCCGCATCCACGGCCCCGGCAAGTTCAGCCAGCGGCAGCGCGCGGGTCTCGAACTCACCCGCCGCGGCATTCGCCCGGTCGGCGTCGGCATCGCAAATCGCGGCGAGCTCTGCGTTCGGCAGGGAACGGATCACCCGCATATGATTGCGGCCGAAGGCGCCCGCGCCGACGACGGCAATTCGAAGTTTACTCATCTGTTTTGTAGCCTACTATGCAGATGCCGGCGGCGTTGGCCTGCGCGATCATTTCGTTCTTGTCCAGCAGCAGCGTGCGGCCGGCGTCGCAGGCGAGGATGGTGGCGTTCGTCTCCCGCATGGTCGCAATGGTGCCGAGTCCGGCGACAGGCACATCGAAAAGCATGTGCTGGCGGCGGCGGGACGACTTAATCAGCCGCAGCGGATGCCCATTTGAAAACGACGCGGCCCGGCGGAGCATCGCGTCCGTACCCTCCATCGCCTCCAGCGCCACGCAAGCGCGGTTGCTGATCACCACCGACTGGCCCACATCAAACTCCGCCAGCGCCGCGGCGATCCGCCTGCCGTAGCGCACCTCTTTCTCCTCATCGGAGTTCGGCTTCCGCTTGGTCAGCACCCCTTCGCCGGCCAGCAACGGCTTCAGCAGCAGAGTCGAATCGACGAGCCGGATGCCTTCCGCCGCCAACACCCCCGCCACCCCGCCAATCAGCGCTTCCGTGTTCTTTTCCTTCAGCGTAAACAGCAGTTTCGCCAACCGCCAGTCCGGAGCAATCGACGAGAAAATCGACGCATGCTTCACCTGCCCGGCCATCATCAGCTCGGTGATGCCCTCCGACTTGCAGATGTCGATCAGCTTGCCCAGCGCCCCCAGCGAGATCCAATACGTCTTCGTCGCCAGAGCTTCAATCTCCGGCGCGGCCTCTTCCTTAATCCCAATCGCCACCACGGCCACGCCCAGCTCCCGCGCGGTTTCGAGGGCCAGAATGGGGAAGCGGCCGTTGCCGGCAATGAGGCCGTAGGGCATAGCTCTATTTGATAACGCCGCGCTGCGACGAGCGGATAAAGGCCAGCAAATCGGCAATCTCAACCGTGGCCGGAATCTCCGCTTCAATGCGCGCAATCGCCTGCGAAGTATTCAGCTTGGCCCGCGTCAGAATCCGCAGCGCGTTCTGCAGATGCTCCACCGCCACCGGGTCGAAGCCGCGGCGTTCGAGGCCAGTCGCATTCGCGCCAAAGACGGAGTTTTCGCGCTTGCTGACGGTCGTGGCAAACGGCATCACATCCTGCGTGATGACGCTATACCCGCCCACCATCGAGTGTTTGCCGATGCGGCAAAACTGATGGACGCCCGTGAAAGCCCCGATCACCGCCCAGTCCCCAATCTCCACATGACCCGCCAGCGTCACCCCGTTCGCCAGCACGCAGTGCGATCCCAGCCGGACGTCATGCGCGACATGCGAGTACGCCATCAGCAAATTCTCATCGCCGATGCTCGTCAACAGGCCGCCGCCCTCGGTGCCGCGATGGATCGTCACAAACTCGCGAATCTTATTCCGGTTGCCAATGTGCGTCTCGGCCCGCTCGCCGTGGTACTTCAAGTCCTGCGGCGCCACGCCCACCGTCGAGTACGGATAGAAAATGTTCTCTTCGCCAATCGTCGTCGGGCCTTCGACGAAAACGTGCGCCTTCAGCCCCGTGTGCGCGCCAATCGTCACTTCGGAGCCGATGACGCAGAACGGCCCAATGACAGCCGTTTCGTCGATCCGGGCGGAGGGGTCGACAATGGCGGTCGGATGGATGGGCATACTAGGCCGCCGGTTTGTCGCGGAGAACGCACATGAGCGTAGCTTCGGCCACCACAACGCCATCGACCGTCGCCTTGCCGGTCATTTTGCAGATGGTGGATTTACGGCTGACCATGGTCATTTCGATGCGCAACTGGTCGCCCGGACGCACCGGGCGGCGGAACTTGGCTTCGTCCACTGAAGCCAGCAGCACGAGTTTCGAGTGGCGATCCGGAATGCTCTTCAGCACCAGAACGCCGGCCACCTGGGCCATGCTCTCGGTGATCAGCACCCCGGGCATCACCGGAAATTCGGGAAAATGCCCAACAAAAAAGGGTTCATTCGCGGTTACGTTCTTGATGCCGACGATCCGTTCCTCTTCCAGTTCGACGATTCGATCGACCAGGAGAAACGGGTACCGGTGCGGAAGGATGTCGCGAATCGCGTCAATATCAAGTATTGCCATGAGAATTAGCTAGTCTAACAAACGATGGACTCTTTTCTTTCCTGGGCGCGGGCCAACGAGCGCCGCATCGTAGCAACGATTCGCGAAATGGTGGAGTGCGAGTCGCCGAGTGACGACCCGGCGGCGATCAACCGCCAAGTGGAGCAGATCGCCGACCGCTGGGGCAAAATCGCGAAAGTCACGCGAAAGAAGGCCAAGGGCCACGGCGACCATCTGCTCCTGGAATTCGCCCTCCCCGGCAAGAAGAAGGCCGGCCAGTTGCTCGCCCTCGGCCACACCGATACCGTCTGGCCGCTTGGCACCCTGAAGACCATGCCGTGGCGCGAAGCCGAAGGCCGCCTCTGGGGCCCGGGAGTCTATGACATGAAGGGCGGCATCGCCTTCTTCCTCTACGCGATGGAGGCCCTGCGCGAACTCGACATCCCCGTCACGCGTAAGGTGGTCCTGCTCCTCGACTCAGACGAGGAGATCGGCAGCCTCTCCTCACGGCCGCTCATCGAAGCGCAAGCTCGTAAAAGCAACGGCGTCCTGGTGCTCGAACCCGGCACCGGGCCCACCGGCAAGCTGAAGACCGCGCGCAAAGGCGTCGGCGGCTTCGAGGTCACCGTCACCGGCAAGGCCGCCCACGCGGGCGTCGATTTCTCAAACGGCGCCAACGCCATCGTCGAACTGGCCCGGCAGATCGAGAAGATCGCCGGATTCACCGATCTCGGCATCGGCCTCACCGTAAACCCTGGAGTCATCCACGGCGGCACCCGCAGCAACGTCGTACCGGCGTCGGCCACGGTGGATGTCGATATCCGCATCGCCCGGCTCAAGGACGCCGGGCCCCTCGAAAAGAAGTTCCGCGCTCTCAAGCCGGTGGATCCCCGCTGCACGGTCACCATCACCGGAGGCCTGAATCGCCCCCCCATGGAACGCACGAAGGCGATCGCCGCCTGGTTTGGCGAGGCGCGGAAGCTGGCCGCGCAAATCGGGATCGAACTGGAAGAGTCCTCCACCGGCGGCGGCTCCGACGGCAATTTCACCGGCGCGCTTGGGGTGCCAACCCTCGACGGCTTGGGCGCCGTGGGGGAAGGGGCTCATGCGGTCAACGAATCCCTCTTCATCGACCGCATCGCCGATCGCACGGCGCTACTGGCAGGGCTGGTAGCGAATGTAGTTTAGGCGGACGCCTTCGGGCTTCTGATAGGTGCCGCCGCCGGAGTAGGTCTCCGTGTAGGAGAACGACTGCTGGCGGCAGTACTTTTCGTTCGGCATTTTGTAGAGGATAAAGCCGTCGCGGTTTCGGTCGAGCGGCACGCCCAGGCGGTTCTTCCGGATCGAGAACGCAGCGGTCTGCATCACCGAAGCCCTCACCACCGCGCCGGGATAAACCTTCGCGACAGCGCGCCGCCCGTAGCCCTCAATCGCGGCATCCCGCGGGTTGCCCGCCGGGAACTTCCATCGCGGCGCCAGACGGTCCACTTCGGCCATCAGGCTGTCGATCGATGGCTGCAGCGCCCCCAGCACTCCGGAGGCATCCTTCACCCCGGCTGCGTCCAGCAGCGCCTGATGGCGGCCGGCCGCCTCTTTCACCAGCGCTTCCCGATCGAAGAGCGCCCGGCGAACCGGGGTGACGTCCGTCGTCAGAAAGCCGTCGTTGGATTCGAGCTCCGTCTTTAGCTTGGCGATCTCGTTTCCCCAGATTCTGGCCGGGCCGGCGGCGGTGTTTAGAGCCATAATCCGGCCCAGCTCGTCCCGGCGCGCGGCCGTGGCGCACCACGTGGCTGCCGCTTGCTCACTCTCGGCGCTATGCGGTTCAGTGGCCTGGGCGATCGCCTTGTGCGAACCCTTGCAGGCGGCGTCCACGTTGGCCAGCACGGCGATGGCGGCGCGGAACTCGTTCACGTCCGGTGGCGCCGTGGCCGCCGGGTTGATCTTCAGATGCAGTTGCCGGAAGCTGATGGTTTGCGAATCCGCCATGCCGCCGGTGAACTTGGAGTAGAAGTCGTAGAGCAACGCCTTGTTCTGTTCGGCGGAGGCGCCAGCCGAACTCAGGGCGGCTTGTAGCTTCTCCTGGCTGGCAGCCACACCGTCGCAGCGCCGCCGCGCGGCCGCCACTTCCGGCTCCCGGCTGTCGCGAATCAACAGGCGAAGCTGCATGTTGCAATCGTTATAAGCGGAACGTAGCTTGTTCACCGCCGCCCGGGCGTCGGCCTCCCGGCCGCCGACGTTCCCCGCCGCGAATGCGGGGTCGATCTGTAACTGGTCGAGCATTGCGTTGACACGTTGCACGGTGCGAGCACCGTCGGGCGATATGGCCGCGGAAAGTGTGACTGACGATAGAAGAGCGAGAAGTAGGAAAGGCCGCATACCCTCCCTCTCGGTATCCGCGCCCGAACCGTATCACCTATCCCGGCGGCGTGAACCCCAGCACGACATCGAATTTGGCCGTCAGTTCCCCGATCTTTGAACCCGGCAGCGGCGAGAAAGGCACGATGACGGAGGCCCGCGCCTTCGCGCCCCGGATGCCGCGCAGCACCATATCCCGCTCGTTGCCCGGCTCTCCAGCAACGTACACCTGCGTCACCAGCCGCGGGCCGCCGGGCGGGAGCACCGCCATATGGATGTGCCGCGTACGTCCAGGATAGGCTACGGGCTTGATCGTCCGGCAGAGGTACTCGCCGGATGAGCCGGTGAGGAACCTGCCGAAGCCCTGAAAAGTGGGGTCGCGGCGGGCCGTATTGCCGGACCGGGAATGGATGTAGGCGCCGCTGTTGTCCACCTGCCAGATCTCCACCTGCGCGTTGCGGATCGGCTCGCCGGTCGGCGGGGTCAGCCATTTGTTCAGAACGAGCAGGTCGTTGTCAGTGTCGAGGGGCAAGTGGTCCGGGTAGAATGGGCCCTCGGTCTGGCGTGGCGTCGCAAGGTCATGCGCCATCGTAGGCCGGCCTTGGGCTCTATCCCCTTGAACCTTAACCTTCTTAACAGAGGTTTAACTGCTGCCGGAGGCGAAGTGGCGTTACCGTTAAGGAGGATGATCCAGAAGACCAGGCAGCGGTGGCGCGGGTGGCTCGAAATTGGGGCCATGGTGGCGCTGTGTGGCATCCTGGGCGCCCTGCAGTACCGCTGGATTGGCGAAGTCAGCGTGGCGGAACGAGAGCGGCTCCAAGCCAGCCTGCAGTCCGGCCTCACTCGCTTGAGCCAGGATTTCAACGAAGAAATCTCCCTTTTGTGCCGCGCCATCATGCGCGGCGACGACTCGGCCTACCTCGTCCGGTTGAAGAACTGGCAGGAAAGTGGCCGGCATATCGGCATGTTGCGCGGCGCCTTCGTCGCCCGGCCGGTGAATGGCGACATGCAACTGCTCCGGCTGCAAACGGATACCGAAAGCGAAGACCAGATCGCGTGGCCACCGGAATGGGACGGAATGCGGCGCCAGATGCTCGCCCGCGTCTCTGGCGAACGAACCCGGGGTGGTGTGGGCGCCAGGGGCGACCTGACCCTGATCGATCTGCCGCGATTCGGGCGCGGGCCCGGCCCGGGCCCGCGCGAACTGGAGTGGGTTCTGCTCGATATGGACGCCCAATACCTCTCGACCGTCCTGGTTCCCGAACTCCTCGCCCGCCATCTGGGAGAACCCGCGGCCGCCGAGTACCTCTACGGCGTCTACGCCCGCAACGATGTGGCGCGGCTTATCGCTGGCGAGTCGGTCGGAGCGCCGGACGCCGAGGTCGCCCTGTTCCAACCGCAGTTCGACACCATCTTTCGGCGCGGCGGCGGGCCTCCGGGGCGCCGCGGTCCGCCCCCTAATACTACGGAAGGCCGTTGGACGCTGGCTGTCCGCAACCAGGCCGGCTCCCTCGAAGGCGTCGTCGCCCGGACACGCTGGCGGAACCTTGCGGTGACGGGCGGCATCCTCGGCCTACTCCTGGCCGCCGTCGGGATCGTCCTTCGTACCACCCGCGAATCCCAGCGCCTGGCCGAAATGCAAATCGACTTCGTCGCCGGCGTCTCCCATGAACTCCGCACCCCACTCACCGTCATCCGCACCGCTGCCTACAACCTCCGCGGCAAAATCGCGGCCAACCCCGCCCAAGTAGAACGCTACGGAGGCCTGATTCAACAGGAGAGCGAAAAACTGACGGCTCTCGTCGAACAGGTGATGCAATACGCCAGCGCCCGCGCCGGCAAGACGATTCAGGCGACAAAAGAGCCGGTCGACATGCAATCCCTGGTCGAAGCTTGTGCCGCGTCCCATGAAGGGATTCTTCGTGAATCCGGCTGTGAGTTCGAAGTCCGGATCGCCTCCGGCCTGCCGCTCGTTCTCGGTGATGCCTTGGCCCTGGAACGCGCCGTCAATAACCTGCTCGCGAATGCCGCCAAGTACGGCGCAGCCGGAAAATGGGTCGGTCTCTTCGCCACGAAGGCTGATGGCGGCGGCGTGGAGATCCGCGTCGCCGACCGCGGCGCCGGCATTCCCGCCGCCGAGCAGGCGCAAGTTTTTGATGCCTTCTTCCGCGGCCGCCGCGCCGTGGAAGATCAGGTGCACGGCACGGGCCTTGGCCTCAACCTCGTCAAAGGCATCGTCGAGGCCCACGGCGGAACAGTTACAGTGAAGAGCGCGCCGGGAAAAGGATCGGAGTTCCAGATTCTTCTCCCTCCAGCGCCGGATGGATATCAGGATGAGTTCACGGATTCTACTAGTTGAAGATGAGCCGGGGCTGGTGCTCACGGTGACTGATCTGCTGACCGCCGAGGGCTTCGAGGTGCAGTCGGCCACCGATGGCCCCTCCGGCCTGGCGCGGGCGCTGGCCGAAAAATTTGACCTCATCGTGCTCGATGTCATGCTCCCCGGCAAGAATGGCTTCGAGGTTTGCCGCGAACTCCGCCAGCAAGGCCGCGATGTCGCTGTCCTCATGCTCACCGCGAAAACTCAAGTGGTGGACCGCGTGGTCGGCCTGAAGCTGGGCGCCGACGACTACCTGACCAAACCCTTCCACCCCGCCGAACTGGTCGCCCGCGTCGAAGCGCTGCTCCGCCGCGTGAAGAACGATAGCCTGGCTCCCGTCCGCAGTTTCACCTTCGGCAACGTCGAAGTGGACTTCGAGAAGGGAGACGTAAAAAAGAACGGCGCCGCCGTCAATCTTGCCGGCAAAGAGCTCCAACTGCTGCAGTATCTCGTCGAGCGGCGCGGCAAAGTCGTTTCCCGGGAGGATCTGCTGGAAAACGTCTGGGAGTATCAATCGGCGGTATCTTCGCGGACCATCGACGTTCATGTTGCCTGGCTCCGGCAGAAGCTCGAAGACAACCCGCAAAATCCCCGTCACATATTCACGGTCCGGGGCGTGGGCTACCGCTTCTCCGTTTAGCGCCCGGACGGGTGTACACTGAAAGTGTCGACGAACGACGAGCAGTGGGCGAAAGCCCACTTTTTTATTGGTCGAGATGAAACAGCCGCTGGTTGATAAGATTTACGAAATTGCCGATCGCCTCGCGCGCGCAGCCGGCCTCGATATTGTCGAGGTGGAGTTGCTGGGCGGTGGTGCGGCCCGTCTATTGCGGGTATATATCGATAAGGAAGGCGGCGTGTCGCACGCCGATTGCGAATTGATTTCCCGGGAGTTGGGCGCCGAGCTCGACTTGGGCGACGTCATTCCAGGAGAGGCGGGCTACCATCTGGAGGTGAGTTCTCCAGGGGTGGAGCGCAAGCTCAGCCGTCCACGGGATTTTGAGCGGTTCGCCGGGCAGAAAGTCAAAATCAGCCTGCGGGAGCCGATCGATGGGGCGAAACGATATGAGGGTGTGCTGACATCCTTTGTTGACGGCATCGTAACGCTCGAAACGCCGGACAAGCCGGTGGCGATTCCGTTTGATCTGATTAGCAAAGCCAATTTGAAGTTCGAGTGGTAAGAAGGAAAACACCTTGGGTACGATTTATCAATCCATCGAGATGCTCAGCAAGGAAAAGGGCATCGATCCGCAGGTCATCATTGACGCCGTAAAGGACGCCATGCTGGTCGCCGCGCGCAAACAGTTCAAGACCAACGACGAACTGGTTGCCGAAATGGACGAGAAGACCGGCATGATCCTGATCTTCGGGGTCAAAAAGATCGTCGAGGAAGTGACCGACAAGGTGCGGGAGATCAGCCTCAACGACGCGCTGCTGCAGGACCCGCGCGCCGCCGTGGGCGGAGAAGTGCGCACGAAGCTGAAAACCGAGGCCCTGGGCCGGATTTCGGCGCAGACCGCCAAACAGGTCATCATGCAGAAGGTACGCGAGGCCGAACGCGACACCATTTTCAGCGAATTCCACAATCGCGTGGGCGAACTGGCCACCTGTACCGTCAAGCGGATCGAAGGGCAGGACCTGATTTGCGACCTCGGCAAAACCGAAGCCCGGATGCCGAAGAAGGAGCAGTCTCGCCTCGAATCGTTCAACGTCAGCGACCGCGTTCGCTGCGTCATTAAGAGCGTCGAGCGCAGCGGCAAGAACTCCGGCGTCATCCTCTCCCGCGCCGATTGCGAATTCGTCAAGCGGTTGTTCGAGCAGGAAGTGCCTGAGATCTACGACAACACGGTCGTCATCAAGGCCTGCGCCCGGGAAGCCGGCGAGCGCACCAAGATCGCCGTTGCCTCCCGCGACCGCGACGTCGATTCCGTCGGCGCCTGCGTCGGCATGAAGGGCATGCGCGTGCAGTCCATCATCCGCGAACTCCGCGGCGAAAAGATCGACATCATTGAATTCTCTGAGGATCCGGTCTCTTTCGCGACGCACGCCCTCAGCCCGGCCAAAATCAGCCGCGTCGCCATCATCGACAATGGCAGCAAGCACATGGAAGTCATCGTGGATGACAGCCAGCTTTCGCTCGCCATCGGCAAGAAGGGCCAGAACGTGCGGCTGGCCGCCAAGCTGATCGGCTGGAAGATCGACATCAAGAGCGAGGAAGAGAAGCGGCAGGAGGTCGAGATGCAGATGGCATCGTTGACCAACTCCGGCGCGCCGGTCTCCGTGTTGATTGACTACGGTCTGCCGGAAGTCGTGGCGGAGCAGTTGCTGGCCGGTGGCGTGACCACGGTCGAAAAGCTCGGCTCCATGACCCCCGAACAGATTATCGCGGTGCCCGGCGTGGGCATCGAGAACATGGAAAAAATCGGCGAAGCCGTGAACGCGTACTACGGTACGCCGTACGAAGCAGCGCCGGAAGAAGTTGCCGTAGAGGAAGTTCCGGCGGAAGAAGCGGTGGAAGCCGCTCCGGCGCCGGAGGCAGTGGCTGAGTCGGAAGCTCCGGCCGAAACCCCGGCTTCTGAAGAGCCTGCGGCCGGTTAAAAACGGAGATCTCCCCGGTTGCCGTTATTTCAGAACAGGATACGTAGGGAACTCGTAGCCGAATCTGTTATTATGGCAACTGGGGCAAATCTCGCTATGCTTTCAGGAGAAGTGTCGGTATGTAGCTGAAAAACGACACGGTTCCCCATTATTGATTCTCTATGAGTAAGATTCGTATCAACGAGCTGGCCCGCGAGCTTGAGGTAAAACCGAACGTTATCCTCGACATGCTTGCGGAGTATGGCGTAGAAGAAAAGAAAACGCATTCCAGCTCTGTTGACGAGGACGTGGCGGTGGCGCTCCGGAGACGCCTCGCCAAACTCGGCCCCTCCGCGAAGGAACCAGATCTGCCTGTTGCTGAATTGCCCTCTGCCCCATCCGTCGAGGTGACGGCGCCGCCCGTGGTAAAGGTGGTTGCACCGCCTGAGCCGCCTCCCGTGGTCGCTCCGCCGCCCGCCGTGGCTCCCCCCGTGGCGCCTCCGGTGGTAGTGGTTGCGCCCCCCGTCGTGGCGGCGCAACCCGCACCCGCGCCGGCTCCGGCTGCGCCCCGGGTTATGACTGCCGCGGCTTCCAAGCCCGCTCCGGCTCCTGAGGCGCCAACGCCCCCGGCCCGGCCGATGTTCCCGCTCCGTCCCCCTCTGGCGACGGGCGGTCCCGTCATTCCTCCGATTGCCGGATCCGCGCCCTCGACTCCTGCGCCTTCCGCGCCCAGCGTCACCGCTCCAGTGGCGCCGCCCCGGCCTCCGGTGATGACTTCGCCCATCGCACCCGCCCGGCCTACGTTGCCGCTCGCGCCGCCTGCCCGGCCTTCCTCTCCAGTGGTTTCCGGTCCTCGTCAGGCCATGCCCGGCCCTAGCGCCCCGGCCCCCGGCCCTTCGGCTCCAGCGCCTTCCGCGCCCGCCGCCGCTTCGCCTGCTCCGGGTGCTCCGCGCCCGCCGGCCCCGCGCCAGCAACCCCCGGCTGCTGTCATTCTTGGTTCACCGGCCCCCCGCCCATCGGCTCCCTCTACGCCCCGGCCTCCCGCGCCGTCCGCTCCGCAGGCCCGTCCTGGGGCGCCGGCGATGCCGACTCCCCCGCCGCAGCGTCCTTCGCCCGGCGCCAGCCGCCCGATGGCCCAGATTTCGAACCCGCAGCGTCCCTTGGTTGGTCAGCCGACAGCGCGCCCCATCGTCCCGCCCCGGCCGGACATGGTGGACCGCCTGAATCAGCTCCGGCAGGGTCCGCCTGCTCCTGGCGCGCCGCGCCCCGCTCCGCCCCAACCCGTCCGCCCCGGTTCTCCGGCTCCTGGCCGCCCCTTGTATCAAGGTCCTGGCCGTCCCGGCATGCAGTCGCAACAGCGTCCTGCCGGTCCCGGCATGCCGACCGGCGGAGGCCGCCCCGGCGGTCCGCCGATGATGGGCCGTGGCCGTCCGATGCACCCGACCACCCCCGGCCGGATTGAACCCGCCGTTCCGCCACCCACCACGGAAGCGGGTCGTCGCCAAGTCGGCAATCGGGCTCGCGAGAAGCGTGAGATCGAGCCGCAGGAAGGACTCCTCAAAACCCGTTACTCCCGGAAGTCGGAAACCCCGCTCCCGGCCATTAACAAAGACATCACGATTTCCGAAGGCCTCACCGTTAAGGAACTGGCCGATAAGCTCGGCATCAAGACCAATCTGGTGATCAAGAAGCTGGTGGAGAAGAAGATCTTCGCCACGATCAACCAGACCCTGGACCTGAAGCTGGCCGAGACCGTGGCGCGCGAATTCGGCGCCAGCACCAGCCACGTATCGTACGAAGAAGAGAAGAGTTTCGAAGTTGAGTTGGCCGAAAATCCGGCCGACCTCATCACCCGCGCGCCAGTCGTGACCATCATGGGCCACGTCGACCACGGCAAAACTTCGCTGCTCGACGCCATCCGCTCTGCCCGCGTGGCAGACCGCGAAGCTGGCGGTATTACCCAGCACATCGGCGCGTATCAGGTGGAGATCCACGGCAAGAAGATCGTCTTCATCGATACCCCGGGCCACGAAGCGTTTACCCGCATGCGGTCGCGCGGCGCGAAGGTGACCGACGTTGTCATCCTCGTTGTCGCCGCCGACGACGGCGTGATGCCCCAGACGATTGAAGCCATCGACCACGCGAAAGCGGCCGGTGTGCCCATCATCGTCGCCATGAACAAGATCGACAAGCCGGATGCCAATCCGGAAACGATCAAACGGCAGTTGATGGAACATGGTCTGCAAGCGGAAGATTGGGGCGGCGATACCATCGTCGTGCCGGTTTCGGCCAAGCAGAAGACCAATCTCGACCTCCTGCTCGAAAACGTCCTCCTCGTCGCCGAAATCAAGAATCTCAAGGCCAACCTCACCCGTCCGGCCGTCGGCAACGTGCTTGAAGCCAAGCTCGATCGCGGCCGTGGTCCGGTGGCGACCGTCCTCGTCCAGAATGGCGTACTGAAAGTCGGCGACTTCTTCCTCTGCGGAGCGGTCTTCGGAAAAGTCCGCGCCATGTTCGACGATCAAGGCGCGCCGATCCGCGAAGCCCAACCGTCGACGCCGGTCGAAGTCATCGGTCTCGATAGCCTGCCCGAAGTCGGCGACGCCTTCCAGGTGGTTACCGATACCGCGAAAGCCAAGCAGATTGTGGTGTACCGCGAAGCGAAAGCCCGCGACGCCGCCATGGCCAAGGCCAAGCAGCGCATCTCCCTCGAAGCGCTCAACATGCAGATGCAGTCCGGCTCCGACGCCAAAGACCTCAACATCATCATTAAGACGGATGTGGGCGGCACGGCGGAAGTGTTGGCCGAAACCCTGCAGAAGCTCTCGACCGACAAAGTCCGGGTCCGCATCCTGCGGCAGGGCGTGGGCGCCATCTCCGAAGCCGACGTGCTTCTGGCCTCCGCGTCGAACGCCATCATCATCGGCTTCAATGTGAAGCCGGACCGGACTGCCGCCTCGGTGGCTGAACGGGAACGCATCGATGTTCGCTCGCACTCGATCATCTATGAGGTGACCGACGAGATCAAGAAGGCGATGCTCGGTCTGTTGGCGCCGGTCTACAAAGAGATATACAAGGGCAAAGCCGAGGTCCGCGAGATCTTCCGTATCACGAAGGTCGGCAACGTGGCCGGCTGTTACGTCACCGACGGCACCATCACTCGCAACTCGGAAGCCCGCGTGGTCCGGGGCGGCGAGACGGTGCATACCGGCAAGATCAGCCAGCTCAAACGCTTCAAGGACGATGCCAAGGAAGTCAGCAATGGCTACGAGTGCGGTATCTCCATCTCGGGCACCAACGACATCAAGGTGGGCGACGTAATCGAAGCGTTCCTGATGGAACGGGTCATTCAAGATTCGCTGACCTAACATGGCCGCCGTCGGGGTGCTCCACCTGGAACTACACCTCGACTACGCCACTTCCATCAAAGACAAGCGCAACGTCATTCGTAGTTTGAAAGCCCGGCTCCGCGACCACTTCAACGTGGCGGTCGCGGAGATCGGACATCACGATTCGTTAACACACGGTCTCGTGGGCGTAGTGACGATTGCCAACGACCGGGTCTATGCCGAAGGTCTCCTGCAAAAGGCCGAAGACGAAGCCGCCGCGCTGCTCGGCGCCACCCTGGTCAGCAGCGGAGTAGAGTGGATTGAGTAGAAGATTATGGAACCGCTGATTCGGGCCCAACGGGTGTCAGAAGCCCTCCGCATTGAACTGACCGAGATGATCGCCTTCGAACTCGCCGATCCCCGTGTCGAAGGGGTCATGGTGAACGAGGTCCACGTCTCGCCCGATCTGAAGAAGGCCCGGGTCATGGTCTCTGTTCCCGTGGGAGTAAACACGGCCACCGTGCTCGAAGCGCTCAACGGTGCACGATCCTTCCTGCGGATGCAGGTCGCCGAGCGGCTGCAACTGCGCCGTACGCCGGATCTGCAATTTGAGTCCGGTGCTGACGTCGACCCGGGGAAAGTGAAAAGCCTGATGCGAAGGATTCAGCGGGGAAGACCGCGGGATCTCGAATAGACCCCGCGGCCGAACCGGTTTAGAGGAGCGCGGTCGGACGGCGCTTCCAGGTGGCAATGCCTTCAAGCGCGGCGATATGAGCGCCGGCTTGCGTCAGAATGTGGTGCAGGTCGTTGCCGACGCTGAAGAAGCTGAAGCCCTTCTCCAGGAACTCGCCCACGCGGCTCGTGCCGAACAGGAAGATCCCGAGAATGATGTTGTTCTTCTTGGCGTGCTCGATCAGCTTGTTCGTCGCTTCGAGCAACTCCGGACACGTGTACATGTGCGGGAACTCGTACTTCACGTAGAGGCCCATCGACATGCAGAGGTCGTTCTGGCCGAGGAACAGCATGTCCACGCCCGGCAGAGCGGCGATGGCTTCGATGTTCTCGATGCAGGCCGCGGTTTCCACCTGCAGCGCCACGATGACATTGTCATTCGCGCTGCCGGCGTAGCCCAACAGGCCCGCCCTGTTCATGCTCCGCTGCGGGAAGTAGACCGACCGCGTGCCGGCCATCGGATATTTGGCGCAGCTAATGGCGAGGGCGGCTTCCTCCGCCGTGTTGATGTACGGGACCAGGATGCCATCGGCGCCCAGGTCGAGCGCCTGCTGGATGCCGGCGCGGTCGTGGGCTCCGGCGACGCGGACCATCGACTTGGCGCCGCCGCTGGCGATGGCGCAGAGCATGGCGGAAAGCTTTTCAAATCCCATCGGGCCGTGCTGGGAATCGACCAGCAGCCAGTCATAGCCGGTGTGGGCGAGTTGTTCGGCGACGGTCGGGCTGTGCGAGTTCAAAAACAAGCCCATCTTGGGCTGGCCGTCGCGCATTTGCTGCTTAAATTCGGCGCCGGATACTGGGGCGTCAGACATGCGATTTGCTCCTTGGAATGGTAAAACCTCTTGCACTATAGCGGACCTAAGGGATTGGCTGCAAACCGCCGATACACTCTTATGTCCACAACGTCATCCGACCTTTCGGCGATTCTGAGCCGGATGCGCAAACCCGTATCGCCGGAGGTCGCCCCGGAGTCCCAACCCCCCGCTGAACTCAATGCCGAGCCGAGCCTTGAGGCTAAGCAAAGCGCCAGCGATCTCGCCGAGATTCAATCCGAACTTGTGGCCGACGAGACCCTGCTCCTGCGGATTCTGGGCATGCTCTACTTGAACAAGAAACGGAACATCGTCGGCTATGCCGTCTCGATCATCGACGTTGAGAAGCGGATGGGCCTGCCGCGAGAGGGCGCCACGTTTGTCTGTGACTACATGAAGTACAAGCGCCTGGTGTTGGCCGATGACAAAAGCCGATTTACCATCACCGTCGAAGGAATTGACTATCTCCGCCGCGGACTCGGCGTGCAGCAGGCGGCCGTCGAGTAGGTTCGCTACCCTGAGAAGGGTGCGACTGCTTCCTCTTGTCCTCTATACTCTGCCCCTGGCGGCTCAAATTGGCTTCGTTCCGCAAAACAGCGGCGTGGATGCCAGCTTGCGCGGCCTCGCGGCCGTGAACGAACGGGTTGCCTGGGCCAGCGGCACTGGCGGAAACGTATTGCTCACCACCGACGGAGCCAACTGGCAACGTCGACCTGTCCCCGGCGCCGAGGCCCTCGATTTCCGCGACGTCGAAGCCTTCAGCGCTCGCCGCGCCATCATTCTCGCTGCCGGCGAGGGCGAAAAATCCCGCTTGTACCGGACCACCGACAGCGGCGCAACCTGGGAACTCCTCCGAACGAACCCCGACCCCAAAGGCTTCTGGGACGCGATCGCCTTCTGGGACGAAAAGCGCGGCGTCCTCATGGGCGACCCCGTCGACGGACGCTTCGTCATCGAAACCACCGAAGACGGCGGCAAGACCTGGCAACGGCGGCCCACCCCGCCCTCCCTGCCCGGCGAAGGCGGCTTCGCGGCCAGCGGCACCTGCCTAGTCGTCCGCGGAAGGCAGGAAATCTGGTTCGCCACCGGCGCCGCCCGCGTCTTCCGCTCGGTCGATGGCGGCCAATCCTGGACCGTCTCCGAAGCCCCGCTTCGGCAGAAGGAGCCCTCCGCCGGAATCTTCTCCCTCGCCCTCGGCCCCGGCGCTACCGTCATCGCAGTCGGCGGCGACTACCGCAAACCCGAACAAACCACGCAGATCGCCGTCTGGTCCACCGATCACGGCTCCGCCTGGCAACTCAGCACCGGACTGCGCGGCTACCGCTCCGGAGCCGTCTTCCTCAACCGCACAACGGTCGTGGCCGTCGGAACCAACGGCGCCGACGTCTCTGCCGATGGCGGCAAAACCTGGCACGCCGTAAACGCGGAAGGCTACAACTCCGTCCAACGCGGCTGGGCCATCGGGCCCAAGGGTCGCATCGCCCGAGTCACCCTCCCATGAGGCACCGGCGCGAGCCGACCCGCAACCGCACCGGCTGGACCTCCAACGTTCTCAACGAGTTAAGCGAGCTCTTCGTCGACTTCGCGGCCACCGCCCAACGCCCCGTCCTCGACATCGGAGCCGCCTACGGAGTCGCCACCCACCCCGCCCTCGCCGCTGGCGCCACGGTTTACGCCAACGATTCCGACCCCACCCACCTCGCCGCCCTCGAAGCCGCCACCACGGCCGCCCACCGGTCCCGCCTCCATCTCTTCCCCGGCCGCTTCCCCCAGGATCTCGACTTCCCGGCCGCCAGCCTCTCCGCCGTCCACGCCTCCAACGTCCTCCACTTCCTCACCGGAGAAGAGCTCACCCTAGGCATCTCCAACATCCGCCGCTGGCTTGCCCCCGCCGGCCGCCTCTTCATTCAAGCCGGAACGCCCTATCAACAGCCGTTCCAAGCCTTCATCCCCATCTACGAGGAGCGCCTCCGCGCCGGCGTCCCCTGGCCGGGGTGGATTGAAGACACCCGCGCCATCTCCTCGCACAAGAGACTAAGTCAAATTCCCCGCTCGCTCCACCTGCTGGATGAACGCACCTTAACCAACTTAGTCACTACGTCCGGCCTCACTGTCGAGCGAGCCTGGACTTACTGCCGGCGCGACCTGCCCAGAAGTATGCAACTTAATGGGCGCGAAGGAGTCGGCTTAGTCGCTACCTCCATATACTAAGTGGATGTATCGACTTTCGGGGAGCTTCCCCCTGCGCGCGTCCCTTCTTTCGCTTGCGCTTTCGATCTCGGCCCTGGCCCAGACCTCCACCACCCAATTTTCCGGCACTGTCTCCGATTCGAGCGGCGCCATCGTACCCGGCGCCGTCGTCGTGGCTACCAACGAAGATACCGGGCTTAAGTATACACTCGCGACGACCGACGCAGGTCTCTTCGCCTTTCCCTCCATCCCAGTAGGCTCTTACAGCCTTATGGTCGAAAAGACCGGCTTCAAGAAATTTCAGCTCTCGAAGATTGTCCTCCAGATCAACACCCCAGCCACCGTCAACGCCACGCTCGAAATCGGCTCCGCCGCCGAAACAATCCAGGTCGAAGCCACCGCTGAAATTCTTCAAACCACCGGAGCCACCATCGGCAACGTCATCGAGCGCAAAGCCATCGAAGCGCTCCCCCTCAACGGCCGCAACCCGCTCAACTTGCTGATCTATGAACCCGGCGTCGTCCAGCGCTCCGGCGGCTCCGTCAGCGTCAATGGCTCCCGCACCGGCGCCGTCAACGTCACCATCGACGGCATCGAGGCCAACGAAAGCACCAATCCGAACCCCGTCAACAACATCTTCCGCCTCAACCCGGACAACGTCCAGGAGTTCAAGGTCACCACCTCGAACCCCTCCGCCGAGGAAGGCCGCAACTCCGGTGCCAACATCTCCGTCGCCACCCGCGGCGGCACCAACCAGTTCCACGGCACCGTCTTCGAGTTCTTCCGCAATACCGCCCTCAACTCCAACGAGTTCTACTCGAAAGCCCAGGGTCTCGACAAGCCCATCATCAAACTCAACCAATACGGCGTCGAACTCGGCGGTCCCATCCGCCGCAACAAAACCTTCTTCTTCGGCTCCTGGCAGGGCCAAAAGGTAAACTTCGCCGATCCCATCGACAAAGCCTTCGGTGAATCCGTCGACCTCTACAATCAAATCGCTCTCACCGGTGTCTTCCGCTACTTCGTTGTCGACAACCGCACCCCCTTCACCGTCAACGGCCAACGCATCACCCAAAACACCCCCGTCCTCGTCGACCGCGCCACCGGCAACTTCGCCCCTGGCGTCCGCGCCTGCGCCAGCCCCACCGACGCCAACTGCGTCGCCAGCTTTAACATCTTCCAGAACGATCCCCTCCGCCGCGGCCTCGACCCCTCCGTTCGCAGCGTCCTCGGCGCTTACCCGGCGCCGAACCAATACTCCTCCGGCGACGGCCTCAACACCGGCAACTTCGTCTGGAACAGCCCGTTCCAGGTCCGTGGCCCCCAGTATCTCGGCCGCATCGACCACGTCATCAACGACAAGCACAATCTCTTCGGCCGCGTCCTTGGCGCCGAACAAAATACCCTCGGCGGCGACCCGCTCAACGGCCGTCCGCAGGTCCTTCCCGGCTTCCCCGCCCGCGGCGAGGTCTTCCGCCCGGCCTACAACGTCGCCGTTGGGGTCCGCAGCGTCGTCACGCCGCGGCTCGTCAACGAGTTCACTGTTGGCTACTCCCGCTTCGACTTCCTCTTCACCCAGGGCGAAACCAACCCACTCTTCCCGAATACCCCCCGCTTCACCTTCAACAATTCGGACGTTGACTATACCGCCTCGCCCCGCACCCAACGCGCCGTCAATACGTACCAACTCATCAACAACCTCACCTACATCGCCGGCGCCCATGTGATGAAATTTGGCGGCAACATCCGCATGTATCAGCACAACGACCGGCGTGGCGATGTTGGCGGCGTCTCGCTCACCCCGTCCATCTCGCTCTCCCGCACCGTCCGGCCTCCCGCCGGATTCACCTTCCCTACCCTCGCCACCGCGACCTCTCCGGGCATCGCCTCCAACGATCTGAACCGCCTCCAAGGCATGGTCAACGACCTCCTCGGCATCCCGGCCCAGATTTCGCATAACTTCATCGGCGATCTCCGCAGTGATACCTTCCTGCCCTTCCAGACCGGCGATAACCAAGTGACGCTCTGGGCTCAGGGCCAGCGCACCAAGCAGTTCAACTTCTTCGTTCAGGACGATTGGAAGATCCGCAAGAACTTCTCCGTCTCCTACGGCGTCCGCTGGGAACTGAACCCGCCTCCCCGCGAAGCCGGCGGCCGCACCTATGTTCCGGACAAGAACATTGACGGCAGCGAAGGCCTCGTCACCTTTGTGCAGGCCGAACGCTGGTACAAGAACTGGAACCCTGGCGCCCTCGCCCCCCGCGTGGCGCTGACCTGGTCGCCCGGCGACTCCGGCAAAACGGTCATCCGCACCGGCTACACCATGGCCTTCGATCCCATTGCGACCTTCCAGGTCACCTCGGTCGCCTCCGCCGTTCCCGGCCAGATCTATCGCTGCACCGCAACGGTTGGCGGAGCGACAACGGCCGGTTGCGCCAATGTGCCCAACGTCCGGCTGAGCGATTTGCCGACGCAGCTGACTCCTCCCACGGCCAAACCTTCCAGCCAATTGACTCCACCTGTGGCACTGCGTAACAATGCCCCACCGGCGCGGATCTTTGATCCGAATCTGAAACTGCCAACAGTCCACATGTGGAACTTGACCATTCAGCGGGACATCGGCAAAGGCTACGTCGGCAGCATCGGCTACGTGGGCCGCCGCGGCACCCGGCTCTATCGCAGTTGGGACGTCAACCAGATCGACGCCCAGCCCATACTGCCGAGCTTCCTCGCCATGCAGCGGAACGCGGGTCTTGGTGGAGGCTGCCGCCCGGATGGCACCCTCGCCAACGGTACGCCCTGCGCGGGAGCCGTGCCGGTCCCTCTTATCCAGCAAGGGATCATCAACAGCGCATTCGCCAACTCCGCAGCTTCCATCACGGACCTGAGCCCAGCCCAGAACGCCGCCGGAAATATGGCCCAGCGAATCGAACAAACCACGCTCAACGCCCGCCTCCGTCCCAACCAACAATTCGCCCAGATCCTTCTGCTCGACAACGGCGCCGACTCCATCTATCACGGTCTGCAGATGACCATCCGCAAGCGCTTCGATAGCGCCGGCCTCCTCTTCGGCGGCGGCTACACGCTCGCAAAATCCATCGACAACCTGTCCACCGATCCCGTCGCGGCTACCACCGGCGGCGGCCTCACAACCACCGCCGCGCGCACCCCTGCCGATGGCCGCAACTACGACAACGAACGCGGCCGCAGCGACTTCGACCAGCGCCACGTCCTGAACTTCAGCGGCATCTACGAGCTACCGTTCGGCCGCGGCAAGAGCCTGTTCCGCAACGCCAACCGCGCCGTGAACACCGTCATCGGCGGCTGGAGCCTCAACTCCATCTACACCTATCAGTCCGGCGAACCGTTCACCATCCGCTCCGGCTTCCTGACCGCCAACAATACCGCACAAAGCCGCGCCGCACTCGCTCCCGGCGTTACGGAACTACCGAAACCGCAACTGCAGAACAAGGCCGGTGTCATCGGCCCCGTGTTCTTCCCGGACGCCAGCATGTTCGCCAATCCCGGCCCCGGCCAACTCGGCCTCGGCCGCAACATCTTCCAGGGACCGTCCTACTGGAACGTCGACCTCGGCATCTCGAAGGGCTTCCAGCTAACCGAGCGTGTCCGGCTCACCTTCCGCACGGAGATGTTCAACGCCCTGAACCACGCCAATTTCCGCAACCCGCGCGATGCGTCTGTAGGCAGCCCGGCCATCAACTCAAACGTCTTCGCCCAGGCCTGCTGCGTTACGCTGTCGACGGCCAGTTCCTCCACCACGAACCAGAACGGCGAAAGCTGGCGCGTCATCCAGTTCGCGCTCAAGCTGGCGTTTTAGCCCAGTAACACTCCGGCCGCGAAGCGTAGCACTTCGCCATCGCGGCCGGAGACGCAAACAGATCGGCCAGTTGCGTCTCGTACGCGCGCAACGGCTCCAGATCCGGCGGCGGAAGCTGCCGGACGCAAGTCAAGCCAGGAAATGGAAGGGCGGCCGCAAAGGCCGCCTTTACTGTTTCCTGGGGAAAGGAACCCAGATACGTCTTCACGTAGTGCGCCGCGAAATAGCTGCGCCAATCCGGCGTCGGCCGCAAGCCCAGCGTGAACTCCACTTGGCCCCGGACAAAGGCATAGGGACGGTCTTCGTAATAAAGCAACCGCTCCGCTGGCACTATAGCCGTGGCCGCGTCCCGCAACACTCGATGGTCCACATGGTTGCCCACGCCCATCGGCGCCAGCACCAATTCGGGGTCGAGCTCCTCCAGCAACCCAGCCAGCGCCTCTTGGGTTCGTTTCGTAATTTTGGCCTGGCCGCCCACAATCTTTACGAAATTGCGGAACCGGTCATCCGGAAGTCCCATGTGCCGGCACTCCGCCCCCAGCCGCCGGCAAGCCTCCCGGTCCTCCTTGCGGCGCGCGAAGAAGATCCGGTCGCCGGAGGTATAGAACGTGGCGATCACCGGCCGCTCCACCTGCGAAAGCAGCGAAGCGCAAGACAGTACGCCGTCATCGAGATGCGGCGACAAGCAAAGCGTCACCCGTGCCATAAAGCCGCTCCCACGCCAAAGCCCACCGTCAGCACCAACCTCTTCGCCCGCCCCGCCGGTGGATACCCCCGTGCCGTCAAAACCGCGTCGTTCACCACCACCCAGTCCACATTCCCGAACACCGCTTCTACCGGCCCATACAACCCGGGATAGGTCGACGACTCCGCCTCGCCCGCTGCATTCAGCCGATTCGGCAGTCCCAGCACCACGCCATCATGCGGCCCCGCCGCCGCGAGCGCCTCCGCCACAAACGCCCGCAGTCGTTTTCGCCCCTCCGCCTCCGGCAGCGCCGCCCGGCCATAGGGCAACTGCCGCGGATACACCACGGACCGCTCCGGAGTCATCAACTTCAACTGCGTCTGCCCCAGGTCGATCGCGACCGGCCGCCGCCAGCCGAACTCCGCCCAAATCGCCTCCGCTCCCGGTCGCGCGCAGAACGGGTCCGCCGGTAGCAACCGATGCGGAAACGCGAGCGCCGCGGCCTCGCCTCCAGCGATCAGCAACTCCGTAAACCCCGCCGCATGTCCCAACGATTCGCCGTCCGCGTTCTCCGCCGTGCCCGCCTGCAGGCGCGCCAAGAACTCCGCGAGCCCCGCGTAGTAGGCCGGTTTATCGTCCCGCAACTGATACAGCGTCGTGTGCCGCGCCAGGCCATGCCAAATCTCCAACCCCGCCAGCCCCGGATGCTGATAAACAATCACGCGAGCGGCTCCTTAGTCTCCACCACCGGCCGCCAAGTCGGGCATGGCGTCTTCGCCCACCGGCTATAGTAGACGCGCTGCGCCCAATACGCCGCTTTGCAAAGCAGCAGCGCCGCCTGGAAGATGCCATAGAGCACCTGCTCCCGCCACGGAGCCTGCCGCAGCAACGTCCGGTCCAGCCGCCGCCCCCGCGGCTTCTCTCGCGGAAAGAAATACGCCATCCGCTCCAGCTCCAGTCGCATCCGCTGATACTTCCGGAACATGCCCTGCAACGTCTCCGGCGGCCGGTACTGAATGCCAGATGGCGTACACAGCAGCGCCTCCGGTGCCCGGCCGAGCGATAGAAAAATATCGTCGCACCGCACCCCCGCCGCCAGGTGGAGAAACGGATTGTCCGCCGCCGGGTCCCACTGCAACTCGGCCGGCTTCGGAATATCCCACCGCCGGATGGCAAAGCACTGCCCATTGCAGTACAGCCGCTTCGTCTGGTAGCCCTCGCGCAGGTTGAAGTAGTAGAGCGCAATCGCCAACAAGCCCCGCCGCCGAGGCGGCAGCGGATACTTCTCCGCGTAGGCGATCTCCACCTTCGGATGCCCGGCCATCGCCCGGCTCAACTCCGTCACCGTATCGGGATGGATCAAAATGTCGGCGTCCGTAAACAGAATCCAAGGAGCCCCCGGCCGCGCGTCCACCAGCGCCCGCTGCGCCTCCACGATGCCCCCGTGCGTATGCCAAATCGTCAAGTCCCGCTGACCAGCCAAAAGCGAAACCGTATCATCCTCGTTGTCGTTCAACAGCACATGCAGTTCAAACCGCAGCCCGCAAGCCTTCTCGGCTCGCGCGGTCGATACCCGCAGTGAAGCCAGCAAAGCCAGAATATTCTTCGCCTCGTTCCGCGCTGTAATGCCCACTGGAATCACGGCGCCAACCTGTCAATCAGCCGCGCCGCCGCCCGCGCCCCGTCCACCTGATACGTCGCCGATAGCCGCGCCATCGCCTCCCGCTCCGGCCCGTCCTCCATCAGCCGCACGAGGTCGTCCCGGATCTCTTCCACCGTCGCCGTCCGCAGATCGGTCACCAGCCCGATTTGGCTTCGTTCCGTAAAATACGCCTGATGAAACTGGTCGTTGCACATCGGCGAAACCAGCATCGGCACATTGGCCGAAATCGCTTCCATGAACGAATTCGCCCCGCCATGCGTCACGAACACCCGCGCCCGCCGCAGCAGCTCCAACTGCGGCGCATAGCGATACACCTGGCATCCCGGAAACGGCCCCGGCAGGTCGCCCACCGAAAGCACCAACTCGGCGTCCGGGTTAGCCTCCGCCAGCTTCGTGAACAGCTCCGGCCAATGGTAAATCTGGCTGCCAAACGAAGCGTAGATCACCTGCCGCCCCTCCGGCAGCGGCCTCACCGCCACCTCGTCTCCCCGATCCCAGAGAGGAAACGACGGCCCCACCAAATGCACGCCCTCCACCGGCCCGCACAACGCCTCGGTCGTGAATGCAATGTTCAGATCAGGCGAGAGCCGGTCGCAACCCGCGTACCGTCCCGGAGGCCGCTGCAACCCGCGAACCGTTCGCAGCAGATCGCTATCCAACTCCGGCGGCAACACCGGGTTCAACGAATTCGAAACCGCCGCCCACGGTAGCCCCTCCGCCTCCGCCGCCAGAGAAGCCGCATAGTAGAGCGGATCCACCACCACCGCATCCATCCCTCGATACCAGGCCCGCAACTGCGCAGTCTGCTCGTCCAGGTTGTCCAAAAGCAACTGTCCGATCCAAGTCGCCAACCGCTCCCGATCCTGAATCAGCGCCACCAACTCCGCCCCGTGCGTCGGCCGGTCCGTATTACCCGGCAAAGACTCAAACGGCAACCCCGCCGCCGCGCACTGCCCGCTGATATCGCCCGGCGCACCCACCACCACCTCGTGCCCCATCTCCTGCAGCGCCTGGGCCGGGCCAATGTACGGGTTCACATGGCCCTTTTCCGGGATGAGCGCGAACGCAACTCTCATATACTTTCCCAACGCGTAAACCACGTTAAAGTAGCCAGCAGGCGGAACCGCAGACCCGTCTCCCGGTCGTCCTGCGGCGGCCCCATCGCCTCCACGAAGTCGGCGTCCACATAAGGCGCCAACAGCTCCCCCCGCTCCGCCCAAGCCGCGCGGAACAACCGATGCACCGTCTCCCGCCCCGCCAGATTCTTCGTCAACGCAGACTTCGGCCGCCAGGCAATCGCCTCCGGCAACACCCCCGCCGCCACTGTCCGCAGCAGCCGCTTCCCCAAAGCCTCCTCCGGCGTCGCCCCGTCCGCCAACGCCAGCACCGTCGGATCCGCAAATGGCACCCGCCCCTCCACGGAATGCGCCATCAACTGCAAATCTCCGTTATGCAGCAGCCGCGCCAGCCACCGCTGCCGGATCAGATACGAAACCGCCCGCAAGTGTCCGCCCGGCGTCTCCCAACTGTGCCCCGCCGCCACGGCCTCGGCCTCGTACTTCTCCGTGAAGTGCCCCGCCGCATCCATCCGTCGCAACGGCAAATACCCAAAGAAGTCAAGCAAAGGCCGCGGAGAAACGATCCGCGCCGGGTCCAGCAGGAATCCGTAGCCATAGTGCGTCTCGTCCGCCGCATCGCCCACCAGCACGGCCTTGCAGCGCTGCCGGTGAGCCGCCTCGGCAAGCAGGTACTGCGACACCTCCTGCTCCCACGCCGCAATCTGGTCGTTGGCCCCCAGCGTCCGCTGCAGCGCCTCGCCATAATCGGCTGTCGAAACCAGCGTCAACGGATGCCCCGTCGCTGCCGCCACCTGCTTGGCATACGGTACGTCATCGCTCTTCACAATCAACGAATCCGCATAGTCCATCGCGCCGTAGTCGATCGTGAACGCCGGCAGCCCCGGCTCCGCCAACGCCGCCAACAGACTCGAATCCACGCCCCCCGACAGAAACAACCCCGCCGGAGTACTCGTCCGTACCGATCGCCGCAAGGCCTCCAGCAAATCCTCATTCCGCGCGACGCACCGGTACGGCATCAAGCCCCGCGCCGTCAGGTAGTGCCCGCCCGGCAAACGCTTCAAATTCGCAAACGGGCACAGCGCAAAGTAAGGCGCCGTCAGATGCTCCGCCACACCCTCCTCGCTCGGCCGGAACGGCACAACGCCCGCTTCGATCAACGGCCCCGCCTCCGAGCAAAATGCAAACACCCCCGGCCCCTCGTGATACACGAACGGCTTCACCCCCAACGGGTCCACGGCGGCCAGATACTCTCCCGTCGCCTCGTCCCAGAAGAACAACGCGAACATCCCCTCAAAACGCGAAAGCGCCGCCGAGCCCCACCGCCGCAGCGCCGCGAACGCCACCTCCGTATCGGTCTCCGTCGAAAATGGAAACCCCGTCAACTCCCGCCGCAGCTCCCGATGGTTGTAGATCTCGCCATTGAACAACAGCGTGAACCGCCCATCCGACCACGGCAATGCATGAGGCCGCGGATCCACCAACGCGAGGCGCGTCTGCACCAGCGTAGCCCGCTCCGTCACCAGCGTCCCAGCCCCGTCCGGCCCCCGATGCCGCAGCAGCGCCGCCAGCCGCTCAGCCAACGCCGCGTCGCCACGAGGACCGATTACCCCGGCAATGCCGCACATAGCGCGAGCTCCTCACGAGTGCGTTCAAGAATGTCCGGCCCCGGCACCAACGTCGGCCGCTTCGGAATCGCCGGTAACCCCAACTCCGACGCCAACGCCCGCAGCGCCCGCTTCTCCGGATCCGGCGTCGCCAACCTCACCGCTTGAAACGGCAGATGTAGCCTCACCCCGGCATACGCAAAACAAGCCTGCGTCAACGGCAGCAAATCGCAACTCGTCTCGCCGCGAAACACCTGGTCCGCCGCATCCCCGCCCATCACCTCCGCCACGCCCGCGTCCCGCAGCGCCTCGGCCAGGAGCAGCTTCGAAACCGGATGCAGGTTATAAATCGGCGTCCGCGTCACGCGAAGAAACCGCCCCAACGCCCCTTCCAAATCCGGCCGCTCGAACACCGTCAACGGCACGCCAAACTCCTCCGCCAACCCCTGCGTTCGCTCCCGCTCGCAGTACCCCGCAATGCCCGTCGCAATCGTATACCCCCGCACCGGCCGCCCCTGCAATTGCAGCAGCCGCACCAGCACCCACGAATCCAGGCCCCCGCTCACGGCCACCGCCTCCCCGGCGGGCAAAGCCTGCAGCAACGTAGCGCGAAGGGTCATGCGGTAAGGTTGACGAGCGTCTCGCGTTTGCTCCGAATCGCCACCGGGCTCAACTGCCGGTGCGTATCCAAATGCGCCTGGCCGCCGTTGCACAGGAAGCAGGAATGCAGCGGCTCGGTCTGCGTCAGATGCGCCTGAATGCGCCGCGCCAGCGCCGCCGCATCCGCCTCGTCCACCGGCACCCCGTCCTCAGCAAACCGCGGCCCGTCCACGGCAAACTTCTGCACATACTGCGGCCGCGTACACGAATAGAACCGGCCGTTCTTAATCGTGTTGCAGCGATGCCGAATCCAGCAATCGGCGAACGTCTCCGTCGCCTCCTCCGCCGTCGCGCGCGCGGTGCGATCCAGGCAAGTGAACTTGTCCTGCATCTTCCAACTCACTTCAATGCCCCGCGCCGCCGCCTGCTTGGCGATATACCGGATCAACGGCTTCGGCAGCGCCGGCTCCGGATACAGCGAAACCGAGATCATCTGAATGCAGTCCCAGCTCTGCGCCGAAAGCTTCTCAATCAGCAGCGCATTCGTCGTCAACTGAATCCGCGGACCCACTTGCAGCCGATGCGCAATCGTCAGCAGCGTCTCCAGCTCCGGATGCAGCAGCGGCTCGCCGCCGACGATCTTCACAAACTGCGGCTCCACCACGCGCCGGACGAGCAGCAGGTCCTGCTCAAACTGCACCGGATCCGCGCACCACTTCTTCAGAATCGGCGAGTACGAGCAGCAATGGTCACAACGAAGATTGCAATGGTCCGTGACGTGATACTCGAGCGCTCTCGTCTGCACTCGACCGCCCACGATAGGGTACGGCTCAGAGTCCTGCTGCATGTCCGAAGATAGCATGCCGAATCAGGCCTTTTCGAGTACCTCAAACGCGTCGCCGCCGCAGATGCGCTCGATTTCCGCCTTGAATTCGCGGTCCGGCCGCACCTTCACCGGCACGTCCATCATCGCGATAAAGTCGCGCGGCTTCTCCAGCTTCAAGCGGACCTGCGCGTTGCCCGGCTTCCGGCTGAACAGCTCCCGCAACTCCTCCGCGGAGTCGGCGCCGTTGCCGTCGCGGATCCGCACGCGGATCGCAATAATGCTCGGCAGCTTCACCAGAGCATTGGCCAGCGGAACAATCTCTTGAATGCTCACCTTCGGCGACGAACCCTCCTCCGGCATCACCTTGCACATCGCCATCACCGGGTTGTCGTCCGTCAGATACTGGTTCAGCTCTTCAATCTTGCTGTTGAAGCACATCGCTTCCAAGCTGCCTTTCTGGTCTTCAATCCGCATGGCCGCCCACAGCTTGCCTTCCTTGTTCCGGCGCCGCTGAATGCTCGTCAGAATGCCGCAGAGCCTTACTTCCTCGCCCTTCTGGCAATTGTCGAGCCCGTCCGTCTCGTGGGTCCGCAGCTCCGTGATCTTCTCGTCAAACGCGTCCAGCGGATGGCCGGTCACGTAGAAGCCGATCATCTCCTTCTCGCCCTGCAGCTTTTCGGTCTGCGTCCAGTCCTTCACGTTCGGCATCGGCTCAGCGGGGGCGTCCTCGGCCGGCCCGCCAAACAGGTCCGCGAACAATCCCGTCTGTCCGCTCTCCTTGTCTTTCTTCACCCGCTGCGCGTGTTCCATCGCGCGGTCAATCATGGCCGTCAACTGGCTGCGCGTACCTTCCAAGCTATCCATCGCCCCGGCCTTGATCAACGACTCAATCGCCCGCTTATTCACCGCGCCCACGTCCACGCTCTCGCAGAACTGAAAGAACGTGCGGAACTTGCCCACCTCTTTCCGCGCCGCCAGAATCGACTCCACCGCGCCTTGCCCCAGGTTCTTGATCGCCCCCAACCCGAAGCGGATCGCCTCGCCGTCCGGCGCGAAGCTCAGCAACGACGACGCGACATCCGGCGGCAGCACCTTGATGCCCATGTCCTTGCACTCGTTGATGTACTTCACCACCTTGTCCGTGTTGCCCGTTTCCGAAGTCAGCAGCGCCGACATGAACTCGATGGTGTAGTGCGCCTTCAGGTACGCCGTCACGTAAGCCATGTACGCGTAAGCCGCCGAATGCGACTTGTTGAAGCCGTACCCCGCGAACTGCGCCATCAGGTCGAACAGCTTATCGGCCTTCTTCGCGTTGTGCCCCAGCTTGCCGGATCCCGAAAGAAAACGCTGCTTCTGCTCGGCCATCGCCGACGCCTCTTTCTTACCCATCGCGCGCCGCAGCAGGTCCGCCTCGCCCAGGCTATAGCCGGCGATGACGTTCGAAATCTGCATCACCTGCTCCTGGTAAACGATAACGCCGTACGTCTCGCCCAGCAGCGGCTCCAGTTCCTTGAAGTCGAAGACCACTTCCTTCTTGCCGTGTTTCCGCGCAATGAAGTCGTCGATCATGCCGCCCTGAATCGGGCCCGGCCGGTACAGCGCGTTCAGCGCGCAAAGGTCCTCAATCCGCTCCGGCTTCGACCGCCGCAGAATGTCCTGCATGCCCGAAGATTCGAACTGGAACACGCCCGATGTCCGCCCCTTCCAGAAGATCTCCTCGTAAGTCTTCTGGTCGTCCAGCGGAATGTCTTCCATCACCAGCTTCACGCCGCGGTTCGACTTGATCAGCGTCAACGCATCTTCGACGATCGTGAGCGTCGTCAGGCCCAGGAAGTCCATCTTCAACAGGCCGAGCTTCTCCAAGCCCGACATGTCGTACTGCGTCACAATTTCGTCTTTGTTCGTCTTGTACAGCGGGACGAGCTCTCGCAGCGGCTGCGGTGAAATCACGACGCCGGCCGCGTGTACGGAGGCGTTCCGCGCCATGCCTTCGAGACGCAGTGCGACTTCCATCACTTCCTTCACGCGCGGGTCCGCCTTCGCCGCCAGGTCGAAGCCCGGCTCCTGCGCGAACGCATCCTTCAGCTTGATGTTCAGCGTCGGCGGCACCAGCTTCGTCAGCTTGTCGACTTCGGCGAACGTCATATCCAGCACGCGCCCGACGTCCTTAATCGCCGCTTTCGAACCCAGCGTCCCGAACGTGATGATCTGCGCTGCCTGCTCCCGGCCGTACTTCTCGGTGACGTACTGAATCACCTTCCCGCGCCCGCGCGGCTCAAAGTCCGTATCGATATCAGGCATCGAAATACGTTCCGGATTCAAGAACCGCTCAAACAGCAAGCCGTACTGCAACGGGTCAATGTCCGTGATCTCCATCGCGAACGAAACCAATGATCCCGCTGCCGACCCGCGCCCCGGGCCCACCGGAATATTCGATTGCCGCGCGTACCGGATGAAGTCCCAAACGATCAAAAAGTAGCCCGAGAATTTCATCTGCTGGATCATCTTGATCTCGCGATCCAGCCGCTCCGTATACGCCTCCAACGGCTGCCGTAGCGTGCCCTTGTCGCGCATGAATTCGAGGCGCGGCCGCCGCTTCTCAAACCCCTCGCGGCAGACATAGGCGAAGTAGCTGTCGATCGAGTGCTCCGGCGGCACGTCGAACTTCGGAAACGGCTCCTTCACCTTTTCGAGCGCCACCTTGCAACGCATGGCGATGTCGTAGGGGTTCCGCAGCGCGCTCGGGTAGTCACCAAAAAGCTGCTCCATCTCCGCCTTCGACTTCATGTAGAAAGCCGGATGGTCCCAATGCATCCGGTTCGGATCGGAGACGGTCTTGCCCGTCGAAATGCACATGAACAGCTCATGCGCCCGCGCGTCGTCCTTCCGCAGATAGTGCGAATCGTTCGTCGCCACCAGCGGAATCCCCATCTCGGCCGAAAGCTTGGCCACCTCCGGGATCAACCGCTTATCCTGCTCCAGCCCGTGGTCCTGCAGCTCCAGAAAGAAGTTGTCCTTCCCGAAGATGTCCGTGTACGTCGCCGCCAGTTCGCGCGCCTTGTCGTACTTATCGCCGAGCAGCGCCTCGTTCAAATCGCCGCGTAAACACGCGCTCAGGCAGATGATGCCCTTCGAGTGCTGGGCGAGAAGGTCCTTATCCACGCGCGGCTTATAGTAGAAGCCGTCGAGGTAGCCCGTCGAGACCAGCTTAATCAGGTTTCGGTAGCCCTCCTGGTTCTCACACAGCAGCACCAAATGGTTATACCGGTCGTTCTCCGTCCTCGACTTGTGGCCGTTCTGGTTAACGTACACCTCGCAACCGAACACCGGATGAATGCCCTTGTCCTTGGCCGCGTTGTGGAATTCCACCGCGCCGAACATGTTGCCGTGGTCGGTCATCGCCACGGCCGGCTGCTCCAGTTCCGCGGCCAGCTTCATGAGCTGCTTGATCTCGCAAGCGCCGTCGAGCAGGGAGTAGTCCGTGTGGCAATGGAGGTGAACGAAAGGAACGTCAGAGCTGGGTGTGGGCATGTTGGGGCACTACGGGCGGGGGAGACTACCAGTATACTTTTCGAGGGCCCTGGGAGGCCCGATCCATGCGGGCTCTCCATTTCGAAAAGCATCGGACGGATCGAATCGGCTGGCTACGCGCCGCCGTGCTGGGCGCCAACGACGGCATCGTCTCCACGGCCAGCTTGGTGGTTGGCGTCGCCGCTGCCCATGCAGCCAGCGGCGATATCCTCGTCACCGGCGTGGCCGGCCTGGTTGCCGGTGCCATGTCGATGGCCGCCGGTGAATACGTCTCCGTCAGCTCCCAAGCAGACACGGAAGGCGCCGACCTGAATCGCGAACGCGCAGAGCTAACGGCGAACCCGGACTGGGAGCGCGATGAACTGGCCGCCATCTACCTGAGGCGAGGGCTCACCGCATCTCTCGCCCAACAAGTGGCCGAGCAGTTGATGGCCCACGATGCCCTCGGCGCTCACTCCCGCGACGAATTGGGGATCTCCGACGCCACCACGGCCCGCCCCCTCCAAGCGGCGCTTGCTTCCGCCGCTACCTTCGCCGTCGGTGCCGCGATGCCTTTGGGGATGGTGCTGGTGGCGCCCGCGGGGTCGTTGATCCCGATTGTCGTCGTCACCTCCATCCTCTTCCTCGCCCTGCTGGGCGGCCTCGGCGCTTACGCCGGCGGGGCGCCCGTATGGAAGGCTGCGTTCCGGGTCACGTTTTGGGGCGCCGCCGCGATGGCGCTGACAGCCTGGGTCGGCGCTATGTTCGGCGCGGCCGTCTAGCGCCCGCTATACTCCCGATATGCGAATTCTCCTGCTGCTGGCCTTTACCCTTTCTCTCCCGCTAAGCGCGGAAACCTACTACCGCACCTTCTTCCACAAGCACCCGGTCAAGCAGAAGATTCGCTCCGGCGAACGCGTCTCCACCCAGACCGTCGACTCCAGCGGCAAGGACCTCATGAGCGAAGAAGTCGCCGACCCGCCCAACCCCCTAACCGGTCCCTTCTTCGTCGAAGGCGCCGAGCCCGGCGACGCCATTGCCATCCATTTCCACAAAATCCGCCTCAACCGCGACTGGGGCTACTCCGGCTACCGCCTCGGCCTCTTCGCCATGACCCCGGAGTACATCGAAAAAACCTACCCGCCCATCTACAAGCGCGACCTCGTCCGCAAAGGTTACGCCCACTACGTCCCGTGGGACCTCGACCGCGAAAAGGGCCTCGTCCGTCTCCGCGAACCCGGCAGCAAGGCGATCCTGATGGAGTTTCCGGCCAAGCCCATGCTCGGCTGCGTCGGCGTCGCGGCCGCCGGTGACTGGGCTCCCACCTCCAGCCCTTCCGGACCCTACGGCGGCAATATTGACTACAACCGCATCGGCGAAGGCGCCACTGTCCTGCTCCCCGTCTACCACCCCGGCGCGCTCGTCTTCCTCGGCGACGGCCACGCCCTGCAAGGCGACGGCGAGCCTACCGGCAACGGCGTCGAAACCTCCATGGACGTTGAGTTCTCCGTCACCGTCCGCGGGGGCCTGAAGCTCACCGGCCCCCGCGTCGAAACCGACGAAGCCATCATCAGCATCGGCTCCCAACCCGAGTTCCAAAGCTCCCTCGACCGCGCTCTCGAAATGGCCACCACCGACATGGTGCAGTACCTCATGACGGAACACGGCCTCGAAGAATGGGCCGCCCATCTGCTCATCGCCTTCCAAGGCAAGTACGAAGTCGTCACCGCCCGTGGCTCCATGGCGCTGCTGATTCCGAAGAAATCGCTCCGCAAACGCTAGCGCGCCGGATTCCGGTACACCGTCACCTTCGACCGCGCGCCCGCCGCCACCTCGCGAAAGCCGTTCTCCCGCAGCCACTGCTGATCGTCGGCCGTCGCAAAAAACCAAACGCACTCCGGCCCCCGTTCATTCAAAACCAGCTCCGGCGCCTGCAGTCCATGCCGGAGTCGGTAGTAGTTCAAGGAAGGAACCAACGTCCAAGTTGAGCAGATCTTGCCGGCCTGCGGCTTCGCCAGCGCCGCCAAATCCCTATTCTCCGCGTCGTCCGGCCATTCCCCGAAGTGGTTCCACCGGGACGCCGCCAAATGACTTCCGGTCAGCAGGACGAACCCGGCAACCATCAGGTACTTGGCCCTTGGCAGCGTAGCCAACGCCGCCGCCGTCAGCAGACTCGCCACAAACAAAGGAATCGTCGTCCTGCCCAGCGGATACTTCACCGCTCCAAACCGGTGCGCCGCCTCCGCCAAGCCAAAGGTAAGCAGCATCGGCACGGCAACAAACAGCGCCCCTTTGCGCCGCCAAAGCAACGGAATGCCCAACGCCATAACCCCCAGGACCCAGGGCAGCAGAGCCTTCTGTCCGTTCAACGCTACGTCCAGATTCCATTCACCGTGCACCGGCATCATCGTCATCCAGACAAACTGGTCCAGCGACTGATCCCAACTCTCCGCGCCGTAGTAGAAGCTATCTCGTGTGGCGTGCCGCAACGCGGGATAGAGAATCGGCGTCGCCACCAGCAGCGTGCTCCCCGCCATCACCACTGCTGCCTTCGCAGCTGCGCGCCCTAGGAACAATAAATAGGTCACCCCCACCGCCACCCCGGCGTAGAGCAGGTTCAAGTTCGCCGCCAATGCCAGGCCGAGCAGCGCTCCCGCGCCCGCCCATCGCCGCCATCCCCCGCTCTCCAGTCCGCCCCCCAGCGCCCATACCGCTCCCATCCAGAACGCCATCGCCAGGGCGTACCCCCGCCCCGCCGCGAGATGGTCCAGCAGCAATGGATTGGAAACAATGGCCAACCAGGCCGCCACCATCGTCCAGCTCTCGCCCAGCAGGCGCCGCAGCACCAGCGCCAACAGGATCAGGAACGCGATTCCGCCCAGCACCGATGGCAGCCGGATCGCCCACTCCGCATCCCCCAACGTCAGATAGCTAACCCGAGACAACAGCGTAAACAGCACATGGTTGTTCGCGTCGTAGTAAACGAACATCTCGCTGAGCGGCTTCGAAGAGAACGCAAGAAACGACATCGCCTCGTCTATCGTGAGCGACTGCCGGACGCTGCGCGCGATATTCACGGAGCTGAACACTGCCAGCAGCAGCGCCAGCACCCAACGGATGGGAGGCACGCCCCAGTGTAGGAGATTCACCCCCCCTTTTTCACCGCAGCGGCATTGGGCGTAAAGTAGATCCATGATGGAATTCTTCTCGAAACGGCTTCCCCGCCGCGATGTGTTTCGCGGCTCCGCATTTGGAATTCTGGCGGGCCTGCTCCCCAGCAAAGCAGCAGCCGCTCCGAGCGGCGGCCTCAAACTCGGCGCCGCCATGTATGAGTCCATCGGTGTCCAACCCCTCGTCAACGCGCGCGGCACGTTCACCATCATCAGCGGCTCCACCATGCTGCCTGAAGTCCGCGCGGCCATGACCGAAGCGGCCCAGCACTACGTCCACATCGACGAGCTGATGGCCGGCATCGGCGCCCGCCTGGCGGAGATCACCAAGGCCGAATGGGGCATGGTCACCTGCGGCTGTTCGGCCGCCATCACGCACGCCACCGCCGCCTGCATCGCCGGCGGCAACGCTGACCTCCACGTCCGCCTGCCCAATCTCGAAGGCTTTGCCAAAGACGAAGTCATCATCCCGAAGCACTCCCGCAACGTCTATGACGCCGCCGTCCGCGCCGTCGGCGCCAAGGTCATCGAAGCCGGTACCGTCGAAGAGTTCGAACTCGCGCTCGGCCCGAAGACCGCCATGGTCTATATCCTCGCCGGCCCTAACGCCGACAAGAGCCCCTTGTCGACGAAGGTCATCTGCGACATCGCCAAGAAGCACAATGTCCCCGTCTTTGTGGATGCCGCCGCCGAAGGCTTAACTGTCCCGAATGTCCATCTTGCGGCAGGCGCCACGCTCGTCGCCTATAGCGGCGGCAAGTGCATGCGCGGCCCGCAGACCGCCGGCCTACTGCTCGGCCGCAAGGATCTCGTCCAGGCCGCCTGGGTCCACAGCGCTCCTCACCACGGCTTCGCCCGCGCCCTGAAGATTGGTAAGGAAGAGGCGATGGGAATGTTGATGGCCGTCGAAATGTGGATGAAGCGAGACCACAAGGCCGAATGGAATACCTGGACCGCGCGGCTGGATTACATCGCCAAGCAAGTCGCCTCCATCCCCAGCGTCACCACCACCGTTCGCCAACCCGAAGGCCTTTCCAACAACACGCCCACGCTGGTCATCAAATGGGACCCGGCCAAAACCGGCATTACCGGCCGGGCCTTGGCTCGCCACCTGTTCACCACCTCGCCCCGGATTGCCCTGCCCACCGGCGCCAACGAAACCACCATCCAGGTTGTGCCCTACATGATGGCGAACGGCGATGAGAAGATCGTCGCGGAACGCATCGTCGCCACGCTCAAGGCGCCGCCCGCCGCCCCGCCCGTCTCCAACGCCGCTCCCGCCGCGGACCTAACCGGCCGCTGGGACGTTGAGATCCAATACCTCGCCAGCAAGTCCACCCACGTCCTGCATCTGAAACAGTCGAACGGCCAGATCGAAGGCACCCACCAGGGCGACTTCGTCTCTCGCGACCTCATGGGCCAGATGGAGGGCAACAACGTCCGCCTCAACAGCAGCTACACCGAGCGGCACGGCGACTCCCTGCAGTTCGAGTTCAACGGCCAACTCAGCGGCGACCAGATCACCGGCACGCTGAATATGGGCGAGTACCTCGATGCGAAGTGGACCGCCCGCCGCCACGTCGTCAGCAGCCGCCGCGGTTAACCCTTCTTCTTCGCCTGGGCCCAGCTTTGCCACGGAGCCACGTTGGCCCGCTTCGCCCAGGCGTCCCACTTCGCCGCCATCGCCTTCACGCGATCAGGCTGCGCTGCCGCAAGGTTGTTCAGCTCGGTGCGGTCCGCGTCGATGTCGTAAAGCTCCCACTCGCCTTTGTGAACCTTCACCAGTTTCCATTGGCCCATGCGAATCGCTTGATTGCCTTCGTGCTCCCAGTAGATGGCTTCGTGCGGCGTCCGCCGCCCGGTGCGGAAGACAGGGTCCAGGCTCTTGCCTTCCATGCGCTGAATGCGCTCGCCCTTCCAAGTCACCGGGTACTTCGCCTTCGCCAGGTCGACACACGTCGCCATAATGTCGATCAGGTGGCTGGGCTCGCTCGACATCGCATTGCGCCGCTTGATCACGGCCGGCCAGTGCGCCACCAGCGGACTCGAGATCCCGCCCTCGTGGACCCAATGCTTATACATCCGGTACGGGGTGTTGGACGCGTTCGCCCAAGGGGTGGAGTAGCTGGTGTACGTATCCGCCGGCCCCGGCAGAATGTCCGGCGTATTGCCATAGCGCACCGGGCGGCCATCCCGCGTCATCTTCGGCTTGATGGACGCGTTCGGGTCCTGATTGGGCGGCGGCGCGGCCATCCCTTCGGCGCACCCGCCGTTGTCGGCGAAGAAGAGGATCAGCGTATTCTCCAGCATCTTCTTCCGTTCGAGCGTCCGCACCACGCGTGCCACGGCGCGGTCCAGCCGGTCGATCATGCCCGCATAAACGGCCATCCGCCGCGCTTCCCATTCCTTGTTCGGGACGTCATCCCATGCCGGTACGGACTTGTCGCGTGGCGTTAGCTCCCAGTTCGATTTCACGAGTCCCAGCTTCTTCTGCTTGGCAAATCGCTTCTGCCGCAGCGCATCCCAGCCGTCCTTGTACGTGTCCTTGTACTTGGCGACCGTGTCCTCCGGGCAATGCAGCGGCCAGTGTGGCGCGGTGAAGGCCATGTAGAGAAAGAAAGGGTCTGGCTTCGCGCTGAACTCTTCGATATAGGCGGCGGCGTTCTCGCCAATCGCGTCCGTGTAGTAGAAATCGTCCTTGTCCGGCTTGATCGTCTCGTTGTCGCGAGTGAGCGTGGCCGGGTCGTAGAAGCTTCCGGCGCCGTCGATCGTCCCAAAATAGCGGTCGAATCCGCGCTGCACCGGCCAGTTTCCTTTGTCGGCGCGGGAACGCGGCGTGACGTGCCACTTGCCGGTCATCGCCGTCTGGTAGCCGGCCGTCTTCAGGACTTCGGCGATGGTGACGGAGGTTTTGTTCAGGTCGCCGCGATAGCCGGGCAGCCCGTAGTCGTTCATCATATGGCCGATACCGGCTTGATGGGGATAGAGACCTGTGAGGAGCGAGGCGCGGGTAGGGCAGCAGCGGGCAGTATTATAAAACTGAGTGAAGCGGATGCCGTTGGCGGCGAGCCTGTCCAGAGTGGGCGTCGAGATCTCGGAGCCGTAGCAGCCGATGTCGGACCATCCCATGTCGTCGGCCATGATCAGGACGATGTTTGGGCGGTCCGGGGCGGCAAGGGCCGGCACGGCGGCGGACCCGGCGGTGAGACGAAGAAATTGGCGGCGCTGCATGGGGCCGAGTTTATCAGACCGAACAAGGGGGAATATGCGATTTCTAGGATTGTTTTTGGTAGCTGGCATGGTCTGGGGCCAGCCGGCCGAGCAGGCGCGGAAGGTATTGCGCGACGGCTTTGTGGAGAAAGGTCCGGACCGTCGGCGGGAGGTGGCGGTCGCGTTGAGTTTATTGCCGGCCAAGGATCCGGTGGCAGATTTGTTGACCTCGCTGGTGAAGGACAAGGACGTACTGGTCCGCCAGGCGGCTTTGGACGCGGTAGCGGAGTTGGGTGATCGTCGTCGCTATCCGTTGTTGAAGGCGGCGTTAGAGGATGAGGTGCCGGAGGTAGCATATGCGGCGGCGCGGGCGTTGTGGCGGATAGGCGATCCGGCGGGTGCGGCGTTGTTGGAGGATATTTATGCGGAGGAGGCGAAGGCGAAGTCGGGATTTGTGAAGGGGGAGTTGCGGAACATGATGCGGAAGTTGAAGACGCCGCAGTCGGCGATTCTGTTCATTGCGCAGCGGGGAGCGTTTTTGGTTCCGGTGCCGGGTTTGGGTCAGGGGATTTCGGCGGTGAGCCATTTGTTGGCGGACGAGACGTTGTCGGCGCGGGCGACGGCTTTATTGATGGTGTGTCAGGATCCGAGGAGGCGGAGCAAGGATTGTGCGTCGATGATTGACCGGTCGTTTGTGGATGAGGATTGGAGTGTCCGTGCGGCGGGGTTGCAGTTGGTCGCGGCGTCGAGGGATGGTTCGCGGAGGGGCAAGGTGGCGGGCTTGTTTGGGGACAAGAGCGAGAAGGTGCGCTATCGAGCGGCGGCGACGTATTTAAGGGTGGAGGGAGTTCGCTAGGAGAGTGCTAAACTAGAGTTTTGTCGGGGCGTAGCGCAGCCTGGTAGCGCACTTGCCTTGGGCGCAAGGGGTCGCGAGTTCGAATCCCGCCGCCCCGACCATTGCAATCAACGAGTTGCGGCCCATGCCGCTCTCTTGAAATTGCGATTGTGACGCGGATTGTGACATAACCCCCCTCATTGGACTTTCCCGGTGGGTTCGGCCTCCTGCTCTGCGCCCATCGAAAACAGCCCGGACGGCAGGTGAGTGACGGCGTCCCGCTTCGCCTGGATGCGAACGTGGGAGTAGTGCTCCAGCATCTTCCGGCTGAGGTGGCCGCTGATGCTCATGAGCGTGGCATCGCTCACGCCAGCCTCGGCCAGCATCGTGACAGAGCAATGGCGCAGGTCATGAAACCGGAGTCCGCGGAAGGGCTTCTCGGCAGTCGCCCGACTCTCCCCGGCTCGTTCGGCGGCGTCTCCGGCCAGGGTTGCCGCTTCCGCCACCAGAGACCTCCAAGCCGTTCTCCAGCCCTTCATGGCCGTCTTCGGATCGAACTGCAGGTTCTCGCAGGCGGCGAAGACGAAGTGCTCTTCCTCCACCGGCCCGAAGGCCTCAGCGCGGGCCCGCAGCGCCGTCAGGGCGTTCACGGCGTCTCCAGTCAGAGGGATCGTCCGGAGACCTCCAGACGTCTTGGAGCGCTCAAAGCGGAGCATGCGGGAGAACAGGTCGACATGCTGCCAGCGCAGGCCTTTGAGCTCGACTCCGCGGCCGGCAGTGGCCAACGCGATGGTCATGGCGCAACGGACTACCAGCCAGCGTTCGCTCTGGGTCGAAACGGCGAAGAGATGCCGGAGTTCCTCCGCAGTGAGAGCGCGGCCGATCGGCGCCGAGCTCTCCGGCAGGGCCTTAACGTCTTCGCGCAAGCGTCCCCAGAGCTTCGCCTTCTGCATCAGGGTTCGAAGGAGGGTCACTTCCATGTTGATCGTTCGGGCCGCCCCGGCTGCGTCGAAGCCTTCACCGGCCAACCGCTTGCGCTGGAACGCCGAGATGTCGGCGGCCGTGATCCGATTGAGCGGACGGTCACCGAAGTAGCGGATGAGCGGTTTCGAGCGGTTCTTGTCGACCTCCTGCGTCTTGGGTGCGACGTGGGGCTTTCGTTCCTCCATCAATTGCTCCAGCGCCGTCGTGAAAGGGAGGCGGGCGAATTCCCGGCCAGCGAGGGAGCTTCCCTTGCCAGCCAGGATCTCGGCGACCCGTCGTTTCTCGGCCTCCTTGGCCTCGCGCTTATCCGTCGTTCGAAGGGGCTCGCGATAGCGAACCCCATTTACGGAAATGTCCATGTGCCAGTGCTGGCCCCGCTTCCTGATCACGCTGCGGCTCCTTCGGCGGGTTGTTTCGTTTCCTCGTTGGTGATCGTGGCCCAACCCTGAACGGGCCCCGCGCTGTCCGTTGTCTCGTCACCGGCGAGGATCGCGTGGGAATTGCCAGCCGTCCATTCGATGGCGTCGGCAAGGCGGAAGTCCCCGGAGGCAAGTTGGTTCCGTGCCTCAAAGACCTGCCCAAGGAAGGCGATTTCCTCGGGGGTGGCGTCATCCATGAATTCGTAGAACTCCTTTGCAAGTCTGGCGACGGCCTCGCCGCGAAGGGCATCGCGAAGCGATTGGAAAGAGCTGATTACGCCGCAGGCTGGAAGCGGGCGGCTGTTGGGTGTGGAAAGCATGAGATGATCCTATAGCGAAAGTATTGTTGCATGCAAGAAATAATTTGTAGCTAGACGAAAATAACTTCCTGGCCTATGATCGAGAGACCAAGATGGAAGAATCGACGAAGCGAAAACGCGGCCGTCCACCTGCAGCGCAAGACCAAGCCGGGCAACCGACAATGACCAGTCGCTGGCCGATGTTGGCCGTTAGGATCGAGCCAACGACGAAGGCAACGCTCTCAGCGATCGCGGCTGAAACCGGCCAGAGCCTCTGGGAGATTCTGGGAGCTGCTGTAGCCGCATATCTCCAGACGCTGAAGCCGAAGACCCGGAAAGCGATCGCCGCCCGCGTGGCCGAAGCTGCGCGCGTTTCAGGCGATGGGGATTAGCGTCGAGGCTCTGAGGACGGAGTTTCCCATCACCGCTTGACCTTGGGCAATGTCGGAGGTGCGATTTCGACTTCGGGCAGGAGATCGCTTAGCCGCACCCGAAGTGAGCCTTTCCACCCGTAGGCCTTGATTCTGCCCTCGCGAATCCAGCGGCGAATACTTTGGGCGTTGAGGTCGCAAGTGTAGGCTGCTTCGCTGATCTTCACCAGCTCGCTCGGGTGAGGCGAGTGGCGAAGCTTCTTTACTTCGGCCTGGGTTTGGCGAAGTTCTTCACGGGAAATTCCGACGGTCATGACGGGTTCCTTTTGCAGACGTCCGGCCCGCTCTGGCGATGTTCCGCCGCGGAGCATGGGCAGCACTGGCCGCATAGAATTCGAATCCCTTCCACTCCACCCTCGGCAACGTGCGCCAGATCCCCGACGTTTCGCGCACAGCCGACGCAAGGGCCCGCTACGTGCTTCGTCTGAAGGCAGACAGCCTCCCGGCGCTCTGAACGCGTCTGGCGCCGTTCTTTCGGGGTTGCGGCTACTCCACCTGCAATCATCGAACCTCCTCAGCGTTCCGCCAGGCCGCCGCCGTCTCTCGACGAAACGTCTGTAGCGCGATCGCCACGCCGAGGTAGAACGCGTCGAAGCCCTGGGCGAAGGCAAAGAGAGCCTTACTCACCTGCAGCGCCGCAACGCTCAGTAGGGGCCGGCCTCGACGATTGCGGAGACACATGAAGCACGCCAGGAGTACGGCCGCGACCAGGAGGCCTGATAACTCAGGGGTGATGGCGTTTACCATTTCGGATACTCCGGTTCGGCGCTGATGGGCACCGCTGTGTTCCGCTTCTTCCACGCCCGCGCCGCGTCGAGCTCACTGCCAAGGTTCTTGATAAGCGCTTTCAGGCTCCGACGCCGGAAGTCCTTTCCTTCCGGAAAGGGTGGAGCGGTGTAGTACTCGCCAAGGGCGTCAACGTCATCGAGTTTGACTTCGCCAAGCTTCCGGAACGCCTCTCTCTCCTGCTCGCTGAACTCCCCATCAACCTCTCGACCAAACCATCCCCCTATCCGGACAAGCAACTCAGGAGTATCGCCTCCAACGCCCCCTTGGGGGGTAGGGGGGTTATCTATCGAAGATGAAGGTGAAGATGAAGATGAAGGGGTTGATTTTTGGTTAAGGCGGGTGGTTGGCTTTTGGTTAAGCAAATGTGGGTTTCCGCCCTGTTTTCCGCTCTCCCGTCTGATCTGGGAGAGTTTCTCGTCTTTGACCATGCGGCGAGAGTAGATGGTTCCGTTGTCCTCGCTGAATACCCCGGTTAACCTCATTTCGTCGAGTAGGTTAACCACCTGGTTAACCTCACCCCCAACCATAATGGCGAGCCGGTCAGGTTGAATCGGGCCACCTCCCTTGAATTCGAGATAGCCTCGACGGTCCGATTGGTGCATCAGACAGAGCATGTCGATCCAGAGTCCCCTGGCCGCAAGCGAGAGCCCTCTTATGGCGGGATCGCGAAGGTGATCTCCTGGGTAGAACTGAAACGAGGGTGGCTTCATGCCGCACTCTCCCGGCCGGTCGCGCATGGCTCGCTCTGGCCTGAGGCGTTCTCGGCCGACCCAGTCAGTGCCGCAAACGCCGCAAGGGCCTCAAGCTCGAGCTGGCGCCAGACCTGTGGGCAGCCGAACTCGACCATGGCGATTTCCAGCTCTCCGCCTCCGGGCCGCTCTATGCAGCGAGTGAGCGTCCCGAGAGTCGGCCGCCCCCGTTCCTCCTCGATACAGCAGGCATGAACGATTCCGAATCCTGTGATCTCCACTGAAACCATTGCCGTTACCGGCCAATCTCCGGTCGGCGCCACGCTGGCGACCCGATACGGGACTGGAGGGGCAGCGCCTTGCCTGGGCTGGCGTGGTTGGCGGGGCTTGCGAGGCTGGCGCGGCTTTCGCATCAGACGCCCTCCGGGGTGCCGCCAACGCGTGGCTGAGATTGGAGCCAGGACTCCACGTCACTCAACCGGTATCGGACGGCCCCACCAACGCGGATGGCGAGCGGGCCCAGGCCATGTAGCCGCCATTTGCGCACGGTATGGACCGTGACCCCGAGGCGCGCGGCAACTTCTCTATCGGTCAACATCACCGAGTGCGGCTGCTGTACGGCGCCAAACTCGCGGTAATCAGCTTTCATTAGGAAACCTCATGATTGAGTGGTTCATGAGGCTATTAAGCCGTAAACAGTTCCGGAAATTCCGGAACTCCGCCGGAATGTTCAGCGATTCTTGACTATTCGCTTGGAATGTCTTCGATTCGTACCAGCGGACCCTTTATTGAGAACGCTCTGCATAGATCTTCCCAAGTACCTTCTCGAACTTTCTGGCCGGAAGCCATTTTTTTCACTGTCTTTTCGCTGGGCCCGCGGTATTTCGGCTTGCTTGGCCCGTTGAACTTCCATCCCCGATCTTTCAGTTGTTCCTTCACCCACACCGCCCGTGGCGATTGCGCTGGGTCAGGAGTTGTAGGCCCAGCGGGTGCTGGTTCGCTCACGATATTGTTCCAGAGCTCGACCGACCAGGTTCGCTGCGGATCGGAAAAGGCCAACCGTTCTCGATGTTCACGCAAGCGCCAGACCCGCTCTTCGACACGCTCGACGATCCTGGCCAGAATTCCAACATACTGCCCGGATACGCCGGCTTCGAATTGAGCAAGCAACTCATGCCAGGCCAGACGGACCGCCTCCGCCGCGATCCCTTCCAGCGCGTGGCCCTCTTCGAGAAGCTTCGCCAGATGGACAAGGGCCCGGTCCTCAATCGTGCGGCTCAGCTCATCAAGAGGCGTTCGACGTGGTTTCGGAAGCTTCTCAATAGTGGTCTTTACCCGCTGTTGGGTTCGCCCAACGTCCTCATGCCTCTGCGCCGAGCCATCTCGCAACGTGTCCAGGTAGCCCGGTTCCTTCAGCTTGGCGAGGAACTCAGGATCGAGCCCTTCGCCAGTATCAGCAGCGCCCACGGCCGCCTTCGTTAGATCGTTCATCGCTCCCTCGGCGCCCTAAGTGAGTGAAGCAGCCAACGGGGTAGGGTCCTCGGTTTCGCCTGGCCGGGCTAGGCTGCTCTACTCCATTTTCCCACGAGGCCGGGCGCACTTGGCGCCGACGAAAGATGAGACTTCGTGCGCGGACTTGATGTGGACGGCCGGTGGATCAGCTCACCTGTGCTGCCAGCAATAACTCGAACCTGCAGCAGCGTTTCGTTTGCACTGGGCCCCCGCTTTGGTAGTGGCCTGACATCTGCCTGAGACACTTTCGCTGTCGGGGCTGGGGGCGACGGCCCCAGGCATTACGCGCGTAGTCGACGGAGGTCGTAGCAGGGTTGGCTGTGACCGGGGCGCGGGCACCAATGCGGGTGCTGGGGTGGTCGTATCGGCCGACACGATTGGAGGTGCTTCTCTTGACGCCATCAACTTGGTGACCACCTGGGTCAGAAGGTCGACCTGATTGGAGAGGCGTTTAACCTCGGCGCGCAACAACGCAATTTCGGATTGCGATGTCGGCTGCTGGGCAAGAGATAGAGTTGCGATGGCGAGGAGTAAGAATGCGGCGATTCTAGCTTTCATTGAGACGGCGCTCTTGTAGGATTCGAGACTATATCATCCCAGCACGCAGCGGCAACGATACGGAATCGGCCGCACTGGCCGATTGTAAGTTGGGCGTTGACCTCCGCACCGCATCCGCCCCAGAATTGACCATGGCCAACAAACGAGATTCCGACGCCGAGAGCCCCCTCGCCTTCAAAGACATCGGTCGGACCCTGACAGTTCAGCAGGTCCGCGCACAACTCGACAAGCTCGCGAAGAAGGCCGATAGGCTTGAGGATCTGGCGGTTGAAGTGCGAGCCAAGGCTCGCTGGCTTGCCCTCATGCTGGAAGTCGAGGAGCAATGGCCGAATCTCGCTGCCAAGCTCGAGGCTGAGCGCCTTGCCGAAGTGACGGGGCAGACGACGGACCGGTCCCGGCATCGGGCGACGTCCAAGCCGCCGGCGCGAAAGACGCCGGGGCCCAAGGGCCGGAAGTAGGGCGCCGAGGGGAGAGAGTCCAGGAAGCCCGGAGCGTCTGGTTACCCGGGCGCACCTTCGACCCATTTCTAACCAGGTGCGATCCCTGCGCGAGTTCTGGCCGATTTTTTTCTGGCGTAGAGCGGGTGTGGACGATATACACCCCCTCCCCCCGGGCCTCGGGGGGAAGCCCCCCACCCCCTACCCCAGGGGGGCCAGGTTCGACCAGGAGGGGCGGAAATCGTCGATCGCCACCCCGCCAGGATCAGCCGGGGCCATCGCTTCAGAGCATGGAAGACAGTCCGCCGAGGCAGTGGCAGCATGGCGCTGACGCCCTCGCCGGTGTCGATCAGAGGAGGAGGGGCCGAGGTCCCGCCTCAACGGCCGCGCGCTGCCCGACGCTACCCGGAGAGGCTGCGGCTACGTCTTCGTGACGGCCGGACTGTAGCCGCTTCGTTGCCTTCACGCTGCCGGAGAAGGCTTCGATAGCGCCTGGGCTGGTACTGCGGGCCGCGTTCGTCTTGGGCAGGCTTCTGGGCCACCCTCGCCAATCGAGCCGCTCTGGGCCGCAGGGAAGGCGGTACCGGCCAGCGACGATCAGTTGGCCGACTCCGGAGGACGTTCCGCCAGATGGTAGAGGCCAAGGGCCCGAAGCTCCTCCTCGGCGCTCCTCATATCCTCGTCAGCCCCGCGGAGCCCCTCCGCACGAATGGCCAGCCTGTGTCCCGCCTCGGTTAGTGGCGTTGGTCCGGGGCTACCTGCTGGTACTGGTGCCGAAGCTGCGGCCTGTTCGTAGAAGGGACGCTCCCGCTCTTCGAACTGCTCCATCACTTCGTCGTGGATATCCCGGAGACGAGCTCGGATGGCGTCGGCATCTTCGGGGAACCTCTCCAGCATCGCGGCTGACCATCTCTTGAACGAGTAGACCCCTGCTTCCACAAGGGACAACCCGTACTCGGCGAGCGGCGGTGCTGGCGCCGTCGAGGCAGGGGGCTCCCGGTCCTCGTCACCCCAATCCGACACCGGCAGGAGCGGGGCGACTAGCAGGTGAAGATACTGGAGGTATTCCAGAGGGTCAGGCTTCTCCTGAAGTAGGCCCTTCAGATCCAGGCCAGGGTCGTTCCAGAGGAGGTTGAGGAGCATTGGGCGCGGCGGGAGTTTCGCCACGTCCAGAAGCACTTCCGTCTCGTTCAGGGGATCCACCTGGTCGTTGAACCACTCGCCGTCGAGGTCTCGGGCCTCGTACAGCACCGCGATTAGGCGGTCCCAGACCTGCTGCTCCGTCACCCTGTTGCTGCTCACGTAGAGGTCCAGTATTTCCTGGGCGCAGGGTTCCTCCGTTGCTAAATTTGCGGCTTCGACCGGAAGGAGGCCCGTCGATGGCTGCTCTATGCTTCCTGCCTGTTCTGATTGGTCCGGCGCATCAGCCTCATTGCGATCCATTGTTGGTCCCCCCTCCGATGCTGCCTTCCAGAAACAGCAACGCGGAGGGCGCCACCCGAAACGGGTCGAGTAACACCCTCCGCTGGATTCTACAGACTTCAGGGCCCTGAGGGAGGGGAGTTGGCCCGCCGGTTCGTCCCAGGGCGGCCAGGGGCCTCGAAACGGGAGCCCCTCGGCGAATGCCGATCAGCGCCGGCCTGTTGACCGTGCCGAGTCGACGAACCGGTCCAGGTCGCCCAGATCGTAGCGGGGCCGCCGGTCAACCATTGTCTTGCGAAGCCGTCCCGACTTCACATAGTTGTCGAGCTGCTCATCAGAACAACCGAGGTAGACGGCGGCCTCCTGCACGGTATAGAGGCGTTTCTCGCCTCGGAGCTTGATCCGCTCCACAATCATCTCCGCCAGTTCGGCGGCAAAAGCGCGGAATACTTCGTTTCGGTCCATAGAGTTTCTCCTTGGGAATCCGGGCATTGTGACGGGGATTGTGACGTAACCCCGTCCTGGTGACGCATTGTGAAGCATTAGGAAGGGCAGAGATCTGAGGGACACGAAACCGGCCAAGTCATTGAAAACGTATCAGCTTGTCTCGCTCGGTCCCCACAGTTCCTAACCCGAAAGGCTAACTTGGGCGCAAGGGGTCGCGAGTTCGAATCCCGCCGCCCCGACCATTGCGATCAACGATTGGCGCCCGAGTTTTTGGCGCGTAGAGCAAGTGGCTCCAGGTTCGCTCTATTTCGATTCAATGGTCGTCGTTTTCAGCAGGATTGCGCCTGAGCCCAAGTCTAAGAGCACGGGCAGGAATTCTTCGTCTCTTCCATCTGGACACAATAGAACTAGAAGTAGAACGCCTTCCGGATGATCCAAGTAGAGCGAATACTCTGGTCCTCGATACCCGGCGTGAACGAGGCCTTTTCGCAGCAGGGCAGACCTGCCGCTCAGATGGGATTTGCTTGGAAAGGGCAACCGATCGAATCTGGCAGTCGGAAATTTCTGCTTAGCGGCCTGCTCGTCCCTGCCTGCGATTTCTTCGATTCTCGAGCACGTCGGATCCTTGGGGATGATAATGCCGTACATAATTGCAGCCCCCGCCAAGGCTGACTCGAGCGTGTGGCCTACGGGATAGATCCAAAACAGCACTTCCATGCCCTCGTCATACCCTGTGTCATCGAAGACCCACCCGCGGGGCGTTTTCAGGAGGGCGGCCAGCGACCCGTAATGCGCCACCATTCCCCCGATCCACTGACTGACGGAGAGTCTATCCGGACTGACGATACGCAGTTCAATATCGCGAGAATCGTTCTGGGCCCGGGCCAGAGCAGCTTTAGAGTAGCCGCGCGTGGTCACCAGAACTCCCTTGTTTACCCGAATATCGTCCAAGGTACTGAGCATGCGCTCGACGGCCGTGACATTGACCTTTCGCTTGTAGCACTTGCAATCGAAGGCGACTCGCAATTTAAAGGGGCCTGCGTTGATCGTCACCATCGCGTCAATTTGGCGCCGAACGCCTGATCGAATTCCAGTGAGGTAAACGTTTCGCTCAACCTGAGCATCAGGACACAGTCTTTCCAGCTCCCCAAACACATAGCGTTCGTACAAATCCCAGTCATCAGCCGGTATCCACATCTCTGCCTTGTCTTCGGGGCCTAGCTAGCCTATCAAAACGTAACCACAGAATAGCTCAACCTAACGGTTTCTTCGCATCGCAATGAATCCCTCCTCGAGGTAACGTACACCGCGTCCTTTGGGGACAGACGGGTGACTCCTTCCCGTCAAGAGCTTCGAGGGCGCGGTCGATCAGCGTCGGCCCAAGGACGTCGCCGAGCCAACGAACCGGTCTATGTGGTGTTGTTCCTCATACGGCGATCGATCAGCCGGCGCGCGCCAACAATATTGGCGCATTCTCGCTACCAAGCGGTACGGTGCTTCTAAGTCCGATCGGAATGAGGTGCAATAATTGTCGGATGGAAAGAGACCTCGAACTGATCCGGGAGATCATAGAGGCAGTAGCTAAATGGTCGGATCGCCAAGCGCGCCGGGTAGAGATTGACGGTTTTGACCGGGTGCTGGTAGATCACCACGTCGACCTCTGCGTTGCCAAGGGACTACTGAAGGCAATCGACGTTACTTGCTTAGCCGATCAAAGTCCTCAATATCTTGTCATTTCGATCACTTTCGAGGGCTACGATTTTCTTGACATGGCACGATCCAAAGAGGTCTGGCGTAGGGCGAAGGACACGGTAGCCGCAATTGGCGGTGGTACCTCGTTTGAAGTATTCAAGGCAGTGTTGGCGGAGGTCGGAAAATCTGCCGCCATGAATGTGTTGCAGGGTAAGGCAGCCTTTTAGCGGTAGCCGACGCCCAGCGGGGAAGCGCGCTACCACTGCCTCCAGATCACCACGCGAGCAGAGCCAGTCATCCGCGCGATGAATGGCCCCCTCCTCGCCCGTAGTACCTTTTCGATGTTTGGCATCGCCTTGACGAAGATCGCGCAGATATCCGCACCTCTCAATCCGTCCGCGACCAGCACGAACGCTCGTACGCCACTCGCCCGCAACGCCTCTTGTTCCAGCGGCCGGTATTGGATCTTCTTGTCCTTGGTAAGAACTACCCAACCTTTCTCGCCCACGACGCTCAACCAGGCTTGGTCCTCGGCATCCCGTGCGAAGTGGTCGTCATGAATCTCGACCGCTACACCCATGCCCATCAACTCGCCTCGAATGGGTTCGACGCCCAAGCAGCGGTCTAAGAAGTACGTAACCCCCTTAGGCGGCTTCGCTGCGGATCGCTTCTTCGACGACACCAGGTTCCAGCCTAAAGTCCCGAGCTAAATCACTCACCGAATCGCCAGCCTGATAGCGCTCGAAGATTGCCGAGGAAGGAATCCCCGTCCCATCGATCGTAGGGCGGCCAAATGCGACCAGCGGAGAGATCACGACCACCCTCGGGTCCCGCTTAGTGTGCTCTTCGATTTCGCGAGAACGTGTGACGGGGTAAAGCCGAATGGGGAGTCCCTTTTCGTCCCTTTCAATCCGCTGAAGATATGTGCTCATCAGCTCTTTCATCGCCACCTGACCGTTACGGCTCGTGTTGATCAGTTCGCCGTACTGCCGAACAAACAAGTCCAGCCCATCCGTCTCGAAGGCCTGCTCGATCAGAGGGCGCTGCGTGTCCGTTGAAACTGATCTTGCCGCCATGCTTTTGACGTAATTCAGCGCCAATCGCACCTTAGGAAGCTTCACTCCGTACCTCCGCCGAATCGAGACCAGGACATGGGCCTCCACGAGGTTTATGAAAGAAAGGTAGGTTCCCGATGGATCATGAAGCTCAATCAAGGGGTCCGAACGACGAGCAACGCCGCCGGAGGTGAAGGATCGCCCCAGCACCCACGTTCGAAGGGTCGCGGCAGGCATACGCAGATATCGAGCGGCATCCTGCATTGAGTACGCAGGTCGAGTGCGAATGTCGTTACCGGCCGCCGCTGAATTTGAGTGAGCCATTCCTACTCAAACACTAACAAACTTCGGTCGAGAGCACCCGCTCGCCTAACCTCAACGTGAGGAGAATCTCGCCATAGTGCGTGGAGCAGTTCGAGCCAGTCACGGCCCGGAAAAACTCTATCTCCCGTGTTTGCAACACCGGCCTCTCCGAAACGCCCAAAAACGCTTGACACCACCCGTAGAGTGAAATCAGAAAAGCCTGCTGCGCCCACTCGGCCCAGCGGGCTTTTTCCGTTTCTCTCAAAGGACAAGCTCCCATGAATACCCAATCCCGGCGCACTGAACCCTTCACCCCGGAAGAAGCCCGGCGCTACATGCTCGAAAACGCCGAACAGCGCTTTGCCGAGATCGAAGCCCAAGAGTCCGCCTTCCGCCAACGGCTCACCCAAGCCGCCATCGAAGCCGCCGCCGCGCGCGTGCGCCTCACCAACCGGGAAAACGCCAGAAAATCCACCGGTCCGCGCACCGAAGCCGGCAAAGCCATCGCCAGCCGGAACCGCCTCGCCCACGGCCTGTGTTCTTCCAGCCTCGTCGTTTTCGGCGAAACCCAGGTCGAATTCGACGCGCTCCGCGTTGAAATCGAAGCCACCTACCATCCGGTCACCCCGGAAGAGCAACTACTCGCCAATCAACTGTCCGAAGCGCTCTGGCGCCTCAATCGGGCCCGCCGCGTCGAAGCCAGAACCTTCGACCTCATGATGGACCTAACCGACCGCGAACTCAGCGAAAACGGAACCCTCGAAACCGATCAGTCCACGGATGCGCAACTCTCCGTCTGCTTTCTAGACGCAGCCCATCTGAAAACGATGGCCACCTTGCAACGCTACGTCACAGCCAACGAACGGTCGTATCGTCAGGCGCTCAAGGCGCTGCAGGACGCGATCAAGCGGCGGCCAGTCCAACAGCAGCCCATCGCCGAAAAACCCAAGGCCGCCACGGCTGGCCGCTCTCCGCTTCCGGAAATTGGCTTCGAACCGCAATTCGCTCTCAACCGTCCGGAAAACGCCCCGGCCTATACCGACCGCTGCTGACCTGGCTTCGAATCGTAGAACGCCGCCGCCTTCGAACCGTCTTCCGCTCTTTGAAAACCCGCCGAATCGACCCGGTTCGTCCGAAGTGTCTCAACGGACCCGGCCCGAAGCCGCTGGCCCCGCATCCTCCGGCCGGCGAAACGCCGCATCCGTAGTCAACAAGAACCGGTCCAGGGCAAAACCGTCCTCCCGCATCGAGAACGAAACCGTATGCCGCCCCGGCGCTGGCACATCCAAATAGATCTTCCCCGGCTCCCCACAATGGTTGGCCTCCGTTCGTTGCGCCGACTCCCAGTACCAGCGATTCTTCCCTTTACAGAGCTGAATCCGCTGCCCAGACTCCGGCCATGTCCCGTCGAACCCAACATGCAAGCCATTGTCCTCCGGCCCGGTCGAGTAGGCTCGGACCCACACGTAGTACCGCCCAGCCTTCACAAACTGCACATCGTAATGCAGCACCGCCATCCGTCCCGGCTCCGGCGAGAAGTTTTCCCCCCGAATCAGCTTGTCGTCATGCGTACGCCGCGTGTCCGGCAGCACCTGGAGATACTGTCCTCCCGAAGCCGACGCGCCCGGAACATCCCCTTTCTGCAATGTCCACTTCCGGACTTCGACCAGCTCCTGCCGGTGAAACTGCTCTGCTTCGATGACCAACAGGCCATTGCGTTCGACGAAAGGCTGGGGATTCTGGGCGCTGGCCGCTACACTAAGCAGCACGATGATAAGGAGACGAGGCATGCCGTCATTGTGCATCAAACGGCGTCAGTAATCCCCCCGGTGATAAGATCAGAGCGCGTACGTCCTACGCCTCCGAATCATGATTTTCCGCAATCGTCCCCGCACCACCAGCGCCATCGCGCTCGCCACTATCCTCGGTTCCGCCTGGACCGCTCACTACCTCTCCGCCCAACCAGCCGCCGCCCCGCCACCCCTCGAACCCGTCTTCGCCCAAACCGTCAAACCCTTCCTCCAAAAGAACTGCCAACAGTGCCACAACGCCGATAACCTCTCCGCCGGCGTCCGCGTCGACCACCTCGATACCAGCCTCGAAGACCGCCACATCCGCATCTGGGAAGGCATCCGCCATCGCGTCCGCGACGGCTCCATGCCCCCCAAAGGCATGCCCCAACCCTCCGCCGCCGAACGCGACGCCACCGTCGCCTGGATCACGCAGGCCATCGAAATCGCCCGCCTCCGGCCCTCACCGAAGAACGGTCTTGTCCGCCGCCTCACCGTCGCTCAGTACCGCAACACCCTCCGCGAACTCCTCAATCTCGAAGACGACCTCACCGAAATCGTCCCCCCCGATGCCGTCTCCGCCGACGGCTTCGTCAATAACAAAGACACCCTCCAACTCTCACCTCTCCTCCTCGAGACCTATCTCGAAATCGCCGATAAGGCGCTAAGCCGCTCCATCGTCGACCCCACCCAGAAACCAGCCATCCAGAACTTCCGCATGGATCTCGGCGAGTCCATCAACAAGAGCCCCCTGTCCGAAGAGCTCGTCCTCGGCGCCAATAGCCTCCTCCTCGAGAACAAGGACTTCACCGTCACCGAGCTCACCCCCAAGAAGCCCTTCCCCTTCGAGCCAAACCCCATGCGCACGAAGTATCGCTTTATCGAGGGCTACCAAGGCAACGACACCGTCCGCGGCTGGCGCGAGTACGACAGCATCTATCACTCCGTCTTCGCCTGCATGCGCGGTAGCAACGGCTACCCCAAGGGCAAAGCCTACGATGCCGTCCCCGCCGGCCTGCTCCTGCGCCCCGCCATCCCCAACGACGAAACCTTCGAGGCCGACGGCACCTACGGCCCCAAGGCCAACTTCAAAATCTCCCTCCGTGAACTCCCCGACCACGGCCGCTTCCGCGTCACCGTCACCGCCGCCAAGTACAACGACGGTCTTCTCCTCGACCCCGGGGCCACCACCCGCAGCGCGCCCGATGCTCTCACCGTCACCAACTTCGCCGCACCCCAAACCCTCACCGTCAAGCAGGCCGGCATATACCAGGTCGATATCCACACTCCGAAGCGCAACGTGGAAGTCCCGGCGCCCGATACCTCTCGCCTCAACGAAGGTCTCTCCGCCTTCTGGTCCTTTGATGACCAACCCGGCGGCGCCCTCGAAGGCAAAGCCAGCCTCGTCGATTCCCCCTTCGGCAAAGCCCTCGCCCTCCAAGCCGACTACGATGCGCTCGTCGTCCCCCATCAGGAAGCCTTCAACGTAGGCGCCGGCGACTTCACCGTCGCGGCCTGGATCCACCCCAAAGCGCCCCGCCGCGCCGCCATCGTCTCCCTCGGCAGCGTCGGCCGCACCGCCGGCTGGACCCTCTTCCTAGGGGGGGGGCGCAACGCGCTCCAACTCGAAACCACGGGACCAGACAAGCTGCCGAACGGCGCCATCACCTCCGGCCCCGGCGTCGTCCGCTCCGGCGCTTGGCAGCATGTCGCCGTCGTCGTCAAGCGCGGCAACCAAGCGCCATCCCGCATCTACATCAATGGCGTCCAGGTCGCGCAAGGGGCCATCGGCGCCGCCAATCTCAACACCGCCGGCCTCCCGCTCCGCATCGGCAGCTCACCCAATGCCACCTCCTTCCGTGGCGACATCGATGGCGTCCGCCTCTATCGGCGCGCCCTCAGCGAAGCGGAACTCCAAGGCCTCATCGAACCCGGCCGCAAGTTCGCCCAAGCTCCGCCCGAACCCCCGCAGGACATCACGCTCCACCTCGGCGACCGCGAATTCACCGGCGGGCTGAAGCAGCCTGCCTTCCTTGCCGTTCGCCTCCCCGCCGGGCCCGTCTCGCTCCGCGCCACCACCAACGGAGCCCTGAGCATCGAACGTGTCGTCCTCACGCCCGTTCCGGCTACCGACCCGCTGGCCCGCCGTCTCCAAACCTTCGAGAAGCGCAACCCCCGCCTCGGCGTCCAACTCGGCCTCCGTCGCGATTGCGGCAGCACCTTCGCCCCGGTCGAATCGCCCAAGATCGTCTCCAGCACCCAGGACACTCGCTATATCTTCGAAGGGGCCATTCAGAACTACCCCAGCCCGGAAGTGGAGAAGGATAACGTCAACTACCTCGCCGGCATCCGCGAAATCGCCGTCCGCAGCGAGTACACCGACGATCGCGACATGCCCCGCCTCCGCCTCCGCTCCGTCGAGTTCGAAGGGCCGTTCTACGAATCCTGGCCGCCCCCATCCCACAAGGCGATCTTCATCGATTCGCCCCGCAAGACCGATCCCAAAGCCTACGCCCGCGACATCATCCGCAGCTTCGCCACCCGCGCCTATCGCCGGCCCATCGCCGAAGCGGAAGCGAATGCCCTCTTCGCCGTCTTCGACCGCTCCTTCGCCGCCGGCGGCAAGTTTCGGGACAGCGTGAAGGACGCTCTCCAGGTCGTCCTCACCTCGCCCCAGTTCCTCTTCCTCGTCGAGAAGAGCGCCACCCCCGCTCCGGAGACGCTCGACAATCACGAACTCGCCTCCAAGCTCTCCTACTTCCTCTGGAACGGCCCGCCCGATCAGACGACGCTCCGGCTCGCCTCCACCGGCGCCCTTCGCCGGCAGTTGGATACCGAAGTCGCCCGCATGGTCGCCGACGCCCGCTTCTCCCGTTTCATTCAGGAGTTCACCTCCCAATGGCTCAGCCTCGATAAGTTCAGCGTTCTGGAACCAGACCGCAAGCGTTTCCCGAAGCTCAGCCGCCACAACCGGACGCACCTCCGGCAGGAGCCGATTGAATTCGTCCACCATCTCATCCGGAACAACCTCCCCGTCCGTAACCTGATCGCCTCCGATTTCATCGTCGTCAACGAAGCCGTCGCCAGTTACTACGACCTCGGAGACAAGACCGAAAGCGGCCTGAAGTATGTCGCCATCCCCCACGGTCGCCGCGAGATGGGTGGCGTTCTCACGCAAGCTGCCATCATGGCCGGCCTCTCCGATGGCCGTGAGTCCAATCCCGTTAAGCGCGGCGCATGGCTCGCGCGCAAGATCGTCGCCGAACCGCCCGCGGATCCGCCGCCCAATGTCCCGGCGCTCAAGGAAGACGAAGGCGGCAAGCTCACTCTCCGCCAACGCATCGAACGCCACCGCAGCCAACCCGGCTGCGTCCAGTGCCACTTGAAAATCGATCCCTGGGGCATCGCCTTCGAAGAGTTCGATGCCGGCGGCCGTCTGAAGTCCGAACCCGCCGACGCCCGTTCGCAACTGCCCGACAAGACCGAAGTCTCCGGCGCCAACGATCTGAAGCGTTATCTCGCCGAAGACCGTATCGATCAGGTCGCCTTCAGCGTCTTGAAACATATGGCCACCTATGCCACCGGTCGCAGTTTGACCTACAATGAAGTCAACTATTTGAAACAAGACGGCCTGAAGCTCAAGGCCAGCGGCTACCGGATGCAGGACATGCTTCGCTACGTCGCCACCAGCAAAATCTTCCTCGAAAAGTAGTCGGAGCCCATCATGAGCCTTTCTCGCAAACTCGACCGCCGCGCCTTCCTCACCGGAATGGGGGGAGCCGCGCTGGCTCTGCCCGTGCTCGACGCCATGGGCGCCGAAGTCACCAGCAATTCGCCGAAGCGCTTCTGCGCCGTCTATACTGCCAACGGCATGTCACTGCCGCGCGCCGAACATGACATCAGCGAATGGAGCTGGTTCCCCGCGCTCGAAAAGGACGGCCAGTTTCAGTTCGGCCTGTCCACCGCTCCGCTCAGCCCTTTCCGGAAACAGCTCAGCTTCCTCGGCGGCATGCACCATCCGAGTGGCCCGAAGGCCGACCCCCACACGTGCTCCGACATGTGGCTGACCGGCGCGCCGCTCCACAACCCGAAGCCCGGCACGTATAACACCGCCGGCCTCGATCAGGTCATCGCGCTCCACACGAAACAGTATTGCCGCCAGCCCTCGCTGATCCTTTCGATCGACGCTGGCACCGGCTTCCTCTCGCGCACCGGCACCATCTCGTACAGCCTCGAAGGCAAGCCCATCCCGGCCGAGAACAACCCGCGCCGTATCTTTGACCGTCTCTTCCGCGGCGACCGGGAATCCCTCCAGTCCGAGCACGAAAAGCTCCAGCGCCGCATCAAGCTCGTCGACGCCGTCGCCCAAAGCGCGAAGTCTCTCGAACAGCAGCTCGGCAAGTCCGACCGCGAACGCATGGACCAGTACATGACGTCGCTCAACGAGGTCGAATCGCGCCTCATCGCTTCCGAGAAGTGGATCGACATCCCGCTGAAGAAGCAGGACTACTCGCATCTGAATCTCGACGCCACCTCCGAAGGCGAGCCCGCCGAATACTACCGCAACATGTTCGACCTGATCGCGCTGGCCTTCGACGCGGACATCACCCGCTCGGTAGCCTTCATGCTCAACCGGGAAGACGGCATGGGCATCAGCGACACCTTCCCGCTCAAGCTCGGCCTCTCGAAGACGCATCACAACCTCTCCCATGCCACGGACAAGGAAGGCCAGATGCAATTCGCCAAGTACGACCTGTTCCTGAGCCAGCAGATGGCCCACTTCCTCAAACGTCTTTCCGGCTACCAGGACCGCAACGGCAGCGTACTCGATAACACCATCGTCCTGTTCGGCAGCGGCGCCAGCACCACGCACAATCCGCGCAACATCCCCACGCTCGTAGCCGGTGGCGCCAACCTCGGTCTGAAGCACGGCCATTACTGGAAGGGCGGCGAAGCCCGCATGTCGAACCTGTATGTCAGCATGCTGCGGGCTCTCGATGTGCCGCTGGAGTCGTTTGCCGATAGCACGGGCACTCTAAGCAGCCCGGTCTTCACCCGCTCCTAACTTCTCATGAACACAAACCGGAAAATCGCGCTGGTCACCGGCGCGGGCAGCGGCATCGGCCGTGCTGTCAGCTTGGCCTTGCAGGCCGCCAACTATTCGGTCGTCCTCGCCGGGCGCCGCGCCGCGGAACTCGATGCGACCGCGGCGCTCGCCTCGGACGCCGGTGGAGCAATGCTGCCCGTCCCCACCGATATCAGCCAACCGGACCAGGTCGCGGCGCTGTTCGAGAAACTCGAAGCCACCTTCGGCCGGATCGATCTGCTGTTCAATAACGCCGGCATGGGCACGCCCCCCGTTCCCATGGAAGAGGTTACCTTCGCGCAGTGGAGCGCCGTCGTCGGCGTCAACCTCACGGGCTCCTTCCTCTGCGCGCAGCATGCCATGCGCCTGATGAAGAAGCAGGATCCCCAAGGCGGCCGCATCATCAACAACGGTTCCATCTCCGCCCATGTCCCGCGCCCCCATTCCGCGCCCTATACAGCCACGAAACATGCCATCACCGGCCTCACCCGCAGCATCTCGCTCGACGGCCGTCCCTACCGCATCGCCTGCAGCCAGATCGATATCGGCAACGCCGCCACCGAGATGACCCAGCGGATGACCGGCGGCGTTCTGCAAGCCGATGGCAGCATGCGCCCCGAACCCCGAATGGACGTCAAACACGTCACCGACGCCGTGCTCTATATGGCCAGCCTGCCGCTCGAAGCCAACGTCCAGTTCATCACCGTCATGGCCTCCGACATGCCCTTCATCGGCCGCGGCTAAGCTACACCTTCAGGAACAGCTTCCGCCGGTACATCCAGAGCAGCGTCCAGTAGAAAACCGCCAGCACGGCCAACCCGCGCCAGAACGGAGCCATGCCCGCGCCTGCGAAGTTGAAGAAGTCGGCGCCCAGATGGATCCGGAACGAATCCACCAGGAACCCGTCCCACAGGTGCGCGATCAGGTACGCCGCAATCGAGTTCATGCCAATCACCACCAGCGGAAACGCCCAGCGCCGGTAGCCCTTCGCATCGATCACCCAACTAAACCCCGCCAGAAACAGGAAGCAGAGCCCGCCGCTGAACAGGGTCCAGGAAGGCGTCCAGATCCGCTTCACAATCGGGCAAACGCCCGCGAAATGCAGCAACAATCCGGCCGCCACACCCGCTGCCCCGGCCATCAAAAACTTCCGCAGCGGCAACTCCGGCGCGGACTCCCGCAGCCACCGTCCCGCCGCTAGCCCTAGAATCATCGTGCCGAGCGTGGGGATAAAGCTCAGCGTCAGGTATCCGCCCCGGTTCGCCAGGTACGGTGTCGCCCTCGGAAACAGGTTCATAAACCAGCGGTCGAACGCGGCGCCGTAGTTGTCAGCCTTCATCCAGTGCCCGCCAAAGCCCAACTCCGGCGCCACCGGATACAGCGCCCACGCCAGCCAGTAACCCACCAGGATCACCCCCAGCGCGATCCACTGCCAGCGCGGCGGACGGAAGCCCAGCAGGAACAGAAACGGATAGCCCAAACCAATCTGCGTCAGCGTATCTTCAAACGTGAAGTTCGTCTGCGGGCTATGGGTGCTCCGCAGAAAAATGCCCATCGCAATCAAAACCAGCGCCCGCCAGCAAGCATGCCCGAACAGCGGGCCCATCGTCGCTCCCTTCGCCATCCGGCTAGCGATCGAGTATGGCAGCGCCACGCCCACCAGGAACGAAAACGAAGGCTGAATCATGTCGTGCAGCGAGCAACCTTCCCAAGCCACGTGTGACTGGTGATACGCCAGCGTCCGCCACAACCAACTATCCGGAAACGACTGCGCCACCAGCGGCAGACGCAGCACTTCCGCCATCATCAATAGCATCACGAAGCCGCGGTAGACATCCACGGCTTGATTGCGAATCGGGACAGGGTTCATTTCGAGGTGCGAATGCAGTATATGGCTTTCTGGCTACGCAGATATAGGTCGCCGCCCACTACCGCCGGGCTCGCGATGAATACTTCGTCCTTCATCGTGTTCGTTGCCAGGATCTCCATCTTATCCGCAATCTTCATCACCAGCACATCACCCTCTTCCGTCGATAGGTAGATCTTCCCGTTTGCCCCTACCGGGGACGCCTTGAAGTTATAGGGTTTCGGGAGTCGCTCCTGAAACAGCACCTCCCCGGTCAAGGCATTCAAGCAACTGAAGAAGCCGTTGTCGCTCACGAAATACAACCGGTCGTTGATCAGCACCGGCGACGGGGTATACGAGTTCGCCCGCTTGTTCTGCCAAACGATCGCGTCTGTTCCTGTCAGGTCGCCCTTGCGGCCCAGCTTGATCGCCATCAGGTTGGGATCCCGATGGCCGCTCATCACGTACACGATCCCTTTCGCCGTTACAGGAGCCGGAATCACGTTGGTTCCTAAGCCAGCGCACTCCCAGATCAATTTCCCCGTCGCAAACTCGTAAGATCGCGTCTTGTTCGTCGCGGCCACAATCAACTGCTTCTGCCCCTCGTGCGTCAGCACCAGCGGCGGCGACCAGGCGCTCGGCTCATCCCGGTCCACCTTCCAAATCTGCTTGCCGGAGGTCTTATCGAGCGCCAGCAGATACGATCCCTCTTCCTGGTCAAACCCCAGCAGCAGCGTGTTCTCGTGCAGCACCGGCGCCGTGCCCTCGCCGAACGCCAGACGCATCCGCATCGGCGAAAACGACTTCTGCCAGGCCAGTTTTCCTTCCATCGTGTAAACAAACAAGCCTCGCGATCCGAAGAACGCGTAGACATGTTTGCCGTCCGTCACCGGCGTGTTCGAGGCGAAGCTGCCGTAGCGGAAGTGATATCCCTCGTGCGGTGTCGCCTTCAGCGCCTCCCGCTCCCACACCACTTTGCCGGTCTTGCGGTTCAGGCACATCACCAAAAACCGGTGTGGCACATTAGCGGCGAATCCGCCGCCTGGCCCGCGTCCACCCCCCCCTCCGCCTGACAGGGGGCCCTCCGGCACGGCCGTCGTGATAAACATCAGGTCGCCGTAAACAACAGGCGAGGAGTGTCCTCGACCAGGAATCTCGGTCTTCCAAGCCACGTTCTGCGTATCGCTCCACGTCGTTGGGGCCTCGCCGCGCGCCATTCCGTTTTCAAACGGGCCGCGCCAGGAAGACCAATCCGCCTGCAAGAGAAGTAGGGCCAGAGAGAGAATCATCTCCTGATGCTATCGCAACGGCTTCCGGCAACTGTTCAGCCCCGGACGGTATCATCGGAAGAGTGGAATCCCGTCCCGGCCGTACGCTGGTCACGACTTTGTTTGCGGCCCTCGTTTGGTCCGTTTCAACACCGTGCGCCATCGGCCAGTTCCTGTCTCCGGAAATCCGGTACGAGGGCCGGCGCATCGCCTCCATCGACTACCTGCCGGAGTCGCAACCCTACACGCGCACCAACCTGGAGCGACTGAATCCCGTCAAGCCCGGCGACATTTTCGCTATTGACGCCATCTCCACCGCCATCGAGACTCTCTTCGACTCCGGACGCTTTGAAGACGTCTCCGTCGATGCGGATCTTACTCCCTCCGGTGAGGTCAATCTCACCTTCCGCACCATCCCGGCCTGGTTCATTGGCGGCGTAGCCGTAGCCGGCGCCGCGGACCCGCCTAGTGACGGCCAACTCATCACCGCCGCCAAGCTGGAACTCGGCCAGGCCTTCACCGAGGACTACCTGATCGAGGCGACCCAAAGCATCCTGACCTCTCTGCGCAACAACGGTCTCTACCGGGCCACCGTCGAACCGCGCTTCTCCTACGACCCCCTCACCCAGCAGGTCCAGATCCAGTTTCAGATCAGCCACGGCAAGCGCGCCCGCTTCGCGGACCCCATCTTCACTGGCGAAAGCAAGCGCACCCCTGCCAGCCTCTTCCGCGCCACCCACTGGCAGCGCGCCTGGGGGCTCATCAGCGCCAAACACCTCACCGAGCAGCGGCTCGCCAATGGACTCGAACGCATCCGCTTCAGCTTCCAGAAAAATGATTTCCTGATGGCTCGCGTCAAGCTCGAAGGCCTACGCTACCTGCCGGAAACCAATCGCGTCGAACCCACCGTCGATGTTTACGGCGGCCCCCGCATCCGCGTCCGCGCCACCGGCGCCAAACTCTCCGCCGGCAAGCTCCGCCAACTCGTCCCCATTTATCAGGAGCGGACCGTCGACCGCGACCTCCTCGTCGAAGGCAATCGCAACATCGAAAAGTACTTCCAAACCCGAGGCTACTTCGACGCCACGGTCGAGTTCGACAATCCCACCAACCCGGGCGACGCCGAACAGACCATCGAGTACAGCATCGAGCGCGGCCTCCGCTACAAACTCGTCCATCTGGAAATTGACGGGAACGAGTACTTCGACGATCTAACCGTCGCCGAACGCATGTCCATCCGCACAGCCACTCGACTGCGCTACCGCAACGGCCGATTCTCCGATGAACTCCTCCGCAAGGACGTCAGCTCTATCGAAGGCCTCTATCGCTCGAACGGCTTCCGCGATGTCCGCATCACCTCCCGCGTAGACAAGAACTATCAGGGTAACCTCGGCCAGGTCGCTGTCTTCGTCGATATCAAAGAGGGCGACCAGTCGTTCGTCGCCTCGCTCGACGTCGCCGGTGTCAACCCCAAGGATCTGGAGTTCGTGCAGAGCCAGTTGCAGACGATTGAAGGGCAGCCTTACTCCGATGCCAACATCGCCGCCGACCGCGATTTCATCCTGAATTTCTACTTCAACAACGGCTTTCCCGACGCCGCCTTCGAGTACGCCGTCAAACCAGCCGACCAGCCCAACCAGTTCAACGTTCGCTACTCCATCACGGAAGGCCGCCGCAACTTCGTCCGCCGCGTCCTCGTCAGCGGCTACCAGACCACTCGCCCCCGGCTCATCTTCGACCGCATTCCCATCGAGTCCGGCGACCCCCTTTCGCAGAGCGCCATCATCGAAGCCCAACGCCGCCTCTACGAACTTGGCATCTTTGCAAAAGTCGACATTGCACTCCAGAACCCCAACGGCCGCGAACGCGACAAGTACGTCCTCTACCGTCTGGAAGAAGCCAGCCGCTACTCCTACACCATAGGCTTCGGTGCACAACTAGCCCGCATTGGCGGCGGCACCACCACCCTTGCCGCGCCGGCCGGCGCTCCCGGCTTCAGCCCCCGCGTGTCGTTCGGCGTCAGCCGCGCGAACTTCCTTGGCGTCGGCCATACCATCGGCGTGCGCAGCCAGATTTCCAACTTCCAACAACGCGTGGCCGTCTCCTATTTCGCGCCTCAATTCACCGGCAACGACAAGCTCAATCTCAATCTCACCAGCCTCTTCGACAAGTCTCGCGACGTCCGCACGTTCGCGGCCGAGCGCTTTGAGAACTCCATCCAGCTTGGTCAACGCCTCTCCCGGTCCACCAGCTTGCAGTATCGCTATGCCTTTCGCCAGGTCAACATCGACGAGTCCACGTTAAACATCGACCCTGCGCTCATCCCCGTATTCTCGGTCCCGGTCCGCATCGGCATCTTCTCCAGCTCCTTCATTCGCGACCGCCGCGACGATCCCATTGAGTCCACCAAAGGCATTTTCACTACCGTCGACACCGGCCTGGCCTATAGCGCCTTCGGCTCCCGTTCTGACTTCGCCCGCCTCCTGATCCGCAACTCGATTTATCGCCGCATCCGTCGCGACCTCGTCCTCGCCCAGTCGCTCACCATCGGCAGCATCTATTCGTTTAACGAAACTTCGCCCGACGCGAGCGTCCCTCTGCCGGAACGCTTCTTCGCCGGCGGCGGCGCATCGAACCGCGCTTTCCCGGACAACCAGGCCGGCCCGCGCGACCTCACCACCGGCTTCCCCCTCGGCGGCAAAGCGCTCGTCAACCAGAGTCTCGAACTCCGATTCCCCCTGCTCGGAGATACCCTCGGCGGCGTCGTCTTCCACGACGCCGGCAATGTCTACACCAGCCTCAATAAAATCTCCTTCCGCCTCAAGCAGCGCGACATCACCGACTTCGACTACATGGTGCACGGCGTCGGCTTCGGCATTCGCTTCAAGACGCCCGTCGGCCCCGTCCGCCTCGACCTCGCCTACGGCCTCAATTCGCCCCGCTTCTTCGGCTATGAAGGCACCCGCGACCAGTTGATTCAGGGCGGCGGCCGCCCCGTCAGCCAGCGTATCAACCGCCTGCAGTTCCACTTCTCCCTGGGGCAAACTTTCTGATGATGCGGCTTGTCACTCTTCTCCTGCTCCTCGCCGCCTCCGCATTTGCTGAGGTGGTCGACCGCATCGTCGCCACCGTCGGCCGCAAAGTCATCACGGCCTCTTCGGTCCGCCAACAGATCCGCGTCGCCGCCCTGCTCGAAGGTGTCCCTGCCGAAGAGACCTACGTGGCATTCGAGGCTATGCGCGACCGCCTCATCGACCGCCTGCTCATTCTCGAAGAGATGCGCATCAGCCGCTACGCCATTCCCGAAGGCGGCGAAGTCCAGCCTGCCCTCGACCGCGAAATCCAGGACGCCGGCGGGCCCGCCAAGTGGGCCGAACTCCTGGCGCGCTACCGCGTCACGGAAGCGCACATTCGCCTCAGTCTTCGCTATCAGGCAGCCATTGTCCGCTTCACGCTCTATCGCTTTCGCCCCGCTGTGCAGATCGGCCCCGACCAGATCCGCGCCTACTACGAACAGCGATTGCCTGCCCAGCCCAAGCCGGCCTTCGACGAGGTCCGTGATCAAATTGAAGCGGTCCTGCGCCGCGAGCAGATCAACGTACTGCTGTCGAAATGGCTCTCGGAAGTCCGGCAGCAAACCCACATCGAAACCTACGAGGAGTTGAAGCCATGAGTCCCTGGCGCCGCCGCATCCTCCGCTCGCTCGCGGTCCTTGTTCTGCTCCTCACCGGTCTGTTCGCCGTTGGCTTCCTCGTCTTCCAATCGCAATGGCTCCGCGAGCAGATCCGCCTCCGTGCTCTGACCGAAATTGCAAAGGCCACCGGCGGGCGGCCGGAGATGGGCCGCTTCGACTTCGACCCCTCCACTTGGCAAGTCACCATCGACGACTTCGTCCTCCATGGCACTGAACCTCCCTCCGCCCCCCCGCTTTTCCGCGCTCCCCGCATCCTCCTCGGCCTCAAGATCCTCTCCTTCCTGAATCGCAAAGTGGACCTCCAGTCCGTCGAAATCCGCAGTCCTGAGTTTCACCTCATTCGCAACGCCGATGGCACTACCAACGTCCCTTCGCCCGCCAACGCCCGGCCGCGCACCGGCGCCCCGCTTGCGGTCATCCTCGCTCTTGCCATCGACGAATTCACCGTCCACAACGGTGTCTTCACCTACAACCAAAAGCAGGAGCCCTTTGCCTTCTCCGGCCGCGATCTCGAACTCGGCTTCACCTTCTCGCCCGACCCCAACCGCTACGACGGGGCCCTCCGCTCCACCAACTTCACCGCTGATATCCCGAACTTCCCTCTCCCTCACTTCGCCGGCGATCTTTCCACGGAAGTCACGGTCTACGAAGACAGCATCACTCTCCACAAGTTCCGCGCCGACGCCGGCCGCCACTCCGTCGATGGCCTCGGCGCGATTCGGGATCTGCTCCATCCCAAGATCACGCTCAAGCTATCAGCCCGCTCCGACCTCGCCGAAACCAAGCTCGGACAGGGGCCTGTGGCAACGGCTGGGGTCCTCACCTATAGCGCCGAGGAAGACTATCGGTATGAAGGCGAGGCCTCTGGCCGCGGGCTCATCACGGATTACATCGCCGGGGTCAACGTCCGCTCTCGCATCCTCCTCACCCCCGACGGCGTGCGCCTCTCGAGCGTCGTAGCCGATTCCCCCGAGGGCCGCTTCTCCGGCGACGTCAACCTCCCCCGCTTCCGGACTCTCGAAGTCAAAGGCAAGGTCGCCGAACTCTCTCTCTCCGCCGTCACCAGCCGCTTCAAGCTCTCGGACCTCCCGTACTCCGGCGCCATCACCGGCGCAGTTGAAGTGACTGGTCCACTGGCGGGCCCCTACGATGCCTCCGGCGATCTCACCATTGCACCTGGCTCTACTGGCATCCCCGTCGAAGGCGCCGTCCGCGGCCGCTATCAGCAGGGCCAGAACCTGCTCTCCTTCACAGACTCATACGTCGCCACCCCTTCGAGCCGCCTCACGGCTTCCGGAACGTTGAATCAAACCATCCGCGTTCGCGCCTTCACGAGCCGTCTCGCCGACCTTCCCGTTAAGAATCTTCCCTTTACTCTCGAGCAAGGTGACGTGACCTTTGAGGGCACCGTCACCGGCGATGTCCGCAGCCCCCAGATCGCCGGCCGCGCCACGGCCCGCAATATTCGGTACGACAAGTATCTGGCGGCTAACGCCAACGCAACCATCGTCCTCTCCCCCACGCGTCTCGACGTCTCCGGCCTCACTGCCGAAGTCGAACGCGCCGCGATTGAAGGCTCCGGCTCTCTCATCCTCGCCGACTGGAAGCCCGTCGAAACGGCGCCCCTCACCGCCCGCCTCACCGCTCGCAACGTGAACTTCAAGCTCATCCCCGCGGACCTTCCCGCCGTCGGTTTTGTCAACGGTTCCGCCACAATATCGGGCACCCTGCAATCGCCAGACGTCGCCGCCACCATTGATGTCCCCAAGCCCATCGTCCGCGGCGAAGTCTTCGACTACCTCCGCGCCACCGCCCGGCTGCGGGGGAAGGAGCTCACGGTCTCCGCCTTTGAAATCGCCCGTGGGCCCGCGCGTCTCACGGGCAGCGCACGTGCCCTAGACGAAGGCCCCTTTTCCGCCAACGTCACTCTTGCGGGTCTCAGCCTCCTCGATTGGAAGGATGTTCGCGACCAGGCCCCCGGGCTCGCCGGCCTCCTCCGGGGCACCGCTCAGATCTCCGGTGTCCTTAGAAATCGCGAGCCCCAGCTTTCCGGTCTCACGGTTGATGCGACCCTTGGTCAGCTCACGCTCAACAAGAAGCCCATCGGAGACGTCTCCCTTCAGGGCAAAAGCCAAGCCGGCAATTTTGCCTTCAACGCGCTCGGCAAGCTTCGCAACACCGAGATCAGAAGCACGGGAAACTATCGCCTCGCCGATGGCTATCCCGGCTCCGGGAGCTTCGCCTTCGCCAATCTTCCTCTTGATGTTTGGAACGATTTCCAGCCGGAGCCCCTGCCGTTCATCGGCGTCATCTCTGCGCAAGGCCGCTTCAGCGGACCAGCCCTTGAACCCGAGAAGTGGCAAGCCGAACTCGAAGTACCCTTACTCGCCATCCGCTCCGCCCGCCCCCAGCGCATTACCAGCACTGCGAACACCCAAGACTTCGAGCTCCGCAATGACGGCCCGCTTAACTTCTCGGCCGATCGCGGCGTCATCACCATCAAACGCGCCCGCTTCGTCGCCAAGGATACGAACCTCTCCGCCACCGGCACCTTCTCCCTTGCCCAGCGGCGTCCCTGGGATCTTCGCATCAACGGCAGCCTCAATCTCGCTGGCCTGAAAACGTTCAGCCCCGAGATCCTCGCTGGCGGCATTGCCACCCTCGAAGCCAATGTCCGCGGGGAGCTCGAAAATCCTCAGGTCTTCGGCCGCCTCGACCTCCGCGACGCGTCGCTCTCCGTCGAAGATATTCCCACCGGCCTCGATAAAGTCAACGGCCGCGTCCTCTTCGATCGCCGCCGCGCCACCATAGAAAACCGCCTCACCGCCCAGTCCGGCGGCGGTGAACTTGCGCTTTCCGGGTTCGTCGATTTCGGCGACGCCGAAACCTTCTATCGCCTGCAGGCCACCGCCGATGGCGTCCGCGTCCGCTACCCCGAAGGCCTCTCCACCGTTGCCGATGGCACCATCAGTCTCACCGGATCACCCACCCAAAGCCTGCTCGCCGGCAACATCACCATCCAACGCTCCGGCTTTCAACCGCGTACCGACCTCGGTTCTCTTCTCGCCGACGCTACCTCCAGCCGTGCCAGCACGGTCTCCACCAACGAGTTCCTCAGCAACATGCAGCTCGATATCCGCGTTCTTACCGCGCCGAATACGCAGTTCATCACCTCTCTTACCAGCGACCTCCAGGCTGATGCCAACCTGAATGTGCGTGGCTCCGCCGTCCGCCCCGTCGTGCAAGGCCGCATCGCCGTCAATCAGGGAGAGGTCAACTTCTTCGGTAGCAAGTACACTATCAAGCGCGGCGAGATCAGCTTCTACAACACAAGCAAGATCGAACCTGTCCTCGACATGGACGTCGAAACGCGCATCCGCGCCGTCACCGTTGGTATCAACTTCAGCGGCCCGGTCAACAAGCTCAACGTCTCCTATCGCAGCGACCCGCCGCTAGCCCCCACGGAGATCATCGCGCTCCTCACTGTTGGCCGCAGCCCGGATTCGGTCTCCTATACGAGCCAGGGCAACCAGCAGAGCGGCAGCTTCCTCCAGACCGGCGCCAACACTCTGCTTGGCAATGCGATCTCGGCGCCCATTTCGAGCCAACTGCAACGCTTCTTCGGCGTCAGCCGCATCAAGATCGATCCGCTCATCTCCGGTCTCGAAGGTACGCCGCAAGCTCGGCTCACGGTCGAGCAGCAGGTGTCGAAAGACATCACGCTCACCTTCGTCACCACGCTCAACCGTTCGCAGCAGCAGGTGGTGCGTCTCGAATGGAATCTCAGCAAAGAGTGGTCGGTCATCGCCCTGCGCGATGAGAACGGATCGTTCGGCCTCGACTTCCAGATCCGCAAACAGATTCGCTAGCTCACAGCTCCAGCGCTCCGCGGTAGCGCATGCCGTTCGTGCGGAACCACTCCCGCACCTCGAAAATCTGCATGTCGACGACGAACTCCATGTCCCCCCGGGCCGCCATCAACTCTGGCGTCCGTTCAAAATGCACGCGGATCGTCAGCCCGGCGCCTTGCAGCTTCGCCTCCACTTTCGCCGCCTTCATGGGTGTCCCGGTATTGCCGATCCGCAACGTCGCCGACCGCATGGCGATGTCTTCGACAACGCTCGTTCCTTGATGGGCAATCCCTACCGGCAGCCCGAAGATCTCGACGACGGCATGCCTCTCCGGCGGATCGATCAGTTCATTCAACTTGCCCGCGTCGAGCTTCTCGTCCCGCACGCGGTAAAGCGCTGTGGCCTGCCGCACCGGAAGTGCGCCCACCCAACGAACCAGAATATCGGCCCGGTCCGGCAGCGACTCCTTCTTTCCGCGACCGATGCCCCCTAGCGGCCCCGCTCCTTGATTCACATTGGCTGGGGCATGCAGCGCGCCGGGAATGTCCCGCAGGTTGACGTTCCCCGGGTCCCGCTTGGTCCACTCGAGCTTTACCGTCCGCCCCCGGCTCCACGCCGAGTTCGTCAACACCTTCCGGACCGTGTCGTCGCTCCAATCGGGAAAGGCCTTGTTGGGCCACTCCGCCGCCAGCGCCGTGCTGGCAATTGCGAACCATAGCAACCGCATCGCTCTTCCAGGATACGTTACGGGTCCAGCCGTTTGAGCGGGTCCGGCTGTAACGCATCTAAACAAACTTCGTAATGGCCAAAGAAAAACAGTAGACCAGTCAGACCAGGGAGTGCCGCGAGAATTGCCTCCCGCACATCGGCTTACTGAAAGCCTGTTCGGCGATCCGCCAAACAAGCGCGGCCTTCATGCTGACTGGCCTGGCGTTCCACAGCCGCATGTGCGGCGTCTGCGCGGAGGCTTCCGGGCATTGCGCCGAGTCTTGTCAGCGAATGGCGGCCTGACGCAGCCGCCCGGATCGACTGGCTCATTCTGCCGTATGCGCTAAGGGTCCAGCGGTTCGAGCGGGTCCGTTTGTAATGCATCTAAACGAGGCCGGAACTCCAGATCAAACTGAGAGATCCGCCTTAGGCCCTCATACGGCACATGGCCAATCTCGGTGCGGCAGCGTTGGGCAAACGCTGGGGCTTCAATGTAGGCGCTCTGCCCCTGGTCGGTCGTAATCAGCGCTGTCTTCTCCCAAGGGAATCCATAGCGCCACAGCAACCGGGCCGCGTTTCGGATGTTGGTTGTCGTATGCCGCGCGTGCGGCTCAATCAGGATCGCCTCGGCTGGAATTCCATACTCGGCCATGAGAGCCTTCTTCATCTCCAGCGCCTCGCAATATGGCGTCTGTGCCGGGTGTACATAGCCGCCGGAAACAATCAGAAACGGGGCCAACCCCGCCTTGTACCGCCGTGCCGCCAACGTTACGCGCGCCTTGCCCCACGGCGACATCGCCTGCCCCGGACGGTCGGTCCCGGACCCGGGCACGACGATAGCCGAGTACTTGTACCGGCTCCAATCCATCGTCTTCGCCCGTTCGTACGCCGCCCGGTTCTCGCCGCGCTCCATCGGCTCAAACCGGCCTGTTTCGTCGCGCCAGTTTGCTCGCAGCAACTCCAGGGCAAACCGCATCGGCGCATGGAAGAACTGCGGATGCCCATCGGGCTCCTCGCTCATCACCGCCCGGATCACCTCCTGCATCCGCGCATAGTTCGGCGACTTCACATCGAAGGAAACCGAATCAATTGCGGGATACCGCGGCGCTTTACCCAGACCATACACATCGAAGATCCGGTTCATCCCCGCCGCCGCGCCTTCCCAAGCCGACGGCAGAAGTGGGTCCCGTTGGTAAAGGCCGGTCGCGCGAAGAGTGTTGTCCAGACGGCTCACGCCCCCAAGCGCCGCGCTGACTGTCGCAATCTCCTCCGGAGTCCACCGCATGGCTTCGACGATGTTCCCGGGCTGCTGCAACGCCGCCCGCTTCCGTTCCGCGATCACCTCCAGACGGGGGTCCTTGACGGGGGCCCGCTCCAGTGCCGACAGAACGTAGAACACCTTGTCCTGCACCGGAGATCGCAATTCCAATGGCCGCCGCGCCGGCTGTCCCGCCAGCAGCAGCGGCAAGAGCAGCGCGCCGAGCAGCCTCATTTCTGAATCACCACCGGCGGCCCGGGAGGCGCCGAACCCGTCGCCGGGTTATACGCCGGACCGTTGGGGTCGATAGGATTGTTCCCCCGGCTGAACCGGAACGGCTGATCGCTTTCCACCCACGCAGTGTACGCCAAGTCCCGCAGCAGCGCCGCGCCAGACGCCAGCCGCTCATGCACCAGGTCTCTCGCCCGCTTGTGGTCCTTGTCCGCCCAGGCGCCGGCCTTGTCCAATTGGTACACCTCTTCGACGTACGACGACGCCAGGTCCAGATGCGCCAAGATCGCGGCGAACGGATCGGCGAGCCGCTTCGGCTTGGCAACCTCTTTCAGCACGTCCTCCGTCTTCACAGCGATCAGATCGACGTACTTTGATTCCATCCGCCCGTGGATCCGCGGCTCCCGCGTGTAGTCCTTCGGATTCAGGCCGCTCCAACCATCGTGATGAATCGTGTCGTGCAACGGTTGCGCGCCGTCACCCGTGTAGTGGCCCAGGCGGCCCATGTAACCAGCGATCTCAAGCTCGACGAACTTCGTGTCCTGCCCGCCCGCTTTCATCGCGCGGTACCGGCGCATCGCCGCCCGCATCCGTTCGAAGTTCTCCTGCGCGGCGTAGGGCAGCGTACCCGTCCACCGCACATTTGTCAGCTTGCCCTCTTCCGGCTTCTGTTTCTTCTGCGCCTCATAAAGCGCGAGGACGAACTCATACCGCGACCGCGGAATCGAAGGTAACATCGCGAATTGCTCTTTGAACCAGCCGTGATTCGGATCCTCCAGAATCTTCAACGCCGGTTCCGACGGGCTCCGCCAACTGTCGGGAATGATCGCCAGATAGGCGATCCAATCTTCATGAGCCCGCAGGAACGACGGGCCGTCGTCGGGCAGGCTAAGTACCGCCGCCCGGTTAATGGCCTGATGGCCGCGGAGGCCCCAGCCCAAGGCTGAAGCCGCCGCCAGTACGAAAACGATCAGGGTCCGCATCAGAACGCATACCTCATTCCGAACTGGAAGTTGCGTCCCGCGCGCGTGCCCGTGATCCGTCCGAAGTCCGCCGCGCCATCCCGATTGACCACTGCGCCGGTGCAGCCCGCGATGGAGCAACTGGCGTTCAGATGGTTGGTCAAGTTCTCGCTCTCGGCGATCAGCTCGAGCGTCTGCCGTTCCGCAATCTTGATCCGCCGCGTCAGTCGTAGATCCGTCTGGAAGAAGCTCGGTCCGTTAAACGAGTTCCGCGCCCGGAAGGGCAACCGGTCGTTCAGCACCAGGTCGTTATTCAGGTCCGTGCCCGCCAGCGGATTGATCATGTAGCCCGAGTTGAAGAACACCACCGACGAAATCTCAAACCCGTTGAACCATTTCATCCCGTCGGCTTGGAACGTCGGGGACCACAAACCTTGCATCACCCAGTTGTGTCGGACGTCGGCATTGGAGTTTCCCCTATCCCGGCTCCGCAGCGACGGATCCATCAGCGCTCCCCCTTCGAGGTTGCCATCGGAGATGGCATGCGACCAGCTCCAGGTGCTTGATAGCTGCAAGCCAGCGCTGAATCGCTTCGTCAGGGTGAAATCCAATCCATGGTAGTTGTTGTTTGCCCCGGACTCAATCAGATTGATCGCCCGGAAGCGGGAATCCGGCCGCCCGGCGGTGCCGCGGTAGACGGGCCGCCCGTCGGCCAGGAAGCTTACTGGCGTGCTCAGGTTGATGTCCCGCGAATATGGCGCAAACCGATGCCCCCAGTAGCTGTACTGCGCGTTCACCGCCAAGTCTTTCAACACCTGCCGTTGAATCTGTAAGCTGCCGTTGTGCCCGTACATCACCTGGTAATCCGGGGCAAACGCCGTAATGCTGGGCGGCGTCTGAAATGTTGGATCGGCCGAAGCCAGCAGGTTTGGAAATACCGGCGACCGAGCGTCCGTCCCCGGAATCGTGTAGCTCAGCACCCGCCGGCCGTTCACCAGCGCGCCCGTCGCACTCGTCCCCAAGCTCGGGTTATCAAAGAAGATCCCATAGCCGCCGCGCACCACCGTCTTCCCGTCCTGGAACGGCGACCACGAGAACCCAAACCGCGGAGCCCAATTATTCATATCGTTGTTCACCCGTTGGGACAAAGCAAACGGCGCCTGTTCATCCAGCACGGGATTCAACACCGCTTCGTACCGTAATCCGAAGTTCAATGTCAGCCGGGGTGAGATCCGGAACTCATCTTGGAGGAAGAAGTTCACGAAGTGATATCGCAGCGGCACCGAGTTCTCGCCCAACTGCTGGGCCAGTTGGGTGTAGGTGTACGGGCGCGAAGTTGCCGGGTCAATCGTCCCCGCCACCGTCCGCAGGTATTGGTCCAGCGGCGTCACCGCCGGCCGCGCCGGCGTCGCCGACAGCCCGCCGAACGTGAACAGCCGATTCAACGCGCTCGTGATCTGGAAGCCTGTCGATTGAAAGTCCACCCCGGCCTTCACCGTGTGCCGTCCAACCGACCAGGTTAGGTTGTCAATGATCTGCGTCGAAGTCTCGACGCTAGCCGAACCGGCCAGCGGGTTCACGCCAAAGTTTGCCACGCCGGTAATGTTGATCTGCGCGCCGTTTGCTTGCCCCGGCACGTAGGTGTTTCGCGTCTCCGCTCGCCGGTTGATGCCGAAGCGCAGTTCGTTCAGCAATGTCGGCGAAATCACGGTCGCCAACTGTCCGGCACCGCCGTTCATGCGGTCCTCGAACGTCAAGCTCCGGCTGATGGCCGTTAGCCCGCCGCCGCCGCCCGGCTGGTCGTTGGTGAACCGGTTGTAGCGCAGGAAGCCGCTGTTCTTCGAGTTCAAATTGAAGTTCAACTTAGCACTGGGCGTGTGGAAGGTTTCGCCGAAGGGCGAGTCCACAAGGTCGGCAGCGGCCAGTCCCAGCGCCTGCGCGTTGGCCGGCAGAATCGTCACCGGCTGCGGCGTCTTCAGCGGGTTGAACTCATCGTTGATGAAGAAAAAGAGTTTGTCTTTCTTGAGCGTGCCAGAGAGATTGCCGGCCACCATCCACCAGGTCTGCTCCGCTTTCCGTGCGGCCAAGGGGGCGCGCGCCGAAGTCGCGTTCGGCCGGTAGAGCCCCATGCCGGAGCCGTGGAGTTCGTTCGTTCCGGAGCGGCTGATCACGTTGATAATCCCGCCCGCCGCGCGGCCAAACTCGGCGCTATACGCCCCCGAAAGCACCTGCATCTCCTGCACCGATTCCGGCGTTGAGATCACGAGCCGGATCTGGCGGTTGGTCCGCCGTTGGGAGTTGTCGAGGCCATCGACCGTCCACGTAGAGCGGTTGTGGCCGCCAAAGGTGAACTGCGTCGTGCCGAAGCCCGTCGACGGAATCCCTTTCACGCCCGGCCCCAACAAATGAAAATTGTAGACATTCCGCGAAGTGATCGGCAGCGTCCGCACTGCTCGTTCGTTCAGCACTTCGCCCTGCGCCACGTCGCCCACCGTCACCAGTGCGGCGTCCGCATTCACGGTTACGCTCTCGGCCGACGATCCCACTTTCAACGTAATGTCGATGCGCCCCTGCTGGCCCACCGTCAGCCGGATGCCCGTCTGCTGATACTCCGAAAATCCCGCGGCCGAAGCCCGCAGCTCGTACTCGCCCACGCGCAGCAATGGAAACCGGAAGTAGCCTTCCTGGTTCGACGCACCCACCACCTCCGCGTTCGTCGCCAAGTTTCGCGCGGTCACCTTCGCCGCCGGCACCGACGCCCCGGATTCGTCTCGCACATATCCGTTCAATGCCGCGTCCGTCGCGTTCGATTGCGCCCACAGACCCAGCGGAACAAGCAGAAATCCAATCAGCTTCATACCGGCCAGCGTAGACAGCCGATCGTTACACAACGATCAGCAACCGCTGACAATCCGGTTAGAAACCAGGTATTCCCTCGCGAATTCGACGCGAGAAGTCCGCCGAACCGTCCGCGGCCCTCGCCCGGCTGTTGATCAGGCTCTTCGTCTGTAATTCCGCAAAACTCAACCCAGCTGCCTCAAAATTGCCCAATTCATACAGCATCTCCTCGCCCTTCCCGTTCGCAATTTGGCGCCAATCCCACCGCGCCACCCCGCCTATGCCCCGCGCCACCAGAAAGTCCGTAAACGAACTCGTGCAGTTCGCCGTCAGCGCGTTGTACCATTCCGCCTGCTGTCGCGAAGAATTCATCCAGCCGAGATACTCCCGAAACAGCGCCTCCGTATCCGCCCGCGTCAACCGCGTCCGGTACAGCCGCACCTCCTCATCCGTCCGAATATTCGTCCGCAGCCGGATCACGTCCCGCTCATCGGCCAGGAGGAAGATCCGCTCGTACTGCCGAAAGAACCCCCAGATTGCCGAGTAGCTCTCGCCCACCTCCTTCCGCGCCTCCACCGAGGCCGTCAGGTACCCTCCCGGTCCAAAGTCGAAGCTCACCAACGCATGCGCAATCCACGGCGATCCCCAGTGCGAAACGAAGAGGTCGACTCCCTTCAGGTCGCTGATCTTCACCGTCCGGTCCTCCCAGCGCGCGTCGAAGTCCGTCTCCGTCCGGTAGTGGAAATTCCGCACATTGTGCAGCCGCACCGTATCGCCGTCCACTTCCGCCCACGCCGTCTGCGCCACGTCCGGCTGCCAGTTCCGGTCGTTCGACGGTACCCGGCTCACCCACCATGCCCCGGCGGCAATCACCAGAACTGCCAACCCAAGTCGAATCTTCATTGTTGAGCCCTCTTCGTCCAACGCTTCACCCATTCCGCCCGCCATCCCCCCGCCCGGTTCTTCTCAAAGAGCGCCTGCAGCGGTTCCAACGTCCGCCGAGCCTCCGCCTTCTGCCCCGCGCACGCCAAAGCCGCACCCACTGCGGACTCCGCAAATTGGCTCATCCAGTGCGTCGGCTTCATGACCCCGGCCACCAACTCGCGGCCGGCCCGCGCTGTCTCTAGCGCCTCCCGTCCACGCGCCAGCTCCACCTGCGCTGCGGCCAGGATCACCCGGCTGTAGCCCCGTTCGATCCGCGGGGGCGGCAACTGCTTGTCCAGCCCGGCCACGGCTTCCCGGGCCAAGTCCGCTGCCTCCGGATACCGCTCCTGCTCCAACCGGACGGAAGCCAACTTCACCAGCACCCGTTGGTACGTCAGGCTTTCGCGTCCTGCCAACTGCAGTTGTTTTTCCTTCAGAAACTGCAACGTCTCCCCGGCCGCGTTCAAGTCTCCGGCCGCCTGCTGCGCCACGGCGTAGTTGGAAATCGAAACCAACAGCTCGCGGCTATCCTCGCCCAGAAACTTCGCGTAGAGCGCGTGCGCCTCCCGGTACGCTTTGCCTGCCTCATCGAACCGCTTCAAACTTCCCACGGTGTTAGCCAGATTGTTCAGCGTCCGCGCAAGCTTCGCGTGGCCCTCCGGATAGAGTTTCCGCTGCAGTGCCAACGCTTCCCGGAACGCGGCCTCGCTTTCCGGAAACCGTCCCTGCCGGAAGTACAGGCTTCCCAACGCCTCCAGCGTTTCGGCAATCGTCGTCGCTTGGCCGCCGCTCCGCGCCAGCGTCAGAGACTCCCGATACGCCGTCTCCGCGCTCGCATACTCATTGCTATCCCCCAGCGTCATCCCATAGCTCCGGAGAATCCGGGCGCGGGCCTGGCTATCAAGGCCGCTAGCCGGCAACAGCACCGCTGCCTCCCGGCAGGCTGACACGGCGGCGGCCACTTTCGCCGCCTGATGCAGCGCCAGACATTGATGCTCCAGCGCCCCGGCCAACACTCCCGGCCGCCGCCCGCGAGCAAAGGCGACCGCCTTCTCGCCACTCGCCGTCGCCGCCGCGGTCTGCCCCATCTGGCTCTGCCCCTCAGCCAGATACCCATACGCGTTGCTGGCGCGTTCAGCTTCGCCTTGCGCCGCATACGTCTCCGCCATTTCGGCGAACAACGCGTTGGCCTTCTCGTACAAGCCCAAGCCGAAGTATGCCTCCGCCATGGTCTCCAGCAGATCCAGCCGTGTCGCTTCTTCCATCTGCGACTCCCGAATCCGCCGTGCTCCCGCGTCCAGCAGCTCCCGCGTCGTCACCCGATTGCCCTGGTTCTGTTCCGGATCCGACGCCCGGAACAACCCGCGCAAAAATCCCGCCACCGTTTCGGCGCGCTGCCGCTCCTCCTCCACTTGCCGCTTCTGCTGATATGTCACCGCGGCGAACGCCACCAGCATCAGCGCCGCCAGCGCCCCTGCCCCCACGGCCACGCGATTCCGCCGGATAAACTTGCCTGCCAGGTACCGCCAGTTCCCCTGCCGCGCCGCCACGGGCAATCCGCTCAGCCACCGCTCCAGATCCAGAGCCATCTCTGCCGCTGATTCGTACCGCTGCTCCGGCTCCTCCCGTGTCGCCTTGGCGGCAATTGCCCGCAAATCCTCGTCCGCCTCCGCCCCAGCCAGTTCCCGCCACACCACGCCGAGAGAATACAAATCCGCCGCCGTCGTCACCGCCCCGCCGCCCATCTGTTCGGGGCTCGCGTAGGCTGGTGTCGCGGCCCGGAACAACGTAGCCGTCCGGTCGCCCGGCAGCCCCCACTCGCCGGGGTCGAGCGGTTTGGCGATGCCGAAGTCCAACAGCTTCACCGTTCCTTCCGCGGTCACCAAAATGTTCGATGGCTTCAAGTCCCGATGCACCAGCAGACGCTGGTGCGCGAAGTGCACCACCCGCGCCACGTCCGCCATCAGCCGGACGCGCTCCCGCATCGGCTGCTTCGCGCCGTACGTTACCAGATCGACGCCTTCGACATACTCCAAAACCAAATACGGAACGCCCTCGTCCGAGATCCCCCCATCGAGCAAGCGGCAGATATTCGGATGCTCCAGCTTCGCGATGATCTGCCGTTCGCTCTCGAACCGGCTCAGAATCTGCCGCTGCAACTCCTCCGGCAATAGCGCCGGCAGCGCGATGAGTTTGATCGCCGCCCGCTGCGTGTATCCGCCTTCCATCCGCTCGGCGTGATGCACCACGCTCATCCCGCCCTGCCCCAGAACCTCCTGCAGCAGCCAAACGCCCAGCCGCTGCCCTGGCCCCAGCCGTCGAGCCTGTAGCAGAGGAGTTTCCAGGAATCCGTCCGCCTTCGCTTCCGCCGCCAGAAGTGATTCCACTTCGGCCCGTACCCGCTCGCTCAAGGACGCCAATCGCACCGCTCGCTCTCCGGGCGCAAGCTCCGCCCACTCCTCAAAAGCCGCGGCGGCCTGTCGCTGCTCTTCGGTGCTCAGCGGAGGCGTCACGCCCCGCTCAGCTCCCGGTACAGCCAGGTCCGGGCATAGTTCCAATCCCGTTTTACGGTCACCAGCGAAACGTCCAGTGCCTCGGCAATCTCCGGAAACTCCATCCCGCCAAAGAACCGCATCTCCACCACTTGCGCCTTTCGTTCGCTCACCGTCGAGAGCTTCTCCATCGCGCGGTCCAGGTCCAGCAACTCTTCCGGCCGCAGGGTCATGTCCCCAGAGACCACTTGCATCGAATCGTCGATCGATATGGGATCCACGCCCCCGTTCCGTTTCGATGCCAGCCGCGCCCGGGTCGCATCCACCAGAATTAACCGCATCGCATGCCCCGCCAGGGCCAGGAAGTGGGTCTTTGATTTCCAGTGCCCGCCCGACAGCTTCACCCACGCCTCGTTCACAAGCGCCGTTGGCTGCAGCATATGTTCGCCAGCCCGCGACCGGTACAACTGAATGGCGGCCAACTTCCGCAACTCAGAGTACAGATCGGGCAGGTCAAGCGACTGTGGGTCCGAAGCCGGCATAGGCAGTTGATCTAACACGAAAGGTTACCAGACACCGATTCACGCGGATTTCCGGCGGGAACGCCATCAGCCCGCGCCCGCGATCATCTCCCCGCTGATGGTGCGTAACAGCTTCTGCCAAGCCTCTCGGGTTGCCGCCGAACAGCCTCCTTCAAGGGCCCGCGTAATCGCCCATAACAGCGCCTGCTCCACCAGCGTGTAGTGCCGCGCCTCCACGCCCAATTCGGCGTGACGTCTTCCCAGGTCCCGTAACTTCGGCAGCAAGGCGTCCAAATTGTCCAGGCTATCCACCGCCACTTGCAACGTCGCCACCAGCTTCGCCGCCTGCTCCTTCATTGGAGCCTTGAACATGGCGCGCAAACTCGGATCCAACTCGAACAAGCGTCCGTAGAACAGCATCACCATCGGCTGCGCCACATCGTGCAGCGCCTCAAAGCTGTTCTGCACCAGCTGCTTTTCCTCTCGCGTCACTCGATGGTTACTCCCCGGCGCTTCGCCAACTCGACAAAGCGCAAATAGTCTCTTTCAAACGTAGGCTGCCAGCCGGGTTTACCCCGCACGCGGTCCCATGCCGCTTTTACTTCCGCCGCCCGCTTCGCGACTTCGGTCTGCGGCAGCGGTTTGCCCGCCAAGGCAATCTCCAAGCCAATGAGCGCTCCCTTCGCTCGGTTTACGCCACCCGACATCGACTCCGGCTTCTCCCTCTGCGCCGTTGCCGCAATCTCGGTTTCTATCGCTGCCGAATCCTGGCCAGCTTCCCGCAGGGTTACGGCGATCCGCCCCAGCGCCTCCATCAGCAGCCGCGCCACGTTACTCTGCTGCGTTGACAAGATCGCCCGCGCGTTCGCCGCCGCCTCTCGCCAACTCGCCATCGCCTCCGGCGTGCGCTTCTCTTCCTTGAGCGCATTGCCATACTGCCATTGCGTGTAAGCAAAGTTCATGCGCATCGTATGGTTCTTCGGGTTTTTCTCAACCGCCTTTCCAATCGTGGCGAGAGCTTCGCGAAAACGGTCCAGCCGCGCCGGACCGTCCGTCACCGCCGCCACACGCATCCGCGCAATACCCAGGTCGCCCAGCGCCCGCTGGTCATCGCTGTCGGCGGCCAATAACTCCTCAGCGATCCGCGTCATCTCCGCGTAGGCGGCCAGCGCCTTCGTCCGGTTTCCCATGCTGGACGATGTCGGGCTCCCCTCCACGTCGCCCACGTGGCTCCACGCCAACATCAATTCCCGCTTCGTCCGGCTGCTGTTCGGCTCCTGCTCCAGCGCCCTTTTGAGCGCTTCCACCGCACCCAGGTACTGGTCTCGCGCCTCTTCCAATTGCCCCTTCCGTGCCAACGCCATTCCTACCCCGGACGCCGCCGATGCCCGTGACATCTGCCACTCCATCTTGTCCGGCTCCGCAGACGCCAATGAAGCGTATACCGCTGCCGCTTGCCGCGCACTCACCAGCGAAGCGTCCACGTTATCGAGCAGCCGCTGGTTCCGGCTCGATGCCAGCTCGACACCCGCCAAGTGGCTCAACAGTTGCCGATCGCCGCCCTCTTCGAGCGCCTTTCTCACCCGCCGTGTCGCCTCGTCAAAGTGCTCCTGCGCCACGCTCAACTTGCCCGTATACGCCGCCACGTCGCCTTGGTGCCGAATCGCTTCAATTGCCGTCGCCGTCGCGCCCCCCGCGTCGGCCAACTCTCTCGCTCGCAGGTAGCTCCTCTGCGCACCCTCCGTGTCTCCCAGATTCGAACCCAGCACCCAGCCCTGCACGTCGCCAATGCGCAACCAGCCCGCCGCCAAGTCCCGTGCCAGCGACGGGTCGCCCTTGGCGTCCGCCGATAGCCGTTCCAGATACTCGAGCGCCGTCGACACAATCAACCGCCGGGCCTCTGTCGAACCAGGTAGTTCCCGTACCGCGTCATGCACGTCAAACACGAACCGGTTAGCTAGCTGACGCACCTCCTGCAACCTTTGCTCGGCTAACCGCCGCTGCCGCTCGGCGTACAACAAGCCCCCGGCCAGCACCATCACCGTCACCGCCGTCGCCAGCACCAGGCGCTGATGCCGCTCGACGAACTTCCGGCTCCGGTAGAGCATCGAATCCGGCGCCGCCACCACCGGCCGGTTGTCCAGATGCCGCCGGATGTCCTCAGCGAACTGTTCCACGGTTCCGTACCGCCGTGCCGGATCCTTCGCCATCGCCCGCATCAGGATGTTGTCGATGTCGCCGCGCAGCTCCGGCCGCGCCGCGCTCGCCCGCACCGTCGGCGTTTCGCAAATGGCCCGCTCCAGTTCCAGCGGCGTATACTTCCCAATCTTGTGCGGCCGCGTCCCGGTCAAGAGCTCGTACAGCACGGCGCCCAGAGAGTACGTATCGCTCGCCACCGTCACCGGCTCGCCCCGCACCTGCTCCGGGCTCGCGTAGTCCGGCGTCATCATGCCCATGCCCTGGGTCATCGTCTCGGCGGCTTCCATGGGGTTCGCCAGCAGCAGCTTGCAGATGCCAAAATCCAGCAGCCGCGGCGTTCCGTTCTCCTCAACCAGGATGTTGCCCGGCTTCAGGTCCCGATGCACCACGAACCGGCTATGCGCGTAAGTCACCGCCGCGCACACCGGCAAAAATAGCCGCAGCCGGTCGGCGACCGAAAGATCCTTCTCCTGGCAATACTGCGTAATTGGCACGCCCGGAATGTACTCCATCACGAAGTACGGTTCCCCGGTCTGCGACGTACCGCCGTCCAACAAGCGCGCGATGTTGGGATGCTCCAGACTCGCCAGCACCTGCCGTTCCCGCTTGAACCGCGCCAGCAGGAAGTCCGTATCCATGCCCGGCGTCACCAGCTTAATGGCGACGTCTTTGTCGTAGACTTCGTCCGTCCGCTTGCCCAGGTATACCGTGCCCATCCCGCCCCGGCCCAATTCCCGCACCAACTCGTAGGGACCCACGAACCGCGTCCGTGGCGTTGTTTCCAAATCCAGCACCGCGCTCTTCACGCTTCCGGCCAGATTCGATTTCGTTTGGGCGTCGCTGGCCAGCAGTCCGGCCACCTCGCGCTTCATCTCCTCGTCGCCGGCGCACTCCCGTTCGAGCCAGGCTTCGCGAGCGGTGACAGGCTCTTCAATCGCCCGGTTAAACAGGTCTTCCGCCTGCCTCCACCGCTCCGGCGTCATGGCGCCGAGCTCTCCGTCATGTATTTTTGCAGCCAAGCCTCGGCAAACCGCTGCTCCCGGCCCACGGTCGCCACGGAGATCCCCAGCGCCTGCGCCGTCTCTTCAATGCTCATGCCCCCAAAATACCGTAGCTCGATAACTTTCGCTTTCCGTTCGTCGAACGCCGCCAGCCCGCCTAAGGCATCGTCCAGCGCGATGATGCCCGCGCTCCGTTCCGGCGCGAAATTCAAGGCTTCGTCGAGCGACGCGGCCCGCTGTCCTCCGCCGCGCTTCCCCGCCACGTGCTTCCGCGCATGGTCCACCAGAATCTGCCGCATCCGGTGCGCCGCGACACCGAAGAAGTGCGCCCTGCTCTCCCAATCCGGCAACTCCCCGCCCGCCAGCTTCAAATACGCCTCATGGACAAGCACCGTCGGCTGCAGCGTCGGGGCGTTCCGTTCATCGCGCAGGTAGTGGGCCGCCAGCCGGCGCAGCTCGTCGTAGATCAGCGGAGTCAGCAAGTCCAGGGCTGCCTTATCGCCGTCTTTCCAACGAGCCAGTAAGTTCGTCACTTGTCCGTCAGCGCTCATCAGTGAAACATTATACTGTCTCGGTAAAGAATCGCTCAAATCTGCCGATAGTTGTTGCAGGTGATGGGTGAAACTTCCCGCGCGCATCAGTAAATACGAGCTCCAGCACTTCCTCGGCGGTGGCATGTCGGAGGTGTATCGCTCCCGCGATACTGTCCTCGGCCGTACGGTGGCCGTCAAGCTGCTGACGCCGCAGGCCGCCCAGAACGCGGAAACGCGGGCCCGCTTCCTTCTTGAAGCCCAGGTTTCTAGTTCCGTCGTCCACGAGAACATCATTACGACGTACGACTATGGCGAAGAGGACGGCATTCCCTATTTAGTGCTTGAATTCCTCACCGGCCGGACGCTGAAGGATTTTCTCGCTGAGGAGACCGGCTTAACATTACGCAAGCGCGTCTCCATCGCTCTCCAAATTGCGCGGGCTCTCGAGTACGTCCATTCGCGTAAGTTCGTCCACCGCGACGTGAAGCCGGACAATATTCATGTCGACCCGCAGGGTCGCGTGAAGCTGATGGACTTCGGCATCGTCAAGACGGAAGACGTGACGCTGACACAGGCCGGCTTCGCCCTTGGCACGCCTCACTATGTCGCTCCGGAGCTGGTTATGGGCCAACCGGTTACGCCCTTGGTCGATGTGTATTCCTATGGCGTGCTGCTTTACGAGATTCTCACCGGCCGCCGGGCCATCCAGGCAGACACCGTCGAACGCATCTTCTACCTCATTCTCCACGAGCCCATTCCGCTCGAACCGTTGACGGCCGCCGGAGTACCGGACCGTCTCATCGAGATCGTCCGCGCGAGTATGGAACGGGATCCGGCGAAACGAACCCAAAGTATGGGGGAGGTGGCGGCCGATCTCGAAGATTGGCTGCACGAGAATCCCACGCAGGCGAATCCACTGCCCGGCAGGCGCCGCGTTCAACTCGATGGCCGCATGCTCGGTGGCGCCGCGGCGCTGGCGGCCGTTCTGGCCCTCGGGCTCGGCTACCTCCTCGTCAATAGTGGTAAGGCGGAGGCTCGTCTCGAACAGCACCAGCGCGTTGAAGACCCCGCGGGTGATATGGTCCTAATTCCGGCAGGTCAGACCAGCTTTGGCCCTGAGAATACTCGCGTCGCTGTGCCCGCGTTCTACCTCGATCTCACGGAGGTGACGAACGAAGAGTACGCGGACTTCTGCAAGGCGACTGGCCGGCCCCTGCCGAAAGACTTTCCGGCTGGTCAGCCCGGCCTCCCCGTGGTCAATGTCACTTTCGCGGACGCCCAAGCGTTCGCTACGTGGGCAAAGAAGAGACTTCCTACCGCACTCGAGTGGGAGCGTGCGGCGCGCGGTGACGATGGGCGCCACTTCCCGTGGGGCCAAGAGCACCAGCCCCAGCACGCCAACCTTCGCGACAACCCCGATGACAATTGGCAGCATGTGGTCTCCGCGGATGCCTACCGCTCAGGCCGCAGCCCCTTCGGGATCTATCAGATGATCGGGAACGTGAAGGAGTTCACTGCGGACCGCGCGACGCCAACGGCTCTCGCGATTCGTGCCTTTGCCACCGAGGAAGAAACTTGGTTCGCCGTGAAAGGCGGCTCCTATCAAAACCGTCTCGTTGAAGCCATCGCATTCGCCGTCGAGCCCGTCCCTGCCAGTTACTCTGCTCCTGATCTCGGTTTCCGCTGCGCTCGAAATCCGTAATATCCTCAGTTATGAAACTGGTCCTGCTTTTTACTTGTGTATCTTTAGCATTCGCTCAGATTCCGGTAAAGCGAGTCGTCCTCTATAAGAACGGCGTTGGCTACTTCGAGCACCAAGGTCCGGTGCAAGGCAAGCAGGACGTCACTGTTTCCTTCACCTCCGGCCAGCTTAACGACGTGCTCAAATCCCTGACCGTTCTTGATCTCAATGGCGGCCGAATCGCCGCTATCGGCTACGACGCCTCGCTGCCTTCCGATCGCAAGCTCAATGAACTCCGCCTCCCCGTCGGGGACAAAGGCACCCTCACCGATTTCCTCGGCGCGATGCGCGGCGCCCGCATCGAAGTCCGCAACGGCGGCTTGCCGCTCACGGGCCGTCTCGTCAGCGTCGAGCGCAAAACCCGCTCGGGCGCTGGGGCTACGCTCGAAGTCGACTACGTTTCGCTGCTTACCGAGACCGGCGAACTCCGTACGGCCGAGGTCTCTCCCGCATTCTCCGTCCGGCTACTCGAACCCGGCCTTGCCAACAAGCTAGGAAAGTATCTTGACGTCCTCTCCGCCGACCGCGCCGCCGATGAGCGCAAGATGCTGATCTCGGCCGACGGCGCTGGCGCGCGGAACCTGTTCGTCAGCTACATCAGCGAGGTGCCTGTTTGGAAGGCGACTTACCGGGTGGTCCTTGGCGCCAAGCCGCTGCTGCAGGGATGGGCCATCGTTGACAATACGGTCGGCCAGGATTGGGAGAATGTCTCGCTTTCGCTTGTCGCCGGGGCGCCTCAGTCGTTCATCCAGAATCTCTCGCAGCCGCAATACGCCCGCCGACCGGTCGTCGCGCTGGCCGAATCCGTCAATCGCGCCCCACAGACGTTTGAGAGCGGCATCATCGGCGGCCGCGCCCGTCTGGCGGGGAAGATCACGGACCCCACCGGAGCGGCAATCGTCGATGCTCTCGTCGAACTCGTCGACGCCAACAACGCCCCCGTCCGCCGTGGCGGCACCGACGCCAACGGCGATTACTCCTTTGCCGGTCTGCCCGAAGGCGAATTCCGCCTCGTCATCAGCAAGCCCGGCTTCGCGATGGGCCGCCTCGACGGAATTGCCTTGCAGGCGGGTGGCGTCGCCCGGCGGGACGTGCGTCTCCAGGTGGGCCAAGTCGCCAATATGGTCGACGTCTCCACTGCGCCGCCGGACCTCAACACCGAAACGAGTAGCGCAGTCGGCCGCGTGAACCAGTTCGAGCGCCTGCGGCAATATTCCCAACAGCAGAAAGCTCCCACCGTCACCGTCACCGAAGCGCGCGCCCAAGCGCCCGTCAACGTCCAGGCCCAGGACCTCGGCGACCTCTTCGAATACAAAATCTCCCAACCCGTCTCCATCGCCCGCAACCGCTCCGCCCTAGTCCCCATTCTCCAAGCCCCCATCACCGTCGAGAAGGTCTCCGTGTGGAGCCAGTCCACCGGCGGCCGCCCCCAGCGCGCCCTCTGGCTCACCAACTCCACCGACCTCACTCTCGACGCCGGCACGTTCAGCGTCCTCGAAGCGGAAGCCTTCGCCGGGGAGGGAATCCTCGAACCCATCCGGCCCGCCGAAAAACGCCTTCTCTCCTACGCCACCGACCTCGGCGTCGCCGTCACCACCGCCTTCGGCAGCGAAAGCCAGCGCATCGCGCGGGTTGTTGTTGCCAATGGCATTCTGACGCACCACCGCGCCGTCAACGAAACGCGGAACTACACCATCCGTAACAACGACGCCGAGCCCCGCACGCTTCTCCTCGAACATCCTGTCCGCTCCGGCTACCGGCTCACCAACTCGGCCGAACCCGCCGAGACCACCGGGACGGTCATGCGTTTCCGCGTCCCGGTCCCGGCCCGGCAGACCGTCGCTGTCCCCATCGCCGAGACCCGTCCACTGGCCTCCACGTACACCATCAGCGCCCTTACCCCCGGCGAAGTCGCGCACTTTGCATCCGAAGGCAGCCTTGGGCCCGCTGTGGAGAACGCCCTTCGTCAGATCCTGGCCAGCAAGACCGTTGTCGATATGCACAACACTCAGGCAGAGAACCTAGCCGCTGAACTGGAACGCATTACCAAGAGCCAGGAGCGCCTCCGCGAGAACATGAAAGCGCTCAAAGGCTCCGCGGAAGAGAAGGCGCTCGTCCAGCGGTACACCCGGCAACTCGAAGAGCAGGAAACCCGCATCGCCGAACTGGAAAAGCAGAACGCCGAACTCGAAGCCAAAATCGACGCCGCCCAGCGTGAACTCAACGACGAAATCGGCAAATTGCGCTTCGACGTCACCCTGTGATACGGCTCGCCTGCCAATTCCGAGATTGACCACAGGAGGCCTGTTCCATGGCTGAAACTGTTCATCTCTACTTCCGTGCGGGTAGTACCCTGCACCACCTGCCGGCGCAGTTTACCGCGCCCGGCGATGTCGCCGGCATGAACTTCAGTGAAGTCTCGGGTCTCACGCAAGAGGCCCGTGCCGCGCGGTCGGGCAAAGTGTCGCTGCGCGTACCGCTGAGCCGGCAGTCAGTATCCGCCATCCCAGTTCTGAAGGCTCACTTCGACTCGAAGCAGCCCATTTCCATGGCCCTCTGTAACAACGAAGTGGTGCAAGGTACCTTTCGTTCCGCCATCGTTTCCAGCATCGAGGACTTTGGCTCCTACATGAAGGTGGAGTGGCACGTCGACTAGGAATTCTCAGTGGCTAGGGCGTTCGTTTGGCGGGCATCTCCCGGCCGTTCTGATGCAGCACCAGCCCCGCATCGGTAAACGTAATCTGCGCGTCCACGACCTTGTAGAAGAACTCTTTTGGCCCCTGCGCGAACACCGGAATCTTCGGCTGCCCCGTCGCCTGCACGTGTAGCTGTGTCCCTTCCAGAGTTACCGTCAGAATAAACCCCGGCGCCAGCTCATACTTCCCCACGAAAGCCTCCAGCGCTGCCGCGGGCAAAGCGATCTCCTTCGACGGCAGCACCGCCGCGATTCGTTTCGCCACGGTCTCTCGCCCGCCCTGCTTCAACGTTAACTGCGCTCCGTCGGCTGCAAACACCACCTCAATCGGAGCCACACGCGCGAAAAATTCCCGCTCCCCCGCCGCAAACAATTCGAACCGCCCCTGTCCTGTAGCCTGGGCCAGCAATTGCGCCCCCTCCTGTGTCACCGTCAACGTAAACCCCGGCGCCAACTCATAACGGCCCACATACTTCGCAAGCGTCGCCGCGTCCACCACGACCGGCCTCTTCACCGCGTTCAACGCAAACTTCGCCGGCTCCAGCAAGTGCAGCCCCACGTCCTCCACTCCAATCGCCACGTTCGAAAGCACCACGGATGCCGCCCCCGTTTTCACCGAACAAGCCAAGAACGACCGATACCCGCCGGTCCCCCCGCCGTGAGTAAACACGTCCTCTCCGTTCTTCGCCCACACCAGCGGCACCGGCCCCCGCGTCCGCGCAAACGCCGCCTCCAACTTCGTCTTCCGGCTGCCGCAAGCCGCCCCAGCGAACAGCAGCATCTCCTTCACGTTGCTCCGCAGCGCGCCCGCCCCCGCCAGCGTCGGCAAGTCCCAATTCTTCACTGGCCGCAATTTCTCATCGTGCCCCGCCACGATCGACCCCTTCACCACAATCCCGGTCGCCGCCATCCCCAATGGCGTCAACACCCGCTCCCGCAGCAGCGCCTCATAATCCTTTCCTGCCCGCAATGCCAGCACATGACCCAACAACCCGACGCCCAGATTCGAGTACTCATAGGTCGCTCCGATCTCTCGGGGCAGCACGTACCCATTCAAAAACGAGTACAAGTCCTCCACGGTGTAGTCGGCATAAGGGTTCGCCGCATCCTTCGGCTTCAAATTCGAAGGCAGCCGCGGCAACCCCGATTTATGCGTCGCCAAGTCCAGCAGCGTAATCTGCTTCCCGCCCCGCTCTGGCACCTTAGCCGTCTTCGGAAGATACTTCGCCACCGGATCTTTCAACGCCACCTCACCCCGCTCCACCATATCCGCCAGCAGCACGGCGGTAAACACCTTGGTAATCGAGCCAATCTCGTAGACCGCCTCGGCTGAGCCGAAGATAGCCACTTCCCCCTTGGCGTTGACGATCCCCGCCGCCGGGTCCTTCATCATTCCCGCCGCCACCCGCTCCCGCAGGATTGCCGCCCCATCGGGACCCTGCGCGCACAACACACCAGCCAACAAGCCAAGTAGAAGCCGCATGACCCCTATTCTGCCGGAGTAAACAACCCAAAGGTAAACACATGCGTGGCCGAACAAATCGTCACATACTGCTTCCCATCGACCAAGTAAGTAATCGGCGAGGCCGTCACATTCTGACTCGTGCCGAAATGCCACAAGTGCTTGCCGCTCTTCGCATCCGCCGCCACCAAGTGCCCGGCGTCATCGCCGAACAGCACCACGCCCCCCGCCGTCGACACCGTCCCCGCCCATGCCGTCGCCGGCCCCGTCATCGGATACTGCCAAACCCGTTTCCCCGTCTTCGGGTCAATCGCCCGCAGCAACATCTGCCCCGGCTCCGCGGGAATCTGCTCTCCGCCCGTCCCGGCAAACCCGGTCATCGGCTTCGGCTCCTTGGCCGACGACGAGTAGATATCGCATTGCTCTAAAGTCGGCAGATAGAACAAACCCGTCGCCGGGTTGTACGAAGGAGACATCCAGTTCGCCGCCCCGCGCACCGCCGGGCACGCCCGCGTCCCGCCCGGCGTTGGATCCTTTCCTGGAACCAGGATCGGCACACCTTTGGCATCAATCCCTTTCGCCCAGTCCACCTTGTCCGCGAACTGCGTAGCCCGTAGAAACTCGCCCGTCACCCGATCGAGAACATAGAAGAAGCCGTTCCGGTTCGGATGCACCACCACCTTCCGCATCTTCCCCGCCCATTCCATATCCAGCAGCACCGGCCAGGACTGCGCGTCCCAATCATGCGTATCGTGCGGCGTGAACTGGAAATGCCACTTCAATTTCCCCGTATCCACGTCCAACGCAATCAGCGAATCCGAATACAGGTTGGCCCCCAGCCGGTCCCCGCCGTAGAAGTCCGGCCACGGGTTCCCCGTCGTCCAATACAGCAGATTCAGCGCCGGATCGTAGGTCCCCGAAAGCCAAGTCGCTGCTCCGCCCCACTTCAGCGTCTCGTCCTTGCTCCACGTCTCGGCTCCCGGCTCTCCCTTCGCCGGCACCGTCCAGAAGTTCCACATCTCTTCGCCCGTCTCTGCCGATAGCGCCTTGAGAAACCCCCGTGCTCCGCTATCCCCGCCGCCCATCCCCACGACGATCTTGTCCTTCACGGCAAACGGAGCCATCGTCGCGAAGTACCCGTCCTTCGTCTCCGCATACTTCTTATGCCACAGCACGGCCCCAGTCTTTCGATGTAGCGCGACCAGGCGGCAATCCGTCGTGACGAAGTAGACCTTATCCCCTAGAATCGCCGGCCCACGGTTCACTCGCGACCCCTCGGCCTGCTCATCCCGGTATACCCAGATCTTCCGTCCGGTCCGTGCGTCCAACGCATGAAGCTGGTTCGAATTCGTCACATACAGAATGCCGTCATAGACAATCGGCACCGCTTCCAACTTCTTCGCGTCCGGCACGTGGTAAACCCACTTCGCTGTCAGGTTCTTCGCCGTTTCCGTATTGATCTGCGTCAACGGGCTATGCCGCTGTCCGGAGTAGCTCCCCGCGTAGGTCAGCCAGTTCGCCCCCGGCCCCGCCAGAATGTCCTCGTACTTCACCTGTGCCGTCGCGGCCATCGCCGCCAACGCAACCATCAGAAGCACTCGCATCACTGTTCTCCCCGCGCCGATTGCCGGCTCAAAAACTTGATCAAATCGCGCCGTTCCGCCGCCGTCAACGTCTCCCGATAGTTCCCCGGCATCGGGCTCCCGGGCAGAATCCGCTGGTCCGCCACGTCCACCGCCTTCACAAAATGCAGCTCCCCCGTCCCGTCCTGCAGCGTGTAGTTGTACGTCGTGTAGTCCCGCAGAACCCCTTCCAATGTCTTGCCCGATTTCAAATGCAGCGTCGCCCGTTGATACCCCGGCGCAATCCGCCGCCCGGGGTCCAGCACCGCCTCGCGAATCAGGTTCAACGGCCGTTGATGCCCAATGCTCGTCAGGTCCGACCCAAACACCCCGCCTTTCCCCGCAATCGCATGGCACTTCGTACATCCGCCCTTCCCGAAGTAAACCGCCGCCCCGGCCTTCTCATCCCCTTCCACCGGAATCTCGTATGCCGGCGCCGAAAGCCCCCGGACGTAAGCCATAATCTGCCAAAGCTTTTCGTCCGGCAGGTTCGTCGGCGGCATATCCGTCCCCGCCAACCCAAACTTCAGCGCCTGAAACAGCACGTCATCGGTCGATCGCGAAACCGCCCGCCCGGTCATCAGGTTCGGCCCCCGGCCGCCCTCTCCGGATAGCCCATGGCAGCCCGCGCAGGAACTCATATAGAGTTGCCGCCCCGCCGCCACGTCTTCCTGTTTCAACGGAGCGCGCTGCGCCAACGCCACGGCCCCAACCATCAACCATAGAAGGATTCGCATAACTCAGCCCTCCAGATTGTATTCGATACACTGAAACGATGCGGCTACTCCTGCTCGTCCTCGTGGCCGCACTCGCTCTCTCCGCCGAGCCCCGCAAGAAAATTGCCGTCGCCCTCGAAGGAGGCAGCGCCCTCGGGATTGCCCACATCGGTGTCCTCGAATGGCTGGAGCAGCACCGCATCCCCGTCGACTACATCGCCGGCACGAGCATGGGTGGCCTCGTCGGTGGCCTCTATGCTACCGGCCGCTCCCCCGCCGATCTCCGCGCCATCGTCAAAGACGCCCCGTGGGATAAACTCCTCGGAGGCTCCATCGCCTTCCGCGACCTATCCTACCGCCGCCGCGAAGACCGCACCGCCGTTCCCAACCTCCTCGAACTCGGCCTCAAAGGTGGCGTCTCCCTCCCCTCCGGCCTCAATCTCGGCCACGAAATCGGCCTCCTCCTCAGCCGTTGGACCCTCGCCTACCCTGAACTCGACTCCTTCGACGACCTCCCCACCCCCTTCCGCTGTGTCGCCACGAATCTTGTCTCCGGCGAAGAGGAGGTCTTCCGCAAAGGCGTCCTCGCCGACGCCCTCCGCGCCACCATGTCCCTCCCCGGCGTCTTCAAACCCGCCAACCGCGGCGGCAAGCTCTACGTCGATGGCGCGGTTCTCCAAAATCTTCCCGTCGATATCGCCCGCCAAATGGGCGCCGACATCGTTATCGCCGTCCATCTCGCCAAGCCGCCCGTGGACCCCAAAACCCTCAACTCCTTCCCCGGCGTCATCGACCGGTCCATCGGCATCGTCGTCTCCGCCAACGAGATGCGCATGATGGAACGCGCCGACATCGTCGTTACTGTCAATCTGGCCGGCTTCAATGCCAGCGACTACCCCAAGAGCGCCGAACTCGCCGACGCCGGGAATGCCGCCACCGCCCAGAAGAAAAATATCCTCGAGACCTTCGCCCTGCCCGAAGCCGAATGGGCCGAGTTCCAAAAGGCGCGCGCCGCCCGCCGCCGCCCGGAGCCTACGCAGATCTCGACGGTCAAAGTCGAGGCTGAAGACCCGCGCCAAGCCCGCCTCGTCGCGGACACCCTCGCCCCCCTCACCGCCAAACCTTGGAACTCCGCTACCCTCGAACGCGAACTCTCCCGCGCCGTCGGTACCGGCCGCCTTGCCTCCCTGCGCTACTCCGTTCGAGGCAGCGAACTCCTCGTCCAAGCCGAGCAACGCGCCTACGCCCCGCCCTTTCTCCTTCCCTTACTAGAGATTGACGGCAGCGACATCGAGAACTTCCGCGTCTCGGCCGGCGCCCGCCTCACCTGGATGGGCGTTGGCACCCCGCGCGCCGAATGGCGCAACGATATTATCCTTGGCTCCCGCTACCGCTTCGCTTCCGAATATTGGGTCCCCCTCGGAGAACGCACCCGTTTCTTCGCCGCCGCCCGCGCCTTCGCCGGCGATGCCGCCTTCCCCATCTATCTCGGCCGCGCCCAGGTCGCCAACTATCGTCTCCGCGATACCGGCTTCGGCGCCGACCTCGGCTACCAGTTCGGGCGCATCGCGGAACTCCGCGCCGGTTACACCACCACCTGGTACGCCGCCCGCCGCCGCATCGGTGACCCCATCCTCCCCAACGTCAAGGACCATCTCAACGTCCCTAACCTTCGCTTCCGCCTGCTCGACTATGACGATCCCATCGTCCCCCGCGAAGGCAGCCGCGTCGAGGCCAGCTTCGCCTACGTACTCACCCGCGGCCCCCAAGCCGAAGTGCAAGCCAACCGCTTCTTCCGTGTCTCCGCCAACGCCTCTCTGTTCGCCGCCGCGGCCGGAGGCACGGCGTTCGATACCCGCTCCCTCGATTTCGGCAGCTTCTCCCTCGGTGGCCCGCTCCGCCTTCCGGCCTACGCCACCAACGAGCTACTCGGCAACCAGTACTGGCTGGGCACCGCGGGCTACCTTCGTGAAATTCGCCCCGGCCTATCGATCCTGGGCACCCGGCTCTACGGAGCCGCCTGGGCCCAGATGGGCAAGATGTACGGCCAGCCCGGCTACCCCGGCGTCGCCGCCAGCGCTGCCGGGGCCATGATCATTCGTACCTTCATCGGCCCGGTCTACCTCGGTGGAGCCTGGGGCGACCGTGGTCACGGCCGGGCCTTTGTCGGCGTCGGGCGCTTCTTCTAGCGCTCCATCCGGTTCCAACTGCCGATCACCCGCGTCTGCTTCTCCCGCGTCAAAATGCTGAGGGATGCTGTACTCAGGGCCAGCCGTTGCGCCATCTCCCGCGGCTCCGCCTCGATCCAGACGGAAGCCAGAATTCGCAGCAAATGCCCGTGCGCGAACAACAGCACCGGGCCTTCCGCTTCTAGGCACCGTTCAATTACGCGTCCCGCGCGCGCCGCCACTTCTTCAATCGCCTCCCCCTCCGGCGGACCGTCCTTCCACAGGGTCCAACCCGGACGCTCCGCAGTCAGCTCCGCCGTCAACCGGCCTTCCAGTTTCCCGTAGTGCCACTCCGCCAAGTCCGGTTCCACCTCTGCCACCTCTCCGTATCCGGCAATCCGGCATGTCTCCGCCGCTCTTTGCAGTGGGCTCGTCAATACCAGCCCAAACTGCTTGCCTCCCAGCAGCCGCCCCAACGATGCCGCCTGCTCTTCCCCATGGGCCGTCAACGGAATATCGGTCCGCCCCGTATGCTGCCCAGACAAACTCCAAGCCGTCTCTCCATGCCGCGCGAGCCAGATTTCTGCAGAAAAGTTCATTTGGCCTATATACTGCCATAGATGCCCCTGGTCCTTCTCGTTCTCGTTGCCAGCCTGCTCCAGGCATTCCCGCAGCAGGTCCGCAAGCGGTTCGATGGGGACGCGAATCAACCCACTCGGCGCGTCACGGCAATCCAGATCAGTGACGACGGCGGGATCCGCGCCATCTGCGAAGGCCAGTTATACATCTACTCCCACGGCCGTTGGGCGCCGCCCACGCCCACCACGGAATCCTGGTCTGCTCCGCTGCTGCCAGCCCCCGCCGGCCTCCCTGTAAAGCCCGCCACCGCCTCCGCCAAGCAGGCCGACGGCTCACTCTGGTTTGGCACCTCCAAAGGCCTGCTCCATCAGATCGGCAAAGATTGGGAGTACCGCCAAGGCCAGCGCTGGCTCCCCAATGATGAGGTCCTCGCGGTTGCCGTCAACGCCCGTGGCGATGTCGCCGTGGGCACGGCCGCTGGCGTAGGGCTCATCCAGATTCGAGAAATCTCGTTCGCCGAAAAGGCTCGGCTGTATGAGGAGGCGATCGACAAGTACCACCGCCGCACCGAATACGGCTTCGTTCTCGAGCGTGGGCCCCGCGGCGTCCGCGATAGTGACAACGACGGACTCTGGACCGCCATGTACGGCGCGTCCCAATGCTTCGCTTATGCCGTGAAGAAGGACGCCACCTCACTCGCCAACGCCCGCAAGGCCTTCCGCGCCCTCGCTTTCTTGAGTGAAGTCACCCAAGGTGGTACCCCTAACGCGCTCCCCGGCCTCGTCGCTCGGACCATCCTCCCCACCTCCGGCCCGGATCCCAACGCCAAGGCCTACACGCGCGAAACCGACGCGGCCATGCAGAAGCGGGATCGCAAGTGGAAAACCCTGGTCCCGCGTTGGCCCAAAAGCGCCGACGGCAAATGGTATTGGAAAGCCGACGTCTCTTCGGACGAGCTCGACGGCCACTATTACTTTTACGGCCTCTATTACGACCTCGTCGCCCAAACGCCCGCCGAAAAGAATGAAGTTCGCAAGGTTGTCCGCCGCATTACCGACCACCTCGTCAAGCACGATTTCAACATGATCGACTGGGATGGCAAGCCCACCCGCTGGGCTATCTTCTCTCCCGCCCAGCTCAATCGGGACAAGGACTGGTGGGCCGAGCGCGGTCTCAACTCGCTCAGCATCCTGTCGTATCTCAAGGTGGCCCACCATGTCAGCGGCGACAAGAAGTATCACGACGTAGCCCGGTGGCTCATCAGTGAACATGGTTACGCGCAGAATGCGATGTTCGCCAAACTCGCGCAGGGCGTCGGCGACGGTAACCAGAGCGACGACGAAATGGCCTATATGGACTACTGGGGGCTTCTGCAATACGAGACCGACCCCGAACTGGTGGAACGCTATGCCTTCTCTCTCAATCGGTACTGGACGTTGGACCGCCCGGAGATAAACCCATTTTTCAACTTCGTCGCGGCTTCGCAATTGAAGGGCAAGCGATTCGACGACCCCCACCGGATGTACGACTTGACTCCGATTGGAAACTGGTTGGAGCGATCGCTGGATACACTTCGCCGTTTCCCGCTCGATCTCCATAACTACGCGCTTTCGAACAGCCATCGCAGCGATCTCCGCCGCCTCGGCAACTCCCGCGGTTTCAAGCTAACCGGCCGGGTGCTCCCGGTCGATGAACGCCAGGTTTTCCACTGGAACCATGACCCCTTCCGTCTCGACTATGGCGGAGACGGCGCGACCCTTGCGGATGGGACATCGTATCTCCTGCCCTATTACATGGGGCGCTATCTAGGCTTTATCAAGGAATAGCTCGCGCCAGTGGGTGGCCGCGGCGCTGCTACCGAAGTAGGGAGAGGACAGCAGGGAAGGATTTATCCGCCAGCGGCTGTCCGTTCCGGCTATCGCAGTATTTCGCTTGTTCCGCGGCGACTGGGCGATAGGTGAACCTCTCCGCGTCCCATCGCAATACCTCGCAGGAATGCTGTGGTTTCGTTCCCGGCGGCTGCTCCCGAATCGTGTGGATCACAAGGCGGTCATCGGACGCCCGGACCCGCCGAACTAGCGAGTATGGTCCGCGAAAGGGCATGTATTCATACGTGATCACCTGAAACGAAGGCCACAATCGCCCCGCGCGGAGGTGAAAGCTCTCGTTGTACCAGTTAACCGTGCCGCTCCCTCCCCGATCGCGATAGCAAAACAGCAACGGCGGAGCGTCCTTGGTAAGTTGCTGAACCCGGACCATCCGATCTAACTCGCATCGATGTCGTCGGCACTCGAAAGATCCAATGAGATTCCATTGCGCTTGGCGGTCAAACACGTAGGCGATATGAGAATCTTCCGCTTCGCCCGTCAAGACTAGGATCGCCTCGAGCTGTTCGTCTGTGTCGAGTTGCACCCATCGCAGCGAGATGCCTCGAATCCGCGTTGGCTCTTCCGAGCGGCACCCGGAAAGGGCCAAAGCACCGCACTCCGACTCGGACATAACCGGCCTGCGGTCCCGCAAACTCCGCAACACCTGTTCCGGATCCAACCGGAACGGAACCACCGGCAGAGCCTGAGCCCAGGCTCCACCGGTGAACAACAGCGCCAGCAGCGCCGGCTTCATCTCCCTACCGCTTAGCCTTCACATCCGGATGCACCGTCGGAATAAACCCATCCCGATTCGGCATCTTCACCTGCGGCAGCGATTTCTCGTCCAACTCCTGCCCTGCCGGCACAATCCCATTCAAATGCAGCACAAACGCCGTAATCGCATACACCTCATCGGCCTTCAAAGTCCCCGGGTTGTTATACGGCATCGACCGCGCAATCGTATCCCACACCGTCGTCGCATACGGCCAGTAACTGCCCACCGTCTTCTTCGCCGACTTCGTCGCCAACGTCCCCGTGCCCCCCACCAACGCGGGCCACTGCTTATCCCGGCCCTCGCCCGCTTCGTTGTGGCACTCGGCGCAATGGGTCTTATACAGCCCTCGGCCCATCTCCACATTTCCTTTCCCGGCTGGCAATCCGCGCCCGTCCGCCATCACGGTCTTGTCCGCGGCCTTCACGCGTTCGGCCGCAGCCGGCTTCCCCACGCCCGGATACTTCGTCTGTCCAAACGCGCTCACCGCGCAAAGCAATAACACGATCCTAAACATTCGTAACACTCCCATCGGCCTTCACCGCCCACGGTTTCACCCCGTGATAGTGGTACTGGCTGTTCATCCCGCGCGCCTCCACAATCTCGTCCCGCGTCGGCTGCAGGTAGCCCGTCTCATCCGTCGCCCGCGACTGAATCACGGCATCCTTCCCGTCCCAAACCCAAGGCGCCCGGAAACGCACCAGGCTCCGCGAAAGCACCGGCTCTTCGAGCGCTGCATCCACCCAGGTCTTCCCGCCGTCGGTCGAAACCTCGACGCGCTTGATCTTTCCGTTCCCGGTCCACGCAATCCCGCTGATCTCGACAAACCCGGCGCCGCCCGCGATCTTTTGCCCGCCCGACGGCCGCGTGATCACCGAATTCGTGTCCATCACAAACGAAAACTGCCGCGCCTTCCCGTCCGGCAGCAGGTCCGTATAGTGCGCCGTCTCCTGGTTCGTTTGCGCCGGCTCTTCCGTCACGTGCAGCCGCTCCAGCCACTTCACGCTCGAATTGCCTTCAAACCCTGGCAACAGCAGCCGCAGCGGATACCCCTGCCCCGGCCGCAGCGCCTCGCCATTCTGCCCATAGACCACCAGCGCGTCTTCCATACACTTCGCCATCGGAATGCTCCGCGCCATCCGGCACGCGTCCGCTCCTTCGGCGATCACCCACTTCGCCTCCGGCTTCACGCCCGCCTGTTCGAGCAGCACCTTCAGAGGCACCCCCGTCCATTCCGAACAACTCAGCAGCCCGTGGCTCTTCTCCACCGTTCCACCTGCAATCCCGCGCAACTCCGCGCCGCCGTTCCCCGAACACTCGATGAAGTGCGTCCGCGTCACCGTCGGCAACCGCTTCAAATCGTCGAGCGTAAACTCCATCGGCTGGTCCACCAGCCCGTGCACCAGCAGCGTATGCTTCGCCGGATCAATCTTCGGAATCCCCGCATGGTGCCGTTCAAAGTGCAGCGCCGACGGCGTAATCACCCCGTGCAGCTCCTGCAGCGGAGTCGTGCTCGACCCCACGCCCACGCTTGCCGTCCGCTCGGTCGCGGTCCGCGCAATCGTCTCCGTCGCGGCCCGTTCGCCATAGGGAGCCATGCTCTGCTCCACTACGCTCGGCGCCTTCGACGACTTCGTACAAGCCGTCAACACTGCCGCTAACCCCAAGAATGCTCGCCGGTCTGCCATGTCCTCTCCTACTGGTTCTTCAGCCAGGTCTCGTAAGAATGCTTCTTCGGACCTACGTATTGGATAGTATCGAAAAACGCTGCGTTCCCGTTCATTCGCGGATCGCCCTCGTCCTTTAATACCTTCTCCATCTTGTCCCGCAAATTTCGCTTCACCATCGTCATCGACGGCTCCGCGAACAGATTCTTCATACAGCCCGGATCGGCTTCAATGTCGTAAAGCTCCTCCGCTGCACGCTTCCCAAACGACATCCGGTAGTACTGGTCGAAACTCGAAATCAACAAGGTCTTCGTCGGGCTATCGTCGACATCCCGATACCCCGTCTGCGGCATCCCCGCCGGCCACACGTCCGGGGTGTAGTTTCGAATGTACAGATACTGCCGCGTTCGGATCGCCCGCACCGGATACCCCGCGTCGTTCGGCCGTCCGATGTCGTGCCGCTCCTTGGCCACCAACACGAACTCCCGCGAGGGGTCCACGACGCCCTCTTTGCCACTCTTCAACACATCAACAAAGCTCTTCCCCGTAAACGTCTCCCCCGCCTTCACCCCCGCGGCTTCAAGAATTGTCGGCGCGAAGTCCCGCGTGGTGATGAAATCGTTGATGGTCCGCCCTCCCTTCATCGCGTTGCCCCACCGGATGGCCAGCGGGATATGGAATCCGTCTTCATAGACCTGGCCCTTCACCCGCGGAAACGGCATCCCGTGGTCGGAGGTTGCAATCACCAGCGTGTTCTCCAGCTCTCCCATCGCCGCCAGCTTATCCAGCGCTCGCGTGATGTGCGCGTCCGCGTACTCTACTTCCACGGCATAGTCGAGCATGTCGCTCCGCACCGTTTTCACGTCGGGATAGTAAGCCGGCACCGTCACGTCTTCGAGCTTCTTCCCGCTCCGCACGCCCGATCCGTCTTCATACACCCGGTGCGGCTCCTGGAACCCCATCCAAAAACAGAACGGCGTGTCCTTCGGCCGCTGGCTCAGAAAGTCGTCGAAGTTGGCCGCGTAGTCGTTCAGCCCCATGCCCGAAAACGGCGGCTTCGTCTTCTTCGTGTCGTAACTCTTCCCGGCTGGGTTATGTTTCCACCCCGTCGACAGGAAGTCCCCCGGCCCCCAGCCCTTGCCCGTCAGCCCTACAAAGTATCCGGCCTTCTCGAGCTCCGCCGGGTACACCGCGAATTCATTGGGAAACAAGCTGAAATGGCTCACGGCTTCTTTCGTCTGCCAGGAGTTCCGTCCCGTCAGAATCGTCGCCCGGCAGGGGCTGCACTTCGGGTTCGACGTAAAGGCGTGCGTGAACAACGCGCCCTCTTTCGCCACCCGGTCGAAGCCCGGGGTCTTCACCCACTTGGCCCCGTACGCGCTCGCGTGCCCGTAGCCCCAGTCGTCGAAGATGATGAACAGTATGTTCGGCCGCTTCGCTGTTTGCGCCCCCGCCGTCATCGCAGCCGCCGCCGCGCTCAGAAATCCCCGTCGAGTCATCATGAAAACTCAAGATATCGCAAAAGCTCCACTCTCACCGGCCCCCGCCGCTCCGCCGCATACCCCGCCTCATCCACCGTCACCGTTTCCCCCGTCTCCAACCCCACCGTATACCGTGTCCCCCGTGCCCACCGCACCACGTCTTTCACTTCCCCGGCCAATCCTTCCGCCGCGCCTAACCGCGCCTCCTCCGGCCGGAACGCCCGCCCGTCCCGCAGCACCTGCCACCCAAAGAAACGTGCCGCCGCGGCCGTCGCCGGTCGGCCATAAAGTTCCCCCGCCGTCCCCGCCTGCTCCACCTTCCCCTCCAGCAGCAGCACGATCCGGTCCGCCACCAGCGACGCCTCCTCCTGGTCATGCGTCACGAACACCGTCGTCGTCCGCAACTCCCGTTGCAGCCGCCGCACCAACCCCCGCATCTCTCCCCGCAACGCCTCGTCCAACGCCGAAAACGGCTCGTCCAGCAACAGCACCCGAGGCCGCGTTACCAGTGCTCTAGCCAACGCCACCCGCTGCTCCTGCCCGCCGGACAGCGTCCCCACTTTTCGCCCCGCTAACTCCCCCACCCCCACCATCTCCATCATCCCCGCCACATCGCCCGCTCGTCCCCGCATCTTCAGCCCAAACTCGACGTTGCCCCGCACGTCCAGATGGGGAAACAACAGCGGCTTCTGAAATACCATCGCCACTTCCCGCCGCTCCGCCGCCACCCCGCCCATCTCCTCCCCGTCAAACAGCACTTGCCCTTCCGCCGCCAACAGCCCAGCCACCACTTTCAACAGCGTCGTCTTCCCGCACCCCGAAGGCCCCAGCACTGCCGTCAACTCTCCCGCGCGGAACTCCGCGGACACCTCGCGCAACACCAACGAGCCATACCCCGCTTTCACCCCCACCACTTCGACCTTCGTCATCTCCCCAACAACACCCGTTCCCGCCAAGCCTTCTCGAAACGAACCAGATCATCCGCATCCGGTTCCGGCAGAAACTTCGCCCGCAGCAACTCCAGCGGCAACGTCGCTACCCCCCGCTCCAAACCCGGATCCGGCCCCACCTGCGGAAACGTGTTCCCCAGCTTCCGCGCCATATCCAGCAACCGCTCCCGCGACGTCAAATCCCGGATCAACGTCAGCGCGGCCTGCCGGTCGTTCGCATTGAACGGCACCGCTAGATAGTTAAAATTCCCAATCGTCCCGCTATCAAAAACGAACGTCCGCACGGTATTCGGAAATGTTCCCCGCGCAATCCGTTCACTCGCAAAGCTAGGCCCGTAGCTCATTGCGAAGTCGATCTCATTGTTCGCGAACAGCCGGTCCAACTCGGCAATCGTCGCCGGGTACGTCTCGCCCTGCTTCCACAGATAGGGCTTCATCTCCCGCAGAGCCGCCAGCCCACCATCAAACCCTTTCCCCAACAGAAAATGCCGCGTAAACACGCTCCCCGAAAACTCCGGCGGAGCCGGGTACGTGAACCGCCCCGGATGCGCCTTCACCCATGCCATCAAACCATCCAACGTCCGCGGCGGCTCTGCAAACCGCGCCGTATCCCAGGCCATCACAAACTGCGCGTTCTGCCAAGGCGTCTCCATCCCCTCAATCGGCGTCCCGAAATCTTTCTCGTACGCCTCGGCCGGATAAAGCCGCGGCATCTCAATCGGCCCCCACAAAACCCCCGCCTTCTTCGCCGCCCGGAAATTCTCCCCGTTGATCCAAACCACGTCGACACTTCCCCCGGTCGTTTTCCCCGCGCCCTTCTCCGTCACAAGCTTACTCACCACCTCGCCCGTATGCCCATACGGCACAATCCGTAGTTCCAGCCCGTGCTTGGCCCGAACCTCCTCCCGCACCACGGTTTCGAAATACCGGTTCCGCGCCTCATCCCCCGCCCACATCGCAAAGCTCACTTCGCGCGGCTTCGCACACCCCGCCAGCAGTACTAAGATTCCCAGCCACGCTCGACCCATACAGAAAGCATAACCGGAGCCCCCAGAAACACCAGACTCACCGCCGCCGCCACCGCCTCGTCCCCGCTCTGCTGATACCCCACCAGCGCCATCGGCAACGTTACCACCCGCCCCCCGCCAATCAACGCCGTCGAGACGTATTGGCTCCACGAAACCACGAACGCAAATACTGCCCCCGTCGCCAACCCCGGCGCCAGCGCTGGCCCTTTCACATACCGCCAGATCGCCCACCGCCCCGCCCCCAACGTCCGCGCCTGCGCCACCAGGTCTTCGTCAAACCGCGACAGACTCCCCGCCACCGCCATCACCGCATACGGCGTCGCCGGAATGAGATGCACCAGCGCCACCCCCCACCACGAATCGGTCCATCCCAACCGCAGGAACAGCCCATGGAGCCCTACGCTTGCCGCCAGCGGAGGCAGCAACGCCAGCGTCATGACCCCCCACCGAACCCATCCGCTCCGCCGGAACGAACCCGCCAGCAGAACAGCGATTACCACGGCCCCGGCCATCACCGCCAAAGCCAACGTCAACGAATTCCAAACCGGCTCCCCCCGCACGGCCCCCCACGCCCGCTCGCTCCACTCCCCCGGCCACACCGTCGGCCAGAACCAGCGAGTCGCCAGGCTCCTCACCAGTAGAAACAAAACCGGCAACCAAACCAGCCACCTCACCATTGCGTCCGCAGCCTCACGTATCCCCAAGCCAGCGCCGCGCTGAACAGACCCATCCCTGCCGAAATCGCCAGCGCCGTCTCCCGGTCACTCACGAAGTACCGCTGCGCCACCACGCTCAGCATCGCCGGATAGGTCCGCCCCAGAAGAAACGCCACATCAAAACTCGCGAAAACGAACCCAAACACCAGCACCACCGCCGGCCCCAAAGCCGGTAGCAATAGCGGCCCGGTCACATACCGGAATCGCTGCCATCGCCCCGCCCCCAAGGTGGCCGCCACGGCGTCATATTCCCCGCTCAATCGCTCCAATACCGTCCTGGCCAACAACGCGAAAAACGGCGTCTCCTTGATCCAATAAACCAACACAATTCCCAGTCCCCACCGGTCCTGCACCACATCCGGAAACTCCCCCGGCCCCCCAATCCCGCCCATCCCGTAGACCACCCGCGCCACCAACCCGCTCGGAGCCAACAGGTGCAGCACCACTACCGCCATCGTTAAATGCGGCATCGCCAACGGCACCTGCCACATCACCTTCGTCCCCCGAACCGCGAAGAAAATACCCGTTGCCAAGGCCAACAAGGTAGACGCCCCCGCCACCCATAACGAAAACCCGACTGCCCCCCAGATCTCATCCATGGAGCTTCACCGAAAACACCGCCCCGCCCGGCGCATTCGCCGCCGTCAGGTCCCCGCCATGCTCCAACACCGTCTGCCGGCTCAGCGCCAATCCCAGCCCCAATCCGTTCCGCTTCCCAAAGCTCGTGAACGGCTGAAACAACCGTCCCCGAACCTCTTCGGCAATCCCAGGCCCCTGATCCCGCACCTCTACCACCACGCCTTTCCCCTCCGCCCGTGCCACCACGGCGACCTCACCCCCCTCCGGCATCACCTCAATCGCATTCGCCAGCAGATTTACGAATACCCGCTCCATCCGCGCCCGATCCATCGGCAGCTCCAACTCCTCCGGAATCTCCACGCGGAACCGGATATGCTCCGTCTCCTGGCTCTCCACCGCTGCGTCCACCACCTCGCGCAACCGGCAAACTTCGAACTCCCCCGTCTTCCCCTTCGCCGCGTCCAGCAACTCCTGCAGCATCTCCAATACTCTCCGGCTCGCCGAATAAATATTCCCGGCCAACCGCTTCGTCTGCGCCGGCGCTAGATTGTCGGAGTCAATCAACATCTCCGCGCCGCCATAGATCGCCGCCAGCGGATTCCGCAAATCATGGACAATGCTCGACGCCATCCGCCCCACCGTTGAGATCCGCTCCTGCCGGATTAGCTCCCCCCGCGCCGCCTCCAAGCTCTCGCTCATCGAGTTAAAGGTCGCCGCCAACCGTCCCAGCTCATCGTTACTCGTCACCGGCAACCGCTCCCCGTATCGCTGCTCGCCAATCGCCGTGGCCGCCCGGTCCAGCGCCCCGATCGGCTCCACGATCCGCCGCGCGAGAAAAAAGCTCAACACCACGCTCAGCCCCATCGCCGCCGCCCACATCCAAATCAGTTCCTTCTGCAAATCCTCTAACTCCCGCTCCGCCGGCCCCGGAGTCCGGAAGATGCTCAACGTCCCCACTGGCTGCCCTTCCAGGCCCAACAACGGCCGGTCCAGCCGCACCCCCGGCCGATCCACCTTCTCTCCCGCCACCGAAAATACAAACTCGCCCCCCGTCAACTGCTCCGGCCGCTCCCCTTCGGCGTACCCAGCCACCAGCAAGCTGATCATCGCCGGTCCGCGTGCCGAATCCACCATCACCGGGGTCAACACCAACTGATAAATCTCCCGCCCCCTCACGAAGAATCCTGACTTCTGCCGCACCCCGGCCTCTACAGTTGGCCAGGTCCCCATCGCCGGCGGTTCCCCCGCAATCGTTGCAATCGGCCCGCCCCGCGGATCGCAGACCACGAAGAACGACCGCGTCCGCAACCCTTCCGACAAAAGCCCCCGCAACTCCGCCGCCGAGTCCCGAACCGTCGCCGCGTCCTGCGTGCCAAACGCCGCCCGCACATTCGGCAAACTGCTCAGCAACAGGGCCGCAGTGCCCAACCCCTCCTGCCGCGCCTGCCATACGGTCTCGTAAGCCCGTACACTCCCTCGCATCTCTTCTTCGAGCGATCGCGTCGCGCTGTCGATCGCGTGCCGCTGCAGAATCCACCCCGTCACCCCGAACAGCAGCGTCACACTGCCAAACACCGCCAGCCAGATCTTCCAACGGAGGGACATCTCACTTACCCCCTATGTACAGCCCACTCTCCTGCGGTTTAGCCGGATACGGCCGGCCATGCTTATTCTGATGCGGCACCTGCAAATACCCCGACTCCGATACCGCCAGCCGAGGCATCGTCATCATCCCATCCCCCACCTTCACGCGCATCTCCAGCTTCCGCAGCGTCTCCTCCGTCGCCCGTTCATGGAACAGCCGCAGCCGGTACTCCCCCGGCGGCACGTTCGGAATCTGCCAAGTCCCATTGGCGAGCGAGACCGCATAGTACGGCGTTGGCACCACCACAATCACGGCGCTCATGTTCGCGTGGATGTTGCAGAACACCCGCACGAACCCCTCCCGCCGGAACGTAATCCTCTGCGACGTCCCCGGGGCATACAACCCCGTGTCAAACGGTTGCCCGGCGAAATTTGAAAATGCGTTATGAAAAATTGGGTCGTGGTTCGGAAAGTCCACCGTCGCGCCCACCGGAACGGCCAGTACATGCGGGGCGAACTTCTTATTCTTCTGATCGAGCGTGAACCGCACAGGCGTCAACGGCGGCTTCCCGCCGATGGGCTCCAGCCAGACCACCACCCCGTCCCAACTTTTGCTCTTCGCCTGCGTCAGCTCCACGGTGCCTCCCACCGTGGCCGCCAGCGCTGGCCAGCAGCTAAAAAATATAAGCCAGCGAAAGATCATACCGATTCACCCTCCTCTCCCCCGTCCCCAGGAAGTTCGAACGGATCTGCAGCCCCTCAAAGCCCAACACCACGTTCGGCGCCACCCGCACCATCACGTTCGCGCCGCCCGCCCGGTTCCGTCCGTTCTGCCCCCGCACCAAGTCGGAGTCCCGGTCGTCATGAATGCCTCCAAACAGGTTTACCGTCACGCGCCCCGTCAGCGGCACCGCCGCCTGCGCCCATCCCCCCTTACTCCGCACCGCCAACACCCGTCCATCCGCCAAGAAGCGGAAGCTCTGCCGCAGCGAGCCCAAATGGTGAACGTTCTCCCCGTTAAAAAGGAACCCGGACAGCTCCAGCTTTTCCCAAGGCGTCGCGAGCCAATCAACGCTGACAATCCGCGACGGCACGCTCTGCCCCGAGACATGCGAAGTCGAAACGTGCCCGCCCACGCCAAACTCAAACCGCTCTCCCCGGCCCCAGGCCCCCCGCAGTTCGAGCGAGGGCCGCCGCAGAGCCACCAGCGCGACATTCGGCGTTCCCGACTGCTCCGAAGTCTGCATCAATGCCCCTTGCAGCTTAAACTCCCCGACCCGTTCCTCGTACCGAACCTGCGGCTGCCAGCGCCACAAGTTCCCGGAGCTCGTCAGAGGCGTCACGCCCATCGTTGCAAACGAGGTCGGGTTCCGCGGCGAAATCAGCGGTTTCATGAGCCCGATCGAGACCGACCGCCGCTCCCAATCGAGGCGCGCCTCCGCTGTCCGCAGCCGGAACGCCAGGTTCCCCGTCCCTTCCGTCGTCCCGTCCCAGAAGTCGCCGTAGGCCTCGCCGGAAACCTTGGCGCCGAAAAATGTCACCGGCCCATGAAACCGCAGCCCCACAATTGACTGCCGAAACGAGAGCCCACCGGCCCGCCGGTCCAGCCCCGCGCTCGCCTGGTTCGGCGTGTCCACGCCCCCCGCGCCCTTGGTATTCACGAACACGTTGAAAAGCGCCATCCCTGACAGCTCCACCGGGAACTTACTCGCCGCCTCCACCTTGGTCTGGGCCTGCTCCTCAATCCGGCGTTCGGCGATCTCCAGCCGTTCCGGCACCAATTGGTCCACCTTCGCCCGCAGCTCGGCTACCTCACCGCGCAGCTTCGCGTTCTCCGCCTCCAGCTTTTCGAGCCGCGCCAGAATATCCGCCTGCCCCCAACTCAGCACCGGAAGACAAAAAACCAACAGCCACTTACCCATAAAGCATCCCCTTCAAGGTTTCCCGCACCACCAGCGTCGAGTACGGCTTCGGGAAAAATCGATCCGCCCCCGCCCGTTCGCCCGGCCCCGCCGACATTGCGATCACCGGCGCCCCCGGCTTCAGCGCCCGGAACTCCCGGATCAGGACTTCGCCGTGCACCCGCGGCAAATCGAGATCGGTGCACAAAGCGTCCGCCTGCGGCAGCAGCTTCCGGCCCTCCGCCCCGTCGTAAGCCACCAGCACTTCCGTATCCGGCAGCAGCCCCAGCGCCACGGCCAGCGTATCCGCCAGCGCCCGGTTATCTTCCACCACCAGCACCGTCCACCTCATGGCAGAAACCGGTAGCCGACCCCGTGAACGGTCAGGAAATGGCGCGGAATGGCCGGGTCTGCCTCAAATTTTTGCCGCAGCTTCACGATGTGGGCGTCCACTGTCCGCGTATGCGGAAACGAGTTGTACCCCCAGACCGAGTTCAGTATCACGTCCCGCGTCAACGGCCGGTCCGGATTCTGCAGGAAGAACACGAGCAAACTGTACTCCGCCGGAGTCAGTTTCACCTCCTGCCCCGCGCGCTCCACCATTCGCCGCTCGATGTTCACTTCGGTATCGGAGAATTTTAAAACGTGGTGCGCCTCGCCCCCGCTCCGCCGCAGCAGCGCCCGGATCCGCGCGATCAGTTCGCGCCGCCCGAACGGTTTCACGACATAATCGTCGGCGCCAATCTCGAGCAGCAACACCTTGTCGATTTCATCGCCCAGCGCGCTCAGTACAATAATGGGAGTTTGCACCTTGTCCGTGCGCAGTTGGCGGCAGATCTCCACGCCGCTCATCCCTGGCAACCGTAGATCCACCAGAATCAGGTCCGGCTGTAGACTCAGCGCCTTTTCGTAGCCATCCCGTCCGTTTCCGCTGAGGTGAACCCGGAACGATTCCTGCTCCAACATCAGCCCGATCGTGTCTCGCAAGCTGTCGTCATCGTCGATTACGAGTATGGTCTGCATGGAAGCCGATAGGAAATTGTACCGAAACCAGCAACGAACACCCCGCTCCGATCATCCCTACTATGAGAACCATGCGACCTATCCTGACCCTGTTCCTCACCGCCGCCGCCCTGCTCGCCGACGACTATAAGGTCGCCCCCGGCGGAGCGCCGCCCGCCGACCTCGCCCCCAGTGTCACTGCGTTGTTGAACAAGGAAGGCACGAAGGTGATGAAGGACGGCCAGTTGCTCGCCGAGGTCTGGTATCGCGCCGAGGTCCCCGCCGGTCCTGCGAGCGCCGAAGCGAACTTAACGATGCCCAACGTCCCCCACGGCTCCCTGCTCGCGGTGATTCAGTTCGCGCAGAAGCATGAAGACCGCCGCGGCCAAACCGTGCAGCCCGGCACCTACACGATGCGGTACAGCTACTTCCCCGAAAATGGAACCCATCAGGGGGCAGCCCCCCAGCGCGACTTCCTGCTGTTGGTTCAAGCCGCTGGTGACACCGAGGGCGGCTCCGCGCCCACCTTCGATGCGCTGTTGACCCTAAGCCGCAAGGCTTCCGGCACGCCCCATCCGGCGGTTTTCAGTATCTGGAAAGAGGATCCGAAATACTTCAAGGAAGGCCAGATCGAGAAGCAAGGCGAGCACGACTGGGTCCTGATGCGGAAAATGGGAGCCGTCCCGGTCTCGATGATCCTGGTGGGCCGCGGCGAGTAATCGACTTGCGTTCTAGCTGAGCAAGTCGTTGTAAACGCGCTGGCAGTAGCCGTCGGTCATGCCGGCGACATAGGCGCAGATTACGCGGTGAGGATGGCCGTCTTCCGCCTGGTCCCGATAAGGCTGGGGGAGACGATCTGGGTTCGTATCGTAATATGCGAACAACTCGGCGATCATGCGGACGGAGCGGTTGCGCTCCTTGAGGAGTTCGTCGGAGTTGTAGACCGTCCGGTGAAGGAATCGCTTCAGCTCGCGGCCGGTCGTTGCGGCAGCTTCGGTCAGGCGGACGAGGCGGTGGGGATACAGGCGGACTTCGTCAACCGTCGTGACTCCTGCCGCTTGGATTGCGGAGGCCGTTCCGTCCAAAAGGCCGGAAACGAGCAGGTTGATCACCTGTCGGAGGGTTTCGAGGAACTGCACTCTCTCCTCGGCGCCGGGGAACTGCATCTCGATCGCTTCCCAAATGTCGGAGAAAGCCGGAACTGCCTCGCGAATTTCGTTGATCGTGAAGAATCCGGCGGAGTAGGCGTCGTCGAGGTCGGCGGTGTTGTAGGCGACTTCGTCGGCGAGGTCGATGATCTGGGCTTCGAGCGGAGGACGCTGGTCCGGGAGATAGACATCAAGCTCGGGCGACTCGCCGGGGGTGAGATCTCGCGAGTGCTTGACGATGCCTTCGCGGACTTCGAAGGTGAGGTTGAGGCCTGGGAAGCGGGCGTAGCGAGCTTCGAAGCTTTCGACGATGCGGAGGCCGTGGAGGTTGTGGTCGAACGTCTCGCCGAACCGCTGCATCTGGCGGCGGAGTTCGTCCTCTCCCGCATGAGCGAACGGCGGATGGCCGACGTCGTGGACCAGGGCCAGGGTCTCCGTGAGGTCTTCGTCGAGGCCTAGCGTAGCGGCGACGGTGCGGGCGATCTGCGCCACTTCCATCGTGTGCGTGAGGCGGTTGCGGAAGTGATCGGAGACGCCGGCAGGGAAGACTTGCGTCTTGTTTTCAAGACGTCGGAAGGCACGGGCGTGAATTACGCGGTCGCGGTCGCGCTGGAACTCGGTGCGGTAAGGATGGGCCAGTTCCGGATAGCGCCGCCCGCGGCTCATCTCCGGCCGAAGCCGGAGGGAGGCGAACGGTTTGTCGGAGCCGGCTGAGGTCACTACTTCAGTTTGGCGTCGCCGTAGGCGGTAACGGCCCAACGGGAGACCGTGCTGCGCTCCGAGGTGCGGAGCGGCTCGAGAAGCTTTTTGGCTTCGTCGGGCTTGGTGGGCGCGATCAGCTTGGCGAGTTCGATTTCTGCCTGCTCTTTAGAGACCAGGATGGTGGGCGAAGCCAAGAGCGAGCGAAGGAGCTTTTCGGCTTCGTCCTTCTTGTTCTGACGAGCGTACATCTGAGCGAGGGAGTACTTGGCTAGGGAGCCGTAATCCTTGTCTCCGGTGTCGACCGCAGCCTTGAAGTTCGTTTCGGCTTCGGCATACTTGCCCTGGTCGGCATAAATGACGCCCTGGTAGTACTTGGCGACGGCGCCGACTTCACTCGAACCGTGCTTCGCGGCAAGATCGCTGAAGGCCTTGAGGGCCGCAGCCTCTTTCTCCGCCTGGGTGGGGAACGTCTTGAGGTAGGGGTTTGAGCCCGGTCCTACGGAGGCGTCCTGGATCAGAATGGCGGCTCTGAGATCGGCTTGACGGGCTTCCGCCTGCTTGCCCATGAAGAACCAAGCGCCGACACCGACCACCAGAATGGCGGCAGCGATGCCACCGTAGAGGGTGACCTGCTTCTTGTGTCCGACGGCGTACTCAACGGAGTGAGTGACTTCTTCGACGAAGCGGTCGTGCTTCAAATGTTCGCGTTCTACTTTATCCACAGCAATACTCTTCCAATCTGCCATGGTAGCATTTGTCAGTCATGAGTGCCGAGGAGCGAGAGAGGGATCTATTGACTGCAGTGGCGTCACTGCAGGCGACACTGGCGGCCAAGCAGATGAAGATAGAGGCGCTGGAGAGCGAGTTGAAGGCGATGCAGGCGCTCGTTAATCAGCTTTCCGGAAAGATGCAATCGCTGGAGATTGCCGCCCAAGACGCGCGGAACGCCTACGAGAACCTGGACGGGATCCACAAGATGAACCTGGAGATGCAGGAGGCCTCGCGCGAAAGCTGGTGGCGGGACCGTGACTCGCTGCTGGCGGAACGGGACCGGGACCGCGATAAGCTGCGGCGGCTGGAGCGGGTGGAGGGAGACAACGAGCAGTTGCGGATCCGGATTCGGGATTTGGAGTACCGGCTTTCGTTCAAGGAAGATCTGCGGTAAGTTCGCTGCCGCCGCGCCGCCGGCCTCAACCCAGGTGTTCCAGATAGTGCCTACATGGTGGTAGGCAAGGCAGACCGCTCGGGTAGTGTCGCGGAGGAAGTGGTCAACGGCTTTGACCAGGGACTCTTCGCCGGCCATGACGAAGCCCCCGCGCCAGCAGAACCAGTAAGCGGCTTTGCCTCTGCCTCCGGCGAGTCGCTGCGGCAGCGGGTTCTCGCATCGAGAGGAGCGGACTGTCGGTTTTGGGGGGAGCGGTGCCGGAATTGGGGCAGTTTTCCGCGCTTGGCTTTGAAGGTGGTGACGAGCAGGCGCCCGAAACCAGGGGAACAGGGGAAAAGAGATTGGGCCATAGACCTCGTTGCGTAAGTTGAACGGGCTCAAACACTAAGCTGGCAAGACTGGACGGGCGATTCGACGGCCTGGCGGAGTGGGTAGAGGAAGAAATGTTCGCGGGGCACGCACGCCGCAGCGGATGTATCTAGAGCACCATTCGATCTGGCAAGGTGTTTGCATACGACAGGGTGTGCCAAGCGCACAAAGGAGAAAACCAGTGAACGTGAATCAAACTGTCGTTGCCCTCTCCCTGACGCTCGCCCTAGCCGTGGGCGCGCACGCGAGCATGGGTTCCGTGGCCGAGAAGGCGCGGGCAGCGAAACAGCAAGCCGAGGAGATTCAGGTGTTGCTGAAAGCGAAGCAATTGGATGCGGCGAAGGTAGCGGAGAAGGCAAGTCTGCTGCACGATCAGGCGATCGAGTTGCATCAAGTGGCGGCAGCGTTGGAGCGGTCCAATGCGGATATAGCTAAGGTGCAGGATGCGGCGGAGATCATGAAAGTGTTGACCGAGAGCAAGCTGAACGTGGCGCAGAACGCGACGGCGAAGGACCGGGAGGCGCTGAAGGCGTCGGCGCGGAACTTGGCGACGCGGGCGGGATGGATTGCAAAGACCGCGGCCAAGATTGGCGGCTAAAGCTTGGATCTGGAACGGATGGCTTTCCGCCTCGCTTCGGGGGCTGCGGTCGCGGTGCTATTCGGGAGGGCTAACTCCCTGAAGAGTCCTTCCGCAGCTCCAGCGGCGGGAATGAAGGCCTCAGTGTTGACAAAGCAGCCGTATCCCAAACGTTCGCGTTCCAATTGACGCTGGAGAGCGAATTGAAGGCGATCCAGACGGTACGCAATCAGTTTTGCGGAACGTCGCTCCGGATCCGGGCTCCGGGGTACCTGCTTTCGTTCAACGAAGTTCCGCGCTCAGTTCGCTATCGACGCGCCGCCGGCTCAAACGAAGGCGGCGCCAGGAGAGGGCCAAGCCGGTATAGACGAGCACCGCGCCAGCGGCCGAGGCGAGGCCGGCGAGGGTTTGGCCAATGAGTCCGGCGGCCTCGCCGGTGTGGACGGTGCGGACCCAAAAGCGGAGGCGGCGGGCGAGGGGGAGCGTCTCAAAGTGGTCGGAGCGGATAAGCGTGTCGCCACTAATGGTCCAGGTGCTTTTGAGATCGACGCGACCCCAGGACCCCTCTTCGACGGCGAAGGCGCCGGCGGCGGGGCGGAACGCGATGACCTGCCAATCCGGGGCGTCGATCTGGCGCAGAAGGGGCTCATAGGGTCCAGGGCCGGCGGGCAAGGCTTTGGTTTCGCCAGGGGGCTTTTCGCCGGTGAGGGTATAGAGAAGCGGGGTGGACCAGGAATAGGAGAAAAAGACGGCGGTGACGACGATCAGTAGTAGCGGCACGGAGGACCAGATGCCGAGGACGTGATGCCAGTTGTAGTGGCGGGCCTTGGGGGAGAGGCCGCGGCGGAACCAAGCGATGGGGCGCTGGATCCACATAGGCACACCGGTGAGCAGGAGGAAGAGAAAGGCGAGGTTGGAGGCGCCGGTAATGGCCTTGCTGGTGGGGGTGTTCTCGCCCAGCCAGCGATGCCAGAGCGTGACTTGGCGGAAGAAGTTGCGGGCGGCTGCGGAGGTCTCGCCAGTGACGCGGCCGGTGTACGGATCGACGTAGACGAGTTTGTTGCCGGGGAGCGTGAGCTGGGCGGCGGCGTCCGGACGGTTGATCAGGGTGAGGGCGATGGGCTTGGCGGCGGCGCCGAGGAGCTGGTCTATTGGCAAGCGACTTGCGCCAGGGGCGATGGGGACCGTGTTGACGGCCCGGTCTGCCCACGCGAGAAGCTGCTTTTCATAGGTGAGAAGGACCCCGGTGACGCACATCAAAAGGATAACGAGGCCAGCGAGGACGCCGGCGACGAGGTGGGGCCAAAAGAGGAAACGACGCATGATTAGATGCAAGTTGCTTGCAATCTACGAATCGTAGCATAGTGCGACTAAAATGGTCGTGGATTATTGCATGGCGACTCCGAAGATTCGGGATATTCAAGTGATCGAGACGGCCCCGGTGGGACTTCGGCTGACGGTAGTGAAGGTGGTGACCGACCAGGCGGGTTTATATGGGTACGGATGCGGAACCTTTACACAACGGGCGGAGCTGGTGAGGCCGGCGGTGACGAGGTATTTGCGGCCGTTGCTGCTGGGGAAGGAGGTGGACCGGATTGGCGACATTTGGCACGCGGGGATGCAGAGTTCGTACTGGCGGAATGATCCGGTGTTGAACAACGCCTTGAGCGGGGTGGACTTGGCGCTGTGGGATATCAAGGGACGGATGGCCGGGTTGCCGGTGTACCAGTTGCTGGGCGGGAAGTGCCGGGAGGCGGCGGCTTGCTACGTACATGCGGGTGGGGACGAAGTTGCGGCGGTGATTGCGAGTGCCGAAAAGCTACGGGCGGAGGGGTTTCAGTACATCCGGGTGCAGGTGGGGGTGCCGAACCAGGCGGCGTATAGCTCGGGAGGTGGGCGGACCTATGGAGGTGGCCGGGCGCCCGCGGCGTTGGGCCGGGCGGCCACGGGGGCGCTGCATGATGGGCCGATGTTCGAACCGGCGGTGTATGCGCGGCGGACATTGCAGATGTTCGAGGCATGCCGGGAGAAGCTGGGGGAGGAGATCGAGTTGCTGCATGACGCGCACGAACGATTGCCGGCGCGGTTGGGATTGCAGTTCGCGAAGGACGTCGAGCGATTCCGGCTGTTCTTTCTCGAGGATGTGTTTGCTCCGGAGGACATTGGGTATTTCCGGTTGGCGCGCAAGTTGACCTCGACGCCTTTGGCGATGGGTGAGCTGTTCAACCATCCGGCGGAGTGGGGCGAGTTGGTGCGGGAGCGGTTGATCGATTTCTTGCGGATCCATTTGTCGCAGGTGGGCGGGCTGACGCCGGCCTGGAAGCTGGCGGCCTTGACGGAGGCGTTCGGCGTGAAGACCGCTTGGCACGGTCCGGGGGATGTTTCGCCGATTGGGCATGCGGCGAATCTGGCGCTGGATCTGGCCTGCCCAAATTTTGGGATCCGGGAGTTTGTGGCGTTCAGTGAGCCGGTGCAGGAGGTGTTTCCGGGGGCGCCGGTTTCAAAGGGCGGGTACTTGTACGCGACGGAGGCGCCGGGTTGGGGAATTGAGGTGAATGAAAAGGCGGCGGCGAAGTATCCGTTCGGCTACGGGGAGAGCGGAGAGCGTCAGCGGCTGCATGGGGGATGGGGAGAAGTACGGCGGCGGGACGGGACAATTGTGAAACAGTGAGGCTTTAGCGCCACCATTTGCCAAAGACGAGGACTCCATTCAGGAACATGAAGATGAGGAAGGCATGGAGCCATAGCCGTCGCGGGTAGAAGAAATCAAGGGGCCAGAGGATGGTGAAGGCGTAGTTGAAGTAGATGCCGCCGCCCCAGTCGAGGCCGAAGAGGTCGCGGGTTTGGCGGGCGGTTTCGGCGTAGGCGGCGGCGTGGCTCCAGGCGTAGCGCTGGTCGAAGGCGAGATAGACGTGGGCGAGATAGAGGAGGTAGGCGGCGAGGGAGACCCAACGGGCGCTGGGGTGGCGGCGCCAGTAGGCGAAGAGGGCGCCGGCGTAGAGGAGGGCGCTGAGGCGGATGGTCCAGAGCACTGGGCTACTATTGTTCCATGTACCGTGGCTGGGTGGTGTTAGGGATGGCGGCGCTGGCCATGGTGGGTACGCTGCCGGGGCGGACGCAGGGGTTGGGACTTGTGACGGAGCCGCTGCTGCGAGACTTCGGATTGGACCGGGTTTCCTACGCGACGATCAACTTGTGGGCGACGTTGATTGGGGCGGGGTTCAATGTGCCGTGCGGGCATCTGGTAGACCGGTGGGGGGCGCGGACAGTGATGACCGGGTTGCTGGTGCTGCTGGGCCTGACGGTGCTGGCGATGGCGGGGACGGGGAGCTTGGCTGTGCTGGCGGTGGCGATTACGTTGACGCGGGGATTGGGGCAGAGCGCGCTTTCGGTCGTGAGTTTGGCCTTGGCGGGGAAGTGGTTCGCGCGGCGGATTAACCTGGCGATGGGAGTGTATGCGCTGCTGGTCGGGATGGGGTTTATCGCGGCGTTCCCGAGCGTGGGGCAGGCGATTTTGAAATATGGCTGGCGGGCGGCGTGGCTGGGGGTAGGGGTGGCGTTGGTCGCGGTATTTGCGCCGCTGGCGTGGGCGATTGTGCGGGAGGCTCCGCCGACGGAGGAAGAAGTGGCCGGTGCGGCGGACGGGATGCCGTTCCGGGACGCGTTACGGACGCCGGCGTTCTGGGTGTTTGGGTTGGCGAGCGCGATGTTTGGCCTAGTGTATTCGGGGATTGCGTTGTTCAACCAGTCGATTCTGGAGCAGCGGGGGTTTGATGCCAATGTGTATCAGATGGTGCTGGTGGTGAGCACGTTGTTGGGTTTGCTCGCGAATTTCGGGGGTGGTTGGTTGGCGATGCGATGGCCGATTCAGCGGCTGATGGGGCTGGGCATGGCGGTGCTGGCGGGGGCGCTGGTGGCGCTGCCGCTGGTGACGACGATGACGGGCGTGATGGGGTATGGGGTGGCAATGGGTGTAGCGGGCGGAGTGGTGACGGTGGTGTTCTTCTCGGTATGGAGCCAGGTGTTCGGGCGGTTAGAGTTGGGGCGCATACAGGGGGCGGCGCAGATGATGACGGTGGTGGCGTCGGCGGTGGGGCCGGTGCTGCTGGCTTCGACGCTCGAGCGGACGGGATCGTACGATTTGATGTTCTGGGTGTTGGCTGGGCTGACGGCGGGTTTGGGTTTGGCGTGTTGGCGCGTTAGGATGCCGGTATGAAGAAGCTGCTCTGCGTTTGTTTGTTGGTGGCGGGATGTGGCGGGACGAAAGTGGCGACGCCGCAGGAGCAGTTGGACGCGCAGTTGTCGGCGATGTTGACGGGGGCGGCGCTGGTGGGGCAGTCGACGACGTGGAAGAAGCAGGGTCTGTCGGGGGAGGAACGGTACTCGATTGACGGGATGACGAAGGTAACGGGGAAGACTTGGTTGTTGCGGACGCGGATGAAGCTGGGGGGGACGGAGGTTCCACTGCCGGTGCCGGTGACGATTGAGTGGGCGGGGGATACGCCGATGATCCAATTGACGGATGTGGCGATGCCGGGGGGACCGTATTCGGCACGAGTGCTGCTGTACAAGGATCAGTACGCGGGGACGTGGTTGGGTCCGGGGCGGGGTGGGCAGTTGTTTGGGAAGATTGTGCGGTAGGGGTTACGGGGGGAGCCGTTTGGGGTCTTCCCGCTTCCGACGGAGTGCTCCTTCTGGCGAGCTGACACCGATGCTGTGGAAGCACGCGCGCGCCTCACGGAGACTGACGGAATTGGCTCCGCCCGGCGGGCCGCCTAGCTGGCGGCCTTCGCGAGGGCGTGAGGGGTGATGGCGGCGGAGCCGTGTCCGCTCCCATTGCCGTTGTATTCCGCGGCGGGGAGGCTGGTGAGGTTGCGAGTGATCGCGAACTTCACAAGCCCGGCGACGTCGTGGATATCGAGTTTCCGCATCATGCTGGCGCGGTAGGTGTCGATGGTCTTGGGGCTAACCGCTAAGCGAGCGGCGATTTCCTTGGCGCGGTGACCCTCGACGAGCATCGTGAACACCTGGTGTTCACGGGCGGAGAGGGTTTCAAAGGGATCTTCGTTTTCTTTGCGATTGCGGTGAGCGGCGAAGATCTTATCGACTTCAACGGCCGGGGAGATGTATACGCCACCGGCAGTGACCTGCAGGAGCGCATCCATGAGATGGCGCGACGGGCCTGTCTTGAGAATGATGCCATGCGCCCCGCAACGCAGCGCCTCGATGACCGTCTTGCGATCGCTGCGTGCGGTCATGAGGACGATGCGCGTGGGACAGTGCTGCTCTCTCGCCTGGTTGAGAAGCTCGAGGGTGTGGAGCTCGGGGAGATCGAGTTCGAGCAACGCCACGTCTGGAAGTTTCTGGAGGATGAGCCGGAGGGCGGCGGCGCCATCGGCACAATGATCAGCAACCTCGAGATCGGGGTTGCGTTCGCAGAGGGCAACGAGGGCTTCGCGAAGAAGCTGCTGCGGTTCGGCGATGAGGACGCGGATTGGTTTTCGATCTAGCATGACCCTACGCGAGATAGTAGGGGTTGGCGTTAAATAATCTCAGGAAAAACTGCGGACGGCTCGAGTTTCGTCGTCGTGAACTTCGAAGACAGTATATAGCTTGGTGATCTGGAGCAAATCCTCGACGCGTTTGGTGAGGTTGAGGAGCTTGAACTGGCCCTGTTGGCTGGTGACGGTCGTGTAGCTGTAGACCAGTTCGCCAACGCCGGAGGAGTCGATGTAGCTAACCTCTCCGAGGTTGAGGAGAAGCTTCTTATTGCCGGCGGCGACAAGATTCTTGACGGTATCGCGGAGAAGAGCGGACCCTTCGCCGAGGGTGATGCGGCCGACCGCATCAATAACGGTGACATCGCCAACCTGGCGGGTGGTTAATCGAGCACTCACGTGAAATTATCTCCCTGTATCGGACGCGTATTTGACGAGGACCACTTCAGCGCCGCCAGTGGCGGAGCGTTTGACGCTGAACTCGTCGACGAAGGCTTGCATGAGCAAGAGACCGCGGCCGGATTCGCGCATGAGATTTTCGCCCTGGGTGGGGTCGGGGACTTTATTGAGGTCGAAGCCTTCGCCCTGATCAATGATCGTGATCCGGACAGCGTCGGCGCGGGTCTCGAGGATGAGGCGCACCTGCTTCTCGGGGCTGTAAGCGTTTCCGTGGGCGACAGCGTTGACCATCGCTTCGCGGATAGCGAGGCCGAGATCCATGCGCGCGTCTTCATCGAGCCCGAGGGCGGCGGCGGATTCGACAACCATGGCTTCGGCTGAATCGACGCTGGCGAGGGTGGACGCGAGAAGCGTGTCCGTTATTCCGGTCATGTGTCTTCCTAGAAGGTATCAGAAGCGGAGGGGATGTGTTGGGGGGGGGCTGGAGACCTCTGTATAGTTTTGTTAAGTAGCGTTAAAACGGATCGTGTTTGTCCGTGATAATATGCCTCGCAACGGGCGGGTTGTCTCTGCTTCGCACAGTACGCCCAATTATTCAGAAAGGGGTTTTCCATGATGAAACGATCCTTGCAGATCGCCTCTCTGGCTGCGCTCTGCTCTTTGGCCGGATGGGCCCAAGAGTTTCGCGCAACCATTACGGGCCGGGTGCTTGACGGTTCCGGGGCGCTGATTTCCGGCGCTACCGTGAAAGCAGTCAACGCCGGCACGAATGAAACAAACACTGTAACGACGGACGCTTCCGGCGTCTATTCCATTCCGTTTCTGCGTCCAGGACAGTACACAGTAACGGTAACTCAGTCAGGATTTAAGACCGCGGTGCGTAGCAATATTAACTTGGCTATCAGCCAGGTGGCGGGTATCGATATCACTATGGAAGTCGGCCAGTTGAGCGACTCAATCACGGTGGAAGCCAACGCGGCTGTGCTCGAAACGCAGACCGCTTCGCGTTCGGGCGTTATCGACACTAAAACGATTGCTGACTTGCCGCTGAATGCGCGCAACCCGTTTATGCTGGGTGCGACGCAGGCGGGCGTGACGTTCCGCGGGGCGGCCATTTGGCAGCGGCCGTTTGACAACGGCGCGATTGCGGAATGGTCGATTAACGGCGGTCAACAGAGCCGCAACGAGTTCCTGATGGACGGCGCGCCGAACAACGCGCAGTTGGGCGGGAACAACATTGCCTACGTGCCGGTGGTGGACGCGGTGCAGGAGTTTGCGATTCAGACGAACTCGTACGATGCGGCGTATGGCCGCACGGGCGGGGGCGTGGTGAACGTAATTCTGAAATCGGGCGGGGCGAAGCATCATGGTTCGGCGTTTGAGTTCTTGCGGCGGGCGCCGCTGAACGCGAACTCGTTCCAGAACAATGCGCGCGGACGGACGAACGGTATTGAGAACGCGCCGCGGCCGAACGGCAACATGGACCAGTACGGGGTTCAGGTGGACGGCCCGATCTACTTCCCGAAGCTGCTGAAGAAAGACGGCCCCGTGAAGCTGTTCTATATGGGCGCCTATGAAGGCTACCGGGAAGGGACGCCGAATCCGCTGCGGAACAGCTTTGCGCAGCCGGAGATGCGGACAGGCGATTTCAGCCGGCTGACCCAGGCGAATGGACAGGCGATCCGGATCTACGATCCGATGAACACCACGTTGGACGCGAGTGGCAACCCGGTGCGGTTGCAGTTCCCGAACAACCAGATTCCCGCGAGCCGGATTGACCCGGTGGCCCGGCGCGTAATGGCGTTCATGCCGACGCCGAACAATATCGAACCCGGCCAGCGGTATTCGACGACCAACTTCATCCTGCCCACATATGTGAACCAGGACGACTTCTACAACCTGATTCTGAAATTTGACTGGAACTTCGGCGACAAGCACAGGAGCTTTATCCGGCACGCATCGAACGACCGTACGGAAGAGCGCTGCGCGAACGGCATCTGCTCTGGTCCGGGCATGGACGGGCAGCAGCCGTTCCAGCGCATTAACGATGCCTACGTGATCGACTGGGTGTCCACGTTGAACCCGACGACTGTAATGAACATCCGTGCTTCGTACAACCGGTTTATCGAAAAGGGCTTTGGCCGGGACAACGACAACTTCGACCTGACCAGTCTGGGTCTGCCGTCATCGCTGGCGAGCCAGTTGCCTTCCCCGGCGTACTTCGGCCGGTGGAACATCAACGGCTATAGCCCGCTGGGACGTGGCCAGAGCATCAACATCACGAACAACTACAGCATTACCGGCGGCCTTACGAAGAACTGGCGGAGCCATACTTTGAAGGGTGGCGTCGACCTGCGCCGGATCCACTTCATCCAGCAGAATAGCGGCAACATCCTGGAGTTCACCTTCAGCGACCAGTGGACGCGGCGGAACTGGAACCAGGCGGAAGCCGACTCCGGCGATTCGTTCGCCAGCTTCCTGCTGGGCATGCCGGGTGGGTTCTCGAGCGACCGTACGCTCGGCGGTCAGCAGTTCTTCCCGCTGTATCCGTTCTACCAGAACTGGTACACGGCGCTGTACTTCCAGGACGATTGGAAGGTGAGCCGGAAGCTGACTCTAAACCTGGGGTTGCGGTATGACATCAACGCCCCTGCCGGCGAGAAGTACAACCGGATTAACCGGGGCTTTGACCCGGCGGCTTCGTCGATCACGGTTCCGGGAATGAATCTGCGCGGCGGCCTTCAGTTCGCGGGCGTGGGGAGCAACCCGGCTAACTCCGGGACGCTCTACAAGAACACCTGGCAGCCGCGCATCGGCGTGGCCTACCAGGTCAGCGACCGCCTGGTGCTGCGCGGCGGCTTCGGCCGTTACTATATGAACCCAAGCAACAACAATCTGCGGAGCCTGGGCTTTGAGACGAACACGCCGATCGTGACGAGTCTCGACGACGGGCGGACGCCGATTACCGGCTTGCTGAGCAATCCGTTGCCGAACGGCTTCTCGCGGCCCGCTGGTGCGGGGTTGGGTTCCGCGACCTTCGTAGGCCGCGATTTTAACCACTGGACTACGGACTTCAAACTGCCGAGCATCGATCAGTTCTCGATCGGGTTCCAGTATCAGGTGAATCCGCGGAGCGTGTTGGATGTCAGCTACATTGGCAGCCGGACGCGCGACCATGAGACCGAGATCCCACTCAATATCCCGAATGCTTCGTTTATGCGGCAATGCGACGCGTTGCAGGGCGGCTTGCCGAACTTCTGTAACGAACAGTTGCCGAATCCGTTCCGGGGAAACACTGCCTTTACGGGCACCCCGTTCTTCACGGCTTCGACGCTGTCGCGTTACCAACTGAACCGGCCCTTCCCGCAGTTCAATGGGAACCTGCTGCAGCAGGGTTTGAACGACGGCAACATCAGCTACAACTCGCTGCAGATCAACTACAACGTTCGCATGAGCGGGCTGACGATCACGACCAACTACACCTGGTCGCGGATGCTCGAACAGTGGGGCTTCACCGATCCATTCAACCGGGTGGAACAGCGGAGCTTGTACTTCAACGACCGGCCGCACGTGTTCAAGCTGACGGGCTCTTACGATCTGCCGTTCGGCAAAGGCAAGAAGTTCGGCGCCGGCGCGAGCGGACTGGCCGACAAGTTCATTGGCGGTTGGCAGGTTACCAGCTTCTTCCAGTGGGCTTCGGGCGAACCGACCGACTATCCGGCGAACGTGCTGCCGCTGCGGGATTCGAGCGTGCAGGATATCAACTGGAACCAGCACCAGGTGCGGGGCTGGGGCAACTGCGTGGTGCGTCAGAACAACAACGGTACGCAGACGCCAATGCCGTATTCGACAGCGGCGGGTTGCGGTACGGACCTGACGAAGTACGACTGGCTGTGGGTCGGCGACTACTCGCCGGGCCAGACGGCTCCGGGCCGGCAGACGCCGAACCGGCAGCCGAGCCTGCGGAAACACCGGGTTCCGACGCTGGACGCATCGCTCCTGAAGACGACGCGCTTCGGCGAGCGGTATCGCTTCCAGTTCGGGTTTGAAGCGTTCAATGCGATCAACAAGTACTACTTTGGCCGCAACGACAACTTCAACACGAACCCGAACGACGCCAACTTCGGGACGCTGTTCCCGGCGTTGACGTCGAACCAGAACTTCAGCCCGCGCACGATGCAGGTGCGGTTGAAGTTCCTCTGGTAAAGAAGGCAGTAACCGAAAACGAGAAGGGCGCCCCGAAACGGGCGCCCTTTTTGTTTTTAGCCTTCGGTGGAGAAGCCGTGCTGCTTGCGGTGGTGGGGGCCGTCGTACATCTTCGAGCTCTTAAAGAGTTCATGGCGGCCGTCGCCGGCCTGGTCCTTGACTCGGGCGCGGAGGGCTTCCATTTCGGCGGGGGACATAGGTTTGAAGTTGCGGGCGAGGGCGACGTCGGCTTTGAGCTGCGCCATCGACGTGATGCCCATAACCTGGGTGGCGATGGGGAGGCTGAGGCAATAGCGGTAGCACTCGTCCGCCGTAAGGCCGAGCGTTTCGAGCAGACGGCCCTGGGTGTTGCCACCGCCGAGGCCCTTCATGCCGATGACGCCAACGTTCTTCTGCAAGCAGACCGGGACGACAGTCTTCTGGAAGCTGCGGTAGTAGGCGTCGCAGACGTTGATGGGCATCTGAGCGGTGTCCCACGCGTGGGGTTTACCGAGCATCTTCAGGTGGATCTGGGGATCTTTGTGGCCGGTGAAGCCGATGAAGCGGACCTTGCCGGCCTTCTTGGCTTCGAGAGCGGCCTTGAGGCCGCCCTTTTCGAAGACCCAGTCGGGATCGTTATCGTAGACCATTTCGTGGAACTGCCAGAGGTCGAGGTGGTCGGTTTGGAGACGGCGAAGGGATTCGTCGAGGTTGCGCATGGACCCGGCGTAGTCGCGTTCGCAGTTCTTGGTCATGAGGAAGACCTTGCTGCGGCGGTTGTCCATCTTGAGGGCTTTGCCCATGACCTCTTCGGAGTGGCCGTTGTGATAGTCCCAGGCGTTATCGAAGAAAGTGAGGCCTTCGTCGATGGCGGCGTGCATAATGCGGATGGATTCGGCGTCGTCCTTGACGCTGCCGATGTGCCAGCCGCCGAGGCAGGCGATGGAGACTTTGACGCCGGTGCGACCGAGGGTCCGTTGGGGAAGGCCGGCGCCGGAGGACTGGGCCATGGCCTGATCGGCGAGGGCGGCGAGCGAGGCGGCCTGAAGGAAGTGACGACGGGATTTCGAGGTGGTTGGCATAGGTGCTCCGATGGAGGGAGTTTATCGGAATCGGGGACGGGACGCGAGGCTGGGCGGAAGTTGCTAACTTGGATTTCCGGAGGAGTGCGTTGGAACGTGCTGGGATTCGAAGCCACTACATACATCAGGCGATCGCAGAGCGCATCTCGACGATCACGCGCTACTACGACGAATTGGTGCAGCATTCGCGCTTGGAGCATGACCGGGGCAAGTTGCTGGAGATGATCGTTTGCGCGAAGAAGGTGGGCCAGGAGACGCTGGAGACGGAGCCATCGCCGGACAAACGGCGAGCGGTGTTGATCAACGGCACGTTTAACTACTCCTTGGATATTCAAGGGATGCTCGAGGAACTGAGGCCGAAGTTAGGTCGCAATGATCGGGTGGTGGCTGTGGCCTACAACCCGTACCTGAAGGTCATTTATGCGTTGGGGACCTCATTGGGCCTGCGGAAGGGCCCCATGCCAAAGACGTTTTTTCGGATGGTCGACGCTGAGGGGCTAGCGCGGCTGAGCGGGTATGAACTGTTGAGTTGTTCGCCGTGCGGCTATGCACCGATACGGTTCGCGGGCCTGGGCTGGGTGGTCAACCGGGTGTTCCCGCTGCTCCCGGGTTTACGTTGGCTGGCCTTTGGTTGTGTCCTCGTGATGCGACCAACAGTAACTTCGACGGGGCGGCCAGGCCTGACGGTGGTAGTTCCGGCGCGGAACGAGTTTGGAAACATCGGGGCGGCGCTGCAGCGGATGCCTGATTTGGATTGTCCGATGGAGGTGATCTTCATCGAGGGACATTCTTCGGACGGGACGTGGGAAGAGATTGAGCGGGTGCGCCAGAGCTATAGGGGCAAGATGCGAATCCTTTCGGCTAAGCAGACGGGTAAGGGGAAGGCGGATGCGGTGCGGCTAGGGTTTTCGATGGCGACGATGCCGCTATTGACGATTCTGGATGCGGACCTGACGATGCCACCGGAGATGCTGCGGCGCTTTTATGACGCGTATGTTGGTGGGCACGGAGACTTCATCAACGGTTCGCGATTGTTGTACCCGATGGAAGGAGGGGCGATGCGGTTCCTGAACCATCTCGGCAATGTGTTCTTTGCCGCTAGTTTGAGCTATGTTCTCAGTACCCGGCTGGGGGATTCGCTGTGCGGGACGAAGTTGTTGGCTCGTCACGACTACGAAAGGCTGAGGGTTTGGCGGCGCGATTTCGGCGACTTTGATCCATTTGGAGATTTCGAACTGTTGTTTCCGGCGTCCGTATTGCAATTGGGCGTGGTGAATGTTCCGATCCGGTATGCGGCCCGAACGTACGGGTCGACCAATATCAGCCGGTTCCGCCATGGGTTCGAGTTGCTGCGAATGACGATCATCGGGTTCTTTAGGATCAAGTGCCGGTAAACCTGGTAGGGGAGGCAATGGCAGGGGGGCTACGCTTGCAGTTCGTTCTTTAGGTCGCGGAGAAAATCGCGGCCGGCGTTGCGTGGATAGCCGTAGTCCCACCAGGGGTTGGTGGAAGAAGACTCCCAGATGCGGAGTTCGGTTTCCGTGAGGAGGGCGGCGAGTCGGGCATCGGCGTCGGCGACTTCGAACGCCAAGCCCGCAAGGTCGATAACGCCGCGGAGATCGAGGTCGTAGCGGTAATCGCGAAGGCGGTAGGGGTAGCCGGATTCGACTTCGGCGACGAAGGCGTTCCAGCGTTGGATGAGACCGGGCGCGCCGGCCTCGACGACGTGGGCTGGGTAGCCGTTGTCGTCGAGGTAGGACTGAACTTCTTCGTTGGTCATGCGAGCGCGACGGTGTGGGAATTGTAATCGATGACGGCTTCGCGGCCGCCGCTGAGGATCGACAGGCGGCCGGCCTCGACGACGAGTTCGTTGTAGCGCGAATTCGATGGCGTGGCGAGGATGCCCTTCTCGTCGATGGCCTGGAGAGCCGCCTGGCGGGCGGGGAGGTCGAGGCCGGCGAGCGAGTCGATGGTATCGAGAATGTAGTCGACGCTGCGGACGCCGTAGCCGACGGGGACGAGGCCGGGGCCGCCGAGGTCGTTGTACTGGAAGTAGTCCGGACTGGGTTCGGTGTAGAACGTGGCGCCGGGGGAACTGGCTTTCGACGTCAGCGAGTAGGCCAGGCCGCGGTACTGATCGGAGTGATCGAGCATGGCGCCGGAGGGGCCGCTGCAATACAGCGTAATGCCCTGGGTGTTGGGCCCGGCGGCCTCATTGGGGTAGCAGAGCGAGGTCTGGACGTTCAGCACGGCGCCGTTGTTCCAGCGGACGCGGGTATCACACCAAAGGTAGCCTTCGCGGCCGTTGGGATACGTGTCGACGATGCCGTAGTTCGAAACGGCGACCGGCAGCAGCCCCGTGATGAAGTGGACGAGGTCGACGTAGTGGCAGCCGATGTAGGTGAAGGTGTCTGTGTTTTCCTTCGTACACCAGTTTTGGAAGTTGGAGTCGCGGTAGTACCACTTCTCCATCAGGCGGGCGGTGCCGAGCTTGAAGTCGCCGAGGCGGCCGTCGCGGTAGAAGCTGCGGGCTTTGTGGGCGCGGTCGTCGAAGCGCTTGTGGTATTCGACGGCGACGAGGAGGCCCTTAGCTTGGGCGGTTTCGGCGATGGTTTCCGCTTCCTTCGCCGTGAGAACGAGGGGCTTGACGCAGAGGACGTGCTGGTTAGCTTCGAGGGCGTCCATGACGGCGGCGAAGTGGAGCTGATCGGGGAGGGCGACGAGAACCGTCGAGAACGGCGGGAGCTCTTTGAGGAGATCCTTATAGAGATGGGGCTGGGCGCCTTCCGTGGTGGGGAAGGCACGGAAGGACTGGCCCGGGAAGGCTTTGAGAATCGCCGGGGCGCTGGCGAGGGCGGCCACGGTGCGCTGGTGTTGGGCGCAGATGGTGATTTCGCCGAGACGGCCCTGGCGCTGGCGGTGGTAGAGCGCCGGGAGGAGCTGATCGTGCGTGATCATGCCTCCTCCAATGACGAGGGTGGGCGTTAGAGGCATGAGACGAAGGCTTCCTCGAACACGGCCAGCGATTCGTCGACGGCTTCCTGGGTGATATTGAGCGGCGGGCAGACCTTGATGGTGCCGCCGCCAAAGCCGACGGGGGAGAACATGAGGACGCCCCGCTCAATGGAGGCGCGGATGGCATTCCAGGCGAGGTCTGGATCGGGGTCCTTGGTGCCGGGCTTGACGCAGGCGATGCCGGCGACGAGGCCTTTGCCATCGACCCAGCCGATCTGCGGGTACTTGGCCTTCATGTTGCGGAAGTAGTTCAACATGCGGTCGCCCATCACGCGAGCATTTTCGACGAGATTCTCGTTGAGGATCAGGTCGAGCGAGGCGAGGGCGGCGGCGGCGCAAACGGGGTTGCCGGAATGCGTGGAGGTCATCGAGCCCGGAGGGAAGAGGTCCATGACTTCGCGGGAGCCGATGATGCAGGCGATGGGGAGGGAGCTGGAGATGCCCTTTCCCCAGGTGGAGAGGTCCGGGACGATGCCATAGTGTTCGAAGCCGGAGAAGGTGCCGGTGCGGCCGAAGCCGGCCTGGACTTCGTCGCAGGTGAGGAGGATGTCGTTTTCGGTACACCACTGGCGCATCCGCTGCATGTACTCGACGGGGGCGAAGGAGGCGGAGCCGCCCTGGTAGGTCTCCATGATGACGCCGGCGACTTGCCCGGCGGTGACGTTGCGGGCTTCGAGGGACTTGAGGAAGAACTCAAAGGAGGTGTCTTCCGTGCGGAAGCCATCGGGGAAAGGAACCTGGACGAACCCGGGGTCGAGATTGACGATCCACTCTTTGAGCGCGGGGATGCCACCGGCCTGCTGGGAGCCGAGGGTGCGGCCGTGGAAGGCCTTTTCATAGGAGACGATGACGTTCTTGTTGGGGCCGCCGACCTTAACGCCGTGGGCGCGGGAGAGCTTGATGGCGCATTCGACGGTTTCCGAGCCGACAGTAAGGAGGAACACCTTCTTGTGGGGTTCCGGCATGAGGTCGGAGAGGCGCTTGACGAAGTTGGCGCGGACCTCGTTGGGGAAGCAGTAGTTGGTGAGGAGGCCGTGCTGGGCCTGTTTGACGATGGCGTCTACGATTTCGGGGCGGCCGTGGCCGGCGTTGGTGATGAGGACGCCGGAGGACCAGTCGATCCACTGGTTGCCCCAGCGGTCGCGGACGGTGGTGTTGAGGGCGGAGTCCCAGACGACGGGGGGTTGGCCCTGCATGGCGGCGGGCTCGTACTCGGCGAGTTGTTTGAGGATCGGGATGGACTCGGGGACGGGGAAGTCCGTCACGATGCGGCGGAGGGATGTTTCCACGCGGGGGACGGGGCGTGGGGTGAGGTCGTAGGTTCTGGACATAAACTTCTATTCTAAACGGCTACACTGAGGGTGCCGTGTTCAAACTTTGGCTGCGATTTTGTGTGGTGGGGGTGTTGGGGTCGGTGGTGCAGACGGTGGCGCTGTACTTGGGGCGGGATGTGGCGGGCCTGCATTACCTGGTGGCGACGGTGTTGGCGGTGGAGGTGACGCTAGCGCACAACTTCGTTTGGCATGAGCATTGGACGTGGAAGACGGCGGGGCAGCCGTATTGGGGCACGCGGGCTTGGAAGTATCAGTTGGGGACGGGAACGGTGGCTTTGTTGGCGAATTTGTTTGCGATGCGGGTGTTGGTCGGGGTGTTTGGATTGCCGACGTTGGTGGCGACGCCGTTGGCGATTGTGGGGTCGGGGGGGATTAACTTCGTGATTGGGCAGTTTTTGGTGTTTAAGAAGGTTCTGCTGCCGGGATCACGGTGAGGGGTAGACTGGGAGCGTGCTGGGGAACAATGCGATAAAGACGATCACGGTGCGGGGGTTTAAGGGGATCCGGGCGTTGGAGAACCTGGAGCTTCGGCCGCTGAATGTGTTGATTGGGGCGAATGGGGCGGGAAAGTCCAATTTTTTGGGGGTGTTCGGGCTCTTTCGCGCGATCGTGGAGGTAAGGCTTGAGGAGTATGTGGCTCGAGCGGGCGGCGCCGAGAGTTTGCTCCATTTCGGATCAAAGGTGACCAAGGAAATCGACTTAGCGGCTTCGCTGAGCGAGTTCCGCCTTCCGCTCGATTTTGCACTCGTGGCTACGTCGGGCGATACATTACGCTTGTCCAAGCGTTTAGACACCCCTGGTCTGCGCTCGGTATTGACGTACTTGGCGATGTACCGGTGGGAGACCTTTCACTTTGCGGACGCAGGCGTCTCCTCTTTGATGCGAAAGACCGTCGATGTTGACAACAATTCGTATTTCCGGGGCGATGGATCGAACTTGGCGTCTATTCTCTATCTGATGCAGGAGCGCTATCCGGAGTCCCTACTGCAAGTTCGCCGTGCAGTGCAACGGGTGGCTCCTTTTTTTGATGATTTTCTACTCCAGCCTCTTGCACTAAACGCAAACACGATTCGGCTGCAATGGCGGCACAGTGGCTCCGACGATTCTTTCTTTGCGGAATCCCTCTCTGATGGAACGATTCGTTTCATCGCACTGGCGACCTTACTGTTCCTGCCACAACCGCTCCGACCGGCGGTACTCCTGCTCGATGAGCCGGAACTGGGTCTTCACCCGGCGGCGCTCACGCTGCTGGCCGCACTCTTGCGCAAAGCTTCAGTGGATACGCAGGTGATTGTCTCGACGCAGTCACCGCAACTGTTGGACGAGTTTGATCCGGAAGATGTTTTGGTGATGGACCGGCTAGATGGGGCGACCCAAGTGCGACGCCTGGAGGCCGAACCCCTCGAGGAATGGCTGGAGGACTATAGCCTGGGTCAGTTGTGGCAAAAGAATCGACTTGGTGGCAGACCGGTTTCTACATCGCGATGAGTCGATTGCTTGTTCACGTTGAGGGCCAGACCGAGGAGTCATTCGTCAATGACCTTCTCGCGCCCTATCTCCACGCTCAAGCCGGTTACTGGTTCGTAAGAGCAGTCGGATTGGGGAGCGCTCCGACCCGCAGCGGGAGATTTGGCGGGAGAGCTTGGGCGAGCGCGAAGAAGGGGATCTTGTGGGATCTCCGCAACGACCCCGCACTTACGGTTACCACCATGGTCGATTTCTACGCGCTTCGCCAAGACTGGCCGGCGAAACCGACGGCCCGCCATGCCAGAGAAATTGAGGCCGGAATGCATCGAGACATCGTCGAAGCCATGGGGCCGGATTTCAACCCCCGGCGCTTCATTCCGTTCGTGATGATGCACGAGTTTGAGGCCCTTCTTTTCAGTAACCCGGACCTGTTGGGATCGGTTCTCAAGGTTGATCCAGGGCTACTCTGGGAGATTAGAAACCAGTTTCCCAGCCCGGAAGAGATTAACGATTCTGTTCACACCGCCCCGTCCAAACGAATCGAAGGGATCCAGCAAAGATACGAGAAAGTCGACGACGGGATCGTTTGCGCGACAGCGATTGGGTTGCTGACGATGCAGGACCAGTGCCCCCACTTCGCCGAATGGGTCCGCAGGCTGGAAGCGCGTGGCCAGATGTGATGAAGTAACGGGCTATGGTGCTTTCCCGCCGCCAACTTCTGGCCTCCCTGGCCCTCAAGCAGCCCGTCCCCATGCGGGCCATCACCAAAGGCCCCAAGTTTCACTGGTTCGGCTACTACGACAAACTCGAGTTTGATCCCACCGGCCGCTACGTTCTCAGCAATGAAGTCGACTTCGAAGGCCGGTCCCCACGAGCCGACGACACCATCCGTGTCGGCATGGTCGACCTGAAGGACAACGACCGCTGGATCGATCTCGGCGAGACCCGGGCCTGGAACTGGCAGCAAGGCTGCATGCTCCAATGGGTCCCCGGCAGCAAGTCCGAAGTGCTCTTGAACGACCGCGTCGACGGAGCATACGTGTCCCATATCCTGGACGTAAAGTCGGGAAAGAAGCGGACCATCCCCCACGCCGTCTACACGCTAGCCGCGAGCGGAAAGTGGGGGATCGCCTGCGACTTCCGCCGGCTGAACGACGTCAGGCCCGGATATGGCTACGCCGGCATCGCTGATCCCAACCGCGATAAGCTTATCCCGGAAGACGTCGGGATCTGGAAGGTCGACTTGGCTACCGGCAAGAGATCTTTGTTAATTTCGGTGGCGGACGCGGCGCGGATTCCCTACCCCGCAGGCTACTCCGAGAACGCCAAACACTGGTTCAACCACCTGCTGATCGCGCCAGACGACAAGCGCTTCATCTTCCTCCACCGCTGGCGAGGCAAGAAAGAAGGCACCAGTTTCGCCACGCGAATGTTCACGGCCGATTCCGACGGAAAGAACCTCCACATTCTCGATCCCTATGGCAAGACGTCCCACTTTGTATGGCGGGACAAGGATAGTGTCATCGCCTGGGCCTGGCACCCGTCGAAGGGCGATCGCTTTTATTTGTATCGGGATAGGACGGAACAGGTGGAAGTCATCGGCGACGGCGTCATGACCGTGAACGGGCACTGCACCTACCTGCCAAAGCGCGGCAACCGGTGGGTGCTGAACGACACCTATCCGGATAAGGAGCGGAGGCAAAATGTCTACGTCTTCGACACCAAGACCGGCGAGAGGAAGCCGCTGGGCAGCCTGCTGTCGCCGAAGGAGTACACCGGCGAGTGGCGGTGCGATACCCATCCCCGGTCGAGCCCGGACGGGCGGAGCGTTGTTGTTGATTCGCCCCACGCCGGTGGGCGGCAGATGTACCTTTTCGATGTGAACGGGTTGTGACATACTGGGGGCAATTCGCAGGAGGGTGCCTCATGGCGCGTTTTCGAATTTCTCTGGCGGCCTTCGCACTGGCTGGAATGATACAGGCCCAAGAGCCGGCCCCGGCGCCCGCACCTACTGCGGGTGGTGGCGGAGGCGGGGGAACGCAACAGCCGACCATGCCCAATCCGGGCCAAGGGACGCAGCAGCCGGGCAACACGGGCCGGAATCCATTTCCCGGCCAAACTCAGGACCCCAATCAACAGCAGCGGATGCCGGAGATGCAACGCGCGATCTACCTCTCCGGGAAAGTGATGCTGGACGACGGGACGCCACCTCCAGAGCCCGTCACCATTGAACGCGTCTGCAATGGTAGCCCACGGCCGGAAGGCTATACGGATTCGAAAGGCCGGTTCAGCTTTGAACTCGGCCGGAACACTGCGATGATGGCCGACGCCAGCACCAATATGGGCAATGACGGGTTTGGCGGGGGCATGCCGGGACAACCGCAGCGCGGCGGGTTCGGCAACAGCGGTTTTGGCGGTAACTCCAATATTGAGTCGCAATTGATGGGCTGCGAACTGCGGGCCTCGCTGCCTGGCTTCCGCAGCGATATGGTCAGCTTGGCCGGTCGGCGCGTGATGGACAATCCGGACGTTGGGACCATCGTGCTGCACCGCTTGGCGAATGTGGAAGGATTCACCTTCAGCGCGACCTCTGGCTTGGCGCCGAAAGACGCCAAGAAGGCGTTTGAGAAGAGCCGCGACCTGCTGAAAAAAAAGAAGTTGCCAGAGGCACAGAAGGAGCTTGAAAAAGCTACTTCGCTGTACCCGAAGTATGCGACTGCCTGGTATGACCTGGGCCGGGTTTACGAAGCCCAGAATCAGGTGGAGCCGGCGAGGAAGGCCTTCCAGGCTTCGATCGACGCCGATCCGAAGTACGTGAATCCGTATCTAAACCTTTCCGGGATCTTCGCCAAGGAAGCCAATTGGGAGAAGACAGCGGAGCTGACGGCGAAGGCCGTAAAGCTGAATCCCTTTGAGTACCCGACGATGTACTTCTACAACTCGGTCGCGAACTTGAACCTGCAGAAACTCGACGAAGCGGAGAAGTCGGCAAGAGAGGCGCGGAAACTCGATGCCAAGAATCGGATTCCGAAGATTGATCATGTGCTGGGCATCATCCTGGCGCAGAAGCGGGACCTGCCGGGGGCGAAAGACAGCCTGTCGGCATACCTGAAGGCCAGCCCGAACGCGGGTGATGCCGATGCGGTGAAGAAGCAGTTGGAACAGATCGATAAACTGATTGCTGAGGGCCAATAGCCGAGCATGAATTTTGTTGAGGAACTGGAGCGGGTTCTCCCGCCGGACCTGCCGAACCGCGTCCGTGTAGTTGAGAAGGCTGGACAGCATCTGGCATTGATTGTCGCCGCCAACGAACATCTGAACCTGACGCGGATCACTTCGCCGCGGGAAGCGGCGATCAAACACGTGCTGGATTCGGTGCTGCCGTGGCGGCTGTTCGCGGGCGCCAAGAAGGTCGTGGATGCTGGATCAGGGCCGGGATTTCCCGGGGTACCGCTTTCGCTGGTGCTTCCAGACGTCCGGTTCGTGTTGGCGGAGAGCGTGCAGAAGAAGGCTCGGTTTCTGGACGCGGCGGTGGAAGAGATGGGTCTCGAAAACGTCAGCGTGCTACCGCAGCGGGCGGAGGATGTACTTCGCGCACTGAAGGCAGATACCGTGACGGCGCGGGCCGTCGCGCCGATTTCGCGGGCCGTGGGACTTTTCGCACCCGCGGTGAAAGCCGGGACGCGGGCATTGTTCTATAAGGGGCCGGACGCGGAGACGGAGATTACCGACGCGGCGATTGAAATCAAGAAGCATCGGATGTTTCTGCGGGTGGTGGAACGCTACGATTTGCCGGATGGGCTGGGAACGAGAACAGTGGTGGAGATGACGCGGTATGGGAGACTGGAAGATCGGCATGACAGCTCCCGTTCTGACTGACGAAAAACTGCAGCGCCGGACGCTGACCCTCGTCTTTGTAACTGTATTCTTGGACCTTCTCGGCGTAGGGATTCTGATCCCGATCATTCCGTATTTGGTCCGGCAGTTTCAAACGGACGCGACGACGGTAGGTGTCCTGAGCCTGTCCTACTCGGCTGCCCAGTTCGTGGCGTCTCCAATCCTGGGCGTGCTTTCTGACCGGTACGGCCGTCGCCCGATTCTGGTGTTCAGCATTTTCGGATCGGCAATTGGGTACTTCCTGTTCGGCTGGGCGGGTACGCTGTGGCTGATGTTCTTTGCGCGGATTGTCGACGGCATTACGGGTGGGAATATCTCGACGGCGCAGGCGTGCTTGGCGGATATTTCGAGTCCGCAGGACCGGGCGAAGAATTTTGGGCTGATCGGGATGGCGTTCGGGCTTGGGTTTATCATCGGCCCCGCATTAGGCGGTTTTCTGAGCAAGATCAGCATCCACGCCCCGGCGTACGGCGCCGGCTGCATGGCGCTCGTGACATCCGTGTTTGCCTATTTCCTCCTTCCGGAGACGCTGCCGCCCGAGCGGCGGAAGAGCGGGTCAGCACAGTGGAGCGACCTGAATCCGCTGCGGCCGGTAGTCACCGCATTCCAGAACCCGGCGTTGCGTGTACTGCTCATCAGCTTGTTCCTGTTGAATTTTGCGTTCGCGGCGCTGCAGACGAACTTTTCGGTGTTTACGCTATCCCGCTTCCAGTGGTCGGCTGAGGACAACGCGTGGATTTTCGCGTTTATCGGGTTGATGGTGGCCTTCAACCAGGGTTATCTGATCCGGCGGCTGACGAAGGTGGCGAAGGAGCGAACGCTGGCGATGTGGGGGTTCGCCCTCTTCGGCCCTGGGTTCATTTTGATCGCGCTCGCGACGGAGGGGTGGATGCTCTATGTCGCCAGCGGCTTGATTGCGACCGGCAGCAGCTTTACGAACCCGACGCTTACGTCGTTTATCTCGCAGCGAGTGAGCAGTAAGGAACAAGGGTCGATTCTGGGGACGACGCAGGCCGTGCTGAGCTTGACGCGGGTGTTCGGGCCCTTGTGGGCGGGATTGGTGTTCGATCACTTTGGTGCGGGTTCGCCGTACTGGTCGGGGGCAGCGTTTATCTTCGTGGCGGCGCTTTGCGCTTGGCCGGTATTCCGAAAATGACCTTCTTACTAGCGACGCTCCTGGTGGTTTCCGTGGACGGGTTGGACCAGCGTTACCTCGAGAACGCGGACCAAATGCGCCTGAAGATTCCGAACTTGCGCAAGCTGATGCGGGAGGGGGAATGGTCTCGCGGGGTGATGGGTGTGGTGCCGACGGTGACGTGGCCGTCGCATACCACGCTGATTACCGGCGCTACCGCGGAGGAGCACGGGATCCTATCGAATCGGCGGCCGGCCGAGGAGGGAGGCGACTACTACTGGGACGTCAACCTGCTGAAGCGGCCGACACTGCTCGACGCGGCGGCGAAGCAGGGTAAGAAAGCGGCGGTGATCACGTGGCCAGTGACAGTGAACGCGCCGGTGGCTTACAACCTGCCTGAATACTTTAAGAAGCGGCGTGGCGGGGCGATGGATACCCCGTCGATCTGTTCGAAGGCTAAACCGGCTGGGCTGTGCGAGCAGATAACGGCCAGGTTTCCCAGTTTCCGGCAGGAGTGGATGGATGACCGGACACGGACGTTGGCCGTCCGGTATTTTCTCGAGCAGAAAGCGGACATCATATTGGTGCATCTGGTGGACCTCGATAGCGAGGCGCATGAAACGGGACCGTTCTCTATTGAATCCAACTCCTTGCTGGAATACACGGACGAGTTAATTGGGACGATGGTGGCGGCGCTTCCGAAAGGAAGCCGGATGGCTGTGGTATCCGACCACGGTTTTGAGGCCGCTACCAGCGAGGTCCATTTGCGGACTGTCGCTCCCAAGGGTGTCCGGCCGATGGGGGGAATCGTCGTAGGCGAGGACGAAGAAGGGGCCGCGTGGTTGCAGCGGGCTAAGGGCGAGGCGAAGTATGGCATTGGCCGGGAGATTCCGGCGGACGAGGTGAAGCGATTGGCGCCCCGGCTGGCGGGGGCAAAAGCAATTTTTGAGTGCGCCGAGGGGGTCTGGTTTGGATTCGGCAACGTAAAGTTACTGAATCAACCCCGCGAGGTCGGGAACCACGGTCACTGGCCCACTCGCTACCGGGCCGTGTATTTGGCGTGGGGAAAGGGCTTACCGGCGCAGCGGACGCCAGAGATACCGATGCAACAGATTTATGAGAAGCTCAGCGTGCTCGCGGGCCTATCTTCTACAATAGATACGAAATGAGTATGCTTTCCCAGCGACTGCATGTTGGCGTCGCGCAGAAGCAAATCCTGACCCCTGGCCTAGTCCAGTTGGTGACGGTTCTGCAGCTAAATCGGCTCGAACTGAAGGATATGATCGCCCAGGAAGTGGCGCAGAATCCTGTGCTGGAGGAGTCTCTGGACCCCTCGGAAGAGCTGACGCCAGCGGAACTGCAAGAGGTTTTGGAGCGGGAGCGAGAGTCGACACCGGCCGACCATGAGCTCCTGGCGGCGGCGGGGACCGAAGCGGAATATCAAGCGGAACGATCGGGAGATTCGGCGGAAGCGAGCAGCGAGGAGAGCGTCGTCGCGACGACGACAGACCCTTTCGACGAAATCGACTTCGACAACTACTTCAACGACTACCTGGAGCCAGGGTTCAAGAGTCCGGCCGGTGAGAACCCGGAGAAGCCGAGTTGGGAGACTTTCGCTTCGGCGCCGGTGACGCTGGGCGACCATTTACGGAGCCAGTTGAGTCTGGTGGTGATGCCGGAAGAAGTCCGGGACGCCTGCGAAAGCGTGATCGGCAACCTGGACGACAACGGCTACGTGACGGCAACCGCCGAAGAGATTGCCACTTACGGCGACCATACGGTGGACGACGTCGAGAAGGCTATCGAGGAAGTCCAGTCGCTGGATCCCGCCGGCGTGGGCGCGCGGGACGTGCGCGAGTGCCTGATGCTGCAATTGGAGAACCGGCGCGCCGTAGGCAGCGTGGCTTGGAAGATTCTCGATCAGCACATGAAGCTACTCGAGATGAAGCAGTATCGCGACCTGGCCAAGGCGCTGGGGCGTCCGCTGGATCATATTCAAGTGGCCGTCGAAGCGATCAAGCACTTGGATCCTCGGCCTGGGCTGCGCTATTCGGGGCCGGGCGCGCGAACGGTGGAGCCGGACGTCTACATTTACAAAGACGGCGAGAACTACCACATCGAGTTAAACGACGACGATATGCCGCAGCTGCGACTGAACCGGCAATACATCAAAATGCTGGACCGGGAGCAGGAGCCGAACAAGGAAGTCCGGAACTACGTGAAGGACCGCTTCAATGCGGCATCGATGTTGCTCAAGAATATCGAACAGCGGAAGCAGACGATCTTGAAGGTTTGCCATTGCATTATCGAGCGCCAGCGTGAATTTTTGGAGCATGGGCTCAACCAGCTGCGGCCGATGATGATCAAGGATCTGGCGGAAGAGATTGGCGTGCATGCCTCGACGGTAAGCCGGGCAGTGGCAGGCAAATACGCGCATACGCCGCAAGGCGTGTTTGAGTTGCGGTACTTCTTTTCGGAAGCGGTGCAGGGGCCGAGCGGCAGTTCAACGCCGCTGCTGCTGCTGAAGCGGATGGTGAAAAAGATGATTGAGGAAGAGGACACAAGCAAGCCTCTGACGGATGATCAGATCACCGCGAAACTACAGACCGAAGGAATTAATGTTACGCGGAGAACTGTGGCGAAGTATCGGGAGGATTTGAAAATCCCGTCGACCCATCAGCGCCGCGTGAGGGACTAAATCGACTATGAATCTGCACTACACCGGCGGTAACGGAGAGTTAACCGCCGCTCAACTCGCGAAGCTCGAAAAGCGGTTCGTCAAGCTTGGCAAGATGATCGATGGCAAGGGGGAGAAGGAAGCTCATGTGATCCTGAACCCCGACAAGCGCCAGAAGAAGGCCGAGATCACGGTGAATTTCCAGAATCACTCGCTGGTTTCGATCGCGAAGGGGCCGGCCTATCTGCCGGCGCTCACCGAGGCGCTCGACAAGCTCGAAAAGCAGGTGATCAAGCTGCGCGAGAAGCGGCGCGATACGGTGCGCGTGGGCGTGAAGCTGGTGGAGACGGTCGCCAAAGAGGCAGCTAAAGAGGCTGCGAAGAAGGCCCCCGCGAAGCCGGCCGGCCCGAAAGTTCATGCCGCCAAGGTCAGCAAGAAGCCGATGAGCGTGGACGAAGCGGTGCTGGTGGCGATCCGCAAGAGCGTTCCGTACGTCGCGTTCCGGGATTCGGAGACGGAAGGGATCAGTGTGGTCATCCGCCGGGCGGATGGCGATTTCGACTTCTTCCAGGCATAATCAGGTTTCCAGTGGCGAAGAAGACCCCGATCAAACAGGCCGGCCGCTCAGAGCTCGTGATCATCACGGGCATGAGCGGTTCCGGGAAAGGAACGGCGCTGAAGGCGCTGGAGGATCTGGGCTATTACTCGGTGGACAATTTGCCGCTGGAGCTGATTCCCAAGTTCGCCGAGTTGACCGGGAGCAGTCCGCAGATTGCTTCGGCGGCGTTGGTGGTGGACGTGCGGGAGGGCGAGGCGATGCGGCGCTTCCCCGCAATGTACGAGCAGATCCAGAAAGCGCTGCCCACCAAATTGCTGTTCCTGGAGGCCGACGACTCCTCGCTGATGCGCCGCTTCAGTGAGACGCGGCGGCCGCACCCACTCGGCGGAGACCGTAGCGTGGCCACCAGCGTGAAGGAGGAGCGGCAGGTTCTCGAGCCGATCCGGGCGCTGGCCGATATCGTGTTGAACACGTCAAAGTTCAACGTCCATGAGCTGCGCGAGGTGATCGGAGAGAAGTTTGGCGCCGGGCGGGACGAGACCCAGATTCTGATCTACGTAACCAGCTTCGGCTACCGGCACGGGATTCCTCCGGATTCCGATCTGGTGTTCGACGTGCGGTTTCTGCCGAATCCGAACTACATTCCGCAGTATAAGGACCTGACCGGAAAGAATCCGAACGTTGCGAAGTACATTCGCAGCTTCCCCCAGACGAATGAGTTTATGGAGCGGATCTCGGATCTGCTCGAGTATCTTCTCCCGCACTACATCGAAGAGGGCAAGAGCTACCTGACCATTTCTTTTGGTTGCACGGGCGGGCATCATCGGAGCGTGATGATGGCGGAAGAGATACGGAAGCGATTGGGCAAGATGGGGTATCGCGTAAAAGGGTTGCACCGGGACATTCAGAAGTAAGATAAAGCCAATGGGTAACATTGGCTTTGAGGTTTCGTTGATCCTTCTCCTGGTGATCGCGAACGGCATCTTCTCGATGGCCGAGATGGCCGTCGTATCCTCGCGGAAAGCACGGCTACGGCAACGGGCGGAAGAAGGCAGCAAGGGCGCGGCAGTGGCGCTGGAACTGGCGGCGAATCCGCACGACTTCCTCTCGACGGTGCAGGTGGGCATCACGATGATCGGCACGCTGGCCGGGGCTTTCGGCGGGGCTACCATCGCAGAAAAGTTCTCCGTATACCTGAAGCAATTTCCGCAGGTAGCGGCCTACAGCGATTCGATCTCGATCACGGTAGTCGTGCTGATCATCACGTACCTCTCGCTGATCATCGGCGAATTGGTGCCCAAAAATCTGGCTCTCAGCAATGCCGAGGGAATCGCGACTGCGTTGGCGCCGCCGATGCGGTGGCTGTCGCGAGTGGGTTCGCCAGCCGTAAGCTTCCTGACGTTTTCGACACAGTTGGTGATGAAGCTGCTTCCTTTCCGGCAGAGTAATGATGCGCCGGTGACAGAAGACGAAATCAAAGTACTGATTGCCCAAGGGACCGAGCACGGCACGTTTGAAGAGGCGGAGCAGGAGATGGTGGAAGGCGTGTTCCGGCTCGGGGACCGGCGTGTGGTCGATCTGATGCAGCCGCGCGGAAAGGTGGTGTGGCTCGACATCGCCTCGCCGTGGGAAACGAACCGCGAACTGATCCGGCAGGCAACGCATTCCCGGTTTCCGGTGGTGGACGGTGACCTGGACGGGGTCATCGGAATTGTCCATGTGAAGGAGTTGTTCATGGCGCTCGAATCGGGGCGGCCGCTGGATCTGCGGGCGTTGTCAACGGCGCCCATGATGGTCCCGGAAACGACCCCGGCGCTGGACGTGTTGGAGCAGTTTCAGGAGACCGGCGAACAGATGGCGCTGGTGGTGGATGAGCACGGCGGTATCGACGGCATGGTGACTTTAACCGACCTGCTGCAGGCCGTGGTGGGTGACCTGCGGGGTCCGGGCGAAGGCGTGCGATCACGGATCACGAAGTTGCCGGATGGCACTTGGCAGGTGGACGGCGCGATGCCGATTTCCGACGTGAAGGAGGCGCTCGAGTGGCGGGAGGTGCCCGGCGAGGAGGATGGATTTACGACCTTGGGCGGCCTGGTGCTGGCGCATCTCCACCGGATTCCCACGGCTGGTGACTCCTTCACCATCGATGGGTGGAAGTTCGAGGTGACGGCCATGGAGGGGAATCGGGTGGATCGAGTGTTGATCTCGAGGGAGGACCTTGAGCTTTAAATGAGCATGAGCCAGATGGGCTGACGAATCCGCATACGGAAACAGAGAACCACGAATGTCCAACGCCGTCAGCGTAGCGCCTGCCGAACAGGCGGCTGCCGTATTTTTGAACGACCTATCTTTGTTGGAGCCGCAACTCGTTCGGGACGACTATGCGCACCTATGCGCCGTTTGGGAATCAATTCTGAATCACCTCGGTGACCCGGAACGCCTCCGCGTGCTGCTACGCAGCATGATCCAAGGCTACCGCCAACGCGGCGCCGGTCCGGCGCAGCAGATGTTGCTTGGCGCACTGGTGTTGCGGGTTGTTCGCGCGGCGTTGGCCCACCCCCCGTCGCTGGCCGAGGAATCTGTCTGGGTTACGCTTTGCCAGGAGGCGGTGCGGCCCAGAAGTGCGGCCGTGGATTTCAACCGCCGGGTTCGAATACTGGCCGACGGCACCGTGAGCAACCTCTATTGAGGACGAACGACGCCGACGCGGGCGGCGAGTGATTGAAGCCGGGGCTCCGATAGCCATCGGGACATCCGGGGATCCACCAGCATGGCGAGCAGCACAGCTTCGCGGCGGCGCTCGGCTTCGTCGATATGGCGGAGTGCCGCGGCCGTGTCGCCGAGGGCAAACTGCAGTCGCGCGATCAGCGTATGCATGGGTCGGCCGGCGGCTTGGAACGTCTCGAGTTCTCGGAGCATGGCCAACGCCTCGGGGCGCCGGTTCTGACGGGCATAAAGGAATCCGAGCTCGGCGGGAAGCCCAGGGTCGCCGGGGCTCATCAGCATGGCGGTGCGATACTCCTTCTCGGCGCGGGCGAGGTCGCCGGCGGCCTCGTACGCCCGGCCAGCCGCGGTGCGGGTAGGGCCATTGTTGGCTTGGAGACTGACGGCATAGTCGGCCCGATCGATCGCCTCCGCGATGCGGCCGCTATGGATAAGGACGTTGCTGAGCTGCGTGAGCGGAGGCAACTGCGGACGAATGCCGACACCGATGGACGAGGAGCCTGCCTGATTATGAATGGCGATCGTGCGTTCAAGCGCGGTGATGGCCTCTGCATAGCGGCCGAGGAGGACCAGCACCTGGCCGTACTCACTGACGACGAAGGCCTGGGCGGGGTCTGCCTCGACGGCACGGCCGAGGCCTTCCGCGGCGGCCGCCAAACGCCAGGCACGGAAGTGGAGACGGCCATCAACCGCGAGAGTCGTGGCGGAGTGAGGGTTGAGCGCGATGGCACGCCGGGTGGCCAGTTCGGCCTTCGCGGTGAGCGCCTCGGCCTGGCTTTGATCGAAGTCGAGGGCGTACTCGGCCGCTTCGGCGAGGCCCGCCCAGGCGCGTTCATACGTGGGGTCGGCGGCAATCGCAGCTTCAAACGCAGCGATCGACCCGCGGAGACTGCGGGGCAGGCCAGGGCCGGCTTCCGTAGCTCGCAGGTCTACGCGGAGCAGTTGTTCCCCACGCAGGCAGGCCGCGACGGCAGCCGCCGGAGGCCCCTGTTCCGAGAGATTGAAGGCCGTGGTGGCTAAACCGATCACGAGGCCGAGGGTGGCCGCGGCTGGCAGCCAATGACGGCGGAGTGTACGGCGGGCACGATAGAAAACATTCTCCCGGCGCGCGTGAATCGGCGCCCCAGCCAGGAACCGTTCAAGATCCTCGGCGAAGGCTTCGGCGGAGGGGTAGCGCCGGGAGGGCTCGGGCCGGAGCGCGTAGGCGATGATATTGGCGATGTCGCGAGGGAGATGTGGATTCGTGGAACCGGTGGGCGCGGGACGCTCACCGGTGAGCAGTTCATGCAGAAGGACGCCGAGCGAATAGATGTCCGTGGCGGGTGAGAGTTCGAGGCCGGCGAGTTGCTCGGGGCTCGCGTAGTCCGGAGTGAGGAGGCGGACTTGGGTTTCGGTGACCGGTGCACCGCCGGGGACGAGTTCGTTCAGGAGCAGCTTGGCGATGCCGAAGTCGAGGAGCTTGGGGATGCCTTCCGCGTTCACCATGATATTGCCGGGTTTGAGGTCGCGATGGAGTACCTGCTGGCGATGGGCGTAGTGAACGGCGCGGCAGACGGGGAGAAAGAGTTCTAGACGGGCGGTGGTGTCGAGGCCCCGGGCGACGGCGTAACGAAGGAGCGTATCGCCGTCGATGTACTCCATGACCAGATAAGGGCGGCCATCGGGCGCGGTGCCGCCATCGAGCAGAGCCGCGATATTTGGATGGGTAAGAGCGGCGAGAATCTGGCGCTCGGTGCGGAAGCGTTGGAGGATGGCGGCGGAGTCCATGCCGCGGCGGACGAGCTTGACGGCGACGGTTTGGAGATATTCGCCATCGGAGCGGACGGCTTGATAGACGGTGCCCATGCCACCGTGGCCGAGTTCGCGGATGAGCAGATAGGGTCCCACGCGGAGGCCGATGTCGGAAGGGGTTTCGAGATCGTCGACCGCGTTTTGGAGCACGGCATCGAGCTGGGCCTCGGCGCCAGCGTCGTGAGCGAGCAGGACTTCGACCGCGGGGCGGAGGACGGGATCGACGGTGGCGAGAAAGGCGGTGCGTTGGGTAGGAGGCAGGTCGGCGGCGGCGAGGAACAGGGCGTCGATTTGCTGGAACTGCTCCGGGGACACGGTTTACTCCTGGCGCAGGGCTTGGGCTAGCCAGGCCTGGGCGGTGCGGAGGTCGCGGGTAACGGTGGCGCGGCCGATGTTGAGGACTTGGGCGATCTCTTCGCCTTCGAGGCCACCGAAGTAGCGAAGTTCGATGACTTGGGCTTTGCGGGGGTCGAGGCGGGCGAGTTCTTCCAGGGCGTTGTGGAGGGCGACGATCTGGGGGGCGTGATCGGGGGAGTAGACGAGCTGTTCTTCGAGGGTGACTTTTTGGAGGCCGCCGCCGCGTTTGGCGGCATCGCGGGAGCGGGCGTGGTCGACGAGGATGTGGCGCATGGCGCGGGCGGCGATGCCGAGGAAGTGGGAGCGGGAGTTGGCGTCGAGGTGGTCGGCGTCGGCGAGGCGAAGGTACGCTTCGTGGACAAGGGCGGTGGGGGCGAGGGTATGGCCGGGCGCTTCGCGGCGGAGGAGGGCGCCGGCGACGCGGCGGAGTTCGTTGTAGATGAGGGGGAAGAGCTGTTCGCGCGCCTGTTCATCGCCTTCGCGAAGGCGGAGGAGAAGTTGCGTGACGGGCTCCACGGGGCCCAGTTTCTCACATGTTGAGCGGGCGAACGGCGATTCCCGCGGGGACCCACGTGCATCGCGGAGCTTGGCAGGCGGTGGCTGGGTTGGCGCGGATGGCGGCGGTAAGCCGCTCCAGGGTCTCGGCGTCCGGGGCGGCTAGGATGGCCATGTTGTGATCGGCCTGACTCGATCGAAGTAGGTAGAGCAGACGGACGTGGCGCGCGCGGCGGGAGAGGCGGAAGATAGCGACCCGGGGATGCGGTTGCGGCGTGCGCACTCCCTCAATCACCGATTCAGCGCGGCTAAAGATGATGCGGAGGCCAGGAGAAACCGTGTAGAACGACTCTTCGTAGCCGAGGAAATCGCCTCCCGAGTCGACCGTTATTGGGAGGCCGGCTTCGGATCGGCGCGTGGGGGCGGAAGGACCGGCCAACTGGAGACCTCCGGACCGGAGCAGTGGAGTGATGACGCGAAGAGTCTGCCCCGGTTGAAGATCAAAGTACTCGCGGGACGGCGAAGTCACCAGTAGAGGAGTCCGGTTGGCGCAACCGGTTAGGAGCAGGAGAACGGGCAGCAGCAGTCGCACGGCGGTTAGAGGAGCCGGAAGTTGACTTCAACGGTTGCTCCCACCGCGACCGGCTGACCGTTTTCGCGGCCGGGCTCGAATCGCCAGGTAGCCACGGCCTCGCGGGCCCGCTCGTCCAGTCCCAGGCCAAGACCACGAATCACGCGGACGTTGCGAGGTGTCCCGGTAGGGTCGATCTCGACGGATAGTACCACCGTGCCCTCCAGTTTTGCCGCGCGAGCTTCTTCGGAATATTGCGGCTCCACCTTCGTCAGCACGCGAGGCGATGAAACAGCTCCGCCAATCCGGCGTACTTCCGGCGACGGCGGAACAGTCCGCGATTGTGCGCGGAGGCGCGCGTTGATGGGTACCAGCCGGGCCTGCACCGCCTGGACTGCGGCATCGCGGCCGGGTTGCGCCATCAGGAAGCGAGCATATAGCTGCAGAGCGACAACTTGCGCGGCATCATTTCCAGCATAAAGGGACGACGCCAGTTCGAAGAGCTCCTCGGCAGCCGCCGCTTGGCCCTGCCGTTCGCGGGTAATGGCCTGCCAGAGGGCGGCGCGGGCCGGGTCTAATGTACCAAAGCTTCTGAATGCTTCGTCGTAAGACTTGCGTTGTAGCGCGTCGATCCCCTGCGTCAGTGCGGGTGGATTCGGCTGCGGCGGCTGGGCGCTGATCGTGGCCAATGGCAGCAGCGCCACGCAACACACCAGGATGGCGAAAACGGTGGCGGACTTGCCGGGCGCGGTGCGGACGGTACCTGCCGAAAGGATTGACTGGAGCCTGGCCTCCAGCGGAAGCCGCCGTGCCATGGCGATTGCAAAGGGAGCCGGGGGAAACGCAGCGGCAACGCTGAGCAGGTGCTGCGCGTACTCCGAAGGATGAACGCCACGGTTCAGGACGAGGTCGTCGGCGGCGATTTCCCGCTCGGCCATCAAACGCCGCCATGCGTACCATGCCAGCGGTTGCCACCAAAACACGGCGAGAACACAGCGTGCGAACAACTGCGCGGCGAAATCATGACGGCGGATGTGAGCGATTTCATGGAGTACGACGTGACGGCGAAGGGTGGCCGGCCATTCGGAGGCATCGGCCGGGAGCAGAATGATCGGCCGGAAGAAGCCAAACGTCAGCGGCATAGCGCCAGGGGGCGCGGTGCGCAGAATGGGATGGCGGCCGGTTGCTTGTCGCCGGAGGCGGCGGAGAAGGAACAGGGCGCCTGCGAGATGCAGCAGCATTAGGGCTGCGCCAAGGGCCCAGAGGGTGAGTAGATTCACACGAACCGAGGTGGCGACAGGAATTCCGGATGCCTGCGGGGCGCCGGCTGTGACGGTCGTACTGAACAACAGAGCCGGGGCGGCGATCGGGAGCGATGGCAGCGTGCGGGTGAGGAGTGGCAACAGAGGCAGTGCGGCGAAGGCCAGGAGCCAGACGAGGTGACGCGCGGCGGCGGATTGACGGCGGAGGAACTGCGTAACCAATGCGGCCGAGGCGAGCAGGAGCGTGCTTTTGAGGGCTATAGAAAGGAGATCCATATCACCGTCCTTCTTTGCGAGCTCGTTCGATCAAAGCGGCCATGCGATCCAGATCATCGCGAGTGAGTTCGGCGGCGGATACGTCGAGCAGGGCGGCAACGACCTGCGTGGGTGAATTGCGAAAGAACGTTTGAAGGAGGTGTTGCAGGGCGGAGTGCTTCGCTTCGGCGGGGGCAAGCGTCGGGAGGTAGACGTACTTCAGTCCATCGAGGCGATGCGTGAGATGGCCTTTGTCGACGAGTGTCCGCAGGAGAGCGCGGACGGCTGAATACGATGGCGGATCCGGAAGACCGGCCAGGACGTCGGCCGCGGTGGCGGAGCCACGCTGGAAGACGATGTCCATGATCTGACGTTCCCGTCGGCTAAGGACCTGCTGGTTTTCTAGCACGTGCTAGGAAAGTAGCATGAGGTCGGAAGGGGCGCAAGCGTTATTTTGTGCAGCGCGTGACGAAGGCCGGAGGTAGATTCCGCCACTCGCAACTGAGGCGTTCTACCTGGCTGAAGTACTTGTCCAGAAGTTTGTAGTAGCGCTGGCGGCCGGGCATTAGCAAGCCAATGTGATAGCCAAACGAAGCCATCTGTCCACCGGGGCCTAACACCTGATGAACGCCTGACAATCCCGCTTGCTGCAGTTCCGCATCGAACGAGGGCCAAGGGAGACCACTCACGACGCAATCGACAGAGTCAATACCTTGGCTTTTGCAGATCTGAGCAAGATCGGCGACGCTGCCTTCAACGACGTCGAACTTCGGGTAACGTTTCCGCCATGCTGCGCAGAGGGCCGGATTACGTTCCACGGCCAGAAAGCGGGTGCCGGGCCGGAGGCGCGGAAGAACGGCCTCCGTCAAGGCTCCTGTGCCGGGCCCCAACTCCACTACGACCTTCGCGTCGGCTAGGGCCAAAGAGTTGGCTAGGTGGCGGGCTAGGAACGGGGAGCTAGGACACACGGTCGCGACCGCGAAAGGATCGCGAGCAAACTCCCGCAGGATGAGCTTGTAGTCCTCAACCGATTTGGACTCTGCGTTTCGCACCTCCCTAGTTTTACTCATGCGAAGGGCTCAATGTTTGCCTTTTTGAATACAACAAATCCTTTAACCTTGACAAATAGCGAACAAAAGGCGAATATACCCCGATGAGTGTTCTGGTTGGGATCGCTCGAATGGCCGCGGAGGGTACGTTGCTCGACGCCAAGCGTCGCGTAGCCTACTTCGAGCTAGCCGGAAAGAGCCTTCTGAATCGGTGTTCGGGTAAGCGGCAGATCTTCGATTGGACGGTGAATCCTTACCGGGGGTGCGAATACGGTTGCCGGTATTGCTACGCGAGATATACCCATGAATTCATGGAGCTACCTGTTGAAGAGTTCGAGACGCGCATCTTCGCCAAAACGTGGGACGAGGCGATGTGGCGGCGCGACCTGCGGCAAGTTAAGCCCGGCGACACGGTGGCGTTTGGTACAGCGACCGACTGCTACCAACCGGCGGAGCGGAGGTATGGGCTGATGCGAAAGATGCTGGAGGGTTTAGCCGGGCGGATAGGAATGCGGATCGGGATAACGACGAAGTCCGATCTGGTGACGCGGGATGCGGACCTGCTGGTCGAGTTGGCACGACGAAACAGGGTGCGCGTATTCATAACGGTGACGACGATGAACGCAGACCTGGCGCGTCGGACGGAAGCGTTTGCCCCAATGCCGGAATTGAGGATGGGTGCGATTGCCGAACTGGCGCGCCGAGGGCTAGACGTGGGGGTCTCCGCCTCACCGGTGCTGCCTTGGCTGACAGACCGGGAGGAATCACTCGAAGCGGTCGCGCGGGCAGCCCGGGCGGCGGGAGCGAAGACGTTCCATGCCAATCCGCTGTTTCTGCGCGATTCGGCGTGGGCGGTGTTTCTACCTTGGTTGCAGCGGGAGTTTCCGCATTTGGCGAGACGATACCGGGAGAGGTATGGCCGGGGCGCGTATGTCGAAACCGCCTATCGCGATTGGCTCCGCGAGCGGGTGGAGCGGGTTCGGACGCGGCACGGCCTTGACAGCCGGACCGACGATTTTCGCTCGCCCCGGCCCGAGCAGTTGAGCCTGTTCGCTTGACGAGGCAAAGCGCTTGCTGGAAGATGGAGGCGTATGGCGCAGCCGATAGATATGGGCGATCACGCGTTGGCGCAGCTCCGGTACATCCGGCAGACGATGGAGAAAACCGGCGCGTTTACGGCTGTGCCGGGCTGGGGCGGGTTCTGGATGGGGCTGACGGCAGTGGGGGCGACTTGGCTGGCGGCCCGCCAAGGGTCCGAAGCGGGATGGTTTGGCGTGTGGGTGGCGGAGATGGGACTCGCGGTGACCATCGGTGTCTTGGCGATTTGGCGCAAGACGCATCACGGCGACCGCAGCCTGTTTTCGGCGCCAGGCCGGCGATTTTTTCTGAGCTTTGCACCGCCCGTGGCGGCGGGCGCTGTGTTGAGCGCGGTGTTGTACAGGCAGCACATGGTTGGCGTTCTTCCAGGCTTATGGCTGCTGCTTTATGGCGCGGGTGTGATGACGGCGGGCGCGTTCAGCGTTCGCGTGGTGCCGTTGATGGGCCTATGCTTCATGGCGCTGGGCGGGGCGGCGTTGGCGAGCCCAGCGGAGCTTGGGAATTCGTTCCTGGCGGCGGGTTTCGGTGGGTTGCATATGGGTTTCGGGCTGTGGATTGCGAGGAGGTACGGTGGCTAGAGCAGCAGTAGCAAAAGTGAAGCCGATTCTGGACGAGGTGGCCGTTGAGGTCAACCGGGAGGCGCAAGCTCTCGAAGGCCTGATCCACGAAAAAATGCGGCTGGGCATCGTGAGTGCCTTGGCGGCAAGCGGCTCAATGAGCTTTAACGAGTTGAAGGAGCTTCTGCAGACTACGGATGGCAACATTAGCGTGCACGCACGGAAGCTGGAAGAGGCCGGCTATATCCAGTGCACGAAAACGTTTGAGAACCGGAAGCCGAAGTCGGAGTACGTGTTGACGGAGCTTGGTCGGGTGGCGCTGGAGAAGTATTTGAGCCATCTGGAAGCGCTGTTGGGCGCGATGCGTAAGCGGTAGGATAAGAGCGATGACGAGACGGAAACTGATTGGTACGGCTGCGGCGGGCGCAGCGGCGATGGCGCAACAAACGGCGGGCGGACCTCCGCAGACCCTGCTGCTGCGGCGATATCAACTTCGCAATAGCGGCGACGCAATGGGCGCGACCCTGGCGAAGTTTATGGAGGTATCGAAGCGCCCGGCCCTCGAGCGCGCCGGAGCACAGGGGCTGGGTTTCTTCAGCTCCTTTATTGGACCGGACACGCCGTACTACCTGACGCTTGAGAGCTATCCGTCGTTTGCCGCGCTCGAAGAAGGCATGAACCGGTTGGCCGCCGATAAGAAGTTCCAAAGCGAGTTGGCAGCATTCAATAAAGCCCCGGGGCAGCGTTTCGTACGATATTCCTCGCAGATTTTAAAGGGGTTTACTGGGTTCCCAGGTGTTGTCGCGCCGCCGCCAGCGAAGACGGCGCGTCTGTTCGAACTGAGGACCTATGAAAGCGACGATGTCACCACCCTCGCCGACAAGATTCGGATGTTCAACGAAGGCGAAATCGCGATCTTCCAAAAGACAGGGCTGAATCCTGTGTTTTTCGGCGAGACTGTGATCGGCGAGAAGCAGCCGAACCTGACTTATCTGCTCTGGTACGACAGTCTGGCGGCGCGGGAGGCGAACTGGAGCAAATTCGTTTCGCATCCGGAGTGGCTGAAGCTCCGGGCGACCGCAGGCTGGAGCGATGCCGAAATCGTCTCGAACATTTCAAATTCTCTACTGCGGCCATTGCCGTTCTCTCCAATCAAATGACCAATCACGGCTGGATTTTAGAGCGGCGTCCGGTGGAAAAACTGGATTCCGATTGTTTTGCGTGGCGCGAGGTGGCGCTGCCGGCGGTGGGGCCGGGCAGTGTCCGGATGAAGACGCTTATGCTGTCGCTTGACCCGACAAACCGCATCTGGGCGTCGCCGGTGGAGAGCTATCTGCCGCCGGTGCCGCTTGGTGAGGTAATGCGGGGCATTGCCGTGGGAGTGGTGGAAGAGTCGGCGGATCCGCGCTGGAAAGCGGGCGACTTGGTGCAGGGGATGTTGGGTTGGCAGGAACGGGTGGTTGTTCCAGGGGCGGCATTGAACGGGCTACCGCCGGGCGTCACTCCGGAGCAGTGGTTTGCCGTGTTCGGCCATATCGGGCTGACGGCTTACTTCGGACTTCTCGATGTAGGCAAGGCGGAAGCCGGCGAAACGCTCGTGGTGTCGGCGGCGGCCGGGGCGGTGGGATCGTTGGTGGGCCAGATCGGCAAGAATATCGGAATGCACGTGGTGGGCATCGCGGGCGGTGCGGAAAAGTGCCGGTGGATTACCGAAGATTTGGGATTTGACGCCGCCATTGACTACAAGAGCGAAGACGTGGCCAAGCGGCTGCGGGAGCTCTGCCCGGCGGGCATCGATGTGGATTTCGAGAACGTCGGCGGCGAGATTATGGATGCCTGCCTTGGGCGGTTGGCATTACGGGGGCGAGTCGTGCTGTGTGGGATGATTTCGCAATACAATGCCACGGGTGCGCCGTCCGGGCCGAAGAATCTCGCAAACGTGCTGATGCAGCGAGGCCGGATCGAGGGCTTCATTGTGCTCGACTATCTCCCCCGAGCTGGGGAGGCATTCGGCAAGCTGGGCGAGTGGTTGGCTGCGGGGAAGCTGCAGTATGCCACTGACGTCGTTCTGGGACTGGAGCATGCGCCCGCGGCGCTCGACCGGCTCTTCAGCGGCGCCAATCGCGGTAAATTGATGGTGAAAGTGGCAGATCTCCCATAATCTTTGTGATTTACTGGGAATTGTGCAGATGCGACAATTCCTCCACTTGAGCGTGGTGACCACGCTGCTGGTTTCGAGCCTACCGGCGCAGAAGAAAAGCGGCATTGATGTGACCGGGATCGATACCACGTGCAAGCCTTGCGACGATTTCTGGCGGTATGCTAACGGCTTGTGGGTAGACAAGAATCCGATTCCTGCCACGCAGTCCGGATGGGGCACCATTTCGGTGGTGGTGGAAGGGAACCGGGAACGACTGCGAGTTCTGTTGGAGGCCGCGGCACTATCGAAAGCGCCCGCGGGCAGCGGCGAACGAAAGATCGGGGATCTCTATGCCGCTTGCATGGATACAGAGGCGGTGGAAAAGCAGGGGATCAAGCCGCTGACGGGAGAGCTTGGGCAGATCGAGAAGATCGGCACGGTGAAAGCCATGCTGGACACGCTGGTGGCGTTCCAGAAAAATTCGCCGTTTGGCCCCGTGATCGTATTTGCCCGGCAGGATTCAAAGAACTCGAGCGAAACCGTCGCCAGCGTGTCACCGACGGGCCTTTCTCTACCGGAGCGGGATTACTACTTCCGCGACGATGAGCGGACAAAGGGGATTCGAGCGGAGTTCCTGGTGCATGTGACCAAGATGTTGACACTCGCGGGAGCGAACCCGGAGGACGCCGCCGCACAGGCGCAGGCCGTATTGGCATTTGAGACAAAGCTGGCCGAGCCGCGGCTGACGAATGTGCAACGGCGTGATCCCGACGCGACCTACCATCCGCTGGGATTAAAAGGGACGGCCGAGTTGATGCCGTCTTTTGACTGGAAGGCAACTTTCGCCCGGCTAGGCATTGCCGAGTCAACGCAGGTGATCGTCTCGGAGCCGGCCTATTTGAAGGCAGTGGAGAAGGAGTTCACGGCTACACCGTTGGCGACCTGGAAAACGTGGATGCGCTGGAAGACGATTTTGGCGGCGGCTCCCTACCTGGCACAAGCCTTCGTGGATGAGAGCTTCCGATTCCAGAGTACTGTTTTGACCGGAGTGAAGGAGCAGCAGCCGCGCTGGAAGCGGTGTACGACGCTTGTGGATCAGACGCTGGGAGATGCGTTGGGCGAGGCTTTCGTAAAGAAGCATTTTCCGCCGGCTGCCAAAACACAGATGAATGCGTTGGTCGAGAATTTGCGGGTAACCTTGCGGGAACAACTGGAGGCGTCGACTTGGATGGACGCCGAGACGAAGAGGAATGCAATTGAGAAGTTGAACGCCTTTCGCGCGAAGATCGGCTACCCGGACCGATGGAAGAACTACGCCGCCGTGAAGGTGGATCGGGGCAACCTCTTCGGCAGCATGGAATCGGCGAGCGAGTTTTCGCGGATGGAGAATCTGGCGAAGATCGGCAAGCCGCTCGACCGGAACGATTGGGGGATGACCCCCCCGACTGTGAACGCCTACTACAGCCCGCTGCGGAACGAGATCGGATTCCCTGCTGGAATTCTGCAACCGCCGATGTTCGACATGGAGGCTGATGAAGCGGCGAATTATGGTGCGATTGGCGCGGTGATTGGGCACGAGATGGGCCATGGGTTTGACGACCAGGGCTCGAAGTATGCGGCCAGCGGTGATTTGCGGAACTGGTGGACGCCCGAGGATCGGAAGAAATTTGAGGCGAGGGCCGAGTGTGTCGTGAATCAGTTCAACACGTTGGATGTGGGTGACGGGTTGCGGCACAATGGGCGGTTGGTAGTGGGGGAAGCATTGGGTGATTTGGGTGGGTTGAAGTTGGCGTACCGGGCGTATCGGCGGGCCTTGGGAGGGAAGGAGGCGCCGGTGATTGACGGGTACACGGGCGATCAGCGCTTTTTCCTGGCGTTTGCGAGAGTTTGGGCGACGCAGTTGCGGCCAGAGGCGAAGCGGTTACGGTTGACCACGGATCCGCATCCGCTGGGGAGGTTCCGGGCGACAGGCACGCTGCAGAACATGCCGGAGTTCCATCGGGCGTTTCAATGCAAGGTGGGCGATGCGATGGTGCGGCCGTTGGATAAGCAATGTGAACTTTGGTGAGGCAAATTGTTGCCAAAACGTGACGCTGCTTGGTAGTATTGGAGTGCGGGGTGGAGCAGCCTGGTAGCTCGTTGGGCTCATAACCCAAAGGTCGCATGTTCAAATCATGCCCCCGCAACCAACTCCCAATTGGTAGTTGTTCGACGCCTTCCGTCGACTCTCCCCTTCCCCCCTCAAAATCTGGCAAATGGTCCGGTACCAACTGCTACTCCCAGCGTTGCCCGGCTCTTCGCGCGGTTTACGCACTCGTCGGACTCTGTCTTTCGCCTTGGTATGTCGTGCCGTGAATTCACGCAGGACGCGGCGGGACTCCAAGCAAGCACTCTATGAAATGAGCCAAGGCCTTTCGTATAGCGCCATTGACGCTTATCGACACGCGAATCAGTGGCATGCGAGGCATCCGAGTCGGCGCGCCAATCTCCTCGCGGGCCGTTCTCAATTGCTGACCAGCACCTAGCCGGCAATCTCGTCGATCCCATCTGGCAACAAAGCCAGATCGTCGCGCCGCATCCCTTAAGCGGCCGAGAGTAGCCCTCCGGTTGCCGCGCGGACTGCGCACACCGATTCTGACTTCCCGTGGGAATGGCTCCCTGCTGCCACATGTCGGGTATAAGTACCGCCGAGAATTGCTACCTCCATCGGGGAATCCCTCACTAGAACAGAAAGGCTATCCAAAGATCAGTCCATCTCGTAATGGCTTCTCCGGCCGAATCCCACACACTGGCTCTCAGAGGATCCTGCTTCTGCACATCGCAACAACGCAGAACGGCAACCAGGAACTCCTACTCAGAACAAGGATGAACAAAGATGTCCCAGAACAACGGCCGTCCGAAGCTTAGCGAAAAGGGCCTACTGACCCCCGACAATTGCGTGGTCACGATGATCGACCTGCAGCCCCAGATGCTTTTCGGCGTCTCGAGTCTTGACCGTCAATCGATCATCAACAACAACCTAGTCCTATCCAAAGCCGCGAAGGTGTTCGACGTGCCTGTTGTCCTAAGCACCGTCGAATCCGCCGCCTTCAGCGGTCATTTCTGGCCCCAGCTCCTCGCGGTGTTTCCGGGACTCGCGCCCGTCGAACGTACTTCCATGAACTCCTGGGACGACCGGAACTTCGTGGCCGCCATCGAGAAGACCGGGCGCAAGAAGATCGTGCTGGCAGGCCTCTGGACAGAGACTTGCGTCGCCCTGCCAACCATCCAAGCGATCCACGATGGCTACGAAGTCTATGTGGTCGAGGATTGCTGCGGTGACGTGAGTCAATTGGCCCATGACAATGCAATGAAACGCGTGATCCAGGCGGGAGCCAAGCCCGTAACGGCCCTCTCGGTGATGCTGGAGTGGCAGCGGGACTGGGCCGCCCGGGAAACCTACGACGCCGTAATGGACATCGTCAAGAACCACTGCGGAGCCTATGGGATGGGCGTGGAGTACGCGTACACCATGGTGCACGGCGCTCCGGCCACCAAGTTCCCCGAGTATGCGGCGCCGTTGGCTATTGCGCACAAATAGCGCCGCGAAAGCCCGGACTCTTCCATGAATACTGCCACTCACCCCGTCACGGCGGTCGTTCGCCGGCGAATCAAGCCGGGCGCCGAAAGCGCGTTTGAAGCGTTGATGCAGGAGTTTGTAGCCCACGTGCTGCGACAGCCAGGCCACCTCGGGATCGAGGTGATTCGAACATCCGGCTCCCGAGACTACACCGTCTTCGACCGCTTCGCCACCGCGGAAGATCGGCGACGGTTCACCGACTCGAAGGAATACACGTGTTGGATGGATCGGCTTCGCGATGTTTCGGAGGCGCGGCCGCGGGTTGAGGAAGTGGAGGGGCTGGCATTCTGGTTCACGCTTCCAAACGAACCGGGCCACCAGCCACCTCCAAAGATCAAGATGGCGTTGCTAACGATGCTCGGCGTGTATCCGCTGAGCATCGTGTTCCCCGCAATCATCTCACCGCTCACTCCACACTGGCCCCCGCTGCTTCGAGGCGTCTTGATTGCGGCGCTCACCGTGGCGTCGCTCACTTGGCTTGTCATGCCAAACCTGACTCGCCTATTCAAAAACTGGCTGTTTCCCTCGACTCAAGGAGATTCCTAATGCCTTCACACGCGCCGGATGTGGTGTACCACGGCGGGAACATAACGACGCTGGACCGTTCCCGGCCCCATGCCACCGCGGTCGCGGTACGAGGCGGCAAGTTCGTCGGCGTGGGCTCTGACGCGGAGATGCTTTCCCTGCAAGGCCCCCACGCCGAAACAGTGAATCTACAGGGACGAACAGTAATCCCCGGATTGAACGACAGCCATCTGCACCTGATTCGTGGGGGCTTGAATTTCAATATGGAGCTGCGGTGGGACGGGGTGCCGTCCTTGGCCGACGCCCTGCGGATGCTGAAGGAACAGGCTCGCCGGACGCCACCACCCCAGTGGGTGCGCGTCGTGGGCGGTTGGACCGAACAGCAATTCGCAGAGCGGCGCATGCCGACAATGGAAGAGATTAACTCCGCCACCGGAGACACGCCCTGCTTCATCCTCCACCTCTACGACCGCGCATGGGTTAACGCCGCCGCCCTCCGCGTGTGTGGCTATACGAAAGACACGCCGAACCCGCCCGGCGGCGAGATTCAGCGCGACGCAGCAGGTCGGCTCACCGGCCTGCTGATTGCGCGGCCGAACGCGAGCATCCTCTACTCCACCCTCGCCAAGGCCCCCAAGCTGAATCCGGACGAAGCGGCCAATTCGACCCGCCATTTCATGCGCGAGATGAACCGGTTGGGACTGACCTCCGCCATCGATGCGGGCGGCGGATTCCAAAACTATCCCGACGACTATCGAGTCGTAGAGGGTCTGGCCAGCCGCGGCGAACTGACGGTTCGCCTGGCGTACAACCTGTTCACCCAACGCCCGAAGGAAGAACGGGACGACTTCGCCAAATGGGTGCAAATGGCAAAGCCCGGCGACGGCGATAGCTTCTATCGCATGAACGGCGCCGGAGAGATGCTGGTTTTCTCCGCCGCCGATTTCGAGGACTTTCTGGAGCCCCGTCCGGAGCTTTCTCCGACCATGGAGCCGGACCTCGAACAAGTAATCCGCATTCTCGTTGCCAATCGTTGGCCGTTTCGCCTGCACGCCACCTACAACGAGTCGATCACGCGCATGCTGAACGTCTTCGAGGCGGTGAATCGCGAAATCCCCTTCGATGGTCTGCACTGGTTCTTCGACCACGCGGAAACAATCGACGACCGGAACATCGATCGCGTGCGGCAACTCGGCGGAGGCATCGCCATTCAGCACCGGATGGCCTATCAAGGCGAGTATTTCGTGGATCGTTACGGCGCTTCCGCGGCGCGGCGCACGCCGCCTGTGCGGCGCATGTTGGAGATGGGCGTGCCGGTCGGCGGCGGGACTGACGCGACGCGCGTGGCCAGTTACAATCCGTGGGTTGGGCTCTACTGGCTGACCACCGGCAGAACCGTCGGGGGCACGGCTCTCTATGGAGAATCGAACCTGTTGTCGCGCGAGGAAGCGCTGCGCCTGTATACGACGGGATCGAGCTGGTTCAGTTCGGAGCAAGGGGGCAAAGGGGAGATTGCGATCGGGCAATTGGCGGATTTCACGGCTCTATCAGCCGACTACTTCTCGATCCCGGAAGAGGAGATTAAGCATGTGGAGTCGGTGTTGACGGTGCTGGGCGGCAAGATCGTGTATGGGGCCGAAGAGTTTTTAAGAAGCTGCCCGCCGCTACCCCCAATCAGCAACGATTGGTCTCCGGTCAAGCACTTCGGCGGTTACCACAATGCAAAAAGCGGGCACTTGGTGACGACCACGCATCGCTGCGCCAGCCAAAGTCAATCTCGTGAGTTCAGCTTGTGGGGTGGCGGAACCGGCTGCGATTGCTTTGCCTTCTGAGGAGTAAAGCGATGTGCATGCCTCAGGTACTGTGCCTGCTCTTGCTGCCGCTCAGTGAACAACCGCCTGAGTTCAAATTGATTCGCTACGAAGAAGATTGGAGCAACCAACGTTCAAACTCGCTGAAGAACATCCCAATGGGAAGCCGAGGGATGTATCTCACGATCGGTGGAGAGACGCGCCAACGCTACGAATACTTTCGCAACCCCGTCTGGGGACTGGATCCCGACGACGGGAACGGATACCTGCTTCAGCGATACATGTTACATGCCGATCTTCACCTGGGAAGCCGCCTGCGCGTCTTCAGCCAAATGAAGAGCGGTATCGAGAGCGGCCGGATCGGAGGTCCCCGGCCGCCAGACCGGGACGAACTTGATGTCCATCAGGCCTTCGTCGAAGTGAAGTCGCCTGGCTCGGCGATACAACTGCGGGCCGGGCGGCAGGAGATCAGTCTCGGGTCATCGCGGCTCGTGGGCATCCGGGAAGGACCCAACGTCCGCCAATCGTTCGATGGCGGCCGCCTTTCGGGGGAGAGCACTCACTGGAGGGTGGACTTGTTGGCCATTCGCCCCGCCGAGACCAATCCCGGAAAGTTTGACGATTCGATTGGCCATCGGCAATCGTTCTGGGGCGCGTACGCCACGGCCAAGCGCCGGCGATGGGGTTCAGCCGACCTGTACTATCTCGGGCTAGACCGTAAGAATCACGAGTTCGATCAGGGCGCGGCGCGGGAACAGCGTCACTCCGCCGGCGTGCGATGGTACGACAAGGTCAGAGCCTGGGACTTCGACTACGAGGGCCTATGGCAGTTCGGCACGTTCGGATCCTCGCAGATTCGCGCGTGGACTGTAGCCTCGAACAGTGGGTACACGTTGGAGAGCCTGGCCCTGCGCCCGCGAATCGGCTTGAAGGCCGACATCGCCAGTGGAGACAGGAATCCGCTCGACCGAAGACTCGGCACATTCAACGCGCTCTTTCCCAAGGGAGCCTACTTCAGCGAAGCCGATCTGCTGGGTCCTTACAACATCATGGATCTGCATCCATCCGTGACAGTGCCCATCGGCCGGGGCGTAACCGTTTCAGCGGACGCCGACTACTTCTGGCGGCAGTCGACGCGAGACGGAATCTATGACATGCCAGGCAACCTGATCGTTTCCGGGCGGGAGGCCCGCTCCCGCTACATCGGCGCTCACGCAAATGTGATGCTGGAATGGGAAGCGACTCGGCATCTAAGCTTTACTGCCAACTACCTGCACTTTTTCCCCGGTCCATTCCTGCGCGAGGTTGGCTTGGGACACGCGGTGGATTTCGTCGGCCTTTGGGCCACGTTCAAATTCTGAAAGGAGCTGAGTGGAACCATAACCGGCTATTCCCTGAAAACCAGAGAGTTCCCGGGCGCAATCGGCGCGCTAACACGATCGGGTGATTCGTGCCCGTGGCCGGTTTTGATAGGGTAAAGACTGTGGCACCATCAGGACCTCCACGCCACTATGCGGGCGCCTTAGCCCTGCTGTCCCTTGCCCTGCAGGCTTGTTCGCAACCGGCTATCCACTTTACTGAGATTCCGGAGTCTGGCCCCGGTGGCGCGGCGAGAATGGAGACGATATCGGGTCGCGTCACGGGCGCCCGCTCCGGACAGCGAGTTGTTCTCTACGCTAAGAGTGGCATCTGGTGGGTGCAGCCACTCTCGAGCAAACCGTTCACCAACATCGAGCCGGATTCAACCTTCAGCAGCCCCACGCATCTGGGAACCGACTACGCCGCACTACTGGTGGATCCTGAATTTGCTGTAGCCAAAAAGACCGACGCTCTACCTGCGGTTGGCGGCGCGGTGAAGGCGATCGCCCTGTCGCCGGGGCGGCCATCGCCAATCGCGCCTCCCATCGTGCCGAAGAGCATACAATTCAGTGGATACGACTGGGAAGTGCTGCAAGTCCCAAGCGACAGCGGCGGCGTGATGCACGCCAATCGGGCGTCCAACGTCTGGACGGATGCCGAAGGATTTCTGCACCTTCGCATCGCTCGCGAACGCGATGAATGGACGTGCGCGGAGATCGCGTTGACACGTGGCCTCGGCTACGGGCTTTACCGGTTCGTCATGCGGAACGTACCTCGGTTGGAGCCGGGGACCGTCCTGGGCCTCTTCACGTACGATCCCATGGAAGCCGGCCAGAATCACCGGGAGATCGATATCCAACTGAGCCAGTGGGGCGATCCCGGCGCCAAGAACGCCCAGTTCGCCATCCAGCCCTATTACGTTCCAGCGAATGTGTTCCGGTTCGATTCGCCGGGTGGCAGCCTGACGAATTCTTTCCGGTGGGAACCGGCGCGGGTCTCGTTCAAGAGCCATCGCGCTACAAAGGAACTGGTTGCGGAGCATGTCTTCACTTCCGGAATCCCCACTCCGGGTGGCGAACGAGTGCATCTGAACTTATACACGTTCGGAAAGTCGCGAACGTCCCAGCAGAATGGCGTCGAGGTGGTCATTGAGAAGTTCGAGTACCTGCCTTAGGCGCCTTCGACTGCTCGCCGCGTGCCTGCTCGGCGTTCTGTCGATTCCCGCCAGCTACGCCATCGATCCACACCGGACGATCTCGCAGTACGTACGGCAACGATGGGGCGCCGAAAGTGGCCTTCCGAAAGGACCGATCTACTCCATCAATCAGACCCCAGATGGATATCTTTGGATCGGTACGGAGCGCGGGCTCTTCCGTTTTGACGGCCTCCGGTTCCTGCCGATGCTGTCGGGAATCCCGGAATCGCCCACGCTGAGCCACGTGTTGGGCTTGACGGTTGACGGCGACGGCAGCCTCTGGGCGCGCCTCAGACGCCCGACGCTTCTACGCTATCGAGGCAGCGTATTCGAAGATGTGTTGGGGAAATTGGGAGCGCCTTCCGTGAACGCCACCGCCATGGGACGCGCACATGACGGTTCCCTGATGCTGTGGGCCCTACAGGGTGAACCGAGCGCGATCGTTCTACGCGGCGAGAAATTCGAAACGGTTGCGGCGCCGGTTGGATTCTCGCGTTCGCCAGTGCTGGCCATTGCGCAAACGCCTGATGGGAGCAGTTGGGTCGGGACGCGCGACGTCGGCCTGTTCCGCCTTCGGGGGAGCGAAACCATCGCCATTACCAAGAACCTTCCGGACCGGAAGGTGAATGCGATTGTGTCCGCGGGCAATGACGAGTTGTGGATTGGAACGGACGCCGGTATCGTCCGCTGGGATGGAGAGAAGCTGACGAAGTCCGGCATTCCTGCCGCGCTTGATGGCGTTCAGGCGTTGTCACTCGCCGTCGACCGCGATGCAAACCTCTGGGTTGGCACGAATTCTCGTGGATTGATTCGGGTGAACGGTTACGGCGTGGCGTCATTGGTAGATCCCGGGGGCGAATCGAACAATGCGGTAACGTCGATCTTCGAGGACCGTGAGGGTAACATCTGGATTGGGAGCGGCGGTGGCCTGGAGAGACTTCGCGACAGCACTTTTGTGACCTATTCGCTACCCGAGGGCGTGCCAACGGATGGGAGCAACCCAATATTCGCCGCCCCGGATGGCCGGGTCTGGTTCGCTCCGGCGACTGGAGGACTCTGGTGGCTGAAGGACGGCCAGCGCGGAAGCATCGACCGCGAGGGATTGGTCCGGGACATCATCTACTCGATCGCCGGTGGAAACGGTGATTTGTGGGTAGGCAGGCAAAACGGTGGCCTGACGCTACTGCAAGGCGAAGGAAACTCGACGACCTCTCGAACGTTCACCACGGCGCAGGGCTTGGCGCAGAATAGCGTCTATTCCGTGTACCGGGCGCGCGATGGCGCCGTATGGGCGGGCACCTTAAGTGGCGGTGTCAGCAAGCTCGCTAACGGCCGGTTCACCAACTACACAATCGCCGACGGGCTGATTTCCAACACCGTCAATGCGATCCTCGAGACATCCTCGGGTGTCGTTTGGATCGCGAGCCCGATGGGACTCAGCGCACTCTCGAATGGCCGCTGGCAAGCCTATGCCGCGGGTGAGGTCAATTGCCTGCTGGAGGATTCGGCCGGAGTGCTTTGGATCGGTACCGCCACCGGTCTTTCGATCCGCGCGGGCGAGCGGATTCTACCGCTACCCAAGGCGCCGGCCTCCCTGCGCGAACCTGTCCTTGGCCTCGCGGAGGACAACGACGGTTTTCTTTGGGTTTCCACGGCCAGCCGCGTATTGCGAGTGAGCCGGGAGCGGCTCCGGCAAGGCGCCCTCACGGAAAGCGACCTGCACGAGTTCGGCCTGGCCGATGGACTCCGCGGCACGGAGGGCGTGAAGCGGCATCGTTCGGTTGTCGCGGACAAGCCAGGCCGGATCTGGTTCTCGTTGAATCGGGGGATTTCCGTCGTCGATCCGGAGCGAATGAGAAGCAACACGACACCTGCCATCGCCCACATCCAGGCAGTCTCCGCCGATGGAAATGCGGTCGCTCTCCAGCCGTCCATCCGGATCAAGGGCGGGCATCGCCGGCTCGCCTTCACCTTCACCGGGCTCAGTCTTTCCGTTCCGGATCGCGTTCGATTCCGCTATCGGCTGGATGGCTTTGATCGAGATTGGAGCGAGCCCGCCGCGACAAGAGAAGCCGTCTATACGAACTTGGGCCCCGGCAATTATCGTTTCCGCGTCATCGCCAGTAACCCCGATGGCGTCTGGAGCAGCAGCGAAGCGGTGGCGAGCTTCCGCGTTGCGCCAATGTTGTGGCAAACGTGGTGGTTCCGCGCCGCTTCGCTACTCGGGCTCGGCTTCGCCACGATCGCCCTATACCGTTACCGGCTGCACCAGGTCACCAAGCAGATGAACGTCCGGTTCGAGGAAAGGCTGGCCGAGCGGACCCGCATTGCGCAGGAGCTGCACGACACGTTGCTGCAAGGGTTTCTCAGCGCATCCATGCAGGTTCACGTCGCCGCCGACCAGTTAGACAAGGATTCCCGGGCGAAGCCCGTCCTTTCGCGTGCGCTTCAACTGATGCGGCAGGTGATTGAAGAGGGACGGAACGCGGTACGCGGGCTGCGCTCCTCAAACAGCGCTTCGCTCGATTTGGAGCAAGCATTTTCGCGGATTCAGCAAGAGCTGGCACTGCCCGACAACAGCCAGGAAGCGGTAGCGTTTCGCGTGATCGTCGAGGGAGCGCCTCGGCCGCTGCACCCGATTCTCCGAGACGATGTGTACCGAATCGGCCGCGAAGCGTTGATCAACGCCTTTCGCCATTCCCGAGCCAAGAGCGTTGAAATGGAGATCCACTATTCAGCCGTCGAACTTCGTGTGGTAGTACGCGACGACGGCCGTGGCATCGACCCGAAAATTGTGGCCGCTGGGCGCGACGGACACTGGGGTCTCTCGGGTATGAATGAGAGAGCGAATCGAATCCAATCGCGATTCGTTATCCGGAGCAGTTCCACGTCGGGCACCGAAATTGAGCTCGCTGTCCCCAGCCGTATCGCATTCCAGGATCACGGAAGGTCTCGATGGCGATGGAATGGTCCTAAGCCGTAGCTGGGCCAACTACCACGATGAGAGAGCACCAATAACCTGCTTCCGCTTTCCGGTTCGAACTAGTCCACTGGTTGACGAGTAGTAGAGGGATTGACCGGGGGCAGGCGTGGCAGACCTCGTCCTCGAAAGCCGGCTCAAGCGCGGCGCTCAACTGGTAGCAACTTCTCTCGGCCGAAGAGACTCCGGCCTGATTCACCACTGGATCGGAGCCATCTTCATCGCAGGCGTAGCACTTAGCCAGGTTCTGCCGGTAATGCGCGACTACTATCGGCCGGCCGTGCTGGAGTCCCCATCGCTCATCCTCATGTCGAACCCGTCGCTCTTTCGCAAGAGTGCAATTCAAGTCTGCGCGGATTCCTGTCGACGCCCGGCGGCCCTACCGCATCACACAAACCACACGGGTCCAGGAGATTGCTGGCTATGGGACAAGCAACCCGCGCCGAAAGCCAGCCGACAACGGCGCCGGGCTGATCTGGCGGGTTCTCAGCACGACCCGTCTCGAGGAACGTGACGGCGGTGTGTTCCGTGAGGTCGAAGCGATCGTGCTACGCCGCGACATTCCGGCCACGCTTCGCTGGCTGATCGGACCCCTCGTTCGGCGAACCGCCTAACACTTTCGAGGTACTCGCAGACTGCAAGTATTTCGGGTGGCGCGGAACTCCCGCAGTGAAACATCCTGGAATCGGTCTCCGTGATGCCGCGCTGCAACCCGGAAAGGTTGTACCGGATTTCTGTTCCAGGGTCGCCATCGCCGCCGCCTTTCGAAGAGAAGCAGGCCGGCTCTCCACGGCGACACGGTTCGAGATGGAATCCACAAGTCCACCCGCCAGTTTTGGGTCCGCGTCCGCGATAATAGTCTCGGTATTGAACCGCCTGTGTTGCGGCCCGCGTCATGTTTGGAATCGCGCTTCTGCCGGCACCGGAGCGGTACTCTCCGTCCCGCGTAGCGTTGCTCTTCAACTCAGACCATAGACAGGAACTTCTCGTGGCTTTCAGCGGGCAGAAGAAAGGAGAAAGATGAACGATCAACCCCCTATCCGAGTGTTCAGCGTGGACGATCATCCTCTGCTGCGCGAAGGCATTGCGGCGATCATAAACAGTCAGCCCGACATGCGGTTAGTCGCGCAGGCGGCCAACGGCACCGACGCCTTGCAGAGCTACAAAGAGCATCAGCCCGACGTAACGCTGATGGATCTGCGGTTGCCCGATATCAGCGGGATTGATGTTCTGATCTCCATCCGCGCGCAATATCCGGCCGCCCGAGTGATCATGCTGACTACCTTTGAGGGTGACGTGGAGATCCAGCGCGCGCTTGAAGCTGGAGCGCGAGGGTACGTCCTGAAGAGCCTGCCGCCGAACGAGCTTGTAGAAGTGATACGACAGGTACACGCGGGAAAGAAACGAATTGCGCAGGAAGCGGCGGCCCAACTTGCCGAACACCTGAGTGATGACGCGTTGACCGCGAGGGAAATCGACGTACTGCGCCACGTCGCGGGCGGCAACCGGAATCGGGATATCGCCGAGCGACTGTTCATTTCCGAGGAGACTGTGAAGGTTCACCTGAAGCACGTCATGGAGAAGCTCGGCGCCAGCGACCGGACGCAGGCAGTGGCGATCGGGGTGCGGCGCGGAATCATTCAGCTCTAAATAACCCGAACGTGTTAGCTCGCCGCTCCGGCGTTTGGGGATTCGAGTCCTTCCGGGACCCGTTACGATACCAATAACTGGCGGTATCCACCAAGGGCCCGGGTGAAGGAGATAAAAACTGCGTCGGCTTTTTTCCACGTTTCCGGGTGGACGGCAAGGCATTGGGCTGCTGCTTCTGCGAACGGCGGTGGCGATAGTTGCCATCATCCAGGGATTTCTCTATTTCGCCGATACCGAGCACGGGACGGTTCTAGCGAACATCGTTGGCGCCGTTGCGATCTTGAGTGGAACGTCGCTTGTGATTGGATTCCTTACGCCACTGGCAAGCACGTTGGTGGGAATCGTCGTCGCGGGCACCGCGGCGATGGGGGGCCAGCCACCGCCGGTGAATCTCTTCGATTCACCGCTGCCCACCATGTTGTCCATCGTCATCGCCGTCTCTATCGTATTGCTTGGCCCCGGCGCCGTGTCGTTAGATGCCCACTTGTTCGGCCGGCGGGAGATTATCATTCCTCGAATACCACGTACAGGTTAGGCGCATACGCTCCGATCTCGTGATGTGTTTCGTTCCGCGTTTGGGCACTATCAGGCTATGGCAACACTCGTCGAGAACTTTTCCCGCTACGCCGAAAGTCCCTGGGCCGCTCCGACGGGAATCCGAATCATGACTGTCGATGAACACTCGCTTGTCCGCGAGGGGATTGCCGCGGTTATTCATCGCGAAGCCGGGATGGAGGTGGTGGCCGACGCAGCAACTGGGGCCGAGGCAATTGAACTGTATAGGCGTTGGCGGCCGGACGTCGTGACCCTCGATTTGCTGTTGCCCGATATCCCGGGAGAAGTGGTGGCGGAGCGAATCTTGGCGGAGTTTCCGGGCGCCCGCGTAGTGGTGATAACGGGGGTGCGCGGCGACGTGCACATGCTTCGGGCAATGGAGGCCGGAATCAAGGGCGTAGTTCTGAAAGGAATGCCGCATGGCGCACTGATCGAAACCATTCGACAAGTTCATGCGGGCAGGAAGGTGGTGCCCCGCCAGGTCGCGTCAAATCTGGCCGAGCACTTCGGCGACGATTCGCTCACTCCGCGGGAAGTCCAGGTACTGCGCTTGGTGGCGCGCGGAAACCGGAATAAGCAGGTGGCCGCCGAGTTAGCGATCGCCGACGAAACCGTCCGCATGCACATGAAGAACATACTCAGTAAACTGGTGGCAAACGACCGGACGCATGCCGTAACCATTGCGCTGACGCGAGGCATTTTCCACCTGCAATCATGAGTAACCTGCTGCCGTCAATTGAAGCGCTCCCGGATCGCTCCCTGCGGCTCGGATCTCTGGAAGTGCACCGCGTTTTGCCCGTTCGCGGCCGCAGAATGATCGGGCCCTGGTGTTTCTTTGACCGGTTTGGCCCTCTGCGATTTGAAGCCGAGAAGGCCATGGATGTTGGGCCGCATCCCCATATCGGGCTGCAGACCGTGACGTGGCTCCTGGCCGGAGAGATCGTTCACAACGACAGTTTGGGCAGCGAATGCCTCGTGAAGCCAGGGCACTTGAGTTTAATGACGGCGGGGCGCGGCATCGCGCACACGGAGGAGACTCCGGCGCAGAACTCCGGATTGCTGGATGGAGTGCAATTCTGGGTGGCGCTTCCAGAATCGAGTCGCTGGCTGCCGCCAGGGTATCAATGTACCTCCGCGCTGCCGCGGCAGCATTATCGAGGCGGGGAGGTTACGGCAATCCTGGGAGCGTTTGACGGCGCCGTATCGCCCGGTCATCAATTCAGTCCCGGTGTGGGCGCAGAGATCAGAGTCGAGCCGGGGAGCGGGCTGAATCTGCCGCTCGATCGTTCATTCGAATATGGGGCCATGCTGGTTGACGGCGACATCACTGTTTTCGGCGCTCCGGTTGAGCGCAACACGCTTTACTACCTCGGCGCGGGACGCGGCGAACTTGGGTTGAAGAGCGCGGGCGGAGCGCGGATGCTGCTGATCGGAGGGCCGCCTTTCGGTGAGCGCATTCTGATGTGGTGGAACTTTGTTGCCCGGACTGCGGACGAGATTCTGGCGGCGCGCCAACAGTGGGAGAACCGCGAGCTGGTTGGGGACGTTCCCCGGTACAAAGGTCCGCGGCTGCCGGCTCCGCCATTTATCGGCCGGCCCATCGGGTCGTAGCCGCTCGTTACCCAATGTAGGTACCCTCAGCCTGGCTGGTTTTGGGATGTCGCCGGCAGCGCCCTCGCCCTTATTCTGGCTACGTGCTCGCGCTGAAAGTTGCCGAAGAACTCGTAGTGTCCCGCAAGTTCCTGCTGGCTTTCCTGCTTGACGGAACGGCGACGCAGGACGAGCAGGCTTGGTTGCCCGTCGAGTTGCAGCGGGTACCGCTACTCCCGGAAGTTCCGCGACAGTGTTTTGTCCTCCGAGTCGTGGCCGGATGGCCGTCCGATCAGTGTGCGGCGGCGTTGGAGATTCCAGCGACGACCGTCGACGAGGAATCGTGCCTAGCTGCACAGCGTTTAGCTTGCATCTCGGCAATAGAGAAATGAGTGTGGATTCGATGTGCCTTCGGTGGTTATACTCGTCGGCGCTGTTACTGCCCTGGCTGTTCCCGTCGCAGTGGTGTCCGTTCAGATGAAGCCAGTCCTGTTTTTCGAGGGGTACGTCAGCGCGAACCGGTCTTCGAGGAGGTCGTACGAAGGTGGCATGGCCAGCTCTCCACAGGTACTCGATGCGGATCGGAACCTGTTCGACGCCGAGTGGGTGCGGGGGCGGATTCACCACGGCGAGTGGCATTTGTATCGGGCACTGGGGGGCGAATGGCGTCCGTGAACACGAGTCTGGACAGCGTTTCGGTGGAAGAGCTGGCGAGTCTCGCGCTGTTTGAAGGCGAGTGCCGAGAGGCCGTAGACCGGATCGCCAGCCGCACGGTGGCGCGCACCTTTGCTTCCGGGGACCAGATAGTGAAGCAGGGAGACCCCGCGGAAGATTTCCTGGTGGTCTTGGCGGGGGAAATTCACTTTCAGCGGCGTGAATTTCACGAGCTAATCGTTGTGCCGGCGGGACAGGCGACGGGGGTGCTGCCGCTCTCCCTCATGAAAACGTGGGCCGGGCGCGGTTGGGCCGCGGTCGACTCCCGCGTGGCGGCCATGCCCGCAATCCACCTTCGGGAGCTGGTGTATCGCGCCCCGCTCTTGGCGCAAAGACTGGTGTCGGCCATGACGGAGCGGACGCGGCTTTTCACGCGCATGCAGGAAAGCACGAACCGGTTGATTTCGCTAGGAAGACTCTCGGCCGGGTTGGCGCACGAGCTCAATAATCCGGCGTCCGCCGCGGTTCGATCCGCCAGCCGACTGCGAAGCGTGCTGGCAAAGCGATCTAAGTGTGCGGTAGCGCTGCGTGGCCAGGTGCTCTCGCCCGAGGCAAGGAACCTCCTCGCTGGACTTGGCGAGTCGATCGTTGCCTATGCGGAGTCCTCGCAGCCCATAGACGCCTTGGAGCAGTCCGACCGCGAGTCCGAGCTGGCCGAATGGCTCGAAACTTTGGGCAGAAGCGGTGAACTCGCCGGCGGGCTCGCCGGGGCTGGGATTCCGGTGGGCCAAGTGCGCCCGATGGCCACACTGCTACCGGCGGAAGAGATCGAAATCGGTCTGCGAATACTGGAGGCCGATCACGAGATCCTATGCCTGGCCCGCGAACTGGAGGACGCGTCGACACGCATTGCAGACCTCGTTCAGTCCGTGAAGTCGTACTCCTACATGGACCAGAACCCCATCGCGGATGTGGCATTGGACCAAGGTATCGAAGTCACCCTGCGCATGTTCCAACACCGGCTTCAGCAGGGCATTGAAGTAGGCCGGAACTACGAAGGGAACCTTCCGCGCATTCGTGCCAACGGCAGTGCGTTGAACCAGATTTGGACGAATCTTATTCAAAACGCGCTGGACGGATTGGAGGATCTGCCTCGTGACGCAGCGCGCCTTCTGGCAATACGGACTAGGGCCGAGCATGGCGGCGTGCTGGTCGAGATCAGTGACAACGGAAAGGGCATTCCCACGGATCTGCAGGCGAGAATCTTCGATCCGTTCTTGACAACCAAATCCGTAGGCGAGGGAGCCGGCCTGGGGCTGGATATCGTTCAGCGGATTGTCCGCAGCCATAAAGGTTCTGTATCTGTGGACTCCCGGCCCGGGCGCACGGTCTTCTGTGTTCGACTACCCCATTAGATAGACCCGGGACATGCTACAGACGGATCGCGGTAGCTGGCCCGGCTACCACTATTGGGGGACTTGGATAGCCACGCCGTTGGGGTAAAGAAAGATCAGTCGATCTCGTGATGAGAAGTCCTGAGGGGTCGGGCATAGTTTCGTAAGGAGTTGGAGTTGAAATGAGCAAGATCACCACCAAAGACGGAACGCAGATCTACTACAAAGACTGGGGCGCCGGGGCGCCCGTGGTCTTCAGTCATGGGTGGCCGCTGACGGCGGACAGTTGGGAGGCGCAGATGCTCTTCCTGGCAGATAGGGGCTACCGATGCATCGCGCACGACCGGCGCGGACATGGAAGGTCCAGCCAGCCGTGGGATGGCAATGAAATGGATACCTATGCCGACGATCTGGCGGAGTTGATGGACGCGCTGGAACTGCAGGGGGCGACGCTGATCGGCTTTTCGACGGGGGGCGGTGAGGTGGCTCGCTACATTGGCCGGTACGGCACCAGCCGCCTCTCTAAGGCCGCGCTGATCTCGGCCGTGCCGCCGCTGATGTTGAAGACGGAGGCCAATCCGGACGGGCTGCCGATGGATGTTTTTGATGGCCTGCGGACAGCGTCCGTGACTGATCGATCGCAGCTTTACCGGGATCTCGCCAGTGGGCCGTTCTTTGGTTTCAACCGTCCGGGGGCGAGACCTTCACAAGGGATGATCGACTGGTTCTGGTGGCAGGGCATGCTGGCCGGCCATAAGAATGCCTATGACTGCATCAAAGCCTTCTCGCAAACAGACTTTACGGAAGACCTGAAGAAGTTCGACATTCCGACTTTGATTCTTCACGGCGACGACGACCAGATCGTGCCGATCGGGGCGGCAGGGCTGGCCTCGGCCAAGCTCATCCACAACGCGACTTTGAAAGTTTATGCCGGCGCGCCGCATGGCCTGACCGACACACACAAGGATCAACTGAACGCGGATCTGCTGGCCTTTCTGCAGGCCTAGCCGGTCCTACCCGGAGAGGAACAGAATCATGATGCTCGGAATGAGTCTTTTCGCATTTACGCTGTTGCATGTGGTAATCAGCCTGATTGGCATCGCCACCGGATTTGCTGTCGTTTTCGGCATTATCTCGGGAAAACGGCTGGACGGCTGGAATACCTGTTTTCTGGCGACCACCGTCTTGACCAGCGTCACCGGCTTTATGTTTCCCTTCGAGAAACTACTGCCTTCGCACATTGTCGGAACGATTTCACTTGTTGTGCTGGCGGTGGCCCTGGTGGCGTTGTACGGATTCCAACTGTCCGGTTCATGGCGCAGTGTCTACGTGGTGACCGCGTCCGTCGCGCTGTACCTCAACTCTTTTGTGGGCGTAGCGCAGGCATTCCAGAAGATTCCGGCGCTGCAGGCGCTAGCGCCGACGCAGTCGGAGGCGCCGTTCCTGGTTGCGCAGTTGGCGCTGCTGGGGGTGTTCCTTCTGCTGGGGACGCGAGCGACGAAAAACTTCCGGCCGGCCGCGGCCGTCTAGAGGTTAGGAGCTTTCAGGCCAGACTTGCGTCAGTAGGGTGCTCGCTGGCCTGTCCTATTCGGCAGGACGGCTATTCATCCGTTGGCGTCGACGGAATCCGTCAGCTTTGACCGTGACCAATTGTGCACCCAAACTGCCGACGTTCACGCAACGACTGCATCATGGCTCAACGCGATTCGGCTCCAGAGTCCGTTCCTCTGGCAAGCGCCCCCAATCCGCTGAGACCCTGCAAATTGCAGAAGCGAATGCGACGAAAGGCGGGCGTCGGAAGCGCGGGGCTCGTTCTCGATGCTTCAGGGACTGCACAATCGCCCCATTCGCTGCCGATAGCGGAAATCCATTATTGAGCGGCCGGGAGGCAGCGGAGTAGCGTGTCAGGACTATGAAACTCGTTCGAGGACCTGGAGTTCGGGGGCTTTTGCTGGGATGCGCTTTGGCTTCTCTGTTCTGCGCGCTCTATCCGATGTACGTGATTCGGCCTTTTCGCGCACAAGGCGCGGAGGAGTTGAACGCCGCGCTGCTCCTCATGCGATTTCGACCCGTGCTGACGCTCGTTTGTGTCGGAATAGCCATTCTCGTGGCCACCTTGGCTTGGCGGGGCGTGGCCAGTAAAGCCGGGAAGGCCGCCCTCGCCTTGGCGGTCTTTGTCACCTGCGGTGCGGCGGTGGCGGCCCGCATCAACGTGTTCGAAATCATGTTCCACCCCATTCCCGAGCCACAGTTCGAGGCCGCAATCGAGGGGCGGCTCGACGACGACGATATGGTGTTAGCCATTCAACAGAACGGCGTCGCGCGTGGCTACCCGGTCCGCGCGATCGCCTATCACCACATCGTGAACGACAACGTGGGCAGTGTTCCAATCGTGGCTACCTATTGAACGCTCTGTCACACCGGTCTGGTGTGGAGGCGCGAGGTGGACGGTCTTTCTCTGAGCTTCCGGCTGGCAGGAATCAACAATCAAAACTTTCTGATGCGCGATGAAGAAACGGGTACGTTCTGGCAACAAATCAGCGGCAAGGCCATCTCCGGACCGCTGGCAGGGCGGCAGCTTGTGCTAATTCCTTCCGATGAGTTGACCTTCGGACTCTGGAAAACCGAACAACCGGACGCCACGCTGTTGAAGGAGTCCGCCGAAGACGCAGGGCGGTACGCCAAGAAAGACTGGGAAGAACGGATGCAGCAATCCCCAACGGTGCTGAGCTACGCGCAGGAGGGCGTGAAGCCGCGCACGCTGGTGCTGGGCGTTCGGGCGGATGGTATCGCGCGGGCGTATCCGCACGATATCGTCTTGGCGGAAAAGGTGGTTCTGGATCGCCTCGGCAGTGTCCCGATAGTGATCGCCGTGGGGCCCGATGGCCGATCCGTGCGTGGATTTCGTTCACAGATGCCGGGTGGGGGCAAAGAGATTGAGCTCTACCGGACGGGCGATGGCGATGGGTTGCTGATGGACGATATCACGGGCAGTCGCTGGAACTTCCAGGGTTGCGCCGTAGCGGGGAAGGCGGCTGGAGTCTGTCTGGAACGCGTCGAATTGACGAAGGACTACTGGTTCGACTGGCGGCAGTACAACCCAGAGACCTCCGTTTTCCGGCGTGCCGGGCGGCCGCAACGATGAAAGACAAGAAACGCTATGAGCCCCATCCCGAGACCCTGGCTCTTCTCACCGCTTCGGGGAACTCGATCAATGGCGTTGGCGAGGCCGCGGCGCGGCAGGCATCGCCGTTCTTCTGGCATCCGCCGGAACTGCATCCGTTTGGCGCGTTGCAAAACCTCGCGCGGCAGAGTTCGCGCCGGTGCCCGGGAGCAGGCCCGGCGTTTCAGGCGGCATACAACCATCCGGAATTGACTCCCGTGGCGGAGCAGCACCCGGAACGTTCGCCGGAAGAGTTCTCCGCGGAATTGAGAGCGTTCGCGCTTGAGCATGAAGCGGATGCCGTGGGGATTGCTGCCATGGATCCGCTCTACGTGTTTCAGGGCTACGAGATTGAGGAACCGTGGGTGATTGTGCTGGCGTTGGCCCACGACTACGAGCGGCTGCGGCAGGTTCCTTCCGATGAGACCAACGGCGCCGGAGTGACGGATATTGGCGAACAGTACGCGCGCGGGACGCGGGCGGCGTTCGCGTTGGCGAACTGGATCCGGGCGCAAGGGTACACGGCGAAGGCGTATCCGGGGCCGGCGGCGAATGCGCTGCTGCTGATTCCGCCGGCGATTGCCTCAGGCCTGGGAGAGTTGGGCAAGCATGGGTCGATGATCAGCCCGCAGTTTGGGTCGGGCTTCCGGCTGGCGGGGGTGACGACGGATATGCCGCTGGCGGCGACGGCTCCGGTCCGGTTTGGCGGCGACGAGTTCTGCGCGACGTGCCAAATCTGCACGGTGGAGTGCCCTCCGGAGGCGATTACGGAGCAGAAGCAGATGGTGCGGGGTGTGGAGCGGTGGTACGTGGACTTTGACAAGTGCATTCCGTATTTTGCAGAGCGGGCTTCGTGCGGCATCTGCATCGCGGTGTGCCCATGGACACGGCCGGAGGTGAGACCGAAGCTGCTGAAGACGATGGCGCGCCGCTCGGCGGTGGCAACCGACACGGGATCGGAGGTATCGGCGGAGGGCGGGCTCGAGGTGATTGAGCGGATCTGGGAGAGTCTGGACTGAGCGATCGGACTTGGAGCAGCAGAGGAATTTTAGAAATATGACGGGCCGGTGAGTGAATCTCACCGGCCTTTTCACATATCCGGGTGTGGGAACGATGTTCCCGGGTGCACTTTGCGCCACTACACTACCGGATTTCTGGAGGAAGTCATGTTGAACAGAATTTTGATGACGGGTCTTTCCGTGACGTTTTTTGCCGTGTCGCTCATGGCGGACCAGTCGCTGAAGTCGGCCTTGAGCCTGGACGTTGAGCAGGCGCGACAGGTGGATGCGATTCAGGCGAAGTATCGCGTGCCATTCGCTGCGAAGCGGCAGGTGCAGAATCAGGAGCTGCGGAAACTGCGGCGCGCGCGGATCGCAAATGACAGCAAGCAGATGGCGGAACAGGAGCAGATCACCAACCGGCTACATGAGGAGCTGCGGCAGATCCGGGTGAACGAAGACGAAGAGATTCGGCGGGTTCTGCGTCCGGCGCAACTACAAAAATTCGAAGAGTACAGGAAGCTGCGGAAGGAGATGATCGGCAGTTCGCGCGACGACAAAGACTTCTAGCCCGCGAATCCGGAGAGAAAGGAGCACCGTTAAATATTTTTATTGCTCTCCCGTCTGACATGGATTATCCTGCGGGTACTGTTCTCTTCGCTCCCGTTCTAACCCCCGTCAGGTGGATGGTTTCTTTGGGGAGACGAAGATTTGAGTCGATTTTCCGATGTGCTGTAGATTGGCGCTGGTGATTTGAATTTCGGCTGTTTTTGACCAGAATGCTGGACGATTTATCGATCCAACGCTCGTAGTGTCTTCCGGCGCAGTTCTGGCTTCGTTTCGTATTTTTATCTCCCTGGAGGATGTTCCCGTGAAATCGACTGTTTCCTTCCTGCTCTTGCTGGCTCTGCCGAGCCTGGCGCAGTTCACAACGGCTAGTCTCGGCGGTATCGTCACCGACTCGTCTGGCGCGCCCGTGCCAGAGGCCAAAGTGACCGCGCGCAACGTCGAGACCGGCTTTACGCAAGCGGCCACCAGCAATAGCACGGGTGCTTACCAACTCTCCCTGCTACCGGTGGGGAACTACCGGCTGACCGTGGAAAAACAGGGGTTCTCCACCTACGCGCAGGATGGGCTGACGTTGGCCGTGGGCCAGTTGGCGAATCAGAACGTCTCGCTGAAAGTGGGTCAGGTGAATGAACAGATCACTGTCACGAGCGAAGCCGAACTGATCCAGACGCGGAGCGCGACGGGCGGGCAGTTGGTGGACCGGAAGAACATTGAAGAGTTGCCGCTGCAGGGGCGGCGTCCGGAGCGCCTGGTCTATCTCGCTGCGGGGACAGTAGACCTGGGGCGGAACGCTTGCCGCATCTGCGGCCACGGCGGGGTGTATCCGGGGCAGGAGACGGCGGGAGTGAACGGGGCGGGAATTGGACAGGTGAACTTTCAGCTCGACGGGACGAGCCATAACGACACCTATCTGAACGCGAGCCTGCCGTTTCCGAATCCGGATACAGTGCAGGAGTTCAATCTGCAGTCGAGCAACTTTACGGCGGAGTACGGGAACGCGGCGGGGGGCGTGGTGAACATCATCGCGCGGTCGGGCACCAATCAGGTGCATGGGACGCTGTTCCACTTTCTGCGGAACGGCGCGATGAACTCGCGGCAGTTTTTTGCGCCGGAACGGGACGCGCTGAAGCGGAACCAGTTCGGAGGAACCGTGGGCGGACCGATTGTGAAGAACCGACTCTTCTTCTTCGGGAGCTATCAGGGAACGGAAGTGCGCAATACGCCGGCGGGGAACATTCGCTTTGTGCCGACGGCCGCCGAGCGGGAGGGGAACTTCTCTGGTCTGGCGCGGCAGTTGGTGGATCCGGTGAGCCGGTTGCCGGTACCGGGCAACATCATTCCGGCGAGCCGGATCAACCCGGTTTCGAAGTACTTCCTGGCGCGGATTCCGCTGCCGAACGGACCGGGCAACCAGTTGACGTTTCCAGGGTTACCGCTGCAGGACACGGAGCACCAGTTCATGTCGAAGGTGGACTATCAAACGGGCGCCCACCAGTTGAGCGGCCGCCTGTTCGTGACCGATTTTGGGCGGCCCGCCGGAATTCCCGGCGAAGGGGACAATCTGCTGGCGGCGCGCGGCGGCAACGAAGTTCGAGTGACGAACTTCTCCTTGAACCACGTTTACGTGATGCGGCCAACGCTGCTACTGAACAGCACCTTCGGCTTGAATCTGCAGCGGGGCGGCAGCTTGTCCGGCGCTCCATTCGGCTTTGCCGCGGCGGGATCGAAGGTAGTGGGTCCGGAGGATTCGACATTGAAGGCGCCGCCGGCGCTGAACCTTTCGGTGACCGACGGTTTCAGCATCGGGTCGAACCATCAAGGGATCTTCAACCGGGGCGACTTCACGATTCGCGAGGTGTTGAGCTGGAACAAAGGGAACCACGAGATGCGGTTCGGCGGGGAGGCGGTGCGGGTGCATAACCCGATTACGAACACGTTCCAGATGATGGGGAACTTCTCGTTCAACGGGCAGCTTTCCGGGAACGGGTTGGCCGACTTTATGTTTGGCCGGGCGTCGGCGTTTACGCAGGGCGGCGGCGAATTCAAAGACCTGTTGGGCACGCGCTGGAGCTTCTTTGTCCAGGACAACTGGCGCGTGAACAGCCGGTTGACGGTGAACCTGGGCGTGCGGTGGGATCCGTATCTGCCGTATTACGACCGGCAGGGACGCGTCGTGTGTTTCCAACCGGGTTCAGGACGGGTTTCGCAGCGGTATCCGAACGCTCCGGCGGGGTTGCTCTACGGCGGCGACAACGCCGACGAGGGCTGCCCGACGGCGGGGTCGGAGGCGAACTGGGGGAACGTGAGTCCGCGGCTGGGTTTTGCGTATCGCCTTACGAACGACGGGAAGACGAGTATTCGGGGCGGATTTGGGCTGTACTATACGCCGATTCAGTCGAGCAACATGAATCCGTACACGAACATCGCGCCCTTTGCGGGGACGTTCACGTTGAACGATGTGGCGTTTGAGGATCCGTTTGGGAGCAAGGGGATGGCGAATCCGTTCCCGGCAAACTTTGGCCCGACGATTCCGGGGCCGGAGTTCGTATTCTCGCCGAATAACGCGATTCGAGCGTACTTCGCGCCGGATTACCGGATTCCGCAGTTAGCTTCGTGGAGTATGCGCTTGGAGCGGCAACTGCGGGGCGATTGGGTGGGAAGCCTGGCATACATCGGGAACAAGGGAACGTTTCTGCAGTACGCGATTGAGGAGAACCCGGCGATCTATGGGCCGGGGGCGACGGTAGGCAATACGCAGCAGCGGCGGGTGTATCCGAACTTCGGGAATGTGCGGCGGACGGACTCCGGCGGGAACAGTTCGTTCCATTCGCTGCAGTTGAATGTGGAGAAGCGGTTTGCGAAGGGCTATTCGATTCTGTCGAACTACACGTGGTCGCGGACGATTGACGATGCGCAGGCGGGGAGTTTGGTCGTGAATCCGTTCAACCGGCGGCAGAACCGGGGGTTGGCGGGGGAGGACGTGGAGCATAACTTCAAGTTCTCGAATATCTATGAGTTGCCGCGGATGAAGAGCGATGGATTTGCCAGTAAGTTGGTGAATGGTTGGCAGTTGAGCGGGATTGTGATTGCGCAGAGCGGCTTTCCGTTTACGGTGACCAGCGGGCGCGATAACTCCTTCAGCGGGATTGGGTCGGATTTTGCGGACTATCTGGGTGGATCGGCAACGTTTCCGGGCGGCCGGAGCCGGGGCGAGCAGGTGCTGCAGTGGTTCGACACGTCGCGCTTTACGGCGAATGCGGTGGGCACGTTCGGAAACTCCGGACGAAACATCATCCGCGGACCGGGCTTTCTGCAGGCGGATGCGAGCGTCTTGAAGAACACGGCGATTACGGAACGGGTGCAGTTGCAGTTCCGGGGCGAGGTGTTTAATGTGCTGAACAGGCCGAACTTCCGGCTGCCGAATTCGACGGCGACTTCGGCGCAGGTGGGACGGATAACGGCCGTGGTGGACGACAACCAGCGGATTATTCAGTTGGGCCTGAAGTTACTGTTTTAAACGTGAGAGTTGGCAGAGAATGAAGGGAGGTGGACGGATGCCTCCCTTTGATTCTGTGATTCGTGATGGTGGCCGGTTGGAAGAAGGCCGGGCGGAGATGCCCGTCGTCGCGGAAACGTTGCTTGGCCCGGCATTGGATGTGGCGGCGGATGCGGGTCTGGAAATAGTGATCGAAGGGTTGTGGGGATGGCTGGGTTGAGCAGATGGGTAGGGGCTCTACTGCTGGGTGCCTTGCGTGTGGGGTATGGTAATGACCTGCCGACGGCGAGCGTAAAGATCTCGTTTCAACCAGAGGCGGGAACGAGCGTTCCGGTGGTGTTGTCGCGGACCGAACCCGTCTATTCGGATGACGGGTTTAAGGCGTACTACCAGGCTGTTGTAAAGGTCTCTCTGGTGGTGGGGTTGGACGGGAAGGCGGAAGAGATCACCGTCGTTCAACGGGCAGGCTTGGGGTTGGATGAAAACACCGTGACGGCGGTGCGAAGCTGGGTGTTTGAGCCGGGGAAAAGGAACGGCAGCCCGGTTCGGGTGGCGGCCACGGTGGAAGCCAATTTCCGGCTACGGCCATGGCAGCAGACGCGGATCGCGTTTACCGCCCCGGAGGGCGTCGCTCCGCCGCAGCCCACGCTCCGATATCTTCCTATCGCCGGGGCGCACTGCGGACCGGTGACGTTGGGCTTCCGCGTGGACGTGGATGGGACGCCGAAGGATATGCGGGTGGTGCGGGCGCCCGATGGAGTGAGCGGCGAAAGCCTGATGCAGAGCCTGCGCACGTGGCGTTTCCGGGCGGCGCGGCGAGAGGGGCAGGCGGTGCCTTCCGAGGGCGAGGTGGATATCGACTGCCCACCTTGGCCGGAGGGGAACCAGACGAAATGAGCTTCGTGTCGATTCTCGAAGCCGGACGGCTGGATTTTCTGGAGGCCGTCAGAAGTGCGCCTGCAGGTCGGAGGGCGAGCGCGGACGCCGGGTGGACGGTGCTCGAATGTATCGAGCATGTGATCGCCGTAGAGCGGAGGTATCTCGATTGGCTGGCCGATGGCACGGCAACGGCGACGCAGCGGCGGCCGGAACGCGAACTCCAGTTGCTTGGCATGATTCGAAGCCGGGGGACGAAGGTGGAAGCGCCGGCGGTGTTCCAGCCAGTGGGCCGGTTCAAGACCCTGGACGCGGCGGTGGCGGAGTTTCAAACCGTGCGAGACCGGAGCGTCCGGACGGCGCGGGACGTGGGCGAAGGGCTGTACTCGATCTCGGTACGGCATCCCCGGTTCGGCGGGGTGAACGGTGCGGAGCTGATGCAGTTGATGGATGGTCATGCGCGGCGGCATGCGGACCAGATCCGAGAGATGGACGAGGAGGTCCAGGCGGTGAAGCGACCACAGAAGGCGAAGAAGAACGATCCGCTGGAGCGTGAGCGGCCGGATTTGCCGGCGGAGTTTGAAGCCGGCACCGCTGAGGACCTGGTTCCAGATGGCGGGGAGATTTGGCTGCAAGGCCGACGGGTGGAGGACCTCGAGTGGACGAGCGGGAAGGTATCGGCAATGCGGATGGAAGGGTGCATCCTGGAGCGGGTCCGGTTAGCCGGGAGTGAGTTTGGCTCCGTGACGTGGAAGGACGTCCGGCTGGTGGGATGCGACCTGGCGAACGTGAAGGCGCACCGGATCAACCTGGTGCGCGTGGAGTTGGTTGACTGCCGGTTGACGGGGTTCGCGGCGCGGGCGGCGGAGTGGCAGGACGTGTTGGTGCGGAACGGCGATGGACGCTTCGCCCAGTTGCTGGGCGGCGTGTTTCGGCGATGCGAGTTCGACGGTGGCGACTGGCAGGAGGCCGATTTCCGGGAGGCGGACCTGAGCGGCGCGGTGCTGCGGGGATGCCAGTTGGGACGGGCGGACCTGCGGCAGGCGCGGTTGCGCGGGACGGACTTCCGGAAGTCGGAACTGGAAGAGATGCTGGTGGGCGTCGGCGACTTGGACGGCGCGATCGTGGATCCGGCGCAGGCCATGGTGCTGGCGCGGCTGATGGGACTGCAGATCCGTTAGGGCTGGGCTTCCACCTGCCGCTTCAAGGCCGTGACCTCTTTGCGGATAGCCCCGGGGGCAAACCGTTTGACCAGCCAGCGCTTCACGCCGCCAGACTTGAGGAGGTCGATGCGGGAGCGGTTCAGGAAGACAAGATACGTGCCGGGGTTAGCGTCGACCAGGACAGTGATGCTGAGGGAGCCGTCGTAGTAGTGGCTGGCCCAGATCTGGCGATTGGCGAGGACGGTGATGGCGGGGCTGGCTCGGAAGGTTGTCGTGTGGCTGACATTGATCAGCGACTTGAGGCCGAAGCCATAGCGCTCGCGAGACCAGTAGAAAAGATCGTCCTTCTCTGCGCTTTGCTGAACCCCCCGATAGTTCCAGAGGCGGTCATACAGCGCGGGGAAGGCTGCCTTGATATACGGCGAGGATTCGAGGAGCCCGCGGAACGTGTTGCGGACGTCGATCTCCTCGGGCTTGTCGTTGTACTTGGCAAGTGCGGCATCGCCTTGCTGTACGTAGCGGGTGACATAGCGAAGGAGAATGGACCGGGCGAGGTTCTCCGCCTTTGAGGAGACGTCCTCCTGGCGCCAATCCAGTTGGGACTGCAATTGGGTGATGGTTTCGTTGCTGAGTTTGAAGCCGCAGTTGGCGGGTCGGCACTCCTTCATTAGCTTCAACTGGTTGGCATCGATGACGAAGCTGGAGGCGTCTTCCGGGCGCGGTGGGACGTGGAAAGGAACCGCCTGTTCAACCAGCTCGCTGTACTTGTAGTTCTCGACGTTGCGATACCAGCGGAGAAAGGATTCCTTGGGGACGGAAAGGCGGATGGCGCCCATGATCGCGATGTCCGCATCATCTCCAAATTTGATGAGGCGGCCGATGGGTTGGCCACGATCGAGGGTCTTGATGTCGTCAGGAGAGAGAACGCAGCATTGATCGAGAACGGCGATCGGCTTCTCCTGCGGATGTGCAGCAGCAGCTAGGAGGATGACAGAGAGGATTAGGCGAACCAAGCTAGTTTTATCATCGCCGAAACGAACTGAGCACTTCGGCCATGGCGGGTTGGTTGTAGCGTTCGGCCCAACCAAGGGGGGTGAGTTTTAGGTCGTCGTCGACGGCGCTGCGCCGGGCTCCGCGGGCGAGAAAGAGCTGGGCGTTGGCGACATCGCCGCGGCGGGCGAAGCGATGGAGGGGCGTGACCTCCAGCCAATCGCGATGGTTGGGGTTCATGCCGTGGGCGAAGAGCAGCTCGGTGATAACTTGCGTTTTGCCGCCAACGCCGACTTGTTTCGCAAGTTGTGGGCGATGGTGGAGCAGGAGACGAACAAAGGGCTCGTGGCCCTCTTCGGCGGCATAGCGGAGGGCCGTGGGGTCGTTGGCAAGCTTGGGGTTGGCGGCGAGCATGGCGGCGGCGGGGACGATGTCGCCGTAGTAGGCGAGGATTTCGAGGGAGCGGGCGGCGCCGTGAGAAGCGAGGAGGGAGACCATCTCGGGGTCGTTGTTGCGGATGGCGGCAGAGAGGGTGTCCGCGGAGCTTTCAACGGGGACGTTGGGATGGGCGCCGTGAGCGAGGAGGAGCTCGACGATAGCGCGGTGCCTATTGCAGACGGCTTCGTGGAGGGCTTGGCCGAGGGGGGCGATGCCTTCGACGCGGAGGTTGGGGTCGGCTCCGTGGTCGAGAAGAAGCTGGACGATTTCGATGTGGCCGGCGGCCGCGGCGTTGCGGAGGGGATTGCCGGAGCAGGGGTAGTAGGTGATGTAGGGCGAGGGACGGTTGGCGAGGGTGGGATCGGCGGCGAGGAGTCTGGCAACGTGGGCGAAATCGCCGATGTAGGAAGCGGTACAGATGTCGCATTTGGCGCCGCGCTTGCGAAGGTGGGCGATGACTTCGCGGGCAGTCGTCTTAGTGTCAGCGGGGACGTCGCGCCAGCCGCGGAAGAGATAGTCGCCGTTCGAAAGCTGGATGGGGCGGGCCCCGTCGGGGCGAGAGGCGTTGAGGCTGGCGCCGCGGGCGTGCAGTTCGTCGATGACCTTGAGTTGGCGGGTCATGGCAGCCCAGTGGATGGGAAGGTTGCCGCGCTGGTCGGGGGCTTCGAGGAGGGTGGGTTCGGCGTTAAGGAGTTGGCGGACTCGGCGAAGGTTGCGGGCGCGGATGGCGACCGCTAGCGGCTCACCGCTCGTGGATACGGACAGCCTGGCCGCGAGGAGTTCGCGCATGGCGGGGGAGGCGATAGTGAGGAGAGGCTGATGAACTTCGAGGCTGAGGCCGTCGGCCTGATAGGAGAGCAGGAGCTTCGCGGCTGCGAGCCGGTCAGCGCGGACGGCGAAATCGAGCGGGGTGCGGTACTCGTAGTGGCACTGGGCGAGGGCAGGGTTCTGCTGCAGGAGGCGACGGAGAGTGGAGACGTCGCCTTCGCGGGCGGCGAGGAGCATGGCCCACACTTGGCGGCCGGTGCCGGGGTACCAGAGGAGGGGCTTGTCGGATCTGAGCTCGGCCGGGCAGTGCATAGGAAGCTAGAGGATTTTTTGCAGGAGGGCTTTGTAGCGGTCGAAGGCTTGGTGATAGGCGGAGTGCTTGGGGGCGATAGCGGGGCCGGGTTGGCAGTAGGAACCGCCCGGCGGGAGCCAGCCGAGGGCGCGGGCGGCGATGGAGGCGGCGCCGAGAGTGGTGACCTCGGTATCGAGTTGGGGGCGAACAGGTCGGCCGGTGACGTCGGCTTTCATTTGGTTGAGCAGGGCGTTACGGGAGAGGCCGCCGCCGAGCTGGGTATTGCTGACGGATGCGCCGAGCTGTTCGATGGTTTCGACGATGTGCTGGAGCGAAAAACAGAGGCCTTCGTAGACGGCCCGGGCGAGATCGGCGCGGGTGGTTTGGGCGGTGAGGCCGTGGAAAGTGCCGGTGGCTGCGGGGTCCCAGATGGGGGCGCGGGCGCCGGCAAGGAAAGGCAGAAAGGTAACGCCGTTGGCTCCGGGGGGCGAGGCAAGAACGGCTTGATCGAACTCGGCGAAGGTACCGTCGAAGAGCGTCTGGCGAGCCCATTCGAGGACACCGCCCGACATGGCCGTAGACCCGCGGAGGAGCCATCGATCGCCGTAGGGAATGGGGAAGACCCTGCGTTGCGGATCGATGATTTGATCGTTGGTGAGGACGCCGAAGGAGGTGACCGTGCCGGAGATATCCAGGGCGTCGCCGGGTTCGAGCAAACTGGAACCGAGGTAGGCGGCGGCGCTATCGTAGCTGACGCTGAGGACTGGGGCCCCGGCGCAATCGAGGGCCGGAGCGATGACGGCGCCGGGGTCGACGATACGGCCCAGCTTGAGGAAGTCACCGGTGGGATCGCCGTAGCAGGTGAGGGTGGTGTAACGGTCGAGGGTAGGTTGTCCGGTAAGAAGGTAGTTCAAGTAGCCGGTCGCGTCGAGCAGCAGCTTCGCGTTTTGGAAGTGGGAGGGTTCGTGATCGCGAAGGTAGTGGAGTTGCGGGAGGAAGTCGCCGGAGTAGGCGCGGAAGGGGGACTGTTGATATTGCGCCGAGGCCTCGATGGCGGGGAGTTGGACGGCAGGGCGGCGGTCGCCGTAGAGGATGGCGGGACGGAGGGGTTCGTCATTGGCATCGAGGCAGACGAGGCCGGAGAGCGTGGCCGTCGCGTTGATGGCCGTGACGGAGGGCTTGTCGATGTTCTGCAGGGCAGCCTTGAGGGCCCCTCGCCAGACGACAGGGTCCTGCTCGGCGATGGAGCCATCGCGATGGGTTTCGATGGGGCAGGAGTAGGCGAGCTGGCACCGGCCGTCGCGATCGACAAGAGTGGCGCGGAAGCTTTGGGTGCCGAGGTCAAAGACTAAAATCATAGTTTGGGCAGCCGGGCACTATAGTGGACGGCGCGGTGGCGATTGTCGTCGAAGGCGAAATGGAGCCAGCGTTTGTCTTTGCTGACGAAGCCGTCGGGGTAGTTCATCCGGCCCTTGGGTCCGTCGACGGATTCGGGGACGAGGACGCGTTGATAGGGCCAGGTTTTTAGGCCGTCGAAGCTGATCCAGAGGGCCATGGGGCTGCGGTGGGAGGGATTGGGATTGTGGAGCAGGGCGACGGTGTCGCCGCCGAGGCCGTAGAGGGTGGCCTTGGAGCCGGGGTTCGGAATCGTGGATTTGACCGCGAATTCGGGCCACGTACGGCCGCCGTCGGTGGATTCGGCGTAGTAGAGCACGCCGCCGAGCTTGTCGCCGCGAATGATCATGGCGATCCGGCCGTCGGCGAGTTCGACGATGTTGTTTTCGGCCCAACCGAAGTAGGTATCGTCGGAGGTGAGGCGGATATTGCCGTGTTCGGTCCAGGTGCGGCCACCGTCGGCACTGCTGAGGATGCCGTTGCGAGGGTTGGTGAGAGCGCGTTCGAGCGGCGGCTTGGAGGCTTCAGCTTCCGGGCCGATGTAGTGCTGGAAGGGCAGGAGAATGCGGCCATCGCGGGTGACGATGTGGTTGCGGATGAAGGTTCGATTCTGGAGGCGGCCGGGGACGGCGGTGGGCTGGCTCCAGGTGCGGCAGCGGTCGTCGCTGTGCATGACCCAGGAGCGCCAATCGTTGCGCCAGTGGTGGGAGTGGGTGGAGAAGTAGAGCGTCGCGCGCTTGCCGCGGACAATCAGTTCCGTCGGCCCTTGACCGATGGTTTTTCCACTGCGCGGGAAGCCGACGTTAACCGCTTCGAGAGGCGTCCAGGTGCGGCCCTGGTCGGTGCTGCGGGTGAGGCCGGTATAGTTCTCGGGTGAAGGTTCAATGTCGCCGCCAGCGAGAAGGAAGAGAACCCAGGAGCCATCCTGGAGCTGGCGCAGGGTGGTGTCGCAGACCATGCTGTTAGGCTTTTGGCCATCGTACGGTATGGACTTGCGATCCTGCTTCGCGTCGAGGGCGGCCTGCTGGGCCCAATCGCGCTCGCGGGCAGCGGCAGAGGGAAGGGCGGCGGCGAGTTGGAGGGCGAGGCGGCGAGTGATCATGGTTTCTTCTTCGTGGGACGGCTGATGAGATTCTTGAGCTGGGACTTTGGATTGACGAGGCTCTTGGCGAGGATGTCTACTTCGGTGAACTTCGCGAAAAGGATTTCGCCGTCGGTGGAGCGGTTGCGGTCGTAGGAGATGTAGATGGACCCGTCGGGAGCTTGGAAGCCGTCGGGGTAGGAGATGCCCTTTCGCTCGTCGAGCATGAGGCCGCCCGACCAGGAGACGCCGTCGTCAGAGGAGAGCCAGGCGGTGAGTTTGCTGCGGCCATCGTGGGTGTCGATGGTTTCGCCGTGCTTGACGAGGAGGAGCTTCCCGGAGGCGAGGCGGCGGAGGTGGAAGCGGGCAACGGGATGGTTGATGCCAGGAACGGTGGGCGTGGCCCAGGTGCGGCCGCCGTCAGCGGAGGTGGATTGCATCAGGCCGGTGGTGGTGCGGGCGAGCATCCAGAGGCTGCCGTCCTTGCGTTCCACGGTCATGTGTTCGTCCCAGGTGGCGTTGGGGAATTGGAGATGGCCACGGCGGGTCCAAGTGGCGCCTTGATCGGAAGAGGCGAAGAGATTGGCGCCGCGCAGGGGATCGAGATTACGGAACGCGCCTTCGAAGGGGCCGAATCCTTTGGGGTTGAGCGAGACGGGGAGGAGCCATTCGCCGGTGGAGAGAATGGTGGGTTTGTTCAGGGTGAAGCCGTGCCAAAGGCGGCGCGGGGCGGACCAGACGGGGGGGTCGGCGTCCGGGTTCTCGCAGACCGCGGCCCAGACGCCGGAGCGGCCGTCGAACTGCATCATCGATTGATTGAAGAAGAGCCAGAGGCGGCCCTGGGGATCGGTCCAGAGGTTGCCGACGAGGATGCTGCGGTACATCGGCAGGTTTTTCGATTGGCCGTCGACGACGAGCCGGGGCTTGGACCAGGTGAGACCGTCGTCGTCGCTGGAGGCGAGGACGAAGAAGGCTTTCGGACCGTCTTCGCCAGCGACCCAGGCGGCCCAGAGGCGACCTGCGGGGGTGCGGGTGATGCCAATGGTCATGCCGTAGTCGAGTTGGTCGTAGTCGTAGGCGGGTAGGGGGTTGGTGTTGAGGCGGGGCGGGATAAGGGCGAGGTCGGCGATCTTCTCCATCACGGCGATTTCGAACTCGCGGGTTTGTTCGGGAGATAGATCGAGCGACTGCGCGGGAAGGAGCAGAGCGAGTGTGAGGAAGGCCGGGGCGAGTCGTAGCATGGAGGAGGTCTAGGGCATCCTATCTTGCCGGTTTGCGGGCGGGCAAGCTGTAAGATCACGAGTATGACGTTTTCTCGTGAACTGATCCTGGCTGGAGCGCCGCAGTTCGGTACCTGGCTGAACCTGGGTTCGCCGTTTTCGGCGGAGATGGCGGGCCTCGCTGGGTTTGGCTGGGTGTTGATCGACCGGGAGCATGGGTCAGGAGATGAAAAGGACCTGGCGATGCAGATACTGGCGGCGCAGTGCGGCGGCGCGGCGCCGATTGTGCGGGTGTCCGGGATTGATGCAGCGGAGATCAAGCGGGCGCTGGACTGGGGTCCGGCGGGAGTGATGGTGCCTTCGATTGATACGGCGGAGCAGGCAGAGCGGGTGATGCGGGCGGTGCGAATTCCGCCGCTGGGAGAGCGGGGGGCGGCCTCGTCGACACGGGCGAGCGGGTACGGGTTCACTTACGAGGAGTATCTGCGGGAGGCGAACGGGCGGTTGGTCACGATGCTGCAGATCGAGTCGGCGTTGGCGGTGAGTAACTGCGCGGCCATTGCGGCGATTGACGGGGTGGATGTCTTGTTTGTGGGGCCGACGGATTTATCCATCAGCATGGGGGTGACGGATGCGAGCGACGAGTTCTGGGCGGCGCTGGCAACCATCGGCGCGGCTGCTCGCGAGGCAGGAAAAGCGGCTGGGATCCTGGCGCGGAGTGTTGAGCAGGCGGAACGATATCGGAAGCTAGGGTATACGGTACTCGCGATCGGCTCGGATCGGGGACTATTGGCCAAAGGGTTTGGAAGTTTGGCCCGAGCGATGCAAGGAGAATAAAAGTCGTAACGCAAGTCGGGTTTTCACGCATCCTATAACTTGAGCTGCGCCTTAACGCTGCTTTTAAGGAGAGCGTGTGAGAACTTCCGAGGTTGTACAGGCGTGGGGCAAGATTTTACGGGGGCAGCAGCCTTCGCTTTCAATCGAAATCACGAAGGAATGTCCGCTGAAATGCCCTGGCTGCTATGCCTACGATGATGGCCATTTGGGCGGCGGGACCACGCTGCGGAGCCTGACGGACCGGAAGGGCCAGGAACTGATCGACGGTGTTTTGGAGACGGTGGACCGGCTGAAGCCGCTGCATTTGTCGTTGGTGGGCGGCGACCCGCTCGTCCGATACCGGGAAGTGGAGACGATGGTGCCGTTGCTCTTGAAGCGGGGTATCCATGTGCAGGTGGTGACGAGCGCGTTCCGGAAAATCGCGTCCGAATGGGCTGATATGGAGCATCTGTCAGTAGTGGTGTCGATTGACGGCTTGCAGCCGGACCACGACATCCGGCGGGCGCCGGCGACCTATGACCGCATCTTGAAGAACATCGAAGGCCAGCACATCACGATCCACAGCACGATTACCGGGCAGATGATGAAGCAGCCGGGGTATCTCGAGAAGTTCCTGCAGTTTTGGACGCCGCGGCCGGAGATCCGGAAGGTTTGGTTTAGCCTGTTTACGCCGCAGATTGGCGATTCGATGCCGGAGATTCTGACTCGCGAAGAGCGGCTGCGGGCGATGCAGGAGCTGTTGGATCTGCGGGTTCGTTATCCAAAAGTGGATATGGCAAAGGGGCTGATTGAGCAGTTCGCGACACCTCCGCATACGCCGGAGGATTGCGTGTTTGCGCGGACAACGCAGGTTCTCACCGCGGACTTCAAGACCAAAGTGACGCCTTGCCAATACGGCGGGAAGCCGGATTGCGAGCAGTGCGGGTGCATTGCATCGATGGGGTTGGCCGCCGTGGCGGCCCATAAGCTTTGGGGCGTGGTGCCGGTGGGAATGATCTTCCGCGGCTCAGTAGCCGTTGGCGAGACTTGGCGCAAGTTGACCGGCGGGGATGAGGAGCAGGTGCCCGCGCCGGCCTTCAAGGTACTGCAGTAGTCGCTATGAGTAAGTCAGGGTGACCGTGGCTACGGTGTCCGCAAGGGCGACCGCGCGGAGCCAGTAGGCGTTGTACCCTGCCGGGAAGCTGTGCAGGGTGGGCTGGCCGGGGGCGACGGAAAAGGTTCGATACGGAACCCAGAGGCCGCTGCCGGTGAGGTCGACTTCGATGCGGATGTCGACCCTGGCCTTGCCGTTGTGAGAGAGCCGGATCTGCTTCTGGTCGTAACCGGTTAGAAGATAGGGATCGGAAGGGGTGTTGGCTTGGACGGAGCTTTCGTGCCAGGGGCCGCCTTCGCCTTTGGGTTTGCCGAAGCGCCAGAGATCGTCGGACGCGCCGAGCCAGAGGCGATGCTGGCCGTCGGTGGTGGTGACGAATTCCCCGGCGGGTAGTTCGACGCGGGGCAGACCGGCGAGTACCGTAAGGCCGCGCCAGGAGCAGAAGTCCTGAATCGGCAGGTTGTGCGTGCAGACGGGGCGAACCATGGCGATGCCGCCGGCGTTGTTCGAAGGGAGTTCGTAAAAGGTGCCGTGCGAATGGAAGAGGTCCCGTTCGGTGGAGACTTCGCGCGCGATGCGGGAACCGGCCGGCGGGGCGGGGCCCTTCGGCAGGCGCCAGCGCTTGCCGGCTTCATCGACGTAGACGACGGAGGCGGCGTCCGCCTCGAGGGCAGCGGCGGGGGCGGGGAGATTGTCGTTCATCCACGAGTGAAGCTTGGCGTCCGCAAGAGGCCGGGCCGCGAGGTTGGCATCGACTTCGTAAAGAGTCTTCGGGGTAGAAAGGAGGAGCGTTCCTGTCTTGCCGTCGCTGGTCCAGAGGAGGGCGCCGGGAGCCGTGGGAGCGGGCGCGGGGCGCGCAGCGGGGCGCGCGTCAACGGCGGCGTACTGGAAGAAGGCCGTGGCTTGGAGGCAGGGCTGGAGGGGCGTCAAACGGATCCAGACGCCGGTTTCCGAGGGGAGGAAGGAATGGTGGACGTAGCCGCGGGCAGGGACGGTGAGCTGGCGGAGCGGGCTCCACACTCCGGTTCCTGCGCGGTCGACTTCGAGGCGGAAGGTGACCGGGCTATCGGACTGATGCGTGAGGTGGAGAAGGCGTTGGGAGAAGCCGCTAAAGAGGTAGGGCTCGGACGCTTGGTTGCCGAGGAGATCGTCCTTCACCCAGACGGCGCCGCGGCCGATGGGCGGGCCGAAGGTGTCGAGCTTGGAGGGGTAGAGGAACCAGAGGTTCGATTGGGAGCGGCCGGGGCCTGGGATTTTGCCTTTGACGCGGCGGGTATTGAAGAACTCGTTCTTCGCGGTATCGTCGCAGCCGAGGACGAGGCGATTGTTCCAGCGGGCGAAATCGCCGACGACGCGGATGTAGGTGGAGCGGGGGGCGATGCCGGCGGAGCGGTTGGCGCGGAAGGTCTTCGGGAAGCGCCAGAACATGCCGTGCATGGTCATCAGGAGTTCGTCCTCGCCGATGTCGCGGATGCGGGGCCATTCGGTGTTCCAGCCGTGGGCGCCGTCGTAGGTGTGGCTGGCTTTGGGGAGGCGGTAGGAGTGCCAGACGCCCTTATCGAGCAGCATCAGGAGAACGGATCGATGGTCCCAGCCGATGGCCCAAATGGGGTCCGTGGCGGGGTTGGCGTTGCCTTCGATGCCGCCGGGGCCGGTAACGTCGGTGAACTGATTGCGGCGGATGACACGCCAGTCTTTACCATCCCATTCGGCGAGGCAGCCGGAGGGGATATCGGGCGGGAGGTTGCCGCCGCCGATTTCGCCGTTGTTCGAATAGACGACGCGGCCCTGGCCGGAGTAGAAGCCTTTACCGTGGTAGCCGGGCAGGAGCGGGCCGGCTACGTCCTTGGCCGCTTTTCGGAGGAGAAGGGCGTTGCCATCTTCGTAGAGTTGGCGAACGGCGAGAGTCTGGACGTCGACTTCGTAGAAGCCTTCTTCCATGGAGGCGTAGTAGAGCTTGCGGGTGGGGTCCGTGAGATGGCGGGCGTTGCCGGTGGGGCGGCCGTGCATGGCGGAGTAGGGAATGGCGCGGACGCGGCGTTGGGTATCGATGGCGTAAGGACCGATGAAGAGCTGCTTCGATTCGCGATGGATCATGCGATTGGCGGGGGTTCCCCCGATGCTTTCCGGGCGAATGGTTTGGTTAAGCTGGTCGTCGATTTCGTAGAGGCGGTCGTCGGAGCCGACGGGTTGATGGGGGGAGTAGGTAACGACCCAGAGACGGCCGGCCCAAGGCACAACGGCGCCGGTGCCGCATTCGTGCTGGGAGTTAAACATGGCGAGGTGGGGATAAATGCCGCTGATTTGACGCCGCGCGGGGGATTGGGCGAGGAGGGCGAGCGAGGGGGAGAAGAGAAAGGCGCGACGCTTCATGTAAAGGCCATGCTAACAGGTGATGGCTGTCAGCATGGCCGTAATTGCAGACTGGATCAGAAGACCAGCTTCAGAGCGAACTGCACATAGCGCGGGTCAAACGTGGAACCAACGCGGCCAAAGTTGCCGCTGGCGAGATTGATCTCAGGCTGCGTGAAATTCGTCTTGTTGAACAGATTATAGAATTCGCTGCGGAACTGAAGCCGGGCGGATTCGTTGATCATTGGAATGGCAAAGCTCTTGGCTAAAACCAGGTCGGTCTGATAGAGCGGGAAACCATACGCCACATTGCGGCCGAGGTTGCCAAAGGGACTCGTCACCGGGGGGATGGCGAGGTTAGCGCGGTTGAAGTAGTTGGTGTAGCTGCGCTGACCTTCCGGAGCAAGAACGCCGATGGAGCCGTCGATGATGTTCGGCCGGAGCGCCACGTTGCCGAGGAAGTCCGGTTGGCCGTCGGAGAGGATGCCGGCGGCGTCCGGGTAACGCAGGTTGAGGGGCAGGCCGCTCTGCGAGTTGATGATGGCACTGGTCTGCCAGCCACCGACGATAGCATCCAGAGCGCCGGGAAGGCTGCTACCGAAGCGGCGGCCTTTGCCGTAGGGGATGTCAAGAACGAAGCTGGTCGCGTTGTTCCAGCGCTGATCGAAGCTGGAAGCGCCCTTGTCGTTGGCGACGTTGCGGATGTCCTGCGGGTTGGGGCTGCCGCCAACGGAACCTTCGAGGACCTGGCCGACAGTGTCGATGGCCTTGCCGTAGGTGAACGAATTCAGAAGTGTGATCCACTCGCCACGATGTTCGAACTTGATCTGCAGTGAGTTGTAGTTGGAGAAGGCGGCGGGCACGACGGCCGTGATGTTGTTGAAGCCCTGATAGGGGCGCCGCGCCAGCAGCGTGCCGATGGTGGTGAGGCCCTGGCCGAGTTCTGCCTGGGTGATGGGCCGAGCCTGATTGAGGTCACCGAGGATAGGCAGGTGATCAGCGCGGTTGCCGACGTAGGCGACGTCGAGGAGGGTGTTCTTGAAGAGCGTCCGCTGGATGGTGAAGTGCCAGTTCTGCACGTAGCCCCACGGCGTGTTGCGGTCCATGTGGAGGATGACGTTGGAACCGGGGTCAATGGGGTAGCCCTGTTCGCGGGTGCGGAAGCAGTTCGAAAAAGCATTCGCGACGCAGAGGTTGCCGAGTTGAGCCGGGCTGTTCTGGGCCGAAAAGCGGGTGACGAACGGGGCATTCGTGCTGAGGTACTCAGCCGAGGCCATGCGGTTCCAATAGTTCCAGCCAAAGCCATACCCACCGCGGAGAACCGTTTTCGAATCGAGTTGATAAGCGGCGCCGAAGCGGGGGGCGAAGTTGTTCCAGGTTTGGCGCTGAAGAGTGCGGTTCTCAATGCCTCCATCCGTAGCAACGACGAGCTTGTTCTGCGCGGGGTCGAAGTTGGCCAGGCGGTTGTTGGCGTCGTAGGCGGGGGTGGTCATCTCATACCGCAGACCCAAGTTCAGGGTGAGCTTGGAGTTGACCTTGAAGTCGTCCTGGAGGTAGAACCAGTGGGCCTGCTGGCGCACTTCGGCCTCCACCTGGGTCGCGAATTGATAAGAACTGCGCGCGCCGAAATAGAAGTCGGCGAGGGAGTGAACCGTGTTGGCGCTGGCTCCGGCAAGGGCGCCAAGGTTCTGCCCGGGGAGGCGTGAATAGAAGCCGCCGTAGCCGTCGATGCCATAGAGCGGGTTGGTATCGTCAACCACGATGTCCATATAGAGTAGCTCGTAGCCCATCTTGAGGTTGTGGCGGTTGCGAATCTTCGAGAGGTTCAAGCGGGAGTTCAGCGTGGTTGGAAACTGGGCCTGAGGATTGGTCGACTGGCGGCCAAAGCGGGGGAAACCCTGAATGTCCTGCGGCGTGATACCGCCCTGGATCCGAGGACCTTCCGGCAGACCGGTGATGCCGAAAAGTTCCCGCATGGAGGGGCCACCGATTTGCGCAGGCAGGCGGTCCATGCCGAGACGGGTGACGGCGAAACGGTATTCGAGGACTTCCGTGGGCGACTTGGTCCAGGTGAGACCGGCGATGCCCTGCTGGTTGAAGGTGTCGAGGTTGCCGAGGTTGTTGCCGCCGGCGAAACCGGTGATGAGGCCAGGCGCTTGAATGTTCTGGCGGCGATGGGCGTAGCGGAAAAAGGACGTGAGATTGGGGGCGATGCTGTGGTCGACTTTAATGGCCCCTTTGTTATCGGTGAGCCGGTTCTGATCGAAGTTGCCGAAGTTGGTGGCGATGCCGAGGGCGCCGCCGCCTGCGCGGTTCGACTGGGGAAGTTCGGCAAGGACCCGGCGGGCAAAAGCGGTCATGGGAACGGCGGTGCCGGCAGGGAAGACGGTTCCGGCGGCGATGGTGCGGCCTTGGTCGTCACGAAAGGTGAAGGGAGCGCGGACGTCGAGGGGAAGGACACCAGCGCGCATCGTGGCCGTCGGGACAGCGGTAAGGGCGAAGGGGGCAATAGACCAGCGGGAGCCTTCGTAGTCAGCGAAGAAAAACGTGCGATCTTTCACGATCGGACCGCCAATAGCGACGCCAAACTGATTGCGTTTGTTGATGGGCTTCTGGTTGAGGGTGGGCTTAAAGAAGCCGGTGGCGTTGAGCTTTTCGTTCTGGAGGAACTCCCAAAGAGCGCCGTGCAGGTTGTTCGTGCCAGACTTCGAAGCCACGTTCATCACTGCGCCGCCGGAACGGCCGAACTCGGCGGAGTAGGCGTTCACGATGAGGCGAAACTCGGCGACGGAGTCCGGGGAGGGTTGGATGGACTGGTTCGAAAAGCCCTGATTCGTGGTGCCGTAGAAGTTGTTGTCGATACCGTCGAGCAGGAAGTTGTTCCAGACCGAGCGGAGGCCGTTGACATTGTAGGAGCCCTCCCGGCGGAAGGCGATGGAGCCTTGGTTACCGGATTGGGACTGGCGGACGCCGGGAGCTAGAAGAGCAAGGTTGGCGTAGGAGCGGCCCTGGAGCGGCAGCTCGACAACTTGACGGGCGGCAATCACTTGGCCCTTGGAGGAGCTGTCGGCTTCGAGGAGAGGCGTCGTGGCCTCCACGTTGACGGTCTCGCTGACGGTACCGACGCGCAGGGCGAGATCGACACGCTGACGCGCGTTCACGGTAAGAGATACGTTTTCGGCCGAGGCGACGGCGAAGCCTGTCTTCTCGGCGGTGACCTTATAAGAGCCGATGCGCACCGACGGGAAGATGTAGTCACCGGATTCCGCGGTTTCGGTGGAAAGAACGAGACCGGTGTCGTTGTTCCGGAGAGTGACTTTGGCGGCAGCGACGGCCCCGCCTTTTTCATCGCGGACCGCGCCAACAACGGCGGCGGAGTCAAATTGTCCGAGAAGCGAAGCGAGAAAGAGGCTTCCGAGGAGGCCGGTTCTCAAGACTGGTTTGGCGATCATTCTGGTCCTTGCTGAAAGGATGTCAGAGGGACCTGAAGACGGCGTTAACTTCGCATGAATCTTGCATTACGCTTTGACCGCAGTGAGGACGACACCGGGGTCATGAATAGTAATGATGGTGCGGCCGGGAACGATAGAGAAGCGGACGCGGACGGCGGGGGCGCCGACGGGGTGGAATGTGCGGTTGCCGAGGTGAATCAGGTTGCAGGCCGTGGCGCCGAGGCGGAGGAAGCGAAGTTGGCCATTGCGCTGACTTATCTCAATGCGTTCGGAGGGGCCGGGTCCGAACGCGTAGACGCCGGTGAGCAATTCGATGTCGCCGGGGGCGAGCGGTGGGCGGGCAGGAGAACCGGCATCGCCCAGCGAGTCGAGGTACTGATAGACGGCTTCGGCCGCCTTGCCTCCGGCTTTGGCGTGGGCGAGAAGGCTGATGCTGTGGGGCCCGGTGATCTTCTGTGCGCCGGGCAGGGCGGTGAGGAACGCCTTCACGACATCTAACTGGCCGAGCATGGCGGCGGAGAATATAGTCGGCCGAGCGCCGTTAGACAGGAGGAACTCCGCGATCTGGCGGTTCCCCACGTGGGAAGCGGCGCCGAGGGCGTCCTCCCAGTCGCCAAAACCCCAATCGACGGCAGCGGTTGCCAGAGACGGGCGGGCGCCGACAAGCGCCTGCACCTTCTGAAAGTTGGCGTGGGAGGCGCCGACCATCTCACGGGCCAGTTCGAGAGGCTGAACCGGGTAGGCGGCGGGCACCGGATCGGCGGCGTAGGCGACGGGGGCCAGAGGGAGGGCGAGGGTCCACAGGTGACGGCGGGTCAAAGGGTATGCCATGGGAAAGGAATTGCACGGAGACGCGCCAACGGCAAGCCAGGAAAGTGTTAGCTGGGAAGTCTATCGGAATCAGTTACTTGCTGTGCGAGATGAGTTGAGGATCGGGAGGAGATCGGCGATGATTTGCCCGGCGGCTTGGGTCTCGGTCGTGCCGGGGGCGAGGGCGCGGCGACTGACTTTCAGGTGCTTTCTGGAGGGCATGGCGATGAGATGAGCGAGGACCCGAACTCCGGCGCCATCCTTCTGTACTTGGCCAAGGATGATGTAGGGAGTGTGCAGTGTCTTGGCGATCTCGTCAATGTCTTGGAACTTGCGGGCGCGACGAAGGATGGCGGCGTTGCCGATGATCGATAGGTGGCCGCTGGTTTGTTCGGTCAAGCCGGCGACGAGCGAGTCCGTGAGGGTGCCGGCAAACTGATCGAGCTCAGGGCGGCCGGTCTCGTTCTCAAAATGGGCGATGGCGAGTTTGACTTCGGCGGCACGGAGTTGCCAGGTTACGGAAACGCCGAGGGCGGCAACCACGATGGCGACAGCCAGGCCGAGCAGGGGAATCGACCGCCTAGCACGAGGAGGTGCTGCGACGGCCGGTTCCGGGAGGGGCGCAATGAACTGGTAGCCGCGCTTGGGGACGGTGCGTATGAAGGCAGGCGAATCGGCGGAATCATTGAGGGCGGTGCGCACTTGGGCGACCGCGAAGTTGAGGCCGCGGTCAAAATCGACCGTTGTGCCATCAGGCCAGAGCGCGGCGCGGAGGGATTCGCGAGTGACAAGCTCACCGCGACCGGCGATGAGGAGCGCGAGAAGCTTGGCGGGTTGGGCCTGGAGCCGGACGGGGCGGCCTTCGCGGAGAAGTTCGCCGGTTTCCGAGTTGAATTCGAAGAGGCCGAAGCGCGCGAAGGGCATACCGGAACCTTTCTTACTTTGCCATATTGAAAGCGGAGCCAGAGCACAATCGGTCAAGCAGGGCCGGGTATTCGTGGCGATGCTGGAAGAGTATGGAAAAACTGGATTGGCGGGATCGCATACTGCGCACGCTGGAGCATATCCACACGAATCTGAGCGGGGAGCTCGATGGTCCGTCGCTGGCGGCGGTCGCCGGGTTCTCGCCCCACCATTTCCACCGCGTCTTTCGGGGAATCGTGGGCGAGAGCGTGATGGAATACACGCGGCGGCTGCGGCTGGAACAAGCGGCGATGCGGTTGAAGTATGGCCAGGAAGGGGTGCTGGATGTCGCGCTGGGGGCCGGGTACCAGAGCCATGAGGGATTCACGCGGGCGTTTACGGCCCATTTCGGAGTGGCGCCGACGGAGTTCCGGCGGCGGGAACAGACCGTAACGCCGGGGAGAGAGTGTTGGATTCGGCCGCACCTACCGATGCGCTGCCTCGCGGTGTCGCACGTGGGGCCCTACTCAGAATGTGGAGCGGCGTGGGGACGGCTATACGCATGGGCCGGGCGGCAGCGGGTGACCTTGCGCCGGGAGCAGCCGCCGATCGGACTCTGCTCCGACGACCCCGAGATCACGGATCCGGCGCGCTGCCGGTACGAGGCTTGCGTCGCGCTGGAAACCGAGGGCGAACCGGGACCGCTGCCCGAAGGATTTCGCGTGCGGGAGATTCCGGGCGGCGCCTACGCGCAGACGATTCATACGGGCACCTACGAAGGAATTGGCGACACCTATGCCGCCTTGCTGGGCCAATGGCTATCGCGGCGCAGCGTGACATTGCCGGACGAGCCGACCGTGGAGGTGTATCTGAACTCCCCGCTCGATACGCCGGCGGATAAGCTCCGGACCGAGATCCGGATCCGCGTGGAGGAGTGAACCATGGCAACGAAGAAAGCGGTTTCAGCGGTGCGGAAGCGGGATTCGGCCCGGGCGCCGGAAGTGAAGCACTTGGAGAAGGCCGTGAGCCCGCAGTTCCCAGCCGGGGCAATGTTGATTGCGTCGCCGCTGGCAGTCGCGGAGATCGTGGAACAGATCCCGGAAGGCCGAGTGATGACGCTGAGCACGCTGCGAGAGCGGTTGGCGGATCAGTTTGGCGCTGATTATACCTGCCCGCTGACGACCGGAATTTTTCTGCGGATCGCGGCCGAAGCGGCGATCGAAGAGGGCGACGAGGGCCGCCAGACGCCGTATTGGCGAATGGTGCGGGATGATGGCCGGCTACTCGATAAACTGCCCGGCGGACCGGCGGCGCAGGCGAAGCGGCTGATGGCTGAGGGCGTGGAATGCCGGGCGATCTCGGCCAAGTCCTGGCGGGTTGCCGGCTGGAGTCTAGTAGCGAATCGTGACCGATTCACATCTCGTGAGGCCGGGGGTATCCATCGAGAACGAGGCGACGTTGCCTTGGAACTGGGCCGGTAAGATCTGCCGCTCCTGCTGCTGGATGCCCGCGGCGTTCCGATAGCGATAGCTGACCGTGACCGGGGCGCGGAGCTTGGCGGAATCCTGAAGCTCGAACCGCATCTCATTGCGCCCGGCGAAAAGCTGGGGCAGCGCCATGATCGCGTTTTCAAAACCAAGTTTCAGGCGGAGGGCGGAGAGTCCGGCGAGGCGGCCCTGCCGATCCTGCTTGACGGTGAGCCGGAGCTGGAAGCGATAGACTCCATGAATACTGGCCGCCTGGCCGGGGAATCGCGCTTCGCCGAGGGCCGTCTGCACGCGGCCACCCTGCTGCGGAAGCACCTGCCACGCGGACCACTCGTCTGGATCGACCTGCGATTTGGCTTTGCCGTTGAGCGTGCGGAGCTCAATCGTCGTGTCGCCCTCCTGCCCGGCTGTCGCAGCGTCGAGCTCACCATCAACTAAGACATAGGGGCTATAGAAATCAAGCACGGCGACGCCGCCGGCGGAAGCAGAGGTCGGCCGCAGAAACGGCGCCTGGCTGGCGCTGACGAGCGTCGCGCCCGGCAGCAGCACATCCTGGAGCGAAGAGTCCTGCAGCGAAGGCGCGTACTCGATTTCCCCCCAAGCTTGGCCGATGGTCCGGCTCCCGGCCAGTTCAGCAGGATAGCCTTCCCCGGCGGGGACCGTCTCCAGGTACGGCTTGGCCTTCTGGTAATTGGGGTCCGAGGCCGGCCAGTTGCCATCGTGGCTGGTTTCCGAGACGCGATAGAAGCGCCCCGAGGGCAGAAACGGAAACTCTTTCCGTGCGCGCTCCGAAGTTGGACGGTAGAACTTGCGGGCGGCATTGTTCCAATACCGCGTGATAGCGGTGCCGCGCGGGAGCCGGAAGCTCATGTCATGGAAGCGGGTCCCCATCTGATACTGCGAATCACCGAAGACGTGCTCCTTGGGCTTTCCCGCCTTTTCCCAGGCCGTCTGGTCTTTGAAGTAGCCCGGCTCCACCTCCAACGCCCGTCCCCATTCGTTGCGGGCAATCTCGAAGAAGGGGCGGCTGCGATGGCGGTACTGTTTATTGCGGAGGATCGCGGCATCGTCGCCCACCTCTTTCCAGTCGAGAATGCGGGCGTCCGCAGCGTCCCGGTCAATGAGATAGTAGCCGTACCGGGGGTCGAAGGCCCCGTAGTTGCCATCCATACGCAGGCGGTACATCGTGTGATAGCCGCCTTCCTTGTGCTGCACGATAACGCGCTCGGCGGCAGTGGGGTCCTTTTTGTACTCGCTCCACGCGGCGTCGGCAATGCGGCTGCACGTATCGCAATAGCCCCAGCCGTAGACGAAGAGGTTCTTGTGGGCGTCGGTGACGAATCGCTCCTGGCCGGCACGGCCCTCGAAGGCCTGGATCATGCCGCCTTCCGCCATCCGGCAGAACAGTCGCAGCCATGTGAAGAACGACTTGCCCTGCGCGGTTTCGGAGGCGTTGGCGACACCGTCAATGCGCATGACGTCTGCCGTCCAGGTGGCAAGGTCAGAGGTTCGGGGCCATTGGGTGTTGCTGACCAATGTGCCAGAAGGGGCCGGCGTCTGGGCAGCGAGCGGGAGGGCCAACAGAGCGAGTAGGGCGAAGGGTTTCATGGCAGCGAGATCTCGAGTTGGTGGAGGGTGTGCTCGTGCCGTTGAAACGCTTGATAGAGCAGTTCCCTGCCGTAGTGGACGTCGGGCGTGAAGTGGAAACTCCAGGATTCGCTATCGAGGACGAGCCGCGCGCGGGTTCCTTTCGGGGCGTCCGCGCGCCAGCGAACTAAGCTCGTCCGCTCCTGCGCACCGGTCCATTCGCGTTGCTTTTCCTCTTGCAGATCAGCCACCTCTTCGATGGCCGGAGAGCTGGTTCGCACTTTCACCCGACGCCAGTTGTTCTTATCAAAAGGGTCGAGGCCCTGCGGCAGTTTTACCCAGATCGTCGCCGTTTCGCCGGGCTCCAGAATGCCGTTGCCATTGCCCTTGCCTTCGGTCACCGTGCGTTCCACCGCAGCGCCTCCACCCTGGTTCCCTTTCTGCCGAAACACGTTGAAAGTCTTCGTGCGGCCGTCCAGGATCTCATAGGCCGGGGGCGCCGCAATCTCCTCCGGCTCCACCCAGACGGGAATGGACTCTTTGTAGGAGTGCCACTCGTCATAGACGACAGTGACGAGGAGACGGGCGCGGGCGTAGGCCTGGCGGCCGGCCGTGAACCGGAGCGAGAAACGGTTGCTCAGGTCGAGAGTTGCGCCCGCTTCGAGGACGGGAATGGACGTCTCCTTCTGCAGAATCTCGACCGTGGGATAGTCGCTTTCGATACGAACTTGCAGGTTCCGCTGCGGAACGTTCCGGGGGTTGTAGAGCCGGATGGGCAGCGTGACAGGCTTGCCTGGTGGAACACGGGCTACATCCTGAGAGGTGAGCGGCAGCAGGCTGGGGGGCTCCGCGCCGCAGCCCGGCCCGGCGAGGCTGAGCTCATGGCCGGCCCCGTCGACAGCAAACCGGAGGGCGCCGTCGGCTTCCGCTGTCACCGTGCGGCGGGAGGTCTTGCCGGATCCGATCTGGTGATCAAGAAGGGTATAGTTCTGGCCGGCGGCGTAGCGGGCCGGGGTGCGCACTTGGATCGTCCGCTCGGCAGGAGGGCCATCGGGCGCCCATTGCCGGGTGGTGACCCGCATGCCGCACTGGGTGACGCGGTCGAGGTAGACCATGCCGGGGCCGGCGCCTTGTGCTTCCATCTCATAGCCCCACGCGCCGAAGCGGCGATACGGACTGGCGTGACTGAACTGCACCGGCACCGTGTCCAGCACCGGGTTCGCGAATGCCCGCCGATGGAAAGCGAAGGTCTCTTCAATGGAGGTGGCCCAGTGGCGATGGTACTCGTCGCGGCGGTACTCGAAATCAACCCCGGAAGCCGCAAACGCATCGCGGGTTTCCTCGTGATACTGGCTGATATAGTCACCGCTCGCGTGGATCAGACGGACCATGGTGTGCTGGTGGCTGGCGACATGATCCTTGGGACGCCAGAGCAATCGGGCGCCCTTGTCTCCGGTATAGAACTCGGGACCGGGATTGAACGATGAAGCGCTGCCGATGAGATGCGGATAGCGCGCGCTCAGCCACAAACTCATGAATCCGCCCATGCTGAGGCCCGATGTCGCGCGGTGGCGGCGGCCCGCGAGCGTTCGGTATGCCCCATCAACATGCGAGACCAGTTCGAGAAAATTAGCGCCGAAATCGAAGTCGCCGCCGGCCGCGCGGACGTCCCACGGGGTGCCGCCGTAGAAGCCTGTGTAGTCCTTGGCGACATAGCCATCCACGCTGACGACAATCACAGGGTGGTTGGCGACGAAACGGGCGATCTTGGGAACGGTGTCCTTGCCTTGGTCGTAGTGTTCCAGCGTGTAGCGGTCGCTGTGCCCGTGGAAGTAGTAGATGACGGGGTAGCGCTCCGTGGAGCCCTCATAGCCCGGTGGCAGAAAGAGCCGATAGGGCCGGTTCTCACCAAAGACCTTGGACGCGTAGGTGCGATCGGCGAAGGCTTGTGTCTGCGCCAGTGCGGCTCCGCCGGTCGAAGCGGTCAGCCAAGCGGCAGCCAGAACCCAATGTTTCATGGTGCGATTCCTTCCCTCTGTAATTGGCGATGCCTCGCCGCCGCAGACCATGATCGCAGAACGGGAGCCGGTCCGGGAAAGTCGGATCTCGAATTCTTCATTTCTCCAGTCAATAAACTCGAATCTAGAACTGGACTTGCTTGCTGACGAAGGTAAATAAGTCCAGCCTTTTCAATGGCTAGTCGCAGGTCCGCTGTGGCTTCTTTCTTGCCAGCGACAAGAAACTGCTTGACCTGCATCGAATTTCTCCCTTATACTCAGCCGCATCGTTCCCGGTTTCTGCCTGCCATGAGAGCTTTGCCACGTGACGCAAGAGCGGGCGTTCAATGGGTCTATCTAAACTCCAGGAGGTTCACGTTGTTTACTTCAATGTGTTGCCGTTCATTTCTACGACTATGCACAGTGTCCGCGGTTGCTCTCTTCAGTCTGCCGGCCTTCGGCCAAGGGACGGCTACCATTCGGGGCACGGTATTCGACTCGACGCGGGCGGCGGTGCCCGGCGCCAGTGTCGTTGTCACGCAGACCGAGACGAACTTCGTCCGCCGGACGATCACCTCAGCGGAAGGCATCTATTCGGTGCCGACGCTGGCGACCGGCAACTACAAGGTCGTAGTGGAAGCACAAGGCTTCAAGCAGTGGTCAGGCACTTTGATCCTGCAGACCGGCCAGACGGCGGTGGTGGACGCCTCGATGCAGGTCGGGTCGGTGGACACGGTAGTCGAGGTGACCGGCGCGGCGCCGCTCATTACGACCGAGAGCGCCGAGGTCGGCGACGTGAAGGACGCGCAACGAATTCGCCAATTGCCGCTCGACGGGCGCAACATCAGCAGCCTCTTCGCGCTGACGCCTGGAGTGGAAGGCACGGGTTCCCCCCGCGTTAATGGAATGAAAGTTGGCGCCGTGGAGATGCTGCTCGATGGTGTTTCAATTGTCGACCGCTTCGGCGGCGGCCTGGGCGGCACCCAGCCCGGTCTCGATAGCATTGAAGAGTTCCGCATTGAGACGTCGGGTTCGCAGGCCCAGTATTCGCGGCCCGCGACGGTAAGCCTGATCAGCAAGGGCGGCACGAACGAGTTGCACGGCAGCCTGTTCACGACACATCGCAACAACGGCGGTGGATTGCGAGCACGGCAGCGCCAGGATGGCAATACGGCGCCGAAGCTTATCCGGAATGAGTTTGGCGCCTCGGCGGGCGGACCCGTGGTCTTGCCCAAGCTCTACGACGGCCGCAACAAGACGTTCTGGTTCTTCGGCTACGAAGGCCTGTTGCAGCGTCAGGAGACTTTCTACCAGTCGGCGGTGCCCAGCCTGGATATGTGGAACGCGAACTTCAGCAACATCACCGATGCCCAGGGCCGCCGCAGCACGATGTACGACCCGCTGACGACCGACGCGCGCGGCGTGCGGCAGGCGTTCCCGAATGGCATCATTCCCGCTTCGCGCGTGTCGCCTTTGCTCGCTCGCATGAAAGCGGTGACGGCGATGCCGACTTCGTCGGTGAATCCGTATGTCGCGCCGAACTTCAACGCGGTCTATCCGAACGTGAACGACACACACAAGTACAACCTGCGCGCCGACCACCGGTTCTCCGAGAAAGACACGTTGATGTTCCGGTACTCGTTGACCAATCTGCAGGCGTCGCAAGCCGGCGGCCGGTTCGCGGGCCCGCCGGTAGGCTTGGCCAATGCGTTCGGCAGCGGCCGCAACGACAATAAGTTCCATTCCGCCTCTCTCCAGGAAACGCACGTCTTCACGCCCACCCTGCTCAATGAGTTCACCCTCGGCTTCCAGCGCAATCGCAACAGCAACGGCACCCTCGCCGACTTCACGCCGTGGGCGAACGACCTCGGCTTCCCCAATCCGTTCGGAGCTCTGGGATGGCCTTCGCTCGGTGCGGATAGCTTCGCCTGGAGTAACGACAACATCAAGAACAACCATCTGACCGGCTATGTCGTCGAAGACAATCTCACCTGGGTTCGCGGGAAGCACACCGTGAAGGCCGGCGGCAAGTTCCGCTGGGAGCAGAACAACGTCCGCGAGTTGCAGCAGGCGCAGGGATCGCACACGTTTGGCAATAGCTGGACGGCTCTCTTCGACCCGTCGACGGACCAGACGATTCCCTTCACCGGCAACGGCATGGCCTCCATGGCGCTTGGTCTGCCGACGTATCTATCGGCGCAGAACAATCGCGGCTACTTCTATTTCCGGCAACGGGAAACGGGCGTCTACATTCAGGACACCTGGAGAGTGACGAACCGGCTGACGCTCGATCTGGGCCTGCGCTGGGATCGCTGGTCCCCCTATTCGGAGACGCAGAACCGCTTCGTCCAGATTGACCCGACTACGCTGGCCACGAAGTTCCAGGTGGTGACGCCGGGCAACACAACGCTCGAACAGATCCCGGGCATTCCCCAGTCGCAGATTGACTCGTGGGCGCGCCGCGGCTTGACGTGGGTTACGGCCAATCAGGCCGGGATGCCGTCGAATCTCCTGAGCCCGGACAACAACAACTTCGGGCCGCGCATCGGCATGGCCTATAAGATCGGCACCCGCAGCGTGCTGCGCGCCAGCTACGGCGAGTACTTCTGGACGATGCCGCTGTCGCAGATTCTACAGACCATGCGGATCACGCCGCCGCTCAACCTGCGCTACGAGAACCCGCTGGGCACACGCGATGGTACGTCGACCTACGGCACGCGGACGCTGCCCGGAGCGGACCACTTCATCGGCAACGTACGAATCGACACGAACGGAATCGTCACGTTGCCTCCCGCCGCCCAGTCCGGTCTGTTGATGGACGGACGGAACTGGAAGGACGGGCGCGCAAAGAAGTATCACATCACCTTCGAACAGCAGTTCTGGAAGGACAGTGCCGTCCGCATGAGCTACATGGGCGACCTGGGCCGCGACATGGAGCAGCGGTATTCGATCGGCCAACGGGAAGGCGAATACAACTACGTGGCGCGCACCGGCCAGAACCCGCCGGGCAACCGCGACTTGCTGCGCGTGAACAAGGATTGGAACCTGGCGGCCGTGAACCGCACCGGCTTCTCCAATACCCACTCGCTGCAGGCGGAGTACGAGAAGCGCTACTCTTTCGGCCTGTTGGGGCAGTTCTTCTACACGTTCACCCGCTCGCTGTCGACCTCCGATGCGAATGGCTTCGAGGCTGGCAACGGAGCCATCAACGCCACCGGCGGCGCCGTGGCGCAGGTACCGGAAGCGATCCAGTTGATCGGTTCGCCGGCCATGAACTATAACGACCTGCTCCGGCTGGTGTACTACAACAGCGGCGCGATTCCGGCTCACCGCGTACGGTATAACGCTGTTTTCGACCTGCCTTTCGGCAAGGGCCGGAAGTATTTCGGTTCGGCATCGAAGCTGGCCAATACCGTGGTCGGCGGTTGGCAGTTGACGACGATCGGCGAATGGCGCGGCGGAAACTGGCTGAGTGTGGACGCCGGCCGCTACCTGTTCGGCGACCCGACTCTTAGCGCTGATCAACGGCTGACGATGAACTTCGGTGGACGGCCGCAGCGGCTCTGGTTTGCCGGTGACTTCGACGTGACGCAGGCGACCGGCGTGGACCAGGGAGAGTTGCGCGCCCTCGTTCCGGTGGATCGTTCGCAGCGCGTTCTGCGGCAGGTCGGTCCGTTGCTCGACAATCGTGTCCCGGTGCCTATGCGCGACGGTACCACGCGGTTGACGGCGATCACGGACATGGTGAACTGGAACGCCCGGAACTTCTTCCGGGGACCGGGCGCATGGAACGCCGACATCACGGTGTCGAAGTCCTTTGCCTTGGCGGAGAAGGTGGCCCTGCAGTTTTCGGCCGACTTCTTCAATGCGTTCAACCATCCGGTGGACGGCAATCCGAACGCAACGACCGGGTTGCAGGACCTGTCGGTGCAGGCGAACGCGCCGCGCGTAATCCAATTGCGCGGCCGGTTCACCTTCTAAAACAGGAGCGGCTAAACAGAAAGGGGGGCTTCGCTCGGCGAAGCTCCCCCCTTTTTTGTTTATGCCAGCAATTGCTTGATCAGTTTGCCTTCGTTGATGATCTTCGCCGGGCGGCCGATCGGAGTCTGGTACTCGTGGCTCGCATCGACCCCGAGGATGTTGTAAAAGGTGTGCAGCAGATCCTCAGGCTCCACCGGGAGGTCCGTGACTTCCGTAGCCGTCTTGTCCGTCGCGCCAAGAATGCGGCCGCCGGTCATGCCCGCTCCCGAGAGGACAATGGACCACGCTTTGTTGTGATGGTCGCGGCCGGCGTCGGCGTTGATCTTCGGGGTACGGCCAAACTCGCCCATGCCGATAACCAGTGTGGAATCCAGCATGCCGCGATCATGCAGGTCCGTGACCAGCGCGGCGTAGGCCTTATCAAATTCGGGCAGCAGGACCTTCTTGCAGATATTGAAGTTATCGCCGTGGGTGTCGTAGTTCAGCCAACCCTTGGCCACGGTGACGAAGCGGACGCCGTTCTCCACAAGCCGGCGGGCGAGCAGAGCACCTTGGCCGACCGGAGTGCGGCCGTACCGTTCCCGGAGGGCGGCTGGTTCGGATTGGATATCAAACGCCTTCTTCGCGGTGGGCGAGCTCAGTAGGTCATAAGCCTTCTTCGAGAACTCGTCGAGGGCGGCAAAGTCCGGGCTCGCCTCCACGCTGCGGAACTTCGAGTCCATCTGTTGCACGAGGAAGCGGCGGTTCTCGACGCGGGCCCAATCGACATCGACCGGCAGAGTGAGATCGCGTACCTGGTAGCCGGTCGCGTTCGGGTCACCGGCGATGAAGGGATTGTGGGCACCGCCGAGGTAGCCGGCTCCGTAGGAAGGAAACGTGTTGGGGACTGCGACATAGGGCGGCAGGCCATTCTTCGGCCCAAGCTGCTTCGAGATCACGCTGCCCATCGAAGGGAACTCCAGCGTCGGCAGTGGGAGGTAGCCGGTGAGCAGATAGTTGATGGCGCGTTCGTGGTTGTTCTCTTTCGAACGGACGGAGCGGAGAACCGTCACCTTGTCCATCATCTTCGCCATCTCGGGAAGATGCTCGCAGATGTGCAGTCCCGGGACGTTGGTGGGGATGGGCTTGAACTCGCCGCGGATCTCCGACGGCGCGTCCGGCTTCATGTCGAAGGTGTCGAGCTGCGGCGAGCCGCCGCTTTGCCAGAGCAGGATGCAGCTAATGTCCTTCTTCTTGGCGTCTTTGGCGGCGCGGAGGGCATTGGCGATGGAGAGGCCGCCGACGCCGAGCGAGCCGATGCGGAGGAAGTCGCGGCGTCCAAAGATGTCGGTCTGGTTCGTAATTTTCATCGTATTGCTCCGGCGTTAGTGATTGTAGAGAAACTCTTTGGTGTTGAGAAGGGCCCACAGGACGTCTTCGGCGCCCTGCTGGCGGCCTTTAGCCTTGCGGATGGCGTTGCGTGCGGCGGCCAGTTCTTCGGCGTCGGGGAAGCGGGTCAGCGTGCGGAGGTAGAACTCTTCGACCAGGGCGCCGTCGTCGGAGAACTGCGTGATCGCGTGCTTCACGTAGCCAGCAGTGTCAGTAACCTTGCGATGGGCCGTGTCGCCGCCGATCATGTGCAGCGCTTGGTTCAGCGTGGGTTCGTTCTTTCGTTCACAAACCAACTGGCGGGAGGGGCGGTCGAAGACTTCAAGGAAGTAGCTTTCGATTTCGGGCTCCGGCAGTGCGGCGGCCCGGGTGCCCGGGTACATTGCGCGGAACTTCTCGGGAACGGCAGTGGCCAGCGAGATGGAATCGAGCAACGGCTCGGCGCTGATCCGTTTCGGGTAGTAGCGGGAGTAGGCCATCGTGTCCTGCTTGTTGCCGGGGACCGGAACCGACGAAAGCTGGTAGGCGCTCGACATCGTGATGGTCTTGATGAGGTGGTGGATATCGAAGTTGTGCGCGGCGAAGTCCTTGGCGAGGGCGTCGAGGAGCGGTTCGTTCGACGGGGGGTTGGTGACGCGGAAATCGTCGACCGGTTCAACGAAGCCGCGGCCAAAGAACATGCGCCACATCCGGTTGGCCATCGCGCGGGCGAAGTAGGGGTTGTCTTTGGCGGTGACCCATTCGCCGAGGAGCTCGCGACGGTCGGCCAGGCCTTCGGTGGCTAGCTGCGGTCCGTCGAGAGCCTTCGGAAGGTAGACCTTCTTGGTTTCCGGATGCTGGAACTGGCGCGGGAAATCGACGAACAGGGCGCGCTCGTTGTTACGAGGGCCACCGCCTTTGTAGCGGACCTGCGAGAAGAAGGCGGCGAGACCGGCGAAATCGCTCTGCTTCCAGCGTTCAAGCGGATGATTGTGGCAACGGGCGCAGCCAATCGAGACGCCGAGGAAGAGCTGGCTCGTCTTTTCGGCCAGGTCGAGCTCCTTCTTCATGATGGGGTAGTAGTTGGTGGCCGGGACCTCGTACATGCTACCGCTCGAAACCAGCAGCGAACGCACGAACTGATCGTAGGGGACGTTACCGCGGAACTGCTTCTGGAGATACTCGGTGAAGGCGTACGGGCCTTTGTTGTAGATCTGCTGCTTCGTGTTGTCGAGATGGTCGCCCCAGTACATGGCCCAGTATTCGGCGTATTCGGGCCGGCGGAGCAGTTGGTCGACCACCTTCGAACGCTTCGCCGGATCCTTGCTCGAAAGGAAGGCGCGGGCTTCAGCGGAGGTGGGAATCGTGCCGATGACGTCGAGGTAGACGCGACGGAGGAACGTCGCATCGTCTGCCGGGGCGGATGGCGGAATCTGCAACCGCTTCAGCTTGGCGTTAATGTGATCGTCGATCAGGTTGCTGACCGGGAGAAGCGGGACGTTGCGGGGTTCGATGACCACGGCGACCTTAGCGACGCCAGCCACCCCGGGGCCACGGACAACGATGGCCGTCTCCCCGCCGCGCTCTGCTTTGACGATGCCGGCGGCGTTGATGGAGGCGATGGAATCGTTGTTCGTCGAGAACTTCACGAGGTGGGTAACGTCGGCCTCGGCGCCGTCATCGAAGCGGGCGGTGACAAGTAGCTTCCGAGAGGCGTCCTTGCCGGTGAGCGTGAGCAGTTCGGGGGTGACGCGGAGGGCGGTCATCTTCCGTTCGTGCTTCAGGTCGCGGGGAGCGCCGTCGCGGAGCCAGGCGAGGAGGGCCTGATAGTCCGGCGATTTCGACGAGAACAGCTTACCGCCGCCGTGGGGGGTGGGGCCCATGGTGGGCTTCAGGAGCAGCAGGCTCTTTTCAGGGTCGGTACGATTCACGCGGCGGCCTTCGTGGGCCGTGGCGATCATGGCGTAATCGGGTTCCGATTCGAAGCCGAACAGCGAGAGCTTGAAGCCATTCTTGCCGTTGAGAGCACCGTGGCAGGAACCGCCGTTGCAGCCGTACTTCGTGAGAATCGACAGAATGTCTCCGGCGAAGCTGCGGGGGATAGGCGCATCCGCGCGCTGAACCAGAGCGGTGGTTGTCGCGGTTTGCCCCTGCCAAGTGACGCGGATGGGGCTGCCCCCATTCGAGACAGCGGTGACCATGCCTTGGGGGTCGATGCTGGCTGCTTTGCCCGTGGCGGTGAATGCGGCTTCGGCAGTAACCTCTTTCGCGGTACCGTCGGGATACTCCGCGGTGACGACGAGGCGTTGCTTAGACCCTTGACCGAACAGGAGTGGGTTTTCCGGCGTGATCTTCAACTTTGCTGGGGCGGCCCAGAGGGAGACGGCGAGGAGTCCGGTAAGTAAACGCATTAATCCACCTGCACGGTAATTTTGGGAGCTTCGTGAGATTCCCCGGCGGCATTGCCGAGGATGGCGACGCGGGGGGCGCGTCCTAAAACCGCGTCGGCCGAAGCGGTGATCTTCAATTGGACGAGAGCAGCATCGGCGGGGGCGCTGATGGCTTCGAGGGTGACGCCGGAGGGGAGGTTTTCAGCGGCGAAGGCGATCGGGGTCTGAAACTCCTTCTCGCGGCGAATGGCGATCGGGATGATGGCGGAGCCGCCGCGGGGGACGTTGACGTTCGTCGCCTGGGCTTCGAGGGAGAAGCTCGGCTTTTCGCTAATGGTGACGAGGGCTTGGTCGACGCGAGTGAACGCTGCGCCTTCGCCGCCGCCGCTGTTGACGCGAACCGAGCGCCATGCGTGTTGGCCATCGCTCTTCACTTTGACGAATCCGGCCGTGCCGGGCTTGCCGGTGGCGCGAAGGAGGAAGGCCGCGTCGTTCTTCCCGGAAGCAATAGTGACTGGCTCAGCGGTGATGCCGTCCGGGAGGCCGGAGAGGCTGACGGCGATGGGCTCTTTGTGGCCGTCCAGGCGCTGAGCGGAGATCGTCCACTTCGCTTCGCCACCGGCATTGACGTGGGGCCGCTCGTTCGAGAGTTGGAGTGTATAGGAGGGCTGCGGCGGACGGACGAGGAGTTGATAGGGGGCGCGCTCGCCATTCACCTGTACGATGTTGCGCAGCTCCACGGCGTATTCGCCGGCCTCTTTGAACGTGTGCATGATGCGGGGGTCGCGCTGGTAGAACTTGCCGCCCGCGAACGTAAAGTCGTCGTTGAGGACGACCTGCTTGCCCGCTGAATCCAGCAGGCGCATCGTGAGATCGACCGGGGAGCCGAAGCGATGCCCGCGGACTTCAAAGACGAGAGTTTGCCCGGCCTGGGCAGTAAAGCGGTAGAGATCCGGCTGGCGGTACTTGGCGACGCCGGTGATGGACGTGGGGGGCGAGATCCGGTCGCCACCGGGGTGCCGGGGGGTGGAATCAACGAGCAGTTCGACCGGGTTGGAGCGGCCGCCGGGAGACAGAAGCGTGAGTTCGATGGGGCCGTTGGGGGTGGATGCAGGGACGCGTAGACGCGCGCGGGCGGAATTCCCTTCCATCGCGAGGATAGCCCCCTCGGCGCCCTCCAACCGGGCTTCACCATAGAGACCCTCACCAATCAGCGTCACTTCCTGGTCGACACCGGGCGGAATGACCAGCGGGGAGACGGTATCCAGATGCGGCGCCTGGCGGATGTCCAATTCGTAGGCGAAGGACGGGTCGAGCCGGACGTGGGTAGGCTGCACGACCAGGATGTACTCGCCAGCTTCGGCGAACTGGTGCGTCAGGAAGGGATCCCAAATGAAGCGTTCCTCGTTGTAGTCGATTTTGGCGCCGTCGGCGCTGAGGAGGAAAATCGCCGCATCGAGACTGTTGCCGTTGCGGGAGGAGCGGAGATCAAAAATCCAGCGGGAACCCTTCTCGACGCGAAACTTATAGAAGTCGAAGTCGCCGTCGACGTTCAGACGGCCCATGACGGTGGATGGGATGGGGACGGATTGGGCTTGCGAAGCGATGGAGTTCGGTTCGTTTTCGAGGACGCGAGGCTGGTCGCTGACGCGGAGGAGGAGTGGGCCGCTGGCGCCGCGTGGAGTGACGATGTGGAAGGGATGCTGCCCGAAGGAGGCGGATTTCGCAACGTTGATGCGAAGGCGGAGGCGGGTCGGCTCAACCGAGAGGATCTCGGCGGAGGCGCCGGGATGATGGAAGAGGACAGATTTAGCGCGGTCGAGATGTTCGCCGAGGACCTCGGCTTCAAATGTGGCGCCGGGCTGCGCCCCCATCGGATAGATGGCGGCGGCGATAGGCAGGCGGTGTTGAACAGGGTCGGCGCCCAGTGCTAAACAAAGGGGCAGCGAGAAAAGGAAAAATCCTTTCATTTTTGAGGGAATGCTATCACACCGGGCGAGCGGGAGATAGCGAAGCGTCCAGGGGGCTGTCCGGTGATTCCGGGCCGAGCAGTCGCAACAGCGGCACGGTGATGTAGGTCGTGACAATTGCCATGAACACGAGCATGAAAAAGACGCTGCGGGGAATGACGCCGAGGTCGAAGCCGATGTTCACGACGATCAGTTCCATCAGGGCCCGGGTATTCATCATGACGCCGATTTTGGCCGAATCGCGCCAGGAGAGGCCGCTCCACCGGGCGGCAAGCGAGCAGCCACCAAGTTTGCCGGCCATGGCGGCAAATAGAACGAGGCCGCACATCAACCACAGGTCGAGACCCGTCATGGTGCCGATGTCGGTTCGCAGGCCAGTGTAAGTGAAAAAGATCGGCAAAAAGAAAACCGTGACGAAGTCGCTGATCTTGGCGCGGACCGCCGCAACGAATTCGGCTTGATCGTGGAGGACGGCCCCAAAGAGGAACGCGCCGAAGATAGAGAAGATGCCGATAAGGTTGGTGCTGATCGCGGAGAGGATGATGGCGATGAGCACGCCGGCGAGCGCGGTCAGCGAGAGCGTTCCTTCGTTGCGATCGAGAGCGCGGCGGATCCACCGGACGGCCAAAGGGCGGACGGCGAGGACCATGAACAGGCCAAAGGCAAGGACGGCGGCGATCATGCGGGCGAATCGCCAGGGCTCGAAATTCGATTGCGAAATCGCCGTCACCAGCGCGAGCAGAATCCATCCGGCTGCGTCGTCGATGGCGGCGCTCGAGATCGTAATGGAACCGATCATCGAGCGGTTCATTTTGAGCTCGATCATGATCCGGCCGAGGATGGGGATGGCTGTAATCGACATTGCCGTGGCCATGAAGAGAGCAAAATAAACCCAATTACCAGTGAGGCCGAGGCTGCCATGGAGGTAGTAGCCGAGACCCATGCCGAGCGAGAACGGCAGCAGGATCCCGGCGAGCGAGACGAAAATGGCCGTGCGGCGATTGTCCCGAAGGTGGCCGAACTCGAATTCCAGCCCAATCAGGAACATCAACAGGATCAGGCCAAGTTGGCTCATGATGCTGAAGACCTGGTTGACGGAAGCGTCGAAGACACGGGCGGAGACCTCAGGAAAGAAACGGCCGAAAACAGACGGGCCCAGCAGGAGCCCGGCCGCAATTTCCCCGCACACCTGCGGCTGCCCCATACGGCGGAAGAGCAGGCCGGAAAGCCGGGCAGCGGCGATTATGATGGCTAGCTGAATCAGGACGATCAGTAGGACGTTTTCGACGTGAGCGCTCACGGGCGAGGCGGTCATTGGCTACACGCGAACCCAGCGCTTGGACTTCATTTCGAAGCGAGGCAGCGATCCGGACGTGGCGGTCTCAATCGGGATGCGCAGGCCGAAAGCGTCCCGAAGCGCCGTTTCGAGACGGTGGACCAGACCGGCCGGAGCGTCCGGGGCGGGTTCGATCTGCAAGCGCAGTTCGTCCATGGAGCGTACGGCGGCGATCTCCACGCGGTACTCGGCGATGCCGCCGCAAGCGCGAACCACGTCTTCGATGGCGCTCGGGTAAATATTCACGCCGCGGATGACCACCATATCGTCGCAGCGGGCGAGGATGCCGCCGGGCAGAGCCAGGTCGAGGCTACCGCAGGAGCAGCGGCCGGCCGGAGCGGGTTGGACCAGATCGCCGGTGCGATAGCGAAGCACCGGCGCGGCGATGCGCCCCAGGTTTGTGAGAACAAGCTCGCCGGGTGCGCCATCCAAAAGAGGTTGGCCGGACGAGGGATCGACGATCTCGGCGAAGAACTGATCCTCCATAATGTGGAGGACCCGAGGGTTGACCGGACACTCGTAACTCACGGGCCCGGTCTCCGTCATGCCGTGATGGTCCATGATGCGCGCGCCGGGCCATAGCGATTCGAGAAGAGCCCGGGTGCCCGATACGCTGCCGCCAGGCTCGCCGGCGACAATAACCTTCCGCACGGCGCCAGCCGCCAGATCGACGCCTTCCTCGCGGGCGACCTCCGCAAGGCGAATGGCGTAAGTGGGCGTGCAGCAGAGGACCTCCGCCTGGCTATCGACCAGCGTCCGCAAACGGGCTGTGCTGGTCATGCCGCCGCCAGGAATCGCGAGGCAACCAAGGCGCACCGCGGAATCGAAGGCGGTCCAAAAGCCAAGGAATGGACCGAAGGAGAAGGCGAAGAAGACGCGATCGCCGGCGCCAACTCCGGCTGAAGTGAACACCCTCGCCCAGCAATCCAGCATCCAGTCCCAGCTTTCCGTCGTATCGAGCCAGCGCAGCGGACGGCCTGTCGTGCCGGACGTTTGGCAAAAGCGCGTGTAGGCGGAGCGGGGGCAGGTGTGGTTGGAACCGAACGGCGGATGGGCCACCTGATCGGCGACGAGTTCCGATTTGGTCGTGAACGGGACAGCGGCGGAGTATGCCTCCAGCGAAGCGATTTCGCCGGGCAAGCGGGAAGAGTAAAACGCGTTGGCGGGAACCAGAGCGTCACGCAGTTCGCGAAGTCGCTCGAGTTGATACGCCCGCAGGGCGCCGCGTTCCACGAAGGTCATGCAGCGCCCTCGGGCGCGGCCTCGATCTGCGACGCGATCTCGTCAGGGATCGCCACGCTGGTCATCTCGCGGGTGACGGGATCCTTCCGCACGCAAGCCACGGCGAGTGAGCCCCGGGCGACCTCGACCGGTGGATCCGCATTGAGCTTGCGAAAGATGAACGTGTAGACCAGGCTCCGGGTTCGCTTCTCGCGGACAAGGAGTTCGATCTCCACCGTATCTTCAAAGCGAAGCGGACGGCGGAAATCGCAATCGGCGTGGACGCGGGGCCAGCCCAGGGAGCCAGGTTCGCCGGAGGCAATGGAGAAGCCAAGGGAGCGGAAGAAGGCGTGCTCGGCCGACTCCATATAGCGAAAGAAATTGCTGTAGTGGACGATGCCGGCCATGTCGGTTTCCGAGAACTCGACGCGGCGTTGAACTTTAAAACTATGAGCCACGCGACCTAGCGCTCCACGAGCTGCGGCGCGGTGACGGGACCGCCATGGGGAAGCGCAGCCGGCAGCTTGGCGAAATCGGCAAGCGCGCCGAAGAGGGGATCGAAATCGCGGAAGAGATTACCGATCAGGCAGTCTGTCAAATCACCCTTGAGCGTGGGGTTCGCCATTAGGAATTCGCGGAAGCTGAACTCCTGATCGTAGAAAGCGTAAACCAGCTTCCGCATGGCTTCAATGCCGGAGCAGAGGTGCTCGCCGTAAGGCGCGAACTGCGCCGCCGTGAAGTCCTGCGCGGTAAGGGCGGCATCGGCGGCTTCCGCCGCGAGTTCGCCCGAGCGGAGGGCGAGGAAGACGCCGGAAGAGAAGACCGGATCCAAGAAGGCGAAGGCGTCGCCAGCGAGGATGAGCCCATCGGCCGCGCAATGCTGCGAACGATAGGAGTATTCGCCAGTGACCCAGTAGCGGCCAAACTGTTCGCCGGGGGCCAGGTGTTCCTGAATCCAGGAATTCGCGGCAATCTCGCGCTGAAAGATTTCGCCGATTTCACGGGTGTCGCGATAGAGGTAATCCTTCTCGGCCACGATGCCAACGCTGACGATGTTGTCCGGCAGAGGAATGTACCAGAACCATCCGCGTTCGGGGAGATACGCAACGGTGGTGGCGCCCTCATCCAGGCCGGGGTCGCGCGCGGCGTTGCGGTAGTAGGTCCAGATGGCAATCTTGTTCAAGTAGGGATCGCGCACCTTCCAACCGTTGCGTGTAACGGCTAGGGCGTCGCGGCCGGTGGCGTCGATGGTGATCGGGGCGCGGTATTCCCGCGCTTCGCCCGAAGCCGTCGTGGCGCGGACACCCACCACGGCGCCGTTCTCCCAGATCAGTTCGCGGGCCGTGGTCTCCTCGTGAACCGTGGCGCCGTTTTGCCGGGCCTTGTCGAGGATCATGTTGTCGAACTCGCTCCGCACCACCTGCCACGTTGTCGACGAAGGATGGTCGTTGTGCTGAAAGAAGTAGAACGGCTGCGAAACCTTGCCGTTGGTGTTCACGAACTGCACGCTGTATTTCTTGGGGAAGTGGGAGTTCGTGATCGTTTCCACCAGGCCAAGGCGTTCCAGCGGAAAGTAGCAGTATGGCATCAGCGACTCGCCGATGTGATAACGCGGGAACTTATCGCGTTCGAGGACTACGACGTTGCGGCCCTTTTCGGCAAGGACGGCGGCGGCGGTAGCGCCCGCGGGGCCGGCCCCGAGGATGATCGAGTCGAATTCGCAGGTCTGTACTTGGCTCAAAGCGAGAACTCCTTTTTACGGTCGGCGCATTAGCTATAGCGGGCGTTACGGTGTTCGGGCAGGAAAAAGCGATGGAGCAGACGGTCGACTTGCAGAAGGCCTTCCGGCGTCAGGCGCACGCCGGCGTCGTCGAAGTGGAGGAACCCTTCGGCCTGCAGCGCCCCGAGTTCGGCCGGAAAGTGATGCGCGGGGTTAACGGCATACTTGTCAACGAAATACTGGTTGGTGACTTGGCCGAGCTTCAACTGCAGGATGAACTCGCGGACGAAGCGTTCGAGCGGCGTGGGCGTCAGGGCGCGGAACAGAGGAAGCTCTCCGCTGTTGCAACGGCGGATGTAGGTGTCGTAGTCGTGCTCGTTCTGGTAGTGCGTGCCGTTGGCGTGCGAGAACGAAGCGACGCCCAAGCCGAGCATGTCGGCGCCAGCCCAGAGGAGGTTGCGATAAACGAACGACGCCTGGGCAGGATTGCGGACGGCGGTGTAGGCGCTCGTGACGGTGTAGCCGGCGGCGGCGAACTGATCGAAGGCGTACTGAGTCCAGGCCCGCTTCACGTTCCAGGGGGCGACTGGGGCGACCTTCTCGCCGTGGACCCGCATCTCTTTCGAAATCGTGGTGTTGTACGGGACTTCCATCTGATAAATCGTCACGCTGTCCGGAGCGAGTTCGATAGCGCGGCGGACGGTCTCCTGCCAGTTCTGTTCGGTTTCCCCAACCATGCCGGCGATCAGGTCGATGTTGATCTGGGGGAAGCCTACGGATCGGGCGAATGAGTAGGCGCGGTCGATCTCCTTCGACACGTGAGCGCGGCCGTTGACGCGGAGGATCTCATCGTCAAAATTCTCGATACCCAGCGAGAGGCGGGTGACGCCGATCTCGCGCAGGATTTCGAGCTTGCCTTCCGTCAGCGTTCCGGGCTCGCATTCGAAGGTGACCTCTTCAATCCCATCCCACGGGAAGAGACGCTTCATCTCATCGACCAGACCGCCGAGCTGGCGGGTCGACAGGTAGGACGGAGTGCCGCCGCCAAAGTAAATAAACCGGGGCTTGCGGCCGCCGATGATGGGTTGGGCGGCGTACAGGGCGAGTTCCTGGCGGACGGCATCGAGATAGGTTTCGATGGCGGCGGCGTCCATGCCGGTGTAGACCTTGAAATAGCAGAAGTGGCAGCGTTTGCGGCAGAACGGGATGTGGACGTACAGGCCGAGCGGCGTATCCGGGGCGGGCGGACGCTGCAAAGCAGCAACGGCCTCCTGGACATTCTCCGGGCGCCAGAAGGAGAAAGGGGGGTAGTTCGAGACGAAGTAGTTCCCTTCCTTGGTCGCTTCTGGCGGCGGCTGATCGGTCCGGTTGCCAATGGTGACTACCTGCATAATTCTGCCCTTAGTTTGTCATAAAGAATCAGCTACGCTGTCTCCATGCGATCAGTGGCGCTGTGGGTTGGACTCGTGACGAATTGCTCGGCAATGGAGCCCGACGAGATCTTTGCCGCCATCCGGGGCGGCAATCCGCAAGCGGTCAAGGCCGCTCTCCGATCGGGAGTCGATCCTGAGGCCCGGAACAGCGAGGGGCTCCCGCCCTTGCAGTATGCGGTCATCACCGCGGGGGTTCCCACAATGAAATTACTGCTGAACGCCGGGGCGCGCGTCGACGCGGCAACGAAGGAGGGCATCACCGCACTGCACATGGCGGCGTTCGACGAAGCCAAAACACGGCTGCTGCTAAGCCGCGGCGCCACCCCTGATGCGGCGACGAAATCCGGACTGACACCGCTGCACATCGCCGCCGACCGGCCCGGCAGTTCCGCCGTGGTGAAGCTACTGCTCGCGAAGGGGGCCGATCCGAATCGGGTGGCTGGCGGCCAGACGCCGTTGGGCCGGGCGGCGTTGAACGGGGACCTGACGCTGATGCAGTTGCTGCTGACGCATGGAGCGAAGGTTTCCACCACTCCGCGCCTTGCCCGTTCGGCGGCGGCCGGGCACTGCCGGGAGTGTCTGCGACTGGCTCTCGAAGGCGGCGCCGACCCCAACGGGGCCACCGGATCGCGCCGCTCCGCGTTGCAGGATGCGGCGGCCTTTGGGGATCTGGAAATGGTTCGCCTGTTGGTGGCGAAGGGAGCGGACGTGCAGGCAGCGGACCAGCGAGGGTACACGCCGCTGATGCGGGCGGCGCTGTCCTACGAGCCAGGGTCGGCCGCTGTAGTGGAGTACTTGCTGGCGAAAGGGGCCAACCCCAGCCCAAAGAACGAGACGGGGGATACGGCGCTCTCGCTTGCGTTGCGGTTTGGCGAAACGCCAGTCGCAAACCTGCTGAGAAAGGCCGGGGGCCCGGAAACGAGAACGGCCTTGCGGGTGCCGCCGCCGTTGGTCGCGAATCAGGTGGGCGACGCAGTCGCGCGAAGTCTCCCGCTGCTACAGCGGATTGGCGCCCCGGTGCATTCGTTTGGAAAGTGCATCTCCTGCCACAACAACTCCTTGCCCGCGATGGTAGTGAGCATGGCCCGGGCGCGTGGGCTTGCCGTGGACGACGCCTCGGCAAGACAGGAGTACGAGCACTCGATTCAGTCGATGCGGCCACACAGTCCGAGCCTCTGGCTCGGCACCGGAGTGGCCGACATCAACCCGTATCCGCTGATTGGCCTGGCCGCGGAGAACCGAGATACAAACGCGGTAACCGACGATATGGTGCACCACGTTACAACGCGCCAGGAGCCAAGCGGCAGATTTCACGAATGGGACTACCGTCCACCGCAGGAGTATGCCGACATCACCTTCACGGCCACCGCGCTACGGGCACTGCAGTTGTACCCCCTGCCCGGCCGGGCAGCCGAGTTTCGCGAGCGCGTGGGGCGGGCGACCCGATGGCTGGCGAAGCAGACGCCGCGAGATACCGAAGAACACGCGTTGCGGCTGATGGGACTCGTCTGGGGAGGCGGTGCGAGGAAAGGAGACGCGGTAAATGCCCTGCTGGCGCTGCAACGGGAAGACGGGGGCTGGGGCCAAACAGCGCAATTGGCGCCGGACGCTTATGCCACCGGACAGAGTCTCTACGCTCTTCACTTGGCCGGGCTTCCCGCGACGGATCCAGCCTACCGCCGGGGCGTAGACTATCTGCTGCGAACGCAGCGCAAGGACGGCTCCTGGTACGTGACGAGCCGTTCTCATCCCGTGCAGCCGCTGCGGGATGCGGGCCATCCGTACTTCAACCACCAGTGGATCTCGGCGGCGGGCGGAGCGTGGTCGACGATGGCCCTATTGGCAACACTGCCACAGAGGTGAGCCTCAGCGGGCGAGCGGCTTGGCGGCGGCAACTGCGCTGAAACAGGCTGTGAGACCGCGAGTGGGCAGATGGCCGAGTGCGTTAAAGCAGGCGAGGAGTAGGCGGATCGGCCCATCGGCGTAGCGGCCGAGCAGACGGCGGATCACCATATAGAGGGCGGTGGAGAGCAGGCGGGGATTGTGGATGAGATAGTCGCGGGAACGGATCTCTAAACCGGCCGCTTCAAGCTCTGCGGCCAGTTCGCGGCGGGTCAGCGTCTGGCCAAGTTGGAACGGGGCCCATCCACGGCGGGTCACCCACCGGAGAGGGTGATAGAGCGGGTTGTAGGGGTTGTCGAGGATGACCAGCAGCACCCCGCCGGGACAGACGACGCGAGCGAGCTCCCGCAGAGAACGCCGCAGGTCGGCCAGCTCGTCGAAATGGTCCAGCGTGGAGGTCGAAACTATGACGTCGAACGCCCCGTCCACGAAGGGAAGGGTGCGCGCATCGGCACAAAGCGGGGCAAAGCCGGGCGTGTTGCGGGCGGCTTGATGCACCGTGAACTCCTGAATATCGATCCCCGCGGAAAGGGCGGCCTCCGGGAAGAGTTGGGTCAGGATCCGGTCCTCGCCATTGGCCTCTTCGAAGACGTCAGTCTTCAGAATTCGGCGGGGTGTGAGGCCGGTTGTAGCGGAGCGAATCCAACCCAGGAAGATGGCTCCTTTCTGCTGGGCGACCACGGGGTCGAGATACCAGGAGCGGGAAGAGGGCATTGTCAGAACGTCCAGCGTACTGCAATCTGCGTTTGGCGGGACGGGGTGGATGTGGAGGTAATGCGGCCCGCTGAATCGATACGGCGAAGCTGGCTATCGAAGAGATCCAGGTTGGCGGGGGTGGCGAAGTTCGGACGGTTCGTGACGTTGAACGCCTCGATGCGCAGGGTAACGGCTTGGCGCTCCGTGCGCCATAACACTTTGTGTACGGCCGCATCCAGAGCCGCCAGGCCGGGGCCGGGCAGCGTGTTGCGGCCGGTGTTGCCCAGGAAGCCGGCGGCGGGCAGCGTGAAGGCGAGCGGGTTGAAGTACTGCTGCACACCGCCCTGGATGATCTGCGCAGTCGGCATGCCGGTTGCGTCCGGGCGCTGGCCTTGGTCGTTCGAGGAGGGGCGTAGGCGAGCCCGATCGAATCCGACTTGGGGCGAAAACGGCTGCCCGGAGCGGAGGCTGAACAGGCCTTGCAGCTCCCAGCCGCCAGGCAGGCGATAAGAGAAATTTGCCGCGAAGTCGTGGCGGAGGTCGTAGTCCGACGGGCCATAGTTCTGGCGGTAGTTGAAGACAGAGGGGATGCCGTCCGAGGAGAGGTAGTCGTTCTGCACCATCGTCGAATGCGTGTCGAGCGATTTGCCCCAACCGTACTTCACCTGGAACTGGAGCCCCTGGCGCCAGCGGCGCTGAAGGAAGAGTTGGAGCGAGTGGTAGTTCGAATCGAAATGGGAGCGGCGCATGCCGATCTGCTCAAAGGCCGGGTTCATGCGCGGACTTGTCGCGGAGAAGAACAAACGTCCGTCCGGGAGGATGTCGGGACGGGTGGTATTGACGTTGCTGATCTGCCCGATCAGACGGATGCCGCGCGCGCCGGAGTAGCCGGCTTGCACAATAGTGTCGGACCCGAACTGATGTTCCAACCGGAATTGAAACTGTGCGGAGTAGGGCTGCTGAACGTTGTAGTCCAGGGTGTCGATGGAGATCGCCGAAGCAGAGCCGATCACCGAGGAAAGCAGGTTCGGAAAGTTAGGGCGTAGCGGGGCGGCTCGAATGAAGAATGGCGGCATCCGGTTGCCGGCGGCGAGGAGTTCGCGGGAACCGATGAGGTCGAAGAAGATGCCGCCGCCAACACGGAGAACGGTGGTGGAGCGGCCGCTAAGGTCCCAAGCGAGCGCGGCGCGGGGCGCAAAGTTTTTGCGCGAGGGGTTCCGGAAGAGCGGGATGCCGACCGTGGTTTGGGAGTCGTTAACAACGTCCTTGAGAACGGCGATTTTTCCGTTCACTTCGGTGGGTACGGAATAGCCTTCATAGCGGACGCCGAGAGAGACGTTAAGGCGGGCGGACCAGCGCCAGTCGTCCTGCAGGTAGCCGAAGAAATGATGTTGGCGGAAGCCGCGGATGCTGTTGGATCCGGGGGCCATCATGTCACCAGCACGCGGGCGGGCCGCGAAGAAATCGGCGATGGAATCGAAGCGATAGAGGCCGGCGGCACTGACATCGGCGAGTTGATTGTGCTGCATGCGGCTATAGCCGGCGCCCCAGCGGAACGAGTGGGCGCCGCGCAGGAAGGTGGCGTCCAGATTGGTCTGGTAGTCATTGAGCACGTACCGGCGAGGCCGGGACATGACGTTGCCGTTGCGGCCGCCGCCGAGATCGTTCAAGCCGGTGACGCGAACGGTGCCGAGCGGCTGGCCGGGGACGAAGGAGAGCGAAGAAGGAATCTCCGGATCGACCACCGAGATTTCGGAGTTCCAGATGCGGCTGAAACCGGCGCGAAGTTGGTAGATGGTTCGCGGCGAGTGCAGGTATTGCGTGTCGGTGTGGATCAGGTGATACCGGGATTGCGATTGGAAGTCCCAGATGTGAAAGGGGTCCGGGGTGGCGGTCTGGCCGGCGTCGAAGGTGTAGCGGGCGGAGGAGCGAAGACGGTCCGTGAAGACGGCATCGGCACGGGTGGCGGCGTAGTTCTCGAGGACGGAAACCGGCAGTGTCGTGACGTGCTCCGCCGTGCCGTTCGTGAACACGCGGCCATTGGCGCGCGGGTAGAGGTCGAGGTAAGGGCGGACCGCTGGCGAGATGGCGACGGGCGCCGCGCCGGGGGAGAGAATGCCGCGGCGAGCGTCGTCGGAGAGCGTCACCGGGATGGCGGTACGGCTAAAGGATTCGCGTACCCCTTCGAAATTGCCAAGCAGGAATAGGCGGTTCCGCTTAAGCGGACCACTCAGCAGACCGCCGAACTGATTCTTCCGCAGAGGCGGCATGGGTTCAGAGGGCGCATCGAAAAAGTTCCGGGCATCGAGCCGATTGTGGCGAAAGTATTCGTAGGCGCTGCCGTGGAGGTCGTTCGAGCCGGACTTGGAGACAGCGGTGAAGACGGCGCCCGCAGCGCGGCCATACTCGGCGCTGAACGGGCTGGTGATCAGATGAACTTCAGCGATGGTTTCGAGGCCCAGTAACCGGCCGGAGGCGCTGGCGGGAGCCGCGCCGGAGGAGTCGTTGATGTAGATGCCGTCAAGGCGGAAGGTGTTCTGCCAAGGCCGGGAGCCATTGACCGAGAGGCGGACGCCGAAGCCGGTGAACATGGAGGCGGTCGTGTTCGTGGGGCGGGTAACGCCGGGCTGCTGCGCGGCGAGATCGAACATATCCCGTTCACGCAGCGGTAACGCCGCCAGCTTCTGCTGGGCGAGAGACCCGCCCCAATCGGCCGCGCGCGAGGAGACAAGAGGCGGCTCCGCGGTGACGTCAACGGTCTCCGCTGTTTCGCCAAGCGAGAGCCGGAAATCGATATGCAGGGTACGGCCCACGGTGAGGCCGACCCCGTCGCGGATCTGGGTGCGAAAACCGGGATGAGCGACCTCGATACGGTAGTCCCCAGGGGACAGGGCTGGAACAAGGAAGGAGCCATCCGGGCCGGTAAGCAGGCGGCGCTCTTCCGCGGTGGCGAGGGAGACGACGCGAACACTCGCGCCCGCGATGCCGAGGTTGGAAGGGTCAGACACAGCGCCGGAGAGGGCGCCGGAGGTTTGGGCGTACAGGGAGATGGCCGGCAGGAAACAGGCGAACAGGGCGGACTTCATACTACTGCTTTCTCCAAGGGATCAGGCGCTTCTCGAGCGCGCGAAGCGATTGATGCAGGGAGGCTCCGAGAAGGGCGGTCAAAATAATGGCCAGATACAGCCGCTCGGTGGAAAACGTCTGCCAGGAGTGGAGAATCACATTCCCCAGTCCTTCGCCGGCGCTGACCATTTCGACGGACAGCGTGGTGACCAATCCCCGGCCGGCCGCCAAGCGCATGCCTGTGAAGACATGCGGCGTGCAGGCGGGCAGGTAGACACGATGGAACAAAACTCGCCGCGAGGCACCGCAATTGCGCGCCATATCGACGTAGTGGGGGTCAACGGAAGCGATTCCGTCGAGCGTATGCATGGCTACGAGGATGAAGCAGCCAGCCGCGATGATGAGTAGGCGGGACGTTTCGCCGACGCCCACCAGCAACATCAACATGGGCAGCAGCGTGATCTTCGGCGTCGAGTAGAGGGCGGAAACCAGTGGTTCCAGCGAACGGTGGGCCCGGGCCGAAAGCCCCATGGCGGCGCCACAGAGCAACCCGGCGACGGTGCCGGCAACGAAGCCGAGAAAGCTCCGAGTGAGGGTGGAATAGACCTGGAAGGCAAGGTCTCCCTGCAGGAACTGCCGGACAGCGGCCGTGGCAAGCTTTGACGGCGGCGGGAAGAATAGCGGATCCAGCCAGCCGGCGGTAGCGGCCAATTGCCAAACTCCCAGCAAGGTGAATGGGAGCCAAATCGAATACGCCCAGTGGGCCTGGCGGATCGCGCTAGCCATCGGAGGGTAAAGCGGCCCCGGCTAGAAAACGGGGATCGACCAGCGTCGAGGCGGCAGCTGGCGTCTCCGTGTGTTTATTCGCCACGCACCAGTCGATAAAGCGCTGCAGTTGGGCCGGTTGGATCGCCCCGTTGAAAACAGTATTCGCTCGGCAGACGGCCCGGGCTTTGGCCGCATCGAGATTGTTGTCGCGGGCGTAGTTATCGAGGAATCGGGGCGTGCGACCCTTGGCGAACTCGCGGGCGCCCCGGTAAAACGCGCGGAGGAAACGGACGCCATCCCCGGCATCCCCATCGATCAGACGCTGGCCAAAGTAAATGTACGAGTAGGCAAAATCGGGGAGTACCTCGGCCAGTTGCGGGCCGAGAACAATGCGATTCGCGATACCTGTCAGCCGGGACTCTTCGCCCTGGCTGATCATGGCGTCGACCTGGCCATTGATCATGGCGGCAGCGTCCTGCGGATGGGCTAGGCGAAGGACGGAGACATCGGCGCGGGTCAGTCCGGCGGAGGCCAGATAGGCATCACAACAGAAGCCCGTAATGCCATCCGGATTCGAGACCGCAATGCGTTTCCCGCGCAGCTGCGAAAGAGAAGTCAGGCCCTGGGGGAATGCGGCGGGTGCGCCAAAGATGCGGCCATACTCCCCGCAATCCATCTTGATCAGCTGGCGCGCGGCAACGAAGCGGACGCGGGCGCCCTGGGTGATGGCGTTGACGACAGCCGGGCTAAGCGCGTAGAAGGCAGCATCCATTTGACCGCTCGAAAGTAGCGGAATCGCCTGCGAGGAGCCCTTGACGGCGTTGATCTCGACGTCCAGCCCCTCTTCCCGGAAGTAGCCAAGCTCCTCGGCGAGGTAGAGCGGGCTCATTTGGAGATACACCTGGGCGGCAACGCGAATAGTGCGCCGGGACGTCGGTGCGGCAGGTCGGCATCCGAGCAGCAAGGGAGCCAGGGCGCCGGTCTTTAGCAGAGTTCTACGTAACATTCGATTTGGCCAGGTTGAATCGGTCGGCCGTCCCGGTGCCCAACAGGTGGAGCGGATGAACCTTCCCGCTACCCGTCGAAAGCGGTTCGGCGAGGATAACCCGAAACCCTTCGGAGTATCCCCAGAGCCGATCTGCCAGAGAGCCACCATAGCATGACTTCAACAGTTCAAGAAAGACTGCCCGCGCCCGAGCCGGGTCTACCACCCCCGTGCGCGGGCTGATATAAAGCTGCAGATCGGTCTGGCCGCCCGAGTCGGTTTCGACAAGCTGATAGTCACCCGGAGCCCCGCCGAGCCGGGCGGGCAGCGACTCTTCAAGGATTCTGACCAGATCGGTGCCCACAAGCGTGACGCCTTGGCCGGTTAACTTACCAAAACTGCCGATGTCCGCAACCCGAAGCGTGAAGCCGAGGCGGCCATAGACGCAGTCGCAGGCGGCCCGGGAAAGGACGCCAACATCGTCCATTTCCACATTGACGAACACGTACGGAGCGTAGGGTAGCAGAGTGGAGAAGTGGAGCGAGTCGACCTCAACCCCATAAAGGGGCGTCTTGCGGCGGAAGCTGATCGCGGCGATGGAATCTTCAAATACATGGACGCAGTTGCCCGTGCGGATCTGGCGGCAGGCCTCGCCGATGTGGCCCACTTCGCTGGTGGCGTAGGAAGGGTAGGCCTCCGCGCCGGTGCTTTCGATCAGGGAGCGCTTGGCGGGGGTGAGCGGTTCGCCTCCGGTGAAGAAATAGGCGCCGTCCAGGGCAACGCCCCGCTCGCGCGCGCACGCCGCGATGCGGGAGAGCGGGCTGGCAAAGCCGCGCAGCGAGCAGAGCTGGCCCTTCGCCTGCCGCTGTGCGACGAAATCGACAACCGGGGAGAAGTCGTTCGGCGGGAGGTAGCGCGGGTATGGGGCGCCGGCGCCAAGGAGGTTTCCAATGGTCACCATCGCGGCCGTCGCGAGCCGGTAGTGCGGATTGGAACCCGGGACGAACCAGCGTTCGAGACGCGTCCCAAGACGCTTGGCGCGCAACGCCGGATTGAGCCCGGACGTGGAGGGAAGAATGGCCTTCACCTCCACCTGAGCCCGCGCGGCAAGTCCGAACTCCTGGAGGCGCAGCATGGAATAGGCCTCGCGATGGAGCTTGAAAAGGGTGGATTGCGCCGAGCGAACGGGAGCCCCTCGGCTGCCGGAGGAGGAAGACTGCATCCAGCCGGTGACCAAAGGGTTCTGGAAGGTGGACGGCTTAACGGAAAACGATTCTCCGCCGCGAACGACGGGCACTTTTCCCTTGAACTCATCGTGCGAGAGATAAACTCCCGCATGGCGAAGCTGTAGGAGCGTGGCTTCAAGACCGTCCGTCTTCACTTGATGCGCAAGATCACTGTAGGCGCAGCCAGCGTGGCGAAACATCCGGTGGTACGGATGGTCCGGCTGGGAGAAGATCACATGCTCAGCGAGGTGGAGAAAATGCTCCTCCCGGTGCAGAAACTGGTCGCGGAGCATGGCCTCCGCGGCGGCGGGAGGCGGGGTCCGGAGCATTTCGGCAATGCCGATTGCCATCCGCGAGTAGTAGCGCGCCTCAGCCAGCACTCCGGGCTCCGGTCAAGCGGTCTCCAAAATCGGCCAGAATCCGGCGCTTCAGCGCGACGAACTCGTCCCGAACCGATAGCTCCGGCGGGCGAGGCCGGGAGAAAGGCACGGCGTATTCGCCCAGAATCGTGCCCGGCTGCGGACTGAGCACGAGGATGCGGTCGCTCAACAGAATCGCTTCGTCGACATCATGCGTCACGAAGAGAACAGTGCAGGAATCCTGCGCCCAGAGGTCGAGCAGCTCCTCCTGCAGGGTAAGGCGCATCTGCCAATCGAGTGCGGCGAAGGGCTCGTCCATCAAAAGCAGGCCAGGATTGCTAAGAAATCCACGAATGACGGCGACCCGCTGCTTCATGCCAAGCGATAGCTCATGGGGGTAGGCTTTCTCGCGGCCGCCGAGGCGATAGCGTTCGAGCAGGAGCCGGGCCCGGCTCTCCCGTTCAGCGCGCGGCGTTTGCTCAATCTCGAGCCCGAAGCAGGCATTGTCGAGGACGGTCATCCACGGGAAAAGTGCGTTCTCCTGGAAGACCATCCGGCCGGGGCCGTTCGCCGTGAAGACGGCGCCGCTTTCGGGTGTCACCAGGCCAGCGAGAGTGCGGAGTAGCGTCGTCTTCCCGCATCCGCTCGGTCCCAGCAGGGAAACAAACTCGCCGGGTGCAGCGGAGAAAGAGATATCCCGCAGGATGGGAACTCGAACACCGTTCTGCTGGAAACTTACGGCCAAGGCCTCGCAGCGGAGCGCCGGACTCGTATTGGGAGGAGCGGTTCCGGATGCCGTGCTGATAGGTCGGACTGGTGCCTGCATTTCCCCCATTACATCGCACGATGCGCTGTTGGCGCTATCTACCGTCGGCAAGACCGCCAACCTTACGGACCAGAACCTGCCGCGAAGGTCGTTCGACCGTTCGATACAGAATCAATCCGGCGGTGGCGGCGAGAATCCAACAAACCGGCATCACCAGCCAGTAAGCCGCCGAAGACGCCTGGCGAGCGGCCAGTAACGGGAACACGGTGAGCGCAAACAACTTCACCACCGGACCGTGGATCAGGTAAAAGGAGTACCCTGTACGTCCAAATCCACCAACTAGGGAGAGCATTGGCATCAGCTTGCTGAAGCCCTCGCGACGTTGGGCGAGCAGGGTAATACCGATCAGGCAGGAAGCTAGAATCAGCCCGCTACTGGTAAAGAGCCCACTCACCGCCAAGGCCGGCCAAGTAGTTCCGAGATAGCCCGTCTCCAATAAGACTCGTATCAAGAGGAAGAGTACAGCCCCGGCCACGAGTTTCAGCATCATTCTGGGCCAAGTGGTTCGCCAGGAATCCTGCGTTTGCGTTTCGAATACCAGGCAACCGGCCGGGATATAAGCGAAGCGCATGGAAGGCACCCCAAACAACAGACCAGAGGCAAAAAAGAAGCCCGTAACGGCTGCCCAGATGGTGAGGCGCCCACGGAGAGGAACATTTCGCTGCTTGATGGCGAAGCCGAGTAATGGAAAGCAGACATAGCCCGCTACGATATAGCTCAACGTCCAGGTGACGGTGAGAATAGGCCGTTCTGGAAACAACCCAGGCAGCAGGAGGAGTTGGCTTAGGATGGTGGAGAGCGAAGCATTCGTCACCTCACTGCGGGAAAACCCGGTTGCGAAATGGGCAAAAGCGACGGCCATCAGCAGCACCGTCACATAGGGAATGTAGATACGCACCAAACGGAGAGCCACAAAGCGGACGTAGGAGAAGCGGCCACTAGCCACACTCTGCGCTATGAAGAATCCGCTCAATAGCAGCAGAAGGTTGGTGCCTGTACTGCCAAGCCGGGCGACGAGCCATCCGAGTGTGTCGGCCGGGCTGTCGCCGGGCGATTGCAGTGATACAAATCCCGCGTAGTGAAAAAGAAACACGATGGTCGCAGCGCTCGCTCGAAGCGCATCGAAGGCAGGTAGGCGAGCGGCACGAGGCGCAGCCTCAGTTCTGGTTTCCCGCGGCGGGGCAACAGTTTCCGACATGAATTGTTCGAAGTGTTTTTATTGTGTCAGGTTTTCGAGACCTGGTCCGCGCTGGACCACGTAAGATCAAACGATGAAAGAATCGATCGTGGCTGCCGCGGCAGCCGTGGAGAGCCACCCCGGAGAGACGATCGCCAACTTGGCAAAGATCCGGTGGCAAGCTCGCCAGGCCGCGGCGTCGGGAGCGGACTTAGTCCTGTTTCCCGAACTCAGCGTGACAGGATTTCTGCCGAATCATCCCCCCGGAGACCACGCCGCGTGGCTGGCGGAGGCCCTCCGCGGCGCCTGGCGGCACGCGGAACGATTGGACGGTGCCGCCGTGGCGGAACTTGCCCGCATCTCCCACGAGGAGGGGATCTTCGTGGCGGCTGGCATCCTCGAGAACGCCGGCGGCGTGCTGCACAACACCCATGTGCTGGTGGGAGAGGGCCGCGTATGGGGCCGCTGGCGCAAAATGCACGTTCCGCTATTTGAGATGCCGTTCTATAACGGAGGCGAGGCCCCGGCCGTCGTGGAGACTCCGTTGGGCCGCATCGGCGTGAACATCTGCTTCGACGCAATGTTGCCGGAATCGACCCGGCTGCTCGCCGTGCAGGGTTGCGAGATCGGGTTGTTTCCCTTCGCGGCTGATCCGGCGCCGGGCACGGCGGAAGCTTGGGCCGCTTGGGCCCGGCCCGTGCTACAGGCCCGTTGTGCGGAGAACGGCATCTTCGGCGTGGCGTGCAACTATCGCGGAGTGGCCGAGTTTGCTGGCGTAAAGCAGGCCTTCCCCGGAGGCTCGATGATGGTAGGCCCGGGCGGCGAGGTTCTGTCCGAGGGGGCCGACGAGATTCTCCTGTCGGAGTTGACCGCGGAGCGCCTGCAAGACGCCCGGTCAGCATTCGAATATACCTTCCGGTTCCGGCGCCCGGAACTCTACGGCTTGCTGGCCCAGCCGACCCCCTAACCGCCTATTTCCTCAGGATTGCGGAGGCGGCGGCGATGCCGGAAAGACAAGCCCCTTCCATGAAGCCCTGCCAGGAATAGAACGAATCCGTATGCTCCCCGGCGAAAAACAGGTTGTTCACCGGCGTCGCTTCGTACCCCGCGATGGTAGTGAACTGCCCAGGCCGGTAGCAGGTGTAGCTGCCGCGGCTAAGCGGATTGGACGGCCAGTGCTCAAGATGGACAAGCAACTCCCCGCGTTGGTTGCGGCTGGCCGCCCCCATGGCGCCGGGATAAACCCGGTCGAAATCAGTAAGGAAGCTCTGCGCTTCGGCTTGTACCTGCGAAGGGCGTAATCCCGCCCCCCGATCGCCGCCAGAGTAATCAGTAATGACGCCACGGGAGACGCTTGCATTAACCGGGTTGGTCTCCCAACTCGCCTGGTGATTCGTCAGGTCTGAGTAGGACGCCCCGTTTGATTGATGAACCGTCGCCCACGGCCGGGAGTTGAAGCCGAGCATCATCTTGGCGTTGTTGCCATAGCCAAGCTGTTCAATCGCTGCCCGCTTGGCGGTGGGAAGCGCCAGCGAGGCATCGAGGTGAACGGTGCGGAGCACCGTAAAGGGCAGCGTCAGCACCGCGGCGTCGTGGTGGTAGGTGACCGTGCGGCTACCCTGGCGGAAAGTCAACGCAATGCGTCCCGCCGCGGTCCGGCTGGCGGCGAGCAGCCGGCAGTCGAGTTGAATCGGCGACTGCAAGCCTGCGGCGAGGCCGGCGACGATCCCTTCGTTGCCATTCACGACATGGTAGCGTTCATCGCTGAAGACGCCGAAGGGGGTGAACTTCGAGCGGCGGTCAGCATGGATGAAGAAGAGAAAGTTCAGGCAGCTCTGGTCTTCCGCTTCGAGCCCATACTCGGCCAGATAGGCCTCCCGAATGACGGCCTTGATGAGTGGCCCGGCGTCGCGGCTATCGAGATACTGAGCCAGCGAGATCCGATCAAACGCCTCGTCCGCCGGTGTCTTCGACAGGGCGGTCACCTCACCCGAAAGCTGGCGCAGGTCGTCACGCATGGCGTCGACGAAGGCCCGGTACTCGGCAACCACTTGGGTCTCTGGATAAACTTGGCCGCGGAAGTAGTAGCGAATGTCGCCAGGTTCTTTATTGACGTCCTCCAGCGGCAAGCCAAAGCGCCGGGCGTAGGCAATCATCGTCTTGTGACCCGTGTCGATAAATTCGCCGCCGCGCTCGGCGACCTGGCTAGGGAAAAAACCAGACAGGGACCAGCAGCGGCCGCCGGGTCGGGATGCGGCTTCATAAACCGTCGGGGTAAGGCCCTTCGCCTGGAGCTGATCGGCACACGTGAGCCCCGCGAGTCCAGCGCCGACGATGGCTACATCCACGCTAGGAGTGGCGGGAGGAGCGGCCCAGAGGCTGGCGGCAGTGCCGGCCAGAAAAAGACGGCGGGACGGCCGGGGAGCGGACCAGGACTGAAGGCGGCGAAGGTAGGCAGAACGAGGCATCGCCATATTCTGTCGCAGGCGTGGCCCGAGCGAAAGGGGCTCAGAGAGCAAGCAGCGATGTTAGTTGGCGCTCCAGAGGAGCAAGCAGCTCACCGGCATCTTCCACCATGGGCATAGCGGTCAGCCAGACGGATAGTGGACGGGAAGCGCTCGGAATCTCGGCCGTTTGCACCACGCGCTCCCGTCTATCGAGGTCGTCCCACAACGGACGCGCGCATGGATAAGCAAGACACGCCACCACCCGCCCGGTCCGCGCGAGGTTGGCGTAAGCGAGCACTTGGAGCAGATCATGCCGGTGCCCCTCCTGCAGGTCGGTCGAGGTATGACGCCACGCCGTCTCCTGCAGCTCCTCAAAGTGACGCTTATACTTGGCGTCCACGATGACCGTCAGGCCGGGCCATTCGATAATCATGTCCGGAACCAAACTGCGCTGCGAACCAAGCGAGCCGGGCTGCCAGTGCAGGGCGGCCGTCGTCTCGTTCTTGCGTCCGATGCGGATCACCCCGCCGGTTCGACGAGCCAGACCCGCGAACTGCGTTTCCACCCAGGCTTCAAAAAAGAGGTCCATCGGCATCACCCAAGGGATCCCTTCGAGTTCGCTCAGTCCGGCCAGCCCGCGGTCCTCCACGGTCCAGTCGATGGCCTGGATGCCGTCCCGAAAGGGAACCGAGTTCAACGGACGGCGATTCCAAACCTGGAGCACGGCGGGAGTCGGCGCCACGGCCGAAACGCCGCGCAGCTCCGACAGAAGATCTTGCGCCAAGGCGATCAAACTGCCGACGAAGCCGCCGTACATTCGCTGGCCCTCCAGGGCGTTCACATGCCGCTCGACGGTATAGCGGATCGCGGAGAGGAGGCTCCGGTCGTCCCGCAGGTCAGGAAACGTACAAGGGACCGAAGTCAGCCGGCCAAACGGAATCCGGGAACGGGAGTAGACGGCCCAGTCGACCTGACCGCGTGGGGCGGCGAGGTCTTCGCGGGCGGTTTCGAAGCGCCGCGAAATGGACTGCAGCAGCGCCTTCATGCGAACCAGAACCATCGACGAAAGGACCCACGCCGGAACCCGCCTCTCCGAACGGCGCAGCAGCGGTAGCCGCAGAGGTTGGGGAGCGATGCGCCAACCCATCCGGGCCAGCAACGGGCCGATCCCCGCCCATGGAAATCGCGGCTGGATAACCAAGCCATAGTCCGGCTTGACGGTGGTGGGTGACAGCAACGGAATGGCCCCAACCTGGTTGCCGGTGCTCAGGCCGAGATGCACCTGGCTGCCGTCAAAGCGCGGAGTCAACCGAACGTCAAACCGGCGAAGCAACGGCTCGTTCAACCGAAGGAACTGATCGGCGAGCCGCGCCACCGTGGGTGCGTCGTCGATACGCGGCGACAGTCCGAACAGCGCGGCCGCGGGGATATCAGCCGACGACTGATCGGCGAGTTCGAGACATGGATTTCGCTCGCGGGGCGGGGCGTTGAGGGGCGCGCGCCCTATGCTTTTGCGTGGAGCCATTGGAGATAGCTGCGGATGGGCTCGGCAAAACTTCCGACGTAACCTTGCGCGAGATACTCGTCCAGGAGCGGCGCCAGATTGGTGCGAAGAACCGTTGGGGCCTGGTCTGGATCGGCCTCCAGAAAATACGAATGCCCGGGAACGAGCGGTAAGGTATCGTCTCCGGCAAACTCGATAAACAGGGACACCAATCGCGTGAAGGCTTCGAGCATCAGCGGACAACCCTTTGCCGCCACCACGCTGGCGCGAGGCCACAGCGATAGAAAGGCAAAACGGCGGCGCACCGCGGCATCCACCAACGCAATGCTGCGATCCGCGGAGTTCATCGTGCCCAGCAAGTGGAGGTTGGGCGGCAAGTGGAACTGACGGTGGAACGGCGGACCGAAGTCGTAGGGAAGGTTGATGGTCCTCTGCCGGTCCGCCTGAGCCTCCAGAAGGAAGAGGCCTTCTCCGAGAACCTTGCCCAGATCCGCCCGATTGATCTCGTCGATATGAAGCAGATACGGACGGGAGGGATCGGCAAGCGCCGCGGCAGCCGCGCGCATCAGGAACCCGGGCTCCGGGGCAAAGCGAAGTCCGAGAGAATCGGCGGCGTGCTGCGGGGCCAGGCCCCCGACAAACGACTCATACGTGGTGTTGGCGTGAAACTGGATGGACTCTCCGTTTCCGCCATAGGCCCCTTGGAGAAGATTCACGGCCAGCCTCGTCTTGCCCGTGCCTGGCGGGCCCTGCAGGATCACGAAGCGCCGCTTGGCGAGGAGCCCAGCCACTGCGCTTTCCTCGACGCCGGGCATCAGATGATCAAACCACGCGGCTTCGAAACCCCTCGCTTCCTCCCGGTACTTGGCGATAGGCTCATGGCCCCGCTCGGAAAAGAGCAGATCGAGACAGCAGGTGACGGCCGCGCGCGTCGCCGCCATGTCGCCGGCGGGCCGAAAGATCAGATACATCTCCTTTTCGTAGCGCTTCAGGGCCTTGGCGTGTTCCGGCCAATCCTTCAACAGGTCCGCGGGAAGCGGTTCGTCGGTTCGCGTGGGGTCCTGCTTGGCCCAGGCGATCCGTTCGCTTTGGCCATATTTTGCATTGAGCCAGGCAGCGATAGCCCGAGCCTTCCGGGCGTGTCCAGGCCGGCCCAGGATGGCCTCGTCGGGAGAGATGCCATCCGTTCCCACGACAAGACCAATCAGGCAAGGCCCTGCTCCGGATGGGAACAACACGAAGCTCGTGCCTCGATAACGCCCGGATCGCGGGTTGTCCTTGTGGATAATCGCCGCATAGGATACGCCCTTGTCATCGAGCATTTCAGGCGAACGAAGCTGAACCTGCGTCTCCGCAGCCTTGGGGTAGCGGCCGAACTCGGCGCCGAACAACCGATCAAACCAAAGACGATTCGCCTCCTCCCAAGGACTGGCTGCGCCCTGATGGACCAGATCAACGAGTAGTTCGAGACTCATAGACAAGTGTGCCCACCAGGCTATCGAACTTTCGAAAACGGTTATGGCCCTTGGTATGCAATTAGCCAAGACGGATTGGAGGATTTTGTAATGTCGAAAGATTCGGTATCCGTTCTGAATGGCTTGATTGAAGTGTTGAAAGATGGAGAGTTGGGTTTTGAGGCGGCGGCGGGCGACGTGAGTCGGCCCGATCTGCGGCAGGTTTTGACAGACTTTGCCGCACAACGGGGCCAGTTCGCCCGGGCCCTGCAATATCAGGTCGAATTGACCGGTGAACACCCCGAAGTCTCCGGCAGCCTCGGCGGCACGGTCCATCGAGGATGGATCAACTGGAAGGCGGCGGTAGTCAAGCGGGATAATCTGGCCGTACTCGAAGAGTGTGATCGTGGTGAAGACGTAGCCCTGAAGGCGTTCACCGACGCCGTCGCCGGAACTGAACTCGGCGCTTCGCGCACGATCGTCGAAGGCCAAGCCATCCAGATTCGCGCGGCCCACGATCAGGTACGGGCGCTGCGGGACGGACTCCGGGCCGCCGTCTGACCAAATACCGTCAGCAAGTACAGTAGAGAGATGTTTCGGTCTCTCCTTCTCTTCGTTCTCGCCACCATGGCCGGGACTGCGGCGCCAGCCACCTACGACGTTGTCATCTATGGATGCACCTCGGGTGCGGTCACCGCCGCCGTGCAGACGAAGAAGATGGGTAAGTCCGTCGCCATGGTTTGCCCGGAGAAGCACCTGGGCGGCCTCACCGCGGGCGGACTCGGCTGGACGGACTCCGGCAACAAGGCCGTCATTGGTGGCCTTTCGCGTGAGTTCTATCATCGCGTCTGGCAGCACTACGCCAAGCCGGCGGCCTGGAAGTGGCAGAAGCAGTCCGAATTCGGCAATAAAGGCCAGGGGACTGTCGCGCTCGATCAGGAAGCCCGGACGATGTGGATCTTCGAACCCCATGTAGCCGAACGCGTCTACGAGCAATGGGTGAAGGAGATGAAGATCCCCGTCTTCCGCGACTCCTGGCTCGACCGTGAGAAGGGCGTCAAAAAAGAGGGCGGCCGCATCGTCTCCATCTCGATGCTCGACGGCAAAACCTACTCTGCGAAAATGTTCCTCGATTCGACCTACGAAGGCGACCTGATGGCGGCGGCAGGCGTCAGTTACCACGTCGGCCGCGAGTCCATGCAGCAGTACGGAGAGAAGTGGGCGGGCGTCCAGACCGGCGTGCTCCATCACCGGCATCACTTCGGGGTACTGAAGTCGAAGATCTCACCTTACGTTGTGCCGGGCGATCCCCAAAGCGGCGTGCTGCCGCGCATCAGCACGGAGGCACCCGGCGAATACGGCGCGGCCGACAAGAAAGTGCAAGCCTACTGCTTTCGCATGTGCCTCACCCAGGTGGAGAAAAACCGAGTACCCTTCGCCAAGCCTGCCGGCTACGACCCCAAAGAGTATGAACTGCTCGCGCGGGTCTACGAGGCCGGTTGGACGGAGACGTTCGACAAATACGACGCCATCCCGAACGCCAAGACCGACACGAACAACCATGGCCCGTTCAGCACGGACAACATCGGGCGTAACTGGGACTACCCCGAAGCCACCTACGCACGGCGCAAGGAGATCTTCGATGAGCACGTGCGCTACCAGCAGGGTTGGCTCTACTTCGTAGCGAACGATTCGCGCGTGCCGGCCGATGTCCGAGCGGCCATGAGCCAATGGGGTCTATCCAAGGACGAGTTCAAAGACAACGGCAACTGGCCCCACCAGATGTACGTCCGCGAAGCCCGGCGGATGACCGGTAGCTACGTGATGACGGAAAACGAACTGACCAAGAAGCGCCCGACGCCGGAGTCCGTCGGCATGGGCTCCTACGGCATCGACTCGCACAACATCCAGCGCTACATCACGCCCGAGGGCTACGTGCAGAACGAAGGTGACATCGGCGTCAGCACCAACGGCCCTTACCAGATCGCCTACGGCTCGCTCGTGCCGAAGAAGGGGCAAGTTGATAATCTGCTGGTGCCGGTGTGCCTATCGAGTTCGCACATCGCCTATGGCTCCATCCGCATGGAGCCCGTGTTCATGATTCTGGGCCAATCGGCGGCGACGGCGGCGGTGATGGCGATCGAAAAGGGTGTCGCGGTGCAGGACGTGCCGTACGCCGAATTGCGCGGACGCCTCGAAAAAGACGGGCAGGTGCTCCAGTATCAGGCGCCGGCTAAATAACCGAGTTTCTTCAGGAATTCCAGCATCCGCGCCGTCGTCTTCTGATAAAACTGGTTGTTTGCACGCCCATAGTTGAAGAAGCCATGCGTCTGGCCGGGGTAGCCAACCAGTTCGCACGCAATGCCTAGCGAAACGGCCTTATCCCGGTAGAGCTGCGCGGATACGAACGGCACGGTGGTATCCGCCTCCCCGTGAAAAACGATCGTGGGCGGCCCGCCCTTTTGCAGGTGATGATAGGGCGAAATCTCCGTGGGCGGCACGCCGAAGCGGGGTGTATCCAGGCGGATGGAATCCTTGGGCAGGTCGACGCCCGGCACCGGGCCAAGCACAAGAACCGGATTGAAAAGGACCAGGGCGTTGGGCCGGGAACTGATCGCAGTGTCCTCGCCCGCCTCCTCAAATCCCGGTACGGAAGCCGTGGCCGCAGCAAGGTGGCCCCCGGCGGAACCGCCTCCTGCCGCAATCCGATTCGGGTCGATCCCAAGGCGCTTGGCATTGGCGCGGACGTAGCGCAGCGCTGACTTGGCATCCCGAACACACGAATCAACCTTCACCTGATGGCGCGTCGCGACACGGTAGTCCGCCACAATCGCGACCATGCCATTGGCGGCCAGCAGCTTGGCATGTTGATGAAACTGGCCAGGGGTACCGCCGGTCCACCCGCCGCCGAAGAAGAAAACGATGGCTGCACGCGGCGTAGCCGGCTGACGATCGTGCCCGAAGATCCACAGCCGCAGCTTCGTCTCCCCAACGGTCTTGTAAGTCTCCTCTTGGGCCTCCGGAAGAACCGGCGGATACTGAGCGATCAGCGGAAGGGCAGTAAGGAAGAGGGCAAGAGCGCGAAGCATGATTTTGCTAGTGTATAGGCAATGCGGATAGTATCACTTGCTGCCCTTTTTGTCGCTGCGCTCAGCGCGGCCGAGCCGAACAAGTTAACGGCCGAGGAGAAAGCTGCTGGCTGGAAGCTGCTCTTCGACGGCAAGTCGATGAAGGGCTGGAACGACATCCGCAAGCAAACCCCTCCGGGCGACTCTTGGACCATTGAAGACGGCTGCTTGAAGTCCGTGCCCCACCCGAAGCTCCGCGAAGATCTATTCACCGCCGCCAAGTTCGGCGATTTCGAACTAGCGTTCGAATGGAAGGTGTCGCCCGGCGGCAACAGCGGCTTGAAGTACCGGATTCAGGACCGTTTCTGGTTGAACGAGAAGCGCATCAAGGAATACAAGAAGTTTGAAGACCTAGCCAACGACGCGGCGCGCAAGCGTAACGGCTCGCGCGAATCCGGGACGCAGGAATACATCGTCGGCTTCGAGTATCAGGTAATCGACAACGGTGGCCATCGCGATGCCCAGCGCGGCGCCTACTATCAGGCCGGTGCCCTCTACGGCATGGTGCCGGCGGCGCAGGCGGCTTCGAAGCCGGTCGGCGAGTTTAACCAGGCCCGGGTCATCGTCAAGGGAAAGCACTTCGAACACTGGCTGAACGGAGTGAAAGTCGCCGAAGGCGAAATGGACGCCCCGGCCGCACTAGCGAAAACCGCGGACCGCTGGACGAAAGAGTCGCCCATTTATCAAGCCCTCGCGAATCAGCCCAACACGCTATGCCCGGTGGCGCTGCAGAACCACGGCGACGCGGCCTGGTTCCGCAGCATCAAAATTCGCCCATTGAAGAACTAGCGGAACAGACGCGGAGCGAGCGCCGTCAGATAGCGCCGCCATACAAGCCACGTGTGCGCGCCTTCGGTGACGACGTACTCGTGCTTCACGCCACGCTCCTTCAGAAAATCCACGAACTTGTTGTTCGCCCCGATCAGGCTGTCGTCCTTGCCGCAAGCGATCCAGAAATCCTTCAACTTGGCATTGGCTTTCGCGTCCAAGCCGGGAAACGTTTGAGCCAGATCAGGCGGCAGCCCACCAGAGCTGAAAGCGCCCAGATGCGAGAACGGCTCCAGCCGGTTGAGCCCGATGAACAGCGTCTCCGCGCCACCCATCGACAAACCAGCCAAGGCGCGATGACTCCGGTCCGTGTTCACGCGATAGGCCTTCTCGACCAACGGGATAATTTCCTGTGTCAGCGATTCGCGGAACAGATCGAAGCTCTTGAACCGGAGCTCCCGATGGAACAGCACGCCGGAATCGCCATAGCCCAACGGCATCACGACCAGCATCGGCTTCGCCTTCCCCTCGGCGATCAGGTTATCGAGGATGAAGTGCGCCTGGCCTACGGCCGTCCAACCGCGGGCGTCGTCGCTGAAGCCGTGCAATAAATACAGGACCGGATATTTGGTTTTGCCCTTGGGATCATAGCCGGGTGGCGTATAGACGTAGAGGTCGCGCGCTTCCCGGCAGATCGCGGAATCGTAGAAGTGGCGATGCACGGCTCCGTGGGGCACATTGCGCCGCTCCCAAGCCAGCGACGCGTCCGGCGTCGGCACATGGAACATGCTGGTCGTACCCAGCAGATTCGGCTTCATGCTCGGATTCCCCGGATCGATTAAGCTGACCCCATCGGCGTTGAATGAGTAGCCGTAAAGGTCTGGCGCCAGCGGCTCCGTCGTGATCGACCAGACGCCGTTCTCTCCCTTCGTCATCTCGGCGGGACGTGCGCCCTCGCGGTTGAGCATCACCTTGGCGGCGTTCGGCGCGCGGAAGCGAAGCGTAACCCGGCGGTCCGAGTGCACCTCCGGCGAGACGATCCGGGCCGGCGGAGTTTGTGCCAAAAGTGTCCAGGGGAGTAGAAAGAGCAGTGTGCGCATCGTGAATGGATTCTATCCTGTATGAAACATGGAACACCTACCCTTAGGCCGGCTTTGCTATGAGTTCAATCGCCACGACGAACCGCGAATCCGCGTCGAACCCGGCGCCCGGCTCCGCGTCGAGAGCCAGGATGCCTTCTCCGGCCAGCTCCGCACGGAGGCTGATGTGCGAAACAAAGCCACCATGCCGTACTCGAACCCCACCACCGGGCCCATCTATGTGAACGGCGCCGAAAAGGGCGACACGTTGGCCGTTACAATTCACAGCATCCGCCCCACGATGGGCAAATGCTTCACACGAACGTCAGATCCGAAGATGCTCGCCGAATGGCTGGGCACCGATTGCCCGCCTGGCACCCATGTCTGCGAAATCTCTGACGGCGTCATCCACTGGAGCGCCCACGCGAAAATCCCCTACCGGCCCATGCTCGGCTGCATCGGCACAGCACCCGATTGGGGCGTGCCCACCACGAACCCCGCCGGCCCGCACGGCGGCAATATGGACATCCTGGAGGTTGCCGAAGGCGCGACGCTGTACCTTCCCGTGTATGTCCCCGGCGCGCTACTCTACCTCGGCGATGCCCACGCCGCCATGGGCCACGGCGAGCTATCGGCGTCCGGCCTGGAGATGCCGGCCGAAACCGAAATCACCGTGGAGCTGAAGAAAGGGTGGACCATTCCCGGCCCCCGCATCGAGTCGGCCGACGAGATCGTCTGCGTCTCTTCCGCCACGCCCCTCGAACGCGGCATCGCCCAAGCCTACGCTTGGCTCATCCTCTGGATGGAGCAGGAATACGGATGGGACCGCTGGAAAGCTTACGATCTCCTCACGCATACCGGCCAGATCTCGGTGGGCTACTACCAGTCCGGAGCGGTAGCGGCAAAAGTCGCCAAGAGGTATCTGTGACCGGGTCGCGCATCCGGCAAGTCGAGGTCTTCGCCATCCGCGCCCCCCGCAAGGAAGCGGTGCGGTCCGGCCTGAACATAGCCGACCCGGTGACCGCCTCCGAGTTCGGCATCGTGCGCCTGTTGACCGAAGACGGCGTCGAGGGCCTCGGCGAGATATCCATCACATTCCCCCGCATCGGCCATTCGCTCTGCCATGCCGCGAGAAAGCTGATCGCCCCCGCCATCATCGGCCTCGATGCCCTGGCGGCCCCCACCGTTCTCGCCGAAATTGACCGCGTCCTCGGCGGCGAACTCAGCGCGCCTTACCTCCGCGCCGCCTTCGAAATGGCCTTGCTCGACGCCACCGGCCGACACTTCGGCGTACCTGCCTGGGCGCTGCTGGGCGGCAAGCGGCGCGAGAAGGCCGCCCTCGCCTGGGGCATCTATCAGAAGTCCCCCGAAGAGATGGCCGCCGACGCTACGGCCGGCCGCGCCGCGGGCTTCCAGGCGATCAAGCTAAAAGTGGGCCGAGAGCTGTCCGCCGACCTCGCGGCCGTCGAAGCCGTCGCCCGCGCCGTCGACGTCCCGCTACGTCTGGACGCAAACATGGCCTGGCGCACCGTCCCCGAAGCCGTCCGCGCAATGCGAACGCTGGCCGATGCCGCGCCGGTGGCTTGGTTCGAACAGCCCCTGGGCCGCCGCAATCTCGAAGGCATGCGCGCGCTCCGGCTCCAAACCGGCCTGCCCGTGATGGCCGACGAAAGCTGCCAAACCCTGCGAGACGCCTACGAACTCGCGCAAGGCGAAGCCGCCGACATTTGGAACGTCTACGTCAGCGAGGCCGGCGGCCTCCGCGCCGCCGCCGAAATCTTTGCCCTGGCGACGGCCGTTGGCGTGCCCTGCATTCTCGGCAGCCAGGCCGAAATGGGGATCGCCACCGCGGCGTGCGCCCACTTGGCCGCGGCCTTGCCGGATCTGCCTTATCCCATCGAAACCTTCGGGCCGCTCCGCTACGCCCGCGACATCATCACCGGGCCCGGTATGATTGCGGACGGTTGGCTGACGCCGCCAGAGGGCGCGGGACTGGGCGTCGAACTGGATTGGGACGCGGTACAAGCGATGGAGGTGAAGGAATGAGCGAACGAAAGATAATCGACTGCCACACGCACTTGATGTGGTATCCGGACCATATCAGCGAGCAGTATGCCGAGGAGGCCCTGGCCTCAAAGCTTGTGAAGCTCAAGCGCAGCGGCGGTCTGGCCTACTCGGCGAACCTCGATAAGCACGTCTATGATTCGACGCCCGAGAGCCACTGGAAAGCCTCCGAGGACATGGCGCATGTCGTCGTCTTTGGCCTGCAAGCCAAAGCCTGCGGCCTGGATATTCCGAACGAGATCATCGCCGACTACGTAGCCAAACATCCCGAGAAAATGGAAGGCTGGGCCAGCGTCGACCCCACCCGTCCCGACTGCATCGAGCATCTCGACTACTGCGTGAACACGCTAAAGCTCAAAGGCCTGAAGCTAGGCCCCGTCTACCAGCACTTCGACCCGCAGGATCGTCAACACTGGCCATTCTTCAAGCGCGTGCAGCACCACGGCCTCCCCATCATGTGGCACCAGGGCACCACCTTCCCCTCCGCCGCCAAACTCAAGTGGGGCCTGCCGCTGCAGCTCGAAGACTTGGCCATGGACTTCCCCGACCTGAAGATGATCGTCGCTCATCTCGGCCATCCGTGGGAGACCGATCTCATCGTGCTCATCCGCAAATGCCCCAATATGTACGCCGACATCAGCGCGGTCCACTATCGCCCATGGCGCTACTGGCAGGCGATGGTGACCGCGATGGAGTACGGTGTCGAGCACAAGATTCTGCCGGGCTCGGACTTCCCTTCCGGCACTATGGCGAACATCGTCGCCGGGCTTCGCAACGTCAATCAGGTGGTGGCCGGAACCGGCTTGCCAAAGATTCCGGATGAGGTGCAGGACATGATCCTGTACGAGAACTGGAAAGCCTTCTTCCCCCATTGGGCCTAGCCGATGGTCAGGACCCGGCGCTGGATTCCGCTGTGGACCGGATTGGTCCTCTTCGCTCTCGGCGTGGCCGCCCAATGTTTGCTCTGGTTCGGCGGCCCCACGTTGCGTCCGGCCGTCGGTCCCTTCACGCTCCTGACCTATCTGGGTCTCGTTGCGCTCTGCAACCGGACCCGCATGACGGTCCGCTCGGACGGGGTCGAGCTACGGCGGGGCCCGATACCCACCGGAGTCGGCAGCGAATGGATCCCGCGAGAAGCAATTGCAGGCGGCTACTGGCGATGGAACTATCAAGGCCCCAAGTCCGGCAACGTGTCGCACTGGGAAACCGGCATCGTCCATCGGGATGGCCGCTGGCTTCGCAATCCGGCCCAATTCGAAACCGAAATGCAGGCGGCGGAGGAAACCGCCTCGATGATGGGAATCCTCGGCGTCCGCGAGATGGGGCGCGTCGAAGGATTGCCGCCAAAGCAGGACCGCCGCGTCGGCCTTGCCACAGTGGTCTGGATGCTTCTCTCGCTGGCGGCTTTAGGCTCGGCGGTCGTGCTCGAGTTTCGCCGGTAAGAACCCGAAAACAAGAAGCGAACCGTAGTAAGCCACGGCGGGAACCAGTTCCCGATGCAGAATGATCTCCGCAATCGTCATCTGCCGCAGAAATACGCCGACGGCGATCTCCGCCAACAACGTAAGGCCCAGCGCCAACATCCCGGCCGGTAGCGCCGCACCTGGCGCAAGCCGAGGCACGAGCCATCGGGCAGCCAGCCAAATCGCCACCAGCATCAGAGGCGTCTCCAACAACTCCGCCGCCGGAGCGCCCACCCTCGGAACAATAAATAGCGTCCGCAGAACCCCCAAAACAAACCCGGCCCCGAATACCAGGAGAAAGTACACGAGGCCGGCGCGGACAGGACGCATTAGAAGCCGATGGTAATCATCGCCTCAATCTGATTCTTCTTGCTGACCGTCGAGAACGAGTTAAACGTCTCTCCCATCCAGCGGGTGAACCGGACACTCGGCATCACGCGGATGCCGAACGGGTCAATCAACTGGCCGCCGAATCCAGCAATCACGCCCCGCACGCCACTCTTCGCCGTCGTGGGCGTACAGCAGTTCGGCTCATCGTCGCCGAGAGTGGTGATGACGGACGACTTCAGATTCGAAACATTCCGCTGCACGATACCGCCCTCCAAAAACCACCGGCCGCCGGCCCGCGTCCGATCCTTGCCGAAGTACCGAACGGTCAGCGGAATATCGTAGAAGCGAGCCCGCGTATCTTCGAAGATCGTTGAATAGCGACGATCGTCAATCGCCGTCGTAGGGTTATCCGTGCCGCTGAGCACCTCGCCGTCGCGCGTAAAGGCAACCCGCCGCATCACAATACCCGCCGTGACCGCGAAGCGGTTCGTGACGAGAATCTGCAACATCCCGGTGTAGCCGACGCGCTTCCGAATGGCCGTTGTGCCGTAGTTGCCGGTAGTTGCTGGAGGGGGTGTGGTGGTGCTTCGGGAAAGCGTGCCGTTGTTGATCGTATCGAGTGCAATCACGGAGAGCCCCACACCAAGGCTGAGCCGGCGCACGTAATTGATGCGCTTTTCAGAAGCCTGGGTATTGGTGGAAGAAGGGGCCGGCGTTTGCGCTTGAGCCTGAAGTCCGGCGACACCCAGACAGAACATCGCCAGGAGGGTGGCGGACCGTTTCGAAATTTTCAACATTCGCTTATCTGCGATTTTAGCGTACCCGTGATACAACCTTTAGACCATGACTCCCAGCCGGACCCGTTACAAAGTTCTCGCCTTCGGGGTGGCGCTCGCCGCCATTACCTACATGGACCGCATCGCGATCTCCATCACCTCGAAGCAGGTCTCCCGCGATCTGGGACTCACCGATCAGCAGATGGGCTTTGTGTTTAGCGCATTTACGCTCGCCTACGGCCTGTTCGAAATCCCTACCGGATGGTGGGGCGACAAGGTCGGAACCCGCAGCGTTTTGATGCGCATCGTCACCTGGTGGAGCGCCTTCACCATGCTCACCGCCGCCGCCTGGAGCTTCGGAAGTTTACTTATCATTCGGTTTTTATTTGGCATCGGCGAGGCCGGCGCCTGGCCCAACTCCGCCAAAACCTTCTCGCGCTGGTTCCCGAAGACCGAACGCGGCCGGGCCCAGGGTATCTTTTTCATGGGCGCGCACGGCGGCGGCGCCTACTCGCCCTTGCTCATCGCCTGGATGCTGACGTTCATGGAATGGCGCACCGTCTTCCTCGTGCTGGGCTCCGTTGGGTTCGTTTGGGCCATCCTCTGGTACCGCTGGTTCCGCAGTGAACCCTCCGAGCACCCCGAGGTCAACGCCGCTGAACTCGCCCTCATCCTCGAAGGCCGCGAAGAGCAGGCCGGCCATGGCGATGTGCCCTGGCTCAACATCATCAAGGACCGCAACGTCATGCTGCTCTGCGTCATGTACTTCATCCAGAGCTATGCGTTCTACTTCTACCTCACCTGGATGCCGACCTACCTCGAACGCATCCGCGGCTTCAAGGCCACCGACCTCGGCCTGTTCGCTGGCGCCCCCATGGTCGCCTGCATGGTCGCGGACCTCACCGGCGGCCTCGCCACGGACTCGATCACGAAACGCTTCGGTCTGCGCCTGGGCCGGACGATCGCTGGCGGCAGCGGCTTCATCTTCGCGGGCCTGTTCACCCTGATGGGCGCCGCCGCCGCGGACCCCACCACCGCTGCGCTCTATCTCGCCCTCGGCGCCGGCTGGGGAGCCTTCTGCCTCGGCGCGGCCTGGGGCACTTGCATGGATATCGCCGGCCCCCACGCCGGTGTCGTCGGCGCCGTGATGAACACCGCGGGCCAGGTCGGCGGCTTCCTCAGCCCCATCGTCCTGGCGAGGCTCATCCGCGAAACCGGAGATTGGAATACCCCTTTAAACATCACGGGAGTCATGCTGGTGTGCGCGGCGCTCTGTTGGGTCTTTATCAACCCGAACAAGCGCATCCGCTTACACTAGCGATATGCGTCTCGCCTGCTCGCTCTTGCTGCCAGTGATGTTATGGGGACAGGCGGCCAAACCGCCCGCCGAACCGGCCCCGATTCAGAAGAAAAGCTCCATCACCATCAGCGGCAAGACGCTGCAGTACACCACCACCACCGGCCGTCTGCCGCTGTTGAACGAGGCGGGCGAGCCGGAGGCCTTCCTCTTCTTCGTCGCCTACACCCTCGACACCCCAGCCACCGGAACTAAGCGCCCCCTGATGGTGGCCTTCAACGGCGGCCCCGGTTCCGCCTCCGTCTGGCTCCACCTCGGCGTCCTCGGCCCGCGCTATATTCCGATGCTCGACGACGGCTCCTATCCGCCCCCGCCCTACCAGGTGAAGGACAACCCGCACACCTTCCTGCCGTTCACCGACATGGTCTTCGTCGATCCCGTCGGCACCGGCTACTCCCGCGCCGCCAAGCCCGAGCTCGGCAAGAAATTCTGGGGTGTCCAGGGCGACATCGCCAGCGTCGGCGAGTTCATCCGGCTCTACCTCGGCAAGTACAACCGCTGGAGTTCGCCGCTCTACTTGACCGGCGAAAGCTACGGCACCTTCCGCGCCGCCGGCCTCGCCGGATGGCTCGTCGACCGCGGCATGGCCTGCAACGGCATCGTCCTCGTCTCTTCCATCCTCCAGTATCAAACCGCCCGCTTTGACCGCGGCAACGACCTGCCCTATCCCCTCTTCCTGCCGACGTATACCGCCATCGCCTGGTACCACAAGAAGTTGCCTTCCGCCCTGCAACAGGCCGGCCTCAAAGAGGCGACCGCCGAAGCCGAAAAATTCGCGCTCAACGAATACGCCGTCGCGCTGATGAAGGGCGACCGGCTAACGCCCACCGAACGCCAGACCACCCTCGACAAGCTCAGCCGCTTAACCGGCCTCAGCAAGGAATATCTCGAACGGAACAACCTGCGGCCCAAGATCATGCAGTTCATCAAGGAACTGCGCCGAACCGAAGGTAAAGTAGTCGGCCGCCTCGATGGCCGGCTCACCGCGACCGAGGGCAACGACGGCGAAGACCAGCCCGGCTTCGACCCCGCCATGACCGCCATCCGCGCGCCCTACACCGCCGCCTTCAACGACTACGCCCGCCGCGAACTCGGCTACGAATCCGACCTGCACTATTACATCCTCGGCGGCGGCATCGGGCCCTGGGACTATGGCCCCGGCGGCCAAAACAAGTACGTCGAAACCGCCGACTCCCTCCGCGAGGCATTCGCCAAGAATCCCTACATGAAGGTCTACATCGGCTCCGGCTACTACGACCTGGCGACGCCCTACTTCGCGACGGAGTACACCTTCAGCCACATGGGCCTGCCGGCCGCGTACCGCAAGAACATCACCACGCGGATGTACGAAGCCGGGCACATGTTCTATAGCGTCAAGGGCGCCCTGGAGCAGTTGAGCAAGGACGTGGAAGCGCTGGTGACCAAGCCATGACCCCGGCGGAGTACATCGAACTCGAAGAGCAAACCGGCAAGCGCTACGAATACCAGAACGGCGAAGTCTGCGCGATGAGCCAGAACAGCCTCCCCCACAACCTGATTGCGTCCAAACTCACTCGCAGGATTGGCAACTTGATCGAGCCAAAGGGCTGCGAGATCGTCGGCTCCGATCAAAAGGTCGTCATTCTCGCCACCGGCCTCGAAACCTACCCCGACGCGGCCGTCTATTGCGGCACGCCCCATCTCGCAGGCGCCAACTCCCTCGCCTTGGCCAACCCCGTCTTCCTCGCCGAGGTCCTCTCCCCATCCACCGAAGCCTACGACCGCGGCGACAAAGCGGCCCACTATCGCCGGAGCGAGTCTCTCCAGGAGTACCTCCTCATCGCGCAGGACCGCGTCCGCGTCGAACGCTGTCGTCGAAGCGGCCAGAACGAGTGGCTCCTCTCCGAGTTCACCACTCTAGCCGACATCATCGAGCTGACCAGCCTCGCCATCAGCCTCCCCGTCGCCGACCTATACGCCAACGTCCCGCTCGAACCCGGCCGCCGCCGCTAACCCATCAATCGCCGCAAACAGCGCCTTGTTCGTCTTCGCCCGCGGCGGTACGACCACCGGCCCGGCCTCTCCCACCCGCAGCCCCCATCGGAACGCCAGGTAGTTCTCCACCATCCGCGAATACGGCTCCAGCCGCACCGTCCCCCGGAACCGGCACGGCGCCACAATCACGCCCTCCTCCTCGTTCCCAAACGCATGGAACTCGCCCCGCAGCCAGAACTGCCCCACCAGCGCCGCCGTCAACGCGTCCAACTCGTCATGCTTCACTGTCCGCTCCGGAAGCACCATCCCCAAGTCAACCAGCCCTTGCCGCAGCCCAGCCAAATCCGTCTTCTTCCGCGGAATCCCCAACGCATCCTGCGCCGAACCCGGAAACCCCTCAATCACCGGCAAGCCCTCGGCCTCAAACGTCCGCTTCAACGCCATCCCCCGATGCGTCAGCCGCACCATCGACGGCAGCAAACACGGATAAACCCCAATCCGCAGCGCCATCATCTCCCGCTCCGCATCCCGGATAATCGACCCCGGCTCCCGCGGCAATCCCAGCGGCGAATCAAGCGAAACCACCGCCGCCCCCGCCGCCAACGTCGCCGACACCAACTCCGCATCCGTCCGCAGCAGGCGCAAATCCGCTTCCCGCCCGCGCAGGCAAGCCCAGCCGCTCGGCTTCGCCTCACTGCCCGTCAGGTCGATCCCGACCGCGATCACCGCCGCTTAACGGAAGGCTGACGCAGGAAGCTGATCGCCCCCAATACCGTCGCCACGGCCCCCAGCAGAAAGAAGAGCGAGGCCTGCAGGTCTTCCGGGCCATCGTAGTAGCGGGTGGACCACAATCCGCGCGCCACCAAGCCCACCACCGCCAGCGTCCACGGCAGAAATAAGAATTTTACTTTGCCGATTGCGGCTAGCACTGTTGCTATCAGACCAATAGCCGATAATCCAAATAGCCACATCTGTAGCTCCTGCCCGCTCCAGGGGAGCACGTCAATCGTCATCTGCGTACTGCCGACGAGCCAGCCCACGAAAGCCATCGCAAAACAAAACAGGCAAAGGACCCCGTGAAAGAGCACACTATATCCGCGCAAGAGAGCTTGAACCATCAGATCATTCCTTCAGGCAAACGCTCATTGTACCAACGCCTGACGGCTTTGGGACGTGCCACAGCCATGATGGCGCTTCTGACGTGGCCCGCCGCGGCCCAACTCACCGTCGAACAGAAACTCGCCGACTTCCAAACGCTCGTCTCGCTCTACGCCAAGCAGTATGCGCCCTACGAATGGAAGCGCGACACCCAAGGCTTCGACCTCTATAAAGTCGCCCCGTGGGTGGACCGCATTCGCAAAAGTACCGATGATCTGGACTACCTGCAAATTCTCGGCGAGTACGTCGCCGGGCTCAACGACATCCACTCCTCCTACGCCTCGCGGTCGAACTTCGTCGCCGACCTGCACTTGTACACCGATATCTACGATGGCCGCGTCCTGATCGAACAGATCGACCGGTTCTATCTGCCCGCCTCCCGCTTCCCGTTCGAAGTCGGCGACGAGGTGGTGCTCTTCGACGGCCGCCCGGTAATGGACGTCGTGCGCGAGCTATCGCGCACGGTCAAGTTCGGCAATGAGCGGTCGACCATGCGTTACGCCGCGGATCTTCTCGTCTACCGGCCGCAATCGACGTTGCCGCTCGCCCCGCGTCTGGGCGAATCGGCCACTTTGCTCATCCGGCGAGCCGACGGCTCGGAAGCCACGCACACCATCCACTGGGACAAAACCGGCTATCCGGTAACGAAACTGGGCCCGGTTCCCAACGTGCCTGTCATTGCCGACGCGCCGGACAATCGGCTGCGACCGGAGTTTGAAGAAACGGAACGCCAGCCACTGATCATGAACAAGGCCCGCCGCTTGCGCGCCCGGCTCGAAAACAACGTAGTGCCTGGAGCACTGCGGCATCTCACCGGCTTTGGCGGCCGCGCCCCCGTGTTTCGCCTGCCGGAGAACTTCGTCCAGCGGTTGGGGCGAAACCGGGCGGACTACTTCTACTCGGGAACCTATGAAAGCGCCGGCAAGCGGATCGGCTATATCCGTATCTCCGATTTCCAGCCTGTCGATTTCAGCCTGCTCTCGGTTCCGCTCCGGCAATGGGCCACCGAAATCGCTTATCTGAAAGCCAACACCGACGGCTTGGTCGTCGACGTCATGCGCAACCCCGGCGGCTACGGCTGCTACGGCGCCGAACTGATGAGCTACCTCACAACGAAGCCCTATTTCACCTTCGGAAACGAGCTCCGGCCGACGCTCGAGTGGGTGCAGTCCTTCTACGAGACCGCCCAGCTCACTACCGAGGACGGCCTGGAGCCGTGGGAGGTCAACATGCTTCAGGGCGCCTACCGCGACGTCTTGACCGCCTTCACCGAAAACCGCGGACGCACTGGGCCCCTGTCGTTTTGTGCGGCCTCGCTCGAAGCCAGCCCGGCGCAGGACCGCTTCTTTGAGCCGATCGGATACGACAAGCCCGTTCTGCTCCTCGTCGACGAGTTCTCCACCTCGGCCGGAGACATCTTCGCCGCCATGGCGCAGGATAATGGCATCGCCAAACTCTACGGCTATCGCACCGCGGGCGCAGGTGGCTCCGTTACCGAGAGCCTGGCTGGCTTTTATTCTGAAGGCAGCGCGCGGACCACGATTTCCCTTCTGACCCGCGCGCGTTCCTACACCGCGCCGGGCTATCCAACCTCCTCGTACATCGAGAACATTGGCGTTCATCCCGATTTCCCAGCCGATTACATGACCCGTGACAATCTGATGAACCGCGGCGCCGGCTACGTGGAGGGCTTCTCGCAGGCGATTGTGAACCTCATCACGGGAGGCGCGCAGGAGTAGGGTGTTGCACTAAGGTTTCGCGTCCCCTACAATCGTTGCAAAGCGCTATGGTGAATCGGTCGCAATATGCAGAGCGGGCCCGTTCCATCCTTCACTCGATTGTAGAGGCTTACATCGAGACCGGAGAGCCCGTCGCCTCGCGCACGATCGCCAAAGCCGGTGGGCATTTGAGTCCGGCCACCATCCGCAACGTGATGGCCGACCTCTACGACGAGGGATACTTGGCCCAGCCGCACACCTCGGCCGGGCGTATCCCCACCGTAAAAGCGTTCCGAAGCTACGTGCAGACCCTCGCCACCAAACGCCTTTCGCTTGGCGAAGTGCAGCGCATGCGCAGCGAACTGCGGCGCGCGGACAGCATGGAAGGCCGCCTCGAAATGTCGAGCCACCTGCTCACCGAGATGACCCACAACGTGGGCATCGCCGCGTCGATCCCCACCAACTCGCAGACCCTGGCCCAGATCGAACTCCTTCTCCTCGCCGACCGACGTGTTCTGATGGTCGTCGAAACGCGCGACCACCGCGTCAGCAACCGCGTCGTCGCCCTCGACCAGTCCGTCACCCAGGACGAGCTAAATCTCGTCCGTAACTACTTCAACGAAAACTTCAAGGGGTGGACGCTCTCCCGGATTCAGCTCGAACTCCGCGAGCGCCTCGCGCACGAGCGCGCCATGTACGACGCCATGCTCCAACGGCTCGAAATGCTCTACCAAAAAGGGCTTCTCGAAGTCGGGCTGACCCCGGAAGTGCATCTCGACGGCACCTCGAATCTCTTTCTGATCGATCTCTCGCTCGACAAGGAGAAGCTCCGCGATCTCTTCCGCACGCTCGAAGAAAAGCAGCGTCTGCTTGCGCTCCTCGACCGTTTTCTCGAAGCCGAACCCGGCGAAGTCGGCGTGCAGGTGGGCCTGGGCGACGTGCACTCCAGCATGGATGAATTAAGTCTCATCGGCCTCACCGTAACCCTCCCCACTGGTCTCGCGACAAAGTTTGCGGTGCTGGGCCCGATGCGGATGAACTACGCCCAAGTCATTGCCGCCGTGTCGCAAGTCGGCGCCACTGTCGAATCGCTTTCCGAATAGCCCCTGTCAAAACGGGCAGGAGGGGCGATACACTGGAAATGTGAGCCTGGATATGGAAAACAAAGAGGCCGCGTCGAGCGAGCCTACGGCGGAGCAGTCCGCCCCGAACCTGCTCGCTGAGCGGGACGCCTTGATTGCGGAAAAAAGCGAACTACAGAATCTGCTGCTGCGCCAGCGCGCCGATTTTGAAAACTTTCGCCGACGGACAGAAAAAGAACGGATGGAGTCCAGCGAATACGCGGCCATGGAGGCCGTCCGCGCCATCCTGCCGGTGTTGGATGACTTTGAGCGCGCCCTCACGGTGCCCTGCGTGGATGCCGAGTACGTGCGCGGCATGGAGCTGATCTATCAGCGCACCCAAGATACGTTGAAGAAGCTCGGTTTGGAGCCGCTTGAGGCGGTCGGCGAGAAATTCGATCCGCACCTCCACCACGCCATCGAGATGGTGACCACGGAAGAGGCGGAGGACCAGACCGTGCTCGGCGTCTTCCAGCGCGGTTATAACTTCAAGGGCCGGAATCTGCGGCCGGCGATGGTGAAGGTAGCAGTCCGGTGAGTAAGCGCGACTATTACGAGGTCCTTGGGCTGAGCAAGGGCGCGGACGAAGCTGCGCTCAAAGCGGCGTACCGAAAGCTCGCCCTGCAGCATCATCCCGACCGGAACCCCGGCGATAAAGCCGCCGAAGAAAAGTTCAAAGAGGCGGCCGAAGCGTACGGCGTCCTGGCCGACGCGCAGAAGCGCGCGGCCTACGATCGGTTCGGCCACCAGGGCGTCGCCGGTGCGTCCGGTGGGCAAGCGGGCTTCGACCCCGAGACCTTCGGCGACTTTAGCGACATTCTCGGCGATTTCTTCGGCTTCGGCGACCTGTTCGGCGGCGGCCGTCGTGGCGGCGGTGGCGGGCGGACGAGGGCGCGACAGGGCGAACACCTCCGCTACGATCTCGAGATCACGCTCGAAGACGCCATCCGCGGCATGAGCGCCGAGATTCAGGTGCCCCGTGCGGAACAGTGCGGACTCTGCAAAGGGACCGGCGCCGACGCCAACGACGGCTTGACCCAATGCGCGACGTGCAAAGGACGCGGCGAGGTGCTGCTCCAACAGGGCTTCCTGACCATCCGGCAGACCTGCCGCACGTGTAGCGGCCGCGGCCAGTTGATCCGCAAGGCGTGCGCGAAATGCGCGGGAGAGGGCTTCCAGCGCGTGGACCGCAAGCTGCGCGTGACTATTCCCGCTGGTGTCGATAACGGAACCCGCCTGCGCCTCGCCAATGAGGGCCAATCCGGTTCCAACGGCGGCCCCGCCGGCGACTTGTTCGTAGTGCTGCAAATCAAAGAGCATTCTGTCTTCGAGCGGCGTGAAAACGACCTGCACTGCACGGTTTCGGTGAACGTAGCGCAGGCCGCGCTGGGCACGGAGCTCGATGTGTTGACGTTTGACGGCCTGGAGCGCGTGAAGATCCCTGAGGGTGCGCAGAACGGAGAGCAGATCCGGATTCGGAACAAGGGTGTGCCGTATTTGAACTCTGGCGGCCGCGGCGATGTTATTGTGAACGTGCAGGTGAAGGTCCCCGGCAAGCTCTCGCGCGAGCAGCGGAAGCTATTTGAACAGTTGCGAGAGATCCTGCCGACGGACACCGAACCGCAGGAGCGCGGTCTGTTCGACAAAGTCAAAGACTACTTCATGTAGAGTCGACCGCGGTTTGGTAGACTGAAGAAGTGCCTCGCGGTGAGGTGCGAGAGTGGTTGAATCGATCGGTCTCGAAAACCGACGTACCCGAAAGGGTACCGTGGGTTCGAATCCCACCCTCACCGCCATAATAGAATCAATAACTTATACGATTCGAGCGAAGCTGGCGTGCAATGGCGTGCTGGGCGGAGTAGAATGAGGGCATTATATGGCGCTCACACTCTACAGGCGGCATCGCAAGGAATGCGAAGGGAAGCACTTGGAGGATTCGCGCAGCGGCGAGTTCGAAGAGGGGCGGCGCGGTTGGGGAAAAAAATGCGCCTGCCTCATTCACGTCTCCGGTACCCTCGGCGGCAAATTCAATAGGAAACAGACCGGGAAGTCTTCCTGGGATGAAGCCAAGGTCGTCGCGTCCGCCTGGGAGGCCGCTCAGTCGTGGAGCACGGTTGCCGTGGCTCCAGTTCCTTCGGCCCCGGCAGAGTTCCGGAGCGACCGCGTCGCGATTTCGACGGCGACGGCGGCATTCTTAGCCAACCGAGAGGGGGCGCAGATTGCACCGGCGACGCTGCGCAAATATCGAACGTTTGTCCGGCAACTCACCGCCTTTGCAGAGACCCAGGGCTATGTGATGCTCGATCAGTTCTCGGCGGCGGACATCGACGTGTTCTATGGCACGATGAAGCTCGGAGCCCGCGCCAAGGGAAAATGGCTCGGGACGCTGCGGGCGTTCTTCCGCTTCTGCATGCATCGGAAATGGCTCCAGGAGAACCCCGTGACGGCAGACCTGAAGCCGCCGCTTGGAGCGAATCGCGTCGCCAATAAAGTTCCGTTCACTGACGACGAGCTGGAGCGGATTGTGAAAGCCTGCGATGTGCTCGGCGAAGTGACCTGGAAAAGCGGAGACCGGGCAGGGGTATGGACAGGTGAGGACGCGAAGGACTTTATCTGGGTGCTCGCCTACACGGGGCTGCGGATTTCCGATGTTGCATTGTTCGATGTGAAGCGGCTGCGGGGGAACGACATTTTTCTGCGGGCAAAGAAGAACGGCGGCGACGTGTTCGCCTATATCCCCGACTGGCTCCGAGCACGGCTTGAGGCGCGCGCCGCGCGTTTCGGCCATATGCCATTCCTGGTCGGGGAATCGACTCGGCTCGAAACGGTAACGGATACTTGGCGGCGCAAGCTGAACAAGGTATTCGACCTTGCCGGGCAATTTGAAGAGACCCCGACGCCTCACCGTTTCCGCCATACCTTTGCGCGTATCCTGCTGGAACGCGGCGTGCCGGTTGCCGATGTCGCCGACCTGCTGGGCGATGACGAGGACACGGTAAGGCAGCATTATTCGCGATGGGTGCCAGAGCGCCAAGCACGGCTGACCAATATCTTGAGAGGTGCCTTTGAGGGCAGAGTATCGGTCTCCGGGGGCTAGCTGAGCAGTGCTTTCATCGCCGCGCGAAAAGACGCCGGGTCTTCTGCAAAAGGGAAGTGCCCGGCGTTTTGCAGGATTACTGTTTCTGCGGACGCGGCAACATAGTCGGCCACATGTTCGGGGCGAATAAAGTCATCATTGCCTAGCAGCAGACTCAGCCTGCCGGAAAGCGCTCGAAAACCTAGTAATAGCTCAGTATCGACAACCGTAGCCATGACGCGCTTGTATGTCTTCATGTGCAGATCCAATGGCATGGCGGGTTGGCGTTTGCGCGAGCCGCTAAAAGCGGCAAGGAGCAACTTCATCAACCTCGCAATCTAGTGAGGGGCTCTCGTGGGGGTGCAGCCTTTGTGTAGCGTACATCCGGCGAGCCCGACGTTTGGGCGTCCTTGGGCTTTTCACGAGCCTCGAATGCGCGCCTCAGGTAATCCCGAACCTCAGCTGGCAATTTCAGCCACGTGAGATGACTAAGTACAACAATCAGGTTGACTAGGATGTACATTTCGATCGCGAACATCGTTGCTTGATGAAACCAGGTCACCGCTGACCTCCTTTTCCTGTGGCATCGTTTAATTCCCAAGTATCGAGCCAGCCAGCCCGCACCCTAACCCAGTCTCTGGTCACGTCGGGTTCAATAAGCGAGTGTGGATGCGTTCCGCAGCCGATTCGGGGACGCTGTAGGTCGTGTGAGTTTTCCTGCTACCGTTCCTGATCTTTAGTACCCCAGGTTCGTCCTTTACGAGCTTGCGGACCGTCTCCCGGCCTATCCCCCAGAGTCTTGCTAGTTCACCGATCCTGTAGTGCCGCTCAAAGGCGGACTTGGCTTGGGGAGCGTTAAAGAATGAAAAGGGCATGTTGGCAGCGACGGTGTCGCAGCTAGGAGCTTACCTTGGATGCGATCCTTAGAAAACAGCATCTGGGCGTTTATGCTCATCAATTCGCACGCTCCCGCACAAGTCATACGCAAACAACCAGCTACACTGGCTAGATTCGTCTTGGCGACTCGGAGAGGGAGCCATACGTCCCAGAACGGCTTCGGAAGATCGAAGGGACGAGGCCAGCGATTCCTAGCAGCTACCACGACACGAAGGGAGACGGTAATGACGATTTGGAAATGGACGGCGACAGGGCTCTTGCAAATGGAGGGGTTGGACCTGAATGACTCAAAACCGACCATCATCAAATGCGGAGGGGGATTGAATGTGGACGATCCCGCCGCAGTCATCGGCAACGAAAGTGCGTACGTGTCCGAATTCTTCGATTTTGCAACGACCTACATTCACGTGAGCAAGAGCGAGATCAGAACCCTATTCTGTGGCCCACTCGAAGGCAAACTCGTCCTAGGCTACTTCATTCTCCGAAAACTTCTCGGGACCATCTCAGCAAATCCAGAAGACGCCAACTATGCCGGACGCGAGACCGGCGGGTTCTGCGACAGTGTGGACATCATCGATGTTTCCTATACGAGCATCAATGACAACTTCGACAGCATGTACGGACACTACGAGTCTGCGGACTTTGTCTCTAGCGATGCTCGGCGGTTCGCTGAATTGCTTTTCGCGCCGCTGTTAGATAAGTATTATCCCCACAATTTGCCCGGCCTCTACGAACGGCTCAGTCTAATAACCCTGTTTGGGGTGAGCTACGGGAGTTGCTTTATTATTGAAGTCGAAAATGCCCTTCGCGGCATGCTCGTGCGACGGCGAAGCAGCGAAGCGGAGAGCGCGGACATCCTCGCGCGTGTGTTCTGCATCGCAATCTCCAACATGTCAAACGTCCGCGGAGCGGCCGGACCGAGATTCTCTGGAGTTTACTTCGAAGGAGCGAACGACCGGCTGGCAGAGTGGATGAATCCTCACAAAGTTGAGGTCTTGTCCGAGAACCAATGGCGCCTGATTCCGCTCGGGGACCATCGTTGTCTCATCGTGGGTCCTGTGCCGGTACATCCCTCACGATGGATCGAGACGATTCCGGACGTAGACTACGAGGAGCTGAATGCAGATTCAATGGGGCATTACATACCGTTCTACACAATGCGGTGCTTGCCTCATAATCCTTTACCTTCTCTGGTTGAAACGGTGTTCGCAGGAGCAGTGCGAAGTCAAGTCACGCAACTCGAACCAGGCTGTGTAATTAGCCCTGAGCTTGGAGACATACTGTCGCGCGCCTCGCTTCGCGGCGGCCATCGCGGTATAGCTGCCGCTCTTTCTCACAAGTAAATCCATAGCTTAGACAGCACACTCCATTCCTTTGAGTGCTAGTGCGCTATTAGCGATTCCTTAACGAATCGCTGGCATACTTTCAGGAGCTACATCCTGGAGTACCCGACGCATGCGATACAGTCGAAGCAGGTTCGTTGAAGCGTGCAGCAGTAATCCGTCGCTGGCGCAGGAAATGCATCGGGAGTTGTTTGAGCGCTTCTCCACCATCGCCCAAGAAGAGGGATTCAGACTCAAGGTTATCGGGTGGGGGAAAGCGAGTACCTTGGAGCCATCACCTGATCCTATTCCTATAAGAGACCAGTTAATCGTAGATTTGCACGAAGGCACAGTTCGAATATCCGGGCACGGTACACCCTCTGGGCTTTCAGCAACTCTAAGGCTGATGGCGGTTCCTCACGAGTTGCCGGAATCCCTCAGAGGAAAGCCGTATCCAAAACCAAGAGAAAGCTTGATGATGTCAATCTATCACGCAGACAAGTACCTAGTGCAGTGCTTCGCTAATCGTAACCTGTAACGAGATTCTGACGCCTCTACAATTGAGGTGCTGGATCTTTATGCGCGTGGCTCCGCCGATCGAACTCTCCGCTGAACAGCGAACGACCCTAGAGGCGTGGGCCAATGGGCGCAAAA
>CAMDCN010000001.1 GCA_945890485.1 Candidatus Sulfopaludibacter sp. SbA3 | reverse complement strand
CCTTGCTGCCTTCGACCGCGCTGTCCCGAACTACGGCACCAAATTCAACTGCCCCCCGCCTTGGTGGGCGGGGGGCAGTTGAAACAACCGAACAAGAAGAACCGTCAGCACCCGTTAAAGGTATTGACAGGTCGTTTCATATCAGAAGTGATACTTCAAGCCGAACTGAATGTTCCTGGGGTTCTGCACTTGGCTTCCAATTGCGCCGAACGTTGCCGGAGTGCCAATGTTCGCGCCCGGAGGTGCCCAGCTCACATGGTTCAGAGCGTTGAACAGCTCCACCCGGAAGTCAAAGTAGTGCCGCTCGGTAATGCTGAAGCGCTTGCCTACCGAGAAGTCCAGGTTGAAGAAGCCGGGTCCGCGCTCGGTGCCGATTCCAGAATTGCCGAACATGCCATCACCCGGCTGCCCATACGCGCACGTGCCGTTGTCGACACCGGCCGCGCAGAACAGAGTCGTCCGGTCAGTCGGGAGTCCGAACCAATTGTCCACCGTCCGCGCCGACTCGTTCACCGAGAACTCGCGATAGGCGTTGGCGCGAACATTGCCACGAACCGCCTGGCCCGTGCGGTCAATCGCCCGAACTGTAATCGGCAAACCCGTGCGGGCCGACAGATTGTAGTTCAAGCTCCAACCACCCAGCACCGCCTCTGCTGCTTTCGGTAAATCCGTGCCAAACTGACGGCCCTTGCCCATCGGCAGGTCGTAGTTGCCGCCAATCGTGAAATTCTGGCGGATGTCAAAGAACGCCGGGCCCCGGTTGGAGCGGCGGTCATATGCATTCTGCCAATAGGCGCCTTCGCCAGCCGTCAAGCCGCTACCGTAGTAGCCGAGGTTGTCGGTCAACGTTTTGCCCAGCGTGTAGGCTGCGATGAAGTCCAAACCCGAAGCAAAGCGCCGGCGGCCGGTCACCTGCAGCGAGTGGTAGTCCATCGTGGCTGAAGCTTCCGTCCGCGCGATGTTGCCGAGATTCGGCAACACGTTAATGAGAGGACGACGGCTGTTGATCGGAGCCCAGGTCGAAAACGGACCAGTGCCAGGTAGCGGCTGGTTCGCCTCCACCGGGGCCACCAGGTGCGTGCCCTTCTGGCTCACATAGCCCGCCGAAATCGACGTAGCATTGTCGAGCAGGTACTCCAACGTGAAGTTCACCTGCTGCGTTGTTTGCGGACGCAGATTCAGGTCCCACGCGCGGCCCTGCAACTGCGGAACCGTCACACCCGCCGGACGCGGCATGTTCAGGGTGACGTTCGCCGTCGTCACATCCGAGAAGCCGGTCCGGATCGTTCCCGGAGTCCGCGGATCGTAGGTGAAGTCGGTTTCGACAAACAGCGGAGGGTTCAACGGCAGGCGGAGGTTGGCGCCGGTGCCTTCCATAAAGCTCTGGTAGGCGTAACCACCACGAACGACCATCTTGTTGTTGAACATGCCAGGGGTCCAGGCGAAGCCGAACCGCGGCATAAACTGCTTCGGATAGCCCTTGTAGAGCGCCCGGCCGAATTCACCCGATCCCGGCGTGATCAGCTCGCCCGTGAACGTGTTCACGTTGATTTGGCGGTCCGCCACTTCGTAGATCGGCTGCATGTATTCCCAACGAAGACCCAAGTTGATGGTCAGCGTCCGGGTCGCTTTGAAGTCGTCCTGGAAGAACAATGCCGAGCGCCAGAACCGATGGCCCCATGTGCCCGTCGCCGCGCCGCGGCCCTTGCCATTCAACTGGTCGAGCAGGAAGTCGGAGTGGTCCAACCCGGTATAGGTGCCGGTGTAGCGGAACAAGCCGAGCACGCCGTTGTTGCCGGCATAGAAGCGGTTCTGTTGATAACGCATGAACTGCGCGCCAACCTTCAATAGATGCTTGCCCTTCTGGATCGTCAGATTGTCATAGTAGATGAACTTGTTGTCTGCGGTGTTCGAGATCGAAGCGCCCGAACCGATGCCCGACAACCCACCACCGAGCGCCACCGAGCTCAACCCGGCGATCGGCTGCCCACCCGGAATGCCGAACTTCGCATTGCCGTCCGCACCCAACTGGCCCGACCAATCCACTGCGATGTCGTTGATCACGACACGCGAATACGCCACACGAGCTTCGTTGACGATGGAAGGCGAAACCGTGCGATTCCAGTTGATGACGGCCGACTGCGTCGGACCGGCTTGGCCGGAGGTCATGAACACCGGCAAAGCCGCCGCCGAACCGATCGACTCATAGCGGCCAATCGACCAACGACCCATCAGGTTATCCCGGTCGGAAAGCCGGTAGTCGACCTTCGCGTCCGCCTGATGGTTGTCCTGCTTGGAAGCCGACGAGCCCGCATAGTTACCGCTGACGCCCAGGGGGCCTACGCCCGCCTGATTCGGAAGCGGATACAGCGCCGGGTTGCCGTACAACGCCGTCGCCACCGGCGAGAACCGCGAGCGCGGAATCTGCTTGCCAGGGAAAGGGGTGTTGTTGTTGGCCGGATCGACGATGTTGTTCGGGAACTGGCTCAAATCGCCATTTCGCCACGCCGCCGGGGCTACACTGGCCGAAGCAGGGCCATCGGCGCGCTGCAGCGTTCCTTCGTAGTCCATAAAGAAAAACGCCTTGTTGCGAACAATTGGGCCGCCGAGGGTGCCGCCAAAAATGTTCCGCTTGAAGCCGGTCCGCCGGGCGGTCGACACATTGCGATTCCGGAAAAAGCCGTTCGCGTCCAATTTATTGTTCCGCAGGAACTCGAATACGTTCCCGTGAAACTGGTTCGTTCCGCTCTTCAGGCTGAGCATCACGGTCGCGCCGCCGGCGTTGCCGAATTCGGCCGCCGCGTTGCCCGTCAATACCTTCACCTCTTCGAGCGCATCCACGTTCGGCGAATAGCCTACGCGGTTGTCGATCGAGTCGTTCACGTCCACGCCGTCGAGCAGGAAGTTGTTCGTCTGCTCGCGGTTCCCGTTCACGTAGGGACGAGCGCCAAAGCGGGAGTTCATCCCCGACGGATTCGGGCTCACTGCACCCGGCATCAGCAGCGTCAACGATACGAAGTTGCGTCCGTTGAGCGGTAGAGACGTCAGCTTCGCCGAGCTGATCGAATCGCCAGTCGAGGTCGATTCGGTCTGCAGCACGGGCGCGACATCTTTAACTTCCACAGTCTGGGTTGCTTCGCCGATCTCTAACTTCACATCGACGCGAGCAATTTGGTTTACTTCTAGTCTGAACGGTCCCACCACGGACTTCTTGAAGCCCTGGGATTCCACCGTCACCGAATAGGCGCCTACCGGCAAGAACGGGAAGGTGTAGATTCCTTCACTGTTGGCCGAGGTTGCGAAGGTTACGTTGGTCCCGGAGTTGGTGGCCGTCACTTTGGCCGTAGGAATACTCGCGCCGGACGGATCCGTAACCGTACCCGTAATCGACGCGGTAATGGTCTGGGCATGAAGCGCCAAAGGCGCCACAGTAAACAGCAAACAGCAGATAGAATTGAGTGTTCTCATATAGGGAGATGTACCCTTACTCTCCCATCGTAATGGGAATGTCATTTCCCGGCAAGCCTTAAGTCCTACATTCTAAAGGACTTAATATTCCATAAATCGTAGGATTCTATGAAAAGTGGAATAAAGTCGGCTATAAAAGCGTCGCGTCCAGTGGGGCTTCCTGCCTGTCCACTTCCGCCGGGTGGTTGCCAACCCCTTGCAACCATTTGAGTAAACCGTTCGACTCCCCATCGAAGTAGGTACTCACCAATTCCGCCACCGCCGCCTGGCGCATTAACTCCCGGTCCTGGATCGGAGTGTAAATAAATGATCGCCCCGACTTGCGCCGACTCAACTGGCCTCGCTTCGCTAACCTCTCGAGCAGCGTCAAGACCGTCGTGTAGGCCAACTGCCGCTCCGGCGCTAATGCTTCGCGAACCCGGCTCGCATTGCCTTCTCCCATCGCCCAAAGCACCCGCAAACACTCCAACTCAAGCGGAGGGGGAATCTCGCGACTGCCGGGCGGACGGGGCATCCTATCCCTTTGGCCGCAAGGCTCCCGAGAGCTTTGCCGCAAAATCCGTTGACGGTCGCGTCGGCTCCTGCCGAACAGCAGGAGCCGTTGGAACCTGTGTCTCGCGGAGGTACCGCTCTTTCTTGAGCAAGGAACGCTCAAGCGACGGAATGTACACCGACCAGTTCCCGTCGATCAGCGTATCCCGCTCCACCGCCTGCCGGACCGTCTCGACCTTCGAATCCAAATTGTCCAGATGATGCAGCAGCATCGCTTCCAATGTCGCAGGCACTTTCGGAGAGCCGTACGCCAACTCGCCATGGTGGCTGGCCACCAGATGCTCAACCAGCAACTTCAACTTCGGCGGGAACCCGGGCACCTGCCGCGCCTTGTCGTCCACCATCCGCAGGCCGATCAAAATGTGACCCACCAACTGCCCTTCGTCCGAATAGCCGAAGCCCCGGTCGTAGGTCAGTTCGTCGATCTTGCCAATGTCGTGCAGAATCACACCGGTCATCAGCAGGTCCGCGTCGACGCCCGGATAGTGCCCCGCCGTGAACTTGGCCAGCGTCGCCAGCGACAAGACATGTTCGAGAAGTCCCCCGATCCACGCATGATGGATCGTCTTCGCAGCCGGAGCCGTCTTGAACTTCTCGACCAGCGCCGCATCGCTGAAAAATGCTTCAATCAGCGCTTTCAAGTGCGGGTTCGCCATAGCCGCCACATGCTGCTGCAGCTCGGCAAACATCTCGTCCCGGTTCCGGGCCGAGGCAGGGAAGTAGTCGGCCTTGTCGATCTCCCGGTCGTCGGCGCGCTGCAGTTTATGCACCGTCAACTGCATCCGGTTCTGATAGATCGCGGTCAGTCCACGCACTTTGATGTAGTCGTGCCGTTCAAAGGTGTCCATCACCTCCGCAACGTGGTCCCACATCTTGGCGTCAACGTCGCCTGACTTATCTCCCAGCGTGAGCGAAAGATAAGGTTCCCCCGTCTTCTTCTGCCGGATCTCCTTGTGCAACACAAGGAAGGTGGTCTGGATCGCCTGATTGGCCTCCAGTTGGTTGGCGAACTGTTTCATTTAGGACTTCGAAGTGGACTTCACTTTCACAGCCGTTCCAGGAACGGGCACCGACCACAGCAAGCGCTTCTTCCGCACCTGCATCGCGACTTCTTCCTTCGTAATCGTCTCCGGCTTCAACTGCGCCGGATCGGTCCACTTGGTCGATTTGCCGGGCGCCGCGCCCGTATCCGTGAACCCTTCGCGGATTTCAAGGAAGGCCTCCTGCCGCAACTGCGTCAGGTAGGCGCGAATCGCGGGCTCCATGCGGGGAGTATAGAGCTTGTTCATAATCTCGCCCTGCACCTCTTCAAAGTCGGCCAGTCCGGCCTGGTGATGCTCTTCGACAAACAGGAGCAACCAACCATTGGGCCGCTTGATGGGATCAACGGCCGTATTCCGCGCCGCCGGCCAGATTACGTCTTCAATCGCCTTCAACAGTTCGCCCTTCTTATAGGGAGGCAGTTCGCCTTCGTTCTGAGCCGTTTCTGATTCCGAATTCTCGCGCGCCAACTCTCCGAACTTTTCGCCACGCCGAGCCCGCGCCACCAGATCTTTAGCCTTCTTCTCGACGGCCTCCTGCGCCTTCGCATCCTTGCCGTCGGTGCCTAAGAAGATCTCGCGGAGAAACACGCGCTCTTCGCGCTGGAACTCGCCCTTGTTATCGTCGTAGTACTTCTGCGCTTCCGCCTTCGAAATCGAAATTTTCGAAGACACTTCCTGGCCGATCACCCGGCGGGTCAGGAACTGGTTCTTCGTTTCGGCCTTGTAGTCCTCGAAGTTCATTCCGGTCTGTTCTTTAACGAACTGCTGGAACTTCTCCTGGTCGGCAATCTTGGTGCCTTGTTGGATGCGGGCGATCTGCTTGGTCACATCGGGGTCGACGTTGATGTTCAACTCCTTGCCCTTCTGCACCAGTAGCATCTGATCGATCTTTTCGCGCAGCAGATCCTTCGAACGTTCCTGGACCATCTTTTCAATGTCCGCCGGCGGAACCTTCTGCTCCTTGGCCGCATCGTAGAGCGCCTTGGTCATTCGATCAATTTCTGTTCGCGTAATGATCTCGCCGTTGATCTTGGCGACGATCTGCTCCATCACCTTGACATCGGCAGCGTACAAAGACGCGCCCAACAAAACTGAACCGAGAATCCGCAACTTCATATGCTCCCTATTTTACAGCCACAAAATCCAAAGTGTGGAGCGTGTCCTGGAGATAGCTAAGTAACTTTTCGGGCGGCGCGGTCGCGAATGCGTCCGCGGGCAGCCGTAACACGCCCGCAGGCGTGAACTGCGCCCCCGGTGTCGCCGTCACGATCTCCATCAAACCCTCCGGCCGGATCCGCGCTTCCAGATGAACTTTAATGTTGAAATAACCCTGCCGCCGATCGATCGACTCGATTCCCAGCCGTTGCGCCGTCGCCCGCACCAGCGAAAAGCTCGCTAGCGTCTTCACCACATCCGGCGGCGGACCGTACCTATCAGCAAACTCTTCGAGGATCTTGGCCGCTTCGAGCTGCGAGTTCAGCGAGGCAATCTTTTTATACGCCCGCAGCCGCTGCAGCTCTTCCGAGATGTAGCTCGCCGGAATTCGGATGTCGAGCCCCAGCGAAATCGTCGAATGAATCTCCGGCGGCACCTCTTCGCCCTTCAACTCCCTGACCGTGTCTTCAAGCAGCTTCAGATACGTGTCGTAGCCCACCGCGTCCATCTGCCCATGCTGCTCCCCGCCGAGCAGGTTGCCCGACCCGCGCAATTCCAAGTCGAGCGCCGCGATCTTGAATCCCGCCCCCAGGTCGCTGAACTCTTTCAACGCCGCCAAGCGTTTCCGCGCGATCTCCGTCAGGTCCTTATTCTCCGGCACCAACAGATACGCGTAGGCCCGCCGGTTTGACCGGCCCACCCGGCCTCGTAACTGGTACAGCTCGGATAGACCATACTTCTCGGCGTTCTCAATCAGAATCGTATTCGCTAGCGGAATGTCGATGCCGTTCTCAATAATCGTCGTGCAGACGAACACATCGAACTCGTGCGTCATGAACCCCAACAGCACTTTCTCGAGCGCCGCCTCGCCCATCTGCCCATGCCCCACTCCTACCCGGATTCCGGGCATGTGCTCCTGAATCCAGGCTGCGCGCTGATAGATCGTGTCCACGCGGTTATGAACGAAATAGACCTGCCCGCCGCGGTTGACTTCCAGCTCAATCGCGGATCGAATCAGGTCGGCGTTGTAGTGCGAAACCACCGTCTGCACGCTCAACCGGTCCTTCGGCGGTGTCTCGATCACGCTCATGTCCCGCAGACCGAGCAGCGACATATGCAGCGTCCGCGGGATCGGCGTCGCCGACATCGTCAACACGTCGATGTTGTGCCGCAACTGCTTCAGCCGCTCCTTGTGCCGCACCCCGAACCGCTGCTCCTCATCGACGATCAACAGCCCCAGATCGATAAACTCGACGTCCTTCGAAAGCAGCCGATGGGTCCCGATCAGAATGTCGATCTTCCCGTGGCCCAAGTCTTCAATAATCTTCTTCGTCTCGTTGGCCGACCGGAACCGGCTCAGCATCTCGATGTTCACGGGGAAGCTGGCGAACCGCCGTTTAAACGTTTCATAGTGCTGGAAGCTGAGTACGGTAGTCGGGGTCAGCACGGCGACCTGCTTGCCATCGCCCAGCGCCTTGAACGCCGCCCGCATAGCGACCTCGGTCTTTCCGAAGCCGACGTCGCCGCACAGCAACCGGTCCATCGGCTGTGGCCGCTCCAGGTCCCGCTTAATCTCAGAAACGGCCTGCAGTTGGTCCTTGGTCGCCGTGTACGGAAACGCGTCCTCGAACTCCCGTTGCCAGTTCGAGTCCGGCGAGAAGGCGAATCCTTCCGACATGCGCCGCTCGGCGTAGAGCTTCAAGAGCTCGTCCGCCATATCGCGCATTTTCGCTTTCACGCGCGATTTGGTCTTCGACCATGTGGCCCCGCCCAGGCGGTCCAGCGGAGGTGTCCCCTCGCCCGCCCCGCGGAACTTTTGCACCAGGTCCAGGCGCGTCATCGGGACGTAGAGCTTCGATTCGCCCGAGTACTCAAGGATCAGGAAGTCGCCGCTTTGGTCGCCCTGCGGAATCTCTTTGATGCCCAGGAACTTGCCGACGCCGTGCGTCACGTGGACGACGAAATCGCCCGGCTTCAGATCCGCGATGTCGGCCGCGAAAGCCGCCGCCGCCCGCTTATTCAAAGCGGGCTCAGCGATCAGATCGGAGGTGTCGAACAGGTCCTCGGTCCCGATAATGGCGAGCTTGGCTTCCGTGAGCACCGTGCCGCGCACCATGCGGCCTTTCGCCAACAGCGTGCTCGCCGATCCGCCAAACAATTTAGCCCGCTCGGCATGAAACGGGGAAACCGTATCTTCGCTCGCCAGCGCCAATTGGAACGGCACCGAGTACTCGTGGAAGATGTCCGCGAGCCGCTCCACCTCGCCCACCGCGGGGGCGAAGTACAGCACCTTGTATCCTTGCTCCACCAGCTTCCGCGTCTCGGCGACGGCATTCGGCAGGTTTCCATGGAACGCCGGCGACGGCCGCGAATGTAGGTCGACGGACTGCCCCGCCGCGGACTCTCCCAGCAACTCCACTTGCCGCAGCGTCACCCGCTTTCGCGCGTCAATCTGCGCCGCCAATTGGGGCCAGCTCAGGTAGACATCCTCGGGCGGCACCACCATGTCGCGCTGGTTTTCGCCGAGCCGTTTCCACAGCCGCTCCGCTGCCGAATGCACCTGCTCCGGCTCGTCGATCACGATCAGGCCCTCTGCTGCCAAACCCAGCAGTGTGGCTTCGCGGGGGTCTGTCAAGGCGCGCGTGAACTCCCACGCCGGCACCGGGTTCGATGGCTTCGGATGCTCTACCAATGGCAGAATCACCGCCCGGTCCACCTTCATCACGGAGCGCTGCGTCTCCACATCGAACCGCCGCATCGAGTCGATCGCATCGCCAAAGAACTCGATCCGCAATGGCTGTTCGGACTCGGCCGGGAAGATGTCAACGATCCCACCGCGCACGGAATATTCGCCGACCATCTCTACCGGATCCCGTTCCGTGTAGCCGATCCGCCGCAGATGCTCGCCGAGGTCGTCCATGCCGATCTCATCGTTCAGCTTCAGAGTCAGCGCCAGTTGCTGATAGAAGTTCGCGGGATACGTCCGCAGCAGCGCCGAGCCGATCGGCGTCACCGTAATCGACGTCATTCCCGAAGCGAGCCGGTAGAGGCCAACCGCCCGCTCTTCGCTGATCTCGGAGTGTGGCGACAGACCCTGTGACGGCAGTACGTCGAGAGCCGGCAGCAATTGCGGCCTTGGCTTCGTTTCGTCATTTACGATGATCTCGAAGAATGTTTCGAGCGCCGCGAACAGCCCTTCGGCTTCCTGCGCCCCGTCCGTGATCAGCAGAACTGGCTGCCCCGTTCGCTTCCAGAGTAAGGCGCTATAGAGAGCTTTCGCCGGTAGCGAGAGCCCCGAGAGCGACTGGTGGGTGTGGGTCCGGAGTCCGCGGATGATCTGGTCAAACGCCGGATCGCGGCTAAGGGATTCGAGTAGATCGCGAAGAGCGGGATGCGTCATCAGTTGAGGGCTCCCTCTAGTCTGACAGAGCTAGAATGAAAACATGGCAACGAGTCCTCTGCCTTTTGTGAGTTTCGAAGAATATTTGGCGCTTGAGCAGAAGGCGCCATATAAGAGCGAATACTTTCACGGAGAGATTGTGGCGATGTCCGGCGGCACACGGGGTCACTCGCTGATCATCGTGAATATCGCCCGGCATTTGGGCAACTTGTTGGATGGCTCGGACTGTGAGCTTCATTCCGGCGAACTGCTGTTTCGAACCACGAACAGCCGGGTTGGAGCCTACCCCGACATCATGGTTCTCTGCGGCCAACCTCAGTTTGAAGGCGATAGGGATTTAGTGGCTTTGAACCCCAAAGTTCTGTTCGAAGTCTTGTCGCCAACCACCGAGGTGTACGACCGCGGGAAGAAGGCACGCGAATACTGGCGATGCCCTTCCGTTCAGCAGTACCTGCTCGTTTCTCAGGACGAGCCGTTCGTTGAGATTCAGTCGCGGGGACCAAACGGCACAATCACTGTCCAGTGGGTCTCCGGCATTGACGCCACCTGCCCCATCGAAAGCCTCGGCCTCCAACTGCCCTTGGCCTCAATCTACGAGCGGCTGACGTTCTAGAATCTCCTTCTCGATATTCGTCGTGGAGTACCCCGGCTCCAGCGGCAATGGCATCACCACGCCTCCGGCCGCCTCAACCTCTTCCCGCCCCGCGATGAAGTGGCTCCAGTCGGCGCCCTTCACGAGAACGTCCGGCAGCACCGCGGCAATCAACTCCCGAGGCGTATCCTCGTCAAACAGCGTCACCCCGTCCACTGCCGCCAGCGCTAGCGCCATCTGCGTCCGCTGCGCCTCGCTCAGCAACGGCCGGCTGGGACCCTTCAATCGCGCCACCGAATCATCGGTATTCAAGGCCAACACCAGGACGTCGCCCAGCGACCGCGCACTCTCCAACAGCCGGACGTGGCCCGGGTGCAGTATGTCGTAGCACCCGTTCGTAAACACCACTTTCCGCCCGTCCGCCTTCCATCGCGCCCGCTGCGCAACCAACTCTTCCCGCGTATAAAACTCAGCCATTGTGTTTCAACCCCAAAAACTCCGCCGTCAACTGCCACATCTCGTCCAGCACGTCGGTCAACTCATGGCCGGACTCAAACAAGCATAGCTGCGCCTCGGGATGCAACGCTTGGAACTCCTCGGAAAACGTATAAGGCACCACGTCGTCCTTCCGCCCGTGAAACAGTAGCGCCGGTTGCTGCACGTCCGGAAAGTCCGGATACCGAACCCCGTCGTCAAGCAGCGCAATTCCCACGCGCCGCGGTTCGCCCGCCGCATAGTGGAACACTTCCATCGAACCCTCCGCCCGCCACTTCGCTACCGCCGCCTCGCCCAAACGCAACGGCCAGCGCCGCGCAAATCCAAAGGCCGGCGCCAGCATCACGACTCGCTCCACGTTCGGATGGCTCGCCGCGTATAGAGCTGCGAGGTATCCGCCCATGCTCGACCCAATCAGCGTCACCGGCTCACCGGCCGCAATGGCGTCGACGACGGCCAACTGCCCCGTAATCGTCAACGAACCAAAGTCGCCTCCATCGAGTGCCGGGATGTCGCACTCCGCGCCGGCCTCCCGCAGCCTTTCGGCGAAGACCTGTGCCTTCCGGGAAGAAGGACTAGACGCAAACCCATGGAGGTAGATGACGCGCACTGACTTCCTATTGTGCTAAAAGAGGATGGTCCCGTCCAATGCGCGGTCTACCGGTTGCGGCCAAAGCGCGCCACCCGCTAGAATCGGGAAGTTCAGAGGAGAACAAGCAGACCTTTTATGTCAGTTGACCAGAAAGTAAAACAGATCATCGTCGAGCAGTTGGGCGTGGATGAGGCCCAAGTCGATGGCACCGCCTCATTCGTCGACGATCTGGGCGCCGATTCGCTCGACCTCGTCGAGCTCGTAATGGCGTTTGAAGAGGCTTTTGACCTGAATATCCCGGACGACGACTCCGAAAAGATCAAAACCGTGAAAGACGCCATCGACTATATCGAAGCCAAAGCGAAGAAGTAAGCATCCAATTGAGGGTGAACCCGCCTCCGTTGTGGCGGGAGGAGATCTTGATTGGCTGAACAATCAACAACCGAGTACCGTAAGCGTAGAGTGGTAGTGACCGGAGTCGGACTCGTATCGGGCCTTGGCATCGGTACTGAGCCGACCTGGTCGGGATTAATCGCTGGCAAAAGCGCCATTGGTCCCATCACCCTCTTTGACCCCACTGGTTTCGCCTGCCGCTTCGCTGGCGAAGTGAAGGATTTCGATCCCGGCAAGTGGATCGAGCGGAAAGAAGTGAAGAAGCTGGGCCGCTTCATGATGTTCGCCATCGCGGCGGCGGATGAAGCCTTGGCCTCCTCCGGGCTGAAGATCGATGCGTCGAACGCCGAAAACGTTGGGGTCTACATCGGCAGCGGCATCGGCGGCTTCGAAGTCATCGAGCGGGAGCATTCTAAGCTCCTTGAAGGCGGCCCTTCCAAGATTTCGCCCTTCTTTATTCCGGCGACCATCGTCAACCTGGCCAGCGGCCAGGTCTCGATCCGCACCGGCGCAAAAGGACCCAATTCCGCTGTGGCGACCGCCTGTACCACCGGCGCCCATGCCGTCGGCGATTCGTTTAAGATCATCCAGCGCGGCGATGCCGATGCCATGATCTGCGGCGGCGCCGAAGCGGCTATCACGCCCCTCAGTGTCGGCGGATTTGCCGCGCTGCGAGCTTTGTCCACGCGGAATGACGATCCGCAACGCGCCTCGCGGCCGTGGGACAAGGATCGTGACGGCTTCGTCATCGGCGAAGGCGCTGGTATTCTCGTGCTCGAAGAGCTTGAGTTCGCCAAGGCGCGCGGCGCCAACATTCTGGCCGAAATCGTCGGCTACGGAATGAGCGGCGACGCCTTCCACATGACGGCTCCGAGCGAGGACGGCGACGGCCCGTTCCGTATGATGCGCGCCGCCATCCGCGACGCCGGCATCGAGCCCTCGGAAGTCGACTATCTAAACGCCCACGCGACGTCCACCGACCTCGGCGACAAGATTGAAACTACCGCGATCAAGCGCGCTTTTGGTGACCACGCCTACAAACTGGCCATCAGCTCCACCAAGTCGATGACCGGGCATCTGCTCGGCGGCGCCGGTGGTCTGGAAGCCGGAATCGCCGTGCTCGCCATTCGGGACCAGATCGCCCCGCCCACCATCAATCACGAAACGCCCGACCCGGCTTGTGATCTGGACTACATCCCGAACGTCGCCCGGCCGATGAAAATCAACATCGCCATGAGCAACTCCTTCGGGTTCGGTGGCACCAACGGCGGCCTGATCTTTAAGAAATACGAATAATGAAAATTGCCGTAGCCCTCAAACAGGTGCCGGCGCGCGATTCGGCGCCCGGCGCCGCGGAAGCCGATCTCCAATTTGAGATCAACGAGCCAGACGCCTACGCCCTCGAAGCCGCGCTACAGTTGCGCGAAGCCCAGGGCGGGGAGGTCGTCGTCATCTCCGCCGGACCTCCCCGCGTCGCAACCGCGATTCGGGAAGCTCTGGCCAAGGGCGCCGATCGCGGGGTTCATATCCTAATCGAACGCCCCGATCAACTCGACGCTCTTGGCGTGGCTAACCTGCTGCGCGAGGCCGTGGCCTCCGAATCGCCCGATCTCGTTTTGACCGGCCTGCAATCTGACGATCTCGGTAGCGGCCAAACCGGCGTGATCCTGGCCGAACTCCTGGGCCACGCCCACGCCACGTTGATCATGGCGATCGAACCGCAAGGTGCATCCGTCCGAGTGAAGCGCGAACTGGAAGATGGCTGGTTCCAGCACGTCACCCTGCCGCTGCCTGCCGTCCTCACCATCCAGAGCGGTATCAACAAACTTCGCTACGCCACCCTGATGGGCATCAAGAAAGCGAAGACCAAAGAGATTCGCGAGATCCCCGGCGCCGTCCAACCCGCCCAAGTTTTGGCCGGTCCCGGCTACGCTCCCAGCCGCTCCAAACAGGCGCAAATTTTCGATGGCGACCCCGAGAAGGCCGCCCAGGCGCTGGCTGAAAAGTTGAAGTATGAGGTCCGCGTCCTATGAGCGTACTCGTCGTTCTTGAACAGACCCGCGGCGCGTATCACCGTATGAGTTGGGAAGCCGTTGCTGCGGCGTTTTCGCTCGGCATGCCGGTCTCGGCCGTCGTAATCGGCGAACCCGGCGAGGCGGCCACCAAAGGCTTCGACCGCGTCTATACAATACCCGCGTTCGACTACTCCGCCGACGGCTACACGGCCGTTCTGGCTGCCCTGATCACCAAGGTCCAACCGGAATACGTCCTCTTCCCCCACACCTATCAGGTCCGCGATTTCGCACCCAAACTCGCCACTCGCCTCGGCCGTGTCCTCGTCAGCGATGTCGTCAAGCTAAACGCCGATGGCAGCGCTGTCCGTCAGCATTTCCAAGGGAAGCTCAATTCCAATTACACGTTCAGCGGCCCCGGCCCCCGCCTGCTTTCGATTCAAGCCGGCGCTTACCGGCCAGATGCAATTCCCGCCGGCGCCCCGTCCACCGAAGCCTTTTCCGCCGACCCTGGACCCATCCGTGCCCAAGCCGAGGCCCCGTTCCGCGAGTCCTCGCGCGCCGTCGACCTCACCGCTGCCGAAATCATCGTCTCCGTCGGCCGCGGCATTCAGGAAAAGGACAACCTGATTCTGGTCGAAGAACTGGCCGAAGCCCTCGGCGCGGAACTCGCGGCCTCCCGGCCCATCTGTGACAACGGCTGGCTTCCCATGGAACGCCAAGTGGGCAGTTCCGGCCAAACCGTCGCCCCCAAACTGTATCTGGCAGTCGGCATCTCGGGCGCCATTCAACATCTCGTCGGCATGAAGGGCGCCAAGTCCATCGTCGCCATCAACAAGGACCCGAACGCCCCCATCTTCGAAGTCGCCGACTACGGAATCGTCGGCGATCTGTTCGAGGTCGTCCCGGCCTTAACCGAAGCCATCAATAAGTTGAAATCCTAGCGCTTCAGGCTCTTGATCCGAATGTTCCGGAAGTCGAGATTCGTCTTCGGATCATGCGCCTGCAGCGATATCGGCCCGGCCTTCAACAGAGCCTGCTTGTTCCGCGGGCTCGTTCCCTCGGGATACGGGTCGTCCCAACTGGCCACCGGATATCCATTCACCCACGTAGCGATGTGCCGCCCCTGCGCGACGATCGTCTTCGTGTAGAACTCGTTATCCGTCCCCACCACGCGCCGCGCCGGCTGATGAAAATAGATCCCGCCGCTGCCGGTGTCCACCGGCTTCGTCCGGTCGCCATCTTTGAATTCGTTCCGGATTTGGATCTCGTACCCGGTCCAATAACCGTTCGGCGTTCCGCGGAAGAACACCCCGCTATTGGGATGGAAATTCGGCTCTTTCGAATTGGCGCGCACGTCGAGTTGCAAGACGAAGTCGTCGTACAACGATTTGGTCTCCAACTGCCCCGGACCCTTCTCCACATGCAGCAAACCCCGTTTCTCACTCCAAATGGCCGGTTCCGCCGGCGCCTTGGCGGGTTGCACCTCCTGCCAGCCGCTCAAGTTCCTGCCATTGAACAGCGGCGCCAATCCCAGTGGCCGCACCTTGATATTGCGGAATGCCACCGGCTTATTCGGATTGAACTGCAATCCTAAATGTCCGTTCGCCGATTTGGGGTCGTTCAGATCCAATACCTTCTTCCCGTCCAGTTTCACCAGGCAGCGCGTCCCCACATGGAAGACTTCGTACGAATGCCACTTATCAGGATGGATCTTCAGCCTCTTATTCGTCCGCGCCGCGTCCAGAATCGAGCCCGTCGGGAACTTAGGATGAGCATCAAAGATCTGTAACTCGTAGCCCGAGATGTGCGGATCCTTGCCTTTGGCTGACCGCAGGAAGATGCCGCTGTTGCCATCCGCCGCCGTTTGAAATTCAACCTTGAGAGAGTAGTCCGCGAACTGCGTATTTGTCCGCAGCCACCCATATCCGCCGGTGTCGGCGATGATCGATCCGTCGGCCACCCTCCACTTGGCCGCCCCCTCCACCGTCCATCCGAACGTGGACTCGCCGTCGAAAAGCAGCAGCCAGCCTTCGGCAATCTCCTTCGGAGTCAGGCTGTTGGTTTGCGCACTCGCGCATACCGACATGGCAAGCAGGGCCACCAGAAATCTCATCTTTCTATGCTAACCCGTCAGGGCACGTTCCACGTTCCCACTGCCTGCCAACCGGAGTTATTCCCGGCTAGATCGCGCGCCGCCGCGTAGACGATTCTGGCCCCGCGAAACGCGGGTGTACTCATGGACAAATTCAAGGTGAGCGTCAGGGAATTGCCCGCTGCCGTCACCGACGATCCATTGCCGAGCACACTGCACTGGCTATTTGCCGCCATGCCGCCGCTACCGGGAGTAACCGCTGGCAGCAATCCGTCACCCGCGTCCGTTACCAGGTAAATAGCGTTAGCGGAACGAACATACGCCAAGTAACATGCCCCGCCGCCGTCCAGCCCTGTGTTGATCAATAGATTCAGCACGTTCAAATCGGCAAAACCGTCGGCGTCTGCGAATGTCGCGGACACCGTGCCGCTTGTCCCGGCGAAGGTGTTCGGGGAGATGGCAACCACCGAAGCGGAGGTTGCCGGAGCTCCAGGCACCTGCCACACGCCTACCGCCTTCCAGCCGCTATTCCCGCCGGCCGTATCCCGCGCCGCTGCATAGACGACGCGGTTCCCGGCGTGAGCCGCCGTGAAGTTGAGGTTCAATATCAGCGTCAATGTCGTTCCGGCTACCGTCGCGCTCGATCCCGCTCCGGTCACGCTGCACCGCGAGTTCGCAATCGATCCGCTACCCGTCAACGCGATTCCCGGCAGCAGGTCCGTCCCCGCGTCGTTCATCAGATACAGCGTATTCGCGGATCGAACGTAGGCCAGATAGCAGGAGTTGCTGCCGTCGAGCCCACTGTTAATCAAAACATTGGCGACGTTTAGATCCGTGCCTCCGTTTCCATCCGTGAACGTAAACGTCATCGCGCGGCTTCCGCCGCTTCCTCCGGTTGGGGATACCCCACTTACCGCCGGAGCAATGTTCACCGTCCCCACGTTCACCGTGCCCAGCAGAGTCGATCCGCTCATCGCCCCCTGGCTATCGCTGGCGCTGCCATAAACGTTCCGCAACCCCGCGAACGCGGCCAAAAACCGGACATTCACCCGCAGCCGGATCGTCGTGCCGCTTACCACCGCGCTCGAACCCTGCACGCCCACCTGGCATTGCGAATTGCTCATCGTCGTATTCGAGCCGGGTGTCGTGTACTGCCATCCACTATTACTATCCCCGTAGAGCCGCAGCTCGTTCGAAGTCCGGCGATACTCTACCCGGCATGCATTGCTCTGCTCGGCCCCCGGTGTGAACCACAAATTCACGGTATTTAAATTTGTCGCGCCATCCAGGTCCGTAAAAACCGCCTCAAACACCGAATACGTGCTCACCGCCAACGTACTTGCCGACGGACTAACGCTCGTCACCACCGGCTGATTATTCGTGCTCTGCTGCGTAATGTTGTACCCCTGCCGCCCAATCGAAATTGTCCCGGTCCGTGCCGTCGCCGCCGAGTTAGCCGTATAGCTGTAGTTCACCGTGCCGTTACCGCTGCCGGAACTCGCGCTGGTCACCGTCAGCCAGGAGTCATTGCTCGCCACCGCCCAGGTGCATCCCGCGGCCGCCGTCACTTGCACTGTGGATGCCCCCGCCGCCGCGCCCACGGAAGCATTTGCCGGCCCCAGCGTCGCGCAGGGGGTATCGTAGCTCACCCGCACCGACATGCCGCTGGCCGAAGCCGTGGTTACCTGCAGGGACAGCTCCGAATACGGGTCCGTCCACGTCTGCCCGGCCGCCAAGGCGGGCTGCGTAAAATTTGACGGGTTAGTCGACGCCCGAAAATGGACGAGCCGCGTGTAGTCGGCATACGATGACTCGGCCGGATTCTCGTAGTGCCCCAGTGCTCCATCGTCAAATTGGGTCGAATAACTCGACAAGGTGGCGTCCTGGCCAATCGGCTGACGGAATTCAAGCCACAACCAGCGATCGTTCCCCACGCCCCGCCGCACCCGGATCGCCTGCAGCGCCGAAGTATTCAGCGCATAGGGCGCCAGTGTAAACGTGCCGCTGCTCTCCACCTGCTGAAACTTTGTCCCCTCCAGCCATCCCAAGGTTCGCTTATGCGGAGCGGCGAAATGGCCCATCAGGTAGTTGCCCCCGCCGGTGCCATAGCACAGGCCCATCAACGAATACCGGTCACCGTACTCGTCGTTCGTACCCGCTTGGTTCAACCCCCCTAACACCTGCGTACCGTAGCGTACGCTGCTCGCGTGGCTCAACCCCATGCCGTGGCCAATCTCGTGAACAATCGCGCATGCCGCCAACCCCGCCGTCCCCGAGAAGTCCTGCCCCAGCCACGCAATCGACGCCGTAAAACTCCCTCGCGTTGGCGAACTATTGTTGCGGCATCCAATCGTCCCCAGCCCACCGCAATTGCCAGGAAACACAAACACCAGCCGGGTATACTGCCGCATGTCCACGCTGCTGTCCGCCGCCGCGATCCCCGCCGTGCGGATCTGGTCCGTCTGGCTGCACGTATAACTCTGGCTTAGCGTGAACGGCCCCAGAACGTCACTGTTCCCCGTCGTCAAGCCGTAGGACGCCTCCCGCCAGTGCGCATCGACGGACGTCATCGCCGTCCGCAGGTTCGCCGCACTCACGTTCGCCGGAAGCGTCTGCCCCGGAAAGTTCAGCAGGATCACGGCCACCCGCTGCTCCCCCGTGTTTGCACACGACGACGCGCCCCGTGGCCCCGGTGTCAACTCCACCAGCCGCGCGGCCACCTCCTCCCCCAGTTTCACCCCGCGCACCCGCAACCGGTCGCCGCACTGCAGGGTCAGCGGCGGGTCGACCAGGTTCACCTCCTGCCCGCCCACCCGCAACACCTCGCGGCTCTCGCCCGACTCGAAATTCTCCGCTACCGTCCGCTCAGCTTCGTCCTCCCATTCCCCCCAGCTTTCAACGAATTCCGCCGCCTCGGGCCGCTGCCGCCGCAACTGCTCCGCCGCCCGTTCCGGTAGTGCCGCCCCCAACGCGGCCGCGGGATCCTCCCGCATCAGCTCCCGCAACTCCCGCGCCCGCTCCGCCAACTCCTCCAAACGCGAAACGCCGCTTCGCTGATTCCACGCACGAATCCTGCTCTCCCGGTCCTGTCCCCACAGCATACCGGCCAATCCAACAAGTACTAGGATCACCCGTACGGTTCGCATCTAGCTCAAAATATCATCGAACCGCTCCAAAAGCTCTCCGGCGATTCCCCTAGCTCCCTCAGCAGCACTGCGTTACCCTGAGATTTGGCCTCTGTAACTGTCGATTCCCTTCCGCTCCGTACTCGCACCCCCCTCTCCTGGGCCCACGCCGCCCTCGCCGATCCCATCGCGCTCCTCAACGACCATGCCTTCCTTGAAATGAAGGCCGCGCAGAACGCCATGGACCTGATGACCCGCTGGCCGAACACGTGGCTCCCCGGCTGGGTCGAAGCCATGACCAGCGTCGCCCGCGACGAAGCCGCCCATCTCGCCCAAGTCACCCGCGTACTGATCAAACGCGGTGGCCGCCTCGTTCGCTCGCACAAAGCCGCCTACCCCCGCGACCTCCGCGCCCGCGTCCGCAACGGCGGCTCCGACGAACTCCTCGATCGGCTCTGCGTCTCGGCTCTCATCGAGGCCCGCTCCTGTGAACGCTTCGCTGTCCTCGCGGAAGCGGCCGCGGAAAATGAACCCGATCTCGCCAAGTTCTACCACGCCCTGTTCGCCTCAGAAATGGGCCACTACAAGATATTTCTCAAGTTGGCGAACAAGATCTCCCCGCCCGACGTCGTCGCCCAACGCTGGGCGGAATGGCTCGACGCCGAAGCCGAAATCCTGGCCGCGCAGAAGCCCGGCTCGTTGATCCATTCCGGCGTTTGAAACGTTGGTGAGCCCAACGCCACTCTGGCGCTGAGGCCTCACCCTCTATGAAAATCAAAGGCAAACTCCACCGCATCACCAACATCCAAACGTTCGTCGCCAGCTTCCTGCAAACTGGCGGCAATCCCACCACCGGATTCGCCAACTTCGGCAAGGCCAAAATCCATGTTGCTCTCGACGCTCCGTTCAACCAGTTCGGCCAGAGCTTCATTCCCAACTTTTCCTTCAAGGCGGACGCCAACGCGGCCGGCGACTTCTCAGTCGATGTTCCAGACTCTTTCAAGCCATTCCGCGGCCGCGTCATCGCATTCGAGTCCACGCTCATCAACGTGAACCTCCCTGGCGTTCCGTCGATCGAGATCCTCGCCCCGCTCTACCGCTCGGCCACCTTCGCCATGTCGGCCGTCAACGGCACTGCGCAGAAGATATACGTCTTCCCCGTCGTCACGCCCAACGAACAGGGCATCCCGGCCAGCGAAATCAAGAAGGAAGCAGCCAAGCTCAAGACGGATCTCAAACTCGACAAGGTCACCGCCAGCGTCGATTCCAACTCCATCAACTGCACCGCTGAAAAGAGCGGTGGCGAGATCAAGTTTGAGATTCACCCTAAGCCATCCACTTCCGATGACCTCGACGAACTCATCCGCCTCTCAGTCGAGAAGATGGATATTGATCTACCGGGCCCGGATTTCATCGTCGGCCTTTGCGTCAGCAAGGACGATATCGAAAAGCAGGTCCGCAAAGGGGTCAAAAAATTCGCGGCGACACTGAACGATCAGATTAAGGACGAGATCGAAAAAGCCGCGCCCGGCGCCACCGCCCTCGCGACCATTACGATCTCCAAGGTGCGCTACCCGGTTACCTCCACGCAAACCGTGAAACTGCCGGGCAACTTAGGCACCCATACGTTCTCCCAACGGTCCATCGTCGTCGACCCCACCATCGGCGTTCCCATCAAGCTTTACGATTGATCAGAACCCGTACAAACGCGCCGGATTCGTTACGAGGATCTTTTCCCGCACGGACGCATCCGGCGCCCACGTACCCAACTGTTGCAGCAACATCCCGTCGTTGATCGATTGAAAGGGCGTTGGCCGCAGCGGCGTCGGCGAAGCCGGTTGCGGATGCGGCCAGTCCGTTCCCCACACGATGCGTTCCGCATTCGCCCGGATCAACGCCTGCGCCATCGGCGCACAATCGGGATAATTCGGGCCCCGTTTCGAGACATGATAAGCGCCCGAAATCTTCACGTACGCGTGGCCTGAACCCACCAGCTTTACCAATTCCGCAAACCCGGTCTGCTTCACGCCCAACTCCGCCCGTGCTCCGCCAAAATGGTCGAACACCACTGGCACCCCCAACCCCGCCACCACGCTGGCGAGCGCCGCAATCACGTCCGGTGTCGTATAGACCTGCACATGCCAACCCATCCCGCCCACCTGTTCGGCCGCCCAGCGCAACCGCGCAGCGGCCACCACCGGATCACTCATCCCGGCCGTGGCCAGGTTCAGCCGGATTCCGCGAATGCCGCCCTGATGCAGCCTCTTCAATTCCTCTTCGCGTGCCTGATCGCTGACGACGGCGATGCCCCGCGCCGTTGTCCCTCGTGCCTTGATCCCATCCAATGTACTCGCATTATCAGTGCCGTAGACGCTCGGCGTCACAATCACGACACGTTCAATCCCCAACGATCGGTGCAGCGCCGCCATCGCCTCCGGTCCCGCGGCCTCGGGCGTATAGCGCCGCTCGGGAACCATCGGGTACTTGCCGAAAATGTGCGTGTGGCAGTCGCAAGCGCCCGCCGGGATGGAAATCGAAACGTTGGCCATTGCTGAGACTATATCGCCCCATTTAGTCGCCCGTCGGCGCCGGGGCAGTCCGATTGGTCGCCAACGTGCGCTCCCGGCTCAGCCAAGTTTGCAGCTGCTCCAGATAGAGGTAGATCACTGGGGTAATGTACAACGTCAAGAACTGGCTCACCAGCAATCCGCCTACCACTGCCAACCCAAGCGGTTGCCGCGCCTCGGCGCCTTCGCCGTAGCCCAGCGCAATCGGCAGCGTGCCGAACAGCGCCGCCGCCGTCGTCATCATGATGGGCCGGAACCGCAGCATGCATCCCTGCCAGATCGCCTCGCGCGCCGGCACCCCTTCCTTCCGCGCATCAATCGCGAAATCGATCATCATAATCGCGTTCTTCTTCACCACACCAAACAGCATGATGATTCCGACGAACGCATACAAATCCAGTTGCTTGCCAAATATAAGCAGCGTCAGCAGTGCGCCGAAAACCGCCGATGGCAACCCCGACAAAATCGTGATCGGATGAATAAAGCTCTCATACAGCACCCCCAGCACGATATAAATCACCAGCACGGCCACAATCAACAGAATCGTCAGATTTTGGAATGACCGCTGGAACTCCTTCACCGTGCCTTGGAAGCTGAACGAAATCGACTGTGGCATGCGGATTGCCTGGATCGCCTCGTCCACGTTCTTCGCCGCATCACCAATTGAGGCTCCTGGCCGCAGATTGAACGAAATCGTCGCTGCGGGCAACTGCCCGAAGTGGTTGATGTTCAGCGGGCCAACGCTTCGCCGGATCCGCGTCACCGAATCAAGCGGCACCAACGAGCCGTTTGTCGACCGGATGTACAGCTTCGACAACGCATCCGGATCGCGCTGATACTTCGGCTCCACTTCCATAATTACGGAGTATTCGTTCGCTGGAGCGTAGATGATGGAAACCTCTCGCGCGCTATAGGACGTGAACAACGCCGATTGAATCTGCTGCGGCGAGACGCCCAGCGCCATCGCCCGGTCCCGGTCGATATCGATCATCACTTGCGGACTCGAGATCTGGACGTCGCTGCTTACGTCCACAAAGTCCGGGAAATCCTTCTGCAGCTTTTCCATCAGCAGGGGAGTCCATTTGTAGATCTCAGCCAGGTCCGTGCCCTGCAGCGTCATCTGATACAAGCTCGTCCGCTGCTGCCCGCCCACCGTAATCGGTGGTGGATTCGTCATGAACACCATCAGTCCGGGAACCTTCGCCACCTGCGGCCGCAATTGCTGAATAATCTCGTCGACTGAATGCTTGCGCTCCGCCCGCGGCTTCATCCGCGCGAACAGAAACGCCTGGTTGCCGCCCATCACAAATGCTCCCACCGACTGCACCTCCGGATGCGCTCGCACGATCTCCGCCACCGCGTTCTGGTGTTGCGCGATGGACTCAAACGAGATGTCCTGCCCGCCACGCGAGTTCGCGAAGAAGAATCCGGAGTCCTGGCTCGGGATAAACCCGGTCGGCATGGTCATAAACAGATAGGCCGTGCCGAAGAGCATCGAGATCGCCACCAACAACGTAGCCAAATGCATCCGCATCGCAAAGCGCAGGCTCACCTCGTAGATCTTAGCCATCCCGTCGAAAACCTTCTCAAACGAGTTGTACAGCCAGCCATGCTTCTTCCCGTGGTTGCTCGATAGGTAGCGGCTGCCCAGCATCGGCGTCAGGCTCAGCGAAACGAACCCGGAGATCAGAATCGCCACCACAATCGTCACGGAAAACTCATGCAGCAACCGGCCGACAATTCCTCCCAGAAACAGCACCGGAATGAAAACGGCAATCAGCGAAACGGTCATGGAAATGATCGTGAAGCCAATCTCTTTCGATGCGACAATTGCGGCTTCCATCCGCGACTTGCCCATCTCCATATGCCGCACGATGTTTTCCAGCATTACGATGGCGTCGTCCACCACGAAGCCCACGGAGAGCGTCAACGCCATCAGCGAAAGGTTGTTCAGGCTATAGCCCAGCACGTACATCACTGCGAAGGTGCCGATGATCGAGAAGGGGACCGCTACACCCGGAATCAACGTTGCCGAAAGATTCCGCAGGAAGAGGAAGATCACCATGATGACCAAGCCAATCGTCAGTACCAGCGTGAACTCCACGTCTTCGATCGAGCCCCGGATCGACTCCGAAGCATCATTCGAAATCTCCAAGATGACCGACGGTGGAATCGCCCGGCGCAGTTCCGGCAGCAGAGCCTTCACCGCATCCACCACCTCCACCGTATTTGCCCCTGGCTGCCGCTGAATCGCCAGGATCACCCCGCGGGAATTGTTGTACCAAGCCACGGACTTGTCGTTTTCGACGCTGTCCACCACCTTCGCCAACTGCTCCAGCCGCACCGGCGTTCCGTTCCGCCAAGCCACAATCAACGGCCGGTAGGCCGCTGCGTTGCTTAGTGTGCCCGTCGATTCAATTGTGAATGCCTGCTTGGCTCCGTCAAGTCGTCCCGTCGGCAGATTCGTGTTCCCCGCCTGAATCGCCCGCTGCACCTCATCTAACCCGATGTTCCGCGCCGTCATCTCCTCCGGGTTCACCTGCACCCGCACGGCGTACTTCTGCGCGCCAAAGATGTTCACGCTCGAGACACCGGCCACCATCGAAATCCGCTGCGCCAGCAGCGTCTCGGCGTATTCATTCACGGTGTAGGAAGGCAGCGTCTTCGACGACAACGCCAGATAAAGTACCGGCTGCTCCGCCGGATTCACCTTCTGGAACGACGGTGGCCGCGGCATATTCGGCGGCAGCCGTCCAGCCGACTTCGAGATCGCCGCTTGAATGTCCTGCGCCGCGCCGTCGATGTCCCGGTCCAACGTGAACTGAATCGTAATCCGGGTCATACCCTGCGAGTTCACCGAACTCATCGAGTCGACGCCCGCGATTGTCGAAAACTCGCGTTCCAACGGCGTCGCCACCGCGGCCGCCATCGTCTCCGGATTCGCGCCCGACAAACTGGCCTGCACTTGAATCGTCGGATAGTCCACGCTGGGCAGCGCCGCCACCGGCAGCGCGCGAAACGCCAACGCTCCGAACAGCAGGATCGACACCACCACCAGCGACGTCATCACCGGCCGTTGAATGAATCCGATTGAGAGATTCATAGCCGCTCCACGCCCACCGGCTTCACCGGCGGAACCACTTGGATCTTCGAACCCGGGGCCAGCCGCAAATGACCATCCGTCACCACCGTCTCGCCCGGCGCCACGCCCTGCTCAATGATGATCTTTCCATCAAAAGTGCGGCCCGTCTTCAATATCCGCGGCTCCACGGTCTTATCCGCCTTCACCACATAGGCGAACGAACCCGTCTGTCCGGATTGCACCGCTTCAGCCGGTACCACCGTCGCATTCTGAATCGTCTCCAGCCGCAGGCCCACGTTCACAAACTGTCCCGGCCATAAAGAGCCATCTTTATTCTCAAACGTGGCCTTCAACGGGATCGTCCCCGTCGTCGAGTCCACCGCGTTGTCGATCACCGCCAGCCGTCCGTTCACTGGCGGTGCGGCCGTGTCCTGCACCCGCGCCACCACATCCAGCGGCCGCTGCGCCTGCAGCCGGCGGATCACGCCGACATGCTGCTCCGGAACATTAAACGTTACAAACACGGGCGAAATCTGATTGATCACCACCAGCGCCGCTGCCCCGTTTGCGGCCACCAGGTTGCCCGGAGTAATCAGCAGGTTTCCTGTCCGCCCGGCAATAGGAGCCTGAATCCGGCAATATGCCAGGTCGAGCTTCACCTTGTCGATCGCCGCCAAGTCACTCTGCACAGCCGCCCGCGCACTCTCAATCGCCGCCTGTGCCCCGCGTACGCTCTCTTTAAAAACGTCGGCGCTCGTTCGAACCTGCTCGTTCTGCTGCTTCGATATGATGCCTTCTTTCGTCAGGTTGGCATAGCGCACCGCGTCCGCCTCGGCGTTTTTCGCTTGTGCCATGTCGCGCGCTAAGTTGGCCTCCGCCTGCCGCAACTGCGCCCGGTCTCGCGCCAGCGCCGCTTCGGCCTGCTTCAAAGCCTCCTGGTAAGGTCGCGCATCAATCTCAAACAGCAGCGCGCCCTTGGCAACATTCTGCCCCTCGGTAAAATGAACGGCGACAATCTGCCCAGCCACCTGCGATTTCACCTGCACCGCTTCGGAGGCCATCGCCGAACCCACCACGCGAAGCTCAAACGGTACCGATTCCTGTGTCGCCGTCGCTACGGTCACTGGCACGGGTGGCGGTCCTGCCGGCGCGGCCACCGGACCCTTCTGCTGCTGACAACCGGTCAAAAGGCCCAACAGGGCGATAATGGGTAGCGCCGACGCGCTTGGAGTGAAAATCGACATGGTGCACCAATCCGAATAGCACCTCGGATGCCCGATATCCTCGGAAGCCGCGTTGTAGTTAATTCGGGTTAATATCAAGCCTACCACCGTCAGCCGGCTCTGCCGCCGCTCTGACGTGAATCCTAACTCTTTACGCTATATCGGTATGCGACTTGTTTACTTAGCAATCATTGTTTCCTCTCTCGGCCTGGCGCAAAATCGGACTGAGGTCATTCCATCCTCGGAAGGTCTGCTCAATCGCATTCAGCCGAGTGCGTTCTTCATCACCACCGCTCCCGTTACCGCCCAGACCCACTTCTCCGCCGATGGCCTCCGCAACCTGCGTCCCGGCGACGTCATCACTGGGTTCGATTTCCGCAGCGCCACCGCTGGCGCCGCCGCCCCCGCCGCCGCCGTTTCCATCGCGAACTTCGAGGTCACCCTCGGTACAGCATCCGGGGCAATCAACCGCATGGCCAACGTCTTCGGCAATAACTTCGCCACCCGCCAAGTCGTTCGCACCGGTCCCTTCGGCATCGCCCAAAACAGTCTTCCCCCCGCCGGCTCGGCCGATCCTTGGGGCGTGTTCGTCGAATTCGACGTCCCCTATGTCTATACCGGTGGCGATCTGGTTCTCCAGATCACCCATACCGGCTCCAGCGCCCAGAATCTGAACATCGGGATCACCACCGACCCCGGCTTCGCCCGTTCAGCTCTCGATACCCTTTTCCAGTCCACCCGCTCCAACTTCCTCCCTGGTGATGGCGGCCCCTTTCTCCGTCTCCGGATTCAAGGCGCCGGACCCTACTTCTCCGGCAAATCGGTTACCAACGGCGCCTCGGGCCGCTTGGGCACCCTGAGCCCGGGCGCGATCTCCACCCTCTACGGTACGGACCTCGGCCCTGCCGAACTCGCTCTTGGTGCGCTGAATGCCGAGGGCACCGCCTTCACCACCGAAGCCGGGGGCACCCGCGTTCTCGTCGACGGCGTTGCCGCCCCCATGCTCTACAGCACCCGCGGCCAGGTCTCGTTTATCGCGCCCTATGCCATCAACGGAAAATCGGCCGTCAGCATCGCCGTCGAATATGGTGGCCGCCGCAGTTCCACGTTTGTCGCCTCCCCTGCCGCTGACCCCGCCCTCTTCACCGCCAATCAGTCGGGACGCGGCCAAGGCGCCATCCTAAACCAGGACGCCAGCATCAACTCTGCCGCCAACCCCGCCGCCCCCGGATCCATCATCGTCCTCTATGGCACCGGGGCCGGCCAAATGAGCCCCGGCGGTGTCGATGGGCAGATCGTTGGAGGCACCCCTCTCCCGCGACCCCTCGCCCAGCCAACGCTTGTCACGATCGGCGGCCAGAACGCGAGCGTCGAGTATTCCGGAGCCGCTCCAGGAGCGGTCGCTGGTCTCTGGCAGATCAATGTCCGTGTTCCTAACGGGCTGCCGGCGAATAACAACACCCCCATCACGCTCCGTATCGGCAGCTTCGGTCCTCTCACCGGTGTTACCGTCGCTATTCGGTAGCGCGGGGTGCAACGAAGAAGGGCAGGCGCTGGATTACCCAGCGCCTGCCCGGAAAACTGACTTTTCTCGATGAACTACGCAGTGGCTGCGGTCTGCCGGCGGCGCAGATAGCCAAGATAGGCCAATCCACTGCCGACGCAAAGCAGTGTTGCGGCGTCGGGAGTCTCCGTCGGATCCGGAGGAGGCGGGGGCGCCGTAAACGAACCCTGCTCCAACGAGTCGAGCACAATGAACCGGTTCAGCGCCGAGATCGTGATGTCCGCGTAGCCGAACGATTGCGAGTCGCTCGACACTCCGAAGAATTGCAGGCCGGACGCCTGGTTAAATGTCGTTACCGTCTGCGGTCCCAAGCCCTGCGGTGTCACGGTGATCGTTCCGGACCCTCCGCCTTCTCCGCCCAAGCCCAGCGCAAAGCCGAACGCGTTCACGGGGGTGGCCACCCCGCCAGAGCGAAAGGTTACTCGCATCGAGATCGTATTGCTCACGTTCTTCGTGTCGCTTACCAGGATCGCGCCGCTGTCCCAGTTATACCAGGTCTGCGAGGGTGAGGCTAGATTCTGCAGTAGGACATAGCCTGCATTATGCTGGCCAACCACCTGGAAGCTATTGTTGAAGTAGCCGCTCATGTTGTTATAGAAGGCCATGTTTCCAGGCTGAACGGTGTTGCCAACGGTAAACGCGCCACCGGTTGCACCACTTGCGAACGTGTCGAAGTTCAGGCTAACAAGGCTGCTTACACCGGTCAGCCATTCGCCCCGGTCGTTAGTAATCAGAGTTGCCGCATTCAGCGGGCTCAGCGCAACCACAGCGAAAGCGGCTGCGGCCAGATGAAGTCGGAGTAAGTGTCTCATAATGATTCCTACGGCCTGAGCATGACGAATTGCTGCGCCACACTGAGGACTTGTTGTCTTGATTCAGTACGGTAGTCCTGGACCCGGCCCTAAGTTCTCATTCGCGACGGGCAGGGAAGTCCCGGCCCGCACTGCGCAAAATTCCGTAATCAGTTTGTCGACTCGACCTCGCTCGTGGTTCTCGTGAACCGCTGTGCAGTAGTCTGGTAGGTATGGCATCGACTCGTCGTACGTTCCTCCAGGCCGCCTCGGTCGTTTACTCCCTCGCTCCCGCCGCCCCGCTTTTTGCCCAGTCCGCGGCGGACACCGTAAACCTCGGCTACATCGGCAGCGGCGTCCGCGGCAAGCAACTGATCGACGAGTTCGCCGAACTCCCCGGCGCCAAGGGCATCGCCGTCGCTGATCTCTATGACGGATGCCTCCAACGCGCCAAAGAGCAGCTCGGCGATAGCATCTGGACAGGCAAGGACTACCGCGCCATCCTCGACAACAAAGACATCCACGCCGTCGTCATCGCCACCCCGGATCACTGGCACGAAAAGATCACTCTCGACGCCCTCTCCGCGGGCAAGCACGTCTACATCGAAAAGCCGATGACGTGGTCCATCGAAGAAGGCCCGCGCATTGTTGCTGCGGCCAAGGCGAGCGGCAAGGTGCTGCAAGTCGGAAGCCAGGCCAAGACCTCCACGCTCACCGCCAAAGCAAAAGAGATCGTCGCCAGTGGCGCGCTGGGCAAGGTCAACATGATCCGCATGGCCAACCATCGGAACTCTTCCGAAGGCGCATGGCAGTACCCGGTCCCCTCCGACGCCTCTGAGAAAACCATCGACTGGCCTACCTGGCTCGGCCGCACTAAGAAAAAGGCGTTCGACCCCAAAATCGTCTTCCAATGGCGTCGCTTCTGGGACTACTCCGGCGGTGTCGCCGCTGACCTTTTCGTCCATCAGTTCACGCAAATGCACGAAATTATGGGCACCCAAGCCCCTCTTTCGGCGGTCTCGCAAGGCTCCATCTGCAAATGGAAAGACGGCCGCACCGTGCCCGACGTCATGAATTCCCTGCTCGAATACCCCGAGGGTTTCCTCGTCGACGTCTACGTCAACCAGGCGAACGGCCACCAGCCCCGCGGCATCTTCATCTATGGTGACGAAGGCACCCTTCTCGTCACCTTCAGCAAACTCGAACTCACGCCCGAGCGCAAGTCCGGCAGTGCTCAGGAGTATGGCAGCATCAACTTCCCCAAGAAACTCCGCGACGAGTATCTCGCTCAGTTCGCTGGAGAAACCCGGTCCCCGCGTCCCGAGTCGAAGGAGATCACCGTCGAGCGCGGCGAGTCCCACAATTGGCACTTCATCGATTCCATTCGCAACAATAAGCCCAGCCGCGAGAACGCCGAAGAAGGCCATTACGCCGCTTCTGCCGCCCACCTTTGCAACCTGGCTTACCGGCACAAAACCCGCGCCTCCTGGGACCCTGCCACCGCCAAGGTAAAGCTCTAAGTCCATGACCGGCGCCGAAGTTCTGCTCCGTACGCTCGTCGCGCACGGCGTCGAAGTGTGTTTTGCCAACCCTGGCACCTCGGAAATGCACTTCGTCGCCGCGCTCGATCGTGTTCCGGCCATGCGTGGCGTTCTCTGCCTTTTCGAAGGGGTCTGTTCCGGCGCCGCTGATGGCTACGCCCGCATGGCCGGCAAACCAGCCGCCACGCTCCTCCACCTCGGCCCTGGCCTCGCCAACGGACTGGCCAACTTTCACAACGCCCGCAAAGCCCGGAGTCCCATCGTTAGCCTCATCGGCGAACATTCCACCAAGCATCTCGCCTACGACGCTCCGCTCACCTCCGATATCGCCGCCTTTGCGGGCACCGTCTCTCCGGAGATCCATCGCCTCCCATCGGCCGCCGAGATAGGCCCCACGGCCGCCCGAGTCATCGCCGCCGCATGCCGCTACCCCGGCCGCATCGCCCATCTCATCATCCCCGCCGACTTCTCCTGGTCCGAAGGCGGTCCCGTCGGCGAAGTCTCCCCGCCTGAACCACCACCCCTACCAGTCGTCCCCTCGCTCGGTGGAGAAGGGAATTGGGGCCTCCTCCTCGGGGGCCAGACTGCGCGCGGCCGTGGCCTCGCCCTTGCCGCCCGCCTAGCCGCCGTCGGCTGGAACGTCTTTATCGACCGCAACGCCTCCCGCGTCGAAATGGGCCGCGGCGGCTTCCAACCCGAACGCATCGCCTACTTCCCCGGCCCTGCCCAGGCCCAACTCGCCGGCCTCACGGACCTCGTCCTCGTCGAAGCGAAGGCCCCTGTTTCCTTCTTTGGCTACCCGGACGAAGCTAGCTACCTGGCCCCGGCAACCTGTCGCATCCACGAGGTCTCGACCCCGGAGCAGGACGGCCTCGCTGCTCTCGAATCGTTGACGGCCGGGCTTCCCGAGGCCCCGCTAGAAGATCCTCCGCCCCTCCTGCCGCCGGCCTCCGGTCCCTTGACGCTCGCCGCCATCGGCCAAGCCATCGCCGCCCTCCTGCCCGCAGGCTCCATCATCTCGGACGAAATGGTCTCCTCTGGCCCTCCCGTCCTTGCCGCCCTTCGTCACGCTCCCCGCTTTGACTATCTCCCCGTCACCGGCGGTTCTATCGGCCAAGGCCTTCCCGTGGCCGTCGGCGCGGCCATCGCCTGCCCCGATCGCAAGGTAGTCGTCCTTGAAGGCGACGGCAGCGCCCTCTACACGCCCCAATCCTGGTGGACCATGGCCCGCGAGAATCTTGATGTGGTCACTGTCATCTTCGCCAATCGCCGCTATCAGATTCTCGATATCGAAATGCGCCGCACCGGCGCCAACGGATTCGGTCCTTGGGCCGAGGCGATGGTTGATATCAGTACGCCCCTGCTCGATTTCGTCAAGATCGCCGAGGGCCTCGGCGTGCCCGCTGTACGCGTCGAAACCGTCGATGCCTTCGTCGAACACTTCGGGGCCGCCATGCGGCAGCGCGGCCCCCGCGTCATCGAGGCCGTTATTTCCGCCCCGTAATCAGCTCCCCCGCCCGGCCATCGGTTACGGCCAGGTTCCCCATGTTCGACAACTCCGGCGCTAGCACCAGATAGTAACTATTGCCGTCCTTTTCAATGCTCGCAATCACGTTACTTTCCATAGCGTTGATGGCGTTGCGCAAGCCCACCAGGTTATTCCCGTGATTCGTCATCACGATCGTCTGCGCCCGGCCGCGAATCCAAAGCGTTAACTGCGCCGGCTGCGCCGAAACAGCCGTGTTGTTCACCGTCGCAAACAGTTTGGGCTGCGTCGTCTCACCGCCGACGTGCCACGTATCCACCTGATAAACCAGCTTCGCCAGCTTCTCGATGTCGAAGTCCTCCAGCGCATCCTCCACAATGCCGCGCACCGTACCCCGCGTATCGATGCCCAGCTTTTCGCTGCTCACGCCCCACAGAGCCCAGTCCTTGGCCTCATCAATCAGCTCCAGAATCTCCTCGGATACCTTCAGATCCTCATCCGCGAACCGCTCCAACTCTTCATCGATCTTCTCGAGCGTAGTGACAAACTTGATATTGATCGTCGCAATCGCCTGCTTCACCTTCTCAATCCCAAGTTCGGCATCCTCGGCGCCCTTCATAATGTCCATCGCCAGATTCTCGGACGGGAGCACCTTCTTGTGCAGCTTCTTGCCCACCACGGGTATCGCGAGTAACTTAGACTTCTTATATTTAGTAACCTTCCCGCTGTCGATCAGGTCCCAGATGGGCGTAACCCTCCCAGCGATCAACGCCTCCTTACAAATCACCCACTGCTGCCGCCAAAGGGAATCCTCGGTCGACTTCATCGCGTACCCGGTCGGTGTAATGTGGATCGTCACCCCCGGGTCCTCCGTCCACGGCCAGTCCGCCCGGTCGTTCAAAACGCTGGCGGTTTCGAACTCCTCCTTCTTCCGGCGCATAATCAGATCCAGTTGAATCTTGTACCAGTCGTTCAACGCCTCGTCCAGGCGCGCCACCTGCGCCGATACCTTCTGCCAGATCAGCTCCAGTTGATCCTTCACCTTCCAAGGCGTCTTCTGCCCATGCGAACCCTTCGGGAACAGAATCCGGCGGAAATGCGGCCGGCCCTCCGGCGTCCCTTCAATCAGCACCTTCTCGGCCTGAATAAACTTCTTCAGCCCCACGGACTGGACAATCAGCTTTACGGAAACGCCCAGGAAATAGCCCTCCAACGTCAGTCCCAGCGCCCCCTCAATCGGCTCCTTGAACTTGAATTTGAACATGTAGCCGGTCTTGATGGAGCCCGTCGCTTTCAGGAATCCATCATGCAACAGCACCATCCGCAGGCCCACTTCCGCCGTCGTGGTCGCAGAGAGGTCGGCATTCCAAGACGCTACCTTCTTATCGTTCTTGTGGTCCGTAAGCTGGAGTTCGCCTTCCATGTCGCCCGGCGATGGCCCAGTCCGCTCCACCGACGCCTTCACGCCCAGGATTCCAGCAATCCGGACGAACGCCACGAACTCAAATTTGATAAACAGCGCCCGCGCCCGGAATCCCGCCCACAGCTCCACCATGATCCGGAACAGGTTGCAGTTGATCTCCATCTGCCACCACCGGAACACCCGCCAATCCTCGTACTCCTTCCAGCCCCACCGGATCCGCAACCCGCCTTCTAAAAAGCCAAGGTCGAACGTGACGCCCCATCCCCAACTCGGCACCATCTCCTGCAGCGCCCGCCACAAATCGCTCCAGTGCCGGATCACATACAGCAACCCAAAGATTGCCGCCGACGCCGGGCTGAACTGCGGCTTCGGATTGCCGTTCACCACCAGTCCCACTTTGGCGATGTTCCAATCCCGCGTGATTTCGCCCGTCGCCCCGCCCACTCCAAACAGGTCCATCTCGTAGACCTGGTGGAACACCCGCGTGTTCGGCGTCGGAGCCGGATACCGCGGTTCGGTCGCCATCGAATCCTTCCGCTGAATCGTGAACGCATCGCCGCCGGAGGTGAGATAAGTGAACCTCGGCTTCACCGAAAGCTGGGCCATCGACTGGCCGGACCGCTTCGGGTCCACCCCGCTGAACTCGGGGACATCGTGAACCTGTCCCCCGCCGTGCGATTGCAGTTGCCCCACCGTGTTCCGCGTCCCGCTGATTTCGTCGTTGGCGTAATTCTGCGAAGGCGCCGTCGTACTCGCCGTATCGATCACCGTCAACGGCTGCAGCAATGGCGCGGTCACCTGGGTGCCTGAGAACACCGGGCCTACCTGAATATCGCTAATCGGCTTCAGCGTGTCTTCGAGCCCGGTCTTCGCCCCCGTGATGCCGGGCATATCGTCTTTCAGGTTGGTGTTGTTGGCCGCCTCGTTGTCCTTGATGCCATTGATGTCCATGTACTGGCCGTCATTGCCGAACTGCATGGCCGGCACTGGCGTCACATTACAGAACAGGCAGAACTCATCCGACGGATACACCTCGATCATCGCTACCAGCCGCGGCGCCGAAATCTTCGGCGACGGCTTGCCCGGATCCGGATTGCCACACGATTCGAGAATCACCTGGTACTGTTCCAGGCGCGGCACCCAAATCGTCATGATCGAACGGATCAAATCGCCCAGCCCAATCCCGCCGATCACATCAGACGTATCAATGCCCAGGTTCGTGGCCTCCGCCAGAGCCTCATCGTCGTCCGAGAACAGCAGTTCGTCCTTCCCGATCAGCGCCGCCAAGCCCTTCGTCAACATCTTGTCGAAGCCTTGCCGGCGCTTCGCCAGCTTAATCTCCCATAGCGGCCGCCCTCCCTTGGCCTTCTGCGCCAGATCCTCCTGTTTCTTGATCTTGTTCCACTTCATGACCTTCGCGGTCATGCCCAGTTCAGGATTGATCGCCACCCAGCCCGGATACTCCGGCAGCTCGATGTCTTCCATCTTGTAGCTCTGCGCGACGCTGGCCCCGCCTGCCATTAACGCCTCTAGCCGGTACGGCTTCTTCTGCAGCACCGTCAAGTGAGGATGGGCCTTCTCCATCCGGTCCAGATGCGGAAACAGATCCTCGCAAAAGTAATCGCGCCGATCCGCCATGATTTCAATACTCGTGCTATGAAACGGCTTATCGTCGATCGAGTAGAACACCTTCCCCGCGATCATCTGAATCCGCATCGGCGTCACCACGGCGCCCCGATGCGCCTTCGGCGCGGAATCCGAAACCACGATTTCAAAAGTTCCCGCCCCATCATGGCCCCGCACCGCCGGCTTCTCGCCATGGCTCTGCCGCACCAGAAGCCGGTGGATGTTGCAGAATTTCGGCGGATCCACGGGCGGGTCGCCGAACGGGCACGGCGCAATCGGGTTCAGAATCTTGCGCTTCAGGTTCGGCTTCACGTAGATGTCGCGCGTGTCGCTCCCACCGCATCCCCGAATCGGCGTTACCGTAATCTTCTGCAGCTTCGTCGCCCGCGTCGTCCGGTCCGCGTAGCCAATCCGCAGGTTCACCGTCACCGTTTTCTCAAGCGGCTTCACAATGCGGTCCAGCATCACCGGCGAACCGACCATCCCCACCAGCATCCGGCCCCGCCGCGTCCCCAGCAACGGCCGCAGAAGCTTCTCCGGATGGTCCTGTTTACCGGTCTGGACAATCGCCCCTTGCGAAGTCGCCCCTTTCGGAAACTGCACCACGTAGCTCTTCCCGCCGAACGCCGTCGAGGAGATCCGCGCATAGGCATCTTCATAGGTCGCCGCGTCCAGCTCTACGCTGATCTGCACGTCCGTGCCCTCGGCGTACTCGGTAATCCCGGAAGGTGTAATCCAAGCCACGCTGAACTTTACGTTCGGCGCCGGCGCCACCTCCAAACTGTCCGTCACGTCGGTCGGCGTGGGGCTCGCCACGCAGCCCACCAGCGGCTCCGGCGTCGTCACCACGATGTCCGTCTTCGCTCCCGTTGGCGACGCGACCTGCAGCGGCGTCCGCACCTTCAGTAGCTTTTCCCCCGCCACGAACTCGCATCGCACCGGCTCTTTGAACAACGCGCTGGTCAGCGTGAACTGCGCCCCAATCGGCGGCGCCGGGCGGTCCAACTCAAACTGGAACGTCACGAACTGCCCCACCCGGTGCGGCGCCAACGGGTCCACCGCCGGCAAAACCCACTCATTCCGGAAAGAAACAATCGGCATCGGCCGCACTTTGATCCGTGTCTTCAGCTTCAACGGATCCGTCGCCAACCGGCACTTCTTCACCGGTCCCACCAACTCCACGTCGTACTCGCCGCCCAGCACCTTGTCGACTTGCGAAGCCAGAATCCGCGCGTCCACCATCGCGATCGTCCGCCCCTCGTCCCAATGCACCGCTACGTCGCCCGTCGGGGTTGTCGTGCTCGTGGCAAACAGAGGGCTCCGCAGCACCGCGTCCGCCCCGCCCCGCGCCGCCTTCTCGCTCAACTCCACCCGGAACGTAATCTGCGTCCCGACGTCATAGCCCTCCGGAATCACCGGCTTCACCGGTAGCTTCACCGGAAAGCTTGCCACCGCATAGTTCCGGATCCCGATCTCAATCTCGAATTTCGTCCCCAGCGTAAACGTGGTCGGCGCCGCCAGCACGGCCACCGAAAACTTCTTCACATCCTCCACGCCAAAGTCGATATCCTCCCGCAGCGTCGCTTCCACCGGCGCGATGTTTGTTGGATCGGTACCCTGCTCCAGAATGCACGCCACCATCCGCGCCGGTGGATTGTTCCCCAGCGTCTTCAACGCAAAGGCGTCAGACTTCAGCAGAAACGCCCGCCGCTTCAGCGCCGGCTTGTTCGGGTCCTGCGTCGGCACCACGATGCTCTTCACCTCGCGGTCAAGCTTCATCAGAAAGCGAACCGGCTCACCAGGTGCGAATGTGTCAGCGCCGTTGATCGGCTTCACGAACGGGTCATCGGCGAACTCCAGACCCGGTGTCCCCGGCGGCCAAGGCAGTTGGTAGAACGTCGCGCCGCCGCCGTTCCGAATGTCGATCGGGTTCTTCAGAACCGTATCGGTCGCTTCTAACTCAATCCGGTAGAGTCCCGGATCGCCCAGTAGTTTAAACGTCTTCTTGGTCGCAAAGGGAGAAGGCGAACCCTTCGGAATTTTAAACGAATGGCTGGCCGGCTCCAGTCCCGCCGCCTTCACGGTCAACTGGATATCGTTCTCCAGCGGTGTCGTGAAGTGGACCTGCAGCGGCAACATCTGGTCTTTCACCACCGTGCCTTTGCTCACCCCCGCAAACGGCTCATCGCTCAGCCAAGCCTCGGCCCGCTTCGGGCCAATCTCAAACTGGAACTCATTCGGTGTCCCGATCAGACAACCGTCCGGATAGGAAAGTTCGGCCGAGTACTTGCCATCGTCCTTCACCAGAGTGATCGTTTCCTTCAGGACGGTCGCCGGGTTGGCGCCCTTTTTCACCTCAAACAGAAACGGGTTCAGGTTCGTTTTGCGGACAGAACTCTTGCCAAATCCCGGGCATCGGATCGAAACGTTGAACCCCCGCTTGGGCGTTCGGTCGATCCGCAACTGCAGCGTCACGTCCTGCTCGCCCTTCAGGCTGACGAGCCCTTCGAGAAATCCCGGCGTCTCGAAGGAAACCTTCACCGGATCTACTAGCGTCAGGCTCCCCGGCGTCCCAATCGTACAATTGTCCGGATCCCGGAACTCTACCGGGTAGGTCCCCGCCGGACCCTTCAGCTTCACCGGAATCTTCGATTTCACCGTCCGCGGCCGTGTACTCCCAATCCGGGGAGCCGCCGGGATTTCCACTCCCACCGGATTCCGGTTGAACGCGTCGCAATAGACGTCCACCGTCGCCACGTACTTATTCGCCCCGGTCGCCTCCAGGCACAGAATCACCTCTTCACCGGCCTCATAGTCCGGCGCCACTTTGCTATCGATCAAAGGCGTCGCGAAGGCCACCGCCACCTTAGTCGCCACCGTGAACGAAGCCGTTTTGCGCAGCCCCAGTGTCCCGCCCAACGGCCCCGTCAGCGTCACCGTGTGGACGCCGTCCGTCGCGTTGATCTTCGCCTTCACCTTCAACGTCCGCACCGCGGTCTTTGTGCTGGTCGCAAACGTGGCAATCGCCGGATTCTGCGCAAATCCCGGACACTCGAGATGCACCGTTGCTGGCGTTGGGTTCGGCCCCGAAAACTCTACCTGAAACGTGAGTTCCTGCCCGGACTCGTACGCGGGTGCCGGGGATACGATCGATGTGGCGGCAAACTGAAAGCTAGGCATCGGGGTCTTCCGTTATGGATCGAATCTTCTCTTCAGACGCCGCCGCCGCCAACGACGCCAGCTTCCTGTCCGGTGGCAGGTTCGCTTCCCAGATCAGCCGCGCCCACGGCTGCGTCTCTTCAAAATCTTCGCCGTAGCCCACCACTAACTCGGCGAAAATCATAACCTCGGAGTAAGTATCGAACCCGTTCTCCGCCGCTTTGGCGATCGCGAAACGGACCAACCGTTCCACCTCAGGCTCTCCCAGCTCCTCACATACGTCGGGGTACTCCTCGTAACAATGATCCACCAGCCGGGCCTCGTCGGCCGCTTTCATGGCAAAGGACAACACCCGCATCTGCTCTGGTCGCAAGCTGAATAACTTGATTGCCATATACGCTACCGGACGATTCGCCACTCTCCTTCCAGCCGGGCCAGAAACATGTCGTAATGGTCCTCGTTGCCGGCCTCGTCCGGCGCGCCCCGCAACACCGGCTGCCAGTCTTTCTGCAGGCACTCCACCATCCGTCCCCCCGCCGCCAACCGCAGGTCGAACGTGTCCGGATCCAGCGGCTGCAGCCCCTGAATCTCCGCCTCCAGACGCCGGAACGCATTCCGTTTCTTGTACGGCGGATCCTCAAACGCCTCCGCCAAATCGTCGAACCGCGGCGCGGCCACCTCCAGAAACAGCGCCGGATCGCCTTGCGCCAATGACGCCCACAGCCGGTTCAGTAGGCTCTCGATCTCCGCCCGTGTCCCGGCATCCAGCGTCAATTTGGCCGCCGCCTCCCAACTCCAAGGTCCCGTCCCGGTCGCCCGTTCGAACTCCACCCGCACCGGCAGCGGATACAGATGCGGCTCCTCATGCTCCGCCTGCGGCCACCGCAGTTCCTGAATCAATTGGCGCTCCGGCCCGCCCACCACGGCCCCGTAGGGATACCGGCACAGACGCAAGGTCGCCGACCGCGGATCCGTCAGCGGAACCTCCATCTCCCGCCGGCCCTCCGGCGGTCCGCTCCGCGCCAGCGAAGGCTGCGGCCCGGGCTCGATGATCATGGCCAGTTCGTTCGTGCCGTCCAGGATGTATTGGTTCACCGGCTGCGCGTGATAGTAGCCGCCATCCGGGCTATTCCGGATGAGCGCAATATCGTTCAGGTAAAACTCGGCGGTACACGCCTTTACCTCGCACTCGGCAACATAGAACCAGAAAACGTCAGTTTCTGGGTCAAAAGGCAGGTCAATGCCATCGTCTTCTGATGAGCCGCCGGACGCAGGAATCATACTGGGAAGAAAAAATTATAACGATTCTCGCGGTGTTTGGCATGGCCTACCCCGTCCGGGTAATCCCCAAACGGACTCGCCTCTCCCGTCCTAAACCCCGAGCCACTCCCGGCACGCCCGGTGTACCGCCTCCAAGCGAAGCGTGCCCGCTGGCAACGCAAAATCCGGCGGCGCAATCACCATCAATTCGTCCATCCCCTCGGCCACGAACAGATACGCCGTGTTGTTCCGGTACTCGACGTACTTACCCGCCTCTTGCCAAACGTACTGATAAAAAATCTCCAGATCCACATACGACCCCAGCATATCCGCCTGCGTCGGAATCGCCGTCGCCTGGTCCTGATCCGTGAAAATCAACAAGCTGCTGAACGGCTTCACCTTGTTCCGAATCCCAAAACTCGCCACCAAACACGATGGTTTCGCCCGGCGCAACGCCTGCACGCTTGCCCACTCCACAAACGTGTTGTTCACGAGCAGCGTCCCGTTCCCGGCCAGCAGCGTCGCCCGGGTAAACTCCGCCATCAGCGGATCTGCGGCGTACTCCGCGTCTTTCGGCTGTAACGTCTTCAACTTTTCGCCGAGTTGCCGGGGCCCCTTTACCTCCCCCTGCTCCGCAATCTTCTGCACCTCGCCCATCAGCCGTTGCCGATAGGCCAGCAGCTTGTCGTAGCTCAACCGCGTCGACCTTGCCGAACATGCCAACAGCGCCCCTGCCGTCTCGACCGTCCAAGCCGAGTGCGGCCCCCGCGCCGCCGCGCATAGGTCCGGCAGGCTTGCGGTCAGGTCCGGCGTCCCTCGTCCCGTCAACAGCAGCGGCACATACTGCGCCAGATCCTCCGGTACGGTCAGCGATACGCGCCGCCCCTTCGGCAGCCTCGTCCACATCCGGTCAGGCCCCACGGGCAAGTCGGCCGGACCCAGCACGATTACCAGCCGTGGCCGCCCCTTCACGGCCGCATCCAGCGCCGGGCTGATCGCATCGAAAATCGCTGTGATCTCCCGCCGCCACTCCGGATACAGCGGATTCCGGTTCAAAAAGTCCACCTGCTCCAGCGTGAACCGTCCCCGCGGCCACGTCTTCGCCGTCACGCCCATCCGCGGCTCCAATGCCGCGAGGCCGGCAAAAAGCGCCGCCGGGGCCTTCTCCAAGTGCGCGCCCAGCCGCACAAAATACTCCTGCTCAGCCGGAAACAGCCTATCCCATCCCCGCAACTGCTCCACAAAATAGGCCGCAAACGTCACGGGCACATGGTCGAAATCGAAACGGGGCGGGGAAGGCATCAGACTAGGATCTCGGGTGCCGCCACGCCCGTCATCCCCTCCGCCTTTACGCCCAGCAGCGCCGCCGCCGTCGCGGCCACATCGATATGCCGGATCGGCTTATCCGTCGCCCCCTTCTTCACCCCCGCGCCCAACGCCAGCAGCCACGTATTCCGGCAGCTCGGGTCACCGGACCGGTGGTTCAAGAAGCCATTCGCCGTGTTCACATCGCCGTCCCGACCCAGTTCCGGTAATATCAAAACCGTCGTCTGGTCTTTGTACTTCGGGTTCGCCTGCACCTCGTCCCACAGCATCCCCGTCAGCCGGTCCGTCTTTGTAATCGCCTGTAAATACAGCGAGTAACTCCCCCAATGCGCCACGTCCATATCCCAAAAATTCACGAGTAACAACCGCGGAGCAAACTCCCGCATCACCTCACGTGTGATAAAGAAAGTCAGCTCATCGCCCGAAGTCGGCGCCTCCGGCCCATTGATGAACTCCCCCAGCGCCCGCGTCAAAGTCGTCCGCACATGCTGATCCATCTGCCGGCCGCCCTTGAAAATCGTCCACCCCACCCCTTCGTACCCTTCCTGCAGTATCGTCTCCAGCCGCCGGTGTACCGCGTCCCGATCCGCCACGTCGCCCCCGCGCGGCCTCTTCACAATGTCGTTCACCGCGTCCAGCAGCAACTGCTTCGGCAGCACCACGTTTGCCCCGTGCGGCAGCCCGAACTCCCGCTGCGAACTCGCCCCCATGGAGGCAAAACTCTTATTCGTCGCAATCACCCAGGCATCCAACGGCCCCGCCTTGCTCGCCTTCCGATATTGCTCAAACAGCGTCGCCGACGCCGGCGCCTCAAACCCAAAATCGTCCACCCGCTGCCAGTTCCCCGTCACAATGCTCGCCGTTGAGTTGAAGTGCGAAAGCACCCCCTGGTTCACGCAATCCTGAAAGAAATAGCCCTCTCCCTGCAACCGCGCCAGCCGTGGAATGTTCCGCAGGCCCGCCGGCGAAAACGTCTCCGCTGTCCGTACGCCGCCCCCGAAGGTAACCAGAATCACCTTCCGCCCCTTGGCCTGCGCCTCCGCCGCTTGCGACCACAGATGCAGCAATCCCGGCGGCAGAATCCTCTGCGCAATTGACAGTCCGGCCAGCTTCAGAAAGTCTCTAGTAATCATTGGGTTAGTAATCGGTAATCTCGCCGCCCGCAATCTTCCGCTTGGTCTTCCCGCCTAAGTCCAACGGTGTATCGTATCCCGCCAGAATGCGCCCATCCGGCGAGTAATACGGTCCAATATCGCAAGCCATGCTCCCCTTGCCCTCCTCCACGAAAGTAATCGAAGTAATCAGCTTCGCCGACTTATATCCATACCGCGACGGATCCAGCAGCCGTACCGGCGCCCCGTGCTTGTCCGGCAGCGGCTTCCCCGCCAGGTCCAACACAAACATCACATTCGGCTGCAGCAAGTCGGCCAAGGTGAAATACTCATACCACTTATCCGCGCAATCCACCCGCACCGCCTTTGCCCTCTTCGTCGGCTTCGCTAAATCCAACAGTTGTTGAAACCGGAACCCCGACCAACTTGCCCGCGCCGACCAGCACTGCACGCACTTCATCCGCGTCGATTGTGTCTGCTGCGGCAACGCCCGCAGTTGCGCGAGCGGCAACGCCAGCGGCTTCTCGACCAGGCCCTTCATCTGTAAGCGCCAAGTCTGCTGATTGATCGGAGCCACCGGGCTATACCACATCAATTTAAGGTGATGCTCATCCGGCACATCCGAAGGCAGAAGCAGCTTCGGTTTCTGCGCCGAGGCCGACGCCGCTCCCAGCGCCAACAAACTTCTACGGTTGAGCATTCGCAAGATCCTCCAAGGCCTTCCGCGCCACCCGGCTATCCGGTTTGGCCCGCAACAGCCGTTCCATCGTCGTACGCGCCTCGGCCACGCGCTTCATCTGTACATACACCCTGCCAAGATTCAAATAAAGCATCTCATCTCCCGGGGCCTGCACGATCCCCTGTTCAAAAGCCTGAATCGCCTTCGCCGCCTCGCCTTGCTGCAAGTGAAGCACCCCTAAATTGTTCCAAGCCGTCGAAAGCGACGGCCGCAGCCGCACCGCCTCCCGCAAATGCCTCTCCGCCTCCGCAGCTTGGCTTCGTTTCGCAAAAGTGAGTCCCAGGCCCTGATGGGCATCGGCGTTCCCCGGCTCAAGCGCCAACGCCTTTTGAAAATACTGCGCCGCCTCGGCCAATCTCCCCAACTTGTCACAAGCCTGCCCCGCGTTCAGCAAGACATACGGCAAGCCGCTCTTCGCCGCCAGCGCCTGCTCGAAGTGTTGCAGCGCTGCGGCATGGTCGTTCCGCGCCATCGCCACCCCGCCCATCTCATTCCACGCCTCCGCCGAACCTGGGTCCACCCGCAACGCCTCGTCCAAGAACCCCGCCGCCTTCTCCAACCGTCCCGCCTCCCGGTGGACCTGCGCCACCAGCGTCAACGTCCGCACGTTCCCCGGCTGCTGGCGCAATACGGCCTCCAGGTACGGCAACGCCTGTTCCGGATACCCGCACCAGAGCAGGGAAGCGCCCAACTTAAAATAGTCCCGCCGCCCCCGGCCGCTCGGCCGCGCCGCCGCCAAATCAGCGGCCACCTGCGCCTTTCCCGGAGGCTTCGCGTAGATCTTCACCGCGTGCCCGTCCTCGTTCAGCAGCAGCGACAGTGGCAACTCCAACGGGGCCCGGTACTCGAAAAGATATCGCCGGAACAACGTAAACGTAGCCAACCGGTCCCCCGTCGCCTCCGTCAACGTGAACAACCCCGGACCCTTCTGCGGTTCCGGCAACGGTACCGGGTCCAACAGCCACGTGTCCTGCAGCCGCGGCGTATTGTCCCCCGGCGCCTCCCGAGCCTCCATCGGCGTCACCGCCCGGAACGGCTTCCCTACCGGCGCCGCCCCCTCCGTCACCTCGTACAACGCGCCCGCAGCCAATTCCCCTAACTTCTGCTCCACTCCGCTCGGCCACACAATCGTCGCCGTCGCCGCCTTGTTTTCCCCCAACCCGAAGTACACCGTCTTCGTATGCTGCGACAAATACCCTGAACCCGCCGTCACCCATTTCGCCCGCCCCGCCACCGTTACCCGCGCCCCAATCGCATCCCGATTCGACCGCGTTCCCGTCAACCGGAATGCCATGCGCCGCCGCCCCTGTCCCACCCGGTTTTGAAACACCCGCACCTGTGGCGCCAGCCGGTTCTTCACCACCAGATCCAAACACCCATCGCCGTCAATATCCGTAACCGCAAAAGCGCGTGCATCCCCTGCATACGCCAACCCCGACTCCGCCGAAGCATCCCGGTACTTCGCCCCGTCTTTAACATAGAACACATTGGGCTCGTTCCCGTTCCAGCTATACCCTTCGCGGATGAACTGGTTGATCGCGTTCCACCCGTTCTCATACGGCCCCGACGCCACGGCCGTCGCCGGAGTCTTCGCCACCACCTGCCGCCAAAAGAAACCCATTAAATCCGGCTGCTTCGGCCCCGTCATCATCCCGCAAGTCAGGAACAACTCCGCCTGCCCATCGTTGTCGAAGTCCGCCGCATCCGCCGACCAACCCCAACGACCCATCGCAATCCCCAACTCCTCCGCCCCAAACTGTCCCCCGCCCCGATTCCGATAGAAGCTATTCCCCCGCGTATGCCCATCCCACTTGCCGTCAAACGGATATGGAAACTTCGGATGGCGCACCACCTTCTGCCCCGCCGCCGTCCACATATTCGCCACGTACAAGTCCGGCCGCCCCGTCCCGCTCTCGTCAAACCAGCAAGCGCTCATCCCCGGCCCGATATCCTCAATGCCAGCCGCTGCCGCCACGTCCCGGAACTTACCGCCCTCGTTCCGGTAGAAGTTGTTCCGCCCAAAGTCATTGGCGACGTACAAGCTCGGCCAACCCGACCCGTCCACGTCCGCCCAAGCTGGTGCAAAGCTGTAGCGGTTGTTGTTCTCGTCGATGCCGCTCGCCTGCGTCACATCCTCGAAGTGCCCCGAACCGTCCGTGTTCAGCCGGTTCCGGAATAGAAAGTTCGCCGGACCGTTCTGTGCATCGAAGTAGGGCACTGGGTACCGGAATTGCGCCTCGCTCTGAAAGAAGCTGTACGTGCAAAGATACAGGTCCAATTTCCCGTCGCGGTCATAGTCTGCCGCCGCCATCCCCGTAAATCCGCCTTGCGGCGGCTTTGCAAACCGGAACGCGTCCGGGGCCAGCGTAAACCGCCCCGCCCCATCGTTCAAGTACAGCAACGGCCCCGCCCCCCGCAGCACGATCAGGTCCTGCCGCCCCACATTCCGCACATCCAGAAACAAGGCCGACGAAGTATCGTCCAGCAGCTCCACGCCCGCAGTCCGCGCTTCCAGCCGGCCCTCTTTCCACCCCAGCAAACGGTTCGGCAGACCTGCCGACTGACAGACATAGATCTCGTCTCGCCCGTCCCCGTCTATGTCCCCCACGGCTATCCCGTTGTTCCCATAAATGTCGATGCCGCTCGCCGCGTCCATCCGCGCAATCCAGTACGGAATGCCGCGCTCCAACTGCTCATCCCGCAGCACGGTCCCGGTCACATCAGCGAACCGCCCGTCCCGCCGCGCCGCCGGCATCGGCATCACGGGGTCATCTCCAAACTCGTCGTGCCCTCCCGCAATCAACTCGGTATAGGCAAAGTACGGCGGGTTGTTCTTGTAGACCGCCTCTTCGGCCCGCGCCAGCGGAGCCAGCACCGACAGCGCCAGCCACTCCCGCCGCGTCACTGCATCCCCCCTTTCGGTGCGGCCTGCAACCGCTGATGGATCTGCCGCTCCTTCGCCGCCAACGCCGGCTTCTGCAGCCGGTCATACACGCGGGCCAGCCGGTAGTGCGGCTCCGGAACCTTCCCGTTCAGCGCAATGGCCTTCTCATAGGCCCGCGCCGCGCCAGCCCAGTCCCGCTGCCGTTCCAGCATCTGTGCCAGTTCAAAAGGAAACTCCCAAACCTTGCCGTCCCGCCGGATCGCCTCCAGCAGCAATGGCTTCGTTTCGTCATCTGGTGCTCCGCCCGCCAGTAGCGCCCTGGCATAAACAAACGGAGCGAATCCGTTCGTGGGCTCCTTCTTCAGCCACGCCGCCGCCGCCTCGCGCAATGCCGGCACCTGCTCCGGCAACTGATCAATCATCCGGCTCAGGAAGATATAGGGCTGCGGCACTGTAGGTTCCAACGCGATCACCCGGAAGAACGCCGTCCCTGCCTCCGGAAACCGCCGCTGGGTATACAGCGCTACGCCATATGCCAGCTCAATCTGCGGACTCTTGTCGAACTTCCCCCGCGCCTCCGATAAGAACGTCGCCGCCTCGTTGAACCGTGCCATCCGCAGCAACGCCTGGCCGTAGGCCGCGTGAGTCGGCTCGTCATAAGGCAACAGTCCTATCAACGCCTGAAACTGCGTCACGGCCTCCTCCGGCTTTCCCGTCGCCTCATAGGCGCGCGCCATCAACAAGCGCAGTTCCGGACGATCTCCCCGCTGCAACGCCTCCATCCCAAACGTGATCGCCTTCTGATGCTCCCCTACCTCTCCAAACAACATTGCCGCCCGCAGCGCCGCTGCCCCATCGGCCTGCGGCGACCTGGCATATCGCCCCTCCCACTCCGCCGCCAACGCCCGCTTTCCCGCCGCTGCAAAATAGAGAGCGAGCGTGTGTTGCACCGCCGGGCTCCCCGCCTCCAACTGTTCCGCCCGCCGTGCCGCCCCGGCCGCCCGGTCCGGCATCTTCATCTGTAGATACACCCGCGCCAGCAGCGCCGCGGCCGCCCCAGACGCCGTCTGCGCCTCCAATAAAACCCGGGCCTCAGCCCACCGGCCCGCATCCACGGCGGCTTGAGCTTGGGCAAGTTGATCAACGGCAAAAAGGTACATGAGAAAAAAGAGCGGCCGCTTCGCTCAGCATACTGCATGGCTGAACGGAGCGGCCGCTGTTGGGTATTACAGATTCACAATTTAGAACATGAACCGCAGAGCGAACTGCGTCCGCCGCTGCGTTCCGTCCTGAGTCGTAAAGATCCGGCCGAAGTTCGGGTCGCCCTGCACCCGGTTCGGCGCGCCAAACTGCGGCGTGTTCGTCAAGTTAAACGCCTCGGCCCGGAACTGCATCTGGAACCGCTCGGTAAAGCGAATCCCCTTGAACAGCGACAGGTCCATGTTCGCCTGGCCCGGCAGGTTGTTCGACTGCAAGCCCAAGTTGCCGGGGGTACCCGGAGTTGGACGCACGACCGCCGAGGTATCGAACCACTGGTCAACCGTCCGTCCGCCCGAAGGCGCATTGTTCGGATTCTTGCCCGATACCAGATCCGGCGTACAGTTGCCGAAGCTGCCGACGCACTGGTTGGTGCCGATCGTATACGGCGCGCCAGTCCGGAACGTCACAATGCCGTTCACCTGCCAGTTGCCAAACAGACCGTTGGCGAACTTGTTCTGCACGTCCAGCGCCTTCCCTTTGCCGATCGGAAGATCGTACAGGAAGCTGCCCGTCGTGCTGTGCCGAATGTCCCACGCCGCGCTCGCGTAGGCATCCGAATAGTTGCGCGGGTCTTTCGGGCCGAAGCCAGCCGAACCGCTCAGCGGAGTGCCCGACGTTGCCAGAGCATGGCCCCAGGTGTAGGCGACCAAGTACTGCAAGCCCGCCGAATACCGCTTCTCCCACTTTGCCGTCAGGCCGGCATACCGCCCGAACCCGAACGTGCTCGTGTAGTTAATGCCACCCAAATTCGGAATCGGCCGCCGCGCGTTGCACTCGATGTTCGGACGCGGGTCGTTGTAACACGCGTTCGGATCGGAGAAGTGCAACTGGTGCGACTGCTTGTTCCCGACATACGCCAATTCAAACGCGTTGCCGCCCTTGAACTCGCGTTGCAACGAGAAGTTCCACTTGTGGACCAGCGGATTCCGGAAGTTCTGCGCCACGCTCCGGAAGTTAATCGGCGCATTCAGCGAGAAGATGTTGATCGGGAAGCCACCAGACACGCCAGCACCCTGGTTGAAGAACGGGTTCGGTTCGAATGTCGTCACGTTCGCCGGCCGCACCAGAGTGGTCGTCTGGTTGAACGGTACGCCTTCGCCACGGTTCGGGTTGCCTCCTTGATTTTCTTCGCCGCCGTAGAAGATTCCGTAGCCGGCGCGAATCACCGTCTTCGGAGTCACCGTGTAAGCAAAGCCGATGCGGGGCGCAACGCTCGTTTTGTCCCACGGAATCAGATATTGGTCCACCTCGCCGCGCGACACCTTCACGTTCGCAAAGTCGCGCGTGAAGTTCGGAGGCAGCGGAGCGTCCTGGTCCTTACCCTTCGGGATGAAGAGGGTCAGCTTGTCGAAGTCGAAGTTGGCCTGCCGTCCGAACTTTTCGCCGATCGGCGAAAACAGCTCGTAGCGGACGCCGTAGTTAATCGTCAACTTGCTGTTCACCTTCCAGTCGTCCTGCGCGTAGAATGCCCAGGCTTCCTTCTGCGAAGAGATGAAGTTGGTCGTCGACATCTGGCCTTGCGTCACCCGTCCAATCAGGAACGACGCATAGCCGTCGCCCGTCAGGTTCGACAACGCATCCGTGCCGTTCGGGAACGAAGTCTCCGTACGGTTGAACGACCAGTTTCCATGCGGACTCGGGAACTGGAAGAACGGGAATTTGATCGGACGGAACTCGCCGCCGAACTTAATCGAGTGCGTGTTCTTCTGAATCGCTACGTTCTGAATAAAGTCCCAAACGTTGTTGTACTCCTTCGAAGGCAGCCAGTCGGAAGCGCCGAAGCCGGAATAGCGATCGATCGAGGTCGAAGGCAAACCGCCGTTCAGTGGTCCAGTCGGGTTGTACCCGCCAATGCCGAACGCCTTGAACTGGTCCGTTTCCGGGTTAGCCTGCGTACGCGCCGTCACCAGCCGCGAGAACGCCACACGGGTCTCGGTCACAAACGTCGGCGACCAGGTCCGCGTATAGCTCAACATCGCGTTCCGCGCCAAAGTCTGCTCAATATTCGAAGCGAAGTAAGTACCGTCCAGCGCGCCAGGTAGCGGCTGGCCATTCACCTGATTCCGCTCCGACCACGACACGCTGCCAAAGATGTTGTCCTTGTCAGAGATCCGATGGTCGAGACGAATATCGAACTGCTTCACTCCGGAGGTTCCGGAGGTCGTCGTGAAGTAGTTGTTCAACGCGATCCCAGGCACCGTTGCTACGTTCGGATTCGGAAACAGATCCGCAATCTTCTTTGCCGCCGGGTCGAGCCGTGAGGCTGGGATGATATTGTTCGGAAACGGCAACCGAACCAAGCCCGCCGTACCGTTGGGATAAGTGCCCATCGCCTGCGTGTTCGGATCGTAGATCGCTCCTTCGCGAGCCGAAACGCCCAGCGAATTCGGGATCGACCGGTTCACCGCCAACAAGTGCGAGAAATCGCCGCCCCGCATCGCCGGCGTCGGAATGCTGAAGAATGCTGAGGTCCCCAGCCCAGGAACGGCGCCGCCCGTCGAGCGAATCTCCGTACCCTGATAGTCCGCAAACCAGAACGTCCGGTTCTTGATCACCGGACCGCCCACCGCGGCGCCAAACTGGTTCTGTTTGAACGGGCCGCGACGGGTGTTGTTGCGGTTGTTCTCCCAGCGGTTGGCGTTCGTCTTGTCGTTCTGCAAATACTCAAACAAAGCGCCATGAATCTGATTCGTGCCGCTTTTGATCGTCACGTTCACCACGCCGCCCGCTCCCCGGCCATACTCGGCGTTGTAGCCGTTGGTCATCACGCGCATTTCGCCGATCGCTTCCACTGACGGGCCAATCACGAACGACGTCTGGTTCAGGAAGTCGATCACGTTCACGTTGTTGTCGACGCCATTCAGCAGGAAGTTGTTCTGGCCGTTCGAGCGCACACCGTTGGCCGAAAAGCCGCCGCCGGTGGCGTCTCGCGCGCCAGGTTCATTGGGGACCACGCCCGGCGAAAGCCGCGCGAGAAACGCGAAGTTCCGCGTTCCGCCCAATGGCAGTTCCGAAACCTGCTTGGCATCCACGCTTGCGCCGATAATCGTCGATTCCGTCTGCAGCACGTTGGCTTCTCCGGTGACTTCGATGTTTGTCGTCACCTCGCCCACTTGCAGTTGGAAATCAATACCGGTGCGGTCACCCGCGGTGAGCGAAATGTTCCGCCGCGTCGACTTCTTGAAGCCCGGGGCTTCCACGCTGATGCTGTAAATGCCCGGCTTCAATGCCGGGCGAGCAAACTCGCCGCCGGATGCGGAGACGAGCTCATAAGTTAAGCCAGTGGCTTCTTCAGAGATCACTACTTTGGCGTTGGGTACTCCGGCGCCAGTGGGATCGGTTACGGTTCCTACGAGGGTGGCCAGATCGCGCTGTGCCAACATACACACAGCGAAGATCGAGGCAAAAATACCGCATCGCAACAGAGCGAACAAGTTCATTTGTGAAAGAACCTCAATTCCCAGGGAGGGTTACAGCGCGGTTAAACGCTTGCGAGAAGCTATCATAGTCGCGGTAGAGGCGCAATGATAGAAAACTTCATGAAACTTTCAATCCTGCTTTTCGGTCTCGCAGCCGCTGCTGCCGTCGAACCCGTCCGCTGGGTTGACGTAGCCGCCACATGGGGCCTCACGGCCGAGAATACCTATGGCGGCCGCGAACGTAAGGACTTCATCGTTGAGACCACCGGCAATGGCATTGCCCTCTTCGATGCCGACCAGGATGGCGACGACGACGTGCTGCTCCTGAACGGAACCACCCTCGCTGGCCCCGTCGATGGCAAACCGCGCTATCCAGTGCTCTATAGCAATGACGGTAAGGGCCGGCTTACCGAGACTGCCCGCATTCCGGTCGAAGGCTGGGCCCAAGGCGTCTGCGCCGGCGACTATGACAACGACGGGAAGACCGATGTTCTAATCGCTTATTACGGTCACAATCGTCTCTTCCGCAATCGGGGAGAAGGGAAGTTCGAGGACGTCACCGGCGCCGCCGGCCTGCCTGTTTCTGGCGTCCGCTTCGGTTCCGGCTGCACGTTCCTTGACTACGACCACGACGGCCGCCTCGATCTCTTCATCGCTAACTACGTCAACCTCGACCTCGAAAAAACACCCCGTCCTGGAAAAGGCGAATACTGCGTTTGGAAGGAGATCCCGGTCATGTGCGGCCCCCGAGGCCTGCCACTGGCGATGAACGTCCTCTATCACCAGGAGCCCAATGGGACCTTCCGCGACGTCTCCGCCTCCGCCGGAATTCTCAAACCCGGAGGCCGCTATGCGCTGCAAGCCGTAGCGGCGGACTTCGACAACGATGGCTGGCCCGATATCTACGTCGCCTGCGATATGACGCCCAGCCAGCTATACCGCAACCGCGGCAATGGAACCTTCGAAGAGCGAGGGGTCGAAGCTGGAGTCGCTTTCAACGCTGACGGCCGCTTGCAGGCCGGCATGGGCGTCGCCGTCGGCGACTTCAACAACGACGGCTTTCTCGATATTGCCAAGACCAACTTCTCCGGTGACCTCACTTCGCTGTTCCTGAATGAGGACGGCAAGTTCTTCACCGACGTCGCCGGCCCCGCCCGCCTCGGCGTCCGGCAATTGCTTGGTTGGGGAATCTCGTTTCTCGATGCCGACGACGATGGTTGGAAGGACCTGCTCCTCGTCAATGGTCACGTCTACCCCGAAGTCGAAAAGGCGGCTGTGGGCGACGCCTACCGTCAGCCCACGCTCTTCTTCCGCAATCTCGGCAACGGAAAATTTGCTGACCTCACCTCAACGGGAGGCCCGGCGCTACAGGTCGCACGTCCGTCGCGTGGCCTTGCCGTCGGCGATCTCGATGGCGATGGCCGGCCGGAGGCCTTGATTCTGAACATGAACGATCGTCCGGCGCTTCTCAAAAACACCGCCCCCGGAGGCCAATTCCTCAACGTGAAGTTGCACGGCACGAAGTCGAATCGTTCCGCCATCGGGGCCCGCGTGACCGTCGAGGCCGGTGCAAAGAAGTGGATCGACGAAGTGCGCAGCGGCGAAAGCTTCTACTCCCAAAACTCGATGATCCTTCACTTCGGCCTCGGCCCCGCCGAAAAGGTGGACCGCGTTACGGTCCGTTGGCCGGGCGGAAAGTCGGAAGCCTGGAGTAACTTGGCGGCTAACTCTCTCTGCGTACTTACCGAGGGAATGACCTCCGCGAGCTGCCGAACTTACTGAGCGGGAGAGCCTCCATCCGTGGGAAGTAGCTAACCCGGTCCGCGTCCGGCGGAAAACCGCGTCCGCACCCTGCGCGCGTACCGAACGGAGATCGTGTTAGTCTGACCTTGCAATGCGGTTCGTCAGCTTCTTCGCCGTGCCCGGGCTCCTTCTGGCGCAAATTGGCTCCCCGCCCGAGTTCCAACCGGGCGGCGCTTTCCAAACCAGCCCCGCCGCCGGATCACTTGATGGCACCTCCCATATCGCCGCGGAACGAACTCAAATCAACGAAAGCCTCGTGAACCTGCTCCGCGCTATCCCCGAAGCTGCCGAAGGCGTCAAGCTGATCGAAAATCGGCTTCTTCGGGAGGCCGAACTCTGGTTCCGCAAACGCGGACCGTCCGAAGGCACCGCGGTCGTCCTCTTCCTGACCGGCGAGACCGAAGCCAGCGCGGAAATCCTCTGTGCCGTTGACCATCCCCGTGCGTTGCCGCTGCTCGGCGAAACAGTTGGCGCGGCTCCGGCTTGGTCCAAGCGCATCCTCGCCCGCATCGAGAAACTCGCCGCCTCCCAACCCGCGCGGGCAGACTCCGAATTCTATTGGGCCCGCGCCCTTTTACAGCAGTCCCCCGAGCGGACCAGCGATGCTCTCCCTCACCTCGAACGTGCCGCGGAACTCGACCGGAAGGAAACCCGGGCCCTGCTGGAACTAGGCCGGCTCCATGCCGGCCGCCAGCAAAATCCCGAAGCGGTCCTCGCCTTTGAACGGGCTCTCGCCCGTGACGCTTCCCAGGTAATGGCACACTACCGGCTCGCGGCTCTCTACCGTTCCCTCGGGGACACCGGGAAAAGTCGACGCCACCTTGATGAGTATCAACGCCTTAAGGGATCGGCACCTGCGCGGTAATCTCAATCCCAAATCCTTCCAGCCCAACCACCTTTCGCGGATGATTCGTCAACAGTCGAATCCGGTGCAATCCTAAGTCCGCCAGGATCTGCGCGCCAAGTCCGGCCTCGTGCTGCAGTACGGTCGAACCATCCCCCGTTGTGTGCGTCAGCGGGTCCCGGGCATGGGGAATAATCTCCCCGTTGCGCTGCTGAAAGCCGGCCGTGTTCTGGTGCAGATAAACAAGGGCGCCCGCTCCCTCCTCCCGAATCAGCGCCAACGATCGGTCGACGATTCGCGCACAGTCGCACGATGTCGCGCCAAACAAATTCCCGTAGGCACAGTGGGCATGCACCCGGACCAGCGGATTTGCTACCGCGCTAAGATCTCCCAATACTAGCGCCGTGTGCATTCCGCCGCCTAGGGTGGAAGTGTAGGCATGGGAGACAAATCGCCCATGCCGGGTTTCCACCTGGCCCGACGCGGTCCGCTGCATGAATCGCTCATTCCGCAGCCGGTAACGAATCAACTCGGCTACTGAAATGATGCGGATGCCGAACTTTTTTCCGAACTCGATCAACTGCGGCAGGCGGGCCATCGTCCCGTCTTCGTTCATGATTTCGCAGATTACGCCGCCTGGCTGCAATCCAGCCAGCAGAGCTAAATCCACCGCCGCCTCGGTCTGGCCAGCCCGTGCGAGCACCCCTCCCGGGCGGGCCCGCAACGGGAAAATGTGGCCCGGTCGAGCCAGATCAGACGGCCGGGCGTCCGGCCGGATTGCCACTCGGATGGTGTGCGCCCGGTCGGCTGCCGAAATCCCCGTCGTCACCCCGTGGGCCGCCTCGATGGAAACGGTGAACGCCGTCCCGAATCGGGACGTATTCGCCGCCGCCATCGGAGGAAGATCCAGTGAGTCACATTTCTCTGGGCTCAAGGCCAGACAAATCAGGCCTCGCCCATGCACCGCCATGAAGTTGATCGTTTCCGGCGTAATGTGTTCCGCCGCCAGCGTCAGATCGCCTTCGTTCTCGCGGTCTTCATCATCGACTACAATGAGCATCCGGCCGGAACGGAAGTCCGCCAACGCCTCAGGAATAGGAGCAAATGGCATGGAGGGAGGCGCCTACCCCTTGCGGCGGCGCGCTTCGTAATCGGTATAGCGCTTCTTAAAGTCGCCGAAGCCCTTTCGTCCCATCAATCCGAAGGTGAACTTTTTGCCAAGTTCCACACCTTCCTGATCAAACGCATTGATATTCAGCATCTCGCCCGCAAACGCCGTCTCAAACTCGAGAAGTTGGAAGAACATCCCGATATGTTCGGCGTCAACGCGATCGAGCGTAAACACGCAGTTCGGGCGCTGGTTTTCCGTCAGGGCTGCCTGCGTCGACTTGCATTCGACGTCCAAAAGCTTCGCCAAGCTCTGGCCAGTCAAATAGTCAAATCCTTCCAGTCCCGTCTTCTCCGCCGGAATCAACCCGGGGTCGGCCGGCTTCTTCACTGCCCAGAACGTGAACAGCTTGTCCTTCGGGCCTTCCATATAAAGCTGCACTTGCGAATGCTGGTCCGTCGTGCCAAGTGCCGCCACCGGTGTCTGTCCGACGTGAACCACGTCGCCCGCCCTGTTCTTAGCCTTGCCCAACGATTCCGCCCAAAGTTGCCGAAACCAGAATGCGGTGCCCCACAGCCGGTTCGCGTATGGAAACGCCACCTGAATCGTCTTGCCTTTCTTGGTCAGAGACACGAAGTGGAGTAACGCCGCCCGCAAAGGGACGTTTGCCGCGAGGTCTGGCTTCCAGGCCGTCGCCGTCATCTTGGCGGCGCCACGAAGTAGCCCCAGAATATCTACACCAATCAACGCAGCCGGCACGAGCCCCACCGCCGACAAAACGCTAAAGCGTCCGCCCACGTTCTCCGGGATATGGAAAGTCGTGTAGCCTTCGTTGGTCGCGAGTACTTTTAAGTCGCCCCGGCCCTCGCTCGTGATCACCACGACACGCGCCTTCACGCCTTTCAATCCCACCCCGGCCGCCAGCCATCCCCGCACAATCAGAAATGTGGCAACCGACTCAGCGGTCGCGCCACTCTTGGCAATCACCACCACCAGAGTCTTCTTCGGCTTCATCGAAGCCAAAGCCAACTGGACGAACTCCGGATCAACGTTGTCGAGAATCACCAGACGGGGCTTCGCCGTCGAGTGATCTCCCTGCACTGGATGCGGACCGCGAAGTGCACAATCAAGCGCCCATGCGCCCAAAGCGCTGCCGCCGATACCCACGAGACACACGGTGTCGTAGGTTCCCTTCATCTTCTCGGCATACGCGACAATCTCATTCGCTAAAGCCGTTTGCTTTGGCAAATCCGGGAAACCGATAACGCCAGCGTCAGTCTGTGCTTTTACCCCGGCCAAGGCCGCAGCTGCCAACGGCTCCGCCGAGATCAACTCTTCGGGCGTAATACCATCAGCCTCGCCGACCATCCGCGCCAGCAGGTTTGTTTCGTCGAATACAATCGCCATGACGCTAGTGTACGTCAGTTATCGGCGGATACCGTACTGCTCCCGCACGCCGGTGGGGAACGTCCGCGAGATATGATCCTGCCAGGTCAAGCACTCTTCATCAACAAAGGCCCAAGCTAAGCCGATGAACGCCGCCATTACACTGATGGCTCCACCAAGAACCCGGCGAATGTTGTCCGACTTCGAAGGCTCATTCCCGTCGAAACCAACAAGGCGAAGGCCGACGCACTCCATTCCAGGGGAAGGCACGCCGGACATAACCCAAAACGCTTCGTAGAGAAATCCCAACAGGCCGGTAGCGATTCCGATCATGCTCATAGCCATTCCATCAAGGGCAACCCAAGGCATGCCCTCACAACCTAGGTACACGATCCCAAGGAAGAGCAGCATGCAGCCAAGTACGATCACAAAGTCGATCAGTCCGGCGAGAACCCGATGTGTCCGAGTCGCAACGGGGAAGTCACAGTAGATCACCGCTTCCACCGACGTCGGCAATGTGCGCGGTGCCGGCCCACTTGCCGGCAGAAACTCCAATACACCCTGGTACGGCAAATAAGAGGATCGTTCGGTCGGCTGGCGGCGAAGCCGCTTAGTCGCCGTCATCGTTTCCGCTTGACCGTCGATGGATCGAATCTTGCGATCCTCGTGAAGTGAGAAAAGCGAACTCTGCATAGCCGCCATGTGCCGAGGGCTCGACTTGGGAGCCGCTTCGTTAGAATGTTCCAGCCGGGGCCGAGGGGCGGGGCGCGGCTCGGCATATGTCGTTGCCACCGTGTCCAGCTTCAGCGCTGCCGCAGTTCGGGTTGCTAGCAGTGGCCCGGGGTTGTTGCCGAGACGACGGCCACAGTTGGAACATCGATGATCATCTTCGCTGATAGAAACCGTGCAGTTGGGGCAGTTCATAATTGACCTTTCGCGTATTGCCTCGTCGAAAGTGGACGTGCTAGGGTTGCTGGTTTGACGACGGTGAAACAAGAACGGCTGTTGGTAGTAGGACAGTTTAGCAGTACTGTACTACGACCACCCAGTCACGTTAGCATTATTTCCAACGAAATCATAGAGTTTTGTTCAGGCATTCGCCCAACTCTTTCATCCGCAATCTGTCTATCGGCTGCCTTGGTAGTTTGCCTTATACTGCTGGCCGGGAATATTTTTGGTCAACCCTTCCCGCCGCAGCGCTCTCCTCTCGCAACCCCATTGCCTCCAACAGTTGCGACCGCTCCGCCCGCCGGAACAAAGCGACCCAACGCCCCAGCCGCCGACGAGGTTCTGGTCCGCGCCGTCACCCAGGAGGTCGATGGCCAGATCTACCATCTCCGCGGCGCCGCCGAGGTGGAAACTGCCGAAGTTCTCCTGAAAGCGGATGAAATCGACTACAACGAATCGACTGGCGACGTCGATGCTCGCGGCAACGTCTACTACAAAAGCTACACCAGCTCGGAGGAGATGCGAGCGAAAACGGTAAAGTACAACTTGAAAGAAGAGTCCGGAACGTTCTTCGATGTTAACGGGAACGCCCAAGGCAAAATCGAGTATCGTCCGGGACTACTGATGTCGCAGAACCCGTTTAATTTTCAGGGACGTTGGGCGGAAAAGATAAAGAACCGGTTTATCTTGTACGATGGCTTCCTTACCAATTGCGTCCTCCCAAAGCCGTGGTGGCGTCTGGCCGGCCCGAAGTTCGATATCATCCCCGGCGACCGCGCCATCGCCTACCGCGCTGTCTTCCGGGTCCGCCGCATGCCGATCTTCTACACGCCGGTGTTCTATAAGTCCCTTGCGGAACAACCGCGTAAGAGTGGTTTCTTAACGCCAAACTTTGGAAACAGCACCCGTCGTGGTTTCATGTACGGCGTCGGCTACTATTGGGCCATTAACCGCTCCTATGACGCCATGTACCGTGGCCAACTCTTCACTCAACGCGGCTTCGCCCATGAGGTGAATTTCCGGGGGAAGCCGCGCATTGGCACCGACTTCAATCTCTACCTCTATGGCGTCAACGATCGGGGCCGCCGTACCGACAGCGGCGAACGGATCAAGGAAGGCGGTTTCCTTATCAACGGTTCCGGAAGGTCGGTCCTGGGCAAGGGATGGACCGGGGCTGCAAACATAAACTATTTATCCTCATTCCTTTTCCGGCAGGCTTTCACGCAAAGCTTTAATGAAGCGATCTTCTCCGCGGTGAACTCGGATGGTCATGTCCAGAAGAGTTGGGATACGTATTCCTTCGGCGTCGAGTTCTCCCGTCATCAGTTCTTCCAGAGCACTCTTCCTGACGACCAAGTCGTTATTCGCAAAACCCCGTCCGTCGATTTCCACTCTCGTGAACGTCGCCTTCTGGGTCGCGTCATACCCGTCTGGTACTCCTTTGATTCCAGTGCCGGATTTCACAAGCGCCGCGAACCCGGCTTCATCACCCGGCAGTTCACCGATCGATTGAACTTTGCCCCGCGCGTCATGGCGGTCCTGCAATGGAAGGGGTTTAGCCTCGCGCCGTCCTACACGTTCCATGCGACCCACTACGGTTCGCGCAAGGACCTCTCAAGCTCGTCCACGGCCACCGCGACGGCCGGCCGCGATCTGTATCGCCAGGCTAACGACTTCGGCGCCGAGCTGATCATGCCAACCCTGGAGCGTATCTTCAAAGGCCCTAAATGGTTAGGGACAGAAGTGAAACATGTAGTTGAGCCTAGGATCACCTTTCGACACGTCTCTGGTATCCGCAATTTCCGTGAAATCATTCGCTTCGACGAGAACGATATCCTAACCTCCACCACCGAGGCTGACGTCTCACTCACCAACCGTCTCTACGCCAAGCGCAACGGTAACGTTCAGGAAGTCCTCACCTGGCAGGTCATGCAGCGCCGCTATTTTGACCCCACCTTCGGCGGAGCCGTCGTCGAAGGCTCGCGGAACGTCTTCCTCTCGTCCACGACCCTCACCGGCTACAGCTTCATCGACCGTCCTCGCCACTACTCCCCCGTCATCTCCGTCCTCCGGATGTCGCCCATCCAGTCCGCCAGCATCGAGTGGCGAACCGACTGGGACCCACTCTTCAAACGGATCACGAACTCCACCGTCATCGCCGACGCCCGGATCAACCAAACGTTTTTCGGCATCGGTCACAATCAGGTCCGCGGAACGCCCAATGTCAGCCCCAATGCGAACCAGCTCCTCCTCCGCGGTGGCATCGGAGCTCCCGGACGCCGCGGCTGGAGCGCCGGCTACACCGGCGTATACGATTTCCGCGAAGCCAAAATGCAGTTCGCCACGACCGAGATCAGCTACAATTCCGACTGCTGCGGCCTCAGCTTTCAATACCGCCGCCTCAGCTTCGGTACGCGCAACGAAAACCAATATCTGGTATCGTTTGCCATAGCGAACATCGGCAGTTTCGGCACCTTGCGCCGCCAAGAGCGCATGTTCTAAGGAGAGCGTGAATGAATCGACGTGATTTCGGATTGATGATGATGAGCGCCCCGCTGCTCGCCCAAGCCCCCAGGAAGGTACGTGTCTACATCGGCACCTATACCCGCGGCGCCAGCAAAGGCATCTATCAATTTGAGATGGACACGGCCACTGGCACGTTGTCCCCCCTCGGCGTCGCCGCCGAAACGGCCAATCCGTCGTTTCTGGCCCTCCACCCCAAAGGCAATCTCCTCTATTCCGTCGGTGAGCTCGACGAGTTCAAAGGCGAAAAGGGCGGCTCGGTGAACGCCTATTCTATCGATCGCGCCACCGGCAAGCTCACCCTCCTCAATCAGGTCGGCAGCGCCGGCAGCGGGCCCTGCCACGTAAAAGTCAGCGACAACGGAAAATTCGTCCTTTGCGCCAACTACGGCAGCGGCAGTGCCGCCGCTTTCGCTCTCGCCGCCGACGGCAAAATCGGGAAGCGCACCGGTTTTTTCCAGCATGGCGCCCCGTTCGGACCCAACGCCTCCCGCCAGTCCGGCCCGCACGCGCACTCCATCAATTTGGATAAGGCCAATCGTTTCGCCCTCGTCGCAGACCTCGGCAAAGATCGCGTCATGATCTATAAGTTCAACGCGAAGTCAGGTGAAATGGCCACTCACGGGGAATTCGCAGTCGCCCCCGGCGGTGGCCCCCGTCACTTCGCCTTCCATCCGAACGGCAAGTGGGCCTACGTCATCAACGAAATCCTCTGCACCCTCACGGCCATGACCTGGGACGCCAAGGCCGGGAAGCTCACCGAAATCAATACCGAACCCACGATGCCCGTTCCGGTCGCCCGCGGCCTCAGCACGGCGGAGACGGTCGTCCACCCCAACGGCCGCTTCGTCTACGGCTCCAACCGCGGCCACGATTCCATCGCGATCTTCTCCATCGACGCCGCCTCGGGTAAAATCGCACGCATCGGCAACGAATCCACGCAAGGGAAGACGCCGCGCAATTTCAACATTGATCCCAGCGGACAATTCCTCGTGGCCGCCAACCAGGACTCGGACTCGCTCGTGGTCTTCCGCATCGATGGCGCCACCGGCAAGCTCACCCCAGTTGGAAAACCCGTCGCCTGTCCTGTCCCTGTGTGTGTGAAGTTCCTGGCGGTCTAAAACCGCTTCGGACGGTAGATCTCCGTGGGGGGCCAGCCGGCCGGAATGGCCACGTCAACAAACGCGACCATCATCTCCTGCCCACTCTGCTCCCCCCATCGAACCGTCGCCGACGGATCCGGATTCCTCGGATTATTCCGTGAGTTGTCGAACGTCGCCTCCACGCGGATTGTCTCCCCGGAAGCCAGCGTCACCGGCTTGGTCAACACCCGCCGTAGCTGCCAATCGAACCGGTAGCGTGGCACGTCCAGCACCACCTGCTCCCCGGCCGTCACCCGCATGCTCCGTCCCCGCAAGTGCAAATGGGGCGTCACCGCCAGAACCCTCACCCCCGTCCGCACCGTGAACTCTGCCTCCACCGGATACGCCTTCGCAAATGGCGGAATCGCAAAGTCCCACTGCGCCACCGACATCGTATACACGCGTTCCCGCGGCCTTACCCCATACTCCAAGCGAATCTCCGTCTGATCACTCTCCGCTTGCCCCGTACTCGTGTAATGCATTTGCAATACGATCTCCGCCCCCGCCGGTAGCCATTTCGCCAGCCCTTCCGGCAGCCGCACCACCCCCTCCCCCGGCAGATACGTCCCCAGCACCTCATCTTCGACTGACAGCTTTCCACCCCGCAAAAACTCGCTCCGCGCCGTCCGCACAAACGCCACCGCGTGATGCACCACTCTCCGGTTCCCCGGCCGAATCTCTATCGCTTGAATCCACCGTCCCTGTTCCTGTCCCGTTGGCAGTACAAAATGCTGATATGCCACCGTCGCCTCTGCCGGCACGCGAAACGGTTCCGCCATCCGCAAAGTCAGGTCCCCTCGCAGGACAGGTCGCACCGGCAGCACCGCCACCCGCACCGGCGACCCCGCCACCGGTCGCGCCGACCATTGCCGTAGAATAGCCACCTCGGCCGCCGGCATCCCGCCCCCCGGTGGCATCGACTCGGAAACGACAGCATCTCGCATCGCCTTCGCAAACGGCCGTGCTTCAGAAAACGAACCCAGTGCCATCGGAGCCGCCTCCCCAACCTGGTGGCAGCCCAAGCACCGCCGCTCGAGGATCGGCAGAACATCGGCGTAGAACGAAACGGCCAACAAAGCCGCAAGCATCGGCATCTCTTGATAAGATACCCACAATGCTTCGATTCAGTTTCATTTTCCTGGCAGCAGTGCCGCTGATGGCGCAGGACGGAGCGGAGGCCCTCTCAATTCTCAAGAAGAATTGCGCCGGCTGCCATAACGTCAACTCTGTCAACGGGGGCCTCGCCCTCGACTCAAAAGAAGCCATCCTGAAAGGCGGCAACCGCGGCCCCGCCGCCCGCGTCATCCTCGAAGCCGTCAAACAAGCCGGCGACCTCAAAATGCCGAAAGGCGGCAAAAAGCTCACCGACGCCGAAATCGCCGTTCTCGAGAAATGGGTCCAGGCGGGCATGCCAGCCCCCGAGTCGTTCCTCAAAGCCAAGCGCCGCACGAGCAAACACTGGGCCTTCCAACCCATCCGCCCCAAACCAGCAAACGCCACTATCGATACCTTCATCCTCGCCAAGCTACAGGAGAAAGGTCTCGCCCTCTCCCCCCGCGCCGACAAGCGCACCCTCCTCCGCCGCGTCCACCTCGACCTCACCGGTCTTCCCCCGACGCCCGCCCAGCTCGAAGCCTTCCTAAAAGACGATTCGCCCACGGCCTATGAAAAGGTCGTCGACCAACTCCTCGCCTCCCCCGCCTACGGTGAACGATGGGGCCGCCACTGGCTCGACGTAGCCCGCTACTCCGATACCGACGGCTACACTATCGACGCCCCTCGCGACATCTGGCCCTATCGCGACTGGGTCCTCAACGCCATCAACAAGGACATGCCGTTCGATCAGTTCGTCATCGAACAGGTCGCCGGCGACTTACTCCCCAACGCGACCAACGATCAGATCATCGCCACCGGCTTCCACCGCAACACCCCCTCCAACTACGAAGGCGGCATCGACTTCGAACAGTATCGCGTCGAAGCCGTCGCCGACCGCGTCGCCACCACCGGCTCCGCCTTCCTTGGCCTCACCCTCGGCTGCGCCCGTTGTCACGATCATAAGTATGACCCCGTCACCCAACGCGAGTTCTATCAGATTTTCGCTTTCTGGAACGGCGTCGACGAGGTCGACAAGGAGGAGGATCGCAAGTACTTCAACCGCCCCTTCCTGGAAATCGGCAGCGACGAAGAAAAGGCCCGCCAGGTGAAATGGGAGGCCGACATCCAAGCCCTCGAACTCAAAATCCGCAAGCACCAGGAATCGCTTACCGAAAACGCCGACAAGGACCCCACCCTCATCGCCCTTCGCAAAGAGATAGCAGACCTCCGCAAGCAGAAGCCGAAGCTGCTCCGCACTCTCATCATGAAGGAGCGTCCTACCCCTCGGCCTTCTTACATCCACCTCGGCGGCGACTTCACTCGCAAAGGCAGCCCGGTCCAGCCCGGCGGTATTGCGGTGCTCCCCCCGATGCCGGAAAACGCGAACCGGCTCGATTTCGCCAAGTGGCTTGTCGCCAAAGACAACCCGCTTACCCCCCGCGTCACCGTCAACCGAGTCTGGCAGAAATACTTCGGTCGCGGCATCGTCGACACCGAAAGCGATTTCGGCTTAGTCGGCGATCGTCCCACCCATCCCGAGCTACTCGACTATCTCGCGGCCTCCTTCATCGAAAGCAACTGGAGCCAGAAAGCCCTTCACAAGCTGATCGTCTCGAGTGCGACGTATCAGCAGGCTTCCCTCCCGCGGCCCGATGCCGCCGCCGTCGACCCCGACAATAAGCTCCTCTCAAAGCAGAATCGCCTCCGCCTCGACGCCGAAATCATTCGCGATTCCGCCTTGGTCAGCAGCGGCCTCATCACCGAAAAACTCGGCGGCCCCAGCTTTTTCCCGCCCATTCCCCCGGGCGCCCTCAGCGTCACCCAGGTCGTCCGCGAATGGAAGACGGCGACTGGCGCCGAACGCTATCGCCGCGGCATGTATACGTTTTTCCAGCGCAGCGCCGCCCACCCCAGCCTCACGGTGTTCGACGCCGCCGACGGCATCACCTCCTGCACCCGCCGCATCCGTTCGAACTCGCCCCTCCAGGCCCTCACCCTCCTGAACGACGAGTCTTCCGTCGAGTTCGCCGCCGCCCTCGCTCAACGCATCGTTAAGGAAGCGCCCGCCAACGAATCGGCCCGCCTCCGTCACGGCTTCGAACTTGCTGTCCAGCGCGCACCGCGCCCCCGCGAAACCGACCGCCTCCTCCGCTTCGTCCGCCAGCAGCGCGATTCGCAAACCGAAGCCAACGAAACCGCCCTCTGGACCAGCGTCGCCCGCGTTCTTCTCAACCTCGACGAGTTCATGACCCGAGAGTAACTACCCATGGATCTAGAAAACAGACTTACCCGCTTTCAGACACGCCGGCAGTTATTCCGCAATTGCGGCTTCGGCGTCGGTAAAATGGCCCTTGCCTCCATGCTCGCCGACGGCCTCCTCGGGGCAGGGAAGGGCCACTTCCCCGCCAAGGCAGACCATGTCATCTTCCTCTTCATGGCCGGCGGTCCCAGCCACCTCGAGTTATTCGACTACAAGCCAGAGCTCGCCAAGTGGGATGGCAAACCCACGCCCGAATCGTTCCTGAAAGGCAAACGCTTCGCCTTCATGGATACCTTTTCGAAGGAGACCCCCAAGCTCCTCGGTACCCGCCGCAACTTCACGCAGCACGGCAACTCCGGCCACTATTTCAGCGATCTCGTCCCCCACATCGGCTCCATCGCCGACGACCTCACCGTCCTCCACGGAGTATCCACGGAAAACTTCAACCACGGCCCTGCCAAAATGTTCGCCAACACCGGCAGCATCCGCGCCGGCCGCCCCTCCGTCGGCTCCTGGGTCACCTACGGCATCGGCAGCGAATCGAAGGACCTGCCCGGCTTCGTCGTCCTCCAAAGCGGCCCCCGCGGCCCCCGCAGCGGCGCCGCCCTCTGGTCCAGCGGCTTCCTCCCCACCTCCTACCAGGGCATCCCCTTCCGCAACGTCGGCGACCCCATCCTGAACCTCTCGACGCCCAAAGGCGTCACGCCGGAACAGCAGCGCCAAACCATCGAAGTCCTCAAAGACCTCAACCAGATGGAGCTCGAAGAAACCGCCGACGCCGAAATCGCCACCCGCATCGCCCAGTACGAAATGGCCTACCAGATGCAAACCAGCGGCCCCGAGCTCATCGACTTCGGCAAGGAGTCCAAAGAGACGCTCGAAATGTACGGCGCGGAGCCCGGCAAATCCAGCTTCGGCAATAACTGCCTCTTAGCCCGCCGTTTAGTCGAGCGCGGTGTCCGCTTCGTCCAGTTGTATCATACCGATTGGGATCACCACGACGACATTACTAAGCCCCTCGACTTAGTAGCCAAGGAAGTCGACCGCGCCTCCGCCGCTCTGATCAAAGACCTCAAACAGCGCGGCCTCCTCGATCGCACCCTCGTCGTCTGGAGCGGCGAGTTTGGCCGCACCCCCATGGGCGAAGTCCGCGAAAAGGGCAAAATCGGCCGCAATCACCACATCGATAGCTTCAGCATGTTCATGGCCGGCGGCGGCCTCAAACCCGGCATCAAGCACGGCGCCAGTGACGAATTCGGCTTCTCCCCCACCGAGGGCAAAATCGAGATCCACGATATCCACGCCACGATTCTCAACCAGCTCGGTCTAAATCACACCAAGCTCACGTTCAAGTCGCAGGGCCGGGACTTCCGGCTCACGGACGTCGCCGGCCGCGTGATCAACCCTATTTTGAGTTAGCGAACGCGAATAAGCTACCCCGGGTCCGGACAATCAACCGGTTCCCGTCCACCGCCGGGGTAGCGTACACCTCGTCTCCCATCTCATTCCGCGCCAATGGCTCCCACTGCGCCCCCGCGCGCATCACCGTCAGGTACCCCTCTTCATTCACGATATAGATCTTCCCGTCCGCGGCTACAGGTGAAGACAGGTATTGCCCCGGAGCTTGCGGAGCCCGCCCCTGCTTCAGCGTATCGCCTGTTGCTGGGTCCAGGGACGTCACAATCCCCCCGTCCTTCACCATGTAGAACACGCCATCGTAGAGCACCGGCGAAGGTACATACGGTAGATTCCGCTTCACCCGCCACCGTACCGTCGCCGACCCCCGGCTGTTCAGCGGAATCGCTACCGCCCCATACTCCCCCAGCCCCAAATCCCGCGCCGCATTCCACTCCGCCGCCGTCACTTTTCCGTTGCTGTTCTCATCCAGCCACCCGAAGTGCTCATTCCATTCCTTCTCTTCGGCTGCCTCCGCCCGGCTTAACTCTCCGTCCCCATCCTTGTCGCGCGCTGCCACCACCGCCGCGAACGTTGGCAGCCAAGGTTGATCGTTCCCCGCCGCCGTCACAATCACCGCATCCCCCGCAATCACCGGCGACCCCATCGACCCCATCGATGACAAAGGCAGCCACCATCGCCGCTCCCCCGTCCCCAAATGATACGACTCCACCCGCGTACTCCCCACCGCAATCACTTGGTCATCATGCACAATCGGCACCGACCATCCCACCCCGGCCCCCGGCCGCTCCACCCGGTACACCGTCTTTCCCGTCGCTGCCTCTACGGCCAACAAGTACGATCCCCGCGTCTGATCGCAAAGCAGCAAAACCTTCCCGCCCGCCACAATCGGCGACGCCGTCAGCCCGTAGAAGCTGTCGAACGGCCCTAACGCTACCCGCCACCGCTCCACGCCCGCATGGGAGTAGGCAATCAAGCCCACATCCCGAAAGAACACATAAACGTTCGCCCCGTCCGCCGCCGGTGTTGACGAGGCCGCGTCATTCGCCTTGTAGGTCTCGTGGATCCGAGCCGGCTTTACCCCACGCCGCCATAGCTCCTTCCCGCTCCGCGCGTCAAAGGCTAACGTCCAAAGTTGCCCACCCTCGCCCGCGGTGAGATAGATCCGCCCCGAAGCCACAATCGGCGACGACCGCCCGAAAGGAACCGCCGTACGCCAAGCCTCATTCTTTCCCGGCCCAAAACTCACCGGCAGGTTCGTCCCCTCTCCCACCCCTGACCCATTGGGTCCGCGGAACCGGGACCACTCCGCCACAGAAATCGTCGAAACCGCCAAAAGCACGAATGAAAGCCGGACCATGTCGTTAGTATACGGCGGCCTATGGCAACAGTCCGTAAACCACAACCTCTTTCGCCTGCGTTACAACGTACACTTTCCCGTTAGCCACCACCGGTGCGGCAAATTTCGTGAAGCGACCCAGTTGATCCCGTGCCTGGTTACTCTCAGAGTTATAGATCTCCCGTCGGACGTCGGCGGCGTCATAGGCCCGCAGCACTCCAGGCCCCGGCTCCACGTCCGCCGTCACCGCCCACACGACTCCCGACCTCGGGTCCTCTCCAAACGCGGAAACACTCGGGCCACCCACCGTCTCCGGCTTCTTCGTCCCCACGCCCAATGCCGTTGTTTCAAATCGGCTCGTCGCCGAAACGAACCGGTACGATCGAAGATAATCGCGGCGATCCCAAACGTAAAGTAGCGAATCAGGCAACCCGGGCCGGCTCCAGAACGCTGTGCCCAGGCTCTGCGCACAGTCCGTATGCCCACATCCGGCCGACGAAAGAAAACTCTGCACCGGAGCACTCAGTTTCCCCATATTCAGCCGATTCAGCAGATAGATCACGCCCTCTTTTCCACCTGCGAATGCTAGCGCTGTTCCCGGAATCAACGTCACCCCATTCGCCGAAGGATCCAGATTGTCGTGGTACAGCGTCTCCCAATTCGCCGGCGTAAACCAATCGAGCAGTGCCAAGGTTCGCGGCGCCAGTTTCAGAATACTCGCGCCAAAATTGTCCACTCCGTTATACTCTCCGCCGGCGGTCGCAATGTAGAGATTCCCCTCGGCATCCACCGTCACCCCGCGGCCAGCCTGCCAGATTCCCCCCTTAAATCCGGTCGGCGTCACCTGAAAATTGCCAAGGCGTTGCGAAAGGTCGGTGGCGCTATATGCCTGCAGATATCCTTCCTGCGATCGCCATTCGTTCGGATCCAGGACAATGTTCGCAAACCCGGCATACAACACCCCGTTCGACACCAACAGCCCGGGACGCTGGATCGCCCCCGCGAAACTGTCCTGCTCCGGAGCTGCGGCCGAAGGAAACGTAACCACCTGTGGCGAGTTGAACTTGTGCGCCCCCGTCGACAAGTCCAGCGCGAAGAGTTCGTGCCGAATCTTACCTGCCAACTCCGTTTTCGCTACGGCGTAGACGGTATTGCTTGCCCGGTCGATCACCGGAGTACTCAGCACCCCCCACGTCAAGGGACCAATGAACTCTGACCCCGCCCCGGGAGTCGCCAACTGCCGCATCCAAATTGGGTTCGTTTGATTGGGATTGTCCGCGTCAAAAGCGTAGACCGAATTGCCCATGGTTGCTACGATCAGCAAATTGCGCCGCGCCCCGCCCGGCAGTTCGACTCCCCCAGCGACCAGGGGCAGCGCATACACACTGGCATCCACCTTCCGGCTGTACAGCCGCCCGAACTTTGCGGGGTTGACGTTGCCTGGATGCAGCGTCCTCTCTTGCCGGTTCGCGGCCGTTCGTTCCGTATCGTACTGCGAGAGCAGTACGTCCACGTACGGCGCCGCCGTCACCCCCCACGCCCCCAGCGCCTGCCACCCGGAATTGGCTCCGCCCATGGTCTGGACGCCGGCATAAGCGATTCGACGGCCTACAAAGCCGTCCTTGAAAGCAATGCCAACCGTAAGCGAAACCGTACCCCCGGAATCGGACACGTGGGAAATCCCGCCACGTACCCGGCATTGGCTGTTTTCGGAAAGCCCGCTGCCCGTCTCTCCTGCCCGCCCCGGTGTTACTCCTGTCAGGAGCGTCGTGCCAGCGTCGTCGAGCAAATAGATCTGGTTCGCCTCGCGATCGTAGCCCACGTAACACGCCCCTCTGCCGTCGAGAGCGCTGTTGATCAGCAACTGCATCGCCTTGAGATTCGTGGCCGCCGCCTGATCCTGGTAAACCACCGTGAACGCCTGCGCGCTCCCCGTACCCCCCGCCGGGGTCATGCCATTCACCGTTGGGTAAGTCAACGCCGTCCGCGGCACGCGATGAGTGCCCATCACCTGCCAACCACTCCCCGCCTCCACGGCGTCCCGTGCGGCCACGTAAATCACCTTATCGCCAGCAAAAGCAGCGGAAAACGTCACGTTCACCGTCAGCGTCAACTCATTGCCGGAACGCGCCACGGCAACGGTGCTGCCATCGATGGCGCATTGCTTGTTGACCGCCGACCCCGCAACCCCCGCCACCACCGGCCCAATCAACCCGTCGCCAACGTCATTCACCAGATACAGTGCGTTCGCTGGGCTGACGAATGCCAGATAACACGCCCCCGCCCCATTCAGGAAGTCATTAACAAGAACGTTAATGACCCCCAAATTCGCCGCGCCGTCGGGATCCGATACCGTTACCGATACCGGACGCGTCAGCCCCGACCCAACCTGCGGACTCAAACCACTCACTGCCGGAGCACGATTCTGGCCCTGCGCACAAACCACCGCGAACAAAGCCAGAATCGCGATCCTGTGCATGGCTACTTATCCGTCAACGCCACCACTCCCGGCAACTGCACCCCGCCCAGGAACTCGAGCGAAGCGCCCCCGCCCGTTGAAACGTGCGAGATCTTATCGCTCAGCCCAGCCGTCTTGATCGCTTTCTCCGAATCGCCGCCGCCCACCACGGAAATCGCGTCCGAATCGGCCACCGCATGCGCCAGCGCCATGGTCCCCACGTCGAACGGCTTCAGTTCAAACACACCCATCGGCCCGTTCCAGATGATCGTCTTCGCCGACTTCACCACATCCACATAAGCCGCCACCGTCGCCGGACCAATATCCAGAGCCATCTTGCCCTCCGGAATCACCGTCACCACTTCGCTCTCCGCCCCGGCCTTAAACTCAGCCGAAACCACATGGTCGGTCGGCAACATCAGCTTCGCCCCGGCCTTGGCCATCAGGTCCCGGGCCAAATCCAGCTTGTCGTCTTCCACCAGCGACTTCCCAATCGGCTCTCCCGCCGCCTTCAGGAACGTATACGCCATCGCTCCGCCGATCATCAACCGGTCGACCACCTTCAACAGGTTCATGATCACTTCGATCTTGTCGGAAACCTTCGCCCCGCCAATAATCGCCACGCAAGGCCGTTCCGGATCCGTCGTCGCCTTGCCCAGATACTCCAGTTCCTTATCCATCAGCAGCCCGGCCGCCGCCTGCGGAACATACGCAATCATCCCCACCGTCGAAGCATGCGCCCGGTGCGCCGTGCCGAACGCGTCGTTCACGTACACATCGCACAAACCAGCCAACTGCTTGGCGAATTCCGGATCATTCTCTTCTTCCGCCGAGTGGTAGCGCAGGTTCTCGAGCAACAGCACTGAACCTGGCGCCGGCTTCATCGCCTCCACTTCCGGCCCCACGCAATCCGGAGCAAATGCCACCGGCTGCCCCAGCAGTTCGGCTAACTTCGCCGCTACCGGCTTCAAACTCATCTCCGGATTCCGCTGGCCCTTCGGACGGCCCAAATGGCTCGCCAGAATCAACGCGGCGCCCTGCGAAAGAGCGTATTGAATCGAGGGCAGGGAAGCTTTAATGCGTTTATCGGAGGTGATCTCCTGGCCGCCGTTGGTGAGCGGCACATTGAAGTCCACCCGCATGAAAACGGTCTTACCGTTCAGGTTAAGGTCACGAATTGACAGTTTTGCCATTAGAATTCCGAGCGTACCACGTCAAACATCATCCGGACCCCGGTGTAGAACTGGTCCAGCGGAATCCGCTCCGCATCCGAGTGCATCGTCGCCAGAATCTGGCCCGGCAGCACCAGCGGAGTAAACCCGTAAGCCGGCAAACCCTTGTGCCGGAACTTCGTCGAATCCGTCGAATACGGCACCAACATCGGCGTTACTTCCGCCTCCGGGTGATACTTCAAAATTACCTGCTTCAACACCTTGAACAGACCCGTGTCGTAGTTCGACGTCCCCGGATCCCCCGGCGGCGTATTCGTCAACTCCACCGTCACGCGCTTATCGGCGATCCGCGCCTTCAGTTCACTCACAAACTCCTCCGCATTCGTCCCCGGCAGCAGCCGGCAATCGATCGTCGCCTCCGCCGCCGACGGAATCACGTTGATCTTCGGCGGATCGCCCACCCCGCTCCGCAGCGTCGTCAACGTCATCGTGTTCTTCTGAATCGCGGCCGTAAACTTACCCTCGGCAAACTCTCCGCCGCTCGCCTTCCGCATCGCCTCCACCACGTCGTTACCCTTCGAACCCTCGGGCAACGCCATCGCCTTCGCCAACGCCGCGTACAGAATCATATTCGCGTTCTCCGCAATCGGCTGCGACCCGTGCGCCGCCGTTCCCGCCGCGCGCAGCCGGATCCACAGCGGCTGCTTCTCCGCCACCGAAATCCCGTAAACCAGCTTCCCCTCCCGGAACACATCGCGCGTCCCCAGGCCCCCCTCATCCAGCACGAACTCGGCGTCAATATCCGCCGCATGGTTCGCCAGCATCCACTTCACGCCCTTCTCCCCGCCCGTCTCCTCATCGCACGAAGCCAGCATGATAATCTCCCGCTCCGGCGTCAGATTCATCTTCTTCAACGTAATCATCGCCACCATGTGCATCACCGCGATGCCCTTCATGTCCAGCGTCCCTCGGCCCCAAACAAACCCGTCCTTAACTGCCCCGCCAAACGGGTTCACCGTCCCCCACGCCTTCCGGTCCACCGGCACCACGTCCAGATGGTTCAGTAGCAGCAACGGCTTCTTGCTCTTGTCCCGGCCCGGAATCCGCGCGACCAAGTTAAACATCTTCCCATCACCCGAGTCATAGAGCTTCACGGCAATCCCCACCGCCTCCAGCTCGGCTTTCACAAACTCTGCCGCCGCCTTCGTATCCGCCGGCGGATTAATGCTCGGAATCTGGATCAACCGCTGCAGCAAGCTCAGCGCATACGGCTCCAATGTCTGCCAATCGGGCTCCGCGGCCGCCAAAGGCAGCGCTAACATCATCAATCCAAGCAATCTCATTTATGTGTCTCCGGGACATTAGCCAAGTGCGGGGTCACCCCCGCGAGTTGATACGCTTCGAGCAAGGCGCCGACCGCCGGCGCATATCGCGGCGGGGCCACGCGATTGCCCTCCACCACGTGTACAAAATTCGTGAAGTGCTGCAGCAGCAGTTCGCTCTGCCACACGCCGCCAATCGGCGCTATATGCACCTCATCGCCCTCTTTGAAAAGCTGATTCCGCACCGCCATCGCCAGCAGCGTCAGCTGCCGCGCCATCCGCGACACAATATCCCCCGCCACCCGGTCGCCGGCCTTCGCCGCCTCGTCTACCATCGGCGCAAACGTCGCCACCCGCGATCGCGGATACTCGTCCGTGTACCAAAGGTGCAGTAACTCGTTCATGTCCTTGGCGCCCGTCACCGCCAGCAACCGGTCGTGCAGGATCGTCTTCGCGCCCCACCCCTCGTGATGCCGCAGCGACGCCCGCAGCGCCTGCCGCGCAATGTCGAACGCTCCGCCCTCATCGCCGAAGATGTACCCCCATCCTCCCGCCCGCGCCACCCGCCCCACCGCGTCCCGGCCAAATGAAATCGACCCCGTCCCCCCAATCACAATAATCCCCGGGCCCCCCGCCGCCGCGCCCGTCAACGCAATCATCGCGTCCGTCGTCACCAGCATCTTCTCCGCCGCCACAATCTCCCGCAGAATGTCTTCCTTGTCCGCCGGCCCCCCGCTGAAACCCAGGCACGCCGCCTCGAAACGAACCGTCGACGCGTCAACCCCCGCCTGCTGGCAGGCCTGCGCCACGCACCCCCCAATCACGCGGACAAACTTCTCCCGCCCCTCCGCCGCTGACTTCACGTGGTTGCAGGGTCCGTCCGTCCCCCGGCCCACGATGTCCCCCTGCGCGTTGCCGATCAGCGCGGTAGTGCTCGATTGCCCGCCATCGACGCCCAAATACAGTTGTGCAGTTCCGTTCACTATCTGTTTATTATCCTCGCGTTCTCGCCCGGCAGCAGAATCCGGTACAGCGTATGGTTCGCCCGTGTCCCCACTGCCTCTATGCCCCAATAGTCCATCCGCGTCCGCAAATCGCGATACCAATACTCATCGCTCGCCGCCACGATGTACTGCACGTTCCGCGACAGGAACTCTTCCATCGCAATCCGCCGCAACCCCGTCGGCGGCGTCACATGCCGCGCCGAAATCTTCGCTTCCGGAATCCCGTCCAGCACAATCCCTTCCCACGGCTGGTCCGGGCTCATCTCCAGCACCACCTCGTCCACCATCTGCGGGACACCCAAATCCAGTGTCAACCCATGCCCCTTCTTCCACGGCACATCGGCAATCCATCGCGTCACCGGCGAGTTATCAAATGCGAACGGGGCTAACTCCGTCGTCGAATCCGCCTGAGCCCTCCAGTGCGGCGAACGAGGAATCTCCTTCCCGCCATCGAAAACCCGCATCTCGTGTACGCTCCATCGCGCCTCCGGCCAGTCCTTGCCCACCATCGCGCGCACCTGCTGCAAGGGCCGCGCGGGAAATTGAAAGCGAACCTGCAAGCCCGGCTTCCGCTCCTCCCGCAGGGCGTTGTCCACCGCATCCCGCAGGATCTCGCCTTGCGCCGACTGAAACCCCACCAGAATCTCGGCATGGCTGTACGCATCGGCGATCTGCTGAAACGAAAACACCCGCCGGCCCGCCGGAACCTCGGCGTCAATCAACCGCGCAATGGGATAGCTCCCCAAATGGTTTCGCAGAAACTCTTCCGGCTCTTTGATCCGCAGCGCCTCCCGCCAAACCACTTTTTCTAAACGCCACCCGTACCGCTCGCCGTACATCGTCATCGCGTCCGGCCAGGAGAGCACGCCGTGCACCACCACCAGCGCCCCCAACAAGTACCGGGGCCACGGCAGCATCGCCAGCGCCAAAGCGGCGAACGGCAGCCCAGGGATCAAAAACCGCGTCCCAATGTTTGAAAAATAGGTAGCGGTGAAAACCAGCCATCCTAACAGCAACCGCCGCCCCAGCTCATTCCGCAAGCTCAGCAGCGCCAACGGAGTCAGCAGAAACACCGGCCCCAACCGCCCCCCCAGCGTCTGCCCCTGCACCGTCACCTCCCATGGAATCATCCACCGCGAAGGCAGCGTATACGTCGTCATCGAGAGCTTGTACTCTTTCTCAAACCATTGGTGAACGTACGGATTCGGGAACCAAGCATTGAACAGCGGCGCCACCGGGTTCTGCCACCACACCGCATTCCGCGCCATCCACGGCAGAATCATCACCGCCGCGCACCCCGCCACCACCAGTACCGGCCGCCACTTCCGCTCCCGCCAAAAGACCCAGCCCAACGCCAGCGGCACCGCCAATGCCAGCGTGTACTTCACCCCATAGCTAAACCCCGCCAACGCCCCAATCGCGTAGAGCAAACCCGGTTCCCGCGTCTCGTCCCACCGGTCCAGCAGCGCGAACACAGCGAACACCACCGCCGCCCCCGCCAGATCGTTGTACGCGCTAATCCCGTCCACCCCCACCACCGGCGACAGGAACACCAGCAAACCCGCCGCCACCCCGGCCGCGGCATAGCCCCGCCGCCGAGCCCAACTCAGCATCATCCAGGGAAGTAAAAACAAAAACGTGGCATGCACCATCCCCGCCGCCGAATGCCGCCCAATCGCGTACGCCGAAAGGAACAGCATCTCCACTCCCTGACTCAGCGCGGCGTAGATGCTCGTATGCACCGGAACCATGGCATGTTCCCGGTAGTACCGCGCCACCAATCCTAAGTGATACGTTGACCCGTCCGGGCTGATCTCCGGCGCCATCGCGTTCGAAAGGTAGAGCACCGCAAACGGTCCGCCGAGCAACAGCAGCAACCAACGCAGTCCCCGCGACAACGGAGGCAAGCGGTCCGCTGACAGCGAAAACGAACCCAGCCGCCAAGCCGCGAGACCCAACACCACCGGCAGCGCGAAAAATACCCCCCGGTAGTACAAATGCGCCAGTCCCAACCCGAACAGCAGCAGCGAATACTCCGCCGCCCCGAGCAAAAGCGAGAAGCCGATTTCTTCCTCCCGCGTCATCGCCAGCCCGAGCCGCGACCACAAGATCCGCCCCAGCGCATAGCACCCGCCCACCGTCGCCAGCCACCCCAGCAGCAGATAGATCACTTCACTCATTGCTTCTTGAACCCGGCCGCCTCAAGAATCATCCCGAGCTTCACTCCATCGCCCTCGGCTACCAGAACCTTGTCCAGTTCCAGGCGCACGATGTTCTCCGCCTTTGCCTTCACCATCGCCAGCGGCACCACCCAGCTCTTCTCGTGCCGCCCCTGCCCCAACCCCGTCGCCGTCCCCAGCACTTGGCCGTTCAGCAGCACCCGCAGCCCCACCGGCCCCGTGGTTTTCCACGTCGATTCCGCCAGCGTAAAGTTCACCTGAAACTGCCAGTCATGGGGTTCCAGCAGGAAGAAGCGCAGCGTCGGGTTCTGGTTCGTCCACCGCCAAACATCGTTGGGCGACCCCTCCAGAACGTCCGAAACTACATACTCTTGCGCCGCCCGCTGACTAAAGTTGACGAACTCGCCCAGCCCCGCCGGATCCGCCCCCACCGTCAAAACGCGCTGGTACGGCACGGGATACCACTGCGGCGGCGGCGTGCAGCCCGCCGCGAGCAAGCAAAGCAACCAGCCCCACCTCATGCGACCATCTTGTCCTTGGCATAGCAAAGGTCGGCCATCCGGCACGTGCCGCACTTCGGTTTCCGCGCCACGCAAGTCTGCCGCCCGAAGTGAATCAACTGGTGCGAAAACTGGATCCATCGCGACTGCGGCAGCAGCTTCACCAGGTCTTTTTCAATCTTCTCCGGGGTCGTCTCCCGCGTGAAGTCCAGCCGCTGCGAGATCCGCGAAACGTGCGTATCGACGACCACGCCGCTCGCGATGCCAAAGCACGTCCCTAGCACGACATTGGCCGTCTTCCGCGCTGCGCCGGGGACGGTCAGCAGGTCGTCGATGTTCTGCGGCACCTCCCCGCCGTACTCGCTCAGAATCCGCCGCGCCGCCCCGATGATGTTTTTGGCCTTGTTATTGAAAAAGCCCGTCGAGTGAACCGCTTCCGCGACTTCGGCCACGGGGGCATGGGCCAGATCGGTCATGGTGGGATACTTCGCGAACAGCCCGGGAGTGACCATATTGACGCGCTCATCGGTGCACTGTGCCGAGAGAATGGTGGCCACGAGCAGTTCCCAGGGATTGCGATGGTTGAGGGCGCAGGTGACGTTGGGGTAGAGTTCGTCGAGGGTAGCGAGGATAGCGGCGTAGCGTGCTTTCCGTTCCGCTGCGGACTTGGGCTTTTTCATGGGATGATTTCTTCGAGCAGGGAGGTTCCGGCGGAGAGGTCTCCGGAGGTCCACTGCCAGGATTCGGCGAGTTGATAGCGGCCATCGGGCAGCACGGAGGGCACGGAGTGGCAGACCCCGGTCTGCAGCAGACCCGCCGTATTTACATGGTGATAGCGCATTGCCAACTCTCCATTCTCACTCATCAGGGCGACCAAGTGACCAAGCCGGATCGAACCCCCGGAATACGTAGCCCAAACAAGGTTGCCCTCCTGCCGGTAGGAAAACAAGGTATCCCCGCCGACCTCGCCCGAGGTCGAATTGGAGACCGCCCGAAACCACCGCCCGTCGTAGTCAAAATCCATCCCGCTATCCTACCGTCCGGCCGTTCGGGCCATCTTCCCCTGCTTACGCGTCCCGCTCCGGAGCCTGAGCCAAGCACAATGTCCACCCGATCTATCGTCCAACTTGCCCCACCGCAGCCGAGATGCTCGCGGACCCAGCACTCCGCGAATAAGGATGTTCGCGTCGAGCACCAGCATAATTGACGCTATTGCGTCCGCCGCTCGCGCCGCGCCCGCTCCGCGTCGGTCAGGATCTCGTCTTCAGTTGTCTCCGCCGCTGCGATCAACTCCTGCATCCGCTCATCGGCCACCTTCAGGGCCTCGTGATCCGCCTGACTCGGGGGGACGTAGATCCCGATAGTCGACCCATGACGGGTGATCGCCACCGGCCTTTTCGACTCCAGGTAGTCCGCCAAGTTCTCCCGAAACTCCCGAATTCCGACTTTAGTCGTCCGCATCGCTACTTCTCGATTGTGTACACCAAGATAACGCAGTTCGCGCGGCCCAAAGCTTGCCAATAACGGCAGTTTAACGGAAGAATAACGGCAGTCGTCGCTGCCGATCGACTGACCAGGAGCGGGTCGTCCAGGTCATTGAAGCGCGCCTGCGCATTCCTGGCCGGGAACGAGACGAGAATGAGGTGCTTGGCTACTACGCCGTGTTGGAGAAGGCCGAGCAGTTCGCGGGGACCCGCGCTCTGGTCACGGAACTCCAGATCCAGACGCTGCACGACCTGGTAGTGGCTGAGAGAAGGACGAGGGTCAAGCCCACTTCATATCGAGATGGAAAAAACGGGATTCGCGATAGCCAAGGCGGCCGAATCGTTTATCTGCCGCCGGAAGCGCACGATGTCCCGTCGTTGGTGGAGGCTTTGATGAAGTGGCTTGCGGCCTCGGAGGAGGAGGGTTTGCCGTGCCCGATGCGCGCGGCCATAGCGCACTATCAGTTCGCCACGATCCATCCCCACTACGACGGCAACGGCAGATGCACTGCTCTTAACGACGCAGGTCCTTCATCGCGGAGGTTACGATCTGAAGGGGTTGTATTCGCTGGAGGATAATTATGCTCGGGAGCTGGGTGCCTACTCTGAAGCACTCACGATTGCTCCCAGCCACAACTACTACATGGGACGCGAGGAAGCCGACATCACTTTGTGGATCGAGTACTTCTGCGGCGGCGAGGCGGACAGTTTCGAACGGCTCCGCCAACGGGCAAGGGAAGCGGCCGGCACGGGAGAGCTGGACAAGTCGGAGCTGCTCTGTGGGCTGGACCCCCGGCAGAGAAAGGCCCTAAAACTATTCCTCAACAGCGACACGATCACGAGCGGAAGCCTCGAAGGACTCGTCGCGATCTCGCGGCGCGCTGGGGGTAACCTTCTCGCCGCCTCGGTGGAATCCGGCTGTTCAACGGACGTTTCAGTTCGAAGAAGTAAAGTCACTTCGCGCTTCGATCGCGTTTAGTTGGGTTCCTGGCTGTTCGTGATAACTCGTCTACGCGAAGTCTCGATGGTCCCGATTAACGCCCAAACTAACTCCCGCAAGGGCTACCGAAACGCGCCGAATGGAGCCGCGACTCCACACAATCGGTTGGTTCAGTGCCGGACCACTGTTGAATCACGGCAGTGCCCTATCGCTCGAATGCTCGAAATCCCTCATTCACGTCCCCAATGCTTTCCAGGCAAAGACGGTCTATTAGGTCGAGAGCAGTCGCAGTCCATTCGTCCTGCTGGTGCTGCTGGTAGGTCCGAAACAGCAGTTCGACCACGATGTGTGCGTCTGCCATTCGGGATGTTCTTATGTCTCTCGCTTCGTCGCTAAATCGTTCGAGGAACCTTTCGCACACGATGCAGGCCATGCCGGGCAGCCTTCTGGACGACTGCCGCAAAACATGCAAGATCGAGAACGAGTCGTTCTGAAAAGCCTCGCTGTCGCAGAATGCCAGAATGAGATTGGAGTAGTCTTCGAGCCCTGTACTCTCCAAACGGCGGAATGACCGCGAGGCCTCCTTGCGCACCGCTTGGTCGACATCGTTGAACAGGACCAATAATCGCTTTTCGCACCACGCACGGCAATGCTCAGAACCGATGTTCGTTGAGGCGACCTTTGCGACACCGAGTCGCTGGCGGGCGCTACCCGCGAATGCTTCCGCCTCCAGTGCTTCTTCCTCAGGATGATAGAGGAAACTAAGCGCCGCTAGACGCGCACCGCTTTCGGCCACTTCGGGTTCTTGCGAACGGAGCATTCTCTCTACAATCGGTCGAACCAGTTCAAAATGTTTTGCGAACGCCGCAACGATCAAATTGTCCACGTGCGGGGTCGCAAGAAGCCGATCCTCTACTAGGTTCATCTGAGAAAAGAAAGACAGGCCAAGGGCAACGTCGTGATGTGCGACGGCACGAAGAGTCCAAGCAACACAGGAGCGTACAGCTGCACTCGGATCATGGATCATTCGCGCAAGACTGGTATCGAATCGTGCGATATAGGCGGAGTTTTCCAGAATTAGATCACCAATCGAGCCGACGGCTTTGCCACGTGTAGTGTTGATGCCATTGCCGTAGATGTCCCCGCTGTCATTCGGCTTGCCGCCGCTCGCGTCGACTTGCCAATGTTCGATCTGTGGATCCGGATGTTCGATTGCCAGCCAGTCGAGCATAGCGATCGCATCGTCCGGAAGTGGATCTTCGATGCTGCCGAGGGCTCGTGCGATGGCCCCTCCGCAAGCCTCGCGACAGTTCGTAAAAGCGTTGCGGCAGACATCCAACTTTAGGCCAGCCGGGATGGCCGACTTTTGGAGTCCGTTTAGGACATGTTCGTGATAAGCGTAATGGGTACCCTTCGGGAAACTTGACGCAAGCCGCGCAAAGCGCTCTGGCTCCTTCTCGACGCAGGACTCGAGCTGACGCGCGAGTTCGATGGCCCCGCCTTTCAGTCCTTCGTCCGATGGCCGGAAATCTCTATACCCACTGCGGTATTTTGCCAGCGCGCCAAGCCACTGCTCATCAGTCATCTTGTCTGCGGCTTTCGCCTCTATTGGAGAGCCTACCCATCCCGCCGCGATGCTTCGAGGCGCTCCATCGGGCTTATGGAACTTGCGCTCAAGTTCTCGGAATCGCGCATTAGTACTCGGGCTATGTGCGTCGCTTGGAATCGCTGAGAGTAATGTGTAGCATGCGTGCCCGGCCGATTGGTATCCTGCGATTCCACGTTCACCCTTCGGGGAATAGTTGAGTACAGCCCTCTCAAGGTGTGTGCGATTTTCCAGCGAGGAATGCGGGAAGATGGCGGCGATCGCCTCGACCGCAGTCCAGTACTGGCTGTCATAAAACCCGCAGTCAAACCGCCAAGGCTGTTCGATGAGCAGAATCGCTGCCTCGTCTGCGAACCGAGATCCATTTGCAGCGTAAAGCGTGAGCAAAAGAGAGTTCGCAACGTATGTGTCCCTACGGCGTAACTTCGAGATGGTATCTGACAGGTCCACGGAAGGATCTCTCGCAAGCGAACTCAGCGAAATCTTGAGCCCCTCGAACGTAGCATCCAGCGCGCCGGCGTGGCGGGCGGGCTTAAACAGACAAGGCCAAACTCGATCCCGTTTCGGCTGCTCTCGCGACTGATCTGTCGCTTCATCGGAGATCTTCAGTACTACAGGCAGCAACTGTTCAACGAACTGTAAAGGCGCACACTCCGCTCCCTTACCGATGGGCCCGTCAGCAAACTGATCATGATCAATCTGTGGATCGTGCTTCAAGCTCCTGCCTTCGAGTTCCGCGATTGCCATGCGACGCCGCAGCCAGTGGGCCAGAACTTCCGGAATCCATTCGGGCCGCCTCTCACCAAGGCTGTAGAACATGGTCCAAAATGTGCTGTTCGTGGCGACAGGTCCCCGGGCGTCATCAAGCCTGCCGTCGTCAATCAAACGGAGTACGAAATCGAAAAAGCGTCGGCTACCAACCTTCTCAGACCACTCCGCAATGTACGCGAGTCGGGCCGACCATTGGCCACCAGCGCCTACGTACGGTTCGAGCAATTCGACGACCAAATCCGGTGAATGCCGCTCGTGCAACCGGAGGTACTGCAGCGTCGCGTCCAGTAGTCGATCTGCAGAGGCCAACCATTTCGAAACGAAGCCATGATCCGCCGCATATCGGAACCACCCGGTCGAACCGAAGAAGTGCTGCCAGGCCATGTTGGAGAGCTTGTCCGCGGATGCCCGATCTTCAGCGACCGCGTTGAAAAACGGCTCGAGGAGTCGCTCCCAAATGGCCCATTCCTCGTCGGTCTGGTCTGGAACATCAGCGAGCAACGCGAGCGCCAGGCTCTTGAGGTGTGGCCGGATCTTCGCGTCGGTCACCAACTCTAGCAGTTCTCGCAAGTATCGTTGACGGTCAGCACTACGAAGATAGGCAAGGACCTGCCGAACCTGCGCGCGACGGAAGAGATGTTGTTCAGAAGCTTTAAGAAAAGCGACCAGGGATTGCTCAGCTCGAATATGGGATCGCGCGAAACAGTAGTCGAAGAAACTCTCATGGCCGAATGCGTAGCGATGCCCATCGAACGACAAAACTCCTTCCGAAGCCATCTGGTCGAGGTAGCTGGCAGGAACGTGATCGAGCAGTTCCCGCTGCACGGAGAGCTGTTGAGTCGCCGCCATCTTCTCGACCAATACGCGAATTGCCTCCGCCCAGAAGTCATTCGTCGGCGCGGCTCGTTGGGCAACCGCTCGTCGCTTCTGGTTCCAATACTCATAGAACAGATCGATGGTGGTGTTGAATACCGGCGCCCGCGTCGGATCGACGCCGGATTCGAGGAACAAAGCAAGATTCTGCGGCAATCGGAGTAACTCCAACTGGAGAGGCTGAAACTGCTTGACGTTGAATCCCTCGGCGGCGAGATTCTCTGTCACTTCGTTAACCGAGAACACTCCGACCGTCACCTCGGCGTGGTCTTTCGATAGCAGCATGCGCAACCGATGATCGTTCTTCCAATCGAACTCACGGCAAGCCACGACCACGTGAAGGCGAAGCCGCTCCCGCAGCCCGCGGGCTTCGATTAACAAACACTGAACCGCCTCTAGAAAACTTGTGGCACGACCTGAAGTCGTGCTCACCGCATCCAGTTGGTCAACGACAAGGACAGCTTCGCGCCCATGGGCTGCTTCTGCAAGGATCAACGCCGGGGACTCCTCGAAACCAAGCTTCTTGCCCAAATCGAAAGCCGTCGAAACGAGTTCGATCCGATCAAGCCGGAAGGCGAGTACTGGAACGCCGCGCTTTCGCAGCTGCTCAACGAAATCTACGATGCAGCCCGTCTTTCCGGTGCCGGCCCTGCCCGTCAGGACCGAATCACCGGCATCTGTCCCAAGTTTCGAAATGAGTGAGTCCGTTGCAGCTCGGCGAAGCAATACATGACGAATCAGCCGCGGACGTGTACCGTCGAGATAGCGTGACGTGGCTTCTGTGACGACTGCGGTTGCGTGCGCACCATCAACAAGGCGACGCAACACGAACCCTTTCTCCTTGAGTCGTTCGACGAGATTGTCTCGGCTGACCGTTTGGTGAACCGAGTCAAGGGCAATTGTCCGCAACGCGATGCAGACACTACTGGGATCGGCAAGAAACAGCGACTGGGCGCCGATATGCACTCGTTCCGAGAGACTCTGTTCGTCTGTACTGCGGACTTGGACACGGCGCAAAATCCTCCAGGCTGTTTCGGTGTCGCACTCCTGCCAAGCCCGCCGCAGTCTTTCGAAGGTCTCCAATACATCCTTTGCCTGGAGAAAGGTTGCCTCGAACTCCATTGCCGTTTGAGCACTGGACGCGCGGTGGGTCAACTCGGACAGCTCACCGGCATGGCTCTCTGATACAAACACGAATTCGTCATCGTTGCGGTACAGCAATTTGTAGATCGCCTGCAGCACCTCGATATCGGCCGCAGCAAGGGACGCCACACTCCATTTACCAGAGGGATGACTTCGTTTCGACTGGTGGAGTTCTCGGTGTCCGGCAACTTGTAACACAAACTCAGCTTTGTCGACGCCCGGATCTTCAATTCGAATCGAGCTGACTTCGCCGTGCAGCATTCGCTCAAGTTGGACGACCGTCCACCACAATTCGTAGCGGTTTCCGAGTTTGTCTGACGACCCGCCAGGGAGAGGCATAAAGGTTAGAATACGAGAAGAGCAATCGATCCGGTCAAAACCGCCCTGTGCAGTGCGCCGCTCGACCACTATCTCGGCCCGAAGCATAAAAGACTGCCATCTCCCAAGCCCGCCAGTAGCTCCCGGAAATTGTCTGCCAAGGCCTTCCGCGCGCTGAGGCCATGGGGCGGCTGGAACTGACGTCAGACGGCTAACCCCGAGAATGCGATCGCTCGGCGCGTCAAACAATCCATCGAACGCTTCGTACAAAACGGTGTTGACAGCGGAATCCGGAAACCATCACCGTCACAAGGCCTATCGGTGATCGGCTATTCGATCACAAACCCGAAAATCTCCGTTGTTTCCAAGCAACCCGCGACGTTTCCAGGACCGCTCCAGCAGTCCAGCACCGTCTACCGACCCTCCGTCGGACGAAGCCGGAAGTACAACGTGGTCTCGCCCGGGATCACCTCGTCGTCCCGCCGCGCCGGCTTAAACGTCCAACCGCGAACGGCGTTCGAATAAATACTCCACAACATTTGGTGGAGCCCCCCCTTCACCTCCGGAGGATGAATCTTGGAGACCCGGCCTTTTGCATCCACCGTAGCGTGCACCGCAATCACCGTCTCACTCCGTACCAGCCGGCGGATGTCGGCTGGCACCGAAACGGCCGGATACTGCGACACAAGCACCGGCGCCGTCACGGCAATGGGTGCCGGGGCCCGAACCGAGGCGACAGGACTACTCGGCGCGGCGGGACCACTCGGCGCGACGGGACGATTCGGAAGTGCCGATAGCGCAGTCTGCACGACAGGAAGTCCTGGCGTGTTGCGGGCCACCTCAACCGGTGGTGGAGGGGGCAGGTCAACTGCCGCAGGAGCAGTTGGCGTGGACCGCAGCGAAGCGAGCAACCGGGCCTTTTGCGGGGCGGCGGGCGCCGGGTTCGATGGCGTCGCCTCCGTCAGGTTTGGCGGTGTCGTGCTCGGTGCCGCGGCGCGGATCGGCTCGCGAAAGGCGGTGCTGTCGGAGGCTACCGGCATTAGTTTGCTGGCATTGGTCAGTTCTCGTTCCGCCGTTTGGCGGACAGCCAGGCTTTCGTCACTGCGCGCCCGTTCTTCGAAAAAGCTGCGCGTAGCTCGATTCACCTTCCAGCCGCGAGCAATCGATTCCAGCGCCGCCGCTCGAACACCGGCGCTTGTGTCTCTTTGCGCCGTTTCGGCAAGTAACGCCAGAGCGTCCAAATCCTCCGTTCCCCGACGGGCCAGCTCCCGAACCGCGATCTCTCGCAGCGTGCTGTCCTCACCCGTGCGAATCCACCGCTTCAGCGACTGTAGCGCCTTGGCGTCCGGGCTCGTGCCGGCTTCGACTTCTCTCGCTGGCACACCAAGTCCGGAATTCTCGCCTCTCACCGAAGCGTTTTGGCTCGGCACGACCACAACGGGACGGTACTGTTCGCCGCTGGCCGCGCGCAACAACCCTCCGGCGGGTACAGGGCGCAAGTCAGTAACCAGCCACCCCGCGAGCACGAGTAGGAGGAATATCGATACGGTGCCCACGAGCCAGTTCATTCGCTCCGCGCTCTTTTTGCGGGGCGCGGTCGCCGCTTCGACAAGCGGCTGCTCAGGCGACGGGACGGCTTGTTCCTCCCCAACGGCTACCAATCGAAAAGTGCCGCGTTTGTCCGGATCGGCAGTGCCTCCCAAAGGGTTGGGGACCGGTCGCTGGATACCCAGCCACTGATCTGTCGAGAAGATCTCTCCTACGCTCGCCACTCCCTCGTGCCCGGAACAATCTCCCCAGATCAGTAGCCGCCCTTCCCCTTGCGTGTTCTTCTGCTGCCGGACGACCAGCACCGGAATGGGCCGGCGAGCCAACAGACTTAACAGAATTTCGTCCTGACGATCCAGTTCCAACGAACCGTCATTGCGGCTTCGGTAAAACCCAATCACCTCGCCAAGCGGCTGCATAAGTCGTAACTGCTCGCGCAGATCGGCCTCGCCGACGCGAAAAGTGGGACCTTCACTGTAACGGCAGGTGAGCGGAACCACGGACTTGACTACGAACGTATTCTCAGTTTGTTCCCCCAGGAGGAGCCCACAAACTTCCAATCCCCGCTTGGGAATCGCGTTCGTCGCCACCGCGATTCGGAGTCTGAGATCCCTCTCTAATCCGGGCGAAAATTCCAACCTGAAGCCGTCCGTCGTAGCAATACTGACTTGTTCCAGTGACGCCATAAGTGCCCCTATAAAAATCTGCTAGCTCGCACTTGACGATCCCCTTCGACAGCTGGCGGCCAGTTCCTACGTTCCAGCGACTGCCCCGGATTGTACTGGCCACAAGTGTAGGCATCGTGCCTGCTCTTCCGTCGCGCATGCAGCTGCTGCGCGCGCATCCGAGTGATGTCGAGAGCACGACAGGTGTTACAAACTACTCTGTAAAAATCATTGTTCGACGCAAACGGCAAACACGGACGTCGTCGCGGTGCGCTCCACCGCCCCAAAGAAGCCCTTCTCCCGGAGGCGTTCACACACCCTCGGTCACAAGATGTCTATTATTTGCAACACCGCTCTCCTCCCAACACCCGAAATTGCTTGACACGCGGTGTACCGTCGAAGCAGTAAGAGCTCGCTGCACCTACTCGGTGCCGCGGGCTTTTTCATTTTCGAATCTAGGAGCACTACAAATGAATCCCGCCACTCCCCATTCCAAGCCCTTTTCGCTGGAAGACGCCATCCGCGCTGAAGAAGAAACAATCGAACGGCAAGCCGCCGAGTATCAGGCCCAGCGCACCGCCGCTCAGCGCGCGGAAACCAACCGCCAGAACGCCCGGAAATCCACTGGCCCGCGTACCGAAGCCGGCAAGGCTGCATCCAGCAAGAACCGCCTGGCGCATGGCCTCTGTTCATCCAGCCTCATCATCTACGGTGAATGCCAGGAGGAGTTCGATGACCTCCAAATCCAAACCCATATCACTTTCGATCCGCAAACCGCCGAAGAGACCCTGCTCGTCGATCAAATGACCGAAGCCCTCTGGCGGCTCAATCGTGCCCGCCGCGTCGAGTCCAAAACCTTCGAACGCATGATGGACCTGCACGACAGCGACCTGAGGCGAAACGGAGTCACGCCAACCGACCAGACCACTGAGGGCCAAATCAGCGCCTCGCTATTCGATCCGAACTACCAAAGGGCAATGGCGACCGTGCAACGGTACGTCGCCGCGGCCGAACGCACGGATCGCCAGTCGCTGAAGGCCGTTCAGGAAGCGATTAAGCGTCGCCCGGCTCCGCCGCTGGAACAGCCAGCAATCACTAAGAAGGATAAAGCCATGGCCGCCGGCCAGTCCTTCTCCCACGAATCTGGCTTCGAACCGCAAATTGCTATGGAACGCCCACCGAGTGCCCCGGCCTTCATCGACCGCTGCTGACCTGGCTTCGTTTCGCAGATCCCCGCCGCCTACGAACTGCAGTCCGCTCTTTGACAACCAGCCAATCGACCCGGTTTGGCCGAAGTATATCCGCCCGTCGGCCGCCAGCGCGGGAAATGGCTTCGAACCGTAATCCGGCCCTGAACGACCAGGCGCGGTTTCACCAACGCTTCTACCTCATTAACCAGATATTCGCAGTCTCCTCGTTCACCGAAAACACAATCCGGTCCCGCGCCAGCCCTCGGTCCTTCTGTAGCAAGGCCGTGATCAAGCGTTGGTCGCCATGAATCCGTGCGATCTCCTTTCGCTCGCCCACCAATCGCGCCGCCACAGGATCGAACTGCTGACCCCACAAACTGCGGTTCGCCCCATGGCCGTCATCAAAGTAAAGCCATTCCCCATTGGGAGACCACAAAGGAGTTAATCCCGTTCCCACCGCAATCCAGTCCTTACGTGTCAATTTCCCATCCCGCCGGAACGGAGCAACATAGATCTGATAAGACTTTTCGCCCCGCTTCACTCCGACGAACGCAATCCAGCGGTTGGTGCCGTCCAGACTTGCGTTCACGAGCCGCATCGAAGAATCCTGCACGGGTTCGGTCGCCGCACCTCCCGCAAAGTCCTTTACATAAACATGCTTCCCCGCAACGTCTCCATAGAGAAATGACTTCTTGTCGGCGGTCTCATCCAGGAAGACGCAATCCGTACACAGGGTGTCCACCCGTCCAGAACCGAGATCCATGCGCCGGTAATTCCAGGCCTTCTCCTCGGACCATTTATAGAAAAGCTGTTGACCATCCCAGCTCAGTCTGGGCATCGACTCCCATTCATCCGTCGCCGTCAGTTGCCGCTCTACGCCAGTTTCCCGGTTCAGCAGAAAGAGATCGCCACGGTCGTCCTTCCGCCACGAAGTGTAGGCCAGCAGCTTCCCGTCACCCGATATCGTGACGAATTGCTCTGTCGTTTTCGCTTCGGTCAGTCGCTTCATCCCGCCCCGCACGGTGCCTGTGTTGGCATCGAGCGGAACCTCGTAAACATCAATGTTTCGACTCACTATCCCAGCCGCGATGCGGCCACTCGCCGAAGCGCTGGCAAATCGTACGTGGTCGCCCGCCATGGTCACGCGTTCTGGCGGAAATTGAGGTTTCCAATCCGCGGAGAATCGAATCCGCCACAGATTCGCTCCGTCCCTCGTGCGAGCGCTAAACACCACACTGTCGTTTTCAAAATAGGCCGGTGTCCACGTATGCCACCATGTCTTCGGGATATCCACCAGATCGTTACTCAGACCCTCGATCACACCCAATGGCTTAGCCCATGCCCCATCGCGCGGGGTTAGCCACCAATCCATTCGTCCGTTCGGCAGGTTGCCAGTCAGGATCAGAAAGTCGTTGCCTGCCCACACTGGATTGCCTGCCACCAACTCTGCGCGCAAAGCCCGCGGCCCGCTGCCCGCCGCCGACACCACCCACGTTGACGGAGCTGCCTGCAGCCCCGAATCGTCGGATTCCCCAGCCTTTGAGTAGGCGATCCACTCCCCGTCGGGCGAATACCGGGGCCGGGAACCATCTCTGGCAATCAAGCGCGCGGCTCCCCCCAACAACGGCACGACATAGATTCCTCGAGGCGTGCGATTCGACTCAAACGCAATCTGATTCCCCTTGGGGGAAATCACTGGAGCCACATCCCGGGACGGCTCCTCCGTCAGTCGCAAGGGTTGGCCCCCCTCGACCGGCTGAACATAGATATCCAGGTTGTCTGGGTCCATCCGATTCGATGCGAAGGCCAGCATCTTGCCGTCGGAGGAAATATCGGGCCATGCCGTAAAGCCAGTATCTGAAGTCAGCCGCTCCATGCTGGCAAACGGTCGCTCGCTCGTTGGTCCGGTCCGAAAAAACCACAGCATCGTCATCAGGCCCCCCAACACCACGAATGCCGCTGCCGCCGTGCGCCATCCCGGCGCCCTCCACCTTGGCGCGGATGCCGTTTTCTCTGCCAGCGGCGCTCCAACTTCTTTTCCGGGTTCCCCGACTATCGTGACTTCTCCGATAAACCGGTATCCGCGAGTGAACACGGTCTGAATGTAACGCGGCTCCTCCGCGCTGTCCTCCGTGGCGCGTCGAATCTTTCGAATGGCGGTATTGATACCGTCCGCCGCTTCGACGAACTTCTCTTTCCCCCAAACTCGTTCGGCAATCTCTTCGCGAGATACAACGCGCTCGCGCTCTTCGATCAGCAAAAGCAGGATTTCAAATGGAATCTTCTCCAGCTTCAGTTGTTGGTCACCGCAGTAAAGTCCCCGCGATTCCCGGTCAATGCGGTACGGCCCAAAGATGATCATGTCGGAGAAAGTCCTTTGCCTTCAACGCAGATGGCTTCTTCAGAAACTTCTGAAGATCGATTTAGATGTCCTTCATTGTCGGCGGAGGCTTGTACGTGGACACTGGCCCAAACCTCCATGCAACCGATCAAATATCGTGGTTTTGGCCTGCTCGTCTTGTGGCTCGGCTTCCTTCCAGATCCTGCACGCGCTGCTCCCGAGTGGCAATTATTGTACACGGCTGGGGAACAGAAGCTGAAAGAGGGGCAATTTGAGGAAGCGCGGCGGCACCTGTCCCTTGCCTTGGCCGCCGCGGAATCCAGTCATGCCGTTCCGTCGGAAACTGCCGCGATCCTCGATGCTCTCGGTCGCACATGGTTTCGCGCCGGAAAGTTTCTCCAAGCCGCCACCTCCTTTGAGAGAGCACTGAAACTATCGACTGAACCCCCTGTCCGCGTCCCGATCCTCTGCAACGCCGCCCAGTCCTATCGTGAGGCGGGCGATTACAAAAACGCAGAGAAGTACCTGCGGGAAGCACTCTCACTCTCCCCTGCAGAACCCCAAGCCTGGCGATTGCTCGGTAGTGTCCTCATCCGGCGACGAAAGTTCGCCGAAGCGGAGGCTGCCGAACGAAAGGCATTCTCCCTCGGTGGTTCAACCATCGCTGTCTCTGTATGGAGCGATCTGGCCATGATCCACGAGGCGCGCGGCAACCACGCCGAATGCGCGAAAGTCCTTGCCGCCGCCATCGCTCAGGCGCAACATGGCTACGAGCGCGCCAGACTGCTCAGCAACTTGGGTGCGGCCGAACTAAGACTGGGCAACTCTGGCGAAGGCCTCATCCACCTGCGTACTTCTCTGTCGGAGATGGAGGCCGCCGTGGGCCCCCGTCATCCGGACGTCGCTGCGATCCTCGAACTCTATTCCGTCGCTCTCCGAGGCGCACGCCGCAAACCGGAAGCTGAACAGGCAGCCCTTCGCGCCAAAGAGATCCGAGCTTCCCTCGCTTCCTCCGTCGACTGGCGGGAGCTGAGGTAGCGCCAAAGCAGGATGTGGGGGACGGGTGGACGGGCTGAAGTCTCCTTTCGCGGAGGAACTGGAGTCGGCCGTCGAGGTGCTTTCTGCCCCGATGGCTCGCGTTGCCACAGTCAAGGGTGCCGTCTGGATGGTGGATTCGATGGCGCAGAATCCCGGATTTTCGGGGAGTCTGCTGCCTTGTTTGCTGAAGTCGCCGATGCCGAAATCCTACTCGCTGCAGCCCGGGAACGCGTTGCCGCCCCTGATTCGCAGCGCCTCATACTCCCCAACTCCCATCCCGGCACGCTATCCTAGCAGGCGTTGCTACCCCGCTGGTCCCCTTATCTCCTCGCCCTCCTCGCCCACGGCCTCTCCCTTCCCGGCATCTTCGTCTTCGACGATTACTCCCTCCTCGCCCAACCTGTCGAACTCACCCACCTATTCCGCCTGGAACAAACCCGCCCCCTCACCTACCTCACCTTCTGGCTCAACCAATCCCTCGGCGGCTGGCACCTGCTCAATCTCGCCGGCCACCTCCTCTGCATCTGGCTCCTCGATCGCATCGCCCGCCGTCTCCTCCCCCCGGATATCGCCTCCGTCCCCGCGATTCTGTTCGCTGTCCACCCACTCCTCTCCGAACCGGTCCAGTACATCTTCGCCCGCAGCTCCCTCCTCGCCACGCTATTCTGCCTCGCTGCCCTCGATGCCTGGACCCGCCAAAAACACTGGACCGCCGTCGCCTGGTTCCTCCCCGCACTCCTGGCCAAAGAAGAGTGCGTCGCCTTCCCACTGGCACTGATTCTCCTCCGCCCCCAGTGGCCCCCTATCGCAGCCATGCTCGCCCTCAGCGCCGCCGCCGGCCTCCGCGTGCTCTACGCCACGAAAGTCGTTGCTGGCGCCGGCTCCGGCTTCGATGCCGGCGTCAGTCCAGGTCAATACTTCCTCGCCCAAGGCCTCGTCCTCTGGGGCTACCTCCTCCGCCTCGTCCTCCCCTACGGCCTCACCCTCGATCCGCCCGCCCCCACCCCCAATCTCGAAGCCAGCGTCCTCGGCTGGGTCTCCCTGCTCGTTCTAACCGGCCTGCTCCTGTGGCGCGGTCATCCCGCCGGCCGCTGGTTCGTCATCGGTATCATCCTCCTTCTCCCCAGCTCTTCCATCCTCCCCGCAGCCGACCTCGTCGCTTGGCGCCGCCTCTACCTCCCCATGACCGCCTTCTCCCTCGCTGCGGCCTACCTCCTCCCCCGCCGAGCCGTCCTGCCGATCCTGGCCATCTTCACCATCCTCTCCGCCGCCCGCGCCGTCGCCTGGCGCGACGAAGCCGGCCTCTGGCGCGAAGCCGCCGCGGCGGCACCCAAAAAGCTTCGCCCCCGCCTCCAACTCGCCCGTCTCGCCCCACCCGCCGAAGCCCTCGCCATCCTCACCGAGGCCGAACAAATAGCGCCGGGCGACCCGCAAATTGCATCTTCAAAAGGGAGAGCCTACCTGCAGCAAGGCGACGCCCCCCGCGCGCTCGCTGAGTTCGGACGAGCCCTCGCCCAACGGCCCGATGACCCCAAAGCCATCCTCAACCGAGGCGTGGCACTCGAAGCGCTCGGCCAAGTCGATGCCGCCAAGGCCGACTACCGACGGGCGCTCGACCGGGACTCGTGCCAGGCGCAAGCCCGTCAAAACCTGCAGCGTCTCGGCGAACCCTTACCGCCATGCGCACCTACCAACTGACCTGTGAAATGCTCGTTCCGAAGCCGATCGAGGCCGTCTACGAGATCTTCGAAAACCCCTACAACCTCAAAAAGATCACCCCGCCGTGGCTCAGCTTTGAGGTGACCTCGAAAGAGCAGGTCGTCATGCGCAAAGGCGCCGAAATCGACTACCGCTTCAAATGGTTCATTGTCCCCATGAAGTGGCGCACGCTCATCACCGCCTACAACCCGCCGCATGACTTCGTCGACGAGCAGATGAGCGGGCCCTACGTCCTCTGGCGCCACCGACACACCTTCGAACAGACCCCCGCGGGCACCCTCGTCAAGGACACCGTCGATTACATCCTGCCCCTCGGCCCGCTCGGTGCACTCGCGCACTGGTTCATGGTCGAAGCGCAACTCAAGATGATCTTCACCTACCGGCAGAAGACGCTCAACCAACTCTGGGGCGGCCAAGCGAAGATCACCCTGCCCACCGTACGCGTGCTGCCCGAGCCGGAAGCCCAGGCAGCGGTCGCCGCAGCCGTTACGGTGCGGTAATCGTTACCTTCGCTGTCAGGAACTGCCAGTCCGGAATCTCGTACGCCCGCAGCTTCGTGGTCGCCTGCCCCGTACCCTGCGCCACCTCGAACGGTCCCAGGTTCTTCACCTTTACCGGGAAATCCACCACGAGATTCCCTTTGGCGTAGAGCCCCACCTGCATCTCCAGGCCCGCGATGTCCGCCGCGCTATGGTTCACGATCACTATCTGCACCGTCACCCGTTGATTCTTGTCTTCGCGAATCCGGAAGCCCGTCACCTCAATGTGCTTCGACAGCGGATTCACCGTTGCACCCGCCGCGTCCACCATCTTCGTCTTCTCCGTCTGCTCGGTAGCAGCCGGTTCATCCAGCTTCGACGACGGCAAGTACTGGAATGCCAGATACCCCGCGCCCAGCAGTCCCGCCGCGACGGCGACCACCACCAGCACTGGGTTCACCGGCGCCTTCGGCGCTGGCTCCGGGTAGGCGTATCCAACAGAAGGAACCTGTTGGGTAGTCAGCGGCGTCTGATATTGTAGAGGCGCAGGTGCCGGAGTAGGCTGTGGAGCAGGAGCCGGGGCAACAGGAACCGGCGCAGCAATCGGAGTTGCCACCGGAGCCGCAACCGGTACAGGTTCCGGGGCAGCGGTAGGGGCCGGTTGGGCCGGCCGCGGCGCACAGCGCGGACAAGCATCCATCGAGGGCGGCACTTCGCCGCCGCATTGCGGGCAGATCCAAGTAAACATATCGCTCTACCTCAGAGTACGACATGCAAACGATTCCAGTTACAACAAACATCCGGCGCTTGGCTCTCCTGCCCGGCAGCTTCCATCCCATCACTCAGGCTCACCTCGAACTGGCCCGCGCCGCGCTCGCCTTCGCCGACCAGGTCTGGTTCGTGCTCCCACGCTCGTTCCCCCACAAGTCCTACGATCAGGTGACCCTGCAGGACCGCCTCGATCTCATTCGGGCGGCGATCGATGATCCGCGCATGGCGGCCGTCGTTTCCGAAGGCGGTCTCTTCATCGAGATGGTCCGCGAATGCCGCCGCCATTTCCCGGCGATCGAACAGATCTACGTCGTGTGCGGCCGAGATGCGGCCGAACGCATCGTCTCCTGGGAGTACGACGGCATCGAACCCATCGAGGAGCAACTGCTGGAGTACGAACTGCTGGTCGCCGCTCGCAACGGGGAGTTCCGTCCGCCCGAGCACCTCGCCGAGCACATCCATATCATGCGCATGGCCAAAAGCTTTGACCAGATCTCCGCTACCGCCTTGCGCGAAAAAATCCGCCAGGGAAGCGATTGGGAAGAGTACACCCCGGCCGTTATTCACGACCGGGTGCTCGAACTCTACGGCTAAGGGCTACTCGCCCGGCGGACGCGCTTCGAGAAACGTCTTCAACCGGTGGCTGCGGCTTGGATGCCGAAGCTTGCGCAGCGCCTTGGCTTCAATCTGCCGGATCCGTTCGCGAGTCACTGCAAAATACTGGCCAACCTCTTCGAGAGTGTGCTCGCTGCCGTCCTGCAGGCCGAAACGCATCTTGATAATCTTCTCTTCGCGAGGGCTCAGGCTCTTCAGCACTTCGGCTGTCTGCTCCCGCAAGTTGAGATTGATTACGGCTTCCGAAGGCGAAGCGACCCGCTTGTCGATGATGAAATCTCCGAGATGGGACTCGTCCTCTTCACCCACCGGAGTTTCCAGCGAAATGGGCTCCTGCGCAATCCGCATCACCTTCCGGACCTTGCCCACCGGCATCTCGAGGCGCTTGGCCAATTCTTCGGTGTTCGGCTCCCGGCCCAACTCCTGCTGCATCACTCGTTGCGTCCGCACCAGCTTGTTGATCGTCTCGATCATGTGGACGGGGATACGAATTGTCCGCGCCTGATCGGCGATCGCGCGAGTGATCGCCTGCCGCACCCACCACGTCGCATACGTCGAGAACTTATACCCGCGCTGATAATCGAACTTATCGACGGCCTTCATCAAGCCGATATTGCCTTCCTGGATCAGGTCGAGAAACTGCAATCCGCGGTTTGTGTACCGCTTGGCGATCGAAACCACCAACCGGAGATTCGCCTCAATCAGAGCCTTCTTGGCGACATCGGCTTCCGCGTCGCCCCGGTCGAGCAGATTCAGCGTCCGCCGCAGATCGGTCGAACTGGCACCGCATTCGTCAACGATGGATTGGACGCGGCCCATCAGGGCCTTCAAGTCCTTCCGGAGCTCTTTTACCAGTTCCGCGTCGGCGTGGTTGGACTCGTGCTCTTCAATCTGCCGCTGCGTCCGGATGATGTCCTGTTCAATCGGGCGAAGCTGTTCGAGAGAGGTTCGGACCCGGTTCGTCAGCCTGCGAATAACAAGCGAACTGAACGGAATCTGACGGATCTCGCGCGAGATCTTGATCAACTGCCGCCCCAACTGCATCCGGTAAGTCCGGTGCTGCTTGGCTTTCGTGGCCCGCGGCGTGGCTGCCAGTTTCTGCCGCAATCCCTGTGCGACGTTGGCGTCGGCTTCAATCGAGGCGAAGGCTCCGAACAACTCGTCCTGCTGCTTCTGCAGGTCCTCTTCGTCCTCGTTAAAATCGTTCAACGTCAAGGCGTCGCGCAACGGCAGCGTGTTCGATTCAATATCGGCCTTGATGTACTGCAACTCCCGGATCACCAGCGCTGAACGCGATAGCGTCTTGCCGATCACCCGTTGCCCGCGTTCAATCCGTCGCGCCAGTTCGATCTCGCCGTCACGGGTCAGCAGCGGAACCGTGCCCATCTCCCGCAAATACATGCGGACGGGGTCGTTCGTCTTATCGGCAAACTCAGCGGCGACCAGGTCGGCGTCGATCAACTCATCGTCGTCACCAATCTTTTTGCCGAACGCAATCTTCGGTTCGTCGAGCAGTTCCACCCCTGCGCCTTCAAGGTCCGCAAGAATGTCCTCCAGGTTCGCCCCGGTTGCCATGTCGTCCGGTAAGACCTCATTGACGTCGTCGTAGAGCAAGTATCCCTTCTCCTTACCGACGTCCATCAGGTGCTTGATGCGGCCAAACTTTTCTTCTGCTGCCACAAGAACCCCAGCGAGTGCACTCATTAGTCTACAACACGCCGTCAGGCTCTCTCTTGCCGTTCGAGCGCATATAACTCCTCGGTGATCGATAGAGCTTCAGCCAGCGACCCGCCTTGCTCCAGCGTTCGGATATGACGCTTCAGCTCATTAATGCGCGCACGCCGCCCCGCTGCGGCAAATTGTGCCAGACAGGCTGCTGCTTGCATCATCGCTTCTTGTTCGTCTGCTGTTCTATCGGCGAAAACCAAGGTTGCCATTAGAGATTTCTCGGCCGGGTTGAGTTGCTCCTCAAGCTGAGAAAATTGCAAAGGGCCCTCGGCGGCCTCGCGAAGCACCTTCTGCCAGAGCGGCCACGCCTGCGAACTCGTCAGCGCGAAGTGCTCCAGCCGTTCGTCGTCGAGTAGGACCGGCGCGGCGAACTCACAAACCTCGGGCGACTGCAGCAGCAACTGCAGCAGAACTTTTTCCGCCGGCGATAGATCCAGCGTCGGTGCGGCCATCCGCTGCTCGGAACGTTGCACGGCCATGCGGCGGAACTGGTCGAGCAGCATCGCCTGCTCGACGCCCAACCGATTCGCCAATTCAGCGGCGAGCGATGCGCGCTCCATCGGATCCTGCACCCGACGGATCGCCGGCAACAGGAACTCAAGCGCCTGCACCTTGCCTTCGGCCGTCTTCGTGTCAAAGCGCTGCTGAGCCCGTCCCGCCAGCCAGTGAAAATAGTTCTGGGCTTTGTCGATGCGATTCACATATGCCTCAGCGCCGTGGGTCGCCACGTACTCGTCCGGGTCAAGCCCGCCTTCGAGCGTGGCGATGCGGATGCGCATGTGCTCTTCAAGTAGAATCGCAATCGACTTTTCCGCCGCGTTAGCGCCCGCGTTGTCGGGGTCGAAGTTGACGACCACCTGTGGCGCGTACTTGCTCATGATCTTCACCTGTTGCTGCGTCAAGGCAGTGCCGCAGGGCGCGACGGCCTCTTTCACGCCCGCAGCCCAGGCGCCGATCACGTCCATGTAACCTTCCACCAGTACGAGGCGGCCCGTCTTCCGCGCCGCCTCTCTGGCGCGATGCAGGTGGTACAGAACCAAGCTTTTCGTATAGATGGCCGTGCCTGGCGAATTCAAATACTTGGGTTCGTCGCCTTCGTAGAGCGCCCGGCCACCGAATGCAATAATCTTCCCGCTTTCGTTGTGAATCGGGAACATCAATCGGCCTCGGAACTTGTCGTAAAGCGTACCGTCGTCGCGTTTGCCGGCCAGACCCGAATCTTCAATCTCCTGTGACGTAAAGCCTTGGGCTTTCAGAACCCGGACGAGTCCCTGGCCGCTGCGTTCGCTGAACCCGACGCCAAACTCCGCCGCGCGGCTCAGGGGCAACCGGCGCTTTTCGAGATAAGCCCGGGCGTCCGCGCCGGAGGGGCCGGCGAGATTCTGTTGAAAAACCTTCGCGGCCAGATCGTGCATCGCCAATAACGCCGTTCGAAGTCGAGCCTCAGGATCGTTGAAACTCTGCTTCTTCTCGGGAAGTGGAACCCCAAACTGTTCCGCTAGCGAGGCGATCGCTTCCTGAAACGTAACTTTTTCGTACTCCATGACGAACTTGATCACGTCGCCTCCGGCCCCGCAGCCGAAGCACTTGTAGAACTGCTGTGTCGGGTGGACGTTAAACGACGGAGACTTTTCGCTATGGAACGGACAAAGCCCGATATAGCTGTTCGCGCCGCGCTTTTTAAGCGGAACGTAGGCGCCGATCACCTTTACGATGTCGACGACGCTCTTGAGGTGTGCGGCAAAGTCCATGGGCGTATGATGACTAGTATGACCCGCTTGCTGCTGCCGGCTCTTCTTCTTCCGGGCTTGGCTCTGGCCGCGGAACTGAAATTTTCCGATTTCGTCGTCGATACGCCCGGACTTTGGAGCGAGTCGGGCGGCGTGATCACCGGAAAGCACTCCGGATTGAAGTACAACGATTTCCTGCGGACGAAGAAGCACTATGGCAATTTCCGGCTGGCGCTGCAGTTTCAGCTTGTTGATGGCGTAGGCAATAGCGGAGTGCAGTTTCGTTCAAAACCGGTGCCGGATTCGCACGAGGTGGAAGGCTATCAGGCCGACATCGGCGAGAAGTATTGGGGCGCTCTCTACGATGAGTCGCGGCGGAAAAAAGTGTTGGCGCAGACCGCGGTGCCGAACCTCGATACGAAGGCGTGGCACAAGTATGTGATTACCGCCGACGGCGACCGCATCACCCTCGAACTCGATGGCAAAAAAACGGTGGACTATCGGGAGACCGAACCGGGCATTGAGAGAACCGGTTTCATCGCGCTGCAGGTGCATAGTGGGCCGGGCATCACGGTGCACTTCAAAGATCTGCAGTTGACGGAGCTGCCGCCGGGGCCGGTGATCGGCGAGAACGTGGGTCCGCTGGTTCCAGACTTCAAGAAACTGGCGGGACCGAAGGGCCTGTTCGTCTTGTTTGTCCGCTCAGCGGATTGGTGACCGTACTGCAAAACCCAACTCGTGGAGTTGGGACAACAGGTGGCGAATGTGCGGAAACTCGGAATGAATGTGCTAGCTGTGAGCTATGACAGTGAAGCGGTCTGGCGCTACTTCTTTGCCCGGAAGAAGCTCGATTATCCCTTCTTGTCGGATACGGACTCGAAGTTAATCGATGCGTTTGGGTTGCGAAACAAGGCGGTGAACATCGATTTTATGCAGGGTATTCCGCATCCCGGCGTGTTTCTGCTCGACGGCCAGGGACGGGTGACGGCGAAGTACTTCGAAGAGGATTTTCGCGAGCGGTTCACGATCTCGTCCGTGCTGAGCGGGCGGTTTGGCCAAAAGGCAGCGCCGCTTGGCGAGTTCACCGGCAAAAGAATCAAAGTGACTACCGGCGCGAGTGCTTCGGTAGTTCGCGGCGGACAGCGAATCCGATTGACGCTCGAAGGCGCGTTAGGAAAGGGACTGCACGTCTACGCGCCCGGCGCTCCCGAGGAGTTCATCCCGGTGGCGTGGTCTCTCGAAGGGGTGAAGGCAACCGATCCGGTGTGGCCGAAGGCCGATAAGAACTCGCAGTACAGCGGAGTCTTCAGCGCAGCGCGCGACATCACGCTGCCTCCGCAGTTGAAGGACGAAACCTTGGTCATCAAGGGCACCTTCCGGTATCAAAGTTGTACGGACCGGATCTGCTATCCGCCAGAGACAGTGCCGGTGGAGTGGAAGTTTGTGAGTGAAAGTCATGACCGGGAGCGGGCGCCGGCGGAGCTGCGGCGCAAGTAAATGGATTCGATCTACTACGTGATTACGTGGCTCTGCCACCGGACCTGCGACCACTGCTACGACGACCGCTTCCGGCCCTATCCGCAGGGAATGCCGGAGCATACCGATCCCGGGCCGATCATCGCCAACTTTCCCGATGAACTGGGCAAGGTGATACTAGCCGGCGGGGAAGTGCTGCTTGATGCGGTCCGGGAGCCCGTGCTCTATCCGGTGCTCGACCTGCTTTATGCCAAGTACGGCGACCGGACGCGGATCATCGTGCAGACAACAGGCGACCTGCTGACGCCGAAGCTGATCGCCGAATTGCGCGCGCATCATGTGACGACGATCTCGGTTTCCGGCATGGATGATTTTCATGCCGGGATGTTGGACCGACGGGAAAAGGTGATCGCGATGCTCGAAGCCGATGGCGGCGATTACAGCATGTTCGGCGCGACGCCAGAGCAGTGGATCGGCAAGCTGTGGCCCCGAGGGCGGGCGTGGAAGAATCGGCTTTCGACGGCGACGATGGCGGACAACTTCTGCAATCAGTGGAGCGGCGGGCTGAATTTTCTGCGTGGCGAGGGCTCCGAGGTGTCAATTGAGCCGAACGGGAACGTCTACCCGTGTTGCCTGAAGACCAAGTTGCCGGTGGGCAACCTGCATGCGGAGCCGCTCGAAAGGATACTGGCGCGGCGGAGCCGCGAACCGGTTTATGTTGCGATCAATCGCGGGCAGCCACAGGAGATGGGGCTAACCTACGGATGGACGGACGAGGAGTTCCGGCGGAAGAGCCGGATCATTCTCGAAGACGGCCGGGTCTATGAGAACCTTTGCATCGGGTGCGACCGGTTTCACGAAGAGGTCTTGAGCAGTTCAGCGTCCGAGGGCCGGACATAGGTGGCATCGACCGCGGCGGGGTGAACGCCGCCGCGCCGCGCCGCGATGCGGCCGACGGCGGCGGCGAGCAGAGGACCGGCGTCAATACGGGTGGCTTCGCCGAGCGGGAAGTTTTCGATGGGACACACCGCGGGTGGGACGATTACGTTGAGCGCGTCGTCGTAAACTGCGGCGTAGACGTCGCCGCGACGGGCATCGAAGATCGGAGCGCGCAGCGGGCCGCTTCCGAGGCTGGCCAGGGCTTCGAGATTGGTAACTCCGGCCAGGGGCTTGCCGCTGGCGAAAGCGAGGCCCTTGGCCGCTGTAACGCCGACACGGACACCGGTGAATGAGCCGGGGCCGGTGGCGACGGCGTAGAGGTTGATGGCGCTGGCGGGGACGCCGTGAGCGGCCAACAGATCCTCGATGGCGCCAAACAGAATATGGCCGAAGCCGTCCGGCGATTCGAGGCGGCGTTCCTCGATCAGGTCGGTTCCGTCGAGCAGAGCGATGGAGCCGACCTCGTTGCACACGTCGATGGCGAGAATCATTCGGTAAGCCGGAGGACCTTGTCAGCGGCGTAAATTTTGCCGTTGGCGTTCATGCCAACGACGCGCAGGCTGAGCACGGCGGGATATTGCAGGGTCATATCGGGGGGGATTTTGAGCTGGCCTTTCTCGCCAGTGCCGAGGACGCGGGCGCCTTGGCCTCCAGTGACCACCTCGCCGGTCCAGAGGAACATCATGGTCCTGGTTGCGCGCGTGGGACGGCGGATTTTAACGGAGAAGGCGGGCGGATTTTTACGGCTGATGGTGTCGGCTTGGGGCTCGACGATCTCGAAGGGCAACATCTTGTCCTGCATTTCCAGTTCCTGCACCATGGGAAGGCGGGACTCGAATTTGTAGCTCTTGAGCATGCCCTCTTTGCGCCCATCACGGCTCAAGTGGAGCACCCAATCGTGATCCGTGGAGGGAGGCTGGGCCACGAACTTCTCGCCCTTCCAGTCTTTCTTCTCTTTCGTGTATTCACCGGTTAAGGGATTGAACCAGTACACGTCATAAGAGTGCTTTTCGACGAGGACCTCGACCGGGATGGACGGCTTTTCGATGTAAACGATGTACTCGACGCCTTCGAGGGCTAGGGACCGGGCGCCGTCCACGTCAAAATAGGGCTCGATGTCCCAGTGGCGCGTGCGGGCGAAGAGTTCCTGCCAAGCGGCGACGTACTTGGCGCCTTTCTCGCTCGAGAGTTTGACGGTGGGGTATTGCCCGTTGAACCACATGTTCCAAAGTCGGCGGCGGAACTCCTCCGGGTCGGCACGTTCTTCGAGCGCGATGCTGACTTTGGGGGCGGTGTAGAGCTGATGTTCGATGGCGCCGAGTTGGTCGTCGACGGTCGAGTAGACGATATAGTTGGCCCAACCGTCGGCGAGCAGCGGTGCGGTGGTGTCGCTGGTGACGGCGGTGCGAGGATGGCCATAGGGATCGAGTTTCTTGAGGGCGAGGCCGGTTTCTTTCAGCGCGGCGCGGGAGCCTTCGAGCTGCCATGTGATATTGAACGCTGAAAAGCGGCCGATGAGGTATTTCAGGGCCTTTTCGCGCTCTTGCCACATGGCGGGCAGGTTGCTCAGAACGAGGTCGACGGTGATGCGCTTTTCGTTGTACGCGCGGATTTGCTTTTCGATTTCGTCGAGCTTCGATTGATCGAGTACCAGGCGGACATGATTGAATTTCTGGGTCGAGAGCAGTTCGGGATCCCCTCCGGTGGCGCCGAGCCAGAGGTGGGGCTGCCGGTCCTCGCCGGTGGCCCAATGCCGCAGATTTGCGGGCACGACGAAGCCGGGATGGTCATTCGGGAGCGCTTCGAAGCTGCCGGTTTTTCCATTGAACGCGGGTAGGCTGGAGGTGAGCCGGTAGTCCCACTGGCCGGCCAGGGTTGGCGAGACACGGATGGTTAACTTGCCAGGTGCGGAGGCGAATGCCGGCATGAGAAACGTACGATGTCGCGGCGAGCGAACTTCCGCCTGGAGCGTGGCGCCGGCTGGAGCGTCGAAGATGAGATCGCAGATGGCGTACATCGGCGTTGGCTCACAGACCGTTTGCGCACTGAGCGGTGCGATGGCGATCAGCAGCAGTTGCGGGAGTTTCGTCATGCTTCGAGTTCTTGCCATTATCCTATGTTGTTTCGGACGCGGCGGCGGCGAAGCTGTTTCTTTTGATTTCACTTCGCCGCCGCCCGTCGCGGTCTCAGGCGGCCAGTTTTTGGCGGCTGTGGCCGATCGTGGTCAGCCGATCGGCCAGAGTGAAGAGTTCGACGGTGCGCTCCCGGCAGAGCCCTTCGGCCTGCAATCTGAGCTTTCGCAGGGTCTGGGGCCGTACGTCATCCATGGCATCTTCGCCGGGCTGCAGACTGACTTGAAAGCGATGATAGTCGCTCTCTAAGAGTTGCCGCAACTGGTAGTCGACCGTCGCGCTGCTGCCATCGAGGACGATATCGAGGACTGGCCGTATCCACCGGGCGGCGCCCCACTTTTGGGCCTCTTCGACGGCGAAGCGCTTCACGCGTACCCCGGTGCCGACGCTGACCACCACGAATTCGGTGGCCTCCGGATGGCGCGAACGCGCCTCGACCAAGGCGCACATGGCTGGATTGTTGGCGAACATACCGCCGTCGATGAGGGCCCAATAATCCTTCCCAGCGGGTACTTTGACCGGTTCAAAGTAGGTTGGCGCAGCAGACGTCGCCCTGGCCGCCAGCCACATAGGGAAATCGTAGTCAGCGCGTTCCCGCGCCATCGCGCTGCGGAAGAAAAACGGCGTCCGGCGCTCGATTTCATAGCTCGGTACAAGCACGTCGGTACAAGCGTCTTTGAGCCGGGAGGCGCCAAAGAACCGTTGGAGTACCGATTCAATGCCATGTGCCGGATAACGCTCTTCGGTGAGACTTCCGACGGACCGGATCTTCCTCCAAAGCGAGGTGCTGAAGATGGTACTGCCCTCCTTCTCATAGAGCTCGGCCATCTGTTCAGCGGCATACAGCGGCCGCCCATCAGGCCCGGGCCTGGAGAGGCCGAGCGCCAGGATGCCGCCGGTGGACGTTCCGGCGACGAGGTCGAACAGGCTGGCGGTTGGTTGGCCGGTGAGCCTTTCGAGTTTCCCGAGGATTACCGCGGGAATGAGCCCGCGGATGCCCCCGCCATCGAGGGACAGGATTCTGATCGTTTTTGGCATGGATTGAGGTCTCCTTTTTAGGGCCGGCTTCGTTTTCGCGGTGGCGCGAATGTTTCCATTCCGGCTGTGGCCGGCGTTGGAGAAGTCGTGTTTTTTGTTGCAGTTGTCGGTTCGGGTGGATTGGTTCGTTCCGTTCTGAACGGATTTTCTGGGTTGTCAAAAGGCCGCTGCTCGCCCTCGATCGATTTGTTCCAGGGTTCCGAGGTGCGAGGTCCGCCACCGTTGGCTCCGTTTGTTTGGGGTTGCTGCTCATTCACCGTGATGGTTCTCCCTCCTGGTTCCACGGTGACAGTGGGTCAAGCGGATTCCGGGGAGGGGGTGCGCGGGAGGCCCGTGGTTATTGGCTGAAAAAATTTCAATTGGTTGGGACTCGGGTGCCTTCTCCAGCACTCCAGCCGTACCGGAGGCACGTCACAATCCTTCGGAGCTTGCTGTTTGCCTGGGATCACTGGACTCAGTGAAGGAGCTTGAGATGCCGGAACGGCAAGGGCTCCAAGAAGAAACGCACCGGGTGGAGGCATTGTGTAAATGGGCTCCACCGCCGATGTGCGGCTGTTTCCCCGGCGATGGATGATAGAGGGATGTTGCGACGCAAATTTCTGCTGGGGCTGGCCGCGGATGGATGGCGGCTCGAAGAGAAGCCAGGGGTGGTTCAGATCGTGCGGGGCGGGGAAACGATTGCAGGGCTCTACGTCGGCAAGGAGTGGGATAAGCCGTTTCTCTATCCGCTGCGGGCCGTGGACGGCACCGAACTATCCCGAGGTTGGCCGGTGGCCGCACGCCCCGGCGACAACCAGGACCATGCCTGGCACAGGGGCTTGTGGTGGGGCCATGGCGTGATCAATGGCGAAGACTTCTGGCGAGAGAAGCCAGGCGCCAGCGGTTTCATCCGGACCAGCCGCGCCAGTGGCCGCAAGCAGGGCGACCGGTTTGCTTTGCGCGGCCAGCACCACCTCGAGACGCGCACAGGCCAACGGATCGCCAGGCTCGAAACAACTTGGACCGTGTGGGACGACGGCCGGGTGCGGGTGATCGACTTTGCGATGGCCCTCCGTGGCGAACAGCCCCTAATCTTCGGCGACACCGACGACGGGGGCACGGGCATCCGGCTCCGGGAAGAGTTTCGGGAAGACCGCGGCGCGAAACTGGCCAACGCCGAAGGGCTGCGCGGGGCGGCGCAGATTTGGGGCAAGGCCTCCGCCTGGACGCATTACGAGGCTACCGTGGCCGGAAAGCCGTACGGCGTCGCTATGATGAGCCACCCATCGAATCCGCGGCATCCTTCCGGCTGGCATGCACGGAACTACGGGCTGAACAGCGCCAACCCATTTGCAGCCAGTAGTTTTGCCGGCGAGAAGAACGGCCAGCGTGGCGCGTATGAACTGGCGGCGGGCGCCTCCCTGCGGCTGCGGTACCGGTTGATTCTGCACGAAGGCTTGCCGCAGAATTTGGCCGGACGATTCGAGCAGTGGACCAGGGAGCAATCGAAGTGAAACTGCGGGTGATTCGATCGCTGATTCTTGCCGCAACCACCCTGCACGCGGAGGAGCCGTGGAGACGGCATACCATTGATGCCTCATTAAAGGGTGCGGATGGGGTCCGGTTGGGGGACGTGAACCGGGATCGACGGCTGGACATTGCGACAGGTTGGGAGGAAGGGCGCACCGTGCGGGTGTATCTGCAACCGGCGAAGCCGTGGGAGCCTTGGAAACGGGAGACGGTGGGGCAGATTTGCGCGGCGGAAGATGCTGTATTTGCCGATGTGGATCGGGATGGAACGCAGGACGTCATCAGTTCCTGCGAGGAAGGCCAGCCGACGGGCGTATTCGTGCACTGGGGGCCCGATTGGAAGACGCAGGCGATTCCGGCGGCCGACCCGGCCAAACGCTGGATCTATGCGCTGCCGATTTGGCTACCGGACGATCGACGGCAGCATATTGTGGCGGGTGGGAAGTCGACGGCCAAGCTGCCTGAGGCGGAGCTGGTGTTGCTGTCGCCGCCGGCGCAGGGCAGCGCGCGCGAGCTGGCGAAGTGGACGGGTCGGCGGCTGGCGAAGGTGGGCTGGACGATGACGCTGGCATCGCAGGATATGGATGGCGACGGGAACGACGACATCCTGGTAAGCGACCGGAGGGGCAAGACAAGCGGAGTTTACTGGCTGCGGTATCCGCGCTGGGAGCGCCACGACATTGGCGCGAAAGGGCGGGAGGTGATGTTTGCCGCCTTGGGGGATATCAACGGAGACGGGCAGACGGACGTGGCGGCGGCGGTGCGGGAGAACGCGGTGGTGTGGTGGGAGCGGCTGGACGAATCAGGCGACCGCTGGAAGGAGCATGCGTTGCGATATCCAGCGGGCGCTGGCACGGCGAAGGCGGTGGCAATTGGGGACCTCAACGGCGACGGCCGGAACGATCTGGTTTTGACGTGCGAACGGAGCGCCGGAAAGGAGGGGGTTTGGTGGCTGCAGCAACTGGCGGACGGGGAGTGGCGGCCGCATCGGCTCAGCGGTCCGGAAGGCATCAAGTTTGACCGGATTGAGCTGTTGGATATGGACGGGGATGGCGACCTGGACGTGATTACGACTGAGGAACAGAGCCCATTAGGTTTGATTTGGTACGAGAACCCCGTGAAAGATCCACTTCCGAGAGGCGGCGCCATCCCATAGAAACCCGGAGGAGCACGGCTGCTACTTGTGTTTGTTGGCCGGGCGGCGAACGGGGCGGCGCGCCGCCGGTTTGGCCGGGGAGGCCTTGCGGACCGCGGGCTTGGCGACGGCCACCGCCGGCGGAGCGGGAGGATCCGGATAGGCGATTTCGGCGGACTTGCCTTCGTACAGCTGCTTGTAGACCGCGGCGTTGCGGAGCACCGCCTGAACATAGCCGCGAGTTTCATCAAACGGAATCGTCTCGATGAACTCGGCTGGTTCGCGGTACTGGGCGAACGTCCTCCACTTAATTACCCGGGTGCGGCCTCCGTTGTAGGCGGCCAGCGCTTCGTGCCAGTTGCCTTCAAGGGAATTGAGCAAGTGGCGGATGTAGTAAGTTCCTAAGTGGATATTGGTCGTGGGATCAAAGAGCATGCGCGGCGTGAAGCCCTTCAATCCCACTCGGCGAGAGAGGTCCCGGCCGGTGGAGGGGAGGATTTGCGAGAGTCCATAGGCGTTGGACGGGGAGACGACGGAGGCGTTGAACTCAGACTCCTGACGAATGAGGCCGGCGAAGACGAAGGGATCGATTTCGGCCTGGCGGGCGTACTTTTCGAGCGACGCCCGGTAGGGGATGGGGAAGGCGAGCTGCCAGAACTTCTCGTTGACCGCGGTAAACGGGAAGGTAAGATAACCCGGGAGGAGCCCTTTAATGGTGCGAACTCCGCGGTCTACTTTACCGGCCCTTTGCAGCGCACCAGCCAGCTCCATCGCGACGTGGAGCGGCACTTGGTCTTCCCGGGCGCCGAAGCGGAGTTCGGCTTCGGCGAGAGCGTCGAGGCCCGCCGAGAGGAGGAGACGGGCGCGCTCAATCCGCAGCCGAGAGGAGACCGATTCCTGGGCCGGAATCACTGGCGGGGCCGTATAACGAAGTTGGCCGAGCCAAGCGTTGGGCCGGAGGGTGACGGCGTTCTCCTTCAGACGATCGGAGGCGATGAGGGAGTAATACGTATTGGGATAGCGGGCGACGACGGTTTGATAGTAAGTGGGGTCGTTGGATAGGCGGCCGAGAAAGTAGAGTGCCGCGCTGACCTTATCCGAGTTTGGATACTTTTCGGCGTGTTCGCGCAGCAAGTTGAGCGCTGCGGGGCGCCGGCGGATGTAATTGGACCAGGTAATCTTCCAATGGCAGAAAGCGGCGCGTGGGTCCGAGGGGAAATTTGTGACGCAAGTTTGATAAAGAGGCTCGTAGGCCTCGAATTCGTTTTCGGTGAGGTGGCGGTAGGCTTCGGGGAGGAGTACGTCGAGGAAGCGTGGGGATCGGGAGTGGTGCTGGGCGAGGCGGGCGAAGGCCGCTTGGCGGTCGGCGTCGCGGTTGGAGCGGCGGGCGGTTTGATAAAGATAGTAGGTGCGTTCGGCGTCAATGGCGGGGTCCTGGGGCGTGAGAGCGGTAAGGGCGGCGAGGGCGGCCGGGTATTGGCGGGTGTAGTAGTCGGCGGCGGCCCGGCGGACGTCGGCCAACTCGCCGGAGATGCCCTGTAGATCCTGCCGGGCCCGGCCGGGAAGGGAGGGGAGGAGCTTTTCGACGCGGGCCATGATGTTTTCGGGCGTATTGTCCGGGGTGCCGAGTTCACGCCAGGCGGGTTCGGCGACGGTAGCTTCCTTCGAAAGAGGGTAATAGAAGTACACCCGGGCGAAGGTGAGCCCGGCGAGGTCGAGGCGGCCGGCGGCCTGGTAGGCCTGTGCGAGGGCCAAGTCGGCGGCGGGCTGCTGGAGTTGCGGGCGGAAGCGCTCAAGCAGCGTTACTGCGGCTGAAGGCTCGCTGGCGGCGGCCGCCAGGAGGGCCGCTTTGTGGAGCAGGGGCGAGTTGGCACTGGGCGCGAGCACGGGGGCTAGCGCAGCGAGGGTGGCAGGTTTGTCTTCGAGGCCCGCGTGAGCTTGGGCCGTGAACAGGGCGACGTAGTCCGGGAGGGCGGGTAGCTTGAGCCCTTTTAGATGACGGAGGGCGCCAGAGAAATCGTTTCCTTCGAGGGCGGCGACCGCCAACGCCAGGCGGGCGGTAGGGGCGTTGTGGCGAGTGGCACAGGATTCGAGTACGGCACGGACGCCAGGTTTGGACGGAGTATTGCGGAGAGCGCGGGCTTCGTCCTCACACGGAGCCGCAGCGAATGCAGCAGCGGCGAGGAGGGGGAAGATTAAGAAAATGCGCATGCCGTGTCTTTCTATTGTGACGCGGCGGGAGCTGATTTAGTTGGTCAAACCTTTTCGCTGGTCAGACCTTGGTGAAGGCGTTCGTTGAGATTGGAGCTTGCAAACTCCGCAGCGACGCGGACCGCGTTCTTAATGGCGTTGGCGTTGGAACGGCCGTGGCAAATGATTGTGCAGCCCTTCACGCCGAGGAGGGGCGCTCCGCCAAACTCGGAGTAGTCGACCCGCTTCTTGAAATTCGTATAGGCTGACCGGGAGAGCATGTAACCGATTTTGCCTGAGAGGCTGGCCTTGAGCGATTCCTGGAGGAGGTGCTTGATGACGTCGACGAGGCCTTCGCTGACCTTCAGAGCCACATTGCCAGTGAAGCCGTCGCAGACGATGACATCGGCGTGCCCAGTGTAGAGGTCGCGGCCTTCGACATTGCCGATGAAGTGGATCGGCAGTTGTTTGAGCAAGGGCATCGCGCCTTTGGTCAATTCGTTGCCCTTATGATCCTCTTCGCCGATGGAAAGCAGGCCAACGCGCGGATTTTCCGTATGGAAGATGAGCCTGGAATACAATTCGCCCATCATGGCGAACTGAGCCAGCATCTCCGGCGACACGTCGACGTTGGCGCCGACATCGAGCATCACGGCGGGCTTGCCCTTTAGCGTCGGGAAGACGGAAGCCAAAGCGGGGCGGTCGACGCCTTTCACCATGCCGCAGACCGTTTTGGCCATAGCCATAACCGCACCGGTATTCCCGGCGCTGACAACACCCTGGGCATGTCCATCGCGAGCCAAGCGAAGGGCGACCCGGATAGAACTATCTCTCTTCGTTCGAAGAGCTTTGCCGGCGCTATCGTCCATAGTGACAACCTCGCTGGCGTGGTGAATCGTGATGGGGAGCTTTTCCCAGCCCGGATGGGCGGAAAGCTCCGTGCGCACCACATTCTCCTGGCCAACGAGGATGACGGAAACGGGCAATTGGCGGACGGCGCGAATGGCGCCTTCGACTTCCGATTTGGGGGCGTGGTCCCCGCCCATCGCGTCTACGGCGATTGTCACCATAGGATTGGAATGAAAGGCAGAGCGGGTTTACTGCTCGGCGACTTCGATTACGGCGCGGCCCTTGTAGAAGCCACAGCTGCCGCATACACGATGCGGGAGTTTGATGGCGTGGCAATTGGGACACTCCGACATAATCGGGCGAACCAGAAAGTCATGCGCGCGACGGGAGGAGGTGCGGCGCTTGGAGTGACGTCGTTTTGGATTAGGCATGGCTAGAACTCAAACTTCTGAGTATAGCGAATAATTATCGAATGCGCTACAAGTTGCGCAGCGCGGCCCAACGTTCGTCAGGAATAGTGGTGGTGCAGGAACAAGTTTGTTCGTTTCGATTGACTCCGCAGACCGGGCAGAGGCCTTTGCACTCCGGAGAGCAGAGAGCACGGGAGGGGAATTCGAGAAGGACTTGCTCCCGGAGGACATCGTTCAGTTCCATGCCGTCGCCTTCGTAGAACCCCAGGTCGATGTCACCGGCGTGGAGTTCCAGTTCCTGGCCGGGAACGGCTTCCGGGAGAGGTTCGTAGACGAGTTCGAAGTCGGTATCGACGGCGATATCAATGGGGGCCAGACAGCGGTCGCACTCGAGATGGAGCGGGACAGCAAGGTGGCCAGAGAACCGGATTTCCTGGGTCATCTCGTCGAGGCTGGCTTCGCCTTCGGCGACCAAGGGGCCGACTTGCGTGGCGTTGGTGGTCCAATCAATGACGCCGGGGGCAACGGACTCGCGGAATTTGACGGGAGCGAGGTCGAGCTCGCGGACGGAGATAAACATTTACTTCTTCCTTCAGGCTAGCAGGTCAGCGAAGAAAGCGGCGGATTCCGAAGTCATAGGCGGCTGCGCCGAGAAGACCGCCGAGGAGGGGGCCCGCGATGGGCACCCAGAAGACGCCGGTGCCGTCGGTAAGGCCATTATTCCGGAAACCGGCCAGCACGGTGAAAAGGCGAGGTCCGAAATCGCGGGCGGGGTTGATGGCGTATCCATGCATTGGGCCAAAGGACATGCCGATGGCGACAACGATGAGCCCGACGAGAAGGGGGGTGAAGTAGGCAGGGGACGGGTTGTTGTGCTCGTCGATGACGGCAAAAACGAGGAAGAGGAGGATGGCGGTGCCCAGGACTTGATCGAAGAGGCCGGCCATGGGGGCGGCGGGGAAGGCGGGGAAGGTGGCGAAGATGCCCGCGGTTTTTTCGAGGGCAGGATCGAATTTCTGGAACGCTTCGCGGTAGTTGACGAAGACGAGAGCGGCCCCGGCAAAAGCGCCGGCGATTTGGGCGAGGGAGTACGGGAGGACTTTCGACCAGGGGAAGCTACGGAAGACGGCGAGGGCGAGAGTGACGGCGGGGTTGAGGTGGGCTCCGCTGATTTTTCCCGCGACCAGGATGCCGAACGTGACGCCGAAGCCCCAGGCGAAATTGATATTGGTGACGCCGCCGTTGACAACTTCTCCAGGTGTGCCGGTGCTGAATAGCACGACGGAGGCGACGACGCCAGCACCGATCAGGAGGATCATCATGGTGCCGAAGAATTCGGCGGCAAGTTCGGCCAGGAGCCGGGAAGGAGGCATGACCGAAGAGTTTATAACAGCCGGGGACTACTTTTTGGTTTGGTAGGGGATCTCGAGGGGACCGTTGTCGAGACCCTCGATGCGGACCCGAAGCACAGGCGGTTCAACCGGCGGAGCCGGTTTGGGCTGTGGGGGCGTGACTTCGAGTCGCGTTGGGCGGACGGCTGGCTTGATGGGTAGGCCGAGTGCGGCGGCGAGAGTGGGAAATTCTTCAAGGGTGGCGGGCTCGCTCAGCTGCCCTGACAAGACCAGTCCGCTGGTCTGGCGGAGGGCCGCGAGTTTGGGGAGCCAAGAGGCCAGCACATAACGCGCTTGGGGCTTGGCGAAGCGATCTGCTTCGATAGGTTGGAGTGCGGCGTCTACTTGAGACGGGTCCGCCAGGGCGATTCCGATGGCGAGCCCGGCGTCGTGTTTGACGGTCAGGACCAGTTCGAGTCCGGCCTGGGCGTCCCAAGACACGGGGCCGAACCCCGCTGGTAGTTCGTCGGTGAGGACCCAGACTTCGGCTTCACTGCCGAGTTCGAGGGCCCGGGAGAATAGTGGGTTGGTTTCGCCATGGGGACGAGGGGTGCGGAGGCTGCGGTCGATTGCCCCGGCCACTCCCAATCGGGTACCGAGAAGCGCGGTTTGCGAATCAACGATGGCGAAATGGGTCTCGTCGGGGGAGCCGCTGGGCGGGAGAATTACCTCGACGCCTTTGTAGTTTTTGATTGGCGCCTGACCCTGGGCGGCCATTTGCTTGATGCGCGCAGAGTTGAGTGGCCCGGAAAGGATCAGGATGGAGTCGGCGCTCCCGTCTGGGGCGAAGGCGGTGGAGACGAGCAGGCGCTGGACGTGACGAGACAATTCCGGGCCCATGGCGGCGAGGAAGCGCTGACGGAGCTTCTCGCCGAGGGGGGACTGGCCGAGTCGGAAGAGGTCGGCCCCGGCCAGGATCTGGGCATCGGGGTGGGCGAAGCGCCAAGCCGAGGGCTCCGGACGGGTTTCGACTTCCGGTGCGGCGACGAGCGGTAGTGCGAGCAGCGGCAGAATTCGGAAGAGCGATGGGAACGAGTTCATTTCGGTTTAGCGTAACGGGAGTAGGGCTGAGTTAGAGCTACGTCCATTGACGATGGCCGTGACCGGGAGTTCGCCGGCGGGAGCCAGGTCCTCCGGGATGACAAGCTTGAGGGCGACCAAGCCGACTTGCCCGGGACTGGCAATTGCGCTGGCCGGGGTGAGCGTGAGTTCGCCGAGCCGGATCTCGACTGGGTCGACAAGCGGATTCGGCGGGGCGAGCGGGGCGGGGAATCCGTCCAAGAGCGGGCGCTGATAGGGGCCGAAGCCGGTGCCCAGAATTGTTATCGTTTCGCCTCGGCGGGCCGGATTGTCCGGCGAGATAACGCTGCCGTCTTCGTGTGTGGCGGCGAGATAGAACTTCTCGTCGAGCGTGAAGCCAAACAGACCCGGAGCGTTGCGGACGACTTGGACCTTCCCCTGGATGGCGGGTTGATTCCCTGTCCGAACCCCCAGGGTTTGTTCGCCTTCCGCGAAGTCGGAGGGCACCTGCGCGTTGATCTGGTCGGGTGAGACGAAGAGTAGAGGCAGAAGACGATTGTTCCATTGAACAACCGTATCGGCAAGGGTCTGCGCCAGGGGGCCGGCGGGGGCGGCGGCATAGTCGGGGGCGAGCAGGCTGCCGAAAACCGAGATGATACTGCCCGGGGCGACGACCAGATCCGGGGTTTCACCGGCGGCGTTGCGAATTCCGGCAGTGGGAATCGTGGGGATTTTGTCGAGAAGTGCTCGTACGAGGCGAGGGGTGCCGAGCGATACAAATCCGACATCGGAAGTACCTTCCAAGTCGCCGGCCCAGCGCCGGAAGCGGAAGCCTTCGCGGGCGGTAGCCGTGACGCGGACCGTCGCGTTGGAGGGATAGAAGCCGTCGGCGGAGGGCGGATCGAAGCTGAAGTCCACGCCATCGGCCAGGTCAGAGACTGCGCGGAGAGCATTGGACATGCTGTAGTTGAGTGTGATGCGCCGCTCATCACCGGAGAACGTGAGGGTGCGGGCACGATCGGCAGCGTCCGACCAACCGGAGAACTCGGCGCGGGAATCCGCTCCAAACTCTACTTTCGCGGAGGCGTCGAGCGATGCGGTCGATCCAGCAGCGCCGTCGAGTATACAGGGCATGGCGCAGGTTTGCCCGTTGACCAACAGTTGGCCAGCAGGTTGATTGGTCGAGATGATCACCCGGGGCATGAGTTCGTAGTTGGCAATGAGGCGGAATCCGCCGGTGGCCGTATCGACCGGCGTAGTGATCTCCTGCGTGGCGGGTCCGCCGTTGGACCAATTCAAGAAGCGGTATTTGCGACCTCGGCTATCGGTAGTAATGGCTGGAGCGGTAACTGTGTTGGCGCTGCCGACAGCCCAGACGAAATTGTAGGAAGGCCAGTTTTCGCGGCCATTGACGGCTAGTTTGAGGCCTACAGGCTGGGTTAGGAACGACACCGAGGCGGCCCGGACAAACTTGGCCGTGATCGTCTGCATAATGTTCGCATTGGCAACTTCGTACAGTCCGCCAGGGCCGAGCGGAATGTCAAACGAGTCGAAAACCCAGTAGCGTCCCTGGCGATCCTGCTGGGGGCTAGGGGCGCTGAGGGCGTGGCGAGTACCAACGGCGAGTTCGCGGAGACCGGGATTGGTCCGGCCGACGTCTTCAAACCGCGTGACGGTGTTGAAAGGCGTCTGGTCGATGGAAACCTGGAGTTCCTCCGGGTCCGTGTAGAAGAGGACACGCTTGGCCGGAGCGAACTGCGGGGCGATGATAGCCGGCCCGCGGACGGTATAGGTCCGAAGAAACGCGTCTCCCGGAGGATTGCCATTGACCAGCCATCCGGTAAACACGAATCCGGGATTCGGGACCGCTCCCAGGTTAAGGGCCTGCCCGGCGGGGTAATAAATCGAGAGGGACGACTGGTAGCACGTGCCGTTGATGTAGACCTTGCCTGGAAACGCGGAGGCGCCACCGCCAGAACTACCGCACGCGGCGCCGTTATCGACGCCTGGAGCGGAATAGAAAATGAACTGCAGCCTGTGCTCGCGGGTGTACGTCACCTTGAAAAAGGACAGCGCAGGATTGGCCGTCACTGTCTGGACGGGCGCGCCAGCGTCTCCGATGAGACCGCGATCATCTTCCCAATTGCTGAAGTTGAATCGTGTGTCGATCGTGCCTGTCTGGATCAGGACATCCGCTTCGAGAGTGTGTTTACTGCCAGTAGTCCACACAAACGACTGAGATCCGCGGTAGCGGATGCCATCCACCAGGAAGTACGCATCGGGGGGATCGGCGAAGATCCGCACCTGCGACGCAGTCTGCGACCAGCCGCTTCCGGCGAGGAGGGCGGTGAGGAAGGCCAGGATAAAAAGGCGCGAACCGGCAAGAAATTTCATTACACGTTGTCCTACAGGGTCTTTCGACCGGAGGCGGTACTTTCTGCATAAGGAAAAGACCTTAGGCTGAAACGGGGGCACTTCGCAATAGTAGGGAATCGACAGTTTAGAGTAGAGAGAGTAGACCAATGTCTGAACAAACTTCGAATTCCCTTCCGGCGGCATTGCCCGCGGTTCCTCTGACGATTGAAGGCGCTTGGGTGCTTCATCTGATGTTCCGGATCAACCGGCGTCGCTGGAACGCGCTTGATAACTTGACCCGGCGCGATATTCTGCGGGAGTTTGCCTCCGATTTGCGCTTCGCACAGGGCCAGGAAACCGGCCAGACTGCCGCGTATGCGATGGTTGGCAAGGGCGACCTGATGTTGATCTTCTTCCGCGCAACTCTCGAAGCATTGCAAGAGGCGCAGAGGGACTTTTTGCGCAGCGATTTGGCCGGGTACCTAATCCCGGTTGCCGACTACACCTCGGTGGTGGAGCTCGGGCTGTACGAATCGTCGGTAAAGACATTCAGGGCGCTGGATGAGAAAGGGCTGGAGCGCCACTCGGAGGAATGGCAGGCCGCCGTGCAGGAGACCCTTGACCGGCAGACCGAGGCCATGGCGCCGCGGTTGTATCCCCGAATTCCCGAAGCCCAATACGTTTGCTTCTATCCGATGGATCGGCTGCGCGGAGAGAGCAAAAACTGGTACACCGTGTCGATTGAAGAGCGTGCGCGGATGATGCACGAACACGGGATGGTGGGCCGGCGGTATGCGGGAACGGTAAAGCAGATCATTACAGGATCGATTGGACTGGACGATTGGGAATGGGGCGTCGACCTGTTCGCGGACGATCCGGTGGTGTTCAAGAAACTGATCTATGAGATGCGTTTCGATGAGGTCAGTGCCGTGTACGCGAAATTCGGGAAGTTTTACGTCGGGGTCCACTGCAAGCCGGAGGACGTCGAAGAAAAGCTGTTCGGATAGTGAGGCCGCGGTGCGAGGTCGGGGCGTGTTTGAGTTGTCGACGCCAAAGGCCCTGACCTTCGCAATCTAACGTTGAATTGATATACTGCGCCTGATGCCGGAGACCACATTTCAACTGCCCCGAATTGTACGGGTAAAACAGAATTTTCCCAATCGCGCGCTGGCCGATGTGCCAGGCTCGGTGTCGGAGGCGCTGCGGAGCGCCGGGATGGCCGGGCGTCTGGCTCCGGGTGCCCGAGTCGCTATCGGGGTTGGTAGCCGGGGCATCACCAACATCGACGGGATTGTCAAAGCCGTCGTGACCTATTGGCAGGAGGCGGGCTGCAAGCCGTTCATTTTTCCGGCGATGGGGAGCCATGGCGCGGCGACGGCAGAAGGGCAGGCCCATGTGCTGGCCAACTACAAGATTACCGAGGCGACCATGGGCTGCCCGGTGATCAGCCAGCTCGAAGTTGTTTCGCTTGGTCGCGATGCCAACGGGATCGAGGCGTTTCTGGACAAACAGGCGTATGACGCTGACGGCGTGATGTTAGTCGGCCGCGTGAAGTGGCATACCGATTTCGCTGGCGAAATTGAGAGCGGCCTGTTCAAGATGATGGCGATCGGGCTGGGTAAGTTCGCCGGGGCGCAGCGGTATCACACCTATGCTTACAAATTAGGGCTGGGGCACGTGATCCGGAGCGTGGGACGGCAGGTGCTGGCCTCGGGTAAGATTCTCGGTGGTCTGGCAATTCTCGAGGACGCCTATCATCACACGGCGCACGTGGAAGCCGTGCCGGTAGAGACGATGGAAAAGCGCGAGGAGGAGTTACTGGCGCTGGTAAAGAGTTGGATGGCCCGGGTGCCGTTCGACCTCGACATCCTCATGCTGGACGAGATCGGAAAGACAATTTCCGGGGCCGGAATGGACACGAAAGTGGTGAACCGGAGCGTGAACGGCGAGGCGAATCCCTGGCCCGGACCGCGGTTTGAGCGGGTGTACCTGCGCGACCTGTCCAGTAAGAGCTATGGGAACGCGGTGGGACTTGGCATGGCCGATCTGATCCACGACCGGTTACTCGCAAAGGTTGATTGGACGCCGACGCGGATCAACTCGCTGACCGCCTCGACGCCCGGGGCGATTCGGACCCCGATCCACTTTGGCAGCGACTATGAGTGCCTACGGACCCTTTGGCCGACTGTGGGTAAGTTGGATGAAAGCGCAGTTACTTTGGGCTGGATCAAGAATACGATGGAGCTGACGCCGCTGGCCTTGAGTGAAAATCTGCTGCCGGAGATTGCTAAGAATCCGATTCTAGAGGTCATTAGCGATCCGGAGGCAATTGAACTCGATCCGCAGGGGAATTTTCTGACATCACTTTTTGCGGCCGAGGAGTTGGCGGCGGCGCGGCACTAAGCCGATGATGTTCCGGGCCGGTTTGGCTCTGTTGGTGGGCTTGGCGTGGGTGCTGATTTTGGGCGGGTGGGGCGACATGCCCCACGCGACAGAGTATCAGGACGACGGACTGTACTTTATTGGCGCGAAATCGCTGGCGACCGGGCAGGGATACAAAATCCTCAATCTGCCGGGACAGCCGGCGCAGACCAAGTATCCGCCAGGGTTTCCCGCGTGGCTGGCGGCCGCATGGCTGTTTGGCGGAGAGTTTCCGGGGAATTTGCGGTGGGCTACGGGATTGTGTGTCGTCTGGCTTCCGGTGTTGGCTGCGCTTCTGTGGGTTTGGCTGGGCAGAGCGGGGATAACCGGTTGGTGGCGGGACGGACTGACGGCTTTGGTGATGGTGAATCCGTACTTAGTGCTATTCAGCATCAGCATGTTTACGGAGGTTTCGTTCACGGCGTTGGTCCTGGCGTCTTGGCTTTTGTTAGAGCGAGGACGGCCCGGCTTGGCGGGTGGCTTGGCGGGAACGGCATATCTGTGGCGGACGGCGGGAGTTGCCCTGTTGCCGGCCGGGATCTTGTGGCTGCTGTGGCGGCGCGACCGGCGCGGCGCCGCGCTTTTCGGCGTGTCTATGCTGCCATTCGTCGTCGGTTGGATGGCCTGGGCGCGGTGGAATCTGCCTGCGGGCGACGATATCGTCGCCTTATACTATACGAACTACCTCGGCTACCATCTGCTGAATTTCCGCTTAGGCGAGGCCCACCTCTTCCTCTGGAAGAATTTGGATGGTCTCATGCAGGGATTGGGTTCCTACATCATGCCCAAGGCGGGAGGGGGATTAGGCGAAAAGATATTGGCTCAGGTGATGGCCGTGGCGGGGTTGAGCGGGTTGTGGCGGGTAGTGCGCGAGGGGAACGAGACGGTCCGAGGGTACGCATGGTTTGGGTTGTTCTATGCGGGTCAACTCGTCGTCTGGCATTTTGCGCCGAATGAACGGTTTGTGCTGCCGCTACTGCCCCTACTTTTGGTAGGTTGGACCGCGGAGTTCGGCCGGTTGGGGCGGCGAGTCACGGAGTTGCGGCGCGGATCGGATGCCGGGCAGCGGCGGGCAGCGTGGGTGCTATCGGGGATTGGGGTGCTGGCGGCCGGGTTGGCGGTGGAAGGGCAGGTTCGCGTGTTGACGCAGCTGTTACCGGAGTTCATGGAAGGGCACCGGAAGGAGCTGCGGCGATTGGAGCCGGTGTTTGCGGAGCTACGAAAGGGGAGTGAGGCGGTGCTGACAGAGGACGATACTCTAATCTATTTGGCGACGGGCAGACCGAGTGTGAGTTTGCTGGTGCCCACCTTGAACTGGTACCGGGAGGATTGGGAGGCGAGGCGGGCCGCGTTTCGGGATGCGGCGGGGTATGCGCGGCGGCAGGGCGTGAAGTGGTTTTTGTTGCGGGAGAGTGACTTCAGCCGGGATATGGATGTGGAGATGCACCAACGGCTGTTGGCTGAGTTGCGGGCGGATGGCGCTTGGGAGCGGGTGCGGAGCTGGGAAGGGGTGGAACTTTACCGGCTGCGCACCGGGCAGTAGAACTGAACGGCCGACGGAGGGAAGCCGTCGGCCGTTGTCGCTTGGGGAGAGGGCTAGTTGCCCTGCGTGGCGGCCTGCGACATGGAGGAGGCGACCTTTGAGAAGATCGTGCTGATCGAGGTGGAGACGCCGGGCATGATAGCGCCCGCGGCAACCGCCACGAAACCAGCCATCAAGGCGTATTCAATCAGGTCCTGGCCTTTGCGATCGCGGAGGAGTCGGCTGGCGAAGAGGTAGAGGGTGTTCATAAATTGTTTCTCCTGAGGAGGTTGGGATAGTCTGAGTATGACTTTTGCTCCAGTACTATAAAATCAGGACTAGCACTGAGAGCCACTTCGGACTTGCCCTAGTTTGTTTGCGCTGCGACCTGAGCAGGAATACAAAAGCCACCGGCCGATGGAGGGGATCCATCGGCCGGTGGCTTGTACTGCTAGGTTAAGCGTTGGTGGATTAGCTGCCCTGACCGGCGGCCTGGGACATCGAGGAGGCGACCTTCGAGAAGATCGTGCTGATCGAGGTGGAAACGCCCGGCATGATGGCGCCAGCGGCGACGGCAACGAAGCCAGCCATCAAAGCGTATTCAATAAGGTCCTGGCCCTTGGTGTCCTTCAGGATCTGAACTTTCAGGATAAAATTCTTGATGCGATTCATAGTAGTGTTTTCCTCTCCCTGCAACTTGTTTATATTTGTCAGTTGCTGTTAGTAAGTTAACATTGGGGGGGGGGACCAGAAATCAGCAGGAATACCTAGTTCAAAACTGAATTTAACTCAGGGTTTTTCCTGGGTGGCAAACCAAGGTACTGGTTGGGGAAACTAAGGTGAGTGGGGTACTGGTACCTGGAATGCAACAGGGGGGAAATCGCGCTTCGACGCTGTTTTCCCCCCTGTTTTTCTAGTACTTACGGGTCGATCGGTCTAGGCGACGACCTTCCGCATGTACTCGATGCAGCGCCGCATTTCGGCTACGGTGTCCGCTCCGCGGTATTCGTACTCAATATTTGCAGGGATGGACGATCTATTTTGCTTCAACCACTGAAGGGTGGCCTTAATTGGGGTGTCCCCTTCGCCGAATACGACGTTAGGTCCCTGGTTTTTCCGGCGATCTTTGATGTGCAGGGTGACGATGCGTTTGTGCCACTTGCTGAGGAAGTCAACGGGATCGAAGTTCGCGGCGGTGAAGTGGCCTATGTCGAGGTTGATGCAGATGAATTTGCTCATCCCGTTCATGGCGTCGAGAAAGTTTTCCGGTGTAGCGAACTCGTTGGCGACGATGCGGGAGTGATTATGCATACCAACGCGGATCTTGGCCTTTTTCGCGAAGGGATCTACCCGTTTTGCGGTGGTGACGTTCGAGGAGGCAGTGATGATCTTCGCGCCGAGGGCGTCAGCGAACTCAAAACCGCGGGCCATTTCTGGATCGGTGAAGTCCTCACGGAAAGAGTAGTTGTAGGCGTGGATGGTGATGCCGTTATCGTTGAACTTCTTCCGGATGTCGGTGAAATGGGTCAGGGGGACGGAAAGCCGCCATTTGCGGACCTCTTCGCGGTCGACTTTACCGGAGAAGGGTTCGGCGTGACCGGACCACATCTCGACGGTGTTGATCTGAAGCTCTTTGAGGGCGAGGATGGCCTTGTCGGCGTCGCGATCGCGGAGGGAATACGTCTGGGCGCCCATGATGACGCCCGCAGGCTTGGCGGCAAAGGCGCTGGCGGCCAGCAGGGAGGTGGTGAATGTTCGACGGGTATACATACGACTCCGTCAGTTTATCACCGGATCTTAATCGCGGCCGGGCTGCATGTAGCGGGCTTTGGCGTATTTCAGGAACTGATAAACAGCGCCGAGCCAGGCAATGGCCAGACCCTCGGGGCCGTCGAGGAAACCGCGTTTGAGGAAGTAGGTGCGGAAGAATTCCCACCACGGTTTAAAGAACAGATGGTAGAAGGTGATGGGCCTCTTCTGCTCAACGATCTGCTCGGCGGCCAGCGTCGTGTAGCGGTCGAGCGTACGGAGGTGTTCGCTGAGGGAGTCGCAGGTGAAATGGAGCAGAGTCGCGTCGAGGCTTCCGATCGGTCCTTCGACGGTGAGGGACTCATGCACGAAATCGCCGGTCCAGGAGGCGTGCCGGCGATTGTAGAGGCGTACCTTCCGATCGGGATACCAGCCGGAGTGAAGAATCCACTTGCCGAGGTACTGGGCGAGCCGGGGCATCGTGTAGGCGTTGTGGGCAGTGCCGTTCTTCTTGAGTTGCCAGATTTCGGCTTCGAGGAGCTCGGACAGGGCTTCGTCGGCGTCAATGGATAGAATCCAGTCATGCGCAGCTTGGTCGGCCGCCCAGTTTTTTTGACTGGAATAACCGGCCCAGGCGCGGTCGATGACGCGGGCGCCGAGCTTGGCAGCGATTTCTACCGTGCGGTCCGTGGAGCCGGAGTCAACCACCAGGATTTCATCAACGCAACGGAGGCTTTCAATGGCGCGGGCGATGTTCCGCTCTTCATTGTAGGTAATGATGGTGGCTGATATCTTCATCCGCCGTATTCCTCTAGAGTGCCATGGCGGTCTGGATCGGATCCGGGGTGAACGACAGGAGAAAGATGGCGGCGGCGATAAGAGCAAGGCGGAGCCGGCCGGCGCCGACAGGAGATTCATCGATAATGGCAGGCCGGCGGAGTCCCGTGATTAGGAAAAATACGGCCCACAGGATCCATCCGGTCCAATAGAAGTAGCCCAGCGGAATGAGGACGACGGCGAACACCTGAGAAAGGCGGCGGTGGAGGGGACCGGTGAAAGCATAGAGGATATGACCGCCATCGAGTTGACCGATGGGGAGGAGATTGAGGGCCGTCGCGAACAGTCCGATCCACGCTGCGCGGGCGACGGGATGGAGATAGACGTCGGCGGTGGCAACTCCGGGAAAGACGGCTTGGAGGGAGAGCCAGAGGAGCGGGGGCGTGCCAAAGGTGAGGTCGCCTTGGTTGGCGATACCGGGGATGACTTTGCTGAGGGCGAGGCCAATGCCGAGGGCGGGCACTAGGAATACGAATCCGGCGAGCGGGCCGGCGACCCCCACATCGAAAAGGTCACGGCGGGAGAAGATCGGCGCGCGGATTCGAATGAATGCTCCGAAGGTCCCGATGAGCGTGGGCGCTGGTAAAAAATAGGGCAGGGAGGCGTCGATGCGATGGTAGAGACAGGTGAAATAATGGCCGAACTCGTGGGCGAGTAGGATGGCGAGAAGGGTCAGCGAAAATGGGAGGCCAGCGGCGAGCAGAAGGGGCCGTTCCCAAAGAACGAAGAGGAAATTGAAGTCCTCGTCAAACTGAAAGGCGGGCAGGTTCTGTTCAAAGTTCGTAGCGAGGCGCGCCCCGACAATCGTGGTTGTGAGAAGCGTCAGCAGCAGAAGGACGGCGTGGAGCCAGAGCCGGGACGGGTGGGCGGCTTGGCGCCCGAAGCCGGAAGACATGGCGGTGTGCCGGAATCCTTGTTACTGGAGCTGCTGCAGTTCTTTGCCGGGCTTGAAGCGGACTGCTTTGCCGGGTGGGATCGCAACCTCGGCGCCGGTGCGGGGATTGCGACCAATGCCGGTTTTCCGGGGGCGGACGTTAAAAATACCGAAGCCGCGGAGTTCGATGCGCTCGCCATCGGCAAGTGCCTTCTTCATAGTGTCGAAAACGGTTTCGACAGCCATTTCCGCTTTCGTTTTGGTGATGCCGGTGCGGTTCACTACTTCGTTAATAATGTCGAGCTTGATCATTGGAATCGTCTCCCGGGCGCCTTCTCACTGAAACTCCATGATAAGATTAGGTTTAGGGTCATGTCAAGCGTAGTTGATTCCCTCTCCTTCCGCCGGGCCTGTTCCCGGTTCGCCACCGGGATTACGATTGCCACGGCGATGGCGGCGGATGGAACGCCCCATGGATTTACGGCGAACTCGTTCACGAGTGTTTCGGCTGAGCCGCCGATGGTGTTGATCTGCATCGACCGGCGGGCGAATGTCCTGCCACATTTCTCGGCCGCGGATTATTTTGGGATCAATGTGCTGAGTGTGGAGCAGAAGGAACTGTCCATGCGTTTTGCGTCGCGGGGGCTGGACCGATTCAGCGGAGTGCCTTGGCGGCTCGGCGTCGGCGAGATTCCGTTGCTTGATGGGGCGCTCGCGCAGTTTGAATGTCAGCGCCGCGAGGTGTGGGAGGCGGGCGATCACCTGGTGTTTTTGGGAGAGGTCGTGGCGGCGCGGCACGCTGACGGGGCTCCCTTGCTGTATTATGCGAGTGGGTACCGTGAGTTGGGTAGCGAGTAGTGTTTACGATCACGAGCCTTGACCTGTTGAAATGATCTCCTTAGAATCTAGGTAGCTGTATGAAACTCCATCGCAATCTCTTAATTGCTGCCGCGGCCTGCGGGGCCCTGCTGATCCCGCCGGCGGCACATACGGCCGACAAGAAGGGCAAGCAGCCCGAAGGTGCGCGCGAGACCGTGGCGAAGCCTCTCTCCGAGAAGGAGAAGCGGAAGCGGGAAGAGAAATTGCGCAAGGAGTTGGAGGGCCCCTATCGGAAGTGGCTTTCCGAGGACGTGCTGTACATCATCACCGACGAAGAGCGGACCGCCTTCAAGCGGTTGGCCACGGACGAAGAGCGCGAACAGTTTATTGAGCAGTTTTGGTTGCGTCGGGATCCGTCGCCGGATTCCCAGGAAAACGAGTTCAAAGAAGAGCATTACCGCCGGATCGCGTATACGAACGAACGGTACGCCTCGGGCATTCCGGGATGGAAGACGGACCGGGGCCGGATCTACATTACGTTTGGTCCTCCGGACGAGATTGAGTCGCATCCCTCGGGTGGCACATACGAGCGCCCCTTTGAAGAGGGCGGCGGTACGACGTCGACCTTCCCGTTTGAGAAGTGGCGTTACCGGTGGATTCAGGACATCGGCTCCGACATCATGATCGAGTTTGTCGATCCCACGATGACGGGCGAGTATCGGATGACGATGGATCCGTCCGAAAAAGACGCGCTGCTTTACGTGCCGAACGCGGGTCTGACGCTGATGGAACAGATGGGCATGTCGTCAAAGGCGGACCGGTTCAGCCGAACGGACGGAACCCGGCTCGGTACGGGCACACAGCCGTTGCCGCAGCGGATGAACCAGTTCGAGCGCTTACGCCAGTTCTCGCAATTGCAGAAGGCGCCCGCGGTAAAGTTTAAGGACCTGGAAGCGGCGGTGAATTCCACCGTGAAGTTCAACCTGCTTCCGATGCGGGTCCGCGCTGATTTCATGCGGATGACGGCGAGCACGGTGCAGACCAACGTGACCGTTCTGCTGGAAAAGAAGGACCTGCAGTTCCAGGATAAGGACGGGATTGCGAAGTCGGCCGTCAACCTCTACGCGCGGATTACTTCGATGTCGCGTCGGGTCGTGAATGTTTTTGAAGACGTGGTGACGATGGAAGTTCCGTCGGACATGCTCGAAGCCGCATCGAAGGGCGCATCGGTCTATCAGAAGTCGATTCCCCTGCCTCCTGGAACGTACCGGATCAATATTGTGGCCAAGGATGTCTATGGCGGCAATATGAACAACTACGAGATGGCCTTGAATGTGCCTCGTCTTGAGGACGACGTTTTTGGGATGTCGAGCGTGGTGCTGGCGGACTTGATTGAAAAAGTTCCGACGCGGTCGATTGGAAACGGGCAGTTCGTTATCGGCACGACCAAGGTTCGACCGCGTGTGACCGAGAGTTTCGGCCGCAACGAAAAGATGGGCATCTATGTGAAGTTCTACAACTTCGAGCCCGATGAGAAGACCCGGAAGCCAAACGCGCAGGTGCAATATGAAGTCGTCAAGGCGGGTACGGACACCAAGATCTTCGAGTTCAGCGAAGACCTGACGAACTCAAACAGCGCGACCGAGGTAACGATTGAAAAAGTGTTGCCGCTCAATTCTTTTGAGCCAGGCAAGTATGAATTGCGGATGAAGGTCACGGACAAGGTCCGGAACCAAACCCTTCCCTCCGTCACGAAGTTTACGGTAACCTAGCTATTTTCCTGGAGTTCATGAGATTGAGCTGTCGTCAGCTCGCCGCAATGGCGCTTCTCTGGGGCGCGGCAGGCGGAGTGTGTTCGGCGGCCGGTGATCCGGTGGGACGGTTGCACGGAACGATCGTGGGTGTGGTTTCTGACGCATCCGGCAGTGGGCAGTTGGGCGCGGCGGTCTACCTGTTTAATCGCTTTGACAAGCTGGTCAAGAAGGTGATGACCAACGAGAAAGGCGCATTTGGGTTCGACTTTTTGCCGCCAGATTCGTATAGCGTCCGGGTGAGCCTACCCTCCTTTTTGCCAGCCGTGCGCCAGAACATTATGATTCAGCCCGGCATGCGCAGCTTCCTGGCTATCAATCTGGCCAGTTTGATGAGTTCGGTCGAATTGGTTTATTCAACCCAGTCGCCGGCCAATCTCATGACGGACGACTGGAAGTGGGTTTTGCGCAGTTCCATGTCGACACGGCCGGTACTGCGGTTCTTACCGGAAGCGGATCGACAGTCGACTACCGTGTTTGGGGATACTCGCGGTGTGGTCCGGGTGCAGGCGGGGGACAGCGCGAACGGGGTGTTCGGCGGGCAGCCCGATCTCGGGACGGCTTTCGCGGTGGCGACCTCGGTATTGAACAAGCACGAACTCCAGGTGACGGGAAACCTTGGCTATGCATCGCGGGGCGGCGCGCCCGCTGCGTCGCTACGGACTAGGCTCAGCCGCTCGGCCGAAAACTCGGCTCTGAACGGCGGCTTTTCTCCGGAAGTCCTTCTGACGGTGCGACAGTTGTTCGTGGTCGGCCAAGGCGCGCAGGCGCCGCCCGTCCGGACGTTGTCGACTGCGGCGCTCGACAGGATATCGGTGGGCGACCGCCTCGACGTATTGTACGGAGCCCAGTTGGAGTCTGTCACGTTTTACGACCGGCTCAACCTGTTGAGTCCGTTTGCGCGGTTGACATACAAAATCACGGCCAATGATGAAATCCAAGCTGCGTTCTCCAGCGGCGCTCCTCCCGAAGAGATCTTCCGATCACAGGGTGGGGCGAACGAAGCGCAGTTGGGTCAGGATGTTGGCACCGTCAGCGCCTTTCCGCGGGTTTCGCTGCGAGATGGTCGCGTGCATGTTCAGCGAACTGGCAATTTTGAGCTAGCATACCGGCGGAAGCTCGGACGGGATACGGAAGTGACCGCGGCGTTGTTTGAGGAGCGGGTAGCCAACGGGACGATGCTTGCCCTGGGGGCTACTGACGTTTTGGATCGGGCCGAGGTGTTGCCGGATCCGTTTTCGAGCGGTGCCGTGCTCAATGTCGGGAGCTACCAACGAAGGGGAGCCATGATCTCGGCGACGCACCAGTGGACGAGCAATTGGAGCACTTCGGTGGCAGTGGGAAACGCGGGAACACTGGACGCAAACTCCTCGGCGGCGATCGTGGCGACGGCTGGCGATGTGCGTCGCGTTTTGCGGCAAGTGCAGCGGAATTGGATAGCGGTGCGTACGTCGGGAGTGGCTCCTGGCACTTCGACACGGTTCGTCGTAAGTTACCTGCATACCGACGGAGAGAGCTCGCTGCCGATGCATCGGCATTTGACGCAAGGATTCTCTCCGGAACTAGGTTTAAATATTCAGATACGACAGCCGCTGCCAGGGTTGGGGCTGTGGTCGGGACGCCTGGAAGCGATTGTCGAGTTGCGCAACGCACTCTCGAACGGGTACCAGCGCTTGGACGGTGGGCAAGGCCGAGGAGTTCTCCTAATGCCGACCCCGCGGACCTTGCGAGGCGGCCTGGCGTTCATCTTTTAGGAGTCCGCTCCTACGCCAGTTTAATCGGCTCTTTCACCTTTATTAAGTGATAGAACGCTCAACCAAAATTGCCCCGGTCGAGTCGTGTGAGTTTCGCGGTTACTTGCCTACTAGGCCGCTGACATCGCCACCGGCCTTCTCGGGCAAGTTCTCTAAGAAAACCCGGACGCTTGCTGTCTCCTGTCCACCGTCGCACGTTGGTTGGACTATGTTGCGATGTTCGAGTCGGGTAGCCGGTTTGAACCGACAGGTCAGGCGGTAGACTTTTTCTCGGAAAACAAGGAACCCGTGCCAGGCAGAATCGACAGTATGCCACTGAGAGCGCTTTGCTTCTGTTTGGTCTTGGCAACTTCTTGCGATGGATCGCGTTCGACGAGAGCGTAGGCTAACTTTTTGAACTCCCGGCCGAGGTCAGAGTTGGTATCGACCGGCTTGCCGGCCGTGAGGGCCCGGCTGACACCTTGGTAGTCGTTCGGTAAAGCAACCTTTACGGGAAGTCCGAGCAGATCTTCGATTTGCTTGGTGTCGATGGCCGACCGCTTGTGGCTGCGGTTCAGAACGAGTTCGATCCGGTCGCCGAGATCAAGCGTCTTTAGATAGTTGTAGCGTTCGCGAGCAAGGTGTAGCGACGAAATCTCGGCGGTCGTAACCAGAAAGATCCGGCGCGATTCCTCCATGATCTCGATCGAGTACTTCTCCATGTTGCCAGACAAGTCGATCGCGATGAGCCGGTAGTAGCGGCGCATGAATTCGACGAGATGGCGCATTTGGGACGGCTCGATTCGGTGGCCGGGATTGAGGCGGCCTGAGTGGAGAACGTCCAGGTCTCCGAGGGACGTCACCAACTGCGGCCAGAGCGCCTCGTCCATTTTGAAAGAGTTCTCGGCGGCATCGGTGATACAGAACTCGTTGTCGAGCTTCATCATGAAGCGCTGCATTCCGGAGTTCAGGTCGAGGTCGACCAAAACCGTCTTGCAGTTGCCAAGCTTGGCGGCCGCGGCCGACACGTTCATCGCGATGGTGGAGGCGCCAACCCCTGGCTTCGCGGGAAGAAAAGAGTAGATGTAGTCCGACTCGAAGGATGCGATCGGATTCCGCTGAAGGTTCTCACTGATTCGGCCAATGGCATCGATCAGTTCATCGGCTTTGAACGGCGCTCCAAGGAACTCCCGGATACCCACCCGCATCAGCTCAAGGAGGGCTTGGGGGTTGGTCGTATGATTGATCGTGATGATCTGAATGCCGGGAGAGGCGACCTCTGCCGCTTGCGCTGTGGAAATGGCATCATCCACTGACGCCAGGCTGAGGAACACAACTTGCGGTGCGTGAGCACGGAGCGTACGTTGTAGATCGACGGCATTGGGGTAACGGTCGAGCGTTCGGGTAACGCCGACCATTCCCACCTGAGCCAGCAGGTCGTCGAGTTGATCGGCGAGCTCCCGGTCAGGACTGATGATGATTCCTCGCAACATCAGAATTGCCTCCTCACGAGAACCGGCGCGCTGAATGGATTAGAAACAGACTCCGAGTCCATATGGGGATTATCGGCTGCCTTAGGAAAGAGCTTTAGAGAGACCAACAGATTTTCGAGGAGTATTCGGGAAAATACCTGACTTTCGGATAAGCTGAAGTCATGTGGGACCCGTTCGACGTCACCTGCCCTTGCTGCCAGGGCGTACTCACCATCGATCCGGAGCGGAAAACGGTGCTTGGGCACCGTGGGCCCGAGTCGAAAGCAGCGACATTTGATCTGGCAAGTGAGGTCGCCAAGCTAAAGCAGAGCGGATCTCAGCGGGATCAGCAATTTTCCGATGCGCTCGCCGGGCATCGGCGACAGCAGGAGACACTGTCGCGCCGGTTCGACGACCTTTTTCAGAAGGCCAAGGAGCGTGACGATGCCCCGCCGCCTCTCCGTGACATTGACTTATAGTCCTAGCGCCAACCTGATCTGCCACTTCGGCGAAATGAAAATTTTGAAACGACCCCGTGGCAAAAGTTTTTCGCAAGCGATATTATGTTTGGTATCGCGATAGGAGGCATTTTTGCTCATCAGGATTTCGATCGTCTTTCTTATGCTTTCGTTTTCTTTGCTGGCGCAAGAAGCACGTGCCTCTTTTGCCAAGGGTGCCTACGCTGTATTTGAAAAAGCGGAGTGTCGTTCTTGCCATAACTCCGACGGCGTGGCCGCTGGAACTCGCCTACTTTTCCCGGAAGGGGAAGTGTCTCCGGATCGGATTGAAGCGTTTGGGCGCTCGCTCGTGAATCTGGTGGAGCGCCTGGATCCGGCCAAGTCTTTGTTGCTCGAGAAGCCGACCAAGCGGGTAGGCCACGTAGGCGGCGAACGGATCAAGCCTGGGAGCCCGGAAGAGGCAACTGTGCGCGCTTGGATCGACCAACTGACGAAGCTCTCGGGCGATGAGTTGGCTAAAGCGCTGCAATATCGAGAGGAAGAAGAATCTGGCGGTGGGCGTCCGGCACCCCGCGTTGAACTTCGACGCCTTACCCATAGCCAGTACAATCAGACCGTGAAGGATCTGTTGGGCGACGGCTCGCGTCCAGCGGACCGCTTTCCGCCCGAAGATTTCGTGAACGGCTTCCGGAATCAGATTCAGGCGCAAAGCTTGTCGCCGCTGCTGATCGAAGGATACAGCGAAGCGGCCGAAAAGATCGCGCAGAGCGCGTTGCGTGGTGGCGATACGCGCGGCCTCATCGGATGCAAGGCCGCCTCACCTGCCTGTCGCACGAAATTCGTGAAGGACTTCGGTTTGAAAGCGTTCCGCCGGCCACTGGACGCTGGCGAACAGAAGCGCTATGAGGCTTTGTTCTCGGCGGAGAAAGAGTTTCTGAAAGGTGCGCAATTGGTGATTGAGGCGATGTTGCAATCGTCAAATTTCCTCTTCCGTCTGGAGGATACCTCTGACCCGAAGTGGAAGCCCTATGCCACCGCGAGCCGGCTCTCCTACGGACTGTGGGATACGATGCCGGATGCGGACCTATTTGCCGCTGCGGAAAAGGGCCAGCTTTCGACACCAAAGGGTGTCGAAGCGCAGGTGCGGCGCATGATGGACCATCCGCGCGCCAAGCAGGCGCTGAATGAGTTCGTCGGCCAATGGCTTCGTTTCGACAGAATCCTGACGGCCAGCAAGGATCGGCGGAAGCACCCTTCGTTTACCCGCGAAACCGCGGTGGCAATGACGGAAGAGGCCAAGCTGTTCGTAAACGATCTCGTGTGGAACGACAAGAATTTCATGGAGTTGTTTACGGCTCCCTACGGCTACGTGAATGGGGAATTGGCGTCGATTTACGGTGTCCCCGCCCCCGCCCAGGAGTTTGGGAAAGTGAACTTCCCCGCCGCTTCCGAGCGGGCAGGCATTCTGGGGCAGGCGCTGTTTTTAGCCAGCACCGCGAAACCGGACGAATCGTCGCCGACCGCCCGCGGCCTCTTCATTCGAGAACAGTTCCTCTGCCAGCATGTCCCGGATCCTCCAGCCGGTGTGAACACGAACCTGCCGCCCTTTTCCGCTGACCGCCCGCAGACGAATCGGGAGCGGCTGTCGGAGCACGTGACGAACCCCGGCTGCGCGGCGTGCCATAGCTTGATCGACCCGATCGGTTTTGGCTTTGAGAAATTCGATGCCGTCGGTGCCCGGCGCGATAAATTCGTCTTAACGTCGCCCGGCCGCACCCGCGAGGACCGTGGCAAGACGATCAAGGCTTGGGAGTTGGAGATTGACTCAACCGGCTTTGTGGCCGGCGTGGCGTCGTCGCAGTTCTCTTCGCCCGAAAAGCTTGGCGCGGTGCTCGGACAGAGCACGCAGTGCCAGGAGTGCATCGCCAAACAGTATTTCCGCTATACCTACGGGCGGACCGAAACCGCCGCCGACCGGCCCATCATCCGCAAGATGACCGACGACTTCCGACGCTCTCAGTTTCGCTTCAAAGAGCTCATATTATCGTTAATGCTATCTCGGGAAACTCCTGGAGGGACAGTTCATGCCGCACGTAATTACCAATCGCGTTAGGATCTCGCGCCGGGCGCTGTTACAGGGCCTTACCGCCGCTGGCAGCCCGGTGATGGTGGGCCTGCCGCCACTCGTCTCCATGTTCAATTCGCACGGCACGGCATATGCCGCCGCCCCGGCCGTGCCGGCCAAGCCGATTGAAACCCGTTTCGTCCTTTGGTTCAACGGCAACGGTATTCCGGAGCGCTACTGGATTCCAGCCGAGGAAGGCACCGACTACCGCATGACGCCATGCCTGTCACCGTTGGCGCAGTTCCGCCGTGATTTTCATGTCCTGAGCGGCGTGGACAACGCTGCCGCCTCCGGGCAGGGCAATGGTCATACCAACTCGATGAGTGGCCTGATGACCGGCACCCTGTTTACAGGACGCGGTCCGTCCGGCCCTTCCGTCGACCAAGTAATTGCGGCGAAGATTGGCGGCGAATCCCGTTTCCGCTCGCTGCAGATTGGTGTCGCGCAGGAATCGTTTGGCGAGAGCATGCAGCGGAATATGAGCTGGGCGGGCTATGAGCGCGCGCTGCCACCGGAAATGATTCCGCACCGCCTGTTCGACCGGCTGTTCGGCCAGCGCGAAGAGGGTTGGGTGAACCGCAAACGTAGTATCCTCGACGCCGTGCAGAACGATGCCTCGGCCCTCAAGAAAAAGCTGCCGACCGACGACCAGAACCGATTAGAAGAACACATGTCGGGCATCCGGGACCTGGAGCGTTCCATTGCCGCCCTGCCGGAAGAGTACCGCCGGGTGGATCCACCGGATTTTGATGGCGACATGAAGGACTGGCCCCGCATCGCAAAACTGCAGAGCGATCTTCTCGTGCAGGCTCTCGCGACGCGGCAAACGCGGGTCGCGTCGTACATGTTGACGAAGTGCCAGAGCATTTCCCGATTCCCCTGGCTAGGCTACACCTCGGCACGCCATCACGACTACACTCACGCCGAAGGCCGCGTAAGCGGCGCGGATGGAGCGGAAGGGCAGCGCGTTCTGCGGGATATCTGCAAGTGGCACGTGGAAGAGTTCGCGTATCTCGTCGCCAAGCTCAAGTCGATCCCCGAGGGTGACGGCAGCGTGTTCGACCGCACGGCCCTGATCTTCGTCCATGAGCATGCCGAAGCCAACCCCCACAAGAACAGCGGCTTGGCAATGCTGGTGGCCGGTGGCGTCGGCAAGATGGCGAAGGGCCGCCATACCCGAGTGACCGGTACCGCGGGCGACGTGTACATGACGGTGGCCGATGAAATTGTGGGTGCTGGCATCGGGAAGTTCCCGACCGCGACCCGCAAGATCAATAGCCTTTTGGCCTAGAACTCCATGTTGCGAACCTTGCTGTTGTGTTTGTTGTCAGCAACCCTCGCGCTTGCTTCCGAGCGCGAGTTGGCGGAATGGGTGATCCGTTGGGAAGGCACGGTGACGCTGGAGGGCGGTAAGCAACCCTTGCGTAGCTTGGGTCAGTTGCCTCCGGGCGAGGTTAAGATCACCGGGATCGACCTGACAGGGTCTGTAATGCCGGCGACAGAGCTTGCAAAGCTGGCGGGCTTAACGGGCCTGCGAGACCTGTTTCTGCCGGGGCCAGTTTGGAATCCAGGCGGAGGCAATGAGGACGCCAATGAGGTCTTCAAGACACTCGCCACGCTGACGAACCTCGAGCGGCTCTTCGTCGGTTGGCACTTTGCCACGAATATCAACATCAGCGATAAGGGCATTCAGTCCTTGCAAGGCTTAAAGAAGCTGCGCGATTTTCGATGTTCCCAGTGCCGCCTTTCGAAGGTTGATTTCTCGGGTTTCACGGGCTTGCGCAGTCTTGATTTGAACAACACGCGCTTCACCGATGCTGGGCTGGCGAGTCTTGCGAACCTCAAGGACTTGCGCCGGTTACTCCTCCGGGATTCCATGGTGACGGATGAAGGCATGCGCCATTTGGCTGAGCTGACCCAACTAGAGGAGCTCGATCTTTCGGGCGTTCGGGTCTCCGACAAGGGCATCGACCATTTGAAGAAGTTGACTGCTTTGCGGGTTTTGAACCTGCGCGGCGCCGAGGCGACCGATGAAAGCTTGGCCGTGCTGGCGGGCATGACGAACCTGCGGGGACTGGATCTCTACCGGACTCGGATTACGAACGCTGGTGTAGCCCGGCTGCAATCCCTGAAGCATTTGACCGATGTCGATCTGCGCTACAGCCGCGTAACCGGAAACGGCGTCGAAGCTTTGCGTGCGGCGTTACCCCAGGCAAAGGTGCAGTACGTTGGCGCCGCGGCGATTCGGGCCAAGAACTCCGGGGCTGAAAAACCCGCGGCGGAGACTCCAGAGGCCATCGTGGCATGGGTAACCGCGATCGGTGGGAAGTCAACGCTACGCAATGGGCAGCTCCACTCGATTGATTTATCGACTACCCCGGTAAGTGACGCGCAGTTGGCGTTTCTATCCAGGCTCGGCATGCTCGAAGAGTTGCACCTTCAGGCGACGCAGGTCGGCGATCTGGGCATGGCCTCCCTGGTTGCGCTACCTCGCCTCCGGCTGCTCGATGTGAGCAACACGACGGTTTCCGACGCAGGCTTGGCGGCAATTTCGAAACTGGGCACCCTGGAAATATTGCGGCTGGCGGGAACGCTGGTTGAGGGGCCGGGCCTGGGTGCCTTGGCTGCCTTGCCCAAGCTGCGGGAGTTGGATCTCGGCGCCACTAAACTGGATGATCGGGCGCTGCCGGCCATCGGTAAGTTGGCGGGATTGACGAACCTCCGTTTGAGCTACACCGAGATTACCGACGGTGGGTTCAAGCAGATCGCTGGCCTGGACCAACTGGAGACGCTGCACCTGGCGGGGACGGACATCGGCAACGACTCGCTGGTCCGGATTGCCAAATTCACCCGGATGCGGGATTTGAATCTGAATCAGACACGATTTCTCGATGGCGGTTTGGCGGCCCTGGCGCCCCTGGCCAACCTCGAACGAATTTCGATGTTTCGAACCCTGGCGGGGAGTGTAAGTGCGCAAACCTTGGCTTCGCTCAAGAACCTCAAAGTCATTGTCCTGGATTACACTGCCCTCAATGACAAAGGCATCGAACTGCTGCAGACTCTGCCGAAGCTTACCGACTTGAGCATCGACAATACGAACGTCACCGATAAAGGGATCGCACCGCTGAAGGCGATGGCGAGTTTGCGGTCGTTGAACCTCTATCACACGTTGGTTTCCGAGAAGGGCTACGAAGAACTAAAGGGCACCCTATCCGCGTGCCAGATAACTTTCGATCGCGATTCGGCGCTGCCGCACCGGAGGACCCGCTAAATGAAACCCATGGCCATCCTGCTCTCTGCGTTTGCGCTTTGTGCGCCAGTCTGGAGCGCTGAAGGCGCGGACGATCTGCAATGGATCTCTGATGTCGGCGGTACAGCCGTCCGGGATGCGAGCGGCCGGGTCACCGGGCTCGATTTCCGGGCTAGCTGGGTGACCGATGCGGACATGCGTAAGGTGGCGCGCATGCCCGGGCTGACCTCGTTGAACCTGTCTTTATCTCGCGTCACGGACCAGGGAATGCAGGAACTGCGGAACCTGACCGGAATCGTGGACCTCGATCTTCGCTTTGCGGAATATGTAACGGACGAAGGCGTGGCGGCGATCAAAAACTGGAAGAAGCTGAAGCGGCTGGATCTGCATGGCACCAAGGCCAGCGACACATCGCTCGACCACATCGCCGGGATCGTATCGCTCGAATCGCTAGACCTGGGTTCGCTGATGCTGACTGACGTGGGCCTCGAGCGGCTGACCGTTCTGACTAATTTGAAGTCTTTGACCATCGGTGGCAATGAGTTGGGCGATGCCGGATTGCAGGCGCTGCGGCAGATGCCAGGGCTCCAATTCCTTGATCTGAGCGGCCGCCAGGGCACGGACTCGAACGTCTGGTCCGTCAACATGTCTGAGGTGGGGCTCGACGCGATCGTAACCTTGACGCAACTTCGGGAGCTTCGGTTTGGATGCACATCCATTGGCGTCGGCTCCGAGGGAACCCGCTTTGCCACGGTAAGCGCCATGAGCGTCACCCCCCGGCGACTCGAGAAGATGAAAGCGCTCACCAAACTGCAGCGCTTGAAACTGGAAGGCTGCGACCGCATCAACGACGACTCTGTCGCATTGTTGACCGGCTTCCCGAACCTCGAGGAAGTGGATCTGAAGGGTACCGGTGTGACCGCGAAGGGCGTTGCTGCCTTGCGCGCCGCGCGGCCCAAGCTGCGTGTACTCCATGGGCCTTGGGAAGCCAAGGCGGCCAACTTCCGAAACAACTAGCCTGGCGGGCCGAGAGGCATTACCTTTCGCCCGCGCCTTGCGATAAACTGCCGTTGCCATGGCAACCACACGACGGCAGTTTCTCGCGACGGCTTCCGCCGCTGCTTTTCCTCCTCCCTCCGCATCCCGCCCCAACATCCTCTTCCTGATGCCGGACCAGCACCGCGCCCAATCGGTCGGGTGCCTGGGAAACCAGGAGGTCAAAACTCCCCACATTGACGCCCTCGCCCGCCAGGGCCTGACGATCCCCAATACATTCGCCAATACCCCCGTCTGCTGTCCCGCGCGCGCAGTTCTGCTAACCGGGCAATATTGTCATCGCAATGGCATGGTCGCCAACGACCTCCATCTTCGTGAAGATGGACCGTCCCTCGCCAAGGCACTCTCAGCCGCCGGGTATCGCACCGGATTCGTGGGGAAATGGCACTTGGATGGCGGGCCACGCCTGCCCGGCTTTGTGCCGCCCGGTCCCCGGCGCCAAGGCTATCAATACTGGGCCGCCAACCAGTGCAGCCATCAACATTTCAACAACACCATTTTTCGAGACAGTCCTGAACCGATCAAGCTCGACCGCTTCGAGGCCGATGCCTATGCGGACTATGCCATTGAGTTCCTCCAACAATCGAAAACCGCCGGCCAGCCGTTCTATCTCACCGTGCAATGGGGGCCGCCGCACGACCCCTACAAAGCTCCGCCGGAATACCGGAATCAGTACGATCCCGCCAAGCTCACCATGCGGCCAAACTGGCAGGCGAAACCGGGTGTCCCTGGACCGGAACAAATTGCTGAGTACTACGGCATGGTCACGGCGATCGACGACGCTACCGGCAAAATCCTTCGCGCGCTCGACTCCCTTGGCCTCGCCGAAAACACGATTGTTCTCTACTCCTCCGATCACGGCGACATGTTGGGTTCTCAGGGAGAGCGATTGAAGCGGAAGCCATGGGAAGAGTCCATCCGCGTCCCGGGTTTCCTGCGGTGGCCCGGCAAGATTGCTCCCGGCACGTCGACCCCGGCGTTTTTCACCCACGTGGACTTCGCTCCGACGTTGCTTGGTCTCGCCGAAGTCCGGATCCCAAGCGGGATGCAAGGCAAAGATCTGAGCCGGGATCTGCTACGGGGGAAGGGAACCGGGCCCCGCGAAGCCTTCTTCCAGATATTTGGCCCGTACGCCGGCGATGGTACCGATGGCGGGTGGCGAGGTATTCGGACGGATCGCTATGTTTACGCCCGCTACGCGGATCGTCCGTGGGTCCTCTACGATCTGCAGAAAGATCCCTATCAACAAACCAACCTGATCGGGAAGCGCAAGCCGCTCGAAGCCAGTCTCGACCGCCGCTTGACGAAGAAGATGGCGGAGACCGGCGACTCCTGGTCGTACAACTGGACGGCTCCCGTCGAAGACGCGGGGCGGCTATACAAACACCAGACGTTCAACTCGGTACGGGAGTATCTGGACTGGGCCGCGGCCCATCCCGATAAAGCCTGAACCGCTAGAAGAAGAAGCTTCGCTTGGGCGGCCGGATGCCGTCCCATATCATCGCCGCAAACGTTCGCCGGGTCACGAACCCCAGGCGCTCATACAGATTGATCGCCTTCCGGTTGGCGGTCGTGACCGTCAGGCTGCAATGCGCACATCCCTCGGCTTGCATCGCTCGCATCGATTCCACCATTAGGGCGTAGCCAACCCCTCGTCCCCGCATTGCCTGGTGTACGCAGACCTGCGTGATGTGGCCGACCTCCCTCGCCACTCGGCTGGCCAGACACATGCCCACCAAGCGTCCCGTGTCCCGGTTCCACGCGAGTAAGGAAGCCCTTTCGTCGAAACTGCCGCAGCCCGGGTACTCAACGATGTTTGTCAGGAAGCGCCGGGCACCGCCGATGCTCCGGTACTGATCGTTGATCAGGCTGTCCACATGGCCGTCATAGGAATCGGCCAGCATGCGCGCCGCTTCATCGTGGTAGCGCTCATGCCAAACATCGACGTCTAGCCGGCACTGCTCCACGCGCCTCGGCCACTCCGGCCACGGCCGCAACTCGCAGCTCATAAACTGCCGTTCGTGCAGTTGCAGTTGATCGTGATACGCCGCCGGCATCCGCCGCGGGGAGGATAGGAGCAGAATCTGCGCCTCAATCCTACGAATCGCGCGCATCTTAGCGAGCGAATCGATACAAGCCGCCAAGAGGCGATTTTCCATCTCCACCGTACGGAACTGTTCTCTCACGAACAAGTCCCCTACGAGACCCTTCTCGTTCTCGGCTACGGTGTATGCGTAGCCGAGAACTTCGCGGCCGGAAACCAAAGCGTGGCCGCCTAGGGTTTGCTCATCGGCGAACTGACGGACCAGCGCAGCGGAGGAATCGAAGTCCCAACGCAGATCCCGTCGCCAGACGGCTATCTCCTCGATCAGGAGATTGTGTAACGAACCCGGAGCAAGCTCCCGGAGTTCGATTAACTCACCAACACTTGCTTGGGAGTGAGCGGCCATCTAGGCAGTATACTGCCCAGCGAGCCTACCGCACGTTCCGGCGGCGGCGAGCTACTCCGAGCAGAAGCAACCCGGCGCCCATCACCATGAAGGTGGCTGGTTCCGGAACCGGGACTCCGAATGCCGTGGGCGTGAAGCTCGTCGACGTCATCAGTTGCTGCCGCTCGAGAGGACCATTCGTGTGCGTGAACACGCTACCCGTGGTAACCTCTTGCCCGGCACTGGCTGCGATGTACTGGTCCGCCAACAGAACCACTGGCTCCGGGGCCGCCCCTGCCTGCAGGGATCCGGTCGCCAAACCGTTTCCTGCGTCGTGGACCACATCCCAGATCGCCACCTGCAGGGCAGCGGCTTGGTCGGCATTCAAAACTTCCGGAAGGAAATTCTGGATCAGCCACGCGGCGCGCCGTCCGTTTACAACTTGGTCCACCGGATTGGCAATGACCCCGAAGGTCTCAATGCCGATTGCCGTGTAAAGGTCTACACAGAACGTCGCGACTGGCGTGTTCTCGTATTCCGCAAAAATAATTCCTGCAAAGGTCATCTTGCTCTGACCGTTTGCTGATAAGTCCACGACTTGCCCTAGGCTATAGTCGACCCCGGTCACCGACAACGTCGAGGCCGACATCGGAAAGCTGATCAAAGCTAGAGCCATCAGAAAGTTCGTTGTGATTGCTGAGGTCTTCATGAATCCATAGTGATCCTGTACCGCCGCAGTTCCTATTGGGAACCGTTCTCGAACCCTGAGGCAGATAGCCTGAGGGAATAGGCGTAGTTCCAGAACCCTATCCCCCCATAGGTAGGGACCCGTGGTAACCGGCGGCCCGCCGCACAACGCCTCTAAGGAAGTCCGTGGTTTGTGGAAGAATAAAGGTTCATATTTTCATGCGATTACTCGGCATTGTTCCGGCCTTCGGGCTGCTGTTGACCAGTTGCTCCGGCCCCTATGGCGAGGGAAGCGGGGCGGCGGCTAAGACGGAGCCGGCTCTCGTGAGCGTCAGGACCGCCGCGGTCACCTTAAGTACCCTCCCGGAGGTGATCAGCGCCAATGGCGAGCTGTTCGCCGAAGAGCTCACCACTGTCTCCGCAAAGGTGCCAGGCCGCGTGTTGAAGCTCTACGCCGATCTGGGCAGCGTACTCAAAGCAGGCGAAGTCATCGCTGAGTTGGAGAAAACTGAATACGAGTTCCGAGTCCGCCAGAGTGAAGCCGCCGTTGACCAGATCCGCGCCCGGCTCGCGCTGTCGAACCGCCCCGACGAGGAGTTCGATCCCGAACGCACCGCTACCGTTCGCGAGGCGGCAGCGGCGTTGAAAGAAGCCCGCTTCATCTTCGACACCACGGCAAAACTGCAGAAAGAAGGGGTCGTTTCCCGTATCGAATTCGAAAAAGCCCAAGTTCGCCGCGATGGCGTCGAGGCTCACTACGCCGCCGTCGTGGCCGACGTCATGCAACTGCGCGCCCAGCTCAGTGAGCGGAGGGCGAACCTGGCTCTGGCTCGTCAGCAGTTGGATGATTGCACTATCCGGGCCCCGTTTAGCGGCGCCGTGACCCGCCGTCCCTCGTCCCCAGGCGAATACCTCGGCGTGAATGCGCCGATCCTTACCCTGGTTCGTCAGAATCCGCTTCGGGTGCGCCTAGAGGTTCCCGAACGCCTCGCCGCGCGCGTCGAACGGGGCCAGATGATTGAGGTGCGCCTCGAAGGTGCGCCAGTGGTCCGCACGGGACGCGTCGTTCGTCTCAGCCCCGCCATTGAAGCCCAAGGGCGTTCGCTGGTGGTGGAGGGCGAAATTCCCAATCTTGATGGCGTGCTGCGCCCCGGTTCGTTCGTGCAGGGGACCATCACGTTGAATCCGAACGCGCAGGGAATCGTCGTGCCCCGCAACGCGGTGCTCGGATTCGCCGGTACGGAACGGGCGTTCGTGGTCAACAATGGCGTTCTCGAAGATCGAATCGTGAAAACGGGACGCCGTCTCGACGGCGATCGCATCGAAGTGTTGGAAGGGCTCGCGGCGGGAGACCGCCTTGTCAACCCTGCCACGGATCGCATGACCAAGGGCCAGAAAGTGAAGGAAAACTAGATGCAAAAGCTAGCCGAAGTCTGCGTCGCCCGTCCCGTCTTCGCGGTCATGCTCATCCTCGCCATGGTCGTCATCGGCGGCGTCTCCTACGCCAAGTTGGGCATCGACCGGTTCCCTGATGTGGACATGCCCATCATCTCGGTCCGCACGCAACTCCTCGGCGCCTCTCCCGAAGAGATGGAGAGCACGGTCACCCGCTTCGTTGAGGACTCGGTCTCCACCGTCGAAGGCATCGACAATATCCGGTCCACCTCCACCGAATCCATCTCCATCGTCACCATCACGTTCAACCTCAATCGCAACATCGACGTCGCCGCCCAGGACGTGCGCGATGCCATTGCCAGCATCATCGTCCAGCTCCCGCGCGACGCCAAGCCGCCGCTCATCAAGAAGCTCGATACCGACGCTTCGCCCATCATGACGCTCGTCCTCAGTGGGGACAAGACTCCCCGTGAGCTCTACGAGATCGCGGAACGCGAAATCAAGGACTCGATTGAAAGCGTCGGCGGCGTCGGGCAGGTGCAACTCGTCGGCGGACAAAAACGCGCCATCAACATCTGGGTGGATGCCGATCGCCTCGCCGCCTACAAGATTCCGATTCTCAGTGTCCGCGACGCCGTCTCGCGTCAGAATTCCGACATCCCCGGCGGCCGCGTCGACGAAGGTGCCCGCGAGCTCGTGCTCCGCACCCTCGGCCGCTTTCCCGATCCCAAGACGTTCAACGAACTCGTCGTCGCCACCATCGGCAATTCGCCCGTCCGCATCCGGGACATCGGCTATGCCGAAGATGGCCACAAAGAACAGCGCACCGCCGCCCGCTTTGATGGCCGTTCCGCGGTCGCCATAGAAATCCGCCGCCAGTCCGGCGCCAACACCATCGACGTGGTCAATAACGTCAAGGCCCGGCTCACCCGCGTCACAAAACTGCTCCCACCCGGGGTGCAACTCGACATCCTGCAGGACCAGTCGCGCTACATCGAAGCGGCCTTCCATGAAGTCCTGCTCCATCTCATCCTGGGCTCCATTCTGGCTTCGCTCGTCGTCTTCGTCTTCATGAAGGATTGGCGCGCCACCGTCATTGGCGCCGTCGCCATCCCGGCCTCAATCATTGCCACCTTCGGCGCTATGCGCGCCATGAACTTCACGCTCAACAACATCACGATGCTCGCTCTCGTGCTGATGGTCGGCGTCGTGATTGACGACGCCATTGTCGTGCTCGAGAACATCTTCCGCTTCGTCGACGAGAAGAAGATGCACCCGATGGAAGCCGCCGTAAAAGCCACCAAGGACATCGGCCTCGCTGTCATGGCTACGACGCTCAGCCTGGTGGTCGTCTTCCTGCCGGTGTCGTTCATGTCGTCCATCTCCGGCCGCTTCCTCTACTCGTTTGGCGTTACCGCCACGGTTGCCATTCTCGTCTCTTTAGTCGTCAGCTTCAGCCTGACGCCCATGATGTGTTCGCGCATGCTGCGCCCCGGCGAGGCACAGCATACGGCGAGCGAGGGCGTCTACGGAGCCATGGAGCGGCTGTACATGCGCATGCTCGGCTGGTCTATGCGGCATCGGGTCATCATCAGCGCGCTGGGCGTCGTCACCATCCTTAGCATGGTTCCCTTGTTCAAGCTCGTCCGGCAGGAGTACCTGCCCACCAACATGGACGAGAGCGAAATCGAAGTCAGCATCAACACGCCAGAAGGAACCAGCTTGCAGTCCATGCAGTCCGTGCTCGACCGCGTGTACGAAGATCTGAAGCCCATGCCCGGCATCAAGCACGTCGTGGCCATTGTCGGCGCGGGATACCTGCAGGCGGTGAACAGCGGCCGCGTCTACATCCAGCTCGAAGACATCGAGAACCGTGTTTTCTCGCTCTCCCGGCTCTGGAAGAAGACGCTCGAAGGCAAGCCCGCCGAAGCCTTCCAGGGCATCTACTCCCAGCGCGACGTCATGGCCGCCGTGCGCGCCAAGCTGAAGCTGATCCCCGATATCCGCACCCGCGTTGGCAACATCCAATCGCTCAACCAAGGCTCCTCGCCCTACGATATCGACTTCGTCATCCGCGGCCCCGAACTCACCGAACTCAATACCTACTCCGAGCGCCTCCGTAAAACAGCGATCAACATTCCCGGACTCGTCGACGTCGACACCACTCTCCGCATGAACAAGCCGGAGTTGCGTGTCGTCATCGACCGCAACCGCGCCGCCGACCTCGGCGTCGACGCCTCCGACATCGCCAGCTCTCTCCGGTTGATGGTTGGCGGCGATGACGAAGTCTCCCGCTTCCGCGACGATAAACTCGCCGAAGAGTACGACGTCGAAGTCCGCCTCAAGGATAGCGACCGCAACTCGATGGCCACCGTCTCCAAACTCTACGTGCCCTCGAACAAATCGCGCATCGGCCTCGTCCGCCTCGATAACGTGGTTGAACTCAAGGAAGCGATGTCGGCCTTCCGCATCGAAGGTTTGGACCGCCAGCGCCAGGTCGGTATCCGCGCCAACATCCTCCCGGGCTACGGCCTCGGTGACCGTCTTCCCGAGATGTTCAAAGCCGCCGAAGCGATGAACATGCCCGCGACGTACTCGACCACCATCGTCGGCCGCGGCCGCGAGTTTGAACGGACGCTGAACGAATTTCTCCTCGCCTTCGCGCTCTCGGTCGTGTTCATGTACATGATCCTCGCCTCGCAGTTTGAAAGCCTGCTCCATCCGGTGACGATTCTGCTTAGCCTGCCGCTAGCCGTCCCGTTCGGCTTCCTGTCGCTGTGGTTCTTCGGCGAAACGTTGAATCTCTATTCCGCGCTCGGCATCCTGGTCCTGTTCGGCGTCGTGAAGAAGAACAGCATTCTGCAGATCGATCACACGAACAATCTTCGTCGCGAAGGCCTGGCCCGCCTGCAGGCGATTCTGCAGGCGAACAAGGACCGTCTGCGGCCCATCCTGATGACGACCATCACGCTGGTCGCCGGCATGATGCCTCTCGCCCTCGGCACCGGCCCGGGAGCCGAAGAGCGCCGCTCCATCGCCATCATCGTCATCGGCGGCCAGAGCCTTTCGCTGCTACTGACGCTCATCCTGACGCCGGTCGTCTACAGTCTCCTCGACGACGCCGGCCTCTGGGTCAGCCAACGCCGCGGCGTCGCTCACAGCCCCGCGCCCGCCACCTCCGGGGATTAAAAATGGCAGAGCCGCAGGTGATCATCCGGCCCTTCTCTGACGGACTCCTCCTGCAATCGGTTCCGCTGGAGCCCGGCTCCCTGCTGTTGACCAACAACCTGGGCTCCACCATCATCGGCTACACCGTGCGCGGCTTCTGCACGCCGGAATTTGGTGAGCCCTTCGGCCACCACCGGGTGCTTTACAACTTCGGCGTCAAGAGCAACGGGGTCGAGATCCCCGACGGCGCCACCCGCTCAGTCATGCTACGGGATCCTGATCGCAGCGGCCGCTCCTTCGTCACCATGACCATCTCTATCGATCTTGTGATCCTAGATTCCGGCAAGGTCCTCGGCCCGGACGAGGGCGGCACACTCGCTGGCCTGGAAGGTGTTCTCAGCGCTCAGGCAGAGATTCGATCTCTGCTCGCCCAACACCGGACCACGGAAGAGCTGGAAGCCGAATTCACTCGAATGTTCAATGAAGAAAACAAAAAACGAGACCGGGCCGCACTAACGCGCGGCGCTGAATTCCGCCAATTCGCCAACCTCGCCCGGCGATCGAAAGACCTGCTCCTTCAAGAAATCGCAATACGCGAAGCCAACTTTCGGCCTTTGTCCCTCCACCGATAGAGCATCCAGCCCAAAGGGCATAAACTAGAGGCGTATGCGTACGTTGCTCCTCGTTTGCGCCACCGTCTCCGCCCTCCCGGCCGTGGACTTCCAGCGCCAAGTCCGGCCCATCCTTTCTGACAACTGCTTCCAGTGCCACGGCCCGGACGCCGGCGCCCGCATGGCGAATCTCCGCCTCGATCAGAAAGACGCCGTCCACGCCAAACGCAGCGCGATCCTCGCCCGCATCACCGACACGCGCCCCCAGCGCGTCATGCCCCCGCCCCAATCCCACAAGAAGCTCTCCCCTGAACAAGTCGCCACTCTCAAAGCCTGGATCGACGAAGGCGCTCCCTGGACCGCCCACTGGGCCTACGAAGCCCCCGTCCGCCCCACCGCCAACAGCATCGACGAACTCGTCCTCGCCAAGCTCCGCCCCCTCGGTCTCACCCCGGCCCCTGAAGCCGATAAACGCACCCTCGCCCGCCGCGCCGCCCTCGACCTCACCGGCCTCCCGCCCGAACCCGCCGACCTCGAAGCCTTCCTCAACGACTCCTCCACCCAGGCCTACGAGAAGCTCCTCGACCGCCTCCTCGCCTCGCCCCGCTACGGCGAACACCGCGCCCGCTATTGGCTCGACGCCGCCCGCTACGCCGATACCCACGGCATTCACGTCGACAACTATCGCGAAATGTGGCCCTATCGCGACTGGGTCATCCAAGCCTTCAATCGCAACCTCAGCTTCGACAAGTTCACTACCGAACAACTCGCCGGCGACCTCCTGCCGAACCCGACGCTCGAACAACGCATCGCCACTGGTTTCCAGCGCTGCAACCCCACCACCAACGAAGCCGGCCTCATCGAAGACGAGTACGCCGAAGTCTACGCCAAGGACCGCGCCGACACCGTCGGAGCCGTCTGGCTCGGTATGACCGTCGGCTGCGCCGCCTGCCATGATCACAAGTTCGATCCCATCACGCAGAAGGATTTCTATTCGCTCGGCGCCTTCTTCCGCAACACGACGCAGAACGTGATGGACGACAACATCCCCGATACGCCGCCCGTTCTCGTTGTCCCCCGCGCCGAAGACCGCGCCCGCTGGGACCAGGTCTCCGCCCGCCGCGCCGAACTCACCGCCGAGCTCAACCGCCGCCGCGCCGCCACCGACCCTCGCTTTGAAAAGTGGCTTCGTTCGTCGAACAAAGCCATCGCCGCCCACCCCCTCCCGGCCAAGGATCAGCTCTACGCCCTCCCCGCGCCGCTCGCCATCGCCACCGACGGCAAGCCCATCCCGAACGCTCCCAAACTCCTCGCCGACCAGCCCTTCACCATCTCTGTCTCCTTCTTCTTCCCGAAGGCCGAACAGGGCTATGTCATCGCCTCCCAGCAGGACGCCAGTGACAAGAACCGCGGCTGGATGATCGACGTCGGCAGCCGCGTCCCCGCCTTCCGCATGTTCGGCGACGACGGCCGCAACATCGAGATCCGGGCCGGTCACCTGAACCAGCTTGTCCACGGCACCTGGAACCACATCGTCGCTACCTACGATGGTTCCCGCCATCAGTCCGGCCTCAGCCTCTATCTCAACGGCCGCGCCATCCCCACCCAGGGCGGCGGCAACCAGAACATCGAACTCCCCGGCCGCATCGACTCGGTCGTCCCGCTCACGCTGGGCAAGTCTCTCCCCGGCGGCGAGATCGCCGACTTCCGTATCCTGAAGCGTGTCGTTAGCGAAACTGAAGCCCGCCTCCTCGCCGATTGGGCCACCATCCGCAAGGGCGAAGATCGCGAAGCCCTTCGCACCTATTACCTTTTCCATCGCGACTCCGCCTATCAGAAGCTTGCCGCTGAGCAAGCCAAGCTGCAGCTCGAGGCCAAAGCCATCGCCCGCCGCGGCGCAGTCACCCACGTCATGCAGGAACGCACGGGCCAAATGCCCTTCGCGCATCTGCTCTATCGTGGCGCCTACGACCAGAAGCGCGATCGCGTCGAGGCCAATACGCCCAGCGCTCTCCCGCCCATGCCCGCCAGCCTGCCCCGCAACCGCCTCGGCCTCGCCGCTTGGCTCGTCAGCAAAGAGAATCCCATCGTGGCCCGCGTCGCCGTCAACCGCATGTGGCAGGAGCTGTTCGGCGACGGCCTCGTCCGCACCGCCGAAGACTTCGGCAGCCAGGGCCAGCCGCCCGTCAACCAGGAACTCCTCGATTGGCTCGCCATCGACTTCCGCGACAACGGCTGGGACATTAAGCGCTTCTATAAGCAGGTGATGCTCTCGGCCACCTACCGCCAAGCGGCGCTCTCGACGCCCGAGAAGCTCGCTAAGGATCCCGAGAACCGCCTCCTCAGCCGTGGCCCCCGCTTCCGCATGGACGGCGAGATGGTCCGCGACTATGCTCTCGCTTCGAGCGGCCTGCTCTCGCCGCAGATCGGCGGCCCCAGCGTGAAGCCCTATCAGCCCGCCGGCGTTTGGGAGACCGTCGCCATGAACGGCTCCAACACGCGCTTCTATAAGCCTGACTCCGGCGACAAACTCTACCGTCGCTCCGTCTACTGGTTCTGGAAGCGCAGCGCCCCGCCGGCGAGCCTCGACATCTTCAACGCTCCCACCCGCGAAGCCTGCACCGTCCGCCGCGAACGCACCAACACGCCGCTCCAGGCCCTTGTGACGATGAACGACACGCAGTTCGTCGAAGCCGCCCGGGTCCTCGCTCAGCGAGCCTATCACGTCGGCGCTGAGTTCGATCCCCGCGCCGATTTCCTCGCTGGTGCCGTCCTCCGCCGGCCCCTCGCCGATCCCGAACGCCAGATCGCCCGTAAGGCCTATCAGGACTATCTTCGTTTTTACGATTCGAACCCAACGGATGCCAAGAAGCTGCTCGCCACCGGCGAAGCGCCCGTCGATGCGAAGGTGGCCCCGGCGGAAGGGGCCGCGCTCACCATGCTCGCCAATCAGCTTCTGAATCTCGACGAAGTGCTGAACAAGTAGCTACGGCACCCAAATCGCGTAGACCAGATAGCAGGCCAGCGTACCGCCGGCAAGGCTCAGCAGCCCCGCCACGCGCTTCCGCTGCAGGTACCACAGCAGCACCAGGCCCGTGAACGACACCAGCACCATCAGCCCGGCCGAGACATCCAGCAACAGGCTCCAGGCCGGGCCCGTATCGCGGCCTTTGTGCAGGTCGTTCAGCACCGCGGCCACGCCCATGCGCGTCTCCGTCACGTCGTAGCGGCCGGTTGCCCGGTCCATCACGACATCGGCCGTGTAGCCCGGCCCTTTGAAAGAGATCGACGCTTGCCCGTCCTCGGCGCGGAACTCGCTCATCCCGGTTTTGATGCCGTGGTTTCGCCGCAGATGCTCCACGATTTCAAGCTTTGCGAGATCGACATTCGTCCACGCCACCGGCACTTGGCCCTGGAACTGAGCCGTCCGCTGTTGGGCCGCGAACCAGTCGGCGTGGTTTAACGCCAATCCCGTGGCGGAGAAGAACAGCAGCAGCGAAAGGCTCACCATCGATCCATAGATATGCAGCCATCGCGCGGCCGTCGCCGTCCGCCGTTTCCAGACGCCCCGCCGCGCTTCAGCGCGCAGCTTTTCGGTATGCAAGGTTTGCAGCAGCGATTTCGACATTGCCTTTGAGCGGTACGGATTGCGCCGTGCCGTTGAACTCCATTTCGTGACGAATCAGTTGGTAGGTGCCGTGTTCGCGCGCGGCTTCAATACAGACGGCGTACCGGCCGGGCTTTACTGGCTTGCCCTGGCTATCCTTGCCGTCCCACTTCACGGTGTATTTGCCCGGCGCCCGGGTCGCGCTCGCGACAGTTGCCGTGATCTCGGTCCCTTCGGCCATCGCCCGCATCCGGTCGCCCCGGTACCACGATTTCAAGTCCGGCCACCAGCGGGATTTCTCTACCCAGAACGCCAGTGTTCGTAACGGGAACTTGTCTTTGTCTTCTATCCACACCGAAATGTAAGGCCGCCGGTAGCGCTGCCCGTCCACGCGGGCGATCTCGAACTCTACCGCCAGCTCCATCCCGTCGGCCGGTGGCGCCTGCGCCAACGCGCCCCAGCCTCGGCTCAGAATCGGCCGCCCATTCGCCGCCAGCAGCAGATACTCCGTCCCCGCTATGCTATCGCCCAGTCGTTGCCCTTCGGCCGGATCCATCACGGCGAGCGCTGTCGCCAGCGCTCCGGCCGTCACGGCGTCCCGCGCCATTACCGTCGCACTGCGTACGCCCGTTGCCGGCGCCGCCGTACGCGGGTCTAACAGATGCGAATACCGCCGCCCGCCGATCTCGTAGCCGCGCCGGTAGTCGCCGCTCGTGGCCACCGCCATATCCGCCACGGCAATCCGCGCGGCGGTGCCTTCCTCTGGGCTCCGGACGTCGATGCGCGGTCGGAGTTCGCCCCGCACCACCAGGTCGCCGCCGATGTTGATCAACGCGCCCCGCACTGGCCCTGCCATCGCCGCCTCGACGGCCCGGTCCAGCACGTAGCCCTTCGCCAAGCTGGCGAACACCATCGGCGTCGTGCCCCTCCGCGTGGCCACGCGCCCGTCGAGTTCCCAATGGCGTTGGGCGATAGCCGCTGCCGCGGTCGCCCGCATTGCCGCGTCCGGCTCCCGGCTGGCGCCCTCCCACAGTGCCGTTGCCGCGCCCACGGCCGGATCCACGGCGCCGCCGGTGCGCTCACGCCACGTATCGTAAGCCCGCAGCACCGCCGCGAGGTCCTCAGAAACCACAATGGCTTCGTTTCGTAATTTGAGCCATCGGCTGGCTTCCGAGCCCGGGTCCCACGTGCTCAGCACCCCGCGCAGCCGGTCGATCTCGGCCAGGACCATGGCCTCCGCCACCTCGGCGTCGGCCGCGGAGTCCGCGGCGAACTGCATGTCGAGCGAAGTGCCCAGCACATCTTCGTGGCCGAAGGCGAACACCGTCTCCCGGTGCCCGTCCAGGCTCGCTAACAACAGTTGCCGCCGGGTCACGGCCGCGGCCTGCCTTCTCCCCGGCGGCCGCCGAACGCTGGGCGAACCTCTTCGCGGGTCAACTTGCCGTCGCCGTCTTTGTCCAGCTTCGCGATCGCCGCCGCCGAGCCCTGGATTTCCGTTGCCGACAGTGTCCCATCTTGATCGGCATCGACCGCCGACAGGATCGGGTCCATCCGCATCATGCCGCCCCGTGGCCCGCCTTCACCCCGCGGTCCGCCGCGGCCTTCGCCCTGCGGAGGACCGGACGGCGCTGCCGCCGTCAACTCTTCCTTCGTCAGGAAGCCGTCGCTATTCTTGTCCGCCCGCGTCATCATGCCTTGCATGCGCTCGGGTAGTTCGGCCGCGCTCAGCTTACCGTCGTTGTCCTTGTCGAACGACATCAGCCGCGCGACCATATCCTCGCCGCCCGGCCCCCCAGGGCCACCGCCCGGAGGCCGCAACTCATCCGGCGACACTTTCCCGTCGCTGTTCTTGTCCAGTTTGGCCAAGGCGGAGGGAGCGTTCTTCCACTCCGCGGCCGTAATCGTGCCGTCCCGGTCGGTATCCAGCAGCATCATCGCGGGACCGCCGCGCCGGGGTTGGGCGAGCATCAGCGTGCTCAGCGCGAAGAAAAGAGTGAGGTGTTTCATAGTAGTTCCAACCCCACTCTACGGGCGCCCACTCGGATTACCGAGTTAAGGAGTGCTAAGCCTACGCTAAGAATCTGCTAGAAGCCATAAATGCGCGCCGCATTCCCACCGCGGATCTTCGCCTGCTCCGCCGCGCTCGCAAACGCCAAGTGCTCGGCAAACAGCGCCTTGTTCTTGGCATACGCGGCCGCGTTCATCCCTAGCCCGCCCCAGATGATCCGGTCCGGCCCAAACACTTCATATGCCCGTTTCACCACCGGCGCGACCGGCGTCTCGAAGTAGCTCCAGCCCGAATACTTGAAGATCGTCCGGGGATGTTTCGCCAAGGCCATCACGGCCTCCATGCCGCCCTTCTTCGTCCCGCACCGGCCCATGTGATCCAGCACCACGGTAACCCCCGGAAACTTGGCACAGAGCGCTCCAATCTTCGCCGCCTGATCCGGCACAAAATGCATCTGGATTGCCAGGCCAATGTCCGCTGCAGTCTTCCAGCAGTTGGCCACGCCGGGGTCGGTCAGGTCGCGATTCTTGATCGCTCCGCCCCGTTCCGGTGCTTGCGTCGCACCGTTCATCGCATGAATCCGCAAGGCCACCAGCCGTTTCGGATGCGCCTTGACCAGTTCCCGCATCTTGCCCGGCGTGGCTGGGTCGATCGTGTCGAGGAGCAACGTCCCCTTGAACCGCGGCTCCTTCAGGCAGTGCCACAAGTACGAATGGTCGTCCTGATACGGCTCCGGATGCACAATCACGGTGTGATCGATCCCAGCCTTCTTCACGAACTCAACATACGGCTCGAGGGGCTCGGCCGGAGGCGCATACGTCCCCTTCGGATGATAGGGGAACTTGGCCGGCTCCCACAGGTGGACGTGGGTATCAATTACCGGCGCTCCGGGCGCGGCCTGGACGGCAGCAGCAGTGGCCAAGGCAAGCAGTTCGCGGCGTGTCATAGGCCCTTACTTCATCACGAAATCACGGAAAATTCCAGCCAGTTCGGTGACAATCTCCTCCGTCAGCGCTTGCCCCCGCTCCACGGTCGCCGCCCGCGGATCATCCGTGTAGCCATGGATCGCCTTCCAGAAGTCTGGACGATCCTGCCGGCAGTCCGGCTCCCGCTCCGGGTTCCAGAAATCGGCCGCCAAATCAATCAGCTCCGGCCGCGCCGCCATCATCAAAGACGTCTCCCACTCTCCGGCATGGCCCGGTCCGCGCGGTCCCCAGTACGCCGCGCAGCCCAGCAGCACGTTCCGCTCCCGCCGCACATCCCGCACCGCCAGGCGCATCAGGTCCTGATTGCCGCCGTGCCCGTTCACGACGAAAATCTGCCGGAACCCATCATCCACCAAGCAGTTCAGCAGGTCCTTCAACACCGCCAGATACGTCTCCGTCCCCAGGGAAAGCGTCGCGCCGAACACGAGATGGTGGTGCGAGGAGCCGAAAGGCAGCGTCGGCGTCACAATCGCCGCCACGCCGCTGCGCTCCGCCGCCGCCCGCGTAATCCGCTCAACGGTCAGGAAATCCATGCCCGTCGCCAGGTGCGGGCCATGCTGTTCGGTAGCCCCAATCGGCAGAATCGCCAAGCTCTCCGGAGCCGCCGCACGGAGCTGCTCCCGGTTCATTTCCGCAAAAAGTCGCATTCCGCCCATGCTATACAATTCGAGGAACATGCGTGTCCTAGCCTATGTCAGCGACGAGATGTACCTCGCGCTTCCCGGCGTCATCGCCGACTTTGAATCCTCCAACGGCGAGGTGACCGTCCTCCACTCCTCCGCCCGCGGCGCCTTCTACGGCGACCTGCCCCCCGGCACTTACAAAGTAACTCTCGCCAAGGATGGCTTCGGCTCAAAGACGGTCTCCGTCGACCTGACTAACCCGCCGCAGTTCCGTCTTCTTTCCGACGGCCTCATCGGCTATATGTGGCCCAAGTGGGTCGCCGCCGGCGGCAAGAGCGAATACCGCGTCCATTCGAACGAGCAGTATCAGCTCACGCTCTGGCGCTACGGCCTCAAGAAAGAGTACGTCCGCATGGTCGGCTGGGTGGACGAACACGGCCCCCAAGCCAACCGGCAGATCCTCCCCGACGGCGACTTCACCCAGACCGGCGTCCACTGGAACAACGACGGCTACCCTTCGCCGCCGATCGTCGAAGCCCCCGAACGTTCGGGTCTGTACTACCTCTGGGCCCGCACCCCCTCCGGCCGCTCGTTCAGCTTTCCTTGGATCGTCTCCCCGGCGCGCCCCACGGCCAAAATCGCTGTCCTCGCCGCCACGAACAATTGGAACGCTTACAATAACTACGGCGGCCGCAGTAACTACGTCAATCCGACCCACCTGCCAGTAACGCCGGTGGTCAACTCCCGGCAGGACCTGAACCGGTACACCGACGGTCTTCCCTTCGGTAGCTGGCGACCCGCCGACGAGGAGTATCTCCCTCTCTCCTTCGACCGCCCGGAACCCAACAACCACTTACTCGTCGATGGCGAGATCACAGACCCGATTCCGGGCCGCGTCCAATGCGGCCAAGTCCCCGGCGAATGGCGTCTGTACGGCTGGCTCGAACGCCAAGGCTTCGACTACGACCTATACGCCGAAGCCCAACTCCACGACGGCACCCTCGATCTCGACTCCTATCAGATGCTGATCGTCGCAGTTCATCCCGAATACTGGACACGGGAGATGTATCTGCGCGTAAAAAGCTGGGTCTTCGAACGTGGTGGCAAATTTCTCTACCTCGCCGGCAACGGCCTCAACTGCGAAGTCACCCTTGCCGCGGACGGCACCATGCGCTGCCTCTCCCACCTTTACAGCGAGCACGGCGAAATGTGCGGCCGGTTTGAAAGCCGCATGGCCCGCACGTTCGAATCGGAGGCCAACCTCCTTGGAGTCGTCTGCACGGAGACCGGCATCATGACCTCGGCCCCGTATCGCGTCATCGACGCCGATCATTGGATCTTCGCCGGCACGGGCCTGAAGAACGGCGACGAGTTCGGCCACAAAACGCTCCACGAACGCGTCCCCGGCGGCGCTTCCGGCCACGAAACCGACAAGCGCAGCGCGTCATCCCCGGCCAACACCGTCTTGCTGGCCAAGGGCACCAACATCGACGACGGCGGCGCGGAGATCGTCACCTTCGATACTCCCTCCGGCGGCGCTGTATTCTCGGTCGGCTCCATCACCTGGGTCTCGGCGCTCTTCCCAGACGCCGATGTTTCTCGAATTACTTCGAACGTGATCCAGCGCTTTTTGCGTTAAGCGCGTAGGCCTTCGCCAACCACTTCCGCACGGCCGGCGTAATGTCGGCCGCCGCGGCGATCGGAATCCGGTGTGTAATCGCGTCGCCGCCGCCCAGGTTTTTCGCCGGTGTCAGGTCGCATTCGATGCCGCGCAGGCTCACTCCCAAGTCGATCCGCGTCTGCGTCGTCGCCTGGATCACGGCAAACTGGCTTCGCCGCGACAGCGTCACATACGTCCGGCACGGCTTCAATGTTACGTCCTCGCCCAGCGCCTGTCCCATCGCGGCCAGCGTCTCATACAGAGGCCGCAGCGCCGCCTTCGGCCCAGCGTACTGCCCGTCCAGCAGCCCCGCGGCGTCCTCATAGGCGTCCGCGGTTCCGTCCATTTTGCCCAGAATCAGCATTGCCGTATTCTGCCCCAGGCCGTAGGCTTGCTTCAGCCACTTCTGCCGTTCGGCCCGTGTCGCCGGCCCTTCGGCCTCCACAATCGCGATCCACTCGGCGAGCGGCTTCCCGGTTCTCGCCTCCAGGTTGCCGAGCATTACGGCCAACATCTCCGCCGGGCTCTTCGCCATTACGGTAGCTTCCCGTCCTGCAACGCCTTCCAGTGCACCCGCGCCGTATCACCCATATAGTCCGCCCCGGCCAGCCGGTTGGCCTCGCGGAAATACTGCTTCGACGCGTCGCGCCGTCCCGCCGTCTCTTCGTAATAGCCCAGGTAGAGGAAGGCGTAGAACATCGCCGTCGGGCCCCCGTTTCTGGCCGCGTTCATCACTTGCGTGGTCGTCCCCGTGCCCGCGAATAAAGCATGAACTTCCATCATGCCCGGCCGCGAATCCGAGGTAATCGGAATCAGATTCGCCCGCGCCTTCGCCAACCCGTCGATCCGCGCCGCGCACAGCATATGGAACACGGCGTTCTCTACGTCTTCCGGGTTCACCGTCCGGTGCAGCGTAAACTGCTTCCGGCAGTCTTCAAACCGTCCGGCGTAGTAGAGCGAGATGCCCCGCTGCCAGTGCTGCGCCGAGTACGTGGGCACCTGCTTCAGGACTTCGTCAAAAGCTGCCACGCTTTCGGCGAACTTCCCCGCGCGAAAGGCGTCTTCTCCCTTCTTCTGCCAGGCGTCCGGGGACTGCGCGCCCATCACGGCCGCGAATAGAAAAACGAACCAGCGCATGGCCTTTAGAATAAGGCATAGCCGTCATGAAAACGAACGCCGTCCGCCTGCTCGAAACCATGGGCATTTCCCACGAGCTGCGCACTTACGAGGTTGACGAAGATCACCTCGACGCCATCACCGTTGCCGCCAAAGTTGGCCTGCCGCCGGAGCAGGTTTTCAAAACGCTCCTCGTCCGCGGCGACCGCGAAGGCCTCTGCTTCGCCGTCATCCCCGGCAACATGGAACTCGATTTGAAGGCTCTCGCCAAGCTCAGCGGCGACCGTAAGGTTGAACTCGTTCCGCTCAAAGAGGTGCAGCCGTTGACGGGCTACATCCGCGGTGGCGTTACCGCGCTCGGCCCGAAGAAAGACTTCCCGGTCTACCTCGACGAGACCGCCCAGCTCTGGGATATCATCTCGATTTCGGCCGGCGTCCGCGGCACGCAGATTCTGCTCCATCCCGATGCCTACGCCCGTGCGACCTCGGCCACTCAAGGCGAAATCGCCCGCTTCGGCACTTAGTCATAGATCCCGTCCACGAACCAGACGTCGCCCAGATGCTGCCGGTAGATCCGGTACAGCCCCGCGCCCGGCACCGCCACGTCCCACTCATCCCGCGCCCACGCGGTCTCCGCCCACCATTCGCCCGTCGTCCGCCACGGTCCCGCCGCCGCAGCCACCGCCCCTTCCACGCCCGGTGCCCGCAACTCCACCGGCCGCCCTTCTACCAAACGAACCCGCGCCGGCAGCGCCGGCCGGAACAGCCGTAGCGCCAACTGCAGTGCCGGAGCCGCTGCCACCGCCGTCGCCGTCCCCGCGGCAAACAAGTTCCGCTGCCGCAGCCGCCACGCGTCCGGCCGATACGTGTTCAACAGCTCCGGCGACCCCACCGTCCCCTGACCCGTCAACGCCGCCAGCCGACCCAGCAGCGTCTGCAGCCGCTCCGGCTCCGGCGCGTTCGGCGTAAACATCCCCTTCTGCACCGCCCGTGGCGGCGTCGGCCGCAGCTCCAGCCGCACCCCCACCACCGGCCTCCGCGGCCGGTCCGCCTCCAGCGCCAACTGCACCTGCTTCAACATCGTCCGCAGATCCTGCACCGGGGCAGGGAAGCCGATCGTCCGCTCGCTCACCTCCCACCGTTCCATCTCCAGTTGCAGGCTTAATTCGATTACGGCGTTGCCCGTCGCCACCACCCGCCTCACCAGATCGTGCAGCAAGCTCGAAACCACAAACAGCAGCGGCTCCAAATTGCTCAGCGGCGCTTCTAACTCCCGCACCGCCGTGAACTGTTCGGCCGCCCGCGCCAGTTGCAAAACGCGCTGCCCGCGCCCTTCGGCCAGCGCCTGCAAGCGCCCGCCCTCTTCCCCCAGCCGTTCCAAAACCCCCAGCGGCGGCAGAGCCAGAAAGTCGGCGATCGTCTCGACGCCCCATCGCGCCAGCGTATCGAGCGTGGCCGGGCTCGCCGGCAGCACCGTCACCGATAGGGGCCCCAGAATCTCCCCCTCCTGCCCCGGCGGCAGAATCGTCACCCCCGTGCAGTGCCGCGCCGCCAGCGCCGCCGTATCCGGATGCCGCGCCATGGCGATGTTCCCGGCCACGCTCAGCATCTCCCCCTGCCGCGCAATCTCCGCCGCCAACTGCGGCGCCGGGCCGAACAGCCGCCCTAACCCCGCCACGGAAAACACAATCGTGTCTTCGTCTAGTTGTTCATAGCCGTTGGCGAACTGCGCCGCCAATACCGGCAAATGCTCGGCTAAGCCGCTCTGGCGATGGATGCAGGCAAACATGGCTCATCCCGCCTGGGCTCGCAGCCGCGCCGTCTCCGCGCGCATCGGTTTGCGCAGACAAGCCTCCAGGTCCAAACCCCGCAGCAGGTTCCCGCTCCATTTCGCCGTCCGCGGGGCCAATTGAATCTGCGTCGCCGCTGATTGCCGCGCCACCGGCTGCCCCGCTGTAATCAGCAGCAGCCCCGGCGTATTCTCCACCGCCAGCCGGAACCGGTGCCACCACGAAAGCGGCACCCGCTGCAGCTCCTCGGCCCGGAACTCGCACAGGTCCAACACCGTCACGCGGAAGCCGCCCCCGTGCAGAATCATGTCCGCTGCCTGCAGTGCGTTCTGTAAATGCCGTCCGCACTGCACCCACAGCAGCCGGTCCAGCGTCATGCCCGCCGCCTGCCCCGAAGCCGGACAAAACGTGCTCCCGCCGTCCACCAGCGCGCACAGTTCACCCTCTTGCGTCGCCGCCGCCAGCGCCGCCTGCACCAGTGCCGTCCGCCCCGAAGAGCGCGCCCCGGTAATTTCGGTAATCGTCCCTGGCGCCAAGCCCGGCAGCAGCCCCGTCAAATCGGCTGGCGTATAGGCGCAAAGCTCTACCGTCGGCGGTTTCCGCCGGATCAGTTCCGCCAATGACAACACAGGGAGGGCCACGTTTTCGCCTTTTGTTCTCTACAAAGGCTATTGTCCGCTTCCCTGATGTCGCCGTCAAGCGGCCCGTGCGATGTTTTTTCTAGGCGCCGCCAGCTTGCCGGAAGCTCTTGGTATCCGGGGGTTTATTGCCCAGCTTCCGCCGCCCGAGTTCGCCGAAACGAGCTTTGGCGCGGGATTTCAGCAGCCGGAACTGGGTTTCGGTCAGCCCCATCTCGGTGCAGATCTGCTCCTGGGTTTGCTCGTGCAGGTAAAACCGCGTCAGAATCTCCCGATCCCGCCGCGAGATCGCCCGCAGAATCTGTTCCATGATCCGGAACCGCTGCTTGCCGAGCACTTCGGCCTCTGGGTCATGCCGGTCGTCGACCAGTTTGTAGCCCAGTTCCACGTCGCCCATGTCGCGCCGGCTCTGCACGAGACCGTCGATGTGCGTCGCCACCTGCCGCCTGACGACGGTGCGGACGTAACCCATCAGCCGCTCCGGTTCCCGCAGGTCGCCGCGGCGGATGGCGTTGACGACAATCAGAAATGTGTCGTGAATCTTGTCTTCGACATCCTGGTAGCCCAATTGACGAATCAGCAAGAAACGGATTCCGCGAGCGAAGACGGCATAGAGCCGCTCCATTCCCTCGTTGTCTCCGCGCTGCACCGCCGCGACGAGTTCGTTCCAATTCACGGCGTCGTTCGGGGAGGGCGTGGTTTCCGAGTTTTCTGGAATGTTAGGGTGGTCACCCACGGCGAATATCACAAGGTTATCCTTTTCCTGCTACAAAAAATCCTGCCCAGTACCGTGGCTCAGCCCGGAATGTCTCCGAACGAAGGCAGGCCTGTTGCGAACGGCGAAGTGCGGCTGCGACGGCGAAACGCCCGCGGCCATTGGGTTGCGACGCAGCATCCTGCACAATATGACGGTAAAACGTTGTAAAGAAGGGGCCGGCATCGTCTTTCACCGGCCAGTAAGTGGCCATCACGTTCTCACTGCCGGCCATTAGCCACGAACGGGTTAAGCCCACCACGCCTACCCCCGGTCGTTGTTCCCCTTTCCCGGATTGGCATGCGCTCATCACCACCAGCGCCGGCGCCGCCGGCAGCGTCACAATATCGCGCTGGGCGAAAAACCGCGTCTGGCCGTCTTCGCCTAAACTCAAAGCCAAGCCGGTTGTCTCCGGTGCGCCTGCCGCCGCCAGTGGAATCGCGTGGGTAGCCAGATGCAGCACGGCTGGCGATTCTGTCCGCAGCACCTGCATCAACTCCTCGGTCGATGCCGCCGCTCCGCTCAGAATCCGCCCCGAGCCCCAGATTGCCAGCGCCTGCCGCGTCTCCAGCAAGGATGCCGGCAGTCGCGGCAACTCCAACCCCGTCGAACCAGCCGACGCAAACGGCCAATGCGGCCAGAATGCGGGTGAGGACTTGGGATAGCGGGCATCGGCACGGTTGAAGATCGGATCCGCAACGCCCAGCCAAGACCCACGCAAGGGCTTGCCGGTTACCGAGACGCCAAGAGTAGGCACTTGCAATACAGTGTGGCTCTCGGCCAAAAAATCTCTTTTGTTTACGGATAAAGCCGCAAAAGGAATGTCAAACAGGCCATCGTCCAATACCAGCCGCCATTCCGTAGCCGCGAGCGCCGGTTCCCGGAGCGACCCGAGAAGCATGGTCAACAACTGCTCGCCCTGCTCCCGCAATTCGGGGGCGTTGGTGTAAACACTCTGGTGAAAGGCCGCCGCCGCGGCGGACAACGCCTTGCGGCCCGGCAGTTGGGCCACCTGCAAGCCATGGCGTGTCAAAAGCCATAACTGCGACGCCGGTTCCGCGGTGTGGAACGTCAACACCGCTTCGCTCTCGTGCAGGGGCTCCAAGTGCAGGTTTGGTTTTCCGCTGATTTGGACGGGCATCCCCGCCGCCGCTTCCATTTCCAACAGACGCACGCGCCTTTGGTCGGCCTCAGCCCGCGCCGCCGGATCGTCTTTGCCCAACAACCGCGCCTCTAATTGCCGCACTTTGGTGAGTTCTTCCCGGTACGCCGCCGGGAGACGCGCCGACAGGTCGGCCGAGGCTTCAAGTTGCGCTTGCAGGCTCCACGCATGGCTCTCCTGGAGAGCCAGAAAGGTCGATTCGCGCAGAGACGCGGTCTGCGGCAGGGCGATCGCGACGCGCAATAGGTCATCAAATAGATCGCTGATTTCCACTTCGGCGTGCGTCCGGAAGTGGTCGGACGGAATCAAACTCGTTCGCCAACGGCGGGCCTCATCCAGCGCTTTTTGGTAAGCAAGATATGCGTTCGGCCGGTCTCCTTCGGACTCGGCAATCTGGCCCCGGCGATGCTCCAGCATCCAGGGTTTGCGCATCCTGAGATGGGCAACATTCGCAGCGGCCCGATCGTTCCAGAATTTCGCGCGGGGCAGATCCTGGCGGGCAAAATACACACTGGCGAGCAACGGGTACGATTGTGCGAGCCGAGGGTCGCCCCGCCGGGCCCGCAGCCGCCAAGCCCGGCAGAAGGCATCTTCAGCCGCGTCCAGCATTCCTAACTGCATCACTTCAAACCCGAAGTTATCCCAGGCTTCGGCCTCATGGGACTGTGCTCCCGACTCTGGAGCGGCATCGAGTTCCTGGCCTGCCGCGATGGCCTCGAAAAAGTACGGCTGGGCGCTGGCGAGGCCGCGTTCGCGAATCTCCAGCCTGCCAAGGAGCAGCAGCAGGGGCATGCGAGACGTCAGGTCGCCCAAAGAATTAATGGCGGAGAGTCCTTGCCGGGCGGCGATCCTTGCGGCCGTTCGGTCTCCGAACGCCATATAGAGGTTGGCCAAGGCGAAATAAAGCGCCTGGGTGGTCCGCCGGTCGCCGCTAGCCTCCGCGTAGTGCCGCGCCTGTTGATAGGTCGTTAACGCATCGCGAAAACGGCCTTCCGCCATGAGAGTACTGGACCGGTTAACGAAGAAACGGGAGGCCGAAGAGCGATCGCCCCGGCGCAGGGCCGCGTCGGCGCCTTGGCCATACGATTCAGCCGCGGCCCGGTAATCGTTACGCGCCATACTCTGGCCAGCAGACTGTTTAAATGGGATATAAGCGGGGTGTTTCCAGGAGATGTCAAACGACGAGGATGCCGTGCCGGGGGTACGCCAACGAAGGCTGTTGGTGTAGAAAAGTGCGGGAATAAATAAAAGCAGAAAACCAGCGATGCGCATTTCTTTGGACGGACTACGAGCAAGTACGAGAAAGAAAACGCGAGGCTGGCGTCCCTAGGAGTACCCTTAGCAGGGGTACTCCTAGGAATCATACCAGAGGAATTACTGAGATGACCCAGTACTGAAGTTTCAATTTTTGAGCAACATGTGTCTGTGTACACATGAAAAGAGCGGCTTGCGCCGCTCGAACTACCACAGATCGGAGATGATAATGATGATGATCGGATCCATCGTTTTTCCTTGGCAGTTGGCGCCTTGTCGCTCGCCAACTCCCAACCCGATCGTAGGTTGGAGGAACCCGGTATTCCGGGATATCACCTTCCGTAAGTAGTTGAAAAAGAACAAAAGAAAAATTGAAACGCACTGGGATCGGCATGTAAGGCTATGCGCAATCGGCGTGGCCGGGCCTGATAAACTGATTTGTAATGGATTGGTACGCCGAAGAAATCGCCAACCTCGCGCAAAAGCTGCGCCAGAACCCTTTGTCCCCGTCCCCCGTCGCGCTCTACGGCTCCTCCTCCATCCGCCTTTGGGACAACCTGCGCGATGACCTGGAGAACCCAAACGTACTCAACCTAGGCTTCGGCGGCTCCACCCTTGCCGCCTGCGTACACTTCTTCGACCAACTCATTCCGCTTGCCGAACCCAAGTCCCTCCTCGTTTACGCCGGCGACAACGACCTCGGCGATGGCCAGTCCCCCGAATTCGTCCTCGACCGCTTCCACGCCCTTGCCGAAAAAATCCTCCGCTTCAACCCCACGCTCCCTTGGGCCTTCCTCTCTATCAAACTCTCGCCCTCCCGACTCAACCTTCGCCCCCAGATTGACCGCGCCAACAACTCCATCCGACTCGAAACCGCGCGCCATCCCCGCGCCTCCTTCATCGACGTCACTTCGCCCCTGCTCAACCCAGCCGGCTACCCGGCATCCGAATACTTTCAACCCGACGGCCTGCACCTCAGTCCCGCTGGCTATCGTCGCTGGGCTGAGACGCTGAATCAGGATCGACATCGAATGTTAATCGCTCCGTCTCCGGATATTCGCCAAGTCGAGCTATCCTCGGGTCAAGATGCTTCGGGAATACCACAAGTGGTTTAGCGCTCGCCTGAACCGCACCATGGAACTCCTCGTCTTCGGTCACGCCGGAGAACGTGCGCTGGTTTTTCCCACACGCCAAGGCCGCTTCTTCGACTACGAGAACTGGCGCTTAGTAGAAGCGGCCGCCCCTGCCATCGATGCTGGCAAGCTGCAACTTTTTTGCCTCGATAGCTTCGATTCTCACTCCCTCTACTGCGACTCTATTCCGCCCCGCGAGCGCATCCGCCGCCATCAACTCTTCGAAGACTACGTTCTCCAGGAGGTACTCCCCTTCACGCAGTCGAAGAATTCCGATCCCCGGCTGCTCGCCCACGGCTGCTCTATCGGCGCCTATCACGCTGTTGACCTTGCCTTCCGCCGGCCGCAACTGTTCACGCGCGTTCTAGCCCTATCCGGACGTTATGATCTCACCCGTGCCATCGGTCCGTTCCTCGACCTTTTCAGCGGCTACTATGACGAGAACATCTATTTCCACACTCCGCCTCACTTCCTCCCCCGCCTCACCGATACCACCCTGCTGACGGCCCTCCGCCGCCTCGATATCACTCTCGCCGTTGGTCACGACGACACCTTCTGCGCCTCTACCCGGGATCTGTCCAACATCCTCCATAACAAAAAGATTCCTCACCACCTCGATATCTGGCCCGGCGAAGCGCACCGTGCTCTGCACTGGCGCGAAATGGTCCGCCGCTATCTTGCCGCCTGATATCCTGATCGGAATCATGCCCCGCCGATTCCTGCTCTCCCTCCTCGTGGCCGCCTCCGTCGCCTCCGGCCAAACTCCTATTTCTCCTGATCGCGAAGCCGCGATGAAGGCCGACCTCGCCGGCCGCATCGACCGGATGTCGAAACAAGCTCAAGTCATGGTCGACTCCGTCTTCTCGTTCGCGGAACTCGGCTTCCAGGAAGTCGAAACCAGCAAATATCTCACTGGCATCCTCGAAAAGGAAGGCTTTAAAATTGAGCGCGGCGTCGCCGGCATCCCTACCGCGTGGGTGGCGACCTGGGGTTCCGGCAAGCCGGTTATCGCTCTCGGTTCCGACATCGACTGTATCCCGCAGGCCTCGCAGAAGCCCGGCGTGGCCTATCGCGCGCCGCTCCTCGATTTCGCTCCTGGTCATGGGGAAGGTCACAACTCAGGCATGCCCCTGAACATCGTTGCCGCCCTTGCGGTCAAAGAGGTGATGGAGCGCGAGAAGCTCCCCGGCACCCTCAAACTCTGGCCCGGCGTAGGCGAGGAGCAACTCGGCACCAAGGCCTATTACGTCCGCGCTGGCGTCTTCAAGGACGTCGATGCCGTCCTCTTCGCCCACGTCTCCGCCGATTTCAACGTCGCGGCCGGACCCGGAGGCCAAAGCGGCATGGTCTCGGTCGAATATCAGTTTCAAGGGGAATCCGCTCATGCCGCCGGCGCCCCGTGGCGCGGCCGCTCCGCGCTCGATGCGGTCGAACTGATGAACGTAGGCTGGAACTATCGCCGCGAGCATCTCCGCTTGGCTCAGCGTTCGCACTATGTCATTTCGAATGGCGGCGACCAACCCAACGTCGTCCCTCAGAACGCTTCCGTCTGGTACTTCTTCCGCGAGTCTGATTACGACCACGTCATGGACCTCTGGAAGGTCGGCGACCAGATGGCCCAAGGGGCCGCGCTGATGACCAACACGACGTTCACCTCGCGAGTTCTCGGCTCCGCCTGGGCCGGCCACTTCTCGGTCCCCATCGCGGAAGCGATGCACGCCAATATCAAGAAGGTTGGCTACCCCCAATGGTCGGAGGACGACAAGAGCTTCGCCGTCGCTCTCCAGAAAGAACTCAAGGTTCCTGTTACCGGCCTGAACGACCAGGTCGGCGAATTGCGCCAGCCCTCGGCCGTCCCGTCGGGCACTGGCGGTGGTGGCTCGGACGACATCGGCGACATCTCCTGGAACGTACCCACCATCACGTTGCGCTATCCCGCCAACATTCAAGCCGGCCCCGGACACAACTGGGCCAACGCCATTGCCATGGCCACCCCCATCGCGCACAAGGGCGTTGTCGCCGGAGCCAAGGCCCAAGCCATGACGCTCCTTGACCTGATTACCAAACCCGCTCTGGTCACTGCCGCCTGGGACTATTTCAACAACGTCCAGACCAAAGACACCAAGTACAAGACATTTCTCCGTCCCACGGACCAGCCCGCGCTCTTCCTGAATAAACGGATCATGGACGAGTTCCGCCCCCGCATGAAGGAGCAATATTACAATCCCGCGAAGTACGGGACCTATCTGGAGCAGCTTGGGATTACCTATCCGACCGTCCGGAAGTAATTTACAGCTCCCAGTTCAATTCCTTCCCGTTCACCGTCAACTTTCTAAAGCGGGGCGGCCAAGCCGGCGCACTCATCTGCCGGCTCCACCCCGCCCACGCCTCGCGTAACTCCCGCAGCACCTCCGGCCGAGATCCGCTCAAGTCCCGCGTCTCTCCCACGTCGACGCTCAGGTCGTACAGCCCGGAGAACTCGTCCCCAAACTCGACCAGCTTCCATTTCCCTTTCCGCACGGCCCGCGCCTTACCTGCCCGCCAGAACAGCGCGTCGTGCGGCTTCGCCTTCCCGCCCCGCAGGAATGGCAGCAGATCGACCCCGTCCACTCCCGGTGCCTTCACCCCTGCCGCCGCCAGGAACGTCGGGAACAAATCGCGGGAGACGACGGGTTCCCGGTACACCTTCCCGGCCGGAATCCGCCCAGGCCACCGCATCATCCACGGCACCCGGATCCCGCCCTCAAAGTAAGTGACCTTCTCCCCGTTCAACGGCCCATTGGTACCCGCCCCGGTGATCACCGGGCAGCCGTTATCGCTTAAGAACACGAAAAGGGTGTCGCGTTCCAAGCCCAACTCTTTCAACTTACCCGCCACCAACCCCACCGCGTCATCCAGCGCCACGGTCATCGCCGCCAGCAACCGATGCTTCTCCTCAGCAATCCCGGCCACCCGGTCCACGTACTTATCGAGCGCATGCAGCGGCGTATGAATTGCGTTCGGGGCCAGATAGACGAAGAACGGCCGCGCACGATTGCGCTCGATGAACTTCACGGCCTCGTCGGCGAATGCGTCCGTCAAATACCGATCTTCCGCCACCGGTTCCTTGCCCCGCCTGATCGGATCCGCTCGCTCCGCCAACAGACCCCGATCCCCGTCCGAGGCCACCACCCTCCGATCCGTCGTCCGCGGTGTCACGAACGCGTTCCCACCGGTCAAGAACCCGAAAAACTCATCAAAGCCCCGCTCCAGCGGATGAAAGCCCGGCCGCGCCCCCAAGTGCCACTTTCCGATCGCAATGCTGCGGTACCCCGCACCTTGCAAGAACTCGGGCAGGATCTTCTCTCCCACGGGAAGGCCGAACCCCACCTCCGCCTCTCGCTGCAATGGCCCTGAGTTGAACTCATGCCCGAACCGTTGCTGATACCGCCCCGTCAGCAGCGCCGCCCGCGAAGGGCTGCACACCGAACACGATACGTACCCGTCCGTAAACCGCACCCCGGCCCGCGCCAACGCATCCAGGTGTGGCGTCGGCACATCCTTCGACCCGTAGCAGCCGATATCGCCGTAGCCCATATCGTCGGCCAGAACCAACACAAGATTCGGCTTCCTGCCTGCCGCCAAAGCCCCCAGGAAGCCGCGTCTCGTCAACATTTACTGCACCGGCACAAAGCAATAGAACAGGCCAGCGCCGCCGGTCGCCACCAGATTCGCCTGGCTGCAGCCGCGCGATGGGTGCGTCGAATTCCACGAAATCCCGCCGCCGTTCCGGTCGCTGTGGCCCAATTGCGCGACACCCGCACCATTGCTGGTCCAGTTTTTGCAAGTATGGTCGGCGCCATCGGTATATGCGCGCCCATCCGGCTGCGACCCGGTCAGAATGTCGTGCTGGTTCGGCTGGCTGCCGACGCCATTGATTTGCTCGCCCTTCTCATTCAAAGCGTTGTTCTTCGTTACCAGATTTCCCAACCGCGCCGCCTCGATCGTATCGCCGTGCAAATGCTCCTGATTGCGAGCAATCACGGCGCCCTTCGCGTTGTGCCACGGTCCGTTACCGATCCGGTCTCGCGCATTCACCGCGGGCTTGCCGCCCTCGGCCGCCGCGCTCAAGTAGGCTTTCCAATTCGTGAAGCTGGATCCGGCTGCTGCCGCCAGCTTCTGGCAATGGGCATCCGCGCCGGCCAATCCGCCAAGATTGGCTCCATCGCCGACTCCAACGCTCGTCACAAAAAAGGTCATCGGCGCCGGCGCCGGTTTCGGGGGAGCCGGCTGCTGCGCAAGGACAGTCATCGAACCAAAAGTCAAACTCAGGGTGAAAAGTAGAGGTTTCATAAGTTTCCCGATCAGACTACTACACCTGCCCCAGAAATGCGAACCTCCGCGCAATATCCCCCAGCCGTTTGCGCCACCATCCACGGCACATGCCTCCAATTCGTGCATAGCCGGCAATGGCCCTAGAGATGCATCGGTTTTCGGGGAGAGCAATCCATGACTGTTAAAGATGCTATGACCCAGCCCGTTCAATGCTGCACCCCGGACACCAACCTCGCTGCCGCGGCAGCCTTGATGTGGAGCTACGATTGTGGTGCCCTCCCGGTCCTTGACGATGGCCGGCTGGCCGGTATTGTCACCGATCGAGACATCTGCATCGCGCTCGGCACCCGGGATCGTCAGGCCCACGAACTTGCCGTCCGGGACGTCGAAACGACCAACCTGCAGACCTGTTCCACCCAGGACAGTCTCCACCACGCCCTGGAACTGATGCGCCACGCCCAGGTTCGCCGGCTCCCCGTCGTCGATCAATCCGGCCTCCTCGCCGGAATCATCACCCTCTCTGACATCGCTGTTCGAGCCGAAAAATCCACGCGCAATGAAGTCGTGGCGACTATTCAAGCGCTACGCAACCACAGACAGGCCGCAGCCTGAACCCGGAGTCGATCGTCCAAATGCCGTCCACCAGCGCTACCTCCAGAGAACTCGTTCATCGATTTACACAGGAACTCGACCAGCTCCTCGCCGGCCTTTCCGGCCATAGCCCGGCCGGCAGCCTTGGCGTGCCGGAGGTGGACATCAGGAAGGAGAACGGTACCCTCTTCCTTGTCCTGCCCGCTCCAGGCGCCAAAATCGAGGACATTCGAGTCAGCCTCACTCAGGGCATGCTCACCATCGCCATCCAGAACACCCGTTCAGGCCGCGAGGACACTATTCCACTTCCACACTGATCCCATGGCGAGCTGCGTAACGGGATAACTCTGCCGTCGTTCGCAGACCGGTCTTATCCATGATGTTCTTCTTGTGAAATTCCACCGTCCGCGGGGATAGTTCCAACTCCGTGGCGGCTTCTTTCATGGTTTTTCCCTCTGCAATCAACTGCAGCACTTCCCGCTCTCGCTGACTCAACTCTTTCCCCGGCGTTGGACGATCCTCGGGTACCGCCATCAGATTCCTCAGTACTTTTTCCGCAATTCGTGGGGTCACATAAGTGCGGCCCTGCAGCGCTTCCCGAATTGCCGTCAACAACTCCTCCGTGGCGGCATGTTTCAGCACATATCCTGCCGCTCCTAACCGGAACGCTCGCGTCGCCAACGATACATCCAGGCTTCCGGTCACAAAAATGAAGCGCGTCTGCAGTCCGATGGCCCGGCAGTGGTGCAGCGCCTCCAAGCCATTCAACAGCGGCATGGAAATGTCACAAACAACCAAATCCGGCTGTAACCGCTCCACTTCACTTACCAGTGTCCGTCCGTCGCGTGCCGTTCCGACCAACGTGAAGTGGTGCTCCAGAATGCGCTGAAGACCCTCGAGAACAAGCTCGTGGTCATCGGCGAGGATAATGCGCTTCTTCTTCATCCAGCCTCCAGGTTGGAAAGAACGACGTCTTATTAACCATGGTAAACGAAAGTGGGCAATGAAGGCCGGGTTCAACGCCGGGGCAAGAGCACTATACCACCGCTTCTCGCTCAGTTCCACCACCTCGTATCGAATGAGCCTATACCCCGGGAAATTACGAGTATAGTTTCGGGCGAGCCGCGGATATACTCGCCAAAGTAGTTCGAATTTGGCGGCTGAATTGGATACTCAGAGTCCGCTTCGTAAGAAGACCTTGCCAATCAGCGGCCAGCATCGACGCAATGTCAGCAGGGGCACAGGAGTCCTTCGATGAGCGCAGCTGTACTGCCAATACAGGAATACCGGTCAGTGCAAAGTGATCAGTTGGCTACCGGTTCAGCGACCGTACCTGGCGCGATCGCCCGAAGCCCTCAGATGCACCTCGTCTTTGACCGGCTGAGACGGGTGGCTCCACATTTCCGCACCGTTCTCGTCACCGGCGAAACCGGCACAGGCAAGGAACTTGTTTCCCGGGCGCTCCACGAACTCAGTCCGGCGACGGGCCGCCTCGTGACGCTCAACTGCTCGGCCGTAGTCGAAACACTTTTCGAAAGTGAACTCTTTGGCCACATCCGTGGGGCTTTTACTGGAGCCCATCAGGACAAAATCGGGCAATGCGAATTCGCCGATGGCGGTACTCTTTACCTCGATGAAATCGGCGACATGCCCCTCGCCACCCAAGCCAAACTCCTCCGGGTCCTGCAGAATCGCGAAGTCCAGCGCGTCGGTTCGCTCACCCCGCGAAAGCTCGATCTCCGGGTGGTGGCCGCAACCAACAAGGATCTGAAACGCGCCGTGCGTGAAAATCAGTTCCGCGAGGATCTCTATTTCCGCCTCGCCATGGTTGAAATTCATCTGCCCGCGCTCCGCGAACGCGACGGCGACCTTCCTTTGCTCACGAGTTATTTCCTGCGCCAATGGGCCGTCCGATACAACAAGCCCATCGCGCGCCTCTCCGCTGACGTCGCTCAAGTGCTCGCCCAGCACCTCTGGCCGGGTAATGTTCGGGAACTCGAGAATGTACTCGGCTACTCCTGTATGGTTTGCGCCGGCGACACCATCGAACTGGAAGACTTGCCCTCCTATCTAAATCTACCCTTTGAGGAACCAGCCGCTCAATTGCCGGCCCCGCCCGTAGCCGCGGAAACGGCGCCCATGAATACACTCGAAGCCTGCGAGGCTCGACTCCTCCGTCAGGCTCTTCACCGCGCCGGCTGGAACCAGACCAAGGCCGCGAAGGCTCTGGGCACCACCCGTGACCGCCTGCGCTACCGAATCAGAAAGTATCAACTCGCTAAAGACGCGCTCGAATCTTCACAGGTGGTATATGGATAATCGCCCTGTTCTGCTCGTCGTCGGAGACTTTTCGAACGAACACATCGACCTTGGTTCCCACTGTGCCCAATTTGGCTGGGGTCTCAAGCTGGTTCCTACTTTGGATCACCCCTCGCTCAACGATCAGGGTCCCTTTGCTGCCGGACTCATCGACACTTCTTGTGACGGGGGGGCCTACCTTCGCTTGGCTCACCGTCTTTTTCCTCGTGTCCTTTGGATTGCCTGCTGCCGCTTCAGTTCCTCCATACCTTGGGCTGAACTCGAGCGCCTCGGAGCCTTCCATTTTCTCCATCGTCCACTCCGCTCCGCCGAGTTCCTTCATGCTCTCGGTTTCGTCGACGCGGTTATGGCCCAGCAACGCCGGTTGGAGGCAGAATTGAACGCCGTCCACGCCGCATGAACAGCAAAGTAGGGACTCCCCCATGTCCGAATTTTACCCTCTCGTTGAACCGTATTGGTTCGAGTCTTATGTCCGCGTCCACCACTATCGGACAGTTGAAAAGCACTACCCATAACCGCCTGCGCTACTGGACTGAAACGTGCCCACCCGAAATTCCAGAGGTGCAGTCTATATGGATCGTTGCCCAATTCTGCTCGTAGTTGGATACTTCTCTAGCAAACCCATCGGCGTCAGTTCCCCTTGTACCCCAAGCGGCTGGGGTGTCTCTGCTTGCCCATATTGCTTGCGATCCTTCGCCCGGCGAGTGAAATCCGCGCTTCAACGGGCCGCCACGCTGGCCTGTAGGCGCTACCTCCTTGGGTTAGAAGCCCGACCCCCGCAGGTCCATCGACCGCTAATGGTCACCGCTGCGCACCATTTGAACGGTTCTTCTGGCGGCCCGTGGGCGGTGCCGAGCGGGCATCGGCAGGATGGAGCGACGGTTAAAGCCTTGACGACAGATTGGCGATTGGGCTCTTTTCCGCATCTGGCCCTCGCACACCTTGGGAGGCGCCCGAGACAATTCGCGGAAGGCCCCGAAAATGCTTGGGACCGACGCATCACAGCACAAAAGCCACCGGCGGTACCAAAGAGTTGGGCCAATCGGGTTCTGCTCGCTCCGAGCAATGGAATGAAGACTAGAAAAGTAAACTTGTCGGTAAATACTCGATTGGTCTCGTCCGAGTTCGCTGCCGTGTGTAGCACGGCGTGCCATCGCGCCCGGCCCGGTCAACCTCACCGGACTCTGACGCGGCTTCGTCCGCTGGATCACTCCTCGTTCAGCCAACAGGCTAGTTTTGGGGCTGGTCTCATCGCCACGTTTTTCCCGAGGTCCTTCCTCTCCTCGGTCTTGTCCACGCCGTAACGGCCAAGCAGCGCCGGGTGGAGGCAGAAGTCACAGCCTCCCATGCCGCATAAACAGATTAAGTAGGCCCCATGTCCGACCTTTATCCCCTATCTGAGCCGCTCTGGTTTGCACTCTACGTCCGAGTCCGTCATGAACGGGCCGTCGAGAAGCAACTTGCCGAGAAGGGTCTCGAAGCGTTTCTTCCCTGTCAGGTAAGCCGCCACAAATGGGCTGACCGTTTCAAGAATGTGGAAATGCCGCTCTTCCCGGGCTATCTGTTTTGCCGTTTCACGTCGCAGCAGCGTGGATTGGTCCAGTCCGCTTTCGGCGTCGTGCGAATCGTCGGATTCGGCAAGCAGTTAATGCCGGTCGATGATGGGGAAGTCCTTGCCCTGCAGCAGGCGGTCCGCGCCGGCTTGGCGTTTGAGGCTACTCCATACCTCACCGTCGGACAGCGCGTCCGCGTCGTCTTCGGCCCCCTCAGCGGCGTCGAAGGGATCTTGCTCGAAGCGAAAAAAGGTCACCGAATTGTTCTCTCCGTCTCGCTCCTGCAGCGATCCGTCTCGGTTGAAGTTAATGAAAGTGAGGTCGAAGCCGTCGAGTCCGCAAGGCTCCAACCGTCCCATTCTGGGGGCATTCTGCTCCGTCGCCCCGCTTAGCCTTGCTACGCCGCCACAATTCGGCCCTGTCGCTGTGTCTTCTCCGTTCCCGAGGTCACCGCCGTTCCGCCCTTTTCGAAAATGGACATCGTGAGTTGCCGCAATCTCCACATCAATCTCAAGGCTTATGTCCAGCAGACAAAACTCGCTACTTTTTACTACGCCCACAGCCCCTCGTTGCTGCCCCTCCTCGTCTCTACCGAAACAGCCGGCACCCCGCCTTCGCGACGCTTTTGCCAACTCGAAGCAAACCAGGAGCCGCTCCGGTCCGCCCACGAAGAGACCCTGTCGATCAATGAGGAGCTCCAGAGCGTCCACGAAGCGCTTTCCGCCATCGGCGACGAAAGGCGCACCCGGCCCGGCGAAGTGAAGGCCACCACCGAGGATCCGCCAAATTCACTCAACTCCGTTGACGCCGGCGTCGCTAGCCTCGATGCCAATCTCGCCAGCGGTCTTGATTCCCGGCGAAGTGGGTCGCCTCCTCCGCACTCGGCCCGTTCGAACCATCGAAAGCACGCTCACGGGAGCCGTCCTCGCGGTCATCAATATCCACGACCTCGCCAGCCGTACCCCTCTCACGCCCGTATCACGCCCATTCGGAGTCAGGATAGAATTGTGGCGCTCACCGCACAAACAGCCTGCGCAACATAGCCCAAGAGCAAGCCCACCATGAAGCCCTCTGTTGGATTTATCATCGATGACCAGCTCCAGGTACTGGAGTTCATTGGCCATACCGCACCCCTGATTGATCTTCCTCCGGGCTCCGCCACCCTGAGTCTCCCGCGCCTCCTTACCGAATCCCTCCGCCCCATCGTCCTGGACGCTCTCGATCAGGCCCGGCGAACAAATGGCCAAGTCACTCTACCTGACGTGCGATATTCCGAGTTCGGCCTTCCCCGCGCCGCCGTCCTTTCGGTGATGCCGGAAGGACCTAACAGATGGCGCATTCAACTGGAGCGCTACCGCAAACTAGCGAATCCTCCATCGGGCGCACGCGCTGGCCACTCCTACGAAGACCTCGCCGTCGAACTGGAAGCTACCAACGAAGAACTCCGCGCCGCGGTTAATGAACTGGTATCGGCGAACCAGGAGATACTTCGCGGTCAAACTGCTCTCGGGCAAAGCCAGATCACGCTCCGCGAACGCTATAACTTCATCGCCGCCGTTTTGGATACCGTTGGCGCACTCATCCTCGTCCTGGATCCCGATGGCCGTATCATCGAGTTCAATCGCGCCTGCGAGGTCACCTCCGGTGTTTCACACAAAGATGCCTGTGGCCTCCCCGTCTGGAGTTTCATTCCTCCAGAGCAAATCCCCCAAACGAAAGCGGTATTTGCGGAACTCCTCGCCGCCACTCCTGCCAACACGAATGAGAACGATTGGATTTCGCGTGATGGCGCCCGCCATCGGATCGCCTGGTCGAACACCACGATGCGAGATTCCGACGGCCGTGTCGCCTATGTCATTGCAACCGGCGTTGACGTTACGAGCAGATATCAGGCCAAGCGGTCCCTCCAAGCCAGCGAAGCCAAGTTCCGCGCGGTGATCGAAAATGCCGCCGAGGCCATCCTTGGCGTCGACCAGGAAGGTCGCATCATGATCGCCAATCCAGCAGCCTCCCGGGTTTTCGGGTACTCCGTGCAGGAGCTTTTGCAAACCAACCTGTCCCGCCTCATTCCGGAGCGGTCGCGCCCAGCTCATGCCGAACACCAAAAGGCTTTTTTCGAACAGCCGCTGCCCAGACGGATGGTTTCCGGATCTTCACTGTCCGGTCGCCGCAAGGATGGCACCGAGGTTCCTGTCGAGATCAGCCTCAGCGTAATCAGCACTCCGGAGGGCCAACTCGCCGTGGCGTTCATTCAGGACATCAGCGACCTCGTCCAACACCGTCGCCACCTCCAGTCCTTGGCGGGAAAGCTCCTCAAAGCCCAGGAGGAAGAGCGTCGCCGTATTGCCCGGAACATACACGACGACCTGACACAAACCATTTCCCTCCTCGGCATGAAAATAGGATTTCTAAAGCAGGATGTTGATGGCCCCCGCGAAAATCTCCTCGCGGGCCTTGATGACGCTCGTCACCAAGTCGATTTGATCCACGACGAAGTCCGCGCTATCTCTCACCGTCTCCATCCCAGCACCCTCGAATATTCCGGCCTGGTGCCCGCTCTGGAAAGCCTGGTCGGTGAAACGGAGAAATTCGACCGGCCCCGCGTGCACCTGGTCGTTGATCAACTCCCGGATTCCATCCCCGCTGCCACGGCCTCCGCTCTGTACCGCATCGCACAGGAAGCTCTCCACAACTCGGTCAAGAGCGCCAGCGCCAACAACGTATCCATCCACGTGACCGGCCACAACGGCAGCCTTCGCATGGTTGTCATCGACGACGGTCGCGGATTCAAACTCGACCACCCTCGCCGCTCCGGTGGACTGGGCCTGATCAGCATGGAGGAACGGGCGCGGGACCTCGGCGGCACCTTTGCCATCCACTCGGCCCCGGGCAGCGGTACGCGCATTGAAGTCGATGTCCCGTTGGCTCCGGACGCTAGCTGATCACCAACCGGGAGTCCTCTTCCCGTATCCGCTCGTTCTGAATCAAGTCACTGACCATTCGTAATTGCCGTCCCAGATACCCTACGTAGTCGTCCATCGTAAAGATCCCCTTCAAGTCGCCATGCGCGTCTAGGACCGGTACCCGCCGGATCCCCAGCACCCGCATCCTCTCGATGACCACGTCCGCATCTTCGTCCGCTGCCGCGGTGTGAACTGGAGCTTGCGTTATGTCCCCCAACGTAAACACTCCCGGATCCAGTCCGAGCCCCATCACCCCCACGACCAAGTCCCGGTCCGTCACAATCCCCACCGGCTTCGACCCGCTCTCGCTCTCTTCCCGAAGCACCAGATCGCCCACATGGTGGTCCCGCATCAGCTTCGCCGCCTTCGTCACCGTCAGGGAACTGTCCGCTGTAATCACGCATTCTGTCGCCAAATCACCGACTCTCATAGGTTGTCTCCTGTTCCTTTGTCCGCATTTCGGCCGCGCTCAACAACGCGAGCACCTCGGAATCTCCCACTTGCGGAAACTCCTCGTACCATTCCCCCACCGCTCCCATTTCCCACGGTTCCAGCACGCTGATCACCAAATCCGCCTCCCGCGCCAACCGCTTCACGGTGCTTGCCGGCGCGACTCCTACGCCCACGACTATCCGCCCCGCACCCATCTTGCGCATGGCCGCAATCGCGGCCTCCATAGTCGCGCCTGTGGCCACCCCGTCGTCCACGAGAATCACGGTCCGGCCCGTTACCAGTAGCGGCCCACGGCCCCGCCGGTATAGCCGCTCTCGCCTGCCCAGTTCGACGCGTTCCAGCGCAATCTCCCGCTCCACTTCCAATTGCGGAATTCGTAGATCGCGCAGCAGATCATCATGAAGCACCACCACTTCTCCAGGCGCCAACGCACCCATCGCCAGCTCAGGCCGCCAGGGCACGCCAAGTTTCCGCACCAGGCAAACATCCAAAGGCAGTTCCAGCGCCCGCGAAACCTCTTCCGCCAGAATCATCCCTCCCCTGGGCAAAGCCAACACCAATCCTCCCGGCACGCCACGGCAAGTTCGCAACTCCTCCGCCAGTTTCATTCCCGCTTCGCGCCGGTTCCTGAATCGTTCCACGAGCTTCTCTCCTATCGCTGAATCGATCGCACGTAAGCCACGATGTTGTGGACCCGCAACTGCGCCAGGGCGGGAGACTCGCCGGTTGCTCGGAACGCATCCCCCCATACCGGCATTTCCTTCGAACCATGCGCTGCCGTTCCCGGATCCCGGTCCATCAAACGGTTCAAATTCGCCGCCGGAAATGCTCCACGATTGTTCGCCGATAGCATCGTCAGATCGGTGGGCCGATTCTTCAGTGAGGAAGCCGAAGGCCCATCCCCCAGCCCCTGCATCCCATGGCAGCTCGAACAGTATGCCGCATACATATCAGCCCCGGAGGAAGGACGGATGTCCGATATTCGCCCGGGAGATGGCGGCTTCACTTTCACCATCGTCATGGCAGGTGGATCCTGCATCCCTTCTAGGTGCCGCATGAGGTTATAGATCCGAAGTTGCACAACCATCTCGTCCGCGCCCATCCCTGTCGCCCGGAACACATCGCCCCACACCGGCATCTCCTGGCTCCCGTGTGCGCCGCTCCCCCGGATCCTGCCCAGCGTCAACATCACGGATTCGGAAGGAAACGGCCCCTCGTTCGCTTGCGCCAACTTTGTGAGGTCTGGCATTGCCTCATTCAGTGCCGCCGCCGCCGGCCCCGAACCCTTACCGTCAATCCCATGGCAACTCGCGCAATAGGTCCGATACATCTCCGCTCCGTCCGACGCTTTTGTGGCGGGAATGGGCGTCCTCTTGATCTGTACCTGCCCGGCCAACATCCCCACCAGGAGAAGACTGCTCAGCGTGAATATCGTTCGCATACGGTACGACCTCCGCCGATTTCCACTGCAATTGACCGTCCATGTCCGAATCCCCCGGAAATCCCTTCTCACTCCAATTGGAACTGAGCAATTCGACCCAGCCCAGTGGCCCAATCCCCAGCATTTTGCGCGACGATAACTAGAGTGCTGCCCACCTTACCCGGTCTCCTCGGTATCCACCACTTCGCCCTCGCCGTCCCCACCGATCAACTCGCCGCCCAACTCGCCGCCTACCAAGCCCTTGGGTTTTCCATCGCCCATCGCGAAGACGTTCTCGGCTCTGATCAGGTCCACGAAGTACTCCTCCGGCCCCCCTCCGGCCCTCCACTCCTCCAACTGCTCTCCCCTCTCTCCGTGGCCAGCCCCGTCGCTCGCCAACTCGACAAGCCGCGCCCGGCCTTCGCCCATCTCGCCCTCGCGGTCTCTGACATCCATGCCGCCTTCGCCCATCTCCAGTCGCGGAACTATCAAATCCTGGACCCCGCACCCCGGCCCGGTTCCAACGGCACCACCGTCTTCTTCGTCCATCCCAAGTCCCCCGCCGAAGCTCCCATCGGCTATCTGCTCGAAATCGTTCAGGACCCCCTCGCATGATCGCCACCACTGCCCCCCAGCTCCCGCCATTTCCCCCCTCCGCCCCGGCCGCTCCCATTGAGCTCGATCTCACCCATCTCCCCGATGCCGCGGCGCAACTCGCCGCCATCCAGTCCTCCTCCGCTACCGCAATTGCCCTCCCCCTCAGCTTCAATTTCTACGACGAAGTTGCCAAGCTCCGCGCCGCCCGCTACATCGCCAACCGCCCCCTCTATCTCCATGTCATCCCCCCGTCGGATTGCAATCAAGTCCAACTGACCCTTGCTGTCCTCGCCGCCCGCTTGGGCCGTGCCGACTCCGTCTCACTAACAAACCAAACATTCCCTCCCCACCTCGCCACGAACATCGAACACATCCTCGACGAAGAGTGCCAGTTACCCTTCGATCCCGCCGCCGGGTCATATTACATTGACACCCTGACCCACCAGCTAGCCCAACTCGCTCCCGCCCCTCTCACCCCCGAAGGCCCCCCAGCAGGTGTTCCCCCGTATCGCCGAGGCCCCTACGCCTCCATGTACGTCCACCAACCCTGGACCATCCGCCAATATGCCGGCTTCTCCACCGCCGAAGCCTCCAACGCCTTTTACCGCCGCAATCTCGCCGCCGGCCAAAAAGGCCTCTCCGTCGCTTTCGATCTCCCCACCCACCGAGGCTACGACTCCGACCATCCCCGCGCCCAAGCCGATGTCGGGCAAGCCGGCGTCGCCATCGACTCCGTAGAGGACATGCACCTCCTCTTCGATCAAATCCCCCTCGGCCAAATCTCCGTTTCCATGACCATGAACGGAGCCGTCCTCCCCATCCTCGCCTTCTATATTGTTGCCGCCGAAGAGCAGGGCGTCGCCCCCTCCCAACTCGCCGGCACCATCCAGAACGACATCCTGAAGGAGTTCATGGTCCGCAATACCTATATCTATCCGCCGGCGCCCTCCATGCGCATCGTCGCCGACATCTTTCGCTACTGCGCCCAGAACCTTCCCAAGTTCAACTCCATCTCCATCTCCGGCTACCACATGCAGGAAGCCGGAGCCACCGCCGCCCAGGAGCTGGCCTACACCCTCGCCAACGGCCTCGAATACATCCGCACCGGCCTCGCTGCCGGCCTTGCCATCGACGATTTCGCCCCTCGCCTGTCCTTCTTCTGGGGCATCTCCATGAACCTGTTCACGGAGGTCGCCAAGCTCCGCGCCGCCCGCCAACTCTGGTACGAACTCCTTCAACAGTTCCGCCCGCAAAATCCAAAATCCAGCGTTCTCCGCGCTCACTGCCAAACCTCCGGTTGGAGCCTCGCCGCCCAGGACCCCTTCAATAACGTCACCCGGACCACCCTCGAAGCCTTCGCCGCCGTCGCCGGCCACACCCAGTCCCTCCACACCAATGCCCTCGACGAAGCCCTCGCCCTCCCCACCGACTTCTCCGCTAAAATCGCCCGCGACACCCAGCTCATCCTCCAAAACGAGACCGGCATCACGCAGATCATCGACCCCTTCGGAGGCTCTCACGCCGTCGAATCCCTCACCGATTCTCTCCTTGAAGAATCCCGCCAACTCATCGCCGAGGTAGAATCCCGTGGCGGCATGACCAAGGCCATCGAAGCCGGCCTCCCGCAGTCCCGCATTGAAGAGGCGGCCGCTCGCCGGCAGGCGGCGCTCGATTCCGGCCGCGAGACTATTGTGGGCGTCAACAAGTATCCGCCTCCTGTCCCCACCGACGTCCCCGTCTTGTCCATCGATAATACTCAGGTTCTCGCCACGCAAACGGCCCGCTTGGCCCAGCTCAAAGCTACGCGCAACGATCCCGCGCCTTTCCTGGCCGCCCTGGCCAAAGGCGAAGGAAACCTCCTAGAATTGGCCATCGCCGCTGCGCGAGCCCGCTGTACCCTAGGCGAAATTTCGACGGCCCTCGAAGCCAAATTCACTCGCTATCAGGCTACCCCTCGCGCGCTATCTGGAGTCTACGTGAAGGAATCCTCGAACGATGTCGAGTTCCAATCCGCCCGCCACAAAGTCGCCGAGTTCGCCCGGAGCGAAGGACGCCAGCCACGCATCTTGATCGCAAAGTTAGGCCAGGACGGACACGACCGAGGGGCAAAGGTGATTGCGTCTGCTTTTGCTGATCTGGGATTCGATGTCGACATCGGCCCCCTCTTCCAGATGCCCGCGGAAGTCGCCCGCCACGCCGTCGAGAACGACGTGCACATTCTTGGCATCTCCTCTCTGGCCGGCGCTCACAAGACTCTGGTCCCGGCCGTGATCGAGGAACTCGCCCGCCAAGGCCGCCCCGACATCGTGACGATTGTCGGCGGCGTCATCCCCCAAGCCGACCACCCGGCGCTGCTGGCCGCCGGAGTCGCTGCCATCTTCGGCCCCGGAACGGTCATTCCGAGTGCGGCCAAGCAGATCCTCGACCATCTATGCTCCCGCGCCTGACCCTCCCCCAATACCGTGACGGAATCCTCGCCCGCGACCGCGCCACTCTCGCCCGCGCCCTTACCGTTATTGAATCCGACCTCGCGGCCGACCAGCTCCTCGCCCAGGCTCTCCTCGCCGAACTCCTCCCTTACACCGGCCGTAGCCTCCGCCTCGGGATTACTGGCGTCCCCGGGGCAGGGAAGTCGACGCTCATCGAAGCCCTCGGCCAACACATCGCCCAACCCCTTGCCGTCCTCTCCGTCGACCCTTCGTCACCCGCGACGGGCGGCTCCATCCTCGGTGACAAAACCCGCATGGAGACCCTCGCCCAAAACCCGCATGCCTTCATCCGCCCTTCCCCCTCCCGCGGCCACCTCGGCGGCGTCGCTCGCCACACCCGCGAAAGTATCCTGCTCTGCGAAGCCGCCGGTTTCGAGGTCATCCTCGTCGAAACCGTCGGCGTCGGCCAATCCGAGACCGCCGTCCACCAGATGACCGACTGTTTCCTCCTGCTCCTTTTGCCCGGAGCCGGTGACGAACTCCAGGGCCTCAAACGAGGGATCCTCGAACTGACCGACATCGTAGCCATCAACAAGGCCGACGGTGAGAACAAACAGAAGGCCACCCAAGCTCAACGAGCTTACTCCTCCGCCCTTCACCTATTCGCCGCCACCGCCCCGCCCGTCCTCACCTGCTCCGCTCTAACCAGGGAAGGAATCCCCGAACTCTGGGAAACCATCCAGTCCAAGGCCGACCTCACCCGCCGCCCTGCCCAAGCCCTCGCCTGGTTCGAAGAGCTCCTCCGCCAAACCCTCTGGCACAACTTCCACTCCAACCCTGCCGTCCAGCAACTCCGGCCCCAACTCGAAGCTGCCCTGCGCGCTGGAATGCTCACTCCGCCCCAAGCCGTCGCAAGAATGGTCGCAGCGTAATTCAGTATCGGAATACGAACCGCTCCCCACCCTCCCGCTGCCAAACCACCCCCTTCCCTCGCACGGTCAACCACCACGTCTCCCGCTCCAACGGCTCTTTCGGCCGCACCGCCCGCCCAGTCAACACGGCGTAGCACCGCCCGCCCTCCGGGTCCCGCACCGATTGGTAACCAATCCACTCCGCCTTTGCTTCCCGCGCCATCCGACCCAACTCCTGCGTCTCCCCGTAATCCGCCGGGTCTGTCCAAGCCGCAGCCCACTCATCCATCGGCGCCCGCTCCAGATCCACTCCCTGGCCTCCCGCTCCAAACCGGAACACCGTTTGCGCCGCCGCCGGCAACTCCTCCAGCCCCGCGCTCTCCCGCACAAACCGCCAACGCCAATACCCCACCTCGGCACACGCCGTCCGCCGCAGCGCCGCGCCATAGAGTACCCCTGGATCCCCCCAACCCCGGAACCGCGACCCCGCCCCCGTCGGTGGATACCGGAACGGTGTCGCCAATAGATAATGAAGCCCCGCCGTACCCTCCGGCAGCGGTGGTTTACTCTCTTCTAAAATCCGCTCCAACAGATCCTGGCGCCCCGGATCCCCACCCACCAACCGTAGTGTCGACACCACATGCTGACCCTCCACCGCGCGCCACGCCTTCCAGCGCCCCGGCCTCAGAGCCGCCGCAACAACTTCAAACACGGGCACGCGAAGCATCCAGGTACTGTACGACCCGCACAAACGAGTCAATCTCCCGCAGCATCGCCGACGGCGTGCCCTGCAGACCTGCATTCGCACTCCGCAGCCACCGCCGCGCATGTTCCTCACTGCCCCCCGTAATCGAATCCAAGCTCCGGAACAGCCGCACGAACAGCGCCCCTAACTGCCACTCCTTTCCCTCCGGATCAAGCAGATACTTCCCCGCCGCCATCCGCGACACGCTCGCCGCGGAAACTCCCAGAATCTTTCCTAACTCCCCCTGCGAAATCTCCAGAATCGCCGCTGCCCGCAGCACAGCTTCCGTCAGTACCTCCCGCGCCGTCTCCGATCGCGTCCCCTCCCTCGCCAATTCCTGTTTCGCTCGCGCCATGGATGTTGCTCCTGAAAGAAATATCTCACAGTATTTCCACAGAAACAATCCGCGGTACCCCCTTTTTCTGGTGGAAGGAAAAATGTATAGTAATAGCGTCCATTTGCCAAACCGCTTAGGAGCTTCCCCGATGCGCTTCTTCCTCGCCGCCCTCGCCCTGCCTCTCCTCGCCGCCGACCCCGCCGAATTCTTTGAAAACAAAGTCCGTCCCGTCCTCGCCAACCGCTGCTACTCCTGTCACGCCCTCACCCCCCAGTCCGGCCTCGCCGTCAACTCCCGCCAAGCGCTTCTTAAAGGTGGAACCCGCGGCCCCGCCCTCGTCCCTGGCAAACCTGAAGCCAGTCTGCTCCTTACCGCAGTCCGCCATGCCGACCCGAAACTGCTGATGCCCTTCAATCAGCCCAAACTTACCGACTCTGAAATCGCCGATCTCACCACCTGGATCCAATCGGGCGCCGTCTGGCCCGAAGCGGTTATCTCAAAGACCCAACCGGCCAACGCCCCCTACGTCATCACCCCCGAGCAGCGAAACTACTGGGCCTTCACCCCCCTGGCCAAACCGGCCCCTGGCGCCAGCATCGACCAACTCATCCAATCCCGACTCGCCGCCAAAGGCCTCGGCCAGAATCCCCCTGCGGCCAAGCGCGACCTTCTCCGCCGCGCCTACTTCGACCTGACCGGCCTTCCTCCTTCCGCCGCCGCCGTCGATGCCTTCCTCGCCGACAAATCTCCCAACGCCTTCGCCAAAGTCGTTGACCAACTCCTCTCCTCGCCCCGCTATGGAGAGCGCTGGGGCCGTTACTGGCTCGATATCGCCCGTTACGCCGACGACAAACTCTCGAACGACGTCTTCGACCCCTATCCAAACTCCTTCCGCTACCGCAACTGGGTCATCGACGCCATCAATCGCGACATGCCGTACGACCTCTTCGTCAAAGCCCAGATCGCCGGCGACCTCCTTCCCCGGAACGCGCAACACCCCGACCTCGCTGTCGGCCTCGGCTTCTACGGCCTCAGCCCCGAGTTAGTCGACGACCGTGTCGACGTTACCACCCGCGGCTTCCTCGCCCTCACCGCCGCCTGCGCTCAGTGCCACAATCACAAATTCGACCCCATCCCCACCGCCGACTACTACGCTCTCCAGGGCGTATTCTCCTCGACGAAACGAAGCGAACTCCCCCTTGCTCCCGCCGTCGAAGTCGCCGAATACAAACGGAAAGAGGCGAAGGTCAAGGAACTCGAAACCCAGATTCAAGACTTCCTCCACGACCAAGCCACCAGCATGGCCAAAATCCTGACCATGCAGTCCCCGCAGTACATCGCCGCCGCGCGCCGCGTCCTTGTCGGCCCCAACCCCGTCTCCGTGGAAGATGCCGCCGCCGCCGACCACCTCGATGCCGGCGTCCTTAAGAATTGGGTCCGCTATCTCAAAACCGGCCCCGAAGATAATCAGTATCTAAAGGGTTGGCAAAGCCAGTCCTTCGACGCGAAAACCTTCCGCGACCACTGCTTCCGCGTGCTGGCCGAGCGCGACCGCGTTGACCAGGAAAACATCGTCCGCAAAGCCAACGCCAAGGGCGCCAAGAACGTCGACGGCTACGTCACCGTCTCCCTCAAAACCGAAGACTACTTCCTCTGGCGTGACCTCTACTTCTCCGATTTCTACGGCAAGGAGTTCAAGCAGGAAGAGGATGGCATCCTCTACTTCGGCCCCAACCGCGGCTATCTCACCTCCGACGGCACCATCGAACGCTTTCTCACCGGCCCTTGGGCCGGACACCTGGAGGCTCTTCGCGCCGAACTGAACGAACGCAAAGCCGCGCTCCCCGAACAATACGCCTACGCCCACGTGATCCAGGATCTCCCGAACCCCAAAAATCAGAAGATCCAGATCAACGGCCAGCCCGATAATCTGGGCGCCGAAGTCCCCCGCGGCTTCCTCTCCATCCTCTCCGAAAAACCGTTCACCAACGGCAGCGGCCGCCTGGAACTGGCCGACGCCATGGTTGCGCCCACGAATCCGTTAACTCCGCGGGTGATGGTCAATCGCGTTTGGGCCCATCATTTTGGGGAAGGCATCGTTCCGACGGTGAGTAACTTCGGTCGCATGGGCGGCAAACCCAGTAACCCCGAGTTACTCGACTACCTGGCCCATAGCTTCGTCAACAACGGCTGGTCGCTGAAGAAACTCCACCGCGAAATTATGCTTTCTGCGACCTATCAGCTCTCGGCCGAGAACACCGCCGCCGGTACGGCAAAGGATCCCGCCAACCGCCTCCTTTGGCGCGCCAATCGCCAGCGCCTCGATGCCGAGAGCCTCCGCGATGCACTGCTCGCCGCCTCCTCTGAGCTCGATCTCACCCCCGGCGCCCAACCCGCCGACCTCGCCGCCAACGAGACGCGCAAACGCACCATCTATGGTTTGGTGTCCCGCCGCAAGCTCAATGGCACTTTGGCCCTGTTCGATTTCCCCAACCCGAACGCCACGGGCGAACAGCGTACCGTCACCGCCACGGCTCTCCAACAGCTCTTCTTCCTGAATAGCGACTTCGTCGACGCCCGGGCCCGCAAGCTCGCCGCCGCCTCCGCAGCCGCCCCAGACCGCGTCGCGTTCCTCTATCGCGCCGCCCTCTCCCGAAACCCCGATGCCCAGGAACGCACTCTCAGTCTCGAGTTCGCCCAATCCGCCAAGGACCCCTGGACCCAGCTCGCTAAAGCTCTCCTCAGCTCGAACGAATTCCTTTTTGTGAACTAACATGATGAACCGCCGCGACGCCCTCAAAACCCTCGGAACCGGCTTCGGCATGATCGGCTTGGCGAACAACATCGCCGCCGCCACCGGCCCTCACTTCACGCCCAAAGCCAAATCGGTCATCTTCCTCTTCCTCAACGGAGGCCCCTCCCAGGTCGATACCTTCGACCCTAAGCCGGCCCTCGACAAGTTCCACGGCACTCTCCCGCCCGGTCAAAACAAAATGGGGCAGGGAACTCTCATGCGTTCTCCGTTCTCGTTCCAGAAGTACGGCCAATCCGGCATCGAAGTATCGGAAATCTTCCGCCAGGTCGGCGAATGCATCGACGATATCTGTGTGGTCCGTTCGATGCACTGCGACCTGCCGGCTCACCCCCAGGCCATGTTGCAGATGAACATCGGTCGCATCATCCCCGGCTTCCCCTCCTGGGGATCTTGGCTGACCTACGGCCTGGGCACCGAGAACAAGAACCTCCCCGGCTTCGTCGCTCTTTGCGCCGGCGTTCCCGACGTGGGCGCCAACCTCTGGGGCAATGCTTTCCTGCCTTCGGTCTACCAGGGCACCTACGTCCCCAACGACGAGGCCGACCCCGAGAAGATGATCCAGCATATCCGCAACGCGACGACGACGCTCGCCGACCAGCGCAAAACTCTCGATTTCCTTAACAAACTCAACGGTCTCGAACTCGCCAAGCGCGGCTCCGACCCGCTGCTCGAAGGCCGCATCCAATCGATGGAGGTCGCCTACCGGATGCAAGCCGAGGCGATGGACGCCTTCGACATCTCGAAGGAATCCGAAAAGGTCCAGGCTGCTTACGGGGTCACTCGCAACCCCGACGAAGCCGAGATGAAGATCAAGTCCGCGACGCGCGACGGCGATTTCGCCAGGGGCTGCCTGGTGGCCCGCCGCTTGGTGGAGAGGGGGGTGCGCGCCGTTCAGGTGTACTTCGGCAACGACAAGCCCTGGGACAGCCACCACAACATTCTGGTCCACCGCAAGCTGGCACAGCAGGCCGATCAGCCAATCGCTGCACTTCTCAAGGACCTGAAGTCCTCCGGGCTCCTCAAGGAGACACTAATAGTAATTGGCGGAGAGTTCGGCCGCCGCCCGTGGATTGAAACCAACGGAAGAATCAACGTCCAGAACGGCCGCGACCACAATAACGAAGGATTCACCTACCTGCTCGCCGGAGCCGGGGTAAAGGGCGGAACGGTGTATGGCGCGACGGATGAGTTCGGCGCGAAATCCGTAGAAAAGCGCGCCCACGTCCACGACCTGCATGCCACCATTCTCCACCTGATGGGGATCGACCACACTCGCCTGACTTACCCCTACAGCGGCCGCTTCTTCCGTCTGACCGACGTAGCGGGAAGCGTTATGAATGACGTCCTTGCCTAGTGTCACCGTCGGCCGGAACCTGCCCCGCCCGGGCGCAGGATCCAAAGCGCTATGTCTCGCTCCTCTGGGCTACGCTTCGTCCAGGTACGCCAGAAACTCATTGCAGTGAAGGCACCGAAAGATATATGCCGTCGGTTCGCCGTCCTTTTGCAGGTCTGTCAGCTCCTGCCCCGGCGCCAACTCTCGTTGTACCGCCGGACGCGCCGCCGCGAAGTCTTGCTCGAGTTCGGCGGATCCGGCTCGGCCCAGATACGCCGCGGCATCGTTGCAACAGGTCAGCCACCGCTCCTGTTGCCATGCGACAAAGCCGGGCGTTCGAGTCGCCAACTGGGTCACTACGGCGTCCGGAACCCCGTCGAGAGTTCCGGTATCGGTAAACTCGGCCTGGAACCGTTTGGCGGCGGAGCCATCCGCGATACACCAAGGGCAGAGGCATCCCGACAAGTAGTGGAATCGCTCGGAGTAGGCTGGTCCCGTGTACACGTAGCCACGGATCCGGTTGCAACAGAGGCACGGCTTGTCCGGGTTGATCTCGACGCTTCCGGTGGCGACCGGATCAGGATGATAGGGGAATGCAGGCAGGTCCATAAAAGGTTGTGGGGTTAGTGCTTCTTCCAGGAGGCTCCGTCGATCATCATCTGCGTTCCTGTTCCTGCCGGAATTTCGTAGATCAGATGCCGGGTCGTAATTCCTTCCGCGGATAAGGTTAACGTGTTGCCAAGCAGCCGGTAAGCGCCTCGCTTCAAGGATGCCGAAGTTGCGCTTGCGCCGCCTGTCCGGACGGAGCCCACCGATTCGGAGGTGTAGCTGCCGTCCGGGCTGAAGACATACGTGCTCGCTGAGCTCACGCCGCCGAATCCCGACCCTGAAGTATACTTGCCGTTCAACTTCGCCGTGGCCGCATAGGCCGATTTCACGCTCTGGCAGGGAATGCCACTGATTTCGAAGTTGCCACCGGCTACCTGTTTGAAGTCTGTGGACCACGCCTTTCCCTTTCTCGGGGTCAGGTTCAATTTGGCGCCCGCGACGTCGTATGTCCCGCAACTGCCTGGATACTTGGTGCAGCCGAGCTCAAGCCCTTGGGGCGACAACTCCTCCTTCGGTGCATCGTTTAGGTAGCGGCCGTCCGGCAAGAAATACCAGTGCCCTGGCGCCAAGCTTCTCGACATTACCTGGTACTCCAGGTAGACGCAAAATCCGCTCAGTGGGGCTGCCGCAAGGGTGCTCCCGGCGAGAAGCAGTGCCGCCGCAGCCCAGCACGATGTATATTTCATCGCACAAGTCTACGCCTATCGAAGCAGGTTTGCCGAGCCTATGTGCGATTCGCCGAAATTGATCGCACGCCGGGAGGAGCGGTGATTTGCGGACGCGAAACGTCCGTGTTTCCCTTTGTCCGAGCAAGGATGGCGTACCGGCCCTGGAGCGGATACGAGTCATGGATTGGATGGACCAGTTCGACCGTGAACCCCGCAGCCACCAACGCTTCGCTGAGCTCGGTCCGGCAGTAGGGCCGCTGCCGCAACTCATATTGGCGTTCCGGCCCGGACCCGGTTATGGTGATGTTGCAGATCGCTAGCCTTTGGTCGCGGTCATACCGATAGCGGATCGAGCAAACCTGATCGGAATTGCGCACGACCTCATCGGCGTGCCACGACTCCAGATAGCCCTGCTCATCGATCCCATCGAAGAGGAACCATCCGCTCGGGTTGAGGGATCCGTTCACGCTTTGAAGAACACCTTGCAGGGAGGGCGCGGTGAGAGCATGATTGATGCTGTTGTAAAAACAGGTGACCGCATCGAATCGTTGAGGCAACGTAAACGCACTCATATCCGCCCGGACGAATTCGGCACCGGGAGCATTGATTCTCGCGCGGCCAACCATGCGCGACGAGCTGTCGAGACCAGTGGCCGCGATTCCCTTCTGACCCAGCCATGCGGCGAATTCCCCCGTGCCGCAACACAGGTCGAGGACCCTCGGCTTGGATCCCAGCCGGCGGAACATCAGTTTCGAAAACAGGCCCTTGGCGTTGGAGAAAAATTGCGAGCCCCAATTTTGTTCATAAAAAGGCGCAATGGCGTCGTAGGCTTCCGGCATCAATCCTGGCGTACGAGTCCGCGGCGGCGCGTCCCGGTTGTTGTGCGTGAAGCAAGCGATGGAAACATTCTGGTGCCTTCATCGTAGCATCGGGGCGCCAAATGCCCATTTGGCGTGAGCCGCAATTCCCCTTCGCACCATCGTGATAGGATCTCTGGTCGATGGCGCACACAGTTGCTGGCAGCGTGGAAGCAGTCGTTGAGCAGTTCGTGGCGCGTCCCGATGAGGAGCGCTTCGCTGGTCTGTTTCGGGTGTTGGCGCCGCAGTTGATGGTCTATTTCCGGGCCCGCGGCTGTGAAGTATCCGTGGCTGAAGACCTGACACAGGAAGTGATGTTGGCGCTCTTCCGCAAAGTGGAGGGATTGCGGGACGTCGGTCTCTTCCGGCCGTGGTTGTTTCGGATCGCCAAAAATGAGTTGTTGCAATATCTGCGCCGGCAGGGCCGTCGCGTAGAGACCTTGGACCTGACCGAAGAGTTGGGCGCAGCGAATTGGAATCCGTTCGCGGGACTCGTGTTGGGCGAATGGCTGGACTGCCTGCCGAGTGGCGACCGGGAACTTTTGCTCCTGCGATACGTGGATGGCTTTGCCTATCACGAAATCGCTGAACTGCTGGAGATGCCGATGGGCACGGTGCAGTGGCGTGTGTTTCAGTTGAAGAAGAAGTTGGCGGAGCATTTCCGATGAACTGGGAGATGGCATTGCAGCAGGAAGGCGCCCGGTGGCGAGCGGCGTCTTCACCGGGTTCGGCTGATGTCGACCGGATGTTGCGCGGAACCATGCAACGGTTGGAGCGGAGCGGACTGCGGACTGAAGAGGCACTGGCGCTGTTGGGCCACTTGTTGGAGCCCCTGTGCGGGCGTAGCGCGGCGGAGTCGGCAATGGCAGCGGCGTCGCGCCGGTGCGGAGGGGTGACGGGCCGTACTTGGCGAGCGTTCGTGGCCTCGCTCAGCGAACTGATCGGTTCGTTTTGTGGGATGGCGGCCGGCCGATTGATTGGCCAGGCGGGCCTGTCGTTGGAGGTCGCCTAGGTGGAAATCTGGCGGGAGGCGATTAAGCTCGCGGCCTACGCGGTGGCCTTGCCCTACTGTTGGCGGATCCGGCGCGATTCTCCAAACGGTTCGCGGATGCGAACGGCATGGACGTTGATGGGAATTAGCGCCATCTTGTCGATGGCTCGGCATCTATACGAGTCTGTCGCGGAGTTTGGGGGGTGGGCCCGGACAGAGCGGAGTTGGCGGCAAATCGTGATCGTAGCGGCGCTGTTGACTTTGACTTGGGGGCTCCTGGAATTGGGACGGGCGTTCCGGGAGGCGGGGTTGGCTCCGCGTTGGAAACGGGTGGACTGGCTGTGGTTGCTATTGCTCGTTGCGCTGGCGGTGCCTGTGGTCGTGAATCGGGATCGCATGGGAGATTCGACCAGTACGATTGCGGCGATGCGGTATCTACAGTTTTTAAGTTCGCTTCTGCTCGCGGTCCCCGCGATGGTCGCCTTGGGGCTGCATCGAATTAGCCGGGAGATGACAGGCGGCCGCTGGGCCGTCGCGCTTCGGTGGATGGTCGCCTTCCTGCTGCTGCGATTAGTGAATTTGTGTGTCAGTACATCGACTACAGGGTGGGCCGAGTGGCTGCAGTGGCCAAACCTCGCAGCGCCATGGCTATTTACAATGGCCACGGTGGAGCGTTGGAGCGTGACGCGGGCCGCTGAGCGGATGCGGGAACAAATTTTCGTTGGGGCCAATAAACCGGCTTAACTTGGCACCCCTGGAGTTTGCAGAAACTGGGAGCCTTGTTGCTTGGAGTTGTGCTGAGTGCGGGAATCGCACCGGCGCAGGTTTTGTACGTGTCTTTGACGGGAAACGTTACCGACGCGGCTGATGCCGCCGTACCGGGGGCGAAAGTAGAGGCAGCAAACACCGCCACTGGTGTTACGAAGCAAGGAACAACCGATGAACGGGGCACTTACCTGTTCAACGATCTGCAGCCGGGAAGTTACAAGGTCACGATCACCGCGACCTCTTTCCGAACCGTCGTGCAGAATACGGTTTCGATCGACGCCAACACGCTGCGGCGTATCGACGCGCGACTGCAGGTGGCGAGCGTTACGGAGAGCATTGTTGTCGAAGGATCGGCGGCGACTTTGCAAACGGATAAGGCGGACCTGAGCACCCAAATATCAAAGACGCAGATCACAAACCTCCCGATTGGCTCGGGACGCAACTTTCAGAGCTTGTACAAACTGATCCCCGGCTTCACACCACCGACTGAGCTGCACTCCGACGCCGGCAACCCGAAGCAAGCGATGGGTACCAACGTCAACGGCGCCAGCTACTCGAACAACAATACCCGCATTGACGGAGCGACGGTGAGTTACCCATGGCTGCCGCACATTGTCGCTTATGTCCCTCCGCAGGATGCTATCGAAACGGTGAACGTCGTCTCCAACAGCTTCGATGCCGAGCAGGGTATGGCGGGCGGCGCAGCCATGAACGTCACCATCAAAAGCGGTACGAACGAGTTTCACGGGTCTGCCCACGAGTTCCACACCAATAGCGCGATGCGGGCCCGGAACTACTTCTACTACGGTGGCAACCTGCCAAAGAACATCTTGAATCAGTTCGGCGGCACCTTCGGCGGCCCGATCAAAAAGAACAAGCTTTTCTTCTTCGCCGATTGGGAACGGACCGTGCGGCGGCAGAACGCTTCGGCGTTCCGGACTCTACCGAACGCCGTCTTGCGTGGCGGTAACTTCAGTTCGTTCGGAACCAACATTTACGACCCGACGACGGGAGCCGCAAATGGCACCGGACGGCAACTGTTTCCCGGGCTGCAGATTCCAGCCAGCCGGATCGATCCCGCGTCGGCCAAGATTCTCGGCCTTCTGGAGGCCCCGAACTATGTCGGCTTGCCGGCCGGGTCGAACCAGATTCAGAACAACCACTTCGCCAGCGGAACGTACGAGTTCAACCGGGACAACGCCGACTTCAAAGTGAACTACAATCCAACAGAGAAGTCTTCGGTCTTCGGCCGTTACAGCTTTTCGCCGAGCCTCATTTTCGATCCCCCGTCGCTGGGTGCGGCCGGTGGCGACGCGCTGGCGGGAGGGCAGCCGGGCCGGGCGCCGGGGCTGATTCAAAGCGCCGCGGTCGGTGGGACCTATACGGTGTCCCCGCGCGTCTTGATCGATGCCAACCTGGGTTTCACGCGGCTGCGGCTTAGCGCCGAAAACGTCGATATCGAAAGGAACTACGGATTGGAGGACTTACAGATTCCCGGCACCAATGGCGGTGACCGGCTGCAGGGAGGGTACCCCCGATTCAACATCAGCGGCTTCTCCGCTCTCGGGAATCCCAACGTCTCGAATCCCTTCCTCTTCCGGGATAACCAATTCGTAGCCGTCGGCAATGTCGGTTGGTTCAAGGGCGCGCATTCGTTCCGATTTGGGGCGGAGTACGCCTACTACACCATCAACCACTTCCAGCCCCAGGCCGCCTTCGGCCCGCGCGGCGGCTTCAATTTCACGGGTGGCCTGACGGCTTTGAACGGTGGGTCCGCTCCGAACCTGTACAACGGCCTCGCAGACTTTCTGCTCGGCCAAGCGCAAGGCATGGGCAAGGATGTCCAGAACATCAATCCCGCCGCCGTGCGGATGCCGTCCTACGGCTTCTACGCGCGCGATCAGTGGCAGGTCAACCGGAAATTGACGCTGAACTACGGCATGCGCTACGAATACTATCCCTTCGCCACGCGCGACCACCGTGGCGGTGAGCGCTACGACCCGTCCATCAACCGGGTGCTCATTGGCGGCGAGGGCAGCACGCCGCGCGATACCGGCGTGGACGTCGGCTGGGGGCAGATTGCTCCACGTTTGGGCATTGCCTACCGTGCGTCCGAAAAAACTGTCATCCGCCTCGGATACGGCATCAGCATCGATCCGAACTCGTTCCGCAGCATGCGCGATGCGTACCCTGCCACCATCTCCTCACAGTTTTCCGGATCGACCAGCTTTATCGCCGCTGGAAACCTACGGACGGGCATTCCGGCCGTTGTTCCGCCGGACGTGAGTTCGGGTGCCATTCTGCTCCCGTCGGCCGTTGGAACGGTGACGTTCCCGGAGCGGTTCAATCGCGGCTACATTCAAAGCTTCAACGCTACGGTGCAGCGCGAAGTGATGAAAGATACGACCTTGCAGCTCTCCTATGTGGGGACGCGAGCGATCCGGCAGACGGCAGTCGTGAACCTCAACGCGAATACCGGAGCCGGTGGCGGCAACAGCAATCGCGCTCTCTTTCAGCGGTACGGGCTGATCGGCAACATCAACCAACTCACTCCGTTCAACACCTCGAACTACAACGCTTTCCAGATGCAGTTGACGAAGCGGATGGGCCGGGCGTCCCAGCTTGGGCTATCCTACACGCGGTCGAAGGCAATCAGCTGGGCTGACAATAACGACAGCGGCTTGTCGTGGCAGGCCCCATCGTTGTGGCGCCGGAACCGCGCGGTAGCAAATTTCGACCGTCCGAATAACGTGCAGATCTTTGGTGTGTACGAACTGCCGTTTGGCAAGGGTCAGAAGTATGCAACCGGTGGTGTCGCTGGCGCGGTGCTCGGCGGTTGGCAACTGAACGGCATTTTCAGCGCCTACAGCGGCACACCGTTTACCGTGGCCTCGGCCGGGACCTCCGTAAACTCGCCGGGCAACACGCAGACCGGCGACCAGGTGGTGGAGAACGTGCAAATCCTTGGCGGCATAGGCCGGGGATCGAGTTACTTTGATCCCCTGTCCTTCCGGCCGGTCACGGATGTGCGCTTTGGCAATTCGGGCCGCAACATTCTGCGCGGACCCGGAGTGATCAACTTGGACGGGAGCTTGTTCCGCAACTTCAACCTTTCCGAGCGGTGGCGGCTTCAGTTCCGAGCCGAAGCGTTTAACGTATCGAACACCCCGGCGTTCAATAATCCAGGGGCAACCGTATCCGGCGCGACGCGGAATGCGGCGGGCCAGATTACGGCCTTAAACGGCTGGACGGAGATCACCAGCGCACAGGCGACCGAACGCCAGTTCCGGTTGGCGTTAAAGCTGTTTTTCTAGGACGATCTTCTGGCAGGCGGGGTCTTGGGATGCCACAATGATGGATTCATGAGTGGACTGAAAAAGACCCTTCGCCTGAGTGATCTGGTTTTCATGGGGCTGATATTGATTCAGCCCACCGCTCCGATGCCCCTCTTTGGCGTCGTTAGCAATCTGGCGGGCGGCCACGTCGTATCGGCAATTCTGCTGGCGCTCGTGGGGATGCTATTCACGGCGATCTCCTACGGACGGATGGCGCGGATCTATCCGAGCGCGGGGTCTGCCTACACCTATGTCGGCAAAGAGGTGCATCCGACCGCCGGGTTCCTGACGGGATGGGGAATGCTGCTGGACTACGTCATCAATCCGATGATCTGTACCATCTGGTGTAGCAAGGCCCTGCTGAACATCTTCCCGGCGCTGCCGTATTGGCTCGCCGTCGTCTTCTTCGTTCTCTTGTTCACGGGGCTCAACCTGCGCGCCGTATCGGCCACCGCGAACACGAACAAATGGCTCGCCATCATCATGTTGGGAGTGGTGGCGTGGATGTTGGTCGCCACGGTCCGGTTCGTCCTCGGAAATCCCGGCATCGACTTACTCAAGCCGTTCTATGATCCGGTGACTTTCAGTTGGGGCAAGTTGTCGGCAGGAACCTCGCTCGCCGTTTTGACTTACATCGGCTTCGACGCGATTTCAACGCTGTCGGAAGAGACCGTCGATGCTGAACGGAATGTGCCGCGGGCGACGGTACTGGTCTGTTTGCTGATTGGCGCATTGAGCGCGATCGAGATCTACGCCGCACAGTTGGTATGGCCGCACGGCGAGGCCTTTCCGGACGTAGATACGGCGTATGTGTACGCGGCAGGCCGCGCCGGTGGAGAGTGGCTCTTTCAGACGATCAACCTGACGCTGCTGGTGGCGAGCATCGGGAGTGGGGCCGGAGGACAGATGGCCGGGGCCCGATTGCTCTACGGCATGGGACGGGACGGGGCGCTGCCGCCGGGGTTCTTCGGGACTGTGAAAGAGTCGACCGGGGTGCCGGTGAAGAATGTGCTGCTGATTGGGGCGCTCGCACTGGTGGGGGCGTTGGCGATCTCCTACGAGATGGGAGCGCTTCTTCTGAATTACGGAGCGTTTATTGGCTTTATGGGAGTGAACCTGGCCTGTCTCCGGCGTAGTGAGCGGACGTTCTGGGGAATGGCTCCGCCGGCTGCAGGGCTGGCAATCTGCTTCTTCATGTGGTCGAACCTGGGGTGGACCGCGCTGGCTTTGGGCACCGCGTGGGCGTTTCTAGGGTCGTTGGTCGCGTGGCGGCGAAGAGGGTAACATAGGGTCGTGAGAACCTTACTCATTTTTGTGATGGCCGCGGCATTGCTTCCGGCGGCCGGCTGGGAGAAGATCTGGAACGGCAAGGATTTGACTGGCTGGAAACAGGTCGGCTGGGGCAACTTCGTCGTGGAAGACGGGGCCTTGAAAACGACAGGTGGCATGGGCCTCCTGTATTACGAGAATGAGGCTTTTGAAAACGCGACCATTCGCGTCGTATTCAAGACACCGACCGAGAAAGGGGCAAACTCGGGCTTGTACATTCGGATGCCGGAGAAGCCGCGAGATGCGTGGTACGGCGTACACAATGGCTATGAGGTGCAGATTGACGCCACCGGCGACGATTGGCACTGCACCGGCGCGCTGTATTCGTTGAGCAAAGTGACGGCGCGGAACATGAAGCCGATTGGCCAATGGAACACGATGGAAGTGGAGTTGAAGGGTGATGTGACCCGCGTGAAGTTGAACGGCAAGCTGGTGAATGAGTTTAAGGGCGACCAGACGGTGCCGGAGCGCAAGATGTGGTTTGAGCCGGTGCGGGGGCCGCGGGCGCGCAAGGGATACATCGGCATCCAGAATCACGGCGCCAGAGACACGGTGTTCTTCAAGGAAATCAGCGTCAAGAAGTAAGGAGGTAAGGCATGGTGGTCGCTGCGACAAAACGGATGACGGTGGCAGAGTTCCAGGCATTGCCGGAGGCGGCTGGGGACTTTGACTTTGAACTGCAGCGGGGCGAGGTGGTGCCGATGACACGGCCAAAACTGAAACATGCCATCATACAGCGGCGGCTCTTCAAATTGCTGGAAGCGGCTGCGGAGTCGCGCGGCTGGCTCGACACGGAACTGGCTTTCAGGCCATTGCCGGAACATGAGTTGCGAGCTGCTGACGTCGCATTTGTACGGCAAGATCGATTTGCCGCTGCCGATCCTGAAGACAATATTGCCGGCTCTCCGGACCTGATCATCGAAGTGCTCAGCCCTTCGAACTCCGCTAGTGAGATGTATGAACGGGAAGAGCTGTGCCTGGCGACGGGATGCTCCGAGTTCTGGGTCGTCGACTCGGAACGGGAGACCGTCCGCGTGGCCAAACCGGGCGGCTCCTTCGCCTTCTATCACCGCGACCAAGAAATCCCCTTAGCGCTATTCGGCGGCGGGACGTTGGCGGTGAACTCGATCTTCCCTACGACGGCCAAATAATCGCATCAAACAGCGCCTGCAGACGTGCTCCCTTGCCGGGATTGACGGCCCGCGCGTGCGCCACCCGGCCTTGCAAGTGTTCGCGAAACGCGGGATGACCTTCGTGGTTTTGGGTCGCGGGCCCATGGCGTAGGCAGTTCGTAAGGACGGCCTTGAGCGCGTCGTAGACCGGGCGGGCAAGGTTGGGCTTCTCGTTGAGTGTCAGTCCTGTGAGGTGTTGCCGTTGCGCTGGAAGCATCAGCCGCGTCTTCCGGTAGTTGGGCGTGAACCCCTCCTCCAGGACGATTGCTGCGACGTGAGGAAGAAAGGTGCGCGTTAACGCCGCGCCGGAAAACGCCAAATCGTCGGCGTAACGAGTGTATTGCAAACCGGCTGACCGGGCCAGTCCGGTGAGCCGGCAGTCCAGCCGGTAGGCGAGAGCATTGGCGAGCGCGGGCGAGGTTGGCGCGCCCTGGGGCAGGGAACCGTCGTGCGTGCAGAGAGCGGCAAGAGCATCGGCGACCGATTCCGGATAGCCGGCGGTGCGGAAAAATGCGGCGACCCGCGGAAACCGGATCGAGGGAAAGAAGTCCGCCAGGTCGAGACGCAACAGCGCCGGCGGCCTGAGGTGCGGGGCGACGAAGGTGTGGATCGACCGGCCTGGGCAGAATCCATGGGCGGCTGAATGGGTAGGGATGGCCGAAAGCAGTTCAGCAAGAATCACCCGCTGGAGGGCCTTAAGCCGGGGTTTGGGCACGGCGAGTAGCCGCATGCCGCCGGAGCGCTTCGGAATCCATTGCTCGTGATAGTGGGACGGCCGGCGGAGGCTCGTGAACCACGTCAGTTCGCCAACCGTGATGCACAGGAAATCAGCCACGTCGGTGAGCGCTGGCAGTCTCGGAGTCGGCCACACCGGAAGCGATTGCGGAGGAGACGGCAGGCAATTGACGACGGAAAGCCGGCGGGGAACGGCGGTATCGGCCCACAGAAATTCCATCGCCGTCTGTATCCGCGGGCGGGTGGAGAATTTGTCCACGAATCGATCGATAAAGGGATCGAGCCACTGATTCGCAGCGCCTAAGGTCTCCATTGCACGCACCCGGCATTCTTCGCGGGTAAGAGGCCCCGCGAGCAGCGACTGAACCAGGATGCGATGGGCCAACATAACAAATTGGTGGAGAAGGCTCCAACGTGCCGGGCAGGGCGGGAACAGGTCTGCGTGAAGCGCAGTTAGGTTCCCGCACGAGTGTTGCGTAGTGCGGTCAAATCCCCGGGGTAACCCCGGAGAGTCCAAGCTTCGGCTGCGAACAGCTTGGCGATGGACGAAAGCTTGGAGCCTTCAGTTCTCCGGGACCAGGATACCGCTATTTGGCGGCGAGTTGGCGAAGCACGAACGGTAAAATTCCGCCGTTCTTGTAGTACAGGATCTCCATCGGCGTATCGATACGAACCTTCACGGAAAACGTTTTGCCATCGGCGGTAACCGTGGCAACCTTGTCACCCTCGGCCGCAACAGCTACGCCAGTAATCGAGAACGCCTCTTGGCCCGTCAGGCCCAGGCTCTCCCGCGTATCGCCGTTCATGAACTCGAGCGGCAGCACGCCCATGCCAACCAGGTTCGACCGGTGGATCCGCTCGAAACTCTCGGCGATGACAGCCTTTACGCCCAGCAGAGCCACGCCCTTGGCCGCCCAGTCACGGGACGAACCAGATCCGTACTCCTTGCCCGCGAGAATCAACTGACCCACACCCTCGGCCTGATACTTCATCGCCGCGTTGTAGATCCACATCTTCTCGCCAGAAGGCACATGCGTCGTCCAGGAACCTTCGGTCCCCGGCGCCATCTCGTTCTTCAACCGGATGTTAGCCAGCGTACCGCGCACCATCACTTCATGGTTGCCGCGCCGCGCGCCGTAGCTGTTGAAGTCGCTCTGCTTCACGCCGAGCGAAAGCAGATACTCGGCCGCCGCCGAATCCTTGGCGATATTGCCGGCCGGTGAGATGTGGTCCGTCGTCACCGAATCGCCCAGCTTGGCCAGGACGCGCAAGTCAGCCAGATCGGCGATCCCTTGGGTCGGATCCGCCATGTTCTCAAAGTAGGGCGGGTGCTTGATGTAGGTTGACGCGTCGTCCCACTGATACTGATCGCCGGTCAGCTTCGGAATCGCGGCCCAATTGGCGTCGCCATCAAACGCGGCAGCGTACTGCTTGGCAAAGTGTTCGCGGCGGACAGATTCGGCAACCGCGGCCTGCACTTCGGCATCCGTCGGCCAAATGTCTTTCAGGTAGACGTCCTGCCCGTCTTTGCCCTGCCCAATGGGTTCGTTCTGTAAATCGAGGTCGACGCGCCCGGCTAGGGCGTAGGCGACGACGAGGGGCGGGGAAGCGAGGTAGTTCGCCTTCACCTGCGGATTCACCCGGCCTTCAAAGTTCCGATTGCCGGATAGCACCGCGGCTACGGTCAAATTGCCGTCCTTAACCGCCTTCGAAACGTCATCCGGCAATGGGCCGGAGTTGCCAATACAGGTGGTGCAGCCGAAACCCACCAGATTGAACTTGAGCGTTTCGAGGTAGGGGAGCAGCTTGGCGTCGGCGAGGTAGTCGATCACCACTTTCGAGCCCGGCGCCAGCGAGGTTTTCACCCAAGGCTTCGTCGACAGGCCGGCTTCGACAGCCTTTTTGGCCACCAGTCCAGCGGCCACCAGCACCGACGGATTCGAGGTGTTGGTGCAGCTCGTAATCGCCGCAATCACCACGGCGCCGTCCGTCACCCCGGCTTCTGTCTTCGGCTCCCGGTTCAGGAAGTTCACGAAATTCGCCTTCACATCGGGGAGGTTGATCCGGTCCTGCGGCCGCTTCGGCCCGGCCAGCGACGGCACCACCGTCGAAAGATCCAGCTCCAGCGTGTCGTTGTAGACCGGGTCCGGCGCGCCGGATTCGAGGAACAACCCTTGAGCCTTCGTATACGCCTCGACCAGCGCGACCTGCTCGTCGCTGCGGTTCGACAGGCGGAGATACGCCAGCGACTGGTGATCCACCGGGAAGAAGCCAATCGTGGCGCCATATTCGGGAGCCATGTTCGCGATCGTGGCCCGGTCCGCCAACGGCAGCGCGCCAACGCCGTCGCCGTAGAACTCGACGAACTTGCCGACCACGCCCTTCTTGCGCAGCAACTGCGTCACCGTCAACACAAGATCGGTCGCCGTTACCCCCTCGCGAAGCTTGCCATGCAGCTTCACGCCCACCACCTGCGGCAGCAACATCGAAATCGCCTGGCCCAACATACAGGCCTCGGCCTCAATGCCGCCGACGCCCCAACCAACGACGCCCAGGCCGTTGATCATGGTCGTGTGCGAGTCCGTGCCGACCAGCGAGTCCGGGTAGGCCACGGTTTCGCCGTTCATCTCGCGCGTGAACACCACCGGCGCCAGATACTCCAGGTTCACCTGATGGACGATGCCGGTCTCCGGCGGAACGGCGCGGAAATCCTGGAACGCCGTCTGGCCCCACTTCAGAAACGCGTAGCGCTCGCGGTTGCGCGAGAACTCAAGCAAACTGTTCAGCTCAAACGAATCGGCGGCGCCGAAATGGTCCACCTGTACGGAGTGGTCGATGACGAGGTCGACGGGGATGAGCGGGTTGGCCTTCTTCGGATCGGCGCCCATCTTGGCAAGCGCATCACGCATCGCGGCAAGGTCTACGACGCAAGGCACGCCGGTGAAGTCCTGCAGCAGCACGCGCGCCGGGCTCATCGCAATCTCTTGCGCGGTCGCGCTCGTGTCCCACTTGGCGACGTACTCAATGTCAGCGGCCTTTACGGAGAGGTCGTCTTCGTTGCGGAGGAGATTTTCAAGGACGATGCGGATGGAATAGGGGAGGCTGGAGAGCTTCGTTTTACCGGCGGCTTCCAGAGCGCGGAGGGAGAAGTACCGATAGTCTTTCCCGTTGACAGAGAGGACGGCTGCTGTGCCGAAGGAGTTTTTGCTGGACATGATGATGATGTAACCCTTATTAACTTACATGAATGCGGGAACGGCGATGCCGAGAAGGTTGAGGGTGCGGACGAGTTGAGTGCGATAGGCCGCCGTAAGCCAGAGAAGGAAATCGCGCTTTTCGGGGTTGGTCTCGATCAGCACAGGGAACTTCTGATAGAAGTTGCTGTAGGCCTGAGCGAGTTGGAAGGCATAGCGAGCCATGTGGGCCGGCTCATCGGCATTGATCGCCAAGGCAAGCGCCGAATCGGTCCGGAAGGCGGCAAGCAGCGATTGCCACAGCTCTTCGTCTTCCAGGATTGGCCCCAAGTTCGCGGGCAGCGCCGGCGCCGAATCCGCCTTCGCCAGAATTTTCCCCGCGCGGACAGCCGCGTACTGGATGTAGGGCCCGGTCTCCCCCGTGAAGCTGAGCGCTTCCTGGAAGTCAAATGCGATCACGGTAGGCCGGGTGAACTTCAGCATGAAGTACCGCAACGCGCCGATCGCGATCGTTTCCGCCACTTGACGCCGAGTTTCACCGGGTTCGTTTTCGTTCCGCGAGTCCACTTCCCGCTGGGCGGCCGCGATGAGCTTGTCGATCAGGTCGTCGGCCTTCACGCCGAGACCCTTCCGGCCCGAAACTTCGACGTAGGGCCGCGCGCGATCCTCGTCTGTCAACTCAATCCCAAGTTCCCCGCAAGTCCGCGGTGTCAACGCCACCATCTCATACGAGAAGTGGATCGAGTTCTCAGCTTCCTTCGGATGCCCCAGCGCCCGGAGGCCAGCCTGCACCACATCCTGCAAGTAGCTCTGCCGCGAATCGATGACGTTGTAAACGCGCTCATTGCCCGAAAAGGTGATTCCCGGCGTCGCGCCCTCGGGCGAAGCGGATGTCACATATAAGGGATGCCCATCCGGATACGTCCGCAGATGACGGTAGTAAAAGTCCTTGCCCAGCAGGCCGAACTTCCACATCTGATACGCAATGTCCTTGCCGACGTAGGTGACGATACCGTTCGACCGGACGATCACCTTCGAATCTTCGTCCTCGCGATGGTCAGAGAACGCGGAGCCGGGCATCACCCAGCAGCCTTTGTTCTTGCCTTCGGTTTCCAGGTAGATCGCCTTGCGCTCTTTTAGCAGCTCAAACGCCGCCGCCCAGAAGTGGAGGTAAAGAATCTCCGACTCCCGCGGCAATGCGTCATAGACGATCCCCAGCCGCAGCATCGTATCCAGGTGGTAGCCGACAATTTTGTCCGCCACCAGAGACCCCATCTCCGCCAGCATCCCATGCCCGGCTTCAATGGCATGCAGCGTCTCCGCCCGGCGAGCTTTCAACGCCTCATCGGTTGCATAGGTTTGCGACACCTTCGCGTACAAATCCCAACACAGATAGTCGAAGCGCGGCGTTTCGATCAGCGCCCGCACCTCCTCGAGCGACTTGCCTTCGAGGAAGTGGAACCCAACCACGACATCGGCCACCTGCACGCCAGTATTGTCGATGTAGTTCTGGACGTTCACCTGCCGCCCGGCCGCGCGGAGCATCCGCACAAAGGTATCGCCGAGAATCGAGTTCCGCAGGTGGCCGATATGGGCCGCCTTGTTCGGGTTGATGCTCGTGTGCTCGATCAGAACCTTGCCGCCGGCCGGCATCGGCGGAGCGGGTGCGGCGACGGCGGCCGCGAATGCGGAACGGTCCAGCCGCAGGTTGATGTAGCCGTTCCCAGCCACTTCGAGTGATCGAATCCCTTCAATCTCCGGCAGTTCATCGACCAGTTCCTGCGCAATGGCGCGCGGGGCCTTCTTCAACTCGCGGGCGAGCTGAAAGGCTGTGGGGAGAGCAAATTCACCGAAGGACGGCTGGCGGGGTTGTTCGAGAACTACCGGGGTCGACAGGCCGTAACGAATGAGAATATGCTGCGAGACGGCCGCGACAATGCGGCTTTCCAATTGATGGAGCACTGCCTGTAAGTATAGCAATCCAATCTGCTTTCGCCGAAAAACAGATCGCCCGGCGGGACGTTTTTTTAGAACGTCCCGCCGGGCGGCAAGGAGGGAAGAGGAGAAGGCGGACTACTTGCGGTTGCGGCGGAACAAACCCAGAGTCACCAAGCCGGCGCCCATCAGAGCGTAGGTGGCGGGTTCCGGAACATTCGAGTCAGCGGTCGGAGCAAAGGTCGCGACATTGACGGTGGCGCCGTTGATGATGCTCGTGGAGCCGATATCGAAGCTGGTGGCGTTCGTGCGAATCACCAGGATGGACGAAGTCTCGCCGGGGTTGATCTTGGTTCCCGAAGGACCTGGCGTGAAGTTGAAGCCGAGGGTAGCGTCGCTCACCCGCTCTCCGGTTAGCGGCGCTTGAAGAGGAGTGTAGGCCGTGGTGCCGCGAAAGTTCACGTCGCTGTTGCCGTATCCATCAATGTTCTGGTTGGTGTAGCCGATATTGGTCGTGAACCCGGCGAAGCTGCCCATGGTGATGCGGCTGATCGAGTCGGGAGAGCTCCAGGAGTTGGCAAACTGATAGTAAAAATCCAGCGTTCCGATAATATTGCGATAGACAGCCGTGCGAAGTGTGCCGCTGTAGAGCACATTGCCCTGCGCATTCAAGCCGCTAAGGCTGTCAGTGGAGCCGTCAAGGAACGTACCAGGGTTCGAAATATTGAATACATCAAGGGCGGCAACGCACCCCCAGGCAACAGGTCCAGCACACTGGCCGGTTGTTACCGTTGTGGCCGAAAGCGGTGCAGCGAGGGCGACCGAAGCCAGAGCGATCAACAAATGTGATTTCAGGGTCATGCAGTTCTCCGAATTGGCCGGGAGCTAATGGTCTTTCCGGCGACAATTCGGAGTCTATGGGGCGCATCGGGAACGCCCAATTGGACCGCTGTACTAAGGAACGGCAGTACCCAGACCGCCGCTACAACCTCCGGGCGGCTCGGGTACTAGGTTGTGGTACTTCGATTTTCTGGGGATTTTGAGTGGAACGGCCGGGCGGCCCGTACGAAGGGAGGGGGAAGCAAAAGCGCGGGTTCGGATCAATGGGACTAGTACAATTTCAACTAAATTTCGTATTCCGGCGGCTTTGGACGGCCCAAGGGAATGTAGTTCCATATGCGTTCATGCACGAAATACAGCCCAATCTTCACGACCGAGTCGATCATACCAGCCCCTGCCGAAGCGCGGATGTCGCCACTAAAGAAGTAGACGATGCCAGCCGTCGCTAGCGAACCGAGGACCCGGTAGCTGACGGCTTTGGCAATACTGCGGGAGTGGGAATCCATGAGTTTCAATCATACCAAAGCCGATAGGAGTTATCTTGAATCGCCATCGCTTTGCGGGTTGGCCTCCGCGACCGCTAGAATGAGGTCTGTGCCCAAGGTTACTTTCCTGCCCGAAAACATCACGATCGACTACGATCCCGCTACGATGCCGTACTCGGATCATGGTCTGCAGGGCTCCCTGCTCGACATCGCGCTAAACCACGGGGTGCATCTGGAGCACGCGTGTGGCGGTAGCTGCGCGTGTACCACGTGCCACGTCATCGTGAAGGCGGGAGACCGGAACCTCTCCGAAATGGAAGACGATGAAGCCGATCGCGTCGAAACGGCGGCAGGGTTGACGCTGCATTCCCGCCTCGGATGCCAATGTGTCGTCCAGGGCGACGTCACGGTGCTGATTCCTGACTGGAATCGGAACTATGTCAGCGAAGGCGGCGGTTCCATTAATTTGGGCGCCGCGATACCTCTGCCGAAAAAGTAGACTGCAACCGCTCCAAAGTAGCCAGATCTGCTTTGAACTTGGTGGTTGTGGACGTCCCGTTCACCTGAACTTCGACACTATCGAGCAGCGGAAGCATCTGCGTCCGCTGCGCCTCCGGAAGCGTGATGCGGGCGATCCCAGCCAAGCCCTTGATCGTGTTTTGCCACTGCTTGGCGCACTGGTCGTCGACGCAGTAGGCCACCGCCTGCGCATCCACCCCGCTGGTCATATCGAGCGCAATCGTCAAATACTGCACCCCATTCAAAAGCCGCGGCAAATTGGCCAGCATGTTTGACGTGCCGGCCGAATCGGCTTCGAACTTAGGCAACGCGGCTGGGGTCGCCACCATCCACAGGTGCGCACTCGCGGGAATCGTCTCCGCCTTGGCCAGCAGCTCCTTTGAGACGTTTCCTGGGCCAGAGTCCCGGGAGTCAATAATCTGGCGCAGACGAGCCGTCCGGCCGACCACCGCCGTCGAGGCGTTCATGAACAGTGCGGCGAACTCTTCATCCCCCAGCAGCGGGTACCCCTTGTAGGCCAAGCGCTGAAATCCTTCCCGACGCACCAACGGTTCGATATTCATTTGCGAGAAGCGATTTCGCACGAAGAATAGAGATTCTTTCCCGTTCGACGCCCACAGAATCTCCATCAGGTCCTTCCGCGGATCGAAGCCCACCTCCTTCGTAAACTCATCCATCTGCCGGCTCCATTGCGGTGAAGCCGCCAGCCGCTTCCAGGTTTCGGTCTTTTGGAAAGCGTCGAACCGAATCCCTCCCATGCTGATTGTGTCACCAGGAATCAGCGGCAGCAGCGCGGGATCGAGCATCACCGAGGTCCGCTGACTGGAACACGCGGCCAAAAGGAATAGTGGTGCGAGAAGAAGGATGGAGCGATGCATGTATATTTGCTGACGTATCGGACAGGATGAAGTGTTCCTTAATTTGAAGGAGCGAGTTCGACGACCGTTGTTTGGCCCACGTTCACCGCATAGGCTTCTACCAGAGTCTCAGAATCCAGAGCCGATTGGTCGTAGGTCGCCATCATCTGGTAATCTCCCGGCGGCAGGCCGGGGAAAACGAACCGTCCCTCGACGTCGGCGACCACCTGCCGCGGCCCGCCCAGGATCTCCTTGTTCCTGTCGGAAACCGCCCATAGCAGCACGAAAATGCCCGGCGAACTCTTCACGCGCCCCTCAACGCGGCCGCCTTCTCCGGAAACCAGCGGCCGCAGCGGGCGATACGCCGCCGTGGCTAAATATTCCTGCCGCGGCTCAGCGTACCGCTCTAGCGGCGTGGCGGCCCGGAACTCCCAAAAACCAGGCAGCAATGTGCTCTGACGAGCCGGAATCGCGACGAACGCAGATGCCTCGTAGGGATCGATCCGTCGCCCAAAGCCAGGTGCCTGCAGAACCACCGTCGGCAACTCCGTCAACTGAATCCCCCGGGTCGCGTTGGTGGCCAGATCGGTGTACCAGTGTGCTGCGCGACTCCCATCGGGCGAGACGCCGAGTAGCTCGTATCGCCCCGGCGCCAAATCGCGAATCACCGTCTCGCCGCCGCACGGCGCATTCACCATGTGCCGCGTCGTCTCTGACGTCAGCGTCAGCATCGCCGGGCCCGCCGTACAGAGCACCTGGATCGTCAAAGTCAGCAGGCTCCCACCGTCCGGCCGCACATCGGCGTCTGGCGTATCGGCATCGAGTTGCACGGCAAACATCCGGCTATCCCGTGCCTGCCGCGCCTGCGGACTAAAAGTCGGCAATAGCCCCGACCCGTCCTCCATCGTGTGCGCCGCCGTCCGAACCCAGAACTTGCCCGGCATCAGCCCAGCAATGCGGAAGATCCCCCGGTCGTCAGTTTTTCCCGTTGCCGCCACCCGCAATGGCAACGTGGCTGGGTAGGCCACCACGGATGCCCCTGCAATGCCGATTCCGTTTTCGTCCAACACCGTCCCCGTTATCGCCCCGACCCGGCGCGCCCGCAACTCCACGAAAGGCGCGTCGTCTCCGGTCAAACGCAGTGGACGCGCCGTCGCCGCCGGAAAATAGCCCGTCCGCGTAGCCATCACCCGGTACTGGCCCGCCGGCACGGAAACAAATTGAAACTGCCCGGACCGCCCCGATCGCGTCTGAAGAGTTCGGAGGCCCATCGGTGACCCCGGCAACGGCTCCAATCGCACCAGCGACCGTGACAGTGGGTAACCCGAGCGATGATCTAAGAGCACCCCGGACAGCGTCGCCGCCGGCGCGCTACCGGCCAGCAGACACAGCGCCCCGATTCGAAGCCACCCCATCCCTCTCACGCGGTCGAGCCGCCTGGTTGAACAGAACCTCCCCTCCCATGGCCCCCGTAAACCCACCCGAGTGCAAACCGCGAACACCCCGGCCAATCGTAAACGGGCCGCCTTGTTCGAAATTCCGTGGGTGGTGTAGATCATGGGAAGCACAGAACCGATGACGCGAACCGTAGTAAACGGGTAGACGACTAACTCCGATACAGCGTTTATGACAGTTTTCACAGAAACTAGAGCAGGCGGCGGAGAATGTCCTCCTCTGCCTTATCCTGTTCTCCCTGGTGGCGCTCCCGCCCGCCGTCAAGCGCCCAAAGCAGCGATTCCCCGGCGGGGAGCCGGTTCGGCTCTTTGCTGTAGAGGGGATCCGCAAAGGCTTGGGAAGAGTCGACCCACCGCCACCCGAGTGACCGGAAATGCGCGATAACGTCGGGTAGGAAGGCAAGATTGATCGCGTTGTAGTGCAGCAGCAGCGTCAGCGGAGCGTTGATGCCGAGTCCTCCTGCCAAACCCATGGAAAAATTCGCCATTCGCTCCAGGTGGTTCAAGTACGGCTGCCGGAACTTCTCGGCGAGCCCGCCGCGAACGAAGTACTGCGAGTACAGCCAATCGCAGCCGTCGACGGCGACATGGCCATTCCGGTAGCCTTCCGATCGCATCCAGCGGCGCATGGAATCGCGCTTGTCGGCTGTCTCGCCTTCCTTCAACATGGGGAAGCGAAGCATCGGTGTAAAGGTTCGAAACGTAGAAACGAACGTGTGTGCCCGGGCAGTGTCAGCGGCGAACTCGGCCCCCGTAATGGCCGGGTTGTTATAGTTCCGATGCGACCAGGTATGGTTGGCGATTCGATGGCCGGCCTGGGACCACGCCTCCAGGTTGGCGCGGCACGCGGCGGTTTGGTTCACGCCGCCAATTACGAAAGCAGTCGCCTCCAAACCGGCGCGATCTAAATGGCGTAGAAACCTGTGGTTTGCAGCGGAAACATCATCGGAGGCCAGCGCCGACGGATTGAAATCGTCAAAGGTGAGGGCGATTTGTCGGGAGTCGAAAAGTGAGGCCAAAAGTAGGTGTCTGCGAGTAATCATTAAGAATCGTTATGTAGTTCAGAATTAACCTATTAATGTTATCGTTTCACAATGCGAGCCTTGCTGGGTTTTCTAGTATTGACAGGAGCGGTTTTCGCTCAGGACTTTCGTGCGGTCATTTCCGGCGACGTGAATGACGCTACCGGGGCGTCGATCCCTGGTGTACGAGTAATTGCACAGAATCTGGACCGGCGTGTCGATTACATGGCCGTAACCAACGATGCCGGGCGGTACGTAACTCCCTTCCTCCCTCCGGGCGCGTACACGATCCGCTTTGAAAAGGATGGCTTCAAGCCACTCTTCCGCGAAGGTCTGCAACTGACCGCCGTCGATCGCGTGAATCTGAACGTACAGATGCAGGTTGGCTCGATCAGCGAGCGCGTTACCGTTACGGCGGAACAGCCCCTGCTCCAGACGGAGACCGCGGTACGCAGCGGCACCATCAGCACCAAGCTAATCTCCGACATCCCCACCTCCGGCCGTAATTTGTTTCAGTTTCAATACTCGCTCCCCGGCGTCACCAAGACGAGCAATTACTGGGGCAATTACGAGCTATATGCCTTCGGCAATATTAACGGCGTCTCCATCAACGGGGGCCGTAGCGGCGAAAACGAGATTCTGCTCGACGGCATCACCTCCACCCGTGGCAGCCGTAGCGCCTCCTTTGCGCCGGCTCTGCAGGCGATTGAAGAGGTCAACATCATCACCAACACCTACGACGCGCAGTTTGGCCGCGTCGGTGGCGGTACGACGTCGATCAACCTCCGCAGCGGTACCAACCAATTCCACGGCGAACTATTCGAGTTCTTCAAGAACGACAAACTGATTTCGAACGGCTACTCCCGCAACTCCGCCGGCGTGCGCAAACCCGCCTATCGGAATAACACGTACGGCTTCCGTTTCGATGGTCCCGTGCTGATTCCGAAACTCGTGAACGGCAAAAACAAGCTTTTCTGGATGGTGTCGCTCGAAGGTCTTCGCGAACGGAACCCCCAGACGCAGCTCTGGACCGTCCCCACCGCCGAGCAAAAGACCGGTGACTTCTCAAAGCTGGTTACCAACGCCAACCAGCCCATCCTCATCTTCGATCCGCTGACCTCGCCCCGCCAGCCCTTCGCAGGCAATGTCATTCCTCGCAATCGCATCAACCCGGTTGCCGCACGGACCATCGAGTTCTATCCGCCGGCCAATCGGATCAGCGAAAGCCTCGACGGTCAGAACAACTATTTGTTCGTGAACAGCTCCCGCAACGACTACGATCAATGGCTCGGCAAGATGGACTGGGTCGCCTCTGACAAGAGCCGCGTGAACTGGCGCTACGGCCAGACCCCTTGGTTCAACTTCGCCCGCGTTCAATGGGGAACCAACGCCGCCGAACCGTCTACGGAAGCTCCTTCCACGCGTATCTCCCGCAACTGGGGGGCCGACTGGACTTACACTCTTAGCTCGTCGATGGTGTTCAATCTCCGAGGCGGCCTCGCCCGCTATGAAGGCTTCTCCGGCAACGTGTTCGGCCTGAACTTCAACCCCACCGAACTCGGCTTCTCCGAACGGCTCGTCAGCCAGTTCGATGTCCGCCAGTTCCCGCGCTTCAACTTCACCGGCAACAATATCTCTCCGCTCGGCTCCACCCGTACCGCGAACTACGAGACGCAGGACACCTATTCCATCCAGCCGAATCTGACTGTCATCCGTGGCCGCCAAACCTGGAAGATGGGCGCCGAACTCCGGCTCTACAACTCCAACAACCACAACCCCGGCGCCTCGTCCGGCACCTACAACTTCGGCCGCAACTGGACCCAGCGGAACCCGCAGCAGGCCGACGCCCTCAGCGGCAACGAACTTGCCACCTTCCTGGTGGGGGCGATCACCTCCGGCGACGTGGCAAAGAATGTCTGGCCAGCCTATCAAAACACCTATGGCGCCTTCTTCTTTCAGGACGATTGGAAGGTCACTAGAACGCTAACGTTTAACTTCGGCCTTCGCTGGGACTACGAAGGGCCGATCGTGGAACGGTACAACCGGCAGGTTCGCGGATTCGCCTTCGACCAGCCAAGCCCGCTCCAGAGCCGGGTGCAGGGCCTCGCTTTGAATGGTGGTTTGCTTTTCGCCGGCTCCTCCGGATCGGATCGCGAGGCCTTTAATCGCGACCAGAACAATTGGCAGCCGCGAGTCGGGATTGCCTGGCAATTTTTGCCCAAGTGGGTCTTCCGCGGCGGCTACGGACTCAGCTACCTCGGCCAGAATGCGGCTGGCCCGGCCACTGGCTTTAGCCAGCCCACCACCGTCATCGCCAGTACCGATAACAACCTCACCCCGGCCAGCTTCCTGAACGATCCGTTCCCCACTAGCCTGTTCCCGAACGGCCTGCTGCAACCTATCGGATCCAGCCAAGGCCTGTCCACCAACCTCGGTCTCGGCATCACTGCCCAATATCTGAACCGCCCCCTGCCATACTCGCAACAGTTCTCTGCCGGCTTCCAGCGCACCATTGGGAACACGTGGCTTACCGACGTGAGCTATTCGGGCAACCTCACCTCGAAACTTCCCAGCAGCTTCAGCACGAACTACATTCCGCTCGCGGAGCTGGAACGTTTGCCTCTGGCGCAGCGTGCCGCGTACTTCAATGCGCAGGTTCCCAATCCCATGGCTGGCCTCCTCCCCGGCTCGGCAATCAATGGCGCCACTGTCCCCCGCCAGGTCCTCCTGAATGCATACCCGCACTTCAGTCAGGTTACGCTGAACAACGTCCCCTATGGCGCCCAGTCGTACCACTCCCTGCAAGCCAAGGCCTCCCGCCGCTTCGCCAATGGCTTCTCCGGCCAGTTTTCCTATACCTGGTCGAAGACGCTTGAGAAGCTGACTCCGCTCAACCCTCAGACGGTCAACACCGCCAACCTCCTGGGCGCGGACCTCGAACAGCGGCTGCAGCAGTGGGACATTCCGCACACCTTTTCCGCCCTCGTTACCTACGAACTGCCTTTCGGCAAGGGCAAGCGCTTCCTCAACGGCCTCAACGGTGCGGGCAATGCGGTGTTTGGCGGATGGAACCTCAACGTCCAGTACATGCGGCGTAGCGGTGTCCCGTTTGATTTTCCGAACGCCAGCCCCTTGGCCGCGCGCAGCGCGAAGCTGACGAATGAACAACGCGACGCCGCCGCGCAAGCCGCGGGCCGGTCGGAGTTCAACCCGTTCTTCGACAAGTACTACGACGTGTCGCTCTTTCCCCGCACCGCGCAGGCGCCGTTCACGCTGCGCGACTTCCCGACGCGGTTCCCCGATGTCCGTAGCCCCCACCTTGCCAGCTGGGAGATCTCGGCCTACAAAGAATTCCGCTTCTTTGAACGCGTCCGGTGGCAGATCCGTGCGGACATGCAGAATGCTCTCGACTATGCCTATTTCGGCCAGATTGTCGCCAGCAATGTTACTGACCCCCGCTTCGGGCAGCTGAACCCCGCCCAGAACAACGCCACCCGCCAAGTCGTTCTGGTTATGAAGGTGTTGTTCTAAGAACGTGCTGTTCTAAGAATCAATGTCGCTGAGCTCTCCGGGTGGCAACGCCATCCGGAGGGCGTTCAGCACCGCCGCCAAGTCGATAAACTCCTGCGCTACCGCCCCAGCCACCGGCGGCAAATACCCGGTCGCCGCGGCGATCATGCCAATCACGCTCAACGCCATCCCCCCCACCGCGCACTGGAGCGCGATTCGCCGCAGCCGCTGACCGATGTGGATCAACTCGTCCACCTTGTGCAGCGAGGCTTCCAGAATCACCGCCCCCGCCGCCTCCGCCGTCACATCGCTGTGCTGCCCGAAAGCAATACCCACGGTGGCGGCCTGCATCGCCGGAGCATCATTGATCCCGTCGCCCACGAACAGCGTCGGAGCCAATGCTGTCTCCTGCCGCACGATGGCGACCTTCTCCTCTGGGCTTTTGCTATAGAGCACCTCGGAGATGCCCACTTGCTCGGCCAGATACCGGACCTCCGCCTCGCGGTCGCCGGAAAGCAGCAGCACCTTCACTGCGCCATGCCGAGGATGCAGATGGCCTATAAACGACCTGCTCTCGGCGCGCGGAGCATCCTGGAACTGGAATGCGGCGGCAAACGCGCCATCCACCAGCAGCAACGCTTCCATGCCCGGCTGCGTCGGAGGCAGGTCCGCCAAGGCGACTTTGGATCGCCCCGTAATCTGAATCCACTTGCCGTCCAACTGTCCCGTCAGCCCCTGGCCCGGCTTCTCGCTCACCTCCAGGATCGGCGCCAGCGGCACCCCTTCGGCCTCCGCCGTAGAGAGCACGGCCGCCGCCAACGGGTGCTTTGAAAACTGCTCGAGGCTGGCCGCCCAAGTCAGCGCATCGCGGCGGTTTACCGCCGGCGCGGTGACAATGCCGGTCAGGGCCGGCCGGCCATAAGTAAGGGTCCCGGTCTTGTCGAAGATGAACGTCCGGCAAGTGTCAATCCGTTCGAGTAACGCGGGATCTTTGATGATGATGGCGCGCCGGGCGGCTAACGAGATCGCGCCGAGAATCGCCACGGGAATGGCGATCAATAAGGGACACGGCGTCGCGATCACCAGCACCGCGAGGAATCGGCTGGGGTCGCCGCTCAGCGCCCAGCCTGCGCCGGCGACTGCCAGCGCCAGCGGGGTATACCAACTGCCCAGACGATCCGCCAGACGGCGCATGGCCGGCCGGGACTCTTCGGCCTGCTGCATCACGCGCATAATCTGGGCATAGCGGGAATCGATCGGCAGCTTGTCAGTGCGGACCTCCAACACGGCGTCGCCATTGATCGCGCCGGAGAGCACCGCCGCACCCGGTAGTTTGGCCATGCGGAACGGCTCCCCGGTCAGAAAGGACTCGTCCATCGTGCCGCGGCCCGCCACCACGGTCCCATCTGCCGGGCACGTCTCGTGCGGAAACACGACCAACGTATCGCCCAGGGCCACCTGCTCCAATGGGATATCCGCAATCTCGGTTCCGGATCGTCGATGCGCCACCCGCGGCATGCGCTTCGCCAGCGCCTCCAGCACCGCCGAAGCTCGCCGCAGGGCGTACTCCTCCAGTGCTGAACCACCCGACAGCATCAGCACGACAATCGAGCCGACCAGATACTGTTCCAGCAAAATCGAAGTGAGGATCGACATGCCGGCCAACAGGTCAGAACCGAAGTCGAGCGCCCAAAGCTTTTTCAGCAGATCCCACAGCAGCGGCAGTCCGCCGATCGCAAGTACTACGTAGAGCGGCCATGGGTTGCCCGTAGCAAGGTGGAGTGCGATACCGATGGCGGCCAGGAGAGCGATTGCGAACATGAACGCCTAACGGTACCACTCTCCACCTCCTGTCTCCTCGGTCTATTTTGTCCAGGCTCCTGATCGGCTGCTTTGTCTACAATTGAGGTCTGGAGGATTGGGCGACGCCCCGCGGGGGGCGGGACGGACTTGAGGCAACTCACCAGCCGTTTCCGCGTATACGAACAGATGGCAAATGAGGATCAGGGTCAATCGGTCGGTGGGGTAACAGCGGACCACCCGGCGGCGTCGCTCCTGCCGGTACTGGTATCCCCTTCGACGGCGGACAAGGGCAAGAACACCATCCGGATGGAGTTGATCCCGGTTGGTTGCTGGAAGCTTGACGACGTCCGTTTTGCTTTCGGGTCGACGTTTTTGCTTCCCTCGACGAAGCGGGAATTCGCCGAACTGTCGGCGCTGCTGAAGAAACACCCGAAAGCGCCGCTCTCCGTATTCGGACATGCCGACCCCGTGGGTGACGACGTGTTTAACAAGGCCTTGAGCGGCCGCCGCGCCGAATCCGTCTACGCCGTCCTGATTCGCGACACCGATCGCTGGGAAGATCTCTACCAGGAGGGCGGATCCTCGGAAGGCTGGGGCACGCGCTCCATCCAGGAAATGCTCACCGCGCTCGGTCACGATCCCGGTCCCATCGACGGAGTGTCCGGGCCGAAGACGAAGGCCGGTATCGAATCCTTCCAACGGTCTGCCGGCGGGCTCACCGTCGACGGCGCCGCGGGCCCCCTCACCCGGGCGAAGCTCTTTGCCGCTTACATGGACTTCCTCTGCGCCGACAAGCTCACCAAGGCCGACTTCTTCGGCCAGGGCAAGGACGCGGGGGGCAAGGGAGACTACCAAGGCTGCGGCGAGTTCAACCCGGCTATGGTCTTCTCCCAAGCCGAAAGCCAGTCTCTCTCCACCGAGGAGCGCAACCGGGAAAACAGCATCAACCGCCGGGTTCTGATCCTGCTCTTCCGGCCCGGCACGCCGCCATCGGACAAGTGGCCCTGCCCGCGCGCCAGCGAAGGGGTAGGCGGCTGCCAGAAACGGCTGTGGTCCGATGCCGCCGTCCGGCGCAATCCGCAAGCCTCCCGGCGTAAATTCGCGGACACCCTCGATACGTTTGGCTGCCGCTTCTATCACCGTCTGACCGTCTCCTCACCCTGCGAAGGGGTGATGCCTCCGCCGCCCGCCGCCACGATTGAGTGGATTGAATTCAAGCTGGCCGAATACCCCATGCAGGCCCCCAAGAAGTACTGGCCGAAGCATGACGCCAAGATCTTCCCGACCGAGAAGTACGACAGCAAGCTAACGAGCGGACCCAAGACCGGGTCACTCGACAATCAAGCCAAACTCCGCGTCGACCCGCTCCCCGGCGGGCAGTGCGAAATCCGCTTCCCGGACTTTTACAAGACCGTCGAAGAAAAACTCGGCCCCGCCACGCCGTGGCCTGTTCCAGTCGCGCCCGCGCCGCCCGCGCCGGGCCCCGTGATTCCTCCCGTCATCCCCCCGGTCATCCCGCCCGGGCCCTCGACGCCTGACCAGAAGCTGACACTCGTCAACGTCGACCCCCTCTTCGCCCCCGGCGTTGAAACCCTCACCGTGACCTACGACATCAAGGACCTCGCCGGCGAAACTGTGAAATTCACCGTCGTCAGCGATGCCGCCCCGGCGACCATCATCTTCGAGCGGGAACTCGACGCTGCCGAGAAAGCTGATGGCGATGGAAAATCGTTTGAGTGGGACGGCCGCGGAACCGATGGGAAACGCCTGGGTCCCGTGCGCAGCCCCTATTCAGTGAGCCTCCAACTCGCCGATGGCAGCCGAAAGGGAACCAAGCCCACCAGGGTCGAAGTCGACAAAATCGAATTGACCGTTGATGCGCCCGGCAACAAGCTCCGGATGAACGATCCGGTAGCCAAGAAGCTTGTCAAAGCCAAGGTCTTCCTCAAGAAAAAGGACGGCACTGGCGTGGTCACCCCGCTGGGCCTCAATGTGAAATTCACCTTCACGCCCGACGCCGGGAACACGACCGCGGCGAACTCCTTCGTCTACGCCGCCCCCGCCACCCTGGGCAAAGCCGGCGACGCGGCCGCGCTTTACTGGGAGGCCCATCCTGATTCCACTGCCTCCTCAACGGATGGCTTCAAGACCTCGGCCCTCGCGCTTACCGCCAACGCTGGCGCCAAAATGGGCGTCGCCTCAATCTGGTTCCTCCCGTCCGGCGTAGGTGGCAATAAGTACAAGGTCAAGGCCACCCTGGCTACCAAGAATAAGGAATCGGCCCAGCTCACCGTACATCGCAGGATTGTCCTGACGCCCTACGAGATGGTGGGCCAAACCCACGTCTCCACCCACGGCACGAAGGCGATTCAAGAAGGCAGTTTCTACACCGCCGATACCTTCACCGAGTACGACCTCGGCACCGTCAACGCCATCGCCGCGAACCGCACAGTGAAGTACATCGGCCTTTGGGACCACGGTTCTCTCACGATGCTGAACTGGGCGACCCATCAGCAGAAACTCGCCGCCGAAACGCCTACCGCCGCGGAAACCACTGCAGCCAATGGACCCGCCGGTCCCGCGCAAATGGCCGCGCGTGGCGCAATCATTGTCAAAGTGACCGCTTGGCGGGATCGCATCATCGCCGCCTACAACGCAGGCTGCCAAAACTGGGCGCCCGATGCAGGTGTTCCCGTCAACACGCTCGTGTCGATCGAGTATGAGCATCCCAAGTACTCGGCCTCCGCCGGAGCCGATTCGACCACCGCTGAATGGACGGCCTTCCCCTGGCTGCGGATTACCGTAGAAGGCCGGACGATTCACCCCGATGCCCGATGGATCAACGGACAGGGCGTATCCATGGGACAGCGAGCCTACGTTACCGCGGGGATGTCGGCTGCCCGGACTCAAGTCACCGTGGCCCACGAAGCGGCCCACGAGTCCAAAAACCAGTTTAAGAAAGCGCGGTTTGGCCCTGGGGACCATACCCCGGTGGCAACCACCGGGATGATGGATCCCACCGCGAGCGTTAATCCGTTCACGGCGCGCGAGAAAGAAATTCTACGAGGCGTGCTATGAGATTCCTGCTGGCCGCGATCGTACCGCTTTGGATGGGAGGATGTTTTATGAGCGACGGAGTGCAAGGGGCTGCGGCCACCAAGCGGACCATTGAACTGGCGGCGCCGAAGCGCGTGTTTTCGCTAGGCGGATCAATCCCCATTGGCGTCCGGTACACGAACCGGACGGCGAAGCCGATTATTATGCGGGATCCGCAAAAGACATGGGAAGTACAACTGCTCGTGGGTGGCGCGAATGTTTCGTTCGGTAAGATTCTCCGCTACGCTGGCGAAGGCCGCGTGCGCTGGTCGATTGAGGATGCCGAGGAGTTCACCGTGGCTCCGGGCGCGCAACACGCGTTTCAATACGACGCCGGGAAGCGGTGGCCGGAGCGGTTCCTCCCCGGCGTCAACGAGCTGCAGATCAAGGATGTGACCGACGACGCTGAAACCGTCCTGTCGAATGCCATCAAGGTTCAGGTGGAGTTCACCCCGGAATCCTTCCCGGCGTTCCTCGGCATTTTGGAATCCGAAGAATCGTCTCCCGAAGGGAAAGCTTTCGCCGAAACCTGGGTCCGCCGCCTTCATCCGGGCTTCTCGACGACAGCCGAAGCACAAGCTTGGTGGACGCAGATCGGCGCTACCCCGGCGATGGCCGCCACCATCGCCAAAATCAATCAGGACGCCGCCAAGCGATAGCGAACGATGCCCAAAAAACATCAGGTCGATTGGAATAAGGTCGACGAGTTCCTCGCCGGGCTCGAAACCAAGGAAACCCACGAAATCGAAGTGCGGCGGGAAGCCATCCCCCTCGTCTTCGTTCCCGGCATTATGGGGACGCATCTCCGCCGCCCCGGCACAAATGGCGAAGGCGAGGCCGATGGCTTTCCGAATTTGCGTTGGAGCACGGGAACGTGGTGGGTCCTGTCGAACCTTGCCTTCGCGCGGTCCGACGGCGCCTATCGCCGCCGGTTGATCGTCGGCAAGCCGCACCAGAGCTTCAACCCGGATTATCTCGAAGTGGACGAAGACTCGCCTCCCGGAGACGGTTGGCGCGGCATCATGGAGGATTACCACATCTTCCTGGACATCCTCCGCAAACACGACTGGAAGGAGCTCGACAAGTACTTCGTCTTTCCCGTCTACGCCGTTGGCTATAACTGGACCGATGACGTCAAAACGGCCGGGACTTATTTGGCCAAGCGTATCGATAACATCATCGAAGAGTCCCGCAAAATCACTGGGCTCTGTGAAAAGGTGATCCTGATTTCGCACTCCATGGGTGGTCTCGTCTCCCGTACCGCCAGTGAACTCTGCGGAGCCAAGGACAAGATCATTGGGATCGTCCACGGCGTGCAGCCCGTTAATGGTTCTCCCGGCGCGTATTGGCGCATGAAGGCCGGCTTTGAGGGTTTCAACTCCTTGGGACTTGTGCAGCGCGCGTTGGGCAATAGCGGTCCGAAGGTCACCGCGATCATGGGTAACATTCCCGGCGGCTTGACCCTGCTCCCCAACAAACTCTACAAGGCCAACGATGGCAAAACGGAATGGGTGCGTGTCACCGATGGCGGAAACCTGATTGTCTCCGAACCCCAGACCGATCCCTACGAAGAGATCTACCGCCGTAAGGCCGTAGTGCAGCCGAAGGCCGGAGAGACGCCGAGCACGAACGAGTACTGGGGCCTCGTCGATCCGGCGTTGCTCAACCCGGAAAAAACGACGCCGGAAGGCGGCGACCCCTTCGACGAGATGAACGCCGAACTCAATAACTCTTGGGACATCTATCTCAAAAACCTGGCTATCGCCGAGGCCCTACACGATCAGCTGAGCCCGCCCACCGGCCCCCTGCAGCATGCCCAAACCCTGGCCGCCACGGGCATCCAGCACAAGTCGGCTGATGCCATCGAAATGAAGGTGGAGTCGAACTGGGTGCGCAGCGATCCTTACCCCAATCAGTGTTTCCGCGGCTTCTTTGTCAATGCAGCGGGCAAGGATATGCAGGCTGTCCTGCAGGATCCGGCAGGCGACGGGGACGGTACGGTGCCCACCTCCTCCGGTGTCGGCGTCGATGCGCCCAACCGGCCCTCGCCCGGCGACATCAAACTTCGCATGGAGCATCAGCCGGCCTACGAAAACGAACTTATGCAGGAGTGGGCCATCAAGGCAATCACCGCGATGGTGAAACACCGGTACTGGGAGCAACGGAAGGGCGAAGAGGCTCCTACGTGAAGTGGGGCCTCTGGGTAGCCTTGGGGATGGTCGTGAGCTGCGCGGGAGAAAAACGAGTGGAACTGACAAACAAGGAAGCGATCGGTCGATTTCGAGTCGGCGTGCCGGTGGGCCTGGAGGCCGTGAGCCGCAGCCAGATGATCTACGGCGTGGAAGTAGCTGCTGAGCCCGTGCAGGCCGGCGCCTGGGACGCGAAAGTCGCCGCGCACGCGGAGAAGATCGTCTCCCGGCCGTCGCTTGGTGCTGGCGTCGCCGCCATTTGGTACAAGGAAGGCTCTGACCTCATACTGGAAGCGCAAGCCGTGCGCGATGGGGTTGCGGTCTCCATCGTTCGCGATGCGCCGGAAGGGAAAGAGGCCGTAGCCGAAAAACTGGCTTCCGCCGTGCTCGAAAACTACAAGCCCGGCGCCGCCGCCGGCTTCTGCCTGGGGCCGGGTGCCATCCACATGGGCCCTTCCCTAAGCGAATCCGTGCGGATCAATTGGCAGCTCCCAGCAAGTGGAGTGAAGATTGAATTCTCCACCCAAACCGTCACGGAACCCGACACGAGGACCTTCATGGATGTCGAGGAAGAGCGCGGCATGGCGGGTGCGGCGGGCGGTACGTTGACCGTTCTCAGCGAACGGGACCGGACACTGAATGGGTTGAACGGCAGGGAGATCCGTATTGTAGTCACGTTACCGGGCAAGGAACCGCAAGTGCGCTTCACCTGGCACTACCCCGGCGTGGGCCGCGACGGAACGAAGCCAAAAATCGACTTTGTCGCCAAGGCCGCTGTCTCCGGACAACCGGCGCTCGAAGCCGCCTGGGATGCCATGCTCCCGTCGCTCGAATCCGTCCCCGTCAACTAAGCTGCCGGTGAAACTGCCGTGCCGCCAAACCCACCGCCACCAGCGCCATCACCGTCAGCACCGCCCCGTTCGTCCATAGTTCGGCCAAACTCGCTCCCCGCAGAATCACCCCGCGAGTGACGTCGATGAAGTAAGTCGTCGGAATGAGCTTGCTCACCATCTGAAACTGCAGCGGCATGTTGTTGATGGGGAAAATATAGCCCGACAGGAAAATCGTGGGCAGCATCGTCCCAAACGCCATCTGGAACGCTTCGGCCTGCGAGTTCGCCCGCGTCGAAATCAAGAGTCCCATGCCCGCCGATGCCACCAGAAACGGAATCGCCAGCAGCAACAGCGTGCCCAGGCTCCCGTGGATCGGCACCGCGAAAACCACCCGCATAATCAGCAGCACCCAACAAATCTCCACGAACCCCAACGAAACGTAAGGAATCATCTTGCCGAGCATCACGCCCAGCGGTTGCACCGGAGTCACCGTCAATTGGTCCAGCGTCCCTCGCTCCCGCTCCCGCACGACGGAAAGCGCGACTAGCACTATCACCATGATCTGTACGAGCGCCGCCACCAACCCCGGCACAAAGAAGTTCGGCGACCGCGTCGCCGGGTTGAACAACACCGCCGGGCGGGCTTCAATAATCGGCTGGCCCACTCGCGCCAACCGCTGATTCTCCAAAAGCACTAAAGTGTTGAACACGTTCAACGCCGCATTCGAAACCGTCGAGTCCGATCCATCCACCAGTAGCTGCACGGTCGCCCCGCGCCCTTCGAGAACGCGGTCGGCGTAGTCGTACGGAATCTTCAGCGCCGCCTGCGCCCGTCCCCGCCGAATCTCCGCATAGAGCTCCGCGTCCGAACTCACGTGCGCCACAATCTCGAACGTATCCGCCGCTCGGAACCGTTCAATGAACTCCCGGCTCCGCTGCGATGGCGCCTGATCATAGATCAGCGTGGGAATCTGCCGTACGTTCATGTTCAGCGCGAAGCCGAAAATAATCAACTGAATCACGGGAATCAGCAGCGCGAAGATCACCGTCCCCGGGTCCCGCCGCAAATGCAGAAACTCCTTCCGCAGCATCGGCCAAGTCCCGGCGAACAGGCTCATCCCGCCCTCCGGTCCGCGATAATCCGGTTCGTCAACGTCACGAAGACGTCCTCCAGCGACGGCTCAATCAACCTCGGCGCCACGCAGGTCGCCGCCGCTAACTCCGCCGCCGCGGCCGTCTCAGCGAGTGCATGGATCGACTGTCCAAACACCGTCGCTTCCCGCACGTACGGCAGCGCCCGCACCATCGTCAGCATCTCCGTAATGTTCGGGCACGTAATCTCGTACCGGGCCGTCCCCGGCGGATTCGCCGCCGGCAGACGCTTCAACTCATCCACCGTACCCAGCGCCACCAGCGTCGAGTTATACAAATACCCCACCCGTCCGCACCGCTCCGCCTCGTCCATGTAGTGCGTCGTCACCAGAAACGTCACCCCCTGGCCCGAGAGCAGAAACACTAGATCCCAAAGTGCCCGCCGCGCCACCGGGTCAATCCCCGCCGTCGGCTCATCCAGAAACACGACCTCCGGCTCATGAACAATTGCGCAGGCCAAAGCCAGCCGCTGCTTCCATCCCCCCGACAGCTGGCTCGCCCGCCGGTCCAGATAGGGCTCAATGGTCGTCAATTCCACCACGCTCGCAAACCGCCGCGCATGCCGTTCCGCCGTCAGCCCATACACCCCCGAGTAGAACTCGATGTTCTCCCGCACGGTCAGGTCCTCGTACAGCCCGAACCGCTGCGACATGTACCCAATCCGCCGCCGAATCTCCGGCGCCTCCTTCCGCACGTCCATCCCCAGCAGCCGCCCCTCGCCGCCAGAGATCTTCACGAGGCCGCAAAGCGCTTTGATCAGCGTCGTTTTCCCCGATCCATTCGGACCCAGCAGCCCGAATACCTCCCCCCGTTCCACCATCAGGCTCACCCGGTCCACCGCCGTGAATGCGCCGAAGCGAATTGAAATCTCCCGCGTCTCGATTACCGCCGGCATCAGGGAACCCGCCGGACCTCGGCAGCCATGCCCGACCGCAACTCCGCCCCCGGCGCTTGAATCTTCACGGCGAACACCTGATGCGTCCGGTCCTCCCGCGTTTGAATGTTTCGCGGTAAAAACTCGGCCTGCGCCGCAATCTGCTGCACCGTCCCCGCCACCACCTTCCCGCTATCCAACACCACTTCCACTTTCGTCCCCACCGGCCAAGCGCCAAGGTCCGGAGCCGGCACGTACGCCCGCACCCACGTTTGCGACTCTTCGAGCAGCGACACCACCGCCCGTCCTGCTGGAATCAAATCTCCCGGTCGCACGGACACCGTTTCCACCCGCGCCCGAGATGGCGCCCGTACCTCCACCTCCGCCAACTGCACCGCCAACTGCGCCACCTCTGCCTGCGCCTGCTCCACCCGCGCCCGCGCCTGCGCGATCTCCTCCGGCCGGCTCCCTAGCCGCGCCACGGCCGCCGCTTTCTCCGCCTGCAGAGCCCGCTGCTCTGCCGCCTGCACGTCTTCCTTCCGCGTCCCGGCCTCCAACAACATCACGCGCTGCCGCAAAGCTCGTGCGCGTGCATTCAGTGCGTTCCGCCGGCCGGTCGCCTCGTCCAATGCCTGTTGCGAAATGTCTCCGGTCTTTGCCAACTGCTCCATCCGCTTCGCCGTCGCGTAGGCGGTCTCCAGTTCCGCCGTCGACGCCTGCATCTCCGCCCGTGCTTGGGCGATCTCCTGTGGCCGGGGCCCGCTCTTGGCCGCCTCCAACTGTGCCCGCGCCTGCTGCGCCGCCGCTGCCGCCTGCGCAATCTCCTCGGGCCGCAATCCCCGGGCAAGCTGTTCCGCCCGCGCCGACGCCTCCGCCACGCGCGCCTCCGCCTGCCGCAAGCGAGCGCGCAGTTCGGCGAAGTCGAACCGGACCAAGGGCGTCTCCGGATCCACCACGGCCCCTTCCTCCACCAACACCTCAGTCACGCGCCCGCCGATCTTCGATCCCACTTCCACCCGGCGGGATTCGACGATGCCATAGACGGTCGGCGGCGGCGCTACCCGTTGCGTGAACCACCACCACGCAGCGACCGCCAAGACAAGAAGAACCAGAAAGAGCACAACCCGGCGTACGATCACGGTTGCTTCGAGTATATGACGTTCGCGACCGTAAGCGGGACCTTGGCATATAGTCGCACCGCGCGATCGATCGCGGCGAGAATCCACGCTGGCGGATTGCCAAACGCGCCCCCGCCAACGCTCGTCAGAAACAGGGGTTGGCCACTTAAGGCAGCGGCTGCGAAGGTGGCTTCGTAAGTTGCTTCGAGCACGAGCTGCGCAAAGCTTCGCCAGGCCTCCGGTGGCTCACCGGAGTAAGCGATGGGCAGGGCCGAACAATAGGCCTGCGACACGGTGTGGCCTCCGCCAGGGAGCGTCGCCTCGGTATCCCACTGCAGGCCAATCCGAAGCAGTTGGCGGAGGCCGTCGCGCTCCACCTCCGATTGGCGATCGAGTTGATCCGCAATGGCGGCGAGTCCGCCCGGCGCCGGCAGCGCATAGCCATTCCGCATCGTCCACCGGGACTGATCTTGATTTCCCAAGGCCTCACCCAGATCGCCGAGGCAATCGATTTGATTGTGCTCCGATTGGCCAATCTGTCCGTTCACCGGCACGTAATAGTTCCGATAGATAGTCCCCGCCCCAGCCGCGATCGCGCAGGCCGGCCCTTGCGTGTGGTCGTGCTCGTAAATGCCCACGCCCTGCTCTGGAGTACGCAGCGGGCTGATCATCTCCAATAGATTGAACTGCGAGGCCACTTGGAACAGAGCATTGGCGTTGGAGCGATCGGCATGAAGCTGCTGGGCGCTGGTAATCACCTCACGCATCGAAATGCGGCCTTCGGGCAGCCGGGCGCTGGCCACCCGTTGCCGCAACTCCCCCAGCGAAGGTGTCTCCAGGCGGCCCCAGGTCATCACCCTCCCGTTCCGGCGCGAGGTCAGCCGGTTGCCGGCAAGTTCAAGATTGGCTCGGACTTGGTCCGGCGTCTCCTCGCGAAAACCGGTGAGTTGCTCAAACCACATAACGCTATTGCAGGCTGAGCGGATCGACGTCGATCACCAGCGCCGTCAGCCCCCATTTCTGTTCGAGCGCGTACCGGCGGATCCGGTGGAGCAAATCGTTAAGCTTCTTGCGGTCGTTGGCTTTGATCAGGATCTGGTAGCGGAACTCCGCCTTCAACCGCGGGACCGGGGCTGGCGCGGGGCCCATCACCTTCATCCCTTCGGGCTCCGGTTTCAAAAGGCGTTCCAGCTCCGTGGCCTTCCGGAGAGCGTCCTCCTGCTTCTCATCCCGTACCAGCAGGTTCGCCAACGCGGCAAAGGGCGGATACTTCATGCTGCGGCGGAAAAGGATCTCTTTCTCGTAGAACCCAGGGTAGTCCTGCGTGGCGGCGAGGCGAATAGCGTAGTGGTCGGGGTTGATGGTCTGCAGGATAACCCGGCCCGGCAACTCGCCGCGGCCCGCACGGCCGGATGCCTGCGTCAGGAGTTGGAACGTGCGTTCGGCGGCGCGGAAGTCGGGAACGCCCAGGCCGATATCCGCGTTAACCAAGCCAACCAACGTCACGTTGGGAATGTCGTGGCCCTTGGCGATCATCTGCGTGCCGACGAGAATGTCGTAGTTCCTTTCGCGGAAGCCCGTCAGGATCGTTTCAAAATGGCGCTTGGTCGTGATGGTATCCCGGTCCATGCGGGCGATGCGGGCCCCGGGGAGCGCTTTGTGCAACTCGTCTTCCACCTTCTCCGCCCCCGTACCGAGGAAGTTGAGATAGTCGCTGTCGCACTTGGGGCAGTTACTGGGGATCGGGGCCGCGTGGTTGCAATAGTGGCAAAGCAGGCGGCGGTCTCGCTTGTGGTAAGTCAGCGTCACAGCGCAGTTGGGGCATTCAACCCGCTCACCGCAGGACCGGCAAGTGACGAAACTCGAAAAGCCGCGGCGGTTCAACAGGAGCATGGTCTGCTCCCCCGCATCGAGGCGTTCCCGTAGCGCGTCCAGCAGTTGCCGAGAGAACGGATTCTGCGTCCGGGTCTCAAGAAACTCCTGCCGCATATCCACAATGTCGACAATCGGCATCGGGCGCTGAGCGACCCGCTCGGGCAGTTCGAGCAGTTTGTACTTATCCCGTTCGACGTTGTAGCGGGTTTCGAGCGATGGCGTGGCGGAGCCCAGGACCACCGTGGCCCCAGCCTGCGAAGCCCGGACCACCGCAACGTCGCGGCCATGATACCGGGGTGCCTCCTGCTGCTTGTAGCTGCCGTCGTGCTCCTCGTCAACCAGCAACAGGCCAAGGTTCTTCATCGGGGCGAAGACGCCGGATCGCGTCGCGACCACGACGGTGGCTTCCCCCTGCCGGATGCGTCGCCACTGCTCCGCACGCTCGGAATCAGAGAACGCCGAATGGAGAATGGCTACTCGGTCTCCAAAGCGCGTGAAGAACTGCCCGGCAACGGCCGGCGTCAGGGCAATCTCGGGTACGAGCAGCAGCGCACTCCGGCCCTGCGTGAGGACGTGATCAATCGCGGTGAGGTAAACCTCCGTCTTGCCGGATCCCGTCACCCCTTGAAGCAGAAACGCTTCGAACGTCCGGTCGTCCAGCGAAGCCTTAATGCGATCAAACGCCGCCAACTGATGTGGGTTCAGCGAATGGGGCGGACGGTCGGAAGCGGTGAGCGCGAGGGGCGCTTGCCGGATGCCGAGGAGTTGGCGCCGGGCAAGGGCTCGTGCCGTCTGACTCGCGTTCTTGAGTGTCTGATCGAGTTCAGCCAGATTGTGTTCGCCCGGATGGAGTTCGAGAAACGCGAGCAGCTCACGCTCGGCCTTGGGGAGTTTCAGGCCCTCCGGGCGAACGGTAAAGCGGACGCGAAGCTGCTCGGCAGGTGCGCGGAGCGGATCCTTCGCCGTGATGTCCTGCTCGACGGCGATCCACGCCTTCTTTTCGAGGGTGGCGAGGACGTTCTTCGCGGCAGGCAACTTCTTGAGTAAATGGGCGGCCGAAAGCGCCCGGCGTTCGAGCAGCCGCAGTACCTGAATCCCTGGTTCTTCGTCGTCGGTCTGGAAAAGAAGCTGCCGAAGAACGTCCCGGCCGGTGTCAGTGAGCGTATACACCTTGGATCGCGAAGTTTCGGCCGTGGTGGGCGCCATGGAGCGCAAAACTTCGCCGAGCGGGGCGCAGTAGTAGTGAGCGATCCACTTGGCGAGTTGCAACAGTCCCGCATCGAGCACGGGCGTTTCATCCAGCAGGCGCTCCACGCGCTTCACGGCATAGGCGGGCGTCTCGTCGTGGGTCGCCAGGATCACGCCGGTCAGCTTGCGCGGGCCGAAGGGAACGACGACCCGTGCGCCAGGCTGGGCCCGATGGCGCAACGATTCTGGAAGCTCGTAGGTGAAGAGCTGATCGACAGGGACCGGCAGACTCAGGTCACAGTACCGCACGGAAAAAAGGCGCGAGGGCAGGGTAGAGGGCTTGGTATCGGGCGTGTTGGGCGTGATAGAAATCCGAATTGGAAGGGTTCAACCGCGAAACCTCGCGGACCGTCGCGCGGCACGCTTCCGGGACAGAGGCGAAGTGGCCGGAACCGGTCATCGCCAGCAGCGCGGCGCCGTATGCCGAGCCTTCCTGCGTTTCGAGCAGACTGATCGGCTGACCCAGAATATCGGCGAAGAGCTGGGACCAGAACGGGCTCTTGGCGCCGCCGCCCGAGAGGCGAACGCTCGAAATCGGCACGTTCAGCGAGGCAATGATGTCCAGGCAGTCGCGCTGCGAGTAGCAGACGCCTTCGAGGACGGAACGGATGAGGTCGGCTCGGGTGTGGGCGGCGGTCAGGCCGACCCACGACGCACGCAGCGAAGCATCCAGATGAGGCGTTCGCTCGCCCATCAGGTACGGCAGCCAAAACAAGCCCTGGGCCCCGGCGGGCGATAGGGCGGCCTCGGCGGTCAGTTCGTCGTAGGAGACTCCCGGCGCCAGTTGATTGCGAAGCCACTGCAGGCTCAAGCCGGCGCCCTGCGTGACGCCCATCACGTGCCACTTGCCCGGCACCGCGTGGCAAAACGTGTGCACCCGGCCAGCCGGGTCGTAAGCCACTTCGTCCATATGGGCGAAGACAACCCCGGAGGTTCCGATGGTGTCCGAAACGATCCCGGGCTCTACAATGCCATTGCCGACCGCCGAGGCCGCCTGGTCTCCGCCGCCACCATAGACCGGCGTGCCGGCCGCGAGTCCCGTCAGCGTAGCGGCCTCCGTCGTGATCACACCGGTTTGTCCCGTCGATTCCACCGCGGGCGGAAGTATGGACGGATCAAGGCCGATGGCGGAGGCGAGTTCGGTGGACCAACGTCGGTTCACGACATCGAACAGCGCGGTGCCGGAGGCGTCGCTCACTTCAGTCGCGAACTCACCAGTCAACTGGTAGCGGATGTAGTCCTTCGGGAGCAACAAGTGCCGGACCCTATCGTAATTCGACGGTTCGTGATCGCGGACCCAGAGTAACTTCGGAAGCGTGAAGCCCGTGAGCACCGGGTTGGCCGTGCAAGCCAAAACCTTCGCCGGCCCGACGTGGGAGTTGATCCAGTCGACCTGGGCTTGGCTGCGTTGGTCACACCAGATTAACGACGGGCGCAGAACCTGGCCATCGGCGTCAAGGATGACCAGGCCGTGCATCTGGCCCGACAACGAGACTGCGCGCACGGTGCATCCCGGCTGCTGTGCGAGCACGCCGCGGATAGCCTCCGCGGCCGCCCGCCACCAGTCCGCCGGGCGCTGCTCGGCCCACAGAGGATGCGGCATGGCCATCTCCTCATGAGCAACAGTTTGCGAGGCGGCGACGCGGCCAGCGCCGTCAACGAGGAGCGCACGGGAGCCGCCGGTACCGATGTCGATTCCGAGCCAGTAAGTCATAACGGTTTACGGGAGGTTTTGCAGCGGAAGATAAGCGGCGCCGTAAAGTCCAGCAAGATTGCCGAGCTTGGCTTGCGCGATGCGCGTCTCCGAATTCCGGAAAGAGAAGGAGCGGCGAGAAGCCTCTTCGATCATCTTGGGCGCGAAGAAGTCCCACGCCGGCAACATGCCGCCCGACAACAGATAGAGCGGGAAGTTGAACGTATTCACCAGATTGCCAATGGCGATCCCCAGCGCCCAACCCATCTGCTCGAAGATCCGTTGGGCCTTCACGTTGCCCGCGGCTGCCAGATTGTAGACATCACGGGACGTCAGGTTGTCCCCCAGCGACATCAGGTAAGCCATCGACTCGACGGCGGTCGCCGAGGCGATCTTTTCCAAGCACCCGTTGTTGCCGCATCCGCACGGCGGGCCGTTCGGGTCGATCGTCAGATGGCCAAGCTCACCCGCCATTCCAACCCCGCCGTGGACCACTTTGTTGTCGAGGATGATGCCGCCGCCAATGCCCGTTCCCAGAGTCAGCAGCACGAGACTGTCGACATCTTGTCCTGCGCCCTTCCAGGTTTCGCCCAGCGCCGCCGCGTTGGCGTCGTTTTCGAGGATGATGGGTGTGCCAAGGCGCTTCTCGATCTCATCCCGCACGGGGAAGTTCTCGAGGTAAGGGAGATTGTTCGAGTTCGTGATAAACCCTTCGCGAAGGCGAATGAAGCCGGGTACCCCAATACCGACGCCAGCCAGCCGCGCGCCCGAAAACTGCTGCTTCAGGCCGGAGACGGCGTTCACGATATCGCCGATCACGGCATCGCGGCCGCCCTGGTAGTTGGTGTCGACATTGATGGGCTTGTCGAGGAGGTTTCCGGCGCGGTCGATCGCCGCGGCGCGTAGGTTTGTGCCGCCGAGATCGACGCCAATTCCGAATTCAGTCATGCGTGTTCAAGGATACCAAGGCGGTCGGGCGCCGGTGAACTGCCCGAACAGTGACTTCGCATGAGCTCTTTCGAATGCCTCTCTGCGCGTCTCTGATCCGAACGCACATCTTGTTTCGGAGTCTCTCTTATGCGCCACTGTCTCGTTTCCGTTGCTCTCGCCCTCGCGGCCTTTTCCACGTCTCCCGCCCTTGCCGCCGTGAAGCTCACTGCGATGCACATCGTTTCCACCGATGAAGCCGGCAAGATCCAAGGCGTCGGCGCCCATCGCTTCCGCACCACCCAACACGGTGGCCACCCCGCTATCTTTCTTGTCCCCGGCGACGATCCCGCCGCCGCCATCCTGAACGGTCCCAAAACCGCCGACAACGAAATCGATATCACTCTCTCCGCCGGCACCCATACCTTCACCATCCTTGCCGAGCGCTCCAACAGCTACACCTGGACCAACTACACCCTCCAACTCTTCTTCGATCGAGCCCGCTCCGCCCAGATCTCCGCTCTCGTTCCCTTGAACGTCAACTCCACCCAGTTCTTCCCGCCCTTCTCCGCCAACCCCGGCCAGATCGAAGACCTCGCTGGATACCCCGGCAAATCCCCCGGCGCCCTTGTATACAAATCCGGGCCGAACGAAGTCACGCTCACCGCGTTCCACTTTTCTGACCCCTCGCTCTACCGCCTCGACCGCGTCAGCCCCTTCGAGGTCCGCTCCGATCGTGTGCTCGACTTCGTCGGCCAGATCACTCTCGAAGTGAAGGCTCCGCCGCAGATTCATATGGGCGGCGTCGCCAATGCCGCCGGCTTCGCGCCCAGAGTGGCTCCCGGTTCGCTGTTCACGATATTCGGTACCGACTTCGCCACCACCACCGCCGGAGTTACCTCCCTCCCGTTACCCCTGGAGCTCGCCGGGACCTCCGTCACCATCGGCGGGCACGCCGCGCCGGTCGTCTATGTCTCTGCCAGCCAAATCAACGCCCAGGTCCCGTATGAGGCCACCGTCGGCGCCAACGTTCCCGTCGTGGTCACCACCAACGGCGTTGCCTCTCCTCCCGTCACCGTCAACGTCGTACCCGCCGCTCCTGGCCTGTTCACGTTCGGCGATCGCCGCGCCATGGTCCAGAACGCCGACTACTCGCTAAACACTGCCGACAATCCCGCCGAGGTCGGTTCCTATACCGTCGCGTACCTCACCGGCGCGGGCGCTCTTGACCATCCGGTCTCAACCGGCAGCCCGGCTGGCGCCGACCCCGTCTCCCGGCCTCGCATCCCCGTCGCCGCTACCCTGAACGGCGTTCCGGTGGAGATCGCGTTCGCCGGACTTACTCCCAACTTGGTCGGACTCATGCAAGTCAACTTCAAAGTTCCCGTCCTACCTCCTGGGACGTACTCGCTGCTCGTGACGGCCGGCGGTGAACGCAGCAATCCGGGCTTCGTGACTGTCAGGTAATGGGAAGTTGAAGTCAATGCAAAACGGGCACGGCCATCGCTGTGCCCGTTTTTTCGTTTCCGGGAGACTTTCGCCTCGCCCTCAAGAAAGTCCTTGACGAACCGACCGTCTGGACGGTATCTTTGATCGTGGCCCTCATGCGAGATCCAGAACGCACAAAGAACGCGATTCTTAGTGCCGCCGAAAGCCTGATCGCCGCCAAGGGCATCCAAGCCCTCACGCTCGAAGAAGTCGCCGCCGGCGCTTCGGTGAGCAAAGGCGGACTGCTCCACCACTACGGCAACAAGCAGGCGCTGATCGCCGGTCTCGGGCAACGCATGATCGCCGAACACGAGGACGAAGTAGAGTCCTACCGAAAACAGGACCCTGCTGTTCCTGGCTCATTCACCCGGGCGTTCTTACGCACCAATCTGGCTTTCGCTGACGAATGCACCCAAGTCTGTGCATTGATGACCGCCGAATCCCGGAACTATCCCGGCATGCGGGAACAGTTCCAGCGCTATGGCGAACAGTGCCAGGAGAAAATCGAAAACGATGGGCTCGACCCCGTGGTCGCGTCCGTAATCCGGTATGCCGTAGAGGGTTTACTCTGGGCTGCCATGTGGGGTATGTCACGACCCGCCACTTACAACGAGATTGTGGCGTACCTACTCAACCTGGCGGGTGCGAATCCCGCCACCCCTAAGAAGAATAGTCCGAAATAAAGGTTTTGGCCTCATATGTCTCGAATCGCAAGAACAAGGGTTTCCCTTGGAGTAGTCCTGACGCTGTGCGTCTTGATTTTGGGAAGCTGCGGGGTGAAACAAGCGACGGCTGGTCCCGCCGCCTTTCCGCCCGCCGCCGTCGATGTAACGCCCGTAGCCGAAGAAAACGTGCAGATCCACAGTGAATGGGTCGCCACGCTCGATGGCAGTGTAAACGCACAAATTCAGCCGCAAGTCACTGGCTACGTCGTGCAGCAGAACTATCAGGAAGGCTCTTTCGTCCGCAAGGGGCAAGTGCTGTTCGGTATCGATCCCCGCCCTCTGCAGGCCATCGTCGACCAAGCCAAGGCCCAGGTGGCCCAAGCGGAAAGTCAGGTCGCCCAAGCCGAAAGCCAGGTAGTGCAGGCCGAAAGCCAAGTGGCGCAGACCACCGCCCAGTTGGGCAAAGCGCAGCTGGACGTCAAGCGGGATACCCCGCTCGCCAAAGCCCGCGCCATTGCGCAGGGCCAAATTGAAACCGAAATTCAAGCCCTCGCCGCGGCCGAAGCCGCCGTGAAGGCGAGCCAGGCCAACGTGGCAACCAGCCGCGCCGGTGTCAAGACGGCTTTGGCGGCCGTGGGCGCGGCCAAGGCCAACTTGGCGCAAGCCGAACTCAACCTGCAATTCACCCAGGTCCGATCGCTCGTCGATGGGGTCGCCGGAATCGCCCAGACGCAAATCGGCAACCTCGTCAAAACCGACACCGTGCTCACCACCGTCTCCCAAGTTGACCCCGTGCGTGTCTATTTCCCCATCAGCGAGAAGGAGTATCTCAACTTAGCCGGCATGAAGAATTCAGGCGAAGTGGGCAATCTACTCAACAACCCCAAGGCCCAAGCTCTCGAACTGATTTTGACGAACGGCCAGACCTATGCCCACAAAGGCCGCATCCTCTTCGCCGACCGCCAAGTCGACCCGCAGACCGGAACCATCCGCATCGCTGCCGCCTTCCCAAATCCGGGCAACGTACTGCGCCCGGGCCAGTTTGGCCGGATCCGCGCGTTGACCTCTGAAAAATCCGCCGCGCTTCTGATCCCCCAGCGAGCAGTGACCGAACTGCAAGGCAAGTATCAAGTTGCTGTCGTCGCCGCCGATAACAAGGTGCAGTTGCGCACCGTAACTCTAGGACCGGCCATGCAGTCCCGCTACGTCGTCACCTCCGGCCTGAAAGCCGGCGAACGCGTGGTCGTGGAAGGGCTGGCCAAAGCCATGGATGGCAGCACCGTGGCTCCCACCACCGTGAAGGCGCAGGAGTAATAACCCGTGTCTAAATTTTTTATCAATCGCCCCATCGTGGCGATGGTGATCTCTATTCTCATGGTGATTGTGGGCGTCGTCTCGCTGCTAAGCCTGCCCACCGCCCAGTTCCCCGACATCGTTCCGCCGGAAATCCAGGTCACCGCCATCTACCCCGGAGCCGACGCCAAAACGCTGGAGCAGTCCGTCACCACCCCGCTCGAACAACAGATCAGCGGTGTGGACAACATGGCCTACATGAGCTCCACCTCGTCCAACAACGGCGTGGCCACCATCACCGTCACCTTCGATATCAAGACAGACCCCAACGTCGACCAGGTGCTGACACAACTGCGTACCTCGCAGGCCGCCTCCCAGCTACCGGCCGAAGTCAATACCTCGGGCTTAACGGTACAGAAATCGTTGAACTCCCCGCTGATGTTTATCAGCCTGTACTCGCCAGATAGCTCCCGCGACGACGTATTCCTCTCGAATTACGCCTACATCAACATGGTCGACGAACTCACCCGCGTGAAGGGCGTCGCTCGCGTGCAGACCTTCGGCGGCGGCCAATACGCCATGCGCATCTGGATCAAGCCGGACCAGTTGGCCAAGCTTGGCGTCACCGTCCCGGATATCATCTCCGCCGTGCAATCGCAGAACCGCGTAAACCCAGCCGGCAAGTTGGGCGGACGGCCCGCGCCGAAGGGTCAGGAGTTCACCTTCACGGTTATGGCGCAAGGCCGTTTCTCCACCCCGGAGCAGTTCGGAGGCATAATTCTCCGCTCGAATCCGGACGGCTCCACGCTGCGCCTGCAGGACGTAGCCCGCATCGAACTCGGCGCTCAGAACTACGACATGATCAGCCGTTTCAACGGCCAAGCGACCTCCGGCATGGCGATCTACCAGTTGCCCGGCTCGAACGCGGTGGACACGGCGAAGAACGTCTCCCTCAAGCTCGACGAGTTGAAGAAGCGATTCCCCAAAGGCCTCGCCCTCGACATGACCCTCGATACGACCAAGGTCGTCACCGAAGGCATGAAAGAAATCTCCATCACCCTTCTCGAAGCCCTCGCGCTCGTCGTGCTCGTCGTGTACCTGTTCCTCCAGGGCTGGCGCGCCACGCTCATTCCTCTTCTGGCCGTGCCCGTCTCCCTGATCGGCACGTTCATGATCTTCCCCATGCTCGGCTTCTCCGTCAACACGCTCTCGCTGTTCGGACTCGTCCTGGCCATCGGGCTTGTCGTAGACGACGCCATCGTCGTCGTGGAAGCAGTCGAACACCACATCGAGAAGGGCCTCTCGCCGCGAGAAGCTTCCTTGAAAGCGATGGAAGAGGTCTCCGGACCCGTCATCGCCATCGCCCTCATCCTGGCTGCGGTCTTCATTCCGACGGCCTTCATCCCCGGCATCACCGGAAGGCTCTATCAACAGTTCGCGGTCACCATCGCGATCTCGGTCATGATCTCCGCGTTCAACGCCCTCTCGCTCAGCCCGGCCCTTTGCGCGCTGTTGCTGAAGCCGAAAAAGCCTTCTCGCGGACCGCTGGCGCGCTTCTTCGCCTGGTTCAACCGGATGTTCGGCATCGGCACGGATCGCTACATCAGCATGAGCGGCGCCATGATCCGCAAGTCCGCGCTAAGCGTTCTCTTCCTCGGAGTTGTCACGGTGGCCGGCGTGGCCATGGGCAGCAAGCTGCCTTCCTCCTTCCTCCCCGAAGAGGACCAAGGCTACGTCCTGATCGCCATGCGCCTCCCGGACGCCGCCTCCATCGAGCGGACCGACGAAGCCGCGCGCAAAATTGAACAGCGCGTCATGAAGATCCCCGGCGTCGCCAGCGTCTTCTCCGTCGTCGGCTTCGACCTGCTGACTGGCGTGCAGAACACCTACAGCGGCATCTTCTGGGTCACTCTCAAGGACTGGAGCGAACGAACCTCCGTGAACGAGCAGCTCGCGGCCATTCAGGGCAACGTCGGCGGAGCTGTCTCTCAGGTTCCTGATGCCTTTGCTTTCCCCATCGCCCCGCCCGCCATTCCCGGCGTCGGCAGCTCGGGAGGCTTCACGTTCGTGCTCGAAGACCGCACCGGCGGCGACGAGTCTGAGTTCGCCAAGAACGTCTTCGCGTTCACCGCGGCCGCCAGCAAACGGCCGGAGTTAGTGGGCGTCAACTCGGCCTTCCTGCCGAATGTGCCTCAGCTCTACGTCAACGTGGATCGCGAGCAGGCCGCCCGCCAAGGCGTGCCAATCGGCGACATCTACAACACCCTGCAAACCTACATGGGCGGCTACCTGGTGAACTACTTCAACCGCTTCGGCCGGCAGTGGCAGGTCTACGTAGCGGCTGAAGGCGAGTACCGTACGAAGGCGGAAGACATCGGCAGCTTCTTCGTCCAGAATTCGGCCAAGACCATGGTGCCGCTCAGCGCCCTCACCAGCATGGAGCGCCGCACCGGTTCGGAGTTCAACTACCGCTACAACGAATACCGGGCCACTCAGATCTTCGGCGCCGCGGCGCCCGGCTACAGCTCCGGCCAAGCCATGGCCGCGCTCGAAGAGGTATTCGCGCAAACGATGCCCGCAGGCATGGCCTTCGACTACACCGGCATGTCCTACCAGGAGAAGCAGGCCGCGGAAGGACTCCCTCCTTCGGCCATCTATGGAATGTCGATCCTGTTTGTCTTCCTGATCCTGGCCGCCCAATACGAAAGCTGGTCGCTGCCGTTCAGCGTGCTGCTGGTGACCCCGGTAGCGGTGCTCGGCGCCTACGTCGCTCTCTGGGCGCGCGGCTTCGAGAACAACGTCTACGCGCAAATCGGACTTGTGATGTTGATCGGCATGTCGGCGAAAAACGCCATTCTGATCGTCGAATTCGCCAAGGCGGAATACGAAGGAGGGAAGTCCATTGTCGATGCCGCCCTCGCCGCCGCCAGGCTCCGATTACGGCCAATCCTGATGACCGCCTTCGCCTTCATCCTGGGTTGTCTACCGCTCTGGACCGCCACCGGCTCTGGCGCCGTCTCGCGGCGAATTCTGGGCACCGTTGTCATCGGCGGCATGTTGGCGGCCACGCTCATTGGTATCTTCCTCATCCCCGTCTTGTTCGTCATCGTGGAACGCGTCACCGCGCGTTTCTCCCCCAAGCGGGCCCCGGCTTTGCCGGCCCAGTCCGAAGGAGAGTTGGTATGAAACGCGCACTTCCCGTATTCGGCGCCCTGCTAGCCCTTAGCGGCTGCACCATGGGGCCGAAGTATCAGCGCCCCGCCATCGCTGCGCCCCCGGCCTTCCGGGGGGCGGCGGAATCAACCACCGCCACCGAGTCCCTCGGTGATTCCAAGTGGTGGACGGTCTTCCAGGATGAAGAGCTGCAGCAGCTCATCCGCACGGCGCTCGCGGAGAATCTTGACGTCCGCCTCGCGGCCTCCCGCATCGTCCAGGCCCAGGCGCAGGTTGGCATCACCCGCGCCGATCAGTTCCCCGTCATCAATGGCACCGGCAGCGTCGCCCGCCAGCGCAATCCCAGCAACCCCGTTTTTCCCGCCTTTGAAGCGAACATGAGTCAGTTGGGCCTGTCCTCCGTCTGGCAGCTCGATTTCTGGGGCCGCTATCGCAAGGCCACGGAAGCTGCCCGCGCGACGATGATGGCGAACGAGTGGAACCGGAAGGCGGTCATTGGCACCTTGGTCGCCAATGTAGCCACCGCATACTTCCAGTTGCGCGAGTTGGATCTGGAACTGGAGATTTCGCAGCGAACCTTGGCCGCGCGCAAGGAGTCGTTGCAATTGAACCGGACCCTCGAGGAAGGTGGCGCGATTTCTCGCTTGGATGTGCATCAGGCGGAAGTGCTCCTGGAGCAGGCCGCCCGCAAAATCCCCGACATCGAAAAGCGGCTCGCCCTGCAGGAGAATCTCATCAGCACGTTGCTCGGCCGCAACCCCGGCGACGTCGCCCGCGGCAAACGCCTGACGGAGCAGATGCTCCCGCCCGCCATTCCCGCTGGCCTGCCGTCAACTCTGCTCGAACGCCGCCCGGACATCCGCCAAGCGGAGTGGCAGCTCATCGCCGCCAATGCGCGAATCGGCGTTGCCAAAGCCGCCCTCTTTCCGCAAATCTCGCTCACCGGTGTCGCGGGCTTTCAAGCCTACTCCATCACGGGCCTCTTCGATTCCAAGGTCTACAACGTTGGCGCGGCCCTTACCCAGCCCATCTTTGACTTTGGCCGGAACCGGGCGAACGTCCGGTTGTCAGAGGCGCAGAAGGAGGAGATGGTGCTCGAGTACCGCCAGGCCGTCCAACAAGGCTTCCGCGAGGTTTCTGATGCTCTCGTCTCCGTAACCCGGAACCGTGAGTACAGGGAGCGGCAGGAGTCCTTACGGCGCGCCGCCGGGCAGGCTTCGGAGATGTCGTCCATCCGCTACAAGGGTGGTGCGACCAGCTATCTCGAAGTCCTCCGCAGTGAGACGGACCTCTTCGATGCCGAACTCGAGCTGGCGCAGGCGCAGTTGCAGGAGCGCTTGGCTGTCGTGCAGGTTTATAACGCACTCGGCGGCGGTTGGGAGCAGTAAATGAAACGCCCCAGTGCGGCCCTACGGAAAGTCGATCAGCCCCAGTCATTTCCAACAAGGCCGGCGAACCACCTGGCTAGAATGAAACTGGAATGGCTCATCCCGACTTAGACCAACTCCTCAATAGCGCTCTGCCGCTTGCCCAGGACCTGCTTCGTAGACGAGGAGCCTTCTTCCCCTTCGGTTGTGCAATGAATAGGCAAGGCGAAATCACTATCGACTCGGCGTTTGATGGTCGAGAACAGCCTCCCCCGGACGAAGTGATAAATTCCCTCACAAATATTTACAGGGCAAGGACAACGTCCGGCGAGTTGCGAGCGGTCGCGATCTGCGTTGACGTTCGTGTCGTTCCTCCCGGTTCCTCGAACAAGTCAGACGCCATTTCGGTCGCTCTGGAACACGTTGAGGGTGAGTCAGCATCTGTGTTTTTGCCCTACAGCAGAGGCTTTTTCGGAAGGATACGATATGGAACGATCTTCGCATCGGCCCGGGACCGCCAGTTCTTCTCGGCGTCGAAGATTGAGTGATTGGCCCGCTTCTGCCCTGAGTAACTTCGTGCACCGGAAGAGGCTAATCGGGGTTACTCCGGCGTCTCGTGCTAAATTTCCCCATAGATGCCCCAGTGGCTTTGCCTTTTGGTTGTTCTGCTGTCCTGCGCGCTCCTCGTTCCAGGTGAGTCCGACGCCGTTCGGGTAGTCCGAACCTACGGTGGCGTCCACGCCGCGCTCTTGGACCTTTCCCCTGACGGAAACCTACTCCTTGTCCGAGACTCTTCAAAGGTCCCTTGTGACAAACACCCTGCAGGAAAATGCTGGGCCGACACCCTCGCGGTCTACCGAGCGGACACCGGCAAGCGGGTCATCGCCTATCCCGTCAGCGAAAAAGAACTCGCGTACTTCAAATTCGCACGATTTCTCTCCAACGATGTTGTCAGCGTCGTGAACAACGACTCCTTCAGAGGGCAGACATTCGTTGAGTGGAACCTGCGAACGGGCTCGGTCGGCGGCACAGTACTCCTCCCCAGCAAGATGCCTGCCTGGTGTATCGCCGGTCGAAAAGTCGTCCTTGTGAAGAAGTATTCAGTAGCCAAGTGGTTCCACTTCTCCTCTTTTGCTACGGTCGAAGCCGGGGAACACGTCGAACCGCTGCAACCCGGCTCGCTCAACCTGGACGACGACGAGCCAGCATGCCGTTCGTGGGCCGCTGCGGACTCTTTTTTGCTCCAAGGACATCTGGCAACAGGCGACCGGAAGCTTCCTGTGCTGTTTTTGGTTTCAACCAAACCCTCCGTGCCTTACCGGGTCTGCGATGTGGGCGGCGCGGCCATCCATGGCCACGCCGTCTCCCCCGATGGCAGCCTCGCCGCTATCATTACCAGTACAGGTACGGACAGCGAAGGCGTCATGCCAGCCAACGCGAAAGTATTTCTGACCATCCTGACGCTGCCGGCTTGCCAGATCTCCAGCCGGCAGGAACTCTCGTTCCCTGAGCGTCCCCAATGGAGGTCCAAACTGTTGGCGCCCAATTACCACTACTGGGCGGGCGCGCGTTTCGGCGGGTCATGGCGTGTGGCCATTTCGCCCGATAAGACCAAGCTGGCTATCGGCTACGGAGTGCGGACGGGTGACGAATACAGCGATGCCCGAGCGTTCTTCGGACTCTACTCGCTGCCCACCGCGCAGCGTCTGGCTACCTGGAAAGCCGATGTGTTTCGGAACGGCCTTTGGGAGGCTTTGCGCGATGGCGACTTGGTTCCCACCAAGACTGCCCCGCTCAACGGTCTGCTGATCTTCAGCCCGGACTCCCAAGCGCTCTTTGCCGGCTCCCTGCGCGCATGGCAGTGGGATCTCAAAGGCTTCAAAGCCGCAGCCGCCAAATAGCGCCGGGATTTGGCCCTGCGAACTGCAGCGCACAGCGCAACGGCGCATATTCGTTCGGCTCGCTCGGCGGTATGAACGAGTTTGAGGTCCTCGATCTGGCTCGTCGCCCGCGGAAAGTGCTCTGATCCTTTTCAGCTTTGATTGGGCCCGAAGCCCGGCGCATAGACGAGGGACGGCGGCCCACGAGACGGCCGTCCGATAACCGCGTTTGCCTGCGTGAAACTCAAAAGCGAATGGGAGGAGGCGCATGAGTCCAGCTCAAAGGGGACAGGGCGGATTGTGCGAGTGCTGCCTCGAGGGAGGCATACACTTAGGGGGTGCCGAGCAAATCAATGACGTTCCGGATCAGTGGGCTGGATTGCGCTGAGGAGGTGGCGGTACTGCGGCGGGAGGTGGGGCCGCTCGTGGGGGGCGAGGAGGGGTTGGCGTTTGATGTCCTGGGGGGACGGATGACCGTGCTGGGGGGCACGGCGACTGCCGCCGAAATTGTGGCGGCTGTGGGGCGGACAGGTATGGTGGCGCGTCTGGAGGGCGAGGCCGTAAAGGAGAAGAAAGGGACGGATTGGCGGACCGTATTGATGGCGTCGAGCGGGGTGTGCCTTGCGGCCGGTTTCGGGATGGAGTTGGCGGGATCGACGGGGCGGTTCGCCTACGCGGTAGCCATCGTCTGCGGGACGGCGCTGGTGTTGCCGAAGGCGTGGTTTGCCTTGCGGCGGGGGCGGCCGGATATGAACCTGCTGATGGTGGTGGCGATCCTCGGGGCGCTGGGGATTGGAGAGTGGCTGGAGGGCGCTTCAGTCGCATTTCTCTTCGCGCTCTCGTTGACGCTGGAGGCCTGGAGCGTGGGGCGGGCGCGGCGCGCGATTGGCGATTTGTTGGACCTCGCTCCGCGGATGGTACGGCTCGTGGGCGGACAGGAGATGTCGGCGGAGACGGTGCCGGTAGGCACCCGGTTTCAGGTGCGTCCGGGGGAGCGGATCGCATTGGACGGAGAGGTGGAGAGCGGCATCAGCGAAGTGAATCAGGCGCCGATCACCGGGGAGAGCGTGGCGGTTCTGAAGGAAGCCGGGACCGTTGTCTACGCGGGGACAGTGAATGGCGGCGGGGCGCTGGTGGTGCGGTCGACGAAGCCAAGCGGGGATACGGCGTTAGCTCAGATCGTCCGCTTGGTGGGGGAGGCGCAGCAGAAGCGGGCGCCGGCGGAACGGTGGGTCGACCGGTTTGCCGCGATGTATACGCCGGCGGTGATGGGGTTGGCTGTGCTGGTGTTTCTGGTGCCGGTAGTTGGATTGGGGCAGGGAGCCGCGGAATGGTTTTATCAGGCGCTGGTGTTGCTGGTCATCGCTTGCCCGTGTGCGTTGGTGATCGCGACCCCGGTCGGCGTGGTGGCGGCCTTGACGGCCGCCGCGCGGGCGGGCGTGTTGGTAAAAGGCGGGGTGCATCTGGAGACGCTGGCAGGAGTGAAAGCGGTCGCGTTTGACAAGACGGGGACCTTGACGACGGGGCAACCGGCGGTGGTGCAGGTCGTGGCCTTAGCGGGACATACGGAGGAGGAGTTGCTCGAACGGGCCGTGGCTCTTGAGGCCCACAGCGACCATCCGATGGCTCGGGCCATTGTGGCTTATGGCTCGACCCGCTCCATTCAGCCATTGCCGGCCGAGGCCTTCACGATATTGCCTGGCAAGGGAGCGACGGGAGTGTGGCAGGGCAAGCAATTCTGGCTGGGTTCGCACCGTTACCTGGAGGAGTTGGGGCAGGAGACGCCAGAGATTCACGAGCGGCTCGACGAATTGGGCCGGAGCGGGCGGACGGTGGTGGTGATTGGGAATGAGAGCCATGTTTGTGGTTTCCTGGCGCTGGCGGATACGGTGAGGCCAGAGGCGGGTCGAGTGGTGCGGGAGTTGCTGCAGTTAGGGGTGGAGCAGGTGGTGATGCTGACAGGGGATAACCGGGGAACGGCCGTGGCCGTTGGCCGGGAGGCGGGGATCACCGAAGTGGCGGCGGAGTTGCTGCCGGCGGATAAGGTGCGGGTGATTGAGGAGCTAGTAGTACGATACGGGTCAGTGGCGATGGTTGGGGATGGAATCAACGACGCTCCGGCGCTGGGCCGTGCGAGCGTCGGGATCGCCATGGGGGCGGCGGGGAGCGATACGGCGATGGAAGCTGCGGATGTGGCTTTGCTGGCGGGCGATTTGGGAAAGCTGACATGGCTAGTGCAACATGGCCGTCGGATGATGGCGGTGATCCGGGCGAACATTGTGCTGGCGTTAGGGGTGAAGGCCGTGTTTGTGGTGCTCACGTTCGGCGGGCATGGGTCGTTGTGGGCGGCGATTGGAGCGGATATGGGTATGTCTTTGATTGTGATCTTCAATGCGCTGCGGTTATTGCGGGGGTAACGATTGGCTGAAACGCCGATGGAGAGCGGCGAAAGCCCAAATGCTGGCTCCAGCGAGAAGGAGGGCGAGCAGAAGGAAAGGGACGGTACGGCGCTCGAGAAAGCTGGAGCCGAGGTATACGGTTGCCAGAGCGTAAGGAAATTCGGCGAGGAGTAACGCGGCCAGATACTTCCAGAACGGGTAGCGTATCAAGCCGAGAAGATAGCCAGGTACTTCGGAAGGCAGCGCCAGTTGCAGGAGCAGGACCAGTCCGAAGGGTGGTTGGTGGGAGAGAAGGCGTTCATAGCGTTCCAGGAGCGCGCGGGAGGCGATCGCATAAACGACTTGGCGCCCCAGGAAGAGGCTTACGGAGAAGGAGAGGACGCCGCCGAACGTCCACCCAAGCCAGAGTAATAGAACGGTGATGGCGTGGCCCCACGCGAGGATACCAACGGGGACGATGGCGGCGCTCGAGAAGAACGCGAGCATGGCGGACGCCGCGGCCAGGAGTACGAACAGGACCGGGCCCAACAAGGGGCGGCTCCGGATGATTCCCTCAGTCTGTACGAAGAGTTGGAGGAGAATCCCGTGGAGAGTGTCGGAATAGGCCACGCCGGCAACAACGAGCGCCAGCAAGACTAAAAGCAGGGCGCGTCGCTTGACGGAGGCGAGAGTGGGAAGTGCCAAGTTTCCATTCTGAAGCATTCGAATCCAGGCCGTGCGGCAGTCCGAAACGTATGCACCGATATTCAACAGTACTTAGAAACGTTCGCTTTACTTGGGAAAGCTTCTCGACTAGACTATCTGAGTATTTACTCCACACTAGACAACAACGTAAGTTAGCGGGAGACGGCCATGGGATACTCGACGCGAAGAGTACTGTCTGTACTGGCGTTGTTGACGGCGGCGGTGCAGTTAGCTGCGCAACCGGCTACACCAGTGATAACTAAGGTGACAGTGATAGGAACGGTGGTGACCGTGAGTGGGTCCGCGTTAGACGGGCGTGAGTCGGCGGGAGTATTTTCCGTGCAGCTCGGAGCTACGGCACTCAGTGTGCAGTCGGCAACTCCGGCCCAGATTGTAGCGACGTCGGCCAGCTCCATTGCAGCAGGGACGTACCCGCTAGCCATTGTATTTAAGGACAAGAATGGCAACCGGCCGGATGCCGCGGCCGCGGTGCTGCGGGCGGATGTAACAGCCGGGACAACGGGAGCGATGGGGCCGATGGGGCCACAGGGCCCGACCAGTTCGAATGGTCCCGTCGGGCCGCAGGGTCCAATCGGATTGACCGGACCGGCTGGACCGATCGGTCCAGCCGGTCCCCAAGGCTTGATCGGTCTCCCTGGCCCCGCCGGACCGCAGGGAGAGGCCGGAGCCACTGGTCCGCAAGGTCTGGCTGGTCCCGTGGGACCTCAAGGATTGATTGGTTTGACCGGTCCCGCTGGGCCCGCCGGAACGCCCGGTCCGATTGGTCCAAGTGGTCCGCAAGGGGTGGCCGGTGCCTTTGGTCCAATGGGTCCGGCTGGTCCTGGTGGCGCAACGGGTCTGGCCGGCCCGATAGGACCGCAAGGAGTTGCCGGGGCGATAGTGCCGATGGGTCCCGCCGGGCCCACAGGCGCTTCGGGTCCGGCTGGTCCTATTGGCCCGCAAGGCCTCGTAGGGCCTATTGGACCCGTCGGCCCAGTCGGAGCCGCCGGTGTCGCCGGGCCCCAGGGATTGGTGGGTCCGGCAGGTCCAGTAGGGCCCCAAGGAACTCCTGGTCCAAATACAAAGTCAATTGCAACGTTGCGATGGTATGCGGCGAAACGTTCGAGTCAGGCCTATCTTCCGGGGAATACGGTAGCGGCCGCGTTTGACGGCGACCATATGTGGGTTGCCGCGAACTCCTGTTGCCCGTCCGTTTGGAAGCTTCGTGCGTCCGATTTCGTGTTTGCCGGCCCACCGTTCGGCGGCGCCCCGGTAAACGCAATTGTCGCGGATGGCCGCCACATTTGGACGGCGACAGCTTCATCCGGTGCTGTGGCTAAGTTCGACAGTTCGACGGGTGGCTTTATGCTTAACCTTCTTGGCATTCCGAATCCCACCGCGATGATGTTCGACGGAATGCACGTCTGGGCGACGAACCCGGCTGGAGGAAACGTCTCGCGGATCACGGCAAATACCGGGGCCGTGGGTAACTTCCCCTCAACTCCTGAAGGAGAAGCGATCGCGTTTGACGGAGAGTTCGTTTGGATCGCCGGGACTGGAATGCTGGCCAAACTGAATCCCCTGACCGGTGCTGTAGCGGCGAGTCATTTGTACGGAGGCGGAGCAACCGGAGGAGCAGGGCTAGCCTTCGACGGAACTCACATGTGGGTATCGCATATCGGCAGTTCCGTAGTAGGGAAGTACCGCGTCAGCGATGGCGGGCACGTTGGCTCATATGCCGTCCAGCCTGGCCCGCGCGGCGTCGTATTTGACGGCACGCATATCTCGGTTGCTTCGGTTAGCGGAGTCGGATCGGTAACGAAACTACGCGCCATTGACGGAGGGATGGTGGGAACTTACACCACGGCCACGCCAGGCGCCGTTGGCGGAGCGCTTGCTTTTGATGGTTCCAATGTCTGGGTGATGGGAGGGCCGACCGGGGTGCAGAGTAAGATGTAGCACCTGTCTCTTCCTTCGGCCAGCCCGTCCCACGCAATCCGTTCTTTAGACGAACGTCTTGAACTCCATCACGTCGCCATCCTGCACCACATACTCTTTGCCTTCCGTCCGGAGCTTCCCCACCGCCCGGGCGGCGGCAAAGCTACCGAGCGAAACGAGGTCCTCATACGCAATCGTCTCAGCCGAAATGAAGGCCTTTTCAAAGTCCGAGTGAATCACCGCGGCGGCCTGTGGAGCCTTATCCCCAGCGTGGATCGTCCACGCCCGCGTCTCCTTCTCGCCCGTCGTCAGGTACGTGCGAAGCCCAAGCAAATGGTAGGCAGCTTTGATCAGGCTACCCGCTCCGCCTTCCTTCACCCCCAGGCTTTCCAAATACTCGGCGCGCTCTTCCGGCGACAGATTCATCAGCTCGGCTTCAATCTCCGCCGACACCACCACCACTTCGCAACCATGATGCTGCGCCGCCAACGCCCGCACCTTGCCCACCCATGGGTTGGCCTCAGGATCAGCCAGGTCGCCCTCCGCCACATTGCAAGCAAACAACGTCGGCTTGTACGTCAGCAGGAACAGCGGCTTCATCAGCGCCTTCTCTTCCGGCGTCGTTTCGAGCGAAAACGCATGCTTGCCGGAGCTTAAATGCGGCTCCAACCGGTCCAGCAGCTCCAACTCCGCCGCCGCCTTCTTGTCCCCGGACTTAGCCGCCTTGGCATTCCGCTGCCGCCGCTTCTGCACGCTCTCAAGGTCAGCCAGGATCAACTCCGTATCGATCACCTCGATGTCGCGGATCGGATCCACCGTGTCCATCACGTGCTCAATATCCGAGTTCTCAAAGCAGCGCACGACCTGCACAATCGCATCCACTTCGCGGATATGGCCCAGGAACTGGTTCCCCAGCCCTTCGCCCTTGCTCGCGCCTTTCACGAGGCCGGCGATATCGACAAACTCGAAAACGCTCGGCACCAGCTTCTGTGAGCCGCTGATTTTCGACAGCACCTCCAGTCGCTCGTCAGGCACCGTCACCATGCCGTTATTCGGCTCGATGGTGCAGAAGCGATAGTTGGCCGCCATCGCCTTCCGGCTCTGGGTCAACGCGTTAAACAGGGTACTCTTGCCTACGTTCGGTAGGCCCACAATTCCGGCACAAAGCATGAACTTCCTAGTTTACGCCAGAATCTCCTTCACCACGATCCCATGCACATCGGTCAGCCGCATGTCACGGCCCGAGTAGCGATAGGTCAGCCGTTTATGGTCCAGACCAAGCAGATGCAGCATGGTCGCATGGAGATCGTGAACATGCACTTTGTTCTCCACCGCGAAGTAGCCATAGTCATCCGTGGCCCCATGCACCATCCCGCCCTTCACCCCGCCGCCCGCCATCCACATCGTGAAGCCATACGGATTGTGATCCCGGCCCACCCGGCTCCGGTCGCCGTTATCCGGCATCTGCGCGCACGGCGTCCTGCCGAACTCACCGCCCCACACGACGAGCGTATCCTGCAACATCCCCCGTGATTTCAAATCCTTCAACAAGCCCGCGATAGGCTTATCCACGCTACGCGCATTGATCCGATGCCCGTTCTCGATGCCGCTGTGCTGATCCCAACGATCGAGCCCCGGCCGGGCGGGCGTCAGCAGTTCGACGAACCGAACGCCTTTCTCCACCAACCGCCGGGCCAGCAGACACTCCCGGCCGAACTCGGACGTCAGCTCCTCGTCCATTCCGTACAGCTTCTTGGTCGCCTCGGTCTCACCCGTCAAATCCAACAGCTCCGGCACCGCGGCCTGCATGCGGAAGGCGAGTTCGTAGTTCTTGATAAACGCGTCCACCTCGCTCGACCCGCCATAGCCGCTATTCAATTGCGCCAGCAGAGCCAACTTATCTTTTTGCTTCGGCCGCTCGGCCGGCGGCGGCTGCAAATCCGCAATCGGAGTAGCCCCGCGTTTAAAGATCGTCCCCTGATAGCTCGCCGGCAAAAAGCCCGAGCCAAAGCAATCCAGGCCACCCGGCGGGATCAGCCCGGCTTCCACCACCACAAACCCCGGCAGGTTCTTGCTCTCGCTGCCGAGCCCGTAGTTCACCCATGCCCCCATGCTCGGCCGCCCTTGGAAGCCGCTGCCCGAATGCATGAAGTAGTTTGCCGCCGTGTGTTCGGAGTGGTCGGCCACCATGCTGCGGATCACGCAGATGTCGTCGATACAGGTTGCCGTCTCGGGAAACAGCTCGCTCACCGCCGTGCCCGATTGGCCATAACGCTTGAACGCGAACGGCGAACCCAGGATCTTATCCGAGATGTTGAAGACCGTGGTCGGCGGCCGGAACGGCAACGCTTTGCCGTCCTCGGCGTTCAGCCGCGGCTTGGGGTCGAAGGTATCCATCTGCGATGGCCCGCCGTCCATGAACAGGAAGATCACGGACTTGGCCTTAGCGGCGAAATGCGGCGCACCAAGCGCCATCGCCAGAAACTGCCGCCTATTGAACATAGCTGAACTCCGCGGTGTTGAACAAAACGTGGCACAGATCGGCCCGCGACTCTTCGTTGTCCCCATGCTGGCGCAGATAGTCGAGCGCCGCGATCTGCTCCGTCACCTTGGGCTCCCGTGCAAACGCGGCCCGGTACAGCGCCGGCACTAGGTCTTCCGGCCCCAGTCCCTCCCGCATGGTCCGCTGCGCCCACAGCCGCGCCTGTTGCAGCACGAACTCGTTGTTAAGCAGCATCAACGCCTGGCTCGGCACCACGCTGGCCGTCCGGTTGCCGATCGCCGAAATCGGCAGCGGATGATCGAATGCCAGGAACATCGGCGTCAGGAAGTTGCGGCGGACCTGGATGTAGATGCTGCGCCGCCCATCGCCATCCAGCGGTCCGGACGGTGGCTTCCCGCGGCCATCCTGATAGGCGCTGATGTGCGGCATCACGCTCGGCCCGTAAAGCTTCGCATCCAACCTGCCAGACAACTGCAGCATCGAGTCCCGAATCGCCTCGGCCTCCAACCGCCGCACCGGCACCGTCTTCGCATAGGCCTCCGAAAGCAGAATCTCCCGGTGCAGCGACTTCATACGCCAACCACTCGCAATGAAGCGCGCCGCCAAGGCGTCCAGCAGCCCACGGTTCGCCGGCCGATCGCCGAGGAGCCCGAAATTGTCCGTTGAAGGTACAAGTCCCTTGCCGAAGTGATGCTTCCACACGCGGTTCACCATCACACGGGCCAGCAGTGCCTGCGCGTCCTGCGTCAGCCAGTCAGCAAACTCGAGCCGCCCACTTCCCCCCAGCTCCCGGCTGCCTGTCGAAAGCACCTTCAAAAACCCACGCGGCACCTCCGGACCCAAGTCGAGGTGGCTACCGCGCACATGCAACTTCGCATTGTGAGGGTTCTCATCGCTGCTCACCATGGCAAACGTCGATCCCGGCAAATCGGGTACGGAGCCAGGCGCAGCCAGCGCCGCATTTTCGAGAATCCCCGGCGGCGTCTTGTGGTCGGAGATCACAATCGCCGCGACGCCCAGATAGCCGCTCCGCGAGCGATCCACCAGCTCGAAGTAACACTCCCGGCCATGCGACAACGTCATCCGTTGCGTCTTCCAGGTGAAGCCCGGCACGCCCAACGGGTACCAGTGCGAACTCTTGAAGTCGTCCGCCACCAACGTCAGCCGCAGGTCGCCCTCGCCCACGCGCGGTCGCCGATACTTCGTACCCTGCATCAGCACATGCACATAGAACTTCGGCATCTTGAATTTCGCCGACGTCAGCGAGCCAACCCCTTCGAGCGGCGCAGAGCTGGCGACCCCGTTGCTCACGGCCATCGCCTGCCCCTCGGGCCGCCACTGGTCGAACCCAGGGACAACTTCATCGCCGGAGCGTAGCGCCAACTTCACACCCTTCGCCGCCGGCCGCCCGCCCAATTTCGCCCCGATAGCCGCCCGCCGAGCCGGCGAATCAATCACCGCCTCCCGCACGTTGGTCGAATGCATCACCCCGGCCATCGCATAGTAGTCGGCCGTTGGGATCGGGTCGAACTTATGGTCATGACAGCGGGCGCAGGCCACCGTCAGCCCCAAAAACGCTTTCGAAAACACGTCGATCTGGTTATCCACGGCGTCGGCGCGCGACTTGGCCGAGTCCGTGGCCGAGTTGAGAATCTCGCCGAACCACCAGGAAGTCGTCGCGATGGGCGATTCGAGGTAGGCGCCATCGGCCGATAGCCGCGGTTTCGGCAGCAGGTCCCCGGCAACGTGTTCCCGGACGAACTGGTCGTACGGCAGATCGGCGTTCAGCGCCCGGATGACGTAGTCGCGATAGCGCCAGGCGTCGCTCTTGTCGTTGTCAAACTCATGGCCGTTCGTCTCGGCGTAGCGCATCAGGTCCAGCCAGTGCCGCGCCCACCGTTCCCCGTAGTGCGGACTGGCCAGCAGGCTGTCCACATAGGCCGCGCGATCTTTCGGAATGCCCGAAGCGGGAGGAAGCCCGGTCAGGGAAAAACTCACCCGCCGCGCCCACGCTCCGTCGGCCACCGGCGTCCCCTGCGGCTTCAGAATCTCGTCAATCGACCCGGCCGCCGGCTCCAGAGGTTGAAACGCCCAGAACTTCTTCTGTCCCCACGCGGTCATCGCAAGCAAGAAAAGGAAGGCTAACCGCATGGCCATATTCTATAATCACGGCGTGAGTCTTGCTTCCTGGATTAAGGGTCTGTTCGCGTTTGCACCCGGCGACCCGCTCGTTTCGATCGTGTTTTTGCTGCAGGACCATCGTGAATTGCCTCAAAACACCGTGACCATGGCTGCCACGCGGGCCCTGGGCGAAGGTGCCTTCACCGTCGAATGGCCGCGCCTCGTCATCGGCTCCCGGACGTTCGTCGTGCAGGCGATGCGGGGAATGTTCGTCGAGGATCTCGCTTCGAAGGTGACCTCGGCCGAGATCGGCGCCGCCGTCCGCCGGCATCGCGGCTGGTGGTCGATGGATCTCCAAAAAGGAGCAGCCGACGACGAGGCCTACGCCCTGATGGGCAAGGTCATGGCCGTGCTGCTGAACTCTAACTGCCTGGCCGTCTACTACCCGCAGTCCGGCACGCTGGAACTCGTCGACCAGGAAACGGGATCGAAGTTAGTCGCGGGGGGTTAGCCGCAGCATGCTGATGGTCACGGTGAACCGGCGCTCGTCCGTCGGCACCTGCCACAACGGCCCGGCCACAATCTCGACCTGATACTGATCCGCCGCTGGAAGATCGGCCTCAAGGATAAACAGACCGGTACGCTCCGCCTCCCACGCCACCACCTCCGCGCCATTCACCTTCACCTTCACAAAAGCCCCCGGCTTCAGGAAGTTCGCGCTGACATGGCCCCGAATCCGGATCCGCTGAGGCTCAGCGTTCACCGGCCTTAGTACGGCGGTCGCGCGCTCGCCAATCCAACGGTACTTGTTCCCGTAGCTGCCTTCAATCTCAAACCAGCCTTCGAGTAGCTTCGTCTCGTGCCCCGGCAACGTGAAGTCGATCACGTCGTCCCGGTCGCCCGGATAGAGCTGCTGTTTCTCGTGGGAGCGGATCAGGTTATACACGCCGCCTTCGTTGGGAGCCGCATAGCTGCACGTCACGCAATGCAGCGTCCCGGCCTCGTCCACCCGCATCCCCGCGTAGCAATCCGGGCAGCGGAGCCGGGATTCAAACGGGGCGTGCGGGTCCACCTCCGCCGCGCCGTGCTTCTTGCACATCGCGGCCAGCGTGCCGCCCAGCAAACGGGCCGGTACCCAGTCCGATCCAACCTTGTCGATCCGCTGGCCAATCCACCGTGTCAATTTCTCTCCCCATCCACGCTGCGGCACAAACAGGCGGAACTGCACTTTGTCAAAGTGCTTCACCATCAGGGCGTGCCAATCCCGCAGCTCCATCCGATGGTTTTGACGGATTCCGAATCCCTCTTCCTGCTGCGCGCCGATCACATCCTGGACGAAGAAACCCAGCAGGCCCCAGTCGTACAGTTTCCGCTCCCACCATTTCATCGTGTCGTAATAGGGGCAGCGATACAGGCGCAACGACAGCTTTCGCCGCATCGGCTCTTCGGCGAAGATAAACGTCCCGCCGGGTGCCAACACCCGTTTGGCCTCAAGGAACACCGCCTCGATGTCCTGAAACTGGGAGAGCATCTGGTAGGCGATCACGGCGCGGAGCGAGTTGTCCTGGAACGGAAGATTCAACGCGTCGCCAGCAATGCGCACCGGCGCCTTCACCAACCCCCATTCGTCCATCAGCGCGATCCCGTGCCGCAGCGAATCCGCGGAGATATCCAGCGCAAAGCCATCCTCTCCGAACTCGTTGCAGAGCATATAGGAGGAATGGCCGGCATTGGCGCCGATCTCGAGGAACGGCGTCATCGACCCGATGAAATCACGGTGATGATGGAGGATTGCGCCCCGCCGTTCATTCTCTTCGCGATAGACGCGCTGCGCCCGCTCCGGCTCGCCCAGCGAGGCGAAATTATGAAACTCTACTTGGGCGCGCTTAACGGCCAGCGTCTGTGATTCACTCTTACTCAAAGGGATAGGTCCTGCCAGGGAAAGCTACGAAGGTCATCGATCAAAAAATCCGGGTTCAATTTCGCCAGGTCCGCCGCCGGCGAAACGCCCGTGGCGACGGAAACAATTGGAATCCCGTTGGCCTGCGCCGCCAGAATATCGTTCTCGTGGTCGCCCACCAAGGCTACCGTCGAATGCCGCGTAATCCATCCTTCACGGCGGGCCATCCGCAAGGCGTGGGCGACCAACTTTCGGCGCTCATCGGCCAGTTCGGCGAAGGCCCCGAACTGCAGGTACTGCTTTAGCCCGGCCCGCTCCATCTTCATCCAGCCGATGCGAGAGAGGTTGCCCGTCACTAACCCAGTACGGACCCGCTTCCGCGATAGCCGGTGCAACACGCTGCGCGCACCAGGACAGACTTTCTTCGTCAGGTCCGGGCAGCGCTCGACGTAGATGTTTTGCGCGAGCTCCATGATCGCCGGCAGCGCTCGCTTGACGGCGGCAAGCGACATGCCGGCCTCCCGCAGCATAAGCGTGATAATTTGCCCATCCAGCATGCCCTGCGTCGGAATATTCGCAGTCGTCGCGGCCATTCCCGTCACGGTGCGCGATGCCTCTTCGAGCACTTCGCGGTGCAGCGGGCCCGCCCGGCGCACGAGCGTTCCATCGATATCAAATAGCAATAACGGGGGATGCAACCTTTCATGATACCCTGTGGGCCAGTGGATAAGGACAGCCCGAAGCCAGGAATAACACCGCTCGAGGTGTTTCTACAGCAGGTCCGCAGCGACCCAGATTTCCCGGCTTGTGCCGAACATGTTAGAGCCATCCTCGCGCTGGCCAGCGATCTCAACGCGACGATTCAGAAATTTGCCAATACGATTCAGCGCGATGTCGCTCTGACGTTGCGAATTCTCCGGACGGCGAACTCAGCCCTCTATAACCGTTCCGGCCGGCCCGTGCTGAGCGTGTCCCATGCCGCGTCTTTGCTGGGTCTCGACGCCCTGACGCACATCGCCGCCAGCTCGCGATTCCTCGAACACTACGCCAAGAAATCGCCGGGCATTGTGGAACTGGTCACGCTCTCGCTGCTCTCCGCCAACGTCTCCAAGCAACTCACCACGAAGACCGATGGCCGCCTCTCCGAAGAGGCCTACCTCGCGGGAATGCTCGCCAACGTGGGCGAAATCGTATTCGCCTATCACCGCCAGGAGCAGTACGCGAAAATCATCGCGGGCTGTGAAGGCAAGTTGATGCTGGAGAAGGTAGTCAGCCGCAAGGAAACCGGCTTCACCTTCGATGAAGTGGGCAAGGGCGTGCTAAGCAGCTTTGGGCTGCACGGGGCCCCACAAATGGCCATCGCCTCCGAACCCGATGTCCTGAAGTCGCAGGCCGGCGACGATGCTGAGAGCCGCATCGCCTTGGCGGCAAAACTGGGCAACGTAGTCGTGGGAGCCTCGCAGCGCTGTGAAGAGGCGGAGAAGCGGAAGATTCTCGATCATTGGGTCCCCACCTACGGCGGAGTATTCGGCTTGACGCTGCCGCAGGTGCCAAAGCTGATGGAACGGGCCATCGAAGAAGCCCAAGACAACCTGCGCCATCTGGGTGTCCGTGCGGACCGGTTGCAGATCGTCGATCGCAAGGTGAGAGAACCGCTCGAAGACATGTTGGGCCGGGCCGACGGCGGCGTGGACAAGCAGAGCGCCGTGGCGCTGGCGCTCGAAGCGGTTCTGGACACCAACATGTTCGATCGCGTCGTCTTTTGCGAAGTGAACAAAGCACTCGACAACATGGAAGCCATCGGCGTGCTCGGCATGGAAAGCGCCGCCGCCCGCAAGCTGTTCTCGTCCTCGGTGGCCTTCCCCAAACGGCCGCCGCTTTCTCTCGCCGTAGTGATGAAGCAGGATCTGCTCGTCGACCTGCTCACCGACGGGCGCTTCCGCGAGTCTCCTTTCGTCAAGGCGGTCCAACCCGCCGTGTTCGCCGTGTTGCCCGTCATCGTCAATCGTCAGTTGGCCGGAATCCTCTACGCGGATCGCAAGACCACCTGCCAAACCGACGGACTCTTGCCACGCCTCGGCAAAATCCGCGACGGCCTCGCCCACGCGCTCAGCCTCGTTCGATAGCCTGAATGCTATAGAGCAATGCGCGCGGGACGTGGAAGCAGCACTTGTACGCCCCGCCTTTCATTTCCGTGGCGACGCGGCCGCCGCGGTCACAATAGCCAAACCATTCGCCGTACTTCGAATCGGGAAAGGTGGAGAACGTGTATTCGTGTACCCGGTCGAGCCAGCGCTTGTAGCGTTCGTCGCCCGTCTTCGTATAGGCCAGCACCAGCGCGTAAAGCGCCTCGGTATGGGGCCACCACAACTTCATGTTGGCTTCCAGCTCCGGACGGGGCCTCCCGTCAAAATCCATGAAGTAGTACAGCCCGCCGTACTCGCCGTCCCATCCGAACTCGAGCGCGCCCAGGATGCACCGCAGCAGCATCCCCTCCAACTCCGGGTTGGGCACCCGTTCCGTCGTGTGCAGCAGAAACCAAGCGACTTCAAGAATGCTGCCAGGGCAAACCATTCGCCCCTCCGGTAGATCCCGGGATGCCACGTTTTCAAGCAGCAGCCAGTTCGCCGCATCGTAGTGCGCCCAGACCGCTTCCTGACATTGCGCGATGGTGAGGCGGTACCGCGGATCCTCCTCGACGGCGAGCAGTTCCATGGCGAGCAGCGCGAGCACCATGATGTCCGCCAATTGCGAGGCCGGCCCCGCCGGGCGCCCGAGCGCGGTTGGCTGCCTGATCCATCCGTCGATCTTCCAGAACAGATCCCGGGCTTCGGCTACGCGGCCCTGCGAGATATAGGCCAAGGCCACGAAGACAGCCGAATAGGGCTTCCGCTGAAAATACCCCGGCGACCCATCCCGGCCGAGCGAAAACCAAACGCGCGGCTCGCCCCGTTGCGCAAAGCGCTCGACGAAACGGAAGACGTTCGCGGCAAACTCCGCGTACTCGGGCCGCGGATCAAAAGTGCTATAGAGCGTCTGAAACGTCCAGACCGCCCGGCCCTGCATCCAGACATACTTTCGAGGATCGTAAACCTGCCCCTGCCGGTCGACGCAAGAAAAGTAACCGCCGTGCTCCCGGTCTGGCGTGTGGTTCAGCCAGAAAGGGAGCACGGCGTTGGTCAGATGGTCGCGATAGAAGCTGGCGTAGGCCGCGAGCGTCATAGCTCCACTCAGATTTCGAGTTGCGGACGGCCCGGCTCCGGCCAGTCGAGATGGAAGAACTTGCCGCGGGGGAAGTCGGTCCGCTCGTAGGTGTGAGCGCCGAAGTAGTCCCGCTGCGCTTGCAGCAGGTTAGCGGGCAGCCGCGCCGAACGGTAACCGTCGTAGTAGGAGAGCGCCGAGAAGAACGTCGGTGCGCTGATGCCGTGTCCAGCCGCGAGCGCAATCACCGTCCGCCAGTTAGACTGGCAGCGATGGACCTCCGCGCTGAAGTACGGATCGAGCAGCAGATTGGCCAGCTCGGGGTTCAGCGTGAACGCCTCGGTGATCTTCTGCAGGAACCCGGCGCGGATGATGCAGCCGCCGCGCCAGATCTTAGCGATCTCGCCGAAGTTGAGCGTCCAGTTGTACTCCGCCTGCGCCGTACGCATGAGCTGGAAGCCTTGGGCATACGAGCAAATCTTCGACAGGTACAGCGCATCATGCACCATGTGGATGAGCTGGTTGCGGTCGCCCGAGTAGACCTTGTTCGGGCCCTGCAGCGTGGCCGAAGCGGCTACCCGCTCTTCCTTCACCGCCGAAAGGCAGCGGGCAAAAACGGCCTCGGCAACGGTCGGCGCCGGCACGCCCATGTCGAGAGCATTGACGCTGGTCCACTTGCCGGTGCCTTTCTGGCCGGCCGTATCGAGCACGATTTCGACAAAGGGGCCGCCGGTCATCGGGTCTTTCTGCTGCAGAATATCGGCGGTGATCTCGATCAGGAAGCTGTCGAGCACGCCCTTGTTCCATTCGGCGAACACTGCGCTGCACTCAGCCGCGGTCAGGCCGCCGAGCTGCGTCAGAATCGCGTACGCCTCGCAGATCATCTGCATGTCGCCGTACTCGATGCCGTTGTGGACCATCTTCACGTAGTGGCCGGCGCCGTTCGGTCCGATGTAGGTGGTGCAGGGTACGCCGCCGGTGATCGGGTTTCCCGGCGTAGCGCCCACCAGGGGCTTGCCGGTCTCGGCGTCCACTTTGGCCGCGATCGCGTCCCACACCGGTTTGATCTCTTCGAAGCTCGACGGGTCGCCGCCGGGCATCAGCGAGGGGCCGAAACGCGCACCCTCTTCGCCGCCCGAAACGCCGGAGCCGACAAAGCGCAGGCCTTTCGCGGATAGCTCTTTCTCGCGGCGGATGGTGTCCGTCCAAAGAGCGTTGCCGCCGTCGATGATGATGTCGCCCTGGTCGAGCAACGGCTCGAGGGAACTGATGACGGCGTCGGTGGGCTTGCCAGCCTTGACGAGGATGATGATCTTGCGGGGCTTCGAGAGCGAAGCCACGAACCCTTCGAGCGTTGCTTCGCCCACCACGCCGCCCGGCGTGTTCGGGTTCTCGGCGACGAACTTTTCCATCGTCTCCGTGGTCCGGTTATAGACCGAAATCTGGAAGCCGTGATCGGCGATGTTCAAGGCTAGGTTCTGGCCCATTACCGCCAAGCCAACCAAGCCGATGTCAGACAGTTTTTGCGACATAAGAATCTCTCAGTGTATGGTACATCGCCGCCTGCTCGGCACCGATGCGATCCCAACCGTAGCGCTCTTCGGCCGTCCGGCGGGCGGCCCGTTCAATCGCCTTCCGGCGGTCCGGGTCGTCGAGCAGCGTGTTGATCGCCGCCGCCATCTCCGCGCCGGTCCTCGCGATTAGAACGTCCTCGCCGTCCGTCAGGTCGAGGCCATTGATGCCCGCGGGTGTCGAAACGATCGCCTTCCGCATGGCCATGGCCTCCATCACCTTGATGTTGGTGCCGGCGGAAGCGACCAGCGGGGCCAGGACAACGGCGGCGCGCGCATAGGCGCCCCGGACGTCGGAAACGAACCCATCGAGTTCGATGCCTTGCCGGTTGAAATCGCGGCCATCGAGATACCGTTCGTGGTTCTTCCCGGCGATGATGTGCAGCGTGACGTTCTCAAGCAGCGGCCACGCTTCGGCAAGAAAGAAGTCGAGCGCCAGCAGGTTGGGCAGGTGAGCAAAGGAACCCAGGAACAGCAGCCGCCGCGGCTCCGGCTCCGCGTCCACCGGCTGGAACCGTTCGAGGTCGACGCCATTGCGGATGACGACGGCGTTCGGCCGGCCGATCCGCTCGCGGTCTTTCTCGCTCATCACGGCGATGGCATCGACTTCGCCCCAAGCCTTTTCTTCGAAACGAACCCAAAGCCGGTGTTGGCGCCGGGTCTCCCAATCGTCCTTATGCGCCAGTAGCTGTTCGTAGAGGTCGAGCGTGATGTCGTGTTCCACTAGAACGGTCTTCGCCGGGCGGCAATCCGGGGCGTAGAGCGACATCTGGGTAAACTCAAGCTGAGCGATAACGGGAAACCATTTGCGAATAGACCATTTGAGGGCCGCGCGGAAGTCCGCCCGGTCGAAGTCTTCGACCACGTCCGGACGATCCTGACTCGTGTTCAGATGGGAGCCTTTGCGCTTCACGAGCACGACTTCCGCGCAAAGCGCCAGCAGCTCCGGCGGCGGCGGCGAAAGCTCCTCGACGAAGGCGAGCAGCACTTGCCGATGGGTCTTGGCCGCCTCCCGCATCAGATTGAACATCCGGACGGCGCCCCCATGTGAGAGCGGGAACGGCAGATACGGCGTCGCCACGATGACCGTTGGCTTCGTTTCGTAAAAACGGGTTCCGGGGAATACCGCGACCGTCCCTTGGTTGAGCGCAAGGATCTCCGGCTCCTCAATGGCCGTCGGCTGTTGGCTTCGTTTCGTAAAAACCAATTTCCAGGCTTCAGCCAGGACGACCTCGGCGCTGCGAACCGGCTCCTGCCTGGCCGCCTGGCGGTTCAGTTGCGCCAGCGCCTGCGACCACAGAGCAGGGAAGTGGGGGCCGCTGCCAGTGACCAGGAAGCGGAGGTAGTTCCGTTCGACGGCGCAGGCCAGTTCGAAAGGGGTGAACACCTTGGAAGTCGTCGACCGGTGCAGGTGCATGACGCGGGCACCGGCGACGAAGACTGAAGGCCAGCCTTGCAGCCAGCCACGATAGCCAACGTCGAGGTCTTCAACATAGGCAGGCACAAACGTCTCATTGAAGGCTCCCAGCGCACGGAGTTTGGCCGTGTCGTAGAGCGTGCAGCCTCCGGAGCCGTACAAAACCCAAGTCAGGTCTTCGCCGTTGAGCGGATCCACGCAACGCAGCGGGAGATGGTCCTGAGCGGCCGGGTAGTACATCGCCTTGCCGGTCTCCTCCCGCCGCTGGCCCGCTGGGAAGAAGATCTGGGCCGTAGCGCCGAACAGGTTCGGCACTTTGTCGAATGTCGCCCGGAGCGCAGCGAAGAAGCCCGGTTCGAGGACCATGTCGTTGTTCAGCAGGCAGACATGGGAGTAGCGCGCTGCCGCGATCCCCCTGTTCACGGCGGCAGCGAAGGAGAGCGGCTCGGCAGAGACGATCACCTGGGCGTCGGGGAACGCCGTCGACGTGCCATCGGTGCTCCCGTTGTCGACCAGGATGATCTCCGCCCCAGCCGGAAGATCGAGCGTGGGCCAAAGGCGTTCAAGCAGATCGCGCCCATTGCGCGTCGGAATAACGACCGAGAGCCCAGGCGGCAGCGGCGAAACCGGCTTCGGGGTGGGGGCCGTGCCCGAAGCGAGTTTTCCCGCCCAGCGGGCGAGGGCGTAGTGAATGGGTCGCTTTAGCGACCGGGGATGGAACGCGCGCCAGACCCAGGTGTAGAGCGTTCCGCCGGGCCGCGTCTCCCAACGGACGAAGTTCTTCGTCTGCCACCAGAAGTGCCGCAGGATGACCGGCAGGGACCGCGGCCGCAGCATGAAATGGTCCAGGTTGTCGTTGTAGAAAACCACTCGAAGGTCGAAGGCCCGGAAGGCGGCCCAACGCATCGCCCAGTACGGCATATTCGGCTGCAGAATGATCCCGGCGAATCGCACCTCGTCGCCGCCGAGGTCGGCGAGCATCCGCTCGTAGTTCTCCGCGAAAGACCGCGCGGGATTCCAGGGGATCCACTTGCCGGCCGGGGGAGGGAACTCGCTGACGACGTGAATCGGCACGTCGCCGGGGAGCTTCGCCATCTCTTCGAGGAGCGTCGGAAGGAGATCCTCGGATCCGGTGGCGAAGGCGACCTTGCACGGGCGCTTCAAATCAGTTCCGTGATGTCGCCTGGAAACTCGCCCGCCTCAAACTGCCGCCACTGCTCCAGAGCCTGGAGGCAGAACGCCGTCGAGACCGGATTCATAAAGGGCATCGCTTGCCCGTCGCGTCGTCCGAAGCAGAAGCCGCCATTGTTCATCGGTTCGGGGCCGAAGACCTGATGGGTTCGACAGCGAGCCGCTTCGTCGGCGGCGAGAGCGAGGTCGACATCGCCGGTATAGAGTCGGGCGCGGAGGAGTTGGGCGCATACGTCGCTGCGTTCAAAGCGAGGCGAAATTTCGCGAAGGTAGTAGCTGGTCCGGTCGATCGCCGCGGCCAGAGTGGTTCGCACCTCGGGCCGGTGCTTCCGCGGTTGCATCCCTTCAAGAAAGTAGCAATGGGCATGCAGGCGGTCCATCACCCGAATCGGGTCGGGGTCCCCAGGGAGGAACGTCTCCCATGTCGACAGCGCGTAGGCGAGGGCCTCCTCGTACCAATCCAGGAACGGATCGCCGGGGAAATGCGCGGCCAGGGCCTCCCAAGCCATTGCTGACTTGAGCTGTAGGCAGCCGGGTTCCCGCGACCATCGCTTTTCATAGGGCCACGGTTCGAGCGAGGGCAGCGCGATGATGGGGTGGCAAGTGCCGTTGGCGCGAAACGCCTTACCCATGAAAAGCCCGACGTCACGGGCGCGGTCAAGCCAGCGGGCCTCGCCTGTCATGCGGTAGACGGTCAGCAGGCCCCGGACGATGATGCCGCAGTCGAAGAAATACGCGGGCGGCAGCGGGTCGCCAACCTCGAAGGGCATCGCGGCGATGGCCGGTTGCCAAGCGGTGTCGGCGAGAAACGTGGCGGCATGGACGCCAGCGGCGCGATAGGCCGTATCGCCGGTCAGGCGATAAAGGTAAGAGAACGCGCTACAGGCATAGCCGGTGATTTCGGTCGAAACCGGCAGATTCCTGGCTTCTGCCGACAGATGATAGCGGGCGACCCCGCCATTGGGTTCCTGAATTCCCGAATGCAAAAACCAGGCGCCGGCGCGGGCGAGCGATTCCGAAACAGTTGAGTGCAAAGCGTGAAGATCCTGCAAAGCAAAACAGTGTAGCATCGGCATATGCGCTGGGTCTTCCTATTAGTACTTCTCACCCCGGCTTGGGCGGCCCAAGAAGAGCTGCCGTTGGGGATAGTACGAGGGAAATTGTCGGAACCGAAATCAAACGGGCTGCGGGGTGGTTTCCTGCTGACGGCGGAATCGGGCCGGCAAACGCCGTGTACCTACGACGAGCGGACGTGGTTTGAGTCGCAGCGCGTGCGGGTGTCGCTCGATGCTTTCGGACCGACTGACCCAGTGGAGGTCCTCGTGGATCAACGGGCGCAGGCCGACGGAACCCGCCGGTGCTACGCCCGGACAGTGCGCCTGGTGGAGCCAAATGCCCCGGCGCCGAACCCGAGGCGGCCCGTGTACCGGAGCGTTACCGAGCACATCATGCCGCGAGGGGACCTGGCATTTTCCGGTGTCGTCACCGGGTTTACCGAGGATGCCGTGTTGGTGAAGACCCGCACCGCGCCGTCTCGGCCGTTCCTCATGCGGCCCGATACCCGGTTCCTGGAGCGGGGAGTGATCTCCGACCGCGCCAACCTTCCGGTGAACCAGATGGTTTTTGTCCGGGCGGGCAAAAACATCGAGGGTCGCCTCGAGGTTTACCAAGTGATTTGGGGCGAGATCGTGTCAGGGAAGTAAAATTAGTACAAAGGGGCAACGAAATGGTTTCGGCCTACGTCGGCTGCTATACTGAAAGTTTGTGTATTCGATGATGAAGTTCTTCCGAATGAAGCCTTTCGCAATCCTGCTGGCCACCGCTACGGTTGCCTTGCCCGCTGATTTCTTTACGGGTCAAGCGGCCCGGCTCGTGATTGGACAGGAGACCTTTACCGCACAAGGGTCCGACCTCAATCCAAACACGTTGGGAGGGGTGGGCGGAGTCGCGTTTGCGAACAACATGTTGTTCGTAACGGATTCGAACCGCGTCGGCGCCGGTCCGTTGAACCATCGCGTCCTGATTTACCGGAACGTCGCTGGCGACATCACCCTTCCGGTGAACGCCGAAGTGCCGCAGACATCTGGGAAATCGTGCCCTGCCTGTCGCGGTACCGCGTCGATCGTTCTGGGCCAAGCCGACTTTAGCGTCAACGACTTGAAGCTGATTCCGACGAACGCGTCGATGCGCCAGCCAAACGCCGTTGCCACCGACGGTGTACGTCTGATCGTTTCCGATACGGACAACAATCGCGTGCTGATCTGGAATAGCATCCCGACGCAAAACAATCAGCCGGCCGATTTGGTTTTAGGCCAGGACAACTTCACGACGAGTCGCGTGGTAAACCCGCCGACGGCAAGTAGCCTGCGTGGGCCGCAAGGCGTTTGGATTCAGGGTAGCCGCGTGATGGTGGCCGATACGAGCAACAATCGGGTACTGATCTGGAACACCTTCCCCACGCGGAACAACCAAGCTGCCGATGTGGTCCTCGGCGCGCCGGACTTCACGACTCGCGTCGAATTGGACCTGGTAGTTACGCGCATCGACCCCAAAGCCGACAACCTGTTGAACCCGGTCTCCGTGACCAGCGACGGCCAGAGGGTATTCGTTTCCGACCTGGGCTTCAACCGCGTCATGATCTGGAATACGATTCCAACGCAGAATGCCCGGGCGGCCGACCTGGTTTTGGGCCAACCGGATTTCACGTCTGCCGTGCCGAACAACAGCCCCAAGCTCTGCCCCGCATCTGGGAAGGACTCCGAGGGCGCCGACTTGTTCCCGCTGCTCTGCGGCGCCACGATCGAGTTTCCGCGTTTCGCTTTAAGTGATGGCAAGCGTCTGTTTGTCTCCGACGGTGGCAACGACCGTGTTTTGGTTTACAACAATCTTCCGCTCCAGAACGGACAGAAAGCCGATGTTGTTCTGGGCCAAGTCGGCGAGTCGATCAACCGTTCCTCCGATAATGCCTTCCCCCTTCTGCGGGCTGCCACGGACCAATTGCGCACGCCGATGTCGCTGGCTTGGGATGGCACGAACCTCTACGTAGCTGATCCGTTCAACCGTCGAGTGATGGTGTTTTCGACCCACGATCAGCCGATCCCTTATACCGCCGTCCGCAACGCGGCGAGCCTCGACGTCTTTGCGACCGGTACGATTGGCTTATCGGGGACCATCCGGGAAAACGATGAGATCACGATTTCCGTCACCAAAAACGGAAACAAGAGCGACTACGTCTATAAGATTGCAAAGGCAGATACCGTCTCCAGCTTGTTGGCGCGCTTGGTAGCGTTGATTAACGAGAAGCCAGACCCCTACGTCACCGCCAGCATCATCCCCGACCTCAGCACGCTGCTAATGACCGCGCGGGAAGGCGGCGAGGGCGGCAATAACGTCGAAATCGCGACGAGCACGGCGCCGGCGGATGCGACGATCGTTTTGACGACCGGCGGAGCATTTTTGACCGGTGGTCAGGATGCGGCGCGAGTAGCACCCGGATCGATCATCTCCTTGCTTGGTGAGAATCTCTCTGAAGTCGTGGCGGCGGCCCCAGATGGCGTCGAGAACCTGCCAACCGAACTGGGCAACGTACAGCTTTACCTCGACGGAAAATTGGCGCCGCTGTTCCTGGTTTCGCCCAACCGGATTAACGCCCAGATTCCATGGGAGTTCTTCGATCGCAATAGCGTCAGCGCGTACGCGCGAATCCGTCACGCCGACGGTAGCGTGACCACTACGATGCCAGTGGCCGTGCAGGTTATCCCCGAGAATCCGGGCTTGTTTGCGATCGAGGGAACAGACCCGCGTACGGGCATTGTCCAGCATTTCTCGTCGCGATCCACGGGCACCGTTTCCGTAGACGGAAGCGTACAGGCCAACGACGTGGCAACGGTCCTGATCGAAGACCGGGAGTATGCCTATACCGTCAAAGAGACGGACAGCTTGGCCGACGTCCGCGACGGACTCATCCAACTCATCAATCAGGACGAGAAAGTGGAAGCGTTCGCGGCCGGCGTGTTTACCCGTATCCGTCTGCGGGCGCGAGTTCCGGGTGAGGAAGGGAACGGCATCCTGTATTCGACGAAGACGAACGATACGGCGCAGGTGATCCTGACGGCAACCACCCCCAACCTGTGTTGCGCGAATACCGAGGGCGCCACGGTGTCGGAAGCGAATCCGGCCTTGCCGGGTGAAACGATTGTCGTTTTCGGTACGGGTTTGGGCCGTTTGAAGGAATCCTTCTCGCAGAATCTGGCGGTGACCGGCGCCGTCTATCGCGGGCCGATTCTCAATGAGCCGAGCGCATTCGTATCTTCCCTGGCCGGCGGCAAGACGGCCAACGTGCTGTATGCCGCGCTTCGGCCCGGCTCCATCGGACTCTACGAAATTCACCTCGAACTGAATTCCGATTTGCCCACCAACTCGGCCACGCAGCTGACCATTGCGCAGGACATCTATGTCAGCAACGTGATCACCTTCGCCCTGCGGAATCCGACTGAAGTGATTGTGGAGCCGGCGGCCCCCTAATATGCTGACCCGCCGCCGGTGGATGCAGGCACTGGCCGTCAAGCCACCAGCCCCTAACGTGCTGGTGTTCATGACGGACCAGGAGTCTGCTCTCCTGCCGGGGACGGCGCGGCTACCCAACCGGGAGAGACTTCTCCGGCGGGGCATACGCTTCTCGAATGCGTTCTGCACCACCCCCCAATGTTCGGCGGCGCGGGCTTCGTTTCTAACTGGCCTGATGCCGAAGCGGACCGGGGTCTGGACGAACGTCGATAACTCTTCGCTTGGCAAACCTCTCTCCCCGGACTTGCCAAACTTGGGACAGGTATTCCGCGGAGCGGGCTATGCCACCGCCCTCTTCGGCAAATGGCACCTGGGTCTGCCAGACAAGGATCTGCGAGCGTTTGGGTTCGATGTGCGGGTAGACGGGAAGGACCCGGCGGTGACCGCTGCGGCAGCCGAGTGGTTGCGGGGGCGCCAGGGGCCATGGATGGCGTGGGTCTCGCTCCTGAATCCCCATGACATTTACGCCGTACGACAGGAGATGGGAAAGACGGCCGTGCGTGCGGACGTTCGTGGTCCCGCGACTGGTCTTGAAAACCTGACGGGCAAGCCGGTCGAGCAACAGGAGTTCGTTGACCGAGACCAAGGGAAAATCACGGCGAGTTTTACGCCCGACCAGTGGAAGCTTTACCGCAGTTATTATCTGGATCTGGTTGAAAAAACGGATGTTCAGTTGGGACAGGTTTTGGATTCGATTGACCTGGATAAGACGATCATCCTGCTCACCTCCGACCATGGCGACCAGTTGGGCGAGCATGGGTTGCCGTTTAAAGGGCCCTTCGTCTATGACGAGTGCATGCGGATACCGCTCGTACTTTCGGTGCCCGGCCAGTTAAAGCCGGGAGTGCGTACGGATCTGGTCTCCACGGTCGATTTCGCCCCTACGCTGGCCGCCGCGGCGGGATTGCGCTGGCCAACTCCCGTGGACGGGCAGTCGATCCTGAAGCCCTCCCGCCGGGACGCGGTGTTCTCCGACTACTATGCAAAGCAGAAGTGGGTGAACCCGATCCGGACGATCCGCACCCGGGATGCCAAGCTGAATATCTACGACCAGACGGGCCACCGCGAATTCTACGACCTGCGGCGTGACCCGGGCGAAGCCAACAATCTGGCCGAGCAGAAGCTGACCGCCATGGCGGCGATGGAAAGGCGTTTAAACGCTACGATTCTAGCAGCGGCTGGGGCTTAAAGCCCATTTCGGTAAGTTTCTCGCGGACCGCATCGCCTTCCGCCCCGCGGACGTAGAAAAAGGCGCCGGTACGGACGGTTTGGAACAAAAACCCGCCCCGATATTCGTCGGGTTCTACGAGATAGTCGATACCGGCGGCGGTCAGTTTGTCCTCGAGCCCTTTAGCGTCGAGCAGTCGTTTTGCAATGTAGACGAGGTCGAGCTCTTCGTCCTCGCCAAAAAAATCCGGTTCCCGCCGCATGGCTTACTTCGCTAGGATCATGCCGCGCGTGCGCTTTTTAAACCCTTCCCAATTGCCGGGGGCCTGAGCGTCCAGGAATTCGCCGTACTGGTTGGCGACGATTTCAAGGTTCTTAAACATGCCGGGATGTCCCGTGGCGGTCCGGAGGTCGGCCAGGACGGGTTCGATGCGGGAATAGACGAGGCCAAGTTCCCCGCCGGTGGCAAAGTAGAGTTCCGTGCTCAGGATGCCTTTCGTAATGAAGCTGGACACCATCTCGTAGTAGCTGACGACCATCCGAACGTACTCGTCTTCGTCGGTGCCGGGGGTGCAGATGGCACGGTACTCGGCGACCGTAGCGGGGCCGAAGTTGCGGGCAAACCAGCGGCGGGCTTCGCGCAGCCGCTCCTCCCGCCGGATCTCGTAGAGGCGGAGGATCAGGTTGGCGTCGTCAAAAGTGGCGTGCTGGCTCATATCTTCTCAGGGTATCGCAAACGTATGAGATTTCCGACTTGTTGGCGCCACACCTTTCATTAATGACAGGATCCGCTCCCACTCTCGTACCCCGTCTCTCCGACGAGGAGATGCTGCACTGGCTCGCGCTTCGGTTGATACCGGGGTTAGGCACAAGGAAGGCCGTGACGGTGTTAGACCGGTTCCGGACGCCGCTAGCCCTGTTTCGGTCTTCGGTGACCGAACTGGAGGCGGCTGGCCTATCCCCCGGCGTGGCGCGCGCGATCCAATCCGGCTGCACTTTTGAAGATGCCGCCACCCAGGCCGAGCGGCTGAAGGCCACCGGTTCGCAGTTGGTGCCGGTGACGGACCCGGCCTATCCCGAGAAGCTGCGAGGCATCCTGGATCCGCCGACGGTGCTCTTCTGCCGGGGCGACCTGGCGCTGCTGTCCGCAATCTCGGTGGCGGTAGTGGGGACGCGAAAGCCGACACCATATGGGATGGCGGTGGCCGAGAAACTAGCCGGGGACTTGGCGGCGCTCGGGGTTGGCGTCATTAGCGGCATGGCTCGGGGGATCGATACGGCGGCGCATCGAGGGACGCTGCAGGCAGGCGGGAAGACTATCGCAGTCTTCGGGTGTGGCGTAGACATGGTCTATCCCTCCGAGAATCGGAAACTGTACGACGAGATCGCAGCGAAAGGGCTGCTCGTGAGCGAGTTCCCAATGGGTGCCCCGGCGTTCCCTCAGAATTTTCCGATCCGGAATCGGATCGTCTCCGGAATGAGTTCGGGCGTCCTGATCGTCGAAGGGGCGCAATATTCGGGATCAGCGATCACGGCGCGGCTGGCGATGGACCAGGGGCGGGAGGTTTTTGCAGTTCCAGGGAATATCACGTCGAAGTTGAGCTGGGCGCCGAATCTTTTAATCCGCCAGGGGGCGAAGCTGGTGATGGACGCTCAGGACATTGTCAGCGAACTGCCGCCGGACGAACGCTTCCGCCTGCAAACCATTGAAAAAGAACAACGTGGCGATTTGGCGCAGCAGCTTCTGCCGTTGGGTCCGAATGCGCCGCTGGGGCGGGCGATTCTCGAAAACCTGATGATCGAGAAGGCAACCCATATTGACGAAGTGCTGGATCGTCTGGAAAACTATTCCTCGTCTGAGATCGTGGCTGCCTTGTTTGAATTGGAACTGCTCGGCCTCGTGAAACAGCTTCCCGGCAAACAGTTCGTCAAAGTCTGGTAATCTGGGCTATTCGCCCGAAGAGTAAAAACCCTTATGTCCAAATCCCTCGTCATCGTCGAATCTCCGGCGAAGGCGAAAACCATCGGAAAATACCTTGGCAATCAATTTGTCGTCAAGGCGTCGCTCGGTCATATTAAAGACCTGCCGAAAAGCGACCTCGCCGTCGACGTTGATCGCGGCTTTGAACCCACCTACGAGGTCATTGAAGGAAAGAAAAAGCTAATCGGCGAACTCCGCGCCGCCGCCAAGGGCGTCGATTCCATCTACCTCGCGGCCGACCCGGACCGGGAAGGCGAGGCGATTTGCTACCACCTGCAGGAAGAGTTGGCGTCAAAGAAGGCCGACGGACCGAAGATCTTCCGGGTGATGTTTAACGAAATTACGGCTTCGGCCGTACGGAAGGCGTTTGATAATCCCCTGCAGGTGAACACGAATCTGGTGGACGCGCAGCAGGCGCGCCGTGTCCTGGACCGGCTGGTGGGCTACAAAATCTCGCCGCTGCTGTGGGACAAAGTGCGCCGGGGCCTTTCCGCCGGCCGGGTGCAGACGGTGGCGTTGCGGCTGATCGTCGACCGGGAACGCGAAATCCAAGCATTCCTGAAGGAAGAGTATTGGACGATTGACGTCGCTCTGAACGCGAAGAAAGCGCCGGTGTTGAAGGCGCGCTTGGCGAAGATCGACGGCGAGAACCAGCCTATTCCTAACGAGGAGCGCTCCTCGGCGATCCTGAAGGACCTGGCGGAGCGGCCGTACATCGTGCAATCCGTGGGGACGAAGGAGAAGCGCCGGAATCCGGTGCCTCCCTTTATCACCTCGACCTTGCAGCAGGAAGCTTCGCGGAAACTGCGGTTTTCGGTAAAGCGGTCGATGATGATCGCACAGCGTCTTTATGAAGGCGTTGAGCTGGGGGCGGAAGGGTCGATCGGTCTGATCACCTACATGCGTACTGACTCAGTGCGTGTCTCCGACGATGCGCTCGGCGAAGTGCGGCAGTTCATCGGCGACCGGTACGGCGCGCCGTATCTGCCGGAGAAGCCGAACCTCTACAAGGGTAAAAAAGACGCGCAGGACGCCCACGAAGCGATTCGGCCGACGGCGGCGATGCGTACGCCGGAATCGGTGGCGCCGTTTCTGCAGGAAGACGAGTTAAAGATGTACCGGCTGATCTGGATGCGCTTTGTCGCTTCGCAGATGACGAGCGCCGTATTTGATCAGACGACGATTGACGTGTTGGCAAAGGGCAAGTCGAACGCGGAATATATGTTCCGGGCGACGGGCTCAGTGCCGAAGTTCGATGGCTTCCTGGCGGTTTACGAGGAAGGCAAAGACGTTAAGGACGAAGACGACGACGAGCTCAAGCAGAAGTTGCCTCTGGTGACCCAGGGCGAAGAGCTGAAGCTGAAGTCGCTCGATGCCGAACAGCATTTCACGGAACCGCCGCCTCGGTTTAACGAAGCGACGCTCGTGAAAGAGCTGGAAGCCAAGGGCGTTGGCCGCCCGTCTACCTACGCCTCCATCCTGTCGACCATCCAGGAGCGGGAGTACGTTAAGAAAGAGGGTGGCAAGTTCTACCCCACCGAACTCGGTACCGTGGTGACGGACCTGCTGACGGAGTCGTTCGGCGATATCTTTGATATCCGCTATACAGCGCGGATGGAAGAGGAGCTCGACGAGATCGAAGACGGCAAGGTAGACTGGCGCCAGGCGATGGGCTCGTTCTACGAACGGTTCGCCGTGGATCTGGAACGCGCGGCCACGCAGATGACCGACATCAAACGGATGGAGAAGCCGACAGACTTCATCTGCGAGAAGTGCGGCAAGCCGATGGTGATCAAGTGGGGCCGGCACGGCAGCTTTATCGCCTGCACCGGTTACCCGGAATGTTCGAATACGCGGGAACTGCCTTCGGCGCAACCGGAGGAGATGGGCGAGCAGGGCGAGGAAGAGTACTGCCCGAACTGCGGCCGTCCGATGGTGCTGAAGAAGGGCCGTTTCGGCCAGTTCTACGCCTGCTCGGGCTACCCCGATTGCAAGACCACCAAACAGTTGGGCCAGGCGGCCAAGCAGGCGGATGTTCCGCTCGATGAACCCTGCCCGACCTGCGGCAAGAACCTGGTGAAGAAATTTGGCCGGTTCGGCGAGTTTATTGCGTGTTCGAGTTACCCAACGTGTAAGTACGTCAAGCAGAAGACGGTGGGCGTGAAGTGCCCGACGTGTTCGACGGGTGACATTATTGAACGCCGGTCGAAGAAGGGCAAGACCTTCTACGGCTGCAACCGTTATCCCGAGTGCGACTTTGTGGCGTGGGGCAAACCCGTCGCCAAGGCGTGCCCGGAGTGCAACAATCCCTACCTCATTGAGAAGTTCCTCAAATCCGGGGCATTCGCCCAATGTCCGAACGCCGAGTGCAAATACAAAGAAGCACTCGCAACCGAGGAAGTGACCGCTTAACGCGGTCACTTCCTTCCTCGCTCCTCTCTCTCTTTCTTTCTTTCTCGTTTTCTCCCAACTTACAAAGGATTTTCTGTTATGTCTGATACCGATCAGTTTTATCGCATCGCGAAGCTGCCCCCCTATGTGTTCGCCGTCATCAACGAGATGAAGGCAAAAATGCGCGCAGCCGGCAAGGATGTGGTCGATTTCGGTATGGGAAATCCGGACGGTGCGACGCCACAGTCCGTGATCGATAAGCTGTGCGAGGCCGCCCAGCAGCCCAAGAATCACCGCTACTCGATGTCGCGGGGTATTCCGCACCTCCGGCAGGAGATCGTCAAGCGCTACCAACGGAACTACGGGGTGGAGCTCGATTCCGAGACCGAAGCGATCGTCACCATCGGCGCCAAAGATGCGTTGGCCCATCTGCTCTTCGCGATCATCGCTCCGGGCGACGTCGTGGTTTCGCCGAACCCGGCGTACCCGATTCATCAATACGGCGTAATTATGGCCGAAGGCGAAGCCTGCATGTTGCCGATGCCCGATCCGGCGACGTTCCTGCAGGGTCTTGAGGATGTGTATAAGGGGCCGAAGAAGCCCAAGGTGATCCTGATCAGCTTCCCGCACAATCCGACGACGACCTGCGTGGACTTGAACTTCATGAAGGAAGTGGTGCGGCTGGCGCAGGTGAACGGATCGTTGATCGTTCATGACTTCGCCTATGCCGATTTGGGCTTTGACGGCTACAAGCCGCCGAGCATCCTGGAAGTTCCGGGGGCGAAGGATCTTGCTGTCGAAATCTTCTCGATGTCGAAGAGCTACAACATGGCCGGCTGGCGCGTGGGTTTCTGTCTCGGCAACAAGCGGATGATCTATGCGTTGAGCCGGATCAAGAGCTATCTCGATTACGGGACGTTTCAGCCGATTCAAATCGCCAGTATCATTGCGTTGCGCGAATGCGAGGCGAGCACGACCGAGATCCGGGATATGTACCAGGAGCGCCGGGACGTCCTGCTTGAAGGGATGGCCGCGGCCGGATGGCCGTGCGAGAAGCCGCAGGGGAGTATGTTCCTGTGGGCGCCGATCCCGGAGAAGTTCCGGGCAATGGGGTCGCTCGAGTTCGCGAAACTATTGATGGAAAAGGCGTTGATTGCCGTCAGCCCGGGCATTGGCTTTGGTCCGCTGGGCGAAGGGCATGTGCGGTTCAGCTTCATTGAGAATGCACACCGCACGCGGCAGGCGATGCGGGAACTGAAGCAGTTTCTCCGCACAGCGTAGGCAGGAGTAAATAAAGCGGACGTAATTGCCGCAGCCGGTGAGAGTTCCGGTGGCGCAGTAACACTAATCTACATACAGGATTAGTTTGCGCCACCTGCTTTCCATTTTGTTTCTTCTGGTGACGGTCTGGAATTTGCCGGCCGCCGAGATCCGTGTGGCCGGGCTTCCGCGGGATGGACTGTTGACGGTGGATGGTCCCTCGGTGACCTTGCACGGGGAAACCTCGGCGTTGCGGTTGTGGTGGAGTGATAGCCGCGGAGGCCGGGGCGAGGTTCCGGTCGAGGACGGGCGCTTCACGACGGGGGAGCTGGGCGTCGCGCCCGGATACACGGGAATCGTGCTGTCGGATGGGGTGTCCACGTCGAAGTTTGTGGGGGTCATGGCGCGCTACCGGGCGGATTTGCCGGAGTTGAGTGACATCCTGCCCGTAGCTACGGCGGCGGGGAAGGTGGGCCGGGAGCGGGAGGGTCTCGCGATTCAGTTTCCCGCTGGATTGTGGCCACGCGATGGGGCGGCGAACATCGTGCGGATTCCCTATACCTTGTCGTCAGGCGGCGGCGCCACGACGGCGATTGCCATCTTCAATCAGAAGTTTGCCGGGAAGATTCAATGGGTCCCGCGGGCGGGTGAGGCGGCGTATGTCGATTTTGCGCTGGACCCGGTAGACCAGAGCCGGGTCTGCCGGGCCAATGTGGGACGGATGGGCGGGGAGCAGAAGATTTCTGGCTCTATCGCGTGCACCACGGCGGGGTTGCTGCATGAGATGGGACACGTGCTTGGGCTCTATCATGAGCACCAGCGGCGCGACGCGGCGACGTGGTTGAACCTGCACGCGGCGAATGCGGACAAGCCGAACCTGGCTGCGAATTTCGCACCGCAGCCAAGCAATGCGGAAGCAGTTGGTTTGTATGACTACGCCTCGTTGATGCACTATCATCCGCTGGGTTCGTCCAAGAACCGGCGGCCGGTGTTGAGCGCGGCCACGCCGGGAATCCCTTTCGGCGAGGCGACGGAATTTTCAGCCGGTGATGTCGATCAGATCCGCCGGCTCTACCAGTTCGCCCCGGAACAGGTTACGATTTCGACCCATCCGGCGGGACTGCCGATCGTGGTGGACGGTGTCTCCTTCACGGCGCCGCAGTCGTTTGCCTGGTCACTGGGGAGCCAGCATACAGTGAGTGTCCCGAGTGGCTTTCAGTCGCGCAGTATCGACGACGGCGCTCGCTACCAGTTTGGGAGCTGGAACGATGGATTGCCGCAATCGCATACCATCACGGTTTCGCCGGGTTCAGGTTCCCGCACCTCGCCGTCGAACCGGCCGGCTGTAACGCTGTATCAGGCGAGTTTCGTTCGGTATAGCCGCGTCAGCGTGGTAGCGAATGGAAGCGGCAGTATTCAACTTTCGCCGGCACTGACCAATATCGGAGGCGAGACTTTTGCCGTCCACAACTCAGTTCTTACCGCAACGCCGTTAGCCGGTGCGGGCTCACGCTTTCGGCGTTGGGGCGGGACGGATCCGTTTCCGCAGGGCCAGACGCCGAAGGAGATTCTGGTGTGGGCGCATCCTTGGACGATCCAGGCGGATTTCACGACCGATCCATCGGTGTATCAGGTTGGGGCGGCGTTTACGAATCCTGCGCCGCCGGCGAGTCCGGTGAATCCGGCGGTGGCCGTCCAGGTGGACGGCGCCACGCATCTAGTGCCGCAAAACTTCAGCGCGCAGGACGGCTGGACGACGGGAAGCAGCCACTCCCTGTCGGCCGCCTCTCCACAGTCGCCCGAAACGGCGAACGTGCAGTATGTGTTCAACGGCTGGAAAACGGGCAGCCCGCAAATTGCCAGTTTGCCGGCAACGCCTTCGAGCTGGGTGGCGGAGTTCACGCCGCAGTTCCGGGGATACTCGCAACTGTCTCCGGCCTGCGCGTCGGTGCCGGGGACGCCGCCGGTGGCGGATGGATTCTACGCGGACGGGTTGACGGTTCCGTTTGCGGTGGCGCCGGCCAACGGATGGTTCTTCACCGGATGGTCGGGCGACTTGAGCGGGGCGGGAAATCCGTCGACATTGTTGATTCGGGATCAGTTCGTAGTGAATGGCTCGTTCAATACGACCAATGTGCCGTTGGCCGTCTATGGGCTGTCGCCCGGTTCGGCGGTGCGCGGCGGGACCAGCCAGGTGGTTACGGTGAATGGTAGCGGCTTCACTCCGGGAAGCCGCGTGGTCGTAGACAATTCGGTGCGCACGACAACTTACTTGAACTCGTCACAACTGCGGGTTACTTTGAACTCCGTCGACCTATCCGAGGTAGGAGGGCTGCCGGTTGGCGTATACAATCTCACCACCTCTCCTTCCTGCGGCGCTTACGCCGAATCTGCCTTCGATGTGCGGAGCCTGGAGGCTCGATGGACCATCGCCAAGGCCGCGAACGGCTCGGTTACGCAGGGTCAACCGGCGTCGTACACGGTTACCGTGAGTAATTCAGGAGGAACGCCGACCAGCGGATTGATCACTGTGACGGAGTTGCCGCCGGCTAACTTCGCCATTACTTCGCTCTCCGGCAGCGGGTGGACCTGCCTGGTGGGCGGAGTAAGTTGTACCCGGCAGGACGCTTTGGCGCCCGGCGAGTCGTATCCGCCGGTGCTGGTGACGATGAATGTGCCGCTCAATGCCCCGCCGCAAGTCACGAATCAGGCGACCGTCAGCGGCGGAAACGTCGCGATCAACGCGACGGCGGCAGCCCCGGCGACCGTGCGGCCCGCCCCGGCCAATGTTGTGGTGAACGCGGGGAATGGGCAGTCGGCTGGGGTACAGGCAGTGTTCGCGACGCCCTTGGCCCTAACCGTGCGGGATACCAATGGAGCGGGCGTCAGCGGGATCGCCGTCTTGTTCACGGCGCCGTCGGCCGGGCCGAGCGGGACCTTTGCGAGCGGTCTGGCGACCGCGTCGGCGATGACCGGGGCCGATGGCATCGCCACGGCGGAGCCGTTTCGCGCGAATGGCTTGGCTGGTGGGCCATACGTCGTTTCGGCCAGCGTGGCGGGGGTGACCAGCACCGCGAGTTTCACGCTCACGAACACGCCGGGCGGACAAACGATCCAGTTTGCGCCACTGAGCGGACAGTTGCTGAGCGCGGGTTCGCTGACGGTTTCGGCGACGGCGAGCTCCGGCCTGCCGGTGAGCTTCTCGGCGGTGCCGCCCGGCGTATGCTCGTTGAGCGGTGCTTCGGTGGCGCTGGTGGCGACCGGCAACTGCACCGTGACGGCAACGCAAACCGGAAACGCCAACTTTTCCGCGGCAGCGCCCGTGGCGCGGGAGTTTGCCATCAGCCAGGGCAACCAGACGATCACCTTCGCGCCATTGCCGGACCGGGCGCTGGACGCGGGTTCGTTCTCGGTCTCCGCGACGGCGACCTCCGGATTGCCGGTCGTATTCCAATCGAACACCCCGCAGGTTTGCGGCTTGAATGGTACGACGGTGACACCGCTGACTATCGGTGAATGCAGCATTCGGGCCAGTCAAAGCGGCGGGTCGAACTTCACGGCCGCCCCGGACATCATCCGCAGCTTTTCCATCCTGCAGAGCGGGCAGACCATCACGTTCGGCGCGATCGCCGGCCAGACACTCGCGAATCCGGCGGTGGCGTTGACGGCCACGGCGACCTCCGGGCTGCCGGTGAGCTATCACTCGCTGACCCCAGCCCAGTGCAGCGTGGCTGGGGCGACCGTCACTCTGCTGGCCGTGGGAACATGCAACATCCGGGCAACCCAAGTGGGCAATACCACGTACGCCCCGGCGGAAGCCGTCACCCAGGGGTTTCCCATCGGACTGGGGACGCAGACACTGACATTGGGCGCCATTTCGAACCAGGTGTTTGGAGTGGGGACGGTTGCCGTATCCGCCAGCGCTTCCTCCGGGCTGCTGGTGGTGCTGGCGGCGAGCCCAACGGGTGTATGTGCAATCAGCGGGAACATCGTGCAGGTGCTGGGGGCGGGGACTTGTACCGTTTCAGCGAATCAGCCCGGCAATACGGTCTATTCGCCAGCGGCTGAGGTAGTGCGGAGCTTCACCGTCGCCGCCGCGGCGCAGACGATCTCATTTCCAGCGGTTGGTTCGTTTTCGCTCAGCGTGGGTTCGATTCGTATTTTGGCCTCGGCGACCTCAGGGCTAACCGTGGAGTTTACGAGCGAAACGCCGCAGGTTTGCACGTCGCTGGGAGCCAACGTCACTTTCTTACGGGCAGGGAGTTGCCAGGTGCGGGCCTCGCAACCGGGAAACACGAACTTCACGGCGGCTACCAGCGTGGCGCAGACTTTTGAGATCACCCGGGCGTCCCAGTCCATCACCTTTGGGGCGCTGGCGAACCAGGCCCTTTCGGCGGGGACGCTGAACCTGACGGCCTCCTCGACATCGGGATTACCGGTGACGCTTTCCACCCAGACGCCGGCGGTCTGTTCTCTAAACGGAACGGTGCTAACGCTCGCCACGATGGGTCAGTGCCGCCTCGAGGCGAACCAGGCGGGGGACGCGAACTACCTGGCCGCGCCCGCAGTGGTTCGCACCTTCGAGATTAGTTTAGGTTTACAGACCATTTCGTTCCCTCTGATTGAGAACATGACGTTTGGGGCGGCGCCCTTCGCGCTCAGTGCGACCGCGAGCTCCGGCTTGGCTGTGAGCTTCGCCACTTCGACCACTTCGGTTTGCACGGTGGTGGGTTCGTTGCTGACGATTGTTGGTGGGGGAACGTGCGTGGTGCAGGCGAGCCAGGCCGGAAACGGCAGCTTTGCCCAAGCCGTGTCCGTCGTCCGTTCGTTCACTGTGGCGCAGGCGCCGCAGTCGATCTCGTTCGTTCCCCTGCCGCCGATGGCGTTTGGCGCGAGTCCATTGCCGTTGACCGCGACCGCGAGTTCCGGGCTGGTGGTGAACTTTGTTAGTCTGACGCCGGATACTTGCGCCGTAGCCGGGACCGCGCTTCGGGCTCTGGCTGGAGGAACCTGCACGGTCCAGGCCCGGCAGGGAGGAGACGGAAACTACTCAACGGCGACCCCGGTCGGGCAGACCGCGCAGATATCGCCGGCCGAGCAGACGATCCTGTTTGTTCCTATCCCGAGCACCCCTTACAGCACCGGGTCGACGACGGCGAACGCGACGGCGAGTTCGGGACTGGCGGTAACCTACGAGGCGACGACGACCACGGTGTGCCGGATGACGGGCACGACGATTTTCTTCCTCGCTTCGGGCGCGTGCCGCATCCGCGCCGCCCAGGCGGGCAGCTTAAGCTATTTGCCCGCTTCGGCGGAGTGGAGTTTTCTGATTCTGCAAGCAACTCAGGAGATCGCGTTCACGCCGTTGCCGAACGTCTTGCTGAGCGGGGGCCCGTTGTCGCTCTCGGCGACGGCCAGTTCCGGTTTGCCGGTGACGTTCGTGTCGCTCACTCCAACAGTCTGCGCCGTTTCTGGCTCCCTGCTGCAACTGGCCAATGCTGGACTGTGCACTCTCGAAGCGCGGCAGGCCGGGGATTCAAACTACGGTCCGGCGGCGGCCAGCCAGAGCTTTTCGATCGGGCCGTTGGCGCAGACGATTGCGTTCGCGCCGCTATCACCACCCTGGACGTTGGTGGCCACGGCCAGTTCGGGGTTGCCGGTAGCTTTCTCCTCCCTGACGCCCGGTATTTGTGGGGTCGCTGGGAATCAGGCGATTCTGGGAAACCCCGGACTCTGTACGATTCAGGCGACGCAGCCGGGCAACGCGAACTACACCGCGGCTCCCGCGGTGACCCAATCGTTCACGGTCACTGCGCCGGCGCAAACGATCACGTTCCAGACATTGCCGCCGGGGATGCCGCTCGAAGTGAATGGGCTGTCGATCGTCGGCGGCACCTCGCTCAGCCTGGTGCCGGGAACCTACTCGATGGCGGCGCAGAATCCGCCGGTGGCGAACGGAACCCGGCATCAGTTCGCCAGTTGGACGCACGGCGGGACGCCGGCGCAGACCATCACCGTGGGCTCCGGTCCTTCAACGTACATCGCGGTTTATGCAACGAGTTACCTGCTTACCACCACGGCCGGGGCGGGCGGGAGCATGAGCCCCGCCACGGGCTACTATCCGGCGGGCGCGGTGCAAGTGACGGCGTCGCCGAACCTGGGCTATACCTTTCAAGGATTCACCGGGGCCTTGACGGGAACGGCCAATCCACAGACATTACAACTGACCGGACCGGCCACGGTACAGGCGGCTTTCAGCCAGGTACTGGCGCCGCCGCCGGTGGAGCTTGACGGACTGCCGCCGGTGCTCCTAGGGCACCTGTCCCGGTTCCGGCGGGACGCGACGACAAGTGAACTGCTCGCGGATCTGGTGATCGTGAACTTCGGGGCGGGCGCGGCCGAAAACACAGTGCTGCAAACCTTGGCGTTGGGAGGGACGGTAGTAAACCCCAACCAGTCGCTTGGCCCCTTGCGGAAGGGCGAACTCAGAGTGTACGCCGTACGCCTGCCTTCAAACGCGACCGGCGCGGTACTGAGTTGGAGCGGCGCTTATGACGGTGGGACGTTTAGTGGCTACCAGTCGGTTGGCTGGTAATCCTTATAGAACTGTCCCCAGGGGTGGACGCCGTTGTTGAAGCCCGTGATGATGGGGTCGACGATGCGGGCCGCACCATCGACGATGTCGAGAGGTGGGTGGAAGCGCTGCTCCGCCGTTTTGCGGGCGGCGATCTCAACGGGGTCTTCGTCCGTAACCCAGCCGGTATCGACGCTGTTCATGTGGATGCCATCCTGCTGATAGTCGGCGGCGGCGGTGCGGGTCATCATATTCAGCGCTGCCTTGGCCATGTTTGTGTGCGGATGGCGGGTGGTCTTCCACTTGCGGTAGAACTGGCCTTCGACAGCCGAGACGTTCACGATGTGCTTGTCGCGTTCGGGCGTTCGCAGCATCAGTTGCTTGAGCCGGGCGTTGAGGACGAACGGGGCGACGGCGTTGACGAGCTGCACCTCGAGTAGTTCGACGGTGGAGACTTCGGCGAGGAGCAGGCGCCAGGAGTTGCGGCCGCGAAGGTCGACCTGTTGCAGGTCCTGGTCGAGCTTGCCCTCCGGGAAAAGGTGCTTCTGGCTGAGGAGCTCTTCCGGGAGAAGAGGCAGTTGCGAGAGTTCGGCCGAAGGGGCGGCCACCGGGCCGGCCGGGAGGAGTTTTTTCACCTCGTTGGGCATGCCGATGAGGGCGGCGCGTTCGCCATCCATCATGTGGGCGTAGAATTCCGGAGGACGGCGAACGGTTTGGCAGGCGTTGTTGATGATAAAATCGAGGCGCGAATGCGTGGTGACGAGTTCGTGGCAGAAGGCTTCGACGCTCGGCGTATGCCGGAGGTCGAGGCCAAAGATTTCAAGGCGGTGCGCCCACTGCTCGAAGTCCGGTTCCTGGGCGTAGCGCTTGGCGGAGTCGCGGGGGAAGCGGGTGGTGACGATGAGGTGAGCGCCGGCGCGGAGAAGCTTGAGGCCGGTTTGGTAGCCGATCTTCACTCGGCCGCCGGTGAGTAGCGCGACACGGCCGGAGAGATCGGCGAGTTCGGTGCGCTTGTGGAAGTTCAGCTCGGCACAGGGCGGACACATCTGGTCGTAGAAGTGGTGCACCTGCGTGTATTTCTGCTTGCAGACGTAGCAGTGCAGTGGCTCTGGCGCTTCCCGGGCCTCTTGTTCGACCTCGGGGGGAGGGAAGTAGTTGGGCGTCGTGAAGACAGGCTTGCGGCGGAGGGCGCGGATGCCGGTTTCGTCCAGGACGGCAGTGGTGCGTTCGATTTCAGCGGCGCTGCGTTCGCGTTCGGCGGCTTTCAGGCGGGCGCGCCGAGCCACGGGGTCGGGATTGAAGATCTGGGCGACGACTTTATGCAGGCGTTCGCGCTCCGGAGCGGGGAGGCGTTCGAGCAGGGTGCGGTCGGCGTCTAAACGTTCGAGCAACTCGATGGTGGAACGCAGATTGTTGAGGAGCGAGGGATCGACAGTATCGGAATGCAAAGGCTTATCCTTAGTATCTCTTATGAAGAAACAGGTGGGATGATATCGGGGATGCCAATCGACGAGGAACTGCGGGAGATGCTGGCTGCGGCCGAGATATCCGGGCAAGGTGTACTGTGCGATTCGAGCGTTTTTCTGTTCCGGCATGGGCGCTGGGCGGCGTTTATGGATCACGCGGGAAATGGGTCGTGGCGGCACCTGACCTTTCTGCCGCAGGCCGAGGTCCTGAAGCGCGCGGGGCGCGGGACGCCGCGATTAGCACCGTCGATGGCCGTATTCGACGAGCGGTTGCTCGCAACGCCGGAGGACTACCTGGCGATGTTTCGCTCGGGAAAGGTACGACTCTATGGCGGGGTGACCTCGGACAGCGTCTTTGCGCCCGACTCCGAGGCCGAGTTCCTTCGCTTGGCCACCTACATGATGGCCAAGGGCACGGGGCAGTACTGGCTGCAGTTCGCCGGTTAGTGGGGCAGGCGAGAACGTAGGAGGCCGTAGGTCCACGTGCCAGCCAACGCGCTGAGGACGGCGATGACCATCACTGAGACCCCGCCGCCGACGAGGATGAACAGCGGGCCCGGGCAGGCTCCGGTGAGCGCCCAGCCGATGCCGAAAATGGTCCCGCCGATCCAGAAGCGGTATCCACGGCCGGTGTCTTCATCCTGGAGAGGCCCGGGTTCGCCGCAGAGCGTGGGTGCCGGGGGACGCTTTAACAGCCGTCGGCCGATGGCTGCGACGGCAATTGCGGAGCCGATGATGCCGTACATATGAAAGGCCTGGAACCGGAACATCTCTTGAATGCGGAACCAGGAGATGACTTCGGCCTTAGTCAGGATGAGGCCGAAAGCGGCGCCAAGGAGGAGGTAGCCCAACAAGGGGAAACGATTGGTCATGATGGTTAGAAAAGGAGGGGCAGGAGCAGGTGGGTGGCGATGAGGCCACCGGCGAAGAAGCCGAAGACTGCGAACAGCGAGCGGAGTTGGAAGTTGGAGAGCCCAGAGATGGCATGCCCGGAGGTACAGCCGCCCGCGTAGGCGGTGCCGAAGCCGACGAGAAAGCCACCGACTACGATGGAGACAAATCCGCGGATCGAGAGCAGGCCTTCCCAACTGATGACTTCACGGGGAACGAGGCCGGAGAGGTCGTGGACGCCCAGATTGTGCAGCGAGGCCTGTGTCTCCGGAGAGATGGCGATTTCGCGCGTCCCGAGGAGGGAGACGCCGACCCAGCCTCCGATCAGGGTGCCGAGAGCGAAGAGAAGGTTCCATCCGCCGGTCCCCCGCCAGTCGTACTTCAGGAAATCGATTCGCGTCGGGAGGATGGCGGAACAGAGATGTCGCAGATTGCCGGAAATGCCAAGTTGTTTATCTCCAACGAGTTGGAGAAGCGGGACGAAAAGTCCGATGAGTGGTCCGGCGACGTACCAGGGCCAGGTATGGGTTAGCGCTTCAGGGAGCATTCTGTCTATTGAAACAGAATGCTCATCGTTTAAGGGGCGACGCGGGAAAGCGGAAACGCGGGGCCGATGTCCGATTTGTCCTTGCGGAAGTTCTGATGGGTGGCGATTCCGCGGAAGGATTTAAAGAAATCCATGTCGAAGGTGGTTTGCTGCGCCACCGGCGGCAGCACTCGTGGGATGGCGAAGGCGTTACAGAGATGTTCGACCAGGGAGATGACGGCATCGGACTGCACGGTGGGGAAACTGGCGAAGTGGGTAAAGCCGCGATACGGCGCAGCGACGTACTTTGCGGCGTCGGCCAGGGTACAGTACTTGGTCTTGAAGTCGTTCGGCCACCAGTTCAACTGTTGCGGATTGGCCGGGTCAAGGCGGAGCGGACCGACGTTGGCGATCTCGATGCCGATGGAGCGCTTATCGTGTTTCCAATTGGCGGAGGCTGCGCCAGTAACTCCTAAGTGGTACGCCCAGTAAGTGGGAGGGAAGCACTCATAAATGCTGCCATCCGTGTCCACTAAATAAGCGGTCGCCACCTGGAGCGGCGTTCCGCGCCAGGAGTCGAAGGCGCTGCGGGCGGAACTGCCGGCGGTGAAGTGCAGCACCACGAGATCTTTCGGGAACGGCTCGGCGAAGTATTGGCCGGGAGCAAGGGCAAACTTCTTCCGGTCGATGGCGACTGGGGCGGAGATCGGCGGTAATGGCGCGGGAGCCAGCGGGAGCGTCGATTGGTCGGTGTCAGCGCTGGGGATTAAGAGCTTCTGGCCAACCTTGAGCTGGTTGGGATCGGTAATCTGATTGGCGGCGATCAGAGCCGAGAGTGGAATACCGAACTTACGGGCAATACCGGAGAGCGTATTGCCAGATTGCACGATGTATTCAAGCATTTGTTGACAGTATCAGAGTTGCGCCGGTCCGTCGAGATATCGCCATAGATACCAGGAGGCAACGGAGGCATACGGCCGCCAGGGTTGCGCGAGCGACTCAATTTCGGACGGGGTGGGCGGGGCAGGTAGCTCGTAAGCACGGTGAATGGCGTTGCGAATACCCAGATCGCCCGTGGGGAGGACATCCGGCCGCCCGAGCGCAAACATTAAAAACATGTGAGCGGTCCAGACGCCGACGCCCTTAACGGCGGTAAGCGTCGCGATCACTTCGTCGTCCGGAAGATTCGGCAGGCGCGCGTAGGGAATCCGCTGGGCGGCAAGGTTCAAAAGGTAATTCGCCTTCTGTTGGGAAAGTCCCAGCGGGCGAAGGCCGTCAACACCAAGCGCGGCGATGCGGGTGGGAGAAAGCCGGCCACCTCGCGCGGCGGCCGCACCGAGGACGCGGCCGAAAATCGTATCCGCCGCCTTACCACTGAGCTGCTGAGAAACAATGGAGCGGGCCAGCGTCGTGAAATCCGGGGCGTGGTAGGTTATGCGGTAGGGTCCAACTTGGCGGATGATGGCGCCAAGCGTGGGGTCAGCGGTTTGAAGATGCAGGAGGGCTTTTTTCATGGGAACGGAAGTGAGGCCGGGCGAATCCAAAATAACAGTGACACGTAGAATTTTACTTTCTCTCGTTGGCTTGACGCCTTGGCTTGGCGCCCAGCAACCGAAGCCCCCGGCCGCCCAGGAAGAAGACCTTCCCGTGATCAAAGTCGACGTTGATTTGGTGAACGTTCTGTTTTCGTTGCGGGACAAGAAAAACGCGTTGATCGGGACCGGTAAGAAAGAGGATTTCACGGTCTATGAAGACGGCAAGCAGCAGGATATCAAGGTCTTCGCCCGGGAAACGGATCTGCCGCTGACAATCGGACTGCTTGTCGATGTGAGCGGGAGCCAGGATCGTCTGATCCCCGAGGAGCGGTCGGCGGCTGGGCAGTTCTTCGACCAGGTGTTGCGAAAGAAGGACATGGCGTTTCTGATTAGCTTCGGCGCCGAGGCGGAGCTGTTGCAGGACCTGACCGGTTCGCCGCGGCTGCTGCGGGAGGGTCTGGGGCAACTGCGGCTGAACGCGGGAGTCGGCGGCTTGCATCCGGGACCCGTGCCAACGGCAAAACAACGCGGGACGATTCTCTATGACGCAGTGGTGCTGGCGGCGGAAGAGAAGCTGAAGCAGGAAGTCGGCCGGAAAGCCATTGTGTTGATCACCGATGGCGTTGATATGGGCTCGACGTACACCCGGCAGCAGGCGATCGAAGCGGCGCACCGGGCGGACACGATGATCTACAGCGTCTATTTCGCGGATTTCCGGGGGTTTGGCGGAGGCGGCGAGGGCGACTTGAAACGGATGGCCGAAGAGACGGGCGGACGCTTTTTTAGCGTCGGGCGAAATCAGTCGTTGAGTGACATCTTTCGACAGATTCAGGAAGAGATGCGAAGCCAATACGTGATCGGCTACTCGTCGACGAACGAGAGCCGGGACGGGGCGTTCCGCAAGCTGGAGATCCGGCCGACGGATAAAAACCTGAAAGTCCAGGCGCGGAAAGGTTACTACGCGGCGAAGCGTTAGCGGCGCTGCATGTATTCGGCGAGCGCGGCGTCGAGCGTGGGCATTGGTGGCAGGCCTAGCGCTTCCAGGCGAGCGTTCGAGAGGGCCGAAAATCGCGGGCGCCGGGCTTCGGTGCGATAGGTTTCCGGGCGCGCGACAGTGAGCGTGGGCGACAGGCCTGCGGCGGCAAAGATCTTCGCCGCAAAGTCATACCAACTGATGGCGACGCCGCCCCCAGCGTGAAACAGGCCTGTGTGTCCAGCATCGACGAGGTTGGCCGTAGTCTCTGCGAGCGCGGGGGAATACGTTGGCGAGGCGAGGTACTCGTGAACGACCTGTATCGGCTTGCCGGACTGGGCGAGGCGCAGCATAGTTTCAACGAAGTTCCCGCGCGCAGTGTTGCGTCCACCGGGGCCGAAGACGCCAGAGGTGCGGAGGACGAGGGATTGCTCGTGGTAGGCACGGGCGAAGTACTCCCCGGCCAGTTTCGAGACGGCGTAAGCGCCGAGGGGACAGGGCAGGTCGGTCTCCACGTAGGGTCGGCCGAGCGTGCCGTCGAAGACGTAGTCGGTGGAAAAGTGGACCAGCGTCGCATCGACTTGACGACAGGCGATGGCGAGGTTGCGGACGCCGAGAGCGTTAGCCTGGTAGGCAACCTGCGGCTCCCGTTCGGCGACATCCACCATGTTGTAGGCCGCGGCGTTCAGGACGATGGCCGGATCGATTTCGGCGAGTTTACTTTCGAGGACGGAGAGGTCGGCGATGTCCACCGATGCCCGATTGAAGGCCGTTACGGCGTAGCCTCGAGAAGAAAAGACCCGTACGAGTTCGACGCCCAACTGGCCGGCGGCGCCGAAGACAATGACACGTTTTGACACGAAAAGCAGAATAGCACGAGGCTACCGTCGAGTCGGTTTCGGCTGTTCCTTACTGGCTCGGGCATCCTCCTCGTACGACTGAAGGGTGCGGAGGAGCGGTTCGAGATCACGGAGATTCGACAGCACCTGGCGGAAGAGAATACCGAGGTGAAACTGTTCGCCGTGGGGCTCGGTATAGCAGACCTCGCCCAGGATCATGCCGCCATCCCGGTCGACGCGGATGGCGGTGCCTGGAGCCACATCGACCGGGCTTAGGAAACGCATCCCGTCGGAGGATACGTCGACCATTAGACCTTCGATCTTGGCGGGATGGTCGCCGAGGACGTCAATGGTCAGGTTCGTCTCGAGATTGATGCGGGCTTGTTTGCGGCGTTCCACACAGAACTCTTCGGCGCGACGCAGCGCCCTTTGAGGAAATTAGTTGCCGTTGTGCGCTTGAGCCAACAAAAATGTATCGATTTTTCGAATGAGTTGCAAGGTGGAACGGCCTTCGTCGGCACCGAAGACTGCCAGGTTGCTCGTGATACCGAGCAGGATCGAACGGCCCCCGCCGAGCGAGACCGTGTGCTCCAGTTTGTGGGTGGCGAAGCGCGCGAATTCAGCGCGAACGGAGTCGAGATTGAACGGTCGCTGCACGATAGCGAGAATCACCCCGTCGGTCCAGAAGAAAATCTGATCGGTCGGCAGGAGCCGGCCGCGCAACTGCATCAGGAAAAATTGAAAAATATCTTCGGCGATCTCGGCGCCGAACCGGGATTGGAACACCGCGAACCGGTCGATGGGAAGGATCGCGACGAAGGCTCCTGGGGCTTGGCGGGCCTCTTCGAGAGCGCCTTCGACGGACAGGCGGGGAAGCAGTTCGAGCGCATTGGTGACCGATTCGAGTTTGACGGGATGAGACGGAACCGGGTTGGCGACCATGGCATGCGCTTCGGCTTCGCTCTCATGACGCAGGGAGACCAAACAATCGTGGAGTTGCTCCCGAAGCGCCGCAAGGTCAGACGAAGGCGTCGTGTGCTCCAGTTTGGTGGTCAACGCCTTGAGGTCCTCGACCGCGGCGTGGCCGGAGAGGGAAGCCACAGCAATGGTTTCAGCCAATAAGGAAACCATCTGTTGCCAATCGTGCTGCTGCGACCGGATTCGCTTGCGAGCATCGGCGGAGTAGTCTTCGATGACCTGTACGAGGGATCCGGCGATGACCAGAATATCGTCGGGTGCGGAGTCGATCGTCAGGCTCTCGGAGTAGCTGTGAATCTCGGTCTTAAACCGAGCCCGGGAATCGGCATCGGCTTCCACCATATGAACGCGAAGCGCCCCCAACAGCATATGGACCGTCCGCAGCAGGGCTTCGGCCTGCCTGCCGTGGTAGGGGTCGAGGCTCTTTTTCAAAGACAGAAACATCGCACCGACAGACTCCAACTGTCAGTGAGCTTATCGACCGTCCGAACCGCTCCGTGAGCTATTTATGCAGTAGCAGCAGAGCCCAAAAGCCGGCGCCGAACAGCAACGGGATGCCGAAAGCGAGCAGCAGGCGGACCGCACGCGATTGCAGCCAGACCGGGCCCGCCGGGACCGGCGTATCCAGCTCCCGCGCACCCCGGCGGACGAGCCCCGGGACGCCATCATTCAAGGCTGACGCCTCGCCACGCAACGTCTTCAGGATCTCATCGCGGCCCCGCGGATCGGCGATGAGAACCGTGGCGGCCATGCCCCCGGTCAGCGATTTCTCCAGCCGTTCGCGCACTTGCGGTGGCATTTCCGCACGCGAAGGATAAACGCGCAGTCCCTTATCGTCGGAGACAAGGATGGTCGATGTCTTGATGGTCGTTCGGCCCATGATGGAAGAAGGGGAACTCAGCCCGTAGTGGCGGTACCGGCGGTGGTGGCGGCTTGATCCAGGATAACCTGAATCAGACCCAGCGCAGCCTTAGAGAGCGCCTTATCTTTGCGATAAATCAGCCCCAGACGGCGGAGCATGGGCTCCGGGGTTAAACCAATAGCGATGAGTTTTCCTTCAGCTACCTCTTCGGCGCAACTGGAGGTCGACAAGAAGGAAATTCCAAGCCCGGCCATGACAAACCGCTTCATCATTTCCGTGGAATCGAGCTCCATCGAAATCTGCGTGTTGTCCTCGACGTTCTCCATCCAGATGTTCAGCCGGCTGCGCGTGGTGCCCGCCTTGGGCAGAAGCAGCGGATGGCCCAACAGATCTTCCGGCGCAATGATCTTGGCCTTGGCCAGGGGATGCGTGGGAGAGCAAATCAGCTTGATCTCGTCGGTGTGGATGAGCACCACCTGCAGCTTCTTCTCCTGAATCGGAAGCTGGCAGATGCCGAAGTCCGCCAGATTGTCGAGCACGGCTTCGACGACACGGGAGCCATAGGAACGGTCGACATGAAGCTGCACGTTGGGAAAGAGCTTCTTGAATTCGCTGAAGACATCCGGAAGCACATAAAGGCACGTGGCTTCGTTGGCGGCGATAATCAATTCGCCGCGGGGTACCTTTTCCAGTTCGTTGATGGCGTCCTGCGCCTGGCGGCGGAGGTCGAGGATCTGTTCGGAGTACTCGGCGAAGATCTTCCCGGCAATGGTCAGGGAAATGCGCGTGCCGAGCCGTTCAAATAGGGTCGTGTTGAGTTCCTGTTCGAGCTGGCGCACTTGCGCGCTGATGGCTGGCTGCGTGCGAAAACACGTCAACGCCGCTTTCGAGAAGCTCTTGAGCCGGACGATCTCCAGGAACGTATGAAGCTGGTCTAAATCCATCGTAAGAATTGAGGGTACGGTGTTGCCGAAATTGTACCGCAGTCGGTGAACGGAGCGGTTAGGGGAATAGGGTATCCTGATCGGATGAGGCTGGGCATTGATTTTGGCACCACCCGCATTGTGGTGGCTGCGTGTGATCGCGGCAACTACCCGGTGGTAACTTTCGAAGGCCCCGACGGGGGAGCCCATGACTGGTTTCCGCCCTTGGTGGCTGTAAAGGATGGCCGGAGACTGTACGGATGGCAGGCGTGGAGCTTGCAGGAAGACCTGCAAGCGACCGTGGTTCGCTCGCTGAAGCGGTTTCTGAGTGACGCCGGCCCGCAGACGCCGGTGGAGATTGGGGGACTGGAAACGCCCCTGGCGACATTGCTCGCTGAATTGGCGTCGTCGCTGAAGGCGGCCCTGCTTGGGGCTTCCAACCTGCAAACGAAGGCCGGCGAGCCGCTCGAAGCGATGCTGGGCGTGCCGGCGAGCGCAAATTCAAACCAACGATTCCTAACGGTCGACGCTTTTGGCGCAGCCGGGTTTTCCGTAATTGGCTTGTTGAATGAGCCGTCGGCGGCGTCAATCGAGTATGGGCATAGCCATCGGGAGACGACCAACGCGAAAGAGCATATTCTGGTTTACGATCTGGGCGGCGGGACGTTTGACGCCTCACTCGTTGAGTTGGACGAGCGGTCCCATGCCGTGGTGGCCAGTGAGGGAATTCCGACCCTGGGTGGCGACGACTTTGACGGTCTCCTGGCCGAACTCGCCCTCCCGGAGCAAGATGACCTGACGCAGAGCGAAATCTTCCGGCTCTATGAAGAGTGCCGGATGCGCAAAGAGGGGTTGAACCCGAATTCGCGGAAGGTGGTGGTGGATCTCGACGTGGTGCGAGCCGGACTGTCGCCGGTGACGATCCCGGTCGGCGATTTCTATGACCGGTGCCAGGCGCTCGTCGAGGAAACCGTCCATGCGGTCACCGATCTGACTTCGCGGACGCAGAGCCTGGAGGCGATCTACGTGACGGGAGGCGGCAGCGAATTGCCGCTGGTCGCCAGGTTGCTGCGAGAAACCTATGGCCGGAAGGTGAAGCGCAGCCCGTATACCCGGGCCGCGACCGCGATCGGGCTGGCGATTCAGGCGGATAAGTCGTCGGGATACCAGTTGCGCGAGCGTTTTACCCGGTACTTCGGCGTCTGGCGCGAAGCCGACGGCGGACGCGTGATGCGGTTCGACCCGCTCTTTGCCAAAGGAACGGAACTCCCCAACGCGGGCGAGCCGCCGCTTGAACAGACGCGGACCTATACCGCGGTACACAATATTGGCCATTTCCGGTATCTGGAATGCTCCCACCTCGACGACTGGGGCCAACCGGAGGGAAGCATTACCGTTTGGGACGAGATTCGGTTTCCGCTCGATCCGGCGCTACAAGTGGTCGAAGAGCTCCAGGGCGTACCCGTGGAGCATGTTTATCTTGGGCAGGAGATTGCCGAGACGTACCGCTGTGGGGCTGGCGGTGAGTTAGAGGTGGAGATCGCCAATATCAGCTCCGGATACGTCCGCCGCTATCGCCTCGGCAAGTGGGGCGCCGGGAGCGCGCCGATCGTGCCCGGCAAGGCCAAACGCGCGGCTGCCAAAAAGAAGGCGGCTGGGAGATAATCGGGAGATTCTTTTTTCGTATTCTCATTTTCTTTTCAGACCATGTCGATGACACCTCGTGACCCTGCGCGTCCGCTGAGCGAGAATCAGCATCTTTTGAAGTGGGTGGAGAAGATGGCCCACTTGACCAAGCCGGCGGCCATCCACTGGGTGGACGGTTCCGAGGAGGAGCATGCGGCGCTGTGCCAGCAGATGGTGGACTCCGGCACCCTGATTCGGTTGAACCAGGAGCAGTGGCCCGGCTGCTACTACGCCCGCTCACACGCCAGCGACGTGGCGCGCGTCGAGGACCGGACCTTCATCTGCTCGTTGTCGAAAGACAGCGCCGGCCCGATGAACAATTGGGAAGACCCGTTCAAGATGCGCAAGAAGTTGAAGGCGATCTTCAATGGGTGCATGCAGGGCCGGACGATGTACGTGCTGCCGTTCAGCATGGGTCCCATCGGGTCGCCGATGTCGCAGATCGGCGTGCAGTTAACCGATTCGCCTTACGTGGTCGTGAATACGCGGATCATGGCCCGGATTGGCCTCCCGGTGTTCAAGCTGATCGACAAGAACGTGAAGCGCGTGGTGCCTTGTCTGCACAGCGTAGGGGCGCCGCTCGCACCGGGGCAGAAGGATGTTCCATGGCCCTGCAATAACGAAAAGTACATCGTGCATTTTCCCGAGAGCCGGGAGATCTGGTCATATGGATCGGGCTACGGCGGCAACGCATTGCTCGGCAAGAAGTGCTTCGCGCTGCGGATTGCGTCGAACATGGCTCGGGACGAAGGCTGGATGGCTGAGCATATGCTGATCCTCGGCGTCGAGAATCCGCAGGGCGAAAAGACCTATGTCGCGGCCGCTTTCCCGAGCGCCTGCGGCAAAACGAATCTGGCGATGCTGATTCCGCCCGCGTCGTTCCCCGGCTGGAAGGTTTGGACCGTGGGCGACGATATCGCCTGGATCAAGCCCGACGACAAGGGGAAACTGCGGGCGATCAACCCGGAAGCCGGTTTCTTCGGTGTCGCGCCAGGCACGGGCGACCATACCAATCCGAATGCGATGGCCACGCTGCGGTCAAACACGATCTTTACGAACGTGGCGTTGACTCCCGACGGCGGCGTCTGGTGGGAGGGGATGACGGAAACGCCGCCTGAGCGTTGCATCGACTGGCAGGGGAACGAGTGGACTCCGGCGTCCGGTACGAAGGCGGCGCATCCCAATGCGCGATTCACCGCGCCCGCGTCCCAATGCCCGACCATCGATCCGGCGTGGGAGGACCCGAACGGGGTGCCACTCAGCGCCATTATCTTTGGCGGCCGGCGGGCGTCGACGATCCCGCTGGTGTATCAGGCCTTCAACTGGAGTTCCGGCGTCTACATGGGCGCAACGATGGGGTCGGAGACGACGGCCGCCGCCGCCGGGGTGCAGGGCAAGGTCCGGCGTGACCCCATGGCGATGCTGCCGTTCTGCGGCTACCACATGGGCGACTACTTCCGGCACTGGCTGAAGATGCAGCGGACGCTGACCGAAACGCCCCGCATTTTCCACGTGAACTGGTTCCGCAAGGATGAGCAGGGTAAATTCCTGTGGCCGGGTTTCAGTGAAAACATGCGGATCCTGAAATGGATCGTCGATCGCAGCCGGGTACGAGCGCTGGCGCGCGAGACGCCGATTGGCTGGATGCCGCGGTATGACGACATCGACTGGTCGGGGATGCCGTTCCCGAAAGAGACTTTTGAACAGTTGCAGAGCTTCAAGGGCTCGGATTGGATCTCGGAGGTGATCGGTCACGAGGAGTTGTTTATTCAGCTACACGACCATCTGCCGCCCGAAATGATCTACGAGCGGGAGTTGCTGATCTGCCGGCTACGGTTCGACTAGTCTCCAACATATAATTTGTTGCTAGATGATCCGCCACATATTCTGGCTGCTGCCGGCTCTGAGCATTTCGATCTGGGCCCAACACGAAACGAAAGAGGGCGAAAAAGCGAAGCACCCGTTCATCGGGAACGTCGCTGAGATTGAAAAGGGCCGGCAGCTTTTCGCCAATGGATGCGGCGGCTGCCATGGCCCGGAGGGCGGGGGCGGCCGCGGGCCGAACGTGCAGGACCGCGGCGTCTGGCATCCGATGGGCGACCCGGATATGTACCGGCTCATTCAGAAGGGGCAAGGTCTGATGCCGGGAGCAAACCTGGCGGAGGACGACGGCTGGCGGTTGGTGGCGTATGTCCGCAGTTTGACGACGCCTGCCTTTGAGATGAAGGCGCCAGGGGATGCTGCCGCAGGCAAGGCCGTATACGCCGGTTCGGGTTGCGCCAACTGCCACACGATTCAAGGCGCTGGCGGAAAGCTGGGGCCGGACCTTTCTAACGCCGGGCTAAAGCTGCCGCTGCCGAAGTTGCGGAAGGCGATTCTGGACCCTGACGACGCGATCGCTGAAGGCTACCAGGGCGTCGAGATCGTGATGCGGTCGGGCGAGCGGATCCGCGGCGTCGTGAAGAATCGAACGAACTACACCGTACAGGTGCAGTTGGGCAACGGGACGCTAAGGCTGCTCGACATGGGAAGCGTCGAACAGATGACGCTGCGGCAGACGACTCTGATGCCGGTCGACTACACCAAGCGGCTGTCGAAGGCGGACATCGACAATCTGGTGGCATTTCTGGCGCAGCAGGCGGCGGGGGTATCGAAATAATGAGGCGGATTTTGGCGGGACTGAGCTTGGCGGCGGGGCTGTTCGCCCAGGTGAAGTACGAAGACATCGTCAAGGGGCCGGGGGCCAATTGGCTGACGTACGCGGGCAACTACGAAGGGCTGGGGTTGAGCTCGCTCGAACAGATAACAACAGCAAACGCCTCGACCCTGACGGCGAAATGGTCGTTCACGGTGCCGGAGGCGAGCGGCCTGCGGACGCGGCCGATTGTCCACGATGGCGTGATGTATCTGACGAACTCGAATGAGGTGTACGCTCTGGACGCCCGTTCCGGCCGGCTGATCTGGAAGTATACCGATCTGAAGGCCGAAAAGAAGGACGCTACGAACCGCGGCGCGGCGATTCTGGGCGACAAGGTCTACTTCTCGACGGTGGACGTGCATCTGGTCGCGCTCGACCGTCGGACGGGCGGGTTGATCTGGCGAAAGAAGTACGGCGACATCAAGAAGGGCGAGTTCGCGACCTCCGCTCCGCTGGCCATCAACGGGTTGATCATAGTCGGCAACGGCGGCGGAGACGTGGGCATGCGCGGGGCGGTGACAGCGCTCGATGCCGAGACCGGGGAAGAACGGTGGAAGACATATACGGTGCCGGCCAAAGGGGAGAAAGGCGCCGAGACCTGGGGCGAGTACATTGAATGGGGCGGCGCGGCGACCTGGCTCTCCGGAACCTACGATCCGGCGTTGAACACTCTGTACTGGACAACGGGGAATCCGTGGCCCGATTTCTACGACGGCGACCGGAAAGGGGATAACCTCTATAGCTGTTCGCTGATCGCTCTCGACGCGACGACCGGGAAGATGAAGTGGTACTTCCAGTTCACCCCGCAGGATACGCACGACTGGGACGCCCAATCGTGGCCGGTACTGGTCGACTTGCCCTACGAAGGCAAAATGCGCAAGCTGGTGTTCCACGCCAACCGCAATGGCTACCTGTACGTCCTGGACCGCGTGACGGGTCAATATCTGAAGGCCAGTAAATTGGTCGACAAGTTGGATTGGTCGACAGGCATCGACGCAAAAGGGCGGCCGATGAAGGTGAAGGGAAAGGACCCGACTCCGAACGGAAACCGGGTGTGCCCCGGGGTGCGTGGGGCGACCAATTGGATGAGTCAAAGTTACAATCCCGCGACGGGGCTGCTGGCGGTCGTGACGCTCGAGCAGTGCGACGTGTTCACCAGTTCCGAGCAGAAGCCGGAGCCGATGAAGAACTTCGCCGCCGGGGGCGCCGGGCCAAGGCCAAAGGACGCCGGGCAATTTTTTCTGCGCGCATTTAATCCAATTACGGGCCGGAAAGTTTGGGAGTATCCCATGACGGGGAAGGCAAACATGTGGGCCGGAGCCGTCGGAACGAAGACCGGAGTAATCTTCGTTGGAGACGATGATGGTCATCTGGTGGCCGTGGACGGGAAAACCGGCCAGCACCTGTGGCATTATCAAACAGGCGACGATGTGTTCGCTTCGCCGATCGTTTACGCCGCCGAAGGCAAGCAGTATGTGGCGATTGCGTCCTCGAAGACGATATTTAGTTTCGGTTTGTTTGAGCCGGTGAAATCTGTCCCGCTACCCGCCATAAAAATCCAATGAGTTCCATCCTGAAGCCGTCCTTGAACTGGCTCCTGGTGTTTGTGCCCGTCGCAATCTACCTGCGATTCGCCTCGCCCGAGAGTTCCACCCTGATCTTTGTTACTGCCTGCCTATCGATTCTGCCCCTGGCGGGATGGATGGGAAAGGCGACCGAGAATTTGGCCGCGCACACCGGCGAGGGGATCGGCGCATTGCTGAATGCCACCTTCGGCAACGCGGCCGAATTGATTATCGCAATGGTCGCCCTGCAGAAGGGCCTGCACGACGTCGTGAAGGCGTCGTTGACGGGATCCATCATCGGCAATGTGCTGCTGGTGCTTGGGCTATCGATGGTGGCCGGCGGCGTCAAGTTCAAAACCCAGCAGTTCAACCGGACAGCAGCGAATAACCAGGCGACGATGCTTTTACTGGCGGCCATTTCCTTGGTGATGCCGGCGGCGTTTCATCATCTCGCCACGCCGGCGACACCGGTGGCTGAGGGAGCCCTGAGTCTCGAAATTTCGATTGTCCTGTTAGTGGTTTATGCTCTCAGTCTGGTATTTGCCCTGATCACGCACAAGGCGCTGTTCGGTGGAGAGGGCGGCCATGCTCATGGCGGCGACGAGGTGGCCTGGTCAAAAGGAAAGGCTATTGGCGTCCTGTTCGCGGCGACCGCGATGATCGCCTGGATTTCGGAGATCCTGGTCGGTTCGGTGGAGGCGGCGGCGCATTCGTTCGGCATGACCAGTGTGTTCGTCGGTGTGATCGTCGTCGCCATTATCGGTAACGCGGCGGAGCATTCGACGGCAATTCTGGTGGCGATGAAGAATCGCATGGATCTTTCCGTGGGCATCGCGGTGGGTTCCAGCATCCAGATCGCGCTGTTCGTGGCGCCGGTGCTGGTGATTGCCAGCTACTGGGTTGGTCCGCGTCCGATGAACCTTGTGTTCACTCCCGCCGAGGTTCTGGCCGTGACGGCCAGCGTCTTCATCACTGCCCAGATTGCCAACGATGGCGAGTGCAATTGGATGGAAGGGGTGCAACTCCTCGCTGTCTACATGATCATGGGTGCGGTGTTTTATTTCCTTCCGGAGATGGCGGGGGCAAAGCATTGAGCCTGTGGGAGTCGGTCAAGGGCGCTCGCGTTTTTGACTTGGCGCAGCCCTATTTCGTGGGGATGCCGCATCACCCTTCGCACCCGCCATACCTGTTCGGCCTGACCAAGAAGCACGGTGATATGCTGACCCCGGCCGGAAACAGCTCGGCGGCCGATGCGATCGCGATGGGCTCGCATGTGGGGACGCACATTGACGGGTTCGGCCACTTTTCCTGTGGGGGCATGCTGCACGGCGGGCTGGCCGTCGGCGAGCGGCAGAGCTACTCGGCCGGGCTGAGCGTCCATACGGCGGACGGGATCGCCCCGCTGGTACGGCGCGGCGTGCTGCTTGATTTCGCCAAGAACGGCCCGTTGGATGACGACGTCGAAATTACTCCGGCAATGCTCGAAGCCTGCGATGTTCGCGTCCAGGAAGGCGATGTGGTTCTGCTGCGAACCGGATGGGCGCAATACTGGCGGGACGCGGGGCGCTACATCAATGCCATGGGTGGCTCGCCCAAAGGACCCGGACCGGGACTGGCCGGGGCAAAGTGGTTGAGCGAGCGGCGGCCGGTGGCGGTGGGGTCCGACACGGTGGCGTTTGAAAAAGTGCCGGCGCCGGATATGCCGGTGCATGTACATCTGCTGTTTGAATGCGGCATCCACCTGATCGAGGCGTTGAACTTGGAAGAGTTGGCCGCGGCGGGCGCCCGCGAGTTTCTCTTCATCGCCGCACCGTTGAAATTGGAGGGCGCGACCGGCGCGCCGATCCGGCCGATCGCACTTCTGTAACCTGCGTTGCACGGCAAGCATCAAACAAGTATGCGGAAGCAAGTGCTTACGGAGACGGAGACGGAGATCGAGCAATACCTGGGCGTCACGGGTCCGAAGATCCGCTGTCCGCTCTGCGAATGGCAGCCGCAGCCGTCGGATGAGTGGGCGTGTACCTGCGGCCATCACTGGCATACGTTCGACACGGGTGGCGTTTGTCCGGCTTGCGTTCAGGAATGGAAGTCGACCGAGTGCTTGTCGTGCCATGGGTGGTCGGCTCACTCGGACTGGTACGAATACTAGAAAGGCTCTTGTGTTCGGGCTTGCGGACGGGCAGAATATCGAACGGATGGGACGAAGATTGAGGCCTAACGAGCGGCGGGTAGCGTTGGTGACCGGAGCAGCCTCCGGTATTGGACAAGCCGTTGTTTCTGCCCTGCGATCGATGGATCTCGAGGTATACGGCGCCGATGTCGCGCCGGGCGTGGAATTGCACCTCGACGTGACCGCGGAAGCAGATTGGGATCGTGTGGCCGATGAACTTCCCCGGCTTGACTTTCTGGTGCTGAGCGCCGGAGTCTCCCACGCGGCGCCGTTGACGGAAACCTCGCTCGCCGATTGGTGGCGCGTACAAGCCGTGAACTTGGATGGCGCGTTCCTGGGCGTTCGCATGGCGCTCCGGAAGATGTCCAAGGGAGGATCCATCGTCCTGATTGGCTCCGCCTCCGGGAAGAAGGCCGTGGCCGGAGCCGGCGCCTATTGCGCCAGCAAAGCGGCCCTCCGTATGTTGACCCGGGTGTCGGCTCTTGAAGGGAAACCCAAGGGTATCCGCGTGAACTCGGTATCCCCAGCCGGAGTCGCCACGCCCATGTGGAAGACGATGCCTTTCTTCCGGGAAGCGGTGGAAAAGCTCGGTTCCGAGGAGGCCGCTTGGGAAACTCTGGGCGGTGTCGACCCTGCGAAGTCTCCGCTGGAAAGGATGGCGTTTGCCGAAGAAGTGGCGCGGGCCGTAGTCTTTCTGTGCAGTAGCGATGCGGGGATGATCACGGGAACGGATCTCGCCGCCGACGCGGGATACACGGCTTGATTCTTCTGATTAAGGCCCGTTAAACTAGGCGTTGCCTTCGAATTCTCTTTCCCTTTGGCTCCTTGTTGCAGCCATGACATTGAGCGCCCAGCAGCGGACCGGCGCCCTGCGGGGATTGGTGACCGACGGTAACGACGGCGTGCTCGCGCAAGCCGCCCTCGTGCTCACGAATGAGCAAACCAACTGGCAGCGCCAGATCAACACGCAAGGGGATGGTCAGTTTTTGTTTCCGTTCGTTCCGGTCGGAACGTATCAGTTGACCGTTTCCCGACCTGGATTTCAAACCCTGACGCGGTCCGGCATCTCGATCAGCGTGAACGAAACACCCTCTTTGCGCCTCACCCTGAGCGTGGCGCAATCCGAGACGACATTGACCATCGAAGAAGCTCCGTCAGCGGTGAACGTGGTGAACGCTACCAATGGGGGCGTGATCGGCCAACGGCAGATCGTGGAACTGCCGCTGAACGGCCGGAACTACGTTCAATTGGGGACCTTGCTACCCGGCGTAGTGGAGGTGCCGGCGCGCTTTCAGGTGCAGGGCCTGGCGGCGTCTCGCAACGGATTCGCCGTGAACGGCATGCGCACGCAGGCCAACAATTTTCTGCTCGATGGCGTTTCGAATAACGACGCCTTCTTTAATGGATACGTCGTGACGCCACCGCCCGACGCCCTGCAGGAGTTCAAGATGATCACGTCGAACTTCACCGCGGAGTATGGCAACAGCGCGGGCAGCGTCGTGAACGTCATCACACGCGCGGGTTCGAATGTCGCTCATGGTGCGCTCTGGAACTTCCTCCGGAATGACGCTTTTGACGCGCGGAACTTCTTCAGCACCTCGCGGCCGCCTCTCAGGCGGAACCAGTATGGGGCCGCCGCCGGGGCTCCCGTTCGTAAAGACAAGACGTTCTTGTTCGGTTATTGGGAGGGGCTGCGCGAGCGCGAAGGACAGGTGCAAAATGTCCCCACTCTCAGCCAGGCGCAGCGGAGCGGAGAACTTGCAGGCAGCGGAGCGCCGCCTCGCGATCCGCTCACTTCCCAGCCGTTCCCCGGTTCTGTGATTCCGCCCAGCCGGATTAGCCCAATCACCCGAGCCCTGAACGATCGCTTCGTTCCTCTCCCCAACGCGGCTGGCGGCCGAGTCCTCCGTCAGTTTAGTTATGCGACGAACAGCGATCAGTACGGGCTGCGCGGCGATCATCGATTCAGCGACCGGAATTTTCTCTTCCTTCGCTACAGCCGCTTCCAATCAAGTCGCCTGGACCCCATCGGCGGCAGCACGTTCTCCCCGGCCGGATCGCGAAGCCTCGACTCAGGGCATTCGGCCGTCATCGGCGATACGCATGCTTTCAGCCCCACGCTCTTAAACGAGTTCAACGTCACGTTTATCCGGCAATTCTCCAATCCGGCGACTTGGAGCGGGGAAGATCTGCAGAGCCTCGGTTGGCGGTACTCGCCGACCGAAGCCAGCGCCAAGGGCATCCCTGGGGTGTCGGTAACGGGACTCTTCAGCCTGGGTGACGTGGCGCAGAGCTATACATACCTGGCGCGGAATACCTATCAGATCTACGACAATCTGGCCTGGACGAAGGGACGGCACAATCTTCGCTTCGGGTTCGACACGCGCCAGAATCAATTGTTCCTCGTCTTTCCCAATCGTCCCAACGGAGACTTCTCCGTCACGGGCGCCTTCTCCGGAAACGCGATTGGCGACTATCTCTTGGGACGGCCGAACCAGTTCCGCCAAGGCGGCGGCGACCCCGCGAAACACTTCTATGGTTGGCAGAACGGGCTCTATCTGCAAGATGACTTCAAGCTATCACGCCGTCTGACCTTGAACCTGGGCGTTCGCTACGACCTGCCGATTCCGTACGTCGACAAACAGGACCGCATGGCAAGTTTTCAGCCGGGGAGGCAGAGCACCGTCCGGCCCGATGCGCCAGCCGGGCTGCTCTATCCCGGCGATGATGGTGTGCCGCGCGCAACCATCCCCACCGACCGCAACAACATCGCCCCGCGCTTTGGCTTTGCCTACGACCTGCACGGCGACGGCAAAACCAGCATCCGGGGCGGCTACGGGATCTTCTACGACACGGTGCCCGGGGTAGCTGTCTTTCAAAACATCAACGTCGCACCGTTTAATAAGTTCATTCAGGTGGACGGCAACGTGGACTGGGTGAACCCGTACTCGAGTTTCCCCGTGAACCCCCAACTCGATCCTTCCCGCAATTTCCCCTGTCCCTGTCTTGTCATCGGGTTCTCCCCTGACAACCGGACACCGTACGCTCAACATTACAACCTCAGCATCCAGCGGCAGTTGACCCGGAATCTGGTCGCCGAGGTGGGGTATGTCGGCTCGTTGGGCCGGAAGCTGGCCGCATACCTTGAAGTGAACCCAGCCATACCCGGCCCCGGTGCAACGCTTGGCAACACGCAGCAACGGCGCCTCCATCGCGATTTCAATCTGGTCCGTCCAACCTTCTCCCGCTTCAACTCGAACTACGACGCTCTCCAAGCGAAGGTCGAACGCCGATTCGCCGCCGGACTGAGTTTCATGGCCGCCTACACCTGGTCAAAAGCGATCGACTTTCAAAGCAGTGTGAACTTCGGCGGCGAGACTCGGCCCCAGGATGCATTCGGCCTCGCCGATGTGCGGGGACTGGCGGCCTTTCATGTTGCGCACCGCATCGTGGGGAACTTCGTCTACGACCTGCCCTACCTGCGGGGCTGGCGGTTTTCCGGATTGATCAGTGCGCAGAGCGGTGGACCTTTAACCGTAAATGAACCGGTCGACCTGAGTCTGCGTGGGCTAGGCGCGGACCGGCCTGATCTCCTTCGCAATCCGAACAACGGCCCAAAGACGCCGCAGCAATGGTTCGACACCGCCGCGTTCTCCCGGCTCAGCGCCGCTCCCAGCGGCCAGCGCAGCGGTACCGCCGGCCGCAATGTCGTCATCGGTCCTGGTCTCTCGCAAGTGGACCTCGGACTCATGAAGGAATTCAGCCTCACCGAGCGCAGCACGCTGCAACTGCGGATGGAGGGCTTCAACGTCCTGAACCGGGCGAACTTTCTGAACCCGCTGACAAATATTGGCGCCCCTCAGACGTTTGGTGTGATTCAACAGGCACGCGCCGCCAGAATTATTCAACTGGCGCTGAAGTTATCGTTTTGACATTTGCCAGGATACAAGTATAATCGGGCAAACGCAGATTCAATCAGTGACTTCATGGGTGGCGTACTTAGCAGGTTCACGTTAGCCGGGCAGGAGTGGAGTTTCTTGTGGTACGATTTGCGGCGACTGGTCAACCGCCGTAAGTGGCGCTACATGACGGCCCCGTTTTCCGCTGCATTCCGCGCGGTTGCCATATATCGCGTGCAGCGAAGCCTCTATCTGGTCCTAGGTACCGGCTGGAAGGTCTTACGAGCGTTGCTTTCGCCGGTTTTCTGCCTTCTCAGCCCGTGGGGATCGAGTTGCGAGATCCACTACGAGGCGTCGATCGGAAAGGGATTAATGATTCTTCATCCGTCACTAGGCGCGGTGGTTTCGAAGCGGACGGTGGCTGGCGAACATCTTACCCTTACTGGCGGGAACTGTTTAGGAACTAAGGGTGGTGACTTAGCTCCTGGCCAGATCCGAGTAGGCGATAACGTACTCTTAGGCGTGAATGCCGTCGTGCTCGGTCCTATCCGCATCGGAAATCGCGCGGTGATTGGCGCAGGTTCCGTCGCCACCCGGGATGTGGCGGAAGGAGAGGTGGTCGCCGGAATTCCGGCTCGGCCGATTCGGCGGCGGGAAATCTCGGAAATTACAAGCCGAGTGTCGTAGATTCGTCGAGCAGGTCCAGCTTTGATATGATGCCGCCAGCATGCGGCCTGGCATATTGTTGATCCTAAGTTCTACGCTGTGGGGACAGGACTTACTCGTTCCGCTGCTGAAAGAACAGTGTGGCGCCTGCCACAGCGGCGCGCGGGCGCAGGGCGGACTCTCCGTCGACTCGCTCGAAGCGCTGCGGCAAGGCGGCAAGCATGGCCCGGCCTTTACGCCAGGCGTGAGCGGGCAAAGCCTTCTGGTGCAGTACTTGACAGGCGAAAAGACGCCGCAAATGCCACTCGGCGGAAGCTTGCCGCCCGGCGTCCTGGAAAAACTGCGGGCGGCCATCGACGCGATGCCCACAGCGCCCGCGACTGCGCGACGGGATCCGCACTTCGAATGGTTGCTCCGGACGCCGAAGGCTAACCTTCCACCCACTCCCGGCCCAAATCCGATAGATGGCTTCGTTTCGTCAAAACTGGCGAAGCAAGGGATGCGGATGGCCCCGGAAGCACCGCGCCGGACCTTGCTGCGGCGAATCTCGTTTGACCTGATCGGCCTGCCGCCGACGCCGGAAGAGATGCGCGCTTTTGAAGCAGACCCCGATCCGAAGGCCTACGAAAGAGCGATCGATCGGCTCCTCGCCGATCCGCGCTACGGCGAACGGTGGGGCCGGCATTGGCTCGACCTTGTCCGCTACGCCGAGTCCGACGGCTTCGCCATCGATGGCGAGCGGCCATCGGCGTGGCGGTATCGCGACTATGTCATTCGAGCGTTCAATCGCGACAAACCCTACAACCTGTTTGTACAAGAGCAGATCGCCGGCGACGAGTATCGAGGCAAGGATGCCTCGCCTCCGGGCGACCGGTTGGTGGCACTTGGTTTTCTGCGCTTCGCCCCTTGGGAAGCCGACGCCAACTCGAAGAAGCAACTGCGCCAGGACCTGCTGAACGACATTACAGGAACAGTCGGCAGCGTGTTTTTGGGGATGACCACCGGATGCGCGCAGTGTCACGACCACAAGTACGACCCGATCCCGACGAAGGACTACTACCGCCTCCAGGCCTTTTTCGCCGGTACGGCAACGGCTGATTTGCCGGTGGCTTTTGATGAAGTGGAGCGCCCGCGCGAAAGGCGGCAGCGGATGCGCCAGCATGAAGACGCCGCCGAGGCGGCCCAGACGGCGCTGGACCTCCAACGGGAGGAGCTGAAGAAGCGCTATATAGCGCTGATGAAGGTGGGGCCGGACGATGATGGCCTGAAGAAGTTCCTCGCCCGGCTGAATACCCGGAACCTGTTCTTCCTGGAACAGGACCTGCCGCTGGTTAAGGAACCCGAATGGCGCGAGCCGCTGCGGGCCTACTTCGCCACGCGTGACACGATGCAGCGGGAGCAGGAGCTAGCCCGGCGGCATCAGGCGCTGGCGTATGCCGTCCGGGATGTGGCTCCGCCCGCCGCGCCGGACGTGCCGGATACATACATCCTGGCGGGCGGAGATCTTGCGGCGCGCGGCGAGAAAGTGGAGCCTGGGTTCCTTTCCTGCGTGACAGGCTCGAGCGCTGCCGCCGAAATTCCCTTCGCTGGCGGAAGCAACGGCCGGCGGTTGGCGCTGGCGGAGTGGATTGCGTCGCCGAAAAATCCCTTCACGGCGCGGGTGATGGTGAACCGTCTTTGGCAGCGTCACTGGGGCGAAGGGATCGTCCGGACCCCCAGCGATTTCGGAAAGAATGGCGAAGCGCCGTCGCATCCGGAGCTGCTCGATTGGCTGGCCGCGGAGTTCGTCGCCAAAGGGTGGAGCGTGAAGGCCATGCACCGGCTGATGCTCACTTCAGCGGCCTACAAGCAGGCGAGCGTGCATCCGGAACAAACGGCCTACGCCGCAAATGACCCCACCAACCGGCTGCTGTGGCGGATGAATTGGCAGCGTCTCGACGCCGAGGCGTTGCGCGATTCGATTCTCGCGATCAGCGGCCGGTTGAACCCGGCCATGGGCGGACCACCGGCGCTGTTTAATGTGCCTGACGACGTCGCGCAGGGATTTGAGTTCTTCAAGTGGTTTCCTTCGCCAGAAGAAGAGCAGCGCCGGCGAAGCGTCTACCTGATCCAACGCCGCAGCGTGCTGCTGCCGATGGCTGAGACGTTCGACGCCCCCAACTTGAGCACTTCTTGCGCCCGGCGGCAGACGACCATCGTGGCGCCCCAAGCGCTGACGCTGCTGAACGGCAGCCTGACCCGGACGGAGGCCAGCCACCTCGCGGAACGCGCCATCGGCACGGCCGATCCGGTGGGCGAGATGTTCTGGCGCGCGCTGGGCCGGGCGCCATCTGCGGCCGAGCGGACGCAGGGCCAGACGTTGGCCGCGCAGGGCAAGCCTGGCTTGGCTTCGCTCGCGACCGTGTTGTTTAACCTGAACGAATTTTTGTACGTGGAGTAGCCGCATGGACCGTCGACATTTTCTCTTTGGACTATCAGGCGCGGCGCTGAGCCATCTGGAGGCAGGGACCCATCATCCGGCCAAGGCGGACGCCTGTATCTTTCTCGCGATGCTGGGCGGGGTGAGCCAGATCGATACGTTTGATCCGAAGCCAAAGCTGGCCGAGCTGAATGGCAAGATCATGGACTGGTCGAAGGAGAAGAAGACCGACCAGCCGAACCTGTTCGCCAAGCCGCGCAAGTTTGTCGCGAGCCCGTTCCGGTTTCAGAAGTACGGCCAATGCGGCCGCGAGATTTCGGAGTTGCTGCCGGAGACGGCGAAGTGGGCGGATGAACTCGCCGTGTGCCGGAGCGTGCAGTCGGACAACGGCAACCATCCCGCAGCCGTGTTCCAGATGAACACCGGATTTATCATCCCCGGTAATCCCTCGATGGGCGCCTGGGTGACCTACGGACTTGGCTCCGCGAACCAGAATCTGCCGGCCTTCGTGGCGATGCCGGATTTCCGGTCGATTCCGTTCAGCGGGGCGCAGCAGTGGGGCAGTGGCTATCTGCCGGCCGAGTATCAGGGAACCGTGCTGCGGGCCGCGAGTGAGCCCATCCGGGATCTGGCGTCTCCGAACGATGTCGATGCAAAATTGCTGGCCGCCGAACGGGACGTTCTTCGGACGATGAATGGCGCATACGGAGCCCACCGTGCGGACAACCCCGATTTGCGGGCGCGGATGGACAGCTACGAATTGGCCTACCGGATGCAAACGGAGGTGCCGCGCGTGCTTTCCATCGACGCCGAGCCGGAGAAGGTGAAAGAGGCTTATGGTCTGAACGACCCGGTGACAGCGTCCTTCGGCCGTCGTTGCTTGATGGCGCGGAAGCTGGTCGAAGCCGGTGTCCGGTTTGTCGAAGTCTTCACGCCGTCGCAGAGTTGGGATGCCCACGGCGACATCCGGAAGAACCATGAGAAGAACGCACGAGAAACCGACAAGCCGATTGCGGCGCTTCTGGCTGATTTGAAGCAACGCGGCATGCTACCGCGCACGTTGGTGGTCTATATGGGTGAGTTCGGCCGGACGCCGGATACCCCTGCCGAGCAGGAGACCCCGGGCCGCGACCACAACACACGCTGCCAAAGCATGTGGTTCGCCGGAGGCGGCATGAAGGGCGGCTCGATGATCGGAACGACGGACGAGATCGGCCATAAAGCCGTCGAGAACATCTATCACATGCACGACGTACATGCGACGATTCTGCACCAGATGGGGCTCAACGACTTGCGGTTGACGTATTACTTCGGGGGGCGGAACCGGCGGCTGACCGATTTGGGCGGGCGTGTCATCAAAGAATTACAGGCGTAGCGTACGCTAGGGGGATGAGCAAGGACTTCGCTGCGCTGGATGCCTGGTGGCGGGCGGCCAATTATTTATCGGTCGGCCAGATTTATCTAAAAGATAATCCGCTGCTGCGGGACCCCTTGACCCTCGACCATGTGAAGCCCCGCCTGTTAGGGCACTGGGGGACTACGCCGGGACTGAACTTCATCTACGCGCACTGCAATCGGGTGATTGTGGAGCGCGACCTGAACATGATGTACATCATCGGCCCAGGGCACGGCGGGCCGGGATTGGTGGCCTCCACTTACCTGGAAGGCTCCTACCGCGAGATCTATCCCCACATCGATTGGGACACCGAAGGCCTGCGTCTGTTGTTTCGCCAATTCTCATGGCCGTATGGCATTCCGAGTCACGTCGCACCCGAGACGCCAGGATCGATCCACGAAGGCGGCGAACTGGGATATGCCTTGCTCCACGCCTACGGTGCGGCTTTCGACAATCCGGATCTGGTGGTGATGTGCGTCGTGGGCGATGGCGAGGCCGAAACCGGCGCCTGTGCGGCCAGCTGGCACTCCAACAAGTTCCTGGACCGAAAGCGCGATGGCGTCGTGCTGCCGGTGCTGCATCTGAACGGCTACAAGATCGCTAACCCCACCCTGCTCGATCGCATTCCCCGGGCCGAGTTGATGGAGCTGTTTCGCGGCTATGGGTACGCGCCGGTCTTGGTGGAAGGATCCGATCCGATGGACATGCACGCCAAAATGGCGGAGGCGATCGATGCGTGCCTGGATGAGATCGCCCGGATCAAGGCATCCTCTGAGACGGAACGGCCGCATTGGCCGATGATTATCCTGCGCAGTCCCAAGGGTTGGACGGGGCCGAAGTATGTGGACGGGAAACAGGCCGAAGACACATGGCGCTCGCACCAGGTGCCGTTCGCCGAGATGTCGTCGAAGCCCGGGCACGTCACTTTGCTCGAAGAGTGGATGAAAAGCTACCGGCCGGAAGAGTTGTTCGAGGCCGACGGGAAGCCGGTGCAGGCGATTCTCGATCTGGCGCCGAAAGGGGACCGGCGGATGGGAGCCAATCCGCATGCCAATGGCGGTCTGTTGCGCAAAGATCTTGTGATCCCGGACTATCGATCGTATGCCGTGCCTGTCGCCTCGCCGGGCGCGACGGACGGCGAATCAACGCGGGTCCTGGGGACTTTTCTGCGGGACGTGATGGCCGCCAACGAAGCACAGCAGAACTTCCGCGTGTTTGGCCCGGACGAAACACAATCGAACCGGCTGGGGTCAGTCCTTGAGGTGACTGAGAAGGCCTGGTCGGCGGAAGTGCTTCCCGTCGACGAACGGCTAGGGCCGCAAGGCCGGGTGATGGAGGTGCTGAGCGAGCACCTGTGCCAGGGCTGGTTGGAGGGGTATCTGCTCACCGGGCGCCATGGCTTCTTCTCCTGCTACGAGGCATTTATCCACATCGTCGATTCGATGTTCAACCAACACGCCAAATGGTTGAAGACCACCCGCGAGATGAAGTGGCGTCCGCCGATCTCTTCATTGAACTACCTGTTAACCTCCCACGTCTGGCGCCAGGATCACAATGGATTCTCTCATCAGGACCCTGGCTTCATTGACCATGTGGTGAACAAGAAGGCGGAGGTGATCCGTGTCTATCTACCGCCGGACGCGAATACGCTTCTTTCGGTCGCGGACCATTGTCTGCGCTCGAAACATTATGTGAACGTAATTGTGGCGGGCAAGCAGCCAGAGCCGCAGTGGCTCAGCATGGCCGAGGCGGAAGAGCATTGCCGCGCCGGGATGGGTATTTGGCACTGGGCCTCGCATGATGGTCCCCCTGACGTGGTGATGGCCTGCTGTGGCGATGTACCGACGCTCGAAACGCTCGCCGCCGTCACGTACCTGCGCGAGATGGTTCCGGAACTTCGGATTCGCGTCATCAATGTGGTCAACCTGATGGCTCTCCAACCGATGAACGAGCACACGCACGGCTGGGACGATGCCCGCTATGACGCCATCTTCCCGCCGGATGCGCCTGTAATCTTCGCATTCCATGGCTACCCGTGGCTGATCCATCGTCTGGCCTACCGGCGCAACAACCACGACAATCTGCACGTCCGCGGCTACAAGGAAGAGGGCACGACGACCACCCCCTTCGATATGACCGTGCTCAACAACCTCGACCGCTTTCAGTTGGCGCGCGACGCTTTGAAGCGGACGGGGAAGCAAGACCACCCCGCGATGCTTCGTCTCGAAGACAAATTGCGGCAGCACAAATCGTACGTAGCTACGCACGGAGAGGATATGCCGGAAATTCGTGAGTGGCGTTGGCGGCTGTGATCTCGGTAAACTACCCCTAACGTTTTTTTGTTGGGGGAACTTATGAACCTGAAACCCGCTTTTGCGGTGGGCCTGCTCGTGGTGTCTCTATACGCCCAGAATCTTGGCCGTGTATCGGGAACGGTGAACGATCCGGCCGGGGCGCCTGTGCCCGCGGCAACCGTAGCGCTGAATTTGCCGGGATCGGCTATAGCGCAGTTTGAAACCAAGACCACCAGTGCGGGCACGTACGCATTCGCCGGGCTGCGTCCGGGCGAGTACGACCTCTCCGTTGAGGCTGCGGGCTTTAGCAAAGCGGTGATCCGCACTGTTCGAATTGGGGCTGGCCTCGAAACCCCCATTCAGGAGATCCGGCTGGAAGTCGCCAGCGTGTCTTCGGTGGTCGAGGTACAGGCCGATTCTGTGGTCCTGCAGACGGCGAACGCTGAAATCACTTCCGTCATCACCGCCAATCAACTCTCCCGGCTACCGACGGCCAATCGGAGCCCGCTCGCGCTGCTCTCCACCCAAGCCGGCTTCGGCTCGAACGGCCGGTCCAATACGACGATCAATGGCCTCCGCGTCTCCTACGCGAATGTGACCCTCGATGGCATCAATATCCAGGATAATTTTATTCGCTCGAACGGCCTCGACTTCTTGCCGAATCTCTTGTTGCTTGATCAGGTGGCCGAAGTCACGCTGAGCACCTCAAACGCGAACCCATCCCTGGGGAACGGCGCCGCGCAGGTGACGTTCACGACCCCGTCGGGTACGAACAAGTACAAGGGCGGAGTCTTCTGGTTCAACCGCAACAACGAATTCGCTGCGAACCCCTGGTTTTCGAACGCCAACGGAACGCCGCGTCCCTTCCTGAACCAGAACCAGATTGGCGGCAGCCTGGGTGGACCGATTAAGAAGGATAAGCTCTTCTTCTACGTCAACTACGAAGCGTTCCGCCTGCGGCAGCAGACGGCAGCGACACGCGCAATTCTGACCGATACCGCGCGGCAAGGGATCTTCACTTACCTGGACACTGCGGGAAATCTGCGGCAAGTGGACATGTTGCGCGCTTCCGGGCTCCCGGCCAATCCGACCACCAAGGCACTGATCGATCAGGTGCCGGCAGCAAACAATATCAATCGACGGGATGTCGGCGATTTTAATGCCGCCGCCGGACGGCATCTGAACGTCGGTGGCTACCAGTTCAACATCCGGAACAATCGGACTCGGGACAACGCGACGTTCAAATTAGATTATGTGCTGAATTCCAAGCACGGCTTCAGCGCCAGCTACATCTGGAATCGGGACATCCTCGATCGGCCTGATCTGGCGAACGACTATTCGACCGCCCCGAAAGTGATGAACGACAACTCGACGCCGCTCCTCTCCACCACTTGGCGCTGGACGGCCTCGCCGACCTTCACCAACGAAGCGCGAGGCGGCATGAACATCGCCCCGGCAGTTTTCACTTCCAATGAGAACTTTGGCAATCAAATCTTCGCTCTGCCGTTGGTCGCGAATCCAGTGAATACCTTCCGGTCTCAGGGCCGGTACACGGATACCTTCAACTGGCAGGACAATGCCACATGGGTGAAGAATCGCCACACACTGCAGTTCGGCTATCAGGGCCAGCGAATCAACGTCAAGTCCTTCAATGAAGCGGGCAATCTGCCCACGTATACGCTTGGCCTCAGCACGGCGAATCCGCTCGATTTGAACGCTCTCGTCCCTGGCGTCCGCACGACGGACCTCGGCATCGGAGGAGGCTTATTGGTGCTGCACGCAGGTATCCTCTCTTCCGTGGCCCAGACGTTCAACGTGGCCGACCGCACAAGCGGCTTCGTCCCCGGCGCCCCGAACGTCCGGAACTGGCGATTGGACAATCATTCGTTCTATTTAAACGACAACTGGCGAGCGACCGATCGGTTGACGATTCACGTCGGCACACGATGGGAATACTACACGCCCGTCACTGAGCGAAACGGACTCACCTTTGTACCCGTCCTCAAGAACAACAATGCGGAGCAAACTTTGCTCGATCCGAACGGGACGCTCGACTTTGCGGGATCCGCCATCGGGCGGCCATACTATAAGCGAGACTTCAATAACTTCGGTCCTAACATCGGCATCGCCTGGCGGCCATTTGGAGACAAGACGGTTGTCCGTGCCGGCTACAGCGTGAATTTCCCGAACGACGAATTCATCCGTTCGATCGACAACAACGTCTCGACGAGCGAGGGACTTTCGACCGGCGCTAACCGCATCAACCTGACGCAAACCATCGGTTCCACGCTCCCTGCTTTGACGACGCCGACATTCACGGCTCCGCGGACCTTCGCTCAAAACCATGCCGTCAACTCGCAGACAGCGTTCGGCATGCCGAATCCGGACCTGGTGACGCCTTATGTCCAGCAGTGGAACTTCAGTGTGCAGCGGGAGGTTTCTAAGGGCGTGTTGCAGGTCTCCTATATCGGCAACAAAGCGACCAAGCAGTTCCGCGCATTCGACTTCAATCAGGTCATCATCAACAATGGCTTGCTCGAAGATTTCAATCGAGCCCGGAACAATGGAAACCTGTCTCGAAATGCCACGGGGATATTTAACCCCGCCTACAACGCGAACATCGCTGGCAGCCAGCCTACCCCCTTCTTCAACGCTCTCCCCAGCGGGGGCTTGTTGACCAATACTACGATTCGCGCCCTGATCGATACCGGCCAGGTCGGTGAACTCGCCAACACCTATCAGATAAACCGGCTAAACGGAAGCGTGAACTTCTATCGCAATCCCAACGCCCTGGGAACCAACATGATGACCAACTACTCGAATGCCACCTACCATTCGCTGCAGTTGGACTATCGGCGCCGTTACAGCAAGGGCTTCGAATTTCAGGTGAACTACGTGTTCTCGAAGAGCTTGAGCGATACCCTTGGCGATGCTCAGGCCCGTTTTGAAGCGTTTCTTGATATCAACAACCCCGGCATCGAGAAGGCCCCCTCACCCTTTGACCAACGCCACGCGCTGAAATCCAATGGCGTCTATGAACTTCCGTTCGGCCGCGGCCGCCATTGGGACTTGCGGAACCCGGTGCTGAACCAGGTATTCGGGGGCTGGAACGTCAGTGGCATTTTCACGCTGACCTCCGGATCTCCATTCGGCATCTACTCGAGCCGAGGAACGCTGAACCGCGGGGCCCGTTCCGGTATCAACACGGTCAACACGACGTTGAACTATGAACAATTGAACGATTTGACGGACGTGCGGCGAGTCGGCAACGGGGTGTACTTCCTCGGCGCCGGCGTACTCGGTCCGGACGGGCGTGGCTCAGCGGCCGACGGCCGTGCGCCCTTCTCCGGTCAGGTTTTCTTTCACCCTTCGCAAGGCACCCTGGGTACCCTGCAGCGGCGGGTTCTGTATGGCCCTCGCTTTGTAAACCTGGACTTCTCGGGTGAAAAGCAAACCCGGATCACCGAACGGCTTAGCCTGACGTTGCGCATGGAAGCCTTGAACTCAACGAACACGCCGAGCTTCTTCATCGGCGACCAAAACATCGACAGCGTAAACTTCGGCCGCATCACCGGCACGCAATCGGCGCGCCGCGTGGTGCAGTTCGGCGCTTATCTCCGGTTCTAAGCCAGTACCGGTTCCACAACCCGCGCGAGCACGTAGGGTCCTTCGGGGACCACTACGACTCGCGCGCTTGGCGCTAGCCCTCTCAGTGCTCCGGCGATCGCTTCCTCCGGGGTCGGGTACGACCGGCCCCAGACCACAGGATGATACCGTTCCGGTAAACCCGGCACGTAGTAGTGCAGCTCCGCGCGCTCGCAAACCAGCGCCAGCTTCTCGAGCTGCCACTGGTCCACTTCCACCGGGGCCTTCAGAATCGCGTCCATGAACTCCTGCGGCTGCGGGAAGCGTTCCATCATGCCAGCAAACTCCGCGGCACCAACGCCTTCCGTACAGGCGGAGAGCGTCAATATACGGCCACCCGGCTTCACGAAATGACTGGCCGCCGTTACCCCCTTCACCGTCTGGTAATAGGTCAGATCGAGCGGATACCCCGCAGCGGACGTGATCACCACATCGGCCGGCCCGTCCAATCGCTCCAGCATCGTCTCGCCGACGTAGGCTGCCCCACGAGCATGAGCCAACTCCGGATCGCCCGCGAAAACCTGTGCGATGCGGCGGTCCCGCGTGAGCGCGACGTCCACCATGAAGTCGTGGCGCGCCATACGCGCGATCTCCAGCAGCTCCCGGTGCAGCGGGTTATCCGCAATCGACCCTTCCGTCGCTCGGGGATCCCGCATGAACTTCGGGCTATGGATCACCTTAATGGTCTCCGCCGCCGCCAAGCCCGGTGCGATGAGCTTCCGGCCGCCGGAAAAGCCCAGCATCAGGTGGGGCTCAATGAAGCCGAGCGTGATGTGGAGATCGGCATCCAGGAACCGGCGGTCAATGTAGCCCGGCGTCCCAGCGGCGGTCGATCCCAGCGGGGCATGCTCAGCAAGATTTTTGGCCCGATGGTTCTCCACGCGAATCGATCCGTAGAGCTCTGGCCCCACGATCTCCCGCATCTCCTCCTCGGTCGCCTCCCGGTGCAGACCGGTCGCGATCAGAATGACAACATTCTCCCGGGTGATACCGGCGGCAGCTAGCCGGTCGAGCAACGGTGGCAGTACGCGGCGATTCGGCGCCGGGCGGGTGATGTCGCAGACCGAGATCGCGGCGGTCTTCTTCCCCCTCGCAAGCTCCGCGAGTGGGGGGCGCCCGATGGGGTGGTCAAGGGCCTCGGCCAATGCGGCAGCTTCGTCGGGTAGACCTTGGGAGGAGCGGGCCTCCAGCACCTGGTATTGAAAGCCGGGCGGCAGCTCCAACGGCAGGCCGGTCTTTCCAAAAGCCATAGCGACATTCATGAGTTCTACGATAACCCACAGGGCCGCGCCAAAATATTTACCAAATTTGAGCATCCTTTTGGCGTTTCTCCGCGTTCATATAGTAGCGGGGCTTGAAACCAACAATGACCCGCAAGAGTGGAAATTTACGCTGTAACGATTGGCAGTAAGATTGCACTCTAAGTGGCAAGGAGGGAGTTATGATGGTCGCAGCAATTATCGGCGGGTTTTTGATTTTGGGCCTGTTTTTCTCGATGCTTTCGTCTACCCCGGCGCAAGCTGCGGGACAGATCGAAGGGCTCAATGAAACGAGTCAACCCGATACAGTAGCGTAGCCCAATGGCTACAGTGTGGCCGCCAACGCCCGCCTAAAACGGCATTTGAGTCGGAGTGGCTTACACTGTGGAGATGCTTCGCCTCGGTTGGTTCGTTCTCCTCTCCGCTCTTCCCGCACTCTCCCAATCTCCCGATTTTGACATTCTGATTACAGGTGGCCGCATCGTCGACGGTGGCGGTAACCCGTGGTTCCTCGGCGACATTGGCATCGTGGGCGATACGGTTGTTTATGTGGGTCCCCCTACCCGCAAGCTGGGCAAAAAGACCCTCTCCGCCAAAGGTCTGATCGTCACGCCCGGCTTCATCGACACCCACTCCCACGGCCGGCGAGGCATCTTCGAAGTACCGACGGCGGAGAACCAGATCCGTCAGGGCGTCACCACGATCATCGAAGGTCCGGATGGCAGTTCCCCTTACCCCATCAAGCCTTTTCTCGATCGCTTCTCTAAGGTGCCGGCGACGACCAACTTCGGGTTGATGCTCGGGCAAGGCACCGTCCGCGAACAAGTGGTCGGATTGAAGGATCGCAAGGCGACGCCGGAAGAGATGGCCCGCATGGAGGGCATGGTCCGGCAGTCGATGCGCGACGGCGCTTTCGGGCTTTCCACCGGCCTCTTCTATATCCCCGGCGCTTTCACCCCGACCGAAGAGGTAGCAGCGCTCGCGAAGGTAGCCGGCGAAATGGGCGGGGTCTATACCTCCCACATGCGCAGCGAGGCAGCGGCCATTGTCGACGCCGTCAAAGAGACGATCCGCATCGGCGAACTGGCCGGGATTCCCGTGCAGGTCACCCATCACAAGGTCATCGGCCGCGCCAATTGGGGATTGAGCAAGGAGACGCTGCGCCTCGTTGACGAAGCCCGGGCCCGAGGGATCGACGTGACGATCGATCAGTATCCGTATACGGCCTCTTCCACCGGCCTCGCCGCGCTGTTCCCAAAGTGGTCGCTCGAGTCCGGGCAAAAAGCTTTCCTGGAACGTGCGGCCGCGCCCCAACAACGGGAGCGGATGCGCGCCGAGATCGCTACCGCGATCGAGACCGACCGCGGCGCCGGCGATCCGAAGAACGTCGTGATGGCAAGTTGCGTGTCCGACCGGACGCTCGCAGGCAAAACGCTCGCCGATGTCACGCGGGCCCGGGGCAGGGAAGTCACCTTCGCCAACGCCGCCGAGACCGCTATCGAGCTGCAGGAAAAGGGCGGCTGCTCCTGCGTCTATCACGCCATCGCCGAAGAGGATATCGAGCGGATTATGAAGTACCCGTTCACGATGGTGGCCAGCGACGGCGGCATTCCATTCTTCGGCGTCAACGTGCCGCATCCGCGCAACTATGGGACGTTTGCGCGCGTGTTGGGGCGGTACGTTCGCGAGCGCAAAGTCATCACCCTCGAAGACGCCATCCGCCGCATGACCAGCCTGCCCGCGAGCCGTTTTCGCATCATGGACCGGGGCCTGCTGCGTCCTGGGATGAAGGCTGATGTGGCTGTATTCGACGCGGCCCGCGTCATCGACAAAGCCGATTTCGTCAATCCCCATCAGTACGCCGAAGGGTTTGTTCACGTACTCGTGAACGGGGTGCCGGTGCTGGAAGCTTCAAAGATGCTGACGGCTCGTCCCGGGCGCGCGCTCTACGGGCCTGGGTACCAGAAATGATCCGCGTCGCGAAGGCCGGTGAGATGGAGACCGTGCGCCAGCTCTTCCGGGAGTATCAGCAACACCTCGGCATCGACCTCTGTTTCCAGAGCTTTGAGGAAGAGCTGGCGAGCCTGCCGGGGAAGTACGTCGGCATCTGGTTTGCGGAGGTGGATGGCGAACTGGCCGGCGTCGTCGCGCTGCGTCCATGGGCGGAAGGGATCGGCGAGATGAAACGCTTGTTCGTTCGGCCCGGCTTTCAAGGGAGAGGCCTGGGCAAGGCGCTGGCGGATACCGTTGTCAGTGCGTCAAGGCAGGCGGGCTATCGCTCCCTTCGCCTTGATACGCTTCCCAGCATGGCCGCCGCCGTGGGCATGTATCGCGCCATGGGCTTCCAGGACATTGAACCCTATACGGTCAATCCCGTGCCCGGCGCCCTGTTTCTGGAGTTGGCCCTCTAGCCCACCCAGCTAACGCGCCGATACAGATCGCCAACTCCGATATCGATCCCCAAATAACGCAGCGAAAGCGTTGCGCTCATTCCGTCGATAACGACAGAGTCCCAGCCCCCTTCGTGGCGGAACCAGTATTGAACCGCAGGCCGGTCCTGAGAGATAAACAGGATCTCCTGCAACGAACTCAGTTGCTGATAGGCGAGCCGCTTCTCGCCAAGGTCGTACTCCTCCGTTGAAGGAGACAAAACCTCGACCACCAGAATCGGATTATCGAGGACGAGCTTACGCCGCTCGATAAAGTTCGGTTGGCCGCAGACCACCATGGCGTCCGGATAGCTGGACAGATCCGCCGCAGCCATCCGCAGCAGAAACGCGTCTCCGTAAACTCGGCACTCCCGATCCAGCAGCGCGGTGTCCAGAATGCGGACAATCGCAGTGCACAGCAACGCGTGCCGCTCACTGCCCCCGGCCATCATTTCGACGCGGCCGCGAACATACTCATGCCGAAACGGAGACTGCTGCTCTCGCTCAAGGAACTCATCGTGCGTAAAGCGCGGTACTGCGGAAGCAGCCATAAACTTATTCTACCGGCTCCGCCCCTGCCGCTGCCATGTCGCTAACTGGTCCTTCAACCGCGCTACCACCGCCGGCTGCTCGGCATACAAATTATGGTCCTCATGCGGATCCGAAAGCAGATGGTACAGCTCCCCCTCCGGCTCACCCGGCCCCGGCTCCACTTTTACCGGAAACGTGAACCCGCCCGACCCCCTACCCAAAACCAGCTTCCACTCGCGATCCCGTATGGCGAACATCCCGTTGCCCGCGTGATGCACCACCGCCGTCCGCATCTTCGTCGAGAGCTGCCCCTGCAGCGCCGGCGCGAACGAAATGCTGTCCTCCGCCACGCCCGCCGCCAGCTTGGCCCCCGTCAACTCCGCCACCGTCGCGAACAGATCCGTCAGGCAAACTAACTGCGTCGAAATACTGTTCGCCGCAATCCGCTCCGGCCAGTGCGCGATAAACGGCACCCGATTACCACCCTCCTGAATATCGGATTTCTGCCCCCGCCAAGTCCCATTGGCACTATGTCCCGCAGCCTCCTTGGCATCGCGAGGCTCCCATGGCGCCCCGTTGTCACTCGTCACGATCAGCAGCGTATTCGTTCCCGCCACCGCATCGGCAATACGCCCAATCGTCGCGTCCACTTCGCTCACGAAGTCTCCGTACAACCCTGCCTTTGACTTCCCTTGAAACGGCTTAGACGGCACCCACGGCGTATGTGGCGCCGGCAAGGGAACATAGGCAAAAAACGGCTTGGTGGATTTCACCGCGCTCCGCAGGAACTGCTCCGCCCGCTCGGTAATCTTCGGAACTACGTCTTCCATCTGGAAGCTCGGCGACCGCGGCCCCCCGCGCCAGAACGGCCCCCGTTTCACTTCGCCGTTATCGCCAATCGTCGCCGTCGGCGCTTCCAGCGCCCGGTTATTCTCCAGGAACACATACGGCGGCATATCAAGCGAAGCCGGAATACCGAAATACTCCGTGAAGCCATACTCTTGCGGGCCCTGCGAATACGGTTTCGCGTAATCCACCTTTTCGTCATTCCCCAAGCCCAAGTGCCATTTGCCGAAGCCACCCGTCCGGTAACCCTGCGCCAGCAGCAGCGCCGCCAGCGTCGTGCGGCCCGGTTCAATCAGCGCCGGCGAGTAGCCGTTCAGGACGCCCTGCTTCAACCGGCTCCGCCAGCAGTAGCGGCCCGTCAACAGGCCATACCGCGTCGGTGTACAAACGCCCGACGGCGAGTGCGCGTCAATAAACCGCATCCCTTCACGAGCCAATCGGTCCATCCGTGGCGTGGCCACTTTGGCTGCGGGAAAGAAGGCCCCCACGTCCCCGTAGCCCAAGTCATCACAAAGCACAATGACAACATTTGGTTTGGTGGGAGCCGCGGCGAATGCAGTGGCCGCGAGCGAGGCGTTGAATATCCGGCGAGTCACCCCGATATTGTATGCTTCTCAGGATGCATCCGTTCCGTGTCGGAGTAACTCCAGACTTTTATGTCGACGCCAAGGGGCGATTTGAGCACGTAGTGCAGGCAAAGTTCGACGTGCCGAATCTCGAGTGGGAAGCGATGCCCGAGATGCCCGGCAACCACGCCACACCGGACGTCCTGAATCGTTACGACGCCGTCTTCGCGCTCTCGACGAAGATCGACGCCGAAAGCCTGCACGGAGTCGACCGCCTGGCCATCGTGGCCCGCTGGGGCGTCGGCTACGACCGCATCGATACCGAGGCGCTCACCGCCGCCGACGTCGTACTCGCCATCACCCCCAACGCCGTCCGGACGCCGGTTGCCGAATCCATCCTGACCCTCGCCCTCGCCCTCGCCAAGAACCTGCTGGTTCAGGACCGAATTACCCGCCAAGGCAAATGGCGCGGCGACCTGCCCCGTCTCGGCCGCAATCTGCGCGGCCAGGTCCTCGGCTCCATCGGCTGCGGCAACATCGGCCGCGAACTCTTCCGCCTCGCTCAGCCCTTCGGCTTCTCCCGCCTGCTGGCGCACGATCCGTACGTCGATGCCGTCGATGGCGTCGAAATGGTTGACATCGAAACCGTCTGCCGCGAAAGCGATTTCATCTGCGTCAACACGCTGCTGAACGAATCCACGCGCGGCCTCGTCAACGAACGCCTGTTCCGCATGATGAAGCCCACCGCCAACTTCATTAATACCGCCCGCGGACCCATCGTCGACGAGACCGCCCTCGTCAAAGCGCTCAGCGAGGGCTGGATCGCCGGCGCTGGCATCGACGTATTCGAGCAGGAACCGCCCCGTCCGGATCATCCGCTCTTCGCGATGGAGAACGTGATCGTGACGCCGCATGGCCTGCCGTGGACGGAAGAGATTGCCCGTGATAATGGCCTCGAAGCCTGCGACAACATTCTCGCCGTCGCGCGCGGCAACGCGCCGGGCGGAGTCGTCAATCGGGCGGTTCTCAGCCGCCCAGGATTTCAATCCAAACTGCAGAGGTATCAATGAAACCGAATCGAATGCAACAGGCTGTGGCCGAACGCGGCTCCGCCGTTGGCACCATGATTATGGAGTTCGGCACGCGCGGCGTCGCCAAGATCCTGGCAACCACGCCGGTGGATTTCGTCATGATCGACATGGAGCACACCGGCTTCGACACCGGGCACATCGCCGACCTGTGCGCGTGGTTCAAGGCCACCGACATCGCCCCCTTTGTGCGAATTCCGCAGAATTTGTACCACTTCTGCGCCCGCACCCTTGACGCCGGCGCCTTGGGCATCATGGTCGCTAATGTCGAGAACGCCGAGCAGGCCAAGGCCATCGTTGACGCCTGCAAATATGCCCCGATGGGCAAGCGGGGCATCGCCTTGGGTACGGCGCATTCGGACTACATGGTGCCGGATCCGGTCAGCTATTTCGAGCGCGCCAATCAGAACACGAGCGTCATCACGATGATCGAATCGCCCTCGGGTCTGTCGAATTTGGATGCGATCGCCAGCACGCCCGGCGTCGATGTCCTCTGGGTGGGCCACTACGATCTTTCGAGCGCCATGGGCATTCCCGGCGAGTTCCAGAATCCGAAGTTCCTGGATGCGCTGGCGGCCGTGGTCGCTGCTGCGGCCCGGCACGGCAAGATAGCGGCCATCCAACCCGGCAATGCGGATCAGGCGCGTCAATGGCACGGCATCGGCTTTCGCATCCTCAGTTGGAGCGCTGACATCGCCGTCTATCGGAATGCGGTGAACGCTGGAGTGATGGAACTAAAAAATCTGCTCGAGCCCTTGTAATCGGAAACGGCATCAGGCAGAATCTTCCTGATGCCACTTTCGCCTTCTCTTCTCCTTGAATTCGATTCAGAAGCGCAGTCGCTCCGCCGCTGTTTGGAGCGCTTGCCGGCCGACCAATTGGACTACAAACCGCACCCCAAATCCATGTCGCTCGGGCAACTCGCCACGCATTTGGCGCAGATGCCGGTATGGGGGGCGACCACCATCAACACGACGGAACTCGACCTCTCCGGCGGCTTTGAACAGCCGAAGCCAGCGACGACGGACGAGCTGATCGCCATTTTCGACGCCGGCGCCAAAGACTTCCGCGCGGCGCTCGCCCAGGTTACCGACGAGGAACTGACGCAAACCTGGACCCTCAAAGGTCCGGAAGGCAAAGTCTTCCTATCCATGCCGCGCGCTGCAGTCCTTCGCGGTATGGTAATGAATCATCTCGCTCACCATCGCGGCCAATTGACCGTCTACATGCGGCTGCTCGACATCCCGGTTCCTTCCATCTACGGCCCTACGGCCGACGAGGCGGTGTAACATGACCATCGGAGCCCCCTGCTGGTTCGAACTCGCCACGCCAGACCGCGACCGCGCCAAGGCGTTCTACGCAAAGCTCTTCGGCTGGTCAGCCCTCGACGACCAGCCCGACTACACCGTCTTTAAACTTCATGGAGAGTCCGTCGCCGCGGCATGTACCGTCGCCCCGGAAGAACCTGCCCGCTGGACGATCTTCTTTTCGGTAGAAGATGCCGACCTCGCCGCGACCTCCGTTGAACGCCTTGGAGGGAAGGTCCTGAACGCGCCCTTCAACGTCGGGGACTACGGCCGGATGGCCATTGTGACTGACCCGCAAGGGGCTGAATTTGTCCTCTGGCAGGCCCTCAGTCTTGCCGGAGTCGAAGCAATCCAAACGCTGAACTCGGTGCTCTGGGTGGAACTCGCCACCCGCGACCTCACAGCCGCCGCTGCGTTCTATTCCGAACTCCTCGGCTGGACCACCAAGCCCCATGCCGGCAGCCCGGGCGTCTATCAGATCTTCTCCGCCGGCGGAAAGGATTGGGGCGGCCTGCTGGCCATGGATGCCGAATGGGGCGACCTGCCGCCCTTCTGGAGCTTCTACATCTGGACGGACGATATCGACACCCATATCGAACAGGCGAAAGAGCTGGGGAGCCGCATTTTCGTCCCGCCGTTTGATGCACCCACCGTGGGCCGGCTCGCGATTCTTAGCGATCCCACCGGCGCCCGCTTTTCGATGATTATGCCTTCGCCCGAGGCCTGAAAAACGCCACAAACAGAAGCGCGCAAAGTACCGTCAAACCCAGAGGCACCAGGAAGATTTTCGTGTAGTCCACCGTCTTCACGCCCGCGGCGTTGATGATCGTGAACATGTCACTTACAAACCCGGCAAACCAACTGCCGACCACCATGCCGGCGCCTAACAAAACGAAAGTGATCAGGCCCTGAGCCGAAGCCCGATTCTCCGGCTCGGCGGCCTGATCCACGTAGATGTAGGACGCCGTAAAGAAGCAGACATAGCAGAGGCCATGCAGCGTCAGTGAGGCCAGGATCAACCACAGCGGCCCGCCCAATGCGAACACCGCGTAGCGGATAGGCCAAGCTAGAATGCCCACCATCATCGTGCCCCGTATGCCCCAGCGCTTCAGCATCCACGGCAGACCAATCATCGTGATGATCTCCGCCGCCTGCGCCAAAGCCATCCATGCCGGCGCTGAGCCGGGGGCAATGCCAACCGCATAAAGGAACGGCCCGGTCAGCACGAAATAGAACATCAACTCCGTCGCCACGACGAAGGCGATCCCGAGGAAAATCGCAAACTCCGGATCCTTCAGCATTTTCAGCGCGGACAAAAACGCCCAGGGCGATCCGCTCTTCCGCGCTGGCGGCGTATGCGGCAGGAACAAACAGAACACGCCGAGAAGGATCGAAAGCCCTGCCCCTAGCCACATCCCGTCAAAGCCTTGGAACTGGCCCAACAACAGCGGAGCACCCTCGCGCAGGCCGACGCCCAGCAGCAGCCCGACCACAATCCAACCAATCGTGCCCCACACCCGCACCAACCCGAACTCGCCCTCCGCCTCCGGCATATGGTGGAAGCAGATCGAGTTCGTCAAAGCCAGCGTCGGGCCGTACAACAGCGACCAGATCAGCATCCAGAGCCACACCCCGTCGTAGTTGGTCGCCGACGCCACGACATACAGCGGAATCGCGCCCAGCAGATGCAGCACCGCCAGCAACTTCTCCGTCGAGAAGTAACGATCCGCCAATTGCCCGGCAAAGAACGGCGCCACCATACAGCCAATCGGCAGCAGCGCGTAAATCGCGCCCACTTGCCCATCCGAAAACTTCAGTACCGAGCCGAGATACGCTGAGAAGTCTGGATACCAGGCTCCCCAAACCATATACTCAAGCAACATCATTACGCTGAGGCGGAATCGAATCGACATTGGAGCCTACTAGCATAGCTCCTGCGTTGTACTTCCAGCAGCAGACGGTCGCATTCCCGGTAAAACGCCGCAAACGTATACCCGCCCGCCGCCAATACCCTGCCATGCTGTTGCCAAACCACGGCGCCGATCAACGCCTGCAACGCCCGATGCAGCGTGTGACGCAACCCAAACCGATCCCGGACCACCAGGCTCAAATTGTGAGCCTGAAACTGCAGATGGAACGCCTCGTCCTCCAGCACCCGCGCGCAGATCGCCTGCAGCGAGGGCAGGCTCGTCACTCGGCCAACGGCCGTATAGTAAGGCACCGCCACCACTTCCGCCGACACCAACACCGCCACCTCAAAGCCGAATCCCATCGTCCGCCGCAGCAGGCGAAACGCGCCGTCCACCCAATGCCGGCCCAACAACGGCTCGCCATGCGCCCGCAGCACCTGCGCCAGCCAATGCGAATGCCGCTGCTCCTCCGCAATCAGTCCCGCCACCGCCTCCGGCAGGTCCGCATCGCCCACGCGCTCGGCGAACGTCCGCGCGAATCGAAGCAGATTGCACCCGTCCGACCCCTCTCCCAACTGAAACTGCCGCAACGAGTCACGCAACAACTTCCGCTCGGCCTCCGGCCAAGCCGGATCCTCCGGAATCTGCAAGCCATACGGCCAACGTCGAGAAAAATGGAGACGCCAAAGGGCGCTGGGAGAAAGAGACATGACAATACTTTGCTATGCAAAGTACTTTCTGTCAAGCGGAATAATTCTTGTACGCCTCGTCCAACACCTGCACCACGTGCATCACGCGTTGCCCCTTCCCATGCAGCCGCGCCCCGGCGTCCAACTGCAGCATGCAACCGGGATTCGACGCGACAATCACGTCCGCCCCCGTGCCGTTCACGTAGCCCATCTTGTTTTTCAACAACTGGCTCGCCATTTCCGACTGCACGACGTTGTAGATGCCCGCGCTCCCGCAACAGAGATCGCTCATCGGCATCTCCTTGAACTGCAACTCCGGAATCGCGCCCAAAATCTTCCGCGGGCCCACCCGTACCTTTTGCCCGTGCGCCAGGTGGCACGAGTCCTGATAGGTCACCGTCAGCGGCACCGCGCCCATCTTCGGGTTCAATTCAATCGAACCCAAAAACTCATTCACGTCCTTCATCTTCTTCACGAACTCTTTGGCGCGGTCGTGGTACTTCACGTCCTCTTCGAGCAGCTCGTGATACTCCTTCAACGTCGATCCGCAGCCGCCCGTATTGCTGATGATCGCGTCGAACCCACCGTCCACCAGAGCGTCGATGTTGTTCCGCGCCAGCTTCCGCCCGTCGTCCTTCCGTCCGGAGTGAACATGCAACGCCCCGCAACAACCCTGCTCGGCCGGAATGTGCACCTCGCACCCGTTCTTCTGTAGCACCCGCACCGTCGCCTCGTTCAGCCGCGCGAACGAAACGTTCTGAATGCAGCCCGCCAGAAACGCCACCTTGTACTTCTGGGTTCCTTCCGCCGGGAACACCTTGCCGATCTGGCCGAAGAAGAACGGAGCTTCCGCGTTCGGCGACAACATCTCGATCTCCGCCAGCTTGCCAAACGGCTTCAGAATACCGATCGAGCGAACGAACTTCTGCAAACCGGACATCTGGTACAGGTACAACCCAGCTCCAGCCAACGCCAGCATCCACCGCGTCTGCAGCAGTTGCCCGAAGATAAACCAACGGAACAGCCGGACGAAAACCGGTCGCGGCCGATTCTCTTCAATATGCGCCCGCGCCGCCTCAATCAACTTGCCGTACTGCACCCCGCTCGGGCACGCAGTTTCGCAGCCCCGGCACGCCAGGCACAGGTCCATGTGTTCCACATAGGCATCGCTCATCTCGGCCTGCCCGGTGGTAATCTGCACCATCTGATAGATCCGGCCGCGCGGCGAATCCATCTCCACGCCCAGCTCCCGATACGTCGGGCAGGCATTCAGACAGAGCCCGCAATGGACGCATTTGTCGAGATCCTTCTGGAGCGGCGCTTCGGAATTGTTCAAAGCTTTGGGGTTGTTCAAATTAGATGCGGCCATAGAGACGCCCCTTGTTCAGCAGATGCTGCGGATCCATCATGCGCTTAATCTTCTCCATTACCGCCAAATCGCCTCCCGGCTCCGGCCACTGCACCACGGCTTTCCGGTCCTCGCCCGCCTCCAGAACTCCCGCAAACGGCTCCCGAACATTCTGCAGATGGAGATACGCCACGCCATTCGCCGCCCGCACCACCAACGGTCGCTTCTCCGCTTCGAGCAACGGTAGCAACCCCTGCAGGCGGGTGCTGATCCGCGCCACCGCGCCTTTCGGATGTTGCGCCAGAAACGTCGCCGAAAACTCAGCAATGCGGCCCAGCAGCATATCGTTCGGCGTCACGTGGTAGCTGCTCAGCTCGCGCTTATAGCGGTCAATCACCACGCCGCTGCCGCCCACCGGCAGCACCAGCAGAAACCCTTTATGCCCCAGAATCTCGCTGCCCGCTGGATTCAACAGGTCGATGCCCGCCGGTTGCAGCACCCCGGTTAACAGCCGGTTCCGCTCCGCCACCGCCTCCGCCGCCGTCGCAAAGCTGCGGACGAAGGTCACCTTGTCCGGCGGCACCGGAATCAGCTTGAAGTTGATCGAAGTCAGCACGCCCAGCGTGCCATAGCTGCCGATCAGCAGCTTGCCCATGTCGAGCCCGGCCACATTTTTCACCACCATGCCGCCGCTCTGCACCAGCTTGCCTTCCATCGTCGCGAACTGCAGGCCAATCACCAGATCCCTCGCCGACCCGAACAGCCGCCGCCGGCTGCCGCTCAAGTTCGTCGCAATCACCCCGCCGATCGTCGCCTTCGAAGCGTAGGGCGGGTCCAGCGGGATCATCTGCCGATTGCCGCCCACCAGGCGCGTCAACGCGGCATATGACATCCCCGCGCCGACCGAAATCGTCAAATCGCGCGGCTCATACTGCAGCACCGTGTTCAGCTTCGCGGTCGAAATTCGCAGGTCGGGCTCGCGCAGCGGGCCGCCCCACTGGGTTTTTGAAAAGTTTCCGCCGCACTCAACCGAGTGGCTATGCGCACTCGCCTTACGCAGCAGATCCGCCAGTTCCGCTGGCGAGTTGGGGGAGAGATTGGGCATCCTGAACCTGCAAGTATAATTGGTCTCACGATGCGTCTGGTATTCGCTCTACTTTTAACTCTGCCGCTGTGCGGCCAAGATGCGGCCGTCCGAGCCGTGCTGACGGAACAAACGGCTGCCTGGAATCGCGGCGATCTTGATGCGTTCGCGGCCACCTATGAAAACTCGCCGCAAATCACCTTCTTTGGCAAATCCCTCAACCGCGGCTACGCCGACGTCCTCGCCCGGTACAAAAAGACCTACGGCACGCCCGAGTCCATGGGCCAGCTTCGCTTCGAAATCGTCGAATCCCGCCCCCTCGGCAACGATCACGCTCTCGTCCTTGGCAAGTTCTTCCTCACCCGTTCGAAGGCCGGCGGCGGCGATGCCACCGGCCAGTTCACGCTCGTTCTGCGGAAGACCAAGCAGGGCTGGAAAATCGTTCACGACCACACCAGCTCCTAGCCCTCACTCCACGATCAGCGTCACCGGAACCTCCTTCGGGGAGTTAGCGGCCTCCGCCGCCGATACCCGGATCAGCCCGCTGTAGGTCCCCGGCGCCAGCGTCCGCGGGTCCACTTCCACCCGCAAGTTCGCCGGAATCTGCGCCAAGCCCGGATTTACCATCAGCCAAGCCCCGGTCGCCACGGCGGCCTCGAACCGGATTGGCTTGGCCGTGGCCGTTACGTACAACGTCTGCGGCGTGGGCATCGCTCCGCCCCGTCGATAGCGGAACACGATCGGCCGCTGGTCCACCAGCAACTGCGGCGTATCGATCACAGTGAAGAGCACCCGAACGATCACGGACTGTGCCCCGCCCGACGGGATAAACACCACCTGATCTTCATAGATCCCCGGCGCCAGCGAACCCGGCGCAAACCGTAGCGCCACCCGGTCATTGGTCGGCAGCGAACCCAGCCCCGGCGTTGGCACAACAAAACCCCGGCCAATCACGGTCACCCGGTACTCCGCCACGTCGCCATCCAGGAACACCGTCCGCGGCTCCGGAACCGGCGTCCCCCGTTGCCACGTCAGTTGAATCAAGCGTGGTTCCGCGTTGAAGTACGGCCGCTCTGGCGCCGTCACTGGCGGAGGCGCCGAACAAGCCAGCACCTCGGGCGCGGCCGCGTTGCCGAAGAGCCCAATCAACAACTGCAGATCAAGCTCGTTGACGGTACCGTCCGCATCCGTATCGCACGCCACGGCCGAGGCAAACACGAAGTTCGTCGCCGTATTCTCCACCTCCCGCCGCAGCACGTAGAACCCCGGAGCATCCGGCACAAACCGGCCGTTGTTCAAGTCCGCATCGTTCAACCGGCTATCCCGCGGTACGCTCACAATCCGCCAAACCGCCGGCGATGCCGCGGCCGGACCGGTGATCGGAGCAGGGAAGACGCTCCGCGCTGCCGCCGCCTGCGCTGGATTCGCCGGTGGGTTCGTTTCGTAAACCTGCACCTCGAACAAGTCCGGCGCACTCTCCGCCAGCCCATCCCGCACCGTCAACGAGAACCGATAGGTCCCCGGGCGATCCGGAATGAAGTACGGCTGCACCGTCCAACTGTTCCGAACTGTCGTCACCGCACTGCCCGCCGGAGCGCTCAGTAGTCGCCAGGCATACGTGATCCGGTCCTGGTCCGGGTCGAACGACTGGTCGCCCTTCAGGATCACCGTCCGATTCACGAGTGTATCCCTATCCGGTCCCGCATCGGCCACCGGTATCTGATTCACGCACCGGATCACCACCTCTGAAGTTCCCGCCAGCGCACCATCGGAAACCGTCAGCCGGAACGTATAGTCGCCAAACACATCGGGCGTAAACGACGCCAGCGCCTGGCTCGCGTTCCCGATGCTCGCCGTCGCCACCTGGCTCCCCGTCGGCTTGCTCAGTAACGTCCACGCGTAGGTCAACGGTTGCGGCCGATTGTCCGGGTCCGAACTGGCCCGTCCATCGAGCGTCGCCACCTGCCGGATTGGCACGTCCCGATTGGCTCCCGCCCGGGAGACCGGCGCCTGATTCGGTGTTACTGGAGGCGGAACCACCGGCGGGGGCTCGATAGGAGGCGGCTCCACCACTGGCGAACCCACCGTCGCCGTCGCCACGGACTGAATCGCCGGATCGCTCAACGACTGCACCGTAATCGTAATGGTTCCCGCACCCGTCGCCGCCACCGGTAACTGCCCCAGCCCGAGCCCCTGCAATGCCATCCGGTCAATCGACGTCGCCGGCTGGTTCGTCAGCAGATTACGCAACGTGGCCGCCGCTGTGCCAGTCGTACTGGAAACCGTCACGGAGTACTCGTCATCGCCGTTGCCCGTGTTGTTCACCGACAGCGTCAACGCGGTATTGGCCGGCGACGGATCCAGCGCCGCGAGAACCCCCTTCATCCCCGGAATGTTCACCGTCGCCCGCGCCCGGGCCTTCGCCGCCGCGTTGTCTCTTGACGTCGCGATCAAGTCGAACGAGGTCGCGCCCGGTATCAACGCCGCCGCATTGCCGATCGCCAACGCGACATTTGCCGAGGCTCCAGGGGCCAGCGTCACCGTGTTCGGAGTCACGGTCACCACTGGCCCCAACGCCCCCCCGGCTGCCAGATCGAACGTATCGGCGACCGTGCCCGTGTTCGTCACCGTCGCGGCGAACGCCGTCGTCGTCAGCCCCGCGCTCGGGGTTATCGCCAACGTCACCCCCTGCGGCAGCACCGTCAGATTTCCCGTGATTTCCAAATTGTTTCCGAACACGCGGAACGTTCCGGAAGCCGCGTTCGGAATCGTGGAGAACGTAATCGTCACCTCCTCCACATTGTTCGGCCCGGGCCGCACGGTAAAGCTGTTTCGCGAGAACGTTCCCCCGTAGAAGCTCGGCACAATCAGCCCCATCGACAGATCCAGATTCACGTTTCCGGTGTTCTCCAGGCGCAGCGTCGTCGTCGCTTGCCCCGACCGCCCAATCAAGACGGTTGGCGGCAGCAGCGAGGCGCTCAGCCCCACAATCGACGACGGATTGTTCCCGCCCGTCGCGCCTGTCGAGACAACGAACACCGCCCCGGCGACATTGCCGAGAATGCCACTCGCCGTCTGCGCGGTCAGCACGAACTGGTAGCGCACGAACTGAAAAGCTCGCAGATCCGGCGTTACCACCAGATTGAAATTCACTGTCGAGTTCGGCGCCACCGTCACTGAAGGCGGCACGTTCACCCACGCTGGAGCCAACCCGCTGACCGAAAGGTTGAACGTCTGCGCCGTCGGCAACGGGTTCCGCAATGTGACGGCGAACGTCGACGGCAATCCCGCGTTGCCGTTCCGCTCCGCCGGCGTCATCGATAGAATCTGATCCGTCATCACCGAAGCCGCCGGCAGCGAGAACGTGCCAGGGCCAGACGTCGGCAGCGTGAAATCCAAACGCCCGCCCCGGACCACCCTCTTCACCGCCCCCACCTCCAGCCCGGTCAAATTCATGTTCCACGTAATCGAATTCGGAACCGGCTGCACCCATTCGTACGTATCAAACTCCGCGCCGGGAATCACGTTCGTTGGAGCCAGCGAGAAGGAGCCCGGAACCACCGCCACCCCGGTCGCCTTCGGCACCTCCACCCGCGCGGTCAACTGCGGCCCAGCCACCGTATCCAGGCGATACGTACTCAGCCCAATACTTGACAGCGTGTAAAAGAAACTCCCCGCGTTCCGCTGCGGATACACCGCCACTGGCGTATCGTAGGGAACGTATCGCAAAGCCGCGGGATTGCTGGCATCGACGAGCAACAACGCCGGCTTACTGTTCAAGGTCGCGCCACCGACCACGAAGGTATTGTTCGCCAACGCCAGTGCCGACGCCGGGTCCTTGTCCCGCAATGTTGTCGTCACCGTCTGCCGGATCACCGGAGCGGCCGGGTTCGAGATATCAAGCGCCGTCAACGTCAGAAACCCCGTGAAACCAGAGTTCGCATCGTAGTTCCCCAACGTATCCCCAACCACCAGCACCGTATCGCCCAGCCGCGCCATGCTGTAAACCAGCCGCGTTTCCGGAATCTCCAACGTCGATGCCACTGAGGGGGAAGCCGGGTTCGAAAGATTGGCAATCACCACCCGGCCCACGCCATCCGCGGGATTCGTTGACATCGTGCTGCTGGCCACATAGGTGTACGTCGAGTCGATCGGCAGCGTCTGCGCCACCGGATTGCCAGAGCCTAAGCGCGGATCCGACAGCGTGGGCGGGAACAGCCCCGCGATCTCCTTGGGATTCGCCGGGTCCGATAGATCCAGTGTGATCACCTGGCCATGGTATTGGAAGATGAACTGCGAGAACGGATTGAAAAAAATGCCCTGGGTCGTAGTCGTGCCCACGGTCCCGTTCACGGCCAGCGTCCCGGCGTCCTGCCGTTCAATCTGTTTCACCGTCACGAACGCCGGGTTAATCGGGTCCGCCAAGTTATACACCGCAATGTTCGTCGGCAGGAAGGCCGAGGATTGGTTCCCGTTCAACCGGCTGTAGAGAACGAACAAGTGGTTGTTGGCGATGTTACACGGAGTACCGCCATAGCCCACCGTTCCGAGTTGGGCCTGGCCGAACGTCCGGCGCACGACAAGATTTGCTGGGTCCGCCACATCGACGGCAGTGATCGCCGTATCCCCACACACATAGACGATGTTGTTCAGGATCGCCATGTTCTGCGGCCGGCCCGTCGTCTGCACCGATCCCAACAGGGTCGCCAGCGGGTTCGTCGCAGCGTCGCGATTCAGTTGCAGTGTCGCGGTGGTCGTGCCCGCCGGAGGAGCCATCGTATTCGGCGTCAGCGTGATCGTCCCCGAAACCGGGGAGCCCACCCAGAAGTTTGCGCGCGCGGCCTCGGGATTCAGCCGCAGGCTCGAATCGAATATGTTCACCTCCACGCGATACGGCCCATCCGGAAAACCGGTGGTGTTGATCGGCGGCGTGAGGCTAAACGTCTGCAGTGCGGAGCCCAGTTCGAGCGACAACTGCCCCCCGAAGATGTTGAAGCGGACCACCTGATTGGCCGCGTTGTAAACGGTGTAGAAAAGCTGCGCCGTGCGGGCTTGATTCGAAACATTCAGAATCCGCACCGACAAGTTCACCAGCCCGCCCGCGGAGGTCGCCGCCGGCGCAGGCGTCAGCGAATCCAACGCCACCAGTTCCGGGCGGGTCGTAACGGCGCCAGCTAGGCGTCGCGGATTGTTTGGATCGTCCACTGGTGTCGCGATCACCTCGAACGCGAACGGAGCCAGCGCCCCGATCACATTTAAGGTGAGACTGGTCGTCGTGAAACCGGGCTGCGGATTATTGCTGGCCGCGCCCGGAGGCAACGTTACGGTCGCCGTGCTAAACGTAGCCGTCACCCCGGCCGGCAACGGCGTCGTCGCCAGGCGGAACGTCCTTGTCCGCATGCTGCGATTCACCACCGCAATGCCGTAGGAGATGTTCGCGCCCGGCAGCGCAATCTGCGAACTCGGCGAAAGCACCGCGTCATACGAATCGCCCGGCAGTTCGGCCAGCGCCGTGTTCAACGTACAGAGTTCTGCGCCCAGCGAGTTGATCGCCGAAAGCACCGCCCCCGCCGAAGCCGCGCGCATCGCCTCCCGTGCCGCTTCAAACGCCGGTCGGCGCGCGGTCAGCGGCGGAGTATTCAATTGATTGATCAGGTTGTCGAGCGTCGCGATCGTGGACGCCTTCAGCACGGCATCATCCGGCGTTCCCGCCAACACGTTCAGCCGTCGGGCCAACTCGTTCAACACGGTCGCCAACCCCGACCGCTGCGAAGCCCCCGCCTCAGCCCCGGCTCGGACGGCGCAATTCGCCGCATCCGTCCCGATGCCCACCGGCAGAATCCAAGTCGAACTCAACGCCCGAAACGCCACCGCCAACCCAGCGTTGTAGGCCGTCCCCGGCCCAGCTGCCACCGTTACGCGAATGGTAACCGTTTCCCCCACCGCCACACTCACCGACGCCGACAGCCCCGTCACCGTCAGGCCGGGCGAAGCCGCCATCGAAAGCGCGGCGCCGGTGATCGCCTGGTTCCCCGTATTCTGCACCGTCAGGTCAACGACCTCACTCGCCCCCGGCCGCAAAGTGAGCGCGGGCGGCGAAGTCCGAACCGATATAGCCGTCACCGCGGGAACCGGAAAGGACGTCGCCACCGCCGTCTGCAGAAAGCTGGACTCCGACCGCGCACCCGGCTGCACCAGAATCGACGTTCCCGCCGGCGGCAGCGGTGCCCTCGGAAACACGCAGAACCCCACGTCTACCGTGTGCCCGGCGGGCACCGCGATGCGGTCCACGCTGAACTGATAATCGACGCCCGGCGTGCCCTGATTCGTCGTCAGGATATAGGACTGCGCCGTCGGCCCCAAGTTCTGTACCCGGAACTTGTAAACGCTCGGTAGCTCTGCCCCGCCAATATTCGTGAAGAAGAACGGCTCGGGCAACAGCGTCACCTTGGTCTGCTCGGTCGCCCCGGGAGTGACCGGGGCAGGCACCCCGTTCACCAAATCGGCGCCAAGGTACGAATACACTTCCGGATCCACCGGCAGGTTCTTCTTCAGCCAACCCTCGGAGAACTTGAACCCCTCATAGAGTCCCTTGGCGAAGGCCAGCACCAGGCCCGCACTCTCCGGCAACGGTGGCGGATGGAACAGGCTTTCGTCGGCAAACGCCTGGTAGGCATCGAACACCGTAACCTTCAACGCATCGCCAATGGGCGTACCCCCGCCAATGGTCTGCTGGCCCAGCGCCCCACCGATATCCTCCTTGCTTTTCCGAATCGCTTCGTTAAATTCGTTGGCATTGGCGACCCCATTCAAGACGCCCGTTGTAAAGATAATCCCGCTCAGGCCGATCCCGTTGACGCGGCCGCAGAACTCGGCGATCTTCTGCGTGTAGTTGAGGTTCACCAGTTGCGTTCCCACGTAGTCGACAAACGCGCCGTGCGACCCATCGTCGAAGCTGCTGATCGTCTCGCCCGACGTGGGGTTGTACTCGAGCCATCCAAAGCGCGGCGAACCGCCGAGCGTCACCGGCCGACGAGGCAGGATCACCAGCAGCCCACGACCCACTGCTTCCGTAATCAACGAACGGGCCGCGTCCGGTATTGCCGACAGATCCGCCAACGCGGGCAAGTTGGCCGGGCCGATCACCGTCAGCCCATCGGTCGTGTTCCGGATTACATCGATCACATCAAAAGCCGCCTGCCCCGAGCTCCCCGCCAGGATCTCGCCTTCAAGCGACGACTCAATCATCCCGCGCAGCAGCTCGAACGCCGCCGTGGCATCCTGACGCTGGCCTGCCTCGGCCATCGTCTGCATTTCCCGCTTCACCAGGTCGAGCCCGTAGACCAACGTCCCGTCCTTGTACCGCGAAGTCCCCACGATGATCCGCGGCCGGTTGTACCAGCCCCGCACCAGATAGCCCGTCTGCAGTTGCTTCAGAAACTTGTCGGAGGCGCGCGCCCAGGCCGACGTGTTTAACTCATTCAACACGATGCTCTGCGCCCGGGCCAGCTTCGTTCCCTCCTGCATCGTCGCCAATTGCGTCGGCGACAGCGGACCCTGCGCCGGCAACGCCGACAACTGCGCCTGTATGGCTGCCACCTGCGCCTGAATGGCCTTCAAGCGAGTATCCAACTGCGCGAAAACCGCCGGGCCCTGCAGCCCGCTCAAAATGTTCACCGTCGTAATGTCCTGCTCAGAGATCGAGGCCGTCAGGTCCCCCGGCGAAACCGAAATCCGGCCCCCATTACGCCGCGCCGAAATGCCGATGCGGTCGAGAATCGTCTTGCGGTAGGTCCGCCTCTGCTCCGTCCGGTCCTCGGCGTCGACTTCGAGAAACAGGCCGGTCAAGATGATGCTGCTCAGCGGGTAGTTCGTCAGACTCTCCTGGAAGTCGGTTCCCCGGATCAGCTCCTGCTGCCGCACGTCAATCGCTGGATCACCCACCGTCAAATACGGCGAGTATGTGTAAATATTCGCCGACGCGGTGAGCCCCCCAAGCGACCGCGACGAAACAAAGTGGCCAATGCTGATCGGCTTGCCATAGATGGCGGCGGTCTCAAAGATCTGTTCCAGCACCGTAGCGCTGCCAACGCCCAGTCCGAACAGCGCACCAGCCGAGTTGTACGACTCCGCCACCAGGCGAACCGTCACCTTCTGCCGCAACGCATCCGGAATTTCAGTAAACCGGCTCGCCGCAGTCCCATATGTCTGGCCCGCCTGATTGGCCACCAACGTCGGGTCTAGCGGAGTATTCGCGCCGCCGAATTCCACCCAGAAATGCGGATTCAACTGGCCATTCAGCGGACCGCCCACTGGATTGGAAAGATTCTTGCCCGCCGGCGGACAACCCAGGAACTGGTTCCGCGGTGCAAACATCGAGCGGATCACCGCCGCCTGGAGCGACGAGTTCAACGTCCCCTGTACGTAGCGTGCCGTCTGCCCCGAGGCGCGCAGCAGCGCGACCAGCAGGCTCGCCCGGTCCAGCGTGTTGCCGGACCGCGAGTGAAGCACCCCTCGCGCGCCGCGCAAGGATGACGAATAGATTTCGAGACCGATCTCGTCCCGCACGAACGCGAAGATGCGTTGAGGATCTTTCCCTAGCGCGTTGGCCTGCGCGACCACCATCGGGTCCGTGGGGTCATCGGCGGACGACCCCAACAACGGAAAACCGGTCAGCGCCAACACGCTGACCAACCAAAGCAAACGAAGCAACATCGCTCTTCCTCACCGGGCCAAAATGGAGTCTGATCCCGGTGAGGTGGAGCGGCGAAACATCACGCCGCGAAAAAACTATTTTGCGGACTTGGCAGCACTCGCGCTGGTGGCCGGCTTTTTCGGCGCAGCGGAGGTAGGAGTCGGGGCGGCGGCGCCACCCTTCAACAGCGGAAGCAGCACGTCGCGCAAATTCTTCTCTTCGTTCTCGAAGAACTTGTCGCCGCCCGGGAACTGATGACGAATCACGCCCTTGCGGTCGATCACCACAAGCTGCGGCATCAACATGCTCATCATGATCGGGTGCTGCAGGAACTGCGTGGCCACATCGCGGTTGGCGTAGCCAATCGGGTAGGTCAGGCTGAACTGCTTGGAATAATCGTTGATCAACATGTTCGCCATGTCATTGATCGCGATACCGACCGGCTGGAAACCCTGCGGACCAAGCTCCTTATAGAGCTTCTGCATATTCTGCGACGCCTTCTGGCAATGCGGACACGTCGTCAACAAAAATTCGACGGCCACAACCTTGCCGCGAAACTTGCTGAGCAACTGCTCTTGACCGTTAGCGGCTTTGATGACGAGTTCCGGGGCCGGGCGCGGATCGGCCGCCGTAAGCGCCGTTGCAAGCGCGAGCATCAACAAGGAAGTCTTCATGTAGATCATATTAACGCATCCCCTCTGAAACAATGACGCGATCGCCCCGCTGTTCGATGCGTGTTTGTGGACCCTTTCGCTGGTTTTGGAGCGCGGCGAAGTCGGCCGCGGCCTCCGGGTTCTCCCAGGCGATCGTGTACTGGAGCAGCGGCTCCTTCGTCTTCTTATGTTCGGATACGCGAAATTGCCCGCCGCGCCAGCGTTCCGCCCGCGCAGCGGCCGAATCGGCGTTGCCGAACTGTTTGAACATCACCAGGCAATCGAACTCGCCAAGCGTCCCTTCCATCAACACCTTATGAGCCTTCGGTGCGGGCTCCAGAACTACTGGAACCGCCTCCGACTTTGCGAAATACCGTTCCGCGTGCAGGATCTGCTGCGTTGTCGATGGCGGCCGCCGGAATACCTCGCTGAAGCCCTGATTTCCCAGTTTTTCAATCACCTGCGCGTTGAAAACGAACCCACGGGAGTACGGAAACAATAGGCTCTCCCGGATGTAGACCGGCGCATTCGTCAACTCCGGATACTGCGACAGGCCGGACTCCCCCATGTTCGCCATCATCCGCACCAAGCCAGGATCATTGCGCAGACTCTGCCCCGTCTTAGCGCCCATCACTTCGTACATTAGCCACTGCGCCTGGCCCTCCATCACGGCCAGCCGCGCCGTCGCGGCATCGTCCGTCTTTCCCTTCCGGATGAAGCGGCCCAAGTTGAAATGCTGATCCGCCAAAGCATGCGCCAACTCGTGCGTCAAAACGAACCGCTGCGTCGATTCCGGTGCGCTCTCCAGAATAAACATCTTCTTCTTCCGGTAGTCGTAGAACGCCGCCGCTTGCTCGGTGAGCAGCGAAACCGTCGATCCCTTCAGGTCATAATCAGCCGGTATGAACCCAAACAGTCGCAGCGTTAGGGTCTCCACGCGCAACTCCTCGTCGCTGACCGTCTCCTGAATCCGCGTTTCGAGAAACTTCTTCAAGTTCGCTTTGTTAATGAACGCACGATCCACGCGAGACTTCATCGGCAATCCGGTCGCCGTGGCCAACTCTTTCATGGCGGGGTCGATCTCGGCGAACAGATCGGTCTGCGCGCAGGCCGCGCGCAAGAACAGGAGTCCGGCTAAGACGAGCTTCATGGGACGATTTCGGTAACGTCGAGCACGGGGACCGTCTGCGGATCGGGCGGAACGGCGGAAGTCGCATGGACCTTCCGGACCACCGATGGCTTCGCCTGCAGGCCCAGGATCACGTGATCGTGGCGGCTCGACAGGTTGTACATCTTGCCCGTTCCGTCCACCTGAAACCGCCAGCGGCCATCATCGGTCACCGCGGTTCCGCGAACGATCACCTTCGCATCGCCCGGCCGGAATCCAATGCCCTTGATGGCGTCGCGAAGCTGCTCCAGACTGATCCGGTTGCCCGGCGCCAGCGTGAATTCTACCCCCGTTGCCGCATCCACCGCCACCTTCTCGACGCCGCGAATTTTGCGGAGTCCAATCTCCATGCTCTTCACGCAAGTGGCGCAATCCATCTTGTCGACAGCCAACGTCACATGCAGGAATTCGGCCTGCGCCAGCGCCAAGGGCGCAAACAGCACTAACAGCTTTCGCATCACTCTATTGTAAAGACGTAAACGGAGACCAATTGGTTGTCTTGCGTCAGCTCTATTTCTTGGCGGCCCGGAGCGGGGCGGGGCAGCCGCAGCCGGAACACCTTGCCGGAGCAGTCGCCCGTCTGGCCGCGGGCCACACACTTGCCGCCAGGGGCCGGATCCGGTAGCTCCAACTCGAACACCACCTCGGCTCCGGCCGGGACGGTGATGCGTTGCACTGTCGCCTCGTCCCGCAGCGTTCCCGCCGCGATGAAAACGACGGGCGCTGCTCCAGTCGGCCGCATCGTCCACAGGACGGCGCAAAGCACCATCGCCGCGATAGCAAGAATGGGGGCCCGGTCCTGCGTCCGCCTCCGGGCCGCTTCGTCGATCTGATCGTATTCAAACTCCGCCAACGCCTCGGCGTACCCGTCCACCTCGACGATCTGCTGCTGAACCCGGATTCGCTCCTCCTCCGGCAACTCATGCCGCAGATAGGCGCGCCAAATGCGATCTTGCTCTGTCACCTTCCCTCTTTCCCTAGTGATTCAATCCGATGAATCATCACGCACTTTTCTAATTTCTCGCGCAGCCGCAATGCCCGGTTCCGCAGCGCATTCAATTGCAGTCCCAGTTCGACGGCCAGCCGCTCCCGCGGCCGCCCGTCGTAGTAAGCCAGCACAATCCGCCGTTGCTCCGGCTCGAGCGAGTCCAAACAACGGCGCAATCTCTCCGCCAACTCATCACTGGCCGGCAAGGACAAACGAACCTGCTCTCGGCCAAACTCCGCCAGCTTGGCCCGTTGCCGCATCGCCCGGGCCGCCTCCTCGCGCAACAGCATCCGCGCAATGCCAAACAAATAGTTCTCCAAATGCCCGATCGGTTCCCCCTCCGTCAGCCGCCGCGCCAACCGGTCCAGCGCCTCGTCGGCCAAGGCCTCCGGCTCGCCGCAGCGTTCCCACGTGAACAGCCGGACCAGCCGCCACCGTAACGCTTCATACCGTTCGGCCGACTCCTCGCCCAGCACGGCCAGCAATTGCTGCAAATGCTCCGCCGTCAACGCCAGTCCCCCTGCAAAACGAACCCAGCCCAATACGCCGGATGCGACCAGCGAGGCTCTGCTCGCAGCCTCTGCTGCGCCGCGAAGAGCGCCGCAGCAGGGGACTTTCTTGTTTTAAACATTTCGCTATAGAAATGTTCCATCAACCGCGCCGTCGCCTGGTCGTCCACGCTCCATAGCGATGCCACCACCCGCCGTGCCCCCGCATGCAGAAACCCTCTCGCCAACCCGATCGTCCCCTCGCCGCTGATCTCCGGCCCCGCCGCCGACCGGCACGAACTGAGCACCACCAGGTCGGCCCGGATGCTTTTCCCGTATAGCTCATATAGGCGCATCGTCCGGTCCGGCAGGGCGATGCCCGATAGCGCCGGCTCCCGGTCGTCCACTGTCGTATGCGTCGCAAAGTGCAGCACCCGCGACGTCCGAAGCGCCAGATCGATGTCCGTGGGCCGGTTCACCGGGGTCAGCGCGGCAATGGCGTCGGCCTCCCGGCCGGCGAACCGCAGCGACGGCAGCGCGATCACTGAAACCAGTTTGTGCGGCGAAACGGGCCGCTGCCGTAGCTCCGCCAGCACGCTAAGCGAAGGCGTCAACGTGATCTCGCCCGGCGACAGCAGGTGCCAGGGCAAGCGCGCCAAAGGGCCCTCCGGCGAGAGCACCAGCCGTCGAGCCGACACCGGCAACAGCTTCCGCATCTCCGGCAGCAGGCGATTCCAAGTCGCCTCCGCCGCAGCCAGGCGCGCCTGCTTGGCAGCCGCCGTCTCATTCGGGATCAACGTTAGCCTCGCCGTCAGAGCCGACAGGAACGCATCGATCTGCGGGCCGAGCTGACGCCGCCCCGGCAGCGGAATCGACCGTACTCCGGCCGGGGTGACGACGAACGCCGCGCCCTCCTCCTCGCCGAGCCAGTACTGCACCAGTGTCGTCTCGGCGCTGGCCAGTGCCCGCAGAGCGGCGACGCCGCGGGGTTCCGCCGCGAACTCCTTCCGCAATGCGGCCTTCGCCGTTCGCCATTCCCGGAGCAGCGCCTCCACCCGATCGCGCGACCCGGGCAGCCTCTGCTCCTGGGCCGAAAGTTCGCGGCGGAGCTGCCGCTCCCGGGCGTTGGCCGGGGTCTCCTGTTCGTCCAGTTCGTCGAGCAGCAGCCGGGCCCGGGCCCGTTCGCTGATCGCCAGCGCCTCTTGGCTTCGTTTCGTAAAAAGCAGTTTCGAGATCTCGAAATCGTAGATGCTCCGCTTGGTGGCGAAGTAGCTCGACCGCAGATCCGGGCTCAGGACGCGGCTGCGGGTCTCCTCCACAATGCCACGGGCGCGGGCGATGGTAGCGAGCGATTGGCTTCGTTTCGTAAAAGACCACTCGATGGCGGCCAGCATCGCCAGAGTGGCGGCCTCCCCGGCGCGGTCGCCGACGGCGACGTGGAGGTCGAGGGCGCGACGGGCCTCGGCTTCGGCCTCGGACAACGAGTTCAGCCGCAGGTGGTAGGCCGCCAGGCGGGAGTGCGTATACGCGGCGCCGGCCCGGTCCTTGGCTTCGAGCTTGGCGGCGAGCGAAGCGCTATAGAGCGCTTTCGCTTCCGGCAACCGGCCGACGCGGAACAACAGATCGGCCAGATTCTGCTGTGCATAGGCCTTCTCGCGCGGAGTCGGCAGCATCCCGATCGCGCGCCGGAAGTTGGCTTCGGCTTCGTTGGGATCTACCAGACCCAGGTTGCTCAGCGCATAGGCCTCATAGCGCGTCTCCTTGGCTTGGCGAAACAGGGTGAGCGCTTGTCGGTGGGCGGTCGCGGCGCGTTTAGGATCGCCGAGTGCCGCCAGGATCAGGCCGTCATTATTCAGCGCATGCGCCTCGCCGACAATGTTCTTCAACTGCCGCCACTGCTCGGCGACGGATTCGTAAGTCTGATGGGCGGCAGCGAGATCGCCCCAGGCCGCATAGACGTTGGCCAGCCCAAGCAGTGTATACGCAACGCCGGGGCCGTCCTTCAACTCCCGCCGGATGGCGAGCGCGGCTTCGAAGTGAGCCTTGGCCGCAGTCGTCTCGCCAAGCTCCGTCTCGGCGATCGCCCAGTTGTTTAGAAGAATGGCCCGCTGAAACGGATCGTCAAACTGCTGATGGGTCGCAAAGGCTTTGGCGAACCACTCGACCGCCGTCGCGGCATTGCCCTGGTTCTGATGATGACGAGCGAGGTTGTATTGTACGGCGGCCTGCTGTTGCCAGTCCCCGGCCAACGGCAGCGCTTCGGTCAACAAAGCCAGTTTGGCTGCTGGCGTGGGCGCTTTACGCACCTGCTCCAGCAACAACTTCGTGTCGAGTGCGAAGAGGCAAGCGCTAGTCAGGAGGAGTGCTGGAAGACGCCACGAGCACATGCACTGCTAAGTGTAGTCGAAGCTAGGGGACAATTTCGGTAAATAAGTCGGGCTGCGTCGTGCGGCTGCCGACGGAGAATTCAATGCGTTGCCGGCCCAACGGGCAGGCCGGAGGAACTACAAAGTCGACGGCCAGGAGGTTGTTTTGAGGCGCAGCTCGAAGAATCTCAACCGGCAAGCCGCAAAGCCGTCCCGACACCGGCGCTGAACTTGTCCCATTCAACAGAATCTGCCGCTCCGTGCCGGCGCGAAAGCCGCTGAAACTGGTCCGGTCCGTCATCTGCCAGGCCAGCGGCAGAGCCGGCGTGACCCGCCCGGTGGGCATCTCGAACTTATGAAGTGCCGCTCCCTCGGTTTCGACCTCCACCGTCACGGAGCCCGGTGGAAGCGTCGGGGGCGTCAGGAAGACGATCTGGCTCCCTCCAGCAACGAGCGGCTGTATCGCGACACCACCCAAACGAATCCGTGCCCTGGCAGCGAAGTTTCCCTGGCCAAAGATCGTAGTTACCGTCGAAGGCGCCAACGCGCCCGCATAGAAGCTGGCACTGTTAACGATGCTCGCGGCCGTGAGCAGCACCGGCCGCGAGAGCAGATACGCCACCACCCCGTCATGATCGGACAGGCGGGTCGCCGCGGGAAAATCCGAATTGCCGCGCCCGAAATGAACCCGACTCAACAGGTTCCGTTGGTTGATTAGAATGTGGTCGAGCGTCTGCGTCTGGCCGTCAAACACATACGAATAGTTTTCCGCCGGCGAGAGCGTTGTCGTCAGATTCGTAAAGCCCGGAAAGTTGATTTCGTTGGCAAACGAGTTCCAATCCCCGGCGACGATCACGGGGATGTTGGCCGGTAAGAGCGACAGCTCCTCGGCGACCGAAGCAAACTGTGCGGCCCGCTTGGCCCGCACCCGCGGGTCTTCCAGGTTCAGGCGAGAGCGCATATGAACGCCCATCACGGAAACGGGCTGCCCGGCGATGCTGGCCCGCAGCAGGATCGGCGGCCGGTCGTGCGTCAGCTCGCCGGGGGCGTACTCATGATCCCGCGCCAGTTGCGCCACGGCATCGACGGCCACCCGCGAAGCCCGCGCCAGGAAGCCGGAGGTGATCCCGCTCGGGTCGTTCGACGGCGCCAGGAACGCCATATAATCGGAGCCAATGGCATCGGCGGCGCGTTCGAGAGTCGAGAGCTTGTCGACCTCCTGAACCACGATCACATCTGGCAGACCAAGCTGCACTTGGACGTACTGACGGAGCCGCGGCAACCGATCCAGCAGCGCGGGTTCATCGAAAAGCCGGAGCAGGTTCAATGTGGCGACCGTGTATTCGTAGTCGGCCCGCACCGGGGCCGGAGGAGCCTCCGGGATCAGGATGGCCTCCGTGATCGGATTTGCATAGATCGTGTAAGTGCGGGAACCGAAGTCGAGCGGGCCCGAGACGTTGGCGAGTGAAGTCCCAGCAGACACCCTCGCATCCGTCACCAGCCGCAGCAGATTCGGCCACCGCGATTCGTCGGAACGGCGGAACGGCCGCGGTGCATCAAGCGTCGCCCAGGCGACCGACCCGCTCAATGGGGCGGTGATATTCAGCCCGGCGCGGACCAACATGCCTTCGTAGCGCTCCAGGTCTTCATCCGGCTTCAGGGAGACCGGCTCGGGGAGCGTCTGCCCCTGACCTCGCAGCGTCACCGTGGGGTTAATGAGTTCCGTTAGCGGTGGGCTCTGCGGATCTCCGGCGGGACGGAACTCGGCGATGTCGCCTACCACCTCTACCAGGGCTCCGGGTTGAGCCGCGGCGGGCGGAGCAGACTGCGTGAAGACGAGGATGCCGGAAGAGCCGTTCGCATCGGCCTGCGGCGATTGGATGTAGAAGCCGTTGGTGCGCCGGAAGGTGACGACGCCGGACGTGATGACGCGACGATCCACGAACGAGCTCTCCGCGCCGGGCCCCTGAATCTCGGAGATCGTCAGGCGGAGGGTTTCCGGAGGTGCCGCGCAGTTGACGAATGGCGTCGCCCGATTCCTTGGCGCGGGTGTCGCCACCACGAAATCGACGCTGTTGTTGTCCGTATCCTGGCAACCGGCGCGCGCACGCACGGCTGCCGAAGTATTCGAAAGATCTCGAGTCGGAGCGGTTTCGAACTCGCTCGCCGCCGCACCATAGCCAACGCGATCCACCACCTCAGCCGCGGCATTGCGAAGCGCCACCTTGGCCGCTGTGCCGGACATGGCGATCGTGCCGGTCGCATCTGGCGACGGAAGGTTCTGAGTCCCGCCCGCCCCCGCCGCCTGCTGAATCAGATAGTACTGGCCAGGCTCGATCGTCCCCGTCAGCGTCGTCGACTGGTAGGTGGTGCCGGTGGCGCTGGCATACTGGATCGCCCAACCTTCCAGCGATTGCGCCTGCGCCCCGCGATTGAAGAGCTCGATGAAATCCTGACGGAGCGTGGCCCCGGTGTTGCCCCCTCCTCCGTAGATCTGGCTGATGACAACCTGAGCCGGCAGAGCACCAGCAAGAGTTAGGAGGAGGAGCAGACGAAGGGTCATAGCTTAGCGGTTGTACTGGGGGGTGATGCCGCGCAGATTGGCCCAGACGCGGTTGATGGCTTCCAAGGTTTCCGGACTCAGCGGGCCTTCGTTGGCCGCTGCGACGTTGGCATCGAGTTGGCTCTGTTTGCTCGCTCCCAGGATGATCCCGCTGATCGGGGTGTGATGCAGAAGCCAGCAGAGGCTCATGCTGATCATGCTGCGCCCCGCCGCGGCGGCAATCGATTTCAACTCTTCCACTGCAGCGAACTGCGCCGGGTGCCAGTAGCGGTCGAGATACATCTGGTTGCCGTCGAAACGGGTGCCGGGCAGGGGAGCAGCGGGTACCTGCTTGCCGGTCAGAAGTCCGCCGGCGAGAGGATTATAGATGTACGTCTCGACTCCATAGCGGGCGCACATCGGCAGGTACTCCGGCTCAATGCCGCGCGCCAGCAGGTTGTACATCGGCTGCGAAACCTTCATCGGATGGCGGCAGAGCGTCTGCATCTCCGTCACCTGCCAGGCCGGGTAGTTGGAGCAGGCCAACTGGCGGACTTTGCCCGCGTCCACCAGACGCGCCATGGCTTCGAGCGTCTCTTCGATCGGTGTCGCCGGGTCCGGCATGTGGAGATAGTAGACGTCGACGTAATCCGTCTCCAAGCGCCGGAGCGAGGCGTCGATCTGCTTATTGATCGCCGGCGCCGACAGTCCGATATCCTCCGGCCCATCGCCCATCTTGCCGCGAACCTTGGTGGCGAGGCGAATCTTGTCGCGGCGGCCCTTTAAGGCCTTCGAGACGATCTCCTCACTACGGCCCATGTTGTAGACGTTGGCGGTATCGAGGAACGTGATGCCGTAGTCGAGGGCGGAGTCAATGAGGCGGAGTGAATCGGCTTCGTCGAGCTGCGAGCCGAACGTCATGGTGCCGAGTACTAGGCGGGAGTTCATTTGGACAGAACCTTCAAAACTTGATTGGCCAGGGCTTCATAGCCGGCCGGGGTGTAGTGGACATTCGCGGGCAACTGGCCTGAGTGGTCGGCGTGGAACAGATCGTTCGTCCGAATCTTCTCCGCCTTCATGATGCGAGCGGCGGCCGCGTTGTACTTCGGCACGTCGGCAGGATCGCGCAGTGGACTCACCTTGCCGGGGGGAACCGGCGTCGTCGAAGCCCAAATCAACTTGGCCTTGGTCTGTTTCAATCGTTTCACGATCAACTTGAGATTCTTCTCATACTCGTCGAGCGGAATCTGATGTTTGCCACCTTCCATGATCTTCAGGTCGTGCAGCCCGAAATTGAAATGGATGGTGTCCCACTTCCCGTCGCCGAGCCACTGGTCCAGCTTGGCGACGCCGTTGCCGGTGTGGGCGGCATTCCCTTCGTTGTGGATGACGGTTGCCTTGCCGGTGAGGGCCTTGGCGACGAATGGCGTGTAGCCGATGGAGATGGAGTCTCCAATGATTAGAATCTTCTGGCTTTGGGCCCAAAGGGGGACGGAGAGAGCCAGCAGGAGGAGTGTCCGCATAAGACTTCGATGATAGATGAAAAAAGCCCGCGGCCGAAGCCGCGGGCGTAGAGTATGGCTATCGTACAGTCGCGCTTACGGCTGCAGATCTTGTTCCTGAGCGAAGCTGGCCCACTCTTCGGTCCAGTCGTGATCGCCGAAGCCGCCGATCCAGGTGGCCCACTGGTCAAAGAAGCCGTCGTCGGGCGCCTGCACCCAGTTGGCGCGGAAGACGGGCGAGCCAGTCAGCGGACGGAAGTCCGGGTCGGAGCGCTCGAGCGGCCGGCGCAGCAGGGTGTCGGCGATCAGCAATTGGGCGGCCGGGCCGCTGAGCAGCGCGCGGAAGTCTGCAACCACCTGGCCGTCAGTCGTTGCCGGAGCAGCAGGCGTCGTGTTGTATCCGTTGTTCCACGAAAGAACACCGTTCACGCTGAAGTCGCCGCTGGCGATGTTCGGCTGGATGCTATCACCGATATTGGCGCCACCCATGGAGCGGGTGATCCAGTTGTAGCAGAGCAGGTTGTTGTACGAACCGCCGGCGCCGCGCCGGAAGTACAAGCAGGGCGAGTCGGATTCGTCGAAGCCGCGTGCGCCGCCACCGATGAAGGAGAGGTTAAACATGGTGGGCTTGCCGAGAGGACGCGCGCCGAAATTCCGCTCGTAGTTGTCCATCTCGATGCCGCGGTTCGACAGGTCGTCGTTGGCGACCATCACGCCATGCTGCACGCGGCCGCTCCAACCGACTTGGCCGTCGAGGAAGTCGTCAGCGGCATAAGTACCGACCAGGTATTTGGCGTCATTGGTGCCGCCAAACCATTCGAAGGCATCGTCTAAACCGTAGTGGGCTTGGAGGTATTCCGCCTTGGTGCCCTTGCCGCAAGCGCCCCACGTGATGGCGTTGGTCTCTTCGTTGGGCCGCAGGAGCGCGCCAGCGAACTCAACGCGGACATACTTCAGGCTGCCGCAGTTGTGGTTGGCGTCGGTACCGCCGTAACGGGTTTCCGGAAGTTCCGGCAGACCTTCGATGGTCAGGAAGCCGGCCGGATCGTTGATCGGCGCCTGGCCGAGCATGACGAGTCCACCCCAGTCGCCGCGTTGACGGCGGCCGATGGGCTGCGAAGAGGTCATAACGATGGGCCGCGAACGGGTGCCTTCCGCCATGATCTTGCCGTTATTGGCGACGAGCAGAACCGAAGGCGGCTGGGAGCCGGGCTGGCCGATGATGAAGGTGCCGGGTTCGATGGTCAGGGTCGCATTGTTGCGGACCGTGACGATGCCGCGGATGCTGTAGGCGTTGTCGGCCGTCAAGGTGCGGTTTTCGGTGATGTTGGCTGGCAGGTCAACCGTGGCGCGGACGACGCCGAACTTGAAGTAGGCGGTCTTTACCGGGCGGGTGCCGGTGTAGTCGCGCAACTGCACGACCAGCGTGTGCATGCCATACTCTTCAGGAACGGTAACCGTGGCGACGGTCGCTTTGGTCGCTTCCGGGATCCGCACGATGCGGAAGCCATCAGCCGGGGTGTTGCCGAAGAAGTCGGTGGCGGTATTGTTATTGGCGGGGAGATAGAACTTCGCGCCGGTCTGGTTATTCTGCCGGTAAGCAACGATCGTGTACGGATACAAGTCGTTGTTCGGCTTGACGGTCCAGCGGACGGTTAGTTGTTCGCCGGGGCGATAGACCGATTTGTCGGCCCACACCCACATCGCTGCGGTCGAGGAAACACTGGTGAATCCACTGATTTCGCGCTCGGCCTGGCTGGCGCTGATGGTCCGGAACTGAGGACCTTCGGCGGCGACGAGGCCGGTGCTGAGCAAGCTCAGCGCCGCGGTGGCGAGAGTAATCTTTCGCATAGCTCGGTGTTATTCCTTGTTTAGGTTAGAAGAACGTGTAACTGGTGCCGATCGTAAAGGTACGACCGATCTGGAACCGGCGGACAACGAAGTCAGATTGGGTCTGCCGGTAGATATTGTTGTTCAGGTTTTCGCCGCTGAAGCGTAGCTTCCACTTTCCGCTTTCCTTGATGCTGTACTCGTAGACGAAGTCGAGCAGCACGTTGCGTTCCTGGTAGATATCCGGGAGTTGGAACGTGCCGACGTCGGTGATACGGCGGGAGACGGAGTTGACGTAGAAGCGGGCGTTTGACCGCAGAGCGGCCCGCTGCCATTCGGCGATGACGTTGAAGATGTAGCGAGACTGGCCGACCAGCGGGCGGTTGGCCGAAGTGAGTTGCACGAACTGGTCGGTCGGAATGGTGACATCGGAGTCGACCAGCGTTACGTTCGCCTGGATCCCGAAGTCACGCAGGGACTTGTTGAAGCGGCCGAGTCCTTGGCGCCATTCCAGTTCCACGCCTTGATTCCTGGCGCTGTCGACGTTGAGGAAGCTCTGCCGGAGCTCGGAAGCCGTGGGCCGGTAGATCTGTTCAATCGGATCCTGGAACCGCTTGAAGAAGTAACTGGCGGCGATGACTTGATTGCCGCCCAGGAACCACTCCCAACGTACGTCGTAGTTATCGATCTTGGCGCGGCGGAGGTTGGGGTTACCCACCGTGGAGTAGCCGCCAACAACATTGGTGAACTCGAACGGCGAGAGTTCGCGGAAGTCCGGCCGGTTGACGGTACGGCCGTAGCCGAAACGCAGATTCTGCTTGGCCGTCAGTTGGTAGATTACGTTGACGGCGGGCAGCAGATCCCGGTTATTCAGGTTGGCGAACGAAGGGATGCCGCCCGGGATGAGCGGGTCGAGGGTGGTGACGTTAATCTGCGCATCCTCAATGCGGAAGCCGGAGATGACGCGCCAGCGGGCCCCGATGGCCAGGTCGACCATGCTGAACCCGCCATAGATGTCCATCAGCGCTTCATACCGGTCGGTGCCGCGGGTGATTTCGCGGACAGCGAAGCCGTCGGGACGGATATTGTTTGAGCCGAGAACCACGTTGGTGGGTTGGGTGAAGTCGATCGTTCCCGCCCGGATGGGGAAAAACCGGAAACGGCGGCTGTCGAAGTCGCGGCGGCGGATGGTGCCGCGGAAGCCGGTTTTGAACAGGCCGCTGAATTTGCCCTTGAAGAAGGGAACTGACCAATCGGCCTGCGGCTCGTAGATCTTATCCTTGAGTTCGGAGAAGAAGCGGAGGCCGGATTCAGGCAGATTCAGGAAGGCGTAGGGCTGATCGGAGCCCGGCTCGCGGCCGCGAATGGTTTCGCGGAGGTCCGGCTCGGAGCGGTCCGAATTGGAGAAAGTGAACTGCCAGTGGAACACGCTGTTCTTCAGCCGGGACACTGCATGGTCGCCTTCGATACCGGTCGACATCAACCCGCGCTCGGTCCAGCGGAGGCGCTCGGAGAGGATGTCCTGGCCGTTGCCGCCGTTCAGGCCGGAAATGAAGCGAGCCTCTTTATCGGTATCGCGGGTAAGCGTGTTGCGGAAGACCAGCTTGTTCGAATTGTTAATGCGATAGGCAGCATTGAGCACGGCGCCGATACGGGCCGATTCGTTGCCGACGTTGAACTGGTAGTCGGAGAAGACCTGCGGGCGACCGCCGCCGCTGTTCACGAGGAACCGGCGCTCTTCGGGGGTCTGTTGCGGCGAATTGTTGAACGTGACCGCCGCGACAACGCCGAGCTTGCCCCAAGTGTTGCCACCCGAGATGGAATAGGTCTGGGTGGGCCGTGCGGAGGAGACGGGCCGGATCTCATAGTCGGGGTTAAACGAGCGCCCAAACTGTTGGAACTCCTGGTCGGTGAAACTGCCGACAAAGAGCCGGCGGTCGGCCGGGATCCCAGCCGGTAGGCCGCGGTTGCCATCGTCGAAGCCGAAGGCGTCGCGGGAACCACCGCCGAAGCTGCTGAAGCGTTTGCCGGCGGTCTGCGAGTTGAATCCGTAGTTGACCGAAACGGTCATCGTCTTCTGGGCTGGAAACTCGGTGGTCTGCATTTGCACAAGACCGCCGGAGAATTCGCCGGGCAGGTCCGCGCTATAGGTCTTGACGACCTTGATGTTGTCGATCAACGAGGCAGGGAAGAGGTCGAGCGGGACAACGCGACGCTCCGGTTCCGTGGTGGGAACCATGGCGTTGTTGAGCATGGTCGAGGAGTAGCGTTCTCCCAGTCCGCGGACAAAAACGAAGCCCCCGTCAACGATGGAGATACCGGTGACCTTTTCGAGGGCGCCGGCGGCATCGGACGCGGTGCTGGCTTTGATGTCTTCTTTCGAAATTGCGTCGCTGACCGAGGAGGCCAGCCTGCGTTCGACGAGAACAGATTCCGCCGTCGTTTGCAGAGAGCCCACCTTCTCAACCACGTCGAGCGTGGTGACGGAGCCCTTCTGCTGGAGGACGGAGCTGGCTTCGGTTACCTCGCCGGCTTTGACGACAATATCTTCAATGGTGGTCTCCAGGTGATTCGTGCTGGTTAGCCGAAGCTTGTATTTACCGGGAGAAAGAGAGATCGTGAAGCGGCCCTCGGTATCGGTCGACATCTTGCCGTCCGTTACACCGTCGACCTCGATCTGCACGAGCGGAATGGGGCGTCCGGTGGCGGCATCAAACACGGTGCCGGTGACGTTGCCCTTGCCGGCTGGTTGTGCGTAGGCGAGCGTGAGGGCTGCCAGCAGAACCAGCCAGGTTCTAAAGTACTGTTTCATAGATTTAATTCAGGGAGAGTGCTATTCCGCAACCCAAATGGAGACCGCATTGCTGGCAATTCCGTTGACGGTGACGATCACCGGCACTTGGCCAGAAATAAAGCTCTGATCGGGAATGACGGCATTGATCTGGCAGATCCCGGGGAACTGGGGATGGGCGCCAGCGAACTGAGGGGTAACTTCGACTACGGAGATGGTCACTTTCACGTCAGCAACGGCACGGGAAAGTTCGGTGGGAGCCGCGCCATCGGTGACACGCGGATTGGTGAGGCCACAACCGGTGGCGTAGAGTTGAATCACTTCCCCGCGGCGGGCGCGGGTGCCTTGGTTGTTAATTCCAAAATCCTGATTTTGCGCGATGGCGGGACGGGTGGCGTCCGTGCCAGCCGTGGCGAGGGCGGGCCAGAAGTCGTACACATTCACCGTGCCACGGGCAACGGTTGCAGTGCCATTGATCACTTCGATCGGCGCGCTGCCGGTGGCCGCACCAACCGGAACCACGAAGTTGATCTGGTTCGCGGATACGAAGTAGAGAGGAGCGTTCACGCCGCCGACCGTGAGGCGAACATTCGCCAATGTCGTGGGCATGGGGTTGAGTGAGGCCAGCGCCGTCGTGGTGACGGTGCCGAAGTTGCCGTAAGCACTCGCAATCGAGCCGGGCGCGATGGGCGCCTTGACGTCAAGATTGCTGTAGTTGATTACGGTGACAGGACCGGGCGTCTGTGCGGACAAAATCGCGGCGGAGAGACCCGCCAGCACAAGAAACCGTTTTACAAGGATCTTCATCAGGTCCGATTGTAGGACCCGAATTACAACACTGAATTACTGATCCATGACAGTTTGATGAAAACGAAAAAGGCCACCGTGCGGGCGGTGGCCTTTTTCACTCAACTGTAACTGCTTTGTATTAGTCGCCGAAGGAGCCGACTTCTTTGTCCGCCTTGGGGGCGGCCGGTTTGATGCCGCCGAGGGCGTCCAGCGGAACGAAGCCGCCTTCCGGCTTCGGTTGCTTCAGGACATGTTCCCGATAGAGCTTCTCCATCTGGGCGTTCTTCGCAGCGTCTTTCAACTTCTCGTCGCGAGCCCGGATCTTCTCTTCGCGAGCGTTCTTGGCGATACCGACGTCGTCGAGGTCGTGCTGCTTACCACGCGCCACGTCTTCAGCGTTGAGCTTCAGCTTGTGGTTGGTATCGGCCATGCCGACTTTCTTGTTGCCGGCGAAGATTTCGTGACGGCCGTGCTCTTCGTACCACTTGGTGAGCGTAGCGGTCATGTGCATCTTCTCGATAATGTTCCGCCAGCCGACGCCCGTATTGTAGGCGCAGAAGGAGATTTCGCCTTCCTGGGTGGCATAGGGGATGATGCACTGTTCGGTACGACGGAAGTCGTAGTTGAACAGGTCCTGGAACCACATGCCAGCGATGAAGAGGAAATTCCAACGATCGCGGCGGCGCTTCTCGATGTCGCTCATGGTGCGGTCGCCGGTCACTTTGCCGTAGTTGCGGCCGGTGGCGCCGAAGCACTTGTCGAACTTCTGGAGCAAGTCGAGAAGACGGAAGTGGGTGGGAGCGTTGAAGGGCTGGTAGTTGCGGAGCAGCGCCAGCGAAACGCCGACGACGGACCAGAACTTGCTACGGGCCGCGTCGTTGACCTTGGCGATGTCCTTCGCCAAGCGGTCCGCATTCAGGAACCCAGTTACCGGTTTGGCTTCCTTGGTTTCCTTGTCGATCATCAGCGCCATGCCGATGCCGCAGTTCGGGTGACAACCGCAGGAGAGCTGACCCCAATCGGCGTTCGGTCCGTGCACCAGATCGGCCCAGTCGGAGAAGGTGGACATGAAGGAGATCGGGAACCAGTCGCGGACGGGTTCGCCGAGACCGACCTGATTCTTCACGTCGTGCGCGAGGTGGGACAGGGTGTAGCGTTGAGCAGCGCGCCGTTCGGGGGTGACCTCTTCGTCACGGCCGGTGAAGGACACGGGCTGGAACGAGAGGAACGAGATGATCTTCGGGTTGTCGAGGGCGAAACGGATAACCGCGCCGACCTGCTCATTGTTAATACCGTTGATGATCGTGATCACCGGGACGATGTCGACGCCCGCGTTGTGCAGGTTCGTGATCGCCTTCAGTTTCACGTCGAACAGGTTACCGACGAGACGGTGAGAGTTGGCTTCGTTGCCGATGCCGTCGAATTGGAGGTAAGCGTAGCGGAGACCGGCTTCGGCAGCCTGCTTACAGAATTCGGTGCTCTTGGCGAACTCGATACCGTTGGTCGCGGCCTGCACGGAGTTGTAACCAACCTTCCGGGCGTAGCGAACGGCGTCGAGGAAGTAAGGGGACAGGGTGGGCTCGCCACCGGAGAACTGTACCGACATCTGCCGGCGGGGCTTGATGCTGATAGCGTTGTCGAGCATCGTCTGGATGTCTTCCCAGCTCAGTTCGTGGACGAAACCGACTTGGTTGGCGTCCATGAAGCAGGGATCGCACATCATGTTGCAACGGTTGGTGAGGTCGATGGTCAACACCGAACCGCGGCCGTGGGTGATGGTGGACGAACCGTGGTTGTGCAGCTTCTCGTCGTTGTGGGCGCGGATGTCGCGGCCGGGAAACACGTCTTCGAGATGCTGCGAGAAGGCGGGGTCGATCGACATCAAGTCTTCAAACTTGCCGTGGATCGGGCACTCCTTCACCATCAGGATTTTGCCATCGCGTTCAATGATGTCGGCCTTGATCTCGCCAATCTTCTCATTCAACAGGACGGACACGTCCTTCTTGCCGTCCATCACTTCCTTACGGAGTTCCGGAACGCACTTGGGGCAAAGGGAGTCAGTCTTCCGCGGCCAGCCCAGTGGCGGCTTGGATTTCTCCCAGCTCTTGAGCAGGGGCTTGTCCGACCACTTGGGGGTGAACGACGGATTCGGGTTAATCCGATTCAGACGTTCGAACACCTGCCATGCGGCGTTCGCGGTGACCGTGACGGCCTTCTCAACGTATTTAATGGGCTTGTGCATAGGGGGAAGAAAATCCTCGAAGGAGAATAGTACTACCGACGCTAAAGGTTAACCTGAAAGACACGAATCACCAATCACGCATCATTGAACGGGGATTTGGGAAGCTTAACGGGGATTTGGCGGGTTGAACGGAAACGCCACCGATGGGGGTTTTCTTTTGGAATGAGATACTTGCAACTAAACTGCCGTAGCGCCAAGGCTCTCGAGACGCCGGGATACCTGTTCGGCGGACTGCCTGGCGTCGGCCGCAGAGGCCGGATTCGGCGCCGTTGCCTCCAATGCCTGATAGCGGGCTAGCGCCTGCCGGTAGGCGGCGCGGGCGAGCTCCGGGCGTCCGATGCGATGCTCCTCGGCCAGCGCCAATACGGCTGCCGCACTGGCGGCCAGCGGCTCACGGATATGGGTGTCGACGGCTTCAAAGTGATCCGCTAGCCCGACAAGGGCCTGATCGATGGCGCCCCCGGGGACGGCAAAGAAGAATCGGTGCGCGATATGCGGCCCGATCTGGCAGACGAACGCGAGGCGCTGTTCGACGGCGTTGTACTCGAGTCCGAGCACAAGCGGCTCCATTCCGGCGATGAGGTGTTTCCGTTCGGAGTCTTCAAGGCCGCGGAGGACACGGTAGCGCTTGCCCGTTGCAAGCAACGGAAAATCTACTAGCATTGGTAGCTTAGATGCTACTCCTTCCCTTGGCGTTCTTCATTTCGGTGACGTGGAATTTCGAAGGCGGCAGTGCTGGCCGCGTTGAGACGGTCAATGCGACTCATGTGCGCGTCGGGGCCCAGGGGGAGAAGGATCAGGATGGCCGGAATCGGCAGGCGAACTGGTATTCATTTCAGGTGAGTGGCGTCAAGCCGGGGCAGCCGGTGACGGTTGATTTGGTCGACTTGCCGGGTGAGTACAACTATCAGCCGAACCGGGGGGCCGTGAATGCGGAGACCCCAGCGGTGTGGAGCGACGACGGCAAAACCTGGCGGCATGTGGAGGACTTCACCTTTGATACCGCTGAGCCGAAGATGACATTGCGCATTACGCCGAAGGGTCGCCGGTTTTGGGTGGCGCATACGCCTCCTTATACGAATCGGCAGTTGGATGCCTTATGGAAGGACGTAAAAGGTGTCTTTGCCCGGGAGGAGATCGGAAGGAGCGTCGACGGCCGACCGCTTTGGGTCTGGACGGCGGGAACCGGATCGAAAACGGTGTGGCTGATGTTCCGGCAGCATAGCTGGGAAACGGGGAGTTCGTGGGTCGGGGATGGGGCGGTGCGGGCGTTGGCAAAGAGTGCGGAGTTGCGGAAGTCGCATACCTGGAAGATTCTCCCGATGGCGGATCCGGATGGCGTGGCGCGGGGCGGCGTCCGGTTCAACAAATTCGGCTTCGATCTCAACCGGAATTGGGACGTGAACGGCGTCGCGAAGATGCCGGAGATTGCGGCGCAACGAAAGGCGATTCTGTCGTCGGGGGGCGGGGCGCTGTTCCTTTCGCTGCACAACACGGAGACGGCCGAATACTTGGAGGGCCCGCCGGTTTCGGCGCCAGAGGTGCGGGCGCTGGCCGAGCGGTTCTATGCGGTGTTGGTCGCCAAGTCGACCTTTGCTCCCACGCGGCCGTTGAGCTTCGCGGGGCCGGTGGCGGCGGGACGGATGACAGTGATCCACGGTCTAACGCGGGAGCGGGCTTGGCCGGCATTTCTCATGGAGCAGCGGATCAGCACGCAGCCGAAGTACGGCCGTCGGCCCTTGATTGAAGACCGCCTGCGGTTTGGCGGCGAACTGGTGAACGTGATTAGCGAGGTTTTGCAATAGCGATGGCTACCTATGGTTTGGTCGAGTATGAAGATGCTTCGCCCGAAGTGCGGGCGGTGTACGACGATATCCGGGTAGTTCGGCAGACGGACTACATCAACAATTTCTGGAAGGCGCTCGCCCACGATCCGGCGACGCTGCGGCGGACGTGGGAGAGCGTCAAGCAGATCATGGGGCCCGGCGGGGCGCTCGATCCGCTGGTGAAGGAGATGATCTATGTGGCCGTCAGCGCGACTAACGGCTGCGGCTACTGCGTGGCCACCCACACCGTGGCGGCAAAACGGGCCGGGATGACGCCGGAGATGTTTGGCGAATTGATGGCCGTCGTCGGCATGGCGAACGAAACGAACCGGCTAGCTGTGGGTTACCAGATTGAGATCGATGAACGGTTCCGGACCAGTCAGGTACCATAAAGATCGTGCGCATCTGGATTGGATTGGGACTCGCCTGCTTAGCGTGGGGGCAACTGCCCCGGCCAATCGAAGGCACCGTAGTGAACGCGTTAACCGGGGAACCGTTGCGGCGCGTGAGCCTGCAGGTGCTCAGCGTAGCGCGCCCAACCGAGCCCATCGTGACCGATTCGCTTGGCCGCTTCCGCCTGCCTGAGATGCCGCCTGGGCGTTTGATGATCCGTGCAGCCCGGCCCGGCTTCTTCACGGAAGGCAACGCGGACGTGTCCATTGATCTGAAGCCCGGTGAGCAGCCCGCAGTGATCCAGATCAAGCTATACCCGGGCGGCTCCATCAGCGGGACCGTAACGGATGAGGCCGGCGACCCCATTGTCGCCGGCCAGATCACGCTGCTGCGCCGCGCCTATGTGGGGGGGCGAAAGCAGCTTGTCCTCGTTTCGACCGGGACGACCGATGATCGCGGCCAGTATCGACTTTACGGTCTGCAGCCGCAGGCCTACTTGATTCGCGCAGCGGCCCAACGGGTGCCCGGCGATCCTCAGTTGTATCCGCCTACGTTTTTTCCAGCCGCTACCGAACCAGGCAAAGCTACTCTGTTGACGCTAGCCGCCGGTCAGGAGCAGCGCGGCATCAACATCAGCTTGCGCCCGTCGCCCGGTTACCGCATGACCGGCCGCTTGATGAATGGAGTGACGAACACGCCCCTCACGAACACCTCTCTCACGCTGACCACTCGCGGCGTTGGCGCTACCGTTTTTGAGAGTGGCGCGCAAGTGCAGATCCGTGATCCCGGAGGCCGGTTCACCATCAACGGGTTAGTGCCGGGACAGTACGACATTACCGGTTCCTACAACAACAACGGACAGCCATTGCAAGCCCGGATGCTGGTCGACGTGAGCCGGGACATCGACGATGTGGTCGTCACCATGCAGCCTGGCGTTACGGTGCGTGGGCGGCTACGGGTCGAGGGTGAAGGAGCGGTGGACATGACCACACTCGGCATTGCCATCGAATCGGCCGAAGACATGGTGGGTGGCGGTGGTTCGTCGCGAACGGGGACCGACGGCGCGTTCTCTATTGGCCCGTTGACGCCGGGGCGCTACAGCCCCAACGTGTATCGTCTGCCGCCAGGGGCTTTTCTGAAGTCCGTCCTGCTTGGCGAACGCGAAGGGACGCTCGACCTGTCGGGCGCCGCGGGGCAGACCGTGGAGACGACCTGGGTCGTCTCGTTGCAAGGCGCAAAGGTGGAAGGCCGGACTGCACCCGGCGCCGTGGTGGCGTTGGTACCGGCGGTTGACGCGGCCAATCGGCGTAGCCGCTATAGGGCAGCCGAAGCCGATGCGGACGGCCGGTTCGTTTTGCCCGGTGTCGCGCCGGGGAGTTACTCGCTGTACGCGCTCACCAAGGTTGAGGCCGGCGCGTGGATGGACGACGAGTACTTGGGTTCGCTGCCAGACCGTGGCGTCAGCGTGAAGGTGGAAGAGCGCGAGACGAAAACGGTCGACGTCAAAGCCCAATGATCACGGCGGAGATGGTGAGGCAGGAGGCGGCGGCGTGCGGGTTTGCGCTCGCTGGCATTGCTCCGATGGGGCCATACGCGGATCACGATGGCTACATGGATTGGGTGCAGCGTGGTCTGGTCGGCCGGATGGGATACTTGACCGATCATCGGGCAGTAAAGCGCGCCGACGTACGAACGCTGCTACCCGAGGCACGGAGTGTCCTGGTCGTCGGTCAGCTATATAACACTCCGGAGCCGTATTCGACAGCGTTCTCGGATGCCGAGCGCGGATGGATCTCGCGGTATGCCTGGGGCGCTGACTATCACGATACTCTGCGAGCGGGCCTGGAACGGCTGGTTGCGGGGCTGACCCGGCACGAGCCGTTTGCCTACAAGATTTGCGTCGACACGGCTCCGGTGCTGGAGCGGTCGCTTGCCCGGTTGGCGGGGCTGGGTTGGATCGGCAAGAACACGTGTTTGATCAACCAGCAGCAGGGCTCCTGGTTCTTTCTGGGCGAGGTGATCTGGTCGCTCGACCTGGCTGCCGACGCGGCGCCGCCGGATCGCTGCGGAACGTGTACCCGGTGCATCGACGCCTGTCCGACGGCGGCGCTGGCGCCGCGCGACGGCCGTTTCGAACTCGACGCGCGGCTCTGCATCGCGTATCTGAATATCGAACTGAAGGGGCCCGTGCCGGAGGAGCTACGAACTCCGATGGGCCGGCACCTGTTTGGCTGCGACATCTGCCAGGACGTGTGCCCGTGGAACCGCCGGGCCGCCGCGTTGCCGGCGTTCGATGCCGAGATCGACCCGCCGCTGGAGCGGATGGCCGCGTTGACCCGCGAGGAGTTTTCCGCCCTATTTGCCGGAACGCCTGTGGAACGGACGCGCTACCAAGGTTTCCTGCGCAACGTTTGCATCGCGATGGGCAATGCCGCGCTGCCCCGCTTTCGCGCACCGCTCGAACGGCTGGCCGCCAGTGGCGATATGGTGATAGAGGAGCATGCCCGCTGGGCTTTGGCGCGACTATGAACCTTTTGCGGCTTGCGTTGCTTGTACCCTGTTTACTGCCGGCGCAGACCGTCAGCCCGGGCTTTGACCATTTTTATAGCCTGGAGTACGAGCCGGCGATCGCGATCTTTGAAAAAGAGGTCGCCGCGCGGCCCAACGATCCGGCTGGTTACAACCATCTGGCACAAGCGATTTTGTACCGCGAGATGGATCGCGCGGGCGCACTCGAAAGCGAACTGGTGACCGGTAATAATCCCTTCTTCCATCGCGGCAAGATCGTGGCCTCGGAAGCGGAACAGAATCGCTTCGACAAAGCCATCGCCACAGCGATCGCCTTGTGCGAGGCCCGCCTCCGCGCCAACCCGAAAGATATCGACGCCATCTACCTGCTCAGTGTGGCGCATGGGCTGCAGGCGAACTACAACTTCCTCATCCGAAAACTCTGGCGCGAATCGTTGAAGCAGTTCACCCTTTCGCGCAAGCTCTCGATGCAGGTCACCGAGGCCGAACCGAAGCGCACCGACGCCTATCTCGTTCAGGGCGTCCACGACTACATCGTCGGCAGCTTGCCTTTCACCTGGAAGCTGTTGGGCTTCCTGATCGGGTTTCGCGGCGATAAGGAAGGGGGCTTGCGGACGGTCGAGATGGTCGCGGCCAAGGGAGACAAGAACAAGATCGACGCGATGATTGCCCTGGCTGTGGCCTATCGCCGGGATCGCCATCCAGAGAAGGCCGTGCCATTGCTGAACGAACTGATTCGGCTGTTCCCGCGAAACTATCTCTATCGCCTGGAACTGGTGCAAATGCATGGAGACTTGGGGCAGAAGGATGAGGCCCTGGCCGTTTTGGCGCGCATGGACCAGTTGAAGCGGGAGGGCGCGGCGGGGTTCAAGAACCTGCCGGCCGGCAAGATTCAATATGCTCGTGGCAATCTGCTGTTCTGGTATCGCGAGTATCCCACGGCGATCGAGAACCTGACCAAGGTGACGGCGGCGACGGCGAACCTGGACGTGAACACGGCGATGAACGCCTGGATGCGTCTGGGTCAGGCCTACGATTTATTGGGGAAACGAGCTCAGGCTATGGCCGCCTACCAACAGGCCGTTAGCGGCGCGCCAGAGTCCGACGCGGGCCGGGAATCGAAGCGCTACCTGAACTCTCCCTACCGGCGTCCTGCTTCCATTTAGTCAGGCTTAGCGCAGAAGTCGAGTTCGAACGGCGCCGCTTCGTTCTCTTTGGCGAGCCAGACTCCTGGCGCTGCTGTTACCAAGAGGGCGAGTTCGGCGACCACGCGGGGGTACGGAAAGCAACGGACCTGGATGGCGCCCCGGTGGCCCTTCGCGGCGGCGAGCAACCGCTCGGTCGGCATGGCGCGCTCGACGAACTGATTATGTTTATAGCTCCAGATGTAGGAGGCCTGTTGGAGTACGCAGACTATTGCGATCGCGGCCAACCAGCGGGGGTGGCGGGGAAACCGCTCCCGCAATGTCAGCCAGGCGGCCGCAACCAGAAAGGCTTGACCGACCGCCGCCAGGTACGTATGCCGGCTCGGCGCCATCCCTTGATAGGTCAGGAAGCTGTAGGGGAGCAACGTAATCACCATCCAGACGAAGCATCCAGCGAGAAACTGCCAATCGCGCTTCCAGGCAATCAGGATGATCAGGGCCGCCGCGCCCCAAACGCCAAGCAGCCGGGCGATGGTGCGGAGTTCCGTGGTCCAGAAGGGGGCGGAGAGCGAAAACGTTCCATCGTTGAAATGCAGATGCGTATCGCGCGCGCCGTGAATGGAGAGGAAGTACCAAAGGGAGACGGCTACCGCCGGAGCCAAGCGTATCCAAAGCTCGCGCCGCCAGCCAGCGATCAGAAACGCGAGTGGCACGAAGACAACCGACGATTCCTTCGAAAGCAGGGCAAGCGCAAACGCTATGCTACTCGCCGCGAACCAGGACCAGCGCCCGGTTTGGCAGTGCTGAATCCACGCTACCAATGCCGCGATCGTGAACGTGAACACCAACAATTCGGGCAACGCGGCGTACCAGATGACCGCTTCGTGCGGCCGTTCGAGAAACGCAAAGATGCACGCGGCGGGAATTGACGAAACGAAGCCGATGGGCCGCCAAATCCCCAGGCTGACGACCAGGCAACAGTTCACAAAGTGAATGAACAGGCCGGTGAGGTTATACCAGATGGGATCCAACCCGAGCGTATGCTGGGTCCAGTTGGTCAGAACGATTGATGTCGCTCGGCACCGATATAGGGCGTCATTAGCTAGCGCTGGCCACTGCGAGAGCGGGCCATAGTCCCGGCCGAGCTGGATCTGCAGGTAGTCATCGCTCATCAGTGGCAGCGTCAATGCGCGGCCGTACGTCAACAGACCTAAACAAAACAATCCCAGCCACAGCCAGGGCGATCGCCAAGCGGTAGTATTCATTCCCATTACAAACTTTCCCGTCGCCGGCCGTCACCCCTGACTGCCCGCGTTGGAACCCAAACCAGATTGCGACTATTTAAACACATCAACAACCGCTCTGATACCCAAGGCGGAACAATATCGGGTAGAGTCTAAAGAGACAATGCAAGGGAGATGGCTCTGGCTCGGTATTCTGTGTTCGCTCGGTTCGTTCGCGCAGCGAACGGAACCCGAAGTCTATTCCCCCCTTGGGAAAGCCTATTTTGCCCGGCCCGATTCCACTGGCGTCATCGCGAAGGCAGACAAGGCGCTGCTCGATGGGGGCGAAAAGGCGGATCTATTGTTGGGTGCGGCCCGAGCGCGCGACCAGTTTCTTCGTTTCGCTGAGTCGATTCCGATTTACACCCGTGGGATGCAGGCGTTTCCGGAAGACGTGCGTTTCCCGCGCTTTCGTGGTCATCGGCTCATCTCTATTCGCCGCTTCGATGCGGCGTTAGTCGACTTGAAGACGGCAGCCGAACTTGCTCCTGCCAGCTTCGATGTTGCCTACCACTTAGGGCTCGCCTACTACCTGCGGGGCGACTACAACCATGCCGCGCGTGAGTACAATCGCTGTCTGGCGATGGGCGACAAGGCGAAGCCAGACTTTCTACGGGGGATGCCCGAGGGCTGGAGGAGTTGCTATGCACTCGATGACGACTCCCGCGTTGCGCTAACCGATTGGACCTACCGCGCACTCCGTAGGGCAGGGAAGCAGCCGGAGGCAAAACAGTTGCTCGAACGGATCACTGAATCGATGACGGTGAAGGAGAACACCTCCTATCTGAAAGCGTTGCTTTTCTATAAAGGGTTACGGACGGAAGCACAGGCCCTCGAAAACCCGCACAATGCCAATGCCATCTCCACGATCGGCTACGGCGTCGCGGTTTTTCATAAGCTGGAAGGGCGAACCGAGCGCGCCTGCGAGCTCCTGCAGCGAATCGTCAATGAAGAGAACTGGAGCGCCTTCGGGCTGATAGGGGCCGAGACGGACCTGGCGAAAGGGCTCTGCGCCCCGGCTAAGAAGTAAGCGTCGCCAACGCTTCCCGCAGACGCTTCCACGTTACCGGAAGCTCTTCCATCAAAACTCGGGTCTCGCCTACCACCGACATAAAATTGGCGTCACCGAACCATCGGGGCAGCATATGCATGTGAATGTGGCCCGCGACTCCGGCCCCGGCACACTCACCCAGATTCATCCCCAAGTTGATACCGCCCGGTTGATACACCTGCCGGAGCGCCTTCTCGGCGATTCTGGCCAGCTCCATCATTTCCGTGGCGGCAGCTACCGAAGCACCAGACAACGTATCGACGTGCTCGTAGGGAGCAATCATCAAATGGCCGTTGGTATAGGGATACAAGTTCAGCAGGACGTAACAATGCGCCCCGCGATGCAGAACTAAGTTTTCCTCCTCCTTTCCAACCTCAGCTTTCCGGCAAAACACGCAGCCGGAAGGAGCAGGCCCGCTGCTCACGTACTGATAGCGCCACGGACTCCAAAGACGGTCCATCCCGATCCCATCTATTCGTCGTCGTGGTCGAAATCGTCGGAGCTTTCCCCGCCGTTGACGATATCCTTCAACTCTTTCGACGGTTTGAAGTACGGAATACGCTTAGCCGGCACCTCGACGCGCGCACCCGTCTTCGGATTCCGGCCGACCCTAGGCTGCCGTTGCCGGGTACGAAAACTCCCAAAGCCACGGATTTCGATCTTGTCCCCTTGTCGCAAACTGCGCACAACACTGTCAAAAATGGCTTCGACGATCACCTCGGAATCCTTCCGGGTCATCTCCACCACTTTCGACACCTCTTCGATCAAATCCGCTTTCGTCATTGCCATAAAATTCGAAGGTCTCCTCGACGCTATTCGCCGTCTGCCGCCGGTGCGGCCTCATCATTGCGAAGCGCCTCCTCAATCGTCGACGTTGCCGCGGCGGCTTGCTTCTGGTAGTCCGCCAGGCGGTTCTTCTCTTCGTCCTCGGCTACCGCCTTCAGGCTTAAGCCGATTTTCTTCTCGCCGACGTTCAGGCGAATCACTTTAAATACGTACTCTTCGTTCACCGGCAGAGCTGGCCCTTTGGTCTCCTGTCCGCGTTGGAAGCCAGGAACCTCCGAGTTATGGCAAAGCGCTTCCACTCCCGGAGCCACTTCAACGAACATCCCAAACGTAGACGCCCGGCAAACGCGCCCCTTGACCAAGTCGCCCACCTGATGGGACTGGAAGAACGACTCCCAAGCATCCGGCTGCAATTGCTTCATGCCTAGGGAGAGCCGACGCGTGGGAGCGTCGATCTGCAGAATCACCGCTTGCACGATTTGACCCTTCTTGAGAAGTTCCGAGGGGTGCTTAATGTGCTTGGTCCACGAGAGGTCCGAGACATGCACCAAGCCGTCGATGCCCTCTTCGATCTCAATGAAAGCCCCGAAGTCCGACAACTTGCGCACCCGGCCTTCGACCACACTGCCGATGGCATAACGCGCGGCTACCGTCGTCCATGGATCCGCTTCCAATTGCTTTATGCCCAGCGAAATCCGGCGGTCCCGCGATTTCACCTCAAGCACAACGCTTTCCACCTGATCGCCCGGCTTGACGACCTTCGACGGATGTTTCATTCGCCGGGACCAAGTCATTTCGGAGATGTGAATGAGTCCTTCAACACCGGCTTCCAACTCTACAAACGAGCCGTAATCTGTCACGCTGACGACGCGGCCGATGACTCGCGTGCCGGGCTGATAACGCTCGAGTACGGTCTCCCACGGATCCGGCAGCATCTGCTTCAAGCCGAGGGAAATCCGTTCCTTTTCCCGGTCAAACTTCAGAACGCGGAGCGTCAACTCGAGCCCGACCTGCACCACTTCGCTCGGATGCGTCACTCTGCCGTGGCTCATGTCGCTTACGTGCAGCAAGCCGTCAATTCCACCGAGGTCGATAAACGCACCATATTCGGTGAGGTTCTTCACGGTTCCGCGAACGTCGCCGCCCTCATGAACCTGGTCCAGCAATACTGATTTCTTCGCGTTGACGTCTTCCTCAATCGCCATCTTGCGAGAGACGACCACGTTGCCCCGCCGCCGATTGAGCTTGACGACACGGACCGGGATCTCCTGGCCGATAAACCCTTCGACGTTGTAGACCGGACGCACGTCCACCTGAGAACCGGGCATGAAGGCTTCGACACCCACATCCACCATCAGACCGCCCTTGGTCCGGCCAGTTACCTTGCCGGTGATGATCTCGTTGTTCTTCAACGCTTCATCGAGTGCGTCCCACGCCTTGTTGTTCGAGGCTTTGTGGTGCGAGAGCATCACATAGCCTTCAGGCGTCAGTTGGCCGCGCTCGACGATAACCTCGAGGGTATCGCCCGGTTTGACGGTAATCTTGCCATCGACCGTGGGCAACTGCGATATCGGCAGAGCGCCTTCGGATTTCGCGCCGATATCTACGAGGACTTCTTTATCCGTGACCTTAACGACGTAGCCCCGCAGGACTTCGCCGTCTTCGGGCATCGCATATTGTCCGTACTCGTCGAGTCCTTCGCTCGCCAGCACATCGTCCATGGAGAAGGTTTCTTCCTCCTCCTCGACGACCTCCGGACCCGTAGAGGGTTGACCCGGCAACTCCGGGACGGCGGCAGGCCCGGGGGCCGGGCGATTTTCAGCACCGGAAACGGGATCGTTCGGTGTCAGACTGTCGGGGTTAAGTCCCATGCCATCTCTCCGGGCGGGGCGTGTAAACAGTGTGCTATCCCGTGGAACACTGCCAACCAGCCTGCCGAGTTTGAAAATATCCCAACGAAAACAATAAAGCGTTGGGGATCAGATACTTCAGAAGTATAGGGGACCTAAATCGAAGTGTCAACGGGCCAACCGTGGACGAACCGCGGCAGAGCGAAGAAACTATGCGATTTCTGTGATATCGTGCGAAGTCATGCGCCTCGCCGTCTTTTTCGTTGCCACTTTGGCTTTCGCTCAACCCCCGAAGCCGATTCCTCCCGTGGTGCCGGACGACGTGGTGCTCGACTTTGACGTCGAATATTCCCGAGTGGGCGAACGGGTGGCGATGGACATATTCCGGCCGAAGGGTGGCGGCCCGCACCCCGCGGTTCTGGCGATTCATGGCGGCGGATTCCGCGCCGGATCCCGGGCGAGCTACCACCGCCTTTGCATCAAATTGGCCCAAAAAGGGTTTGTTGCGGCCACTGCTTCCTATCGTCTAGCCCCCCGGCACCAGTTTCCGGCAGCAGTGGAAGACGCCAAGGCAGCCGTACGGTTTCTGCGGGCAAACGCTCGGAAGTACGATCTCAATCCAGATCACATTGGAACTACCGGCGGCTCCGCCGGCGGCCACCTGGCTCTCATGTTGGGACTCACCGGCGAGATGTCCTCTTTCGATGGCACTGGCCAAAACCTCGATCAATCGAGTAAGGTGCAAGCAGTTGTTAATTTTTACGGACCGACCGACTTCACAAAATCTTACGATGCCAGTGTGGATGCCAAAGATGTTCTGCCCCAGTGGATCGGCAACGATTTGGCCCACAATCGCAAACAGCATCTCGTCGCCAGTCCTTTGTACTATGTCACTCCGCATGCGCCGCCCATTCTGACCGTACACGGCACAAAGGACACCTACGTCGCCTATGAGCAGAGCCGGTGGTTGGACGAACGCATGAAGGCCGCCGGGGCGGTTCACGAATTGGAGACCATCGAGGGGGCCGGCCACGGATTCAAGGATGCGGATCTCGCTCGGGCGGAGGCTCGCTTGATGGCCTGGTTCGAGAAGCAGCTGCGTCCCGCGGCTCAACGGAAGATTTTGATCTCGGACCACGGGATGAAAGGCGAAGTGGTGCTTATGGATTGGCCAAGCGGCAAGGAGTACCTCCGCCTGCCCAATGGCCGTGGGCACGACGCGCAGCCGCTGCCAGGTGGCAACATTCTGTATACGGTCGCCCCGGAGAAAAAAGTGTACGAGGTGGACCGGTTCGGGAAACGTGTCTGGGAGTGCTGCGACGGTCTCGAACATCCGCTGGCTGCCCAACGCTTGCCCAATGGAAATACCTTAATCGGCGACGCAAAAGCAGGCCGGGTGATGGAGGTCGATAAGGGCGGCAATCGGGTGTGGAACTATACGTCCGATGATCTGGCCAACATGCGGATGCGTAACGTGCGGCGAACCACCGCGGGAACGACTCTGATTTGCGTTGAGGCGGTCGCAAAGGTCATCGAGATCAGTAAAGACGGCAAGCAGATCTGGGAATGGCAAGCCCCCGAAAAGGACAAACGCCGCTTGTATCAGGCTTTGCGGCTTGCCGATGGGAACACCATTTTGAGCCTCTCGGATCCGGGTGAAGTTGTGGTCGTCAATCCCCAGGGTGCCGTGGTTCGGTCCATCGGTGGAAGCAAGAGCGATATTAAGATGGGTTGGGCCTCGGGTATCGCGATGTTCCCGAACGGCAATTTGCTGATTAGCGACTACACCGGCCGGAGGCTCCTGGAGATCGATCCGAGCGGCGCGATGGTGAACGAGCTTCGGATGGGGCCGCGAACCGTGGCGAGCTTGGCCGTCATCGAATAATTTATTTTGCCAGCAGCCAGTTCGCGGCGGCGATGCCAGAGAGGAAAGCGCCCTCCACGCGAGGACCGCCAAAGGCATCACCCGCCAGGACTAGGAGCGGGCTCCCTTCGACGCCATAGTATCGGCCGTCGAAGGTTTGCACCGGCTGGCTGTAGCGCCAACGGTGATAACGCCAATGCGTGACAGGCGACCCGAGCCACGGCGCCGCGGCTGCCAGGAGTTGGCTGGCAACCTCCTCCTTCGGAACATCCCAATGGAGCAGGCTGAAGGCGGGACTGGCCAGGATCGTCACACCCGTGGCATCTCCTTCAAGGCCCTTCTGTCGATTGTCGGATAGCGTTTGGAGCGGCTCCTGCGTCACCCGGAGAAAGCCCGGCGCGGGGATGGCGGAGTCGCCCTCCAGAACTGCCATTATGGCCAGGCAACGATGATACTCAATGGCGCCCAAGTCGTTACGCACCTGCTCGCTAAACTCCAAAAGATCAAGCGCTTGAGGAACGGGCGTTGTGAGGACTAGAATTTCGGTCGAGTAGACCTCGCCATTCTCGGTCACAATGCGCCATAAATGCTGATCGCGACGAATCGCGGCAACCGTCACCTCGCATCGGATTCGCAAACCATCAGCCAAGAACTGGGGTAGGGCATTCATCCCTAACGGCGAGCAGTAGCGCGTCTCGCCATCCCGGTCGAACCAGGGGCTCGCGACAGCGGTTCCCAGGAAGCCGTCAATCACACGCCGGAACTCCGGATCCCGAGCGGAGAAAAATTGCGCGCCATAATCGAAATGCGCACCCTGAAAGTGCCGGGATGCCATCCTGCCGCCCACTCGGCGGCCTTTGTCGAGGAGGAGCACGCTCAGTCCAGCATTCTCCAACGTTCTCGCGGCCGCCAAGCCGGCAAGGCCGGCGCCAATGACAATGCAGTCTTCCACCGGATGGTTCATACAATTCTGGGCTCAAGCGCTCTTCGGATAACTGCCAAGGAGCTGAAAGGAATCGGTAAATTCCTGCAGATGGTTGAGTGCCCGCTGCGAGACCGGATCGTCAGCGCGTCCCAGGAAATCAGCGTAAAAAAGATATTCCCAGGGCTTTCCACGCAAAGGCCGCGATTCGATTTTGGTCAAACTCAAATCTCTTAAGGCGAACGCGGACATTGCGCGAAACAAGGCGCCTGGAACATTGCGGAGGGTGAAGGCGATGGAGGTTTTCCATTCCCGGACGGTCGCCTCCGGTTCCGCCTCGCCAGGCCGGGACAGGAGGAAGAAGCGAGTGAAGTTTCGGCGGTCATCCTCTATCGAGCGCTTCAAAATTTTGGCGCCATAGAACGCTGCCGCGGCGGCCGAGGCGATGGCCGCCACGCCGGGGGGGCGATTCTCCATAATCATTTTGACGCTGCCGGCCGTGTCGTAGTAGGTCTCGCGTTCGATCTCGGGATGGTCAGCGAAAAACTGTAAACATTGGTTGATCGCGACCGGGTGGGAGTATACCTTGCGGATCTTGGCGAAGGTCATCTCTGGAGCGCTGATCAAGTTGTGCACGATCCGTAGATTCACTTCTCTGCGAATGGGAAGGTGAAAGTTCAGGAGATGATCGTAGTTTTCGTGTACCGAGCCATGAAGGGTATTTTCAATCGGTACCACCGCCCGATCGACTTCCCCGCTGGCCAGTCGTTCGAACACCTGTTGAAATCGGGGGCAGGGAACCACCTCCACGTCCGGCCCCAGCAGGAGGCGGGCTGCTTCCTCGCTGAATGCGCCGCGTTCTCCCTGGAATGATGCCGTTACCGGCTGCTGCTTCCGTCCCATCGCTTTGCCTCTGGATTTGGAATTCCGAGTAAATCGATCACCCGGTCGACACAATGATCCACCAAGTCCATGGCGGTTTTCGGATTGCCGTAGAAGCCAGGAATCGGTGGAGCGATCACCGCCCCCATTTCGGCCAAGGCGGTCATCGAACGGAGGTGGCCCAAGTGGAAAGGCATCTCCCGGACCATCAGGATCAGTCTGCGTCTTTCTTTCAATACGACGTCCGCGGCCCGCGTGAGCAAATTGTCGGTAATCCCATGGGCAATAGCGGACATCGAATGGACCGAGCACGGCGCCACCACCATTCCGTGGGTCAAGAAGCTGCCGCTTGCCAGCGTGGCACCGATCTCTTCTACCGGATGGCAGTAGTCAGCTAGATCGCGGAATTCGTTCACCCGTAAACCCATCTCAAGCCAAGCCGTTCGCTCGGCGGAGCGCGTCATGATCAAGTGAGTTTCCACCTGTTCCGTGGCTCGCAGTTTCTCGAGGAGTCGATATCCAAGCACTGAACCGCTAGCGCCCGTCACCCCAATAATTACTCTCAAACCGATCACTCCTAACGACCAACCGTTTCAGTTTCCACAATTAGAACAAACGGCATCAGATATCGTACCAGACTGGCAAAGGCTGGTACGCCTGCCAACCGGCTCAACTCTTTATATTGCAACATCGAGCAAGATCGGGGACATCACCGCGGCGTTCGGGTAGGATCAATATTCCGAAAGTGATGCGGATAACGGAATTTTCAAAAACAGCAGGTTAGCGAAATTTCTGTTCTGAATTCAGAACAAAATTGCTTTTTTTCCATTCCATCTGATCAATCGCGCTGATATACTCCGGTTAGTCTTCCTCACGGTAGATGGTACACCATAGAAGGGAGTCCTATGTCTAACCGCCCGATTCGGGTACTTCCTGGTCTAGCCGGGAACGGTCAAATCATGGAGGAAGCTGGACAGAAATTAAAGCGGGTAAGGGAACGTCTCAATTTGCGGTATCGGGACGTTGAAGATGCCAGCCTTCGGATTGCGGAGCGGCATCAGAATGACGAGTTCATCGTAGCGCTATCGCGCCTCTCGGACATTGAAAACAAGGGGACCGTCCCTACAGTTTTCCGGCTCTACACACTTTGTACAATCTATCGGCTCGACGTCTTGGAAGTTCTGCAGTGGTACGGGGTGGACCTCTCGCACCTGCCTGCGGACGCTGCGTCGATTGAGCTCGAAAAGACGCACGCTATCAATTTCCAGCCGCACAACCACGGCGATGTGCTGCTGCCGCTGGCTTTGGATCCGGGCCTGGACCTGACCAAGACCACCTACCTGAGCCGCATGATTCAACGGTGGGGAAAACTGCCGTTGATGTTGTTGCACGGACTGGACTTGAAGACTCATCGCTATGCGTTCGTTGGGTCGGAAGACTGGTCGATGTACCCACTTTTGCAGCCAGGCTCCTTGCTGCTTCTGGATGAAACAAAGAGGAAGATTGTTTCATCAGGCTGGACAAATGAGTTTGACCGGCCGATCTATTTCCTGGAGCACCGCGAAGGCTACGCATGCGGATGGTGCAATCTGGACGGAAATCGCCTGGTGTTGCAGCCACATCCGGCCTCGATGTGCAATCCCCAAGTCTTTCTTTTTCCGGACGAGATCGACGTAATCGGCCAGGTTACGGGAGTGGCTATGCGCCTCGACCAGGGGCGCCGGCGGCGCAACGGGTCTGCAACAGGCTAACCAGCGTCCTCAAGTCCGCTGAATAGAGCGCCTTTTCCGAGGCCATGACCCCGGCAGGTATGTATTGTTTCCAGGGTTCGAGAAGTTCCCACGAAGCAAGGATATCCGGCATTGGTCCGCCGACGGAGGCTAGGTACTCAGTCAAATCTGCCTGTTGACTCGCCAAGTCCAGGTTTAACCATTCAACGAAGATGCGTTTGTGGTTTTGGCGCATCGCCTTGGTTGCTTCTTTCTCGCCGAATAGCAACGAAAGCCCATGGTGCTCGTAGGTCCCGGTATTTGGATCTCTGAGAGATGACAAATACTGCAGTTTTCCGAATTGCGTAGGGATCTGCGAGAGCGTGTGGAGCCAGAGGTCCTCCCGGGCATCACGTTCAAGCAAGCTCTTGGGCCGGGCTACACGCATAGGTTCGCGAACCTCGACCTTAGTCTACCTTATTTCTTATCGTTTAGCACCAATTGCGTGATTTCAAATTCCGGTCCACTCCCCGGCCGGCGGCAACCACTCCGGTTCCAAATTTTGACTAGTCCCTGTTCTAGATTCCGAAAGAGTCTAGGGCTTTCTTCCTAGGAGTCCTATTCGGTCTAAACTCGCTTCATCGCAAGAAACTGCAAGGAGTTGTAGTCGGATCATCGGCACCTACCACAAATAGTGGAGCTTGTCGGATAGATCTACTAGTACTTCCGGATCCATGGCTCCCCGTTCCATAGGGGAAGCCTGTAGCGGTGCGATCTACAGTATCGAATTTGATTAGCGGGCGTGACTGCCCTGGACTCTACTCTAAACCCAAATCCCGAAACAGGAAAGGAATCATATCTCCCATGAAAAGCTTTATTCTATCTGCCATTCTCGCTTTTATTGGCGCCGTATCTCTTAACGCCCAAGAGATTCTACCAATTCCGAAGTGTTACCCCTGTGAAGAGCCTCCATTCGCCGGCGCCGAAGTCGTCGAGACCAATATCCTTCCGATTCCGAAGTGCTATCCGTGCGAGGAGCCGCCGTTCGCCGGCGCTGAAGTAGCCGAGGCCAACATTCTTCCGATTCCGAAGTGCTATCCGTGCGAGGAGCCGCCATTCGCCGGCGCTGAAGTCGCCGAGGCCAATATCCTTCCGATCCCGAAGTGCTACCCGTGCGAGGAGCCGCCATTCGCCGGCGCTGAAGTCGCCGAGACCAACATCCTTCCGATCCCGAAGTGCTACCCCTGCGAAGAGCCGCCATTCGCCGGCGCCGAAGTAGCCGAGACTAACATCCTTCCGATTCCGAAGTGCTATCCGTGCGAGGAGCCGCCATTCGCTGGAGCCGAAGTCGCCGAGAGCAATATCCTTCCGATTCCGAAGTGCTATCCGTGCGAGGAGCCGCCATTCGCCGGCGCTGAAGTAGCCGAGACCAATATTCTTCCGATCCCGAAGTGCTATCCGTGCGAAGAGCCGCCGTTTGCTGGCGCCGAATTCGCCGAGGCCAACATTCTTCCAATTCCGAAATGCTACCCCTGTGAAGAGTTCCAGCTGGTCGATGAATCGACCAAGTTGGCTTTGGGTAGCCGCGTGCGTAATTCTTTCGATCGCCTAGCCGTTCTGCGCGAAAGCCTTGCCGCGTAAGTCCACCAATTTTGGTCTGAGGGCGTGCCATCGGTCGTCTTCAGATTGTTTGGCAGGCATGCTGGATGTGATCGCGGTCGCTTCCGATTCCCTTCCGTTCCGCGGTGGTAGTAATGGTACACTCCGTTTAGGTCCATTTCCCGGCCCCGCATGCCTGCTTATTTTGCACTCGATTTATGGCTTAGCTTGGGAACCAGCCTTGGTGCCGGAACGCTTGCGCTGCTGCTCTGGAGACGGGGCCTCGCTCCCGCATACAAAGGCTTTGTTGCCTACCTGGTGGCGGAGTGCCTTTGCGGAGTCGCCTTAACCGTAGCGGGCTTTCGATTGAAGTCCAATATGCAGGCGCTCTTTTTTCTGGTGTTGCAGCCGGTCCTATGGATCTTCTACATCGTCATGGTCCGTGAAATCCACGCGAAGTCACTAGCGAGATTCCGCGGAATTGCCCGGGTCGGCCAACAGGTTCTGCTTTATGGAATGATCGGCTCGATAGTTCTGTCCGTGGCCACCGTCCAGCCCGACCTTCATTCCATCAACCACGCTGGCGCGGTTCCCATCCTGTACGTCACGGCTGCCCATCGGGTGGTAACGGGGGGTTTGACCTTATTCCTCTTGTTGCTCACCGCGATTTTGACTTGGTTTCCGGTCCCGACGTCCCGGAATACGATCTTGCACACAACCTTGGCGTTCGTGTTCTTCCTGTTGATGACGGTTGCCCATCTCTATCGCAACCTGACGGGCAAAGAGGTCACCGATCAGGTGAATCACTGCATTATGGCGATGGGCGCTCTTTGTCTCGTGGCGTGGGCGGTCTTATTGCAGCCAGCCGGCGAGGCCGCCAGGAAGGAGGATTCTCCCAGCACCGCTGAAAGCGGTTGGATTTTCGCCCAATTGGAAGCGCTAAACCGGGCCCTGCTGCGTGTCGTAAAGTGATTCAAATATTCTTGAGATAATCCGAAAAACGCCCGTTGCTTTCCCTCGCGGTTGGCTTTACACTTGCTAGAAAGTGCCTGAACGGGAGTGTTCCAACTCAGGGCGAATTACGGTTCGACGACGCCGCTCGTCAGACGGTTCGCCTACCGAGGCTTGAGGTGGATACGGTTATGATTTTGTTCCCGGTTCTGATTGGTGTCGTTGGGAGTATCGTTTTTGTAGCACTTCTGTATCGGCTTTATGCCCGGACAGATCAAAACTCGCGAGCTAACGCCGGGTTTGACCCCGAGTGGTTCGAGAATTTCTCGGCTTTTCGTTATCTGCCCATGCGTCGCCTGCTGAGCGGAACCGACGATGCCTTCCTGCAGCGCCAAAACTTAGGGGCCAACGGCTCTATTAGAAAGTTTCGGGCTGAGCGGCGGCAACTCTTCCGCTTATATCTGCAAGACCTCCAGGCTGACTTTCGCCGGCTAAGCTTTGGCGCCAAGCAGGCTATTCTGCACGCCACCGAGGACCAATCCGACCACGTGGAGACCCTGCTCCGCTTGGAATGGCAGTTCCGCAAGTCGATTTGGCGCGCTCATTGCCAGCTCTTCATCCACGCTTGCGGCTGGCAGCCTGCTGATATTTCCGGCCTGATCGACGTTGTCCAGCATTTTGAGTTTAGCCTTCGGGAGACCTATCTCGCGCAGCAGCAAAACTCGTAGTTGGGCCTCAGTTTCCTTTGCACCTGCGAGGGCGTAGTATGGTTCGTATGCGCGCCAACCTTTTCGTCGGCTTTTCGATGCTGTTCAGTCTGCACGCGCAGACCGCCACTCCCAGCCACTGCGTTGTTCCATCGAATGGCGCTCCCGCCCTGCCTGCTAAGTTAATGACTGGGCAGGGCTCGTCGCCTTTTCCGATTACTACTCGAAGCGCCGAAGCACAGAAGTTCTTTGATCAAGGTGTCGCCCAGATGCATTCCTTTTGGGCCCGGGAGGCAGAGCGCAGCTTCTTACAAGCGGCTGCTCTGGACCCGGACGCGCCGATGCCCTGGTGGGGAGTGGCGATGGTCGCCGCCGGCGACTACCGTCCCCATTTTCAATTGATCCGCGACAAAAATGCCGCGCCCAAAGGGATGACGCCGCCATTGCAGCGTGCTTTGGACGCCGCACAGAAGGCCAAGGCTCTAGCCAAGAACGGGTCGGATCGGGAGCGCGCTTATATCGACGCGATTGCCGCTCGACGTCAATATCCGCTCGATGACGCGGCCGCCGACGCGGCATATGTTGCCGGACTACGCGAGATTATTGCTAAATACCCGGATGAAATAGAGGCCCCGACCTACCTAGCGCTCCATCTGATGGACGGGTTTCTCACCCCGAATCGGCAGCCCCGTCCCGGATCGATGGAAGCGGTGCGCATCTTGAAAGAGCTCGCCGTCCGAGCTCCGAATCATCCCGGAGTTCACCACTATGTTATCCACGGATGGGAAGGATCGTCCTTTGCCAAAGATGCATGGGCAAGTTGCGAGCAGTACGCCGCTCTGGTGCCGGAAATTCCGCACGCGCTACACATGCCGGGTCATATTTACTCCCAAACCGGCAAGCTGAAAGAAGCCGCGACCAGTTTTGTGACAGCGGGCAATTTGGAACGCGCCTACATGAAGGCCGATCCTGGCTACGGCAATCTTCATCACGGCCACAACATCCACTATCTTGCGGTTGTCCAGGCCGCAGCCGGCCATTACGACGAAGCGTTGGTCTCCGCTCGTGAACTGCTGACTTTCAAGGAGTCCGAGGCCGAAGCCAAACAACTCGACAACGCCCGGACGGCCTACCGTCAAGGCTGGTTCGCTTTGATGCGGACCCTGGTCTGGGGAGAACGCTGGGATGCTCTGCTCGACCCAGCTACGTTACCCGTGATCGCCAAACCCCGAGAGCAGGCCTGGACGCACTGGGCTCGAGCCCTCGCTTACGTCGCCAAAGGCGATGTGGAGAAGGCACGCATCGAAGCGAGCGGAATGCGCGCCGCACTTTTGGACTTCGAGGCAAAGAACAAGGCCAAGTACCCGAAAGAGCTGGGCGTCGCTGAACAAGAATTGCACGGACAGATCACTTTCGCCTCCGGCAAAGTGTCGCGGGGACTTAAGATTCTCTCTGACGTTTCGATGGCGGAACGTTCCCTGCGCTACAACGAGCCGCCCTACTATCCCCGACCCGTTGCTGTGGCATTGGCCGATGCCGCCGCGAAAGCCGGCAAGCGTAAGGAAGCCGAAAAGGCGTATCGCATCGCTCTTGAGGAATTTCCAGCGATGGACCGGGCCGAACGAGGCTTGCAACAGTTGTTGAGCCGCGATCCCAAGCCCGGCATCAAACTGGCGGATGGCGGACTCGAATAGGATCACGATTCTCGGTGGCGGCTTGGCCGGTTGCGCAGCCGGGCTTGCTGCCACGGCGTCCCAGCGCGGTGCGACGATCTATGACCCCGCCCGCGCCGCTCGACACCGCGTGTGCGGGGAGTTTCTTAGTCCGGAGGTCCGCGATTCGTTAGACCTACTTGGCGTATGGGCACAAGCGGACGCCTGCCGGCCGGCACTGATGTATTCGATGCGGGTCCACTTTGGCCGTCGCGTTTGTGCGGACCGCCTGCCAGAACCCGCAATCGGGCTCAGCCGTCTGCGGTTCGACCAGTTACTCCGCGAGGCGGCAGGGAACCAAGGTACAAACTTTGTGCCTGAGCGGCGAGCCAGTTCGCCGGGTTGTGTTCTCGCTACCGGCCGGCAGTCCGGCGCCGCCTCCGGCGACCGCATCTTCGGCTTTAAGACTCATTTTTCCGGCCCGGCTGGCGATGCCGTGGAACTCTATTTCGGGGACCAATTCTACGTCGGGGTCAATCCGGTGGAGGATGGCATTACAAACGTGTGCGGCCTCGCCCCCGAATCGCTCCTCCGCCGCCTCGACTTCTCCTATGAAGCCCTGCTGGAACTGTCTCCCGCCTTGCGAGAGCGAACCCAGCCCCTGAGGCGAACCATGAATTGGCTCACCACGGGGCCATTGGTCTATGGCCGGCGAACACAGCCGCCGGATGTGTTCGCCGCCGGAGACGCATTCTCCTTCATTGACCCCTTCACTGGCGCCGGGATGTTGAACGCCTTGGAAACCGGACGAATGGCCGGCACGGCGGCGGCGACCGGCCAATCGCCTGACGTTTACCGGCAGGCTGTCCTTCGGCGACTGAGTCGCCCACTGTTTGTGGCCAGTGTGTTTCGCGGCGCGGTCGCCGCTGGGCTCGGTTCCCTATTGGCCCCCTGGATCCCGGGACGGTGGCTGTTTGCCCTCACGCGGCCTGGCTGAAAAGAAAAACCGGTGAGTACTCGGAGGAAGATACTCACCGGTAGGGTCAGGAACCGGGCCGTTTCGGGGACGGTTTCGGCCGACCAGTCGACGACTTGAGGGGGGATACCCCACGATTGTCTAGCAGTATATTACCCCCAAACTAGCCGAATTGTATAGTACCCCATCATAAAGATTGTGAAGGCGCAGGCTGTCCACAGGGTGATTGTAAACGGCATACCCGTTTTTACCTCAGGTGGCATGTGTTTGTACCGAAGGTACAGCACCGAGATGGCGATCACCGGCAACATCATGGCCTGCGCAACTCCGCCGATTTTGACCATGCGGCTTGGGTCGACCTTCAAGAAATACAGCCCGACGGGGATCAATAACAGTATGCAAACAAAGCGGTTGCGCCATTTTACACGCGCGGCGTAGTCGCCCCGGTCGAAGGCGCCAAGCAGACATGCCATATCCGAATACACTCTGCTGTTGGCTGCGGTGGCCGCGAAAATTGTCCCGTACAAGGTAGCGCAGGCGCCGACGTAAAATACCCACAGCGCCCAGGAGCCCAGCGTCTCCGTATACATTTTTGACAGCACGGCGATCATCTCATTGCCCGCCGGAACCAATCCCTGGCTATGCAACACTCCGGCACCTAAGAGATAGAACGCAAGCGTCGCCACCGTATACACGATCATCGACGCCACGATATCCGTGTTCATGACCTTCACCCAACCGAGCGCCCGGCTCTTCCACACTGGAGAATCGTCGCGCACGCCGGTGTACCGTGCGTAGCCTTTCTCCACGCACCAGTACGGGTACATGAACAGCTCCGCCGCGCCGACGCCGGTGATGCCGAATACCGCCACCGCCGTCGCCAACCCTTCGCCCGGGAGTTTGAAGCTCAATCCTTCCATCAGCGAAGCGACGGTGAAATAATCCGGCTTGCTGACCAGCACCATTGCGCAGAGCAGGGTGATCATCGTGAACAGGCCCACCTTGAAGGTCGCCAGATGCTCCACCCGCTCATAGCCGCCGCCCAGCAACAGCCACAGCGACAAGCCGAGCAGTCCAATAACCCACGCCGAAATCGTCACGCCCGGCACCAGCGTATTCAGCACCTGGGCCACGCCTGCGAACATGGCGCCAATCTGAAACATGGTGACCAGCACCATGAACGCCCACATCCAAACCACCCAGCTCACCCCGAGCCGCGGCCCGGGCACCAGGTTGAACGAACCGAGGCCGGTCTTTCCCGTGGCGATCGTGAATCGGCCCATCTCGGACTGGATCGCAGGTTTCAGCACGCAACTGATGATGATGATCCAAAGGGCGACATAGCCAACTTCGGCGCCCAGCGAGGTTGTCGCGATCAGTTCTCCGGAACCGACGATAGAGGCCGCGAGAATCATACCGGGGCCGATGCGTTTCAGAATCTGCCAGAATGTCCGCGGCGGCTCGGCGACATCCTCATCGTGGTAAGCGTAGGGATCTTTGAGTATGGGTTTAGACATTACAGGCGAAGCCATCTGCGTTACTGTATTGCATTTGCAAGGTACTGCGCTAGTTCCCCACGGGTTACGGGGCCGGTCTTCGTGGGCAGGGCAGGGAACTGGCGGGGGAACTGTTTCAGGCGCCAATCGGTCCAGAGCATGGGCAGGTCGGCATGGAACCAGTTGCGATGGTCGACCCCCATCCAGCCCTGCTCCACGGCCATGGTGATCGCGGCCTGGCGTTCGGCCGGAATCGCGAACAGCGCCGCCAGGATTTGCGCCGCTTCGCCGCGAGACACCGGCGCATCGGGCGAGGCGTGCAGATCGTGCGTGCTCACCGGATAAAGCCCCCGCTGCGCCGCCAACTGAATCGCCGCGAAGCGCGGATGGGACGGTGCGAGGTCGTCGAACCAGAACACCGGAATACCCGCGCGCGTCAATTCGCGGTCGAGCGTCTGGCCCGGAGCCAGGGTCGCCAGAATTGCGGCCGCCTCCCCGACGTTCCATTCAATCGGGTGTAGCCGATAGGCGCCGTTCGTCAAATGGGTCACCCCGATGTTCTTGCCCGCGGGCAGAAAGTTCTCGATTGGATCTTTGGGCAGCAACGAACCAACCGGGATTTGAAAGGGCCTCGGCATCATCATCCGGCCCTTTTCATTGGCGCCGCACGGGTGAATGTCCACCATGTAGAAACCGGTGCCGGCCGAGGCAGGGAAGTGCCGGGCCCGCAAGCCGGGCTGAAATTCGGCGACGATGTCCTGCTCCCGCACCGTCTCTTTCGCCACAATGCGGCGGCTTTCGCGAATATAGGGGTACATCGAAAGCCCGTCGGCCGTGCCCATTTGTTCGGGGAGAAACTTCATTTCCGGATGCCCCAGGTCATGGTGCAACCAGGCCAGAAACGCGTACGAAGTCCGTTTAGCCTGCTGCAGAATTCGCGCTTGGTCGGCCGGGGTCCGGTCGAGAATCGACTCTTCGTGATAGTCTTGGCGCGGCCAGTTCATCAGCGCGACATTCGGACTCTTCACCCGGCGCCACGAGAAAAACGGACGGGGCGACATGTTGTTCGGCACCGGTGCATCGTCGCCGTACATGCTATAGAGCACTTCGCCCCGCCAGCCATACTCGGCCGGATAGTTCATGCGCAGGCTGAAATTCTGCCGCTTCACGATCGCGTCGTGTTCCGGCAACTTTGGCAGCGCATGGTTTTCGCCGGGCCGCGACTCAATCACGAACGGATAGGTGAAGCTCTGCACGCATGCGGGATTGGGCTTTTCCGCCGCGTGCGGTTCGCCGGTTTCGCTGCGCGCTTCGGAACCGACGACGTAGGGCACCTTTGCCAGCGGCAGCAGGTCGCCGAGTTCGGTCGCATCGAGCACCCAGCCTGGCGTGATCCGGACGAACTCGCGCGTCTCCAGGTTCACCGCCAGCGCCGACGTAATCCGGTTTCCCTCGCGCGTTAACTCCACCACTTTCGTCCGCCGCAGCAGTTTAATGTTGCTCCGCACGGCCAGCATTTCATCGAGAATCTTGACGGCTACCCGCGGCTCAAAGCACAACGAAGAGACGTAGCAACCTCCCGGATTGGCCGTTCCCCCGTAGGCCCCGCGGATCTTCTGCCGGAACTGCAAGTACGTCAGCGGCGCACCGGTGATCTCGATGAACTTGTGCTCATCCAAAGCGGAAACGCCGCCCGCCGTCGCTTGGCCACCCACCCACGAAGACTCTTCCGTCAGGCATACCGTGCGACCCCGGTCCGCCGCCCGCATCGCAGCGGCGACGCCGCCCATGCCCGCGCCGGCCACCAGGACATCGCATGCCATTGCCCTCGGCTGCGCCGGAGCCTCCAGCCGTAATACAGCCACCTGCGGATCCCCGTTGACGGGCACCTTCTCAACGTCGACTACAGTGAAAATGGTCGCGGCCAGAATCGAAAGAAACACAGTCTACGATTCTATCCTCTCTACCAACTGGCTCATGTGATCAATCAGGAAGTCCGGCGGTTCTGCCGTAAACGTCTCCGGTTGAAAACCCCAGGCGCACCCGCAGGCCTGCACGCCGGCGTTGCGCGCCGTGCGGATGTCCACGGACGAATCGCCCACCATGATCGTCTTGGCCTTGCTGATCCCCGTCTCGCCCAACAACGTCAAAATGCCCACCGGATCCGGTTTCTTCTTCGGCTCAAAACTATTGCCGCCGTAGATCCGGACGAAGTGCTGCTCCAAGCCCAATCGCGCCATCATGCGTTCAGAGAACTTCACCGGCTTGTTCGTCAACACAGCCAACGTATGCCCCTTCGTCCGCAACCGGTCGAGCGCCTCCCGGACACCATCGTAGAGCACGGTCTTATCCAACATGTGCTCGCCGTAGTACTTAATGAAAAACGTGTGCGCCCGCTCGACGTCGGCTTCCGGCGCCGTTTCTCCCAACGCACTCCGGACCAACGCCTGCGCGCCCCGGCCCACATATTTCGCCACCAGTTCTCCCGGCAGCGGCGATAGGTTCATATAGCCGCGCGTCGCGTTCACCGAGTCGATCAGGTCCTGCTTCGAATCAACCAGCGTTCCGTCCAAATCAAAAATCAACAGATGCATTGTTCGTTATTCCAACCGGCGAATCTGGTCGCGGAACGGATGGAACCACGCCTTCTTCGCCTTCTCGTAATTCTTCAGGAACTCCTGCTTAAAATCCGCGGGCATCACATTTGACAGAACCCGCGAAGAGTCGAGCAGATACGGCGCCAGCCGCGACTGCACAACCAGCGACGGTGGGTCGCCGGGCAGAAACGCGTTTGCCGCCATTAGCACGATGATCGCCATCAGCACCCCACGAACCAGTCCCACCGCGCCGCCCAATCCGCGGTTCAGCCAGGACAGCCCAACCATCTTGAAAAAACGTGTCGCCGCGTGGCCGATCAACGCGCCAGCAATCATGACTCCGGCGAAAATGGCGATAAATCCCAGGAAATGCGCCACTCCCACCGAGCTCGTATACTCCCGCAGCGGCCGGCTGGCTTCGGGATAGTACAGCGCGGCCAACAGGAAGGCGAGGATCATCGCGGCCATGCCAATGCCAATGCGCGCGAAACCCTTCACCAATCCCGAGTACACCGACACGAGCAGGATCAGGCCAAAGACCAGGTCCAGCAGGTTCACAGCTTTTTGCCGGTCAACACCCGATAGGCTTCCATGTACTTCTCTCGCGTCCGGGCGACCACCTCTTCGGGCAGCTCCGGACCGGGCGCCTGCTTGTTCCAGTCGAGTGTTTCGAGATAGTCCCGCACGTACTGCTTGTCGTAGGAAGGTTGCGGTCCGCCGGGCTTGTAGGTGGCGCGCGGCCAGAAGCGCGAGCTATCGGGCGTCAATACCTCGTCGGCCACTACCAGCCGCCCGTCCACAAAGCCGAACTCGAACTTCGTGTCGGCCAGGATAATCCCGCGCGTCTCGGCGTACGCCGCCGCCCGGTCGTAAATCTTCAGGGTCAGATCGCGCAACTGCGTCGCCAGCTTCGGGCCCACGCTTTCGACTACCTGTTCGAATGGAATATTCTCATCGTGGCCCGTCTGCGCCTTCGTTGCCGGAGTAAAGATAGGAGCCGGCAGCCGGTCTCCCTCGCGTAATCCAGGGGGCAGAGGCAGACCGCAGATTGTCCCAACCTGCTGATACTCCTTCCAGCCGGATCCCGAAAGATAGCCGCGCGCCACGCACTCCACGTCCACCATCTTCGCCAGATGGATGAACATCGACCGGCCTTCGAGTTGATCGCGGAACGGTTGCAGCGACTCCGGAAACTCATCGACATTCGTGCTGATCACGTGGTTCGGTACGACATCCTTCAGGAAATCAAACCAGAACAGCGAGATCTGGGTCAGCACGCGTCCCTTGTCAGGGATGCCGCTGCCCAGGATCACGTCGAAGGCGGATACGCGGTCGGTGGCGACCATCAGCAGTTCGGTTGGCGTCACTTCGTAGACGTCACGAACTTTACCGCGACGGAGGAGCTTTACCCCGGGAAGATGGCTTTCAATGAGCAAACTCATAAGCAGTCAGGAATACTTCATTATAGAGGTATGAGCGAACGCCCTCTCGTTACCGACCTCGTCCAGATCAAACGCCTCGGCGAGCAAAAACGCGACGAGAACGCGCGCCTGCGCATGCATCTCAAACGACACGTCTTCGTCGAACGCAAATTGAAGAATATTGCGGACGCGATCGAGAAGAAAACCGATTGCAAGGCCTGCGCCAACTGCTGCCGCAACGCGACCGCCCGGCTGCAGGAAAGGGAAGTGGAGGCCGTGGCCAAAGGCGCCGGGATGCGTCTCAAGGATTTTCTTCGCGACTGCGTTGAAGAATCTGAAGACGAAGGGATGATTCTCAAACGCCATGAGGACGGCAGTTGCGTTTTCTTGAACGGTAACGAGTGCCTCATCTATCGCCACCGCCCCACGGCCTGCCGCCACTTCCCGCATCTCACGAGCGGCCCTGGCTCTTTAGTCTGGCGGATGTGGGAGATGCCGGATCGGGCGACCTATTGCCCCATCGTCTACAACACGCTCGAAGCCTGGAAGGACGAGGTCGATTTCCAGCGCACCGTTTAGGCGTATGCTAGCGGGGTGCTGCCCCGTCGCCACCTGTTAGCCGGTTGTCTTTTGGCTTCCTGCGGACGCGCCACGCTTCCGCGCATAGCCGTCGTGCCGAAGGCGACCGCACATCTGTTCTTTGTTTCCATCCATGCGGGCGTCGACCGCGCGGCGAAGGAGTTCGGCGTCCAGGTTCTCTGGAACGGACCGAACGAAGAGACAGAACATTCGCGCCAGATTCAGATTGTTGACGCCTTCATCGCGCAACGGGTGGACGCCCTCGCGATTTCGGCGACCGACGAGCGGGCCCTGGTCGCCCCGCTCCAGCGCGCGACGGCGGCTGGAATCCCCTTCAGCGTGTTTGATTCCGCCGTCAACCTCGAAGACTATGTCACCTTCGTCGCCACGGACAACCATGCGGCCGGCCGCCAGGCGGCCCGCGAGATCGGCCGGTTGATCAAAGGGCAGGGAAGTGTCGCCATCGTCATGCAGAAGCCGGGCGGGGCATCGACGGGCCTGCGCGAACGCGGTTTTCAGGAAACGCTCGAACGCGAGTTCCCTGCCGTCCGCCTGGTTGCCCGCCAGTTCGGCATGGGCGACCGGGCTCGGTCTCGCGCCGCGGCAGAAAACATTCTCACCGCTCACCCCCGCCTGGATGCGATGTTCGGATCAAGCGAGGCCGCCTCCATCGGAATCATCCAAGCCGTCGAAAGCCGGGGCCGCGCGGGCCAAGTGAAAGTGGTCAGCTTCGACAACAGCGACATCCACCGCTCAGCGCTGCACGGCGGCACGCTCGATGTCATGCTCGTGCAGGATCCGGACAAGATCGGCTACGAGGCAGTCCGCTCACTGGTGCTGAAGCTTCGCGGCGAGGTTCCGGCTCACCGGCTCGACCTACCCGTCCGCCGCTTCACCCGGGAAAACGCCGCGGACCTGCAATCCTAAACCATCGCTGCTAAGGTAGCCGCCATCAGCTCCCGGCCATGCGCCGGAACCAATCCCTCGCGGCGTAGTAACTCCCCGGTTACGCCCGGGTCAAATGGCTGCGACACCGAAAGATGCGGTAGAAACGTCGCCAGACCGGCCATCGCCCGCCATCCCGTTGTTCGTTCCGACACCGCCTTCAGAGCCCACTCGAACTTCGACGCCGATACCAGTCGTGGTCGCCGTCCGCCGCCGGCGAACGCAACATCCAGCAGCTCGCCAAACGTCGGCGCCAATTCCGGCCCCGCGCAAATATGCCGAATCGCTCCCACCTCAAAATGTCGGGCCACAAGGAGAGCCAACGCCCGCCCGGTCCATTCCGCGCTTACCAGATCCACCGGCACCTCCGGCTTTCCGGGCAGGATCGGAATCTCCGAACTGAACGGAATCAGCCGCAAAACCTGCTCCACATGGCCGCCGCCGCCGATCACGGAGCTGAGCCGGTGGATCGACACCGGCAACTTCTTCTCGGCCAGCACCAGCGCTTCGGCCTCATGCTTGGAGTGAGTGTAGGTGTTGAAATACCCCTCGGTATTCGCGATCGGCTCCTCGCGCACCCAACCCTCCCTCCGGCCGGCGATGTAGAGCGTGCTGACGTGGGCGAACCGATCGAGCCGGGGGCAGCCGTGCGCGAATTCCAGCATCCGCCGTGTGCCGTCCAGATTGGTCTCCCGTACTTCGTCGAGCGGTAGGTTGAACCGAATCTCGGCTGCACAGTGGATGATCACGCGGACTTGCCGCTGTAGCTCCGCTCGTTCCTCGCTCGAAAGCCCCAGTCCCGGCAAGCGGATATCCGCGCCCGGCCGGCGAAGCAGATGAATCTTCTCACCTGGCAGCAGCCGCTCCAAAACTGGGAGCATCTCCCGTCCCACCGTCCCCGTTCCACCGGTGACCAATATCATCGCGAACGCTCCCTTACCAACGCGTACCGCCGCGCCAGCCAACCAGGCGAAACACCTAGCCAATATAAAATCTGCAGTCCGGTCCACTGCGCGAACATCCCGGCAAAATTGCGATGCTCAAATCGTCTCGCCGAGGCCGTCAAGGTGCAATCCAGCCGGCGGAACCGCCGCAACCGCCGCAACCGCCGAACCAGGTCGACGTCCTCGAACAGGGGCATGGGCCGGAAGCCACCGGCGGCCTCATAGACCTCGCGCCGGACGAAGATGCCGGAATCGCCGTAGCAAAGCCCCAGACAGCGCAGCCAAGGATAAATTCGCGTCAACATCCGTGCGCCGCGGCCATCGCCGCCGAAGCGAAGTGAAAAATGCCCGCCGCCGACCGCCGGGTCAGCCAACGCCTCTTGAATCGCCCGCGACGACTCCGGCGCCGGGGTGCAATCCGCATGGAGAAACCAGAAGACCTCGCCCGTGGCCATGGCCGCACCGGCGGCCTGCTGCTGGCCCCGGCCCGCCACCGACGTGACGAGGATGGCTCTCGTTATCGCCAAGCCCGGTGTTCCGTCTTCACTACCGCCATCGGCCACGATGACCTCCGCCAACCCGTCAACTCGTTCGAGAGCCGCCAAGATCGCAGGCAGAGCGACCGCCTCGTTGAGGGTGGGAATGATGACAGAAATGCGCAATACCGAACTTCGCAGAATGGATATTATGTAAACTCGGATGCGGCAGCCAAACCACCGGATCCAAAACCTCTAATTCTACACAGCGAAACGGCTCCTTGCGGAGCCGTTCCTTGTCGCGACGCTTACTTGTTTCTACCGCCGCCGCCACCAGAGCGGCCAACGCTGCCTCCACCACCCCCACGCGAACCACCACCGGAATCGCCGCCGCGTACACTACCGCCTCCACCACCGCGGGACATCCCTCCGATGCTGCCGCCGCCGCCCGACGAGCGTTCCCGCACTACGGGACCACTCATCCGGCCGCCGCCGAAACCGCCGCCACGGCTACCGCGATCTGGAATCGTCGACCGCATGCCGCCGCCGTTCCTTTCGATCGAGCTTCCGAAGCTGCCCCGGTCACGGCTGCCGCGATCCGGAATGGTCGGCGACGAGCTGCCTCCGCTCCGCGAACTGCCGGACCGGTTCCAACCGTCGCTGCTACGCGAGGTCGCGCCGCCGCTCATATCCCCCCGCGACGTACCCCCCAGCCGGTTCCATCCGCCCGAGTCTCCGCCACGGTTTACTTCGCCCCGCGAGGTTGCGCCCGAGCTTCCGGTCGAACCACGAGAACCGCCCGCATCGCCAAAGCGCCGCCAGCCGCTATTATCGCTGCCCCGATTCATATCACCACGCGAAGTCGCGCCAGATCCGCCGGAGGTATCGCTGCGGGTGCCCGCATCGCCGAACCGCCGCCAGCCGCCCGTGTCGCCGCCCCGGTTGATTTCGCCACGGGTCGCCGCCCCGGCACCAGCCGCCTGCCCGCCCTGATTGAAGTCAGCGCGAGAGGCGCCGGCGCCGGCCGCGCCTGTATCGCCGAACCGCCGCCAACTTCCGGTGTCGCCGCCGCGGTTCACCTCGCCCCGCGTATTCGCGCCGCCCCCGGCAAAGTCCGCTCGGGTCGCCCCGCCGCCCGCATCGCCGCGGCCTGCAGGCTGTTCGGCCCGCGCGCCACCGCGTTCCATGATATTGCCGCCACCCGCAGGGTTGTCGCCCCGGCTGACGGTGCCCCGGAACTCGCCTCCTCGTCCGGTCGCATTGGCACCATTCTCGCCGCCAAACGTTCGCCGGGAAACATCCTGCATCGCCGCGCGTTGATTCTCAAAAGGAACCCGGTCAATCCGTGAAGGCTGCGACCGGCTGAAGAAGCGGTCATCGCCCCGCGAAGCCCCCGGCTGCGTATTCACGGCCCGGTCGCTCCACCGCAGGCTCTCCCGTCCCGGCGTCGCGGGCAGTTGGCCCCGGACGAACGAAGCGTTGTTCAATTGGTTCCGGTCGTAGCGGATATGTTTCACCGATCCGCGGCCAAAATCCTGGCCGTTGATCACGGTCACTCCGTCGTTAAACCGCGCATTCCGGTACACATTGGTGACGTTGATATTGGTGATGTTCACGCTGTTGTTGACATAACCCGCGTTGCGGTAACCGCCGTAGTAGCCACGCCCGTACCACGGGCTATAACGCTCAAACGGAGCCAGCGGAACCCAACCCCAGTTGCCAAACCCGACGCCGATGCCCACGTTCAGACCCCGTCCCCCGCCCCAACCAAAGAAGCCCACCAGCGCCGGGCTCCAATAGTGGCGCGTGTTCATCCGGCCCGGCCACCAGCACCACCCGATGCCCACCTGGTTAAACCAGCGGCCATAGTGATACGGAGCCCAGCCCCACGGGTCGTAGCTCACCCACGACCAACCGTAATAATCCATCCAACTCCAACGGCCGTTCCGGTACGGCGCCCAGCCGGCGCTCGTCTGCGGCACCCACACCTGCCCATACTCCGGAGTGTTCACCCACCGCCCATGGCCGTCCAGATCCTCCACGCCGTAAACGTCCCGGCTGACGTATCGGTAGCCTTGGCTGCGCTCCAGGTCGCGGTCGCGGCTCTGGCTCCAACGGTCAAAGTCATCCATCGGAATCGCGTTGTCGCTGCGGAACTCCGGCGACGAAGCCTCTCCGCGAGCGAGTAAGGTCTTGCCGCTCCGCAGCCGCTCCGTCCCTTGCGGCGTGAAGATCTCCGCTTCGCCGCTGCGTACCGTCACCTCCGTAGAGCCATCGCCAAGCACCGTCACCCGGTAGATCCCTTTCTTCATCGGCCGAACCGAAATGCTCGGAGTCGAAATTTCGACCTCCGCCGTCCGGTCGCGCAACACGCGCCAAGTCATCGTTCCCGATGCTAGCCGGACCAGGTAGCGCCGGTTCTCAATATCGGCCAAACGTAACTCCGCTCCGTCGGCCAGCCGCGCGAAGTTACTCGCGTCGAACTGCACCTCCGTCCGCGATCCCGCAGCCGTCAGCACGCGGTCCTCGGTCATCAGCGGTGCGTTGATGGCGGCCGCCACCCATTCGTTCGTATCACCCCGGCGGACGGACACGTCTCCGGAGATCAGGCTCACGCGAGCGACCCCGCGCCCCTGCTCTTGCACATCGTCTTGGGCCCCCGCGCCGCCCGTGGTCAGGACGGTCAATACGAGCGCCGGAAGTAAATTGCGGAACATGGCTGGTTCCTCCCGCGATACAATATTGCACTCGGAGGGCCAACCAATAACTCCAATAGTTTCAACACGGCACTTCCCTGCCCCCTGGTGGATTTCAACCACCGCCCGATTGGCTTTGGTGCTTTCCGCATAGCAGCCATTCGCTATATTAGAGGTATGCAATATCCAGAGCATCTCATTGGCATCATGCGGCAAGACCTGACCAACCACGGCATCGTCGAAACCCGCACCCCCGAAGAAGTCGACGCCTTGCTTGCTCCCGGCAAAGGCACCGTGATGATGGTTGTGAACTCCGTTTGCGGTTGCGCGGCTGGAAAGGCTCGCCCCGGAATCGTTCGGGCCCTTGCGGATTCTCCGGTCAAGCCGGATGTCGCCGCTACCGTTTTCGCCGGTGGCGATGTGGAAGCCGTGGCACGGGTTCGCGAACATCTTTCGCCCCTGCCTCCCAGTTCCCCGTCGGTCGCCATTTTCAAAGATGGCAAGCCGGTTTACATGATGCACCGCCATCAGATCGAAAGCCGCGACATGTTCCTGATTGCTGAAGAGTTGAAGAACGCCTTCGCTCAGCACTGCGCAAAATAAGATGACTCGTCGGTCGCTGCTCGGGCTCGCCGCCCTCCCGGTCCTCGCCGAGGTCCATCCGCTTCGTGCCAACGCGCAGCGGCTCCAGTTGAAACACACCTGGACGACGGTGATGAGCTCGAGCACTTACCGCGACGTTCTCTACACATCCATTCACCAGGGTGGCATCATCGGGCGCGGTGAAGGTGCCGGCATTTTGCGCTACGGCGAATCCGCCGAATCCGGTGTTGCTTTCGTCAACCGGCTCGCTCCGGAACTTTCGCGGATGGATCTCCGCCAGTTTGGCAAAGTCATCGACTGGGTTCTCCGCCAGAGTGACGCCGATTGGGCCGCCAAAGCTGCGATCGATATTGCCATTCATGATTGGGTCGCCCAGAACCGCGGCCTGCCTGTTCATGCGCTCTGGGGACTCGATCCGAAAGACGCGCCGCTGACAACATTTTCGATCGGTATCGACAAAGCCGAAGTCATCCGGCAAAAGGTCCGTGAGGCCGAAGCCTATCCTGTGCTCAAGATCAAGGTCGGGCTGACGAACGACGACGAGGTTATCGAGGCCGTTCGCAGCGTCACGAAGAAACCGCTCCGCGTCGACGCCAACGAAGGCTGGAAGGATAAAGACGAAGCCGTACGCAAGATCAACTGGCTCGAAAAGATGGGCGTCGAATTTATCGAGCAGCCCATGCCCGCCCACATGGTCGAGGAGACCCGCTACGTGCGCCAGCGCGTCCACATCCCGATCATCGCCGACGAGGCCTGCCTGCGGCCCGCCGACATCCCCAAACTGGCCCAAGCTTACGATGGCGTTAATATCAAGATCGATAAAGCCGGCGGCCTTCTGCAGGGCTACCGCATGATCCAGATCTCCCGCAGCCTTGGCCTGAAGACGATGCTTGGCTGCATGATCTCCAGCTCAGTCGCCATCACCGCCGCCGCTCAGCTTTCACCGCTCGTTGATTACGCCGACCTCGATGGGAACCTGCTCATCGCCAACGATCCCTTCACCGGGGTGCGCGTAGTCAAGGGCAAGCTGACCCTCCCCTCTGGAAACGGTCTCGGTCTGACGGAATCCCGGCTCCGCGCTTGAAGCTCCGTTTCTATACGGCCACGCCGTTTAATGTGGTGCAAGGGAGCGGCACCTTCTCCGGCCTGAATAGCTTGGTGAATGGCCTGCGAGCCGCGGGCGCCACCGTCGAAGTCATCGGTCCGCGTTCCCGCCTGCCAAACTTCACGGCGGAGCGGTATCTCTTCAATCGATGGATCACGACCTTGGACCGGAGCGATTGTGACGCCACGATCGGCTACGATCTCGACGGCTATCGCCTCGCCGGCACAAGCGGCCCGCCCCATCTGGCCGCCGTAAAAGGGGTCATCGCCGACGAACGGATCCACGAGCGGGGAATCAATCGCCTTCTCCTTGGGCTGCAAAGCCGCTGGGAGCGCCGGCACGTTCAGCGAGCCAACCGGGTGACCACGAGCAGCGCGTACTCCGCCGGGCGCATCACCAGTCTCTATGGCCCTTGCGCCCCAGTTCAGGTGATTCCCGAGCCCATCAACCTCGCCCTATGGAAGGAATCGTTCCGCAAGAATCCCGCCCAGCCTGACCCGCGCCATTTCACCGTTCTCTGTGTCTGCCGCTTCTTTCCCCGGAAGCGCGTGAACATGCTGCTACGTGCGATTGCCCTTGCCCGGCGCTCCATCGACAATATCCAGTTGCGCATCGTCGGCGACGGCGCCGAGGCGAACCGACTGCGCCAGCTCACAAGCGAACTTGGCTTGGAATGCGCAGTCCATTGGCTCGGCAATGCGGAACCATCTCAGCTCGCTATCGAGTATCAGCAGTGCGACGTCTTTTGCCTCCCATCCGTGCAAGAAGGCTTCGGCGTCGTGTTTCTCGAAGCCATGGCCGCGGCGAAACCCATCGTCGCCGTCCGCGCCGCCGCCGTTCCCGAAGTGGCGCCCCACGCGCTGCTTGCCGACCCGGACAGCCCGGCCTCACTCGCCGAGCAACTGACGCGACTCGCGGCCGACCCGGCCCTCCGGACCACGATTGGCCAGGAGGGCTTTGCCCGGGTACAGCAGTTTGATCAACCGGTCGTCGCCGCCGAGTTTCTCCAGATGGTAGAGAAACTGCTTTAGCGAACGGCTATACCGCCTCGAGCGCCTGCTCCACATCCCAAAGGATGTCCTCGATGTCCTCGATGCCTACCGATAGCCGCACCATCCCCGGCTCTACGCCGGCCGACAACTGCTGCTCCGCCGTCAACTGCTGATGGGTCGTCACCGCCGGTTGAATCACCAGGCTCCGCGCGTCGCCGACGTTCGCCAGATGCGAAAACACCTTCAATGCATCGACGAACTTCTTGCCGGCCTCCGCCCCGCCCTTCAAGGCAAAGCTGAAGACCGCACCCGGTCCTTTGGGCATATACTTCTTCGCCAGCTTGCTGTAAGGGCTGCTACCCAATCCCGGGTACTTCACCCAAGCGATGCGCGAATCGCCTTCAAGGAAAGTCGCCACGGCCAGGGCGTTCGACACATGGCGGTCCATCCGCGGCCCCAGCGTCTCAATCCCTTGTAGGAACTGGAATGAATTGAACGGACTCAATGCGGGACCGATGTCCCGCAATCCTTCGACCCGCGCCTTAATGATGAACGCGATCGGGCCTAGCGCCTCAGCGAAGTTCAGGCCATGATAGGCCGGCGACGGAGTATTCAACAGCGTGTGCTTGCTCGTCTTCCAGTCGAACTTCCCGGCGTCCACAATGATGCCGCCAATTGATGTTCCATGACCGCCGATGAACTTAGTTAGCGAATGCACCACGATATCAGCGCCGTGCTCAATCGGCCGGCACAGGTAGGGAGTCGCAAACGTGTTGTCAATAATCAGCGGCAGGCCGGCGCTGTGCGCGATTTCCGCGATCGCCGCGATATCGAGAATATTCCCGCGCGGATTCGAAATCGTCTCGCCGTAGATCGCTTTCGTCTGCGGGGTGATCGCCTCCCGGAAGTTCTCAGGATCGTCCGGATCCACAAACGTCACGCTGATCCCCATGCGCTTGAAGCTCACGTCGAACTGCGTGTACGTCCCGCCGTAGAGCGTGCTCGAACTCACCAGATGATCGCCTGCTTCAAGCAGGCTCGTGATTGCCAGGAACTGCGCCGCCTGTCCGCTGGCGACCGCCAACGCCGCCACGCCGCCTTCAAGCGACGCCACGCGCTGCTCGAGCACGTCGGTCGTCGGATTCATGATCCGCGTATAGATGTTCCCGAACTCCTGCAGGCCGAACAGAGCCGCCGCATGGTCGGAGTTCTTGAACACAAACGAAGTGGTCTGGTAAATCGGCACCGCGCGCGCACCCGTCGTGGGGTCCGGCGCATAACCCGCGTGAAGGCTGCGGGTGTTGAACCCGAGTTGTCGATCGATCTTGGAGTCTGACATATGAGCTATTCTACCCGCGAAGCCATTTGTCGCGATGGGCGGCTACAAAGGCGTCGTCATGCAGATGCGGATAGGCGGCATACACCCGGTCAATCTCGTCGGCCTGGCCCTTTGACAGTCCTTCGTGTGGGTCCAAACACCAGATTCCTTCAAGCAACCCCTGCCGCCGCAGCACTTCGTGCAACCCCGCGATGCAACCCTTGAAACCATTCGCCGCATCGAAAAATGCGGCATTCGAGTCGGTCACTTCCATGTTCAGGCGCAGAGGGTCTTTGTGCTTATGCACCTTGGCCTGCATCTCGACCGCCTTCTTCGTCCACACCGACCAGTGCCCCAGCAATCCGCCGACGAACTTCACCCCGTGATACTCGCTCAGCAAATCGATCACGATGTTGTCGTCGTTACCGGTATACAAAGCCAAATCCCGGCCGCTCTCCGCCACCGCCCGCATTACGTCAATCGTCTGGTACCGGTTGAACGGTGCGATCTTGATCCCCACCACGTTCTCAATCTCGACAAACTGCCGCCAGAACGAGAACGGCAACACGCGCCCGCCTACGGCCGGCTGCAGGTAGAAACCCACAATCGGCAGCACCTCGGCTACTTTTTGAACGTGTTCAATCATCTTGCGACTATTCGCGTTCACCAATGCCGCCAAGCTCAGCAACCCCGCGTGATAACCTAGATCCCGCAGCAGCGACGCTTCCCGCACCGCCTGTTTCGTCGGCCCGCACACGCCGCCGATGCGCACCACGTTCTCCATCTCCTCCCGCGCCAGTTCCAGCACCGGCCGGAACAATCCCGCCTCCCGAATCGCGAACTGCGTCGTGTGCACGCCCACCGCGACGCCGCTCACCCCCGCCGCCACGTAGTAGCGCGTCAAGGCCCGTTGCCGCCGCTCATCCAACTTCCGTTCCGCCGTCAACGCCAGCGGATGTGCGGGAATCACCCCGCCTTTACGAAACGAAGCCAACCAATCCATATCTAAAATTTCCCGTCCCTGGTCATAAATCCGGTCGGCTTACCATGCGTTGCGCCGCCCATGCCGATCCATTGCGCCATCCATTCAATCATCTCGTCCGGCGTCACACTCGGATAGCCGAACAGTCGTTGACACTTGCCAGCGTCATTCAAAAGCGACTCCGGCGCCTCTTCGCCCGTGAACTCCGGCGTCACTCCGAAATGCTTGCCGAACGCTTTGGCCACCGTCCGCACACTCAACGTTTCCGGGCCGGCGAGATTGATCACTGCTGCCGGCGACGCTGCGTACGGAAACGCGCGTAGCGCCACCGAGTTCGCGTCGCCCTGCCAAATGGCGTTCACCGCGCCCATGGTCACGTCCACCGGCCGCCGCTCAAACACCTTCGTGCCAATTTCCAGCAGCACCCCATAGCGCAAGTCCTGCGCATAGTTCAGCCGCAGCAGAACGGTCGGCGTGCCCAGCCGTTTGGCGTGATACTCGAACATCCGCTCCCGCCCAAGGCCCGTCCAGGCGTATTCGCCAACCGGCACGGGCGCGTCCTGTTCCGTCGCCCCGTATCGCGAAAACGAATACACATTCCCGCTCGAAAAGGCGACGATCTTTGACGTCCGGAACCGTTCACAAACGATCGCCGGCACCAACACGTTCATCGCCCACGTCAGCGACGGATCCGCGGCCGACCCGAACTTCCGTCCCGCGGCGTGGATGATGTATTCGCACTCCGGCAACGATTCCACTTGCGCGCGATCCAGCAGATCGGCCTGCAGACATTCCACGCCCGCTGCCGCCAACCGGTCCCGCGTATCCAGATCGGAGAACCGCGCCACGCCGTAAACGCGGCGCCGGACGCCGGCCTGATCCATCGCCCGCCGCGCCCGCATCGCTAGCGTCGGCCCCATCTTCCCGCCCACGCCCAGGATCATCAGATCCCCGTCAAGCTTGGCCATCGCCGCAATGTCGGCCTCGCTCGGCAGCGAAAGCAGGTCTTCTAAATCTTCAATTGTCCGAATCATCGTTTGTACCCAATCTTCCGCAGAAACGCTTTCCGCGCGGCAATGTCTTCTTCGTTCTCCACCCGCTTCGGCGAAAAGCCATCAATCACGCCCAAAACACCCCGCCCCGTCTCCCCCTGCGCCACAATCACGCTCAACGGATTCGCTGTTGCGCAAAAGATGTTCACCACCTCCGGCACCTCTTTGATCCGGGCCAGCACGTTGATGGGGAACCCCTTCTGCATCACTACCACGAACAAATGCCCGGCCCCGATCCGCTGCGCGTTGTCGATAGCGCAATCAATCAACGCTTGGTCATTGCCATCGAACCGCGTCAGGCACGGCCCGGAAGCTTCATTGAACGCAATCCCGAACTCCATCGTCGGGTTCGTGTTCACGATCGCTTCATAGATATCCTCCACCGTCTTGATGAAGTGGCTCTGCCCGATAATGACGTTGGCATCAGCGGGAAAATTGATGGGAACATTAAGTAGGTCCATACGTTTTGGAAACTCCCTCATTCTACCTGTCCGACCGCGAAGTGCTCGACCGCATTCAGCGCCTCCCTCACAGCCGCGCCAGTTTCAAGAACCTTGTTCGCGAACTCTCCGCCCGCGGCGACCAGCGCCAAGCCCTCGAAGAGACCCTCCTCCGCCTCACTAGCAAGGGCGACCTCATCGAATTCCGCACCGGCCAGTACGTCGCGGCGAAAGGGAGCCGCGAGTTCGCCACTGGCCGCCTCAGCATGCATCGCGACGGCTACGGCTTCGTCGCCCCCGCCCACAAGATTGAAGGTCTCGTCGGCGACATCTTCATCCCCGCCAAGTTCGTCACCGCCGCCATGCACGGCGATCGCGTCCTGGTGCAGATCGGCTTCATCGGCCGTGACGGCAAAGCCGACGGCGAAATCCTCCAGATCCTCAGCCGCGCTCACGCCACCGTCGTCGGCGAGTTCCGCGTTCGCAACCGCGGCAACTGGGTCAAGCCTCACGACGACCGCATTCATCAATGGCTCTTCATTCCGGACGGCTACGAAATTCCCCGTTCCGCTGCGGCTGACCGCACCGGCCCCGCCGTGCGCGAATACCGCACCGCCGAGGACATGAACGGCGCCATCGTCGACGTCGAAGTCCTCGAGTTCCCCACCGAACACGAAGACGGCATCGGCCGCGTCATAGAAGTGCTCGGCCGCGAAGGCGACTTCGGCCTCGATGTCGAAATCACCATCCGCAAGCACCACCTGCCGCACACGTTCCCTGACTCCGTCCTCGCGCAGGCCCGCGCCATTCCCCCCGAAATCCCGGCCGACGAGATCGCCCGCCGCCGCGACTATCGCCACCTCCCCATCGTCACCATCGACGGCGAAACCGCCCGCGACTTCGACGACGCCATCTATGTCGAACCCCTTGCCAACGGCCACTGGAAGCTCGACGTCCACATCGCTGACGTCAGCCACTACGTCCAACCCGGCAGCCCTATCGACAAGGAAGCCATCTTCCGTGGCACCAGCGTCTACTTCCCGGACCGTGCCGTCCCCATGCTCCCGCACGAGCTATCCACCAACCTCTGCTCGCTGGTCCCGAACCAGGACCGCCTCGTCCTCTCCGCCGAACTCGAACTCGATCGCACCGGCGATGTCGTCGCCCAAACCTTCCACCGCGGCGTCATCCGTTCGGCGGCCCGCATGACCTACACCGCCGTCCACAAAATTCTCGACGGCGACGAAGCGGAACGAACCCAGTACGTTGCCCTGGTGCCCCATTTTGAAAACATGCGCGAACTCGCGCTCGTCCTTAACCGCAAGCGCGTCAAGCGGGGCTCCATCGACTTCGACCTGCCCGAACCGTTGATCGAGTTTGACGAACACGGCTTCATGGTCGGCGTCACCCGCGCCCCCCGCAATATCGCCCATCGCTTAATCGAAGAGTTCATGCTCGCCGCCAATGAAGCCGTCGCGGCGCACATTGAAGCGGCCGGCATTCCCGGTATCTATCGTATTCACGAGACCCCTGATTTCAAGAAGGTCGCCGAATTTGAGGAGGTAGCCGCCCAGTTCGGCTACTCACTTGGCTTCGCCGCCATTCCGGTGAAGAAGCACAAGGTGGTGGAACGCCGCCGCGACGGACGCAAGGAACGCCGCGATCTCATCCTCGCCGACGAACGCATCCAGGTCACCTCCCGCGCCTACCAGAAGCTCATCGCCAAGCTCGACGGCTCCGCGGAGGAGCGCATCCTCAGCTTCCTCATGTTGCGTTCGCTCAAGCAGGCCCGCTACTCCCATGAAAATGTTGGCCACTTCGCCCTCGCCGCCGATACCTACACGCACTTCACGTCGCCCATCCGCCGCTATCCCGATCTGATGATCCACCGCATCCTCGGTGGCTTGTTCGACGGCCAGGGAGCCGTTTGGACGGAGGAGCAGCTCGAAGAGATCGCCACCGACTGCTCGTTCACGGAACGCCGCGCCGCCGAAGCCGAACGCGAACTCGTTGAATGGAAAAAGGTGCAGTTCATGATCGACCGCGTCGGCGACGAGTTCGATGGCGTCATCATCTCGGTTACCAAGTTCGGCATGTTCGTCGAACTCACGGACCTGTTCATCGAAGGCCTGCTGCCCATCGACGCTTTGCCCGGCGAACGATTCCGCTTCATCGAAGGCGCCCGCCGCCTCATCGGGGAGAAGACCCGCCGCGAGTTCTCCATCGGCGATACCATCCGCGTCGTCCTGGATCGGGTCGATGGCGTCGAACGCCGGCTCACCTTCAGCCTGTGGGAGCACCGCCCACCCCGCAAGAAAAAGAAGAAGTACTAAGCCCGCAGGAGCGCCTTCACCGCATCGGCGCAGAGCACCGCAGCGTGCTTCGACTCGTTCGGCAATCCGCCCAGTGCGTCCTCAATCACCGCGGTTGAAAAGCTGCTCACCTCGTCCCTCGACCTACCCGTCAGCCACTCCGCCAGAGCCGACCCTGCAGCAATCGAAGCCGCGCACCCCCGCGTCTTAAAAGCCGCCTCCCGGGCCACCTCTCCTTCCCACAAAACAGAAAGCTGCAAAATGTCCCCGCAGATTGGGTTCTCTACACGCACGGTCACGGCTGGAGCCGCTAATTCCCCGGCGAAACGTGGCGATTGAAAGTGGTCGAGGAGCTGTGCGCTATACATGAGATACTCTTAAGGTCTTTTCCTAAGCTTAATGCGCATCGATCCTCAGAGCGTGCACGCGCCCGAGATCGGCCCCGTGTGGCTGAACTCTCCCCCGCTGACCCTACGTCAGTTTCGGGGCAGTATCGTGCTGCTCGATTTCTGGGATTTCACATGCGTCAACTGCCTGCGGACTCTCCCCTACATTACCGCGTGGCACCGCCGCTACCGGCCCTATGGTGTGCACGTCCTCGGTATCCACGCCCCTGAGTTTTATTTTTCCCGCGCGCCCGAAGTCGTCGAACGTGCCCTCTCCGAACTCGGCATCGACTACCCCGTCATGCTCGACAACGACTACGCCGTTTGGAAGCAGTTCGCCAATCGCTATTGGCCGACCAAGTACCTCATCGATGGCGAAGGCTACATGCGCTACGCTCACTTCGGCGAAGGTGCTTATACCGAGACCGAAGAGGCGATCCAGGAACTTCTTCACGAGCAGGATCCTCAACTCGCGTTGCCCCCAACCCTGCCGCTAGTTCGTGCGCTCGACGAGCCGGGGGCCCTCGCCTTCTGCCCACAGCCCAGCCCGGAAATCTACCTCGGCCATCGCCGCGGGCGCCTTGCCAATGCCGATGGCTTTAAGGAAGACGACCTCCACCGCTACGACCTCGGAGCCGGTCCCCAGGCCGATACCCCCGAACTCTCCGGCCTCTGGAACTCGCTGCCGGATTGCCTCACCGTCGGCTCCCGCGACAAGTCCGATCCCTCGCGCCTCTGCCTGTTATACTCGGCAGCCGAAGTGAACCTTGTCCTTTGTCCGTCCCTCTCGCTGCCTCAAGGCCGTATCGACGTCACCGAAAATGGTGCGCCGCTCCGGGACGAGGTTCGCGGCGCGGATATCCACCTCGATGCCAACGGTCAGACCTTCCTCCTCGTAGACCGTCCCCGCATGTACCGCGTGGTGAATCGCTCGATGTTCGAAACGGCTCTGTTGGAACTGCGCTCCTACACCACCGGTCTCCAACTGTTTGCCTTCACTTTTGGCAGTTGCCTGGAGGGTCGCGGATGAAACCTCGCAGCGAAATCCGGGTAGTCGCCGCCGTCATCGAGCGGGCTGACCGTCAGGTGCTGATCTGCCAACGCAAGAGCACGGACCGTCATGCGCTGAAATGGGAGTTCCCTGGCGGCAAAGTGGAACCCGACGAAGAGCCCCGCGAAGCGCTACGCCGGGAATTGCAGGAAGAGCTCGACATCACCGCCGATATCGGCGAAGAGATCGGCCGCTATGAATTCCAGTACTCCGGTCGAACCCCGATTCTGCTGATCTTTTTCCGCGTCACCACCTTCGCCGGCGAACTGCACAACCAGATCTTTGAGCAAATGATCTGGGAGAGCCCCGCCAAACTGCCTTCGTATGACTTCCTTGATGGCGACGTCGATTTCGTCCGCCGCTTGGCCCGCGGCCATGCCCGCTCAGCCGCGAGCGGCTCCTAGACCGAGCGCCTTTCGCATCACCCCGAAGGCGGCCGCCGTCTTCGCCTCCACCTGCTTCATGCCCTGCTCCCGGTAGCGCTGCGCCCCGGCGTAGTCCTTGTGTACGGCCAGCAGCGCATCGCCCATTTCAGCCGCGGAAGCTCTGTTCAAATCGAAGGCCCACTTGCCCATCCCGAAGTCAGCGAACATCTGCGCCTTTTTGCCGAAGGCGTAGTCGAAGCAGTGCAGGCAGGGCAAACCGTTGGCCAGCGCCATCAGGTTCAAATGCGGCTCCATGTTGAACATCGTCCGCGACGCGAGCGCCACGCTCAGCGCCTCATCCGGCAGCCAGAACGTCTCTCGCAGCTTCACCTTTGCCTTCACGGCGGCCGGCAGCGGGTCCAGCAGCGCCTCTTTGTTCAGCGCCATCTCCCGGTCGTCCTCCGGGGCGAGCAGCACCGGCAAGCCCGTCTCCCGCACCCAGCGTTCGATCACCGCCCGCATTCGCGCACAGTGCTCCGGTCCGCGATCCTTCACGCTCGGCCGAGTCAGCACGGCGTAGTGCCCAATCGACATCAGAAACTTCCCCGGCTCCAGTCCCGCACTCTGCAGATAGGCCTTCGCCCGGGCATCGTCCCGCTGCCGGAATTGCAGTGCGATGTCCGGCGCGAAGTCCATCGCCGGTGGCTTCACCCCGGCGCCGCGTAGCACGTCCAGCGAAATCGTATCCCGCGTATAGACGAACGAAGCCTCGCTCAGCACCCGCCGCACCACCATCGGGCTTGGTTCGGCGAAGGCGTCGAACGTCTGCGCATAGATGCCGTACGGCTTCCCCAACTCCTTCGCACGGTACAGCGGCAACAGCGAGCCAATTACGGCATCCCAGCTCGTTGCCTGCTGATAGACGAACCCGTAGTTGATCACCATGCCCGAGTTGTACAGGAACAGGTCCATTTCCTCGAACGCCTGCTTCACGGGCGCATCGCCGATGTCGCCGCTTACTTCGCGAAAGTTGGGAAAGTCCCGCCGGATCATCCTTCGCACGTCATCGCTAGCGTTCTTCACCCAGCACGTCACGTCCGCCTCGGGGACGTAGCGCTGCAGCGCCGTCAGCATCGCCGGCGTGAAGCAGACATCGCCAATGTTTCGGGTCTGCCATCCCGTGCGCAGCAGAATTCGAGGCCGCTTCTGCAGCAGCGAGAGCAGTAAAGATCGCCGGGTCATTCCGGCATTCTAAACGAAAGGCCTCGCTCCCGGTTGAACCGCTCCGTCGACTCTTTGTCCACCAGCGTAAGCGGAGTGCTCGCCACCTTATGGTCCGGCTTCACGTAGTGCATCATCGCGCCTTCGTACCAGTAGGCCACGGCCTGCACTAACGTTCCGTCCTTCAAGGCAATCAAGGTCACCGAGGCAACGGCTTTCTTCGTTTCGGCCGCTTCGTACGGTCGGCTCTCCGCGAAATACTCCTTCATCACCGGCTTGGCCGTATCGGGCACGTAATTCGGATTCGTCGTCACCACCGGCGCATGCTGCTGCTGCACCACGGTCACCGGCAGTTGCTGCTGCGGCTGCACCCAGTAAATCGGTTGCTGCTGCACCGGCGGATACCAGATCGGCGTGGCGATCGGATAGAACGGCCGAGCCCCTCGAGGTGGCCCCAACGGAATTGGCCGGCCTGACACCGAAGCCGCTAATCCCGTCCCGTGGTTCTGCACCTGCGGCGGCAACACCGCCGGCCAACCCGTCGAGTGCTGCGGAAACCTTGGCGCCTGCGGCCGCTGAGCCCACATCCCCGCCGCCATCACCAATCCCAACAGCAAAGCAGTCCGCATGGCTTCAGCCTACACCCGCCCAAACTTCGCATCAAGCCGCCTGAGCCTTTCCTCTGTAAACTTGCGCCTATCTGGGGGACAGAAATTCCTTTCTAGGTGCCCCATGCTGCGCTCCCTCTCTCTGCTCCTTCTCGCCTCGCTCCCCGCGGTGTCGCAAGACCTCTTCACCGCCGTCCGGCTCAACCAACTCGACGCCCTCCGCTCGGCGCCCAAAGAAGCGGTCACTGCCCCCGGCCGCTACGGCCTCACGCCTCTCCACTATGCCGCCGCCTTCGGCAGCCTCGAAGCCATCGGAATCCTCGTCGATCGCGGCGCCGATGTCAACGCGAAAGACCCCCGCGATGCCACCCCGCTCCACTACGCCGCCTGGGATCCCGCCCGCGCCCAGTATCTGCTCAGCAAAGGCGCCGCACCGGATGCCGCCACCAGGCAAAAACGAACCCCGCTACTGATCGCCGCCAGCAGTCCCTCCGGCTCCGCCGCCGTGCCGCTGTTCCTGAAGCACGGCGCTAACCCAAAGGCTCGCGACGTTCGCGGCTTCAACCTCCTGTTGCCGTCCGGATTCGCCGATCCCAACCCCCTTCTCAGCCAAGGCTTCCAAGTCGCCGACGGGACCGACGGCGCCGGCTTCACGCCCCTCCATCTCGCCGCCGTCTCGAACAATCTAGCATCGGCTAAAACGCTCCTGGCAAAGGGCGCCGACGTCAATGCAGCCAACACCTTCCTCGGCCGCGTGAAGCACGGCGACATCGCCCTCAAAGGCATCACCCCGCTCATGATGGCCAGCGCGGCCGCCTCTCCGGAAATGGTCCAGCTTCTGCTCGATGCCGGCGCCAACCCGAATCAGCAGGACGTGCGCGGCATGACGGCATTGATGTTCGCCCTCTCTACCGAACACCCGAAGATCACCACGGCCAAACTGCTCATCGCCCGCGGAGCGAAGCTGGAGTTAAAGATGACCTCCGGCGATACCGCCGCCGATTGGGCCCACCGTTCGCAGCACCCCGAAGTCTTGGCCCTCGTCAAGGACGCGCCGCGCGGCACAGCTCCTGCGGTCGAACTGCCGCTTCCCGCCCCCGCCGCTTCGGCGCAGGCGGCAGCCCAACGCGCCCTCGGCCTCCTCGACAAATCGACGGCTTCGTTTTTTGCTCAGTCCGGCTGCGGCGCCTGCCACAACCACGTAGCCACGGCCCTCGCCTTCGAGTCGCTCCACGCCGCCGGTCTTCCCGTCAACGAGTCCCGCCGCCGCCAACTCGGCCGAGAGATCGCCGTCCCCATGGCCCCGGAAATTCCGCAAGTCATGCAGGGCTTCGATTTCGGCGGCGTCAGCGATACGGCGATGAACTACCTCTCCGGCATGGCCGCCGCCAAATATCCCGCCGACCTCGTCACCGACACCCTGGTTCACTATCTCGCTCTCGCTCAACTTCCCAACGGCTCCTGGCACCAGACCGCCGGCATCCCTCGCCCGCCTGCGGAAGAGTCCCCCATCGGCCGCACCGCGTGGGCCGTCCGCGCTCTGCGCGCTTATCCCCTCGCCGGCCGCCAACCGGAGCTGGAGCAGCGCATCGCCAAGGCCCGCAGCTTCCTACTCGCCGCCGAGCCCCGCACCGCCTACGAACACGCCGAAAAGGTGCTTGGCCTCCATTGGTCCGGGGCCTCGCGGGCAGAAGTCCAAGCGGCTGCCCAGTGCCTCCTCGCGCTGCAGCAAAAGAATGGCGGCTTCTCGCAAAACGCCTACCTCGCTGCTGACGCCTACGCCACCGGCTTCGCCCTCTGGGCACTACACGAATCCGGAGCGATGACCGCTACAAGCCCGGCCTACAAGAGTGGCGCGGCCTATCTCGTCCGGACGCAGCGCGCTGACGGCTCCTGGCATGTCGCCAGCCGCTCGCCGAAGTTCCAGCCCTACTTCGAGGGCGGCTTCCCCTACGGCCATGACCAGTGGATCTCCGCCCACGCCACCGCCTACGCGGCCATGGCTCTTGCGCCGGTGCCCAACCTATAATGGAGCATGGCTGAGACTCGGCACTCCGTTTGCGCTCTCGATTGTCCGGATGCGTGCGGCCTCGTTCTCAAGATTGAGGATGGCCGCGCCACCCGGATTCAGGGCACCCCGGGCCACCCGGTAACCCAAGGGTTCCTGTGCGGAAAAGTGGCGCGCTACCTCGATCGCGAATACTCTCCGCAAAGGCTGACCACTCCCCTCCGTCGCATCGGCGCCAAAGGGGAAGGGCGCTTCGAACCCATCTCCTGGGACGAAGCGCTCACCACCATCACCGATCGCTTTCGCTCCATCATTGCCAGTCACGGCGCTGAAGCCATTCTTCCCTATTCGTACGGCGGATCCATGGGCCTGCTCCAGGCCAACGGCATGGACCGCCGTTTCTTCCACCGCCTCGGCGCCAGCCGGCTCGATCGCACCATCTGCGCTTCCGCCGGCACCGCCGGGCTGATGGCGACCCAGGGCATCCGGTATGGCATTGACCCCGAAGCCTTCGTCCACTCGAAGCTCATCATCGCCTGGGGCGCCAACATCCTCACGACCAATGTCCACTTGTGGCCGTTCATCGTTGAAGCTCGCCGCCGCGGCGCCAAGTTCATCGTCATTGATCCCGTCCGCACCAAGACCGCTTCGCTCGCCGATCAGCATATCCGCATCAACCCCGGCTCCGACCTCGCGCTCGCCCTCGGCCTGATGCATCTGCTCTTTGCTAACGGCCAGTTCGACCAGGAATATCTCGACGCCCACTCCAATGGCTGGACCGAACTCCGCGAGTCCGTCCAGGAGTACACGCCAGAGAAGGTCGCCGCCTGCACCGGCATTCCGGAAGCCGAAATCGTCGCGCTCGCACACGCCTACGGCGAAACGAAGCCATCCGTCATTCGCCTGAACTACGGCGTGCAACGCAGCGAGCGCGGGGGCGCTGCCGTGCGCGCCATCGCCATGCTCCCCGTCATCACCGGCGCCTGGCGGCACATCGGCGGCGGCATGCAGTTGTCGACATCCCAAGCTTTTAACTTCAACCGGGTCGCGCTCGAAATGCCGGAGCTCCAGCCCGGCCCCACACGAATGCTCAACATGTCGGAACTGGGCTCCGCGCTCACCCGCGTGGACGATCCGCCCGTGAAGTCGCTCTTCGTTTACTGTTCGAACCCAGCCGCTGTTGCCCCGGACCAAAGCGCCGTTCTCCGTGGACTCCGCCGCGAGGATCTCTTCACCGTCGTCGTCGAACAGTTCCAAACCGACACCGCCGACTACGCCGACCTCGTGCTGCCGACGACCACGTTCTTAGAGCATACGGATATCTACGGCGCTTACGGCCACCATTACGTGCAACTCGCTCGGCCGGCTCTACCGCCGCCCGGTGAGGCGCGGTCCAACGTACAGATCTTCCGCGAACTCGCCCTCCGAATGGGCTTCACCGAAGCCGCCTTCACGGAAAGCGAAGACGACATGATCCGCGGCATCCTGTCGAGCGGCCACAAGCATCTTGAAGGCATCACGCTGGAACGGCTGGACGAAGAGCACTCGATCCGCCTGAACCTTGGCGAGGGTCTCTTCCAGCCTTTCAAAGACGGTGGCTACGGCCATGCCGATGGCAAAGCGGACCTGAGTCCCGCTGGGCTCGACTACGTCCCTCCTGTCGAGTCCCGGCATGGCAATGCTGGCCTCCGGTCCCGCTTCCCACTGGAGTTCCTCAGCCCCAAAAATCACGACAGCATGAACTCGACCTTCGGCAACCGAACCGATGTCGATCAGCAAACCGCCGTGCTCCACGTTAACTCCGCGGACGCTGCCTCCCGCGGCATCGCAACGGGCGATAGCGTCCGCGTGTTCAATAGTCGCGCCAGCCTGGTCCTTCGCGCTGCGGTGGATGGCGTGGTCGGGCCCGGCACCGTGAGTTCGCCGAGCCTGCGCTGGCCCAAACGCCAACCGGGTGGGCTCAATATCAACGCTCTGGTGAGCGAACGCTTGACCGACATCGGCGCGGGCGCTACGTTTTATAGTTGCCTCGTCCAAGTAGAGAAATGCGGAGATTAATCGGCACCCTTGCCCTGGTCGCTTTGTTGGCGGGCGGCTCCTGTAAAACCCGAAAGCCGCGAAGCGAGGTACTGGTCGACGACAATGAGGCCACCCTCAGTGAGGTGGTCCCCGCCAACGACTCGCGCGTCACCTCCCAACTCGTGCGCGGCTTCTACGAACTCGAAAGCGGCACGTGGCGATGGACCATGCCTAAGTTCGCCATCCGCTTTCTGGTTCCCGCCCAAGCCAAGGAAAAGGGGGCGGTTCTAAAATGCGACCTGGTGCTTCCCGATGTGATTTATAAGTCCACCGGCCCCGTTAAGCTCTCCGCCACCGCCGGCGGCACCTCGCTCGGTGAACAACCGCTCGCCCAGACCGGTGACCACAGCGTGAGCTATGCAATTCCCGCTGCCGCCCTGACCACGGAGACCATCACCGTCGAGTTCTCCCTCGACAAGGCGCTGCCGCCTGGTACGGTTGACCCCCGGGAGTTGGGGCTCATCTTCATCAAGTCTGGTCTCTACCTTCGATGACCTGGCTACGCCGTTGGGGTTGGCTCCTCCTCGCCCCGCTTGTCAGCCTGCTGGTCTACCGCCAATCGTTTGTCGTCTGGTTCGCCCGCGACGATTTCGCCTGGCTCGGCGTGGGGCTGGGAATCGTTGACTTCCCTTCCCTGCTTGACGCTCTCTTCGCCCCCAAAGCCCAAGGAACCATCCGGCCGCTCAGCGACCGCTTACCGTTTCTCTTAAGCTACTCGCTGTTCGGGCTCAACGCGAAGCCCCTCCGCATCGCCATTTTTCTCATCCATTGCGCCAACCTCGTCCTTTTCGCGCGCTTGGTATACCAGTGGACCTCCTCTCGCGCCGCCGCTGTGACCGCGGCCCTTTTTTGGACGCTCCACTCGTCGCTGGCCCAGCCCCTGACTTGGGCCAGCGCGATGAATCAAATCTTCTGGCCTACCTGCGTCTTTGCGGCGCTTTCGTTCCGCCATGCGGGCCGGCGCGTTGGGGAGTGGGTCTTCTTTCTCCTTGGCTTTGGCGTTTTGGAGTTAAACGTCGTCTATCCGGTACTGGCGCTGCTGCGCTATCCCGAGCGTTGGCGATCCACCGTGCCGCTGTTCGCGGCGAGCGCCGCCTACGCGGTGGTCAACCGTTATTTCGCCGTACCGAACACCAGCCCTGTCTACGCCATCAACGCCAATCCCCTCTCGATTCTCCAGACGCTGGGACAGTATGTCCTGATGTCGATGGGTTCCTATATCCCCTGGTCGCTCACACCTCTCACCCCGTACTTTCTAGGTGCGACGCTCTTCGCCCTGGCCGGGTTCGTTCTGGTTCTTTTCCTCGAACGCGATTGGTTGATGGCGTATGGTTGCGCCTGGTTCGTCATCTGCCTCGGACCGGTCCTGCTCCTCCCCAACCACATCACGGACTACTATCTGGTGGTCCCGGCCGCGGGACTGGCTCTGGCATTTGGCGTCGCCGCGTCCCGCCGGCCGCACCTCATGGCCCTGCCTCTGATCGCTTATGGCACCGGGTCGTATCTGCTCTCGCAGGAGATCCTGCTCTACAACCGGAAGCAGGCGGAATCGGCGCGAGTGCTCGTCCGCGGGGTCGAACAGGCGGTGGCGCTCCACCCGGGCAAAACGATCCTCCTCTCCGGCATCAACTCCGATCAGTTCTGGAATATCGTGCTCGACGACCCGTTCCGCCTCATCCCGGGAGCCAAGGTCTACCTCGTCCCCGGCAGCGAAAGCAATATCGATTCCCATCCGGAGTACGGCGATCCGTTCCGCCACATATTGCCTCGCCCGGAGGCCCGCGGCGCCCTCGCCTCCGGCCAGGCGCTTGTGTATGCCGCCGGCGGGAAGCCGTTGCGAAACATTACCGGCTACTACCGTGAAGTAGCGGCACTCCAGTGGGCCCGCGACCTCGCGCCGGTCGTCGAACTCAGTCGTCCGTTTCTCGCCTCGCAGGTTGGTCGCGGATGGGAGCCGATTGAATATGGGTTCCGCTGGATGCATCCGAACGCGGAGATCACTCTCGGTGGCGCTGGAAAGATCCTGTTCGTCGAATGCTACCGTTCGGAAGCCGAGCCGCGTCCGGGGCCCGTCACATTGACGATCCGCCATCAAGGTCAGGTCATCGGCGTTCTCGGCCTGCCGCGGGACCGCTGCCAAGGTGAGCTCACACTGCCCGAGCGGCTCTGGAACGTTGGGGAACTCCGATTGGAACTAACCGCCAGCCCGGCGTTCAAACAACCACCCGACAACCGGGAACTCGGCTTGGCTTTCGGCACAATTGGACGCAAATGATCCACGCTGCCCCAAATCGTCCAATATTGGAACAACAGAAATAATTCTGGAACCACGGGCGAGAATTCTCGTCTGAGGAAAGTACTAACGTTCCATCGAAAAGTTGCCGATAAAGTCCTGCAGTTCGCGGATTTGGCCTTCCGAGAGAAAGTTTGCACCATTCGAGCTGTCAAATTCGCCTTTAGATGTAGTTGGCACTGGAATTGCTTGACGTTGGTGATATACTCTTTTGGCGGACTCCATCCTTGCTGTATCGCTGAATGTCGTTTCACTGACACGACAAGGCCCCAACGCCGATTGGGTCGCCGGGAGTTGAAATCTGCGTCTAGCACGCGCAGAAAATTTTATTCAGAAACTTGAACCTTTTCCTTGGTTCCAGCGTCTCTTAGTCCAGAAAGCTTCGTTACCCCGAGGCTTTAAAGCTCAAAACAATCACCGCTACCAAAAATTCAACAGAGGGAGAATCACCATGACGAACGCAGAAATCAAGAAGTACCGCGAGACGCTCGAAGCCAAGCAGGCCGAGTTGACCTATCTCCTCCGCAATCGCGAAGGAATCGAAATCGAAAAGAGCCCGGATGCGCTCGACGAAGTGCAGCGCGCCTCTGAGCGCGAGTTCGCTATTCGCACGCTGGACCGGGAATCGGCATTGTTGCGCAATGTCCGCGCCGCAATCCAACGCATTGACCACGGCCAGTTCGGCGTTTGTCTGCACTGCGAAGAGGACATCAGCGTGAAACGCCTCAATGCAGTACCGTGGACCCCGTATTGTATCGAGTGCCAGGAACAATACGACCGCAAACAGTTCGTTCAGGACGAAACCTTCGACGACATGCTCGTCTCCGCCTAACTGGAGCGGCGAGCCCGCGTCGAGTTCTTCCCTCTTACGAAACGACACCGCATTTCAGCCCCGCAACTTTCCCGTTGCGGGGCTTTTTTCGTCTAATCCCGGATTCCAATGGCAGATACCATTCGTCCGGTATCCTTCGCTCGGCGGAACGAGAAAAACGTCTCCGGTTCGCACATCGTGCACTGTTCCGCTACCCAGATACTCCCAACACCCGTCTGCTCCAACTGCTTCCGGTTCGCCACCCACAGGTTCGCCTTTCGATCGACCACCGGCAACGGCACGTCCGCGCCAACTTCGAAGCAGCACGGCCCGATCGCGGGGCCAATCGCCGCGACGACATCCAATGGGTTCGTTCCGTAATCAGTGCTCATTTGCCCCACCGTCTGGGTCAAAATCCCCGCAACTGTACCCCGCCAACCAGCGTGGACAGCCGCCACCACCTTTCGCACCGGATCGGCCAGCAGGATCGGGACGCAATCGGCGGTGCGAATTGCCAATAACAGACCCGGTTCGTCCGTAATCATCGCATCCCCGTCGCCCAGGCAACCCACCGATTGCCGGACCGACCAGACGAGGTCGGAATGGGTTTGCCGCAACGTCGCCACGCGACCGGTTAGCGGTTCGCTGTTCCGCGTTCCGAATCCGTGCCGGAGCCATGCGAACGCCGCAAGCGGCGGCGCCGTCACCATTACGCCACCGGGCTCTGCACCTGCGCCACCATCACCCGCCGTTTGAAATCGGCCAGCATCTCTTCGTGTAGGTGGACCTCGGTTGGCCGGCGGATCAGATTGGGCGTTGCGTCGATCTTGTCCTGCAGTTTCAGCAGGGCGTAGAACAGATTCTCTGGACGCGGCGGGCAGCCAGTCACATAGACGTCAACTGGCACAATCCGGTCAATTCCCTGCAAAACGCTGTAGGTATTGAATGGCCCGCCGACACTCGAACAAGCTCCCATCGAGATGCACCACTTTGGCTCAGGCATCTGGTCCCAAATCCGCTTCACAACCGGAGCCATCTTCAGAGAAACAGTGCCGGCCACGATCATCAGGTCGCTTTGCCTTGGGCTGGGCCGGAACACCTCGGAGCCGAAGCGCGCGATATCGAAGCGGGAGGCGCTCGAGGCGATCATCTCAATGGCGCAGCACGCCAGGCCAAATGTGAGTGGCCACACGGAGGACTTGCGCGCCCAATTGAAAACATAGTCGACCGAGGTCGTCAGAAAGTTTCGTTCGAATTGACTCTGAATGGGAAAGTTCATGCCATTGCAGTCCGGTACCAAGCAAGCGTGGCCCGCAGACCTTCTTCCATGGTAAACCGGGGAGCGTGCCCTAGTTCGCGGATCGCTGCTGTTGTGTCTGCTTGGGAATCCCGCACGTCGCCTGCCCGGGGGGGACCGTAGAGCGGCGGCAACGATACGCCCTCCATCTCTTGCAGCATAGACCAGAGCTGATTCAGCGTGTAACGGCCACCGTTACCGGCGTTGTACATTTTCCCCGCCACTCCGGGTGCTCGCGCGGCCTTGATGCAGAGCCCGGCGACATCTTCGACATAGGTGAAGTCCCGGCTCTGGTTTCCATCCCCAAACAGGGTCGGCTGGGTCCGGGCCAGCAGATGTTTCATGAAGAGCGACAACACGCCAGAATAGGGGCTCGATGGGTCCTGGCGCGGTCCGTACACGTTGAAGAAACGCAGAGCTACCGTTTCGAGGCCAAAATTTTCGGTGAAAAGGTTGCAGTAGTATTCGCCAACGAGCTTCTGCAGCGCGTACGGAGACTTCGGCCGCGGGATCATCGACTCGACTTTCGGCAACACCTCCGTGTCGCCGTAGGCGGAACTCGACGCGGCGTAAACCACCCGTTTCACACCCGCCTGCTGCGCGGCGCGCAGAACGGCAAACGTACCGTTGATGTTCACGTCGTGCGATGGCACCGGATCGGCAATTGACCGGGGTACCGACGGAATTGCCGCCAGATGCCACACCACCTCGGCGCCGGCGAAGATATCCTTCATTTCGTCATAGTCGCGAATATCGGATACGTGCGTTTCGACGTGGTCCCGCACCTCTTCAAGATTCGATAACTTGCCGCTAGCCAGATTGTCGACAATCGCAACGCGACCGGCGCCTTCGGCCAACAAGGCGCGTACGATCGACGAGCCGATAAACCCGGCCCCACCCGTGACTACGAATTTCGGTCTCATAGTTTTTTGATTTCCGCTTCCAAGTACCGCAAGGAGTCATCGGCGATGCGCTCGGCGCCCGCCTTAAAATCGAAGGCTTCCATCGAAATCCAGCCGGTATAGCCCTTGGCCGCCAGGACACGCAGCACCGGCTTGAAGTCCCAATTGCCGGTGCCAGGATGCTTGCCGTCCATTTCGTTGACATGAACGTGCTTGATGATATCGAAGTAGCGGTCCACCAGCACTTCATGCGGTTCCGCTTCCATGACCGCGTTATGCGAGTCGTACATCGTCTGAATCGCCGGGCTACCGATTGCCGCGACGTATCCGGAGGCTTCTTCGAGAGTATTCAGCACATCGGTATCGTTTGGCGAGAGCGGCTCCATCAGCAGGGTCACGCCGCGCGATTCCGCGTGGCTGGCAGCTTGACGCAGTCCGTCCACGTACCGCGCGGTCGCCTCCTCTTTCGTCGAGCCGCCAGTCGATTTCCGCTGCGCCGGCGAGCCGAAAATCATCTTTCCGCCACCGAGGTCTCCGCACAGATCGATCAGGCTGGCGATATGCAGCCAACTCCGCGTCCGCAGCGCCGCGTCCGGTGTGGTCACGTGCAACCCTTTGGGCGCCACCATCAGCCAATGCAGGCCGACGAATTCGAGACCCTCGCTCGACATGATGTCGACCAGTTCCTTCCGCCGCGTGGGGCTGATGGAGGCGGGGTCCTCCGCCAAAGTGAAGTGAGCGATTTCGATCCCTTCGTAGCCGAGCCGTTTAATCGTTCGACACTGCTCCGCGAAATCCCACCCTTCAAACACCTCATTACATATTGCCTGCCGAAACGGATAACTCATGGAACTCCTAGTGTAAGGCGTGGACCACCTTAATTGCATCGCTAACCGGCGCGGCGAGCGATTCAAGCGCACGGGCGAGTGGCCTTCGTTCGATCATTGGCTTTAGCAAAGACGGATCAAGGGTCTCCAGCGACGCGATGGCCTGCCGGAAATGGTCGGGGCCGGCGTTGACGCTTCCGGTGATCGTCCGGTTGCCAACAATCAAATCCAGAAACGGCAAGCGCACCGTCTCATTGCGAGCGCCCAGCACGATCATCACGCCCAGAGGTTTCAGGCAACCGACCGCGGCCGCTGCCAACTCGGCGGAGCCGCAAGCCTCCACCACCACATCGGCAACCATATCAGGCAAGTCTGTTCGATAGGCGACACCACCCATCCGCAGCAATCGGGCTCGCCTGCCATCCTCCGGTTCGCGGGATACGACAGTGACGCTCCAGCCTCGCTGGACGCCGGCCCATGCGGCCAACATGCCAACCGCTCCTGCTCCCAGCACGAGCAGATGCGCCGGTTCGCCGGGGTGGAGGCGCACAGCCACGTCACAGGCCTTCTCGACGACGCTCATCGGTTCAACCAGGACGGCGACCTCGGCCAGACTCGCCGGAATAGCGAACAGATCCTCGGCGTGGTCCACGGCCCACTCCGCACAATAGCCATGCAGTCCGAAGATTCCTCGCTCCTGGTAGGTTCCGGTTGTGCACAGGTCGCGTCGGCCGCGAGCACAGGAGACGCACGGGCCCGTACAGGCTCGCCGGACGGCCGGGACGACGATCGTGCCCTTGGGCAGCTCGGGAGTCGAGGATTCGGCCACTTCGGCAACCGCTTCATGGCCAAGAATCAGATAGGGTTCTCCGGCGGGTGGCGCCCCGAATGCGAACGCGGCCAGGTCGCGATCCGTTCCACAGGTGCCGCACTCCAAAATTCGCAGCCGGACTTCGCCGGGTGGTGGTTCCGGGACATCACTCAGGCGTACTCGCCGCTCGCGGTAATCGAGCAGCAGCGCTTTCACTTGCGCTTCCTGCCCACCGCGATCAGGCTAAGGCCGGGCAAAGGAATCATCCGATCGATGAGCCGCCAGAGCCAAACCGTCTTATCAAAGAGTTTCAGGGTGATCCGGGAAATACGGCGGCTGCCGAGCAGTCGTGAGTTGGTCCACCAAGCCAAAGTGGCCAACCGGTTATAGGTTTGCAGCGACGTCACTTCCAGGCCGGCGTCCTCATAAAGCTTGATGATGTCCGCCCGGCTGAACCGGCGGAGATGGCCAAGCTCCCGATCGAGCGAACCGAACAACCCCGGGCCATGAGGTACGAGCGCGACCAAACGCCCACCCGCCGCCATCCTCTCCGTAAGCCGCCGGATCACCGCCGCGGGATCCTTCACCAATTCCAGACTGTTGATCACCAGTGCCGTGTCGTATCCGGCGGGCACCTGATCATAATCCGCTGGATTCTCCAACTTCAAATCGAAGACCTGCACACTGGGCGTCTTCAGGAACCGATTTCGCAAGGCATGAAGATAAACCGCCTCGCTTTCACAGGCGTAATAGCCCAGCTTTCTCCCCATCAAGCGGCCAGTGAAGTCGCCGATTCCAGCTCCCAGTTCGACGATGCGATCGCCCAGGTGAGGACGCAAAAGCGCCGTGGCCCAAGCGATGTACTGCGGCGTCCCGGTGAGATTGTTCAGATGCTGGCGACCGTAATTCTCCGCATAGAGGTCATCCACCAACCAGAAGTAGAGAATGACACCCAACGCCTTCACGCCATCTTTCCACCCGATCTTCTTGCCTTCCTCGAAGGTCCGGCCATGGTAGCTGATCGGCACCTCGTAGACCCGGAGCTTCCGCTTCGAGGTCTTCATCGTGATTTCGGGTTCGAAGCCGAAGCGGTCGGAGCGAATCGGAATGCTCTTCAACAGGTCGGTGCGGAAGACTTTGTAGCAGGTCTCGATGTCGGTGCAATGCAGGTCCGAGAACATATTGCAGATCAGCGTGATCGTGTGATTGATCATCGAGTGCCAGAACCGCAATACGCGCCGCTGTTCGCCAGCCATATAGCGAGAGCCAAAAACGGCGTCGGCACGACCTTCGAGCAGGGGTTTCAGCAGGGTTGAGTACTCGGCAGGATCGTACTCGAGATCAGCGTCCTGAACCAGCACGAAATCACCCGTGGCCATGCCCAAGGCGGTCCGAATTGCCGCGCCCTTCCCCTCGTTTTTGGGCTTGCGATAGAGCCGGATCTCGGGACGGGATTGCACAAACTCATCCAGAATTTCGCCGGTACCGTCAGTCGAACAGTCATCGACGAGTATGATTTCCCGGTCGAGCCCTTCTGGAAGCGGCGATTCGAGAACCTTGGCCAGACTCGCCAAGACCACAGTCCGCTCGTTGTAGACTGGCACGAGAATCGAAAGAAGCATGATGAGGACGTACGCCTATCGACTCAAAAAAGCCAGCCGGAAGAATAAGCGATGGAGCGGGAGACGAGATTCGAACTCGCAACCAACAGCTTGGAAGGCTGTGACTCTACCATTGAGTTACCCCCGCTCAAATGAGGAAACTTCAGTTTAACGACTTGGCGACTCCAGGTCAATCTCTTGTCCCCCAAGGCCTACTGTGCCCCGCGGCCAAGGACGACCGTCTTCAGCGTGTTCAGGACAATGTAGACGTCCAGAGAGGGCGAGATGTGCTTGATGTAGTACAGATCGTACTCCAATTTCGTGATCGTATCCTCGACCGTGTCCCCATACTTGTGATTGATCTGGGCCCAGCCGGTGATCCCGGGCTTGACGAAGTGCCTCTGCCGATAGAACGGAATTTTTTCCGAAAGGGCTTTGACGAACTCCGGGCGCTCCGGCCGCGGGCCGACGAAACTCATTTCCCCCTTCAAGACATTGATGAACTGCGGCAGTTCATCCAACCGGAATAGCCGGAGGTACTTGCCAATCGGCGTGATCCGGGGATCGTTTTTCTTTGCCCAGACTGCTCCGGTCCGCGCTTCGGCATCTGCGTACATCGAACGGAATTTGAGCACCGTGAATGGCGCGTCATTTAATCCGACGCGCGTTTGCCGATGCAGGATTGGGCCTTTGGAGGTCAATCGGACCAAAATAGCCACTACCAACATGATGGGCGACAGCAGAATGAGGCCAACGAGTGCGAGCAACCACGAGTAAATCGCCTGAATGGCTACGCTTCCCGGCGCCGGGCCGAGTTCGCTCGAAAAGATCAATTGAGATGGGCGAAGGTCCCGAGTGGACACCCGGCCGAAAGTCGATTCATAAAGCGCAGAGGCTTCGACGACGAGGATTCCTGAGAGTCTCAGATCCAGCAGGTCATAAACGGGCATTCGCGTGCGACGCTCCGACATCCCCACAACAATTCGGTCTGGTTTCACTTCGGCGGCCACGGCGCTCACATCATCGATGCGGCCAAGTTTCGGAATCGCAGCGCCAAACGGTTGGCCTTCGCTGTCTTCCAGGTATCCGACGACCTGTAATCCCAACTCCGGACGAGCGGCAACCCTTTCGGCGATTTCCACCAAGACAGTGGATCCGCCCACGAATAGAATTTTTACCTGCCCAAGCGCGGAAAGCGCCAAGCGCAGAAATGCCAAGCGCCAAGCCGGAAGCAGGATCAACATGAGAAGGGCCCCGTAGATCATTACCCATCGGGGAAGCATCAGCTCCGGGTCGAGGTAAGTCAATAAGGCCTGAAACAGAAAACTGATCCCAATCGCCATGGAGAGTTGCTGCACAAGCAGCAATCGGCTCCTCACCCGCAAGTTGTTGTACAGATCCTGAAAATACAGGCCGGCGAGCATGCTCATCACAACAAAAGACATGCGCATCAGTCCGCCCTGCTCTACCAGATAAAATTCGGGATCGAGGTCGTTGACCCAGAGCGATACGAGAACGAGGCAAAAGAGAATCAACGCCGCTTCCGAGATCAAAAGCGCAAGGACACTGGCGGGAAAGAACACTCGGAAAATTCGGATCATCAGGCGGAAAACATGTCAGAGAGTTATCAGACGGCGAAAGTGTCGGCTTAGTCGCGCTAGCACCCGACACTGAAGTATACCGAAGTTGAGGTAGTACTCCCGCGTCGCCTACTTGATTTATCGGACAAGAACGGTCCTTCCTATAGGGCCCATCTTTCTGTGATTGGGGCTTGAATCCAAAGTCACGGCCCGAGCATCAACTGAACGCGGACTAAAATTAACCGAGTTTAAGTTGTTCAATTTGCTAACCAAGACGCCTTGACAACCGGCCAACCGTCCGGCTAAACTCAAATAAAGGACTCTTTTAGTCGTACATCTCCTAATGCTGAAGCTCACCAAAAAAGCCGACTACGGACTGATCGCAATGCGGCACCTCACCGCTGTCCGGCCCCGTTCGGCCAGTGCCAAGGAGCTTGCCGAGCACTATGGGCTTCCCGCGCCGGTATTGGCGAAGATTCTCCAAATTCTGGTTCGCGGCGGATACTTGGCCTCAGAGCACGGTTCGAACGGCGGCTATCGCCTCAGCCGTCCGCCTGAAGAGATTACCGCTTTTGATATCGTGCGGGCCATCGATGGCCCGATCTTCCTGACTTCTTGCTTTACCGAAAACGGCGACTGTGAGCATCACAAGAAATGCTCGATCCGCGATCCCTTGCGACGCATCCATGAGGGCATTATTGGATTGCTCACCCGGATGACGATGGCAGATCTTGCCACCGATACCGAAGCCGCCGGAGTAGTCCCCGTGGCGCTGACCGGCGCCTCTACTTTGACCGTTCTTAACCGCCAGTGACTATGAAACCCATCTATTTCGACAACCACGCAACGACGCAATTGGACCCCCGGGTTCTGCAGGCCATGTTGCCGTATTTCACTGAACATTTTGGCAACGCGGCCAGCCGCAACCATGCCTACGGCTGGGAAGCTGAAGAGGCGGTTGAAAAGTCCCGGCGTCAAATCGCCTCCCTGATTGGGGCCAACTCCAAAGAGATCGTCTTCACGAGTGGCGCCACGGAATCGAACAATCTCGCCATCAAGGGCGTCGCCGAGATGTACGCCGAGAAAGGCAACCACATCATCACGGCCGCCACCGAGCACAAGGCCGTGCTCGACACCTGCAAGCATCTGGAAAAGAAGGGCTGCCGGGTGACGTATCTACCCGTCATGGGCGATGGCCGCATCGACCTGGACATGCTGCGCGATGCGATCACGGATCAGACGATTCTGATCAGCATCATGTACGCGAACAATGAGATCGGCGTAGTCCAGCCGATTGCAGGGATTGGCAAGATCGCCAAGGAACGCGGGGTCCTCTTCCATACCGACGCCGTGCAGGCTGTGGGCAAGATTCCGGTGAGCGTGATTGCGGATAATGTCGACCTGATGTCGATCACCGGTCATAAAATGTACGGACCGAAGGGCGTGGGAGCCCTGTATGTCCGTCGCAAATCGCCGCGGGTGCAACTGACGGCCCAGATGGACGGCGGCGGGCACGAGCGGGGCATGCGTTCGGGGACGTTAAATGTTCCTGGGATTGTTGGCCTCGGGGAAGCCTGTGCGATCGCCCAGGCGGAGATGCCGGAAGAGTCCAAGCGGCTCCAGGCCATGCGGGACCGTCTGCGGGCTAAGTTTGAGGTCGCTCTCGACGAAGTGTTCATCAACGGTTCGATGGAGCATCGTTTGCCCCACAACCTGAACATGAGCTTTGCCTATGTGGAAGGGGAAAGCCTTCTGATGGGAATTGACGATATCGCGGTGAGTTCAGGGTCAGCCTGTACATCGGCGACGCTCGAGCCCAGCTATGTGCTGAAGGCACTCGGCCTTGGCGATGACATGGCGCATACCTCCATCCGATTCGGCTTGGGCCGTTTCAATACCGACGCCGAAATCGACTACGTCGCCGACAAACTGATCTCGGTCGTCAAGAAATTGCGTGAACTTTCGCCTCTTTACGAAATGGTTAAAGAAGGCATCGACTTAAGCAAGGTCCAATGGACCGCTCATTAATTCCCGGAGACTAACATGGCCTATTCTGATAAAGTACTCGATCACTACAACCACCCGCGCAATGTGGGCTCGATGGACAAGAACGACTCGCATGTAGGCACCGGAATGGTCGGCGCCCCTGAGTGCGGCGACGTGATGAAGCTCCAGATCAAAGTGAATCCGGAGACTGGCATTATCGATGACGCGAAGTTCAAGACGTTCGGCTGCGGCTCCGCCATCGCCAGCTCGTCGCTGGCCACCGAGTGGCTGAAAGGCAAAACCGTCGATGAAGCGCTCGCCATCAAGAACACCGACATTGTGAATGAATTGGCTTTGCCGCCGGTAAAGATTCACTGCTCCGTGCTTGCTGAAGACGCCATCAAGGCCGCCATCACCGACTATAAAGTGAAACAGGGCGCGGACGTCTCTGCGCTCGTGCAGGCTCACTAACTATGATTGAAGTTACTCCCAAAGCGGTCACCAAAATTCGCCAAGCCTTTGAAAAGCAGGGCGTGCAGGGCGGGCTGCGGCTCGGCGTGCTCGGCGGCGGCTGCTCCGGGCTGAGCTATCAGTTCAAGTTCGATACCAAACCACGGCCGACCGATAAGGTTTTCGATTACGACGGCGTGCAGGTGTTTGTGGACCCCAAGAGTTTTATTTACTTGGATGGCATGACGCTCGACTACCATGAGAGCCTGATGCAGTCCGGTTTTGAGTTCCACAATCCCAATGCCAAAAAGTCGTGTGGCTGCGGCACCTCGTTCACGGCATGAGTCACTCACCCTCCGACTACTTCGCTGTATTCGGAATTGACCGTTCCCTGGCGCTGAATCTCCCGGAGCTTCAGCGCCAGTTTTATGTCTTGAGTAAGCAGTTCCATCCGGACCGTTTCGCCCGGGCCTCCGCCGCTGAACAGCAGCGGGCACTTGATTTCACGAGCCAACTGAACGACGCCTGGCGTATCCTGCGAGATCCAATCTCGCGGGCGGAGTATCTGCTGAAATTGCAAGGAATGGAACCGGGTGACAGTCGGACCAATCCGCCCCCGCCGGAGCTGCTCGAAGAGGTTTTCGACCTCAACATGGCGCTCGAAGAACTGCGGAGCGGAGATACGCATGCCCGCGATCAGATTCTCGGTGCGCTCAATCGTTTTCTCGCCTTACGGGACCAATTGGATCAGGACCGGGACGCGCTGTTTGTCCGCTATGATGCCAATCGGGATGCGGCAACGCTCCAAGATTTGCGCGGGCTGCTCAACCGGCGCCGCTACATTGAAAACCTCGTGCGCGACGCACAACAAGCTCTCTCCTAAACCGTCATGTCAGTTCTTCAAATCGATTTCGGCGACGATTCGCCAGCTTCCCCGCCCCGCGTTGTGGGTATTGACCTGGGTACTACCAATTCCCTGATCGCCTTTCTCGACCTGACCGCGCCAAAGGTCATCCCAGGCGCCGATGGCTCCCCGCTTGTACCGAGCGTCGTGCATTTCCCGGCGTCTGGCGAACCCGTCGTTGGCGCCGTGGCGCAGCAAGCGCTTCTGACCGATCCGCACAACACCGTCTACTCCGCTAAGCGGCTGATGGGCCGCGGCGCGGCGGACGTGGCGGGCGAACTCTCCCTGCTTCCCTTCGCCCTGGCGGAAGGGAGCGAAAACGTCATCCGCCTCTCCGTCGGGGGCCGCGAGGTGACCGCCCCGGAGGTGGGAGCCTACGTGCTCCGCCAGCTCAAGCAGAACGCCGAAGCGTTCCTTGGCGAACCCGTGACGCAGGCGGTCATCACCGTGCCTGCGTATTTCAACGATGCCCAGCGGCAGGCCACCAAAGATGCTGGCCGCATTGCCGGACTCGAAGTCTTGCGTCTGGTGAACGAACCTACCGCCGCCGCCCTCGCCTATGGCCTCGACAAGCGGCAGAACGGCACCATCGCTGTGTACGACTTCGGCGGCGGTACGTTTGACATCTCGATTCTGAAACTGCAAGAGGGCCTGTTCGAAGTGCTCGCCACGAATGGCGATACGCACCTGGGCGGCGACGATATCGACAACCTCCTGTTACGGGTGGCCCTCGAGGATATCGCGAGCGAGTGGGGCATCGACCTAAGCACGGACAACGAGGCGATACAACGCCTGCGCCGCTCGGTGATCAACGCCAAGCACGAGCTATCCACGCTTCCCGCGACAACCATCGCCTTTGATTATCAAGGACGCGAGTACCGCCGCCACTTGCCGCGAGATGTTTTCGACAAGCTCATCACGCCGATCATCGACCGGACGCTCGCCCCTTGCCGTTCCTGCCTGGCTGATGCCGGCTTGACACCGGAGCAGATCGACGAGGTTGTGCTGGTGGGTGGATCGACGCGGATCCCCCTGGTTCGACAGGCCGTCCGGGCGCTTTTTAAGGCCGAACCGCATACCGAATTGAACCCGGACGAAGTGGTGGCGCTTGGCGCAGCGGTCCAGGCGGGCATTCTGTCCGGTGAAGTGGAGGACCAACTGCTCCTCGATGTCACGCCGCTTTCGCTGGGTATTGAAACCATGGGCGGGGTCGTCAGCAAGTTGATCCTCCGCAATTCGACCATTCCGGCTTCGGCCACCGAACAGTTCACCACTGCCGTGGACGGCCAGCGGAACGTGCTGATCCATGTGCTGCAGGGAGAGCGGGAACTGGCGAAGGACTGCCGTTCGCTGGCGCGTTTCGACCTGAAGGATATTGACCCCGTGATGGCCGGAATGGCTCGGATCGAAGTCCGCTTTCTGATCGACGCCAACGGAATTCTGAACGTGTCGGCCAAGGATCTGCGAACGGGCAGAGAGCAGTCTGTCGAGATTAAACCGAGCTACGGCCTGACCGATGAGCAGGTGGAGGCGATGATCCTCGAAAGCTTCGACAAAGCCGAGGAGGATTTCAAAGAACGGCAGGTGCGGGAGGCACGGGTGGAAGCCGATCGGATCCTGGCGGCGGTTGATAAGGCCAAGCAGAACGACGCGTGGTTCGAACTGCCGGCTGAAGAGCAGGCTGCCGTCGACCTCGCCATCAACGAACTGCTGCTCAGCTACCACGGCGACGACTACGTGCTGATTCAGCGTAAGATGGAAGCACTCGATCACGCCTCGCGCGGTTTGGCCGAAACGATGATGAATAGCGCCGTTCGCGGCGCCCTCAAAGGGACCAAAATCGAATGAAAAAACTCTCCTGGCAGGATTTTGAAGACATCGGTCTCTCCTTGCTCGAGGCCCATCCCGACGTGGATCCGCTGCAGGTCCGCTTCACCGACCTGCGGGAATGGGTGTTGGCCTTACCGGACTTTGAAGACGACCCGATGAAATCGAACGAAGGGAAACTGGAAGCGATTCAAATGGCGTGGTTCGAGGAATGGAAAGATATTCAGAATTAAGTATTCTAAATAGAAATGCCCCGTCTGCTGTTCTGTTGGCTTCTTTGCGCGGTTTCCCTTCTTTCCGCTTCGGTGGAAGGCAAGTGGGAACTATTGTCACTGGAGGAAGAGAACAAGGGGCAGCGATTGGGCACGGTGGTGTTTGGCGAGAAGTCGGCCAACGTGATTTTGTCTGATGGCACCAAGGTGTCCCTTAGCTACACCCTGACGAATGGATACTTGGCGGGCGATGCCTCCACTCAGGGCAAGAAGGTGATCTCGATACTGCGTGGGCGATTTGATGATCGGCGGGATATCCTGACGATGGCATTGATCATTCGTTATCTAGACAACACGGGAACCAATCGTTCCCTGAAAGTGAACGCCGCCCGGCTTCCGTAATCATGCTCACCATCCTTCCCGCCACTGCCTTGCATGGCCCCGGCGCCGCCGCGGTCGCCGAAGCGGTTCGGTTTCAGCCGGAGTCTGCTCGATCGGCCGACGGCTATCTGGTGTACATTGCCACGGCTGAGGAGTACAGCCGGCGGTTCGCGTCGTCGGCATATTCGGTCGTTGCGGTCGAGGACGGCGTAGTGGTCGGTTTCCTTCGCGCGGTCGGTGGTGAGGAGGGGGAATTCACGCCCGAATCTGCCGAATTGGCGTCGCATCTTCCGCTCGAAGGCTATGTTCTGGTGGATCAGATCGGATTGCGGCCCGACTACAAAGGAAAAGGGTTGGCGCAGGCGATGCTCGATGCCGTTGTCGCCCGAAGTCGCGCTCAGCGGCTTGGAGCGGTCATTATGCACGGTCCGGTGCGCAACGCCCGTTCCCTCGGTTTCTTTACTGGCCGAAACGGATTCTCGCTGGTTCGTGAGCTCTCCGACCCTCCCTTCGTTTGGGGATACTACGAGAAGCATCAAGTCGTGGTATCCTGACAGAAGTGCGTGGGGAGCGCCAACGCCATTCTTGTGCGTTGTCGCCCTACGTTATTATTCCCCCAAGGAAGTCCCATGCCGAAGTTGAAAACTCACAAGGGCGCGAAAAAGCGCTTCAAAAAGACCGGCTCTGGTAAGGTGATGCGGCATCACGCGAATGCACGCCACCTGCTGTCCGGCAAAAGCCGCGCACGCAAGCGCAAGCTGAAAGGTGACGTGGTCATGGACCCGACCAACAGCCCCGAAATGCTGCGGATGCTGCCCTACTAGGGCAGTCCGCCATCCGAGCGGCCGTGGCTCCTCGCACGTGCCCGTTCCGCCGGAAAGACTAATTCACTCATAAGGAGACAAACGTGCCCAGAGTAAAACGTTCAACAAAACGTACAAATTATCGGAAGAAAACCCTCGCCAGAGCGAAAGGTTACTTCCTCACCAAGTCGAAGCTGAATCGCTCGGCGCAGGAAGCTGTTGAGAAGGCCCTGAAGTATGCCTTCGTCGGCCGCCGTCAGAAGAAGCGCAACTTCCGGTCCTTGTGGATCGTGCGTATCAATGCGGCTTGCCACCTCGGCGGCATTTCCTACAGCAAGTTCATGGCTGGCATCAAGAAGGCCGGCATCGAGCTCAATCGGAAAATGTTGGCGGACATCGCTGCCACTGATGCACCTGCTTTCGCGGCCTTGGTCGAGAAAGCCAAAGCGGCCATCGCGTAAACATCATGGCACAGCTGTTCGAAGATACCGACAGCCTGGACGGCCTTGAGGAACGTATCCTCAAGGCCGTCGAACTCATCAGCCAGCTCAAGGAGGAGAACAAGTCTCTCCGTGAGCAGTTGAAGGAGTCTGAAGCCGAAGCCCACAAGGCGAAGGCTGACCTCGAAAGTTTTCAATCGACGTCTTCCTCATCAGAGAAAGAACTGGAGCTGCTTCGCGCTGAGCGGAAGCAGGTGAAGAACCGGATTGAGAAGTTACTCGGACAGATGGACCGCTTAGCGGAATCGTAAGGCTCCCGTTATGGATGCGACTGCCCCCTCGGATCCAGTAAAAGTACGCGTCACCGTATTCAATCAGGTGTATAACCTCTCGACGACGGGTGACCCGTCTGAGCTGGAAGAATCTGCGCGTCGGGTTGATGAGTTAATGTCGTCCATCGCACGGGGTGGAAATCTGGACGCTGGGCGCATCGCCGTTCTTGCCGCGATGCACCTTGCGGATCAATTGCGGCTGGCCGAGCAGTCCAGCGCTCGGCTGCAGACTGCGTTGCGCCGTCTGGATGAGGCTATCGAAGGGGATTAGCGCGGTACCGCATGGGTCGCCTGGAAGCGATCCAGGCGCTCCAGGAAATCGGCCCACATTGCTTGGCTATTCACGCGAGTGATCCACGTCATTTTAGCGGCGTTCCCGGTGGTCCTGGGTTCGAACTGCATCGCCTCCGTCAGCCGAGGACGCGGCGCCTCCTGCGACTCGGCCAGCCCCAGCAGGTAGGCCAGCGTGATGTTGTCCCAGATCATCCAGGGCTTCGAGAAGTCGTCCTTGCGAAGCGGTTTCACGTGCCGGTAGTACCACGCTTGAAACTCCGTCCAGAGCCACGCGCCGATCGGTCCCCGAGTGGATACCATCTGCCGCGCCTGGTCGAGTGAAAGCGCCAGGTCGCGCCGGCAAACGTCACCGGGGCCGGTAACCAGCGGGACATCCGAGTCGAGCACCACTTGCATCGCTAAGGGATCGTTGGCAATATTGAACTCGTTACCGCCCTTGACGGAATCGTGAAAGCCCATATTGATCACGCGGATGCGGCGCGTGATCGAGGGGTCCTTCAGGATGGCGCTGGCCACATCGGTGATGGCTCCGATGTTCAGCACCTGCAGCCGGTTGGCCTCCGAGTAGGGCCGCGAGGCCGCAATTAGGAAATCAACCGCCGGCGAGGACTGCGCCTGCGCCCGCGAAGCCAACGGTACGCTGGCGCCTTCAATAAGCGGCGGATGGACGGCCAAACCCATGCGCTGCTCCACCACGTCGCGCAAAATGTCCAGCGAAACTTTACCGGCTGGGGGACGAATTGACGGCGCATGCGCCGATAGGATTCCCTTGACGTCCAGATCCTCCCGGAGCAGCAGATAGACGATGGTCCATTGATCATCGATTTCGTTGCCGACGTCAGTCGACAGGACGACCGGTATGCGCGATTGCGCTGTCAGGAGAAGTGCCGTGGACAAAGCGAGGACCAGGAAGCGTGCGAACATCACGCGATCATATCCGTTCCCAATCGTGTCGTGTTAGCGGGGATTCGACTGTCCCCGTGTGCTGGATTTCGGCAGGTTCAAACAGTAGGACCTCCACCTCTTCCGCTGCTACCGGCCGGTGCTCCACGCCGCGGGGTACGATCAGGAACTCTCCAGCTTCCAGCTCAACGGTCCGGTCTCGGAACTCCATCCGGAACCGCCCTTTGACCACCAGAAACATCTCGTCCTCCCCTGCGTGGTCATGCCAAACGAACTCCCCGGCAAACTTCACGAGCTTGACGTGTTGGCTGTTCAATTCGCCCACCACGCGCGGATTCCAGTGGTCGCTGATCAGCGCCAGCTTCTCCGCCAAGTTAACCTTGTTCATGCCTTCAACCTACCTTGCCTTGCTGCGGGGAATCAACGTGGGCGGCCGCACCAGCCTTCCCATGGCGGAACTCGTCCGGCTGTGCGAAGCAGCAGGATGCACCAACGTCCGAACCTATATTCAATCCGGTAATGTCCTATTCAACGCCGAACCCGCCGTCGCCGCCGCACTGCCCAGTCGCCTTCCCTTCCCTGCGTTGATCCGCACTGCCGCCGAGCTCGACGCGGTTGTTGCCGGTAACCCCTACCCGCCAGAACATTCGCATGTCGCTTTCCTGTTCGAGCCGCCCTCAACCCCGCTCCCGGTTGCTCACCCGCCGGAAGCCTTAACCCTCAGCGGACTTCACGTCTATCTCTATCTACCCAATGGGGTCGGCCGCAGCAAACTGGCCGCCGCATCGCCCAAGGGAGGAACGATGCGCAACTGGCGGACTGTGACCAAACTGCACGAACTTATGGCCGACTAGGCAAAAACATGCGGTCCGGCCCAGGATCACGAGAAGATACTCTCATTCGGATTTCAATGGTTTTGCCGCTCACGGAAAGTGATTCGATCCCGGGCGGCTGGGCGCTCTGCACCGTCGTGAGTTCGAATCGTAGAGGACCCTCGCTGATGCAGGCTGCGCGCACCTTGCTTCGTTTCAATATTCCCCGGACAAAGTTCTCAACCTGATGCTGCTGCATCGCGCTTAGCCGCGGGTCGAAACTGATTTGGTACGGGTCCGACTGCGGTGATCGCCCAGCGGGTAGGCGCCAGACAAGCACCTGTAGGTGGCCTTCCGAATAGCTCCCTGGACCCCATCCAAACGGCGGCGGCTCCCCGATCTCGAAACGCTCAAAGCATTCCGTTGTGAAATGGGTTTCGCGCGCGCATCCCGGCAAAAGAAGAAGCAGGAGCGAAGCCAAAGCCCATTCTGTTCGCCCCATCCGCTATTCCACCGCTACCAGCCCTGCCGCCAACTGCCCCGTCGCCCACTCTTCCTCCCGGCCCGGCCCGAGCAAGTGCAACATCCCCTCCGTATCCACCCGCGGAGTCATCCCCAGTACCGGCTTACCCTCAAATGCCACCGGGCCACCCATCTCCCAATAGACGAGCCACTTCCCTTCTCCCGTTTTCAATGGCCATCCCATCGCCATCGCAAACAGTAACTGGTACAGTCGCCCAGCGGCCGGAGTGCCAAACATCGCTGCGCTTTCAATCGTCGCCAGCAGATCCTGCTGCCGCACCGGCACCCCATCGAAAACGATCGGCCGATCCCCCATCGCCATCACCGCCGCCATCACCCCGATGGCATACTCCCGGTCGTCCGCTGCCGTCACGTCTTCTATCCGGCCGCCCTTCCTCTGGTTCGCCTCCCGCCACCATTCGCCAAACGTCATCGACCCCACCGCCGGAGTCTCCCGCTCGCGCAGGGCTACATCGCGAAACCGTTCCGCCAAGGTCTCCCCAATCAATCGCAGCACCTGCCTCTGCAACTCCTCGGGCGTCGTCTCTGCCGGTAGCGGCTTTCCGATCGAGATCGTCACGTTCCAACGCCGCCACGGAAACCAGGGCGCCGGCGTTGGCGACAACGGATGCTTCCACAAACCGCTAATGTGCATCGGGATAATCGGCGCCGACGTTCCCTGCAGGATCTTCTCATACCCCCGCCGAAACGGAGCCATCGCTCCCGTCCGGGTGATCTCCCCTTCCGGAAAGATCCCCACCATATGGCCTTCTTTGATCACCGCTTGCGCCCCGCGCAGATTCGCTACGATCTCCCGGATGCCTTCCTGCGCCATCGGAATACAGAACAGCGCCTTCGCAAACGGCTGGGCGTACTTGTTCTCGTAGTAAGGCTTCCAGAGCAGATACCGGATCCAACGCCGCGTTCCGCTCCCCATTAGAAAAGCATCGAGAAACGAATAGTGATTCGCCGCCACCAGCGCCGGGCCAGCCGCAGGCAGCTTCTCCCCGCGGCGCTTCACGCGCAGCAAAACCTTCAGAACGCCATGCATGAACAGGCGCAACGCTTCCGAAAAAAGAATCAACCGCGCACCGCCAACGCCAGCGCTCCCATTGTGCCCGCCCGCTGCCCAAACTTGGGCGCGCGGATCACCGGCATCGGCGCGTAGCCGGCCATATACCGCTTCGCCGCCGCACGCACCTTGCCTAGCATGCCCGGGTGCTTCATCACCCCGCCCCCGAGTAGCACCATTCGTGGTGACAAAACGCACGAATAGATTTGCATCGCCATTCCCAGGTACTCCGCCGCCAAGTCGTAATCGTAGCCGCGCGTCGCAATCGCTGGACCCGAAGCGAGACCTTCGAGGCAATCCCCATGAGCGAAACAAACACCCGGCTCTGCGTCCACCCTCGGCACCCGGACGTGGCCCATCTCCGGATGCAGCAGTCCATGCAACAGTTTGCCGCCGACCACGCCGCCGCCGCCGATCCCGGTCCCGACCGTCACGTATAACAGTGGATCCACGCCCTGCCCCGCGCCCCACAAGTGTTCGCCCAGTGCGGCACCGTTCACGTCCGTATCGAGCACGGTCTTTGCCTTCAGCACTCGCTCCACCGCCGCTTGAATTCCGTAGCCTCGCCACGCGACCTTCGGCGTCGTCTTCGCAATGCGACCCCCAGCCAAATCGACCGGCCCAAAGCAGGCGATGCCCACTCGTTTCAGTTTCTTCCCGGCGAAGAAAGCCGCCACGCCGGCCATCGTCTCCTCCGGCGTTGTCGTGGGGATTTCGGCGGAAAGCACCACATCTCCCGGTCCCGTCCCCACTGCGCACACGAACTTTGTGCCACCCGCTTCGATTGCTCCGAACATCTCCTTATTGTATGTTGTATGCAGTTATGCGAGCACTAGTCCTCACCGCGCTAATCGCTTATTCGCTTTCCGCGCAGGACATCGCCGAACGCGCCCACGGCGTTCTCGCCAAGAACTGCCTTGGCTGCCATAGCAGCACGGCCAAACTCTCCGGCCTCGATCTTTCCACTCGCGAGGCGGCTCTCAAGGGCGGCCATGCCGGACCCGCCCTAGTCCCCGGTGATGCGACCGCCAGCCGGCTCTATAAAGCCGTCGCCCGCCTCACCGGCGTTCCCGCCATGCCCGCCGCCAAGCCGCTCCCCGCCGCCGAAGTCGCCATTCTCAAGGAGTGGATCGAGGCGGGCGCACCTTGGCTCAGCGCGCCCTCCGCACCCATCCCGAACTGGTGGTCCTTCCAACCCGTTCGCCGGCCCTCCGTTCCTACTGTTCCTGGCACCTGGGCCAAAACTCCCATCGACCAGTTCATCGCCGCCAAGCACGCGGAAAAGAAGCTGACTCCAGCCCCGGAGGCTGACCGCGCCACCCTCGTCCGCCGGCTCTACCTCGACGTCACCGGCCTTCCCCCTACAGCCGCCCAACTCGCCGCCGCCCCGCCCTACGAACAACTCGTCGACCAGCTCCTGGCCTCCCCGCGCTACGGCGAAAAGTGGGGCCGCTACTGGCTCGATCTCGTTCGCTACTCCGACACCGCTGGCTTTGAACTCGATACCCATATCCCCGACGCCTGGCGCTACCGCGACTACGTCATCGACTCCTTCAACAACGACAAGCCCTATCCCCTCTTTCTTCGCGAACAGATCGCCGGTGACGAACTCTTCCGCGATGATCCCGTCGCCATTACCGGCACGGGCTATTATTGCGTCGGTCCCAATCGCGACTACTTCCCCGACCAAGCCGACATCAACCGCGTCGAAACCCTTACCGACTTTGTCGACACCACCTCGTCGGTCGTCCTGGGACTATCGGCCGGCTGCGCCCGCTGCCACGATCATAAGTTCGATCCCATTCCGCAGCGGGACTACTTCCGCATGCAAGCCATCTTCGCGCCTTTCGTGAAAACGCGCGTCCCCCTCAGCCGCCTTGAATCGCTGGGTTTCGATACCGGCGAGAACAAGCGCGAAATCCAACTCCGCGAAATTGGGGAACAGATCCGAGCGATCCGCGCGACTTGTAAGGATCTTGCCAATTGCGCCGATCCCGCCGATGCCACCAAGCTACTGCAAGTCCAGCAGCGCCTGGTGAAGATGTTCGCCAACTACAAAGCGAAACCATTCGCCTGCGGCATCACCGATATCAGTGACGTCTCACCGAAAACGTTCATCCCCGGCAAAGGCAAACAGGAGATATTCCCCGGCTTTTTCACGGCCTTGGGAGGTGGCGACGTTTCGCTCGACGCTCCGGAGTTGCCCGTCGCCACCGGCCCGATTCCCTATCAACCCACCACCGGTCGCCGTGCCGCCCTGGCCGCTTGGCTGACCAAAGCCGACCACCCGCTCACGAACCGCATCATCGTCAACCGCATCTGGCAGCAACACTTCGGCCGGGGCATCGTCGCCACACCCAACGACTTCGGCACCCGTGGCGCCGCGCCCTCCCACCCTGAGCTCCTGGATTGGCTCGCCAGTGAGTTCACCACCAACGGCGGTTCGTTCAAGCGTCTGCACCGGCTAATTCTGACGAGCGCCACCTATCGCCAAGCCGTCGCGCCCAACCCCGCCGACCCTGAAAACATCTACCTCGCCGGCTTCAAGCGCCGCCGCCTGGCCGCCGAAGAGATCCACGACGCAGTGCTGCAATCAGCCGGTTCGCTGAACCTGAAAATGCACGGGAAGCCCGTCGTGCCGCCACTGAGCAAGGAAGAGCTGTTTAACCTCATCGGCCGCCCGGAAGAGACTTGGGTGCTCTCCTACGACCAGTCCGAGTATACCCGCCGTGCCGTTTACATGTTCCAGAAGCGGACTTTTCGTTTGCCCATGCTCGAAGTCTTTGATGCGCCGGAGAGTATGATGACGTGCGCCCGAAGGGAGTCCTCCACCTCGGCCCCGCAGTCGCTAAGCCTCTTTAACGGCGACTTCCTGCTCCGCCAGGCACGTGCAATGGCCGTCGAACTTGCCGCCGCAGCAGACCCCGTGCAGACCGCATGGCAGCGCATTCTCGTCCGTCCACCCACGGACGTCGAACGCCAGTCTGCCCTTGCCTTTCTGGCGACTCAACAGCAGAACGCCGGCACCCGCGAAGCGGCCCTAACGGAGCTGGTTCGCGGCCTATTCAATCTCAACGAATTTCTTTACGTGGACTAGCTAACATGCTCACTCGCCGCAACTTTCTTTCCACGACCGGCGCCGGCTTCGGCGCGTTGGCCGCTGCGAGCCTGCTTGAAGCCGGCACGAAGCCATCGCATTTCCCGACCAAAGTAAAGACCGTCATCTATCTCTTCATGCATGGCGGCGTGAGCCATATCGACACGTGGGACCCGAAGCCAGAACTTACCAAGCGTTCCGGTCAAACGATTCCGGCTTCCTTCGTGAAGGGCCTGAAGACCAGCCGGATCGACTTTACGAAAGCCATCATGCGCGGTTCGCCGTGGCAGTTTCGGCGCTATGGTCAGTCCGGCCTCGAGATCTCCGATCTATTTCCCAATATCGCTAAGCACGCCGATTCCTTGGCCCTGGTCCGCTCCTGCTATGGTGACGCGTTTGACCATGCGCCCGCGATGTACCTTCGCAGCACCGGCTCGCAGTTCCCGGGGCGGCCCAGCCTCGGCTCGTGGTCGATTTACGGGCTTGGATCGGAGAACGAAAACTTGCCGGGGTTCGTCGTCATGTCGGACGGCGCGATGAAGTGCGGTCCGCAGGGCTACGGCGCGGGTTTCCTGCCGGCGATTTATCAGGGCACCGTTTTCCGTGGCGGCAAGTATCCCATTCTCGACCTTGCCACGCCAGACGGCATTGCGGAGAAGACGCAGCGGACGACGCTCGACTTTCTGAATCAGTTGAATCAGCAGCACTTGGCAAAGCGGCCCGGCGATTCGGATCTGGAGGCGCGGCTGGCCTCCTACGAACTGGCGTATCGGATGCAGTCCGCGGCGCCCGATGCGGTGGATATTTCGAGCGAGAGCGAAGCGACGAAGAAGATTTACGGCATCGGCGAACCGAAGACTGACGATTTTGGCCGCAAGTGCCTCCTGGCTCGCAGGTTGGCCGAGCGCGGGGTGCGGTTTATCCAGCTTTACTCCGGCACGCATCAGGGGGACGACTGGGACGCACACAGCGACCTGACGGGCGGTCACAACAAAATGGCGGCGAAGAGCGACTTGCCGATCGCTGGTCTGCTGACCGACCTAAAGGCCCGTGGTCTGCTGGATCAGACGCTGGTGATTTGGGGCACTGAGTTTGGACGGACGCCGCTGGCGGAAGGCGCCAACGGCCGCGACCATCATCCGTACGCATTCTCGATGTGGATGGCGGGAGCGGGGATCAAGGGTGGCAAGGTGTATGGCGCGACGGATGAGTTTGGTTTGCGCCCGGTGGAGAACCCGGTGGACAGCCACGACGTCAACGCGACGATTTTGCGGCTGATGGGTATGGACCACACCAAGTTGACTTACTTCTATCAAAGCCGCGACATGCGGCTGACGGATGTCCATGGCGAGCGGGAGTTCACGAAGTTCCTGTTGGCCTGACGAACTCATCCGTGCGACGCTGAAGTTTGCCGGATGCTGCTTACCATTTCGCAAACTCAAACAAACGACAGCGAGAACGCACTCGATCTCGGATATCTGCTACATAAGAACCCGGCAAACCTGAACACGGTAGACTTACCATTCGGGGTAGCGAACGTGTTCTATTCGGAGGCGTCCGAGGAGCGTTGCTCGGCGCACCTGTTACTGGAGATCAACCCGGTTGAACTGGTTCGTGGCGCGCAGCAATTGGAACAGTACGTCAACGATCGGCCCTATGTAGCCTCCTCCTATCTCACCGTCGCACTGGGACGCATCTTCGGGACGGCCTTAGCCGGCAAATGCAAGAAGCGGCCGGAGTTGGTCCATGCGAAGTTGAATCTCACCGCGATTGTCGAAGTCGTCCGGGCACGCGGCGGAGCCGAAGTGCTGACGAAACTCTTCGAACCCCTCGGTTATCAGGTGGAAGCGACGCGACTTGCTCTTGATGACCGGTTCCCCGAATGGGGCGAAAGCCCGTACTTCCGCCTCTGCCTCTCGTGTACCGGCACGGTGCATGACCTGCTCACCCACCTGTATGTCCTGTTGCCGGTTCTCGACGAATCCAAGCACTACTTCGTTGGCGAAGCCGAAGTGGATAAGCTGTTGCGTCATGGCGAGGGCTGGCTCGGCCGGCATCCCGAACAGCAGTTAATCATCAGCCGCTACCTGAAGCGACGCCACTCGCTGATGGATCAGGCCGTCGCCCGCCTCGTTGAAGAGGCTCGTTTGCTCGACGAGTCCGCCGAGCCAGGCGGCGACGCCACCGCCCCGGAAGTGGCCGCTTTGGCCGAACAGGATCTGGAACGGCCGATGACGTTGCACACCCACCGCCTGAATCAAGTCGCCGCGCTCCTCACCACCCTGCAAGCCAAAAGTGTGCTCGATCTCGGCTGTGGCGAAGGCAAACTAATCCGCCGCCTTCTCGCCGATCGGCGTTTCGAAAAAGTACAGGGAATGGACGTCAGCCACCGGTCGCTGGAAATTGCCGCCCAGCGCCTCCATCTGGAAACGCTTGCGCCGCGCCAACGCGAACGGATCGAACTCATCCAAGGCTCGCTGCTCTATCGGGACAAGCGCCTCGAAGGCTTCGACGCCGCTGCGTTGGTCGAAGTGATTGAGCATCTCGATCCTGCCCGTCTGATCGCACTGGAGCGGGTGCTCTTTGAATTCGCCCGTCCCCGCTACATCCTCATCACCACCCCAAATCGGGAGTACAACGTCCTGTTCCCCACCCTACCCGAAGGCAAGTTTCGCCACACCGACCATCGGTTTGAGTGGACACGCGCCGAGTTCCAAGACTGGGCCACCCGGATGGCCAATCGCTTTGGCTACTCCGTTCGTTTCGAGCCTGTTGGCCCAGAGGATCCCCAGCACGGGGCGCCGTCCCAGTTGGCCGTCTTCACCCAGGGAGTTGCAAAATGAAGCGCCTCGAAGTCCCTGAACTCGCCGTGGTCGCCCTGATTGGCGTGTCCGGTTCCGGCAAGTCGACCTTCGCCCGGCAACACTTCCTTCCTTCGGAGATCCTCTCTTCGGATTTCTTTCGCGGCTTGGTCAGCGATGACGAGAATGATCAATCCGCCACGCCGGATGCCTTCGACGCCCTGTACTACTTACTCGAGAAGCGTCTTACCCGCGGCAGGCTCACCGTCGTTGACGCAACCAACGTCCGTCCCGAAGATCGCAAGCGGATTGTGGAGGTCGCCCGCAAACACCATTGCCTTGCCGTGGCGATTGTGATCAACACGCCGGAACGCCTCTGTCAGGAAAGGAACCAACAGCGGAGTGACCGGAACTTTGGTGCGCACGTTGTCCGGCGTCAATCCGCCGATCTCAAGAAAGGCCTTCGCGGATTGGAACGCGAAGGCTTCCGCTATGTGCACGTTCTCAGCGATACGAGCGATCTGCAGGTTGAGCGGATCCCCCTTTGGACCAACAAGAAAGACCAAACAGGACCCTTCGACATCATCGGCGACCTGCACGGGTGTGCTGCGGAGCTTCGTCTGCTGCTGGAACAACTCGGATGGCAGCGATACGATCTCGCGGAGCCCGAGCAACCCTGGGGCGCGGAATGCTGGCGGCATCCCGAAGGCCGCCGAGCGATCTTCGTTGGTGACCTCGTCGATCGCGGACCTCATGTCCTGGACTGCCTGCGTATCGTTCGCAACATGATCACGGCGGGCTATGCCTTCTGTGTCGCCGGTAACCACGACGTGAAGTTGATGCGTTGGCTGCGCGGCAAGAAGGTGCAAATCAAACACGGCCTGGAGCAGTCCATCGCCGAAATCGAGCCCCTGCCACCCGCCGAACGTAACCACCTCGCCTCGTTCCTGGACAGCCTGATCAGCCACTACGTCTTCGACGACGGCCGGTTGGTCGTCGCCCATGCGGGTCTGAAAGAAGCGATGCACGGCCGCAGTTCGGGCGCCGTCCGCGAGTTCTGCCTCTATGGCGAAACCACCGGCGAAACCGATGAGTTCGGCTTACCCATCCGCCACAATTGGGCTGCGGAGTATCGTGGCCGCGCCACAGTAGTCTACGGCCACACGCCCGTCCCTGCGCCGGAGTGGCTGAACAGCACCGTCAATATCGACACGGGCGCCGTCTTCGGCGGCAGCCTCACGGCGCTCCGCTACCCCGAGCGAGAGTTCCTCGCCATCCCGGCAGCAAGGCAATACGCCGAACCCATCCGGCCGATCGCCCCGGTTGCCGACGCGCGCACTTCGCAACAGGTGAATGATGACGTGCTCGATCTTGAGGACGTCACCGGCGAGCGGATCATCGAAACCCGTCTTCACCGCACCGTCACCATTCAAGCCGAAAACTCGATCGCCGCCCTCGAAGTCATGAGCCGCTACGCGGTCGATCCCCACTGGCTCATCTATCTGCCGCCCACCATGTCTCCCAGTGAAACGTCGGCCCGGGAGACTTACCTCGAATATCCCACCGAGACCTTCAACTACTTTCGGAAGAACGGAGTGGAACGCGTGGTCTGCCAGGAGAAGCACATGGGCTCCCGGGCAGTGGTCATCGTGTGCCGTGACGCGGATGCCGCGCAGGAACGATTCGGGGTCAAGGACGGTCGCTCGGGAATTTGCTACACCCGATCCGGACGGCCGTTCTTTCCGAATCCGGCCGAGGAGTCTGCCTTCATTGCCCGGGTATCGGAAGCCGTAACGCTCGCCGGCTTTTGGGATGAACTCGAAACCACTTGGCTCTGTCTCGATTGCGAGCTGATGCCCTGGTCGGCGAAGGCCCGCGAACTGCTGCAGCGGCAGTATGCCCCGGTGGGCGCGTCAGGTATCGCTTCGCTGGAGGCCGCGGTTCACACTCTCCAACTCAGCCCGGTGGCCGCTCACTTGGTCCCAGCCTTCGAACGGCGACTGTCGCGTGTGCGCGCCTACCGCGAAGCCTATCGCCGCTACTGCTGGCCCGTCACCTCGCTTTCCGACTACAAGTTGGCGCCTTTCCACCTGCTCGCTTCAGAGGGTGCGGTCCACACGGACCGGTCCCACCGCTGGCACATGGACACCCTGCAACGCCTCGCCGCTGCCGACCCGGGACTCTTCGTGGCCACCCCCTATCGTGAGGTTGCCGTGCAAGATATGGAACAGGTCCAGGCCGCCACGGAGTGGTGGGAAACCCTCACCGGGCAAGGCGGAGAAGGAATGGTGGTGAAGCCCTTGGCCTTCATTGAGAAGGGTCCCAAAGGGCTCGTCCAACCTGCGCTGAAATGTCGCGGCCGCGAATACCTGCGGATCATCTACGGTCCCGAATATACCGCCGATGACCAACTGCCGCGCCTGCGTCAGCGCTCCGTGGCCGGAAAGCGATCCTTGGCAGCCCGCGAGTTCGCCCTTGGCGTCGAGGCCCTCGAACGATTCGTTTCCCGGGCGCCCCTGCGCCGAGTACACGAGTGCGTCTTCGGCGTTCTGGCCCTCGAAAGCGAACCCATCGACCCACGTTTGTAGCGCTTCACGGCGCTACTTCCGCTTCAACGTCGGCGCCGCCCCGCTCCCTGTCGTCTTGAGCCGCCCGGTCCGCGCCCGAATCTCCTCGCTATCCCCATAGTTTGGCGCCAGCAATAAGTACGCCTCATAAGCCCCCGCTGCCCCCAACGCATCCCCCTGCGCCTCCAGCGTCCTGGCCAACTCCAAGTGCCCCGGCGCATACCCCGGATCCATCTGAATCAACTCCTCCGCCCCCCGCCGCGCCTCCCCCGTCTTCCCTGCCGCCCGGTACCCCCGTACCAGCGCTGCCCGGTTCGCCCGCGAAGCCGGCTGCATCTTCACCGCCTTCTCGAAATACCCCAACGCGTCCTTCACCTTCCCCCCCGCCAATAACTGATTCCCCACCTGCACCAGCGGCAGCGCCCACTCCGGCGTCAATTCCGCCGCCTTGTCGAACTCCGCCCGCGCCTCCGTTCCCCTCCCCAACCGTCCCAACGCCACCCCCAACGCATTCCGCGCGCACGCAAACTGCGGATCGCGCTGCAATGCCGCCCGCAAGCTTCCTTCCGCCTCGTTAAATCGGTTCGTCGCAATCTGCAGCCGCCCTAGGCAAAACAGCCGCCGGGTCTCGATCGATCCATCCTGCGGCCGCAACCGCCCCAACTCCTCCAAACTCGCCACCGCCTTCTCCAACAGAATCCGCTTCGGGCCCGCGGTCGTCGAAGCCACATAGTCCGATACGCACGCTTGCCCTGCCGTCTCCAACTCCGCCACCCGCCGCTCCGCTTTGGCCAGCGGCAAGCGCATCAAGGAGACCGGAGCATTCAATTTCACAAGCCCCTCAAACCCCGTGTCCGCCCCCACGCGATGCACCCCTTCCGCCAACCCGTCCACGCGCAAACGCCGGCCCGTTCGCAGGCTCCCACGAAACACATGGTCTACATACACTCCCACCCCGTCCGGCCCGTCGACCTCCAACGCCAGCGCGCCGGCAACGGGCGCCCCCGGCACCGTTGCCAAGGCGAGCCGCGCATCAAACGTACCCGCCACCCGTGGATTCTGCCGCGCTCCCGTCTCCGCCGGCACCCGTTCCGACAGAAAATCGATCACCTCCGACGCTCGGACAACCTTGTCGCCGTCCCGGTCCGCGCCACCGCGCAAGCCCGCTAGCAGCGCATAGGTAAACACCCCTCCATTCCAACGCGCATCCTCAAACGATTGCTCGCTCGGCCGTGCCGAAAGTATCTTTAGAAAGTTCCGGTCGCCTAGCTTCTCCAACTGTCCCATCGCCTTTCCTGCCCCGGCCCCCGAGTAACTGCTCCAACCTAACTGCCCCGCATGGCACGCATCCGCCATCATCACGACTAACTTCGCCCGCATCCGCCTCGTCAAGGTCTCCTCCACTTCCGCGAACGACAAGCCCGTCGAATGCAGATTCTGCGGGTCCGAGTCATGGGCGACAAAGTAGCCCTCTTCCCGTTCGGCCACCACCCCATGCCCGGCGAAGAACACATAGACAACGTCCTCCGGCTTCGCCACCCCCGGCAGCCAACTATGCAACGCCGCGCGAATCTCCCCGAGCGTCGCCCGCTCATCTGTAAGCACCTTCACATGGTCTGGCGGCAGCGCGCCTCCCCCCGCCGTTAGTAAGAAGCCTGCGAACTCCTCCGCGTCCCGATGCGCATACCGAAGTTGCGCCGCCGCCGGTAGGTTCTCATGCTGCGATACCCCCACCACCAACGCCCAACGCGTTCCCGCATCGCGCAAAACGTTGGCTGGCGGACCGGCCTCCCAAGCCAGGTCCCTCGCCTGCTGCGCGCAAAGTATCCCGGCCACTAACCAAATCCAACGCATCCCGGCATCATAGCAACCCTCGAAATCAGATAGAATCACGCCGATGCATCGCCTCCTTCCCCTCCTCCTCCTCGCGCCCGGCCTCTTCGCGCAATCGCCCGCCTTGCACGTCAAGACGCCTATGCCGCCCCCCGCTTGGGCCCTGCTCGAGCGCGAACTGCTGAAGTACAACTCCGAGGCCGTCGACCGCTTCGCCGCCAAATACTACGACAATCGCGGCTACCTCGCCCACACCCCGCGCTGGGGCACACTCGATGGTCCCGATGACGCTGTCGAGACCACTTGGAACTGGACTCTCCTCCACGCCCTCGGCGGCTCCGACTCCGTCCTGCAACACTATAAGCTGGCTCAGGAAGGCCACTGGAAGCAGTACGGCGAAATCCGCACCAAGCTCACCTCCCTGGCGGCCAATGGCGCGTACAAGCAGGAGTTCATCACCCAATCCGACTGGTTTCATACAGCCGAAGGTCTCCGCGCTTTCCTTCTCGAAGGGCTCTCGAACCCCAACGATGCCACCTACCGGCAGCGCATGGTCCGCTTCGCCAACATGTACAACGGCGAAGATCCCGACACCCCCAACTACGATCCCGCCAAGAAGATCATCAAAAGCATCTGGACCGGCAGCCTCGGCCCCATGCTTCGCAAGGCGACGACCTACGATTGGGTCGGCGACCCCGTCCCCGGCACCTTCCATCTCCTGCACAACCCCGCCTCTCGCGGCAAGATGCTCGATCTCCAAGCCAATTACAAGAAAATGCTGGCCCACTGTGACGAGTATCTCGACAGCGTGGGCGACAACTCGCTCAACCTGGCCGCTACCATTCTCGGACTGAACGCGTACATGCTCACCGGAGAAGAAAAGCACCGCCAATGGGCCCTCGGCTACGCCGACGCCTGGAAGCAGCGCTCCATCGAAGCCGGTGGCAATATCCCCAGCAACATCGGCCTCGATGGAAAGCTCGGCGGCGAATACAAGGGCCAGTGGTGGAAAGGTACCTACGGTTGGAACTTCACCATCTTCGATGGCGAACTCGGCCAGATCGCCCATCGCAACTACTTCACCGCCGGCACTTGGCCCGGCTTCGGCAACGCCCTGCTCCTCAGCGGCGACCAGTCCTATACCCAGGTCCTCCGCAAGCAACTCGACAACCTGTACGCCCAGAAGAAAGTCGAGAACGGCCGCACGCTACTGCCCCAAATGTACGGCGATCCTCGCGGCTACAAGCACGACGGGCCCCCGAGCTGGTACCAGTTCGGGCCCAATCTGCACCACGACCGCCTGATGGAGATCTACCTCCGCTCCATGGACCGCAAAGATCTGGAACGGATTCCGGTCGCTACCGCAATGCCCGAATCCCGCCGCAGCCGCGGCTATGGCGACCCCGACCGCACCACGTACTGGCTCGGCTTCCTCGAAGGCAAGCTGCCGGACTACCCGGAGAAGGCCCTCCGGCAGGATCTGAACCATGTTCGCCAAAAGGTCGCCGACTTCACCGAAGACCAGACCACGGCCGACTCCCGGCTCGCCGACTATCTGCTCGACTACAACCCCGCCGCCACCGCCGCGCTGCTCAACCTCACCGTCGGGGGCTACTTCGCCAACGGCCGCGTCTGGGTACTCCACAGCCGCTTCCGCCACTTTGACCCCGTCAAGCGCCGGGCCGGACTACCGGAAGGCGTGGCCTCGCTCGTGGAAAAGCTGGAAGCCAACAGCGCCACCATGACCCTCGTCAACACCAATCAACTCGAAGCCCGCGAGGTCGTCGTCCAAGCCGGCGGCTACGGGGAACATAACTTCGAGTCGGTCACCATCAACGGTCAAACGACCCCCATCAAGGGACCGATCCTTACTGTCCGTCTCGCTCCGGGTTCGGGTACGAAACTGCAATTCCAGATGACCCGCTACACCAACAAACCCACCTTCGCCTTCCCCTGGGATCGCGCCTGGTACCCGGCGAAGTAGTTCGCCTTACATCCACAACGAATGCGGGTGCGCCGCGCCGGTTTCGAGATTGACGATTACCAGCGCCGGCCCCCGCACTTCGTCGGGTACCTTCGGCAGCTTCTTTCCAATCACCGCCATCGTCTCCGTTCCTGGAAGGATCTGCTCCACATCCTGCAGATCGGTATCCATCGTCCACAAGATGCGGCCGTCCTCGGCGACCCTTGCCAGCACCATCGTTCCGTACAGCCCTCGCGTCGAACGGTAGGTCAACAGCACGCTCTCCGGTCCCTGTAGCCGCAACGGCTTGCCTCCCGGCGACTCCCGGATCAAGGCGGGACGCTTGTATTGCGTTCCGAACCGGTCAGTCGGCTCCTGCCACTCTTTCGGCGGCACGATCCGGCTCATCGACATCGGCCCCAATGGGCCGCCGGGTGGCACTTCGTCACCAAGGAGCAACCGTCCGGCCCGGTAGTCATAGGCGGCATTCTCATGGGCATGGAACCACAGCAGCCGGCCATCGTCCGCGATCAGCCGCGCCGCATGAATATAGTCCGACGATCGCAGTCCCCGAGCGATCACCACCACCTTCGGTGCTCCGCCGTCGAGCGGATGCAGCACCAGACTTAAGCGGTACCGGTCATTCTCCGGCCGCCGATGCAGCTCCGGCACCCGCGATTCAAGCGTCTGTAGTAGGGTGGCAATCGAGTTCCCCGCCCGCCGTGAGGCGCCAATCGGAGCGCCGCTGCCTTCCGGTACCAGCAGCGAACAGCTACTCGTGCCCAGAGCCGTCAGCACGGCCAACCCCCATGAAACCAACCTTGTCTCCGGCATTGTGTCGCTCTTCTCCTAATAGAGCAGGGCGCACTGGCAACCGCAAACCGATCATCGCTACTTAGCGATCTGTGCGAAAACGGTGGGCCAGGTCGCGGAGGTGCTGGCGCCCGCCCCGGGCCCGTTCCAACGTGATTGTCTGGTCCGCGTCACCCGCGATCTCCAGAATCATCGTGCCATTGAAATGAAGCTTGGTCAGATGTGCCATGAGCGCGGTCCAATCGATCGCGCCGGTCCCCGGCGGCAAATGGTCGTCCCGTTGCCGATGGTTGTCGCTTGCATGCACCATCCACAAATGCCCGGACAGCTTGTGGACCACCAGAAGCAGGTCCTCCGCCAGATAGGCGTGCCCTGTATCCAGGCACACCCCCACATCGTCAACATCCAACGCCCCCAGTATCCACATCAGGTCCCGGGTCCGGCCGGCAAACAAGTGCGGCAGCATGTTTTCGAGTACCAAGCCGATGCCCAGTCGCCGGCAGTGATGATAGAAGCGGTTCAGGACATCCACAGCGTTCTGCAGGCGGAAGAACCGTTCACTCTCCGGCAAAATGGCCTTCTCCGGCCCAGGGTGCAGCACGAAGTAGCGCACCTGCAGTAACGCCGCCGCCTCCGCCGCACCGATCAACTCCGCCATGGCGAAATCGCGGGTCGATTGATCTGGCGAAGTGATATCGATTCCCTCTGAGAATGGAGCATGGAAGGAATAGGCTTCCAGCCCGAGCGCGTGAATCTTTTCGGCGGCCCTACCGACGGAGTGCTTGTCGTGATAGTTCAGATGCGCCGGATAGGAGCAGATCTCCAGCCGATCGAATCCGGAATTGCGAATCGGCTCGAGGCACTCGAAGATGCTCGTCTGCCAAAAACAACCGGTGGATAGTCCAATGGCCCAATCGCTCATGCTGTTCTCCTTCGTTGGAGGAGGTCGCGGAAGTCCACCAGGTTCGACCGGCAGGCCGGAACGTGGCAGTAGCCCTTCTCCTGATGCGAAACGCAGTTCAAGTCAATCAACGAGTCCGCCCCTGTATGGATCATTCCGGCGAAAAGCCGCGTGTAGAACTCCGCCCGATAGGCTGGGTCCATCGAGATCCAGGTACGGCCCCAACTGCAATCGCTGCGGTAGCTTTCGTAGATGCGCCGCGCAATGGCGGACGGGGGCCAATTGAGGGAGGTCAGAATCCGCACGGCATGCTGCAGAGCGGCAGGCTTCAAGAGCCAGTCGTTGGCGCGTGCGAAGAGCCAATCCAGGCACGGCGGAGCACGCTGCGTCCCACCGTCGCGGGAAGTCCCCGCGGGCGCATCGGCAATCCGGCAAGAAGAGTTGCGATGCCACTGTCCCAAACGCGAATCCTCGTACTCGGTGATCACCCGGTCCATCTGCCGGGAGAAAACTGGGATTTTCACGGTGGCGCTCGCGGCCAGGGCGGCCACCCGCGCCGGGCATCGCGCCAGTGCGCTAGCCTCCGAACCAGTTAACGTTCCCACCGGAATCTCCACAATCGGCAGCAGACGTTGTAGCTCCGATTCTTCGAGCTGCCACCGTGGCTCTCGGGGCTTCAGATAGAGGCTGAATGGAAGCCGGATGTGCCGGGTGTGGATCGGGTCGCCGTATTCCGACAGGTCCAACGACACAATTTCACGGCCGGCCGCTCCCGTCCCTACCTCGAGGGCGGTTAGTTGGATTGGCAACACACTACGCTCCATCGCTGCGCCGCGGATCCGATGCCCGAGATACTCGGCGACCTGACCTTGCCCGGCGAAGGCTCGTCCCAATTCCAGGTCCACGCGTTCTCCTCTCGGGGAGCGGACCGCGGCATAACGAGTAGCCAAGGTTGGCGGTACATAGCCGAGCTTCGCCAAACGACGAAACGCCCGCGAACCTCGGGAAATGGCCCACACCAGATGGTATCCGCGGCCGCTGACCAAGACCAGCGGATCAATCAGGCGATCGCGTAAGAAGTCCAACGCCGCCGTCAGGATCGGTTCCTGCAAGCGGAACACTCGGCCAGGGTCTTTCCAGGCGAGCGTCGGCCGGTCAAAGTTCTGATACTCAATATCGATATCGAATAGCAACAACTCCCGGTCCCACAGTGACCTCTCGACATCAAGCCCGCTGTCCAGGAGGCGGGGCAGCGAGTCGATTGGCGTTGGCTCCGTAAATCCGCTACGCCCGTCGGCGCCCACCAGGTACACAGCGGTGGCTCGCCGGGTAGGCGATTTGCCCAGGAACTCCAACATTCGCTCCCTCACCGTTTCCAGCTGGTAGTACCCCCCCGAAATACCTCGTTCCCCGGCTTCGCGGATCATTCGAGCGGTTGTGCGCTCCATTGCATTCGCCCCATCGCCAGAGGATGAGCAGAGCTGTGATGCCCTGCCCCCTCCCGCGACGCTACTTGGGCCCCGCCGGTGGCGCGGCATGCTGCTCAATTGGGATTTGCCGGGCGATCGGTTTCGTTTCCTGAACGGGAATTTTCACCTCCAGCAAGCCGTCGGTCATCGAAGCTTTGATCAGCTCCGGATTAGCTCCTTCCGGCAGAGGAATCTGGCGCCAGAACTTCCCATAGCTCCGTTCGGAGCGGAAATAGCCTTCCTTTTCCTCTTTTGACTCCAGCTTACGCTCGCCCTCGACGATCAGACTTTCGTCAGTAATTCGCACCGTGACGTCTTCTTTCTTCAGTCCGGGGAGTTCTGCCGTAACGAGTAACTCGCCATTGACGCGCTTGCACTCAATGGCCGGCGCCCACATGCTCTCCTTCGCCTCTCCCGGCCACAAAGGACGATCAAACGCCTTCGTCATTTCGCGCATCATGTCGAATGGGTTCGCTCCCATGAAGCTCCCCAGTGCGGGGAAAGGGCGAAACCAAGGGATTGGGGCATTGTCGACGTTCGCCCCGGGTGTCTTTGTCACTTCTACTTTGGCCATTCGGATGGGCCTCCTTTGCTTCCGGAGGCTGCAATTCCATTGCCAGGCCCGCAACGATTGCTGTTACTTGGCGAGTCCCCTTCGCCCGTGTGCTCGCGGCTGCGCCAATTTCCCCACCGCTGGGTCACCATCCGTAGCAGCGGTGGGTTCCACGCTCTGTTGCCTGGACTGCTACCGCAACACCACGTCCCAAACCTTCGTTCGGCTATCCTTCCCTTGCGGCCCAGATACCTCCAAGGTCACCACATACTCACCCGGCTTCTCATACCGGTGTTGCGGATGCCGTTCCGCCGACTTCGTGCCGTCTCCAAAATCCCATCGCCACGCCGTCACTGCGCCCTGCGTTGCGTCTTGAAAGGCCACCAGACGCCGGTCCATGTCGAGCACCTGAAACGTCCAATCTGCCTCCACCGGCCGCCGCAGGCCGGCCTCCACTGGCATCAGCCGGAACGCCACCAAATCCGAAGCGTTTCCGTACATCGACGTCTTATCCGAGAGATTCCAGAAGCCCCGGTACTTCGTCCCCTTCTCATCGTCGTAATCCAGCACCGACCACGACAACCCAATTACCTTATTCTCCGTCAACTGGCTTTCCACGCTCCGCGCTGGCCCCTCATACGCCGCGTAGTCGAACGGCGTGATGTAGAACTCCAGCACCAGCTTGCCGCTCTCGCCCGGCTTGAACTTGTAGTCGTACGCTGCGTTGGCATACGGCAGACTCTTGATCCACGGCTGGCAGCCCCACACCATCGCCCAATCCTTTCCCAGCGCCGGCGTGAAGATATGGTAGTTCTGCGCGTGCACGCCATGAAAGGTGAAGTGCGCGTCCTTCGGGTCGTAGCTCTTTTCCGGGTGCATCTGCTTGATGAACGGCCCACCCGACCGGTCGCCGTCCACCACCACTTCGAAGATGTCATTGTGCAGATCCCGGTGCCGGAAGTCCCAGTAGTTGTCGGAGGCCTCGTACAGGAAATAGAGCCGGTTCAGCCCCTTCACCCATCCCACCTTCACGCTCACGTTCAGGTCCTTTTTGTCCATCGGCGTGTTGTTCACCGTGTCCTTCAATTGGTCAATGCCAATCGAATAGCTCGGCGGCACCATGGCCCAGTCGCCCACCTTGCCGTCGATCCGCGGGATCTGGTCCGCCGGAAACTGAAACACCCGAAACTCTACGCCGGGCCGCTCCAGCGCTACCAGTGGCAGCGCCGCGAACAAGCAAAGGAAGCCTTTCTTCATGCCCAACAGTTTAGTCCGGAATCTGCGCCGCCTCACGCGGCTCCACTCGGGGCCGGACGTTGCGCTCATGCCGGAACCGCGACGACGCCTCGTACGCCGCGCGCCGCGATCGCATGATCGAACCCAGCGGCCGGTGCTCCTCGACGCACTGCCACGGATTGAACGACAACACCTCATCGCCGTACACTCGCCGCGCCGGACTATACGCCTCCTGCACCGGAAATCGCACCGTTCCCAAGGTCACAAACGGTGAAGCCTCCACGGACCACTCCACTGAGGCATCCTCCACCGGCATGGTCTCCAGGTCGACGCAAAGCTGCACCCGGAGCTCATATTCCGCCGCCTCCCGCCGAAAGAACTCCACCACCAGATCCCGGTACACCGAATCGTTCCCCCCGTCCTCCACCGGCTGCCCCACCAACTCCTTCACGTTCTCCGACGCCGGCGCCAAGCTTAACTTCGCCACGTAACGCCCGTACCGCAGCGCGGCCATCGTGTGGAAGGTCTCGCCCAGAATGTGATGCGCCGTTGCGCCCAGCGCCTCCAGCAGGCGATTGGGATGCCCCACCGCCTCCAGCACGACCGACGCGGCGCTCGCCAGTTCCGGCACCAGCACTGCCGGCGTCTCTTTCCGCACCGCCCGCTCCTCCACTCCTTCCTGGAACGCCAGGTATGCCGCCACATCCCCGAACGGCAATACCGGCAGATTCACCATTAGAAAATCCTGCGTCCCGGCCCCGTCGACGCCCATTACCTTCAGCGCCATGCCTTTCAGACTCCGCACTCTATCCGGGTGAATATCCCCCGGCGCGCTCGAAAGCCGCGCCACCACCTCGTAGACGCGGCCCGCGGCGAAGATCCCCTGCGCCAGCTCGTCCGGCAGGTCGGCACGTACCGTCAGGACACCCTTCAGAATGCCGTGGCTCTTGGCATGCGCATCCCGCAACGCATGGCGATGCTTGTCAAACACCGCCTCGTTCACGCGCCCCATGGAGGCCACGATCGCGGCAATCTGCGCCTTCTCGTTGGGTTGCTCCTGCTCCACCCCATCCGCGTACATCACCCAAGGCCGTTTCATTTCTCTCGCTTCCATACCTTGCCGTGCTTTGCCAAGGCCACGAACTCTCCCACTTCTACCACGCCGACCACTCCGCCGAGGTCGGCCCGATCCGCAAGGCTATCCACGCCATCCAGCGCAATTACCTTTAAGTGCCGCTTGGCGTCCATCGCGAATCCGACCGCGTCCGGATCCGCCGCCAACATCGCATCCCCGGTCGCGCCGGCCAGAATCGCCACGGCTTCAAACAGAACCGACGGCGTCCCCGCCAAAGCCCCATCCACCGGCCACCGCTTCCCATCGGAATCCCCCGCGCCTCCAGCCTGCAGTCCAATCCGGGTAACCATCGCCCCGGCCTCCTTTAGCTCCGCCTCCAACTCCTTCGCTTTGGTTCCATCGAACCCGGGACCAAGTAACAGACCGACGCGCCGTCCTTGCAGCGTTGGCGCATATTTCCCATAGAGCCGCACCGCTGGGCTCAACGCGACATCCCGCGGCGCCATCGCTGGGTGAATCACTTGCGCCTCGCCCGGCATCCCTAGCGCTTTCGCCACGGCCGCCCCTAGCTCCGGCGCGATCATGTCCAGATGACCCAGCACCCGCTGCCGTATGGCCAACGTCTCCACCTTGCCCAATTCGAACGTCAACGCCTGCGCCATGTGCTTCCGCTCCTGCGGCGTCACACTCCGGTAGAACATGCGCGGCTGCGAATAGTGGTCCGCAAAACTCTCCGAACGCACGCGCGCCTTCGCGCCGGTCACCGGCGCTGCAAACGTCTGGAACCCCCGCTCCGGGCTCTCCCGCGGCGCCGCCGGGTCCAATGAATTGGGCTCATAGTTCACCCGTCCCTTGGGCACGGCCATCTGCATGTGCCCGTCCCGCTGGTTATTTGCGAAGGGACACTTCGGTTGGTTGATCGGAATCTGATGAAAGTTCGGCCCGCCCAGCCGGCTCAACTGTGTGTCGAGATACGAATGCAGCCGCCCCTGCAGCAGCGGGTCATCGCTAAAATCAATTCCCGGAACCACATGGCTCGGACAGAATGCCACCTGCTCGGTCTCCGCAAAGAAGTTATCCGGGTTTCGATCGAGCGTCATCTTGCCCACCATCTGCAAAGGCACCACCTCTTCGGGCACCAGCTTGGTGGGGTCCAACGCATCGAACTCCAAACCGTCGGCCGTCGCTTGGTCAAATATCTGGAGCCCCAACTCAAACTCGGGAAAGTGCCCCTTCGCGATTGCCTCGTACAGATCCCGGCGGTGATAGTCCTGGTCCGCTCCGCATATCTTCACCGCCTCGTCCCACAGCACGGCGCTCGTGCCGATCACCGGCCGCCAGTGGAACTTTACGAAAGTGCTCTCCCCCGCCGCGTTCACCAGCCGGAACGTGTGGACCCCAAAGCCTTCCATCATCCGCAAGCTCCGCGGAATGGCCCGGTCCGACATTGCCCACATCACTGTATGCAGCGCCTCCGGCATCAGCGAGATGAAATCCCAGAACGTGTCGTGCGCCGAAGCCGCCTGCGGATATCCCCGGTCCGGCTCCATTTTTACCGCATGAATCAGATCTGGAAACTTGATTGCGTCCTGGATAAAGAACACCGGAATATTGTTCCCTACCAGGTCAAAGTTGCCTTCGGTCGTGTAAAACTTCACCGCGAATCCGCGCACATCTCTGGGCAGGTCCACAGACCCGCTTCCCCCCGCCACCGTGGAGAATCGGGCGAATACCGGGGTCTTCAGCTTTGGATCCGCCAGAAACGCCGCCCGTGTCACGCCCGTCAGCGATTCGTAGGCCTGGAAGTAACCATGGGCCGCCGACCCGCGCGCGTGCACGATCCGTTCCGGAATCCGCTCATGGTCAAAATGGGTAATCTTCTCCATGAGCAGAAAGTCTTCGAGCAGCGTTGGGCCACGCGTTCCCGCCCGCAACGAGTTTTGATTGTCCGACACCGGAGTTCCGTGATTGCTGGTCAGTGGAACCTCACCTCCGGTCTGGTGCGTTTCGCCTCCTTGTCCGGTGGAGGCCTGAGTAGACGGGCCGTGGTGATGAGCGGATCGTTTCGATTTCATGCCACCACCCTTGCATCCGGATGCCCATTCCCGAATGGTCCCCCGCATGCACACAACTTCGCCATGCACTACGAAGAACGAGAGAAGTTGAACCACCTGATCGAGCACTTGAAGGACGGCGAATCCGGCTTCGCCGCCGCCGCCGATGCTGTCGTCAACCCGCTGTTAAAAGACACGCTGATGGAATTCGCCAGGCAACGGGCCGACTTCGCCGAAGCGCTGCAACTGATCGTCGAGGAGTCCGGCGAAAAGGCGGAGTACACCGGCACCTTCGGGGGGGCGATTCATCGGGGCTGGATCAACTTAAAAGCGGCGGTGGCGAAACGCGCCGATCTGGCGATCCTAGAGGAGTGCGAGGCCGCTGAAGACCTTGCGCTTGCCGCTTATCGACGGGCACAGGAAGGCGGTTTGCTCGAAATTGCCGGGCCCATCGTCGAAGAACAGGCCGCCCACATCCGTCAGGCGCACGACAAGATCAAACGCCTTCGCGATGCGCTCCGCGGCTCCTGACCTTCGACCAAATGCGGTCATTATCTGCAATATCTGGCCAGTCGTAGCAACGTTCCCCCGTCATCGCCGACAACAGGGAGGACCTCGCCCGCCACAGAGCGCATACGTGTGCGCTCCGTGCGGTTAAGCTATATTAATCCCCTTCTTCCGGAGTCTGTCTTGAAACTGCGTCTCTTCCCGGCCCTCTTCGCGGTGCTTACCGCCTCAGCCCAAACCCTCCCTCGGCCCAACGTTTTCCCGCTCGAGTTCCCAATGATCGACAGCCCGGTCGTCTACGGGCTCCTCAACAGCACCTCTCCGGTTCGTAGCGACGACCGCGGCGTTACCTGGACGTCCCTCTATGTCGCCCCCCAGGGCGCCACCCAGAACGTGAACCGCCTCGTCGTCCATCCCGACCGTCCCCTCATCGTCTATGCCCGCCTCACTCGCGAGCGGGGCGGACTCTTCCGCAGTCAGGACGGTGGCCTCACGTGGGCCCCTTTCACCACCGGGCTCCCCGCCAGCGGTGAGATTGCGGACCCCATCATTCTGCGCGGCGCAGGCGAATCGGCCCGCCTCCGCATCGCCGATACCCTCTACGGCCTGGATCCCACGTCGACCTCCTGGACGAAACTCTCCGACCTTCCATCCAACACCACCGTCCTTGCCTTCGATCTCGCCAATCCCCAACGTGCTGCCGTGCTCGCCCGCAGTGGCACCTTCTACTTCTCCACGAACGCCGGGCAGTCCTGGGAACTCCGCTCCCGCATCATGCAGGATCCGCGCAAATTCGGCCGCCAAATCCTCTTCGATCCGAAAACCGAAGGACTGGTCTTCGTCCGGGCCGAAGCCGAAACCGACGGCAACAACCGCTGTGACGCTCCCGGCGGCGGACTCTGGCGGTCCGGCGATACTGGCCGTACCTTTGTCAACGTCTACGAATCCGGCGTCTGCAACGTCTCCCCCGTCACGTTCATTGACCCCAACCGGCCCAACGTCTACATCCGTCCCGGGTTTTTTGGCCAACCGTATTGCCACAGCATCGACCGTGGCGCTACGTTCGTGTGTGCTGACGAACCGGTGCAATCCAACGCCCCTTACCTCATCGGAATGGATCCCCGGAACGGCGATCTCTATCGGGATTCCCTCACCCTGGTCAGCCGCGACGGCCTCACCACCTGGCAGCCCTTCTCCGCCTCTTTCCGGCCCACGCTCCGCACCTTTCCGGAGACCGCTGGCACCGTCGCCGAAGGGGAATCCATCGCACTGTCCATTACACTCGGGCTCGCTGAGGGCTCCTACTCCATCCCGTATCAGGCCACTACCTCTGGGGAACCCTGGCTGACGCTCAATTCCCCCACCGGTGATTTCAATCGTGCGCTGAGTGTTCGTGTCTCGGCTGCCAATCTCTCTCCTGGCACCTACCGGGCCTCCATTCGACTGGAGTCCACTGTCACCGTCAACTCGTCCACGACGATTCCTATCGTTATCACCGTTACCCCCCAAGCCCTCTCGTCCCTGCGCTATAACTTTCAGCGCATCGCCGGAGGCTCCGCCAATCTGAGCGCGCCGATCGTCGAAGGCGCTTCCGCCCTGACGCAACCGCTCAATAGCATCACGGGCGCCGCCCGCGACGCGCAGGGCAATCTCTACGTCATGACCAATCGGCGCCTCCGCCGCATCAATCCCAATGGCGTCATCCAAACGATCGCCGGCAATGGCCAGCAAGGCACCACGCCCGACAACACCCCCGTCGCCCAAGCCCGGTTCAACTTCGTCAACGGCATCGCCGTCGGAGGAGACGGCATCATTTACGTTCTCGACTCTTCTCCCGCCCGGATCTACGCCATTTCGGGCGGAGTTGTCCGTGTGGTTGCCGACGAAACATTTATTACCGTTCCCGGGACCTTCCCGACGCGTCTCCTCGGCGGGCGCAGCATCACCACCTCGCCGCAGGGAACCGTTTTCGCAAACGATGGCGTCGCCCTCATCCGTCTGAACGGCCTCCAGCGGCCCGAGGTCGCCTTCGTCCTTCGGAATTTCACCGCTCAGGTCGGCAACCCCAGCCTCTTCGACGTCTTCGCCGAAAGCAACAACTCGTTCCTGTTCTCTTCCAGTTCGAACCATCGCATCTATCGCCTCGCGAGCGGCCGGCTCACGGTCATCGCCGGCACGGGTACTTCCGGCCTCTCCGGAGATGGGGATCTGGCTACCGCCGCCAATCTCAACCGCCCCGGCGCCCTCGCCACGGATGGCGAAGGTAACGTCCTTTTCCACGACAGCGGCAACTCCGTCTTTCGTGCCATCCGCCCTGATGGCCGCATCTTCACCCTCTCCACTGCTTCCTTCACCTCCTCCTCGTTGTCCGCTAACTCCGGTTCCGTCCGCGACACCCGCTTCTCCACCGTGCAGGCCATTCTCTCCGCGCCCTCCAACGAGTTCGTCGTTCTTGATTCGAATGGCGCTTTCCGGTTCACTCGCCAATCGGTGGAGTCCCCCGCCATCCAGTCTGGCGCCGCCGTCAACGCCGGCAGTTTTACGGCCCAGATCAGCCCGGGCAGCCTGTTCTCGCTCTACGGTTCCCATCTCGCCTTCGACACCCAGGCCGCTTCCTCCACTCCTCTGCCCACGGTCCTCGCCGGCGCCGAGATTCTGCTCAACGGCCAGCCCATCCCCATCTCCTTCGCGAGCCCGAATCAGGTCAACGCCCAGATTCCCCCGCAAACGCCCACTGGCCCCGCCCGGCTTCAGGCCCGTGTCGATGGCAACGTGAGCGCCGAAATTACCGTGACCATCTCCGCGGCCAGTCCCGGAATTTTCGTCTACGGCGACAACCGCGCGGTCGTCCAGAATCAGGACGGCGGCATCAACGGTCCCGATAGCCCCGAGCTTCCGGGCCGCTACGCCGTGCTCTACCTGACGGGCATCGGCGCCACCACGGTCGCCGTCGCCCCAGGAGCGCCATCGCCGGTCGACCCGCTCGCCTATGCGGTCAACGGTGCCACGCTGCAGGTCGGCGAAGCGGAAGCCAATGTCCTCTTCACCGGTCTAACCCCTGGCTTTGTCGGCTTGGCGCAGATCAACTTCCAGGTGCCTGAACTCGCCGCCGGCGACTACCCGCTTACCGTCACCATCGATGGCGTCCAAAGCAATTCACCGCTGTTCCGCATCGGTACTCCCTAAGGCCACGATCAGCTCGCCTTCCTGGCTCCGCCGTTCCGCCGCCACCAACGTCTGAATCTCCTTGAGCAGGGCCGCTACCAGCGAAAGCACGAGTGGCCCCAGGAGAAATCCCAAGGCGCCAAACGCATACGTCCCGCCCACCGCCGCCAAGGCTATCAGTACGGGATGCTGTTTTTCGCGTGCCCCCACTACGAAAGGCCGCAAGACATCGTCCACGGAGCCCACCACAAAGGCACCCCACAGCCCCAGCGCCAGCGCCATCCAATAATTGCCCTGAAATAGAAACGCCGCGACAATCGGCAGCCAGATCATCGGGCTCCCAATGAATGGAACAATCGAGGCAAGACCGCCCACCGCCCCCCACAACACAGGCGAATCGAGCCCCACAAACCAGAAGCCAAAAGTTAAGCACACCCCCTGCGCCAAAACCACCGCAAAAACACCGTTCACATTGGCGATCACAGAGTTCTTCACGGTCAGGATTAAGCTCTCCGTCACGTCCTGGTCAAGCGGAGTCCACATCGAAAGCCAACGGAGCCAGACCTCTCCTCGTAACAGCAAAAAATAGAGAAAGATCGTCGTCAAAAGGCCGGTGACGAGCACCGAGGTGAAGCCGCCCACCGCGCTGCCGACGTTGTCCCGCAGAAAGACGGTCATCTGGCTGAGCCCATCGAGCAGATGATCCCGGATCGCCGCCTTGTCGAGTGGCACATAGCGCGCCACGGCGTCCACCACCCGGTCCGCCGAATGGGTGGCCAGCGCGGGCCAGCCCCCTTCGGCCAGTGAGCGCTGGCTCAACGCCTCGTACGTCGTCGCCAACTCCTGCGTAAGTGCCAAGCCGACAAAGCCAATCATCAGCCCCAGCGCCACGACGGCCGTTAACGTCGTCACCAAGGTCGCCAATCCCGGCCGCTCCATTCGCTTCACCAGCCGTCGATTCCATGGATGCAGCACAATCGCCAGAATCGACGCCAGCAGAAACGCCATCAGAAATGGCCAAGCGATCTGAAACAGGGGCGGCAGCAACAGCGTCAGCAAAACCCCGAGAAAGATTAACGAGCCGCGCTTCGACATCTTTGAACCGGCTCCTTATACGACCGAATAAACTGAACCTACTCGCCGAGCTTGCGCCCCCGCTCCCGCAGCAACTGCTCCAAACCCTGTTTCCACCACGGTCCCATCACCCCTTCGAGTGGTCGCGACAACTTCCCCGGCTGTACCGTCAACGTCTCTACCAGCACGTCCTCTCCGTAGATGGATGCCTCCCGCAAAATGTTTCCTTCCCGATTAATAATTCGGCTCTGGCCGTGCGAACCCGAGTTGTCTTCCACGTTTCCAGGCGCATTCACCGCCACCGCATGGATCTGGTTCTCCACCGCCCGCGCCATCATCTGCGCCCGGTATCCCGGCAGCTTCTGTTCCTGCCGCATTCCGGACTCGTGGCTGATGTAGTAAACCACCCGCGCTCCCGCCATCGCTGGCAACCGCACAAACTCCGGATACCGCTCATCGTGGCAAATGATCACCGTCGATAGCACCCCTTCGAGCTCAAACAGAGCGACGTGGTTGCCCGACGTCGCCCACGGCTCGCCCGCCAGTTGCAGCTTCCCATAGCGTTCCACGGTCTCGCCCTTTGAATTCACGACCAGCGCGGCGTTGAATACCTTGCCGCCAGCCTCGTACACCGTCCCCACGATCGCCGCGATCCGCCGCCGCGCGCACACCGCCGCAATCTCCCGCTCGGCCTCACCCACCGCCTCTGCGGACACTCGAAAACCCTTGTCCGTCGAGTAGCCCGTCAACGCGCACTCCGGAAACACAGCCACCTGCACGCCTTGGCCGGCCAACTGCTCCAAGCTCCGGATGATCTTCGCCTTGTTCTCGGCCACCACAAACGAAGACCGCATCTGCACCGTGGCCACTTTCAAGTCCGCCCCACACAGCAGCGAACAGAAGATCGGCAGGAACACCCACCGGTTCATTTCGTCACCGCCACAAAGCGCGGCGGCTTCGCCGTATTCGCGAAATCAAGGCTGCTCCAGTACGCCAGCTTCAATATCTTCACCATCTTCGGAAAGTTAATCCGGTCTACCGTATCCGTCACCTGGTGATACTCCGGATGAAACCCCGTGAACCACCACATCGCCGGAATGTCCTTCAGCACAAACGGATACTGGTCACTCCGGAAGAACACATTGAGCGCCGGTTCCATGTCCCACTTCTTACTGATCCGCAGCCCCACTCGTTCGTTCGCCCGTTCCACCGCCTGCGCGTAATCCGGACTATAGTAGGCACCCACGAGGTTCATCTCGTTCGAAGTGTCCGCGGCGATCTCAATCAGCCCGTCCGTTTGCGTGCTCGCCGTCTCGTTCCGCCCGATCATGTCGAAGTTGATCACGGCCCGCGTTCCTTTGATAGGCCGCAGCGGCTGGTTTGCATAGTGGTAGCTTCCCAGCAGTCCCCGCTCCTCTGCCGCGAACACGGCAAACAGGATCGACCGCCGCGGCTTCACCCCCGCCTTCATAAAGGCATGCGCCAGCGCCACCACCCCTACCGTCCCCGAACCATTGTCATCGGCGCCCGGAAACAGCGCCCCTAAATTAAAGGCAGGGCCGTCGTGGTCAAAGTGGCCCGTCAATAGGATCGTCTCCTGTTTCAGGTCGGTGCCCTCCAGTAGCCCCACCACGTTGTAGCTTTCCGCCCGCTTCATCTCTGCGTTTACGATTTCGATATCCACCGTCACATCCGGCAGAGCCTTCGAACGAGGTTTCAAATCCCGGTCAATGTCGGCATGGATCTCGCCAGCACTCCGCCCCGTCGCTGCCACCAACTCCTTGCCCAACGCCTCACTCAAGCCGACGAGCGGAATTTGAATCTCGCTCTCGGCCAGCGTCTGCTGCGGCAGTCGCGAGTTTCGCACGGCGGAACCAGGAATGCGCGCCCGCCGCTCTTCATTCGAAGGGTGCTTCCGGTTTGGCTCCGGCATCAGCATCACCGCGGTTGCCCCGTGCTGCTGCGCGTTCTTCAGTTTCACGTAGGTCCCGGCGTAACGCGTATTGCCCTTCCCGCTGAAGATGGAAGCCGTATTGTCCTCCTGCGGCTCATGGTCAAAAATCAGCACCACCTTGCCCTTCACATCCAGCCCCGCGTAGTCGTCGTACCGCAACTCGGGAGCCGTGATCCCAAACCCCGCGAATACGACCCCGCCTTGAATCCTGGCGTTCTTGGGAAACGAAGCCGAAGCATCCGTCCCTCGGTAGGTTTTCTTCCCACCGTTGCGCGTAATGGTCACGCCCGACTTTTCCCGGTCGCTCCGGAACTCAATCAGCGGTACCGGCTGCAGGAAAGATCCATTCGCGGGCGGCTGCAAACCGGCTTTGGTGAACTCGGAGACGATCCAGTGCAATGCCACCTCCGAGCCCCGTTCGAGCGAGAGCCGCCCCTTCAAAGGCTCCGAAGTGAGAAACGTCAAATCTGCCCGCAATCGTCGTTCGTTCAACTCCGCGAACGCCTTCTCATGATCCTGCGCTAGCGCGCAACCAGCCCACAGCAGAAGTAGAAATCGCACTCCCACAGGCTACTTCATTCTGCTGTCCGGCTTTGGGCCGGCCTCTGTGTGCCCCGCCAGACAAAGAATCCAACAGTCGAAGCACCCATCAACAGCATCATTACCCCCAACCGCAACAACCGAGGCTGCGACATCCGGAACGCCAGGAACAGAGCCACCGCCAAGCCTGTCAACGCTGCCGCAATCGCCCAGATCGCCACTGTCACGGCTGCGTCGAGTCCCTGACGCCCTGGGGCAAGCAGCAACTCCGCGCTCAAGCCGCCGCCGAGCCCGAACCCGAAGGTCGTCAAGCCGAACACAAGAGGAAGGGCCGCCAAAAAACGCTTCATGGAAATCCTTGCCAAATGAGAGGCGGTGGACGTTGCATCGCTAGGTCGCCTGGCGTCCAGAATTATACACAGCGGTCAAGATTCCGGCTACGGTTCTTCTACCGTCAGGATCCGATCCGCCGCCACATCCCGCAATGTCAACACCCCACCTCCCGGCCATCGGATCTCGACGGAGGTTGCCTTGGACTCGGCGCCCAACCCAAAATGCACTCGCGGATCGCTCGACGAAAGAAACCCCACACTCGGGCTCAACCAGTCATGCAACGTCCGTCCTGTCGGCGTGGTTACCGAAATCCGTGCCCCAATCGAATCCCGGTTTGCCTTCCGGCCCACCAATCGCAATTTCAGCCAATGCCCGCCGCCCGTCCCTGCGTTCAGCAGAATCGCAGGCTTTCGGCCCAACGCCGTCACCACCACATCCATAAACCCGTCGTTGTTCAGATCCGCGAAAGCCGCCCCGCGTTGATATCCCTTCCGCCCAAAGTAGGCCCCCGCCCCTGCTGACACATCCACGAAACGCTTGCCCCCCACGTTCTGAAAGAGAGTATCGTGCTGCGCCGCGCCAACCCGCAACGAATCCACATCCCCATTCGCCGAGTACAAGTCCCTCCAGCCATCGTTGTCGAAATCGATAAACCCCGCTCCCCATCCGGAAAAGGGCATGCTCAACGGCCCCAGTCCTGTCGCCGCCGACACATACCGGAATGACTTGCCCCGCAAGTTCCGGAACAATCCCCAAACCTGTTCAGTCAGGTCGTTATAGAAAACATCCGGCCACCCATCGTTGTCAAAGTCCCGCAGGTCCGCGCCCATCGCCGATACCGTAGTGGCATCGTCGTTGTACGCTACGCCCAGTGCCAGGCCCTGCTCCGCAAACTTGCCATTCTTTTGGTTCACGAACAGGAAGTTCGGTTCCGTGTCGTTGGCGATGAAGATGTCCTCCCAGCCATCGCCATTCACATCGGTGATGCCGATGCCCATCCCTTTCCCCCGCGGTGCCCCGAAGCCGGACGCATCCGTCACATCCTCGAATGTGCCATTGCCCCGGTTCCGGTACAAACGATGCGGCACACTCGGATACGTCTTTGGGTGGCAGTAGTAGTCCACCCCATCCGCTCGCACACAACGCTGATCCGTCTCCGGTGTCCACACTGTGTAGTTCGAAAGCACCATATCCAGATGCCCGTCATGATTGTAGTCAACCCACGCGCCCTGCACGCTCAGCGTCCCCGGCGGCTTCGTGCCAAGGCCTGACTTCGCCGTCACATTCTGAAAAGTCCCGTCCCCTCCGTTTCGGTACAACGTATTCGCACCCGCGTTCGCCACGAACAGATCGGCGAATCCATCGTTGTCGAAGTCTCCCACCGCCGCACCCAAGCTATATCCTTCACCTGTCAAACCGGCCTGTGTTGTAACGTCTTCAAACACCCCGCCGCCCTTGTTTCGCAGCAGGGCGTTGTGAAACTCCGGCCCGCTCTTCTTCATCTCCGGAAACTGCGCTCCATTCGTAAAGAAGAGGTCCATCTGCCCATCGTTGTCGAAATCCAGCACCGCCACCCCGCCGCACAGCGGCTGTGGAAAGTATTTTCGCCCCGCCGCAAAGCCGTTGTTCGTCACATAGGAGAAGTTACTCCGCGAGGTGATATCCGTGAACAGGGGCGCGGCGGGAGCAAACAACAGCAACCATGCGAATGCACCCTTCATTGCCTGCCCTCCGCACAGGCCGGCTGTAGCCAGTCCTCCAACCGCCCGCACCTCCCCGCCCCCATCTCCCCGTTTCGCCGCGCCACGACCAGCGCATGCAACCGCCGCGGAAGGCTCCACTCCGGCCTCTCTCGCATCATGGCTGTCAACTCCCGCTCCGCCTCTGCCAAACCTCCGCTCAGCGCCAACTTCACTATCGCTTCGATCCGTCCATCGGCTAACAACAACCGCTCCAGATGCTGTCGCAACACCGCATCGTCCGGCCGCGCCTTCACCAGCGCCGTCAACCGGGCCAACTCCCGCAGTCGCGCCTCCGCCGCTGGCAGAGTCGCCAACTCGATCATCCCCGGCTCGCTCCGCGCGTTCCGTTGCCGCGCTGGACGCAGCTTCTCATAAGCCTCCAGCCATTCCCGCGCCTCCGTTTCCCGCCCTTGTTCCATCAACACTCGTCCAAGATGCAGCCGCGCTTCCCAATCCGCCGGTCCCAGCGCCACCGCCTTGCGAAACGCCGTCTCCGCCTCCTGGCTCCGATCCAGCGCCTGCAGCACCAGCCCGTATTGATCCCAAACCCGCACCGCCTCCGGCGTCATCCGTCGAGCTGCTTCCAGGTGCGGCAACGCTTCCTCGTCCCGACCCAACCGGTGCAGCAACCAACCCCGCGCTGTCTGCGCCGCCGCCAGCTTTGGATCCAGCCGCACCGCTTCCGCCAGCAGGGCCAGCGACCGTTCCGGCTCCGCCTTCCAGCACAACTGGGCCAGCTCGAAATGCCCGGTTGGGTCGCTCGGCCGCCGCCTCACATAAGCTTCCAATTCCTGGACCCCCTCCTCCCGGCGCCCCTCCGTATTTGCCAGCGCCCGCGCCCGGTCCCGGCGGGCCGTGTCATCGGTTGGCCGCAATGTCAGATACCGCTCATACGCCAGCACCGCGTCCCCGAAGTAACCCGCTCCCTCCGCCGCCCGCGCCAGCGCGAGAGCTACCCCCGCATCGGATGGCGCCGCCTTGTGCGCCTGAGCCAACAGGTACACGGCACGCGGAAACTCCCCCGACGCGGCGTGCGTCAGGCCCAGTTCATACAGCACGCCGCCATCTTCCGGCCGTGCGGCTAAGGCCGCCTCCAGCGCCTTTCGCGCCGCAACCAAATCCCCCGCCCGTGCCGCCGCGCGTCCCCAATTCCAGAGCGCCCCGAAATCGCCCGGCCGCAGCGCCGCCACCCGTTGAAACCGTTCCTGCGCCCGCCGGAAATCCCCCATCCGCGCGTAGAGCGTTCCTGCCTCGGCCATTACCTCCGGCTGGTCGTTGGTCGCCAACGCCAACAGATAGCGCTCCCCCTCTCCAAATTGCTTGCCTGCAACGGCCAACTTCGCCAACTGCAGGTTTGCATTCACGTGCCCCGGCGCCAGCCGCCGCAGCGTCTCATATTGTTCTCTCGCCTTCGGGATATCGCCACAGGTCAGGTAGTGATTGCCGGCGTTGTTCAGCAAAGCCGGCGAAGGCGCTCCCGCCGACAGCGCGCGCCCGTAGATCACCGCCGCCTCTCGGCACCTCCCTTCCTGGTCCAAGCGGGCCGCCTCCCGCAGGTCCGGCGGAGCCTGAGCCCAAAGAGCCCAGGCCGCCGTAACCAACAGGAGAACCACCCGCCTATTCATCCAGCCGCTTCCCTAAAACTCCACGCGCAAACCAAGCTGCGCGCGCCGTCCAAAGGTACCGGACAACTGATTGTTCGTAACTCCGAACAGAGCGCTTTGCACGTTCGTATTCGGATTGGCCCACGTCATGTTGTTCGCCGCGTTGAAAACGTCCATCCGCAGTTCCCCGCGGAGCCGTTCGGTAATCGGCATCCGCTTCACAATCGAGGCGTCGAGATTAAACAGCCCGGGGTTGGTGACACCGTCGTACTGCCAAGGGTTAGTCCGTGGCGTAAAGTTAGGCAGCCGCGCGAAGGCAGCCGTGTTGAACCACTTGTCCGGCGTCGGGTTGTCCACCCGCGGATCACCATTTGCCAACATGCCACCGAACCGGACATAGAATCCGGACCGCCAAGTCATGAGACCCGTGACATCCCAGCCGCCGAAAGCGAGATCCAACGCCTTGGGCATCGAGCCCAGGAACTGCCGCCCCCGGCCCAGTGGAACCTCCCAGGTGCCCGCCAGCGAAATTCGGTTTCTTGGCCGATCGCTCTCCTGCCATGTGAAGTCCTGCAGGTAGCTCGAAATATCGTTGAAGAAAACCTCGTCCTGCTGCCGGCTGTAGTTATAGCCCAACAATACGCTATACCCACTGGCGAACCTCCGGTTCAAGCGCAGTTGGAAGGATTGGTATCGCGAATCGCCGCCCCGAATTCCGTCCACCACGTTCAGGTTCCCGTACTGCGGATATTGGCGCGCCAGAGTCGTCAGCGCTACGTTCCGTTGAAAACGCAATGCTCCCGGAAACTTATCGAGACTGGAGAATTGGTAGAAAGGATTCGGTACGGCGATGTTCGTGGCGTCCTTGAACTCGTACGCTACCCGCGGATCAACCTGGTTAATGTTGAAAATGCCAACATTCTGGTTCGACAGGTTCAAATAGTAAGTCACGTCCAAGACCATGTCCTGCATCAACTGGCGCTGGAACGAGACGTTCAGCCGGTCGCTGTAGCTCCGGGGACGGTTTTGGTTCACGAAATTGAAAGAGTCCCCGAGCGCCGTATAGCGTCCCAACCGCTTTTCGTAGGCCGGCACCACTGGCGTCGAGGCCGGAAAGGGATCCCGCAGCCGCGCTTGCGGAACACCCTGCACCGCCGGATAGGCCCCAGTCACATTCTTAAATCCGACATAGTAGGTATCGAAAATATTGAACGTGCCTCCCGTCCAAGGCGTCAGGTAGCGGCCGTAGCCCACCCGGAATGACGTTTTGTCGTTGATCCGGTATGCCATGCCGATGCGGGGAGAGAGTCCGCCCCGGCCCGGGTTCCACTGTCCACGGTTGTTTTCATCCGCAAACTGAAATGCTCCGTTCAGGGTCGTTGGGCCTTTATAGAATTGCCCCAGTTGCGGCGGCATTACCGGTGCGCCAGCACCTTGCATTTCCGGTATCGGCGACGACAGATCCAATGGCCGCGTAAGGCGGTTTTCGGGATCCGTATATGCCGTCTCATACTCATACCGTAGTCCCAGATTGATGGTGAGGTTTCGGCTGACCTTCCAATCGTCATTAATGAACATCCCGTAGAATCGGTTCTGTCCTTGGGGCAGAATCGTTGCCGTCATCGATGTCGCTCCGCTATCCCAGCTATCGGCGCCACCACCAGCCGGCTGCACCGCCCCCAGCAGGAAGGTCGCAAAGCCATCGCCTGAGGTCCGAAGGTCTGGATTCACGAACGTGGCCGCGCTCCCGTCCGCCTGAAAACCGAAACCCGGTGTATTGCTGACAATCAAGCTCGTCGTCCGCGTCCCTCGTGTGTCGGCCCCCATCTTCAGATAGTGTTTTCCTTGCTGGCGGGCAACCTTTAGGCTCACGCTATCTGCCGTCGGTCTCTGATCCCATACGCCACCCCTGGGCCCCAGCGCCGTCCAGTATTCGCCGGTTCCGGTACCCATAATCGACATGCGGGGAATCAGCTCCGGTACGGCTTTATTGCCAAAAACCGTCTGGTGAAAGTTCGAATTCGGCCACACCTTGGCCCAGCCGCCCTCGTTCGTCGACGCAAAACGAGACGCATCCACAAAGCTGTGATAGGTCGCGTTGATGTTCACCACGGTGGTCGGACTCGCCATGTACACCGCATCGCCAGATATCGACAACGCATCGCGCTGGCTGCCCCGGTCATTCACATAATAGTCCGAACCGGTCGGGTTCGAAGTTGTCACAGGAGTCCACAGCTTGCTGTACCTCCCGTAGAACCGCAACTTGTCATTCATCACATAGTCCGTCCGGTTCGACAAGTTGTGATAGTCATACCGGATTGGGAGCGGAACGTAATAGTTGTTTACGTTATACGGCCCTTGACCTGCCCGGTTTGGCTTCCATAACTGGTCCATGAACATCCGCGCTACCGGATCCTGCATCGAGGGTGGAATGATGTTGCCCGGCAACGGCATCCTCGTCACGGTCCGGCCGTCTGCCGAGGTCTGCGTCGTGAAGGGATCATAGATTGCTCGCAGTCCGCCGAGTGCGTTCAGCGACTGCGAGAAATTCCCCGCCCGCTCCAGATCCGTCGGCAAAGTCTGAATCAGATCGTTTGGATCCGTCTTCCGCCATTGTTCGTAGGAAAAGAAGTTGAATAGCTTGTTTTTCTTTATGGGATTGCCCAGAGTCCCGCCCCACATGTGTGTGCGTCCCATGTTGATTGTGCGGAACACCCGGTTTTCGAGCGCATTCGCCCATGGATATTGGCCCTGGTAGAACGCGTTCCCGTGCCAGGCGTTCGAACCGGATTTCATCGTCAGCGTAATCGCGGATCCCGACGAATGCCCGTATTCCGCATCCACGGCATTCTGTTGCACAGCTACCTCTTGCACCGCATCCGGTGACGGCATGTAGCTTGTCTTATAGCCGATCCCGATCGGGCTGCCGTCAATCTGCAGGTCGTTGGAGTAATTCCGGCCACCGCCCACTTCCTGCCGGTTCCCCGACCACGTGAAGTACGGCTCCACTTCCCGCGCCGTATCGCTCTGGACCACCGCGGGGTCCAACCGCGCCAAAAGCAGCGGATTCCGGGACATCTGCGGGAGGTTCGCCACCAAGGCACTGTCGACAGTCGTCTCCAATTTGCTTGTGTTGAACTGTACCGTGCTGGCCTGCGCCTCCACGGTTACCGTCTCCCGGACATCGCCGGGCCGTAGCGTTGCATCCACCGTCATATCGGAACGCGATTGCAAGACGACGTTCTCTTGCACGAACCGATTGAATCCCTGCATCTGCACCGAAACACGGTACTTTCCAGGCAACACTAAATCAAACAGATAGCGGCCCTGCTCATTGGTCTGCCGGGTACTGGAGACCCCGGTGTTCACGTCCGTTAGGACGACGGAAGCGCCCGCCACAGCGGCCTGTGACGAATCCGTCACGGAACCCTGTACACGGCCGCGATACTCTTGCGCGGTGAGGGAGAGGCAAAAGCCCAATGCAACCATCCCCTGAAGCCAACATTGCTTGAATGACATAGGAACGCTCCTCGTGATCAATTCCTGCACAGTACAGCTTGGCCATCGGCCGGTCTCCGATGACGATAAGTCGCCGCGCATATTATCACCGGCTTTTCCTGAACGCAAACGGCCATTGCGACAAGCCGGGAACCCGCCTGGCGACGCCGGCATCTAACGTCTTCGTGCGGCTCTTACTTCTCCTGTTCGCATCGTTCCCTGCGATTCTCAATGCCTGCAGTTGCGGTCCGCTTTCGAGCGCCCCCGCCTGCGAATTGCTCGGCCACTCCGACGTGATTTTCCGCGGCCAGGTCATTGGCATCGAGGACGTTCGGACGCCCCCCGCCACCTACGCCATTCGCTTCCACCGGTTTCGAGTTGATCGCGCCTACCAAGGCCTGGACCCGAAAACCACGGAAATCCTTATTAACGGCGATAGTTGGACCACCTGCCGTGCGAACTACAGCATTGGCCGCGAATATCTCATGTTCGCCAGAAGCATGTCCGATACTCAAGGCAAACCGCTTCTAATCTCGTCAATCTGCTCCGGATCCCGCCCTGCCGAAAACGCCGCCGCCGACATCGCATATCTCGAATCCTATCGGAAGGGCGAGACGCAAACCCGGATCTTCGGGAAGGCTGTCCAATTCATGTCAGCTTTCGTTGGCCGGATGGAACCGGACGAATTGATTCCCGCCGCCGGTGCTGCCGTCACGCTGCGCCAAGGTGATGTGGCTTGGCAACGAATAACCACGCCATCCGGCGACTACTCCTTTGACGATGTGCCGACCGGCGAGTACCAAGTATCTGTTCAGTTGCCCGGATTCCACCTTGCCCCTCAGCGCCGAAAACTGGCTATCGTCGCGGGCGGATGTGCCGAACGATGGCTGGAAATGCGGTCCAGCACCCGGGTTTCAGGCAGAGTCGTAGACCGCCGGGGTGCTCCGGTCCCAGGGGTAGAAGTCGAATTGGTCCCCAGAAATTCCGATGGAGCATGGATGGACAGCAATTCCTTTTTTACACGGTCCAATACTGAGGGTTACTTCAAGTTTGAGCAGGTCCCCGCGACGCAGTACCTGCTCGGTCATTCCATCCGCCACGACAGGCCCAGCTACTACTCACCCCGGTCCAGAGTCTACTTCCCCGGTGTCTCCGCCCGCGCCGCCGCCCAACCTATCCAAATCCTTCCGGAACAGAAGCTGGATGGGCTGCTGCTAACACTCCCAGACCCGGACCAACCCCGTCCAATCACAGTCCGCATCTCGTGGCCCGACGGCACGCCCCCAGGTCCTCATCTCCTGCAAGTCTCTGCGAGTGACGGCACCATCCACAATGGCCCCGGCAATGCCATTGTCTACATCGCTCGCGGCTTCGCGAATCGCTCCTACAAGATCAACGCCCGCTACTGGTTCGATGACTTAAGCAACCCCGAACCCGCCGCCGGCCGCCGCCTCTCACAATCGAACACCGTCACCGTCGAACCCGGCACCGCACCCATAACGGTCCATCTGATCCTCGGTCCGCCCAGCGTCCCCCCGCCCCTATGATCTAATCGCAAGATGCCGGCCGTCCTCCTTCTCCTCCTCCTATCTCTCCCCCTCCTTGCCCAAACCGACATCCCCCAAACCTACGCCCAACTCTGCGCCGGCTGCCACGGCGCCGACGCCCGCGGCTCCCAACAGGGCCCCGGCCTCTCCGGCAACCTCCGCCTCCGCCGCCGCAACACCCAAAGCCTCCGCAACATCATCACCCGCGGCATCCCCGCCGCCGGCATGCCCGGCTTTGCCCTTCCCGACGCCACCCTCGAAGGCCTCGTCGCCCTCGTCGTCTCGCTCAACGCTTCCGCTGCCGACTCCAAAGTCCCGGGCGACCCCGCCGCCGGCAGCGCCTACTTCTTCGGCCAGGGCCAGTGCGCCTCCTGCCACATGGTTTCCGGCCGTGGCGCCCCCATCGGCCCCGATCTCTCCTCCATCGCCCGCGACCTCACCGTCGACCAACTCCGCGACGCCCTCCTCAACCCCTCCGCCCGCCTCGCCCCCGGCTACCAACTCGTCAACTTCACCCGCCCCGCCGGCCCCGCCCTCCGCGGTTTCGCCCGCAATCGAACCGCCTACGAAATCGCTATTCAGGACCTGAAAGGCGGACTCCACACCCTTCCCCTCTCGGCGGCGACCCGCGTCACCGAAGACAAAACCTCGGCCATGCCCCCCGCCAAGGCCTCCCCCGCCGAACTCCAAAACCTCCTCGCCTATCTCAGCTCCCTCTCCGGCATCAAACCCGGCGCGCTCGCCCAGTCCTCCCCTGCCCAAGCCCCCGGCGCCATCTCCTTCGCCCGGATCCAAAACCCCCAACCCAGCGACTGGCTCACCTACAACGGCAACCTCAGCGGCAACCGCTATAGCCCCCTCACCCAGATCAACGCCACCAACGTCAACAAGCTCACCCTCCAATGGTCCTTCTCCATCCCCCTCTGGACCCAGTTCCTTCCCGACACCCCCTACTTCCACGAGAACATGCGCTATTTCGGCCTCGAAACCGTTCCCCTCGTCGCCGACGGCATCATGTATCTCACCGGCCCCAACCAGGTCCACGCCGTCTCCGCCGCCACCGGCCAACCCATCTGGCAGTACGCCCGGCCCCGCACCCCCGGCCTCGTCTCCGATCCCTCCCTCGGTACCAACCGCGGCGTAGCCATCCTGGGCGACAACGTCTTCTTCGTCACCGACAACGCCCACCTTCTCGCCCTCAATCGCATCTCCGGCCGCCTCGTTTGGGAGACCATTCTCTGGGACGAACCCCAGAAGTACGGCGGCACCATCGCGCCCCTCATCGTCAAGGATATGGTCATCGCCGGAGTCGCTGGCGGCGACTGGGGCATCCGCGGTTTCATCTCCGCCTACAAAGCCTCCACCGGCGAACGCGTCTGGCGCCATTGGACCGTCCCCGCCGACGGCGAACCCGGCATCGAAACCTGGAAAGGCGGTGGCCACAAACTCGGCGGCGGCTCCACCTGGCTCACCGGCTCCTACGACCCCGGCACTGACACCCTCTACTGGGCCACCGGCAACCCCTGGCCTAACTCCGACGACCGCAATCGCGGCGGTGACAACCTCTACACCGACTCCGTCCTCGCCCTCAACCCCGCCGACGGCAAGCTCAAGTGGTATTACCAATTCACCCCCCACGACACCCACGACTGGGACGCCACCGAACCCAACGTCCTCGTCGACACCACCTACAAGGGCCAACCCCGCAAACTCCTCCTTCACGCCGATCGCAATGGCTTTTTCTACGTCTTCGACCGCACCGACGGCAAGCTCCTCCTCGGCAAGTCCTTCCTCCATCGCATGACCTGGGCCAGCGGTATCGGCCCCGATGGCCGGCCACAAAAGCTTCCCCCCAGCGAACTCGGCTGCCCGGATCACGCCACCAACTGGAACGGCACCACCTGGAGCCCCGCCACCAAGCTCTACACCATCATCGCCATCGAGAAGTGTACGGTGAACCTACTCCCCGGCAGTTGGAAAACTGCCCGCCCCCCCGAGGACCCGGGCGTCAAATATCTTCGCGCCCTGAACATCGAGACCGGCGCCATCGCCTGGGAAGTCCCCCTCACCGGTCCGGTTGACGGCAAGCGCGTCGCCGGCCTCCTCGGCACCGCCGGTGGCCTTCTGTTCTACGGCGACCCCAGCGGCTACTTCGTCGCCGCCGACGAACGCAACGGCAAAACCCTTTGGCGCGTTCCCCTGCACGCCACCATCAAGACTTCACCCATGACGTACTCCGTCAACGGCCGCCAATTCGTCACCCTCGCCGTGGGCTCCAACGTCATGACCTTCGCCCTCCCGCAAGAATAAGGGGTAACGCTTAGCCGGCGAATCGCCTCCTCTCCTATGAGGTGTTGCTGATGAGCCGTTACAGTATCGTTTTCGCGTTGTTCTCAGTTGCCCTGTGCGCCGCGCAGGCCCCTCCCCGTTCCGGCTCGCAAACCTGGACCGGAGTTCTCTTCGACACGCTCAAGACCACCTGTAGCACCGAAACCCAGGGAGCCTCGCCCGCCGGTACCTGTCCGGTCAGCATGGCCACTCTCTCGTTCGGTATCCGCCTGCCCGACGGAAAGCTCTACCAGTTCGACGAAGGCGGCAACGCGAAAGCCACCACCGCCCTCAAGAAAAGCCGGAATGCCGGCAAACAGGTTTTCGCCTACTGGCAGTCCGGTAAAACCGCGAAACCCATCCAAGCCAAGGTTACTGGCTCGGTCACCAGCAACACCCTGAATCTGGAAACCATCCAGATCGACTAACTCAAACGCGTCAAAGGAGGCAAAACATGCATAACATTTTCTACATCATCGGAGTCATCGTAGTAGTTGTATTTGTCGTGAGATTTTTCGGACTCGCATAACCGGGCTCCACTTAGTCGCTCTCCGGAAACGCCATAGCCGTCCACTCCGCAATCGCCTGCGCGCGCCACTGGAGCGCGCGCGGCATCACCTCAATCGAACCGTGCATCACGAAGTTCGCGTATTCTGGAGCCTGCACAAAGACGCTCACGCTCGCCCGCAACGGCCCCTCCCCTTCAATCTCCACCGACATCTGATGCGGCCCCACCCGCGCAAACCCTCCATCTGGATAGAACCGGCGCATCCAACGCCACGCTACGGCTTCCGTCTTCGCCGCCCCGTGTGCCTCTAAAGTGCCCTGTGCCGTCGCGCTCGGGGTCAGCGCCCCTAACGGCATCGACGGGACCTCGTTCACCGCTATCCCCAGCGCTCTCGCTACCGGCGCCAAGGCCGCTCCCAATGCCTCCCGCGCCACCCGCGATCGGTACCCCGCCGGTGCCGAAAACCAATCGACCGCCTGCTCCACTACCGGTCGAAAGCGTCGCCGGTCCAAATCAAAGTAGCCCACGGTTCCACTCTGCTCGTTGAGCAGTCGTACCAAGCCCAGTTCCGGCAGATACGTACCCACCCGCAGCGTCGCCGTGTCGTCGTACGGTCGCGCCCCATTATCATCGCCCCACGACCGGATCCACACCTGGTCGCCGGAGTGTCGAATCTCTTTCCGCCGCGCACACCACCCCTGCTCATCCTTATCAAAATGCCCGTCATCGTAGCTCGCGTTCAAATCCAGATCCACCGTCCCCTCCAATAAAAATGCGCCGCCCCCAACGTGGGGAGCGGCGCACTCTCAGACCAACGTGCTTAGACCTTTTCCGGTACCACGTAAGGCTTCCGGTACTCCCGCGTCAGCATCTTGTTCGCTTCCGCATCGCCCTTCACCGTCCAGGTCTTCTCATCCCAGTGCAGCGTCCGGCCCAACCGGTAGGAAATGTTCGCCAGATGAACCAGCACGCACGACAACGCGCCCTCTTCAATCTCCGCAGTCAGGTCGCCAGATTGGCCGCTCCGCACGCCCTTGATGAAGTTTTCAAAGTGGGTGTCCCGCTCCGTCCGCGACGGCCCCGGCTTCCCTTCCTTGCCCATGAACGTGTAGTACTTGTTGTAGCCGTCAATCACCAGATAGCCTTCCGAACCATAGAAAGTATTGCCAATGGTGTTGCCCGGCTTTTCGCCGCCAATGCCGGCCTCGTGGTTGCTCAACCAGTGCCGTACCTCGAAGCTCATAAATTTCTTCTTGCCGGCCACGTCGAACTCGAAGTTACACATCTGCGTGTTCGGCGTCTCCTGGTCGTCGTCGAACATGAACTTGCCGCCCATCGAACTTACCTTCGTCGGATGCGTCACGCCCAGGCCCCAGCGCGCGATGTCCACTTCGTGAATGCCCTGGTTGCCCAGGTCGCCGTTGCCGGTGTCCCACATCCAATGCCAGTTATAGTGGAACCGGTTCTTGGTAAACGGACGCAGCGGCGCCGGCCCCGTCCACATATCGTAATCCACACCAGGCGGCACCGCTTCCACCGGCGTCTTTCCAATCGTGTTCCGCGACTTAAAGCACAAGCCCCGGGCCATATAGACATCGCCCAGTTCGCCCGCACGCATCTTCTGCACAGCTTCCTGCAACGCTGGCGAAGAACGGCTCTGGCTCCCCTGCTGCACCCGCCGCCCATACTTCCGCGCCGCGGCTACAATCTGCCGGCTCTCGAACACGTTATGCGAACACGGCTTCTCCACATAGACGTCCTTGCCCGCCTGGCAAGCCCAAATCGTCTGCAGCGTATGCCAATGGTTCGGCGTCGCAATCGAGACGGCGTCAATGTTCTTGTCTTCCAAAATCTTCCGGATATCCCGGAACGTGGGCACCGGATTCAGGTTCCGCCGTTGTAACTGGCCGATGTAGCGCTCGGAGTGGCTATCGTCCACGTCCACGAGCGCCGCCAGTTGCACATTCGGCAGCGTCGTCCACGCCCCCATATGGCTGGCGCCGCGTCCTCCGCAACCCACCACCGCGACGCGCACCGTGTCGTTTGGGCTGGCGTTGGTCCGCGTAGTCTGGGCGGCTGACAATCCCGCCACCGAACTCATCACAAAAAATCGACGATTCATAGCTTTGCTTCCTCACTCCCTCTGAAAATGGGGCGACTCGACAAGAGTATACAGCTTACGCTAGCCAATCCGCCGCCACTCAATCTTCCGAATGCCCCCCACCGTCCCGTAGGAGGCAAACCCTAACGGCTTCGCCAGATCCGTATCATCAAACCGCAGCGCCAACTGGTGACGCGTCACATCCAAATCAATTACCGCCGAATCGTCAATCCAAGCCTGCAGCCGCTCGGCCGTCACCGCCAGCCGGAACCCGTACCACCGCCCCTGCCGGAAATCCCGATTGATCGACGTCTCGTTCTCCGATGCGTCATACCCGTCCACATTTGAAAGCCCCACCGTCGAACCATCCCACCCACCGCAGATCCACGAACAGAACGCATCCCTGACCGGAAACACCAACCCCGCAAAGAAGTCATTCCCTTCGAGGCGCGCCGCCTCAAACCGCAACTCGTAGTTCACCTTCGGAAACGGCCGCGTCAAAACGATCCCCGTCATCCGGTCGCCCCGCTCGAGAACAATCATGCCCTCTCGCACCGCAACCTTCCCCTGCCCCGGAAACGGCGCCGGCTTCCAACCGGCCAGCGAGGCGCCATCAAAGAGCGAGGTCCACTCCTCCGCCCAAGCCAAGGCCGGCGCTAGCGAACAGACCAATTCACGGCGAGTCATTTCTCCATTATCCGCGTCCGCCCCATGCGATATCATGCCCTCGCCATGCGTCTCTCTCTTTTTCTCCTCGCCGCCACCCTCCATGCCCAACCCGATCTCGCCGTAGTGGAGAAGGTGTCCGGCAAAGTTGGTTTCTACAAGTCCACTGGCGAACGCACTAGCGAAGTCAAAGTCGGCGTCTACCCCCACGAAATCGTCCGCTCCCTCGATGGCAAGTCCCTCTACGTCACCGACAACGGCATTCTGTGGATGCAGTACGCCGGCAAAGGCGGCAACACCATTTCCATCCTTGACGCCACCACCCGCCAAAAAACCGGGGTCATCGACCTCGGCGAATACCGCCGCCCCCATGGAATGGCCGTGCACCCCCAAACTGGCCACCTCGTCGTGACGATCGAGAACCCCGACGGTCTCCTCCTCGTCGATCCCGTTCAACGCAAGGTCCTCCGCAAGTTCGACGTGCAGGGCAAATCCCCCCATATGGTTCTCTACGGCCCCGGCGGCCAGCGAGCCTACGTGTCCAATACGAACAGCGGCACCCTCGCCTCGATCGACATCGCTACCGGCGAAACCAGACTCATCCCCACCGGCAAGTACCCGCAGGGAGGGGTCCTCTCCCACGACGGCAAGACCATCTACCTCACCAACGCCGAAAGCAACAAGATTGTCCTCATCGACACGGCCACCGACAGAGTAACGGGCGAAATCGCGACGTCCACTTACCCCAACCGGGTCGCCCTCACCCCTGACGGCAAAACTCTGGTCTATTCCCTGGGCAACGAAGGCTCCGCCGTGGGCTTTGCCGACGTCGCCACGCGCAAGGAGACGTCGACCATCCCGTTAGGGGGCCAACCCCTCTCCCTAACGCTGACGAAGGACGGCAAGTACGCCTTCTCTGGAATCCAAAGCCAAGGCAAGATCCAGGTCATTGACGTAGCCCAGCGCAAGATCATCCGCACGATCACCACACCAAAGGACGCCGGCCCCGACCCGGCCCTGCCGCTCAACTAAGGGCACCCTACGGTGGTCCCTTTGGTCTTGGCTTTCCGCGGTACGGTTAGATCGGGCCCTGACGGTTCCGAATCGAAGGAGCCCCTGGAAACCATGACCTACAATCAGATTAAACACCTGTTGGTGCCCCCCACCAAGCGCACCGCTTTGACGGTCCAGAAACTGATTGCAAAGATGCCGAGCCTGCCTGTGTGGCCGAAACTCATGGCACAAATCGGCTTGGCTGTCTTAACCACCAACCTGACGTCGATCATCGTACTTGGCGTATTTTGCCCACCAGGTGTGATGGCGTGGGCCACTGTCCTCGCCGCCATCATGGTTTTCCTGGCGGCGTACCAAATCTACGAAAGCCGCGAAGCGGTAGCCAAGGCCATCGTTATGATCCTGTACGCCCTCTAGTCTCCTGACTGAACCCGCGGGTCAGGCTGACGGTTCGGAAATACTACCGCTCGATCTTGAACCCGATCTTCACCGTCACCTGAAACTCCTCCACCCGGCCGTCCACAATCCGCCCCCGCTCATTCACCACCTCAAACCATTCCATATGGCGGACCGTATCCGACGCCTCCGCCACCGCCGACTTCACCGCTTCGGCAAAGCTCACCGGCGACGTCCCAACCACTTCAATAATCTTGTAAATTCCCGGCATACTTATCCTTTTCTCCGTCAAGTGACCGCCCGCGGTCAGTCTTTGATGTCCGCAACTAACTTCTTGATCGCCGCCTCAGTCTTGTCCAGGCCTTCTTCCACTTCGCCCTTCGCAGTCCGCCAGCCCGACGCCATCTTATCATCCCAATTCGAAATCCGCCCCCGCAGCCGCACCGCTTCCGCCCGCAACTCCTTCGCCTCGGCATTCAACTTCGCCTTGCTCTTCGCCGTCGCCTTGCTCGCCCGTGCCTCCAGGCTGTCGATCTCAGCATCCAGTTGATCCAACCGCTTCGCCAAAGCCGCCTTCGCCTCCGCGGCCTCTTCTTTCATCTCGCGAGCCGCCTTGTCAGCCGCTTCTTCCACAGCCTCCGTTCGCGTCTCCGCCGTCGTCTTCTTTTCCGATTGGCAGCTCAACAGCACGCCCGTCATCGCTACCAGGAGAATCAGTTTGTTCGTCATACCGCTTCTCTCCTGCACGCCACGGCCCAAACAAGAAGGGCACGGCCGCCGGCCGCCGCGCCCCTCTCCGCTCCCGGAATCAGGTGTTGATCTTCACCGCATGGAAGTCCCAACCCTTCCGCAACGTAGGACGCAGCATCTTATTCGCTTCCGCATTATTAGTAATCCGCATCTTCTCCGGGTCGTACTCCAACTTACCATCATGCCGCAGCGCAATCACGCCCAGTAACATCCACTCCACAAACGGAGCCGCCACATCAAAGTTCGAACACGCCGCATCCCCACCCTTGCATGCCCGGATAAAGTCCCGCATATGCCCCGGCGACCGGGTCAACAGCGGAGCCGGCATCGTGTAATCCCGCATCTTCTCCACCGGTAACAACCGCGTCACTTCCCCATACGTGCCCGTCGTCAGCATCCCCTTATCGCCCTTAAACACGCTCCCATTCGGAGTCGGGAACGCCAGTTCCACCCCCGGAGCCTGCAACGCCTCAAACATGCTCTTCGAGTAAACCCGTCCCGGCGATCGGAACTCCGCCACCCCCGGCTGTCCCCCGCCCATCGGCCGCCGCCCCGGACCTCCCGCCTGCCGGACACTCGGCGGATCGCCCAACCACTCCTTCTCCGGCACCCCTTCAATCTTCGGGCTCCCCTTCATCCCGTCATACCAAAACACCTTCAGCGGAGGCATATCCCCGTAGGCGGCAAAGTCAAACCGCAGCACAGCGGCCTTCGGGAACTGGAACGGGCTCACCCCCTCCTTCCGAATGCACTCGACGCCAATCACCTGCCGCCGCGATAAATGCAGCGCCATGTTCGGAGCGCCGAGGATATGGCACGCCATGTCCCCCAACGCCCCCGCCCCGAAATCATAAAATCCGCGCCAGTTGAACGACTCATAAAAGTACCCGCCCCAACGGTCCGCCTTCTTCAGCCCACCCGCCGTATACGGCCGCTTCTCCGCCACGCCCAACCACAAATCCCAATCCAATCCTGCCGGCACCGGCTCCTCCGCCGGAACCTGTGTAATCCCCTGCGGCCACAGCGGCCGATCTGACCACGCATGCACCTCCGTCACATTCCCGATGTCCCCGTTCCAAACGATCTCCGCGCACTGCCGCGTGCCTTCGTTCGAATAACCCTGGTTCCCCATCTGCGTAGCCACGCCATACTTCGCCGCCGCCGCGCGCACCTGCCGCGCCTCCCAAATGGTCCGCACCAGCGGCTTCTGCACATACACGTGCTTATTCCGCTCCATGCACCACATCGCCGCCATGCCATGCATATGGTCCGGCGTCGCCACAATCACCGCGTCAATGTTCTTGGCTTCCTTATCCAGCATCACGCGGAAGTCCCGATAGCGGGGCGCCTTCGGAAATGCCTCAAACGTCGGCGCCGCCCGCCGGTCATCCACATCGCACAACGCGACAATATTCTCCGTCGGAGACGCCGCCCGGATATTGCTCGCGCCCTGCCCGCCCGAACCGATCGCGGCAAAGTTCAGCTTTTCATTGGGAGACTTGTATCCCAATGATTTGAGCGACGTGGTGCTACCGAAACCGCCCGTCGGGACCGCGCCCGCCAGCAGACTGCCATAAAAGAAGTGACGCCGATTGAATGACATGTGGATCTCCTTAGATACCGCTAGTCATTATACGCGCCCGCACCCTCCCCTCACCCGCAAGGCGACCCAATCCACCACGTCAATCCGTTCCCATCCACCACCCCCGCGTTCCGATGCCCATACGGCTTATCCTCCGGCGCATAAGTCGATGTCGCTCCCGCCGCCAATGCCTTCGCATAAACCGCATCCACATCCTGCACCCACACATACAGCGCCGCCGTCAGCGCCGGGCATCCCGGACCCGCCTGCCCCAGCATCACCAACGAATCCCCCACCCGGTACTCCCCGTGTACCATCGCCCCCTCTCCGTTCCGGTCACAAGACACCTCCACGGCGCCAAACGCCGCCTGCAAAAACTTCACCGCCCCGTCCGCATCCGGCACCACCAGATACGGGGTCAACGTCCGGTAACTATCTAATTGTTCAGCCATGACGAAATCCTACGCCACCCGCCCCCGCCCAGGATTGTAAAAAACGGACGCTCTTACGTCCCCACATGATTCGCAAACGCCGTCCGCCGCTCTTTATACGCGCCCGGGGTTATCCCCGAAAACGCCTGAAAGTCATGAATAAAGTGCGCTTGGTCAAAGTACCCGCACTCCAGCGCCACCTGGCTCCAATCCGGCCGCGCCGCCCCGTGCGCCTGCGCCACCGCCTGCTGAAACCGCAGCAACCGGCAGTACCGCTTCGGAGAAACGCCCACCTCATCCCGAAACCGCTCCCCGAACCGCCGCTGGCTCAGCCCCGCAGCCTCCGCCACTTCGCCAATCCGCGCCATCCCCGGATCCGCCCCAAACTCCCGCAGCGCAAACCCCACCGCCGGATGCAGCGCCCGCCCCGCCCAGACGCCCCGCAACTCCTCCTCCAGCACCGTCAACCGCGCCGCCCCGCCCTCCGCCGCCAACAGCCTGTCCCGCAGTCGATCCACCGCCCGCACCCCCCAAAGCGCCTCCACCGGCACACTCACATCCCCCAGTAGCGGAGCCGGCACCCCAAAGAAACCCAACGTCCCGCCCGGCCGGAACACCACCCCGGCCACCTCTTCCTGCTCCGCCGAATCGATCACTTCGAACCGCGTCCCAATCCCCGAAACCACCGTCCCCGGCAGCCGCTCCACCCGCTCGCCCAAGTAACTCCGCGTCTCGTCTTCCTTCAGATTCACCACCATCTGCGCCCGCCCCGATGGCAGTACCCGCTCCAATCGCCAAGGCCCCGGCGCATTCGAACAAACCCAAACAGACTCCACAAACTCCGCCATCGGCCCCACCAACTGCCGCGCGATAAATCCCATCCGCTCTTCCTTCCTCTCTTCTATCTGACCATACAAAGCAATTGCCTTTCTCGCCAAGGCATAATAAACTCCTCCTAGCCAATCATGCTGCGGACTAAGATCCTGTCTGTTACCTTAGTTACAACCCTTGCCGCGCTAAGTCAGACGGTTCCGCCCTTCTCCGGCGCCGTCACGGAATCCCACTCCCCCGCCCCCCTCCGCGGAGCCCGCATCAAGGTAAGGATCCCCGGAGCCGCCCGTCTCTCCGCCGACCTCGAAACCGGCTCCACCGGCCAGTTCCAAGCCGCCGCTCCCTTGCCCCCAGGAGACTATCAACTCGAAGTTTCAAAACCCAATCACACCGCCGCTCATCTTACCGTCCGCCTCCCCCTGCCCCAACCACTATCCATTGAACTCGTCCGCCTCGGCGCCCTCTCCGGCCGCGTCCTCGACCATCAGAACCGCCCCCTCCCCGGAGCCCTCATCGTCCCGTTTGAAGTAACTGGCGAAGGCGACTCCCTCCGTTACCTCCCCGCCCGCAACGGCCTCGGCGCGCAGACCAATATCTTCGGGAACTATCGCCTCTTCAATCTTCCGCCCGGCCGCTACGTCATCGCCGTCACTTGGGCCAGCTTCTATGGCCCCGCTTCCCCCGGCGCCGGCGCCAACTTCTTCCCCCTCACCGGCGCCCCGCGCACCTTCCCCATCGTCTCGGGCTCCACCTACTCCGGCATCGACTTCGTCATCCCGGACCAACCGCTCTTCCACCTCGCCGGCAAAATCACCGGCCTCCAAGCCGGAGACCGCTCTACCGTCGCCCTCATCCGCCCCGACCACCCAGCCCTCGCCGTCGCCCTCACCCGGGCTAACCCCGACGGGACATTCCGTTTCGAGAGCGTCCCCGCCGGCGCCTACGAACTCCGCGCCGTCTCCCGGGTCCGCGGCTACGGCGGCAACGGCGTCTCACTCGATACTTCCCCCCAGTTCGGCCAACTTCCCATCGCCTTGAATGGTCAAAGCGTCGACAACGCAGAGCTTTTCCTCTCCCCGGCGCGCTTCGCCACCCTCAGCTTCGATTTCACGACGCCCGCTTGCCGCGCCGCCGCTCCCCCTTCCGTAACCGCGAACCTTTCGCCGCTCGAAAACTGGGGCGTCCTCCAAGTCACTCCCCCCACTCTCTCCACCACTTCCGAAACCGTCCTCTCCGATCTCGCCCCCCACCCCTACCGCCTCACCATCACCGCCCCCCTCGGCCCCTGTTTCGCGCCCGCCAATCTCATCGTCCATCCCGGCCAGTCCGGCCCGCTGAAGATCTCCATCCACCCCGGCGGGAACATCGAAGGCAGACTCGATCCCAGGCTCTCCGCCGCCCTCGTCCAACTCCACGATCTCGACGATCCCGCCAGCCCCACCCGCTTTGCCCCCGTCGAGCAAGGGCAGTTCCGCTTCCCCGCCCTCCGCCCCGGCCGCTACCGCCTCGCCGCCGCCGGCGCCGCGCCCCAGGAAGTCACGGTCCGCTCGGACTCCTCCCTCACCGTCAAACTCGAAAAGGAAGCCCCCCAAAAATGACCGGCCGCCTCCTCCTTACCTGCCTCCTCTTGGCCCCTTGCGCCCTGCCGCAATCCAAGAACCCCACCGGCTCCCTCGAAGGCGTCATCCTCGACCCCCAAGGCAAACCCCGCGCCGGCGTCGACGTCCGTCTTACCCGTGGAAACGCCGAAGCCACCACTGGCCCCGCCGGCGAGTTCACCCTGCCCAATCTCGCTCCCGGACCAAACGAGCTCTCCATCGGATTTCGCCCTTCCAGCGGCGTTGCCTTTTGCCAGCGCGCCGTCACCATTCTGCCTGGACAGGTCACGAAGGTCCGGTTCTCGCTCGCCGCCAGCGCGACCCTCTCCGGCCGCGTCGTCGACGAGTACGACGAACCAGCCCCGCATCTCGACCTTGGTCTCTACCTCTCCGAATACGCGTCGGGTGCCCTACGAACCTTCCGCCGCTATGGCGCGCGAACCGATGACGAAGGCAACTATCGGTTCGACGGCGTCAGTCCGGATCTTCCCTACCAACTTCTTGTCCTGCCCCACGAATATGCCCGGCTATCCATTGCCCTCTCCGATGCCCCCACGGACCCCCGGCTCCGTCGCCCAGCCCCCGTTCCCACCTACTACCCTGGAGCCACGGACCCCGCCGGAGCCGAACTCATCACCCTCCATAGCGGCGAACACCGCGATGGCGTCAATCTCCGCGTCCGCCGCGCCCCCTCATACTGTGTCGAAGGCCAGGTTCCGCCCGCCGCCTCGGCAAACTCCATCGTGGAAGTGTACGAGTCTCACATAAACTTCGGCATATCGATTCACCTCGGTTCCACCAGCCTGCCTCGCCAAGGCAAAATAGCTCCCGGCGGTGGCTTCCGCTTCTGCGACCTCCATCCCGGCGAATACCACCTCCGTGCGGTACAGGGCGATCCCAACAAGCCCACGGCCGTCGCCATCCACACGTTCTCAGTCCGCGATCGCGATGCCCTCGATGTGCTCCTGCATCCTGCACCGCGGTTCAGCATCCCTGTCGAAATCTCCTGGGCCTCCGGCCTCCCGCCCAAAGAGCCCATCGCCCAGAAAGTCCGCCTCGGCCTCAGGTCGCTCACCCGCTCCTTTGCCGCGTTTTACAACACGGAACGAATCGATCTCCCCGTCGCCGGAGCCACTACCGGAATGATCGATGGCTTCCTCGGCGACGAGTATCACCATAGCCTCTTCGGCTTCTCCGGCCGCGTCTACGTCAAAGAGGTCGTTTACGGAAACGACACCATCACGCATACCGCCCTCCGCCCAGCCTCCACCGCCACCCCCATCCGCATCACCCTCGGCCACGACGGCGCACTCCTCAAAGTCCGCGTCGTCACCCGCGAAAAACAACCGGTCTCGAATGCATCAGTCATCCTCATCCCGGCCGGCTATCTTTCGGAAGCAGAGCTCGGCACCGTCCTCCTCCTCGGCCTGACCGACGGCGACGGCAACTATACCGCCCCCAGCGCCATAGCCCCTGGCAGGTATCGCCTCGTCGTCCACAACGAACCACTCATGCAGCCCCTCTCTCCCCCGCAAGTCCAGCAATTCGCCGGTCTGAAGGGTCGCGAAGTCAACGCCGAACCGGGAGCCGATCTCAACTTGGAACTCGGACCGGTGGAATGAACCCCACGCATCAGAGCATCACTGCTGGTATGCTTTGATGTATGCGGACCACATTGAGCCTCGACGATGATGTCTCCGCGCTCCTAGAGCAAGTTCGGAAGACGAAAGAGATGACGTTCAAGCAGGTTGTCAACGACGCCCTCCGGGAAGGCCTCGCTCGTCTGGCCTCCCCCACCCCGTCGATGCCGCCGTTCCAGACCCACCCGGTGGATCTCGGCAACTGCCTGTATCCCAATCTTGACAACGTCTGGGATGTCTTGGACGACGTCGAACTGGGTTTGTCTGGACGATGATCCTGGTCGATGTCAACCTGCTGGTCTACGCGTGGGATAGCCGTGCGCCCATGCACCGCCCCGCCGTCGCTTGGTTGGACCAAAAACTAAGCGAATCGGCTCGAGTCGGCATGCCCTGGGAGTGCCTATTGGGATTCCTGCGGGTAGTCACCAATCCCCGGATTTTTGAAAAACCGGCGCCAGTGGGCCAGGCTTGGGGACAAGTGGAGCACTGGCTAACCGCTTCCAACGTCTGGATTCCAACTCCCGGAACTCGCCACCAGGAAATCTTGGGACGACTATTGCCCCGTTTGGGCGGCGGCGCGAAATTGATTCCCGATGCTCATCTGGCCGCCCTCGCCATCGAGCACGGTTTGACCGTCTGCTCCACCGACGGCGATTTTGCACGATTCGAAGGATTGCGCTGGGTAAATCCCTTGATCTAGGACTAGGCCGCAGCAGGTGACCCGGCCTATTCGGGAACCGAATAGGTCTTGCCGCCATCTTTCGTAAATCGTTGGAACTCGCCGTCCGACTGGTTCGAGCAGAACCAATGGGCAACGTCATCGTCATCATTCTCTCCGCCTTTCAAGGACGAGTGCCCCGAAAAGTTAGCCCGCAACGAGGACAACACGGCCGGAGGCCCCGGCGTGAGATACGGCCGCACTAAGCGGCTGTCTCCCCAGATATTCCCAAAGTCTACCGTCTCGACGGCGGGTCCTCCCTCCGATTGACAGACGAGGATCGAAAGCCGGGAGCCCTCGGCCTCCCACGATAGCCATACCTTGCCAATCGTCCCCCGGTCCCTAAACAACCACGGCGATACCAAGATCGACGCTCCTGTTTTGCTCCCGCTGGCGATCGCATCCCGCCCATCGCCGGAAACGGTTATGACCGCCGCGTAGCCGGTCTTGGCGGAGGACGATTGGTACCGAACCTCTTCCCCGGCGCGGGCGCCGCACTGGCACAGCGCTGCGAAAAGACCGATAACGAGGTACAGCCGCACCCTGATTCTTTGCTGGACCATCTCTTGGAGTCTCCCATGAATACTCCTTCAGCAGGAAACACCCAAGCGAAGAAACGGCACGGCCCATCTGCGCCGCTTTCTTGGCGGCGGGCCTGCCAGAATACCGTGACGAACTGACGGCAATCAGCTTCTCCACTGCCGCCACGGCATCCACACAGCCATACCCAAACCGCTGGGATCGGCCGCTGGCGGAATACCCGCTGGCAGGGCCAATCTAGGGCCGGGTCTTAATTTCGACGCGGATCATCCCAGGCTGTGGCACCCGCTGGCGGGCCTGTGCCGGCGTTTCCAGGTTTTCCAGAGCGTGCAGCCCCTCCGGCTCCATCCAGGAAACGCTCCAAGTTGGAGTCGTGCGGACCGGAGTAACCGAGCGCGGCTGCTCCTGCGTCACCTTGCCGTTCTTGTCAAAGTAGCGCCACCCCTCAGAAACGCCACCTGCCTCCAGGCTCAGAAACAAACTGGGCCAGCGATGATGATGCATCGGCTCTTTCGTGCCCGGCGCGATACTCACTTCCAGAACCCGTACAAACGAGTTCTCAAAAAGCACCTTATGGCTATCCGGCGCCGCCCGTACGGCATCCAACTCCAGCGGCCAGGATTCAGAAGGTTGGGCAGTCGCATAGGCAACCGTCAAAATCATCGCGCATACCAAAGCGCCAATCTGCCAACTCTTACGGACCGGGCGAAAGCGAACGGACGTAGGAATCATTTCCCCTCAATGTTACGGGTCGCCGAGGTACGCCGTCCAACTACGCCGTCCAGCAAACAAGACTCAAACCGCCTCCACCCCAAACCCCCGCGCCCGCCACCCGTCGTACCCCCCGGCCAGCAACTGAATCCCTCGCACCCCCCGCCGCTCCAGCGCCAACGCCGCCGCCACACTTGTCTTCTCCCTCGGGCCCGAACAATACAGCACAATCTCCCCGTCCCGCGGCACCGTATGATGCCGTCCCTCCCACTCCCCCACCGGAAAGTGCCACGCCCCCGGAATCTTAGCCCGCCCCGCCGCCAACTCCTCCGCATTCCGTAGATCCAGCACCGTCACCGGCCGCCCCGCGTCCAGCCGCGCCAACAACGTCTCCGGGCTGATCCGCGCCGCCTGCCACCGCCGCAGCACCTGTCGCCGCTGCCACCACTTCATCCCCCCAAATCCAACCAACAGCACCCCGCCCACCACCAAACTCCACGAACCGAACCGCTCCACCCGTTCCACCACCATCTCCACTTGGTCATGGAACACAAATCCTAGGCTCAGAAAGCCTCCCGTCCACGCCGTCGCCCCCACTAGGTCCAACCACAGAAACCGTCGCGCTCGCATGCCCTGCGTCCCCGCCATCGCCGCCGCCACCGGACTCAGCGCCGGCACGAACTTCGCCACCACCACCGTTGGGTCACCCAGCCGCCGGAACCACACCGTGGCCGAATCCATAAGCGCCTCGGGCTCCAGGGAGATCCGGCAGATCTTGCGCAACACCGTCTGCCCCTTCCGCCGCCCCAGCCAGTACCAAACCGAATCGGCCGATAGGCACGCCACAATGGCGATCACGACGCACCAGAAAAACGAAAGCTTGCCCACCGCCGCCAATGCGCCCATGCCCAATAAAATCGGCGTGGCGGGCATCGGAACCCCCACCTGCTCGGCAAACACGGCGCCGACCAACACCCAATATCCATGCGCCGCTAATTGATCGGTCCAAGCTCCCACATCTTTCATCCTACCGCCATTCCTGCCAACTCCCCACCCACCCGCCAAGCGCCGAGGAATCGACCAGCAAGCTGCCTTGCCCCAAGAACCACGCGCCTTCTGCGCACGCCGTCAACAACGTCCTTGGAACGGCCGCAAAAGTCGACCCAACGCCAACGCCGGCTGATCCGCTGGACCCGCTCCAACGCACAGGCTGTGCCACCCGCCGGTGGCATTCCCGTCCAACCCTGATTCCCACCATCGCCTATATAACAAGTCCAGCGATCAGATTCGCGTCCCCAACACCCGTGTATAGTCGGGCTGCGCACCGGGACTATGGAACCCGGTCAGAATCAAATGCCGCGATCCTTCGCTTTCCACTTCGCCACCTCACTCACGACGGCATCGTCGGCAGCCAAGGTGCCAACACTCCTTCCGGATGCCTTGAAAACACCGCCAACGAAATCCGTACCCGCCCAACCGCATTTCTCTCCCTTCCGCACCGGCGCGATGGGAACCCCTTCCACCGCCAGCCGGAAGCCGGTTCCTCTCGCCGAGATATGGGACCTCGGCGAGGTTCATTGGAGCAAGTGCAACTTTCTATCGTGATCCGGCTGCTTGTAGACGCCCGATGCTTGACCATTCCTGTACTGCTTGTTCATCGCGGTTGTCCGCTCCGCCCCGCTCTCTAATTCGTGGGACCGATAATGTCTCAGCGATGTTGGTACGGAAAGGGTGCTGGAATGCCGGTTTGCTGAATTCTTAGCCTTGATGCTTTGCAAGTAGGGTCTGTAGCAGAGTAGTTGGAAGCCGACAGCTCGTTCGCTCCAGCGCAATGATCGCGGCGGCAAAATCGACCACTCCGCGCTCGGCGGCCAAGTCGAGGATTCCAAGCGTGCCGGTTACCCGAAGGCCCCGTCGCATCGCGACCCGAAAGCCCTCGCGTTCGTCGATAAGCAGCAAATCCGCGTGAAGGGATTCAGCCAACGCGATTGCGGCTGTTTCTCCTTCATCAAGTCCTTCTATTGCCACATGGGAAACGTCCGGCGTTGCGTGAATCTCCATCCAGCTTGGTGGATGGGCAATCCACTGTCGTACCGGCAGCGGTGCCCGGACGTTGGACAACTCGCTTTGAACAGTGCTGGGAAGTGCAACCCTTTGAAACAGGAGAGGAAGCAGCTCGATCTGGTTGATCAGGATCAGATAATTGATCGGGCTGGTATCGGCTATCACCAACTGCACAGGCTAGAATCCGAGATCTTTGAGAGCTTTTCTCTCCTGCTCAAAGTCTTCGAGGGTGTAGTTCTGATAGATACCGTGGGACTTCAGAAAACCGTCCAGCTCAATTCGAGCCAGCCCGAGCATCTTGCGCAACTGCGGTTCCGTGATCCGTCCTGCACGCAGTTCCTCAAGAGCAAAACCTTCAAGCGCACGGCGCGAAAGATCTCCCCCTGCTGCGTTTAGGGTGCTGGCAATATCGTCGGGAATCTCTAAACTCAGTTGCATGGTCGTTCCGGTTGCTGCTTTCTCCACATTACCGGATCTGAAGGAAGCTGTCACTAAATCAGCGCGGCGCGGGCTTCGTCCCTGCCCAACAACTGCATCAGCGACCCAGGCACTTCTTCATCCGAAAGCGTGAGGGAATCGGAGTGGCAGGGGACCTTCAGGACCTGGTGAGCAATATCGGAATGCAGTGTCGGCAAGGTCCGCTGAAAGTTCGTGAACGGTTCCCCTGTCGGCGATAGAGTGTCTTCTTCACAAACTCCTCTACGACATCTTCAATTGGCGCCGCCTTCACCACCATGGCCTCCTCGTCACCCTCCTCGCTCGCCTCATCAAAATTGGCGGTTGACGGCTCTGAGCACCGGACGAAAGGGATTCAGGGGTGTGCCCTTCCACCATTGCTTCTCGGGTCCTAGTTCAAATATCGCCAGGTGCAGGTGGGGTGCAAGTGGGTCCGCGTTGCCGGTTGAACCGACGTACGCAATCAGTTCACCCGTTTTGACCCGTGCACCCTCGCGCAAATCTGCCCGGTAGCCGTCGAGGTGGGCGTAGTAGTAGCAGAAGCGTTCCTGCTCGTCGAAGAGATAGATCGTCAGACCGCCGGGCTTGCTGTGAAAGAGTTTGCGGATCGCTCCCGATACGACAGCAAATACCGGCGTGCCGCGCGGTGCAATAAGATCCATCGCCTCGTGTCTGCCGCTGCCTCGACGCTCATAGAACGTATCACGGAGATCCTTGGGGGTGAGTCCGGCGATTGGCGGGCCGCTTAATTCCTGAGCCTGTACCGACGCCACCAGCGGAGCTAGGAATGGGACTTGGAGAAAGCTACGGCGGCGCATCATTCCTCGAGAATTGCGGGAGTCCCCTGGCGAACCATTTTTGCCAGGCTGGAGGCATCCCAATTGGTCAGGCGGATGCAGCCGTACGATTCTGAGCGGCGGACGGTACCGGGTTCGGGCCCTCCGTGGATGCCATAGTGTGGCTTCGAGAGCCCGATCCAGACGGTGCCGGCAGGATTGTTCGGTCCCGGAGGCAGTTGCGCCTTGGGTGCATCTTGCTTGGCATTCCAGAATCTCTCCGGGCTGTAGTAAAAAACCGGGTAAGGCTGCACGACAGTGATCTTCCAGGGTCCGATCGGCAGAGGATCGTGGGGACCGCCGATCGTCGCCGGGTATTGACCGAGGACGATACCGGCGGACGATATCGCGGTCACCGTCCGTTTGGACTTGGATACGACCACTTTGGCGGCGCGCGACGCCCCATAGGGACGCAAGCGGGGCACGAGCAGTTCTTCTCCGGGGGTATTGAACGTCTTCTTCGGATTGAGCTCCCGCAGGAGCGCCGGCGAGAGATGGAACTTTTCCGCCATCCGTTCGTCCGCCGTTTCGTAGCCCATGCGTTTAAGCTTTGCCTGTTCCGGTGTGTCTTTCGGGATGGTGACCAGGGACTCGCGCAAATCTTGTGGCGTGACCGTGTAGAAGGCAAGCAAGTCTTCCGTTTCCTCGTTGAGCAAGTCCCACAGTTCCTTGTCGATGGTTCCGGTTGCTTTTAGGTTGTGCCGTTCTTGATAGCCCTTGATTGCGATTTCCAAATCGGGGCCGAAACTGCCGTCGATCTCCCCCGGAGAAAAACGGGCCCGGTCAAGGAGAATCTGCGCGCGGATCACCCGGACGCCAGAGGATCCAGCCCCGAGCGAACTTGTGTCGGTCGCGTCGTTTACCTTTTCCAATGCAATGCTGGGGTCCACTTTGCGAGGGCGCTGTTTTGGCCGGGCTTTCGCGTCGGCGCTACTGGCAAGTTGCGCAAAGAGAAGGAGAATCCCGCATACAGCTTGCGGGGCGCGAGTGTGACTCATGGAACTATGCTTGCAATTGTGGGTCCAGATGCGAGCGGGGCGACATCGTGAAACGCCCCGCAGGCTAACGCGCTGATTGTCTCCCCGGCTCTATACTCCCGCCGAATCTTCTCAAACATATCCATCTTGGCTCTCCTTTGCGTCCTGCCAGCCTTTCAGATCGAGCCGGTTCAGGGCGTCATAGGTGGGCCAAATCAGGCCATCGAAATGAGCCACATTAGAGTAGCGAAATCAGTTCGTCACTGAAGGTGTCCTCGCCTCCATCAGCGGCAACTGGCAGGTCTCCGGCATCACCGCATTCCAGTCCGGCACGCCCATCCGCATCGCCCGCGCTGATAATACCTTCCTCTATGACTTCGCTCTCTCCGGTGGTCGCGGCAATCGTTTCGCCAACCCCTTCCTGCCTTCCGACGAACGCACCACCAACCGCTACTTCAACACCTCCGCCTTCACCCAGTCGCCCGCCTACACCATCCCGGCCGACTCTCTCACCCAGCCCCAGCTTCGCAACCATGGCCGCCGCAACTGGGACATGGGCTTCATTCGCAACCAACCCTCGGTGAACTTTTCCTCGTGCAGCTACGCGCCGGCATCACCAATATCTTCAACACTCCGGCTCTCAACCACGGAACCGGCTCCAGTGTTACCATCGGTGCACCACAGTTCGGCCAGGTGCTGACCGGCGGCGCTCCTCGCAACATCCAACTCGGCCTCCGGGTCTAATTCTTCTAAGTAAACGGAGTTTTCTATGAGCGATCAGAAACACGATCCGAGCCGAAGGGACATCGCAGGCATGGCTCTTGCCGGCGCAGCAGCCTTGGCCGTCGCGCCCGCAGCCTCCGCCAAGCCCATGATTCCCATCCCTCCGGGCCTCAAGATCGGCGTCTCCGCCAATCGTCCCAGCCCCGAGTACATGACCTATCTCAAACAGTTGGGAGTCCAGTGGCTCAGTGTCGCGCCCATCCAGGCCGAAGCGACCGCCGAAGGCTTCATCAAGCAGAAGGCGGCATGGGAAGACGGCGGCTTCAAGGTCTACAACATCGGCAGCGGCGTCGGCCCATCCGGCTCCCTCCACAACATGTCCGAGGTCACGCTCAACCTTCCTGGCCGCGACCAGAAGATTGAGGAATACCTCAACTACATCCGCTACTTAGGCAAGGCCCAGGTGCCGTACTCGACCTATGCCCACATGGGCAACGGCATCTGGTCCAGCGGACGCGTCGTCAGCGCCCGCGGCTACTCCGCCCGCGATGGCAATGCCAACAGTCCCGATTGGAAAGGAACCTGGGCCGGCAAAACCTTCACTGGTCCGCTTTCCCATGGACGCGTCTACACCGAGCAGGAAATCTGGGACAACTACACCTACTTCATCAAGAAGGTGAAGCCTGTCGCCGAAGAGGCCGGCGTCCGAATCGGCATCCATCCTGACGACCCGCCCATGCGCATGCTCGCCGGCGTACCCCGCTGCATCTTCTCCAACTTCGAAGGCTATAAAAAGGCGATCGAGATTGCCGACAGTCCCAACATCGGCGTCTGCTTCTGCATCGGCTCCTGGCTCGAAGGTGGAGAGAAGGTGACCGGCGCCGACCCTGTCGATGTCATAAAATACTTCGCCGCCAAGAAGAAGCTGTTCAAGGTTCACTTCCGCAACGTGACAGCGCCATTGCCACACTTCGTGGAAGCTCTGATCGACGACGGCTACTACGACATGTCCAAGGCCATGCAGGCCCTGGTCGACGTGAAGTTTGACGGTATCGTGATCCCGGATCACATCCCCGCCGTCGGTACGGATCCTTCTCAACCCGACACAAGCCGTGGCGCCACCACCGGCGAGTACCGCCCCCATCCGGGCCTCGCCTACCTGCTCGGCTCCATGAACGCCTTGCACAAGTCCGCCCTGCGCACCTCCAAGGCGTAGCCAGAAGAAGCTCCCATCCCCATCCGATGGGAGCTTCTTTCTGGATCACCGATAGTACCGGCTCAAGAATTCCGCAAGCCCCGGCCCTTGCACCTTACGCATCGTCGCGCACTTCCCGATCTGTTGCGACTGGAGTCTGCGGTCGAGGTCCCGGGACGCTACCAGTGTGCATCGATTAGTACCTGCACCTATGTACGGTATGGGTGTTGGTCGGCAAGGGTGATCGCTTCGTCCGATAGGATTGGCAAGCCAGGAAAACTGACTGCTCATTTCAGTACAGCCGCCGCAAGCTCTTCGCCGATAGCCTCGGTCGTAGCGCGCGAGTTGCTTCTGGACTTCGATTAGGTTGTCTCCGCCCTTCGATACTCCATGGCAAATCGCGAAGTTGATCGCGGATCCGCCCGGCACCCACTACGTTCCCTTCGCCGAAATCCACGTCAGCACCTTCGAAACGCAGGGGCGCCCCACATTACGAGAGAGCATCGACGCAGCCAGACGGCACTCTGGCCGCCTCAGTTCAAGTCATTTCGCAGGGTCAAGATAATCGCCAAATCTCGCGCGCCATGCACGATACTGACAATTTGAATCGGGCTGGTTTCCCAAGCGTAGACCGCCACAAAAGATAGAAGTTCCGAAACCGGAACTGTCGGTTCAGCAGTTCTTCCTGGAAGTGACATCCCAGGAGAACGCCCAAGCAATTGGAATCCCTCATAGAGGCGCAGACGCAGACGATGGGCCGCCTCGGGACTGTCCTCGGCAAAATCAGACAAGATGTCCCGAAGGCTTGCCTTAGCCTCAGGGGTCACGACGAAGTTCTGCCTCACGAATTGACAATCCGAGCTCGGCGGCGCTCCTCAATCATCTCGCGCAGCTCCTCAAATACCGCATCGCCATCCAGAAGTTCGCCTCGCGACGCTTCCGCGGCGCCTTGTTCGAGTCTCGCCCTGAGCTGCTGAACGGCTTGGTCCCGCTCGGCCTCCTGACGTTCCAGCAACCGGAGAGCCTCCCGGACGACTTCGCTCGTCGTCTGGTATCGGCCCGAATGGACACGGGCTTGTAGGAAGGCATCCAGCTCCGGGGTAATCGAAATGTTGACGGTGGTCCGGGTCGTTGCCATAAACAACGAATACAGCCGTTGGCACAAGGTATCAAGATGTGCCTGGTTGGAAGTTCACTGGATGCAGGCAGCCTTCACGCCACGGGGGCCATGCCGCGGTGGAAACAACGCCAGTCTCGATACCTGCGGGTTGGTGGGGTTCCCATCGACGCCGTTTCAGGATCGATCGATCCGGCGGCCGTGCTACCGAAAGAGTAACGAAGTGCCGCGCGGAAACGGCGGCCAACACGTGCTAAAGATGTAGTCCGGCGGGGAGAACGCTCGATGAGACGATCATTACTCGGCGTGGGGTTGAATCCGGCCTCGGCGAAGTTCTCCGGCCAGCAATTGCCGGAGTGGATTGAACCGTAGGACTGCCCGTGATCTGGCCCCTACCGCGAGCGCATAGCGTTAGTCCCGGGTTTCAGCAGTCATCGCGGCTCTTTGCTCCCATCGCCGTCGAAGTTGCCGACAAGATTCGTGATGATATGAAGAGAGGTCGACATGTCAGTGGAACAAGCGATTCTGGAAGCCGTGCGAACACTTCCGCTCGACAAGCAACAAGAGATCTTGAGCCATGCCACCCGCCTCCGCGACCAGACGGCGCCGAAGATGCCGTTCCAAAGCATCAAGGGCATTCTTGCTGGCCGAGGGATCTCTGTTTCAGCGGACGACATTGACGAAGCCAGACGCGAGATGTGGAAGAACTTCCCCAAGGAAGACATTTAGTAGCTGCAGTGTTTGCCGACACCCACGCGATCCTTTGGTACCTATCTGCCGACCCTCGCATCCCCCGCTCTGCGACAGCCGCCCTGGACAGTGCAACAGCTGCCGGAGACCCCATATTCTTCTCAGCCATCACGAGGGTGGAGTTCTTATGGAGGAAGCCGCGCCACAGCGGCTCTATCCGTTGCGCGAAGTGCGGTATCTGGCTAGAGGCGGAACGCCATGGCGGATGATCCCGCATGATCTGCCGCATTGGCAGGTGGTGTACCAACAGACGCAACGATGGATACGCGCCCAAGTGTTTGAGGCGATGGTGCATGATCTGTGGGAAGTGTTGCGCCTGCGGGAAGGACGCAAGGCGCAACCGCCAGCGGTGATTCTGGACAGCAGAACCGTGCAATCGACGCCGGAGAGTGGCGCACGTAGCGGCTATGACGGCTCCAAACGCCGCAGGGGCGACTCGAAGCGGTCGAGCAGCGAGAAGCCGCGTTCGCCGTCGAACTCCGCCGACAACTCTGCATCGAACGGCGGTCCCCTCTCTTTTCTTGGCAGAATGGTAGCCAGACAAGCGGCCGATGCCTGGTCGCCAGACATCACTCGGATGATGTGCTGGTTCGGGCTAACCGGGATCGGCGCGCCGATGCCCCGTGCCGCATGCAACCCACAGCAGCGCATCCCAGACCGAGACAAGCAAGGCCAAAACACCCCGGTTCAGGTATAGCAACCGCCGTAACCTCATCCGGCTGAGCAACTAAAATGTCTCCAGAAATAGCGTACATTCGCAGCGGCGTGCCGTCAGACCAAGTTGGATATTGTGGCGTTTGAAAGACAAGCCACTCTCGTGAGGTAGTGTTTGTAATACCAACAAGGCCGCTGTCGTAGAAGAGATTGCCGTTGTTGGGGTAGGTTGCCGTCTTAACCAGTTGGGAGAACACTCCCTGGGCATACTGGTTTTGATAAATGGGAGATTCCAGAGATCCGGAAAACAGGCCTTGCGAACCTAGCGCGACCCTGGCGCCGTTTAAGCCATAGACCGGCGTCCCGAATGTGCCAATATTCTCAAGTGCGTTGATTGTATCGGTGGAGAACACGGCTCTCCACGTTGTGCTGAGCCCTGCCAAGTCCGGACTGAGAAGAGCCTCGGACGTTACGAAAGCATTGTAATCATCGATATTGCGAGAATAGCTATCTGTGTTCCAATCCGTTACAAAAATGAGGCGGTAACTCTCGCCGTACCCCACGCCTGGTGGGAGGTAAGCAGGTAGTGCGCTTGCTATTGACGCACCCAACAAGAGAACGGCAGTGGCCGTGGCAATTCGCATAATCACGAGGGAATTCATGTTGCTCCTTGTTATGTGGACAGTAGAAGGGTAGCACTCCGAATTTTCGCCAGCAACGGAGTCGACTCCAGTTCTCGACACCGTTTTGCGAGCCCAAGGAGGACTTAGGAGCTTGCTCAAAAATCAACCGCGACACGATACCCCGGAAATGTTTTAGACGTCACTCTGGTATGCGTGGCAACGACGAGCGGATTCAGGAAGGGATGTTCAGCTATGTGGCTCTGGAGGACCGGATTCCTGCCACGCACCCCCTGCGGAAAGTCCGCAAGGTGACCGATCTGGTCCTCACCAGCATGACCTCGGAGTTCGACGCGATGTATAGCGCCGTCGGCCGGCCCTCGATCCCTCCCGAACGCCTCCTCCGTGCCCTGCTGCTCCAAGTCTTCTTCACCATTCGCAGTGAACGCATGCTGATGGAACAACTCAACTACAACCTCCTGTTCCGCTGGTTCGTCGGCCTGTCGTTGGAAGACGACGTCTGGGCACCCACCGTATTTAGCAAGAACCGCGACCGCCTACTCAACCAAGTCGTTGCCCGTCAGTTCTTTGCCCGCGTCAAGCAGCAAGCCGCCGATCTGATGTCGGATGAACACTTTACCGTCGATGGCACATTGATCGAAGCCTGGGCCAGCCACAAGAGCTTCCGTCCCAAGGATGACGATTCCTCTGGCGACGGCACAAATTTCCACGGGGACAAACGCACCAACGAGACGCACGAATCGAAGACGGATCCCTCAGCGCGGCTATATAAGAAGTCGGCGGGCAAGGAGGCCAAACTGGCGGTTCTCGGCCACATCGTGACCGAGAACCGCCATGGACTGATTGCCGGTGCGATGACGACGACGGCGGACGGCACGGCGGAGCCGGATGCGGCGCTGCTGTTGCTGCGGGAGATCAACGAAGGGAAGCGGACGATTACGGTGGGCGCGGATAAGGCCTACGATGTCAATAACTTCGTGAAGACGGTGCGGGAGTTGAAGGTGACGCCACATGTGGCGCAGAACAATAAGAACCGGCGGAGCGCGATTGACGGGCGGACAACGCGTCACGAGGGTTACCGGCAGAGCTTGAGCAAGCGGTGGTTGGTGGAGAAGGCGTTTGGGTGGCTGAAGCAGACAGGGCCGATCCGGAAGGTGAAGCTCCGAGGGCTACCGAGGGTGGATTGGTTGTTTGTGTTTAGCTGCGCGGCCTACAACTTACTCCGAATTCCGAAGCTGAGGGAGAGCCATGCGTAAGCGGCGCGCGGGGGCGCCGAATGGCCGCCTGAGGGCGGTGCGAGGGGTCGCGGGGACACTTCGCTCAACCCAAAATCCTTACTGACAAGAACTTTGGGAGAGAGAGCGACTCATCGAAGCCGGCTTTTCAGAAAGTTCCTAGACGACTCAAACTACGGCGCTCGTTGCAGCGCGCATTGGCAGCCGTTCGCGTATATGCGAACATGTAGCGTGCCGCAAACAGAAGTTGTGTTCTATCGGGACGGCAATGAAGTGTACTTTCTCGATTGGCTAAAACTCATTCACGTAAAGGCGCAACGAAAAGTGCTCGTCTACTTGGGCCAACTCGAAGCCCAAGGTCACGAACTCCGGCGACCCGTGGCCGATCTTTTGCAGGACGGAATCTATGAATTGCGCCCTTCTCTGCACGGCATCAATTACCGGATCCTGTACTTCTTCAGCGGCAGAGACATTGTCGTCGTCTCGCATGGAATCATGAAAGAGGCTGCGGTTCCACCTGATGAAACTGAAAGGGCTATTGAACGTAAACGGAAATTTGCCGCGGATCCCACCAAACATACATTCAGAGGCTAAACCATGTCCACCAAGCAATTCCAATCCGGCGCCCTACAGCAACTGTGCGACCAGCTCTCCGCCGGTGGTCCGGATCAGAAAACTGTTCTCGAACAGGAGCAGGACGACATCTTGATCCAGATGGAGGCATCGCAACTGCTATACGAAATGCGCACCATCGCCGGCCTATCGCAGCGCGAGCTCGCCAAGCGGGTAGGAACCACCGCCAGCGTCATTTGCCGGATGGAAGCCGCGGATTACCACGGCCACACGCTCGCAATGTTGCGCCGCATCGCTATTGCGCTTGGGCGTCGGATTGAACTCCACGCAGTTCCAGTCACCAAAGCCAGCTAACACGGCGCCGGCTCCGCCCCTGTCCAACAACGCTATCATCGGCCCTCGCGCTTCTTCATCGGAAAGTGAGAGGAAACCAAAGTGGTAGGGGTGCTTCAGGATCTGGTGTGCAAGATCGGATTGCGATATCGGCGAGGTCCGCTGAAAGTTCGCTAGCGCGGTCCTTTGTCGGCGATAGACCTCGTTTTCAAGTTCGGCGCCGGCGAATGCAACTCCCGCACCTCACTAACGGACCAGTCGGACCCTCTACCCGCTAGCAGAGACCGTACCTCCTGTTCCGTCCCTTCCACCAGGATCGCCCCGGGCATCCGGTCCACCACCGAGAGACCCGCCAACTCCCTCTCCACGGCTTCCTGCTCCCCCAACGAAGGATCCCCCAACCTCCGATAGCTCACGACCACCCGAGTCATCATTCGCACCCTCACTTAGAATAGTCGGGTTCTCACCTCCGGCGCCATTTTCCCTGCCCCGCCGAGCCAACCGAAACGCCTGGTCACAGTACATCGAAATATTTTCCCCCAATAACCACGGCCCTCCCGCGAAACCCCTCCCGGGAATCCGCTTGACCGCCTGCCAAATTCAAAGCAGGAAGGAGACCCTGATCATGACCCCCGAACAGCTCGAGAAGAAACGCGAAACCGCTCGCAAAAACGGAGCCAAAAGCCGCGGTCCCGTCACCGCCGCCGGCAAACAAGCCGCCAAACAAAACTCCATGCGCCACGGCCGCTACGTCGACCGTAGCCTCATGCCCCCAAACTATGTCCTGCTCAGCGTCGAAGTCCAGGAAGGCTTCGCCCTGGAACTCAAAGACAACACCCGCCAATTCCAGGTCGCCACCGAAACCCAAGCCAAAATCGTGCGCCAGCTCACCGCCGAACTCTGGATGTACAACCGCCTCGGCGACATGATGTGCGCCCTCGACGAAAGGAACTTCGACAAGGCCTTCAAGGACTACCCCGACTATTCGAACTACGTCAAGTCCGCTGCCGCCGCGCTCAATATGATGGAAACCGAGAAAATCTACCGCAGCATCGAACGGCGCCGCGCCGGGCATCTCAAGGCCTGGAACACCTTCTGCCGCATGGTCACCCATCTGCAAAAGCATCACGGCGGCGCGCTCCGGGATCCGGAAGTCCGCAACCTGGTGCAGGCCGAAGCTCAACTCGAAGCCGAGGCCGAACTCTGGAACGAACCAATCGCCAAAGCACCACAACCTATTGAAAACAAAACACATCAGCCGGAACCGTCGCAAGCGGCTACGCAAACGCGATCCAACGGTTCGGTCTCGGCGCAGTCCAAGCCCGCCCCGGAAACCGAAGTCACCGCCGAAAAGCGGCCACCGGCTGCGGCCAGCCGGGGCGTCGAGCCCCGGCTAACCGCCGAGAAAAGGCCCGTTAACGCCTAATTGAACTTTATTTCCCCCTTAAATTCAGCCGTTTTGGGAGTAGTCCGTCTTGTCCGCGGCCTTCCGCTCGCTAATGTCGAAGCAAGGGAGGAACAGCGGCTTTGGAGCGATGGACCAACAGACCGGCGCCGCAAATCGCCGAGCGATGGCCCGCTTTCAAATTCGGGTCGCCCGGCAGGCCAGCGTTGGGTCCTCCACCCGTTACAAAGCCCGGTGCAAGGGACGAAGGCCCCGCAGTTGTTCCGTCTGTTTCCGCTTGGGCAGCGCAAGCGCTCGGTTTTAACGCCGATCCGCTGCAAAAAGAGGTGCTCGATTGCCCGGCGAAACGAGTCATTCTCAATGCCAGCCGCCAATTCGGCAAAAGCCAGATGGCAGCCACCCGAATCATTCATCAAGCCGTTCACTATCCGGGCTCCAGTATCATCATCGCCTCACCAGGCGAACGGCAGTCCGGCGAACTGTTTCTCAAAGTAAAGTCGCTTCTACCCAAACTCGGTTTGCGACCCAAGTCGGACGGGGTGAACCACCAGTCGCTAGTGCTGCCCAACGGGAGCCGCATCGTCGGCCTGCCCGATGCGCCAGCCACCGTTCGTGGCTTCTCCGGTACCGCCCTGTTGGTCATCGACGAGGCCGCCTATGCCTCCGCGGAACTCTATGTCGCCGTCATGCCATTTCTGGCGACTTCGAACGGAACCATGTGGGTCATCTCCACCCCCAAAGGACAAACCGGGCTGTTCTACGATCTCTGGCACAACGAAAAACTGTCCCATTGGCATCGATTCCGTCTCACGGCCGATCAATGTCCACGCATTCCGGCGGAGTTCCTCGAAGAAATGAGGGCAATCCATCCCGTCCGCTATTGGGAAGAGTTCATGTGCGAATTTCGCGCCGCCGCAAGCCAGGTTTTCGACCGGGAGATCCTCACCATCTGTCAGGACGATGCCTATGAACCCTTCTTTGGAAACGGTGTATGACACTTCTCTATCCCAAATTTATCCTCGGTCTCGATCTCGGCCAAAGCCGGGACCACACCGCACTTACGGCGCTCGATCTGGTGTACACCGATCACGGTCTCGATCACGTCTCCATGGAGCGCAAACGCTGGCCAAAACTCCGGCTGCTCTTCGCCGCCCGCTTGCCTCTTGGTACTGACTACGTCTTAGTACCATCCCATGTGAAGCGGCTCATTGCCGAAGTGCAACGCCGTCAGCCCTTCGGCGCCTCATCAAAGGTGGATCTCGATCTCTACATTGACGCCGCCGGTCCCGGACGGCCCATTGTCGATCTCCTGCGCTCGCAACGATTGCCCGCGCGGCTGCAATCCGTCCATCTGACCGCCGGCCACCAGGCCGTCGTTCACCCCGACGGCAAACTCACCATACCGCGGCGGGAACTCGTCGCCAATCTTCGTATGGTCTTCGAAGCCGGAAACCTGCGCATCCATCCGGGGCTCAAAGAATGGCCCTCCCTGCGCGAGGAGCTTCTCAATATCAGCCTCCATGGCGGTCAAGCCAAGCACGACGACCTCGCCATTGCCCTCGCCCTGGCCGTTTGGCCCGCCACCAGGGAGTTCCCGAAACTGCTCGAAACGAACCCGTATTAATTGCTTCTAGCGTTTTACTTTCAACGAATTAACATGGTACGCTGGGGATCTAACATGCGTACCGTCGACCTGATCACCCGCAAAAGAGACGGCGAGGAACTCTCTTCCGAAGAGCTCGCCTACCTCGTGGAAGGGTACATGCGCGGAGAGATCCCGGACTATCAAATGTCCGCGTTCCTCATGGCCACCTTCTATTCGAGCATGACCGAGAAGGAAGTGGGGATCCTCACCGAACTGCTCCTGAAGAGCGGAGGTACGGTCGATTTCTCTGATATCCCGGGCCTGAAAGTGGATAAACACTCGACAGGCGGCGTCGGCGACAAAACCAGCCTCATCGCGGCCCCCATCGCTGCTGCGGCCGGCGTCATCGTTCCGATGATCTCGGGCCGCGCCCTCGGCCACACTGGCGGCACCCTCGATAAGCTCGAGTCCATCCCTGGCTTCCGCACGAATCTCACCATCGACGAGTTCAAGGCGCAGGTCGCCAAGCACAAGCTGGCTTTCATCGGCCAGACCGCCGAGATCGCCCCGGCTGACGGCGCGCTGTACGCCCTCCGCGATGCCTCCGGTACCGTCGAGTCCATCCCGCTGATCGCTAGCTCGATCATGTCGAAGAAACTGGCCGTCGGCCTCGACGCCCTCGTCCTCGATGTCAAAGTCGGCTCCGGCGCGTTCATGAAGAAGCAGGTCGATGCCCGCCGCCTCGCCCAGTTGATGGTTGCCATCGGCCGCCGTCACGGCAAGCGCGTCCAGGCGCTCATCACCGACATGAATCAGCCGCTCGGATACGCCATCGGCAACGCCCTCGAAATCATGGAGGTCTCGCAGACCCTCCAGAACGCCGGCCCCATCGATCTCACGCGCCTCTCCATCGAGCTTGCCGCGCGGATGATCCACCTCGGCAAAGTCGTCCCGACTATCGACGAAGCCCGCGAGATCGCGCAGCGCCGCCTCGTCGACGGCTCCGCCTACAAGAAGCTCAAAGAGGTCATCAAGGCCCAGGGCGGCGACCCGAACGTCCTCGACAAGTTCGAGCTCCTCCCGAACGCCACCGGCGCTCGCGACATCGTCACCACCCGTGGCGGCTATGTCTCCGCCGTCGATGCGCAGGTCATCGGCGCAACCTCCACCCTCATCGGCGCTGGCCGCAACACCAAAGACGATGTCATCGACCACGCGGTCGGCGTCATCCTCGAAGTCAAAGTCGGCCAGAAGATCGATCCGGGCACCATTCTCTGCCGCCTCTACTACCGCGACGAAACCAACGTGGAAGAAGCCGCCGAACTCGTCGAAGATGCCTTCCGCATCTCGGCCACGGTGCCTGACGAGCGCGAAAACATCCTCGAAGTCGTCAGCTAATCCCCATGGGCGTCGTCGGGCTGGTCGTCATCCTCGCGGTGGCCTGGTTCTTCTCGACGAACCGTCGCGCCATCCGCCCCTCCCTTCTGGCATGGGGACTTGGCCTGCAGTTGCTCTTCGCCCTTCTCGTTCTCAAGACGCCCCTCCGCGGGGCGTTTGAAACGGCTAGCCGTGCAGTAGAAGCCCTTCTCCGCTACGCCGAAGAAGGCTCTTCGTTCCTCTTCGGACCATTAGGCAAATCGACAGGACCCTTCGGGGTCCTGTTCGCGTTTCAGGTCCTGCCCATCGTCATCTTCATCGCCGCCCTCTTCGGCATCCTCTACTATCTCGGCGTCATGCAGGTCATCATCAAAGCGATGGCCCTGCTCATGCGCCGCGTCATGGGAGCCAGCGGCGCGGAGTCCACCTGCGTCGCCGCCAGCATCTTCATGGGGCAAACCGAAGCGCCACTCACCATCCGCCCCTTCTTGGCAGGCCTCACGCAAAGCGAGCTCTTCACCATCATGACCTCCGGCATGGCGCACGTCTCCGGCGCCGTCATGGCCGCCTACGTCATGTTCGCGAAGGTCGAAATCGGACACCTGCTCACCGCCGTCATCATGACCGCTCCCGCCACCATCCTTCTCGCCAAGATGTTCATCCCAGAAACAGAGGAGCCCGAAACCCTCGGCGGCATCAAGATCGAGATCGAGAAGAACGGCGTCAACGTCATCGATGCCGCCGCCCGCGGCGCCGGCGACGGCTTGCACCTCGCGCTCAACATCGGCGCCATGCTCATCGCCTTCGTCTCGCTCATCGCCCTCGTCAACGGACTCTTTGGCTGGGGACATTCCATGGCCGCGTGGTTCCCGTCGACGATGCAGGAGCTCTTTGGCTGGATCTTCGCGCCCGTCGCGTACCTCCTCGGCGTCACGTGGCAGGACGCGCCACACGTCGGTAAACTCCTCGGCACGCGCCTCGTCCTCAATGAGTTCGTCGCCTTCATCGACCTCGGCAAACTCCCCGAACAAGGCATCATCCTCGATCCCCGCTCGAAGGTCATTGCGACCTACGCGCTCTGCGGCTTCGCCAACATCTCCTCCATCGCGATCCAGGTCGGCGGCATCGGCGCGCTCGTGCCTTCGCGCAAATCCGATCTCGCCCGCCTCGGTCTCCGCGCCGTCGCCGCCGGAACACTCGCCAACTTCATGTCCGCCTGTATCGCCGGGTTACTCGTATGATCACCATCGACGCCGCCGTCCTCGAACTCAAACACCGTCTGTCGCTCCTGCCCGAAATCGGCATCGTCCTCGGTAGCGGCCTCGGCGCTTTCGCGGATATCGTCGTCGACGCGACCGTCATCCCGTACAGCGAGATCCCCCACTGGCCGGCATCAACGGCAGTCGGCCACGCTGGCAAACTCGTCGTCGGACGCATCGCCGGACAACCCGTCGCCGTCCTCGCCGGCCGCGCGCATCTCTACGAAGGCTACACCCAGCAACAGGCCACTTTTGCCGTTCGCGTCCTCGGCGCGCTTGGCGTTCGTTCGATGGTCTTCACCAACGCTGCCGGCGGCATCAATCCCGACTATCAACCCGGCGATCTCGTGCTGATCACCGATCACATCAACCTCCAAGGATCGAATCCCCTCGTCGGACCGAATCACGACGCGTGGGGCGAACGCTTCCCCGGCATGACGTTCGCCTACAACCCGGCCTACCGCGAGATGGCGCAGCGCCGCGCTGAAGAACTCGGCTTCGTTCTACCCACAGGCGTCTACGCCGGATTGTTGGGACCGAGCTACGAAACCCCCGCCGAGATTCGTTATCTGCGGACGATCGGCGCGGATCTCGTCGGCATGTCCACCGTTGCCGAAGTCATCGTTGCCGTGCATATGCGGATGAAGGTTCTGGCCATCTCCTGCGTCACCAACATGGCCGCCGGAATGTTGAATCAGGAACTAAACCACGAAGAGGTTCTCGAAACCGGCCGCCAACAAGCCGACCGCTTCCAGAAGCTGCTTCGTTCTATCGTCGCCAATCTCCATGACTAAGCTCGCCCAACTCGCGATCGCCGCGAGGGAGAAGGCCTTCGCTCCGTATTCGGGCTTCCTCGTCGGTGCCGCCGTCGAGACAATAGACGGCACGATCTACACGGGCTGCAATATCGAGAACGCGAGCTACGGCTTAACCGTCTGTGCCGAACGCGTCGCCATCTGGAAGGCAATGAGCGAAGGAGTGAAGCCGGGCGAATTCCGCGCCATCGCCGTCGCCGCGGATTCCAAGCGCCCAACGCCGCCGTGCGGAGCCTGCCGCCAGATTCTCTCCGAATTCGCACCGGATGCCACCATCACCCTCGTGAACCTGCAGGGTGAAACCAGAGAATTCACAGTGGCAGAGCTACTGCCGGAGTCGTTCAATGATTCGTTTATTCGCTAGCCTCCTGTTCGTCACCGCGCTGAGCGCCGCCGATCTCGTCATCACTATGGACGCCAGCCGGCGCATCATCGAGAACGCGAGCTACGGTTTAACCGTCTGTGCCGAACGCGTCGCCATCGCCGCGGATTCCAAGCGCCCAACGCCGCCATGCGGAGCCTGTCGCCAGATCCTCTCCGAATTTGCACCGGAAGCCACCATCACCCTCGTGAACCTGCAAGGCCAAACCCGTGAATTCACCGTGGCAGAGCTACTGCCGGAGTCGTTCAATGATTCGTTTCTTAGCTAGCCTCTGCTTCCTCTCCACCTTAAGCGCGGCCGACCTCATCATCACCGCGCGCTATGTCGTGACGATGGACGCCGTCCGTCGCGTCATCGAGAATGGAGCCGTCGCCATCGAGAAAGATCGCATCGTCGCCGTCGGCCCCGCCGCCGAAATCCTGAAGCTCCATAAAGCGAAGCGCCGAATCAACCGCCCCGATGCCATTCTCGCGCCCGGTCTGATCAACACCCATACCCACGCTCCGATGACGCTCCTCCGCGGCATCGCCGACGATCTCCGTTTGCAGGAATGGCTCGAACGCTACATCTTCCCCGCCGAAGCCAAGAACGTCAGCCCCGAATTCGTCCGCGTCGGCACCGACCTCGCCGTGCTCGAAATGCTGCTGTCCGGCACGACGACCTACACCGACATGTACTACTTCGAAGAGGTCATCGCCGAAGCGACGCGCAAGGCCGGCATGCGCGCCGTATTGGGTCAAACGATCATCGGCTTTCCCGTTCCCGATGCGAAGACGCCAGCCGATGCCCTGAAGCGCGCGGAAGCGTTCCTGAAGCAGTTCGCCGGCGACCCGCTCATCACCGCCGCCGTCGCGCCGCATGCGATCTACACCAACTCCGACGAAACCCTCCAAGCCTCGCGCGCCCTCGCCAACAAGTACGGCGCCCCGCTCGTCATTCATCTCTCAGAAACCAGGAAAGAGAACGACGACACCCAAAAGCAGAGAGGTCTCTCGCCAACTCAAGCGCTCGAAAAGTTGGGAGTCTTAACCGGCAGAACAGTAGCCGCGCATGGAGTCTGGTTGGACGACAACGATATCGCCACGCTCGCCAAGCGCGGAGTCGGCGTCGCGCATTGCCCCAGCAGCAACATGAAACTCGCCAGCGGCATCGCGCCCGTGTTGAAGCTCTTGCGCATGGATGTTGCGCTCGGATTAGGTCCCGACGGACCTGCAGGTTCGAACAACGATTTAAACCTGTTCGAGGAGATGGACCTCGCCGGCAAACTCGCCAAAGTCACCGCGAATGATCCAACCGCACTCCCGGCCGCGAAACTATTCGCCATGGCCACGATTGACGGCGCGCGAGTCCTCGGAATGCAAAAGGAGATCGGCTCACTCGAAGTCGGAAAGCGAGCCGACCTCATCACCGTCTCGCTGAACGAAGCGCAGGCCGTCCCGCTCTTCAACGTCTACTCGGCACTCGTGTATGCGCTGAAAGGTTCAGACGTTCAGGACGTCGTGATCAATGGCCGCATCGTCGTGAAGCAGCGAGTTCCCCAAACGCTCGATCGCGCTCGCGTGTTAGCCGCCGCACGAGCCTATGCGCAACGCATCTCGCAGTCGCTCAAACCGGCAAATTAGCGCCGCTTCCAAACCCCACGAAACCGTCGCGTCCCCTTTTTCACCGCGTCCTCGAAGTCTTCAAACGCCGCCAACTCCAACTCCGCGAGTCCTGCTTCCAACTCTGCCTTCGTCAGCTTCCAAGGCAATCCACCAGCGTCTTCTTCCTCATCCCGGCCGCGACAGATTACCAACAGCTCTCCCGCCACTGCCGCCGCGAGTTTGCCAAAAGCCTCCGCTCGTATCTGCGGTGGCATCGCCTGCAACGTGTAAATCTCCATGACCAAGTCGAAGCCGTCTCCCCAATCCGCCTCCAGCAAATTCGCGTGAACGTATTTCACCGGCGATCCCGCCCAACGCTTCTGGCACCAGCCGATTGCCGTCCCCGACAGATCGAACGCCGTTACCGTCGCGCCTCGACTTGCCAAATATTCCGCGTCATCCCCCAATCCACATCCCACAACCAACACGCGCTCGCCTTGTCGCGGTCGACCCTCTCGTTCACACCAAACCACCAGATTCGGGTTCGGCGCTCCACTCCCCCACGGAATCACACCCATGTCTCCGGCCGCTTTCCGATAAATCTCCTCGAACCAATCGAGAGGCCGTTCCGGATCGTACAGGTCCTGCCCTTCGATCATTGCGGAACCGCCACCAATTCAATCGCCAGCGAAGCATCCATGCTTGGCAGCCCTTCAAACACCAACGCCGTGCTCGCCGGCGGTTTTGCCGTATCGAAAAACTCAAAGCGAACCTTCCGCGCCGTTTCCAATATCCGGTTCGAGATCGGATACAAATTCGAGAACACCACCTGCTTCATCCCCGATTTCTGCCCCTCCAAAACCTTCGCCATTCGTTGAAACGCCAAGCGCACGTCGTTCTCCTCGAAGTTGAACGCCACCTGCGTCCCCGTCAAAACCAAGCGCGGAGCACCAACCAACACAAACTTCGAAAACCGCGGCGAAGGCGCCATATCTTCGGGATTCATGAACACGACCGGCGTAGCCGGAGCCTTTGTCAATCGAACGACACCCTCACATTCCGCCAGCGCGACGCCATGTCCCCGCTGCGCTTGGAACGCCGCAAATACGGCCGAAGGAAACGCCGTCGCCACCCGCGTCCGAACTTCGCCAATCTGCGCCAGCGACGACAACATGCACGTCACCTTCAAAACATCGCTCTTATAGCTTCCCGCCACCTGCGATGCCTTTGCTAAGTCCGTCAACGCTCGATCCAACATCGGCAACACTTGATCTGGCTCTTCCTTCCCGTATCCCCCCATTCCTGAAAGTAGGCCCAGTCCGTGCGGATTAACCGCCTTTTTGGCCACTACGACCGCTTCGATTACCACTTGTGCCCCTTCCGCCGGTAGCAACCCCACTTGGATCGTCGAAAGCGCCGGAATCGGCTGCCGCTTCTCGCTGAACTCCTCGCTGACAATCGCCTGAACGCGTCGCAAATCCCCAGTACCCGCAACGAATGCGCGCAGCTTAACAATCTGGCCGCCCTTTGATTGCGATTTCAGAGCCTTGATCGCTTCGCGTACCTGCGCCGAAAGCAACCCTTTGCCCGACATCGGCGAAACCAGAAACTCCAATCGTCCCGTCTCGACGGTCACCGCCGCCGGCGGATCGGGCGGGATCTCCAATACCTGCGTAAGCTCTTCTTTTTTCTCTTTTTTGCTCTTCTTCTTTTGCGCGGTCAGGAGAGGCGCCATCGCGAGAAGCAAGGCGCAGCATAGGGGGATTGCGCGACTGAACATCTGCCCCCGATTTTATCAGCTAACCCGCTAACAGGATTAGCCGGTCCGGAGCCAACTCCACAAACCACGGCTGCTCTTTTCCTTCAAGAGCTTTCCAATCTTCTTTGGCCATCTGCATCTCTAAGTGTGGATGAGCTAAGACTTCGCTTATTTGCAGGTACAGCGTCATCTCGTGCGGCGACTCACTTGTCTCGCGCAGCCAGCAAGGGAACACGTTGGCCCGTCCGGTCCCGTCCGCGACCAGACGCAGATGGCGGGCTCTGATCCCTACATGAGTCACATCTGGCGCCAATCTCTGCGCCACGGACAACGAAACGCCGAGCTGTGGTAACTCGATCCGTCCATCGGTACGTACCTCCGCGGTGAAAATGTTCTTGCAGCCCGTGAGCCGCGCCGCAGCCGTCGTGCCGGGCTGCTCGAACAGTTGCCGCTTCGGTGCAGCGGCAACCACGCTCCCGTGGTCTAGAACTACCAACTCCTGGCAGAAGCGAAATGCCTCCTCCATATCGTGAGTCACAAACACAACGACACCCTCATACGCCCTCAATGCCTCTCGCAGTTGGCTCTCCAACTGCCGCCGCAGATGGGGATCGAGCGCCGAAAACGGTTCGTCCAACAGCAACGCGTCCGGATGGGTCGCCAACGCGCGGGCCAGCGCCACCCGCTGCTTTTGCCCACCCGACAGTTCCCCCGGATATCGCTCCCGAAGCTGATCCAGCCGAACCAACCGTAGCGCGTCCGTAACGCGCACTTCCTGCTCCGCTCGCGAGATCGCATACAACCCGAAGGCAACGTTCTCAGCAACAGTCATATTCGGGAACAACGCATAGTCCTGAAACAAGATCCCGATCCGCCTATCAGCGGGTGGTAGATCGATGCCCTCGGCATGATCGAAGAGCACCCGACCGTTTAAAACGATCCGTCCCTCGTCTGGCGTCTCAATCCCTGCGATGCACCGCAACGACACGCTCTTGCCCGATCCCGACGCCCCCAGCAGTCCCAGCGATCCGCCTTGGACGTCGAACGAAGCTCCCAACGAAAAGCCCACGAGCCGTTTCTTTGCCGAAAACTGCAAAGCCTTGCCGACCGCAACGGGCGACTCCTTGCCCAGTTGATATTCCCCGTCCGACACCCGACTCTCCCACTCTTCCGCCAGGCCGTTCGTTCGCCGCGTTGGCGTGTAGCGCGACCAGTATCCGAGTCCGACAATCACGACCAGCGACACCGCCACAATTAACAGAACCCATCCCAGAGCCCGGTTCATCTCCCCGCCCTCCGCCGCGAAAAAGATCGCCACGGGCATCGTCTGCGTCCGGCCGGGTATGTTTCCGGCGAGCATTAGTGTGGCGCCGAACTCGCCTAACGCTCGCGCGAAGGCTAGAACGGTGCCTGCCAGAATCCCCGGCCATGCCAACGGAAGAGTCACCTGGCGAAACACTCGCCACTCCGATGCGCCCAGTGTTCGGGCCGCATCTAGCAGTGTGGGCGTCACCTGCTCCAGCGCTCCAAGCGACGCGCGATACATCATCGGAAAGGCCACAACTGTCGCCGCAATTACTGTGGCCGACCAGGAGAACACAATGGTCACGCCAATCTCCTGCAGCAGTTGTCCCAACGCGCTGTTGCGTCCGAACAGCAGCAACAACAAGAAGCCGATTACCGTGGGTGGCAACACAAGCGGCAAGATAAAGAGGCCGTCAATGAAGCTTCGGGCCCGCCCCCGGTAGGCGCTCATCCAATACGCAGCCGTCAAGCCAAGCACGAAGGTCAGTGCCGTGGCGACCAGCGAAGTCCGGATCGAGATCCACAGCGGTGAAAGGTCCATGCTCTTCTCACCGATAACCGACGAAGTGTTTTCGAGAGACCCACCAGGCAGGAACCCGAATTTCCGGAAGACGCTCTCCGCCGCCCGGCTCGACAAAAATGCCACAAACTCCCGAGCCAAGGCTGGTTCTCTGGTCCCCGCGAGCACTGCCACCGGGTAGAGGATTGGCCGATGGGTTCCGTTCGGCGCAGTCGCCACGACACGCACCAGCTCGGCTCCGCTGGCGTCGCTTGCATACACAATCCCCGCATCTGCGTTTCCGGCCTGGACGTACGTGAGAACTTGCCGGACATCCTTTGCGAGAACCAGGCGCGGCGCAACTCGCTCCCACAATCCGAGCGATTGCAAAACCTGCTGCCCATACTCGCCCGCAGGTACACTGGCCGGATCACCCAGCACCACGAACCGCAGTTCCCTGCTTGCCAACCCGGCGAAATCGCGTGGCTGTTCCCTGCCAATGGGCGCAATCAGCACCACCTCGTTCACCAGCAGGTTTCGCCGGGTCCCAGGCGCCAACAGGCCTTGGGCCGCCAAATCGTCCATCTGGCGCGAAGCCGCCGGCAGAAACACGTCTACAGGAGCGCCCTGTTCAATCTGTTGCCGCAGCGCGCCGGAAGCACCAAAGTTGAATACTATCCGCGCACTGGGATTTTGCACTGCAAAGGCGCGCTGGATCTCCTCCATCGCCATGCGTAGGCTGGAAGCGGCGGACACCGTCAAACTCGGTCCCTCCGCGGATAGCGCCGCGGGTACAAACCACAACGCCGCCAACTCCACCACGATCTTCGTCCGCATTCCCCCTATTCTCTCCCACCCGCCTACCGTCTCTCGTTAGTTCGCTCGATCTCTTCGACCAGAAACTTTAAGTCCTCAAACGGAGCCCCTCCCATCCGCGACCAACGCACCTTCCCTTCCCTATCGATCAGGATCGTGGCGTGAATCTCCATCTCCTCAAAATCGTCATAAGCCAGAAACCGTTTCGCATTAGCCCGCGTGGTATCGGACAACAATCGGATCGACGAGTAAGGCGCCTCGGCTCCCAACGCCTTGTTCGCCTCCGGCGCATTGGGACTCACGGCAAACACGTCTGTATCCAGGCGCTTCCAGTCTGCCGCCTTGCCTTGCAACTCGCGGAGTTGCTTCAGACAATGGGGGCACTCTTTCCCCAAATAGAAAACCAGAATCGTGTTCCGGCCCTTTTGGGTCGCCAAGGTCTGCGGTTTCCCGTTCGTATCCACCACATCGAGCGCCGGCGAGACAAACGGCGACCAGTGGTCCGGGCCAAAATTCCTAAGCGCCTCCGTCTTGTACTCCCGCTGCGTTCCCGGTAGGGTAACCACCTTGGGCGCTCCCGCCCGATCGAGACCATCGAGGGCGAACCGGTCATTCCGCGTAAGCACCAGCGCCTTTTGAAACGCTCCAACGGCGAGGTCCTTCGCGCCGGCCTTCAGATAGGCGTGGCCCAGGGAATTGAAGAGGACCTCGGGATACGACGGCGGATCGTTGTCGCCCAACTGGAGAGCATACTGCTTCTCCGCCGCCTCGCTCAGTAACCCTAAACCCAGCAACGTCTCCCCCTTCGAGAACGCCAGGCGCGCTTTGAGATCCGTTGCCATCAGCGGATATTGCCGCTCCACGGCCTTCTCCTTAGCGAACTTTTCGAGCGCCTCCATCGCCTTCTCCCCTTCCTCCCGTTGGCCGAGTGCGAAATGCGCCCGGGCCTGCACGTACGCCTTCAATAGCTGGTCGGCCGGCAACTTTCGCCACGGTATCGTCTTTTCATCCAGCAGTTCTTTCCAACGCTCATACTTCACGAGCGTCCTGGCCAAAGACCGGATCCCTTGGGAATGTGGACTATAGGGTGCGTCACCATTCGACTTTGGATCCTGCGGGGCGTCCACCAACTCGCGAGCGCCCGCCAGCGCCAGTTCAGGTAACCCCAACTGCTCCTGGATATAGCTCAAATAGTGCCGGTTGTGTCCCCAATTCCAGTAGTTGAAAGGGAACACCTGCTGGGCGTGCATGTTCTTCACCTCGGTCCGCGTCGCCGCGTCCATGGCGATGGCCGCCTCCTGCCACATCCCCACCTGGGCATAGACGTGCCCCGGCATATGCAATGCATGCCCAATGTTCGGCGCAATTGCGCCATAGCGTTTGCAACTGTCGAGCGCCGCCTCCGGCTCGTGATAATTCCAATTGTGGATCCGGTAGTGGTGAACTCCTGGGTGGTTCGGCTGCCTCTTTTCCACCTCTCGCAAGATCAATTCCGTGCCGTACCGCGAGTCGCCCATGTTGGCCAAGGCGAGTAGCAACCGCGCCTCATCATCCTGCGGATACTTCAGACACAGCGACTCCAGGATCTTCTTGTAGCGAACGTTGCGCTCACGATAATCGTCGCCGCGGTCCCGCAGCCGGTCCGTTCGTTCGCGCACTTCGAGCGCCTCTATAAAAAGCCGTTCCCGCTCTGTCACACCGGCCTTGCGCTTGGCGGCTTCCTGAATAAATGGGACACTCCGTTCGTCCCCCGCCGCGCGGGCGAGGCCCCAAAAGCACATGGCGTTTTCCGGTTCCAGTTTCACGCACCAGCGAAAAGCCCGTTCGGCTTCAAAATCCGAGAAGGAGTGCAGCAACGTATTGCCCTGGTCAAACCACTTCTGCACTTCGGGGTTTTTGTGGGTGATAGGAAAGTGGACCATTCCTATCTGCGTCATCACCTGCGGGCGCGTCCTCGGCCCGGAATCAAACGCTTCACCCTTATGGGAGTGGCCGGCTCGGATCTCGGCTCCAAATAGAGTGGCGGGGACCATCAACAAACAAGCGGTGAGAGAGCGCGCAGAAATAGGCATCACGTTCTACAGTGTATGCAGATAGCCTGCACATTGTACGGAAGAATCTCGTCATCATGCCAAGAGCCTACCGCCTATGACACGACCCATGCAGACGCTGTTGTTGATCCTCGCACTTGGCCTGTTCGCTTGGTCCCAAGGTCCCCAAGGAATCGCGCAAGGCAACTTCCACGTCGAGCCGGGAACGCAGGAGATCCCCGTCAAAGGCGGTGGCACCGTCCAGGGAAAAGTGTGGATCGATCTCGAAACGGGCGACACCTGGGGATTTCCCGTGCACGGAACTCTCCATCCCTATCCGGGCTTTCGGACCGGGGAGCGCACGCCGCTGACGGTCGCCCCCATTTACTTGGGCCGCTTCGACATCGGCCAGACCCGGCGGGGCATCCCCCGGCGTTAGAAACCGCCTAGCCGTAGACCTCCATCAGGAGCTCCTTCGGCTCCTTGGCGTTCACCACGGAGGGTGAGGAACAGGCCGTCACCACGACACAAACGTTCTCCAAGGCCCGCAGCACCACGTAGTCTCCAGCTTTGGCGATCGGTTCGCGGACTTCGATGTTCCCGTCGAGATCGATCACCGGAGAGTTCTGGAACAGGTTGTGGGGGTGGACGATCTCCGGGTGATTCGGCACCGGGAAGTTGATGGCGCGCAGCGCCGCCTGCATGTTGTCCCGGCAGTTGGGAATGCTGGCCGGAATGCCGGGTTTCTGGGACCCGGAGCAGGCGGGATACAGCAGGTCGTTGCGGCCGGAGGTATCTTCTTCGAGCACCAGCAGCGGATTTCCGTAGTTGCTCATCAGGCCCTTACCGATCTGCAGGTAGATGTTCCGATTCCGGGTCATGGTAAACGCCGGCGCGATGAACTCTTCGGCTGAGTACTGGGCAAAGGCAAACAGATCGCCCACCTGCTTGCCTTTCGGATTAATCACTTTCACGCGCTGACCCCGCATAACGATCACACCACGCCCGGATTGCTTCGGAATGGGAATGGACTGGAGAAGCTTCTGTTCGCGCAGCGGCACGGCCGCCGGAGGGATAACGATCGGAACGCGCGTCCCAGGTGCTGGTGGCCGGCCGGTCTGCGCTAATAGTGTGCCGCTGGCGCCGAGAAGCGCGGGTACACGATGAATCAACCCACGCCGGGAGAATCCCGGCTTCTGATTGGACATTTCAATAGTCTCCTTGCAAATGGGGCCTGGCAGACGGAGACAGGAAGGGGGAATTTCTACATGAGCCTATCACGGCGCAATAGAGCGCCCCAAGCCGAGCTTACGTCAGGATCGTAAACGCCGTCTCGGTTCGGACGACAGGCCGGTACAGCGTGTCCCGTTCAAACGGCTGGCGGCCCGCTTCGCGAATGAATCGCAGCAGGTCGCCGCGCCGCAGGTTCTGGCTCGTCGTGGCGCCGGCGTCGTGGTAGATCTTCTCTTCGACTACTGTGCCGTCGATGTCGTTGGCCCCGAACCGTTGTGCGATTTGGGCTATCGCTTCCGACATCATCACCCAGTAGGCCTTGATGTGCGGGATGTTGTCGAGCATCAGTCGCGAGATCGCGATGTTTCGAATGTCGTCGAAGCCGGTCGTCGTCGGTAGGTGAGCCATGTCTGTATTGGCCGGATGAAACGCCAGCGGGATAAACGCCTGGAAGCCGCTGGTTTCGTCCTGCAACTCTCGCAGTTTCATCAGGTGGTCGACGCGGTCGGCCTCCGTCTCGATGTGGCCGTAGAGCATCGTACAGTTCGACTTTAAGCCGAGTTGGTGCGACTCCCGGGCGATTTCGAGCCATTCGCCGCCATCAATTTTGTGGTCGCAGATGACGCGCCGGATCCGTTCGCTGAAAACCTCCGCGCCGCCACCGGGCTGCGAGTCGATCCCGGCGGAGATCAGCCGTTGCAGGACTTCGCGATTTGAAATCTTCATCCGCTTGGCGAAATACGAGACTTCAACCATCGTGAAGGCCTTCAGGTGCACCTGCGGATAGCGCTCCTTCAGGCCGCGGATCATCTCGCAGTACCAATCGAGCGTTAGCTCTGGGTGGAGGCCGCCGACGATATGGAACTCGCTCACCGCTTCGGTGTACCCTTCGCCAGCGCGGTGCCAGACCTCTTCGAGCGACATGGTGTAGCCCTTGGGGTCCTTCGCCTTCTTGCCGAAAGCGCACAAGCGGCAGGAGGCGGTACAGACATCGGTCGGGTTAATGTGGCGGTTGACGTTGTAGTACGTCAGGTCGCCGTGCATCCGCTCGCGCACGAGATTAGCGAGGTAGCCGACGCCGAGGATGTCGGACGTCTGATAGAGCAGCATGCCATCGTCGAACGACAGCCGCCGTTCGGTCTGCACCTTCTCCAGGATCGGTAGCAGGCGGGCATCTTCAAATTGCGGAATCATAGTTTGGCGCTCCAATAAACGTCGGCGGCCCAGAAGGCGAAAAAGAGAACACTGACATAGCCATTGACAGTAAAGAATGCAGCATTCACTTTGCTGAGGTCGTGAGGCTTGACGAGGCTGTGCTCGTAAAGTAGCAGTCCAGCGACAGCGGCCACGCCAGCCCACGCCAGCGTTCCTAGGCCAAAGCTTTGCACCAGAATTGCGAGGCAAAGCAGCATTGCCACATGCAGTCCGCGCGAAAGCAAGAGCGCCCCAGCAATGCCGAAGCGTTTAGGAAGACTGTAGAGCCCGGCGGAGCGGTCGAAATCGACATCCTGGCAGGCGTAGATCACATCGAACCCGGCCGTCCAGAACGTCACGGCTGCCGTGAGCCAGAGGATTCGCGGATCGAGGCTTCCGGTTACGGCGATCCAGGCCGCTGCGGGCGCTACGCCTAGTGCAAAGCCCAGTACGAGATGCGAGAAGCTGGTAAACCTTTTCGTGAAGGAATAGAAAAAGACGATCATCAAGGCCGGCAGTGCGAGGTAGAAACAGAGTTGACCCAGCGCCCCCGCGGCAAAGACGAACGCGAACGACATGGCGAAAAGAAAGCCCCATGTGAAGCGTTTCGACAGTTTCCCAGCAGGGATTTCGCGGCTCTTCGTTCGCGGATTGGCGGCGTCGATTTCGGCGTCGAGCAACCGGTTGAAGGCCATGGCCGCGCTTCGGGCTGTCACCATAGCGACGACAATCCAGACAAGCTTCGCTAGAGCGCCCTCGCCGGGGAATCCCTGCATGCGCCAAGCCAGCAACGCCCCGGTCAGCGCGAACGGCAGCGCGAACACCGAGTGCTCAAATTTGATCATTCCTAAAGTGAGGCGAAGCCGTTCCCAAAACATTCTGCGTTACCATTTTACTGGATGCTCGCCAGATCATTTTTGCTCCTGTTTGTCGTCGTCGGATTCGTTGGCTGCTATCAGAGCCCCCGGAAGACGGTGACGGCCGACGATTACCATCTCCGTGATGTGAAACTGCCGAACGGCGCCGTCTTGAAGGTGGAGACGATGTCGAAGATGGCGGATGTGATGCGGGGCATGATGTTCCGCGATTCGTTGGCCGCCGACCGCGGGATGCTTTTCATCCACGGCGAACCCGGGCTGTATCCGTATTGGATGTACCAAGTGCGGATTCCGCTGGACATTGTGTGGATTGATAGGTACAAGATCGTCACGGAAATCTCCCCACGTACTCCGCCGTGCCCCAGCGAAAAGAGCTCCGAATGCCCGAAATTTGGCGGCTCGAGAACCTCCCTCTACGTTCTCGAAATGGCGGCGGGCGAAGCCGAGAAGAACAAGTTGCAAGTCGGCGACAGGATCGATTTTTAAAATGGACCAAAACTTATTGAGGGACCTGCTTGAGCAGGTGCGCGACGGCCGAACGGATGTCGGGGCAGCGGCAGAACGGCTGCGGCATCTGCCGTTTGAAGATCTGGGCTTTGCCAAGGTCGATCACCATCGAGCGCTGCGCCATGGCGTGCCGGAGGTCATCTTTGGCTTGGGCAAGGCTCCGGAGCACGTGGTTGATATCGCCAAGAAGCTGCAGGAACGGGCGAGCAACCTGCTCATCACCCGAGTAACCAAAGAATGCGCGGCGATGGTGCTTGAGGCTATTCCGGATGCGGAGTACTTTCCACTCTCGGGTTGCATTCGGGTCTGGAAGGACAAGACGATGTTCGGGCGCGGGAAAGTTGGCATAGTCTGTGCCGGCACGAGCGACATCCCGGTCGCCGAGGAAGCGCGGGTGACTGCCGAGGTGATGGGCAACGAGGTGTTCTCCATCTACGACGTTGGCGTAGCCGGCATTCACCGTCTGATGAGTAATCGCGAAAAGCTGATGGAGGCGAAGGTGCTGGTCGTATGCGCCGGCATGGAAGGGGCGCTACCTTCTGCCGTCGGCGGCTTGGTGAGTGTGCCGGTGATCGCGGTTCCTACATCGGTCGGCTATGGCGCCGCGTTCCAGGGTCTGGCCGCTATGCTGGGCATGTTGACTAGCTGCGCCAGCAACGTGACGGTGGTCAACATAGACAATGGCTTTGGCGCCGCTTACGTGGCCAGCCTCATCAATCGGCCTTGAGCGATCGGCGACCTTAAGCGATCGGCTCGAGCACGACATAAAGGCCGAAATGGGGTTCTAAGGAGCCCCGTCCCCATCGATTGACGGTCCAGCGAACGCGCAGGAACCGGACCGGTAGCTCGGCCGGCAACTCAAAAAGCAATGCCGTCGTCCCGACGTAGAACTTCTGCGGAAAAGCAGCTAGAGGAGCCGCCATCCACGTGACTCCATCGGTCGAACCCTCAAGCACCAAGTCGAGCGACTCCTGCTCCACGATTGACGTGATTCCGAGCGTCAATTGCGCAGTTCGCCAGTCACCTTCGATTTCAATCGCCGGCGCAGCGCCATTCGAGTGGACAACCGTTTCCGGAAGCAAAAACAGCGGAGCCATTGCGGAAAACTAAACTTCGCCGGCCGGCTTCGGCGGGGCGGTCCGGTTCGGCTCCATAATCTCGACCTGATCTTTCGTCAACCGTACGACGCGAACCTGTCCGCGCGGACCAATTGGACCGATGTCCCGGCCAGCTTTTTGTACGGTGATTCCCCCGGCGTTGCCAACCACCATGCGCGCCGTCTCGGATGTATTCATGCTTTGCGTCTGACCAGGCTCCAGGACGCCCATAAAGATCCGCTTTCCGTCAGCCGTTACCTCGATCCAGGTCTTCTCCGTGGCGGCGATGTTCAACGACATCACACCTTCGACCACGCCTTTGTCATCCGTCGCGGCACTTGTGCCCACCGGGGTCACGGCCGATTCAGTGCTCGAAGCCGGGGTGGGCTGGGATTGGGGAGGCTGAGCAGGAACAACGGGTTGCAGTACCGGGCGGTCCACTGTTGCCACTGGAGTTTTCGCCGCGTCTGGACCCCGGAGGTTATCCCAAAGCAGCGAAAGCAGGCCCCCGCCGGCGATCAAAACCACAAGCGCCGCTACAGCCAGCCCAGTACGCCCATCGAAGAAGGACGACGAGCGCTCCGTGACCGGGGCGATGGAAATCAACTTTTTCTCTTCGAGCAGCCGGGCGCGCGGATCGCGTGCCGCGCCGATTGCTTCCAGGTCGACGGCCGGATCGCGTTTCAGAATCGCCGCGTACTCGTTTTCAAACTGCTGGCCATTTAAACCAAGCGCTTGCGCGTATTGACGGACGAAGCTCCGATTGAAGAAACCGCCAGGGAGTTGCTCCCATTGTTCCGCCTCAATCGCCTCAAGATACCGCGACCCAATCCGCAGTTCCTCCGAGATGGGGCGGATTTCTCTACCCTGCCGAAGCCGCTCTTCCCGTAAACGCTGCCCTAAACTTGCCATAGAACCTGGTATCGCCGACCAGCCTATAATATACCATTGTCAACCGAAGACCCAGTACCCTTGGTAACTGTGATTGTGGTCAACTGGAATCGTCGCGAGTTCCTGCGGGAATGTCTCGCATCCATTGAAAAACAAGTCACTTACGCCGGAACCCCCTTCTCCTGCGAGGTCATCGTGGTCGATAATGGGTCTCACGACGGCTCTCCCGAAGCGGTGACGGCCGAATTCCCTGCCGTCCGTCTGATCAGAAACGCAACCAATCGTGGATTTTGTGGCGCGAATAACCAAGGGATCGCCGCCGCCCGGGCCGCTCGTATCGCCTTGCTCAACAACGACGCCGCCGCCGACGCCCATTGGCTCGTCGAACTCACCGCCGCGCTCGACAGTGGTTCCGCGATTGGCATGGCCGCCAGCAAAATCGTTCAATACGAATCGCCCGGCCTGATCGACAAGGCCGGACACATCCTTTACCTCGACGGGCAGAACCGCGGCCGTGGTACCGGCGAACCGGACCGCGGCCAATACGACGGCCCCCTTAGCTTGGGGTGGCCGGATGGATGCGCGGCCATGTATCGTAAAGCGATGCTCGATCAGATTGGCGGCTTCGATGAAGACCTATTCGCCTACGCCGACGACGCCGAGCTCGGCCTTCGGGCCCGCATCGCGGGCTGGGCATGCGCCTACGCCCCCAAAGCGGTCGTACGCCATCGTCGGGGCGCCACGCTCGGCCGGGGCAATCCGCGCCGCGTCTTTCTGATTGAACGAAACCGCATTCTGCTTGCGGCTAAACTATTCCCTTGGCGGTTATTGGTATTGAACCCTTATTACTTTTTGCGGCGCATTCTGGCTGCCGCGGGACAACCCGGCGACTTGGCCGCCTTCCCCGGTTGGCGCGGAAAGCTCGCGCTGGCCGGCGCGATTCTGCGCGCTGACTTGGCCGCCCTCTTGCTTCTACCCCGCTTTCTCGCCAAGCGCCGTGAAATTCGCGGTATCGCGCGAATCCGTGGCCGCGAACTGGCCGAACTCCTGCGCCGGGAAGCACCCGAACCGGCGGCGATGTACGGCCAATGATAGACCCGCGCCACATTAAATGTCCCGCCTGCGGGCACGAAGAGTACAAGTCGCTATTCCATGGTACCGATCGCCTGTACGGCACGACCGACCGCAGTTTCACCGTCGTTGAGTGCACGCAGTGCCGTCTGCTCCGCCTTTTCCCCCAGCCAGATCCGGCTGAGCTGGGCAAGTACTACCCCGCCAATTATTGGTTCAATCCTGCGAATTCCGCCGCATCGCCGCTTGAGGAACGTTACCGCCGCTTTGTCCTTGGCGACCATGTCCGGTTCGTCGAGGGCGCCATTGAAGCGGCGGGGGAGCGCGGCCCGGTTCTCGATGTGGGCTGTGGCGGCGGCCTTTTTCTCCGCTTGCTTCGTGAACGTGGTCATCGGGTAGTCGGTCTCGATTTTTCGCTCGACGCGGCCCAGGTCGCCTGGAAACAGAACCGCGTGCCTGCGCTTTGCGCCACGCTCACCCGTGCTCCCCTTCCGCCGCGCACCTTTTCCACGATAACGATGTTCCACGTTCTTGAACATCTCTACGATCCCATCGGCTACTGCGACGCCGCGCGCGAACTGCTGCGTGACGACGGCAGGCTGGTAATCCAGGTCCCTAATGCCGCCTGCTGGCAGTTTCTCCTGTTCGGCGAACACTGGAACGGCATCGACATCCCGCGCCATCTCGTCAACTTCAAGGAGAAAGACCTGGTTGACCTTCTGGACGTTTGCGGCTTTGAAGTCGTCCGCCGGAAGCACTTTTCTCTCCGCGATAATCCGGCCGGCTTGGCGACCACGCTCGCGGTCGGGCTCGACCCCATGGCCAGGCGGATTCGAACTCAACCGGAATCGCCGCGTGTCCGGCTTGTGAAGGACGCCGTCTACTTCGCCCTGATGCTGGCCTGCATCGTGCCCACGGCCGTCGAAGCCGCCTGTCGCGCGGGCTCGACCATCATGGTGGAAGCCCGCAAGAAATGAAGGCTTACGTCCTGCACTTCGAAGCGGCGATCGCGAGCGCGGTCGATCGTTTTGCGGCCGCGCTCGCACCCGGCAGCCGCGTGCTCGACGCTGGCGCGGGCGAGGGGCAGTACGCTGGGCACTTCACTGCTCATCGCTATGTTGGCGTCGATCTCGGTGTCGGCGACGCGCACTGGGACTATCGCCGTCTTCACGCGATTGCCGACCTGCGCGCGCTTCCCTTCCCAGACGGTTCGTTCGCCGCTGCGCTGAATATCGTTACCCTCGAACACGTGACGGACCCGCAGGCCGTTGTCTCGGAGATGGCTCGTGTGCTCGCTCCCTCAGGACGCTTGCTCCTGATCGTCCCCCATGAATGGGAGGTTCACCAGCATCCCCATGACTACTTCCGCTACACCCGATTCGGCTGTCGCCTGCTCCTCGAACGCGCGGGCCTAACGATCGACTCAATTCAGCCTGTCGGTGGATATTTCCGGCTGCTTAGCCGCCGCCTGCTCTCTGGCTATAAATTTTTCCCGCCACCCCTCAGTTGGCTTTGGTTGGCCGCCGTGGCCGTCCCGGCCTTGCTGCTGCCATTGCTCGACAAGTTCGACCGGCAAGCCGACTACACCCTCGGCTACATCTGCCACGCGCACAAGGACCCGAAATCGGGTTACGCTGATGGCTATGCCGAAACGCCGTGACCTCATCGCCCTCGCCGCTCCCTTCGCTCTATTCGCCGCCAAGCCGGGTGGCCTGCCCAACGTAACGCTCAACGCCAAGGACGTGAAGGTGCAGAAGAACCCCTTCGGCGAACTGCGGATCTACTTCGACGGTCCCACCGATCAACTGCGCTCGATGACCGCCGGCAGCTTATTGCTGAATGCTGGCGCGACGCCGCACCCTCCCCACACTCATCCGGAGGAAGAGTTCATGGTGATCACGGAAGGCACCGGGGAGATGTTCTGCGACGGCAAGACGGTCGCCATCGGACCGGGCTCCATGATGTATTGCGCGGCGAACGTCTCGCACGGCATCCTCAACACGGGCAAGAAGCCCTTGCTGTTCTATTTCTACAAGTGGAAAGCTTAACGCGGACTTTACGATTCTTTGCACAGAATCGGTTGTTCCCGGCCGCTTGACCCACTACAGTAAGGTCGATGGAACTATCGGACGCGGAGTTGATGTGCCGGTTTCAAGGGGGCGATATGGCCGCCTATGAAGGCCTCGTCGGCCGGTACACCATCCGGCTCCATCGGTTTCTGCAGCGCTTGGTGCTGAACTCGGCGGTCGCTGAGGAGCTGACGCAAGACACCTTCCTACGCGTATTTCTGGCGCGGGAGCGGTACCAAACGTCCGCAACTTTCTCCACTTGGATCTATCGCATCGCTACGAATTTGGCGCTCAATTGGATCCGGGATTCCCGCCACGCCCGCCAGACCGCGAGTCTTGAGAGCCTCACCGTATTCGGGACGCGCCTGCAAATTCCTACCCCCTCGCGAACGGCCGAACAACACCTGCTTGACGTCGCAGACCGCGACCGGATTCGCGCCGCCATCGCCTCACTGCCGGAGCGCCAGCGCATCGCAGTCATCCTGCATAAATACGAAGGGTTAGACTACGAGGCCATCGCGCGAACAATCGGTTGCTCGGTGCCCGCGCTGAAGAGCCTGTTGTGCCGCGCTTACGCCGTCCTCCGCGGACGGCTCTCCACCGCTGACGTGCCTCAGAACTCGTTGCCCTTGTACATCGAAGCAACGTACTGCTCGTAGCCGTTGTAGAGCAAAGTCGGCTTCCGCTGCATCGTCGGAATCAACTGTTCTACCGCTTGCGACCACCGTGGATGCGCCTTCTTCGGGTCGATGTTCGAATAGAAGCCGTACTCCTGCGCGTTCAACTTGTTCCAGAAGGTTGGGGGTTCGCTCGACGTGAATTCAATTTTCACGATGGACTTGATGGATTTGTATCCATATTTCCACGGCACCACGAGACGCACCGGAGCCCCATTTTGCTTCGGTAGCGGTTTGCCGTAGATGCCGGTAGTAAGCAGCGTCAACTCGTTCATGGCCTCGTCCATCCGGAGACCCTCAAAATATGGCCAGGGATACGGCGCCTGCTTCATGCCGGGCATCTGGTTTGGACGGTTGGCTGTCACGAAACGGATGTATTTGGCCGCTGGTTTGGGCTCGACCATTTTGATCAGCTCACTCAGTTGGAATCCGGACCACGGCACCGCCATTGCCCAGCGTTCGACGCAGCGGAACCGATACAGCCGCTCCTCCACTTGGAATTTCTTCAACAGGTCGTCCAGGTCGAGCGTCTGCGGTTTGTTCACCTGACCAGTGACTTCGATCTTCCACGGCGAGATGACGAATTCGCTGGTGAGAGGGGCCAAGCCCTCCTTAGCGTTCGGATTGAATTCGTAATAGTTGTTGTAGCCCGTGGCGGCCCACTCTTCGGTAATTGGCCGGTCGAGCGTATATTTCTCGTTGCGCTTCGGCGCCGCGCTGGCCAGCGCGGGGAGCAGCGATAGACCGGCCGCCGACAAAAGCTGACGGCGATTCAGAAACGCCGACTCCGGCGTTGCCTCGCTCTCGCGAATTTCCCAACCTTTCCGAATACGAATCAACATGCTACTACTGTACAAATTTTGGGAACACCCAGGCGGTAACTCTCGTAAACCTTGGCATGTACTGCAACGCTTGTGGATTTGAAATGGAAAGCGAGCACCGCTACTGTGCGCGCTGCGGCAAAGCCGCCCACACGGGCCAATACCAATGGGCAGCGCCTCCGCTCACGCGGGGTCGCCTCGAACGGGACATGTACGACAAGACAATTGCCGGAGTCTGTTCTGGCATGGCGAAATGGCTCGGCTGGGATGTCACCGTGATGCGCCTGTTATGGTTAGGCGTCGCGTTGTTTACCGGCGTCGGCTTCCTCGCCTATCCAATTTTCTGGATGGTGATGCCGCGCAACGACGCCCGAGCGCCGATGGGTCTGCCCGCCGCGACTTAAGTCGCAAGTCCGGTGGTTGATCAAAATCCCAGAGCCAGGCTGCGAACCGCCACAGAACACAGCCTGGCTTTTCGTAAGCAAACGGCGTCTCCTGGCACTTGCCCGAGTGTTTAGAGACACCGTTATTTTCGCAGTGGGAGCCGCAACTCTCAGACAGGCGCTCCGCGGTCCCTCAACCGCTCGCATCTGTCCGGGGCACTCAACCACGCGACTTGCTTACATCCCAACTTTCACACGCGCCGTCGTTGGCCGCCGACGCATGGGCCTTCTATCTCCCTGAAAATAAAGAAAATAAAATCTGGAATGGCGTTGGAATCATCATGTCGGGCCTGCGCGGTGGCATACAAACCGCGATACGTGTTGCGCGGCAGGGTGAGAGAGCGTTCCCTCGAGATGCTGGCGGAGCTGTTGGATGGCGAAGTGGGCGGATATGGCATGGCAACCGGTGAACTCGCCGGGCGATGTGTCCTTCGGCCTGGTTGGTTTCGCGGATGAAGGATTGGTACCAAGTGGCGGTATTCCGGAAAACGACTTTGTTATCGCAGCGAGGGTGGGCCGAGATGACGAGTCACGCCTACGAACGACACGGCGACGGGCCGGTTGAGCAGCCGATGTCAGCGGCACGGCGCAAGGGCGGTTTGAGCGGTATCCACGCTGCAAACTGAAATGAGCCCGAGCCCATATTCTTGACCGCCAGAGATCAGGAGCTTATTGACGATTTGAAGCACGCCACTAGGGCTTGCCTTCGGGCCAACCGGTCCGCAGATGGAGGTCCCGCTGCGGAAAAGGGATCTCGATGCCCCGGGATGTAAACTTCTCTAGGATCGCGAAGTTCAGATCACTGATCAACTTCCCCTTTCGCTGGATGAGGCTCGCACTCCAAGCACGAAGCTCGAACTTCAAGCCGTTATCTCCAAACTCGAGAAGGCGTACCACCGGAGCCGGATCCGCCAAGACATCCGAATTGGCTCGAGCCACCTGGAGCAAAAGCTGTTCGACCAAGCGAACGTCGGTCGAGAACCCCACCGTGACCGGAATCCGAAATCGCACCTTGGCGTCGTTGTAACTCCAGTTAACGACCTCCTCGGTGATGAATCGAGAGTTGGGAACGATGATTGCGATGTTGTCGTTCGTGAGTACGGTTGTGCTGCGGGCGCGGATCGCCATCACCTGTCCCTCTGTTCCCGCCACTTCGATGCGATCCCCAATTTTGACCGGCCGCTCCAAGAGTACGATCAGGCCTGAGATCAGGTTGTTAGCAATATTTTGCAGGCCAAAACCGATGCCAATCCCCAGGCCACCAGCAACGACCGATAGCGCAGTCAGGTCAATGCCGGCCGTCTGCAGGATCAGCAGGAGCCCGACGAAAACCACGGTGTATTGAGAGATGACGCCGATGGTGTGACGAAGTCCCGTGTCGAGCGAGGTGCGCGAGAGGATGCCGGCCAGCAGCCAACGGCGAATGCGGGAGGAGACGAAAAACAGGACGAGAACCGCAACCGTGATCTGGGTCAATGCCCAGAGGGAAATGCCCTGGGTGCCGAGTGGGACGAGCGGCTTGACAAAAAATTCGAGGAAGCTTTGCATGGCGCTTTACGGGTGGAATGGCCAATAGATGGGGATCAAGGCGGTGCACAAGATCCAAAACAGAATGTTGAGGGGAGTGCCGACCCGGAGGAAATCGGCAAATCGATAGGCACCGGGCCCGTAGATGAGCGTGTTCGTCTGGTAGCCGACCGGGGTCATGAAACTGGACGAGGCGGCGAAAGTGACTGCAATGAGAAAAGGCCGTGCATCGACGTCCATGGCCGCAGCAGCCGTGATGGCAATCGGGGTGAGAAGGACCGCGGTGGCGGCGTTGGACATAATCTCCGTGAGAACCGACGTCACGAAGTACAGGGCCGATAGCAGCACCCAGGGGCCGAACGGGCCGAAGACAACGACAATTGCATCGGATAGAAGCTTGGCTGCCCCGGTGGATTCGAGAGCGAAGCCGAGCGGAAGGAGCCCGCCCAGCATCAGGATCACCTTCCAATCAACCGCAGGGTAGACCTCGGTCGGCCGGAGGCAGCCAGTGAGCACCATGAGGGCACAGCCAGCGAGCGCTGAGACGACGATGGGGACCACGCCGAATGCGGAAGCGGCGATGACACCGACCAGGATTAGCAATGCGGGAAGAATCTTCGATTTCCTGAAGACGGGCATGGCGGTAGGGGTAATGAGAACAAACGCCGGGTTGCGAGCGAGGTCGGCGAGCTGTTCGCGAGGGACCGCAATCAGAAGGGCGTCGCCCGGGTGGAGAGGGGAGTCATCGAGTTTGGTTTGCTCGAGGCGACCGTGATGGCGGATGGCGAGAACTTTGGCGCTGAAGGTCTCTTTGAAGTGGGAAGCCTTGATCGTCTGGCCAGCGAGGGGGGAATTGGAGGAGACGACGGCTTCAACGAGTTCGATGTCGGGGGCGGCCAGGTCGTGGTCCTGCCAGCCGAGGTTGGAGACGAGGGAGACTCCGAAACGGTCCTTGAGCTTTTCGATCTGTGTGAGATCGCAACGGAGGCGCAGGACGTCCTTTGCCTGGAGAACAATTTCGGAGGCGGGCGCGGGAATGGGCTGGCCATCACGAAAGATCATCAGGATTTCGGTGTCGAGTTCCACGACGAGGGCGGAGGCAGAGGCCAAAGAACCGATGGACTTCGCCCCAGGGAGGAGGACGACATCGGTGAGGTAGTCGGCGATGCCGAACGACTCCGTGAGGTCTGCGTCGGGACGCCTTTCGGGAATGAGCCGGATGCCGATGGCGAACATATAGATCATGCCAGCAGCGGCCATCAGCAGGCCAAACTCCGAGAACTCGAACATGCCGAAGGGGCGAAGGCCGCTGCGTTCAGCGATGGACGAGACCAGGATGTTCGTGGATGTTCCGACGAGCGTACAAACTCCGCCGAACATGGAGGCGAATGAAAGCGGCATGAGAAGGCGAGAAGGGCTAAGCTTGGCCGCGCGTCCTACCTCGAGGACGATAGGGAGGAAGATGGCGACGACGGCAGTATTGTTCACGAAAGCGGAAGCGGCGCCGGCAAGTACCATCAGAAGCAGGGTGGCGAGCCAGGGTTGGCGGCGGCCGAGTTGGGAAAGGCTGCGGGTGGCAGAGTTGAGGGCGCCGGTTTTGGAAAGGCCGGCTGAAAGCACGAACATAGCGGCCACGGTGACCGTAGCCGGGTGGCCAAGGCCGGAGAGGCCCTGCTCGGGGGTAAGGATCCGCGTCACGATGAGGACGATGGCGACGAAGATGGCCGCCAGATCGACGGCTAACTTTTCGGTCGACAGGGCGTAGATGACGGCGACTGTCAGGAGGAGGACGATGACTAGATCCATGAAAGCTCCTCAATTGTATTCTGGAGAGGCAGTGGAGCGGTAAGATCCAGCCTCGGGTGGCTGCCGTGAGGACCGTGTCCTGCCGGGGCGGTAGACTGTCGGCATGAATTGGGTTAGTGAACTGGCGGGTTTCGTGTCCGTGGAAACGGGCGAGGCGGTGCGGGCCAGACATGGGGGAGACGTCAGCGGACATGATGCCGTCTGGCCAGACGTGGTGGCGATGCCGGAGAGTGCCGTACAGGTGGCGGCCGTCTTGGCGTGGGCGAACGAACGGGAACTTCCGGTGACGCCTTGGGGGGCGGGCACCAGCGTCGAGGGGAATCCGATTCCGGTGCGGGGCGGGATCAGCCTGAGTTTGGAAAGAATGAACCGGGTGAAAGAGATTCGTCTCGAAGACCGGTTGGCGGTGGTGGAGGCAGGCACAAAGTACCGGGAATTGAACCGGCAACTGGCGGGAAGCGGTTGGCAGTTTGCCGTGGAGATCGGGGGAGACGCGACGATCGGGGGGATGATTGCGAACAACGCGGCTGGTCCGAAGGCGGTGAAGTATGGTTCGACCAAGGCGCATGTGTTGGGCCTGGAGGTGGCGCTGGCGGATGGGCGGCTGATCCGGACCGGAGGACGGACCTGGAAGCAGAGCTGCGGCTATAACCTGACGCAGCTTTTTGTCGGCAGCGAAGGTACGCTGGGCGTGATCACCGAGGCAATCGTGAAGCTGACGCCTACGCCGGCCGTCCGGGAGGTGGTGGTCGCGCGGTTCGCTTCTGTTCGGGAAGCGGTACGGTGCGTGGGTGCGATGCGTGCGCTGGACGCTGGAGCGATTGAGTTTCTGGACCGGTCGTACATGTCATTTTTGGGCGAGGAGGCAGCCGATACCCTGTTCTGCGAGTTTCATACTGAAGGCCATGGCCGGGCGGCGGAAGCGATCTTCCTTGCCGGCGGAGCAACAGAAGTCTCGCGGGCGGGAGAAACGCTTTGGGCGGCGCGCTTGCGGGCTTACACGGCTTCGCAGGAAGCTAACCCGGGAGCGCGACTACTAACGACGGATACGGCGGTCCCGGTTGGGGCTTTCGCGGAGATGGTGGAGTTCCTGCAAGCAGAGCTGGCCAGGCGGGAACTGACTGGGTACCTGTTGGGACATGCGGGGGATGGGAACTTACACGTGATCCTGCCTTGGCGAGGAGAAGGCGAGTGGGGGGCCGTGGAGGGCTTTCACCGCGCGGCCGTGCGGAAGAGTCTGGAGCTGGGCGGCACCGCCTCTGGCGAGCACGGCGTGGGGATGGGGAAGCGCGAGTTCGTCGCGACGGAACACGGAGAGGAGGCAGTGGCAGTCATGCGAGGCATCAAAGCGATGCTGGATCCGCGTGGAATTTTGAATCCAGGGAAGGTGCTTCCAGAGCGGATCGTTACGAATGCGAACGAACTATGAAGAAACCTATAACAAAAAGTCAATCAATGCCTTCGCAAGAGTTTGCTATGCTTTGTTTTAGTGGTTGATCTTTCCTGTTCAACAGTGCATCGCTCCGTTGCGGCGCAGGCCTCCTTTTCTGAGTTACGAGATTATGCGGAGGACTTGCAGCGGTCGGAGGGTTACGGGCATACGCTTTCAGAGATCTGGCAGCAACCGGAGGTTTGGCGGGATACTGCCCGGCGGATGGGTTCGGCCCGGAAGCGTTGGCAAGGGCTGATCAGCCGGGCGGCGGCGATAGTCGTGACCGGGTCGGGAAGTTCTTACTATGCCGGCAAGTGTGTTGAAACGGTCATCCAGGAGCGTACAGGAAAGCCTGTACTCGCGATTGAATCCGGGGAACTGCTGTTACTCGGATCCGGCGTGCTGCCAACTGCGCGGCCCTTGGCGATGGTGTCTGTCTCGCGGTCGGGAGATAGCCCCGAAAGTTGGGCCTTGATCGAGCGGTTGCTAGATGAAGAGCCAGCTATAGAGCATCTCGTGATTACCTGCAATCCTGCAGGCCGTATGGCATTGGGGTTCGCGGTCGATCCCCGGGTGACGGTGGTCGTACTTGACGAACGCTGCTGTGACCGGAGCCTGGTGATGACCAGCAGTTTTACGAGCCTGGTGGTGGCGGCCCTGGCGCTGGGTTATCCGGAGCGTGAGTATGTAACCAGCGTCGAGAATCTGGCGACGGGGGTGAGCGGATTGCTGGAAGGGCCGCTCGAGTCGATAGAAGAGTTTCCGGTGGAGCACGTCGAGCGCATGCTGGCGGTGGGCAGCGGATCGTTGCAGGGCGCTGCGCTGGAGACGGCGCTAAAGATGCTGGAGATGACCGATGGGCGCGTGCTGACGCGTGCGGAGACGAGCCTGGGCTTGCGGCATGGTCCGATGTGTGCGCTGCGGGAACGGAGCTTGGTGTTTGTCCCGCTACCGTCGCAGGCGGCGCGGCGGGCGTACGTCGCAGACTTGATGGAAGAGATTGACCGGAAGGGTCTGGGTGGCTGGAAGGTCCTCGTGGGAGCGCAGACGGGAGGTGTATCGACCGGGCCGCCGGATCTGGTGGTGGAGATGCCGGAACTCGAAGGAATGGGGGATGAATGGGTGGCCGTGGCGAGCGTGGTGGTGGGGCAATTGCTGGCTTTCCGGCGTTGCCGGGCCGAGGGGTTGCGTCCGGATGAGCCGTCGGTAGAGAATTCCATTACGCGGGTGGTAGGCAAATTCAGACTGCACAGGACGGCAGTGGGAGAGGTTTGATGAAAATCCTGGTGGTTGGGGAGTTGAACGCCGATTTGGTTTTCGGTGGTCTTCATTCCTTGCCGCAACCAGGTAGAGAGGTTTTGGCGGATGATTTTTCGCTCGAGCTGGGGAGCTCGTCGGCGATTTGCGCGGCAGGGCTGGCGAAACTTGGCGCGACCGTTTCGTTTCTCGGCAAGGTGGGCACAGATGCGATGGGAGCGTTCTGTCTGCATGCCCTGCAGTCCGCGGGTGTGGATATCAGACTGGTGCGGTCGGATCCGGGCTTAAAGACGGGAATAACCGCTTCTTTCAGTGCTGAGGATCGAGCTCTGGTGACTTACCCCGGGGCGATTGCGGAGTTGACGGCCCGTGAAATCACGGTGGCGATGCTGGCTGAGTTCCAACACCTGCATGTCAGTTCCTATTACCTGCAGAGCGGGTTACAGCCAGGACTGGCGGGGCTCTTCGCACAGGCGAAGGAGATGGGCCTGACGGTGTCGCTGGATCTTGGTTACGATCCGGCGGAGCGTTGGAGCCAGAATATTTTGGGCGTCTTGCGGCACTGTGATGTGTTTTTCCTCAACGAAGTGGAGTTGGCGGGACTTTCGGGGAAGGAAGATGTGGCCAAGGGCTTGCGGACCATTGGCGGGAATGCCCGGCTGACGGTGGCGAAGTTGGGACCCCGGGGTTGTGCGGCGTGGGCGGACGGCCAGATCCATGAATCCGAGGCGATCGACGTGGATGTGGTGGATACGACCGGTGCGGGCGATTCCTTCAACGCCGGCTTTCTGTGGGTTTGGCTGCAGGGTGCATCGCTCGAGAGTTGTTTGGCGTGCGGTTCCATCTGCGGCGGGCTTTCGACGCGGAAACTGGGCGGGTGCGGCGGTCAGGCGTCGTGGCCGGAAGTGGAGAGATTGCTGCGCGGCAGAGCAACCTACGCCACAATGAGTAAGAGAGAATAACAATCGATGTTAGCGGCTAAAAACAAAGACACTGCCAAGCATGGTGGGCGGAAGCCTCGGCTTTTGACGGAAGAGCGGCGGAGAGCGATCCTCGAGATGATCGAGCGTCAAGGGCGGGTAGTGATTTCTGAAGTCTCGCGCCATTTTGACATTTCGGCGGTGACGGCCCGTGCGGACATAAATGCGATGGCGGAACGTGATCTGCTGGTGCGGTCGCACGGCGGTGCGATCCGGAAGCATGATCTGGCGGCCGATGCGCCGCTTGAAGTGAAAGAGTCGCAGCATCACGACGAGAAAGTGGGAATTGGCGAGGCCGCAGCGGCGCTGGTGCGCGAGGGGCAGACGGTGTTGCTCGATTCGGGCACAACCACGCTCGAAGTAGCTCGGGCGATTCGCCGGCGGAAGTTAGCGCGCGTGACCGTGGTGACCAATTCGTTGACCGTGGCGTGGGAATTGAGTCCGGTGACGGAGATCAGTCTGATTATGGTGGGCGGGATGCATCGGCACATCTCGCGGTCCTTTGCGGGGCCCCAGGCACAGAAGCTGCTGGCGGATTTGCGCGTGGACCATTTGTTTCTAGGCGTGGACGGATTAGAGCCGGAAATAGGTCCTTCGACGCCGGACATTCTGGAGGCGGAGTTGAACGCCGCGATGATCCGGTGCGCGAAGGAGGTAACAGTGGTGGCGGATTCGAGCAAGATTGGACGGTCGAGCTTGTCGATGATCGCGCCGATTACGGCGGTGAACCGGGTGATCACCGATAGTGGGATTTCCGCGCTGCACAAGGCAGTGATGGAGGAGAAAGGGTTGAGCGTCGTGGTGGTTCCGAGGCTTGCCGGAGAGGCTGGGTGAGCAGGTGGGGGCTCGCCGCTGGGTCAGCGGCAGCGCTGTGTGTCTGGGCTTGGGCGGGGGCTTCGCCGGTTACGTTTGAGGACGTAGCACGGCGGGCGGGGATTGAGTTTGTACTGCGGAACGGCGCGGCAGGCGAGTGGCGACAGATTGAAACGATGGTCGCCGGGGCGGTGGCGGTGGACTTCGACGGAGATGGGCGGACGGATCTGTTCTTTGTGAACGGGGCGTCGAGGCCGGGCGAGGGAAACCGGTTGTACCGGAACGGGGGAGACGGCACGTTTGCCGACGTGACGGCGAAGGCGGGGCTGGCCGGTGAGGGGTTCGGAATCGGCGGAGCGGCGGCGGACTTCGACAACGACGGGGACCAGGATCTGTTTGTGGCCGGGGTGGGCCGGAACTTTCTTTACCGGAACCGGGGCGATGGGACGTTTGAGGATTGGACCGAGCGGGCGGGGTTGGGAAATGGCAAGGGTTGGGCGGTTTCGGCGGGATGGTTCGACTATGACGCTGATGGGCATCTCGATCTGTTTGTCGTGAACTATGTGTCTTGGAAGCCGGGGGCGGATCCGCCATGCCGGACGGGTGGGGTTAGAACGTATTGCCATCCGCGGCACTATGCGGGGCTGCCGAATCAGTTGTACAGGAACAACGGCGACGGGACGTTTCGCGATGTTTCCGGGGAGTCGGGGATTGGGGCAGCGGTGGGGAAAGGGATGGGGCTGGCGTTTCTGGACTTCAACGGGGACGGGCATTTGGACGTGTTCGTGGCGAATGATACGGTTCCGAATTTTCTGTTCCGGAACGAGGGGGAGGGGCGGTTCCGCGAGGTGGGGATGCAGGCGGGGGTGGGCCTGAACGAGGATGGGCGGGCGTTGAGTTCGATGGGGGCGGATGCGCGGGACGTGAACAACGATGGGCGCGAAGATTTGTGGGTGACCGCGAATGCGAACGAGACGTTTCCGCTGTTTGTGAATCTGGGGCGGGGGCTGTTTGGCGATGAGACGTACCCGAGTACCATTGGGCGGGCGACGATGCCATTCACCGGGTGGAGCAATGGGATTTTCGACTTCAACAACGATGGCCGGAAGGATCTGTTTGGGGCTTGCGGGTCGATTGACTCGAATACAGAACAGTTTTCGCATCGGCGGTCGAAGCAGGCGAACCGGGTATTTGTGAATGAAGGCGGCGGGATGTTTCGCGATGCAGGGGTGGCTGGAGGAGAGGCGATGCATCGGGGGGCGGCGTTTGCGGACTTCGATGGGGATGGCCGGGTGGACGTGGCGGTGACGCGGATTGGGGAGCGGGCGGGGTTGCTGCGGAATACGTCAGAGGGCACGGGGCATTGGCTGGGGATCCGGCTGCGGGGGCGGAAGGCGAATCGGGATGGGATTGGGGCGATGATCCGGGTGAAGGGGACAACCACTGGGGAGCAGTGGAACCGGGTGACGACGGCGGTGGGGTATGGGTCTTCGAGCGACCGGGTGGCGCACTTCGGATTGGGGGCGGATGCGCGGGCGGCCGAAGTGGAGATTGTTTGGCCGGGGGGCCGGAAGCAGGTGTTGCGGGATGTGGCGGGGGATCGGGTGGTTGATGTGGAGGAGCAGTAGCGATCAGGGTCGTTTACGGCGGCGTTGTTGTTCGCCGAGGGCGAGTTCGCGGGCGGCGTCGGCGTCGCGGCCGAGGCGTTGGTAGGCGCGGGCGAGGAGGAGGTGGGCGTTGGGGTCGGCGGGGTTGCGGCGAGCGGCTTGTTCGAGGTGATAGGCGGCGAGTTCGAGGTTGCCTTGCTGGAGGAGGACTCGGCCGAGCTCAAGATGGGCGCGGGGGGAATCTGCTTTGGCTGCCTGTTTGAGGAGGGTGGCGGCTTCCGGCAGGCGGCCTTGGCGGAAGAGGAAGGCGCCGAGGTCGACGCGGGGATCGTCCGGAGTGAGAGGGCCGATGGCGACGGCGCGGCGGAGATGGAGTTCGGCGTCGGCGTCGCGGCCGAGGGCGAGATAGTTGAGACCGGCAGCGCGATGGACTCGGGCTGAGGGGGCCGCGAGAGCGAGGTCGAAGGCTTCACGGGCGCGTTCGAACTGGCCCAGGGCGTGGCGGTTGCGGGCGAGGAAGTAGCAGCTATCGACCGGCGGTTGTTCCAGCTGGCAGGCGCGAAGGAGGGCCGGTTCGGCTTCGGCCAAGCGGTTGGCGGAGATGTGGGCGAGGCCGATCCGCCGCCACTCGGAGGGGTCGTCTTGCGCGGTCGCTTGGCCGGCGAAGAGGAGGAGGAAAAGAAGATGCCGGGCCATGGGGCCCATTTTATAGCCTGCGACCGTGATATTCTTCTTCCCCGATGAGACAACTTCCTTTGCTTTGCATTTTTGCTTTCGTTTGCGGGGCGCAGTCGCCGCCGAATCCTCCGACGGCCGAGGAGGCGGCACGGTTCACGGCGTTGATTCAAAGTTCGCCGAAGTTGCCGTGGAAGTCGTCGCCGCTGGCGATTCAGGCGAGGACGGAGGGTTGGAACACGGATTACATCTCCTCGGTGGCCGTGGGGCCGAAGGGGGAGACGTATTTGATTCACCGGAACCTAGGTGAGGATGCGGTGGTCGTGATTGACGAAAAGGGCAAGATCTTGCGGAGTTGGGGCAAGGGGCTTTACACGAATCCGCACAGCATTCGACTGGACCCGGAGGGCAACGTGTGGACGGTGGATTCGGGGAGTTCGGTGGTGTTGAAGTTTACGCCGCAGGGGAAGCTACTGCTACGGATTGAAGTGGGCGAGTTGCCCGCGGGGAGGGGACGATCGAGGGGTACGGCGGATATTGCGTTTGGACCGAAGGGCCGGGTGTTTATCGCGGATGGCTATGGGAATGCGCGGATTTTGGAGTATGACGCGGCGGGGAAACGGGTGAAGCAGTGGGGGACCGCGGGGACGGGGCCGGGGCAGTTTAATTTGCCGCATGGGCTGGCACTACGGGATGGGGTGATTTACGTGGCAGACCGGCAAAACGGACGGATTCAGCGTTTTGATCTAGAGGGAAAATATCTGGGCGAATGGGGACATCTGGGGAAAACGTTTTCGATCACGGCGGGACCGGACGGGAACCTTTGGATCGGGACGCATGCGCGGAACGTGATCAATGAAGCGCCGGGGTGGCTGGTGAACGTGGACCGGAAGACGGGGAAAGTGTTGGGGTATGTTGAATCGCCGGGGTTGCATTCAGTGGACGCGGTCCGGAAGGGAGAGGTGCTCTCCGATCCGGGCCGCGGCAACTTAAACCAGGTGCTTTGGCACCGGCTCGCGCGTTAGTTCTTCTTTTTGGCGGCGCGGGGCTGCCGGATAGGCTCTCCGATGAGGGGAGCCATTTGGTTGGCGAGGGTGGGGTTGCGTTCGGCGCCTTCGCCGTTGCTGTAGAGGTTCCAGGCGTGGCGGGCGGCGACAAGGTCTCCGGCGGCGCCCGCCTTGAGCCACCACTGACCGGCTTCGGCGTAGTTCTGCTGGACGCCTTGGCCGTTGGCGTAGAGCATGGCGACGGCGGCTTGGGCGGGGACGTAATTGGCTTCGGCGGCTTTCAAAGTTAAGGCGAAGCCTGTGGCGAGGTTGCGGGCACGGAGGGCTTCGCCGCCGCGGCAGAAGTTGTCGAGGGCCTGTTCGCGACCGGTAGAGGCGCAGATCTCGTATTTCTTGGTTTCGACGTTTTCGGTAGCGTAAAGAGATTCGACCCACTTTTGCCAGCCGCCTTCGGGCGAACGGCGGCGGGGCGCGCCGGGGGGAGGCGGAACGTAGGCAGGGGCGAGAGTGGCGGAGGCGACTGCGCGGAGAGGCTCGTCCTTTTCGGCGGCGAGGGAGGCAAGGGCGGCAAAGATCGCCGGGTCCTGGCGGATGCCTTGCACCTGGAGACGGGCGGCATGGGCGAGACCATCGGCGGCGGCTAGGCGGCTGGTGTGGTCTGCCGTGGGGTCCGTGGCTAATTGAATGAGAGCAGACTGCGCCTCTGGATAACGCCAGTTGGCGAGGAGAGCGAGCGCGCGGATGGCGGCCTGGCTGACGGGGCGGGAGGTGTCTTTCGTCAACTTGGCCAGGGCGGCGGTGGTGGCGGCGCCATAGATGCCGTGCTTGGCAGTTTCGGCGGCGGCGGCGCGGACGGATGGGTCCGGTGAGGTAAAGAGCTTTTGTAGGATGGCTCCGGCCGGGGCTCCGCCTACGAGGGCGAGGGAGGGATAGTAGCCATTCACCGGGGCTGGGGGCTTGCCGTTGAAGGCGCGGAGGAGGCGGGTTTCTTCGGCGGAGAGCGGTAGGTTCTTGTTGCGAAGGCGGGTGGCCCAGGAGAGGGCATCATCGTTGCTCACCGGGTGGTAGCTGCGGTCGGCGAGTTCGTCGAACTCGCGATGAATCAGGTGATATCCCTTGGCCTTGAGCCGGGGATAGGTGTCACGCACGCACGTGAGATGGTTGTCGAGATCGCGGCGGCCGAGGGTGAGGTAGAGTTCGGGGGCCTGGTTGACGAAGTCGATGGGCTTATCGACTTCCGAAGGCATGAGCCAAGCGCCCCAACTGTAGCCGATGGCGGCGGTGCTGAGTTGGGGATGGGTCATCGTGAACTCCATCGAGATCTTGGAGCCTTCGCCTTTGCCGAACATGTAGACGCGGCGGGGATTGATGGTGGGGTACGTCTTCATCGCCCAGGCGATCAGCTTTTCGATGGGCTGGTGGTCGGCGGGGCCGAACTTGCGGGACTGGGGAGCGATGGACAGGAGGACGAACTGGTTCGCAAGACCCAGGCGGAGGAGGCTTTGACGAACGGGGAAGATGTCGTTGCCGGTGGGGGTGTCGTGCTCCTGGGAGCAGAAGATGAGGCCGAGTTGCGGCGCGGGGTTCTCGGGGGCTTCGACGACGTATTTTGCGATGGTTTGGCCGGAGGGGTCTTTGAATTCGAGTTCCGGGCCTAGCGCGGCGAGGGAGCCGGCGAGGAAGAGGAGAGCGGAGAGGGTTCTCAGGATCATGGGGATCTGCCTTTGCTTTGTTTTGCCTTCGAGTGCTTTCTGAGGTTACCACTCGATTTCGCTTCTAGGAAGGTCCGCCGCGCTGATAAGATACAGCCGATGAAGACAATCGCGATTTCGCTGAGTTTGCTTTGCGCCGGGCTGGTGCTGAGCCAGACGGTTCAGGTTCCGTCGCCGAAACAGTGGCGGGCAGGAGAAATTCTGCCGACGACGCGGTTTCGACCGCGGACGGCGCCGTATGAGCCGAGCGCTGAAGAGAAGCAGGCGATTACCGCGAAATTGGCGGCACTCGACACAGAGATCGCCGCGCTGCGGGCGAAGGGCGTGAGCGATGAGTTGGTGGTGGATGTCGAAATCTTCGCGGAGGCGGCGCGATGGATTCTGCGATTCCCGGAGGAGTTCTTCCGCAAGGAGTCGGTGGCTTCGACGTTGGCGGTGATGGAGATGGGATCGGAGCGGGCGGCGTTGCTACAAAAAGGGCAGTCGCCGTGGACGACCCAGAAAGGACGGTTGGTTCGTGGGTACCGGTCGGCGGTAGACGGATCGGTGCAGCCTTACCGGTTAACGGTACCGGAGGAGTATGACGGAACACGGGCGTTTCCGTTGGACGTGATTGAACACGGGCGGTATGTGACGCGGTACGAGGTGGAGTTCATCAACGCGTTTGAGCGGCGGGGGGCGGACCGCCCATACTTGCCGGGCACGATTCAGATTGAGCTGCACGGGAGGGGGAACAATGCGTTCCATTGGCCGGGAGAGGCGGACGTGTTTGAAGGTATCGCGGCGGTCTCGAAGGCGTATAAAGTCGACAAGGACCGGGTGGCGTTGCGTGGGTTTTCGATGGGGGGCGCCGGGGTGTGGCATACGGCGCTGCATCATCCGGGCGAGTGGGCAACGGTGGAGGCGGGAGCCGGGGATACCGAGTCGCACCGGATGCGGCTGGTGACGGACTTGGCGCCGCATCAGCAGGCGATGTGCCGGATCTTCGACAACACGTATGAGTGGATGTTGAACGCGTTCAATATGCCGTTTATTGGCTATGTGGGCGAAATTGATGGGAGTTTCGCCAAGCATGTGACCGCGCGGCGGCAGTTGGCGCAAGAAGGGTTTCACTTTGAGGGCGAGTCGTTCACGACGGGATTGCGCGTCAAGGAAGTCCCTTCCATTGTGTTTCTGGTCGCGCCGAACACGCCGCACGCGACGGACCCGGAGTTTCGTAAGCGAATGGATGCGATGCATCTGGAGAACTTAAAGAAGGGGCGGATGTCGCCGGACCACTTGCGATTCCTGACGTATACGACTCGGTACAACAAGAGCCATTGGGCCACGCTCGAGGGCCTGGAGAAGCACTACGAGCGGGCGGAGATTGACGCTCGGCGAATGTTGAACCGGAGCCGCTATGAGATCAAGACAAAGAATCTGAATCGGCTGGCGTTGCGGGAGACGGAGCGGGCGACGACGGTGGTGATCGACGGGCAGACGTTATCGGTCGCGGGGGCGGCGGAGTTGGTGTTGGCCAAGACTGCCGGGAAGTGGCAGGTGGCTCGTAGCGCTGAGACAGGCCTGCGGAAACGGCATGGGCTGCAAGGGCCGATCGACGATGCGTTTCTGGAGCCCTTTCTGATCGTGAAGCCGACGGGCACACCTTGGAATGTGGCGGCGCAGGAGCAGGCCTTGGCGATTCTGGCGCGGTTCGACCGGCAGTATCAATTGGCGTACCGAGGGCGGTTGCGGGTGAAGGACGACCGCGATGTGACGGCTGCGGATTTTGAGAAGTACCACGTGGTGCTGTTTGGGGATCCGGGAAGTAACCGTTGGATTGAGCGCGTGGCCGGGAAACTGCCGTTGACGTGGGGGCGGGAGACGGTGCAGATGGGCGGGCAGCGGTTCGCGGCGGGAGAGGTGCTACCGGCGATGATCTATCCAAATCCGCTGAATCCGAAGAAGTATGTTGTGTTGAACAGCGGATTGACGGCGTTGTGGGAGGACTGGGCGGGGGATTTCCCGGCTCCGCAGTATGGAGACTACGCAATCTTGCGCGTGGGAACGAAGGAAGACCCAGATGTGGCGATGGCTGGAGTGTTCGATGAAGGCTGGAAAGTGGGACCTCTCCTCAGTACGGAAAGAAAATGAAAGTAAAGCAAGTTTAGCTCTTGCATCTGATTGTCATGCCCCGTAAACTATTCCGAAAGTCTTTCAGTTCGCCGGGGTTTCCAACACATGACACTCATTCGATCGACACTTTTCTTTGTTGCGCTTCTCACCGCGCCAATGGCGTGGTCCCAGGCTTCGAACGCCACCGTGCGTGGGGCGGTGACTGATGCTCAGCAAGCTCTGATTCCGAACGCAAAGGTGACTTTGCTCAATACAGCCACGGGAGTCGTCCGCGAATCGGTAACGAACAGCGCGGGCCTCTACGTGTTTCCGACTACGATTCCAGGCCCCTACCGTCTCCGTGTCGAGATGCCGGGCCTGCAGACTTTCGAAGGCAATTTGACCGTGCAGGTGCAGCAGGACGCGACGGTGGACATCGTGATGCAGGTAGCGACGGCGAACACGATTGTCGAGGTGAAGGATGTGACGCCGATGATCAAGGTCGACTCCCCTTCCCTGGGCTCGTCGCTCGAACGGCAACGGATCGAACAGTTGCCGGTGAATGGACGCGGGTATCAAAATCTGCTCGTGATGGTGCCGGGTATTCAATGGTCGTCGCACGGCCACGGCATTGGCGGCATGGTCCGCGGCAATGGTTTGCGGAACGGATCGAACACCCTGGTGGTGGACGGATCGGCGCAGAACGAAGTGTGGGAAGGATGGGACGTGGCGCGGACACCGAGCTTGGACTCGGTGGAGGAGATTCGCGTCGAAGTGAACAACGCATCGGCGAAGTTCTCGCGTCCGACGTCGGTAATTATGTCGACGCGGTCGGGCACCAATCAGTATCACGGCGTGCTGTTCTACACGAACCGCAATAGCGCTTACGGCGTGGCCCGGCGGCGCGAAGATAACTTCACCAAGCCTCCCTATGTAAACCGCAACGAATTTGGCCTATCTTTGGGCGGCCCGATCAACATTCCCAAATTGTACAAAGGCGAGAATCGGACCTTCTTCTTCTTCAACTGGGAATCGACACGTTTCCTGGCGAACACGACAACGCGCATGTCGGTGCCGACCGCGGAAATGCGCAACGGCGACTTCCGGGGTTTGCGGGACGCTCAGGGTCGGCAGTTTAACCTGTATGACCCCCTGACGACGCAGGCGAACTGGTCCCGGTTGCCGATGACGCACAATGGCATCACGAACATGATCAACCCGGCGCGGATCAGCCCGGTGGCGAAGTTCATGTTTGACCGGACGGCGATGCCGAATCTGCCGGGCGTAAACCCGTTGGTCGATGCAAACTGGATCGGCGTGTTCCAACGACCGCTGCATCAGGATACGCGGAACATCCGTGTGGACCACCGGTTCTCCGATAAGAACTTGGTGTATTTCCGGTACGCCTACAATCAGCACTACGAGCAGTACGGCGCCAACAGTGCGCCTTTCCTGCCGGTGAACGATTTCAAGACCATCAACCAGACGACGCGGTGGTGGCCGAATCATGCGTTGTCGGGGACCTGGATCCATACGTTCTCGCCGACCTTGAATAACGAGATCCTGATTTCGGGCATGCGCGACTGGCACAACCGCGGCGCGGGCGACAACAAGACAAACTATGCGGGCCTGTTGGGGATGCCGAATCCGTTTGGTGCCGTGAACTTCCCGGTTATTGACGGGATGTCGCTTGGCGCCGGTGACCAGTATGTGTGGGGCGGTGAGCAGCCGTTCTTCCTCGTAAGTAATCTGATTACGGCGCAGGACAATGCGACGAAAGTCGTTGGCAAACATGAGCTCAGTCTCGGCTTCCAGTTCCGCTGGGAGGACGTTCCGAAATCGATCGTTTCGGCCGCCGGCAACTTCAATACGGCCACACAGGCGACAGGCCTCTACGACACGGTTTCGACGCCGCAGAATCCGATTGCGACTCCGTTCTCGGGCCATCCGATGGCGAACCTGTATCTGGGTAGCATGAACTACAACGCGACGTTCCGGCGTCCGTGGGCTTTTCTGCGGCGGCAAGAGTACGCGCCGTACATTCAGGACAACTGGAAGGTTTCCCAACGGCTGACATTGAACCTGGGCTTGCGGTATGAGTATCGGACTCCGCTCAACGACCGGAACGGTTTGTTGACCAGCTTCAGCCCGGAAAAGCGGGCGTACGTGGTGGGTTCGAGCGTGGACAACTTCCTCGAACGGCAGGCCACATTGCCAGCCAATCTGAATGCTTTGACTGGGTTCGGCGGCAAGATTATTACTGCCGAGGAAGCGGGTCTGTCGAGCAGCCTGGTGACCAACAACTGGAAGCAGTTCGGCCCCCGGATCGGGTTCGCTTACAAAGCATTCTCGGGCAAGGGCGCCATGGTGATCCGCGGCGGTTACCGGATCTCCTACTACACACAGCCCATTGCCGATTGGTTCGGGAGCCAGCAGAATCAGCAGATTGTTTCGGCGAGCTTCCAAAACAGCCTAACCAATACCGCGCTCTCGCCGGACGGCCTGCCAAACTATGGGTTGCGCACGCCACAGACGTTATTCGCCGGAGTGAACACTTCAGGAAACGACATCATCAACATCAACGATACGCGGACGATCGCCCGTGGCTTCACCGCCATCCAGATTGATCCGTTCCTCCGCGACCCGAAGGTTCAGGATATGAACCTGACGGTGGAGAAGGAGATCTTCGACAACATGGTGGTGCGGTTGGCCTACGTTGGCAATCGGACGACGAACATCCTGCAGACGGTGAACTTGAACGAAAGCGTTCCGGACTATATCTGGTTCGCCACGCGGCGGACTCCGCTGCCAACGGGAGCGTTTGCCAACGTCGCGCGGCGGCCCTACGATCAGCAGGTTTACGGCAGCGTGAACCGGTTGAGCAGCCCCGGCTACGCAGCCTGGAACGGGTTCCAAGCTGAGCTGGAGCGGCGCTTCAGCAAAGGTCTTGGGTTCCAGTTGTTCTGGGTAACCGGTAACACCTTGGGCACAACGGGTGTGATTCAGCAGGCGGACAACTTCCTGCCGAACGCGATTCCACAGGACGAGCGGGACCGGAACCGGTTCTTGAACTTCCAACGGGATGCGAATACCCCGAAGCATCAGGTTCGCTGGAACTGGATCGCAGATATCCCGGTAGGCAAAGGAAAGGCTTTCGGGAGCAATATGCGGGGCTTCGTGGACAAGATTATCGGCGGGTGGCAGCTTGCCGGAACGGGTAATTTCCGGTCCAACTACTTCACCCTGCCGACCAATAACTATCCGACCGGTAATCCGATTGAACGGTACGGCGAGCAGTACCCGATTGAAGACTGCCGCAGTGGCAGGTGTTTCCCTGGATTCCTGTACTTTAACGGGTACATCCCAGCGAACCAGATCAACAGTACGGATGCGCAGGGCCGGCCGAACGGGGTGATGGGGGTACCGGCGAATTACAAGCCGGCGGCCTCTCCCCTGATTCCTTGGGGCAGCACGACCTTGCCGGCGAACGCACCGGCGAACACTAACCTCAGACAGTTCTGGGATACCAACAACGTTTGGGTTCCGCTGAACAACAACACCGTGCAGCGGCTGAACTTCAACGACAACTTGGTGCCGTGGCGAAATCAGTACATGCGGGCTCCGAACCAATGGTTCCTGGATGCGTCGCTGTTCAAGTTCACTAACATCACCGAGAAGGTGGCGTTGCGGCTGAACATCGACTTCTTCAATGTGCTGAACAATCCGAACAATCCGATTGCGGTGGCCAGCGATGGCATTCTGACCACGCGGAACTCGGGTAGCCCGGCGCGGGTGGTGCAGTTGACGGTCCGGTTGCAGTTTTAACCGGGAACTCCCTCTCCAATAACCTAGAGCCGGCGGCGCGATTATTTCGCACCGCCGGCTTACTTTTTAGCTGGACACTTCGACGAACTTGGCGCAGACAGGAGCCGGCAAGGCGATGGGATCGCTCTGCCGGCTCAATTTACCGGTGGCGGAGTCGAAGCGGAGCGGAAAGATTTGATTCGACCGCTGCATGAGGGCGAAGAGCCATTGACCAGTGGGATCGACGTTGAAGCTGCGGGCTCCGACGCCGCCAGGCGCGAAGGCTTCGACCAGCGTCAGCGAGCCGTCGGCGGGGTTGACCCGCAGGACGGCGATGGATTCGTGGCCGCGGTTCGAAATTAGCACGAAGTTTCCGCTGGGATGCATGACAGCTTCGGCAGGGGTGGCGCGACCTTTATAAGAGTCGGGGACAGTTCGCGTGACGGCGCCTTCGCGGAAGGTTCCACGCCGGCGATCGTATTCGAGCATGGTGCAGCCGGGGCCGGACTCGTTGGCGACGTAGGCCCAGCGGCCGTTGGGATGGAAGACGAGGTGGCGCGGACTCGCCGGGTTTTGCAGCCGGAGAGCGGGTGGACGGTTCGGTACGATGGAGGCATTTGCCGCATTCAGGCGGTGGACGAAGATGGTGTTCAGGCTGGTGTCGGTCTCGATCAGAAACCGGTTGTCTGGCGAGAAGACGACGGCGTGGCAATGGACCTTGGCTGTGCCCTCGGTCACGTGCTGGTAGAAGCCCGCAGATTCGCCCAAAGAGCCATCGGGGCGAACGGGGAAGCTGGCCAGGCTGCCGGTGGCCCAGTTGGCGACGCCAAGCGTACGGCCGGAGGCATCGACGGCGAGGTGGCAGGGCATGCCGCCACGGGAGTTGACACGATTCAGCAGGGTGAGTTGGCCGGATTCCGGATTGATGGAGAAGGCGCTCACCTCGCCGGGGGTCGCGCCCTCCATTTCGATGTGCTCGTTGACGGAGTAGAGGAACTTCCGGTTGGGGTGGACGGCGAGATAGGAGGGGTTGGCGGCTTCGATGGCGAGCTGCGGGGCGCTTAGTTGGCCGGTGGCGGTGTTCAGGCGCGAGACGTAGATGCCTTTGCTTTGGCCGGTGCCATAGCGCGGGCCCCCGGCTGTGTAGGTGCCCCAGTAGACCAGGTAGTTGCGGTGCGGGGCGGCGGCGGCGAGAAGGAAGTGGCGGCGAAGCATCTTTAGAGCTTATCTGATTCAGACTGCCGTTACACTTCTTTTGCTTTCGATTGCTTTGCGATACAATTTGGATGGAATAGTTATGCTCCGACACACTGCATTGTTCTTTTTGATGGCGATGGCTGGCTGGGCGGCGACTGAGCGGGAGACCGCGGAATGGGTGATTCGCAACGGCGGCCGGGTGATGCTGAATGGGCAGCGGGCTCCCTATGGTGATCTACTGGCCCTTCCGGCGGGCGAATTTCGCATCACCGGAGTTGACCTCTTTGGAACGTTGATCAGCGCCACGGAACTGGCCAAGCTGAGCGAGCTGACGGAACTGAAAGAGCTGTATCTCCCGGGACCAATGTTCAACCCGGCGTCGGGAAGCCGGCTGGACGCGAATGCGCAGTTGAAGTTCCTGGGCGGATTGCAAAAACTGGAACGGCTTTCGTTTAGCCTTCACTTCCTGACCCACGTGAACGTGCAGGACAAAGGCGTCGCTCTTCTGACGCGGCTGGCGGCGTTGAAAGAGTTCCGCTGCTCGCAGTGCAAGCTCGAAAAGATGAGCTTGGCGCCCTTTGAGAATTTGCATTCGCTGGATTTGAGCAACTCCGAGTTTAGCGATGAGGCGATGAAGGGACTCGAACAGTTGAAGGGTTTAAAACGCCTGAGCCTCCGCGATACCTTGGTGACCGATGAGGGGTTGCGATCGATCGCTGGGTTAACCTCGCTTGAGGATCTCGATCTGGGTGGAACCCGCGTGACGGATGCAGGCATGGCGCACCTGAAGAATCTGACAAAGATGCGGAAGTTGAACTTGCTGGGTGCCGCGATTACGGACGAGTCGATTCCGGTGTTGGCGGGAATGCCGAAAATGACGGAGTTGATCCTGTACCGGAGCCGGATTACGAACGCGGGGCTGTCGCGGCTGGGAACTTTGAAAGGGCTGACCGGGCTAGACCTGCGGTATAGCCGCGTGACGCCGACGGCGTTGGCGGCGTTCAAGACGGCGGTGCCGAACTGTAAGGTTGAGTTTGTTGGCGCAGCGGCGGCAAGTGGGAAGCTGGCGGCGGCTAAGCCAGCCGGTACTTCGGAGAAAGCGTTGGCTGAGTGGATCCAAGCGCTGGGCGGCAAGGCGGAGATGCCGGGCGGCCGGCTGAAGGTGGTTTCGATGGCGTCGACAGGCATTGGCGATGCGCAATTGGCGTACCTAGCTTCAGCGACTGCCATTGAGGAGTTGAATCTGGAGGCCACGGAAGCGGGCGATATGGGTTTGGCGTCGCTCAAGGGTATGGCGAATTTGCGCCGGCTGAACCTGAGCCATACAACGATCACGGACAAAGGGTTGGCGCACTTGGCTGGGTTGACGCGCTTGCGCGCTCTGCGGCTGGGCGGGACCCAGGTGCGCGGCGAAGGACTGGCGGCGTTGAAAGCGCTCCCGAGTCTGAATGAGATCGATTTCACAGGCTCTGTTCTGAGTGATGAGGGCCTGCGCCAACTGGCGGGCATGCCGGCTTTGGAACGGCTGCTGCTGGCCAATACGGACATCACCAACGCCGGGCTGGCCGAGCTGAGCAAGCTGAGCAAATTGCAGACGTTGGACCTGGCGGGGACCGACGCGGGGGACGAAGGCTTGAAGCACGTGGCGGCGATCGTGAGCTTGCGGGAACTGAACCTGGATCACACGCGGTTTACGGAGAAGGGTCTGGAGCTTCTGCGGCCGATGGTGAATCTGGAGCGGTTGGAACTGCTGCGGACGCGGGCGTCGAACGTGAGCATGGCGGCGATTGCGAGTCTGCCGAAACTGGCGGTGTTGGGGCTCGACTACACATCGGTGGACGACAAGGGCTTAGCCACGCTGAAGGACCATGCGACCCTACGGGAATTGCGCCTGGATACAACGGGCATTTCGGATGCAGGGATAGCGATCCTGCAGACGATGCCGGCGTTGAAACTGGTGAACTTGTATCACACGACGGTAACCGAACAGGGCTTCCAGCAACTGCAGCGGGCGAGGCCCGAATGCAAGATCATTTTTGACCGCGATTCGTCGTTGCCGGTGCGGAGGAGAACCTAGGTGATCACTCGTTTTGCTTTTTGTCTGGCGTCGGCCGGGATGTTGCTTGCGGCGGACTCTGCCGACTGGATTACGGCAGCGGGTGGCGTGGTGACGCGCGACGCGGCGGGCCGGATTACCGGCGTGGATCTGCGATCGAGTTGGGTGACTGATGCGGACATGCCCTTGCTGGCCAAGTTGCCGCAGCTGGCCAAGCTGGATCTTTCGCTGACGCGAATAACCGATCGGGGCATGCAGCAGTTGAAATCGGCGCCGGGAATTGTGGATTTGAACCTCTACTACGCCGAGCAGATTACCGATGAAGGGATGTCGGCGATTAAGGGTTGGAAGAAGCTTCAGCGGCTGAATGTACGCGGAACCCGGATTACGGACTCGACTCTCGAACATGCCGCTTCCGCTCCGTCACTGATGGCGCTGGATGTGGGCTATGCGCAGGTGACGGACGTAGGTCTCGACCATTTGGCGACCCTGACGAATCTGAAAGAGCTTTCCGTTGGCGGGAACAAGATTACCGATGCGGGCTTGCAGTCTTTGCGGTATTTGACGGGATTAACGCATTTGGATCTGACGGGGATGCAGCGAACGGACTCCGGCCTCTGGTCGGTCAGTTTGACGGAGCTTGGAGTGGGCGCGATCGCCACACTCAAGGAGCTGCGCTATTTGAAGCTGGATGGGTTACCGGTCTCTTCGCGGTGGTTGGAGCGGCTCAAGGTACTAACGAAGCTGGAGCGGTTGTCGCTGCAGGGCTGCACGCGCGTGGGCGACGATGCGGCAGCGGTAATTGCCTCGTGGCCGATGTTGAAGGCGGTGGACCTGAAAGGTACGGCGATGACGGAGCAGGCGGTGGCTGGTCTGCGGCAGGCTAAGCCGGGGGCGAAAGTGTTCTCGGGCAAGTGGGACAATCCGGGCTTGGTTCGGGTGGTGGAATAGAAAGGGGTCTGCAGAACGGTATGGAAAAGGCCAGCATTCAATGGGCTGGCCTTTCTTCGTTGTGGAGAGAGCTGCACTGAAAAAGAAAACGGGCCAGCTTCTGCAAGCTGGCCCGTTTTCTTTGCGGTTTGTTTTGGTTTAGGCGAGCAACTGGGTGAGCTTGCGGCTGGCGGTGGGGAACTTCCCGACTTGGGCCTGCATCACTTCGTCGGCCAACGTGAGATAGAGGTCGCCGATGGTGCCCGTCATCTTCGTGTGCATACCGGTGGCGAGACGGCCCGCGCGGCCGGCAATCAACAGAGCCATGCCGCTGTTCTTGTGCGGGTTGGCCTCGGCATGTTCATGCGTGTAGACAAGGCAGGTGTTATCGAACACGGTGCCGTCGCCTTCCGGAATCGACTTGAGCTTCGCAACGAGGTAAGCGAACTCCTCGACGTGCCATTTGCAGATGTCGCGAAGAATGCGCTGCCCTTCTACACCGTCCGAGCCAGGGGCTTTGCCATCGGCATGGGTGTAATCGTGATGACGCGCGGCGGTAAAGCCGAGCCACGGGAAGCGCGCAAGGCCTTGGCACTTCGTCAGCATGTAGGAGGCGACGCGCGTCTGGCGGGTCGATAGCGCCGCGGCAAGGAGATCGCTCTGCAGCTTGGCGATGCGCGGCCAATCTTTCATGTCGCCGTCAAAGTCCGGCTCATCAACCCGGCGATACTCAGGCGGCAGCCCTTGGATAGCGCGCTCGAGATCGCGGATACCGGAAAGATGCTCGTCCATGCGCACCTGGTCATCCTTCGGGATGTGCTTCTTGAGCAGGTTCGCGTCGCTGCGGACCGCGTCGAGAATGCTGCGCTTGCGGTTCACCCAGCCCTCTTCGCGTTCGCCGAAGAGGCGATCGAAGAGTTTGTGCGGGATCATTTCCGGGGGCAGCGCGCGTTCGTAACCCGACCAGCTCATATTGCGCTGGATGCTCTCGCCGAACGACTCCTGGGAGACGCCGATCTGGATGGAACGGAAGCGGGATTCACCACCGATCTTCGAGGCGATGACTTGATCAATCGAAGGGCCGCTGGCGCCACGGCCGCTGAAAGGCGTACAGCTCATTAGACCGCTCATCGACTTGTGGTGGCCGTTACCGGGGCCAGGGGCCGCCGCGGCGGAGTTGTCGAGGCCAGAGATGACGTGCACATCCTGACGATAGGGCGCCAAGGGCGACAGGCAGGACGTCATCCGGTAGTCGCGGCCTTCTTCAGAAGGAATCCAGTACCGTTCGGGGATGCCGTTGCCATTGAACCAGAGTACGAAGCGGGTTTCGATGGGTTTCGCGGCGGCCTTGGTGGCCGGGGCTGCCGCATAGGCCGTGCCATGCGAATTGAACATCGAGACGAGCGGCGGCAGGCCCACCGTGATGCCGGAACCGGCGGCGGTGAAGCCTTGCAGAATGGTGCGGCGGGAAAGCCTAGCGCGCTTGGTTATGATTTGCGACATGAACGGTTTCTCCAGGGTTGAGGAACTCTTTTGACTTGATGAAGGACACCATCAACTCTTTAAAACGAAACTGCGAAGCACGAAAATCGGCTAATACCTTCCGGATGAGAGGCCGGTCACCGGAGGTTTCCATCCTACCCGTAGCATAGCGAAAATACTGTTTCACGACGCATTCCTGGCACTGGGCGCTTTCAAAAAGCACCTTGCCCAGTTCGGCGGGCGAGGAGAAGCTGGAATTCGCGACGCCAGCAACGTGGCCTTTGGTGTCGATATCGAGTTCGACGATCTTCGGGGGCGTCCGGCGGTTCGCGCCTTTGCCGGTGGGGGCGAACGAGAGCTTAAAGGTTTCGCGGCGGGCGCCGATGGCGTCGAACTTTTCAAAGCCGAAGCCGATGGGGTCGATCAGGTTATGGCAGGTGAAGCAGCTTGGATTGGTGACGTGCCCGCTCAAGCGATCGCGGTTCGTTTGCGGCTTCGCTTCGGTGGGGGCGGGCAGATTGGTGTTGATGCCAGGGGGCGGTTCGGCGACGTGTTGGCAGAGGAACTGCTCGCGGACGAAGAGGCCGCGGGCGGTGGGCGCCGTTTCATCCGGCTTGGCGGTAAGTGCCAGGAATAGGGCTTGGCCGAGAACACCGGCGCGTTCGGAGGCCGGCGGGAACTGGACGCGGGAGAACTCGCGGGCGGGGGCGGCGACGCCGTAGATTCCGGCTAAGTCGCCGTTGATGAAGCTGTAGTCGGCGCGGACGAATTCCATGAAGTTGCGATCGTTCCAAACGAGATCGCCGAGGAATACGCGGGCCTCTTCGGTCATGGCGAAAGCCGTTTCGCGGGTGAACTGCGGGAAGCGGCGGCGGTCCTTGCTGGCGGTCAAAATACGGTCGTACCGCATCCACTGGGCGACGAATTCGTCGAAGGCGTCACGAGCCTTGGTGTGATCGAGCATGCGGCGGGCGGCGCGTTCGACGGCTTCGGGCGTGGCGAGTTGATTCTTGGCGGCGGCGTCCATCAGGGCGGCATCCGGCATGCTGTCCCAAAGGGTGTAGGAGAGCCTCGCTGCAGTAGCGTAGTTCTTCCATTTGGGATTCGCGGTCTCTTCGAGACGGAACAGGAAGTGGGGAGACTGCAGCATCGCCTCGACGGCGAGTTGCGCACCGTTGTAGAAGTCAGCGCCCTTACGCATCAGGGCTTCATACCGCTGCTGCTCTTCGGCCTCGAGCGGGCGGCGGAAGGCTTTGAGCCCGAACTCGCGAACGAACTGGGTCCGGCAGGCGACGGAAGGCTTACAGGAGATGAGGCCCCGGGTATCGCCGCCGCGGAAGGCGTTGCGGGCGAGTTTCTCGGCTGCGGCGCCGTAGGATTCGAGCAGGAGCGGAGAAAGATTCTGGGCCTGATACTGATTCTTGAAACCGTTGACGAAGTCTTCGGGGGGGAACTGGTTGGCGGGCGAAGTCTGGTCGCCGAGTAGGTCGCGAACCGTGTTGTTGTACTGGTTGTGGGTCAGGCGGCGGATGGCTACTTTGGGGGCGGCGTGGCCTTGGCCGGCCGCCTCTTCCTCGCGGTACTTGAGGGCGCGGGCGAGGTCGTTTCCAGAGAGGGTGGCCAGTTGGCGGACCCAGGCGGCGAGCATGCGTTCATCATTGCTGCCCGCGGTGAGGCGGGCGCCGCCGGCGTGGGGGGTTCTATTGGTGGGTTTTTTGAGCAGGAGCGATTCGGCGGGCTGCTGGCGGTCGACAAGTACGACGAGGGATTGGCCAAAGCGTTCGATCTTGTCGGGAGTTGCGTCGGTTTCCGGAAACAGGAGGCGGGTGACGGAAGCTACGCCATCAGGATTGTGACAGGCTCGGCAAGCGGCCTTCTCGAGCACCTGAAAGGCGCCCTCGGCGAAAGACTGGTTTTGCGCCCAGACCGGGCACAAAGAAAACGCAAGCAATGCAAAGGATAGCGGGTATCGGCTCACATCAAGCATTCTACTGGGAACGATGCGGTCACCGCAAGGGGGGCGTTTTTGTTTTGGTTTCGATTGATTTCGATCGTCGGAACTCGAGAAGGGGGCCGGAATTGTGGGAACAGAAGTGATATTGTCTTCACTGCATGACACGTAGAACAATGTTGGGAACCACTGTGGCGGCCGGAATGATGGCGGCCGGGCCGAAGGTGTTGCGATACATGGGTACGGCCGGGCCCGGGCTGGGGGCGCGGATCCGGAAGATGGGTAAGGCTTGGGACATTGTGGAGTACGCGCATGAGAAGGGCCTTGGTGCGGCGCACACGTCTCTACCGATGGATCTGAATCCGGCAGGGATCGCGAAGATCCGGGAGCAGGTGGAAAAGTACGACATGCGGTTGACGGTGGGGCTGCGGACGGCGAAAAGCGACGCGGACCTGCCGAAGTATGAGGCGGCGGTGAAGGCCTGCGCCGAGATGGGCGGGCGGGTGGAATGTGTGCACGATCCGTTTTCCGGCCGGCGCTATGAGCAGTTTAAGTCGGCGGCCGAGTTCCATGCGTTCGACGCGGCTTGCAAGGCGGCCGTGCAGCGGGTGGAGCCGATTCTGCGGAAGTACAAGATGCGGCTGGCGATCGAGAACCACAAGGGTTGGCGGAGCGACGAACTGGCGGCTTGGGTGAAGTCGACGGGCAGCGAGTATGTTGGGGTTTGTTTGGATCTGGTGAACAATGTCTCGCTGATCGAGACGCCGCAGCAGACGATTGACACCTTGGCGCCGTATACGATTTTCGTGAGTTTTAAGGACATTGGCGTGGACTTCTACCCGGAAGGGATTCTGCTTTCCGAGGTGGCTTTTGGTGACGGGCATCTGGATCTTGCCGGGATCGTCGCACGGTTCCAGAAGAAGGATCCGAAGATGCTGTTCCAATTGGAGATGCTGACCCGGGATCCGTTGAAGGTGCCGGTGTTCACGGAGCAGTATTGGAAAGTCTATGACGACAAGAGCCCGGTGCCGCCGCGGGACTTGGCAATGTTGATTGCCTGGGTACGGAACAATCCGCCGAAGCGGCCGCTCCCGAGGACTTCCGGGTTGTCGCCGGAAGGCGTGCTGGCGTTGGAAGACAAGTTAAACCAGGAGTGCATCGACTACGCGCGGGCGTATTTGCCGACTTTGGCCTAGACGGTTAGAGTGGGGAATGGGATTTCGCGTCGCGGCGTTGGTATTGGTGGCTGGGTTGGGACTGTTGGCCCAGCCGGGCAAGAATGGGTACTTGGCGCGCTGCGTGGGGTGCCACGGAGAAGACGGAAGCGGCGGGGGCCATGGTCCCGGCTTCTTGACCGTGAAGGCGCCGCGGGCGACGACACGGGCGCAGGTGAGCGACGTGATTCGGAACGGGATTCCGGGTGGCGGCATGCCCGCGTTTGCGTTGCCGCCGGCGGAGATTGAGGCGATTGCGGAGTACGCGTGGGGGCTGAAGACGGCCGCGGCGGGTAAGAGCGTGACGGTCGACGGCGATGCGGCGGCGGGAGAGCGGCAGTTCGCCGCGCAATGCACGGGATGCCACATGGTGCGGGGCCGAGGCGGCATTCTGGGGCCAGACTTGACGGCAGTGGGCCGGGACCGGACGCCGGCGCAAATAGCCGCTGCACTACGCGGCGGGAAAGGGGCGTCAATGACGGTGACGCTGCGGGATGGGCGCGTCGTAAAGGGAGTGGCGAAAAATCAGAGCCCGTTTGATCTGCAGTTACTCGGGATGGATGGGAAGCTGCATTTGTTGCGCTCGGCGGCGGTTGCGTCGGCGGTCGCGGGGCCTTCGTTGATGGCGCCGGTACGGGGCGAAATTGGCAATTTGGTGGCCTATCTAAAGACGTTGCGGGAGCCGGTGGGCGTGGCGGAAGGGGCATCGGTGGGACCAGGGATCGCTTTCGCGGAGATCGCGCAGCCGCGGCCCGGCGATTGGCCTAGTTACAACGGGCAGATGAGCGGGAGCCGATTCAGCGCGTTGGATCAGATTCGCGTGAGTAACATCGGTAAATTAGCGCCGCAGTGGATGTTTACTCTGCAGGGCGCGCCGGGTGGATTGCAGACGACCCCAGTGGTGGTGGATGGGGTGATGTATGTGACCAGCGTGAACGAGGTGTATGCGCTCGACGCGGGCACGGGGCGGGAGATCTGGCATTTCAAACGGCCGCGGACGAAAGAGATGGCGGGGGATGCGGCAAGCGGGATCAACCGGGGAGTGGCCGTGCTGGGCGACCGGGTTTTCGTCGCGACGGACCACGCGCATCTGCTGGCTCTGCACCGGGCGACGGGGCAGGTGATCTGGGACATCGAGATGGCGGATTACCGGCAGAACTACGGAGCGACCGGGGCTCCGTTGGTGGTGAACGATCTGGTGATTGCGGGGATTTCGGGCGGAGACGAAGGGGTACGCGGGTTTCTGGATGCGTACAAGGCATCGACGGGAGAGCGGGTTTGGCGGTTCTGGACAATTCCGGCAAGGGGGGATAAGGAAGCCGAGACTTGGAAAGGGAATGCGCTGGAACACGGGTGCGGGACGACCTGGCTAACCGGGACTTATGACGCGGAGACGAGGACTTTATTCTGGCCGACGGGGAATCCCTGCCCGGACTACAACGGGGACGAGCGGGTGGGGGATAACTTGTATACAGATTCCGTGGTGGCGCTGGATCCGGCGACGGGGAAACTGCGCTGGCACTATCAGTTCACTCCACACGATGTGCATGACTGGGACGCGACTGAACCGCCCGTGTTGGCCGACTTGGACGGGAAGAAGTTGCTGGTGCAGGCGAACCGCAATGGCTTCTTTTATGTGTTGGACCGGCTGACCGGGAAGGTGGTGCGGGCGGAGCCGTTTGTGAAGAAGTTGACGTGGGCGAGCGGGATTGGGGCTGATGGGCGGCCGATTTTGGTGCCAGGGAATGAGCCGAATGCGGCTGGCCAACGGACTTGCCCGTCTGTGGCCGGGGCGGCCAATTGGACTTCAACGGCGTTTGATGGCCGAACGGGATTGTATTACTTCTTCGCGCATGAATCCTGCACAATCTATTCGAAACGGGCCGAAGAGTGGCAGGCGGGGCAATCCTTTTATGGGGGCGGGACAAGGCATTCGGCGGCCGATGGAGGGGCGAAGCTACTCAAGGCGGTGGATGTGCGGACGGGGAAGGTCGCCTGGGAGATACCAGACATAGGGGGATCGATTCTGGGCAGCGGCGTGATGGCGACGGCGGGGGGATTGTTGCTGTACGGCGATGGACGGGGTGCGTTTGTGGCGGCGGATGCGGGGAGTGGGAAACTGCTATGGCACTTCAATACGGGTCAGAACTGGCGGGCAGGTCCGATGACTTATTTGGCGGATGGGAAGCAGTTTGTGGCGATTGCAGCGGGGAATACTATTGTATCGTTCGGGTTACTGCAAGAGTAGGCTATAGTTAGTGGGATGCGGTTCCTGCTTGGTTTCTGGTTGGGCGTGATGGGAGCGGCGGGGCAGGTTCCGGATCTATTCCGGACGCCAGGTGAATCGCCCGGCCATGCTCCGGAGGTGACGGCATATTCGAGTGAGCCGTTTGCGCGAGTGGGCACGATTCCGACGCAATCGAATGCACGATTCTTCTTCGCGCATCCGGATGGCCTGCGATATTACGCCATCTCAAGGACCGGGCCGGAGGGCGTATGGGTTATCAGCACGACGGCGCCATATCCGGTAATCAAGAAGATTCCGGTGATGGATGCGGTGGCGGCGGCGATGTCGGCGGATGGGCGGCGCATTGTAATGATCGGCACCAACAACATCACCCGAAAGAACACCCTGACCGTTCTCGACCTGCAGACAGACAGGGTGACCGCCCGAATTGAGTTTCCCTTTCTGCCGCGGGAGGAGGTGGCGATCTCGCATGACTCCACGCGGGCCTACTTTCTGACCATTTCGCCGGGGAATCTGTACTCGTTTGATCTGAGGACGAACCAGCTTCAGAGTGTGTCGATTTCGTTCCCGATAGCAGAGGGGGTTCGGGTTGCGCCGAATGGATTGGTATATGTGACGGCGGGCAGGTATCTGGTGGAGGTGGATGGACGAAGCTTAACGCCTCTGGCCACGATGAGACTTACGCCGCAGCGGACGCGTGGCGTGGGTTTCAGCGGGGATGGCGAGTACGCATTTACGAACGTTGATCTGATCCATCTGCCCAGCCGGAGCGTGACGCCATGGGCCAGCAACGGCGACTCGACACGAACTGACGTACTGGTGGCGGGTAATCGGAGGGCCATTGTGGGCCAAGACGGGAGCTTGACGTGGTTTGACGTTCGAGTCGAGCCGTTGAGCGCTACGCGATTGTCCGTGGGGTGGTGGAAGCAAGCGACGAATGAGTATCCCAACGCGCGGTGGGCCTTTGCGGCGTCGGAGTTGGGCATCTCGCGATACTCACTGGCGGCGCCAATTGTCTCCCGGTCCGAAGCGCTGCCGCTTGACGAGGGGTTTGTGCTCTACTCCGGACGCAGTGGATTTGGGTCGCCGGCACTGTTGCTGCCCTTCAATTCGCAGCAGAACCTTCAGCGTGACGCCACTCCCCTACCCCTGGTGGCTCGCGTGTTGGATGCGAATGGACGGCCGTTGCCTAACGTGCCGGTGACGTTCGAATCCACCGTGGTGGCGGGGACCGCGATCACGAATTACGAGGGTTATGCCGAGATCGAAATGGGCCGCAGAGTGCCGGGGCGATACACCGTGACGGCTCGGGCGGGCGGGGCGGCGCCGGCAACCTACGAGGTGACGGTGACGGACGGTCCGAGTGGTCCGGCGACCCTGGAAATTGTTTCGGGAGCGGGCCAATTGCACAACGCGTTTTATCCCACCTCTCCGCTGGTGGTGCGGGCTCGCGACAGCCTGGGCCGGCCGTGGTCTCACGTGCCCGTTCGCTTCCGACTGAGCGGTTCAGTGGGCCGGCTGAGTCCCGCGCCGTTGATGCGATGCGAGGCGGGTGAGTGCTTGGTGTGGACTGACAGTGAAGGGTTAGCCTCGATTGAATTCGTGGTCCTGCCAGAACCGTTGCCAGCGCAGTTGGTGACGCAACGGATCGTAGCCAGGGTTGGTGGAACTTGGGTGGAGATTCCAGCGACGGTGACGTCGACAACGGGTGGCTACACGTTCGAACTGGTTGCTCCGACGCCTCCGACGCTGAGCGGTGTGGTTGGCGCCACTCTGCCCAACGCAATTCGTATCCGGTTGATGAAGCGAACGGGCGGAGAGAACATTGGGCCGCTGAGCGACGTCTCTGTTGGCATATTGAACCCCGGCGACGAGCAAGCTCAGCTTTGTGAGGTCTTGACGGATAGCGATGGTTATACGAACTGCTCCGTTCAGGTTCCCCCAGTGCCGGGCCAATATCAGTTGTCGGTCCTATTGGGCGGTGGATCGTTCTACCATATCGTGCGAGCGATTCCTCTGACGGCACTGCCGAGCCTTCCGCAAGCCGAGTTAATGCCGGATAACCAGCCGCAGACAGGCTCAGAGCGGACGTTTGAGTTCTCCGCGGTTCACTATGGGGGCGACCGGCCGTTTGGCATCTTGAACCTGCTCGTGAATACGGCGCTCGACGGACGCCAAGGCTGCTATGTAGCGTACTTGGTGGCCCAACGTCAGGTGTATCTCGTGAAGGATGGGGGTCCGGAGGCGGGGTTAGAGGGGCCGCTGGCGCTGGGGGGAGTTGGGTCGATCTCAAATAGCCAATGTACGGTGCTCTCGGCGGGATCTTCGGTGACGGGAACGGAGGAGCGGCCGGTGGTGCGGCTGCGGGTGCAGTTTCAAGGCACATTCTCGGGCACAAAGCTCGTCTATCTGGCAGGGCGAACCCAGGGCGACGCGGCCACTTCGGGGTGGATTCCGGCAGACGTGATCGCTCTGCCACCGGCGAGCGGGTTGGTGCTATCGCATGCGGCGACCCGCCTGGCCCAAACCGCGCAAGCGATTGAGTTCCGCTTCCAGAACGTCACTGGACCAGACGCGTTACAGACGGTGTGGGGGTTGGTGGGATCGACGCTAAACGCGAGCGGGAACTGCGTTTTTGCGTACTATGTACCGGGTAATTTATTGACCTTGTACCCGGATAGTGGCGTGCCGCCGGCTGCTCCGGTGTTTGCGGGCCCGCGGCAATCGTTGGAGAACGGGCAGTGCCGGGTCGTTCTTGGGGATGTCCGCACGGTGGATGGGGTGCTCACGGTACCAATGTACATAGTGGCCAAGCGCTCGTTTGGGGGGACCAAGACGATTTGGGGCGCGGCGAGTACTCTGCAGAATGCAGTCAGTGCGTGGACGCCGCTGGCGGTTTGGCGGGTCAATCCGTGATTGTTTTGACAGGAGAAGGGATGCGGGTTTGGATTGGATTGTTGCTCGCCGTAATGGGGATGGCGGGACAAACACCGGATGTCTTTATCGTTCCTGGCGAGGTGGCGTACGCGCCGGCGGAGGTGGCTGCCTATTCGAGCGATCCGTTCTTGCGCGTGGGGACGATTCCAACGCAGCCTTACGTCACGATCTTCCTGGCGCACCCGGACGGGACCCGGTTCTACTCGATCTCGCGGCTGGGGCCCGACGGGGTCCGGGTGATCAGCTCGACGGCGCCATATGCAGAGTTGAAGCGGTTGCCGGTAGTGGATACGCAAGCGGCCGCGATTTCACCAGACGGTAGGCGGTTGGTTCTAATCGGGACCAACAACGCCACACGGGTGAATACGGTGACGATCCTGGATCTGCAGACGGATACCGTTGCGGCGGAATGGTCCATTCCGTACATTCTGCGGCATCAGGTGGTGATGGCGGCGGATTCTTCCAGGGCCTTCTTTTTGACGGTTTCGCCGGGCTTGTTATACGCGGTTGACCTGATGACGAATGCGCTGGCCCCGAATCCGCTGTCGATGCCGGTGGGCGAGGTGGTGCGCGTGGGGCCTAATGGATTGGTCTACGTTGCCGCCGGCGAGAATGTATTGGAGGTCGATGGAAAGACACTCACGCCGTGGGATGCAATCCGGGTTTCCCCTCGACAGCGGACTCCTGCGCTCGAGTTGTCCAGGGACGGGGAGTACGGGATCACCGCTCGCGCACTAATCAACCTGCGGACCCGGAAAGTAACCGCGACGCCGAGCGCCATTTGGGAGGCGTCGCGAATCACCGACGTGGGACCCAGCCGCGTTTTCGTTGACCATTCCGAGATGCGGTGGACTCACGGAGCCGAAGAGACGATGCAATTGTCTCCACTTCCGCAAGAGGAAAACTGGGCGACGGTAACGGGCGAATTTTTCGGGGCCCGGTATCATTTGGCCAACTGGCCGGACACACTTCGGCGGTATCCCATCGCAGGATCCATCGGAGTATTTGAATCGTTGGCTGCGCCCCGTGGATCCCTCATCTATCAAACCAGGCAAGGAAGCGGCGCCGCGGCAACGCTGGTCGGATTCCAGGCAGAGCAGACAGTTCGAAGCAGCGACAACCCCAAGCCGATGGTGGCGCGGGTCCTCAACTCCGACGGCAGGCCGCTGGCAGGTATCGCGGTGAGTTTTCAATCAACGATTCGTTCGGCGACCGTGCTTACCGACGCCCACGGAAACGCGGTACTGAATTTAACTCCCGGCCTGGCGCCTGGGCGATACACTGTATCGGCAAGCGCAAGCGGATTGCAGGCCGTAACATACGGCGTAACCGTGCTGGAGGATCCGAGCGGGCCCCGGCGGCTCACCGTGGTTGCTGGGGCTGCGCAGTACCAAACGAGCGAGACATTTCTCTTAACCTATACCCCGATCACGGTTCTGCTTCAGGATAGCTTCGGGACGCCACGTCCAAGAGAAGCGGTGACGTTCCGCATGCGGTCGAACCTGGGAACGCTGGGACCGGTAACTGCTGCGACGTGCGCATCTGGTGAATGCACCGTTCTCACGGATGCTGAGGGCAAGGCTTCGATCGACTTTGTCCCCTCGGAAGAAACATTTGCGCGCTCTGCACCTTCGTCCGAGACTGTCATCGCGAGCAGTGGCGGAGCGACGGTTGAGGTGCTGAGAACAATTATTCCCCGGACCGGGGGCCTACGCATCGAACGGCAAAACCCCACCGGGCCAGCGATTAGTGGCGTCGCCGGCGCAGCAGTTCCCAATGGAGTGAGAGTTCTGGTTTACTTCGGGAACACTCTGACTGCACTCCGAATACCATTGCCATCCCTTCGGGTAAGCATCGAGACCTTGGCAGCAGTCGGAACCGACCTCTTGTGCGAGACGGTCTCCGACAGTGCGGGATTTGCAACATGCAATTTTCGACTTCCGGCTACGGTTGGACGGTGGAGTGCCGTTGTGACGGTGGGAGGCTCCAGCATGCAGCACTGGAAGGAGTTCCTGCCCTTGATTACGCACTCGGATAGGCCGCAAGTGGAATTGAAGCCTGCAGCCTCCGGCGAGGCGGGAGCCCCCGAGCGGACATTTGAGATGTCCGCCTTCCGCCCAGGCACGGAGACGCCGTTCGGCATCCTGAATCTGCTCGTGAATTCCGCCCTCGACGGGCGCCGGGCTTGTTATGTCGCCTATTCCCTGGCGGACGATCGGCTCTATCTGGTAAACGACGAAGGCCCACAGGCAGGTCTGTCGGCTCCGCTTGCGCTAGGCAGCGCCGGATCGGTTTCGAACGGACAGTGTACTGTTTTCGGCTCGGGCTCCTCGTTTTCGGGAACCAGTTCGCGGCCCGTCTTGCGGGTGCGGATTCGCTTCGCCGACGGATTTGGAGGAGCGCGACTGGTGCAGATCGCCTCGCGCACACAAAACGATACAGAGAGCTCTGGCTGGCAGACGGCAGATGTCATCACCCTGCCGACCGGAAATCTGGCGACGGGGCCACGCGTCGAGCCGATGAGTCCGAGCGTGCGCGAATCGGGCGTGGTCCAGCTTGATTTCAAATTTGCGGACGCCACCGGCGGCGCGGCCAATCTACTCACGGTTTGGGGCCTGATTGGCCCGTCCATCGATGCAGGCCAAGGCTGCGTGTTTGCCTACTATGCACCGGGGAATCTGATTGCTCTCTATCCCGACAACGGGATTCCCACTGGAACGATGGTTCCCTTCGTCCTGGGCACAACGTTGGAAAATAGCCGGTGCCGGTTGGAGCCGGTGCTCGCCGACAAGCAGGGCAACGGCTTGCTCCTCCGCGTGCTGATTACGGCCAAAGCAGCCTTCGCCGGGTCGAATGTAGTTTGGGGAGCTGCGAGCACATTACAAAACGCGGTGAGCCCGTGGACGCCAATCGCCGCGTGGCGAGTGCAAGTTCTCTACAACTAAAGATTTCCCTTGTTGAACTCGGCGGCGAGATACTCGGAGGCTCTCATCGAAAGCGCGAGGATCGTCAAGGTCGGGTTCTGCCAGCCGGCGGTGGCGAAGCTGCTGCCATCCACCACAAATAGGTTCTTCACGTCATGAGACTGGTTCCACTTATTCAGAACACTCTTCTTGGGATCATCCCCCATACGGCACGTACCTAACTCGTGGATACTGTAGCCAGGCGGGTTCACCTGCTCCGATTTCACAATCACTTCCAGGCCGGCCGCCTTATATAGCTCTTCCATCGTGTCTGCGGCATCCTTACACAGGTTACGCTCGTTGTCTCCATACCGGGCATCCACATGAAGCGTCGGGATGCCCCAAGCATCCACCTGATTCGTGTTCAGCCGGACATGGTTTTCATACCGCGGAAGCACGTCGCCATAGATGCTGCCCGAAACGCAGGAACCGGCGTAACTGGCAAGTTTCTTCTGCAACGCTTCGCCGTACTCCGGGAAATACTTGGGATCGGCGCTGGAGCCGGTGCTGATCGGCAGTGCGTAGCCGCGGATGAAGTTCCGCTTCTCGTCCTTTCGCAAGTTGCGGAAGCGGGGGACGAAGAGGCCGCCGCCAATCAGTTTCGGGTTCGCCTTGCCGTCGCGAGCCTCCGGCATCGAAGCGACCACCGTGCAGCCATACTGCTGGTCTGTCAGATAGTGGCCCAGGGCGCCGGAAGAGTTGGCGAGATTCGACAGCAGCAACAGCCGCGTGGATTCCAACGTGCCCGCAGCGAGGACGACTACCCTGGCTTTGGCGCGGCGCTCCTGACGCGTGTGGCGATCGAGGAAGATCGCGCCGTTCGCGCGGCCCGTGTTGGGATCAGTCGTGATCTGGCGGACGACGGCGTTGGGCAGGATATCGAGTTTGCCGCTGGCCACCGCCTGGGGGAGCGAGAGATTGACCGAAGAGGCCAGAGCGCCATCGCCCATGGCCGCACGCAGACGGGAGACGCCGATGCCCATCTTGGTGGCCGCAGCCGTGATGCGCTTTTGGCACTCGCTATCGGGTTGGCCACTCCCGAAGGCTCCTTCGCTTTCAACGAAGTTGCCGTCAGGAAACTGCGGCCAGCCTTCCTTGCGGCCGACCACTTTGAACTGAGCTTCGACGCGAGAGTAGAACGGGGCGAGATCGGCATGGCGAATCGGCCAGTTTTCACCGAAACCGTCATGATCGGCAGCTCGGAACTCGAAATCCGAAAGGCGGTAGGACAAGCGAGCCCAGAAGAGCGAACGGCCGCCAACCAGGCGGACGCGAACCCAGTTGTAAGGGGCTTCGGTGGGGTGCGTGTAGGGCACCTCGGCTTCGTCGACCCAGGTGTTGGCGTTGTACTCGTTGGCCTGGAAAATATGGGGGTGCAGGCCGGGTTTGCCGAAACCGCGGTACGGCAGGTCGTGGGCCGACTTGTTGACCCGGTCGCGTTCGAGGTCGGCGACCGGACCGGCGTTGAGCATCAGACAACGCACGCCAAGCGCCGTGAGCGTGGCGGCGGCCATACCGCCGGAGTGGCCGGAGCCAACGATGAGGACGTCGTACGTAGGGGTAGGCATGTTAGCGGCGCGTGGGATCGATGGGCAGCCAGTAGAGGCCCGCGCCGGTGCGGCCACGGCCACGGCGGGAGGAGCTGGCCGCCGCGGCGGCGTAGGGGGCGGAGTTGGTCGTAGCGGTGCGGAGGTCGGCGCGCAGGTCAGTCAGGAAATGCTGATGGGGATTCGGCGGAGGATTGAAGGTCCAAGGAACGATGAGGGGTTTGAAGATCCGGTCGGCTTCCTCGGCGGAGAGGGCGGCAAAATCCTTGCTAAAGAGGCGCTTGGCTTCGCCTGCCAGGTGGTTGAGGCCATTGCTGTAGAGGGTCTGACGGGTTGGAGGAGAAACGGCGAGGAGAAAATCGAGGAACTCGGGCGCCTCTGCCTCGATGGCGCCCGGGAGATTGTTATAAGCGGGCTGCAGGAGGGCTGCGGCGTGCCGGAGGGTCGCGAACTGGACTGCCGTGAAGAACTTCAGCACGGGTTCGGAGGCTTGGTCCGGAGCAATGGTCGAGATTTTGAGGGGTACGATCGGCGCGGGAGGCTGGGCTAGAAGGGCTGGCGCAGCGGACGCGGCAGCTACGGCTTGGACGAATCGACGGCGTTGAATCGGCATGGCTTAAGCCTTCTTAGTGTATCGAACGGAGGCAGCGGCAATTTCGACCGGCCAACGGATTCCCGATCGTTAGCCGAAGATTCGAACTTGCTTCGTTTGATCTACTAAGTTCACGTGGGTATCCCAACACCCAACCGAACTTAGGGCTTTCCGGTTGCCTTTGGGTCCAGGCTGCGGAAGAAATCGGCTAAGACTTGTAGTGTCCGCGCGGGGTTGTCGGCGAAGAGGGCGTGGGCGGCTCCGGGGATGACTTCGAAGCGGGCGCCGGGGATGAGTTTCTGGTAGCGAGCGGCGGTTTCGGGGCGGGCTTCGTCGAATTCTCCCGTGATGAGCAGGACGGGCAGGCGGAGTTCGGCGAGGCGGGGCGTGAGGTCGAAGGACTGCAAGCTACCTGTGGCGTGGAATTCGGTGGGGCCCCACATCCGCTCGTATATCGCGCTGTTCCGGATGGATTCGGCGCAGGCAGGGTTCGGCGGAGCCGGGGCGGATCGGCGGACAAAACGGCGGGTGTACTCGGCCTCGGCCTCGCGGTACGCGGGATCGTTCGTCGTGCCGTCCGATTCATGTTTGCGCAGCGTCGCTTGGACTGCGGCGGGAAGTTGTTGCTTAAGAGCGGCGGCGTCACGAATCCAGTCCGGGGTGCTCAGGAGTGGGCTAGCGAGGGTCAGAGAGGCCAGGCCGTTGGCTCCTTTCGACAGGACGTATGCGGCGGCGAGGGAGGCTCCCCAGGAGTGGCCCAAAAGGTGGACGCGGCGGAGACCTAGCTTCTTGCGAAGGGTGTGGAGTTCTTCAATGAAGCGGTCAACCTGCCAGAGGGACGGATCCGTGGGGCGTCCGCTTCGTCCGCTGCCGAGTTGATCGTAGACGATGACACGACGATCCCTGGTGAAGGCATCGAGCGCGAGAAAGCTGCAGGAAGTGCCGCCCGGTCCCCCGTGCAGGGCGAGGATGGGAGTTCCCTTCCCTTCGCCCGAGATGCGATACCAAACAGGCCCACCCGGCACATTCAAGAAGCCCTCCCGGGTCTGGGCAGTGGCTACGCAAGCAAGGAAGAGGAAGGGCAGAAGTCGCATCGTTCAAGGGGGGACGGTCAGCGGCCAGGATATCAGGTTGCCCTCCAGGAGCCAGATGAATTGCGCTCCAATTTGCCATGCGGCAATGTCCCGGATTCCGTTTGCCGGCCCTCCGTTATATGATGCGGGTCGCACATGACTCGAAGAGACCTCTTCGCCGGAGCCGCAACCGCCGCCATGGCCGCACCCACTTATCGCATCCTTGACCCCCACGTTCACGTCTACGAACGCGATCCGCGATTCCCCTTCTGGAAGGGCAACCCATCCCATCCCACCGACGACAAAACGCCGGAGATGCTCATCGACCTGATGAAGGCCAATGGCGTGGCCAAGACGGTGATCATCCAGGTTCGCCACTATATGTACGACAACTCGTACCTGCTCCACGTCCTGAAGAAGTATCCGCAGTACTTTCAAGAGGTCTGCCGTGTCGACCCGGAGAACCCGAATTCGCCGGAGCACTTGTCGGAACTCACGCAGGCTGGCATCCGCGGCGTCCGATTGAGTCCGGCGGGAAACGCTTCGGGCGACTGGATCAAAGGTCCGCTCATGAAGCCGCTCTGGAGGCGTTGCGAACAGCTTCAGGTGCCGATGAATATCCTGGCGCCGATCAGCCGTATGCCGGATGTCGGGGTGCTGATGGACCAGTTCCCGGACCTGACCATCGTGATCGACCATATGGCGGATTGCCCGGTGAACCAGCCGGCGGAACTCGAAAAGCTGATCGCGTTGAAGCGGCACCCGAAGTTGTTCGTGAAGATCTCGCACTCGTGGTCGCTCTCAAAGCAGGCCTACCCTTGGCTCGACGCCCAGGAGCATGTGAAGCGGCTCCATCAGGCCTTCGGCCCGCAGCGGCTGATGTGGGGCACGGACTGGCCGGTGTCGCTGCCGCACGCCACGTATGCGCAGACCCTGGCCGTGGTTCGCGATGAGATGAAGTTTCTGAACGACGAGGACAAGCATTGGATGCTGTCAAAGACCGTCGAACAAGTCTGGCCGTTTGCGTAAAAGGAACCCACTCTCATGATGCGACTCAGTTGTCTCTCGTTGAGCTATCAGAATCAGTTCAAAGCAGGAAAGATGGATCTTCCCGCTTTTATCCGGACGGCGCGCGGGTTGAACCTCGATGGGGTGGATCTGCACATGCAGCACCTCACCAGCTTCGACCGGATTTATTTGAAGCGACTGCGACGCCAGTGTCTCGACAACGGGATGTCCATCCCCAGCTTCCCGGTCTCCACGGAATTCGGGATGTATCCGGAGCGCATCAACGCCGAGATCGAAAAGTGCCGCGTGGCGATGGAGACCGGGCTGTTTCTCGGCGCGCCCTTGGTCCGCGTGTTTGTCGGTTCCACTCCGCCCGGCGGCAACGCGGAGGAGGCCTTTAAACGAGGAGTCGCCGCGCTGCATCGCTGTGCCGAGATTGGCGCCGATATCGGAATGGTGGTCGCGCTGCAGAATCACAGCGGGCTGACGTCGACGGGCGATGACATGCTCCGGTTTCACAAGGCCGTGAATCATCCGAACTTCTCGTTGGTGCTCGACACTGGCCACTTCACCGGTCGTGACGGACCGCGAGGGCCGAAGCAGGAGGGGCACACTTATGAGCACTACTACCGGAGCCTTGAACAGGTCGCGCCGATCGCTCCGTTTGTCCGAGTGAAGCTGTACCAGGTGGATGAGCAGGGCCGGGAGAAGTTCATCGACTACAAACGGGTGTTCGACATTCTGCGCGGCGTCCATTACAACGGACATTGCAGCCTGGTCTATGAAGGAACCGAAGATGAACTCGCGGCGATTCCGCGCGGTGCGCGGTTTCTGCGGCGGATGATGATGGGTGTCTAAGCGGCGTCCATCCCGCGGAGATAGGTGAACCAGGAGATAGCGGCGAGGCACGTCAATCCGGCCACGACCGCGAAATAGCCCTCGAAGTGGGCCAACAGGAGAGAAGCCAACAGGGGACCGGCGGCCCGGCAGATAATGGCCGGTCCCATCAATGCTCCGCTGGCAGCGGCGTATTGTTCCGACCCGAACCGCTCCCGTATGCTGACGCCGCGCACGATGGTCATCACTCCGTTGCTGGCCCCATAGAGCGCCACCACCGCTGCCAAGGCTAACGCGGGAACCCTTGGCCACCAGAGCAGGAAGAGCGCGCCGACCACCAGAGCCAGTGCGAAGTTGCCGGTTCGGGAGATGGGCCATTGCTCGCCGAACCGGAACTCGAGCGCCCGGCCCAATACCTGCACCGGCCCGGCGAGCGCGGCCATCCAAGTCGCCTCCCGCAGCGATAGGCCACGAGCATGCAGCAGAGGGACGAGATGGACCGACAATGCGGAGAAAACCACGGCGTGCAGCATGAAACTGATGGACAGCCAGCGGAACTCCCGGCGGCGCATGAGTCCCCGGGTCTCCTCGTGCCAATTGGTGGCGGCAGCCGTTTTCGAGGGCGGTGATTGCGGGGGGAGTACGAACCAATGGAGGGGTGCGCAAACCATCCACTGCAGGAGGGCATAGGCGCCCAGACATTCACGCCAACCGAAGGCGGAGGCCAAGGCCTCCGTTAAGGGCCAAAACACTGTGCTGGCGAGTCCTCCGGCCAGTGTGACCATCGTGACCGCCTTCTTATAATCGGCGTCATAAATGCGAGCCAGCGCAGCGAAGGCGGTTTCGTACAGAGTGGCGCCCATGGCAATTCCAGCGACGGCCCATGCGCAATAGAACTGCCATAACTCCTGGCAGCAAGCCAGGGCAAGCAAGCAGATCCCGGCCAGCACCGAGCCCGCCGTCATCACCTGACGGCTGCTGGCGCGGCGTAGAAGCAGTCCGGAGCCGAAGGTGGCGACACCCGTCAGAAGCAGTCCGAGCGAAAACGCACCCATGAGGGCTCCGGCGGACCATCCCATCTCTTTCGCGATGGGCTGCTGCAGGATCGCGAAGGCGTAGTAGAGCGATCCCCAGGACAGGATCTGTGTGATGCAGAGAGCCTGAACGGGCCTCCAGCCGGGATCCGCGCTCATCCGTCTCGCCGGGTTAAGATCAGATACCGCACATCGGCCACGGCGTTACCAGCGATTCGCAAAGCCCGCAGCGAGAGTTGATTGCGGCCGGCCGGGAGTTGAATCGTGCCAAGACTCCACGGCTTGAAGTGTTTTGCGTACGATTCCTGCCCCCGGTCATGCCGGTCGTCTTTGGCTCCGAACAAGGGAGGATCATGCACTTCGGGAACGGCTGCCTCCAGGCGGGCCCCTCCGCAGGAGAGTTCAACCACCGAACCCGCGGCCGGCGCCGTATAGTGAAGGACCGCTTGGTAAGCGCCGGCTCTGGCGACGTCCACGTCCCAATAGATCCGGTCCGCTTCCTGCGTCCAGTTTGTGAAATAGGAGCTGTTCGGCGCGGTGTTACTGCGGCGCACGCCGCCGGTGGCGACGCCATCGCGGGCGGGAAGGTAGGTCAGCCGGGAGTGGCCAACGGGATAGGGACGATCGTCTGGCCCTACAAGCGGCCGCATTTCCCTGCCCCACGCGGCGACCGCGGCGCGAAGGCGTTGTGCCTCGGCAGGATCTTCGGCGGCAATGTCGCGGGATTGCCCAGGGTCGTTGACCATATCGAACAGGCGCCCGTCGGCATCGAGGCGGTGACGCTGCGTCCGCACGCTGATGCGCTTGTTCCAGTGCGAAAAGATCATGCGATCCGGCCAGTTCTCCGTTGAGCCGGTCAACAGCGGCGCGAGACTGCGTCCATCAATCGGTTTGGCGTTGCCGGCCGGAATGCCAGCCAATCCGGCCAACGTGGGCAACAGATCGATGGCGCCAGCGATCTGGGGAATCGTCCGGCCCGCGGGAATACGGCCGGGCCAACGGATGAGGAGCGGGGAGCGGACGCCGCCTTCATCGACCGATCCCTTGCGCCCTTTCATGCCCCCGTTCCAACGCCAACTATTCGGGCCGTTATCGCAGAAGAAGACGACGATGGTGTCCTGGGCAAGGCGTAGTTCATCAAGCCGCTCCAGGAGGCGGCCGATGTTCCAGTCGATGTTTTCGACCATCGCCAGAGCGGCCCGCGTCATGGCGAGATCCTCCTGGCCGGGGTCAGTGGCTTTCATCGCCGGTTGGAGACGCGCGAATTTTTGATAGTAAGCATCCGGCACCTGCATCGGCGAGTGTGGGGTATTCAAAGGCAGATAGCAGAAGAAAGGCCGGGTTCGCTTCTGACTCACGAAGGCGATGGCGCGATTCGTCAGGTCGTCGGTAATGTAGCCACTGCCCTTGACGAGTTGCCCATTGTGGTCCATTTCAGTATCGAAATAGTGAGCCCAGTGGCCGGAAGTGAAGCCATAATATTCGTCGAATCCCCGGGAATTCGGATGATATGGCGCTTGCGACCCGTTGTGCCATTTGCCGAAGGCGCCCGTTGTATAGCCGGCCGATCGAAACGTCTGGGCGATGGTGTGTTCGTCCAGATTCAGTCGCTCCTGCCCGGTACTGACACCACGAACGCCGGTGCGGGGATGATAGCGGCCGGTAAGAAGCTCGGCGCGAGTGGGAGCGCAGACCGCGCAGACGTAAAACCGTTCGAACTGGGCTCCCGCGCGACCGAGAGAGTCGATCCGCGGCGTGGCGAGGTTGCTGTTCCCGTTGAGACTGAGGTCGCCCCAACCCTGGTCGTCGGTAAGAATCACCAACACATTGGGGGGCTTGGCACGCGGTTGGGCGAATATGGCCGCCACCGAAAGAGATCCGAGAAACGCGCGCCGCGAAAGTTCCATCGGTTCACTATACCGGCCGTTCGAAACCAGTGTCGAGGCTGTACTATTATGGAGGCTCAGCGGTACGCGATTTCTATGAGTACGATTCGATTCGGCGCCACTCACGAGTACCAGATTCTTCGGCGGGAAGAGGTACGTTCGCGGTGGACCCAAGAGACCGCGCTACGCTTCCTGGGACGATTTAAAAGCGATCCGACTGCCTTGGCTGGCTTTCGGAAGATGGTTCCGCAAGCGCGTGGAGACCAGGACGTACTAGCCGCCATCGCCCGCATGATGGTCGCAGGGCAGTTGCTGATCGTCGAGCAACGCGGCATTGTGGATCACAACCATCTCAGCTTGAAGATCAAGCGGGAAGAAGAGCCGGCGGCCGCGCCGCAGCGGGTTGCCGAGCCGGAGCAGGAAGAGGAGCAGGCCACTTTCGCGGCACAACACGATGGCCAGGCGCAGGCTGCGACGCTAATCGCGGCGGCGCGCTCCGGCGTGCCGTTCTGTGAAGAATGCGCGCGTGCCGAAGCGGAAGCGGCGTAGTCGCCATGGCAACCGACCTTCGTAGCGTGCTTTGGCCGAAAGGGCCCCGTTCTGACGTCTGGGCGATCCTCGATCCCGCCCGCGACCCCAAGTCGTATTGGACCCTGGTGAACTCGCACCTCAATTACAGTTGCCTGTTTGCCGGACGCTTGCCGGACGCCCTCGAGCAAGTCGCGCCGCACCTGGTGCAACTCGATCCGGAGGACGAATTTACGGACTATCTGGCCGCGCAGGTGGGCAATAGTCTCGGCGTTTTCTTCCAGTGTGACGCCGCCATGAAAACGGTACGTCACCACTTACGGAAACTGCTGACGGTGAGGGATCCGCGCGGGCGCAAACTGCTCTTCCGCTACTACGATCCGCGCGTTCTGCGTGTATTTCTGCCCACGTGCGACTCGTCGGAACTGGACCAGATGTACGGGCCAATCAAGACATACTGGACCGAGTCGCCGGAAGCGGATCAGGTGATCGAGTTTCGGCGCGGCCGGTTGGGCCTCGAAGTTTCCAATCTCAAAATAGTGGCCGCCCGGGCGGCCTTCACGACGGACGAGGAAGACTTGCCCGCTGCGGTTCTCCCCGCGGCGCCGGTCGTATTGGTCCAGCGCGGACGGCCCAGTGCGCAACGTCTCCCGGTGGTTTTGCAGTCGGCTGGATTGGGCGGGCAACTGCTTCGTTCGACGGGGCTGCTGCGCCTGTTTCGCAACTCCAGCCTTGGCGAACCGATGGCGTTTCACGATAATCGCATCGATTTGCCGGTGGCCAACCTCCATCCGGACCTGACCGTCTACGCCGAAGCTACCGCCGCGGGAACCGAAACGCTCACTCTCGAACTGGGCAAACACGGCATCAGTAGCGCCGAATTAACGGTGGTCGAGGTCAGGCTTGAGTCCGGAGCCGGGCCGGCGCAATACACCGAAGGGATTCAGGTCGGCCTGCACGAGCGAACGCGCATTGTGGTTCACCCGGCAGCTCCAGCTTCGTTCAAAGGGAACCTGGTCCTGCGGGCCCTGGGCGGCCCTCGCCTGCTCGTGTATCGAGATGCCGAGACCGGCGAAGGGGAGTCTCTATCCGGCGGAATTTCGCTGCCAGCGCCAGACGGACCGCTTTCGCTATGGGTGCAAGCGGAGTCGGCCAGCGCCAAGCCGGGCGATGCGACGCTGCAGCTTGGGTTGGAGGGCGTGGAAGGCGTTGGCGACTGGTGCGTCGTTACGGCCGTCGCCGTGGAAGTGTGGGCTGCCATGGAAGGCGAATTGGCGCTGTTGGCTGGGGCTTCGACTCCGCTGCCTTTCACCGCTACCACTCGGCCGGCCGGCGTGGCGGTGCAGTGGTCGATTGCCCGGAAAAGTGATGATTGCGAACTCGTCGTTAGTGCGTCGCCGAGGCCGCTTCCCACCCTGGTCGCTGAAGCCGACGGCGCTGTTGTCTCGGCCGATGCGGTGGGCACCTTCCAGGTAGTTGCCAGTGTGGGTTCCGGTACGCAGTGGGGTGGTCCGCGGGGTGCCTGCGAAGTCACAATGGTTCAAGCGATCGTCGAGAGTAACGACTGTTCGGTGAACGGCCGGTTCTCCCGGTGCGCGGTGGATCCTTTGTCGAAGCGGTTTGTCTTGACCAGTGTGCGCGACCAGCTTCAAGAGCCACCCGTGCAACTCGCCGCCACCATTCGCTTGCTGGGTGGTGGACCGGATGGACAGCGCGGCGTGTCGGCGTTCTCAGCCGCTTGGGCGCACAAGGTCACCTCCGACAACACAGGTGCTCGCTACAAAGGCGGATCAACCTTGGAGCGGGAGTCTCCCGTCATTGAAGCGCTATCGCCAACGGTGAAGAGTGACGGTGCCCTGTTAACGGTTCGAGCCACTGTGACGCCGGAAGTCTCTTTTCCCCCCGTTTCCGGCGATAAACCCATTGAACAGATTTGGAGCTACCTAGATTGCCAATCGTCCCTCGTGATCTGTTCCGACCTCGCTCCGGAGTCCCACTTCGCCCTTCTGGCCGCGGGATGGTCCTTCACCGGCGACTACACGTGCGCCGCCGGCCGCGTGCGCTCTCCGTTGGTCGCCGCCAAACTGGCCGCCGCGCGCCCGCTGACCTATCCGACCCCCGTCCCATTCGCCGTAGACTAGAAGGAACATTCGCATGATCGGCAAAACGATTGAACATTACTACGTTCTGGAGCAGATCAGTACGTCCGACCTGAGCGTCGTGTACAAGGCAAGAGACTTGAAGCTGGACCGCCTGGTGATGCTGAAGGCGATCGAGGTGCCGGCCAACGATGCTGACGCCTTGGCCTCCTTTCAAAAAGAAGCCAAGGTGGGCGTTTCGCTCAATCATCCGAATATTTCCTCAATCTTTGACGTAATTGATCAGAAAGAGGGTCGCTTTCTCATCTACGAGTATCTGGCCGGCAGTTCGCTCCGCGAAAGGATCGAACGGGCAGCCGAATCCGGAGAGCTTTTGCCGATCGATCGCTCCATCGACTACATCCTGGCCGTGGCACAGGGCTTGGCCGAGGCGCACCGCCATGGCATCGTCCATCGCGACGTTTGCGCCGAAAACGTAATCGTCACCCCGACTCACGCCGTGAAGATCACGAATTTCGGCAAAGCCAGAATGGGCGATGTACCGACATTCGCGGCGGGCGGGCGGGCGTTGACAAGCTCCTTCGGCGCCTTCGTGCCGGAGCAACTGCAGGGAGCTGGCGTCGACCATCGCTGCGACATCTATGCGCTGTCGTCGCTGCTATTTGAGCTGCTGACGGGCGAACCGGCGTTTAAATCGCGGAACGCCGCCGCGCGGTTGCACGAGATCTTGTATAACCCCGTGCCCAACATGCTCGAACTGCGGCCCGGCATCTCGAACGGCCTCCAGCGGTTGGTTGAACGCGGAATGGCAAAAAAGCCCGAGGATCGCCCCCCGACGATGGAGGCCTTCATCGAGGATCTCCGCGCCGAGGCGCGCGAAGGGATGCAGCAGGCCGAGCCACTGCCGGATGAACCCGCCGTGGCCGTGTTGCCCTTTGCCACGTTGGCCACCGACCCCGCGCTGAACGAATTCTGCGACGGCCTCACCGAAGAGCTCTCCTATCAACTGCAGCAAGTGGAAGGCCTGCGCGTGGCCGCGTCCACGTCGGCAGCCCGTTTCCGGGGGAAGACGGAGGACTTGCGTAAAGTCGGGGCCCATCTCAACGTCAATCTCCTGATTGAAGGCACTGCCCGCGCTGCCGGATCGAACGTTCGTTTGATCGTGAAGCTCACCGACGCCGAAACCGGCTATCAGCTTTGGTCGGAGCGGTATGACCGCGATCTGACGAAGATGCTGGAAGCGCAAGATGACATCGCCGCCTCGGTCACTCGGATCTTGAAAGCCAAGGTTCTGGGCGAACCTCTGGTGAGCACGCCGGCGCCGGCGCCGACGGGCCTGACCGGTCAGTTTGCGACAGCCTTCGCCGTCCCCGACCTCAATCTGGGGGATGTGCTGATTGCCGCTAAGGGTCTGCGGAACCCGACTGAAACCATGGAAGAGGCGCAAAAGGCTGCGCGGCGCGTTCTGGATGTGAAGCCGGATTCGCTGGACGCACTGGTAGCGCTCGGGTACGCCAACGCAGTCCTTGGCGATTCGGCGGCCGCCGAGCAAGCGTTGCTGAAGGCGCTCCAGTTCAACCCGGAACGGACCGATGCTCGCGCCGGCTTGGCGCTCTTTGTCTTGGCGCCCCGCGGCGAACTCTCCAGCGCCGAGGCGCTGCTCGAAGGAGATCCCAATCCTTCGATCGATCTGGCGTTGGGATTGGGCTGGGTGTATTTCTGGCAGGGCCGCTACGAAGATGCGGTAAACCAGTGCCGTCGAGCCTTCAAGATCGACGCGAACTCCTCGGATATCTACCTGCTGCTCGGTCGAACCTACGCTGCGTTGGGCCAGCATCGAGAGGCGCTCATCGCGCTCGGCCGCGGCCAGTTGATGGCTCCCGAAGATGCTCGCCTGCTGGCCGCCATCAGTTACACGCATGCCTTGTCTGGCCAGCCGAAGGAGGCTAACCGGCTGGCTGATGAACTCGGCGCTATTGCGCAGAAGCGTTACGTTTCCATGATGGAGCTCGCTCTGCCGTACGCGGGACAGGGATTAGCCGAATGGGTGGAATGCTGTATCGACAAGGCGAAAGAAACCCATGCCGCGGCGCTCTTGTGGTGGAAGCTCGATCCGGCGTGGAAGCCGTTTCAGAAGCCAGCCTAGCGGACCCAGAGAGTTACCGGGCTGCGGCTGCTCCGCGTCCCCACCGTCCATACCACCGTTTCGGCGCGCGGAGCCTGAACGGCGCGGTTCGGTAGACGGACATTGAGTTGGGTGAGGCCGACGAATCCGGGCACCTCGCCAACGAAAAGGACCTCCGCGGGTACGCCGCCGATGGCAACCTGCGAAGGCAGCAGCGCCACGGGATGTACGGGTCCGGCCGGAACGCCGGTTTCCTTCGGGCCCATCACGTCCCCGGCCCCGGCTCCAAACAGGAGGACGATGCTGCCGGGTGCGGCGGGCGCGCCGTTACTATTCCGGCTGCCATCTTGATTGATCGCGACTACGTGGCGTGTGGCAAAGTCCTGAAACAGTTCGGGGCTGGCCTCGGCCACCGGCATGCGGATTCGATTCGAGGGAACCGTCGAACCAACCACCTGCACCGTAACCATTGCGCCAGGCTGGAGTTCGTACGGCGCCTGAAAAGTGAGCTGATAGGCATCGGCGTAAAGCAGGGGCGCCGGCACGTCGTCGAGCAGTACCCGCGTTCCCTCCAGTTCCCTGGGTAGCTGGCCGCCCTCCCCCAAGCGCGCAACGGCCGGCCGTTCCGGGCCGAGTTGCTCAACGAACATGGTCATCAGGGCACCGGGAACCAACGGCGCGGCGGGCCCCCCAGCCGCATTCGCGATGGCGTCGGCACGAAGAAATCCGAAGCCATATGGGTCGCCGGTGGTCCATTGGATCACGGTCTGCCGCAGGTCGGCGCAGGCGATCGCATCGCCTGGCGGCTCATAGTCGGGAACGGCGGCAGCCATCCAGGAGATACCTTGATTCTCAAACTCCAGCAGAGCAAGAAACGTGGATTCGTTGACGCAACCGGTGGGCGTACCCCATTCGGCGGCGAGGACAGGAACCCGCCCCAACTGGGGACGGAGCGGCTCCAGCAAGGTGTCGCCGACGGTAAGGCGCGCGCCGTAGATCACTTGTGGATCGTTCACTACCGTCCCTAAACGAATAATCGGATGCCGCGCCCCCGCGCTTCGCATCGCAGGGATAGCGACGCTATCGTCCACCTCCAACAATACCCGGGGATGCGCGCCCCACTGGCGCCAGTCCGCCTCGCGGCTCCCGGCCAGGACTACGGCCAACTGACTATCGAGAGCCGCTTGAACAGCTTCGGGGCCTAAAGAAGAGGACATCCGCACTGCGTTCAAGTTCCACCGGACGCGCAAGATTCCGAACGTCTCCTTGGGTTGGCGTAACCCTTCGGCCGTCACGTTCATGCCGCGCAATGTGATGGACGTACCGCGATCAAGCAGGCGCGTCCCCTGTACCGTCAACGGGCCCATGACGGGCAGCAAAATCGGCGCATGGGCCTCGATGAGGGGCGCCGCCAGCAGGAGCAGGCCAACGGATTTAATCGAGCGGAACATAGCCCGGCATCTTCGCTGCATCGAACGAATAACAGTACCAACCGGCTGGCCGCTTCCCGCTTGAATTCGGTAACCCGTAGTTGGCGCATAGTTTATACGTGCTACCGGTTGGGTCGGGCTCATATCCGTAGGGTTTGTTAGTGACTGGATCTCTCCACCGCACCAGCCGTGTCGCCGCGTTGTAGTCTAAAGCGCCCAAAGTGGCTGGAAGTTTCCGCTGGTCCGCGGCACCGCTTTTCCAATCCTCATGCAATCGGTACGCAACTGCCTGAAGATCCTGGGTGCGAGCGCGATCTTCGGCCAGGATACGCTGCCGTTCGGGCGAGCCTGTATAGGAAAAGCCCGCCACGAGGGTGGCCACGATCAGTGTTGCGGCGAGCACGGCAAACCGGGTGTGCCAGGCCTTCGCGGGTTGGCCCTCCTTTCCCATGCCGCGGGTGTAGTACGCGAACACCGCGCCGGCCAAGCCAAGCACCACCATGGACTTGGCGAGGAAACGGCGCGTCAGTTCGCCTTCAAGGAACACCGCCAGCACTGCGACCAGATCTCCAATGAAAACCAACGCCGTAATCAAGAGGGCTATGTTGGTGAGCCAGCGCCGCACCGGGGAGGCGGTCTTGTCCGGGTTCTCCGCCAAGTCACCCAGGATATTGCGGGTCGCCAAAACGAACACCGGGAACGCCACCAGAATCGCGGCAATCTGCCAGCTCACCTGGCGCAGCGCCCAGGCCTTGTACGACCGGTCGAGCGCATCCGGCACCCAGTAATCGATCATGGTGAACCAGATCGAGCCGATGGCGCAGATCCAGCCCCCGAGTGTGCCGAACGCCAGAAGATGGTAGAACGCCTCCCGCGCCGCTTCGAGCGTGCTGCGCGGCGAGGGCATCGGGACACCGGTAGTTTCCGCATACCACGCCCCAAGCGATTCATAAACGGTCCGAGCGGGCCAACCCTGTTGCTTCAAAAGCTCGACGAGAAACGAATCGGAGGCTCCCGCCTGTTTTGCCGCACGCAGAAATCGAGCCAGTTCGTCCATGGCTCTACAATACCGTCTTTACTTCAAAGGGCTTCAACGCCGCATCCAGCACGGGGCGCTCCTTGTGCCATTCGGTGGCCTGTTCGTAGGCGTGCGCCAGCGCCAGTACCTTCTCTTCGGCCCACGGCGCGCCGGTAATCTGCAGTCCAATCGGAATGCCGTCGGCGAATCGGCCACAGGGGATGGATATCGTCGGCAGGCCGAAGATGTTGAACTGCGAGGTGTTGGCCAGGGTGGGCGGCAACGGCTTATCGGTCTCAACGCGCTGGATCGCTTCCTGAATCGGGTACGGCTTCAGCTTCGTCGTCGGAGTGATCAGCAGGTCGCAGGACTCAAAGACTTTCACCACCTGCCTGCGCAGCAGACGCACGGCGCGCATGGAGTCGACGTAAGTGGTCGCCGGCATGGCCGCCGACCGGCTGAGACCTTTGCGCGTGGAGGGCATGTAGGCCGCCTGCGACTTCGGATAGTAAGGCAGATGATAGGCCGCTGTCTCCGCCCCGCCTGCGCTGGGGCCATAAGCGACCGCCGGCAGCGTGGCGTTGTGCGCCCCGGCGGTGAGCTTGGTCAGGACCCCCAAGGCCATTTCCACGGTGGCCGCCACTTCGGGGTCGAGCTTGTCGAAGAAGCTGGCCCGCGGTACTCCCAGGCGAAAGCCCTTCACTGGTGTGCCGATGGCTCGCGTGAAATCGGGAACTGCGCGGTCGACCGAATCGACGTCGAGTTCGTCATAGCCGGCAATGGCTTGCAGCACGGCCGCCGCGTCGGCGACGGTCTTCGTCAACGGACCGACGTGATCGAGCGACCAGACCAACGGGATGATGCCGCGAATGGACGCTCGGCCATGGGTAGGCTTGAAACCTACGACCCCGCAGAAGGAAGCGGGCGTACGGATCGAGCCGCCTGTATCGGTGCCGAGGGTGCCATAGGCGAAGTCCGCTGCCGTAGCCACGGCCGAACCGCCGGAGGAGCCTCCGCAGTTACGATCGGGGGCGTACGGATTCCGCACGGGGCCGAAGAAGGAGACCGCCGTGGTGCCCCCGGCGGCGAACTCGTGCAGGTTTAACTTGCCCAGCAGGATCGCGCCGGAGCCTTGCAGACGCCGCCAGACTTCGGCGTCTTCGGTGGGCACCCGATCAGCGAAGAGGGCGCTGGCGGCCGTGGTGCGGATGCCCTTGGTATCGATGTTGTCTTTGAGCGCGATGGGAATGCCGTGGAGGGCGCCCCGCGCTTTGCCGGCCGCGCGTTCGGCGTCGGCACGCTTGGCGGCTTCAAGGGCGACCTCTGGGGTGACCGTGATAAAGCTATTCAGGCCGCGATCGTATTTGGCGATACGTTGGAGGCAGGCTGTGGTGAGCTCGACGGAGGAGGCTTGTTTGGTGCGGAGAGCTTCGGCGGCGCCGAGGAGGGTGAGTTGGGTGAGGTCGGAGGGGGCGGCGCGAAGAGAATAGGCGGCAGCGAGCGAAGAGGATACGAAGAGGCGGCGAGAGACGGTCATGAGCGATGGTACACTGAAATTGGATCGACACGTTGGGGGCGAAACGGCTTCGACGGGATCGAATCATCGTAGAGAGGCGTGTCGGGTTCCGAGCTCCCGTAAAACGATCGGAAAACCATAACTGCCAATCAGCAGTTTGCTTACGCTGCTTAATTAACAGCGTCGCTCTTTAGTTGGTGTCTGCCACGGCTAAAGCAAGCGTCACTCGGTGGACTGGACCGCAAGCTTCTGTTCGGAGCCCAGGGTTGAGATCAATCGGACTGGGATTGGGGCGTCTTGCTGGTTTAACTGCTCCTTTCTGAGACACACGAATCAGATACACACGTAGTCTCTTTACTTTGGGCGTTCTCGGACGCGGGTTCGACTCCCGCCGCCTCCACCAACTTGTGATCACGAATCGGCTTCGTCGGCCTGCAGGGCGCGGAGGAAGCCGCCGAGGCGTTCCGCCGTGTAGTCGACGAGCGGGACCTGGAAGCGGGCGGATTGACCGCCGGCGCTGAACTTGAGCAGCTTTTGGGACTTGGGGATGAAGAGCTTCTGCCGGAGGGTCTGCAGTGGGGGACCGACGGTGCGGAGGACGATCCGGCCAATGGGGGTCATCTCGATGGGTTTCTGCTTCGCGCTGGATTTCCGGTTGGGAACGAAGAAGAGGCCTGGCCGTCCCAGATGCAGAACGCCGGAGACCAGAGGCTTGGAACCGACTACGAGTGCCGCCGGCATCCTGTAGCGGAAATTCTCCTCCCCTTCCGGCCGCTCGAAGATCCAGTCCTCCCCGTTGTAGAGGCCTTCGTAGACCCTTCTCATGTAATCTCTCATGGCGAGCGGGAATATGAAGCCGAATACGCCCATGCGGAAAACAAAACTGAAGGAAGTGACGGCATACCGGATCACATCGCCTTCAACGCCCTGCCGTCTAAAGTAGAGCTCGGATAGAAGAATGAACAGGCCAAATAAGGGCCCAGTAACCCAAGGCATCCGTCTCCATACGCCAGACTCGTCGAGAGCATACACCCAGCACGGAAGTACATTTTCCGGTTTCAATTCCGGTTATTCTAACAATCTACCCTCATAGCCGTTGAAATGTCATCGCAAACTCGGCGAGTAACTGAGCGGGCGCCCGGTCTAAGCCGTCGACTACGGCTTTGGCAAACGCAAAATATTCCCGCTTGCGTTGTTCATCCCAATCCGATGGCGGACTGTCGAGAATCGATCGCAGGTTCGAGATCTTATCCGCCGCCTTAATCGCCTGCGCCCCCGCCGACTTATGCGGCGCCCTCTCCACTTGCAACCGCTTGCGTTCCGCCTTCGGCAGCGACTTGTCGTCCGTCAATTCCATCACCATCGCGGCGACCGTCTCTCCAAACTCGGCTACGAGTTCCTCACGCGTCGTCGCGGTGTCCTCTACCGTGTCGTGCAGCAGCGCCGCCGTCACCGTAGCGGTATCGAGCCCGGCTTCCGCCACCAGATGCGCTACCTCCAACAGATGATTCACATACGGCTCCGCAGCCTCGCCCTTGCGCCGCTGGGACGCATGCCGGACCGCCGCAAAATGCGCCGCCCGTATCACCTGCCCGACATCGCTTGCCACAGAGGTTACTCCTGCGTCAGCCACCGGCGAGCAAACTCCTCTGCCGATGCCGACAAATCCACTAACTCGGTACCCGTCCGCTCACCGTCAAGCGAGTAATGCGCCTCGATGCCAGAAGCCGTCGGCCGCAACTCCAACCGTTTGGTCTTCGCATCCAGACGGAGCGTCTCGCCCAGCCAGGTGAACTGCACCAGCACCCGCTGACCATGACCAATGACGCGGCACTGCGTTAGCAACTCAGAAGTAAAGGGCGACTTCTTCAACGCTTCCGCATTAGGAGCACGCAGCAACGCAGCCGCCCGGTCCGCCTCCCGTTGCTCCTGCTCCCGCTTCAGCTTCTCCGGATCTTTCTCTTCCCGGCTTTCCAGTGCCTTCAGGTTGTTTTCGAGACTATCGAGAAAACTCATTCCTCGCCTCCGCCGCGCGCCACCTGGAAGTGGCTCAGCGAATCGGCGTACTGGGTGATGCCCTTGCAAAGCGCCTCGGCGACCTTCTGCCTCACCTCAGGCTTCCGCAGCTCCCTCTCGTCGCGGGTGTTGCTCAAGAAGCCAATCTCCGCCAGGACGCTCGGCATGTTTGCCCCAATCAACACGACAAACGGAGCCCGCTTTACGCCGCGGTTCCGGACGTTCGCCGCTTGGTTGTACCAGCCGCGATAGAGCGCCGTGTTGATCCGCGTGGCAAACTCCCGGGACTCGTTCACCTTCTCTTTGAGAGCGATCTTCTGCAGCAGATCCCGCAGCTCAAACACCCCAAGATCGGAAGAAGCATTCTCCCGGGCGGCCGTCTCGAGGGCGTCCTTCGCCGTCGTGAAACTCAGGAAGAAGGTCTCGACGCCAGAGACCGACTTGATCGGCGAACTGTTCGCGTGGATCGAAAGGAATAGATCCGCGCGGCTATCGTTGGCAATCTTCGTGCGCTCTTCGAGGGGGATAAACCGATCATCCCGCCGCGTGTAGATAACTTCGGAACCCAACTCATCCGTCAGCAATTGACCCAGGCGCAGCGCGATATCGAGCACCACCTCTTTCTCCGTCAAGCCCGACGGACCGGCCGTACCCTGATCATGACCACCGTGCCCGGGGTCGAGCACAATGCGGCGAATCTTCAGGCCTAACGCTCGCGTCATCGACGCTGAGGCTTCCGTGGCCGGTCGCGCTTGACGCTCGGGCGGGGTTGGGCGCGCTGACGGCGTCGCTGGTGTCCGCGCTATCGTAACTGGTGCGGACCGGGCAGCCGAACGGAACGCCGGAAACTGCGGTGTCGCCAGGGCGACTAGCGCAGGCGGCAGCGGACTGGCCAACTCCGGAGGCCAAGCGATTAGTACAGGGACTGCCACCACCGGGGCCATGGGACGCCATAGCTTCCGCCCGTTCCGCGAAATCACCGCCGGCTCCGGAGCGGCTGCCGGTGCGGCTGGCGCTGGCTTTGCGACTGCCCCCGGCTGGCGAAGCTCAAAAATCAAGCGGGTCGGATTCGATAACGTTTCCTGTGTGACGACAACATTGGCGGCGAGATCAAGCACCAGGCGCGCGACCCCTGGCTTGGCTTCGCCAATCCGAATCTGCCGCAGTTGCCGGTCATTTACGGCGATCGTCGCGGCCATGCGCCCGTTTATCCGGGCTTTGGTATCGAGAAAATCGAAGAACACCCGATCCGGATTATTCAGCCGGTTGTCGTGAAACTCCGGCAACGCCGACAGCTCCACGGCGACCCGAGTAACATCCCCCTGCGACCAGAAGCGGACGTCGCTCAGGACGGTCTGCGCAAAGCAGGAACCACCCAGGAAGGCGACGGCCAGCATCGATTTGGCAAGGGAACAGTTCACTTGGTTCGCATGTGGATTCTCCCCTCACTATCCGTAAAGACTTCAATCGGCCGGTGTTCCGGCGGCTGAGGGACTTTCGGCTGGGGGGAGGCAGCGGCGGTCTGGATTGGGTTAGCGGCTAACGCTTTGCGGGCGTCACCGTATTTCTTACCTACTTTATATACATAATCCTGGGTTTCCCGGTAGGGCGGGATCCAGCCGTACTTCTTTACTGCTCCTGCTCCGGCATTATATGCCGCCAAGGCGAGACGATCGTCTTTATACTGGTCCTGTAAATCACGCAAATGTCTCACGCCGGCGCGAATGTTTTCTTCCGCGTCGAACGCGTTGCGAACACCCAGCTGCCGGGCGGTACCCGGCATCAACTGCATCAAGCCCTGCGCGCCCACCGGCGAAATGGCGTGCGGATTGTAGTTCGATTCAACCGAGATCACCGCGTGAACCAGAAGCGGATCCACCTTATAGTGATCGGCCGCATCTTTCACCATCTGGTCGATTCTTTTTTCAGCCGCGCGCTCCGATACGGCTGCGCCGCCAGGCGTCAAGACGACGGGAGCAATCACCCGCGGCGCCACGACGACAGCTCGGCGGATCAGTTGACCGGTCCGGCGATCCGCCCTCACTTCATAACGCAGACTCTCCCCGTCAGCGGCGGCCAGGATCGAGGCGCCGGTCAGAAGGAAACAAACTGTAACGATGTTGTTCAAAACAAATCTTGTACGCAATGATCGTACACTCCGTAGGGAAGTGCAATCGAGGACAACCCCGATGCTATGATTCTCTCATGGAAACCTGCCGTGGATTCGTCCTTGCCGGAGGCCGCAGCCGCCGCATGGGCGAGGATAAAGGCAGGCTCAACTGGTATGGGCAACCGCTCGTCCGCCACCAGTGGCAGCGGCTGGAACAACTCGTTCCTCCGGCCGCGGTGATCGGAGGCGACTATGGCGAACTCGGGCTTCCGGCAATTGCGGACGCCTATCCCGGTGAAGGTCCCTTGGGTGCGATCCTCACCGCCTTGGCGCATAGCCCCGCGGCGTTGATCTTGGCAGTTGATATGCCGCTGGTCTCGGACGAGACGTTGGCCGAACTCCTGCGCCGTCCCGGCGGCGACGCCATCGTGCCTCGCCATCCGGATGGCAAGATTCAACCCTTGGCCGCCCTCTACCGCGCCACGGCCCAGCCCAAACTCGCCGCGGTCTTCGCCCAGGGTACCCGCCGCGTCGTTGACGCTCTCGGCCACTTGGACATCCGATGGTGGGACACCGATCCCGCCGAATTTTGCTCCATGAATACGCCCGCCGAATACGCGGAGGCGCTCGAAACCTAAATGTCTCGCGGCGAGTTCCCCCACTACATCGAATTCCGTCACGTCTATAAGACGTTCGACCGCCCTGTTTTAGTCGACTTCAATTTTCATATTGATTCCGGCCAGACCGTGGCCATCGTCGGCCGCTCCGGTGTCGGCAAAAGCGTCAGCCTCGGCCATATCATGGGGTTTCTCAAGCCGGACTCCGGCCAGGTGATCGTCGCCCACGAGGACACCACCAATTTTGGCGAGGCCGATCTGCGCCGAATCCGCAAAAAGGTCACCATGGTGTTCCAGTCGGGCGCCCTGTTCGATTCGTTGACTGTGGCCGAGAATATCGAATTCTCGCTCGAACTCCGCGACGACTACGACACCCAGAACAAAGAGGATGTCGTCATGGGCCTCCTCGATCTCGTTGACCTCGCCGACTACCGCGACTCGTTCCCCTCGGACCTTTCGACCGGCCACCGCCGTGCTGTCGCCATTGCCCGCGCCCTCGCGGCACAACCCGAATGCATCCTTTATGACGAGCCGACCACCATGGTCGACCCGATCATGTCCGACCACCTCGGCAACCTGATGCTTCGCCTGAAGTCGCAATTGAAGCTCACCTCGGCCGTTGTGACGCACGATCTCGACCTGATGCGCAAGGTGGCTGACTCCGTGATCTTCCTTCACGACAGCCGAATCATCTACTTCGGTCCGGTGAAAGATCTCGATCAATGCGACCATCCGCACATCAAAGAGTTCCTCGCCATGGATCGGGTCGAGATCACTTAGGTACAATAGGCGCGTCTCACATGTCGAAACTCATCATCTCCTTTGGCGAGATCATGCTCCGCCTCGCCCCCCCGAACTTTGAACGGTTCCTTCAATCGCCGCAGTTCCTCGCCACCTTTGGCGGCGGAGAGGCCAACGTGGCCGTCGCCGTCTCCGGCTTCGGACTCCCGGCCCGGTACGTCACCGTCCTGCCCGCCAATAACGCGCTGACGGACTCCTTCATCGGCGAAATGCGCCGCTTCAACGTGGATGCCAACCACATCGTCCGCGGCAAGGGCCGCTTCGGCATCTACTTCGTCGAAACGGGCGCGAACCAACGGCCCTCGAAGGTGCTCTACGATCGCGAAGGGTCGGCCATCGCCCTCGCCCAGCCCGGCGCCATCGATTGGTCGACCGCCCTGGCCGGCGGCACCTGGTTCCACATCACCGGCATCACCCCGGCGATTTCGGAATCGGCGGCTGCTCTAGCCATTGAAAGCGTCAAGGCCGCTCGCGCTGCTGGCCTGAAGGTCTCCTGCGACCTCAACTTCCGCAAGAACCTTTGGAAGTGGGGCAAAACGGCGGCCGAGTTCATGCCGGAACTGTTCCAGTATGTCGACGTCGGCATCGCCAATGAAGAGGATTGCCAGATGACGCTCGGTATCAAGAACGACGCCGACGTCCACTCGGGTGAACTTGATCTGGCGCAGTACGAAAAGCTGTCCAACGCCGTGCTGGCGGCTTATCCCCAACTCGAACTCATCGCCATCACGCTGCGCGAATCGCATAGCGCCAGCCACAACGGCTGGTCGGCGTGCTTGAACAATCGCAAAGAGTTCCTGCACTCGCAGCACTACGAGATCCGTAATATCGTCGATCGCGTCGGCGGCGGCGACTGCTTCGCGGGCGGCTTGGTTTATGGCCTCAACGCGCTCGGCAGCCACCAGGAAGCGCTCGAGTTCGCCGTGGCTTCGTCCTGTCTGAAACACTCCATTCCCGGCGACTTCAATCGCTTTTCGGCCGACGAGGTTCATGGCCTGATCAAGGGCGGAGGCTCCGGCCGTGTGCAGCGCTAGGGTCCTGATCCTGCTGGTGTCCGCTTCGGCGGCCCTGCAGGCCGAAACCTACACTTCGCGGGTGGATGGTTCGACGCAGCCGTATCGCGTCCACCTGCCCGCGAACTATGACCAAACGAAGCCAATGCGCCTCGACGTGATTCTGCATGGCCGCAATGCCAAAATCACGCCCGAAAGCTTTCTGGCCGCCAAGCCGCACGTCGTGACGGATCGGATTGAACTCGAGGTCTATGGCCGAGGCAACAACGCCTACCGTTGGGCCGGCGAGACCGACGTGTTCGAAGCGATCGCCGCCGTCCGCACCAAGTACAAGATCGACCCGGACCGCATTGTCCTCCGCGGCTTTTCGATGGGCGGCGCGGGGACGTGGCACCTGGGCCTGCACCACCCGTCCACCTGGGCCGCCATCGAAGCCGGCGCCGGATTCACGGACACCATCGTTTATGCGAAACGAACCCAACTGACGCCGGTCGAACGAGCGGGCCTCCACATCTACGACGCAGTCGACTACGCTCCCAATATTCAACTCGTGCCCACGGTTGGCTACGGTGGCGAAATCGATCCGCAGTTGAAGGCGTCCCAAAACATCAAGGAAGCCGTCGCCAATGTAGGCGGCCTCCGCGCCTTATGGCTCGTCGGGCCACAGACCGCGCACAAATGGCATCCGGATAGCAAAGCCACATCGGAAGCGTTTCTTGCTCAGCACCTGCCGCGCAAAGGCAACAATCCGTACCGGTTCCTGACCTATACCCCGCGCTTCGGCGACGGCCGCATTGAAGCCCTCGAAACGATGTATCAGCCGGCGACCATCGAACAAACCGGTTCGACGGTGACGACGAAGAATGTCGCCATGCTCCGCCTCGCCTCCGGCAATTACACGATCGATGGTCAGAAGCTATCGGGTACGACTTTCCATAAAGCCGACGGTCGCTGGAAGAAGGGCGAACCCAAGGGACTGATCAAGCGGGCCGGTCTGCAGGGGCCCATCGATGACGCGTTCATGGATCGGTTCGTATCCATCGGCGAACCGGACGCGACCTTCGCCGCCAACTGGAAGCGCCATATGAATGGCGAACTGCTGCGGGCCACGGCGCCCGTCAACGACGCGCATCTGGTCCTGTGGGGTACCCCCGAAACGAACCCGACGCTGAAAAAGGTTTTGCCGAAGCTGCCCATTCAATGGAGCGGCGGGAAGCTCACCGTGAACGGCCAAACGTTTGACGCCGCCACGCATTCCCTCGCGATGATCTATCCGAACCCGTTGAACCCTTCGAAGTACGTCGTGTTGAACTCCGGCCACACCTTCGGCACGAAGGATTTCGAAGGGACCAATGCCCTGCTCTACCCCCGCTACGGCGACTATGCCGTGATCGAAAAAGCTTCCGGCGCCGTTAAGCTGTCGGGCTATTTCGATAGCCGGTGGCGTTTTGCGAATCAATAGCGTCGCCCCGATCCGGATCTGCGACAACGGCGGGTGGACCGATACCTGGTTCGCCCGCCATGGGCGCATCTTCAACATCGCGGTGCATCCCTGCGTGGAGGTCCAACTGCGCGTCCTGCCGCTGGACGGCCCCCGCATTACCATCCACGCCGAAAACTACGGCGAGCGGTATTCAATCGATACGCCGCGAGGCCAGTACTCCAAACACCCTCTACTCGAGGCGGCATTCGACGCCATGTCGATTCCCGACGATATCGCCATCGAGGTGTCAATCTACTGTGACGCACCCGCCGGCTGCTCCACAGGCACTTCCGCCGCCGTCAGCGTTGCGTTGATTGGCGCTCTCGACTGCCTCACTCCAGAGCGGTTGCATCCGCAGGAAATAGCCCTGATCGCCCAGCAAATGGAAACGAGTCTGCTCGGACAACAGTGCGGCATTCAGGACCAGTTGGCCAGCGCCATCGGCGGCATCAATTTCATTGAGATGGATGCCTATCCCCACGCGACCGTCCATCCGATCCAGCTGCCACGGGAGACGGCTTGGGAGCTCGAAGCCCGGCTCTCGCTGATCTACGTCGGCGACTCGCACAGCTCTTCCGCGGTGCATGAAAAAGTCATCGCCGGCCTCACGCCTGACGACCCGCGTCTCACCCCGCTCCGCCGCACCGCGGCTGCATCGCGCGATGCTCTGTTGGCCGCAAATTGGGAGGCCTTCGGCCGCGCCATGGTTGACAACACGGAAGCGCAACGCGGCTTGCACGCCGAGTTGATTGGCCCGGCCCACCAACGCATCATCGACATCGCCCGCGAGCACGGAGCCTTGGGCTGGAAAGTAAACGGGGCGGGCGGAGACGGCGGATCGGTAACGCTGCTGAGCGGTGCGGACCGTGCCGCGCATCGCAGTCTCCTGCGCACGATCGCCACGGATAACGCTCGCTTTCAGTCAATTCCGATCCGCCTTTCTCCCTCCGGTTTACGACGCTGGCAGAACGCTACACCAACTTCTCGTGGCGCGCCGTTACGAAATCCCAGTTGATCACCTGCAGAACTGCCGTCAAATAATCGGCCCGGCGATTCTGATACTTCAAGTAGTAGGCGTGCTCCCAAACATCGATGCCCAGCACGGGCGTTATCCCTTTCATCCAGGGGCTGTCCTGATTCGGTGAGGTTTCGATCTGGATCGTCGACGCGTCCTTGGCCGTCACCCAAACCCAACCGCTGCCGAACTGGCCCAGCCCGGCGGCCTTCAGCTTCTCTTCAAACGCGGCTTGCGAACCAAAACTCTTCGTGATGGCTGCCGCCAGTTTGCCCTTCGGACCGCCTTTCGGCTTGCCCAGAATCTGCCAGAACAACGAATGGTTCATGTGTCCTCCGCCGTTGTTGCGTACGGCCATTCGGATCGGTTCCGGAACCATGTTCAGATCGCCAACCAGGTGTTCCACCGGATGGGCGGCAACCTGCGGATATCCCGCCAATGCCTTGTTGAGATTGTCCACATAGGCCTGGTGATGCTTGGCGTAGTGAATCTCCATGGTGCGCGCGTCGATATGTGGCTCGAGCGCGTCGAAGGCATAGGGCAACTTGGGCAGCGTCGCCGCGGCCGCCATCATCTGCCGAGGCAATAGCGCGGCGCTCACGCCGCTCAGGATCCAGGATCGTCTTGTCATTTCATCACTCCTTTTCTGATTGGTTCCAAAAATAGTCCGTGCCGCGCTTTCGGACGCCAGCGGAAAACTCCATGGCATACGGCGCGACCATCGCGCCCATCAACCGGGGCGGATTCGTCAGCAACGTACGGTCGGTCCGGCTCCGCAAGAACCGCACGAGGTCTTCGCGTTCGCCTGCCGAACGGTCGATTTGAAAGGTCACCCGCCGCACCGCTTCTATGGCGGCTTTCGTCAACGGGTCATCACTTTTCGGTTTTCCCTGGAAGTTACTGCCCACTACAAAGCTTGCTTCGACACCGTCGCGACCCGGATCTTCCCGTCGCGCCAAGCCACCCAGATCCGATCGCCGGAGACGGCCACTTTGGGGAACCCAGCCGAACGAGCCGCTGCGACCGTTGCCACCAGTTGAGTCTTGCCAAGTTGGCCATCATGCCCGAGGCGTCGAATGCGGACCTCCGCCTTCCCTTCCCCGATCTTTTCAAGCCAAACGGCCACATCGTTCTTACCATCGAGTACTGCCAACGCGGGCCGCCCCAGCGGGTTTCCATCGTCAATCCGAAGCGGCTTCTGGAAAGTTGCCCCGCCATCGGCAGACACCGCAGCCTGCACCCGCGCGACCTCGCCGGCTCGCGTCAACCAGGCGACGCCGACATGACGGTCCCGAGCGACCAGAGACGGGCCGTCCGTCGGACAGCCGTTGATCTTCCAGCCATCAGCATGCACGGTTTGTGGAGCCGCCCAGGCCCCATCGCGCCAGCGGACAATGGCGATATCGCGGATCTCTCCCGGTTGATGATCCCGGTAGGCGGCCAACAAACCATTTCCCGTAGCCACGACGGCCGTCTGGCAGCAGGAGCAGACGTCGGCGTCCACTTCCCGATCCCCGCCCGGCTTGCCCGCCTTGTCGAAACGGACATATCGCAAGGTCTTCCGGTGCCCTTCGCCGCCGCCCCCGCTGGCAGGCGGAGCGAGGTAGACCGCGCCACTACCGTCCGGGATAAAGCTGAGGAACCCAGCATAGTCTTCCTTCTCGTCGAGACTCATGCCGTAGATCTCGCTCCATTTTCCGCTTCCGGCGTCGCGGCGGGCAACGCGGATTCCATAACCATACTTGCTCGCATCGTCGGGCCGGGCGAGCCAATGGGCCAGCATCGACCCGTCCGGCCGCACAGCGATGGCGGGAAAGTCCGCCCAGTTGACGAACCAGCGCTGCCCGCGCGCCACCTCCTCCGCGGGGGTCCACGCCGATCCGGTCCACTTGGACCAGCGCAGCACATGGCCGGAGGGCTGCAGCGGGTCAATCCAGGAAAGGTAGATGTCGCCGTTCGCGCCAGTTGCGAGGTATGGCATCCCGCTCTCCGGCCCAACCGGAGGCTGTGCTAAACATCCCATCACCGACAGCAAAGCGACCGCAGCGATCCTCATCGATGGCTCCACTCCGTATCCGGCAACTCCGGCAGATTCGCCGGTTCGGGTGCCGGTTCCTTTCGCTTCATCCGCCGCAAGGCCATTGCCAGGGCCGCAAATCCAGCGGCGCTGGCGGCGACGGGAGTCCACCATAGCCACTGGCCCTTAGCGCCTTCCGGCAGCGCCAGAATGCGGATCGTATACTCCCCGATCAGACCGGCGCGAATCTCCTCGTCGGTCTTGCCGGCCTTCACCGCCGAAGCGATGGAGGCGCGGAGTTCGTCCGCCTTGGGCGAATGATGCACCATCAGGTTCTCGCGCCAACAGCAAGGCGCGATATAGGTGGAATACAGCTTTTCAAGCCGCGGGTCGCCGTTGGCCATGTCGGCTGCGGCGGGCAGAGCCGCACCCAGCAGCAGGTACAAATCTCTTCTGCGCATAACTCCTCCAGGTAGCAGGTTCTTGACTTGCGGTAGCAAGCCGGTCGAAGGCCGCTAGTACCAGGAGCGAATGGGCGGCGGACGCTGCCATTGCGTCCGGTCGAGATTGGTCGAGAGTTCACCCGCCCCCTCATCGGCCACGGCGAGCGCCAAGGGCGCCGGCCCAACCAACAGCGAAATCGCCCCTGTTTGAAAGGGCTTCTCCGTCAAGGGCGCTAGCTTGCAGCAGCAATCGGCTCCGCATTGCGAACTCGCGGCCAGACGCGGGCCCGCCGTGCCCATCGCCTTGCGCTTGCAGCAGGCGTGGGCGCCTTTGCCCTTCCGGCAACAGGCCATTTCCGGACTGGCGCTGGCGATCCAGGCAGCCGCTAGCGGTTGCCCCGCCATTAGGCAGAGCAGCAATGCCGCGACCATTTGCGCGAAATGCCGCATCTCTCTTCAGCCTAACGCAAGTGCTACCCATACGCGTAACGGTCACGTTACAGTAGGTGAAGGAATGTCCACCTTCTCTCGCCGTACGGCCCTTGTGGCCCCGTTTTTCCTGAAGAATCTGCTCTCCGCGCCGCCGAGCGACCGGGTGCGCTTAGCCTCATTTGGCGGCGGCGGCATGGCGTGGTCGACGCTCAACGGCATCGCCACCCACCCGAATGTTGATCTGATTTGCGTGGCGGATGTCGACACCACCCGCACCGCCCGTGTGCAGACCACCTATCCGAAAGCCACGCTGCATCAGGACTGGCGCAAAATGCTGGACGCCAACTACAAGAACCTCGATGCCGTCTGCGTCGGTACTCCGGATCATATGCACGCGCCGCAGGCCATGGCGTCGATGCGCCGCGGACTGCATGCCTACTGCCAGAAGCCGCTCACCTCGCATGTCCATGAGGCGCGGCAACTGACGAAGTATGCCGCCGCGAAGAGCTTGGTGACGCAGATGGGCATTCAGATTCACTCGAACGCCGAGTATCAGATCGCCGTGGCGTTAGTCCATCAGGGCACCATCGGCAAGGTGAAGGAAGTGCACGCGTGGTCGAACAAGAAGTGGGGCGATGAAGCGCCGCGGCCAACGCAGACCGATCCCGTGCCCGATACTCTCGATTGGGACGGCTGGATCGGCGTGGCCCGGCCGGAGCCATTCATCAAAAACTACTGCCACCCCGGCAACTGGCGTAAACGCCTGGAGTTCGGCACCGGCACGTTCGGCGACATGGGTTGCCACATCTACGATCCCGTCTTTGGCGCCCTCGGTCTAACCGCTCCGTTGACCGTGCGAGCGGAAGGCCCGGCGCCGAACCAGCACAGCTACGCGACCAATGCCATCGTAAAGTACGTCTTCCCGGCCACCCAATACTCGGCCGACAAGACAGTCGCCGTCACCTGGTACGACGGCGATGAACGGCCGCCCCAGTCTGTTCAGGCATTGATCGAAGGCGCCAAGATGCCCAGCCAAGGCTCCATCATCATCGGCACCAAAGGCGTGCTGCTCGTGCCCCACGTCGAAATGCCTTCGCTCTACCCGAAGGCCGCCTTCGCGGATTCCAAAATGCCGGACCTCGCCAAGAAGGACCACTACCATGAGTTCGTCGAAGCGATCCAAGGCAAGACGAAAACCTCTACTGCTTTCAACTATTCCGGCCCGCTGAGCGAAACCGTTCTGCTGGGCAGCCTGGCCACGCGCTTCCCGAAGACAACGCTCGAATGGGACTCGGCCAAGCTGAAGTTCCGCAACGAGAAAACGGCGAATCAGTACCTGAAACGGCGGTATCGCCCCGGCTGGAAAGTGAAGGGCCTCGGTTAAATGCGTTTCTTGTTGTTGTTCGGCGCATCGGTGCTTTACGCACAACAACCGAATATTCTTGGCCGGGTGGACGTCCAGAAGGGCGAAGCCCGGCGCAACGAGAATATTTTCATCACCGCGCTCGACAACAATACCCAGAAAGAATCAAACATCCGCCTCGGGACTACGGCAACGGCGATTACCGAATTCACATCGGCCTCCCGCTACTACGGCGCGGAGTACGGCCTCGCGCCGTCCGGAACATTGCACCTGACGCCGGCTCGCGGCGCGAAGGCGGTCCATGGCAACTTACAGTGGACGCACGCCAACTCCGTTGTCGCGGCACGCAGCTTTTTTCAAGTCGGCGATGTGTTGCCGGCCAGGCAGAATATTCTCGCCGGCCGGATGTCGGCGCCGCTTTGGAGGGACGCAACTCTCGCGCTCGATGCCGCGCAAGACAACCGTTCGGGCTTCGTGAATGGCAACATCCTCGTGCCTTTGCCCTCGGAGCGTTCCTGCCTTTCGGCCGATCCCGCGGTCTGCGCGGTGATCAACCGCTTCTTCCGCGCCTGGCCTGCGGCGGAACCGAACCGCACGGACATCGCCGCCCGGTCGCTGAATACGAATGCGCCGCAGTCGCTAGCCACATCGTCCACTACTGCTCGCCTCGACCAATCCCTAAAGAACCACCGTTTTTCAGCCCGCCACACTTGGATGAATCAGGAGGTCGAGGCCTTCCAACTCGCTGCCGGCCAGAATCCGAACACCACCACCAAATCCCACGACGCTCGCCTTACCTGGACCTACGTGAAGAGCGCCAAAACCACCGTGGATGCAACGGCTGCCTTTAGCCGGAATCGCACGCTGCTGGTTTCCGAGCCCAATGCGGTCGGCCCTCAGGTGCAGATCGGCACCGCCTTCGAAAAGCTTGGCCCCGGAGCGTCGATTCCCCTGGACCGCGTGCAGAACCGCTTCCGATACTCCCTTCGCCTACAGCACCAGTTTTCCCGCCATACCTTCTCCGCCGGCGGCGAGTTCGCCCGCCTGCAGTTCAACGGGCGGGAGGCGTCCTCCAATCGGGGCAATATCTACTTTCGGAACGATTTCGGCCGGGATGCCATCACGAACTTTCGCCTCGGAGCCGTGAGCCGTTACACATTCGCCATAGGCGGCTTGGATCGCGGTTTCCGGCGAAACGAACCCAACCTCTTCATTCAGGACGTGTGGCGGCCATCAAGCCGGCTCGCACTGAGTTTTGGCCTCCGCTACCAGCCGCAGACTGGCATTTCCGAAGTCAACAATCTCACTACGATTCCTTTTCGCTGCGACTGTAATAACTTGGCTCCCAACTTTGGTTTGGCGTGGCGCCGGGTCCGCCTCTCTTACTCCACCCAGTTTGGCGAAATCGTTCCTGCCACGCTGCAACAACTGCGTTGGAATCCGCCGGAATTCCAAAAGGTAGAGAATCAGGCGCCGCCGCTATTGAACTTACTGCAGGGGATCGTCCTCGACCCCGATGCCCGCGCGATCGTATTTACCTATCCACAAAATCTACAAACCCCTTACGCGCATCAATTCAGCCTGTCAGTGCAGGCGCCATTTCCCGTGGCGCTCGGAAAACTCGAAGTGGCATATATCGGCAGCCGGACGCTGAAGCTGCTCTACATGCAATATCTGAACCGGGCTGTACCCACCCCAGGCGTTCCGCAAACCACCGCCACCATCAACGACCGGCGGCCGGACAAGCGATACTTCGATTTCCGCGACATCACGAACGCCCCCCGCGCTTACTATGACGCTGGAAAACTGACGCACACGCTGAACGCCAAACACGGCCTCACCCTCGAAACCTCCTACTGGTTCTCGAAACTGATTGATACAGGCTCGACCTACGTCAATATCGCCGCCGGCGACGATGCCGTACAGGGACAGTCGCAGACCCCGAATGATCTCGCCGCCGACCTGAAAGGCGTCAGCGACTTTGACCAGACTCACGCGCTGCTCACCCGTCTCAGTTATGAGGTTCCTCTCCGGCGGCGGCTGTTGCGCGCCTGGCGAATATCGACCATTTTCGTCGCCAAGTCGGGTATCCCTTTCAAGGTTATTACCGGCTCGGACTCACCCGGATTCGGCAATGTTGATGGCGCCCCCGGTGATCGGCCAAACATCCTGACCCCCGAGATCCTCGGCCGCACCATCAGCCATCCCGACCTCGCCGCAACGCTCTTGCCCCGCGGTTCCTTCGCCTATCCAAACCCCACTGATGCACGCGGTAATCTCGGGAACAACGTCTTCCGGCGTGCCGGCTACCGCAATTTGAACGCCAGCGTCGAGCGCCGCTTCGTCCTGCCGCACGAGCGGGCCATCTCCTTCCGGGCGGAGTCCATCAACGCACTGAACACGCCGCAGTTTGCCGAGCCGGTGGGCGACCTCTCCAATCCGGCGTTCGGCAAAATCATCAACACGCTGAACGACGGAAGGACGTTTCGCTTCTCGCTTAATCTGGAATTCTAACCGTCACGGTGTTGCTGCGTTCGCCGCCTACAGTCACGGCGACATCCTTCGCCGTTGGGCCCCCGAGCGATTCAGGCAATGGGCCTACCGTAATCACATCCACGCCAGGCAGACCATCGGCAACCCCTACGCTCCACACTGGCACGGGGACTCCGCCAATCGAAACGGCCAGATCCTTCCCTCGCATCCCAGTTCCGTAGACGAGCAAGAGCTCGGCCGAATTGGTCAGCGGCGACCACGCCGGCTGCACCTGGATTGCACCCGCGGACTGCTCAATGGCCAAAATCAAACCCGTTCCGACCCCATTGCCCGCCAAGCTGAAGAGCCCCGGCGACACCTCGTCGACGCGCACGTCTATCGCCGTCGTCGCGCCCGTCAGACGGGCGGGACCCACCGCTAACGCCGAGGGCAGCACAAGCCGCCCTGTTCCGGCCAGGGGAAACCGTGTTCCCGTAGAATCCGTGATCGTCCATGCGCCGTCGGCCGTCTCGACATCAACCAACATGCCCGGCGCCAGGGCCGTTCGCTTCCGCCTGGCCGCATGGAGCACCTTGGGTTCGGCACGATACAACGGTGTGCCCGCCAGACCAGGCGTCGCCGCTTCGAGCCGCGTGACCCTATAGGAGAATCCGCCCGTCTCGCCAATCGACAGATTCATATCCCAAACGATCTCGCCTTCCGGAGTCACTTCCACCGCGCGGGCGGCATTCGAAAGCCCTAGAACGGTGTTGCCATTGGGCATCCGTTGCACGCTGCCCGCGACCAGGGTGAAAAACGTACTTCCGAATTTCTCTCCCACCGTCCAGGCCGGTGCCGCCGGACCAAACGGCCTGCCCGGTGTTCTCGCGTAACCCCCAGGAAGTTCAATTTCATCAGCCGAGGTGTAGCCCCGGCCCACTCCATTGTTCAAGATGAGAATATGGCCCGCGCCAGGGTAGCCCACGGGAATCCATTGCGCGTGGTGCTGAAAGAATAGCTTCTGATCGGCGGCGGTCCCCATCCGGTAGACCTGCGGATTGCCCCAACGATAGAGAATGTCGCCGTTCTTCCCGGCGCCGTGCGGAATGATCCATATCTCGCTCAGCAGCCGGGATCCCAGCACGATCTCGTCCCGCTCCACGTGATAGTCGATCGAATTGACATGCAGCCAATTGGCCGTTTGGGCCGGATTCTGCCCCGGTCCGATGAAATTGATATCGAGTTTGCCGGCGTTACCAGCGACCACTCCGAAGTTGGCTTTGGTCGAGTCAATGTCCTGCACCAAGTGATCCCAGGCATGCCATTCCCACACGACCTCACCACCACCGGATGGCCGCGTGGGCTTAACCTCCAGAACCGCCTCGGACCAGACCCCTTCCGGCGAGATCTTATTCGGATCACGTCCGGCGGCCCGCGCCTCCGCGGGGGAACGCCTCTCCCAGGCAACGAGCAGCAGGTTCCCATTTGGCAGCACGACAAAATCGTGATGGTGTAGATAACGGTCATTCGAGAGCGTGTAGGTCCAAACGATGCGCCCTGTCCAATCGAGCTCCTCAATCAGTCCGGCTCCACCCATGCCGACCGCTCCCGGGAAGTTGTTGTTCACCGTCGCTTCCATCCGCATGATGTTCCCGTTCGGGAGCACCTTCACGGCAATCGCCCCGGCCGCATTGCCGGTCCACTTCTTGGCGATCTCACCGGTGTTCGTTAACAGATAAGAGTGGTTGGACGCCATCGGCGACACAAACACATAGCCCGAAGACACTTTGTTCGCCTCCTGCCTGGTCAGCAACTGGGCGGGCAGCAACGCACTCAACCCGAGGCACAAGTAGAGCAATCTTAATCCGGGGCGCATGTAAACAAAATACACCACTCGCCGGGCAAAGTTTCGGCGCCGGGATAAGTTTACCCAGCTAGTAGGAAAGCAACTGCCGCATAGCCTTCACTAAGTCGTCGACCTGCGGCAAAATAGCATCTTCCAGATCCGGACTGTAGCCGACCCACGTATCGAGAGCCCCCACGCGCTTCACGGGCGCATCGAGATGACCGAATAACTCCTCGGCCACCCGCGCGGCGATCTCCGCGCCGTATCCCCAACTTAGGGTATCTTCGTGGGCAATCAACACGCGGCTCGTCTTCTTGACGGAGGCGGCGATCGCATCCCAATCGTAGGGCGCGAGCGACCGAAGATCGATCACCTCAATCGACTCGCCGATCTCATTCACCGCGCGCAAAGCCTTCTCTACGACGGCGCCATAAGTGATCACCGTCAGGCGGTCACCCTCGCGGACCACCTTCGCTTTGCCAAACGGAATCGTGTAATCCGGCCCCGGATGTAGCGACCGGTTATACGGCTCCCGATACAGCTTTTTGTGCTCGAGAAACAGCACCGGATCATCGCAGCGAATTGCCGTTCGCAGCAGCCCCACCGCGTCGAGCGCATTCGACGGGAAGATCACCCGCAACCCGGGTATATGAGTAAACAGCACCTCGCCGCTCTGGCTGTGGTAGATCGACCCGCCGGTCAGGTAACCACCGATCGGCACCCGGATCACCGCCGGACACGCGAAGCCGTTGTTCGACCGCCACCGCAGCACGGCCATCTCATCGCGGATCTGCATCATGGCGGGCCAGATGTAGTCGAAGAACTGAATTTCGGCCACCGGCTTCATACCCCGGGTAGCCAGACCAATGGCACGGCCCACAATACCGGCTTCGGCGATCGGCGTATTGAAGACGCGCTCGGAGCCGAAACGCCGCTGTAGCCCTTGAGTCGTTTTGAACACGCCGCCCTTGCCCTTCACTTCCGGCAGGGCGTCCTCGCGGGAACAGTCGGCGACGTCCTCACCGAACACGACCACCTTGGGGTTGGCCGTTAACTCTTCGAGCAGCGTCAGGTTGATCGCATCGACCATCGTGCGCGGCTCACCGGAGAACTCAGGCTCGCGGGCGAACGCATCCGAGGTGGGGTCAACCGTGGGCGAATAGAGATAGCGCAGCGCGGTGTTCTTTGCCGGAGCCGGAGCCTGCAGAGCGTAATCGGCCGCCTCCTGCACCTCGCGATCGATGTCCTGGATCAATTCGGAGAGTTCGCTCTCCGTCAGCAGGCCTTCGTCGATCAGGAACCGCGGCAGCCGCACCAAGGGGTCCCGCTCGGCCTCAGCGGCCCGCTCGGCGTCTGTCTTATACAGGCGCTCGTCGTCGGACAGGGAGTGAGAGTACGGACGGATGCAATGGGCGTGCACTAGCACCGGACCATGGCCCGCGCGGCAATGCGCCACGGCGTCCGTCATGGCGGCATAGCTCTGATGGAAGTCGGTGCCGTCGATTTCGACAATCCGAAGATGCTCCGCAAAGCCAGTCAGCAGGCGGGAGAGGTTCCCGCCGGGTGTTTGCACTTCCACCGGCACGGAAATGGCGTAGTGGTTGTCCTGAATCAGGAAGATCACCGGCAGCTTGCCGAGGCAGGCCCCGTTCAACGCTTCCCAGAACTCACCTTCGCTGGTGGCGCCCTCGCCGGACGTGACCAGGGTCACCTCATCGGAATCCGGATTGAGCAAACGGCCCGCCTGCGCGCAGCCGATCGCCTGCACGAACTGCGAACCGGTGCAGGATGAGCCGGAGACGATGTGCAGCTCCGTCGACGACCAGTGCGAGGGCATCTGGCGGCCACCGCTCTGCGTGTCCTCAGCCGAACCCACGGCCTGCAACATCATCATGTGCGGAGAGATGCCTAGCGTCAGCGCCAGGGCGCGGTCGCGATAGTAGGGATAGAACCAGTCGTGGCCAGGCCGCATCGCCATGCCGGCCGCCGTTTGAATGGCTTCGTGGCCGGCGCCGGAGATTTGAAAATAGATCCGGTTCTGCCGCTTCATCAAGACTTCACGGTCATCAATGCGGCGCGATGTCTGCATCAGGCGCAGCGCGTGCATCAATTCCGGTCGTGTCAGGCTAAGGCCACTGTCCGCCGCCGCGGCGCGAGTAAGCATCATTTCGAGTTTATCGTATACTAACGGTTTGGTAACCGTCGCTCCCATTGTTCTTCGTTAATTGCGGCCTTTCGTCCCGCAGCCTTCGAACCCAATAGAAGGAACGAACCCCCATGTGTTCTTTGGAGCGCGCCCGCGTGATATCGCAGGCCCATGAACTGTATTCTGTGGCGACCCCACACGGCGAGCAAATTGCTCAATTGACCGGTCGGCTTCGCTTTCTTGAGGAGTTGCCCGCCGTTGGCGACTGGGTGAGCCTCACGCCCACCGACCCGCCGCTGATCACCGCTATTGAACCGCGCACCAGTTGCTTCACGCGGACAAGCCCCGGCGGCGGCCGCCAAATTCTCGCCGCCAACATCGACGTCGCCTTTCTCGTCTGCGGCCTCGATGCGGACTTCAACCCCAACCGTCTGGACCGCTATCTGGTCCAGGCTCGCCAATCCGGCGCGCGGCCGGTCGTAGTACTGAACAAAGCGGATCTCCGGCCAGAGTTGCCGCACCTGGACCTCGATGTCCCGGTGGCTGTGGTGAGCGCGCTGACGGGCGACCTGGCTGGCCTCGACGGCCACGTAAAGCCGGGGGAAACGGCGGCTCTGTTTGGCTCCTCCGGCGTCGGCAAGTCGACCATCGTCAACCGGCTTCTCGGTGCGGAGCGGCAGGCGATCGGTACGGCGCCGGGACGGCACGTCACTACCTCCCGGCAGTTGATCCTGCTGCCGGCGGGTTGGTGGCTGCTGGATATGCCGGGCCTCCGCGAACTCGCCCTCGACGCCACCGCCCGCGCCGTGGCGGAGGCGTTTGCCGAAATCTCCGCGGACCGTTGCCGCTATCGGGACTGCCTTCATGAAAACGAACCCGGCTGTGCTGTCCGCGACCTCGTCGACCCGGCCCGGCTGACCAGCTACCGCAAGCTTCGCCGGGAACAAGCCTACATCGAGCGGAAGGAAGACCCCGTTGCTGCCCGCGCCGAAAAGGAGCGATGGAAGAAGATTCACAAGGCGATGCGAAAGCCCGGCTGACTATAGCCGCATCCGCCGATCAATATCTTCGGCGATGCGGTCCAGATATTCGGGATTCCGGACCAGCGTCCGGATCCCGAAATCCTGATGATAGGCAAAGAACAACTCCGCCGCATAGAGCGCCATCCCGTAGGCCAGCCGGGCGTGGTCCGGCGTCAGCCGCGCCCACGTCTGGCTCATCATTTTGAGCGGCGGCAACTGCCCGCCTTTGGCGGCCGCGCGCACAACCTCGCGCATCTCCGGCGTGAGCGTCTCCCCGCTCAATCGCTGCGCCAATCCTTCGTGCAGCCAGGCCGGCCAACGCCCCGTAGCCGCCAGGCAGGCGTGTACCAGTTCATGCGCAAAGGTCTTCCGCATCTCCGCCGGTTCCAGCACGGCAACGCGGATGCGCCCGTCGAACTGGCCGCCGCTCCACTCCGCGGCTCCGGTCGCCTTCAGGTAAGCCTCCCGGCTCTGGGCCGTTGCCGAAAGGCGCTCGGCGGTCTGACATCCCAGCTCGAACGAGATCCGGCTGTACTCCTGCTCCAGGACTCCGGATAACTGCCGCGCCACGTCCGCCGTCATCACCTTTGGATCGTAGCGGAGCGAAAAGCGGGTGGATTCAAGCGTTTGCACGCCTTGATCGGCAGCCGCTTCCTGTTCGGCCTTCGCCAGCAATGCCGCCACCGCCGGCTGTGGGCTGATCGCCTGCGCGTCTTTCAAATAGCCAATGGCCCGAGGCGTCGAACCCGCGCGATACGCCGCCATTCCCGCCACCGCCAGCAGAATCGGGTCGCGCGGAGCGTTGAGTAGGGCCGATTCGAGCAGTTGCAGTGCCTCGCCCGGCCGGCCTTGTGCAATCAACTGGGAGGCCACCGTCAAGGGATCGGCCCCCACCGGCCGCGCTACCGGCGCCGCACCCACCGGAGTATCGAGCGCCCGAGCCCCCCGGCGCTCCGCTTCCCACGCCTCGATCCCGGCCAACGCCGCGCCAGCCAGATATCCCCGCTGCTCACCCACCTGGACGGCATAGCATCCGTTCACGGCGAACCGAACCGTCACCGGCGCGCCGGCAGAAACCTTCGCCACTATCTCGTCGCTTTCCTCACAACCCGTCTTCAGCGGAGTTTGATCTTCCCTCACGGAGAGCAAGACGGAGGCGAAATAGAACGCCAGCAATCCCATAAACGCATGCTAAGCGAATAGCTGCTGCGAAGTCCCTCCAATAGAAACCCTAGAGTGAATCTGTTTCTTAGCTGTGATAGGCTAGCGCAGCGCATGAGCCAGCCGACTGACCCATCCGAATCATTTGAAGCCCGCGCCGCTCTGTGCGAACTGATGCAGGAAGTCAGCAGCCTGCCGTCCGCTCTGGCTTGTGCCGAGGGCGCTGGAGCCCTGTTGCAACTGCATCGGCAGGACGCTTCGCCGCCGGTGTTGGCGCTATGCTGGCAAGCCGGTCAGTTGGCCCGGGAAGCGTATCCGAATAACGAACCCATCGCCACCGCGTGGGCCCGCACCATCTGCCTACTTACCACCGCTTACGGTTCGAACGACTTACTGCAAGAAACGTTCCGCTGCCAGGAAGAGCGCGAAGCCGTTTCCGCGCAGTTCCCTTACTCGGAAGGCGTGCAGTACTGGAACGCCCAGTCGAACTTCGAAATGGTTACGGTGCTCGCCCAGCGCGGCTACGCGAAGTCCATTCCCATCTACCTCGATAATCTCCGCACGCTCAGCCGCACCTGGCGCGACCGCGCTCCCTTCCCCGCCCTGTACGCGATGGCGCTGGCCAACGCCGCCGCCGCGTACGCCCAGTTGCAGGAAGTGCCCGCCGCGCGCGAGCAGGTGGAAGATCTTCGCGGCATTGTAAACCTGTATTCGGACAGCGCCGATGTCCTGCAGGCCTACGCCCGGGGTCTTCAGCAGGTGGCCTGGTATTGCGGCGAACTCGTCACGCCGATCGTTTTGCACGGCTGGGCGCTGGAGCTCGCCGAACTGCTCTCGGCGCGCTCCATCCGGCGCGAGTGCGGCTCCCGCGCCGTCGCGGAGCTCGGCGTCTACTCGGCCTATTTTGCCCGCCGCGGCGAACTCTCCTACGCGACCGACACTCTGCGGGAGGCTTGCCGCTGGCTGGAGGCCGTAACGCTCGACCCCGAAGAGTTGCCCATGGTTGTCGAAACCTTCCGCGCAGCCGCCACCAAACTTCGTCCCATCGAGCCTGCCCTTGCGGCCCTCGCCGAGGCTCGCACGGACAGGCTGATCGTCTAACTTTCCGGGTGAACCGTCACCTTGTTTACGATCGCCTTCTGCTTCCGCAGATAACGGTAAATCGCTCCCAGCTCCTCGGCCGAATACCGCGAATACTGCAACCAAGGCATCAGCGTGAAGTTCTTCTGGGTGGCGTCCGGCAACGGCGTCTGTTCGTACTCCCGGTATTCGTGGAAGCGCTTGATAAACGCCGCCTCCGTCATGCGGCCGATCCCAGTCTCCACGTCCGGCGTAATGTTGGCCGACAGCACCGTGAACTTGCCGGTCTTGAACACTTCCCCCCCCGCCAACTCCTTACCCGCTATGGGCGCCCCGTTCTCCTTCTGCGAATGGCAGTCGGCGCATCCCCCCAACTTCACCAAATATTCGCCCAACTCGGCCGGCTCCGGCACCGGACTTTCCACCGGCGCCGGAGCGCCTTTGATCAGTACCGAAACCGGAAAATCGATTTCGGTGCGGGGGCGCTTGTCCGGCACCGCCGGCAGCGTATTGAGGTAAGAGACCAACGCCTCGGCATCACGGTCGCTCATGTGCCGGTAGGCTTCATAGGGCATCATCGGGAACAGCGCCCGCCCATCCCGGCCAATCCCTTCGCGGATCGCCCGCAGCTTCTCGCCATCGCTCCAGGAGCCAATGCCCGCCTCCGGATGGGAACTGATGTTGGGAGCCGTCACGCTGCCGGGCATGCCCATCTCCGGCGGAAAGGTAAAGCCGGCGCCACTTCGTACAACCGGCGCAAGCTGCTTGCCCCAGTTCCGCTCGCCGTGGCATCCGTCGCAATCGGCGACCACCTCATAGAGGTACTTGCCGCGCGCCACCGTCTCCGGCGTCATCGGCACCCGGATCTCCTTCGGCGGCGCACTCTTCGGTGGACGCACCACGAAGTACCCCGCTATCAGCGCCAAACCCCCGACGCCCCAACATAGCCCTTTGACCACTCTGTTCATCACGAACCTCCGCATTCACACGCGCAAGAGCGCCGGTTACACAGCTCAACAAAAATCGTGCGAAGCGACTAGCGGCGCCTCCGCGCGCAAGGAGACAGGATACACCTTCTCCCCTTTCACGGAAACCACCCCGGATTGATTCTGCAGCCTTCCCTCTACCCGCAAGTAGCCCTCGCGCAGAATCACCGGCCGGAACTCTGCATACACCTGCGGGGTCAAAATGATGTTGCTGATCCCGGTCTCGTCTTCAAGGCTCAGGAACACAAACCCCTTCGCCGTGCTCGGCTGCTGCCGGCAGATGACGAGCCCGGCCACCTCCACCATCCGCCCGTTCCCCAGCGCCGCCAACTCGCCCGCCCGCCACACCCCCGCCGCCGTCAACGCCTCCCGGAAGTAGCGCATCGGATGCGCGCCAATCGTCAATCCGCTCGTCCGGAAATCGGCCCGCAACCGGTCGATCGCCTCCATCGGCGCCAGCGGCGCGGGCCCCTCTTCACTCATCCCGGCAAACAACTGCCCCGCCGGACGTACCGCCAAGCTCGCCTGCCACAAGGCCTCCCGCCGGTGCCGCTGCTTCGATTCGCCGATCCTGTTCAACGCCCCAATCTCGGCCAGTCGGTTCAACTCCTCGGCCGAAACCTGCGGCACGCGTCGTTTCAAATCGTCGATACTGCGGAACGGCCGCGCTGCCACAATCGCCTCCGCCGTCGTCTGCCGCAGCCCCTTCACATAGTTCATGCCTAGCCGCAGATGCAGTTGCTCATCGAGCGTGCAGAGCCAATCGGAGACCTCCACATCCACCGGTTCAAAGCGGAGCCCATGCCGCTGGGCATCCTTCACCAGCGTCAGCGGATTATAAAACCCCATCGGCTGATTGTTTAACAAGGCAGCCGTAAATGCGGCCAGATAATGAACTTTTAAATACGCGCTGGCGTAGCTCAACAGCGCGAAGCTGGCCGCATGGCTCTCCGGAAAACCGTACAGGGCAAACGCCGTGATCGACTGTACGATCGTATCCTGCACCGGGCCTTCAATCCCGTTCGCCGCCATGCCCGCCCGCAGTTTGGTTTCAATCTCGGCCATCCGCTGCTGCGACCGCTTGAATCCCAACGCCCGGCGCAACTCCTCCGCCTCGCCGCCCGAGAAGTTGGCGACCAGCATCGCCATCCGCAGTAACTGCTCCTGGAACAGTGGAACGCCTAAAGTTCTTCTTAAAACAGCTTCTAGTTTTGGATGCAAACAATCAGCTTGCTCTAATCCCTGCCGCCGCCGCAGATACGGATGGAGCATATTGCCGACGATCGGTCCCGGCCGGATGATCGCCACCTGCACCACCAGGTCGTAGAACTTCTTCGGCCGCAGCCGAGGCAGGCAGGACATCTGCGCCCGGCTCTCCACTTGGAACATGCCAACCGTGTCAGCGCGCTGCAACGTCGCGTAGACCAGCGGATCATCTGCCGGCAAATGAGCAAGATCCACGTCTTCGTGATAGTGACGCTTGATCAGGATGATCGTATCCCGCAGCGCCGCCATCATTCCCAGGCCGAGCAGATCGACCTTGATGATGCCCATGTCGGCGCAGTCTTCCTTGTCCCACTGCACGATCACCCGCCCCGGCATCGTCGCCGGCTGCAACGGGACGATGCGATCCAACTGCCCCTGGCAGATCACCATACCGCCCGAGTGCTGCCCCAAATGCCGCGGCAGATCCTGAATCGCCTCCGTGAAACGGGCGAGCTGCGGCGCCAGCGGATGCTTGTCATCGCGCAGCGCGTCTTCGTTCATCCCCAGCGCCTTGCCCACATCCCGCCGGGCGCTGCGGCCGCGATAGCTGATGACGTTCGCCGTCATCGCCGCACCCAATTGCCCGTAGCGCGCGTAGACATATTGGATCGCCCGCTCCCGGTCGTCGCCGCTCGGAAGGTCGAGATCGATGTCCGGCCACTCGCCTCGCTCCTCAGAAAGGAACCGCTCGAACAACAGCTCCATCCCCACCGGATCCACCGCCGTGATCCCGAGCGAATAGCAGACCGCCGAGTTCGCCGCCGACCCCCGGCCCTGCACCAGGATCCCGTTCCGCCGGCAGAACTCGACGATGTCCCAGACGATCAGGAAGTAGCCCGCCAACCCCAGCTTTTCGATCAGCCGCAGCTCCCGTTCAATCTGCCGCCGCGGCTTCTCGCCGTACGGCTGATACCGTCGTCGTGCGCCTTCGTCCGTCCGCTTGGCCAGGAAACTATCCATCGAATCGCCCTCCGGCACGGGATAAAGCGGAAACTCGTAGCCGAGGTTTTCGAGTGTGAACTCGAGCCGGTCGCCCAGGTCCCGCGTCCGAGCCACAGCGTCCGGCAGATCGCGGAAGAGCGCCTCCCGCTCGGCGGTGCTTTTCAGGAACCGTTCGGAGTTCTGCGCGAGCAGCCGGCCGGCGGCCTGTATGGTCGTGTGCTGCCGGACGCAGGTCAAAATGTCCATCAGCGGCCGCTCCTCGGCCACCGCATGGTTCACGCCGCCGGTGACCACGGCGGGGATGCCCATATCGAGCAACGCCCGATTACGAACCTCCACAGTCCGCAGATAATGTCTTTTTAAATCAACATATATATTTGTTTTACTAAATATTTGGATGAGGCGATCCGCCACAGCCCGGTCGAAGTTCTGTGCCGCCAGCGGATCGCCTGCCAACAGCACCAACCCCTCCGCACACTCCTCCAAATCGGCCAGCGTTGCGCCGCTTCGTCTCTCTAACTTGATTCGAGTCAACAATGTGCATAGATTTTGATATCCCTTTCTTGAAGCACAAAGCAGCGGATATCGAAATCGTCCTCCCGCCTCCGTCACCTCCGCTCCCAACAGCGCCCGAATCCCCCGCTTCACCCCCGCCTTGTGGAACCGGACCGCCCCCGAAAACCCGTCCCGATCCAACAGCGCCACCGCCGGAATCTCCAACTCCGCCGCCCGCGCCATCAGCGCCTCCGGCAAACTCGCTCCCTCCAGAAAGCTAAACGCCGACCGAACCCGTAACTCTGGCAAGCCTTTCATATTCGCCTTTTGTTCGCTATCTCTCTAGCCTATCATGAAGAGGCATGCCTCCCGTCCCAGTGATCCACGAAAAGCACGGCGACCGCCGGATCGATCCCTACTTCTGGTTCCGCGAGAAAACGAACCCGGATGTTATCGCCCACCTCGAAGCCGAAAACGCCCGCACGGAAGAGGCCCTCGCGCCCACCAAGGACCTGCAGGAGCAGCTCTACACCGAGATCCTCGGCCGCATTCAGGAGACCGATACCTCGGTTCCCGTCCGCCGTGGCGACTGGGAATACTACACCCGCACCGTCCAGGGCCTCTCCTATCCCATCTATTGCCGCAAGCAGACCGACGAGGTTGTCCTGCTGGACGCGAATCTCATGGCCGAAGGCCACGACTACTTCCGCCTCGGCGTCTTCGAGCCGAGCACCGACCAGAACCTGCTCGCCTACTCGACGGACTACGCCGGCGATGAGAAATACACGCTCGTCTTCCTCGACCTCCGCACGAATCAACTGCTGCCGGACTCCATCCCCAACACCCACGCCGACCTCGTCTGGGCCAACGACAACCAGACCGTCTTCTATACCAAGCTCGACGACGTCACCCTGCGGCCATATCAGATCTGGCGGCACACCCTCGGCCAGGCCGAGGACACCCTCGTCTACGAGGAGCCCGACGAACGCTTCCTCATTGGCCTCGATAAGACCCGCGACCACGAATACCTCCTGCTCTCCATCCAGTCGTCCACCAGTTCCGAGGTCTACTACCTGCCCGCCGACGCCCCGCTGGCCGACTTCACTGTCATCGCCCCGCGCCGCCCCAAAGTCGAGTACTCCGTCGGCCACAAGCACGGCTACTTCCTCATCCATACGAATCTCGAAGCCACCAACTTCCGGCTGATGCAGGCGCCCGTCATCGCCCCGGCCGATTGGGAAGAGCTGGTCCCCCACCGGCCGGAGGTCTACCTCGAAGGCTTCGCCGAGTTCGCCGAACATCTGGTTCTCTACGAACGCACCAACGGACTGCGGCAGATCAACATCGATCAGAACCACCTCATCGCCGTGCCGGAGCCGGTCTACCACCTGACGTCGCTCTCGAACCCAACCTTCGAAACCCACGTCTTCCGCTACGGCTACACCTCGCTCACGACGCCCTTCACCGTCTACGACTACGACATGCGTACCCGCGAACGCACCATGCGTAAGCAGGAGCCGGTCCTCGGCGGCTACGACCCCGAACTCTACACGACCGAACGCCTATGGGCCACCGCGCCCGACGGCACCGCCGTCCCCATCGCCCTCGTTTATAAGACCGGCCTCTTCCGCAAAGACGGCCAATCGCCGATGTTGCTCTACGGCTACGGCTCTTACGGCCTCAACATGGAAGCCACCTTCCATAGCGACCGCCTCAGCCTCCTCGACCGCGGCTTCGCCTACGCCATCGCCAATATCCGCGGTGGCTCCGAGATGGGCCGCCCCTGGTACGACCACGGCAAGTTCCTAGAAAAGAAGAACACGTTCACCGACTTCATCGCCGCCGCCGAACACCTGATTGCCAACGGCTACACGAGCCCGAAGAAACTCGCCATTGAAGGGCGCAGCGCCGGGGGAATGCTGATCGGCGCGGTGCTGAACATGCGGCCGGACCTGTTCGGCGCGGCCATGGCCGGGGTGCCGTTCGTCGACGTGTTGACGACCATGCTCGATGAGACGCTGCCGCTCACCGTCGGCGAGTACGAGGAGTGGGGCGACCCCAACGACGAGACCTACTACCACTACATGAAGTCGTACTCGCCCTACGACAACGTCACCGCGCAGGCCTATCCGCACCTGCTCGTCACCAGCGGGCTGAACGATCCGCGCGTGCAGTATTGGGAGCCGACGAAGTGGGTCGCCCGGCTGCGGGAACTCCGCACCAACGACAACCTGCTCCTGCTCAAAACCAACATGGGCGCCGGGCACTTCGGCAAGTCCGGCCGTTACGACGCCTTGCGCGAAACGGCCCTCTACTACGCCTTCTTCTTATTAGCATTAGGGCAAACGCGAGCGAATTAGCTCCCGCCGACTTTCGAGGCGTCGCCCGGCGGCGCCCACCAATTGCCAAGCCATCGCGCCCGCCAGTCCCAAAACTACGAAACGAACCCACCACAACCCGCTCGCCGCGGCGAACCCGGGCACCAGGCAGAGAGCGAACGCCACTAACCCGGAAAGCACCGAACCGCCATCGGTAAACCGGTACGCCCGCAGCGGGAACGGCGTATGGACGCTTGTCCACGCGCCCCAACCGGCCATCAACAGCAGCAGGCTCAAGCACTCGATAACGATCGTCCCCCCCATGGCCCAACCCAGACGCCAGAACACCGCCAAGCTCACGATCCCCATCGGCGCGCCCAGCAGCACGAACAACGATTGCGTCTTGCTGCGCACGATATCGGCGCCCGTCATTGGCAGCAGCAGATACCGGTCGAACCCGGTGCCCTGGTCGGTGCCGAACGCGTTCAGCGCCAGGTTCGAATTGCTGATCGCCACGACGACGGGTATGATCCAGGCCGCTTCGATTGCCATGTTCGGCTCACGCACCGCGTAGGAGAGAAACATCAGCGCGATGCCCCCGGCGATCATGGTGTCAAGCAGCCGCACCGCCGCCCGGACGTCCTTCCGCAGCAGCGCCGGCCAGCGTGACGGCCCTGCCGAAACCCGCTTGCCGCGCTTTACCGCCGGCCATTCGAACATCGCCAGAATCGCCAGCGCCACGGCCCACGGCGACACCCGCGCCGACACATAGAACAACACCCAGCTCAGCGGATTCACGGCCACTTCGGTCAGCCGCACCATCATCCGGTCCCCTCGCGTCAACGGGAACTGCCCCGGCGCGCCCTCCGGCCCCCAACTCAGCGCCAGCCAAGCCATCCCCAGCCCGGCCACGACCCCTGGCAACGGCAACTGGGGCAGGTACGCCAGAACGCGTTCGGCCCCCAGCGCGGCCGCCAACAGCAGCAGCACTTCGCCCGTGAGCTCCGCGTTGCCCCGCCCCAGCAGCGTCCGCCAGCGGATCGTCACCAAGCCCCACAGCAGCGGCCCTAGCCGAGCCACGTGAAGTCCTCCCCCGCAGGACGCGGAATATGTTCGAAATAGACGTCCTTCAACGGCCGGTCGCCCGTCCGCCCACTCGCCACCACCTTGCCGCCAGAGAGAATCGAGTACGTGCCCACCAGCTTTTCAACGACGTCCAGAATATGCGACGTGATGAAGACAGCCGCCCCCTTCGCCGCCAAATTGACGAGTAACTCCCGCATGTTTTCCGCCGACGAGGGATCGATGCCCTCGAACGGCTCATCGAGAAATAGCGTCTTCGGGTTATGCAGCAGCGCCATGGCAAAGGCGGTCTTCTTCCGCATGCCATAGGAGGCTTGGCCGGCCTCGGTATGCCGTTCGTCGAATAGATCGAGGTAGCGCAGCAACTGCCCGGCGCGCTCCGCCGTCTCCGCCGCCGTGAGGCCGTAGAGCGGCCCGGCCAACGCCAGATGCTCCCACAGCGTCAGCGCATCAAACAGCGCCAGATCCTCCGGCAGCACCCCGATTGACCGCTTCACCGCCACCGGATCCGCTGCCAGCGAAATGCCATTGATTTCCACGGTGCCCGCCGTTGGAATCAGCAGTCCCGTCAGCATCTTCACCGTGGTCGACTTGCCCGATCCGTTCGGCCCGAGAAACCCATGAATGTTGCCGGGCTCGACGCTCAAGTCCACGCCCGCCACCGCCGTGAAGTCGCCGAACCGCTTCACCAAACCCGTCGCGCGGATGGTCATGAAACGCTCCGCAGCGCCCGCCGCGTGACGTACTCCACGTCCCACCGGGCGCAGGTCTCGCGCACCCAGTCCGGGCGCGTCTTGGCCGCATCGTTCATCCAGTTCGCTACCGAATCCTGCACGTACTTGCTTCCATCGCGGACGCACCGGTCGAGCACCGGCAGCCCCAACGCCGGGTTCTTTTTGAGCAGCGGAATATGCGGGCACCAGACGCCCCGCGGCCGCGTGGCCTCGCTCGCAAACCGGCGCAGCAACGGCGCCCCGTCGGCCCACTCCGTCAGCAGTCCAATCGCCCGTTCAATCTCAGCGGCAATCGCCGGCCGCACGCCCAACCACGCCCATTCGCGGACACCGAAATGGGCATCCTGCGCTAATGGCCGTACCGCCTCCAGGCGCTGCTCCAATGTCCACCCCGGCCGCCCGCCGGCACGAAACGCCGCCCAGCCCCGAACCGTATCCGAGGGATGCCCGTTCAGGTCGCCGTCAAACGCCATCAGCGCCTCCGCGGCCAAAGTCATCCGCTTCGTGATTCCCAAGCCCGGATCAATGTCGCAATCGACGCCGAGAGTCCGCAACAAGGTCGTGAAGTCGACCGCCAATCCCTCGCCCAAGGTCGCCGATTCCGTCTCGCCCCGGTTCAGTTGCCGCCGCAATTCGGGAGGAACCTCCGCCGGACTGCTATAAGTCTGCCGGCTCATTAACAAACCGGCGCGGGATGCGGAAACGTATCTTCGTTGTCCCGTGGGTCCTTCGAATCGAGGCACTGCCAGTCTTTCTCAACCAGCACGTCCACCGGTCCGGCTACCCCGGCCATTCCCACCTGTTCGCTGCCAGCCCACGCCGCCACCGTTGCCTCCGGCACCGTTACCGTCAGCGCCCCATCGGCAAACGTAACGCCAAGCTCCGCGCCGCCCGGCGAGAGCCGGTACACCAGCGCCTGCCCCGGCAGCTCGCAACGCCCTTCCACCGTTTCCCCGGCGGCCAGCGCCGTCACCTCTCCCTGTCTCACCCGAAGGCGCAACGCATTGCCATGGATCCTAAGCTTCATCAGCCTTTATTATAGAAGTGTGCCCATCTACGAGTACCGCTGCCCGAACTGTGACGCCCGCTTTGAGCGGATTCGCCGCATGGCCGATGCCGATGCCCCGCTTCCCTGCCCCAAGTGTGGCGCCCCGCAGGCCGAACGGCAGCTCTCCTGTTTCGCCGCTGGCGGTGGTTGCAACGCCCCGGCCGGCTCTGGCTTCTCTTGAGCCAACTAAGCCGACGCCCGGTGGGCGTCAAAACTTTTTGAAAAGCCGTTGATCGGATTCGCCTTTTCCCTGCGCCTTGAAGGGTATGGAAACGCTAACCCTTGACCAGCAGATCGCCGAAGTCCTCGCGGCTACCCCCAACTATGTTCGTCCGGCCCTTCGGCTCGTCAGCGGCCGGCCCATCGTCCTCGTCGCGAACTCCTTCGCCACCGATCACGAGATCGACCACCTCGTGACGCTCGCCGAAGGCGACGCCGACCTGCTTGTCGCCCCGGACGCGGTGCTCTCCCGCTTGGCCGCCGATATCGAGGACGCGTTCGGCATCGCCAACCTCCGCGGGACGATGATGCACTTTCGGACCGGCCTCGCTCCCGAACCTGTTGAGCCCACCGGCGGCCCACAACTCCTCGCCACGGCGACCTTGTTCTTGGAAAGTGCCCCGGCCGGCCAACTCCACTTCCCTGGCGCCCCCGAGGGCCCTCTCTCCGTCAAAGCCGTCCGCGGCCGCCTCGTCCTCTGCTTTAACCGCCGTCTGGATGGCACGGAAGAGCCCGCCGCCGAACCAGTCAGCTCCGGCCTCCGCGCCACCCTCACCCTACGGATCTATAACTACCTCAACACCCTGCTGGGATAACGTCATGCCACAAACGTTACCCCCCTGGGTGCCAACCGCCTGCCTCGCCCTGGTGGGCATCGGCGCGTTGCTGGCCGTGCTTTGGCTCGGCCTGACTTAGCGTAGCCCCCACTGTTCATCGAAGAACCCCGCCGACACCACCTTCCCCGGGTACTTCCCGTCGGCCGGCGTCGTCGTATCGATCACAGCCCAATCCGGCAACTTCGAAATTTGCCGGGCGTTGTTCAAATAGTCGAACTCCCGGAACGTGAATCCGGAGTTCACCACCACATAGCGCGCCGGGTTTAGCGGATTCGGGTACACAAACGCTGGGTAGTGCGTCGCGGAAGAATACGCCGCCGCGCCAACTTTCACCTGGTCCCCCGCCCACTTCACCGGCAAACGGTCCGCCATCTTACCGAGCAGCGAATTGCTCGAAGGCGTGCCCCAGACTACGACATGGTGCGCCGCCAGATCGGCCTCAGTCACCTCGCTGTCTCTCTTCACGCGCGCTGTACCGCGGAACTGCCGCCGCCATTCCTTGATGGCTCGCGCCTGCTCTGCCTCAATCCGTTCACTGCTCTTGCCAGAGCCGGTGACAATCAGGAAGCTGTCCATAAACGCATCGTCGATCGGCCCCTGTAGACCATGCACCTTTCGGAGTCCGTTCGCGGTTCCGGCCACCCACTGCGCGCCCTGCTTCACAAAACTCACCTTCCAACTCCGATCGCTCGCCGGTCCGGTCACGTCAATCTTCTTGCCGTCGATCGTGACGGCCGTCTTTCCCACGAGTTCCACCGGCGCGCCGCCGGGGCCAAACGCAAGCGTCAACCCGGTGACACCCACCGTCTTCACGTCCACCCCGGCGCCGTTGATCGTCGCGTCCACGGAGCCCTTTTCCCAGTGCTGCGCCAAACCATCCACCGTCACCCACTTCATCTGGTTGTAGCGCAGGGTGTACGTAACGAAACGAACCCGCCGCGGATAGGCCTCCCGCCCCTGGGCCGCGATCGCGTCGATCTTTCGGTTCAACTCTTCCCGCGCCACGGGATGGTACCGGTGGCCGGTCTGCGGTCCAATGACGTGGGTCATGGGAATCCCCTCTTTATCGAGGTACTTCGCCATCAGATCCGCGGCCTGCTTCTGGCCGTCGATCTCGCCGCTGTAAGCCACCAGCGGCACGTTCACGAAGTTGGCGGCGTAGTCCGTGGCGTCGTACATCCGCCACAGTTTCTGCTCCCAAACCGGCGGCATCTCTTTCAGCCGTAAGAACTCCCGGCTCTCACTGAATCCGGCGCCAGGAGCGACCGCGGCCCACAGGCCGGCGTAATGCGCCCCAATGTGCCAAGCCGCGGCTCCACCCATCGAGAACCCGCGCATCACAATGCGATCGTCGTCGATCCGATACTGCTTTTTCACCGCGTCCAGCGCTTCGAACAGATCGATTTCGCCAGCGAACTTGTTCGCGTTACAGTAGCGGCCGTAGAGGTGCAGCACGATGGCATCTCGTGGTGTGAACTCGCCCGGGCGGCTCATGCGTTCCGAGAGGAAATTCACTTCGCTGAGTTGCTCGGCCCGGCCATGGAACCATGCGTCCAACCGCCAACTGCGCGGCAAACGGGCGTCATAAGACGGCGGCACGACGAGGCCATATGGCTGTACCGAACCATCGATCTTCGAAACATACCCGCGCACCACCAGACCGGTCGCCCGCGTCCACGGCGCTTCGCCATTCCGAAGCGCTTCGGCACGGTTGACCCCTTCCGTCAGCAACGCCCGCGCCTTGGCCGGTTCGTCGGGGCGGAAGAATTCGTTGTTCTCAAGCGCGAACTTGGCGGCATCTCGAAAGATGATCACATCCGGCAGCAGGGCATGATTGCCCAAGCCAGAGATGAGTCCGGAGAGCCGTTCAATGCCCGCCTTCAACTCCTTTTGGTCGGCTTCAGAAACCGCCACGCCAGGAGGTGGAATCGGCCGGTCCTGCGCCCACAGCGCCGCCGCGGCCAAAGAAATGCAAAGAAGCTTCATTTTCATATTCCCGGTTAGCATACCCCAGTCGGCCCGCCGAAAAATATTTCCAGCAGGGCTGAGCTATTCCGGACTCGATTGTCGCGTCTCTGGCGGTTCCGGATTTTCACACCCTTGTACAACAACGTCGAAGTTCCGTACGGCGTGACTGGACCATCCGGCACGACCTGGCGGCAGTGTCGCTCCTCCGCCCCGGCCCGGGGATAGAATGAGGCATCATGGCGTTCTCCCTCATCACCACTTGTGGCCAATGCGGCACCGGCAACCGCATCCCTGCCGCGCACCTTGCTCACCGCGGCCGGTGCGGCAAATGCAAAGCAGCCCTACCCGCCCTCGCCAAGGCGCTGCCGGTTGATGCCGAGGCCTTCGCCGAGATCATCAGTTCAGCCCAAGTTCCGGTGATGGTCGATTTCTGGGCCTCCTGGTGCGGCCCCTGCCTGATGGCCGCCCCCGAAGTCGAAAAGCTCGCCGCCGAAATGGAGGGTAAGGCGATCGTTTTGAAAGTGGATACCGAGGCGCAGCCAGCCTTGGCCGCCCGATATCGGATCCAGTCCATTCCCAATTTCATCGTTTTCCGAAACGGGCAGATCGTCCATCAGCAAGCCGGCGCGGCCCCGCGAAGCCAGATGCGAGCGTGGCTGGAAGCCTAGGTTTTAAAGAAGCCAAGATCGGCAGTTGGGAAATTGGCCAGATTCGGGAACACCGTCGCCAAGCCGGAGTCGGGCACCCCGAACCACTTGGCCAACGTCGCTCCGTACTGATCGAGCGACGTCGTTGGAATCCAGTTGCCCCGGCTGCCGGAATCGTCGGAACCGTTCAGGATCATGTTCGGATAGGTGCCATAGAGGCCGCTCTGCACCGCTCCGCCGGTAACGAAATGATGGCCGCCCCAAGCGTGGTCTGTCCCGTTGCTCGCGTTGGGCTGGAAGGTCCGGCTGAACTCGGACTCCGTGAACAACGTCACTTGCTCGGAGAGGCCTAGCTCATCCATCGCCTGGTTGAACGCAAGCATCGCCGCACTGAGTTCAGCCAGCAGTTGCGGCTGCCGGCCAGGTTGATTCTCGTGGGTATCGTAGCCGCCCTGCGAAGAGAAGAAAATCTGCCGCTGCAGGCCCACGGCCCCGCGGATCTGGATCAACCGCACGATTTGCCGCAATTGGTTGCCGATCGATGTCGTCGGAAACTGGGTCGTCAGACCCGGCAGATTCGCGAAAGCGTCGTTTGCTTGCCGCAACACGACCAGCGAGTCATTGATCCGCTTGCCCGCCGCCTGCACCAGTGTCACGCCGCTCGAAAGCGTCAAAATCTGTTGCAAGGCGTTGAGCCGCTCCACGTCGCCCGCCCGGTTCTGTTGACCAGTCACCGCGATGTTGGGCGAAGCAATCTGGGACGGTTGCGTCTGCTGACCCACTAGAAACAGCGAATTCCCGTTCACTGAAACCGCGGCCGGAAACTGCGACGGCTGGTTCAACGGAAGCACCTGGTCGGCGATGCGGCCGGCCCATCCGGATTGTGCAATCCCAATAGGCGTTGCGCTCTGCCATTGCTGCTGCTGATCGGAGTGTGAAAACAGATTGCTCGGCACCTGCCGGTTGTTGCCGCGAAACTCAGCGCGGGTTACCGGACGCACCAGCATGCCAACGTTGGCGACGGCCGCCGCTTTCCCGGTTTGAAAGAGCGTTTGCAGGCCGGGCATGGAAGGTGGCAACCCATAGGTCGAACCGCCCTGGCTGGTCGCCGACAGCAACTGCGTCCGGGCGATGGCAATGTTCCGCCGGACCCCGGAGTAGGCCGCGTAGCCGGCGTCGTCGGTGGGGATCAACATATCGTTAGAATCGTTCCCGCCAAACAGAAAAATGCAAACCAACGCCTTGTAGCCGGTATTCGTGGTCTGGGCCAAGGCGTTGATGCCGCCCAGTTGCCCCAGCGCGCCCGCGGCTCCCAGCCCGGTCACCGCCCGGCAGCCGAACCGCAGGAACTCCCGGCGACTGGCAAGCAAACCGGCATGTCGACGTGCAGAAGAGATAGCCATAACGATTCCTCGATTACCTTCTCACCAGAACCTGGGGCGACGCACCCACCAGATAAAGCGCCGTGGTGGCCTTCATCCGGTTGCTGGTCTGCGCGTTCACCGCTTGCAAAATGGTGGCCCGTGCGTCGCTCGAAAGCGTACCCCGGTTCAATGCGTTCGCCGCCGCGGTAATCAGGGCATCCGGGTTCGTGGCCAACTGATCCCACGGGCTCAGATCGAGTACCGCCGCATTGCCCAATCCATTGCTGGCCAAACGGTAGATCAGGTTCACCGCATTCATCGCCGTAGTCGCGTTCAACGCCTGGAACTCCGGCCCAGGCTTTGAGAATGGCGAGAAATAGCTGAACACGCTGCCGGGGTAGAACAGGTTTTGCCCCACCCCGCTGATCGTGCTCGCCAGGCCACCGTTCGAGCGCATGTCGAGCGCCCGGATGATGTTCAAGGTGAGAGCCAACGGCTCCCGCAGCGAACCTTGGTCGGCGTGCAACTCTGAGTAGCTACCCGCACCGGTTCCCGCTTCCACGTCGGTCAGGATCGCTTCCACCACCTCTTTGAGATCGCCGCGCACGCCGCTGCTATTGCTGTTGAACACCCGCGCCACGCGTTCGACGTAGGCCGGCGATGGGTTCGACGTGACCAGGCGCTGAATCAACCGATAGGACACAAACGGACCGACATTGGGGTGGTTGAAGATCGCGTCCAACGCCGAAGTCAGATCCTGCCGCGCCATCTGGCCGGCGGGAATCGTGACGCCCGGCAGGATCGCTTTCGCCGTCGCATCGTGTTCGGCCTCGATTGGAATCATCGGTTCGGCCCAATTGTCAGGCGCGCGGAACTTTGGCGCCGCGCCATTCGTCGGAGCCGAGGTCCAACCTGTAAACGCCTTGGCTAACTCGGAAACGTGCGACTCGTTGTAGCTGGCCGGGTTGCCCGTCTTTGGCGTCCCGTTCGGATTCAGTTCCACCAGGCCGATCGTGAACAACTGCAGCAGCTCCCGGGCATAGTTCTCGTTCGCTACGGTGTTCCGCGCCGGATTCGCTTTGGCGTTGTTGAGCATATTCAAATACCGGCCCATGGCCGGATTCAGCGTGATGCGCTCGAGCAGCCGCCGATAGTTGCCGAACGCTTCCTCATGGAGGATCCGCAGGTACGGTACGTACTGCCGGTGCTCACCCAGATCGACGGCCGAGACGACCAAAATCGAGTGCAACGCAAAGGCCACACGGTGCCGCAACTGGTCCGGCGCCGTCAGCGCGTTCGAAATCCACGTAGTCTGCAGCCGGCTCATTCCTTCATTCGATCCGTTGGCGACGGGGACCAACGCATCGGGCAATTGCGTCATCGGCGCACGGAACTGCTCGGCTAACCATGCGCCTCTTCCAACGGCTTGCACTTTGGCGATCGATGCTGGATCCGCTCCGTAACTCGCCTGTTCGAGAAAGCGAATCGCGGAACCGTAGCTCATCAACTCCTGCGCGTTCTCCACCCGCACAACCACCCTTCCCGACTCTCCGCCGCCCGGCGCGGGGTTCACGACACGAAGAGTCGTCATCTGCCCGGCCACGGGAGCCAGAATCGCCGTTGCCCGCAATTGGCCACTACCTACGTAGGTCGTCGGAAGTTCGAACGATCCCAGAAACACCTTCGACGATGGCGTGAACAACGAACCATTTAGTGTGAAGGTGGTGCTGCCACTCCCTTGGGGCGCGGTCGTTAACGTTGGGTTCAACGGAGACTGCTGAACTAGTGGTGCGGGTGACGTTCCCGTCTTGGCGGCCGTGGGCGAGGCGCTGGTCAACACTGGAATTGGATTCTGGAGATTGACCGTCGCCACGGCGAATCCTCGTCCGTCATGGCGATTAACCACTTTCACCTCCACCCTCCCGGCGGCCGGCGCCGCCACTGGCGCCGTGTAGAGGCCCGTCGCATCCACTGTCCCCACAGCCGCATTCCCGCCCGGAATCTCATTCACGAACCAGTCGACGGTCTTGAACGAGGTGTTGGAGATGTAAGCGTTGAACTTTACCGTCCCACCGCCGCGAACGGTTGTCGTCGTCGGAGACATCGTCACTTTCACGGGCGCGTAGACCGACAGGCCGCGAACGCTGCTCGACGAGGCGCCCGGATCGGGGTTCGATACGATCACATCAATCGAATTTCCCGCCGGATTCTCAGCCACCGCCGAAACTTCCAACTCCGTCGTACTCAGAAACCGGGGCGCCGCTGGCTTCCCCTCCAGCGTCACCGTACTCGTCGGGAGGAAGTTCGATCCGCGAATCCGTAACGTGTACGCCAACCCGGTATTTACTCCCGTTGGATCGAGGGAGGTGATAGTTGGCTTGGCGTTATTGATCGTCACCACCGCCGCCGCTGACTTCGTTTCATCGGCTAACGACGTTGCCCGTACCGTGACGGTACCGCCTCCCGGAATCGTCGAAGGCGCCGTAAACTGCCCGGTCGAACTAATAGTACCCGCCGTTGCCGTCCACCGGACAGCCGTATTCGTTGTGTTCTTCACAGTAGCCGAAAAGCTACGAGACTCGTTGACGCGAAGCGTCGCCGTCGTTGGCGACACCGTGATCGTGACCTGTTGCGCTTGCAATAGGCCACCTAGGAGCATTATTGATAGAGCCAGTCGGGACGGCATCGGTTCCCCTGAGAGTAACAGGACTACCAGAACCAGTCCAGGCTTAGTTTGCCCTATTACCCCCTCAGGGCAACGCCTCTACCCCTCGTACACGGGAGGCTCTCCCGGCGGCCGTGTCTTCCATCGGCGATGGATCCAGAGCCATTGATCCGGATAACTACGAATCGCCCGCTCCAGCGCATTTTGAATCCGTTGCGTATCGATCAAGACATTTCCCGTGATCCCCACCGGTGGGTCGAACCGAAGGATGTACTTTCCCTCTTCGTCTGACCAAACGGCATAACCAGGAATCACCGTGGCGCCCGTCCGGGCCGCCAATTTGGCGAAAGTCGGACTTACGCAAGCCTTCCGGCCGAAGAAGTTCACGAACATGCCGTCGTCCAGCCCGACATTCTGGTCGACCAGAATTCCCACCGCCTGATTGGCTTCGAGCGCCCGGAAGATGGGCCGGATCCCATCCGCCTTCCCGATCACCGTATTCCCGCTCGCCGATCGCCGCTCCCGCACCAAGGCGTCCAGAAGCGGATTATCCAGCGGCCGCACCACAATATGCATCGGCTCGGTCATCAGAGCATGGGCGTACGCCGACAACTCCCAGTTCCCAAGGTGCAGCGTGGCGAACAAAACACCCTTGCCTCGAGCTTTCGCTGCTTCGTAGTGTTCGAATCCCTCGTAGCGGATCCACTCCCCCACATTCCCCTTATTGATGCGCGGAAATCGGGAAAAACAAACCAACATCCGGCCAATCGACCGGAAAACGCCGTCGATAACTTTGGGATTCATCCCTGTGAACACACAGTTCCGCTCGGCCACGCGCCGCAACTTCGGCACGGCCCGGTCCAAAACCTTTGCATACAACGGACCCAAAAACCGGGTTGGTCCGTAGCTTACCGTGGCGAGAATCAGGCGGACGAGCCAATACTCCAGGCGATTTCGCCGGTCGCTACGCAATCCACCCGCCTCCCAAAACCAGGTCGCCGTCGTACACGGCGGCTCCCTGGCCTGGGGTAACGGCGCGCTGTGCCTGATCGAACTCGACCTCCACGGAGCCGTCCACCACGCGCAGGGTCGCCGGCGCCGGCACGTGACGGTTCCGAATCCGCACCTGCGCGCGAATCGCCTCGGTTGGCTCGGCGATCGAAATCCAATTCATGTCGCGGACGGCCATGCGCGTGGTCAGTAAATCCTCCGGCCCGCCAACGGTTACGCGGTTCGCCGCCGGTTCCGTGGCAATGACATACAACGGTTCCGCTGCCGCGACACCCAGGCCGCGGCGTTGCCCCACCGTGTAGTTATGGAACCCGGCGTGCCGGCCCACCACTTCCCCGCTCTGCGTCACAATTTCGCCGCCGCCGGCCGGCACGGCCATCCCCTGCTCCTTGGCGTAGGCGGCAATGAACGCCGCGTAGTCGCCGTTCGGCACAAAACAGATCTCCTGCGAATCCTGTTTCTCCGCCACCGGCAGCCCCGCTTCCCGCGCCAATTCCCGGGTCTCCGTCTTCAGCATCTCGCCCAGCGGAAACAAGGTCTTCGCCAGTTGCGCTTGCGTCAATCCCAGCAGAAAGTAGGTCTGATCCTTCGTTCCATCCACCGCGCGCCGCAACTGATACCGTCCGGATGCCTCGTCGAACGAAACCCGGGCGTAGTGACCCGTGGCGATCTTCTCGGCGCCAATGCCGGCCGCCATTTCGAGAAACGTCTCGAACTTGATGAAGTTGTTGCAGAGCGTGCACGGAATCGGCGTCCGTCCCTGCAGATAGTCATCCACGAATGGCCGCACCACATGCTGTTCGAACTGGTCCTCGAAGTTCACCACGTAATACGGAATCCCCAGAAATTGGGAGACATACCGCGCGTCATAAACATCGTCAATCGAGCAGCAACGCCCGGACGCCGTTTCGGTTGCCAGCTCCGGAAGCCGCCGCTGATTCCAAAGCTGCATCGTCATGCCAACAATGTTCCGCCCTTCGCGCTTCAGCAACGCGGCGACGGCCGAAGAATCCACGCCGCCTGACATGGCGACGGCAATCATTCCGTTAGACATAAGTGGGGGAGAGTTTCCGTAAATGCGCTACAGCGGAGGTGACGGCCGCGATCAGCGCCTCTACCTCATCCAGGCTATTCGATTCGCCTAGGGAAAATCGGATGCAGCTTTTGGCTTCCGTCTTCGTCAGGCCAATCGCCAACAGCGCCGGCGAAGGTTCCACCGCGCCAGACGAGCAAGCTGCGCCCGAGGAGACCGAGAATCCGCGCAGGTCGAGTGAAATCACCAACGCCTCTCCTTCGAGTCCCGCGAATCGAATGTTCGTTGTATTCGGCAATCGAGGCGCGCCTGCCCCCTGGACGGTCGCGTCCGGCACTGCCGCCAGAATTCCGGCTTCCAGCCGATCCCGCAGCGCCGCAAAATCCTGCAACGGTCGTGCCGCCGCCGCGCCCAGCGCCACAATGCCCGGAACGTTTTCCGTCCCGGCCCGGCGTCCGCCCTCGTGCCGTCCGCCGAACATTTGAGGCGCCAAATCGATGCCCTTACGGACGAACAAGGCGCCGATCCCTTTGGGCGCGTACATCTTATGCCCGCTCACGGAGTACAGGTCGACGCCAAGCGCGGCGACATCCACGGGAATCCGTCCGGGGGCCTGCACCCCGTCAGAATGGAACAGCGCGCCAAACTCATGGACCACACCGGCCAGCGCAGCCAAGGGCTGCACCGTCCCGAACTCGTTGTTGGCGTGCATAATCGAGACCAAATCCGTCTCCGGCCGCATCGCCAACCGCAGAGCCTCCGGCGAAATGAGCCCGGTGGAATCAGGAGCGATCACGGTCACCGCGTCCCGCCGGCCCAAGGTGAGCGCCACGGCCGGATGTTCAATCGCGCTCGTCACCACGTGCCGCGCTGGAATCGAGAGCGCCAGATTGTTCGCCTCCGTCCCCCCGCTCGTGAACACGATCTCCTTCGAAGAACAGCCCAATCGCGCCGCCAGCTGCCGCCGCGCCGTTTCCACCATCTGCCGGGCCCGTTGCCCGTCGCGATGAATGCTCGATGGATTGCCGCACGCCTCGGTCAACGCCGGCAGCATCGCCGCCAACACATCGGGCGCCACCGGAGTCGTCGCGTTATGGTCGAAGTAAGCCAACTTCCATGGTATCAAGGCGCGAAATACGAACCGAACGAACCCACACCGTTCCTGGCGACGGATTCACCAGCCGGAGCCAAGCCTGCGACGGCGGCGCCGCCCCGGCGGGAATTACGAAACGAACCCAACGGAACTCCCGGCCCAGTTCTCCCGGTCCCAATTCTCCAATGACGTGGTCCTGCTCGGCGGAGTCGTATCCCTGCCCGCCGTAGAAGTCCGCGTAAAAGGCGCGGGTATCCCCTTCGGCTCGGGCCTCGAACTCCACCACATATTCGCCATCGGCCTGCAAAGTGACCGCATGCTGAGCCAAGCCTACCGGCTGGCCGGGTAGCTTGAAGACCCCGGGTTCCGGCCGGGTTCCACCGGTAATCTCCCATTTTTCAAGGAGCAGCGGAGGCCCCGGTTTTCGATCGCCTGCATAAACTGGTCGCTGGCGATTGAAGACCACCTGGTAACCTTTGGTCTCCTCCCGCCGCAGTCGGTCGACACGGCGCACTCCAGTCTCGTCGTACCGCATCAAAATCACGTTTCGATAGGGAATCCAAGTCTGTACCCCGCGCAGGACAAATCGCCGTTGCCCCAACGTGCTCTCCGCAAATAGGCCCTTCGGGTCCGCGTCAAAGAGGAGGCCCCCGTGGGATCGCCCAGTCGCGGGAGAGAAGACCTTCAGATTCACGTCATCCGAGCGATAAAGATTCTTCACAAAGATGTCGCTGTTGTAGGCCGAAAGGCTCAAGGGCGCCGACGTGAGCACAAAGACTGTTTGTGATCGGATCACCGGCACGGCAGCCTTCAGCCCGGCGGCGATCCGTTCCAGATCCACCGTCCATCGCACTTGTCGCCCATTGTGGCAAAGCGACAGAAATGCCGCCAGCGACCACGCCGCCAGCATCGCCGAACGCCTCCACCGCCCGCCCAGCGACAGGACCAACGCCGTCACCATTAATGGAGCGAGTCCTTGCTGTACCATCGGCGACCGTGTCCCTGGTACCCAAACAGAGTTGGTTGCCTCCAAGGCCACGGTCGCCGCGCACAGACCGAGGGCGACAATCCCCAACTCAACAGCCAGACTGCCGCGGCCGTCTCCCTGCTCCGCCACGTTGCCACAAATCCGCCAGAACATAACTCCGGTCATCAGCGCCATGCCCGCCACCAGCCAGAGATCGAGCCGCTGCAGTTGCCACATCTCCGTCACGACATGGCTATACACCGGATCCCAAACCAAGAACCCCAAAGACCGCACTACGTTTCCCACGGCCAAACTGCCATTGTTCGCCGGCACTTGTCCCGCCGTCGACCAGATCAGGAAGAACACAGTCAGGAGAGCAAAGAAAGGCGCTGCATCCTTCCCGCCCTTGCGCCACCCGTCCCGCCGCACACCCAAAGCGCCAATGCTGAGCGCGGCGGAGGCCTGAAGAGAGTAAGTGCCAATCGATACCAGATACAGCACCAGGCTCGCCGCATACCAGCCGGCTTCGGTCCGCGCCCCATTCAGGAATCGCACGTAAGCAGCCACCGCGAAAAGCGAGAGAGACACCGCCATCAGCATCGTCCAGTTGATTTGCCCAACCATCTGCGAACACGTCCACAGCATCGCGAGCCCGCCCGCGGCCACGGCGAGGCGCCGGCATCCGACTCCTCCCAGCGTTGAAACCACGGCATACACGGACAATCCGCACCCCAAATCGGCCACTTTTCGCACCGCATAGATGCCATAGGCGGTATCGAGGATCAGTGGCTTCACGGCCAGGTACCACCAAGGCGCCAACGGATTCCGGGCGTCATACTCCCAAAACGCCTGCTGGGCCGGGTACTCCTGATGATGTTGCAGGAAGTAGACCCAATTGAAGTCCTCGCCCAAGGGTCCGATGCGAAACCCCACGCCGGCGCCCAACACCTGCAGAAGGGCGATCACCCCGAGCGAAATCGCCCAAAGCAAAAAAAGGGTGACAATCGGTTTCGCCAATCTCCCTCACGGTATCACGGACCGCTAGAATAGCGGTCATGCTTGTCGCCAACCCTAAGGGCAATTACTCCTTCATCCGTGGCATCGCCCCGTATTCGGGCGGCGCCGTCGCCGCCGACGGTTTTGAGGTCGTCCACGCCCGCTTTCATCAGCCCGTGCCGCTCGCACAGGGCTTCGAGCGGGTGAAGGCCCATCTTGCCGCCATCAACCGGCCCCTTCATGCTCTCTGTTCGATGGAGCTCCGCTCGCCCCGGCCTTTCACCTTTCAAGGCTTCAACGAATTCAATGCCGGTTACGTCACCGTGCTCAAGAATTGGGGACTGTTTCTTGAGGATATGAACCCGGTGGCCCGCACCAATATCGCTCCTGAGATTGGCGCGCCCGCCGAGCCCAGCCTGTATGGATTCGGCTACACCGTTCCGTCGAAAGTGACCCGCAAGACCTTCATCGTGGCCGGTGCCGGCGAACTGCCCGAGGGCACGCTCGACCCGCACGACGTCGTCCGGCGCGGCGAGCTTTCCGCCGAAGCGCTCCGCGTCAAAGCCGAATTCGTTATGGGCCTCATGACCGGCCGACTCCACGGCCTCGGCGTCAACTGGGACCTCGTCAATGTGGCCGAAATGTATACCGTCCATCCGGTGTGGCACCTGTTGGCCGAACAGGTCGTCAGACCGATGGCGAAAGGCGCCATCCACGGCGTCACGTGGCACTACTCCCGGCCGCCCATCGAAACCATCGAATTTGAGATGGACGTGCGTGGCTGTGTCCAGGAGCTATTCCTTTAAAAAACCATGCCCATCATCACCCTAACGACTGACTTTGGCACGGCCGACTCCTATGTAGGCGCAATGAAGGGCGTCCTGCTCTCCCTCTGCCCGAAAGCCACCATCGTGGACTTGACCCATGAGTTGCCGCCTTATGACGTCAGTGAGGCCGCCTTCGTTTTTGAACAGGCCCGCCGTTGGTTTCCGAAAAAGACCATCCACGTTGCCGTCGTCGATCCAGGCGTCGGCAGCGCGAGGCGGCCGCTGCTCGTCGAGGCCGGCGGGCACTATCTGCTGGGTCCCGACAACGGCCTGTTCACCTATGCGCTTGGCCAAAATGGGGTAAAGGCCCGGCTCCTCGGGAACGAAAAGCTCTATCTGAAGCCCGTGAGCGCGACCTTTCACGGCCGCGATATCTTCGCGCCATGCGCCGCTCATCTGGCGGCCGGAATGCCGCCTGCCAAACTCGGAAAACTGGTGAAGGACGCCCTCCGCCTGAATCTCGGGACGAACCAGCGCATCTCGAAGCGGCAGTGGAGCGGGACGGTTCTCCGCGTAGACCGCTTTGGCAATCTGATCACGAGTTTTTCGATCGCCGAGTTCGGTTGGCTGGCGGACCGCCCGTTCGAAATCCTGATTGGGTTCGAGAAGGTAGGCAAACGGGCCACCCACTTCGCCGAGTGCGAATACGGAGAACTCTATGCCATTGTCGGCTCAAGCGGCTACATCGAGATCGTGCAGCGGGAAGCTTCGGCCGCCAAACGGTTGGGAGTAGTCAGTGGCGCCCCGGTGGATGTGACTGGCTGGTAAACTCGGAGGTTACATGAGTTCCGCAACCCAGCCAAAGACCCGCGCTAAAGAGTTCCGTGAGGCCCTTGCCCACGGGGTTTTGGTCGCCGATGGCGCCATGGGCACAATGCTGTACGAGAAGGGCGTATTCATCAACCGTTGCTACGACGAGTTGAACCTCTCCGCTCCGCACTTAGTCAAGGAAGTTCACGAAGCTTACGTCAAGGCCGGAGCGCAGATCCTCGAAGCCAATACCTTTGGCGCCAACCGGGGACGGTTGGGGACGTTCAGCCTGAGCGAAAAGCTGGTAGCTATCAATCAGGCCGGTGTTCGTCTGGCGCGCGAGGCTGCGGGCGAGACGGTTTTCGTCGCCGGCTCCATTGGGCCAACCGGCATGCGCAATGCCTCGCCGGAGGAGTTGCGCGAGATCTTCGCCGAACAAGCCACGGTGCTCGTGGGGGCCGGCGTCGACCTGCTGGTTCTCGAAACATTTTTCGCCATTGACGAACTACGCGAGGCGGTTGCCGCCGTCCGCGCCGTGGCCGGACCGGAACTAGCCATCGTCGCCCAAGTCACCATCAACGACGATGGCGCGATGCTCGACGGAACCAGCACGGAGGACTTTACGGCACTGCTGGATCAGTGGCCCGTCGATGTCATCGGCTTGAACTGCTCCGTCGGACCGAAGGCGACCCTCGAAACCGTTGAGCGCATCATGCGCCAGACGAGCAAGCCCGTCTCAGCGATGCCCAACGCGGGACATCCGGCGGACGTCGAAGGCCGCAAGATCTATCTCTGCTCGCCGGAGTACATGTCGCAATATGCCCGCCGGTTCTTGTGGGCGGGCGTAAAAATCGTCGGCGGCTGCTGCGGCACGACGCCCGAGCACATCAAGCTTGTGCGCAGCGAAGCGCGGAGCCTGCAGCCGGGCCATCAGGCGCTCCCGGTGACTGTGGACGAAACGAAGCCACCTGTGGTGAAGATGCCGCTCGTGCCAGTCGCCGAAAAGAGCAAGCTGGGCGCCAAGCTGGCCGCGAAGCAGTTCGTGACGTTTGTCGAGATCCTGCCGCCGCGCGGTGTGGATCCCTCGAAGGAAGTCGCTGGCGCGATCCTGTGCCGGGATGCCGGAATCGACGTCATTAACGTTCCCGATGGCCCGCGCGCCAGCGCCCGGCTCTCGGCGGCCATCACCTGCAAGATTTTCCAGGAACAGGCGGGAATCGAAGCCGTGCTGCACTTCTGCTGCCGCGACCGGAACATTCTCGGCATGCAGTCGGATCTACTGGGCGCGCATGCGCTCGGGGTGCGGAACCTGATTTGCATTACTGGCGACCCGCCCCGCATGGGCGCTCACCAGCACGCCACCGCCGTCTTTGATGTGGACGCCATCGGCTTGGCGGATATCGTGACCAATCTGAACTCGGGCCTCGATCTTGGGGGCAATGCGATGGGTTCGCAGACGGCGCTGTTGCTCGGTGTCGGGGCCAATCCCGGGGCCCTGAATATCGACGAAGAGGTGCGGCGCTTCGAACGGAAAGTGGCGGCCGGCGCGGAGTATGTCGTCACGCAGCCGGTGTTCGATATCAAGCTTCTCGAGAACTTCCTCAAGCGGACTGAGCACTGCCGCATTCCGGTCGTTTGCGGCATCTGGCCGCTGACGAGTTATCGCAACGCGCAGTTCATGGTGGACGAGTTGCGGGTGCCGGTGCCGGAGCCGTTCATGCAGCGGATGCATCGGGCCGCCGATGCGGAAGCCGCCCGGCAGGAAGGCATTGCGATCGCCCAGGAGATGACGCGGGAAGTGCAATGGATGGTGGAAGGGATTCAACTCAGTGCGCCGTTCGGGCGCTACCAGATGGCCGTCGATGTGGCCACCGTAATCGAGAAACGCTAACAACCCAGTGCCAACGGACTTACTCGAAGTAGACCAAGCCGACCCGGACGAGGGCGTCATCGCCTCGGCCGCCGCCGCGATTCTTCGCGGGAAAGTCGTCGCCATCCCCACCGATGGTTTGTATTCCCTGGTGGCGGATCCGTTCAACCTAAAAGCGGTCGGCAATGTGTTTGCCGCCAAGGGCCGCGAGCAGGTGCGGAGTTTGCCGCTGCTGGTAAGCGATGTGCCGATGGCCGAGGAGTTATGTGCCGAGGTATCGGCCCGTTTCCGCGTGTTGGCCCGGGTGTTTTGGCCGGGGCCATTAACCGTCATCGTGCCCGCCTCGCCCAAGGTGCCGCTGCGGGCGACCGGCAATACCGGGCGCTTGGGGCTGCGTCATTCGCGTTCAAAAGTAGCGCAGGCCTTGCTGCAGAAATTGAATCAGCCGTTGATTGCGACAAGCGCGAATATCAGCGGCCAGCCGACGTGTACCAGCGGCATCGAAGTCTTTGGTACGATGGACGGTCGTCTGGACTTAGTGCTGGACGGGGGCACATGCCCAGGCATGGGTCCAACGACGATTGATATTACCGAACCCTACTGGCGCGTTATTAAAGAGGGTGCGGTCCCAGAAAAAGAACTCGCAGAAGTCTTGCGGCAAACGTGAGGCATATATGAAGTATTTCCTGCAGCGGGAAGGCCGGAGTTTCGGACCTTACTCCTTTGACGATCTGAAGCGTTACCAAAGCGAAGGCCGGATCGGTCCCGAGGACAAGATCCGTCCCGAAGATTCGGAGAACTGGGTCACGCAGACCGAGTTTTTTAATCCGCCAGCTGCCCCTGCGCCGCAGGCGAGCCCCGCGCCGGTGTTCATGCCGCCCGCGCCTGCTCCCACCCCTACCCCGGCGCCTGCTCCCACCCCGGCGCCGAATCCGTTTGCCGCTCCCACCGATGCCAACCCGGTGTGGACACCCCCGGCCCCCGCGCCGCAGGCGAACCCATTCGCCCCTTCCGGCGCGACGTCGAACAACCCCTTCTCGGCCCCGCCGACGGGTGGATTCGGCGCGCCGCCTGCCCAACAGGGCTTCGGCGGCCCCCCGGCCTCGCAAGGGTTTGGCGCGCCTCCGGCCAATCCTGGTTTCGGCGCTCCGCCCGCCAACTCCGGCTTCGGTGGCCCTCCCGCCTCGCCCGGCTTTGGCGCCCCGGCTCCTGGCGGCTTTGCCCCCGCGCCGAACCCGGCTGCTTCGGGCGCATGGCCGGCTCCGCCGGAAATGCAGTGGTATATCGTACTGATTCTGTCCATCGTAACCTGCTATCTTTTCCTCCTGTACTGGATCTACAACCAGACTCAGTTCGTAAAGAAGTTGGACCCGGCCAGCAAAGGCATCACGTTCTACTTAGGCGGTATTGGGTTGACTATCGGAGGGGCGATCCTGAGCGGCATCCTGACGGTGGCGGTGAATGAGTCCCTGATTTTCGTTCCGGCGCTTATCGGGATGATTTGCAACTTGGGCGGCACCGTGCTGATCATACTCGGCCACTTCAACATCAGGGCTTCGCTCGAACGCCACTACAACACCGTAGAGAATATCGGACTGAAGCTTAGCCCGATCATGACCTTCTTCTTCAATATTTTTTACTTCCAATACCACTTCGCCCGGATCGCGGAGTGGAAGAAGACTGGCCGTTTGGCCTAGTCGGCATGCTATCCTGACCCTTGGAGCGTTTCTGGGGGTCAGGTGGGGCCTCTTAAATTTGATCCGATAGTCAAAGTCATGGAGTCCGTCTCGCACAAATGTGCCGGTGTGCATGCTCCTGAACGAAAGTTCCAGGGAGAAGCCTGAAGGCGCGCGGAGGGTTCCCCCGTTCCAAAAGACGGGTCAATGACAGAGGTTTCACGGTCTCCCTGGGGCGCTCCAACTCGCTCCAGCCAGCATGAATATTCTCTTTATTGGCGACGTGTTCGCCTCGCCGGGCCGTCGCATCGTTGCCAATAACCTCCATCAGATCGTGACGGAAGAACGAATCGATCTGATCATTGCCAATGTGGAGAACTCGGCCGGTGGATTCGGTGTCACCGCGGCTATCGCCGAAGAACTGGTCTCGCTCGGCGTCGAAGTGATGACGACCGGCAATCACGTCTGGGACAAGACTGAGATTCACGAATACCTGCCCAGGCAACCGCGCCTGCTGCGGCCTGCCAACTACTCGCCATTGCTGGCGGGCTCGGGGCTCTATATGGGCAAAGCTCGCAACGGCGCCGAGTATGCGGTGATGAATTTGCAGGGCCGCACGTTCATGCCGACGCTGGATGATCCATTTCGCAAAGTGGAGGAGCTGCTCGCACAGATTCCAGACCGGATCAAGGTGCGCTTCATCGATTTTCATGCCGAAGCCACGAGTGAGAAGGTGGCGTTTGGTTGGCACTTGGATGGACGAGCGACAGCGGTGGTGGGCACGCACACCCACATTCCCACGGCTGACGAACGAATCCTGCCGGAAGGCACGGCCTACCAAACCGATGTGGGCATGACCGGCTCGTATTCCGGGGTGATTGGCGTCGAGAAAGGCCCCATCATCCGGAAGTTCCAGACCGCGCTGCCGGTGCGGATGGAACCCGCCAAAGGCATGGTGGAGCTTCATGCCACCATCGTCACCGCCGACCCGGAAACGGGCAAGGCCGTGAGGATCCGGCGCTTTGAATTAAAGGAATAAACCCAGTCAGCCGATAAGACTGGTAGATGATTGAAGAACCTGCCATTCTTCCGGCGTCGCGCTTGGCTCAGATTTTTCTGATCCTTGCTGTGTTTTCGCTCGCCGGAGCGGCATCGATGGACCGCCTAATTGGTCAGCGCCAGATCTTATTTGAGCGGCTGGGGCAGGAATTGCGGAGTTTGGAAGAGCTCGAAGACCTTATGGATCGCTGGCAGAAAGCGCCCGACGCTGAACGTCGTCAGGACCTCTCGAGTCGAGTGACATTGGTAGTTCGTCAGAGTCTCCGACAGGCGCCTTCGCCTGCGTTTCGGGATCGCCTGAATCGCATTGAAACGCTGCTCCAATGGTCGCAATCTCTGGACGGTGCGACCGCCTCGACGGAGGAATTGCGCCGAACCACCGATCTGGCCCAAACCCAGCATCGCTTGCGAGGAGAGATCAAGGCCGCGGTGGCTCAAGCCGCGGCGATGCAATCGTCCAAGGGCGAGGAGGTTTTGCTGCTCGAACGCGGCGGACAGGCTGGCGTGGGGCTGGGCATCGCTGCGGCGATCGGCGCCGCGCTGATCTTTTGGCGCGGTCGCAAAACGCCGGTCATGCCTCCCTACGGCTATTCGCCTGATCCCGTCTCCCACGATCCAAAGGGATCTGGATAGGCTACCCAAACGCTTGGACCCTGCTCCAGTTCGCTGTCCGTAAGCAAGCTGTCGTTGAGGGCCAATTCGATCGCCGCCTGATCCATTCCAATGCCGATGAAGACAATCTCCTGCATCCGGTCGCCGTATTCCGGATGCCAATCTTTGGCGAGCGCTTCGAGAGTCGCTTCATCCTCCGGCCACTCCTCCCGCGGACTCGCGGCATACCAACGGCGAACCGGTTCAACGCCGACGCAGTTTCCGGCCTGCGCATAGTGCCCGGCAAGATCGTGCTTGGAAGCGATCCACATCATGCCTTTGGCCCGCAGGACGTTCTCCCATCCCACTTCGAGCGCTTCGTTAAGCCGCTGCGGATGGAACGGGCGCCGGGACCGATAGACGAAGCTGGTGATACCGTACTCTTCCGTCTCCGGGGCGTGGAAGCCTTGTAGTTCCTTGATCCAACCCGCCGCTGCAGAGGCCTTTTCTTCATCGAACAGCCCGGTGGCGAGGATACGCCGGGGCTCAACGTGGCCCCGTTCGGCGGTAAGTATGGTGGCCCCAGGATTCAAGGTCTGCAGAATGGCCCGCAACTGCTCGACAGCCTCCGGTTCCATGCGGTCTACCTTGTTCACGATCAGAACATTGGCAAACTCAACCTGGTCGATCAGCAGGTCAGCGATGTTTCGTTCGTCCTCTTCGCTGAGCTGGAGCGCCCGGTCGCGAAGATCTTCGAGCGAAAGATAGTCTTCGAGGAACTTTTCGCCATCGACTACGGTGACCATGGTGTCCAGCCGGGCGACGTCAGATAGCGATCCGCCCGCTTCGTCGACGAAGCTAAAGGTTGCCGCTACGGGCATCGGCTCGGAGATTCCGGTCGATTCAATCAGCAGGTAGTCGAAACGCCCTTGTTCGGCCAACTGACGGACCTCCCGCAACAAGTCGTCGCGCAGCGTGCAACAGATGCATCCGTTCGACATCTCCACGAGCTGTTCATCGACCCGGCTGAGCGACGCACCCTGTGCCACCAAACGGGCATCCACGTTCACCTCGCTCATGTCGTTCACGATGACGGCGACGCGGAGACCCTCGCGGTTGTTCAGGACGTGATTCAGGATGGTGGTTTTGCCGGCTCCGAGGAAACCGGAGAGGACGGTAACGGGCAGTTTGGAGAGCGCGCTCATTGGTGATAATGATAACGCACTCGCGTGTTAATCGGCGACGTGGAGTTTGCGGAAGGCCTCGACGTACCGCTTCACCTTCGGATGGGACTCCACCCACTGGGGCGCCGTATCGCTATTCGCAATCCGGCTTACCCCCACCGCTACCGTCCGCACGACCTTTTCCATGTTGGCGAGGTCGATCTTCTCCCAATGGTCACCGGGACGATGGTAGTCGGGAAAGATCCACGCGACACTCACGGTAATGGCGGGCACTCCAGCGTCGGCCAGGGCCTGATTGTCGCTACGGGCAAAAAAATCGTCACTGTTGCGCGGGTGGCTCCAGGTACCGACCCCGGTCGCGGCGCCGGCGGCGGTGAGCGCGTCGCCCAGGGTGGTGTAGTCAAAGCCGGTGGCCGTGATCTGACCCTCGCGCTTTCCTTCGCTATCGTCGGTACGGCCCATGTGTTCAAAATTGAGGTTGGCAACGGTCTGCCGGAGCGGGTGGATGGGATGCGCGGCGTAGTAGCGGGACCCGAGCAGCCCCTTCTCTTCCCCGAAGTAGGTCATGAAGAGCAGCGTCCGTTTCGGCCGCTGCTTGCGGCCGCCGATGGCTTCGGCCAGCGCCAACACAGTCGAGACCCCACTGGCATCGTCGTTGGCTCCGTTGTGAATGCGGTCGCCGTCCCCGCGGGTCGAGACGCCAACATGGTCATAGTGTGCGGTGAGCAGAATGGCTTCGTTCCGTAATTCCGGGTCGCTGCCCGGGAGTTTGCCGATGACGTTGCGCAACAGAATGGACTCCTGCACCGGCGCGGCGACCGTGGCGGTTAACTTAGCCGGGGTCTCTCCTTCGGGCAGCGCGTCGACGAATCGGCTGAAATCGCCGTCGGAGGTGACGATATAAGGCGCCGCGGAAGTGGCCGGGGCGGAGGCCGGGCGAAGCCGGAAGGGGGTTGGCGAAACCACTGCGTAGGTCACCAGAACCGCGGGTTTCATCGTCATCAGCGCCCGATTCCTGGCCGCCGCACCCGACGCGCCTTGCGCAACGTATAGCAAGACCGCTTTGCCGTGGACCTGTTCCGCCGAGGGTAGAGGCGAATCCTGGTCCTTAATGGTGACCTTCAGAACTTCCAGTTCCCTCGCGTTCACGGCCTCGCTGGTTACAGCCATGGCCTTCGCGCCGGTCGACTCCCAGGATTTCCCATCCGGCGTTTGCAGCCGAACGCGAAAGCCCTCCATGGGTTGGGTGATCTTCAAATAGGGCGCGTTCTGGAAGTAAGTTCCGTTGTCACCTCCGGGTTCCACACCAAAACGCCGGAACTGGGTGGCGATGTATTCGGCCGCCAGATCGAGGCCGCGCGAGGGGGTATCCCGGCCTTCGAGCAGGTCGGAGGCGAGGAACGAAAGATGGCCCCCCAGGGTATTCGCCGAGATCGAGGCAAGGAGCTCGCTTTCGGCAGGACTCACCGGCCCAGCGGCCCCAACCGGTCCCAAAAGAATTGCAGTCAACAAGCACAGGCGGTGAGCGATCATATCTAGATTGTGTCGCAACCGGACGAAGCAAGTCTCTCTCGATTTGGGTACGCCCAGGAACTTTGGCGGAGCATGGGCGGGTTTTCGAACTTTGCCATCTCCTTTTCCATCATTTCGATTCTGACTGGGGCGGTTACGCTCTACGGTTATGGCTACGACATGGGCGGGCCGCTGGAGATGACACTGGGCTGGCCGCTCGCCACCGTGTTTTCCCTCCTGCTCGCGGCAAGCATGGCGGAGCTTTGCTCGGCGTTTCCGACTTCCGGCGCCATGTACCATTGGACGGCGGCGCTGGGCTCCCCCGGTTTGGCGTGGTTCGTTTCGTGGATGAATCTGGTGGGACTGATGGGCATGGTCGCGGGAATCAACTATAGTTGTGCGCAGTTTCTGGGTCCGGTGGTCGGGTGGCCATCGAGCCGGGTGTTTTTGCTGTTTTTACTTCTTACGTTGGCCCAGGCGGCGTTCAACCTGCTGCGCGTGCAGTGGGTTTCCTGGATGAACGATGCCAGCGTGGTCGTTCACATTGTTGGGGTGTTGTTGATCCTGGGCGCATTGTGGTGGGCGGCGCCGTTGCGGCCCGTTTCGTTCCTGCTCGAACGATCGGCGGGCACGCCGTACTTGTGGGTATTCCTGCTGGGCCTGTTGCAGGCACATTGGACTTTTACCGGATTTGACGCCTCAGCGCACATGGCTGAGGAGACCGAGGATCCACGGGTGAAGGCGCCATGGGGCATGGTGCTTTCCGTAGCCGTTGCGGGAGTATTCGGCTATGCGATGTTACTGATGCTCACGTTAGCGATTCGCGAAAACGCCCCCGCCGCGCCGGAAGGCACGCCGATGGCCATCGCGATCTTCGCCGGGGCCCTTGGCGAGCGGGCGGGCATGCTGATGAGCTTGGGCGTCGCTTTGGCGATGTGGTTCTGCGGTTTGTCGACCCTGGTTTCCGCGTCGCGGACGGTCTATTCCTTTGCCCGCGACGGCGGATTGCCTGGGTCGGCCCTCTTCCGCCGGGTGGATGCGCACGGGGTGCCGCAGTTTGCCGTGGTGGCGGTGGCGGTGTGTTCGATTGCGGTGATGGCATGGGGCGAGGCCGTCCCGGTGGTAACGTCCCTGAGTACGGTGTCGCTCTATTGGGCCTATGTGATCCCGGTGTGGCTGGGGTGGCGGAAGCGGCAGCAGTGGGTGGGAGAAGCGGTATGGACGTTGGGGCGCGCGGGTTGGTGGGTGAACCTGCTGGCGATTGTCTACACGACGTTCATCTGTTTCATCCTGATGATGCCGCCGAATGCCTTGGCGGGAAAGACCATGGCCGGCGTGGTGGGGGGATTGGCGCTGTTGTGGTGGGGAGGCGTGCGGCGGCGGTTTGCGGGTCCGAACTGGACCCGAGCACACAGCCATGGCTAGCCCCTACTCATAGCGAAGGGCTTGCATGGGGTCCGTCCCCATAGCGCGGCGTGCGGGCAGGTAGCCGGAAGCGAGCGAGACGGAGGCCACCAGGGCGACGGCGGCGGAGAGCACGACCGGATCCCAGCCCTTCATCTCGAACAGCAGGGATTCGGCGTAGCGGGCAAGCAGAAGCGCCGCAGGGAGGCCGAGGCTGACACCGATGGCCACCATGATCCCGACCTCGCGCAGGACCATGTTGCGGATAGCGGACGTCGAAGCCCCGATGGCCAGGCGGATGCCGATCTCACGGGTGCGCCGGGCTACCGTGAAGGCGAGGACGCCGTAGAGGCCGACAGCAGCGAGGATCGTCGCGAGGGCGGCGAAGGCGGCGGCCAGGGATGAAATCATGCGGTCGAGGGAGATGTTCTCGTTCACTTGAGCGTCGAGCGTTTTCAACTCTTCAATCGGGAGGTTCGGATCAAGCGCCGCGATGGCTTGGCGGAGCGAGGGGACAATCTGTTCCGTGGGCAGGGCCGTCTTCACGTAAAAGGAGGTAGCGCCAATCCCTTTATCCTGACGGTATGGCAGGTAGAACAGGGGCGGGGTCGCATCCTTCACCTGGCTGTATTTTGCGTCCTTGGCGATCCCGATGATCTCGATATCGTTCTTGCCGCCGGCGCCTACCTGCATGCGCTTGCCAAGCGCGGAGGAGGAGGGAGAGAACTTGCGGACGAAAGCCTCGTTGACGATGGCAACCTTCGGCGCATCTGCCGAGTCTGTGGCAGCGAACTCGCGGCCGGCGGCGAGAGCGATCCCGAGAGTCCGGAAGAAGCCCGCGCCGACGCGGCTGAAACTGGCGATGGTGTCCGTATCAGGGCCGGCTTCAAAGCCGTCGATGGAGATGTTTGATCCCGAATTGTTGCCCGCGATGAGGGCGACCGTGGAGGTAGTGACGGCGGAGACGCCGGGTATCGCGGCGAGAGAATCTTCGATCTGCTCGAATAGGGCGCGGGTCCGGGCCGGCGGATACTGGTTCAGTTCCGGAGAGAGGCCGAAGGTGATGGTGTTGGCGGTCTTGATGCCCAGGTCTACCCGCATGATATTGACGAGGCTTTTGAGAAACAGGCCTGCCGAAACGAGCAGCAGCAGCGACAGCGCGATCTGCGCGGTGACGAGGACGTTGCGGAAGCGGCTGGCGGAGCGGGACGCAGACACCGAGCCTCCCTGATCCTTCATCGCCGACGCCAGATTCTGACGCGTCGAGTGAACGGCCGGGAACAATCCGAACAGGAACCCCGCGACGAGGGAGAGGCCGCAGGTGAAGGCAATGGTGACCGGGCGGAGGGCGGAGCCAAGCACGGAGCCATCGGACTGGGGCAGGACGGAGATGATGAACTGCGTGGTGCCCTGGGCGACCGCGAGAGCGGCGAGGCCGGCCAGTACCGCGAGGAGCAGAGCCTCGGTCATCAACTGGGTTATGAGTTGCTGGCGGGACGCTCCCAGGGAGAGACGGATGGAAAACTCCTTGGCGCGATTCGCCGAGCGGGCCAGGAGCAGGTTGGCGATATTGGCGCAGGCGATCAGCAGGACGAATCCCGTGATGGTGAGCAGCAGCAAGAGTGGGGTGCGGGTTTCACGCAGCACGTTGCTCTGGCCCTGGGCGCCGGGCGTGAGCGTCATGTTCTGGTCGAGAAAGCGTTGCCGGAAGCGGTCGCTGGCGCCTTTTTGCAGGGGCAGTTCGATCTCTTTGATGATGTTGCGGAAGGATCCGTTCAGGGTGGCTTGCGCCTGATCGACGGGCACGCCGGGCTTGAGGCGGGCGAAGAGGTAGATCCAGTAGTTGCGCCGTTCGGCGAGTCCTGTCCAACCCGGCGTCAGGAGTTCGCGAAGACTGATGGGAACGAAGATTTTCGGGGTGCTGCCGAACGTGGTGCCATGAAAGCCGGGGGGAGCAACGCCGACGATGGTGAGCGGGACGCCGTTAACGAGGATGGCCTGATTGAGCAGCGCCGGATTCTGATTGAACCGTTCGGTCCAGTAGGCGTGGCTTAAGACCGCCAGGCGTTGGGCGCCGGGGGCTTGATCGTCGTCCGGGGTGAGCAGGCGGCCCAGTGCGGGAGCGAGGCCGAGCACGGGAAAATAGGAGCCGGATACGAACATGCCTTGGGCCGAGACGGTGTTGCCCTGATAGGCGAGATTGGCCCCGAAGCTACGATGGGCCGCGATGCCGGTGAAGACCGTCTGGGCTTTTTCGAGATCGCGAAACATCGGGTAACTGAAAACGGAATCGTTGCCGCCGGCGTTGTTGGTGGAGTTGCTGCCGCTGCGGGGGCCGTTGGCGCTGAGGTTCACGAGTTCGCCCGGGTTGGTGGCGGGAAGGTTGCGTAGCAGGATCTGCTCGAAGAGCGAGAAGATGGCCGTATTCGCGCCGATGCCGAAGGCGAGCGAGAGAATGGCGACACTCGAAACGATCGGGCTTTGCAGCAGGGTGCGAAAGGCAAGACGCAGGTTACGCATAGCGGGTCAGAACAGTTATACGATCCTAGAGACGTTTAGTTCCCCAAAATTGTGGAGATAATCGAAGGATTGCGCAGGATTACCTTGATAGGTGCGGTTGCCTTTGTGGCAGGATGCGGGAATCCGGAGGCGGAGGGTGTGGCGCCGCCGATGGAAGCGAGTCCCCTGTTTGGGACCGTTCGGGTGGAACCGATGAAGGGAGAATTGGTACTGCGATTGGACCGGGCGCCGGGCAAGCCGGAGCCGGCGTTTCTGGGCGTCCTGGTGAACGATGGCGCTTCCGGGGTGAAGGCCTGCTATGTGTTGGTGGAGGTGGCGGCGGGGGTGGCGCGCCTCGTGAATGACAATGGGGCGGGGTCGGCGGCGGCGGGGGGGGATGGACGGGTGGCTAACGGGCAGTGCGAGGTGAAGGCGGGCCCCGTGCTGCGATCAAAGCAGCGTGTGGCAGTGCGGCTGGGGCTGAAAGGCAAGCCGGGATTTGGCGGGGCGAAGCAGATTTACACGATCGCGATGGATGGCAATGGCCAGGGTACGGAGCTGGCGCCGGCCGGCACGTGGAGCTTCGAATAGATGGCGCGCCGGTGGCTGGGGTTGTTTGGGTTGTATTTGCTGGCAGCTTGGCTGTTGCACGGGTTGGGCGTGAACCTGTGGACGCAGATTTTGGGTGGCGGGGATAGTTATACCGCCGGGCTACCGTCGAAGCTATTTGCCACGAGCCTTTCGCCGTGGAATCCCTATGTGCAGTTGGGGCAATACACGTTTGCAAATACTCAGTTCCAAGCGCTGTATCCTCCGGCGCTGCTGGCGATGACCATTTGGCCGAATACACTGGGGTACAACCTGTTTTTGCTGGCCCACTATGCGCTGGGCGGCTTGGGCTTTTACTGGTGGATGCGGCAGACCGGGATGGGCCGGGAGGCAGCCTTCTGGGGCGGTTTATCCTTTCTGGCGGGCGGATTTCTGGTGGCGCACAAGGGCCATCAGGCGATGGTGACAACAGCGGTTTGGGTGCCTTTGTGGCTGGGTTTCGTGGCGCGGCACGCAGTGAGCGGGGCTCGGCGAGATGCAATCGGTGCCGGGGTGGTGATGGCGTTTTCGCTGCTCGCCGGTTTTCCGCAGATGACGCTGTATGGGCTGCTGGTGGTGGCGCCGTACTGGGTGTGGCGGGGCGGTTGGCGCCGGGCGCTACCGGGCTTGGCGTGGATGGGTTTGTTCGGGTTCCTTCTCAGTTCGCTGCAACTGCTGGCGGTCGTCGAAGCGCTGCCGCTGATGACGCGGGAGACTTTGACGTTCGCGATGTTTCAGCAGAACGCGCTACCCGTGGCGCATCTGGCTGGTTGGTTCGTCCCGAATGTTCTGGGTGGGATGCACGGGGTGCCGAGCTACGCGCAGGATGCACAGTTGGTGGAGGTCTATTTGTATTGCGGGTTGGCGCCGCTGGTGTTGGCCGGGTTGGCCCGAGGGCGAGAGGCGCGGTTTTGGGCGGCGGTTCTCGCCGTGAGTCTGGGCGTGGCGCTGGGTTGGGAGCCGGTGCAGCAACTGCTGTTCCAGGTTCCGGGCTATAACCTGTTCCGGGCGGCCGGGCGGCACCGGATGGAGATGCATCTGGCGCTCAGCGTGCTGGCGGCGATAGGGCTGAGCCGGTTGGCGGAGAGCCGGGGACGACAGTGGGCCTTCGCCGCAGTGGCTGCCGGCGTAGCGGTGAGTTTGGCGTGGGCATGGCGAGTGCCGATCTACGATTCGGTGAATGTGTTCGTAACGGATTTCTCGGCGGCCGAGTGGCGGGCGATCAACACGCAGTGGACGCATGTGACGGTTTGGGGGCCGTTGGCGGCTTTGGCGGCGGTGGGAATGCTGCTCTGGCGGCGAGCGCCGGGTTGGGCCTGGGGACTTCTGCTGTTAGTGGATGTGGGTAGCGTGGGGCGGACCATTTACGACAATCCGAACACTTCCGACCTGTACGGGCGGGAGCGGCGCAGCGAGGTGAGGTACCTGTTCGAGCGTGGCTATGATCCGGTGCAGGAGAGGATTTTGCCGGTGGATGCGCGCTTGTGGCAGACGTATCCGCTGCAGAGCATGATGTACGGCTTACAGACGGCGAATGACTATACGCCGATGTGGATGAAGCGTTATCAAGCCTTGACGGGGTTTGCATTGAACGGCGAAGGCGGGGCGGCGCTGGCGGGGCGACATCAGTTGGTGTCGGCCTTAGGAGTTCGCTTTCTATTGACAAAGGAGCCGGAGAGCGTCGCGGCCCTGCGGACGGCGAAGGGTTACGAGGAGCTGGCGGCATCGCGGGAGGGAATCACGGTATTTGAGAATCCCAAGGTATTGCCGCGCTTCCGTTTCGTCGAGGAGGCGGTGGGCGTGCCCGATTTCCCGGCGGCGCAACAGCTATGGGCGGGTGGATTCGACCCGGCGCGGACGGCGATGGTGGAAGGCATGAGTGGCCGGACGAAGCTGGCGGCGGGGCGGATTGTCGAGACGTGGGCGGAGAATTCGCGGCTGGAGTGGCGCTTGGTGACAGAGGGCCGGGCGCTCTTCGTTGTGGGAGATACGTGGTTTCCTGGCTGGACGGCGACCGTGGACGGAAGGCCAGTGCCGATCGAACCCGTGAACGGAATCGTGCGGGGTGTGTTTATCGACGGTGCCGGGGAACATCGCGTGACGATGCGGTTTTGGCCGTGGAGCCTCACGGCCGGGCTGGTGGTGACCTTCCTGGGACTCATCGCGCTCGTTACTCTTTGCCGGCCGGAACGCGGATAAGAATCATCACCACCGCCCCGACGAAGGCTGAGGCGGGTATGGTCATGACCCATGGTGGCCAAGCCCCAACGGACGGCTTTCAACCGCTGAATGGAACCGACCCCGACAATCGCACCGGCGATCACGTGGGTGGTCGATACCGGCATCTTGAGGCAGTGCGAACCAGATCGACAGGGCCGCCGCGATTTCAGCGGCTGCCCATTGATTGGTTAGTCTTTGCCAGCCAGAACGCGGATGAGAATCATCACTACTGCACCGACGAAGGCCGACGCGGGAATCGTCATGACCCAAGCCCAGATGATGTTGGTGGCCAAGCCCCAACGGACGGCTTTCAACCGCTGGATGGAACCGACCCCGACAATCGCACCGGCGATCACGTGGGTGGTCGATACCGGCATCTTCAGGTAGGTGGCGAACAGGATCGACAGGGCCGCCGCGGTTTCGGCGCTGAAGCCACCGCGTGGACGAAGGCGGGTAAGGCGGCCGCCCATCGTCTTGATAATCCGCCAGCCGCCGCTCAAGGTCCCCAACGCGATGGCGATGTGGGCGGCGAAGATGATGGGAACCGGCACTACGAAGGTATTGAGATAGCCGGCCGTGACGAGCACGCCGGTAATGATGCCCATCGTCTTCTGGGCGTCGTTGGTTCCATGGGCAAACGAGAAGATCGCCGAGCTGAGAAGCTGCAGGACGCGGAACCACTTATCCATGCGCGTGGGCGAAGCATGGCGGAAGATCCAGAAGATGGCGATCATCAGCCCATATGCCAGGACCATGCCCAACAGCGGCGAGATCACAATGAACAGGATGGTTTTCGTCCAACCGCTGATGACGAGGGCATCGAAGCTGCTGCTGATGCCGACGGTCATCGCGACCTTGGCCATGGCAGCGCCGCCGTAGCCACCGAGCAGCGCATGAGAGGAGCTGGTGGGCAGACCGAAGTACCAGGTGATGAGGTCCCAGGTGATGGCTCCGAGCAGACCAGCAAGGATCACGTACGGAGTGACAAACTTCAGGTCGACCATACCCTTGCCGACGGTGCTGGCGACACCAGTTTCAAAAGCGAACGCGGCAATGAAGTTCCAAAATGCGGCCCAGGCGACAGCGTGAAATGGGCTGAGAACCCGCGTGGCCACAATGGTAGCGACGGAATTGGCCGCATCGTGGAAGCCGTTGATGTAATCGAAGGCAAGGGCCACCGCGATGATCAGGGCGACCAGGATGAGGGTGGTATCCATGCGACGGGCTAACTGTTCTTCACGACGATGCCCTGCAGGACATCAGCAACATCTTCACAGGCATCGGCGGTGCTTTCGAGATAATCATAGATCTCTTTGAGCTTAATCACCTGCACCGCGTTCGTTTCGGTATCAAACAGATCGACGATGGCCTGCCGCACGAGGGTATCGATTTGCCCCTCAATCCGGTTGATTTCGATGCAATGCCGATGGATGTCCGGCATATTCTCGAGAGCCTCGACGGCTTTGTTCAACTCGATCGAACACTCCTTCAGCAAGTTGCAGATCTCAATCACCGGCCGCGGGATCGGATCGATGCGATAAGAGACGATTCGGTGGGCCACGTCCTCAAGTCCATCCATCACATCGTCGAGATGCGAACAGAGCGAGTGAATGTCTTCGGGATCGAAGGGCGTGATGAAAGTCTGGTTGAGCCGGGTGAAAACCTCGTGAAGGATTTCATCGGCTTCCTCTTCCAACTGCTCAATACGAGGACCCATCAGCTTCAATTGGGAATTTCCCTGGCTGACGCCTTCTGCGAGTACGACGGCGGCTTGCGCAATCGTCCGGGTCTGACTATTAAATTGTGCGAAAAACTTCTCTTCCTTGGGAAGAAATCTCATAGCGCCTCAGTTCTTGCTACTTGGCATACGGATCAAAAGAATGGGCTTGGCGGAGATCAAAGAAACCCTAGTGTCGCAAAGGGGTGCCCGAACCGCAACGCCAAGTTGGTTACATCTCCATGACAATCGGGAACGGGTTCACCGTAGGGGGAGAGGCTGGCTGGCCGCCGCTATCGGCGGGGAGGTAACGGGGATCGAGCAATCGGGAAGTCTCCAGGTTTCCCATTGCGGACAACAGATTCTCTTTAAGAAAGGGATGTTCAGCCTCCAAATCCTTGAAGATGTCCCGGAGGGTGCGGCGTACGGTGCCGGTTTTCTGGGAGCAGCCACACGGGATGACCGGGGCGGTCAGTTTGGCGGCATAAGCCGTGGTGATCTCTTCGCTGACGTAGACGAGGGGACGGATGAGCCGGAAATCGCGCTCGGCGGACCAAGTGACGGCCGGGAGAGCGGCCATGCGACCGGTGAACATGGCGTTCCGCAGGAGCGATTCGCAGAAATCGTCGGCCGTGTGGCCGAGAGCGATGACGTTAGCGCCCATGCGCTTGCCCACTTCGTAAACGGCCCGGCGGCGAAAGCGGCTGCAGAGGTCGCAACCGTGGTCGGGCTGATCCTCCAACAGGCGAAAGCTGGGGCCATCCTCAAAATATTCCCAATCGACGCCGCGGGTGCGGAGGTATTCGCCGAACGGTTTGATGGAAGAGAGAAATTTCCCTTGCTCAATCGTGAACGCCGCAACAGTGAATTGGATGGGCGCTCGCTTTTGGAGGAGCAGCAGGGCTTCGAGGAGGGTAACCGAATCCTTGCCACCGGAAAGGCCAACGGCGACGCGATCGCCTTCGCGAATCATGTCGAACTTCTTAATGGCCTCGCCGACTTTCCGGAGCAGCGTCTTTTCAAGTTCCAAGCCTTTTCATTATAGCTGGGCGACTAGGGTAAACTGGAGAAAGTTCACCGAGTGGAGAAGTGGCCGAGCGGTTTAAGGCACCGGTCTTGAAAACCGTCGTACCTGAAAGGGTACCGTGAGTTCGAATCTCACCTTCTCCGCCATCCTTATGGCAACAGGGCGAACTGGAAGCCGCGCTTTTTGAGCCCGGCAATAAGTGGATCGAGCATGGGCCAATAGGGGTCCTGGCGCGACCAGATGCCGAGGTGGAGCAGCAGGATTTCGCCGTCTTTGATGTTCTTGAGCGAATCGTCGAGCAGCCGGCGATTGGGATGGGTCTTACTCGATAGCTCGTCGCCGAGGAAGCCGTGCGGAGTCCAGCCGACGTGACGGAATCCGCATTTCTGCGCGAACTGGAGCACGCGCGGGGTGGTGCGGCCGCCGGGCGCGCGCCAGAGGGGGTCGAGATGGCGACCGGTCATCTCATGAAAACGCGTGTCGACGCGGCGCAGTTCGGAGCAGACTCCGGCTTGGTCGAGTTGCTCGGTGGGGCCGGCCTTGGCGACATAGGCCACTTTGCCGTTGGGCAAATCGCGGCGGAAATAGGAGTGCTTCCAGGTGTGGCTGCCAAATTTGTGGCCGTCGGCGGCGAGGGCGCGCCAGAACGGGGTCCAGGCGATGTCGAGCGACGTGTCCCCGCGTTTGGTCTTTTCATCGGCCAGGAAGAAGGTCGCTTTCACCTGATGCTTGCGCAGGATGGCCGCGATCTGTTCGGCCGGTTCCATATTGCCGGTATCAATGGTGAGGTAGACCGTGGCGGCGAGAAGGAATAGGCTCATCGGAACGTCTGCCGGGGGCCGTGGGCGGCCAGATAGATGCCATGGGGCGACTTGCCCACGGGAATCTGGTGAATCACTTTCTTCGAGGCGAGGTCAAGAATGGAGACCTTGCGGGCGAAGCGAGAGGTGAACCAGAGCTCCTTTTTATCGGCCGAAAGCTCCATGCAGTCGGGGCCGCCGGGGGCTTTATAGCGGTCGACGACGGTGAGGGTATCCTGGTCGATCTTGGTGATGACGGCGTCGACGCGGTTCGACTGGTAGACGTGGCGGCCATCGCCGGCGGAGATGAAATTGTGGGCGCCCTTGCCGGTGACGATCTTCTTCACCTGCTTACGGGTGCGCCAGTCGATGACCTCAACATAGTCGCGGCCCATGATGCCGATGAGCAGATGCTTATCATCGGGAGTCATCCAGATGCCAGAGGGAAGATGCCCGATGGGCATACGCCAAACCTCCTTCTGGGTTTTGAGGTCGATCGCCATCAGTTCGTTCGTATCCTGCAGCGTAATGAACACGATGGAGGAAGACTTGTCGTAGGCGAGATGGCTGGGGGTCTTGGCGGCGCGGATCCGCTTGAGGAGTTTGAAGTCCTTGCCGGAATAGATGTCGACGCGGTGCAGGCGGAGTGAGCAGGAGACGAAGTATTGGCCATCGGGGCTGAAGCCGATTTGATACGGGTCGGCGATGTCGCGGATGCGATTCTTGATTTCGCCAGAGGTGCGATCGAGGAAGACGAGTTCATTAGAGGCGGCGTTGGCCACGATTAGAAACTTGTCGTCGGGAGTGGCCATCAGGTGATGGGGCTCTTTCCCGATGCGGAATCGCTTAGTTTCCTTGCGGGTCTTCTGGTCGATCAGGGAGATCATTTCATCCCCGGAATTGAGGACCACGACGAGCTGTGCCGAAAGAGGTAACGCTGCGGCGAGAAGGACAACGGGCAGAAGAGTGGACATAAAGGTCTTACATTCGCAGGGTACCATGGGGATTCCTTCACCCATCGTGTGGCCGGAATGGGTTACCCTAACGGGGATGTTGCTTTCCGTCCGATCCGGTTTGCTGATTGTCGGCGGGGTCCTCTTGGCCTTAGCCGGCCCCTGCATAGCCGCATCGGAAACGCCGGTGGATTGCGAAAAGGATGGGCGTTGCCGCACGCTAAAGACATTTTTTGCGCGGCACGGGAGTCCCCTACAGTCCATGGCAGCGATCTTTATCGAAAAAGCGGACCGGTATGGCTTGGACTGGCGGTTGCTACCGGGGATTGCAATGGTGGAATCGAGCGGTGGCAAGCATTGCCGTCGGAATAATGTGTTTGGATGGAACTCCGGCCGCACCGGATTTAAGACCGTTGCGGCCGGAATTGATTTTGTGGCGAGCCGGTTTGCGCACTCACCGATTTACCGTGGCCGGACAAGCCGCGGAATTCTGGCGGCCTACAACCCCGCGCCCAAGAAGTATCCTCCGAAAGTGATCCGGTTTATGGAGCAATTGGAAGCGGGGCCGGTTAAGTAAGGCCTAGCGAACGGAGAAGCCGAACTCGCGGATCGGCTCCGCGTGGTCGAGTCCGTAGAGACGGAGCCAGTAGCGGCCGGCGGGGAGTCCTTCGGCAGCTTCAATGCTGGCCGCAGCACCAGTCGGAGTAACGGAGCGTGTCAGAATCGTATCGCCGTCGCCACTGGTCAACTCCGCGCGGTACGATGCCGCTGGCGTGAGGCCGGAGAGATCGAGCCGGAACAGTAACGGCCGGCCGACGGGCGCTTCGGGAGCCACCGCGGCGCGGACCGCTTGCAGTTCGATCGTGGCGGCGGGGCCTCTGACCGGACCGCTACGCCAAGCCATAGGCGCCATGAACAGGACCAAGGCCGCTGCGGCGCCGAAAGCCAGCGCGGGAATCGGATTGCGGAGCTGGCGGCGAAGCCAATCCATTACGCCTCCGCGGTCTTCAAGGGCATCCTCGCGGGCCAGAATCGGCGCGACCGACCGAAATGTCTTCGTGAAGAGTTCCAGCTCTTCGAGTTGCGTCTGACAGCGCTCACACACGAGCAAATGCTCTTCGACGGCAGCGGCAGCCGAGTCAGAAACCTGTTGCAACAGGTATTGTTCGAGTTGTTCCTCTGATAAATGGGCGATAGATGATTGCGGCATCCCAATTCTCCGTTCCACTCAATATAGGGTAATCCTTCACCCTCACCGGAATAGTGCGTAAAGAATAAGAATTCTCTCGTTTTTTTGTTTTACGGAAATTGGGGAAAAACGTACTACGCCGATACCCGCAAAAGGTGGTGGGCGTTGTCCCAAGCGATCTTGCGAAACACGTCTGGCGTGGTGAACTCCTTCAATAGGCCCAGGGTGTCGCGGCCCACGCATTTCCCTTTCAGGCGGGACAGGAGGGGGCTGCCGCCGCCGCCGTTACCATCTTTGCAGGAGCAGTCGCTGCCGAACATCAGTTTGTTCTGATGGCGTTTGAGAAATGCCCGGGCGAAGGCCGGATCGCGGCTGAGCGCGTTGTTGCCGGAGTTGGCGGAAAGGTCACCAAATAGGTTGGGATAGTCGGCCAGCCACCGGTCGGTGAGGCCGCCCAGTTTGACGGGTCCGTCGGGGTACTCCTCGCCGGAAGGCGGGTTGGCGCTGATGCTGGCCCAGAAAAAGTTCGCATGGCCGATGAAGGTGGTCTTCTTATGAGCCTTCAAGATTTTGTCGAACTGCGGAAAGCCGGTGTTCCAGAGGGCCTCTTTATCAAACGGAGCGGCCTCCTGGAAGTGGAGGAGGACGGGAACTTTATGGTCGGCGGCGAGGTCATAGAGCCGGCGCATATCCTTGGCGTCAGCGGCGGTATGTGTCTTCATTTCGCCGATGCCGATGGCGCCTTCCTTGAGCGCGGCGGCGACACCTTCAAAACCGCCGGGTTGGGCAGGATCAGCAGCGACGAACCAGGAGAATCGGCCGGGGTGCTTGGCGATCTGTTCCTTGGCGGTGGCGGCGGCGCGGATATGGGTGAGCAGGACGGCCTTGTTCATTCCGGCGCCGGTGACGTGATCCAGTGAGGAGACGCCGTCGCGGCGGGGGTGGAGATGGATGTCGATGACGGACGACGGCCACGGGTTCTGGGCAAGCAGCGGCGCAGCGGCGGAGACGGCGAGGAAGTGGCGGCGGGTAAGCATGGCTGTGGCGTATTAAATCACGTTTGGCGACAGCGCGGAGATGTGATGCAATGGAGCCGATGCCTCAGAACACCAGTAGTCAGGAAGTCTATGACGCCGTAGTGGTCGGCTCTGGCGCCGGCGGTGGTACCGCGGTGCATGTGTTGACGGCTAAAGGCTTGAAAGTGGCGCTACTTGAAGCGGGTCCCATGCTGGACGTCGCTACCGAGTTCAAAGAACATAAGGTGCCAACCGATTACGACCATCGCGGCGCGGAGGAGGGCGGCAAATCCTATTTCGGCCAAGGCAAACCTTTCGGTTTCTTTTCAACGACCAGCGGCGGATGGCAACTGGAAGGCGAGCCGTACACGGTGGGCGAGGGGAGCCAGTTTCAATGGTTCCGGTCCCGCATTCTCGGCGGCCGCACCAACCACTATGGCCGCATGTCGTTCCGGTTTGCCGAGTACGACTTTAAGCCGTATGACAAGGACGGCCTGGGCTTTAACTGGCCTATTTCGTATCAGGACATCGCGCCGTACTACGACAAGGCGGAAGAGTTCATCGGAGTGGCCGGCACGCGAGAGAATGTTCCGTCGTGCCCGGACGGCAAGTTCCACGCCGCGCCGCCACCGAAGGTTCACGAGATGCTCGTGAAGAAGGCTTGTGACAAGCTGGGCATCATCTGTATCGCGAACCGGCGCGCCGTAATCACGAAGAACCTGAACGGCCGGGCAGCATGCCACTATTGCGGCCAGTGCGGCCGCGGGTGCCAGACGGCGTCAGCCTATAGCTCGGCGCAGGTGCAGGTGTTCCCGGCGATGAAGACCGGGAAGCTGAAGGTGTTCGACCTGGCGATGGTGCGGGAGGTGCTGACCGACAACAACGGGAAGGCGACCGGCGTACTCTACATCGACAAGAAGACGCGGACGGAAAAGATCATCAAAGCCAAGGTGGTCGTACTGGCTGCGAGCGCCTGCGAATCGACGCGTATTCTGCTGAACTCGAAATCGAAGGAGTTTCCGAACGGCCTGGCGAACGGGTCGGGAATGCTGGGCCGCTATCTTATGGATACCGTGGGCTTCGGGCTTTCGGGCACCGTGCCGGCGCTCGAAGGGATGCCGCACTACAACACCGACGGCTACGGCGGCGCGCATCTCTTTATGCCGTGGTGGCTGTGGGACAAGCACAACAAACTCGACTTCCCGCGCGGGTATCACATTGAAATCGGCGGTGGATATGGGATGCCGAGTGTGGGCGGATATCATGGCGCGGCACGGCGGTTCGGCTACGGCGCGAACATGAAGTCGAAGATTCGGGAGAGCTATGGCACCTCGATCGGCTTCGCGGGCCGCGGCGAAATGATCCCGAATATCCACTCCTACTGCGAGCTTGACCCGAATGTCGTCGACAAATGGGGTATTCCGGTGCTGAAGTTCCACTTCAAGTGGACCGACTATGAGTGGAAGCAGGCTCGCCACATGGAGAAGACCTTTGCCGATATCATCACAACGATGGGCGGCAAGGTGAGCGGCCTGAGCGCTTCGCAGCGCGAGTCGCAGGGGATTTCAATTCCCGGCACGATCATCCATGAAGTGGGCGGTGCGCGGATGGGCAAGTCCGCGAAGGACTCCATCCTGAACGGCTACTGCCAAACCCACGAGATGAAGAATCTGTTTGTGATGGACGGGGCGAGCTTTGCGTCGAACCCGGACAAGAACCCGACGTTAACGATTAATGCACTGGCCTGGCGCGCTTGCGACTACCTGGCCGAGGAGATGAAGAAAGGCAATGTCTAACTTCGTACCACTCGAAACATTGGACCGGCGGTCGTTGATTCGAACGATCGCGCTGGGGCTGACGGCACTGGGGACCCTGGACGTCGAAGCGGCACAGCACGTGCATACGGAGACCGCGGCGGAGAAGGCCAAGGGCCCGTATAAGGTGAAGACGTTCACGCCGGCTGAATACAAGACGTTGCAGCGGTTGGCCGTCCTGATCGTGCCGCCCGATAGCGTCTCCGGCAGTGCGCTCGACGCCGGAGCGCCGGAGTTCATCGATACGCTGGCCAGCCAGAACCAGCAGATCGCCGATATCTTTCACGGTGGCTTGGCGTGGCTCGACGCCGAGATGCGGAAACGGTACAGCTCGACGTTCGTCGCGGCGAAACCGGAGCAGCAGACGCAGATGCTGGACGCGCTGGTGGAAGCCGGGCGCGAGTTGGCGGAGCGGCAGAACGAAGAGTTGGTGTATCAGAAGTCGCCGATCTATAAGGACTTCACCGGATACACCGTCCGGCGCGCGAATGAGTTGGGCGCGGGTGTCGCGTTCTTCGACTGGGTCCGGAAGATGACGGTGGATGCGTTCTATACGAGTCCCATCGGCTTCAAGGACCTGAACTACATCGGCAACCGGGCGTTGAGCCGGTATGTCGTACCGGCGGAAGCGATGGACTATGCGATGAAGCGGAGCCCGTTCGCTTAGCTAGATCGCCTCAATGGCTTTGGCAAAGTCGGCCGGCGTACGGATGAGCTTGCTCTTACCCTTGCGCCGCCGGGCGGCCGAATCGAAGATGTCCGGAAATGGCATACCGCCTCGAAAGAAGGGAAGTAGCTGGAGATTGAAGATCCGGCCACTTCCCTTCTCTAGTTTTCCAGACGGCATTCTTTCGAAGTAGCGGGTGGTGGGGCCCAGCAGCACGACGGTTTCCGTGTTGGACTCCCGGTTCAACAGATCCGCCAGGAAGTCGACATGGCCTTTGGGGCTCTTCAGAACCTCATAGTCCACCAAACCAAGTTCGAGTTGGTTAAACGCCTCCGCTACTTCGCCGAGGCGCACGGAACGGAAACCGTCTCGACGGTAGAGCTCCTGGCGTTTATCGAGATTGAAGACGATGAGTCTCACGGGCCTGGCGCCGAGGCGCTCGAGCAGCGAGGAAAGCGCCCCGACGAGCAGCATTCCATCAGACGACCGAAGCCGGGTGCGGCGGGGCGAGAGCGGAGCGGCGTTCAGTAGTACGGTCAGCGGACCACCCGCGTTGGGTTCGTTCTGGCGTGGGGCCAAACCGGCCAACGAGAATTCAGCCACGGTATCCGGTGCAATGGCCAGAGGCACCTTCTTGTCGGCCCCGGCACGTGCGACCTTCGTCTTCCAACTCTTGCGGCAGGCTCGGTCCTGATCATCAAAGAGCAGCCAATCGACGCGGTACTCCCCTTCTCCGACCAGGAACCCTCCGCCCATTTCGAGCACCTGTTTGGTCTTCGGAACCGGCGGCAGGTCTAAGCCCTGGCCGAGATAGACGGCGTCGCCCTGCCGCGGCGTGACGCGGGCAACCACGGTGAGTCTATGGCCGGGGCCAAAGAACTGACTCAACGATGTTGAGAAAAAGTAGCCGGCCTGATAGCGGAATCCGAAGTTCAGAAAGGGCCGGGTGGCGGACACTTCGCAGTTTAGGACTCCGGCGAAGGTGCGATCAAATGTAGAGGCCCAACTGGCAGGCAGCAGAGCCTGCGCCCAAAGAACCGTTACCAGTTGTAGAGTACCCATCCGCCAAAGTTCTCGTCGTCAGTGGCAAAAATCAGGCCGCCATTGCCGGGGACGAGTTCCATGCCTTCTATTTTATGATCGGCGAAGGTGCGGACGCGGAGTAGGTGGGGGTGCGGCTTGAACCGCAGCTTCTTCTTTTCGAAACTGAACACGCCGGCGAGATAGACGGCCGAGGAAAATGGCCCGTCGTCGCCCGGGTCGGAGGCGGAAGCGACGAAGAGGACACCACCTTCGTCCACCTTCATTTCCGAGACGTGGCGGACGTTGTGCGTAGGCCAGGGCACCCGGATGGTGGTGGACTGGATCTGGCTCAGTTTGTAGCCTTCCAAGTGGAGTTCGCCAAAGAAGAGTCGCGCCGGACGTTCGTCAGCGCCACGATCGGCCCAGGCGAGGAAGAACCGGCCGTCGAGGCGCTGGATGCAGAGGCCTTCGAAATTCAAGTCGGGAGGGAGGTCCGGGAGGGTGAAGCGGCCAATGGTTTCGGCTGACTTGCGGTCTTCCTTGAGGCGAATGTGATAGACGATACCGCGGCTGATGAGAGCAAGAAACTCGCCGGGGCGGCCCGGCACAGCGGAGATGCTTTCGAGGTCGATGCACTCGGGATCGAACTTCCAATCGAGCGGTTGGTACGCGACGGGTTTGGAGCCGGCAATGGTGATGAGGGCGGCGCGGGGATCGGTGAGCGCCTTGTTATCGTGGACGATGACGAACGTGCTGTGTTCCGGGGTGTGCTCGACGAGGGCAAGGTCGGAGATGCCGCCGAGAATGCCTCCACGGACAGGACGCCAATCATCGGCGAAAAGGAACACGGCGGAGGCCAGGAAGGCGAAGGGGCGAAAGAACATGGTGAAAGCGGACCTAGCCTTCGAGGATACCAACTAGGTCGAGTACCGTCTTGCGAGCCGGTTTCAGGAGCGGCAGGTTCGAAAGCTTCAGGAGAAGTACGACCATGCCCAGGCTGCGTTTGACGAGTTGCCGGCTGCGCGATTGGCCCTCCGAGCGGTCGTAGATCCAAAAGAGCAGGATGCCCATTTGATACATCCACAGGATCTTGGCCATGTGCGGGGCCAGGTCCTTCGGAATGCTCACGCCGGTCTCGTCGAGCGCGCGTTGAAACTGAGCGAAGTCGAACTCACGAATGGGGCGGGAGGGTTCGCTGAATGGCGATAGCGGGCTGGCCGGGTCGGCGGCATTGCTCATCAAGGCGCCCAGGAAGCGGCGGTTCGGCTCAAAGTATTGGAACTTGGCTTCGAGGATGGCGTTGAGACGGTCCTCCAGTTTCTTGTGCTGTTGGGCCGGTTCGAGCAGGGGGCCGAGGTCTTCGAGCGCACGTTGATAATACTCGAGGACGATCGCGTCTTTGGACGCGAAGTAGTAGTAGGCGAGGCCCGTGGCGACGCCGGAGCGTGCGGCGATCTCCCGCATGGTCGACTCCGGGAAGCCGCGCTCCCGGAACAGATCGAGCGCGGCTTCGAGAATCTTGACGCGGGTTTCAGCGGAACGTTGCTGGCGCATGGATCTCCTTATCGCAAATTGCAGGAGGGGAGTTCAACCTGCTGCAGCTTGTAGGCGAGATCGGCATCGGCTTTGAGTCCTAACCAGCTCGACAGTTGCGTCCGGCTTCGCGAGAGCGTGGCGAAGGCCTGACGCGCCAACGGCAACAGTGCAGGGTTGGCGAGACGGTACGACCAGGATCGGTAGTCTTCGAGAGCCCAAAGCACCATGAGCCAGGCGGAATCGCCTTGCCACACTTCGCCAGTATCGGCGACGACGGTGAGCTCTCGCTGGTCGTCCGGCTTGGGAGCAAGGTGCAGGGGCAACGCATGCCGCTGCGACTGAATCCAGTTGCGCATGGAGCTGCAAAGACCGCACTGGGAGTCGTAGTAGAGCGTCAGGCTGGTCATCGCGCACCTACGTAGCCAGTGGGCGGCATCGGCGGCGGAGCGGGGGTGCGCCGGTCAATGGCGCGGCGGCGGATGCGGGTGAACAGGAACAGGTTGAAGAAGTGCATCAGGCCAAGCACCAGAAGCACCCAGCCAACCTTCTCGCTGAGAAGTTCCATGGCGGCGCGAACGGTGTCCAGTTCTCCATAGGTGCGGAGACTGGAGACAATCCAGCCGAGGTTGATGAGGTAAAAGCCGACGACGAGCAAGTGGTTCACGGAATCGGCAAGTTCGGTTTGGCCGTGGAAAGCGTCAATGAGGAAGGCCCGGCCGCTGCGATGAAGGGTACGGGCCACCCAGACGGTAATCGCGATGGACAGCAGCAGATAGGCGAGGTAAACATGGACGACGAACATAATAGGCTCCTTTTTGAACATGTTCAGTTGAACGTGTTCAAAAACAGTATGCCATGTTATTTCGCGCAGCGAAAGCCAATTGTGGGGCTCCGTTCGGCCGGCCGGGCCCAACTGCGATAGGGCACCGAGAGGAAGAGTGGCGGCACATCGAACCAACTGCCGCCGCGCAGGACGCGGTAGGAGCCGGTTGCGGGGCCGGGCGGATTTTCGGCCGGAGCAGACTCGTAGTATTTCTGGCCGTACCAATCCGCACACCACTCCCACAGATTGCCGGTCATGTCGCAGAGGCCGAAGCCGTTCTTCGATTTGCTGCAGACAGGCTGGGGGCCCTCTTTGGACTCATAGACGGCGTCTGTTTTCGTAATGGGGCGGTCGCCCCAGGTGAACATCTTCCCTGCTTCCGGGCCGCGGGCGGCGCGTTCCCATTCGGCTTCCGTGGGTAGGCGTTTGCCGCCATCCCAGGCGCAGAAGGCGACGGCGTCGTCATAGCTGACGTTGTAGACGGGGTGGCTGAGCTTGGCGGCATCCGGCACCCCGCCCTTCCAGTGGTACGGAGGGGCGTGCTTGGTGGCCTTGACGAAGGCCTGATACCGGAGGTTGGTGACCTCGGCCACATCGATGGAGTAAGCCTTCAGCTTGACGCGGTGAACGGGGGTGTCGTCCTTGGCTGGGTTGGGATACCAGGGGACGTCGTAGTCCTTCCACTCAAAGTTGCGTCCCTGTTGGAATTCGCCAGCGGGAATAGAAACCATCTCTGGTGCGGCCAGAAAAAAGAGCGCGGCCCACCAGCTAGGCATAGAGGTTTTTGAGATCGTCCGTTGGGATCAGAGAGTTGGCGCCAAGTGGATCGACGTAAATATAGGCGCGGCCGGAGGTGGTGTGATGCACCTCTTTCGACCAGTCAATGCCGAGGGCCGAATAGATGGTGGCCACCACGTTCTCGATGCGAGGCTGCATGGAGTGCTCCCAACCGGTATCAATGCACTTGACGCCGTCGGCATCGCTCGCGCCGAGGACGCGGCCGCCCTTGACGCCCGCTCCGGCGAACATGGCGGGGAAGCAGTGCTTATGGTGGTCGCGGCCGTGTTGGAAGTTCAGCGGGCCGGGGGTGCGGCCGAACTCGCCCATGCAGATCACGAGCGTGTCGTCGAGCAGCGTCTTGCCAGGGTTGACCGGGGACTTGGCGACGGCGAGATCCTCAATCAGGCTGGCGAGGGCCGGATCCATTTCGTTGATCAGTTGGTAATGATTCGTCGACGCCTGCTTGGTCCAGATCTCTTTGTGGTGGTCCCAGCCGTTGTGGCAGATGTGAATATATCGGGTGCCGCCGTCCTGCTGCAGCAGGTTGCGAGTCAGGATCGACGAAAGGCCGACGGAGGTGTTGCCATAGCGCTTGCGGTCCGCCTCGGCGATGGTAAAGGCCTTGGGCCAGCGGCCATCGGAGAGCAGCTCTTTCGCCGTCTGGGAGAAGTCTTCGAAACCGCTGATGGACTTGTCGAGGCCGGCGTGGCGTCCGGCCTGGGCCTGCCTGATGTTGGACAAGAGACGCCAACGCTCCTCGAGCAACTCCGTTGCTTTCTGGTCGAGCCGCATGCCCGAGAGGGCCTCTTCGGGGTTGAGATCGAAAACGGCGTGGCGAGGCGGGAGGAAGCCGGTGGAGAGAGCCCCGACCTGATTGGTGGTGAGATTGAACGAGACGTAGGTGGGGAACGTGTCGGTAGCGCGGCGCTGCGGCTCCAGTTCGCTGGCGACGACAGAGCCGACCGAAGGGATCTCCGGGGCGAACGCGACGTTCAACTGGCGGCCAGCCTGAACGTAATATTGGCCGCGGAGATGTACCTCTTCATGACTGACGAAAGAGCGGATATGCGCCACTTTATCCATTACGTTGAACATGCGCGGAAACAGGCCGTACGGCACGTAGATGCCGTTTGAGGCCTTGCGCACATCGAAATGGGGATAGGTTGCCGGGTTCTCTTTAAAGTCGAACGAATCGATGTGGCTGAGCGCGCCGGCCAGTTCGAAGAAGATGACGTTGCGGGCATTGCCGCGTGGCTTCGTCTTGGCCGTCGTGTTGGCGCGGAGCGTCCGCGGCAGGGCGGAGGCGCCGAGGATGCCGAGACCGCCGTAGCGCAGCAGTTCGCGGCGAGTGGGAAGGAGGTCTTGGATTTTCATAGGTTGTACAGGAATTCAACCAGGTTCAGGAGGGCCCATTGCAGGTTCTGCGCGCCTTCTACGCGATTGGCGTTGAGGGCATCGACAGCGACGGCGCGTTCGGCGGGCAGGGGAAGTCGAGAGATGGTAGCGAGGAAAAGTTCGTCTACGACTTTCGCGTTGTCTGGATAGGTATCGAGAAGCCGTTGGACGCGGCTATCCTTGGCGGCGAGCACGCGATCGTTGACGACGGGGGAGCGCATCATCGTGATGGGTTGCAGCGGCGACGGCGCCGGGGTGCGGGGTGGGCCGCCGCGGTTCGATTCGCCGAAGGCCGACATGAACGACTTCAGTTCGCCTTTCGCTTGCGGCACCGAGACCTGCATCGCGACGAATTTTCCGGGGCGCGTGGTGGCGTCGGCGATTGCGTCGTGCAGCTCTTCGGCTGTCAGCATGCGGACATACTTGCGAGCGTAGTAGCGCGAATAAGACTCCTGCCATTCGCCCGGAAAGCGGGCGGAAAGTTGGTAGGCCGAGGAGTTGCAAATGAGCTTAAACAGGCTCTGAATGCTGTGGTTGCTTTCCCGGAAGTGACCCGCCAGCTTTTCGAGCAGCGCGGGGTGGGACGGCTGCAGGTCCCAGCCTTTGGGCAGATTGTTCGGGTCGAGCCGGAGCAGGTCGAACTCATCATAAGGGTCGACGATCCCGATGCCCATGAGCTTGGCCCAGAACATATTCACCGTGGCACGGGCGAACTGCGGATGGCTGGTGAGCATGCGGCCGAGTTCGGCGCGGGGTTCGGCTTCAGCCGGCACCGTGGCATTGGTCAGCACAAACTTGGGGGTGTTCGGCCCGCCGGAGCGCTTGGTGCGCAGCATGCTTTCGGCCTTGGTGTTGTACGGTCCCCCGAAATCGTCCACGAGAAAGTGACCCATGATGGCGGCCGATTTCTCAACATGCGGGATGTAGCGGGTGCCGCCGAGGAAGGACGACATCTGAAAGAAGTCCGAACGCTTCAGTGTCGTGAGATAGGCGTTGACCCTCTCGAGGTGGCCGCGACCGTTATGGCAGGAGACGCAGGAGAGGTTGATGCCGAGGAAGACCTTGCCATAAAGAATGGTGAGTTCGTCATGGGTATCGAGTTGATTGATCTTGGAGAGATCGTCGCCATCGGCGGCTTCGCCGGGCTTGCCTTCCACGTGTTCCCGCACGATGGGGTTGGCGGCGGCGACAACATAGTTACTCTTGGCGGAGGCGGCAATGATGGAACGAACCCAATCATCGTAAGGCCGGTCGGCGGCCAGGCTCTCTTTCAGGGCGTAGTGGAAGAGCGAGTGACCGCGTCCCATCTTCCCGTTGGCCCGCAGAACGTCCATGAAGAAATAGGCCCATTTGTCGACAAACTCGGGAGAACCGATCAGCTTATCGATTAGGCGGGAGCGCTTACTGATGCTCTTATCGGCCAGGAAATCGCGCACTTCGGACGGCGTGGGGATCTTGCCCGTAAGATCCAAGCGGACGCGGCGGAGAAATTCAAGATCAGTGGAGAGTGGGGCGTGGGGGATGCTGTCGCGCTTCATCTTGGCGAAGATCTCTTCGTCGATGAAGTTTCGGGCGGCGACCGGTCCGGCAGCCGGCTTCGGGAGGTGGGCGGTGAGGCGGGCGCTATCCTTACTGACGGTGTTTGCCTTGGGCCGGAACAGCGGCGCATGAGCATCGGATGTGGTGGGCTCTTGCGCGAAGCAAAGAGCAGCGGGGAGAAGAGCGGGCAGGATCCACGTGGATTTCACCGAATACCTCATGGGGCGAACGTTATCAGAAGTTAACGACGGCGTAAAGGGGGCAATCAGGCGAGGCGCCGGTTTGACTCTTCCGAGTGGCGTCGATAGACTCGGGCAGTGGTAATTCGGCTCGCATTTCTACTGCTAACTTCGGCGATTGTCTACGGCGGCGTAGTGGGGCCCTTTGTAGCGAGTACGTGCGCCGGATGCCATCAGGGACCTAAGGCCGCAGCTGGTCTTGATCTAAAGGCGCTGCCGGAACGTTGGGATGACGCGGCGGCCCGTTCGATCTGGGTGCGCGTTCACGACGCCGTGGAACGTGGAGCGATGCCTCCGGGTGGGGTGGCTCCGCCGGACAAAGCCCAGTTCCTGACAGCGCTGGGGCGAGCGCTTCGGGAAACTGAACAGGCGCGTGGCAAGACGCAGGGACGGGCGGTGCTGCGCCGGCTGAACCGTTACGAATTTGAGAATTCGCTCCGCGATCTACTGGGCGCACCCTGGCTTCGGATGCGGGATTCCTTGCCAGAGGACGGGCTCGTGCAGCGCCTGAACAAGTCCGGCTCAGCTCTGGATGTATCGCACGTGCAAATCGCGCGGTACATGGAGACGGCCGATTCGGCCATGCGGCAGGTGCTCGCTTCGAGTGCGCAGCCGATGGCGAAAAAGCGCTACTACGCGCGCGACCAGAAGCGTCTGCAGGGGCGCATGCGGTACACGTCGTTCAATCGGCACCCCGAGCGGGCCTCGATCCCGGTGATCGGCTACACCGCTCAGCCCGATGTGCTGGCGGAGAAAGCCCCTTTCAGCGACCCCAAGACACGGGACGTGGAAGCCTTCGTCACGCCGGCCAGCACCTACACGGGCAACGAGTATCATTTTGATGAGTTCTCGTCGAAGGTAGGCGGTCGCTATCGGATTCGATTTAGTGCTTATTCCATCTGGATTGCAACCGAATGGATTCCTTCCAAGGTGCCCGACCGCGACTCGTGGTGGCATCCGGTTCGGGAGCGGACTTCGAAGGGCCGCACAACGGAGCCCGTCACGCTATACGCCTTCAGCAGGGGCGGCGAGAAGCGCCTGCTGGGTTCGTTTGACGTCACGCCCGAGCCGTCAGAACAGACCTTGACCGTGGATCTGTTGCCAGGCGAATCGATCCTGCCGGATGCATCGCGCTTGTTCCGTTCCCGTCCAGGTTTCATCGGCAGCCCGGATGCTACGGCCGAAGGCATGCCTGGGGTGGCCTACCGCTGGATGGAAGTGGAAGGTCCAACGCCGGCTGTTGCCGGGCGCTTGGCCATGCCGACGCGAGCGGAAGAGGTAGCGCCGCTATTGAATGGATTTCTTGACCGGGCCTATCGCCGACCGCCAACCGCGGCGGAGCGGGAGCGGTATCTACAGATCGTGCAGCGCCGGCTCGCCGCCCAGCCCAACGACTGGACTGAGGCGATGCTGGCCGGATACACGGCCATCCTCTGTTCGCCCGGCTTCCTCTTCCTCGAAGAGCGTCCCGGCAAACTGCCGGCGACGGCGTTGGCCAGCCGGTTGTCCTATTTCCTGTGGAATGGCCCGCCCGATGCCGAACTGCGGACGCTGGCCGCGAACGGTCGCCTGTCGCAACCTGCCGTGTTGCGAGCGCAAACGGAACGGCTTTTGAATGATGAGCGATCGAAACGGTCGTTCGACGCGTTCCTGGATTATTGGCTGGACTTGCGCAAGGTAGGCGATACGACACCCGACGTGGTGTTGTACCCGGACTATTACCTGGACGATCTGCTGGTGGAATCCGCGATGAGCGAGACCCGGCTTTTCTTCGAAGAATTGATTCGGAAGAACCTGCCGGCGCGCACGATCATTGATTCCAATTTCACGATGTTGAACAGCCACTTGGCCAAACACTACGGCATCGAAGGGGTTGATGGCGTAGCCATGCGCCGGGTGACTTTGCCGCCGGGTAGTGTGCGGGGCGGTCTACTGACTCAGGCCAGTGTTCTCAAGGTAACCGCGAACGGCACCACCACCTCACCCGTCCTGCGCGGCGTGTGGATTCAGGAGCGTCTGCTCGGTGATCCGCCTCCTCCCCCGCCGCCGGGGACACCGGCCGTCGAACCCGATACGCGCGGCGCGACGACCATCCGGCAGCAGCTCGATCAGCACCGGTCAATCCGCTCCTGCGCCGTGTGCCACAACAAAATTGATCCTCCGGGTTTTGCCCTCGAGAACTTCGACGTACTTGGCGGATGGCGGGATCGCTACCGGTCCACGGCGGAAGGCGAGCCCGTGAAGGGCGTGGGCAAGAATGGCCATTCGTTCACGTTCCGGCGAGGCCCGGCCGTCGATGCAAGCGCGGTATTGCCGACCGGCGAACGCTTCGATGACGTGAAGGGATTGAAGCGCCTGTTGGCTGCGAATGACCGGCAGATTGCGCGGAATCTGGTGCAGCAATTTCTTCTGTACTCGACCGGAGCGCCGGTTGGTTTTGCTGACCGCGCGGAAGTCGATCACATTTTGAAGGCGACGGCCGCGTCGCAGTTCGGCGTCCGGTCGATCGTTCATGAGATCGTGCAGAGTGAGTTGTTCCGCAGCAAGTGAAGGAGCCGTCTATGTCCCATCCCTACATTCAAGTGCCGAAGCCGTTAGCCCGCCGGAGCCTCCTGCGCGGTGCGGGCGTGGCGCTGGCGTTGCCACTGCTCGACGCCATGCGGCCGGCTTTTGCGGCAGACAAGCCGGCGCCCCGGCGCATGCTCGGCATCTGCAATAACCTCGGCGTTCTGCCCAAGGGATTCTTTCCCGCCGAAGCGGGCCGCGGCTATACGCTTTCTCCATATCTCGAAGAGTTGAAGGCGCATCGCGAGGACTTCACCGTATTCAGCGGCGTCTCCCATCCCGACGTTGACGGCAGCCATGCGTCGGAAGTTTGCTTCCTGACGGCGGCGCCCCATCCGGCCAACGGTGGGTTTCGAAATTCGATCTCGCTCGACCAGTACATGGCGGACCAGATCGGCGTCGAAACGCGCTTCCCTTCTCTGACGTTGGGCGTGAATGTGAACCGGGGCCAGCGGAGCCTGACCTGGACCGGGGCCGGCGTGATGATCCCTTGCGAAGACAGTGCCGCCCAAGTGTACCGGCGGCTTTTCCTGCAAGGGTCCGCCGCGGAAATCGAACAACAGGTCGCGCGGTTGAAACAGGGGGAGAGTATCCTCGATAGCGTGGCCGGGCATGCCGGCAGCTTGGAGCGGGAGTTGGGCAAGGAGGACCGGGCGCGCCTCGATCAGTACGTGACTGGAGTTCGGGAACTCGAACGCCGGATGGTGCTGGCGCAGGCCTGGGAGCGGAAGCCGAAGCCGACCACTAAGGAAAAGGAACCGGTGGACCCGGACAGCAGCCGGGCCTATCTGCAGAAAACGCGGCTGATGTACAACCTCGCGCGTCTGGCCTTCGAAACCGATTCGACGCGGCTGATCACCCTTTTTCTCGATAGCTCCAACTCGCCGGCGATTGACGTCGAAGGGATCGAGATCACGGACGGCTACCACAACCTGTCGCACCACGGCCGCAACGAGAGCAAATTGAAACAGTTGGCCGCCATCGATCGCTGGCACATGCGTCTATTGGCCGAATTACTCACCAAACTGCGTGCGGCCGGCGAAGGCGGTTCCACGCTGCTCGATCGCAGTATGGTGCTCTACGGCAGTAACTTCGGCGATGCGAACAAGCACACGACGAACGACCTGCCCGTGCTGCTGGCTGGCGGCGGATTCCGCCACGGGCAACACTTGGCATTCCCTGGTGAACGGAACTATCCGCTGCCAAACCTATTCGTCAGCATGCTGCAGCGCATGGGCATCGAGGCGGATAAATTCGCGTCGGCCACGGGCACTATGCGCGGCCTGGAACTGGCTTAGAGGCGCTTCTTGTACTGCTCGTAGAGCTTGGTGTGGCGATTTTCCAGACTCACCGGCTTGCCGAGAATCCACATCTGCCGGATCTGCGTTTTGGGTTCGAGCGGGTCGCCGTCCGTAAGTATGAAGTCGGCAAATTTGCCCTTATCGATGGAACCAAGCCGGTCGGCGATGCCCCAGATCTCGGCGGCGCCCAGCGTTAGGGCCTTCATCGCGGCATCATGCGAAAGCCCATTGCCGACGGCGTTGGCGGCCTGGAACGGCAGGTTGCGCGGCCGTTCAATGTTGTAGCTGCCGAAGGCGAACTGGATGCCTGCGTTCGCCAGTTTCGCCGGCAGATCGAGCGGCTCATCAATACTCGCGTCTTCCTCGAGGGGCACCTGATAGAGGTCGGGCAGAATGACGGGAATCTTCTTCCGGGCGATCTCTTCGAGGAACGGATCCACCTCGCGCACCCCAGCGAGTACCAGCTTCACCTTCTCCCGTTCGGCAAAGGCCAGCGCATCGCGGATCGCCCGTTCCTTCGCCGCCACGATCATCAGGGGCGTTTTGCCTTCGAGCACCGGAATCATCGCTTCCAGGCGCAGTTCCGGTTTAAAGCCCAACACCGGATTCGCCTTGCGGGCCTGATAAGCGCGGGCTTGTTCAAAGAACAGCCGCACCTGCTGCATTTGCTCCTCATAACGGCGTTTGACCTCGGCGAACGGCCGCCGCCCCGTGCCGAGCCCCCGCCCGGTGACGGTGGCCTCCTGCGACGGAAGCCGCATCTGCATGGCGGCGGAAGGTGAAACCGTCATCTCCTCCCACGTCCATCCATCGAGGTGCATGATGGAGGCCTGTCCGCCGATGAAGCCGCCCGCGGGAACGACTACGCTGCTCGTGATGCCGTTCGCCCGGCTCACCGGAATGTGTTCGCTGCCCGGATTCACGGCCACCATCGTCCGCAGTTGCGGGTTGAAGTCTCCCAGCTCGGCGATGTCCTGCGTCTCCCGGACGGAGCCGATCTCGCTCAAGCCCAACACGCTGGCCGAATCGATCATGCCCGGATAGATGTGCAGCCCCTTGGCTTCGATCACTTTGTGGCCTTTCGGAATCGCCGCCTTTGGTCCGAAGTCGGCGATGCGATCGCCCGTGACGACCAGTACGGCGTTGGGCATCTCGGCCGCGCTGATGGGATGAATTGTCACCCCGCGCAGAGCAAAGTTTTCGGCGTGGGCGATTGTGGCTACGGCAAACGCCGCCGCTGTGATGAGTCGACGCATTAGCGGGCTCCTTTTTTCTGGGCGGGCGGTGGGGCCGGTTTCAACTTTTCGCTCAACGCCTTGCGGCGGGCCGAGCGTAGGCTGCGCTCTCGAATGTCCTGTTCGCGATCGAAGTAGACCTCGCCATCGACGAATACCTTCTGCACCTTGGCGTAGAGGGAGAGCGGATGTTTATCCGTCAGTACGATGTCGGCATCCTTGCCGACTTCGAGAGATCCCACGCGGTCCTCGATCATTAACTGTTTGGCCGGGTTGATCGTGACCAACGATAACGCCTCGTCGTCGGTGAGTTGCCCGTAGCGTTGCGTCTTGGCGGCATCCTGCAGCAGATGGCGCTGCTGGGTTACCGGCGCGTCGGTATTCAGCGAAGTCAGCACCCCGGCTTTCATGCAGAGGGCGGCATTGTATGGAATGGCGTCGTAGGCTTCGAGTTTGTAGCTCCAGGAGTCAGAGAATGTGGAAACGCCAGCGCCGTGCTTGGCGATTTCCTTCGCCACTTTGTATGCCTCCAGGCCATGCTGCAAGGTGCGGATCTTGAACCCGAACTCTTCGGCCGCCCGCAGCAGCATCAGAATTTCGTCCGACCGATAGCAGTGCGCATGCACCAACCGTTTCCCTTCGAGCACCTCGACGAGCGGCTCCAGCTTGAAGTCGCGACGCGGCGGCAAGACGCGCTCGCCCTTGGCGAGGCGGGTCTGATACTCATCCCGCTGCCGCTGATACGCCCGCGCGTCGTTGAACGCTTCGCGCACCACGTCCTCGACGCCCATGCGTGTGGCCGGATAGCGCAGCGTTGCGCTGAAGTTCGTTCCGCCGCCGGCACGCTTCACGTTCTCACCCAGAGCAAACTTGATCCCCGGTTTAGCGCCGGCGAAGACCATCTGCGTTGCCGTTTTGCCCCACCGCATCTTCACGACGCTGCACTGACCGCCGATGGTGTTCGCCGACCCGTGAAGAACATTGGATGTGGTGACACCGGCGGCCAATCCCCGATAGATCTGAATGTCATCGGGGGCCAGAACATCCTCAATCCGCACCATCGAAGAAACTGAAATGGTTCCCTCGTTGATCGCGTCCGCGCCCACATGGGCGTGGCAATCGACAATGCCCGGCATCAGGAAACCGCCGGCCGCATCCACCGTCACCGCCCCCGCCGGAGCCATCACGGTGGCCCCGATCTCGGCAATCTTGCCATCGCGAATCAGCAGCGAGCCATCAATGCGGCCCTTCGTCACCGTCAGGATTTTCGCGTTCTTGATCAGTATCGTTTCGCCCGCGGCCGGCAGCGCCGGAGCGAACGCAAGCGTCGAGAGAAACAGGCGGCGGTTCATCGGTTGGACTCCGGGGTGGCTTCGGGCGCCGGTTCATATTTGACGCCGTCGATGATGGTGAATTTCACCTTGGCCCGATCGTCGAACAGGTCGCCGTCGATCACGGTGAGATTGGCGATCTTGCCGGCTTCGAGCGAACCGACGCGGTTGTCGAGTCCAAAGATCTGAGCCGGATACAGCGTCAGCGCCTTTAAGGCGACTTCTTTGCTCAGACCCGCATCCACGGCCTTCTTGATGGCTTTACGAAGGTCCGCCGGACGCTCCACGCCACCCGAATAGAAGGCGAACTTCACTCCGGCTTTCGCGAGCGCGGCGGGGCCCGAGGGAGCGAGGTCGCGGGTCTCCAGCACCCGAAGCGGATCCTTCACGAAGGGATCGGCATCCCGTTCGGCTTCCGGCCAACGCAGGTTGATCAGGATGGGTACCTTCACCGCCGCCAACAGCGCCGCACCGCGAAAAGACTCAGCACCCCCATAGAGAACCAACGGCTGCTTCAACTCTTGGCCAAAGCGGATCATTCGGTCGATTTCCACCAAACGGCCGGCCGGCAGAAGCAGTCGTGGCGATGCGATGACGCCGTCGAGCGCACGGTCGTAGGGCGGCCGCGGTAGCCCACGTGGATCCTTGGCGTAGAGCGCCTGACTGGCCTTGTAATGATCGGCATCGGCGTAGATCTGCCGGACGTAGGAGATGATTCCCATCAGCGAACCCGGGAAGCCGCCGCCGAACCCGCGGACGGGCAGCGTAATCATCTGGCCGACGCCATCCTCAATCACCATCTGCCGTGCCCGCGTGCCGGCGATGTTGTAGGCGCTTCCCTGCCCGGCAAAGACGTTCGTGCCAGGGAAGCCAATCGCCGTCGTGTACCCGGCGTTCCGAGCCGCTGCGATCGCCGGCAACCGGGGATCCAACAGGTCGGCCGCTCGCACCCAACTGGTGTTCGAGGGACGCTCCTCCGGACCGCCATCGTCAAGCGTTTGAATCCGCTGTTCGAGCACTGCCGGTGTCGCCGGGGTAGGTCCCGGAGCAGGAGCAGCAGCTGGGCGCACCGGACCCGTCGGAAGGCCCCAAGTGCTGAGCGCATCAATCAATCCGGGATAGACCTGCAGCCCGGCTCCCTCCACCACGAAGGCTTCGGCGGGAATCGGAACGCTTTCGCCCACCGCTTCAATCAATCCGTTTCGCAATACAATATTGCCGGACGGCAACATGGGCCCGCTCGCCGGATGAATTCGCGCTCCTCGAATGGCAATAACACCAGCCACCGGCGGCTGCGCCAGGCCCAAGACGGCAAGCAACCCGAAACACCAGACGACTCGTAGCATTAGAAGACAGAATAGCAGCGCTACACTGAAGCAAGGATCATGGCAGCGATCGATCGTCAGCGAGTGAAGGATCTCTTTCTGGCCGCGCTGGAACTTCGGCCGGGCGACCGGGCGCCCTTTCTCGAAACCGAGTGCAATGGAGAAACGGAGCTGCGTGCCGAGGTGGAAAGCCTGCTGGCCGCTAGCGAGGAGGCGACCGGATTCCTCGAACGCCCCGCCGAACTCCTGGCCCTGGCGGAGATGGGCCCCGAGCTTCCGGCACCCGTAGATACGCTGGTCGGTGGTCGCATCGGGCCGTATCGGATCGAGAGCGCCATCGGGGAAGGCGGCATGGGCACCGTCTACCGGGCCTCCCGCGTCGACCAGACATTTGAACAGATCGTTGCCATCAAGGTTCTCCATCGCGACCTCGATCGCGGCGCGATGCTCCGGCGGTTTCAGGCCGAGCGAAAGATTCTGGCGAGTCTGGAACACCCGTACATCGCCAGGCTGCTCGACGCTGGCGTCACCACCGATGGCCGGTCTTACCTCGTCCTCGAATACATCGAAGGCAAGCCGCTCAACGTCTTCGCAGAGGACGGCCGCCTGTCCATCCGGCAACGCCTTGAGCTCTTTCGGCTGATTTGCGCCGCGGTGCAGAGCGCCCACCAACGGCTGGTCGTGCATCGAGACCTGAAGCCCGCCAACATCCTGGTGACGGCGGACGGCATTCCGAAGCTACTGGATTTCGGGATCGCCAAACTGATCGACGACACCGACGCCGACCGTACCGCCACGGGCATGCACCTGATGACACCGGCCTATGCCAGCCCGGAACAGGTACGCGGCGAATTGATCACCACCGCCAGTGACATCTATTCGCTGGGCGTCCTCCTGTTCGAGCTTCTGACCGGCGTGAAGCCGCTGAAGCTGCCGACCGGCGACCCGCTCGCTGTAGCGAGGATTATTACGGACCAGGACCCGCCCGCACCCAGCACCATGGTTCCCGATCTGGCGGGCGACCTGGACAACATCATCCTCAAATCCCTCGCGAAGGAACCGGGAAGGCGATATCCGTCGGTGGCCGAGTTCAGCGACGATATTCGTCGCTACTTGGAGGGCCTGCCTGTCGCGGCGCGAACTCCCACCCTGTTCTACCTCGCTCAAAAGTTCGTCCGGAGGCACCCGGGCCGTCTCGCTACGGCTGCCCTGGTGCTGGTCACCCTTGCGGGCGGCGTCTACTCGACACTCCGCGAAGGCCGCCGCGCACAAGCCCGGTTTAACGATGTCCGGGAGCTGTCAAACTCCGTTCTGTTCGAAATTCACGACGCCATCCAGTCGCTTCCTGGGTCCACCGCGGCGCGCGAACTCGTCATCTCCCGCGCGTTGACCTTCCTGGATAAGCTTAGCGTCGAGGCGGAAAACGACCTGACCCTGCAGAAGGAACTCGCCGCCGGATACATGCGCTTAGGCGAAGTGCAAGGCGCAAGCGGCACGTCGAACCTGGGTCGTTCTGCCGCGGCCCAAGCCAGTTTCCTCAAAGCGCTCGCTCTGCGGACTGCCGTCGCCAAGGCTCTCCCCAACGATGCCGCTGCCCAGCGGGACCTGGCCAGCACCCATGATGCTCTTGGCGCTTCCTTCGAAGAACATGGACAAATGGAGGAGTCCAATCGCCATCGACAATTGGCATTCTCACTGCGCCAACAGTTTGTATCCGTCTATCCGCAGGAGCTCGCCAAAAGCTACTTCGCGCAAGCGCAGGCCCGGGTCATCGCCGCCGATTTTCCCCAAGCGCTCGAGTTGCATCGGAAAGCTCTCAACCTGTGGGACCAAGCCGCCGGACCGGATGGCCAGCAGTTTCAACGCTCCCGCTCGATCGCCCATAAACGCATCGGCGGCATTCTGATTCGCCTGGAACGTTTGGAGGAAGCGCAGAAAGAGTACGAAACGGCCATCCAACTGGACCTGGCGCGGCTGCAGACCGCTCCCGCCGACGTCGAAGCGAAGCTCGACATGAGCTTCGCGCAAAGCGACCTCGCCCTCATCTGGCAGAAGCGCAAGAATTTCCCCAAGGCGCTCGAATTTGCGCGCCAAGCCCTTGCCGCGAGGGAAGCCGTCATGGCAACCGACCCTTCCAATGAGCGTGCGCGGATTGCCGTGGCGAATTCCTTCACCCGTGTCGCTCACCTGCATTGGTTGCAGAACCAGCGAGCGGAGTCGATCTCGATGTACGAGCGGGCTCTGGCACTTCGTCTGGAGGCTCTCAAGGATCGAAAGCCGTTGGTGCAGGATAGTGCCAGTATCGCCGGGTTGCATGCTGAATTGGGCGCCGCCTATCGGGCAACGGGCCGGCCCGACCTGGCCCGGCCGCACTTACAGGAAGGGATCAAGCTGCTGGCGGATGTCCGCGCGGCGTGGCCGGATCGCCAGGAGTACCGCGAGTTGCTGGAGGAGCAGCAGGCGATGTTGGCGAGCCTCCGGTAAAACTTTAAGCCGAACGCTCCCTGTGGAAGATCTGATCGGAGTATGTCCGGCACGCGTGCGTCTTCCGATCGCAATTTCTTCTTCGCTGACCTTGGTCGCGACATCGCACAGGCCGTCAGAAACTTGCGACGCCGGCCCGGGATTCTTTTCGCGGCCCTATTCTCCTTGGGCCTAGGCTTGGGCGCCAATTGCGCCATTTTCAGCATTGTCGATACGGCACTGTTTCGCGCACTTCCCTTGCCGAACCCCGAACAACTGGTGGCGCTCCGGGATTCGATAGACGGTCGACGGACCGGCGGCAACGCGGCGCGGCTGTATGATTTCGCCGAACAGTTACCCAGCGCCGCCCACGTCGCTGGCTTCTACGGCGAAGGCGCCACTCTCACCGGCGATGGCGATGCACGCCGGCTGATGATGCTGCGCTCGTACGGCCCCATTCTGCCCTTCCTTGGAACGGTGCCAATTTTGGGGCGCGGCTTTACCGAGGCGGAGTCCCGCGGAATAGGCGAAGCGGTCGCTCTGCTGAGCTACGGCGAGTGGCAGAACCGGTTTCAGGGCGATCCGCAGATTGTCGGCCGAGCCATCATCCTGAACCAACGGCCGGTGACGATCCTTGGCGTCCTTCCCGCCAACCTGACGTTTCCGGAAGGCTTTGATGCCATTGCTCCGGCGGACCCAAGCCTGCAAGACCGTAGCAATCGCCGGGCGAAGTATCTCGGGATGTACGCCCGCCTGCGGCCGGGGGCCAAGCTGGAGACCCTGAACGCAGAACTCGCCACCGTCAACGCCCGCCTCGCTGCTCAGTATCCCGACACCGACACCAAGCTGCGAACGCAGGCAGTAAGCGCCCACGAGGAAGCCACGAACGAAGCCAGAACGCCCCTGCTGCTGCTACTCGGAACCGCTGGGTTCGTTTTGTTGATTGCCTGCGTCAACTTGACGAATCTCTTGTTGGCCCGTGCCGCCGAACGGCAGCGCGAGGCCGCCATCCGAGCCTCGCTCGGCGCCGGGGCTGGACGACTGTTTCAGCTATATCTCGTCGAAAGTGTGGTGCTCGCTGTCGCGGGTGGCGTGGCCGGATGGATGATCGCTTCGTTTCTGTTGCCGGTGCTGCAGGCGCTGCTGCCTTCCGGCGTCCCCCGCCTCGAGGCGGCCACACTCGATCTGCGCGTATTCCTTTTCGCCGCCACGGTAACACTCTTGTGCGGAGCCGTCTTCGGTGCCTTCCCCGCCCTGCAGATGGCGCAAACCCGCCGCTTGTCCCTGACCAACCATTCGACCGCTTCGCCTTCCGCCATGACCGCCCGCCGGCTCCTGGTGGCCAGCCAGATGGGCCTGTCGGTGGTCCTGCTGGTCGCCGTAGCCCTGTTGGGGCGGGCCTTTGTGACGATGCAGGAACGGCCGATTGGCTTCGTTTCGCAATCCGTATGGTCGGCCGCCGTGGATTTCAACTGGACCGCCGAAGGCAACACCGTCCACGCGTTTTCGCAACAGGTACTCGAGAAACTGGCGGCGCTGCCCGGCGTCGTATCCGCCGGACTGACGGACCGCTTGCCTCTCGAAGGCGGATCGCAGGATAACCCCATTCGCATTGCCGGCAAGACGCTTTCGCCAGAACTGGAGCGGCAACCCGTGGCCATGCGGGCCGTGAGTTCCGGCTACCTGGCCACGCTGCAGGTTCCGCTGCGCGAAGGCGAGTGGTTTAGCGACCAGCGGCCGGAGGCGGTTGTGAACGAAACCTTTGTCCGGACCTACTTTCCCAATGGCGGCGCGCTAGGCCAAATCGTGTCGCCGCAGCGGGGCGCCAATGCTCCCACCTTCCGGATTGTGGGCGTGGTTCCGGATCTGCCGCGCGAATGGCGCCAGGAGCGTCCGATGGCGGAAATATATGTGAGCCATCAGCAGCTGTTCTGGCCGCTGCTCCGCTTCGTGGTGCGGGGCCAGACCGATGCCGCGGCGCTGCGTCAGGTCTTCCGCGATGTGGATCCGGGTCTTGTCGTTGGCAGGATTGCGCCGCTCGAAGTTCGCCTGCGCGAGGCGTCCGGCGAAGACCGCACCCAGTTAGCATTGGTGTTTTCCTTCTCGTGTGTAGCGTTGGCCCTGGCTGCGATTGGTCTCTACGGCGTGTTGGCAAGTGATGTCGTCCAGCGTAACCGCGAGCTGGGAATCCGGTTGGCCCTCGGCGCGGCTCGCGCTGATCTCATCGGCCAGATTGTCCGCAGCGGTGTTCGGGTCGCGCTGATTGGGCTTGTGCCCGGGCTGGCAGTCGCGGTGGGGCTGGCGATTTGGGCGCGGGACCGGTTTCCCGCTCTGGGCTCAGTCGACGGAGTGGCGCTCAGCGCGGCCTCGCTGGTGCTGCTTGCCGTTGCCTTGGCGGCCAGCTATCTGCCAGCGCGTCGAGCGGCGCGCGTGGATCCGCTGCTCACTTTGCGGCAGGAATAGGCGGTGACCACACCGAACCGACCTCTTTGAAGCGCTGCACGGCGCGCGCCCAGTAATCCATTTCAGCGCCAACAGCTACGGCCGCTTGACGCAACAGGCTATAGCTATCTGGTTCGGGCCGGGCGCCGAAGGCGAGCCAGGCGATCTCGACCGCTTCCAGCGGTGTCGAGCGTTCCATCCGCATTACTGCCAAGTCCAGCAGGCTGTCATCGAGATACGGTGACTTCAGCGCCAGCGCAAAACCCTTCTCCGCCGCAGCCAACGCCGCGGCGTCCTCCCTGGCGCGTAAGAGACTCTTCGCCGAGTGCAGGAAATCCGCCGCGCTACCGGCCACCGCCGCAAGAATGCGGCCCGTTTCCGTAGCCCGCACGGCCGGGTCCTCCTGGGCGCGAGCCCACGCCAGCATCTGCCCGCGCACCTGTTCGCGCTGGTGCCACTGCATCCGGCGTGGGGAATGCAAGGCCTCCCAATACGGCTCGATCGCGAGCCGGTATCGGGCCAGCCCGGCTTCGCCCAGAACATCGCGATAGGTATAGGCTGCTTCACGAAAGACGCGCGTCAGCGCAGCTTCCTGCCCCACGTCGACTAACTCAATCGCCAACGCATCCTGATTCGGCCGAAGCTCGGTGGCCGCCATGAAATGGAGTTGGCTGAGTTCTTCAACCAGCGGCAAAAGCTTGCCCTTCGGATCGGCGTTGTCAGAAAGAAATCCATTCAAAACCCGGATGCCATCCACGCAAACGGCCATGACAACTTCCATTCGGCCAGCCTCGAACTCCGCCGCGATCGCCACGATCAGCCCGTCAAAGTGCTGGGCCGCTTCGCGGGCTCGCTTCAGCGGATTCCGGTTCCGTGACTTGATTAACGTCTCGAGAGTGGCCCGATACTGCGCCAAGGCAACTTCTGGCGGACTATGGCGTGCGATAAAGAGATTCAGCCGCTTGCCGAAATCGGGCAGCGCCTTGGCGGTATTGACCAGCCAGGCCGACAGATCTTCCCGCGGAATCTCCTGCAGCAGCCGCCCCACTGCGGCCGAACCCGGCTTCTTCGCCTTCAGGCGAGTAGGCTCCGTAGGAGTACGAGATCTTTCCGCATCGCCGCGAAAACCTGTTTCGGGTCCATCGTGATCTTGGTGAGTCCCTTATCCGCCCCGCCCAGATCGTACTCATAGTGAACCTGCAGCGGTCCTTCGAAGGCCGCCGCCTTCATCATCGGAACAAACTTATCGAAACGTACCATTCCTTCGCCGATGGGACACCATGCCACTCGCCAGCCTTGTGGACCACGCTCCCACTTAAAGTCCTTCAACGCAATACCCCGCGATAAGGGCAGCGCCAGGCGCGCGCTGTGCACCCATCCGCCGAGCCCGCCCTCAATGGTTGCGTGCGCGATGTCGTAGTTGAAGCTGACCTCGGCCGGCTTCTCATTTTTGAGAAGCATCCACAAGTCCCACATCGACGCGCCAACCTGATTGAGCCCCGAGTGCGTGTGATACATGGCGGTGAGTCCAAGCTCGCGGTTCAACGCCGCCAACTCTTTCACCTTCGGAACGAGCTCCTGCAACTGGTCGGCCGGAGAGGGACCGGGATCGCGGTAGCGAAAACCACCCCACCGATAGTGGCGAATTCCAAGCTTTGCCGCCGTCCGCAGCACCGCTTCGGCGTGCGGGCTACCCACATGAACGACGTCGGAGGTGATCATCGTCAACTGGAGCCCCGCCCGCTCGATCGCGTCTTTGGCCTTCGGCAGATCCTCGGCGGCACGCTCCGGCGCGACATGGCCGCCCTTGCGGACGGTGAGGTCGACGCCATCGAAGCCGATGTCTTTCGCTGCGGCGGCCATCTCCGCCCAGCCGAGAAAGTGCAGGTGCTTCGAGAAGACGCAAAGCCGGGCCGGCGTAGCGGCGGCCAGCGGAACAGCGGCCGCAGCAGCGGCCAGGAATCGACGACGGCTCACAGACATGGCGATCTCCATACTGTATCCCAGTTTTCCTCGGCTCTCGTCCTTGCCCGAGGATGCTATAGTCACCCTTGCCATGCCCGACACAGGTCTTCGCTTTCAATGCCAACCAGGATGCATCCGCTGTTGCGATACCCGCGGATTCGTCTACTTGAGCGAAGGTGATTTGGCGCGCGCTGCGGAATACACGGGGCTCACCCCGGCCGCGTTCGAGGCGAAGTATGTCTACCGCACCAAGCATCTGCGCCGTTTGCGGAAGCCACCGGACCGGCAATGTCCGTTCCTGGAGCAGGGAGGTTGCAGCATCCATCCCGCGAAGCCGACCCAGTGCCGTCTATTTCCGTTCTGGCCGGAACTTGTGGCGGACCGAGGCCTTTGGAACGATGCGGGCCGCCGCTGTCCGGGGATCGGCCAGGGCGAACTGATTCAAATTGGAACCGCCATCGAGATTGCTTCCGAAATGGAACGCGCCTATCCGACATTTTATGGTCTCGACTGACAGCTTTTTGGCGCGTTTTCGCTGAGTTTCTGGCGCTATTAGGCATTGGCAAGCAACGTGCAGTAAAGCGTTTGCCATGCTAGACCGGATTGCAGCCTCGAAAGAACACTATCTCAATCTGTTGAGCGCCCGCCAGAAGCTGGTGGGTTCGAACATCGCGAATGCCGATACGCCTGGCTATCGCACCAAGGACATCGACTTTCAACGCGAGTTCCTGACGTTGGCCAAAGGCGCCGACCCCGTAGTCCACGAAACCGAAGGGCTCCGGGTCGGAAACGATGGAAACAACGTCAACATCGAGGAGCAGGCGCGGCTATTGGCCGAAAACGCCATCCGCTTTCAATTCGTCACGATGAAGATCAAGGGCGAGTTCAAGGACATCAAGCTGGCGCTACAGGATGGACGAAACGGATGAGCCTCTTTAACCTGCTTTCAGTCAGCGCTTCCGGCATGTCGGCGCAGCGCAAACGAGCCGAAGTGCTGGTCGAGAACCTGGCAAACGCCGAAACCACCCGGACCCCCGAGGGCGGCCCGTACCGCCGAAAGGATGTCATTTTCGAATCCGCGGCGGCGGAAGGCCCATTCTCCGCCATCTTTGCTTCGCAACTGCGAGGTGCCCCAGGGAACGGGCAAACGATGGAAGGGGTTCGGGTCGCCGAAGTGGTCCAGGACCAGCGTGAACCGGAAAAGCGCTATCAGCCGGGGCATCCGGATGCTGACAAGGACGGCTATGTATCGTATCCGCACTTGAACCCAGCCGAAGAGATGGTCGACCTAATGAGCGCCAGTCGCGGCTACCAGAGCAACGTGGCGGCCATGGCCGCAGCAAAAGACATGATTCAAAAAACGCTCGACATTATGAGGGGGTAGCGGCACATGCTTGACAAGATTTCCATGCTCGGTCTGAAAGGCATCGCTCCCGTGGTGCCGCCCGCCCCCGTAGGGGAGACGGAGAAATCGACGGGCGAGGCGTTCCAATCAGTGCTGACGGATGCTATTCAACGGGTAGAACAGTTCCGTCTCGGATCGGAGCAGTCGACCGATCGCTTCCTGCGTGGTGAGGAGGAGGAGCTCCATCAAGTGGTATTGGCCGGACAACGGTCGGAAGTCGCCTTTGAGATGTTCCTGGGCGTGAGAAATAAAGTGGTCTCCGCCTACCAAGAGATCATGCGCATGCAGCTTTGAAGGTGGCGGCGTAAAGCGGAATGAGCGCATACCTCGAACAGATCAAGCAGCTTTGGCTCCGGCTAACCTTGCGGCAGCGGATCGTTGTCGGCGTCACGGCCCTAGCACTCCTCGGGGGGATTTTGTTTGCATCCCGCCAACACCGGGAACAGAGCTTCAAGCCGCTGTTTCAGAACATGGCTGCCGAGGACGCGGGTCCTGTGGTGAACCGCCTTCGCGAAATGGGCGTTGAGTTCCGGTTGGCGGACAACGGCACCACGATTAAAGTGCCAGCGGACCGGCTCGACGAACTGCGCATCCAAATGGCCACCGCCGGCCTGCCAAAAACCGGCCGGATTGGCTTCGAACTGTTTGACAACGCTAATTTTGGTGCCAGCGAGTTCTCCGAGCAGGTCAATTTTCATCGAGCGATCGAGGGCGAGCTGGAACGCTCCGTCATGTCTTTGAACGAAGTGGAGCACGCTCGGGTTCACATTACCTTTGCCAAGAACAGCATCTTCCTCGAACGCCGCGAAGCAGCCAAGGCCAGCGTCCTGGTCAAACTCAAGACTGGCGCCAAGCTCTCCCCGCAAAACATTCAGGCGGTAACGCATCTGACCGCAAGCGCCGTGGAAGGCCTCTCGCCGGACCAGGTCTCCGTCCTCGACATGCGCGGTAACCTGCTCAGCCGCCCCAAAAAAGAAGACCCCAACGCCGCCGAACCGTCAGAGGCGATTCTCGCCTACCGCGCCAACATGGAGAAGGACCTGCTGCGCAAGATCCAGGACACTCTCGAACCGCTACTCGGGCCGGATCGTTTCCGCGCCGCCGTGTCGCTCGATTGTGACTTGGCCAGCGGGGACCAGAGCGAAGAAACCTACGACCCGACAAGGTCCGTAATGGTGACCGCACAACGGTCCGAGGATGGCAGTGGCATCCCCGGGCCGAGCGGCATTCCCGGGACGCCATCCAACTTGCCCCGGCCCACATCCCGCCCAGGAACAACGGCAGGCGCCGGGGCCTACCGCAAGTCCGAGAACACCACCTTCCAAACAAGCCGGGTTGTTCGCCGGATCCAGTTTCCCCAAGGTCAAATCAAGCGCCTATCGGTATCGGTGCTGCTTGACCACGGCGTCCGGATCGATGGGCCTAAGCGAACGCTCGAAGCGCCTTCGCCGGAACGCCTCAAGTCGATCCGCGAAGTGGTCGCGGCTGTGGTCGGCTTCCAGGAAGATCGAGGCGACCTGTTGACCGTGGAGGCACTGCCCTTTGCGGCCAGTCTCGATGCCGGCGAACCGGCCCCGGTTGTCGCCCAGAAGCCTCGTGTCACCCTGCCTGGTTTCATCCCAGATTGGCTGCGAATTCCGCTCGAAGGGCATGCGCAATGGTTGGTGGAACAGTCGTGGCTGCCTGCGCTGATTGTGGCGATCGTCCTGGCGATCATCGCTGTCCCGGTCCTGCTGATTCGCAAGGCCATTCAGACCGCCAAAGGTTTCCGGGCCAACCTCGCCGAGAAGAAAGCGCTGAAGGCTGCCAAGGCCGCGGCAATAGCAAATGGCGAGACACCAGCGGTCGAAGGGAAGCAGACCGGGGAGCTTCCCGCGCCCAACGAGTTGGCCAACTACGATCCAACCGTTGGGGAGACCCGCGACCCGAAGGACGAGATGCGCCGCCTTCGTGAACAGTTGGCCAAGGAAGCTGAAGAGCGAGACCGGCTTACTCTCGAAGCGATCCAATCGCTGCGACCGGGCGAAGTACAGGTTAGCCGAATGGACATCCTGCAAAAGTTCATAGCCGAAGAGATTCACAAGGAGCCGGAGCGGATGGCTCATATTGTCCGCGCTTGGCTCCGGGAGACCGAGTAAGTGAGGGAGGATAGCAATGGCCGCACCTGATCCCGCCGCCGCACCCGCCGCTGCACCGGCCCGGCCGAAGTACTCCGGTATGCGGAAGGCCGCAATGCTGATGGTCATCCTGGGGGAAGAGACCAGCGCCAAGCTGATGAAGTGCCTCGATGAAGAGGAGGTCCACTTCATAGGCCGCGAGATCGCTCGCATCCCGCACATGAACTCCGAGAGCGCCGAACTGATTCTGGAGGAGTACTACCAGATGACGATTGCGCACGAATACGTGCTCAAGGGTGGTGTGGACTACGCGAAAAAGATTCTGATGAACGCCTTCTCTCCGGATCATGCGCAGTTCCTCCTCGACCGTTTGATGAAAACCATCGGAGTCGACGCCGCCAACTTCGACGCACTGCAGAAGGCCGATCCGCAGCAACTCGCCAAGTTCATTCACAGCGAACACCCGCAGACCATCGCGCTCATCCTTTCCCACTTGAATTCGTCGCAAGCCGCGGCGCTCCTGAACTCACTACCGTCAGAGATCCGCGCCGACGTCGCCCTTCGTATGGCCAACCTCGACCAGATTTCGCCCGACATCATCGCGCGCATTGCCACCATCATTGGGCAGAAGCTGAAGAACCTCGGCGAGCTGAGCCGCGAATCCTACGGCGGCGTCCGCGCCGTCGCCGAAATGTTTAATCGCCTCGATACGGCATCAAGCAAGGAGATACTCGAAAAGATCGAAGGCGAGGATCCGGCACTCGTCGAAACAGTCCGCCATCTCATGTTCGTCTTCGAGGACTTGCTCGCCGTGGACCAAGGCGCGATCAAGGAGATACTCTCCCGGGTGGACCGCAAGGTTCTCACGGTCGCTCTCAAGGGAACCAGCGAACAGCTCCGGAACCACTTCCTGGGTTGTATGTCGCAACGTGGTTCGGAGATGATGCGCGAGGATATGGACACGCTTGGACCCGTCAAGATCAAGGACGTCGAATCGGCGCAGCAGCAGGTGATCGCGGTGGTCCGGCAACTCGAGAGCGAAGGGACCATCAGCATGAAGGGCGGCGGAGGCGGCGAGCAGTATGTCGTCTAGGATCATCCGAGGGGCCGCCAATCCAGCCACCGAGGATTGGCTGGTCGTACCAAACAGCTCGACAGCATTCGAAATCACCCACGGCGATGCGCAAGGCCGCGAGGACCGCGGCAACGAGGAACTGCTCCAACAGCAGAGCCGCCATATCGCCCAACTCGAACGCCAACTCGCCACGTTGGAATCTGAAATGCCCATCCGAATAGATCAAGCGCGGCAGACCGGATTCCGGGAGGGAGAAGCGGCCGGCCACACGAAAGCCCACGCCGCCCTCGACGCCGCAGTGCAACGCCTTGCCCGCGCCGCGGCAGAGGTTGTCGGCTATCGTGCCAGCTATCGGCGGGAGAGCGAGCAGGAGATGGTGAAATTAAGCCTCGCCATTGCCCGCAAGGTGCTGAAGCGGGAACTGACCGTCGATCCTGGAGCATTGCAGGGAGTTGTCAAGGCAGCGCTCGAAACGCTCAACTCCGGCGAGGTCTATCGGATTCGCTTGGCCGCGCCAGACGCCGCCGCGCTGGAGCGGCATATCCAGGCAATGGGACTTCCGCAGTCCATCGAAGTGACCGCCGATGCATCCCTCGAACGGGGAGCGGTTCTCTTTGAAACAGCCCGGGGCTTAGTGGACGCGGGAGTTCAAACCCAACTTGCCGAAATTGAACGAGGCTTCGCCGATTTGGCCGATGCCCGCTGAGGAAACATGCCACCGCCCGATCGATTCGACAACTCCCTCTATCTGCGCCACTTGTCCCGCATGAACACCTATGTCGCCAGCGGCAAGGTGGCTCAACAGATCGGCCTGCTCGTGGAATCGGAAGGGCCAGCCGCCGGGCTGGGCGACTTCTGTGAGATCCGCGCCGCCAACGGGCGCTCTATTCGCACCCAGGTCATTGGATTTCGAAGCGGAAAGCTGCTCTCCATGCCCCTCGAGGAGACCGACGGCCTTCAGATGGGAGACCGGATTGTCGCGCGGAGCGAAGCCGCCCGCGTTCCCGTCGGCCCCGCGCTCCTGGGACGCGTGCTCGATGGATTCGGCCGTCCCATGGATGGCGGTCCCCCCATCGACCCGGCAGCGCTCTACCCCCTTTATGCCGCACCACCCGGGCCCCTCGCGCGTCCGCACATCACAGAACCGCTCATTACCGGCATCCGCGCCATCGACGGAATGTTGCCTTGCGGCAAGGGCCAACGCATCGGCTTGTTCGGAGGCAGCGGCGTCGGCAAGAGCACGTTGCTGGGTAGTATGTCGAAACACAACTTCGCCGACGTCAGCGTAATCGCGCTCATTGGCGAGCGGAATCGGGAGGTCCGCGGCTTCCTCGAACACGAGCTTGGTACCGAGGGACTAGCCCGCTCCGTCGTCGTCGTCGCCACCTCGGACCAACCCGCCCCGCTCCGCCTCCGCGCTGCGTTTGTGGCCCTCGCCATCGCGGAATACTTCCGCGACCAGCACAAGGCGGTGCTGCTCGTCATGGACTCCGTCACCCGCCTCGCCATGGCCCAACGCGAAATCGGACTCGCGGCGGGAGAGCCGCCGAGCCAGAAGGGCTATCCGCCGTCCGTCTTCAATCTCCTCCCGAAGATCTTCGAGCGAGCCGGCAATTTCGAAGGCGGCTCTATTACCGGCTTCTTCACCGTTCTCGTCGAAGGCGACGACTTCAACGAGCCGATCTGCGACGCAACGCGCGGCATTCTGGACGGACACATCATCCTCTCCCGCGATCTGGGCGCCGCCGGTCACTACCCAGCCATCGATATCCTGCAATCGGTAAGCCGCCTCTCCTCGCAAATCGCGACACCCGCGCAAAAAGACGCCATGCGTAAAATCCGCGAAGCCATGGCCGCCTACCGCCGGGCCGAAGACCTCATCAATCTCGGCGCCTATGCCGCCGGAAGCAATCCCCAACTCGACGCCGCCATCCGCACGCGCCATTCGCTCGAACAGTTCTTAAAACAGACCCCGGAGGAAAAAATCAATCGCGAGGGAACCCTGCAGAAACTCACCGCCCTGGCCGCTGAGCTCGGTTAACCCGGTTGAAGCGCTACCAATTCAGTCTCGCGGGCGTTCTCCGGCTCCGCGTCCAGCAAACGGAAGCCGCCGAGGCTCAGCTTGCCCTCATGCATCAGGAACTGCAACAGATTCAGGAACGTCAACAGACGCTGCTTAACGATCTCCGCCGGGACCAAGCCGAACTCTTCCGGCCGGATCGCCCGCTATCCGGGGAATCTCTCGTCCAGATGGATGAATACCGGCGCTGGGTCGTGCAAGAGCGGCGCCGGCAGGACCGGGACGCCGCGGAGTGCATCTCCCGCATACAGCAACAGAATTCACGGGTGCTCGAAGCCAAACGAAATCAACAACTTCTCGAAAAGCTTCGGGATCGCGGTCGCCAGCGCTGGGAAACGGAATCGGCACGGGAGGAACAGGCTTTGGCTGAAGAGGCCTTCATGAGTCAGTGGGGAAAACAACAAGGATCGGAGTAGCCTATGCCAAACTAAGGAAACTGCGTTTCTGATTCCTCTATGCGAAAACTGCTTGCTTTGAACCGTGGCGAAATCGCCATCCGCATCCTCCGCGCCGCCAATGAACTGGGCCTCCGCACGGTTGCGGTCTATTCCCAGGAAGACCGTCTCAGCCTTCATCGTTTCAAGGCCGACGAAGCCTATTTGATCGGGGAAGGTAAAGGCCCCGTCCAAGCCTATCTCGATGTCGACGGCATCTGCGCCCTCGCCGCCGAGAAAGGGGTCGACGCGATCCATCCGGGTTACGGTTTCCTCAGCGAGAACCCGGCCCTGCCGCGCGCCTGCGAAAAGCACGGAATCACGTTCATCGGCCCGAGCGCCGAGATCCTCGAAATGCTCGGCGACAAGACCGCCGCCCGAACCCTCGCCGAGAAAGCCGGCGTCCGCGTCGTCCCCGGCACCGAAAAGCCCATCAAAGACCCAAAAAAGGCCGTTGCAGCGGCAGAAAAGATCGGCTTCCCTGTCATCGTCAAAGCTGCATTCGGTGGTGGTGGTCGTGGCATGCGCGTCGTCGATAACGCCGCCGAACTCCCCGCCAAACTCGCCGAAGCGCAAGCCGAAGCAGGCGCCGCTTTCGGCAACGATGCCGTCTTCATTGAACGCTATATCCGCCGGCCCCGCCACGTCGAAGTCCAGATCCTCGCCGACAAACACGGTGAGGTGATGCACCTGTATGAACGCGACTGCTCCGTCCAGCGCCGCCACCAAAAGGTCGTCGAAGTCGCTCCTGCCATCGGCCTCGACCCGCGCATCCGCCGCGAACTGGCCGACGCCGCCGTCCGGCTGGCCCACACGGCTGGCTACTACAACGCCGGCACGGTAGAGTTCCTCGTCGACACCGACACGGGCGAATGGTTCTTCATCGAAGTGAACCCCCGTGTCCAGGTGGAACACACCGTCACCGAAATGATCACCGGGATCGACATCGTACGCTCCCAGATCCAGATCGCGCAAGGCCTCGCCCTCCACGGTCCGGAAATGGACCTGCCGCCCCAGGATCAGGTTCCGCTCCACGGCACCGCCCTCCAGTGTCGCGTCACAACCGAAGACCCCGCCAATGGGTTCGTTCCGGACTACGGGAAGATCCAAACCTACCGCTCCCCCGCCGGGTTCGGCATCCGTCTCGACGGCGCCAGCGCCTACGGCGGCGCCGTCATTACTCCGTTCTACGATTCGCTTCTCGTCAAAGTCACCGCTTGGGGCCGTACCTTCCCGGAAGCCTGCGCCCGTATGGACCGCGCCCTGCGCGAGTTCCGCATCCGCGGGGTAAAAACGAACGTTCCGTTCCTCGAAAACGTCATCAACCATCCCGATTTCCAGGCCGGCCAAATCAACACCTCCTTCCTGGCCAACACCCCAGCGCTGTTCCAATTCACCAAGCGCCGCGACCGCGCCACGCGCCTCCTCACCTATCTCGGCGAGGTTTCCGTCAATGGCAACCCCGAAGTGAAAGGCAAGAACGTACCGTCAGAGTATCGTCCAGCCGTTATCCCGGCGCACGATCCCCTGCCCCCTCCCCCCGGCACCCGCCAGTTGCTCGATGAACTCGGCCCCGAGAAGTTCGCCGCCTGGATGCGCAAGGAAAAGCGGCTGCTGCTTACGGACACCACGTTCCGCGACGCCCATCAGTCGCTGCTGGCCACGCGCGTCCGCACCTATGACCTGTTGGCCATTGCCAACACTGTCTCCCATCAACTCCCCGATCTGTTCTCGCTCGAAATGTGGGGCGGCGCCACGTTCGACGTGACCATGCGCTTCCTGCTCGAAGACCCCTGGCAGCGTCTCCGCCTCCTCCGCACCGCCATCCCGAACATCTGCTTCCAGATGCTCCTCCGCGCCTCGAACGCCGTCGGCTACACGGCCTATCCCGATAATGTCGTGCGCGAATTCATCGCCGGCGCGGCGGAGAACGGCATCGATATCTTCCGGATCTTCGATTCGCTGAATTGGCTGCCGAACATGAAGGTGCCCATGGAAGCGGTCCGCAAGACCGATCGCCTCTGCGAAGGCGCCATCTGTTACACCGGCGACATCCTCGACCCCAAGCGCGATAAGTACCCGTTAACTTACTACGTCGAGATGGCGAAGGAGCTCGAAAAGATGGGCGCGCATATCCTGGGCATCAAGGATATGGCCGGCCTGCTGAAGCCTTACGCCGCGCAGAAGCTGGTCAAAACCCTGCGCGAAGAGGTGGGCCTGCCCGTCCATTTCCATACCCACGATACGAGCGGCATCAACGCCTCCTCCATTCTGAAGGCTTCCGATGCCGGCGTCGATGCAGCCGACGCAGCCTTGGCCGCCATGTCTGGCACGACCTCGCAACCGAACTTGAACTCCTTGGTCGCGGCGCTCGCCAACACCCCCCGCGCCACCGGCATGAACCTCGAAGCCCTCAATCGGTGCTCCGACTACTGGGAGACTGTCCGGACTTACTATCTCCCGTTCGATAGCGGCCTCCGGGCCGGCACCGCCGAAGTCTATCTCCATGAGATGCCAGGGGGCCAGTTCACTAACTTAAAGGAACAGGCCGAAAGCATGGGCCTGGGCCCCAAGTGGAACGAGATCGCCCGCACCTACGCGGAAGTCAATATGGCCTTCGGCGATATCGTCAAGGTCACTCCCTCCTCGAAGGTCGTCGGCGATATGGCGATCTTCTTAGTCAGCCACGGCCTCACCATGGCCGAGATCGAAAAGCTGGGTCCGAACCACACGATGACCCTGCCGAACTCGGTCATCGACATGTTCGAAGGATCCCTCGGCGAGCCTCCCGGAGGCTGGCCGAAGAAGTTGGCGAACGTTATTCTCAAGGGCGGCAAACCCCGCAAGGGTCGCCCCGGCGCCCTCCTCCCTGCTATTGACCTGAAGGAAACCGAGGCTGTCGTCGAGAAGAAGATCGGACGCAAGCCGAGTCGAACGGACGTCTTGAGTTACCTCATGTACCCGGATGTCTTCACGAAGTTCGCCAAGTCCCATCAGCAGTATGGCGACCTCGAAGCGCTGCCTACCCCGCAGTTCTTTTATGGCATGAAGCGCGGCGAAGAGATCACCGTCGAAATCGAACCCGGCAAGCTACTCATCATTAAGTTCCAAACCATGTCGGAGGCGCATCCCGACGGCACCCGGACCGTCTTCTTCGACCTGAACGGCCAGCCCCGCGAAGTCGTCGTCCGGGACCGCAGCCTCCAAGCTGTCGTCGCCGCCCGTCCCCAGGCAGACCCGCTGCATCCGGGCCACGTCGGCGCACCCATCCCCGGCGCGGTATCGTCGGTAGCCGTCGAGGCGGGCCAAACCGTCGCGAAGGGTGATCGCCTGCTCGTACTCGAAGCCATGAAAATGCAGAGCACCGTCTACGCTCCCGTCGGCGGCAAGGTCACCCAGAAACTGGTGCAAGCCGGTCAACAGGTGGACGCCAAAGACCTGCTCATCGTGATCGAGTAGGGATGCAGCTCTCCTATCAGTTCGCTCGCCGCCTGGCGCTAACCGGCATGGCGGTGAGCGGACTGCTGGCGATCATGAAAATCGTAGTCGGCACACAAGCGCAATCGACTGCCGTGGTCGCGGACGGCTTTGAATCGGCCGCCGACGTCGTCAGCAGCGGCTTGGTATGGCTCGGACTCACCATCGCCGCCCGCCCAGCCGACGACAATCACCCCTACGGCCACGGCCGTTTTGAAATCCTCACCGGCCTGATGATGGGGATGCTCCTCGCCGCAACGGGTGCGCTCATCTGTTGGAGCAGTTGGACAAAAGTCGGCACTGCGGAAGTGCCTCCGCAAGCGTGGGCGCTCTGGGCGTTGGTGATCTCCATCTTTGCTAAGGCGGGCTTGGCTTGGGCAAAGCTCTTCTACGGCAAACGCGTCGGCAGCGCCGCGCTGCTTGCCGACGGACAGAACGACTTTGTCGATATCCTATCTGGCTGCGTCGCCCTCGCCGCGCTTGGCCTCACCCTATCCGATCCCGTCCGCTTTGCCGAAGCCGACCATCTCGGCGGCGTCGCGGTTGGCGTCATCGTCAGCTTCCTGGGCACTCGCGTAATCCGCGAAACGGCCATGCAACTCATGGACACGATGCCGGAAGACGCGAAGTTGAGCGCCATCCGCATGGCCGCGCTCTCGGTTCCCGGCGCCCTCGACGTCGAAAAGTGTTTCGCTCGAAAGACCGGGCTACAGTATCATGTCGATCTTCACCTGCACGTTGACCCCGATTTGACGGTCCGGGATTCTCACGTCATTGCCGGCAGCGTCAAGTCCGCCATTAAGCAGAAGCTCCCGTGGGTCCAAAACGTTCTGGTCCACGTCGAGCCCGCCGACAAGTCCTAGTCCAAACCGCTCTGTTGGGCCGAAGTGTGGGTGTTCGGATGCTCCACCTGTACTTCAATTGACAGGTGCGCATAGTAGCGCATCGCCAACGGATTCCATCGCGTCAGGATCTCCAGCGCCCGCTGCTTGGCGGATTCTTCCTCAGCGTGTACGGCCAACGCCGCGGCACCGCCTCGCGCCAGGGCAAGATCCAAGTCAATGTAGGTGGCCTCTGTGCCCACTACGCGTGACAGGCTTTCGAGAAAGTGGGTCCACAGCCCCTTATTTTCCCGATGCGCCTCCACCAAATTCACGAACTCCTCCGGCGGGAACTCCACCACGTCGCTCTCTGGAAAGCCTGCCGCCATCAGCTCTTTGGCTGCGGCTGCCGCCGCAGCTTGGTCGGGAAGCAACGCCAGGAAATGGTGCATTGGGTACAGCACACCGAATGACGAAGCCGAACCCGAAAAATGTTGCGTCAATTCGCTCATGAAAGTCCCTCGCTATACAGGAGTCTATCAAAGCCAAGAGTGTTTCAAACGTTACACTGGATTCGAATGATCTCTGTTGATACCCAACTGAAACCGGCAGACCTTCGCGCCGGCCTCGATACCTTATGGCAGGCCTCGGCGGACAAGATCCGCAGCCTTGAATCCACCTGGAAACCAGAAACCGGTGCTCCTGTTTTTACGGTCGCCGGTAAATACACCAGCCGCGGCTGGACCGAATGGACCCAGGGCTTCCAGTTCGGCGCCCCCATTCTGCAGTTCGACGCCACCGGGGACGCCGAATTCCTCGAAATCGGCCGGGAACACACCCGCCGCTACATGGCGCCGCACATCACGCACATCGGCGTTCACGATCATGGCTTCAATAACGTAAGCACCTACGGCAACCTCCTGCGCCTCCAGCGCGAAGGCCGCATTGCCCCCAACTTCTGGGAAGAACAGTTTTATGTTCTCGCCCTCCAGTGCACCGGCGCCGTGCAGGCCGCACGCTGGAGCGATACGGCCGACGGCCTCGGTTACATCTACTCCTTCAACGGGCCCCATTCCCTCTTCGTCGACACGATGCGCACTCTCCGCGCCCTCTCGGTCTCCCATCGCCTCGGCCACGTCCTGATGGGAGAAAACGACCGCAAAATCTCGCTGCTCGACCGGATGATCCAGCACGCCCGCGTCACCGCCAACCACGTCATCTTCTACGGCGAAGGGCGCGACGCCTATGACATCCCAGGCCGCACCGCCCACGAGATTGTCTTCAACCGCAACGACGGCAACAAGCGCTGCCCCAATTCCCAACAAGGCTACAGCCCCTTCTCCACCTGGACCCGCGGCCTAGCCTGGGCGATGCTCGGCTACTCGGAACAGTTGGAATTCCTCGAAACCGAACCCGGCGACTTCGCCGAGGTGAAAGCCTTCATGGTCCGCGCCGCCCGCGCCACCTGCGATTTCTACATCGCGCACACCCCCACCGACGGCGTACCCTATTGGGACACCGGCGCTCCTGGTCTCGCCCAAATGGGCGACTATCTCGGCCGCCCCGCCGACCCGTTCAACGACCATGAACCCGTCGACTCCTCCGCCGCCGCCATCGCCGCCCAGGGCCTGCTCCGCCTGGGACGTTACTGCAATGAGCCCCGCTACACCCAAGCAGGCCTCACCGTCGCCCGCACGCTGTTTGCCGAGCCCTACCTCAGCACCAGCGCGGACCACCAGGGCCTGCTCCTCCACAGCGTCTACCATCGCCCGAATGGCTGGGACTATATTCCGCCCGGCCAGAAGGTGCCGTGCGGCGAAAGCTCCCAGTGGGGCGACTATCACATGCGGGAACTCGCCCTGTACATCGGCCGCCTGATCGACGACAAACCGTACCTCACCTTCTGGAGCTAACGGCTCACTCGGCAAACACCGCGCGGATGGCGGCCAGAAACTTGGCCTCCTCCGCGCTCACCCTTTCACCCCGCATGCCTAGCAATCCACCCTCGCTCCCCGCATTCGCAATATCGCTCGCAAAACCCAGCACCCAGTCCCGATAAGCCGCCAGGTCTCCCGCCGCCTTTTTCTGCAGCACCACCACCGCTTCCTGCAACCACCCCACGGACTTCTCGCGCAGCGCCAGTCGCGGATCCTGCCCGCGCTCGGCTGACAGCACATCGGCCACCCGCGATTGCATCGCGCGCATCGCCTCCGGCGTGCAAATCGCCCGGATCAACTCATTCTCGTGTTGTGCCGCGTTGGCCGCGGTCCGTCCTGCCACCAGCATTTCATTCATAGAGCCGACCAAGCCGCTGCTCCCCACGAGCATCATGGCCAACCCCGCGCCATGGGCGGCATCGCACACCACCGCCCACTCTACTTCCGCAAAATCCTCAGCTGTGGCCATCGGCTATTTCCGGTCGTAGCCTTGCAGCTTACGAGCCCAAACGTTCCGGAAACGCACGAATTCGTTGTGGTCCTGCAGGCCCAACGGCTCTTCGGCCTCATGCGCCTTGAACGGCAGGTTGACCCGATGCGCCATCGGCCCGGTGATCTCCTTCCTGTGCTGCACCAACACGCCATTAAAAATCACCGTCACATACGGCGGCTTCACCAGCTTCTCGCCCTCAAACTTTGGCGCTTCGAAAATGATGTCGTAGGCGTTCCATTCGCCCGGCTTGCGGATCGGATTCACCATCGGCGGCCATTGGCCATAAATGGCTCCCGCCTGCCCATCGGCGTAGGTCGGGTCGCCGTAGCTATCGAGCACCTGGATCTCATAGCGGTTCATTATCAGCACGCCGCTGTTGCCACGGTTCTGGCCCAACTTCGTATTCCCCGGCAGTTGCATGTACTCGATATGCAATTGCATATCGCCGAACTTGTCTTTCGTCACCGCCTCGCCCGAACCCGGCACGATCTCGAAGTATCCGTTCTCCACTTTCCACGGTTGCCCCGGTTTGCCGCGTTTGCCCGGAAAGTTCCACTTCGACAGGTCCTTCCCGTCAAAAAGGATGATCGCGTCCGAAGGCGGATCGCCCAGCTTCGCGCCCGGCGTCACCACCACCGGCTTCGGCCGGTTCGCATCGTGAACTTTCCATTTCTGCCCCGGAATTTCGGGTGTATCCGTGTAACCGGTCACCGCGGTATTAGGCTTTTGCGCGCTCGCCAGCGCGGCCAGAACTACGAAGGTGGCAAAGAACTTCTTCATGATCCGTTAGCTTATCAGACAATATTTGCTATGGAGAATATCGAGATCGCCAAGCTCCTCAGCGAGACCGCCGACCTGATGGAGATCGCCGCCGAAGACGGCTTCCGCATTCGCAGTTACCGCAACGCGGCCGCGGTCATCGAAGGCTACGGCGAACGCCTCGCCTCCGTCCGCACGGACCCGGCCCGCAAGCTGACCGACATCCCCGGCATCGGCAAGGGCATCGCCGGCGTCATCGACGAGATCGAAACTCGCGGCTCGTTTGACCGCCGTGACGAACTCCTCGAACGCTATCCGCCCACCGCGCTCGAGATGCTCCACATCCAGGGGCTTGGCCCCAAGACCATCGCCCTGCTCATCGAAGCCCTCCGCATCACCACGCTCGAAGACCTCGAACGCGCCTGCAAGGAGCAGAAGATCCGCACCCTCCCGCGCCTGGGCGCCAAGCACGAAGAGAAGATTCTGCGCGGCATCGAACAATACCGCAAAAGCGCCGGCCGGTATCTGCTCAACTTCGCCGATGCCATGGCCGCCGAACTTACGGCCTACCTCGCGGCCACCCCCGGCGTCGAAAAGGTCACTCCCGCCGGCAGCTTTCGCCGCGGGAAGGAAACGGTCGGCGACCTCGACCTGCTCGTCACCGGCCCCGGCGCCCAAGCCGCGCTCGACCGCTTCGTCGCCCACCCGAAGGTCAGCGAGGTGCTTGGCCATGGCGAGAACAAAGCCAGCGCCCGCGTCGGCGTTGAAGGCCTCCAGGTCGACGTCCGCGCCCTTCCGGCCGAAAGCTTCGGCGCGGCGATGCAGTACTTCACTGGCTCGAAGGAGCACAACGTCGCCCTCCGCCAACGCGCGTTGAAGCAGGGCCTGTCGCTGAACGAGTATGGCCTCTTCCGCCTCGACGACGAATCCCGCGTCGCCGGCGAAACCGAAGAGGGCATTTACGCCGCTCTCGGCCTGCCCTTCATTCCTCCCGAAATGCGCGAGAACCAGGGCGAACTCGATGCGCCCGTTCCCACGCTGCTCGAACTCGCCGACATCCGCGGTGACATCCACATGCACACCCGCGAATCCGACGGCCGCGCCACGCTCGAAGAGATGGCCGCCGCCGCTCGCGCCCTCGGCCGCGAGTACATCGCCATCACCGACCATTCGAAGGCCCTCGCGATGGCCAACGGCCTCGACGAAAAGCGGACGCTCGATTTCGCTGCCCGCGTCCGCGCTCTCGACCACGACGCGCTCGGCATCCGCGTCCTCAGCGGCATCGAATGCGACATTCTCAAGGACGGCCGCATGGACCTCGACGACGAAGCCCTCGCCTCGCTCGATTTCGTCGTCGCCAGCGTCCACAGCTACATGAACCTCTCGCGCGAAGAGATGACGGACCGCTATCTCGCCTGTCTTGAAAACCCCTACGTCAAGACCATCGGCCATCCCACCGGCCGCGTCCTGCTCCATCGCGACGCCTTCGTTTATGACTTTGAAACCGTCGCCGCTGCCGCCGCCAAGCGCGGCATTGCCATGGAACTCAACGCCAGCCCGGAGCGCCTCGACCTCCACGCCACGCTACTCCGCATCGCGAAATCGAAGGGAGTCCGTTTCACGATCTCGACCGATGCCCACCATCCGCGCCATCTCGAAAACATGAAATACGGCGTCAAAATGGCCCGTCGCGGCTGGCTCACCAAGGCGGACGTCCTGAACACGCTACCCTATGAAGAATTCATCTCATCATGGGCAAAATGAAAATCATTAGTAGCAAAGAGCTACTCCGCACCCCGATCTTCTGGGTTACTGAAGATACGGCCATCGACCCCGAGGGCTTCGAGATCAAGCGCGCCATCATTCAGCACATCGGCAGCGCCGTTGTTATGCCGGTGGATGACCAAGGTCGCATCCTCCTCGCCAAGCAGTATCGCCTCCCGGCCTCGAACTATCTTTGGGAGATCCCGGCCGGCCGCATGGACGAAGGCGAGACTCCGCTCCAAGCCGCCAAACGCGAACTGCGCGAAGAGACCGGTTATACGGCCAAAAAGTGGAAGAAGCTGTTCAGCCTCTACATGAGCCCCGGCTTCGTGGCCGAAAAGATGAACATCTTCGTGGCGTCCGAACTCAAAGCCGGGCCAACCCAATTCATGGACGATGAGCGCATTGAATCGAAGTGGTTCACGGTGGCCGAAGTCGATTCCATGATCCAATCCGGCAAGATCATCGATGGCAAAACCATCTCCGCCTTCCTCGCCTGGCAGCGGTATCAGTAGTTAGTCGTTAATCGGCGGGGGCAGAAAGTCGTAATCGAGAATCATCTTCTCGGCCAAAGCGACTTTCAGCTCCCGCTCCACCTTCGCTAACTCCGGTCGCCCGGCCAGGTTTTCCAACTCCGTCGGATCGGCGTCCAGATCATACAGCTCAATCACCCGCCGCTTGCCGAAGTACGCTTGCTCATGTTTGGCGCTCAACGTACCGGCCTGATGCGCCGCCACAATTTGCGTCCAGCCGGGATCGCGCGCCGAATCCACCGGGGAATATTCCATCTGCGGCGTGCAGTTATAAATCAGCTTGTACCGTTTGGACCGCACACAGCGCGACAGGTCAAATGTTGACGCTCGCGTCGTCTCGGTAAACGGCGCATTCCCATGGTGCAGCCGCGCCCCAAAGATGTACTGCCGCGGACCGGCCGCCGCTCCGCGCAGATGGCTCAAAAAGCTCTTTCCCGACATGTCCTTCGGTACCGGAAGCCCAATAGCCTCCAACACCGTGGGCGCCAAGTCCTCGCCCGAAATCAACTCCGCGGAGACCCGTCCGGCCGCCACCCGGCCCGGCCACCGAACCAGCATCGGCACGTTCAGTCCGGCGTCATACAACGATCCTTTGCCATGCGGCAACGCCTGCCCGTTGTCTCCTGCGAAAATCACGATCGTGTTCTTGTCCAGCCCGCGTTTGGCCAACGCATCGAGGACCCATTGGAACTCCTCGTCCATCCGGCTGATCTCGTCGTAGTGGCGCGCGATGTCTTCCCGCACGCCCGGCAGGTCGGGCATATGCGCCGGCACCGGCACCTCTTTCGGATCATGCGTGCCGAGCTTGTCCCAGGGATGATGCGGGTCGTTGAAGTTCACCCACAGAAAGAACGGCTTCCCCGCAGGTGCTTTCGCGAAGAACTGATCGAGAATCTCTGGCGTCTTCGTCCGCGGGTTCCCGGTCCGATCCACAAAGTCCAGCCGCTCATGGAACGACCGCAACGCATGCCGCTCATAAATCGCGTTGGTATCGGTCCCCTTCAACCCCGGCGCGCCGTCCAAATGGTAGCTGCGCCGGCACACGCCCGTGAAGTATCCGGCGGCCCGCAGGTACTCTGGAAACACCTTCACGTCGCGCGGCAGCGGCGAGTTGAACCGGCCCATCCGCGCAGCCACCGGCGAGCGCCCTGTCAGGTAGGCCGTCCGAGACGGCACGCACTGCGGCGCCGCCGTAAAGGCCCTTGTAAACCGCATCCCCTGCCCCGCAAACCGGTCCAGGTTGGGAGTCTTGATCGCCGCGTTTCCGGAAACACCCAAGTCGCGCTGGGAGTGGTCGTCCGAGAGGATCAACACCACATTCGGCCGCTCCGGCCCCTGCGCCAAGGCCGCACCGGCCAGCGAACCCAATACCTGTCGACGAGTCATCGCCGCTATTGTATAGCCGACTGGCTCAACAATTCGCGAATCAACCTCGCCAACGCCTTCCCCCGGTGGCTCACGAGCAACTTGCGCTCCGGCTCCGTCTCGCCAAACGTCCCGTCGAACGGCTCGTAGAAGAACAAGGGATCGTAGCCAAACCCATACGGTCCCCGCTCTTCCTCTAACAGGCTACCCACCACGTCATCGGTAAACGTCCCCAGCAATTTCCCTTTCTGGGCCAAAGCAATCGAACAGACGAACCGCGCCGTGCGGTCGTCCTCGCCCGCTAGCGCCTCCAGCACCTTGATATTGTTGTCCGCGTCGGAAGCATTGGGCCCAGCAAAACGCGCAGAGAAAACGCCTGGAGCGCCATCGAGGGCGTCTACCGCCAACCCGGAGTCGTCCGCGAACAGTAGATCATCCGTGAACGACGAGTAGTAACAGGCCTTCAGCGCCGCGTTCTCAACAAACGTCGCCCCGGTCTCTTCGGGCGCAGGAATCGTCCCCAACCCGGCCAGCGGCTCCAGGTGCAAACGCCCCCGGCCATAGTGCGCAAAAATCAAGCCGAACTCGCGCAGCTTGCCCGAATTGGTTGTCGCGCAACGGATAATCACGGCAGCGTCACAAACTGTCGTTGCAGCGTAATCAACTCGCTAACGCCCTTACGCCCGAGCCCTATCAGCGCGCCCAATTGGCTGTCATCGAAATCTTCCTGCTCCGCGGTCGCCTGCAGTTCGACAAACCGGCCGCCGCTGGTCATCACAACGTTCATGTCCACATGGGCCGCCGAATCCTCCTCGTAACAGAGGTCCAGCATCGGCGTGCCATCCACGATTCCCACGCTCGTCGCCGCGACGTAGTGACGAATCGGATTCCGTTTCACCATGCCTCCAGCCACAAGCTTTTGCATCGCCAATCCGAGCGCCACAAATGCACCGGTGATGGAGGCTGTCCGCGTCCCCCCATCGGCCTGCAGCACATCGCAATCAATCAGCACGCTACGTTCGCCCAACGCGGGCAGGTCAACGACACTGCGCAACGCCCGGCCAATCAGTCGCTGAATCTCCATGGTCCGGCCGCTCTCTCGGCCCTTCTTCACTTCGCGGGCCGTGCGCGTGGCGGTCGCGCGCGGCAGCATGGAGTATTCGGCGGTCACCCAGCCTTTGCCGCTGCCCCGCAGGAACGGCGGCACTGTGTCTTCCACTGAAGCGGTGCACAGCACCTTGGTGTAGCCCACACTGATGAGCGCTGATCCCTCAGCGGTCATCAGGTAGTTGGGTTCAATCGTAACCGGACGCATCTGGTCCGGCATACGGGCATCGTGACGCATGAATCAATCAGTTCCTATCGCGGTTTCAACATCGCGGAAAATAGTAAGCCAAGCAGCACAATCGCGCCCACAATCAGCACAAGGCAAGGAACTGCCACCTTGAGATCGTCTTTCGTGATGCGGGTTGGCGCTGGGCCCTTGGACGGCTTGGGCTTCGCCATAAAGTTGGGTTCTCCCGATAGTAACATTAGGGAATGCCGCGTCTGCTTCTTCTCCTTCTCGTATTCCTCGCCGGTTGCGGCGCCACCTCCGCACCCGCTATCCTCGAACCGCCCAAGCAGGTACGCGGCGGTTGGACCCTGGCCTCCGCGGCCACTCCAACCGAAACCTTCCCCCTCGCCATCCAACCCGCGCAATCGTGGCGAACCACGTATTCCGGCCCACAGGACGTCGCAGCGGATTTCTACCGTTTCAACTCCAACACCGAAGCCTTCGAAGTCCTCCAGAAGTGGAAGAAAGCGCCGGGCGAAATCACTTTCCACGATGGTACGTTCCTTGTGGTCATCCCTCCGCAGAACGTCCCAGAACAGGCCACCGGCGACTTCGTCGAGGGCGTCATGGCGGCCATCAACTAAACGATGCCCCTGATCCGCGAGGAACGCCGCAATGCCGTTGACCGCTTCTTCGACGCGGCCCTGCTGGCCATGCTCCTCAGCGGCTACTTCGCGCTAGCTTCTTCAGGCGAACTCGATCCGTTCACCCTCACCATCACCGGTGCGGCCTTTGCCGCCCGTCTCGCACTCTACGTATGGCAGCGCCGCCTGGAGCTCCCCGCCGCCTGGGCGAACGCCGCCGTCATCCTCTACGCGGCTTTCTATCCCATCGACTATGGGTTCGTTTCGCAGGATTTCCTTGCCGCCACCGTGCGCATGATCTGCTTCCTCACTGTTGCTAAGGGCCTCACCGTCGTCACCAATCGAGATGCCCTCTATGCCATCCTCATCGCCTTTGCCGAACTCCTGGCCGCCGCCCTGCTCTCCGCCAGTCTCTTCTTCCTTCTTTTCCTCGCCCTGTTCCTAGCCGCCGGGGTCGCGACGTTTGCGAGTTGGCAAATCCGCCTCGGCGCACAATTCGCGCCCCAGTCCCTGCCCCTTGGAAACACCCGCTTTCCTACCCGGCTTCTGGCCACAACGCTCACCGCCGCCTTCGCCATCCTGCTCTTCACGGTGGGCATGTTCTTCGTCCTGCCCCGTACAGCGCGCGCGGCATTTCAAAACCTGGTCAGTTCCCGCTACCACCTGCCCGGCTTCTCCGGCAGCGTTCGCCTTGGTGATATTGGCACGATTCAAACCTCCAGCCGCACGATGATGCACATCCGCATCGAAGGCCGCGCCCCGGAAGTTCTGCCCTACAAATGGCGTGGGACCGCCCTCTCCGTCTTCGATGGCCAGCGTTGGACCCAACGCGGCGGCGCTGAACTGCTCCGCTTCCAATTCGGATCGCTTAGCCTGCCCGTTCGCGGCCACCTCCGGCGTAACGGTACGCGGCTGCGGTATCAGGTACAGCACTCCGATAGCGCTCTCGACAGCCTCTTCATCGCCGGCGTTCCCGAGTTCATCGATGCCAACCTGCCGTCAATACTCCGCCACTCCAGCGGCGGCCTCCGCGCCATCGGCGACAACCATGGCCTGCTCCGCTACGCCGCCTCCAGCTTCCTGGACGCTTCGAACGGCGATGGCTCACCTGCGCCTGGACCGGAAGATCGCCGAACACTCCTCTCGCTACCCCCGCTCGATCCCCGCATCGCCAACCTCGCCCGCACCCTCACGGAAAACGACGCCGACGATTGGCATCGCGCCCGCCGTCTCGAATCCTGGCTCCAGACCAATCTCGCCTACACCCTCGAACTGCCCTCATCCGCACAAGCCGACCCCATCGCGCACTTCCTGTTCGACCGCCGCCGCGGCCATTGCGAATACTTCGCCTCCGCCCACGCCGTCATGCTTCGCTCCCTGGGCATCCCCGCCCGCGTCGTCACCGGCTTCCAAGGCGGCGTCCGCAACCCCGTCTCCGGCTGGCATGTCATCTCGGCCTCCGACGCCCATAGCTGGGTCGAAGCCTGGATCCCCAATAACGGCTGGACCACCTTCGACCCCACGCCCGCCGGTGGCCGTCCCACCCACGCCGCACTCTTCCAGCGCCTCTCCCATCTCATCGACGCGGCCGACCTCTTTTGGCAGGAGTGGGTCATGCAGTACGACCTGGAACGGCAGTTCAAACTCGCTTCCGCCATCGAACAAAATCGCTTTGCCGACTCCACCGTCCCCTCGCTGAGTCTCCGCCTCCAACGCGCGCGGCTAAAAGCGACGGAGTGGTTTAAACGCAACGGTCTCTACCTGCTCGTTCCCATAGTCCTGATCGCACTCGTCAGGGTTCTCACCCCGTGGGTCCGGACCCGTCGTCAGGAACGCCTCCGTCGCACGCGGCTTAGTTCTGGCGCAGCCTCACAGTCCGATGCCGCCGTGATGTACCGCCAACTGCTCGACCTGCTCGAAAAACAGAATCTGCGCAAACCGTCTTGGTACACTCCCCTGGAGTTCGCCCGGGTAATCCCGCCTTCCGAAACCGCCAACCTGGTAGCTGGCTTCACCCACGCCTACAACCGGTTCCGCTTCGGAGCCGACCGTGCCGCCGCCCAGCAAATGCTGGAACTCTACGACGCGATCGACCGCCAACTGCGCCAGCCGGCCGCGGAGCGCTAAGCCAATCCGCCCAGCACCCCGGTGCTATCTCCGAACGACTCTTCCTTCACGCCCATCCGGTGCATCATCGCCAAATGCAGGTTGCAGAACGGCGTCTTCGCGGCCGCCCGCACCCGCCGGCCGGGCCGCAACGTGCCCTTCCCGCGTCCGGCCAGAATCAGCGGCAGGTTCTCTTCAATGTGCCGGTTCCCGCACTTCAGCGACGAACCGAAGAGCACCATGGAATTGTCGAGCAGCGACCGGTCGCCTTCCTTCAGGCTCTTCATCTTCGTCAGGAAGCCAGCGAACTGTTCCATTTGCCAGTTGATGATCTTTTCGTACTGCGCCCGGCCGTCGGGAAGATCCCGGTGATGCGAAATGCCGTGCCAGTTGCCCTTCACGCCTTCGAGGAAGCCATAGTCCTGCGACGACTGCGCATCGCCCATCATCATTGTCGCCACGCGCGTCGAATCCGTCCAAAAGGCCAGCAACATGATGTCCAGCATCAACTGCAGGTGCTCCTTGTGCGTCGCCGGCGTCCCGGCCACCGGCCGGTCAAGCGGAAACTTTCCTTCGTTGATCCACCGCTTCTGCGGCTTCATCGAGGCTTCCAAGCGGCGTTCTACCGATCGAACCGATTCAAAGTACTCGTCCAGCCGCGCCTGGTCGGTCTTGCTTCCCTTCGCCCGCAACGCCCGTGCCTGTTCCCGCACCAGATCCAGCACGCTCGTCTCGTCGCGCTGCAGCGAACCCAACACTTCCGGCGATTTCGGATCGAGACCCGAAACCACTGGCGCCCGCCGATTCCGGAACAGTCGGTCAAACGCCAACTGCGGCACAATCTCTTTTGGCACCGGGGTCTTCGGATCGGCCCAGGACAAAAACGAACCCAGCGCGCGAGGGAATCCGCCGCCCGCCGTGTCGATGCCCGTCCGCGGCGCGTCGATCCCTAGCTCAAGCGACATCAGCGGCGTCTCGTGGCCAATCCGCTGCGCCACCATCTGGTCCAGGGTTGTCCCGCCGGTATCCAAGTCGCCACCCGTCGTGCGTTCCACGAACCCGCCCGAGAGCCACGCCGGAACTTTCGGCCAGTGTCCGTTGCGGCCCACCGTGTTCTTGTTCCACAAGTTCTCGAGCAGCAGAAAGTCGTTCTTCAGCGATTCGAGCGGCTTCAGGTGGGGCGTGAATTCGTAGTCTTCGCCATCTCCGGCGGGCGTCCAGAAGTCCGGCCTCACGCCGTTTGGCATGAACAGACAGGCCATCCGCAGCGGGGGCTCTGACAGCCGATCCACGGCCGCTTTCGGCGCACCCAGCAGGCTCGCCTCCATCCACGGCGTCGAAACGGCCGCGCCGATTCCGCGCAAAATTGTCCGTCGGGAAAACTGTCTGGCCATGCTGATTCTCCTACTTGGTTCCCAATAACCGGCGCGGAGCCTTCTTTGCCGGACCGTGGCTCTCGCTCACCACCGCGTCACTTTGTGAGTTACGGAACGGTGTACTCAATACAATATCCCGGATTAAGGTTCGTGCGGAATAGCCGTCCTTCGCCAGGTTATCCATCAGCCGCTGAATCGTGCATTGGTCGCCATCCTGCAAACCGCGGCCCAGCGCATAGCCCAACGTCTTCCCTACCAACTGCCGCAGAAACTCCTCTTTGCGCTGCAGCAGCACTCCGCGCAACTCCTCCGGACCGTTGAACTTCTCGCCGCTCGGCAGCGCCCCGGAGGCGTCCACCGGCCGGCCATCGGCTTCCTTATCCCGCCAGCGGCCCATCCAGTCGAAGTTCTCCAGGCCCAGGCCAATCGGGTCCATCAGGTTATGGCAGGCGGCGCAGGAGACGTTCTCCCGGTGCTTCGCCAACATCTCCCGCATGGTCAGCTTCTTGTTCGACGCCTTCACCGCATCGAGCGGCGGAACATCGGCCGGCGGCGGGGGCACCGGCGTACCGAGCAACGTTTCCAATACCCAAGCTCCCCGCAGCACCGGGCTCGCTTCTTTGTAGTGCGAGGTCATGCCCAGCACCGAAGCCAAGCCCAGCACCCCGGCCCGCTTCGTATCCGGCCAATCGACCTTGTGAAACCCCGGCCCTGGACCCAATTTCACTTTCCCTTCCAGTTCGTAGTACTTCACCAGTCGCTCGGTGAGGAACGTATAGTTTCCCGTGAGCAATTCGAGCAAACTGCGGTTCGCCGTCAGCAGGTAGTGATACATCAGCTCGGGCTGTTCGCGCAGATCCGCCGCCGCTTCCGGCGTATAGAAATGCTGCAACTCGGTCAGCAAAGGCATCGACCGTCCGCCTACCTCCTGCGTCCCCAGCCACTGGCCCATAAACCCATTGGCGAAGACCCGCGACCGCGGATCGTCGATCATCCGGTCCACCTGCGCCTTCAGTACCGCCGGATCCTGCAACTTCCCCGCCCCGGCCAACTGCAATAGCTCCGCATCCGGCATGGTCGACCAGAGAAAGTACGATAACCGTGATGCCATCTCATACTGGCCGACCGGTTGGATTCCGGGCCGCGCGTCCGGCTCTTCCACTTTGAAAAGGAACCGGGGCGAAACCAGCACCGCCTTCAGTGCCAACTTCACGTTCTCTTCAAACGGGTCACCCCGTTTGGCGCCCCGATCATACAGGGCGAGGAACTGTTCCATCTCCGCATCCTGCACGGGTCGCCGGAACGCCTTCGGCAAAACTTGCTTCAAAATACGCCGCGCCGCCGCCCGCGGGTCCACCGGCGACTGACCCACTTCCAGGCCGAGCAACTGATAGTGCAACGCCCGCTTCTCGGCCGCCATCGGCGTCGGCCGCTGGTCCACCGTCACGCTATAGAACTCGACACGCTCCGTCCCGGTCACTACGGAAATCGTATGCGCCCCCCGCGACAACGTCGCCGTCGCCAACCGCGCCGTCGCTCCACCGCCGGAGTCGCGCGCGTAGTTCAGCGTCCCTACCTCCGCGCCATCCACTTTCACCTTCAAGGTGAACGGTGTCACCGGAGGCCGTTCGACAGAAACACGAATCGTATAGGGCCCCTCCGCCGACACGGAAACGTTCGTCGTCAACTCAGTTCCCGGATCCACAAACCGGCTCGGCTTGATCCCCGTTGGGCGGGCCGTTGTCGGGTTCAACTCGTGCGAAAGCACCACCTTGTTGTAGGGCGGCGTCACCACGATCCGGTCGAGCACCGTGGTCGCCGCTTCGAGATATCGTTCGAGCATCATCGGCGGAACATACAGCGTCTCGCCATTGGTATCGAAACCCGCACCGCCCGATTCATCGGCGGGGAACAGGTCCGGAGCGATCACATCGAGTCCGAACAGGTCCCGAATCGAGTTCTTCCACTCCCGCCGGTTCAGCCGACGCGAAGCGACGAACCCGGCATATTCGCTGCTTGTACAACCGGTACTCCGTAGCCGCGCCTCAATCCAATTGGCCACGTCCATCCGGTCGGCCTCGGCCATCTTAGCCGCGCCCGGCGGCATCGTCCGGTTCCGCAACTGCGTTGCCACGTTCCGCCAGAGCGACCGTTGCGTTTCGACATCGGTCGCCGCCCCGGCCTTCAGAAAGTTCAGCCGATTCCGCGGATTCGCCGGATTGTGGCACTTCGCACAGTTCTCATTCAGTACGGGACGGATCTTCTCGGTGAAGTCATCCCCATACGCCAACACGGCAAACAACGAAACGAACCCAATTCTAAGCACTACCATTCAGCTACCGATCCATCCTCATGAAAAACTCGCGCCATTGGCTTCGTTCCGCCAAACGGGTACTTCTTCAGCGCATCTTCGGTCAGATCAAATCCCAACCCCGGCTTATCGGAAAGCGGGAACCGGCCGTTCACCATCCGCATCGCCGGGAAGCCCAGCCACTCGGCCCAAACTTTCTCATTCGGGCCGACCTCGACGCCGCTGCAGATCTCCTGCACCAGGAAGTTCGGCATCGCCGCATCCACGTGCACCGTCGCTAGCCCGCCAATCGGACCTTCGCATGCGTGGGGCGCCATCGAGATTCCGGAGATCTCCGCCATCGCGCCAACCTTCCACAACGCGGTGATGCCACCCACGTGGTTGATATCGGTTTGGATAATGTCCGCCACGCCGAGCTCAATGATCTCGCGGCAACCGTAGTGCGCCACCAACCGTTCGCCGGTCGCAATCGGGGTCGTCGACCGCTTGGCGATTCGCTGCATCGCCTTCACGTTCTCCGGCGGACACGGCTCCTCAATAAACAAAAGGTTTAACGGATCCACTTCCTTTACCAGAATTGAAGCTACGCTCGGCGAAGTCTTCGCATGGAAGTCGATACCGATGTCGATGTCCGGCCCCAGACCCTCGCGAAGGTCCGCCATCGCCTGCACGGCGGCCGAAATCTTCTTGTTCGTCTCAATCCATTCGTAGTAGCTCGGAATACCGCTCTTAAAACAAGTGATCCCCTGCTTCCGCGCCTCTTCCCGCAGACGCGGCAAATCCTCCTTGTTCCGCGCGCGCAAATGATAATACCCGCGCACCCCTCGCGTATCGACCGGCCCGCCGAGGAGCTTATAAACCGGCATGTTCAGCGCCTTGCCGCGAATATCCCACAGCGCCTGATCAATTCCGCTGATCGCCGAACCCATCACCGGCCCCGCCCGGTAAAAACTATGGACGTACATCGACTGCCAGTGGTGTTCCACCTGCATCGGGTCCGCGCCAATCAACAACTCCTTGAAGTCTTCGACGCAGGACATCACGGCGGCTGCCTTGCCTTCGAGAGTCCCTTCGCCCCAGCCGATCAGTCCCTGGTTGGTCTCGATCTTCACAAAGACATACGGCCGATCGGACTGTGGTGTCAGCGATACCCCGAACACCTTGACGTTCGTGATCCGCAGCTTCGAACCCACTTTCGCGAACGCATCGGCGCCAACCGGAGCGGCCGCCGCCTGCGGCATCATCGCGCAGCCGCACGAGTCGACGAGCCTACCGCCCATCGCGGGCGCTGCACCCGCCAAGCCCAAGAATCCACGTCGCCGCATCACAGCTTCACCTCGTAACGATCCAGCGCCTTCTCGTCCACGGTCACGCCCAGTCCCGGCCCGGTGGGCAGCTCAAAGAAGCCATCCTTCACCGGTTCGTTCCAACCCGACATCATGGCATCTCGCGCCTGCCGTTCGCTCGGGCTCACCCGCGGCACCTGCAACGCGAAGAAGTTCGGCAGGCTCGCCGCCAACTGCAACCCGGCCGCCGTTCCCAGCGCCCCGCCATCATGAAACGGCGCCACCGCGGTGTAGTACGTCTCCGCCATCGCGCTCAACCGGCGAATCGCCGAAATCCCTAACCGCTGCAGCGTAGGCCGCAACACGTCCACCGCCTGCTCGCGCAGCAGGTCCTGAAACACGTCGAGCGAGTCCACGTCGCGGCCGAAGCCCAACGGCGTCACGGACTCCTCGCTGATCTTGGCCACCTGCCGCACCTGCGTCAGCCGGCATGGCTCATCCAGGAACAGCGGATGCTCCTTCTCAAGGGACGCGGCCACCATCTGCGCATCGCCTGGCGTCAACCGCATAGCCCCATCGAGGACGTAATCGCCGCCAATCTTCTGCAACTCCTCCCACAGCGCCAGCACGAGATTCACGTACTGCTTTCCCGAGTTCGGAAACAGCGGCGTCGGCAGCGGGACAGCAAACGCGCGGTAGCCCGCCTCCAGCGCTAACTCCACATTGTTTGAATTCTTCACGGTCGCAATGGCCCGTGCCTTATGCCGCGTCGGCCCGCCCAGCACCTGATACACCGGCGCCTGCGACGCCTTCCCCACGATATCCAGCATGGCTACGTTGATCGCTCCCCGTAGCGGACCCGTCAGTCCCAACACCTCAAAGGACGTCGCCTCGCGGCCCTGCACCTGCGCCAGGATTCGCTTGAACTCCGCGGCTTCAGCCGCACCCGCTTCGCCATAGCCCTTCAGCCCGCCGCGGGTATCCAAGCGAATGATGCTGTAAGTCCGTCCACTCGGTTCCCGCAACCGCCACATTCGCCCTCCGGCAATTGCCAGCGGGCCCGCTGAAATCGCCGGCGCCACCGGCATTGCTAAGCGCGCACGTCGAGTCAAAACTGCGTTTCGCATAAGCCGCAACTCTATCGAAACAGAAGGCCATGCGCAATGGTACACTCTCGGTTTCATGCGTATTGCTCTCTTCTTCCTGCTGTCCCTCGCCGGGCTGGCGAAAGATGTTGATTTTAATGGCCGTTGGAACATCACCGTCGCCAATGAACCCCGCCGCCGCGCTTGGTGGCTGGAGGTGGACGGCGCTGGGACCTCCGCCATCAAAGGACGTTTTGTCGGCGCTCCCGGCGGCGATATGAATGCGATTCCCGAAATCGCCGCGAAAGGCGGCGTACTGCGTTTCGTCTTTGAGCGAAACTACCTCCGCAAACCGACCGGCACGGACAAAGGCGTCTACACCGCCCGCATTGTCAACGGCGATCTCGTCGGCGAGTTCCAAGTAGAAGGCACCCCGGCGTCGAAGAAAATGACCTTCGTCGGCAAGAGAGCCCCGGTGATCAAAGACACCGAAGACGGCAAGTGGAAGCCCGGCAAAGCCGTCGAACTCTTCAACGGAAAGGACCTCAGCAATTGGTCCGCGCTGGTTCCCGGCCAGTCGCTCGGCTGGAAAGTCGAAAAAGGCATCATGAAGAACATCGCTGGAGCCAACAATCTCGTCTCCAGCCAAAAGTTCTGGAACTTTGAACTCCATGGTGAGTTCCGCTTAGGCGCCGGCTCCAACGGCGGCCTCGGCCTCCGTGGCCGCTATGAAGTCCAGATCATCGATGACTTTGGCAAGGCGCCGGACACACATGGCACCGGCGCGCTCTACAGCCGCATCAAGCCCCGCGAGAACGCGACGAAGAAGCCCGGCGAATGGAACACTTACGACATTCGCTTGGTCGGCCGCACCGTCACCATCATCGTCAACGGCGTTACGGTCATCGACCGCGCCGAAGTGGAAGGCCTCACCGCCATGGCCCACGACCCGAACGAAGCCCTGCCCGGACCCATCAGCGTACAGGGTGACCATGGGCCTGTTGAAATTCGCAAGCTCACGGTCACACCGCTCATCCGCTAGAGATTGCCTTTGCGCATCTCTTCGGCCATGTAGTCCGTCGATCGCCACGCCAGCGCCAGGATGGTCAGCGTCGGATTCTTCTCCGAAGCGGTCGAGAACGCGGAGCCATCCACGACGAACAGATTCTTCACGTCGTGCATCTGGTTGAAGCCGTTCAACGCGCTCCGCCGCGGATCCTCGCCCATCCGGCACGTGCCATGTTCGTGGATCGCGCTGCCGAAGCTATCCAGCCAACCACGCTCAAATGGCAGAATCTCGGCCTTCGCCGCCCGCATCACGCCCTCCGCCATGTCATACATCTCAGCGATCATCTTCTTCTCGTTATCGCCAATGTTGTATTCAATGCGAAGAGTTGGCACGCCATACTTGTCCACCGGCGTACCTTCCACCGTGATCCGGTTCTCCTTCCGCGGCAGCGTCTCGCCGTAGGGATGCATTGCCACCAAAGCCGGATACCGCCGCTTCACGGCCTTCTTAAAATCGAGGCCGAATCCATCCAACTGCTTCGCGTAGGCCGCCCCCGGCTGCGCACCAATGCCCCAGAACTGCGAGCCGAATCCCCGCAGATAATCGCGCTTCTTGCCGTCCCGATGATTAAACCGCGGCATGTAAATATGCTCGCCGCCGATGCCGTCGTCGTTCAGCGCCTTCGTCCCCATCAGGTCCGGAACGAATCCATACATATGGAACCGCACCTGTTCACACAAGTAGTTGCCGATCACACCCGACGAGTTCCCAATGCCGGTCGGATACTTCGCCGACTTCGAGTTCAGCAGAATCCGCGTTGAGTCGACGCACGACGCGCCAAGCACAATGCGCTTGCCACGGATCACGCGCTCCTGCTTCGTGAACCGGTCGAAATATTGCACCCCGGTCGCCAATCCGTTATCACCCAGCAGAATCCGCGCCACCACGGCGTTGTCGATGATCTTCAGCTTCCCGGTCTTCTCCGCCGGATCCAGCAGGTAGTCGGTCGAATTGAAGAACGCCGACACATCGCAGCCGCGCCCACACGCGCCGCAAAAGTGGCACGGACTATGGCCGTTATGCGGCTTCGTCACGACGGCCCGCCGCTGATTGACGACGCTGATGCCCTGCCGCCGCGCAGCCGCCTGCAAGAACTTCTCGCCGCAGCGCAAAGCCGGAGGCGGCAAATGGAACTTAGAGCCCGGCAGCGAGTCCTGATCGTCGTCGCCGCCGCACACCCCAATCTCCTGCTCGACTCGGTCGTAGTACGGCGCAATGTCCTTATACCGAATCGGCCACGGGATCTCCCAGCCGTCTTTGGCTGGACCCTCGAAATCGACGTCCGAATACCGCAGCGCCACCCGGCCCCAGATGTTTGTCTTGCCGCCGCGGCCCCACACCCGGATCAACTCAAAGTAGTTCGGATCCTTCCACGAATATGGCTGCTCGGCGTTGTCGAGCCGAATCTGCGGCGGGGCCATCCCCCGCTCCACCCGCTCGCGCCACTGCCACGGCTTCACATGCGTCCAAAAGTCTTCCCGCCGGAAGCGGGTGCCCGCATCGAGCAATGTGACGTTCACGCCCTGCCGCGTCAGGTTCCACGCCGCCATGCCGCCCGCCGCGCCGCTGCCGATCACAATCACATCATGGACTTCGGGTGCGTTCTGTACGTACATGGTTTAAGCTCCGTGCTCCGGATGGGTGCAGCCCTTGAACTCCCGCAGAAACGTGTTGGCGTTCCAACCCAGCTCCTGCGTCAGCCCCTCTTTCGAACCGTAGTAGCCGTCGATGGTCAGGTCCTTGAACTGTTTAAAAATGCGATAAGGCTCGGTGCCTTTCGTCTTGCTCCAGGCCGTTAACAGCTCCACCTGTTTACCGGATTCCGCCTTCGCAAATCCCTGCTTTCTTACCCACGACAAATCCTTCTTCAGTTGCGAACCGAGCTTCCGGTTCGTATGCGCCTGGAAGTCTACAAAGTAATGCACGTTCGCGTCGGCCGCCCCCGGCGTATCCGAACGCGGAATGATCTGTTCCACCAACTGGGCCAGCAGGTTCATCTCCTGCTTGCTGAAGAAGCGCGCCACTTGCGGAGCTGCTTTCTCTATTTGCGTCAAGCCATGCTGAGCATGGTCCTGCGCCTGCATCGCCGGGGCCGCAATCGCCAGGGTCGCGGAGGCCTGTAACATGGATCGCCGAGTTGTCATTGACACGCCCACATTATATGGCGAAGCGGCTGTGATAGTCTAAACGCACTAGTTTGGTCTCGTTAATGAAACTCGTTTTTCTCGCTTTCACCTCGTTGTTGTTTGCTGCCACCGCTTTCGCCCAGTCCGATCGCGGCACTATCTCAGGAACCGTTGCCGATCCCGGCGGCGCCCTGATCCCCAATGCCACCGTCACCATCGTCAATCAAGGCACTGGCATTCGCCAGGAAATCGCGACCACCGGAACGGGCAATTTCTCTGCCCCTTATCTGACCGCGGGCCTCTATGAAGTGACCGTCGAAGTCACAGGATTTCGCAAAGTAGTCCAGCGCGACGTTCGCGTCCAAGTCGCCCAGACAGCGTCTTTAGATATCGTCCTGCAGATCGGCTCCGCCACGGAATCGATCAACGTCTCCTCGGAGGCCGCCCTGCTCAACACCGATAGCGCAGCCGCCTCGACGACCATCAACCGCGAACAGTTAAACCAGTTGCCGCTCAACTTCGCGATCGGCCAGGGAGCCATCCGCAACCCGCTCAGCTTCACCCAGCTCACCCCCGGCGCTTCCATCAACGGCTGGAACAACATCAAGGTCAACGGCGCTCCCGCCGGCACCTTCAAGATCATCTTCGAAGGCCAGGACTCGACCAGTTCGCTCGACGGCCGCGTCTCCGATGAGTCGCAGCCATCCGTCGATGCCGTCGAAGAGTTCACCCTCCAAACCTCCAACTACTCGGCCGAGTTCGGCCAGGTTGGCGGCGGATTGTTCAACTTCACCTCCCGCTCGGGCACCAACGAATTCCACGGCGGCGTCTACGACTACTTCGTCAACGAGGTTTTCAACGCGGGCATCCCGTTCACCAACAACGGCAACAACGAATTGGTCCGGCCGCGGACTCGCCGCAACAACTACGGCTTCAATCTCGGTGGACCCATCCTGATCCCGAAGCTCTACAACGGCAAGAACCGAACCTTCTTTTTCTTCAACTACGAAAAGTATCTGAATAAAGAAGGCAAATTCGACGGCTACGGCACTGTTCCGACCGACGCCTATCGCAATGGCGATTTCAGCGGCGCACTCACGGGCCGCAACCTAGGCACCGACGGCCTCGGCCGGCCCATCCTAGAGAACAGCATCTACGACCCGCGCACCAGCCGTACCGGGCCCGACGGCCGCATCTATCGCGATGTCTTTCCGAACAATGTAATCCCCGCATCGTTAATCGACCCCGTTTCCGCGAAAATCCAAGCCCTGATCCCGACCGCCAGCCGCGCCGGAAACATCAACAACTTTGAGCGCCGGTACAACTTCCGCAAGATTCAGGACATCCCCAGCATCAAGGTTGACCACAACTTCACCGGCTCTTCCCGCATCAGCGCCTACTACTCCCTCCAACGCACGGACAAGGACAACGGCCAGGAAGGCCTGCCTGATCCCATCAGCGCACGCCGCGACCAGATCATCCGGTCCCACACGACGCGCGTCAACTTTGACACCTCCCTGCGGCCCACCTTGCTTCTGCATCTCGGCGTCGGCTACCAGCGTTACGTCAATCCAGATGCCTCGCCGGAAGTGATCACCAGCTTCGACTCGGCTGGCCTGCTCGGTCTCCGTGGCGGCTTCGGCACTGGATTCCCGCGCATGACCGATCTTGGCGGCGCTCAGGGTGGCCTCGGTTTCAACATCGGACCGACGAACCGCACCCTCTATTACCAGGACAAGCCAACCGCTGTCGCGTCAACGACGTGGGTCAAGGGAACGCACTCCTTCAAGTTCGGCGGCGAGTGGAAGATGGACAACTTCACCAACCGCTCCTCCGGAGGAGTTGCTGGAGTATTTGGTTTCGCAACGGCGCAAACCTCCATGCCGGCGCTCCAGGGTGTCGCCCTGCCCGGCGGGAGTGTCGGGTTCAACTACGCCAGCTTCCTGCTGGGCTTCGCCAACTCGGCCAGCGTCTCAAATCCTCAGGATCCCCAGTATCGCCGTCCTACGCTTGGCTTCTTTGCGCAGGATACGTGGCGGCTGACCCGCAAGCTCACGCTCGATTACGGCATCCGCTATGACTATCAGCCCGCCTCGGATGAACTGCACCAACGGACCTCAATGTTCGATCCGGAAGGCCGCAACCCAGCCGCTGGCAATCTGCCCGGAGCTACCCGCTACGCCGGCTACGGCAACGGCCGTTGCAACTGCTCCATCAGCAACACCTATCCCTACGCCTTCGGCCCCCGCCTCGGCATGGCTTACCAGTTCGCAGACAAATGGGTAGCCCGCGCCGGCTTCGCCGTCAGCTACGCGCAGGTCGCCAACTTCGCCTACATCGGTGGCGGCAACTCGCTCGGCATGGGCTTCAACACCGTTGCCTTCTCGAATCCGGCCTTTGCCGAACCCGGTGTCACCCTTCGGAACGGTCTCTCCTACAACGTGAACGAGTTGACCGCCGCCAGCTACGACGCCGGAATTCGTCCGAGCCCTGGCCAGATCAATTCCCCACCCGCACTCGTCGACCCCAATAGCGGCCGTCCTCCCCGGATGGCGAATTGGAATCTGAGCCTGCAGCGGGAACTCGGCTCCAGCATGGTCGTCGAAGCCGCCTATGTAGGCAACCGTGGCGCTTGGTTCCGCGCCGATGGCCTCAACGACTACAATGGCCTGACGCCGGAGCGGATTCGCTCCTTTGGTCTCGATGTCAACTCGGCGGCCGACCGCACTTTGCTGACGGCACGCATCGACAATTCTGCAGTAATCGCCCGTGGGTTCCAGAAGCCCTACGCCACCTTCCCGAACTCGGCAACCCTGGCGCAGGCGCTGCGGCCGTATCCGCAGTTCGGCAATCTCGGCAGCCTCTGGGCGCCTCTGGGCAACAGTTGGTACGATTCGCTCCAGATCAAGGTAACCAAACGCTACTCGAAAGGTCTCACGGGCACCTTGGCTTACACCTGGTCCAAGAACCTGACCAACGTAGAGACCCAAAGCGGCGGCACCATCCCCACCAACGACGTGTACAACCGGCGCAATCAGAAGAGCTTCTCGCTCAATGATCAGCCGCAGGTGCTCGTCGTTGGCTTCAACTACGACTCCCCGCGCTGGAACAAGAACTGGGCCACCAGAGCCTTTCTCAGCAGTTGGACGCTCGGCGGCATCATGCGGTATTCGAGCGGTTTCCCCATCGCCGCTCCCGGAGCGACCAACGCGCTCGCCAGCCTGCTGTTCCGGGGCACCCGGATGAATCGTGTCGAGGGCGTACCCCTGTACATCGAAAACCTGAACGAACGCCAGAGCATCGATCCGTTCAAACAGTTGACGCTCAACCCGGCCGCCTGGTCCAATCCTGCCCAGGGCCAATGGGGCACCGCTGCGGCCTACTATGACGACTACCGTTACGCCCGCCGGCCCGATGAACAACTCTCCTTCGGACGCATGTTCCGGATCAAGGAACGCTACGTCATCAGCTTCCGTGGCGAGTTCTTCAACGTGTTCAATCGCACGTTCCTCAACAATCCCGACGCCGGCAATCCCTTGGCCACCACCAATCGCGATGCCAACGGCAACCTCGTCTCCGGCTTCGGCCGCATCAACCCGGCGAGTGTCTTCAGCCCGCCGCGCAACGGGCAGGTCGTGGCCCGCTTCCAGTTCTAACCATGTTCTGGCCGCTTCTGTTCAGCGCCGCTCTCCTCACGGGGGCGGCGCTTTTTCTTTCGGGCCCCACGCTCTCCTATCGCCACGATAACGGCCTGACGGACCGCCGCCGTCTGCCCGAAAACATGGGGCCCGGCGTTGCCATCTTCGATTACAACGGCGATGGCCGCATGGACATCGCCTTCCCCACCGCCCTCTTCCGGAACGACGGCAATCTCAAATTCACGGACGTCACCGTCGAGGCTGGCCTGCGCCGGGACCTCTTCGGCCTCGGCGTCACCACCGCCGACTACGACATCGACGGGCACCCCGATCTCCTCGTCACGGGATGGGGTACGCCGATTCTGTATCGCAATCTCGGCAACGGAAAGTTCTCCGCGGCGCCCATCGCCGAGCCCGGCCTCTGGACCGTCAGCGTCTTTTTCGACGCGGATAACGACGGCCTGTTCGATCTCTTCCTCGGCCACTTCGCCGCCTACGACCCGGTCACGGAACCGGCCTGCAAGTACAACGGCGTCTTCCACTACTGCCACCCGCTCAGCTATCCCGCCCATCCGTCGCGGCTCTATCGCAACCGTGGCCAAGGCCGCTTTGAAGACGTCTCGGCGTCGTCCGGCATCGGCGCCGCCCTCGGCAAAGTATTCGGCGCCGTCGCCACCGACGTCAACAACGACGGCCTTCTCGACCTGTTCGTAGCCAACGACTCGGTCGCTAACTTCCTCTTCCTTAACCGTGGCCAACTCAAGTTCGAAGAGATCGGCCTCGACTCCGGCGTCGCCTACTCCGCCGACGGCAACCCCCGTTCCGGCATGGGTGTCGACGCCGCCGACTACGATGGCGACGGCCGCGAAGACCTCTTCGTCGCTAACTTCAACCGGGAGCGCTTCTCCATCTATCGCAACCTGGACGGACTCAACTTCTCGGATCAAGCCGGCCCGACGGGCATTGGCCCCGCGACGCAGATGTACTCCGGCTGGGGCCTCAAGTTCTTCGACCGCGACCACGACGGCGACGAAGACCTTCTGATCGTCAACGGCCATCCGGACGACCGCATCGAGACCCTCTCGCAAACGCTCACCCATAAAGAGCCCACGCTCTACTTCGAGAACAACCAAGGCAAGTTTACCGTCTCCCGCCTCGGCGCGGACCTGCCCGCTCGCGGCCTCGCCCTCGGGGATCTCAACAACGACGGGCATCTGGATTTCGTCATCGCCAATAACGGCGAAGCGCCGGTCGTCTACCTCGGCACGCCGCATCCCTCGAACCATTGGCTCGGCGTCTCCCATCCCGCACTCGTCCCGGGCGCCATCGTCCGCTGGTCCGCCGGCGGCGTCGTCCGCCAAAAGCGGATCAACTCCCACGGCAGCTATCTCAGCTCGCACGATCCGCGCGTCGTGCTCGGCCTGGGAAAACACGGCGAAGCCGACTGGGTGGAAATCCAATCGAAGTGGCGCGCGACTAAACTGAAGGCAGACCGGTATCATGCCTTCTGATCTCGTCTCGGTCCAGCAACTCCTCCGTCAACAGCGCCCCGCGGAGGCGTGGACGGCCCTCGAGCCAATGCTGCGGCAGGAACCGGCGAACCTCGATACCCTGCTCCTCGCCGGTCGCATTCAGCTGGCCCTCGATCAGGCCCAGCAAGCCCGGACCTATCTAACGCGCGCCGCAAAACTTGCGCCCCGCTCCCCCGCCGCCCACTTCCTGCTCGGATTCTGCCTCTATCTCGATAACGACTTCACCCCCGCCCTCACCGCCCTGCTAACAGCCCGCCAACTGCGGTCCAACGACGGCCCGACGCTGCTCTACCTCGCCCTGACACACGAAGGCCTCGCCGATATCGAGTCCGCGCTAAAGCTCTATCCCGAAGCCATCCGGCACAACTCCAGCCCCGAAGCGCCCCTCGCCTTCGCCCGTCTGCTGTTCACCCTGCAACGGTTCCCCGAAGCCCATACGCAGATCAAAGAAGCCTTGCGCCGCGATCCGCAGTACCGCGAAGCGTTCTACGAACGGGCTCGCCTCCATCTCGAAGCCGCCCACTTTGCTGAGTCGGTCGCCGACGCCGAAAAGGCGCTGACGCTGCCGGGGCTGCCCCAGACCGAACGCCAGCTCCACTTCCTGCTCGCTCGCGCCTACCAGAAACTACAAAACGAAGCCAAGGCGAGGTTCCACCGGCAGGCCTTCGAACGCATCCCGCCCCGGCTGGTCCGATGATTCTACTTGCCTTCGCTTGCGCCGCCTGCCACCCGGCTATCGTCACCGCCTACGAACATTCGCCCATGGCACGTTCCAGCGGTCCCGTCACCTCCCTGCCCGCGGGAGCTTACCGCCACACTCCCTCCTGGACGACGTACTCCATCGAGCCGCCCAACCAGGTTAAGGTCCGCACGCCCCTCCAAACCGCGACCCAGAAGCTGGAATACTTTCTCGGCTCCGGCGCCCATGGCCGCAGCTATCTGTTCCGCCGGGGCGACAAACTCTTCCAAGCGCCCATCACGCGCTACCAAATGCGCGGCTGGGGCATGTCCCCCGGCTACGAGGCCGACGACCACTCCGATTGGACCCGCCCCGTCGGACGCGACTGCCTCTGGTGCCATGCTTCGTCCGTGCGGATGATCTACGGCACCATCAACCAATACGCCGACCCGCCCTTCCGCGAAAATGGCATCACCTGCGATCGCTGCCATGGCGATACCCGCGCCCACGCCCAGGACCCGGCGAAGCGACCCGTCAACCCCGTCAAACTGCCCGCCGCTGCTCGCAACGATACCTGCCGCCAATGCCATCTTCTCGGCTTGGCGCGAACGGACAAGCCCGGCCGCAGCTTCTACTCCTACCAACCTGGCGCATTCCTCGACGAACTCGTCACCTACCAGACCGCGACTCAACAGAAGCAGTCAGACTTGAAAGTTACCGGGCACTTCGAACGCCTCGCGATGTCCAAATGCCAAATCGCCAGCGGTGACAAGCTCTGGTGCGGCACCTGCCACAATCCCCATCCCACCACCGCCAAGCTGGACCCGAACCAGCCCTGCCGCACCTGCCACTCTACGAAACGAACCCATGGCGGACCGGACTGCCAAAGCTGCCACATGCCCAAAGCGCCCACCCCGGAGGCCGGGCACAGCATCTTCACTGACCACTGGATCCGCTAGACGCGGTCGAAATCGGCGCGCCAGTTCTTCACCGCGGTTTTAATGTCCTTCTGCGAAAGTCCCTTCTCCGCAGCCTGCTGCGCGAGCGTCGGGAACTCCGCATCGGAAGCAAAACGCAATCCGACAATTTGCATCACGGTCAGACGCGGATCGAGCAGCTTTCCCGTGAGAACGAAATGCCGCAGGTTCTCCTCGGCACGAATCGCCCGATCCTGCGCCTTTAGGGCGAAAACTCTGGCGAAAAATGCCGTGACGAACACGGACCCCGTCAGCACGAACAGGAGCGAAGCGCTATATACCCGCTGGTGATCTCCCAGCGAAAGGTACAGATTCACCGCACAGCCAATCAAAGTGATAAATAGTACAAGGGCGAGCGCGAGGAATCCAGGTACGCGCTGCGTATGGTTCTCAAGATTTTGAGTAGGCATTAAAAATCGTCGCCGAAACCAACTTCACCGGATACCGCCGTCTGATAGGCCGAGACGCGCCGTTCGAAGAAGTTCGTCAATTCCTGTACGTCCTGCAGTTCCATGAAGTCGAAGGGATTCTTTGATCCATAAATTGGCTGGATCCCCAGCGACACCAATCGCCGGTCCGCGATGTACTGCAGATACTGCCGCATCGAAGGAATCGACATTCCCGACACACCGCCGCCGAGCGTGTCCTCGGCGAAAAGCGCCTCGCATTCCACGGCGTCCCGGATCATCTCTTTGATGCGCGCTTCGTAGTCCGCATCGAACAGATGAGGACGTTCGCGGCGAACGGTATTGATAACTTCGAGCGCAAAGTCGATGTGCGCGCTCTCATCGCGGAACACCCAGTTCGTGCCGGTCGCCAGACCTTGCAAGAGACCACGGGAGCGCAGGAAGTACACGTAGGCGAACGCCGCGAAGAAGAACATGCCTTCAATGCAACAGGCAAAACAGGACAAGTTCAGCAGGAAGTTCTTCATGTCCGCTTCGGTTTGAATCGAGTCCATGTTGTTGATGGAATCGATCCACTTGAAGCAGAAATCCGCTTTGGCCTTGATCGACGGAATGTTCTCCACCGCCGAAAACGCCGCCGCCCGCTCGTTCGGGTCCGGAATGTAAGTGTCGAGGAGTGTCAGGTAAAACTGAACATGCACCGCTTCCTCGTACAACTGGCGGGAGAGATACATCCGCGCCTCGGGCGAGTTAATGTGCTTGTACAGATTGAGAACTAAGTTGTTGCCGACAATCGAGTCGCCCGTAGCGAAGAACGCCACCAGCCGTTTGATCAGGTGTTGCTCAGCCGGGTTCATCTTCTGGCGAAGATCAGTCACGTCGGTCGAAAAGTCGACCTCTTCCACCGTCCAGGTGTTCTTGATCCCGATTTTATACATATCGTAAAAAACCGGATACTTCATCGGACGGAGAGTTAAATCAAATCCAGGGTCGAGAATCATTGCCTCTTACTCACTTCTTACAAAACTATTGGCAGGCTTCGCAGCTATCGGGGTTCTCGAGCGAGCACGCCACCGCCGCGGCCGGGGTTACAGGAACCGTCGCCTTCGAGATCTTAGATGCCGGACGCGACCGCAGGTAGTAGGTTGTTTTCAGCCCCTTTTTCCACGCATACATATACATGGAGGAGACCTTACCGATCGTGGGGCTTTCGATGAACAGATTCAGCGACTGGCTTTGGTCGATGTAGGGCGACCGCTCCGCCGCCATGTCGATCAACGACCGCATCGGCACTTCCCAAACGGTCCGGTAGATTTGCTTCAGCTCGTCCGGAATCTCCTCGACGGCGAGGATGGAGCCTTCACCCATCTTGATCCGGTTCCGCATATGTTCATTCCACATGCCGAGTGCCTTCAGCTCCAGCACCAGGTAGCGATTGATCTGCACGAAGTCGCCCGAAAGCGTCTCGCGCTTGAAGAGGTTTGAGATCTGCGGTTCGATGCACTCGTAGGATCCGACGATGGAGGCGATCGTCGCGGTTGGCGCAATGGCCAGCAGAAGCGAGTTCCGCATCCCGGACTTCATCATCCGCGGGCGCAACTCATCCCACCGCCCCCGGACTTCCGGCTGGACGCCCCATAGCTCGAACTGGAATTCACCCTTCGCCGCCCGGGTCTCGCTGAAGTTCTCGTGCGGACCATACTCTTCCGCCAGTCCCACCGTGGTTTCGAGAGCGTGGAAGTAGATATCTTCCTGAATGCGCTTCGACAACGCCCGCGCCTGCGGGGAGTCGAACGGTAACCGCAGTTGGAAGAACAGATCCTGCAATCCCATCAAGCCGAGACCCACCGGGCGCCATTTCCGGTTAGAAACCTCCGCGCCGTTCGTCGGGTAGTAGTTGATGTCGATGACCTTATCCAGGAAGCGGACGGCCAAGCGAACATTGCGGCCCAGCTTTTCGAAGTCGAACTCGCCCTCCGGCGTCAGGTACCGGGCCAGGTTGATCGAACCCAAGTTGCAGACCGCCGTCTCGGCGTGGTGCGTGACTTCGGTGATTTCAGTGCAAAGGTTCGAGAGATGGACAACGTTGTGCGCAAGCCCGGTCTGGTTCGATTTCTGGTTGCAAGCGTCCTTGAACGTCATCCAGCCATTGCCCGTTTCGGCCAGCGTCTTCATCATGCGGGCGTACAGATCGCGCGCCTTCACCTGCCGCATAAACAGGCCCTTGGTTTCGGCCTCTTCGTACGCCTTCTCGAACTCTGCGCCGTATAGGTCAGGGAAATGCGGCACGACTTTGGGATCGAAGAGCGACCAGATGCCGTCCGCCTCCAGCCGCTTCATGAATAAATCCGGGATCCAGTTCGCCAGGTTCAGGTTGTAGGTCCGCCGCGCCTCTTCACCCGTGTTGTCGCGGAGTTCGAGGAACTCCTCGATATCGGCGTGCCATGGCTCAAGATAGACGCAGGCCGCGCCTTTGCGCTTGCCGCCCTGATTCACGGCCGAAACCGAAGAATCAAGCGTCTTCAGCCACGGGACGATACCGTTCGAGCGGCCGTTAGTACCTTTGATCAGCGAGCCGCGGGCCCGAATCCGGTGGTAGGCCAAGCCGATGCCGCCGGCGAACTTCGAAAGCATCGCGACGTCTTTATAGCGGTCGTAAATCGACTCGAGCTCGTCCTGCGGCGAATCGAGCAGGTAGCAGGAGGACATCTGCGGGTGCGAGGTGCCGGAGTTAAACAGGGTCGGCGAACTCGGCATGTAGTCGTGCGCCGAGATCAGGCGGTAGAACTCAATGGCTTCCTGCACATTCCGGGAGAGGCCGCAGGCCACCCGGAGGAAGAAGTATTGCGGCGTCTCGATGACGTCCCGGCTCTCGGGGCTCTTCAACAAGTAGCGATCGTACACGGTCCGAATGCCGAAGTATTCAAAGAGGTCCGTGTTCCGCTCTTCGAGACAGCTATTCAACTTGCGCGCATTTTCGGTGACGAACTTGTACGTCGTCTCACTCACCAGGCCGAACCGGTAGCCGTGGTCGATCGACTGTGAGAACGAATAGATGTTCTGGTTGGCGACTTCCTTCTCGATGAAGTTCGCTAACAGACGGGCCGCCAATCGGGAATATTCGGGCTCTTCGGAGATCAGCGACGCCGCCGTCTGAATGGAGAGTTGATCGAGTTCCCGCGTCGAGGAACCATCATAAAGACCGCCAATCGTCTTGATGGCAATCCGCATCGGGTCCACCTGCGTGAGCCCGGCCGCACAGCGCTGCACCGCCCGAATGATCTTGTCCACATGCACCGGCTCGTAGGAGCCGTTGCGCTTCTTAACCCGCATAGCGGTTTCGGCCACTTGGGGACGAATTCCTGGAAACAACTCCTGCTCGGCGGCGGGTTGCGAAGGTGGGACGGACGACAACTGCGATGCGGTGCTAGCCATGATTTCCCCGAAGACAATAGACAGAAAAGCCCGGCTCATCGTTGGGCAACGATGCGATCCGGGTAACAGTGAGCGACACAAGCGAAACGGGCGTTTCGCGCTACCGAACTACAGAATACAGTGGTGTTTCACCTTAGGTCAACAACTAATTGTGGTTTTGAACACAAAATCCACAAGCTATCCGAAGTGCTTTTCTAGCTATAACTTAGGCTCGGCCCAGCTTTTCGAGTTCCTCTATGCTGCGCGGCCAGTCGGCGCCGAGCAGGCGGGAAAGAGCCCGGTCGGCGAGGACCTTTCCGGCCGTCTGGCATTGGGGACAATAGTTGGTCTCGTTGGCGGCGTAGCGAATCCTTTGGATCTTGACGCCGCAATCCGGGCACGGCAGGCCGAACTTGCCGTGAGCAGCCATCTCGGGCCGGAAGGCCGTGACCTTTTCAGGAAATCCGCCCTTGGCTTCGTTTCGCAATCGGGCGGTCCAGGTCTCCAGCACGTGCTCAACCGCCTTCCACAGGCGCTCGACTTCGGCGTCGGTCAGCTTCTGGCTCAAGGCGACGGGAGAGAGGCGCGCGGCATGGAGGATCTCATCAGAATAAGCGTTGCCGATTCCACTGAATAGCCGGGGATCTGTCAACGAACGCTTCAGCGTATGATTCCGTTCCCGCAGCCGGGCAGAGAATGCCGTCAAGCTTATGCTGATCACCTCCAGTCCGCCAGGATCCAACGAAGCGAGGTCTGGCACGATGTGCAAGGAGGCTTGACGCTTGGAGCCCGCCTCGGTGAGGACCAGAGTCCCGTACGGGAAATCAAACGCCGCCAACATATTCCGGCCGCTCAGCTTGGCTCCGGCGGGTTTCCAGTGGAGCCGCCCGGCGATCATCAGATGCAGAACCATCCAGACGCCAGAGTCGAACCCGAAGGCGATGCGCTTGCCTACCCGTTCGAGACGGGTAACGGTCTGCCCCTCCGGAACCGGGTCAATGGTTCGCAGCAGAAACGGGGTGGCCAGGCGCAAGGCCTGCATCGGCTGCCCCAAGACCCTCGCTTGCAGCGCTTCGAGATAGATCGTAATGTCCGGGTACTCCGGCACAGAGTCTAGAATAGCGTCTGTTGCCGCGTACGCGGAGGCGGTTTCTTGCGACTGCCATGCTTCACCTGCACCGCCTTCGCCTGCCGCTTCATCTCCGGCTGCTTGCGGAAGTCCGCCATTCTGGCCCTTGCCAGCTTGTAGGCCGTTGCGTGGTCCACGATGCGCGGCCCCCCCCCTTCCGGCACCCAGCGCCGCACGAATTCGCCATCCGGATCGTGATCCTCCGCTTGCTTGTCGGGGCTATAGATCCGCAAGGTGTTGATTCCGGTGGTGCCCGACTGCATTTGAAACTGCGAATAGTGGATGCCGGGTTCGTAGTCGGTGAACTGTTGGGCGAGAAAGGCCGCCGGCTTCGGCCAGTGCAGCCAAAGGTGGTAACTCGCAAACGAAACCAGCATGGCGCGCATGCGAAAGTTGATCCACCCGGTGGTACGCAACGCGCGCATACAGGCATCCACCATGCCGTAGCCGGTTCGGCCTTCGCACCAGGCGGCGAAGTACTCCTCGTTCCAGTGCGGTTCGCGCATGCCATCAAAAGCGGTTACAAAGTTGCGAAACTCGATCTGCGGTTCATCCTCCAACTTCTGCATGAAGTGACTGCGCCAATGCAGCCGGGCATCAAAGGCGCGCAACGGTCGTTTCCACTCCGGGGCGGTCTCCATCCGGCGGCGGGTGGCTCGGACGGTCTCCCGCATGGAGACGGTTCCCCAGGCGAGATGGGAACTGATGCGCGAACAGGATGCAAACGCCGTCAGGGGGCTCGAAAGTTCCTTCGAATAGTTAAGGCCCCTTTGGTGTAGGAAGCTTTCGAGAGTCTCCCAGGCGGCGGTCTCTCCTCCCTGTTGCAACGCGGGACTCGATCGGGGCACGTCGCCCAACGCGAGGCCGGGGACCGCCTGGAGGCCGTCCACCGCAGGCACAGGCGCGGCGCTCATCAGTCTTTCCCAGGCTCCGGCCCAGCCGTTTCGACTGCCCAGCCTCCGAACCACGCCAGAGCCGGGCAGTTCCGTAAACGGGATGCCCCTCTCCCGCGCCCATCGCCGAACGGTGCGATCCCGTTGATAGGCGAGCCAATTGGTGGTCTCCTCGTGGGCCCACAGCCCTGCGATGCCGTGGGTTCGCCGGATTTCTTCTAGGACTGGCAGAACTTCACCGACGCGGACGACAACGGGCAGGCGCCGGCGCAAATCGCGCAGACTTTCGGCCACGAAGTTCCAATGCCGGGCCGCGGCATCCGGCGCGGTCCACAGCGATGGTTCGTAGACATAAAGCGGAAGAACCGGGCCCCGCTGCGCCGCTTCGAAAAGCGGCGCGTGGTCCCGGTTCCTGAGGTCCCGTTTCAACCAGACAACTTGAAGCACTCTAAAACTGATACTTCAAGGCGAACTGAAGTTGTCGAGAATCTACCTTCGTTGCGCCGATTACCCCATAGTTGACCGTCCGGAGCGTGGTTCCGGGCGGGGCAAAGATCGGGTGATTCGGCAGGTTAAAGAACTCGCTGCGGAATTCGAGCCGTTGGCGCTCGGAGATCCGGAAGATCTTCGTCAGCGAGGCGTCGAGCGACGTGATACCAGGGCCCGTGATGGTATTGCGCCCGGAATTGCCAAAGCGGAAATCCGTGATAGCGGCAGGATTCTGGCCCAGCCGGTCCACGAACGCACTGGTGTTGAAGAAGCGCTGCACAGTTCGGTCGCTGATTTCGTTCGGGCTCTGGCCGGGGACAACGTCCGGCGCGCAGTAATTGCCGCCGTTCTGGATATTGCCGGGGCCGCAGAAAGCCGTCAGCGGGAAACCGGTCTGGACGGTGAAAATGCCGCCGACCTGCCAGCCGCCGAGGACGAAGTTGGCTACCGGATTCTCAATCGACATGGCCCGGCCCTTTCCAAACGGCAATTCATAGAGGAACGACGCGGTAAACCGGTGACGGAAATCGAAGGCCGAACGGCCGCGCTCCCGTCCCAAGTTGTAGTCGTCCATTGGTGTCAACGGATCGCCATCCGTGGTGCGAACACCAGAGCCATTGTCGATGGACTTGCTCCACGCGTAGGAGCCAAGGAGCGTGAATCCATTCGAGAAACGATGCTGCAGCCTCGATTGGAGTGCGTGATAGCTCGAATGTCCGGGAGCATTCATCACCTGGAAGCCGCCGAACTTCGGGAAGGGACGGCGCGCGGTTTGGTTTCCGGCGCCAGGGGGCGCGGCGTTGTAGGTCTGCAGACGGCGCAGGTGGACGCCAGTGGAACCCATGTAGGTCACTTCCAGCGACATATCCTTCGTCAATTCCCGTTGGACGCCGAAGCTCCATTGACCGATGTAGGACGTCCGCTCGCCGTATTGATTGATCAGGATGAACGTCGGGGCGCCCTTCTGCGTAAAGGGTACCTGCCAGCTCAAGTTCGGGACGGTCTGGTTTCCGGGTTCGTTGCGGCGGATGGTGAAGGGAGCGTTGCGCACAACGTCGAAAGTACCGTTGCCAATGTCGCGCACGTAGTACAGTCCGCCGCCGGTGCGGATGACAGTTTTCGAGTCGAGCGAGTAGGCGATGCCGAAGCGCGGCGCGATGTCGTTACGATCTGGCGCGAAGGCGCCCCGGCCGAAGCGGCCATCGCGGGTGTACTTCACGTCGGCGGGGAGCGGGAACTGCGGATTCCCCTCGAAGGGATCACCAGTACCGGCGCGGACGTAGACGGGTTCCATCGAATTATCCCAACGGAAGTCGATATTCACGATGGCATCGTGCTTGTCGTACCAGGGGGACTCGTACTCCCAGCGGAGGCCGTAGTTCAGCGTCAGCTTGGGCGATATCTTCCAGGTGTCCTGAATGTACATGGCCAGGTAGTTGCTGCGCATATTGGCGATGGGAGCACCCACTTGGCCTTCGGTGTTGGACATTGTGCCGAGAAGGAAGTCGGCCATGGGGTCGCCGGAATATTGACCGTTGAAGGAGAAGCGCCCGCGCGGCACGACGGCTCCGATCTGGTTGTATCGGACGCGACGAACTTCGCCGCCGATTTTGATTTGGTGCTTGCCGCGATTCCACGAGAAGTTGTCGGTCAGCATGCCGGTGGTGTTCCAGTTGACGAACGGGCAATCATTGCATTCCCCGACGCTCGAGTAGCCGGAGATCTGGAAAACGGGGATGCCCCAGAAGAGCGGATTGCTGCGGTCAATGTCCGGGATTCCGAGCTCTTCCACAACGTTGCGCGTTCCGGCGCGGGTCTGCGAATTGGAACTCTTGAGGTAGTTGACGCCAAACTTCAACTCGTTGACTTTATTGGCTCCGAAGACTTTGGTGTGGCCCAGGACGCCTTGTTGGGCGTAGATGGAGGCCACATTGCCCTGGCCATTGATCACCGAGGGAATGTACTGCGGTTCAACGGTCTGGGAGAAGCGGAAGAAGAAGTTGGAACTCGACGATTGGGACCAGTCCAGGCGTCCGGAGCCTTGGTTGCCATCGCTATTGCGTCCTTCATTGTTAAGGTAGTTGTTGGCGAGGCCCGTGGCGCCTGTGTTGTTAGGCAAAGGATAGAAGTCGTTCAGAACCTTTGTGGAGGTAGCCTGGATCCGGCTAGCCGGAATGACGTTACCGGGGAAAGGGACCCGGCCCGTGGAGAACGGGTCGACAATGGCGCGGCCGATGTTGCCGGAGCGCAGCGCGGCTGTCGGGAGCGTCCCGGTTTGGGTGAGCGCGCGGCGTTCGCGGAGACCTTCGTAGTTCCCCATGAAGAAGAGCTTGTCGCGGAGAATCCGGCCGGAAACAGTTCCGCCGAACTGATTTCGCTTGAAGGCGGGTTTGGGCAAATCCTTCCGGTCAAAGTAGTTCTTGGCGTCGAGCTTGGCGTTACGGAGGAACTCGAATACGGTGCCGTGGAATTCGTTCGTGCCGCTCTTGGTCGTGGCATTCACCTGGGCGATGGCGCGGCCATACTCTGCCGGGAACAGGCCAGACTCCACTTTGAACTCCTGCAAAGCATCTATCGACGGGAGGAAGAGGTAGGTGTTGAAGTTCGGGTCAGTGTTCTCCATACCATCTAACGAGTAGTGATTGTAATGCACGCGTTGGCCCGCGACGTTGAGCGCGAAGCTGTTACGGGCGCCGCCCATCCGCTGTTGCCCCTGGGAGGAGGCCGGTCCGTTTGTTGTGGCGCCGGGAATCAGCGAAGCAAGTTGGAGATAGTTCCGGCCATTGAGCGGCAGTTCGACGATCCGCTTGTTTTCGATAACGGTACCGATGGTGGTCGTCTCGCTTTCAATGACGGGAGGAGCGGCCGTGACTTCGACTGTCTCGGCGACGTTGCCGACCTGCATCGCTACGTCGATCTTAGCGACCTGACCGGTCTGGAGTTCGAGACTGGTGCGCGACTGCGCGCTAAAGCCGGCCTTTTCGATACGAATGTTGTAGATGCCCGGCGGGAGCGCGGGGACGCTGTAGAGCCCGAGTTCGTTCGACTCCGCGAGCCGTTGGACGTTCGTTGCTGGGTTCGTGACAGTGACTTTCGCACCGGCGATGACGGCGCCGCTGGAATCGGAAATGGTTCCGCTGATTTCGCCGGTCGGCGTCTGGGCCAACGAAGTCGAAAAAAGAATAAGTATTAATAAAATGAGACGTTTAGACATGGTCCCTCCAAGTTGGAGAACGATATCAGAAAATCGGGTAGGCGTCAAAGGAATCGGCCGGGATAATCCTATCTATGCCATGACAGGGGATAGGCCGATAGGCATAATAGAATATGCTTCGGACCAGCGAATTTGACTATGATTTGGTCGTGATCGGCTCGGGGCCCGGTGGGCAACGAGCGGCGATTCAGGCCGCAAAGCTCGAGAAGCGGGTAGCGCTGATCGAGAAGAAGGCGGTGGTGGGCGGCGCCTGCATCAACACCGGAACGATTCCAAGCAAGACGCTGCGCGAAGCTGTGCTGCACCTGTCGGGGTATCGGGAAAAGGGGTTTTACGGGTCCTCGTACTCGGTAAAGCAACACATCACGATGCAGGATTTATTGTTCCGGACGACCCACGTCATTAAGCATGAGCAGGACATCTCACGTCACCAATTGCAGCGCAATGGGGTTGACATGCTTTTGGGCACCGCCAGCTTCGTGGGCCCGAACTGCATTCGAGTGCTGAACGTGGACGGGCATGGTCACCAGGATCTGACGGCGGAGAAGATCATTGTCGCGGTCGGCACGACGGCCACGCGAGGTGACAACATCGACTTTGACGGCAACGAGATTTTCACGAGCGATGAGATCTTGTCCCTGGACCATCTGCCAAAGACGATGGCCATCGTCGGGGCCGGCGTGATCGGCACCGAGTACACAACCATCTTTTCGACGCTCGGCGTGCGAGTAACGCTGATTGATAAGCGGCCCATTCTGCTGGACTTCGTGGACGATGAAATCGCTGATTCCCTGGCCTATCACATGCGGGAAAACCGTGTGACGTTGCGCTTGGGTGAAGATGTGGCCGGAATTGAAAAGTTTGAAGACGAGCACGGCAAGCGGGTGAAGATCCACTTGGCGAGCGGCAAGCAGGTGATTACCGAGAAATTGCTGTACAGCATCGGCCGCACCGGCAATACGGCGAAGTTGGAGCTCGAAGCAGCGGGGCTGACGGCGGACGACCGGGGCAGGATCAAGGTGAACGCGCACTACCAAACGGCAGTGCCGAACATCTATGCCGTCGGAGATGTGATTGGATTCCCCAGCTTGGCTTCGACCTCAATGGAACAGGGCCGGTTGGCGGCGTGCCACGCGTTTGGGGTTCCAGCTACCAGCGTACCGTCACTGTTTCCCTACGGTATCTACACGATTCCAGAGATATCGATGGTTGGGCGAAGCGAAGAGGAGCTGACCAAGGCGAACATCCCGTACGAGATTGGCAAGGCCCGCTATCGGGAGATTGCGCGAGGCCAGATTCTCGGCGACTCGATTGGGATCCTCAAATTGATCTTCCACCAGGAGACAAAGCAACTGCTCGGCGTCCACATCATGGGCGAGGGAGCGAGTGAACTCGTCCACATCGGGCAGGCAGTGCTGAGTTTCGGTGGCTCGATCGATTATTTCATCAATACGGTATTCAACTACCCAACGTTGGCGGAGTGTTATAAAGTAGCGGCATTCGACGGCATCAATCGCTTAGGGCAGTAGCGAGGCGCGGGCGCCGTGATATTTTGTTAATAGAGGTGCCGTAAAACCGTGCTCCGTTTTGCCGTCTTGTCGCTCCTCACTTCCGCAGCATGTTTCTGCGCCGACCCTGCCCCGGTTTTTTCCTTCGTCAAGAAGAACTGTGTGGCCTGCCATAACCAGGCGCTGGCCAACGGCGATGTCAATCTCGCGACGCTAACGACGGAATCCTCTTTCGATGAGGCCCGCGAGACGTGGGAGCGAGTGGTCGCGAAGATCAAGATGGGCGAGATGCCTCCGCCAGGGTTTCCGAAGCCACCTGCCGCGGATGTCAAAAATGTCTCTTCTATCCTCGAAACCGAGTTTGCACGGCAGGACCGCTCGGCGAAGCCGGATCCAGGCAGGATTACCGCGCGCCGGCTGAACAAGACGGAATACAACAATACGATCCGCGATCTGTTGGGAGTGGATATTCGTCCCGCCGACGATTTCCCAAACGACGAGGCCGCGTTTGGCTTTGACAACATCGCGGATGCCTTAAGTCTTTCGCCCGTGCTTCTCGAAAAGTATCTGTATGCTGCCGAACGGGCGGTGCGGACGGCGATCTTTGGACCCGAAAAGCTGAAACCTGCTTCCGTGCACTACTCGGCGCCGGTACGGATCCCGGTGTTGCCGAAAGACCTGTTCCATTACGATGAGTCAGGCCTTTCGCTACACCATGCCTTCCACGTACTGCACCGTTTCCCGGTGGATGGTGAGTACAGCTTTCGGCTGGTCATGAACGGGCATCGGCCGGATCAGACGATGCCGGTCACCCCCGCGTTTTATATCGATAGCAAACTCGTTCAAACGTTCGAATACGATGGCACCGACCTCGAAGGCCAGGTGCTTGAGGTCCGCGCGAAAGTCACGGCCGGCGAACATTTGCTGAGCGCGACATATCTGAAGAATTATCACGGGCTACCGCCGAAATATAACGGCCCCGAGCCGTCGACCCGCACCAACTACATGAAATTGTCGGGCGCGCGAGGTCAACTCACCGAGGCGGACAAAGAACTTCTCCGGAAGTACGGAACCAAGATTAAGGTGGACCGGGTTGAGGTCCGGGTGGACAACCGGTATGAGTCTATCGACATCGGTGGCCCCTTTACCCAAACCGAGGGACGTTCGGCGGCAAGCCAGCGAGCAATCTTCGTATGCGCCTCGAAGACGCCGGCGTGTGCGCAGACGATTGTCACGACCTTCACGCGGAATGCGTTTCGTCGACCGGTAAAGCCGGCTGAGGTTGCTCCGTTTGTAAAGCTCTACACGCTCGCGCGGCAGCACGGAGACTCATTTGAGGAAGGGGTGGCGACAGCGCTGCAGGGTATTCTCGTTTCCCCCCACTTTCTATTCCGGGTTGAGCGGGACCGCCCGGCGGGTGCCAAGCAACCCTTCGCTCCCGTGGACAGCCATGAGTTGGCGTCGCGGCTCTCCTACTTCCTGTGGAGCACAATGCCCGACGCGGCACTTCGCACGGTCGCCAATAATGGCACACTTCGGCAACCGGGAGTCTTGCAGGCGCAGGTTCGCAGGATGCTCCGCGACCCGAAAGCGTCGGCACTCGTCGAGAACTTCACGGGGCAATGGCTTCAGTTTAAGAATGTCGATGTTTTGAAGCCGGATATTGAGAAGTTCCCCGACTTTGACGATAGTCTGCGCTTGTCGATGCGCCGGGAGACAGAGCTATTCCTTGATAATCTGATTCGGCAGGACGGCAGTGTGCTCGATATCCTCGACGCCAAGCACACGTTTCTCAATGAGCGGATGGCTCGCTTTTATGGCGTCCCCGGCGTCACCGGGCCCGAATTCCGACGGGTCGACATGAGTCAGACCAACCGGGGCGGTGGGATTCTGGCTCACGCCAGCGTGTTGACGATCTCGTCCTATTCGACGCGGACATCTCCCGTTTTGCGCGGCAAATGGATTCTCGAAAATCTTCTGAACGCGCCTCCGCCGCCTCCCCCTCCAGCAGTTCCTTCGCTTGAAGAGAGCACGGCGGGCAAGAATCTCTCGTTGCGGCGTCAGATGGAAGAGCATCGAAGAAACGCGGCCTGTGCATCGTGCCACTCCCGGATGGATCCGCTTGGGTTCGGACTCGAAAACTTCAATGCCGTGGGAGCTTGGCGGACGAAGGATGGGGATTTTCCAATCGATCCTTCCGGCGTTCTTCCCAGTGGCAAAACCTTTCAGGGGCCGGCTGAATTGAAAGCGCTATTGAACGAAGATCGCAACGCTTTCGTCCGCGGCATGACCGAGAAGCTGTTAACGTATGGTCTCGGTCGAGGACTGGAACGTTATGACAAGCCCGTCGTCGCAGCGATTTCGGCCAAACTGCCATCCAGTAACTACCGATTCTCGGCACTCGTCTTAGAGATAGTGAACAGTTTGCCGTTTCAAATGCGGCGCGCCACGTTGCCCGCAAATTCCGCCGCAGGAGCCAAATCCGAATGACCATCCTCACCCAAAAACACATCTCCCGCCGCATGCTGCTCCGTGGGGCAGGCGCAGTGATTGGGCTGCCGATACTGGATGCCATGCGGCCGGCGCTGGCTGCGCCCGCGACAGGTGCGAAGCATGCGCGCCGGATAGCGGTCGTCTACGTTCCCAACGGGATCGTGATGCGGGATTGGCAGGTGAATAAGGTCGGTTCGGACTTTGCTTTCACGCGTATTTTGAAACCGCTGGAACGGTTCCGCGAAGACATCGTCGTCGTATCTGGCTTGTCGAATCACGCCGCCAACAAAGCGAAAGGCGGGGGCCATGCTAAGGCATCCGGAAGCTTTCTTTCGGGGGCGATCCCGAAATACACCGCGGGAGCTGACGTCCACTCCGGCACCACGTTCGATCAGATTGCGGCACAGAAATTCGGGCCCGAAACCCGCGTTCCGTCTCTGCAATTGGGCTGCGAGGACTCGCGGATGATCGGCAATTGCGATACGGGTTCAAGCTGCGCCTACACCAATTCCATCTCCTGGAAGAATCCGGATTCGCCAATGGCCGTCGAAGTGAACCCTCGATCGGTGTTTGAGCGGCTGTTCGGGACCGTCGATCCGAGCCTGGACGCCGAGACGAGAGCACGCCGGGCGCTGTACAAGAAGAGCATCCTGGACTTGACCCGCGAGAACACCCAATCGCTCGTTTCGACGCTGGGATCTACGGACCGCCGGAAGATGGATGAGTACCTGACGGCGATCCGCGAAGTGGAAACCCGGATTGCGAAGGCGGAGAAAGATCCGGAGATTCCAACGGGCGAGAAGCCATCGGGCATTCCGTTCTCGTATCGCGAGTATGTGAAGCTGATGTTCGATCTACAGACCATCGCCTTCCAGTCGGACCTCACGCGTGTCTCCACGATGATGTTGGGCCGCGAAGGTAGCGTGCGGGTCTACCCCGAAATCGGTGTGCCTGACCCGCATCACCCGTTGACGCATCACCGGAACAACGAGGATTTCATCGAAAAGGTGACGAAGATCAACGAACACCATGTCGAACTCTTCAGCTACTTTGTCGAGCGGTTAAAAGCGACCAACGACGGCGAGGGAAGCTTGTTGGACCATTCGACCATTCTCTATGGCGGCGCGATCAGCGACGGGAATCAGCATTCCAACCACAATTTGCCCCTGGTGATTGCTGGGCATGCGGGAGGATTGAAGGGTGGCCGCCACGTTGCAGCGGAGGCGAAAACGCCAGCGGCCAACCTGTTTGTCGATATCCTGAACCGCTCTGGAGTAGAGGTCGAAAACTTCGGCGACAGTACCGGACGGCTCTCGCTGCTGTAGGAGCAGCTATCGCCGTTCGTTCACCCTGACATTCCGGACGTTTCCGTTGTTCGTGTTCACGCGGCAGTCGAAGTCGAAATAGACCGTCCGGTTGCGTTGCCGCGCGCTTGCCTGTCCATACACGCTGTCATTTGCGCCGCGGTTGTCGTCCATCTGGACGCGCTCTATCCGCGCAGACACGTTGTAGTCGCGCCGAATGCGGTTCTGCACTTCGGAAGCACAGGCCCGTTCAGCCTGACGCGCATTGAAGTTTCCGCCGTTATTGCCCCAATTGCCGCCTGGCCGGTTATTCCCGCCGTTGTTGCCCCAGTTGCCACCTGGCCGATTATTGCCGCCATTGTTCCCAAAACCACCACCCGGCCGGCTACCACCGTTGTCATAGCGTCCGCCGTCATAGCCGCCATCCCATTCGAGGTCGAACGTATATCCCTCGCGCCCACCTTTTGAGTCCTCGAGCTGGACCACGGCCCGGCCGCGATTGTTCTGCGGAGTGCGGATGAGTGTCTGCCGGCCCCGGCCGTCAATGCCTCGGAAGCGGAAATTGTTTGGATTCGAAGGCATGGGTTGGTTACAGACGAACCGGCGCCATGTCGCCCGCTGCCCCTCAATCGTTCGGAGGTAGCCCATCTCCCGATCGACCATCACTTCAGCAACGCCGTCCACTTCCACCTCAATCGTACACTTCCCACTGCCGCCCCCACCGCGTATCTCCGCCCTACGGGTATCGCCTTGGGCAAATGTCAGAATGGGCAGGAAGCAGCCTGCGAGGAGTACTTTTTGCACTGTGATCATGATGTGGGCTCCTAACGGTAGGATCGCATACGGGCGTTTACGGTTGCGAAAACCTTCTACAGGCCGCCGGATCGCGGTTCGGCCTTCTTCAACCGGGCAGCGTCGAGTGCCCACCGGCGCAGGATCTCGTAGGCGCGATCCTCGGGATTGTAGCGCCGGCCACCCTGGTGTCCATCCTCCTTCCCTGACTGCACGTTAAGGGGCTTTCGGAGAAGCTTGCTCTGATCGACGTTTGAGTCGCTCACCCGCTCGAGCAGGATTTTGTAGTTTGCGTAGGTGTTCGCGGCGGAGAGGTAGCCACGGTTATCGGCCGGACGAAGCTCCATCGAAGGAACTCGGCCGGGAACGCCGTGGCAACTCATGCACGCCTGCTGGTCGTCCCGATTCGGACGGAGGAATTCCGGAGCGAGCCAATCGCGGAAATACTCGTAATTCTTCCGCCATTCCGCACTCATCGCTTTCACTTCGGCTGGGTCCCCCTCATAGACGCCGGGTTGCAGCGGGAGGAGGGCCGCTTTCACGGCTGGATGGTTGCGGACCGTGGTGTCGGAGAGGGCCAACGACAAAGCGGCGCCGCGAAGTCGGCCGTCAGCGGCTTTGTTGGTGATCGTTCTGGCGACGAGTTCGGCGGCGGCTTGGCGTCGGGGCGCCAGCGGATCGGTGGCCGGGGGCGGAGCCCCGACGGCGGGTACCGGTGTTTGGTAAGTGAGGAGCCACTTGGCGCTGCCGACCCATAGCGATTCCTCCATCGGACTGCGGAACCGCGAGGGCATGCGCGCCAGGAGTGCAGGGGTCTGCAGGTCGGGGTTGTTGTGGACGATCTGTGCAATGGAGCGAGCGAGGAACCAATCTCGACTATCCTTCTCCATCTGAGCCGGTGGCCGTATGTTCTCAGGCAACTTGGCTTTGTCCTCGCCCAGATCCGGGAGCAGAATGCGGAAGAACGTGTCTTGCTGCTCTTGCGTTTTGGGAAGGTTCCATCGGGCGCGGGTGAAGAGTTTTAGGATCGGGTTGACGAGTTCGGTACGGCGCTCCGGCTCGTTGGCGCCTCGGTAGATCTGCTCCATGAGCGGTTCCAGAAACTCTTGGGTGCCGTTGAGGGTGATGATCCGGGGATCGGAGAGCGAGGTGGCAGCTAGTGTACGGTACTCTTCAGGGCCAGAGGTGGAGAACTCGAGCAGTTTCTTCTGCAACGGATCGTAGGTCGCGTTGGCGGCGGCCTCGAGTGCGAGGCGGGTCTTGGTCTGATCTCCCGTCGCGTTCCAATAAGCGTAGACGGCCTTGCCGACCATTTCCGCACTGCCCGCCGTAACGTAACCCATCTGGCCGGGTCCGCCGTCGCCGCCCGCTTGGTTATAGTAGGTCCCGGCGATCTCGACGATCCGGCGCGACAGCAGCGGATGGTCGATGCGCTTGGTGATGGCGGAGAACAGGGACTGCAGTTCCGGATACTGATGCTCCTTGCTGCCGTTGCTGCGGTGACCGTTGACGATAAACAGGGCCTCGGTTTGATACCGCTTGGCGGTTTCGGTAAGCGAAGAGGGCTCCGGCCGTTCCAGGGAGTCGATGAAGGCGGCGTTGAGCGCCTCGCGCACCGGGGGATTCCAGATCCACCAGTTCCAGGCGGCGCGCGTGGCCCAGGCGCGGACGGCGGGACTTGGGTCCTGATTCATCATCTTGGCGATGGCGGCGGTGAGGCGGGGAAAGCCGGCGTTGGACCGGGTCATCGTGGCATCGGCGCGCATGATGAGAGCGCCGGCGAGAGTTTCGCGGCCGAGATCATCCATTTCCGGCAAGGCGGCGAAGAGGTGGTCCCAGCCCTTGTCGTCGAGAAGAGTCTGGCGGAGGCCCCAACGAGCCGCTTCGCGGACCATCTTGACGGGATCGGACAGGCCAGAAAGTTGCGCGGGGACCCCGCGCTCGTCGTGGAGTGCGCCGAGAGCGATGTGGGCCCAGTAGCGGACTTGCGGATTCGGATGGGCCGCGCCGGAAAGGACGGCGGGTAGGTGTCGGGAATCGTCCGCGGCGAGGCCGAGTTGTGCCATCGCTCGGAAGCGGGCGACGGTGTCGGCGAGGGATTCGTGCGCAGCGGGCGCGAAGGTGACGGGCGCGGGGGGCGTGACGGGATACAGACGGGCGAGAGCGTGGATGGCGTAAGCGGTGGTGACCATGCCGGTGAGGGCGTGGTTGTTCCATCGACCATAGGGATCCTGAACGCGGAGGAGTGCGGCGACACCCTTCTTCACCTGCGGGTCGGCGTCGTTGAAACCCATGGCGGAAAGGGCCGTGAGGGCGAGAGCCGTGGGCGCAGGGTCGACATCGGAACTGTCCGGCTTGGCGGTCCATTGAAAGCCGTCGTTAGAGGTGCCGGGATCGAATTGCCACATGCCGTCGGGGCGCTGGAGTTGCCGGAGACGCCGTAGATCGGCCATGGCTTGGGCTTTCAGGCGGGCGGCCAGGTTCTCGTCGCGGGGAATGAAGATATCGGTGACGAATAGGATGCGGTTGGCGAGGTCGTCGGCGTAGCGGGGGGTAGTGGAGAGAAGCTTCTCGGCCTTCTCTTCGAGCGCAAGGAGGTATTTCTCGTTGCGGGTCTTCTTATAGGCTTCGGCGAGGATCTTGCCGGCGAAGCGGTAGACAACGGCCGGGCCGACATTGGAACCGGGGCCGGCGGCGTTGATGCCGCTGGGGTCGGCGGACTGGAGGACGTGATTCGCCGCGCGGATCTGTTGCATGGAGTGGAGCCGGCGCGGGGCGAGGAGGTCTTCGGCCGTGGAGGCGTTCCAGCCGGCGGCACGGGTGCCGGCTGGGCCGTCACCTAAGTCAAGCGGCGCTAAGGAGGTGTTATTCGCGGCTTCGGCGAGGGTATTAGTCGGCCGGAGTGATTCGTACATCGTGTTGACTAAGTGGCGATAGTTTACGATGTTTTCCGGGCGATAGCCGTGTTGGAAGGCGACGGCAGGTCCCCAGACGCCGGACTGCGTGTGGCAACTCATGCAATGGGTGCCCATGAGGTTGCCGGTGTCGCGGATGCGGCGGTCGACGGCGGCGCCGCGGGGGCGGTTCATGATCCAGGCGTCAACTTGGCCCATATGGTCGTAAATGGCTTGTTGGACGGCTTTTCGGGGGTCGGTGTACGGCGCGAGGTCGCGTAGGCGGAGTTCGACTTCGTAGCCGGGCGAGTTCGCCTCTACCTTGAGGAAGTAAACGCCGCCGGGCTTGAGGGTGCGGGTGATGGCGGTGCGGTGGGACTCGGTCTGCTGGTGGACCCGTTCGTTGGCGTTGGCGCCTTCGCGGTACTCCTTGCCATCGGCGGTGTAGACGAGTAACTGGGCGACGACGAGAGGGTCAGGCAAGGCTAAGTTGGCGGTAAATAACTTGGGGGTCGTTCCTTTATATTGGATGCGGAAGTAATCGAGGCCGGATGTGCCGATCAGGCCATTGTCGAAGTACTCGGCGTCGTCGGCGCCGCCGGTGATTTGAATCGTGTCGCGGGCGCCGAAGTCGATGGTTTGGGCGGAGGTGATGGCGTCGTTGGGTTCGGCTTCGAGGACCATGCCGCGGGTGGAGGCGCCGGGGTTGAGTTTGGCGAGTTTGGTGCGGAGGGAAACTTTGTGGCCGGCGGGCCAAGGGGTGAGTTTGGGGTAGGCGGTGAGCTTCTCGACGGTTCCGGTTTCCCGCCAGCGGGGACGGTTGAAGATCGGCTCTTCATTCTCGATTTTGGAAAGTTTCAGCGTGTAGGCGCCGGCTTTGGGGGCCCGGTAGACCATGTAGAAATCAGGGTCATGGGCGTGGATGACCTTGCGGTAACCGGCCCATTCGACGGCGATGCGACCGTTGGCGGGGAGTTGGCTGGGTTGCGGGAGGCCGGCGTAGACTTCGACCGTTTCCCCGGCGGCGAGGGGGATGGATTGCTGATGGCTACCGGTGAAATCGGCAGCGGCGGCAAGCACGGGGATTAAAAAAACCAAAACTCGCATGGATATGGGCAAGAATATCAAATCGGGTCTGTGGGATGGCTACTGGTTCCCTTCGAGCAGAGAGCGTTTGGAGGGGGGCCGAGGACCCGGTTGCAAAACTCTCCAAGTCCTCGTCACCGCAAGCGAAGTTTCAACGGACTTGTCCAATTCCCTAACGCCGTATCGTTGCTGGTGGAAGCGTGCGAGCGGGCGAAGCCTTGAATTCGCCGAGGCGGTCTCGATGGAGCCGCTTACACAAACTCCAGCCCCCGCAAAGCCCCACTGCTGCTCCCAAACGACTCCCCTTCCACCCCCATCCTGCGCATCATCGACACAAATAGGTTGCACAACGGAGCATTGTTCTCCCGCGGAAACACCAGGTGCTGCCCGTGCCGGAAACCACCACCCGCCAACAGGATGGGAAGATTCGTGTTGTCGTGGATATTCGCATCCCCCATGTTGCTACCGTAGAGCACCATCGTCCGCTCCAACAACCCTTTCGCCTTTAGACGCCCCAGCGTCTTCCCGAGTAACTTCATCTGCTGCCGATCGATTTCGCCTAACTGCCGAACCTTTCCCTCGTCCTGCCCATGGTGCGATAACCCGTGGTAACTCTGCGTCGATACCTCGGTTTCGTTCAGCTTCAGCACGGGCGTCACGAATGCATCCGCCATCAACGTCACGATCCGCGTGGAATCCGACTCCAGCGCCAACTCCCCCATGGCCAGCATCAGCCCGAACTTCTCAAAGAACAATTTCTTGTCCTGAATATCCTCCGGCGCCGGACCAATCGCCGCCGGCTTCGGCCGCTCCTCCCACATCCGTGCCGCCGCCATCCGCTCCTCCACCTCTCGAACCGAGGTCACATATTGCTCCAGACGCGCCCGGTCCTCCCGGCCTAACTCCCCGCCAAACCGCCGCGTCTCCTCCCGCAACGTGTCCAAAATACTTCCCCGGCTCTCCAGCCGGTGCTTCTGCCTGGCCACCGCCTCGGCGTCTCCTCGCAAAAACAACTGCTCATAGAGTTTGGGCGCACTATCCTCCGCCGGCAGTAAAACGCCGTCCCGTGTCCAGGAGAGGCTGCGGTTCCCTTTGTCGATGTTCACGCCTAGATTCAAGGAAGCAAACCGCGTCACCGGCCCCAACTTCTCCGCCACGAACTGGTCAAACGAGATCGTGTTCCGAAACCCGCTCTTGAACGCCCCCCGCGCCGCAGTCAGCAGACAGTTATCCGCGCTATGCCCGCCCGACACCCCGGGATGCGACAACCCGCTGAACACCGTGAACTCCTCGCGGAACTCCTTCAATTCCGACAAGTAGGGCGACAGTGCATACCCCTTCCCTGCCCCCTCTGGAAAAAACGGCTTCGGCAGCACTCCCAGATTGTTCGCCACCAGCAGCATCCGCCGCGGCGCGTCCCGCTCCTGCGCTCGGCACTCCAACCACGGCAGGCTCAACGCCACACCAGCACCTCGTAATACCGTCCGCCGGGTTAAGCTCGTCATATCAGTAACGCTCCAGAAAGATATTACTCCCCACCAGCCCCACTAACAAATCCCGCGCCCTGTAGCCCCCCGCGGAGCACTCATCCAGGATCTTCTCCACCTCCGCCCGGTCCACAAACCGTAGTGGCGTCCCCGTCGCGTAAACCGTCCATTGCTGCAGTAAGTTCCGCGCCAATCGCCGCGGTTCCGCCGCCAGCACCGCCTTAAACTCCCGGACATCCTGGAAACTCCGACCATCCAGCAGCTTTCCACTCGCGTCCACTGCCCCCGCTACCGTATAAGTAAAGTCGTGCCCGGTGTGGTCGATCCCTGTCACCTTCGCCCCCTCCGCCGTTCCCCGGTAATGGCTCCGCCAATGTCCCATGACGTCGAAGTTCTCGAGAGCCAACCCCGCCGGGTCAAACCGCGCATGGCACCCCGCGCACGCCGCCTGCTTCGTATGCAGCGCCAACTGCTCCCGAATCGTCTTCGCCCCGCGAATATCGGGCTCCACCGCCGGCACCCCGGGAGGAGGCGGTGGCGGCGGTTCTCCCAGAATCCGGTCCATCACCCAAGCCCCCCGCAACACCGGCGACGTTCCCGTCCCATTCGCGGTTACTTTCAACACCGCCCCCTGCGTCAATAGTCCGCCCCGCACGCTCCCCGCCGGCAACGCCACCCGCCGCACCGCCGCTCCCTCCACCGCTGGCAACTCATAGTGCCGCGCCAGCCGCTCGTTCACAAACACATAGTCCGCCGCGACTAACTCCTTCACCGGCCGGTTCTCCCGCACCAATGCCGTCAAACTCGCCAACGTCTCCCGCTCCATCGACTCCACCAGATACTCATCCAACTGATACTCCGGATACAACCGCTTGTCCGCGTCATCCCGTCGCAGATGCCGTAAGTTCAGCCACGAATCCGCAAAGCTCTTCACATACCGCTCAAACCCCGCCCCCGCCACCAACCGCTCCGTCTCTCTGCGCAACACCGTCCGGTCTTCGAGCCTGCTGCCCGCCAATCGCTCATCCGGACGCGAGTTCGTCAGAAAATGCGCCAAGCGGTCCGCCACCGCCCACCCTTCCCGTGGAGACCGCAAATACAGGAACAGGTCCGAGCACAATACGGCCTGGTAACCCGTCAACATCGCCTCCGCAAAGCTCTCCCCCTTGGCGATCCGCGCCAGCACCAGCCCCTCGAACCGCCGCAACGCCTCCTCCGGCGCTGCCCCCCGCCCCGCCCGCGCCACAAACCGCCGCAGCAATCGCCGGGCTTCCCCTGCCGCATCCGTTGGCTTCGGATCCACCCCTAACTCATCAAAAAGCACCCGATGACTCGCCGGCGGCCAAGTCGCTGGCGGCAACGGCCCTGTTATCTCCAGCCAATGAAACGCCACCCCCGGCGCGCCCCCAGCCGGAAACGGCGGAAACCGGTACGATCCCGTCTTCCCCTCCGCATCCACCTGCGGCACCGGCAGCCCCAGCAATCCCCATTCAATCGTCTGCCCCACGCCCAGCGGCACTGTGACGTCATACACATGCGGCCCCGGCGCAATCTCCAGAATCCCCCCCACATTCACCACATCTTCTGCAATGTCATGGTTCGTCGGCCGCCGTCGACGCAGCGTCATCGGCACCGGCTTCTGCGCCTCGGTCACCCGGAATCCCTCTTGCTGCAGGACCGCCCGCGCCGAGAAACGCACCCGGTACTCCCCTGCCGCCCGCGCCGCAAACCCCACCGGAAACGCCCCGTAGGGCCACCCCGGAGACCGGAATAGCCCCATCTCCAACGCCGGATCCTCCTCCAGCGCCTTCGGCATCGGACTCCCCCACTCCTTCTCCACATGCACACCCTGGTTGTCCTTCAAAAAGAACATCGAACGGAGCGTCCCCGTGCTCCGCACCCCGGGAAACAGGTTCCGCCCCTGCGCCCGGTACGTCGTCACCGCCGGCGGCTCCGCCGTCGTCACCATGGCCCGCCGCAACGCCGCCTCGGCCGCATCCAGGTACGCCGTCAACTGCACCCGCGAAATGTCTAGCGCCGCCGCCGTCTTCGTAAAATGGTGCGCCTCCCGGTCCTCTGGCAACATGTCCCGAATGTCCAGCCGCGGCAGCGCCAACACGTCCCGCAGGTTCTGCTCATACTCCTCCCGATTCAACCGCCGCATCGGTCCCCGCCCATTCGCCCGGACATCCGCCAGGTCCGCCGCATGCAACATCGGCCGCAAAGCCCCCAGAAACGCCGACCGCTCCCCCGCCGCCAATCCCCCGTTCCGCGGAGGCATCTCCCCCTTCTCCACGCGGTCATAAACCCGCACCCACCGCTCCCGCACCGCCGCCGAATCCAACGTAAACGGCAGCGCTTGCAGATCCAAGCCACCCTGCGCACCGCTTCCCGCATGGCATCCCAAGCACGCCGACTCCACCCGCGCCCGCACCCCCGCAGGCATCTCCGCCCAAGCAGGCGTCAGCAGGCAAAGCGCAACCAGAGTCCATCGCATAGCACTAAGATCTTACTAGCTTCTCCGCCCGTTACAGCAGCGCCCCATCGCGATATCATAATCCCCAACATGCGCCCTCTCCTCCCGCTCACCGCCCTTCTCCTCTCCTCCTGCACCCCGCCCCCCGAGAAAGCCGCCGCTCCCCCGCCCCCGCTCGAAGCCACCCCCGCCACCATCACCGCCTTCACCGAAGGCCCCACCGCCGACCCCGCCGGCAATATCTATTTCTCCGAAACCATCAACCAGCGCATCATGAAGCTCTCCCCCGACGGCAAGCTCACCGTCTTCCGCGAAAACAGCAACTCCGCCAACGGCCTCCTCATCGACCCCGAAGGCCGCCTCATCGCCTGTGAAGGCGCCTCCCTCAAAGGACCCCAATTCGGCGGCTCCCCCCACGCCGCCGTCCCCATGAAACCCCGCCTCACCCGCACCAACCTCCAAACCGGCCAAGTCGAAGTCCTCACCGACAACTTCGAAGGCCAACCCTTCGTCGGACCCAACGACGTCACCATCGACTCCCAAAACCGCCTCTACTTCACCGACCTCCCCGGCGGAGCCGTCTACCGCCTCGACCCCGATAAAAAGCTCACCCGCCTCCTAACCAAACCCGACATCCAGCGCCCCAACGGCATCGCCATCGCCCCCGACGACAAAACCCTCTACCTCGTCGAAGCCAACAACCAGGAAGGCGGCGCCCGCATGATCCGCGCCTACGACCTCTCCCCCGCCGGCGCCCTCACCAACATGCGCGTCTTCCACAACTTCTACCCCGGCCGCAGCGCCGACGGCATGTGCATCGACACCCAAGCCAATCTCTACGCCGTCGCCGGCCTCCATCAGAAGCGTGGCACCAGCGAGACTCTCGATACCAAGCCCGGCGTCCACGTCTTCAGCCCCTCCGGCCAGCTCTTCAAGTTCATCTCCCTCCCCGAAGACACCGTCACCAACTGCACCTTCGCCGGCCCCCAAAACAAAACTCTCTACATCACCGCCGGCAAAGGCCTCTACCAGTTTCCGAACGACGTCGCCGGTACCAGCCGCTAACCGGCGGTCATCCTGCCCAAAATTCCTACCGTCGCCAGCCCCCGTAAACCCGCGACGTCCTTTCGTTGCAACAAACTTCCCCGAATGGCCCGGTAACTGCTCCTCAATTCCGTGGAGGTTCTTATGAAATACGGAATTGCCTACATGCTTGGCGTACCCTTTTCCCTGATCTTGGTGTGGTTCCTGTTCAACCAGGCCTGTTAACCCGCGCCCCGGACCCGCAACGGCGAGGCGTCCGCCCCCTCGCCGACCGCCAACTAGTGACATAATCCCCCCATGCCCCACTCGGGCCCCCTACCCCACACCCTCATCGAGGCCAACCACCGCCTCGCCTCCCATTTCTACGCCCACTCCGGCCACGCCACCCCCCTCCCCGGCGCCCTCGCCATCTATTCCGGCGCCAACTCCACCGCCTTCAACATCGCCTCCCTCACCGGCCCCACCCCCCAGCTCCCCACCGTCCTCCACCACCTCACCACCCACTACGACCAACTCGCCACCGGCTCCGCCCTCTGGCTCTGCGAACAGTACGCCCCCCACCCCGACCCCGCCGTCCTCCAACAACATCGCTATCGCTTCCAACAATCCGCGCCCGGCCTCCTCGCCGGCCCCTTCCCCGCCCCCCGCCATCCCCTCTCCCCCGGACTCACCGTCCGCCCCGTCCGCAACGCCCACGACGCCCTCACCTTCGCCCACCTCGTCTCCGTCATCTTCCACGTCTCATTCTCCCTCTGCCAACGCATCTACGCCGACCCCGCCGCCTGGCGCCCCCCCATCCACGGCTGGCTCGCCTACCGCGTCAACGAACCCGTCTCCTGCGCCATGGTCGCCGCCGCCCACGGCGTCGCTGGCTTCTATTCCGTCGGCACCCTCCCCCACTATCAGGGCCGCGGCTACGGCGAATCCATCATGCGCCACGCCGCCAACTTCTCTGCCACCCAACTCGATTGTCCGCAATCAGTGTTACAATCATCTCCCGCTGGCCGAAAACTGTACGACCGTCTCGGCTTCCGCGAGTTCACAAGGTTCGCAATCTACAATCGCCCGTACGCGGACGAATAGGAGCAACGAAAATGGGAATGGTTTCAGAGTTCAAAGAGTTCATCAACAAAGGCAACGTCATGGATCTCGCCGTCGGCGTCATCATCGGCGGAGCCTTCGGTAAAATCGTCGGATCCCTCGTCGACGACCTCATCATGCCCGTCGTCGGAGCCGCCACGGGAGGCCTCGACTTCTCGAACTTCTTCACGGCCCTCGACGGCAAAACCTACGCCACCCTCGCCGACGCCAAAAAAGCCGGAGCGGCCACCCTCGCCTACGGTAACTTCATCACCGTAGTCATCAACTTCGTCCTCCTCGCCTTCTGCGTCTTCCTCCTGGTCAAGGCCGTCAACGCCACCAAGAAACCGCCCGCCCCCGCCGCCGCCCCCCCCACCCCGGCCGACGTCGTCCTCCTCACCGAGATCCGCGACCTGCTGAAGAAGTAAGAAGCAACCGAGTGGACCGTCTCCCCTTCGCCGCCACCCCCCTCTCCGCCGCTTACGACGGCATCAAGCGCCTCCCGGTGACGGTCCTCCTCGATAACGTCCGCAGCATGTACAACATCGGTAGCTTCTTCCGCACCGCCGATGCCTGCGCCGCCGAAGCCCTCCTCCTCGCCGGCATCGCCTCCACCCCCGAACGCAACCCCAAGCAAATCGCCAAAACCGCCCTCGGCGCCGAATTCACCGTCCCCTGGCGCTACGCCCCAAACCCCCTCGATCTCCTCCCCGACAACACCGAAATCGCCGCTATCGAAACCACCCCCCGCGCCATCGACCTCTTCGACTGGCAACCCCGCTTCCCCGTCTGCGTCATCTTCGGCCACGAAGTCGACGGCATCCAACCCGCCCTCTCCGCCCGCGCCGACGTCCACATCCGCCTCCCCATGCTCGGCGTCAAACACTCCCTCAACGTCGCCACCGCCGGTGGTATCGTCCTCTATGAACTCCTCCGCAAATACCGCAACCTGCAGAACAGTACAATAGGATCAGGTGCATTCGGATGAAAAAGCCAAAGCCCACGGTCGGCAGCTTCACGACTCTCGCTCCGCCCACCAGCCCCCAGCGCAAAATCAGTAGCGTGCTGACGGTCAACCCCAAGTCCAGGACCTACTCGGAAACAAAGTCGTCATCCGAACCCACGCTGGCCGACGCGCTTCAGCGCGGTCAGCAGGTTCTCCGCCAAGCCCTAGCCGCCGAAGGCGGAACCGTGTCCCTCGCTGAGGTAGCCGCCCAGCGGAACGCCGACAACGATCAGGTTCTCAACGATGTCCAACAAGGACGTCTCCTCGCCGTCGACGTGCCATCAGAAGGACTCCGCTTCCCCCGCTGGCAATTCCGACTCCAGCATTTAGAAACAATCCTGGGTGCGATGTCCGACTTCTCTCCCACCGAGAAGCTGCTCTTCTTCCTCAATACCCACACGACCCTCCGAGGCAAAACACCCATCGAAGTCCTCTCCCGCCGCAACGGAACCCCCGCCGCAGTCCTCGCCGCGATTGAAGACTACGGAGTGCATGGCGCCAGCTAGTGTTGCATTCCGCTAAGGCTGTACCCGATCTCTCCTCCGCCAAGCCCCGGTTACTAGTCGTACCAGCCGGGTCAACTTGGTATCGATCCCATCCTGCGGACTATTCACCACTGTACTTCGGACGCTCGAAGTCCAACCGCTGGGACGCCCCCGCCAAAGACTACGGAGTCCTCTACGCGGCCGCTACCCCGGCCTGCGCCTTCATGGAATCCATTGGTCGCGAGTATCTCCGGTTTAGAGCGATCGAAAGAAAGCGATTGGCCCGCTGCTTCCTCGCCAGCTTTCAGCTCACGCGCCCCCTCTCTCTCATCGATCTCGCCATGTCCGGAGGCCTCACCCGCGTTGGCGCCGAGGGCCACTTGACGAATAGCCTCACCTACGAGATTTCCCAGGGGTACTCCGCCGCGTTTCGGAATCTCCCTGCCAAACCAGACGGCATTCAATACCGCGCCCGTCACGATCCTGCCCTACACTCCATCGCCCTCTTCGATCATGCGCACGACGCCCTCTCTGTTCCCCGTTCGCTGGGCGACTGGCTGTCCTATCGAGACCTCCCCACCATCCTCCGCCACTACGACCTCGGCATCGCCCTCCCCTAATGCACCATCTTGCTCTTCCGCGTCATATAATCCATCAGTAAATACTGCCCCAACGTCTCCGGCCGCGTAAAATAAGCCTTCCCCTTACACATCTCACTAATCTTCTTCACAAAACTAATCAACCCGTAATCCTGCGCCAGCATAAACGTGTTAATCAGTATCCCCGCCCGCTTACACCGGCTCACCTCTTCGAGCGTCCGCGAAATCACCAACGGATCCAGCCCAAACGGATTCTTATAAATCTGCCCATCCTCCAGCGTCAACGCCGACGGCTTCCCATCCGTAATCATGATGATCTGCTTCATATCCTTCTTCTCCTGCTGCAACAACTTCTGCGCCAGAATCAGACCATCCCGCGTATTCGTATAATAAGGCCCCACCTGCACCCGAGCCAGATCCTGCATCCTCAGCTCCTCCGCCGTGTCATGAAACAACACACACCGCAGCGAATCCCCCGGATACTGCGTCCGTATCAAATGCGCCAACGCCAAAGCCACCCGTTTCGCCGGCGTAAACCGGTCCTCCCCATACAAAATCATCGAGTGCGAACAATCCAGCATCAACACCGTCGCACAGCTACTCTGATACTCGCTCTGATGCACATGCAGGTCCTCATACTCCAACCCCAACGGCACCTTCACCCCCTCCCTCTGCATGGCATGAAACAAAGTCGTGTTCACGTCTAAATTCAACGTGTCCCCAAACTCGTACAACTTGCTCGACCCGCTCGTCTCCACCCCCGTCGACAACTCCCTCGTATCATGCGCCCCAAAACTAGCCTTCCCCAACGACCCCATCAAATCCTTCAACGTCTTATAACCCAAAAAGTCCAAAGCCTTATCCGTAGCCTCGACTTTAATCTCCTGCCGCTCCCCCTCCCGCCCCGCACCCTCCGGCGGCGCCGTCACATACCCCTCCGTCTGCAACTTCTCCACCAACCGGTCCACCAACGCCTCAAACTGCTCTTCCGATAGTTTCTGAATCTCCTCCAGCGGCACCAAATCCCCACTCAACAGCGCCCGCCGCACGGCCTCCTTCAAGGCCTCCAACGTATCCTCATCAAACGGAAACTGCCCATAGGGATCCTGAAACCCGCTCTGCAGAAAGAAATCCGCCAAAGCCTTCATCAGGTCCTCAGCGCTCAGGCCAAAGTCCTCTTCCGAAAATTTCGAATACCGTATGGAGCGCATAAATCACCTTCTGGTGCGCAAAAGCTAATTAAACTGCTGCCGCTTCTTATTCCGAGGCTGCGGCATCTCCTCCCCTTCCTGCTCCTGCCGCCCCGACCGCCGATCCTCCCCCATAAACCCCAACTCCTCGCTCCGGCTAATCCGCCGATGCGCATACAGCCCCTCCAACACAAACTCCGCCGCCGCCGCCCGCATCGCGTCGCTCTCCCCCACCCCTATCCCCAACGCCGCCGTCTTCTCAAACAACCCATCCACCGGCATCATCTGCACCAACATGTCCGCCGCCGAAGTCCCCTCATCCACCTTCAACGCCCCGCCCCGCTCAAAGTACTTCACAATCATCCCCACGTTCACCCCATCAAAATAATGCGTAAACACCCGCCCCACCGCGGCCTTAATCAACTCCCGCGCCACCGCCTCCCCGCCCTTCAACTCCCCCTCATACTCCAACTCAATCTTCCCCGTCATCGAAGGCAACGCCGCATACAAATCCACCACCCGGGGCACCGCCTCCACCTCCATCGCCATCAGCGCCCGCCGCTCCGCGTTCGAAACCACACTCTCCATCACCGAAATCGGCAACCGCTGGCTCACCCCGCTCCGCTTATCAATCTTCTTATCCTCGCGAGCAATAAACGCAATCGCCTCCACCGTCTCCCGGATAAACTTCGGCACCGTCAACGTCACGCCCCCCGTCCGCTTGGTCCACGCCTCCTGCCCCGTAATCTCCATCCCCTGCTCCATCGTGTGCGGATAGTGCGTCCGGATCTCGCTCCCAATCCGGTCCTTCAACGGCGTAATAATCTTCCCTCTCGCCGTGTAATCTTCCGGATTCGCCGTAAACAGCAGCACCACATCCAGCGGCAGCCGCACCGGATACCCCTTGATCTGGATATCCCCCTCCTGCATGATGTTGAACAGCCCCACCTGAATCTTCCCCGCCAAATCCGGCAGCTCGTTAATCGCGAAAATCCCCCGGTTCGCCCGCGGCAACAGCCCGTAGTGCACCGTCAGCTCGCTCCCCATCTCCCGCCCCAGCTTCGCCGCCTTAATCGGGTCAATATCCCCAATCATGTCCGCAATCGTCACGTCCGGCGTCGCCAGCTTTTCCACGTACCGCTCGTCCCGCCGCATCCAGGCAATCGGGGTCGCTTCCCCCAGCGCCGCCACCTGCTCCTTCCCAAACAGCGATAAAGGAGCCAACGGATTATCCCGAATCTCCGAGCCCGCCACGTACGGCATCCACTCATCCAGCAGCGTCGTCAGCATGCGGATCAGCCGTGTCTTCGCCTGGCCCCGCGTCCCCAACAAAATAAAGTTGTGCTTTGCCAGTACGGCGTTCACGACTTGCGGCACCACGGTATCCTCATATCCCACCACGCCCGGAAACAACCGCTCTCCGGCGCGTATCTTGGCGATCAGGTTTTCCCGCAGTTCGTCCTTCACGGTCCGCCCTGGCGAGCACCGCTCGGCCCAGTCACTTTTCTGTAGTTCGCCCAGCGTGGAGGGTAGCTGTTCCATATCTCTTATTGATGCACGAAACCTCGCGTGGGCCTGGAATAGTTTGATATCTTTGGAAGGTCGATGCCAAATGAATTACCGGATGCGGAATACGCCAGATTCTGGAAACGGTTGCAGCAAATAGGGTTAAACGCATACGAAGCCCGCTCCTATCTGGTCCTGGTTGGCCATCCTCGTTTTAAGGCTCTCGAACTCGCCGCCCGCGCCCACGTCCCCCGGCAGAAGATTTACGAAGTTCTCGATTCCCTCGTCGAGAAGGGTTTTGCGCAGGTCGTCCAGGAGCGCACCAAGCTCTTTTCCGCGGTCGAGCCCTCCCTGGCCATCCCCAGCTATTTCGCCCGCCGCGCCCAGGCGATGCAGCACGAACTCTCGGAGCAGTCCCGCCACGCCTCGGATCTCGTTGAGGACCTCAACACCTCCTATTCCGAAGGCCAAGGGGGCCGCGGCACGCTGGATTTCCTCCGCATCGTCTCCGAACCCCTGCAGACGGCCACCGAATACCGCCGCATGATGCAGGAAGCGCAGACAGACTACTGCGAATTCTCCCGCCCGCCCTACGCCATCGACCCCGTCGACGACCAGATGGTCCGCGAGGCCCTCTCGCGGGGAGTCCGCTGCCGTCTGCTGATCGAGATGGGCACCCTCGACGACATCCACCGCCGCCGTTTAATCGAATTCATGGAAGCCGGCGTCGAGGTCCACCAGGTCCCGTCTCTCCCCCTGAAGCTAACCCTCTGCGACGGCCGTCGCGGCCTACTCGCGCTGCTCGACCCGGTGATCACCAAACCCACCTGGACGGCCGTGGTCTTCGACCATAACGGCTTGGGAGAAGCGATGCGCGGCCTCTTCGAGCAGTACTGGCAGCGCAGCGTCGCCATGCCCATGCCCGGCCGTTAACGGCCCTTCGCGAACAGGCGCTTCTGCTACCGAGCGGATATGAGTCAACCAAAATCCCTTTCCGAGTGCCTCGCGTCCGTCGACACCCCCGCCGGGCGGCAACGCCTGCAAACGGTCCTTGCGAACCGGCCTTATCCGCACTTCTTTGCCGTTCCCGGCAACCCGGATCTCGTCGAGCGCCTCGACTCCGATGGCGCCCGGACCGTCGGGCGCTTCGTCAACCGCCAATTCCTGGCATCCTCGTCGAACTCCCGGAGCGACTAACCGCCCGCGCAGCGTCCTGCCCCCGCGACCACAGGCCGCCGGCCCCGCTGCGAACCAGCCCCGCGGTGGTATTCTGCGTAAGGAGAGCGCCGCATGCGACTCGAAGTCCTGATTCCCTCCCAGCCGCTACACGAGTTCTGCGCCAAGTGGAAGATCGCCGAACTGCGCCTCTTCGGCTCCGCCCTGCGAGACGATTTCCGCCCGGACAGCGACCTGGACTTTCTCGTCACCTTCACCCCGGAAGCCGACTGGAGTCTGCTCGATCACGTGGCCATGGAGAACGAACTCGCCGAACTCGCTGGCCGCCCGGTCGATCTGGTTTCGCAGCGGGCCATCGAGCGCAGCTCAAATTGGATCCGCCGCCAGGCAATCCTCGAAACCGCGGAGCCCTACTTTGCCGCGCGATGAATCGCGCGCGGGCTACAAAGTGAGCCGGTAGCCTTCGCATCGATCCGCCCCAAGGCCCCCCTGTTCATGGCTCCGACTCGTCGCCAAAGTCGTCAAACGAAGGGTGCGATCCGAAGCGGCCACCTTCCCGGAACTGGCCGAACCCCTCGGAGCCATCCCTGCCATTTTCTGGCGGCCGCGTCCGCGTGGCCCGGTCGGCCCCAATAGAAGTGCGCTGCTTCGTAGCCGGTTTCGCTTTCACCACCGGAACGGAAGCCTTCGGCGGAACGGTCTTCTTCGGCATCGGCCGTGTCGCCAACTGTTCACGAATCGCGCCCGCCCGGGGCGATGCCGACGCGTGCACTTTCTGGATATGCCGCTCCAGTCTCTTCGCTCCCACCAGTGCCGAGCAGTGCGGGCACTGGACCATTGGCGGCGGCAGAGCCGGTCGGATATAGGCCGGCAAACCCTTCACCAGCGGCTTCGGGGGATTCGCCACCGCCCGTTTGACCGGTCGGCCGCGCATTGGCCCCTCGACCGCCGCCAACGGTTCCACGACGGTGCTGATGTAGCCAGTACCCCAACAGCGCGAACAATTCTCACGCCCACCGCAGGGGCACGGGCGCTCTTTGCCGCCCCTACTGGGAGAAACGCCATATCCCGATTGCATCGTGGTTTGCTCATGCCTCAGTCACCAGAATTCCAGCCTCGGACAAAAGGACTCCCGACTCGATCCGACAAACCGGATTCACTCTTCCAGCCGCTTCCGGACCAATTCACCTACCGCTCTTTCAATCGCCCGTCGCCCCAGCGTACTCTTCGCGGGCGACCGTCGGATTGTGGGCAACCCGTATCGCGCCTCCACACGGACCCGTCCCGAAGCACTCAAAGAGACGATCTGCCAGGCGCTCTCTCCGGCAACCAGTTGCCGCGCCGCTTCCATCGCAAGCCGCTTCGAGCGGAAGCTCGCAAGACCCAGACACTCGCCCACACGCTTCATTAACCATCGTCCGTCATCTTCGACTAAGTGAGTTGTTTTCGTCCGCATGGTGCTGCTTGAATCTTCAGACTACCGCACGAAGCGCCATCTCGTTAGTTCCGGGAAACTCCCTGCGGTCACCCGTGAGAAAACTCGACTAGCCTAGTGGTGTGCTTCAAACAGTCTGCCTGTTATTCAATGCGTTCTGTGCCCGCATGACTTTGGCGAGGATATCCTGAGCTCTGGCGGTCCAGATGAAGGGCTTGGGCTCTGCGTTGTGGTGGTCGACATATCCATCGAGAGCCTCGATG